>CBDDPY010000002.1:1097500-5640000 GCA_965232515.1 Alphaproteobacteria bacterium | reverse complement strand
GACAACGGCGGCTTCGCGGCGGAAGCGATCAAGAAGGAACTTGCGCAGCAGGCGCAACGGGCCACCGGCACCATCGACGACAATCTCTACATGGCGGCGAAACGCGCCGGCGTGCCGCTGCCGGTGCTGTCGGAACTGGCGCAGCTCTACGGCTTCGACGTCGACTTCCAGCGCGACATCCATCCCGGCGATTCGTTCGAACTGTTCTTCGACAGCTTCCACGACGCCGAGGGCGCGGCCGTCAAATACGGGCCCATCCGCTATGCCCGCCTCAGCATCCAGGGCACGGCGCTCAGGCTTTACCGCTTCGAGACCGCCGATGGCTTTGTCGACTACTTCAACGAAAACGGCGAGAGCGTGCGCAAGGCGCTGATGAAGACGCCGATCAACGGTGCGCGCCTGTCATCGCGCTATGGTATGCGCAAGCATCCGATCCTGGGCTATTCGCGCATGCATCGCGGCGTCGACTTCGCCGCGCCGACCGGCACGCCGATAATGGCCGCCGGCAACGGCGTGATCGACTATGTCGGCCGCAAGGGCACCTACGGCAAATACATCCGCATCCGCCACAACAGCACCTACAAGACGGCTTACGCCCATCTGTCGAAATACGCCCGCGGCCTGAAGCGCGGCAAGCGGGTGCAGCAGGGCGATGTGATCGGCTATGTCGGCAGCACCGGCCGCTCGACCGGCCCGCACTTGCACTACGAAGTGCATCGCGGCGGCAAGCAGGTGAACCCGCTGACGCTGAAGCTGCCGAGCGGCAAGAAGCTGAAGGGCGCCGAGCTCGTCGCCTTCAACATGGCCCGCGCCAACATCGAGCGCGAGATGGCCCTGGCGTCGGTCACGCGACAGTTCGCGCAGTCGGACTGACGTCGGTTTTTTCGCTCACGGCAAGCGGACCTTTCGGTCCGCGCCTGCGCGGGCGCGCCGGATAAGCCGGCGGGCCGCAGTCGCGGCCTGAACGGAAAGCCGTCCAGACCGCGACTACCGAGATCTTTCGGTCAATCCGCCGCTACGCCGCTTCGACCAGGCGGTCGTTGATGGTCAGGCCGTCGTCGGCGGCCGAGACGTGCACGACGTCGCCCTCGGCCACGGCGCCCTCGAGGATCAACGAGGCCAGCGGGTTCTGCAGCTGGCGCTGGATCACCCGCTTCAGCGGCCGGGCGCCGTAGACCGGATCGTAACCGGCCTTGGCGAGCCAGGCGCCGGCCGCGTCGTCCAGCTCCAGCGTGATCTTGCGGTCGGCCAGGAGGCCGCGCAGATGCCTGAGCTGGATCTCGACGATGCCGTCCATATGCGCCGGCTGCAAGCGGTGGAACAGGATCATCTCGTCCAGCCGGTTGAGGAACTCGGGCCGGAAGTGGGACTGCACCGCCGCCATCACCTGCTCGCGCGCGGCCGTCGAATCCTGCCCCTCCTCCAGCGCCGCCAGGAACTCGGAACCGAGGTTCGAGGTCATGACGATGATGGTGTTGGAGAAATCGACGGTGCGGCCCTGGCCGTCGGTCAAGCGACCGTCGTCCAGCACCTGCAGCAGCACGTTGAAGACGTCGTGGTGCGCCTTCTCGATTTCGTCGAACAGGACGACCTGATAGGGACGGCGCCGCACCGCTTCGGTGAGCGCCCCGCCCTCCTCGTAACCGACATAGCCGGGCGGCGCGCCGATCAGCCGGGCGACGGCGTGCTTCTCCATGTATTCCGACATGTCGATGCGGACCATGGCGTGCTCGTCATCGAACAGGAACTCGGCCAGCGCCTTGGTCAGCTCGGTCTTGCCGACGCCGGTGGGGCCGAGGAACAGGAACGAACCGATGGGACGCGACGGATCCTGTAAGCCGGCGCGGCTGCGGCGCACGGCGTTGGCGACGGCGATCAGCGCGTCGTCCTGGCCGATCACGCGCTCGCGCAGCTGCGCCTCCATCTCGAGCAGCTTCTCACGCTCGCCGGCCAGCATCTTGTCGACCGGCACGCCGGTCCAGCGCGAGACCACGGCAGCGATGTCGTTGTCGCTGACCGCCTCGCGCAGCATGGCCGGCGCGCAGGCGCCTTCCGCCGTCTCGAGCTGTTTCATCAACTCGGGAATGACGCCGTAGGACAGCTCGCTCGCCCGCGTCAGGTCGCCGTTGCGCTGCGCGTGCTCCATCTCCATGCGAGCCTGGTCGAGTTTCTCCTTCACCTCCTGGGCCGAAGACAGCTTGTCCTTCTCGGCCTGCCAGGTGGCGGTCAGCGCGGCCGCCTGCTGCTCGAACTCCGCCAGCTCTTTCTCGAGCTTCTCCAGCCGCTCGCGCGAACCGCGGTCGTTCTCCTTCTTCAGCGCCTCGCGCTCGATCTTCAGCTGGATGATGCGGCGATCGAGCTCGTCGATCTCCTCGGGCTTGGAATCGACCTCCATGCGCAGCCGGCTCGCCGCCTCGTCGACCAGGTCGATCGCCTTGTCGGGCAGGAACCGGTCGGTGATGTAGCGGTTGGATAGCGTCGCGGCAGAGACCAGCGCGGTATCCGTGATCGTGACGCCGTGGTGCAGCTCGTACTTCTCCTTCAGGCCGCGCAGGATCGAGATCGTGTCCTCGACCGTCGGCTCGGCGACGAAGACCGGCTGGAAGCGCCGGGCGAGCGCCGCGTCCTTCTCGATATGCTTGCGGTATTCGTCGAGCGTAGTGGCGCCGACACAGTGCAGCTCGCCGCGCGCCAGCGCCGGCTTCAGCAGGTTGGACGCGTCCATGGACCCCTCGGCCGCGCCGGCGCCGACCAGCGTGTGCAGCTCGTCGATGAACAGCACGATCTCGCCGGCGGCCGACTCGATCTCGGCCAGCACGGCCTTGAGCCGCTCCTCGAACTCGCCGCGGAACTTGGCGCCGGCGACCAGCGCGCCGAGGTCGAGCACCATCAGGCGCTTGTTCTTCAGGCTCTCGGGCACGTCGCCGTTGATAATGCGATGAGCCAGCCCCTCGACGATGGCGGTCTTGCCGACGCCGGGTTCGCCGATCAGCACAGGATTGTTCTTGGTGCGCCGGGACAGCACCTGGACGGTGCGCCGGATCTCCTCGTCGCGGCCGATGACCGGGTCGAGCTTGCCGTCGCGCGCCGCCGCAGTCAGATCGCGGGCATAGCGCTTCAGCGCGTCATAGGCATTCTCGGCCGTGGCGCTGTCGGCCGTGCGGCCCTTGCGCAGGTCGTTGATGGCGGCGTTCAGCGACTGCGGCGTGACGCCGGCCTCTTTCAGGATATCGGCCGCCGGCGTGCCGGTCGCCATGGCCAGCGCCAACAGCAGACGCTCGGCGGTGACGAACTTGTCGCCCGCCTTCTCGGCCAGCGTCTCGGCCGATTCGAACAGTTTCGCGGTCTCCGTGGCGAGATAGAGCTGCCCGGCGCCGGGGCCCTCGACCTTGGGCAGGGCCGCCAGCTTCTGCTCGACCGCGCTCAGCGCCGCTTCGGGCCGGCCGCCGGCCGCCCGGATCAAATTCGCCGCCAGCCCCTCCTCGTCGTCGAGCAGGACCTTGAGCAGATGTTGCGGGGTCAGTTGCTGATGGCCCGTGCGCTGGGCCAGCGTTTGGGCAGCCTGGACGAAGCCACGGCTCCGTTCGGTGTAGCGTTCGAAATCCATGGTTAACCTTTCTTAAGCACGTCCCCGACCTCCATCACGGACTGCCGGAAATCGCCTTTGGCTACGCGGACGCCGATCCTCCTTGGAAGCAACCAGCACCCAATCCATAGATGGTGTTGCCGATCTACCACACAAGTCTTTCCCGACCATTGTCATCGGTCCGACGTTATGCGCAATATCGCCGCCGTTTTCGCCAGCCCCCGGAACGCCCATGACCGCGATCGAGGCCATTTACCGCTATCCCGTGAAGTCGCTCAGCCCGGAAGCAGTGACCCGCACGACACTGAGCGCCGGCGAGGGTCTGCAGCTGGACCGGGCGTTCGCGCTGGCGCACGGGTCGACCGATTTCGACCCCGCCCATCCGCAGCACCTGTCGAAGCGCAAGTTTCTGAACCTGATGCAGAACGAGAAGCTGGCGACCCTGACCACGCGCTTCGACGAGGATAGCCGCGAGCTGACAATCGTTCGCGACGGCAAGCAGGTGGCCAAGGGGCAGGTCGACCAGCCGGTCGGCCGGCGTCTGATCGAGCAATTCTTCGCCGCCTATATGGCCGACGCGGTGCGCGGCAGCCCGCGTCTGGTGCAGGCGCCCGGCCACAGCTTCAGCGACGTGCCGATCAAGTGCCTGTCGCTGATCAATCTGGCGAGCGTGCGGGACCTGGAGCGCATCGCCGGCGCGGCCATCGACCCGCTGCGGTTTCGCGGCAATCTCTATGTCGATGCCGGCGCGCCCTGGGTCGAGTTCGAATGGTGTGGCCGCGAGATCGTGATTTCGGGCGCTGACGGACCGGTCCGGCTACAGGGGCTGGACCGCATCGAACGCTGCGCGGCGATCGATGTCGATCCGACGACCGGCGCGCGCGATCTGCATCTGCCGAAGGCGCTGCAACGGGGCTACGGCCACGTCGACATGGGCATCTACGCCAAGGTCGTCACGGGCGGCGCGATCGCCGTCGGCGACGAGATCGAGATCTCAATGAAATAGGAACCCGGGCAGGCCAGCGCCTGCCCGTCCCCGGTCAGGCGTTGGCCGAACTCGGGTCCTCGGCCGGCTCCGGCGGCTCGGCGGTTTCGGTGCGCGCGGCCGGCTTGCGACGGCGGCGCGGCGGCGCCGGCTCGGCCGGTGCGTCGGCCGCCGGTTCGGCAGGCTTCGCCGCGGCTGGCTTCGGCGCGGCGGGCGTCGCGATTGCCGCCGGCACGGGACCATCGCCAAATCCGGTCGGCGCGGCGGCCGGCTGTGGCTCGACCGTGCGCATTTCGGCCGGCTGAGCGGGCTGGCTCGCCTGCTCGGTCGGCTGCGGCTCGGCCGGCGACGCGGCCTGGCCGTTCTTGCGGCCGTCACCGCCGCCCGGCGCGGGCGGCGCCGGCTGGCCGTCAGCCTGCGGACCAGGCTGGCCTGCCTGCTGAGCGTTCGGCTGGTGTTGGCCGTTGCTCTGCTGCGGCGCGTTTTGCTGGTTCTGCTGGTTTTGTTGGTTTTGCTGATTCTGCTGGTTCTGCGCGTTCAACAACCGATAGTAGTGCTCGGCATGTTGGAGATAGTTTTCCGACGCGATCCGGTCGCCTGAGACCAGGGCGTCGCGCGCCAGCGATTGGTATTTGTCGTAGATATGCGACGCGGTGCCGCGGATCTTGACGTCGGGCCCGCTGCTGTCGAACGAGCGGTTTCCCGGGTTTCCGCCGTAATTGCGTCTGTTGCCACCACCGGAGCGTCCGCGCCCCCGTTTCTGAGGTGCACTCTGTCTCATGCGTTTTCTACGTGGTCGTTGTCAGTTTCGGTTGTCTTGTGCAATCTCGACCAAATCGCCGACAAAGCGTTCCGCTAGGCGCCGGATTTGGCTCGATGACTTGTCGGAGATGCTCTCGGGCTGCAACGGGTTTCCTGACCGTCGCTGCCAACGCATCATTGCTGCGGTGCAGTGATTTGACCCTAGCCTCTGGGAGTAGATAAGCCAACCCCTTTTTTCCGCCCACCGGAGTTTTACCGGCGGTTGATTGCAGTGAGGCAACGATCGATCCCGCCCAGATCCCGGCCGGTTTCGAGGTCCATAAACCCGGCCGCAGCCAGGATGTCGGCGACGGCGCCCGCCTGCCCGGCCCCGCATTCGAGCACCAGCCGCCCACCCGGCTCGAGCGCGGCCGCGGCCTGCGGCGCGATGGCGCGGTAGGCGGCCAGTCCGTCGGCGCCGCCGGCCAGCGCCAGGCGCGGGTCGCCACACGCCACCTCCGGCGCGAGGCCGTCGATCTCGCCGTCGGCGATATAGGGCGGATTGCCGACAATAAGGTCGAACCGGCCCTGCAGCATGGTCAGCCAGTCGCCGACGGCGAAGGCGGCGCGACCGGCCATGCCCAGGGTCACGGCGTTCCGGGCCGCCACCCGCGCCGCCGCGGGGCTGAGGTCGACGCCGACGCCGAACGCCGCCGGCAGCTCGGACAACAGCGCCAGCAGCAGACATCCCGAACCCGTGCCGAGGTCGACCAGCCGCAACGCCGCCTCGCGGTCCGGGATGCCGGCAAGCGTCGCCTCGACCAACGTCTCGCTGTCGGGCCGCGGGTCGAGCACGTCGTCGGTGATCGCGAACTCCAGGCTCCAGAACTCCCGCCGCCCAAGCAGCCGGGAGACCGGCACGCGGTCTTGCCGACGGGCAATCAGTGCTTCGAAGGCGGCCAGTTCGGCGTCCGTCAGGCACCGGTCGCCACGGGAATAAAGCGCCGCGCGGTCCACGCCCAGCACGCTGGCGAGCAGGACCTGCGCATCGAGGCGCGGCTCGACAATGCCGGACGACCGCAGCGCCCTCTCGGCCGCTGCCAAGGCGGCCGTCGTCACGACGCCTCCATGGCGGCCAGATGCCGGGCCTGATCGTCGGCGATGAGCGCATCGATGATCTCGTCCGCGGCCTCGCCCGTCATCATCTTGTCGAGCTTGTAGAGCGTCAGATTGACGCGATGGTCGGTGACCCGGCCTTGCGGGAAATTGTACGTGCGGACACGTTCGGAGCGGTCGCCGGAGCCGACCTGGTCGCGCCGGTCGGCGGCCCGCTCGGCGTCCTGGGCCTCGCGCTGAAAATCGTACAGCTTGGCGCGCAGGATCTTCATCGCCTTGGCCTTGTTCTTGTGCTGCGATTTCTCGTCCTGACAGCTGACGACGAAGCCGGTCGGCATGTGGGTGATCCGGATGGCGCTGTCGGTGGTGTTGACGTGCTGGCCGCCGGCGCCCTGGGCCCGGAAGGTGTCGATGCGCAGGTCCTTTTCCTCGATATCGACGTCGATTTCCTCGGCTTCCGGCAGCACGGCGACCGTGGCGGCGCTGGTATGGATACGGCCGCCGGACTCGGTCTCGGGCACGCGCTGCACGCGGTGCACGCCGGATTCGAACTTCAGTCGGGCGAAGACGCCCTTGCCGCTGATCGACGCCGCCGCCTCCTTCAAGCCCCCGAGGTCGGTCTCGCTCAGGCTCAGCAGCTCGAACTTCCAGCCATGCAGCTCGGCATAGCGCTGGTACATCCGGAACAGGTCGCCCGCGAACAGCGCCGCCTCCTCGCCGCCGGTGCCGGCCCTTACCTCGAGAATGGCGCTCTTGTCGTCGGCGGCGTCTTTCGGCAACAGCAGGATCTGCAGCTGCCGGCCGAGCTCGGGGGCCCGCGCCTGTAGCTCGGCCCGCTCGGCCTCGGCCAGCTGCCGCATCTCGTCGTCGGTCTCGGCGTCGGCGAGCAACGCCTCGAGATCGTCCAGCTCGTCCTGTACGGCACGCAGCTCCGCCGCGCCCTTGGCGATGGGCGCCAGCTCGGCATATTCCTTCGACATGGCGACATAGGCGTCGGGCTCGGCATCGCCCTGCGCCATCAGATGTTCGAGTTCTTTGGCGCGAGCGAGGATCCGGTCGATCTGCTCGTTCGAAACCAACACTTCCTCCGTCAGGGACGCTGTCGTCCCGGTTCTTTCATTTGCCGGCTTGGCCGGAATCTATTCCAAGGTCTGACGATAGGCGTCCAGCCGCGCGACCAGATCCACCATCGGTATCTCAGACTGCTCGCCGCTGTCCAGATCGCGCAGCGTCACCACATCCTTGGCCAGTTCGTCGTCGCCCAGCAGCAGCGCGGCGCAGGCCTGCAGACGGTCGGCGCGCTTCAGGCGCTGGCCGACCTTGCCGCGATAGCCGTGCTCGACGTGAAAGCCGGCCTGCCGCAGGTCGTGGGCCAGTTTCAGGGCGACGCCCGCGGCCGCCTCGCCGACCGGCACGATGGCGATCGGCCGTACCTGTTCGCCCGGATCGTCGGCCAGCATGGCCAGACGCTCGATGCCGCCGGCCCAGCCGATCCCCGGTGTTGGCGGGCCGCCCAGCGTCTCGATCAGGCCATCGTAGCGCCCACCGGCGATGACGGCGCCCTGCGCGCCCAACGCCTCGGTGACGAACTCGAACGCCGTGTGGGTGTAGTAATCCAGCCCCCGCACCAGGCGCTCGTTCCGGTGATAGGCGATGCCCAGCGCCTCCAATCCGGCCAGAACCTTGGCGAAGAAGTCCGCCGACTGGGGATTGAGATAATCCTGCATCAGCGGTGCCTCGGCGACGATGGCGCGGTCGCCGGGGTCCTTGGCATCCAGGATACGCAGCGGATTGCGCTCCAGCCGGTCGCGGCTGTCGTCCGACAGCTTTGCCCGGAAGTCGTTGAAATAGGCGACCAGGGCATCGCGGTACGCATGCCGGCTCTCCGGGTCACCGAGGGTATTGAGCTCCAGCGTGCATTTGTCCAACACGCCGAGCGCGTCCAGGATATCGGCGCCCAGCGCGATGACCTCGATATCGGCCTGCGGCTCGGCGACGCCGATGATCTCGGCATCGATCTGATGAAACTGGCGCTGGCGGCCCTTTTGTGGCCGCTCGTACCGGAACATCGGGCCATGGGCGAAGAACTTCAAGGGCAGGTGCTGTTGCATGCCGCCCGAGATCACGGCCCGGCAGATGCCGGCCGTATATTCCGGCCGCAGCGTGATCTCGTCGCCGCCGCGGTCGGTGAACGTATACATCTCCTTGCGGACGACATCGGAGCTCTCGCCCATGGTCCGCGCGAAGATCGGCGTGAACTCGAAGATCGGCGTCGCAATGTCGACGCAGCCATAGCGCTTGGCGATGGCACGCGCCGTCGCCACCACGTGCGCGTGACGCCGGCCGTCCTCGCCGACGATATCGTGCGTGCCGCGAACCGGCTGCAAGGGGGGCACTGTCGGTCTCCTGGGGTTATTCGGCGGCGGCGACGGCCGTCGTGTGCTTCTCGGCGGCGGCGCGTTCGGCCTCGATCTCGGCCGCCTTGGCCTCGACGAGCTGGACGATGTGATCGACCAGGCCGACATCCTCGTTGATCCGATGGTCGGTAACGCCGTTCAGATAAACCATATGGTTGCCGTTGCCGCCACCGGTCAGGCCGATATCGGTCTCGCGGGCCTCGCCCGGGCCGTTGACGACGCAACCGAGCACCGACAGCGTGATCGGCGTGGAGATATGCGCCAGCCGTTCTTCCAGGATCTCGACGGTCTTGATCACGTCAAAGGCCTGCCGCGCGCAGGACGGGCAGGAGACGATGTTGACCCCGCGCCGACGCAGCCCAAGCGACTTCAACATCTCGTAGCCGACATGCACTTCCTCGACCGGATCGGCCGAAAGCGAGACGCGGATCGTGTCGCCGATGCCGGACCAGAGCAGCATGCCCATGCCGATCGACGACTTGACGGTGCCGCCGCGCAGGCCGCCAGCCTCGGTGATGCCCAGGTGCAGCGGATAGTCGCAGGCCTCGGCCAGGCCCTGATAGGCGGCGACGGCCAGGAAGACGTCCGACGCCTTGACGCTGATCTTGAAATTGAAGAAATCGTTGTCCTCGAGGATGCGCGCGTGGTTCAGCGCGCTCTCGATCAGCGCCTCGGGGCACGGCTCGCCGTACTTCTCCAACAACTCGCGCTCGAGGCTGCCGGCGTTGACGCCGATCCGCATCGAACAGCCATGCTGGTTCGCCGCACGCACGACCTCGCGCACCCGCTCGTCGGAGCCGATATTGCCCGGGTTGATGCGCAGGCAGGCCGCCCCGCTCTCCGCCGCCTCGATGGCGCGCTTGTAGTGAAAATGGATGTCCGCGACGATCGGCACGTTGACCGCCCGGATGATGTCCTTCAGCGCCCGGGCCGACGCCTCGTCCGGACAGGAAACACGGACGATATCAGCGCCGGCTTCCTCCAGCGCCAGCACCTGGGCCACGGTCGCCGCGACATCCGTCGTATCGGTGTTGGTCATCGACTGGACGGTGATCGGCGCATCGCCGCCGACCGGCACGTCGCCGACGAAGATCTGGCGGCATTTGCGCCGCTGAATGTCGCGATAGGGTCGAACGCTCATGCGAATTGCGCTTGCGCAGAAAGTTAATGTCGGCGGCGGCTGAAATTCCCGCCTAACATGTTGCTTTCCGCGAAGAAGATCAAGGCCGACCCGCCGGACGGCCTTGCCGTGTCATGGACCGCCGGTCAGCCGCTGCCGCTTGCCGCGCCGAGCAACTTGTCGGCGTCGAGCGAGATATCGCGCCGCACCTGGCCTTCGGGCCCCAGCGCGCCGACAAGCGCCCCGTCGACGATGGCTTCCAGCGCGCCGGCATTGCCGGTCATCAGCGTCAGATCGGACCGGTCCGGCGCCATATAGGTGTCGCCCGCCCGCAGGATACGGGTCAGCAGCAGCTCATTGTTGGCGCCCTGCACCTGGACCCAGGCATCGGCCTTGGCCCGGACGACAACGCGCGCGTCGCGATTGGCCGATCCGAAGACCTGCGGCACATAGCTCTCGGTCGCCGTCACGGACGTCGGAATGTTAGGTGGGCCCCCGAGATCGGAAGCCGGCGCCTCGACGTCGGGCGCGGCCGGCAGCACCGGCGGCTCCGGCAGAACCATGGCCGTGTCGAACGCCGGCTGCTCGGGCACGTTGGCGTCCGCGGTGGGCGCATCGTCGGCGGGCGCATCCTCAGAGGCCGGGACCGACGTGGCCGACGGCGGGGCCGAAAAGGACGCCGTCGCCGGCAGGTCCGGCCGCATGCTCTCGTCCTCGGCTTCGACAGCCGGTTCCGGCGTTTCCACCGCAACCCGGGCGTTCGCCACGATCTGCTCCTGGCCGTCGTTGTCAACGGCCGGCGAGGCGCTCGTGACCGCCTCGTTCGACGGCGAGTCATCGACAGCCGCCTCATCGGCAACCGTCTCCTCGGCGGCCGAGCTTTCGACCATCGCGATATCCGTTGCCGGCGCCTCGACCGCCGGCGCGGCCGAGCGGTCGGCGTCGCCTTCGACGACCTCCGGATCCGACGATTGCGTCGCGGCCGCGTCGCGTTCGGCTTCGGCCGCGACGGCCACGGCCTGCGCCGTCGCCTCGGCCGATTGTGGCGCGTCCCCCGGCGCCTCGGCCGACGTCCCGCCGTCGAGATCGGACGGCGTTGCCGCGTTCGCGCCGACAGACGGCTGGGAAACGGCCCAGGTCCCGCCCGTTGGCTCGGCCGGCGTCTGCGGCTGATCCAGTTGATCCAGGACCGTCGCCAAGCGCTGCGGCGGTTCGGGGATCAGTTCAACCGGCAGGCGGCTCTCCTGTTGCAGGTAGGCCCAGCCGACATATCCGGCGACGGCGACCGCCAACGATGCCGCGACGACCGTGGCGCCGGGCCGGCGCGCTTCCTGCACCGGTGTCGGGAATACCAGCTTGGTCTGGCCGGGAACGACGGCGCTTTCGCTCTTGAAGCGCAGCACCACATCCTCGCCATCGACACCGAGCGCATTTGCATAGGACCGAAGAAAACCGATCGCGTAGGCAGGTCCAGGCAGCGCTTCGAACTGACCCGCCTCGATCGCCTCGAGATAGTCGAGCTGGATTCGCAGGCGGCTGGACAGTTCCTGGAGGCTGTAGCCATGGCGCACCCGCGCGGCGCGCAAGTCGGCGCCGACCCCGTCGTAAGGATCGCCCGCCCCCAGATGGTCGTCGTCGACAATCTGTAGATATGGCTGCTGCGACCGACGCCGACTGTCGTCGAGCGACGTCGTTTTTCGATGCACCATGGATCTCAGTCCGAACACACGCTTCTAACGTATTGTTAGCACCGTATATTTAATACTTCGTATAGTCGCCGATGGCGAAATATCGATCGGACCACTCGCGCGAGATGTCTGACTAGCGCGTTGAATATAAAACAAAAGCCGCCGCCAAGTGCAATGCGTCAAATCGCGACGCTTTGGTCCGCCGCGAAGGCAACCAGCCGATCGCGCACGCTGTGCAGCGGCGAATCGTAGAGCGTTTCCATAAAATCTTGCAGCGGCGGCAGGTCAAGGCTCTGGACCATGACCTTGACGCGACCGACCGCGGCAGGCGTCATCGAAATGTCCCGCAGCCCCAGGCCGATCAACGCCATCGCGTCGACCGGATGGCCCGCGGCCTCGCCGCACAGGCTGACCGCCACGTTGGCGTCGTCGCAGCGGCGAACGACATCGCGCAGGAACGACAAGGCGGCCGGGCTGAGCACGTCGTAGCGGCCGGACAGCCGTGGATTGCCCCGATCGCTGGCGAACAGAAACTGCATCAGATCGTTGCTGCCGATCGAAACGAAATCGACTATCGGCAGCAGCGCGGGCAACTGCCAGGCGAGGCTCGGCACCTCCAGCATGGTGCCGACCCGAATACGCGAGGGCTGAGGTTCGTTCAGCCGCGCCCAGCGCGCCACCTCCCGGTCCAGCAACTCCTTGGCCGCCGCGAACTCCGCGACCTCGGCGATCATCGGAAACATCACGTTCAGCTCGTGACCGGCGGCCGCCTTGATCAGGGCCCGGAGCTGCATACGCAACAGCACAGGACGATCGAGCGCCAGACGGATCGCCCGCCAGCCCATGGCCGGGTTCTCGTCATCGTAGCGGCGCAGATACGGCAGCACCTTGTCGCCGCCGACATCGAGCGTCCGGAAGACGACGGGCCGGCCGTTTGCCTGGGTCAGCACCCGGCCGTAGAACTCGGCCTGGGTCGAGATGTTCGGCAGGCTGGCGCGTACCATAAAATGCAACTCGGTACGATAAAGCCCGATACCGTCGGCGCCGGTTTCATCGAGCTGCGGCAGGTCGACGAGCAGGCCGGCGTTGATGTTCAGTCGCACCTGCGTGCCGTCGCGCGTGGTCGCCGGCTCCTCGCGGTGCGATGCATATTCCGCCTCTTGGGCTTCGCGCAGGGACAGGTTCTGTTCGAACGCGTGGCGGACGTCGTCGCTCGGCCGGACGAAGACCTGCCCGTTATCCGCATCGATTAGTGCGGTGTCGCCGGGCTCGACCCGGTCCAGCAACCGATCGAGCAAACCGATGACCGGGATCTGCAGTGCGCGGGCGACGATCGCCACATGGCTTGCCGGCGTGCCCTCCTCGAGCAGCAGCGCGCGCAGCCGGCCGCGGTCGTATTCCAGCAGCTCTGCCGGTCCCATGTTGCGGGCGACGATAATGGCGTCCTCGGGCAGTGTTTCGAACGCCGCCGTCACGACCCGTCCGGTGAGATGCCGCAGCAGGCGATTCGCCAGGTCCTCCAGGTCGTGCAGCCGTTCGCGCAGGAAAGGGTCGGTGACCTGGGACATGCGGGCACGGGTGTCGACCTGCACGCGCTCGACCGCCGCTTCGGCCGTAAGGCCGGACTCGACGGCCTCGTACAGTCGGGTAATCCAACCACGGTCGTTGGCGAACATGCGGTAGGTCTGCAGGATCTCGGTCGGCTCGCCGCCCGGCGTCGCGTTGCTTAACAGGCCGTCGATCTGCGTGCGCAGCTCTTCCAGGCCCTGATCCATGCGCTGCTTTTCGACCTCGATGTTCTGGGCCACGTGCTGCTCGACCACGACCAGCGGCTCGTGCAGCACAATGACGCCGCGCGCCAGTCCCTCGTTCAACGTCAGGCCGGAGATCCGGAACGGCAGATCGGACGCCGGCGCCGGCGCCGGCGCGTCCTCGCTCGGCCGCAGCGCCGCGTTCGCCATCTCGGCCAATACCATGGCGATGGTCTGCATCGCCTCGACTTCCTCGTCCGTGTAGTCGCGCATGGTGCGGTTCTGCACGACCAGAACACCGATCACGCGGCCGGCGCGCAGGATCGGCACGCCCATCAGCGAGTGATAGACTTCTTCGCCGGTTTCCGGCCGGTAGGCGAAGTTGGGATGGGACTGGGCGTCCGACAGGGCCACGGCACGGGCCTGCTGGGCGATCAGACCGACCAGGCCTTCGCCCATATGCAGCGTCGTCTTGTGAACCGCCTCGGCGTTCAGACCCTCGGTGGCGACCAGCTCGAGGACGTCCTCGCGCATGAAATAGACCGAGCAGACCTCGGCGACCATGTTCGCGGCGATGGAGCGGACGATCTGGTCGAGCCGGCTCTGCACATCGCCGGGACCGGCCATGACATCGTGCAGTCGCCGCAGCAACACCCGCGGCCCGGAGGTCGCCATTGCATTCATCGTCGCTTCCAGCCCTACCTAGCGTATGGGGCCAAGAATTCCGCCGGCTTCCCCGCGGCCGGCAATATTTCCCTCAGGCTGCGTCGAGCCCGTAGACCGTGTGCAAGGTGCGGACCGCCAGTTCCGTATAGTCGGCGTCGACCAGCACGCTGATTTTGATCTCGGAGGTGGAAATCACGTGGATATTGATGCCTTTCTCGGCCAACGCCCGGAACATTTGCTGCGCGACGCCGGCATGGCTGCGCATGCCGATGCCGATGACCGAGACCTTGACCACGTTGGCGTCGGAAATCAGTGACGTATGACCGATCTCGTCCTTGACCTTTGCGACCTCCTCCAGCGTCCGCTCCAGGTCGGCCCGGCGCACGGTAAAGGTGATATCGGTCTTGGCGCCGTCTTCCGAGGCGCTCTGCACGATCATGTCGACGTTGATATTGGCGTCGGCGAGCGGGCCGAACACCGCCGCCGCGACGCCGGGCCTGTCGGCCACGTCGAGCAGGGTGACCTTGGCCTCGTCGCTGGAATAGGTAATGCCGCTGACGACCGCTTGTTCCACGATTTCGTCCTCATCAACAACAAGGGTGCCCGGCGCGTCGGTGAAGCTTGACAGCACCTGCACCCGAACCCGGTGATTCATGGCTAGTTCGACGGAGCGGGTCTGCAAGACCTTGGCGCCCTGAGATGCCATTTCCAGCATCTCTTCATAGGTAATCCTAGCAAGCTTGCGGGCCTGCGTCACAATACGGGGGTCGGCCGTGAACACGCCCTCGACGTCGGTATAGATGTCGCAGCGGTCTGCCTGTAGCGCCGCCGCCAGCGCCACGGCCGTCGTGTCGGTGCCGCCGCGGCCAAGCGTGGTGATGCGATTGTCGGGACCGAGTCCCTGAAATCCAGCCACGACCGGCACTTGGCCCTGCCCCAGCCGGGCGACCAGCTCGTCCGCCTCGATGCCGAGAATGCGGGCGCTGCCGTGCACGTCGTCGGTGCGAATCGGCACCTGCCAGCCCAGCCACGAGCGCGCGCTGACGCCCATCTGCTGCAAGGCCAGCGCCAGCAGCCCCACGGTCACCTGCTCGCCCGACGACACGACCGCGTCGTATTCGCGCGCGTCGTGCAGCATGCTGGTCTCGCGCGTCCAGTCGATCAGCTGATTGGTCTGTCCGGCCATGGCCGAGACCACGGCCGCGACCTCGTGACCGGCCTCGACCTCGGCCTTGATGCGGCCGGCGACATTCTTGATTCGCGCGATGTCGCCGACGGACGTGCCACCGAATTTCATCACGATGCGCGACATACAGGTTCCTCCGGCGTCGGCGACGATACCGACCCAACAATCCGCCAAGCGATGCTGCTGAACGCCTTGTCCTCGCAAGGCGGCGTATACATACTCTGACATACAGCCCGAGACAAGCGGAGAACTGGCATGCCGCACGCCGCCGCGCACGCGCAAGACGCCAGCGTCGACCCGGCTGAGATCGACAGGTTTTCGGCCCTGGCCGAGACCTGGTGGGACGCCGACGGCCCGATGCGGCCGTTGCACCGGTTGAACCCGGTGCGCCTGGCCTACATTCGCGACAAACTGTGCAATCAATTCGACCGCGACCCGGCGTCACTCAAGCCACTCACGGGCCTTGCGATCGTCGATGTCGGTTGCGGCGGCGGGCTGCTGAGCGAACCGCTCGCGCGGCTCGGCGCGGATGTCGTCGGGATCGATGCCGCGCAAGAGAATATCGGCGTCGCCCAAGCACATGCCAAGGAGACCGGGTTGGCGATCGACTACCGCTGCACGACGGCGGAAGCGCTCGCCGCCGAGGGCGCCCGGTTCGACGCGGTGGTCAGCATGGAGGTGGTCGAACATGTCGCCGATCTCGGCGTCTTCCTCGCGGCGCTGGCACAGTTGACGAAACCCGACGGCGCCGTGTTGCTGTCGACGCTCAATCGGACGCCCAAGGCCTGGGCGCTGGCGATCGTCGGCGCAGAATACGTGCTGCGCTGGCTGCCGCGCGGCACGCACGACTGGCGCAAGTTCGTCAAGCCCGCCGAACTGGTGCGCAGATCGCGCCATGCCGGCATCACGCTCGAAGATGTCACCGGCATGAGCCTCGATATGCGCAACCGCGACTGGCGCCTGTCGTCCGACCGCGACGTCAACTACCTCGCCTACGGCCGGAGAGTGGCGGCATAAGCCGGCTTACCAAATACAGGTAATGCCGTAGCCGGATATGGCGGCGTCCGTCGTGGCAATCGGTAGATCTTCGATTTGCGCTTGCGCCACCAGCATTCGGTCGAACGGGTCCCGGTGCGACCACGGAAGCGCTCCGGCAGAAAGGGCGTGGTCGACCGAGATTGGCAGCGTCGAAAACCGTGCTTGCCTAACCAAGGCACCGAAATCTGTCAGTAGGTTCTCGGCATCCGGCAACTTTCCGATGCGATGCTTAGTGGCAATTTCCCAAGCGCACACACTGCTGACAATGGGCTCGTTCTCTGGCATGGCGATGGCTGCTCGCACGGTGTCCGAAAGAGCGGGGTCGTTTGAGAACCACCAGAGCAGCGTATGGGTATCGAGCAGGAACCTCACTGCTGCCAAGCGTCGAGCTCTTCGGACGGCAACGGGTCGAAAAAGGCATCGGTGACCTTGCCCTTCCATTGACCGGGTTCTCGCGGCGCCCGCTCTTCGGCCGGTACAAGCCGGGCAATGGGCTTGCCTGACTTGGCAATGACGACATCCTCTCCGGCCGCCACTTGCTGCAAGAGGCGGGAGAGATGGGTTTTTGCTTCGTGGACGTTTACGACAACCGTCATGGATAATGCCTCTGCGATTGTCCAGAGATTAAACTAAGTCATATGACTTAGTCAACCAGATAGCCACGCACATGCTTGGACTTTAAACGACGGTGAACGCTAGTTGTCGGCGCGGGGAACCCAGGGGATGACGCCGACCTCGATGCCTTCGTCGGCGAGTTCTTTCGATTCTTCCTTCGTGGCCTCGCCGTAGATGCCGCGCTCGTCGGTCTCACCGTAGTGGATCTTGCGGGCTTCCTCGGCGAACTGGGGACCGACGTAATCGCAGTTTTCCTCGACCTGTCGGCGGACTTCCGACAGCGCCTGCATGACCTTGGCGGCCTGGGCCTTCTCTTTTTCGGCGTCCTTCTTGCGGCCCGTCGAGATGTTCGGCGCCATCAGGGCCTTTTCGACCTTCGTGTCGCCGCAAACCGGACAGGTGACCTGACCCTTCTTCGCCTGCCGCTCAAAGGTCTTGCTGTCGGGAAACCACGCCTCGAAGACGTGTTCCTGGTCGCAGCGAAGGTCGAATACGATCATCAACGGTGCCTGTTCAGTTCCGAATCCGCCGATTTCCGGTCGATCACCCCTACCGGAGTATCACATAACCTTCTTAAATGGCACCGTTGAACCCATTCGACAAGTTCGCGGGAGAGCCTTCGTGACCGACGCCGAACATGCCCTCCGGCCGCCCTCGGCCTGGGTCACGCGCTTCGCGGCGCTTGCGCCGACGGACCTGCCGGTGCTGGACGTCGCCGCCGGCGCGGGCCGGCATAGCCAGCTGTTTCTGGATCTGGGCTTTCCGGTGACGGCGGTCGATATCGACATCTCCGGCCTCGACGATCTGACCGACCGAACCAGGCTCGAGATCGTCGAGGCCGACCTGGAGGATGGCGGCCCATGGCCGTTCGCCGGCCGCAGCTTTGGCGGCATCGTCGTCACCGACTATCTCTACCGGCCGATACTGCCGCTGCTGGCCGCTTGCCTGGCGCCGGGCGGCGTACTGATCTACGAGACCTTCGCCGAGGGCAACGCCGCCTTCGGCCGGCCGAAAAACCCGGATTTCCTGCTGCGCCCGAATGAATTGCTCGAAGCTTTCGAGGACGTGCTGCAGATCGTCGCTTTCGAGCAGGGTCTGGTGCAGACGCCTCGGCCCGCGGCACGGCAACGGCTTTGCGCCACCAAGGCCGACGACCTGGTGACGCTGGAGCCCGAATAGACGTCAGGCGGCTATTCGGCGGCGTCGGCCACCAAATTGACGACCGTCGGCGCGCTGTAGTCTCGGTCATGCTCGAGCGCCGGTATGCGGCCGCGGGCCTGCTCCACCAGCGCCAGATCGATGTCGGCGGTGACGACGCCGGGCTCGGTGCCGGCTTCGGCGACGATCTCGCCCCAGGGCGCGATGATCAGCGAATGCCCATAGGTCTGCCGGTTGCCGGGATGTCTGCCGCACTGGGCCGCCGCGATCACGAAACAGCCGGTTTCGATGGCCCGGGCGCGAAGCAGCACATGCCAATGCGCCTCGCCGGTGACCTGCATGAAGGCCGAGGGAATGGTCAGGATTTGCGCGCCGGCATGCGCCAGATCGCGATAAAGATACGGGAACCGCAGGTCGTAGCAGATCGTCATACCGAGCCGGGCCCAGGTCAGGTCCGCCAGCACGGCCGCGCCGCCCGACCGGTAGGCGTTCGATTCCCGGATGCTGACGCCATTCGGCAGATTGACGTCGAACATGTGGATCTTGTCATAGCGCGCCACGATCCGGCCCTCGGGATCGAGCAGGAACGAGCGGTTGTAGAGCGGCCCGTCGTCTTCCTTGATCGTCAGCGAGCCGACGAGCAGCCACCTGCCGGTTTCCGCCGCGAGCGACCGGAACGCGGCCAGCGCCGGGTGGTTCGGCTCGTCGGCGGCCTTGGCGCGGATGTTGTCGCGGCCGGTCTCCATCATCGCCACCACTTCGGGCGTGGTGATGAAATCGGCGCCGGCGTCGGCGGCCCGGCGGATCAGATCGCCCGCCGCCGTCAGATTGGCGTCCATGTCGTTGCCGGCATTGACCTGTACACAGGCCGCCCGAAACGTCGCCATCCTCCGCCTCCTTCCCCGGTCGTCAGCTCGCCTGCAGCAGCGGGTCGAGCCGATTGTCCTGTTCCAACGCGAACAGATCGTCGCAGCCGCCGACATGGGTCTCGCCGATGAAGATCTGCGGCACCGTGTGCCGGCCGCCGGCGCGCTGCAGCATCTCGTCCCGCGCCCCCGGCACGGCGCCGATGTCGATTTCGGTAAACGCGACGCCCTTCTTGTTCAACAGCTTCTTGGCCCGATAACAGAACGGGCAGAACATGGTGGTGTACATAACGACATTAGACATCGGCTCGGTCTCTGCGGTGCGGCGTCGGAATATTTTGAACATGTCGGTCTATAATTAGGCCGTTGTCCGCGGCCGCACAACCCGTGCCAGCGTCAGCACATCGACACCACGGACGCCATGCCGCCGCAGCACAGTTGCGATCGCGTTCACGGTGGCACCCGTCGTCATGACATCGTCGATCAGCAGCACCCGCCGGCCGGCAAGCCGCGCCCGATAGCCCCGACGCACCTCGAAAGCGCCGCGGACGTTGGCTCGCCGCTGGGCCGGACTGCGCCCGCCCTGGCTCGGCGTTGGTCGGGTCCGTCGCAGCAGGTCGTTGACGGCAGGCAAACCGCTCCGGCGCGCCAGCGCCTGAGCCATCAGCGCGGCCTGGTTGTAGCGCCGCTTCAAGAGCCGCCAGCGATGCAGCGGCACCGGCGCGATCAGATCGGCCTCGTCCAGCAGGTGCCGCCCGACGCGTTCCAGCCAGCGGCCATAGGACGGCGCTCCTTCCAGACGGTCGCCATGCTTGAACGACAGCACCAGATGGCGGCTGGCGTCGTTGTAGGCCATTACGGCCCGCGCCCGATCGTAAACCGGCGGCGACGCCAGGCAGGCGGCACACACGACATCCACGCCTTCGTCATAGGCGAAGGGATAACCGCAGCTCTCGCAGCAAGGCTCGGCCAGAAAGCCGATCGCCTGCCAGCATTCGGCGCACAGCTCGCCCTGACGATCCACGGGCGCCCGGCAATTCAGGCATTGCGGCGGCAGAAGCATGTCGAGCACGACGCCAGCGCCGCGCCGCAGTCCCCCCGTGGCCTGCGAGATATCGATCATGGGTCGACTTTAACGCAGTTCGTGGCGGCACTGTGAAATCGGCGCGGCGCACGATAATCTCTTCCGCCATGGACGAGCCGATGCGGGTTTTCGACCGCGGAACCGTGCGCCGTCACCGCGACCGCGCCGCCGCCGGGTTAGAGCACCACGAATTCCTGTTTCGGGAGGTGGCAGACCGCCTAGCCGACCGGCTGGCCGACGTCGCCCGCCACTTTCCGACGGCGCTCGATCTCGGCTGCCATACCGGGCAGTTCGCCGAGGTCGTGGGCGGCCGCGGCGGCATCGAGCGGCTGGTGCAGACGGACCTGTCGCCGGCCATGCTGCACCGGGGGCGGGATCTCCGGCTGGCCGCGGACGAGGAATTTCTGCCGTTCCGACCGCACAGTTTCGATCTGGTCGTCAGCGTGCTGTCGCTGCACTGGGTGAACGACCTGCCGGGCGCGTTGGTGCAGATCAACCGCGCCCTGAAACCCGACGGCCTGTTCCTGGCGGCCATTCTGGGCGGCGGCAGCCTGCCCGAACTGCGGCAGGCCTGGCTCACGGCCGAGGCAACGCTTGAATCAGGGGCCAGCCCGCATGTCTCGCCCTTCGTCGACATCCGCGACGCGGGCGGGCTGTTGCAGCGGGCCGGCTTCGCGCTGCCAGTCGTCGACAGCGACGACATCGTCGCCAGCTATGCCGAGCCGTTCACCCTGATGCGCGAGCTGCGCGGCATGGGCGAAAGCAACGCCGTGCGGCAACGCCGGCAAGGTTTTTCGCGTCGACAGACCGTGATGGCGATGGCGGACGCCTATATCTCCGCATTCGCCGACGGCGAAAATCGCGTGCCGGCCACCTTCCAGATCCTCTATCTCACGGCCTGGACGCCGCACGAAAGCCAGCAGCAGCCGCTGCGGCCCGGCAGCGCCAAGAGCCGCCTTGCCGAAGCGCTCGGCGTGCCGGAGCATTCGGCCGGCGAAAAAGCGGCGCCAGACCGGGCCTCCGACTGACGGCAGCCGACGCAACGCGCCTTGATGCCAGTCAATGCAATCTCACGTATCGATGTACATAGAGGGACCATGATGATCTCGAGACTGCTTTTCGGCGCCATCGCGTTCAGCTTTGTCGCTTTTCCGGCCACCGCCCAGGACGCGGCCGAAGGCCGCCGCATTGCCGAGCGCTGGTGCGTGGAATGTCACCTGATCGACGACAACGCCGGCACGGTCGCGCCGGACGCCGGCCCGCCCTTCGCCGCGCTGGCCCGCGATCCCGGCAAGTCAGAGGGCGCGCTCCGCGGCTTCCTCAGCGATCCGCACCCGCCGATGCCACCCTTCAATTTCGAGCGCGACGACATCGAGCACCTGGTCGCCTACATCAAGTCCCTCGGCTTGGCGGAGTAACCGCTAGAGCAGATCACGCAGCATGGCCACCAGCGGCTTGTCCGCGGGCGGCATGGGGTAGTCGTTCATCTGGCGCGGCCGGACCCATTTCAATGTCTGGCCTTCCCGGCCCTGCACGATGCCGTCCCATTTGCGGCAGACGTAGAGCGGCATCAGCAGGTGGAAATCGTCATAGGTATGTGAGGCGAACGTAAAAGGCGCCAGGCAGCTCGCCGTGACGTCGATGCCGAGTTCCTCGCGCAGTTCCCGGATCAGCGTTTGTTCCGGCAGCTCGTCCGGCTCGACCTTGCCGCCGGGAAACTCCCACAGGCCGGCCATGGACTTGCCGGGCGGCCGTTGCGCCAGCAACACCCGGCCGTCGGCGTCGACCAGCGCCGCCGCCGCGACCAGCAACACCGGCGGCGCCGTCATCAGGAGCGGTAATCCGCGTTGATGTCGATATAGCCGTGCGTCAGGTCGCAGGTCCAGATCGTCGCCTTGCCGTTGCCGACCCCGACATCGACGTCGATCTCGATCTCCTGGCCCCGCATATGCGGCACCACGTCCTTCTCGCGGTAACCGGAACTGACATACCCGTTTTCGGCCACCTGCACACCGCCGATGCGGATGGCGAGCCGGTCCCGGTCGGCGCGCTGGCCTGATTTGCCGATGGCCATGACGATACGGCCCCAGTTGGCGTCTTCGCCGGCGATCGCGGTCTTCACCAGCGGCGAGTTGGCGATCGATTTGCCGATGGCCCGCGCGGCCTTGGCCGAGGCGGCGCCGGACACGCGGATTTCGATGAACTTACCGGCGCCCTCGCCGTCGCGCACGATCTGCCGCGCCAGATCGGCCATTACCTCCTCCAGCCTGGCCCGGAAATCGGCGAGCTGCCGGTCGCGCGGGCCGCGGACGGCCGGGTGGCGGCCGGCCTGACCGGTGGCGAACAGCAGCACGGTGTCGCTGGTCGAGGTGTCGCTGTCGACGGTGATCGCATTGAAGCTGCGCCGGTTGATGTCGGCCAGCAGTGTCTGCAGCACATCGGCCGGGATCTTCGCATCGGTGAAGACGAACGCCAGCATCGTCGCCATATCGGGCGCGATCATGCCGCTGCCCTTGGCGATGCCGGCAATGGCCACCTCGGTATCGCCGATGCGCGCGGTGCGGCCGCTGCCCTTGGGATAGGTATCGGTCGTCATGATCGCCCGCGCCGCCGCCTGCCAGTCCGACCGGCCGAGCTGCTTGCCGGCCCGACCGATCGCCTTGCGGATCCGCTGAAACGCCAGCTTCTCGCCGATCACGCCGGTCGACGCCACGAACACGTCCCGTGCCTGGCAGCCGACGAGATCGGCGACCGCCGCGGTCCCGTCAGACACCGCCTCCGCGCCCGACCGGCCGGTAAACACGTTGGCGTTGCCGGCGTTGACCAGCAGCGCCCGCGCCCGGCCGCGACCGATCTGCCGCCGGCACCAGTCGACCGGCGCGCCCGGAAAACTGCTTTGCGTGAACACGCCCGCTGCCGTCGTGCCCGCCGGCAGCCGGGCCAGCATCACGTCATCGCGGCCGCGATAGCGTTCGCCCGCGGCGACGGCGGCCAGCTCGACACCGGCGACATCGGGCAGTTTCGGGAACCGCTTGGGCGCCAGCGGTGATTTTTTGAGTTTCGGCATGGACGATCGAATTCCCCCGGCTGCGAACGCGCCGGATGGTACCTAACCCGTTGGCCCGCCGACAAGCGGGCCGCTGTGCGCCTATTGCTGGCCGGACGGCGGTTGCGCGCCGGACGGCTGAATGACCGGATTGCCTTCCGGCGTGAAGGTCTCGATTTCAGCGCCCTCGCGCAGGTCGCTCACCACCTTGGCGACCACCTCGCGCTGCACTTCGGTGCGCAACTCATCGGCCACTTCCTCGAAGGCCGGCGCCGGCGCCGCGCGGCGTTCCTCGACCTTGATGATGTGCCAGCCGAACTGGGTCTGCACCGGGTCGGACACCTCGCCCGCCTGCATGGCGAACGCGGCCTCGCTGAATTCGGGCACCATCTGGCCGGCCTGGAAGAAGCCCAGGTCGCCGCCGCGGGGCCCCGACGGTCCGGTCGAATGTGTCTTGGCGGCCTCGGCGAAATCGGCGCCGCCGCGGATGTCCGCCAGCACCTCGCGCGCCTTCTCCTCGGTCTCCAGCAGGATATGACGGGCGCGCACTTCCTCGGCGCCGGTTTGGCCCTTGTACTGCGCGTCGTAGCGGGCCTGCAGTTTCTCGACCGTCAGCTCGGGTTCGATCTGCTTGCGCAGATAGCCCTGCTGCAGCACCTGCTCTTCGAGCGCACGCAGCTGCTCCTGCACAATCGGATCCTCGTCGATCTTGGCCTCGCGCGCCGCCAGCGCCACCAGACGTTGATCGACCAGCTGGTTAAGCAGAGCCCCGAAGATCATCTCCATCGGCACGCTCTGATACTCCGCCGGGAGGCTTTGCCGTGCGCGCAGGACGTCGCCGTAGTAGATCTTCGTGCCGTTGACCGTGGCCACGACAGGTTCGGCCTCCCGGCTGTCGGCATCTGCGGCCGGTTGCGCCGGTGCCGTTGATTGCGCCAGCGCCGGCGCCGACGCGCCGCAGGCAAGAGCGAGCATTCCCGCGACGCAAAGCGTCTGGGGCCTCGGAAATGGCATAGCAGGGAGACTCCTTATCAATGGATAAGCCCGTCGGGCTAGCCGGGCATATTCCGGCAAAGGTTGCGGGAACACAAGGGAAACCCATGGATGGTCGCGGTTAACCCGCGCCTGCAACCCGCCAGCCCCCCGGCATTCGTTGACAGACCCGCCACCGCCGCTTATGTGTCAAGTCGCCTGCAATCCGGATTCCAGGCCTTATTTCGCATGTCCGCGGTCGAACGCCGCCGGCGTTACCAGAGGTTCATTCTTACATGAAGCTATTTGGCGGGATCGCCAAGCGAATCTTCGGCACGACCAACGATCGCATCGTCAGGCAACTGGAAGGTCAGGTTGCGGCGATCAATGCGCTTGAAAAGGACCTGGAGCCGCTCAGCGACGACGAGCTGCGGGCGAAAACGGCGGCCTATCGCAAGCGCCTCGAAGACGGCGAAGCGCTCGACGCGCTACTGCCGGAAGCCTTCGCAACCGTCCGTGAAGCCGCCAAGCGCACGCTCGGCCAACGCCATTTCGACGAACAGATGCTGGGCGGCATGGTGCTGCATCAGGGCAAGATCGCCGAGATGAAAACCGGCGAGGGAAAGACCCTGGTGGCGACACTGCCGGTCTATCTCAATGCGCTCGAGGGCAAGGGAACCCACGTCGTCACCGTTAACGATTACCTCGCGCAGCGCGACTCGGCCTGGATGGGCGCGGTATACGAATTCCTGGGGCTGACCGTCGGCTGCATCGTCCACGGCCTCAGCGACGTCGAGCGCCGCGAGGCCTATGCCGCCGACGTCACCTACGGCACCAACAACGAGTTCGGCTTCGACTATCTGCGCGACAACATGAAGTTCGAGCGGGCCGATCTGGTGCAGCGGCCGTTCAACTTCGCCATCGTCGACGAGGTCGACTCGATCCTGGTGGACGAGGCGCGCACGCCGCTGATCATCTCCGGTCCGACCGAGGACTCGTCAGAGATGTATGTCGCCATCGACAAGCTGATCCCGAAGCTCGAGGAAGCCGACTACGAGGTCGACGAAAAGGCCCGCGCCGTATCGCTGACCGACGATGGTGGGGAGCGCATCGAGGAACTGCTGCGCGAGGCGGATCTGCTGCGCGGCGAGAACCTCTACGACATCGAGAATGTCTCGGCCGTCCATCACGTCAACCAGGCTTTGCGCGCGCACAAGCTGTTCGCCCGCGACACCGACTATATCGTCAAGAACGACAAGGTCATCATCATCGACGAGTTCACCGGCCGTATGATGGAGGGCCGGCGCTATTCCGACGGCCTGCATCAGGCGCTGGAAGCCAAGGAACACGTGACGATCCAGTCGGAAAACCAGACGCTGGCGTCGATCACGTTCCAGAACTATTTCCGGCTCTACCCCAAGCTTGCCGGCATGACCGGCACGGCCGTGACCGAAGCGGCCGAGTTCGCCGAGATCTACGGCCTGGAGGTGGTCGAGATCCCCACCCACCTGCCGATGGTCCGCGACGACATGGACGACGAGGTCTATCGCACGGCGAATGAGAAGTACGACGCCATCCTGGCGCAGATCGAAGACTGCCAGCAGCGCGGACAGCCGGTGCTCGTCGGCACCACCTCGATCGAGAAATCGGAGCTGTTGTCCAGTCTGCTCGACAAAAAGAAGATCAAGCACAACGTGCTGAACGCGCGCCATCACGAGCAGGAAGCCCAGATCATTGCCCAGGCCGGCCGGATTGGCGCCATTACCATCGCGACCAACATGGCGGGTCGCGGCACCGACATCCAGCTCGGCGGCAACCTGGACATGCGGGTCCTGAACGAGGCGACAGACGCCGAAGGCAATGTCGACGACGCCAAGGCGGCGGCGATCAAAGCCGAGATCGACGCCGCGCGCGAGACCGTTCTGTCGTCTGGCGGCCTGTTCATCGTCGGCACCGAACGGCACGAGAGCCGGCGCATCGACAACCAGCTGCGCGGCCGCTCCGGCCGCCAGGGCGATCCCGGCGCGTCGACTTTCTATCTCAGCCTGGAAGACGACCTGATGCGCATCTTCGGGTCCGAACGCATGGACACCATGCTGCGCAAGCTCGGATTGGAAGAAGGCGAGGCCATCATCCACCCTTGGGTGAACAAGGCCCTGCAGAAGGCGCAGGAGAAGGTCGAGGCGCGCAACTTCGACATCCGCAAGAACCTGCTGAAGTTCGACGACGTGATGAACGATCAGCGCAAGGTGATCTACGAACAGCGTCTCGATCTGATGGACGCCAGCGACGTCGCCGACACCATCGCCGACATGCGCCACGACGTGATCGCCGATCTCGTCGTCGAGCACATCCCCGAAAAAGCCTATGCCGAGCAGTGGGACGGTGCGGGCCTGCGGGCGCGGTCGCGCGAGATATTCGGCCTCGACCTGCCGGTCGACGACTGGGTCAAGGAAGAGGGCATCGCCGACGAAGAGGTCCGTAAGCGGCTGACCGACGCGGCCGACCGGATGATGGCGGAGAAGGCCGCGAACTACGGCCGCGATGTCATGCGCATGGTCGAAAAGGGCTTGTTGCTGCAACTCCTGGATCAGCACTGGAAAGAGCATCTGCTGACGCTCGACCATCTGCGGGCCGGCATCGGATTGCGCGCCTATGGCCAGAAGGACCCGCTGAACGAATACAAACGCGAAGCCTTCGGCCTGTTCGAGGGCATGCTCGACCGCCTGCGCGAAACCGTGACGCGCGTGCTGGCGCATATCGAGCTGCGCATGGACGAACCGCAACCGGCGCCCGTGTTCGCCCGGGCCGAGCCGACCGAGATGCAGGAAACGCATCTCGATCCGGTGACCGGCGAGAATGAGGTCGCGCCGGAGATGGCCATGGCCGAAGCCGGATCGCCGCGCGGCGGCCGTGCCGCCGGCCCCCGCGGCCGTCCGCCATTGAACCCGAACGATCCCAGCACCTGGGGCAAGGTCTCGCGCAACGCGCCCTGCCCCTGCGGCTCCGGCAAGAAATACAAGCACTGCCACGGCCGCGGCTGACACTGCCGGGCGATCTGTCGAACAGATCCGACCCTACACCCGTCGCTAGGGCTGTTACCTGGATTGCCGGGTCAAGCCCGGCAATGACGAATCTGTCCCAATTTCAACGCCTTAACGTCATGCCCGGGCTTAACCCGGGCATCCAGGGACAGCACTGGCGGCGCTGCTCAGCTTAGGCCGGAACGGCCGATTTCCAGGAACTTCTCGCGGCGATGCTGGCGCATCTCGACGGCCGACATGCCGTCGAACTCGGCGATCGCCTGCGACACGGCCTCGCCGAGCGCCGCGATCGTCTCGGCGGGCTTGCGATGCGCGCCGCCGACCGGCTCCGACACGATGGTGTCGATAACGCCGAGCTTCTGCAGATCCTGCGCCGTCAGCTTGAGGGCATCTGCGGCGTCCTGCGCCCGGTCCGACGAGCGCCACAGGATCGAGGCGCAGCCTTCCGGCGAGATCACCGAATAGATCGCATGCTCCAGCATCAGAACGCGGTTGCCGGCCGCCAGCGCCACGGCGCCACCCGAACCGCCCTCGCCGACGATACAGGCGATCAGCGGTACGCCCATCTGCAGGCAGGTTTCGGTTGAGCGCGCGATCGCCTCGGCCTGGCCACGCTCCTCGGCGCCGACGCCGGGATAGGCGCCTGGCGTGTCGACGAAGGTAATGATCGGCAGCCCGAAACGATCGGCGAGCCGCATCAGCCGGACCGCCTTGCGATAGCCTTCCGGCCGGGCCATGCCGAAATTGTGCACCACGCGCGACTGGGTATCGCTGCCCTTCTCATGCCCGATGACGACGACGGCACGGCCGTCGAGCCGTCCGAGGCCGCCAAGCACGGCCTTGTCCTCGGCGAACGACCGGTCGCCCGACAACGGCATGAAATCCGTCAGCAGGCCGGCGGCATAGTCGTTGAAGTGGGGACGCGCCGGGTGCCGCGCCACCAGCGTCTTCTGCCAGGGCGTCAGCTTGGCGTAGGTGTCGATCAGCAGCGAGTCGGCTTTCGCCTGCAGCCGTCCGACCTCTTCCTCGATATCGACTTTGCCGGCGTCCTCGCCTTCGCCGTTCAACTGGCGCAGCTCCTGGATCTTGCTTTCCAGCTCGGCAACGGGTTTTTCGAAATCGAGGAAGCTGATCATATGCGGACGGTCCACCCCAAAAGCGGCGGGACGTTGCCTTCGTGGTCCTGACTTGTCAAGCGCGGAGCATCCGGTCAGCCACTCAACGGATGCCGGGTCTCGACCAGGCTCCGGAGGCGTTCCTGCAGAACGTGCGTATAGATCTGCGTCGTCGAAATGTCGGCATGGCCAAGCATCTTCTGAACCGCGCGCAGGTCGGCGCCGTTGGCCAGCAGGTGGCTGGCGAAGGCGTGGCGCAGCGTGTGCGGGGAGACCTTGCTGGGCGCGACGCCGGCATCGACGGCAAGCTGCTTGATCAGTTGAGAAAAGCGCTGTCGGGTCAGGTGACCGCCCTTGGAACGCGAAGGAAACAGCCACTTTGCGTCTTCCTGACGGCGCACGAAACGCTTACGCACCAGTTCGTATTGCGTCAGCGCCACCAGGGCCGGGTGGCCAAGCGGCACCACGCGGTCCTTGTCTCCCTTGCCGCGAACGACCAGGAAGTTCTCATCGCCGCGCACAGCCGGATACGGCAGGCTGACCAGCTCGGACACCCGCAGGCCGGTGGCGTACAGCACCTCCATCAGCGCCACCAGGCGCACGCCCTCGGGTCCCGGCCGTTCGCGCGCGGCCTGCAGCAGCAGATCCACCTCGTCCTCGCTCAGGATCTTCGGCAGCGGTCGTTGGCGGCGCGGACTGTCGATGGCCTTCGAAGGATCGTCCTGACGCGCGCCGTCGGCATAGAGGAAGCGATAGAACTGGCGCAGGGCCGACAGCCGACGGGCGGCCGTCGATGCCGCCATGCCGGCCTGGTGCAGGCTGTCGAGATAACGGCGAATGTCGTTGTCGCTGGCCGCCGCTATATCGCTGCCAAGAAAATCGCTGAAATGCGTCAAGTCGCGGCGATAGGAGTCGAGTGTGTTCGCCGCCGCGCCGCGCTCGACGCTCAGCATTTCCAGAAATGTCTCGATGTACCGAGAAGTCACGCCAACAAACCTATTCCAATGAACGACCGTCAGCGACGCCGCGCGAGCATCGCCTCGCGAGCGACCGCATGCGCGTCCGCCGTCAAGCCGACATCCGACAGGGCCGAGACGACATCGCCGAGGGTCAGAGCACCCGCCTGCGCCGGGCCGCCGGGACCGAGCGCAAGCAGCGCAAGCAGCACGGCTTCGCCGATCCGCCCCTCGGCCGACGCCCGGGACAAGGCAAACCGCAGGGCCGGCGTCGCCACCGGCGCGGTCTCCCGCAGAGGCCCGTCATACAACGCTTCCCAGGCCGTTTCCGGCAGCGGGTAATTCAGCGCCTGTAGCAGGCTGTAGTAGCGCTGGGCGAGCGCAAAACGCTCCGGCGCCTCCCAGGCCTGCAGCGCTTTCCACCAGTTCTGCCGCACTTCGTCGCTATAGGGCAACCGGCGCTCGGCGTCGCCGATCTGCACCACCGGCCACAGCGCGATCACCGCGCGCACCGCATCCGCGTTCTCCAGGCTGGCATGCCGTTGCGCGCTGTCCAGCCAGGCAAAGGCGACGGCCATGTCGCCGGCCGCGGCCGCGGCGTTGCCGGCCGCCGCGGCAAACCAGGAAAGCTCGACCGTGGGCTCGAGATCCCGCAGCAGCGGCAGGTAGACGCGCGCGGCCAACTCGGCCTGATCGCTCTTGCCGCCGGCCGCCTGCGCCGCGTCGATGGTTCTGGCCCGTCCGAGCGCCTGAGAT
Organism: Alphaproteobacteria bacterium; assembly: GCA_965232515.1. Taxonomy (GTDB): domain Bacteria; phylum Pseudomonadota; class Alphaproteobacteria; genus JANQKO01. The sequence goes on along the minus strand of CBDDPY010000002.1, from coordinate 5,610,094 downwards.
TCGATCTGCGCCACCTGCAACAGCAGCGCGTTGCTCTGCGGACCCGGAAGCTGCTTCGCGCGGGCAAGGGCGTTGGCCCGATCCTCGGGCGTAAAGCGCAGGCCGAGATAAATCTGCCGCAAGGCGTCGACAGGCAGTGCGTGGCGGGCGGCGGCGCGCTCGGCCGCCTCCAGCCGGAGCTGAGTCGTGGCGTTGGGCGACGTGGCGATCGCCCGCAGCACCATCGGCTGGGCGTTGCTGACGGCGTCTTCGGGAATCGCCTGACGCGCCGCGCGCAACATGGCCAGATGCAGCGGCAGCGGCGCCGGCAGGCTGTCGACCGGTGACGCCGGCTGGTTCGTCAGCGCCGAAAGCAGGTTGTAGAACGGCGCGTCCTCATGCCCCAGCTCGCGCAGAAGCTGGGCGTAGAGCTCGACCTTCGCGGTCTCGCCGTTCAGCGCCAGGCAGAACGCCACGACCTTCTGCCAGATGGCGTCGGCGTCGGCTTCGATCATGCCGCGGGCGATGTCGCAGGCGCCGGCATTGTCGCCCGACAGCAGCAGGCCGTTCATGCGGGCCCGCGCGAGCTGCGGGTCGTTCAGCTTGGGCGAGGCGAGCCGCAACAGCTGGTTGACTTCGCTCAGCATGCCGCCGGCGGCCAATCGCTCGATGCGGATCGCCAGCAGGCTGGGGCCATCCGTCGCACCGCTCGGCACCGCGGCCGAGGTCAGCAGGAGCCGGCGCGCCAGGTCGTGCATTACGGCCGAGCCGGTCGCCATCGGCAGCTTCGGCAGCAATTGCGCGATCACCGTCCGGGGCGTGCCGACCCACATGCCGACGCCGAGGCCGCCGTCCGTCGGACCGTCGAGCAGACCGATCGAGGATGGGTCCATGGCGCCGAGCGCGCCGACCTCGATGCCTTGCGGCACCGCCGTCTCGACATCGCTCGGCGCGGGCGCGGGCGTCGCGGCGGCGTCGGCGCCCGGCGCCGCGCGCTCAACGGAAGGCGCCGGCAGGGTCTGCACCTCGGGTGCCGGCGCTTGCCGGGTCCGATTGGCGCCGGGCTGCGGCAGCAAGCGCACCGGCGGCCCGACCCGGTCGGTCGTGCCGGTCTGGCCGAAACCGGGCGTCGACAGGCCCATGGACGCGACGACGGCGATCGCCGTGAGGCCGGCGAAACGGCGCCGCTTACTTGGGGAACCGGCTGTTATCAATGGTTTGTTCCACGGCGGTTGTCGGCGCCGGGATATCCCACGTGGCCAGCAGGCCGCCACCGGCGACGATCGCCAGCACCACTAGAACCATCAGGATGCGCGACAGTTTTCTCATTCGACTGCGAATTCAGACATGAAGATCCGGCATTTGGAGGCCGCAAGCGTAGAGGCCACGAGCGACGGATCGGCCCCCAAGAATGTGCTAGACTGAGATTATGGCATATCCAAGGCAGTTTATCGGTCGGAGAATCGCGGCGCAACGGGCCGGCGTTATCTATCGGACAATAGCGCGGCACGGTCACGGGCAATAATTCGTCGACAGGCGTTTATTTGAGGTTACACCACATTCCATGACGGCCGCCGGGAATGCCAGCTTCGACCCTGGCCTGCTTGACCGCAGCATCGTGCTGGTCGGTTTGATGGGCGCGGGCAAGACCTCCGTCGGCCGGCGGCTGGCCAAGGAGCTGGCGCTGCCGTTCGTCGACGCCGACGAGGAGATCGAGGCCGCGGCCGGCTGCTCGATCGCGGATTTCTTCCAACTCTACGGCGAGACCGAGTTTCGCGCCGGCGAGCGGCGGGTGATCAAGCGCCTGCTGGCCGGCCCGGTTTGCGTGCTCGCCACCGGCGGCGGCGCCTTCATGGACCCGACGACGCGCAAGGCGATCCGCAAGAACGGCATTTCGGTCTGGCTGCGCGCGGACCTGGACGTGCTGTTGAAGCGCGTGCGGCGGCGCAACAACCGGCCGCTGTTGCAGGGCGGCGATCAGCGGCAGATACTGCAAGATCTGATGACGGCGCGTTACCCCACCTACGGCGAGGCCGATATCGTCGTCGACAGCTGCGACGGCCCGCATGAAGATGTGGTGCGCGAGGCGATCGCGCGCCTGTCGGCGTTCCTGACGGCCGCGCCGGACGCCCGGACGTCGGCCGCGCCATGACGATTGCGCCGCCCGTGACGGTTCGGGTCGATCTCGGAGCGCGCAGCTATGACATTCTGGTGGGCGACGGCGTGCTCGCCGAGGCCGGCGCGTTGCTGGCGCCGCTGTTGCCGCGCAAGCGCGCCGTGGTGGTGACCGACGAAACCGTCGCCGACCTGCACCTGGAAGCGCTCGCCGGCGCCCTTGACCAGCACGGCATCGACTGCGAGGCGATTGCGTTGCCGCCTGGCGAAAGCAGCAAGTCCTTCGCCGAACTCGAACGGCTGTCGGCGCGGCTGCTTGAGCTCGAAGTGGCGCGCGACGATATCCTCGTGGCGCTGGGCGGCGGCGTGGTCGGCGACATGGCGGGCTTCGCCGCGGCCGTGTTGCGCCGCGGCGTCGACTTCGTGCAGATTCCGACCACGCTGCTGGCCCAGGTCGACAGCTCGGTCGGCGGCAAGACCGGCATCAATACGGCCCATGGCAAGAATCTGATCGGCGCCTTTCACCAGCCGCGCATGGTGCTGGCCGATGTCGGCATACTGGCGACGCTGCCGCACCGCGAGCGCCTGGCCGGCTATGCCGAAGTGGCGAAGTACGGCCTACTGGGCGACGCGGACTTCTTTCACTGGCTGGAGGGTCATGGCACGCACGTGGCCGAAGGCGATGTCGCCGCTCTGACGCGGGCCGTGGTCACGAGCTGCGAGATGAAGGCCCGCATCGTCGCCGCCGACGAACGCGAGTCCGGCGACCGCGCGCTGTTGAACCTCGGCCACACCTTCGGCCACGCGCTGGAGGCCGAAGTCGGCTACGACGACCGCCTGCGCCACGGCGAAGGGGTGGCGATCGGCATGGTCCTGGCTTTCGAGCTCTCGGCGCGCCTGGGATTATGCCCACCGGACGATGCCGCCCGCGTGCGGCGGCACCTGGCGGCCGTCGGCCTGCCGACCAGCCCGGGCGAGATCGGTAACGGCTATTTCGAGGTCGAGGCGCTGCTGCGGCACATGCGCCAGGACAAGAAGGTACGCGACGGCCAGCTGACCTTCGTGCTGGTTCGCGGCATCGGCGACGCCTTTGTCAGCCGCGATGTCGCCACCGACGACGTCGCCGCCGTGCTGCAAAACGAACTGGCGACATGAGGCCGCTTGCTGCCATAGTTCCGACATAACAAGTGCGTCGAAGCTCTTTTCCCGTTAGATGGAAACCGAACTCCTCCTCTCCATACTGGCGATCGCCGGCCTGTTGATCCTGTCGGGCTTGTTCTCAGGCTCCGAAACCGGCCTGACCGCCGCGTCGCGCGCCCGCATGCATCATTTGGAGCGCACGGGCAGCAAGCGCGCCGGCAAGGTCAACGAGCTGATCAAGAAGAAGGACAAGCTGATCGGCGCGATCCTGCTCGGCAACAACCTGGTCAACATCCTGGCCTCGGCGCTCGCCACCAGCATCCTGATCGCCGCCTTCGGCGAAGCCGGCGTCGCCTACGCCACCGTAATCATGACCGCGCTCGTGCTGATCTTCGCCGAGGTGCTGCCCAAGACCTACGCGCTCTACAACCCGGACCGGGTGGCGCTCGCCATGGCGCCCCTGCTGGCGGTGGTGGTGCGGGTTCTGGCGCCGATCACGGCAGTCGTACAAGCTGTGGTGAACGTGACCCTGCGGCTGTTCGGCGTACAGATCGAGCGCGCCGGCGAGCTGGTCTCGTCAACCGACGAGCTGCGCGGCGCGCTCGATCTGCACACCCGCGAGGGCGCGCTGATCAAGACCGACCGCGACATGCTGGACAGCATTCTCGATCTGTCCGACGTGACCGTTCTCGACATCATGGTGCACCGCAAGAACATGGTCATGATCGACACCGGCCAGGCGCCGGCGGCGATCGTGCGCGAGGTGCTGGACAGCCCGCATACCCGCATTCCGCTGTGGCGCGACGACGCCGAGAACATCGTCGGCGTGCTGCATGCCAAGGATCTGCTGCGGGCGATCAGCGAGAACGGCGGATCACTCGAGAAGCTGAGCATCACGGAGCTCGCCCGCGACCCCTGGTTCGTGCCCGAGACCACCAGCCTGATGGAGCAGCTGAACGCCTTTCAGGCCCGGCGCGAGCACTTCGCCCTGGTGATCGACGAATACGGCGCGCTCATGGGCCTGGTGACGCTGGAGGACATTCTGGAGGAGATCGTCGGCGAGATCTCGGACGAACACGATATCGCCGCGGCCTCGCAGATCCGCCGCCAGGCCGACGGCAGCTATGTGGTGGACGGCTCGGTGACCGTGCGCGACCTGAACCGGCATTGCGACTGGGACCTGCCCGAGGACGACGCCGCCACCATCGCCGGCCTGCTGATCCACCTCGCCCGCCGCATCCCGGAAGGCGGCGACCGGTTCTCGTTCCACGACTTCGGCTTCGAGGTGCTGCGGCGCCAGCGCAACCAGATCACCATGCTGCGGATCCGGCCGCCCGCGGCGAGCTGACCCGCCGCGTCGGGCGTCTCAGCCGCTGCCGTCTTCCTCGGGCGCCAGCGTCTTCATCGACAGGGCATGCACCCGGTCGGCCAGCTCCTCGGCCAGCACGTCGTTGACCATGCGCTGGCGCGCCACCCGGTTCTGACCGGCGAACGCCGCGGCAACGATCTCGACCCGGAAATGGGTTTCGCCTTCGGGCCGGGCGCCGGCATGGCCGGCATGCAGATGGGATTCGTCCACCACCTCGATCCGGGTCGGCGACAGCGCCGTGACGAGCTTATCCTTAATGCGGTCCGCAACGCGCATAACCACCTCACATACGGAATATCAACCGCGCCGGGCGAGAATGCAAAGACCCCGCCGCCAGGTCGGTTGAAAGCCAATTTGCGACGAACCATACTTGTTCCGTGAGCAGATCGACACGTCAAATCCCCCTCGCCGCCGTAGACATCGAGACCGACGGCAACCACGCGCGCATGTGCGACCATCCCGGCTGCACGGAAGCCGGCGAGCATCGGGCGCCGCGTTCGCGCGAAAATCCTGACGTCTATTACTGGTTCTGCCTGGATCACGTCCGCGAATACAACGCCTCGTGGGATTATTTCCAGGGCTGGAGCGAGGAAAAGATCGAGCGGTTCCGGCGCGAAGCCATTACCGGGCACCGGCCGACCTGGAAGCTGGGACATGCCGGCTACCGGGCCTGGGCCGAAGGCCGGGTGCGGGACGAGTTCGGGGTTTTCGGCAGCCGCTTCGCCGATGGCCGCGCCGAGGCGTCACCGGCCGAGCAGCTAATGGACGCCCGTCAGCGCCGCGCGCTGGCCAAGCTCGATCTGGATGCCACAGCCGACTTGCAAGGAATCAAAATGCGTTATAAGCAACTGGTGAAGCGCCACCATCCGGACGCGAATGGCGGCGACAAGGCGGCTGAGGAACGCTTCAAGGCAATCAATGAGGCGTACAGCTACCTTTTGACGTGCGGCTATACGTAGGCCACCCGGACCAGACATTCCGCCGGACCGGGCACAGCATTAGCATTAGGGGTTTCCCTGAAGATGACGCTTACCGCGACTGCCGACGACGCGTCGGCTCACCCACTGGATCGACCGGATATCACGGTCAACGTGCGCCAGAGCTTCGGCCTGGACAGCGATATGGAAGTGCCGGGTTTTTCCGAGTCCAGCGACCTCGTACCCGACGTGGACGAGGCCTACCGCTTCGATCACGAGACCACCATGGCCATCCTCGCCGGCTTTGCCTACAACCGGCGCGTCATGATCCAGGGGTATCACGGTACCGGCAAATCGACCCATATCGAGCAGGTCGCGGCCCGGCTGAACTGGCCTTGCGTGCGGGTGAATCTGGACAGTCATATCAGCCGTATCGATCTGATCGGCAAGGACGCCATCGTCCTGCGCGAGGGTAAGCAGATCACCGAGTTCCGCGAGGGCATCCTGCCCTGGGCGCTGCAGCATCCCTGCGCGCTGGTATTCGACGAGTACGACGCGGGCCGGCCCGATGTGATGTTCGTGATTCAGCGCGTGCTGGAGGTCGAGGGCAAGCTGACGCTCCTGGACCAGAACCGCGTGATCCGGCCGCATGACGCGTTCCGGCTGTTCTCGACGACCAACACCATCGGTCTCGGCGACACCACGGGCCTCTATCACGGCACGCAGCAGATCAACCAGGGCCAGATGGACCGCTGGAGCATCGTCACCACGCTGAACTATCTGGAGCACGACGAGGAAGTCGAGATCTCGCTCGCCAAGGTACCGGACTACGACACGGCCGACGGCCGCAAGGCCATCAACGCCATGGTCTCGGTCGCCGACCTGACCCGCTCGGGCTTCATCAACGGCGACATCTCGACCGTGATGTCGCCCCGGACGGTGATCACCTGGGCCGAGAACGCCTCGATCTTCGACGATGTCGGCTTCGCCTTCCGGGTGAGCTTCCTGAACCGCTGCGACGAGATCGAGCGGCCGGTGGTGGCCGAGTACTACCAGCGCTGCTTCGGCGAGGAACTGCCGGAATCCGCCGCCAAAGTGCGGCTGGTCTAAGGCGGATCGAGGGCCGAGGTGACGAAGCCGGAGAACCCGGTCGAGCCTTTCAAGCGGGCGGTGTCGGCGGCCGTGCGGGCGATCGCGCGCGACCGCGATCTGCACGTCACCTTCGGCGCCGAGGGCGCTCAGGTCCGCGGCGGCCGGGCCCGGTTGCCGCAGCCTTCGCGCGAGCTGGCCGGCAGCGAGGTCGCGAACGTCCGCGGCGCTGGCGACGCCTTGGCGCTGTGGGTCCGCTATCACGACAACCGGCTGCACACCCGCTTTCAGCCGAAGGGCGCGACCGCCCGGGCCGTGTTCGAGGCGGCCGAGCAGGCCCGCGTCGAGTCGCTGGGCGCCAACCGCATGATCGGTGTGTCGATGAACCTCGACACCATGCTGCAGGAGCGCTGCAAGACCCGCGGCTATGCCAATGTCACCGAGCCCGGCGACAGCGTGCTGCCGGACATCATCGGCCTGCTGCTGCGCGAACGCCTGACCGGCAAGATGCCGCCGGCGGAAGCCCGGCACATGGTCGACAGCCTTCGTCCCTGGATCGAGGACAAGGGGCACGACGATCTGGACCAGCTCGTCAACTGCTGTGGCGATCAAGAAGCTTTCGCCCGCTTCACGCGCAAATTGATCTCCGATCTCGAGCTCGGCGAGGACGATTTCACCGAGAACGAGGAATACGACGACAGCGCCGAGGACGACCAGGAGCAACAGCCCGACGGCAGCGGCGAAGGCGACGGCGATGGCGGCGAAGGCGCCGCCGACGAGGCCGCCGCCGACCAGATGGCCGACGGCCAGGACGGCGCCGCCGAGGATGCCGAGATGGCGGCCGCCGTCGACAGCGATCAGCCCATGGAGGGCGCCGGCAGCGAGGACCCGGGACGCGGCCGGCGGCAGTGGCGGCCCGAGGACATGCTGGCCGACGCCGCGAACCAGAAGGCCTACTCGGCCTACACGGGTGAATTCGACGAGGTCATCGAGGCCGCCGATCTCTGCGACGCCGAGGAGCTGTCGCGCCTCAGGGTCTATCTCGACCAGCAGCTGAGCCAGCTCCAGGGCGTGGTCTCGAAGCTCGCCAACCGGCTGCAGCGCCGCCTGCTGGCGAAACAAAACAGGTCCTGGGACTTCGATCTGGACGAGGGCATCCTGGACGCCGGTAAGCTCGCCCGGGTAATCGCCAATCCGGAAAACCCGCTGTCCTACAAGTGGGAGAAGGACACCGATTTCCGCGATACCGTGGTGACGCTGCTGATCGATAACTCCGGCTCGATGCGCGGACGGCCGATTACCGTGGCGGCGATGTGCGCGGACATGCTGGCCCGCACGCTGGAGCGCTGCGCGGTCAAGGTCGAGATCCTCGGCTTCACGACGCGCGCCTGGAAGGGTGGCCAGAGCCGCGAGAAATGGCTGCGCGAGGGCAAGCCGGCCAATCCCGGCCGTCTCAACGATCTGCGTCACATCGTCTACAAGCCGGCCGACGCGCCTTGGCGGCGGGCGCGCAAGAGCCTGGGCCTGATGATGCGGGAAGGCCTGCTGAAGGAAAACATCGACGGCGAAGCCCTGCTCTGGGCCCACAACCGGTTGATGGTGCGCTCCGAGCAGCGGCGGATCCTGATGGTGATCTCGGACGGCGCGCCGGTCGACGACAGCACGTTGTCGGTCAATCCCGGCAACTATCTCGAGCGCCACCTGCGCACGACCATCGATCTGATCGAGACCTACTCACCGGTCGAGCTGATCGCCATCGGCATCGGCCACGACGTCACGCGGTACTATCGCCGGGCAGTGACGATCGTCGACGCAGAGCAGCTTGGCGGCGCCATGATGGAAAAACTCGCCGAACTGTTCGACGAGGAACCGCACCAGCATCGCCAGAGCGCCGGGGCGGCGCCCACCGGCGGACGCCGACGGGCAACCGCCTAGCCCACTTAGCCCGACGTATTCTCCAGGTGCTCGCCGAAGAACGCCATGGTGCGTTCCCAAGAGAGCTTCGCATCCTCTTCGTCGTAGCGGGCGCTGGTCGGGTTCGCGAAGGCGTGGTCGGCCTCGTACCAGTGCACGGTCAGGTCCTTGCCGGCCTTCTTCATCTCGGCCGTAAAGCCGTCGACCATGGGCTGATTGATCCAGCCGTCGCGGGTGGCGAAATGCCCCAACACCGGGCCTTTCAGCGAGGCGAGCTCATCGGCCGTGCGGGCCACGTTGCCGTAGTAGATCACGGTCGCTTCGGTGGGCGTGCTGATACCGGTCATCAGCGACCAGCCGCCGCCGAAACACCAGCCGACCGATCCCAGCTTGCCGCTGGACTTCGGATGCTTGTTCAGCCAACGGGCCCACGATGTCAGCGTATCGACCGCGGCCGGCGGTTCGACCTTTTGCATCAGCGCGCGGGCATCCTCGCGCGTCGTCGCCGCCTGTCCGCCATAGAGATCGACGGCCAACCCCAGGTAGCCCTGATTGGCGAACTCGGCCGCGACGGCCTTGATCTGGTCGTTCAGGCCCCACCATTCATGGATCAGGATCACCGCCGGTGCCGGCGTCGTCGCGGGCATGGCCAGCGAGGCGTCAACGCGGCGCCCGTCCGTCGTGTTGATGGTCACTTTCTTCAGATCGGCCGCGGCCGCCCGCGCCAGCATCGGATTGGCCAGGACCGCCGCCAGCGGCAGGCCCGCCACACCCTTGACGATTTCACGCCGTGCTAACATGTCTTGCTATCCCTCCCTCGGAAAAACCTTAGATAAAATTGGGCTCAGACTAACCTCGGATCAACGGGCGAACCACACACGGACGTGTGATGAAGCGGTGTCAATTCTCCCTCGCCCGGCTCTCGGCGGGGCTTGTTTCGATCTGCCTGCTGACGGCATCGGCCATGGCCGAACCGATCGCGCTGAAGACCGAGGCGGTGCCCCTCGACCCGGAAGACCCGTCGGTGACCCGCGTCGGCCAGCTGCGCTACCTCGGCGGTCTTTGGCTGCGTTCCGCCGACAGGGCGTTCGGCGGGTTGTCGGGCCTGACGCTTGGTGATGGCGGCCGTCGCCTGATCGCCGTGAACGATCGCGCCTACTGGTTCACCGCCGATATTCTTCGGGCCGATGACGGCCGACTGCGCGGATTGGCAAATGCCGACCTGTCGCCGATGCGCGGCCGCAGCGGCGGCCGGATCGCCGGCGGAAACGTCATGCGCGACGCCGAAGCGGTCGAACGCCTGCCTGACGGTGGGCTGATCGTCAGTTTCGAGCGTCGGCACCGCCTGTGGCGCTACCAACCCGGTCCGACGCCGGCCCAGACCACGCCAACACCGTTCAAGACTCCGCCCGCATTGCGGCTCGCACCGCTCAACGGCGGCATCGAGGCCATCGCCGCCTTCACGGACGGCGAATTGCTGATCGTCGCCGAAGACTATCGCGGCGCGAACGGCGACTTCGTCGGCTGGCTCTGGCGCGACAATGCCTGGCATGACGTCCGCTACGCGGCGACCGGCCAATTCAAGCCGACTGATTTTGCCGTCCTTCCCGACGGCGACGTCATTGCTCTGGAGCGACGCTTCACCGCCGTGGGCGGGGTCGCCGGACGGGTGCAGCGGATCTCGAGAAACACGATCAGACCCGGCGCACGCCTCGTCGGCACAGAGCTGGCGCGGCTCGAACGGTCGCTCAGCGTCGACAATTTCGAAGGCATCGCCGTCGACCGCGATCCCGACGGCGCGACGCTGATCTACATCCTGTCGGACGACAACTTCAACCGCCTGCTGCAGCGGACACTGTTGTTGTTGTTCGCGCTTGACGAAACCGGTTAACGAGCGGCAGCGGGCTGCGGCGCGATCCAGCGCATGGCGGCGCGGAACGGCAGCAGCAGGGCCGCGGCCATGATCAGCTTGGCGGCGAAATCGCCCATCGCCCAGGTATGCCAGGGCAGACCGGTATAAGCGAAGGCGAGACTGAAGAACAACGCCGTGTCGACGGCCGAGCCCAGCAGCGACGACGCCAGCGGCGCCTGCCACCAGGCCGCCTTGCGCAGGCGGTCGAAGATGAACACATCCAGCAGCTGCGCGATCAGGAACGCCGTCCCCGAGGCGACGGCAACCCGCCAGCCGGCGGCAACGACCGACAGCACAACGGCAAGCGCGAACCCGACATAGACAACGTTCCGCGTTGCCGCCGCGCCGAACCGACGGTTCGTCAGGTCCGTCACCAGAAAGGCAATGGGATAAGTGAACGCGCCCCAGGTGAGCCAGTCGGCAAGGCCGAGCGGCGTGAAGGGATACTGCACGGCCACGTTCGAGGCGACGACCACGCAGATCATCGCGATCACCGGCAGGACCAGCGGCCGGAACCCCGTGTCGTTCATGACAGAACCCGCCGGCGGCAGGGCGCCGCGCTCAGGCGGTCGCGGTCTGCGCGGCCCGCGCCTTGGCGATGTCGCGCTTCAGGCGGCGCGCCTTCAGCGACAGGTCGGTGTCGCGCGCCTTGAGCAGGAAATTGTCGAGGCCGCCATTATGTTCGACCGACCGCAAAGCCGCGGTCGACACCTTGAAACGGACCGTTCGGCCCAGCGCGTCGGATTGCAGCGTCTTGTCCTGGACGTTCGGCAGGAACCGCCGCCGGGACCTGTTGTTGGCGTGGCTGACGTTATTACCGGCCTGCACCGCCTTGCCCGTGAGTTCACAACGTCGCGCCATTGCCTTGATCCGGTTAAGTCTGAGAAAATGATGGTTAATTCGGCTGCCACGCGCGCCTGTCGGCGCCGCCATGGCAACGGCCCCGCTGTTTACGGCAAGCGGCCGACAGCGTCAAGACGCCTGAACAGGAGAACGTGCATGGATTTCCAGGACCTGCTGTCGACCTTCTGCGCCGCCGTCGAGGCCGGCGACGGCGATGCGCTGGCCGCCACTTTTACGCCGGACGGCGTCTATGACGATGTTTTCTACGGCGAATTCACCGGCCGGGACGCCATCAGCGATATGCTGACCAACTATTTCTACCGCGACGGCAAGGATTTCCGCTGGCGGATGATCGATCCGGTCAGCGACGGCGAGACCGGCTATGCCCGCTGGGCCTTCAGCTTCACCGGCAAGGTCGGTCCCGGCGAGGGACGGCGCATCTTCATGGACGGTGTCGGCCTGTTCAAACTGCGTGACGGCCTGATCGCCCGCTACGAGGACATCGCCAAGGCCGGCGAAGCGTTCGTGCAGCTCGGCCACACGCCGGAGAAGGTCCATCGCCTGCTGGGCCGGATGGCCGAAAGCCAGCGCGCAACCCCGGATGCGCAGACCGTCATGAAAATTTGAGTTTGCACGGCGCGTCAGAGGCATTATGACAACAGCCGCCGGTCATACGATCACATCTTCGGACCGGACCTTGACGCCGGCGTAATTCGAACGACGTTAGCGAAGTCATGCGACACCTCCTCCGTCCGGCCGCGATCGCGGCAATCGTCGCCCTCCCCCTGACCGGGCAGGCCGCCGACAAGCCGCTGTTGCTGGATCTTCGGATCGATCTCTACGCCGCCGGCCTGCATGCCATGGCGATGGACATCTCCGCCAAGCTGGATGGCACGCGCTATCGCATCAACGCCAACGCCCGCACGCAGGGCATGGCCGACCTGATCGCGCAATGGCGATCCGACAGCAGTTCCGAGGGTGTCATCGAGGACGGCCGCGTCAAACCCGCATGGCACCGCCAGGACGGCCGCTGGCGCTTCAACGAGCGCCTGACACGCCTTTATTACGACCGCGACGGCGACGTTGAGGCCAATATCACGCCGCCGCCGGACGACGATGACCGCGAGCCGGTGCCTGATGCGCTGCGCGCGGGCACGCTCGACGTTCTGTCCGCGACCCTTACCGGTCTGGTGGTGAAGCGGCCGCAGGACTATTGCAATCGGGCGGTGCCGATATTTGACGGCCGGCGCCGTTACGACCTGCGCTTGACCGTGGTCAGCGACGACGTGCTGGCGCCCAGCGAATTGTCGGGCTTTGCCGGTCGCGCGCTGAAATGCGAGATCTCGATCGAGCGTGTCGCCGGCTTCAAGAAGTCCCAGGAGGCCGAGGAAGAACGTCGGGAAGAGCGGCCGCCGACCTACGTCTGGGTCGCATTACTGCCCGACGCCGGCATTGTCGTGCCGGTGCGGCTGGAAGCGGCGTCCAAGTACGGTAAAGCCGTCGGGCACCTGACGACCGTGCGAACGCGCCGGGACGGCCCGCAACAGGCGGCCACTCAACTGCCCTGACATTCGAGGCGGCGGCCGCCGCCACGACATCAAGAACGGCGACAAGCCGGTTTTCCGACAATATGATCCTGGCGCGGAATATACCGCGGCGTTCGATGCATGCATCGGGATTCGGACGCGCATCGTATCGATAAAGACAGAGGAGAGCTGCAACATGACGAGTAATGAGAGGATGGACGCACCTGACGAGACCTGGTCCCGACGCGCGTTGTTGAGCGGCGCCGGCAAAGCCGCGCTGTCCGCGACCGCGGTGGCGACGATCGTCGGCTGCGAGAGCATCGCCCAGTCGGACAAAGCAGCCGATCCGGCAGCAGACGTCGCCATCCTCAACACTGCTCTCGGCCTCGAGCACGAGGCCATCGGCGCCTATCAACTCGGCGCCGAAAGCGGCCTGCTTCGACCCGAGGTGCTGCCGGTGGCGGTCCTGTTCCAAAGCCATCACAAGCAGCATGCCGAGGCGCTGACCAACGCCGTCACCAAGTTCGGCGGCGCGCCGGCCGGTCCGCTGACGTTGGCGCAATATGCCGAGAAGCTGAAGGCCGGCACGCTCAAATCACAGACCGACGTGCTGAGCTTGGCCGCAACGCTGGAAAAGCAGGCGGCCGACATCTACTTGAGCGTGATCCCCTCGTTCAACGACCGCAGCCTGGCGCAGGCCGCCGGCCGCCTGGCCGCGGACGAGACCATGCACTGGACGGCGCTCGCCGCCGCGTTGGGCCGCGACCTGCCGAAAGATGCGCTGACCTTCGGCGCCTGACGAACGCGGCCGCGCGCCGCGCCGCAATACGGCGCGGCGCGCGGCACGTTCGTGGCTAGTCTTTCTGGCTTTCGACGATCTGCTTGAAGAACACGTAACAGCGGCCGATGCGGCTGCGGATCAGGCTTTCGCGCACCAGATGGTCGATGTCGACCTTGCGCGCCTCCTCGATCAAGGCGCCGAACTGCATGGCGAAATGCAGGATGCTGACGCCGGACGGCGATTCCGCTTCGAGCGCCTCGCGAAATCGCGTTTCGACGGCCATGTATTGCGCTGAATCGCCGATGAACCGACAGCGGTAGCGGCGGTCCATCTCGTCGCCGTTCTTGTCCTGCTCGATCCAGAGGCTGTTGACGAAGGCGTCGTCGAACTCGGGTACGCCGTCCTCGATGCTGTCGAGCAGGTATTCGAGGTCGTCGAACACCACGTCGACCACCCGCATCAGGGTTTCACGGCGCGCCTGCACCTCCTGATCGCGGATCACCGCGGCCTGGATCTTGGTGTTGTCCAGCACCGGCTTCAGATCGGCCGTCTGCTTGGCCAGCGCGTCGGTGTTTTCCTTTATCCGGTCGCTGTAGTTCAGCAGCTCGTTCTGCTGTTGCTGCAGCAGCTGGCGGCTATGCGCCAGCTCCTGACCCTGCTGGATGTAGCCGATGACCAGCCACAGAAACACCAACGGCGCGAACAGGCCGAGGGAGAAATCGGCATAGTTCGCGGCTGTCCAGGACATGAACGCCGGCAGGCCGATTTCGAACACCACATAGGCGACGCCGGCCGCAAGCCAGGCCAGCGTCAAGCCCAGGCCGAAGACCCGCTTAAGCATAGCCATCTGACTGGGCGAACGCCGCCGGCGAGGGGCGGTATCGCGCCGAAAGTCGGGGAATTCGTCGGTGGCGGTAGCCACGGAGAGTGCTCAGGATCTTGCCTCGACAAAATACATGCTCGGTTCTACACCGGATTCGCCGGGAGTCAAATGTCGTCCGTCACACGGCCTGTGGCCGATCGGGGTCCAGCTGGCTAGGCCGGCGCGGCGCGACGGTGTAGGTTGTCGGCCGCCGGCCGGCCGGGCGCCGCCGGAAACGCGGATTGTCGAAGGTCGAAGGCCAAACGCATGGCAGATTCCGGCTTTTTCCGGCTGGCGTTTTCCGACGGCACGCCGGTTCAGGCGGCGAAGGTCGGCCTGATCGTGGGCACGATCCTGGTGCTCATCAACCAGGGCGATCAGATCTTCGCCGGCGAAATCCCGGTTTTGTGGAAAGCGGCGCTGACCTACCTCGTGCCCTACTGCGTCGCCACCTATGGCGCGGTGACGGCAAAGCGCCGGTATCTGGCCGTTCTAAGCGAGCGCGATCGCGGCTGACGTCTAGCCGGGCGTGGCAAAGGCGCCAATCAGCCGGCCGACCTCGGCCGGGATCTGGTGCACGATCCAGTGGTCGTTGTCGGGGAACCGCTCGATCCGGAGATCCGTCACGTAGTCCGGCATGAGATCGAGGTTCTCGGGCACGAAATAGGGATCCTTCTCGCCCCAGATCACCAGCGTCGGCACATCGACCCGGGTCTCGGCCGGCGACATCGGCGGCGGCGCGTCTTCGTCGTCCGGACCGTGGCGCCGATTGGCGCGATAGTAGTTCAAGCCGCCCGTGAGCCCGCCCGGCCGCCGCCAGGCCGTGAGATAGGCGTCGAGGTCGTCGTCGCTCAGGTGCCCCGCCGCCCGCCCGGGCTCGAGGATGTTCTGGCGGAAGGCGCCGAAGTCGTCGCGCGACAGCAGCTCTTCGCCGCGGTCGCTGCGGAAGGCCTGCATATAGGCGCTGGCCTGCTGCTGGCGCGGCTCGTCCCGCAGCAGCCGCTCGAAGACGCCGGGATGGGCGGCGTTGACGATCACCAGCCGGTCCAGCAACTCGGGCTTCTTGATCGCCACCCACCAGGCGGTGATGCCGCCCCAGTCATGGCCGATGACGGTGGCCGTTTCATAGCCGAAATGTTGGATCAGCGCGGCCGGATCGGCGGCGAGGTGGTCGAGGTGATAGGCATCGACGTCGGCCGGCCGGGACGACAGATTGACGCCGCGCGTGTCAATGGCGACGGCGCGGAAGCGGTCGCGGAGATCGGCGAGCTGGTGCCGCCAGGCGTACCAGAACTCGGGAAAGCCGTGCAGGAACAGCAGCAGCGGCCCCTCGCCGGCCGCGGCATAGTGCAGCCGCACGCCGTTCACCTCGGCATAGCCGTGCTCGAAATCGCTCACGCGCCGGCGTCCTTCAGCTTGGAATACTGCGTCGTCGTCGCCAGGATCACATGGCGGGCGAGGCCGTTCAGGCGGTGCGGGTTGACCGCCGCGTACTCGTCCGACGTCATCATGTCGATGAACGCCGCCCGGTTCGGATAGGACACCAGCACGGCGAGGTCCCAGTCGTCGCCGGCATCGTCGCCAATGGCGACCTGATCCTGCCGGCCGGACCAGATGATGGTGCCGCCGCGCGCCTTGATCAGCGGCATCGTGCCCCGGCTGTAGCGCAGATACGCGTCCTCGCCGCTGCCGTCGCCGTCGAGCGAGCGCTCGCGGAACTTCACCAGATTGAGCATGACGACCGGCTCGTCGTCGTCCGTGGCGCCCAGCCGCGCGAGCTGCTCGGGCGTCGGGTGCATCGCATCGATCGCGTCCATGGCCGAAAGCATACACCGACCGGCCCCCTTGCCAATCCGGCCAGCAGCACCGATTGTTATTCTGAAATGGCGGCACGTTTCAGTATGCCGCGAGACGGCCGTATCGTCGCCGTTCTCGGGCCGACCAATACCGGCAAGACCCATCTGGCGGTGGAACGGATGCTGGGCCATCCGAGCGGCATGATCGGCCTGCCGCTGCGCCTCTTGGCGCGCGAGATCTACGACCGGGTGGTGGCCCAGCGCGGCCAGCGCAACGTGGCGCTGATCACCGGCGAAGAGAAGATCGTCCCGCCGCACCCGCACTACTACGTCTGCACGGTCGAATCGATGCCGCTAGAGCGGACCGTCGACTTCATGGCCGTCGACGAGATCCAGCTCTGCGCCGACGCCGAGCGCGGCCATATCTTCACCGACCGCCTGCTGCGCGCCCGGGGCGAGCGCGAAACCATGTTCCTCGGCGCCGAGACCATGCGGCCGATCATCCGCCGCCTCTTGCCGGACGCGGAATACATCTCGCGGCCGCGCTTCTCGCAGCTGAGCTACGCGGGCGAACGCAAGCTCTCGCGCCTGCCGCGGCGGTCGGCCGTGGTCGCCTTCTCGGCCGCCGACGTCTATGCGCTGGCCGAGCTGATGCGCCGGCAGCGCGGCGGCGCCGCGGTGGTCCTCGGCGCGCTCAGCCCGCGCACCCGCAATGCCCAGGTCGCGCTCTACCAGTCGGGCGAGGTCGATTATCTGGTGGCGACGGACGCCATCGGCATGGGCCTCAACATGGACGTCGACCACGTCGCCTTCGCGGGCCTGCGCAAGTTCGACGGGCTGCACATGCGGCGGCTGTCGGCCGCAGAAATCGGCCAGATCGCCGGCCGCGCCGGCCGGCACATGAACGACGGCACCTTCGGCCTGACGGCCGGCGCCGGCGATCTGGACCCGGAGTTGGTCGAGGACATCGTCAACCACCGCTTCGAGGCCGTCCGGCAGCTGCACTGGCGCAACAGCAGCCTCGGCTTCCGCTCGCTGCCGGCGCTGATCCACAGTCTCGCCATGCCGTCGCCGCGCGACGAGATGATCCGGGCCCGCGACGCCGACGACGTGCTGGCCCTGAAGCGGCTCGCTGCCGACCCGGAGGTCACCGAGGCCGCGGCCGGCCCGGCCGCCGTGAAGCAGCTCTGGCAGGTCTGCCAGATCCCCGATTTCCGCAAGACCATGGCCGACGCCCACCACCGCCTGCTGGGCCGGATCTACCTCTATCTCATGCGGCCGGCGGGCGTCCTGCCGACGGACTGGATCGCCGAGCAGGTCCGCCGGCTCGACAGCACGGACGGCGACATCGATACGCTGGCGAACCGTATCGCCCATGTCCGCACCTGGACCTATGTGACGAACCGCGCCGACTGGGTGGCGGACGCGGCGCACTGGCGCGAGCGCACGCGGGCCCTGGAAGACCGGCTGTCGGACGCGCTGCACGCGGCGCTGACCGCGAGGTTCGTCGACCGGCGCACGGCCGCCCTCTTCCGCCGCCTGCGCGAGAAGCAGGAGCTGTTCGGCGCCGTCACCGCCGACGGCGACGTGCTGGTCGAGGGCCAGTATGTCGGCAAGCTCCGGGGCCTGCGCTTCACGGCGGACGCCGCGCTGCATGGCCCCGAGGGCCGCGCCGTCCGCACGGCGGCCAACCGGGTGCTGGCGCGCGAGATCGTCAAGCAGGCGAGCCATTGCGCCGAGGCCGACCACGGCGACATCGCCTGGAAGGACGACAACCGGCTGTGGTGGCGCGGCGCGCCGGTCGCGCGTTTGGTGGCCGGCCCGCACCCGCTGACGCCGCGGGTCGATCTCATGTCGACCGAACATGTCTCGGGCCCCTTGCGCGAGCGCGTACGGCGGCGCTTCAGCGACTGGCTCGAGGCCGAGCTGATCCGGGTCTGCCCGCAGCTCGCGCGGTTGCGCGATGCCGGGCTCTCGGGCGCGGCGCGCGGGCTCGCCTTCCAGGTAACGGAAGGCCTGGGCGTGGTCGCGCGCGAGACCGTGCAGCCGCTGATCGACACGCTGACGCCGGACGACCGCAAGGCACTGAAAAAGCTCGGCCTGCGGCTCGGCTTCGTCGACGTGTTCCTGCCGGCGCTGGTGAAGCCGGAGCGGCAGGCCACGCGCAGCCGCCTTTGGGCCGCGCACCGGGGCCTGGACGCGACCCTGCCGCCGCCGCCCGGCCTGGTCTCGCTCCAGGCCGACGCGGCGATCGATCCCGGCTTCTACGCGGCCTGCGGCTATCGCCTGATCGGCGGCCTTGCCGTGCGGGTCGACATGGCCGACCGGATCGCCGGCGCCGCCCGGGAGGCGTCGCGCACCGGCCCCTTCGCGGCCGACCACGCCATGCTGTCGCTGCTGGGCCGTGGCCGCGAGGACCTGCACAAGGTACTGCTCAGCCTCGGCTACCGGGCGCAAACGAAAGACGACGCGACCGTCTACCGCTTCGCCGGCCGGCCGGGCCGGACCCGGCGGAAGCGCGCGGCAACAAAGCGGGCGCGGGCGCACTCGCCCTTCGCGGCGCTCGGCCGCCTCAACGGCGGCGACGACTGACGGCGGCGGATGCCGGACAGCCAACGCATCGACCGCTGGCTCTGGTTCGCCCGGTTCTTCAAAAGCCGGACGCTCGCCGCCAAGGCCTGCGACGGCCGCCGCGTGCGCGTCAACCGCCAGGTCATCGCCAAGTCGAGCGCCACGCTGAAGGTGGGCGACGTGATCACCTTCCCGCAGGCCCGCCGCATCCGCGTGATCAAGGTCCTCGACCTGGGCCAGCGCCGCGGCCCCGCCGCCGAGGCCCAGACCCTCTACGAAGACCTCGACCCGCCCGCTCCGCGCCCGACCGAGACCGAGGCTGCCGATCCGACCAGCAAGCCCCCCACCCGCGCTCCAGGCAGCGGTCGCCCCACCAAGCGCGACCGCCGCGCCCTCGACGCCCTGAAGCAGCCCGACGACTAGCCCAGGCCGCCGTCGCCCGACGGGCTATAGCGGACCAGGGGGTGTCGCGCAGGGGAGATTGCGGAACAACCCCATGCACAGGAACGTCAAGGAAAAAGAAATGTTTGAAATCAATTTATTACGATATTTCTAAAAATATCGAAACGAATTGTGTTCCGGAGACTTCCCGAAGGCGTCAAGGGAATGCCTGGCGACGTTCCAGCCGATGGCGATCCGGAGTTTGCGCTGTCGGCAGTCACGGTCGACATCGTGCCGATTTCGCTCGGCATACGGATGCAAACGGGAAAAGACAATTTGCCGAGGCTAGAAATAAGTGCAGGCGCACCGCCCAGTATCCCGCTATGATTGCATCAACGATCGAGGCATGTTGGAAAAGCAGCGCGCTGTCATGACGGGCGCACCTGCGCGGATACGATTGAGGGGGGCCAATGACCGTTGGTGGTTCGATTGTCGGCCGCGGCGAAAAGCTGCCAATTCTGGATACTGTTGCCGAGGCTTATCAGTTTCCGCTGATCAATTCCGCGACGCTGATTCGTCTTATGGTCGTGCCGCTGATCCTGAGCTATGCGGCAGGCTTTGCAGTCGGGTTTTTGGTCGGATATTCCGGAGAGGCGCAGGGAACAGATGATCCCTCGCGGATCTGGGCGGCTGTCGCACGTCATGCCCAATGGATCTTCTTTGCAGCATTCGCCGTTGCTTGGCACCGGGTGGTTTTGCTCGGCCCGACGGACGCAAAGGTACGAACGTCTATTGGCATGGAATTCGGCAAACGAGAGATAAAGTTCTTCGTCGCTTGGGTTCTATTGTTCTATTTGGTGGCCGGACCCGGCAACGCCTTCTCTTTATACGCGAGTCAAAACCCAGAATTTTTAGGAAGCATCTCTGGTCTGACTTTAATACTATACTTTATTTATATCGTGTTAGCCGTTGCAGTTGTTACGAAGCTTTCTTTAATGTATCCCGAAATCGCACTAAATAAAAATATTTCTATTCCGAGATATTGGAAGAAAACAAAAAAATGCACGATACGCATGCTTATGATTATCCTGATTACCGGCATCCCAGTTCCCACGATAATGATTCTTTTATTCAGTCGAATTATCGAGAGCGCTAAAGAACACTTTATTTTATATTTCATCGCTGATTTTTTATACCTCTTTGTTATTTTCACTCAAATCGCCATTACGGCCAGCGGAATCTCGCTAATCTACCAATGGATAATGAACCGCGAAGATCTGCCGCAACCTGATCGTCCGCATCCCCATCAAGGCAGACGAGACTGAGGCTAAGTTGGGGACGATCGGTGAGCGCATGCCGATAAGTAAGCCCGTAAAGCTGTTTGACCTTGGCAATGAAGCTCAAGGGGCAGCGGGGCGAACAGGCCGTCGCGTGTAAGGGCATTAGATGTTGACCTCGAATGCCGAAATGCAACCTGGCTGAAGAGCGGTCGATGATAGACACGTCCGAACCGCATAGTGCCGCTTGGGTCTGCGTTCATTTCGAGTCGCCGGAACAGTTGGCGGGCCTGCGGGAAAACCTTGGCGGACCGTCGCTTACTGTTGTCGAACGCGATGCCTCGGCCGTACGGACGGACGGCGACTTGTTCGACCTGGTGTCGGAGGCGTTCAGGTTCCCCGACTATTTCGGCCGCAACTGGGATGCCTTGGACGAGTGTCTATCGGACATGGGCTGGTTTCCGGCGGCGGGATACCTGCTGGTGCTCACTGGTACCGCGGCGTTCTGGCGGAACGCGCCGGCGACGGCCGGCAAGCTGATCTCGGCCTGGCAGGTCGCGGCTGAGCAATGGCGGCGGGAGAACACGCCGTTCCATTTGGTCTTTCTGCCGTAGCCTTGCGGTCGCTGCCGAAATCTGGACGAACGCTTGTCTACGCACCACGAGATCGTTGCGATGTTGTGCCCAATTGGACGCCTGCGTTCTCCATAGGGCGTTCACATCGACGGGTAGTCGTGTGGACTTGGAAGACGTAAAGCGGGAATACCAAGTCAACGGGCGTATTTCGCGGCGGTCGATTGGCATCCTCAAGGAACTGATCCGTGGCGACGATCCCTATTCGGCGATTACTGTCGCTGGCGACTGCGCGGCATTCGATGCCTCTCCCGAAATCGGCCTATGCCTGGATTCGGAAGACTCCATGGTGCGGTGGAACGCGGCCGGCGTGCTGTTCACCCGGTTTCGACAGCCCGATCTGGGTGACCGATGTTTGGAACTCGCGAAGAGCGATCCGGATACACTTGTGCGCGCCATCGCGCTCTGCGGCATCGGCGAGATATTGCATAAGGTCACCAACTTTCAGCTCCGCGCTCAAATGGCTACAACGCTCCTACAGTCGCTCAACGACGCGTCCGAGTTGCCCGAGTTCAGAGGCGCGGCTTACGAAGGGATATTGGCCGCGATGGATGTCCTGCCTTTGGACCGCCCATCAGCAAGCCGCCTGTTCGATCCCGACAAGGATTTGGACGAAGAGATCGTTCAAGACTTCCGGATAGTCTTTGTCCTCTAAATCCAGGCCCCCGCCAGAAAGGCTCTGAAAACATCATGAAGCTTGTAGAGATGGAACTCTATACGGCGCAGACGAATTACGCCGTGGTCAGGCTGCCCGAGCGACGCTATCCGGGCGTTGTGGTGCAGGGTGACTCTTTGGCGTCCCTGGTTTCGGATTTGTCGAAGACACTGGCACGGGCATCGAAAACCGGCGACGAGGAACTGACCGAAATATTGGAAGACCTGCTCATCCGATTTGACGAGGTAAAAAGAGACTATGAGTTGGCGCTGAAATCACACCATATTTCACTGCCTTACGGCGCAGGATAAAGTGCTCCAAATTCCCGTATATCGATTTACGGACAAGCAGGTATTTCTTGCTGGATGATATCGAGATATTGACCGCCGAGGACGTAACCCAAACCAACCTCGTATATGACGTCCATAGAAACGACATTGTTGGGGATCGGATTATTGGTGGAATTGCTTGGATAATCCGATCGAGCGAAAGAGAGAAATCTCAAGAAAGAATATTGAGCCGGTTATACCGCACTATTTTTCGGAGTGCTTCTGATTACAGATTTTGGGTGCTGGTCGGCCACTCGGCGTTTCAGCCCAACAACAGAATCACCCGATATTGGGGGCTATGGAAGGGCCTGAAGGCTAGCGGCATCGACATATCGCACTTCGGCACGTCATATGAAGCGATGGTTGAATACGATGGAGAACTGAAATTCTTCGGTGCGAAAGAAATATCAGAGTTATCAAAAACGTCAGTCGTAAGGTTGATGCCAGAAGGGCTGGCGGTTTATTTGGCACTGTTCCCCGAGAATGCTGATGTCGAAGAGATCGTCCGTAAGGGTTGGCTCGAAGCCCGAGGATTCGACGGCGAGCTTTTGGAAGGTGTTATCGATCAAGACGGCTTTCTCATAAAGGCGGTCGGTGAATTTGATGACGTCGAGTCTGGATTTGTGGCCGTTGGCGAAACCACGCTGATCAGCGAGTTGGCCGAACTGTTCGATATTGGTGATGAAGCTCAATAGCCGGATGAAACGGTTTCTTGCGGATGTCGATCTGCATCACCTGCCCGACTTGCCGTACGAACTGGAAGCCTGGGCCGGCGATGGATTCTTTTGGCATCGCAATGGCTGCTATTTCCAGCGCGCACTGTTTGACGCCCGCTACGAAACGCACGACATCGAAGACTTTGGCGACGAAACCGGCTTCGAGTGCTTTGTCAGCAAGGTACATATTGACGATTACGCGCCGCCACCGTTTCTGCCGATGGCGCTGGCGTATGTGCGGCGCGTCTTTGCGAACCAGCGGTCGACCGACGGATACTCGGATCTGGCGGCCATCGTGGGCCTGCACGGCCCCGCATCCGGCTGTACGGTGCGGTTCTTTGTTGAGAGGCCCGGCGTCGGCTATCCCGGCACCGAGCTGGAGGACTATCGGAGCGAAGCCGTGTTGATGATGTCGGTCCATGACAGCCTCGACGACGTTGCGTCGACCCAGCCCAACTTGTCTTGGGGACAGAAGCCAGACAGATGAACGCCCCGCGGTTAACTGATCTCATTGAGACGTTCATCTCCCGAAGAGATGTTTCGATCTCACTCGCGAGCGAAATCGAGGCGGAACTTGATGCGCTGTTTCCTGATGACGACGGCATGCAGGATGTCGTTACGATGCTGGCCTCGTATCGACCGGGCGGCGGAGAGCATCTTTATGACGAGCACGATGTCACCTCACGACTGAAAGCGTTGCTTGAGATGCTCACAAACTCCAGGGCGATTTCAGCCAACACCGTCAAATAAAGGGGCGCGAATTTCTAGGTCTGAGACCGATGTCCAAATGAACGATATGGGGAAACTCGCGATAGAGGTTAATCCGCGTCAGGCGATGATCGGGGCCGGCGTCCTTGGTGCGATTACGTCGGTACTGTATGGCTGGATTCTGCTCCTGGCGTTGTTCGGCAGGTTCGAAGGGAGCGGTCCGCTCGCGTGGACCCTCGGCGGGCTGGTCCTCGGGTGGCTGTTCGTCTCGCTCGTCAATGCCAGTTGGCAGCTCGTTCGATTGAGCCGGTTTCGCGGGCCGATCCTCGTCATTACGCCAGAGGGGTTGGAGGACCATTGGGGCAAACGGCCGCGGATGCTGCGCTGGCGCGATATTCGGTCCTGCGGCTGGCGCAACGCGGCTTATGCACGGGCGTTCAGGGTGGTGCCGAAGCGGCGATCGGTCGCGTACGTCGTGGGCCGGATATTTGGCTCGCTGCGTCTGCGCTATCCCGAACGATATCTGTCCGTTCCGGCCGAAGAGCTTTCCCAATTTATGATCGATCACGCGCCGGCGGATGTTTTGAGATAGCGGTGCCGGCCCGTCCCGAAAGACCGGCGAAGAGACGGTTTCGACGGTTACGGGTTGAGGCGCGTTAAGGCATGCGTGCTTACGGTCGGTGCGTCAAACCGAACAACGGCCGTTCGATGAACCACAGAGACACGGAGAGCACAGAGAACCAACCTGGATTTTTGGCGCTGCGCGCCAACCAGTTTTTGTTTCTCTGTGCCTATGTGGTGAGATTTCGTTTATTCGCGCCGCGTGGCACGGTCGGATCGCGATGGACCCGCCCTTAGCACAACCGCGATAATTACAGTTACTGTCACCGGAATTAGGTTGTGGGCGGTTGGCGCCGACCGCGCCAGGCGAGGAGCGCGAGGGCGAGGGCCAGGAGCGGAGCGGTGGCGGGTTCGGGGATTTGGGCGACGGGTGGGGATTGGGTTGGGGGATCGCCGATGTCGGGGGCGGTGAGGAAGCTGATGTTGGTGGTGAGGGGGTCGCAAGCGCCGCCGGCGGCGCCGGGGTTGGCTTCGATCTGGCCGTTGTTGGTGAGGCTGCCGTCGGTGTTGCTGAGGAAGGTGATGCGGCCACCGCCGCCGCAGCCGCCGCGACCGCCGCCCGCGCCGCCACCATCGCCGCCGTTGGCGGTGAGCACCGTGTCGAGATCGATCACGATGTCGAAGGCGTGGAAGAACAGCCCGCCGCCGGAACCGCCGCCCCCGCCGGTGACGCGGCCGGGCAGGAAATTGCCGTCGGCGCCGTCGGCGCTGATCTCGGCGCCGACGAAGCTGAGCGCGCCCAGCGCGCCGATCTCGAGCGCGCCACCGCCCCCGCCGCCGCCGGAGCCGCCGCCGAAAAAGGCGCCCTGAAAGCCACCGCCGCCGCCACCGCCGGAGCCGCCCTGGAGCGCGGCTGCGAGATCGCCATGGACGACGCCGCCGTCGACGCCACCGATGCCGGCGCCCGCGTCACCGCCCGGCGTGCCGAAACCACCGCCGGCCCCACCGCTGTCGTTCGAGCCGCCGTTGTCGACGCTGCCGTGCTCGCCGCCGCCCGGCCCGAAGCCGTCCTGCTCGCGGGGATTGCTGAGGCCGCGGAAGCCCCGGCGGCCCTGGCCGCCGCCCGGACCGGCATCGCCGCCTGATGTGACGCCGGGATTGGCCGCATTGGTGGTCTGACCGCCGATGTCGATGGCGCCCGAGACCGTGACGTCGCCGAGGAACAGGAAGGCGACCGCATTCGCGCCGGTGACGGTGACGTCGCCCAGAACGGAACCGCCGTCGAAGGCGAAGACGGCGATGTCGGGCGGCCCGCCCGTGCGCTCGCCGAAGGGCGCGCCGCCCTGGCTGAACAGCGTGCCGCCGGCGCCGCCGTTGAAGGTGAGCGCGTCGGTGTCGATGGTTATGGCGGCGCCGTTGAGCTGGCCGAGCGAGGCGAAATCGTTAGGGTTCAACGGTAGCGCCGCGGCCTCGAACGCCGTCAGGCCAACGGCGCAGACGCCGGCGAGAATGAGCTTACGGTGTTTCATGGTGCCTCCTCGAACTCGGCAGGACGCTGGCGGCCGGGGATGTCACCAAAAGCTGGCGCAGCGCCGTCGTTGTTTTCGCACCGCCAAGAACTCACGTGGCTTGGTCTTGGTCTGGGACTCGGTGAAACGGTTTTAAGTTTTTCCCGGCAAACTCCTTGACCATCTCGAAGCCACGACCGCATGGAATCGTTTGTCCAGCTAAGCTAACGTTCGAGTATTGGGGCTGTCGTCACCAGATCCGGTGATGGGATTTACTTAACCATAAATGGATCGCGACAAGCGGTTCGGGAGACCGGCGTAATGAAACGCGATTGGATACTGGAAACGGTCGACGGCCTGTACGCCGCCGCCACGGGCGAAATCGCCTGGGATCCGGTTCTGACCACAATCGCGGAAGAGCTGAACGCCGACGGCGCGACGATGGAGATCCACCGCGTCGACGACAAACATGTCGCGCGGATCGAAAGCGTGCGCCTCGATATGTCGAACGCCATGCGCTATGCGCGCGACTACAGTCACAATCCGCGCAACGCCTATCTGCACACGTTCAGGAATGGCGTGATCGGCCACGATCACCTGCTGATCGATGAGCCCCAGATGGACCGCGACCCGTTCTATCAGGAGCTGCTGGCGCCGTCCGGACTGCGTTACTTCATTTCGGCGCAGACGCCGATCCTGGACGACAATTTCGTGGCCTTCCTGGCGTTCCAGCTACGGGCGCGGGACGGCGCCGCGAGCGACGACCACTTCACCGTCATGCGGCTGCTGGAGCCGCATATCAAGCGGTCCCTGTCGCTCTGCTGGGCCGGCCAGCGGGACCAGGTCGATACGGAGCGGTTCGTCAGGGTCCTGGCGAGCCTCGGTTTGACGGCGGCCGAATGTCAGCTGGCGAAATGCCTCGCGCTGGGCGAGGCGCTGCCGGACTACGCGCGCCGAAACGGCCGCTCGACCAACACGGTGCATACGCACTACCGGCGCATCAAGGACAAGCTGGACTGCGGCAACCAGACCGAGCTGCTCGCCCGCCTGCATATGCTGAAGGCATCCTGAGCGGATGTGCCGTCGGCACGCCCGATCTATTCACCACAGAGGACACCGAGCACACAGAGAAAAAGCTGGTTGGCGCAAAGCGCCTAACAAACAGGTTGGTTCTCTGTGAACTCTGTGCCCTCTGTGGTGAAACCGGTTTGTTGGCCGCGTCGGCTTACTCGTCGGGGAAGATGCGGCGGAGCTCTTTGACCGGGAACAGGTCGGCGGCGAAGGTGAAGCGGCCTTCGCGCATTTCCGTGGCGGCGCGGGTGACGGCTTGCAGGGCGACGCGGGAGAAGGCGCCGCCGATGCTGACGCGGCGGACGCCGGCCTCGGCGAGCTCGGGCAACGTGATGTTGGGGTCGGAGAGGCCCATGACCACGTTGACGGGCTTGCCGACGGACTCGACGACGGTGCGCATGTCTGATGTCGTCATCAGCGCCGGCGCGTAGAGCACGTCGGCGCCGACGGCCTCGAAGGCCTGCAGGCGGCGGATAATCTCATCCAGGTCGTGCACGCGGTAGAGCAGCCCCTCGGCCCGAGCTGTCAGCATGAACGGCTGCGGCAGGGCGCGGGCGGCTTCGACGGCGGCGGCGACGCGGGCGACGGCGAGGTCGAGATCGTAGATCGGTTTGGCGCGATCGCCGGTGGCGTCCTCGATGGAGGCGCCGACGACGCCCGCCGCGTAGGCCCGTGCGATCATCTTCGCCGCGTCTTCGGGATCGTCGGCGTAGCCGTTCTCGAGATCGGCGTTCACCGGCAGATCGGTCGCCGCGGCGATAACCCGGCAGTTCTCGATGATCTCGTCGGCCGTGGCCCGCGCCTTGCCGTGGTTGACGGCGACGCCGAGGCTGGTGGTGGCAAGCGCCGGGAAGCCCAGGTCGGCCAGCAGCCGGGCGCTGCCGGCGTCCCAGGGGTTCGGCAGGAGGAACGGCTCGGGCCGGTCGTGCAGGTCGCGGAAGGCGACGGCTTTGGCGGTCTGGTCGGTCATGGGAGGCTCCTGGGTTTGATGCGGCCTGAGGGCGTTCGTACGCGTCGATCAGTGTTCGATTTCCAGGACAGGTTGCCCGCCAATTAATCATATGTCTAATGCATAGTCTTTCTTCTATTCATCAGTTATTCTGATGTCATGACTCTGGACGAGATCGAGGCGTTCGTGTGCATTGCCGAGCTCGGCGGGTTCACGAAGGCGTCGGAGCGGTTGAACCGGTCGCAGCCGGCGATCAGCCGGCGGATCGCGCTGCTGGAAGAGACGCTGGGGGCGCCGTTGTTCGAGCGGGTCGGACGCGGCGTGGCGCTGACGTCGGCGGGCCGGGCGCTGCTGCCGCACGCGGAGGCGGCGTTGGCGGCGATGCGCGACGGCGCGAAGGCGGTGCGCGGGATCGGCGCGCGCGCGGACGACGCGCTGACGCTGGCGATCGTCGGCACGCTGGCGGACGCGCATGTCGTCGGCACCCTGCGCAGGTTTCAGGCGCGCTTCAAGCAAGCACGCATCGAGCTGCGCACGGCGACGAGCCGCGAGGTGAGCGACCTGGTGCGGCGGGGCGACGCCGATCTGGGCCTGCGTTACTGGCCGGATAATGACCGGCGGCTGGAGCTGAGCCCGCTCGGCGCCGAACGGCTGTTCGTGGTGGTGCCGGCGGGGCATCGGGTGCGGGCGAAACGGGTCAAGGACATCCATGTCTTCGCCGAAGACCGCTGGCTCGGCTTTCCAGTGAGCCGCGGCCAACCGGAGTCCTTCGGCCGGATGCTGGAGACGGCGCTGATCGGCGCCGGACTGACCGAGCCGGCGATCACCGCGGTCGACAGCCTGACGGCGCAGAAGCGGCTGGTCGAGGCCGGGTTCGGGATCTCGTTGATGCCGCTCGCCAGCATCCGCGAGGAGCTGCGGGTCGGCAGCCTGCGCATCGTCGAGGTCGCCGGCATGAAACCGGAATGTCCGGTGACGTTGGTGCAACGCCGTGGCGGCTATCGCAGCGCCACGATGGAGGCGCTGGTCGAGCTGTTGCGCGCCGACACGCCGCGGCTGCTCAACGCCGCGCCGTAATCATCAGGCACGGTGCCGGTGGTGATCCCGGATTTTTGAACCACAAAGACGCAAAGACACGAAGAACAAACCTGCTTTTTCGGCGCTTCGCGCCAACAAACCTTTTGGTTCTTTGTGTCTTCGTGTCTTTGTGGTGAACCCCATTTTGTTCGCGACACCGTTAGAGGACGCGGTCGGTGTCGGGGTCGATGAGGTGCATGTGGCCGAGGTTGGCGGCGAGGCCGATGGGCTGATCGACCTGCGGCGCCGCGACGGGATCGAGGCGGGCGCAGACTTCCTCGCCGTCGACGGAGAAGTACACAAGCGTCTCCATGCCCATGGGCTCGACCACGTCGGGCGTGGCCGTGAGCTCGGCCATCTCGCCCCCGTTGGCGTGGGGCCGGACCTCGGTCAGGTGCTCGGGGCGCAGGCCGAACAGCAGCGGGCGGCCGACATAGGCGCGGTAGCGCTCGGTGCGCGCGGCCGGCAGCGGCAGCCGGATCTCGTCCGACAGGTGCAGCGTCAGCGCGTCGGCGTTCTGCTCGAGCTGGCAGGGCAGGAAGTTCATGGCCGGCGAGCCGATGAAGCCGGCGACGAAGCGGGTCGCCGGCGAATGGTAGAGCACGTTCGGCGCGTCGACCTGCTCGATCAGGCCGTTGTTCATGACCACGACGCGGTCGGCGAGCGTCATCGCCTCGACCTGGTCGTGGGTGACGTAGATCGTCGTCACTGGCACTTTTTGATGCACGCGCTTGATCTCGGTGCGCATCTGCACGCGCAGCTTGGCGTCGAGGTTCGAGAGCGGCTCGTCGAACAGGAAAACCTTGGGATTGCGCACGATGGCGCGGCCCATGGCCACACGCTGACGCTGGCCGCCGGAGAGCTGGCGCGGCTTGCGGTCGAGCAAGTCGGTGATGTTGAGGATGCGCGCGGCCTCGTCGACACGCTGACGGATCTCGGCCTTGGGAAACCGCTTCAGGCGCAGGCCGAAGGACATGTTCTCGGACACCGTCATATGCGGATAAAGCGCATAGTTCTGGAACACCATGGCGATGTCCCGGTCCTTGGGCGGCACGTCGTTGATGACGTCGCCGCCGATGCGGATGTCGCCGGCGGTGATGTCTTCCAGGCCGGCGATCATGCGCAGCGTGGTGGACTTGCCGCAGCCGGAGGGGCCGACCAGCACGACGAATTCCTGATCGTCGATGGCGAGATCGATGCCGGCGACGGCCTCGACCTCATCGAAGCGCTTGACCAGATGTTGCAGCGAAACCTCAGCCATCGACTTACCCCTTTGTCGCGCCGGAGGTCAGGCCGGCGATGTAATAGTCCATCAGGAAGGCATAGATGATCAACGGCGGCGCCGCGCCGAGCAGCGCGCCGGTCATGATCTGACCCCAGTTGAAGACGTCGCCTTTGATCAGCGTGGTGACGATGCCGACCGGCAGCACCAGTTCCTCCACCGATGTGGTAAACGCAAGGGGATAGAGGAACTGAGCCCAGGAGACGGTGAAGGCGAAAATGGTCGCGGCGATCAGGCCCGGCAGCGCCACCGGAATGAACACCTTGGTCAGCGTCTGAATCCAGGTCGCGCCGTCGAGCAACGCCGCCTCGTCCAGCTCCTTCGGGATCGAGGCGAAATAGCCGATCATGATCCAGGTGCAGAACGGCACGGTCAGCGTCGGATAGAGGATCAGCAGCACCCACCAGTTGTTGATCAGCTCGATGCCGGTGATGTTGCGGAACTCGGCGAAGATCTTGAACAGCGGGATGAACAGCAGCGTCTCGGGCACCAGGTAAGTGAGGAAGACGCCGGTCGCCAGCGTCGCCGAGCCCCAGAACTTCATGCGCGAGAGCGCGAAGGCGGCGGGCACGCTGATCAGCATGGTCAAGGTCACGACGATGATCGAGACCATGGCCGAGTTGCGGAAGAAGACCAGATACTGATCCGTGGTCAGCAGCTCGATGTAGTTTTCGAGCGTCGGGTTGAACACCCACCAGGGATTGGTCGCCGCCGAGATCTCGGCGCTGGTCTTGAGCGACGTGATCAGCATGTAGATCGGCGGCAGCAGGAAGAAGATCGCGAACAGCACCAGGAAGAAATAGGACCAGCGCAGCGCCCATTGGCGGCTGCGCCGCATGCTGCCATAGCGCGGCCGGGTCGGTGCGCCACGGTCGATCGAAGGAGCGGCCGTCGTCATGCTTCGTTCCCCCGTTTGGTGACGTCGCGCAGAATGATGATCGCGGCGATGGCCAGGAACGGCATCATGAACAAGGACACGCTGGCGCCGAGCGGGATGTCGCCACTCTCGATGCCGACCACGAAGGCCCAGGTGGCGAAGACATGCGTCTTGTCGAGCGGGCCGCCCGCGGTGAGGATGCGCACGATGTCGAAGTTGGCGAAGGTGACGATCAGCGAGAACAAAGCCGTGATGGCGATGATGTTCCGCATCATCGGCAGCGTGATGTACCAGATGCGCTGCCACCAGTTGGCGCCGTCGATAAGGGCGGCCTCGTACAGTTGATCCGGCACCGATTTGAGCGCCGCCAGATACATGATCATGAAGAACGGCGAGCCGATCCAGATGTTCACCAGGATGACCGAGAAGCGCGCCCAATAGGCGTCGCCGGTCCAGGGAACCGACTCGGCGCCGAGCGAATTCAACACCCAGTTGAAGGCGCTGTAGGACGGATCGAACAGCCAGAGCCAGGCGAGCGTGCTCATGGCCGGCGGGATCACCCAGGGCACCAGCAGCATGCCGCGCCACTTGCGCTGGCCTTTGCTGGGGATGTTGTGCACGAAGTGCGCGACGATGAAGCCGATGAGCGCTTTGAAGATGACGGCGGTAATCGCGAAGATGCAGGACTGCTTCACGACCATCCAGAAGGTCTCGCGGCCGAACAGGAACTCGAAATTGCCGAAGCCGACGAATTTCGTCATGCCCTTGTTCAGCGTCGCGAGGTGGACGGCAAAGCCGGCCGGATAGAGCACCAGCAGGCCGATCAGCAGGATCAGGGGCAAGGTCATCAGGAAGGCGATGGTCGACTTGCGTTGCAACATGCGCCGCATGCCATTACGCCGTTTCGCCGGCTTTGCGCCGGGCTGCACGATTGCTTCTGCCATCGGTGCGCTCGCAGATTGTGGTTAGGGACCGAAGCGGCACCCACCGGCAGATCCGCGATGCGGATCCGATCCGATGGGTGCCATGGCTGTCGCCGCGCGTTTAGGTGCGCATGAAGCCTTCGACTTCGCTTTCGGCCCAGCGGAGCGTGTCCTTCATGGCCTCGCCCTGCATCATGCGGACGACCATTTTCGGCATCACGCCCTGGGCATAGATCTGCACCGCGATCTTGTGCGGCGCCGGCGCCGCAGCGATCGACAGGACCTGATGGCCGTGCGGATCCGGATAATGGTAGAGCGTGCCCTTCGGCGGCTCGACGTTGCCCCAGGTGTCGAACTTGGTCAGGTTCGCGAAGGCCGGGATGTCATAGCCGCCGCTGGCCTCGACCATCTTCAACGCGGCGTCCGGTTGCGACAGATGCACGAGCAGGCTCTTGGCCGCTTCTTTCTGCTGGCTGAAGCCCCAGATGCCCCAGAAGAACGGCAGGAACGGACCGTAGCGGCCGTTCGGACCGGCGGGGAAGCCGTGCGTCCAGCACTGCTCGGCGATCTCGGGCGCGTCGCGCTTGGCAACGGCCCAGGCGCTCGGCGGGTTCATGATCATCGAGCCGCGGCCGGAGACCAGCCACTTGTTGTTGGAGGAATCGTCCCAGGCCGGCGCGTCCGGCGCCAGCAGCGGGCCGAGCTCCGCCATATAGTTGAGCGCCGCCTCGACTTCCGGCGAGCTCACCGTGATGTCGCCGTTCTCGTCGACCAGCTCGGCGCCGAAGGCATGGAAGAAGGCGCCAACGGAATCGACGCTGTCCGACGTGATACCGAGGCCGATGCCGAACGGATTGCCGCCGGCGTGGCAGGCCTTGGCCGCCGCCATGAAGGTGTCGAGGTTCCAGTCCTCGTCCTTCGGCGCGGCGCCGGCGGGATACATCGCCTGGATGTCGATGCCGGCATGCTTTTTCAACAGATCGATGCGCGAGCACGGACCCTTCATCTGGCTGCCGACGGTCGCCGGCACGCCGAGCCACTTGCCGTCGACCTTGCCGAGATACTCGACCGTGCCGTTGACGGCGCCGTTCTGGGCGATCAACGGATCGACGATGTCGTTCATGGGCTCGAGCTTTTCGGCGTATTGCGCCGGATACCAGGTCGAGAACGGCAGGATGTCATGACCCGATCCGGCCTGCGCCTCGGCGGCCTGGGTCAGCAGGATCTTGCGGCCCTGCGAGGTGATGAAGTCGAGCTTGACCTCGACATTCTCTTTCTTCGACCACTCGTCGACGAGGGCCTTGGTCGCCTCGTTCGCGCCCGGCACCCAGTGGTCCCAGAGCCCGACGGACAACGATCCGGCGGCATAGGCTCGCTTGACATACGGCGCCGCGAACGCGGTTGCCGATACCGCCGCGGTCGATGCGAGGAACTGGCGGCGTGATTGTTTTTTAGGTTTCGCCATGATTGGGTTTCCTCCTCTGTTGTGGTCCGACGCGGCAGCTTTGGCACCGGGTACGGGCCGTCAAATTTTCACTTATCTAAGGGTTACTCCTATTGCTTACGTACGCGTACATGGTCCCAATGATATCCCAACCAACCAGATTAGGAACCCGTGATCGACACGCGGATTTGATCGGAAATGGGAAACGGGCCGCCTGCGCGGTCACATGGTGGGATACCGCGGCCTCGCCCGGACCGCGGCCGCGTCAGGGGATGCGTTCGTCCACGGCCTCGCGGCCGAGGCGGTCAAGCACAGCCGGCAGCAGGCTGATGATCACGGCGTAGTCGTCGTCGCTGGCGCTGCTGGCGCTGACGCGGGCGTCCCAGACGGTCTGGTTGTCGCGGTCCAATAGCGTCAGCGTGAAATCGCGCCGCCGGTCGGGCCGGCGCCGCGGCGTCGGCGGCTGATCGTTGCGCAGAACCCGGAAGTTATAGAGCAGTTCGACCGTGCTTTCGCTGGCGCTGCCGACATCGCCGCGCAGCTCGAGCGGCGACCGCCGTTCGCGCAGATTGTCGGCGTCGCGGATCAGCCGGAAATTCATCACATAGCCGCCGCCCTGGCCGACGCGGTAGCCGCGATCGCGCAGCTCGGCCGCGATAAAGGCAGCGATGTCCTGGCTCAAAGGCGAGGCGTCGGGCGGGCGCACCAGCAGTTCGGTGCTGGGCGTTACCTCGCCGCGGGCCGACGCGCTGACGGCGCCGGTGGCGAGCGGCGCGTCCTGCGCCCGCGCCGCCGCGAGCGCAAGAAACGTCAACAACAGGCCGAGCCCGAAACGAATACCGACACGTCGCATGCTTTCCCCTCGGCAGCGGTTCACTCGCCGCGCGTCATACCAATGGTCATTGGGCTCGACCCATCCCGCTCCCCCACCCGACCACCCATCAAGCATACTCCCGTGGGTGGTCGGGTGGGGGAGCGGGATGGGTCAAGAGTCGGCCTTTGTGGCCGATCGTATTACAACCTACATATGAACATAGATCGATTGCGCGGGGGAACTCGCGCGCCGAACGAACAAAGCTTTTTTCCGGCTTCAGGAGAACAGTTATGGCGGACAGCAGGAAAGCCCGGGCCGTCGGCTTCAATCACGTGGCGCTCGAGGTCGGCGATATCGACGAGGCGATCGACTTCTACGGCCGCTTTGTCGACTTCACGCTGCGCAGCAGAAGCGCGACGTCAGCCTTCATCGACCTTGGCGATCAGTTCCTGGCGCTGTCGAAAGGCCGGCGGCAGGCGCCCGACGACGACCGGCATCTGGGTTTGGTGGTCGACGACAAGGAGGCGGTGCGAGAGGCGCTCGCCGAGATGGGTGTCGAGCCCCTGCCCGGCCCGTTCCTGGATTTCCTCGATCCCTGGGGCAACCGCATCGAGATCGTCGGCTATCAGAATATCCAGTTCACCAAGGCGCCGCACGTGCTGCGCGGCATGGGCCTCGACGGCCTCGCCAAGAGCGACAGCGCCGTCGAGGAACTGACCGCCAAGGGCATGGCGCCCGGCTGACCGGCGCGCCGAGCGCCTGGCGGGGCTAGCCGCCGGCGCAAACGACGACCTTCTGCCGCGCGCAGGCGGCGGTGCGGTGGTGGAACACGGCGCGGTAGTCGGGATCGGTGTAGAGACCGAGAAACGATTGCAGATCGGGATAGGCACCGATGGCGATCAGGTCCCAGTCTTCGTCCTCGCCCTGGAACATGCCTTCGTAGGGACCGACCAAAAGGAAACGGCCGCCCACGCGCTGCATGGTTGGCATGCTGACGGCCGAATACCTGCCGAAAGCGTCCTCGCCCGAGATCGCGCCCGCCTCCGGTTGCGCGCCGACCGGATAACGGGCGGTTTCGCGGAGCTTGAAGAAGTTGATCAACGTGATCGACTTGTCCGCCGGCCGCTCGAGGATGCGCCGCCACTGGTCCGACGTTGGACAGGCGCC
Source organism: Alphaproteobacteria bacterium (assembly GCA_965232515.1). GTDB lineage: Bacteria > Pseudomonadota > Alphaproteobacteria > JANQKO01. The sequence continues at coordinate 5,574,909 of CBDDPY010000002.1, read as the reverse complement.
GTCCTGTCCGTCGCCGTACCATTCGCCGAGCTGTCGTAGCTGTTCGTCGCGCTGAAGATTGACGTTCGTCATGTCCGCTCCTTAAACTTGACACGTGTCAATATTGGTATCGCTTTACACGTGTCAAGAAACGTTCGGTCCGCCAAGACCCAAATGGAGATCCTGGACGCCGCCTGGGATCTGATCGCCATCCGCGGCACGGAGGTGTCGATGGCGGAGATCGCCAAGTCGGCCGGGATCAGCCGTCAAGCTGTCTATTTGCATTTCGGCACGCGGGGCGGCCTGCTGATGGCGCTGGTCAAGCGTGCCGACGAGCGGTTCGCGATCCGCGAGGGCTTCCTCGCCGCCATGGCCGCGCCGACCGCCGCCGATCGGCTGGCGGCCTGCCTCGACGCCTGGCTCGCCTTCGTGCCGAAGATCCTGCCGGTGGCGACGGACCTGATCCGACTGCGGGCGACCGACCCGGATGCATCGGCAGCCTGGGAAGACCGCATGGCGGAGCTCAGGTCCTGGCTGCGCGAATTGCTGCAAACGGTCGCGGCCGACGGCGCACTGGCACCGCCCTGGACCGTCGACGACGCCGCCGATTACGTCTGGGTCGCATCGTCCGTACAGGTCTGGAGCCTGTTGGTGGTTGAGCGCGATTGGCCACCGAAGCGGGCAGCGGCGGTGCTGAAGGCAACGATCATGAAGACGCTGCTGAGCGAGCCCACCGCACCGACACCGCATGGACGCCGGCGCCGCGTTTTGCGAGACTAACGTCTACTGCGCCGTTGCCCCGTCACCGGGCGTTGGGTGGTGCCATGAGCGACCTCGTCACCAAGCCGAAGACCAAGGTCAAGCCGAAGACCAAGCGGCCGCCTCTGCACAAGGTCATCCTGCTGAACGACGACTTCACGCCGCGCGAGTTCGTCGTCGTGGTGCTGAAGGCGTTCTTCGGCATGAGCGAGGAGCAGTCCTACAAGGTGATGATGACGGCGCACCGGCGCGGCGCCTGCGTCGTCGCCGTCTATACCCGCGATGTGGCCGAGACCAAGGCGACGGAAGCCACCGACGCCGGCCGCCGCGCCGGCCACCCACTCTCGTTCACCACCGAGCCCGAGGAATAGCAACGGATCAAGATCCGATGCGAATGCGCATTCTCAGCCTGGTTCTGCCCCTCGCATTGATCGCTTGCGCGCGCGGCGACATCGTGTCGCGCGAACCGCCGGCGGGATATCTGCCGGACGCCGCAGCGCGCGTCGCCGCAGCGGACTGGTCGGCGACCGAGGACGTTACCCTGACCTTATCGGAGTTCAGCTTCGCGCCCGACGCCCCGGTCTTCCGAGCCGGCGTTCCGACACGTCTCACGCTGAGGAACGACGGCGACCGGCCCCACACGTTCCGCTCCGAGGCGTTCTTCAAGGCGATCGCCGCGCAAAGGCTGGTCTCCGCCGACGGCGAGATCGCCAACCCCTATCCGGAGACGATCGCGGTGCCCGCCGGGCAGTCGAAGCAGCTCTATTTCGTGCCGATCGTCAAAGGGACATACGCGTTCGAATGCTCGGTTCCCCTGCACGACGTCTTCGGCATGCAGGGCCAGGTCCGCATCGAGTAAGGCCCGCAAGCGCCCGGCACCGAACGCTGCCGTCAGCCCGAGGACAGCAGGAAGCGGCGGTTGCGCGGCTGCACCGGGCGGAAGTTGTTCGGGAACATCTTGGCGAAGGCAGCGATCTGGCCCGAGGACGCCGATAGCGGCTCGCCGAAGACGGTCCAATTGACGATCTCGGAACAGGGCGGCGTCGTCAGCGAGCCGGCATAACGAAAGGCCGTGCGCGAGGCCGGCAGAAGTGTCGCCGGATCCACCGTAGCGCTACTCGACGCCTCGCCCTCGCGCTCGGGCATGGCCTGCCAGATCGGCGCCAGCGTCGCGTTCTCGGCGCCCTCGGCGAAGAACACGCCGATCACCGCAAGCCCGTTGCCGCCGGTCGCCTTGTGCACGAAGTGCACCTCGAGCGGGAACTGCCTGCCGTCGAGGGTGTGCTCGCTCATGTGGTGGAAGTGGAACTGCAGCAGGTCGTACCGCGCCCCGTCGAGTACCATGTGGCCGCCGGTGGCCGTGTTGACCTGAATAGTGTGGCCGTTGTTGACGACCGCGTCGAGCTTGACCGGCTTCCACTGAACGGCAATCGGCGGCAAATCCGCCTTCACGGCGCCGGCGAGATCGATCGGCGATTGCTGCGTGCCGGCGCCGCAAGCGCCATAGGCCGGATCCAGCGTGCCCCAGGCGTCGGGCCCGGTCGCACCGTGGTACGACCAATGCGGCTTATCGCCCGCCGCCCACGCGGCCCGCCCGGCCAGTCCTGTGCAAATCGGGCAGGTCAGCAATGCCGCGCCTGCCTGTAAAAAACGCCGTCGTTTCACGTCGGTGTCCTCCGAAAGCATTTAGTAAAGGGAACGAAGCACCGCGCGCGCCGACATTCCAGTGACACTTCATTGACATTCCCGTCATCGCGCGATTACGCACGTTGACGGCGTGCGGGCATCAAAGCGACGAGCGCTCGGTATGGAACAGCAGCCGCTCGTCGCCTTCGGCGTTCGTGAAGCGGCGCCGCGATGCGTGCACGCGCGACGCGACGCGGATCGACGCGGCATTGTCCGGCGCGACAATCGAGCAGATGCGGTCGGCGTCGGTGACGCCGAAGCCGTGCGCCAGCACCGCCGTCGCCGCCTCGACCGCGAAGCCCTTGCCGCGCTCGGCCGCGGTGACGTGATAGCCGATCTCGAGCGCGTCCGCGCCCTCCACCGGCTGAAAGGTCAGGCCGCAATCGCCAACGAAGACGCCGGTATCGATGCGGTGCAGCGCCCAGAGACCGAAGCCGTGGCGTTGATAGTTCTGCAGGTTCCAGTCGATCCAGCCGCGCACGTGCGTGACGTCGCGCATGCGCGGATAGAACCGGCGCGCGGCGGCGTCCGCAAACATCGTGTAGAGATCGTCGACGTCGACGGGCCGCATCTCCCGGAAACGCAGCCGTTCCGTCGCTCTCGGTATCATCGGTTCCGGCCGTTCCGACGCGTGGTGAAGAGAATGCGCATAGATATCCGATCCGGTGGCGCGCCGCCAGACCGACGGGCGGGCTTGGTTCCGGGCCGCGTTGGTGCTTGAATCACGTCAGCTGGAAATGTCAGAGGCGGGGTCCATGGCGCATTTCAATATCGAGCCGCTGCATGCCGAGTTCGGGGCACGCATGACGGGGGTTGACCTGCGGCCGCCGCTGGCCGACGAGGTGGTCGAGGAAATCCGTCAGGCCATCGACGAATATTCGTTTCTCTGGTTTCCCGAGCAGCCGTTCGACGACGACCTGCAGCTCGCGTTCACGCGCGCGCTGGGCGAGCCGGAGGAGAACCATGTCTCGCTGGGGCGCGAGGGACGGATCGAGTATTTCGGCACCATCGGCAACGTGCGCGGCGATGGCACCGCCCGTGGCAACGCCGACAAGCACACCAAGTTTCTGACCGGCAATTATATGTGGCACTCGGACTCCTCGTTCCGGGAGACGCCGTCCTTCGTCTCGATCATGTGCGCCTACGAAACGCCATCGGAGGGCGGCGAGACGCTGTTCGTCAGCGGCCGGACGGCCTATGCGCGGCTGCCCAACGAGATCCGCGCGACCATCGATCCGCTGATCGTCGTGCACGACTATGTCTTCTCGCGCTCGAAGGTCGGGCCCGACGCGGTCTCGCCCTCGCACGCGGCGTCGCTGCCGCCGGTGCGGCAGAAGCTGGTCCGGGCCAATGCGCGGACGGGCGCGAAGAACTACTATGTCGGCTCGCACGCCAGGCAGGTGGAGGGTTGGGACGAGGCCGAAAGCCGGGCGCTGCTGGACGATCTGCTGGACCGGGCGACCGGGCCCGAGCACATCTATACGCATCCCTGGCGGCCGGGCGACCTGGTGATCTGGGACAACCGCTGCCTGCTGCACCGCGGCGCCGGCTACGACGCCGACAAGCACCGCCGCTACATGCGCCAGACCCGCGTCCGCGGCGCCGGCTCGACGCTGGACGAGTGAGGTTGGGCACTGCGGCGCATAGCTCGTCATCACCCTTCGAGACGCGGCTACGCCGCTCCTCAGGGTGAGGCTCGGCTTTATGGCGGATTGGTGCGAGAGAGCATATTGGAACGGTGATCCCCCTAGTCTCCCTCGTCCTGAGGAGCCGCCGCAGGCGGCGTCTCGAAGGGCGGCGTGCCGCTTGTTTGCCGCTTCGACAGTTGCTTTAGCGTATCGAAGTCACCACGGATCAGGGCTTCTTTCTTGGCGCGACGCCAGCCCTTCAGCTGCCGTTCAGCGCTGATTGCATCGGCTATTCGCTCGAAATCCTGCTGGTAGACGAGTTCGACTGGTCGCCGACGCTTCGTGTAACCGCCAAATGATCCTGCATTGTGCTCGGCAATTCGACGCTCGAGGCTACCTCGCGTCGTGCCGACATAGTAGCTGCCGTCGGCGCAGCGAAGGATGTAGACATAAGCTGTCATTTCTCTTCTCTGCGAATGCCTCGCCGGCACCCTTCGAGACGCGGCTGCGCCGCTCCTCAGGGTGAGGTTCGATCATTTTCAGCCTAGGCCAAAAGCCACCCAAATAGCCCTACCGCACGTCCGGTTGAACGTGTTTGTCGGGCGTGGTAGGCAGCGGCATGATCAATCGGATCAAGGCATTTCTGCGCGACGGCGGCGCCAAGGAGACGGCCGACGCGAGCCATAGTCGCGACGAGAAGCAGCTCGCCGCGGCAACGCTGATGGCTGTCGCGGCAACCATGGACGGGCAGCTTGACGAGGCCGAGCGCAACGTAATCCAGGACGTGGCCATGCGGCGGTTCGGCCTGAGCGCGGCCGAGGCCGACGACCTGATCGAGGAAGCGACGCGGGCCAGCGCCGAGAGCACCCAGCTCTTGAGGTTTACCAGCGCCGTGAAGCAGCATTTCGACCATGACGAGCGCATCGAGGTGATCGAAATGCTGTGGGAAGTGGTCTATGCCGACGGCGTGCTGCACGACTATGAGGCCAACTTGCTTCGCCGCGTCGCGGGGCTTATTTATGTGACCGACCGGGAGCGGGGCGACGCGCGCAAGCGGGCGATGGCGCGCCTCGGCATCGACGAGGCGACAGGCGCGGACTAGGCGTCGGCGTAAACAAAAAACAGCGGATCAGGAGTTCGCGAATGCCGTATGTGGTGACCGAAGGGTGCATCAAGTGCAAGTACATGGACTGCGTGGAGGTCTGTCCGGTGGACTGCTTCTACGAAGGCGAAAACATGCTGGTTATCCACCCGGACGAATGCATCGACTGCGGCGTCTGCGAGCCGGAATGCCCGATCGAGGCCATCCTGCCCGACACCGAGGACGGCACCGAGAAATGGCTTGAGGTCAACCGCGAATACTCCGAGAAATGGCCGAACATCACGCGCAAGGGCGAGTCGCCGGCCGATTCCGACGAATGGAAGGATGTCGGCGACAAGTTCGAGAAGCATTTCAGCGCCAATCCCGGGCAGGGCAGCTGACCTGCGGAAGAGGCGTCCCTCGACCTCGAACGGATCTTGAACCGGCAGGCAACGGGCGCTGTTTGATCGCCGCATTGTCGGGAAAACGGATCAAATTCGTTATCGCGGGCAAGCAAAGGCAGGAATACTCGAAATAGTAGCGTATTGCGGCAATCGTTCGTGTGCGAACCTTTATTTCGCCGCATTTTTATGATAGTGTCACATAACGTAACAAATCTTGGCGAGTGGCCTTGAATCGCGCGGCTCACAACCGGCGCCTGCGGGGCGTCCGGCGTTTCGACGGGATCGCGCGAATGTCGAACATGCCATTCTTGTGGCGCAGGGGCGGTGCGCAGCAAGCGGCGATTGGCCGCCGACAAAGATAACCGCGACGCTTAGTGAGCGAGGAACATGGCCAAAGCAAAAAAGTCGAGCAGCAAGAAGCTCCCCTTCTCCGTCAACGATTTCGTTGTGTATCCGACCCACGGTGTCGGCAAGATCACCGACATCGAAAAACAGAACATCGCCGGCATGGACCTGGAACTTTTCGTTATCGAATTCGATAAGGAAAAGATGACGGTGCGCGTGCCCGTGGCGAAAGCGCCGACGACCGGCATGCGCCGGCTCAGCTCGCCCGACAAGATGAAGTCGGCGCTGACCACGCTGAAGGGCCGGGCCCGGGTTAAACGCACCATGTGGAGCCGCCGGGCGCAGGAATACGAGGCGAAGATCAATTCCGGCGATCCCGTGTCGATCGCCGAGGTCGTGCGCGACCTGCACCGCGCCGCCGGCCAGCCCGAGCAGTCCTATTCGGAGCGCCAGATCTACGAGGCCGCGCTGGACCGCCTGGTGCGGGAATTGGCGGCCGTCGAAGGCCTCGACGAAGACCAGGCCACCGACCGCCTGGAAAAGATGCTTGCCGCCGCCTGACCGCAGCGGATAAAGACATGAAACGCGGCCCGGCGCAGACGTTGCCGGGCCGCTTTCGTTTCGACCCCCGCCGCAGATAGAGCGCGATGCCCGATACCGGAACCGAGGTCTACGCCGTGCTGGAGCGGCCCAAGCGGATCTGGACAGTGGCCGCCATCCATGGCGTCACCGAGCGCCTGGCGGACCTGCACGGGGCGTTGCAGGACCGTCTCGAACGCGGCGACCGGGTGGTCTATCTGGGCAACTATCTAGGCCATGGCGCCGATATCGTCGGCACGCTGAACGAGCTGCTGGCGTTCCGCCGGCTGCTGCTGACCGTGCCGGGCGCCCAGCCCTGGGACATTGTCTACCTGCGTGGCACGCAGGAAGAGATGTGGCAGAAGCTGCTGCAGATCCAGTTCGCGCCCAATCCGCCCGAAGTCCTGGAGTGGATGCTGGCACAGGGCGTCGGCGCGACGCTGACCAGCTATGGCGACGACATCGATCTCGCCCGCCAGCGCTGCCGCGAGGGCACGGTGTCGATCACCCGCTGGACCATGGAGCTGCGGGCCGCCATGCGCCGGCATCACGGTCATGAGGATCTGGTGACGGCGCTGCGCCGCTATGCGGTCAGCGACAGCGGCGATCTGCTGTTCGTGCATGCCGGCGTCGACCCGCACCGGCCGCTGTCGGAACAGCGGGATACCTTCTGGTGGGGCAGCAGCTATTTCGACGATATCCGCGCGCCTTACGGCGATTTCCGGCGCATCGTGCGCGGCTTCGACCGCAACCATGCCGGCCGCGTGGTCACCGAGCACACGCTGTCGATCGACGGCGGGTGCGGCTTCGGCGGCCCGCTCTGCGCCGCCTGCCTGACCCCCCACGGCGAGATCCTGGACTGGATCGAAGCCTGATCGGCGCCGCCAAGGCCGTCCGAGCGCGCCGGCTACACAATCTTAAATTGAACTAATATTTTATCATTCGTGCAGATCGATGAATTCGGCGTCGAGTCGAATTTTCTGAGTTTTAGAATTGATCCAACGTGGAATCCGGTACGTACATGAATGCAGGGGGGACACGCCTAGCGCCTGGGTACGGGTCAAGCCGCAAGCCGAACCGGTACGCCAGCCAGGTGGGTGGTCGCAGGCGAGCAACCGGGGAACGCGCGCATGGCATTCATCGACACACCGGAAACGCAGCGGGCAAATCGCCGCTTCATCAAGACGGCGATGAAGGCGCCGCTGCTCAGCCGCGAGCACGAGCATGACCTGGCTAAGCGCTGGCGCTTCGAGCAGGACGAAGAAGCCCTGCACGAGCTGGTCTCGGCCTATATGCGCCTCGTCATCAGCACCGCGTCGCGCTTCCGCAGCTATGGCCTGCCCATGGGCGACCTGGTGCAGGAGGGCAATATCGGCCTGATGCAGGCGGCGGCGCGGTTCGATCCGGACCGCGAGGTGCGCTTTTCGACCTATGCCAGCTGGTGGATCCGCTCGGCCATTCAGGACTTCATCCTGCGCAACTGGTCGATCGTGCGCACCGGCACGACCGCGGCCCAGAAATCGTTGTTCTTCAACCTGCGCCGGCTGCGGGCGATGATCGAGGGCGGCGACCTGCAGCTGACCCACGAGGGCCGGCAGTTCATCGCGGATGAGCTGAACGTCGCCCTGCACGAGGTCGAGGCCATGGAGGTGCGCCTCAGCGCCAACGACCGGTCGCTGAACGCCACGGTCGGCGAGGACAGCGACGGCGAATGGCAGGATTTTCTGGAGGACGACCGTCCCGGTCCGGAAGAGGTGGTAACGGCGCTGCGCGACGGCGCCACCCGGGCCCGTTGGCTGAACGAGGCGCTGGGCGCGCTGAACGAGCGCGAGCAGACCATCATCCGCGAGCGGCGCCTGAGCGAGGAGACGGTGACGCTGGAGGCGCTGGGCCAACGCCTCGGCATCAGCAAGGAGCGGGTGCGGCAGATCGAGCACCAGGCCATGAAGAAACTGCGCGTGTCGCTGGAGCGCCGCGTCGGCGATACGGACGATACCGAACTGCTGATCGCCTAAACCCGTCCCTTGGGACGGGTCGGTTTTAGGCCTGTTGCGCTCACGGCAGCGGACCTAGCGGTCCGCGCCTGCGCGGGCGCGCCGGATAAGCCGGCGGGCCACGGTCGCGGCCTTGGCGACAACGTAGCAATGTGACCGCTCAGCCGCGGAACAGTCGCTGCATCAGATTTTCGGCGTTCTGCAGCCGCTGGGCGATGAAATTGCGGGTGCGTCGGTAGTCCTCGCTGTCATCGGTGAGCCAGACGCCGACGGCGGCCACGAACAGCGCCGTCAGGCCGGACTCTTCGATGCTGCATTGAAAGCCCTCGGCGTCGAGGCCGGCCGCCTCGCGCAGCCATTGCACCCGGCGCGACGTCGCGACCACCAGCCCCGCCTGCAGATGCAGGTGCGGCGGCTGCAGCTTGTAGACCAGCACGCTGCGCAGGATGCGCCGGCGGGGTCCGAGCGCGTTGAACCAGGCGTCCAAGGCCGCCTGCAGCCGCTCGCGCGCCGGCAGCTCGGCGAAGCCCGGGCGCTCGCGCACCGACAGCATGGCGTCGTCGGCGCGGCCAAGCCAGGCATCGGCGACGGCGTCGCGGTCCGGATAGCAGGCGCGGATCCGCGGCAGACCGACGCCGAGCCGGTCGGCGACGTCGTGCAGGCGCACCGCATCCCAGCCCCGTTCATCGGCGATCTCTAACGCCGCGTCGACGATGCCATCCGCGAGCTTGTCCCGTGCCGTCGCCACCATTGCCCCTACTCCGAAACGATCTTTACACGCTCGCCGACGCGCAGGCGGGCGTCCGCCGTCAGCGCGTTCAGCACCCGGAAGCGCTCGACCGGAAAGTCGTCGACGGTCATGCGCTGGGCCAGCGTTTCCACCGTATCACCGACGCCGACCGTAACCACGCGGATACGCCGCGGCTTCAGCCGGGCCGCCTCCGCCGGGCTGAGCTCGCGCAGGCTGTACGTCGTGCGCTGCAGGTCTTCCCGCAGCCGGTCCTCGAGGCCGGGCGGCGTCACGAACATCAGCCGGAACATGGCGCCGGTCGATGAGCGCACGGCGATCAGCCGGAGACCGCGCCGGCCGGACCGCGTGTTCACGTCGGCCGCCCCCGTCGCCGCCGGCAGCCCGTTGACGGTGATGCGCTCGACCTCGCGCAGCAACAGCTTGCGGGCCCAGACATCGGTGAGATAGGCGAGCGGATCGCCGCCGCCGGCCTTCTTGGAAATGTCGAAGCGGATCTGCGCGCCGCCCGGCCCCTTGGCGTAGACCGCGCGCGGCGTGTTGATCAGCCGGAAATCGGGCGGCACGGTGAAGGCGAAGCGCAGCTTCGGATGCCAGAAGGTGCGCCCGCGGATATAGCCGTGGTCGGGCGAGCCGCCATAGATCAGGCCATCGACGCGGGCCAGGAATTCGTCGCGGCGGTAGGGCGCGTTGGCGGCGCCGGTTTCGTTGGCGGCGGCAACGGCGCGCTGCACGCGTTCGATCGTATTCGGATGGCTGGCGAAGAAATTGGCCGTCGGGTCCTCGCCCTCGCGGCCGGCGATGGCCAAGGCCAGTTCGCGCTCGCGCTGCAGCTGGCTCAACAGGTCGGCCTGACCGTAGGGGTTGTAGCCGGTCCGGCTCATGTAGCGCACGCCCAGGACGTCGGCCTCGAATTCCTGGTCGCGCGAATAGCTGGCGAGCACGCCGGCGCCGACGAGCTGGCCGACCTGGGCGATCTCGCGGCTGCCGGTGGCGGCGCCGAGCACCGTGGTCAGCAGGTTCGCCGCCACCGTGCGGTTGTAGCGCTGGGCCGTGTGCCGGGCCGTGACATGACCGATCTCGTGCGCCAGCACGCCGGCGATCTCGGCCTCGGTATTGGCGAGCGCGATCAGGCCGCGGGTGATGTAGATGTAGCCGCCCGGCACGGCAAAGGCGTTGACCTGATCCGTATCCAGCACGGTAAAGGTGAAGGCGAGATCGGGCAGCTCGGAATTCGCGGCCAGCCCGCCGCCGACCTGAGCGATCCAGCCGCCGACATCAGGATCGTCGTAGACGCCGCCGAACCGCTTGATGATCTTGGGATGTTCCTCGGCGCCGACCTGGACCTCTTGGGCCGGCGTCATCAGGGGCGTGAACTCGCTCTGGCCGGTCGCCGGATTGGTCGTCCTGCAGCCGGTCAGGCCCACCGCCATCGTCGTCAAGGCCACGACGGACAAGGCCGCGAAACGCCGGCCGCGCCTCATTCCGGCAACACCTCGATCTGCTCGGGATGCGTCGCCTCGATCATCGGTCCGTTGAAATCCTTCAGCCAGCCGCGCACGCGGATTTGCCGTCCGGCGAGGCCGCGATAGTCGACGCCCTCGCGGTCGAACAGCTTACGGTCGCGCGGCGCGATCGTCACCGTGAAGTCGCTGCGCCAATCGGCGCCGAAATTGAGATACGCCCGGCCGCGGACCACGGCCACCTCCCGCACGCGTCCCGTCACGAGCTGGAAGCTATTGACGAATTGCGGCGATTGCGTGGCATCGCGCACGCCATACCAGTCGAGGCCCCAGATGCCACGGCCGGCGGCCCGCGCCTCGCGCTCGAGCGCCAGCATGTCGGCCACCAGCGCGCGGTTGTCGCGGAAGCTGTAGACCCGCGCCATGCCCCGGCGCAACAGCTCGCCCTGGATCCAGCGGCCGCTCTCGTCATGCAGGTGGGCCAGCACGCGCTTGTAGCGGTCGAGGCGGCGGCCGCCATAGGACAGGCGCACGCGGCGGTTCAGCGTCATCCCCGCCAGCACGGCCTTGGCGTCGTCGGCGAGCGGCCATTTCTTTACGTGCGCCCGACCGAGCGGCAGCTTCGGCGCCTGGATGCCGACGAGACGCACCTCCCGGCCGTCGTCGAGCAGCACGGTGTCGCCGTCCACGATCTCGACCACCTGCGCCGCGCCCCCGCCGGTCAGCTCCGACGCCAAGGCCGGGACGCGGCCGTGCAACGCGGCCACAATCAATAACAAACCGACGCTCAGGCGCGCGCGGCGAGCAACCGTGCTTTGAACAATCACCAAGTTCTCATACACTCCGGCTGTCCGATTCAGAAAAGCATAACCAAAAGAGACCTCTCCCGACCGATGCCTGTTTCATTTATGCGGCTGCGTCGCCAGGCGGCGGGTCTGATCGCCATCATTCTGCTGGGGGCCGGGCCGGCGGCGGCCGACGATCCGGACTTCCTCGCCGTCAGCCTGGGCGCCTTCGACGTCAACGACGACGAGACCACGGTCGAGGGGCGGCTGGAATACCGTTCGGACTGGCGCTGGTGGATGTTCAAGCCGTTCGGCGGCGTGATGGCGAACGGCGACGGCGGCGGCTATGTCTATGCCGGCGTGCTGATCGACCTGTTCTTCGGCCGGCGGATCGTGGTCACGCCCAGCTTCGCGCCGGGCGCCTATATCGAGGGCGACAGCAAGGACCTGGGCAGCGTGCTGGAGTTCCGCTCGCAGATCGAGGTCAGCTACCGCTTCGACAACAGGTCGCGGTTGGGCGTCGCGTTGTCGCATATGTCAAATGCCGGGATTGGCGACGACAACCCGGGGACCGAGAACCTGGTGCTGACCTATGCGGTGCCGTTCGACGCCCTGTTCGGCGACTGATTGGGGGCTTGGCCGATCGGCCCGTCGGACCGCATATCAGCCGCAACCGTTTGATTCTACGAAACAAACCGACGTCACCCCGGACCGCGATCCGGCCTGCCCGGAACGAATTGTCGACCCGCCGTTAACCCGCCGTTAAGGCAGGTCCGCTAAAGTCCCCGCAAGACCTGGGACGCAGCGCCGTTGGCGCGTGCCGTCGCCCATGTCCTCGAAACGGCAAACCGTCGGCAACGGCGGGACGCAAAGCCACCGACCTTGCGGCGTAGGCAAGGCAGCGGGGCTACCGAAGGGACCGAGAGTATGAACGCCCCCAATATCGCAAGGCTGGACCTGGCCAAGGGCCGGGACAAAAAGCCGGCTTCCCCGTCCGAGAGCCCGGCGCCGCTGGCGGCCGTGGCCGATGGCGCGCAGGGCCGCGATGCCGAGATCGCCGCGGCCATCGTCGGCGCCGTCAGGACGCTGAACGAAGCCATGGACGACGCCGTCAAAGCGGGGCTGATCGTCGAGCCGACCTTTTCGGTGGCCCAGGGCCGCTTCGAGGACTTCGGCATATCGGCCGACTCATTTATCGCCAACGTGAAGGTTTTCAGGAAGCTCTGCTGAACGAAGACCCCGACTTGCGTCCCTGCCGGCCGCACCGGCGCCGCGTCGTGGTTTGGTGTTGAACCAATAAACTCATCACCCGACCCAATGCAGCAGTGGTGCCACGCACGGTTCCGGCATCGGCCGGCAGGGACGTAATTTCTCCAGGACCCCCGCCCATTTCATGGGCGGGGGTTCTGGCGTTTTTGCGCTCACGGTAAGCGGATCCCAACGGGATCCGCGCCTGCGCGGGCGCGCCGGACGACCGGCGGGCCGCGGTCGCGGCCTCTGGGGACTGACGTCAACTATGGCTTGATCAGTACCATGGTACATTGGTACAAGTTAGTCATGACAATCGACAATGCGGGGCGGATCCGGGTTGAGCGGGTGCAGACCGGGGTGCGCATCGAGAAGCGGACGCTAAAGGTGCTGAAGGCGGTGGCCGAGCTGCACGACCTGACGCTGGGCGACCTGATCGAGGGCATCGTGCTGCACAATTTCGAGGGCAAATGCCCGTTCGGCGAGGCCACGCTGCAACGGATCGCCGATCTGAAGCGGGTCTACGGCCTCGACCTCGACGCCACGGCGAGCCACCGGCTGGTGGACGCGTTCGCGGCGCCGCCCACCCCGGCCAAACGGGGTGCGCCGGCATGAACGACGCCGACTTCATCGCCGCCTTCGAGGCGACGACCCTGCCGCCCGAAAAGTTCCGGCATGCCGACCATATCCGGCTCGCCTGGCTGTACTTGCGCGACGCCCCGCTGCCGGACGCCATGAAACGGTTCTCGGGTGGCCTCAAGCGCTACGCCGCGGCGCTCGGCAAGGACGGGCTCTACCACGAGACCATCACGTATGCCTTCATCGTCGCCATCAACGAGCGCATGCAGCGCCAGGGCCGCGACGCGCCGTGGGATACCTTCCGCCGGCGCAATCCCGACCTGTTCGACTATCCGAACCCCTTGCTGAACAGCCTCTATCGCCGCGAAACCCTCGCCTCCGACATCGCGCGCGAGGTTTTCGTGCTACCGGACAACCTCGCCGCCTGTCACGATCGGACCGACGACCGGCCGGCGTAACCGCGCGCGGCTTCCCGCATCCAACGAAACGCGGCCCGCCGGACGGACGACGGGACCGGATCCGGAAATCGGGGGCGACGGCGGTGGAAATCGTTACGGGCGCGGTGTCGCTGGCGCTGGCGGCGCTGCTGGGCTTTTCGGCGCACCGGGCGGGCCTGTGCACGGTGAAGGCGGTCGAGGAGGTCTTCGCCACGCGGCGCGGCTTCATGCTGCTGGCGTTCGCCAAGTCGGTGCTGTGGGTCGCGGGCGTCACGCTCGCGATCGCGCTCTTTGTGCCGGACGCACGCCTCAGGCCGGAGAGCTGGGCGCTGACGCTCGCCGGCCTCGGCGGCGGGTTGCTGTTCGGATTGGGCGCCGGCGTCAACGGCGGCTGCGCCATCTCGACCCTGAACCGGCTCGGCAGCGGCGAGCTCGGCATGCTCGGCACATTGTTGGGCTTCGGCTTTGGCGTGGTCGCGCTCGATGCCGGCACCACGCTCGGCCTGCTGCCTCCCAATGCCGACGCGCCGCCGCTGGCGACCACGGCGCACGCGCGCGCGCCCTGGCTGCTGCTGGCGCTCGCGGCATGGATGGCCTGGGAGCTGGCGCGCCTTGTCCGCACGCGGCCACGCGGCCAGGGCTGGCGGGCGCTGCTGCTGGCCGACCTCTACCGGCTGTCGACGGCCGCCGCGCTGATCGGCGTCGCGAACGGCCTGCTCTACGCCCTGCACGGCCCCTGGATCTACACCCGCACGCTGCGCCTGGCGCTGGGCGGCGCCGCCGGGCCGCCGCTCCTGTTCTGGGCCCTCTTCGCGGCCGTGCTCGCCGGCATGACGCTCTCGGCCTGGCAACGCGGCAGCCTGCGGATCGACGCCAGGCCGCGGCCGGTCTGGCTGCGCCATTTCGCGGGCGGGCTCGCCATGGGCGCCGGCGCCGCCGTGGTGCCGGGCGGCAACGACGTGCTGCTCCTGCACGGCATCCCCAACCTGTCCCCGCACGCGCTCCCCGCTTTCGCCGCCATGCTCGCCGGCATCGCCCTCACCCTCGCCACCGGCCGCCTGTTCGGCATGCACCCCGAGGCGGTCGACTGTGCCGGCGACATCTGCCGCAGTCCTGTTTCGGACAACAACGCCGCCCGCTAAGCTCACGCCAACGACGGCAACAAGGGGGAGGACATCATGGCAGGCTTGCGCGCGATGTTGGCGGGGGCGGACCCGGTCTGCGTGCCGCTGGTGCTGAACCCGCTGATGGCGAAGCTGGCCGAGGCCGCGGGCTTCAAGGCGCTCTATCTCGGCGGCGGCGCCACGGGCTATCAGAAGGTGGCGCTGGAAGCGAACCTGAACCTGAGCGAGATGGCGCAGGCCGGGATCGACATCGGCGCGGTGTCGGACCTGCCGCTGATTTTGGACGGTGCGGCCGGCTGGGGCGATCCCATGCACATGCACCGCACGATCGGCATGACGGAGGCCGCGGGCTTCGCCGGCATCGAGATCGAGGACCAGATCCTGCCGAAACGCGCCCACCACCATATCGGCATCGAGCACATGGTGCCGGTCGACCTCATGGCCGCGAAGGTGCGCGAGGCCGTCGCCGCGCGGCGCAACCCCGACTTCATCATCATCGCCCGCACCAACGGCGTCCGCGCCAGCGACATGTCGGACGCGCTCACTCGCGCCGACGCCTACCGCGCCGCCGGCGCCGATGTGTTGCTCCTATCGCCGCGCAACGCCGAGGAAGCCCGCCACATCGGCGAACGCCTCGAACCGCCGCTCATGTATCTCTGCCCACCCGGCGGCCTCGCCCAAATCGGCCTGACGCCGGCGGAGATGGCCGCCCTCGGCTTCAAGCTCCTGATCGACACCTCGACGCCACTCCTCGCCGCCTACGCCGCCATGAAATCCGTCTACGCCCACCTCGCCGACGGCTTCCGCGACGGCACACGCACGTCTGACGACTGGTCCGCCCTGCAACGGGAACTGCACGCCACCATCGGCCTCGACAAGCTGCTGGCGATTGAGAAAGCGACGGTGGAGAAGTGAGTGATGCGGCGGGCCGGCGAAGCAGTGTGGCGTCCCCGGCAGGATTCGAACCTGCGACCCCTGGATTAGGAATCCAGTGCTCTATCCGACTGAGCTACGGGGACAGCGCGGGACAGGTATAACAGAGCGGCGGGGGGCGTGGTAGCTTGGCGGAAGTGCGGCAGGGGGCAAGCACGTGGCGGAGCCGAAGACGAAGCCGACCGGGGTGAGCGTGGACGCGTTTATCGATGCGGTCGGGCATGCGCGGCGGCGGGAGGACGCGCGCGTTGTGCTGGCGATGATGCGGCGGGTGACGGGCGAAGAACCTGAGATGTGGGGGCCGTCGATCGTCGGGTTCGGGCGGTATCGCTACAAATACGACAGCGGGCGCGAGGGGGAATGGATGTTGACCGCGTTCGCGCCGCGCAAATCGGCGCTGACGGTCTACATCATGCCGGGGTTTTCGCAGTACGACGGGCTGATGGCGCGGCTCGGCAAGCACCGGACGGGGAAATCCTGCCTCTACATCAACAAGCTCGACGACGTGGACCTCGAGGTGCTGGCGGAGCTGGTGCGGCTGTCGGTGGATTACATGCGGACGAAATACGGGGCGTGAGCGGGACATGACGCGGTTGGAGACGGGGACGGAACAGGTATTGGCGGAAGTCCGCGAGGGCGTGGCGACGTTGACGCTGAACCGGCCGGAGGCGCGGAACGCGCTGTCGAACGAGTTGACGCCGGCGCTCAGGCGGATGATCAAGAGTTGCGGCGACGACGAAGATGTCGGCGCGCTGGTGATCACCGGGGCCGGCACGGCGTTCTGCGCCGGTGGCGACGTCAAGGGCATGGGCGACAATCGCAAACGCACGATGACGCCGGAGGAAGCCGTCGCCGACCTGCAGGAGCGGCAGCGTACACTGACGGGCGCGCTGGTGCGGGTGCGCGTGCCGACCATCGCGGCGCTGCCGGGGCCCGCGGCGGGCGCGGGGCTGGCGTTGGCATTGGCCTGCGACATCCGCATTGCGGCGGCCTCGGCGTTTGTCAGCACGGGCTATGCGCGGGTAGGACTCAGCGGCGATTACGGCATTGCCTGGCTGCTGACGCGGCTGGTCGGCACGGCCCGCGCCCGGCAGTTCATGTTCACGGCCGAGAAGATTGACGCCGCGACCTGCGAGCGTACGGGGCTGGTGAACCAGGTGGTGCCGGACGATCAGCTGCAGGAGACCGCGTTCGAGCTAGCGCGGCGGCTGGCAGCGGGGCCGCGCACGGCGCTGCGGCATATCAAGGAGAACCTGGACCGGGCACTGAGCGACGACTTCTTTAGCGCGCTCGACCACGAGGCCGTGCTGATGGTGCGCACGGCCCAGACCGACGACCACCGCGAAGCCGTGCGGGCCTTCATCGAGAAGCGGGCGCCGGTGTTCGGCAAGGGCGGCGATTGACGCCGTGATCGAGTCGCCTGCCATTGGACGCCAATCCGTCATGCTGGCGGAGGCCTGCATCCATTACCGCGAACGCCGGGGATAACGACATAACAATCTGTGAATAATATCCCAATCAACTACAATGACATTATGTAATGGCAAAAGCCGGCTGTTGCGGGTTTTCAAACAACGTGAAAAACACAAACAATGGATCCTGGCCTGCGCCAGGATGACGGTGAGTGCGAATTGGCCTGTGCAGTGCCCTTCGGGCGTTTCCGCCGGTATGACCGATTACGCGATGGGTGGATAATGCGCCGGCGATCGCTGATTCGTCGGGATAACGGACGGAAATGCCCACCGAGACGCTGAACGACCGGGTGGTGATGGATGCCGCGGTGCCGGCGGCGGGGCGGGTGGAGCTGTGGGACGCGGAGCTGCCGGGGTTCGGATTGCGGATCTCGTCCTCGGGGCGGCGGACCTGGCAGGTGATGTACCGGATCGGTGGCCGCAAGCGGCGGCTGACGCTGGGCAACTTCCCAGCTCTGCCGCTGAAGCTCGCCCGCGACGCGGCCCGGGCGACGCTGGCCGAGGTGGCGAAGGGTCAGGACCCGGCCGCCCAGCGCGCGGCGGTGCGCGGCGGCGAACTGACCTTCGAGCGCTTCGCCGCGGCCTATGTGGAACGCTACGCCAAGCGGTCGAAGCGCACCTGGCGGTCGGACGCGCGCATGATCGAACGCGACCTGCTGCCGGTCTGGAGCCGGCGCGCGGTCGACGGCATCGGCCGCCGCGACGTCATCGAGGTGATCGAAACCATCAATGCCCGCGGCCACGGCTATGCCGCCAATCGGCGCCTGTCGCTGCTGCGCACCATGTTCGCCTGGGGCGTCGAGGTCGACATGGTGCGGGCGACGCCGGTGGTCGGCATCACCGCGCCGGGGCGCGAGGTACGGCGCCAGCGGGTGCTGGACGAGGCCGAGATCGGGGCCTTGTGGCGGGCTTGGGCGCACATGGCCTGGCCATTTGGAACGCTGTTCAAATTGCTGTTGCTGACCGGCCAGCGACGCAACCAGGTGGCGAGTTTACGCCTGACGGATGTTACCTTCGCCGACCAGATCTGGACCGTGCCGCCGGAGACCGGCACATCGGATTTAGGGCACGAGATCCCGCTCTCGGCCCAGGCCCTGGAGGTCGTGACCTCGGTGCCGCGCACGACCAGCCGCTATGTGTTTCCGGCCCGCGGCAAGCCCGACCGACATGTCTCCGGCTTCTCGAAAGCGGCCCGCCGGGCGAGTGATCTGTCCGGCGTCGCGGACTGGCGCACGGACGACCTGCGCCGCACCGCCGCGGCCGGAATGATGGCGCTGGGGGCGCCGGCGCCGGTGGTCCGGAACATCCTCGACCGGACCGCCAGCTCGACCGTCGGCGGCGTCGATGTCGGCGATACGCGGAGCGGTTTCGAGGACATGCGGACGGCGCTGGAAGCCTGGGGTGAGCACGTGCGTGGGATCGCCGAAACGGTCCGGTAGGGCCCGCCCGACAGGCCGATTTTGCGGCCCTCAGGTGCCCGAAATCGGTCGAACTGACTGGAAAATCACTGGTACCCTTGTGGGTACCCAAGCTAATTTCAGAAACTTCTTCTGATCTTAAGTCATTAATTTGAGTTGCGTAGTGCCGAAAATCGATGCTTTAGATCTTAGCACTATCCATCACGTGCTCTTTTGTCGACCCGAATTTCTGGTTTACCGGGCCGCCAACCGGTCAGCGACCGGCGCAGTCGACGCAGGTGGGCGTCGCCGGATCGGTCTGCAGACGCTTCAAGGCGATCTCATCGCCGCAGGTCAGGCAGTAGCCGTAGTCGCCGCTCTCGATGCGCTTCAGGGCCGCGTCGATGCGGGCGATCTCGCGGCTGCGACGGCGGTCGGTCTCGATGCTCATGGCCTGCGCCTGCATGGCGTCCATGCGCGACAAACGACCGACCTTGGTCTGGTCCAGGTCGACCGGGCAGCGCTCATCGCTCGATGCCGCAGCGGTGTCGGTCAGGTCCTGACGGCGCGCCAGCAGCAGCGCCTTAAAGGCGTCAACGTCGATCTCGGTGTCCGGCATGCCGGCATCCTTTCGGCCGTTCCAGACCAGCCTAACGCCGGTCGCGACCGAGGGAAAGCCGGGGTCGCGCTACGACAACGGTTGGTTGCGTAGGGCCAGAATTTGCCGGACCGCAGCGTCGACCTTCAAGTCGATCAGCGCGCGTCCGATCTCGGCGCTGGCGCGGCTCGGATCGCCGTTCACGCCGACGTCCCTGAGGCGGTAGCCGCCATGCGGTCTGGCCCGGTCCATGTGCACGCCGTCGGGGTGCACGGCGAGCAGCTCGGAGGTGTCGCGGATGCCGGCGTGGGTGCCGATCGCGGCCCGGGTCTCACCGCGATCCTCGAGCCAGCGGATCTGTCCGTTGGCCTCCGGCGCGTAGTAGTCGCCGACGTGAAACACCCGTACGCCGTCGTCGCGCCAGGCCGCATCCAGGCGTTCGGCGACCCGTGTCTGGGCGGCCTGGTTGCCGCCGCTGTCGCCCAGGAAGAGCACGGTCCGGAAGCCGTGGGCGCGCAGGCTGCGGGCGGTGTGTTCCAGGATCTGCTCGAACACGGGCTCGGGCACCGACAGCGTGCCGGGAAACCGCATGTGGCCGGACGGCGGGTCGATGTCGCCTTGGGGCACATAAGCGACGACCGGCGCCACCAGCGCGTCGCCGAGACGGCGGGCGACGGCCGCGGCGGCATGGCGGACGACGTGGTTGTGCTTGCCGAGTACCATGTGCGGGCCGTTCTGCTCGACGCCGCCCGTGGGCACGATGGCCGTGGTCTTGCCGTGGCGCACCAGCTCGCGCAGCTCGACCCATGTCAGAGCCCCGATCTCGACCCGGTCGCTAAGCGGCGCCGTCACCGGGCCGCCGACGGCGAGGCCGTAGGCGACGGCGAGACCGCCGATAACGCCCGCGAACGCGGCCAGCAGGCGCTTCACGTGCGGCTGCTCCGGACCGGCGGCGCCAAGCGGCGTAGAACCTTGACGAACGGCAGGGCGTAGAGCCGCCAGACGCCGTCATATTCGCGATGCTCGCCCTCGGACAGGCCGAAGCTCAATTTCTCATACTTTTCAGGCACATAGAGCGAGCCGAAGGCCCAGTCCCAAATGCCGAAGATGAAGCCGAAATTGCGGTCGTAATGGCGCTCGGCGTCGCTGTGGTGGATCTGATGGTGGGCCGGACTGATGAACAGACGCCCCCAGACGCCTTTGAGCGGCAGCCAGACATGCGAATGGCGCAGGTTGTAGCCGGCCACGTAAAACACCGCGAGCAGCACGTTCATGCCGAAAAGCCGGTATTCCTCGGCCCCGCCGGCCGTCAGATAGCCGAAAACGCCATGCACAATGCCGATCAGCGAACCCGCCGTCGTGGCGCTGAACAGGTCGTCGACAGGATGCATGCGGTAGACCGTGATCGGCGTCAGCACTTCGGCCGAATGGTGCACCTTGTGGAATTCCCAGAGGCTCGGCACCTTGTGCTGCAGGTAATGGGTGACGTAGAGGCCGAAGTCGAACGCCAGGATGGCGGCGAGCGTGACCAGCGCCGTCGTCAGCGGCGTTACCGGCAGCAAGGGCGCGCTCATCTCGCCGAACAGCAGCGTGGCGAGCGCCGCGACCGACTTGGCGCCGACGATGCTGACCGCGATCACCGGCGCCAGGATCAGAGCGTGGGCGATGCGGTTGATGATGAAATAGCGGTAGTCGACCCGTGCCGAGGGGTGCCAGTAGACCGATTTCGGCAATACATAGGACCAAAATCCTTTATCGCTGGCCGCTGTCGACCGGCGCCTGCGCACGAAATAGACGGCGAAGGCCAGGACCAGCGCGCTCAGCAGATAGAGCATGAAGATGCGCTGGTTCGGCATCAGCACATAGAAAAACGGCGCGGCGATACTGCTGAAGAAGTGTGTCAGGTCCATGGGCCGGCGCCCTCCGCACTGGCGGCCCGGCGGACCTCGCCGCCGGACGGACCTTGATACCCCGGCCGGCGCTAAGGGCCGGTTAACTTTGCGTCGAATCCGGTGCTTCGAGCGGGTCGAAAACCGCTTATCCGTCAACCAATTAGGCGATTCCGTGGCGGCCGGCGACGCGGTTTCCCGAAAATCCCCGGTGCGCTGTGAAGCGCTTCACAGCGCACGCCGCAATATGGCCCCATTTTCGACCTTGTGGGGCCGTATAGGCAGTCTAGCCTCTCGACGCTCGACGGAGCCGAGAGGCACAACCAGGGGGTCCATGGCCGTGATATCCAGCGTCGATACGGTTGCAGCAGCCGGCAAGTCCGTCAGCCCAGGTGAAGAGGGACGGTTCGATGCCGATTTCAACGCCCACGATCTTGCGCGCATCGCCGTGACGAGCCCGGTGTCGCCACGCCTGTTCCCCATTGAACGCGTCAGTCAGCGCAGCCGGCCGGTGGAAGCCCTGCGCGACGAGCGGCTGCGCGCGGTCTATGCCTACTGGCAGGAACGCCGCGGCGTGCGCGAGATGCCGGGCCGCGCCGATATCCGGCCCGAGGACCTGTGCCGCAGCCTGGGCTGGATCAACCTGATCGACGTGCGGCCGCAATTGCCGGCGTTCCGGTTCCGCCTGGTTGGCACCGGCGTCGTGCAGGCCTATGGCCGCGACGTCACCGGCCGCAGCGTCCGCGACCTGACGCCGCCGGATTATGCCGCACTGATCCACGACGCCTTCGCCGAGGCCGTGCGGCTGCGCCGGCCGGTGCTGCACGAACTGCAGTTCTCGGACGGCTGGAAGACGCACACCATGCGGCGGCTGACCCTGCCGCTGACCAGCGACGGCAGCGCGGTCGACATGCTGATGACCGTCGCCAGTCTGCCGTCGGAATTGCAGCATCACCGCGAGCCGAACGGGCTTCGCAGCGGGATTTAGTTCTTTTGCGCTCACGGCAGCGGACCTGACGGTCCGCGCCTGCGCGGGCGCGCCGGATAAGCCGGCGGGCCGCAGTCGCGGCCTGGAAGCGAGTCTTCGGCAATCCGTCAATCCAAACTGAACTTCCAACAGCCAATGGCCAAGCGTCAGTGCTAGCATAGCCTTCACTTTTAGGAGGCAGCGGCATGGGCATTGCGATCGGTCTCGGGCTCTCGGTCTTTCCGTTCGAGACGGCCAAGGACTTCTGGCGCTGGGTGGCGCTGTGCGAGGACAGCCCGGTGGATTCGATCTGGCAGACCGACCGGCTGGTCTCGCGCGAGCCGATGCTGGAATGCATGAGCGCGATGGCGGCGCTGGCCGGCGGCACGATGCGCCTCAAGTTCGGCATGAACGTCGCCTCGGTGGGCCTGCGCGACCCGCTGCTGCTGGCCAAGCAATGCGCCACCATCGACGTGCTGAGCGACGGCCGCCTGCTGCCGGCCTTCGGTCTCGGCCACGTGCTGGCGCCGGATTGGCAGGCCACGGGCCGGCCGACCAAGGGCCGCGGCAAGCGCAGCGATGAGGCGCTGGAGATCATCAGCCGGCTCTGGCACGAGGAGAAGGTCGACTTCCACGGCGAATACTTCACGCTCGAAGGCGCCACGATCGCGCCGCGACCGGTGCAGAAGCAGTTGCCGCTGTGGCTGGGCGGTTCCAGCGAGGCGGCGATCCGGCGCACGGCCCGCTTCGGCACCGGCTGGCTCGCCGGCCTGGAAACGCCGGCCCAGGTGGCGCCGGTGGTCAGCGCCATCAAGGCGGCGGCCAAAGCGGCCGGCCGGCGCATCGACGACGACCATTACGGCGCCGGCATGCCGTTTCGTTTCGGCAGTTGGGACGAGCCAGCGGTCAAGCGCCAAGCCGAGAGCTACGCCAAGCGTTTCAAGCGCGATCCGTCGGACTATTTCGCGGTCGGCGACACGGACGCGATCATCGACTGCCTGCGGGCCTATGTCGCCGCGGGCGTGTCGAAGTTCGTGCTGCGGCCGCTCGCCGGCTCGGACGACATCGTGGAGCAGACGCAACGGCTGATCGACGAGGTTCTGCCGGCCATTCCGACGCTGGCGGCAGTGCCGGTGGAGGCTTGAGGGGCGGCGGAGACATTCGGCCGAGGCCCAAAACCATCGTCATACCGGCGAAGGCCGGTATCCATCGCTGACTCCAACATGGATCCCCTGAGTTCACAAACGAAGTGCAACACCTTGTGTTGGAGGTGTTGCGATGGGATCCGATTACGCCCAGTTGTCACTGGAAGAGCGGTGTGAGATTTCCCGCCTTCAAACCGCCGGCCGCTCGATCCGGCAAATCGCGGCAGCTCTGGATCGCGCGCCATCAACAGTCTCTCGCGAACTGAAACGCAACAGCGGCCGACAGGTCGGCTACAAGCCAGCCTATGCCCAGCAGCAGGCCCGCGCCCGGCGCTGGTCCGGGCCCCGCCTGCAACGCGATCCGAGCTTGCGCGACCGCGTCCTCGACGGCCTCAAACGCGGCTGGTCGCCGGAACAGGTCGCCGGCCGGCTCGCCCACACCGCCGGCCAACACGTCATCTCGCATGAAAGCATCTACCGCTTCGTCTATGCCCAGCTCGCCCGCACCCAGGACTTCCGCTGGCGCCTGCTGCTGCCGCGCGGCAAAAGCAAACGCGGCTGGCGCGGCCGCAGGGGCGGCAGCCCGGCCAGCTTCATCGCCGGCCGCGTGCCCATCGCCGATCGCCCGGCCGACGTCGACGACCGCACAACCCCGGGACACTGGGAAGCCGACCTCATGCTGTTCGCGACCTACGGCCAGGCCATCCTCGTCTGCCATGAACGTCTCTCCCGCATCCTCCTCGCCACCCGGCCACCGGGTAAGGCCGCACAGCCCATCGCAGACCACCTGCACGCCCTGTTCGCCGACCTGCCGCCCGACCTGCGCCAGACCGTCACCTTCGACAACGGCACCGAATTCGCCCGCCACACCGAACTCCAGCACATCGACATGCAAACCTACTTCTGCGACCCCCATGCCCCCTGGCAGAAGGGCGGCATCGAAAACGCCATCGGCCGCTTCCGACGCTTCATCCCCCGAAAGACAAACCTCGACGAGCTCAACCGCCGGCGCCTGCACCAATACCTGCGCGCCTACAACACCACGCCGCGGAAATGCCTTGACTACAGAACCCCAGCCGAGGTCTTCATCGAACACCTGTTGCACTTCGAATGTGAATCCACCTCCTGGCCTGCGCCAGGATGACCATCATTTTTGCGGTTTAGCTCAATCCGGCGTCAGGTCGCCCCAGTGGCTGGTACGGGCGACGCGGAGAGCGATGACCGGCAGGCCGGTGAGGTCCATGGCCTGCATTTGCGGGTAGCGGGCGCGGACGAGGTCTTGCGCGTTTGCGTGTTCCGCGCCGCCGGTCAGGATCTCGGCTCGGCCGTGGAGCAGCACCCAGCCGAGGCGGGACCAGTCGTCGGTGTAGCGGTCGACGACCAGGGATACCGATGGGTTCTCGGCGATGTTGCGCAGGCGCTTGAGGCGCAGCGGATCGCCATGCTTGGGCTTGGCGTCGATGGCGACATAGACGTTATCGCCGGCAATGGCGAAGCAGACCGGCACGACGTGCGGCCGACCGGCGGCGTCGGCCGTCGCCAGCCGCCCGACCGGCTGGCTGTCGAGGAAGCGCCGCTCGGCGTCGTTCAGCACGAATTAGCCGTCGGCGTCGAAGATCGCCGGCCGTTCGTGCGCCAGGTCGGGCTCGCCGCATTGCGCCAGGATCTGCGCCCGGGCGGCGTCGCGCAGGCGGATGGCCGCACCAAAGTCGCTGCCGTCGGGCGCGATGGTCTCTCCGATCACGGCCGAGAGCGGGCCGCGGCGGGGGAACCACTGGCCGCCGCGCAACAGCGAGCGGGTGCCGCGCAGCGTTACCGGCAGCACCGGCCGCCCGGCATCGACCGCGGTCTTGAAGGCGCCGAGCCGGAACGCCAGCAGACCAGGCGCCCGGGTGAAGGTGCCCTCGGGATAGAACACCAGCGGATGGCCGTCCTGGGCCGCGCCGGCCGCGGCGGCGGCGTCGGCGAGGCCGGCTTCCGGATCGAAGCGTTCGACGAACAGCGTGCCGAGCCGGCGCAGGAACGGGCCGGCGACGCGCTGGCTCTCCAGCTCCTTCTTGGCAACGAAGCTGAGGTCGGCCGGCACCGCCATCGCCAGCACCAGACTGTCGATATAGCTTGAGTGGTTGGCAACGACGATGGCGTCGCCGGTCGACGCCCTGCCCTCGCCCTCGACGGTGAAGCGCACGCCGGTCAGCGCCAGGAACACCCGGCCGACGCCGCGCACGACAGCCCAGCGCAATGACGGTGGACTGACGCCCACAACCAGCAGCCAGCAAACGGCGCCGAGCAGGCCGATAACGGTCCACCAATAACCGGCATAGACCAGCGACAGCGCGCGGCGCGCCTGCCGCCGGACCACGGCGCCGAGGCCGGCCGCGGTCATGCGGGCGATCTGCCACCAGACGGCGCGGGCCTTGCTGCCGATCCGGCCCTCTTCGTAGAGCCTGCGGGCGGACGACCGGCGCAGCTTGCCGCTCGATGTCTTCGGCACGCTTTGCGGCGGCGCCAGCACGACTTCGTCGGGCGGCCCGCCGAGCACGTCGGAGGCCGCTTCGCTGACGCGTCCACGCAACGACTCCAACGCCGCCGGATCGGTCTCGCGGGTTTCGGCGAGCACGACGATGCGCTCGGTGCCGGCCGCGGCGTCAGTGCTGCCGAACACGGCGACGCAGCCGCGGCGCACGCCCGGCACTTCGCCGACCGTGGCCTCGGCTTCGTGCGGATAGATGTTGCGGCCGGCGCGGATGATGATGTCCTTGCTGCGGCCGGTGATGAAGATGTCGCCGCCGGCCATGTAGGCGAAGTCGCCGCTGTCGATCCAGCCGTCGTGGTAGATCTTCGCGGTCTCCTCGGGCTTGCCGAAATAGCCCTGCGTCATCGACGGGCCGCGGAATTCGAGCCGGCCCTGCCGGCGCTCGCCGACCTCGCGGCCGGTCTCGTCGACGATGCGGGCCTCATGGCGCGGGATCGGCCGGCCGCAGGCGACGAATGTGTGCGTATCCGTTTCGCCGGCGAGCGCCAGTTCGGCGACGCCGGTCGTCGCCAGGGGGCCGGCGCGGATATGTTCGATGATGGGCAGGCGTTCGGGCGGCGGAAAAGCGAGGCCGACGGTGGATTCGGCGAGACCGTAGACCGGCGCCACGGCGTCCGGCCGCAGACCGTAGCGCGCGAAGCGCTCCGAGAACCGCTGCAGCGTGTCGGCGTTCACCGGCTCGGCGCCGTTGACGATCATGCGCACGCTGCTGAGATCGAGGCCTTCGATCTCGGAATCGTCGACGTTGCGAAGGCAGAGCTCGAAGCCGAAGTTCGGGCCGCCGGACAGCGTGCCGCGATGCCGATGCATGGCCCAGAGCCAGCGCGACGGCCGCGCCAGGAACGCCAGCGGCGACATGATGTTGACCGGCACCGAACAGTACATGGTGCTGAGCCAGGCGCCGATCAGGCCCATGTCGTGGTAGAGCGGCATCCAGCTGACGAAGACGTCGGACGAGTCCGCGTGCATGGCCTCGATCATGGCGCGCGAGTTCGACAGCAGATTGGCGTGCGTCAGCATCACACCCTTTGGATCGCCGGTGCTGCCGGAGGTGTATTGCAACAGCGCCAGATCGTCCGGCTGCCGCGGCACCGGGGTCCAGGCCGCCGACGCGGTCGGCAGGCTGTCGACGGTCTCGACGGCGCGCAGGCTGTCGACACGGGCGCGCAGCACGGCCGCGACCCGGCGCGCTTCCGCCACGGTGATCAGCAACACGGCGCCGGCATTCTCCAGGATCACCGCCTGACGGCGCATATGCTCCTCGAGCTGCGACAACCGCATCGGCGGATAGATCGGCACCGGCACGCCGCCGGCATAGAGGATGCCGAAGAAGGCGTCGAAGAACTCCCGGCAGGTCGGCAGCATCAGCGCCACCCGGTCGCCCGGCGCCAACCCCCAATGCTGCAGGCGAGCGGCGAGGGCGCGCGCGGCCTCGGTCAGATCGCGATAGGTAATGGTGCGCTCGCCGCCCTCGTCCTCGGCCAGCAGGATGTGCGGCCGGTCGGGGTGCCGGTCGTATTGCCAGTCCAGCACCTCCATCAGGGTTTCGGCTTCGGTCGGCGCCGCGTCGACCACTTCGAGAGCCGGCCGGCGGCGCTCGGGCGCGACGCCCCAGCCCTCGGCCGGCTCCAGCGACGCGAGCACGGCCAGCAGATCGTTCGGCGTCTCGGCCTCGCCCAAAAGCCTCTGCGGCATCTCGACCTTGAAGGCGCGTTCCAGACGCAGCAGCAATTCGGCGCGGCCGAGGCTGTCGAGGCCGAGGTCGCGGTCAAGCGAACTATTCAGGCCGACCTGAAGCGTGCGTTCGCGGCCGGGATTGAGCTCGACCGCGAGATCGTGAACGATCTGCAGCACCTGGCCGGCCATGGCGTCGGTGCGGTCGACGTCGGTATCGGCTTGCCGTTGTTCGCTCACGCGGATCCCTTCATAGCGCCGAGTTTACACCATCCGGCGCCTCTGCCCCTCTTAGATGGGAGTTCGCGGCGAAACTACGAGGCCGCGGCATTTTCCGCGGTCTCGTCCACCCGGTCGTCGGCGCCCTCGCGATAACGCAGATTCACGTCGCCGATCCGCAGCACGTCGCCATCGTTGAGCGTGGTCGGGCCGCGCGTGAGCCTGTCGTTGACCATCAGACCGTTGGCGCTGTTCACGTCCTCGACGACATAACCCGCGTCCCGTGCGCGGAGGATGGCGTGGTAACGCGACACGCCGCTGCTGCGGACGACGATGCGGTTGTCATGGCTGCGGCCGATGGAGGCGTCGTGCCCGCCCAGCACGATCTGGCGCGTGCCGGCGTCAGATTCCACGACGATGCGCGGACCGGCGGCCGGTGCCGCGATCATGACCGTCGCTTCCGCCGGCTGGTCCGGCACCAGTACGGTCGGCGCGACAGCGGTCGGTTGTGGCGGCGGTGGCGGCGCGGGTGCCGGCGAGACGGGCGGCGGCGGCGCGACCTCGGTCGCCATGGTCGCCGCCATGGTGACGAGCCGTGTCGCGGCGGCTTCGTAGCTGTCCGCGTCTTGCTTGCGAGCCAATGCCCGCGCGGCGATGTCGCGCAGATCAATCTTCGACGACGGCGCCGGCAGCGCGGCACGCAGGGCCGCGGCCGACTCGTACCGGTCGTCGCGGTCCTTTTCCATGCACTTCATGACGACGGCGTCCAGAGCCGGCGGCACGTCGGCAAGCGAGGACGGCGGCGCGGCGGTCTCGTTCAGCACGCGCTGCATGGCCTCGACGATCTGCGTCGCCTCGTAGGGCGCGTGACCGGTCAGCAATTCGTAGAGGATGGTGCCGACGGCGTAGATGTCGGTGCGGGTGTCGAGACGCTCCCCGCGGATCTGCTCGGGCGCCATGTAGCGCGGCGTGCCAATCACGCTCTGCGTCCGGGTCAGCTCGTCGCGCATGGCCTGGGCGATGCCGAAGTCGATAATGACGAGCCGGCCCTGCGGCGTCAGGAGCACGTTCGACGGCTTCGCGTCGCGCCAGAGCACGCCCTGCTCGTGAATGTAGGCCAGCACGTCGAGCAACGGATCGGCGAGAGCGAGCACGGCGTCGGGCTCGAGGCCCTGGTCGCGCCCGATGGTGTGGCGCAGCGACACGCCCTCGAGATAGTCCATCACCAGGTAGGGCCGTTCGGCGTCGAGGCCGGCGTCATGCAGCCGCACGATGCCCGGATGGTGCAGGTTGGCGAGGAACTCGATCTCGGCGCGGAAGCGCGGCGCCAGATCGGAATCGACCAGCGAGGCGTGGAGCTGCTTGATGGCGACGAGCTGTCCGGTGCGCCGGTCGAGCGCCTTGAACACGGTGGAGGAGCCGCCGCGACCGATCTCGCCCAGGATCTCGTAGCGCTCGCGCGGCACGCCGGGCGCGTCCTCGTCATGCAGCGCCTCGGACTCGCGCTCGAAGAAACCGGACATGCGGCCCATCTCGATCAAACGCCGGCGCGGCACGCGGTACCAGACAGGGGTCTGGCCCTCCTTCGACACGACGCGGGCGACGGTTTCGTCCTTCACCGGCTCGAGGTAGCCCCGCGCGATAAGCAGCGCGGTCAGGCCCTCGACGACCGACGGCGCCACGTCCTCGGCCGGCGCCACCAGGCGGCTCAGGCGGCTGGACGCGGCAAGCGCGTCCTCCTTGCTGAACCACTGCGCGCCTCGGTTCAGGATCCAGTCAGTAAGGTAGTAGATGCCGAGCCGCTGCTGGTCGGTGCGCTCGCTCTGGCGTTCGCCGGCGCGCTCGCCGAACAGCTCCCGCTCGCCCGCTTGCAGCGCATCGAACAGACCGGCGAAAAATTCGAAGCGGCGCAAATCCTCGGCGTCAAAGGCGAGGCGTGCAGCGCCGTCCTCCCAGACCACATGCTCGTAGAAGCCGCGGAAGATGCGCCGCGGAATGCCGCGGCCCTTGAAGGCGAGGAACTTCTTGAAGTCGCCATAGGCGCGGCGCGTGGCGCTGCCGCCGCCTTCGTGCTCCGTTTTGTGCACGACGGGATCGCAGAACTCGCCGATATCGGCCCATAGCGCCGGCAAATAGCTGACATGCGCGAAGACACTCTCGTAGATGCTGTCGCCGCGACTGACGTCGGCGAGCCAGCGGTCGTGAAAATCCTTGCCGGCGACGAAAATGAACGACATGCCGGATGTCGTCAGCAGGGTCTTCAGACTGCCCAGCATCTCGTCGACGGCGCTCGCGGCGTCGCTGCCGCCGCGTTCCAGCTTGTCAAGCTCGTCGAAGACGAACAGCACCTTGATCGGCAGGCGCCGCGGCGCGGCGCCGAACAGCCGCGCGAGCCGGCGAAGGGTGGCGGCCTGCGTCTCGTAGCCGTCGGTCAGCTCGCGGCCGATGCGGATCAGATCCTGTTCGGCAGCCTTGTCGTCATAGGCGAGATACGTCATCTGCCGGCTGAGGCCGCGGCTGCGCTTGCCGCCGAGATCGAGCGACGGCGCGAGGCCGAGGAATGGCAGCTTGGCGGAAAGTCCGCCGAGACTGTAGCTGTGCTCGGCGCTTTCGGACGTGTTGTAGGCGAGCGTCGTGCTGGTGCGCATGAAAGCCAGCTCGATGTCCTCGCGCAGACCTGGCGCCAGGCGGCGCAGCAGGCGGTCGCGGCGCAGCCGGTCGTGCAGGCCGCGCAGGATGTGGTGCATGAGCTCAACGCCGGTCATCGGCCGGGCGAGACTGAGATAGACGTCGAGCAGGTGCGCGGTGCCGCCGGTGACACGCCCGCTTTCCAGGCGATCGCGCACGCGGCCGACGACCTCATTCACGAACGTCGTCTTGCCGACGCCGCGATAGCCGGTGATCAGGAAAGCGCCGCCGTCGGACAGCAGGATGCGGCTCGCAAGCGCCTCGGCGTCCGAATCGCGGGCGACAACACGGGCGCGGCCCGGCGTCGCGTCCAGGCCGCGCGGCTCATGAACGAAGCGAAAATCGTCCACGAGCTGGATGCGCATAAGCTGCCCCCCGTTCGTGTTCTGCGGCCGAATCGGCCGTTGTTATGGCCACATCTTAGGATCAACGCCTTGGCGGCGTGAAGACGGCATGTTTCAGCGTGTTTGCCACCGTCGCCAGGCGGCGATGTCGTAGCCGAAACGTTGACCGGTGAGTGCGGTGAGCGCGCCGACGACGTCGCCGCGCAGCCAGAGCGGATCGCCCGGACGGTCCAGGCGGTCGATCAGGGACGCGATCGTGTCGGGATCGTCCTGACCGGCCATGGCGGCGGCCCAGATCGCCGCCGGCGCGGGCTCGAAATACTTTTCGCTGCCGTTGTCGGGCGCGGTCCAGGGAGCGGCGATCAGATCGACCGGCACAGATCCCTGGCGGGCGAGCGCCATGGCCCAGAGCACGGCCCACTGGCCGAGCTTGTGCGCGGGCACCGTGACCGCGCCGCCGATCAGCGACAGCCGCCGGTCCGGCATCGCGGCGCTGAGGCGCGCCGCCAGCCAGCCCGGCGGCGGCGATGAGATGACGGCCCGATAGAGCGCGTCGCGCAGTACGCGGCCGTGGCGATCGTAGCTGTCTGGCCGGGCCAACAAGGCATCCAGTTCCGCCGCCAGCGCCGGCCAGTCGCGCGGCCGTCCGGCCGGTATCGGCGGCAACGGTTTTAGCGCCGCCGCTGGAACGGCCAGTGGTGCGGCGTCGCCCCACAGTATTCCCTGCCCGTCATCGCCGGCGCCCCCGACGTAAGCCGCGCCGCCATAGACCAGCAGGTCCTGCGGCTGGCCGCCGTCGATCGTCCGGCTGATCCGCCAAGTCCGGCCGTCGGCGCTGAACCACAGACGGCCGCCATTGCCAGCGGCCTCGAGCACCCAGAGACCGTCCGGACCGGCAGCCAGATCCCGCACGCGCCAGCCAGCCCGCGGTTCTGTGATCCGTTCGCTCATTCGACCGTCGGTGCGCCAGATCGCGGCCCCGTCGTCGTCCCAAATCGCGGCGTAGAGCCAAGCGTCGAACGACGCCATGCCGAGGACGATCCGCTGCACGGGCCATCCGGGTACGTCACCCACGTCGTCGCTCGCAAACCGAAGCAGTCGTCGAACCGGTGGACTGCTGCTGCGGTCGACGAGCGGCGCGAACAGAACAGAACCGAGCGCCGCCATCTCATAAATGCGGCTGAGGCGGCGGTTGGCGGTCGGGTGGTCGTAAACTTGGCGCCAGGTCGTCCCGGCATCGTCGGAGACCTGCAGGCCGGCGCGCCAGGCCGAGGTCGCCGCGACCAGACGGCCGCCGGCGGCGGCCATGGCATGGGTGTGGAACGAGAGCGCCGTGGGAATCGCGCCGTAGCGCCAGTCGCGGCCGTTGGTGACCATGAAATGGCCCCAGCCGAGGCTGAATCGGGAATCCTCGAACGGCCAGTACAGCAGGCCGTCGGCGACCACGGGCTTGCCGGCGTCCTGGCTGAACAGATGCCGCTCGTAGCGAAGCTCGCCGCCCGGCGGACCGTAGCTGTAGATATCGGCGGAGTTGTGGTTGCGACCCTTGACGCTGTTGGCGAACCAGACCCGGCCGTCATAGCCGATCAGTTGCGACACGACCGGCCAGGGCCCGACCCGGGCCAGCACCTCCAGCCTGGTCTCAGCCTGCGTCGCCGTCGTGATCAGCGAAGCAAACGCCACAACGATCGGGCCCGGGCATCTCGCGCGCATCGCCGGAAGCCTACGATGTGAGGCACCGCACAAGCCTTCACAATCCCGTTTGCTAGCGTCGCGTCCGAGCGTTCACGGCAGGAATCTGTTAATGTTAATTTTTTATTACAGTTTTACGACAACATTCACCTGGGGACCACGGTATGGCCAATGCGGCATGCCGGCAGGCTTGAGGGGGTAATGGCGTTGTCCGGTACGGAATTGTTGCTCAACGTTCTTGGCGGCGTGGCGCTGCTGATCTGGGGCACGCGCATGGTGCGCACGGGCGTTTTGCGCGCCTATGGGGCCGACCTGCGCCGATTGCTGGCCGCCAGCACGCGCAACCGGTTCACGGCCTGGCTGACGGGCCTCGGCGTCACCGCGCTGCTGCAGAGCGCGACCGCGACGGCGACGCTGACGACGTCGTTCGCCGGCCGCGAACTGATTGCCGTGGCGCCGGCGCTCGCGCTCATGCTTGGCGCCGATGTCGGCTCCAGCCTGGTGGCGCAAGTGTTCACGCTCGACGTGACCGCCGCTTTCCCGGTGCTGCTGTTCCTGGGCGTCGCCTGCTTCATGGCGAGCGACACGCCGCGGGTCCGACATTTCGGCCGCATCGCCATCGGCCTCGGCCTGATGCTGCTGGCCCTGCATCTGATCCGCGGCGCGGCCATGCCGATCAACGACAGCGATCTGCTGCACGCGTTGTTCGTGGCGCTGGCGAGCGAACCGCTGCTGGCCTTCCTGCTGGCCGCCGCGCTCACCTGGCTCGCCCATTCCAGCCTGGCCATCGTGCTGCTGATCGCCTCACTGGCGGCGACCGGCGCCATACCGCTCGATCTCGCCTTTGTCCTGGTGCTGGGCGCCAATGCCGGCGCGGCCCTACCGGCGCTGATGGTAACGCTGAACGAGCCGCCGCAGGCCCGGCGCGTGCCGCTGGGCAACCTGCTGTTCCGGGTGACGGGCGCGGTTGTCCTGCTGCCGCTGCTGCCCTTTGTGACGCCGCACCTCGCGGAATTCGGGACCGAGCCGATCCGGCAGGTGGCGAACGCGCATCTCGGCTTCAACCTGCTGCTGACCGTCGTCTTCCTCGGTCTGACCGGACCGGTGGCGCGGCTGACCGAGCGCCTGCTGCCGGCGCCGGCGGCGGCCGACGACGAGGGCCAGCCGCGGCACCTGGACACATCAGCGCTCGACAGTCCGAACCTGGCGCTGGCCGGCGCCACGCGCGAAACGCTGCGGCTCGCAGACCTGGTCGAGAACATGCTGGCGCAGACCATCGAGGTGTTCCAAGCCGACGACAAGAAGCTGAAGGCCGAGGTCGAGGCCATGGACGACCAGGTCGACGCGCTGCACGAGTCGATCAAGCTCTATCTGACCGAGTTCTCGCGCGAGCCGCTGAACGGCCAGGACAGCGACCGCTGCATCGACATCATCACCTTCGCCACCAACCTGGAGCATGTCGGCGACATCATCGACAAGAACCTGATGGAGCTGGCGCGGAAGAAGATCCGCAACCGCTATCAGTTCTCGGATGAGGGCCTGTGCGAGCTGGTCGACCTGCACCACCGGGTGATGGCGACGCTGAAGCTGTCCTTGAGTGTGTTCCTGACGGGCGAGGTGGCGGCCGCGCGCGACCTGCTGACCGCGAAGGAACGCTTCCGCGACCTGGAACGGCAGGCCGCCGAGAACCATCTCGCCCGCCTGCGCTCGGGCCAGACCGCGAGCATCGAGACCAGTGCCTTGCATCTCGACATCCTGCGCGACCTGAAGCGCATCAACTCGCACCTGACGGCCGTGGCCTATCCGATCCTGGACCAGGCCGGCGAGCTCGCCGCCAGCCGCCTGCGGCGGCGCGGCGGGGCGATCGTGCGCAGCCCGCTCGACCCACGCCCGCACGCCCATCCCGCGACTTAGTTTTGCGCTCACGGCAGCGGACCTGACGGTCCGCGCCTGCGCGGGCGCGCCGGATAAGCCGGCGGGCCGCAGTCGCGGCCTAATGCGCCTCACTCAAATTCGGAAACGGCCCTCTCGGCCTATCAAATCCGGCCGTCGTAGGCGGCCGCGCCGATGCGGCAGGCGATGACGGTGAAGCGGTCGGCGGCGAGCGAGGTCTGCATGGCCTCGGCCAGTGCCTCGCGGCTCTCGACGGTGACGCCGTAGCCGCCCATGGCCTGGCCGACGGCGGCGAAGTCCGTTTCGCCGAAATCGACGCCGAGATTGCCGAGGCCGACGCCGCGCTGCTTCATCTCGATCAGCGCCAGCGAGGCGTCGACGAAGACCACGACCGCGAGCGGTAGCCTCAAGTCGCGCAGGGTCGCCAGCTCGCCCAGGATCATCTCCAGGCCGGCATCGCCGGTAAACGCCACCACGGCGCGCTCGGGCGCGGCGACCTTGGCGCCGATGGCGAGCGGCAGGGCGCAGCCCATGGTGCAGAGGCCGGTCGACTGCAAGAGCGTACGCGGCTCGTAGGCTTCCCAGACCTGGCTCTGCAGGATGCGATGCGCGCCGCTGTCAACCGTCGCCACGCCGTCGCGCGGCAGGTTCGCGCGCACGGTCTTGACCACCGCGGTCGGACCCCAGGCTTCGTTCGGGCCGTAGGCAGCCTGCACGGCTTCCTTGACGCGGGCCGGCGCGCCGTCGGGCCAGGTCTGGCGCGGCGCGGCGCCGTTGCGCAGACACTTGAGGCCGGCGCCGACATGGCCGACGAAGCTGACCGTGGCCTGGTGCATGTAGTGGGTGTTGGGCGCGGCCGCGAATTCGACGACGTTCTGCTGGCTTGCGTCCCAGACGTGGCGCCAGCCGGTGCGCATCTCGATGGGGTCGTAGCCGGCCAGCAGAATGAGGTCGGCCTCGCCGATCAGCGGCAGCAGCTCGCGGTCGGCGACCGGCGACAGGCCGGCGCCGCCCAAGGCCAGCGGATGATCCTCCGGCAGCACGCCCTTCGCCTTGTAGGTGGTGATGAGCGGGATGCCGAAGTCTTCCGCGAGGCCCGTTACATCGGCGACGGCGTCATGGTTCATGACATCAAGGCCGGCGATCATGATCGGCCGCTCGGCCGCCGCCAGCCATTGGCGCGCCCGGTCCAGCTCGGGCCCCTCGGCGGGCGCAGCCGGCGCGGTCGGCGCGCGGCGGGACGACGGCGTCTCGGCCTGCTCCTGGCCGGCGAGCGAGATCGGCACGTCGATATGCACCGGGCCCGGCCGGTCGTCGAGCGCGATGGCGACGGCCTTGTCGGCCAGCACGTCGGCAGCACCGTCGGCGACCTTGAACGTAGCCTTGCTGATCGGCCCGAACATGGCGCCGTGGTCGAAGACCTGGTGCGTGTAGGTCAGCGCTTCAGCAGCGTCGACACAGCCCGTCAGCACGATCAGCGGCACCCGGTCCTGCTCGGCGTTGGCGACCACGTTGACCGCGTTCGCGGCGCCCGGACCAATGGTGGCGACCAGGATGCCCGGCGCGCCGGTCATGTGATAGGTGCCTTCCGCCATGAAGCCGGCGCCGTTCTCGTGCTTGGTCAGCACGAACTCGATGCCGGCACGATTGAGCGCGTCGATGAGGGTGAGCACCTCGCCGCCGGGAATCCCGAAGGCGTGGCGGCAGCCGGCGTCATAGAGCCGGCGGGCAATGAGATCCGCTGCACTGGCCATGGCGCTACGTCTAAGCGGCGCGCGCCGACGGGTCAATGCGTATCGACGGATGCCAACCGAGACCGCGCGACCTACAATCGGGGCCAAGATTGGGAGAGCTTGGAATGACGACAGGCAAGTTGGACGGCCGCAGCGCCATTGTCACGGGCGCGGGCAATGGCATCGGGCGGGCGATCGCATTGGCCTTCGCGGCGGAGGGGGCCGATGTGCTGTGCGCGGATATCGCCGTCGACGATGCCGAGGCCGTCGCGGCCGAGATAAACGGCGCCGGCGGCGGGCGGGCGGCGGCGCAGCGTTGCGACGTCGCCGACAGCGTTTCAGCACAGCAGGCGGTAGCGGCGGCGGTCGACGCTTTCGACGGACTCGATATCGTGGTCTGCAACGCTGCGGTGTTCTCGCCGATCACCACCATCGCCGACATGACGGAGCATGACTGGCAACAGGCCCTGAACGTCAACCTGACCGGAGCCTTTCACATCTGCAAATACGCGATTCCCCACCTGCGCGCCGCCGGCGGCGGCAGCATCATCCTGATGGCCTCGCAGATGGCGCGCGTGGCCAACGCCGGCCAGGCCGCCTACTGCACGACCAAGGGCGCGCTGGTGCAGCTCGCCAAGGGCATGGCGCTGGACCACGCCGACGACAAGATCCGCGTCAACACGCTGTCGCCGGGCGGCATCGCCACGGGGCGGCTGGCGAAACGCTTCGGCGACCTGGACGCGGCGGAACGCATCTGGGGCCCGAAGCACCCCATGGGCCGGCTCGGCCAGCCGGACGAGATCGCCCGCGGCGCCGTGTTCCTGGCGAGCGACGACGCCAGTTTCATGACCGGCGCCGACCTGCTGCTCGATGGCGGCTACACGGCCTGGTGAGGCGCCGCATCGAACGCGGCGTCGAAATCCTTAACGACTGAACGGGCGTCGGTTTTTCATTGTAATCGAGCGCTTAGCCGAGAACTCGCCGGCTTTCGCGCACGGCAGTGTCGGTGATTGCCACAAATGCGCCGATGCTAATCGGCCAAACCACTGAAATCGTTGATTCTACTTTCTGACGCGATAATCGCTTAAGGTTAAATGCGCGTCTTGTCCGGTTGCGCGCGCGGTTGGCGCGGCGCGGCGGACGCCAAACGCAGGGGGACTTCCGTGATCAAATCGCTTGTCGCCGGTCTTGTCGGCATTGCCGTGTTCGCGATGACGGCGAGCGCCCACGCCTTTCAGATCTTCACCGACCGCAACTCGTGGGAAGCCGCGGTGGCGGCCTCGCCGCTGGGCGGGCCTGTTATCGACGATCCGTTCGACAATGACATCGCCGGCGCCGACAGCATCACCTTCGACAGCGGCGTAATCAGCACCGGAACGCCGGCAACGGCGACCGACCTGAACGAAGTCGGCTTCCCCGGCGCTTATCTAGGAGCGGTGCGTGGGAGCAGTCCCGATGCTGGCACCTACGACACCATCGCCTGGGACTTTCCGATGCCGATTTTCGCCTTCGGCGCCGACTGGACCAGCACGGCGTCGTTGAACGGCCTGACCGTGACTGGCGATTTCGACGGCGCCGGCGACGCGACTGTCAGCTTCTTTTCTGAATTGGGCGGCGAAGGGGACGGCTTCCTGGGCGTGGTGGGCGACGCCGCGTTCAGCACGATCATCTTCGCAGGCGAAGATCTGAACCCAGATTTCAGGGAAGTTTTCCAGGCCGACAACCTGTCGTTCGCCAAGGTGCCGGAGCCGGCCGGCTTCGCGCTGTTCGGCCTCGGCCTCGCCGGCCTCGCCTGGTACCGGCGGCGCGCCCGGCAATAACGAGTTTTCGTTGATAGCGACACCGTAACCGTCATGCCCGGACGTGATCCGGGCATCCAGTGGCCCCAGGGACGACGCCTTGTCAGCCGCGCTTGCGCAGGCGGACGGGGCAGTCGTT
Source organism: Alphaproteobacteria bacterium (assembly GCA_965232515.1). GTDB lineage: Bacteria > Pseudomonadota > Alphaproteobacteria > JANQKO01. Next base: position 5,536,952 of record CBDDPY010000002.1, on the reverse strand, counting down.
GATGCGGGCGGTGAGGTTGCCGGCGGCGTCGGTGGTGAAGCGCAGCACCGAACGGAACAGCGGGAAGTCGATCTCGACCGTGCCGTCGGCCGGCAATTCGGCCTGCATGCGGTGCGGTTCGCTGCCGCCGAACACCACCTCTTCGTAGAGGTAGCCGTCGATGCGGCCGTCGCGGACGGTGTATTCCAGGCGGAACGTCCGCTCTTTCAGGCCGCGGATGATGCGGCCGCAGATGTCGGTGTCGCCGCGCCAGTCGCCGTCGAAGCGGCGCGGATCGACGGCGGCCTTCGGCACGAGGGGTGCGACGGCGACCTTCGTCTCAGGTTCGGGCTCGGGCGCCGGCGTTGGCGGCGGCGCGGATTCCGCCGGCCTGAGCGCCGGCTTCGTTCTGGGCGCCGGCGCGAGGATCGTCGGCGGCGCGGGCGCGGCCTGCGGGGCAGGCTGGGGCGCCGGCGACGGCTGTCGCGGCGCAGGCGGCCGGGCCGCGACCGCGAACCGCTGCTGGCGCAGGCGGGCGAGGCTGGCGAAGCGGCCCTTCGGATAGGCGTCGAGATAGGCCTGGTAGTCGGCGGCCTCCTGGCTGTCCTTGATGGCGTCCCAGAAGGCGAGCTCGACCGCGGTCTCGCTGTCGACGCCGCCGGCCGCCGTTGGCGGGGGCGGCGCCTCTTCGACGGCGGTAATCGCCGTCGGCACGAACAGGAAGTCGCCGCCCTCGTGACCGGCGCGGCGGATGTCGGAATAGCGCGGCGTCTGGTCGGCGTTGACCACGACCTGGCCCTTGATGCGGTCGAACAGGCCCTGCGCCTCCATGACGTCGTCGTTGCCGCGCAGCGCCTCGATCAGCTTGCGGGCGAATACCGAATGGCCGTCACCGCCGCCGTCGCTGACCGGCTCGAGGCCGCCGGAGACGATGGCCGTGCGCGAGCGGCTTTCGGCCATGCGCTGGAGCCAGGCATTGCGCTCGGTGCCGGTCTTGAGCTCGGCGTCGGCCGTGCGCACCAGCGTGCCGGCATAGCAGGAATCGGCGATCACCAGCACATGCTTCGCCGACATGGCGCGCAGGTTGCTGGTCAGCGTCTCGTTCGAGATCCAGTTCGCCTCGTTGTCGGTCTCGGCATCGATCGGCAGCCAGAAGCCCCGGTCGGTCTCTCGGTCGAGCACGCCGTGGCCGGCATAGTAGATGAGCAGATTGTCGTCCGGCGTCAGCTCGGCCCGCATCTCGTTCAGCGCCCGGACCATCTGATAGCGCGTCGGGTTCAGCAGCAACGAGACCTCGTAGCCGTATTGCCGGCGCAAGAGATCGGCCATGGCGCTGGCGTCATTGACCGCCGTTTCCAGGTTCGGCAGGTGCTGATAGTCGTTGATGCCGATGACGAGGGCGCGATAACGGCCGAATTCCACCGCCGCCGCGGCCGGAACCGAACAAAACAAAAACATTCCCAAAATCGGCAAGATCAGGCGCCGCATTACCGGGTCCTTCATCTTTGGCCGGTAGATTCTCTCTATCTTCAGCCGCAGTGCAAGCGGCGCGCCGTGCGGTGCGTTCCCGGCGCTGATACGCGTAAAATACCGTGTTCTAATGTGGTGACGTCGAATCGTGAGGGCAAGACGATGAAACCGCTGAACGAGCTGACCGCCTGCGAGGCGGCGACCGCCATCGCCGACAGCGCCATCAGTTCAGAATCCCTGACGCGAGCCTGTCTGGAGCGGATCGAGGCCCGAGAGGGCGAGGTCCAGGCCTGGGAGTTCCTCGATCCGGAACTGGCGCTGGAGCAGGCGAAACGGCGCGATGCCGGCGCATTGCGCGGACCGCTGCACGGCCTGCCGTTCGGCGTGAAGGACATCATCGACACCTACGACATGCCGACGGCCTACGGCTCGCCGATCTATCAGGGCCACCGGCCGAGCCGCGACGCCTCATGCGTCGCCATGATCCGCACCATGGGCGCGATCATCATGGGCAAGACGGTGACCACGGAATTCGCCTTCTTCCAGCCCGGCAAGACACATAATCCACACAACCCCGCGCATACGCCAGGCGGCTCATCGAGCGGCTCGGCCGCGGCCGTGGCCGACTGCATGATCCCGCTCGCCTACGGCACCCAAACCGGCGGCTCGGTGATCCGGCCGGCGTCTTACTGCGGCGTCGTCGGCTACAAGTCGTCGCGGGACAGCTTCGATCTCAGCCGGATCAAGCCGCTGGCGTTTACGCTCGACACGCTGGGCACGTTCTCGCGCTCAGTGGAGGACGCCTGCCTGGTGCGGGCGGCGCTGCTGGACGCGCCGGCGCATCCGCACGCGCTCGATGGAGCGCCGCGCATCGGCCTCTGCCGGACCTACGAATGGAACCAGGCCGAGCCGGTGATGCAGCAGGCCGTCGAGGACGCCGCCACGGCCCTGCGCGATGCCGGCGCCGTGGTCGACGAGATCGACCTGCCGACGCCGTTCGATCGGTCGGTCGAGGCGCACCGGACGGTGATGACGTTTGACGCGGCCCGCGCCCTGCCGTTCGAATGGGCCCGCCACAGCACCAAGCTGAGCCAGCATATCTACGACCTGATCGCCGACGGCCTGGCCATGGTGCATGCGGACTACGAGGCGGCGATCGGCGTGCGCGACGACTGCCGGCGCTACTGGTACGACCTGATGCACGAATACGACGCCATGCTGATGCCGAGCGCGGCGGGCGAGGCGCCGGCGGGACTCGAGACCACCGGCGATCCGCTGTTCAACCGCATGACGACGCTGCTGGGCGTACCGTGCGTCAGCCTGCCCGGCCATGTCGGCCCGAACGGCCTGCCGCTAGGCGTGCAGGCCGTCGGCGCCATGGGTGGCGACGACAAGCTGCTGTCCATCGCCGCCTGGATGCAGTCGCGGATCGTTTAAGGCGCGGCGCCGTCAAATCGTCGGCGAACACGCCGAACGCACCCATCCTAAAAAGGCGACCTGATCCACGGTTGCGGAACGGCAACGGCGCCACCGCACCTAATGCGGTTGGGTCGGCCCCTTCCATCACTTGTGCCTGGACAGAACAACGATAATCTGATGCAGTAACTTGCGTTTCCGACATAATAAACAACGATAAGCCGTAGTGCCGGCAAGCTTGATTCTGCTCGCGTTCGTATCTTGGTCAGTTTGCAGATGCGTTGATGCAACGGTCTAAGAAGCGGGAGGGGATCAATGACACGCTATCGGTTCGTGCATCTGGCAGCGATCGCAGCCGTGTTCGCCGCCGCGGCCTGTACCAAACCCCGACCGACACAACCAGTCGTGACGCCGGACCGGCTCTCCGCCGGCGAGGTCGGCCCGATGCAGGTGAACTTTGGCGACCTGGCCGCCGACCAGGTCCTGTCGGACCCCGACAAGCTGTGGGAAATCTTGCTGGCATTGGACGGCAAAGAGCCCGCCCCCGACGCAAAGCCCGACTTCAGGGGCCTGTTGACGAAACTGCAGGGATACGATCCCAAATCCGACATTCCCGCCACGTTGTCGGGTCTAGGCGGCGCCTATGCCCGCGCCCTGATCGAAGCCGCCGTCCGCAAGCTCGACGACGAGGATAAGTTCGCCGACGAGAACAAGGTCGGTCTCGAATCGATCGGCAAGATCCGGCACTACTATTTCAATGACGACACGGCCGGCGGCTATATCGAGGTCGATACGACGATCTCGATAACCTTGAACGGCAATCGCGTATGGCAACGGCAACATTTCTGGGCCATTGCCGTGGCCCCGGACACGTATCAGGTGATCAAGAAGAAGCAAGATCGCAACAATCCATTTCCCGATACGGTGATGTTTTCCGACGAAAAGCTGGCCGATATCGAGGCCCGGCTGCTGGACCACAAGCTGTTCGCCAAGGGACCGGGCATCATCGTCATCGCGGTATATGAAGACGGTGTTCTGCTGCCGCAAAGCCACGCCGATTATCAGTCCGGCCCGGACAGTTGCATCGACCTGATGTTCCGTGGCCGGCCACGCGAATCCGAGCTGCCGACACAGAAGGACTACTGCCTGGGACGTTGCAAGCATCCCTACATCATCAACACCGGCGCTTAGCCAGGTCGTCACGACGTCGTCGTGCGCGGCCGGAATCAGGCACCGAGTATTGCTCGCGCGTCGGCCAGATCCGGGTCCGTTAGATGCGCGTCAAACGTCCGGTAGATCGCGCTGACGAGAGCTTCCGCGGCCGCTCTGTCGCCGCGCGCGATCGACGCGCGCGCCGCGCTCAAGGCCGCCCGCAGCTCGAGCCCACGAGCATATTGGCGACGTGAGAGGTTCAAGGCAGTTTCGAACTGCGTTTGGCCATCCCCGGCCCGCGACTGGCGCAACAACTCGCCTTGAATCCGCGCGGCTTCGGCTTCGTAGAAACAAACATCCGACCGGCTCCCCGCATCCAGCGCTTCGACCAGCACGTCGATCCCTTCCCGCGGCGCTCCGGCCCAACCGTACATTTCCGCCAGCAGGGTCAGAATGTAGGGCCTGATCTGCCGGGCGCCGGTGCTCTCGTAGATATCAAGCCCGCGCCTGAGAAAATCGATGCCCCTGTCCGGCTCGCCGAGAGCGGCCAGCGCCCAGCCCTGCATCACGGTCGCCCATCCGCGCCAGTAGGGATAGTCATGCTCTTCCGCGATGATAATCGCCGCTTCGGCGTGTTCGCGCGCCACGTCCGGCAGGCGGCAGACCTGATAGACGGAAGCGGCCAAGCTGCGGGCATAGGCCAGACTGAACGGATGTTTCACCTCTTCGGCGAGGCGGACGGCGGCATCGGCGCTGTTTCTGGCGGCTTCGGGATTGCCGAGAAACCACTCCACCCAACCGCCGACACTCAGACCGACCACCGCGGGATCCGTACCGTAGACGAAGGCGTGCGCATGATGCAGTGACCGGTCATAGATCGCGTTCGCGCGCTGCAGGTTCTCATGCGCAGCCACGAAGTCTCCGACAAAGAACCCGCACATGCCGACCGTTCGGTAGCCTTCCAGCAGCAACGCCTTATCACCTTGCTGTTGGGCGATCGACAGAAGACGGTCGGCCAGGCGGCATGCGTTGCCGATCTGCCCCTTAAGCAGAAAGACATTGAACAGTCCACGCAAAGCGGTGAACAGCTTGCGAATGTCGCCGGTGCTCGCACTCAGTTCCTGCGCCAGTTCGTAGTTTTCCTCGACGTCCGGCGCGGACCATCCCTTCACCGCCAACAGTGACGCGCCGAGGGCGATACGAAGGTCGAATTCCCGTTCATCCCGCAGCGAAGACTTGGGCAACAGCTCAAGTTCGCGAAGACCGTTCCGCAGATTTGCAATGGCCTCGACATGCGCGGACCGCTCGCCCGCGCGCTGGCCCGCGAGCAACCAGAATGCGACGGCCTTTTCGGTCAGTCCCGCCAGCGACAGGTGCCGCGCGACCAATTCGGGCTCGGTTGCCGCCTGCTCCCGGAAGTCCCGCTGCAAGACCTCGGCGACGTTGCGATGATATTGCTGCCGCTTGCTTCTGAGCAGGGTCTTGTATGCGGCGTCTTGAATAAGCGCGTGTTTGAACGTGTAGGTGGCCTGTGGCGGCGTACCGCGCAGGAACAGCAGTCCAGCCTCGGTCATGGCGGTCAGCGTCGCGTCCAACTCGCGATTATCCAAGGTGCATGCCGCGCGGATCAGGCGATAGTGGAAGGACCTGCCCAGCGTCGCCGCCAGCGGCGCAAGCTTGCCGGCGCTTCCCAGCCGGTCCAGCCGAGCGGTCAATAAGGCCTGCAAAGACGCCGGTATCTCAGCCTGATCCTCGTCGCTATCCAGCAGAGACTTCGCCAGTTCCTCGACAAACAGCGGCACGCCATCCGTCCGGGCGACGATTTGCGCGATCATGTTGTCGGTCAGCCGGTCGCGGCCAATATCCCGGGCGATTTCCGCGCATTGCGCTCGGGACAAACGGTTCAACGTGATCGTGGTCAGGTTCGGGAGATTGGTCCAGGGCGGCAGGTATTCGGGACGCGACGTGATCACCATCAGCGCCGGTACGTCGTCTATGCGCGTCATCGCCTCACCAATCAGCGCCTCCGTCGTCGGATCGATCCAGTGGGCATCTTCCAGCAGGAACAGAACCGGCCGGAGCCGGCTCAGATCGACGAGCTGACCGATCAACGCTTCGATCGTGCGATCGCGTTGCTGTTGCGGCGACAATTCCCGGGCGCCGTAGCGCAGTTCGGCGGGCAGCGACAGAAGCGCCGCGAAATCCGCGACGTCGGGATCATCGTCGGCCGAAATCCGTCGGACCAGAGCGTCGAGCTTGTCCAAACGGGTGTCGGGGTCGTCCTCGCCCGTAAAACCGGCCGCGCGTTCCAGACGCTGAATAACCGGGTAGAAGGCGGTGTTCGTATGATAGGGGGAACACTGGTAGCGGAGGTAAAAATAGCGATCGTCGCCGATCTCCTCGCGCAACGCCTGTATCAGGCGAGATTTGCCGATGCCGGCTTCTCCCGTCAAAAACACGGCCTGACCTTCGGCACGTTTCGCCAATTCCCAGCGTTCCCGCACAAGGCCAAGTTCGTGCTCCCGGCCGACAAAGCGGGCCAGGCGCCCCTCGTGCGCGGCATCGAAACGGCTTTCCGCCTTGCCTTCGCCACGTACGTTCCAGACCGGTACGGGCTGGGAGAAACCCTTCAGATCACGGACCCCCATGTCCTCGAGTTCAAATGCCGTGCCGACCAGACCGTAGGTGGCGGCGTCGATAACAACCTGGTTTGATCGGGCAACACCCTGCAGTCGAGCCGCGAGGTTGGGAGTCTCACCGGTGACGGCATCGACGTCGCGGCCCACATCGCCGACGAGATCGCCAATCACCACGCGTCCGGTCGCGATGCCGACCCGGGCATTGAGCTGCAAATCCCCTTCCAGTTGCGTGTTCCTGACGGCGGCGATCGCCGCCAGTCCGGCCCGTATCGCACGTTCGGCCTGATCTTCATGTGCCCGCGGCCAGCCGAAGTAGACGAGCAGTCCATCTCCGAGATATCTGGCGATATGCCCGCCATAGTGCTTCGCCGCCCGCGCGACGGCGTCCTGATAGGCCCGGATCACGTCGCGCAGGTCCTCGGGGTCGAGCCGTTCGGAGAGCGGCGTGGACCCGACAAGATCGCAGAACATCACGGAAAGCTGACGGCGTTCCGCTTCCGCGCCCGCGCCCGGCGGGATCGGCGTAAGTGCCGCCGCCGCGACGGAACGCTCGGACGCGATGTCGGCCCTCAGGAGCGCTATCGCCTTGACCAGCCGCTTGCGATGACCGAGGGAAGCGACGCCGAGTTTTTCCAGATCGTTTTCGCTAAGCTCCGGCAACAGGGCGTGATCGACGTCGTTCTCGACAAACGCTTGCGCATATTGTCCGAGCTTCAGACCCTCGAGCCACTCCCGAACGTCCCGTGCCATTGTCGCCTCATCGGGACATCAGCGACCCTCAAGTCTAGTGCGTTTGGCCTTTTCGATCTATCGGCCCGGATTGCGACGTCGGATCTCGGACCCGTGCGGCGCCAACGATCTTGACCGGGGCGGGCGTCGATGCGCGTCCAGCTTGCCTGCCGACTACAGCCGCGCCTTGATCTCGCGCCAGACGCCGTCGGCGATGTGGCCGGGGGGCAGGAGCTGGTCGTCGGGGCCGGCGGGGTCGAAACGCAACCACGGACCCATCGCGTTGTCGGCGCAGAGGCGGTCGTAGACGCGGGCGACCTCGGTCATGTAGTCGCGGTCGGCCTCGTGCAGGTCCTTCTTGGCCTCGGTGTAGCTGCGGCTGTCTTTTTTCGCCACCAGGTCGTCGGCGGTGTCGGGCGAGGTGCCGAGCAGGCCGGTGAGGTCGGGCTTCGGAAGTTCGAACAGGTCGAACTCGGTCTCGAAGATCCAATCGATCAGCGGTTGGCGCTCGGCCGGCGGCAGCTTGGCGGCGTTGTAGGCGACATTCGAAGCGACGTAACGGTCGAGGATAACCAAGTCATGACCGGCGATCAGCGCCATGAGGTCGTCGCGGCTCTCGAAGCGGTCGCCGGCGTAGAGCAGCGCCGCGAAATGCACCGAGACCTCGTCCAGCGCGCCGAAGCGGCCATTCAAGTACTGACCGATGAGCTTGGCGAAGCGGGTGTCGTCGTAGCGCGGAAATGACAGCGTCCCGACGTTTACACGATCGGCTTCCGCGCGGGAGACGAGATTACGGGCCAACGTACCCTTGCCGGCGCCGTCGATCCCCTCGATGACGAACAGCATGTGGCGCCAGCTAACGCAGTTTTGGGTTCAGGGCGTCGCGGAGCCAGTCGCCCATCAGGTTGACGGACAGCACGAGCGCGACGAGGGCGATGCAGGGGAACATGGTGATCCACCATTCGCCCGAGAACAGGAAGGCGTTGCCGACGCGGATCAGCGTGCCGAGCGACGGCGTCGTGGGCGGCACGCCGACGCCGAGGAACGACAGCGTCGCCTCGGAGATGATGGCGAGCGCCAGGCCGATGGTGGCCAGCACCAATACCGGCGTCAGCACGTTCGGCAGCACGTGGCGGAACATGATGCGCCAAGGGCCGACGCCGACGACGCGGGCGGCCTGGACATATTCCTTGCCCTTCTCGACCAGCGTGGCGCCGCGGGTGACGCGGGCATATTGCGGCCAGTCGGAGATGCCGATGGCGAAGATCACCACATAGATGGCGATGTCGTTGTGCACCTCGCGCGGCAGGATCGTGCGCGTGATGCCGTCGACGAAGAGCGCGATCAGGATGCCGGGAATGGTGAGCTGCAGGTCGGCGCAGCGCATGACCACGGATTCGAACCAGCCGCCGACATAGCCGCTCAAGACGCCCAGGCCGACGCCCATGACGACCGAGAAGATCACGCTGGCGAAACCGACGATGAGCGAGATCCGGGCGCCGTACATCAGCGTGGACAAGATGTCGCGGCCCTGGTCGTCGGTGCCGAGCAGGAATTCCGGCGTGCCGTCCTCGACCCAGACCGGCGGCGTGAAGGCGTTGATCAGCCGCAGCGTCGACGGATCGAAGGGATTGTGCGGCGCCAGCAAAGGCGCGAAGGCCGCGGCCAGGAAGAATGTCAGCGTCAGCGCCGTCGCCAGGATCGCCAGTGGCGAGCGCCGGAACTTGTAGCCGAGATCGCTGTCCCAGACCCGCGCGAAGGCGCCGAGCTCGCGCGTATCCGCTGGCGCGCTCATCCCGTCCTGCCCGCGGCGACGGCGCGGTCGATGCGCAGACGTGGATCGACGACGTAGTAGAGGATGTCGACGACCAGGTTGATGACCACGAAGACGAAGGCGACCATGACCAGATAGGCGGCCATGATCGGGATGTCGGCGAAATTCAGGCCGGCGATGAACAGGAAGCCCATGCCGGGCCACTGGAACACGGTCTCGGTGATGATCGAGAAGGCGATCAGCGAGCCGACCTGGAGGCCGGTAATGGTGATCACCGGCACCAGCGTGTTCTTCAGCGCATGGCCGAAATTAACCGCCCGGTTGGTCAGGCCGCGCGCACGGGCGAAACGGATGTAGTCGGTGCGCAGGACCTCCAGCATCTCGGCCCGGACCAGACGCAGGATCAGCGTCGTCTGAAACAAGCTGAGCGTGATCGCCGGCAGGATCAGTGAACGCCAGCCGCCCGCCGTCAGCAGGCCGGTGGTCCAGCCGCCGATATCGACGGTCTCGCCGCGCCCGAAGGACGGCAGCACGCCGAGCGTGACGGAGAAGATATAGATCAGAAAAATGCCAATCACGAAGGTCGGCAGCGAGACGCCGACGAGCGATGTGGTCAGCACGAAGCGGCTGAACCAGCTGTCACGCCGCAAGCCGGTGAAAACGCCGAGCGGCACGCCGAAGGCGAGCGCCAGGATGGCGGACGCCGTCACCAACTCCATCGTCGCCGGCAGGCGTTCGGCGATGAGATCGTTGACCGGCCGCTTCAGCCGGTAGGAGATGCCGAACTCGCCCTGCAGCGCATTGCCGACGAAACGGCCGAACTGAACGATGAAGGGGTCGTTCAGACCGAGCCGCTCGCGCAGCTCGGCGCGGTCCTCGGTCGTCGCCTCCTGTCCCAACATGTTGTTGATGGGATCGCCGACGAAGTTGAACAGCGCGAAGGAAACGAAGGCGACCGCCAGCATCACCGCGATCGATTGCAGCAGCCGGCGGACGATGAACGCGGTCACGGCGCGTCACACTCGTGAAAAACGCGCGCGCGGCCCGGGACAGGGAGTCCCGGGCCGCGCGACGTCATGGTCAACCTACTTGAACCGCGCCCACTTGAAGTTGGGCGAGTCGTTGGCGACGATCGGCAGGTCGAGCTTGTCGCTCATCGCCCATGAGATCACTTGGTGATGCAGGGGCAGATAGGCGATGTCGCCCTTGAGGATGTCCCAGGCCTCGGCGACCAGCTGATCGCGCTTTTCGGCCACGACCTCGGACAGCATCTTCTGCGTCACTTCGTCCATACGCGTGTTCGAGAAGCCGGTGAAGTTCCAGCTGCCGCGCTTGCCGTCGGTCGTGTGCGCCAGATACTCGAAGACATAGTGCGAATCCAGCGTCGGCACGCCCCAGCCCAGCATATAGAAGCTGGTGTCGCGCTGTTGCAGACGCTTGAAGTGCACGCTCTTCGGCCGGGCGGCGAGATCGACCTTGATGCCGATCTGGGCCAGCATCGGCACCACGGCCTGACAGATCGCCTCGTCGTTGACGTAGCGGTTGTTCGGGCAGTCGAGCGTGACGCCGAAGCCGTCCTCGTAGCCGGCCTCGGCCATCAGCGCCTTGGCCCGGTCGACGTCATAGGGCAGCCGCTTGTCGAGCGCCTCGGTATAGCCGTGCACGCCCGGCGAGGTGACGATGCCGGCCGGGAACGACAGGCCGCGCATGACCTTCTTCTTGATCGTCTCGATGTCGATGGCCTGGTACATGGCCTGGCGGACGCGCTTGTCGCTGAACGGATTGGCGCCCTTGACGTCGGCGTACTTCAGTTCCTCCGACCCCTGATCCATGCCAAGGAAGATGGTGCGGATCTGCGCCACCTGCTTCAGCGTCAGGCCCGGCGTCGCCTTGATCCGGCCGAGATCCTGCACCGGCGGGTCGAGCAGGAAATCGAGCTCGCCCGAGAGCAAAGCCGCGACCCGGGTCGGGTTCGACTGCACCGGCCGGTAGATGATCTTGTCGACGTTGTGCGGATAGTTCGTGAGATCCCAGTAGTTCTCGTTCTTGACCATCACGGTCTGCACGTCGGGCTCACGCAGCTCGAGCACGAACGGACCGGTGCCGTTGGTGTTGCGAACCGCGAAGGTCTCCTGGTTATCGGCATAGTCCTGCGGCTCGACGACCTTGTTGGCCACAGCCCAGCCCTTCGACATGATCCGGACGCTGTTCAATTGCGACGGCAGGATCGGATTGGCGGCCTGGGTACGGATATGCACGGTGAAGTCGTCGACCTTGACCACGTCGGTGATCGAGTTGACATAGCCCTTGAAGTCCGAGGTCTTGGCCTTGGCGCGCTTGAGGCTGAAGACCACGTCGTCGGCGGTAAAATCGCTGCCGTCGTGGAACTTCACGCCCTGGCGCAGCTTGAACTCCCAGGTGTTGGAGTCCAGCGGCTTCCATTCGGTCGCCAGCGCCGGGTGCAGCTTCAGCTCCCAGTCGCGTTGCACCAGCGCGTCATACATCTGCTGGTTGGTGACCGTCGTCGGCCCCTCGTTCTGCGAATGCGGATCCAGCGTCAGGGCATCGCCCTGGCTCGACCAACGCAGCACGTTCTCGGCCTGTGCCGATGCGGCCGCCATGGCGGTGGCGACCGCCAGCATGCCGCCGATAAACAGCTTTGCTCTCATCCTGAAACTCTCCCCTCCGTGATGTACCCGTCCGGTCCAGCCCGATCACGCCAGACGAGCATCCCACATTCATGATCTGCTTTGATTATAGTGGCGTGCAGAAGCCTCGCTAGCCCAGTTTTTTGCAGCGCGCAACTGCGGATTTGGACACAACCTCGTGTTTCGGCGGTCAGTTGACCGTCGGTTCAGCCGCTTCTTCCTCCTCAGGCACGCCGTTAGTGGGGCCTGCCTGATGGTGGACCAGCCGCCAGATTCCGCCCTCGTGGACAAAAATGTTGGTCGCCAGCAGGAATTGACCGTCGATTTCCTCAAAACAGACGACGAAGGCCATCTCGCCCCGCAACCAGGCACGCGGGCCGCGACACAAGATCGCAGGCGAGGACGGATTGCCGAGGATCGCCTGCCAGCTCTCCATGACCTGGTCCCGGCCCTCGACCGGCGCCCAGCCCGGATGTATGCAGACGATATCGTCGGCTTGCGACCAGACGCGGTCCATCGCCGGCAGATCGCGGTCGGCGAAAGCGCGATAAAAGGCCTCGTTGGCAAACAACACGGCGTCGCGGTCGCTCATGCGTCGATCTTAGCCGTTCGGCGCGAAATAGGCGATCAGGACCGCGAGGCTGACGACCGAGAGCGCGGTCGAGATCAACGTCGCCGAGGTCGAACGTTGGACATAGACGTCGTACCGCTGGGCCAGCACGAAGACGTTGGCGCCGACCGGCAGGGCCGCGGTGATGGTGGCGACGGCGAGCCAGAGCGGCGCCAGATCGAAGACGTAACGCCCCAGCAGCCAGACCGCGACGGGGTGCACCAGCAGCTTGAATCCGATGAGGGTGAAGGTTTCGCGCAGACTGCCGGCGATGCGGTAGCCGGCGAGCGAGGCGCCGAGCGCGAACAGGGCGCACGGCGCGGCGGCGCCGCTCATCAGGCCGGCGAAGCGGTCGACCGGGGCCGGCAGCGTGAAGCCGAGGCCGCCATAGGCGAGCCCGGCCAGCATGGCGACAATCACCGGGTTGCGCGCCAGCGCCGTCAGCGTCGACCAGATGATCCGGCCGCTCCGGCCGCGCTCGCCGCGCGCCACCTCGAGCAGGATCGTCGGCAGCGTAATCAGCGTGATCGAATGGAACATGACGATCAGCATGATGGCGACGACGCCGTCCTCGCCGAAGGCGGTGAAAACCAGCGGAATGCCGAGCAGCACGGTATTCGAGAACACCGCGCCCATGCCCATGACGGCCTGCTCGTCGCGGCCGATGCCGAACAGCAGCCGGCCGACGACGGCGGCGACCGGGAAAACCAGAAGACAACCGCCGAAATAGGCGAAGACGATGCCGAGGCTGCCGATCTCGGGCAGCTCGATCCGGCTCATGGTGCGGAACAGGAGCGTCGGGATCGCCACATAGAACACGAAGTTGGAGATGCCCTGCACGCCGCCGTCGCCGAGCAGGCGGGTGCGGCCGATGGCATAGCCGACGGCGACGAGCGCAAAGACAGGCAGGACGATGTCGACCGTGGTGTTCATGCCGTCGGCGCGGGAGCGTCAGCGATGCCGAAGCGCGCGCCAGACGCGCTCCGGTGTCGCCGGCATGTCGATATGGCGCAGGCCCAGCGCGTCGGCGACGGCGCCGATCACGGCCGGCGGCGCGCCGATGGTGCCGCATTCGCCGACGCCCTTGAGACCGAGCGGGTTGCGTTGCGTCGCGACGGGCAGGAAATCGCTGTCGAAGGCCGGCAGGTCGTCGGCTCGCGCGAGGCAATAGTCCATGAACGAGCCGGTCAGCAACTGGCCCGACTCGGGATCGTAGACCGCCTGCTCCATGAGCGCCTGACCGATGCCTTGGACGATGCCGCCCTGTAGCTGGCCCGCGACCAGCGCCGGCCGCAGCATGCGGCCGATATCGTCCAGCGAGGTATAGCGCATGATCTCGACATGCCCGGTCTCGGGATCGATCTCGACCTCGCAGATCTGGCAGCCGTTGGGGTAGCTCTCGTTGTCGGTGGCGAAGTCCGCTTCGCCGCGGATCGGCGCCGCCTTGGCCACGGCGAGCAACTCGATCCGGCGGTCGGTGCCGGCGACGTGGTAGGCGCCGTCGGCGAATTCCAGGTCCTCGGCCGCGACCTCGAGCTGTTCGGCCGCCTGATCGCGGCCGACCGCGATGGCGGCGTCGCCAGCCAGCAGCAGCGTATTGCCGCTAATGATCGCGGACGACGAGCCACCGGTGCCGCCGCCGCGCGGCAGCGCATCGCTGTCGCCCTGGCTTACCTCGACGGCCGAGACCGGCACGCCGAGGCGCTCGGCGATGAGCTCGGCGAAGACCGTCTCGTGCCCCTGGCCGCCGGACTGGGTGCCGGTGAAGGCGCGGACGACGCCGGCGGCGCCGATCTCGATCCGCGAGGTCTCGCCGGCGTTGCCGCCGGTGGCGTGCACGTAGAAGGCCAGGCCAAAGCCGCGGCGGCGGCCGCGGGCCGCCGAAGCCTCTCGGCGGGCGGCGAAGCCGGCGCGGTCGACACGCTTAAGCGCGGCGTCGAGCAGCCCGGGGAAATCGCCACTGTCGATGCTGAAGCCGAATGGCGTGGTGTGTGGCAGATCGGCGGGGCGCAGCATGTTGCGGCGGCGCAGCTCAGCCGGATCGAGGCCCAGATCGAAAGCGGCGGCATCGATCAGCCGCTCGACAACATAGATCGCTTCCGGCTTGCCGGCGCCGCGATAGGCGTCGACCGGGGCGGTGTTGGTGAACACGCCTTCGACCGAAAGATGCATGGCGGTCCAGCGGTAGATGCTGGCCATGACCTTCGAGTAGCCCCGGGTTGGGATCGACGGCCCGAAATAGGAGAGCGCCGCGCCCAGATTGGCGAGCGTATGGACGCGCAGACCGAGGAAACGGCCGTCGGCGCCAAGGGCCAGCTCGGCCTGCGTGACATGGTCGCGGCAATGGGCGTCGCCGAGGAAAGCCTCGGCGCGATCGGAACACCAGCGCACGGGCCGGCCGAGCCGGCGCGCCGCCCAGAGCACCAGCGCGTGCTCGGGATAGGGAAACAGCTTCATGCCGAAGCCGCCGCCGACGTCGGATGTCAGCACGCGCAGGCGGTCCGGCGGGATGCGCAGGACCTGCTCGGCCAGCGGCGCCCGCACCATGTGCACGCCCTGGCACGGCGTGCGGAGCGTGTAGCGGCCGTCGGTGGAATCGTAGCTGCCGATGGCGACGCGCGGCTCCAGGCTGTTCGGCGACAGACGGTTGTTGACCAGGTCCAGGCGGACGACGTGGGCGGCATCGGCGAAGGTACGGTCGGTGGCCGCCGCGTCGCCGATGGTCCAGTCGAAGCAGCGGTTCGCCTCAACGCCGTCATAGAGCGGCGTCGCATCGGCGGCCATGGCGGCAACCGGGTCGACGGCGTGCGGCAGCGGCTCGATGTCGACGTCGATCAGCTCGACCGCGTCCTGGGCCTGCAGCGCCGTTTCGGCGACGACGAACGCCACGGCGTCGCCGACGAAGCGCACGCGGTCGGCGCAGAGAATCGGCCGGCCGGGATTGGCATAGGCACTGCCGTCGCTGTTGGTGATGTCGATGGGCGAATGGATCGGGCCGAGGCCGTCGGCGCGCAGCTCTTCCGCCGTCAGTACGGCAAGCACGCCGGGCGCGGCCCGCGCCGCCGATGCGTCGATGCTCAGGATGCGGCCGTGGGCGTGGGGCGAGCGCAGCACGCAGCCATGCGCCGCGCCGTCGACGGCGATGTCGTCGGTATAGCGGCCGGCGCCGGTGAGGAACCGCCGGTCCTCCAGCCTGCCCCCGCCGCCGGTCATGGGAACTGATCTGATGGATAAAGCACGGCCGGCAGTCTCGCCCAGGCCTCAACCGGTTGCAATCTCGTCAACCCGTCGCAACAGATCCCGCAGGTCCGGCTCGTCGATGCCGAGCGCGGCCAGGTGCCGCACGGTGTTGGCGAGATAGTCGCGGCAAGCGCCGTTCTCGCCGTGGGCGCGGGCGATGTAGCGGGCAGCCGTGTCAGGGGACAGGGCGCCGGCATATTGGGGATGCGTGTGCTCGACAGTGAAGGCGATGGCGTCGACCTCAACGCCGTCGACAGTGGCCGGCAGCCAGCGCGGCCGGTAGATGCCCGTGTACATCTCGCGATCCCAAACCTGGCGCAGCGCGTCGTCCGTATCGGCTTCTGCAATGCGAAACGCCATGCCGTCGCAGGCGCCGCCCCGGTCCAGGGCCAATGCGAGCCCCGGCCGTTCAGGGGTGCCGCGGGCAAGCAGCGTCCAGATGCAAAAGCTACGGTGCCAGCCGGCGATGCGGGCCGGCCTGGCTTCCACGTGGTTGATACGCGGGTCCCACATCAGGCCGCCATAGCCGAACAGCCAGACATCGCCGCTTTCGGGCCGCGCAGCCAAGGTATCGCGCAGCGACGCGGCCCGCGCTTCGGCGGAAAGCGGCTCGAACGGGGCTTCGAAACGTTTATCGGCGGGTGCGTTAACCATCACGCGACTCTCGACAACGGGGACAATTGCGACAATTCATTGATTGCGCCCGCCCGCCCATCATCGCAAGTTACCGCGTTCAAACGAATTTTCGCTGCCGAGTGAGACCAGATATGCCGCGTATCCGTCCCGCCGTCGCCGACATGGAGAACCAGCGCATCGGCGAGGTCGCCAAGCTGGCGATCGGCGATCCCGACATCATCCCGCTGTGGTTCGGCGAGTCCGATCTGGCGACGCCCGATTTCGTCAGCGAGGCCGCGATCGCCGCGATCCGCGCCGGTCATACGAAATACGTCAACAAACGTGGGATTCCCGAAATCCGCACCGCCATCCAGAAATACATGGAGGCACAATACGACATCGAGCTGGAATTCGAGCGGGTCACGGCCATGGGCTCGGGCATGACGGCGATCATGATCGCGGTCGAATGCCTGGTCGACAACGGCGACAACGTGGTCATGATCTCGCCGATCTGGCCGAACATCTTTTACGCTGTCGAGACCATGGGCGGCGAATGCCGACACGTGCGGCTGGACGATACCGAGACCGGCTGGAAGCTCGATCTCGACAAGTTGTTCGCGGCCTGCGACGAGCGCACCAAGGCACTGTTCATCGCCTCGCCCAGCAATCCGACCGGCTGGCTGATGGAGCGCGACGAACAGGAGGCGGTGCTGGAATTCTGCCGCAAGCGCGGCATCTGGATCATCGCCGACGAGGTTTATCACCGCATCGTCTACGACCGGCCGGTGGCGCCGTCGTTCCTGCAGATTTCCAAGCCGGACGATCCCATCTTCGCCGTGCACAGCTTCTCGAAGTCCTGGGCCATGACCGGCTGGCGCTGCGGCTGGCTGATCCATCCGGCCGAGCTCGGCGACCGCATGGGCGACCTGTCGGGCATCAACAACACCGGCTCGACCAGCTTCGTGCAGCATGCCGGCGTCGCCGCCATTCAGCAGGGCGAGGAATTCGTGCAGGAAATGGTCGAGCGCTGCCGTCGGGGCCGGGAAATCGTCTTCCAGCGGCTGTCGGGCATGGACCGGGTGCGGATCACCCGGCCGCAGGCGGCGTTCTATGCGTTTTTCGGCGTCGACGGCATCGAGGACGATCTCGCCTTCGCCCAGGACCTGATCCGCAACGCCCGGGTCGGCCTGGCGCCGGGCTCGGCGTTCGGGCCGGACAACGCGGGCTATCTGCGCCTCTGCTTCGCCAATTCCGAACAAAACCTGTCCACCGCCCTCGACCGTCTCGAAGCGGCGCTTTAGCAGGTGCCCCTGGATGCCCGGATCAAGTCCGGGCATGACGAATGTGTAGGATGTCGACATCAGCAAAAACCGTCATTGCCGGGCTCGACCCGGCAATCCAGTCGACCTCTAGGACTTCGGCGCTGGCCAGGCGGGGTCGAGGAATTGCTGGAATTCCAGGAGATAGCCGTTGGGGTCGCGCACAAAGAAGGCATAGACGTTGAAGGCCTCGCTGCGCTGCGGTTCTTCCAGCGAGGCGACGCCGTGGGCCTTCAGCCGGGCATGCCAGCCGTCGACATCCGGCGTGACGAAGGTGAAGACCACGCCCTTGGGCTCGACATGACGGCCGGGACGCGCGTGGCAAACGCCGATGAAACTGTCGGCACCGGCCCGGAAAATCCGGCACTGGCCCTGGTCGAGCACGAGTTCCAGCCCCAGGATGTCGGCATAGAACGGCGCGGTTCCTGGAAGATCGGCGGTATAGACCCATGTTACTTGCTGGTCGATCGGCGGATGCGCTGCGGCCATTAATTTCCCCTCCTCTTCGCGGTTCCGGCATATACCATGCCCGTGCCATATAAGACCGTGGGATTTGGATTACGCGTATGGATCCACTGACTCAGGCCGTTCTGGGCGCCGGCGTCGGCCAGGCGCTGTTCCACCGGCGCCTCGGCCGCAGCGCCGTCGTCGTCGGCGCCATGGCCGCGGCCTGGCCCGACCTGGACGTGGTGGTGAAGTTCGACCAGTGGTCGGGCTGGATCTACCACCGCGGCATCACGCACTCGCTGCTGATCGTGCCGCTGGCCGGACCGGCGACGGGCTGGCTCGCCTGGCAGGTGGCGCAGTGGCGGGCGCGGCGCGGCGGGCCCGATCCGGGACGGTTCGCCGACTGGCTCTGGCTCTGCACGCTGGCGCTGCTGACGCATTCGCTGCTGGACGCGTCCACCGCCTATGGCACGCAACTGCTGGCGCCGTTCAGCGACCAGCGCTTCGCCATCGACGCCATCCCGGTCATCGACCCGGTCTATACCGTGCCGATCGTGCTGGCGGTGCTGGTCGGCTGGTGGTCGGGCAGCCGATGGCGGCTGGCGCGCCGGACGGCCATGGCGGCGTTGATCTTTTCGAACGGCTTCCTGCTCTATACCTGGTGGCTGAACGGCCAGGCCGCGGACGAGGCCCGCCGGCAACTAGCGGCGGAAGGCGTCGCGGACGCCCAGGTTCACGCCTATCCGACGATCTTCCAGTCCTTCCTGCGCCGCATCATCGTCTACCGGCCGGACGAGGTGCGGGTCGGCTTCATCACCATGCTGGACCCTGGTCCGATCCGGTGGTTCAAGGCGGAACCGCCAACCGATGCGCAGGTCGCCGATTTCCGCGCGCGTTGGGAGGCCGACCTGCTGGATTGGTTCGCCATGGGCAAGACGTTCTATCGCAGCTACCGCGACGGGAACCGTGTCGTGGTCGAGGCGACGGACCTGCGTTACGGCGCGACCGGCACGACGCTGTGGGGTATCTGGGGCATCCGCACGATCTATGACGCGGCCGGCCGCATGGTCGTGCCGCCGACCCGGTTCTCGAACCGGCCGTCCGTGAACATGGCCAATCTCGCCTATCTGAAGCGCCTGATGCTCGACCAGTCGGCGGTCGCGGCACCGGCGCCGCAATAGCCGGGATGCCGTTCGGACACGCGATCCGCGACGCCTGGCCGCTCGATCCAGCGGTCGCCTATCTGAATCACGGCACGGTCGGCGTGACGCCGACGGCGGTGCTGCAGGCTCAGGCCGAGATCCGCGCCCGCATCGAGCGGCAACCGGCGAAGTTCATGCTGCGCGAGCTGAAGCCGGCGCTGCGCGAGGCGGCCGGCGCCGTCGCGGCATTCCTTGGCGGCGCGGGCGAGGACTGGGTGTTCGTCGACAACGCCACCACGGGCGTCAACGCCGTGCTGCGCTCAGTTCCGCTGACGCCGGACGACGCGGTGCTGATCAACAACCAGACCTATGGCGGGGTGAAGAACGCCGCCAGATACGCGTGCCGCCAGATGGGCGCGCGGCTGGACGAGGCCGAGATCCCGTTCCCGATCAACGGGCCGGATGCGGCCGTCGCCGCGATCGGCGCGGCGCTGACGCCGGAGACGCGGCTGGTGCTGATCGACCACATCGTCTCGGAAACGGGGCTGGTGATGCCGGTGGCGGAGATCGCGGCGCTGTGCCATGAGCGCGGCGCCAAGGTGCTTGTCGACGGCGCGCACGCGCCGGGGCAGATCGACGTCGACGTACCGGCGCTGGGCGTCGACTGGTATGTCGGCAACCTGCATAAATGGGCCTTCGCGCCGCGCGGCTGCGGTGTGATGTGGAGCGCGGCCGACGGCCAGGACGGTCTGCATCCGCCGGTAATCTCCTGGGGGCTGGACGAGAGCTATACGGCAGAGTTCGACTGGACGGGCACCCGCGACCCCTCGGCCTATCTCGCCGCGCCCGCCGGCATCGCGTTTCTCGAGGACCTGGGCATCGAGGCGGCCGCCGCCTATCGGCATGACCTCGTCCGCCAGGCGGTCGAGATGCTGCGGCAACGCTGGGACGGGCCGGTCGGGGCGCCGGCTGATATGACAGGGTCGATGGCGCTCGCCGCCCTGCCAGACCGGTTCACGGCGGACAAGGAAACAGCACAGGCGTTGCGGGACAAGTTGCTGTTCGAGCACGATATCGAAGTGCCGGTGCTGCCCTGGCAAGGCCGCCTTTGGGCCCGGCTGTCGGCGCAGGTCTACAACGAGATGTCGGATTTCGAGCGGTTGGCCGACGCAATTTAACGCCGTGCGGCGTCGGCCTCGACCTGATGGCCCATCCTTCGAGACGGCCCCTTCGGGGCCTCCTCAGGATGAGGCAAGGGACTGATATCAAACAAGAACCTCATCCTGAGGAGGGCCAAAGGCCCGTCTCGAAGGATGCGATCCGAGTTCGCGAGCGTGCAATTTGGAATCCGGCCAACGACTTCAGGCATCCCCAGAAATCCGTGCCAGCGCCGCTTCGCTTTCCGGGTTCGCCGGGTAGAAGCTTTCGATGCGGAGCTCCTGTAGGGTGACGTCCTGGGGCGTGCCGAAGGTGGTCATCATGGTGAAGAGGTCGACGCGTACGCTGTCGCGCTCGAACGAGACCGGCAGCAGCGGCGCCGGCGGCTGGTCGAGGTTGGGCAGCGCCCATTCCGCCGGCACACCGGGATAGCTCAGCACCTCGTCCAGCAGGGCCATGGTGCCCTCATCCGGGGCGCCGCCCAGCGCGTCACGGTGCACGCGGTCGATGACGAAAGCGGCCGCCGGCTCCCAGTCGACGATGAAGGGCCGCAAGCCGTTCGGATCGAAGGTCAGCCGCACGGCGTTCGGCGGCTGGGTGATCGCGGCGGGATCGGCCATGAAATGGCCGAGGACGCGCATCGACGGCGGATTGCTCATGACGATGTTCCAGTAGCGATCGAGCACCAGGGCCGGATAGGGCTCGTGCGCCTTCAGGATGAAGTCGAGCGCCTGGCGCGCCTGGGCCAGCGCGGGGTCTTCGAGGTCGGTCTGGCGGTAGACCTGGGCGAACCCGGCCGCCTCCAGCAGCACGTTGCTCTCGCGCAATGGCAGCTCCAGCGCGCCCGCGAGCTGCAGCACCATCTCGCGGCTCGGCCGCGAGCGCCCTGTTTCGATGAAACTGACATGGCGGGCCGAGACATTCGCGTGCAGCGCCAGATCGAGCTGACTCATATGCCGGACGGTGCGCCAATGCTTCAGCAGCCGTCCGAGGGGGTGGATGTGCTTCATGACCGACAACTCCTTGCCCAAGCTCGGACAGATTAGGCCAGTCGGCAACGCGGCAACATTACCTCCGACGTAATTGAGACGCCCACCTCGGCGGCGCGATGGTGACGGCATCCTTGGACCGATTGGAGGACATGGACATGTTCAAAATATGGCACCGCATGATGATGCTGATGGCCGACGTGGTGATCCTGTACGGGCTCGCCATGCTGTTCTTCGGCACCTCGGGGCTGTTCGCGCCGATCAACGACCCGATCAACGCCAGCTTCTTCGGCACGGCGCAGCCGCCGGCCGAAATGCTGGCCTATCAGACCTTCATCTACGGCCTGATCGGGGCCATGACCGTGGGCTGGGGTCTGCTGCTCTTCTTCGTTGCCTGGAAGCCCTTCGGCAACCGCGAGGCGTGGGCCTGGTGGGCGATCGTCATCAGCGTCGACGTCTGGTTCGTGATCGATACCTGGGTGGCGCTGTCGTTCGGCGCGCCGGTGCTGGTGATCGCCAACCTGCCGCTGATCGCGCTGATCGCCGTGCCGCTGATCGGCAGTATAAAGTACGTGTTCGGGCGTCCGACGCCGCAGACCGCGACGGCCTGACGTCCCGATCTAAAACCTCACAAGCCGCTGGCGGCGCGGGCAAGCTGTTCGATACGCGCCCAGTCGCCGGCGGCGACCGCGTCACGCGGCGCCACCCAGGAACCGCCGACGCAGACCACGTTGGCAAGCGCCAGATAGTCGCCCGCGTTGTCGGCATTGACGCCGCCGGTCGGACAGAAACGCAGATCGGCGAAGGGCCCGCCAAGCGCCTTCAGCGCCGCCACGCCGCCGGCGGGACCCGCCGGAAAGAACTTCAGATGGGAAAAGCCGGCGGCCCGCGCCGCCATGCATTCGGATGCCGTGGCAACGGCCGGCAGATAGGGCATATCGCCGGCGGCCGCCACAAGCTCGGGCAGGAAACCGGGACTGACGGCGAAACGCGCCCCGGCCGCCGCCGCGGCGGCGAATTCGTCCGCCCGGGTCAGCGTGCCGACGCCCGGGACCGCGCCCGGAACCTTCGCCACGGCTCGCACCGCATCGAGCGCCGCGTCGGTGCGGAAGGTGATCTCCAGCGCCGGCAGGCCGCCCGCTACGAGCGCTTCGGCCAGCGGTACCGCGTCTTCCACCCGCTCGATGGTGAGCACTGGCACGACGCGGCCGAGCTTCAGGATCTCGGCGATGTCCTTGCTCGCGGCCATAGCATTTCCCGTTACCTCTGCGATCCGCCGCCACTATAGTCGCGGCATGACAGGGGACGGAAAAAGATTTGCCGCCATCGGCGAGTGCATGATCGAGCTGAGCGACCTGGGCGACGGCAGCATGACGCTGGCCTTCGGCGGTGACACGCTAAACACGAGCGTTTACCTGGCCCGGCTCGGCGCCAAGGCCAGTATCGCGGTGGACTATGTGACCGCACTTGGCGACGATCCCTACAGCGATCAGATGGTCGTCGCCTGGCGCAAGGAAGGCGTCGGCACCGATCTCGTCGCCCGCCTGCCCGGCCGGCTGCCCGGGCTCTACGTCATCCGCACCGACACGGCCGGCGAGCGCTCGTTCTACTACTGGCGCTCGGCCGCCGCGGCGCGGGATCTGTTCAGGTCCGCCGAGGCGGGCGCGCTCGCCGAGCGGCTGGACGGGCACGACATGCTCTATCTCTCGGGCATCACGCTGTCGATCCTGGACGGCGACGGCCGGGCGGCGCTTACGGATCTGGTACGGCAGGCGCGCGGCAACGGCGCCGTTGTGGCCTTCGACAGCAACTACCGGCCGCGCGGCTGGCCGGATCCGGTCGAGGCGCAGGCGGTGATGAACGAGATGCTGCAGCACGTCGACATCGCCCTGCCGACACTCGACGATGAGCAGGCATTGTTCGGGGTCGCCGACGCGGATGCCTGCATCGACCGCATGGCGGCGCTGGGCGTCGCGGAAATTGTGGTCAAGAACGGCCCGCAGGCCTGCGCCATCCGGCATGACGGCCGGCGGGTCGATGTGGGAACGGACGCCGTTGCCACGCCGGTCGACACGACGGCGGCGGGCGATTCCTTCAATGCCGGCTATCTGGCGACGCGCCTCGCCGGCGGCGATCCGGAAGCGGCGGCGCGCACCGGCCATCGCCTGGCGGCCGAGGTCATCCGTCACCGCGGCGCCATCATCCCCGCCGCCGCCATGCCTGACGTTTCGTTGGCATAACCATGTCGCTCGGCAGCCTGGATTGCCGGGTCAAGCCCGGCAATGACGAACAGAGTTCTGGATCAATACCTTAATCGTCATGCCCGGACTTGATCCGGGCATCCAGCGGCATTGACCGGACGTACCTTTGCGCCGCGCCGAACCGCTACTTCTTGCCCAGGTGCATCAGTGCCGCGTCGAGGCCGAGGAGGTAGCCTTTGACGCCGAAGCCGAAGATCATGCCGATGGACGGTTCGGCCGTGACCGAGCGCTTGCCGAGGCGTTCGATGTGGGTGATGTGGACCTCGACATAGGGCAGGTCGGGCTCGACGGCGAGCAGGCAGTCGCGCATGGCGTAGCCGGCGTAGGTCATGCCGGCGGGGTTCATCACCAGAGCATCGAAGCCCTGTTCGACGGCCTGATAGACCCGCTCGATGGCGTGGCCCTCGACATGGGTGTAGAAGATGTCGAGTTCGTAGCCGTTCTCGGCCGCGTGCGCCCGCAGCATGTCGTCGAGCTCGGACGCCGTGGTGGTGCCGTAGAGCTCGGGCTGGCGCTTGCCGAGATATGTCAGGTTCGGTCCGTTGATGACCAGGATCTTCGTCACGTTCTGCCTCCCCACGGATCTGCTCGACGGCGTGCGCCGCTGCGGCTTAACCCGCATTTCTCACCCCCATCATGGTCTGCGCGGCGTCGTGCTGTCGACAGGGCAGGAGCGCGGCGCGGCGCGATGTGGGGCATCGGGCAAGCAACGCGACGCCCCCTGTCGGCAGCACGGCGCCGCCCGAAGGGTCGCGCGCAGGCGCCCGCCCGCGGCGTCGCGGCCCTCAACCGTAGTCCCACTACGCTTTTCGGCCCGCTCCTGGCGGAGCGGGCGCCTGCGTGCGACGCAGACCGTGATGGGGGTGAGAAATGTGGGTTAACCTAGTGCGAACGACCACGTTGCGCACCGATCTCGCATGACCCACGGACTGCCTGGCACCAACGGCCGTCGCCGCATCTATCTGATGCGGCATGGCGAGGTGCGTTATTTCACTGCCGACGGCAGACCGGTGAACCCGCACGAGGTGCGCCTGACCGACGACGGCGAGGCGCAGGCGCGGGCCATGGGCCAATTGCTGGTAAACGTGCCGTTCGACCGGGCCGCGCATACCGGCCTGCCGCGCACGCGGCAAACGGCCGAGACGGTGCTGAACGGCCGCGACCTGCCGCTGGCCGAGATCGGCGGACTGCGTGAGATCCGGCTCGGCAAGCTTGTCGATCCGTCGCGTGAGCGGGTCGAGGCCGAGTTCGTCTACGGCATGGAGCGCGCCGCCGAACCGGGCGCGCGTTTTGCCAGTGGTGAAGCCTACGCGGATTTCCAGGCCCGGGTGACGGCGGTGTTCCGGACCATCCTGCTGCAGCCGGATTGGACGACGATGCTGCTGGTGGCGCATGACGGCACCAACCGCACGCTGCTGTCCTGGGTGACGGGCGCGGGGCTCGCCGGTCTCGGCGCCTTCGAGCAGGACCCGGGCTGCCTCAACATCATCGACGCCGATGTGATCGACGGCCGGATCGTGCGGCGCATGGTCAAGGCGCTGAATCTGACGCCGACCAACTACAGCAAGCTCGACAACCACCTGACCAGCATGGAGCAGGTGTTCTTTTGGGATCGCT
Source organism: Alphaproteobacteria bacterium (assembly GCA_965232515.1). GTDB lineage: Bacteria > Pseudomonadota > Alphaproteobacteria > JANQKO01. Next base: position 5,511,747 of record CBDDPY010000002.1, on the reverse strand, counting down.
AGCGCCGTTCGCCCTCGGTTTCGCGCTGATCGGCCTTGCGGCCTGCGCCGGCGGCGGGAGCGGGATGGCGTGGGCCGAACAGACCCCCACCGACATCGGCGACGATTGGCCGATCTCGACGTTGGCGGCAGAGAACATCGACCCCAAGCCGATCGCGGCCATGATCAAGCGGATCGACGACAGCGGTTATGCCGGCATCGACAGCTTTACGCTGGCCCGGCACGGCAGGCTGCTGGTCGACCGCTATTACGGCGACTTCACGCCCGAGAGCCCGCACGAGACGCGGTCGGCGTTCAAAAGCATCATGGGCCTGCTCGCCGGCATTGCCATCGACGACGGCTTTCTGCGCCTGGAGCAGCCGGTCCTGCCGTTGATCGCCCGGTTTCATACGCCGGACGACGCCGCCGACAAGCAGACGATCACGGTCCGCGACCTGCTGCAGATGTCGTCCGGTTTCGACTGTTCGGAGATGCCGGGCCGACGCCCGTTCCGCGAGGACAAGATCAACAAGACTGCGGACGTCCTGGTCGGGCATTTCGGACTGCCGATGGCGGCCGCGCCCGGCACGCGTTGGCGCTATTGCTCGTCCAACACCTATCTCCTGGGCATCGCGCTGAAATCGGCGCTGATCAGGAACCTGCACTTCAGCATGCAAGCCTATCTGGACAAGCGGCTGCTGTGGCCGCTGGGCATTACGGCTTATCTGCCGGGTGGGTATGGGTCGACGCATCTGGCGATGCACGGCGGCGCCCGGATGCGGCCGCGCGATCTCGCCAAGATCGGGCAGTTGCTGGTGTCCGGCGGACAATGGCAAGGCCGGCAGGTGGTGCCAGCCGCCTGGATCGCCGCGATCCTGACGGACGGCGTCGAGACGGACTGGTCATGGACCCGCTCGCTCGCCGACGGCGCAGCGTTCCGGCGGCCCTCCCGGTATCAGTATCAGTGGTTCCAGACCGACTTGCCGGTCGACGGGCGCGACGTCCGGCTGGTGCATAGCTGGGGCAACGGCGGTCAGTTCGTCGTCGCCGTGCCCGCCTATGACCTCGTCGTCGTCACGACCGGCAACAATTTCGGCTTCCGCAATCTGGCGAAGCAGAAACAGATCTTCCACATGCTGCACCGATACGTGCTGCCGGCGGTGCGGGGGTCGGAGTGAACACGCTTCTGGAATGGGTAAGACTGTCGTCAGCGGCAGTTGGCCCTCACCCCATCCCTCTCCCGTAAACGGGAGAGGGGGCTGTTGCCGCTGCGGCTTGTTGCCCCTCTCCCGCGCGCGGGAGAGGGAGGGGCCCGCGGACGCTAGTCCGTGGGAGGGTGAGGGCTAACTGGCTTATAGGTCCTTAAACCCCTTCCCTTCCTCCGCCAGTCGTGCCAGCAGGGCTGAGGGTTCCCAGTAGCCGCCCAGCTCTTCGTGGAATTTGCGGACGTCGTCGTAGACGTTTTTCAGGCCGACCTGGTCGGCGTAGAACATCGGGCCGCCGAGGTAGCGCGGCACGCCGTAACCTGATGTGTAGATCACGTCGATGTCGACCGCGCGGAGCGCCATGCCCTCCTCCAGGCATTTCGCGCCCTCGTTGATCATGGCGTAGAAGCAGCGTTTCAGGATCTCTTCGTCGCTGATCTCGCGCCGTTCGATGCCGCGATCGGCGGACTCGGCCTCGATCATGGCCGCGACGTCGGCGTCGGGGACCGGCCGGCGGTTGCCGGGCTCGTACTTATAGTAGCCGGCGCCGGTCTTCTGGCCGTAGCGGCCGGCTTCGCAGACCCGGTCGACCAGATACGACGTGCGGAGGTTGTCCGAGCGGGTCTGCCGACGGCGCTTCTCGATGCGCCAGCCGACGTCGACGCCGGCCATGTCGGTCATGGTGAACGGGCCCATGGCGAAGCCGAGATCGGTGAATACCTTGTCGACCTGTTCAGGCTGGGCGCCCTCCTCCAGCAGGAACTCGGCCTCGCGCATGTATGGCGCCAGCATGCGGTTGCCGACGAAGCCGTCGCAGTTGCCCACCAGCACGGCGATCTTGCCGATCTTCTTGCCGAGCGCCATCGCCGTGGCAATGGTCTCCTTCGACGACTTGGCGCCGCGCACGACCTCCAAGAGGCGCATCACGTTGGCCGGCGAGAAGAAATGCGTGCCGATGACGAACTCGGGCCGGTCGGTGGCGGACGCGATCTCGTCGACGTCGAGCGTCGAGGTGTTGGTCGCCAGAATGGCCTCGCGGTTCATCACCTCGCTCAGGGTCGAGAACACCTGCTTCTTGATCTCCATCTCCTCGAACACGGCCTCGACGACGATGTCGGCGTCGGCGATGTCGGCATAGTCGAGGGTCGGCTGGATCAGGGCCATGCGCTCGTCCATGGCGGCCTGGCTGAGCCGGCCCTTGGAGACGGTGTTGGCGTAGTTCTTGGCAACGATGCCGAGGCCGCGGTCGAGCCCTGCCTGATCGACCTCCAGGATCTTCACCGGGATGCCGGCATTGGCGAAGTTCATGGCGATGCCGCCGCCCATGGTGCCGGCGCCCAGCACGGCGGCCGTCCTGATCGGCTTTTGCACCGTGTCCTTCGGCACGTCGGGGATCTTCGCGACCTCGCGCTCGCCGAAGAAGATGTGGATCTGCGCCTTGGACTGGGTTGACTTCAACAGCTCGGTGAACAGCTCGCGCTCGCGCGTGAGGCCCTCGTCGAACGGCAGCTCGACCGCGGCCTTCACACACTTGATGCAGTTCTGCGGCGCCATATAGCCGCGCGCCCGCTGCGCCATGCGTTTTTCAATAGCCTCGAACGCCGCCGGATCGTCGGCCACATCGATATCGCGTATCTTCTTCAGCGGCGCATTCTCGGCCACCAGCTTTTCGGCGAAGGCGACCGCGCCATCCAGCAGGTCGCCGTCGACGATGTCATCGACGACGCCCAGATCCCTGGCCTTCGGCGCCGCGACGAAGCCGCCGCCGGTGATCATATCGAGCGCGGTCTTGACGCCAACGAGGCGCGGCAGGCGCTGGGTGCCGCCGCCGCCCGGCAGCAGGCCGAGCTTGACTTCCGGCAGGCCGACCAGAGCCGACGGGACCGCGACGCGATAATGGCAGGACAGGCAGACCTCCAGCCCGCCGCCGAGCGCCGTGCCGTGGATCGCCGCGACAATGGGCTTGGACGCGCCCTCGTAGGCGGCGTTGATCTCGTGGATGCTGACGCCGCCGGCCTTGTCGAAATTGCCGAATTCCTTGATGTCGGCGCCGGCGATCATGGTGCGGCCGCTACCGATCAGGACCATCGCCTTTACCTCGGAGTCGGCCAGGCCCTGCTGCATGCAGGCCATCAGGCCGTCGCGGACCCCGGCGGCGAGCGCATTCACGGGCGGGTTGTTGACGGTAATGACGCCGATGGCGCCGCGCTTGGAAAACTCGACCAGGTCCGGCATGTCGCGCTTCTCCCTAGATGTGCGGAATAGGTGTGCTGTTGACCAGCTTGACCCGATGCATAGCACGAATCCGGGATGTCTGCCTTGGCGCAAAAGCTCTAGAATGCGGGCCGGATGCAGACGCACAGGGAACGGGTCATGGACGCACGGGTAAGCCAGGATAAGGTCGACACGGAAGACGATCTGCGCGGCAAATACGGTCAAGTCTCGCCGCTGGCGGCGAAGAAGTCGTTGCCGCGGATCGATCCTCATATCCGCCGCTTCATCGGCCTGTCGCCGTTCTGCTGCATCGCCACGTCGCGGCCCGACGGCGGGGCGGACAACTCGCCGCGCGGCGACGCGCCAGGCTTCGTGACCATTCTCAATGACCGCACGCTGCTGATCCCGGACCGGCCGGGCAACAACCGGCTGGACACGATGTCGAACATCATCGCCAACCCGCATGTCGGCCTGATCTTCTTCATTCCCGGCGTCGACGAGACCGTACGGGTCAACGGCCGGGCCTCGATCACGGAGGACGCGGATCTGCTGGCCGGCATGGTGGTGAACGGCAAGACGCCGAAGACAGCGATCCGGATCGACGTCGAGGAGGCCTTCCTGCACTGCTCGAAAGCGCTGCGGCGGGCCAAGCTGTGGCAGGAGGACTACAAGATCGACCGCAAAACCCTGCCGACGCTGGGCAAGATGATCACCGACCAGGTCGAGACCGGCATGACCGCCGAGGAGGCCGAGACGCGCGTTCAGGACAGCATCAAGAAGACCATGTACTGATGCCGGCGCGGCTTTTTCTGGTGCGGCACGGCAAGGCCGCGGCCGGCTGGGACGCCGATCCCGACCCCGGCCTGGACGACACCGGCCGGGCGCAGGCCGAGGCGATGGCGGCGCGGTTGGCCGAGCTGGGACCGCTGCCGATTATCTGCAGTCCCTTGCGGCGCACGCGCGAGACGGCCGTGCCGCTGGAAACGCGCTGGCGGGCGCAGGCCGTGATCGAGCCTGATGTCGCCGAGGTGCCGAGCCCGAGCGACAATCTGGCCGCGCGCGGCGACTGGCTGCGCGGCATCATGGCCGGGACCTGGGCTGAAGCCGATGACGGCCTGTCGCCGTGGCGGCAGGGCGTGGTGGACCGGCTGGCCGCGATTGCCGAGGATACGGTCGTGGTCAGCCACTTCATCGCCATCAACGTCGCCGTCGGCGCGGCGACGGGCGACGACCGCGTGGTCGGTTTCCGGCCGGACAATTGTTCGGTGACGGTGCTGGAGAGCGATGGCGCGAGCCTGCGCCTGATTGAGCGTGGGGCGGAGGCGGTGACGGAGGTGCGGTAGGTCGACTGCGCCGTAGCCCTCACCCTCCCACACGACTATCGTCGTGCGGGAGGGTGAGGGCTATTTCTTCGGGACGATCAGCGCGTCGACCGCCACCGCGCCCTTCTCCAGCACCAGGAACGGGTTGACGTCGATGCTGTCGACGGTGTCGCGGTTGTCGTGGGCGAAGACGGAGAGGCGGGTGAGCGCCTCGGCGAGGGCGTCCAGATCAGCGGGGGCCTGGCCGCGGACGCCTTCCAGCATGGCGAAGCCCTTGACCTCGCGGATCATGCGGTGGGCCTCGTCGAGGCCGAACGGGGCGACGCGGTAGGTGACGTCCTTCAGTACCTCCACAAACACCCCGCCCAGGCCGAACAGCACCACGGGACCGAAGACCGGATCAGTGTAGGTGCCCAAAATGGTCTCGACGCCGCCACCGACCATGGGCGCGACCAGCACGCCGTCGATGGCGGCGTCGGGCTGCTTGAGGCTGACGGACTCCATGATCGCGGCGTAGGCGGCCTCGACGTCGGCGGCCGATCCCAAATTCAGGCGCACGCCGCCGACGTCGGATTTGTGTTGGATCGCGGCCGAGACGACCTTCATGACCACGGGATAGCCGAGCGCGTCGGCTGCCGCCGCCGCCTCGGCCGCCGAGGTTGCGAGCCGGGTCTCGACCACCGGCAGGCCGGCGTCCGACAGCAGCTTCGCAGCCTCGACCTCGCTCAAGGTCTCGGCCGGGGCCGGACGGGCCGTCGCGGGCACCGGCAGCGGCGCCTGCGGCGCGGGCCGCGCAAAATTTTCGCCGAAGCCGGCCATGGCGGCGATCGCTTCGATGGCGCGCGAGGGGTCCTCGACGATCAGGTAGTCGTGGCTTTCGAGCATGGTGATATCGTCGGGCTTCGCCAGCATGGAGAGCACGATCAGCCGATCGGGATAGGCAGACCGCATGGCCGGCAGCAGCTCGCGCATCTGCGACATCATGCGCTCGGCGAAGCCGACGCTGGTCAGGAACACCATCACCGCGTCGCAATCGCCGTGGTCGAGGATGACCTCCATGTTGCGCTTCAGCAGATTGACGTCGTTCAGCATCTGCGCCGTGGTGTCGACCGGGTTGCGCACGGCGGCGAAGGGCATCAGTTCCTTCAGCTCGGCCTGGGCCTTTTCCGGCAGGGCCGGCACCTCGAGGCCGCAGGCGGCGGCCGTGTCGCTCGACAGCACGCCGACGCCGCCGGAGATGGTGACGATGCCGAGCCGGCGGCCGGCCGGAAACTTGCCCGCGGCGCAGGCGCCGGCCATCAGCATCATCTCGTCCAGCGAATGCACGCGGTAGGCGCCATATTGTCGGAAGATGGCGTCGAACACGGCATCGGCGCCGGCGAGCGAGGCCGTGTGCGTGCTGGCGGCGATGGCGCCCACGTCAGATGCGCCCACCTTCATGACGATGACGGGCTTGCGGTTGCGGCGGGCCGACTCGAGCGCCGCGATCAGCCGGTCCGGGTGCTTGCAGCCTTCCATGTAGACGACGATGACCTTGGTCTCGGGGTCTTCGGCGCCGTAGGAGATGCAGTCGGCCACGTCGACGTCGCATTCGTTGCCGGTGGTGGCGAAGGCGCGCAGGCCAATGCCGCGCTCGCGCGCCAGCACCAGGATGTGCGAGCCGACGGCGCCGCTCTGGCTGAAGACGGTGATGCCGCCCGGCCGCGGCCAGCCATGCTCGAAGGCGGACGAAAAGGTGCCGATGGCGCGGCTGTGCACGTTCAGCATGCCCATGCAGTTCGGGCCCATGATGCGCATGCCCGAACTCTGGGCGATCTCGGTGAGCTGTTCCTGCCATTGCCGGCCCTGCTCGTCCACCTCGGCGAAGCTGGAGCTGAAGATCGCCATCGAGCGCACGCCGGCCTCGACGCAGGCCTTGGCGGAATCGACCACGTAGGGCGCCGGCAGCGAGACAACGGCCACATCAACCGGTTCGGGAATGTCGCGCACGTCGGCATAGGCGGTCAGGCCCTGGATCTCGCCGCCCTTCGGATTGACCGGGAAGATCTTGCCCGTATAGCCCCCTTCCAGCATGTAGCGGATCGGCCGGCCACCGAATTTGTGCACGTCGTTGGACGCGCCGAGGATGGCCATGGTCTTGGGATCGATCAGGGGGTCGAGCGAATGGGGCGTGCGGTTCACGGTCGTTACAGGTCCGGTTTGGTTTTGGTTCAGTGGCCGCGGAGGCCGGCGATGGTGGCGTAGGCAGATATGTGATCGAGGCTGCTGCGCACGTCAACCACGACGGGGCCGTCGGCCGCCAGCGCCTGGTCGATCACGCCGGCCGCCTGGTCCGGCGCCTCGATGGTCAGGCCGGTGGCGCCGAAGGCCTGGGCCAGCGTAGCGAAGTCCGGATTCGACAGGTCGGTGGCGATGGTGCGGCCGGGGAACTTCTTTTCCTGGTGCAGCCGGATGGTGCCGTAGGCGCCGTTGTTGGAGACGATCAGGCAGATCCGCGCGCCCTCCTTGACGGCGGTCGCCAGCTCGTTGCCGGTCATCAGAAAGCCGCCGTCGCCGATCAGCGCGACGACCTGCCGGCCGGGTTCGCGCAGCGCGGCGGCGACAGCGGCCGGCACGCCGAGCCCCATGGCGCCGGTGACAGCGCCGAGCAGCAGATTGGTTTCCTTGAACGGGTAATAGCGGTGCAGCCAGCTGCTGAAATTGCCGGCATCGGTGATCAGGATGGCGTCGTCGCCGAGCCGGTCGATCAACGGCCGCACGACATGGCCGAAATCGACGCCGTCCGTGGCGTCCATCGGCGACCAGGCCGCGAGCCCGGTATGGATCTCGTGCAAACGCGCATTCCATTCGGTGCGGCCCGTGGGCGCCGGCGGCGCGTTGCGTTCGGCGAGCGCCGCCACGAACGCCCCGGCATCGGCGACCATGGCATGCGTCGCCGGGAATACGGCGCCGATGGCGGCCGCGTCGGGATAAACGTGCACCAGCGTCTGTTCGGGCTTCGGCAGGGTGTAGCCCTGGGTGGTGATATCGCCCAGGCGCGTGCCGACGGCCAGCACCAGATCGGCTTCGGCCATCGCCTCGCCCAAGGCCGGCGGAATGCCGTAGCCGAGATGACCGGCATAGTTCGGATGCTCGTTCGGGAACAGATCCTGGCGCTTGAAGCTGGGTGCGACGGCAAGCGACCAGGCCTCCGAGCAGGCCAGCAGCGATTTCCGCGCCGCCGGCTGGCCCAGCATGCCGCCGGGGATCAGCACCGGCCGCTTGGCCGCGACCAGCAGGTCGGCGACCGCGCTGACATCGGCCTCGGCCGGCAGCGGCCTGGGGCGCGGCCGGCTGGCCTGTGCCGGCGCGGCACAATGCTGTTCCAGCATGTCTTCCGGCAGCGAGACGACGACCGGGCCGGGCGTCGCGCTCTCGGCGATGTGGTAGGCGCGGGCCGCCACTTCCGGCAGCCGTTCGGGATCGTGCACCTCCTCCACGGCCTTGGCCATGTCGGAGAAGGTCTTGGCGTAGTCCACCTCCTGAAAGGCGCCGCGGCCGAAATCCTTGCGCTCGATCTGGCCGATGAAGAACACCACGGGCACGGCGTCCTGATCGGCGGTGTGCACGGCGATGGACGCGTTGGTGGCGCCGGGACCGCGGCTGACGAAGCAGGTACCGGCCCGGCCGGTAATCTTGGCGTCGGCCAGCGCCATGAAGCCGGCGCCGGATTCGTGCCGGCAGGTGACGACCTGGATCGCCGTCTCGTCGACCAGGGAATCGAGCACGGCGATATAGCTCTCCCCCGGTACACAAAACACCCGGTCGACGCCCTGTTGCACAAGCGTTTCGACCAACGCATCCGCCGCACTCCGACTCATCTCACGCCTCCGCTCGCCGGACCCCGCGATTGGCAAACCAGGCAATCGCCAGCGCCGGCACTGCCAGAACCAGCGCCGCCAGGCTCAGTTCCAGATGTCCATAGCCTGTCAGCTCGCCACCGGGCGTGACGAACAGCAGCGCCGCGACCAGCAGGACGGCCCGCAGCGGCCAGCCCAAAACGGGACTGGTCGTGAGGTCGCCGACGCCGAGCACGCAGCCCTGCAGGCTGCCGGCCAACAGGATCACCCCGATCAGCGCCGGGATCAAGACGGCCATGACCTCGACAAAGCTGCCTTGCATGATCAGCGCCGGGTTCAGCACGAAAAAGAACGGGATGAAATAGATCACCGAGCCCAATCGCATGGCCTCGAAGCCGGTGCGCATGGGGTCGGATCGCGCGAGGCTGGCGGCGGCAAAGGCGCCGAGCGCCACCGGCGGCGTGATGAACGACAGCATGCCCCAGTAGAGCATGAACATATGCACGGCCATGGGATTGAGGCCGGCATTCGACAACGCCGGCGCCAGCGTGATGGCGAGGATGATGTAGGCCACGGTCACGGTGACGCCGATGCCCATGATGAAGCTGGCGACCGCGCCCATCATCAGCAACAGCAGCACGGAATCGCCGGCGAGCGACAGCAGCTCGAAGGCGAGCGTGCCGACCTTGCCGGTGAACGACAGCGCGCCGACGATCAGGCCGACGCCTGCCAGGATCGCGGCCAGTTCGGTGAACAGCCGACCCGTGCCGACGACGAAATCGCGCAGCTGCGTCCAGCCCCAGCGGCTCTGCTTGGAGGCGACCTGATTGACGACGATCAGCAGCACCGTCGCGTAGTACGGCGCCAAGGCCTCGCGCTGCAGGAACAACAGCATCCAGATCAGCAGGATGAAGACGGTGATGTAGTGCCAGCCTTCCTTCATGGTCTGGGCGAGCGACGGCAGCTCCTCGCGCGGCAGGCCCTTAAGGCCGGAGCGCGCGGCATAGGCATCGATCTGCATGAACAGGCCGAAGAAATACAACAGCGACGGGATCACCGCGGCGATGACGATTTCGGAATAGGGCACCTCCAGATAGATCGCCATGACGAAGGCCGTGGCGCCCATGATCGGCGGCATCAGAACGCCGCCGGTCGACGCGCAGGCCTCGACGCCGCCCGCATAGTGCGGCGCGAAGCCGATCCGCTTCATGGCCGGGATCGACATGGCGCCCGTGGTCAGCACGTTGGTGATGACGCTGCCGCTCATCGAGCCCATCAGGCCGGAGGCGAAGATCGCTACCTTGGCCGGGCCGCCGCGGACATGACCCAGCAGGGCGAAGGCCAGGTTCAGGAAGAACCTGCCGCCGCCCGTGTGCTGCAGGGCGACGCCAAACATCAGGAACCCGACCACCAGATTGGCGAAGGCGCGGAACGGGATGCCCAGGATGGATTCGCTGGAGACCGCGTGATAGGCGACGGTATCGCCGAAGGTCTCGTTCACGGCTTCGAAGGGACCGGGCGCGAAGCCGGCATAGACCGGATAGAGCGAGATCACGAAGACGACCAGGAACACCGGCATGCCGCCGGCCCGGCGCGTCGCTTCCAGCACCAGCAACCACAACAGCATGGCCGCGTATTGAATGTGGTCGGGCGCCGCGTACTCCCACCCGAGATCGACGATGTCGCGGGCGTACCAGAGGAAATAGCCGTTCAGCGAGATGGCGACGAGGAACAGAAGCACGTCATAAAACGGCACGCCTTCGCGGGCGCCGGCATAGGCCGGAAAGATGATGAAGGCGAGCGGCAGCAGCACGCCAAGCAGGGCGTAGAAGTACTGCGTGTCGATGGCGACAAGGCCGATCGTGTTGCCGAGATTGAAGAGCTGATAGACCGTGACGATGACCGACAGCACCGTCGCCGCCAGTAAAACGGCCTGCCAGAGGCGGGAAAGCCGGCGATAACGATGTTCCGTCGTCGCCGGCTTTCCATCCGTTTCCGGATTGCTCATCCGTGGCTAATCAAAAGACGGGGTCGAACCCGGCTCCTTTCAGCGCCGCCGAGCGGATGGCCGGCCATTTGGCCTTGATGTCCTCGGTCGACATGCCGGCGACCTGCTTCCAGGCGCCGGCGATAACCTGCTGGCGCTTGATCAGCATGTCGTTGTGCTTCTGCGCCTCGTCGGTCCAGACGCCGATCTCCTTCCAGTAGCGGATCGAGCCTTCATGATAGGGCATCGCCCAGGTCATGTTCTGCTTCGAGACCGACCAGCCGGCGGCACCCGGCGCCGCGTCCTTGTAGGCGTCGAACTGCATGATGATGCCCTTGGTCAGCGCATAGACCGTGTCGGCGTCCATGTTCTGGTTCGTGACCAGGATCGGATAGGGATAGACCGCGCCCATGTGCGGGCTCTCGGCCGAGATATCGGCGCCCGCGGTGGCGACGTGCTGCTGATAGACCGGCGCGGCCTTCATGGTCCGCTCCCAGCCGGCGGCGTCGTCATGCGGCAGCGGCGGCCAGTGGATCCCGCGCGGCGATGCCGCGAGACGCTTGGCATGTGGCGTGACCGTGCTCATGAACGCGGCATCGGACTGGCCGTTGATAATGGCGTCGACCGAGGCCTTGAAGCCGGAGACCTCGACCTTCTCGACATCGTCCCAGCTGAGCCCGGCAAAGGCGAGGTTGGCGGCCACGTTCCAGTTCAGCGCGTCGCCGGCCCGGACCCAGGAGACCCGCTTGCCCTTCAAGTCGGCCATGGTCTTGATGTTGGCGTCCTTGGCCGTGGCGAGCGACAGATTGTTGGTGCCGATCGCCGTCATCACCACGCGCAGCGGCTGCGGTCCCCATTCGTTGGACGCGAACAGCAGCACGCCTTCCTGGCCGAAATAGGCGGCGACGCCGCAGGCGCAGAAATCGGCCTTGCCGTCGCGCAGAGGCGCCATGCGCGAGACATCGTTCTTGCCCGGAATGACGCGCATATCCATGCCGTAGGCGGATTTGAGCGCGTTGCCGATGGCGACAGACTGGGCGTAGCCCGAGGCCGTTGTGCCATAAGCCGTCCAGGTCATGCGTTTCGGCAGATTGACGTCGGCGGCGATGGCGGTCGCCGAAATGCCGGTGATGGCGACAATGGCAGCCGCCGTTGAAATGATGGGTCGCATATTCTCCTCCCCGTTGGGAACGCTGATTCCGCGCCGAACAGCAGCGCGGCTTGATTGTTGTTTTTTTGTTCGGCGCGACAGGTCTAACAGACGAACGGCCGTTTTTGTACCGGTAAGTTTGCCGGTCGGGCGGCGCTTGCGTCAACGCATCAGCGCGGTAATCTCAGGCCCGGCCGGTAATCGGGATAGGTGCGATCTCGGGCCGAGCAAGGAGGGGGAGCTCAGAATGGGCTGGATTATCGGTGTCGACGTCGGCGGCACCTTCACCGACTTCTACGCCTTCGAGGAGGGCGGCGGCGCGGTGCGGGTGCACAAAACACCGTCGACGCCCGACAATCCGGCCCGGGCCGTGATCGAGGGCGTCAAGGAGATGGCCGCGCGTCACGACATCGACCTGGGCCAGGTCGCCCGGCTGTCGCACGGCACGACGGTGGCGACGAACGCGCTGATCCAGGGCAAGGGCGGCAAGCTGGCGCTGGTGACGACGGCGGGATTCCGCGACCTGCTGGAGATCGGCCGGCAGATCCGGCCGCATATGTTCGACCTGCAGAAGGACTATCCGCCGCCGCTGGTGCCGCGCCAACGGCGGCTGGAGGCGGCCGAGCGAGTGATGGCCGACGGCGCGGTGCGCACAGCGCTAAGCCAGGCCGAGATCGACCGCCTGATCGCCGAGGTGCAGGCCAGCGGCGCCGAGGGTTGCGCCATCTGCTTTCTGTTCTCGTTCCTCAATCCGGCGCACGAGCGGCGGCTGCGCGACGCGCTGACTGCGGCACTGCCGGACCTGCATGTGACGATCTCGTCCGACGCGCAGCCCGAGTTCCGGGAGTACGAACGGCTGTCGACGACGGTGCTGAACGCCTATCTGCAGCCGGTCATGGCCACCTATCTGCGCGATTTCGAGGCGGCGCTGAGCGCCGCCACGCCGCGGGCCGAGCTCGGCATCAACCAGTCGGCCGGCGGCCTGATGTCGCCGGAGCGGGCCCGCGAGCTGCCGGTGCGCACGGCGCTGTCGGGTCCGGCCGCGGGCGCGGTGGGCGCCATCCATATCGCCAAGCGCGCCGGCGTGCGGGACGTCATCACGCTGGATATGGGCGGCACCAGCGCGGATGTCTGCCTGATCCGCGACGGCGCCGCCGACATGTCGTATGAGCGATGGATCGAGGGCTATCCGACCCGGCTCGCGAGTATCGACATCAACGCCGTCGGCGCCGGCGGGGGCTCGATCGCCTGGTTCGACCGCGACGGGCTGCTGAAGGTGGGGCCGGTCAGCGCCGGCGCCGCGCCGGGACCGGCCTGTTACGGCACCGGCGGCACCGAGCCGACCGTGACCGACGCCAACTTGGTGCTGGGCCGGCTGTCGCCGAAGGGCCTGTTGGGCGGCGGCATGCCGATGGACCTCGACGCGGCGCGGCAGGCCTTCAAGCCGCTGGCCGAACGGCTGGAAATGCCGGTCGAACGCACCGCCCACGGCGTGATCGGCATCGTCGTCGCCAACATGGTCCGCGCCCTGCGCGCGATTTCGGTCGAGCGCGGCCACGATCCGCGCGATTTCGCGCTGCTGGCTTTTGGCGGCGCCGGACCGCTGCACGCCGCCGACGTCGCCCGCGAACTCGGCATAAAATCGTTCATCGTGCCGCCGTCGCCGGGCATCCTCTGCGCCCAAGGGCTGGTGGTCTCGGACCTCAGCGAGAGCTTCGTGCTGAGCCGTCTGACCCGCGTCAACGACACTGAAATCGCCGAGGTCCGGCGTGTTTTGGCCGAGCTCGGCGATCGGGCCGAAACCTGGTTCACCGGTCAGCAGGCGCCAGCCGATGCCCGCGAGCGGCTGGTACGGCTCGACATGCGCTATGTCGGCCAGAACTACGAGCTGGCGGTGGAGATGGACGCCGCGGCGGCGCAGGCGGCGGACGCCGACGAGCTGCGCCGACGGTTCTTCGCGGTGCACGACCGCAGTTACGGCTTTCACAATCCCGACGACCCGGTGGAGATCGTCAATGTGCGACTGACCGCCGTGGTCAGGCTGCGGCATGACGACGCGCCGGCCGTGGCCGGCGATCCGGACGGATCGCCCGAACCGTTCGAACGGCGCGACGTGCGGTTCACGGCCGAGACGGTGGAACGGACGCCGGTATTCGATCGCACGGTGCTGGCGCCCGGTCACCGCATCACCGGGCCGGCGATCGTCGACCAGCTCGACACCACCACCTTGCTTTTTCCCGGCGACGACCTGCGCGTCGACGCCGCCGGCAATCTGATCGTGGAGATCGGCGCATGAGCGATAAACCCGCTATGACGGTCGATCCGATCACGTTGGAGATCCTGTTCAACGGCCTGCGCTCGATCACGGACGAGACCTATATCGCCATCACCAAGGCCGCCTACTCCACCAACATCAAGGAGCGGCGGGACCATTCGACCTGTTTGATGGATCCGCAGGGCCGGCTGATCGTGCAGGCCGAGAACTCCCTGCCGGTGCATCTCGCCTCGATGCTGGGGCTGATGCAGAAGCTGCTGGAAAAATTTCCGGCCGACGAGATCCGCGAAGGCGACATCTTCGTGGCCAACGATCCCTATGCCGGCGGCGGCACGCACCTGCCGGACGTGAATCTGGCCATGCCCGTGTTCCTGGAGGGCCGGCTGCTCTGCTTCATGTGCAACCTGGCGCATCACGCCGATATCGGCGGCATGTCGCCCGGCAGCATGGCCGGCGGCATGACCGAGATCTACCAGGAAGGCCTGCGCATTCCCGTGGTCAAACTGTTCAGCCGCGGCGAGCTGGTGCGCGACGTCTTCGACCTGCTGCTGCTGAACGTGCGTGTGCCCGAGGAGCGGCGCGGCGACTATTTCGCCCAGGTCGCGGCCTGCAAGCTGGGCACGCGGCGGGTGCTGGAGCTGGCCGAGCGCTACGATTTCGAGACGCTGGCGGCCGGCTTCACGGCGATCATGGACCGCACCGAAAACCGCATCCGCGAGGCCATCCGCGGCATTCCCGACGGCAGCTACAGCTTCCGCGACGTGTTGGACAACGACGGCATGGGCGCCGAGGACATCGCCATCGCCGTGCGCGTCGACGTCGCCGGCGACCGCATTGCTTTTGACTTCGACGGCAGCGGCGCGCAGGTCAAGGGCAACGTCAACGTCACCCTGAACGCCACGCAATCGGCGGTCTACTACGTGCTGAAAGGCATGTTGGACCCCGAGATCCCGAACAACGACGGCCTGATCCGCGCCGTCGACATCACCGCGCCGCCGGCCACAATCGTCAACGCCAGCTTCCCGGCGGCAGTCGCCGGCCGAGCGAACACCGCGCAGCGCATCATCGACGTGCTGATCGGCGCGCTGGCCCAGGCATTGCCGGAACAGGCCGTTGGCGCCGCCAACGGCGCCAACGTGACGGCCGTGTTCTTCGGCGCCGACCCCAAGACCGGACGCGACTATGTCTATCTGGAGACGCTGGGCGGCGGCTTCGGCGGCCGCGCCCATAGGGACGGCAAGGACGGCGTGCAGGTGCATATCACCAACACCTCGAACCTGCCTGTGGAAGCCATCGAAATGGAATATCCGCTGCTGGTCGAGAGTTACGGCCTGATCGAGGATTCCGGCGGCCCCGGCAAGCATCGCGGCGGCATGGGCCTGCGCCGGGTGGTCCGCCCGGTCGGCCACGAGACCGTGTTCAACGGCATGGGCGAGCGCTTCCAGCACCGGCCCTGGGGCATCTTCGGCGGCGGCGATGGCGCCACCGGCCGGTTCCTGCTGCGCAGAGCGGACGGCGACGAAGCGCTGGAGGACAAGCCGGCCGGAATCGTTATCGGCCCCGACGCCGCCGTCGTCGTGGAGACGCCGGGCGCCGGCGGCTACGGTCCGCCGGGCGAACGCGACCCAGCCCTGTTGGCGGAAGACCGTGCCAGCGGCAAGTTCAGCGATGCCTATCTGCGGCGTCACTACGGCGACGCGGCGGACGACTGACCGGCCGCGATGACCGACGACCGCAGCTATCCCGACCGACCGATCGTCGGCATTGGCATCGTCGTCTTCAAGGGCCCTGAGGTGCTGTTGATCCAGCGCGGCAAGCCGCCGCGGCAGGGCCAGTGGAGCCTGCCGGGCGGCGTGCAGGAACTGGGCGAGACCGTGCACGAGGCGGCGCGACGCGAGGTCGCGGAAGAGACCGGCGTCGACATCGACATCGTCGGCCTGATCGACACTGTCGACTCGATCCAGCGCGACGAGAGCGGCCGCGTGCGCTACCACTACACGCTGATCGACGTGGCCGCCGTGTGGCGCGCCGGCGAGCCGCGGGCCGGGAGCGACGCGGCCGGCGTATGTTGGGCCCCGCGCACCGGCCTCGACGTCTACGACCTGTGGCGGGAGACGACGCGCGTCATCGGCCTGGCCGAAGCGTTGGTCGGCGAGTCCGGCGGCTGATCAACCGGATTGCCGGGTCAAGCCCGGCAAAGACGAATTGTGATTAACTTCAAGCCCTTACCGTCATCCTGGCGAAGGCCAGGATGGCGGTTAGTGGCGCTGTCATTCGTCGGGCTTGATCGTGGCGTCGACGGTGCGGTGCTTGTTGATCTTCATGGTGACGTGCTCGCCCGACGTCGTGCGCTCGTATTTCGGCGGGTTGTCGGGGCCGGCACAGGTGGGGATGCACTCGACGACAGCATCGTAGTTGGGCTGGTGGAAGAACAGGAGCGAGGTCTTGCTCTCGGCGGCACGGTCGCGCGGCGGATTGGCGACGCGATGCAGCGTCGAGACCCAGCGGTCGTTGGTCCACTCCGCCATCAGGTCGCCGAGATTGACCACGAAGGCGCCCGGGATGCAGGGCACGGTTTCCCAATCGCCGTCGCGGCGCCGGACCTCGAGCCCGCCGACATCGGTGTCGGTATGGACGATCGTCAGGCTGCCGTAGTCGGAATGGGCGCCGGCGCGCAGCTGGCCCGGTTTCGGCGCGGCGTCGGTCTGGCCGGGATAGTGGATCACCGAGAAGTTGGTGATGTGGCGGTCGATCTTGTCGTCGAACCAATGCTCGTCGAGGTCGAGGCCGAGCGCGAACAGCCGCATCAGATCCGTCGCCAGCCGCTCCATCTCGCCGTAATAGGCTTCCCAGATCGGCCGCATGTCGGCGGGCTCGTCCGGCCAGA
Organism: Alphaproteobacteria bacterium; assembly: GCA_965232515.1. Classification (GTDB taxonomy): domain Bacteria; phylum Pseudomonadota; class Alphaproteobacteria; genus JANQKO01. Next base: position 5,494,890 of record CBDDPY010000002.1, on the reverse strand, counting down.
AGTTCGGCGCGAAATAGCGCGCGCCGGCGGGCCCGAAATGATAGGCGTCATAGGCATGGCCGAAACGGCCGATGGAAAAGGATTCCTTCCAATCGGGCGGCGCGACCTCGTCCAGGCTGTAGGACAGGCTCTCGGCGCCGTAGGGCGTGTAGCCGCGATAGCGGTCCGGCGGCATCTTGAAGCGCATCTTCTCCCAGAACGGCCGGGCGAAGTAGGCATGGCTGACGCGATGCATCTCGGCGATCAGATCAGGATCGACGCCATGGCCCTCGACGACCAGAAAACCGATTTCGCGGCAGGCGCCGTCGATCGCGGCCGCGACGCGTTGCTTTTCTTCCGGTCCGCCCATGCGGTAGGGCGCGATGTCAATCAGCGGGACCGTCGCCGCCATGAGGCCGACTCCCCCGATGCTAGAAGAACACGATTTCGACGCGCCGGTTCTTGCCTTCGGCGGCGCCGTCGTCGGTGGCGCGCAGCGGCTTGCTCTCGCCGAACTCCTCCAACATCAACGGCTCGGACGGCATGCCGGCGACGATCAACGCGTGCGCCACGTTCTGCGCCCGGCGCAGCGAAATGTCGCGGTTATAAGCGAGCGTTCCGGATTTGTCGGCATGGCCGGCGATCACGACCCGTTCGGGCTTGGCCAGCGCGAAGTCCGCGGCAACCTTCTCGATCACCTGCCGGCCGGCCGCGTTCAGCTCGGTGTCGTTGAGATCGAAGAAGATGATGTACAAGCCGTCGACATCCGGCGCCGCGGCGGCCTGTTGTGCCGGCGCGGGCGTCGGCGCCGGCTTCGGCGCCTCCTCGGCCACGGGCTGAACCGCCATGGCCTTGTCGAGCGCGGCCATCGCGGCCTCGAATTGCTGCCGGCAGTCGGCGATCTGGTCCGAAGCGAGGAAGTCTTCCTGCGCCTTCATCCAGCAATCGAACGATGTCTGCGCCCGGGCCGCCGCGAACGGCGCCTTCTTGCTGCCGCCACCGGATAGCGCATCGGTCAGACGCCCGCGCGCCGCCACCAGGTCGGCGACCTTGTCGTCCGGCAACTTGCTGGCAATGATCACGTCCGGCTCGACGGCGCCTGTGTTCGCCACGATCTGCGCCTTGCCGGCGAAATGGTCGCTGTCGCGCCAGTCGAGCTTCTCGCGTTCGGTCCGGGCCAACCGGACATATTGCGCATGCAGCGCCTTCTCGAACCCGCCGCCCTTGACTTCCATTTCGGCAATGGCGTCCGGATCGGTCGTCGCGCAGGCCGCCAGCACGCCCGTCGCGATCCCGATCGACGCCAGGTGCAATACCCAACGCATGTCAGCTCCCCTCGTAGCCCTTTTGTCTTGCCGGCCCCCACGAATCGCCAGCGTTCCGGCATCACAATAGCAGCGGAAACCGGCCGGCGACAAAGCAATCGCGGCAAAGAAGAGCCCCGCCCGGCGGATCGCCGGGCGGGGCGGGAGAAGTCGGTTGGAGAATTGACGCTGGCGTCAGCCGCCAATCGCGCCGCCGTCCTGCTTGGTGATGACGACGACGGACGGCCGCACCGGCATGTCGTCCTTGAAGTCCGGCCAACGCGTCGCCGGTTCCTCGAAGGTCGAGTTCTTGCCGAACGGCTCGTAGGCCTTGGCGCCGTCGGCCGCGGGGTGCTGCACGGCGACGAACAGGGCTCGGCCGTCCGGCGTGAACTTCGGCCCGCACATCTCGGCGCCCACCGGCACACGGAAGAACATCTTGCCGGTGCCGCGCAGCTCGCCCTCGGTCTCCATCGCCCAGACGCCGTCGGCGGTGCCGGTCTTGGCCCAGCCGCTGCCCTGGTCGGTGCTGATCCAGAGCCGGCCCTTGGCGTCGACGGCGCAGTTGTCGGGCGAGGCGAACCAGCCGTTCTCGGTGGTCGCGGCATTCCAGAGCGCACCGACCTCGGCCACCGACGGGTCGCCGCACTTGACCAGGATCTCCCACTTGCCGGCCGCGGCGGTGTGATCGCCGTCCGGCGGGATCAGTTCGACGATATGGCCAAAGGTGTTGGGTCCGCGCGGATTGGCGGCGTCCACCGCATCGCTCTTGCGCTTGCTGTTGTTGGTCAGCATCACATAGACCTTGCCGGTGGCCGGATTCGGCTCGACGTCCTCGGGCCGGTCCATCGGCGTCGCCCCCAGAAGGTCCGCCGCCAGCCGGGTCTCGATCAGCACATCGGCCTGGCTGTTGAAGCCATTCTCGGCCGTGAGCGGGCCCTGACCGTGGACCAGCGGCAGCCAGTCCATCGTGCCGTCCTCGTTGAACCGGGCGACGTACAGCGTGCCGTCATCCAGCAGGTCCATGTTGGCCGCGCGATCGTCCGGATTGTAACGGCCGGCCGAGATGAACTTGTAGAGATAGTCGAAGCGTTGGTCGTCGCCGGAATAGACCACGACGCGACCGTCGGCGTTGACAATGCTCTCGGCGCCCTCGTGCTTGAAGCGCCCCATCGCCGTGCGCTTTTTCGGCATCGAGCTTGGATCCATCGGATCGACCTCGGTGACCCAGCCGAACCGGTTCGGCTCGTTTGGTTCGGCGCTGACGTCGAAGCGCTTGTGAAACTTGGCCCATCCGTACCAGCCACCCGGCACGCCATAGCGCTTGTGGTTGCGCTCCTCGGTACTGCCGGCAATATCGCCCTGGAAATAGCCGTGGAAGTTCTCCTCGGCCATCAGGTAGGTACCCCAGGGCGTGATGCCGCCGGCGCAGTTGTTGAGCGTACCGATCACCCGACGTCCCGTCGCGTCGGCCGATGTCTTCAGACGGTCGTGTCCGGCGGCAGGCCCGCTGAGCGCCATCTCGGTGGTGCGCATCGTCAGCCGGCGGTTGTACTTGCTGTCGAGGACGACTTGCCATTTGCCGCCGGTCTTCTCGACCTCGACGACCGAACCGCCGTGCGCCGACATCTCGATATTGACCAGTTCCTCGGTCATGCCAACGAAATCGATCTTGTCCTGCCGGCCGAGGCCCGGGAACATGAGCTCTTCGTTGGTGTATTCGTGGTTGACGCAGAGCAGCGCCCGGCTGCCGTCGTCGTTCAGCGGCACGAAGCCGAGATAGTCGTTGTTGTAGCCGAACTGCTGTTCCTGCGCCGCGGCGGTCTGGTTCATCGGATCGAAGTCGGGCGCATCCGGGGCCAGCTTGTCGCCCCAGCGGATCAGGATGTCGGCGTCGTAGCCCGGCGCGACATGGTGCGTCTCGTCGACGCCGTGCTGGATTTCTTCGAAATCGAACGACGGACCTTTGGCCTGCGCCGTCTTGCTGCCGAGCGTGACCAGCGGGCCGACCGTGGCGGCGAGCGCCGTCGTCGTCAGCGCGCCGCGCAGCACCGTGCGCCGGTCGAGCCGCTTGGCGATGATGTCGCCCATTGTCGGCATGGTTGAAGGGTTGGTCGGCGTATCTTCGGAAAGCTCGTAGGCTTCAGCGCGAGATACACCTGGGGTGTCGGTCGGCTTCATGTGCGGTTCTCCTCAGTCGCTACAGCAGCCACGGGCCCGAGACCGTGCTGTCATGCCTCGATCAACCTGTTAACCTTTTGCTCATGACGGTTTGCCGTCAGTTTTGTTACGCTTTTGGAACAACCCACATTTTCGTCGTGTTGTTCCGGCCGAGTCCATCGCCAAATGGACCGAAATTCCACAAAGTCGGATTTAATCCGCTATCATTGGACGTCAATCATCGCGCCGCCCCGGAGCTCGACCGCCAACGATGTCCGATCCGCGCATCGTCTCGTTGTTGCCCAGCGCGACCGAGATCGTCGCGGCCCTGGGCTTCGTCGACCATCTTGTCGGCCGCAGCCATGAATGCGACTACCCGAAAAAGGTCGAAGAACTGCCGGCCTGCACCGCGGCACGTCTCGACGTCAGCCGTTCCAGCGCGGAAATCGACCGGCAGGTGAAAGAACGGCTGCGCGACGCTTTATCGATCTACGAGGTCGACACCCAGCGCCTGCGCGAGCTTTCGCCGACGCATGTTGTCACCCAAACGCAATGCGAGGTCTGCGCCGTCGCGCTCCACCAGGTGGAAGAGGCAGTTGCCGGCCTCACCGGCCACGACACCCGGCTGGTCTCGCTCGAGGCGACGGCGCTCGACGGAATCTGGGCCGATATCCGGACCGCGGCGGCGGCGCTCAACGCGGCGGATCGCGGTGACGATCTGGTGGCGGCGCTGCAGCGGCGCATGGCGGCCGTCTCGGACGTCGCGGCCAGCATGAGGGCCAGGCCGACGGTCGCCTGCATCGAGTGGATCGATCCATTGATGGCGGCCGGCAACTGGCTGCCGGAGCTGGTGACGATGGCGGGCGGCGTCAATCTGTTCGGCGCGGCCGGCGTCCACTCGCCCTGGCTGACCTGGGAGGCGCTCGCCGCGGCCGACCCCGATGTCGTCATCGTCATGCCCTGCGGCTTCGACATCGCCCGGACGCGCGAGGAGATGCCGACCCTGGCCGCGTCGGACATTTGGTCGCGGCTGCGCGCGGTGCGCGCCGGCCGGGTCTACCTGACCGACGGGCATCAGTATTTCAACCGGCCGGGACCGCGCGTCGCCGATTCGCTGGAGATCCTGGCCGAGATTCTGCATCCGGATCTGCTGACCTTCGGCCACTACGGCACCGGCTGGCAGCCGCTTTAGACCGACGTCGCTTCAAGCGCGGCTTGGTATAGCAGCGCGTGGCGGCGGGCGATGGCGTCGATGTCGGCGCCGTAGCCGCCGCCGATGACCCCGGCGAGCGGCAAGCCGCGGGTCCGGCAATCGTCGATCACCAAGCGGTCGCGGGCGAGGAGACCCGCATCGCTCAAGGCGAGCTTCCCAAGCCGGTCGTCGGCGTGCGGATCGACGCCGGCGTTGTAGAAGACGAGATCGGGCTGGACGCGCGACCAGACCAGATCCAGGCTCTCGCGCAACGTCGTCAGATAGGCGTCATCGCCCATGCCGTCGGGCAGCGGCACGTCGAGGTCACTCGTCTGCTTGCGCACGGGATAGTTCTTCTGCCCGTGCATGGAGAAGGTGAAGACCGCGGCGTCGCCGCGGAAGATCTCGGCCGTGCCGTCGCCCTGATGCACGTCGAGATCGATCACCAGCATCTGCAGCGCCCGGCCGTGGGCCTGCATGACGCGGGCGGCGACGGCAACGTCGTTGAAGACGCAGAAGCCGGCGCCGGTTCCGCTCTGGGCATGGTGGCTGCCGCCGGCGGTGTTGCAGGCAAGGCCGTGGTCCAACGCCAGCCCGGCTGCGAGCACGGTGCCGGCGACGGCGAGCCGCGAGCGCGCCACCAGCGAAGGCGTCAGCGGCAGCCCGATGCGGCGCATGGTTTCGGGCCCGGCGGTGAGATCCAGGATGTCGCCGACATACTCGGCGTCATGCGCCAGCTCCAGCCACCAGCGCGGCGCCGGTTCGGGCATGTGGCAGTTGCCGTTGGCCGCCAGCCCGTCGGCGCGCAGCACCTCGATCAGGCGGCCGAACTTGTCCATCGGAAACCGGTGGCCGTCGGGCAGGCTCGCGACATAGGCGGGATGGTGCACAATCCTCAGCGTCATGGCAGCAAAGTGATATGGCGCGGTGCATTCGGCAAGCCGCTATGATCGCCGCCATGAACGATCAGACGCGGCTGGCGCGCCTGGAACCGGTCACGCATGGCCGGGTCTGGCGGCTGGCGGGACCGATCATCCTGTCGAACTCGACGGTGCCGCTGCTGGGCGCGGTCGACACCGCCGTGGTCGGGCACCTGCCGGCGGCCTATTACCTGGGCGCGGTCGCCGTCGGCGCGATGATCTTCACCATCATCTACTGGGCCTTCGGCTTCCTGCGCATGGGCACGACCGGGTTCACGGCGCAGGCGTTCGGCGCCGACGACGGCGACGAAGTCCGCGCCAACCTGGGCCGGGCGCTGCTGCTCGCCGTGGTCTTCGGCCTCGCCTCGATCCTGTTCCAGGACGTCATCGCCGCCGTCGCCTTCGGCCTGATCGACGCCAGCGCTGATGTCGAGCGGCTGGCGCGCGAGTACCTGGCGATCCGGATCTGGGGCGCGCCGGCGGCGCTGGCGAACTTCGCGCTGATGGGCTGGTTCATCGGCATCCGCAACACCAAGGCGGTGCTGATCCTGCAGATCGCCACCAACGGCATCAACATCGTGCTGACGCTGATCTTCGTGATCGGGTTTGGCTGGGGCGTGCCGGGCGTGGCGCTGGGCACGCTGATCGCCGAATACGGCGGCGTCGCCATTGGACTGGCGCTGGTGCCGGGCAACCTGAAGACCGTCGGCGGTCATTTCCAATGGGCGAGGATCGTGCTGCTGGAGCGCCTGCAGCGGATGCTGGTCGTGAACTTCGACATCTTTGTCCGCACGATGTGCGTGCTGATGGCCTTCGCCATCTTCAAGGCGCGCGGCGCCGCGGCCGGCGACGAGATCCTGGCGGCGAACGCGGTGCTGCTGAACTTCATCAGCTTCCTCGCGTTCGGCCTCGACGGCTTCGCGTTCGCGGTCGAGGCGCTGGTCGGCGGCGCGGTCGGCGCGCGCGACCGCCAGGCGCTGCGCGAGGCCGTGCGGATGACCACGATCTGGGCGCTGATCTGCGCGCTCGCCTATGCAGCGGTCTATGCCGGCCTCGGCTATCTTCTGATCAACGTGCTGACCGGCGTGCCCGAGGTGCGGGCGCTGGCCGAGACCTATCAATGGTGGATCATCGCCATGCCGCTGATCGCGGTCTGGGGCTACCAGCTCGACGGGATTTTCATCGGCGCCACGCGCAGCGCCGATATGCGCAACATGATGCTGCTGTCGTTCGGCGTCTTTCTCGCCGCCCTCTACGCCTTCGAACCCCTGCTCGGCAACCACGGCCTCTGGCTGGCGCTGACGGCCTTCATGACCGCCCGCGCGGCCACGCTCGCTGCCCGCTACCCGGCACTGGAACGCAGCGTCAGCAGTTAGTTAGTACATCGCAGCGACGATGCCGCCGTCGATGGGGATGATGGCGCCGTTCATGTAAGCCGCGTCGTTGGAGGCAAGATAAATAGCAAGACCGGCGAGCTCGTCCGGCTCGCCCCAGCGGCCGACCGGTGTGCGGCCCGTGACCAGCGCGTTGAATTCGGCATCTTCCTTCAGCGTGACGTTCAACTCGGTGGCGAAATAGCCGGGACAGATGGCGTTCGCCGTGACGCCCTTCGGCCCAAACTCGGTAGCGAGCGCCTTGGTCAGGCCGGCGAGACCGTGCTTGGTCGCGACATAGCCGGGGATGGTCGGCCGGGCGACGAAGCTCAGCACCGAGCCGACATTGATGATCCGGCCCCAGCCGCGATCGACCATGCCGCGCGCCGCCTCGCGTGCGAGCACGAAGCAGGCGTTCAGATTCACGTCCATCATGCGCAACCAGTCGGCGTCCGACCATTCAAGCAGCGGCTGGCGATGGACCATGCCGGCATTGTTGACCAGCACGTCGAGACTGCCCCGACGGCCGGTGATCTCGGCAACGGCGGCCTTGGCGGCGTCGAAGTCGGCGGCGTCGAACGCGGCGACGGAGGCCTGGTGGCCTCCGGCCTCGAGCTCGGCCACGCGTTCGGCGCAGGCGTCGGCGTTGCGGGCATTGATCACGACATGCGCGCCGCTCTCGGCCAGCCCCTTGGCGATAGCCCAGCCGAGCCCGCGGCTGCTGCCCGTCACCAGAGCGGTCTTGCCGGGAATTGCGAAACGGTCACGCATGGGGGAGGTCCTTCTTATTGGGTTTTGATGAAAGAGACGACATTATGGAGAAGTAGCCATCAAGGGCGATTATCGCCGGTTAACGCCCCCTCTCCCGCCTGCGGGAGAGGGTCGGGGTGAGGGCCGAACGAGCCCGCGATTTGGGTGAGGACGCCGTCGATATTCTTCAACACATCATTGTTCCAGAACCGCAAGACACGGAAGCTCTGACCCTCCAGCCAATTTGATCGAACGGCGTCTTCAGCGACAGCATCGGCGTGCTGGCCGCCATCGACTTCGACGACGAGCATCTCTTCGAGGCACACGAAGTCGACGAGGTAGCGGCCGATGGCGTATTGCCGCCGGAACTTGCGGCCTTTGAGCCGACGGTCACGAAGGCGGTACCACAGCTTGCGTTCCGCGTCCGTCAGGTCTCGGCGCAGCATGCGGGCGTTCTTCGTTGGCTTCTTCTTCCACGTCACCATGGGCCCTCACCCTCCCACGGCCCTGCTGGGCCGCGGGCCCCTCCCTCTCCCGCAAGCGGGAGAGGGATTTATAACCCCGCCGGCGACAGCGCCGCCTACATCACGGCGCCGACGGTCCAGGGGACGAATTCATCGTCGCCGAAGCCGAGTTCCTCGCTCTTGGTCTGTTCGCCCGACGCCGTGCGCAGGATCTTGTCGAAGATCTTTTCGCCCATCTCGGCCACCGAGGCCTCGCCGTCGACAACGAGGCCGCAATTGATGTCCATGTCGTCGGCCATGCGGTTGTACATGGTCGAGTTGGTGGCGAGCTTGAGCGACGGCGTGGGTTTGCAGCCGAACACCGAGCCGCGGCCGGTGGTGAAACAGCAGACATTGGCGCCGCCGGCGACCATGCCGGTGACCGACGCCGGGTCGTAGCCGGGCGTGTCCATGAACACGAAGCCCTTGGCGGTGATCGGCTCGGCATAGCCGTAGACGTCGACCAGGTTGCTCGTGCCGCCCTTGGCGGCGGCGCCGAGCGACTTCTCCAGGATCGTGGTCAGGCCGCCGGCCTTGTTGCCAGGCGAGGGATTGTTGTTCATCTCGCCTTTGTTCCGTGCGGTGTAATCCTCCCACCAGCGGATCTTGTCGATCAGCTTCTCACCGACCTCGCGGCTGACGGCGCGCCGGGTGAGCAAGTGCTCGGCGCCGTAGATTTCCGGCGTCTCGGCGAGGCAGGCCGTGCCGCCGTGCCGGACCAGCAGGTCGGCGGCGGCGCCCAGCGACGGATTGGCGCTGATACCGGAATAGGCGTCCGAGCCGCCGCACTCCAGTGCCAGGATCAACTCGCTCGCCGGCACCGTCTCACGCGTCGCCCGGTTGGCCCGTGGCAGCATTTCCTTGATGCGGGCGACACCCTCCTTGACCGTCGCGGCCGTGCCGCCGGTGTCCTGGATGGTCATGGCGTGCAACGCCTCGCCCATCTCCAGACCCTCGTTCTCCATCAGCGCACCGATCTGGTTCGCCTCGCAGCCGAGGCCGACGATCAGCACGGCGTCGAAGTTCGGATGCCGGGCATAACCGGAAATGGTGCGTTGCAGGGCCTCGTAGCCCTCGCCCGAGGCGGCCATGCCGCAGCCCGTGCCGTGGGTGAGCGCGACGACACCGTCGACGTTGGGATAGTCGTCGAGCGCGCCGCCCCGGAACGTGTCGGCGATGTAACGCGCGACCGTGGCCGAGCAATTCACGCTGGTCAGCACGCCGATATAGTTGCGCGTCGCGACCCGTCCGTCGGCGCGCACGATGCCCTGGAACGTGGCGCGTTCTGTGTCGTTGAAGTACTGCGTCGGCTTGGCGTCCTGGCCGAACAGGTAATCGCGCTCGAAATCGCGGACCTCGACATTCTGCGTATGCACATGCTCGCCGGGCGCGATGTCGGCGGTGGCGAAGCCGATGATCTGAGCGTATTTCACCACCGGCTCGCCGACTGCGATCGCCGCCGTGGCGATCTTGTGTCCGGCCGGCACGTGGCCGCCGGCCGTCACCCCCTCGCCCGGCAGCTCGGTTCCCGGCAGGATGTCGGCGCGCGCGACGACGACGTTGTCGGCGCTGTGAAGCCGGAAAGCCAGCGGCTGCTTGTCGCTCATGATGTCATTCCCCTGGGCTCATCGGTTGGTTTGGCGCGAACACGGCCCGTGCATCGAGGCCGGCCAGTGCCTCATGGATGTGCGAGACGTTGCCCTCAGCATAGCCCAATCCGACCGCGAGCGTCATGGTTTGCCAGGTCGATCGGTCCGAGCTCGGGTACGCCAAGGCCGCGACCGGGCGCAGTCGCCTTCTCAACGTACGGTAACAATTTCGTGCCAAGCCGGCCCGCCGGGGATGCATCCGGCATGACGGGCGTATAATGAGCATTGAGCAATTCCCATGGGACAGGAAGTCGATGATGCGAATCCCTGCCATCCTGGCGCTGGTCGGCGCGCTCGCTTTCGGTGGCGTTCTGGGCGCCGCGCCCGCACAGGCGGCGCAGAGCGACGATCGCGAAACAGTCAGCACGCCGGAAGACCCGGACTGGAAGTCCGCGAAAAAGCTGGTCGCGGCCAAGGACTATGACGGCGCGGCGCCGTTGCTGCAGAAGGTCGTCGCCGCCGATCCGAAGAACGCCGACGCCTTCAACTATCTCGGCTACATCAACAGCCGCAAGGGCGAGACCGAGGCGGCGCTGCGCTACTACCAGCAGGCGCTGACGATCAAGCCGTCGCACCGCGGCGCCAACGAATATCTGGGCGAGCTCTATCTCAAGCTCGGCGATCTGCCGGCGGCGGAGGCGCGGCTGAAGGTGCTGGACAGCGCCTGCTTCTTCGGCTGCAGCGAATACACCCAGCTGAAAAAGGCGATCGCGGACTACAAGGCCACCGGTAAGTTCGCCATCCAGAAGAGCGGCTAGTTTTTGCGCTCACGGCGGCGAACCTGACCGTCCGCGGCCGCGGCGCTACACCCGCCCGCATTTGCCACGCGGTCGTCATGGCGCGGCCGGTGGCGCGCCGTTATGATTTGGCGCCAGATACGTTCCACAAATGCGAGTAAGCGCCATGTCCCTCGACCCGCAGATCGAATATGTCCTCGACCTGGTGAAGAACGCCGGCTATCCGGAATTGTGCGAGCTGTCGCCGGCCGAGGCGCGGGTGCAGTTCGAACAGACGGTCACCGTGCTCGACGCCGAGCCGGCCGAGGTGTTCAACAGCACAGACCGCGCGGTCGACGGGCCGAATGGACCGATACCGGTCCGCATCTATACGCCGCGCGAGCCGGCGGCGGATGCGCCGCTGCCGGTGCTGCTCTGGCTACATGGCGGCGGTTTCGTTATCGGCGGCTTGGAGAGCTACGACTCGATCTGCAGGGCGCTCGCGTTAAAGGCAGACTGCATCGTCGTCTCGGTCGACTATCGGCTGGCGCCGGAGCACGCCTTTCCGGCCGCCCCCGACGACTGCTACGCGGCGTTGGCATGGACGGCCGCACACGCGCAGGAATTTGGTGGCGATCCAAACCGGATCGCCGTGGCCGGGGACAGCGCGGGCGGCAACCTGAGCGCCGTCACGGCCATCGCCGCCCGCGACCGCGGCGGTCCCGATCTTGCGTTCCAACTAATGGTCTATCCATGCACGGCGCCAGCGCCGGATTCGGCCTCGCACCACGACTTCGCCGAGGGTTATCTGCTGACCCGGCGTAATATCGAATGGTTCTTCAGCCTGTACACGCCGAATCCGGCCGATCGCCAGGACCCGCGGTATGCGCCCCTGCTTTGCCCGGACTTGTCGGGCCTGCCGCCGGCTTTGGTCATCGTCGCCGGCTACGACCCGCTGCGCGACGAGGGCGTTGCCTATGCCGAACGGCTGAAGGACGCGGGCGTCGACGTCGAGCTCACCAACTATTCGGGCATGATTCACGGGTTTTACTCGATGTCGGGCGCCGTCGATGCCGGTCGCGAGGCCATCGATCAATCCGCCAAGGCACTGCGCGCCGCATTCGCACAAAGTTAACCGACGTTAACGCCGTCACCGGCCGGTCATTCCGAATCCCTGGAAAACCGGGAGTTTTCGGCCCTTCAAGTCACCGATAAGCGGGCGCCCATTCATCGCCTGTTAACGGATTGGATACCGCACGCGTGCTATCCAATCCGAAAGGTGGAATAGACATGCTAGCTAAAACCAGCAAAAGGGCAGCCGATGGCGCCAACCGGCGGCGCGACAAGCGCCGGACGCAACCGCAGTTGACGGTCCGGTTCGACGGCAAGACCTACAAGACGCTCGACTGGAGCATGGGCGGCTTCGCAATCAAGGGCTATAACGGCCGGCGGCGCGAGGACGACGAGTTCCCGGTGGAGCTCTCCTGCGATATGGGCGGCAAGGTTCTGAGCGCCCTCTTGATCGCTACCGCCGTGCGCCGCGACCGTCGGACGGGCTTTTTCGCGGCCTATTTCAGCCGTTTCTACGACGACGCCTTTGAAACGCTGGAGCAGATCGCCACGCGGCGAATCCGCGATTAACCCGGTCGGCGGCCAACAGCTCACGTCGGCCGCAGCGTCTAAAGGATCTCGAGCACGCTTTCGGGCGGGCGGCCCAGTGCGGCCTTGCCGTTCGCCAGCACGATCGGACGCTCGATCAGCTTCGGGTGCGCGACCATGGCGGCGATCAGCTCCGTATCGCTCAGACTGTCGTCGTCGAGGCCGTTCACCTTGTACTCGGCTTCCTTGCGACGCATCAACTCGCGCGGGGCGAGGCCGAGCTGGCCGAGAATTTTCTTCAGCTCCGGCTCGCTTGGCGGTGTTTGCAGATATTCGATGATTTTCGGCTCGACGCCGTTCTCGCGCAGCAGCGCCAGCGTCTGCCGCGATTTGCTGCACCGCGGATTGTGGTAGATCGTCACGCTCATGCCGAATACTCCCCAACCAGTCCAAAAACGCCGGACAGCGTCATATCACGGATTGGCCGGCATCGTCTCCGGCGGACAGACCGGCGTCGACCGGGCCGCCCTCGACGCCGCGCGGGCGACCGGACTGGCGGTCGGCGGCTGGTGTCCACGCGGCCGCTGGGCCGAGGACGGACGCATCAACGGGCGTTATCCGTTGCGCGAGACACCGCTCGCACGGGTCTGCCAACGGACCTTGTGGAACATCCGTGACAGCGACGGCACGCTGGTGCTGGCGCGTGCGCGGCCGCGCGGCGGTACCGCGCTGACGGTGCGGGCAGCGACGGTCGCCAGGCCGCGCGTGGTTGTCGATCCCGCCGATACCGGGGCCGTGCGGCGCGTGCACGCCTGGCTTGCGGCGAACCGAATCCGATGGCTGAATGTGGGCGGCCCCCGGGCCAGCGAAGATCCCGAGATCTATCCGTTGGCCTTCCGATTTGTTGTCGATTTGATCGCCGCCGCGCAACCGCACGGCCGGCGACATCGTTTGTCGCAGGAGTAATCGCGTGACATCAGCACCGCCAGAAGGCTTTATGCCGATCGATGAACCGCCCGGCTTCGACGCCATGGTCGGCCCGTATTTTCGGAAGGAGACCGACGACGGTCCGGTGCACGGATTTCTGGCCGAGGCGCGGCATATCAATCCGCGCGGCGTGATCCATGGCGGCATGCTGATGACCTTCATCGACCGCACGATGGGCTCACTGGTCTGGCACGCGATCGACAAACGCGCCTGCGCCACGGTCAGCCTGCACACGGACTTTCTGGCCCCGGCGCGGCCCGGCGACTGGATCGAATGCCGCGGCCAGGTCACGCGCCAGACCCGCGCGCTGGTTTTCGTGCGCGGCGAACTGATCGCCGGCGACCGGACCCTGATGACCGCCAGCGGCGTCTGGAAAAAGCTGGGAGCCAGCTAGGCGCGCCGACGGACCATGCGTTTCGGCGGCAGCAGATCGGCGAAACCCGCCTCACGCTTCTGCTGTTGTGCAGCGATGGCCTCGCCGAGATCGTCGGACATCAGCATGCCCGCGTTCCAGGTGGCGATGTAGTTCAGCGCATCGGCGACCGTGTGGTCGCGCGTGTAGTTCAGCATTTCCTTGGTGCCGGTGACGGCGAGCGGCGATTTCGAGGCGATCTCGGCCGCGATGCCTTGCACGGCGTCCAGCATCGCCGCCTGGTCGGGATAGACGGCGTTGACGAGGCCCACTTCTTTCGCTTCTTCGGCATACATGCGGCGGCCGGTATAGGCCAGTTCGCGCGCGACGCCCGACGGGATCAGGTGCGGCAGACGCTGCAGCGTCCCGACATCGGCGGTCATGCCGACATTTATCTCGTGGATGCAGAAGAACGCGTTCTCGGTGCAGTAGCGCATGTCGGCCGCGGTGATCATGTCGATGCCGCCGCCGATGCAGCCGCCATGCACCGCCACCAGAACCGGCGCCCGGCAACGCTCGAGCGCGTTGAAGCTCTCCTGCAGCTCCAGCACCAGGCGGCGCAGCCGCTCGCGCTTCCGGCCCTCGTCGCCCTCGCTGGCCAGAACCACGTTGCCCAGATCGTTCAGGTCGATGCCGGCGGTGAAATGCTTGCCCGTCGAGGCCAGCACCACGGCGCGCACGGCCGCGGTCTCGTCGATCTCGGTGAAGACGTCGACCATCTCCTGCCAGAACACCTGGTTCATGGTGTTGAGCGCGTCCGGGCGGTTCAACGTCACCGTCGCGACATGCTCGCTCACGTCGAGCGTCAGGGTTTCGTAGGCCATGGTCGACATCTCTCCCGCAATCCGGTTCCGCCGTACATATCACGGCCGCGGCGGACTTGACACGTCGGCCATGGGTCTGCACTGCTTTGACGCCAGACGGGACGGAAACGGGGCTGCTTTCATGGCCATGACATTGGGGCGAATGACGTTCGAGCAGGCGATCGCGCGCAGTCTGCAGTCGCCGCGCGAGGTGACGCTCGACAGCCTGCTGGAACTCGATATCCCGGAGGAAACCTACCGCTACGATCAGCGCGACTGCATGCTCTATGCCGCCGGCATTGGCATGGGCGCCGATCCCATGGACCGGCGGCAACTCGACTTCGTCTACGAGAAAAACCTGAAGGTCATGCCCAGCATGGCGACGGTGATCGCCTGGGACGACAGCCTGTTGTTCGATTCCGGCATCAACCTTTTCATGTCCGTGCACGGGGAGCAGCGGTTGACCATGCACCGGCCCCTGCCGCCGGCGGCCGAGATCCTCTCCAAGCCGCGCATCACTGCGGCCTACGACAAGGGCGAGGGCCGGGGCGCGCTGCTGGTGGTCGAAAACACGCTCCGCGAGGCCGGATCGAACGCAGCCCTCTGCACCATGGAATCGGTGGTCTTCGCGCGCGGCGACGGCGGTTTCGGCGGCCCGTCCGGCGGCCCGGAAAAGCTGCCCGACCCGCCGGAGCGGGCGCCGGACGCGGTGGTCAGCTACGCGACGCTGCCGCAGGCGGCGCTGATCTATCGCCTGAGCGGCGATCCCAACCCGCTGCACTGCGATCCCGACTTCGCCGCCAAGGCCGGCTTCGACCGGCCGATCCTGCATGGGCTCTGCACCTGGGGCAACGCCTGCCACGCCATCGTCGCCGAGTGCTGCGACTACCAGCCCGAACGCCTGACCGGCTTTGCCGCGCGTTTCACGGCGCCGGTGTTTCCGGGCGAAACAATTGAAACAACGATTTGGCGGACGGACACAGGCGCGCAATTCCGCTCGCGTATCGTCGAGCGCGATGTCGTGGTATTGAACCAGGGCTTGGCGACCATATCCGCCTAACCAAAACGGATTTCTTATGAGCGTGACTTTGGACGATGTCCGCGCCGCGGCGGCGCGGATCGAAGGGCGCGTGCGGCGCACGCCGATGCTGCCGGCCACGGCCATGCATGCACCGCTGCCGCATGCCGGTCCCGTGGTGATGAAGCTCGAATGCCTGCAGGCGATCGGGTCGTTCAAGGCGCGTGGCGCGACCGCGAAGCTGACCACGCTGTCGGCCGCCGAGACCGCCCGTGGCCTGGTGACGGCGTCCGGCGGCAATCACGGTCTGGGCGTCGCATATGCCGGCTGGCAGGCGGGCGCGCCCGTGCGCATCTATCTGCCGGAGAGCACGCCCAAGGCCAAGGCCGACAAGCTGCGGGCCTGGGGCGCCGAGGTAATCATCCACGGCGCGGTCTGGGACGAGGCCAACGCCGAGGCCCTGGCGGCGGCGGCGCGCGACGGCCTGACCTACGCGCATCCCTTCGCCGACGCCGACGTGATCGCCGGACAGGGCACGACGGCGCTGGAGATCATCGAGGACGATCCCGATATCGACGTTTTGCTGGTGGCGATCGGCGGCGGCGGCCTGATCTCCGGCATCGCGACGGCGGCCAAGGCGCTGAAGCCCGACATCAAGGTCATCGGCGTCGAGGCAACCGGGGCGCCGACGCTCTACGAGAGCCTCAAGGCGGGCGAACTGGTGACGCTGGAGCGGATCGAGACCGAGGCCGGCACGCTGGCGCCGCGGCGAAGCGCCGAGATCAACTTCGAGATCATCGGCCGTTGCGTCGACGAGATCGTGCTAATCACGGACGACGACATGCGGGCCGCAGCGCAATGGTTGTGGTTCGAGTTCGGCATCGCCGCCGAGCTGTCGGGCGCGGCGGCGGTCGCGGCCTTGCAGGCCGAGGCCTACCAGCCAGAACCGAAGGCCCGCGTCTGCGCCATCGTCTGCGGCGCCGGTACGGACGGATTGGGCTAGGAACGAATCAATTGGCGCCGCCGGTTGCGGCGTAGAAGAGCTGATTCAGCGTGGCCTGATCGGGCAGGCCGGTCGGCTCCAGACCTTGCGTGACCTGAAATTCCTTGAGCGCGGTGGCGGTGTTGGGTCCGTACTGGCCGTCGACGACGCCGATGGCGAAACCCTGGTCTTTCAACTGCTGCTGCAGGCGGCGCAAGACCTCGACGTAGACCAGCATGCGCTTGCCGTCCTGCTCGACCGGCACCAACTCGGACCGTGTGGCGAGCCTGTTCGACTTCAGGCTTTGGCCCAGGATCGCCACGGCCTGATGAAACGGCATTTCAGTGTTCTGGCGACAATAGTTGATCAGCGCCAGGATCAGATACTGCGTACCCTGCCAAGGCGTCACATCGAAGGTGTCGCCGTCGAAGCGATTGAGCGCCGTCAGATAGCCCGTTACCCAGCCACCATACTCACTCAAACGCCTGTTACGCGCCTCGGTATCGGCAATGAACCGGTCACAGCGGACGGCGCCAATGCCGTCGATGGCGAATTGACCGCCGGAATCGGCTGCCCGCGACGTCGGCACGACGACGGCCAAGCCAGCAAAGACCGCGATCAGTCCTGCGAGCGCTACATTGGCAATAAACGGCTTCGACATGACAATGCCTACCTAACACATCCGACCGCCCGGCGGCCGGCCATCGTGTTCAAAGAATCTTGTGCCGCTCGAATACGTCGGCGAGCCGGTCGCCACGGGCAAGCTCGGCGCGCACGGTATCCTCGGCCGCGACCTTCTCCAGCGCCAGCCGCACGGCCGCTTCCGCCTGTTCCACCGGAATGACGAGCGCGCCGTCGATATCGGCGAAGACAAGATCGCCCGGCCGCACCAGGACGCCGCCGCACTGCACCGGCAGGTCGAAGGCCTGCATGTAGCCGCGCCCCTTGGCGTCGAGCATGCCGATGCCGCGCGCGAAAACCGGGAAGCCCGTCTCGCGGATCGGCTTGACGTCGCGGGTCTGGCCGTCGATGACCGCGCCCGCGGCGCCCCGCGCCAGCGCCGCCGTGGTCAGCAGTTCGCCCCAGGCGGCGTAGCGCTCGGTGCCGCCGCAATTCAGCACCGCCACGTCGTCCGGTGTCAGATCGTCGACCAGCGCGATCTCGGTGGCGTAGGGGTTCTCGCCCTCGACAACCTCGAAACTGTCGATGTACTGGCCGGTGCGGGCGCGACCGAACAGTACCGAGGCTTCGTCGAGCGGTCGGATCGCCGCCGCCATGGCGTGTTCCGGACAGCCGAGGCTGTCCAGCACGTCCGAGAGCACCGAGCTGTAGAGCTTTTGCCGGCCCTCGGCGAAGAAGTCGGGACCGAAGTCCATGGACCGACTTCTAGCCCAGTAGGCCCTGCAGCTTCATGGCGATGCTCATATCGCCGTCGACCTTGAGCTTGCCCATCATAAAGGCCGAGGTCGGGTCCAGCTCGCCCGCCGACATGGACTGAAAGTCCTCCATGGTGATGCTGATGGTGCAGTCGGCCTCGGCGTCTTCGTTGGAGACCGTGTTGGGTGTTGATGCGCCGTCGATGAAGATCATGCCGTCATCGCCGAAATCGAACTTCACGCGTGCGCCCAGCCCGGCATCGTCGCCGACGCGGTCGCGGAGATTGTTGGTCAAGTCTTCCAGGCTCATGTTGCTCTCCCTTTTCGCCACTTCGGCGCCGGTTTGCTTGACGTTGACGTAAACGTCAAGCTACATTTCGTCGCGTAGCAACGAAAAAGCAGGCCCCGGCGGCGATTTCAATCGCTTTTCCGCCTTTGTCAGTGCAAAGGGCCGTATTGGGAGGTGCGGGCCGCCATGACGCCCCGGAAATGCGGCAGATTTGACACGACCGGTCGGGCAATCGCGCTCTTGCCGCCGTCGAGCCGGTCCTGATGCCGGCTATCGAGTCACAGATCGACCTGCAGGGGTCCGCGTTCGCGGACAATCGCGCGGCCATGCTGGCCCTGATCGACGGGTTTCGCGATATCGAGCGTCGGATTGCCGCCAATTCCGCCCGCGCCAAGCCTAAATTCGACCGCCGCGGGCAGTTGCTGCCGCGCAAGCGTCTGGACCGGCTGCTGGATCGCGGCGCGCCGTTTCTGGAACTGTCGACGTTGGCCGGGCTCGGCATGCACGATGACGACGGCGCCGAGAATGTCACCGGCGGCGGCAGCATTACCGGCATCGGCACGGTCAGCGGCATCCGCTGCATGGTTTCGGTCAGCGACAGCGGCATCAAGGGCGGCGCCACCGCGCCCATGGGCCTGAAGAAGAAGCTGCGCAGCCAGCAGATCGCGTCCGAGAACAAGCTGCCGACGATCGCGCTGGTGGAGAGCGCCGGCGCCAATCTGCTGTACCAGTCCGAGCTGTTCGTCGAGGGTGGCCGCGGCTTCGCCAACCAGGCCCGGCTGTCGGCCGCTGGCCTGCCACAGGTGACGGTGGTGCATGGCTCGTCGACGGCGGGCGGCGCCTACGTGCCCGGCCTGTCGGATTATGTGATCGTGGTGCGCGAGCGGGCGAAGATTTTCCTCGCGGGGCCGCCGCTGCTGCGGGCGGCGACGGGCGAGATCGCCAATGACGAGGAGCTGGGCGGCGCCGGCCTGCACGCGCATGTCGCCGGCACGGCGGAATATGTCGCCGAGGACGACGCCGAGGCGGTCGAGATCGCTCGGCAGGTAATGGCGAAACTGTCCTGGGACCGGCCGAACGGCGCCACCGAGGCGCCGCCGCCGAAATACGACGCGGAAGAGCTGCTGGGCGTGGTGCCGACCGACTACCGAAAGCCTTACGATGTGCGTGAGGTCGTCGCTCGCATCGTCGACGCGTCGGACTTTCTGGAGTTCAAGTCGGCCTACGGCATCGCCACGGTCTGCGGCCATGCCGCCATTGAAGGCCTGAATTGCGGCATCATCGGTAACAATGGCCCGATCGACCCGCAGGGCTCGGTGAAAGCGGCGCAGTTCATCCAGCTCTGCTGCCAGTCGCATACGCCGATCATCTATCTGCAGAACACGACCGGCTACATGGTCGGGCGCGAGGCCGAGGCCGCCGGCATCGTCAAGCACGGCTCGAAGATGATCCAGGCTGTCGCCAACGCCACCGTGCCGCAGATCACGCTGCATATCGGCGGCTCGTTCGGCGCCGGCAATTACGGCATGTGCGGCCGCTCGTTCGATCCGCGCTTCATCTTCGCCTGGCCCAACAACCGGATCTCGGTGATGGGCGGCGAACAGGCCGCGCGCGTGATGTCGATCATCACCGAAGAGAAACTCACCCGCGCCGGCCGGTCGGTCGACCGCGCGGCGCTGGCCAAGACCGAACAGGCGATCATCGACCAGATCGACGCCGAATCGACGGCGCTCTACGCGACGGCGCGGCTCTGGGATGACGGCCTGATCGATCCGCGCGATACCCGCCGCGTGCTCGGTATGACTCTGGCGGTCTGCCGTGAGGCGGATGCGCGCAAGCTCAACCCCAACACCTTCGGCGTCGCCCGCGGCTGAGGAGAGAGAAATGCACACCCCGGAACACGAAGAACTGCGCCGCAGCCTGCGCAAGCTGATCGAGCAGGAGATCAATCCGTATGTCGACGAGTGGGAAGAGGCCGAAATCTTCCCTGCCCACGACGTATTCAAGAAGCTGGGCGATGCCGGCCTGCTGGGCGTGACCAAGCCGACCGAGTTCGGCGGCATGGGGCTCGATTATTCCTATGCGGCGGCCATGGCCGAGGAACTGGGCCATATCCGCTGTGGCGGCGTGCCGATGGCGATCGGCGTGCAGACCGACATGGCGACGCCCGCATTGGCGCGGCACGGTTCGGACGAGCTGCGGCGCGAGTTTCTGGCGCCGTCGATCTCGGGCGATTACGTTGCCTGTCTCGGCGTCAGCGAGACCGGCGCCGGCTCCGATGTCGCCTCGATCAAGACCACGGCGCGGAAAGACGGCGACGACTATGTCATCAACGGCGGCAAGATGTGGACGACGAACGGCACCCAGGCCGACTGGATCTGCCTCTTGGCCAACACCAGCGACGATCAGGCGCATCGCAACAAGTCGCTGATCTGCGTGCCCATGGACACACCCGGCATCGAGATCGCCCGCAAGATCAAGAAGATCGGCATGTTTTCGTCCGACACGGCGCAGATCTTCTTCGACGAGGTGCGCGTGCCGCAGCGCAACCGCATCGGCGAGGAAGGCAAGGGCTTCACCTACCAGATGCAGCAGTTCCAGGAGGAACGCCTGTGGGCGGGGGCCAAGTCGCTGATCAGCCTGGAGCAGGTGATCGAGGAGACCATCGAATACACGCGCGAGCGCAAGGCCTTCGGCCAGCCGGTGCTGGACAATCAGGTCGTGCATTTCCGCCTGGCCGAGCTGCAGACCGAGATCGAGCTGCTGCGCAGCCTGGTCTACCGCGCCGTCGACCTCTATGTGTCGGGCGAAGACGTGACCCGGCTCGCCTCGATGGCGAAGCTGAAGGCCGGCCGGCTCAGCCGCGAGGTGGCGGATGCCTGCCTGCAATACTGGGGCGGCATGGGCTACACGTGGGAGAACCGCGTCGCCCGCTCCTACCGTGACGGCCGGCTGGGCTCGATCGGCGGCGGCTCGGACGAGACCATGCTGAGCATCATCTGCAAGTTCATGGGCACCCTGCCCCAGCGCCGGAACGCCTGAGCCATGCTGCCGGACTGCGAGACCCTGCTGCTGGACCGCGACGGCTGGCGCCTGCGCGTGACGCTGAACCGGCCCGAGAACCGCAACGCACTGTCGGCGGAGATGGTGAACGAGCTGACCGCCGTGTTCGACGCCGTGCGCGACGACCGCGAGGTGCGCGCCATCGTGCTGCGGGGCGCCGGGGGCAACTTCTGCGCCGGCGGCGACATCAAGGGCTTCGGCCGCAACCAGGCGGGCGCGGCCGATGACGCCGAGGTGATCGCCGGCAACCGGCGTTACGGCGAGCTGCTGGAAAAGGTCAACCGCGCGCCGCAGGCCGTGATCGCCGCCATCGAAGGCGCGGTGATGGGCGGCGGCATGGGCTTCACCTGCACCTGTGACATCGCGGTTGCCACCGAGAGCGCCCGCTTCGGCCTGCCGGAGGCGACGTTGGGACTGCCGGCGGCGCAGGTCGGCCCATTCGTGGCCCAGCGCATCGGCCTGACCAAGGCCCGCATGCTGGCTGTGACGGGTGCGCGGCTGAAGGCGGAAGAGGCGCTGGCGATGGGGTTGATCCATCACGTGGTAGCGGACGCCGAGGCGCTGGAAGCGAAGGTGGCGGAGGTGCTGAACGCCATCGCCCGCTGCGCGCCGGAGGCGCTGGCCGAGAACAAGCGGTTGCTGCACCTGTCGCTGTCCGCCGACCGTGAGACCGTGGTGGCGGAAGCCGCGCAGTCCTTCGCCACGGCCATGCGCGGCGATGCGGCGAAGGAAGGGGTCGCCGCTTTTCTCGAGAAGCGGCCCGCGACGTGGGCACGCTAGCGCGATGCATTTCCACAAGATCCTGATCGCCAACCGGGGCGAGATTGCAGTTCGGGTGATCCAGACGGCGCACGCGCTGGGCTACCAAACGGTCGCGGTGCACAGCGCGGCGGACGCCGAGGCCCTGCATGTGCGGTCGGCCGATCAAAGCGTCGCCATCGGGCCGGCGCCGGTCGCCGAGTCCTATCTCGACATCGACCGCATCGTCGACGCGGCCCGACGCAGCGGCGCGCATGCCGTGCACCCGGGCTACGGCTTCCTGTCGGAGAACGCCGATTTCGCCGAGGCCTGCGCGGCAGCCGGCCTGACGTTCATCGGCCCGCCGGCGGACGCCATCCGGCTGATGGGCAACAAGCGGCAGGCCAAGCAGCGCATGGCCGAGGCCGGCGTCGCCTGCGTGCCGGGCTACGACGGCGCCGATCAGAGCGACGCAACGCTGACCGCCGAAGCGGCACGCATCGGTTTCCCCATCATGGTCAAGGCCGCGGCCGGCGGCGGCGGCCGAGGCATGCGCCTGGTCGCGGACGCCAACGATCTGGCGCAGGCCATCGCCGGCGCGCGCTCGGAGGCGGAGAACGCCTTCGGCTCCGGCGAGCTGCTGCTGGAAAAAGCGATTGCCGCGCCCCGGCATGTGGAGATCCAGGTCTTCGCCGACCGGCACGGCAACGTCATCCACCTGGGCGAGCGCGACTGCTCGGTCCAGCGCCGGCATCAGAAGGTGGTCGAAGAGGCCCCCTCGCCCGCCGTGACGCCGGATCTACGTGACGAAATGGGCGCCGCCGCCGTCGCCGCGGCCCGCGCCATCGACTATGTCGGCGCCGGCACCGTCGAGTTCCTGCTGGACGCCGATGGCCAGTTCTATTTCCTGGAAATGAACACGCGCCTGCAGGTCGAGCATCCCGTCACCGAGATGATCACCGGGCAGGACCTGGTCGCCTGGCAACTGAACGTCGCCGCCGGCGAGACGCTGCCGCTGACCCAGGACGAGGTCCGGTTCGACGGCCACGCCATCGAAGTGCGGCTCTATGCCGAGGATCCGGCCGCCGGCTTCCTGCCGCAGACCGGGCGTATCGTGGGCTGGCAGCCGGCCGACGGGCCGGGCCTGCGGGTCGACCACGGCATCGCGGAGGGGCAGGACGTGACGCCCTTCTACGACCCCATGCTGGCCAAGGTGATCGCCCACGGCGCCAGCCGCGAGGAAGCCCGGCGGCGCCTGCTGCGCGCCCTCGACCGAACCGGCCTGCTGGGCGTCGCCAGCAACAAATCGTTTCTGATCGAGGTGCTGTCGCACGAAGTCTTCGCTGGCGGCGCGGCCACCACCGCCTTCATCGAGCAGCACGCCGCGCCGACCGCGCAAACGCCGACGGACGAGGCCATCGCACTGGCCGCCATCCTGCTCTATCGACGGAGCGCCCGGCAGGGCGATGCCTGGCGCAGTTCGGCCCTGCCGCCGACGACGATGACGTTACTGTGCGGCGACGAAACGGCCAACTGCATCCTGCAGCACGAGATGAACGACCGCTTTCGCCTCACCGTCGGCGAACGCGACATGGCAATCGACATCCAAGCGACCGATGACAACCGGCTGCGCTACGGCCTGGACGGCATCGGCCGGTGGGCGCATGTCGCGTTCGACGATGCGGTTCTGCATCTCGATGTCGGCGGCCAGACGTGGCGGTTCGCCGAACAGACCGCGACAGCGGGCGGGCGCGCGGCCGGCATCGGCGACGGCCGGCTCCTGGCGCCCATGGCCGGCCGCATCGTCGCGGTCCACGCCGCGGCCGGCGCGACGGTCGCGCGCGGCGACATCGTCGTGGTGCTGGAAGCCATGAAGATGGAGCACGAGATCAAGGCGCCGGCCGACGGTACGGTCGCCGAGATCGCCGTCGCCGACAACCAGCAGGTCGACGCGCGGCAGCTTCTGGCCGTGGTCGAGGCGGCTGAGGGCACGGCCTGACATGACCGAGCGCCGAAACGCGCAGGCCAGTCCCTACTACACGGCCGAGCACGAGGCTTTTCGGGACAGCCTGCGGCGTTTCGTCGAGGCCGAGATCGCGCCATTTGTCGATGAATGGGACGAGGCCGGCGAATTCCCGCGCGAGCTTTACCGCCGGGCGGCCGAGGTCGGCATGCTGGCGGCCGGCTATCCGGAAGATTTGGGCGGCATCGAGGCCGACCTCTTCTACCTCGTGATCATCGCGCAGGAGCTGGCCCGCGCCGGCTGCGGCGGGGTGTCGGCGAGCCTGATGAGCCATTCGATCGGCACGCCGCCGATCGTCGCGCTGGGCAGCGATGCCCTGAAGCGCCGTGTCGTGCCGCAGATCCTGGCGGGCGAGAAGATCTCGGCGCTGGCCATCACCGAGCCCTCGGGCGGTTCGGATGTCGCCAACCTGAAGACCTCGGCCCGGCGCGACGGTGATGTTTATGTCGTCAACGGCCAGAAGACCTTCATCACGTCGGGCATGCGCGCCGACTACTACACGGTCGCGGTGCGGACCGGCGGCCCGGGCAAGGACGGCATCTCACTGCTGCTGATCGAACGCGATACGCCCGGCTTCCAACGCACGCCGCTGAAGAAGATGGGCTGGTGGGCGTCCGATACGGCGACGCTCTATTTCGAGGATGCGCGGGTGCCGGCCGACGACCTGATCGGGACCGAGAATGACGGCTTCCGCGGCATCATGGTCAACTTCAACGCGGAGCGCATTTTCCTGGCCGCGGGCGCGCTCGGCTTCGCCCGCCTCTGCATCGACGAGGCCCTGGACTACGCGCGTGAGCGCCATACATTCGGCCGGCCGCTGATCGACAACCAGGTCATTAAGCACAAGCTGGTCGACATGACGACGCGCCTGAATGCGACTCAGGCCTGGCTGGAAGTATTGTGCTGGCGCGTCGACCGGGGCGAAAGCCCGGTGCCCGAGATCGCCATGCTGAAGAACGCGGCGACGACGACCATGGAATTCTGCGCCAATGAGGCGATGCAGATCTTCGGCGGCGCCGGCTATCTGCGCGGCAGCAAGGTCGAACGTATTTACCGCGAAACCAAGGTCATGAGCATCGGCGGCGGCTCAATCGAGATCATGAAGGACCTCGCCGCCCGTCAGATGGGCTGGTAAGCGTCCGAGCGGATCAGCCGTAGGCGACAGCGGGATTGAGCGCGGTCAGCACGCCGTCGTTCAGGCTGAGTTCGCCCGCCGGCGTCTTGTAGGTGTGATGCGGCAGGAAGCTGAAGACGATCTGCCAGCCATGCTGCCGGAACATGTCTTCGAGCTGCTGGTGGTCCTTGGGGTGATGGGTGCCGAGATGCACCCGCCGCACCTTGCGGTTCAGCACCTCGATGGCCGGCGGAAACACGATCGTTTCGGACTGCTGCAGGTCGGCCTCAACGAAATCCACCCGGTCGAACGGCCCGAGCATATCGGCCACCGTGACGGCGCTGACGAACTGGAGCTCGGCTTCGAACGGCACCTCGCGGTCGGGCGCCAGATTGACCGACACGCCGGTCGCATTGGTCGCCAGAAGATTGCAGCCGACTTGTCCGGCCTGGTCTTCGTCCTTCAGCCGGAGGGCCAGCGCCGCGCGGCCGGCAGGGCTGTTGTAGAAGACGCAGTTCTGGGTGCCTGAAGCCGGCGCGCCGACAGGGAACAGCACCGGCTGATTGCTGTCGCTGACAGCCGCTTCGACGATCCAATGGTCGTCCGGATCGATGCCGTTATCACGGAAATGTTGGCGCGTCATGGCGATGTTCTCCGGCACCGGGTCGACGGCGACCAGCGTCGCCGGCATCGGGTTCACCGCCTGCAGCGCCAGATAGGCGTCGACGGCCTGACCGCCGTAACAGGCGCCCAGCGTCGCCATCACATAGGCGCCACGGGCCTCGCGCGCCGCCTCGACCCAGTTCACCGCCTCGAACCAGGCCTCGCCGTCGGTCGCGGTCGGGAATTGCAAGGTCGTCGCCTGGCCGCCCTCTTCGGCGGCATCGACGCCCCAGATCGTGTGGAAGCGGGCATCCGTCATCCGGCCCATGCCGGTAACGATGAAACCGGGCTCAACCATGCCGGAATAGGGCGTCATGCCGTCGAAGACGCCCGCAAAGGCCTCGAGATCGTTCATCGCCGCCGCGCTCCTTTCGTCGCTTGAGAATTCCGGAGTTTGGTTAATGGAGTGATAAAGCGCGTCGGCGATGTCGGGCCCGGCCGGTGGCCTTATAATGCGGCTCCCGCGGCACAGGAGGCAGATAACATGACGGACCCGGTGGTCCTGTACGAGAAGGACGGGCGCATCGCCCGCCTGACGCTGAACCGGCCGGACCGGCTGAATGCCATCGACATGGCCGTGCCCGACGCCCTCGAGGCCGCCGTTGCGCGCGCCAACGACGACGACGATGTGCATGTGATCGTGCTGGCGGGCGCCGGCCGGGCCTTCTGCGCCGGTTACGACCTGAAGGTCTTCGCCGAGACCGAGGGGCCGAATTCCTATACCCAGGACATGCCCTGGGAGCCGATGACCGACTACAAGCTGATGATGGCGAACACGCAGAAATTCATGAGCCTGTGGCGGTCCTACAAGCCGACCGTCGCCAAGGTGCATGGCTATGCCGTCGCCGGCGGCAGCGATATCGCGCTCTGCTGCGACCTGGTGGTGATGGCCGACGACGCCAAGATCGGCTATCCGCCGGCCCGGGTCTGGGGCTGTCCGACCACGGCCATGTGGATCTACCGGCTGGGCGCCGAGGGCGCGAAGCGCATGCTGCTGACGGGCGACCTGATCGATGGCGCCGAGGCGAAACGGCTCGGCCTGGTGATCGACGCCGTGCCTGCGGCCGAGCTCGACGCTCGGGTCGACGCGCTGGCGCACCGCATCGCCGCGATACCGAAGGCGCAGGCGATGATGCAGAAGCTGATGGTCAACCAGGCGCTGGAGAATATGGGCCTGCACAACACCCAGATGCTGGCCACCGTCTTCGACGGCATCACCCGGCACAATCCGTCGGGCCTCGCCTTCAAGCAGCGGGCCGAGGACGTCGGCTTCCCCCAGGCCGTGCAGGAACGCGACAGCGGCGCGCCGATTCCCGAGCACCCCGACGAGTTGCCGGGCCGCAACGCATGAGCGGCTATCTCGACATCTATCGCGGCGCGGCCCAGACCTGGGAATGCGACCAGATGGGCCACCTGAACGTGCAGTTCTATACCGGCAAGGCGACGGAAGGCATGGGCCATCTGCGCGCCGCCTTCGGCATGACGCCGGGCTACACACGTGAGACCGGCCGGACCTTCGTGGCGGTGCGCAGCCTGACGCGTTACCTGCGCGAGCTGCGCGCCGGCGACATCCTGTCGATATCGGCCGCACTCCAGGCCGTCGGCGACAAGACCGTTGAGATCGTCGCCGAGGTGACGAACGACGGCACCGGCGAGGCGGCCGCGACGATGGAGATCACGTCGGTGCATTTCGATCTCAACGCGCGCCGCGCCCTCCCCTGGCCTGACGACATGCGGGCGCGGATCGAAGGCATGATCACGCCGCGCCGCGATACGCCGCGGCCGCAATCGACGGGCAAGCCGTCCGTCCTGCCGCCGGGCGCCACATATGCCGAACCGTTCCAGACCTATCTGGGCACGGTGATGCCCTGGCAGTGCGACGAGTTCGGCCATATGTCGGCGCGCTTCTATATCGACGCCGTGACCAACGCCATCGGCCACCTGAAAAACCGCATCGGCCTGATCGGCGAGACCGCGCGGCGAAACCATTGGGGCACGGCCGGGCTGGAATACGACACGCATTTTCTGGCCGAGCTCAAGGAAGGCGAGCTGGTGCGGGTGACGTCGGGCCTGGTCGAGGTTGGTACCAAGACCATGCGCTTCGCGCACCTGATCGAGAACGCCGAGACCGGCCGTCTCGCCGCGCGCGTCGAGATCGTTTCCTGCATGCTGGATCTGGAGAAGCGGAAGTCGTTTCCGATACCAGATGTCGCGCGGGAGAGGGCGCAAGGGCTGATCATCCCGTGGCCGCCGGCGGACCCGCGGAAGGCGGCGGCGGATTGATGAACACACACCCCCTTTCGAGCAATTGAACTGAAAAGGACCCCGACATGAGTGGCTGGATGGAGTGTTTTCGCGGTGTCGTTTATCCCTGGCACTGCGATCATCTGGGACATATGAACGTGCAGCACTATGTCGGCATGTTCGATCAGGCGGGCTTTCACTTCCTGTCGGAAATCGGCTTCCGCTTTCACGACATGGACGACCAGGGCGAGACGCTGGTCGATGCCCAGCACACCATCCAGTACAAGCAGGAGCAGCGGGTCGGCAGCCTGGTGAAGGTCGAGAGCGCCATCACCCGCATCGGCACCAAGTCGGTGACCGCCTTTCACCGGATGACCAATACGGAAACCGGCGTGCTGGCCGCGACGTCGGAGGTGGTCTCGGTCTATTTCGACCTGCGCCGCCGGGAGTCGCTACCGATCCCGGACGCCATCCGTGAGAAGATGCAGCCGCACGTGGTCGAGCTGGAAAGCTGATCCGCCACTGGCGCCGCGCCGCGAAGGGACTTATCCTAACGAATGTTCGTTTCTTGACATCCAACAGCCGGTGAACGGTGATTCTGGGGCGATTGAGGGAGGCAGCGCATGACGGCATTCGACACGGTCATCAAGAACGGCATCATCTTCGACGGCAGCCGGATACCGCGCTATCGCGCCGACATCGCCATCAAGGACGGCGTCATCGCCGAGATCGGCCACGTGCCCGCCGAACAGGCGGCGGAGGTGATCGAGGCCGACGGCCTGCATGTCGCGCCCGGATTCGTCGACCTGCACACACACTACGACGCGCAGGTGTTCTGGGACCCCTACTGCACGATTTCGGGCTGGCACGGCATTACGTCAGCCGTGATCGGCAATTGCGGCTTCGGCTTCGCGCCGGTAGCGCCGGAAATGCGCGAGCGCGCCATGCTGTCGATGACCCGGGTCGAGGCCATCCCGCTGGCCTCCATGAAGGCCGGCATGCCGTGGGACTGGGTCAGCTTCCCGGAGTTCCTCGACAGCGTCGAGCGCACGCCCAAGGGCATCAACCTGCTGCCCTACATGCCGGTCGGGCCGCTGCTGGTTTGGGTGCTGGGGCTGGAGGACGCCAAGGCCGGGCGCAAGCCGACCGATGCGGAAGAGGCGGAGATGTGCCGGCTGCTGGAGCAGGCGCTGGACGCCGGGGCCTGCGGCTGGTCGGCGCAGCGGCTGATGCCGGAGGGGCCGTCGGCGGTGCAGCTCGACTATGACGGCACGCCGATGCCGACCGACGTGATGCACGACGAGACCTGCCGCGCCTTCGCCGCCGTGCTGGGCCGCCGTAACGAGGGCTTCATGCAGATGACCATCTCGTCCGGCAGCTACGAGGCCGACCGGGCGCGCATGGAGGAATACGCCACGATCAGCGGCCGGCCTCTGATCTGGAACGTGGTCCAGGCCTTCGACCACAAGCCGGAGGTGCATCGCGGCGCGCTGCGCTGGCTGGCCGAGTGCCGCCGGCGCGGCATCCGCGTCTATGGCCAGGGCCTGACCACGGATGCCGGCTTCGACTTCACCTTCGAGGACTGGAACCTCTACGACGACCGGCCGGCCTGGCGCGAGGCCACGGTCGGCACCATCGAGGAAAAGCTGGCGAAGCTGGCCGATCCCGAGCGGCGACCGGCGCTCCGCACCCAGGTGCCGATGACCGTGACCGGGCCGATCGCCGACATTGTCATCACCGGCCCAAGAACCCCGGAAACCGAACCCTACCGCGACCACACCGTCGGCCAGGTGGCCGAAGCCCAGGGCAAGCATCCGGTGGACGCCATGCTGGACATCGCCGTCGCCGACGGTCTCGCGACCGAGTTCTTCGCGGCGCCGCCGAACGTGTCGGTCGATAACCTGCGCGAGATCGTCAACGATCCCTATGTGCTGTTCGGCGTCTCCGACGGCGGCGCGCATACCAAGTTCCTGACCGCCGGCCGCTATCCGACCGAGACCATCACCAAGATCGTGCGCGAGCACGAGATGCTGAGCCTGGAGGAGGCGCATTGGCGGTTGAGCGCGCTGCCGGCCATGGTCGCCGGTTTCGAGAATCGCGGCGTCATTAAGCGCGGCGCGCCGGCCGATATCGTTGTTTACGACTACGAGAACCTGGAGATTCTGCCGCGCGAGGTCGTGCACGACCTGCCGGGCGGCGAATGGCGGCGGGTCCAGCGCGCCAAGGGTTATCGCTACGTGCTGGTCAACGGCCAGGTCACGATCAAGGACGACGCCGAGACCGGGACGCATTCCGGCCAGCTGCTGCGTCATGGCGGTGCGGCCAGCGCCTACGCCGCGGCAGCGGAATAGATATCTGACGAAAGGACGGGGTCATGCACGATCTGGTGATCCGCGGGGGGCGTATCGTCGACGGCACCGGCGCGGCTGAAGTCAACGGCGATGTGGCGATCCGGGATGGCCGGATTGTCGACGTCGGCGGCAAGGCCGGTCCGGCGCGGCGCGAGATCGACGCCGACGGCCTGCTGGTGACGCCCGGCTTTGTCGATATCCACACCCATTATGACGGCCAGGTCTCATGGGACCCGTATCTGGCGCCGTCCGGCTGGCATGGCGTGACATCCGTTGTCATGGGTAATTGCGGCGTTGGCTTCGCGCCGGCGGCGCCCGACCGCCACGACTGGCTGATCGGTCTGATGGAGGGCGTCGAGGACATTCCCGGCACGGCGCTGGCGGAAGGCATCGACTGGACCTGGGAGTCGTTTCCGGAATATCTCGACGCGCTTGACGCCAAGGACCTGGCGCTCGACGTCGGCACCCAGGTGCCGCACGGCGCCGTCCGCGCCTACGTGATGGGCGAGCGCGGCGCCCGCAACGAGGACCCGAGCGAAGCGGATATCGAAGCGATGGCCGGAATTGTCGAGCAGGCGCTGAAAGCCGGCGCGCTCGGCTTTTCGTCGTCGCGGACCATGCTGCACCGGGCCGTCGACGGCGAGCCGGTACCGGGTACGTTCGCGGGCCACGACGAGTTGATCGGCATCGGTCGCGCCTGCGGGCGCGCCGGCCACGGCATCTTCGAGATCGCCACCGACTTCGGCATCGGCGGCATGGAAGGCCGGTTCAAGGATGATGTCATCTGGATGCGCGAGCTGTCGCGCGAGACCGGCCTGCCCGTCAGCTTCATCCTGGCGCAGTCGACGCAGGACCCGCAGGAATGGCGGCGCATCGCGCATTGGGCCGAAGAGGCCGTCGCCGCCGGCGCCCACCTGATGCTGCAGGTCGGCGTGCGACCGCCCGGCATCCTGCTGGGCTTCGATTCCTCGTTCCATCCCTTCATAGGCCATCCGACCTATATGGCATTGGCCGACCGGCCGCTGGCCGAACGGGTGCGCGAACTGGCGAGACCGGAGATGCGGGAACGTCTGCTGACCGAGCAGACGACGATGACGGGCAAGTTCGCATCCTACGTCTTCAGCCACTATGCCGGCATGTTCCCGCTGGGCGATCCGCCGGACTATGAACCCACGCCGGATCAATCGGTCGCCGCCATCGCGCAACGCGGCGGCCGCGATCCGAAGGCCGAGCTGCTGGACCGGATGCTGGAGCGTGACGGCCGGGCGCTGATCTATTTCCCGCTGCTGAATTATGCCGACGGCGATTTCGGCGTGCTGTCGGAGATGCTGTCGCATCCGCTGTCGCTGGTCAGCCTGTCGGACGGCGGGGCGCATTGCGGCCTGATATGCGACGGCAGCGCGCCGACCTACATGCTGACCCACTGGGTGCGCGACCGCACGCGCGGCCCACGCCTGGGGCTGGAACAGGCGGTGAAGAAGCAGACGCAGGACACGGCGCGGGCCTATGGCCTGCATGACCGTGGCGTGCTGAAGCCCGGCATGAAGGCGGATCTGAACGTCATCGACTTCGACCGCCTGCACCTGCACGCGCCCGAGATGGTCCGCGACCTGCCGGCCGGCGGCCGGCGGCTGCTGCAGCGGGCCGACGGTTACCGTGCTACGGTGGTCGCCGGCGAGACGACCTATCTGGACGGCGCGCCCACCGGCGACAAGCCGGGCCGGCTGATCCGCGGACCGCAAGCCGCCGACTGACGACATCAACGGGAAGCCATCCATGACCTCAGACCTGATCGAGACCATCGAGAACGGCGTCGCCACGCTGACCATGAATCGACCCGACCGACGTAACGCGCTGTCAGGCGAGATGCTGACGGCGTTGAGCGAGGCGCTGCCGCGGCTCGCCGATGACCCTGATGTGGGCGTGGTCGTGCTGACCGGCGCCGGCAACGCCTTCTGCGCCGGCGGCGACGTCAAGGCCATGGCGCAGGGCACCGAGTTCGCCGACGTCTCGCTGGAGGAGAAGGCGCAAGGCCTGCGCCGGCGCATGGAAACCTCGCGCTGGCTGCACGAGATGCCGAAGCCGACCATCGCCATGGTGCGCGGCGCGGCGGCGGGCGCCGGGCTGTCATTGTGCCTGTCGTGCGACTTGCGGATCGCGTCGGACAACGCCAAATTCACCACCGCCTTCGCGCGCGTCGGCTATTCCGGCGATTTCGGCGGCAGCTATTTCCTGACCCAGCTGGTTGGCACGGCGAAGGCGCGCGAGCTCTATTTCACCGCCGACCTGATCGACGCCGAGACGGCGCTCGGCCTCGGCATGGTCAACCGCGTCGTGCCCGACGCCGATCTCGCGTCCGAGGTCCAGGCGCTGGCGTCAAAGCTCGCCGCCGGCCCACGCGTCGCCTATCGCTACATGAAGCGCAATATGAACGCGGCCGAGACCGGCAGCCTGACCGAGATGCTGGACCTCGAAGCCTGGCACCACATGCGCACCGGCATGACCGAAGACCACCGCGAGGCCGCCAAGGCCTTCGTCGAAAAGCGCGAGCCGATCTTCAAGGGACGTTAATCGGCCGAGGGGACTCGGTCCGAAAACGGCGAGATCGGATTGCCGGCGCGGGCTATGCTGGCCGTCATTCGATAGATTCCAAGGGTGGCGCGCGGCGATGGCCGAGCAGCACGAGACACAGCTTGACTATGAGGTCTGCGAGCGGGCGCGGTTGGCGCGCGATCCGCGGTTCGATGGGCGGTTCTTCATCGGCGTCAAGACGACGGGCGTATTCTGCCGGCCGATCTGCCCGGTGCGGGCGGCCAAGGCCGAGAACGTGCTGTATTTCCCGACCGCCGCAGCGGCGTCAGAAGCCGGATTCCGGCCCTGCCTGCGCTGCCGGCCTGAGGCGGCGCCGGGCACGCCAGCCTGGCTCGGGACGGCGGCGACGGTCTCGCGGGCGCTGCGGCTGATCGCCGACGGGGCGTTGGATAACGGCAACGTCACCGAGCTCGCCGAGCGGGTCGGTATCGGGCCGCGGCATCTGACGCGACTGTTCCGGCGGCATCTCGGCGCCACGCCGCGCGCCGTCGCCGCAACCCGGCGGCTGCTGTTCGCCAAGAAGCTGATCGACGAGACCGAGCTGCCGCTGGCCCAGGTGGCGCTGTCCGCCGGCTTCGGCAGTCTGCGCCGGTTCAACACGGTGATCCGCGATACCTATCAGCGCACGCCGGGCATGCTGCGCCGCGCCGCGCGGCAGCGCGGCCGAACGGCCGATGACCAAGACTTCGTGCTGAACCTGCCGTACCGCGCGCCTTACGACTGGGACGCGATCACGGCCTATCTCACGGCTCGGGCCACGCCAGGCGTCGAGCAGGTGACGCCAGGCCGCTATGTCCGCAGCATCCGGCTCGACGGTCAGGTCGGCCGGGTTTCGGTGTCGCCGGCCGTAAAGACCGACCAGTTGGAGCTGCGCGTCGCCTTTCCCGATCCGAAAGCGCTGTTCCGCATCGTCGAACGGGTGCGACAGATGTTCGACCTGGGTGGCGATCCGGCGACGATCGGCGCGCATCTCGGCCGCGACGCCGCCATGGCGCCGCGCCTCGCGGCGCGCCCCGGACTGCGACTGCCGGGCGCGTGGGACGGTTTCGAGCTGACGATCCGGGCGATTCTGGGCCAGCAGGTAACGGTGAAGGGCGCAACGACATTGGCCGGCCGTCTGGCCGAGACCTTCGGTGAACCGCTCGTCGGCAACGGCGCCGGTCCCGTGCGGCTGTTCCCGACGCCGGCGGCGCTGGCCGACGCCGATGTCGCCAGCATCGGCCTGCCGAAGGCCCGGGCGCGCTCGATCCAGTCGCTGGCGGCCGCGGTGCGCGACGGCGCGGTCCGGTTCGATTCGGCACTGGACGCGGCCGAGCTGGAGCGGCAACTCACGCAACTGCCCGGCATCGGCGCCTGGACGGCGCAATATGTGGCCATGCGCTGGCTGCACGAGCCCGACGCCTTCCCGGCGAGCGATCTGGGCTTGATCCGCGCCGCCCAGGCGCTGGGGATTGCCGAGACCGCGAAACAGCTTGCCGCCCATGCCGAGGCCTGGCGGCCCTGGCGCGCCTATGCCGCCATTTACCTCTGGCAGGGCGATGCCGGCGCCGCATCGGCCGCGATACAAGCCGCCGCGACGTCAAGACGGGACAAGACGAAGGACGATGTACTACAGCCACATGGATAGCCCGATTGGGCAGTTGTTGCTGGCCGGCGACGAGACCGGCCTGACGCTGATCAGCTTTCCGGACGGCAGCCGGGCCCGGCAGGCCGAACCCGATTGGGAACGGCGGGATTCGCCGTTCGATGCCGCGAAACGGCAGCTCGACGACTATTTTCGCGGCCGCCTGACTGAGTTCGACCTGGCGCTGGCGCCCCGCGGCACGGCCTTCCAGCTGAAGGTGTGGCGGACCTTGCAGAAGATCCCCTATGGCGAGACCACGACCTATGGAACGCTCGCCCGCCGCATCGGCCGGCCGAGGGCGAGCCGCGCCGTCGGCGCCGCCAACGGCGCCAATCCGCTGCCGATTGTCATCCCCTGCCATCGCGTCATCGGCAGCACCGGCAAGCTCACCGGCTTCGGCGGCGGCCTGCCGACCAAGGCGGCGTTGTTAAAACTAGAAGGCGCCTTGCCGGTGACGCTCGATCTGACCGTCCCAAACTGAAACACCGGTCGGAACACGGCGGGCGCCAATACGTTTGCCAATTCGGCGCGCCCGGTGGATATTTAGCTTTGGAAGCGATGCCGGGTATGGCCCGGGGGGTCGCATCGATGTCCGGACCGGATCGATGCGGACTGAGGCAGGCAAATGCGCGTTCGTGCGCCATCGTCGCGATTGGCTGGCAACAGTGTTATGAGGGATTTCTGGGTCGCGCTGCTGATCGCCGCCGTCATCGCGACCGGCCTGTACATGGTCGAATTCGTCGAGTGGTGGCACGACATCACGCGGGCGCAGGAAGCCTGGGAAGTCGACGAGGCGCTCGGGCTGCTGATTGCCTGTCTGGTCGGATCGCTTTGGTTCGCCGTTCGCCGGGTGCGCGAGCTCAAGCGACAAACCCGGGCCCGATTTCGGCTGACTGAAGAGCTGCGGCGGAGCGAACAACGCTTCAAGGACATCACCGATATCGCGTCCGACTGGGTCTGGGAGACCGACGCCGACGATCGTTTCACGCACCTCTCGGAACGCTTCACGACCGTCAACGGCACGAACGCGGCGCAACTGATCGGCTGCCGCCGCGGCGATCTGCTGCGCCGCTTCGTCACGGCCGAATTTATCGAGCCGCATCTCGAGACTGTACAGGCCCGAGAGCCGTTCACCGACCTGATCTACGGCATCGAGCTGCCGGACGGTCGGCAACGGTGGTTCAGCGTCAGCGGCAGGCCGATTTTCGATGGCGACGGCAATTTCCGGGGCTACCGCGGCAGCGGCCGCGACGTCACGGCGGCGAAGGCGGCGGAGGCCGAGTTGATCGAGGCGCGGGACGCGGCGCAGGCCGCCGACGAGGCCAAGTCCGCGTTCCTGACCCATATGAGCCATGAGCTGCGCACGCCGCTGCACGCCATCCTGGGCTTCTCGGACACCATCCGGCGCGAGCTGTTCGGCCCCGTCGGCCGCGGCGAATACGCCGACTACGCCGAGGAGATCCACGCCAGCGGCCGGCATCTGTTATCGGTGGTCAACGACCTGCTCGACCTCTCGAAGGTCAAGGACGGGCACTGGCGCCTGCGCGAGGAGGATGTCGACCTGGCGGCGCTGGTCGATTCCCTGGCCAGGATGGTGAGCGCCATCGCCGACCAGAACGGCGTCAACATCCGCGCCGCGCGGCCGACCGAGCTGCCCCGGCTGCGCGCCGATGGCCGGCTGTTGAAGCAGGCGGTCCTGAACCTGCTGTCGAATGCGATCAAGTATTCGGAAGCTGGCGGCACCGTGCTGCTAACGGCCGCCATCGAGGCCACGGGCGACTGTGTGCTGCGGGTCAGCGATCAGGGCGTCGGCATGGCGGCGGATCAGGTGCCGCGGCTGCTGCAGCCGTTCGAGCAGGGCGAAAGCCTGTTCGCGCGAACGCAGGACGGCACCGGGCTCGGTCTGCCGCTGGCGAAGTCCTTCGTCGAGATGATGGGCGGCAATCTGCACATCAACTCGAAGCTGGGCGCCGGCACGACGGTCGAGATCCGTTTTCCCGCGAGCCGCCTGCTGACCTCCGATGCGCAAGCGGACACCGCGCAAGAAGAGAAACGCGCCTGACCAGCGCGCCTCATCGGCCCGGCCAGGCCGGGTGGTGCAGGTCGATCACATAGGCATGGCGGTGCCGCACCGGCCCGTGTCGGTGCGGGTGGCTGTGCGGTTCCGGTCCTTCCCAGCCTTCATGTGCGTGCTGATGATGCTCGTCGTGCACATGCAGGTGCGCGTGCGCCATGGCGCCGTGCTCGTGCATGAGCTCTTCGGGGTCCGTCGCCGGCCAGAGCAGCACGGCCAGCACCGTTGCCGACAGGGCGAGAGCGGCCAGCACGGCGAAGGTCAACGGCAGGCCGAGCGTGCCGCCGAGCCAGCCGGCCAATGGATAGGCCAGCAGCCAGCAGGCGTGCGACAGCGCGAACTGCGCGGCATAGACCGCCGGCCGGTCGCCGGCATGGGCCGAGCGCCGCAGCAGCCGGCCGGCCGGCGTCTGCACGAACGACATGCCGACGCCCAGCACGAACCAGACCGCCAGCAGCCCGGTCATGTCCGGCTTCGCCAAACCCATGAGCAACCCCAGGCCCAGGAGCATGCCGCCCAGCAGCATGAAGGGCCGGTCGGGCAGGCGGTCGAGCAGCCGCGGCAGCAGCAGGGCCACGATCATCGAGCCGCCGCCAGCCGCGGCGAAGGCAAGCGCCGTCGCGCTCTCGCCGCCGCTCAAGCCCTCGCGCACATAGATCACGGTGTTGACGATGACCATGGCGCCGGCCGACGCCACCGCCAGCGACAGCGCCAGCAGGCCGCGCAGACGCGGCGTCTTCAGATAGACCGCCAATCCGAACGTCAGGTTGCGCCAGACGCCGCGACCGCGCTCCTGCGGCGCCGGCGACGGCAGCCGCACGGAGAACACCAAGGCCGCCGAGGCTAGGAATGCCAACGCGTTGGCGGCAAACAGCGCGTCGTAGCTCAGCACCAGCAGCGCGGCCGCGGCCAGCGTCGGGCTCAACAGGTTTTCGAGATCGTAGGCGAGGCGCGACAGCGACAACGCCCTGGTATAACGCGCCTCGTCGGTCAGCACGTCGGGTATCGTCGCCTGGAACGTTGGCGTGAAACCGGCGGAGCCGGCGTTCAGGAGGAAGATCAGCAGATAGATCTGCCAGACCTCGGTGACGAACGGCAGGCAGGCGACGCAGCCCGCGCGCAGAATATCGAGCCCGATCAGCAGGCCGCGCCGCGGCAGCCGGTGCGCGAAACCGCCGACGACGGGCGCGATGCCCACATAGGCCACCATCTTCAGCGCCAGCGCCGTGCCCAGCACCGCGCCCGCCGCGCCGCCGGCAAGCTCGTAGGCGAGCAGCGCCAGCGCCACGGTCGAGAGCCCGGTGCCGGCGAGCGCGATGACCTGCGCCGTGAACAGTCGGCGATAGGTGCGGTCGGCGAGCGGCGACAACATGCGCCGAGGCTAACGCGGTTTCGAATCCCGCGACAACCGTCAGCGAAACGCGTCCGGCCGCAGGCGGTCGAGGGCGACGTCAATGGCGATCACCTCATTGTCGGCGCCATTGCCACGCAGCGCGATGCTGTCCGCCTTCGCCTCGCGCGCGCCGACCGCGGCGAGCAGGGGTATGCCAGCGGCATGCGCGTCGACAATCTTTCGCGGCAAGCGGACCGGGCGCGCGTCGAGGGCGGGACGGAAGCCAGCCTCGGCGAAACGGTCGGCGACCGCGGCGGCATAGTCCGCCTGCGCCTCGGCGATGCTGGCGATCGTGATCTGCTCGGGCGCAAGCCAGAGCGGCAGGCGGCCCTGATGGTGCTCCAGCAGCACGCCGATGAAGCGCTCGATGCTGCCCAGCACGGCGTGGTGCAGGATCACGGGCCGGCGCCGGCTGTTGTCGGAATCGACATATGCCGCGTCGAGCCGTTCGGGCAGGACGAGATCGACCTGCACGGTGCCGCACTGCCATTCGCGACCCCGGTTGTCGCGCAGCGAGAAGTCGAGCTTCGGCCCGTAGAAGGCGCCCTCGCCCGGCTGCAAGCGGTGGTCGACACCGGCCGACCGCGCCGCTTGTTCCAACGCCGCCTCGGCCTGATCCCAAACGGAATCCTCGCCGGCGCGCACCTCGGGCCGGGTCGAGAAACCGACGATCATCTCGTCGAAGCCGAAGTCGGCATAGATTTGCCGCAACAGGCCGCAGAACCGCGCCACCTCGGGCGCGATCTGTTCGGGCGCGCAGAATACGTGCGCGTCGTCCTGGACGAAGGCGCGGGTGCGCATCAGGCCCTGCAACGCGCCCGACGGCTCATTGCGGTGGCAGGCGCCGAACTCGGCGAGGCGCAGCGGCAGATCGCGGAACGAGCGCACGCGCTTGTTGAAGATCTGGATATGGCCGGGACAGCTCATGGGTTTGAGGGCCAGGGTCTGGTGGCCGTCGTCGAGGGCAAACATATTCTCGCCGAACTTTTCCCAGTGGCCGCTGCGCTCCCACAAGCCGCGGGCCAGCAATTGCGGGGTGCGCACCTCGCGAAAGCCGGCCTGCCGCATGCGCTTGCGGATATAGCTCTCCACGACCTGATAGAGGGCGAAGCCGCGCGGGTGCCAGAATACCTGGCCGGCGCCCTCCTCCTGCTGGTGGAACAGGTCCATCTCGTTGCCGATGGCGCGGTGATCAAGGGGGTCCATCTCATTCTCCATGTCTGCAAGGCGGAGACGGACCGGGCACAGGCCGAAAAAGCGAAGGCCCCGTCCGTCGCCGGCGGGGCCTTGGGGTTTCGCTTATGTCTGCCGTTCGATCAGCGCACACGATCCCGCCACGGCCCGCCGGTGCGGGTCGTCGTGGTCGTCGTCTGCGTCGTGACAGCCGATATGGCGATCGATACGTGCATGTGGCGGGAGATAGGGGATTGAGCGGAGTGTGTCAAGGACACCACACCCCTCGTCATACTGGCGAAGGCCAGTATCCACGGCAGCGGTCGCAAATGGACCCTGGCCTCCGCCAGGGTGACGACAACGGTCTAATCAGGGTATCAGCTAACCCGACAACGCCGCCGAATAGTCCGTCGGCCGCAGGATGCGGCCCTCGATCTCGCCGACCATGCTGCCGTGCTCGGCGGCGGTTTCACGCTTGATAGCGGCCCATTCGTCGTTAGCCATGAATTTTTCCCAGGCGGCGTCGCGTGTGGCCTCGTCGGGCCAGGCCAGCAGGTAAACGAATTCCAGGCGCTTGTCGGTGCGCGTCTCCCACATGGCCAGGATGTTGAAGCCGTGGTCGCGCATCAGCCGCGCGGCATGGTCGCGGAAGCGCGCGTGGAAGGCGGGACTGTTGTCGTTGAAGATCTCGTAGATCCGCAGCTCGTTAATCACCGATTATGACCCCTCGACAAGCCGGCGGTCGCTAAAGCGTGCGGGCGATGACTTCTTTCATGATCTCGTTCGTGCCCGCATAGATCCGCTGCACGCGGGCGTCGGCCCAGGCGCGGGCGATGGGATATTCCCACATGTAGCCATAGCCGCCGTGAAGTTGCAGGCACTCGTCGATCGCCTTGCACTGCAGATCCGAGCACCAGTATTTCGCCATGGCCGCGGTCGCCGCGTCGAGCTGATCCGCCTGCATCATCTCGAGGCAGCGGTCGACGAACGTCCGGGCGACCGTGACCTCGGTCTTGATCTCGGCCAGCTTGAAGCGGGTGTTCTGGAAGTCGGCGATCGACTTGCCGAAGGCCTTGCGCTCCTTGGTGTAGGCGACTGTCCAGTCGAGCGCGGCTTCGGCGTTGCTGACGGCCGAGATGGCGACCTGCAGACGCTCCCAGGCGAGCTCCTGCATCAAGTAGATGAAGCCCTGGTTCTCCTCGCCCAGCAGGTTGGTCATCGGCACGCGGACGTCATCGAAGAAGAGTTCCGACGTGTCCTGCGCCTTGAGGCCGATCTTTTCCAGGTTGCGGCCCTTGCGGAAGCCTTCCGCGCCGGCCTCGACCAGCACCAGGCTGGTGCCCTTGGCGCCCTTGTCGGGATCGGTCTTGGCGACCACGATCACCAGATCGGCGTTCTGGCCGTTGGTGATGAAGGTTTTGCTGCCGTTCACCACCAGCTCGTTGCCGTCCTTGCGGGCCGAGGTGCGCACGCTCTGGAGGTCGCTGCCGGTGCCGGGCTCGGTCATGGCGATGGCGCCGATGATCTCGCCGCGCGCCATCTTGGGCAGGTAGTCGCGCTTCTGGTCTTCCGAGCCGTAGCGGTTGATGTAGGGCGCGACGATCTCGGAATGCAGGCCGAATCCGGGGCCGGTGGCGCCGACGCGGGCCAGCTCCTCCATGACGATCACGCTGTAGAGCCGGTCGACGCCGCCGCCGCCATATTCCTCCGGCATCGACGAGCAGAGCATGCCGAGCTCGCCGGCCTTGCGCCAGACGTCGCGCGGCACCTGGCCGGCCTTCTCCCACGCGTCGTGATGCGGCGCGATCTCGGTCTCGGCGAAACGCCGAACCTGGTCGCGAAACATCTGATGCTCGTCGCTGAACAGTGTGCGCGGCATGACGGTCATGACGATGTACTCCCTAACTCAGAACGCGTCGGCGTCGAGCGCCATCATGGTCTCGGCGCCCGACGTCACCTTCGACAGCAGGCTCGACGTGTCGGGCAGCATGCGGGCCATGAAGAAGCGCGCTGTCTTCAGCTTGTTCTCGTAGAAGCCGGCATCGCCGTTGGCAGCCGTGATCTTCTCGTTCGCGACCTTGGCGATCTGCGCCCACATGAAGCCGAGCGCCACCAGCGCGAACATGCGCAGGTAATCGCTCGAGGCCGCGCCGGCTTCGTCGGGGTTCTTCATGCCGGCCTGCGCCACATGCGCGGTCGCCTGCTGGAAGCGGGCAAACGCCTTTGCGAGCGGCATGACGAAGTCCTTCAGGCCGGGGTCGGTCAGGTTTTCCTGGATGAAGGCGTCGACCGGGTGGCAGAACTGCCGCAGAGAGCGGCCCATATGCTCGGGCAGCTTACGGCCGACCAGATCGAGCGCCTGGATACCGTTCGCGCCCTCGTAGATCTGAGCGATGCGGGCGTCGCGCACGAACTGCTCCATGCCCCATTCGTGGATGTAGCCGTGGCCGCCATAGCACTGCATGGCCATGTTGGCCGACTCGTAGCCGGCGTCGGTCAGGTAGGCCTTGATCACCGGCGTGATCAGCGCCACCAGGTCCTCGGCATCACGTCGGGCGCGATCGTCGGGATGCTTCTCGGCCATGTCGAGCTTGAGGCCGGTCCAGAGCGCCAGTGCCCGGGCGCCCTCGTTGAAGGCGCGGATGGTCATCAGCATGCGCCTGATGTCAGGATGCACGATGATCGGGTCGGCGGCTTTCTCGGGCTCCTTGGTGCCGGAGATCGAGCGACCCTGGATGCGGTCGCGCGCGTAGATGGCGGCGTTCTGGTAGGCCGCCTCCGACACACCGAGGCCTTGCATGCCGACGCCGAGGCGGGCGGCGTTCATCATCGTGAACATGGCGCGCAAGCCCCGGTGCGCGCCGCCGATAAGATAGCCGACCGCGCCGTCATAGTTCATCACGCAGGTCGAGTTGCCGTGGATACCCATCTTGTGCTCGATCGAGCCGCAGACGACGCCGTTGCGGTCGCCGAGCGTGCCGTCGTCGTTCACATGGAACTTCGGCACGATGAACAGGCTGATGCCTTTCACGCCTTCCGGGCCGCCGGGGATCTTGGCCAGCACCAGATGGATGATGTTCTCGGCCATGTCGTGCTCGCCGGCCGAGATGAAGATCTTGGTGCCGGTGATGCGGTAGCTGCCGTCGTCCTGCGGCTCGGCCTTGGTGCGCATGAGCCCGAGGTCTGTACCGCAATGCGGCTCGGTCAGGTTCATGGTGCCGGTCCACTCGCCGCTGACCAGCTTCGGCAGATAGGTCTGCTTCTGCTCGTCGGTGCCGTGCTTGTGGATCGCCTCGTAGGCGCCGTGCGTCAGGCCGGGATACATGCCGAAGGCCATGTTGGCGCCCGACATCATCTCCTGCATGACGATACCGATCACGTGCGGCAGGCCCTGGCCGCCATAGTCCGGATCGGCCGTCAGGCCGCCCCAGCCGCCCTCGCAATAGGTGGCATAGGCCTCCTTGAAGCCGGTCGGCGTGGTGACGACGCCGTCCTCCAGCTTGCAGCCTTCGCTGTCGCCGACCTGGTTCAGGGGCGCGACGACCTCGCCGACCAGCTTGGCGCCCTCCTCCAGGATGGCGTCGACCAGATCGGGCGTCGCCTCCTCGAAGCCGGGGATGTTGGAGAACTTCTCGATCTGCAAGAGATCGTGCAGCACGAAGCGGAAATCGCGCACCGGCGCGTCATAAGTGGGCATGTCGGTCGTCCCTCTCGTCAGTTGCGCAACGGCCGGCCGGTCTCGAGCATGTGTTCGATCCGGTCCAGCGTCGGCGTCTGCTTGATCAGCGCGACGAAAGCCTCGCGCTCGAGCTTCAACAGGTCCTTCTCGCTGACCTCGTCCAGGAGATCGGTGTCGCCGCCAGACAGCACGCCGGCGAGCCGTTCGGCCACAACAGCGTCATGCGCCGTCGCCTTGCCCTGGTGCACGAAGCCTTCGACCGCCATCTGCATCGCCACCTTGGCCGTCTTGCCCGGCAGGTTGAGCACCGGCTTCTCCGGCGGCTGATAGCCGTCGGCCAGCGCCAATGCTTTGGCCTTGGCGTCGGCCAGCAGCCGGTCGCGGTTCATGGTCACGTCATCGCTCGGCCGCAGGAACATGAGGTCCCGCGATTCCGCCGCCGAGGTGCCGACCTTGGCCGTGCTGATGGTCTCGAAAGCCTGGGCCACGGCCGGCATCGGGCCGCCGGGTCGCTTCTTGTTGGCGGTGCAGCGGACCAGCAGCTCCTTGGTGCCGCCGCCGGCCGGAATCACACCGACGCCGACCTCGACCAGGCCCATATAGCTTTCGCCATGCGCCTGCACCGCGTCCGAGTGCAGCGCGATCTCGCAGCCGCCGCCGAGCGCCATGCCGGCGACGGCGCTGACCACCGGGAACGGCGCGTATTTCAGACCGATGAGCGCGCTCTGCAGGGCGCCGACCGACTGGTCGATCACCGGCCACATGGCGGCATTGGCGGCGAACAGGGCGACGCCGATATTGGCGCCGACCGAGAAGTTGTCGTAGTCGCCGCCAATGATCAGCGCCTTGTAGCCCTTTTTGTCGAGCTTCGCGGCCTGGCCGATCATCGCCACCGTGCCCTCGTCGATGGAATTCATCTTCGAGTGAAGCTCGAGGCAGGCGACGCCATCGCCGACATCCCAGATGCTGGCCGATCCGTTGCGGGCGATGGGCTTCTGCCCGCGCTTCTTGTCAGCAAGTTTCCAGGCGTCGTCCGGCACGGCGATCTCGGCATAGTCGGCCGCCGTGGTCAGATGATAGGCGCTGCCGTCGTCCTGCTTGTAGAGCGGCCGGTCGCCGGCGTTGGCGATCAGTTCCGGCACCGGCAGGCCGTCCGCCGCCAGGCGCTCGGCGAACCACTTCGTGCCGAGCTGGTCGATCTGCTCGAACGGCCCGTATTTCCAGGCGTAGCCCGCCTTCATGGCGCGATCCACGGCGACGATATCGTCGGAAATCTCGGGCACCAGCGAAGCGGCGTAGCTCAGCACTTTCGACAGCACGGCCCAGGCATAGTCACCGCCCTTGTCGGGATGCTCGGCCACTGCCCGCAGACCCTTCTTGCCTGCCCTGGCGCTGTCCAGCCGCGCTTTCACGGACGACCGGTATTCCCGCGTCTCCAGGTCCAGCGCTTCCTTGACGGACTTGCCGTCGGCACCCTTGGTGCGGCGATAGAAACCGCCGCCGCCCTTGCG
The DNA here is from genome assembly GCA_965232515.1 of Alphaproteobacteria bacterium. GTDB lineage: Bacteria > Pseudomonadota > Alphaproteobacteria > JANQKO01. Next base: position 5,450,636 of record CBDDPY010000002.1, on the reverse strand, counting down.
GCCGGTGCGGCCCTTCTCGATCATGTCGGCGATCAGCGCCGGCAGCGGCCCGTCGGCGTCGAACGCCTGCACGAAGGCGTCGTCCTCCGGCAACAGCCGCAGCATGCTGGCGTTGACGTGCGGCGCCAGATCGATGCCGGTCAGGTCGCCCAGGCCGAAGATGCCGGTCTTCGGGATGCCCATGGGCCGGCCGACGATGGAGTCCGCCTCCTCAACGGTGAGGCCGAGGCGCATCGCCTCCGACATCGCCACGTAGCTCCAATAGATGCCGATGCGGTTGGCGATGAAGCCGGGCGTGTCCTTGCAGACGACGACGTCCTTGCCGAGTTTCACATCACCGAAACGGCTGAGCGCGTCGAGCGCGTCGGCCCGCGTCGCCTCGCCCGCGACCAGCTCCAACAACCGCATGTAGCGCGGCGGATTGAAGAAGTGGGTGACGGCGAAGTCCTGCACGAAACGCTCCGGCAGGCCGTCGACCAGGTCCTGCAGCGGGATCGTCGAGGTGTTCGACGTGACGATCGAGCCGTCTTTCCGCACCTTCTCGATCTCGCCATAGACCTTGTGCTTGACGTCGAGATCCTCGAGCACGGCCTCGACGATCCAGTCGGCATCCGCCAGCTGGTCAAGGTCGTCCTCCAGGTTGCCGGGCGTCACCAGCCGGGCGTTTTTCTTGTGCATGAACGGCGCCGGCTTCTGCTTCAGCATGCGCTCGACCGCGCCCTTGGCGAGCATGCTGCGGTCGTTGGCGCCGTCGGGCACGATGTCGAGCAGCACGACCGGCACACCGGCATTGGCGACGTGGGCGGCGATGCCGCTGCCCATGACGCCGGCGCCGAGCACGGCGACCTTGTTGATCTCGGTCATCAGCAGGCCTCCAGCACGGTGGCGATACCCTGGCCGCCGCCGATGCACTGCGTCGCCAGGCCGAATTGCTTGCCCTCGCGCTGCAGCAGCGCCGCGGTCTTGCCGGTGATGCGGGCGCCGGTGGCGCCGAGCGGATGGCCCATGGCGAGCGCGCCGCCATCGAGGTTGATCTTCGCTTCGTCCATGCCGGACTCGCGGATGACGGCAATGGCCTGGGCCGAGAAGGCCTCGTTCAGCTCGATCACGTCGACGTCGCCGATCTGCAGGCCGGCGCGCTCCAGCGCCTTCTTGGTGGCCGGAACCGGGCCGATGCCCATGATCTCGGGCGCGCAGCCGGCGACCGCGATGCCCTTGACGCGGGCCAGCTTTTTCAGGCCGTTGGCGTCGGCATAGTCTTCCGAGCAGACCAACGTCGCCGAGGCGCCGTCGGTCAGCGGCGACGAGGTGCCGGCCGTGACCGAACCGTCCTTGTCAAAAGCCGGGTCCAGGCCGCCAAGGCTGGCCTTGTCGGTGCCGGGGCGGATGCAGCCGTCCAATTCGATGCGCGCATTGCCGTCGGTGATCGGCACGATCTCATCCGTGAACTTGCCGGCCTCCTGGGCGGCCGCGGCCTTGGCGTGGCTGTCGATCGCCATCTGCTCCTGGGCGTCGCGGCTGATGTCGTATTTCTTGGCCAGGTTCTCGGCCGTCATGCCCATGGAGATATAGGCCTGCGGGTATTCCTGATAGAGACCCGGGTGCGGCATCGGGTTGAAGCCGGTCATGGGGATGCGGGTCATCGACTCGATGCCGGCGCAGACGAATACCTCACCGGCATTCATCTGAATGGCGCCCGCCGCCATGTGCACGGACTGCATGGACGAACCGCAGAACCGGTTCACCGTGGTGCCGCCGACGGTCTGCGGCAGGCCGGCAAGGAAGCCGACCATGCGGGCGACGTTCAGGCCCTGCTCGCCTTCCGGAAAGGCGCAGCCCATGATCAGGTCTTCGATGTCGTCCTTGTTGACGCCACTGCTCTCGACCATGGTTTTGACCACCTGGGCCGCCATCTCGTCGGGCCGCACACGGGCCAGCTCGCCCCTTTTCGCGGGCGTGAAGGGCGAGCGGGCATAGCCCGCGATCACTACGTTTTTCATCGTTCTCGGTTCCGTTCGTTTTCCGTGTTCGTTGCGCGCCTCAGGCGGCGGCGGCCAACCGGGCGGCCTGATCGATGGCGCGTTCGGCATCCAGCTCGGCGGCCTTGTCGGCGCCACCGATCAGATGCACCGTCATGCCGCCGGCGATCAGGTCGTCGTACAAATCGCGCAGGCTCTCCTGCCCAGCACAGATAACCACATTGTCCACTGGCAACAGCCTTTCAACGCCGTCTACGGCGATGGTCAAACCGTCGTCGTCGATGCGGCGGTAGTCGACGCCGCCGATCATCTCGACCCCCTTCAACTGCAGCGCGGCGCGGATGGCCCAACCCGTGGACTTGCCGAGGCCGGCGCCGAGCCGCGTGGTCTTACGCTGTAACAGATAGATCTGACGCGCCGATGTCATCTGCGGGCCGTCAGCGCGCAGCCCGCCGCCGTCGGTCAATTCCGGATCGACGCCCCAATCGCTGAGGAAGGCGTCGACGTCGGGCGCGGCCGGATCGCCCGGCCCGTCGGCGTGCGTCAGGAACTCGGCGACGTCGAAGCCGATACCGCCGGCGCCGACGATGGCGACGCGGTCGCCGACCGTCACGCGGCCCAGCAGCACATCGCCATAGGACACCGCCTTGGCATGGTCGATGCCGTCGATATCAGGCCGCCGCGGCGTCACGCCCGTCGCCAGCACCACCTCGTCGTAGCCGCCCGCCAGAAGGTCGGCCGCGGTCGCCTTTGTGTTCAGGCGCAGGTCGATGTTCAACAGCTCGATCTGCCGGCGGTAATAGCGGATGGTCTCGCCGTAGTCTTCCTTGCCGGGGATCGCCATCGCCAGGTTGAACTGTCCGCCAATCCGGTCACTGGCTTCGAACAACGTGACGCCGTGGCCGCGCTGCGCGGCGAAGGTGGCGTATGCAAGGCCGCCCGGACCGGCGCCGACCACGGCAAGCCGTTTCGGCGACGACGCGGGCGAAAAGTCGAATTCCTCCTCGCGGCAGGCCGTGGGGTTGACCATGCAGGTTGCGACGCGGCCGGTGAAGATGCGGTCGAGGCAGGCCTGGTTGCAGGCGATGCAGGTGTTGATCTCGTCGGCGCGGTCTTCCACCGCCTTCAGTACGAAGTCGGGGTCGGCCAGGAACGGCCGCGCCATCGACACCATGTCGGCGTGGCCCTCGGCGATCAGCGCCTCGCCCTGGGCCGGATTGTTGATGCGGTTGGAGGTGACCAGCGGCACGCCGATCTCGGCTTTCAGGCGCTGCGTCGTCCAGGTGAAGGCGCCACGCGGCACCATGTGGGCGATGGTGGGCACGCGCGCCTCATGCCAGCCGATGCCGGAATTGATGATATCGGCGCCGGCGGCCTCGACGGCCTTGGCAAGCCGCACGGTCTCGTCCCAGGTGGCGCCGCCCTCGACCAGATCCAAGAGCGACGTGCGGTACATGATGATGAAGTCGCGTCCGGTCTTCTCGCGCGTGCGGCGCACGACCTCGACCGGAAAGCGCATGCGGTTCTCGAAGGCGCCGCCCCAGTCGTCCTCGCGCAGGTTGGTGCGCGGCGTCACGAACTGGGTAATCAGATACCCCTCCGAGCCCATGATCTCGACGCCGTCGTAGCCGGCCTCGCGCGCGGTCGCGGCGCAATCGGCGAAGTCCTCGATGGTCTGCTCGATTTCGGCCGGCGTCAGCGCCCGCGGCGTGAACTTGTTGATCGGTGCTTTCACCGCCGATGGCGCCACCAGGTCCTCGTGCTGGGCATACCGGCCGGCATGCAGGATTTGCAGCAGGATCTTACCGCCGGCTTCGTGCACGGCGCGCGTGATCAAGGTGTGGCCGCCATCCGATCCGGCCTCCAGCTTCTCCTCGGCGAGACCCAGTCGCCCGTCCGGGTTCGGCGCGAAACCGCCGGTGACCATCAAGCCGACCTCGCCCCGGGCGCGCTCGGCGTAGAACGCGGCCAGCCGTTCGGCGCCGCCCTCGGCCTCCTCGAGGCCGGTATGCATGGAGCCCATCAGCACGCGGTTCTTGAGCGTGGTGAAGCCGAGATCGAGCGGCGCCAACAGGTGCGGGTAAACGGCGGACATCGCGACGGTCGTTCCCTCAAGCTTTTCTTTGATATCGTCTGTCAGGCTATCACGGTCAAACGTCAGCCGACCGCGTGCAGATGCGCGTCCCGTGGACTGTCGACCGGCTCGTAACCGACCAGCGGCCAGAAGTAGCGGTCCGTCCATTCCTGATCCGGTCCGATGCCGCGCCGCGCTGGCGGTTGCAGCCGGGCTTCCAGGAACAGTCGCGAGACCAGCGCCTTGCGGGCGTCGCCCTCGGCCAGATCTTCCCGCGCCTCGTCGAGCAGTATGGCCGCGGCCATCACATCCGCCATCAATTGCAGCAGCTTGCGGGCATGCCGCTGCGCGCGCATCGAATCGCCGGCAATGTAGCCAACGGCATCGCGGCACTCCTGCAGCGCCTGCGCGACGGTCGCCGCCTGATCGGAAAGGTCGGCGGGTGCCGCGTCTATCGCTTTGCGCACATGAGCATCGAACAGATCGAAGCCGCCATGCCGCGGATCCAGCAGACGCAGCAGCTCCAGCGCCTGGATGTTGGCCGGCCCTTCCCACACGGTCAGCGCCTGCGCGTCCCGCAGCAGCCGCGGCGTGCAGTAATCGTAGGTATAGGCGTTGCCGCCGATGATCTCGATCGCCGCGCGCGCAGCGACATTGACTTCCTCGGCGGTAAAGTACTTCGCCAGCGCCGTCACCAGCCGCAGCCAGACACGGGCGTCATCGTCGGCATCGTCGAGCCCGACCGCGTGTGCGGCATCGAAGGCGGCCGCCGCCTCGAAGGCGAGCGTCATGCCGGCTTCCAGCTGCACCATCACCTTGAGCAGTTCGTTCTGCACCATCGGATAGTCGGTGATCGTGCGGCCGAACGCGTCGCGATGGCTGCAATAGCTGATCGCCTCCAGGAAGGCGCGGCGGTGCAGGCCGACCGAGCCGACGGCGTTGTGGATGCGGCTGAATTCGAGCGCCTCCATCATCAGCTTGAAGCCCGCCGGCGGCGGCGCCACCTCGACCGCGAAGGCGTCGAGCAGGTCGACCTCGCCTGTCGGCACGCCGCAGGTGCCGAGCTTGTCCTTGAGGCGGCGGATGCGCATGGCGTTCGGGCGTCCGTCATCAAGATGCGTCGGCACCAGGTAGACGCCGAGACCCTTGCTGCCGTCCGGCGCGCCGGCCGGCCGCGCCGTGGCGAGCGCCAGACCGCCGTTCACGTTGCTGGTGAACCATTTCAGGCCGGTCAGGCGCACGCCGTCGTCGGCCGGCGTCGCGACGGTCGTGGTGGCGCCGACGTCGCTGCCACCATGCTGTTCGGTGGCCCAGGTGCCGCCGGTCAACGCCGCGCCGTCCATGCGGGTCAGTTGATGCAGATACTTGTCGCGCACGTCGGCCGGCGCGAAGCGATCGAGCACGTAGGCGACGGCGCCAGTCATCGTCACTGGGCAGTGCAGTGAGGTATCCGCCTGCGACAGCAGATATCCCATGGCGAAGGTCAGGCTGTAGGGCGCCGGATCGTCGGTGTAGTTCAGGCCGACGACGCCGCGCCGATAGGCCTCGGCGCTGGTCTGTTCCCAGGCCGGGTTGTGGACGATCCGATTGACCGTCTCGCCGTCGCGGTCATAGGTCTCCAGCACCGGCTTGCCGTGCCGGTCGGTATAGGCGGCCTGCGCGTCGACCTCGGACCCGACCCAGGCGCCGAAATCCGCCAGCGTGCCGCCCCAGCGCGCCGGGTCGACCGGCGTGCGCCGCCGCAGGACCGCCTGCAGATTGACGTCGAGCTCGTAGAAGTTCTGTCCGCGGGTTTCGGACTCATATCTCATCGACCGGAACCCCTTTGCGCACCAGCACGGCCTCGATCTGGCCGCAGCCGGTGGTCAACTCGGAGATCGCGTCGTCGATGTCGCGGCGCTGCGCCTCCAAACTGGCGATTCGCTCGCGGCTCTTGCGCAACATGGTGCGCAACTGCTCGACCTGACCGTCGCCGATGTCATAGAGATCCAGCATTTCGCGGATGTCGGCGAGGCTGAAGCCCAGCCGCTTGCCGCGCAGGATCAGCAAGAGCCGCGCCCGGTCCCGGCGGCTGTAAACGCGGTTCATGCCGTTGCGCCGGGGCCGGATCAGGTCCTTGTCCTCGTAGAACCGGATCGTCCGCGGCGTGATCCCGAATTCCTCGGAAAGCTCTGTAATCGTGTAGGTTTCGGCCTTCGACGGCGCCGCTATATGATGGGCCTGCGTTATCGACATGGACAGACGTTCGCTTTTTTCATCGCGCCAACAATCCGGAATATACTTTACGTTTACGTCAACGTCAACCTATGGCGGATTTGCTTCCCCGGTCACGATCCGGTGAGGTCGCGGCAGCAATGCCACAGTCCGCGTTAAACCGCCGGTAACCAGTTCTGAATTCTCTTTATGGGAAAAGATCTTTCCGCTAGCTTCCTCACTCAGTGAGACAGGGTTAATGCGCAAGGGGGGGAACTTTGTGCCGAAACTGACGCGCAGCAACGCCGTGGCGATGGTATTCGCCGCGTTGGCGGTATGTGCCGATTCGGCCTTAGCGCAGACGACGACACCGCCGCGCGTCGAAGAACAATTCGACCGCGCCTTCCAGAACATGCTGTCCGACCCGGCGAACCTGGACAAGACCTTCCAGTATGCCGAGATCGCCATTCAGGCAGGCGATTACGAGGCCGCCATCACCGCGCTGGAGCGCATGCTGCTGTTCAACCCGGACTTGCCGCGCGTGCGGCTGGAGCTGGGCGTGCTGTATTTCCGGCTCGAATCCTATGCCATCGCGCGGGCCTATCTGACCCGCGCCGTCGAAGGCGACAACGTGCCCGACGACGTGCGCGCCCGGGTGGCGGTCTTCCTGGAGGAAATCGACAAGCGCACCAGCAAGCACCGCTACACCGGCTCGATCTATGCCGGCATCCGCTATCAGGACAACGCCAACTCGGCGCCGGAGCGGCCCGATATCACGGTGTTCGGTCTGCCCGCCATCCTGCCGGGTGATTTCACGCGCAAGAACGATCTCAACGCCTTCGGCTCGGGCTCGCTGACCTACACCTACGATCCGCAGCGTCAGGACGGCTACATGTTCGAAGCCGACGGACTGGTCTATGGCGCGAAGCACACCTCGCAGCAGCAGCTCGACCTGATCTTCACCGAGATCAAGCTCGGACCGCGCGGGCCGTTCTCGCCCGACATGATCGATGACGTGGAATGGCGCCCCTACATCTTCGGCGAACAGGTCTGGCTGGAGGACTCGCCGTACTTCTACGCCTTCGGTCTGGGCTTCAACTTCTCGCGCCAGTTCACGCCCAGCTTCGCCGGAGAGCTGAACCTGGAGCACCGCGTGCAGGAGTTCCGCGAGAGCGACTCGCGCCCGACCGCCGACGAGCAGGACGGTCACGAGGACGAGGCCCGCGTCGACCTACGCTATCAGGTGCGGCCCGGCATCTTTCTGAGCGGCGCCAGCTCGATCAAGGTCGAGGATGCCGATGAAAGCCTGCACTCGAACCGCGAGTTCCAGTTGACTTTGGGCTACACGCAGAGCTACGGCGCGCCCTTCAAGCTGACGAACCGGCCCTGGACCTCGTCAGTGAACGGGACCTTCATCTACACCAAGTATTTCGCGCCCGATCCGACGGTCGACCCGAACCGCAATCGCAGTGACGAGGAGCGGCGGTTCAGCTTCCTGACCAGCGTGCCCGTGACCCGCGACTGGTCGGTGATCGGCACTGTGCAGCGCACGATCGTCGATTCGAACTTCCGGAATTTCTCTTACAACAACACCGCATTCACGATCGGCGCCTCGCGGCGGTTCTAAGCCGCATCCCATGAAATGGGATGCGGCTTAGCTGTTTGCGCTCACGGCTGCGGACCTGACGGTCCGCGCCTGCGCGGGCGCGCCGGATAAGCCGGCGGGCCGCGGTCTCGGCCTGAAACCGACGCCTTGTGGGTTGATACGCCTTGCGGTTTGGCCAGATGGCTAGCCGAGCTTCACGGCGGTGCCGTTGGCGCTGACCATCAGCATGCTCTGGCCGATCTGCTCATAGTCGAGGTCGGTGCCGATGACGGCGTCGGCGCCGCGTGCGCGGGCCTCTTCGATCATGTCCTCCAGCGCCGCGATCTTGCCGTCTTTGAGGACCTGTTCATAGCCGCCGGTGCGGCCGCCGACCACGTCGCGGATCGAGGCGAAGATGTCGCGGAACACGTTCGCGCCGTAGACCGCCTCGCCGCTGACCACGCCGAGATACTCGACGACCTTCTTACCCTCGACACTGTCCGTGGTGGTGACGATCACGATGACGCTCCTAAGCGAAGTCAGCAGATGAACAGACCGGCCGGCAGCGCGGAAAACCCGTTGTAGATGAAACCGTGCCAGAAGGCGGCCACGCCCTCGGACAACGCAAGGCCGGCCACGCCGGCGGCGAGCGCGCCCGCGATGGCGGCGGCAACCGTCACTCGTTGCCAGATCGGGAATTGCACCATTGTCTGCGGCATGGGCGCAGCATATCTCCATAGCCATCGATACGGCAACGGTGACACCTCATGGCGACGACAGGCGAAACCAACGGCGGCAGCGGTCGCGAGAGCGTATGGGACTATCCCCGGCCGCCGCGCCTCGAACGCGCGGACAGGCGGATCCGGATCGAGTTCGGCGGCCGGTCCCTCGCCGACAGCCAGAATGCCTACCGCGTTCTCGAAACGAGCCATCCGCCGGTCTACTACCTGCCGCCGGCCGATATCGACATGGCGCGCCTGACCCCCGGAGAACGCCGTACGCTCTGTGAATTCAAGGGCATCGCGCGCTACTGGTCGATCACCGACGGCGACACCGTCTCGGTCGATGTCGCGTGGAGCTATCCGGAACCCTGGCCTGCCTTCACCGCCATCACCGATTACCTCGCCTTCTATCCCTCACGCGTCGAGGCCTGTTTTGTGGACGACGAACGCGTGCAGTCGCAGGAGGGCGACTTCTACGGCGGCTGGATCACCAGCGACATCGTCGGCCCGTTCAAAGGCGGACCGGGAACGCGCGGATGGTAAACCCAAATCGCCGCTAGCCGATGGCGTTCGAGACAATCGCCTCCAGCCGATCGATAAGCCGTTCGCCGGCCGGCCCGCCGTGGCCCTTGATCCGCCTGTCGAGCACCGTCCGAAAGGCGCGTAGGTGCGCTTCGACGATGTCGACATCGGTGGGCGCGAGCGCGGTCCGCTTTTCCAGCAGCTTGCAGAGCACGTCGGCCGCGCGCGAGATCAGCGGGTAGCCGTAGCTGCCGGCTTCGCCCCTGAGCTCATGCGCGAGCGCGAACAGCCGCTTCGGATCGAATGCGCCCGCGCCGCGCATGGCTTCGAAGTCGGCGCTGAAATGATCGATTTCCTGCTGCAGCCGGGTCTCGTAGTCGTCCTGCAAGCCGGCGACCGCGACCTCGGCATCGCGCAAAAGGTCGGCGCTGATGCCGGCGCCACCCACCTTGTCCTTCAAGGTGTTGGGAATTTCGATAACTTCATGCCAATGCGATGCATCCGGCGTCGAGCCAGGCGGCGGCTGTTGCCGCTGATTATCTTCTTTGCTCACGGTCGACACTTCCACGCCACGTAGCCGGCGCCGATCAAACGCCGACGGAATACGGGATATACGCGCTACGATTGTGAATTGCCGTGATGAAAGAAGCGTTAACGAAATGCTGTACTAGCGCGGCAAGTGTGCCAACAGCGCCTCGATGGCGTCGGCTTCGACAACCGGCTTATCCCAGCGTATCCGGCTGATGCGGGGGAACCGCATGGCCAACCCGGACTTGTGACGACCGGATTTCTGCACGCCGTCGAAAGCCACTTCGAGAACGAGGCCCCGCGACACCTCGCGCACCGGGCCGAACCTGTTGGTCGTGTGATTGCGGACCCAACGGTCCAGTTCGACCAGCTCGGCATCCGTGAAACCGAAATAGGCCTTGCCCACCGGAACCAGTTCATCGCCGCGCCAGACCCCGAAGGTATAATCGGAATAGTAGGATGAGCGCTTGCCGTGGCCGCGCTGCGCGTACATTAGAACAGCATCCGCCAGCAGCGGATCGCGCTTCCATTTAATCCAGGGCCCCTTCGGCCGGCCGGCGACGTAGGCGCTGTCACGGCGTTTCAGCATCAATCCCTCGACGCCGTCGAGCGGCGGCGCGCGGCGCAGTTCGGCCAGCATCGGCCAGTCGTCGAAGGATACCAGCGGCGACAGGTCGAGGCCGGCCGGCCGGCGCGCCGAGAACCAGGCTTCCAGGCGGCCGCGCCGGTCGTCGAGCGGCAGCGCGCGCAGGTCGTCGCCATCGTCGAACAGGATGTCGTAGAGCCGGACGCCGACGGGATACTCGCGTTGCAGCTTGCCGCTGACCGTCTTGCGGTTCAGCCGCTTCTGCAAATCGGCGAACGGCGCCACGGCGCCATCGCGAATGACCAGCAGCTCGCCATCCAGCACCGCGCCGAAATCGACTCCCGACAGCAGGTCGGGGAAGCTGCCGCCGATATCCTCGCCGGTGCGCGAGTACAGCCGGACGACCCCGTCGCCGGACGACAGTTGCACCCGGATACCGTCCCATTTCCACTCGGCGAGATAGGCGGAGGCATCAAGGCCCGAAAGCGCCGCCTCATCCAACGGCTGCGCCAGCATCACCGGCCGGAAGCCGCCGGCTGCGCGCACCACGGGCCGGTCGCCACGGCCCTCGGCCCAGGCGAACAGCGCCTCGTAGGGCGGCACCTGGCCGTGCCAGACCTCCTCGACATCGTCCACGGAGAGATTGCCGAAGCCGGCGAGCGCGGTCTTGGCAAGCCGCGCCGAAACGCCGATCCGCAAGCCGCCGGTCATCAGCTTGATCAGCGCCCAGCGCCCCGTGACGTCGAGCGCATCCAGCCAGCCGGCCAGAAGCCCCGGCAGCGCTGTCTTTCCGGTGTCCTGTAGCCGCGTGACGACCTCGGCGAGCGATGGCGGCGGCGCGGTCTCTACGGTCGGGGCGGGCCAGATCAAGGCGACGGTCTCGGCCAGATCGCCGACATAGTCGTAGGACAGCTCGAACAGCACGGGATCGACCCGCTCCGCCACCAACCCACGGATCAGCGCCGGCTTGGCATGCCGGAACGTCAGGCCGCGGGTCATCGCGGCCAGCGCGTAACCGCGGTCGGGGTCCGGCGTCGCGGCGAAGTAGTCCTCGATCAGCCGCAGCTTGCCGAGGCGCTGAGGCTGAAACGACAGGCGGTCGAGCAGGCCGGCGAAGGCCTTCACGCCGCGTCCTCGTCATAGCCGACGAGCGCCAGGGCCTGCGCCCGCTGGCCCCGGCTCCGGGCATAATGCACCAGCGCCTCTTCACGCCCGTGCGTGACCCAGATCTCGGCCGGCGCCAGCTCGTCCGTCGTCGCGGTCAACTCATCCCAGTCGGCGTGGTCGGAGATGATCAGCGGCAGCTCGACGGCGCGCTGCCGGGCCCGTGCGCGCACGCCCATCCAGCCCGAGGCGAAGGCCGGCAGCGGGTCGGGCAGACGCCGGGTCCAGCGGTCCTGCAGCGCGGACGGCGGCGCCAGCACCAACTGGCCGGCGAGATCGGCCTTGTCGGTGTCGGCCACCAGCCGCAGCTCGCCGAGGTCGATGCCATGGCGGCGGTAGAGCTCGCACATGGCGGTCAGCGCGCCGTGCAGATAGATCGGCGCGTCGTACCCGGCTTGCCGCAACACCGCCAGCACGCGCTGCGCCTTGCCCAGCGCATAGACGCCAAGCAGGTGGCAGCGTTCGGGAAACAGGCGCATCGAGGCCAGCAGCTTGTCGATCTCGTCCGCATCCGGCGGATGGCGGAACACCGGCAGCGCGAATGTCGCCTCGCTGACGAAGACATCGCAGGGCACGGGCTCGAAGCCGGCGCAGGTCGGGTCCGGCCGGCGCTTGTAGTCGCCCGAGACGACAATGCGGCAGCCGCCGTGCTCGACTGCGACCTGAGCACTGCCGAGCACGTGGCCGGCCGGCGCGAGCCAGACGTCGACGCCGTTCAGCTTGATGCGGTCGCCGTAGTCCAGCGGCTGGCGTTCTCGGCCGGCATCGTCGCCCATGCGGAGCGCCATGATGTCGAGCGTCGCCGGCGTCGCCAGCACGGCGCCGTGGCCGGGCCGCGCATGATCGGCATGGCCGTGCGTGACGATGGCGCGCGCGACCGGCTGCACCGGATCGATATAGAAGTCGCCGGGCGGGCAATAAAGGCCGGCGGCTGTCGGCCGCAGCAGATCCTGTGGCTTGATCATGATCCGGCGGACCTCAGGTCTGTTCCGCGCCACGCAGGCGTTCGCGATCGGCGAACGGCGGCGCGTCCTCGACACGAGCATAGACGAGCGCGGCCGCCGCAACCATCAGCGCCAGCATGCCGAACAACAGCCGGTAGGCCAACGGATCGGCGATCCCGGTCTCGGCCGGAAACGCCTCGATAATCAGCCCGGTCGTAAACTGCATGATCGCCACGCCCAGAATTGCCGCCATGTTCACCATGGTGTTCGCCCTGCCGACAAGATGGTCCGGAAACACCGCGCGGCAATGGGCGGCGAGCGTGACGTTGAAGGCCTGGGTCACCATGATCAGCACCAGGCCGACAATGGCCACGGCCAGGCTGGCGCTACCGAAAAGCGCCAGCGCCGCCAGCACCAGCACCTGGCCGATGCCGAGCGCCAGGACGATCCGTTTTCGCGTATTGAAGCGGTGGTCGAGCGGGCCGACGACGGCGACCGACAGCGGACCAGCGAGCGCCATGGCGAACAGCACGTGGCCGCGCGCGATGGCATCGAGGCCGAACAAGTCGCTCAAAAACGGCCCGCCCCAAAGCCCCAGCACGGTCATGCCGGAACCGTAGCCGACCAGCGCCATGGCCAGGATGTAGCGCATCTGACGCTTGCGCAGCACGTCGGCCAAGCCGCGCAGACTAGCCGCCAGTGTCGTCGGCCGGGCGCCGGTCTCGCGATAGCCGGGCGGCGCATCGCGCACAAACGTTGCGACCAGGACGGCCAGAAGGCCGGTCAGCGCGGCGACGCCAACGAAGGTCGATCGCCAGCCGACCAGCTCGACAAGCGCGGCAAGCGGTGACGTCGCCAGCAAACCGCCGAAGCTGCCGCAGGCGATCATCATGGCCGTAGCGGTCGCGAAACGTTCGGGCGGCACCCAACGGGCGAAGATCACGAAGCCGCCCATCAGCACCGCGCCGTAGCCGACGCCCAATAGAATTCGGCCGATTATCAGGCCCGGCGCCGTATGCGCCAAAGCGAAGGTCAGCGTACCGATCACGGCCAGCACCAGCAGTGCCGGCACGGTACGCCGCGGACCGTAGCGGTCGAGCGCGACGCCCACCGGCACCTGGACAAGCGCCGCCGCCAGGAACAGGACGGCGCTGATCGTGGCCAGCGTATCGGCGCTGAAGGCCAGCTCGCGCTCGATCTCTGTCACCACAACGCCCGTCGCCACGCGATGGAATTGACCGACGCCATAGAGCATCGCGAACAGGACAAAGATCAGCATGGCGCGGCCGGCGAACATGCGGGTAACGACTCCGGACGGTGCGGGAACGCCGGCTTCGGGAAGGTACGGATGCCTGGCGAACGGGTTATATAGGGTGGCATGGACGTCATCGCACCGCAATCGCCGGCGCTGCTGCCGGCCTTCGACGACTGGTTCGCGCAGCGCGGCTGGGAACCGCGGTCGCATCAGCTCGCGGTGCTGGCGGCGGCGCGGGCGAGCGAGCATGTGCTGCTGACGGCGCCGACCGGCGGCGGCAAGACGCTGGCCGGTTTCCTGCCGAGCCTGCTGGATCTGGCGGAACTACCGGCCGACCGCAAGGCGCGCCTACACACGCTCTATCTGTCGCCATTGAAAGCGCTGGCGATCGATATCCGCCGCAACCTGGAAACGCCGGTCACGGAAATGGGTCTGCCGATCCGTATCGAGACCCGCACCGGCGACACGCCGCAGGCACGCCGGCAGCGCCAGCGCAACAACCCGCCCGACATTCTGCTGACCACACCCGAGCAGCTGTCGCTGATGCTCTCCTACCGCGATGCGGACAGGTTCTTCGCGCACCTGCGCTATGTGGTGATCGACGAGCTGCACGCGCTGGCCGGCGTGAAGCGCGGCGACCTGCTGGCACTGGGTCTGGCACGGCTGACGACACTGGCGCCGCGCGCCACCCGCATCGGTCTCTCGGCGACGGTGGCGCAGCCGGAGGCGCTGACCCGCTATATCGGTTGCGGCGCGACGGCGCGGCTGATCTCGGGCGGGCCGGGGCCACGCCCCGAGATCGGCATCCTGTCGTCGCAAACGCGCGTGCCCTGGGCCGGGCACATGGCGAAGCATGCCCTGCCCGAGGTCATGGAAGCCATCGACAAGCACAAGACCTCGCTGGTGTTCGTCAACACCCGGGCCCAGGCCGAATTCGTCTTCCAGGAGCTGTGGCGGCTGAACCAGGACAACCTGGCGATCGCGCTGCACCACGGCTCGCTGTCGCCGGAACAGCGCCGCAAGGTCGAAGCGGCGATGACGCGCGGCGACCTGCGGGCCGTCGTCTGCACCTCCACGCTGGACCTGGGCATCGACTGGGGCGCCGTCGATCTGGTGATCCAGATCGGCGCGCCGAAGGGCCTGAGCCGGCTGGTCCAGCGCATCGGCCGTGCCAACCACCGGCTCGATGCACCGAGCCGGGCGCTGCTGGTGCCGTCGAACCGCTTCGAGGTGCTGGAATGCCAGGCGGCGGCCGAGGCCGTGATGGTGGGCGAGCTCGACGGCGACGCGCCGCGGCCCGGCACGCTCGACGTGCTGGCGCAGCAAATTCTGGGCGCGGCCTGCGCGGCGCCGTTCCACGCGGACGCCCTCTACGACGAGGTGCGCCGGGCGCAACCCTATGCCGGCCTGCCGCGCGAGACCTTCGACGACGTGGTCGATTTCGTCGCCACCGGCGGCTACGCGCTCCGGCGCTACGAGCGCTACCACCGGCTGAAGCAGGACGCCGACGGCTGCTACACCGTCGCCAACGGCCTGGTGGCGCGGCAGTACCGCATGAATGCCGGCGCCATCGTCGCCGAGCCGATGCTGAAGGTGCGGCTGCGGCGCGGCCGCGAACTGGGCCAGATCGAGGAATGGTTCATCGAGCAGCTGACGGTCGGCGACACCTTCATCTTCTCGGGCGAAGTACTGCGGTTCGAGGGCTTGCGCGAGATGACCGCGATCGTCAGCCGCGCCACCGGCACGGATGCCAAGATCCCGTCCTACTACGGCGGCAAGTTTCCCTTATCGACCTATCTGGCGGCCCGCGTGCGCGAGATGCTGGCCGAGCCGAAGCGGCAGCGCCGCCTGCCGCCGCAGGTGCGGGAGTGGCTGAAGTTCCAGCGTTGGCGTTCGGTGCTGCCGGCGGCCGACGGTCTGCTGGTCGAGACCTTTCCGCGCGGCAACAAGCATTATCTCGTCGCCTATCCGTTCGAGGGCCGTCTGGCGCACCAGACGCTGGGCATGCTGCTGACGCGGCGCATGGAGCGCGCCGGCCACGGGCCGTTGGGATTCGTTGCCAGCGAATACGCGCTCGCCGTCTGGAGCCTGCGCGAGCCGGACGGCCTGGACGCGCTGTTCGAGGAGGACATGCTGGGCGACGACTTGGAAACCTGGTTGGCCGAATCGAATCTGATGAAGCGCACGTTCCGCAACGTCGCGGTGATCGCCGGCCTGATCGACCGCCGCTATCCCGGCCAGGAGAAGTCAGGCCGGCAGGTGACCTTCAGCTCTGATCTGATCTACGACGTCCTGCGGCGCTATCAGCCGGACCATGTGCTGCTGCGCGCGACTTATGCCGACGCGGCGACGGGCCTGCTCGACATCCGCCGCGTTGCCGACATGCTGGCCCGGATTCAGGGGCGAATCGAGCACCGGCGCCTCGACCGGGTGTCGCCGCTGGCGGTGCCGCTGATGCTGGAGATCGGCAAGGAACCGGTCTACGGGCAGGCCATGGAAGACCTGTTGGGCGAGGCTGCAGAAGACCTTATCGACGAAGCGACGCGGCTGATTTGATTAGCGTTTTCGAACAACATTGCCCTCGCCAAACGGCGCGGCTAGAAGATTCGCCATGATCGTCAACGGCGCGCGTCTTGAGCCCGACCTGTCCGGCGGCCTGTTCTGGCCGGCGGAGTCGCTGCTGATCGCGGCCGACCTGCATTTCGAGAAGGGCTCGGCCTATGCCGAGCGCGGCGTGCCGTTGCCGCCCTATGACACGCCGGCGACGTTGGACGATCTCGCGGATCTGATCGAACGGCACCAACCCCAGACCGTCGTCTGTCTCGGCGACAGCTTTCACGACCGCCGGGCCGGCGAGCGGCTGGCCCGGGAAGACGTGATTCGGCTCAAAGCCCTGCGCGAGGGCCGCGACTGGATCTGGATCGCCGGCAATCACGATCCCGAACCGCCGGCGCATCTCGGCGGCCGGGTGCTGGAGGAATACCGCCGCGGTCCGCTGCTGCTGCGGCACGAGCCGCAGCCGGCCCCGGCGCCGGGTGAAGTGGCCGGGCATCTGCACCCGAAGGCGGCGGTGCGGGTGCGCGGCCGGCGCATGGTGCGGCGCTGCTTCGTGACCGACGGCCTGCGCCTGATCCTGCCGTCGTTCGGCGCCTTCACGGGCGGCCTCGACGTCCTCGACACGGCCTTTCACGGGCTGTTCCCCAGCGCTTTCCACGCGCACATGCTCGGCCGCGGCGCCATTCACCGCGTCGCCTCTCGACGGTTGGTCGAAATCTAGCTTTCCGCGGCCTGCTTCAGGCGGTCGAGCAGGGTGGCCGAAATGCGGCCGTCGGTCGGCAGACCCTCGCGCTCCTGGAACTGGCGCACCGAACGCTCGGTGCGCGAGCCGATAACGCCGTCGGCCGGACCCGGCTCGAAGCCGAGCCGCGACAGCAGACGCTGCGCCTGCCGCACCGCATCGCGTGTCGGCTCTTCCGGTTCTGCCGGCGCGAGCGCGGCCGCCGTGACGTCGGCCCCCGGCCGCCAGTTGTCGACGAACGTGTCGGCCGCTGCAACATCGGCCGAGGCCAGCGTCGCCTTCAGGTCGTCACTTCGCCGCCCGGCCTCCTCGTCACCCTGCTTGGCGGCGAGGCTGAACCAGACATAAGCGGTGCTGGGGTCGGCCTGCACGCCCAGGCCCTGGGCGTAAAGGATGCCGAGATTGTATTTCGAATCCATATGGTCCTGGACGGCGGCGCGCTTGAACCACTTCGCTGCCTGAGCGTAGTCGCGTGTGACGCCACGGCCGGTGGCGTACATCACGGCAAGGCCGTGCTGGGCGCCGATATGGTTGCCCTCGTCGGCGGCCTTGAAGAACCAGCGCAGCGTCTGCGCCGAATCCTGCGGCACGCCGCGGCCGAGCTGGTAGAGCACACCGAGATTGTACTGCGCCTCCGGCAGATCCTGCTCGGCCGCCGCCAGGTACCATTTCGCCGCCTCGTCGTCGTCCTGCGGCACGCCCTTGCCGTCGGCATAGAGGTTGGCGAGGTTGTATTGTGCGATCGCCGACCCGGCCTCGGCCTCGCTGCGGTAAGAATTGGCGAGCGCCACGTCCTCGGGATCGAGCGGCGTGGCGTCGGCGGATGCCGTTTCATTTTCCGCCGTATCGAGGGGCGCCGGCGGCGGCACGTCGGCAACCTTCTCGTCGGTCGTCGCCGGCGGCGGTGGGGCGGACGACGTCGCCGGCGGCGCGTCGGTCGCGGCCATGCGCTCCTGCGCCGGCCAGATCTGTACCGCCCATTCCGGGAAGAGCGTGTTGTAGCCGTAGAGCAGCGCCGCGACCAGCACGGCCGTCGCGAAGGTCCAGACGGCAAAACGGCGCATCGCGGATGGCCGCGCCGGCTTCTCCGTATCCTTATCGGTCTCCGCTTCGGCCTCGGCGGCCGCGACGGGCATTGGCAGGTCCTTCGCCGCCCGTTCCACCATCGGTTTTTTGTCTTTGTCGCCAGCCTTCGTTTTCGCCGCATCGTTGGCGGCCTCGGCATCGTCGTTCGCGGGCGGGCGATGCCGGGGCGCCGGGCTCGGGGACGGCGGTGGCGGTGGCGGCGCCTTGGGGGCGGCTTCCTTTGCCGCCGGCGCGCGCTCCGGCTTTTCGGCGGCCGGCTGGCCGACCGCTTCCGCCGCCACGCGGGCGGCTTCGCTGGCGATATCGCGCATCGCCGCCAGTGTGATTTCCTGCTGGGACTTCTCCAGCGCGGTCAATCGATCGGTCAGTTGCGAGGTCGCCTGCTCGATGTTGCGGACGGCGGCGATCAGCGGCGCGTTGAGCCGCTGCAGATCGGCGGCGGTAACGGCCGTCGGATCGGCGGTCGGCGCCGCTGCCGCCGGCTTCGACGATACATCCGCGTTCTCAGACGACGCCGCATCCTCGGCGCTGTTCGCATAGATCGTGCGGTTAAGCCAGACGCCGAGCGTCACGCCGTCACGGCGCGCCGCCGCCTTGGCGGCTTCACGCGCGTCCGGTTCGACCCCCTTCACGCTCCAGGGTAGACCCGGTTTCATCGCCATCCTCCAGAGTAGGGCGGCAAGTAGGGCTCCAACCTACGCGCCGCTGGCGATTCGGTAAAGTGGATCAATTAACCAACAAAATCGTTAAGCCGCCAAGAGTTCCTTGGCGGTTTCGGCAATTTGCGCCGCGGTGACGCGCAACCGGTCCTCCAGCGGCTTGGAATAGGAAATCGGCGCCCGCGGCGCACCCATGCGCCGGACCGGCGTCTTCAGGTCGCCAGCCAGCTCTTCGGCCACGCTGGCCGCGATTTCGGCGCCGAATCCGCCGACCTGTACGGCTTCCTGGGCAACGATCAGCCGGCCGGTCCTGGCCACCGACTGGCACACCGCCGCGCGGTCCCAGGGCCAGAGCGTGCGCAGGTCGATCACCTCAATATCGAGCCCAATTTCGGCGGCAAGATCGGCCGCGGCCATCGCCTCATGCACCATGGCCGACCAGGCGACCACGGTGATGTCGCTGCCGGCGCGGGCGATTCGGGCGCTGCCCAACGGCACCTCGAAGTCGGCATCGTCCGGCACCTCGCCGGTCGCGCCCCACAGCCCCTTGTGCTCCATGTAAATGACCGGATCGTCACAACGGATCGACGCGGTCAGCAGGCCCTTGTTGTCGGCTGGCGTTGCCGGGGTCACCACCACCAGGCCCGGGATGTGGACATACCAGGCCTCGAGCGACTGCGAGTGCTGGGCCGCCGACGACCGCCACATGCCGCTTGGCTGACGAATCACCACCGGCACGCGGGCCTGGCCGCCGAACATGAACCGCGCCTTGGCGGCCTGGTTCACCATCTCGTCGACCGCGCAGAGCGCGAAGTCGGAAAACCGCATCTCGACCACGGGCCGGGTGCCCACCATGGCTGCGCCGACCGCGGCGCCCATGATCGTAGCCTCGGAAATCGGGGTCGAGGCGATGCGGTCATGGCCGAATTCCTCGGCCAGGCCCTTGTACTGACCGAAGACGCCGCCGCGCCCCAGATCCTCGCCCAGCGCCCAGACGGCGGGATCGCGCCGCATTTCTTCGGCCAGCGCCGCCATCGCCGCGCCGGCATAGGTCATCTCGCTCATGCCGGCGCCCCCACGTCCTGGATATCGTCGAAGGCGTGCGCGATCGGCGGGTATGGCGCGGCTTCGGCCGTCCCGACCGCCGCCGCCATCTCGGCGTCGGCGTCCGAGCGGATCGTCGCCAGCTCGGCCGCCGACACGCCGGCATCGGCCAACAGCGCCGCGCAACGGGCGATGGGATCCTCCTGCCAGCGGGCCTCGACCTCGGCCGCCTCACGGTAGGGCGCGGTATCGGACGCGGTATGACCTTTCAACCGGTAGGTCCGGGCGGTGACGAATTTCGGCCCCTCGCCCGCCCGAATGCGGCGCACGAGCTCGCCGGCGAGATCGTCGACGGCGACGATGTCGTTGCCGTCCACATCGAACGCCTCGATCCCCAGGCTCTCGGCTCGCGCCGACGGCCCGGGACCGGCCGTGACGTCCTCGCTGCGGGTCGTCGAGGCAAAGGAATTCGCCTCACAGACGAACAGCACTGGCAGAT
Organism: Alphaproteobacteria bacterium; assembly: GCA_965232515.1. Taxonomy (GTDB): domain Bacteria; phylum Pseudomonadota; class Alphaproteobacteria; genus JANQKO01. The sequence continues at coordinate 5,430,498 of CBDDPY010000002.1, read as the reverse complement.
CGAAGACCTTGGCCCAGTTCAGCCCTTCCAGAAACGGTCCCCGGTTGACCGCGCCGTCGCCGAAAAAGCAGACCACGACCTTGTCCTCGCCCTTCAACTTGGCGCCGTGCGCGGCGCCGACGGCGATGGGAATACCGGCGGCGACAACGCCGTTGGCGCCCAGCATGCCGACCGAGAAATCGGCGATATGCATGGAGCCGCCCTTGCCGCCGCAGGTGCCGCCGTCGCGGCCGAACAGCTCCAGCATCATCGCTTCCGGATCGGTGCCCTTGGCGATGCAGTGGCCGTGGCCGCGGTGCGTGGTGGTGATCTGGTCCGAGGTGCGCAGGTTGCCGCAGACCCCGGCGGCGATGGCCTCCTGGCCAATCGACAGGTGAATGGCGCCGCCGACCTTTCCGTCGGCCTGGGCCTGCTCCGCCGCGGTCTCGAAGGCCCGGATGCGGCACATCGCCTGGTAGTGCCGGGTCAGTCGATCGACGTCGACATTATGATGCCGTTCGGCCAAAACGCGTCCTCCCATACCAAATCACGACCGATCGACAACGCCGGCCGATGGCTTACCCCGCCGATGTTGTATAAGGTTTTCTCCCGCCATTGAAGACCGCCCCGCCGACCATGACCGAGAGCCATCCCGATATCGCCATCGCCGACAGCGTCACCAAGCTGGGGCCCGAGCATCGCGGCAAGGTGCTGATCGGCGGCAGCCATGGCGGCGTCTATGCCGGCTATCTCGCCGCCAAGGCCGGCGCCCGGGCGGTGATCCTCAACGATGCCGGCATCGGCAAGGACGAGGCGGGCTGCGGCTCGCTGACGTTCCTGGATGCCATCGGCATCGCGGCCGCCACCATCGACTGCCGGTCGGCCCGGATTGGCGACGGCGACGACATGGCGGCGAACGGCCGGATCAGCCGGGTGAACGAGACCGCCGCCGGGGTCGGCTGCCAAGCCGGCCAATCCGCGATGGACTGCGCCCGCGCCATGCTGGCCGCGAAAGCGCCGAAGGGCGAGCCGCCGGTTTACGAGGAGTCCCGCTTCCTGCTGCGCGACAGCGATGGCGGCCCCGAGGTCTGGGGCATCGACTCCGTCTCGCTGGTGCGCGCCGATGACGCCGGCCAGATCGTCATTGCCGCCAGCCACGGCGGCCTGCTGGGTGGCGATCCCAAGACCGCCATCAAGGTCGACGCGCTGGCCGCCGTGTTCTCGGACGCGGGCGTCGGCAAGGACGGCGTCGGCATCACCCGGCTGCCGGTCATGGACGCGCGCGGCATCGCCGGCGCCACGGTCGATTGCAACACCGCCCGCATCGGCGATGCGCGCTCGGTCTGGGAAACCGGCGTCATCAGCCATATCAACGACACCGCCGCGGCCATGGGCGCCGCGGTCGGCATGACAACAAAAGCGTTCGCGGATCGCGTGATCCGCCATGTAACCGGTCAAGGAGCCCCCAACGATGTCTGACGCCCCCGCCCTTTCGAACCGTCCCCACCGCAATATGAGCGGCGGGCGGGCGCTGGCCGAAATGCTGAAGCTGCACGAGGCCGCGCCGATGTTCGGCATGGGCGGCTTTCAACTGCTGCCGTTCTATCACGCCGTCGGTCAGGTCGGCCTCAGCCACACCCTGATCAACGACGAGCGCTGCGGCGCCTTCGCCGCGGACGCCTGGGCGCGGATCACCGGCCGGCCGGGCCTGTGCGACGGCACGCTCGGGCCGGGCGCCACCAACCTGACGACGGGTCTCGTCGAGTCGCTGAATGCCGGCGTGCCGATGATCGCGTTCGCCGGCAACACCAACCGCGACTATTCCTGGAAGAACATGACGCAAGAGGCGCGGCAGACCGAGATCCTGGCGCCCACCGTCAAGGAAGTGATCCGTGTCGAACGTATCCAGCGCATTCCGGAACATGTCCGCCGCGCCTATGCCGTGGCGACGTCGGGCCGGCCGGGCCCCGTACTGCTGGACGTGCCGGAAGACATCGCCCATGGCGAGTTCGACTTCCCCGAGGACGATCTCTACGCCGATCCGGCGACGATCTCGATCCCGGCCCGCCGCATTCGGCCCGACGCCGCCGAGGTCAAGCGCGCGGCCGAGCTGCTGGCCGGCGCCAAGCGGCCGGTCATCCTTGCCGGCGGCGGTGTCCACCTAAGCGGCGCGCAGGAAGTGCTGACCGGCTTCGCCGACGTCTTCGCCATTCCGGTCGCGCACACCATGAGCGGCAAGGGCGCCATCCCCTGCACGCACCCGCTGTCGGCCGGCCTGTTCGGCCGCTATTCGCGCATCGCCAACGACCTGCTGGAGGCGGCCGACTGTATTCTCGTGGTTGGCTGCAAGCTGGGCGAAATCGCCACCAAGCGCTACACCCTGCCGCCGCAGGACGTGCCGCTGATCCATCTCGACATCGTCGCCGAGGAGATCGGCCGCTGCGCCCGAACCGATGTGGCGCTGTGGGGCGACGTCGGCGCCGGCATATCAGACCTGCACGCCGAGCTGTCGGACGGCTCGGCCGGCGCGCGCCAGGCCCGCGCCGACTATGCCGCCGAGGTCGGGTCCCGCATGGCGACGTGGCGCGAGGAAGTGACGCCGCGGCTGACCTCCGACGAGACGCCGGTCAACATGGCCCGGATGTGCCAGGAGCTGAACAACGAACTGCCGGAGGACGCCATCGTCGTCACCGACGGCGGCTTCGCGGCGCACTGGACCGGCCTGCTCTACGACACCAAGCGGGCCGGACGCGGCATCATCGCCAATCGCGGCTTCGCCTCGATCGGCTACGGCATGCCGGGCTCCATGGGCGCGCAGCTCGCGGCGCCGGACCGGCCGGTGGTCGGGCTGACGGGCGACGCCGGCTTCAACATGGTGATGGGCGAGATGGAGACGGCGAAGCGTCTGGGCACCGCCTTCACGCTGATCATCGTCAACAACGCCGCCTCGGGCTACGTGAAGGCGTTGCAGCAGGCGCTGTTCGGCGGCCAGTTCCAGTCGAGCGACCTGAACGAACTGAACTATGCCGAGATCGCCAACGCCTTCGGCTGCCACGGCATCCGGGTCGAGGAACCGGGGGCGCTGGCCGGCGCGCTGCGCGACGGCATGGCCGAGCGCAACCTGCCGACGATCATCGACGTCGTGGTCACGCGCGATCCGACCAAGATGCTGCCCGGCGTCGACAACCGGGCCGTGCAAGCCAAGAAGGGCGACCGGATCGCTTGAGCTTCCTCGACCGGATCGCCGAGGCCAACCGCTACGACCTGAGCGGCTTCCGGCCGTTCGCGGTCGGCGACAACAGGGTCGGCTGGATCCGGCCGGCCTTCGCCGAGCGGCTCGCCGGTCATGCGGATGTGTTCACGGTCGATGCCGGCGGCGTTCGCCTCTCGCCCGACCTGACGGACTATGCCGCCCGGACGGCCGCGGTCGACACGGTGCTGCGGCAGTTCGACCTGCCGGGCTGGCGCGACGAGATGTATCCGGTGGCGACGGCTTTCGACGCGGAGTCGCTGCTCGGCATCGAACGCGCGGCCGCGCCGCATTTCGGCTTCACGGCCTATGGCGTGCAGGTCAACGGCTATGTCCGAGCGGCGGACGGCCTGTCGCTCTGGGTCGCGCGGCGCAGCGCCGACAAGCAAACCGATCCCGGCAAGCTCGATTCCATGATCGGCGGCGGCCAGCCCGTCGGCATCGGCGTCATGGAAAATTTGATGAAGGAGGCCCGAGAGGAGGCCGGCGTCGCCCCGGAGCTGATCGCAATGGCGCGACCCGTGGGCACCGTCGCCTGCTGCCGCGAAACGCCGGCCGGCTTGGAGCCGGACGTCGAATTCACCTTCGACCTGGAGCTGCCGGCCGACTTCCGGCCGCAGAATTCCGACGGCGAGGTCGCCGAGTTCATGCTCTGGCCGGTCGACCGGGTGATGGAGACCGTGCGCACGACGACGGACTTCAAGTTCAACATCAACCTGACGCTGATCGACTTCTTCATCCGCCACGGCCTGATCGGTCCCGATGACCCCGGCTACCTCGCCATCGTCGACGCGCTGCGCCGACCGACGATGCCCTAAAGGAACAACGTCAGGACGCCGGTGTAGGCGTAGAGGCGGTTGTTGGAGATTTCGCCGTTGCCGAAGAACCCGACCAATGGCACGTCGCCGAGCTCCTCGGCGATGATGCCGAGCTCGGCCGACTCGCCCTCGAACATGTTCGGGCCGCGCGCCAGGCAGGTGTGGTAGAGCGCGCCGCGCGGCGGCCGGTCGATCCGGCTTTTCAGATTGGCGAGCATACGGCGCAGGTCTTTTTCCGCCGCCTCGCGGTCGCGACGGCAAAACATCAGCGACTGGCCGCTCTCGACCCGGTCGGCGATGGCAACCAGGCCCTGCTGCTCGTCGATGCCGGTCAGGTTACGCACCAGATAGTCGCCCCAATCGGTGCCGGCCACCGGCATCGCGGCGAAGATATAGCCCGCCACCTTTCGCAGATCGCGGGCCAGCAGCTCGCCGATATCCTGCTTGAAGACATCTAACGCCGGCCGGCCGTCGAGCTCGATGACGACGTTCCCCTCGGCCGCCGTAACCTCGTGCGGCGTGCCGATCGGGCTGCAGCCTTGCGTCAGACCCGTGGCGACGGCGATGTCGCCGGCCATCAGCACGCCCGACATGCCGCCGCCGGTGACGCTGCCCGCCGCCTGCACCGCGGCGCCGCGCGACGAGGTCAATGCGCCGACGAGGAAGCCGTTCGCTGCCTCGGCAAAAACCGGGATCAGGCTGAAGGCTTCCTGGTTCTGCGGGTCGAGATGCACGACGCCGAAGGTGCTGTCGCCGCGCGCCAACAGGGCCCGGTTCTGGCGAATGATCTCGACCAGGTCCTCGCCGCTGGAGTCGAACAGCGCGAAGCCGTCGTCCGGCAACTCGCCGATCATCGCCGTCACCGCCGGCCGGTCGAAGTATTCCGTGCCCGTCGCGCAGACGCCGATGCCCACCGTGCCGACCCAGCTCTTGACCCCGGTGCGGGCGCCCAGGAACTCCAGAATATCGCCGTAGTTGTCGGCCAGCCGGTCGGAAACATAGAGAAAACCGATATTGGCGCGGCTTTTGGTTTGACCGAGCTGAGCAAGGCACTCGGCGCTGGCCGTGCGCCAATCGTCCGCGGCGGTGTGCGCGGCCACAAACGTGTCGCGCCGGTCCGATGTCGTGCCTGCCGCCATCGGCTCAGTATGCCTCTCGCCCGCGTTCGCCGCAAACGCCGCCTGTCGCCGGGCTGGCGTTCGAGATAGGTTGGCCGCCCACGGCAATGGGAGGTTCGGCGGTGACGAACATCGTTCTGGAAGACATGGGCAGCTTCTACGTCGGCGGCCGCGATGTCGAGGTGCGCGGGCGCGACATCGAGCATATCTGGGTGACGCAGGACCTGCCCGACTTCGCCTACGACCCGAACGGCGATTTCACCGTCGAGCAGGCCTATGTGCAGTATTTCATTCCGGCGAAGCGCGTCTCGGACCTGCCGGTGCTGCTGCAGCACGGCGGCGGCCTGACCGGCGCGTCCTGGGAGACCACGCCCGACGGGCGGCCGGGCTGGCTGCATCACTTCCTGCGCGCCGGTTTCGCCGTCTATGTCATCGACAACGTCGAACGCGGCCGCGCCGGCTGGTGTGCGCTCGACGATGAATGGCCGGGCAAGCCGGTGATCCGCTCCTGGCAGGAGGCCTGGTGGCTCTACCGCATCGGCGCCGCCGAAAACTACGACAGCCGGACGCCGTTTCCCGGCCAGCGCTTCCCGCTTGCCGCTTTCGAAGCGATGAACGCGCGTCATGTGCCGCGCTGGACCAGCACGCCGCCGCTGCAGGTCGCGGCCTTGAAAGCGGCGATCGCGCGGATCGGCCGCTGCGTGGTGATCGGCCACAGCCAAGGCGGCGATCTGGCCCAGAAGGCCGTGCTCGACATGCCCGAGCACGTGCCCGTCGCCGTCTTCGCCGAACCCTCGGGCCTGCCCGAGAACATCGAGGGCCTCGACGTCGACGGCCGGTCGTTCCTGTTCCTGATGGGCGACTATCTCGATGCGACGCCGCTATGGGTCGACCTGACGGCGCGTATCCGCGAAACGGCCACAGCGTTGGCAGAACGCGGCGCCAAATCGGAATACCTGGCACTCGCAGAACACGACATCACCGGCAACTCGCACATGCTCATGATGGACGACAACAGCGACGCGCTGGCCACGCTGGTGCAGGACTGGATCCTGAAACAGCTATAGCCGGCGTTCAGCCGACCACCTCGCGCAACGCCGCGGCAGCGGTCTCGATGCCGGTACGGTCGACGTCGATATGCGCAACGGCGCGCATGCGGGTCTCGGCGTTCGCGCCAATGCGGACGCCATGCGACAGCAGGGCCTCGGAGACTTCGCCTGCCGTCTTGCCGGTACCGGCGACGTCGAAGAAGACCATATTGGTCTCGACCGGCTCGACGGCGATGCCGGGGATGTCGGCGATCAGCATGGCCAGGTGCTTGGCGTTGGCGTGATCGTCCGCCAAGCGGTCGACATTGTTCTCCAGCGCGTAGATGCCGGCGGCGGCGAAGATCCCGGACTGCCGCATGGCGCCGCCGAACTGATGCTTGAAGCGCCAGGCGCGGTCGATGAAATCGCGCGAGCCGGCCAGCACGCCACCCATCGGACAGCCAAGGCCCTTGCTCAGGCAGATCCATAAGGAATCGAAGTTCTTCGCATATGTGGCGGCCGGGATGCCGCTGGCGACGACGGCGTTCAACAGACGCGCGCCGTCCATATGCGTTTTCAGGCCCTTTTCGTGCGCGGCGTCGGTCACTTCGTCGATTTGCTCAAGCGGCCAGACCGAGCCGCCGCCGCCGTTCGACGTATTCTCGACCGACAGCACCTTGGAGATCGGGTAGTGGCCGCCGCGGGTGCGGATGGCGTCGCGCACCTGGTCGGCATTGAAGATCCCGCGCTCACCGTCGAGCGCGCGGGTCATGGCGCCCGACAGCGCCGCCGGGCCGCCGGTCTCGTAGTGCAGCGGGTGCGCGGTTTTGTCGAGCAGGATCTCGTCGCCCGGCTCGCAGACCGCGCGGAAGGCGATCTGGTTACACATGGTGCCCGACGGCAGCAGCAGCGCCGCCTCCTTGCCCAACAGTTCGGCCGCCATCTCCTGCAGCCGGTTGGTGGTCGGGTCCTCGCCGGCTTGCTCGTTGCCGACCTCGGCCTCGGCTATGGCCTGGCGCATGCCCGGCGACGGCCGGCTGACGGTGTCGCTGTAAAGATCGATCAAATTCGCGGTCATCTGGGGTTCTCCAATCATTCGCCCATCGGCAGGCTGAGCGGCGCCAGCTCGCGGGCCGGTCGTTTGGCGTAATCGAGATCGGGCACGACGACCTCGGCCCGCTTCTGCGCCTCGTGCACGCGGGCGGCGGCGTCCGCCGGATCCAATGTCAACACCTTGCGGTCGGCGACGACCTTGACACCGTCCACGTAGACGTCGCGCACGGCACGCTCGGCATTCGAATAGATCAGGCTGCGCAAGGGGTCGCGCAGCGGCTTCATGCCCGGCAGCTCGGTGTCGATCAGCACGACATCGGCCTTGGCGCCGGGGCTGAGCCGGCCGATGTCGTCACGGCCGAGCGCGTTGGCACCGCCGATGGTGGCCGCCGTCAGCACATCTGACGTGCCGAGGTCGTTCACGTTCTTCGCGGCGACACGGCTCAAGGTCGCGGCCCACCGCATCTCCTCCAGCAAATTGTGCGGGAAGGTGTCGGTGCCGAGGCCGACATTGATGCCGGCCCGGAGATAGCCGCCCAAGCTTTCGAGCGTGATGCCGCGGCGCACGAACACATTAGGGCAATGCGCGACGCTTGTGCCGGTCTCGGCCAGGAGCCCGACATCGTCGCGCGTGTGCCAGCGCACCCAGGAGTGATGGTCGACGAAGATGCAATGGGCGACGATCGAGCGATCGCCTAAGAAGCCGATCTCGTTCAGCCACTGCACCGGCGTCACGCCGTGCCGCCGCGTCATCTCGTTGAACTCGACGACGCTCTGCGAGGCGTGGATCTGGATCGGCGCGCTGCGCTCCCTGGCGGCCGCCACGCTGTCGCGCAACAGTTCTTGCGTGCAGGTATCGATCTGCGAGGGCGACAGCATGCCGTCGAGGCGGCCCGAGGGATGCTGGCGCGCCAGATCGATCAGCCGGACCGCCTTGTCAAGACCGTCTCGGCCGGCCGCCTCGTCCCATTCGTATTCCACCACATGGCCGTTGGGCGTGTACCAACGCGCCGAGCGGTACATTGGCGCGACGACGCCGCGCAGACCGCTCTTGGCCAGCAGGTCCAGCCAACCGGGCCAAGCCACCGACAGATCGACCAATGTCGTAACGCCGCTCAGCAGCAGCTCGGCATAGGCCTGCTCGGCGCAGGCGGCGACGCCGTCTTCGTCGGGGCGGAACACCGGCATGTATTCGTAGAGGCCGCTCATGCCGAGGCGCGGGCTGCCGAGCTCGTCCGTGATGCCCTTGTTCATGGGCTCGGACATCGGATGCGAGTGGATGTCGACCAGGCCCGGCATGACCATCAGGCCACGGCCGTCGACCTCGTCGTCGACGGCGCCGTCATAGCCCGGCCCCACATGCACGATCTCGTTGCCGGTGAAGGCGACGTCGGCGCCGTTCAGAAAGGCATGGCGCGTCCCGTCCCAGGCGATCACCCAGTCGGCGTTGCGGATGCAGGTCGTCGTCATCTCGGTCCGTCTCTCCCTCGTCAGACCACGCGGTGAACCAGCGGTTCCCCGTCGCGCACCCGACGGCAGTTTTCAAAGGCGATCGCCAGGCTGCGGTCGATGGTCTCGGGCGTCAGCCAGGCCACATGCGGCATCATCACAACGTCATCGCGCCGAAGCAACGGATTGTCGACCGCGACCGGCTCCTCGGCGAAAACATCCAGGCCCGCGGCCAGCAGCCGCCCCTCGTCCAGCGCCGCGATCAACGCCGCCTCGCCGACCAAGCCGCCACGGGCCGTGTTGACCAGCACAGCGCCCTGTTTCATGCGGGCGAAGGCGGCGCTGTCGAGCATACTTTCGGTGTCCGGCGTCAACGGCAGATGCAGCGAGACCACGTCGGATTCGGCCAGCAGGGCACCCAGATCGCGCCACTCGGCCGCCACGTCGGGCTTTTCGCTCGTCGCCGTATAGAGCACGCGCGCGCCGAGCGCGGTTAGCACCGGCGTCAGCAGACGCGCCACCGCGCCATAGCCGACCAGACCGACCGTGCGCCCGCCGATCTCGCCGACCCGGTCGAAGTCGGCCGCATCGAGCGCCCAGCCCCGGCCGGCCCGCGTGGCGCTGTCGAAGGCCCGCGCGCGGCGCAGCGCCGCCAGCATCAGCATCAGGGTCGCCTCGGCGACGGCGCGGCTGTTGGTGCCGGGCATGTTGCAGACCGGAATGCCACGCGCCTTGGCACGATCGAGATCGATCGTGTTGACGCCGACGCCGATCTTCTGGATCAGCTTCAGGTCAGGGGCCGCGTCGATCACCTCCGCCGTTGCCGGTTTCAGCACATGCAGCAGAAAGTCGGTCTCGGCCAGCAGCGCGAACAGCCGCCGGTCGTCCGACTCCGGGCAGGCGTCTATCTCCAGCCAATCCGGCGCCGCCGCCTGCAACCGCGCCGTCATGCCGGGGCTCACGGCATAATGGAAGACCGCCTTCATGCGCCCGGTAGCGGGACGATGACGCCCGGATTCAAGATCCCGGCCGGATCGAGCGCGTCCTTGGCGGCCTTGAGCGCCGTGCCGAAAGCGTCCGGCCGCTGCCGCGTGTACCACGGCATGTGATCGCGCCCGACGGCGTGGTGGTGGGTGATGGTGCCGCCGTTCTCGATCACGGCGTCCGACGCCTTTTCCTTGATGTGCCGCCACTGCTCCATCATGCCGCCCTGCCGGCCCATACAGTGGAAGGTGAAATAGGGCGCGGGACCGTCGGGATAGCTGTGCGTGAAACGGCAGGTGACGATGCCGGGCGCACCGGTCGCCTCCTCGATGGCAGTCGCCGTCGCTGCCTTGACGTTGTCGTGGAACGTGCTGAACCGATCCCAGGTAATCGCCGTCTCGAAGGTGTCGTTGAGGACGCCGATGGGCGTCAGCAGCTCGCGAAAATAGGGCATGCGCATGAAGGCCTGACGCCAAGCGCCGGCAGCACCCTCGGTGTGGCCTTCGGACGATCCGGCATCCCTTCCCTCGGGCCGGCCGCCGAGCTCGATGGCGATATCTGACGCTCGCGCCATCCAGGGATCGACCGGATGATCGGCCGACTCAAAGGCCAACACCATGACGGCCTCCTGGCCATCGCCGAATCCGTTCATCGCGGCCTCGGCAGCGTCCAGGAGGCGCACGTTCGAAGGGTAGAGGCCGGCCTGGCTGATCACCCGCACGGCTTCCGCGCCCTTGTAGATGTCGTCGAACATCAGCGCGCCGCCGGCCCGGTAGGTCGGCCTGTTCTGCAGCCGCAGCCAGGCCTCGGTGATGATGCCGAGCGCGCCTTCCGAGCCCAGCATCAGCCGGTCCGGGCTCGGCCCGGCGCCGGAGCCCGGCAGCCGCCGGCTTTCCATCACGCCGGTCGGCGTTACCGTGCGCGTGGATTCGACGAAGTCGTCTATATGCGTGTAGAGCGTGGCGAAATGTCCGCCCGAACGCGTGGCGATCATGCCGCCCACGGTCGCGAGCTCGAAGCTCTGCGGGAAGTGCCGCAGCGTCAGGCCCGACGGTTTCAGCGCCGCCTCGAGCGCCGGCACGCGCATGCCGCCGCGGATGCGCGCCGTGCGGCTGACATCGTCGACTTCCACGACGCCGTCGAGGCCGGTGAGGTCGAGGCTGACGACGCCGGCATAGCCGTCGCCGACCGCGGCTTCAACGCCGCCGACCACGCTGGTGCCGCCGCCGAACGGGATCACGGCGACATTGGCGCCGGCGGCCCAGTCGAGCACGGCGATCACGTCATCCTCCGACCTGGCGAAGGCAACGACGTCGGGCGCGTTCGTGAAGTCCCGGTCGAAAATTCGCACATAGTCGGGGAACGACCGGCCGTAGGTGTGCACCAGACGGTCGTGCGCGTCGGTGCTGCAGATGTCATTCAGGTTCGCCGGCGGGCTCACGGCCGGCGTCGCCAGCGACACGTCCTCGACCGTCGGATTGGGCAGGCGCGCGAACTCGTCGACGCCGAAGCGTTCGGCATAGCGGCGCATGGCCATCTGCTCCTCGGCCTCGCTCAGCCGCTCGTCGTCGTAGCCCCAGCCCCAGAACTTCAACCGCCGCGCCGTCATCTCCGCCTCCCGTCATCCGTTGTTTCGCAATTGATTCTGATCCAGCGCCACGCAATCGGCAACCGATGTCGATTTCGCGCTAGGATCGTCCGCAATACCGACAGCCGTTAGAGGGGCCAGCCGCATGAAAGTCGTTCAGTTCAACGCCACCGGGGCGCCGCAGGAGGTCTGCGAATGCGTCGAGCTTCCCGATCCGCCGGCGCCCGGCGGCAACGGCGTGACCGTCGAGATCGAGGCCTTTCCGATCAATCCCGCCGACCTGCTGATGATCGAGGGCCGCTACGCCGCCCTGCCCGAGTTCCCGGCGACGCCGGGCGCCGAGGGCTGTGGACGGGTGACGGCGATCGGGGCCGATGTCACCGACGTGCAGGTGGGCGACCGGGTGATAATGCTGGACCGCGAGAACTTCTGCCAAATCAAACAGACCACGGCCGATCAGGTGGTGAAGGTGCCCGACGACATCGACGTGCTGCAGACGGCGATGCTGAAGGTGAACCCACCGACGGCATTGATGATGCTGCGTGACTTCGTGCGCCTGGCGCCGGGCGACTGGGTGATCCAGAACGCCGCCAACTCGGCTGTCGGCGACAACCTGATCAGGCTGGCGAAGGCGGCCGACCACCGCACGGTCAATATCGTCCGGCGCGAGAGCCTGATCGAACCGCTTAAGGCGATCGGCGCCGACGTCGTGGTCGTCGACGGCGACGGCCTGGCCGAACGTGTCGCCGCAGAAACCGGCGGCGGCGCCATCCGTCTCGGCATCGACGCCATCGGCGGCGATATGGTCCGGCGCATGGCCGACTGCCTCGCCGACGGCGGCACCATGGTGAACTACGGCCTGTTGAGCGGCGAGCCCTGCGTGATGACCTCGCATCAGCTCGTGTTCCGGGGCTTGACGCTCACCGGCTTCTGGCTCGCCGCGGCGCTGCGCGCGATGCCGCGGCCCGACCTGGAGACCCTCTATGGCGATCTCGCCGGCCGCATCCGCGACGGCGCGCTGCACGCGCCGGTCGAGCAGACCTACGCCATCGAGGATATCAAGGCGGCGCTCGAGCATGCCGGCCGCGAAGGCCGGAGCGGCAAAATCCTGGTCACGCCGAACGGCCCGGTCGACTAGCCGGGGAACCTAGCCCGATCGCTTCAGGCAGCATGACGTCGCCTTGACGTCAAACCGACCGGGGCGGCGGAAAAGCGGAAAACCCGCGTGTTTCCGCCGTTTCACCAATTCTTAAGTGGTTCGGGGCTAGGCTGTTAACGCCAAATATCTGGGCGTTGCCTTGAGCGGCTACGTCCGGTGCGTTGGGTCCACGAAGGGGCAAACCGCCGGAAACGGCGGGGCGCAAAGCCACCGGCCTGCCCCCATGCGGCTGTTTGCATGGGACTGGTAGCGGGGCTGTCGAATGGAGACGACCGGCATGACGGCGACAACGCCGAATCCGCCATCCCTCCATGAACGCGTCACGCCCGCCCAAGGCGCCGAACGGCCGCGCCCGGTAGATGGCGTATGCCGGCGGCAATGACCGCCGGCCGGGGACGAGGAACGACATCGGGAATGGATTTCGCGGGCCGAGGTTCGTGTCCGTGGGGGCTTTGAGGAGAAGACAATGGATACCGCCCAAGTCATCGTGTTCGCCTCGCAGAAAGGCGGCTCCGGAAAGTCGACGCTTTCCGGACATATCGCCGTGCAGGCGGGCCTTTGCGGCGCCGGGCCGGTCGGCCTGATCGACACCGACCGCCAGGCGAGCCTGGCGGGCTGGGCGAAAGCGCGCGCCGCCGACACGCCGCTGTTCCAGAAGAGCAGTGTCGAGGATCTGGACGGCCACATCTTCGAGATGCGCAATCGCGGCGCCAAGCTGATCGTGATCGACACGCCGCCGGCGGCGACCACCGCCATCGGCAACGTGGTTCGTTTCGCGGATCTTGTCGTTATCCCGACCCGGCCGAGCCCGCACGACCTGCGCGCCGTCGGCGCCACCGTCGACCTGGTGGAGCAGCGCCGCAAGGCCATGATCTTCGTGGTCAACGCGGCGACCCGGCGGGCTCGGATCACATCGGACGCCGCCGTCGCGCTCTCGCAACACGGCACCGTCGCGCCGGTGACGCTGCATCACCGGATCGACTACGCTGCCAGCATGATCGACGGTCGGACGGTGATGGAGGTCAATCCATCGTCGCAATCGGCCACCGAGATCTCCGATCTCTGGAACTACATCCACGAACGCCTCCAGAAGCTGGCGCATGCGCACCAGCAGCAGCAGTCATCCGAGGTACCGCGTGTCGGCCTGGCCGCGAGCAACCAGGAAGGCGGACTGCTTCGACGCCAGGCGCCGGCCGCATTCGGACGCCGGGTGATCGGCTAACTGCGCGAGCGAAGGGGTAGACGATCATGGGCAAAGTCAAATTTGCCACCCTTCACGCTGGCCTCCTGCTGCGTGAACGTGGCTCGAACCTCGACGACGACGTCGATATGAATCAACCCGACGGTCACATGGGGGGCGATCCGAGCCCGCCATCGCCGGCGCCGGCTGCCACGACGACCGTCGAGGCCGAAACCGAGGCCGAGGCGCCCAGCGTCGCGCCGCCGGTCATGACGAAGGACACGGCTGATGCGTTGACCACCGCGCCGATGACGCGGTCGACGGCGACGCCGAGCCATCCGCTGGTGCCGAGCGTCGCGCCGTTGCAACCGCTTTCGCCGGCCGCCGATCAAGACGGTCCGGCCGACGCGGAACCGACCGTCGCGGCGCCCAGCACCGAGCGGCCACCGGCGACGAACACCCGCGGGCCGGCGGGACGCAAGGTGCCGCCGCTGGCCTACGGTAAGATTTTCGGCCGCCGCAACCGGCCGCCCTCGCCAGAGGAGGCCGCGCCGACCCCGCCGGAGCCGCCGGCGCCGCAGTCAACGGCGCCGGAGACGTCGCGACCGGAGACGCCGGCAGCCGAAACTTCGATGCCGACCCCGGCTTCGGAAGTCGCGCCGCCGCCCACGCCGGAGGCACCGGCACCGGCATCGGCCGGCAAGGCGCCGACGCTGTCATTGGCCGGCGCGCGGGAAGCCGTCGCCGCCCAGATCCTGAAACGACGTCCGCGTCGGTCGAAATCGCGGCGGCGCGCGATGACACTGCGCCTCGATCCCGATCGGCATCACCGGCTGCGGGACATCTCCGACCGCCTGCACCGTTCGTGTCAGAGCATTCTGACGGAAGCGCTGGATGACTTCATCACGGTCCACGCCAGCGACCCGCCCTACAAGAAGCCCTGACGGTTACCAAGATCGCCTGGAAACGGCCGCGGTCTCACGACCATGGCCGTACAGCCGGCCGGGACGGCGGGTAGACTGGGACCTCACCCGACGTTCCGGCCGCACCGTCCGGCTTCACAAAAACCTCTCGGCGATGTCGGTTGACGATTCCTTCCCGATCTTGTCGTAGTGCCTGTCCAGAAACTGCATGCCGCGCTCTCGGCCGAGCTCGAACAGGTGCATGAGGAAATCCCAATCGGCGTTGAGCTTGGACGAGACGCCCATCTTCGACAGCACGTCCTCGGCATCAACGGTATGCAGCAGCATGCGCTTCAGCCGGCCGCCGTCGTCGAAGCCGGCGTCGATCAGCCTGGTGACGAAGTTGATGGCGCGCATCTCGCGCATCAGGCTGGAATTGAAGCTGAGCGTGTTGATGCGATCGAGGATCGCCTGCGCGGTCGTCGGCAGCTCCGGTATCTTGATGGGATTGATCTGGATGATCAGGACATCGCGGCAGGCGGCGTCGTAGATCAGCGGATAGATCGGCGGGTTGCCCATGTAACCGCCGTCCCAATAGTACTCGCCGTCGATCTCCACGGCTTGGAACATGTACGGCAGGCAGGCCGACGCCAGCACGGCATCGGTCGTCACGTCGTCGTTGTCGAAAACCCGGATCTTGCCGCTCAACACGTTGGTGGCGCAGATGAACAGCTTGACCCGGTTCTGCCCGTGCAGGCGATTGCAATCGATAACCGTTTCCAGGACTTCCTTGACCGGATTGTAGTTCAGGGGATTGAGCTGGTACGGCGAAAGCATGCGCGAGATGGCGTCGAACGCCTGGTAGCCCGGCGAGAATTCCAGGTTACCGTTGCCGAACAGCTTGTCCCATGGCGTCGGCTGCAGCGGCGACAGCTTGGCGGACTTCGAGACCAGCGTCCAAAATTCCCGCAGCCGCTCGCGCGCGCCCTCGGGCCCTCCCTGATACAGACCGCAGGCCGTGACCGCGGCATTCATGGCGCCGGCCGAGGTGCCGACAATGGCCTCGATATCGAGGCAGTCCTCCTGCAAGAGCATGTCGATCACGCCCCAGGCGAAGGCGCCGTGCGCGCCGCCGCCCTGCAGGGCGAGATTGATCGGCTTTCTTTTGCGCGACGTCCGGCCGGCCCGGCCGTTGCGCGATCCCGCCGCCGCTTGCTTGCCTGACATGTGCCGGTCTCCGGCGCGCCGCGTCAGTGCGCCGTCCAGCCGCCGTCGACCGGCAGCGCCGTACCGGTAATCGAGGCAGCGGCGTCCGAGGCCAGGAACACGGCGAGCGCCCCGACCTCCTCGACGGTGGCGAATTTCTTGTTCGGCTGGTTCGACAGCAGAACGTTCCGGATCACATCCGCCTCGGACATGTCGTGCGTCTTCGCCTGATCGGGGATCTGCTTCTCTACCAGCGGCGTCCAGACATAGCCGGGACAGATCGCGTTCGCCGTCACGCCCTGCTCGGCGACCTCGAGCGCGGTCACCTTGGTCAGGCCGACAATGCCGTGTTTGGCGGCGACGTAGGCAGATTTATAGGCCGAGGCGACCAGGCCGTGCGCCGAGGCGATGTTGATGATCCGGCCCCAGCCCTTGTCGCGCATGCCCGGCAGCACGGCCTTGGTGGTGTGGAACGCGGCGCTGAGATTGGTGGCGATGACCAGATCCCAGCGGTCGTCGGGGAATTCGTCAATCGGCGCGACGTGCTGGATACCGGCGTTGTTGATAAGGATATCGCAGCCGCCGAAACGCACCGTCACCGTCGAGATCATATCGGCGATCTGTGCCGGCTCGCCCATGTCGGCCGCGCCGAATACGATTTCGGCGCCTGTTTCATCGGCCAGCTCGGCGCAGAGCCGGTCATTCTCGGGCGTCGACTTACGCCCGTTCAGCACCACCTTGCAGCCCTCCGCGGCCAGCGACCGGGCAATGCCCAAGCCGATGCCGCTGGTCGAGCCGGTGACGATGGCGACCTTGTCCTTGAACATGTTTTCGCTCCGAAACGGATGCTTCGATCGTGGCGCACGTTGCCTGTTGTACCGGCAATCCCCGTCAACATTCGTGGCATTTGCATGGCACTAGCACGGCACTCGCGGCCGGTCGAGCAACCGTCGCGCAGGTTTCGTGTCGCGATCCTACGGCGGTCGGCCGCCGGCCGGGTCCGGAGGTCAGTTCGGCTGCAGGCAGATCCGGTCGATCAAAGACGCGAGCTCGCGCGGCAACTTGAGTGTGCCGTCGATCTCGAAGACCGGCGAACCCGCGGCCGACACGCGACGGTGCAGCGTCACGCCGAACAGGAACTCGAACATTTCCCGGGGTGTCTCGCAGTGCAGTCCGGAACGCGTCGCCTTGACAGTAATGCCGCGGGCAGCGAACCAGTTCAAACACTGGCGGAGATCTTCGAGCTCGACCTTCTTGTCCGCCATATCGCCGGCGCGCTTTGCGCGTTCGGTGTCGTCGCGCAACAGCACCTCGAACGATACGTCGTTCAGATCCGCGTTGAGATTGGCTTTGACCTTGGTTTTGAGGTCCGTCATCGTCTTTCCCCCCCTCCGACCGGTGACCTCCAACGCCTGCCCTTTCCGACATCGGGACAAGCTTCATCAGTATTAACCGATCTATTTCGCGGGGCTGTGAAATAGGTCACAGACAACGAATTTGCGCCTGAGATTCAGCATGTTAGCCTCGTCTCGGAGGCCGATTCGGTCTCGCTGGGCCGGTTGTCGACGCCGGCCGCATTTGGGGGGAAGGCGAGACGCCGACGGTGAAAGGCAGACTGGAACCCGCGGAAGCGCCGGCGCCGCGAGTCGGCGAACTCCTCCGCGACATCAATCATCATGGCCTGGTGAACGGCTTCGTCGCCTTTCTGTTCGCGACCACCGGTCCGCTCGCGATCATCCTGACCGTCGCCAGCGAGGGCGGACTGCGCGAGGCCGAGATCGGCTCCTGGATCTTCGCCGCCTACGGCATCGGCGGCGTCATGTCGGTGCTGTTCAGCCTGCTCTACCGCATGCCGATCGCCATGGCCTGGACCATCCCCGGCACCGTGCTGCTGGGGCCGGCGCTCGAGCATCTCAGTCTGAACGAAATCGTCTTCGCCTACATGGCGACGGCGGCGCTGATCACGCTCCTCGGCGTCACCGGCTGGGTCGCGCGCGTCATGGCGCTGTTTCCGCTGCCCATCGTCATGGCCATGGTCGCCGGCGTGTTCCTGCCTCTGGGGCTGAACATCATCACCGCCTTCCAACAGGCCTGGTGGATCGCGCTCGCCATGCTGGCCGGTTTCGTACTGATGTCGGCGGCCGGGCGCCTCGCGCAGATCGTGCCGCCGGTGCTGGTGGCGCTGCTGGCCGGCAGCGTCGTGATCGCGGTCTCCGGCGGCCTGTCGCCGGACCGGCCGATCAGCTTCACCCTGGCGCAGCCGATCCTTTTCCGGCCGGAGTTTTCCTGGGCCGCGTTGGCCGAGCTGGTGCTGCCGCTGACCATCACCGTCGTCGGCATCCAGAACGCGCAAGGCTTCGTGATCCTGCGCGACGCCGGCTATCGGCCGCCGCAGAACATGCTGACGCTGGCGTCGGGCGTCGGCAGCTTCTTCTTCGGTCTGCTCGGTTCGGTGCCGGCCTGCGTCACCGGGCCGTCGAACGCCATCCTGAACGCGTCCGGCGCGCCGGAACGACGCTATGTCGGCGGGATCACGTTCGGCCTGTTGATGCTGCTGTTCGGCGTGTTCGCGCCGGTCACGGCCAGCCTGGGCCTGGCCGTACCGGCCGCCTTTATCGGCATGCTGGGCGGTCTCGCCCTGCTCGGCGTGCTGCAGAGCGCCTTTACAACGGCGTTTGGCGGATCGTTCCGACTCGGCGCGCTGGTCACCTTCCTGGTCACGATCTCCGACGTGACCATCTTCAATATCGGCGCCGCTTTCTGGGGCCTGGTGTTCGGCTATGCCGCGTCGCGGCTGCTGGAGCCGGGCGACTTCAACGCCTGATCGCCGATCTGCCGGGCCGCACCGTCGCTGGGCAGCCAGATCCGCACCGTCGTGCCGCGCCCCGGCTCACTCTCCAGCTCGAGCGATCCGCCATGCAGGTCGACCAGCGCCTTCGATAACGGCAATCCCAGGCCCGTGCCCTCGAAGCGGCGGGACATGGCGTTGTCGACCTGACTGAACGGCGCCATGGCCTTGGGGATGTCGTGGGATGCGATGCCGATGCCGGTATCGGTCACCTCAACGGCCAGGCCGTCGGCTTCGGCCCGCGCCGACAACGTCACGGAGCCCCCGGTCTCGGTGAACTTCACGGCATTGGACAACAGGTTCAGCAGAATCTGTTTCAACTTCACCGGATCGGCGGTAAGCGGCCGCAGTGTCGCCGGCAGATCGAGCCTGACATCGACGCCCGCCGCCTCGGCCCGTCCGCGGATCAGCGCGACACTCGCCGCCGCCGTCTCCGGCAGTGTCACCGGTTCGCAATGCAGCTTCATGCGGCCGGCCTCGATCTTCGAGAGATCGAGGATATCGTTGATGATGCCCAGCAGATGCGTGCCGGCGTTGTTGATGTCCCGGGCATACTCGCCGATCTTGTCCGGCGGCGCGCCGGCCCGCGCGCTCTCGGTCATAATCTCGGAAAAGCCGATGATGGCGTTGAGCGGCGTCCGCAGCTCGTGGCTCATATTCGCCAGGAACTCGGACTTGGCCCGGTCGGCGGTGGCCAGTTCCAGGTTCTGCTGTTGCAGCTGCTCGCGCGCGTCGCGGATCTCGGAAATGTCGAGGATCGATGTGAAATAGCGCAGCGGCGCGCCCTCCTCGTCCCTGAGCGTGGCCGCGTTCACGAGACAGGGCACCGTCCGGCCGCCGGCCGCCACCAGCGTAACCTCGCCGGCATAAGCGCCATCGGCCAACAGCGCCGTCAGTGTGCAGGCCGCGTCGTCATCGTGTTCAAGGAACCGCGGCAGATCGGCTGCGACAAGGTCATCGAGGCTTTCACAGCCGCAGAGCGCAAGGGCCGCATGGTTGGCGTAGATCAGGCGTCCGCCGCCGTCATAGGCCAGGATCGCGTCGTTCGCCTCGTCGACCATGGCGAACATGGTCGCGAGCTCTTCCCGAAATGTGCGCGAGACCCGGTACAGCAGCTTGTTCACGGCATCGACGACATCGCCAAGCTCGTCCTGTCGTGCGACCGTCAGCATGTGCCGCTCGGACTCCGCGGGACGCTCGCCGGCCGCCATCAGGGCCGTGCGCAAGTCGAGCATGGGCCCCAGCACCGTGCGGCTGAGCACCAGCATGGCGCCGCCGCAGACGACGACCGAAATCAACAGCACCAGGCCGCCAATGCGCCAGACGAAACTGACCAGCTCGTCGGCGACCCAGGCGCTGTCCAAGCGGACGACGACGCCGACGGGCAACGACCCGCCGGCCGCCGGCCAGGCCACCTCGTAGCGCCGTGCGCTGCGCAGGTGCCGACGGCCGATTCCCGCGGCGCCAGGGTCGGCCAAGGTCAGCATCGGCGTCTCGCCGAACTTGCCGATCTCGTCGCCTTCGGCCGTGTAGAGGGCGCCGCCACGGATATCAGTCATCCGCGTGAGCGCGCGTCCCAGGATCAGCAGATCCCGGTGACGCGCGTGGCCGTGCAGGTTGAACGCCGCCAGGATCGCGGCATGGCTGGTGTCCTCGAGCCGCTGCAGCAGATCGCGCTCGTAATTTCGATAGGACGGCACCAGGATCGCCGCCTCGATGGCGACGATGCTGAGGAAGACCAGCAACGCGACTCGGCGGCAGATGCGGCATTGCAGGGATGCCGGCACCAGCTGCAGCCAACGGCGGAATGCGGTCGAGGACATTTTTCCTCAATAAATTCAGCCTCTTAACGCTATACAAGCGACCTTGAATATATGGTTAACGAATCTTCACGACCTTGTGACAGCCGCAACCGACGCTCTCGGGGGTTCGAGAAACAAACATTTGTTCGCGCGAGAGGCCCTATGGCATCCTGACCGCGGATCCAGCAAACGACGATACGGGGCACGAGGAGCGCAGAGCGGCATGCATGTGGGAATGGCGGCGATTTTCCAGAATCCGCACCGTGAACGGAGCGACTTGGAGGTCTATCAGAGCGACCTGAAGCTGGCCGATCTGGCCGAGCCGCTGGGGTTCCAGTCGATCTGGGGCGTCGAGCACCATTTCACCGACTACACCATGTGCCCCGATGTCTATCAGTTCCTGACCTACATGGCGGGCCGCACCGAGACGGCGCAGCTCGGCTCCATGGTCATCGTGCTGCCCTGGCACGACCCCATGCGGGCGGCCGAAGAGATCTCCATGCTCGATAACATCTCCAACGGCCGGGTGATCCTGGGGCTCGGCCGCGGCGCCGGCAAGGTCGAGTTCGACGGCTTCGGCATCCCCATGGAGGAGAGCCGGGCGCGCTTCGTCGAATGCGCCGAGATGGTGCTGAAGGGACTTGAGCAGGGCTATTGCGAATATGACGGCACGTTCGTCCAGCAGGCCCGCGCCGACATCCGTCCGGCGCCATTCAAGAGCTTTCGCGGCCGCACCTACGCCGCGGCGGTGTCGCCGGAATCCTCGCAGATCATGGCCGAGCTCGGCATCGGCATCTTGATCATCCCGCAAAAGCCCTGGGACGAGGTGAAGAAGGAACTGGACAATTACCGCCAGGTCTTCCGTCGGGTGAACGGCGCCGAGGCGCCGCCGCCGATCTCGGCCGGCTGGACCTTCTGCGACGAGGATCCCGAACGCGCCTACGAGATGGCGCGGCGCTATATCGGCGGCTACTGGATGACCGTGCTGGACCATTACCAGTTCGGCAAGGGCCACCTGCGCACCACGAAGGGCTATGAGTATTACGGCAAGTTTGCCGATAAGCTGGAGAAGTACGGCGACGAAGCGGCGATCGAATTCTTCATGAACCTGCAGGTCTGGGGCACGCCCGAGATGTGCTACGAGAAGATCATGGAGGTCTCGGACCGCACCGGCGCCGACCATTTCGTGGGCGTGTTCAGCTATGCCGGCATGCCGGCGGACGAAGCGGAGCGCAACATGCGCCTGTTCGCCGACCAAGTCATGCCGGAGCTGAAGCGCGCCGCGCCGGCGGCCGAACGCGCCCGCCAGGTCGCCTGACTGTCCGCACATGACCGCACCTGTCATTCCCGCGGCCACCGTGCTGCTGCTGCGCGACGGCGACGACGGCCTGGAAGTCTTCATGGTGCGCAGGCACTACGAGATCGACTCGTTCTCGGGCGCGCTGGTGTTCCCCGGCGGCAAGGTCGACGCAAACGACGCCGCGCCCGAGCTGCGCGAATTCTGTGACGGCGCCGACGGCCTGGGCGATGTCGAGCTGCAGTTTCGCGTCGCCGCGATCCGCGAGGCCTTCGAGGAGGCCGGCGTGCTGCTGGCCCGGGCCGACGGCGAGACCGAGCTGCTGCCCGCCGCCCGCGTCGAGGCGCTCGATGCCTTGCGCAAGCCGCTGGTCGCCGGCGAGACGACTTTGGCCGAGCTGTGCCGGCGCGAAAATCTGCATCTCGCCTGCGACCGCCTGGTCCGCTTCGCGCACTGGATTACGCCGAAGCAGCAGCCGAAGATCTTCGATACGCAGTTCTTCCTGGCCGCCGCGCCGCCGGACCAGGTAGCACTTCACGACGGCGAAGAGACGCTGGAGTCGGAGTGGATCGCGCCGGCGCAAGCGCTCACCGAAGCCGATGCCGGCCGCCGCTCAATCGTCTTTCCGACCCGCACGAACCTCGGCAAGCTGGCCCGCTCGCGGGACACTGCGTCGGCGATGGCGGCGGCGGCGGATGCGACCGTCGTTACCGTCCAGCCACAAATCACACCGCACGACGAGGGCCGCGTCATGCGCATCCCGGCCGCCGCCGACTACGGTTTCAGCGAGATCCTGCTGCATCCCGACAGCCGCGTCATTCGGGTTATTGCCTGACGCTCAAGCGGCCGCGCGTTCAAGCGCGGCGCGGATCAGCGGCAGGCGGTCGTTGCCGAAATACATATCGTCGTCGATGAAGATCGTCGGCGTGCCGAAGCCGCCGCGCCCGATCAGTTCGTCGGTGTTCTCGCGCAGCGCCTGTTTGATGTCGGGCGACGCGATGGCCGCCAGCAACGCGTCGGCATCGAGCCCGGCCGTCGTCGCGAGCTCGGACAACACGGCCTCGTTGGCGATATCGCGATCGGCGCCCCAATAGGCCTCGAACACCGCCGTCGCGAACGGCACCAGGCGGCCCTGCCGGTCGGCGTGGATGCAGCCGCGCATGGCCTTGACGCTGTTGATCGGAAAGATGCCGGGCGGCCAGACGATCTCGATACCGGTAAAGCGGGCCCAGTCCTGCAGGTCCTTGAGCATATAGGCCTGCTTCGCCGGGACCGGGTTCTCGCGGCTCTGATAGACGCTGGGATTGACCGTGTTGAACACGCCGCCAACCAGGATCGGCCGCCAGTCGACGGTCACGCCAAGTTCGTCGGCGAGCGGCAGAAAACGATGAAAGCCCAGATAGGTCCAGGGGCTGGAACAGTCGAAATAGAACGTCACAGTCGCCACGGCATCGGCCTCGTCTGTTGTTTGGTTCGACGAAGTCTACCTGTCCCGCGCCGTCGACAATGAAAAAAGCGGCGTCGAAACGCCGCTTTCTCCCGTGATCGGCAGGGCGGGCGGCCGGTACATCCAGCCGCCCGAACCGCCAACTAGTTCCGATACTCCTCCGGCAGGAAGAACACGCTGTCCTGATCTTCCGCCACCGCCGCGTGGCATTCGATGCAGAACTTCACGTTGTTCGAGCCCTGGCCGTTGGTGGTGCCGAACACGGCGCCGTCCGCCATGACCATGGTGTAGCGCCAGTTGCCGCTTTCCTTGTTGAAGCCGGCCGGCATCTTCTCCATGAGGAACAACGGACCCGAGGCCATCTTGCCGTCCGGGCGCACGACGAAGCTGTCCTTCGCCATCATCGCGCCCACCGGCATGCGGCCGGCGTCCTCGTACTTGCCGTACTTCTGGCTGCCGACGACATTGGTGTAGTTGTTGACGAACCGGCCGCCATGCGTGTCGGAGACGTAGGGCTGGGAGTTGTAGATCGCCCAGTCCTTGTAGAAGCTGGCGGTCTGCATGCCCGACTTGGCATAGCCCGCGACCATCTCGCCGCGCAGGCAGTCGTAGGCCGCCCGCACTTCGGCGGTGCTCAGCTCCGGCGCCTCGGCCGCGCCGCAAGGTCCGCACGGGTTGCAAGGATTGCAGGCATTTGCCGCACACGGATTGCAGGGGTTGCAGGCCTTGGCCGCGCAGGGGTTGCACGGATTGCAGGCCTTCTTGGCCGCACACGGATTGCACGGGTTGCAAGCTTTGGCCGCGCAGGGATTGCAGGCCTTGGCCACGCGGCACGGATTGCAGGCCTTGGCCGCACACGGGTTGCAGGCCTTCGCGGCGCAAGGGTTGCAGGCCTTGGCTGCACATGGATTGCACGCCTTCGCGGCGCACGGGTTGCAAGCTTTGGCCGCGCAGGGGTTACAGGCCTTGGCAGCGCAAGGGTTGCAGGCCTTTGCGGCACACGGGTTACAGGCTTTCGCGGCGCAAGGATTGCACGCCTTCGCCGCACAGGGGTTGCAGGCCTTGGCCGCGCACGGGTTGCACAGCGCCGCTGTCACCAGGCGCGGCACCTGACACTTGGCCGAGACCGAAGCCGCACCGCCCGCGCACGGGTTGCAGGGATTGCACGGGTTGCAGGGATTACAAGCCGCCGCCGCACGGCAGGGATTGCATGGATTGCAAGCCTTGGCCGCACACGGACTGCACGGGTTGCAGGCTTTGGCCGCGCAGGGGTTGCACGCCTTCGCCGCACAGGGATTGCAGGCCTTGGCGGCACACGGGTTGCAAGCCTTCGCCGCACAAGGATTACAGGCCTTGGCGGCGCAGGGATTACATGCCTTGGCCGCGCACGGATTGCAGGCCGCGAGGCGGATCAGACCGGCCGTCGGTTTGGCGACGGCATCGGGATTGGCAAGCCCAGTCGTCGTGCCCGCCGCCGTCGCCGCTTGCGCCATCGCCAGGGCGCTACCCGCGGCAAGGCCGGCACCGAAACACATATGGATAACAGTCGTTGAAAGCAGTTTTGATCGATGGGCTCGCATGAGCCGGCCTCCTGTCAGAACTTGTGATTTTCTGGTCGTTTAAGGGGACTACGTTTGCCCCCGGCAGACCAGTCAAGTTCACTCAACAGTCTGTGATGCTGCGATGCAGCACGGCCGATGCTTCCTATACTTAGAACGGGCCGCCGATGGATTTGGGCCCGATGTGTAAACAAGGGTATTGCGGGTGCGCGGATATTTGCCGGCATTGATGATCTTGGGCCTGGGCCTTGCTGGAGCTTCATTGGCCGACGATGGGATTCCGGCGGTGGTCGAGGTGCCAGCGGGCCCGTTCGTCATGGGTTCCGACAGCTTCGAACGCGAGGCCGGCTATCGCCTGGACGAGCAGGCTTACGGACACACTCGGACCCGGCAGTGGAAGTGGTACGACCGCGAGGCGGCTCGTGCGACCGCCACGACGGAAGCCTTCGCGATCACCCGAACGCCGATCACCAATGCCCAGTACGCGGCCTTCGTGGCCGAAACCGGCCACCGCGCGCCGGATGTCCAGCCCGATGTCTGGCAAGGCTATGGCCTGATCCATCCCTTCGAGCGGACGCGGCGTCACGCCTGGCAAAACGGCCGACCGCCGGCGGGTCGGGCCGACCATCCGGTCGTGCTGGTCAGCCACGCCGACGCGCGGGACTATGCGGCCTGGCTGTCAGAACGCACCGGGCAAACCTGGCGGCTGCCGAGCGAGACGGAGTGGGAGAAAGCGGCACGCGGCGTGGACGGGCGGCGTTTTCCCTGGGGCGATGTCTTCACACCGGCGAGGCTGAACAGCCACGACGCCGGTCCCTTCGACACCATGCCGGTCGGCAGCTTTCCCGACGGCGCCAGTCCCTTCGGCCTGCTCGACGCGGCCGGTCAGGTGTTCGAGTGGACCGCGACCGCGGCGGGCGCCGGCCGTTACACGGTCAAGGGCGGTTCCTGGGACGACAGCGGCTGCGGCGTCTGCCGGCCCGCGGCCCGGCATTCCCGCCCCGAGGCCTTGAAACATATTCTTATCGGGTTCAGGTTGGTGAGGGAGTGATGGAAGGACAGATCGAAATCGTGCAGGCGAACGAGACCGGGGCGGCCAAGAGCCGGCCGAGATCCCTCTTCGACGAGCTGTCGGTCGCGCGCCTGACGGCGATGCGGCAGGCCGGCGAGGAAGTGCTCGAGTGCTATCGGGTATTGACCAAGGTGGACGCCAACATCGTCGGCGAGGTGCTGAAGGGACAGGGCACCTTCTATGAGTGGGACCATTATCCCGAGGGCGATGTCTACGACAAAGAGACCCACTCGCAGTACTACTATCACGCCCATCGCGGCGCACAGGGCGAGCACGGCCATTTCCATACGTTTCTGCGCCAGAAGGGCATGCCGTCCGGCGTCGATCCCGTCGCCTACGACGGTGAGGCCGAGTGGCCGACGGGCGACGAACGCCTCAGCCATCTCATCGCGATCTCGATGGACAAGAAAGGCTTCCCGACCCACCTGTTCACGACCAACCGCTGGGTCACGGGCGAGTCTTTCTATGAAGCCGACGACGTGATCCGGCTGCTCGACCGTTTCGCCATGGACCATGCCTGGCCGTCATGGCCGACTAACCGTTGGGTCACGGCTATGCTGGTGCTGTTCCGGCCGCAGATCGAGCAGCTGCTGCACCAGCGCGACGCAGCCATCGAAGACTGGCGGCGGAAGCATACCGAGGCCGACGCCTACGAGGACCGCGACCTGGAGATCACCTCGATGATGCCGGTCTCCGTCGGCCACCAGATCAAGCAGGTCGCGAAGGCGCTGAGCAAGGCCGGGGCTAGCTAACTTCCGGGCATCGCACCCCCAACCACGTCATCCTGGCGCAGGCCAGGAGGTGGATTCACATTCGAAGTGCAACAGGTGTTCGATGAAGACCTCGGCTGGGGTTCTGTAGTCAAGGCATTTCCGCGGCGTGGTGTTGTAGGCGCGCAGGTATTGGTGCAGGCGCCGGCGGTTGAGCTCGTCGAGGTTTGTCTTTCGGGGGATGAAGCGTCGGAAGCGGCCGATGGCGTTTTCGATGCCGCCCTTCTGCCAGGGGGCATGGGGGTCGCAGAAGTAGGTTTGCATGTCGATGTGCTGGAGTTCGGTGTGGCGGGCGAATTCGGTGCCGTTGTCGAAGGTGACGGTCTGGCGCAGGTCGGGCGGCAGGTCGGCGAACAGGGCGTGCAGGTGGTCTGCGATGGGCTGTGCGGCCTTACCCGGTGGCCGGGTGGCGAGGAGGATGCGGGAGAGACGTTCATGGCAGACGAGGATGGCCTGGCCGTAGGTCGCGAACAGCATGAGGTCGGCTTCCCAGTGTCCCGGGGTTGTGCGGTCGTCGACGTCGGCCGGGCGATCGGCGATGGGCACGCGGCCGGCGATGAAGCTGGCCGGGCTGCCGCCCCTGCGGCCGCGCCAGCCGCGTTTGCTTTTGCCGCGCGGCAGCAGCAGGCGCCAGCGGAAGTCCTGGGTGCGGGCGAGCTGGGCATAGACGAAGCGGTAGATGCTTTCATGCGAGATGACGTGTTGGCCGGCGGTGTGGGCGAGCCGGCCGGCGACCTGTTCCGGCGACCAGCCGCGTTTGAGGCCGTCGAGGACGCGGTCGCGCAAGCTCGGATCGCGTTGCAGGCGGGGCCCGGACCAGCGCCGGGCGCGGGCCTGCTGCTGGGCATAGGCTGGCTTGTAGCCGACCTGTCGGCCGCTGTTGCGTTTCAGTTCGCGAGAGACTGTTGATGGCGCGCGATCCAGAGCTGCCGCGATTTGCCGGATCGAGCGGCCGGCGGTTTGAAGGCGGGAAATCTCACACCGCTCTTCCAGTGACAACTGGGCGTAATCGGATCCCATCGCAACACCTCCAACACAAGGTGTTGCACTTCGTTTGTGAACTCAGGGCATCCAACGACTTTTCGCCGTATTGGTGAACCGCGGCAGTGGATCCTGGCCTTCGCCAGGATGACGGTTCTGCGTTACGTCGCCTCTGCCCTCTTTGGTTCGTCGTCCGGAATGCGGACATTGTCACCCAGACCGCGCTGGTTCTCGTAGATCGAGCCCTGGTGCGGCGCCGGCGGCAGCGGCAGGCGTACCGGCGTCGGCACGAGACGCGGCGCGATGGTCGTTTCGCCCGCGACCATCAGATCGTCGTACTGGCCAATGTCGTCGAAGCCCAACAGCGGCCAGGCATCGGCGGCGCGATACTGATGCAGCAGGAACCGGCGCGGCCGGTTTGAGCGGTTCGGCGCCGAGCCGTGCAGGATGCGCACGTGGTGCACGGTCAGCGATCCGGCCGTGCCGGTCAGCGGTACCGCCTTGGGATATTCGGCCTCGGCCGTATCGTCGTTGATCGCACCGCAGAAATAGCCGTCGGCGTGATGGTCGTAGGTCGGACCGCGGTGGCTGCCGGGCACCACCATCATCGGCCCATTGTCGAGGCCGACATCGTCCAGCATCAGACCGGTCGCGCAGAGATCATCGTTGGTATGCGGATAGAAGGCCCAGTCCTGGTGCCAGCCGACGGGGGCGCCGCCGGCCTCGCTCTTCATGTTCAGCTTGGACGTGTCGAACCGGATGTTCGGCCCGATCAGGCGGCGCAGCACCGCGACGATGTTGGGATGACGCACCAGCGCGGCATAGGCCTCGTGCCATTTGTGCGGCGTCTTGATCCGGCGCACCCGTGGCCGGTCCGGCGCATGGCTGTCCTCGAGATCGTAGACGTCGTCATTTTCCCGCACCTGCCGGGACTGCGCGACAATCTCCTCGGTGACGGCGCGCAACCGCGCGATCTCTTCGGCCGAGACCACGTCCGGCACCACGATGTAGCCGTTCTCGCGATAGAATTCGACGTCGGCGTCGCTGAGCATTGCTTGGCTCCAAATTGAATGCACTAATGTTTGCGTTCACCGGCGCCCCGGTCAACCATTCCGGAACTCGGTCGGCGCCGACCGGCGCGGAGGCGGCAATGGCGGCATCCTTGAAGGCGCTGACAAAAAGCCGTGCGGCGAAGTTCGGCACGTTCGTCGTCGAATTCGATACGCCCGGTATCGGCCATATTCTCAAAGGCGCGGCCTGCGACTTCGCCTTGTTCGATATGGAGCACAGCGGCTTCGGCATCGAGACCGTCAAGCGCGTGTTGCCCTATTTCGACACTGCCGATCTGCCGGTGATCGTCGGGCTGCCGTCAAAGGATCTGCACTTCCTGCACCAGGCACTGGACGTTGGCGCGGCCAGCATCATGTCGCCTATGGTCGAGACGGTCGACGAGGTAGAGCGTTTCCTGGCGCAAATGAAGTACGCGCCCGACGGGCGCCGGGGCGTTGCCGCCCGTGTCGCGCACGACCGCTACACTCCCGGTCCGACGTCAGCCATGATGGCGCGTGCAAACGCCGAGACCAGCTACTTCGCCAAGATCGAGACGCCGAAGGGCATCGACAATGCGGCGGCGATTGCCGCCATCGATGGTGTCGACGGACTCTGGCTCGGTCACTACGACCTGTCGGTTGCCATGGGCATTCCCGAGCAGTTCGAGCATCCCGACTTCATCGCCGCCGTCGACCGTCTGGTGGACGCGGCACGAATCCACGGCCGGTCGCTCGGGAAACTCGTGGCCAGCGTGCGGGAGGGCATCGCCCGAAACGCGCAGGGCTTCGACTTCATCGGCTATTCCGGCGATGCCTGGATTCTCACCGACGCGCTTGGCGCCGCCGTAGCTGAAATGCGCGCTAACCTTCGACCTTGATCCGATAGTTCGGCGTCGGATTCAGCGGGCAGGAATAGAGGTATTCGCCCGGCTTCAGCTCGACCTCGTATTCGTTGACCTTGCCCTGAACCAGGCCGCCGCCCGAGACCGAAATCTTGCTGACCTTGTGCAGCGGATTCCGCCAGTCGTAGTCGTGCTCGCGCAGCCAGAAGCCGAGTTCGTAGGGCACGTCCTGGTTCGCCACCCGGAACAGGTACTTGCCCGGCTTCAGCGTCAGCACCTCGGACTTGGTCAGGCGCTCGCCACCGGTCTGGGCGTTGATCGTCTTGCAGTCCTTGGCCGTCATCGGCATGTAGCCGTGATCGACGCCGCCTTCCGACTCCAGGAACTGGCAGCCGGTCTGGGTGAATTCGATCACCGTCGGCCCCATCTCGCCCTTCTCAGCGAGAGCCGCCGAAGCCAGCAGTGCGGCCGCCGCGATGGCGCCGGCAACAAAGCCTGAGCTTTTGATGTTCATGAACGCGCCTCCTGTTGTCTTTTGGTCTTGGACATTCATCGCCGAAATCCTACGTCAAGAGCCAG
Organism: Alphaproteobacteria bacterium; assembly: GCA_965232515.1. Taxonomy (GTDB): domain Bacteria; phylum Pseudomonadota; class Alphaproteobacteria; genus JANQKO01. Next base: position 5,400,538 of record CBDDPY010000002.1, on the reverse strand, counting down.
GGACAGGCCGCCTGTGGCAAATCAACGTTGCGTGAGCGCGGCGCCGGCATGGCCGGCGATTGACCCGGCACGGCCTGTCAAACTATGTCTAAGCACAGCGAATTCCCCTGGGAGCAGCAGCATGGCGGCCAAGATTCAGAAATCCGAAGCGGAATGGCAGGCGCAACTGACGCCCGAGCAGTATCAGGTCACCCGGCGCAAGGACACCGAGCGAGCCTTCACCGGCAAATACTGGGACGACAAAACGCCCGGCACCTACAACTGCATCTGCTGCGGCACTCCGCTGTTCAAGTCCGACACGAAATACGACTCCGGCACCGGTTGGCCGAGCTTCTGGGCGCCGGTATCGCCGGAAGCCGTGCGCGAGGAAGCGGACAATTCGCTGTTCATGCGGCGCACGGAAGTGCTCTGCGCCACCTGCGATGCGCATCTCGGCCATGTCTTTCCAGACGGCCCGGCGCCAACCGGCCAGCGCTACTGCATGAACAGCGCCTCACTGGATCTCGACCCGGCGCAAACGGAAGCGGACACCGAAGCCGACGCCAAAGAACGCACGGCGTGAGCGGCGCGGAGATCAAGGCCGTCCTCTGGGACTTCGGCGGCGTCATCCTGACCAGTCCATTCGCGGCGTTCCGGCATTACGAAGCGGAGAAGGGCCTGCCCCAGGATTTCATTCGCGGGCTGAACGCCCGCAATGCGCATGACAATGCCTGGGCCAAGCTGGAACGCAGCGAGGTCGACATTGACGGCTTCTGCGAACTGTTCGAAGCGGAGTCGCGGGCGGCGGGCCACGCGGTCAGCGGCCGGGACGTGCTGAAGCTGCTGGCCGGCGAGGTGCGGCCCGAGATGGTGGCGGCCTTGCGCACCGTGGCGGCGAACTTCAAGACCGCGTGCCTGACCAACAACGCCCGGCTGGGCGATGGGCCCGGCATGGCCCGCACGCCGGAGAAGGCGCAGGCGATTGCCGAAATCATGACCATCTTCGACGCCGTCATCGAGTCGAGCGCCGTTGGCGTCCGTAAGCCGGAGCCGCGGTTCTACGAAATCGCCTGCGAGCAACTCGAGATCGCGCCGACGGAAGCCGTGTTCCTGGACGATCTCGGCATCAACCTGAAGCCGGCCCGCGCCATGGGCATGCGGACGATCAAGGTCGGCGAGCCCGCTCAGGCTATTGCCGACCTCGAAGCCGTTCTCGGTATCTCGCTGAGCCCTTAGCCGACCCGCGCCCGTGCGTCGGCGGCCTTCTCGGCCTCCGCGGCGCGGCGCAACCCCGCCTTCCTGTCCACCGTGACCGGCTCAGTGGAGTCCGGCGGCGGCATGGTGTCGGCGGGATAGATTGCCAGCTTCTGTTTCGCCGGATCGACAACACGGTCCAAATCCAGATCGCGCTCGTTGGTGCCCAAGGGCGGCGATACCGCCACATCGTCGACGATTTCCAGATCGTACCACCAGCGTTTCGCCGGATTGCGCCGGCCGTTGCCGACCTTGTCGTCCAGGATGGCGATCCACTTGCGGGTGAACGGCAGCTTGATCGCGGCCCACAGAAACAAGCGATGCAGCAGCAGCCCTTCCGAGTTGTAGGGGCACATCTTCATGCAGCGGCCGCAGGCCGACCCCTTCGGATTGGTGACCCGATAGCGGACACATTTCTCGACGTCCGGCTTCCACATCTCGTAGCCGTTGAACATGATCTTGTCGCCGAACGAGATCGCATCGCAGGGGCATTCGCGGGCGCACTTCATGCACTGGTCGCAAAAGTCCTGCAGGCCGAAATCGATCGGCCGGTCCGGCTCAAGCGGCATGTCGGTCGTCACCACCACCGACTTGAAGCGCGGCCCGACGAACGGATTCAGAACCAGCTCGCCGATGCGCGACAGCTCGCCCAGACCGGCCAGCAGGATCAGCGGGATGTGCAGCACGTCGGAATCGGCGTTGGTGTGGGACTTCGCGCCGTAGCCCAGGCGCCGGATCTGCGCCGCCAGCACGCCGGCGATCTCGGCGCCGCGCATATAGGCCCGCATCGATTGGGCGCCCGAGATCCAGTCGTCGCCCGACGCGCCCTCCATGGTCTCATAGCCCTGATCGATCAGCATGACGATGGCGTATTTGTGATAGGGCGCGATCGGCGTGCCGTCGAGCTCGTGCGAGTAATAAGCGAAGGCGGGGGCCTCGCAGATGCCGATCATGTCGGCGCCCAGGAAATAGCCGGCGGCCTTGACGTCGTTGGCATTGGCCGCCGGATCGTCCGTCCCGGACGCGGCCGCCTCGGCGATCGGACCATCCTGCATCGGCACCAGGTTCTTGATCAGCGGCATGTAGCCCTGGGCGTAGGGCGTCTTGAAGGCGAAGCGGTTGCGTTCGCGCTGGGCCTTCGGGCCGAGGTCGCCGTTCAGGCAGCGGGTGAAGAAGTTCGCCCGCTTCGGCACGCGCGGCACATCGTCGGTGATCAGCGTCGTGGTCTCGGGCGCTCGGTCGATCTTCTCCATGGGATACGGCCCGAGATGCAGCGGTCGCGACGCCGCGTTCAGCCGTTGCCAGCCGGGCTTGGCGCCGCCTGCGCCGAGCCAATAGCCCGGCCCCCAGACCCGCCAGCCGTCGCCGATCCGCCTGGGCGCCAACGGGCGGTCCGCCGCGATCTCGAACGCCATGGTGACCGCGGCAAGCCGAAACCGCCGGCCGAGAAACGGATTGCGGAGCGCGCCATCGGAACCGATCTCGGCAATGCCGGCGGCGACGGCGAGGCGCGGCAAATCGACATCGGACATGGTCGCCGAATGAGCCCGCGCGGCGTAGCCGAGATGGCGGACATAGCCGGCCATGATGGTGGCGATCTCACCGGCCCGCAGGTCCGACCGCGCGTCCTGCGAGCCGGTCAGCCAGGCATCGCCCGGCGCGCCGGAGGCCGGATCCTTGGCGTATTCGATGGCGATGACGAGGGCATGCGTGTGATCGGCCACCGCCTCGCCGAGCCAGGCGTCGGCCGGCACCCGCGCGGTGCCCACGATCTGGGCGTCGAGGAAGTAGCAGTGCGCCTTCAGGTCCCGCGTCCGCCGGTCAGGGTCCTGGGAAATCGGCGCCCGCTGCGGCGCGATGGCGCCGTCACGCAGCGAATCATAGAGCGCCGCATAGTCGCCCATGACCCGGCGGATCGCCCATTCGCCGCCGGCATCGGACCGCTGCCATGCTACCGCCGGCATGGCCCCGGCCTCGTCCGCCCGCGGCAGGCGCTCCATGGCATAGGGACCGAGATGCACCGGCCGCTCGCGATGCGACAGAATCCGCATGTTCCCTCCCCGCCTGCGTCCCCGTGGACGTAGACTAGCCCAGGTTGGCCGCACGCAACCAGCCCGCGCGCTTACGTCGATCATGACGAAAAAAAAGCGGCGGCCCCGATAATTGGGACCGCCGCAGTTCGTCGACGCTAGAGGGCATCAGTCACGTCGACGGGTGTCTTCCTGCTACGCGTGATACGACACGCAGGCCGACACCAAACACTTCCGGTCGAACCGTGGCCAAGAACGCCAGCCTCTCGACCGGTCCTCCTCCCAAATACACAAACTGTCGCGTTGTGTGATGCTCTATGACACAGAATTATCACACGTAACGCAAGACCCTTGCCAACTCTTGAATATCAAATAGTTATGCAGATCCGATGGGACAATTCTGTGACGCATGTAAGTTTTCCCGACAGGTTTTTGAAGATCGGCAGGCGCAAATCACCGCCGTTCGGGCCGATTGCGGGCCGAAGTCACTGAAACCGGGGATAAAGAATGGTTAACGCCGGACACGCCGGCGCGTGTCGGAATTCCTTACAATCGTGGGGATGCGGCGCTACCGCAGGGACTCGAGCCAGGCCGTCACGCGCTTTTGATTAACGCCCCAGTCGGAATATCCGTAGTGCGACCGGCTGTAGACGGCAAGCGTCGACTGGGTGTCCCCGAGTGGAATGAAACGGACCGTGATCGTGTCCGGAAACCGCATCAGCTCGGTATGCTGGCGAAAGTCGTAGTGCATGTTCTCATCGTCGGCGCTGATCTGCTCAACACGCGGCTGCTCGGCCAGCATCGCCAGCCATTTGTCGCGAAGGTCCGTGGCTGACATCTCGTAGACCGGCGCGACCATATCGGGCGTCTCGGCGCAGACGTCGAGCGGGCAGACCAGGAACTGATTCGGCTTGTCGGTCTTCTGCAGCGTGGTGAAATCGATCTCGCGCTCTTCGACCGGTCCGAAGACGAGGCTGAGCATGCCCTCGCGGCCGACGAACGCTGTCGCGATCACGCCGACCACGACGATCGCGACGACGGCAAGGAATACATATCCCACGATCTTTAGGACCACTTTCATACAATCACCATCTACACCCAGCCGCGCCGGTCAGCAACCGCTGTCATGGATATGTCGCAATTCGGTAACGAAGGCATGGGCGTGCTCTTCGATCTGGGCCGGTGAAAGGCCCGGCTTGTAGAGCGCCGAGCCGAGGCCGAAACCGGCCGCGCCGGCGCGCCAGTAGTCGGCCATCTTCAGCGGCGTGATGCCGCCGACAGGGAGCACCGGGACATCGGCCGGCAGCACCGCCTTCATGGCCTTCAGCACGGCCGGCGGATGGGACTCGGCCGGAAACAGCTTCAGCGCGTCGGCGCCGGCCGCCAGCGCGGCAAAGGCTTCGGTCGGCGTGGCGAAGCCGGGCACGCAGAGGAGGCCCGCGGCCTTGGCGGCGCGCACCACCTCGACGTCGCCGTGCGGCATGACGATCAGCCGCCCGCCCGCCTCGGCCACGCCGGCGACATCGGCCGGGGACAGCACGGTGCCGGCCCCGATCAGGGCATTGGCGCCGAAGGCCGCGTTGAGGCGGCGGATGCTCTCCAACGGTTCGGGTGAGTTCAGTGGAACCTCGAGGATGCGGAAACCGGCGCCGAGCAGGACCTCGCCGACCGGCGAAGCCTCGTCGGGCGTCAGGCCGCGCAGGATGGCGACCAGCGGACAGGCCGCCAGGGCGTCGTGCAAGCCGAGTGTCATCCCTCTCCCTCCACCAGACCGGCGAGCCGGGCGAGCCGCCACAGGCCGGCCTCGGCCGCCGTCTCGCCTTCCATCATGTCGACCTGCACGCCCGCCGCGTCAAGCGCGCGGGCATAGAGATTGATCAGTTCGCCCTGCCCGACCAGCGTCACTCGATCGATCGCGCCGACCAGGTCGCGGATGCCGGAAAGCTCGTGGCCAATCAGCAGGCCCGACAGGTAGCTCGGCGCGGCGGCCGGCCCGAGCGCGTCGAACAGGCCCTCGGCGCGGACGCCAAACAGGTGATGCAGCAGCCCGCCGGGCTGCCGCGCGCGTGTCAGCCCGCGATCGAAGGCGTCGGCGTCGCGGTCGCCGAGTTCGGCCATGCCATGGCGCAGGATGCTGTGCGCCCGCAGCACGGCAAAGACCTCGCCGGTCATGGCGGTGTGGAACGCCGTGATCGCCTCGTCGGCAATCCGCGCCCATTTGGCGTGCGTGCCGGGCAGGCAGAACAGGCCCTCGCCGCGTCCGCTCAGGCTGAGCGCGCCGACGAGCTGCGTCTCCTCGCCGCGCATCACGTCATGCACGCCGTCCGGCCCCACCGCCGACAGGCCGGGCACGATATGCACGCCATCGTCGAGGGCCAGGAACTGATCCGCGAGCACGCTGAGCGCGACCGGACAGGCGGCGTACGGCGCCTCGGCCCAGCCCTGCCGGCTGCCGATCATGCCCGACAGCAGCACCGGCAGGCCGGGCGCCGCCCGCCGCCAATCGCCGACCGTGGCGTCCAGCACATCCGCGAAGCCGCCGTCGGCGACGTTCAGGATGCCCCGATCCGAGCGGCGGTGGTCGAGGCGGACGCCGTCGGCGCCGATCAGGAAGGCGCGCAGGCTGCTGCTGCCCCAATCGACGCCGATCAGCGCGGGCGCCGCCATCGGTCCCGTCCTCCGCGATCGCCTTAGAGGGGCGACTTGGGGTCGAACTCGGGCTTGCGCTTTTCGAGGTGCGAGGCCAGGCCTTCACGCACTTCGTCGCTGGAGAAGCCGATCATCTCCATGGACAGCGAGGCGTCGAAGCTCGGCCCCATGGCCCGGTACCAGTTGTTGAGCGCGTACTTGGTCCAGCGGATCGCCGTCGGCGCACCTGCCACCAGGCGTTCGGCGATCTGCATGGCCTTCGCCTGCAGCTCGTCGTCCTCGACCACCAGCGAGACCAGGCCGATGCGCTCGGCCTCGGTGCCGTCGACCGGCTCGCAGAGCATCAGCAAGTACTTGGCCTTGGCCATGCCGCAAAGCAGCGGCCAGTTGATCACCGCGTGGTCGCCGGCGGCGACGCCGAGCCGGGTGTGGCCGTCGATGATCTTGGCCGAGCGCGCGGCGATCGAGATGTCGGCCAGGAGCGCCGCCACCAGGCCGGCGCCGACGGCGACGCCGTTGATGGCCGAGACGATGGGCTTGTTGCAGTTGATGATGTTGTAGACGAGGTCGCGGGCCTCCTTCCAGGCGCGCACGCGCGCGTGATAGTCGTTCATGTTCTTTTCAATCATGCCGAAATCGCCGCCGGACGAGAACGCCTTGCCCTTGGCCGTCAGGATCACGGCCGAGATGTCCTCGTCGTCGTCGATGTCGCGCCAGATATTCGTGATCTCGCGGTGGCCGTCGGCGTCGAGCGAGTTATAGGTCTCGGGCTTGTTCAGGGTGATGCGCAGGATGCGCTCGGCGGGGAAGTCGATCTCGAAGGCTTTGTACTTGGCGTATCGCTCGCTCATGACGCTCTCTCCGTTGCTGGCGTTGTTTGTTCGATGTCAGGGATCTCGCCTCCGGTTTTCGACCGTCAGCGCCGACCCTGTCAACGTCGTTGCAGGAATGACAACTTTGCGGAAACATGGGAAGTGGGAGGAACCGGACATCATGTCGCAACCCCGGGCAGAACCAGATCACCCCATCGAGCTGCGCCCGCTGTCGCCGGCGCTCGGCGCCGAGGTGCTGAACGTCGACCTGTCGACGCCGATGAGCGACGCGCTGTTCGCCGCCATCTACCGGGCGTTTCTCGATTACCAGCTGCTGCTGTTCCGGGATCAGGACTTGCCGCCGGCGGCCCATGTCGACTTCGCCCGTCGCTTCGGCGAGGTGCAGGTGCATGTGATGAACCAGTACCACGCCGACGGCCACCCGGAGCTCTACCGGCTGTCGAACGTTGACGAAGACGGCAAGCCCACGGGCAAGCATCCGGACAAGGGCACGCTCGCCTGGCATACCGACGGCTCCTGGCAGCGCCGCACCGGCCAGGCGACCATGCTCTATGCCGAGGTCATCCCGGCGACGGGCGGCGAGACCCACTATGCCGACATGTACGCCGCCTACGACGGCCTGGACGCCGGCATGAAGGAGCGCATCGCCGGCCTGAGGGCGATCCACAGCCTCGACTTCTCGCGCAACCTGCGCCACGGCGACGAGCCGATGACCGAGGAGCAGCGGGCCGCGGTGCCGCCGGTCGACCAGCCCATCGTGCGCACCCATCCCGAGACCGGCCGCAAGTGCCTCTATCTCGGCGACCATGCCTCGCACATCGCCGGCGAGACGTTCGAGGCCGGCCGGCCGCTGGTCGAGGAACTGAACCGGCTCGCCATCCGGCCCGACAACGTCTACCGCCACCGCTGGCGGCCGCGCGACTTCGTGGTCTGGGACAACCGTTGCCTGCAGCACCGGGCGACGGAGTACGACACCGCGACCGAGGCGCGCGTGATCCGCCGCTGCACCATTCTTGGCGACGTGCCCTACTGAGCCCATTTGGTGGGGGGGGGGGGCGTCGCGCGCGGGGAACCGCGGAACAACCCCATGCACAGGAACGGTCAAGGAAAAAGAATGGCGGAAGTCCGGGCCGTTTCGATCGTTCTGAAAATGTCGAATTGATAGCCGATCTGGCACCGCCGCGGACGCTGGCACGCGGGGATTTCACCGCCAAGACGCGAAGGCACCAAGATCACGCGGCGTGACAGACGGACGGATTGCCTGCCCCTTGGTGTCTTGGCGTCTTGGCGGTAAACCCTACCTAAGGCAAGCGAACGAACGAGGGGCGTATATGGCGGATGGCGCGGACGACGGGTTGCTGACGGGCGCGGACGGCAAGGCGCGGTGCTGGTGGCATGGCGGGCTGGACGATTATCTCGCCTACCACGACGCCGAGTGGGGCCGGCCGGTGACCAGCGATACGCGGCTGTTCGAGAAGATCTGCCTCGAGGGCTTCCAGTCCGGCCTGAGCTGGCTGACGATCCTGCGCAAGCGCGAGAACTTCCGCGCGGCCTTTGCCGGCTTCGACATCGACCGGGTCGCCGAATTCACCGAGACCGACGTCGAGCGTCTGCTGCAGGACGCCGGCATCATCCGCCATCGCGGCAAGATCGAGGCGACGATCAACAACGCGAAGCGTGCGCGTGAGCTGCGCGACGAATGCGGCTCGCTCGCCGCCTATGTCTGGCGTCACGAGCCGGGCCCGGACGAGCGCCCGACCGAGCTCACCCGCGCCGTGCTGGGCGCGCTCGCCAAGACGCCGGCGTCGGAAGCCATGAGCAAGGACCTGAAGAAGCGCGGCTGGCGTTTCGTCGGCCCGACCACCGTCTACGCCTTCATGCAGGCCATGGGTCTCGTGAACGACCATATCGAAGGCTGTTACGTGCGCGAGGTGGTGGAGCAGGAACGGCAGGCGCTGGCGCGGCCGACATAGGCGACAAGGGAGGCGGTGGTGGACGATCGGAAGACCTGCGTGGTGACGGGGGTTGGGCCGGGGACGGGGTCGGCGCTGGTGCGGCGGTTCGCCGAAGGCGGCTACAAGGTGGCGATGATCGCGCGCACGGCGGAACGGCTGGACGCCATGGCGTCCGATGTGCCGAACAGCACGGCCTATCCCTGCGACGTGACCGACATCGAGGCGCTGAACGCGACCCTGAAGCTGATCAAGGACCAGATGGGGCCGCCCGACGTGGCGATCCACAACGCGGTCGGCGGGGCGTTCGGCGATTTCCTGACGCTCGAGCCCGAGGTGCTGGAGCGCAACTTCCAGATCAACACCATGGCGCTGCTGCATCTCGCTCGCGCCCTGGTGCCGGACATGGCGGCGGCGGGGCACGGCGCCATCATCTGCACCGGCAACACGTCGGCCTATCGCGGCAAGTCTGATTTCGCCATGTTCGCGCCGTCGAAGGCGGCCCAGCGGGTGCTGGCCGAAGCGATCGCGCGCTCGGTCGGACCCAAGGGCGTGCATGTCGCCTATGTGGCGGTCGACGCGGTGATCGACGTGCCGCGCATGCGCGAACGCCTGCCCGGCAAGCCGGACGACTTCTTCTGCCAGCCCGACGATATCGCCGAGGAATGCTTCCGCATCGCCCACCAGCCGCGCTCGGCCTGGACCTTCGACGTGATGATCCGCCCCTACGGCGAGAACTGGTGACCGCGACGTCCACGCCTTGATAAACGAATTACGGTTACTGTCACCGTAATTAAACCCGGTGACAGTAACTTTAATTACGCATGGACTGTCGGGGTTATGGTTACTGTCACCGGAACTTGGCCATTCAGGCGGGGGTGGGCTGGTGCTTGAAGAGGAGGTTCTGGTCGAGCTCGAAATTGGCGATGAGGGGGAGGCTGGCGGCGCCGATGGCGCGGGCGCGGCGGCCGATGCTGCCTTCGGCGATGTCGAGCGGTGAGAGGCCCTGGCGGTCGAGGTTGGCGTAGGCGGCTGACGTTTCGGCGACCAGGCGGGCGCGGATATCCGGCGGCATGGCGCCGTCGATGACGACGGCCTGGAAGTCGATGACCGCGGCGGCGGCGGCGGCGGCCTGGGCCAGCGCGGCGGCGGCGGTGGCGATCCAGTCGTCGAGCTGGGGCCCGAGCGTGCGCCAGTCGTGGCCGTCGTCCCAGAACGCGGTCGGGTCGCGGCCGGCCTCCACGAATCGGCGTTCCAAGGGATAGAGCGAGGCGGCGCGGATCAGCTGTTGCGGCCGTCCGCTGGCGCCGACGACCGGCATCGAGCCGGCGGCGCCGGCGTTGCCGGTGCGGCCCGGAAACAGCGCGCCGTTCAGGACGACGCCGCCGCCGGCGAACCAGGCGATGAAGAGATAGAAGTAGTCGAGATAATCCCGGTTGGCGCCGAAGGCGAGCTCGGCCGCGCAGGCCGCCGTCGCGTCGTTGCTGACATGCACCGGGCGATCGAAATGGGCGCCGATTTCGGCGGCGACATCGACGTCGCGCCAGGCTTCCAGCACACCGTCGGGCGCGGCGATCTCGTCGCGCCAGTTCCAGAGCTCGAACGGCATGCCGACGCCGAGTCCGCAGATCCGGGCGCGCTGGCCGGCGTTCAGTCCGCGCGTCACTTCATCGATGCCGTAGCGGACGAAGCGGCCGACGGCCGCGACCTCGGGATAGGCATACGAGCGCTCGATGACCGTGCGGGTATTGCCGGCGAGATCGAGCAGCACCAGCTCGGTGCTGCGGCGGCCGATCTTCAGGCCGAGCGAGAAGGCGCCGTCAGGGTTGAGCGTGAACGGCACCGAGGGCTGCCCCACCCGGCCGCGCTGCGGCGCCTCGCGCTTGACCAGGCCGTCGGCCTCGAGCTGGCGGATGATCTTCATCACCGCCGGCGCGGTGAGCCCCGTGCGGCGGGCGATCTCGGCCTTGGCAAGCCCCGTCGAGCGGCGGATCAGCGACAGCACCAGCCGTTCGTTATAGAGGCGCACGCCGCTGTTGTTGCTGCCGCGGGCGAACGACATGGCCCCCACGCCGTTCGCGGCGCCCTTCTCGGCTGTCCGGACGGCATCACTCATGGAACCAAGGCCATCTGCATGGACGCAACCATGCCATGGCCGCCGGTTGCGCACAATAAATAAAGTAATTTAATTTATTTATTGACAGGCCTGCGGCGGCGATGCTTCGATACCATCATCACGCCGACACCGACCCGCCAGACGGGCCGGCCGAGAGGACAACGATCGGCGTCGTCGAAACGGAGGAGGAGTCATCATGCCTCGTCGAAACAGGGCATTCCCGAAGGCGTTTTCGTTGCTCGCCGCCGGCGCGACCGCGATCGCCGTGACGGCCGCGGCGCCGGCGCTGGGCGACCAGCCGATCGTCGGCCTGATCACCAAAACCAACACCAACCCGTTCTTCGTCAAGATGCGCGAGGGCGCCAAGGCCAAGGCCGAGGCGATGGGCGTCGAGCTGCGCACCTTCGCCGGCAAGTACGACGGCGACAACCAGGCGCAGATCGAGGCGATCGAAAGCCTGATCGCGGCCGAGGCGGCCGGTATCTTGATTACCCCGTCGGATACCTCGGCCATCGTGCCGACGGTGCAGAAGGCGCGCGAGGCCGGCATCCTGGTGATCGCGCTGGACACGCCGTTGCAGCCGATCGACGCGGCAGACGCGACGCTGGCGACCGACAATTTCAAGGCCGGCGAGCTGATCGGCGCCTGGGCCAAGGCCAAGCTGGGCGGCACGGCGGCAGACGCCAAGATCGCGCTGTTGAACCTGAATGCATCGGAAGTGACGGTCGACGTGCTGCGCAACCAGGGTTTCATGAAGGGCTTCGGCATCGACCTCAAGGACCCCAACGACATCGGCGACGAGGACGATCCGCGCATCGTCGGCCATGACGTCACCGACGGCGCCGAGGAAGGCGGCCGCACGGCGATGGAAAACCTGCTGCAGCGCGACCCCGGCATCAACGTGGTCTATACGATCAACGAACCGGCCGCGGCCGGCGCCTACGAGGCGCTGAAGGCCTTCGGCCTGGAAGAGCAGGTGCTGATCGTCTCGGTCGACGGCGGCTGTCCGGGCGTCAAGAACGTGCGCGACGGCGTGATCGGCGCGACGTCGATGCAGTTCCCGCTGCTGATGGCCTCGATGGGCGTCGAGGCCGTGGTCGAATATGCGAAGACCGGCAATAAGCCGGCGAACACACCGGGCCTCGACTTCTTCAACACCGGCGTCGAGCTGATCACCGACGAGCCGGTGGGCGGCCTGACATCGCTGTCGTCGAAGGACGGCCTGGGCAAGTGCTGGGGCTGAGGCTGAGGGCATCACGGGGTATCCGTCGCCGCGTCTGAGCGCGGCGGCGGGCCCTACCCCGTTCGACCTGACCTCTGAATCTGACCTCCCCTAGACGGAACCGAGACCATGACCGACGCCGGTACACCCGAGGCCCGGGGTCCGCAGGCCTTCGAGCAGACGCTGGACAACAGCGCCACCGAGGTCGCGTCCTTCGAGGAGTCCGACGTCTCGGCCCTGAAGCGGCTGCACCATTTCCTGCACGCCAACCCGACGGCGGTGCCGCTGATCGTGCTGATCGTCAGCGTGCTGCTGTTCGGCGCGGTGGCGAACAACTTCTTCTCCGCCTTCAACATGTCGCTGATCATCCAGCAGGTGACGATCATCGGTATCCTGGGCGTGGCCCAGACGCTGATCATCCTGACCGCCGGCATCGATCTGAGCGTCGCCGCCATCATGGTCCTGAGCTCAGTGGTGATGGGCAAGCTGGCCGTGATCATGGGCGTGCCGCCGGTGCTGGCGATCCCGCTGGGGCTTGCCGTCGGCACGGCTTGCGGCGTCATCAACGGCATGCTGGTGACGGTGTTCCGGTTGCCGCCCTTCATCGTCACGCTCGGCACCTGGAGCATCTTCTACGCGCTCAATCTCTGGTATTCCGAAAGCGAAACCATCCGCAGCCAGGACATCGACCAGGCCGCGCCGGTGCTGAAGCTGTTCGGCGAGCGGGTCGGCATCATGGGCGCGCAATTCACCTTCGGCTCGTTCCTGATGCTGGGGCTGTTCGCGCTGTTCTGGTACCTGTTGAACCGCACGGCCTGGGGCCGGCACGTCTATGCGGTCGGCGACGACCCGGACGCGGCGCGCCTCTCGGGCGTGCCGGTGAACAAGGTGCTGCTGTCGGTTTACGGCGTCGCCGGGTTCCTCTGCGCGCTCGGCGGCTGGGCGGCGATCGGCCGCGTCGGCTCGGTCAGCCCGCAGAGCTTCTACGACGCCAACCTCGATGCGATCACCGCGGTGGTGATCGGCGGCAGCTCGCTGTTCGGCGGCCGCGGCTCGATCCTCGGCACGCTGATCGGGGCGCTGATCGTCGGCGTGTTCCGCTCAGGGCTGAAGCTCGGCGGCGTCGACGTACTCTGGCAGCAGTTCGCCGTCGGCCTGCTGATCATCATCGCCGTCGCCATGGACCAGTGGATCCGCAAGGTGTCGTCATGAGCGAGACAGCAGCCGTGGAACCGATCATGCAGGCGCGCGGGCTGGTCAAGCGCTATGGCCGCGTCACCGCGCTCGACCATTCCGACTTCGACCTCTATGGCGGCGAGATCCTGGCCGTGATCGGCGACAACGGCGCCGGCAAGTCGACGCTGATCAAGGCGCTTTCGGGCGCGGTGCAGCCGGACCAGGGCGAGATCCGCCTCGACGGCCGGCCGATCCGGTTCTCCTCGCCCATCGACGCGCGCGAGGCCGGCATCGAGACGGTCTATCAGAACCTGGCCCTGTCGCCGGCGTTGTCGATCGCCGACAACATGTTCCTCGGCCGCGAAATCCGGGCCGGCGGCCTGATGGGCAAGCTGTTCCGCACGCTCGACCGCAAGCAGATGCGGCAGATCGCGCGGGACAAGCTGTCCGAGCTCGGTCTGCTGACGATCCAGAATATTGGCCAGGCGGTGGAGACGCTGTCGGGCGGGCAGCGCCAGGGCGTGGCCGTGGCGCGTGCGGCCGCCTTCGGCTCGAAGCTGGTGATCATGGACGAGCCGACGGCGGCCTTGGGCGTCAAGGAATCGCGCCGCGTGCTGGAACTGATCCTGGACGTCAAGCGCAAGGGGCTGCCGATCATCCTGATCTCGCATAACATGCCGCATGTCTTCGAGGTCGCCGACCGCATCCATATCCACCGCCTGGGCAAACGCATCGCCGTGATCGATCCGAAGCAGTTCTCGATGTCGGACGCGGTGGCGATCATGACCGGCGCCATGGACCCGCCGGCCGCGGCGGCTTGACGGCGGGGCATTCCATGTTCGTGGTCTGCGGCGAAGCGCTGTTCGACGTCTTTCTGGAGGGCGACGTCGCGCCCGCGAGCCCGATGCTGCCGCTGTCGGCGCGGGTCGGCGGCTCGCCGTTCAATGTCGCCATCGGGCTGGCGCGATTGGGCCGGCCGGCGGCGCTGCTGACCGGGCTGTCGACGGATTTCCTGGGCGACCGACTGGCCGCCGTGCTGGCCGCCGAGAACGTCTCCGACCGGCTTGTCGTGCGGAAATCGGCGCCGACCACGCTGGGGCTCGTCAGCCTGAGCCGTGGCGGCGCGCCGGCCTACGCCTTCTATGGCGACGGCGCGGCGGACCGGGCGCTGACCGCGGCCGATCTGCCGGCGGACCTCGGCAGAGCGGACTGCCTGCATTTCGGGTCCTATGCGCTCGTTGCGCCGCCGACGGCCGATGCGCTTGCCACGCTGGCGACGCGCGAGAAGGGCCGGCGCTTCATCTCGCTCGACCCCAACGTGCGGGCGAACGTCGAGCCCGATATCGACCTTTGGCGCGAGCGGGTGGCGCTGTTCGCGGCGGCTGCCGACCTGATCAAGATCAGCGACGAGGATATGGCACTGCTCTATCCCGGCGCCGATCCCGAGCGCCAGGCCGCCGATTGGCTGACGGGCGGCGCGCGCGCCGTCGCCTTCACGCAAGCGGAGCGGGGCGTTACGGTCTGGACGGCCGAAACGCGCGTCGATACGCCGGCGGCATCCGTCGAGGTCGTCGACACGGTCGGCGCCGGCGACGCCTTCCAGGCCGCCCTACTCTCGGCACTGCGCGCCGAGGGCGCGGCCGAACCCTGGGACGCGAAGCGGCTTACCGACGCCGCCCGCTTCGCCACCGCCGCCGCGGCGCTCACCTGCGCCCGCCGCGGCGCCGACCTGCCCCGCCGTCACGAAATCGAAGCGTTTCTAAGCAAGACGCCGACCTAGCCTGCCTGGCGCGTGGCGGCTTGCCGAATTATGGTTACTGTCACCGTGATTCAGATGGACAGCCTGATCGCCTCGACTTGATTCCGGTGACAGTACCCGTAATTATCCGAAGGAGTCACGTTAGTTATGGTTACTGTCCCCGGAACTTTTCAGCCTTTGGAAGCCGTCTATCTAAGTCGACCGGCGACGGCGGCGGTTGAGGACGGCCAGTCCGAACAAACCCGTCGCAAAGACGGCGATCGCTGACGGCGCCGGAACGTCGGCCGTCGGCGGCGGTGGCGGATCGTCGAATTCGATGATCAATTGGGGCTGGAACGGGTCGGGCCCGGTGCGGAACTGGGCGAACGGCGTCGCGCCGATGAGCTGGTCGAACGGCGTCCGCAGGTTGACGCCGACGAAGCTGGCGCTGCCCAAGACTTGCGGCACGACGAAGCCGGTCGCGTCGAACGTGACGACCTCACTCAAGCCGTCGAGCGTCTGGGAAGCCAGGAGCGTGCCCAGGCCGAAGTCGCCGACATCGATGATGCCGTTGCCGACATAGCCGTAGAGATCCAGCTCGAAGCCCGGCGTGATCGAGATGCCGTTGGGCGTGAGCGGCGTTATCGTCTGCCCGGTGAAGGCGGTCAGGACCAGCCGGGCCGAGGTGATCAGGCTCGGATCCCCGATCGCCGCGCGGGCGGCGCTGATATTGAACTCGGCGATGCCGCGCTGGTCGATGTCGGCGGTCGGGAACGTCCGCACGAGGATGCTTGACTGAAACAACTGGTCGACCGGGGAAGTTCCGAGGTCGACGACGCCGTCGCCGTTGCCGTCCTGAAGCGTGCCCCTGGCGCCCGACTGGGCGGATATCGTGATCACGCCGGCGCCCGCCGGCGGTGTGGCGAATGTTGACGCCGCGACCATTGCGGCCGCCGCAGCCATGCTGAGCAACTGTCCACGCATAACGCCAATCTCCTGGTTTTGGTCAATACTGTCGGCGGACACCGGTCCACCGGATCGGGTTGGCGGTTTTCGAACGACGGCCCATGTCCCCGCGGGTCGCGCCTCGCACGGATACATGCCATCCATCGTTGGCATCGAACAGAGTCGCCGAAGGCAACGTTTCGTTGCATGATGTGCAAGATGTCTGCGCGAACCGGGCGTAGATCTCTGCCGCGGCCATGGGGACGGCCGCGCGCAGCCAGGGGTGAACGTGACGTTGGGGTCTACCGATGGAAGCGCGTCAGATCCGCTACTTTCTGACGGCCTGCGACAGCCTGAATTTTACCCGCGCGGCGGAGGCCTGCGGCGTCGCGGTGCCGACATTGACACGGGCGATCAAGGCGCTGGAGGAAGAGGTCGGCGGCGCGCTCTTCCGCCGCGAACGGCATATCATCAGCCTCAGCGACCTCGGACGCCTGATGCAGCAGCATCTGGCCGAGGCGCAGCAGAATATCGATGCGGCGCAGCAGGCGGCCCAACGCTATCGGCGGCTGGCCGACAGGCTGAAGCTGGGCGTGATGACAACCATGCCGGCGACACCGCTGATCCAGTATCTCGACAATCTGCGGGCGGCCGCGCCGGACCTGGAGATGTGGATCTGGGAAAGCCACTGCGCGGAGCTGGATCAGGCCCTGAAAACCGGCGAGATCGACCTCGCCATCATGAGCCTGCCGGGATATGACGACAGCCTGCGGACGCGGGAGCTGATGCGCGAGCCGTATCGGGTGGCGTTTCCGCCCGGACACCGCTTCGAGGCCATGGAGGCCGTGCCGATGCGCGAGCTGGATGGCGAACCCTATGTGAAGCGGCTGCATTGCGAGTTTCCCGCGAACTTCGCGAAGCTCGGCACGGCGCCGCCCTATGAATCGGTCAGCGTGCGTTATGTCAGCGAGCGCGAGGACTGGGTGCAGGCCATGGTGCAGGCCGGCTTCGGCGTCGCGATGATGCCGGCCTACCTGCCGATCCTGCCGGCGCTGCCGACGCGCCCGCTGGTCGAGCCCGAGGTCTCGCGCACGATCTGCCTGGTCAGCGTCGGCGGGCGGCCGCACAGCGCGCCGGTCCGATTGGCGATCGAGGCCGCCGGCAACACGGTCTGGGAACCGCGGTAACCAGCAACTGCGCGCCCGACGCGCCGCGACGATCGACCGGCGCGACGCGCCGAAGCCATTCGAATTAGAGTTACTGTCACCGAAATTAATTCCGGGGACAGTAACTCTAATTATTTGTCAGAATCGAAGGAGTTATGGTTACTGTCCCCGGAATTAGCGCAGCTCGGAGATGGCGGCCGCCGCCGGGCCGTCAGGAGAACTCGGCCCGGCGGCGGCCTGGGCCGGCGTTACATGCCGGCACGTTGCGGCAGGCGGCTGTAGAGCTGGATGTGCGAGACCGTGGTCAGGTCACCCGGCCGCGCGCCGTAGGTCTTGCCGTCGCTGTGCCAGGCGATGGCGAGGCCGGCGGCGAGATGCTCGCCGGTCAGCTGCAGGCAGGGCCTGAAGCGGCGCTCGAAGCGGGCGTCGCCCTTGGCGTCGGCGGTGAAGATGGATTGCGCGCCGTCGCGGCTGCCGAGCGGCAGCGAATAGGCGCCGATGAACGGGTCGGTTGGCGGCCAGGCGACGAAGTAGTGCCACATGGTGTAGACGCCGTCCGGCACCAGGCCGGCGAACTCGACCTCGATATGACCCTCGCCGTCGCGGCAGGTATAGCGCCCGGCGCCGGTGGCCTGCAGCCAGTCGCTGAGCGTCAGGCCGAGCGCCTTGCCCTTGGGCCAGGGACCGACCGCGGCGTCGTCGAACGGATCGCGCTTTACCTTCCTGGCGGCGGCATAGAGCGGCTGGTCGAGATCGCGCTCGCCGGCGTTTGGCCGGTAGACCTGATCCGAACCGGGCGTGCGCGCGACGAAGACGTCCTGTTCCGGCAGGTTGTTGTCGATGTGGAACACGAAATTGACATCGAGCTCGACGGGCGCGTCGTAGGCCTGCTTCGCCTTTGCGGCGGCCTTGGCGGTGGCTTCGATGCCGCCGGCGTTGGCCTGCGCCGGCGTGGCGCCGGCCCCGTAGGCCGCGGCGACGCCGACGGCGAACGCGGTCGCCAGCAGTTTATTGTGAAGTGTCATCTCAAAGGTTCCTTTCGGGTTGCGGGACGCGCGGGTGAGGCGCGCCGCCGATGCTGCCAACATGGGGACGCGGCGTTGGAGCGCGCGTAGGTGAAAGCGTCGAAAAGAACCCTGAAACCGTTGAATTGAGTGATCCTGGCGCCGGCGCGGGATAACGAAATTGTGAGGCCACAAAAAATTCGGCCGCCGCCGGTCCGCTGGGAGATTCCGGACCGGCGGCGGCCGTGACCAGCCTTACATGCCGGCGCGTTGCGGCAGGCCGGTATAGAGCTGGATGTGCGAGACCGTGGCGAAGTCGCCCGGCTTCACGCCATAGGTCTTGCCGTCGCTGTGCCAGGCGATGGCGAGGCCGGCGGCGAGATGCTCGCCGGTGAGCTGCAGACAGGGCTTGAACCGCTGCTCGAAGCGGGCGTCGCCCTTGGCGTCGGCGGTGAACACGGACTGCGCGCCGTCGCGGCTGCCGAGCGGCAGGTCGTAGGTGCCGATGAACGGCTCGGTCGGCGGCCAGGCCATGAAGTAATGCCACATGGTGTAGACGCCATCGGGCACCAGGCCGGTGAAGTCGACGGCGATATGGCCCTCGCCGTCGCGACAGCTATAGCGCCCGGCGCCAGCCGCCTGCAGCCATTCACGCAACGTCAGGCCGAGCGCCTTGCCTTTCGGCCAGGGGCCGACCGCGTCGGCGTCGAAGGGCTGATGCTTCAGCGGCGTCGCCGATGCATAGAGCGGCCGGTTCAGGTCACGGTCGCCGCGCGTCGGGCGGAAGACCTCGTTCGCGCCGCGGCCGCGCTCGACGAAGACGTCCTGCTCGGGCAGGTTGTCGTCGATGTGGAAGACGAAGGTGATGTCGAGCTCGACCGGCGCGTCGTAGCCCGACTGGTTGGCCTGCGCCGGCGCCGTCGCGAGGCCGGCGACGAACGCCGTCGCCAGCAGCTTGTTGCGAAGAGTCATATCGAAGATTCCTTTCGGGGTCGTGGGACGCGCTCAGACGCGCGCCTCCAGGATGATGTTGAACGGGGTTTCGTGGGCGCGGCGGATATGGCCGAAGCCGGCCTCGCGCAGCACGTCGCTGAGCCGGGCCTCGCCGGCCTGGGCGCCGAGCCCCAGCCCGACCTCCTGCGACAACGAGTTCGGCGTGCAGATCGCGGTCGAGGCCGCGTAGTAGAGCCGGCCGACCGGGTTCAGGTTGTCCTCGAGGTTATCGTTGGCGAACGGCTCGACCATCAGCACCGTGCCGCCGCGGGCGAGCCGGCGGCGGGTGTGCCGGGCCGCGCCCAGGGGATCGCCGAGATCGTGAAAGCAATCCATGAAGCAGACGAGATCGTAGTCGCCGCCGTCATAGGTCTTGGCGCTGGCGACCTCGAAGCTGACACGGTCGGCGACGCCGGCCTCGTCGGCCCGCTGCCGTGCAACCTCGATCGAACCGGCATGGTAGTCGAAACCGCGGAAGGTCGAGTTCGGATAGGCCTGGGCCATGATCACGGTCGAGGCGCCGTGGCCGCAGCCGATGTCAGCGACGTGGCCGCCGGCGCAGAGCTTCTTCTCGACGCCGGTCAGCGCCGGAATCCAGGTCGTGGTCAGGTTCGCCTTGTAGCCCGGCCGGAAGAAGGCCTCGACGCCGCAGAACAGCCGGCCGTCATGCTCGTGCCAGCCGATGCCGCGGCCCGACTGGAAAGCCTCGGCCACCATGTCCTCGTCGTGCCAGATCGAGGAGACGACGTCGAATGCCGGCGCCATGAAAACCTCGCTGTCGGCATCGGCCAGCATCAGCGCGTGCTCGTCCGGCAGCGTATAGGCGCGCGTCGCCGGGTCGTAGGTCACGTAGCCGCCCGCGGCCTGGTTGTTCAGCCATTCGCGCACATAGCGCTCGAGCGTGCCGGTCTTGTCGGCGAGCTCGACCGAGGTCATGGGCCCGGCGCCGGCGAGCGCCCGGTAAAGGCCGAGTTTGTGGCCGATATTGGTCATGACGCCGGAATAGGCAGCGGCGAGATCGTTGACCATCTGGCCGCCGAAGGCTTCGAGCTTGGCTTGATCGATAGGCATGTCATCCTCCTGAAGTGGAATTGTCGGAGCCGGCGGTGCTGCCGTCGCGCCGCGCCGGAACCCCGGTCGATGCGCGCGGCCAATGTCGGCAAGATGACGCCCCGCCGTGTGAAAGAGCGTTTGTTTCGGCGTCGAAACGAACCGCCGAAACCGTGGAATTCGACCGATCCGACGGTGGACCGGTAGCCCCGACGCTATGACGGCGCGAACGGCGATGCTTGAAGACGGCGTGGAGGTTTCGTGGAGATTTCTTTGCCGAACGGCGGCACGGACTCGAAATTCGGCGCCTGAATGCTTACCTGATCGTCTGGCTCTATGGGACGATCAGCAAATGGATGCCTTAAGCGATATCCTCGACCTGCTGCAGCTGCGCGGCACGCTCTATTTCCGCACGGCCTTCTCGCCGCCCTGGTCGGTGGCGGTGCCGGCCTATGGGCGGGCGGCGCGGTTTCATCTCGCCGTGCAGGGGCGCTGCCATGTGCGGATCGGCGAGGACGGCGATATCGTGGCGTTGAACCCCGGCGACATGATCGTCATTCCGAACGGCGCAGCGCATGTCTTGAGCGACCGGCCGGACGCCGCGCCGGCGCCGCTCGAGACCGTGCTCGAGCGCGCGGGTTATGGCGGCGACGGGCTGCTCGTCTATGGCGGCGAGCCGCGGCCGGACGCTGACACCAAGCTGATCTGCGGCCATTTCGACTTCGCCGGCCACGGCGACCATGCCTTGCTCAGGGCGCTGCCCGACCACCTGCTGGTGACGGCCGACGTGCGGCTGGCGGAGCCCTGGCTCGACGAGCTGATGCGGCTGATCACACGACAGATGTTTGCGGGCGAACCGGGCTTCACGACGTCGGTGATGCGCCTGTCGGAGGCGCTGTTCATCGAGGTGATCCGCGCCTGCGCCGGCCAGGATCCGGCTTTGGCGAAGATGATCGAGGCGCTGGCCGACCCGCGCATCGGGCGCGCGCTCGGCCACATGCACCGGCAGATCGAGACGGGCTGGACGCTCGACGGCCTCGCCGCGGCGGCCGGCATGTCGCGCAGCCGCTTCGCCGACCGATTTCAGGCGCTGATGGGCGCGGCGCCGATGGCCTATCTGACCGATCTCCGGCTGCAGAAGGCGGTGCAGCTGCTGACCGGCACCGCCGAGCCGATCCAGGCGGTCGCGGCCCGGGTCGGCTATCAGTCGCCGGCCGCCTTCTCGCGCGCCTTCGCCAACCGCTACGGCCGCAGCCCGCGCGACGTGCGCCGCGAGGCGGCCTGATATAGATTACTTTGCATATCGTCCTGAAGACGATGCCGTTCAGACCAATTATATGTCTCTTTCTTGTCTGATCAGCCCCCTCTCCCAACCTGTGCCCATGCCGGCACGATCCGCCGGCGGCAACCGAAACCGTTGGGAGAACGATTATGTTGTTTACGAAACTCGCTACCGCCGCCCTTGTCTCGGCCGCTCTGATCGGCGCCACGGCGCCGGCCCAGGCGGCCGACGAACTGAACGTGGTGCCGGGCCTGTCGATCAGCGGCGCGCCGCTGGCCTTGCACGGCTACGACGCGGTCGCCTATTTCACCGTGGGCAAGCCGATGCGCGGCTCGGACGCGTTCGTGCACGTGCATGACGGCGCCGCCTACCGCTTCAGCAGCCAGCAGCATCTCGACGCCTTCGCGCAAAACCCCGGCCGCTACCTGCCGCAGTACGGCGGCTTTTGCGCCTACGGCGTCTCCGTCGGCAAGAAGTTCGACGGCGATCCGAATCTGTGGAAGATCGAGGATGGCAAGCTGTATCTGAACCTGAACGAGGAGATCTACGCCACCTTCCTGAAAGACGTCGACGGCAACATCGACAAGGCCGAGGGCAACTGGCCGAAGATCGTGCACACCGCGGCGCGGGACCTTTAGGTCGTGGTTTGCGCTCACGGCAGCGGACCTGACGGTCCGCGCCTGCACGGGCGCGCCGGATAAGCCGGCGGGCCGCAGTCGCGGCCTGGAGCGGTTCCGCCTCGCGCGGAACCGCTCTGCGTTTTGCCGATCCGTTCGGGGAGGTCGTACCCTCCCCGAACGTTTTCTCACGCTCCGGACTGCAATTCCGTCAGCGCGTCGTCGGTCGAGATCACGCGGCCGAAAAGGCGCTGGAAATTGGTGATGGTGGCGTTGTGCAGGTCTTCGTGCGTGGTGGCGCAGGCATCCTCGATGAGCGTTACCTTGTAGCCCCGGTCAGCGGCCTCGCGGGCCGTGGTGTCGACGCACATGTTGGTCGAAACGCCGGATATGTAGAGCTGACTTTTGCCCAAGGACCGCAGCAGGTGGTCGATGCCGGTCGACGCAAAGGCGCCGATCGAGGTCTTGTTGATCACGGCTTCGCCCGGTTCGGGCTTCAGCTCGTCGATGATCTCGTGGTCGCGGCTGCCTTCGAAATTATCCAATGACACGAACAGTTTCTTCATGTGCGGCGGCGCGTCCGAGCAATCGCGGTTGCGCGCGCCGACGGTCAGGTAGACGACGGCGCCGCCACGCGCGCGAAAGTCGTCCAGCAGCCGCTTGATGTTCGGCACCACCTTGGTCTCGATGCGGTCGAAGCGGTAGCCGGCGACGTTCGAGCCCTCGGCCGCCATGCGCCGGCCGAGCGCGCCGTCCCGATGTCCGGTGGCGTATTGCATGTCGACGACGATCAGCGCGGCCGCGCCGAAATCGACCGGCCGCTCGGTCATGAAGGCGCGGATGTAATCGCTCTCGTCGATACCGGGTGTGGACATGAAACGACCTCGTTCAGATTGGAGCGGTAGGTGGCCCGCTTCTGGATTGCCGGGTCAAGCCCGGCAATGACGGCAGGGGTGCTCTATCACCACCCTAATACGTCATGCCCGTGCTCGACACGGGCATCCAGGGCCATCGTGCAATGACCCGCCAGTCATGCCACCGCCTCCGTGGCATCGCCGGCGCTTTCGATCAGAGCCGTCAGTCGGTCGAGCGACGGGGCGTTGCGCAGGGACATGATTTCGTCGTGGACGGCTTGGGCGCCGGCGGGTGTCCAGCGGCGGGTGGTGAGGGCCATGAACTTTTCGGCGAGCTCGGGCTCGGTGTAGGGGTCCTGCCAGTCGCCCTTGTTGGTGTCCGTCGCGGCCGTCAACGCGGTGCCGTCGGTCAACGTCACCTTGACGGCGGCCGGGCGGAGGTCGGGCATCTTGGCGGTCATGGCGGGGTCTTCGCGGACCTCGACCTTTTTCGCCAGCGCCTGGATCTCGTCGTTGCGGATGGCGTCCCAGGTGAAGCTGGCGACGCCGCTGTTGCCGTTGATGAGCGTGGTGGCGATGGCGAACGGCACCGAGAACTTGCCGGCGAGCGTGTTGCGCGGGCTCTGGTCGCCGAGCTCGACGGCGAGCGAGTAGGTCTGGACCTCGACGCGGTCGATCTCCTCGGCGCGGATGCCGCCGGGGCGTTGGGCCAGGATCATCTCCAATGCGTCCAATGACGCGTGGTTGTAGCGGCAGCAGGAATGGCCCTTGAAGTAGTTGCGGGCGATCTCCCAGCGGCTGCCAAGTTCCTCGGTCATGGCCGACGCATCGAAGGTTTCCGAGACGACCTTACCGAAGACATTGCCGAGGCCGTCGTTCTCGCCGGTGAAGCCGGCCTCGACCAGATCGTGCGCCAGGATGCCCATCTGGTTGCCGACGCCGGCGAAGATGTTCCGCACGGTCCCGCCCTCGAGCATGGTGCGCCGGCTGGTCGCGAGGCCCATGTTGGAGCAGACGTTCAACAGCGTTTGCATGCGGCCGGCGTCGTAGCCCGCCATCCGCCCGACCGCGACCGCGGCGCAGACCGCGCCCCAGGTGCCGTGCGGATGCATGGTCGGCCGCAGGTTCGCGGCGATGCCGACGCGGGAGCCGATCTCGTAGCCCATGACGATTGCGGCCAATAGCGACGGCCCGCTGACGCCATGCGCCTGGCCCCAGGCGATGGCGGCGGGCACGGTGTGGATGCCGGGATGGCCGCGGCAATACTGGTTACCCTCGTCCATCTCGAGAAACGTGCCGGCGGTGCCGTTGATCAGCGCCGCCTTGGCCGGATCGGCCGTGCGCCCGGCGCCCAGCACCGAGGCCGGGCCGCCCGCCCCCGCCGGCAGCAGCCGCGCCGTCATGGCCGCGACCTCCGGCTCGGCCGCGCCGCCGACGACGGCGGCGACGCAATCGGCAACCACCAGCCGCGTATGGTCGCGCACGTCATCGGGGATGTCGGCGTCTGGAAATTCGGCGGCGAACTGAGCGACGTGATCGAGATAGGCGGTCATGGCGGTTTCCGGCTGGCTGGCGCGACGCGACGATTTCGGGCCGGGCGCGTGCAAGTAGAGACGGGAAAAAGCCTATGCCATAATCGCGGCAGGCGCCATGTCTGGGAGGAACTGTCGTGCCGAAGGTGTTGTCCGCCGACGCCGTCCGTCAGTATCAGGAGCAGGGTTATTATTCGCCGATCCCGGTGCTGTCGCCGGACGAGGTCGCGCGCTATCGCGCCGAACTGGAGCGCCACGAGGCCGCGATCGGCCATCCGCTGGACTTCCCGGAAAAGTCGAAATCCTACCTGCTGTTCGAATGGGCCGATGCGCTGGTGCATCACCCGGCCATACTGGACGCGGTCGAGGACGTGATCGGCGAGGACATCCTGGTCTACCACACGACCACCTGGATCAAGGAGCCGGGCACGCCGGCCTACGTGCGCTGGCACCAGGACGGCAAATATTTCTTCCTGGAGCCGGCGCTGCATGTCACGGCCTGGGTGGCGCTGTCGGACGCCAACGTCGAAAGCGGCTGCGTGCACGTGCTGCCGGGCAGCCACAAATGGGGCGAGTTCGAGCACGAGGACGACCTTGGGCAATGGAACATGATCAAGCGCGGTCAGGGCATCCCGGACCGCTTCGACGACGAGACCGGCGTGCCGATGGAACTGAAGGCCGGCGAGATGTCGCTGCATCACACGAACCTGGTGCATTGCTCGCGCGGCAATGACGGCCCGGACCGGCGCATCGGCCTGGGCATCAGCTACATCCCGGCGAGCGTCCGGCAATACGGCGAGCCTCGGGCGACGGCGCTGCTGGTGCGCGGCCAGGCGACGCCGGGGGCATTCGAGATGGAGCAGCGTCTGGATCACGAGATGAGCGCGAAGGCGCAGGCCGCGCACGCCCATTCGGTCGGCCGCTTCCGCGCCCGCCAGGACGCCGGCGCCCGGCTGCCGGCGGCGGAGTGAGCGCCGCCCAACCCGTTTTGAACCGATCCGGCGCTGGCCTATAGTCAGGGCGAGTCGGGCGCCGTTCGACAGATAACCGACCTCAGGGAGGAACAACGATGAGCAAGAACACGCGCAAGCCTGTCAAACAAACGCCCGTCTCGCGGCGGCGGTTCGTGGCCGGCGCAAGTGCACTGGCGGCGGCCGGCAGCCTCGGCTTTCCGCATGTCGCCCGGGCCGACGGCCACAGCGTCAAGATCGGCCTGATCCATCCGGTCACCGGCTTCCTCGCCTTCCCCGGCGCGCAGTGCCGCTATGGCTGTCAGATGGCGATCAACGACATCAACGCCGCCGGCGGCGTCAAGTCCATGAACGGGGCGAAGCTGGAAGCCGTGCTGGGCGATTCGCAGGCGAAGCCGCAGATCGGCGCCGCCGAGGTCGAGAAGATGAACGAGGCCGGCGTGCACGCCTTCTCCGGCTGCTATCAAAGCTCGGTCGGGCTGGCGGCGACCGCGGCCGCGGCGAAATACAACATCCCCTTCTCGATCGACATCGGCGTCTCCGACCGCCTGGTCGGGCGCGGCCTGAAGAACGTGTTCCGCATGGCCGACGGCTATGGCCGCATCGCCAACGACGCCGCCGTCAATCTGGGCCAGATCAACAAGGCGGCCGGCTCGCCGGCGAAGACCGTCGTGGTGATCCACGAGGAATCGGAATACGGCAGCGGCACCGCGAAGCTGATGCAGACGCTGCTGCCGGAACAGGGCCTGGAGGTGCTGGACACCATCAAGCACGCCAACCCGACCCGCAACTTCGACAACATCGCGCTGCGCATCAAGTCGATGAAGCCCGACGTGGTGATGCCGATCAACTATCCCGGCGAGTATGTCCTGCTGGCGCGCACGCTGAAGCAACAGCGGATCGAGTTCGCGGCCAGCTATTCGGTGCTGGGCGGCGGCTTCAACTTCAAGTTCATCAACGACCTGCCCGACGTCGCCGAATACATGATCGACGTCAACCACTGGTACAATCCGAAGTCCAGCGTGGCCCAGGACATGCGCAAGCGCGTCGAGGCCGACGGCAAGTTCTTCACCTTCGAGATCTATCTGGCCTACAACTCGATCCGACTGCTGCACGACGCCTTCGAGCGGGCGGGCTCGACCGACAAGGACGCGGTGATCGCGGCGCTGGAGACCAGCACGCTCGATCCGCTGATCATGCCGTACGGCCCGACCAAGTTCGTCAACGGCCAGAACACGGGCTCGCGCGCCGTCTCGATCCAGGCGCTGAAGGGCGACGTCGACATCATCTATCCGACCGAGTTCGCCACGGCCAAGCCGGTGTTCCCGCGGCCGCAGGCCTGAACGGGTTCGGGGTAGCTCCATCTCAACAACGAAACCTCCTTCTCCCCTCGACAAGCCGAGGGGAGAAGGAGGCGTTTTTTGCGTGAAGGCGGCGCGATGCTGTCGATGACCATGATGCCGGCGGCCATCGTCAACGGGCTGATGTTCGGGGCGATCTATGCGCTGGTGGCGCTGGGGCTGACACTGATCTACGGCGTGCTCCACATCATCAACTTCGCGCACGGCGCGCTGTTGATGCTGGCGCTCTACGCCACTTTCTATCTGTTCAGCCTGGCCGGGATCGATCCTTACGTTTCCCTGATCATCGTCGTGCCGGGCAGTTTCCTGTTCGGCTATGCGCTCTATCGCTGGGGCATCGGCAAGCTGGCGCACGGACGGGACCAGAATATCCTGCTGATCACGCTGGGCCTGGCGATCGTGTTCGAGAACGGCGCGCTGTTCCTGTTCAGCGCCGACCAGCAGACGATTGACGTACCGTACGCCTACGAGTCGCTCGACCTGGGCTTCGTGTTCCTGGCGCTGCCCAAGGTGATCTCGTTCTTCGCCTCGCTGGCGATCTGCCTGCTGCTGTGGCTGCTGATGGCGAAGACCGACATGGGCAAGGCGATCCGGGCCGTCGCCAAGGAGCGGCAGGGCGCGCGCCTGGTCGGCATCAATGTCGAGCATGTCTTCGCGCTGAGCTACGGCATCGGCATCGCCTGCCTGGGCGCGGCCGGCTGCCTGCTGCTGCCGTCGTTCTATGTCGATCCAACGACCGGCAACGTCTTCGTCATCATCGCCTTCACCATCGTCGTGCTGGGCGGCATGGGCAGTTTCGTCGGCGCGCTGGTCGGCGGCTTCATTATCGGCATCACGGAATCCGTCGGCGGGCTGTATCTGGGCGAGAGCCTGGGTCAGATCGGCATCTCGCTGATCTTCATTCTGATCCTGCTGTTCCGGCCGACGGGCCTGTTCGGCGCCAGGGCCTGACGCCGTGCCGGTGCGCAGCCTCCTGTTCCTCCTGGCGCTCGCCCTGCTGGCGCTGGCGGCGCCGCTGCTGATCGCCGACCGCTTCGTGATCGACGTCCTGACGCTGATCCTGTTAAGCGCCTTCCTGGGCCAGTCCTGGAACATCCTGGGCGGCTATGCCGGGCAGTTCTCGTTCGGCAGCGTCGTGTTCTTCGGCACCGGCGCCTATACCTCGTCGATCCTGCTGATGACCTTCGGCATCGACGCCTGGATCGGCATGATCGCGGCGCTGTTCGCCGGCGCCGCGGTCGGCGCCTTCGTCGGTTTTCTCAGCTTCAGATACGGTCTGCGTGGGTCTTACTTCGCGCTGATCACGTTGGCGTTCGCGGAAGTCTTCAAGGTGTTGGCCAACTCGGTCGAGTTCACCGGCGGCGGCATCGGCATCTTCATCGAGAACGAGCCCAGCCTGGCACGCCTGCAGTTCCAGGACCCGGCCGGCTACTACTACATCGCCCTGGCGCTGACGGTCATCTCGCTCGCCATCGCATGGTGGCTCGAACGCTCGCGCTTCGGCGCCTATCTGAAAGCCATCCGCGAGAACGAGGACGCGGCCGAAGCCCTGGGCGTGAACGCCTTCCGCTGCAAGATGTACGCGATCATGATCTCGGGCGCCATGGGCGGCGTCGGCGGCACCTTCTATGCCCAGAAGTTCCTCTATATAGATCCGCCCATCGCCTATGGCGTGGCGACCTCGGTGGAGATGCTGCTGGTGACGATCGTCGGCGGCATGGGCACGGTGTTCGGTCCGCTGATCGGCGCGTTCGTGCTGCACGGCGTCAACGAGGTGACGCGGCACTATATCGAGACGCCGGGCCTGAGCCTGATCGTCTACGGCATCATCCTGATCATCATCATCGGCTATCTGCCGAACGGCCTGATCGGCCTGTTCAAGGGCCGGCCGCGGCCGAAAGAGGCCGAGGATGCTTGACGTTCGCGGCCTGTCGAAATCCTTCGGCGGTCTTGCCGCCGTCAGCAATGTCGACCTCAACGTGGACGCGGGCCGGATCGTCTCGCTGATCGGGCCGAACGGCGCCGGCAAAACGACGCTATTCGCCATGGTCGCCGGCTTCCTGACACCGGACGCGGGCAGCGTGCGCTTCCAGGACCAGGACATCGTCGGCCTGAAGCCGCACCGGATCTGCGCCCGCGGCATGGTGCGCACGTTCCAGATCACCCAGCCGTTCGCCGGCCTGACGACGCTGGAGAATGTCATGGTCGGCGCCTATCACCGCACGGCGGACCGGCGCGAGGCGGCAGACCGCGCCCGCGCCGTGCTGGACCGCGTCGGCATGGCGGCGCAGGCCGAGCAGCCGGCCGACGGCCTGACGGTCGCCGGCCGCAAGCGGCTGGAGCTGGCCCGGGCGCTCGCCACCGAGCCGCAACTGCTGCTGCTGGACGAGGTCATGGCCGGACTGAACCCGACCGAGATCGACGACATCGTCGCGCTGATCAAGGACATCCGCGCCGGCGGCATCACCATCTTCCTGATCGAACATGTCATGCAGGCGGTGATGAACCTGTCGGACTACACCTATGTGCTGAACGACGGCGTACTGATCGCCGAGGGCGCGCCGGCCGAGATCGCCGCCGACCCGCGGGTGATCGAGGCCTATCTGGGCCATGGCGCGGCCGAGCGCATGCGGGCGCCGGAGAGCGGTCATGCTTGAAGTGCGGGCGCTCGAGGCCGGCTATGGCCAGGTCAAGATCCTGCGCGGCATCGACATCGACGTCGCCGGGGGCGAGATCGTCGCCGTGCTCGGCAGCAACGGCGCCGGCAAGACCACGCTGAACAACAATATCAGCGGGCTCTACCGGCCGTTCGCCGGCAGCGTGCGTTTCGCCGGCGAGGACATTACCGGGGCCGCCTCGGAGGCCATCGTCGAGCGCGGCCTGGTGCAGGTGCCGGAGGGCCGACGCATCTTTCCGAACATGAGCGTGCGCGAGAACCTGGAACTCGGCAGCTATCGCCGCGGCAAGCCGAACCGGGCGGCGAACATCGAGCGGGTCCTGGACATCTTCCCGCGCCTCAAGGAACGCCTCGGCCAGGCCGCTGGCACGCTGTCGGGCGGCGAGCAGCAGATGCTGGCGATCGGCCGCGGCCTGATGGCCGAGCCGAAGCTGTTGATCCTGGACGAGCCATCGCTCGGCCTCTCGCCGCTCTTGGTCGAGCAGATGTTCGCCCTGATCCGGCGCATCAACGACGACGGCCTGGCGGTCGTGCTGGTCGAGCAGAATGTGATGCAGTCGCTGGCGCTCGCCGACCGCGCCTACGTGATCGAAAACGGCGCCGTCACGCTCTCCGGCGCGGCGGCGGAGCTGCTGGAGAATGCCGACCTGAAGCGGGCCTATCTGGGGATTTAGGATCTTCGTGCGGCCTGATGCCGCAGCGGCCGGACCATCTTTGACCTGTGCGCCGGACGTGGCATGCTGCGCCCATGTTGAGACGGTGTCGCAACAGACAAATCCGGCTGGCGGTCAGCGCGCTCTACGCGCTGGCGAGCCTGCTGCTGGTCGCCGGGCATCAGCCGCGGCCGGCGCAGGCCGCGCCGGACCTGAGCGCCTTCACCCTGCCCGACGGCACGACGCCGGTCCTTTGTACCCAAAACGGTCTGACCGGCGGCCATAGCGACATCGACAACCCCGAGTGCGAGGCCTGCCGGCTGACCGCGGCGCCCGGTCTTGGGCCGGTGGCCCTGCCCGCCATGCCGGCGCCGAGCTTCCGTCAGATCGTCCTGGCGCCCGCCGCGGGCGTCGTTCTGGCCGGCCGCCTCGCCACCAGCACGGCCGAAGCCCGCGCGCCACCCTCCAATCACGCCATCTGACAAGACGACGCCGCCGCGGCCGACGCGGACGGCCCTGGCCTGTCGATCAGACGATTGGAGTGAGCAATGACCTATATCCGCATCCTTACCGCTTTGACCCTTAGCCTCTCGGCGTTTGTCACGACCGCGATGGCGCACGACTACAAGATCGGTTCGCTGGCGATCGATCATCCCTGGACGCGGGCGACGCCCGGCGGCGCCAAGGTCGGGGGCGGCTACATGACCATCAAGAACATGGGCAGCGAGACCGACCGGCTGGTCGCCGGCGCGGCCGATTTCGCCGGCAAGATCGAGATCCACGAGATGGCCATGAAAGACGGCGTGATGCGCATGCGCCGCCTGCCCGCCGGCCTGGAGATTCCGCCCGGCGAGACCGTCGAGCTGAAGCCCGGCAGCTATCACGTGATGTTCATGCAGCTGAAAGCGCCGCTGGTCGAAGGCGATCCGGTGACCGCGACGCTGACCTTCGAGAAAGCGGGATCGATCGATCTCGAGTTCGACGTCGAGCCGGTCGGCGCGCGCGGTTCGGGCGGCGGTAAGATGGACCATTCCGGGCACGGCATGTCGCACGGTAAGCACAAGACCAACTGACATGGCGGCGGACGTGGCGGAGGATCGCGCACGGCCGCCGGCGGCCATTTTATGGCTGTGCCGGATCCCAGTGCTGGGCTGGTTCCTCCGCGACGCCCTGCTCGGTCCGCCGGACGCGAAGTACTATTTCATCGCCAACGGCGTGATGGGGTGGATTTTCGCCGCCGCCTGCTTCGGCTTCGCCGGATTGATCATCCCGGCGCTGGCGCTGACGCCGGTCGTGCTGACCACCATCGTCGTCATGACCCGGGGATAACCCGCCGGCGCGTCCCGCATCGCCGCCTGCATGCCTTCGAGAAAGCGGCGCATGTCGGGTTTGGGCAGGTCGGAGACCAGCACGTAGACCCGGCCGTCGTTGCGCCAGATCAGGCTGTTGTGGTCGTTGACGCGATGGCTCGACAGCGCACGGCCGACGGCGGCGTCGAAGCGCGCTTCCGGCATGACGATGTCGTGGTCGGACATGACGTAGAGCGACAGCAAGCCGGCCTCGGACTGATACATCAGAGCCGCAAGCCGGCGGTTGAGGAAATAGCAGAGGCGGCTGCCGACCAGCCGGAAGCCGGCCGGGGCCGGGATATCGCGCGGCACGCCGGCCTCGGTCTTGCCGCTGAACCATTGCGCCAGCGCCGCCGGATCGGCGCTTTCGACGTCGAGCGGCCGGCCGCTCAGGCGATAGGTGATGAAGTCGTTCACCGGCTCGACCACCAGCGCCGTCGGCTGCACCGTCTGCTGCCCCGGCAGCGAGATCAGGCCGACGACGGCGATCAGCAGGGCGGCGACCGCCGCCGCCACGGCCATCGCCGGCCAGCCGGTGCGCCAGCCGCGCGGCTTGGCCCCGTCGTCCGCGTCGATGGACGCCATCACCCGGTCCCAAAGGCCGTCCGGCGCGCGGTCGCCGGCGAGTGCCTGTCGCATGCGTTTCTCCATCCCGCCGGTCGCGCGCAGCTCGGCGGTGCAGGCCGGACAACCGTCGAGATGCGCGGCGATCGCGGTGCGTTCGCCGGCTTCGCCGATGCCGTCGAGGTAGTCGAAAAGGCGCTGCCGCACCTGCTCGCAGGTCATCTTGCTCATGGCTCGCCACAGCCTCCGCCCCTGGCCGCCCGGTCGGGCGATACCGGGACCAACTCGACGGTACGATAGGCCGAAAGCTCGGCCTGCAGTTGCTGGCGGCCGCGGTTCAGCCGCGAGCGCACGGTGCCGATCGGGCAATCGACGGCCTCGGCGATCTCGGCGTAGCTGTACTCCTCGAACACGGCCAGCAGCACGACCATCCGCAACTCCGGCGACAAGCGGTCGATGGCGCCCATGACGTCGCGGCGGAACTCCGCCACCATCAGGTGCGCCTCGGGATCGGGCTCGCGCCGGTCCTGCGTCGCCGAGCCGACATCGCCGCCCAGCATGGCGTCGGGCAGCGCGTGCAGGTCGACGGTCTCGCCGATACCGCGACGCCGCCGCCAGTCGATGCAAGTGTTGGTCAGGATGCGGAACAACCAGGCGCCGTAATTGGTGCCGGCCTGAAATCCGTCGAGACCGCGATAGGCCTTCAGGCAGGTTTCCTGCACCACGTCCTCGGCCGTCTGCGCGTGACCGGTCATGCGCCGGGCGGTCCGGTAAAGGGCATCGAGATGCGGTTTCGTCATCGCTTCGAACTTCTTTCGGCGGCGTGCCTCGGTGAAACCCAGCATTGGCGAAAACGTCTTTCAGCGCACGAAACCGCCGCGCCAAAAACGCCGGATTCAGCCGGTGGGCGCGACGGTCGGGAAACGGTTTCCAGCAACATATAACGCGCCCGACCGGCGATGAGTTCACGACTTCGTTGCCGGCGAACATGGTTAACAAAAGTCACGAACCCATCCCGATAAGGCGCCGTTCTAGGCAGCATCAGGGCCCTTCGGCCGAAGCAATCGCGGGCGCGCGGAACGGACGACGACCCCGAACCGGCACCCAAACGAACGAGGGATGCGTCATGACGGACCAATCGAAATCGGACTACTGCTTCGGCCGCAGGCTGGCATTGAAAGGCGTGGCCGGCGGCGCCCTGGCGACGACATTCGCGCCGGCCGATATCGTCGAGGCGGCCACCGGCGCGGCCGACCTCAGCCGAGATATTTATCCCGAGCTGCGTATCGCGAAAGCTTCCGAGCTGGCCGAGGGCGAGCCGGTCGCCTTCGCCTATCCCCTGAAGCAGCAGCCGAACCTGTTGGTGAAGCTGGGCACGGAGGCGCGCCGTGGCGTCGGCCCCGCTCGCGACATCGTCGCCTATTCGACGCTCTGTCCGCATATGGGCGGTCCGCTGCGCGGGCGCTATCGGCACGACACCAAGGCACTGGGGCCGTGTCCGATGCACTTCTCGGTCTTCGATCTGACCAAGGGCGGCATTCCCGTCCATGCCCAGGCGACGCAGAACCTGCCCCAGATCGTCCTGCGGCTGGACGGCGACGACATCGTCGCGATCGGCGTGATCGGGCTGATCTACGGCCAGCGCAACAATCTGGAAGGCGGCGCCTTCGCCGACGGCGCTCGGGAGCCGGCCGGCGCAGGCCGGCGGCTGATGCGCGGTTGAGGGAGGCGACAATGACCGACCGCTCCGACAAATCACGCCGCGAGTTCCTGCTGGCGGCGCGAACGCCGTCGCTCGACACCGGCACCTACGACGTGCCCGTGGACGAGGTGCCGGTCCCGCCGGCGAATGCCGACGTCCTGCCGACGGCCTGCGAGTACTGCATCGTCGGCTGCGCCTACAAGGTCTACCGCTGGCCGTATCACGCCGAGGGCGGCGCGAAACCGGACGAAAATGCTTTCAAAGAACAGTTCCCGACGGGGCCGCTGTCGGGCAAGTGGATCAGCCCGAACATGCACAATATCGTGCAGTACAAGGGCGAGCCGCACCACGTCGTCATCGTGCCGGACGGCGAAACGGCGGTGAACCGCAAGGGCAACCACTCGGTCCGGGGCGGCACGCTCGGCCTCAAGCCCTACAACCCGAAACGCCCGACGGCCGAACGCCTGCAAACGCCGATGGTCCGGTCGCGCGGCATGCTGCACGCGATTTC
The DNA here is from genome assembly GCA_965232515.1 of Alphaproteobacteria bacterium. Lineage (GTDB taxonomy): Bacteria > Pseudomonadota > Alphaproteobacteria > JANQKO01. The sequence goes on along the minus strand of CBDDPY010000002.1, from coordinate 5,366,358 downwards.
CTGGGAGGACGCGACGACGATCGCGGCCGAGCTCGGCCGCTACGCCATCGACACCTGGGGCGAGCAGGCCTGGGGCATCAAGTACTACTCGTACCAGTTCTGGGAGAACACCTACGCCCTGACCAAATGGGCCTACGGCGCCATCGGCACGCCGGCCGGCGCCGAGCACGACAAGAACACCGCGGCAAACGACGCCACCGGCGTCGATGACGCGGGCGTCGACGGCTTCTCATACGGCTATCCGGACGTGACGGATGCCGACGTCATCATGATCTCGGGCTCGGACCCGTATGAGAACCACACCATCCTGTTCACCGAATGGATGGCGCCGGGCGGCGCGAAGATCATCCAGGTCAATCCGCGCAAGAGCCCGACGGCGGCCTATGCCAAGCGCTCGGGCGGCCTGCACCTGCAGCTGACGCCCGGCACCGACAGCGTTTTGAACAACGCCATCGCCCGCTACATCCTGGAACAGGGCTGGGAGGACCGCGAATTCATCGCCGAATACACGGTGTCCGAGGACGACATGGCGAAGGAGACCTCGTGGCGCCGCAAGCGCTATGGCGGCCCGTTCGCGGACTACAAGGCGTTCGTCCTGGCGGACGACGCCTACACGCTGGAAAAGGCCGCCGGGATTACCGGCGTGCCGGCCGGGAAGCTGAAGCTGGCGGCGGAGATGCTGGCGAAGCCGCGCGGCAAGCTGCGGCCGAAGGCGTCGTTCTTTCTCGAGAAGGGCAATTACTGGTCGTTCAATTTCCCCAACACCAGCTCGTATTCGGCGCTGGCGCTGATCAACGGCGCCTCGGGCCGGCCGGGCCGCATCCTGGGCCGTCTCGGCGGCCATCAACGCGGCATGATGAAAGGCGCCGGCTATCCGATAAAGAAGTCGACCGACGTCTTCGTCGATCCGATCACCGGCGAGAAAACCGGCGAGAAGCTGCCGCTACATTTCGACCGGCACGCCATGGAAGGCAATCTCCGCTATTGCCATGTCATCGGCCATACCTGGGTGACGTCGATGGCCTCGGGCCAGGCGTTGCGGGAGAAGATCCACGGTCTGACGCGCGGCCATGAGATCCAGGTCGACAGCCTGGACCGCGACGAGATCATCGCCCGGCTGAAGGCGCGGATGGATGCCGGCGGCATGGCGCTGGCGGTGCAGGAGATCTATCCGAACGACCTGACCGAATATGTCGACCTGGTCCTGCCGGCCGCCACCTGGGGCGAGACCGACCTGACCCGGGCGCAGGGCGAGCGGCGACTGCGGATCTATTCCAAGTTCTACGATCCGCCCGGCTCCGCGAAGCCGGACTGGTGGATCGTCGGTCAGATCGCCACCAAGATGGGTTACGAGGGCTTTGCCTGGCGGGACGGCAACGAAGTCTTCGAAGAGGCCGCCGCGCGGTCGAAGGGCGGCCATTACGACTATACCAAGCTGATCGCGTTCGCCCGCGCCAATGGGCTCTCCGCCCACGAGCAGCTGCGCGCGCTGTCGACCACGGGCATCCAGCTTCCGGCCCGCCTGGTCGACGGCAAGCTGGTCGGCACGATCCGGCTGCACGACAAGACGATCACCGATCCCGAAAACCACAACTGGAACGTCACCAAGTACAAGACGAAGTCGGGCAGGGCGATCTTCATGCGCGGCGACTGGCGCATCGCCGAGCCGATCTTCGAGAAGTTCAAACCCCGGGGCGACGAGCTCTGGGTCATGAACGGCCGGATCAACCACATCTGGCAGACCATGTACGACGACCTGCGCAAGCCCTATATCCGCGAGCGCTGGCCGATGAACTGGCTGTTCATCAACCACGCCGACGCCGAGGCCCGCGGGATTGAGGCCGGCGACCTGGTGCACGTCACTAACGACGCCGTGGTCGACCAGCTCGGGCGCACGAGCAAGGGCGTGCTGTCGCTGGTCGCCTATCCGACCGACGAAGTGGCGCCGGGCGTCACCTACACCTATGCGTTCTATCCCGGCCAGAACTCGAACACCGTCGTCTCGGCCGTCACCGATCCGGTGTCGGCCGTCTACAACTACAAGATTGGCAAGGGCCGGGTCGAGAAGGCCGGCGAGACGCCGCTGAAGAGCGTCGATGCCGCCATGTCCTTCATTCCACGCAGCATCGGTTGACGGGAGGCCCGCCATGAAGCGTGCATCCATTCTGTTGGTTGGCGCCGCCTTGGCGGCGCTCGCCGGACCGGCGGCGGCGCAATATACCGCGCCCGATCCGGACCTGCTGGCGCACGGCCAGGAGCTCTATGCCCGGGAGTGCGCCGTCTGTCACGGCGTCGAGGGCGACGGCAACGGACCCGGCGCCATGTATCTGGCCCAGCGGCCGCGCAACCTGACGCTCGGCGTGTTCAAGATCCGCTCGACGCCGACCGGCCAGTTCCCGACCGCGCGGGACCTGTTCGACACGATCACGCACGGCCTTGCCGGCTCGAACGGCGCGCAGATGCCAAGCTTCGCGGCCCTGTCGGAGAAGGATCGCTGGGCGCTGGTCGAGGTCGTGCGCACGTTTGCCTGGATGGATGTGGAAGGCACGCCGGTCACGGTGCCGCCGCGGCCGGAAACCGCCGACATCGCGCTCGGCCGTGAGGTCTATGAGCGACTGCAGTGCGCCGCCTGCCACGGCGAAACGGGCCATGGCGACGGCCCCTCCTCGTTGACGATGAAGGGCGACGACCGGCGCCGCACCTTCGCCGCCAGCCTGGTGAGCGGCAGCTACAAGGGCGGCGATTCCCCGGAAGAAATCTGGACGCGCTTCTATACCGGGCTCGACGGCTCACCGATGCCGTCCTACGCGGGACGGGCCTCCCACGACGAGTTGTGGGCGCTGACCGAATATCTCTTGTCGCTCAGAACCGAAGCGGATGCTTCGCAGGAGGAAAAGCAGTGATCAAGTCGTTTACCCGGCGCCGGGCGATCCTCGCCGGCGGTGCTGTTGTCGCCCTCGGCGCCGTTGGATTGCCGCGCCTCGGCAATGCCTATACCGAAGCCGACGTGAAAGATGGCGCGCGTCTCACGGGCGTCCTGCGCTTTACGGGCGAGCCGCCGGCCGAGGACGCCGTGCTGATCTCGAAGGACTCCCACATATGCGGCGTCGGCGACGTCAATCCGAATCCGCTGACTGTGACGGATGACGGCGCGCTGAAAGACGGCGTCGTCGGCCTGCGCGAGGTCGCCGCCGGCAAGCCCTGGGACGCGGGCATGACCACGCCGAAGATCGATCAGAAGGCCTGTCTGTTCCAGCCGTTCGTGCAGGTCGCGGCGAAGGGCGCCGATCTCACGGTCGTCAATCACGATCCGCTGCTGCACAACATCCACGCCTACGAGCAGATCGGCCGGGCCCGGCGCACGATGTTCAACATCGCGCAACCGGCGGCGGGGCAGACCGACGTGGCGACCCTCAAGATGCGCCGGGGCACGGTGGTCGAGATCGACTGCGACGCCCATAACTGGATGTCGGCCTGGATCTACACCGCCAGCCACCCCTATCTCGCCGCAACGGGCGCCGACGGCCGCTTCGATATCGGCGACATACCGCCCGGCAGCTACGAGCTCGTGATGTGGCATCCGCTGCTCGGCGAAGTCACGCGCGAGGTCACGTTCGCCGCCGGCGAGACCCACGAGCTGTCCCTCGACATGAAAGCGTGAGGAGCGCGCCCATGACCCGACGTCTTCGCAACAGCCTGTTCGGCGCGATCGCGCTCGCCGCGCTGGCGGCGCTGGCCGTCACCCGGTTCGCCGCCGCCGACAACGCGGGCCCCGAACCGCTGGCCGCACTGCCGCCCATGCCCATCCCCGTGGACAACCCGATGACCGAGGCGAACATAGCCCTTGGCAAGCACCTGTTCTTCGACGCGCGTCTCTCGGGCGACGGGTCGATCGGTTGCGTCGACTGCCATGATCCGAAGCTCGGCTGGGGTGACGGCAACGACCTCGGCCGCGGCTATCCCGGCACCATGCACTGGCGCAACTCGCAGACCGTGGTGAACTCGGGCTATCTGACCAAGGGTTGGTTCTGGACCTCGTCGGCGTCGACGATGGAGGCGCAGGCGCATTCGGCGATCTCGGGCGCGCTCGCCGGCAACCTGAAGAAGGTGCTGGCCGAGGAGCGCATGAAGCAGGTCCCGGAATATGTCCGCCTGTTCCGGGAGGTCTGGGACGCCGCGCCGAACTATGACCAGGCGCTGGCCTCGATCGCGGCGTATGAGCGCACCGTCATCTCGGACGACAGCCCGTTCGACCGCCATATGCGCGGCGAGGCGGACGCCATGTCGGAAGCGGCGCTGCGCGGCAAAGCGCTGTTCGAGGGCAAGGCCGGCTGCATCGCCTGCCATGGCGGACCGTTGCTGACCGATCAGGACTTCCACAATATCGGCCTGCCCACCAATCCCGCCTTCACCGAAAATGCCCAGCGCCAGATCGCGTTCCGCGAACGCATGCGCTCGTCCGGGCACGAGGAAGCGGCCTACCTGCATCTCGACCGCGATCCGGGCCGTTTCCGCGCGACCAAGGACATCGCCGACATCGGCAAGTTCCGCACGCCGCCGCTGCGCTACCTCGCCTATACCGTGCCCTATATGCACAACGGCGTGTTCTTCGACCTGCACGAGGTGGTCGAATTCTACAACAAGGGCGGCGAGGACGAGCCGTTCGGCACCAAGTCCGACAAGATCAAGCCGCTCGGCCTGACGGACGCCGAGATCGACGACGTCGTCGCCTTCCTGGACAGCCTGTCGGGTACGGAGATCATCGTCGAGCGGCCGAAATCGCCGCCCTATGGGGTGCTCAAGTTCCCCATGGACAACCAATGGTGAGCTAAGGGCAGCGGCCGCCGGCAAAAACCGCTCGACCAGGACGCCGGGTCCCCACTAGGTTCCGTAGCTGCCTCATCAGTGTTGTCGGCAGTACGGAGTAACAGGTGATACGTGACGCAAACGTGACCGATGCGGCGGCGATTGCCGATCTGCATGTCAGGAGCTGGCGCAGCGCCTATCGCGGCATCGTCGACGACGCTTACATGGACGGCGCGCTGGCGGAGGAGACGGCGGACCACTGGCGTGGCGTGTTCGCGCGGGACCATTCGGACGGCCTGATCCTCGTCGCCGAGCAGCAGGACGCCATCATCGGCTTCATCGCGGTTTGGCCCGACGCGGACGATCCCAACACCGGTTACATCGACAATTTGCATGTCGATCCCGACCGCCGTGGCGGCGGAATCGGCCAGCGACTATTGGCGGAGGCCGCGCGGCGGTTGCCGCAACTGGGGTTCCATAGCGCCGCCCTCTGGGTCTTCGCCGAGAACAGCGGCGCGGTGCGTTTCTATGAACGCCTGAACGGCCGCGCGGCGGCGCGCACGCGCAAACCGGTCGGCGGCCGGCTGATCGAAGGCATCCGCATGGCTTGGGATGACCTCGACCGACTGGCCCGCGTCGGCGGTAATTGAGCGACATCAACGCGGTTGCCCGAACATCGACGGACGATGCGCGGCATGACCGACCGGAACGGCGCGGTGCTGCGGTATCGGATCGATGCCGCCGACCGCATCGTCGCGGTAAGCGACAATTGGCTGGCCTTCGCGCGGCGCAACGGCGCGCCGCATCTGACGCCGGACGCCGTTCTGGGTCGGTCGCTGTGGGGGTTCATCGCCGATCAGGAGACCGTCGCCTTGTCACGCATGATCTTCAATCGTGTTCGCGCGCGCGAAGCCGAGGCGGTGCTGCCGTTCCGTTGCAACAGCCCGCGGATCCGACGCGATCTCGAGATGTCGGTGCGGTCGGCCGACGGCCATGGCCTGGAGATCAACACCGCCATCGTGCGCGAACATGCCGGCGCGTATGTGGCGCTGCTGGATCCGGCCGCCCCGCGCTCGGACGAGATCGTCAAGGCCTGCTCGTGGTGCAACCGGATCGAGCTGCCGGAGCGCGGCTGGGTCGAGGTCGATGTCGCCGTGCGTCAGCTGGGCCTGTTCGCCGGGCCCTTAACGCCGCGGATCTCGCACGGCATCTGCCCGGACTGCGTCGCGCGCACGGGCGCCGCGCTCGAGAGCGACGGCGGCGCCAGTTAGCGCCGTTCGATCAGGCTGAGACCGCCGAGCACAATGACGGCGATGCCGGCCCAGGTCAGCACGGACGGGAAATCGCCGAACACCAAGAAGCCGAAGATCGTCGCCGAGATCAGCTCGACATAGACGAGCGGCGATAGCGTCGAGGCCTGGGCGAAGCGAAAGGCGTAGATCGAGGCCAGGTGGCTGACCGCCGAGAAAAGACCCATGCCGAGGATCAGCCACAGCGCCTCGGCCGCCGGCGTCCGCCAAGCAACGACCGCGAACGGCGTGAGCAGCAGCGTGCCCAGCAGATACTGGATGAGCAGCGTCACGAAGGGCGAGCTTGTCGTCGCCGCCATGCGCGTGGCGACGAGATAACCCGCCATCAGTAGGCCGGCGGCAAGCGCGTAGGCCATGCCGACATCCATTACCCCGCTTGGCCGGACCACCAGCAGCGCGCCGACGAAGCCGAGGCCGACGGCGACGGCCTTGCGCCGCGTCAGCCGCTCGCGCAGCACCAGCACGGCCAGAACGGTGGCGACGATGGGCGCGACGAAATAGGCGCCGAGCGCGTCGGCGAGCGGCACCCGGGCAATGGCCATGAAGTAAAGCGTCATGGCGGCGGCCAGGAATACGGTGCGGAGGATCTGGGACGGTAGTTGCGCCGGCGTCAGGCGCAGACCGCCGCGCGCGAAGATCAGAACCGGCAGCACGAACACCGTGCCGGCGGCATAGCGCGCCCAACTGAGGAAGACGGGCGAATGGGACGCGCTCAGATACTTCGCCAGGCCGTCGGCCAGCGGCACGATCAGCATGGCGAAGACCATCAGGCCGACACCGAGCAGCGTGCGCGAGCGCGTAAACGAAAGCCGGTGACCGCGGCTCGACATACAGATGACCCCCGAAAAGACGCGACCGCGCCGCCTGACGGCGCGGGAAACACAATACGGACCGGCGGATGTTATCCTGTTCACTGCTGTCATGTCGTTGGTACCGGTACGATCGGGCAACGGATGACAGGCACAGGGGGACTTCGGATGGCTGACGACAAAGATGCGCCGAAGCAACGCTCCGGGCTGGTCAGGTTCGCTTACGCCGTTGGCGGCCTGACGCTCTTCCTGGCGGGCGTGCTGCTGATCATCCTCGGTAGCGACGGGGTTCTCGTCATCGAACTGGCCGGCTGGACGGTGCCGCCGGAGGCGCCGGGCCTGATCGTCATGGGGCTGGGATTTCTGCTGATCTTCCGCAGCGCCCGTCGGGTCCGTGACGGCGACGATCACGATCCTGACTCGCACCGCGCGCTGCCCCGCGATATCGAGGAGCGGCTCGATGACGTGTTCGACGATGACCGTTAGCCGGCCGGCTTGTGCAGGGCGACGCCGGCCATGACCATGAGGATGCCGAGGATGTCGGTGGCGCTGGGGATCTGAGCCAGCACGATGACGCCGATGATGGTGGCGGTCGCGGGCAGTAGTGCCAGCAGCAGGGCGAAGCTGGCCCGCGGCAGGCGCGACATGGCGAGCTGGTCGCAGATATAGGGGATCACCGACGAGCAGATACCGACGCCGATGCCGGCCAGCAGCAGCATCGGGGCGGTGAACGCGGCGAGCGCTTCGGCCAGCCCGACCGGCAGCACGAACAGGAAGGCGACGGCCATGGCCGCGCCCAGACGTTCCACGCCGCCGCCGGCGCCGCCTTGGGCGATGCGATGGCCGAGCGCGATGTAGCCGACGAACAGCGCGCCGTTGAGGAAGGCCCAGAACAGGCCCAGCGGGTCGCTCGACCAGGTGACGTCGATCAGGATGAACACGCCGATAACGGCGAGCGCCAGCGCCGCGAGGTTGCGCCCCGTGCGCAGGCCGTAAAGGGCGACGGCGATGGTGCCGACGAACTCAATCGCGGCGACCAGACTTATCGGCAGCCGGTCGAGCGCCAGATAGAAGGCGCAGTTCATCACCGCCAGGCAGAGCCCGAGCCCCAGCAGCAACCACCGCGTCCGGCCGTCCGCAGCGGCGATCGTGCGCCAGGGCCGGGTCCAGGGCGCGAACAGCACGGCAGCGGACGCGATGCGCAACCAGGCGACGCCGAGCACGCCCACCGCCGGGAACAGCAGCACGGCGAAAGCCGGGCCGAGATAGTGGAACACCGCGCTGACGCCGAACCAGAGATGGGGCGGCACCGCCGCCGCGGCCCTGGTGAAGATTTTTTCCGAACTCGACACGCCGGAATATTGAAAGGCGCTACGGCATTTGGATATAAATGAACGAACAGATAATTTCCAATTTCCCTACGATATGAAAGCTATTTCAATGAAACGCCTTCGATACGAAAACGGCCCGCTGGACGCGACGGATACCGCCATTCTGGAGGCGCTGACCCGGGACGCGCGCATAAGCATGGCCGAGCTGGCGCGCCTTGTCGGGCTGTCGGCGCCGAGCGTGGCGGAGCGGGTGCGGCGGCTGGAGGAGGCCGGCGTGATCCGGGGCTACGCGGCGGAGATCGATCCGAGGGCGCTGGGCCTAGCGCTCGCCGCCTATCTGCGGATTCGGCCGATCCCGGGCCAGCTCAAGAAGGTGGCCGAGGTGCTAAACGCGCGGACCGAGATCGTCGAATGCGATCGGGTCACCGGCGAGGATTGTTTCATCGCGCGGGCGCATGTGCGTTCGGTCGAGGATCTGGAAACGCTGATCGACGCCATCATTCCCTATGCGATGACCAACACCTCGATCATCCAGTCATCGCCGGTCCCGCGCCGCCTGCCCCCGCTGCCGGACGCGCGCGGGCGTTAGCACGGCACCGGCTCCTGGCGCTGGGCGCTCCAGACGCGGTCGACGGGCATGTCGAGCTGGCGTTGGGCGGTGCGGACGGATTCGGCGTCCGGGGCGCGGTAGAGGCAGAGCATGCGCTTGCAATCGAGCGCCAGATAGGTGTGCCCGAAGCGCACGCGGTGCAGGTCGAGACACCATTGGCCAGCATGCTCCCGCGATTGCAAGGCGTCGATGTCGATGGCGCTCTCGAAGCTGCGTTCGACGACGACATCGGTCGTGGCCACGGCATCGGCGTCGGCGGCGGCAAGATCGGTCGCTTGATGGAACGTCGCCGACCAGACCCGCGACACCGGCATATCAAAGCGGCGCTGTACCGCGCGAACGGACTCGGCATCGGGCGCCTCGTAGGTGCAGATCATGCTCCGACTGTCGGCCGCGAAGTAGCCGCCGTCGTAGCGAATGCCATAGAGCTGATAGCACCAAGCGGCCTTATCGCCCTTCGCGTCGATCGCCTCGAACAGCTCGGGCTCGGGAAACTCCCGTTCAACGATCACCAGGGACATCGATCCCTCCGTTAGCTTGCCGCCACGCGCGCCGCCACGTCGGCGCTGACGGTGGCCACGTCGCCGGAGACGGTGGCGCGGACCATGACGCGGCGGTGGCGGCGGTAGTCGTAGGCGCTGCCGCGATGCATGGTGGCGCGGTTGTCCCACATCACCAGGTCCCATTGCCGCCAGCGGTGCGTGTAGACGAACTCGGGCCGGGTCGCGTGCGCCGTCAGCTCGTCGAGCAGCGCCCGGCCCCGCGCGCGCGGCCAGCCCAGAATGTGCGAGGCGTGGCTGGCGACGTAGAGCGCCTTGCGGCCGTTGCGGGCGTTGGCGACGACAAGAGCCTGCGGCACGGGCGGCACCTCGGCCTTCTGTTCCGGCGTCAGGAAGTCCTCCTTCACGGTCAGCCCGCGGCTGTAGGCGAAGCTGTGCTCGGCGACCAACGCCTTGCACAGCTGTTGCTTCGCTGCCGGCAGCGCGTCCCAGGCGGCGCGCATGCAGGCGAACGACGTGTCGCCGCCCGCCGGCGGCACCTCTCGGGCGTGCAGCAGCGAGGCCCTGGCCGAAACGCGCTTGAACGAGCTGTCGGTATGCCAGAGCTCGTTGCTGTACTGCCGCAACAGACGCGGATCGTCGGCCGGAATGATCTCGTCGGTCTCGGGATCGACGTTGCTGATGCCCGCCAGCAGCGTGCGCTCACCGATGGCGCCCTTCTGCAGCACCTCGAGGTCGCCGAAGCGGCGTGCGAAGGCCAGTTGCTGCTTGTCGTCGAGCCGCTGACCGGGAAACACCAGCACCGAATGTTCATCGAAGGCCGCGGCGATCTCGGCGAAGACCGCATCGGTGGGCGGCGCCGTGAGATCGACGCCCGTGACCTCGGCGGCGAACAACGGGTGCAGGCGGCGAACCGCGATATGTTGGCGTTCGGCTTCGGGCATGCTTGTCACCTCGTCCACAAACCTCCGCCGGCATCGCTCAGCAGAGCTTCGGCGGCCCGGCGCACATGCACCGAGACGCCGCGCAGCGCCGTCCGGTGCAAGGCCGCTGCATCGTGCCGAAACCTCTCGGTGTCGTCCAACACAACGGCGGCGCGGGCCGAGGTTACCAGGGCGAGCGCGATCTCGCTCGGCCGCTCCAGCAAGCGGGCAATTCGCAGCGCTTCGGCGGCCCGGTCGCGGGCGGCTTCGGCGCGGCCATGGGACAAATCGATACCGGCGGCGCGGGTCAGCGCGAAGGCGAGCCGGTGCTTGGCGTCGGCCAGTTTGAGGGCTTCGAGCGCGGTTTCGAGATCGGCCAGCGCGTCCGCACAGCCCTCACCATAACGGGCAAGCGCGGTCAGGGCATGGGCGAACGGGGCCTCGCTGCCGTCGCGCAGCTTTTCGCCGATGGCGACGAGGTCCGCGCCAAGCAGGCCAGCGGCGGCATAGTCCGGCCGCTGCAGTTCCAGCATCACGAGCTGTTCCATGGCCTGGAACTCGGCGAAGCGGTCGCCGTCCCGACGGGCCTGGGCGCGGGCGTCGGACAGCACTTCGGCGGCCTCGCCCAGCTTACCCTGGTGCAGACGCAGCATGCCCCGGGCGCACGGGATCGACGGCGGCTCGACGCCGGCCCGGCCGGCCAGCGCGTCGGCTTCCAGCAGCAGCGCCTCGGCCTGATCGAGATCGCGCTCCAGCATGGCGAGGCAGCGCGCCGTCTCGGCCATCGCCACCACCTGCTCCGCGGGATCGCCGGAGCGACCGATCATGGCGGCGCGCCGGGTGTGCTGTTCGGCGCCGGTCCAGTCGCCGCCCTCCCAGCGCAGGGTCGAGACCATGTGAAAGCCGAGCCGGGCATGCTCGACGCTGCCATGGTCGAGGGCCTGCTCGGCCAGCCGTTCGATGCGCCGCGCCGTATCCTCGATCTGTGTGGTCCGACGCGCGGTCAGGCTGACGTCGTTCAGCTCCAGCAACAGCTGGACGCTGTCGGGCTCACCAACCCGACGCGCATAGCGCATGCCGCGCCGCGCCAGCGCATAGGCCTCACCGTTGGCGAACAGGCGCAAACAGCGCCGGCCGGCGGCGATGCAGGCGCGCGCGGCCGTCGCGTCCTCGCCGGCCAATCCGGCATGGTGCGCGATCTCGGCCGCGACCGCCTCGTCGGTCTCGGAAGCGGCGGACAGCGCCTCGGCGACGCGCCAATGCATCAGCCGGCGGCGTGGCTCCGACAGCCCGGTATAGACGCCGCGGCGCACCAGGTCGTGGGCGAAGGCGTAAGCGCCGCCCGGCCGCCGCCCAGCATCGACCCCGGTCAGCAGGGCATGCCGCTCCAGCGTCTCGAGCGCCTGCATCAGCGCATCGACGTCGAGCGGGCAAAGCGCGCTCAACCGCCGCACGCTGAAGGCCTGGCCCAGCACGGCGGCCCAGCGCAGCACGTCGCCGGCTTCCGCCGGCAGACCTTGAATCCGGTCGCGCACGATCTCGGACAGCGAGCGCGGCAGGTCGTCGCGCCGCAGCGGCGCATGCCGCGCGACCTCGAGCGCGAACAGCGGGTTGCCACCGCTTTCGGCATAGACCCGAGCCACATCGGCGGCCGGATCGAGCGTCCGCACCAGCTCCGCCGTCTCCTCGGCCGTCATCGGCCCAAGCGCGATCTCGTCGAGCAGACCGTCGTGGCGCAGGCCGCGCAAGACCCGCTGCACCGGCGCGTTGTCGGGCAGCTCGCCGTCGCGGGCCGCCAGCGCGGTCAAGACCGGCCGGTGCCGATTCAGCCGCGCCACGTAGTGCAACAGCGCCGCCGACGCCTCGTCGCACCAATGTATGTCGTCGAAGACGAGCAGCACGGGCGGTGCACTGTGGGCGCGTGCCGCGACCACCTCGGCGACGGCGCCGAACAGTCGGTCGCGGCTGTGTTCGGCCTGGCCGTTCTGTCCGAATTCCGGCATCAGCAGACCCAGGTCGCCGCCCAGCGTCTCGCCGACATAGCTCTTCGGCAGGCGGCGGATCGCGTCGATCCAGGGACCGTAGGGCCGGCCGCTTTCGGCCTCGTAGGCGCAGCCGTCGAGCACGGTGCCGTCGCGCTGCCGCGCCGCCGCCATCAGCGCCGCCAGCAGCCGCGTCTTGCCGACGCCCGGCTCGCCCGACAACAGGAGAACGCGGCCGATGCGCTGACCCGCCGTCTCGTCGAGCGCCGCCAAGATCCGCGCCCGTTCGCGCAGACGCCCGACCAAGGTCTCGGACCGGGCCGCGGCGAGCGGCGCGGCGCCCTCGGCGGTCGACGCCGCGACGGCATCCGACGCCGCGCACGCCACCAGGTCCCGCCACACGGCGCTCAGTTCGTCCGCGGCGTCATCGGCCAGCTCCCGCAGCAGCCGGCAGCCGGCGTCGTATTGCCGTTCGGCCTCCATGCGGCGGCCCGTCGCGATCAACAGCCGCAACAGGGCGCCGTGCGCCGGCCGGCTCAGCGGATCGGTCTCGACCCAGGAACGGGCGTGAACCAGCGCTTCCTCGGGCGCTTCCGCCAGACGGTCGACCAGCGCCGCCAGCAGCCGGGTCCGCAGGCGCACCGCGTCCTCGCGTTGGGCGACGCACCAGGCCTGGAAATCGGGACACGCCGGCAGATCGAGGCCTTCCAGGAAGGGGCCCCGGAACGCGGTCGCCAGCGCCGTCAACTCGTCGGTCGGAATAGTGTCCACGCCGTGCCCAAGCCGGCGGCGCACGTTCAAGACGTCGATCTCGACGGCATCGGCCTGGAAGGACACGCTCTCGCGGTCGGCGGCAATGCGGCGCAGATCGCCGTCGTCGACCAGCGCGCGCAGCTTGCTCAAACTCCAGCGCAAGGCGCCGCGCGGATCGTCGGGAATGTCCCAAAGCAGACCACATAGACGGTCGCGGCGGTGCGACCGTCCGGTCACGGCCAGATAGGCCAGCAGCGCGCGCGTCTTCTTCGACGGCGGCAAAGACACCGACACGCCGTCCTGCGCCACCTCCATTTCGCCCAAAAACCGCAAGTTTAACACTACTCGGCCCCGTCTCGCGCCCAACCCAGGAACGGGCTGCGTCGCCCCATAAATAGGCGATGCTCACGTTGAAACAGCCGTTCTCCAGCGATTCCAACGCTTCCGCGCCGCAAATTCCACGCTGGTTCCAACGCAAATTCCCACAGCGCGGTTCCATGTCTAGGCCGCCGGCAAGCGGCCGGCATGCGATACGGGAGCGACAATCATGGCTTGCCAACCGACATTCGGGCCGTCCCATGCGGCGGCCATTCTGTTTCGTACCCACCTGCCGGCGCTCTACGCGCTGGAGCACCTTCTCGATACCGTCGGAGGCCTGCTCGCGGCGGCAAAACGGCAGCGAGAGCGGCGACAAACCGTCGACGCCCTGCGGGCGTTGAGCGACTGGCAGCTACGCGACATCGGCCTGAACCGGGCCGAGATCCTATCCGTGGCCCACGGCACCAGCCGCGACCACCGTCACCTTAGCCTCGACTGAGTCCGCGTTCCGTCGCGCCCGACGCAACGGTTTCAACGACGGCCGGCGGCCGCCGCGCGGGCGCCGGCAAGGAGACACACCATGGATCTGCCCTATTCCTACGACAGCGCGCTCGCCGCATCCGAGCGCATTCACTGGCGCGTCGAGGACATCATCGGCGGCGACAGGCGTCTCGACTTCGGCAAGCCGTTCCTGCCGGAGCCGCTGGCCCGGGTCGAGCCGCTCGATTTCCTGACGGCGGCGGAAAAGCTGACGCTGAATCAGATCCGTGGTCACGGCTACCTCTACACCTTCGGCATGGTCGAAGAGTTCATCCTGCCCTTCGTGCTGGATCACGCCCGCCCGCACCTGCACGGCGACAGTAGCCGGATCCGCGCCTTCCTGCATTTCGCCAGCGAGGAAGCCAAGCATATCGACCTGTTCCGCCGGTTCCGGGTCGCGTTCACGGACGGCTTCGGCGCGCACTGCGATGTCATCGGGCCGCCGCGGGAGATCGCGCGGGCGGTGCTGTCGCATCATCCGCTGGCGGTGGCGCTGACGATCCTGCACATCGAATGGATGACGCAAGGCCACTATGTCGAGAGCGTCAAGGACAACGAGACCCTCGATCCGCGGTTCGCCAGTCTGCTCAAGCACCACTGGATGGAAGAGGCGCAGCACGCCCGACTGGACACGTTGATAATCGCGGCGCTGGCCGAGACCTGCGGCGCGGACGAGATCGATCAGGCGGTCGACGAATATGTCGAAATCAGCCGCCTGCTGGACAGCGGCCTGACGCAGCAGGTGGCGCTCGACCTCGACGCGCTGGCCCGGGCCACGGGACGGCGCCTGACCGACAGTGAGCGCAGCCGGTTCGTGGACGTGCAGCGACAGGCGCTGCGCTGGACCTTTCTCGGCTCCGGCATGACGCATCGGAACTTCCTGGCGACGCTGGGCGATCTCAGCCCGGCCGCACGGGCGCGGATCGAGCAGATCTCGCCGACCTTCTGCTAACCGCCGACCGGAACCCAAACCCCAAGCTCCGAGGAGAAGACCATGTCTGTCGCAGAGAATACCGCTGGCACCCGGGTGAACGGCATCGACGTCGACGCACTCACCGACGTCATCCGCGAGATCGAGCAGGATCCGTCCAAGGGCATCGTCTCGTTCAAGGTGAACACGACCTGGCAGGGCCAGACCCGCAGTGAAAGCACGATCGACTACTACACGATCGGCGGCGAGAAGATCCCGCGCCACTTCAACGTCATCGTCGACGAGCCGCAGGAGCTGCTGGGCGCCAACACCGCGCCGAACCCGCAGGAGATGCTGATGACGGCGCTCAATGCCTGCATCACGGTGGGCTATGTCGCCGGCGCCGCCATGCGCGGCATCATGCTGGAGAAGCTGGAGATCGAAACCACGGGCGCGCTCGACCTGCGCGGCTTCCTGGGCATCGACGATGCGGTCAAGCCCGGTTACGAGAAAATCCGCTATGTCGTGCGCATCAAGGGCGACGGCACGCCGGCGCAGTTCCAGGAAATCCACGAGACGGTGATCAGGACCTCGCCGAACTATTTCAACCTCTCGCGGCCGGTCGTGATCGAGGCCGAACTGACCGTCGAGATTTCGTAACCGCTGAATGGCGGGACGTCCGGTCCGACTTGACTCGGGCGTCCCTGCCGTGTCCTGCTCAACGAAAAGGCAGTCAAGCCATGTTCGATATAGAACGCTTTATCGTGGATTGTCGGGAGGCCCGCGCCGAGGATGACAGCCACTGCGCCATGCGCGAGGTGGTGACGCGGGCGGTGTCCGATCCGGCCGCCGTCATTTCAGCACTCGGCGAACCAGAGGCGGCCGGCTTCGTGCCGCTCTACAACGGACCCGACCTGACGATCCTGAATTTCGCCTGGGCGCCGTTGATGACGCTGATGCCGCACAATCACAACATGTGGGCGGTGATCGGCATCTATTCCGGACGCGAGGACAACATTTTCTGGCGCCGCACCGGAGACTCGATCGAGGCCGCCGGTGCCAAGAACCTGGGCAGTGGCGACGTGGCCGCGCTTGGCCGGGATGTGGTTCATTCCGTCACCAACCCGATCCCGCGCATGACGGCGGCGCTGCATGTCTATGGCGGCGACTTCTTCGCCCCCGGCCGCAGCGAATGGTGTCCGGAAACGCTGACAGAAGCGCCGTTCGACGTGGAGAAGGCCCGCCGCACCTTCGCCGAAGCGAACGCCCGCTTCGCGAGCTGAATGCCCGGCGCCTGTCAGGCCGAGCGCGACACGGCCGCGCGGCTGCGCGCGTGCAACCAGAGCGCCGCGGCGGCGGCCAAGCCGGCGGCGGTGACGATGGCGGCGCCGTCGAACAGCGAGTGCGGCAGCAGCAGGGCGATGCCGGCCACGGCGAACCCGGCGCGCGCCATCGGCCCGAGCGCCGCCGCGGCATAGCCGACGATGGCCATGGTGACGGCATAGACGCCAAGCCCGGCCGTGCCGGCGGCGATCACCACATGGATCCAGTCGTCGGCCAGGATCAGGGCCGGCGCCGTGGCGAACAGGAACGGCACCACGTAAGCCGGCCAGGCGACGCGCACGGCCTCGACGCCCGTGCGCATGGGCTCGGCCTGGGCCATGTTGGCGGCGACGAAGGCGGCGATGGCGACCGGCGGCGTGATCATCGACATCATGCCGAAATAGAGCACGAACAGATGCGCAGCCATCGGCAGCAGGCCGAGCTCGATCAGCGGCGGCGCGGCGAGCGTCGACAGCAGCAGATAGACGCCGACCGTCGGCATGCCCATGCCGAGCAGGATACAAACCACGGCCGTCACGGCCAGCAGCAGCCAAAGGCTGGTCTTGCCCAGCAGCACCAGGAAAAACGACAGGCCGAAGCTGAGACCCGACAGCGAGAACAGGCCGATGACGATGCCGGCGACGGCACAGATCAAGACGATGTCGATGGCCGAGCGGCCGGTATCGACCAGCACCTGCACATAGTCGGCGGGGCGCAGGCGGTCGCCGCCATAGGTGCGAAATAGCGACACGATGGCCAGCGAGGCGGCGGCGATCAGCGCCGCGGTTTCCGGCGGCAGGCCGAACTGGAACAGGCTGACGATCAGGATCGCGAAGGGCAGCAGAATGAACCAGCCGCGGGCCAGCGTGCGGCCGAGCGGCGGGATCCGCTCGGCGTCGACCGGCGCGATGCCCGAGCGCGCCGCTTCCAGATCGGCGAACAGGAACAGACTGAGATAGTAGAGAATGGCCGGGATCAGGGCGGCGAGGATGACCTCGCGATAGGGCACCTGCAGGTTCTCGGCCAGCAGGAACGCGGCCGCGCCCATGATCGGCGGCATCAACTGGCCGCCGGTCGACGCCGCGGCCTCGATGGCCGCCGCCGTCCTGGCGCGGTAGCCGCCCTGCTTCATCAGCGGGATGGTGATACCGCCGGTCGAGGCGACGTTGGAGACGGCGCTGCCGGAGATCGAGCCGAACAGGCCGGAGGCGACGATGGCGATCTTGGCCGAACCGCCGCGCGAACGGCCGAGCAGCGCCGAGGAGACGTCGGAGAAGAACGCCGAGCCGCCGGTCGCCAGCAGCAGCTTCGCCAGCAGAACGAAGGGCAGCACCACGGCGACGGCGATATAGAGCGCCGCGCCGGCCAATGCCGCGCTGTCGAGCACCATGAACGTGAGCAGGCGCTTGGGCGATACGGCGCGGCTTTGCAGCGGTCCCTCGAGCTGATCCGAGAACAGCGCGTAGAGACAGACCAGACCGAGCACGACGATCAGGCTGTAGCCGACGCCGCGGCGCAGCGCTTCAAGCAGCAGGACGAGGCCGACGGCGGAGACGATCATGGCCTCAACCGGGCGGTAGAACACCTCGTCGGCCAGGACCGGGAAACGCCAGGTGAGGTAGATGCCGAACAGGATGGCGATGCCGGCGAGCGCCTTGTCGTACCAGGGCACGCTGGGCCGCCCGGCGCCCCGATTGGCCGGGCGGGCAAGGAAGCAGAGCGCCATCGCCAGGCAAAGCACCGAGATCAGGATCTGCTCGGCATAGACCCGCACGCCGATCCACAGCGGCAGCCCGGACGCCCAGAAGATCGTGAGCAGCGTCAGCAGCCCCGCCATGCCCGGCTCGGCCACGCGGGCGAGCGGGCCGGACGGCGCCGGTCCGGATGGGTGGCGGTCGGCGAGGGTCATGCGCGGGGTGGCCTAGATGGCCGCTGGACATCCAGCCCACATCGTCATGCCCGGACTTGATCCGGGCATCCAGGGCGCCCATTGGAGGCCGCAGTCCTGGATTGCCGGGTCAAGCCCGGCAATGACGAAAGGGCTGGGTTTCGCGGGGTGCCGCTGCACCCCTACTGCTTCCAGATGCCGGCGTCCTTGTAGAACTTGATGGCGCCTTCGTGGAACGGCACGTTCACGTCGTTCGCCATGCGACCGGGCGTGAAGCCGGTCCAGAACGGGCCCGAGGCCTTGAGCGGGGCCTCCTGCTCGTAGAGCGTTTTCACGGCTTCGTAGACCGTCTCGTCCGAGACGTCCTTATGGGCGAAGAACGTGTAGTCGTAGGTCATCACGTTGGTCGTCGCCATGACGCCGGGGATCTTGGGGCTGGGCTCGACCGGCAGCAGATACATCTGCGGCAGCCATTCCTGCATGGCCGCGAGCTTGTCGGCGGCCGGATCGAAGGACAGGAAACGCACGCCGCCCAAGGTCTTGTCGAGCTCGCGGTTCTGGCCCGAGCCGACCACCACGACGGTCACGTCGGTCGAGCCCTGTTTGAAGCTGTCCCACATGCGCGGGAAATTCGGCACCGGCACGCCCTTCACGTCATCGACGGTCATGCCGGCGTTCGCCAGGTAGGCGCGGACCACGTGGTCGCCGAGCGCGCCTTTCTTGAACATCGGCACATTCTTGCCGCGCAGGTCGGCGACGGACTGGATGGCTGAATCCTTCGGCACGATGAAGCCGGCCCGGAACGGCATCAGCACGGCGGCGAGCCGCAGATCCTTGTTCGGCCGGCCTTCCGACATGCCGGTGCCGTTGAAGGCGTAGTAGAGCTGAACCACGTTGGAAATGCCGAACTCGAGCTCGCCGGCATTCACCAGCGGCATGTAGTCGGCCGTGTTGGCCAGTTCTTGCGGCCGCATCTGCATGCCGGAATGCTCGGAAATCACGGCCGCGATCGAGCGGCCGATCTGACTGGTGCCGCCCCGCGTGGTCGAGCCGAGCCCGACGGTCTGGGCCACGGCCTCGCCGGCCATCGCCGCCGTCAGCAGGCCGGCAATGATCATGGTTCTACGCTTCATACTCTGCCTCCACAGTTTTGCTCGGGGCCGGTTTTGCGGCCCGGCCCCGTTGCCCCGCTTGTCACTCATCGCGCGATTGTATACGACATCCACTGCGAGTGGTGGAACACGGTAATGCGTAACGAACCCCATGTCTTGATCGCCGGGGCCGGGCCGGCCGGCTGCGTCGCGGCGCTGATCCTGGCCCGGGCCGGTATCCGGGTCACCGTTTTCGAGGCCGAGGCGGACTTGCCGCTCGACCTCCGGGCCTCGACCTTCCATCCGCCGACGCTCGACATGCTGGCGCCGCTGGGCCTGACCGAGCGGCTGCTGGCGATGGGCCTGAAGGCGCCGACCTATCAGTTCCGCGACCGCCGCGGCGGCGACTACGCCACCTTCGACCTCGGCTGCCTCTCGGACCTGACCGACCATCCCTTCCGGCTGCAATGCGAGCAGTTCAAGCTGACGGGCATCGCCGTCGAAGCTTTGCAGGAGAGATCCGAAGTCGAGGTGCAATTCGCACGACCGGTCACCGGCATCAGACAGGATGACGACGGCGTGCGCGTCACGGTGCGCGGGCCGGACGGCGAGGAAACGCATGCCGGCGACTATCTGATCGCCGCCGACGGCGCCTCCAGCGTGGTCCGCACGTCGCTGGGCATCGGCTTCGAGGGCTTCACCTATCCCGACCAGTGGCTGGTCGCCAGCACGCCGCACGACTTCGCCGGGGATTTCGACGGTCTCGCCTACGTGAACTACGTGGCCGATCCGGACGAATGGTTCGTTCTGCTGCGGGTGCCGGACCTGTGGCGGGTGCTGCTGCCGGTGGCGGCGGACGCGACCGAAGCGGACGCGCTGTCGGACGAAACGCTGCAGCGGCGCCTGCAGGGCATCGCCGCCAGGGACGGCGACTACCAAATCGCCCATCGCACGCTCTACCGCGTGCATCAGCGCGTCGCCGCGACCTATCGCGTTGGCCGTGTGGCGCTGGCCGGCGATTCCGCGCATATCAACAACCCGCTGGGCGGCATGGGCATGAACGGCGGCATCCACGACGCGGTGAACCTGGCGCAAAAGCTGGAGCGCATCCTGCGGCACGGCGCCGACGCCGACCGGATGCTGGACCACTACAGCATCCAGCGCCAGGCCATCGCCACCGAATACGTGCAGGAGCATACGCACAGCAACAAGCAGGCAATCGAGGAGACGGACCCGGCCAAGCGCCGCGCGCATATGGAGCGGATGCAGCAGATCGCCGGCGATCCGGCGCTTCTGGTGCCGTTCGCGCGCAAGAGCGCGATGATCGACGCGGTCGAGCGATCGATGGCCGTGGAGCCGGATTGACAAGATGGTCGACACGACGGCCGAGGCCAACCCGCGGATATTGGCCTGGGCCGACTGGTTCCGAATCTATGGCGCGCGGGCGCGTCTGGGCCTGATCGTACCGCCCAGCAACACCACGAACGAGGCCGAGTTCGCGCGGCTCGCGCCGGCCGGCGTGACCGTGCACACCATGCGCACGCCCTTGCATCTCGACGCCGCGGCACCGGGATTCGAGGACGCGGTCCATGCCGACATCGACCGCGCCGTCGACATGCTGACGCCGGCCGATCCGAGCCTGTTGATCTATGCCTGCACGGCCGGCTCGATGCTGATCGACGAAACGGCTCTGTGCCGGCACATGGCGGACCGCGCCGCTAAGCCGGCGATCACCACGACGGGCGCGATCCTGGCGGCGCTGCGGGCGCTGGGCATCCAGCGGCTCGCCGTGGCGACGCCTTACGTCCAGGCGTTGAACGATCACGAACGGCATTATTTCGAGGGCCACGGCTTCACGGTGACGGCGGTCGAGGGTCTGGGCATCGGCGAAACGCCGGACGAATACCGCTATCTCTGCCGCGTGCCGGCCGACGTGATCAAGGATCTGGCGGCGCGCGTTGTCGCGGCGGATGCCTGCGACGGCCTGTTCATCAGCTGCACCGACCTGCCCGTGCTGCCGCAGATCGCCGATCTGGAAGCCCGCTTCGGCCTGCCCGTGGTCACCTCGAACCAAGCGACGCTCTGGCACGCGCTCCGCACGCTGGGGCTCGACGACCGTATCGACGGCCTGGGCCGATTGCTCGCAGACCACTGATGCATCCCTGGATGCCCGGATCAAGTCCGGGCATGACGAATTTGGTTTAAGTCATAGCCAATTTCGTCTTTGCCGGGCTTGACCCGGCAATCCAGAAACCGACACAGACATGGACAACGAGGCGCACTCGGGCGAAGCTCCGACCGGACGTGAGGGGAAAGGCGTGATGGAAGTCTGGTCGGTTCTGGTCTTTGCGGCGGCGTTGGCGGTGGCGATCGCAACGCCGGGACCGTCGATGGTGGCGCTGGTGGCGCGCGTGCTGGCGCAAGGCCGCGCCCGCAACCTGGCCTTCGCCGTCGGGCTGGTGATTGGCGACGTGGTCTGGCTAGCCTGCGCCGTGTTCGGCATCGCAGCGGTGGCGACCTGGATGCACGACATCATGGTCGCGCTGAAATGGGCCGGCGCGGCTTATTTGGTCTATCTCGCCTACAAGCTTTGGACCGCGCCGGTCGCAGCGGGCGACGGTCACGCGCCCGCCGGCCGGACCTGGCGTTTGGGCGATATCAGCAGCGGCCTGGTGATGGCGCTGGCGAACGCCAAGACCATGCTGTTCTACCTGGCACTGCTGCCGAACATCATCGACGTGACCGGCGTCGACATGGGCACTTTCCTGCAGCTCTCCGTGCTGCTGGTCGTGGTCTATATCGGCGTGCTGGCAGCCTATATGACCGGCGCCAGCCGCGCCCGCCGCCTGCTGACCACGCCCAGGGCGCTGCGCGCCGTCAACCGCGGCAGCGCCGTCGTCATGACCGGCGCCGCCGCCGTCGTCGCGACCCGGAGCTAGCCTCGACTCGTCACGCCGGGGCGGCGGCCGGGACCAGTTTCGCCGCCGCGAGGCCGTAGATCGTGGCGTAGAGCGTCGGCACGACCAGCATGGTGAGCACGGTGCCGAAGGCGAGGCCCGCCATGATGGTCACCGCAAGACCGACGAAGAAGGGGTCCTGGATCAGCGGCACCACGCCGAGCACCGTGGTGGCGGCGGCGAGCGCCACCGGCCGCAGGCGCGAGACGGCCGCCATGATCGTGGCGTCGTAGCGGCTGAGCCCCTCCGCCATCTGGATGTTGATCTCGTCCAATAGCACGATCGCGTTCTTGATCATCATCCCGGCGAGCGACATCGCGCCCAGCAGGGCCAGGAAGCCGAAGGCGGCGCCCGTCGCCAACAGGCCAAACGTTATGCCGATGAAGGCGAGCGGGATCGTCAGCACGATCACCAGCGGCGGCCGGAAGTCGTTGAACAGCGCCACCATGATGAACAGCATGACGACGGCGGCAGGGATGATCCCCGGGATCAGCGAGGCCTGGGCATCACGCGACGACTCGTGCTCGCCGCCCCATTCCCAGCTATAACCGGCAGGCAGCTGGTAACCCTGCAGGTCGCCGGCGATCGACTGCTGCATCGTCGGCAGGGTTTCGCCGAGAACGGGGTTGCCCTGGACCTTGATGGTGCGCCGCCGGTCGCGGCGCCAGATCAGCGGCTCTTCCCACTGGGTATCGATGACCTGCGTCACCTGCGACAGCGGCACCGGGTCGGTCGACAGCGCGGGTTGGACGTCGATCACGTCGAGGCCGCCGACATTCCGGCGTTCGTCCTCGATGTTGCGCAGGACGATCGGGATCAGGTCGTCGTCCTCGCGGTAGAGCGCGATCTGCCGGCCGTCGAAGGCGCGCTTGGTGGCGCGCGCGATGTCTTCACGCGTCACGCCGGCCCAGCGGCCGCGCTCCTGGCTGTATTCGGGCACGACCTTGAGCACCTGTTGCCGCCAGTCCGTGCGGGTGTAGGCCGTCAGCGGGTCGGCCTCGACCAGACCGCGCAGGTCGGTGGCGATGGCGCGCAGCGTCTCGGGCCTGGCATCGCCCGGCCCGATCACGCGCACGTCGAACTTCCAGGTGAAGGCGGGACCGACACCGAACTGCCGGAGCGGCACCACGGCATCGGGGAAGTTTTCGGCGAACAACGGCGTCCATTCCCGGATGATGTCGGGAATGTCGCGATAGTCCTTCACGTTGACAACGAGCTGCGCGTAGGAGGCATAGGGCTTCTCCGGCTCGACCGGCAGGTAGAAGCGCGGCGGGCCGGCGCCGATGTAAGAGGCGACGCCGGTGACCCGCTCGTCGGCCATGATCTTTTCCTCGGCCTGGCGCACGGCGGCCGCGGTCTGCTCGATGCGCGAGCCTTCCGGTCCCCAATAGTCGATCATGAACTTGGTCATGGAGGATTCCGGGAAGAACAGCTGCTCGACCCGCTGGAAGCTGAAGCCGGCCAGGACCAGGAGCCCGACCATGCTGGCGATGGTCAGCCAGCGGCCGCGGATGCAACGCTCGAGCAGGCCGCGAAAGACGCCGAAGAAGCGGCCGCCATAGGGGTCATCGGCGCCCTCGCCCTGCTTCGGATCGGGCAGCATGTCGATGCACTGCAACGGCGTCAGCGTCATCGAGATGATCCAACTGGTCAGCAGCGAGATGGCGACGACGCTGAACAACGTGGCGCAGTACTCGCCGGCGTCCTCCTCGGACGCGAAAATCGGGAAGAAGGCCATGACCGCGATCACGGTCGCGCCCAACAGCGGCATGGAGGGCTGGGCGGCGGCCTCGATCGCCGCCTGCATGCGGCTCATGCCCTTCTGCAGCCGCACGGATATGCCGTCGGCGACGACGATCGAATTGTCGACCATCATGCCGAGCGCGATGACCAGCGCGCCGAGCGACATGCGCTGCAGGTCGATCTCGAACAGCGCCATGAGCATGAAGCTGGCCAGGATCGTCACCACCAGCGAGGTGCCGATGATCACGCCCATGCGCCAGCCCATGAACAGGGCGATCAGGACCAGGACGATGGCGACGGCCTCGAGGAACGAGATCAGGAAGTTCATCACGGCCGCGTCGACGATGTCCGACTGCCAGTGCACGCGATGGGCCTCGATGCCAACCGGCAGCGCCGATGTGAGCTCGGCGAGGCGTGCGTCGATCGCCGTGCCGAGCTCGACGATATTGACGCCCTTGGTGTTGGTGATCGACACGCCGATCGCCGGCAGGCCGTTGTAGCGCATCATGGTGTTGGGCGGATCGGCATAGCCCTGGATCACGGTGCCGATATCGCGGATCCGGATCAGTTCTCCCGATACGCTGGGCGTGTCTTCCTCGCGCAGGATCTGCAGGCTGTCGGTCAGGCTCGGCTGGATCGTCAGGTTGCCGATATCCTCGGGCGTCTCGAACGCGCCCGTCGGCGCGATGCGCAGCCGCCGGTCAAGCAAATCGACGCTGCCGGCGTCGACCACCATGTTCTGGATCTGCAGCGTCGATTCGATGCTCTGGTCGCTGATGCCGAGCTGGGTGAGCTGGGTTTCGGCGACGTCGAGATAGATCACCTTCTGCTGGGCGCCCCAGAGATCGACACGGGCGACACCTTTGACGAGACTGAGCTCGCGTTTCAGGTCCTTGGCGTAGCGCTCGAGCTCGGCATAGCTGAAGCCGTCGCCGGTGACGGCGAGCTGAAAGCCGAAGACATCGCCGAAGTCGTCGGCCACGTCCGGCCGGCCGGCGCCGGGCGGCAGCGAGCCCTCGACATCGCGGATCTTGCGCCTGAGCTCGTCCCAGATCTGCGGCATTTCCTCGGAGACGAAGCTGGGACGAATGTTGACCTGAATGATCGAGAGGCCGGCGCGCGACAGCGACTCGATGTAGTCGATCTGCGGCATTTCCTGGATCGCCAGCTCGATCCGGTCGGTCACCTCGAGCTCGACCTCCTGCGGGCTGGCGCCGGGATAGGCGGTCGAAATCACCGCCGATTTGATGGTGAATTCCGGATCTTCGAGCTGACCGAGGGTGAAGTAGGACGCGATGCCGCCGATGAAGAGCAGGACGGTCGCGAAATATGTGACGGTGCGCTTGGTGAGCGCGAAGGCGACGATTGCCTGCATGACCGGCTCCTACACTAGTTCTCGAGGATTCGGATCTTCTGGCCTTCCTTCAGCGAGTTGACGCCGGCCGTGACAACCCATTCGCCGGATTCGAGTCCGTCCGTCACCAGGATGCCCTGGTTGGTCAGACTGCCCGTCGTGACGGCGCGTTGCGCCACCTGCATGGTGCTTTCGTCGATCACCCAGACCATGGAGGCGCCGTCGGCGCCGCCGAAGGTCGCCGAAACCGGCACCTCGACCTCGAGCCCGTTCCTGTCGGGTCCGATCACGGTCCTGCTGGTCGACCGTCCGGCCATGCCGGGCAGGATCTCGATGCCGTCGGGCTGCTCCATGGCCAGCGTCACGGGATAGGTGCGCGTGGCTTCGGAGGCTTCGGCGCCGATCTCCTTGATCGTGCCGGTGATCTCGACGTCCGGAAAAGCGTCGAAGATGACGACCACCTCCTCTACCTGCGGCGCGAGCGAAATCATGCTTTCCGGAATGTTGACGACCATTTCGATTTGCGCCGGGTCGAGCAGGCGCAGGATGCGCTGCTTCTCGCGCACTTCCTCGAAGTTCTCAACGTAGGTGGCGACGACCACGCCGGCGAACGGCGCGGTGATGGTGGTGTAGCCGAGGTCGAGCCGGGCGCGTTGCAGGTTGGCCTGTTGCGAGCGGACCTCGGCGCTGTTTTCGCCCTCCGCGGCGATATACCGGTCCAGCGCGGCCTTGGCGACGTGGCCCTTCTGGTAAAGCGTCTCCTGGCGCTGGAGCTGCAGCTTCGCATTCTGCAGCGACGCCTGGGCGCGGTTGACGTTGGCGGCGATGCGGTCGACCTCGGCCTTGAACGTGGCCGGGTCGATCCTGGCGAGGACAGCGCCCTCCTCGACCCGGTCGCCGACGTTGATGGGGAATTCGATCAGCGGCCCGGCGACGCGGAACGACAGCTCCACTTCCCGCGCCGCCTGAGCCCGGCCGGGAAACCAGCGCTCCTGCAGGACGCTGGCATCGCCGATCTTGATCGCCTTGACCGGCCGCACCACCTCCGGCGCCTCGGCGGCCTGTTCCTCCTGACAGGCGCTCAAGGCCAGGCTGGCCGCCAGCATCGCGCCCACCGCGGCGACAAACGATTTCGTCATGGCTCCGACTTCCCCAAACGTAGATATTCACGGATGCGCGTCAGCGACCGTGCCGGCGGCATCCGCATCTGCAAAGACATATTGGCCACCCGACGCGACCGTCTAGAGGTTTTGCGGATTGCCTTCGACCACCATGAACACGCGGCCGCCCCAGCTGTATTGCTTGTCGCCGGTAAAGCGGACGACATCGCAGTTCTCCTGACCGCCCTGAACGTCGGTCCAGGTGGCGCAGAGCACGCCGTTGTCGCTGACCCGCCACTGGCCAACCGTGCCGCCGTTCGGCGTATCGCGGCCGCGCAGACTGCCGTCCGCCAGCACAAGCGCGAACGACGTCTGGTCCGGGTCGGTGACCGTGTTGCCGGTCAGAACGTCGGAGATCTGCGTTGCCGTCAGCGGCTCGGCCGGCGGCGTGCTGGAACAGCCGTCGCTGTCCGACATGGCCACCGCCACCGGCACCAGGAAAATCACCTGCAGCTTGTTGCGATTGAATAGACGCATGCCCTCACCCCGTCTCCCGTTGCCGTCCCGGTCCCTCGTGTGGCCGTCTTGACCGCAGCCATCACGCCAGTACTTCCGCATCGAATCGCGAAAATGCAGAAACCTAACAATCGATAGTAGTTTCCCCGTGTGACGTTTCCAGGTCTTTCTACGTCATGAACGACGGATCGTCGACTTCCAGCATGCGCATCAGCGCCGGCCATTCGCGGGTCTCGCCGATGCCGATGCCGGCGGCGCCGCTCTCCCATTGCCGGGCCGTGTGCTCGCAGATCTCGTGCCCCGGCAAATGCAGTTCCTCACCGGTTTGCAGCACATCGAGCTGCAGCTGGCAGGCGCGCTCGAGGTAGAAGATCAGCCGGAAGGCCTCAGATACCGAGCCGGCCGCCACCAGCAGGCCGTGGTTGCGCAGGATCATCGCCCGCTTGTCGCCGAGGTTCGCGACCAGCAGCTTCTTTTCGTCGTCGTCGAGGGCGAAGCCGTTGAAATCGTGATAGGCGACGCGGTTGTAGAACTGCATGGATTGCTGGTCGAGCGGCAGCAGGCCGCGCTTCATGGCCGATACCGCGCAGCCGGCGCGGCTGTGGGTGTGCAGCACGCATTTTACGTCCGAGCGCGCCGCGTGCACGGCGGAATGGATGACATAGCCGGCCGGGTTTATCTCGTGCGGCGTCTCTTCGAGGATGTTGCCGGCGAGATCGATGCGGATCAGGTTCGATGCCGTGACCTCGTCGTAGCGCAGGCCGTAGGGATTGATCAGCACCCGGCCGTCGGCGCCGGGCACGGCAGCGGTGATGTGGTTGTAGATCAGGTCACTGAGGCCGTAGTGCTGAACCAGCCGGTAGCAGGCCGCGAGATCGACCCGCACCCGCCATTCGTCGTCTGAATACTTGGCCCGGGCATCCGACCCCGGCACGGCGTTTATGGGCACGCGACAACCTCCCGCTTCGCTGTCGTCTCAGGCAACAGCTCGGTTACGACTTTTAAACCATAACCCCGAATGATCGGCGTATTGAAGCCGAGTAGTTCAATTCGGGCGCCTTTGTGGCGGCTCAACAATCGTCGGGATCCAAGATGCAGCCAAAACGTGCGACGGAACGGGATCTGCTGACCGAGGCGATGGCGGCGCAGATGGACGGTCGCGGAGCCGACGCCATCGCCGCCTATCAACGGATCCTGGCCGACGATCCCGACGACGTCGGCGCCCGCATCGGCAACGCCCTCAGCCACGCCATGATCGGGCGACACGAGGATGCCTTTCAGGACCTGCTGTCCATGCTGCGCGAAACCGTGGTCCAGCGGGATCTTGAGATCGAGAAGCTGAGGAGGGCGTTGGAACAGGCGCAGATCGACGCCCGGAATCCACCCGAGAACGGCAAGATCGACTACGACGCGCTGTACGAACAGCTTTATCCGCGCGACGTGTTGGTCGAAAAGCGGTTCTACAACGTCGGACCGGGCGATTTCCGACATCGCCGCTGGACCAATGTCGAAAAGACCACCGACGCGTACGACTTCGACAACGTCGATATCGAATACGACATTCTGCAGCGCCGGCCGCTATCGCTGCCGGACGATCGGGCCGAGGCATTCTATTGCTCGCATGTGATCAACCTGCTGCCCGAGGACGATATCCGGTTCTTTCTTGGCGACGTCTTCCGCTGCCTTAAGCCAGGCGGCTTCTTCCGCCTCGTCTGCATCGATGCCGAGCGGATGCTCAATGCCTATCTTGACGGCGACGAGAGCTTCTTCAGCTGGCATCCCGTTGGCGAGGGGCCGACAATCGCACAGAAGTTCATCGGTCACGTGGCCGGCCACCGCTACCAGGCAGCCACGTTTGCAAAGACGACAAAACCGACCGACGCGGAGATCGACGCGCTCTGTCGGAGCGGCCGGCCGTTGCCGGACATCCTCGATGCGCTCTGTTGCGAGATCGACCTCGATCTGATCGAACGCAGTCCGAACAACAATGTGACCTGGTGGACGGCGGACAAACTGACGCAAGCCCTGCACGATACCGGTTTCAGCCGGGTCGAGCGGTCCGGCATCGGTCAGAGCCGGTGCCCGGTGATGCGGGACATCACCTACTTCGACCGCAATTCGGTCGCCAAGGTCTCGCTATACATGGAAGCGCAGAAGTAGCGCCGACGATCCCCGACCCGGTCCGGCCGGCATCGGCATCGCCGACCGACAAAATTGCCAGGCCGGCCATGACCGCGCAGAATGGCCATGGGAGGTGTCGGGCGCCATGGCGCAGCCTGAGATCAAGCTGATCGACACGGTCACCAAGCTGGACGAGAGCCACCGCGATGTGGTGCTGATCGGCGCCAGCCATGGCGGCGTCTATGCCGCCTATTGCGCCGCCAAGGCCGGCGTGCGGGCGGTGATCCTGAACGACGCCTCGGTGGGCAAGGACGAGGCCGGCATTGGGGGGCTCGCCTATCTGCAGGGCCTCGGCCTGCCGGCGGCGACCGTCGACGCCGCGACCGGCTGCATCGCCAATGCCGGCGACATGGCCGAACACGGCCGCATCAGCCATGTGAACGAGGCGGCGACGGCGCTCGGCTGCCGGCCGGGCCAGGCGGCGATGACCTGCGCCGGGGCCTTGCTGCGAGCGCCGGTCTGGCGCGGCGCGGCGCCGGCCTACGACGAGGCGCGCTTCGTGCTGCGCGAGGCGCCGGGCGAACCGCGCGTGATCGGCTGCGATTCCGCCTCGTTGATCACGCCGGGCGACGCCGGCGCCATCGTCATTACCGGCTCGCACGGCGCGCTGCTCGGCGGCAAGGCCGACACGGCGATCCCGAACGGCCTGCTGGCCGTCACCTTCAACGACGCCGGCGTCGGCAAGGACGACGCCGGCATTCGACGGCTGAAGCTGCTGGACCAGTACCCGATGATCGCCGCCACGGTCTCGGCCGAGACGGCGCGTATCGGCGATGCGCGCTCGGCCTGGGACGACGGTATCGTCAGTCACGTGAACGAAACCGGTCACGCGATCGGCGCCGAGGCCGGCATGGCCTTGCAAGCCGTCGTCGAACGCGTGATCGAAACGGCAGACATGTGAGGAACCGGAGATGCAACTGACCGACGGCCAGGTGGCCGCATTCGAACGCGACGGCTATCTGTTCCTGCCCGAGCTGTTCTCGGCCGCGGAAATCGCGGTGCTGATGGGCGACATGCCGCGGATCTGGGGCATGCAACGGCCGGAGGTATTGCGCGCCGACGACGGCGAGGTGCGCGCCTGCCTCGCCATGGAGCGCTACAGCGAACCGTTCCGCCGCCTGCTGTCGCATCCCCGGCTGCTGGAACCGGCACTGCAGATCCTGGGCGGCCCGGTCTACGCGCACCAGTACAAGGTCATCCCCAAGGAGCCGTTCGGCAAGCTCGACTTTCCCTGGCACCAGGACTTCGCCTCCTGGCACGCGCATGACGGCATGCCGGAACCGAGGGCCATGAACTTCGCGCTGTTCATGGACGAGGTGACGGAGTTCAACGGGCCGATCTGCTTCATCCCCGGCTCGCATCGCGACGGCCGCATGGCTGCCGAGGCCGAGCCGCTGCCCGGCGCGACGCCGCTGCTGACATTGTCCCCGGAAGACGTATCGCGCCTGGCCGAGACCAACGGCATCGTCGCGCCGAAGGGACCTTCGGGCTCGGGCGTATTCTTCCATGGCTGCCTGGCGCACGCCTCGGCGCCGAACATCTCGCCATGGACGCGGCACATCGTCTATCTGACCTGCAACCGCGTCGACAACGCGATCCGCAAACCGACCCGGCCCGACTACTACGCCAACCAGGACTTCACGCCGCTCGAGCTGCTGGGAGACGATTGTTTGCTGGCGTTGGCGCGCGAAACGGATGCCGCGGAGTAACAAAAAGCGCATCGCGAAAAACCTTTACCTCTTGGTCATCCTGGCGAAGGCCAGGATCCACATGGTCAACGTCTGAACGAATGGAGAAGCCGCTGGATGCTGGCCTTCGCCAGCATGACGACGTTTGTTCTATGGCGAACCACCTCGTCACGTTCGGAAACGGTCGGACGTTTGGCCGCTTAGCCGTTATCATGGCGGCATGACGACGCCGTTTTCGTTCACGATCGACATTCCGGACGCGACGCTGGAGCGCATCCGGCAGCGGGTGGCCGACTACGACTGGCACGAGATGCCTGATGACGGCGGCTGGGGCTATGGCGCCAACCTCGACTATATGCGCGAGCTCTGCGCCTATTGGGTCGAAGAATACGACTGGCGGGTGCACGAGGCGGCGATGAATGCCTGGCCGCATTTCATTGTTCAGATCAACAGCCTGGACATCCACTACATCCACGAGCGCGGCAGCGGCCCGAACCCGGTGCCGCTGATCATCAGCCACGGCTGGCCGGGCTCGGTCTGGGAGTTCCAGGAGATCATCGGACCGCTGGCGCATCCCGAACGCCATGGCGGCAACGCGGCCGACGCCTTCGATGTGATCGTGCCGTCGCTGCCGGGTTATGGATTCTCGTCCAAGCCGGACAGGCCGATCGGGCCGCGCAAGACGGCGGCCTATTTCGCGGCGCTGATGAACCAGGTGCTGGGCTACGACGGCTATATGGCCCAGGGCGGCGACTGGGGCAGCGTGATCACGAGCTGGCTCGGCTTCGACCACACGCCGGCCTGCCAGGCGATCCACCTGAACATGAACGGCCTGCGCCCGGGCGGCGCGCGGCCGGAGACGGAGGCGGAGATCGCCTGGGCCAAACAGTCGCGCGAGATCTTTTCGGTCGAGGGCGGCTATTTCCGCATGCAGTCGACCAAGCCGCAGACACTGTCCTATGCGCTGATGGACAGCCCCGTCGGCGTCGCCGCCTGGATCGTCGAGAAGTTCCACGGCTGGTCCGACATCGACGGGGACGACCTGCAATCGGTCTATTCCATGGACCAGTTGCTGACCAACGTGATGATCTATCTGGTCACCCGGACCTTCAACACCAGCACCTGGATGTATTACGGCTATGGCCACGAGAGCAACGCGCTGCCGCCGGGCGAGCGCGTCGAGGCGCCGGTCGGCATCGCGCAGTTCCCAAAAGATCTGATCTTCTGGCCGCCGCGCTCCTACGCCGAGAAGGCGTACAATGTCGAGCGCTGGACCGAGATGCGGCACGGCGGCCACTTCGCCGCCATGGAGCAGCCGGACCTGCTGGTCAACGACATCCGGGATTTCGCCCGCGGCCTGCGCTGACACTACCCGTCGACAATTCAATGAAGAGAGAGTGTGCATGATCGATTTCGCGTTGACGCCCGAACAGGAAGACCTGCAGGCGCGCACCGCCGCCTTCGTGCGGGAGAAGATCATTCCGTTCGAGAACGATCCGCGGCGCACGCCGCACGGGCCGACCGACGACCTGCGCGCCGAATTGGTGGCGCTGGGCAGGGCCGAGGGCCTGCTGTCCTCGCATGTGAGCCCGGAATGGGGCGGTCTCGGCCATGACCACCGCACCAAGGCGGTGCTGTTCGAGGCGGCGGGCTATTCCATGCTGGGGCCGGTGGCGCTGAACATCGCCGCGCCCGACGAGGGCAACATGCACCTGCTGGACGAGGTCGCGCGCGACGATCAGAAGGAGCGCTACCTGAAGCCGCTGGCGACCGGCGAGACCCGGTCCTGCTTCGCCATGACCGAGCCGATGCCGGGCGCCGGCTCGGACCCGAGCGCGCTGCTGACCACGGCCCGCCAGGACGGCAACGAATACGTCATCAGCGGCCAGAAGTGGCTGATCACCGGAGCCGAGGGCGCGGCCTTCGCCATCATCATGGCGCGCACCGTGGATGCCGGCGGCAACGATCTCGGCGCGTCGATGTTCCTCTGGCCCATGGACGACCCGGCGATCGAGATCGAGCGCACACTGGACACGCTCGATTCCAGCTTCACCGGCGGCCACGCGGTGCTGAACTTCAACGACCTCAGGGTAACGCCGGACTCGGTGCTGGGCGAGATCGGCCACGGCTTCCGCTATGCGCAAGTGCGGCTGGCGCCGGCGCGGCTGACGCACTGCATGCGCTGGCTGGGCGCGGCGACGCGGGCACACGACATCGCTACGGACTATGCGTCGAAGCGCGAGGTCTTCGGCAACCGGCTGATCGAGCATCAGGGCGCCAGCTTCCAGCTGGCCGACAACGAGATGGACCTGCAGACGGCGCGCCTCGCGATCTGGCACACGGCCTGGGTGCTGGACCAGGGCCGGCGCGGCGGCCGCGAATCCAGCATGGCCAAGGTGGTCTGTTCCGAAGCCGTCTACCGCGTCGTCGACCGGTCGTTGCAGCTCCTGGGCGGCCTCGGCATGACACGCGACACCGAGGTCGAGCGCATCTTCCGCGACATCCGCGGCTTCCGCATCTACGACGGCTCGAACGAGACCCACCGCTGGTCGATCGCCCGGCGCCTGGCGCGGGGATAAGGTCTGACAGTGTCGGCCTTACGGCCGATGCTCGACCCGTCCCGCTCCCCCACCCGACCACCCATCAAGCATACTTCCGTGGGTGGTCGGGTGGGGGAGCGGGACGGGTCGAGCCCTTCGCGCTTCGCGGAATCAGAAGGCGCCCTAGCAGGTCCGCTCCTTCTTGCAGGCGGTGACCTTGAAGTCGGTGAACGCGTCGGTGCGCGAGACGTCGAAGCTGCGCTGATCGGCGCAGTGCACGCGCGCGAAGACGACGGGCTTGCCGTTGACCTCCTGCTCGAGCACACCGGTCAGGAAGGCAACCTCGCATTCGTGCTGATCGGCCATCTGCCATTCCAGATGCGCGCGCCAGTCGGCCTGCGCGGCAGCCTGACCGGCGATGAGCATCAAGGCTGTCGCAAGGGCAGGCAAAGCCCTGACAATTCCAGACAGTCGCATCTCGGGCCCTCCGCTTTGCCACACGTTCTGACCAACGGAACCGTTGGCCGTCGGCGCTTGGCAGGCTAACTTCACCCCCGAATCGCGCGTTGATCGGCATCAACAAAGGCAGTACGGCCGGCGAAATCGCCTGGACGGTGGCATGACTGGATTCGCGGAGAGCTATCTCGGACGATTACGCGATGTTGTCGGCAATCGGCTGCTGCTGGTGCCTGGCGCCCGTATTGTCATTGAGCGTGATGACGGCCGAATCCTGTTGCAGAAGCGGGCAGATTTCGGCGTTTGGGGACTGCCTGGCGGCAATGCCGAAGACGGCGATTCCGTGCTGCAGACCATCGTGCGGGAAACCCGCGAGGAAACCGGCCTGGACGTCGTCGCGCCGCGGCCGTTCGGCCATGGCAGCGAACCGCAATTCGAACGTTTCACCTATCCGAACGGCCACCGGCTGCACGCCCATGTCCTGATGTTCTACGCGACCGCATTTTCCGGCGAACTCAGCGGCGATGACGAAACCCTGGCGCTCGATTGGTTCGCGCCGACCGCGTTGCCCGAGACGTTGCCGAACATGGTCCGCAGCATCGAGGCCTATCTGCGTTTCAAGGCGACCGGACAGTTTCAACTGATCTAGGCAGATCGGAATTTTGAGGACACAGAATGCCTAATCGCGCACGACCGGAACTCCGCCTCAGCTTCGAGGCGGCGGTCGAAGCCACGCTGTCGGGCGTTTCGATCAGCGATCCGTCGCTGCCCGACAATCCGCTCGTTTTCGTCAATCCCGCCTTCACCAGCCTGACGGGCTACGGCGCCGACGATTGTCTGGGTGCGAACTGCCGGTTCCTGCAGGGCCCGGACACGGATCCGGCGACGGTTACCCGCATCCGCGACGCGATCGCTGCGCAAGAAAGCGTGCGCGCCGAGATTCTGAACTATCGCAAGGACGGCCGGCCGTTCTGGAACGATGTGGTGATCACGCCGGTGTTCGATGCCGGCGGCGAATTGACGGCCTTCGTCGGCATTCAAAACGACATCACGCAGCGCAAATCGCTGGAACATTCGAACCGCGAACTCGAACAGTTCGCTTATGTCGCCTCGCACGACTTGAAGGCGCCGCTGAAGAACATCAAGGCCTTCATCGATCTGCTGCGCCTTCGCAACGACAAATCCGGCGACGCCGACGCCGGCGAACTGCTCGAGCATGTCGACACGACGGCGGACCGGATGGCGAATCTGATGGACGATCTGCTGTCGTATGCGCGAATCGGTGCGCGGCCCGAGCCGTTCGAGACGTTCCAGGCCGACAATTTGCTGGCGACGGCGCTGGAAAATCTCAACGCCGCAATCAACGAAAGCGGGGCCGCCATCAGCCAGGACCCACTGCCGGAAATCACCTGCAGTGGACCGCAGATCATGCGGGTGTTTCAGAATCTGATCGGCAATGCGATCGCCTATCGCGGCGCGGAAACGCCCCGCATTCATGTCGCCGCCGAGACCAAGGACGACGACTGGCTGTTCTCGGTCGCGGACAACGGCATTGGCGTCGAGGAACGGCATAGAGAGCGGATTTTCCGCATGTTTCAGCGCACGCGGCCGCGTGGCGAAGGCGAGGGCACGGGCATCGGCCTCGCGCTTTGCAAGAAAATCGTTAACGAACATGGCGGCACGATCTGGGTGGCGGCGAACGAGCTTGGCGGCAGCACGTTCTTCTTTACGTTGCGCCGTCGCGCCGACTAATAGCGTGAATAACTCGCGCGCTTTTACTCGGCTTGTCTGCAAACCGACGCCAAGCGAATAGTATAAGAAGGTTCTAAATTACCGAATTATTTCAGGATTTTCCTCGACTAAGTGGAATATTGAGGCATTATCCGTCCGAGGGGGTCGCGCGGGCGGTTTCGAGGTCAATCCGTGCAGCTTGCACATCGGCAACCGAAGAGCGTCCTCCTGATCGACGACGACGCCGCCGAGCGTGCATTGTTTCGCCAGCGGCTCAAAGACGTCGAGAGCGACAGTTTCGATTTTCGCGAGGCCGAGACGCTGAGCGACAGCCTCGGCCTGATCCAGAATGAGCCTGTCGATCTGGCGATTCTCGATCTGAACCTGCCCGATACCGAAGGCCTGGCGACATTGGAATCTCTGTACGCGGCGGCGCCTTCGGTGCCGATCATCGTGCTGACGGGACTCGATGACGCCGACCTTGGCCTGAAGGCGATCCAGGTCGGTGCGCAGGACTTTCTGGTCAAGGGCGATCTCAATCCGGAACTGGTACGCCGCTCGGTACGCTACGCGTTGGAGCGTCACAAGATATTGATGCGTTTGGAAGCGGCGGAATACGAAGCGCAGCAGGCCCGAGAACGCGGATCGCTGGAGCGCCTGGCAGCGCCGCCGCTGGCCAGCACGTCGGCGCGGGCATTCCAGGTCACCCGGCTTCAGGACGGGGCGCCGCTGCAGTTTTCGGACATTGTCAACGAGTATGGCGAGCTGATGGAAGCCGCGGTCAACCAGACCGTCACCCAGGCCGATCTGAACGTGCCGCCGCGTTTGAAGCAGCTGGCCGTGCGACTGGGACGCCTGAAGGTCGCGCCCCGCGACGTCATCGAAATTCATTTGTCTGCAATGAAGGCACGGACAGCAAACATGACCGGCCGCAAAGCCAAAGCGATGTCGACAGAGGGCCGGATTGTCCTGCTCGAAATGATGGGATATCTCGCCGGCGAGTATCGCGTCTTCGCCCTGGGACGCGGCCATGGTCCCACAGCAGATCCAGTTGAAAGGGGGTCCGGCCATGAATAGCGACACGGAACGGTATGTCTTGAAGCTGTTCATTACCGGACGCACCGAGCGCTCGGAGAACGCGATCACGACACTGCGGCAGATCTGCCGCGACACCCTGGATAACCGATACGAACTGTTGATCATCGACGTGCTGGAGCACCCGAACCTGGCCGAGGAGGACCGGATCCTGGCGACGCCGACGGTGATCAAGGAATTGCCGCCGCCCATGCGCACCATAATCGGCGACCTGACGGAAAAGGAACGTGTGCTGGTCGGCCTGAATCTGAATCCGGATGGCAGTAACGGAGATACCGCGTAAATGATGACCCAGGCCGATCAGTCGATTCCAAAGATCAATACCGGCGTTTCCGGCTTCGACCATATTTCGTTCGGTGGTCTGCCGGAGGCCCGGACGACCCTGGTCGCCGGTACCTCGGGCAGCGCGAAGACCGTGTTCGCCTCGCATTTTCTGGCGGCCGGG
This sequence comes from Alphaproteobacteria bacterium, assembly GCA_965232515.1. Classification (GTDB taxonomy): domain Bacteria; phylum Pseudomonadota; class Alphaproteobacteria; genus JANQKO01. The sequence goes on along the minus strand of CBDDPY010000002.1, from coordinate 5,329,458 downwards.
ATCCAGCAGTTCGACGAAGCCGGCGTGTTCATCACCTTCGAGGAACCGGCTGCCGAAATCCGCCGCAACATGCGCGGCTTCGGCTGGGACGTCGCCACCTGGGAAGAGGAAGGCAAGTGGACGTTCATCGACGCGTCGCCCACGCCCGGCGCCGAGCCGATCCTGACCGGCGATTTCGATTTCGGCGGTCTGCTGGTCCGGGTCGAAGCGGCGATCAGCCGGACCAACGCCAAGCGGGTGACGCTGGATTCATTGGGCGCGGTGTTCGCCGAATTCAGTGACGCGGCCACGGTCCGGCGCGAGCTGTTGCGCATCACCGCCTCGCTGCGCGAGCTGGGCGTGACCTCGGTCCTGACCGTCGAGCGCACCGACGAATACGGCGAGATCGCCCGCTTCGGCGTCGAGGAGTTCGTCGCCGACAACGTCATCATCCTGCGCAATGCACTGGACGCCGAAAAGCGCCGCCGGACGCTGGAAGTCCTGAAGTTCCGCGGCACCACGCATGCGAAGGGCGAGTATCCGTTCTCGGTCGTGCCGCATAAGGGCGTCGAGGTCATTCCGTTGGCCGCCATCGGCCTGACCCAGGGCTCGACCAATATTCGTGTCACGTCGGGCAACGACAAGCTGGACGAGATGTGCGGTGGCGGCTTCTTCCGGGATTCGGTGATCCTGGTGTCGGGCGCGACGGGCACCGGCAAGACGCTGTCGGCGACGCAGTTCATCGGCGCCGGCGCGCAGGCCGGCGACAAATGTCTGTTCCTGGCCTTCGAAGAAAGCCACGACCAGTTGTCCCGCAATGCCGCGAGCTGGGGTTACGACTTCGGCTCGCTGGAGGCGAACGGCACACTGCGTGTGTCCTGCGTCTATCCCGAGATGCAGAGCCTGGAAGACCATCTGATCAGCATCCGCGATCAGATCGACGAGTTCCGGCCGGACCGCGTCGCCGTCGACAGCCTGTCGGCGTTGGAACGGATCTCCAGCGAGAAAGGTTTCCGCGAGTTCTGCATCGGCTTGACGTCGTTCGTGAAGCAGAAGGAAATCGCCACGATGGTCACGTCGACCACACCGACGTTGCTGGGCGGCACGTCGGTGACGGAGGCTCATATCTCGACCATCACGGACTCCATCGTGCTGTTGCGTTACGTCGAGATGTTCGGCGAGATGCGGCGCGGCCTGACCGTTCTGAAGATGCGCGGTTCGGTGCACGAAAAGAGCATCCGCGAGTATCGGATCGACAAGACCGGCATGACGCTCGGCGCCCAGTTCCGAAACGTCGTCGGCATCCTGTCGGGCAATCCCCACAACGTCGCGCCCGACGAGGCGGAACGCCTGGCGAAGCTGTTCGAAGAGTAAACCTAAGTCCGCGTCGATCCGGGCCCGATCAGCAAAGACGAAATACCCTCTTCCTTTTCCCCGCTATGGTTAATTAGCCGTTGCTGAACATGGTTTACGGCATGTTTACCAATTGACGGCCAATATTCACATCGATGCCGGTCGTTAAAGGTTAAGGAAAATGCATCGCGTTGCGTTGACCGTTCTGCTGATCGATCCCAATCGGGATTCGGCGCAGACGATCCGGAACAGCTTTTCAAGGTTCGGGCCCTGTTCGTACGAGCTGTTCCATGTCGTGTCTATTTCGTCGGCCGTGGATATACTGTCCCGCTATCAGGTCGACATCGTTCTGCTCGACCCCTTCATCGCCGACGCGACCGACCTGGCCAGCGACATCGCCGCGCTGCACGGCAGCGCCGACGCGCCGCTGATCGTGCTGACCGACGTCGAGGACGCCGAGACGGCCGAAGCGGCAATCCGCGCCGGCGCGGTCGAATATGTCGTCAAGGGCACGCTGGACGGCCGGGCGCTGATGCGGACCCTGCGTCAGGCGGTCGAGCGTCACGGCATGGCGACCCAGCTGATCCGGGAGCGCCGCAACGCCGTGGCGGTCAAGGAGCAGTTCCAGAGCCTGATCGCCAGCAACTCCGACGCCATGCTGGTGATCGACGAAGACGGGGTCATCCGCTTCGCGAACGATGTCGCCGGACAACTGATGCAGCGGCCGATCGTGCATCTGATCGGCAGCCGGTTCGGTATTCCCCTGGAAGGCGGCGACAATACCGAGATCAACCTGATGCGGAACGACGGCCAGCGCACGACGGCCGAAATGCGGGTCATGCGGACCGTCTGGGAAGACGCGCCGGCCTATCTCGCGACCCTGCGCGATATCAGCGCCCGCAAGGAAGCCGAGCAGGCATTGCAACTGGCCAAGCAGCAAGCCGAGCAGGCGAACGAGATGAAGTCGCAGTTCCTGGCCAACATGAGCCACGAACTGCGCACGCCGCTGAACTCGATCCTGGGTTTCGCGGAAATGATGCAGACCGAGGCATTGGGGCCCGTCGGCAATTTGAAGTATGTGGAGTATGTCGACTTCATTCACCGATCGGGTGCGCACCTGCTGAACCTGATCAACGAACTGCTGGACCTGTCGAAGGCCGAGGCCGGCCGTCTGGAGCTGTACGAAGCCACATTCGATGTCTCCGAGACCATCGAGAACGCGGTCGGCTCGATGCAGGCCCAGGCCGAGCATGGCAATGTCCGGCTGCAGCTCGACGACATGATGCCGCGCGGCACGCTGCTCTATGCCGATGACCGAATGATCTCGCAGATCGCGCTGAACCTGATTTCGAACGCCATCAAGTTCACCCCGGCCCAGGGCGAAGTCCGGGTCGAGTGCGGACTGACCGACGAGGGTGATTTCGCGCTGCGCGTCAGCGACACCGGCATCGGGATCAAACGCGAGGACCTGTCGCGCATCTTCGTCGCTTATGTCCAGGCCGGCCCGTCGGATACGCGGAAGGACCAGCAGGGCACCGGGCTCGGGCTGGCCCTGTGCCGGAACTTCGTCGAGCGCCACGACGGCACGATCAGCGTCGACAGCGAGTACGGTCACGGCACGTCGGTGACCGTCGTGCTGCCGGCGCACCGGGTGCGCAACGAATTCGGCATCGAGGAATCCGGCGTCGTGGACCTGTCGACGGTCGACGATCCCAGCTACGCCCTGACCCAGGTCGGCGGCGCCCGCGCGCCGCTGGAAGCGCGACGCGGCTAGCGGATTAGATCGTTCCCTGCCGCCGCAATTCGGCGATGCGGTCGTCGACGTAGCCGAGCGCCCGCAACACCTCGTCCGTATGCGCGCCCAACGCCGGCGCCGGCAGCCGTACCTGGCAGGGCGTGCCGCTCAGCTTGACCGGAAAGCCGGTCATCCGCACATTGCCGTGGCCCGGATGCGGCACGTCCATCACCATGTCCTGGGCCAGCACCTGCGGATCTTCGAACACCTCGTCCAGGCCCATCGCCCGGCCGCAGGGCACGCCGGCCTTATTGAGCACCTCGATCCAGTGATCGACGGTCTGCCCGCCGATCTTCTCGTTTACCAGCGCATGGATGCGATCCCGGTTCGCCATGCGCCGGTCGTTGCTGGCGAAATCCGGATCGTCCAGCAGATGCTCGAGATCCAGCATCTCGAGGAAGCGGCGCACGAACGCGTCGTTGCTGGGCGCGACGGCGACATCGCCGTCGGATGCGTGGAACAGCCCGTAGGGCGCGACGATGGGATGATCGTTGCCGGTGCGCGCCGGCGGCTGGCCGGTGATGAAATAATCGGCGCTGAGATAGGCCAGCATGCTGATCAGGCCGTTGGTGAGGCTCGCTTCCACCCGTTGCCCGCCGGCACGGCCGCGACCGGCGAGCGCACAGGCCGTACCGAAGGCGGCATAAAGGCCGGCGACCAGATCGCTCATCGGCGGTCCCGATCTGAGCGGGCCGCCCTCGGCGGTGCCGTTCACGCTCATGAAACCGCTCATGGCCTGGGCAATGAAATCGAAGGACGGCCGGTCGACATAAGGCCCCGTGCTGCCATAGCCGTTGACGCTGGTGACGATCAGGTCGGGGTTTAGGTCGCGCAGGCGGGCCTCGTCGAAACCCATCCTGTCCAGCACGCCGGGCCGGTAGTTCTCGATCAGGACGTCGGCGCCGCGCAGCAGATCGGCGAGCACGTCGCGGCCGTCGTCGGTATAGAGGTCGAGCGTGATCGACTTCTTGTTGCGATTGAACTGGGCGTAGTACCAGCTGAGGCCGTCTTTCTTGGCTCCCTGACCGCGCACCGGGTCGCCCTTGCCGGGTGACTCGACCTTGATCACGTCGGCGCCCATGTCCGCCAGCAGCATGGAGCAGAACGGCCCGGCCAGAATGCGCGTGAGATCGATGATACGGATACCGGAAAGCGCCACGTCGAGGGCCCCTTGCACAAATTACGCGCCCACGGCGCCGGTCGAATAGCCGGCGTCTCGGGCTTTTCCGCGAAGCTAACATGACGGACCGATGCGCGGAACCGGAACGGTCCGGCGGCCGCGACTGTCGGATATCGCACGAGAATTTGAACGGTCGTCAGCCCGACCGGACTATACCAACCACCCAGGATTGTGAAAGAACGACGACAGTGTCGTTACCGCGGGTTTACGCCGGCGCGGAGTTGGGGGAGCGATGGGGACAATAACTGGGGAAAGCACATGCTCGGTTCCATGGGTGAAGCACGGTCAGCGGCGGTTGCACTGACCGCAGGATTGGCGATGCTTGCTGTCGCGCCGGCCGCGTTCGCGGCCGGTTTCGCGCTGAAGGAACAGTCGGCGACGGCGCAAGGCAACGCCTTTGCCGGCGCCACGGCCGGCGCCGACGACATCTCCTACATGTTCTTCAATCCGGCCGGGCTGACGCGGCACGAGGGAAAGCAGGCGGCGACGTCGCTGTCGCTGATCGTTCCCAAGGCCACGTTCGATCTGGAAGGCGCCTCGACCGTGCTGGGCACGCCGATCTCCGGCGACGACGGCGGCGGCGATATCGGCAAGGACGCCTTCGTGCCGTCGCTCTATCTGACCTGGGCGACGCGCTACGATCTGCACCTCGGCCTCGGCGTCAACGCGCCGTTCGGCTTGAAAACGCACTACGAGGATGACTGGGCCGGGCGCTATCATGCCCTCGATTCCCGCGCGACCACCGTGAACATCAACCCGGCCGCCGCCTATGAGGTCGCCGACGGCGTGTCGATCGGCGTCGGCGCACAGATCCAGTATATCGACGTGAAGCTGTCGAACGCCGTCGACTTCGGTACCATCGCCGCGCTCGGCGCCGCGAGCTCGCCGACCCTGGCCGCCGTGCTGGCGGGCGCCGGCATCACGCCGTCGCCGGGCAACGTGCAGCAGGACGGCCGGGTGGTGCTGCGCGGCCACGATGTCGGCTTCGGCTTCAATCTCGGCATGCTGTACGAGCTTTCCGACGCGACCCGCTTCGGTATCGCCTACCGGTCGCGCATCGAGCACACGCTGGAAGACGACGATGTCGATTTCGATTTGGGCAATGTCGGCAGCGTGCTGAACGCCGCGACCGGCCAGTTCGCCGACGGCGGCGTCAAGGCCGACTTCGAGGCGCCGGAATCGTTCTCGTTCGGTGTCCACCACGACATCAACGACCAGTGGTCGGTGATGGCGGAGGCGGCCTGGACGCGCTGGAGCGCCTTCGACGCGCTGATCATCGAGTTCGACAATCCGGCCGACGATCCGAGCTTCACGGACGAGAGTTGGAAGGACTCCTGGTTCTTGTCGCTGGGCGCCACCTACCGGCCGACCGAGGCGCTGACCTTGCGCGGCGGCATCGCCTTCGACGAAGGCACCGTGAAAGACGCCGAACGGCGCACGCCGCGCATCCCCGAGGCCGACCGCTACTGGATCTCGATCGGCGCCGGTTATCAGGTGAAGGACTGGCTGAGCCTGAGCGCGGCCTACACGCATCTGTTCCTGCCTGACGTGTCGACCAATCTGCGGGCGTCCGACCAGGGCAATCTCGCCCGCGGCGACCTCAGCGGCAGCTACGACAGCAACGTCGACATCGTCTCGGTCTCGGCAGTGGTGCGGTTCTAGGTCGGCTCGGAGAGCCCGGACGCCGGCGCTAGTTCGTGGACGCGGTCTTTGGCGGCAGGGCTTTCGGCGGCTCGGGGTGGAACAGCGGCTCGTTCGGGTCGCGGGTGCCGACGAAGGGATTGCGCATCTGCAAGGCCGCGCCCTCGGCCTCGGCCTTGCGGCGGGCCTGCTGCAGTTCCTCGGCCTGCTCCTTGTCCCACGGCATGGCATAGGCGCGCGGCTGCGGGTTGTCCGGGAACTGCAGCCAGACGTAGATCGCCTCGCCCTCGTGCAGGCGGGCGGCCAGGACCTCGGCCTGATCGACATGGGCTTGCGTCCATTCCAGGACCACCGGCTTGGGCCGGCCGAGCAGCTCGACCAGGCTGACATAGGACGCCGCCATCAGGATCGCGGCCAGGCCGATGGCCACCAGCTTGACCGCGATGCGCCGTCGCGACCATATGGTGATGCCGGCGAGACCGGCCGCGACCAGGACCATGATGGCGAACAGGTAGATCTGGCTATCCATGGCGTTCTATCCGGATCTGGCCGTGCCGCGGACTAGCGTGACGTGCGCAGGCCCCGCGGCAGATGATGGACGCTGCCCGGCACGAGATTGCCCTCGTCGTCGAGCGAGAACCGCACGATGGTCTGCTCCTCGCCGATCCGCCGCATCTCGACCTGTTCGAGCGCGATCTTGGCCGGCGGGCCCTTCTTGCGGTTCTTCAGGCTGACCTGGACGGTGACGGGAATCGGAAAGCGGCCGGCATTGTTGCGGTAGAGATGCAGGTTGACCGTGTATTCGCCGGCCGGCGTACCGCGGCTGTAGGCGACCTCGTAGTTGACGTTGGTGACGTCCTTGCTGTGGCCGAGATCGTCGCGCAGCAGGTTGAAGACGTCGCCGCCGGTATTGGAATAGCCGACCGGCAGGTCGCCCGGCGCCTGCACCCAGAGGTCGACATCGCTGTCGAACTCGTCCGGCCAGCGCACCTCGACCAGCACATTGCCGGGCGGATCGGTGGTCGCCTCGGCGACGGTCGGCGGATTTATATGCGGCAGCAGCAGGATGACGATGGTGACGAAGCCGAGCAGCGCCAGCATGATGACATCGCGGAAGACCGTGCTGTCGTCGTTGGCATCCTCGGCGAAATCAATGCCGTGCATTGGCTTCCCCGATCGCGATCAGGCGGGTCACCAGCTTGACGGCGCCGCCGGCCAGCATGTGGTAGTTCACCATCAGCCAAAGGTTCAGCACGGCGCCGACGAGTGTGGTGTAGAGCGCCACCGACATGCCCTCGATCAGGCCGGTGACCATCGGCGCGATGGCCTGGACGTTGCCGGCGACCGACGGGTCGACGCCGGACAGCGCGATGATGAAGCCGAGCACGGTGCCGATCAGGCCAAGCAGCACCAGGCTGTTGGCGACGTGGCGGACGACGGCGATACGGTTGAAGACCTTGACGCGCAGGGCGGAAGCGGAAATGGCGCGGCTGCCGGCTTCGCGGTTCGCGACCTCGCCGAGATAGCGGGCCGCCCAGGACAGCGGATTGGGCTGAGCGAGGTCGACGTTGTTCAACTCGGCGCTGACGGCCCAGATTTTCTGCGCGCAGATCGCCAGGCCGCCCAGAAACACCAGGAAGATGCCGACACTGAGGCCGGTGCCGTCGGCGGCGATGACGACATCGATCCAGCCCTGCAGATAGGCCGCCGCGAGCAGCGCGAACGCGGGCAGGTTGACGACGATGAACTGGAGCAGCAGCAAGAATTTCTGGGCATCGCCGAGCAATGACGCCGCCGTCGCGGACTGATCGGACTTATCCGAGGCGCCGCCGGAAAATCCGGCATAGTCAACAGCGCCCGTTGCGCCCGAAAAAACCGACATGCGTTCAATGCCCATTACTTGCTCCGATCATTCCGCTAGGTCCTCATCGCCTCTTCCCCCCAAATTGATTCGCTACGCTTAAGAAACGAATCATCGTCGCCTGGAGTGGTTAAGAACTCCTAAACCATGTTTGAAGATTGGCGATCGGCGAGGGCAATGGCGCGTTCAAACGCGGGCAAGGATCTGTCGGCGCGTCACAGCGCCGGCCGTCGAAGGCAACAGAGAGCCGTTTTAGGCGGTCAACCGATCGGCGGCGGCGGTCCGAAAGCCATAGAGGCGGGCGGCGTTGTCACAGACGATCTTGCGCCGGATCGCGGGCGACACGCCGCCGAGCTCGCGCGCGATGAAGTCCTGGCTGTCGGGCCAAACGCCGTCGGGATGCGGAAAGTCCGAACCCCACATGACGTTGTCCTCGCCCAGGATGTCGATCAGCCGAATGCCGACGGGATCGCTCTGATAGGTGGCGAGGCATTGCCGGCGCCAGTAGTCCGACGGCTTCATGGTCAGCGTCAGGTCCTTGAACTGATCTTCCCATTCCAGATCCATGTGCTCGAGCACGTAAGGGATCCAGCCGATGCCGCTCTCGCCGATCACGACCTTGAGGTCGGGACAGGCTTCCAGCACGCCGCCATAAACGACCTCCATCAGCTTGGACGCCATGTTGAGTTGAAAGCCGGTGATGTAGACCGCGAAGGCCCGGCGCGCCTGCAACGGCTCCATGGCCTCGAGGTTCGGCCGCTTGCCGCCGATCGTGTGGAAATGCACGGGCAGGCCGGTGGCGTTCGCAGCTTGCCAGAGCGGCCGCCAGCGCTCGTCGTAGAGCGGCGCCATGTCGGCCTGCAGGGGCACTTCGAGCCCGCGCACGACGCCGCGCTTGGCGACCCGCTCGATCTCGGCGACGGCCGCGTCCATGTCGTCGCCCGGGATCGAGGCGATGCCGGCGAAACGCTCGGGGTGGGTGGCGCAGAAGTCGGCCAGCCATTCGTTGTAGATCCGCATCATCTCGACGGCGGCCGGCGGGTCGTCAAGGCGTTGCGCCGCGCCGAGGATGCCGTAGAGCACCTCGGCCTGGATGCCGTCGAGATCCTGGTCCTTGATCCTGAGATCGGGATCGGTGAGCCGCCGGATGCCCTTTTTGCCGTCGTTATAAAGGCCCTGCTCGGCCATGCGGTCCGAGCGATGGATCTGGCCGGGCACGTATTCGCGGCCGGCCGAGCCCATGCCGTTCTGCAAGCCGAAATAGGCGCCGTTACGGGAGACCCAGACCGGCCCCTTCTCGCCGTCGGTCACAAACGGCATACGGTCCTTCATGGCCGCCGTGGCGTTGGCGGTGAAGAGATCGGGCGGCAGCCAGATCAGATCGACGTGGCAGTCGGCGGAAATCACGCGGTAGTCCATCAACGTCTCCTCCGATTCCGCGTGGCGCGATCAGCCCGAGGCGACCTCCGCCAGCGCCGCGACGACCGCATCGCCCATACCCTCGGTCGACAAGGCCGGCCGATTCGGCGCGCGGATATCGGGCGTGCGCGCACCCTTGCCCAGCGCCCTGCGCACGGCCCGTTCCAGCAGCGCCGCGTCATCCTCGCGATCCAACGAGTGCCGCAGCATCAGTGCGACGCTCAGAACAGCGCCCAGCGGATTGGCGATGCCCTGGCCGGCGATGTCGGGCGCGCTGCCGTGCACCGGTTCGTAAAGCGCAGCGCGGCGGCCGTCGGCGTCGGGCGCCGCCAGCGAGGCCGACGGCAGCATCCCGAGCGAGCCGGAGACGGCGCCGCCAATGTCGGACAGGATGTCGCCGAACATGTTGTCGGCCAACAGCACGTCGAACTGCTTTGGCTCGCGCGCAAGCTGCATGGCGCAGTTGTCGACCAGGATATGGCTGAGCCGGACGTCCGGAAATTCCTCGGCGCCGACGCGCGTCACGACCTCGCGCCAGAGCCGGCCGGTCTCGAGCACGTTCGACTTGTCGACCGAGCAGAGCCGGCCGTCGCGGCCCTGCGCCAGCGCGAACGCGGCCCTGGCGATGCGCTCGATCTCCCAGGTCGCGTAGGTCAGCGTGTTGAAACCGCGTTGACCGCCCTCGGGCAGATCCTCGATGCCGCGCGGCTCGCCGAAATAGAGGCCGCCGTTCAGCTCGCGCACGACGATCAGGTCGACGCCGGCGACCACGTCGGCCTTCAATGCGGACGCGTCAGCCAGCTCGGCATAGCCGACGATCGGCCGCAGATTGGCGAAGACCTGCATCTCGCGGCGGATCGCCAGCAGGCTGCCGGCGCGGCGCACCTCGAGCGGGATTTCCTCGAATTCCGGGCCGCCGGTGGCGCCGAACAGCACCGCGTCGACGGTCGCCAGATCGGCCCGCACCTCGTCGGCGATGACGCTGCCATGGCGGCGATAGGCCTCCACCCCGTAAGCTTCCTCGCGCACAGCGATATCGAGCCCACGATACTCGTCGAGCCATTCGATAACGCGCCGAGCCTGGCGGATCACCTCGGGTCCGATGCCCTCGCCCGGGAGAATGATCAGGTTCCGCGTCACACATGCCTCCGTCGCCGCACAGTCTAGCCCGGCAACGCCGCCCGCGCGGCGAGAAAAATATGCAGCTGTGGGCCGTATGCTTAAGTCCGCACCAGTCCGTCGAGCGGCCGGATACCGGCATGGTCGGGAAAGACACGGCGATCGACATAGGCCAGGTCGATGCCGAGATGCGCCGTCAGGACGGTCTTGAACAGCGCACGCAGATCCATGGTCGGACGCAGGTCGCGACCGTCATGGAGATCGTCGATGCGCAGCCCCGGCCAGTCGGCGACGATCCGGCCGCCCTCGACGGCGCCGCCGATCAACAACGCCGCGCTGGCGGTGCCGTGGTCGGTGCCTTGCGTGCCGTTCGGTCCGGCGGTGCGGCCGAATTCCGTGACCACCAGGATCAGCGATTGCCGCCAGGCATCGCCCAGGCCGTCGCGCAGCGCCAGAACCGCGTCCGCGAGGTACGGCATGCGATAGGACAGGGCGATATGCTGGAAACCGTGCGTGTCCCAGCCGCCGATGTCGAGGGCGGCGATGCGCCCGCCCGCCTCGGCCGAGAGCAGTTTGCCGGCGGCCCGCGCCAACTGCCTGATCCTGGCGCGGCCGCCGCTGGCCGGACCGGCGACGCGCGCGTCCTCGCCCAGCCGTTCATCGTTCGCCGCGGCGAACGCCATGCCGTCGGCGAGCGCCTGGCCGAGCGCGGCGTCGTGCCGGCTGACCTGCAACAGCTTGTCGAGGAACTGGCCGTCGGCGGCCGGCAGTCGACGTGGCGCCCAGGTCGCGACCGGCACGGGCCCCAACAGGATCCGCGGCTTGTCATAGCCGACCGCCAGGCCGAGACGCGGCGCGGCCACGTCGAAATAGCCGAGCGCGCGGTTCAGCCAACCGGCCGTCGTCGCGCCGGGGCGGTCGAGCCCGGTCTCGAGTTCGTCCTGGGCGTCGAAGTGGGAGCGGCCCCGGTGCGCGGTCGCGGCCGCGTGAACGACCGCCAGTTGCTTTTCGCGCCAGAAGGCGCCGAGCGGCGCCAGCTTTTCGTGCAGGCCGAAATAGCCGTCGAGCGCGACGATGTCGTCGGTCAGCGGCGACAGCTCGCGGCGCAGGGCTTCGAAAGCCGGATCGCCGATCGCCGGCACCAGCGCCAGGCCATCCACGCCGCCGCGCAGGTTGATGACAACCAGACGCCGGTCGGTCGGCGCCGGTGCGATGGCCGCGTTCAAGGGCAATGCGGTCAGCAACGTGCCGCCATAGGCGGCCGTCATCAGGATCTGGCGCCGTGACAACATCCGCTATCTCCGCTGAAAGGTCGGGCTGGCGAACATCAAGGCAAGCGCCTCCTCATTGTCGCCTGCCTGCTCGACCGCCTGCCGTGTCGCCGCCTGGGCCAACGGGCCGATGGCGTCCCGCATGACAGTCCCGGCGTCGATCCGCCCGGCATGTCGGCGCGCCACCTCGGCGCACCAGCGGGCCCGCCGCAGCATCGCGTCGGGCGTGATCCAGGCGTCCGTCGAATCCGGCCAACCGGCGGGCGACGGCGCCATGAACGGCAGGTGGCCGAAACTTTCCAGCGTCGCCAGCACCTCGTCCGGATCGTGGTCGCCGCCGGCGGCCCGCAGCACCGCGACGACATATTCCTGCGGCGATTTCACCTTGCGCAATGTCGGATCCCAGGCCTCGGGCATTTCGATCAGCGCCAGCGCGAGCTGCTTGAGATCGCCGTCGGTTTCCAGAAACACCGACTCCAACCGATTGACAACGCTGGCCGGCGGGTCGTCGGCAATGAAGTGGCGGGCCATCTTGCCGGCGATATGTCTTGCCGTCGCCGGGTGTTTCGCCAAGCGCCGAAGCGCCGCCCGCCCCTCCTCGACGCCGTTTTCGAGATACTGCTCGCCGAGCAACGTCTTGCTGCCGGGCTCATGGCTGCCGCCGGTAAAGACGAAGGCACCCGGCGGCGAGCCCGAACGGCCGCTGAAGGTCCAGCCGGTCAGGATCTTGGCCAGTTCCCGGACGTCGTCCTGGGTATAGCCGGCATCGACACCGACGGTGTGCAGCTCCAGGATTTCACGGGCCAGGTTCTCGTTCAGGCCGCGGCCCAGATAGGCGCCGCGGCGAGAACCGCCGCCCACCGAGTTGGCGTTGTCGAGATAGAGCAGCATCGCCGGATGCGAGACCGCGGCGGTCAACAAATCCTCGAACCTGCCGGTCACGTGCGGGCGAATGGCCTCACGCTCATAGCCGCCGGCCAGCCCGATGACGATGGCGCGCCGGGCCGAGACCGTGAAGTGGTTGGCCCAAAACCATACCAGGCGCTCATGGAAAGGATGCGGGCTGTCGATGGCCGCGGTCATCCGCGCCTTTGCTTCCTGCCGGTAGACCTGACGAAATTCGCCGCCGATCTTGCTCACGAGCTCGGCGACGCTGACATAAACGGCGTCGAGAAAGGCGACGGCATGCTCGCCCGACGGCGCGAGGCCGCGAAACGCCGAGGGCATCTCCGGCCCGGTGTCGATTTGCCCGGCCAGCCAGCCTTTCGGGTCGCCGGATATACGCTCGACGTCGCCCGAACGGGGGCCCATGCCGAAGCGGTGGGCGGCTATTGTCGCGCGTTGTCGGGTCATCACCCGTTGCCCGTCGGCGGAGCCGCAATCCTAGCGCAATTCGCGACCACAATCGACCTGCCTTGCGGTCAGACGACGCTTCCCGGTCGGCAACGACCGGCGGCCGACGCCGTCCGCCCAACCCCGCAGGTCGCAAAATTGCCACAAGCCCCGGCAGCGGCGAGATTCGAAAATCCGGCAAGAACTGGGGATTTTTTGTCTTCCCGTCCCGCCCGCGAGGACACGCGTTTTACCGGCTCTTAAGCGATCTTCACTAGTGTTTGCTGCATTGGCAGGTCGGACACATCAGACGACAGGGCAGCAATGGTCGATCTTCGTGAACTCGAGATGCGGGATCTGGAAGGCCGCGTGGCGCAGGCAACCGCCGCGCTTTCCGGCCGCCAGGACAAGAACAAGGACGTCGAACTGGAGCTGTTGCGGCTGCAGGACGAGAACAAAAAGCTGATCGACGAAAACAAGTTGATGAAGAATTGGCTGCAGACGATGATTCGCCTGATCGAGCAGCACGACGAGGACTCGCCGATCTCGCAGGCCGACGTCGACATGCTGTCGGGGGGCGCCGGCGGCGCGGCGGACGCGCCGCCGGCAGGCCCCGAGACACCGGCCCAAGCCGCCGGCCCGGAGAGCCCGCCGACGCCGCAAGCCGAGGCGCCCAACCCGCCGCCGACGCCGGCAACCGCGTCGGTCAGCGCCGCGCCGGCCGATCCGCCGGCACCGCAGATGCCGCCGGACGTACCCGCCAGCGAACCGCCGGCGACGGTGCCCGCCGCCACGGCCGAATCCCTGCCGGTGAGCGATCCGGCGCCCACGCCAGCCCCCGTCCCCGCCGACACGCCGGTCCAGAATCCCGCGCCGGACGCCGCCGACGCCAATCTGGTGGCGTCAATGCGGTCGCAGCACCAGGTCGACTACAACCAGGTGGTCGAGGACGACGGCGAAACCAAGAGCCTGCTCGGTAAGATCAAGATGCGCCTGAACGGCCCCGCCGCTCAGAACGGCGGCTGACCCGATCGCCGATCGGAACGACCCAACCGACACCGTGTTCCGTTAGTCGGACTTCGCCGTCCGGGACGTTCCGCGCCGTTCCGGCCCGGCATAGGCATTGCGGTCGCGCCGGCGCCGGCAGGGCCCGACATAGCCGGCGCTGCGCACGAAAGGACGCGGCCGCGCCAATACCGACGTGATACGTTCCTGCAGCGATGTCGCCGAGACCGGCTTCAGCAGAAATTCATGCACGCCGACGTCCCGCGCCTGGGTAATGAGCTCGGGACTGGAATGGCCGGAGATCATGATGATCGGCACGGCCGAATTCGGCAGCTTGTCCGAGCGCCGGATTTTCTGCGCCAGCTGAATGCCATCGACCGGCTGCATCTGGCAATCGGCCAGCACGATGTCGATAGGGGACGACCTGAGCGCCGCGAGCGCGTCGGCGCCGTTTTCGGCTTCGTGGACGTTGCGGACCTTCAAAACCTGAAGCAGCGTTCGAAGCAGCCGACGCATGTGGTAGCTGTCGTCGACCACCAGTATCTCCAAATTGGACAGATCCTCGCCTTGCGGCGCATCGGCCGCCGGCGTCTGTTGCCGATCGCTGATTACCTGCACGATGACCCCCTCATCGTCGTCCGCGGCGCGTGCCGCAACGGCGTTCGGACGACCGCCGAACGTTGCCGAGCTTAGATCAGCGAGAGCAAATAATCGCTTAACGTGGGAAAAATTAGGGGATGCCGCAACCACGGGTGAGACCGCGCTTGGCATCACAAGTTTTCGCAAAATCAATGGTTTGACCAAAAACGGCGACCCGTTGGGCCGCCGTGATCACGCGTGTTTTCGGCTGTGTCTATGTCTTGTGGACGCCGCGCCGCGCGAGACCAAGGCCGATCAGTGGGGTCGGGAGCGCGGCGATACTGGCCGGCGACAGCGCGGCCCGCGCCAAAGCGGCCGAGACCGTCGATGCCGCCAGCGGCGCCGCAAGCGAATGCGGAACGGCGGCGATTTCTATGCGGCCGCCTTTTTCGCGGCGGCATCCTGCATGACGGTGGACAGCGCGCTGAAAACGGCGACCCAGGCCTCCTTGACCTCGCTCGTAAACGCGTCGGTCAACCCCTGCTCCAGCGTCCAGATCAGCGCCTCGCCGACCGTATTGTAGTGCTCGGGCGTGACGCCGAACTCGGCGTGCTGCTCGCCCAGCGCCTGCACGGTCGGCAGGATCTCGTCCAGCTTCTCCAGGTTGCCGACGGCCGTCGCCAGCACCGTCATCAGCTTGCGGCCCTGCTCGGCCATATCGCCCTTGAACATGGGCCTGAGATCGGGATCGAGCGCGAACAGCCGGTCATAGAACAGCTTGGCGGCG
Source organism: Alphaproteobacteria bacterium (assembly GCA_965232515.1). Taxonomy (GTDB): domain Bacteria; phylum Pseudomonadota; class Alphaproteobacteria; genus JANQKO01. Next base: position 5,314,137 of record CBDDPY010000002.1, on the reverse strand, counting down.
GTTTCCTTGATGGGCAGCACCATTTTGAAGGTGTTCTGCACATGCGCGATCTGTTCGGGTGTCATGCCGGTCTCCAGGCCCGATGGCGGTGTTCGGTTGCCGCGAAGTGTCGGAGACCCGTGTTAAATTGCCGTAAAGAGAGATTTTTTGCAGAAATTGCCGCAAAACGAGATTGACCACGCCCGCCTACGCCAAGGCTTCGGAGGACACGCCTTCGTCTAATTATCTTCTGGTGGCCTGCCACCCGAAGCTCGAAGAGCGAAGGGTGGTGCCCCCGGCCTGACTCGAACAGGCACTTCCGGAGAAACGTGATTTTGAGTGTTGTTGGGTATATCGTAATTATTTGATATTATTGATATATTTTCGAATGTATTTGTGTATGTGTAAGAAACTGTGTATTTCTGGGCCAGCTAAGCATTTGATATCCCGCCTGGCGCCGACTCGGGTGCTTCTGGCGGTCCTCGTCGCCATCCCGTTGATGTAACATTCAAAAAGAACGGCGCACTTACGCATCGCGCAACGCGTACGCATTGACGCGACGCTGCCGTGTTCGCGGTGCAGCGAAGCTGCCGCCACGAACGCGGAAGTGCGGCAGGGGGATACCCCCTGCACCCCGGCAGTCTCGCCGGGTCCCCCCGAAGTGAGGGGGACCACGTCGAGCCTGCCTGCCGTCCGACCTGTGAGCTACGTAGGTGATCGAGAACGGCGATGTATCACCTGACCATAAAAAACGTCAGCAGGCGCGATGGCAAAAGTGCGGTCGCGGCAGCGGCGTATCGCAGCAGTCGAAAACTCTGGAACGAGCGCGAGAAGCAGTATTCCGATTTCTCGCGAAAACAGGACGTCACCCATAGTGAGATCATCACGCCGGATGACACGCCCCTGTGGGCACATGATCGCGAGCAACTCTGGAACAGGGCAGAGGCAGCGGAGAAGCGTAAAGACGCGAGGCTATGCAAGGAAGTTCAACTCGCTTTTCAGGTAGAGATGTCACTCGAACAGAACATCGAGCTGGGCCGCGCCTTCGCCCAGCGGTTCGTGGCCCTGGGACTGATTGTCGACTTCAACATCCACGACGATGAGGAAGGCAACCCTCATGGTCACATGTTGCTCACGACGCGACCGATCGAAGGAGACGCTTTCGGGAAGAAAAATCGGTCGCTCGACAGCAATATGTTCGTCACCAGCACACGCCGGGCATGGGAAGAGCTGACTAACGCCGCCCTGAAAAATGCAGGCATCGCCAAATCGGTCGATCATCGTTCCCTGAAGGCACAGGGTATCGATCGGCCGCCTCAGGTCCATCAGGGGCCGCGTGTCCGGGAAATGGTCGCACGCGGTAAGCAACCCGAGTCGAAAGTCGTCAGATACCGCAGCAAGTGGGGTAACGTTCGCGAGGTGGACTACCGCAAGATCGACACCGGCAGCAGGGTCGAGCGCTCGCAGGAGGTTCAGGCTATGGAAACCAACTACAAGGAGCTTGTTGAAGCTCAGCGTCAAATCAGCGAACTCGGCAAACGTGAGCCGGAGAAACTCGACGACATCCGTGCTCAGGACCAAAACCTGGTAGCCCTGCACGCCAAGCGTGAGCACTTGATCACGCGGGTAGATCGCGAAGAGCTGGAACGGGGACTCGGCCTGGGAGAAACCGATCAGCGAGAACTACTCGACCTTTGGGACCGGGAAAATCGGCCCGTTCCGGATCGGGACGGGCGCCCCGTGTCCCCGGGAAGCGACCATGCTCAACGAGACGATCGAGACGATGAGCAGGACGGTGACCGTGTACAGCCATATCTTCGGACCGAGCCACCCGAGCAAATCCGCGAAGCACCTATCGAAGAAAGGCGTTCCGAGCGCGCGATAAGCGCCGAGCGGCGCCAGATCGAACGTGATCTCGAGATGGTCCAGAAAGACCCGCTGCTGTCCGATGATCAGAAGACAGAAAAGATCCACCGGCTGATGCAGCAGTCAGCGCAACTGAGTGAACGCGAAATGGGGCTCAAGCGCGAACCTGCACCGCAGGAGGTTCAGGAGCGCATGGACCGCGACTTCGACGAGGCGGATCGGCAGTACGAGCGCAGCCGTGGCGTCGATAACGACAAATGGTGGGAAAACGAGCTTGAGCCGGATCGCGTCGATGCCCGCCACGAGGACGGTTCGGCACGCGATCAAACGCGCGAGGTGTCTCGATCCGAGACAGAAGGGCGGCGCGACGATCAGGGCTCCGATAACGATCGCTGGTGGGAGAGCGTCAGGGAGCAGGAACCAGACCTTCGCGATGATATGCGCCAAGAAGAGCGCGAGGACAGATCACGTGACAAGCAGAGGTAAATTTGCCGCGCTTAGCCGTACGAGTAATCCAGTTGCTTTCGATGTTCGTCCAGCTTTTCGATCAGATCGCTCGCTTGGCCGCTGAACCGCTGGCTTTTTCGCGCCATGCGCCCGGCGCCAGTCCCCCGAGATGATCGCGGCCACGCTCCACCATCGCCGTGTGCGACGGGTTCAGGAACCAGAACGGACGCATGGTCGCGAAAGGCCGCTGGCCTTCGACGAAGCAGGCGGTCAGCAAGCCGAGATTCGGATGGCTCTGGTACTTGCGTCCGAACCACTCCTGCACTTCATCAGGCGTCATCAGCGGTCTGCCCGTATAGGCCATGCCCGTCGTCTGGCTTTCGCCGCCGCCAGCAGCGCCAGTCGAAAACGGTTCCCGTGCTGACGAGTAGCTGGACGAAAACCCGGAACTCTTCGTTTCGTACGCCACCGTCGAAAGCCCCATCCAACGTGACACCAGCTCGGCTGTCGAGGTGCGGGCGTCCATGAAGGTTTTGACCGCAGCCTGTTCAATCAGGTCCTCCCACTTTGTCGGGTAGGTGTCCGTCAGTCGCTTGATCGTCTGCGTGATGATCCACAGACGTACGTCGTAGCCCGAAAGGTAACTCACGCTGTCGACGATCTTGTCCTGCGCACCCATGCTTGGAAACTCGTCCATCAGGAAGAGAACCGGTATTTGAAGGTTGCGCTGGCTTTTCAGCATCGCGCCGATCGCCGTCGTGAACACGATGCGAATGAAGCTGCTGAACGCCTCCATCTGATCGAACGGCAGGATCACGTAGACCGTGATCGTTTCGTCCTTCATGTCGGCGAAGTTGAAGTCGGAGCGCTCTGTCGCTTTCTGGAGGGCTTTCTCGCTCCAGATGGCCAGCTCCGAGTTCAGGCTGCGGAAAAGCTCCACACGCTTGTCTCGCGGCTTCTGAAGGGCGAGTTTGCCTTCACTGGCGACGGTGTCGTTGTCGCTCTTCGCCATCGCCGCGAGGAAGTTTTTCTGATCCTCAGGGTCCAGCGTCGTCACACGCCGGACTTCAGCCAGGTTCTTTCGTGAAGCGGATTGGCTGACGAACAGGATCACCGCAGTGAGAAAGTTGATCGCTTCGTCCGCGAAGAACTTCGCGCCAGCCGACTGGCCCGCCGGGACCGGCGGATGCAGCAGGTGGGCAAGTGTACGCGCATCGCTTTCGGTGCGCAGATAGTCCAGCGGGTTGAACGCGTCCGTCTCACCGTAGTCGATTGGATCGTTGGCATCCTTCGTTCCGTTCAGGACATTGAACGGGTCCAGCTTGAAAATGCGCGAACCCTGAATGTGGCGGTAGCCCGCCGTGAGTCTGTAGTTCTCACCCTTCGGGTCCATCACCAGCACGCTGCCAGGATAGCGCAACAGCGTCGGAACGATCTGGCTCATACCCTTGCCCGACCGTGTCGGAGCCACGGTGAGCATCGGTCCTTCGCCCGACCAGAAAACTTCGTTGTTCAGGTTTTCGGCTGACTGGCCCGAATCGTTTTGGGCGACGGCAAGCTTGCCCAAACCGATCCGGCTGGAAAGGTTGTCCATCTCGTACGGGTCGCCGAGTAGTCCTCCGCGTTCCAACTCCGAGAAATAGGCCCACCGGGCCGAGCCGTGCATGTCCGGGGCCGGTTCCGGCTCCTGTTGCTTCCGCAACCATTCATAGGCTTCTTCGATGGCGAGTTCCGTCGCGAGTCCAGAATCACCTGTGTGTTTCAGATAGTGATCGAACGCCTCTCGGGCGCGCGCTGTGCCGGCGTCTCCCAGCTGTTCAGCATGTCGTTTAAGCGCCACACTGAAGCCTATCCGCGAGCCGCCCTCGAAAGCCTTCTCCGTCAGCTTCCTCTGAGCCATCTGAATGAACATGTTCGAAAGCGACATGCGATCCCCCTCAGTCCGCGGCGCCGGCGAACGAGCCGAACCCGCCGACACCTTCCGCCGATACGACCGATGCAGACACGGTGGCGCTAGTCTGCTGACCCGCAGTTGCCGAACCGTCGTCGCTCGATTGAGACGCTATTCCAGGTTGCGCCGCTGTCTCAGGCGCAGCGGCGGGTTCCTTCCGGGTCCCTCGCGTAAAAAACCTCACGATCAGATTGACGATCGAAAAGGCGGCCCCGATGAGCAGGCAGCCGAAACCGAGTCCCGGATCGCCCCACCACACAAGTACCGCCAGCGTGTATAGCGCCGTCGCTATTGCCAGAGGCCAGCGCGTTCCCCAACCGCGATTGTAGCGATTGCGTCGAAGTACGAGAAAGCTCCTGACCGCAAGCACCAGCGTCAGGACAAAGAACAGCGGTAACCAGATCGAGTACATGGTCATTCCCCCTTCTTACGAGGAACGTTCCCGCGACCGTCCGTCGTGCCTGACCACTTACTGCACCAGCTTCAGTAGAGCAGTTTAGCCGTCAATTCTTTCAATTTGAAACACGCAATTCTCACCAGCAGTTAATTGCCAAAGCAGTCATTCGCTTCTCGCCTGTCAGGCGATCGGCATTTCTTTCGGTGCGCGGCGCGTGCCCGTGTCCAAACCTTGCAAGGCGCCGCCGTTCCACAGGTCTCGCGCTTCGCAGTTCTCGCCGCCGCCGGTGCCGGTAGTTGGGCTTGTGGCCGCTCTTCGCCGGTCGCGGTCTCCCAAACCTTTTGAACGGGCCAGCCACCCACGCCGGCCTTTTTCCCCAGCAATCGATAGGCCGAAGCGGACCGTTCGCAACGATCTTCCGCCGCAATCGGTCTCCCGAGAAGACCGTATGACGTCCGTCCCTCAACTCTTCGTCCAAGTCGCCCAGCCGGAAAGGCCGCGATGGGCGCGGCCCAACAGATCAAAAGGAGAGAGAACCATGGCGACCAAACGCAAGACTGGCGGCAACAAGGCCACCAACAACCCGGACTTCATCGTCTTCCATGTAGAGGAACGCGGAAACGGCAAGTCCAACCAGTGGAACCGCATCGGCGCAGCCTGGATGCACGAGGACGGCAACGGCCTCAACGTCCAGCTGAAGGCCATGCCGATCAGATTCGACGGCAAGCTGACCCTGCGCATGCCGACGGACTTCGACAACGACACGGGAGCCGGGGGGCAATAGCCCCTCGCGCTCTCCCAATAGGAGAATCAGCGATGAAACTGCTGACACAGGAAATCCGTCGAAAGCTGCTGCGCAACGGACGCATCAATCACGAGCGGTTGATGGAGAGCCTCGAGCCTTTAGACCATCGACCCGTCGTGAAACTGTTTAACCCGGTCGGTGCGGCCACCTGGCTGCTGACCGAACTGGACCCGGACGATACCGACATCGCCTTCGGTCTGTGCGACCTCGGCTTCGGCACCCCGGAGCTTGGCTCCGTCCGCATCAGCGAGCTGGCGAGTGTGCGGCTCCCGTACGGCCTCGGCATCGAGCGCGACCGCTACTTCGAAGCCGACAAACCTCTGTCGGCCTATGCGAACGAGGCGCGCTCCAAAGGGAAGGTGGTCGCATGACCACCTCCCACCCTTGCGAGGTGCATCACCTCGACTGGCGCGGCATTCGCATCGAAGTGCGCTACTGTGCCGATTGGTCGAAAGCTTATCGTGACGTGTTCGGCACGGCGATGGCGCACATCGAAATCACGAGCGTCGAGCCGGCGCGTTCTCCATTGCCGCTCACCGAGACAGGGTGCCTGTCTCATTTTGAGCCAGCAGCGAACATTGAGGCCGCCGGCGGGCCTGCGGATTACATCCGCGAGGCTTTGGACAAGGCGGCCGAGGGCGACGTTTGGATCGAGCAGGAGGCTCGGAATCGGCAGATGACGCTGTTCTGACTGGTGCGCTTCCAGCATGTGTCAAGAAACGTCAGTCAGCAGTTTGTATACGCCCCATAAGACGAACAGATGGCAAGGGGAGCCAAACATGGGGAGCGCCTTCTTTTTATTGAAATACAAGTCGGTTTTCTTTACGGTCGTAATGCTGCGATGCGTCCATACAGATCTCCATGTTTTCCACCAGCGTGGTGGTTTCATTCAACTTGGTGACCAACGCCTCCAGCACCTCGTACTGCGCCTCAAATTTCATCAGCAACGTGCGTATCTACATTAGAATCGCACAGACTTGGAGGGTAGTTCGATGTTGAAAAAGTCCAAACTCCGCCAATTAGTTTATTTGTCTATCTTGGCAAGTTGTTCCGCATATGCTGATAGCATTGATGGATATATGCCGACAAAAAAAGTATATCTTGGTCAAGGTGTTGATTATCGGAATATCTCAATAAATCCGACGCTTTGCTTCAGTCATATCCCAGCTTTAGCTGACAAAATTCAAACAATAAAGATAAATGGGGAAAAAATTGATAAGTCGCTTTTAAAGAACCCGATTGAGAGCGCTCTGTTTAGATTGAAAAAAATATCCAGCGAACAAGATTTGATATCCACAGTATCAGAAAGTATTTCCGCAAAGGCCAATGCTAAATTTGGTGCGGTCTCGGGAGGCTTTAATTATTCTCAATCAACATTTGATCATTTAGATTTTCATTCCGACTCCCTCCACTGGATGCTCTTTGCAGACATTGATTTTGGGGACGTTATTGCCTCGGAGATAGAGCTTACGGAATTAGGAAAGGCCGCACTCAAAAATTCAGAAAGCCCGGACGAATTTTACAGTAAATGCGGTACACATTTTGTCTCGAGTCAAAACCGGTTTGCGCTTGTCGTCGCAGTTTATTCGGCAAGAAACATCTCTAATCAAATCATAAGTGAAGTTGAGGAAAGCATGTCTGCCCACGCAAAGGGCGCAAGTTTCAGTGGAAAGGTAAGACGTGACTTTTCAAGCTTTCTTAATAAACTATCAAAGATCGCGTCTGTATCAGCTTATGGGTACTTCATAGGTGCGAATAGCATAGATGTTGTTTCGGGAATTTCCAATGACTATGAAGATTTTGGTGCGGTGAGAAACGCCTTGTCAAATCATATCAAAGAATTGAATATTTACACGTCTGCAGCAAGGAACCATCAACTGACGATAGTCGACACGATATTCGACAAAGAGAAGAAGGTTTGGCCAACTGAAGTCCAATTGGCTGGCGCTGCGAAGTTTTCTCGATCCAGCCTCCAGGACGAGGCGGTCAAGGCTGGCTTGAAGGCGCATAGGCGGCTTAACAATCAGGTCGAAAGGCTGAGTTCAATCTTCAACGCGACAGTTTCGATCTCTAACACAGATATTGTCGAATTCAGGCAAGAAATTAAAGCCAAGCGGGATGAACTTAAAGAAATGCTTCTAAAACTGGAGGGCTTTGGCGCAAAGTGCTACCAGTCAACTCAGCCCTTAGACAAAGACGGAAATTTAATCGATGAATGCATGAAACTTCGGCTTTGGAGCGTCGAACCCATAGATTGGACTAAAGCAAACAATATTAATGCCGCATCGAAGGCGGTACTGGCAAAAATGTGTAAGGAGTTTAGATCTGCGTTTGTTGAAAGGTTTGCTTTAGAGAGTGTAGGCGACCAACAAAAGACAAGGTACGACTCTCAACGAGAAGCAAATCACATGACTGGTCCTATCATAGATCCAGCTGATGAGGGCCTCATCTATAGAGATCTGGATCAAGATAATCTTGACAATGAGTTTAAGAAACTCCTGTTTGAAAAATGGGGTCACGATTTGGTTTTTGCAATGGGAGGACAAACAGCCCTGAAGGTAGCTGAATTTCTCAAACACTATCGCAAAGATTCATATGTAATCCGGCCGGAGGTTGCCAAAAAAGTGGCAGAATGGGAGGACTTTCGACCAGATGTAACTTATCGAGTGTCTCGCTGGCTGGATTACGCCTATTGGGCCGAAGAGCCGACAAACAGGAATGCGCATTTAGACAGGAGAATTGCTGCAAAGGAATGGGGAAACCAGCGAACCTGGATAATTGAAAATCTGTGTTCCGAATATCTGTCAATGGCGCAGTAAAACCCGACCATCTGGGCACCCTGATTTCCGGCCATTGCGAGGCGCGTCGTTGCAGCCGGCGCTAAGGGCGCGCTGACCGCAAGAGTTTAGAGCGCACCCGTGCCTCCTTTATTTCTGGGGGGTCGTCAGCCCAGTTTACGTGCTTTGCTCTGGGCGAGGCGATATGACTTTCCGTTAATCTCGAGGAAACAGAGTAACAGCAGGGACGGTAGCGGATTTCGATCCGCACGCCGTTCCATTTGCAGTTCCGGATCAGGACGATTGGGCGAGTTGGCGGAAGGTGTCCTTGAGGCTCATGGCGTGGTCCTCCGGAGTTGTGGAGCCGCCTCAAGCGGCTGCTCCGGTGTTCGGCTCGTTGGGGCGGACGAAGATCCGACCCGGCGCGATCGGGATGACGTTGAGCACCTGCCGGAAGCCTTTGCCGTTCTTCGGCGGCCACTGCGCTCCGATACGGGTCCAGGGCTCGTTTTCGCGGTCGGGGGCGAACCAAACGATGTGGCGTCAAACCACGAAACATACGATCCGAGATAATTTTGTTGTCCAGCTCCATAGACTTCTCGATCAATCTCTCGAGCGTGTCTCCGTTTTCGATATAGATACCCTGCTGATTTTCGTCGCCAGTGCCCAAGAACGCTACGCGTCTGTCATTGACAAATGCGAACTCATTATCAGAGTTGGTCCAGAACGTCGTCCCAAACCTGTGCAAGCACGGGGTGTACTGGTGCTGACAATGACTGGTGTATTGGATCCCAGCTCCGAGGTGACAATCCCGGCGAATGTTCGACAGGCGGCCACACCATCTTCTCTAACCAGGACCGGGAAAGCTTTCTTTTCTGGGACAGGCAGATGGGGCAGATTGAAGAAAATGGTACGACCTACGCATTCTGCGGCACCACCTGGACCGGTTACCAGAACATTGGGAACCTGTGCAAAGCGAGTCTTATTGGAGTCGGCTGCATTTGCCCCCGTCCAGCGGGGGATTTGTCGTCAGGCCCCGTCGAGCCATTTGTACCGGTCGTCGGTATTTGATCGCTGTGGTCGGGACGGACCGTCCCAGGCAATGACCATCTCCTGAATATCGATCGGACATGCGACTAATTCCGGCCCTTCTTCTTCGTCGATCGTGACGAATTGGGCGCTGGCTCTCCAACCATGCGTTCACTGACCCAGCACGCCCCGCGTCCTTCTTCAAATCGGCAAACCTGACGCCGGCGCCGTTCGGCGCAATAGGCTTCGTGCGCCTTTTTCCCCGGCCTTCGACCTTCCTCGCGATCGCTGCGCTCCAAAAAGGCGGTCTACGCCAATCCTCCACTCCGTTGCGGCCCTTCGGGTGTTGCCGCCCGGCTGAGCCGTCGTCTCTCCGGTTGCCGTCAGAAGGCCGCATGGGGCGGCCGGAGCAACGGCAAGGAGAGAATGATGAGTGCAACCAATCGCACCGACGTCTACCAGCAGGTGACCGATACCATCATCGCCGCCATCGAAAACGGCGCAGGCCAGTGGCAGATGCCGTGGCACCGCGCGGGCAGCGGCCTCAACCGCCCTGTCAACATCGACACCGGCAACCACTATCGCGGCGTCAACATCGTGGCCCTGTGGGCAGCGTCCGAGGTCCGCGGCTTTTCGTCCGGCACGTGGGGCACCTATCGTCAGTGGCAAAATATGGCCTGCCAGGTCCGCAAGGGTGAGAAATCCTCTCTCGTCGTCTTCTACAAGGAGTTCGAGATCGAAGGCGAAAACGACGACGGCGAAGTCGTAAATGGCAAGCGGTTGTTCGCCCGCGCAAGCCGGGTCTTCAACACCGATCAGGTCGACGGCTACGAGGTCGATCTGCCCGAGCCGAAGGACCCGGTGGAGATCGACGAGAATGCCGAGAGCTTCGTGCGGAGCACCGGCGCCGACATCCGTCATGGCGGGACGCGGGCGTTCTATCGTCCGGGCGATGATTTCATCCAGCTGCCCGACCGCGAGCGATTCGTCGGGTCTGACAGCAGCAGCGCAACCGAAGCTTACTACGGCACATTGCTTCACGAGCTGACGCACTGGACCGGACCGCTCAAGCGCTGTGACCGGCAATTCGGCAAGCGCTTCGGCGACGGCGCCTATGCAGCCGAGGAACTGGTGGCCGAGCTTGGTTCAGCTTTTCTATGTGCAGCGCTCGGTATCACGGCGACGCCGCGTGATGATCACGCCGCCTACATCGACCACTGGCTGCGGATCATGAAGGGCGATAAGAAGGCGATCTTCACCGCCGCCTGCAAGGCCAGTCAGGCGGTCGATTATCTCGACGGCTTGCAGGAGACGACGGAGGCGGCCGCATAGGCCGCCTTTTTCTTGCTGCTATATCGCATCGACTGGTACCGTGCTCGTATGAGACGAACTAATGCGGCAATAAACAAGCAAATGAACAGGAGGATGTAATGACATCCTTCCGCTTTCTGCATGCCGCCGACATTCATCTCGACAGCCCGCTCAGGGGCCTTGCCAGCCAAGAAGGCAACCTCGTCGAACGGGTGCGCACGGCGACCCGTGAGGCACTGGATACGCTTGTCGGGCTGGTGGTCGAGGAAAACCTCGATTTCCTGATCATCGCCGGTGACCTGTATGACGGAGACTGGCGCGACTATAAGACCGGGCTGTTCTTCGCCGCCCAGATGGGGCGGCTCAATAAGGAAGGTATCCCGGTCTACCTGCTGCACGGCAACCATGATGCCGCAAGCCAGATCACCCGGCGGCTCGACCTGCCCGAAAACGTGCATGTCTTCGGCACGCGCAAGCCGGATACCTTTGCGCTCGACGAGCTGAAGGTCGCGCTGCACGGACAGAGCTTCCGGCAGCGCGATGTTACCGACAACCTTGTGCCCGACTATCCCGGCCCGGTTTCGGGGGCCTTCAACATCGGTGTGCTGCACACGGGCCTTGGCGGCATGGGCGGCCATGAAAACTACGCCCCGTGCGCACTCGAAGACCTGACCAACAAGGGCTACGACTACTGGGCGCTGGGACACGTGCATCAGGCAAGCGTGTTGCGCGAAAAGCCCCATGTCGTCTTCCCCGGCAATCTTCAGGGCCGGCACGCGCGGGAGACTGGGGCCAAGGGAGCAGCTCTCGTCACTGTGGAAGACGGTGAAATCGTTGAGTTGACGACAGTACCCTGTGACGTGGTGCGTTGGGCGGTCCTGTCCGTTTCTCTCAAGGATATCGATAACGTCGGTGATGTGACCGATCGCATCCGCGATGCCGTGGCGTCCGCCGTCGCCAATGAGGCCGACGGGCGGCTTCTGGCCTGCCGCATCCAGCTTGAAGCACGCACGGTCGTTCACGATCAGCTTGTCGCGTCCGAAGACCGGCTGCTGGCCGACGCCCGTGCCGGTGCGCTTGGCCTTGGTGATGAAGTTGCCTGGGTGGAGAAGGTGGTCATCAACACCGAGCCGGAAAGCGATGCGCATACCCTGGCCCAGCGCGAAGACGCCATCGGTGAACTACAGCGGCTGTTGCAGGAGGCGAGTGGCGATACGGCCCTGCTGGCGCAGATAGAGGACGACATCGGCAAGCTCGTGCGCCAGCTGCCCCACGAAGTGCGCGGCGATATTGACGACAGTATCCTAAAGGCCGCTATTGACGGTGACTATGCCGCGCTTATGACCGAGGTCTCGCCCTATCTGTCCGCACGGCTCACAGCGCAGGAGGATTGAGCGTGCGGGTAAGACGTCTTGATCTGCTGCGCTACGGCCACTTCACCGACAGGTCGCTTGAGCTGCCTGCCGGCAAGTCCGACTTCCACATCGTCTTCGGGCCGAACGAGGCCGGTAAGTCCACGGCGCTCTCCGCGATCGAGGATCTTCTGTTCGACATCCCCATGCACTCGCCCTACGGCTTCCTGCATGACTACAAGGACATGCGCATCGGCGCCGTTCTGGAAAACGGCGCGGATACGCTGGAGGTGCTGCGCCGCAAAGGCAACAAGGACACGCTGCTGGGGCCGCAGGGCACGCCTGTTCCCGGCGGAGAAGGCGTGTTGCGGCCTTACCTTGCCGGGGCCGATCGCACGTTCTTCGAGCGCATGTTCTGCCTTGATCACACACGCCTTGAAGCCGGCGGCCGGGAAATCCTGGAGGCCAAGGACGACGTCGGCCAGGCGCTGTTCGCCGCCGGTGCCGGTATCGGGGGATTGCGGGAGCGCTTGACCCAGCTTGCGGACGAGGCGGATGACCTTTGGAGCGCGCGGCGGGCCAAGCACCGCAAGTTCTACATCGCCGAAGACAAGCTTGGCGAGGCCACGAAGGAGCTGCGCGAGCACACCCTCAGCGCCGCAAAATGGCGGGAGCTGAAGAAGACCTATGAAGAGGCCGAAGAGGCTTACGGCGAAATTGATGAGGCGATCAGTGAAGCGACGACCACGCGCAACCGCCTGAGCCGGATACGGCGGGTGTTTCGCGATGTGCGGCGCAAGCAAGAGCTGGACGGGCTAATTGATGCCCTTGGGGACGTCATCGCCCTCCCCGAGGATGCAGCCGAGCTTGTCGTCGAGGCGGAGCGTAAGGACGCTGGGATAGACGCACGTATCGGCACGTTGAAGGAGCAGTTACAGGGCGCCAAAGAGGCGCTGGGAAAGCTGACATTCGACGAGACCATCATCCAGCGGGCAGCGGATGTGCGCCAGGTGTGCGAGCGGCGTATCGAGATTCGCGGTGAAAAGGCAGACCTGCCCAAGCGCGAGGCCGAGCTTCATGCCGCTGAAAACGAGCTGAAAGGCGATGCCGCCGAGCTTGGCTGGCGGGATGAAGATTCAGCTGCTCTGATCGAGCGCATTCCGCCGCGGCCGAAGGTCAGTGTCGTGCGGTCTCTTCTGAATCAAAAGGGTGAGTTGGAGAGTGATGTTGGCAGCAAGGCCCAGTTGCTAGCAGAAGCGAAAGAAGAGCATGTGGGACTGAAGGACGAGCTTGCCGAGACCGGTGAGCCTGCCGACGTGTCCCGGCTGGCCATTGCCCTGAAGACCGTCCGCGAGCAGGGAGACATTGCCGGGCGGGTACGTGCTGCGGATGAGGGATTGAAGAACGCCAGGGGTCGGGTAAGCCGGCGGCTTGGTGCGCTCGACCCCGGTGTTGAAGATGAACCGGCGCTGACGGAGATGACCGTGCCGGCTCGGGCGAAGGTGCAGGCCCAACATGAAAAGCAGGATGACTGGCAGCGGCGGCTGAAGGAAACGCAGCAGCAGGCTGCATCCGTTCAGCAGGAGCTGGACGGTGCCCTTACAGCCCTTGAGCGGGCCGTACGCGACGAGCAGGTGGTTACCGCCGAAGAGCTGAAAGACGCACGCGGGCGTCGGGATGCCGTATGGCAGCTGGTGAAGCTCAACCATATCGAGGGCCAGCCGATTCCGGCGGACCAGGCTGCACAGTACAAAAATGAGATCGAGGACTTGGCAGGTGCCTTTGAACCCGCCGTCGTCAGGGCCGACGAGCTGGCGGACCGGCGCTTCGACCATGCCGAAGCGGCCGGGCGCATCGCCGAGATCAAGCGCAAGATCGGTGAGCAGGAAACCCATCTCGAGCAGGTGCAGGAAAACGAGACGAAGCTTGTAGAGGAAGGCAGGCAGCTGAAGGCTGATTGGGCGGCGCTGTGGACTGCGGCGCCGTTTGAGCCGGAAGCGCCTGAGACCATGTTGGAATGGCTTGAGGACCGCGATGAGGTGATAGAGGCCATCGAAGTGCGGGAAGAAGCTCAAAGCGCGCTGGAGGCCGCTCGTGGTGAGGAGCAGGCGGCGCGGCAGCAGCTGCTTGGTGAGTTGGCAGCGCTGGGCGTTGATATCGCTTCGCTGGAAAAGGATGGGCTGAACACTGTCGTCGAACGGGCGGCGGAAGAGCTGCGGGTTCGGCAGGCGGAGGCCGATAAGAAGACCCAGCTCGAAGAGGATATCGCCGAAGCAGACAAGCTTGTTTCGCGTCGGGAGCGGGACCTTGAAGCGGCAGAAAAGGCGCTGGGTGAATGGCAGAAGAAATGGGCTGCCGCGCTTGGTGATCTCGGGCTTGCCGCCGATACCGCCGCCGAAGCCGTCGATGCGCAGATCGGCATTATCGACCAGATGCGCGAAACAGCCGGTCGGATCAGCTCACTGCGGCACGACCGCATCGAGAAGATTCAAAGCGACATTGCCGACTTCGAGAAAGTGGTCGGCGAGCTGGTTACCGTTGTTGCGTCGAACCTAGTTGATGCAGGCCCGGATGATGCCGTGGCCACGTTGGAGACGCGGCTTAACAAGGCCGAGCGGATTCAGGGTCTGCGGGAAAAGCAGGACGAGGACGTGGAAGGGCTAAGAGAGCAGATCGAGACCCTTGAAGGTCGGCGGCGGGAGCTGGCGGCTTCCATCTCCCACCTCAAGCAGACCGCAGGCGTTGATGAGAACGCGCAGCTGAAGGCGGCGATCGAACGGTCCGACAATCAAGGGGCGCTTCGAAAGGAACGGCAAGAGATCATCGACAAGCTTCAGCAGGATGGTGATGGCAAGACCGTTGAAGAGCTTGAAGCCGAGTGCGAGGGGCTGGTCATCGATGAAGTGACGGCGCAGGAAGAATCGCTGGATGCCGAATTGAAGGACTTGAGAACACAGCAGGGCGAGGCAGGTGAAATTCGCTCGCAGGCTCGGCAGGCATATCAGGCGATCGGCGGCGATGATGCCGCCGCCAAGGCTGCCGCAGCCAAGGAAGAAGCGCTTGCTGAAATGGGCGAGGTGGCCGAGCGGTACGTCCGGGTCAAAACGTCCGCCATGTTGCTGCAATGGGCCATTGACCGCTACCGCCGGGAAAAGCAGGCGCCCTTGCTCAAGCGCGCCGGGGAGCTGTTTCAGCTCGTGACCGGCGGTTCGTTCGCCAGCCTGCGCGTGGAATTTGACGACCAGGACAATGCCCATCTCACCGGGGTGCGGCCGGATGTCAGCGTTGTATCAGTATCCGGTATGAGCACGGGCTCCAGAGATCAGCTCTACCTCGCGCTGCGGGTAGCTTCCATCGAGGACTATCTTGAGCGGGCCGATGCGCTGCCGTTCGTCGCCGACGACCTGTTCATCAACTTCGATGATGACCGGGCGGCAGCCGGGTTTCGGCTATTGGGGCAGCTGGCCGAGAAGACGCAGGTGCTGTTTTTCACACACCATCAGCATCTCGTGGATATCGCACAGGCAACGCTCGGGGCTTCCGTCAGCTGTGTGTCGTTGAACGAGCAGGCGGCGGTGGCGGCGGCGTAGGGTTGAGTTGAGCTTCAAAATCCCGCCCGAAGGGCGGGATGTTTTGAGCGGGCGTCAGCTTGAAGCCGACGCTTCTTCGTTGCCGAGCAGCTGACAGCTGCATGCGAACCACGATGTATCGACGCCGACAACGACATCGAAGGTGAAGCAGATCACCGCCGCCCGAATGAGCAGGCCGGTCAGGCCGCAGGTTCCTCTAAAAAGACTCATACCTCTATCTCCTTTGTTTCAACGTCCCGAAGGACATGAGCGGTCTTTGAAACCGCAAGGAGCTGTCATGCCGTTCGCAACCCTTTCCGGTGCGGGCAGCGGACTTGGCAGGACGTGACAGGTGTCAGGTTAAGTGATGGCTTCGGAAGTGAAGCAAAGGAGTAGAAGGGGCTTCAGAGGAAATGCTGCGTCGGATGCTTATGGGGCGGTTGTGACGCTCCAATGATCGATGGCTGCGCCGATCTGAATGGTGGAGACTTCTTCAGCATATTCCGCTCCGAAAATATTTTTGTCCTGTGCGGAATGCATATATTTGGTAACGTCAGTAAAAATATGAAAGTTTACTGACAAATTGAAAAATACGTGAAAATCGAATACCGTGTCAAAATGTGCAAACGAACAAGTTTGTACGCGCCTCCATAAGTAAACAGACCGGGTTTAACGGCGCACTGATACAAGTCTGCGACTTGTTGCGGCGCCGGGAAGGAGGCAGCGGCAATCAAGGAGGGGCACTACCACTCGCACACCCGCATCATTAAACGAAGTGCGGGACGCTCGGCGGTAGCCGCCGCTGCCTACCGTGCCGGGGAAAAGCTCTCAAACGGATATGAGGGCGGCTACAGCGACTTTTCCCGTCGGCACGGCGTGTTGCACACGCAGATCCTTGCCCCTGACGGGGCCGCGGACTGGGTCTTCGACCGAGACAAGCTCTGGAATACGGTGGAGGCCTGTGAAAAGCACCCGCGTGCCCAGCTTGCCCGCGAAGTCGAGCTTGCCCTGCCACACCAGCTCAGCCAGGAGCAGAATCTGGCCCTACTGCGCCAGTACGTGACCGATCAGTTTGTCAGTCGGGGCATGGTAGCCGACTTCGCGATTCACGAAGGACACACCGACAAAAGAAACGTCCACGCACACGTCATGCTGACCATGCGGAAGCTCACGCCGGACGGCTTCGGCAACAAGGTGCGCGAATGGAACGAGATCAAGAACGTCCGGCAGTGGCGCGAGGCATGGTCGCGATATCAGAACGACGTGCTTCGCGACGCCGGGCATGCCGTGCGCGTGGACCATCGCAGCTATCGTGACCGCGATATCGAAAAGATTGCGCAGATTCACGAAGGACCGAAGGCACGCCGGATGCACGAGCGCGGGTATGAGCCGGGGTCCGGCAAGGCTATCCGGCGCAGCTGGAACAACAAGGCGCGGCGGGTCAACTACCAAAAGACCGATCAGGGTCGTACCAGGGCGCAGCGCAATCAGCAGATCGCATGGGTCAACAAGGTCAGACGGGACTCAGGTGCGCGGGTCACGCGGCTGGTCGAAGTGCATCTTCATCACCGGCAGCTTGCCCAGGCCTGGTCGAGTGCACGGGATGCCGGCAAGGAACTTGGCAAGCTGAGCCAGCGGGCTCGCAGAGATAAGGATCGGTTACAGCGCACGGCGCGGTCACTTGCAGACCAGCGCAGGCATGTGCGCGAGACGCTTGAGATGATACGGCGGATCAATGGACCGGTGCCGCGCATCGAAGTCTATCTGGCGTATCAGCTGCTTCGTCTCGAATCAGGTGCACAGCAGTTCCAGAGGCAGCGGCAGGCTGCGGACCGACAGTCGCGCAAGGTTCAGCGGGCCGCAATCAGGTACCGGAATCTGAAAAGCCGGCTGGGGAGATTGCGGGCGGAAAAGACGCGGGAGCAGGTTCGCCGGTCACACGAGCAAGCGCTAAGAGATGTGCGTCCGTTTGATATCCAGCGGAGTTCGCTTTCAAACGCGCAGAAGGACGACCTGACAAGGAGCTGGAAGCGCGCGCGTTCTCGAAGTCGGAGCGATGAGCATTCCGATCGCTGATATGGGCGGGCACGAAAGTTTTATCGGCGTCTTCCTGACACCCCTTCAGCCGAGCCACTTGTCCCACAGCGTGCGGTGACGGCGCTGGGTGTAGTACGGGCGCTTGCCGGCGAGGATCGGACGCAGGCCCTGGATGAACAGGAGCTGGCGGTCGTTGCCAAGGCAGCGGATTTCATCGGGGGTGAGCAGCGGGCGGCCGGTTTCACCGTCGGAGACGTTGAAGTTGTCGTAGTCGGGCAGCATGAACGAGTGCCGCGTCTTGCTCTTGTGGTGGGTGCGAACCGTTGCTTTACCCAGCATGCTCGAGATCATCTCCAGCGTCTCATTATCCATGTTGCTGAAGGTCTGGAGGTTGGTGTTGGCGACGATGGAACGGGCGGCGCTGCGGCCGTAGACCGTATCGATCTGGCCGAGGTCCTGAGCAAACAGCCAAATCTTCACGCCGTAGCCGGCAAGGTAGGCCAGGCCTTCCTGTAGCGGGGTCATAGGCCCAAGGGCCGGAAACTCGTCCACGAGGAACAGAACGTCGTCATCCGGTCGGACCTTTGTGCGGGTCATAGCATTGACCGACAGGCCCAGCATCAGCCTCAGCAGCGGACGGTAGACGCTCAGGTGCTCCGGCGGGATGATCAGGAACAATGATGTCGGCTTTTGTTTCAGTTCGTTGAGCGTGAAGTCCGAGCAGCTGGTGAGGCGGGCAACCCGCTCGCTGTCGAAGATCAGCGTATGGCTTTGGGCTTCCGCCATTATGCTCGATTGCAGCTTCGGCTCCTTCTGGGCAAACGCGATGGCCGTGCGGCGGACAAGGGGATGGTCGGCCTTGCTCATTTTGGCGAGGAAGGCATCGAAGGCATCCCCGCCCAGTGTGATGAGGTGGCGCACATGGCAAAGATTGCAGTGCTTGTACGGCATCTCCGTTGCCACATAGAGAATGACACCGGTGAGCAGGGCCTTGGCTTCGGCTTCAAAGAAAACTGACTTTGCCGAGCCGGATGGGACGATCAGCATATCTGCGATCAGGGCCGCGTCATCCCAGGCGTCTTCGTCCCTGCAGATAATGTCCAGCGGGTTAAACCGCTCGCTGTAGGTCTCAAACGGCGCGAAGCGGTAGATCTTGCCGAAATTGGCACGGCGCCTGCCCGAGATGGCGTGGTTCTCGCCCTTGATGTCCACCGTAATGGTGGAACCGGGGTATTCGAGAAGATTGGGGATGACGGCGCAGGTACCCTTGCCAGATCTTGTCGGGGCAATGGTGAGCAAGTGGCCGGGCTTGTCGAAGTAGATGGGCCTGCCGGTGAAGTGGCCGAGGGTGACGCCCCTACTCTTGAAGAGGCCGAAGCGCCACATTTGTGTGGCTGTGGCGAATGCGGCCGAGCCGTGGACGTTGCTCAGCTGCTCGTACCAGCGCTCCAGCTCATGAAAGATGCTCGTGGCGAGGCCGCCGAGCATGAAGCCGACCGCCGAGACCAGAAGTGCTACATCGGCCGGAAGAGGTAGGTTGCTGTCATACGCAAAATAGAACCAGGCGAGTAATGGGGCGGTAAAGCCGCCGACTTTAAACCAAAACATATCCATATCCCTTTTAGGTAACGCTCCAGGGATTTATGGATGTCGGCGAAATGGTGCGTTGCCAAAAATATCTTACATTACATGTACTTATGTCTCGAATTGAGACAAATTAGCCGGCGCTGGCGGGTCGTGGTTCGCCGTTGGCTGTTGTGTAGTGTGCGTTGGTGTTCTGCTGAAACAGCCAGTCGTTGAAGGCGACAATGTCGATCAGCAGCTTCTTCGGGTTCTTGCGAATGATCGCTTCTTCAAGACCGTTTTCGTGAGCGTGCTGGAGCCAGTAGCGCAGCTTGCTCTCCTTGAAGTGTGACGTCTGGAGAATCTGCTTGATGGTGCGCAGGTTTCGGTAGTCGCACGGTGTGGCCTTGCCTTCGGCGAGCCATTTGTTGAAGGCACGGGTGTCGATGAAGACGTTGCGGTCGATCTTCACGAGGGCCTTCTCAAGCCCATTCTTCCTCGCCCGGAAGATCCAGTAGCGCATGCCGCCGCGTGTGAGTGCCGGTGCACGCTCGATGATCTGGTCAACGATTTGCAAGTATCTGTAGTCAATGGAAGCGGTATTTGTCATGGCTTTGTCCCCTTATTCAGTAACGCTCTGAATATTTATGGAGAGAAGCATTAGACGTCGGGGTGTTATTCGTCTTACAATCGGCCTGCGCCCGCAGTCCTTTTTAGGTAACGCTCTAAGGATCACCGCGGGCGCGCTGGTTCCTTAAAGCGTTGGCGCTCGCCGCTGGGCAGGGGTGCAGGCAGGCCGCACCCCGTTTGGGAGGGTGCTTGTCAGAAGAGGCGTCAAGCCCTTTCCGCCCGCCTTCCGCGTCCGGCCCAGCCGGACTTGTGCAGGCGGTTCCCCGCGAAAGGGCTTGACGCAGGCTCACATCGTCAGTCGCCTTGGGCGGGTTTCGACTTTTTTTGAGGCGTTAGTGTGAACGATAGACTGCGCACGATACTAGACTCGTACCCTCAGTTTGTACCGCGCGACTCGTCACGTATTCATCGCCTGTATTCACAGGGGATGATCGTCCATATCTTTGAGCTACATCGACAGGCTCAGCTCGCCCGGAAGAATATCGACCATATCAATCTTCATATCTCCGAGGGCTTTGAGCGGCGGCATGATTTTTTCGACGCCCTTTATGCCTTTCTGCAAAACTTCGCCCAGATCTCGACAACTCTCTTCCCGCAGCGCAGGGCCGGCGATTTCGGCAAATTTCGCGCGGCCCTCCTGAAGTTCGCCCTGGACATCGATTTCGCGGTGGAGAGGTTTGCCGACCGGACAGCGCGCAACAGGCTCGCGCATCTTGACGAGTATGTTGACACGTACATACAAGAAAGAATCGACAGGTCGGCAAGGTTTCACCGCTGGGAGGCGGGCGCGCAGGAGCAAACGCAAATCATCTTCCCCGAAGATGTTCGCCACGCCAACCCGCTCGGCTTGGCAATCGGCTTTGATACGTCGCAGAACGCCGTGGTCGTTCTGGATGAGACCTTTGTCCTCGACCACCTCGCATCACCCATAGAGCCATTAGAAACAAGAACCCGACAAATACTTGATTGCCAAATGATATTAACTGATTTAGACAAAGAAATATTGGAGTATATTCAACGATAATTTGATATTTATCAATATTTGTGATACAAAACGGCATGTATACTTTCCACGGAGAAAGAATATGCCGTTTGACATTCAGTACACTGAGCCGAAGATCGACAGAGCCTGGGTCAGGAATGAGCCGAATAAGCTCAATGACTACGTTGAAAAGCAAGGTGGTCTCCGCGACAGCGATGCGTTGATGGAGCACCACTACTTCCTTTCGACCCTGATGGGCTACATCGCCCAGGGCCGCTGCGGCGATCCCGAGGGATGCGCCGCCCTGGCCATGACCACACTGGGCAATGCCCAACGCTGATGAACGTTCAGCCGTCCTCATGGACGGCTTTTTTTTGTTTCAGCAACCAGTCAGGCTTTGCTCACGAAATTTGCGGAGATTAGAACCGCTGATCTCCGCGTGTATACTGATGCAGCCTCCTTACCGAAAGCGAAACCAGCGACATCATTCACCCTGGGCAATCAGGCGTCCCTTGCCGCCGGTGCCGCATTCTCCGCCTCAGCAGTGCACAGGTTTAGCCGCGTGCGCACGCCCACGCAGATGCTGTCTGCCAGTTCTGCCGGGAAGTCAGGTGGCAGCGCGACCAACGTCCTTTCGATTGCGTCGGGGACCGTTTCTCTCAGCTCATCGAATATGCCGTCCACCGCATCAGCCCCAAGGCCAACTGCCTCGGCCGTTTGAGCAAAGTGTCGCGGCAGGATCGTGCGAAACACGTAGTGACGGTTCGTGCCGACAGCCATCGCCATCTTCATCTCGTTCCAGCGTATCTGGCCGGCATCGACATTCGGCTGCGCAGACATGACGTCGTACAACGGCGTCAGCCTGAAGCGCCCTCCCGGAAACAGATGAATGCTGAAGTTCTTGGCGTGCCCGTCCGTAGCACCCAAGAGCCAGAAGACGATCTGCGCCTTCACAAAGGCGATCCGGTCCCCAGCCGGGTCGTCGGATGCCGCCAGCAGGTCGAGAATCTGTCTCATGCCCGGTCCGTCATCCGGCTCGTACTTCAGCCCCGGCGGCACCGAGAGTGCCTGGCAGCAATCTTCCTGCGGCAGTCGCAACAGGCGGTCATCACCTGTCCACCGGCGATCAAACCGCTCGACCACAAGCGCCTTGCGCCCGGCAAACTGCGCCATCTCGGTGGCAGCGCACGGCAAGCCAAATGCCGCCGCAAGCTGCATGCACAAATGCTCGTTCTCAACGCTCAGCGAAAGGTCGAGCCCGTTTCGCAGCCTGCCGATCTCCGGCTTAAGTATGTGCGTCGTCGCCGTCGCGCCGACCGGAATGTGCCACTGCCCATTGAGATGAAGCAGCGCCGTCTTTTCCTGCGCACCCGCAATGGAGATACGGAAGTCCCTCTCAGGGACCACGCCCAAAGGTGTGCGCTGCAAATCCGCGAGGATCGCGGAGATATCGTCATCCCCCACCGGCGTGCCGGCAATCTCACCGACCGGGCCGGGATCATGTCCTTCCGGGACAAACTGAAGCGCACCCACACAATCACGTCCAATGGCGCTCAGCAGACTATAGGCGTCCGTTCCCTCGGCGCCGACCCGTTCAGCCAGGCTGCGGCGGATCGCGTCATTGTCCGGCAGCAGGTTCTCGAACACCGCAATAACCGGGTCGCCAATATACCGATCCTCACGCAGCGGCAGAGACAGCGAAACAGGGATGGCATGCGGCCACCCCAGCCACTCGGCGTCATACTGAAAATCGATCGCGCCACTCGTTTGCCGCCTGAGCACACCGACCAGTCGGCCGTTCAAATGGACGCTCAGAGGTATGCGGGTCCGCCGACGCGGCATTAAAACAGTTCCTCGATATCGTCTGAAGACGCCTTCGTCCGCGGCCGCAGCACCAACTCCAGCTCCAGCTCTCTCAACACATCAAACAGGGTCGTAAGGCGCGCATGCGCCTCCCCAGTCTCGAGACCGGAGATCGTGGCCTGTCGATGGCTCGTCTTCTCCCCGAGACCGGCCTGCATCAGGCCAAGGGACTTGCGTCGCCGACGTAGCGCCGCGCCAAGCTGCTTCGGGTTTCGTGCAATCTGTTCCAAGTTTGGCTTCCTCCTAAATTCAAAATATACGGTATTTAGTATGTATGTCAATATACGCTAATGCGTATTGAGAAATTTTATGCGCTTAGCCGTATAAGGATGGTTTATGCGCTTTTGCGTATATGACCAAGATTTGCCCGGCACCGCTCAATATGTCTGCCGGGAAACCTAATGCGCAAAAGCCAACCTTCAGGCAGAAGAGCGAGCCGGCTCTTCGTCATCACTGTCATTGTCATTGGCGGCTGTCTGCTCAAATCGGCTGACCGATCCACGTCCGCCAAACACCGCCTCGTTCATCAGCGACACCAGCCCCGCCGTATGCGCCTGGGCAAAGTGCATATAGCGCTTCGTCACCTGCGGAGTCTTATGGTTGAGCGCCGCCATGATCTCCGGCAGCGAGCCGCCCGCCATCGCAAAGTAGGAACCAGCCGTATGGCGCAGATCGTGCGGGCGAAAGTCCTCTATGCCCGCGTCCGCGATTGCCCGCGCAAAGCGCTTGCGGAAGTCGATGGGCTTCTGCCGGTCCTTCCTCGGGAAGATCCAGTTACAATCAAGGCGGCGCGTCTGGTGCATCTCACGCAGCACGCGCAACGCTTCGCCCACCAGCGGCACCGTAATGGGATCACCGTTCTTGGTCTTACCGATCGTCGCCCGGCCCTGATTGCTTGACAGAAAAAGGTCCACGTTCGACCACCGAAGGCCCTCAGCCTCTCCTGATCGCAGCCCCGTGGAAACCCGCAGAACGATCAGGCTGTAAAGCCATTCCGGGTGATAGCCGAAGGCCCGGTACGCCTGGGCCGCATCTTTCCTGGAAGCCTCCACGACCTGCTTGCGGCACGCCTCCAGCAGGCGCGGTAGCTCGTATGCATCGTGCGGAACCCGTCTCTTCTCCTCCGTTGTTAGATCGTCCCAATGCCGGGGCTCGTTATCACCGGGAAAATGATAGAGATAGCCAGACAGGCAGCGACACCGCTCGTTTTCAAGCTTCGGCTTCTCCGCGCGCGCCATCGGATTGTCTTCGAGCCAGCCATCCCACTTCTTCACCGCCGTCGTAAACACGATCGACAGCATGGCCATGTAGCGCTTTACCGTCGCAGGTGCCCGCGGACGCAGATCGTCATACGGCTTTCCGTTTGGCTTGATCTTCGGCTCTCGCGCCAACATATCCCGCCCGCGCTCGAGGTCAGCCGGTGTAATCGAGCGCAACTGCATCGGGCCAAGCTCCCTGCGCCACCATGCAAGGCCGCACTTGAACCAGTACTGGTCGCGCTCCGGCCGCCGCGCCATCTCCTCTGCAATGAACTTATCGATGGCTTCGGCAAGCGTATGGCGGTCCTGCGGCTGCAACCCGCCACGACGACGCTGGAGCTTCGTCTCTTCCTCCCGCGCCCATTCTTTTGCGTCCGACAGCCTCCTGAAACTCGCATATCTCGGCTTGGTACCGGCCATGCGAATCTGAACCTTGTAACTAACCTCTCCGTTCTTCCCAACGTGCTTTCTAATATTTGCCATGCGTCAAATCTTCGTTTATTTTGTATTCATCGTCTTATATGTTTTTGTTCGTGCGGCATTCTGAATATAACCCGTGACACAGTTATGATACAGTAAAATCCAAAAATGCTTCAAAGTATACAATATTGCTTATTAGAGCAGTGCGTCAGGAACTTTTAACTTGTTGATTTATTTAATTATTGAAAATCAGCCGGACAACGTTCGTAATGCGTAGGTCGGAAGTTCGAATCTTCTCATCGTCGCCATTATTTCAAAGGGTTATGAGAAGTTTCCACGCCCGAGTAAAATCCATGACACAGATATGACACAGCTAGCCGATCCGGTGCCGATCGGAGCCTGATGGTCAGTCCCAATGCTGCCGCCACATTCAGCCATTCCTGCACATCTTTGATCCGGTGGAGTGATGACCAAATCGCCTGAAGATATGGAATTCGAGCGGATGCAGGTCGCATACGAACAGAATTGCATCACCTTCAGGTCTTTGAACCAGTTGATGTGGCAAATCCCGCTGATTGCCATGACCCTCACCGGCGGCCTATGGTTCGGCGTCACCAAGGTTGGCGATTTCGCTCTGTTCAAGCTTGCACTGCTCTTCCTCGCGGCGGTGGGCAATATCGGCTTGATACTTGTGCTGACCCGCCTTCGGTACCTCATGCAGAAGTATCTCGACTGGATCGAGGCCTACAACGCAGCAGGGTACGTGTCAGGCGAAGGGACGGGTTTCTTTACCCGGTCCAGGCTGGTCAGAACTGTATTTCAATGCCTGCTCGGCGCAGCGGCTGCCATCAGCCTTGGTCTCTTTGGAGCGTTATTAGTGAATAATGAGGCCAAACCATCCGATACAGACCGTAGCCTGCGATCTTTGGCCTATTACGACACCTACGCGCGTGACCTCGCTGACAACTACGAGTCCGTCCAGTTCGAGGATATTCACCCCGACCTCGCAGCCGAGATAACCAAATCAGCAGACAAGAAACCGAATGTGCTCGATGTAGGCACCGGCTCCGGGAGAGATGCAGCATGGATGGCTTTACACGGCGCAGATGTCGTTGCCGTGGAGCCTTCCGAGAAGATGCTCGCTCTCGCGCGCAATCAGCATCCGAAATCAGGCATCCGATGGATAAAGGATGCACTCCCTGAGCTGAACAAAGTCCTGAATTTCGAGCAAAAATATGACTATATTCTCGTCAGTGCTGTCTGGATGCACCTGCATCCCGAGGACCGACCGAAGGCCCTGACCGTACTTTCATCTCTTCTGAAGCCTGCTGGAAAGATTTACGTGAGCCTGCGGCATGGACCGGCGCAGCTTGAACGCGGCATCTACAGCGTCACAGCCGACGAAATACGGTACCTTGCCGAAGTGAACGGTCTGATTGTGAAGGATCTGGGCCAGAAGCCCGACCTTCTTGGGCGTCCAGAAGTAACCTGGCACGCCTTCCAATTAGCCTACGGCGGAACCTGACTTCACCGTCACGCCCGCCACGCTGTTATCCTGCGCGTCCGGGCTTCCGACCTAATTCGGCACAGGGCTTCACCGACTGTCAGGTCAGGGAGAGAGGCACCGGCACCGAAAATCCGACGCGTCGGTCCGGCTTTCGCCTGCGTATTGAAAGCTAGCACCAGCCCCATGTTGTCTAAAAAGCCTTCTTCCTCGCCTTCAAAATCGTCCGGCGATTGCGAGACGAGCATAATGACCCCGCCCTTGGACCGGCTCATTCGGATCAGGTTTGTCAGGGCCGGCAGCTTCGTCGCCAGAATCACATGCGCTTCATCGAGCATACACACGTGGCGCAATGCACGTCGGCCGTCCACCTCAGGGGCGTCCTCTTGCGAGTTTAGCCACCGATCAAGCGCATCGAGCGTCAGGTTGATGATCAGGCGGCGCACTTCAGCCGTACTATCCTGCGGCAGCCGGATAATCCAGCTCCGGCTAAAAAACTCCTCCGGCCTCATTTGAGGATCGAAGAGGGAAAACTGATTCAGCTCGTTGAGGGTCGCCGTCAATTCGTCAGGGCGGCGGTTTCGCCGCTGGTACTCGGCTTCCAGTGCGCGCGACACGTTGCTCAGCGTTGACGGTGTATCATCCCTCCGTGTTCGCAGCGTCTGAAACACCGCCTCGCGCAGGGCATCAGACTGAACGCCGCTGATTCTTGAACTCTTTACGCGACCGATCGACTCGCGAATGCGCCCCGCCGCCTCACGCAGTCCAACTTCGTCCTGCAGCTGCACCGCAAGGACGTCCAACGGTACCGGCGATCTGGGCGGCGACACCACGTCCGCACCTATGTCAGGCGCAAGCCGCTCGGACAGGTCACCCTTGAAGTCAAACGCAAGAATCGGCACCGGCCCGATGGACCTAAGCCGCTTCAGCATCGTCACCGCCGTATATGTCTTGCCGGAGTTGGTGCCACCCATGATTGCCATGTGCGGACTGCCGCCGGGAGCGTTCAGCGGAAACTCCACCGGCTCGCCCGTTTCGGCGTCCTCGGCAACAGGCCCGACTGGCAGCGTCACGTTTGTCGCAAGCGGTGCCGGGGACTCAACAAACTCTCCACCGAAGGACTTGCCACCATCATCTATGGCGAGATTGGCAAGCTCAGCCAGACGCGACACGAATGTGCCAAGGCTCTCAGCCGATTCCTCCCAATCCCTCGCCAACAAGTCCGCGCCGCGTTGCCAGTGTGCGCCGACAATATTCTGAAACTCACGGCGTTCGAGGTCGCTGGTGCCTGATCGCTGGGAAATCAGCGCCATCCAGGCCGCAGGGTCGCTACCGTCTCCGAAGAGCTGCTGACCGCGGATACCAACGGCCATCTCTTCCTCTTCGCCCGAGCCAAGCGGCTCCGGTTGTTCAAGTAGAGACAGCGACCGCGCAATTGCCAAGCGCGCCGGCAGGTACCGCACCCTGTAACCCAATCGCCGAAGAAGCTGGTCGCACTGATCGTCCGCCGCCTTTGTCGTACGGTACTGCGAATTCACGACATCCATGATGCTCAGAGGCATGGCGGACGGTCTCTACAGCTTGTCTTCTTCGATAGTGGTCACCGCCACGCCATCATCGTCACGCACACGCAGCTGATAGGCAGCCGCGATCCGCTTCTCAATCGCCTCAAGCTTGTCGTCTACCACCTCTTCGTCAGTCGAAAGCAGGATCACCTGGCCGTTTCGATCAGGGAAGGTTTTCAATACGCCGAGACGATGATCCCGGCTTAGCCGGGCCAAAGGCGTATCAACAATGAACGGGAACTCCTGACCGCTCACATGGTTGATCGCCCAAATCAGTGCCTGGGTAAAAATCTGGCTGGCACCGGCAGACTTTTCGACGTCGTGCAGGTTTTCATCCTTCTTATTGAGCATCTTCACTTCACAGTCCGCAGTGATCTCGATGCGATCGACACGGAAGTCCATGTGCGCCATCGACTTCCACGCTTTCGTCATCGCATCGGCCACAGCATTCACCTGCGTCGGCACTGCATCCCTGAGAATATCGTCAATGAGCTTGGCGGCCGCTTCGGCTTGAGAAGCCCGACGAAGCGCCGGCGCCCCGCGTCCGATGCTGTCGGTATAGCGGCCAAACTCCTGCAGGCGCGCAGCCAGCTCGCCTTGCAGAGACTCAATCTCCCGCTTCGCCGTGTCGCGCCGGGTCTTGAGTTCACCGATCTCTTCGCTGACCTCCTTCAGGCGTTCACTCAGGCGCTCCGCCTCAGGGGCATTCTGTTCGACAGACAACCATTCGCGTTTCTTCGCTTCCGCCATTTCCACGAATGATCGTCGCTGGGCAATCAGCTTTGCCAGTTCGCTGCCCGAGCGCTCACCGATTGCGGTCAGCCGCTCAATTGCCTGTGATCGCGCCGATCCAGTCAGTCCCTTGTGGAGATAGTCGTCGGCACATCCCTCCGGCGGTGGGTGCCAAAGCGCTTCCCAGGCCGTGCGGGCCGCATCGAGAACATCATCACGCTGCTGTCCTTCAATGGGCGGTTCCAGACTCGCAACGCGACCAGACAGGTCTGCGATGTAGCGGTCCAGATTGACATTCCCCTGGTTACGGCCGGACTCCCAGCTTTCGCGCAACTCTTCCGCTTGCAAGCGCTTGACCGTTTGTTCACGGAGCGCGGAACCAGCCAGCGCCAGCGAAACATCCTCGGCAAGCAGCTTCATAAGAGCTTCAGTTTGCCTGCCCGCCTCCGACCTAAAGCGTTCTTCCTCGCGGATAAGGTCGGCGACCATGGCCATTGTGCCTTCACCGCCGCCGCCGAGACGCTGCGCAAGTTCATCGCTTTCCGACTGCAATCCCGGAAGGAGCGAATCCACGTCTTCGAGCACCTTCTCCTTGCTTGCGATATCCTGTTTCAGGCGATCGATATCAAGCTCCACTGCCCGGACCTTTTCATCGGAGGGCGACGCGGCACTGGACCGGCGTGCCTGCGCATATCGCAGGAGCGAATCCTTCAGGCTTCGGAGAACAGGAAGACCAAGCAGGCCTTCAATGCCGATGCGAATTTGCCCCGACATGCCCCGGTTGGCGTATCGCTGAACCTGCTCTCCGTCGAAGAGAAAGAACTCAGCCAGCGGCGCAGGGATAAAGGTGTTGGCAATGTATTCCCGGTACCAGCCGTCGCGATCAGTCACCGTAGCAGGCGGCGCCACCGGGCGACGGCCGTGGCCTTCAAAAATCAGAAGTTCATCGTCGTAAGGCTTGTGCTGGCCATTCGACGCGAAGTGCCATTTGCGCGTTAATTCGACGGGTTCACCGTCTTCGTCTTCTAACTCAAGCGTGACGGAACAGCTCTGCCGCCCCTGGGCAAGCGCACGCCTGTGGAGCGTACCGGCCAGGAACTGGCTGTAGGTGACGGCCTGTCGTTCGGAAAGATCACCATTGGTCGCGACACGTGCGCGCGGCACCAGGAACAACCCCTCTCGACCGAACAGACCGAGAGCGATCGCCTCGAAGAACGACGTCTTGCCGTATTCATTGGGTGCTCGAACCAGAATGACGTTGCGGCCGTCGTTTGGTGTGGGAAACTCAAATCGAGCGTGTCGGTAAGAGCGCCAGTCCCGGAGATCCACGGCACGCAAATGCATTACTCTGCATCCTCCGGAGCGGCTTCGTCGAATACCCGGTCAAATTCTTCCCAAAGACCGGCCTTCCGCATCTTGCCCTGCTGATCCAGCTCAGCCTCTATCAATTCTTCGACCGTACTCATGCGCACACTTGCTGCGCGGCACTTCTTACGAACCAAAGAGCGCCCTTCGTCGCTTTGCAGCAACACGACAACGTTTTTCGGCATCGAAGACCCCCGATACAGCGGAGCTAGTATTTATTGTGCTGCGGACCGTGCCGCAGCGCTGAGAGCATCCTCCGCCCAAAGGCTTCGGATACGTTCTATCTCCGCTTCTGAAATAAGCTCTCGCCCGACTTCCTGCTGTAGCTTCAGTAGTCTCTCCAGTATTTCTGCTCGGGTAGCGAGTGTAAAGGGGCCAGGTATGTGAATACCATTTGATGCAATCGTAACGCGTCCATCGCGGCGACGCGCCAACCGTCTCTCCGGGTCATTGCGGATCGATACGAGCCAGTCCCTAAAGTCGAGCAGGGGTGTAAACTCTCCAAAACCCGCATCAACGAAGCCCTGCAAGCTTCGGTCCTTTTCGACCACCGTACATGTCCAGCAACCGAACCGGGACGACGTCGTGCCGCATGACGGCGCATCCCTCTGGCTGGTCACGACCGGGCACTCACCACCACCGGCATTGCGGTACAGCTTTATAAGGTCGTCGTGCGACCCACCCCACGGCGGAACCTCCGTCGCCAGCAACTCCCAAACCTCATCCGTTGTCACGTCAACGATCGGACGAAAAACCCAGCAGCCCAGAAGGTCATTATGGCGGTTCAGGCGCTCACCGTTGTCATAGCGGGCGACACTCCCGGCGCGCGTTGCGCTTTCGTCGCGCCTTACACCCAGGAGCAAGATCACTTCACCGGATTCATGGGCGCGCTTTTTGACGTAAGTGCTGGTCGGCTGAATCTTCATCCGATCCGTGCACCAGCGGAAGGACCGATTCGGCGATGGATATCCGCGTCCGATGAGGTTTACCCAAAAGGTATGCTCAGGGTCCGGTGACGTTGTCTCGACAACGACAGGCAGCTGAAACGCATCGACGGCCTTGCGGATATCGTCCTGGACCTTGCAGATATGCGAGATGACCAACGGGCTCTCCACGAGCGTATCGTTGGCAACGATATGAACCTCACGGATTCTTTCGCTGCGCGGCAGCGACAACAAATGCTCGATAACCAGGTGGGCGACGACGGTGCTGTCCTTGCCGCCTGAGAAGCCCAAAATCCAGGGCTTGTTGTGAGGTTCCGCGTACTCGGCTGCAATTTCCGCCCGAATTGTCTCCCACATTTCGTAGTCCAAATCCGGAAGAACTACTTGGGAGGAATCGTGTGCCATTGCGGCTACCTATCATTATCTAAGGACTAATGAACATGAACCACCACAATATATCCGCGTGGCTGATTCGCCCATAACATGAACGGGACAGGCCCTTTTGTTGGTGCGGGCGGTCGGAGTCGAACCGACACCTTCTTTCGAAGAACGGCTTTTGAGGCCGTCGCGTCTACCAATTCCGCCACGCCCGCACGGGGCCATACATAACCGTTGGCAGCGCAACGGCCAAGTCCGTCGTTAGGCAGGACTGGCCGGTTGTCGGCTGTTGCGGTTCGGCCGCTGGCGGCGGACGTTGATCGCAGCGGCGTCGAGGCTGGTCTTGATGTGAGAGGCATAAAACTTCTCGATCATCTCGACGCTGGTACGGCAGTTTTTGGCGATCTGGTAAATATCCGCCCCTTCCATGAGGCGAAAGCAGATGTAGGTGTGGCGCAGGCTATACGCCGTGCGTCGCCGGCCATCCCGGTCAAACTTCAGGCCCTCTTCCTCGAGGATGGTGTTCAGCAGCTCCCGGTGGTTGCCCGGAAAGATCAGGTCTGACGGCTCCGGGTCGTTGCGCCTGACCAGGCGCTCAAACGGACGCACCGCATTGGCCATGCTCTTGCAGTAGCCAAAGCCGCGCTTACCCCGGACCTCGATTTCAAGGATGGTTTCGCCGGTGGCGTCATCCTCGACAATCTCCACATCGCGGTATTGAAGACGACGGGCTTCGTCCGGCCGCAGGCCCGTGTTGGCCATGAACAGCACAAAATCATGCAGCTGTTCGCAATTCCATTGCCAGCGGCGGCCCTTTGCCTGTTGGGCACGGCGGCGCGTCGCCTCGTAAAGCTTGCGGTATTCATCTGGTGAGAACCACGCTCGATGCTCCAGTTTTCCCGATGTCTTGTAAGGCATCGACAGGTCCGGCAGATGCTGCAACCAGCCATGACGGATGGCTGTCTTAAGCACCTGTCGCAGGCACACGATTTCCTGATGAATCGTGCTGCGCGCCGGCGGCTTGCCTGTGCGCGACGTCTCGCGGCGATGTAGCCGGTATTCCTGGACCAGACCGGGCGTGATCTCCGAAAGGCCTTTGTTGCCGAAGAACGGGTTTAGATGCACCCGCAGGCGCTCCTTGTGGCCCTGCACATAGCGGGGGCTGCGCTCGCCCTCGGTGATGATCTCGAACTCGCGCTCAAACACCTTCGCCGCCTCGCGGAAGGTCTTCTCGTTCTTGACCTCGCCGCGGCGGTATTTGCCGCGTAGTTCAAGATACCAGTCCTCCGCGAAGAGCTTCGCGTTGGCCAGGCTTTCTTCCTTCGTGCTGACCCGCCGGTTCCTGCCGGCCAGGTAGGTGGAGCACTGCCAGTAGCGGCTGTTCTCCCGCTTGTAGACGTGGAGCTTGCCGCCCATCAGGCTGATGTTCGCATCGGCCATTGACCCCTCCCGAATGGCCAGAATGTGAAAGACCTGTGTAAGGTATCACATCAGCCGGGATCGTCAATAACCTATTGTTTTATATGAATTATGAAACCGGTTTTGGGTCTTTTAAGCCGATTTTGAGTCACGCCCGCCTACCAATTCCGCCACGGGGGCAGCGGTTGCAGCGAGCGGCATCATAGAGCGGCCCCGGCCGCCGTCAATATGCGTGGGCCTTTGCCGTTGAACGCAGGCGGCCTTGCTGATAAGAGGCCGTCACGTCCCGCCGACCTGGCAATCGCACAGGCCCGTCACCGATGATCCGCCCGCTTTACGACTGGACCATGCGCCTGGCCGGCCACCGGCGCGCCAACTGGGCGCTGGCCGCGATCAGCTTTATCGAGAGCTCGTTCTTTCCCATTCCACCCGACGTCATGCTGATGCCCATGGTGCTGGCAAACCGCCGGCAGGCCTGGAAGATCGCCACGATCTGCACCATCGCCTCGGTGCTGGGCGGGTTCGCGGGCTACGCCATCGGCTTCTTCCTGTTCGAGACCGTGGGCCAGGCGATCATCGATTTCTACGGCGCCGCGGCCAAGTTCGACAGCTTCCAGGCCGGCTATAACGAATACGGCGCCTGGGCCGTGTTCATCTTCGCGCTGACCTTCTTTCCCTACAAGGTGATCACCATTACCAGCGGCGTCACAGCGCTCAGCCTGGGCGCGTTCTTCGCCGCGTCGGTGATCGGCCGGGGCTTGCGCTTTTTCGTCGTCGCCGGGCTGCTGTGGAAGTTCGGCGAACCGATCCGCGGCTTCATCGAGAAGCGGCTGAACCTGCTGTTCGTGCTGTTCGTGATCCTGCTGGTGGGCGGTTTCGCCGCACTGAAACTGCTCTGACGCGGGTTTCGCGACCCCCGTCCAAGCGCTATATCTCTCTCCATGCTGATGGCCATGGCCACACCGGCACGGTCGCCGGTCCTGATCGCACTCGCCAGCGCCGGCGCGCTCGCGGCGGCGTTTCTGGCGCAATACGGCTTCGATCTTCAGCCCTGTGTCCTCTGCATCTACCAGCGCTGGCCTTACGGCGTGGCGCTGGCTATCAGCCTGCTGGCGCTCGTGCTCGCTGGGCGCCGGGCGCCGCTGACCATTCTGCTGGGTCTGTGCGCGCTCGCGTTCATGGTCAATGCCGGCATCGCCGGCTATCACGTCGGCATCGAGCAGCATTGGTGGGCCGGCACCGAGGCCTGCACGGGCCCATCGGGCGCGGCCGGCTCGGTGCAGGAGCTGCTGGCGCAGATCCAGGCGACGCCGGTGGTGCGCTGCGACGAGGTCGCCTGGTCGCTGTTCGGGATCTCTATGGCCGGCTACAACCTGCTGGCCTCGCTGGCGCTGGCCGGCTTCAGCCTCAGCATGGCGCGGCGCGCCGGACGATCGGCATGACGGCGAAAAAGCGCGCGCCCCGCAAACGCCTGCCCGGCGACCCGTCGGACCGGGCGCTGATCGAACGCATCATCCGCGTCGACCAGGCCGGCGAGTTCGGCGCGGTGCAGATCTACAAAGGACAGCTGGCCGTCCTGGCCGGCACGAAATCCGAGCCGGTGGTGGCCGAAATGGCCGCGGCCGAGGACGTGCACCTGGCCGAGTTCAACCGCCTGCTGGTGGAGCGGCGGGTGCGGCCGACGGCGCTGACACCGCTGTGGCGCGCGGCCGGGTTCATGCTGGGCGCGGGCACGGCGCTGATCGGCGAGAAGGCCGCCATGGCCTGCACGGAGGCGGTCGAAGAGGTGATCGTCGAGCACTACAAGAAACAGGCGGACGCACTCGGCGACGACGAGCCGGCGCTGAAAAAAACCATTGAGTCCTTCGGCGCGGAAGAAGAAGAGCACCGGAAAACGGCACTCGAACACGACGCCGAGCAGGCGCCCGCCTACCCGGTGCTGAGCCGCGGCATCAAGGCCGGCACGCGGCTCGCCATCTGGCTGTCGGAACGGATCTGAGTTTTGCGCTCACGGCAGCGATCCTGACGGATCGCGCCTGCGCGGGCGCGCCGGATAAGCCGGCGGACCGCAGTCGCGGCCTGGGAGGCAGTTCCCGTTCGGTGGGAACTGCCTTACCGGTTCAAACTCAATCGCGGTTCGGATCCGACGTCGGGGCGACTGCGGTCTGGCTGGGCCAGGGGCTGAACGGCCAGGGCCGGACATCGCGGTTAAACGTCAGGTACAGCGCGATCTCGTAGGTGTAGGTGCTCAAGTTGCGGCCGAAATCGAGCAACTGCCGGTTCGGCGTGCCGTTCAGGAGCGTGGCCACGAACTGGAACAACGCCACGACCAGCACCAGCGCCTTGGCAATCCCGTAGATAAACGCGACCACCAGCATGAAAAAGCCGCGCAGCCACGTGTCCTTCGAGGTCATGTGCCGCCGGCGGGTCTCGTCGAAAACCTGCTCGGACATCTGTTGTCATCTCCCCTCTCGCACGGCCGCCAGACGCGGCGACCGTCAATTGGAGATGTAGGGAGTGCTAATACGCGCTCAAGCAGACTTCGGCGGCCGAAGTCCGGACGGATCCGATGGCCAGCCGTGCTTACGGCTCCAGCTCGGTATCCCAGTAGAGGAAATCGCTCCAGCTTTCGTGCAGGTAGTTCGGCGGGAACGCCCGGCCGGCCTGGTGCAGCTCGTGCACGGTCGGCCGGTGCGGCTTGTGCGCCGGGTGCATCTTGCATTCGTGCGGCAGCCGCCCGCCCTTCAACAGGTTGCACGAGGCGCAGGCCGTGACGACGTTCTCCCACGTGGTGCGGCCGCCGCAGCGCCGCGGCGTCACGTGATCGAAGGTCAGGTCGTTCTTGTCGCCGCAATACTGACAGCTGAACCGGTCGCGCAGGAACAGGTTGAACCGGGTGAAGGCCGGATACTTCGCCGGCGTCACGTAGCGCTTCAGCGAGACGACGCTGGGCAGCGCCATCTCGAAGCCGGGCGAACGCACCTTGCGCTCGTATTCCGAGACCACGTTGACGCGGTTCAGGAACACCGCCTTCACCACCTCCTGCCACGGCCAGACGGACAGCGGATAGTAGCTGAGCGGCCGATAATCGGCGTTCAGTACCAATGCCGGGCTGGCATCCTGAGACATCGATCTCGGCCCTTCTTGACTGTCCTCACACCGTCGCACCGCCGGTGACGCTGATAGACAAGAAGATAGCGCGGCGGCGACGCGCGACAAAATACTAAATCAAGTATGTCGTTAACATGACATTACCGCATCTCGTTTTTGCGGCGCATCATATCCGGCGGTGCCGGTCATGATGCGCGGCTGAACGCGATTGCGGTCGATCGCGTGCCTAAAATTGCCGCAAATCGCTTTTGGGACCACGAAGGGTTTATGATGACCGTCCTGCCCCTGGGGCACGGCTTGAGCATGTACCAGCCCAGCGGCAACGTCCGATATCGGTTGCGCCGGCATCGCCGGCATTTGCCTTGTTGTTTGTCAGCAGCAGAGGACAAGGGACAAATGCAAGCGTTTCAGACCATTGACGAAATTCTGCGGCATCCGCTGTTTCTGGTGCTGGCGACGGGATTGGTCTCCGCCTATCTGATACCCCGCTTCACCAAGCGCTGGCAGGACCACCAGAAAGCCGTTGAGTCAAAGACCCGATTTGCCAGTGAGGTCACCGAAGCCGTCGTGAAGTTCCTGCTGACCGTCCAGCTCGCGGAACGAAAATCCATCGAGCAAGACACCTATGACGCGGCGTATCAGGAATGGGAGGTCCGGCGAGCGACGTTGGCGAGTGAGCTTCGCGGTCAATTCCGTAACCCCGGTATCGCAACGGAATGGGCGTCTCTTTCCGAGGCCGTGTCGGCGCTGTATCGCCTTTCCGGCACATTCAGCCAGCCGTATCGCGGTCAGGTCCTCGATGAATTGCGGAGCTTCTTTTCTGAGCAGGCAACGGATTGGTCCGTGATGCTGGACCACGAGCAGATTTGGACGACCAACGAGTCGTTTCAGACCTACTTCGCGGCCTGGTGGAAGCTCCGCGAGGCGGCCTTGCTTAAGACCGGCGATCTCACCCGGCATATCCTGGAATCGGAGACGACGTCGTTCGGCTGATCCGTCGCGGCATCGCGCGAGGCCGGATCGTCGCCGACGCGGCCACTTGCTTGCCTGACGTCCGCCCCGAAACGGCTTCGATCAGCCGTCGTCGGCCAGGAAATCGCGGACCAGGCCGAGGAACTCGTCGAGCTTGTCGTGGTGCACCCAGTGGCCGGCCTCCTCGACGTTGACGACGGTGGCGTTGCGGAAGTGCGCCGCCCGGCCGTCCTCGACCGGGTCGCTGGCCCAGCTCTCGGTACCGCGGATCAGCAGCGTCGGGCAGGCGATGCGCGACCACAGCCCGTGCAGCTCGTCCTGGCTGAGGCCGTAGGGCGGCCAGGCCCGCACGTAGTTGTCGAACTTCCAGCTATAGCTGCCGTCCTCGTTCTGGCTGCTGCCGTGGATGGTCAGATGCCGGGCCTGATCCGGGGTCAGATGCGGGTTTTCGGTCTGCATACGCTGGAACGCCTCTTCCAGGCTGACGTAGCGGCGCGGCACCCGGCCCGACAGGCCGCGCATGGTGTCGACCCATTCTTCGAGCCGGTCGGAAAGCGGCTTGGCCTCGCGTTCGGCCAACCGTTTGGGCGAGAAGCCGAGGCCTTCGATAGCGACGAGCTTCTTCACGTTCTCGGGATAGAGGCCGGCATATTGCAGGCTGATCATGCCGCCCAGCGAATGGCTGAGGATGGTGACCGGCGCCAGGTTTTTCTGATGCACGAGCTGGGCGATGTCGTAGACGAAGTCGAGCTGGCCGTAGGTGCCGCCGAGCATCCATTGCGAGTCGCCATGACCGCGCAGGTCGGGCGCGATGATGTGATAGTCGTCGCGCATGGCTTCTGCGACCCAGTCCCAGTTGCGGCAATGGTCGCGCCCGCCATGCACCATCAGCAGCGGCGGCGCCCCCTCGTTGCCCCAGTCGACATAGTGCAGGCGCAGGCGCTGCGAATAGTATGAGTGCGAGGTTGGGCCGGGGATCGAGCTGCTCATGACGCTGTCCTGCGTTTCTCTTATTCGACGCGGCGCTCAGGCCGGCCTGGTCAACACGCGCTTCAGGAACTGTGCGCCCAGCACCAGGCCGTCCTGGGCGATGGAATGGCCGACGCCCTGGCTGATGTGCCACTCGGTCTTGACGTCGGCGGCGCCGAGCCCCTGCACCGCCTCGAACAGCGACTCGACGGGCAGCATCTCGTCGCGGTCGCCATGCACCAGCAGCACCGGCGGCCGGGCGGTGATTTCGTCGGCGAGCGTGTCCGGGCCGACCAGCGCGCCGGAATAGCCGAGCACGCCGGCGATCGGCCGTTCGCGCCTGAGCGCAACGTGCAGCGACATCATGGTGCCCTGACTGAAGCCGATCAGCGCCAGATCCCGGTCGCTCAGGCCATAGCGGGCAAGCTCGGCATCGATGAAGGCGTTCAAAATCGGCGCAGCGCGCTCCGCGCCGGCGATGCGCTCGTCCTGCGCGAAGGTGGAGATACCGAACCACTGCCGGCCGGCCGGATTCATGCCGCAGGGCTCGGGCGCGTGCGGCGAGACGAAGACGGCGTCGGGCAGAACGCGGGCCAGATGCGGCGCCAGGCCGATCAGATCCTCACCGTCGGCCCCATAGCCGTGCAGCAGAATGACCAGCTTCGCCGCCGGCTGCCCATTCGCGGGCGGGCGGCGCGGGCCGTCGATTTTGACCATGCTGGCCATAAAGCTTTCCCTCCGAGCCTTACCAGGCCGCCTTCATAGCCGATTGGCGGTAAATTTTTCAAACCGACGGGGTTCAGTCGCCGGCCAGCGGCGGCGATGTGGGTCGTTGCCGCGCCGCCAGATCGATGATCCGGGTCAGCAGTTCGGCGGCCTGGCTGCGGTGCGCGTCGACGTCGATGTTACGCCAGTCGTAGAAGCCGGTGCCGGTCTTGACCCCAAGGCGGTTGTCGCGCGCCTTGTCCTGGACCACGGCGAGCGGCGCATCGCCGTGGTGCAGATCCGGCACGATCGCCGCCTGCGCCAGCGCGTGCGTATCGAGGCCGCTGATGTCCTTTTGCTGAATCAGGCCGGTGACGGCCATGCGCGGGCCGAGCAGTTCCTTCGCGACCCGGTCGACGTCGGCCGCGGTGACGATCCCGGCTTCGATCAGGCTGTAGGCCTCGTGCAGGATGGCGTGCTGAATGCGGTTGATCAGCAGGCCGGGCACCGGCCGCTGCAGCACGATCGCGTCGCGGCCGCTGGCCTCGACGAGCGCGACCGCCCGGTTCAGGACCTCTGGCCGCGTTTGCCCGACCCGCGCCACCTCGACCACGGGCATGACGTCCGCCGGCTGCATGTAGTGCAGACCGAGAAAGCGTTCGGGATGCGTGAGGCCGTCGGCGAGATCCTGCAACGGCAGGCCCGAGGTGTTCGAGCCGAGGATCGCCGCGCCGTCATAGGCGGTCTCGATGCGGTCATAGAGTTCGCGCTTGGTGTCGACGACTTCCGGCACGGACTCGACAATCAGCTCCGGCGCGTCCGCCGGCAGATCGGCGATCACCTGCACGGCCGGATCGAGACCGCTGACGCCACCGGGGTTGCGGGACAGCACGGCGGTCGCCATGCCGGCGCGGGCGAACGTCGCGGCAATGCCGCGGCCCATGACCCCCGAGCCCGCGACCAAAACCTGGATCTTGTCTGTCGGCATGCCTACTCCTGACACTAGCGTGCCTGAAGACATAGCCAGCCTTTGCTAGTCTGTCACCCTATGTCGGATACCGCTTTCGTCACCCGCTTCGCCCCCAGCCCGACGGGCTATCTGCATCTGGGCCACGCCTTCTCGGCGCTCACCGCCTTCAATGCGGCGCGGGCGTCGGATGGCCGGTTCCTGCTGCGGATCGAGGATATCGATGCCGGCCGCTGCCGGCCGGAATTCGAGCAGGCCATCTTCGATGACCTCGCCTGGCTCGGTCTGACATGGGAAGAGCCGGTGCGCCGGCAGTCCGATCATTTCGCGGATTTCGCCGAGCGTCTGGACCGGCTGGACGCCATGGGGCTGCTCTATCCCTGCTTCTGCACGCGCAAGGACATCGCCGCCGAGATCGCCCGCAGCGCAAACGCGCCGCATGGGCCCGATGGACCGATCTATCCGGGCACCTGCCGGCAGCGCTCAGCCGAGGAACGGGCGCTGCGGATCGCGGCCGGCAACGCCTTCGCCTTGCGGCTGGACCTGGAAATGGCGCTCGAGACGGCCGGCGACGGCCTGACCTGGCACGATGTCGATGCCGGCATGATGGCCTGCGATCCGCGTCCCCTGGGTGATGTGGTGCTGGCCCGCAAGGACACGCCGACCAGCTATCATCTATCGGTGACGGTGGACGATGCGTTGCAAGGCATCTCGCACGTGATCCGCGGCCGCGACCTGTTCCATGCGACGCACGTGCATCGGCTGCTGCAGGCGCTGCTGGACCTGCCGACACCGGCCTACCGGCACCACGCCCTGCTGACCAACGCCGAGGGACAGCGGTTGTCGAAGCGTGACCGCGCGCAAACCTTGCAGGAGTTGCGCGCCGCCGGCGCCAGCGCCGACGACGTCAGGCGGATGGCCGGCCTGGGTTAACGACTCAGATCGGAACCCGATAGCGCATCCTTCGAGACACGCCCTGACGGGCGTTCCTCAGGATGAGGTTTGGGTTTGACATCAATGCCTTACCTCATGCTGGAGACCTTTGCACGGTAGGTGTTGTTTGTCGCTATGTTCGAGCTTGGCGCTGGGTTGTTAGCGGCGATCGCGCCTGTTTTCGAGCCGCTGACCGGCTTGAGGCCTGTTTGCTGTCGATGAGGTCGATATCGAGCGGCCTCAAGTTGCGCAGAGGACGGCGAGGCGTCGCAGGTTGTAGGCGAAACAGGCGAGCGTGACGGTGACTTCGTTGCGTGCTTGGCTGAAATGCGGCAGGCGGCTGAGGCGGTAGCTTCGTTTGAGGGTGCCGAAGATCTTCTCGACCGGTCGGCGCCGGGCCACCAGCCGGTGGTTCCGGGCGGTCTCTTCGGCGTTGAGCGGCCTGCCTTTACGGGCATGGCGCATGACCCCGTCGGCGATGCCGAGCGCCGCCAGATGATCGCGCAGGCGCCGGGCGTCATAACCACGGTCGGCATAGACGGCCTGCTCGTCGCCCTGAACCAAATCGGCGGCAAAGTCGATCTCCTGGCGATTGGCCGGCGTCAGAAACAGGCCGCGGATCAGCGCCGAGCCCTGATCCACGGCCACATGCAGCTTGTAGCCAAAGCTATAGCGCCGGCGCTCGTTGTTGGTGCCAAAGCGCGCATCCGGATCGGTCCGGCTGGTCCGGCCTTCCTTGATCCGAGGCCGCCGCGCCGCGCTGCTCACCAGGCTGGCATCAATCAACGTGCCTTGTTTGAGCACGACCTGGTGCGCTTCGAGCTGACGCGACAACTCCCCCATCAGCGCCTCAAGACGCGCCGCCCCGCGTAGACGGTCCCGGAAACGGTGGATCGTCGAGTGATCGGGAACCGGATCGCTCAGGCTCAGACCGACAAACCGACGGAACGAGATCCGGTCCGCCAACGCCTCCTCCATCATCGGATCCGACAGATTGTACCAGCGCTGCAACAGCAGCACCTTGAACATGATCAGCGCCGGATAAGACGGCTCGCCCCGACGCGACGGATAAAGCCCCTCCAGCAGCGCCTCAAACGGCCGCCAGTCCACAAGATCATTGATCTTCGACAGCCGATCGAACCGAGCGCCAAGCCGCGCCTCGACAACCGCGTCCTCAAACCCCAGCTGACCAACACGCTTGCGAGACATCTCAAACCCTCACCGACAGCCCCTATACCGTCAGTGAATCACGCTTCCCAAAACCGTGCAAAGGTCTCCATCCTGAGGAGGGTCCGAAGGACCCGTCTCGAAGCATGCGATATCGACCCGCGACGTGGTGGCAAAGCGTCAGGCGCTGGCCCGGACCGCCTCGTCGCGTTCCAGCAGGACGCTGATCACCGGCATGAACTGGTCGATGCGCCGGGCGATGTGTTCGGCCTCGTTGTCGGCCAGGCCGCAGACATCGACATCGATGCGCAGCTCCGGCTCGCGCCGGCCGTCGAGGCGGCTTGAAACGGCGTGCGGCACGAGATTGCGCAGCGCGAACAGCTCGACGACGCGCGACAGCACGGACGGATCGACGGCCGAACGCACGCAAAAGCGATAGGCCGGCTCGGTCGGGTTCAGAGAGGGTGGGTTGGGGCTGTACTCAGCCGATTGCAACGACATGGACGACATACTCCGTGGGGCTGGAATTGCGGCGAACGAAAACGTCCCGGCCACCTGACATGGCCGGGCCCGTAATTCGCGCAATCGCGCCCACGGGGCTGTGGTCCAAAAGCATGGATGAATACTAGCAGAATCGGCCCGAGAAGTCGAGATCGGTGGTCAGGAGGCAATGAAAAGCCCGGCCGCCTTGGGGGGAACGGCCGGGCTGTACGCGCGCCGAGGGAGGGATCTCTTCGGCGCTTTACACACGGGCGCGGAGGTCATGCGCTCGCGATCAACTTACTATCGGGGTACGCAATTTTACGCTTACTCTGACGGTCCCCTTCGGGGTTGGGGGGTCCCTCGGGGACCGCTTGACGACACTCATCGGGTACGCTTGGTAGATTGGCGCAAGCAATCCTCGCGGCCAGTGACACCCGTCACAACAATCCCGGTTTTTTGCGATTTTTTAACCAAATGCCCGGGTTCGTGCGGTCGCGCGCTCGTTTGCCCTATATTAGACTCATCGTTGCCGCGTCCCTGGTGCGACACCAGTCCATGGCGGTAAATTAGAAAACAGTTGTTCAAAAAGGATTCCGCCCATGTCGCTCCAACCGGCCTCGGACACGCACGCGCACGACATTCCCGCCACCTATCGCGAGGTGCTGAACGCGGCCGAGCGGCTGGTCGAGGCTGCGCGCCAGCGGCTGCGCACGCTGGTCGGCCGCGACGGCCGGATCGACGCGGGCCTGATCAACCAGCAGCAGTTCGCCGTACACGGCTTCGCCTGGTACGCGACCTATCTCGAAGCGCTGCGTCAGTCGCTGGCCTGGGCCGAGCGCCTGCAGGCTGAGGGCCGGTTCGGCGAGCTGGAGAGCCTGATGCTGCGGGCCGGCTTCGGAGGCTATCTGGCCGAGATGGCCGGCGGCATCGCGATGAGCCAGGTCGAGGTCGTGCGTCCGGCCGACCTGGGCCTGAGCGACGACGAGATCCACGCCTTCTGGACCGAGGCGGTGGCCGAGCTGATCCGCAACGGCAACACGGCGGCGGTCCG
This sequence comes from Alphaproteobacteria bacterium, assembly GCA_965232515.1. GTDB lineage: Bacteria > Pseudomonadota > Alphaproteobacteria > JANQKO01. The sequence goes on along the minus strand of CBDDPY010000002.1, from coordinate 5,271,635 downwards.
CGGCCGCATCGGCGAGTTGATCCGCGACGGCCATTTCGGCGAGGACGGCCTCGACGACACCATGGTCATGGTGCGCGACCAGTTCCGCCGCTTCACCGTCGACCACGTCACCCCCGACGCGCACGACTGGCACCTGGGCGACAAGCTGATCCCCATGGACGTGATCGAGCGGATGAATGAACTCGGCGTGTTCGGCCTGACGATCCCGGAAGCTTATGGCGGCCACGGCATGGGCAAGATGGCGATGTGCGTGGTCTCGGAGGAGCTCTGCCGCGGCTATATCGGCGTCGGCTCGCTGGGCACCCGCTCGGAGATCGCCGCCGAGCTGATCATGTGCGGCGGCACCGAGGAACAGAAGCAAAAATGGCTGCCGAAGATCGCCAGCGGCGAGATCCTGCCGACGGCAGTGTTCACCGAGCCCAATACCGGCTCGGATCTCGCCAGCCTGCGCACGCGCGCGGTGCGCGACGGCGAGGTCTACAAGGTCACCGGCAACAAGACCTGGATCACGCACGCGGCGCGCGCCGACCTGATGACGTTGCTGGCCCGGACCGATCCGGACGAGGCCGGCTATCGCGGCCTGTCGATGTTCCTGGCCGAGAAGCCGCGCGGCACCGACGCCGAGCCGTTCCCGGCCGCCGGCATGACGGGCGGCGAGATCGAGGTGCTGGGCTATCGCGGCATGAAGGAATACGAGCTCGGCTTCGACGGATTCGAAGTGAAAGCCGAAAACTTGCTGGGCGGCCAGGAGGGCCACGGCTTCAAGCAGCTGATGGCGACCTTCGAGTCGGCCCGCATCCAGACCGCGGCGCGCGCCGTCGGCGTTGCTCAGAGCGCCATCGATTTAGGGCTCGCCTACGCCAACGAGCGGCAGCAGTTCGGCGGCGCCATCTTCGAGTTCCCGCGCGTGCACGGCAAGCTCGCCTGGATGGCGGTCGAGACCATGATGGCGCGCCAACTCGTCTATTTCTCGGCCCGCGAGAAGGATCAGGACCGACGCTGCGATCTGGAGGCCGGCATGGCCAAGCTGCTGGCCGCGCGGGTCGCCTGGTCGTCGGCCGACAACGCGCTGCAGATCCACGGCGGCAACGGCTTCGCGCTGGAATACCCGATCAGCCGCGTGCTCTGCGACGCCCGCATCCTCAACATCTTCGAGGGCGCCGGCGAGATCCAGGCCCAGGTCATCGCCCGCCGCCTGCTGGAAAGCCGGAACTAACCGGCGAGCACTCGTAGGATCACGGTGGGCCCAAGAGGCTGATCGCCGTCGATGTCGATGGTTTGCGCGTCGTCGCGCAGGATCACCGGCGGCACGAACCAGCCCATGCGCGCGATCCGGGCCGACGGTTCCGGGCCGGTATGTAGCGTTTCGACGCCCGCCTCGCGGAATTCGTCCAACAGCGCCCGCCGCGCGTCGCGGTAGGTCTCGGCGATCATGGGCGCGATCGAGCCCGATCCTTGCGACGCGGTGTCGTAGCGCACGGCATCGAAGATCCCTGTTAGCCCGGTCATCAGGTCATCAATGCGGGATGGCGCGATCTGGACGATCTGGCCGCCATAGCCGGCACGCGCGGCGTGGCCCAGAGTTCTGTCGGCGATGTCACCGATCGTCGCATCGAGGTCGGTGTCGGCCTGCACGATTGTCCGGACAGGGTGGCGGAAGGCGGACTGCAAGGGTGTGTCGTTGTTTGCCGCGGCGCGCGTGACGCTCCTGCCGGTCTGGCGCGAGCCCTGGAAACCGAGCTCGGACAGGCCGGCATGCGCGGCGAGCGCGGCGCCCACGTCGATGCCCGTGCCCTGCACCAGATTGAGAACGCCGGCCGGGAGGCCGGTCGCCTGCAGGCTTTCGGCGAACCGGACGAGCGACAGGGGCGCCCGCAGCGACGGTTTGACGACGACCGCGTCGCCATCGGCGAGCGCCGGCAGCAGCGTGCGGCAGGCATGCGCGAACGGGCCACTCCAGGACAGAATCTGGCCGACCACGCCGGCGGGCCGCGACGCGGCTTGCCGCGTCGTGCCGGCCCGGGCCAGCGCGGCCGCGATCTCGGCGCGAGCCTGGATGACCGGCAGGCCGGTGTCGCGGGCTTCGAGCGCGGCGATGGCGTCGAGATCCGCCTCCATCAGCGATATGGCGCGGAAGACGATGGCGGCGCGGTCGGCGGCCGCGCGTCCCGACCAGTCCGGCAGCGCCGCCTCGGCCGCGGCGACGGCGCGGGCGACGTCGAAGCGCGACGACAGCGGCACGGTTCCGATGACCCGGCTGTTGGACGGATCGTAGATGTCGAAGTCGTAGCCCTCGCGGGTGAAGACCCAATGGCCGCCGATGAAGTTGCGCTCGAAGCGATCCGGATCGTGGGTCACGGCGGTTTGCTCAAACGAAGCGATCGAAGAACACGCGGTCGGCGGGGATGGCGTTGGCGCGGACGGTCTGGGCCAGCACGGCATCGACCATGCCGCCGGGCCCGGCGAGATAGAGGTCCGCTCCCTGCGGGTCGGGTTCGCCGCGCAACATGACGTCGCCGACCAGGCCGGTCTCGACAGGCAGCGAACCGGCGTCCGGCCGGCCATCGCGCAACGCCAGCGTCGGACGGAAGCGGGGAAACAGCGCCGCCAGTGCGGCGATTTCGTCGAGGCAGAACAGCGCCGCCCGCGTGTCGGCGCCGAAATAGAGATGCACCGGCCTGTCCGGCCACAGACCGACCGCGCGGCGCACGATCGACAGCATCGGCGCCAACCCCGAACCGCCGGCAACGGCGATCAGCGGCCGGTCGCTGTCCTCGCGCAAATAGCCCCGCCCATAGGGACCCTCGAGATCGACGCCGTCGCCAACGGCCATGCGATCGAACAAATGCGCCGTTGCCTGGCCGCCCGGCTTGGCCTTGATCAGGAGAATCAGGTCTGTCGTGCCCGCCGGCGCGTTGGCCATGGAATAGGCGCGGTAGCCGCCGTCGCCCGGCAGGCGTAGCAGCACGAACTGACCGGCAAGGAAATCAATCGGCGTCGCGGTGGTCAGCACGATCCGGCGCACGCCGTCGCAGAGGTCGGCGATCTCCGCGACCTCGGCCGATATCGGACGGGGCGCCGGTTCCGGACTGCCGGCCTCGGCCCGCACGTTGATGGTGCAGTCCTCGGTCGGCAGGGACTGACAGCAGAGGATACGGTTGCCCTTCGCCCGGTCGCGCGCCGACAGGCCGGGGGCGTCCGGCCAGCGCATGTTCACCTCGCCGTCGACCAGCCGCGCCTTGCAGGAACCGCAGGCGCCGCTGGCGCATTCATACGGCATGGCCAGACCGGCGGCGAGACCGGCCCGCAGCAACGTCTCGTCGGACCGACAATCGAACGTCGCGCCGCTGCCCGACAGCGTGATCCGATACGACCGTGCCCCGGCGCCGCCGTCAGGCATCGTGGGTCAGGCCGGCGTCCCGTAGCAGCTGCTGCCAAGCGCTTCGCAATTCGGCCTCGATCTCGCCCGCGACCATGCCGTCAGCGTGCTGCGTGATCAGCTTGGCGCCGGATACGATGATGGCCTCGCCAGTCTCCTGCCAGGCCTCGACATGGCCCCAGATCACGTCGCGATTCGCCCGGTCGGCGGCGATAGCGTGCTGGCAGGCGGCGACGATAAAGCGCTGGTGCCGCTCGGCATCGCGATAGAGGTTGTCGGCGATCAGCGCGTCGAGGCCGTCGTCGAGCGACCAGGCGACCCGGGCAAACTGCCGCAGGAAGATGTCGTCGCAGATCGGCTTTACCACGAGATTGGTGGCGATCAGCGCCTCGTCCCAGGCGAAGGTGACGAGCAACCGTTCGACCGCCTGGCGCATGGGCTGCCAGAGCGGCTCGTTCTCCCAGATCCCGCGCTCGCTGCTGCCGAAGCCGTGGGTCGGATGCGCGAGATCGAGCTGCTTGGTGCGGTAGGCGATGCGCTGCACCCGGCGCAGCTGATCGGCGGCCTGGAACGAGGCGCCGTTGGCGACGTAGCTCGAAGCCGCGATCTGCTGAATATAGGCCGACATCATCTGCTGGCCGTGCACCAGATAGCGGCCGGGCGTGAGGCATGAACCGAGAAACGCCAGCGCCGTGCTCGACAGCTTTTCGTCCGACGGCTTGCGCTCGGTGTACTCCTCGAGCAGGTTGTCGATATAGGCCTCCTGCTCGTCCTGCAGGCGGACGTATTTGCCGTAGGTGAGCTGGTCGGGATCGCGGAATTCGTCCCAGTTGCCGACCTTCAGCGCGATGTCGTCGCGATACTTCTTCAGCCAGGCATTGCCGTGGACGTCGGGGCCCATCTCCAGCGGCGTCTCGCCGCCGGTATGGTTCATGCCGTGCGTGACGATCTCGTATTCCGTCGGCTTGCGGCCGAGATCGCCCAGCGCGCTCCAGGTCTTGCGGCGCCGTTCGCGCCGGTTGCCGGCTGGCTGTGCCATGTCTTCCTCTCCTCGGGCCGGTCAACGGCCGCGTCAGTTGCTGTAGAACCAGACCATCTCGTCCCATTTGGAGCGCATGCGGCCCTTGAAGGACGGCATCTCCGCTTCCAGGAGCGCGAGATCGAAGTCCCGGCCGAGATGCTTTTCCAGCGACGATTTTGTCAGCCGGCATTCGCGCTCGGTGTGGATGCGCACGTAGTCGCCGCGGTCCACGACGGTCACCTCGCTGTGCGGGTTGTCCTCGGCCACGGCGTCGATCACGGCCTCGGCCAGATCGCCGGCGCGGATCACCGGGCCGACCAAGTCTTCGTTCATACCCTCAGCGGCATCGGCTGTTTCGTTCATGTCGTTCTCCCTTTTCGCGGTCCGCGGCGTCAGCCCAACGGCTGATCGCCGACGAACACGCGGCCGTCCTCGACTTTCACGGGAAAGCGCTTCAGGCAGGCCGTCGCCGGATTGACCCCGTTGCCGGAGGCGGCGTCGAACTGCCATTGGTGGGCGCTGCAGATCAGCACGCCGGCTTCGGTCAGCTCACCGTCGACCAGCGACACGCTCTGATGCGGGCAGATGCCGTCGTAGGCGTGATAGCGGCCGTCGAGACGGATCAGCAGCACCTCGTGCTCGCCGACATCGAAGGCGTCCATCTCGCCATCCCACAGCTCGTCCTCGGCGCAGATCTCGACGTATGTGACGTCGCTGATTGGAACGACCGTAGCGGCGTCCGTCACGTCTTCCACCTGACGTCGAACCATTGCAGCGGCGGCACAGGCGTCTCGCCCATCAGCGCCTCGAGCGTCTGGCCGCCGTCCAGCACCCGGTCGTCCAGCAGCACTTCGTAGCCGCTGGCGTCAGGGTTGACCGGCATGCGGCGGCCGACGCTATGGACCGCCACCTTCTCGGCGATCTGATCCATCGAGTCCTCGGTGTCGACCGCCACCAGGTGCGGCACGAAGTCGCCGTCGAAGCGGCCGATAATGGGAAACAAGGCCATTACATCCTCCCTGTCCGGTTCATTCGGCCGCCTGCAACGGCTGCTCGGCCTCGTCCAGAGCCCAGCGATAGTCGTGGGCGTCATCGCCCATCACATCGGGCGTCAGGCCCATCCAGTTGAGGCCGCCTTCCAGGTTCATCGGCTGGATCTGACCGGCGATAAAGCGGTCGACGACGTTCATGTGGCCGGCATAGCGATCAGGCTCGAGTTCGAAGATCCAGCGCGAGACGTCGGAATCGAAGTGATAGACGCGGCCCTGGTACTCGACCTGGTGTTTGGCCAGGTGATGCCGGTCGATAGCCGAACCGAGCGGCAACTGCGTCAGGTTGCAGAGTGCCGGCAGCGTCTCCGGCAGGGTCTTTTCCATTCGGCCGGCGCGGATGTTCTTGATGATCTCGTCCCAGAGCACGCCCCAGCTGTCTTCCCAGGACGGGTACTTCTCATTCAGCCAGCGGCGCTCGGCCTTGGAGATACCGCCGTTCGGCTTCCAGAACAGCGTCGGGCGCCAGAACCAGGTGCCGATCTGCAGCGCATGGTGGCCGTGGTCGAGGGCCAGCAGGAACTTGTCCCAGTACCACGGCAGCTTCAGGCCGTAGTCGCGCAGGATGCGTTCGTGGTGCTTGACGATCCACTCGAGCATGAACTCCTTGAACGACATCTTCCGCTTCTCGACCGGCGTGTAATAGTCCATGGCCGTGCCGGTCAGCGTCTGGAACAGCCGGACCGAGCGCCAGAAGGCGATGTCGATGATCCGCTGCGCGCGGGCGGGATCGTGCTTGATGATCACGTCGAGCGTCGGGAAGCCGACCTGGGCGTGACGCGCCTCGTCGGTCTGGATGCTGGACAGCAGGTTCGAGAAGTTGATGTCGCCGGCGTCCATGGCGTCCGACGCCAGCGCCACGAACTGAATGTTGGTGAAGCCGTGCTCGACGGTGAGACTGGTGGCGAGCGCCGCCTCGATGCAGTCGGCGTTCAGCATGACGTCGTCGAAGAAGTTCCGGACCGCGATCACGCCCCACTCGTTGGTGTGGAACGCCTTTTGACACCAGTCGAACCGCGGCTCGTCCTTCAACAGGTCGTGCGAGAAACGCATGTCGAGCTGGGCGTGGCGGATCTCGTCGAGCATGCCGAACACGCCGAGGCTGCGCCATTTCGGCGACGGGGCGAAACGGCAGAAGCGGCTCTGCATGGTGACGGCCATCTGCTCGACCATGCAGGTCGTGCCCATGTGCAGATGCGACGAAGCCTGGTGGCCGGCATCGAGATGGGCGTAGAGATTGGCCCGCATCATGGCGTCGCGAATAGCGCCGACGCCGGTTTCCTTCTCGCGCTGGACCTTGACGTAGTCGCGGTAGGAGACCCGGAACGGCTCCTCCCAATCCTCCCAGGCTTCGAGCGGAATGCCCTTGGCGCCGACCCATTCCTCGGGGAAGGCCTCGTCCCGGTCGACGTAGCTGAAGGTCCAGTCGACGTCGCGGGCGATGTCGTACCAGTCGTCGCGATTAAGCAATGCCATATCAGGTCCTTTCGAGATGACCTCGCCCGCTGCGGCCGGCCGCGCGCGGGCCGGCCGGCACGTGCGGTGCGGCGGCAAAAAGTGGAGATGCGGGCTGCGGCCCGCGCATGGCCGATGGCCCGCCGTCAGGCGGCTTCGGCCCCCGGCGCAATGCCGAAATCAAGATCGAAGCGTTCTCGCATGCGCGCCATGTAGTCGACGAACGACTGCTTGCCGCGGATGTAATCGCGCCCCGGCCAGGCAAACGGGCTTTCGATCATATGCGTCAGGATCGAAAACACGGCCGCGTCGATCGAGGTCGGGTTCGGACCCATGAAGAAGCTCTTGTGGTGCAGGAAGTCTTCCATGGCGTCGACATCGACCTTGAAGGTCTCGAGGACTTCCTCGTCGGTCTTGAGGCCCATGCCCTGATGCACGAACTCGTCGCGGATATGGACGCGGAAGGCGTCGAGGCCTTCGCGGACCTCGGCCGGAATCTCGGTGGCGCCGCCGCAGATGATCGGCACATAGGTTTCCCAGCCGTCGTCCATGCGCCAGCGCGGCTGAATGACGCCGGACCAGTAGAGGTGCTCGTCGATCAGCCGCATCCAGGCCGTGGCCACGGCCTTTTCTTCCCGCGTCAGGTCGGCGTCGAGTTTGTCGCCGTATTTCGCCTTGTGATAGGCGATGATCTCGTTGGAATCCGCCACCTTGGTGCCGTCATCGTCGATGATGAACGGCAGCTTGCCGCGCGGCGCGTCTTCCTGCAGGCGCGACAGGTCCTGCTGTACCAGCTCGAACGGATGTCCGACCATGCGCAGATAGTTCGCGAGCTTGGAGACATAGGGACTGATGCAGGCGACGGTCCAGCCTGGCACGTATTGATAGACCTTCATCATGTGATCGTCCTCCCCTTCGTTTTTCGACCCCGATAACCGAATGCGTTGCCGGCCGGGCGTTTTCTTGGCGGATCAAACGGCTTTACGTTCCGCACCTCACCACGGCAGATAGTCCCCGTTCGCGTGCCGGAACCGGCCCGCCGTCTCCGGCGTCAGCTCGTCCATGTTGCGGATCAGGCCGGCCGCGGCTTCGGTTGGCTGGATGTAGTCAAAGTCCCCCGGCAGATCCTTGGTCAGATCGGTCGCGACCATGCCGGGATGCAGCAGCAGCACTGAGATGCCGCGCTTCGCCAGGTCATGGTGCAGGTTGAGGCCGACCATGTTGGCAGCGCATTTCGAGACCCGGTAGGCGTACATGCCGCCGCTGCCGTTGTCGGCGAGCGAGCCGACGCGGCTGGTGACGATGCCGAGCTTCGCGCCCTCGCCGAGCTGGTCGAGGACGGCCTGCGCGATGCGCAACGGACCGATGGTGTTGATCTCGATCTGCCGCCGGACGTCGTCGAAATCGATGTTGCCGAGCTCGTCCAGCCCCAGCACGCCTGCGACGTGAATGACGACGTCGAGGCTTATGTCGTCGCCGCGCAGAGTCTCTCCGAGCCGCTGGGCGGCCTCGTCCGACGTCACGTCGATCTGCCGGATCACCCGGATGCCCTGGCGGGTCAGGTCGTCGCCGTTGCCGAGACAGGCGGCGATAACTTCGTCGCCGCGCGCGTGCAACTGCTCGCAGATGGCCAGGCCGATGCCGCGGTCGCTGCCGACGATCAGATAGGTTGCCATGCGTCCGTCTCTCCCCCCGAGCGCTTGCCTTAGTCGTCCGCCGCGGACATGTCGGCGGCGCGGGCCTGCTGCTCGGCGCCGATCGCGCCGCTGGCCCTGAATTGCCCGATCTCGGCTTCCGACAGACCGATCTCGGACAGGATCTCTTCATTGTGCTCGCCCAGCAGCGGCGCGCCGACGCGGATCTCGGCCGGTGTCTGCTGGTAGCGCGCCGGCGGCCGCGCCTGGCGCAGCAGACCGGCGGCATGATGCCGATACTCGACGATGGAGTCGCCAGCGACGACCTGCGGAAAATCGATCACCTCGTTGCGAGTCAGCGCCGGCGCGCAGGGCACGCCCTCGGCCTCGAGACGTTCGAGCCACTCTGCCGTCGTGCGTGTCTTCAGCACCTCTTGCGTCATCTGCAGCCGCTCGTCGACATGGCGGTCGCGGGCCGACGGCGTCGCGAACCGTTCGTCCTCCAGCCATTCCGGCCTGCCGAGCGCCCGGGTCAGCGCCACCCACTCCTTGTTGCTCATCACCGCGACGGTCATGAAACCGTCGCTGGTTTCGTAGATCAGGTCGATGAAGCTGGCGGCCGCCTGGTTGGTGGTCGGGCGCTCGGGATAGGTCTGCGCGCCGAAGTCGCTCGCCCACAGGAAGGCGAGCACGGCGTCGAGCATGGACAGCTTGACGTGCTGGCCCTGGCCCGTGCGCTCGCGCGCGAACAGGCCCGAGGCGATGGTCTGCGCGGCGGTGATGGCCGAGACCTTGTCCGGCAGGACCGTGCGCACCAGCCGCGGCCGTTCCGCGTCCGAGCCGGCCTGCACGGTGGTCAGGCCGGAGACCGCCTGGATCACGGGGTCGTAGACCGGCTTGCCGGCATAGGGCCCGGCCTCGCCGAAGCCGGAGATCGAGACATACAGAATTGACGGATTGACGGCTGCGATGTCGTCGTAGCCGATGCCGAGTCGGTCGACGACGCCGGGGCGGAAATTCTGCACGAACACGTCGGCCGTCTTCGCCAGCCGCCGCAGCAGGTCCTTGCCGGCGTCCGATTTCAGGTCCAGCGTCACCGAGCGCTTGTTGCGGTTGATGTTGAGGAACATGGCCGACATGCCGGCGCTCTGATTGCCGAGCGAGCGCACGTGGTCGCCGGCGCCTGGCACCTCGACCTTGATCACATCGGCGCCCTGGTCGGCCAGGATCATGGTGGCCCAGGGGCCCGACAACATGGTCGTCAGATCGATGATGCGTACGCCATCAAGCGGTCCCGGCATCGACTGAACTCCGTCAGAAATCGATAAACATCGTTGCCCAAGACGATAGGGGAGCGGCGCGTGGCCCGGCTATGGCCATTGCCGAAACGGATTGTTCGGTATAATCGAACAATGGACCTGAAGATTCTCTACCGCATCGGCATCTTCCAGCGCGTGGTCGAGGCCGGCTCGTTCACCGGCGCCGCCGAGGCGTTGGGCCTGAGCAAATCGGTGGTCAGCCAGCATGTCTCGGACCTGGAACGGCAGCTTCAGGTACGGCTGCTGAACCGGTCGACGCGGTCGATCTCGGTGACGCAGGAGGGCGACGAGCTGTGCCAGGCCGGCAGCGCCATGCTGGACACGGTGTCGACGGCGGTGAACCGGCTGGAAACGCAGCAGGAGAGCCCGTCTGGCCTGATCCGCATCACCGCCTCGCAAAATCTGGCGGTGCATTATCTGACCGGCAGCATCGCGCGGTTTCATACCGCGCATCCGAAGATCTCGGTCGAGCTCGACGTGCAGGACGCGATCACGGACCTGATCGAGGGCGGCTACGATCTGGCCTTCCGCGTCGGCTGGCTGAAGAACACCGAGCTGCACGCGGTGAAAATCTGCGACTTCGCCATGATCCCCTGCGCGTCGCCCGCTTATCTCGCACGCGTCGGCGCCGTGCGCTCGCCCTACGATCTGGCGCACCGGCCCTGGGTGGCGCTGACGATCTTTCCGGATTTCGACCGGCTGACGCTCGACCGCGGCGACAGCGAGCACCTGACCGTGCGGCTGAACTCGACCTTCCGGACCAATTCCGGCCTGACGGCGAAGCAGTTCGTGCTGGAGGGCGCGGCGGCCGGCCTGCTGCCGAACTACGCGGTGCGGAACGAATTAAAGTATGGCGACCTCGTGCGCATCCTGCCGGACTGGCACCACCGGCCGGGCACGATCTCCGCCACCTACGTGCACCGCCGCCGGATGCCGCCACGCCTGCGCGTCCTGATCGACCACATCAAGGCAGACGCCAAGCGCCACTTCCCGGATTGAGGCTTATTCGCCGATGTATTCCCGCAGGGCGGTTTCGCATCCCTGCGACCAGATCACGCCGAGCCAGTGCCCGAATGCGTCGGCGAAGCGCGGCGCGTCGATCAGATCGCCATAGAACGGCCGTTGCTCGAGCCAGGCGCGCGGGCGATCCCGCGCCGCTTTCGCCGCCGCGATCAGATCGTCCCAGAGCGGATCGTTGGGCGCGATTGCGCCGCCGTCTTCGCGCGTGCCCTCGCACATCCGCGCCCACATGGCCTCGACCAGCGCAAGCCCGGCTATCGGCGTATCCGACGCCAATCCGTCGCGAACGATCGGAAGGACAAAGCCGGCATGGCGTGACGCGCCGTCGAAGGCGACCCGCCGGGTTGTGTCCACGATGGCGTCGTTGCTGAAACGGCGGTCGATGAGGTTGACATACTGCCGTGGAGTCATTCCGGGCACTGCCTCGACATGCGGCACGATCTCTTCGGTCAGAACCTTTCGAAAGAATGCGGCGATCAATGGATGGGCCATGCAGCCCGCAATCGTGTCGATCGAGAGGATCTCGCCCGGATTGGCGAGGATCTGATGTCCGGCGTTGAGGATGCGGAGCTTCATCATTTCGTAGGCGCGCACATCGTCGGTAAACGTCGCGCCAACGCGGTCCCAATCCGGGCGGCCCGCGCAGAAGTCATCCTCGATGACCCACTGGCGGAATCTCTCATGGGTCACGGGCGCGCGGTCGTCGACGCCGAACGCGCGGGTGAGCGCGATCTCTTGCGAGCCCGTCGCTGGCACGATGCAATCGACCATGGCGTTGGGGAAGCTGCAGTTTGCGTCGATCCAGTCGGCCAGATCCGGGTCCGACAGACCCGCCAGCGAAACGACGGTCTGGCGCAGGACGCGGCCGTTCCCCAACAGATTGTCGCAGCTCTGTCCCGTAAACGGCCCGACACCCCGATCGCGCCGAAGCTTCAGCGCGGCAACCATGGCGCCGAACGCGGTTCGCGGCGTGTCGGGGATTGCGGCGTCGTGGCGCATATCCGGGTGATCCGCATCGAAACAGTTGGTCGCGGGATTGAGGTAGTAGCCGCCTTCCGTCACGGTCAGCGCGACGATCCGGATCGCCGGATCCGCCATCCGCGCGATGAGGGGTGCATTTCCGTCCTCGATGGGCAGATAGTCGATCATCGACCCCACGATCTCGGCGGATTTGCCGGTGGGCTCGAGTTCGATGAGGTTCGTAAGGCAGTCCTGCGCCAGCAGCTTTTCGCGCATGCGCGCGTCCTGGCCGCGCACGCCGGCGCCGACAATGGCCCAGTCGAACGCCTGCCCGGCCTGCATCAGGCGGTGCAGGTACCAGGCCTGATGCGCCCGGTGAAAGTTGCCGACGCCGATATGGACGATGCCGGGCGTGAGCAGGGCGCGGTCGTAATTCGGCCGCGCGATGCCGTCGGGGACCCGGCCCAGCGTGGCGTTCGACAGGCGCGTCAGCTCATCCACTGGCCGCCATCCACGTTGTAGCACTGCGCGACGATGTAGTCGGCCTCGTCGCTGGCCAGAAAGATCGCCATGCCCGTGAGGTCGGCCGCTTTGCCCATGCGGCCGTAGGGCACGGCGTCGCCGACTTCCTTTTTCTTCTGTCCCGGCGCCTTGTTCTCGTATCTGGCGAAATAGGCGTCGACGCCATCCCAGTGCTCGCCATCCACCACGCCAGGCGCGATGGCGTTCACGTTGATGCCATGTTTGATCAGGTTCAGCCCCGCGGACTGGGTCAGACTGATGACGGCGGCCTTGCTCGCGCAATAGACCGCGACCAGCGCCTCGCCGCGTCGCCCCGCCTGGCTGGCCATGTTGATGATTTTTCCGCCGCCGCCGCGCGCGATCATGTGTCGGGCGACGGCCTGCATCGTGAACAATGTGCCAGCGACGTTGATGTCGAAGATTCGCTCGTAGTCCTCACGCGTGATGTCGACAATAGGCGCGGCGGTGAAGACCGCGGCGTTGTTGACCAGGATGTCGATGCGGCCGAAAACGTCCACCGTTTCGGCCACGGCGCGGTCGATGCTGTCCTGTCGCGTTACGTCGATCTCAACCGCGATCGCCCCGTCGCCGATGTCGCTTGCCGATTGTCGGGCGCGCCCGACATCGATATCCGCGACGGCGACCCGCGCGCCTTCGCGGACATAGGCTTCGGCAAAGGCGAGACCGATGCCGCGCGCGGCTCCCGTTATCAGTGCGGCCTTACCCGCGAGCCTGTTCATTCGATTCTTAGACCCGCGTCATCGAAGCGATGGATCCGTTCCGGATCAGGCGTGAGGTAGATCGTGTCGCCATGATGCATGTCGACTTCGCCGCCCGCGCGAACCGTTACGGGCGCCGGCCAATCGTCGAAATGGACGTGGAAAAAGGTGTCGGACCCAAGATGTTCAGAGACGCCGACCCGGCCGGTCCAGGCGCCGTCGCTCGCCGAGGCGTTGATATGCTCGGGCCGGATGCCGATGGTATGCGCGTCGTATTTCTGCGCCTCGGCACCTTCGAGGAAGTTCATCTTCGGCGATCCGATGAAACCCGCGACGAATCTGTTCCGCGGCGCGCGGTAGAGCTCCAGCGGCGATCCGACCTGTTCGATCACGCCGGCCTGAAGAACGACGATCTTGTCGGCCATGGTCATGGCCTCGACCTGATCGTGGGTGACGTAGACCATGGTGGTCTTCAGCCGCTCGTGCAGCTCGCTGATTTCAAGCCGCATGCCGACCCGCAGCGCGGCGTCGAGGTTCGACAGCGGCTCGTCGAACAGAAACGCCGCCGGCTCGCGCACGATCGCCCGCCCGATGGCGACCCGCTGCCGCTGGCCGCCGGACAACTGGCCGGGCCGCCGGTCGAGATAGTCTGTCAGGTTCAGCACCGCCGCGGCCTGTTCGACGCGACGGTCCTGCTCGGCCCGGTCGAGCTTGGCCATGCGCAGCGGAAAGGCGATGTTCTTGCGCACGGTCATGTGCGGATAGAGCGCATACGACTGGAAAACCATCGCCAGGCCGCGCTTCGCCGGCGGCACGGCAGTCGCGTCCGCGCCGTCGATCCGGATCGTGCCGCCGGTGACGTCCTCCAGCCCGGCGATCAGCCGTAGCAGGGTAGACTTGCCGCAACCCGACGGGCCCACGAAGACGACGAACTCGCCGTCATTGATTTCGAGGTCGAGCGGCGGAATCACGGTGACCTCGTCGAAACTCTTCGTCACGTTCTCGAGCACGATGCGTCCCATGTCATCCCCCTCACTTCACCGCGCCGAAGGTCAGGCCGCGGACGAGTTGTTTCTGACTGAACCAGCCCAGGATCAGGATCGGCGCGATGGCCATGGTCGAGGCGGCGCTGAGCTTCGCGTAAAACAGGCCTTCGGGGCTGGAGTAGCTGGCGATGAACGCGGTCAGCGGTCCGGCCTTGGCCGCCGTCAGGTTGAGCGTCCAGAACGCTTCGTTCCAGGCCAGAATGAAATTCAGTAGGACGGTCGAGGCGATGCCGGGCACCGCCATCGGCGTCAGCACGTAGAGGATCTCGCTTCTGAGCGAGGCGCCATCCATCCGCGCGGCTTCGAGGATCTCGCCCGGAATCTCCCGGAAATAGGTGTAGAGCATCCAGACGATGATCGGCAGGTTGATCAGCATCATCACGATCACCAGGCCGGTCCGCGTGTCGAGCAGGCCGAGCTGGATGAACAGAAGATAGATCGGATAGAGCACCCCGACGGCGGGCAGCATCTTGGTCGACAGCATCCAGAGCAGGACATCCTTGGTGCGCCTCGAAGGAACGAAGGCCATGGACCAGGCCGCGGGAACCGCGACGATGATGCCCAGAACCGTCGACCCGCCGGCGATGATCACCGAGTTCCAGAGGAACCGCATGTAGTCGGACCGCTCCTGGACCACGGTGTAGTTCTCCAGCGTCCAGTCGAAGAACAGGAAAACCGGCGGGCCGGCGATCGCCTGCGCTTCGGTCTTGAAGCCGGTCAGGATCGTCCAGAGGATGGGGAAGAAGATCAGCAGGCCGATGCCCCAAGCGGCGAACGTGTAGACGGTCTTCCGACGGGTCGTGACAGCGCGGGCCATTTTCCTACCTCCTCACCTGTCCAGGTTCTTGCCGACGATGCGCATCAGGAAGATCGCGACGATATTGGCCAGGATGATGGCGTAGACCCCGCCCGCCGAGCCGAGCCCGACATTCTGGCTTTCCAGCACGCGCTGGAAGATCAGGTAGGTCAGCGTGCGGGTGCCGAAGGCGCCGCCGGTAGTGACGAAAATCTCGGCGAAGATCGACAACAGGAAGATCGTCTGGATCAGGATGACGATAGTGATGGCCCGGCTGAGATGCGGCAGGATGATGAACCCGAAGCGGGAAAGCGGCGGCGCACCGTCCATCTCCGCGGCCTCGAGCTGCTCGCTGTCGAGCGACTGAATGGCGGTCAGCAAGATCAGGGTCGCAAACGGCAGCCATTGCCAGGACACGATCAGAACGATCGAGAATATCGACGCGTCGCTCAGCCACTCGACCGGCTGCGCGCCGAAGAATTTCCATAAATGCGCCAGCAAGCCGTTCACCGGGTCCATGAACATATTCTTCCAGACCAGCGCCGAAACCGTGGGCATCACGAAGAACGGGGCGATCACGAGAATGCGGACGGCGCCCCGTCCCCACATCGGCTGATCGAGCAGGATGGCGAGCAGCACGCCCAGAACGACGGTGATCAGGAGCACGCCGCCGACGATGACGAGCGTGGTTTGCACGCTGGGCCAGAAAGTGCTCGAGGTGACGAAGCGGACATAGTTGTCGAAGCCCGTCCAGCCCAGGTCGCCGCCGCGCAGAGGCAGATACTTCTTGAACGAGAAGTACAGCGTCATCGTCAGCGGGACGAGCATCCATCCCAGGAGCAGAACGACCGCGGGGGCCATCATCAGTCTGGCGGCGGATCGGGAATGCTGGGTCGCCATGGAGACACCTCCTCTGTTGACGGACTCACGCCGTCTCGGACGGATGGTATCGCGGGTGTCGGGAAATCCCGGAGGGCGGCGGTCGCGGCCGCCCTCCGGGTCGAAGCGGCGCGCCTCAGTAGCCGGCGGCTTCCATCTCCTCGGCGGTCAGCGCCTGCGCCTTCGCCAGCGCCTCCTCGGCGGTCTGCTGACCGGCGAGCGCGGCCGAGAATTCCTGACCGACCTGCGTGGCGATGCCGGCGAACTCAGGGATCGCCACGAACTGGACGCCGACATAGGGAACGGGCTCCACGGTCGGATTGGTCGGGTCGGCCGCATTGATGCTGTCGAGCGTCATCGCGGCAAACGGCACCTTGGCGTATTCCGGGTTCTGGTAAAGCGAGGTCCGGCTGCCGGGGGGCACGTTGGCCCAGCCTTCCTTCGCGGCGACGAGCTCGAGATATTCCTTCGACGTCGCCCATTGGATGAACTCCTTCGCGGCGGCTTCTTTCTGCGTACCCGCCGGGATCGCCAGCGCCCAGGCCCAGAGCCAGTTGCCGCGCTTGCCCTTGCCGGTGTCGGGCGCCAGCGCGAATCCGACCTTGTCGGCGACGGTCGAGTCGTTGGGGTTGGTCACGAAGGACGCGGCGACCGTGGCGTCGATCCACATGCCGCACCTGCCCTGCTGGAACAGCGAAAGGTTTTCGTTGAAGCCGTTGGTCGAGGCGCCCGGAGGGCCGGCATCGTTCATCAGATCGAGGTAGAAGGTCAGCGTCTGCTTCCATTCAGGACTGTCGAACTGCGGCGTCCAGTCCTCGTCGAACCAGCGCGCGCCGAAGGCGTTCGAGGTGGCGGTCAGGAAGGCCATGTTCTCGCCCCAGCCGGCCTTGCCGCGCAGACAGATGCCGTAGATCTCCTTGTCCCTGTCGGTGATCTTGCGGGCCGCCGCGGCGACGAAATCCCAGGTCGGCGCCTTTGGCATCTGCAGCCCGGCGGCATCCATGAGATCGGTCCGATACATGATCATCGAGCTTTCGCCGTAGAACGGCGCGGCATAGAGCGTGCCATCGACCGAGAGGCCGGCCCGCATCGCGGGAAGAATATCGTCGACGTCATAGGACGCGGGCAGATCGTCGAGCGGCACCAGCCAGCCCTGGCGTCCCCAGATCGGCGTTTCGTACATGCCGATCGTCATGATGTCGAACTGACCGCCCTTGGTGGCGATGTCCTGCGTCACCCGCTGGCGAAGCACGTTTTCTTCCAGCGTGACCCATTCGACCTGATGGCCGGTCTTGGCCGTGAAGTCGTCGGCCAGACCCTGCATGCGGATCATGTCGCCGTTGTTCACGGTCGCGATCGTGATGGTCTCGGCCAGCGCGCCGCCCGCCAGGAGAAGGGCGACGGCGGTGGCCGCACAGAACGATGACGTCGAATGCATGCTTTTCCTCCCTTTGCTTAGATGTTTCAGGGAGCCTAGTAACCTACCTGACTTCGTGTCAAGAAATAATTTTACGCGTGTAAAATATCAGAATGCGACGGTGGCTATGCCGACTCCCGCATCACCAACTGGCCGTCGAAGAACGTCGTCTTGTGCGAGATGCCGCGCGCGCCGGACTCGATGACCTCGAACAGCGTCTCCACGCTGCGCTCGGCGATCGCGGCATAGTCCTGCGATACTGTGGTCAGCGGCGGGCAGGTGAAGCGTGAAAACGGATGATCGTCGTGCCCGGCGATCCGCAGGGCATGCCCATGCCCCCGCCCCACGCGCAATCCCTTGTGATACGCCGCCGCGAGGACGCCGATGGCGAGACGATCGTTGCTGCACAGAATCGTATTCGTCGAAAAGGCGCCCTCGGAAAGCGCGCGCATGCCCTCGACGTAGCCGATGTTCTCGAAGTCCCAGTCCATGCCTTTGGCCTGAAAGATGCGCGGCGCATGGCCGAGGCTTTCCATGGCGGCCAGATAGGCGGCCCGGCGCCGTTTCGCGTTCGGGTTCACCGGCGTCTCCATCTCGAAGAAGCACGGCGGCTCGCCGGTCCGGCTGAGATATTCCACGATCAAGGCAATACTCTGCTGGTTGTTCGAGCCGATGAACACGTCGCCGACCTCTTCGACATAGCTGTCGAACAGGACCGTCGGCACGTCGGCGCAGAACTTCTCCAGCGCGTCACGCTTGGAGGTGCGCCCGAGCGGCGCCAAAAGCACGCCGGCCGGCTTCAGCGAACGGAGGCTGTCCAGAATGTCGCTCTCGTAGGCGGGCACGCCGTGGGAGCTGAAAAGTATTGGCGAGAAGCCGGCGTCGATGCAGCGACGTTCCAGATTTCGCGCGATCTCGGCAAAGAACGGGTCGGCCAGATACGGGACAACGATTCCGACATTCTTTGTCAGGCGGCGATTCTGGTTCATCGCGAAGATGTTCGGGCGATAGTCGTAGTCCGCCAGCGCCGCCTCTATGCGTTTGCGCGTCGAGGCACGGACACTGTCGGGATCGTTGAAGTACTTCGAGACGGTCGGCCGGGAAATCCCGCTGACGGCGGCGAACTCCTCCATGTTCTTGATCTTGCGCCCATCCATGCCGCCACCTCCCGAAACTCGCGCCGCGCGCCGATCGATCGCGCAGACGATCTTGACGACAACGGCCTCAAAATCTTACCGCGCGTAAAAATATTTCTTTACAATAGATCGCCGCCGAGAATCCGGTCAAGCCACAAGGGCAAGGCGGCCAATAAGCGCGGGGCGCCCGCAAAACCCCGTGCTCTAGACGGTCGGCGGCACCGTGTCGCCGAGGCCGAGGGTGCGCTGCATGAGCACGCTGTCGAGCCAGCGGTCGTGCTTGTAGCCGACGCTGCGAAGCACACCGACATGGGCAAAGCCGAGCGTCTCGTGAAGACGGATCGAGGCGGTGTGCGCGCTGTCGCCGATGACGGCGATCATCTGCCGGCGGCCGGCGGCCTCGCAGGCGGCGATCAGGGCCTTGAGCAGCGCCCGGGCGACGCCGCGGCGCTGCGCCCAGTCGGCGACGTAGACCGAGTTCTCCACAGTGTCTCGGTAGGCCGGGCGCGGCCGGTAGGGGCCGGCGTAGGTGTAGCCGGCGATACGGCCGTCGATCTCGGCGACGAAATAGGGATAGCCGGCGGCAAGCGTCGCCTCGCGCCGGCGCGCGATTTCCGCGGCATCCGGCGCTGTCAGCTCGAACGAGGCCGTGCCGGTCAGCACGTGATGCGCGTAGATCTCGTGGATCGCGGCGATGTCGTCGTCGCGGCTGTCGCGGATGACGATGGTGTCCTGGGTCATGCGTATCGACCTTTTCCGGAACCGAACAGGCGCAGCCAGAGCGGACCGGTCAGCGCCGTGAGCGCGAGGCCGCCGAAAGCCAACCCCCAGCCGAGGCTGCCGGTGCCGGCCACGTCAAGCACGGCGCCGAAGGCGAGCGGCGCCAACAGGCCGGCGCCGAAGCCGAGGAAGGAATGCATCGCCATGGTCACGCCACGTTCGGCTTCGTTGGCCGAGGCGACCAGACCGGCGGTGAGCGAACCGCTGTCGAGCATGGTCGCCATGCCGTAGACCAGCGCCAGGCCGGCGACGATCGCGAACGGCCAGGTCAGGCCGAAGCCGAGCGCGCAGCCGATCAGCGCCGTCAGACCGACATAGGCGGTGATCGCACGGCGCCGGCCCCAGCGCATGGCACCCTCGTTGCCGAGGATGCTCGCCGGCACGCCGGCCAGCATGATCACGGTCGCCACCAGCGGCGCGCCGAGCGGCAGCGCGTTCGCCGGCTGGAGCGCGAGGCTGGCGGCCAGGAACGCGACCAACCAGGCGCGGTAGCCGAACAGCTCGAAGCTGTGCACGGCATAGGCCAGCATATAGCCGACGGCCGGCCGATTGCGTAGCACGCGGCGGATGTCGAAAACGTCGCGCAGCCGGCCGTCGGCCGCGAACGCGAGTGGTTTAGGCGCCACCACGGCGGCGAAGGAGGCAGCCGCCAGCAGTGGTCCGATCGCGGTCGCGGCCGCCCCCCACCGCCAGCCCAACAGGGCGGCGAGCAGACCGGCGAGTCCGACCGAGGCCGCAGAACCGACGGCCGAGAACGCGGTGTAGATGGCGACGGCCCGCACCTGGGCGGCGCCGTCCAGCCGGTCGCTCAAGGCCCGCGCGCCCGGCATGTAGGCGGCGGCGAAACCGATGCCGGCCAGCAAACGCCAGAGCGCCGCGCTCCAGGCGCCGTCGGCGAAAAAGGCAAAGCCCAGCATGGCGGCGGCACCGGCGGCACAGGAGAACAGAAAGATCTGCCGCGCGTCGATACGGTCGGTCAGGCTGACCAGCACCGGCACCGCGGCGGCATAGCCGGCATAGAACACGCCGGTGATCCAGCCCGCCTCGACGTTGCTGAGCTGCCATTCCGCCTGAAAGGCCGGCAGCAGCGCGGGGAAATACATCGTGCCGCTGGCGCCCATAGCCTGCGCCGCGCAGACCGCCATGACCATATGCGTGGGCTTGCGAATCTCAGCCTCCATAAGAGCTGAGTTCAGATTACGCCGGTCTAAATAGCTATGACAAAGGAGTTCTCTTCCAGTATCGTGTGAAAAAAACTCATACAAATCGAGTGACCGATGCGCCGACGTCTGCCGCCGCTGAACGCCTTGCGCGCCTTCGAGGCCGCGGCCCGGCATATCAGCCTGAGCGCGGCTGCGGACGAGTTGCTGGTCACCCATGGCGCGGTTAGCCGGCAGGTGAAGGCGTTGGAGGCCGATCTTGGCGTGCCGGTGTTCCGGCGGCTGCACCGGCGCATCGAGCTGACCCCGGCGGGCGAGGCGCTCTATGCCCGGGTGCGCGGCGCTTTCGACGTGCTGGAGATGGGCGCCAACGAGGCGCGCGTCGCGGCGACGAAGCGACCCCTCGTCGTGTCGTGCATCGCCACCTTCAGCATGCGCTGGCTGATGCCGCGGCTGCATGATTTCGCGGCCCGGCATCCCGACATCGAGGTGCGGTTGTCGGCGCCCGACACGCCGCTGCCGTTTCAGCGCACCGATGTCGATCTGATGATCCGCGCCGACCGCGACGAGGCCGACCGCGACATCGCGGCCGAGCCGTTCATGGAGGAACTGATCGGGCCGGTCTGCACGCCGGGACTGGTCGCAGGCGGCGGCCTCACGGACCCTGGAAAGCTGGCCAATCAGACCTGGCTGCACACGGAATCACGGCCCTCGGCCTGGACCGACTGGTTCGCGGCGGGCGGCGCGCCGGTCGTGCGGCCGGTCGCCGAGCAGCGCTTCGAGACCTTCTATTTCCTACTGCAAGCCGCCGCCACCGGCTTCGGCGTCGCCATCGGCCCGCACCCGCTGGTCGCCGACGACCTCGCCGCCGGCCGCCTCGCCGCCCCCTTCGGCTTCGTCCCCGGCGGCCGCTCGATCTACCTGCTCTACCGCAAGGCCGCAGCCAGCGACGACCGCGTCACTGCCTTCCGCGACTGGTTGTTGGCCGCTGGCGGCGCGTATGCGGACGCGATGGCGTAGCGGCGCACGTCAACCGCCGAGCCCGATATCGCATGTTTCGAGACGGCCCCTTCGGGCCCTCCTCAACATGAGGCTGAGGCTTGATAGCAGGGCCGAACCTCACCCTGAGGAGCGGCGAAGCCGCGTCTCGAAGGGTCGGCCATCGCGTGCCGACGTGACCCTCAAACCGCGACCGGCAGCGAAGCGAGGCCGCGGAAGCGGGCGCGGCCGCCGCGGACGATGTCGCCGGCGCGGCGCAGGTCGGGGAAGCGCTCGACCAGTTGGCCGATGGCGATGCGGCCCTCCATGCGGGCGAGCGGCGCGCCGAGGCAGGCGTGGATGCCGGCGGCGAAGGCGACGTGGCGGTTCGGCGTGCGGGCGATGTCGAAGCGGTCGGGCTCCGGGAACTGGGCGGGATCGCGGTTGGCGCCGCCGATCGAGGTCATGATCTGGGTGCCGGGTGGCATGGTGACGCCACCGATCTCGATCGTTTCCGAGACGCCGCGGTTGCCGATCTGCAGCGGACTGTCGAAACGCAGCATTTCCTCGATGGCGCTGTCGATCAGCTCGGGCTGTTGCTGCAGGCGCTTGAGCTGGTCGGGAAAGTCTAGCAGCGCGTTGACGCCGTTGCCGACCAGGTTGGTCGTAGTCTCGTGGCCGGCGTTCAGCAGGAAGATGCAGTTCTGCACCAGTTCGGTTTCGCTCAGCCGGTCGCCGTCCTCCTCGGCCGCCAGCAGCTCGGCCATGACGTCCTCGCCATAGCGTTCCGGATGCTGGCGACGATCGGCCAGCACATCCTTCAGGTAGGCCTTGAACTCGGTCACCGCCTCATTGCCCTTGGCGATCATCTCGGGCGTCGCCACCGGCTCCAGCGGCGTCAGGATGGCGTTCGACCAGCGCTGCAGCGGCTCGCGCTCGGCCGGCGGAATGCCGAGCATTGCGCAAACCACCTCGACCGGCAGCGCGAAGGCGAAATCCTTGATCAGGTCCATGCCGCCGTTGGCGGCGCAATCGTTCAGCAGCCGGTCGACCAGCTCGATGACGCGGTGCTCCAGCACCTGCATGGCGCGCGGCGTGAAGGCGTGCGCCACCAGCCGGCGGATGCGCGTGTGATTGGGCGGATCGCTGAACAGCATCGAATTGGTGTGCTGCTCCAACAGCGGCCCCTCGCCGAATTTGGCGACATACATCTCGGTCTTGTCCGAGGTCATCGACTTGGTGCGGTAGACCCGCGTCACATCGTCATAGCGCGTGATGTAGTAGGTGCCGTCCTTGTTGCGGTGCACGGAGTCGGTCTCGCGCAGCCAGTGGTAGGTCGGGAACGGGTCGTCGAGGAATTCTCTCGTCAGATCGTAGATGTCGAACCGACGGGTTTCTTCGGTGAGCGCCATTGGTTTCTCCCTCCCGGCGGTCGGCGGCGCTACTCGGCGGCCGCTCGCCAAGTCGTCTCGATGCCATCCATATTGGCGTAGAGCTTGATCAGCAGACGCCGGAGCTCGGCCAACTCCGCCGGTGCAAACCCGCGGGCCATGACGGTCTCGTAGTGCCGCGCCAGCGGCGTCACGGCATCGGCGACGGCGCGGCCATGCTCGGTCAGATCCACCTCGACCGCACGGGCGTCGTCCGGCTTGCGGACGCGGCTCAACAGGCCGCGCGAGACCATGTCGCCGACCAGGCGCGAAAGCGTCGACAAGGGCAGGCTGGTGCCGGCGCCGAGATCGTTCAAGCCCTGCGGCCCCGATACCCGCAGCACCGCCAGCACCCGCCACATGGGCAGCGTAATGCCGTTCGCCCGCAGTGGCCCCGCGAAGCCGGCCTCGACCTTGGGCCCGAGCCGGTTCACGAGATAAGGCAGCAATTCATCGAGCTTGAGCGCGTCCACGCGTTTCTCCGTGTCGGCCCATTATAATTCCAAATGGAATAATTCCAAATGGAAATATTTGAATGGGAAATTGAACGATCGTCATCCTGGCGAAGGCCAGGATCCATTTCGTTGCCGCTCAATTAAGCGTTAAAGCCGCTGGATGCTGGCCTTCGCCAGCATGACGACTTGTGATGGGTCGCCGTAAAGCTCCCGGCCTTAGGACGGCGGGGTCGAGAAGCGGATGGTGCCGTTGTCCATGCCTTGCCGGACGACGTCGAGGCCGCCGGCGCGGACCATCCATTCCAGGCGGTGGTCGCGGTATTGCCGTTGCGCCTCGCCCGACATGATCTTGCCGGCGACGGCGCGGAGACCGTCGAGCGCGGCCTTTGCATCGGCGATCGCGCGTTGCACGCTGTCGCGGGCGCGGACACGGTCGAGCCAGGCGGCGAGCGCACTGCTCTCGGCCGGACCGAGCTTGTAAAGCGACGCGATCTGCAGGTAGGGGAACACGGCGATGTCGCCGAAGCCGAAATCAGCGCCGTTGAAATAGTCGCGGCCGCCGAGCTGGCGCTCGAGCCAGCCGCAGATCGCGCCGACGTCCTTCGCGGCCTGGGCCTGCATCGCCTTCGCCGTCTCGCCCTCGGCGCGCTTGAAGACCAGCAGCTCGGTCATGCCCCAGCAGGCGGCCTCGAACTGGCTGTCGCAGACCTCCTCGATCATGCGCACGCGGGCGCGGTCGGCAGCGGCGGCTGGCAGCAGCGGCGGCGTCGGCCACTTGTCCTCGAGATATTCGAGGATGATGCTGGAATCGAAGATGCAGGCCTCGCCGTCGAGCAGCGCCGGCACCTCGCCGCGCGGATTGGCTCGCGCCAGGTCCTGATCGTCGCCGCCGAGCTGGGCGACCCGCGCCTCGAAATCGATGCCCTTCTCGATCAGCGCGATCTTCACCTTCTGCGCATAGGGCGACAATGCCACTTCATACAAAACAACCATCACGATCTCTCCTCGCTATCCGCCCTAGACGCCTTCGCCGCCTTGCGGTCCATAAAACACGACCCAGGTCTCGAAGTCGTCGCTGAAATCCTCGAACCGATGCACGGCGCCGGCCGCCGCGAACAATACGTCGCCAGGGCCGAACGGCACGCGGTCGTCGCCGTTGACGAAAGTGCCGCTGCCGTTGGCGACGATATAGACCTCGTCCTGGTCGTGCGGCTGCTGCGGATCGCTGCCGCGCGGGGCGTAGTAGCGCAAGGTCATGCTGCCGTGCTGCATCAACAGCGCGCTGGCCCGGCCCTCCGACAGCGGCGTCGCGCGGGCCTCGTCGAGCGTCGCGCGCCAGGGCTCGGCGCCGGCGAACAGCGTGGGCTGGGATTGAGACATGGCCGTTCCTCCCGAATGCCAGGCGGCGATCAAAGCGCGAAACGCGCATCGCGTGAAGGCCTTTCCGCCCGATCACGTTGCCGCCAGTGGGCTGCCGGCAAGGTTGACCGTTGATCCACCGGGTGGAACGATGCCGGTTTGCGGTGAAGGCACCGCCGTCATGGCTGCCGGTCCCGAAGCCACGCCGATAAGCGCGCCAAAGCACGGGACCATGGGGAAAGGAGGCCAGACCATGTCCTTCCGCTTATTCCTGACGTCGCTTGCAGTGATTTTGACCGCGCCGCTGACGGCCGCCCAGGCGGCGCCGCAGATCCTGGCGTTGATCACCACCAACGGCGCGACGCCGCTGAGTTGCGCCGACGGCGTCTGCGCGGCCGAGTTCAGCGCCTTTTGCATGGAGCCGGACCGCGCCGGGCCGGGGCACAAGAGCCCCTACCGGCTGGCCGACACGCCGGCGAACGGCGACCTGACGCTGGTCGCGCGCACATCGACGGGCGACGAGTTGCGCCTGCAGGTCGGCGACGACGCCCAATTCGAAAGCCTGCGCGGATATGCCGCGGTGCGCATCAGCCTGCCGGAAAGCCTGCTGGCCGATCTGGACGCGACGGCGCTGGCGATCGAGGTCGGCGCCGACGTGGCGCTGCTGCCCGTGACGCTGCCGAGCCACCACCGGCCGCACAAGCCCGAGCAGATCGCTCGGGCGCTGGGGCCGAACCGCGCCACCGGCGCCGATATCGTCGACAATGGCGGGGCGGGCGCTGACGCCGCGCGGCTGTTGAACGGCCTGATCAACGCCTTGCCGACGGTGGGCCGCGTCGATGACGAGACGCAGCAGTCCCTATGGTCGCGAAGCACGGCAACGGCAGCGACGGCATTGCTGGACAGCGGTGGCGACAGGGCCAAGCGCGCCTATGACGCGTGTCTTGCCGAGGTGTCGTCGGACGGCCCCTTCAGCCTGCGGCGCTGTCTGGAGCACGCGCACGACTACGCCATGTGGGAGCTGAACCGGCGTTACTGGCTGGCGGTTGGCGACCAGAGCTAGCGCACCAACGCGCCTCGCTAAATTAGGCTGGCTGCGCCGGACGGCCGGCGTATATGTTGACGCATGGCATTTCTGAATATCCTGCTGGTCGCCGCGCTGATCGCGATTACCGGCGTGCTGCTGTTTGGCGTGGTCAGCATGGCGAAAGGCGGCGACTTCAACCGCAAGCACGGCAATGCGCTGATGCGCTGGCGCGTGATCCTGCAGGCCGTGGCGCTGGGCATCATCCTGCTGATCTACCTGGCCAACCGGGGTTAGGAAACATCGATCATGGTGACGCTGTCGAAGATCTATACGCGCACCGGCGATGCCGGCGAGACCGGCCTGGGCGACGGCAGCCGCCGGCCGAAGACGGATGTGCGCATCGCCGCCTACGGCACCGTCGATGAGGCCAACGCCGCCATCGGCCTCGCACGCCTGCATACCGACGGCGAGGCCGACGCCATGCTGGCGCGGATCCAGAACGACCTGTTCGACCTGGGCGCCGATCTCTGCACGCCGGAAGGCAACGAACGCAGCGCCGGCGCATTGCGCATCGTCGCGCCGCAGGTGACCCGGCTCGAGGCCGAGATCGACGCCATGAACGAAAAACTGGCGCCGTTGAAATCCTTCATCCTGCCGGGCGGCACGGCGGCCGCGGCGCACCTGCATCTCGCCCGCACCGTTAGCCGCCGGGCCGAGCGGCTGATGGTCGAGCTGGCCGCGGCCGAGCCGGTCAACGAGCAGGCGATGAAATACATCAACCGGCTGTCGGACCACCTGTTCGTCCTGGGCCGGCACCTCAACGATGACGGCGCCCGCGACGTGCTGTGGACGCCGGGGGCGAACCGCTGACGGCGATCCATGCTGCACTGCACGCGATTCGTTGACTTGCCCTGACCGGAGAACTATTTTGCCGCTCGATTTTCGAACGAATTTCCAATACCGCCGCCGATTTTCCGAGCCCGGACGGCGGTCCCGCTACTCACCCGGAGCGCGTCAAGAATGAAGATCCTGGTCCCCGTCAAACGGGTGGTCGACTACAACGTGAAGATCCGCGTCAAGGCGGACGGCACCGGCGTCGACCTGAACAACGTCAAAATGTCGATGAATCCGTTCGACGAGATCGCCGTCGAGGAGGCCATCCGCCTGAAGGAGGCCGGCCAGGCTGAAGAGATCGTCGCCGTCAGCATCGGCGTGCAGCAATGCCAGGAGACGATCCGCACGGCACTGGCCATGGGCGCCGACCGCGGCATTCTGGTGAAGACCGAGGACGCGCTGGAGCCGCTGCACGTGGCGAAGATCCTGAAGGCGTTGGTCGAGAAGGAAAGCCCCGACCTGATCATCATGGGCAAGCAGGCGATCGACGACGACTGCAACCAGACCGGCCAGATGCTTGGCGCGCTGTTGAACTGGTCGCAGGGCACGTTCGCCTCGAAGCTGGAGCTGGCCGACGGCAAGCTGAACGTCACCCGCGAGGTCGACGGCGGGCTGCAGACGGTGGCATTGAACATGCCGGCCGTGGTCACAACGGACCTGCGCCTGAACGAGCCGCGCTATGCCTCGCTGCCGAACATCATGAAGGCGAAGAAGAAGCCAATCGACGAGAGCGCGCCGGCGGATCTGGGCGTCGACACGGCGCCGCGCCAGACCACGCTGAAGGTCGAGGAGCCGCCGAAGCGCCAGGCCGGCGTCAAGGTCGAGACCATCGCCGAACTGGTCGACAAACTGCGTAACGAAGCGGGAGTGATCTGATGGCCGTCCTGGTCGTTGCCGAACACGACAATGCCGAGCTGAAGCCGGCCACGTTGAACGTTGTCACCGCCGCCGCCGCCATCGACAGCGACGTGCATGTCCTGGTCGCCGGGGCCGGTTGCGGCGCGGTGGCCGAAGCCGCGGCGCAGATCGCCGGTGTGTCGAAAGTGCTGGTCGCCGACGCGCCGCACTACGAGCACGCGCTGGCCGAGCCGATGGCCGATCTGCTGGTGTCGTTGGCCGACAATTACGGCGCCGTGCTGGCCGCGGCCACGACCACGGGCAAGAACTACATGCCCCGCGTCGCCGCGCTGAAGGACGTGAGCCAGATCTCCGACATCACCGCCGTCGAGTCCGCCGATACCTTCGTGCGGCCGATCTATGCCGGCAACGCCATGGCGACGGTGCAGTCGAGCGATGGCTTCAAGGCCATCACCGTACGCACCACGACCTTCGCCAAGGCCGAAGCGACCGGCGGCTCGGCGGCGGTCAAGACCGTCGGCGCGGCGAACGATCCGGGCCTGTCGAGCTTCGTCGGCGCCGAGCTGTCGAAGTCGGAACGGCCCGAGCTGACCAGCGCCCGAGTGGTGATTTCGGGCGGTCGCGGCATGCAGTCCGGCGATAACTTCCATCTGATCGAGAAGGTCGCCGACAAGCTGGGCGCCGCCGTCGGCGCCAGCCGGGCCGCGGTCGACGCCGGCTTCGTGCCGAACGATTACCAGGTCGGCCAGACCGGCAAGGTGGTCGCGCCGGAGCTCTATATCGCCGTCGGCATCTCCGGCGCCATTCAGCATCTGGCCGGCATGAAGGACAGCAAGGTGATCGTCGCCATCAACAAGGACGAGGAGGCGCCGATTTTCCAGGTCGCCGATTACGGCCTGGTCGCCGACCTGTTCAACGCGGTGCCCGAACTCGAGCAGGAGCTGGAAAAGCTGCCGCCGGCCTGAGCCGCGCGGCCGGCCCCGAGGTAGCGAGATGATAAATACGATCGGCATTATCGGCGCCGGCCAGATGGGCAACGGCATCGCCCATGTCTGCTCGCTCGCCGGGTACGACATTCTGCTCTACGACAGCAACGCCGATCAGCGCGACCGCGCCATGGCGACAATCCACGGCAACCTGAAGCGACAGGTCGCGCGCGAAAAGATCAGCGAGGACGAAATGAACGCGGCCCTCGGCCGCATTCAGGAGGTCGACAGCCTGGAGGCCTTCGACAAGGTCGACCTGGCGGTCGAAGCGGCGACCGAGGACGAGCAGGTCAAACGCCAGATCTTCGCCGAGCTGTGCCCGCAATTGTCCGAGACCGCGCTGATCACGACCAACAGCTCGTCGATTTCGATCACCCGCCTCGCCGCCGCCACCGATCGGCCCGAGAAGTTCATGGGCATGCATTTCATGAACCCGGTGCCGGCGATGGAGCTGGTCGAGCTGATCCGCGGCATCGCCACGGATCAAGCGACCTTCGACGCGATCCGGGAGATCGTCGTCAAGTTGGGCAAGACGCCGGCGAACGCCGAGGATTTCCCGGCCTTCATCGTCAACCGGATCCTGCTGCCGATGATCAACGAGGCGATCTACACGCTTTATGAGGGCGTCGGCAGCGTCGAGGCGATCGACACCAGCATGCGGCTCGGCGCGCATCATCCCATGGGCCCATTGCAGCTCGCCGACTTCATCGGCCTCGATACCTGCCTGTCGATCATGCAGGTGCTGTACGAGGGTCTGGCCGACAGCAAATACCGCCCCTGTCCGCTGCTGGTGAAATACGTCGAGGCCGGCTGGCTTGGCCGCAAGACCGGACGCGGTTTCTACGATTATAGCGGCGACACGCCGATGCCGACCCGGTGAACGAACGACGCGAACACACGCGACGAGATGCGTCCGGCCAATACGAGCTGGTGATCGGCAAGGATTCGGCGCCTTGCACCCTGTGCAACCTGTCGATGGGCGGGGTTTGCGTGAAGACCACGCTGAAGGCCGGCGCCGGCAGCATCGGCGCCCTGGTGATCGACGCCGACAACCGCTTTCAGGTCACCGTGGTGCGGTCGATGCCGGACGGCCTGGCGCTGACCTTCGACATGACCCAGCCGAACGTCAACCGCGTGATCGACTGGCTGACCGATCAGATCGACGACGACGGCTGAAGCCGAGCGGCATCGAATTCGATCTAGGAACCCGCCGCGTCGACGAAGTATCGGACCAGACGGAAGGCCTCGGGCGCGGCCCAGTGGGCCGGGCCGATCAGGCGCCCGACCTCGCGGCCCTTGGCATCGTACATGATCGTGGTGGGCAGGCCGAGCGACCGCATCGCGCGGTGCGTCTTCATGGTCTTGTCGTTGTAGTGCACCAGGTTCTTGACGCCGACCTCGTCATAGAACGGGCCGATTACCGACGGTCCCTGCCGGTCGGCCGAGATCGCCACGACCTCGAACTTGTCGCCGCCGAATTCCGCCTGCAGAGCGTCGAGATCCGGCATCTCGCGCCGGCACGGTCCGCACCAGGTGGCCCACAGGTTGACCAGCAGCACCTTGCCGCGGAAATCAGCCAGACTGAGTTCCTTGCCGTCGCCGTTGACGAAACTGACCTCGGGCCCTGGCTTGGGCTCGGGCAAAATTGTAAAGTTCGCCATCGCGCCGGAGGCGAGATCGGCCGGCGGTTCGGCCGCCGCTGGCAACGTGAGCGCGATGCCCAGGCAGAAGCCGATCAGGCCGGTCCGGAGAATGCGCAACTTCGACCGTAGTTTCGACATCGTCACCCTTTGCACGCGCCTGCTTTGTAAACGCACTTCGTTAGGTAGGAGTTCAAGATATGACCGACAAGCCGCGTCGCGACGCCAATGCGCTCTGGGGCGGCCGCTTCGCCGGAGGCCACGCGGAGATCATGGAGCGGATCAACGCCTCCATCGACTTCGACCGCCGTTTTTATGCCGAAGACATCGCCGGCAGCCGCGCGCATTGTAACATGCTGGTCGCCCAGGGAATCCTGACCGAGGACGACGGTCACGCGATCTTGAAAGGGCTTGACCAGGTCGAAGACGAGATCCGGGCCGGCACGTTCACCTATTCGGCGGCGCGCGAGGATATTCACATGCATGTCGAGGCGCGCCTGGCCGAGATCATCGGCGAGCCGGCCGGCCGGCTGCATACGGGGCGGTCGCGCAACGACCAGGTGGCGACCGACTTCCGGATCTGGGTGCGCGGCGCGCTCGACGAGCTGATCGCCGGGCTGGACGACCTGCAACGGGCGCTGTTGAGCCAGGCCGAGGCCCATGTGGATGCGGTGATGCCGGGTTTCACGCACCTGCAGGCGGCCCAGCCCGTCACCTTCGGCCACCACATGATGGCCTATGTCGAGATGTTTGCGCGCGACGCCGGCCGAGCCGCCGATTGCCGGCGGCGCATGAACGAATGTCCGCTGGGCGCGGCGGCGCTGGCCGGCACGTCGTTTCCGATCGACCGCGAGGCGACCAGCAAGGCGCTCGGTTTCGACCGGCCGATGGCGAACTCGATGGACGCGGTCGCGTCGCGCGACTTCGCGATCGAATATCTCGCGGCGGCGGCGATCTGCGCGACGCACCTGTCGCGGCTCGCTGAAGAAATCGTTAACTGGTCGTCGGCACAGTTCGGCTTCGTGCAGTTGAGCGACGCCTTCAGCACCGGCTCGTCGATCATGCCGCAGAAACGCAATCCGGATGCCGCCGAGCTGATCCGCGCCAAGGCCGGCCGGGTGATCGGCGATCTGAACGCGCTGCTGATTGTCATGAAAGGCCTGCCGATGACTTATTCGAAGGACATGCAGGAAGACAAGGAACCGGTTTTCGAGGTCGCCGACACGATGGCGCTGACGCTCGCCGCCATGGCCGGCATGGTGCGGGACATGGGCGTCAACCGAGATGCCATGGCGAGCGCCGCCGGCGCCGGCTTCAGCACGGCGACCGATCTCGCCGACTGGCTGGTGCGCGCGGCCGGACTGCCGTTCCGGCAGGCGCACCATGTCACGGGCCGGCTGGTGGCGATTGCCGAACAGCGCGGCTGCGACCTCGCCGAGCTGTCGCTCGACGACATGACGGGCGTCGAGCCGGCGATCACATCGGAGGTGTTCGAGGTGCTGGGCGTCGAGAATTCGGTGCGCAGCCGCACGAGCTATGGCGGCACGGCGCCGAGCCAGGTGCTGCAGGCGATCGCGGCGGCGAAGGCGCGGCTGGCATGACCCGGCTGATTTTCGCTATTCTGTTCGCTTTCGCGGCCACGGCCGGACTGTCCGCCTGCGGCAAGAAGGGACCGTTGGAGGATCCGCCGAAGGCCGCGGACGAGGAGGACGCGAAGAAGCGGCGTCCGGCAACGACGAACTGAGGCCATGGACCATTTCAGTTATCGCGACGGCGAGATGTATGCCGAGGATGTGCCGCTGGCCCGCATCGCGGCTGACGTCGGCACGCCGTTCTTCTGCTATTCGACCGCCACCATGGCCCGGCACTATCAGGTCTTCGCCGGCGAATTCGCCGACCGCGACGCGCTGGTCTGCTATGCGCTGAAGGCGAATTCGAACCAGGCCGTGATCCGCACCTTCGGCGAGATGGGCGCCGGCGCCGACGTCGTCTCCGGCGGCGAGCTGCGGCGCGCGCTGACCGCCGGCATCCCGGCCGACCGCATCGTCTTCGCCGGCGTCGGTAAGACCAGGGTCGAGATGGCCGAAGCGCTGGACGCCGGCATCTACCAGTTCAACGTCGAGAGCGAGCCCGAACTGAAGGCCTTGAGCGAGGTGGCGGCGGGCCGCGGAGTCGCCGCGCCGGTGACGGTCCGGGTCAACCCTGACGTCGATGCCAAAACACACGCAAAGATCACAACCGGCAAGTTCGACAACAAGTTCGGCATTCCCTGGAACCGGGCGCACGATATCTACGGGATGGCCGCCAGGCTGCCGGGCATCGAGGTGGTCGGCGTGTCGCTGCATATCGGCTCGCAACTGACGGATCTGGCGCCCTATGAGACCGCGTTCGGCCGCATCGTCGATCTGGCCGGCGCGCTCAGGGCCGAGGGCCACGACATCGCCCGCATCGACCTGGGCGGCGGCCTGGGCATTCCTTACGGCGGCGAGACGCCGCCGACGCCGGCCGAATACGCCGCCATGGTACGGCGGGTCGTTGGCAATACCGATTGCCGCCTTATATTCGAACCAGGCCGCATGCTGGTCGGCAATGCCGGCGTGCTGGTGGCCAAGGTCATCTATGTGAAGGACGAGGGCCGGCGCTTCGTGATCCTCGACGCCGCCATGAACGATCTGATCCGGCCGTCGCTCTACGACGCCTGGCACGATATCGTGCCGGTCCGGCAGGCCGCGTCCGACGCCACGCTCGGCGCGGTCGACTATGTCGGCCCGGTCTGCGAATCCGGCGACGTGCTGGCCTCGAACCGGCCGGCACCGCCGCTCGATCCCGACGATTTGATCGCGGTCCGGTCCGCCGGCGCCTATAGTGCGGTGATGTCCTCGACCTACAACAGCCGGCCGCTGGCGGCCGAGGTGTTGGTGAACGGCAGCGACTTCGCCGTGGTGCGGTCGCGCCAGACCCTCGATGAACTGCTGACGCTCGACAATCTGCCGCCCTGGCTGGCGGCGGACGACGGCGCCGAACGCGGAGCGGCCTAGTGCACGACAAAGCCTATATCGGACGTCGGTTGGTCCTGGCCTGGCTGGCCCTGTGCTGGGAGCGGCTGTGGCCGGCGCTTTGGCCGGCGACCGCCGTGGCGGCGGGCTTCGTCGCGTTGGCGCTGACCGACCTGCTGCCGGCGCTGCCGGGCTGGCTGCACGCCATCCTGCTGCTGGGCGCGCTCGCCGCATTCGGCGTCCTGCTCTGGCGGGGCCTGCGGAACCTGCGGCTGCCGGACTTCCCGCTGGCGCAGCGCCGGGTCGAGCGGGTCAGCGAGCTGCCGCACCGCCCCCTGACGGCCATCGAAGACACGCTGTCGAGTGAACGCGACAGCGCCGCGCAAATCCTGTGGCAGACCCACCAGCGCCGCATGCGCGAGACCGTGGCGCGCCTGAAGGTCGGACTGCCGCATCCCGGCCTGGCCATCCGCGACCGGTTCGCGACCCGCGCGGTGGTGTTTCTGGCCCTGATCATCGGCCTCGCCGTCGGTATCGGCGACGGCGCCGACCGCATTGCCCGCGCCGTGACGCCCGATTTTTCGGGCCCCGCGCCGGTCGCGGCCGAGATCGACGTCTGGATCAACCCGCCCGCCTATACCCGTATCGCGCCGACCCAGTTGCCGCCGCAGGGCAGCGATAGCGTCGTGCACGTGCCCGTCGGCAGCACGGTACTGGCCCGAGTCTTCGGCGGCGACGCCCAGCCGGTCCTGAAGGTCGACGAGGCGGCCCAGCCGTTCGAGACCGTCGATGCCCTGAACCACGAACTGAGCCGGGAACTGACCGAGGGCCAGCGCCTGTCGGTGTCCCAGGGCGAGACCGAGCTGGCGGCCTGGCCGATCTCGCTGGTGCCCGACCTGCCGCCGGAGATCGCACTCAGCGAAGAGCTGTCGGTCACGCTGCGCAACGCGCTGAAGATCGACTACGAGGCCGCCGACGACTACGGCATTGCCTCCGTGCGCGCCGAAATCCGGCTGCGTGACAGCGAAAATGACGACGTGCTGGCGCTGGACATGCCGCTGCCGGGCATCGGCCTGCAGACGGCGACCGACACCGCCTTTCACGACCTGACGCCGCATCCATGGGCCGGCCTGCCGGTCACGCTCGAATTGATCGCGACCGACGGCATCGAGCAGGACGGCTATAGCGAGCAGATCGATTTCGTGCTGCCGGAACGCACCTTCAACCATCCGGTCGCGAAAGCCATTATCGAGCAGCGCAAGGAGCTGTCGCGCGCGCCCGAGCGGCGGCGGATCATCGCGCTGGCGCTGGCCGGCATCGCCTCTGGCCCGGAAACCTACGATGAGGACGTCGTCGTCTATCTGTCGCTGAACAGCGCGGTGTCGCGGCTGCGCCGGAGTGGCGAGAAACAGGACATCGCCAGCGTGCAGGATCTGCTGTGGGATACCGCGCTCCGGATCGAGGACGGCAAGGTGTCGCTGGCCGAACGGGCCTTGCGCGACGCCCAGCAGGCACTGATGGACGCGCTGGCCCGCGACGCCGACGACGCCGAGATCGAGCGTCTGATGGACGAGTTGAGCCGGGCGCTGCAGGAATATCTGCAGGCCATGGCCGAGCAGGCGATGCGGCAGGCCCAGAACGGCGAGCAGCCGCAGCAGATGGATCCGAACAGCCAGATGGTCGAATCCCAGGACCTGCAGGACATGATCGAGCGGGCCCGCGAGCTGAGCCGCATGGGCGCCAAGGACGCGGCCCGCGAGATGCTGCGCCAGCTGCAAGAAATGCTCGAGAACATGCGTAACGGCCAGATGATGGCCATGCCGCAGCAGATGCAGGGCGCCGAGCGCGCCATGCGCGAGCTGAACGACCTGATGCGCCAGCAGCAGCGCCTGCTGGACGAGACCTTCCGCCAATCCCAGCAAGGTCAGCGCGGTCAGCAACAGCAAGGCCAACGCGGGCAGATGCCGCAAATGGGCCAGCGCGGTCAGATGCCGCAGCCGGGACAACGCGGCCAGCAACCGGGACAGCAGCAGTTCGGCCAGCAGGGCCAGCCCATGCCCGGCATGTCGGCCGAGCAGGAAGCGCTGCGCCGGCAGCTGTTCGACATCATGCGGCAGATGGGCGAAAGCCTGGGCGACATTCCGCGCCCCTTCGGCCGCGCCGAGCAGGCGATGCGCGATTCCCGCGACGCGCTGCAGCAGGGCCAGGCATCGCCGTCGGCCGAGGCCCAGACCCGCGCCCTCGATCAATTGGCGGAGGGCATGCGGTCGCTCGCGGAGGAGATGGCGCAGCAGTTCGGCAACGCCCAGCAGAACGGTGAGCAGATGGGCGTGACCGACGAGGATCCGCTGGGCCGCAACAACCCGCAGGGCGGCCTCAACACCAGCGACGTGGCGATCCCCGAGGAGGCCGATCTGCAGCGGGCCCGCGAAATCCTGGACGAGTTGCGCCGCCGCGCCGCCGACCGCACCCGCGCGCCGGCCGAGCACGACTATATCGACCGCCTGCTGGAGCAGTTTTAGGGGTCTTCTGGCCGCGTCCTGCCCAAACGTTCCTGGATGCCCGCGTCAGGCGCGGGCATGACGGTCAATCACGCGATTTTTCGGCTGCCAGCGCCGCATCGACGGCGGCGACGATCTGTTCCAGGTTGAACGGCTTCGAGATCACGTCATGGATCAGCGTGTCGAGGTTGTAGGCGCGCTTTTTCTGCTCGGCGAAGCCGGTCATCATCAGGATGCGCAGATCCGGATAGTCGCGCGCCGCTTTCAGCGCCAGCGCGATGCCGTCCATGATCGGCATGACGATATCGGTCAGCAGCAGATCGAAGCGTTCCCGCGCCAGCGCCTCCAGCGCCTGGGCGCCGTCGGCAACACCCTCGGCCTCATGGCCGTGCGCCTCGAGCGCGCGGGTGACGAAGCTGCGGACCGATTCCTCGTCGTCGGCGACCAGAATGCGCGCCATGCCGAGCCTCAGTCCGCGTTGCCATTCTGGACGACGCCGATATACGGCAGTTCGCGATAGAAGTTGGCATAGTCCAGGCCATAGCCGACCACGAACAGATCGGGCGTTTCGAAGCCGATATGATCGGCGGTGACCTCGGCCTT
Organism: Alphaproteobacteria bacterium; assembly: GCA_965232515.1. Lineage (GTDB taxonomy): Bacteria > Pseudomonadota > Alphaproteobacteria > JANQKO01. The sequence continues at coordinate 5,235,616 of CBDDPY010000002.1, read as the reverse complement.
GCGCTTGCCCGGCTTCTCCAGCAGCACGCAGATCTCGACCCGGGCGGCGCCGCGGTCGCGGATCAGGTCGCGGGCGAACGCGAGCGTCCGGCCGGATTCGAGGATATCGTCGACGAGCAGGACGTTGCGGCCGGCAACGTCGTCGGTGATGTCGCGCAGGACAGTGACCGTGCCGCTGCTTTTCATGCCCTTGCCGTAGCTCGACAGCGACATGAAGTCGACCTGCGGGTGCGCGCCGGTATGGTGCAGCGCCCGCAGCAGATCGGCGGCGAACACGAAGCTGCCCTTGAGCACCGCGATAATCATCAGGTCGTCGCCGAGCGATTCGGCGATCTCCTCGGCCAACGCGGTGACCCGTGCGTCGATCTCGCCGGCGGAATAAAGGATCTCGACCTGCGCTTCCGGCCTGCTCACAACCTACCTCAACGTTTTTGCGCGCGGACCGGCATGCGACCGCGCCCTAGGGTTCGACAATGAACGTGACGGCAAGGCTGCGGGCATTCGCCGGCGGATTCGGCAGGCGCGTATTGAACGGCACCTGCTGGCCGGCGGCAAGCTCGCTGGCCGCCAACGTCACGGTCCAATGGAAGATTTCCTCGCCCGCCTCGTCGCTGAGCGCCACGCGCAGGCGCGGCACCTCCTGCGCGATCTCGCTGGTGTTCGATATCTCGCCACCGACCAGCAATACGGGCTGACCGCCCTCGCGCGCGCGCTCGAACGTGACATTGCCGATATCGAGCGCGAACTCCTCCGGCGGCGGCGGTTCCTCGGGCAGCTTGACGATCTCGTAGAGCTGCGATGCCGGCGGCCAGAACGCGACCAACGGTTCGCGGAACATTACGACGCCGCCGACGATACCGGCCACGAAAACCACAAGCATCACCCAGCCGACCCACAGCCAGCGGCCACCGCCTGTCGCACTGGCCGCGACAGACGGCGGCGGTGGCGCTGCCGGCGGATCCGCAGGCGTTTCCGGCACCGATTCGGCCGGTGCGGCGGGTTCGGGCGTAGATTCGGCGGGTTCGGACGCCGCATCGGCCGTCTCCATGGCCTCGGTCATCGCGGCGGCCATGGCCGACGCGTCGGGCTCGGAGTCGACGCCCGATTCCGGTTCGGCTTCGGCCGCGGGTTCCGGTTCCGGCGCGGGTTCGGCCACAGCTGACGCGACCTCGGCCGCCGGCACCTCTTCGTCGACCGGTGTCTGATGCCATCGGTGACCGCAGCGCACGCATTTCACGGTCCGACCACCGTCGCCCAACGCTGTCGCGTCGACCATGTACCGGGTGGCACAGGAAGGACAAGTCAGGATCATGCCATGCGCGTCGGCCCAGCGGGTTGTCTCACGAAGGTATCCCCACTCATCCGCCCTTCACACGCCGACCCCGTTGATGATCCTGTTTTGGCTTGCATCTTCGCCGAGTTGTAGGCGTTTGTTTACCTTTCGGCAAGATCGTGTGGTTCCGTGTTGCTGGACTGACGGCGCCGGGCCATGGCATGCTCGCGCCGCCGCAGTTGGAGGATCTCAATCTCGGTGGTCCGATTCGAGAATGTCGGCATGCGCTACGGCCGCGGCCCGGAAGTGTTGCGCGATATCAGCTTTACGCTCAATGCTGGCACCTTCAGCTTCCTGACCGGTCCGAGCGGCGCCGGCAAGTCGTCGCTGCTGAAGCTGCTCTATCTGGCGCAACGGCCGTCGCGCGGTTTGGTCACGCTGCTGGGCCATGACGTGTCGACAATGACGCGCGCCGATCTGCCGGCGCTGCGGCGGCAGATCGGCATCGTGTTTCAAGACTTCCGCCTGCTGAATCACTTGAGCGTGCTGGACAATGTCGCATTGCCGATGCGAATCGCCGGCGATGACGGACCGCGGGTGCGCGACAACGCGGTCGAGCTGCTGGAATGGGTTGGGCTGGGCGAGAAACTGCAGGCCCGGCCGACGACGCTGTCCGGCGGCGAGCAGCAACGCGTCGCCATCGCCCGCGCAGTGATCAGCAAGCCCAACCTGCTGTTGGCCGACGAGCCCACCGGCAATGTCGATGACCATGTCGGCTATCGACTGGTGCGCCTGTTCGAGGAATTGCACAAAACCGGCACCACGGTCGTGGTGGCGACACACAACAAGTCGCTAGTCAACCGCTTCCAGCATCCGCGGCTGGTGATCGAGAACGGCGAGTTGAGCGACGTCAGCGGCGTCAGCCGGGTGGGCTGAGAAATGGCGAAGCAGCCCGTCCTGGTTCCCGACAGCGAAGGCGCCGGCCGTTTCCTGCCCTGGGTGATCGCGGTCATGACCTTCCTGGCGACGTTGATGATGGCGGGCGCGCTGGCGACCGACACGGCGATCCGCGGCTGGAACACATCGCTGACCGGCACGCTGACCGTCGAGATCGCCGCCGATCCGGACGCCGACATGAGCGCCCGCGTCGAGGACGCCGTCGGGCTGCTGCGCGCGACCGCCGGCGTGCGGGACGCCCGGCCGCTGGCGCGCGACGAGATCGCGCTGTTGCTGGAGCCATGGCTGGGCCAGAACAACTTGATCGACGATCTGCCGGTGCCGCGCCTGATCGACGTGCAGTTGGACAGCGCGCAAGGCCTCGACATCGACCGGCTGGCCGAACGGCTGGCCGAGCGCGTGCCGGGCGCCCGCATCGACAATCACACGGCCTGGCTCGACCGGCTGGTGCATCTCGCGCGCAGCCTGCAGCTGCTGGCCGCCGGTATCGTGCTGCTGATCGGCCTCGCCATGATCTGCGTGATCGTGTTCGCCACCCGCGCCGCTTTCGCCGCGCATCACGATGTGATCGAGGTGTTGCATCTGATCGGCGCCCGCGACGCCTATATTGCCCGGCATTTCCAGAATCACGCGCTGGCCATGGGGCTGCGCGGCGGTCTGGTGGGGTTGGTCTTGGCCGCGTTGACCCTGCTGCCGCTCGGCTACGCCGCCAACGATCTCGGCATGCTGGTCCTGCCGGAACTGCTGCTGCCACCCTTGCAGGCGGCGCTCTTGTTGCTGATCCCGGCGTCGGCCGCGCTGATCGCATTGGTCACTGCGCGCACGACGGTGTTGCGGGCCCTGTCGCGGATGCCGTAGGACCGCACCATGACGGCGAGAATTGTGTCCGACCGGACGCCTGACCGCGGCGTGAGGTTGAGATGAACGACTACAAGGAAGCCAAGCTGCGCAAATCAGAGGCCGCCATGCGGCGGCCGATTCTGCCGTCGCTGTTGTGGCTGATCGGCGGCCTCGTCTGCATCTGGCTGGGCGGGTTGATCTATTTCGCCAACAGCCTGCCGCAGGCAGTGGACGATCCCGACGGCATCACCGACGCCATCGTCGTGCTGACCGGCGGCGCCGAGCGGCTGGACGTGGGCCTGGCGCTGCTGGTGCAGGACCGCGCCAAGCGACTGTTGATATCTGGCGTCGACCGGGCGACCACGGCCGAGGCCTTGCGCGCGCAAAGCCCGACGACGCCGGAGCGCTTCGCCTGTTGCGTCGATCTCGGTCACGAGGCCGTCGACACCGTGGGCAACGCCGTCGAGACCGCCATGTGGGTCAAGAGCGGCGGCTACCGCTCGTTGCGGGTGGTCACGGCCAGCTATCATATGCCGCGCAGCCTGCTGCTGTTCCGCCACTACATGCCCGACGTCGAACTGGTCGCCAATCCGGTGTTCCCGGCCCATGTGAAGCAAGCGCGCTGGTGGCTGTGGCCCGGCACGGCGAAGCTGTTGGCCGTCGAGTTCAACAAGTATCTGGTCAGCCTGCTGCGGGTTCAGGCCGGCCCCGGTCTCGCCGCCAACGGCACCACGTGACCGGCCCGCCCGGCATGTGGACCAAAGTCCGCGCACTGGCGTTCAATACGGCGTTCTTCGTATGGTCGGCGGTGCTGGTGCTCTATTACGCGCCGTCGCTGTTCATGCCACGGCATATTCTGGTCGGCGGCCAGCGCCGCTGGACCAACCACGTCAACGCGCTGTTGCGGACAATCGTCGGCATCCGGGTCGAAATCCGCGGCAGGGACCGGCTGCCGGCCGGGCCGTTCATCGCCGCGGCCAAGCACCAGTCCGCCTGGGACACGCTGATCTGGCACACCGAGCTGGACGATCCGGCCATCGTGCTGAAGAAGGAGCTGCTGTCGATCCCGATTTACGGCCAGATGTGCCGCAAGAGCCGGATGATCGCCGTCGACCGTGCCGGCGGACCGTCGGCCCTGAAGGCCATGGTCGCCGACGCCCGGGCCGAGATCGCCGCCGGCCGGCCGATCGTGATCTTCCCGCAGGGCACGCGGACCGCGCCCGGCGCGCCGGTCGAGGCGACGCCCTATCAGCCGGGCGTCGCCGCGCTTTATCGCGCGCTCGACATACCGGTGGTGCCGGTGTCGCTGAATTCCGGTCTGTTCTGGGCCCGGCGCAGCTTCCTGAAGCAGCCGGGCACAATCGTACTGGAATATCAGGAACCGATCCCGCCCGGCCTCGACCGGCGCGGCTTCATGGCCATGTTGACCGAGCGCATCGAAGGCGGTACGGCGCGGCTGGAGGCGGAAGCGCAGGCCGCGACCGCCGTCGCCCAGGCGCGAGAGGAGACCGCATGACCGGGATCGCACTCATCACCGGCGCCAGCCGTGGCATTGGCGCTGCGACGGCCCGATTGCTGGCCGCCCGCGGCCATGCCGTCTGTGTCAATCACCGCGACAGCGCCGCCGAAGCGGCCGCGATCGTCGCCGAGATCGAGGGATCGGGCGGCCGGGCCATCGCCGCGCAGGCCGACATGGCGCGCGAGGCCGACATCGTCGCCCTGTTCGAGACCGTCGACCGCGACCTCGGGTCCATAACGGCGCTTGTCAACAATGCCGGCTATACCGGCCCGAACGGCCGCCGGGTGGTGGATCAGGACGCCGACATCCTGGACCGGGTGCTGCGGGTCAATGTCGCGGGGCCGTTCCTTTGCGCCCGCGAGGCCGTGCGCCGCATGTCGACCGCGCGTGGCGGCGCCGGCGGCCGCATCGTCAACGTCTCGTCGACCGCCGCTGGTCGCGGCAGCCCGAACGACTGGGTCGACTATGCCGCCTCGAAGGCCGCCATCGACACCTTCACCAAGGGCCTGGCGCTGGAAGTGGCAGACGAGGGCATCCGCGTGAACGCGCTGGCGCCGGGCCTGGTCGACACCGAAATCCATGCCCGGGCGGGCGCACCGGACCGGGTCGCGGCGCTGGCCGAACGGATCCCGGTCAAGCGCGCCGGCACCGCCGACGAGATCGCCCAGAGCATTGTCTGGCTGATCTGCGACGCGCCGGACTATCTCACGGGGGCTATTCTGCCGGTCGGTGGTGGGTTTTAGGCCCTAATCACCGGCCCGCCGGCGAACCGATTGCTGCACATCCTGTGGATTGTTGTTGGATAACGGCCGACTGTACGCGCAAACCAGATGGCAGGGCTGTTGATATCGGGAATCACGGGCACAAATGATCTCGTCCGGTCGATAACACGAACAGGCGCATATGTACAAAACAAGAACATCGATGTATGATCGAAATTCATATCACCTTCGAGCGCGGACATCGTTTGTTTCCGTCAGCGCCTGCCGGCATTACAATCCGGCCGCCGCAACCTGAACCACGGTAGTCTTCGACATGTCCACCGTCGCACCGATTTCGCAGCAGATCTGGGACATGAAGTACCGGCTGAAAACGCCGGACGGGACGCCGGTCGACAACACGATCGACGAGACCTGGGCGCGGATCGCCAAGGCGCTGGCCGCGGTCGAGACCGAGCCGGACGCATGGGCGCCCCGGTTTCAGACGGCGTTGCAGGATTTCAAGTTCCTGCCCGCCGGGCGCATCGTCGCCGGCGCCGGCACGGACCGGAACGTGACGCTGTTCAACTGCTTCGTCATGGGCACGATCCCGGACGACATGGGCGGCATCTTCGAGCATTTGAAAGAGGCCGCGCTGACCATGCAGCAGGGCGGCGGCATCGGCTACGACTTCTCGACGCTCAGGCCTAAGGGCGCGCCGGTGAAGGGCGTCGGCGCCGACGCCTCGGGCCCGCTCACCTTCATGGACGTCTGGGACGCCATGTGCCGCACGATCATGAGCGCCGGCCACCGCCGCGGCGCCATGATGGCGACCATGCGCTGCGACCATCCGGACATCGAGGCGTTCATCGACTCGAAGCAGGAGCCGGGGCGCTTACGCATGTTCAACCTGTCGGTGCTGGCGACCGATCCATTCATGGCCGCGGTCAAGGCCGACGACGCCTGGGACCTGGTCTTCGATGGCCGGGTCTACAAGACCGTGCGGGCCCGCGCGCTGTGGGACCGGATCATGCAGGCGACCTACGCCTATGCCGAGCCCGGCGTGATCTTCATCGACCGCATCAACCGCCGCAACAATCTCCATTATTGCGAAGAAATTCATTCAACCAATCCTTGCGGCGAACAGCCATTGCCGCCCTATGGCGCCTGTCTGCTGGGGTCGGTGAATCTGGCGCGGCTGGTGGTGGATCCGTTCGGCGAGGATCCGCATGTGGACCTCACGGCGCTGGACGAGCTGGTGCGCACGGCCGTGCGGATGATGGACAACGTGACCGACGTGTCGCGCTTTCCGCTGCCGCAGCAGCAGCATGAGGCCTTGGCCAAGCGGCGCATCGGGCTCGGCGTCACCGGGCTCGCCGACGCGCTGATCTTCTGCAAGGCGCGCTACGGCGCCGAACGGGCCATCGCGCTGACCGAGAGCTGGCTGAAGGCGCTGCAGCGCGCGGCCTATCTCGCCAGCGCCGACCTTGCCGCCGAAAAAGGCGCCTTCCCGCTCTATGACGCCGAGAAGTTTCTCGCCGGCGAGACGGTGGCCGGCTTGGACGACGATGTGCGCGCCGCCATCCGCAAACATGGCGTGCGCAACGCGCTGATCACTTCGGTGGCGCCGACCGGTACGATCTCGCTGTTCGCCGACAACGTCTCCAGCGGCCTGGAGCCGGTGTTCAGCTTCACCTACAACCGCTACGTCACGCTGCCCGACGGCAGCCGACAGGAAGAGCCGGTCACCGACTACGCCTACCGCCTGTTCCGGGCGAAATTCGGCGAGGCGGCGCAGCTGCCGGACTATTTCGTCGACGCCCAGACCCTGCAGCCGGCGGACCATGTGCGCATGCAGGCGGCGGTGCAGAAATACATCGACAGCTCGATCTCGAAGACCATCAACTGCCCCGAGGACATCTCGTTCGAGGCCTTCAAGGACGTCTACATGCAGGCCTACGACACCGGCTGCAAGGGCTGCACGACCTATCGGCCGAACGATGTGACCGGCGCAGTGCTGTCGGTGAAGGACGCGGCCGACGCCGCGGCCAAGGCGGGCGAACCGGAACTGCCGTTCGAGGCGCCGCCGCCGAAACCGCGGGATGAATTCGAGGCCGGCGGTGTCGTCTACATGACCCGACCGCTGGACCGGCCGGAGGCGCTGCCCGGCAGCACCTACAAGGTGAAGTGGCCGGAAAGCGACCACGCCATGTACATCACCGTCAATGACGTGATTCAAGATGGCCGGCGGCGGCCCTTCGAGGTGTTCATCAACTCCAAGAATATGGAGCACTTCGCCTGGACCGTGGCGCTGACGCGGATGATCTCGGCCGTGTTCCGGCGCGGCGGCGATGTTTCCTTCGTGGTCGACGAGTTGAAGGCGGTGTTCGATCCGCGCGGCGGCCACTGGGTCTCCGGCCACTACGTGCCGTCGCTGCTGGCGGCGATCGGCGAGGTTATCGAGCGGCACATGATCGCCATCGGCTTCATCCCCGATCCGAAGGCCGAAAGCGGGGACGCCGAGAGCGACGTCGTGGCGCTCGCGGCCGCGGCCGGCGACAGTGCCGGCGACGACCAGCGGCCGCGCCTGCGCGGCTGCCCGAAATGCGGCTCGCCCAGCCTGATCCGGCAGGAGAACTGCGACACCTGCATCAGCTGCGGCTATTCGAAGTGCAGTTAGCGTAGCGCCGAGTTATCTGCGCCGTCGCATCTATGGCTGGATTGCCGGGTCAAGCCCGGCAATGACGGTGTCGCAATAATTTCAATAGCTTACTCGTCATGCCCGCGCTTGACGCGGGCATCCAGCAGAATACGCCTCAACACCCCAACTGGTCGGCCAGGTCGAGGAAATCCCGCGCGACATAGTCGAAATCGTGCTCGGCTTCGAAATCTCTGTCCTGGTGCGGGCCGTATTCTGTCGGACGGGAGACGAAGGCGGTGCGCATGCCGCAATCGCCGGCGGCGACCAGGTCGCTGTTGTGCGCGGCGACCAGCATGCATTGGCCGGGGTCGAGGCCGAGCGCGGCGCAGGAGCGGAGATAGGCCTCCGGTTGCGGCTTGTAGGCCCGGGCGATCTCGGCGCCGAGCACCATGTCCCAGGGCAAGCCGGCGCGCTTCGCCATGTTGACCATCAGCGCGATATTGCCGTTCGACAGCGTGGCGATGATGAACTTGGCTTTCAGCCGGGTCAGGCCAACGACGGAATCCGGCCACGGATCGAGCCGGTGCCAGGCCCGGTTGAAGTGGTCGATCTCGTCTTCCGTGAGATTGTCGATGCCGTGTTTCGCCAGCATCTCGTCCAGGTTCATGCGGTGCAGCACGTCGAGCGCGACCCAATCCATGCCGCCGCTGCGCACCTTCTCCATCGCTGGCTGGTAGAGCCCGCGCCAACCGTCGGCGAAGGCGGCCCAGTCCGCCTCGATGCCCTTGGCGCGGCCCAACGCCTCGCCCTCGCGCGTGATGCTGCCGCGCCAATCGACCACGGTGCCGAACACGTCGAATAGACAGGCCTTGATGTCCGCCGCGCCCATATCGGCCACTCCCGAATGCAATAACCGACGATTGGCTTTGAAAGCCGCCCGCACTCGAAAATATAGTGTGCGGCTCAGCCTGTCATTTACGGGAAAGAAAAATGGACCATGGGATGGAGCTGTCGGCCTGCTTTTCGGCCGACTATACCGAAGCGCGCACGCGTTTCGCCGCCGCCGTCGACGCGGCCGGCGGCACGATCAAGACCTATGTGAACCCCAACCAGGGGCCGGCGGGCGAGGAGCTGGCGACGGATGTCGCCTGGATCGGCCCGACGGACGCCAAACTGGTGCTGGCGACCGTGTCGGCGACGCATGGCGTCGAGGGTTTCTGTGGCTCTGGCGCGCAGATCGACTGGCTGACCGCCGGCGGGCCGGCGCGCCTCACGGACGGCATGGCGGCGCTGATGATCCACGCCATCAATCCCTATGGCTTCGCCTGGCTGCGCCGGGTGACGGAGGAAGGCGTCGACCTGAACCGCAATCACATCGATTTCGATCAGCCGGCGCCGGAAAACCCCGGCTATGTCGAGTTGGCCGACGCCTTCGTGCCGCGCGACATCACGGGCCCCGTGTTCGAGGCGGCCGAGGCCAAACTGACAGCCTGGCGACAAGAGCATGGCGAGCATGCGTTCCAGATCGCCCGTGGCGGCGGTCAGTACACCAATCCCGAAGGCATGTTTTATGGCGGCAGCGGACCGACCTGGTCGCGCCGGACGCTGGAGGCGATCTTCGCCGATTTCAATCTCACTGCCCGCGATGCGGTCGCCGTGATCGACTATCACACCGGCCTGGGGCCGTTCGGCTACGGCGAGCCGATCAGCGGCCACGAGCCGGACACGGTCGGCCTGGAGCGCTCGCTGCGCTGGTTCGGCGATTCCGTCACCGTGCCCAGCCTCGGCACCTCGTCTTCGGTGCCGAAGGTCGGCCTGTCGGAGCAGAACTGGTACCGCGTGTTGGGCGACAAGCTGACCTACGTGGCGCTGGAATACGGCACCTACGACATGGAAGCCGGCCGCAAATCACTGCGCGAGGACAACTGGTTGCACGAATACGGCAAGCACGACTGGGACCATCCGGAAACCAGGCGCATCAAGGCGCAGATCCGCAAGCAGTACTACCCCGATACCGACGACTGGAAGGAGCAGGTGCTGTTCCGCAGCCGGCAATTGCTGCGTCAGTCGCGTCTGGGCCTGGCCGCCGGTTAATCGACCCCAAGCAGTGCCGCGATGCGGTGCAGGGGGCCGTCGTTGATGCCGAGCTCGTCGAGGTGGGTGACGGTGTTGGCGAGGTATTCCGGGTTCGGGCCGCTGACGCCGCGGCCGTTGCGTACGGCCTTCGCCGCGGCCGCGTCACTGAGCTTGCCGGCATACTGCGGATGGGCGCGGTCGATGGTGAAGGTCAGCGCCGTGTGGACCTGCCCGTCGATCCGGATCGGCAGCAGCGCCGGCTGATAAACCGGCGTCACCATCTCGCGCGCGTAGAGATAGTCGGCGACGCCATGCTTGTCGTCCGCCGCGACCCGGATCGCGCGGCCAAGACAGGAGCCGCCGAGATCGAGGCCCAGCACCAGGCCCGGCTGCCGTTCCGTGCCGCGATGCACCCACGACCAGACGCAGAGCGCCCGGTGATAGCCGTACAGGCGCGCCGGGAGGCTCTCGACGTGGGCGAAACCCGGCCGCCACATCAACGAGCCGTAGCCGAACACCCACAGATCCCCCTCGGGCAGGGTCAGATCAGGACTCGGCGGCGGTGGAAAACAGACATTCATGGCGAGCGATCATTGTCGAAGCCGATACGGCGGCTAGTTAGTTAAATGACACACCGGGCGCAAGGGGCCGACGACGGCGAAACCGCTATCGACCGGCGCCATATCGGCGTTTATAACGCCCCGACCGGATCGGAACAGGCTGCTTGATGCGATATTTCATCCTCCTTGGCGTCGTCGTCGCGGTGGCGGTCGGCTATGCCGTCTACTGGTTCTATCTGGCGGGCCTGGTGCCCGAGCAGCTGGATGCCTGGGCCGATCAGCAGCGCGCCCGCGGCTGGACCGTCGGCTATGAGGACGTGCAGGTCAGCGGGTTTCCGTTCCGCCTCGAGGCCTCGGTGATGGCGCCGCGCCTCGCCCAATCCGGCGGCCCCGCGGCGCCGGCCTGGGAGGGCGAGCGGATCGACGCCGTCGCCCATCCCTGGAACCTGACGCATATCCTGTTTCACTTCGAGGGCCGCCAGCGGATCGCCTTCGTCGAGCGGCGGCGAAGCCGCGTGGTTGACGTGACCATGGCCGACAACGTCGGCAGTTTCCGCACGACAACAAACGGCAAGCCCTTGCGACTGTCGTTCGAGGCGGACGGGTTGGAATTGCGCAGCGCCGACATGCCCGGCCCGGCAACGGTCCGCCGCGCGACGCTGCACATGCGCCGGGCCGAGGCGACGAACCGGCTCGGCGACGCCGCGTTGAAGGTGGAGGGTCTGCGGCTGCCGGCGGGCGTCGAGGCGCCGCTGGGCCGCGACATCGATCTGCTGGACGTCATTCTGGGCCTGACCGGCGCGTTGCCGAACGGCCTGCCACCTTCCGACGCCGTAATCGCCTGGCGCGACGCCGGCGGCACGGTGGAAGTGCAGAAATTCGACGTGACCTGGGGCGCGGTGAAGGCCGCGGCGTCCGGCACGCTGCAACTCGACGAAACCACCCGACCGGCCGGCGAGATGACGGCGAAGATCCGCGGCCATGAGGCGCTGCTGGACGCGGCCGCGGCGACGGGCCGCATTCGCGCCCGGGATCTCGATCTGGCGAAATCGGCGCTGGGGCTGCTGGCGGCGGCCGGCGGCGGCGTGCTGTCGGTGCCGGTCAGGCTCCAGAACGGATCCGCTTACCTTGGCCCGGTTCTGGTTGGGCGACTTCGTCCTTTGTTTCCGGACGACGGCCGAAGTCGGGCGCGTCCGTCTCCTGCCCGGCGTCAATGATGCGCTGACGGATTTCGCGCGTCCGGGTGAACAGGTCCAAGAGCCGGTCACCCTCGCCCCAGCGGATCGAGCGCTGCAGCGCGATCAGGTCCTCGGTGAAACGGCCGAGCATCTCCAGCACGGCCTCGCGGTTGTTCAGGAACACGTCGCGCCAGAACACCGGGTCGGAGGCGGCGATGCGCGTGAAGTCGCGGAAGCCGCCGGCCGAGTATTTGATCACCTCGCCCTTGGTCACGGTTTCCAGATCGGCGGCCGTGCCGACGATGTTGTAGGCGATCAGGTGCGGCAGATGCGACGTCACGCCCAGCACCAGGTCGTGGTGCTCGGCTTCCATGATTTCGATCCGGCTGCCGAGCGCCTGCCAGAACGCCGTCACCTTCTCGACCGCCTCCGGGTCGGCATCGCCCGGGGTCAGGATGCACCAGCGATCCTCGAACAGCTCGGCAAAACCGGCATCCGGTCCCGACTTCTCGGTGCCGGAAACCGGATGGCCCGGCACCATGTGGACGTTGTCCGGCAGATGCGGCGCCACGTCGCGGAACATGATGCCCTTGACCGAACCGACGTCGGAAACGATGGCGCCCGGACGCAGCACCGGCGCGATGCGTTGGGCGGTCGCTTCATAGTCGCCGAGATGATGGCAGATGATCACCAGGTCGGCGCCGACCACTGCGGCCGAGGGATCGCCGTGCATGCTGTCGGCGATGCCCAGCTCCAGACAGCGGGCCCGATTGGCTTCCGAACGGGCGCAGCCGGCGATCTTTTCGACAACGCCCTTTTCGCGCGCGGCCCGCGCGATCGACGAGCCGATCAGGCCGACGCCGATCAGCGCCAGCTTCTCGAACAGCGGCTTCTTCTTCGCCCGCCTAGGCATCCGCGCCCCCGAGGAACGCTTCGACCGCCTCGACCACGGCGCGGTTCTCGTCCTCGAGCCCGATCGTGAAGCGCACGCAGTCGCCCAGCCCGTAAGGCGCGATGCCGCGGGCCAGGACGCCGCGGCGTTTCAGGAAGGCGAGCGCTTCGGTCGCCGATTGCGGACCTTCGGCGCCGAAGCGCACGGTGATGAAATTGGCGACCGACGGGATCACGAACAGGCCCAACCGAGCCATCTCGGCAGTCAGCCAGGGCTGCCAGATATCGTTGTGCGTGCGCGCCGCGTCGGTGTGCGAGACGTCGCGCATGGCCGCCGCGCCGGCGGCCTGCGCGGCCGCGTTCACGTTGAACGGCGGCCGCACGCGGTGATAGACGTCGGCGATGGCCTGCGGGCAATAGGCCCAGCCGAGCCTCAGCGCCGCCAGCCCGTAGATCTTCGAGAAGGTGCGGGTCATCACGACGTTCTCGCCGGCATCCACCAGCTCGATACCGGCGGAATAATCGTTGCGGCTGACATACTCCGCATAGGCCCCGTCGAGCACCAGCAGCACGTGGTCGGGCAGGCCGGCCCGCAGCCGCGCCACCTCGTCGGCCGACAGATAGGTGCCGGTCGGGTTGTTGGGGTTCGCCAGGAAGACGATTTTTGTGGCGCCCGTCACGGCGCCGAGCAGCGCGTCGACCGAGGCCTGGTAATCGGTCTCCGGCGCCTTCACCGGCCGCGCGCCGGCGGCCATGGCGCTGAGCGGGTACATCAGGAATCCGTGCGCGCTGAACAGCACGTCGTCGCCCGGCCCGGCATAGGCATGCGTCAGATAGCTGATGATCTCGTCCGACCCGTTGCCGCAGATCAGCCGCTCCGGCGCCAGGCCGTGGATTTCGGCGATGGTCTCGCGCAGCACGTTGAAGCCGCCGTCGGGATAGCGGTGCAGTTCGCCGGCCAGTTTCTGATAGGCCTCAACCGCCCGCGGGCTCGGGCCGATGGCGGACTCGTTGGACGACAGCTTGACCGCCTGGGCCACACCTTCCGCCTTCGAATCGCCACCCACATAAGGCGCGATATCGAGAATGCCGTCGATCGGTGTCGGTGACGCCATACGCTGCCCTCAACCACTCGTATTCGCCGCGCCGCCGGCGGCAAGCTCTTCCTCGCTCATCGGTCGCGGATAGGCGCCCAGCACGACGATGCGGCCGGCGGTATCGCCGAGTTCCTTGGCCAAATCGGCGAGACGCGGATCGCGCTGGGTGACGAAATCGTCGATCTCGGTCAGGTTGACCCGGTAGCCGGCCTCCATGTCCTCGTGCCAGGCCATCACGCGCGCCGGCAAGCCGCCCTTCTGCATCGCCGTCAGCAGACTCGCCCGGCTGGTATCGACCCGGGTCTCGATCGCCAGCACCGTGGTGTCGCGGCCCGTCGGTTCGGGTTCGATAAAGGCGATGGCAAGCGCCTCCAGCCGCTCGAACAAGCCGGCCGGCGAGGTGAAGAACGGCAGTCGCCAGACGATGCGGGGGATGTCGCCGTTGGCCGATTCGGTCACCAGCCCCAGCCACCAGGGGTCGGTCTCGCCCTCCTGCGGCAGCGGCAGCACGCCGACCGTGCCGGGATTCTCGGCGACGATCCGCAGCACCGGCATGGCCGAGGTCTGCAGGCTCATCCAGGTCGACGAGCCGAAATGGCTGCGCGCCATGTCCCAGTAGCCGACCGATTTTTCCGGCGCGCAGACGGCCACCGCGAACGGTCCCTGCTGCGCCGTGGCACCATTCACCATCTCGCGCCAGATGCGGGCGACGACATGCATCGGCAAGGCGCCGCTGTGGCGCTCGGCCAGCCGCCGCAGGATTTCCGCCTCGCGCGCCGGGCGCATGGCCAGCGGCGTGCGCGCGCCGCGCTTGGCCTTGGCGACATCGCCGATCAACGACGACCGCTGAATCAACGCGTCGTGTATCGCGTCGTCGATCGCGTCGATCTCGCGGCGAAGCGCGTCGAGGCTGCTGTCTTTTGCCGTCATGACCGGAGTTTTACGGACGACCAAGGGGACCGCCAAATGGTGCGCACATATAGTCACAGGAGGCCCCAAAAGCAAAGAAAACGTTGACACACGCACACCGGCATTCCTAGCTATCGTCGACGCCGTGGCATATCGACGGCAAAATCCAGAACAGCATCCCGGTGTGATGGAAGAGGCAGGCACATCCATGGCCGCCACGATTGGCGATGCGGCAAGCAACGACCGGCAGAACGGGCTGAGCCATGTCCTGACCCTGCCGGCCGACCAGCCGTTGCGCCTCGCCTCCGGCGTCAGTCTGGGACCGGTTACGGTCGCCTATCAGACCTACGGCGAACTGAACGCCGACAAGTCCAATGCGGTTCTGGTCTGCCATGCGTTGACCGGCGATCAGTATGTCGCCGGCATAAACCCGGTGACCGGGCGGGAAGGCTGGTGGCCGATGATGGTCGGGCCTGGCCTGACGCTCGACACCGACCGCTATTTCGTGATCTGCGCCAACGTTCTCGGCGGCTGCATGGGCACCACGGGGCCGCAGGAGGTCGATCCCGCCACCGGGCGGCCCTACGGCCTGTCATTCCCGGTGATCACCATCCGCGACATGGTCACGGCGCAGAAGCTGGTGATCGACGCGCTGGGCATCGAGCAGCTGTTCTGCGTGATCGGCGGCTCCATGGGCGGCATGCAGGTGCTGCAGTGGGCGGCGAACTTCCCCGAGCGCGTCTATACCGCCGTGCCGATCGCCACCGCGGCCAAGCATTCGGCCCAGAACATCGCCTTCCACGAAGTCGGCCGCCAGGCCATCATGGCCGATCCCGACTGGCGCCAGGGCGATTATTACAGCGCCCACACCCGGCCACGCGCGGGCCTGTCGGTGGCGCGGATGACGGCCCATATCACCTATCTGTCCGAAGCCGCGTTGCAGGCCAAGTTCGGCCGCAAGCTGCAGGATCGCCAGGCACTGTCGTTCGGCTTCGACGCCGATTTTCAGGTCGAGAGCTATCTGCGCTATCAGGGCTCGAGCTTCGTCGAGCGCTTCGACGCCAACGCCTACCTCTACATCACCCGGGCGATGGACTATTTCGACCTGCCGGCCGAGTATGACGGCGTGCTCGCCAACGCCTTTCGCGGCACCGACACGCGCTTCTGCATCATCTCGTTCACCAGCGACTGGCTCTACCCGACCTCGGAGAACCGCGAGATCGTACAGGCGCTCAACGCTGTCGCGGCGAATGTCAGCTTCGTCGAGGTCGAATCCGACAAGGGTCACGACGCCTTCCTGCTGGATGAACCGGAAATGTTCAAAACGTTGAACGGCTTTCTCAACGCGGCGGCGCGCAAACGTGGCCTGACAGCGCCGTGAACATGATGGCGCGGCCGACAGGCACCGGCGGGATCCGGACCGACCTGCTGCTGGTCGCCGACATGGTGGCGAACGATTCCCGCGTGCTCGATGTCGGCTGCGGCGACGGCGCCTTGCTCGACCTGCTGATCAACCAGAAGAATGTCGACGGCCGCGGCATCGAATTGAGCCAGACCGGCGTCAACGCCTGCGTGGCGCAGGGCCTGTCCGTGGTCCAGGGCGATGCCGACACAGACCTCAAGCACTATCCGTCGGAAGCCTTCGACTATGTGATCCTCAGCCAGACGCTGCAGGCGACCCACAAGCCGCACGACGTGCTGCAGGAGATGCTGCGCATCGGCCGGCATGGCATCGTCTCGTTCCCGAATTTCGGCTACTGGCGAGTGCGCTGGGCGCTGCTGGCGACGGGCCGCATGCCGGTGACCAACGGCCTGCCGTCGCGCTGGTACGACACGCCGAACATCCATCTCTGCACGATCCGCGATTTCCTAGCGCTCGCGACCGACCTCGGCATCACCATCGAGCGCGGCATCGCCGTCAGCCACAACGGCGATGCCAGTCCGCTGTCGATGTCGAACGGGCGCCCGTCGGCCTTCGCCAACCTGCTGGGCGAACAGGCGATCTTCCTGCTGAAACGCGATTAGTCGCGGTCCCGCCGCAATCCCGGCCCGTCGGCCTCGCGGGCGACGCGGGCCGGCGAGATCAGCACCGGACGCCGGCGAAGGCGCGGCTGTGCCGTGGTCATGGCGTAGATCTGCTTGTCGGCTTCCGCCAGCAGGACGCCGGCGAAGGCCGGTCCTGTGCGGCTGCCGAGTCGTTCCCAGGCCGGCGCCGCGCGCAGCAACATCTTCGAGTTGATCGGCGGCACGTAGAGCGCCGTCGACCGGTGCGTCGGCTGAAACATGTTGTCGCGCAACAGCCGCGACAGCTGGCCGGGGCTGAACGGCTGACCGTGGCCGAACGGCGTGCGTTCGAAGCGGGACCAGATACCGCGCCGGTTCGGCACGACCACCAGCAGCCGGCCGCTCGACGACAGCACCCGCCAGATCTCGCGCAGGAACGGCCGGGCCTGCTCGGTATTCTCCAGTGCATGCACCAACAGCACACGGTCGACGCTGGCGTCCGGCAGCGGTAGCTCATAGTCGTCGACGAGGGCGACCAGGCCGGGCTCGTCGGCCGGCCAGCGCGTCACGCCCTGTGCCGCCGGCATAAAACCCAGCACCCGGGCGGCCTCGTCGTTGAACTGCCTGAGATAAGGCGTCGCATAACCCAGGCCGACGACGCATTGGCCGGTCACGTTGGGCCACAGCAGGCGAATGTGCCGGCGCACCAGATGGCGCGCGACCTGCCCTAGCCGGCCGGCATAGAACTCTCGCAGGTCGATTACGTCAGGGCGCATCGCGGCAGATTACCACATGGTTGTCCCGGACCGCGGTGATATCCTGAATCATTCCTTAAGCCTGAAACGCAGTGGTTAATGAAACTTTACTATTCGCCGATGTCGCCCTACGTGCGCAAAGTCCGCGCCGTCGCTATCACACTTGGCCTCGTCGACCGCATCGAACAAGTGCCGCAGGACCCGCGGGAGCCGACCGGCGCTTACCGCGCCAAGAACCCGCTGGCCCGCATTCCGGCGCTGGAAACCGATGACGGCGACGTGCTGTTCGACAGCCCGGTGATCTGCGAGTTTCTCGCCCACCTGGTCCCCGAACAGACGGTCTATCCGCCGCCCGGACCGGCGCGCTGGCCGGCGTTGAAGCAACAGGCGATCGGCGACGGCATCATGGACGCGGCGGTGCCGCTGCGGCACGAGACCCTGCGGCCGGAGGCGCAGCAGTCGCCCGAATGGCTGGCGCGTCTGGAAGGCATGATCGTGAGCGCCCTCGACGCCCTGGAAACCGACGCCGCCGCGGACGGGCTGTCCGATGCGTCGGATATCGGCACGCTGTCGATTGCCTGCGCACTCGGCTACCTCGACTTCCGCTTCGCCGATATGGGCTGGCGGAACGGCCGTCCGGCGCTGGCACGCTGGTTCGATGGCTTCGCGACCCGGCCGGCAATCGCCGACACCCTGCCGGCGCAGATCGGATGACCGACTCAACGGCAGCCGAAATCATCGCGGCGCTGGGGCTACAGCCGCACGCCGAGGGCGGGCACTACCGTGAAACCTACCGCCATGCGCCGGCCGATGGCGGCCGCGGCGCCATGACGGCAATCTACTATTTGCTGGCCGTGGGCGACGTTTCCGCCTGGCACAGGGTCAACGATGCCGACGAGATCTGGCACTATTATGCCGGCGCGCCGCTGGTGCTGACCTTGTCGCCGAATGGCCACGACGCCGAAGCCCACCACCTCGGCCCGGACATCGCACAGGCACAGAAACCGCAAGTCGTGGTGCCGGCCGGCTGCTGGCAGACGGCGGAGAGCCTGGGCGCCTGGACGCTGGTCGGCTGCACGGTCGGACCGGCCTTCTCGTTCGAAGGGTTCGAGATGGCGCCGCCGGACTGGCGCCCGACACCGCGCGGATGATGCGGCGGATTGACACAGGTCAGGCCATTCATTGCGAATGACTTGCAATAACATAACGGCGCAATTAAATTGGCGGACGCTTTGCGAATGGATATCAAAGTCATTCGCACATTAACACGGGCTAATATCGGGAGATCATCCATGCGCACCACGGCACGCGCCGGCGCTGTCCTGGCGGGAATACTGGCGGTCGGAACCGCAATCGCCGCCCATGCCGCCGAGGTAAACGTCTATTCCTACCGTCAGGAGTTCCTGATCCGGCCGTTCCTGGACAAGTTCACCGACGAGACCGGGATCAGGGTTAACGTCGTCTTCGCCAAGACCGGCATCCTGGAGCGCCTGAAGGCGGAGGGCATGAACAGCCCGGCCGATCTGGTGCTGACGGTCGACGTGTCGCGCCTCGACGCGCTGGCGAAAGCGGATCTGCTTCAGCCGATCAATTCACCGGTTCTGTCCAAGCACATCCCGGCGCAATACCGTCATCCGGAGAACCTTTGGTTTGGCCTGACGACGCGCTCGCGCGTGATTTACTACGCGAAGGACCGGGTCAAGGAATCCGAGCTGTCGACGTACGAGGATCTGGCCGACCCGAAGTGGAAGGGCCGGATCTGCATGCGGACATCGAAGCACATCTACAACCGGGCACTGATGGCCTCGATGATCGCCGCGCACGGCGAAGCCGACGCCAAGAACTGGGCCATGGGCCTGAAGGAGAATATGGCGCGCAAACCGTCGGGCAACGACCGGGCGCAGGTGAAGGCCGTGAAGGAAGGCGTTTGCGATATCGCGCTCGGCAACAACTACTACTACGGCAAGATGAAGTTCAACGACAAGAAGCCGGAACAGAAGGAGTGGGCCGCCGCGGTGAACATGTTCTTCCCCAACCAGTCTGATCGGGGCACGCACGTCAACATTTCCGGCGTGGCGATGACCAAGTCGTCGAAGAACAGCGATCAGGCGCAGCAGCTCATGGAATTCCTGTCCGGCGAGGCAGCGCAGCAGATGTATGCGTCGGTGAACTACGAATACCCCGTGAACCCCGGCGTCGCCTGGGATTCGGAAGTGAAGTCGTGGGGCACGTTCAAGGCCGACACCGTCAGCCTGCAGACCATTGCCGACAACGCCCCGAGCGCGATCAAGATCTTCAACGAGGTCGGTTTCGAGTGACCGCCGGGGAACCATCTATCGCGACCCGGGCGTATTGACACGCCGGCGACACGCGTCTTTAGTCAGCGAAAGGCGGGATCTGCGGATTCCGCCTTTTTGCCTGCAGGGCTAACGACAACGACAAGACACCACCTCCGGCGATGTATGCAACAGACAGGTCCGCATGAGCGCGGCCGCGGATAGCCCCGCCGCCGGCGCGCCCGCTGCGCCGCGACGGCGAACAGGTCGTGCCTGGACCTGGGGCGCGGCCGTGGTCGCGATCCTGGTTGCCTTGCCGATCCTGGCCGTGATCGGCATTGCCGCCGGCCCGACCGGCGAGATCTGGCTGCACCTCGTGACCACGGTGCTGCCGGGCTATGTGATAAACACCCTTCTCCTGCTGCTAATCGTCGGCATCGGCATTGCGCTGATCGGCGCCGGCACGGCCTGGCTGGTGACCACCTGCCGCTTTCCGGGCCGGCGGATCTTCGAATGGGCCCTGCTGCTGCCGCTGGCGATGCCGGCCTACGTGATCGCGCTGATCTACGTGGAGCTGCTGGAGTATGCCGGCCCGGTGCAGATCGGCCTGCGCGCGATCACCGGCTGGAGCTCACCGCGGGACTACTGGTTTCCCGAGATCCGCTCGCTCGGCGGCGCCGCCGCGATGATGATCCTGGTACTCTATCCGTACGTCTACCTGCTGGCCCGCGCCGCCTTTATCGACCAGTCGGTTGCGGCGATGGAGGCCAGCCGTACACTGGGTCTGAGCGCCTGGCGCAGCTTCTGGCGCGTCGCTCTGCCGATGGCACGGCCGTCGATCGCCGTCGGCATCGCCCTGGCGCTGATGGAGACGCTGAACGATTTCGGCACGGTCCAGGTCTTCGGCGTCAACACCTTCACCACCGGGATCTACGAGGTCTGGCTCGGTCTCTACAACGCGCCGGCGGCGGCACAGCTCGCCACCGTCATGCTGCTGTTCGTGCTGGCGCTGCTGCTGCTGGAGCGTTCGTCCCGGCGGGGCCAGCGGTTTCATCAGATTGCGCGACGCTATCACGCGCTGCCCGATTTCCATTTGACCGGCTGGCGCGCCGCCGGCGCGGTCGCCGCCTGCGGGCTGCCGCTGCTGTTGGGCTTCCTGTTGCCGGCGGCGGTGCTCGTCGATTGGACGTTCCTGACCTTTGCCTATGTGCGCAAGGTCGATTTCGTCTCCGACATCGTCAACACCATCGGCCTGGCGGCCATTGCCGCATTGCTGGCAACAGTCGTCGCCATCTACATGGCCTATGCCGTGCGCCTGAGCGGCGGACCGGTGCTGCGCTTCGCCGCCCGCTTTGCCGCGATCGGCTACGCCATCCCCGGTTCTGTGATCGCGGTCGGCGTGCTGATCCCCTTTGCCTGGATCGACAACACCATCGACGGCGTCATGCGCAGCAGCTTCGGCATTGCCACGGGCCTCCTGTTGAGCGGCACGGTGGTGGCGATGACCTTCGCTTATCTCGTCCGTTTCATGGCGCTGTCTTTCGGCAGCGTCGAGGCCAGTCTGACCCGGGTAACGCCATCGATGGACGGCGCCGCGCGCACGCTCGGCCATGGGCCGCTGGCGACGCTGACCAGGGTGCACGTGCCACTGATCCGTGGCGGCGTGCTGGCGGCCGCGCTGCTGGTCTTCGTCGACGTTATGAAAGAGCTGCCGGCGACGCTGATCCTGCGGCCGTTCAACTTCGGCACGCTGGCAACGCGCGTGTTCGAATATGCCAGCGACGAGCGCTTCGAGGAGACCGGGCTCTGGGCGCTGTCGATCGTCTTGGCCGGGATCCTGCCGGTAATCCTGATGTCGGCCGCGATCACACGTTCGCGGCCCGGCCACGGCGGCCGGCACGGACATGGCTGAACAGGCTGCGCGCGGCCAGCACCGCGCCGCCGGTGATCAGTAGACAGGCGATCCCTACGACCCAGGTGGCAGCCGCCACGCCGGCCAGGATCAGGATCAAGGTCGACAGCAGCGGCGCGGCATAGGAAAACGCGCCCAGCACCTGGATATCGCCGTGCTTGACGCCGTGATCCCAGACGAAAAACGCCCCGCCGACCGGCCCGATGCCGAGCGCCAGAACCGCCAACCACTGCAGCGGCGAGGCCGGCCACAGCGTGGTCTCGAAAGCGAGATGAGCGGCCACGGCCAGGATGGCGGTCGCGCCACAGAAACCGCCGACCGTGTCCGTCGGCACATGCCCGAACCGCCGGGAAACCACGGAATAGGTCGACCAGGTAAGCGCGCATACCAGCGCCGCGCCGTAGCCAAGCGCAAACTCGGCCCGGAACGCGACCTGGCCGCCACCGGTGACCAGCAATGCGGTGCCGGCAAGCCCCATGCCGGCACCCGCGAGATGCCACCAGCGCAGCCGTTCGCCCGGCAGCAGGGCCGAGAACAACACGATCAGCAGCGGCCAGAGATAGGCGATCAGGCCGGCCTCGACCACGGGCGCGTTGCGCAGCGCCAGAAAATAGAAGAAGTGATAGCCGAACAGGCCGCCGACGCCGAGCAGCCACACCGCCGGCGGCTGCGCCAGATGCCGCACGATGTTCTCGCGCTTCCAGAGCCACTTGCCGAGCGCCAGCAGGAAAGCGACGGCGAACGACATGGCGACGAGCTGGAACGGCGGCACGGCGCCGGTCGCGGCCGTGAACAGCGCCAGCAGCGCCCACATCAGCACCGCCGTTCCGCCGATCAGTGTCGCCCGCAAGCGTCGATCGCCCCGCATCGGTCCCGTCATCGTCAGGGGCAACTTCCTTTTTTCGTTGCAGGGTCAGGCCAGGAATCAACCCGCTTCAGGTTCTCAGGCTCTATCACGATCACCGGCCTGGCAACATCGGAATATGCCGAAACGCCGATGTGCGGGCTAGCTGTCCTCGCGGCGGAAGAAGGCGGCGTCGGGCTCGACCTGGTAGGCCTCGGCCAGGCGGTTGGTTTCGTTGAACATGCCGACGACGCTCATCAGCTCACCGAACATCTCGTCGGTCAGCCCGAGCTTGCGGGCCGACGCCGTGTGCGAGCGGATGCAGTATTCGCAGCCGTTGGTGGCGCTGACGGCGACGGCGATCATCTCCTTGGTCAGCGGATCGAGCGCGCCCGGCGCCATGATCTCCTTCAGCGTCTCCCAGGTCCGGCGCAGCAGCGGCGGGTGGTGCGCGATCGTGCGCCAGAAGTTCGGGATCGAGTCGATGCCGCGCGTCGCCTTGATGTCGTCGTAGACCGCTTTTACTTCCGGCCCGGCGTCGGCTTCGCTGACGGGGACCACCATGGTTTGCTTCATATCAACCTCCCGCGAAATAACAGACGGCCGGCAACGGAAACCGCGCCGGCCGCCGAAACGACTGATGTTAGCCGATCTCAGTACATGTGCTGACCGCCGTTGATCGACATGGTCGAGCCGGTGATGAACGTGGCGTCGTCCGAGACCAGGAAGGCGACGCCGCGGGCGATCTCGTCGGCATGGCCGAGGCGACCGACCGGGATGCCCGAAATGATCTTCTCCAGCACGTTGTCCGGCACGGCGGCCACCATGTCGGTGTCGATATAGCCCGGCGCGATGGCGTTGACCGTGATGTTGTAGCGCGCGCCTTCCTGGGCGAGCGCCTTGGTGAAGCCGTGGATGCCGGATTTCGCGGCCGCGTAATTGACCTGGCCGTACTGGCCGGCCTGGCCGTTGATCGAGCCGATGTTCACGATCCGCCCGAAGCGGTTCTCGCGCATGGCCGGAAACACCGCCTTCGCCATGTTGAAGCAGGAGCCGAGATTGGTGTCGATCACCGCCTGCCAGTCCTCCTGGCTCATGCGGATGAGGGTCCCGTCCCGCGTTATGCCCGCGTTGTTGACCAGCACGTCGACGTTCCCGAGCTCTTCCGCCACCCGGGCGCAGCCCTGCTGGCAGGCGTCGTAGTCCGCGACATTCCACTTGTAGGCCGTGATGCCGGTTTCTTCCGAAAACCGATGCGCAGCCTCGTCGTTCCCCCCATAGTTGGCCGCCACCGAAAAGCCGGCATCCTTCAGGGCGACGCAGATCGCCCGGCCGATGCCACGCGTGCCGCCGGTAACTATCGCTACTCTGGCCATAACCTGATTCCTCCGCTGTCCAGCCTGGTGCGTTTTTGTGCCGCCGTCTCCCAGCCGGTCGGCACGGTCATCAAACCACGATCCGTCGACCCCTGTCAGCCGTGCTCGGCGGCCACGCAAAAAATATGGGCCGCCCCGAGGGGCGGCCCAATGATTTGGAACAACTAAATTTGCGTCAGTCGCGTTCCACGCACATGGCGATGCCCATGCCGCCGCCGATGCAGAGCGTGGCGAGGCCCTTCTTGGCGTCGCGCTTGAGCATCTCGAACAGCAGCGTGTTCAGCACGCGGGCGCCCGACGCGCCGATCGGGTGACCGATGGCGATGGCGCCGCCGTTCACGTTGACCTTGTCGGTGTCCCAACCGAGGTCCTTGTTGACGGCACAGGCCTGGGCGGCGAAGGCTTCGTTCGCCTCGACCAGATCGAGATCGTCGGCGGTCCAGCCGGCGGCTTCCAGCGCGCGGCGGCTGGCCGGGATCGGGCCGGAGCCCATGATCGCCGGATCGACGCCGGCCTGCGCCCACGAGACGATGCGGGCCAACGGCGTGATGCCGCGCTTGGCCGCGTCGTCCGCCTTCATCAGCACCACCGCGGCGGCGCCGTCATTGATGCCCGACGCATTCGCCGCCGTCACCGTGCCGTCCTTGGCGAAGGCCGGCCGCAGCTTCTGCATGCTCTCGATCGTCGCGCCGTGGCGGATGTATTCGTCGTCCTCGACGACGATGTCGCCTTTGCGGGTCTTGACCGTCACGGGCAGGATTTCGTCCTTGAACCGACCGGCTTTCTGGGCGGCTTCGGCCTTGAGCTGGCTCGCCAGCGCGAACTCGTCCTGCTGTTCGCGCGTGATCTGCCATTTCTCGGCCACGTTCTCGGCCGTGTTGCCCATGTGATAGCCGTTGAAGGCGTCCCACAGGCCGTCCTTGATCATGCTGTCCACGAAGGTGACGTCGCCCATCTTGGTGCCGCCGCGCATATGGGCGACGTGCGGGGCCTGGCTCATGCTCTCCTGCCCGCCGGCGACGACGATATCGCTGTCGCCATTCACCACCGCCTGATAGCCGAGCGCCACCGCGCGCAGGCCCGAGCCGCAGAGCTGGTTCACGCCCCAGGCTGGCACCTCGACCGGCACGCCGGCATTAATCGAAGCCTGACGAGCCGGGTTCTGGCCAGCGCCAGCCGACAGGATCTGCCCCATGATGACCTCGGTCACCTCGGCGGCGTCGACCTTCGCCCGCTCCAGGACGCCCTGGATCACGGTGGTGCCGAGATCGTGCGCCGGTACACTGCCGAACGCACCGTTGAATGAGCCGACCGGCGTGCGGCCGGCCGCGGCGATGACGACATCGGTCATGTCAGAGATCCTCCGTTCGTATGCTGTCCCGTCTGCGGTCGGCGGGCCAAGGCGTGCCGGCCGGAACGTCGCTCTAGGCTTATGTTGTACGCTTGACTGGAGAGGCAAGAATGCTGCACCGCAGCTAATTGGTAAAGCCTTTTTCGCACATGCAGCATCACAAATCTTAACCAGAATTAACCATAACCTGACGGCCGCTCAGAGATCAGAGACCAGCCAATCCCGTAACGGCTGCCAGAGCGCGCGTTTGGCGCGGCTGCCGGCGACCATGCCGATATGGCCGGCCCGCGGCGAAATCGTCGTCGTCCGCGGCAGGCGGTCGGCCAGCGCCTGAGCCGAGGCCGGCGGCACGATCCGATCGTCGGCCGGCATCGCCAGCAGCGCCGGCAGGGTCAGCCGCTCCGGTGCCACCGGCTCGCCGGCAATACGCCATTCACCGGCCAGCGCCTCGTTCCGTCCGTACCAGCCGACCAGGCATTCCCGCGCCACCTTGGACACCAGCGGCACGCCGTCGTTCAGCCAGTCCTCCAGCGCCACGAAGTCGGCGGCCGGCTTGCCGGCCGGATCGAGGCGGGCGAAGCGGCGGAACTTGCGCGCCGCCAGGTTGGGATCAAGCCCGGCGAACATGGCCTGCAGGATGTCGACGGGCAGCTCGCCGAAGGCAGCGAGGATGTCGTCCAGCACCTCTTCCAGGGCCGCGAACAGACGGGCCTGTGCGCCCAGCTCGGCTTGGAAATCCCACGGTGTCGCCATCAATGCCAGCCGGGTGAGATCGTCTGGCCGGCGCAAGGCCAGGGCCAGCGCCAGATTGCCGCCCATGCAATAGCCGACGAGGCCGACCTTGCCGTCCGCGAGGTGCAGCGCGGCGTCGAGCGCCCGCTCGAGGCGGCCGGCGATATAGTCGGTCAGGTCGAAATCGCGTTCGTCGAGCCCCGGCGCGGCCCAGTCGACCAGCAGCGGCCGCACACCATTCGCCGCCAGCCAGCGCAGCAGGCTGCGCCGCACCGACAGGTCGAGGATGTAAGCCCGGTTCACAAGCGACGGCACGAACAGCACGGTCGGTGCATCCGGCGTGCCGCCATAGTCCATCAGCCGGGTGCTGCCCTCGCGCCAGACCACCGGCACATCCGCCAGATCCCGACGATAGGGATGCGCCTGATAAGCCTGGATGCCGGCCAGCATCTCGGTCAGCCGGCGCTGGCTTTCGGCGGCGACGGCGGCGGCCACGGCGCCGGGCTCCGACGCCGACAGCAGCCGGCTAATCGTCGCGGCCTGTTCGTCCAGCGACGGGTCCCAGGTCAGCGAGCCGCCGCGCGCAATCGGCAAGGCGGCGAGCGAGGACATCGAGGTCGCCATCGCCACCGCCAGATGCAGCGCCATCGGCCGCGGCCCCTGCCGCGGCTCCGCCGGCGTCGCCGCTTCCCTGACCGCTGTCTGCCTGACCGTCACGGTCGCTCCTTGTCATCGCGGTGGTCATCGCCGTCGCCGACCGCACGGCCTCGAGCCAGGCGGCGAATCCCTCGGCGACGGCGGGCTGCAATGCCAGCGCCGCGCACTGACGCTCCCATAGATCGAGGTAACGCCGGGCCAGATCGTCGAGGTCTTCGGCGGCGGGCATGGCCCGACTATATCGCCGCACCGTGGACAGCGCCAGCACGCCCCGGAGCGGCCGCGAGCCGGCGTCCGATCGGGAATGGCGCGCTGCAACAAAGACTTGCGCGCCGCAACATTTGCGCGCGATAGTTGGCCCGACCGGCCCGGAACATCGACAAACCGGGCCGAACCGACCGATCGGAGACGCAATTCGTGGCAGAACGGTAGTGGCAGAAAAGGCCGGGCAGGACGGCGCCGCCATCAAGATCAAGAAATACGCGAACCGGCGCCTCTATAACACCGCGACGAGCAGCTATGTGACGCTTGAGCATCTCTGCCAGATGGTCAAGGACGGCACGGATTTCGTCGTCGAGGACGCCAAGACCGGCGAGGACATCACGCGCTCCGTGCTGACCCAGATCATCTTCGAGGAAGAGAGCAAGGGTCAGAACCTGTTGCCGATCCAGTTCCTGCGGCAGTTGATCCGGTTCTATGACGACAGTCTGCAGACGCTGGTGCCGGGCTACCTGGAAATGAGCATGGAAGCGTTCGCCCGCAACCAGGAGCAGATGCGCCAACGCATGTCCGAGGCGTTCGGCGACATGTTCCCGTTCCGCCAGATGGAGGAGATGGGCCGGCAGAACGTCGCGATGTTCCAGCAGGCGATGAGCATGCTCAACCCCTTCGGCGCGGCCGGCGCCCCGCCGGACGGCAATTCGGAAGCGCCGGCGACGGGCAAGGAACCCGATAGCGACGAGTTGACGCGGTTGCGCGACCAGCTCAACCGCATGCAGCAACAGCTCAACGCGCTCGCCGACAAGAAGGATTAGTTGTGGAGCGGCAATAGGTTGTCCGCGGCGAGGCCGATTTGCCGGACGGCGCGCACGGCCCTGGCTGCCGCGTCGCTGCTGCTGATCGCGCTGCCGGGACCGGCCGTCGCCGGCGAGGTCCGGGCGGCGGTGGCGGCCAATTTCACGGAGGCGGCCAGGCAGATCGGCGCACTGTTCGAGGCAGAGACCGGTCACGACATGATCCTGAGCTTCGGCTCGACCGGCCAGCTTTATACCCAGATCACGCAAGGCGCGCCGTTCGACGTGTTCCTGGCCGCCGACCAGGCCCGCCCCAAACGCGCCGTCGACGAAGGGTTCGCGGTGCCGGAGAGCCGCTTCACCTACGTGACCGGCCGGATCGTGCTGTTCAGCAACGACCCCGAGCTGGTAACCGGTGAGACCACCTTGCGCGACGGCGCCTTCACGCGCCTCGCGCTCGCCAACCCCGTCACCGCGCCCTACGGCGCCGCCGCTGTCGAGGCCATGACGGCGCTGGGGCTCTACGACGATTTGAGGCCGAAGATCGTGCAGGGCAACAATATCGCGCAGACCTATCAGTTCGTCGCCACCGGCAACGCCGAGCTCGGATTCGTGGCGCGCGCGCAGATCGCCGGCCACGGCCACGGGTCGCGCTGGCCGGTGCCGGACGCGCTCTACACCCCCATTGCCCAGGATGCCGTTCTGTTGACGCGGGCGGCGGACAACGCGGCCGCACGCGCTTTCGTCGCCTTTCTGCAATCGCCGGCCGCGCGCCGGGTGACGGAAATGTATGGCTACGGGACCGGCGAATAGCCATCATTCGGCCGATGCTTGACCTTGCCGAGCTCTGGCCGCCGATCCGCCTGACCCTGGAACTGGCGGCGACCACGACGATCGTGCTGCTGATCATCGGGACGCCGATCGCCTGGTGGCTGGCGCGCTCGCGGGCCCGCTGGAAGGAAGCGGTGGCGGCCGTCGTCGCCCTGCCGCTCGTCCTGCCGCCCACGGTGCTGGGCTTCTATCTGCTGATCGCGCTGGGGCCGGACGGGCCGGGCGGCTGGATCGCCGGGCTGTTCGGCGGACGTTCGCTGGCCTTCACCTTCGAGGGCCTGGTGATCGGCTCGGTGTTCTATTCCATGCCGTTCGTCGTGCAGCCGATCCGCAACGCCTTCGAGGCCTTCGGCGACCGGCCGCTGGAGGTCGCGGCGACGCTGCGCGCCTCGCCCTGGGACGCCTTCTGGACCGTGGCGGTGCCGCTGGCCCGGCCGGGCTTCATGACCGGCGCCGTGCTCGGCTTCGCGCATACCGTCGGCGAATTCGGCGTCGTGCTGATGATCGGCGGCAACATACCGGGCGAAACCAAGGTGCTGTCGGTGGCGATCTACGACTATGTCGAGACCCTGCGATGGACCGAGGCGCATATCCTGGCCGCCGGCATGCTGGTCTTCGCCTTCGTCGTCATTCTGTCGATGATGTTGCTGGAAAAGCGCCTCGGGCGGCCGGGCCCGTGAACCGGGACACGGGCACCATCGACGTCGCCTTCGCTGGCAGCATCGGCGCCTTCTCGCTCGATGTCGCCTTCACCGCCCCCATGCGCGGCATCACCGCGCTGTTCGGCGCCTCGGGCTGCGGCAAGACCACGATCCTGCGCTGCATCGCCGGTTTGCACCGGCTGCCCGGTCGGCTGACCGTCGGCGCCGACATCTGGCAGGATCACGAGACGGGTGTGTTCCGCAAACCCCATGACCGCGCGGTCGGTTATGTGTTCCAGGAGGCGAGCCTGTTCCCGCACCTGTCGGTGGCGAAAAATCTGCGCTACGGCAGCCGGCGCGCGGCGCGCAACGGCGCGGACAACGCGCTCGGCTTCGACGACGTCGTCGACCTGCTCGGCATCGGCCATCTGCTGGATCGGGCGCCGGCGGCGCTGTCGGGCGGCGAGCGTCAGCGCGTCGCCGTCGGCCGGGCGCTGCTGTCGCAGCCGCAGCTGCTGTTGATGGACGAGCCGCTGTCGGCCCTCGACCGGGCGACTCGGGACGAGATCCTGGCCTATTTCGAGTTGCTGCACAGAGAGCTGTCGATCCCGATCCTCTATGTCAGCCATGACATCGCCGAGGTGACGCAGCTGGCCGACCGCATGGTGGTGCTGTCGGCGGGCCGCAAGCTGGCCGAGGGGCCGGTCGAGCGCATCCTGGAACGCCTCGACCTGCAGCCGGCGACCGGGCGTTTCGAAGCCGGCGTGGTGCTGACCGCCACGGTGACGGCGCAGGACCGGACCTACGACCTGACCCGGCTCGATCACCACGGCCAGGAAATCGCCATTCCGTTCGTCGATCTCGGCATCGGTGACGAGGTGCGCCTGCGCGTGCGCGCCCGCGACGTGGCGCTCACCACACGCAAGCCGGAGGCGATCAGCATCCGCAACGTCTTTGCCGGCACCATTGCCGAGATCCGCGAAGAGCCCGGCACGGCGTTCGCCGAAACGCTGATCGACATCGGCGGCGGCCGCCTCAGGGCGCGGGTCACGCGCGAAGCGCTCGCCGACCTTGCGCTCGAGGCCGGCAAGCCGGTCTTCGCGCTGGTCAAGAGCATCTCGTTCGACCGCCGGACGCTCGCCGACCGGCCCCGCTGAAACCGTTTGATAGCAAGTCCGCCCCGACCCGTTTCCGGAACGAAACGGGCGTCGACCTGCACGGCATAAGCCTGACGGACGCCGGATTTCGGCCGAAAAGCTAGATCGATGTCATAACATATTTATGTTGCCATGTTCTTACAATCATATCCATGTCATGGCATACTTTATCATGCGACCGGGAGCGGCCGGGCCGAGGGCGCTTTTTTCCCCGCCGCCGCTATGGGTCCGCGCGCCGATAGATGCTCATCACCGCGCCGTTCGCGGTCGATTTCGTCTTCACGAGCGCCAGGTCCGTGGGCGCGGTCTGCTGGCCGAACAGGCGTTTTCCGGAACCGACCACGAGCGGAAAGGTCCATAGCCGAAACTCGTCGATAAGCTGTTGGGCAAGAAGGGTCTGGATCAGCTGCCAACTGCCATGGATCTGCAGCAAGGGCCCGTCCTGATCTTTCAGCCGCGATACTTCCGCGGCGATGTCGCCGGAAATGGGCACGGCGTTTTTCCACGCAAGATCCTGCAGCGTGGATGTCGCGACGTACTTTGTGGCGTTGTTCAGAATGTCGGCGTGCGGGTCGTTGTCGACGTGGGGCCAGTGGCCGGCAAAGCTCTCATAGGTCTTTCGGCCCAGCAGGAGGTCATAGGGCGCGGCCATCGCCTCGTCCATCACTTGCGCCATCACCTCGCCCCAATAGTTGGCGGCCCAGCCGCCGTGCGCGAAGCCGCCCGACGGGTCTTCTTCAGCATGCGCGGGCGCCTGCATGACGCCGTCGAGCGTCATGAACGTCAAAACAGCAAGATCTCTCATTCCAAGTCCCCATTTTCCCCGGCGAGCCGATGCCCGGTCGGTCTTGGACCGGTTGCCGGTTGCACCAAAACTTTACCAATAGGTTTACTATACGAATCATGTTATATAGTCAACCAGTCAGTTTAGTAAACTCCGGAAAAGCGATGAACGACCTCGACAGGACCTTCTCCGCGCTCAGCGACGGCACGCGCCGCGCCATTCTGCAGCGGCTCGCCTTTGGCGAGGCCCGTCTTTCAGACCTGGCCAAGCCCTTCGACATGACGCAACCGGC
Organism: Alphaproteobacteria bacterium; assembly: GCA_965232515.1. Classification (GTDB taxonomy): domain Bacteria; phylum Pseudomonadota; class Alphaproteobacteria; genus JANQKO01. The sequence goes on along the minus strand of CBDDPY010000002.1, from coordinate 5,204,352 downwards.
CGTGTCCAAGCATGTCCGTGTGCTGAGCGACGCCGGCCTGGTGATTGTTGAAAAGCGTGGCCGCACCCGACATTGCCGACTGAACGCTGGTCGTATGAAGGCGGCGTCCGAATGGTTGTGGGATTTCCGCGCTTTCTGGTCACAGCAGTTCGACCATCTGGCTCGGCACCTGGCGGAGGACGCGACGTGAATTTTGGCCATGACGGCGCCGATATCGACAACGAGCCCGTCGTTGTCGAATGCTATTTCGCGGCCTCGCCGGCGAAGGTCTTCGCGGCCTGGACAGACCCGAAACGCATCGTGAAGTGGTTTGGCCCAGCGCCGAATTCGCTGCTCTCGGCGACAATCGATCTGCGCCCCGGCGGCACCTGGCGGTTTCTGACGTCTCAGGACGCGGCGAAAAGCGTCGGCTACGAGGGCGAATACCTCGACGTCCGGCCCGGCGAGCGTCTGGTCTTTACCTGGTCGCGCGTCGTCACACACGCGAATGGCGAGCGAGAGTCGACTCTCCACGCGGAAATAGAGGTGAATTTTGCTGCGAAGGGCGGTGGAACGGATCTCCGGCTCATCCACACCGTGAAACGTCCCAAAGACCTGCGCCCGAGCATTGGCGACAACTGGCGACGCACTTTCACGACATTGGCGGCGCTTTTTGCAGAAACCGCAGACCGGTCGTAAGGCTTCGGATCATCCGAAAACGAGTATTATTAGAAAATACGCCCTGATAGATTGCAATGGCAGTGATTTGACATAAGAGCTTTTGGCGGCCGACGGTTCGGCCGGGGCGGATCAGGCCGCCGGATTTTGACGGCCGAGCGCGGGCGTTTCGGCGGGCGCCCAGGGCCGGCCAAGTTCCGGGCGGCCGTAGAGGTAGCCCTGCAAGAGATCGACGCCGTTTTCGCGCAGGAACCGCGCGTCCTGCTCGGTCTCGACGCATTCGGCCACCGTCCGCAGGCCGAGGCCCTTCGAAAGCGTCAGCAGCGTCTTCACGAAGAGCTGGTTGTCGGCATCGTCGGCGACGCCCTGAACGAATTGGCCGTCGATCTTGACCAGATCGACATCGAGGGACTTCAGATGGCGGAACGAGGTATAGCCGGCGCCGAAATCGTCGAGCGCCACACGGCAGCCGAGCTCGCGCAGGCTGGCGACGAACCGCGCCGAATTCTCGATATCCTGCATGGCGACGGTCTCGGTGATCTCCAGCACCAGCCGGTCGGCCACCGTCTGGTGCGCCTTGACCAGGTCCAGCATGCCGGTCAGCGCATTGGCGTCGGCCGCCGTCATGCCGGAAACGTTCACGGTAAGCGTGACATCGGGTGACTGGACAAGCTCGTCCACCGCCATTTCCAGCGTGTAGCGGTCGACCAGCCGGATCAGGCCCAGCTCCTCGACCGCGGCCATGAAGCTGCCGGCCGAGATCACCTCGCCGTCGTCGGTGAGCATGCGCAGCAGGCTTTCATACATCCGCGGCCGGCAATCGCCGATATCGACGATCGGCTGGTAGGCCAGCTTCAGGCGCCGCTCCTTCAGCGCGCGCAGCACCCGGTCGCCGGTGGCCATGGATCTGCGCCGCTGCTCGATAACTTCGGCCGAGTGGCGGTAGCTGACGAAACGGTCGCGACCGGCCCGCTTGGCCTGCGCCAGCGCTTCCTCGGCCCGACCGAAGGCGGCCTTGCTGTCTTCGGCCAGGTCCGGCGCCGTCACGCCGCCCACCGTCACCGTGACGATGATCGGTCCGGCCGCCGTCTCGATCACGGCGTTGCGCACCGATTCCAGGATGCGCTCGGCGGTGTCGGTCATCTCGATTTCGTCGCAATCCTCAAGGATCACGCCGAACTGGTTGCCGCCGACCCGGCCCAGCAGCGAACCTGGCGGCAGCGCGTCGCCGACCCGTCGCGCAACGTCGACGATCACCACGTCGGCGACGTCGTAGCCGTAGGCGTCGTTCAAGGTGCCGAGATTGTCGACGTTGACCACCATGAAGGCGGCCGTTCCGCCCCCGGCCTGGGCCCGCTCGACCGAGCCGTTGAGATATTGCAGCAGGCGGACCCGGTTCAACCGGCCGGTCAGTTCGTCATAGTAGGCCAGCCGTTCGAGCCGGTGCTCGCGCACCTTCTGCTCGGTAACGATCCGCAAGCAACCGACGAGGCGCTCGAGCTTGCCGTCGGATCCGCGTTCCGCAATGCCGTGCTCGTGTACCCACTCGAACCCACCGTCGCCGCGGCGCAGCTTGTATTCGCAAGTAAACGGCGCGTTGTCGTCAAGATGCCGCGACAGGGCCAGCGACCGCGTCGGCACGTCGTCGGGGCCGATCCGCGATTGAAACCCGACCGCCGTCTCCAACTCGCTACAGTCCGGCAACCCCAGCATGGCAGCGGCATTGCCGAACCAGGAAATCCGCCCTTCCGTTACCCGCCAGTCGTAGACGGCGTCGCCCGACGCCCCGAACGCCAGGCGCAACCGTTCGGCTTCCGCGTTCGAAAGAACGGCGGGCCGGTGGGCGGTGCCAGGCGGTTTGATGAGTCGCATTGATCGATTGCATTGGCGGTCGAAAACACGTGTGAGGTTACGATTCCAGGGGTTAAAAAAGGCGAAATTTCATGCCTGCGCTACTGTTGATTTTATAGTTGTCGGAAACAAAAACCCCTAAATATTCAGCCTAATTTGTGCTTATTCAAATATATATAGGAAACAAATATTAGGGTAAATTCATAAATCAACATATTAATATTAATCGGCATTCAGGTTAATGGAAATTAACCGTAAAATATGTTCGACAAAAACTATCGAATTTGCCTACAATTTTAACAAACGTCGACCTATATACCTCGGTTGAACCCAAACACCATTGCCGGTCCAGTGACGCCGATCGACACATCGCACGTACAACAGGCACATTATGTGCCGGTAGTGCCGCCGACCGCTCCGCAGGTAAAAACCGCGGGGCAGCAGGAGTCGTTCGCGCGTTTTCAGCATTCCGACGGCAGCGCCGGCACGCGGCAACGAACGGCAGCGGCGCGCGAGGCGACGATCGATCCTCGAGCCGCCCGCGCGCCGATCCCGGCCGCGCAGCCGCGTCCGGTCCTGGCAGGCCTGTTCGGCTTGCCTTCCAGCGGTTTCGTCGCCCAGGTCATCGCCCAGGAGGTAATGCCCGAGCGACGCGACACCGTCCCGGCACATGTGCGCGACGGCCGCGACGCTTACCGCCGGGCGTCAGGCCAGGATGTCGCCATCATCGGTCCCGCCGACGCCATCGGCCGGTTGGTTTAGCCGACAAATCAGCGCCAAAAAACGTCGCTAACGATACCGCGTCCCGGTTCCGGGACGCCGGCGTCGACCTATTCGGCCGCTGTCCCCTGCATCGTGGCCGTGTCGACAACGCCCAGTCCATAGAGGACCGCCACGACGGCAATCAGGGCGGCAACGATCCCAAGGGTCCAGTACATCGTCTGTCTGGTTTCGTTGGTCATAGCCAGCTCCGTGGTTCGCGGCACGGTTCGCCCCGCTGGCAGGCACAGAACGATCGCCAAGGGCGAGCTGTGCACACGATGGATAGTGGGGTTTTCGGTCCGGTTTGCAAGTGAGCATCCGGTGAACGGCGGTTGCTTCCGCCCGCCGGCGAAAGCATGCTATTTCCAGTCACGCGGCCGGCGACCGCCCGACCGTCCCGTCCACAGCCCATTGCAAGGTGCATGCGATGCCAGACGCCACGACCGTCACCGATCTGATCGCGGCCACCGCCAACGCCGAAGCCCCCGCGATCGGTGCGCCGGAGCGGTCGCCGATGTCCTATGGCGCGCTGCGGACGCTTGCCGCCGCGACCGGATCGGCCCTGGCGTCCGCCGGCATCGGCCGTGGCGACCGGGTGGCGATCGTCTGCCCCAACGGTCCGGAGATGGCGGCGGCCTTCGTGGCCATCGCCTGCACCGCGACCACGGCGCCGCTGAACCCGGCCTATCGGGCCGAGGAATTCGACTTCTACCTCAGCGATTTGAAAGCGAAGGCGTTGGTGGTGCAGGACGGCATGGAAACACCCGCCCGCGAGGTTGCGGCGAAGCACTGCATCCAGGTGCTGACCCTGACGCCCGATCCGGCCGGACCCGCCGGCGCCTTCAGCCTGAGCGGCGGCGCGGCGGTCGACGGCGGCGCGCCCGAACCGGTCGACGCCGACGATGTCGCCCTGATCCTGCACACGTCGGGCACCACGTCGCGGCCGAAGATGGTGCCGCTGTCGCACCGCAACGTCACGGCGTCGGCGGCGCATATCGGCGCGACCCTGCAACTGGGTCCCGGCGACCGCTGCCTGAACATCATGCCGCTGTTCCACATCCATGGCCTGATTGCCGCCGTGCTGTCGAGCCTGGCGGCCGGCGGCTCGGTCTGGTGCACGCCGGGCTTCAATGCGCTGAAATTCTTTGCCTGGCTGAGCGAGATCAAGCCGACCTGGTACACGGCCGTGCCGACCATGCATCAGGCCATCCTGACCCGCGCCGGCCGCAATGCCGAGGTCATCGCCGCCAATCCGCTGCGTCTCATCCGCTCGTCCTCGTCGTCGCTGCCGCCGCAGGTGATGGCGGCGCTGGAGGAGACCTTCTCGGCTCCGGTGATCGAGAGCTACGGCATGACCGAGGCGGCGCACCAGATGGCCTCGAACCTGCTGCCGCCGGGCGCGCGCAAGCCCGGCACCGTCGGCCCGGCGGCCGGCCCCGAGATCGCCATCATGGCCGAGGACGGCGGCCTGCTGCCGCAGGGCGGCGTCGGCGAGGTGGTGATCCGCGGGCCGAACGTGACCGCGGGCTATCTGGAAAACCCGGCGGCGAACGCCGACGGCTTCCGCGACGGCTGGTTCCGCACCGGCGACCAGGGCGTGCTGGACGCCGACGGCTACCTCACGATCACCGGCCGGCTGAAGGAGATCATTAATCGCGGCGGCGAGAAGATCAGCCCGCGCGAGGTCGACGAGATCCTGCTGGACCACCCGGCCGTGGCCCAGGCCGTGACCTTCGCGGTGCCACACGACAAGCTGGGCGAGGATGTCGCCGCAGCGGTGGTGCTGGAAGAAGGCGCCAGCGCCGCCGAGACCGAGATCCGCGCCTTCGCGGGCGAACGCCTCGCCGACTTCAAGGTGCCGCGCAAGCTCTTGATCCTCGACGAGATCCCGAAGGGCGCAACGGGAAAACTGCAACGTATCGGCCTCGCCGAGAAACTGGGACTGGCTTGACATGAAAGTCTGCATTTACGGCGCCGGCGCGATCGGCGGCCAGATCGGCGCCATGCTGGCGCGCAGCGGCGTCGAGGTCTCCTTGATCGCCCGCGGCCCGCACCTGGCGGCCATGCGCGAGAACGGCCTGACGCTGATCACCGAGGAAGAACGGTTCACGGTACATCCGAACTGCTCCGACAATCCCGCGGACCTGGGGCCGCAGGACTACGTAATCATCGCCCTCAAAGCCCATTCGGTGCCGGGCGTGGTCGAGCAGATGCAGCCGCTGCTGGGCCCCGAGACCGCCATCGTCACGGCCATGAACGGCGTGCCCTGGTGGTACTTCTACAAATTCGAGGGGCCGTTGGAGGGCCAGCGCCTGGAGAGCGTCGATCCCGGCGGCGTGCAGTGGCGCGGCATCGGCCCGGAACGCGCCATCGGCACGGTGATCTGGCAGGCCGCCGAAATCGTCGAGCCTGGCGTCGTGCAGCTGAACCACGGCAATCGGACGCCGCTGGGCGAGCCGGACGGCAGCCGCTCGGACCGGGTGGTGGCGCTGAGCGAGGCAATGATCGCGGCCGGCATCAAGGCGCCGGTGAAGAAGAAAATCCGCGACGAGATCTGGATGAAGCTGTGGGGCAACCTGTCGTTTAACCCGGTCAGCGTGCTGACGCAGGCGACGCTGGAGACCATCGCCAGCGACGACGGCACCCGCGTCGTGGTCGGCCGCATGATGGAGGAGGCCAAGCGCATCGGCGAGAAGCTGGGCGTGCGCTTCGCGCTGTCGGTTGAGGCGCGGATCGAGACCGCGAAGGAGGTCGGCGCGCACAAGACCTCGATGCTGCAGGACCTGGAGCTGGGCCGGCCGATGGAGCTGGAGGCGCTGACCGGCGCGGTGATCGAACTCGGCCGCCTGGTCGACGAGCCGACGCCGACCATCGAGCTGGTCTACTACCTCACCCGTCAGCGGGCCCGCGAGGGCGGCTGCTATCCCGAGGCCGGATGATGCGCTTCGACTGGCGCAACGCGCCCGACGACGAGATCGAGCGGCATTTCAACCCGCGCGTCGCCGTCGCCGACGCGTCGGACAAGATCGCCCGCTTCGCCGCCGAATCCGAGGCCGCCCGGGCGCGGGTCGACGGCCAGCTCGATATCCGCTACGGCGCGCGGCCGAAGGAAACGCTCGATATCTTCCCGGCCGGCAATGGGGCGCCGGTGCAATTCTTCATCCATGGCGGCTTCTGGCGTCTGCTCGACAAATCGGATCACAGCTTCCTGGCGCCGCCCATGGTGGCGGCCGGCGTCACGCATGTCAGCGTCAATTACGACCTCTGCCCCGACGTGACGCTCGACGTCATTGTCGAGGAGGTGCGCGCGGGCCTGGCCTGGACGGCGGCCAATATCGCGACCTACGGCGGCGATCCCGAGCGGATCTACGTCGCCGGCCATTCGGCGGGCGCGCATCTGGCGGCGATGCTGTTGAACGACGCGGCCTCGCTGCCGCTGATCCGGGGCGCAGCCTGCTTGAGCGGCATCTACGAGCCGGAAGTAGTGATGCACACGTCGGTCAATGCCGATGTGCGGTTGGACCACGCGATGGCCGTGCGAAACGACTGCGTGCGCCAACCGCCGCTGCAAACGTTGCCGCTGTTGATCGCCGCCGGCGGGGCCGAGCCCGAGGGCTGGCAGCAGCAGTCACGCGCCTATGCCGGCGCCTGCGAGGCCGCCGGCGCGACGGCCGACTACCTGACCATCGAGGGCGCCGACCATTTCACCCTGCTGCTCGACGCCGCCGACGGCGACGCCCGGATCACACAGGCCATGCTGGCCCAGATAAACGCCGGCTGACGCCTACTCCAGATCGCTCAGCTCGCCGGCAAGGGCGCGTTCGCGCAGGACGTCCTTGCGGATCTTGCCGCCGGCGTTGATCGGGAAGTCTTCAACCGTGAAGAACCGCACCGGCACTTTGTAGCCGGCCAGGCACTCGGCGCAGTAAGCGGCGAGGTCTTCGGCGCGGGCGATGGCGTCGAGACGCAGGGCGGCCGCCGGCACCTCGCCGTAATAGTCGTCGGGCAGGCCGAATACGGCCGCCTCGCCGACCGCGAAATGACTGTGCAGCGCGCGCTCGATCTCGGCCGGATAGACGTTCTCGCCACCGCGGATCAGCATGTCCGTCAGGCGCCCGGCCGAGACGTGCAGCTCGCCCGCTTCGTCGAGGAATCCGAGATCGCCGGTCTTCAGCCAGCCGTCCGGCGTGAAGGCCGCGGCCGTCGCGTCCGGCATCTTGTAGTAGCCCGACATCACCGTCGGTCCCCGCACCTGGATCTCGCCGATTTGACCGACCGGCAGCGCCGCATCCGACTCGGGCTCGGCAATGCGCAGGCCGACGCCGTCGAGCGGCGGGCCGGCATTCTCGCAGCGGCGCGGGCTGTCGGGCGCCGGGATGGTGACCGCCGTGCTGGTCTCGGTCAGGCCGTAGAGTTGGACCAGCGCGCCGATCGGCAGGTTCTTCTCGCAGCCGCGCAGCACCGCCGGATCGGGGCCGGCGCCGCCGGACACGCCGACCCTGAGCGACGACAGGTCGTGCCGCGTCTCCTGCACATAGCGCAGCATGGCGACATAGGCGGTCGGCACGCCGGTGAAGCCGGTGCAGCGCTCGGCCTCGACCAGCGCGGACATCTCGGCCGAATCGAAGCCGGAGACGCCGATGAACGCGGCGCCGCTGACCAGACAGCCGAGGATGTTGAAGATCGAGCCGGAGCAATGGAACAGCGGGATCATCGAGGTCCAGCGGTCGCCGGGCCGGGCCTGCAGCCGCTGCATGGAGATCCAGGCGTCGGTCAGCATGGCCCGGTGCGTCAGCAACGCGCCCTTTGGCACGCCGGTGGTGCCCGACGTGTAGAGCAAAGCCGCAAGATCGTCGGCCGCTACCTCGGGCAGTGCCATGTCGCTCTCGGCGCCCGCCGCCAGCAGCGCGGCGTAGCCCCCGTCGTCGAGCGAGATGTCGTGCGCCAGCAGCGGCAGATCGGCGCGGATATCGGCTATCGCGCCCGCGTAATCATGACCCCGGAAGCCGTCGGACCGGATCAGCGCCCGGCTGTCAGACTGTTCAAGCGCGTAGCGGAGCTCGTCGCGGCCGTAGTGGGTGTTCAGTGGCACCAGCACGCCGCCCATCAGCGCGACGGCGAGCTGCACGACCGGCCATTCGATCCGGTTCTCGGCCAGCAGCGCGACATGATCGCCGGAACCGAGGCCGCGCGCCCTCAGTCCGCGCGCCAGCGCCGCGGCCTGTTCATGCCACGCGGCGAACGTCAGCCGCGCATCCTGTTGCGGAAAGGCGAGCGCTTCTTCCGCGCCGCGTTCGGCCGCCATCCGCGCCAGCGCCGCGCCGGGCGTGGCGAAGGGTGGCGCTGATGTCATCGGCGGCTCAGTAGCCGATGGCGCAGCCGTCTTTCCGCGGATCGGAACCGCCGACCAGGGTGCCGTTCTCCCAGTCGAGTTGGATGATCTGGCCGCCGCCCCAGGGCATGTCCGGATGCTGCACCTCGTGGCCGAGCGCCGCCAGGCCGTCCATCACCGGTTTCGGCACGCCGCGCTCGACATCGAGCTTGCCGGCGACATGGAACACGCGGGCGCAGTCCACCGCCTCCTGCGGGTCCATGCCGTAGTCGATCATGTTGGTCAGCACATGACTGTGGCCGACCGGCTGATAGCCCCCGCCCATGACGCCGTAGGAATTGATCACCTTGCCGTCCTTCATGCACATGCCGGGGATGATCGTGTGCATCGGCCGCTTGCGGCCCTCGACATTGTTCGGATGGCCCGGCTCCACCCGGAAACCGGCGCCGCGGTTCTGCAGCACGACGCCGCTTTCGGGCGCCGTCAGGCCCGAGCCGAAGGCGAAATAGAGCGAGTTGATGAACGAGCAGGTGTTGCGGTCCTTGTCGACCACGGTCAGGTAGATCGTGTCGCGATAGACCGGCCCGGTGGCGGCGCCGGCCTCGGCCATCGCCTTGGTCGGATCGATCTGGCCACGCAGCTCGTCGGCGAACTCGGCCGACAGCATCTTCTTCACCGGCACGTCGGCATAGCGCTGATCCGCCACATAGCGGTCGCGGGCGGCGAAGGCGAGCCGTGCCGCCTCGGTCTCGAGATGCAGGCGCTCGACGCCGACCGGATCCATCCCGGCGATGTCATAACCCTGCAGGATGTTCAGCATGATCAGCGCGGTGATGCCCTGGCCGTTCGGCGGGATCTGATAGATGTCATAGCCGCGATAGTTGGTGGCGATGGGCGTCACGTATTCCGCCCGCTGCTCGGCGAAATCGTCCAGGCTGTGGCGCGCGCCCTTGGCGTTCAGATAACTGACGATATCCTCGGCAACAGGTCCGGTATAGAAACCGTCGCGGCCCTCGGCGGCGATCCGGCGCAGGGTCTGGGCCAGCTTGGGCGAATGGAAGCGTTCGCCCGCCCGCGGCGCCCGGCCGTCGATCAGGAACTGTTCGGCCGACGACGCCTCGGCCGCCATCTTCTCTTCGTTGCGCTGCCAGTCATGCGCCACGCGCGGCGTGATGGCCCAGCCGTTCTCGGCATAGTCGATGGCCGGCTGCAGCAGCTTGTCGAGGCCCATGGTACCGTGATCCGCGAGCAACGTGGCCCAGGCATCGATCGCGCCCGGCACGGTGACGGCGTGCGGGCTCAACAGCCCGATGCTGTCCTGGCCCTGCTCCAGCAGCCACTCGGCGCTCAGATCCTTCGGCGCCCAGCCGGAACCGTTCAGGCCGATCACCTCGCCCTGACCGCCCGGCACGTACAGCGCGAAGCAATCCCCGCCGATGCCCGTCGACATGGGCTCGACCACGCACTGCACGGCGCAGGCGCAGACCGCCGCGTCGACGGCATTGCCGCCCTGCCGCAGGATATCGATGGCGGCCAGCGTCGCCAGCGGGTGCGAGGTGGCGGCCACCCCGTTCACGGCATGGATGGCGGAGCGTCCGGGCAGCTGTAGATCACGCATCAGGCGTCCTTTTAGGCTTTCTTGCAGGGATGATTGCGCTCGGCCCGCCCAGTATGCCCCGAGCGGCGCCCCAACGCCAAGAGAGCCGAAATTAGCGCAGACGTACGATCATGTATTTCATAAACGCGTTATCGACCGTTTCCTGGGCGGCGCCGCGCCAAGCGGCGAAGGCGTCGTCGTAATTGCCGTAGACGCCGCGGACGTCGATTTGGTTGAGATCGACGAATTGCGCCCCGCGCGGGTCCGTTACCTCACCGCCCATGACCAGAAACAGCGGCTGGTCTTCCTGATCGAATTCCCGTTCGGCCATCGAAAAAGCTCCCGGCGCAGCAGAGTTGCGCAAATAGCATTGGCGCCGGCCAATGAAAAGCCGGATTGTGTCGGCGCCATGAAACACCACCCGCCGTCAAAAAATCGTTTCGCGCCGGCCGATTCGACACAGGACAATTCGCCGCAGGGGATCGCCTGGCTGCTGGCCGGCATGGCGCTGCTGACGGTCATGGACGCCATCGCGAAGTGGTTGTCGGCAACCTATCCGATCAACGAAATCGTCTTCTTTCGCAGCTTCTTTGCGTTTCTGCCGATCACCCTGATCGTCATGCTGACCGGCGGCCGCGCCACGCTGCCGACGCAGCGGCCGGGCCTGCACCTGCTGCGCGGCGTGCTCGGCCTGTTCACGGTGTCCGTGTTCTTCACGGCAATCAGCCTGATGCCGCTGGCCGACGCCACCGCCGTCGCCTTCGCCTCGCCGCTGTTCATCACCGCGCTGTCGGTGGTGCTGCTGGGCGAGCATGTCGGCATCCGCCGCTGGACCGCCGTGCTGATCGGCCTGATCGGCGTCGCCATCATCATCCGACCGGGCACCGGCGTGTTCCAGCCGGCCTCGCTCTTGGTCCTGATCGCGGCGCTCAGCTATGCCTTCATCGGCATCCTGACCCGGCGGCTCAGCCAAACCGAATCCACGGCCGCGATCCTGGTCTATACAGCCCTGGTCCAGACCGTCCTGTCGGGTCTGTCCCTGCCCTTCTCCTGGGTCACGCCGCAATTCGAGCATTGGCCGATGCTGGTCGGCATGGGCATCCTGGGCGGCGTCGGACAGATGTGCATTGTCCAGGCGTTCCGGAGCGCGCCGGCCTCCGTCATCGCGCCGTTCGAATACAGCACCATCATCTGGGCCATCGCGCTCGGCTTTCTGCTCTGGCAGGAGCTGCCGGACCTCTGGACCGTCGTCGGCACCGTCATCCTGATCGCCACGGGCATCTACATCCTGCACCGCGAGGTGGCGCAGCGACGCGCGAGTTAAGCCAAGCGCGGAGCGCAGGGCAGCGGTGCAAACAAAGCAATGGCGCGATACCGATAAAGCAACGATTTCAGCCGAGGCTGTCGCCCTTCGAAAGCCGTTCCTTTGTCGCCCCCGGTGCCGTCATGCGTTTGAGTGCTCACTTCAGCGGATATCAGTCGTCGACCGCGGCGCAGGGTATCGCCAACATCCTCATTGCCGTCGCCTTGTTCGCGGTCATGGACGCGATCGTGAAATGGCTGTCTGTCTATTATCCGATCGCCCAACTCGTGTTCTTCCGCAGCTTCCTGGCCTTCGTGCCGCTGTCGATCCTGATCTTCCGCGACGGCGGCTGGCGCAGTTTGCGGACCTCGCGGCCCGGCGGCCACATGCTCCGGTCGCTCATTGGATTGGCCTCGATGACGTTGTTCTTCTGGGCGTTCGCTGTCCTGCCGCTCGCCGACGCGGTGGCGATATCGTTCTCGGGGCCGCTGTTTCTGACCCTGCTGTCGATTCCGCTGCTGGGCGAGCAGGTCGGCCCCCGGCGCTGGCTGGCGGTGCTGGCGGGCTTCGCCGGCGTGCTGCTGATCGTACGCCCGGGCAGCGGTCTGTTCGGCCTGACGGCGCTGATCCCGGTCGGCGCGGCGCTCGGCTTCGCGCTGGCGATGATCTGCGTGCGTCGGCTCAGCATCACCGAAAGCAATACCGCGATCGTGTTCTACTTCACGCTGACCTGCACATTGGTCAGCGGGATGGCGCTGCCGTTCGAATGGGTGACGCCGGCGCCCGCGCACTGGCTGCCGCTGATCGCCATCGGCCTGATCGGCGGCACGGCGCAGCTGTTCATGACCCAGGCCTTCCGCCTGGCGCCTGCCTCGACCGTGGCGCCCTTCGAATACACGGCGATCGTCTTCGCGCTGCTGTTCGGCGTGCTGATCTGGAACGAGATCCCGGACGCCTGGATGCTGGTCGGCACGGCCATCGTGATCGCCAGCGGCCTCTACATCCTGCACCGCGAGCTGCTGCGCAAAGGCGCGCCGACGCACGCCACGGCCGCGGCCCGCGCGGCGGTGGCCGGTACACAACCGGCGGACGATTGACGGTTTCACGCCAAATCGCGTAAAGCCGGCCGATGTCCGAGATTTCCGCCGCGGCGCTCAGCCGCGAGACCGCAACCGACCTGCTGCGCGACAAGTTCGCGCCCTGGGTCCAGGCCCTCAACCTGTCGATCGAGGAGATCGGCCCGGATGGCGTCGCCATGCGGCTGCCCTACTCGGACGACCTCTGCCGTACCGGCGGGCTGATCTGCGGCCAAGCGATGATGACGCTGGCCGACACCTGCATGGTCTTCGTCGTTTCGGCGGCGCTGGGCGGTTTCCGCGAGATGGCGACCGCGAGCCAGAACACCAGCTTCTTCCGACCGGCCATCGGCAAGGACGTGATCGCGCGCGGCCGGGCGCTCAAGACCGGGCGTCTGCTGGTGTTCGGCGAGGTCACGCTCTATGCCGACGGCGACGACCGGCCGGTGGCCCACGCCACCAGCACCTACGCCCTGCCGCCACAAAAAGGTTAGGGATTCAGCGGGTCAGCTTCGGCGTGATCCAGTCGACCACTTGTTGGCGCTGGTCGCTGTCGTAAAGGAACATCAGGCCGACGGTGCCGTCGGACAGATGCACGACGCGGGCGGCCAGCGGGTCGATCTCGTCCAGCTCGAGGACGATGATCTCGTCCTCGTCGACATCTGCGTCCGTAACGACGCGGGCGCCGCCCTGCGAGATGTCGCGGACGCGGCAATCGCTCGCCGCCGCGCGGGCGAACAGACGCGCCGGCAGATCGGTCTGCCAGCGCGGCTTGCAGCGCCGGTCGACCTTCGGGTAGGCCCAGGAAGTGTTCGCGGCCTGTTGGGTCATTTGTCCGGTCGATTATTGCGATAACCGGCGGTTTTTTTGGGGGCCGCCCGGCGCTGCTCAGTCTGTCGGACAGCGGTAAAGAATTGCTGAAATCAGCCTTGGCCCGTTGCCGGCCGCATGGGCAGATACTGCGCCAGCGCCGCCAGCAGCGATACGGCGGCAACCGCCTGAAAGGCGATGGCATAGCTGTCCGTGGCCGCGACGAGCGCGGTGAAGGACGCCGGACCGACGACCAGGCCGAAATAGGTGAAGAACAGCGTCCCGCCGGTGGCCGCGCCGACCTGCCCTTCCGGCGCGACGCGGGCGACCTCGGCCAGAAACACGCCGTTCCAGCCGGCGACGGTGGCGCCGACCGCGACACAGACGGCGACGACCGCCCAGAACGGCCATGTCGGCGTGAAAGCCGTCAGCAGCACGATCAGCAGGGCGCCGGCGATGCCGATCAGCGTCAGCAGCGGCCGCGCCGCGATGACCTGATCCGCGAGCCAGCCCCACCCGACCCGCGCGACCACGCCGGAAATCTGCATGGCGGAGAAGGCGATGCCGGCCGTCACCAGGTCGAGCCGCACGACCTCGACCAGAAAGGCGACCAGCACCGAAAAGCTGCATATCTGCAACGACGAATAGGCAAACGACGCCACCGTCAGCCGGCGTAGCGGCCGGTTCGCCAGCAGCAGCCGCAGCGATGCCCAGGTCGCCCGCATGGAGATGCGTTGATCGGGCCGGCGATCATCGTCGCAGCGCGCCCGGAGCGGCTGCACCAGCACCGCGCCGGCGATGGCCATGGCAATCGCGACCCAGGCCGCCGCCTGCCAGCTATGGCCGGCGGCGATCGGCGGAATGATCAGACCCGTCAACATGCCGCCCAGCGGCGCGCCGGACTGTTTGATCGAGAACACCAGTCCACGCATGTTCGGCGGCGTCACCCGCGCCAGTACATGGCTGCCGGCGGGCGTGTTCGGGCCGTAGCCCAGGCCGATCAGCACCGCGCCGACGAACACCGCGACCAAGGTGCCCGCCGTCGTGAGCAGCAGGGCCAGCGCCGACAGCAGCAACCCCACCTGCACCGTGCGGATGGCGCCGTAGCGCTGGATGACGGTGCCGATCCCGGCGGACACGAACATCGCCACCAGGAAAACGATCGAGGAGTAGGCGCCGATGGCGCTGGCGTCGATGCCGAGATCTTTCGCGACGACGGGCGCCATGACCGGCACCGCCAAGAACAGGATGACGGACACGGTCTGCAGCAACGTCGTGCCGGCAAGGGGCCAGAAGACCTGGCGCATGCGAATTCCAAACGGTTCTGAGCGGACGGACGGGGCAGGTCCCGCATTTCACCGTCCGAGGCGGTTCCGGGTCAACCGCCCCGCCTTTGACCCGCTGCCGGCAATGGCCATAATGGCGCCGCCAAAAACGACAAGCGGCAGGGAAACGTCGGATGACGCAGACGAACGGCCTCGGCGGCTTCACGGTGCAGCCGTCCGAGCTGGAGACCTATGGCCAGGGCCTGAAACGGCCGGAATGCGTGCTGGCGACCGCGGCCGGGGACGTCGCAGTCTCCTACTGGTCGGCGGACGGCGGCGGCGTGACGCATATCCGTTCCGACGGCAGCCGGCGCGACATCGCGGCGTCCGGCGCCATCGGCACCAACGGCTTCGCCATTACGGCCGAGGGCGATTTCCTGCTGGCGAACCTGCACAACGACGGCGGCGGCGCCTGGCGGTTGAGCCGGACCGGCGACTTGACGCCGTTCCTGCTGGAGATCGACGGAAAACGCCTGCCGCCGGCGAATTTCGTCGGCGTCGACCGGAATGACCGCGTCTGGATCACGGTCAGCACCTGGCTGGAGCCGCGCGCGCTTGCCTACCGGCCCAATGCGTCCGACGGTTTCATCATCCTTGTCGACGACAAGGGCGCGCGCATCGCCGCCGACGGCCTGGGCTACACCAACGAGGCCGTCGTCGATGGCAGCGGCGACTGGATCTACGTGAACGAAACCTTCGGCCGGCGCATGTCGCGCTTCCGTATCGCCGAGGACGGCAGTCTCGGACCGCGCGAGACGGTGGCCGAATTCGGCCACGGCACCTATCCGGACGGCCTCGCCTTCGACGAGGCGGGTGGCGTCTGGCTGACCAGCGTGATCTCGAACCGCATCATTCGCATCGACGCCGACGGCAACCAGCAGGTCGTGCTGGAAGAATGCGATCCGGAACAGCTCGACGTCGTCGAGCGGGCGTTCCAGAACGGCGAGCTCGGCCGCGCGCACATGGATTCGATTGAAACCGAGGTGATGAAAAGCGTGTCGTCCATCGCCTTCGGCGGCCCCGACCGCAAGACCGCCTATCTGGGCAACCTGCTCGACGACAAGCTCTACACCTTCCGCAGCCCGGTCGCCGGGCTGAAGCCATCGCATTGGGATATCCGCTTATGAGTAACGAAATCGAATTCAAGATCGCCGTTTTCCCCGGCGACGGCATCGGCATCGAAGTCATGGAATCGGCGGTCGCCGTGCTCGACGCCGCGCAGGCCAAGGTCGGCGGCTTCAAGCTGGTGAACACCGAGCTGGTCGGTGGCGCCGGCTGCTACCGCGACACCGGCGTCGATCTGCCCGAGGAGTCGCTGAAGGCGGCGGAGGCGGCCGACGCCATCCTGCTGGGCGCCATGGGTCTGCCCGACGTGCGCAAGCCCGATGGCACCGAGCTGGCGCCGCAGGTCGACATGCGGGTGCATTTCGACCTCTATGCCGGCGTGCGGCCGATCCGGACCATTCCGGGCGGACCAAAGATCCTGGCCGATCCGCGGGCCGAGAAGATCGACCTGATCCTGATCCGCGAAAGTACCGAGGGCCTGTTCGCGGCGCGCGGCAAGGGCGTGATCGAAGACGACCGCGAGGCCCGCGACACCATGGTGATCACGCGGCCGACATCGGAAAAGCTGTTCGACTTCGGCTTTCGTCTCGCCGAGCGACGCAAGGCGAGCGGCCATGAAGGCAAGTTGACACTGGTCGACAAGGCGAACGTCTTCACCTCGATGGCCTTCTTCCGCAAGGTCTTCGACGAGCGCGCCGCCGCCTTCCCCGAGATTAAGGCCGAACATCTCTATGTCGACGCCTGCGCGCTGGACCTAGTGCGCCGGCCGTGGGACTTCGACGTCATGGTCACCGAGAACATGTACGGCGACATCCTGTCGGACCTCGCCGCCGGTTTGGTCGGCGGCATGGGCTTCGCGCCGTCGGGCGATATCGGCGACGACAATGCGGTGTTCCAACCGAGCCATGGCACCGCGCCCGACATTATGGGCACGGGCAAGGCCAATCCGACGGCGATGATCCTGTCGGCGGCGATGATGCTGGACTGGCTCGGCCACCGGCATGGCGTCGAGGCCTGCGAGACCGCGGCCCGGATGATCGATCAGGCGCTGGAAGCCGGTATCGGCGACGGCCGCATCCGGACCTTCGATGCCGGCGGCAAAAACACAACCGCCGAGGTCACCCGCACCGTGATCGACATCATCAACAATGGCTGAGAACGCTTTGCGGGTCGCGGTTGTCGGCGCCGGCTATTTCGCGCAATTCCATCACCACGCCTGGACGCGGCTGCCGCGGACCGGGCTGGTCGGTGTTTGCGACCTCGACGCGCTGAAGGCCAAGTCGGCGGCGGACCAGGCCGGCGCGCGCGGCTTTTCAGACCTGGACGAGATGCTGGGCGGGGTGGCGCCGGATCTGGTCGACATCGCCACGCCGCCTGAGACACACGACGCGCTGGTCCGTCAGGTCGCGGCGCGGGGCCTGCCGGTGATCTGCCAGAAGCCGCTGGCGCCGACCTATGACGAGGCCGTCGCCGTGGTCGAGGCCGCGGAGGCGGCCGGCGTGACGCTGGCGGTGCACGAAAATTTCCGCTTCCAGCCCTGGTTCCAGGAGACACGGCGGCTGATCGACGCCGGGCGGCTCGGCACCCTGCACGGCATTACCTTCCGCATGCGTCCCGGCGACGGCCAGGGCCGCGACGCCTATCTGAACCGACAGCCCTATTTTCAGAAGATGGAACGGTTCCTGATCCACGAGACCGGCATCCATTTCATCGACACCTTTCGCTTCCTGATGGGCGAAATCAGGTCCGTCTCGGCCGACTTGCGCCGGCTCAATCCGGCGATCGCGGGCGAGGACGCCGGCACCGTGGTTTTCCGTTTCGACGGCGACACATCGGGCCTGTTCGATGCCAACCGCCTGAACGACCACGTGGCCGAGAATACGCGCCTCACCATGGGCGAGATGTGGCTCGAGGGCTCGGCCGGTGTGCTGCGTCTGGACGGCCGCGGGCGGCTCTGGTGGAAGCCGCACGGCGGCGACGAGGCCGAGCATATTTTCGAGTGGCAGCAACGCGGTTTCGCCGGCGACGCCGTTTACGCCACGCAGGCGCATATCGTCGCGCACCTGCTGGATGGCGCCGAACTCGTCAATTCGGGTCGGGACTATTTGCGCAACATCGAGATCGAAGAAGCGATTTACCGGTCGGCCAAGGAAGGGCGGGTGATCCCGGTGTAAGCTTGCAAGGCCGGCGATGGGAGGAATGAACACGTGAGCGCGACGACCGAGACACTGCTGACGGCCGAAACCCTGCCCGACAGAATTCCTGACGTCGAGGCGCTGGAAGAATTGCTGTCGCGGCCGTCACAGGACCTGATCGACGATCTGGCGGCGCTCGACGGCGATATCATGGTTCTCGGCGTCGGCGGCAAGGTGGGCCCGTGCCTCGCACGGCTGGCGAAACGGGCGGCGCCGCAAAAACGCGTCGTCGGCGTCGCGCGCTTCAGCGACGCGGTTGTCAGGGAACGGCTGGAGTCCTGGGGCGTCGAGACCATCGCCTGCGACTTGCTGGATCGCGGCGCCGTCGACGGCCTGCCGAAGCTGCCGAACGTGATCTACATGGCCGGCCGCAAGTTCGGTACCGCGGGCGACGAGCCGTTTACCTGGGCCATGAACGCGCACGTGCCGGCGATCGTCGCCGAGGCCTTGCGCGAGTCCCGCATCGTCGCCTTCTCGACGCTCTGCGTTTATCCCTATGCCAGCGTCCGCCTGGGCGGCTGCGACGAGACCACGCCGCCGACGCCGGTCGGCGAATACGCCAATTCCTGCGTCGCGCGCGAGCGAATCTTTCAATATTTCTCGCAGCAATACGGCACGCCGGGACGGCTGATGCGGCTGAACTACGCCATCGACATGCGTTACGGCGTGCTGTTCGATGTCGCCTCCTGGGTGTTCCAGGGCCGGGCCATCCCGATCGCCACCGGCCACGCCAACGTGATCTGGCAGGGCGACGCCAGCGCCCAGATGCTGCGCGCGCTCCGGCATTGCACGACGCCGGCGAGCCCGCTCAACATTGGCGGTCCGGACGCGACCAGCATTCGCGCGTTGGCGACCGAGTTCGGCGAACGCTTCGGCAAGACGCCGATCTTCGACGGCGAGGAGGCCGAGACCGCCTGGGTAAACAGCACCCGACAGGCGCAGCAGCTGTTCGGCTATCCGATCGTGCCGCTGAACCGCATGATCGACTGGGTCGCGGACTGGATCCAACAGGGCCGGCCGGAAATCGGCAAGCCGACGCGCTACGAGGTGCGTGACGGCGATTTCTGAGACTGGCGGGCGAAGACGACGATCGCCAACGCCGC
Organism: Alphaproteobacteria bacterium; assembly: GCA_965232515.1. Classification (GTDB taxonomy): domain Bacteria; phylum Pseudomonadota; class Alphaproteobacteria; genus JANQKO01. The sequence continues at coordinate 5,185,276 of CBDDPY010000002.1, read as the reverse complement.
GCAGACCAGCCCAAGCGCCGCCAGTTCACGCCAGCCGACCGCTTCACCCAGCAGCAGCGCGCTCGCGAACACGCCGATTACCGGCACCGCCATGCTGCCGAGCCCCGACACGGTGGCCGGAAACCGGGCAACGACGCGAAACCAGGCGGCGTAGGCCAACATGTTGGCGAACAGCATCGAATAGATGGCGCCGGCCCAGGCATCGGCGCCGATATTCACCCAGTCGAGCGGCGGCGACACGGCGAGCTGAATGGCGATCACCGGCAGGCAGCCGGCGATCAGTTGCCAGCCGCCGAGCGCCGTGACGTCGGCGTCCCAATCGAAGCGCTTCATCCAGACCGTGCCGGCGCCGAACGAGATCGCGGCCAACAGCGTGAGCGCGGCGCCCAGCGGCGCGTTCTTCAGGTTGGCGAAATCCTGGCTCATCAGCACGGCCAACCCGGCAAGCCCGAGCAGCAGGGCGGCGATGCGCGCCTTTGTCAGCCGCTCATGCAGCAGCCACACGGCGAGCACCGCGGCCCAGAGCGGCATGGTGTAGGCGATGACCGCCGTGCGGCCCGAGCTCAAGAGATCGACGCCATAGGTGATGCCGATCTGAAAGATCGACATGTTGAGCAGGCCGGCCACGACCAGCGGCAGCCGGCAGGCGCGCCGCACGTAGATCGAGCCGCCGCGCAGCTTCACATAGGCAAGCATGATGACGCCGGCCGGCGCCATGGCCAGGACCCGGAAGGTCCAGACATCGAAATCGCGCAGCGCGAAGGCGGCCGCGGGATAGCTGAAGCCCCAGCAGAACCAGCAAAAGACCAGCAGAACGACGCCGGCGACCGCGCTCCCGGCGCCGGACGCGGGGGCTAAACCGGAATTGGATTCGATGTCAGGCGACGGCGAACATGGCGATGCCGAAAGCGGCAATCAAACCGCCCGCCGTCCGCAGCGCGGCCTCCGCCAACCGGCTTTGCAGCATCAGACCGAGGCCGACGCCGGCGGCATGCAGGCCGGCCGTCGCCAGCGTGAAGCCGAAGCAGTAGAGCATCGTGCCCGCCCCGGTGGGGATCTCCGCGCCATGCGCGAAGCCATGAAACAGCGCCATCAACCCGACAATCATCATGCCGAACGGCACGTCGATCTGGGCATTGAGCGCAATGATCACACCCAACAGGATCACCGAACCGACGATGCCGAGCTCGACCGCCGGCAGTGCGACGCCGGCAACGCCGAGACCGCCGCCGAACAACATGACGACCAGGAAGCTGGCCGGCAGCAGCCAGAGCGCGCGACCGCCGAGCTGCGCCGCCCACAGGCCGACCGCCACCATGGCAACGATATGGTCGATACCGAACAGGGGATGCACGAAGCCTGCGCCGAAGCCGCCCGCCGTCGCGTGCCCCGTATGCGCGGCCGCCGATCCGGCAGCAAACAGCAACGGAACGAACAGTGCCAAGCGCGTCAACCCGAGCTTCATTTGCGTCCCCTTCGCAGAATCGTCACGCGTTCGTGATGATCATCGCACACCAGCGCTGCAGCGCAACATAAAGTCGGGCCGCCGCGCATGATGTTATGCGTCTCACAATCAGTATGCGCGGTTCCCGTGACAGTTCGGCGATGACGCTGCACCGATCAGCCGCAGGTGAACGGAAACCAGCGGTGGGCGAACCGAAGCGCGTCGGCCCGGCGCGCGAACCGGTAGGCGGTGCCGTTCGGTCGTTTGGGCTCGACACACCAGCCGTCGCAAATGTCCGTCGCGCACCAGGCGCGCATTGCCGTCTGGTCCACAAACAGGTCGGAGGGGTGCGGAATGCGCACGAGGTGCCAGTCCGTCCGGTCCGAATTAGTTTTTTCTGAAACAGTGATGGTGAACACTCGCGAGCCACGCCATCGTCGCCATATCCAGACCATCGGCACGAATTTTACGAAAATTACCGCCGTCTGGAGCAGAAAATGACCGAATTTGCAAAAAACAACTGGAACCGGGCGCTGAACACATTTCTGGCCGGCGCCAGCGTTTGGGCCTTCATCCTGACCACCCTGGTCGTTGCCGGTTGATTATCTGACCAACCGGTCAGTCGTTTCGCTTACGCACCTCTTCCAGATAGTTCATCACCGTATCGAGGTCGACCACGTCGGCATAGCGCCGACCCACATCGACCAGGTTGTTCCGATGCGGACCGTCGTCGACATCGCCGACGCAGGGCTCCGGCACGATCACCCGGAAGCCATAGGAAAACGCGTCGATGACCGAGGCCCGGATGCAGCCGCTGGTGTTGCAGCCGGCGACGATTACCGTGTCGACCCGCTCCTTGATAAAGAACTGCATAATCGCCGTCTGGAAGAAGATCGACGGCCCGGTCTTGCAGTAGACCACGTCGTAGTCGGCGTCATAGATCCGCGGCTCCATCTCGGTGCTGGGATGGCCGTGATGGAACTCGTTCACCACCGGCGGAATCTTCCAATAAGGCGCGTCGCGGGCGCTGGAATAGGCGGTGTAGCAGGTCGCCACCGGCACATTGCCGCGCCGGGCGAGATCCAGCATGGTCGCCGTGTTCTCGACCGCCCGGTCCACCAGCGGCCGTCCGCCCAGCGGAAACACCGCATCCGTAAAGCCGCGTTGGAAATCGACGACCGCGATCCCCGGCCGCTCGCCGAAGCCGATGTCGTTCGCCTCGAAGCCGACTTCCTTGTAGATGTCGTTCATCTGCGTTGTCCCATTTATTGTTTCAAATCCACATCGAAGCGCGTTTTAAACGCCTGCCGTAGCTGATCGAAGCAGACGCCGACCCGCACGACGGAAAAGTCACGGAAATCGATGATCGTGCTCGAGCGGCCGTCGGGATTGGCGTATTTCGACCGGCCGTAGTCGAAATGGATGTCGGCCGCGGCGCGCACCGGCGCATCGATGTCGTCGTAGTCGTATTTGCTGCCCGAGAGCGACGTGTTCGCCGACGAGCCGAACACCGGCATGCCGCGCACCTGCGCCTGCCGCGCGATCTCGTTGTGGAACTGGCCGGCATTCAGCAGCATGTCGAGCGTGCCGGCCTTCGACGACGATTCCAGCACGAACGGCTCGACGGCCTGCAACAGCGGGTGATCGTCGCGAAACGGCGCGACCACGGAAAACGGAAGCTTCTCCTCGGTGATCATCTCCCGCACCATTGCATGGCGCTCGTCCGGCATGATGTGCAGCTCGGCGCTCAGCTTCCAATCGCCGAACATGCCGCTGGGCTTCTCATAGGACCGCTGCTTGGCGTCGAAAATACGCCGGATGCCGCCGGGCTTGGCGGCCAGAATGGCGTAGGCCACGTCCAACGGCGCGATCGCCACGCCGCCGTCGGCCAACACGTCCAACAACGCCGAAACATCGGCCTGAAGCCGCTCGACGGGAACGGGATCGTCGGTTTTTTTCATCTGCTCCTCGGCCGGTTTCGAACACGACGCAGCTTACTGCGCCGCATTGTCCGATGAACAGACCGGCCGCGTCCATCAGAGGATGATGGTTTAGCACGTGGAATAAGGGCTAAGATCACCCTGTTCGACCATGTATTTGGCCGTTCTCCGCGTATAAGCCCCGGCGGTGCAAACGCCGGCGCAAAACAGTAAACACATAAGGGAGGACAATTTCATGGCGTTTCGAGACTTTCTGAAACACGCAGCGGCCGCCAGCCTGACCGGCGGTATTGCCGTCGGCCTGGCGCTGTCGGCGACCGCGCAGGACATGCCGCGTATCAAATGGAAGAACGCCAGTTCCTATACCGAGGCGCTCGACATCATCGGCCCCAACGGGCCGCGTGTCCTGAATAACATCAAGGACATGACCGGCGGGCGCTTCGACATCAAGTTCTTCACCCCCGGCGCCCTGGTGCCAGCGCTGGAGGTGTTCGATTCCGTCTCCAAGGGCGCGGTCGAAACGTCATATACGACGCCAGGCTTCCACGCCGGCCGGATTCCGGCGGCGGCGTTCTTCGCCTCGGTGCCGTTCGGGCCGCAGATCGACGAGTATCTGTCCTGGATGCAGTATGGCGGCGGCAACGACCTCTATCGCGAGATCTACGCCCAGCATAACCTGATCGGCTTCAGCTGCGGCGTCGTCGCGGCCGAGGCGTCCGGCTGGTTCCGCAAGGAAATCACGTCGGCCGCGGACCTGAAGGGCCTGAAGATGCGGTTCTTCGGCCTCGGCGCGCTGGTCATGGGCAAGATGGGCGTGTCGACCCAGTTGATCGCGCCGGCCGACATCTATCCGGCGCTGGAGCGCGGCGTGATCGACGCCACCGAGCTGTCGTTCCCGTCGATCGACCTGAAGTTCGGCTATCACGAGATCGCCGACCACTACTACTTCCCGGGCTGGCATCAGCAGGCATCTCTGGTCGAGATGATGATCAACCTGGAGAAGTTCAACAGCCTGCCGAAGGCCTATCAGGTGATCATCGAGGTCGCCTGCAACGACGCCGGTATCCGGACCATGGCCGAGGCTGGCGCCAAGCAGGTGCCGGCCCTGAAGACGCTCGAGGGCAAGGGCGTGACGATCCACCGCTGGCCCGATGAGTTCCTGGCCGAACTGGAAGTCGCCTGGACAGAGGTCGTCGCCGAGAAATCGGCCGAGGATCCGCTGTTCAAGAAAGTGGCCGACAGCTATTTCACGTTCCGCAAGTCCTACAAGCAGTGGAAGGACCTGCAGAGCATGCCGTAAGGCGGTCAACCTAACGACACCCTTCGGAAATGCCGGGGCCTGTCATGGTCCCGGCATTTCTTTTTTTGCGGCGCGGGATGGATCTGGAAGCCCGGCCGTAAATCACCATATGCGCATATGCTGCCGCGGTATCGGGAGTGGGAACCGCGACGTGCGTCCGTAGAGACAACGTCGGAGCGATCATCCCATGACCCGAACGCCATCACGGCGCGGCGCCTTGCGCCGACTCCCTATCTTCTTCCTCTCGATCGTCCTGTTGGCCGCCTGCCAGACCGGCGGGCAGCGGGAATATGACGATATCGCCTTTGCGCTGTCGCCGGACTGGACCGTCGGCAACAACCAGGTCGTCCAGGGCCGCTATGCGCTGACCGAATGGGTCCGCACCGGCGACGACATCGCCGACTGGGACGAGCTGGTGACGGTGCAGAACTGGACGCTCTCGGCCGTCGAGGGCGCCAATCCGGAAGCCTTCCTGCGAGCGCAGCAGCGATTGACCGAGCAGAACTGCCCAGGCGCGTCGACCTGGCGCGTGCTCGAGCGCGACGCCCGCAGCATCCTCTACGAAGCTCGCACCAAGGCCTGCATGGGCTATGCCGAGCACCACCAGATCGGCCGAATCATCGACGGCAGGTACAACCGCTTCGAGGTCAGCTACGCCATGAAGGGGCCCGAGATCCCGCCGCAACGGCGGGCCGAGTGGCTGGGCTGGGCGGCCGGCGTGACGGTGGTGACCAATACGCGCTGATGCCGCCGGCAGGGACCTTCACATTCCGCGCCCCGCCCGCTAGCTTTGCCGTCCGGACGGATGGAAAGGGTCACGGGTCATGAGCGAGCGGATTTGGAAGGTCTATCTTTCGGGCGAAATCCACACGGACTGGCGCGAGCGCATCGAGGCGGGCGTGCGCGAGGCCGGCCTGCCGGTGCGGCTCGACGCGCCCGTCACCGTGCACGCGGACAGCGACGATTGCGGTGCGACGATCCTCGGCGGCGAGGCCGATGCCTTCTGGCACGACCGCAAGGGCGCGTCGATGAACGCGATCCGCACCCGCACGCTGCTGACCGACGCCGATGTCGTCGTCGTGCGTTTCGGCGACAAGTATCGGCAATGGAACGCCGCCTTCGACGCCGGCATGGCATCGGCGCTGGGCAAAGCCCTGATCACGCTGCACGACGCCGGCGTGAACCACGCCCTGAAAGAGGTCGACGCCGCCGCGAACGCCGTCTGCGCCACGCCCGAACAGGTCGTGCAGACCCTTGCCTACGTGATCCGCGGCACGCTCCCCGGCCGCGCCGGCAGCATGGCCGCCGAGTAGCGCGTTAAAGCAAGAACACGCCCTTGCCGGTGGTCTGGGTGTCGAACAGCTTGTAGGCCTCGTCGGCCTGGTCGAGCGAATAGCGCTGGGTGAACAGCTTGTCGACGTCGACCTTGCGGTCGGCGACGAAGCGGGCGCATTCCTCCTGAATCACGGTCGAGAAGGTCCAGGAGCCGATCACCGTCAGTTGCTTGCGGATCATGTCCTTGCTGACGTCGATGGTGACGTCGCCGCCCTCGCCGACGAAGCAGACCGTGCCCCAGGTGCGGGTCGCCTTGATTGCCGCCGAGCGCGCCGCCGGGGCGCCGGAGCAGTCGAGCGCCAGATCGACGCCCTCGCCGTGCGTCAGTTCCTTCAACGCTTCGACCGGATCGTCGGCCGACGGGTCGACCACCACGTCGGCGCCGAATTCCGGCGCCAGCGCCCGCCGCTCGGGCGACGGGTCGACGGCAATGACCCGCGCGCCCATGGCGACGCCAAGCTGCACCGCCGACAGCCCCACCGGCCCCTGGCCGAACACGGCAAGCGTGTCGTGACCCGACAGGTTCATCCGGCGGATCGCGCCATAGGCCGTGCCGGTGCCGCAGGAGATCGCCGCGCCGGTCTCGAACGATAGTTCGTCCGGCAGGTCAACCAGCGTGCGGGCCGGCACCTTCATATAGTCGGCATGCGCGCCGTGCGCCGTCGCGCCATAGACCACGAAGCCCTCGCCGCAGAGCTGCGACCAGCCGACCCGGCAATGGTGACAGACGCCGCAGCCGCAATAGTGATGGTCCATCACCCGCTGGCCGACGCGCGCCTGGCGCTCGGTGACGCCCGGGCCGACCGCGGCTACAACGCCGCAGGGCTCGTGCCCGGCGATCAGCGGCTCGGAGATGTCGCCCAGGCCGAGCGCCTTCTGCGCCTCGCCGGGCGCCGGCCGGTAGAACTTCAGGTCGCTGCCGCACATGCCCGACGCCTTGATCTCCAGCACCACCTCGCCCGGCCCCGGCGTCGGGTCCGGAAACTCCCGGATCTCGATCTGCCGATCACCCACAAACAACACGCCGCGCATGGCTTCCTCCCAGATTGTCGTTGACGGCCGCTGACGCCGACCCGCGCCCGCATGTTCGATCTGACGCCGATACTAAACCAAAGCCGGTCGGCAACCGCGACGCAAATTTGGCAGACCGGCGATGCGGCTACGGTTTTGTCCATTGGCCGCCGGATTGGCTCGACCCCACACAGGCGGTGACGAACTTCATGCCGGCGAGCCCCTCGGCGATGCCCGGCACCAGCGCGGCGTTCTCGGGCAGCGGTGCGCCGGCCATATGGGCCGTAATCATGTCGGCGGCATCGCCGTAGATATTGGCGAAGCCTTCGAGATAGCCTTCCGGATGGCCGGGCGGCACCCGCGTCGCGGCCATCGCCGTCTCCGACTGTCCCGGGCCGCCGCGGGTCAGAATCTTTGTCGTACCGCCAAACTCGGCAAACCGCAGCTCGTTCGGGTTTTCCTGCCGCCATTCGAGCCCGCCCTTCTCGCCGTAGACCCGCAGCTTCAGCCCGTTCTCGTTGCCGACCGCCACCTGCGTCGCCCAGAGCTGGCCCTTGGCGCCGCCGGCGAAGCGCAGCAGCACCTGGGCGTCGTCGTCGAGCCGACGGCCCGGCACGAAGGACGTGGTCTCGGCGCAGAGCTCGGCCAGCTCAAGCCCGGTCACGAAGGTCGCGAGGTTGTAGGCATGCGTGCCGATGTCGCCCAACGCCCCGCCGATGCCGGCCTGCTGCGGATCGGTGCGCCAGACCGCCTGCTTCTGGCCCGTCGCCTCCAGGTCCTGGGCCAGCCAGTCCTGCACATACTCGGCCTGCACCACCCGGATCTTGCCGAGCGCGCCCGAGGCCACCAGATGCCGCGCCTCGCGCACCAATGGATAGCCGGTGTAGTTGTAGGTGACGACGAAGATCTTGCCCGACGCCGCTACCACCTCGGCCAACGCTTCCGCCTCGGCGAGCGTCGCCGTCAGCGGCTTGTCGCAGATCACGTGGATGCCGGCCTCCAGCATCGCCTTAGCCGCGGGATAGTGCAGATGGTTCGGCGTGGTGATGGCAGCCACCTCGATGCCGTCGTCGCGCGCCGCCTCCGCATTGGCCATTTCCTCGAACGAGGCATAAGTCCGGTCAGGATCGAGACCCAGATCCTGGCCCGACAGCCGCGCGCGCTCCGCCTCCGACGACAGCGCGCCGGCGACCAGCTCGTAGCGGTCGTCGAGGCGGGCGGCGATGCGATGCACGGCGCCGATGAAGGCGCCGCGCCCGCCGCCGATCATGCCGAGCCGGAGCCGGCGGTGTTCCCTGTCGCTCATGCGCGCCCCCTAGCTCAATCCCAGGATCCTGCGGTTCGCGTCCTCGTCGATGCCGCTGTCGGCGAAATCGTCGAAGGCGCGCTCGGTCACGCGGATCAGGTGGTGCTGGATGAATTCCGCGCCCTCGCGCGCCCCGTCCTCGGGATGCTTCAGGCAGCATTCCCACTCCAGCACGGCCCAGCCGTCGAAGTCGCGCGCCGTCAGCTTCGAGAAGATGCCGCCGAAATCGACCTGCCCGTCGCCCAGTGACCGGAACCGCCCCGCCCGCTCGACCCAGGATTGATAACCACCATAGACGCCCTGACGGCCGGTCGGATTGAACTCGGCGTCCTTCACATGAAAGGCGCCGATGCGGTCGTGATAGATATCGATGAAGTCGAGATAGTCTAGCTGCTGCAGCACGAAGTGGCTGGGATCGTAGAGGATCTTGGCCCGCGGGTGGTCGTTCACCCGGGCGAGGAACATCTCGAAGGTTGCGCCGTCGTGCAGGTCCTCGCCGGGATGGATCTCGAAGCAGACGTCGACGCCCGCCGTGTCGAAGGCGTCGAGAATCGGCGTCCAGCGCGCCGCCAGCTCGTCGAACGCGGTCTCGACCAGCCCGGCTGGCCGCTGCGGCCAGGGATAGACGTAGGGCCAGGCGAGCGCGCCGGAAAACGTCGCATGCGCCGTCAGGCCGAGATTCTTCGAGGCCTGCGCCGCCTTCATCATCTGATCGGTGGCCCAGGCCTGGCGCGCCTTCGGATCGCCGCGCACGTGCTCGGCGGCGAAGCCGTCGAACATCTCGTCATAGGCCGGATGCACGGCAACGAGCTGTCCCTGCAGATGCGTCGACAGCTCCGTCACTTCGAGTCCGTGGCCGGCCAGCATCTCGCGCAACTCGGCGCAATAGCCCGGATCTTCCGCGGCCCGGTCGAGGTCGAACAGCCGGCCGTCCCACGACGGTATCTGGATGCCCTTGTAGCCGAGCGACGCCGCCCATTCGGCAATGCCGGGGAGCGTATTGAACGGCGCCTCGTCCGAGGCGAACTGCGCGAGGAAGATCGCGGGGCCTTTGATCGATTTCATGCTGCGTGCCGCCTGTCCGTGTTGAAACATCGGCGCGGCCGGATTTGTCGCGGCCGCGACGGGCGGCTCACATCATGACACGGCCATCGCAGGCTGTCGCGCCAGCCGCACGACCGGCGATGCCAGGATGATCGCAGCCTGCAGCAGAAAACCGAATGCCGCGACGATGAGGCCGGCCTCGGCGCCGTAGACGCCGCCGATCAACGCGCCCAGCGCCGCGCCCACGGGCCGGGCGCCGTAGGCCAGCACGTTCACGGCCGAAACCCGGCCGAGCAGGTCCGGCGGCGTCACGACCTGACGCAAGGTCGTGGTGCTGATCACCCAGATGATCGGCCCGAAGCCGACCAGCAGGAAGCCGAGGCCGGCCAGTTCCATCGACGGCAGCCAGATTGTCGCCGCCATGACCAAAGCGGCCGACAGTCCGAAGACCGGTCCGATGCCGACGACAACACCGAACGGCAGCAGGCGCATGACCCGACCGGCCAACAGGGCGCCCGCAATCATGCCGGCGCCGTAGGCGGCGAGCGTGCCGCCGATCTCGGCCGCCGTCAGGCCGAGCCGGTTGACGGCGTGCGGCACGTAGACCGCCATCAGCACGAAATAGGCCGTATTGAAGATGAACTGGGTCAAAAAGATCGGCCGCAGGAAGTCGTGGCGGAAGACGAAGCCGATGCCGTCGCGGATCTCGCCCCACGTGTCGCGTTTGGCGACCGACAGACGCGGCGGTTCGCGCAAACCGGTGAGCAGCGCCACGGCGATCAGCGACAGCGCCGCAGCGACGCCGAAAGCCGGCGACCCGCCGGTCCAGCCGACCAGGACGCCGGCCAGCGCCGGACCGGCGGTGAAGGCGACGGTACGGGCGAGCTCGATCCGGGCGTTCGCGGCGGCAAGCGCGCCCGGCGGCACCAGCGACGGCACCAAGGCCGGCGCGGCGACCGTGTAGGCGACGGTGCCGCAGGCGCCGAGGAAACCGAGTATGGCCAGCAGCGGCAGCGACAACAGCCCGGCAAAAGCCAGCACCGGCACCGCGACCAGCGCCAGCACGCGCAGACCCTCGGCGGCCGCCATCAGGCCGCGGCGCGACACCCGGTCGGCCAGCACGCCCGCCGGCAGCGCGAACAGCAGGAACGGCAGGGTCGCCGCCGTGTGCAGCAGGCCGGTGGCGCCGGCCCCGGCGCCGAAGGCCAGCACGGCGATGATCGGCGCCGCCGCGAGCGCGATCTGCTCGGCCGACTGCGCCGCCAGGTTGGACCAGGCGAGCCGGTTGAAGGCGCGGGGCACGCGGGCGGCGGCGTCAGCTTGCATGGAACAGGACCTTGTCGACTGCGACGAACGGCCCGCAGCCTAGGCCGCGCGCGCAAGCGCCCTCTATCCGGTCCTTGCGCCGATGCCCCCGCCCGGCGACCGCCTATACTGTCAGCGCAACACAGCTCGATGCGGGAAGATTTCCATGAACGACATCGCGTTCCGTCGCGCCACGCGCGCGGACCTGCCGGCGATCATCGCCCTGCTGGCCGACGACCCGCTCGGCAGCACGCGTGAAGATCCGGCCGACCCACCCAATCCGCGCTACGTCGACGCCTTCGACGCCATCGACCGCGATCCGAACCAGTATCTCGCCGTCGTCACCGCCGACGAGGCCGTGATCGGCTGCCTGCAGCTCAGCTTCATCCCCGGCCTGTCGCGCCTCGGCCTCTGGCGCGGCCAGATCGAAAGCGTCCGCATCGCCGCCGCGCACCGCGGCGGTGGCCTCGGCCGCCGCATGTTCGAATGGGCCATCGCCGAATGCCGCCAGCACGGCTGCGGCCTCGTCCAGCTCACCACCGACAAGACCCGCCCGGACGCGCTCCGCTTCTACGAAAGCCTCGGCTTCCAGGCCAGCCACGAGGGCATGAAGCTGACGCTTACGTGAGGCGCGGCACCCGGCTCGATGCCCTACCCCTGCGGCAACGACTTCCGGAATCCCTCGATTTCGAACACGCGCCGGTACCATGCGTCGATGTTGGCCGTCGTCGGCGCCGCGTCCGCGAGCCCGAGCTGCGTGATGTTGGACCCGACCGACAGATCGGCGATGCTGGGCGTGTCGCCGGCGAGATAGTCACGCCCCTCGAGGGTGGCCTCCAGGATCGGCGTCAGCTCGGCCAGCCGCTCGCGCCCCCGCACGATCGCCGCCTTGTCGCCCTTGTCGCCGCTGAACACACTATTGAGCACGATATCGACCACCGCCGGCGACAGCCGGCACTGGTTCCAATCGAGCCACTGCTCCACCGCCGCCCGCGCCGCCAGGTCGTCCGGATACCAGTCGCCAAGCCCGTGCTTCACCGCCAGATAGCGCAGGATCGCGTTCGACTCGTGGATCTTGACGTCGCCGTCGATGAGCGTCGGCACCTGATGGTTCGGATTGACCGCCAGATATTCGGGTGACAGATACTCCTCCGCCTCCAGCGCCACATGCCGCAGCTCGTAATCGAGCCCCGCCGCCGCGCATAGCGCCACCACCCGCCGCGCATGCTGTGAATAGGGATGATGATAAAGAACGTACATCGCCGCCGTCCCGTTGCCTGTTGCCGAGCCCCATGGCTAACAGGCGCCCACTGCCAGCATGCCGTCAGCAGACGCATGCAGAACGGAACCATCAAAACGCCGCTATTGATTCGGTGTGCAAAAGTCATACTATTGCATCCGCGATTGAGGAGCGTATCGCATGACTGTGAAGACCACGATCTCGTTGACCGACGAGCACGCCGAACGCATCCACGAGGCGGTCGAGAGCGGCAATTTCTCCTCGACCAGCGAGGTCGTGCGAGCGGCATTGCGAGATTGGCTGGCGCGTCAGGAAATACGACGCCTCTGGCAGGAGGGTATTGAAAGCGGTCTCGCCGATCCAAACCTGACGGCGGCCGACATCAAAGCAAAGGCCCGCGCCAAACGCGCCAAGCGCTAGCTCGGCTCCACTCAATTCGATGGGTCGCTACGTCCTCACCGAACGCGCCAGCGCCGACCTTCTCGATATCTGGGACTACATCGCCGAGCATGACGAGGGGGCCGCCGACAAGCTGATTGATCAGCTTTTCGACCGATTTTCATTGTTGGCAGACAACCCATTGATGGGTTCAGCCCGCGACGACCTACAGCCCGGTCTGCGGTATTCCGTCCACCGAGACTTTCTCTTGCTCTACAACGCCATCAACGACGGCGTCGTGATTGTCCGTGTTGTCCATGGCCGCCGTGATCTAACCAGTTTGTTCTAGGGACGGCGTGAATACCCACAATGCCCGCAGCATTGCTCTCCCAGCAAGGCTGATATCTGCCCATCCCCCTGGATTCCCGCGGCGCGTCCGGGTCTAATCGGGACCTGCTTGAGTTCTGCGGGAGGGGGTTTGCGTGTCCGCCAATATTGATCCGATAACGGCGTCGGTGATCCGGCATCGGCTGACGGCCATCGTCGAGGAGATGGGCGAGGCGATGCTGCGGACGTCGTATTCGCAGATCCTGAACTCGAGCCGCGACTTCTCGGCCGCGCTCTGCGACGGGCAGTGCCGGCTGGTGGCACAGGCCGAGCATATCCCCGTCCATGTCGGCGCCATGCCCTGGGCGGCGAAGGCCGTCGCCGACTATTTCGGCGACGACGTGCATCCGGGCGACCTGTTCCTGTTGAACGACCCCTATCACGGCGGCAGCCACCTGCCCGACGTCACCGCCATCGTGCCGGTGTTCGTCGCCGGCACGCTTGCCTTCTGGTCCATGAACCGGGCGCACCACAGCGACATCGGCGGCGCCACGCATGGCGCCTACAACCCGGCCGCCACCGAGATCTTTCAGGAAGGCCTGCGCATCCCGCCGCTGCGCCTGTGGTCGAAGGGCGAGGTGCGGCAGGATCTGGCCGACATGTTGGCCGTCAACGTGCGCCACCCGCGCGACTTCCGCGGCGATCTGGCCGCCCAGATCGGCTCGGTGCGGCTCGGCGAACGGCGGCTGCAGGCGCTGGTCGATGATTTCGGTGCCGAGGTGGTGCTGGCGGCCGGCGAGATCATCCTCGACGGCGCCGAGCGCCAGGCCCGGGCCGAGGTCGCGCGCTGGCGCGACGGCATCTATCACGGCGAGGCGTTCCTCGACGACGACGGCCATGGCCGCAGCGACATCGCCATCCGCGCCACGGTGACCGTGAACGGCAGCGACGTCGAGGTCGATCTGTCGGAGTCCGATCCGCAGACCACGTCCTTCGTGAACTCGTCGTTCGCCAACATGCGCTCGGCCGTGGCCCAAACCTTCGCCTACCTGATCGATCCCGAGATTCCGAAGAACGACGGCGCGCTGAGGCCGCTGAGCGTCAAGGCGAAACAGGGCACCATCGTCTGGGCCGACGACGGCCTGCCCGTCACCATGTGCACCAGTCACTGCTCGAACGAGATCATCGAGGCGGTGACCGTGGCGCTGGCCCAGGCCTGCCCCGACCGGGCCAATGCCGGCTGGGGCCGGCGGCTGAGGATCGCCATCAAGGGCAAGGACCCGCGCAACGGCAAGACCTTCATCTGGCACATGTTCCACGCCCGGCCCGGCGCCGGCGCCTCGCCCGGTGGCGACGGCTGGCACACATCGGGCGAATGGCATTCCGCCGGCGGCCTGAAGTTCGGCAGTGTCGAGGTGGTCGAAGTGCGCTTTCCCCTGTTCTTCCGCCGGCACGAGTTCCGCCCCGGCTCGGGCGGCGAAGGCGAACATCGCGGCGGCTGCGGCGCCGAGATGGAAATGGTCGTCGAGTCCGATGGGCCCGCCGTCGCCAACACCGCCGGCGACGGCCTGCGCTACGGCGCCCGCGGCATTCACGGCGGCAAGGACGGCGCGCCGCACCACTACATGCAGGTGGACGCCCGCGGTCGCGCCACCGACCTGAAGAGCAAGGAAGTCGGCATCCCGGTACAGTCGGGCGACGTCTTCCGCGTGCTGTCGGGCGGCGGCGGCGGTTGGGGCGATCCGACGAAGCGCAGCAAGGCGGCGCACGACATCGACCGGCGCGACGGCCTCGCCGCCGACGGTTCTGACTGAGGCGGCGCCATGTATCGTATCGGGGTCGATGTCGGCGGCACCTTTACCGACGTGGTGGCGGTCGACGATGACGGCGGCGTGACGCTGGCGAAAGCGCCGTCGACGCCGCAGGACCAGTCCATCGGCGTGCTGGAAGGCCTGTCGCGGCTCGCCGAACGCCTGGAGACGACGCTGCCGGCGCTGCTCGGCGAGACCGAACGCATCGTGCACGGCACGACGGTGGCGACCAACGCGTTGCTGGAGCGCAAGGGCGCCAAGGTCGGGCTGCTGACGACCGAAGGCCATCGCGACGTGCTGGAGATGCGCGAGGGTCTGAAGCCCGACCGCTACAATCTGCGCCTGCCGCCGGACCCGCCGCTGGTGCCGCGCTATCTGCGGCTCGGCGTGCGCGAACGCCTGCGCCCCGACGGGCATCTGGAAACGCCGCTCGACACAAATTCGCTGGACGCCGCCATCGCCATGCTGACCGAAGCCGGCGTCGACTCGGTCGCCATCTGCTACCTGCACGCCTACCGCGACGCGGCGCACGAGCGCGCCAGCGCTATGGCCGTCAAGGACGCCCTGCCGGACGTCTATGTCACCACGTCGGCCGACGTGTTCCCGCAGATCAAGGAGTTCGAGCGCGTCTCGACCACGGTGGTGAATGCCTATGTCGGCCCGGCGTTGGACCGTTATCTCGGCCGGCTGGGCGAGCGGTTGAGCGAAGCCGGCTATCACGGCCCGGTGCTGATCATGCTGTCGCACGGCGGCGTCGCGCCGATCTTGGAAGCCATCCGACTTGCCGCCGGCACCGTGCTGTCCGGCCCGGCGGGCGGCGTCGCCGGCGCGCGCTACAGCGCCAGCCTGCTCGGCAGCGGGAATCTCATTCCGTTCGATATGGGCGGCACCAGCACCGATATCTCGCTGATCGTCGACGGCGAGCCGACGCTCGCCAGCGACCGCGGCATCGCCGGCCAGCGTATCGCCCTGCCCTCGCTCGACATCGCCAGCATCGGCGCCGGCGGCGGCTCGATCGCCCGGGTCGACGGCGGCGGCGTGCTGCATGTCGGACCGGAGAGCGCTGGCGCCGATCCCGGCCCGGCCTGCTATGGCCGCGGCGGCACCGCGCCGGCGGTGACCGACGCCAGCCTGGTGCTGGGCTTCCTCGATCCCGAGAACTTCCTCGGCGGGCGCGAGAAGCTGGACACATCGGCGGCCGAGACCGCGCTCGACGGCCTCGCCGAACAGCTCGGCGTCGACCGCATGGCCGCGGCCGAGGGTGTGCACCGGGTCGTCAACACCAACATGGCCGAAGGCATCCGTCTGGTCTCGGTGCGCCGCGGCGTCGATCCGCGCCGCTTCGCCCTGCTGTCGTTCGGCGGCGCCGCCGGCATCCACATCACCGATGTCGCCCGCCAGCTCGAGATTGGCCGCGTATTCGTGCCACGCGTCGCCTCGGTGCTGTCGGCCTGGGGCATGCTGGCGACTGATCTGCGCTACGAGGTCTCGCGCACCCATATCGGCGACACGCACGCGCTCGACGCCGATGGCCTGCGCGGGCTCTATGCCGAGATGGAGGCGGACGGCCGCCAGCGCCTCGCCGCCAGCTTCGACGGCGAGATCCGCATCCGCCGCTCGGCCGACATGCGCTATGGCGAGCAGATCTTCGAGATCGACGTGCCGCTGGACGATGTCGACTGGGACGGTGGCGACCTGCTGGACCAGGTCGCCGAGCGCTTCCACCGCCGCCACGAGGCGTTGTTCACCTATGCCCTGCCGGACCAGGACGTGGTGCTGGTCAACGCCCGCATCGCCGCCATCGGCGTGTTGCCGGCCCTGCCGGCCGAGCCCACCGCCGAGGCCGGCGCGCCGGCCGAGCCGTTCGCGCACCGCCGGGTGTTCATGGGCGACTGGCGCGAGGCCCCGGTCTATGACTTCGACGCGCTGACGCCCGGCCAACAGATCGCCGGCCCGGCCATCGTCGAATCCGAGACCACGACCGTCGTGCTGCGCGCCGGCGACCGCGCCTGGACCACACCGTTCCGCTGGCTCGACGTGGAGATCGACAAGGGCGACGACGGTTGAGGCCATTTGGCGCCACAACCGCCCACCACCCATGTCATCCTGGCGCAGGCCAGGATCCACCGGGCCGGTGCCTCAAGTGACTGACAAGCCGCATGGATACCGGCCTGCGCCGGCATGACGAAGAAGGAAAGGACGAAGGGTGAGCGAACAGGATAACGACAAGGGCGCGGCCGTGCTGGCGGCGGTGATGGCGAAGCGGGATTATGTCCTGCCCTACCACCGGCTGCTGGCCGAGACCGATCCGGATCTGCTCGCCGCCTATGACGCCTTCTACGAGAAGCTGACGCTGACCCCGCGGGCCTTCGACGACCGGGCGCGCGAGCTGGTCTGGGCTGGGCTGCTGGTGGCGACGCGCGAGCATGCCGGCACGCTGCACATGCGCCGCGCCGCCCGCGCTGGCCTGACCTCGGCCGACCTGTCGGCCGCCGCCGCCGTCGCCGCCGTGGTCGAGGGCCAGCCGGCTTTGGCCTTCGCGGGCCGGGATTTCGGCGACTGGATCGAGGAGCCGGACGCGCGAGCGCGTTATCTCGCTTTGTTCGAGACCGCGCGCGTTCAGTTGCCCGAGGGCTTGGCGCACATTATCGCCACGGTCTGCCACGCGGCGCGGGAGAGCTATAACGGCATCAAGCTGCACGCGCCGCTGGCCTTCGCCGCCGGCGCGACCCGGCACGAGATGGCCGAGGGCTTGAGCTATCTGCTGCTGCCCTGCGGCGGCCCGACCTTCATCGAGGCGGTCGAGGCCTGGCAGGCCGCGGCCGAGGCCGGCGACTGTCCGCCGCCTTTCGAGAAGCCGCTGCCGGCATGAGCGCGCGACCTGGCCTGCGCGACCGGCTCGCCGCCGGCCTGCCGTGTCTCGGCATGAGCCTGCGGCTTGCCCGCACCACCGACCACGCCGCGATCCTGCGGGACGCCGGCTATCACTGGATGTTTCTCGACCTCGAGCACGGCACCATGTCGTTCGATACGCTGTCGCAGATGGCGCTGGCCGGGATCGAGGCCGGCGTCTGCCCCCTGGTGCGCGTGCCCGATCACGATCCCGCGCCGATCAACCGGGCGCTGTCGAACGGCGCCATGGGCGTGGTCGCGCCGCATGTGGACACGCCCGAGCAGGCCGCCGCCGTCGCCCGCGCCTGCCGCTTTCCGCCGCTGGGCGAGCGCGCCGTGCCCGGCGCCTTCCCCGCCTTGGGCTATACCCAACGCGGCTTCGACGAGGCGGCCGAAATCCTGAACCGCGAGACGCTCGTCGTGGTGATGATCGAATCCGAAACCGCTGTCGCCAACGCCGAGGCCATCGCCGCCGTCGAGGGCGTCGACGCGCTGTTCGTCGGCTGCAGCGACCTCACCTTCGAACTGGGCCTGCCGGCGCAATATGATCATCCTGATGTGCGCGAGTGCCTGACCAAGGTCCGCGACGCCGCGGCCAGTCAGGGAAAGTTCAGCGGCTTCGGCGGGGTCGGCGACGACGCGCTCGCTGCCGACTACCTGGGCCTCGGCCTCAATCTGGTCCTGGCCGGCAACGACCTGGCGCTGTTGCTGCGTGGCGCCCGGGCGCGCGCCGGTGCGCTCGTCAGCCCCGCCACCTGAGCACGTGGGTCTCGACCCGCTTCAGCACCGCGCTGATCGACGCGCCCGCGACCGCCAGCACGACCAGTCCGGCGAACACGGCGGCCGTATCGAAGATGCCGGAGGCTTGCGCAATCAGGAAGCCGATGCCGCGGTTCGACGACATGAACTCGCCGACGACGGCGCCGATCAGGGCGTAGGGCACCGAGACCTTGAGGCCGGTCAGCACCCAGGCCGCGGCCGACGGCAGGATCACCACGCGGAGCAGCTGCCACTCGTTCGCGCCCATGATGCGCACGGCATTGATGTAGATCTGCGAGACGTCGCGCACGCCGCCGAAGGTGTTCAGGAAGACGAGGAAAAAGACGATCACGGCGCTCATGGCGATTTTCGACTCGATGCCGATCCCGAACCACATGATGAACAATGGCGCCAGCGCGATCTTTGGCAGGCAATATAATGCCGTCACGTAGGGGTCGAAGATGGTCGCGATGGCGTCCCAGCGGCCGAACAGGAAGCCCAGCGTGAAGCCGACGACGGCGCCGATGCCGAAGCCGCTGAAGGTGGCGTAGAGCGTGATCCAGAGATGCGTCGCCAGCGTGCCGTCGGTCACCCAGCGCCACAGCGTCTTGATCACGTCGGCCGGCGAGCTGATGAAGAACGGATCGACCAACGTGCCCGAGGCGAACTGCCAGAAGCCGATCATGGCGACGCCGAACAGCACCTGCAGCACCCGCAGGATCAGGCGCCGGCGGCTGGCCTGGGCCTCGTGCGCCAGCACCGCCGCGGTCTTGAAGTTGGGCCGCTCGTCCGCGCCGTCCAGCACATCCGACTTCAGGCTCACAGCTCTTCTCCCTTGTGGATCTCGGGCGCCAGCTCGGCCCAGAGCGTCTCGTAATAGTCGTGGAACTCGGGCGCGAAGCGGACCTTGAACACGTCGCGGCCCTGGCCGAGATCGATCCGGCTCTCGTGCTTGATGGCGCCGGGCTGGCCGGTGAAGACGATGACCCGCTGGGCGAGCGAGATCGCTTCGGTCAGGTCGTGGGTCACGAACACCACGGTCTTGCCGGTGTCCTCCCAGATCTTCAGCAACTCGCCCTGCATAACCAGTTTGAGCTGCGCATCCAATGCACCGAACGGCTCGTCCATCAACAGCGTGCCGGGATCGTAGACCAGCAGCTGCGCCAGCGCCGCCCGCTTGCGCATGCCGCCCGAAAGCTCGAGCGGGAAATGGTTCTTGAACTTTGCGAGGTTGACCATGCGCAGCAGCGCATCCGCTCGCTCGGCGCTCTCGCCGCGCGGCTGGCCTTGGATCTGCAGCGGCAGCAGCACGTTCTGCTCGACCGTGCGCCAGGGCAGCAGCGAATCCATCTGCGTCATGTAGCCGACCTGCCGGTTGGCGCCCAGCACGGCCGTGCCGTCATGCAGGATCTGGCCGCTGGTCGGCTGAAAGATGCCGGCGATCATGTTCAGCAAGGTCGACTTGCCGCAGCCGCTGGGGCCCACGAACGCCACGAACTCGCCCGTCTCGATGGTCATCGAGACCGGGCTCAGGGCCGCGACCTCCTGGCCGCGGGCGATGAAATGCTTGGTGACCTCGTCGACAACAAGCGTCACGACCTACCCCCAAATTGTCGGCGAGCGGCGGATTGGCGGGGCCCCGCGCCCCGCCAGCGCCACCATCAGATCTGCTTCATCGCATCCGACGCGATTGACGGATCGTAAGCATCCGCGAACGCGAAGCTCGACGGCATCGGATCCTTGTTCAGCGTCTTCAGGCTCAGGTTCACGAACTCGACGTTCTTGACGAAGTGATGTTCGCGCGGTGTCGGGTCCGGCATGTAGATCCGGCTGTTGCTGGCGAACGCCTTTTCGAACACATCCGGATCGAGCCCCTCGAACCAGCCGGTGGCCCAGCCTTTGAACGCGTTCGGGTCGCCGTTGATCGCCTGCAGGCCCCGCGCCAGTCCCGTCATGTAATCGACCAGCATGTCGCGCTTCTCGTCGATCGCCGACTGCGCCACGGCCACCGAGATGTAGAGATAGTCGTTCAGCTCGGGCGGCGGGTTGGTCGCCATGTTGAAGAGATAGGCGGCGCCGAACTTCTTGATGGCGATATCGGCGGTCGGCGACGACAGGCAGAAGCCGTCGATCACGCCGCGTTCCATGGCCGCCAGCAGGCCGCTGCCGCCGCCCTGCACAGGCGTCAGCTCGGCCTCACGGTCGGGATTGATGTCGGCCTTGTCCATGAGATAGCGCAGCAGGTTGTCCGGCCCCGCGCCCGGACCCGTGGTGCCCATCTTCAGGCCCTTCAGCACGCGCGCCTTGTCCTCGACCGACGAAGCTTCGGTGACGCCGGCCTTGTCCAGGATATCCTTCTTCACGACGACATTGCTGGCGTATTTGTTGACCAGGCCGCCGATTAGCTTCAGCGGCTGGTTCTGCACCTGCGCCTTCATGGTCTGGCCCGGCGCGCCCAGCAGGATGTCGGCATTGCCGCCGATCAGCGCCGCCGTGTTGACGCCGCGGCGCGTCGCCGTGACGTTGACGTCGAGGCCGGCCTTGCCGAAGAAGCCGCCGCCGATGCCGTAGTCTTCGGCCGCCCAGAGCCACGACTTGGCGGTCGAGCGCAGGCTCTGCACGGTGGTGGCGGCATGCGCCGAGCGCGGCGCGAACAGACCGATGGCGGTCGCGGCGCCCTGCAAGGCGGCGACGCCACCGACGGCGGCCGCCGTCTTCAAAACAGTCCGACGGCTTTGTTCCTTAAGAGTCATGGTGACCCCCTCCCCTCTTGCGCCGCGCACCCGCCGCGGCGCTTCCGGCCCAACGGTAGCGCGTCCGGCGGCCAAAGGCCAATCCGTGCGCCTACGGTGTTTTGCCCGTCGCCTCGTCGAATCCCCCCTGGCCCTCAAGCTCGGCCCAGGCGCGAAACGGCGGCGAGGCGTCGACGGCGCCGTCGCGGATCAACTGGAGCCAGACGCCGCAGGCGTCCACGAAATTCGGCACACTGCCAGGAAACATCACGTAGGAAATGGCTTCAGCCAGATCGTATTCATCCGCGCCGGCGGCATAGGCGCCGCGGATGTGCCAGGCGACCTCGTCCCAACCGCGCCGGCAGGCCTGCGCCGCCGCCATCGCCATCTCGACCAGCGACGGCGGGATCGGTTCGCCGGCAATCAGCTTTGCCAGTCCATCCCGATAGGCGCGCTCGGCATCGAAGCCCGGCAGGTGTCCGGACCAACGGTCAGCGACAAAGGCAAAACATGGTGCGCTGCGTGCATAACCGGCTAGGCGAAAGGCAACCTCGATCGACGCGTCGTCGCCGCCGGCGTCACGGAACTTCTGGATGTGATGCGTCGCCAGCGCCTCCTCGGTCGCCGTCAGGATGACCAGCCAAACGAACTCCTTGTTATGCTCGGACATGCGCCGCGGCTGCAGCGTCAGCGCCGTATAGGCGGCGTCGTAGCCCGCCAGCAGCTCCGGCGCGGCCACGGCCAGCAGCCCGTGATGCGGCAACAGATAGCCGCGCTTCGCCAGCACCTCGCGCAATCGCTCGCGCGCGGCCGCGGCGTCGTCATGGGCATTCGCCATGCCTGTCTCCCCTACGTCTGTTACTGAATCAAATGACCGACATATCAGGCGGATGACCGAGCAGATAGGCGCCGACGGTCTGGAAGTGCGAGCGGCGGCCCTGGAGTTGCTGGGCCACGGTGTGGATGTCGCGGAAGCGGCGTTCATAAGGGCCGCTGGCGAAGATCGCCGTGGCGCCGGCGAGCTCGTAGACCATGTTGGCCGTCGACTTCGCTTCGTGAATGCCGTGCGTCGCGGCGAGGCGGATGCGCATGCGCTGCGCCGCCGTCAGGCGGTTGGTGGCGGAGACGTCGTCCCAGATCTCGCTCAACTCGCTCAACAGGAACGCGCGCGCCGAACCGAGGCGCGCCTGCGCCTGGGCGGTCTCGGACTGGATCACGGCATTGTCCCTCAGCCGTTCGCGGGCAAGGCGCGGCGTCTTGCCGGCGGCAAGCGCGATAAATGCCGCCAGCATGGTCTGGGCGATGCCGAGCGCCGTGGCCGAGAAGCCGGTGGCGTAGAGGCTCATGGCCGGGAACTGATAGAGCGGCGTCTCGCAGCGCCGTTCGTCAGGCGCGTCGCGGGCGACGGAATGGTCGTGCACCACCGCCAGATCCGCCACGGCATAGGCGTCGCTGCCGGTGCCGCGCAGGCCGATTACATCCCAGATGTCGGTGAATTCGGCCTGGTCGGCCGGAAACAGCAGGATGCGGACCGCGACCGTGCCGTCGGCGAGACGGCGCGGCTTGCCGTCCGGCTCGACCACGGTCGACTGCGCGCCGAGCCACGTCGCGTGCCGGCCGCCGCTGGCGAACGACCAGTTGCCGCTCAACCGATAGGCGCCGCCCTCGACAACCGCGTCGCCCTTGCCCGGCCCCCAAGCCAGCACGGCCCGCGGGTCGTGGCCCCAGATCTTGTCCGCGACCTCGGGTTCGAGATAGGCGGCGGTCATGGCGCAGCCGTTCGCCTGACACAGACACCAGGCGGTGCTGGCGTCGTGCTTGGCGACGGCCTCGATCACCTGGAAGAAGGTCGGCGGGCCGACTTCCGCGCCGCCGAATTGCCGCGGCAGCAGCAGACGGAACAGCGCCGCCTCGTGCAGCGCGTCCAGCAGTTCGGCCGGCAGGCGCCGCTCGCGATCGGCCGTTTCCGCCGCCGCATCGATAACGGGGCCCAACCGCTCAACGGCTGCCAGGATCTCGGCCGGTTCGCGTACGACTGCCGTATCTCCTACCGAGGCCAGCGACATGCGTCCTCCCCCACCCATTGGCGGCATCGTGTCGTGGTTATGTTAAGCAGGCTGGTTGAACAGGTCCAACGCGGCCTGTCAGACTGTCGGGCGAAAGGGAAACGCGCATGACCGACCTGCCCCGCCATGCCCGCGCCGTCATCATCGGTGGCGGCGTTATCGGCTGCTCCGTCGCCTATCACCTGGCCAAGCTCGGCTGGACCGATGTCGTGCTGCTGGAGCGCAAGCAGCTGACCAGCGGCACCACCTGGCATGCGGCCGGGCTGATCTCGCAGCTCCGCGCGACGCAGAACATGACCCGCCTCGCGAAATACTCGCAGGAACTCTATGGCGGCCTGGAAGCCGAGACCGGCGTGGCGACAGGGTTCAAGCGCAACGGCTCGATCAACGTGGCGCTGACCGACGAGCGGCTGGAGGAGCTGCGGCGCGGCGCCTCGATGGCCCGGATTTTCGGCGTCGAGATCGAAGAGATTTCGGCCGCGGAGTGCCTGGCGCGCTATCCGCTGCTGAACGGCGACGGCGTCAAGGGCGGCGTCTATGTGCCGAAGGACGGCCAGGCCGATCCGGCGAATATCGCGCTCTCGCTCGCCGCCGGCGCCCGGCAGAACGGCGTCGCCATATTCGAGAACACGGCCGTCACCGCGATCCACCGGAAGGAAGGACAGGTGACGGGCGTCGGCACGGCGCAAGGCGACATCGCGGCGGAGTATGTTGTCAATTGCGCCGGCATGTGGGGCCGCGCGGTCGGCCGCATGGCCGGCGTCAACGTGCCGCTGCACGCCTGTGAGCATTTCTACATCCTGAGCGAGCCGATCCCGGACCTGCCGCGCGATCTGCCGGTACTGCGGGTGCCGGATGAGCACGCCTACTACAAGGAAGATGCCGGCAAGATCCTGCTGGGCGCCTTCGAGCCCGTCGCCAAACCCTGGGGCATGGACGGCATTCCGGAAGACTTTTGCTTCGACCAGCTGCCCGAGGATATCGACCACTTCGAGCCGATCCTGGCGGCCGCCGTCGCCCGGTTTCCGCTTCTGGAAACGGCCGGCATCCATACATTTTTCAACGGACCGGAGAGCTTTACGCCGGACGACCGCTATCTGTTGGGCGAGGCGCCCGAGCTGCGGAACTTCTATGTCGCCGCCGGCTTCAACTCAATCGGCATTCAGTCCGCCGGCGGCGCCGGCCAGGCGCTGGCCCAATGGATGGACGGCGGCGAGCCCCCGTTCGATCTGTGGGACGTCGACATCCGCCGCATGCAGCCGTTCCAGGGCAACCGCACGTACCTGTTTCAGCGCGCCAGCGAGGTGCTGGGCCTGCTCTACGCCGATCACTTCCCCTACCGGCAATACGCGACCGCGCGAAACGTGCGCCAGTCGCCGCTGCACGAGCGCCTGGAAGCGCGCGGCGCCTGCTTCGGGGAGGTGGCCGGCTGGGAACGTCCGAACTGGTATCTGCCGGCGCCCGAACAGGCGCGCGGGCGGCGGCCGGAATATGTCTATTCCTGGAAGCGGCAGAACTGGTTCGAGTATTCGGCCGACGAGCACCAGGCCGTGCGCGAGTCCGTCGGTCTGTTCGACCTGACCTCCTTCGCCAAGTTCCGGGTCGAGGGCCGGGACGCCTGCGACGTACTGCAACGTGTCTCGGCCAACGACGTCGATGTCGCGCCGGGGCGTATCGTCTACACCCAGTGGCTGACCGAGCGCGGCGGCATCGTGGCCGACCTGACGATCACGCGCTTGTCGGAGACGGCGTTCATTGTCGTCACCGCGGCCGCGACCGCGGGGCGCGACCTCGCCTGGCTGCAACGGTCGATCCCGGACGATGCCCATTGCCATGTCTGGGACGCCAGCAGCGCCGAGTCAGTGATCGCGGTCATGGGGCCGAAGGCGCGCGATCTGCTGCAGCCGTTGACCGACGCCGACCTGTCGAATGCGGCCTTCCCATTCGCGACCGCGCGGGAAATCGAGCTTGGCATGGGTCTGGTCCGCGCCCACCGCATTTCCTATGTCGGCGAGCTGGGCTGGGAGCTCTATGTGCCGACAGAGCAGGCGCGACACGTGTTCGACGCCATTGTCGCGCGCGGCGATGACCACGGGCTGCGGCTTTGCGGCATGCACGCGCTGGATTCCTGCCGCATCGAAAAAGCCTTCCGCCATTTCGGCCATGACATCGGCGACGAGGACCATGTTCTGGAAGCGGGCCTCGGCTTCGCCGTGAAGGTCGACAAGCGGGCGTCGCGGTTCGGCGACTTCATCGGCCGCGACGCGGTGCTGGCGAAACGACGGCAAGGCCTGACACAACGGCTGCTGCAGTTCCGCCTGACCGACCCCGAGCCGCTGCTCTATCACACCGAACCGATCTGGCGCGCCGGGCGCATGGTCGGCTATCTGACCTCCGGCAACTACGGTCACCATCTGGGCAGCGCCATCGGCCTGGGCTACGTGCCATGCGATCCGACGGAAACGGAGGCCGATCTACTCGCGGATACCTATGAAATCGAGGTCGCCGGCACGCGTTTCGCCGCCGAAGCCAGCCTCAAGCCACTCTACGATCCGACCGGCACGCGAATGCGGACCTAGAGCGCGACGCGTTCAAGTCCGGCCACTGTCCCAATCGTCACCCCGGCGAAGGCCGGGGTCCATACTGACATGGGGCATGCTGCGGCGCGCCTGCATGGACCCCGGCCTTCGCCGGGGTGACCAACAAACTTGAGGTCCGGCGTAGTAAATACTTGCTCTAGCGATTAACCGCGCCGCCGTCGATGGTGACGATGGTGCCGCTGATATAGGCGGCGCGGGGCGAGGCCAGGAAGGTGACGAGGTCCGCGACCTCGGTGGGCTCGCCCATGCGGCCGAACGGCAGGTTCATTTCTGCCAGGACCTCGTCCGTCCGCTCCGATGAGCCGAACTTCTGCTCGCTCCAGGTCCTGAGCATCTGCTGCGCCCGCTCGGTCGCGGTCAGGCCGGGATTAACGCCGACGACACGCACGCCGACATCAGGCGCGCGGGCGCCGAGCGCCTTGGTCAGGCCCATGAGCGCGACATTGCCGCTGCTGCCGAGAATGTAGCTCGCGTTCATTCGTTCGCCGGCGGCGCCGATGATGTTCACGATCACGCCGTCACCGCGCGATTTCATGTTCGCGAAATAGGCCCGGCAAAGGTTGATGTAGCCGAAGACCTTCAGATCCCAGGAGTCGCGCCAGGTTTCCTCGTCGATCTGATCGATCTCGCCGGCCGGGTTCGAGCCGGCGTTGTTGATCACCAGATCGACGTCCGGGAACCCCGCCACCACCGTCTGCTGACCGTCCGATGTGGACAGATCGGCCGAGCAGGTCTCGACATTGACGTTTGCCTTCGCCCGGATCTCGTCGGCCGCCGCCTGCAACACGTCCGCGTTCCGCGCCACCAGCGCCAGATGGCAGCCCTCGGCGGCGAGCGCGTCCGCCACGGCCCGCCCGATGCCCTTGCTGGCGCCCGTCACCAACGCGCGCTTGTCGCGAAGCCCCAAATCCATATCGACACCTCCCGTTTCCGCGACGTTAGCAATGCCCCCTACGGCCTACAAGACGCAGTGCAGGTAATCCCGATGCGGTGTTTTCATTTCGAGACCGCTTCCAGATAGCCAGCCGCGGTGACGATGCGGATGTCTTCGAAAGGGTCGAGCACCAACAGATCGGTGTCGCCGGTCACGACGCAGTCGGCCCTTGCTGCAAGCGCTGTTTCGAGAAACTTGTCGTCTTCGGGATCCCGGCATGCCTGAAGCGCGCCGGTAATCGTTGTCCACTCGGCCACTGCTTGGAGATCCGCCAAAAGCTCGCTTCGCCGTTGCCGGCTGACATATCGGTCGAACTTCTGCCTTCCGATCCGAACAGCGAACTCTTCGAACGTGGCATCGGAAAAGATCAGTACGCCATGCTCAAGCACTCTTTGGAGAACCTGGAATGGCTTGCCGCCTGTCAGAGCCGCGCTGATCAGAACATTCGTATCGAGGACAACGCGCTCAGCTCTCATCCGCCAAGAGCTGTTCAAGCTCCTCTTCGGTCAAGCCTTTGGCGGCGGCCTCTTCTTGGGCTTTGTCGATCGTCGCCAGCAACCGGCGTCGTGCTGCGCCTCGAATACGTTCGTAGTCCTCCACCGACAATACGACGGCAGCCGGGCGCCCCTTCTTGGTGACGGTCACAGGTTCCCGTTGGGCCGCGTCCAAAAGCTGCCCAAAGCGGTTTTTGGCATCGATCGCAGAAACGGACTTCATACAGCTAATATAGCTGTTTTGGCTATCAAAGTCATCTCTCCCCAGGATCTAGCCCCGCTTCAGTGGCATGGGCGCGGGTGAGGTGATGTCCAGGTCAGTTCGATGCGCGAACGCTCGGACTGGCGCATGCGCGGGCGCAGTATTGCGCAATCCTCCAATTCGTCACGGTCCGACAGCCGCCGTCGATTGTGTTCGCCCGGCGCCGCCGTCATACTCGTTAACCATAAGGTTCGGTCGATTTCTGGCTCGCAGACGACGTGGGGCGTGCGCGTAGATTTCGTACCTTAACCAGTCCACCCCAAAACAAGGCGAGCGGAGAACGAAAACAGCTGTTGCCCAACATCCGTGGGAGGAACAGATGGCAAGCGTTACTCCAGACTTCGATACGGTCGTCATCGGCGCCGGGTTCTCCGGCATGTACATGCTGAAGACGCTTCGCGACAAACTGGGACTGAAGGTACGTGTTTTCGAGGCCGGCGATACCGTCGGCGGCACCTGGTATTGGAACCGTTACCCCGGCGCCCGCTGCGACTCGGATTCCTACATCTACTGCTATACCTTCGACAAACAGCTGCTGCGCGAGTGGGAGTGGTCGGAGCGCTATCCCCAGCAGCCCGAGATCCTGAAGTATCTCGAGCACGTCGCCCAGCGGCACGACCTGAAGCGCGACATCCAGTTCGACACGCGCGTGACGGGCGGCGCGTTCGACGAAGAGACGAACCTATGGACGGTGCAGACGGACAAAGGCGAACCGGTGACGGCGCGTTATCTCGTCGCCGCGGTCGGCAGCCTGTCGGACACGAACGTTCCGGAGTTTCGCGGCCTGAAGGACTTCAAGGGCACGTGGTACCACACCAGCAAGTTCCCGAAGGAAGGCGTCGACTTTACGGCAAAGCGCGTCGCCGTGATCGGCACCGGCGCCACGGCAGTACAGGCGATCCCCGAAATCGCCCAGCAGGCGAAGCACATGACCGTGTTCCAGCGCACGGCCAACTATTGCGTGCCGGCGCGCAACGGCAAGGTCGACCCGGACTTGGTCAAGTCCCGCAAGGACGACTATGACGGCATCGTCGAACGCATCCGGGAGTCCTTCTTCGGCCAGGAGCACTACTTCATTCCGCGATCGGCGCTGGAGGACACGCCCGAGCAGCGCGAAGCCGAGTTCGACAGGATGTGGGACGCCGGCGGCTTCGCCTTCTGGCTCGGCAATTACCAGGACATGTTCTTCAGCGAGGAAGCGAACGCGCTCTGCGCCGATTATATCAAGCGCAAGATCCGCGCGACGGTGAAGGACCCCGACGTGGCCGAACGGCTGATGCCGAAGGGTCACTATTACGGCTGCAAGCGTCAGCCGCTCGACACCAACTATTACGAGACCTTCAACAAGACCAACGTCCTGCTAGTCGATGCCGCCACCGACGGTGGAATCGAGGAGATCACCGAGAACGGCATCCGCGCCGGCGGCCGGGAGTACGAATTCGATATCATCGTGCTCGCCACCGGTTTCGACGCCATGACCGGTCCATTAAAGGCGCTCCACCTGACGGGCCGCGGCGGCGCCACGCTGGAACAGGAATGGGCGGACGGCCCGCACAGCTATCTCGGCATCTCGGTCGCCAAGTTCCCCAACCTGTTCACCATCACCGGGCCGCAGAGCCCGTCGGTGCTGACCAACATGCCGGTGGCGATCGAGCAGCATGTCGAGTGGGTGACGGACTGCATCGCGCACATGGAAAAGACCGGCAAGGCCACCATCGAAGCAACGCCCAAGGCGCAGAAGGAATGGGTGGCGCACGTCAACGAGGTCATCAACATGACGCTGATACCCAAGTCCGACTCCTGGTACATGAGCTCGAACATCGACGGCAAGCCGCGCGCCTTCCTGCCCTATCTGGATCCGGAGGGCGTCGGCGGCTATCGCAAGCGGTGCGACGAGATCGCGGCCAAGGGTTACGAAGGGTTCGCGCTCGCCTAGCGCCGCGCAACGACCCGTGCCGACAAAAACATCAGCGCGACCGGACCGGCCGAGGCTCGGCGCTCTCGGCCGACGCCCGCGCACATGGGAGACATCAAGATGATCGCCAACGACTACTACTCGCAGGACCTGCATGGCCCTTACGAGCTGCACAACATCGGCAATCTGGAGCTGGAGGAAGGCGGCACCATCCGCGACTGCAATCTCGCCTACGCGACGTTCGGGGAGCTGAACGCGGCCAAGGACAACGCCATCCTGTTTCCGACCTGGTACTCGGGCACCAGCAAGATTTTGGAGGATGTCTATACCGGCGAGGGCCGGGCGCTCGATCCGGCGAAGTACTTCATCATTCTGGTCAATCAGATCGGCAACGGCCTGTCGACGTCGCCGCACAACACGCCGCCGCCGGGCGGCATGGCAAACTTTCCGAAGGTGCGCATCGGCGACGACGTGCGGGCGCAACACCGGCTGGTGACGGAGAAATTCGGTTTGGAGAGCCTGGCGCTGGTCGTCGGCGGCTCCATGGGCGCGCAACAGACCTACGAATGGGCCGTGCGCTACCCCGAGATGGTCAAACGCACGGCGCCCATCGCCGGAACGGCCAGGAACACGATCCACGATTCCCTGTTCACCGAGACGCTGGTCGACGCCATCACCTCGGACCCCGGCTTCAACAAGGGCTTCTATGCGTCATCGGCCGATGTGCGCGAAGGCCTGCTGCGCCACGCCAAGATGTGGGCGGTGATGGGCTGGAGCACCGAATTCTTCCAGCAGGAGCGTCACAAGGCGCTCGGCTTCTCGTCCATGGACGACTTCATCGTCAATTTCATGAACGGCTACTTCTCGGTGATGGATCCGAATGACCTGTTGTGCATGGCCTGGAAATGGCAGCGCGGCGACGTCAGCCGTCATGCCGGCGGCGACCTGCGCGCGGCGCTGGGGCGGATCAAGGCGAAGACGTTCGTGATGCCGATGTCGACGGACATGTTTTTCCCGCCGGCCGATTGCGAAGCCGAGTGGCGGCTGATCCCCGACGCCGAGTTCCGGCCGATCGAAACCATCGACGGCCACCTCGCGCTGTTCGGCGCCGATCCCGAGGCCCTGGCGCAACTCGACAGACACCTGAACGAACTGCTGGCGATGGACGCCTGACCGAGCCTCAGACCACCGGCACGCGCTTGGCGGCGACGGCGGCGGGCGAGATCACGTCCAGGTCCAGCTCGGCGCGCCAGCGTTCGGTGAAGCGGATGCGTGGGCTTGCGTCGGCGTCGGCCGCACCATCGATGGCGAAGCCTTCGAAACCGTTCGACAGGACGTCGTTGCACTTGCTGACATAAATCGGGAAGCCACCGATATAGGGCATGAACACGCGCGGCCGACCGGGGATGTTGGCGCCGACGTACCAGGAGCTGCAGGTCGAGCGCAGCGAGACCTGGGCCACCTCGTTCACGTGTTCGACCCAGTCGTCCTCGTAAGGGATCGTCGGCTCGATGATGTCGGCGCCGGTGTCGCGCAGGTGGCCCAGGCAGTCGGCAATCCAGTCGACATGCTGCTCGATGGCCTGGATCATGCTGGCGAGCACCGACGGGCTGCCGGGCCCGGTGATCATGAACAGGTTTGGGAAGCCGGCCGAGGTCAGTCCCAGATAGGTGCGGGGACCGGCACGCCACTTCTCCTTCAGCGTCAGGCCGTCGCGGCCGGTGATCGCGATCCTGTCGAACGAGCCGGTCATGGCCGCGAAGCCGGTGGCGCAGACGACGGCGTCGAATTCGTACTCGACGCCGTCCGTCACGACGCCCTTTTCGGTGAACCGCTCGATTGGCTTTTTCGAGACGTCGACCAGCTGCACGTGCGGCAGGTTGTAGGTTGCGAAATATCCGGTGTCGACGCAGAGGCGTTTACAGCCGAAGACGTTGTCCGGGCACAGCAGCTCGGCCGTCGCCGGGTCCTTGACGATTCCGCGGATCTTGTTGCGCGCGAACTCGGCGATGGTGTCGTTGGCGTCCTTCTCGAACAACAGGTCCCCGTAGGCGCCCAGGAACGGCAGGCCGCCGCGGGCCCAGAACTCTTCGTACTGCCGTTCGCGCTCTTCCGGCGTCGCCTCCAGCGCCGGCGCCGTATTGAACTCGAAATAGAACCCGGTCGGCCGGGCCCGCGCCTTCGCCCGGAAGGCCGGATAGTCCGATTTGATGGCGCGTTCGTACTCGGGGTCCAGCTTGTCGTTCCAGGCCGGCACCGAATAGTTCGGTGTGCGCTGGAAGACGGTGAGCGACGCCGCCTGTTCGGCGATGATCGGGATGGACTGGATCGCCGACGACCCGGTGCCGATGACCCCGACCCTGAGGCCCGTGAAGTCGACGCCGTCATGCGGCCAGTGGCCGGTGTGATAGATCGGACCCCGGAATTCATCCATGCCCTCGAACGGCGGCAGGTTGGCGGCCGACAGGCAGCCGACGGCCATGATGCAGAACCGCGCCGTCACCCTATCGCCGCGGTCGGTCTCAACGGTCCAGCACTTTTCCGCCTCGTCGAAGGTTGCCGCCGTCACGCGTGTATCGAAGCGGATGTCGCGGCGCAGGTCGAAGCGGTCGGCGACGTGGTTGGCGTAGTCCAGGATCTCCGGCTGCGGCGAATACCGCTCCGACCAGGACCATTCCTGGTCCAGTTCTTCGGAGAACGAATAGGAATACTGCATGCTCTCGACATCGCAGCGCGCGCCGGGATAGCGGTTCCAGTACCAGGTGCCGCCGACGCCGCCGGCGGCCTCATAGACCCGCGCCGACAGGCCGAGCCCGCGCAGGCAATGCAGCATGTACATGCCGGCGAAGCCCGCGCCGACGACGACGGCGTCGAACGCCACGTCGATGTCCAACGGTCGTTCGTTTTTTTCCTGAGACGCGGAACTTGATGGCATGCCTGCTCTCCGCCGGTCGCGGCTTGCGCTGTAAGGGGATCCTCAACCGCTATGGTAAGCGCCGGTACGGCCAGGTCAAATAGCTAGCGGTCGATCTTGGTGGAGAGCAGCACCGACGACATCGTGCGTTCGACGCCGTCGATCAGGCCGATGCGGTCGATGGCCGCGTCGATCTCGGCGACCGACCCGGCGGCGACGTCGGCGATCATGTCGTATTCGCCGCTCACCGAATGCAGGGCCCGGACCTCGTCCATGCCGCGCAGTTCGGCCTCGATGGCCTGCGAGGCCTTGGGCGAGGCGGTGATCATGATGTGGGCGCGGACCAGCGCGCGCTCGTAGGCGGGTCCATATTTCAGCGTGTAGCCGGCGATCACGCCCTCGCGCTCCAGCCGCTCGATCCGGTTCTGCACCGTGGTGCGCGAGACGTCGGCGCGGCGCGCAAGGTCGGTTGTCGATATCCGCGCGTTTTCCCGCAAATGGCGGATCAGCAGCCGGTCGATCTCGGTAAGTTGCATAATGCAAAGTCAATATAGGCAATTTGTTAAGCAATGCCTGATAAAGTGCAAGTCTGCAACTGGTTTCCGAGGCCGCCCTCAGCCACATTGGTGGCACAGCTTGAGGAGATTGCGATGCGGGCCGTAGCCGTTATCGGCGCCGGGAAAATCGGCAAGACAATCGCTGAATTGCTGAGCGCGACCGGCGATTTCCATGTCACTGTCGCCGACCGAGACACCGCACAGCTGGCCGATATCGAGGCCGGCAACGCGCTGCTGACCTCCCCTATCGACATCTCGGACAAGGCCGCGCTGGATGCCCTGCTGGCCGACAAGTTCGCGGTGCTGAGCGCCGCGCCCTTCCATCTGACACTGCCGATCGCCAACGCCGCGGCACGGACCGATGTGCATTATCTCGACCTGACCGAGGACGTCGCCAGTACGCGTCAGGTGAAGCAGCTCGCGGCGACCGCCAAGAGCGCGTTCATTCCGCAATGCGGCCTGGCGCCCGGATTCATCTCCATCGCCGCGCACGACATGGCGCAGCGTTTCGATACGCTGGACGAGGTACGCATGCGCGTCGGCGCCCTGCCGGAGTTCCCCTCGAACGGCCTGAACTACAACCTGACCTGGAGCACCGACGGGGTCATCAACGAGTATCTCGAGCCCTGCGAGGCCATTGTCGACGGCGAGATCCGCGAATCGCCGGCGCTGGCCGAACGCGAGGAGTTCTCGCTCGACGGCGTGCGCTACGAGGCCTTCAACACCTCGGGCGGGCTCGGCACGCTGTGCGAGACGCTGCACGGCAAGGTCCGCACGCTCAACTACCGCACCATCCGCTATCCCGGCCATTGCGCCATCATGAAGGTGCTGCTGCACGATCTGCGGCTGGGCGCCCGACGCGAGGTGCTGAAGGACATCTTCGAGAACGCGCTGCCGACGACGCCGCAGGACGTGGTGGTCATCTTCATCACCGTCACCGGCGAGAAGGATGGCCGGCTGTCGCAGGAAACCTTCGCGCACCGCGTTTATGCGGGCGAGTATTTCGGCCGCGAGCGCACCGCGATCCAGATGACCACGGCGTCGGCGATCTGCGCCGTCCTCGACATGCTGGCGAATGGCGCGCTGCCGCAACGAGGCTTCGTGCGCCAGGAGCAGATCGCGCTCGACGACTTCCTCGGCAACCGCTTCGGCGCCGTCTTCTCAACGGACCGGACAGACCGGGCAGACCGTAACGCCCGCGCCACGGCCGCCTGACGCCGGTATAGTGTTTTCGCGAGAGCCGCGATCGACGTGGCCGAGATGAGGACATGCCCACCATGACGACCCTTCCCTCCGCCGCCCAAGAAGCCCATGACCTTCTCGCCCGCCTGGGCGTGCCGAAAGAGGTGCTGGAGTCCGGCCGGCTGGCGGTGCGCTCGCCCATCGACGGCTCGACCATGGCGCAACTCACCGTCGCCGGCGCGACGGAAACCCAGGCCGCCATCGCCAAGGCCGAGGCGGCGTTCAAGGAATGGCGGTCGGTGCCGGCGCCGCGGCGCGGCGAGCTGGTGCGCCTGCTGGGCGAGGAGCTGCGCGCCGCGAAATCCGACCTCGGCCGCCTGGTGACGCTGGAGGCCGGCAAGATTGCCTCCGAAGGCGAAGGCGAGGTCCAGGAGATGATCGACATCTGCGACTTCGCCGTCGGCCAGTCGCGTATGCTCTACGGCAAGACCATCGCCTCTGAACGGCCCGACCACCGGATGATGGAAAGCTGGCATCCGCTCGGGCCCGTCGGCGTGATCACGGCCTTCAATTTTCCCGTCGCGGTCTGGTCATGGAACGCGGCGCTAGCGCTGATCTGCGGCGATCCGGTGATCTGGAAGCCGTCCGAGAAGACGCCGTTGACGGCGCTCGCGACGGACGCCATCTGTCGGCGGGCGCTGGCGGCCTTCGGCGACGCGCCGGAGGGACTGCTACAGGTCATCGTCGGAGACAAGGCGGCCGGCGAGGCGCTGGTCGACGACGCCCGCGTGCCGCTGGTCTCGGCCACCGGCTCGACCCGCATGGGCCGCGAGGTCGGCCCGCGGCTGGCGAAGCGCTTCGCCCGTTCGGTGCTCGAGCTCGGCGGCAACAACGCGGCGATCGTGGCGCCGACGGCCGATGTCGGCCTGACCGTGCGCGGTGTCGCCTTCGCGGCCATGGGCACGGCCGGGCAGCGCTGCACAACGCTGCGCCGGCTGATCGTGCACAACGATGTCTACGACCAGGTCGTGCCGGCGCTGCAGAAAGCCTATCAGGGCGTCGCGATCGGCGACCCGCGCGATGCCGCGACGCTGGTCGGCCCGCTGATCGACGAAGCCGCGTTCCAGGCGATGGGTCGCGCGCTTGACGACGCGACGCAGGCCGGCGGCCAGGTGACCGGCGGCGAGCGGGCGTTCGAAGACGCGGGCGACGATGCCTATTACGTCCGGCCGGCGCTGGTCGAAATGCCGGCGCAGACGCCGATGGTCAAGGAAGAGACCTTCGCGCCGATCCTCTACGTCATGCGCTACGACACCCTCGATGAGGCGATCCAACTGCACAACGACGTGCCGCAGGGCCTCTCGTCGTCGATCTTCACGGGCGACATGCGCGAGGCGGAGACCTTCGTCTCGGCCGCGGGCTCGGACTGCGGCATCGCCAACGTCAATATCGGCCCGTCCGGGGCCGAGATCGGCGGCGCCTTCGGCGGCGAGAAGGAAACCGGCGGCGGCCGCGAAGCCGGCTCCGACGCCTGGAAGGCCTACATGCGCCGCGCCACCAACACGGTCAACTACGGCACGGCGCTGCCGCTGGCCCAGGGCGTGACCTTCGAGATCTGAGGATCAGCCCGGGCTGGTCAGGACCAGCGGTCCGTTCGGCGTGTCGAGCGTCGCCCGCATGCAGGGGGCATCGGCACGCGCGACCTCCAGGTCGATGTCGAGGGCGCGCCAGAGCTCACCGACACGGGCGGCCTCGGGGTGGCCGACCTCGAACCCGCTGAGCGTGCAGCCCTTGGGCGACGTCGCCGCCGGATGCGTGGTGTCGCCCCAGTTGATGAAAAAGGGCACGAAATAGCCGAGCTCGGTCTCTTCCGGGATCGTCATGCTCCAATGAATGGTATCGCCGCTCGGCGTGTCGCGCGACATGTCCAGCATTTCCGCCGCGATGCCGGCCGCGGCATACGCGCGCTGCACGGCTGCCAAGTCCGACGTTGCGAAGATCATGGCCTGAACGCCAGGGCGCGCCATGCGTTCGAAGCGTTCGCGCAGCGTGCTGGTGCTGTCCAACGCGGGATCGGGCGCGATGATCTCGAGATAGACCGCGTCGCCCAGCGAAACTAGCGTGTTGCGGGTGCCGTGGCTTGGGTGCGAGCCGCCGACCACCGGATCGACCCCGCTCATCTCCCGGAACCAGGCTGTCGCGGCGTCCAGATCCGGACCGGCCCACATGAAATGATCGAGCGTATTCGCCATGCTGTCGCACCCCCATACATGATTGGCCGAAGGCCGGCCCGTCCGAACGGACACAAGCGCACAAAATACAATAAGATCGGTGGGCGGGGAAAACATTCGGGGTCGCCAGCAGCATCGCAACACCATTGGCGATTGCCCGGCGCACTGTCGGGATGGAATCCTATTGTCACGTCGACGGTCCTGGACGGCGTCGATGTGCGAGATGCGGGGGAGTGGGAATGTCGGAAAACGTCACGGCGGAGGTCATGCAAGCCTGGCTTGAGGGCTCGCCGTTCATCCGGTTTATGAATCTGACGGTCGAGTCGGTCGACGCCGAGCAGGGCGAGGTCGTGATGACCATGCCCATGCGGCCGGAGTTCGAGCGCGGCGGGCCGATGAAAGGCCAGTTTCACGGCGGCCCGATCGCGGCGCTGATCGACACCGTCGGCGATTTCGCCGTCGCCGCCGTGGTCAACGGCGGCGTGCCGACCATCAACTTCCGCGTCGATTATCTGCGGCCGTCGAGCGGCGCCAAGCTGACGGCCCGCGCTATTGCCCGCCGGATCGGCCGCACCGTCGGCGTGGTCGACGTCGACGTCACCGACGACCAGGGGCGCCTGACCGCCATCGGCCGTGGTTGCTACGGCGCGCAGCGTGGCTGAGGGGGGCGCGATGACCGACACCGGCAACCTCGGCGACATCATCAACCCGGAACGAGCCGACGACCATCCCTGGCTGATCGAGATCGCCGAGGATGGCGAGGAAACGACGTGGACCTACGGCGAGCTGCGGGCCACCGCCGATGCCGTGGCGCGCGGCCTGCTGAACCGCGGCCTCACGCGCGGCAACGCCGTCGGCATCCTCGCCGCCAACAGCGCCCGCTACATCGTCGCCTATTTCGGCATCATGCGGGCGGGTCTGGTGGCGGTGCCGGCTAACCACAAATTGCCGCCGGCGACGGTCGCGCATATCGCGCAGAACTCCGAACTGCGGCTGGTGTTGGCCGACGGCGAGCGGGCGCCGTTGGTGCCAGCGGGCCTCGACGTCGTGCGGCTCGACACCGACGAATGGTCTGACCTGCTCGACCCCGGTCCGCTCGAGGTCGCCCGCATGGCGCCCGAAGACTTCGCCAACGTGCTCTATACCTCCGGCTCGACCGGCCGGCCCAAGGGCGTGCCGCTGACCCATGGCGGCTATGTCTGGGCGGTCCGCTCGCTGCTGGATTCGTCGCTGCCCATGGGCGAGGTGCGGGCGCTGGTCGCCGCGCCGCTGTTTCACATGAACGCGCTGTTCTTCACCAAGATGCTGACGGCGGCGGGCGCGACCGAGGTTCTTTTGAACCGGTTCACGGCGCGCGCCTATCTGGAGGCCATCGCCCGCCACCGCTGCACCATGCTGACCTCGGTGCCGACCATGCTGGCGCTGGCGATGCGCGAGACCGACCTGCTCGAGAGCCTCGACCTGAGCAGCGTCGAGGTGGTGATGACCGGATCGGCGCCGTCGACGGACGCGCTCATGGACCAGATCGCGCGCGTGTTCCCGAACGCCGTCGTCAACAACACCTACGGCACCACGGAGTCGAGCCCGATCGCCTTCGGTCCGCATCCCGACGGGCTGCCGAAACCGAAGCTGTCGCTTGGTCACGCTTCGCCGCATGCCGAGCTGCGCCTCGTCGACGGCCCGGACGAGAACCAGGGCGTTCTGTTGGTGCGCAATAGAGCGATCATGCCCGGCTACCTGCAGCAGCCCGAGGAAACGGCGAAGCGCGTGCAGGACGGCTGGTACGACACCGGCGACGTCATGCGGCGCGACGAGAACGGCTTCTTCTTCTTCGTCGGCCGCGCCGACGACATGTTCGTCTGCGGCGGCGAGAACATCTATCCGGGCGAGGTCGAGAAAATGCTGGAGGGTCATCCGTCGGTCATGCAGGCGGCCGTCGTTCCGGTGCCGGACGAAATCAAGGGCGAACTGCCAGTCGCCTTCGTGGTGCCGCGCGGCGGCGCGGCGCCGACCTCCGAAGAGATCAAGCAGTACGCGCTTGAGAACGCGCCGCCCTATCAGCATCCACGGCAGGTGACGTTCGTGGAGGAACTGCCGCTCGCCGGCACCAACAAGGTCGACCGCAAGGTGCTGATCGAGCGCGCGACGCGCGAGTTCCGACGCTGACCTGCGAACGACAGTCAATGTAACGGGAACCGAACCATGAAAGCCCAGGTCCTGCACGCGCACGGCGCCATCGACGACATCACGCTGGAGACCGGCTGGCCCGATCCGACGCCGGGCGAAGGCCAGGTCGTGCTGCGGGTACGCGCCTGCACGCTCAACTACCACGACATCTTCACGCTGCGCGGCATGCCCGGCATCAAGGTGCCGATGCCGATCATCATGGGCATCGATCTCGCCGGGGACATCGCCGAGATCGGCGCAGGCGTCGAGGGATGGAAGGTCGGCGACCGGGTGGTGATCGACCCCATCGATCGCAAGCGCGGCAAGCTGCAAGGTGAGATGATGGATGGCGGCCTGGCCGAGTTCGTCCGGGTCGAGGCCGACCAGCTGGTCGCCCTGCCCGACGCCATCGACTATGCCGACGCCGCGGCCCTGCCGTGCGCATACGGCACCGCCTATCGCATGATGATTACTCGCGGCCGGATCGCGGCCGGCGAGAAGGTACTGATCCTCGGCGCGTCGGGCGGCGTCGGCACCTGCTGCGTGCAGCTCGCCCGCATGGCCGGCGCACATGTCATCGCCGCCTCGTCCAGCGACGAGAAGATCGCCAAGCTGAACGACCTCGGCGCCGACGAGGGCATCAACTACGCCGAGCAGGACTTCATGCCCCAAGTGCACGAGCGCTTCGGCAAGCCCCGGGTCTGGGGCGGCGGCGGCGTCGACGTGGTGGTGAACTTCACCGGCGGCGATACCTGGGTGCCGTCGATCCGCTGTCTGACACGCGGCGGCCGGCTGCTGACCTGCGGCGCCACCGCCGGCTTCGATCCAAAAGAGGACATCCGCTACATCTGGACCTTCGAGCACAACATCATGGGCTCGAACGGCTGGGAGAAAAGCGATATCGAGGCGCTGCTGGAGCTGGTCGGCACCGGTAAGCTGCGCCCGGTGGTGGAGGAGCGGTTGCCGCTGGAGGAAACCCGCGAGGCCTTCCGCATCCTCGAGGAACGCCGGGTCTTTGGGAAGATCGCCATCATTCCGTGACAGGTGAGCCCGGCCCCGACTGATATCGCATGCTTCGAGACGCCGGCTTCGCCGGCTCCTCAGCATGAGGTAAGACACTGATATCACACATAAACCTCATCCTGAGGAGGGCCGCAGGCCCGTCTCGAAGGATGTGCCATCACGTTCGAATTTCCCTTGTCATTTGGCATTAAAATAGGTATATAATGCCAGATTGCTTGAGGATGCCATGCCGCAACTACTGCCCGTCGATACTCAGCCTCAGGACTTCGCGCCGGCGCCGATCTCGGACGCCGAGGCCGCGGCCATGTTCCGGGCGACGCTGAACCTGTTCCGGCACTGGCAGATCACCGACGAGCAGGCCGCGACGCTGCTCGACCAGCCGGTCCGGACCTACCGCCGCTGGAAGGCGGGCCAGTCCGGCCGCATCACGCGGGACGGCAAGGCGCGGCTGTCGAACCTGATGGGCGTGCACAAGGCGCTGCGCACCATCTTCCGTGAGCCGCAGCGCGCCTATGCCTGGATCAAGGCGCCGAACGCGGCCTTCGGCGGCCGCACGGCGCTCGACGTGATGCTGGGCGGCGAGCTGACCGACCTGATGCGAGTGCGCCGCTACCTCGACGCCGAGCGCGGCGCCTGGTGATCGATGTCACGACGGTAGCAGTCGCGGCCGTCGAGTGGCGGCCGGCGTTCCGCATCATCCGCAGCCTCTTCCCGCCCATCGACCTGTTCGAGGATATCGCCGACCCGGCCGATTGGCCGCTCCTGATCTCGGCCGAGCAGAAGACCAATCCGCGACTGATGGAAACGATCGGTAACCTCGACCTGGTGCCCGCCGCGCGGCGCGTCGGCGGCCCCGGCGCCACCTTCCTGATGGCGCCGTTCACCCATGTCAGCCCGGACCGGCCGAGCCGGTTCAGCGACGGCACGGCCGGCGTGCTTTACGCCGGCGACCGTTTCGACGTCGCTCTCCTGGAAACCGTCTACCACCACGGCCGATTCATGGCCCGGACCAATGAGACGGCGGGCTGGACCTCCCAGTTCCGCGAGATCCTGCTCGACGTGGAAGGCAGCCTGCACGACCTGCGCGGCGGCGATATAGACCACGCGGCACCCCTCGATCCCGACGACTACACCGCCGCCCAGGCTCTCGGCGACGCCCTGCGCCGGGCCGGCGCCGACGGTGTCGTCTACCCGAGCGTCCGCTGCGACGACGGCGACTGCGTCGGTCTGTTCTACCCCGACCTCGCCGGCAATGCCCGGCAGGGCCGGCACTTCGACTACCACTGGAACGGCGACCGCGTGGACCTCTACCGCGACCCCGGCTCGGGCCAGGTGTTCCGGATCGTTTGAGTTATCCCGTGCGGGAATGACGCCTAGCGCGTCAGCTTGAAGCTTCTCGCGGTCGCCAGGAGCCCGCCGCAGTGGATGAGGTCATCGCCGCCGTCGCCGGCCCAGATATCGGCCGCCGCGGTCGAGATCGTGCGACCGTGCTGCAGCACGCGGCCTTCCGCCCGCAGGCGCTCACCCCTGGCGGGGTTCGTCATCTTGATGGTGAAGTCCAGCGTCGCGACCGCATGGCCGGCCGGCACCATGGTCAGACATGACGAGACGGCGGCAACGTCGCCGACCGCGCCCACGATCGACGCCGGGAAAAGCCCCGGCGGCGTCGAGAAACGGTCCTGGTAGCGCATTTCGACGATCACGCGGCCCGGCTCCACCAGGATCGGCGCAATGCCGAATTCGCACACGAATGGCAGCCGCGACAGAAACGCATCGATGCCCGTTTGCGCCTTTGTCATCAGGCCGCCGCCGGGGCCGGCGTTGTCTTGGCGGCGAACTGCAGCAGCGTGGCCATGAGGCCGATCGCGATCAGGCTCCACCAGGCAACGGTGTAGTCGCCCGAGATGTCGAAGCTGAGCCCGCCGAGCCAGGCGCCCAGAAACGAGCCGACCTGGTGGCTGAGGAACATCACGCCGAAGATGGTGCCGAAATTGACCGTGCCGAACATGGACGCGATCAGCCCGCTGGCCAGCGGCACGACGCTCAGCCACAGGAAGCCCATCACGGCCGCGAACAGGAGCGTCGTCTCGACGCTTGCCGGCATCAGGACGTAGACGGCGATGGCCGCGGTGCGCGCGAGATATACGAACCCCAGCATCATGCCGTTGCCGTAGCGTGCGCCAAGCCCGCCGACGACCAGCGTGCCGATCGCATTGAAGACACCGATAAGGGCCAGCGCGCTCGCGCCGACCGCTGGTGGAATGCCGCACAGCTCCAGATAGCTCGGCAGATGCGTGGCGATGAAGATGAGCTGGAAGCCGCAGGCGAAGAAGGCGATGGTCGTGGCGACGAAGCCCTTGTGGGCCAGCGCCTCCCGCATGGCGAGAAGCGGCTGCGGCCGAGGCCCGGCCGCGGTCGCCGTCGGTCGGCCTTCCAGCGCGACGCCGCCAAGGCTGACCAGGCCGGCGATCGCGGCGAAGGCGAGGAGCGCATCGGCCCAGCCCCGCGTCTCAATCAGGTGCTGGCCGAGCGGCGCGAGGACCAGCGTCCCGATCGAGCCCGCCGCGGCGACAATCGAGACGGCAATGGCCTTCTTGTCGTCGGGCGCCTGCCGCGAGACGGCGCCAATGACGACCCCGAATGCCGATCCGGCCACCGCCAGGCCGACAAGCAGGCCACCGCCGAGCTGCAGCCCGGTGCCGCCGGCCAGCGCCATCAACACCAGTCCGAGCGCGTAGACCGGTCCGGCGACAAGCACGACGGCGCGGCCGCCGAAGCGGTCCGCCAGCATGCCGGTGAACGGCTGGGTAACGCCCCAGGCCAGGTTCTGCACCGCCATGGCAATGCCGAATTCGGCGGCCGTGATTCCCGCCGACCGCGCCATCGGCCCCAGGAACAGCCCCAGGCTCTGCCGCAGCCCCATCGAGACCGACAGAACGACCGAAGCGGCCACGACCAGAACGATGAGCGATACGGTCCAGTCGGATCGACGGAGCGTGCCGAGCATGAAATCGCCTCTATAGATAGTGATCGTTATCTATAACGAATGATGCGCGATGCGATAGAGTCGTGTCAAGGAGGTGGCGCATGCGTTACTCGAAGGAGCACAAGGCGCGGACCCGCCGTGCCTTGATCGATGCGGCCGGTCGGGTCTTCCGGGAGAACGGCGAGGCCGGCGGCGGCGTCGACGCCGTCGCCACGGCCGCCGGCGTCACGTCGGGCGCGGTCTACCGCCAGTTCGGATCCAAGGACGACCTGTTCGAGACCGTGGTCGCCGACGGAATGGATCGACTGGTGGATTTTCTGGCGGCCGCCCGGGACAAGGGCGACGATGCCTGGATACGGAACGTGATCGACTTCTATGTCGGGCGGAAGCATGTCGACGACCCGGGCGGCGGCTGCCTCCTGCCGACGCTCAGCCTGGATGTCAGCCGCGGCGGCGCGGGTGCTCGGAACGCCTATAACGAGGGGCTGGCGCGGGCGCTTGCCGTGATCGCCGGCGATCACGCGGCATCCGACATGACCGAGACGCGCGCCGCCCACCTGCTCGCCTCGCTCCTCGGCGCCGTGATCCTGTCTCGGGCGACGGGCGACGACTCCCTCCGCCAGGACCTTCAGAAGGCGCTGCTGGCGCAGTTCGGCGCGGAAAAGTGACTGCGTACATCGCAATC
Organism: Alphaproteobacteria bacterium; assembly: GCA_965232515.1. GTDB lineage: Bacteria > Pseudomonadota > Alphaproteobacteria > JANQKO01. The sequence continues at coordinate 5,142,437 of CBDDPY010000002.1, read as the reverse complement.
GACGTTCGCCAGGCGAAATTCAGATCAAATGCACGATGAGCCCACCGTCGCGGTTGCGTCGAGGCCGACGGCTGGGGCAATGATGCGCCACGGTTTCGTGTAGCAAGCAGGTATCGCCGACCGATGGATCCGCTGACGCAAGGCGCGCTGGGGGCGGCGCTGCCGCAGGCGACGCGCCACAAGACCCAGGTCGGTATCGCCGGGGCCCTGGGCTTCGTCGCCGGCATGGCGGCGGACCTGGACGTGCTGATCCGCTCCGACAGCGACCCGCTGCTGTTCCTGGAATATCATCGCCAGTTCACCCATTCGCTGGTCTTCATTCCGGTCGGCGGCCTGATCTGCGCGCTGGCGCTCCACTGGATCGTCGGACGGCGCTGGCAACTGTCCTTCGCGCGGACGTTCCTGTTCTGCGCGCTGGGCTACGCGACGCACGCCCTGCTCGACACGGCCACGTCCTACGGCACGATGCTGTTCTGGCCGTTCAGCGATGCGCGGTTTTCCTGGAGCATCGTCTCCATCGTCGACCCGCTGTTCACGCTCCCCATCGTGCTCCTGATCGTCATGGCCGGCCTGCGGCGAAAACCGGCGCTGGCGCGCCTCGCGCTGGCCTGGGCCGGCCTCTATCTGGCGGCCGGCGCGCTGCAGCACCAGGCGGCGCGGACCATGGCCGGCGAGGTTGCGGCCGCACGTGGGCATATGCCGCTCCGCCTTGAGGTGAAGCCGAGCTTCGCCAACATCCTGGTCTGGAAGACCATCTACGAGACGCCGGACCGGTTCTACGTGGACGCGGTGCGCGCGGGCGTCCTGCCTACGGCGTTTCCTGGTGTTTCGGTACCGAAGTTGGATCCCGCCCGCGACCTGCCCTGGCTCGATCCGGCCTCGCAACAGGCCCACGACATCGAACGTTTCCGCTGGTTCAGCGACGGCTTCGTGGCGAAAGACCCGGAGCACCCCAACCGGATCATCGACGTCCGCTACTCGTTCCTGCCCAACAACGTGAGCGCCCTCTGGTCGATCGAACTCGCCCCCGACGCACCGCCGACCGCCCACGTCCGCTACCGAACCCACCGTGAACACGCCCGCGAAAGCCTCGGCAAACTGTGGCGGATGGTCGCCGGAGACTAGATCGGACCCCTATGATGATGTTTTCGCGGCGTTGGAAGATATCTAACGACGACAACCGTTCGATTCCGAGGTCGCCTTACTCGGGCCAGAGCGCCGTTTGCGGGTGGAACTGCGACCAGGCGAACCAGAAGGCCTGATGGCTGCCAATATCGGCGCCATCCGCATCCACGGCTCTTATGCCGCCGGCGTCAAGTTCCAGGCGAACATTTTCAAACGTGATCTCTTCGCCGTTTGTCAAAGCCACAAATGCCTTGCTTCGCTGGAACGCCACCGGCTTGCCGGACGCGGTGATGGCGCCAATGATGTCCTCATGAACCGGCAAACGTGGATCGATATCACCGATCGGAAAAATCGGTCCATTCGCATCCCTTGTGTTACGAAAATCCGGATCGCGACCAAGCGCCAGCCGTTCGACCAGCACCGTCGTGTCGGGGTGATCTCGCTTCCACCGTCCCCAGTCCGTTGTGACGACCGTGGCCTGCTTTAGCTGCAGATTCTTCTCCGCAAGCGGGCCCGTTACCGCGTGACCCAAGAACGTGTCGAACACGGAATAGGTGTTCAGGTCATACATCACTTTGTTGGACCGGATTAACAGTCCTGACGTGCGCAGAATCGGCCGTTCAATTCCTTCGGGCAGTTGGTCGGTGAAGTAGGCTTGGGCGGCGCCGCATAACGTGCAGTAGGGAATGCCGAGATCGCGTCCGCCCAACGTGTCGTTGACCATCTCGCGCACTTCCATGATGCGTCGCGGATAGGCGCGCGATTCACCGTTCACCGTGATACCGAAGACGATGTCATCGTCCTTGAGCCAGGTGGCGTCTTCGGCGTTGGTTACTTCCGGGTTATCCGCGGCGGGAATGCAATTGCACAGCTCGTCGGTCTTGTCGTGCGGGCGATCGTCGATCAGCACGCCGCCCCACGAAACGAGCCGCCAGTCGATATCGCCTTCGACAAAGATCCTGTCCCAGCCAGGAATGATGCTCGTAAAAATCGCCCGTTTCACCGCGAGGTAGCCGGGGGGCGCCGGAATATCCCATGCGATGAGATGGTCGGTCACGTCCCCCCACGCGTTTTGAGTCAGTAAGTTCCTACCCAGCAAATCGGAGGCGGCCTTGGCGAGGATCGCGTTCAGGTCGGGCCCGCTGGCGAAGCGCATCAAATCGCTGATGATCCAGGCAAGCCGGGGGTCTTTCGACTCTGAGATTTCGATCAGCGCCAATGTCTGATCTCGTCCCCAGCTTGATTTCGCCATGCTGTCGACAAAGGCAACCTGTACGGCCGACCGCAATTCCTCGGACAGCAGACCTTCCGGTACGGGTGGCGGGTTGCCGAATTTCTCGATCACGTAATCCGGCAGCGGCGTCGCGTTCTGAGCCCGCAGCGCATCGGTCCACAACAGCGAAAGCGCTGCCAACAGCCCAACAAAGAAGAGGCGGGATTGAGAGCTCATTGCCGATGCCATAAATGCGCCTTTCGCCTGCCTGTTTCGTCCTTAGACGCACAAGCCGCCAACGAGTTTGCCTGTGCAACCCGCAGCGCACGATTCAAACGGAATGAGTCTCAAGCGAAACACAGCGCACACCACGTTACATCCGATATAGCCTCAACTTACCGCGTCACTAATCACGACTGCATCAGCAGTTGGTGAACATCGGCGGTGGGGCTTCTCCATGAGATGGTAGGGCGTTAGCCGTGCGTGATCGTTCTTTTTGGCAGGATAACGCGCTGCACAAGGCCCGCCAAACGCCTCTGTTCGGCTACCGGATCAGATCCGCAGTTCGAAAACGGAGCCGTTCTATGGAAATGGCGGGCCGTGCGTGAAAATGAATGCGCACTATTGTTTCGCTATGGCCCTATAATAGTAAAATCCCGGAATGCGCAGTACTGCCCATCCCTGCTGAAGAGCTTACCAATCAGCTACGCCTGTACCGCAGTTGGTGCGCTCCTGAATATTTCTGTCCTCAATAACAGCTTCGAACCCAAAGTGACGGATGCTGTACAATGCACGAATGGCCGCTCAAGTCTTATTCGACGCTTGATCCGACGGGGCGGCAAATGTCACGTTGGCAACCGAACGATCCCGGATAACTACGATGCCCGAAAGAATTAACTTTCAGTCTTCAAATCTTCAGAATATTCAGGCTGGAGAGCTGCGCGCCAAGTTCAGCGCGGCGGGTGATCGCATCTTGCGCTACTACATCGATTTCAGACACACCGCGCTCGATCTTCATAAAGAGCTAAGCGCTCCCGAGGTTTCGATCTTGCAAAACAAGGTCGATACGCTGATGGCTCAATGGGACAAGAAATACGCAGCACACGTTAAGAAACAGGATGCCGCCACAGGAAAAGAGCGTGCCGAGGACTTAACCGCCGAAGCCGAGCTTCGCCGTGACCATCTCAGAACGACACTGCACCACACGCTGTTGGTGGATGATGCGGTTGATTGGGACGTTCTCAAAGATCATTCGAGATTTGAGCGCAAGAAATATACGAAACAACAAAAGAAAGAGCTCATCGGTTCTTCCGCACCGTCACCCGTTCAAGTTGGGTTCTTTCAGTTATTGTTCGGACAGCGCAAGAAAATCGAACGTCAATATCTAGAAGCGCTGGATAAATATAACGCCGAAGTCGAGCGCGTTGAAAAGAAGAATGCGGATGCTCATGCCGAATGGGTCAAGAGCCGAGATGCGTGGAACGCCGAGCAAGATGCGCAGGAGAAGGCGTTTCTCGATAAGCAGGTCGTAGAAAATGCGAAGGTCGATGCTCTTGAGGCAGCATGGCGCGACGGTCAACCCGAGGCGGTCGAGGAGCATGCTTCAATCGTGCTTGAAGCATCCGAGCATGACGAAGTGGTGCCCAAGCAGTGGGAGATTCAATATGATCCTGAATCCAAGTTGCTTCTAGTAGAGTATCTGTTGCCTACGCCCGATGATCTGCCGACAACCAAATCCGTCCGATTTGTTGCCTCGACGGGCGAGTTGAAAGAAATCAGCATCAGTGAGCGCGACAAGAAGACGCTATTCGATGATCTGTGCTATCAAATCTGTCTACGGACACTGCACGAATTATTCGAAGCTGATAGCCTCAATCATCTTGAGAGCATTGCCTTCAACGGCTGGACGGAGTCGATTGACCGCGCCACGGGCCAGCAGGTTACGTCGACCATTCTTTCTGTCATGGCGAAGAAAAACGAGTTTTTGGCGATCAATCTTGAACAGGTTGAGCCTAAAGTCTGCTTCAAATCGCTCAAGGGGGTATCTGCCGCTTCACTCGTGGGTCTTACGCCAATTGCGCCAATCGTTGAGTTTCAGAAAACCGATAAGCGTTTTGTCGATGCACGAGCCGTTGAGATTGCGGGCAATGGGACGACAAACCTTGCCGCAATGGATTGGGAAGAGTTCGAGCACTTGGTGCGAGAACTATTCGAGAAGGAGTTTGCCTCCCGAGGCGGCGAAGTGCGCATCACGCAATCCAGCAGTGACGGTGGAGTCGATGCAGTCGCTTTCGATCCTGATCCGATCAGCGGCGGCAAGATTGTCATTCAAGCCAAGCGTTATACGCGCACTGTTGGTGTTGCAGCGGTGCGCGATCTCTACGGGACAACAATGAGTGAAGGGGCGATTAAGGGTATCCTTGTGACCACAGCAGATTACGGACCCGATGCTCACAAATTTGCCTCTGATAAACCACTCACCCTCATGACCGGATCACATCTTTTGCACCTTCTAGAAAAGCACGGCGTGAAGGCAAGGATCGATCTGCAAGAAGCCAGAACCGAAATGGGCTTGCGGCCGTAAGGATAGTCTCTGAGATGGTCCTAGATCGGAAGCGGTCATTGATATTGGTTGTTCGAAAGCCCGCATCGTCCCGCTAAGCGGTCGTCCATGGCGTATCGAGTTATCGCACGATCAGCGGTAATTGGCGGAGGGGGAGGGATTCGAACCCTCGGTACCCGCAAAGGTACAACGGTTTTCGAGACCGCCCCGTTCGACCACTCCGGCACCCCTCCGCTGATGGGCTGATCGGCCTCTGGGCGCCTTTCATAAAAGCGTCGGACCGGGGGCGCAAGCATGACGTCACGGCCCCCGTCCGGGAGACCCCTTTCAGAGGGGCCGAAAGCCGTTGACAGGCCCCGGCCGGGCTCGTATACCACGCCAGCTTGGGCCGGGCCCGGAGGGGCCCGATCCTTGATCTATTTCGTGGAAACGGTCCAAAAAGGCCCGATCATGTACGCAGTCATCCAGACCGGCGGCAAGCAATACCGCGTCGCGAAAGACGACGTGATCGCCGTCGAGAAGCTGGCGGCCGAGAGCGGCGAGAAAATCGCCTTCGACAAGGTCCTGATGGTCGGCGGCGACGGCGCCGCCAAAGTCGGCGCGCCGCTGCTGGACGGCGCCGTGGTCCAGGGCGAGGTCGTCGAGCAGCGCCGGGCCGACAAGATCATCGTTTTCAAGCGCAAGCGCCGGAAAGGCTATCGCCGCACCGCGGGTCACCGGCAGCACGAGACGGTGGTGCGGATCACCGAGATCGTCGAGGCCGGCGGGGCCAAGAAGGCCGCGGCGAAGCCGAAGGCCAAGAAGGCCGACGCGGCGCCGGCGGCGGACGCCGAGGCCAAGCCAAAGGCGAAGGCGAAGCCGGCGGCCAAGCCGAAAGCCAAGAGCGACGACGCCGAAGCGAAACCGAAGGCGGCGGCGAAACCCAAGGCGGCCGCCAAGCCCAAGGCCGAGGCGGCGCCGAAGGACGAGGCCAAGCCGAAGGCGAAGGCCAAACCCAAGGCCAAGAAGGCCGACGACGAGACGTCAGAGGAGTAATCCGCCATGGCGCATAAAAAGGCAGGCGGCAGTTCGCGCAACGGCCGCGATACCATTGGCAAGCGGCTGGGTATCAAGAAATACGGCGGCGAGCGCGTCGTTCCCGGCAACATCATCGTGCGCCAGCGCGGCACCAAGTGGAAGCCGGGCCAGAATGTCGGCCTGGGCAAAGACCACACGATCTTCGCGCTGGTCGAAGGCCAGGTGAAGTACGAGCAGAAGCGCGGCGGCCGCACCTTCGTCTCGGTGGAGCCGCCGGCGTAAGCGCGCCCGCAGGCGCAATTTCCATTGCGGGGGAATGGGTTGCCATTCCCCCTTTTTCGTGGCTGAAACGGAGCGGACCAAGGGCCGGGGTCAGCGATGAAATTCCTCGATCAGGCCAAGATCTTCGTCAAGAGCGGCAAGGGCGGCGCCGGCTGCGTCAGCTTCCGCCGTGAGAAGTATATCGAGTTCGGCGGCCCCGACGGCGGCGACGGCGGCCGCGGCGGGCATGTGCTGGCCGAGGCTGTCGAGGGCCTGAACACGCTGATCGACTATCGCTACCAGCCGCACTACAAGGGCCGCACGGGCCACCACGGTCAGGGCCGCAACAAGACCGGCGGCGCCGGCGACGACGTAGTGCTGAAGCTGCCGGTCGGCACACAGATTTTCGAGGAAGACGGCGAGACTCTGATCGCCGACCTGACGGCCGTGGGCCAGCAGGTGATGCTGGCCGAGGGCGGCCGCGGCGGCCGCGGCAACGCCCAGTTCAAATCCTCGACCAACCGGGCGCCCCGGCGCGCCGATCCCGGCGGCCCGAACGAGGAGAAAACGCTGATCCTGCGGCTGAAGCTGATCGCGGACGCCGGCCTGGTCGGCCTGCCGAATGCCGGCAAGTCGACCCTGCTGGCCGCCGTCAGCCGCGCGCGGCCGAAGGTCGCTGACTATCCCTTCACCACGCTGCATCCGCATCTGGGCGTCGCCGAGGTCGACGGCGACAGCTTCGTCATCGCCGACATTCCCGGCCTGATCGAGGGCGCGCACGCCGGCGCCGGGCTGGGCGACCGGTTTTTGGGCCATATCGAGCGCTGCCGCGTGCTGCTGCATCTGGTCGACGGCACGTCGGACGACGTTGCGGCGGCCTGGCGCACCGTGCGGGCGGAAGTCGACGCCTATGGCCAGGGTCTCGCCGACAAGCACGAGGTGCTGGCGCTGAACAAATGCGATGCGCTGGACGAGGACGAAATCGCGGCGCGCCAAGAGACGCTGGCCCAGGCGGCGGGCCGGCCGGTGCTGCCGTTGTCCGGCGTTTCGGGCCAGGGCCTGACTGAGGTACTGCGTGCCCTGCGTAAGGCGATCGACACGGACCGCAGCGACGATGACGGCGAGGCGCCGGCCGCGTCAGCTGGTTGGACGCCATGACCGCTCATCTGACCGAAGCCCGCCGGGTTGTCGTCAAGATCGGCTCGAGCCTGCTGGTCGACGAGCGCACTGGCGACCTGCGTCGCGACTGGCTGCACGCGCTGGCGGACGACATCGTCATGCTGCGGGAACGCGGCCGTGAGGTGCTGATCGTCTCCTCCGGCGCGATCGCGCTCGGCCGCCGGCATCTGGGCCTGAAACCTGGCCCGCTGCGGCTGGAGGACAGCCAAGCCGCCGCCGCGACCGGCCAGATCCGCCTCGCGCATGCCTATGAGGAGGCGCTGGCGCGCCATGACGTGACGGTGGCGCTGATCCTGCTGACCTCGCACGACACCGAGCAGCGGCGGCGTTACCTGAACGCCCGCAGCACGCTCACCACGCTGCTGTCGCGCGGCGCCGTGCCGGTGGTGAACGAGAACGACACGGTGGCCACCGACGAGATCCGCGTCGGCGACAACGACCGCCTGGCCGCCCGCGTCGCGGCGATGATCAGCGCCGACTGCCTGGTCATGCTGTCCGACGTCGACGGCCTGTTCACCGCTGATCCCCGCCAGAACCGGAACGCCGATCTGCTGACCGAGATCGGCGAGATCACGCCGGCGCTGGAGGCCATGGCCGGCGGCAGCGGCGACATGGGCCGCGGCGGCATGATCACCAAACTGCAGGCCGCCCGCATCGCCCAGCAGGCCGGCTGCCACACCGTCATCATCAACGGCACGGCGCAGCGACCGATCAGCGCCTACGAGGCCAGCGGCCGGGGCACCTGGTTCAATTCCAACGCCACGCCGACCACGGCGCGCAAGCGCTGGATCGCCGGCAGCCTGCGGCCCGCCGGCAGCGTCACGGTCGATGCCGGGGCCGCGGCCGCACTGCAGAACGGCAAAAGCCTGCTGCCGGCCGGTATCCGCCGCATCGACGGCGACTTCGAGCGCGGCGACGCGGTGGTGATCCTGGATCATGACGGCGCCGAACTGGGTCGCGGTCTGATCGCCTATTCCGCCAACGATGCGCGCCGCATCATGGGCCACCGCAGCCACGAGATCGAGGCGCTGCTGGGCTTTCGCGGCCGCGAGGAGATGGTGCATCGCGACGATCTGGTCTTGCGCCGCGGAGGCGGCGCATGAGCGGTCGCCGCGACAGGGGCATCGTCGGCCTGCTCGGCGGTCTCGCCATCGGCATGGCGACCGGCCTGCTGGCGGCTTGCCTGACCTGGCCGGCACCGACGCCGACGACGGCCGGCATCACGCAAACCGTCACGGTGCGCAGCGTCGCGAGCCTGGAGGCGCGGCTGCAAGACAACGGCTTCACCCTGGCGGCAATCCGCCGCGGCGAGGCCCAGGTGCCGCGTTTGTTCCTACGGCGCCTGCCCGACGACTGGCGATCGATCGAAGACCCCCGTAAGCGCAAACGCCGGTTCATCGCCGCGATGCTGCCGCTGATCCTGGCCGTGAACGAAGGCATCGCCGCCGACCGCCGGCGCCTGCTGGCGCTCGCCGACAAAGCGCCGCAGTCCCGCTCGGACGATGACAAGGCCTGGCTGAACAAGCTGGCCAGACGCTACGGAACCTCGGCCGACACGCTCTCTATGTTGAAACGCCGCGTCAACGTGGTGCCGCCGTCGCTGGCGCTGGCGCAGGCGGCGGTGGAGTCGGGATGGGGTACGTCCCGCTTCGCCATGAAGGGCAACGCGCTGTTCGGTCAGCGGATCTGGCGGGTCGATGCCGGCATGACGCCGTTGGATGTCGATGCCGATACGGCCTTCCGGGTCCGGTCGTTTCCGAACCTGGCCGCCTCGGTCGCGGCCTATGCCCATAACCTGAACACGCATCGCGCCTATGGCGAGTTCCGCGGCCTGCGCGCGACGGCCGGCAAGGACGGGCAGGCGCCGGGCGGCAACGTCCTGGCGACGACGCTGACCAGCTATTCCGAACGCGGCGCCGACTATGTCGCGGACCTGCTCCGCGTGATCCGCGGCAATCGGCTGACGCAGTTCGACAGCGCCGCCCTGGCGCCGGCCGATGCTGGCGCGCGGATCAGCGCCCGTGATAACGTAAAAATCACCGTCAAGCAGGGGACCTAAGACATGAGCGTCGCGGAAAATCTGGACGAGACGATCGATCTCGAATCCGAGATGCGGCAACTGGGCCGGGCGGCGCGCGAAGCGCAGCAGGCCCTGACGACGGCCACGACGGCCGCCAAGAACGATGCTCTGGCCGCCGCCGCGGCGGCGCTGCGGGCCGAGCGCGCGGCCATCAAGGCCGCCAACGCGCAGGACATGGAGCTTGGCCGCGAGCGCAAGCTGACGCCGGCGCTGATGGACCGGCTGATGCTGAACGACGACCGCATCGAGGCCATGGCCAAGGGGCTGGAGGACATCGCCGCGCTGACCGATCCGGTCGGCGACGTGATCGACGAATGGACCCGGCCGAACGGCCTGCGGATCGCGCGCGTGCGGATCCCGCTCGGCGTCATCGGCATCATCTACGAGTCCCGGCCGAACGTGACGGCGGACGCCGGCGCGCTGTGCCTGAAAGCCGGCAATGCGGCCATTCTGCGCGGCGGCTCGGAAAGCTTCCACTCCAGCCGCGCCATTCACGCCTGCCTGGTTCAGGGCCTCGAGGCCGCCGGCCTGCCGCCGGCCGCGATCCAGCTGGTGCCGACGCGCGATCGGGCGGCGGTTGGCATGATGCTGACGATGACGGACTGCATCGACATCATCGTGCCGCGCGGCGGCAAGTCGCTGATCGAGCGGGTGCAGAACGAGAGCCGCGTCCCGGTCTTCGCGCATCTCGAAGGCAATTGCCATGTCTATGTCGACCGCGCGGCGGATCCCAACATGGCCCGCGAGATCACGCTCAACGCCAAGATGCGCCGCACCGGCATCTGCGGCGCGGCCGAGACGCTGCTGGTCGACAGCGCCGTCGCCGACAGCCATCTGCCGGCGATCCTCGACGATCTGATCGGAGCCGGCTGCGAGGTACGCGGCGACGCCAGGACACAAGCGCTGGACACCCGGGTCAAGCCGGCAAGCGAGGCCGACTGGGACACCGAGTATCTCGACGAGATCATTGCCGTGCGCACCGTCGATGGCGTCGACGCTGCCATGGATCATATCGAGCAGCACGGCTCGCACCACACGGAAGCCATCGTCACGGAGGACGCGGCCACGGCCGAACGGTTCCTGAACGGCGTCGACAGCGCGATCCTGCTGCACAACGCCTCGACGCAGTTCGCCGATGGCGGCGAATTCGGCATGGGCGCCGAGATCGGCATCTCGACCGGCCGCCTGCACGCCCGCGGGCCGGTCGGTTTGGAGCAGCTGACCAGCTTCAAATACGTCGTGCGCGGCAGCGGCCAGACCCGCCCCTGACCGGGACCCGGATTCGCTTCCATGGCGCGGCTGCGCGTCGGGCTGCTCGGCGGGTCGTTCAACCCGGCGCATGACGGCCACCGGCACATCAGCCTGCTGGCCCTCCAGCGACTGGGCCTGGATCAGGTCTGGTGGATGGTGTCGCCGCAAAACCCCCTGAAATCGACCGCCGGCATGGCGCCGCTGGCCGAGCGCATGGCGAGCGCCCGCGCGGCGGCGCGCCACCCCGCCATCAGGGTCACCGATATCGAACGCCGGCTGGGCACCCGCTTTACCGCCGATACGCTTGTCCGGCTGCGGCAGCGATTTCCGAATCTCGGTTTCGTCTGGCTGATGGGCGCGGACAACCTCATTCAGGTGCCGAAATGGCAGCGCTGGACAGAGATCTTCACCAGCATGCCGGTTGCCGTGTTCGACCGGCCGTCCTACTCCTATGCCGCCCTGACCGGCAAAGCGGCAACAAGGTTCCGGCACCGGCGGATCCGCGATCCGCGGGCGCTGGCCGGCGCCCCGCCGCCGGCCTGGTGCTTCGTCCAGGCTCGGCGCCATCCGGGATCGGCGACGGCGATCCGCGCCAACCGATACGCCAAAAATTAGCTTGTGAGTTGAAAAATACACGCAAAGAGCGCATATCTCTTACATGAACCTGTCACGAAAGATGTGCACAAAATTCATACCCATTGGTATTACAATAGGGTCCTCTGATACTGTCGACGAGCAGCAACGACGGAGCAAACGGCCATAGCCACCGCAGCCAAGCCATCCAACGAGGTCGGCGCATTGCTGGATCTCATTCTCCGCTCCCTTGACGACGACAAAGCCGAAGACGTGGTCACCGTCGATCTCGACGGCAAGACCTCGATCGCCGATCACCTGGTGATCGCCAGCGGCCGGTCGCATCGGCAGGTCGGCGCCATCGCCGACCACCTGGTCCGGCGGATCAAAACCGCCGGCCACGGCAGCAGCCGCGTCGAAGGACTCCCGCAGTGCGATTGGGTGCTGATCGATGCCGGTGACGTCATCGTTCACGTATTCCGGCCCGAGGTGCGGACGTTCTACAACATCGAAAAGATGTGGTCGGTGGACCTGCCATCGGCGGAGCACGCCGTGGTTTGACGGCGCTGGCCGTTGAACGACGCATCGCGGCGCGCTGACCGGTGCGGGTGCACGTCATCGCCGTGGGCAAGGTCCGGGCCGGGCCCGAACGGGACATTTTCGACGCCTATCGCAAACGCCTGCCCTGGCCCGTCGAGACCCGCGAGGTCGAGGCGCGCCGCCACGCCGCCACGGATGAACGCCGCCGGGACGAGGCGCAACTGCTGCTGAAGGCAGTGCCCGCGGGTGCCTGCATAATCGCCCTGGACGAACGCGGCACTGCGCTGTCGAGTACGGAATTCGCGAAACGGATCGGCCGTTGGCGCGACGACGGCGTGCCGGCGCTTGCTTTCCTGATCGGCGGCGCCGACGGCCTCGACGAAGAGGTTCGCCGGTCGGCGGCGATGCTGCTGGCGTTCGGCCCGATGACCTGGCCGCACCAGCTGGTCCGGGCCATGCTCGCCGAGCAGCTCTATCGGGCGTCCAGCATCCTCGCCGGACACCCCTATCACCGGGCCTGACGGCGCATATGAGCAGAGTCGTATGAGCGGTGCGGCAATTTCCGGATGACGGGCGCTGATCGTCGCTATAGTTTGCCGGTCACGCTGTTTTGTCTGTTAAAAATGCGTTAAGTGGTTACGTTTATGTTCGTTTTCCGGCTCCGCCAAATAGATTGCAAATGAACAGCAGCAGTCCACGTCCGATCGTCTTGTGCATCCTTGATGGCTGGGGATACCGGCAGGAAACCGACAACAATGCCATCGCGCTGGCGAAGACGCCGGCCTACGACGGGCTTTGCGCCAAGGGGCCGCTGGCGTTTTTGCGCACATCGGCCGACGATGTCGGTCTGCCCGCCGGCCAGATGGGCAATTCCGAGGTCGGCCACCAGAATCTGGGCGCTGGCCGCGTGGTGCTGCAAGACCTGCCGCGAATCGACAAGGCGGTCGCCGACGGCACGCTGGGCGAACGGAAAGTCATGCGCGATCTGATCGCAGCGCTGAAGGCCAACGGCGGCGCCTGCCACCTCATGGGCCTGCTGTCGCCCGGCGGTGTGCACGCGCACCAGTCGCAACTGGCGGCCCTGGCCCGAACCGTCGCCGAGGCGGGCGTGCCGGTACGCGTGCACGGATTTCTTGACGGCCGCGACACCCCACCTCGCAGCGCCATTGACTACGTCCGCCAGTTCATCGGCGACGTCGACGGCGCCGGCGATATCGAAATGGCGACCCTGTCGGGGCGCTATTACGCCATGGACCGCGACAAGCGCTGGGACCGCGTCGCCCAGGCCTACGCCACGCTGGTCGACGCCGCGGGAGATCGGGCCGACGCCGGCGTCGCCGCCATCGAGGCGTCCTATGCCAACGACGTCAGCGACGAGTTCCTGCTGCCGACCGCGATCGGCGCCTATGCCGGCATGGCCGACGGCGACGGCCTGCTGATGGGTAATTTCCGCGCCGATCGGGCCCGTGAAATCCTGACCGCGCTACTCGATCCGGCATTCGACGGCTTCTCACGGTCACGAACCGTCTCGTTCGCGGCACAGGCGGGCCTGGTGTCCTATTCCTCGGCGTTGGACGAGCTGCTGCCGGCGCTGTTCCCGCCGGAAAGTCTGCGCAACACGCTGGGCGAGGTCGTGGCCAACGCCGGCCTGACGCAACTGCGCATCGCCGAGACCGAGAAATACGCCCACGTCACCTTCTTTCTGAACGGCGGCGAGGAGCGCACCTTCGAGGGCGAGGAACGCATCCTGGTGCCGTCGCCGAAGGTCGCCACCTACGACCTGCAGCCGGAGATGTCGGCCCCGGAGGTCACGGACCGGCTGGTCGAGGCGATCGGCAGCGGCCGCTTCGACTTGATCGTGGTGAACTACGCCAATCCCGACATGGTCGGCCATACGGGCGACCTGAACGCCGCGATCGCGGCCGTCGAGACCATCGACAGCTGCCTGGGGCGGCTGTCGGGCGCCATTGAGACCGCCGGCGGGACCATGTTGGTGACCGCCGATCACGGCAACGTCGAGATGATGCAGGACCCGTCGACCGGCCAAGCGCATACCGCGCATACCACCAACATCGTCCCGGCCCTGCTGATCAATGCCCAGACATCGATCTCGCTGAAGGACGGCCGGCTGGCCGATGTGGCGCCGACCCTGCTCGATTTGCTGCAACTGCCGCAGCCGGCGGAAATGACCGGCCATTCGCTGATCGACCGGCAAGCGGCCGTCGCATCCGAGGTGCAGGAACGACGTGAAACAGCCTGACCGCCGTTCCGTCCGCCTCGCCGGCGCGATCTGCCTCAGCTGCCTGGCCGCGGCGCCGGCCGTGCTCGCCCAGGGCACGGACGCCCGCCACGAGTTGCGCGCGGTCCAACGCGCCATCGAAAGCGGCCAGGCGCGCCAGCAGCAGCTCTCGGCGCAGGCCCGGAAGCTGGAAAACGAACTGGCCGCGCTGCGGCAGCGTCTGGTCGACGCCGCCGCCTCCGTGCAGGCCAAGGAAGACGACGTGGCCGCGGCCGAGACCCGGCTGAGCGAGTTGCGGGCGCAGGCGTTCGAGCAGCGCGAACGGCTGACCAGCAAGCACGAACGCCTGGCGGCGACGCTGGCGGCGCTGAGCCGGCTGAGCCGGCGCCCGCCCGTCGCCGTGGCCGCGACGCCGGCGACCGCCGTCGATACCTTCCGCAGCGCGCGCCTGTTGGGCGCCATCGTGCCGGGCCTGGAAGCCGAGGCGGAAAAGCTCCGGGACGAGTTGGGCTCGCTCAATGCGCTTCTGCGCCAGATCAATCTGGAACACGAAAGCCTGGCCGTCGCGCGCGAGAGGCTGGACGCCGAACGCCGCGACATCGTCGGCTTGTTAGCGGAAAAGACCGACCGGCAGGAAGGCCTGCGGCGCAAGAGCATTCGCGAGGCGGCTCGCCTGAACGAGCTCGCCGCCACGGCAACGGATCTGAAGTCCCTGGTTCGCAAGCTCGAGGCAGACGCGGCGCGGCAGCGCGCGCTCGAGGCCGAGCGGCAGCGACTGGCCGCCGAAGCCGAGCGTCAGCGACGCCTGGCCGAAGCCGAAGAACGGCGGCGGCTGCAGGCGACGGAGGCCGAACGGGTGCGGCGCGAAATGGCGGAATCCGAACGCCAGGCCGCCGCGGCGCAGCCCGCCCCCGTCGAGCCCGTGGCGCCGGCACCGCCGCCGGCCGCGGACAGCGCGCCCGAGACGCCCCGTCTGGCGGTGGCATTGCCGCCATCTTCACAATCGTTTTCACAATCGCGCGGCCGGCTGCCCATGCCGGTGCGCGGCAAGATCGTTCAGTTGTATGGCGCAACGGACGGTTTCGGCCAGACCTCGAAGGGGATCCGGGTCGAAACCCTGCCGAACGCGCAAGTCGTCGCTCCCTCGGACGGCAGTATCATGTTCGCCGGCGAATTTCGCGGCTATGGCCTGCTATTGATTATCTCGCATGGCGAGAGTTATCATACTTTGCTAGCCGGAATGTCAGAGATTTATGGGACAGTCGGTCAGTCCGTCCTCGCTGGAGAGCCTGTGGGACAGATGGGCGCCAGCCAAGGCGAGCGTCCAACCCTATATGTCGAGTTGCGCCGCGGCGGAGAGCCAATCAATCCGCAACCGTGGATGGCGGCCAACAATGGAAAGGTAAGCGGATAATGCGCAAGACGATGTTGGCAGCGGTTTTCGCCGTCGCCCTCCTGAATTTGCCTTCAACCGGATTTGGCGCGAGTTCGGAAACCTATCGGCAACTGAATCTGTTCGGTGACATTTTCGAACGGATCCGAGCCGACTATGTCGAGGACGTTGACGATCCGGAGCTGATCGAAGCGGCCATCAACGGCATGCTGCGGTCGCTGGATCCGCACTCGAGCTACCTCAATCCGAAGAGCTACCGCGACATGCAGGTGCAGACCCGCGGCGAATTCGGCGGTCTCGGCATCGAGGTGACGATGGAGAACGGACTGGTCAAGGTGGTGTCGCCGATCGACGACACGCCGGCCGACCGCGCCGGCCTGAAAGCCGGCGATTACGTCACCCAGCTCGACGGCGAGCCGGTGCTCGGTCTGTCGCTGTCGGAAGCCGTCGAGAAGATGCGCGGCCCTGTCAGCTCGGAGATCCGCCTGACCGTGACGCGGCCGGGCCAGGAGCAGCCGTTCGACGTGACGATCGTGCGCGACGTGATCAAGATCCAGTCGGTGCGCCATCGGGTCGAGGGCGAGATCGGCTATGTCCGCATCACCTCGTTCAGCGAGCAGAGCGACGTCGGCCTGCGGCGGGCCGTCGAGCGGATTACCGACGAGATCGGCCCGAACATGAAGGGCCTGATTCTGGATCTGCGAAACAACCCGGGCGGCCTGCTGGACCAGGCCGTGGCGATTTCCGACGCCTTCCTGGACCAGGGCGAGATCGTCTCGACCCGCGGCCGGCGGCCGGAGGACTCGCAGCGTTACAACGCCCGCAAGGGTGACCTGGTCGAGGGCAAGCCGGTGATCGTGCTGATCAACGGCGGTTCCGCCTCGGCGTCGGAAATCGTCGCCGGCGCGCTTCAGGACCATCGCCGGGCGATCGTTCTGGGCACGAAGTCCTTCGGCAAGGGCTCGGTCCAGACCATCATCCCGCTGCAGGGCCATGGCGCGATCCGGCTGACGACGGCGCGCTACTACACGCCGTCCGGCCGTTCGATACAGGCGACCGGCATCGAGCCCGATATCGAGGTCGAACAGGCCCGCGTGGAAACCGTCGAAGGCGGTGACCGGCGGTCGGAGGCCGATCTGCGCGGCCACCTGATCGGCGAAGAGGAAGGCAAGGAAGACGGCGCCCAGGCGGCCCCCGGCGCCGAAGACACGCCGCAGGACTTCCAGCTTGCCTATGCGCTCGACCTGTTGCGCGGCATTTCCCTGCTCAGCAACAGGGCGTCCAACTGACGCAGGCCTGCGGTGCATCGAGGGGGGCATTGGGTTAGGTCATAGTGGCCAGGAAAGCGGCGGGTAAATCACCACGGCGAAGCGCCGGCCCCTCCCGCAGAGGCGCCAACGCGCTGGCCGCCGCCGTGTTCCTGGTCATGGCCAGCCTCGGCGCCATTATCGGCTGGCTGCAGCTGACCTACGAGCCGCCGCCCGAAGCGGCCGAAGCCCCGGAAAGCGTCCCCTCGATCGCCCTCAAGCTGGCGCAAGAGGCGCCGGAGCAGACGCCGGCCGCATCGCCGGCGCCGGAAGCGACAGCCGAGACGGCGCCGCCAACGACGCCGCCTGCCGAGGCGACGCCACCCGAGCCCGCCCCGCCGGAGACTGACGTCGTCAACGACGGCCGGTCGGACGACGCCATTGCCGACGGCGGCGCAGCCGCACCGGACGAGGCAGCCGCCGTCGCCGCCACGACCGTTGCCGGAACGCCCGACACCGGCAGAGAGACGGCGGTCGACACATCGACCGGGGCCGAACCGCCGGCGCAAGCGTCCGAAGACCTCGGCGCCGGTCCTGCGCCCACGCCGGAGACCGAACCTCAAACGATCCCGACACCGGCCGATGACGGACCGGACCCGGCGGCCGAAAGTCCCGTCCTGGCGCTGGCCACAGATCAGCCGCCGGATAGCGGTGATGCCCCAGCCGCCGCGACAGAGAGTACGACCGTACCGACTCCGCCAGCGGTCGAAACACCGGCCGAACCCGCGGCGACAGACACACCGGCGGCCGACAGCACGGCCCCGGACCCGGCCACGCTTGCCTGGCGGGCCAACTCCCGTCCGTTCCAGGCCCGGCCGCGCACGCCGCGCATCGCTATCGTGCTCTGGGGTCTGGGCCTGAGCAAGGCGTCGACCAGCGCGGCGATCCAGCAACTGCCGGGCGAGGTGACGCTGGCCTTCGCACCCTATGGCCGCGACCTGCAGGACTGGGCCGATCAGGCGCGGGCGGCCGGCCACGAGGTGCTGTTGCAGCTGCCGATGGAGCCGGAGAGCTATCCGGACAACGATCCCGGGCCGCATACGCTGCTGACCAGCCTGCCGGTGCGCGACAACCTGCAGCGCCTGGACTGGCTGCTGGACCGGTTTTCCGGCTATGTCGGCGTGACCAACTACATGGGGTCGCGCTTCACGACCTCGGAACGGCATTTGCGGCCAGTGCTGAAGTCGCTGCGCGAACGTGGCCTCTTGTTCCTCGACAGCCGCTCCGCCGCCAACAGCGTGGCCGGAAAGATCGCCGCCGAAATGCAGATGGCGCACGCGCTGAACAACCGGTACATCGACAACGAAGCTTCGCGCCCGGCCATCGATGCCCGCCTGCTTGAGTTGGAGCGTCTAGCCGAGGCCAGAGGCTATGCCGTGGGCATCGGCTTCCCCTACCCGGTGACGATCGAGCGGGTGGCCCAGTGGGCGCGCACGCTGGAACGCAAGGGCGTGCAGCTGGCGCCCCTTTCCGCCGTCGTCGGCCAGCCGAGCACGCGTTGATGCGTCCTTTCGCCGAACGCCCCTACCGACCCTGTGTCGGCATCATGCTGCTGAACCCGCGCGGCCATGTCTTCGTGGCACAGCGCATCGATCAGCGCGTCGAAGCCTGGCAGATGCCGCAGGGCGGCATCGATGACGGCGAGGAACCGGCCGCAGCGGCGCGGCGCGAGCTGGCGGAGGAGATCGGCACCGACAAGGCCGAAATCCTGGCCGAAAGCCCTGGCTGGATCCCCTACGATCTGCCGGAATCGCTGGCGGACAAGGTCTGGAAGGGGCGCTATCGCGGCCAGACCCAGAAATGGTTCGCCATGCGCTTTACCGGCAGCGACAGCGATATCGACATCAATACCAAACATCCCGAATTCGACGCCTGGCGTTGGGCGGCCATGGACGACCTGCCGAACCTGATCGTGCCGTTCAAGCGCGACGTCTACGAGCAGGTAGTCGCCACGTTCCGCCACCTCGCCGACGCCTGAGCCAGTCCGCGCGCATGCCGAACACGATTGTCATGCTGCATGGCGCCTTCGCCGGACGCTGGTGCTTCGAGCGTTGGCAACCCTGGTTCCAGGACCGCGGCTGGCGGACACTGGCGCTGGATCTGCCGCATCATGGCGACCGGAGCACCGACGAGTCGGCGACGGCGCTCGCCACAATCGGCTTGCAGGATTATGCCGACGACGTCGCCGGGCAAATCGCCGCCCTGCCCGAAAAACCGGTTCTGATCGGCCACTCGATGGGCGGGCTGATCGCCCAGATCCTGGCCGCGCGCGACCTCTGCCAGGCCGCCATACTGCTGACGCCGGCGCCGACCTGGGGCGCGCTGCCCAGCTCACACCGCGAGATCGGCGTCGCGCTCAACCTGTTCAACGCCGGGACGTTCTGGTCCCAGGCCCTGGAACCGGTCTACGAGATCGCCCGCGAGGACTCGCTGAAACAGTTCGGCGAGGCCGAGGCCCGGCAGATCTTCGAGCGCTGCGGGCCCGAGTCCGGCCGCGCGCTGTTCGAAATGATCTTCTGGATGTTCGACGTCCGCCGCGCGTCCTACGTGAACGCCGTGAACGTCGATTGCCCGCTGCTGGTGGTGGGCGCGTCGGAAGATCTGGTGATTTCGACCGGCACGGTGCGGAAGACGGCCGAGAAATACCAGCACGTCTCGACCTATCTGGAGTTCGACGGCTTCGGCCACATGCTGCTGCTGGAGCCGGGCTGGGAGCAGATCGCCGAAGCCTGCCTGGAATGGATCGGCGAATTGGAGAATGCACCGGGCCGGCCAACGGCCGCGGATTAGACCACCACCACGGCCGTCATCCTGGCGAAGGCCAGGATCCAATTGACTTGAATGTGAATCGGCCGGACGTCGGATGGATGCCCTGAGTTCACAAACGAAGTGCAACACCTTGTGTTGGAGGTGTTGCGATGGGATCCGATTACGCCCAGTTGTCACTGGAAGAGCGGTGTGAGATTTCCCGCCTTCAAACCGCCGGCCGCTCGATCCGGCAAATCGCGGCAGCTCTGGATCGCGCGCCATCAACAGTCTCTCGCGAACTGAAACGCAACAGCGGCCGACAGGTCGGCTACAAGCCAGCCTATGCCCAGCAGCAGGCCCGCGCCCGGCGCTGGTCCGGGCCCCGCCTGCAACGCGATCCGAGCTTGCGCGACCGCGTCCTCGACGGCCTCAAACGCGGCTGGTCGCCGGAACAGGTCGCCGGCCGGCTCGCCCACACCGCCGGCCAACACGTCATCTCGCATGAAAGCATCTACCGCTTCGTCTATGCCCAGCTCGCCCGCACCCAGGACTTCCGCTGGCGCCTGCTGCTGCCGCGCGGCAAAAGCAAACGCGGCTGGCGCGGCCGCAGGGGCGGCAGCCCGGCCAGCTTCATCGCCGGCCGCGTGCCCATCGCCGATCGCCCGGCCGACGTCGACGACCGCACAACCCCGGGACACTGGGAAGCCGACCTCATGCTGTTCGCGACCTACGGCCAGGCCATCCTCGTCTGCCATGAACGTCTCTCCCGCATCCTCCTCGCCACCCGGCCACCGGGTAAGGCCGCACAGCCCATCGCAGACCACCTGCACGCCCTGTTCGCCGACCTGCCGCCCGACCTGCGCCAGACCGTCACCTTCGACAACGGCACCGAATTCGCCCGCCACACCGAACTCCAGCACATCGACATGCAAACCTACTTCTGCGACCCCCATGCCCCCTGGCAGAAGGGCGGCATCGAAAACGCCATCGGCCGCTTCCGACGCTTCATCCCCCGAAAGACAAACCTCGACGAGCTCAACCGCCGGCGCCTGCACCAATACCTGCGCGCCTACAACACCACGCCGCGGAAATGCCTTGACTACAGAACCCCAGCCGAGGTCTTCATCGAACACCTGTTGCACTTCGAATGTGAATCCACCTCCTGGCCTTCGCCAGCATGACCGGTTCTGGTTGCTGCGACCGAAGCCGGTACGGACCTAGTTCACCGCGCCCAGCATGCCGCGCAGGTGATCGAGCTGGGCCTGCACCTTGGCCCGGGCTGCATCGTCTTTCGCGTCTTCGAGGTCTTCCTCGGCGTTGCGAATGCGCTGCTCGAGCGCGGCGCGGTCGAGCTGGCTGACCGGCACGGCTTCCTCGGCCAGCACGGTCAGGCGGCCGCCGACAATCTCGGCGAAGCCGCCGCCGACATAGATCCGGCGATCGGCCTCATCGACGCCGTCGATCTCGATGACGCCCGGCCGCAGCGACGAGATCAGCGGCGCATGGCCGGCGAGCACGCCGAAATCGCCTTCCGATCCCGGCACCGTCACCATCTCGGCATCGACCGAGAGCAACAGGCGTTCCGGCGAGACCAGCTCGAACGGAAATTTGTCGGCCATGACCTAATCCTGCTCCGATCCGCGCCGTCAGGCCGCCTCGGCGGCCAGCTGCTGGGCGCGCTCGACGGCCTGGTCGATGGTGCCGACCATGTAAAAGGCCTGCTCCGGCAGGTCGTCGTGCTTGCCTTCGATGATTTCCTTGAAGCCTTTGACGGTGTCCTCGACCTGCACGAAGGTGCCCTTGGTGCCCGTGAAGACCTCGGCGACATGGAACGGCTGGCTGAGGAAGCGCTGGATCTTGCGGGCCCGCGCCACCGTCATCTTGTCTTCTTCGGACAGCTCGTCCATGCCCAGGATGGCGATGATGTCCTGCAGCGACTTGTAGGCCTGCAGGATGCGCTGCACCTCGCGGGCGACCGTGTAGTGCTCCTCGCCCAGGATCCGCGGATCGAGAATCCGCGACGTCGAGTCCAGCGGATCGACCGCCGGGTAGATGCCGAGCTCGGCGATCTGCCGGTTCAGCACCGTGGTCGCGTCAAGGTGGGCGAACGAGGTCGCCGGCGCCGGGTCGGTCAGGTCGTCGGCCGGCACGTAGATCGCCTGCACCGATGTGATCGAGCCCTTGGTCGTACTGGTGATGCGTTCCTGCAGGGCGCCCATGTCCGTCGCCAGCGTCGGCTGATAGCCCACCGCCGAGGGAATGCGGCCCAGCAGCGCCGACACTTCCGAACCGGCCTGGGTGAAGCGGAAGATGTTGTCGACGAAGAACAGCACGTCGCGGCCCTCGTCGCGGAAGCTCTCGGCCAGCGTCAGGCCGGTCAGGCCGACGCGGGCGCGGGCGCCGGGCGGCTCGTTCATCTGACCATAGACCAGCGCCACCTTGGACCCGTCGCCGTCGAGCTCGATGACGCCGGATTCCATCATCTCGAAGTAGAGATCGTTGCCCTCGCGCGTGCGCTCGCCGACACCGGCGAACACCGAATAGCCGCCATGGCCTTTCGCGATGTTGTTGATCAGCTCCTGGATGATCACGGTCTTGCCGACGCCGGCGCCGCCGAACAGGCCGACCTTGCCGCCCTTGGAATAGGGCGCCAGCAGGTCGACGACCTTGATGCCGGTGACGAGGATGTCGGTTTCCGTCGACTGGTCGATGAATTCGGGCGCCGGCTGGTGGATCGGCCGGGTCTCCTGGGTCGCAACCGCCCCGCGTTCGTCGATCGGCTCGCCGACGACGTTGATGATGCGGCCCAACGTGCCGGCGCCGACCGGTACGGCGATCGGCTGTCCGGTGTCCTCGACCTCCTGGCCGCGCACCAGGCCTTCGGTCGTGTCCATGGCGATCGTGCGCACGGTGCTCTCGCCCAGGTGCTGCGCCACTTCCAGAACCAGCGTCCGGTCGCCGTTCTTGGTGTGCAGCGCCGACAGGATCGCCGGCAGCTCGCCGTCGAAGGTCACGTCGACGACGGCGCCGATAACCTGTGATACCCGTCCTACGTTGTTGGTGGCCATGATTTGTCAGCTCCCGTACGTCGAAAGGCCGATGACGGCCTTTCCTAGTTCTTACAGCGCTTCGGCGCCGGATACGATTTCGATGAGTTCCTTGGTGATCGCCGCCTGGCGCGTGCGGTTGTAGTTCAGCGTCAGCTGTTCGATCATTTCACCGGCATTGCGCGTGGCGTTGTCCATCGCGGTCATCCGGGCCGCCTGTTCGGCCGCTGCGCTTTCCTGCAGCGCCTTGAAGATCTGGATCGCCATGTTGCGCGGCACCAGATCGATCAGAAGTTCGTCCTCTTCCGGCTCGAATTCGTAGACCGCGCCCTGCAGGTCGGGCGCGCTGTCGTCCTCGCCTTCGTTCTCGTCGTCCGCTTCCGGCAGGCCCAGCGGAATAAGCTGCAGCGGCGTGACCTTCTGGCTGATGACGGAGACGAAGGCGTTGTAGTAGATCTGACAGACGTCGAAATCGCCGGCTTCGAACATCTCGGTCAGCTTCTCCGCCACGGTGGCGGCCTGGGCGAAGCCGATATTCCGCACCTCGCGGAAGCTGATGTAGTCGACGATCAGATCGGCATAGTCGCCACGCAGACTGTCGTAGCCCTTCTTGCCGACACACAGCACCTTCACGGTCTTGCCGGCCTCGCGCAATTCGACGATGCGCCGTCGGACGGCGCGCGCCGTCGCAGAGTTGAAGGCGCCGCAAAGACCGCGTTCGGCCGTGAACAGCACCAGCAGATGCACGTCATCCTTGCCGTTGCCAACCATCAGCGGCGACGCCATGTCCAGGTTCGGCAGGTTCGCGGCGACCGACGTCATCATCCGCGCCATGCGCTCGGCATAGGGTCGCGACTGTTCCGCGGCTTCCTGCGCCCGGCGCAGCTTGGCGGCCGCGACCATCTGCATGGCCCGCGTGATCTTCTGCGTCGACTTGACGCTGTTGATCCGGATCCGAAGGTCTTTAAGGCTCGGCATGCGGCTTCTACGTCCTCAATCCCGTCGACCGACGCACCGATCAGGCAAACTTCTTGACGAAATCGTCAAGCACGCCCGTCAGCTTACCTTCCGTCTCTTCGCTCAAAACCTGCTCGGTGCGGATGGTTTCCATGATATCGGCATGCGCGTTGTGCATTTCGCTCATGAACTCGGATTCGAAGCGGCCGACATCGCCAACCGCGAGGTTGTCCAGATAGCCGCGCACGCCGGCAAAGATCGAAACCACCTGCTCCTCGACGGCCATGGGCTGGTACTGGTTCTGCTTCAGCAGTTCGGTCAGGCGGGCGCCGCGGTTCAACAGACGCTGGGTCGAGGCGTCGAGATCGGAGCCGAACTGCGCGAACGCCTCCATCTCGCGATACTGCGCCAGCTCCAGCTTGATGGTGCCGGCGACCTGCTTCATGGCCTTGACCTGCGCGGCCGAGCCGACCCGGCTGACCGACAGGCCGACGTTAATGGCCGGACGAATGCCGCGGTAGAACAGCTCGGTCTCAAGGAAGATCTGGCCGTCGGTGATCGAGATCACGTTGGTCGGGATATAGGCCGACACGTCACTGGCCTGGGTTTCGATCACCGGCAGCGCGGTCAGCGAACCGGCGCCGTGGTCGTCATTCATCTTCGCCGCGCGCTCGAGCAGCCGCGAGTGCAGGTAGAAGACGTCACCCGGAAACGCCTCGCGCCCCGGCGGCCGGCGCAGCAACAGCGACATCTGCCGGTAGGCGATGGCCTGCTTCGACAGATCGTCGTAGAAAATCACCGCGTGCATGCCGTTGTCGCGGAAGTATTCGCCCATGGCGCAGCCGGTATAGGGCGCCAGGAACTGCAGCGGCGCCGGGTCGGAGGCCGTGGCGGCCACGACGATCGAGTATTCCAGCGCGCCGTTGTCCTGCAGCGACTTCACAAGCTGCGCCACCGACGAGCGCTTCTGTCCGACCGCGACATAGATGCAGTAGAGCTTCTTCGCTTCGTCGTCGCCCTGATGCGCCTGCTTCTGGTTGATGATCGTGTCCATGATGACGGCGGTCTTGCCGGTCTGGCGGTCGCCGATGACCAGCTCGCGCTGACCGCGGCCGATCGGGACCAGGGCGTCCAGCGCCTTCAGGCCGGTCTGCACCGGCTCGTGCACGGACTTGCGCGGAATGATGCCGGGCGCCTTGACCTCGACCATGCTGCGCTCGGTCGCCTCGATCGGGCCCTTGCCGTCGATCGGGTTGCCGAGGCCGTCGACGACCCGGCCCAGCAGACCCTTGCCGACCGGCACGTCGACGATGTCGCCGGTCCGCTTGACGGTGTCGCCTTCCTTGATCTCGCGGTCGTCGCCGAAAATCACCACGCCGACATTGTCGGTTTCCAGGTTGAGCGCCATGCCCTTGATCGAGCCCGGAAACTCGACCATCTCGCCGGCCTGCACGTTGTCCAGCCCGTAGACGCGGGCGATGCCGTCACCGACGGACAGGACCTGGCCGACCTCCGAAACCTCGGCTTCGTCGCCGAAACCGGCGATCTGGTTTTTCAGAATGGCGGAAATTTCTGCGGCGCGGAGGTCCATCAACCAACCCCTTTCATCGCGAATTTAAGGTTTTGCAGCTTCGTGCGCAGGGACGAGTCGACCATGCGCGAGCCGACCTGGACGATCAGGCCGCCCAGGATATCGTTGTCGACGTTTGTTTCGAGGGTCACGTCGGTCTTCATCGCCGCCGAAAGCTCGGCCTTGATCGCCGCGACCTGGGTCTCGTTCAGCGCGTGCGCCGAGGTAATGCGGGCCATGATCTCACCGCGATGCCGGGCCAACAGCCGGCTGAAGGCGACGGTCATGTCGCGCAGCGCGAACAGGCGGCGATTCTGCGCGACCAGGCCGACGAACTTGCGCGTCAACTCCTGGGCGTCGGCCTGCGTCAGCAGCGCGGTCATTGCCTTGCCCTGATCTTCGCGGCTGATCACCGGGCTGCGCACCAGCCGGGCCAGGTCGGCCGACTCGTCGATCATGCGGGCGATCGCGGCGAGATCGCCGGCGACGTTGTCGAGAGAACCGCTCTCCAACGCCAAATCGAACAGCGCGTTGGCATAGCGGCCGGCGATATCGGATACGACGCTTACTTCGGCAGACACGTGGGATCAGTCCTGGCAGCGGCTTTGCGGATAGGCGTAAGACATTGAAATCTAAAGGAAAAACGAAGAGCAATATGCCCACATCGGCATTGCCCCCCGACGCCTGGGCTAGTTAGCATAGGGCCGAACGGCATGCAAGCCGGCAGCGGTTGCATTGCGGCAAATCGCCGCTTTCGATCACAACACCGACGAGTTCCGAAACAAACTATCACGCGACGCGCTACGACGCGGCAACGGCGACGTGATAATCTACTCGCCCTGGGCATCAACCGATCGACGGGGGAGAGTTCGTGAAACGGATCATCGCCATTGCGGCGCTACTGGCGCTGCCGCTCGCCGCCTGTGGCGAGCCGTCGCAGCAGGACATATTGGCGAAGGCCGAAAACGTCTCGACCAAGAGCGAACTGGTAGACGCACTGGGCGACCCGACCAAGGTCACGAAAGTCGGGCCACTGGAAACATGGACCTACGAGGCCTCCAACGGTGAGGTGACATTCGTGATCACCGGCGACAACGTGGCGCTGAAGACCGCGGGCGGCGCCTCGGACAAGCAATAGCCCGCAGGTGATAATCGGGAGGTCTTCAGAAATGCCGGTCCAGCTCTTCGTCGGCACGGCCGGGATGTCGGTCTGGATGAGCGGCGATCTGGGCGAGACCTGGTCGCGGCCCTACAGCGAGTCGGGACTCTATCTGGAGGCGCGCTGCTGGGCGTTGAGCGGTCATCCGCAACGGCCGGGCGAGGTTCTGGCCGGCACCGATTCCGGCGTCTATCGCTGGACATCGGCGACCGAGAGCTGGCGGCGCCTGCCTTCGCCGATGGACACGATGAACGTCTGGGCGCTGGCGCAGGCCGCCGACGACCCCGACATCGTCATCGCCGGCACGCAGCCCGCCGGGCTCTACCGCTCCGACAACGGCGGCCGCGACTGGCGCCGCCTGCCGCAAAACTTCGCCGAAACATGCCAGTTCGTGCACACGCCCCGGGTGACCCAGGTCCTGTTCGATCCGGACGACGGCGACACCATCTGGGCCGGCGTCGAGATCGACGGCGTGCATCTCAGCCGCGACGGCGGCGAAACCTGGGCGCGGCGCAACGAGGGCCTGCTGTCGGAGGACATCCATGGGCTTTACGTGCATGGCGGCGCCGACCGGCGGATCTTCGCCACCACCAACATGGGCCTGCACGTCAGCGACGACGACGGCGCGCATTGGCGCTTCCAGGAATTGGATTCACCCTGGCAATACACCCGCACCATCCAACAGCGGCCCGACGACCCCGAGCGGCTGTGGCTGACCAACGGCAACGGCCCGCCGGGCTCGACCGGACGACTGCTGCGCAGCGAGAACGCCGGGACAAGCTGGCGCGATGCGGGGCTGCCGGGGGAGCTCAACAGCACGCCGTGGTGCATCGCAACGCATCCATCCGATCCGGATCTGGTCTTTGTCGCCAGCAACCTCGGCCAACTGTTCCGCAGCCAGGACGGCGGCCAATCCTGGACCAAGCTGAAACGCGAGCTCGGCGAGGTTCGGGCCGCGCTCTGGCAACCGGTTCCTGACTAAACGAAGCTGTAGGGATCGACGTCGACGGCGATACGGACGTTGCCGGCCGGCTTGACCTTGGCGACCCAGGCGCGGGCGAGCTCGGACGCATTGGTCTTTCGCGGCGTGCGCATCAACAGGCGATAGCGGAACCGGCCGCGCAGCAGCGTCATCGGCGCCGGCGCCGGACCCAGCACCTCGACGGTGTCGCTGGCCGGCGCGCAACGTCCCAGCGCCGCCGCGGTATCCGCCACCTGCGCCTCGTCCGGTCCCGACACGATGACGGCGACGAGGCGCGCGAACGGCGGCATGTGCGCGGTGCGGCGCGCCTCGGTCTCACGCTCGATGAAGGTCTGCCGGTCGCCTGACACCAGCGCCTGCATCACCGGATGCTCGGGCATGTAGGTCTGCAGCAGCGCCCGGCCCGGCCGCTCCGCCCGCCCGGCCCGGCCGGAAACCTGGCTCAGCAGCTGATAGGTGCGCTCGACGGCGCGCAGATCGCCGCCGGCGAGTCCGAGATCGGCATCGACCACGCCAACCAGCGTCAGCAAAGGAAAATTCAGACCCTTGGCGACGATCTGCGTGCCGATGATCAGATCCACCTCGTGCTCGACGATGGAGCGCACGACCTCGGCCGCGCCGCGGGGACCGTGCACGGTGTCGCTCGCCACCATCAGGGCACGGGCGTCGGGAAACAGCGCGCCCACCTCCTCCAGCAGCCGCTCGACGCCGGGACCGCAGGCCGCGAAGCTCTGCTCCGCATCGCAGTTCGGGCAGGTCTCGGGCAACGGCGCCGCGAACCCGCAATGGTGGCACTGCAGCCGCGCGGCGAACCGGTGCTCGACCAGCCAGGCCGTGCAGTTCGGACATTCCAGACGATGGCCGCAGGCGCGGCAGAGCGTCAGCGGCGCATAACCGCGCCGATTCAGAAACAGCAGCGCCTGCTCGCCCGCCGCCAACGTCGTGGCGATTTCGTCGGCCAGCAGCGGCGACAGGAACCGGCCGCGCGGCGGCGGATCCTTGCGCATGTCGATGGCGCCAACGTCGGGTAATTCCGCCGCGCCCGGCCGCCCCGGCAGATGCAGCAGCGCATAGCGCCCCTGCTCGACATTGACCATGGTCTCGAGCGCCGGCGTCGCCGAGACCAGCACGATGGGCACGTCCTGCAGCGAGGCCCGCACCACGGCCATGTCGCGGGCGTGATAGATGACGCCGTCTTCCTGCTTGAAGGCGACGTCGTGCTCCTCGTCGACGACGATCAGTCCGAGGTCGGAGAACGGCAGGAACAGGGCCGAACGCGCGCCGACGACGACCCGCGCCCGGCCCTCGGCGACGGCGCGCCAATTCGCCCGGCGCTGGCTCGACCGCAGGTCCGAATGCCACTCCACCGGCCCCGCGCCGAAGCGCTGCTGGAAACGATCGAACCATTGCGCGGTCATGGCGATCTCCGGCACCAGGACCAGAACCTGTTGATCGCGTTCGAGCGCCCGGGCGATGGCCTCGAAATAGACCTCCGTCTTGCCGGCGCCGGTGACGCCATCCAGCAGCGTCGCCGAGAAGCCGCCGGCATCGACACGTTGGATCAGCGCCGCCGCGGCGTCTGCCTGTGTCTCGGTCAGGGCCGGACCGGCGCGCGCCGGATCGGGCTGCGGCTGGTCGAACGGCACCGTGCGCAGGACTTCGCGCAGCGTACCGGCGGCGACAAGCCCGCGCACCACGCCGGCGCCGACGGCGGCGAGTTCGGTCAGCTCGCGCAAGCTGCGCGACGGTCCGTCCACCAGCGCATCGATCACCCGGCCACGCGCGGCGGTCATGCGCGGCGGCGGCGGGCCGTCCAGCACATAAGCGACCTGAGGCTTCGGCGCTTCCAGCGCCGCCGGCACGCTCATCGCCATGCGCAGCACCGCGCCCGGCGCCGAACAGGTATAGCCTGCCACCCAATCGACGAATCGCCGCATCACC
The DNA here is from genome assembly GCA_965232515.1 of Alphaproteobacteria bacterium. Lineage (GTDB taxonomy): Bacteria > Pseudomonadota > Alphaproteobacteria > JANQKO01. The sequence continues at coordinate 5,113,292 of CBDDPY010000002.1, read as the reverse complement.
TCGGGCATCGCCGGCGCCGGCAGCGTGTCGACCACGTCCTTCAGCTTGTCGTCGGGCAGCGCGTCGGCGGCGTCGGCCGGACCCTCGCCCCAGACTACGCCCGCGACCAGCCGACGGCCCAACGGCACCACGACGAACGAGCCCGGCCCGGCATCGATGCCGTCTGCAATGCGGTAGTCGTAGGCGCCCGTCAGCGGCAGCGGCAACAGCACATGCACGCGGCCGACCGGCTCTTCCGCCGGGACGTCGAAACTGGTAGTAGGGGTTGGCATCCGCTACACTCTGCCAAGCGGGCGAACGGTCGACAACCGACGTCCAAAGGCCATGTCAGAAACGCTTTTGCGAGTATTACAGCGCCGATGAAATTCTTTATCGACACCGCCGACGTCGACGAGATTCGCGACCTTGCCGCCACCGGTTTACTCGACGGCGTGACGACGAATCCGTCGCTCGTCGCCAAGACCGGCCGCGACTTTTTCGAGGTTTTGCGCGAGATCTGCGCCATCGTCGATGGACCGGTCAGCGCCGAGGTGACGGCGACCGACACCGACGGCATGGTCAGCGAGGGCCGTAAGCTGGCCGATATGGCCGACAACATCACCGTCAAGGTGCCGCTGACCTGGGACGGCCTGAAAGCCTGCCGGACGCTGACCCAGGCCGGCGTGATGGTGAACGTGACGTTGTGTTTTTCCGCGAATCAGGCGCTGTTGGCCGGCAAGGCCGGCGCGACGTTCATTTCGCCCTTCGTCGGCCGGCTCGACGACATCGGCCATGACGGCATGAGCCTGATCGCCGAGATCGTCGAGATCTATGACAATTACGACGCGATCGAGACCGAGGTCCTGGTGGCATCGATCCGCTCGCCGGGACAGGTGTTGCAGGCCGCGCGGCTCGGCGCCGACGTCGCCACGATCCCGCCCAACGTGCTGCGGCAGCTGGCCAAACACGCGCTTACCGACAAGGGCCTCGACGCCTTCCTGAACGACTGGAAGAAGACGGGCCAGACCATCCTCGAGGGCGCCGCGGCGTCCTGATCCGGGCATGACGTCGGAAAAGACACGCTCCACGCCGTCGGCGACATCGGCGCGCGCGCACGTTTCCGCCGATGACGTCGAGGCCTATCTGCGGGACCACCCGAACTTCCTGACCGAGAATCCGGATCTGGTCGAGGTGATCGCGCCGCCGGGCATCGCCGGGGGCCGCAATGTGCACGACATGCAGCAGTTCATGGTGCGGCGCCTGCAGGACGAGGTCGACCGGCTGCGCAACTATCAAAGCGAGTTGATCACCGCCAGCCGCTCGAACATGTCGGTGCAGGCGCAGGTCCACGAGGCCGCGCTGTCGCTGCTGGAAGCGGCCAACTTCGAGCATCTGATCCACATCGTCACCACGGACCTGGCCCAGGTGCTGGACGTCGACGCCGTCACGCTCTGCGTCGAGCAGTCGGACGAGGACGGTCCGCGCCGCGCCAAAACGGCCGGCGTCTTCGTGCTCGAGCCGGGCTCGGTCGACGCGCTGATCGGCGAGGGCCGCGACATCCTGCTGGCGAGCGACATGCCGGGCGAAGCCGCCGTGTTCGGACCGGCGACGCGCCTGGTCCGATCGCAGGCCCTGCTCCGCCTCCATGCCAGCCGCATCGCGCCGGTCGGGTTGCTGGCATTCGGCAGCCGGGACAGCGAACGCTTCCATCCCGGTCAGGGCACCGAGCTGTTGAATTTCCTCGCCCGCATGCTGGAACGGCTGATCCGCGGATGGCTTCATCTGCCGGCCTGACAACACACCCGCTCGACCCCGAAATCGCCGACGCCGTTCGCCGCTGGGATACCTGGCTGCGTTCGGAACGTCGTGCCGCCGCGCCGACGCTCGACGCCTATCACCGTGATCTGCTGGCGTTCCTCGCCTTCATGGCCGCGCATCTGGGCGGCCCGCCGAGCCGTTCCGATCTCGAAAGCCTGCGACCGGCCGATTTCCGCAGCTGGCTGGCGCAACGCCGGCGCGACAACCTGAAGGCGACGTCGACGGCGCGCGCCATGTCGGCCGTGCGCAGCTTCTTCCGCTTCACGGCACACACCGGTTGGGCCGGCAATGCGGCCATCGATGCAATCCGCACGCCGAAACTACCGCACAGCGTGCCGAAACCGCTGACCGTCAGGGATGCCGGCGACGCGCTCGATCAGGCCGCGACATTCGCCGCGTCGCCCTGGGTCGCCGCCCGGGACGTCGCCGTCCTGACATTGCTTTATGGCTGCGGGCTGCGCATTTCGGAGGCGCTCGGCCTCGACCGGCATCAGGCGCCGCTGCCGGACGCGCTGCTGATCCGCGGCAAGGGCGGCAAGGAACGGCTGGTGCCGGTGCTCGACATCGTGCGCCAGGCGGTCGACACCTATCTGGCGTTGGTGCCGGTGGTGCTGGCGCCGCAGGACCCGCTGTTCATCGGCGTCCGCGGCGGCCGCTTGAGCCCCGGCATCGTGCAGGCGCGCATGCGGCAGCTGCGTGGCGCGTTGGGCCTGCCGCAATCCGCCACGCCGCACGCGCTACGGCACAGCTTCGCAACGCACCTGCTCGGCGCCGGCGGCGATCTGCGCGCGATCCAGGAACTGCTCGGCCATGCCAGCCTGTCGACGACGCAGCGCTATACCGAGGTCGATACCGAACAACTGATGAAGATCTACCGCACCGCGCACCCCCGCGCGAAGACCGGCGGTTAGCCGGCCGTCGACCGTCCCTTCGCCAGCAGGAACAACGCCAGCGGCCCGAGCAGCAGGCCGGCGCCCATGGTGGCGAAGGCCAGGCCCCAGGCGAGCTGGCTTTCGGCGCCGCCGGCGAGATCGAGCACGACGCCAGGGGCCAGCGAGCCCAGAAACGCCAGCGCGAAGCCGATGAACGAATGCAGCGCCATGGTCGCGCCCTTGCGCTCGGGCGTCGCGGCCTGAACCGTGCCCGTGGTGATCGAGGCGGAATCGCAAGTGATGAACACGGCGTGCAGCACGCAGAGCCCGACGACAAGCGCGAACGGCAGCGCCGCCGCGAAGCCGACCAGGCAGGCGATCGTCAGCGAGCACAGCATCATGGCGACGACGACGCGGCGCCGGCCGAGGCGTGTCGCGACCTCGTTGCCGATCACGCTCGACGGCATGCCGAGCAGGTTGAGGCCGGCGGCGATGGTCGTCGCCGCCCACCAGCCGGCGGCCGCGTCCGGCTGCAGGCTGGCGCTGAACACGAGGAAAACGACGATCCAGGAGCGGAAGCCGAACAGCTCCCAGTTATGCGCGGCGTAGGCCAGGATGTAGCCCATGGCCTCGCGGTTCCGCAGCACCGGCCGGAAATCGAGCAGCCAGGTCTCGGCGTCGCCGGCCGGGATCTCCACCGGCCGCGGACGCAGGATCAGGTAAGCAACCAGGAACGAGAGGGCGATCCCCACCGCGGGCAGCGCAAAGGCCCAGCGCCAGCCGAGCCCGGCCGCGACCTCGCCGGCGAACAGGTAGGACAGACTTGAGCCGATGGCGAAGCTGGCCGTGTAGAAGGAGACCGCGCGCGGCTGCGCGCCGTCGGGCAGCCGGTCGGTCAGCGCCTTCAAGCCCGGCATATAGGTGCCGGCCAGACCGGCGCCAGCCAGCAGCCGCAACGGCACGGCGCTCCAGAAGCCGTCGGCGAGCAACGCGAAGGCAAGCGTCGCGGCGGCCGTCAGCGCCATGCTCCAGAGATAGACGCGGCGCGCGTCGATCCGGTCTGTCAGTCCCGACAACACCGGCACGGCCAGCATATAGCCGGCATAGAACAGGCCCGACAGCCAGCCGGCCTCGGTTCCCGTGATCGACCAGATGTCGATAAAGGTGGGCAGCAGGGCCGAAAAGGTCGCGAAACTCAACATGCCGACGACCTGCGTCAGGCACATGAACGCGATCAATCCGGCGCTGGGCATCGCCGTACCTAACGCAAACGCGATGCGGAATGACAATCGTCATTCCGGGTCGAATTGATCAGAACGCGATGGCCGATCCTTCGAGGCTCCGCTTCGCTCCGCACCTCAGGATGATGAGGTTTGTTATTGATATCAGTACCTTACCTCATGCTAGCGGCGCCGGCGAAGCCGGCGTCTCGAAGCATGCGCTACCACGCTTGGACGTTGGGGATACGCTAAATGTTGAGGGGCTTGCCGGCGACGGCGAGCGCGGCTTCCTTGACCGCCTCGTTGAGCGTCGGGTGCGCGTGGCAGGTGCGGTAAATGTCTTCCGTGCTGGCGCCGTATTCCATCGCCAGCACCAGCTCGGCGATCATCGTGCCGGCATTGGGGCCGATGATATGCGCGCCCAGCACCCGGTCGGTCTCGGCGTCGGCCAGGATCTTGACGAAACCGTCGCTGTCGCCGCTGGCCCGCGCCCGGCTGTTGGCCATGAACGGGAACTTGCCGGAACTGTATTTGATGCCGGCCTCTTTCAGCTCTTCCTCGGTCTTGCCGACCGACGCGACCTCCGGCCAGGTGTAGACCACGCCCGGAATGGCGTCGTAGTTCACGTGCGCCGTATGGCCGGCGATCAGTTCGGCCACGGCGACGCCTTCCTCCTCGGCCTTGTGCGCCAACATCGGCCGGTCGGGCAGCACATCGCCGATCGCGAAGATCCCGGCGACATTGGTCTGAAAGTCGCCGTCCACGGGCACGAAGCCGCGATTGTCGACCTTGACCCCGACCTCGGCCAGACCCAGGCCTTCGGTGAACGGCCGTCGCCCGACCGCGACAAGGACGACATCGCAGCTCAGGCTCTCGGCCTCGCCGCCGGCCGCCGGCTCCAGCGTCAGCTCGATGTTCTTGCCGTTCTTCTTGGCCTCGGTGACCTTGGTGCCGAGCTTGAACGCGAAGCCCTGGCGGCGAAGGATGCGCTGGAACTGCTTCGACAGCTCAGCGTCCATGGTCGGCGTGATGCGGTCGAGGAATTCGACCACCGTCACCTTGGCGCCGAGCCGGCCCCAGACCGAACCCATCTCGAGGCCGATATAGCCGCCGCCGATGACGACGAAATGCTCCGGTACCTTCTCCAGCGTCAGCGCGCCGGTCGACGAGACGATGGTCTTCTCGTCGATCTCGATGCCGGGCAGCGTCGCCACTTCCGAGCCGGTGGCGATGACGATGTTTTCGGTTTCCAGCACCCGCGTGCCGCCGTCATCCAAGGCGACTTCCACCTTATCGGCGGCGACGATCTTGCCGAAGCCTCTGACGTCCTCGACCTTGTTCTGCTTGAACAGGCCGGCGATGCCCTTGGTCAGCGTGCCCACGACGTCGTCTTTGCGCTTCAGCATGGTCGGCAGGTCGAGCTCAACGTTGGGCAGCTTGATGCCGTGCGTGGCCATGTCTTTGGCGGCGGCGAAATGGTGCGACGATTCCAGCAGCGCCTTCGACGGAATGCAGCCGACATTCAGACAGGTGCCGCCCAGGCTGCCGCGCGCTTCGACGCAGGCGGTCTTCAGGCCGAGTTGCGCCGCCTTGATCGCGCCGATATAGCCGCCGGGGCCGGCGCCGATGAAGACCACATCGAACTTTTCTTCACTCATGGCGCGCTCCCGGCGTTGGTGACGATCAGATGCCCAGCATGAGCCGCTCGGGCGACTCGATACACTCCTTGACCCGCACCAGGAAGGTCACGGCCTCGCGACCGTCGATGATGCGGTGATCGTAGGACAGCGCCAGATACATCATCGGCCGGACCTTGACCTCGCCGTCGACCACCATCGGCCGTTCCTGGATCTTGTGCATGCCCAGGATGCCGGATTGCGGCGGATTCAGGATCGGCATCGACATCAGCGAGCCGTAGACGCCGCCGTTCGAAATCGTGAAGGTGCCGCCCTGCATCTCGTCGATCGACAGCTTGCCGTCGCGGGCGCGGCGGCCGAAATCGTTGATCGTCGACTCGACGTCGGCAAAGTCCATCTGGTCGGCGTCCTTCAGCACCGGCACGACCAGCCCCTGCGGCGTGCCCACGGCGACACCGATGTTGTAGTAGTTCTTGTAGACGATGTTCTCGCCGTCGATCTCGCCGTTGACGGCCGGCACCTCCTTGAGGGCCAGCACGCAGGCGCGCACGAAGAAGCTCATGAAGCCGAGGCGCACGTTGTGCTTGCGCTCGAACAGATCGCGGTACTGCTTGCGCGCCGCCATCACCGCGGTCATGTCCACCTCGTTGAAGGTGGTCAGCATGGCCGCCGTGTTCTGCGCGTCCTTCAGACGTTCGGCGATGCGCTGACGCAGCCGCGTCATGCGCACGATTTCCTCGCGCGCGGCGTTCGGCCGCGCGCCCTCGGTCGCATGCACGACCGGCGCCGGCTTCGCCGCCGGCGGGGCGCTGGGCGCGGCCGGCTGGGCCGGTGCGGCGGGGGCGGGTGCCGGCGCCACGGGCTGTGTCAGGCTGGCGATGAACCGCTGCACGTCGTCCTTGACCAGACGGCCGCCCTTGCCGGTCGCCGGGATCTGCGCGGCGTCGAGATTGTGTTCCTCGACCAGCCGACGCACGGCCGGCGACAGCGGCGCCGTCGTCGTGGCCGACGCAGTCGCGACCGGCGCGGCCGGCGGTGGCGGCGCCGCAGGCGCGGCGGCCGCGGCAGCAACCGGCGCAGCCTCGGCCGCCACGGGTTCCGGCACGGCGGCGGGCGCGGGGGCCGGCGCGCCGGCCTGGCTTTCGTCGATGCGCGCCAGCAGGCCGCCGACGGCGACGTTGGCGCCGGGTTCGGCCAGGATCTCCGACAGCGTGCCGGCGGCGGGCGCCGGCACCTCGACCGCAACCTTGTCGGTTTCCAACTCGACCAGCACCTCGTCGCGCTCGACCTGATCGCCCGGCTGCTTGAACCACTGGGCGACCGTCGCCTCGGTCACTGACTCGCCGAGGGTGGGAACACTGATATCGATCATGACCGTTACGTCCTGTCTTCCTGGGCCCTGCCGCCCAGCGCCTCGCGCAGCAGGCGCGACTGCTCCTCGTTATGCACCCGCAGCAAGCCCGTGGCGGTGGCGGCCGATTCCGGCCGCCCGGCATACTTCATGACACTGCATTTGTGGTCGAGCTGCTTCAGAACCTGCTCGACCCGTGGCTTCACGAACCACCAGGCGCCCATATTCTGCGGCTCTTCCTGACACCAGTAGATTTCGGCATTCGGGAACCGCGCCAGCTCCTTCGCCAGCGGCCGCTTCGGGAACGGATAAAGCTGCTCCAGACGCATCAAGTAGACGCCCTTGCGTTTCGCCTTTTCGCGCTCTTCGAACAGGTCGTAGTAGACCTTGCCCGAGCACAGCACGACGCGGCGGATCTTCTCGTCCGGCGCCAGCGATTTGTCGCCGCAGGTTTCCAGATCGTCCCAGTAGACGCGATGGAAGGTCGACCCCGGACCCATCTCGCTCAACTTGCTGACGGCGCGCTTGTGCCGCAACAGCGACTTCGGCGTCATCAGGATCAGCGGCTTGCGGAACTGCCGGTGCAGCTGCCGGCGTAGGACGTGGAAGTAGTTCGCCGGCGTCGTGCAATAGGCGACCTGCATATTGTCTTCGGCGCACAGCTGCAGATAGCGCTCGAGCCGGGCCGAGGAGTGCTCCGGCCCCTGTCCCTCGAAGCCGTGCGGCAGCAGCATGACGAGGCCGCTCATGCGCAGCCACTTCATTTCGGCCGAGGAGATGAACTGGTCGACGATGACCTGGGCGCCGTTGGCGAAATCGCCGAACTGGGCTTCCCACATAACCAGGCATTGCGGATCGGTCAGGCTGTAGCCGTATTCGTAGCCCAATACGGCCGCTTCCGAGAGCGGGCTGTTGATGACCTCGAACCGCGACTGCTTGGCATCGATATTGTTAAGCGGGGTGTAGATCCGCTCGTCCTTCTGATCGATCAGGTCGGCATGGCGCTGCGAGAAGGTGCCGCGGGCCGAGTCCTGACCCGACAACCGGACTGAATAGCCTTCCAGCAGCAACGAGCCGAAGGCCAGCGCCTCGGCCGTCGCCCAGTCGAAGCCCTCGCCGGCATCGAACATCTTCTTCTTGTTGTCCAGCAGCCGGCGGATGGTGCGATGCGCGTTGAAATCGTTCGGCACGGTCGTCAGCCGGTCGCCGATCTTTTTCAGCGCCGCCAGCTTGACCGCCGTGTCGCCGCGGCGCGCCTCGCCCTTGGCCCGTTCGATCCCGGACCAGGCGCCTTCCAGCCAGTCCGCTTTGTTCGGCTTGTAGCCGCTGGCGGCCTCGAATTCCTGCTCGAGCCGAGCCTGGAAGTCGGACACCATGGTGTCGGCTTCCGGCTGGGTGACGACATTTTCCGCGACCAGCTTCCCGGCATAGACCTGCCGCACCGTCGGATGCTGGGCGATGGCGCGGTACATCAGCGGCTGGGTAAAGGCCGGCTCGTCGCCTTCGTTGTGGCCATGCCGGCGATAACAGAACATGTCGATGACGACATCGCGCTGGAACCGCAGGCGGAACTCGGCGGCGATATGGCCGACATGGATCACGGCCTCTGGATCGTCGCCGTTCACGTGGAACACCGGCGCGTTGACCGTCTTCGCCACATCGGACGGATAGGGCGACGAGCGGCCGAGGTTCGGATTTGTGGTGAAGCCGATCTGGTTGTTGATGATGACGTGGATGGTGCCACCGGTGGAGTAACCCGGCAGGTCCGACAGCATCAGGCACTCGGCCACCAGTCCCTGGCCGGCAAAGGCGGCATCGCCATGCATCAGCAGGCCCATGACCTCGTTGCGGTCATGGTCGCCGATCTGGGTCTGCTTCGCCCGCGCCTTGCCCAGCACGACCGGATCGACCGCTTCCAGATGCGAGGGATTGGCGGACAGCGACAGGTGCACCATGCGGCCGCCGAACTCGCGGTCGGCGGACGTGCCGAGATGGTATTTCACGTCGCCGGAGCCGCCGACGTCTTCCGGGTTCGCGGCGTTGCCCTGGAATTCCGAGAAGATCGCCGTGAACGGCTTCATCATGAAGTTCGACAATACGTTCAGGCGGCCGCGGTGCGGCATGCCGACGCAGACCTCGTTGACGCCCATCTGGGCCGAGCGTTCGCAGATCGCGTCCAGCAGCGGCATCAAGGTCTCCGAGCCGTCCAGGCCGAAACGCTTGGTGCCGGTATACTTCACGTGCAGGAACTTCTCGAAGCCCTCGGCCTCGGTCAGCTTGCGCAGCAGCGCCCGCCTTTCATGCACGTTCAGGCTGATCGATTTCTGCGGCCCCTCGATGCGTTCCTGGATCCAGGCCTTTTCCTCCGGCCCCGACATGTGCATGAACTCGACGCCGATCGTACTGCTGTAGGTGCGATTGACGATCTCGACGATCTCGCGCAGCGTCGCCGATTCCAGGCCCAGGACGTAGTTGATAAAGATCGGGCGGTTCAGGTCGTCGTCGGTGAAGCCATAGGTCTTGGGGTCGAGCTCCGGATGATCGCTGCGCTGCATGATGCCCAGCGGGTCCAGGTTCGCCTGCAGATGGCCGCGAACGCGATAGGCCCGGATCAGCATCAGCGCGCGGATCGAGTTCAGCGTCGCCTGTCGCACATGCCCCGCCGAGACGGCCGGCCCGACATGCGGAACATAGGGCGCCCCCGCCGCGTAGGTATCGGTCTCGCTGACCACGCCGTATTCGTCCGGCGGGACTTCCAGGCCCGAGCGCGGCGACCAGCTGGCGCCCTGCGCCTCGGCCAGCACCGCCTCGACCTCCTCGCCCAGGCCGGCGAAGAACTCCTGCCAGCTCGGGTCGACGGAGGAGGGATTGTTCAGATAACGCTGATAGAGCTGTTCGATGAAAACGCTGTTCGTGCCGCTGAGGAACGACGTCGTTTCCAGATTTGTCGCCATGATCTTGCCCGGCGCGCGTTCTGGCGCGCCCCTTTTGCTGTCAACGACCCCCGACTGACCGGTCAGACCTTCCCTTTTACGTCGCTTAACCTTGCAAAACTCTCAACATGGTGGCGCCCAGCTCTGCCGGCGAGTCCGCCACGGTGATACCGGCGCTGCGCATGGCCTCCATCTTGTCGTCCGCCGAACCCTTGCCGCCGGAAATGATGGCGCCGGCATGGCCCATGCGCCGGCCGGGCGGCGCCGTCACGCCGGCGATAAAGCCGACAACGGGCTTCTTGACGGCCGCGCGTTTCAAGAAATCGGCTGCGTCTTCTTCGGCCGAGCCGCCGATCTCGCCGATCATGATAATGCATTCGGTCTCATCGTCGGCCAGGAACATCTCAAGGACGTCGATAAAGTTCGTGCCGTTGACCGGATCGCCGCCGATGCCGACGCAGGTCGACTGGCCCAGACCCGCCGCCGTCGTTTGCCCGACGGCCTCGTAGGTCAGCGTGCCCGAGCGCGAGACCACGCCGACCTTGCCGCGCTGATGGATATGGCCCGGCATGATGCCGATCTTGCAGGCATCCGGCGTGATCACGCCGGGGCAGTTCGGACCGATCAGCCGCGTCTTCGAGCCGGCAAGCGCACGCTTGACCTTGACCATGTCCAGCACCGGGATGCCCTCGGTGATGCAGACCGCCAGCTCGACCTCGGCATCGATCGCTTCCAGGATGGCGTCGGCCGCGAACGGCGGCGGCACGTAGATCACCGAGGCGTTGGCGCCGGTGGCGGCCACCGCCTCCGCAACCGTGTTGAACACCGGCAGGTCAAGATGCTTGCTGCCGCCTTTGCCCGGGGTGACGCCGCCGACCATCTTGGTGCCATAGGCGATCGCCTGCTCGGAATGGAAAGTGCCCTGCGAGCCGGTGAAGCCCTGGCAGATCACCTTGGTGTCGGCATTGACGAGGACGGCCATTACGCAGCCTCCTTCACGGCCTTGACGATCTTGACAGCGGCGTCGCCGAGATCGTCGGCCGAGACGATCGGCAGGCCGGAATCCGCCAGTATCTGTTTTCCGAGATCGACATTGGTGCCCTCGAGCCGGACGACAAGGGGCACGTCCAGGCTGACCTCCTTGGCCGCCGCGACGACGCCCTCGGCGATCACGTCGCAGCGCATGATGCCGCCGAAGATGTTCACCAGAATGCCCTCGACGTTGTCGTCGGACAGGATGATCTTGAAGGCCTTGGTGACGCGTTCCTTGGTGGCGCCGCCGCCGACGTCGAGGAAGTTCGCCGGCTCGCCGCCGCGCAACTTGATAATGTCCATGGTTGCCATGGCGAGGCCCGCGCCGTTGACCATGCAACCGATGTTGCCGTCTAGCTTGATGTAGTTCAGCTCCGACTGCGCCGCTTCGAGCTCGGCCGGGTCTTCCTCGGTCTCGTCGCGCAGCGCCTCGATATCCTTGTGACGATAGAGCGCGTTGTCGTCGAAGTTCATCTTCGCGTCGAGCGCGATGACGGCGCCGTCGCCAGTCACCACGAGCGGGTTGATCTCCAGCATCGAGGCATCGGTGTCGACCATGGCGTCGTAGAGGCTGCTGATGAACTTGACCCCGGCGCGGACCTGATCGCCGGTCAGGCCGAGGCCGAAGGCAATCTGGCGGGCGTAGAAGCCCTGCATGCCGACGGCCGGATCGATCGTCACGGTGATGATCTTTTCCGGCGTCTTGGCCGCGACCTCTTCGATATCCATGCCACCCTCGGTCGAGGCCATGAAGGCGACCCGGCTGGAGCCGCGATCGACCAGCGCGCTCAAGTAGAGTTCGCGGGCGATGTCGCAGCCTTCCTCGATATAGAGTCGGCCGACCTGCTTGCCGGCGGGACCGGTCTGGTGCGTGACCAGCGTCATGCCGAGCATCGTTTCGGCCGTGCTGCGCACCTCGTCGATCGACTTCACAACCTTGACGCCGCCGCCCTTGCCGCGGCCGCCGGCGTGGATCTGCGCCTTCACGACCCAGACCGGGCCGCCGAGCTTTTCGGCCGCTTTCACGGCCTCGTCCACCGAATACGCGACTTGACCGCGGGGCACGGTAACGCCGTACTTGGCCAGGATTTCCTTCGCCTGATGCTCGTGGATGTTCATGCTAAGCCTTTGTTAAGGTCTCCCGAACGGGAGAGATGACAACCCCCGGTCTCGACGCCCGTCCCCGGCCTTAGCACTTTTGCGTTGCAAAAACTTAAAACCGGGTTACCGACCGCGCAACTAACGGCGGACCGGCGCTACTTCTTCTTCGCCGCCGTCTTGCGCCGGGTCGTTCTGCCGGCCGGGGCTTTCTTCGCGGCCGCCTTCTTGCGCGCCGGCGCCTTGCGGCCGCTCAGGCTGGGGTCGATCTTATTGCAAGCCGCCACCAGGCCCTTCACGGCGTCGACCGATTTCGCCAGCATGCGCTTCTCGCCGGCATTGAGGTCGATCTCGACGATGCGCTCGACGCCGCCGGCGCCGATCACCACCGGCACGCCGACATAAAGGTCTCTAATGCCGTACTGGCCGGTCAAATGCGCGGCGCAAGGCAGCACGCGCTTCTTGTCCTTCAGGTAGCTCTCGGCCATCTGCACGGCCGACGCGGCCGGCGCGTAGTAGGCCGAGCCCGTCTTCAGCAGGCCGACGATCTCGGCGCCGCCGTCGCGGGTGCGCTGGACAATGGCGTCGAGCTTCTTCTTGGTGGTCCAGCCCATCTTGACCAGATCCGGCAGCGGAATGCCGGCCACCGTCGAATAGCGCACCAGCGGCACCATGGTGTCGCCATGGCCGCCCAGCACGAACGCGGTCACGTCCTCGACCGAGACGCCGAACTCCTCGGCCAGGAAGTAGCGGAAGCGGGCGCTGTCCAGCACGCCGGCCATGCCGACCACGCGGTTCGCCGGCAGCCCGGTGGCCTGACGCAGAACCCAGACCATGGCGTCGAGCGGGTTGGTGATGCAGATGACGAAGGCGTTCGGCGCGTAGCGCTTGATGCCGGCGCCGACCTGACCCATGACCTTGATGTTGATGCCCAAGAGATCGTCACGGCTCATGCCCGGCTTGCGGGCGACGCCCGCGGTGACGATGACGACATCGGCGCCCTTGATGTCGGCGTATTTCTGCGTGCCCGACATGGCCGCATCGAACCCGTCGACCGGCGACGACTCGGCGAGATCGAGGCTCTTGCCTTGCGGCAGGCCGTCGACGATGTCGAACATGACGACATCACCGAGCTCCTTCAGGCCGATGAGATGCGCCAGCGTGCCGCCGATGTTGCCACCGCCGATTAATGCAATCTTGTTGCGAGCCATGGGTGCTTTCCGTTGTTCGTTGTCTCTGGGGAGGACGCCTGTGTCGGCAGGGTTTTGAACCGGGTGGTGTCCTAGCGCGATTCCTTCGCCGTCGCAAGCGAACCCGCCGATTCCGATCGTGTTCCTATCGTGGCGCGGCGAGATATTCCGACGATTGCATCTCGATCAGACGCGAGGCGGTGCGCGCGAACTCGAAGGTGCCGTCGCCTTTGGGATAAAGCACGTCCGGCGCCGCCTCGGCGCTGCAGATCAAGCGGTTGTGATTGTCGTACAGCACGTCGATCAGCATCACCAGCCGCCGCGCCTCGTTGCGGCGTTCCGGACCGAGCACCGGAATGTCGGCGACGATGAATGTGTGGTAACGCTCGGCCAGCGCCAGATAGTCGATTGGCCCAAGCGGTTGCGCGCACAGCTCCTCGAAGGTGAAGCGGGCGACGCCGTGCGCCTGCTGGCGAATGTGCAACTGCCGGCCCTTAACCTCGACCACATCGGGCGTGCCGACGGCGTCGTCGGTCAGGTTCTCGAAGGCGAGATCGAGCTCTTCCGTCGCCGCCGGCCCAAGCGGCGTGTGGTAGACCGGATGGCCGGCAAGCCGCGCCAACCGGTAATCGGTGCCGCCGTCGAGATGCAGGACATCGAGTTGCTGTTTCATCAACTCGATGAACGGCAGGAACAGCTCGCGATTGAGGCCGCCTTTGTAGAGGTCGTCCGGCACGCGGTTCGAGGTCGCGACGACGATTACGCCGAGCTCGAACAACTGCGTGAACAGCCGGCCGAGGATCATGGCGTCGGCCACGTCACGCACCTCGAACTCGTCGAAGCACAGCAGCCAGGCGTCGGCGGCCAGGTCGCGCGCGACCGGCGGGATCGGGTCGTCGCCGTCGCGTTGTTCCGGCGGCGTCTTGCGGAAGGTATGGATGCGGTCGTGCACGTCCAGCATGAAGCCATGGAAATGCGCCCGCCGCTTTTCGGCGACATCGACGGTCTCGAAGAACAGGTCCATGACCATGGTCTTGCCGCGGCCGACCCCGCCATGCAGGTAAATCCCCTGCGGCGGCGGCCGGCGCTTGCGCAGCCGCAGCCGTTCGCGCCAGCCGCCGTTGCGGCGCGGCGCGTATTCGGCCAGCGCGTCGTGCAGGGCCTCCAGCCGCTCCACCGCTTGGCGCTGAATCGGATCGGGTTCGACGACGCCCTTCTCGCGCAGGCTCGCGTAGGCCTGCAGCGGCGTCGCGCCGTTGACAGCCGTCATGGGGTTCGAAAGGACGTCAGCTCACCGTTGGAATGTTGAAGTCGGCGCCGGCGCGGATGCCGGTCGGCCAGCGCGACGTCACGGTCTTGACCTTGGTGTAGAACCGCACGCCATCGGGGCCGTGCTGGTTCATATCGCCAAACGCCGAGCGTTTCCAGCCGCCGAAGCTGTAGAACGACAGCGGCACCGGGATCGGCACGTTGACGCCGACCATGCCGACCTGGACGCGGTCCGTGAACTCGCGCGCCGCATCGCCATCGCGGGTGAAGATGGCGACGCCGTTGCCGAACTCGTGTTCGCTCGGCAGCCGCAGCGCCTCGTCGAAATCGGGCGCGCGCACCATCGACAGCACCGGGCCGAAGATCTCTTCCTTGTAGATGCGCATATCGGGCGTCACATGGTCGAACAGGCAACCGCCCATGAAGTGACCGTTCTCGTAGCCCTGCAGCCCGAAGCTCCGGCCGTCGACGACCAGATCGGCGCCCTCCTGGACGCCGAGATCGACATAGCCCTTGACCTTCTCCAGATGCTCGCGGGTCACCAGCGGACCCATCTCGGATTCAGGATCGAGCGACGGGCCCACTTTCAATGCCTCGACGCGCGGCTTCAGGCGCTCGACCAGCTGCTCGCCGGCATCGCCGACGGCGACCGCGACCGAGACCGCCATGCAGCGCTCGCCGGCCGAGCCGTAGGCCGCGCCCATCAGGGCGTCGACGGCCTGATCCATGTCGGCGTCGGGCATCACCACCATGTGGTTCTTGGCCCCGCCCATGGCCTGGACGCGCTTGCCGTGGGCCGCCGAACGCTCGTAGACATATTGCGCGATCGGCGTCGAGCCGACAAAGCTGATGGCCTGGACGTCGGGGTGTTCGATCAGCGCGTCGACCGCCACCTTGTCGCCGTTGATGACGTTCAGCACGCCTTCCGGCGCGCCCGCCTCCAGCATCAGCTCGGCGAGACGCAGCGGCACCGACGGGTCCTTCTCCGACGGCTTCAGCACGAAGGGACAGCCGCAGGCGACGGCGATGCCCAGCATCCACAGCGGCACCATGGCCGGGAAGTTGAACGGCGTGATGCCGGCCACCACGCCCAGCGGCTGGCGCATGGAATAGAGGTCGATGCCGCTGCTGACGCCGGCCGAATACTCGCCCTTCATCAGATGCGGGATGCCGCAGGCGAACTCGACCACCTCCAGCCCACGCTGGATCGAGCCCTTGGCGTCGCTCAGCACCTTGCCGTGCTCGTTCGACAGCATGGTCGCGAGCTCGTCCATATTCTGCTCGATCAGCGCTTTGAAGCGGAACATCACCCGGGCCCGCATAACGGGCGAGGCGCCGGCCCATTCGGGCAGCACCTTGACCGCCGATGCTACCGCTTCGGCCACCTCGTCGGTCGTCGCCAGCGGCAGGTTGCCGGCCTGCTCGCCGGTCGTCGCGTTGAAAACGGGCGAAAACCGTCCGCTCTTGCCCGCGACCTTTTGCCCGTGAATGTAGTGGTGCAGTTCCGTGCTCATGGTTCGGCCGTCCTCCGGCGCCACTGGCTCATGGTTGAATCGCCCGCACTAAACCCCGCGCGCCAGCCGAGCGCAAGCCACTATTCGGCCGCCTGCTCGCCCTGGTTCGGGCGGCCGAAAGCGGCCTCCATCTCGCGGCGCACGCGCACGGCTTCGCTGGTCTCGTCGGCATCGACATCGGCCCAACTCAGCTGCTCGCCCTCGGCGATGTCGCGTTTCAGCGTCACGTTGTGGGCAAGGCCGAGCGGCAGGCCGCCCATCTTCAGCGACGCTGCCGCCGGCATCTGCTTGCCCCAGACGCAGAAGCCGCCCTCGCCGTCCAGCATTTCGCCGGCCTTCAGCGGCCGCTTCGCCGTGGCAACGACGTCGGCGCGGAAACCGGTGGGCGCGCCCGTCGGTTCGCCACGCAGTGCAGCGGAAGCGACCGAGATGCCGAGCTCCAGGCCGATCAGGTGCGTCGGCCGGTAGAGCGCCGAGAACCTGAACGTCGAATCCGGCAGCATGGTGTATTCCTCAAAGCAGTAGCGGACGTAATCCGCATCCGTCTCGACCACCACATAGGTCCCGACCTGCAGGTGGTTCTGGATCGGGCTCATGTCGCGGTTGATTGACGAGACGACTTCGGTGGTGCCGGCGTGGCTGACCGTTCCGCCGTCGGCCTTGGGCTTGCAGACCTCGGCCAGCTCGTTGAACGAAGCCGGCGGGAAATTCAGGCCGCCCGGCTGCGGCGTCAGGCCGGTGGCGTTGCAGACCGCCGACATCTCGATGCCCGACTTGGTGCCGTCGATAAAGCTGTTGAACATCTTCGGGTTCAGACCGCCGCGCTTCACGACGTCCAGGTCCCAGCCGAAATTGTCCCAGACCGTGTCGGGCGTCGATTGATGGAACGAGGGGTGATAACGCGTGCCCTTGCCGGCGCAGGTCACCTTGAAGCCGGCGGCGCGGGCCCAGTCGACATGTTCGCAGATCAGCGCCGGCTGATCGCCATAGGCGAGGCTGTACACCACGCCGGCCTGCTCGGCCTTGCGCGCCAGCAGCGGGCCGGCAACGACGTCGGCCTCGACATTGACCATGATCACGTGCCGGCCGTGCTCGATGCCCATCAGGCAATGCCGGATGCCGGCGCCGGGATCGCCGGTGGCGTCGATCAACACGTCCAGACCGTCGGCCTTGATCAGGGCCTCAGAGTCGTCGGTGATGAAGGTGGCGCCGGACGCACGCGCGTCATCGAACGAGGTCGCGGCGAACTGCGCGTCGTCCCAGCCGGTCTTGCGCAGCGCCGCCCTGGCGTTGTCGGGATTGAGGTCGGCGATGCCATAGATGTGGATACCGTCGGTTGTCCGCGCCTGGGCCAGATACATGGTGCCGAACTTGCCGGCGCCGATCAGGCCGACGCGGACCGGATTGCCGGCCTCGGCCCGGGCCAGCAGCATCTTATGCAGGTTCATCTCGGCATCCTCCCAATGTCCCAACTCGGCCGCAAACTATCACGGCCGCCTGGACCAGACCATTTCTCAGCGCTGCAGCCGCGGTATGCGGAGCGCGACAACGATGCCGGCGAGCGCACAGGCGCCGCCGATCAGGAAGGCCAAGGTATAGCCGCCGGTACGATCGAAGATCACGCCGGCAAGCCACGGCGCGCTCAGACCGGCGACGCCCCAGGCCGAGAGCAATGGCCCGAAGTAGCGGCCGAAACTCTCGGCGCCGAAATAGAGCGACAGGCAGGCCGGATAGACCCCCGAAGCGGCGCCGTAGGACAGCCCGAGCAGGGCCAGCGCCGCCACCGCCGCCGTCGCGCCGGGCCAAACCAGCAGCAGGGCGAATCCGGCCAGACCGCAAGCATGCGCGGCCGCGGCCACGTGACCCGGCGGCCGGTGATCGCTCAACCAACCGGCGCCGAGACGGCCGCCGGCATTGCCGGCATTGATCAGTACGGTGCCCAGCACGGCGAGCGCGGCAACGCCACCGTAGTGGCTGACGATGGCGGCGGCGTGGCCGATCGCCATCACGCCGGCCGCCGAGGCCAGGAAGAACCCGGCCCAAAGAAACGGAAAGACACCGCGACCCGTGCCGTCGGCCTGCCGGGCCCACCGCGTCAGTCCGGGCAGGGCGAACCCGCTGACCGCCGTCAGCAGGGCCGCCGCGACGCCCACCGCGACGAACAACGCGGCCAGCGCCATAAATGAACCGCGCACGCCCATCATGTCGACGGCCCGCGCCAGCAAGATCGTGGCGAGGATCGATCCGACGGCGAAGGCGGCGATGCCGGCGCCGGTGGCAAGGCCGCGCCGATCGGGCAGCGCCAGGTTCACGAGCTGCAATGTGGTGCAATAGGCGAAGCCGGAGCCGAATCCGAACAGCAGGCCATAGCCCAGAACCAGCGCCGTCAGGCCGCTCGCCGAGGCCGCCAGCAGCAGGCCGGCGGCGCAGCTTGCCGCGGCGGCGGCGATCAGCAGCGCCGGACGGACGCGCCGATAGGTGTAGGGCGCGACGACGCCGCCGATGGCGAAGAAGATGAAGGCGGTGGCGAAGACCGCGCTCGACTGCGCGCGCATGACGCCGAGTTCCCGCTCCACCGGCAACACGAAGATGCTCCAGGCATAAAGCGAGCCCAGCATGGCGTTTAGCGACAGGGCCGCGACAACGGCCGGCACCGGCCGCGCGCCGACATTGACGACCTGCGGCGCGGTCAAGAGGTCGCCGTCCGGTCAGGCGGCGGCGTCGCCGGTCCGCAGCAGGCAGTCGTCGGATAGCGGCTCGATAGCCGTGAAATCTCGGTGCGCGATATATTCCGGCCGCTTGAACCGGCGGATGGCGTTGTCGGTCCGGTTGGCGCTGATATAGACGATGGTCCGGCCCCAGGGCGTCATGTTGCTGGGCGAGCCGTGCACCAGGTTGCAGTGGAAGAACAGGCCGGAGCCGGCCGGTCCCGTGGGCGCGACGATGCCGCCTTCGTCGGCCAGCCGCGTGATGGTGTCGTGGTCGATGGTCCAGAGCGGATAGCTCGTGGTCTCGACGTCGTGGCCGGCCTCATAGACGCCGCGCTTGTGGCTGCCGGGAATGAACAGCAGTGGACCGTTCAGCGGCGTCACCTCGTCCAGGAACACCGCCAGGTTCATGCCCTTGGCTTCCGGCATATCGTCGTCGCGCTGCCAGACGCCGTAGTCCTGATGCCATTGCCAGACGTCGCCGTCGAAGGCGGCCTTGCCGTTGACCTTGAACTGGTGGATGTAGACATCGCCGCCGAGCAGCTGTTGCGCCGGCTCGGCGATGCGCGGATGACGGGCTAGCTTGGCGAAGGTGTCGTTATAGGTATGCGCGGCGAAAGCGGTGCGGAGCGCCTTGCCGTCCTTCTCGCGCACGATTTCGGGCCCCTGCCGCGCGTTGATGCCCGGCAGCTCCGCCCGCATGACAGCGACCTCTTCGGCCGAGAACAACTCGGGCAGGAACAGATAGCCGCGTTCGTCGAACTCGCGGCGCTGCGCGTCGGTCAGAAGCATCGTTTCCACCCTCGTTATCGTCGGCTTTCGGCAAGCTTAGCACAGCGCATGCCGGTTCTTAACGCGCGCATAAAACAGCGGCGCCGGAGATAACCGGCGCCGCATTGAGGCCTTTGTTTATTGCCGCCGTGTCAGAGCGTGCGCGCGACCATCATCTTCTTGATCTCGGCGATGGCTTTCGCCGGGTTCAGGCCCTTCGGGCAGGTCTTGGCGCAGTTCATGATGGTGTGGCAGCGGTAGAGCCGGAACGGGTCTTCCAGATCGTCCAGGCGTTCGCCCGTCGCCTCGTCGCGGCTGTCGATCAGGCAGCGATAGGCCTGCAGCAGAATGGCCGGGCCCAGATAGCGGTCACCGTTCCACCAATAGCTCGGGCACGAGGTCGAGCAACAGGCGCAGAGGATGCACTCATAAAGACCGTCGAGCTTCGCCCGGTCGTCGCGGCTCTGCAGCCGTTCCTTGCCCGGCGGCAGCGGCGACTTGGTCTTCATCCAGGGCTCGATCGAGGCGTACTGCGCGTAGAAGTTGGTCAGATCCGGCACCAGGTCCTTGATCACCGGCATGTGCGGCAGCGGGTAGACCTTGACGTCGCCCTTGATGTCGCCGATCGCCCAGGTGCAGGCCAGCGTGTTGAAGCCGTCGATGTTCATGGCGCAGGAGCCGCAGATACCCTCGCGGCAGGATCGCCGGAAGGTCAGCGTCGGATCGATCTCGTTCTTGATCTTGATCAGCGCGTCGAGCACCATCGGCCCGCAAGTGTCGAGGTCGACCTCGTAGGTGTCGACATGCGGATTTTTACCGTCCTCGGGATTGTACCGATAGACCTTGAAGGTGCGGGTGTTGGTGGCCCCGCTGGGCGCCGGATGCTTGGTGCCTTCGACGATCTTCGAGTTGGCCGGCAGGCTGAACTCAACCATGATTTTCCCTCTGCCCCTCTAGTAGACGCGCGGCTTCGGCGGGAAATACTGCACGTCGTTGGTCAACGTGTAGGTATGCACCGGCCGGTAGTCGAGGTTCACGTCGCCGCCGTCGCCGAGCCAGGCGAGCGTGTGCTTCATCCACTCGTCGTCGTCCCGGTCCGGATAGTCCTCGCGGGCATGCGCGCCCCGGCTCTCGGGCCGGTTCACGGCCGACTTCATGGTCACCAGCGCCTGCCGGATCAGGTTGTCCAGCTCCAGCGTCTCGACCAGATCCGAGTTCCAGATCATGGTGCGGTCGCTGACCCTGATGTCCGGCATCATGCTCCAGACCTCGTTGATCAGCTTTTCGCCCTCTTCCAGGACATCGCCGGTGCGGAACACGGCGCAGTTGCTCTGCATCGTGCGTTGCATCTTCAGGCGGATCTCCGCCGTCGGCGTGCCGCCGTCGGCATGGCGCAGCTTGTCGAGGTGCGCCAGGCTCTCCTCGCCGGCGCCGTTCGTCATGTCGGGATGCGGCGATCCGGCCGTCACCACCTCGGCGGCGCGCTTGGCCGCGGCCCGGCCGAACACGACGAGGTCGATAAGCGAGTTCGAGCCCAGCCGGTTAGCGCCGTGCACCGAAACGCAGGCCGCCTCGCCGACGGCCATCAGGCCCGGCACGATGGTGTCGGGGTTACCGTCTTTCAGCGTGACCACCTCGCCCCAGTAGTTACAGGGCACGCCGCCCATGTTGTAGTGCACGGTCGGCAGCACCGGGATCGGCTCCTTGGTCACGTCGACCCCGGCGAAAATGCGCGCCGATTCCGAAATGCCGGGCAGCCGCTCCTCCAGGATCTTCGGATCCAGGTGATCGAGGTGCAGCAGGATATGGTCCTTCTCCGGACCGACGCCGCGGCCCTCGCGGATCTCGACCGTCATCGAGCGACTGACCACGTCGCGCGAGGCCAGGTCCTTGGCGCTGGGCGCGTAGCGTTCCATGAAGCGCTCGCCCTCGGAATTGACCAGGAAACCGCCCTCGCCGCGCGAACCCTCGGTGATCAGGCAGCCGGCGCCGTAGATGCCGGTCGGGTGGAACTGCACGAACTCCATGTCCTGCAGCGGCAGGCCGGCCCGCAAGGCCATGGCGTTTCCGTCGCCCGTGCAGGTATGCGCCGAGGTCGCGGAGAAATAGCAGCGGCCGTAACCGCCCGTCGCCAGTACCACCATGTGCGCGCGGAAGCGGTGAATGGTGCCGTCGTCCAGGCACCAGGCCATGACGCCGCGGCAGACATCGCCGTCCATGATCAGGTCGAGCGCGAAATACTCGATGAAGAAGTCGGTGTCGTAGCGCAGCGACTGCTGATAGAGCGTGTGCAGGATCGCGTGGCCCGTGCGGTCGGCCGCCGCGCAAGTGCGCTGGGCCGTGCCCTCGCCGAACCGCGTGGTCATGCCGCCGAAGGCGCGCTGATAGATCTTGCCGTCCTCGGTGCGGCTGAACGGCACGCCCAGATGCTCGAGCTCGATCACCGCGTTTGGCGCCTCGCGGCACATGTATTCGATGGCGTCCTGGTCGCCGAGCCAGTCGGCGCCCTTGACGGTGTCGTACATGTGCCAGCGCCAGTCGTCCTCGCCCATATTGCCGAGCGCGGCGGAAATCCCGCCCTGCGCCGCCACCGTATGGCTACGGGTCGGGAAGACCTTGGTGATGCAGGCCGTCTTCAGGCCGGCCTGGGCCATGCCCATGGTCGCGCGCAGACCAGAGCCGCCGGCGCCGACGACGACGACGTCATAGTAGTGATCGGTGATCGGATAGGCTTCGGCCATGGCTCAGCCTCCAAACAGCAGCAGCAGCACGGACAGCACACAGGCGCCGCCGAGCGCGATGCAGAAGAAATTGTTCAGGACCAGCAGCGTGATCTTCATCCACTCGGAGTGGACGTAATCCTCGATCACCACCTGCAGGCCCAGCTTGAAATGGTAGAAGGCCGTGCCAAGGAACAGGATCATCAGCAGCGCCGGCAGGGGGCCTGCCATCCAGTCGGCCACCTGATCGCGGTCCGCGCCAACCAACGAGGCGAGCGAGGCCACGAACCAGAAGGTCAGCGGCACCAGCGCGATCGCCGTCAGCCGCTGCATCCACCAGTGATGGGTGCCGTCCTTCGCCGAGCCGAGGCCGGTGACCCGCGAGAGCGGCGTGCGCAGACTGTCGCTCATAGCGCCCCCCGCATGCCATAGCCGGCGATCCAGGCCAGCACCGTCAGCACCACCGAAGCCACGAGAACCAGCCAGCCGGTTTTGGTGACGCTGTCGAGGTCGTAGCCGTAGCCCGCGTCCCAGACCAGATGCCGGATGCCGTTGCACAGGTGGTAAAACAGCGCCCAGGTGAAGCCGAACAGAATCAGCCGGCCGAACCACGAGCCGAGAAAGGCCTGCGCCGTCTCGAACGCCTCCGGCCCCGTCGCCGCCGCGATCAGCCACCAGGCGATCAGCAGCGTCCCCACGCCGAGGCCGACGCCGGTGACACGATGCAGGATCGAAAGCATCGACGTAATCTGCGGCCGGTAGACCTGCAGATGCGGCGATAAAGGTCGATCTTGGGTTGCCATGTTTCCCCCTCAGAAACCTCGGCATGCGGAATTGGTGTGGTGATTAGACCGCCGCCGGAGGCCGCATTCTAGACCCTGGCAGGGGCAAGTCAAACGACGCAGACGGCGACTAACGCATTGAGATACTTAGACCGGCGCACAGTTGCGGGCAAGTCATTCGCCATCGATTAGCGTCCCCGCGAAACACAAACCGGCGAATACACGCAAACCGGGGTGGCGTTTCTAGTCGTCCCGCCGCGCGGCGATTGCAGCCGCCAGCGCGAGCGTCCGGCGGGCGTTCTCGACATGCAGGTTCTCAACCAGACGACCGTCCAGCAACGCCACGCCCTTGCCTTCGCGCTGCGCCGCTTCGAAGACGGCGATGATGGCGTGCGCCTGCTCGACCTCGTCGTCGTCCGGCGCGAAGATCTCGTTGGCCGCGGCGATCTGCTTGGGGTGGATCAGCGTCTTGCCGTCGAAGCCCAGGTCGCGGCCCTGGCGGCAGGCCCCGGCGAATCCGTCCTCGTCGGCGAGATCGAGGTGCACGCCGTCGAGAATGGCGCAATCGTAGGCGCGCGCCGCCAGCAGACAGAAAGACAGGCTGGTCAGCACCGGCAGGCGGGTCGTGGTGTGCCGCGCGCGCAGGTCCTTGACCAGATCGGACGTTCCCATCACCAGACAGTCGACGCGCCGGCTCGCTGCGATCGATTCGGCATGCAGGACGCCGAGCGGCGTTTCCAGCATGCACCAGATCGCGATGTCGGCATTGCCGGCCTGGGCATTGAGCGTCGCCTCGGCCCGCGCCACCTGCGCCGCGCTCTCGACCTTGGGCAGCAAGATTGCGTCGACCGGCGTCTGCGCCGCGGCCGTCAGGTCGTCCGGTCCCCATTCGCCGTCTAACCCGTTCACCCGGATCACCAGTTCGCGCGGACCGTAGCCGCCCTGCCGGACAGCGGCGCAGACCCGCTCGCGCGCGTCCGCCTTGGCGTCCGGCGCGACGGCGTCCTCCAGATCCAGGATCAGCGAATCCGCCGGCAGGGTCTTCGCCTTCTCCAGCGCCCGGGCGTTGGAGCCCGGCATGTAGAGCACGCTGCGGCGCGGGTGAAAGGCGGTCATGGCGCCCCTCCGGCGGCAAGGCCGCTGGCTTCGACGAAATCGTCCAGCAGCCGCGCCATCTCGTCCGGGTTGTCCTGGCTGATGCGGTGGTCGCAGCCGTCGACGGCGACGACGGAGGCCTGCGGGATGATCTCTGCCAACCGATCCATCTTGTCCGCCGGGAACACCTCGGAATGGGCGCCGCGCAGCAGCAGCGCCGGGCAGGTCACGTCGATGGCGTCCCACATGTCGGCCTCCAACGCGGCTTCCGTTTCCTGCGCCGCCGCCTGCTTGTAGCGCCAGGTCGCTTCGCCCGTGTCGGAGACCGCGAAGCTGTGCGCGGCATAGTGTTCACGCATCGCCTCGGACCAGCGATCGCTGAACGGCATGCGCGCCCTGGCCGCAGCGAGATCGGGAAAGGTGTGCTCGTCGGCGATCTGCGCCTGCACCCGGGCGTTGATGGCGGGATCCAGCGACAGGCCGGGATCGGCCACGACCAAGCCGGCGACCCGCGCCGGATAGCGCGAGGCGATCAGCAGCGCCAGATTGCCGCCGGTCGCGGCGCCGACCAGCACGACGCGCGGCAGGTCGAGGGCGTCGAGGAATGCCAGATCGTCCGCGACATAGTCGTCGAGCTGGTAGCCCGCGTCCGGAAAGGACGAGCGACCGTGGCCGCGCTGATCCGGGGCGACGAAGCGGTTGCCGAGACGGCTGGCCTCGACCACGAAGTCGAACACCCGGGCGTTGGTCCGGTTCGGATGCAGCAGCACGATCGGCACGCCGCCCGGCGCGCGTTCCGGCCAGTCGAGATAATGCATGTCCACGCCCGGCAGCGTGACCCGCCCCGTCCGCGCCGGCCGTTTGAAGGTCGCCATATCAATCTCCCGTCGCCGACCACTCTACCGACAGCCGGGCGGCATGCGCTACTGTTGGCGACGCCATCGACCGACGGAGACGCCTATGCCGAACCCCTTCATCAATCTTGTGCCTCGCGGCGACATGCCGGCCGAGATCGGCGAGCTCTGGGACACCGCCATGCGCGACCGCGACGAGGCCGTGTTCTTCGAGGCCGCGGCCAACGCGCCCGACGTGCTGGACTGGTACTACAACGGCTTCTACGGCGGCCTGTTCCGCGAGGGCCGGGTCGACCGCCGCACCAAGGAACTGGCGCGGCTCAAGCTGTCGGTCATGCACGGCTGCGCCTTCTGCAACCGCGGCAACAGCAAGGCGGCGCTGGCGGCAGGCGTCACGCAGGATCAGATCGACGCCCTCACCGATCCGGATTCGGACGTGTTCGACGCGCGCGACCGGGCCGTGCTGCGGCTCTGTGAGCAGATCGAGATGACCAATATGGACGGGCATCTGGACGGTCCGCTCTACGAGATGCTGCGGGCGCATTTCGACGACGGCCAGATCTTCGAGCTCGGCGTGGTCTGCGCCGTGCTGACCGGCATGGCGAAGTTCCTGTTCGTTTTCGATCTGGTCAGCCGCGAGGCCAACTGCCCGATCGGCCTGCCCTCCGACGCGGCCTGAGCGGCCAGCGCGCGTGCAGATCCTCGCCATCACCAGCCATGTGGTTTACGGCCATGTCGGCGGCCAGGCCGCGATCCTGGCCCTGCAGCGGCTGGGGCACGAGGTCTGGCACGCGCCAACGGTGCTGTTCTCGAACCATCCCGGCCATAACGGCTTCCGCGGCGAGCCAGTCCCGCCCGCACTGCTGACAGCGCTGCTCGACGGCGTCGCCGAGCGCGGCTGGCTGGCCGATTGCGCCGCGCTGCATATCGGCTATGTCGGCGCGCCGGAGACCGTCGACATAGCGCTGGAGACGATCGCCCGCGCCCGCGACGCCAACCCCAATGTGCTGGTGAGCTGCGATCCCATCCTGGGCGACGCCGGCCGGGTCTACGTCGCCGACGGCATCCTGGAGGCCATGCGCGACCGCCTGCTGCCGCAGTGCGACATCGTCACGCCGAACGCCTTCGAACTGTCCTTGCTGACCGGTCGACCGGTCGATGACCCCACGGCCGCCCTGGCCGACCTGCACGCGCGCGGCCCCCGCATCGTCGTCTGCACCTCGGCCACAGTTGACGACGACCGGATCGCAACGCTTCTGCACACCAGCAACGCTACGCTCGCCGTCCGGGCGCCGGCGTTCTCAAGCGCGCCGCACGGCACCGGCGACCTGTTCGCGGCTCTGTTCGTGGGGCGCTACCTGACATCGACCGATCCCGCGGCGGCGCTGGCGCACGCGGCGGCCGCCACGCACGACGTCATCGCCGCCAGCAACGCTGCCGGCGCGCACGAACTGCTGCTGGTCGACACCCAGGACAGGTTCGTCGAACCCGAACTCCGCCTTCAAGTCGAACGCATGTCCGGTTAGACCACGACCCGACGGCGCACCCTTCGAGACGGCCGCTGCGCGGCCTCCTCAGGGTGAGGTTTGTTATTGATATCAGTACCCTACCTCATCCTGAGGAGGTCCCGAAGGGACCGTCTCGAAGGATCCGATATCAGGATTCGGCGGTAGCCGGACTATTGCTTCTACTTCGCCTGCGGCCGTTTCGGCACGAATTCGATCGCCCGCTGTTCGGCGGCCATCCGGTCTTCGGTCGTGACCTGATCGGCCAGTTCCCTGACCGCGTCCCGCGCGCCCTGCATGCCGTTCTGCGCCGCGATGAAGGCCCAGAAATAGGCTTCAGGCAGATCGGTCTCGACGCCGTCGCCGTTCCGGTGCATCTGGGAGAGCAGCAGCATGGCCTGCGGCAGGCCAGCCTCGGCGGCAGTGCGCGAATGCCCGGCCGCCCGCGCGGGATCTTTCGTCACCCCGCCGTCGCCCCGGGAGTAAATCACCGCGAGCGCGTATTCGGCGTCGACCATGCCGCTGGCGGCCGCTTTCTTGAACAGGTCCGCCGCCTGGACATGGTTCCGGTCGACCCCGGCGCCGGCGAGATACATCCGGCCCAGATGGAACTGGGCCATGGTATTGCCCTGGTCGGCCGCCTTGCCGAACCATTCGGCGGCCTTCGCCAGATCCTTCTCTACGCCCTCGCCGCGGATATGCATGATGGCGAGCGCCAGCTGCGCCCGGGCATCGCCGTCGTCGGCAAGCGTCTGGAACGCCGTCAACGCCGCGGCATGGTCGCCGCCGCGATAGGCCGACATGGCGGAATCGTAGTCCGCGGCCCGCGCCGCGCCCGAGGTGGCGAACGCCAGCCAAGCGATCGCGAGCGCCGTCAATGCACGCTTCATGGCTTTTCCTATAGCACGCTGTTCGGCGCCGACCCTAACCCGCCGGCCGCCTCGCGCAGCCTCAATTCCCCGCGAGGCGGTAGCGATCAGGCCGCTTTCTGCAGGTGCCGCGCGGTCAGCGTCTCGGCGATCTGCACCGCGTTCAGCGCCGCGCCCTTGCGCAGATTGTCCGACACGACCCAGATATTCAGGCCATTCTCGACGGTCGGATCGACGCGAATTCGGCTGATGAAGGTGGCGTAGTCGCCAACGCAATCGATCGGCGTGATGTAGCTCTCTTCCTCGGGGCTGTCGACGACCATGCAGCCCGGCGCCTCACGCAGGATCTCGCGCGCGGTCTCGACATCGATCTCGTTCTCGAACTCGAGATTGATCGCTTCCGAATGGCCGACGAAGACCGGCACGCGCACGCAGGTGGCGCTGACCTTGATGCTGGGGTCGAGGATCTTCTTGGTCTCGGCCGCCATCTTCCATTCTTCCTTGGTGTAGCCGTCGTCCATGAAAGAATCGCAATGCGGAATCACGTTGAAGGCGATCTGCCGCGGCAGCTTGTCCGGCGTCGGGTCGTCGTTCACGTAGACGCCCTTGGTCTGCACGAACAGCTCGTCCATGGCCGCGCGGCCTGAGCCCGAGACCGACTGGTACGTGGCGACGACGACGCGACGGATCTTGGCGTGGTCATGCAGCGGCTTCAGCGCCACCACCATCTGCGCCGTCGAGCAGTTCGGGTTGGCGATGATGTTGCGCTTGGTGTAGCCGGCGATATCGGCGGCGTTCACCTCGGGCACGATCAACGGCACGTCCGGATCCATGCGGAAGTGCGACGCATTGTCGATGACGACGGCGCCCTGGCCGGCCGCCTTGGGGCCGAATTCCTGGGACACGGCGCTGCCGGCCGAGAACAGGGCGACGTCGGTGCCGGTGAAGTCGTACTGGGCCAGGTCCTTGGTTTTCAGGGTCTGGTCGCCGAACGAGACCTCTTTGCCGAGCGACGCCCGCGAGGCGAGCGGCACGATCTCATCCGCCGGAAATCCACGTTCCGACAGGATGTTCAGCATTTCGCGGCCCACGTTGCCCGTGGCGCCGACGACAGCGACCTTGTAACCCATTGTTCCTGTCTCCAATTGGCGGCGTTCAGGCCGCCAGCTTGTTCAGTTCACCGACCAGGGCCTCGCCCATGACGTTGGTCGAGACCTTGGCCTTGCCAGGTTGCATGATATCGGCGGTGCGCAGGCCACCGGCAAGCACATTCTGCACCGCGGTTTCGATCAGATCGGCGTCTTCGGCCAGATCGAACGAATAGCGTAGCGCCATGGCGAAACTCAACAGCATGGCGATCGGGTTGGCCAGATCCCGTCCGGCAATATCCGGCGCAGAGCCGTGCACAGGCTCGAACAGCGCCCGCCGGCGGCCGGTCGCGTCGACGTCGCCGAGCGAGGCCGAGGGCAGCATGCCGAGGCTGCCGGTCAGCATGGCCGCGCAGTCCGACAGCATATCGCCGAACAGGTTATCGGTGACGATCACGTCGAACTGCTTCGGCGCGCGCACCAGCTGCATGGCGCAGTTATCCGCATACATGTGGCTCAGCTCGACATCGGCGAATTCCTGGTCGTGCACCCACTGCGCTTCTTCGCGCCAGAGCACGCCCGATTCCATGACGTTCGCCTTCTCGACCGAGCAGACCCGGTTGTCCCGCTTCTGCGCCAGCTCGAAAGCGACGCGGCAGACCCGGCGGATCTCGCTGGTGGTGTAGGTCTGGGTGTTGATGCCCTTGCGCTGGCCGTTCGGCAGGGTCTCGATGCCGCGCGGCTCGCCGAAATAGACGCCGGCCGTCAGCTCGCGCACGATCATGATATCGAGGCCGCTGACCAGCTCGGGCTTCAGCGACGATGCGTCGACCAGCGCGTCGAAGCACATGGCGGGCCGCAGGTTGGCGTAGAGGTCCATCTCCTTGCGCAGCCGCAAGAGACCGCGCTCGGGCTTCTGCTCGAACGGCAGGCTGTCCCACTTGGGCCCGCCGACCGCGCCCAGCAGGACCGCGTCGACTTCCATGGCCGCTTTCATGGTCTCGTCGGTCAGCGGCGTGCCGTGCGCATCGATTGCGGAGCCGCCGACCAGATCCTCTGAAATGTCGAAGCTGACGGCGCGGCGCTTGTCCATCCAATCGATGACGCGTCGCACTTCCCTCATCACCTCCGGCCCGATGCCGTCCCCCGGCAGCATCAACAGACGCTTGTTCGAAGCCATGGTTACCTCACGGAAATCAAACTCAAGAAACGCTTACTCCGCGGCCGCGCCGTACAGCCACGGCTGCTGCGACCGCTGCCGGTCCTCAAATGAATCGATGTCGTCGGCTTTCTCAAGCGTCAAACCGATGTCATCGAGGCCCTCCAGCAGACACCGCTTGCGGAACGGGTCGA
This sequence comes from Alphaproteobacteria bacterium, assembly GCA_965232515.1. Classification (GTDB taxonomy): domain Bacteria; phylum Pseudomonadota; class Alphaproteobacteria; genus JANQKO01. The sequence goes on along the minus strand of CBDDPY010000002.1, from coordinate 5,083,634 downwards.
TCTCGAACGACACCACGCCGCCGTCGGGACCGCGGATCTCCTGCGCCTCCAGATCGATGGTCAGCGTCGCGTTGGCGCCGCGCTCGGCGTCGTCGAACAGCAGCTCGAGCTGCTCGGGCGTCACCTTGATCGGCAGGATGCCGTTCTTGAAGCAGTTGTTATAGAAAATGTCGGCGAAGCTGGTCGAGATCACGCAGCGGATGCCGAAATCGAGCAGCGCCCAGGGCGCGTGCTCGCGCGACGAGCCGCAGCCGAAGTTGTCGCCGGCGACCAGGATCTTGGCCTTGCGATAGGCCGGCTGGTTCAACACGAAGTCCGGCTTCTCCGAGCCGTCCTCGTTGAAGCGCAGGTCGTTGAACAGGTTCTTGCCCAGCCCCTCGCGCTTGATCGTCTTCAGGAACTGCTTCGGGATGATCTGATCGGTATCGGTGTTGATCGCGCGCAGCGGCGCGGCGACACCTTCGAGCTTGGTAAACGCCTGCATGGCCTGCTCCCCTAGCTGAAGTCGCGCACGTCGGCGAGATGGCCGCTGACCGCGGCCGCCGCGGCCATGGCCGGGCTCATCAGGTGCGTGCGGCCGCCAAAGCCCTGGCGGCCTTCGAAATTGCGGTTCGACGTCGAGGCGCAACGCTCGCCCGGCTCCAGCCGGTCGGCGTTCATCGCCAGGCACATGGAGCAGCCCGGCTCGCGCCATTCGAAACCGGCCTCCAAAAAGATCTTGTCCAGGCCCTCTTCCTCGGCCTGCGCCTTCACCAGACCCGAGCCCGGCACCACCATCGCGCCGACGTGATCGGCGACCTTCCGGCCCTTGGCGACCGCCGCGGCGGCCCGAAGATCCTCGATCCGGCCGTTGGTGCAGGAACCGATGAAAGCGCGGTCGATCTTGACCTGTGTGAGCGGCACGCCCGCTTCGAGCCCCATATAGGCGAGCGCGCGCTCGATCGACTTGCGCTTTTCGTCGCTCGCCGCCGAGCCCGGATCGGGCACGACGGCCGTGATCGGCAGCGCGTCCTCCGGACTGGTGCCCCAGGTGACATACGGCACGATATCGGCGGTCGATATCGTCACCGACTTGTCGAATTCGGCATCCTCGTCGCTCACCAGCGTCCGCCAATAGGCCACGGCCTGCTCGAAGGCGCCGCCCTTTGGCGACAAGGGCCGGCCTTTCATATAGTCGAAGGTGGTGTCGTCCGGCGCGATCAGCCCTGCGCGGGCGCCGGCCTCGATGGTCATGTTGCAGACCGACATGCGGCCTTCCATGCTGAGCCCGCGGATCGCCTCGCCGGTATATTCGATGACATGGCCGGTGCCGCCGGCGGTGCCGATCTTGCCGATGATGGCCAGGATCAGGTCCTTGCCGGTGCAGCCCAGCGGCAGCGGGCCGTCGACCTGCACTTGCATGTTCTTCGGCCGCTGCTGGATCAACGTCTGTGTGGCCAGCACGTGCTCAACCTCGGATGTGCCGATGCCGAAGGCGAGCGCGCCGAAGGCGCCATGCGTCGCCGTGTGGCTGTCGCCGCAGACGATGGTGTTGCCGGGCTGCGTGAATCCCTGCTCGGGACCGATGATATGCACGATGCCCTGGCGCACATCGTTCATATCGAACAGTTCCACACCGAATTCTTCGCAATTGCGGGTCAGCGTATCGACCTGGACGCGGGATTCCTCGTCGTCGATGCCCTTCGACCGGTCCGTGGTCGGCACGTTGTGGTCGGCGACGGCGAGCGTCGCGTCGGGGCGCCGCACCTTGCGGCCGGCCGCGCGTAGGCCCTCGAAGGCTTGCGGGCTGGTCACCTCGTGCACGAGATGCCGGTCGATATACAGCACGCAGGCGCCATCGTCCTGCGCATGCACGACATGGCTTTCCCAGATCTTGTCAAACAGCGTGCGCGGCTTGCTCATGGCTGCGCGTCTCCTCCCGAATTATCAACGCCGCACCCGGTTTGTCGGGCTGGTTGCCAGGTCCACCGGCGTTAGCTTGCCCGGCCGCCGGCGGCCTCGGCCCCCGTGTTACTCGGCGGCGGTCGCCTTTGGCGCCGGCGCGTCGGCCTTGCCGCCCGTCTGCCGGCGATGGTCCTGACGCTCGGCGATGCGAGCGGACTTGCCGCGCCGGCCACGAAGGTAATAGAGCTTGGCCCGCCGCACGCGGCCGCGCCGCACGACCTGGATCGACTCGATGCGCGGCGAATGCAGCGGGAACACGCGCTCGACGCCTTCGCCGTAGGAAATCTTGCGGACCGTGAAGGACGAGTTCAGGCCGGCCCGCTTCAGGCCGATGCAAACGCCCTCGAAGGCCTGCACGCGCTCGCGCGTGCCCTCGACCACCTTCACGTTCACTCTAAGCGTATCGCCAGGGCCGAACTCCGGCACCGCGCGCGCCGATGTCAGTTTCTCTACCTGGTCTTTTTCCAGCGCTTCAATCAGGTTCATGGCCTCGGCCCTCATCTATGCTCTTCGGCGACGTAGCGCGACCACAGGTCCCGCCGCCGCGTCTTCGTCAAAGCTTCCGCCTGGCGTTGCCGCCATTCACGGATGCGTTCGTGGTGGCCGGACAGCAACACCTCCGGCACCTCCCGGCCTTCCCACGTCTGGGGCCGGGTATACTGCGGGTACTCAAGCAGTCCCCGCGAAAAACTCTCCTCCGCCAATGCCGCCGGATCGCCCACCACGCCCGGCAGCAACCTGACAATGGCGTCGATCAGCGCAATGGCCGCCGGCTCGCCGCCCGACAGGACGAAATCGCCGATACTGACCTCGACGACGTCGCGCGCCTCCAGCACCCGCTCGTCGACCCCCTCGAACCGGCCACAGATCAGGACCGGTCCGGCGCCCGACGCCAACTTGCCGACCAGCTGTTGATCGGCCGGCCGGCCCCGCGGGCTCAGGTAGATCAGCGGCACGTCGGCCGCGCCGCCCCCTCCGCGCGCCATCGTGGCGTCGATCGCATCGCCCAGGACGTCGGCCCGCATCACCATACCGGGACCGCCGCCGAAGGGCGCATCGTCGACGGTGCGGTGTTTATCGCGCGCAAATTCGCGAATGTCCACCGTTTCCAGCCGCCACAGGCCTTTTTCGAGGGCCCGCCCGGCAAGGCTGTAGCCCAGCGGTCCGGGGAACATTTCCGGGAACAGCGTCAGCACCCGGACCGTCCAGATCGCCTCCGGATCCGACATATTCAGGCCGCCCCCTCGTCCGCGTCGGCCGGCTCATCTCCGGCGACAACCAAACGCCCGCCGGCCAGGTCGACGACCGGCACCATGTCGCGCGTGAACGGCAGCAATTCGCTGCCGCCGGCCTCCAAAACGACTTCCAGCACGTCGCCGGCACCGAAATCGTGCACCGCCTTCACACGGCCAAGCACGGCGCCCTCGGCCGTTTCGACCCTCAGGCCGATCAGGTCGGCGTAGTAATACTCCTCGTCATCGTCGGTTGCCGGCAGGGCCTCGCGCGGCACATAAAGCTTGACGCCCCGCATGGCTTCGGCCGCATCCCGGTCCTCCACACCCGCGACGGCGGCCAGCAGACCGCCCTTGGTCGGCCCGCGCAGACTCAGCGCGACGGCACGCCCCTGCGCGTCCTGCAGCGGACCGTAGCTCACGATGTCGGAGGGGTCGTCGGTAAAGCTGCGGACCTTTACCAGCCCGCGAACGCCGTGCGGCGCAACGATCGTGCCGAGTTGAACCCGCCGATCAGGTTGCGCCGCCTTCGCCGGCCGCTCAGGACTCGGCGGCGGCCTCATCGCCGTTTGCCGCCTCGTCGGACGCCGCCGGGGCATCCTCGGCCGGCGCCTCTTCTGCCGGAGCGGCCGCCTCGGCCTCGGCCGCGGCCTTGGCTTCGGCCGCCGCGGCCAGCCGCTCCTGCGCCTTCGCCTTCGGCTTGGCCTTCTCAGGATTGTTGCGCTTCGGCATCTCGATGATTTCGGCCTGGCCGAAGAAACGCGCGACCCGGTCGGTCGGCTGCGCGCCGCGGGCCAGCCAGAACTTCACCCGCTCGGCGTCGAACTTGACCCGGTCCTCGCTGTCGCGCGGCAGCAACGGATCATAGGTGCCGAGCCGCTCGATGAAACGGCCGTCGCGCGGCGCCCGGCCGTCGGCGACAACAATACGGTAGAACGGCCGCTTCTTGGCGCCGCCCCGCGATAACCGGATTTTCAATGCCATACGTTTACGTGTCCCTTGCTTCGTATCGCGTTCGTCGGCCGCGCCCTATTGCGGCGGCAGCCCTGGCATGCCCGGCATTCCGGGCATGCCGCCGCGCAGCAGGCCTTTCTTACCGAGCTTGTTCACTTTCTTCATCATCGAGACCATTTGCAGGTGCTGCTTCAGCAGCTTGTTGACCTCCTGCACGCTGGTGCCCGAGCCGCTGGCGATGCGGCGTTTGCGCGAAGCGGCGATCAGCTTCGGATTGCCGCGTTCGGCCTGCGTCATCGACAGGATGATGGCCTCTTGCCGCTTGATCAGATCGGGGTCGATCTTCGCGTCAGCCATTTGCTTCTTCATCTTGCCGACGCCGGGCAGCATGCCCATCAGGCCGTCGAGCCCGCCCATCTTGCGGATCTGGCGGAGCTGCGACAGCAGGTCCTCCATATCGAACTGGCCCTTCTGGACCTTCTTGGCGAGCTTTTCGGCGTCTTCCTGCTCGATCGTCTCGGCCGCCTTCTCGACCAGGCTGACGACGTCGCCCATGCCCAGGATGCGGCCGGCGATGCGTTCGGGATGGAAGGCCTCGAGGGCGTCCAGCTTCTCGCCGACGCCGAGCAGCTTGATCGGGCAGCCGGTCACCTGGCGCATGCTGAGCGCCGCGCCGCCGCGGCCGTCGCCGTCGATACGGGTCAGCACGATGCCGCTCAGGCTGATGCGTTCGTTGAACGACTGCGCCACGTTGACCGCGTCCTGGCCGGTCAGGCTGTCGGCGACCAGCAGCGTCTCGACCGGCTGCACCGCGTCGCGTACGGCCTGAACCTCGGACATCAGGGCTTCGTCCACGTGCAGGCGGCCGGCCGTGTCCAGAATGACGACGTCGTAGCCCTGCAGCTTGCCGGCCTGCATGGCGCGCTTGGCGATATCGACCGGCATCTGGCCCGGCACGATCGGCAGCGTCGCCACCTCGGCCTGCTCGCCCAGCACCTTGAGCTGCTCCTGCGCCGCCGGACGGCGCACGTCGAGCGAGGCCATCAGGACCTTCTTCTTGTCCCGGTCGGTCAGGCGCTTGGCGATCTTCGCCGTCGTCGTCGTCTTGCCCGAGCCCTGCAGGCCGACCATCAGCATGGCCGCCGGCGGCACGGCATTGACATCGATATCGACGGCGTCCGCGCCCAGCATCTCGACCAGTTGGTCGTGCACGACCTTGATGACCATCTGGCCCGGCGTGACCGAGCGCAGGACTTCCTGGCCGACCGCGCGGTCGCGGATTTTGTCGATGAACGATCGCACCACCGGCAGCGATACGTCGGCCTCGAGCAGCGCGACCCGAACCTCGCGCAGCGCCTCGTTCACGTCCGCTTCGGACAGAACGCCGCGTTTGGTCAGACGGTCGAATACCTCGCCGAGACGGCCTGTGAGGCTGTCAAACATGCACTTTCGTCCGGATCGTCGAAATCATGCCAAAACGGCCGATGCGCCACTCTCGCATCCGCCGGTAAAAAGCGCCCGCTATTTAGGCGCAATGCAAGTGTCAGTCAAGCCAAACACGGACTTACAGCAAGATATGGTTGACGCGGACTGGCCGTTTCGCAGGTAACCACATCCGTCTTGCCGGCGGGCTCGTAAAACTCTGTTGAAACCGCAGCAAAGGACCCCCGCATGACCCGTGTCTGGTACGGATTCATTGCTTCGTTCGGCGTTCTGCTCGGGCTTTCGGCCTGCGGCGGGGCGAGCCTGGACGAATATGCCGGCACCAAGCCGGCGCTGGTGCTGGAAGACTATTTCACCGGCAAGACCAAGGCCTGGGGTCTGTTCGAGGACCGGTTCGGCAAGGTCCGGCGCCAGTTTCAGGTCGAGATCGACGGCACCTGGGACGGCACGCTGCTGACGCTGGTCGAGGATTTCGTCTACGACGACGGCGAGATCGACCAGCGCATCTGGCGCATCACCAAGGAGCCCGACGGCAGCTATACCGGCCGCGCCGACGATATCGAAGGCGTGGCGCGCGGTTTCACCAGCGGCCGGGCCTTCAACTGGTCCTACGATATCGATCTGCCGGTCGGCGACGGCACCTGGAACGTGCACTTCAACGACTGGCTGTTCCTGCACGATGGCGGCGTGATGATCAACCGCGCCTATGTCAGCAAGTTCGGCATCGAAATCGGTCAGGTGACCCTGTTCTTCCGCAAAGAAGACGCGCCCGAGTAACAACGAACGGCTAGACTTGTCCCGGTTTTGGCGACCAGGGGCGGGGGAATGCCGGACAGCATTGTTTTCGACCGCGTGGCCGCGGTTTACGACCGCAGCCGCTTCATCCCCGATACCCACCAGGCCGCCGTCGCCGACGGCATCGCCGGTCTGACCGGCGCGACGCCCGACAGCCGCTTTTTCGAAATCGGCATCGGCACCGGCCGGATCGCGCTGCCGCTGCTGCGGCGCGGCGCCCGCTATGTCGGCATCGATCTGTCGCTGCCGATGATGGCGGTGCTGCGCGACAAGTCAGCGGGTGCCACCAACCTATGTCTGGCCCAGGCCGACGCGACCCGACTGCCTTTTGCCGACGCCGCCTTCGATATCGGCATCGTCGCGCACGTCTTTCATTTGATCCCGAACTGGACGGACGCCGCCGAAGAGCTTTGTCGCGTTGTCGACCCGCGCGGCGGCATCGTCATCTGCTCGACGGCGCGGGACGAGCCCGGCGACGGCTTCCGCCAGGCCTGGCGCGAGATCACCCAACGCCACGGCGTCGTGATGCGGCGGCGCGGCGCGGAACACCTGGATACGGCCATCCGCCACTTCGTGGCCCGTGGCGCCAAGGCCGAAGAGCGGACGCTCACGACCTGGACCATCGATCAGCCGATCGCGGACGCGTTCGAACTCTTGAAGAGCCGGACCTATTCCTCCACTTGGTCGGTGGACGATGCCGTCTATGCGGCAATGATCGACGAGTTGGCGGCCTGGATCGAGAACCACGTCGCCGACCCGACGGCGCCCCGCCCGTTCGAGTCCCGGTTTCGCGCCTGCCGGATCAGCGGCTGGGGCGATTGAGGTTTTTCTGGAACGAGCGGTCCGGAATCGCCATATTTGTGCTAAGTGGTTGCGACGAGAGGAATTTGGGGGTGAGCCATGGCGCGCCCACGTGAATTCGATCAGGACGAAGCCGTCGAGAAGGCGATGCACGCCTTCTGGGCGCATGGCTATGAGGCGACGTCGCTCGACGACCTCTGCGACGCCATGGGCATCGGCCGCTCGAGCCTCTATCACAGCTTCGGCAGCAAGCGGGAGCTGCTGTTCGCGGCGCTGGACAAGTACGACGAGGTCAACGTCAAGCCGTATATTCAGCGCGCGCTCGACCGGCCCGGCGACGTGCGCGAAGCAATCGGCGCGCTGTTCGAGATCGCCATCGAGCGGATTATCGACAACGGCGACCGGCGCGGCTGTTTTCTGGGCAATTGCGCCGCCGAACTGGCGTCCGACGACCCCGATGCGGCCAAGCGCGTCGCGGCAGGCCTCGCCCGTATCGAGACGCGGATTTACCGGCGCTTGGTCGCGGCGCAGGAGGATGGCGAGATCCCGGCCGACAAGGACGTGCGCGCGCTGGCGCGGTTCGTGACCTCCAGCCTCCAGGGTCTGCGCATTTTCGCAAAGGCGCAGGCGAACCGGGCGGCATTGAAGGATATCGCCAAAACGGCGCTCGCCTGCCTGGACTGAGTCTGGTTTTTCCGGCCTGTTGGGCGTATATCCGGCGCTATGAACGGACAGCCTTTCATAAAGATGCACGGGCTGGGCAACGACTTCGTCGTGCTCGACAACCGGTCGTCGGCCTTCCGGGTGCAGGCCGAGGCGGCGCGCGCCGTCGCCGACCGCCGCACCGGCGTCGGCTGCGACCAGGTCATCAGCATCGAGCCCGCCAACGATCCGGCGGCCGACGTCTTCATGCGCATCCACAATCCCGACGGCGGCGAGGTCGGCGCCTGCGGCAACGGCACGCGCTGCGTCGCGGCCCTGCTGTTCGCCGAGACCGGCAAGACCGAGGCCATGATCGAGACGCTGGGCGGTCTGCTGCATGCCCGCGCGGCGGCGAATGGCCGCGTCAGCGTCGACATGGGCGCGCCTCGGCTCGCCTGGAACGAGATCCCGGTGGCGCAAGAGATGGACACGGTTCATCTGGAGCTGACGCTGGGCCCGGCGAGCGCCCCGGTGCTGTCCGACCCGGTCGGCGTCAACATGGGCAATCCGCACGCAGTCTTTTTCGTCGACGACGCCGAAGCGATCGATCTGCCGACGGTGGGCCCGATGCTGGAACGGCATCCGCTGTTCCCGGAGCGCGCCAATATCTCGGTGGCCCAGGTGTTGTCGCGCGACGCCATCCGCCTGCGCGTCTGGGAGCGCGGCGCCGGCATCACGCAGGCTTGCGGGTCGGGCGCCTGCGCCGCCGCCGTCGCGGGCGCGCGGCGGGACCTGACCGAGCGGCGGGTGCGCATCCGGCTCGACGGCGGCGAGCTGGCGGTCGACTGGCGGGCCGACGACCATGTCGACATGACCGGACCGGTCGCCACCAGCTATACCGGCGTACTGGACCCGAGCCTGCTGCCGGCGGGCGAAGGCCGGGCGGCATGAGCCTCGACCTCGTCACCTTCGGCTGCCGTCTCAACACGTTCGAAAGCGAGGTGATGCGGCGGCACGCCAGCGACGCCGGCCTGGACGACGCGGTGATCGTCAATACCTGCGCGGTGACCGGCGAAGCCGTGCGGCAGGCCCGCCAGGCGATCCGTAAGGCCCGCCGGGCGCGGCCGGACGCCCAGATCATTGTCACCGGCTGCGCCGCCCAGCTCGAGCCCGAGGCCTTCGCCGAAATGCCCGAGGTCGACCGGGTGCTGGGCAACGCGGAAAAGCTGCAGGCCGACAGTTTCGGCATCACAGCGGACGCGCCCGTGCAGGTGAACGACATCATGGCCGTGCGCGAGGTCGCCGGCCATCTGGTCGATGGTTTCGATGGCCGGGCGCGCGCCTTCGTCCAGGTGCAGCAGGGCTGCGACCACCGCTGCACCTTCTGCATCATCCCCTATGCGCGAGGCAACAGCCGCAGCGTGCCCATGGGTGCCGTCGTCGAACAGGCCCGACGGCTGGTCGAGAACGGCTACCGGGAGGTGGTGCTGACCGGGGTCGACATCACGTCCTACGGCGCCGACCTGCCCGGTGGGCCCGGCCTTGGCGCGCTGTGCCGGCGGCTACTGGCGGCCTTGCCGGAACTGCCGCGCCTGCGGCTCTCGTCGATCGATTCCGTCGAGGTCGACGACGAACTGATGGGCCTGATCGCAGACGAGCCGCGGCTGATGCCGCACCTGCATCTGAGCCTGCAGGCCGGCGACGACATGATCCTGAAGCGCATGAAGCGCCGGCATAGTCGCGCCCAGTCGGTGGAATTCTGCGCGGAGGTCCGGCGGCGGCGGCCCGATGTGGTGTTCGGCGCCGACCTGATCGCCGGCTTCCCGACCGAGACCGATGCGATGTTCGAGAACTCGGCCCGGCTGATCGACGATTGCGGCCTGACCTATCTGCACGTCTTTCCCTATTCGGCCCGCCCCGGCACGCCGGCAGCCCGCATGCCGCAACTGCCGACGGCTTTGCGGCGCGAACGCGCGGCCGAGCTGCGGGCGCGGGGGCGGCAGGCGATGACGCGGTTCCTCGACGGCCGCGTCGGCAGCCGGGCGCAGGTGCTGCTGGAAACCGAGACCGGCGGCCGGACCGAGCAATTCGCGCCGGTGTCGCTCGACACGGTCCTGGCGCCCGGAGAGCTCGCCACGGCCGAGATCACCGGTGTCGACGGCGACCGCCTGGTCGGCCGCCGGATTCATTGAGCGCCACGTGAGCGACGGCAAGCCCGGCTGGTTCGGCCGCTTGAAAGCAGGCCTCAGCCGCAGCGCCGGCAGCCTGAGCGACGGCATCACCGGCCTGTTCAACAAGCGCCGGCTGGACGACGCGGCGCTTGAGGAGCTGGAAGATATTCTGATCGCCGCCGACCTCGGCCCGGTCACCGCCGGCGAGGTGACAGCCCGGCTGGCAAGCGACAAGTTCGACCGTGAGGTCACGCCCGACGAGGTGCGCGGCGCGCTGAGCGAGGTGGTGGCCGGCATTCTGGAGCCGGTGGCCCAGCCGCTGCACATCGACCCCGACAACCGGCCGCACGTGGTGCTGGTCGTCGGCGTCAACGGCACCGGCAAGACCACCACCATCGGCAAGATGGCGAAGCAGCTGCGCGACGCCGACCGCCGCGTGGTGCTGGCCGCCGGCGATACCTTCCGCGCCGCCGCCATCGAGCAGCTTCAGGTCTGGGGCGAGCGCACCGGCGCGCAGGTGGTGGCGCAGAAGGTCGGCACGGACCCGGCGAGCGTCGCCTTCGAAGGCCTGAAGGCGGCCAAGGAGTCAGACGCCGACGTGCTGTTGATCGACACCGCCGGGCGGCTGCAGAACAAGGCCGACCTGATGGCCGAGCTGGAAAAGGTCATCCGCGTGATCCGCAAGCTCGACGCGACGGCGCCGCACGCCTGCTTGCTTGTGCTGGACGCGACGACGGGCCAGAACGCGCTGAACCAGGTCGACGTGTTCCAGCAGGTCTGCGACGTCACCGGCCTTGCGATGACCAAGCTCGACGGCACGGCGCGCGGCGGCGTGCTGGTGGCGGTGGCGCAGAAATTCGGCCTGCCGGTGCATTTCATCGGCGTCGGCGAAGGCGCCGACGACCTGCAGCCCTTCGACGCGCAGGAGTTCGCCCGCGCCCTCTCCGGCCTCGCCGGTTAGGCTATCTTTAACGCCGCTCGATTACCTCGACGCCAGCATCGGTGCCGACGATCACGGCGTCCGCCATGCCGATGAACAGGCCGTGATCGACCACGCCCGGCACGTCGTGCAGCGTGGCGGCGAGGCCGACGGGATCGGCGATCTCGCCGAAAGCACAGTCCAGGATGTTGTTTCCCTCGTCGCTGACGAACGGGCCGGCGCCGGCGCGACGCAGCATCACCGTGGCGCCCAGTTCCTCGATGCGGTGGATCAGCGGCCGAGCGGCGAACGGCACGATCTCGACCGGCAGCGGGAAGGCGCCGAGCCGTTCGACCCGTTTCGAGGCGTCGGCGATGACCACGAACCGTTCGGCGCACGACGCCACGATCTTCTCGCGCAACAGCGCGCCGCCGCCGCCCTTGATCAGGTTCATGGCGCCGTCGAATTCGTCGGCGCCGTCGACCGCCAGATCGAGCTCGGGCAGCTCCGCGAGCGTCGCCAGCGGCACGTCGAGCTCGGCGCAGAGCGCGCGGCTGCGTTCCGACGTCGGTACGCCGGTGACCTTGAGGCCGGCCTGGACCTGATCCGCCAGCAGGCGGATGAACTCGGCCGCCGTCGAGCCGGTACCGATGCCGAGGCGCATGCCGTCCTGGACCAGGGCCACGGCCGCCTCGGCGGCGCGGCGTTTGGGATTATCGCTAGTCATCTCCGCCCCATACACCTGCACCATCGTTGACGCAACGCCTGTGACACTTATCACTTTGGCTGAACGGTCAGCGGGGATATGTTCGCGGCATGTCGGTGCAATCCCACGCGCAAACCCACCAGATGCATCCGCTGCTGAAGATCGCGGTCGAGATCGGCCCGCTGGTGGCATTTTTCATCGTGAACGCGCGGCTGGGGCTGTTCTGGGCGACGGGCGTATTCATGGTGACGGCGCCGCTGGCCGTGCTGATCACCTGGCGCTTCGAGCGGCGGGTGCCGGTGCTGCCGCTGGTCACGGCCGGGTTCGTGCTGGTGTTCGGCGGCCTGACGCTGATCCTGCAGGACGAGCTGTTCATCAAGATGAAGCCGACCATCGTGAACTGCCTGTTCGCGGCCGGCCTGCTCGGCGGCCTCGCGTTCGACAAGTCGTTCCTGAAGTCGGTGATGGGCCCGGCGATGCCGCCGCTGCACGAGGACGGCTGGCGCATCCTGACCTGGCGCTGGGGCCTGTTCTTTTTGTTTCTGGCGCTGTTGAACGAGATCGTCTGGCGCAACTTCAGCACGGACGCCTGGGTCAACTTCAAGGTCTTCGGCATCATGCCGCTGACCTTCGTGTTCGCGATCTCGCAGCTGCCGACGGTGAACCGCTTCATGCTGGAGCCCGACGAGAAGACGCCGTGAGCGCCGGCGGCAAGCCGCTCTATACCCCCTTCGAGACACCCTATCGTTTGTCCATGGGCCTGATGGCCCTGAAGCCTGAGGAGTGGATCGAGGTCGACGACGACCTCGCCGCCGACCTCGCCGAAAAGCAACGCCTGCTGACGGAGCGTCATGCCGAGGTCTTCGCGGCGCTGCCGGGCTCCGAAGCCGGTCAGGGCGAGGTGCTGGACCTGCTGGCCGCGCACCTCACCGAACACTTCCCCGACCTCTACCGGCGCAACGGCCGGCGTTTGCAAGTGTTGCCGGCGGATGCGAACTGGGACCTGGACGATGCGAGCCTAGCGCCGCTCGACGTGGCCGGCCGTCTGGTGCAGGAGGACCTGTGCCTGATGCAGCATGATGGCGCGGCCTGGCGGCTGACGGCGGCGAGCCTGTGCTTTCCGACGCGCTGGAAGCTCGCCGAGAAGATCGGCCGGCCGCTGGATGCGATCCACGACCCCGTGCCGGACTTCGCGGACAAGCTCGCCCGGCCCGTGAGCCGGTTCTTCGACCGCATCAAGACCGACAAGCCGGTCTGGCGGCTGAACTGGTCGCTGATCGACGATCCCGCCCTGTTCCAGCCCGAGGGCCACGGCCGCGGCGAGCTGGACCCGACGATCACGGTCGAGAATGCCGGCGAGCGCCTGTGGCTGCGCGTCGAGCGCCAGACGCTGCGCCGGCTGCCCGAAACAGGCGCAGTGCTGTTCACGATCCGCATCCACCGCTGGCCGTTGTCGCGGCTCGCCGACCGCCCCGAGGCCGCCGGCCGCCTGGCGCAGTCGATCACGACCATGCCGCCGGCCATGCAGCGCTACAAGTCGCTGCCGGTGTTCGGCGACGCCGTCAGGGCCTATTTGGAAAAGTACGCGGGTTAGCGCGGCCTGCCCGACCGCCAGTTGCCGAGGTCGCCGGGTGGATTGGTGAAGGGCGCGAAGTCGGCGCGGCCGCGCACCTCGCCGTATTGCGTCAGCGCCCAGTGCACGCTTGGAAACGCCAGGTCGTCCCAGGGGATCTCGTCCCAGCCGATCAGCTTGACGTCGCTGCTCTCCTCGCCCGGCGCGAATTCGGGCGACTTCAGCTCGGCGCGGTAGATCAGCTGCACCTGACTGATGCGCGGGATGTTGTAGACCGCGAGCAGGGCGTCGATCTCGATGTCGGCGCAGGCCTCCTCCCAGGCCTCGCGCCGGGCGCCGGCCTCGGTGGTCTCATGCTCCTCGAGATAGCCGGCCGGCATGGTCCAGTAGCCGAGCCGCGGCTCGATGGCGCGCTTGCAGATCAGCAATCGGTCCTGCCAGGTGACGACCGCGCCGACCACCACCTTGGGGTTCACGTAGTTGATCCAACCGCAGTCGCGGCAGACATGGCGCTCGCGGTTGTCGCCCGCCGGCACCTGCGGCTCGAAGGGATAGTCGTGGATCGGCCCGTTGTTCATGGCGATAAATGTGGCACCGCGGTGCGGCCGCGTCCAGCCGCCGCGGCTAGAATGATCGGATGGTCTCAAGCAAGGGAGGACCCGACATGGCTGACGCCTTCAACCCGCCCGGTGTGATCGAACCCTTCGGCATTTTCTCGAACGCCGCCTGGCAGGGCGACGGCGCCATCCTGCAGATCGCCGGCCAGGTCGCCTGGGACGCCGACGGCAAGGTCGTGGGCGCGGGCGACATCGCGGCCCAGACCGAACAGGTGCTGGAAAACGTCAAGGCCATCGTCGAGAGCGCCGGCGGGACCATGGCCGACATCGTCTCGGTCATCGTCTACGTCACCGACATGGCCGGCCTCGATCAGATCCACGCCGTCCGCGCCCGCTACTTCGAGAAGCCCTATCCGGCGAGCACGCTGGTCCAGGTCGCCGGCCTGGTGCATCCCGACCTGCTGATCGAGATCTCGGCCGTCGCGTCGATCCCGCACGACCGGGTGAAGCGTCCCGCCTCCGCTCTGTAGAGCTACGGCGGGGCAAGCCCGCCAGGACAAGGGCGGTCAGTGACGCGGGGGGCCCGCCACGCCATAGCCGCGCCGAGGCCCTTGGGCCGAAGGCGGGGCGACGGCGGGAGGGGGGTGTCGCGCGGGGGAAACGCGGGGACAACCCCATGCACAGGAGCGTCAAGAAGAAAGAATCGTTCGGCTTCAACGACTTGTGACATTTCGATTCTTGTCGAAATTACGCGCGCGCGGTGATGTGACGGCCCGTCGCCTTAACGCCGTCGATCCGGCGTTCGATAACGCCATCCCTAATTTTGTATCGATCCGCAAATAATTGTTGACGCCGCACGCTATTTTTGTACTGTTCCGTAAATAATTGATGCGAAAACGTGGCTCGCGGGGTGACAGGCAGATGGCGCGGCAGATCTTTATCGAGCTCTACAACTACCGGGATCGCTGGTTCGAGGCGGACGCGGCCGAGCGGCGCGGGTTCGCGGCGATGGTCGCGGGCGAGGTCGAGAAGATCGCGGCGGCGGGCGCCGAGGTCATCGCCTTCGGCCTGAACGACACCGCGACGGACCGGCGGGCGGCCTATGACTTCTTCTGCGTCTACACGCTGCCCGACGCCGGGTTCGCGCGCACCCTGGAGGCCGGCATCGCGGCCTCGGGCTGGCACGACTATTTCGAGCAGGTGCAGGTATCGGGGACGATGCTGTCGGTGGCGGACGGGCTCGCGGCCAATGTCGACCTGCGGGTGCCGGGGACGGCGGCGTCATGATCCGCGAGATCGCCGACGTCCGGCTGCCCGACAGCGCCATCTGCCGGGCCGCCTATACGCTCGCCGAAGAGGCGAGCGAACCGTTTCTCTTCAACCACGTGCTCCGGACCTATGCCTTCGGCTTTCATGCCGGCACGCGGGCGGGGCTCAGCTTCGATCCCGAACTGTTCTTCCTGGGCGCGGTGCTGCACGACCTCGGCCTGACGCACGCCCACCGGGGCGATGACCGGTTCGAGATCGACGGCGCCGACGCGGCAGCCGCCTTCCTGCGCGACTGCGGCTATGACGAGCCGCTGATCGACGTGGTCTGGGACGCCATCGCGCTACATTCGACGCCGGCCATTCCGCAGCGCAAGCAGCCGGAGATCGCGCTGGTGCAGACCGGCGCCGGCATCGATGTGGGCGCGCTGCCGCCCGACCTGCTGGCGCCGGGCGTGCTGGAACGCGTGGTCGAGGACGCGCCGCGCCTCGGCTTCAAGAAGGCGATGCTCGCCGCCATCGCCGACGTGGTGCGCGACAAGCCGATGACCACGGCGCTCAACTTCACCGCCGACATCGCCGCCCGCCAGATCGACGGCTTCCATCGCATCGACTTCTGCGACGCCGTGGCCGCGGCGCCGTTCGCGGAGTGAGAGCGATGGGCATGAGGCTCGACCCGGCGATCCGGCGACAGGCGCTCGGTGTCGAAAGGTGCCGAACCACAGAGGACACAGAGAGCACAGAGGAAGGACAAGATTGGTTGGCGCGAAGCGCCGGAAGAGCGTGTTGGTTCTCTGTGCTCTCTGTGTCCTCTGTGGTGAATAGTCTTTCCTACGGATTTTCGTCGCCGGTGAGACCCTGAGGATCAATCACCGACACCGTCTTTTTCGTGGGCCGGCGCGGGCGCCGGGGAGTGGGAACCGCTCAGCAACCGTTTGGAAGAGAGGTTCCAATGTACATGCCGACCATCGACATCGCGCCGGCCGCCGCGCGCGACCGGACCATCCGCATCGTCACGCTCGGCTTCATCGCCGATCCCATGGCCCGCTGGACCTGGCCCGATGCGGACGACTATCTGAAATGCATGCCGAAATTCATCGCCGCCTTCGCCGGCCAGGCGTTCGCGCACGGCTCGGCCTATGTCGCCGACGACGGCCGGGCCGCCGCCCTCTGGCTGCCGCCCGGCGCCGCGCCCGACGGCGCGGCGATCGAGGCCCTGTTCGCGGCCACCGCTCCACCTGAAATCCACGACGACCTCGCCGCCGTGTTCGAACAGATGGACGCCCACCACCCGACGGACCGCCCGCACTGGTACCTGCCGCTGATCGCCGCCGACCCGGCCTACCTGGCCCGCGGCCTGGGCGCCGCCCTGATGACACGCGCGCTCGAACGCTGCGACGAAGACGGCCTGATCGCCTATCTCGAATCCACGAACCCCCGCAACATCTCCCTCTACGAACGCCACGGCTTCGAGATCATCGGCCAGATCCAGGCCGGCACCTCGCCGACGCTTTATCCGATGATTAGAGAGGCGAGGGGATGACCGTTGCCCAACAGGGGCCGATTCGAGCAAGCAATTGAAAATCGTCGGACAACTGAATTCGGCTCAAAACAATCGTTCAGGACCGACTGATTGTATGTATGTTTGTGGAGCAACAAGCGGCGAAGCACGAGTGCACAGAGCCTCACCGACGTCCGGTAAGCAGCTAACGTACGGCTCGGAGGTTGCGAGCGACGAGGCCCACCACAGCCATGCGGCATCCAAATCTGCAAACAACCTTGTAACGCCAGAGCGCTCTAAGTGAGCATTTATTGCCGTTACCGCAGATACAAGCTCCCAAAATCAGATGCCGGTCCGCCACACCTCCAATAAGCTAGCCCTCCGGAAGGCCCATCAGCCGATAGTGCCGTGCAGTCTGCATTAAACAAGCGGCTCCGGCTGGTAGTGTATCCAAAAAAATGTCACCAATCGTCTGCCTCCCCCCTTCAGCCTGGAGAAGCAGTTCTCTCTCGGACAACTTCGCCCATTGGTGTCTAGTGCCGGATTTTTTCCGTTTTTGCTGAAGCTCCCAATTGAATTTTAAGCGGAATCCATTTGGCCCTGTTGGAACCTTCTCCCAATTTATTACAATTGTAATAAGAATTTCTGGTTTAAGGGTAATTGGGTCCAAACCAAATCCATGTAAGTATACCTTTGCTGCCGGATCAGGTTGCTGAAAGAATACAGTTCTGATCTTATTTACTTCCTTGTAGCTTAAGAAATCTTCCCAACTCTCTGGTTGTTTGGATAAGTCTTCCATGTCAAAAAGCTCTTCCGCAAACTCACGCACCATAGTTCGCCAGATTGCGGTATCTTCTCGCCAACCTCCCTTCGCGTAACCCTGATGTCCACCTGCAGGAACAACATGTACGGTGTTCTGAGCTTGAAGTTGTGTTTCGTCTCTTTTATGCAGCAAAAAATAATTCCCGCGCGGAAGCCGCCGCTCCGAGTAGTTGAGGAATATTGAAAGGCAGTTTACGCCAGGATATGTAGCGCGATTTGAGAGATCAAAGGCGTCTTCCGGATTGCCGCGAAATTGGAGAGGCTGTGGTGTAATTTCACGCGGATGTGACAATACCCAATCAGCCAGTTCAGCCCCAAGTACTTCACAAGTGTTGATATATTCGAAGTAACGGGATAAAAAATATCGAAATCCTACAAATCCTTTATTATCTTTAATTACAGATCTCGCACAAAATACTTCACCATTGTGTTGCGGTTCGGTTTTGACAACGCGCCTTGATGCGTAAGCAAGGCCTCCCTTGTATGCAACATAATCTCCACGGAGCCCTGGGAGGCGCCTGGGTTCAAAGATTCTCCCTGGATCAGGATCACTGAGAATTGTGCTCTCAGTGTGCTCTTCGAGCACAATCGGCCGCGTGCGAATCCATCCTTCCTGCGTTAACAGTGGAAACTCTAGGTCGCCAATATTGTGATTGCTGCTGAAATCGCATTCCCGGTAATAATTCCTGGCGATGACCAACAAAAGGGACCGTTGTTCGGCAAAGAAACGTATTGCCGGCCGCCATCTGTCACGTTGAGCCTGTATCTCTTCTCCGAGTCGGCGAAACTCCTCGAACGAAACCGCCTCAAGCTGTGACGGGACCAGATCCGAATACAGAGTGTATAACCAGTCGAGATAAACTTGGGGAACACGGTCGGTCTTTAGGGCAGTCTCCCATGTCCGCCGCCCTGGAACGCGCTCATATGGACCTACTGCAAAAGATTTTTTTTCCTTCGCTTCTTCAAGCGCAGCGAAGACATCATTGATCTCTGAAACAAAACGGCGGTAGACCGGATCTGGATCGAGATTCAATACAATCCACTCAACCCGTTTGCGGAACTCTGAGATAACCGGGTTCGGCTTCTGCGCCATCTGTCCCTCTTTAAAATTCACGCTCGCGATGCTTGTTGTGGCTTCGCAAATCTTCGCACCCGTTCTTATTCAGGATTGTCATTCTGACATCGTCTCCCACAGGGAGGCATGGGCAAGCAAGCCTAAGGCGAAGAAAATGTACTGATCGACAACATTGAAGGGAGATTGAAGTGACTAAGAAGACCTCCTACTCGTCAAAAGACGGATGGCTCACCGGCAAAACAGTCACGGAACGCGGTGGCGGATTCAGCAAGACAACCACCTACAAAGCCACCGGAAGCGGTCCTTCACGGGCCCTCCTGGGGCCGAGCTGGAAGGCAACGTCGACGACAGTAACCGATCCGAAAGGCAACTCACGGACCAAAACATACTAGAAAGTGCGTAGGCAAAAACATCGAGGGCGGCCTTGCCGCCCTCATTTTCTTGAATTCGCAATATTCGTTTGCGCACGATAAAAAAAAGGCTGCAGAGATCTCTACAAAACTTTTGCGAAACGTCGTTACGCTGCCGATCTTGGAACCTTAGGGGTTGTTTTCTATACGATCGATTATGGCCGGAATTGATCCGCACCAAACATGATGATCGAAGTTCCACTAAGCGATCTACAAGCAGATATCGCCGACTGTGTGTGACAAACCGTTACCGAGCAGAATCTGCCATTGGCGATGATCGCCCGCACTGGTAACTGCCGCTGATCGCCGCGCTGATGGCACACGCGCTTAGACGCTGCGACGCCGACGGCCTGATCGCCTATCTGGAGTCGTCGAACCCGCGCAACATCTCCCTCTACGAACGCCACGGCTTCGAGATCATGGGCAAGATCCAGGCCGGCACCTTGCCAACGCTCTATCTGGTGATTAGAGAGGCGCGGCAGCAGCGGCGCGACGGTCGTCGGCACGCGGGTTTGACCGGACATCGGGTTGCGCCCGCATAGCGAACAATTCCAGTGCAACCGAAACCGACCCAAGGCTGCCGTTTGCGGCCGCTGGCGTGCATGACGGCTTTCACGTCACGCAGCGGTCGTCCGCCTGGCGCGACCAGTTGCGGCGCCCGAGCCGCAGCGGACCGTGCAGGTCAGAAGATTGGCTGGGGTACGTCGCCGTAGTGGGTCGTATCGGTCAGCGTCAGGTTGCTCAGCGCGCCTGTCGGCAGGTTCAGATCGACGATCAACACCGGGGTCATCTTGGCGCTCATGTCCATGATCTCGGCCAGCGGGACGAACGGGGTTCCGGGCTTGTCGATCTTCGAAAGAACGATCTTTACGTCATCGGAGTCGGTGCCCCACAGAAAGCCGCGCAGGGACGATCTGTTTAGGAAGTTGTCGATGATCTCTGCCTCGTGGTGTTCGTTGATGGAAACGAACTTGCCCAGCATGCCGTAGTCCTTGGGCAGGATGTGGGCCGTGAAGCTCACGTTTCCCTGCCGGTCCAAGGCGATTCGAACCGCATCGTCGGCAATGGTCTTGGTGACCGCGTCGCGCAAATAAGCGTCGTCATGCGGGAAGATCGATATCGCCAGTATGTTTTGGTCGGGAAGCTCCGCCGTTGAGATATTCGCGATCGACAGGTTCCGCAGGCCGATCGCGCCGGCAAAGGCGATGACGACAACAGACAGAACCGCCATTGCCTGGGCCAGGTTCCGGTTCGGCAGCCATCCGAACAGCAGATTGAACAACCGGCCCCCGGGGTTGCCGGGAATGAACATGGCCGTTCGTCGCATGTAGGCCGAATAGTCGGGATGCCGCGCCTGCATCCGGCGCTCCTCGAACTTCGCCAGATAGAAATAGAACACGCTCATGACCAGAAACAGGACCAGCATCATCATCCTGGGCCAGATGAAGAGCAGCCCAAACGCGGACAGCATGAAGAACAGGTACTGCGGGTGCCTGATGTAGGCGTAGATAAAGCCGCCGACCATGCCTTTGCGCCTTAACTTGGCCCAATAAACCGGCGCGGCGGAGACGAAGAACCCGGCCAGCCCGATGTAGAACAGGTACTCCCCGAAGCGCATGAACTCGATGAACGAACTGTTCGTCGCGTAGACGGACTGGGGCAGAAAGAACGCGGCAACCCATGCCGTCAGCTCGCTCCGGCGGGCTATCGCCAGGAAGGGGTCGTAAAACGAATACAGCAGAATGCCGAAAGGCGTGGCCATAAGGACGCCCTCCAGCATGATGAGCCAGTAAAGAAGAACGGCTGTTCCCGAAGCCAGTGTCTTGCGAACTGAAAACATCGTTGACGTGATCGGCGGCGGCCGTTGGTTCTGGCGATGCGGCGGGACCGGTCGGTGTGAGGCTCTCTTGCGGGCTCGGCCGGACTCGCCGGACGCCGCAGGCTCCCAGGTCTCTGACGTCTCAGCGCTGATTCAAGTCAACCTGGCGCGTCGCAAGCAACCAAGGGCACGGCATGCGCCTTTTTCGGACGTGCGAGGGGAACATGCCGCTCCTTCTCCATGCCGGACTGTGCTTCATCGGCGACGTCACCGCCGCGGACGCCGACGACTGAAAGCGTTGTCCGTAGGTCGGCTAGGAACGGCGGTCGATCTGGCCCACACGCAAGGCCCGCTTGTCGATCGCAAGGCGGTCGTTCGGCCGCCCTCGATCTCGCTGCGAGTGCCGCGACACGGAGATTACCTCACTTCCGGCGGGAGGCGCCGCCCACGCCCGCCACGATCCTCCATCGGCTTGACCGGTGGATCGGTCTGTCCCCGATTTGCTCTCTCGGGTGCTGGCACAGACTTGATAACCCGGCAGGAAGGTTTGCTGGCTACGCTGCCGAGTTGCTCTTGAGGAGCGTACCGAGGGGTGTCTAATTCTTGTCGTTTTCTTCAACTAGACGAAGCGAGATTGGATTCCTCTTTCAGGAAATCGCGGTAGAGACGGCACATGGCAGGCAAGAAAATCAGAGTGGGCATCCTTTTCGGCGGCAGGTCGGCCGAGCATGAAGTGTCGCTGCAATCGGCGAAGAATGTCGCCGACGCCATCGACAGGAACAGGTACGACGTCGCCCTCATCGGGATCGACAAGTCGGGCAAATGGCTGCTGCCCAATCAATCGCAGTTCCTGCTCGATGCCGGCGACCCCAAACTGATTCAGCTGAACAGGAAAAATGAAGCCAGCGTCGCGCTGGTACCGCAAAGCGGCGGGGCGTTGACCGATCTATCCGGCGGCAGCGCTCAGGCCTCGCTCGACATCGTCTTCCCGATCCTGCATGGCCCCTTCGGCGAGGACGGCACGGTCCAGGGTCTGTTGAAACTTGCCGGCGTGCCGTTTGTCGGCGCTGGAATCCTCGGCTCGGCGGTCGGGATGGACAAGGACGTCATGAAACGCTTGATGCGCGGTTCCGGCATTCCAATCGCCAAGTTCCTCGTCTTCCGGCAGGAAGACCGCCCGGATTTTGGCGCTGTCTCGAATGAGATCGGCCTGCCGTTCTTCGTCAAGCCGGCCAACCTCGGCTCGTCGGTGGGGGTTCACAAGGTTACAGACCAGGAGAGCTTCGACCGGGCGCTGCGGGATGCGTTCGGCTATGACATGAAGATCCTGATCGAGGAATTCATCGACGGCCGAGAGCTGGAATGCGCGGTTCTGGGCAATCGAAACCCCATCGCGTCGGTCGTAGGCGAGATCATCCCCGGCCACGAGTTTTACTCATACGAAGCCAAGTATATCGACGAGCACGGGGCGGCGCTCGAGATCCCAGCCGATATCCCGGACGCCGTCAGCGACGACATAAGGGCGCTCGCCATACGGACATTCCAAACCCTCGAATGCGAAGGGCTCGGCAGGGTCGACTTCTTCCTCAAGAAAGACGGCGGGCTGATCGTAAACGAGATCAACACCATTCCCGGCTTCACCAAGATCAGTATGTACCCGCGTCTTTGGGAGGCAAGCGGCGTTTCCTATTCGGAGCTCATCAATCGATTGATCGAACTGGGACTGGAGCGCTTTGAGCGTGAACAGGCGCTCAAGACGTCGTTCTAGGTCGCGCCCAGGCTGATCGGACCAATCGCGCAAGCCGGAGAGCCGCAAAAACAGTGGAAAGCAATGACAGTTCACTGAACACCTGATTGATCGACCTCCGACCAAAGCCGTCTTAAAAAGAGCTTTAGTAAACTGTCACTGTTTTTGGCGTTTCTTGGACTCAATCCGAACGGGCGGCGAAGGCGGCATAGATCTCTTCGGACGTCATGGTTTCCGTCTCGTCGGCCAGGGTATAGAAGGGTGGCTTCTTGTCGGTGAAAAACTGCCGTGACAGGCGTAGACCCGATTGATCGTCGAGAAGTCCGGCGGCGAGCTGCAACTCGTCGCTGTCGATCATGCGGTAGTACAGGTTCGACCCGCATTTGTTGCAGAAGGCGCGTTCGGCCCAGTCGGAGGATCGTATTTTCGTGATGTTGTCGTCGCCCTCGAAGGTGACGCTCGTGCACACGACCTCGAAATAGGGTCCGGATGACCAACGCCGGCACATGCTGCAGTGGCAGGCGGCAACCTTGGGCTCATTCGTCGTGCCGGTAAATCGAACGGCGCCGCACAGGCACCGACCCGTCAGCTTCACTCCATCGGGCAAAGCACCGCCTCCTGTCGGTTGGAACAGACGTGACAGTTTTCACCGTGCTACGTCCGATCCAAGACCGCGATGATGTCGATCAAAGCCCGAATTGAACGCGCCGCGATCGGCGGTCGCGGTGGCGTCTATCGTGGCGGTCCGGCCGCGTCGCCGCTTTGGGTGATGCTGGGATGAACCAACGGAATGTAACCAGCGGCGAGGGTGGCGACCGTGGCGGCGGGCGTGATGACGGCCACCGTGATCCCAGCCGGCCGGCGGACGGGCGGGCCGTAGCCGGCTTGCGACCAGGGATGGAGGCGCGCGCCGTGGACCAGCCAGGGCGTGGGATCGTCCGGCAGGCGCACGAAGCAACCGTCCGGCAGGCGGTCGATCCCGGCGTCGTGATGGCGTTGGCGCCCCTGCCGGTCGACGCGGTCGGCATGGAGGCTGGCGTCGACGTCGGGCTGCCGCGGTGGCCGCGCCAGGCTCCAGCCGGTTCCGGACGCCCAACGGGCGAGGAAATCGCGGTAGTCGTCGCGGCGGCAATAGCCGCAGGGGCGATGGCCGGCCGCGAGCGCCACGGCATCGTCGAGGAAGAACAGCTCGGTCCAGGATCCGGGCGTCATCAGCCGCCGCCGCCTGTTCTTCCAGTCGAGCCGGCAGACTATCCAGGACTTGGTCCGCCAGCGTTGGCTGCGCAGCTGGCGATCGTCGTCGTGAAGGCAGCCGCGATTGCCCATGACGAGGCCGCGGCTATCCACGGCTTCGATGGTGGAGAAGGGCGTCACGCGGTTCTGCAGCGGCATGCCGGACACTCTATGATCAATTCGTCTGTCGGGCTGCCGGTTCGGCACGGCGCATGGTGGCCGGTCCCGATCTGAAGAAGCCTAGCGCAATGCCGCTGACAGCACGCCGTCAGGAAGACAACAGCGGCTTGCCAAATCCCGAGTTAGGGCGGATAAGCGGCCGAACGCGCGCACAAAAAGGGATTTGGCGGTTGTCATCGGTATTCTTGTCGGCGCGCGTTCGACGGCGTCTCCGCGCCGCGGAAGGTGCCGAGTTCCTCGATGCGGTAGCCTTCCGGGTAGGTCGGGCGAGAGACTTGCGTCAGCAGGCGCGGGCGGCGGCGCGGCGGCAGGCGTCTGAGGACGGCGGCCCGCGCCCGTAACGCTGCCATCAGCAATTGCCGAAGCCAGCCGGGCGCCGGACGAAAGCCCATGCTCTGCAACAATGGCTGGTCGAGGAAGGCGCGGACCGCCGGCCGGCCGGCCCAGAACAGCCAGCGCGGCAGGTAGAAGCCGAGTAGCAGATCGACGGTCGCCGCCGCGATCCGCCGGTTCGTCTCGGCGAAGCGGAAGTTGGCCGCCTCGTAGTCCTCGTTGAAGCGCATCATGTCCGCAAGCTCGCGGGGGATCTCGCCGATGCCCATGCGCTCGCCCAGTCCGCGGTAATAGAGGAACCACGCCCGCCGCTCGTTTTCGGTCATGGGCCGGCGGCCGAAGCGGTCGAGCCAGCGGATCGGCTCGCAGACGAAGGTCGACAACACGTAGAGCATGTCGGCGTTGTCGATCCGGAAGCGGCCGTGCATGGCGTTCATCCTGGCGATCGACCGCCGCCCCCGCCGGCTGTCCAGTCCGTGCTCGATGGCTTCGGCCAGAATGAGCTCGGTGTCGTCGTAGCGCTTGCGCGGCCGGGTTTCGAATTCGCCGGTCTTCGCCAGCAAGCCCGAGATCGACGGCACGGCGCAGGTCCGGAAGAGCGCGAACTCGAGCGCGCGCTCGATGTCCCAGGAGAACTCGTAGGCGTAGAGGAGGCGGGCAATCTCCTCATAGTCCGCTTCGGGATCGAGCGCCGCGATCCTGTCGGCGACCCGCGACGAACGGCGCGCGCCTGTTTTCGGCCTTGAAAGGGTGTTTGTCATGCAGATCAAGTCTCACCGGTTGCGCGGGGGCGTTCGAGCAAACGGCACCGTGGCGGAAACGCTCCTTAAGCCGCAAGCGTTGTCACGACCGTTGTAATGCCCGTGTCGGGACGCTCTGTTGTCGATTTTTTTTGTCGGAGCGACGTCATGGCCGCGGAACCGAGATCAGTCGTCGATGTGGATCTTGGTTTCGTTGGGATAGGGCGTGCCCGTTCCGGTCTCGATGAAGTCGCGCAGGCTCAAGAGGTAAATCGGCCACTTGGTGCTGAAATAGACGAAGTCGTCGTCGGCGGCGGATGCGTTTTCGTGGATCAGGCCGACCCAGACCTGGCGGTCGTCCTGCTCGAACGTGAAATCCAGTTGCGACTCCCGCCACGGACCCGGGCCCGCGACGCATTGCAGACGCACAAGCGCATTCCGTTCGAGCGCGGTGATTTTGAACGACAGTGTGGTCAGCGCTTCAAAGTGCAGGTTGAGCACCTGCCCGACGTCCGGTGTTCCGTCGGCCGTTGACGCCCACCAGCCGGCGAGGCCCGCGGGCTGGTGCGTGGCCCGGTAGATGTGATCGATGTCGCCGGCCACGCCGACGCGATGACGGACCCTGGCCATGTCACCCCCATTTGGCTTAACTGAATGCCATCGCGATGTTGGCGAAAGTACTTGTTTTTTGCAAGTACCTTGAAAGGATACATCGGTTTGGCCAAGACCTACCCGCCGTTCGGTTGTCCGTTCCGGTATGCGACGAGCGTCATCGGTGATCGCTGGACGCTGCTGATCCTGCGGGACATGGTGTTCAAGGGGTTTCGATCGTTCGGCGAATTTCATCGGGCCGGCGAAGGGATTTCGACGAACGTTCTCGCCGACCGTCTCGCGCGCCTCGCGGCGGCGGGCATGGTGACGAAATCGCCCGATCCCGCGAACGCGTCGAAGCTGCACTATCGGCTGACGCCCAAGGCGCACGATTTCATCCCGGTCCTGTTCGAGATCGCGCTCTGGTCGGCGCGGCACGATGAACGCTCTGATTTTCCGGCCGCGCTGCTGGCACGGATTCAGACGGACAGGGACGGGTTCCGGCAGGAAATCAT
The DNA here is from genome assembly GCA_965232515.1 of Alphaproteobacteria bacterium. Lineage (GTDB taxonomy): Bacteria > Pseudomonadota > Alphaproteobacteria > JANQKO01. Next base: position 5,057,665 of record CBDDPY010000002.1, on the reverse strand, counting down.
CGCCCGATCGACGGACGCCGAGACACCGACCGGCTGATCGCCCTGCTTGGATCCTCGAACCCGCCCGACGTCTCCCGTTGCGAACGCCAGGGCGTCGAGATCGTCGGCAAGGGCCGGGCCGACCCCGCCGCCATAGGGAAACGGCGGCGGGGTCGGCGCCTTCCGCGACGTTCTAGAGCACGCGTTTCAATTCACGATAAGCGCCATTGGTGCGGAGCGTCAGCGTGACGTCCCGTGCGGTTCGGTTGCGCCAGAACCAGCCGTGGTTGCCGTCGAAAGCGGCCACGAGCTCACCCGAGTCGCCGCCGACACCCCGGCCCTTTTCGTATGAGATCGATTGGCCGCCGCCGTCGCCATGGGTGTCGTAGTTCAGCAGGCCGCCGTTGGCGGTCCATTCGAAACGCGCCCGGGCGCCGGCGTCCATGACCAGCTTTACCTCCGTGCCCTGGCCCGGCGACAGCGTGATGCTGATCTCGTCGCTTCGGGCGTCCGGCCCGGCCGGCGGCGGCGCCTCGGCTCCGGCGACGGCCGGGCCGGCCGGGCGTTCGGCCGGAACCGGGGCCGGCCCCGCCGCGGCGGCACGTTCGGCCTCGTCCGGCGGCGTCGGCCGCGGCGGCGCGGGGGTGCCGGGGGTGACCTGTGCCTGGGCCGCCAGGCGGCGGTCGGTCTCGGCCTCCTCAGCGAGCTGCATCTTGATCTCGCCCATCTCGCTCAGGCCGAGGACGCCGCCGGCGCCGGTGGGATCGATGCCGTATTCGGCGGGCAGCACGACCGTCAACAGGATCGCCGCCGCGCCAAACATGGCGACGGCGGTCGAGCGAAGCAGGCGCCGGCTGCTGGGAAGCTCGTCCGGCGAGGGCTTGTTCGCGTTGTACATTCGTCTTTCGCTTTCTGTCTGTTCAAAAGATGTCTAAGCGACGAAATAGCCGGTGAGCTGATAGCCGATCAGCACGAAGCCGGCGCTCATCATGAGGACATTCGCGGTGTAGGCGTGCTTCCAGAAGCCGGCCGTTCGGCGCCAGTAGCCCATGGCGATCAGGATCGCGGCAAGCGCGAGCAACTGGCCGATCTCGACGCCGACGTTGAAAGCCAGCAGATTGGCCAGCAGGCCGTCGGGCGAGATCTCGTAGTCGAGGATCTTGCTGGACAGGCCGAAGCCGTGAAACAGGCCGAAGATCAGGGTCGCCGCCTTGGTGTCGGGCTGAAACCCGAACCAGCGCCCATAGGCGCCCAAATTGTCGAGCGCCTTGTAGACGACCGACAGGCCGATGATCGCATCGATCAGGTAGCTGTTGATCCCGACGTTGAAGTAAACGCCGAGCAGCATGGTCGTCGAATGGCCGAGGGCAAACAGGCTGACGTAGATCGCGACGTGCTTCAGCCGGTAAAGGAAGAAGACCACGCCGAACAGGAACAGCAGGTGGTCGTATCCCGTGACCATGTGCTTGGCCCCGAGATAGATGAAGGGCAGGAGGTGGATGCCCGAGATCTCCTGGATGTAGCCCTTGTCGCCTTCGGCGACGGCATGCGCCGATGCAGCGCCGGCCAGGGCCAGGAGCGGGAAGACCGCGGTGATGGAAACGCGCAGGAGGCGGCGAAGCGCGCGCGGCGCCCGCCAGCCATCCGCGGAGGATGGTCGAGACATGGATCAGTCCGTCGTTGAGATTGCAGAAAGTGCCCGCGCAGGGGCGACGCCGGTGGCGTTACCTCAGATGCGCGGCGGACGTTCTATGCCAAAGGACGGGCCGCAGTCATGCGAGCGCGGCGCCACCGGCAGCCACGCGCCGGCGAAGATCGGAAAGGCGCAGCCCGCGAATGCGACCGGCGCCGGGACATCGTGCGAGTGATCGGCCGGGTTGTGCCCATGCGCATGGCCGGCGTGCCGTTCGGCGGGCCAGCCGTCTTCATGGCCGTGCCCGTGGTCGGTATCCGCGTGCGTCAGCACGGCATGACGCTCGATCTCGGCATGGGCGAGAGCGACCGGGTTGTGCGAGGCGGCGTGGGCGGCAGGCGCCAACAGCATGGAGAGCGTCATCGCAAGGGCGAGCGCGAGGTGAAAAATCCGACTGCGGCGGCAACGCGTCAACATCAACGACCGTACGCGCATTCCTGACAACAGCGACCGGGCGGCTGAATCCGTCGTCCTGCCGCGTTCCGTATCCCCCAGGAGGACAGGAGGCTTATATGTCGGATGCGCGCGCTCGTGCAACCCACCCGGTACTCGTCAAGCGCCCGAAGCCCGCCGAACGACCGTCGCGGAACATCGTCGCCACGATCGAGAACAACCGCGACCGTCCCGATGCCGTTCGGCGGATGCACGCCGCCGGTCAGGCGGGAGCGCCGACGGCCCGATCGCCTGTCTCGCGTCTGCGGACCCGCTCAACAGTTCCCGCCACGAACGCGCCGGCTTCGGGACCATCCACGAGATCCAGGCCGTCAGGGCGCCGACCAGGCCTTGGCGAGCGCAGTCGCGGCGGCTTCGGCGTCGTTGAGCGCCTTTTCCTTCGCGGCCGGACCTTCGAACTGCATCGGCTGGGCGTTGATGATGTCGGGATCGGTCAGGCCCAGGAACGCGAAGATGGCCTTCAGATGCGGCGTCAGGCCGTCCATGCCCTCGAACATGGCGCCCGGCCGATAATCGCCGCCGGACACGATCAGGAACGCCGCCTTCCTGCCCGCGAGATGACCGACGAGGCCCCGGTCGGTGTAGTCGAACGTGCGCCCGCGCCGGACGATATGGTCGATGAACGCCTTGAAGGCCGATGGCATGCCGAAATTGTAGATCGGCACGCCGCAGACGATGGCGTCCGCCGCGAGCACGCGGTCGCAGAGCAGATCCGACTCCGCCAGCGCCGCCGTCATCTCGGCCGAATGCGCCTCGATCGGCACATAGGTGGCGTCCGTCTGTGCCGGACCGAAGTGGCGCGGCGGCGACTCGACGAGATCGAGCCGATCGATCTCAAGCTCCACGCCATTGCCCGCCAGTTCCCGAACGAAATGCGCCGACAGACGCCGCGACGCCGAGCCGTCCGCGCGGACGCTCGCGTCGATATGCAGTACTCTCACAACAGGTCCTTTCCTTGTCATAAAACGTTCCCGGCGACGGTAACGCGATGTCGGCCATTCGCGCGGCGGCGGCGGTTGCCCGCTTGGCGGTCACCGTCGAACGCAAGCCGCGGCCTGGGTGCGTCGGAACCCTTACACCAACCCAACTGCCAACGGCCTGTCAGTAGGATGCCGGCCGCTCGAACGTCTGGCTTGACGGCCTTTACGGCCGGCCGGAGAGACCGGCGGAATCCGCCGCTCGGGCCCGCTCCTTCCGAATGCTGGCGATCATCAAGCCGTAGATGCAGGCCACCACGGCGATAAAGGCGCCGATTTGATAGGCTTCGATCCGGTCGCCGAGAAAGACCACGGCGAGCAGCATGGTCAGGGCGGGCCAGGGCGTGGTGATCGAACTGGCAAGCGACACGTCGATATGACGGACCGCGTAAAACCAGACGATGAGCTCGAGATAGTAGACCAGCCCCATGATCATCGCGAAGGTCTGGAAATCCGCGCGCCGGACTGCTGTGACGAAGGCCGCCGGTTCGGTCGCGGCGAGAACGAGCCCCAGCAGGCCCGCCGAGACCGCGACCCGGAAGAAGGTCACCTGTGCCGGCGTTATAGGCGTGCGGCCCAGCTCTTCCTTGATCATGACATGGGCGATGCTCCACAGGAACGGCACCCCGAGGGCGGCGAAGAACCATGGCGACAGGCCCTCGATCACGCCGGTTCCGCCGGTGCCCAGGTAGTAGAGCGCGCCGATCAAGACCGCCGTCAACGTCAGCTCGACGGCGGTCTTGCGCCGCTTGAGATACAGCGTTTCCACGAGGATGGCGAAGAGCGGATAGGCCTGGATTGCGATCGCGGCGCTTACCGCCCCCGCTCGCTCGACGCCGACGACATAGAGATAGGTCGACAGCGCGAACATGGACCCGGTGAGGAGCGCGACCAGAATGACGCGCCGCTTCTCCGCCGGCGCGAACGCGGCCTGGAAGATGCCCTTGTCGTCCGATCGAAGCTCGCGGACGAAGAGCGGCAGGGCGAAGACGACTTGCCAGACGGACAGGAAGAACGCGAAACCGAGCGCGCCGAAATCGTCGGGCCGGCTGTTCGATATCACCGGCATAAGGCCCAGAATAATGAGGCACACGACGGCGAGGGAGATCCCGGTTCCTGTCCTGGTGCCCGCCATCGCATTGACTCTGCGCTCAGAAATTGCACTGTTATTTCTCGATTTTGCATCCTTAAAATGAGGGCAAAAAGCGAAACATTGCACTGATGGCAATTTGGACCCCCGACCTCGCGGGCCGGCGCGGCCCGAAATACCTGCAGATCGTCGACGCGCTGTCGGACGACATCGCGTCGGGGGTCCTCGCGGCGGGCGCACGGCTGCCGCCGCACCGCGAGCTCGCCTACGCGCTCGGCATGTCGCCCAACACCACCAGCCGGGCCTACGCGGAAGGCGTGAACCGGTCCCTGCTGGTCGGCGAGGTCGGGCGGGGGACCTTCGTTCGCGCACCCGGCGCGCCGTCGCCGCTCGGACAGAGCGCCGACCTGCGACGCGCCACGTCCGGCCCGATCGACCTGTCGCGCAATCTTCCGGCGCCCGGACCGGCGGCACGGCACCTCGATCGCGCGCTTGCCGAACTGCGGCGGGGCGGAGATCTGCGGACGTTGCTGGACTATCAGACAGATGGCGATCCGTCGCGCCACACGCAGGCCGCCCTGTCCTGGCTCGGCCGCGCCGGCATCGTGACGGGCGAGGACGAGGTCGTAATCACCAACGGCGCGCAGCACGGCATCTTCTGCGCACTGATGGCGATCTCGCAGCCCGGCGATCTGCTGCTTGTCGAAGCGCTCTCGTATGCGCCGGTCCGGGTGATGGCCGAACGGTTGGGTCTGAAGCTCGCGACGGTGGCGATGGACGAAGGCGGCCTCCGTCCCGACGCCCTCTCGGATCTCTGCAAATCGAGCGGCGCGAACGCGCTCTACGTCACCCCGACGCTGCAATCGCCAACCACCGTCACCATGACGGAAGACCGGCGCCGCGATATCGCCGGGATCGCGCGACGGCACGACATCGTGCTGATCGAGGACGATGTGTTTGGTCTGTTGAAGCCGGCCGCCCCGCCGCCCATCACGACCTTCGCCCCGGACAGGGCGATCTTCATCACCAGCACGTCCAAGTGCATCGCGCCGGGGCTGAGGGTGGGATTCGTGCGCGCACCGGCCGGAATCGCGGCGGCGGTGCGCGACGCCGTCAACCTGACCTGCTGGATGACCGCGCCGCTGATGACGGAGATCGCGACGCGGTGGATCCTGGACGGCAGCGCCGACGTCCTGACCGAGCAGCAACGTCAAACGGCGTCACGCCGGCAAAGGCTTGCTCGATCCATACTCGGCGACCATACGTTCGCCGCCGACGCCTACGGACTTCACCTCTGGCTGGCGTTGCCCAAACGCTGGAAAGCGGACGCGTTTCGCGCCGAGGCAAAGCGCCGCAACGTTATGATCACCGAGGGCGCGGCGTTTGCGGCGAACCCGGCCGCCGCGCCGAATGCCGTCCGGCTCTGTCTCAGCCACGAGCCCGACGAGAGCCGGCTCCGGCTCGGCTTGGAGACCATTGCAACGCTGCTCGCGACTCCACCGACCAGTACCGGTCTGTTCCTTTAGGCCAACCGCGCCCCTGCGTCCGGTCGGCGCGGCGATCGGCGGGAATCGGTGCGTAATCGCGCCGGCAAAAGCGACGAATGGCCGACGGCGGGATTGGCGGCGTCCGCCCCTATCGCATGGCGGCGGTTTGGCCGGCGCCAATGGGGCGATCACCCCGTTTCAGGCTGTCGGCAAAGCCGTGATTGCGGTCGCGATGGCCGGCTTCGTCCGCGCGCACTGCCAGCACGACATCGCGCAACGTCGCGTCGGGAGCCAAGCCCCAGTAGTCGATGGCGATCGGCGGGGCTGGCACGTTGGCCTGCGCGCCGGCGTCGATCTGGGCGAGGAAGTGGGTATAGCTGGCGACGGCTTCCTCCTCGAAATAACCCACGACCCGGTGCGCGGTCTTGGGCGCGAACAGATAGAGGAAGAAATAGAAATTATAGAACACGGCCTGGGTGGCCATGATGACCAGCCGCTCGAGCACCGTCGGCTGGGCAATCTGCACGAAGGTCATCAGATGCATCCGCTCGTTCTCGGCCTCGGCCAGAAGCTCGCGAATCCAGCCGCGATCGTCGCGGATATGCCGCAGCGCCGACAGATGCTGGAGCAGGCCGCCGACCATGCCCGGCACGGCGGCGACCGTTTCCAGCACGACCGCGCGATGCCCGTAGCGCTGAGCGAAAAAGCGATCCGCGGCAAAGCGCAACGCCTTGACGAACGCGAACGCAATCCTGTCGCCGGCGTCCCGTGGCGCGCGGTGCGTCGGAACGATCTCGACGGTGTCTTGGCCGTTGTGCGTGGACATGGTTGTCTCCTGTTCTTACGGGCAATGCGTCAATGGGCGACGGTGAACCGCGCCTGCCGGTGTCGCGGCGCCTCGGCCTCGTCGATCAGCGCGACGGCGAAATCCTCCATCGAGATCGCCGAGCCGCCGTCGGCGTCGACCACCAGGACGTCCGAACCGAGGCGATAGCGGCCCGTGCGCATGCCGGGGGTCAGCAAAGCGGGCGGACAGAGATAGGACCAGTCGGCATGGCGCTCGGCCGCGATCAGGTCGTATTGCGCCTGACACGCCGTCGCGATCGGCACCACGGCCTGGGGCAGGAACCCGGGCGCGGTCAGAACGGTGTGGCCTTTTCGGTCCGGCATTGTCAGGCTGGCCGCGCCGCCAACGACGATGATGCGCAGACCGGACAGCGCGGCGGCCCGCAGCACGGATCGGGTCAACGCGACGAGCGTTTCTTCCTGGCCGTCAGGCGGCCTGAGCGCGCTGATCGCGAGATCATGGCCCGCCATCAATTCAGCAACCCGTTCGGTACGCGCCGCATCGGCAATACGCACGGTCGCCGACGTCGGCAGCGTTTGCACCTGCGTTTCCCGTCGGACAACGGCCGTGACGTCGTGTTCCCGCACCAGGGCTTCGGCCACGATGCGGCATCCGACGTCGCCGCTTGCGCCAAATACGATGATGTTCATTTTCAGTCTCCTTTGACGATACAGCCGTCAGACCTTCGCGGCGGCGAGGCGCGGCCGGCGGCCGGCCATCTGGCTGAGCCAGACACCCGCCAGAACGGCGACGAAGCCGGCGATCTGAAACGCGCTGAGCTGTTGATCGAGCACCGACCAGCCGAGAACCACCGCCGTCGCCGGGCTGAGAAAGCCCAGGGCGGAGACGGCGGACGGCTCGATCCGGCCAATGCCCCGGAACCAGAGGACGTAGGTGACAGCGGCACCGATCAGGCCGAGATAGGCGAGGCCGAGAACGTTCTCCGGCGTCAGCGTCGGCAGCGGCGGCTCGATCATGAGCGCGAGCGGAAGCAGCAGCAGTCCGCCCGCCGTGAGCTGCCAGGCCGTGAATGTCAGCAGGGACACCGGCGGCTGCCACTTGCGGCTGAACACGGTGCCGGCCGCCATGGAGAGCGCACCGCCAAGGCCGGCGGCCACGCCGATCGGATCGAGCGTCGCCGCCGGCGTCAGGACCATCAGCGCGACTCCGCTCATTCCGATCATGGCGGCCACGACGGACAGCGCCAGGACGGGCGTCCGCAAGACCGCGTGCGCAAGGAAGACAACGATCAACGGCTGGACCGCGCCGACCGTCGCGGCGACGCCGCCCGGCAACCGATAGGCGGCGACGAACAGCAGCGCCCAGAAGATCGAGAAGTTCAGCGCGCCCAGCAGAAAGACCCGCCCCCACCAGTCGCGACCCGGAAGCCGCCTGACGATCAGCAACAGGAGCAGTCCCGCCGGCAGGGCTCTGAGCATCGCGACCGTCACCGGATAACCGTCGGGCAGGAATTCGGTCGTGACGAGATAGGTGCTGCCCCAGATCGCGGGCGCGAGCGCCGTCAGGAACACGTCGGTGCCACGAGCCATGATGCCCTCCGCAGAATTTATCTTGATATCAAGATAATCATCTTTATCTTGATATCAAGATATTTTAGCCGAAGAATCACACGATGGATCACGTCGACAGGATTCTGGCGCAGTGGCGGCAGGAACGCCCCGACCTCGAGGTCGCGCCCATGGGGCTGCTGGGGCGCCTCAAGCGGCTCACGCTCCGCCTCTCGCACGAAATGGAGAAGACCTGGGCGGTGCATGGCCTCAACGCCGCCAGCTTCGACGTATTGGCGACGCTGCGCCGGTCCGGGCCGCCGTTCGCCCTGTCGCCGGGCGACCTGATGGCGACGACGATGGTGACGTCGGGCACCATGACGAACCGGATCGATCAGCTCGAGAAAGCGGGGCTCGTCGAACGAAGCCAAAGCCAGGACGACCGCCGCAGCTTTTTGATTTCGCTGACGGACAAGGGCTTCCGCGTCATCGACGCGGCGGTCACCGATCATGTGGAAACACAGTGCCGACTGGTGGCCGGCCTGTCCAAGCCGGAGCGGCGGCAACTCGATGCGCTGCTGAAAACCTTTCTGAAGGACGTCGAAACGGGCTGATCGCGGGAATGGCGTCTGGCCCGGATGCATCATCCCGATAATGCTCGGTTCGGTGACCACCGGCGTGGAAATCCGGCGCAGAGGCGTCCATACGCCGCCGCTCCGACCGTTGGATGGCGGGTCGGCAAATGAAAACGGCCCGCCCGGGTGCTATGCTGACGCTCGCATTGGATCGACACCCGCTCACGGCATGCGTGGAGGGCTATCGATGGTTGCCGGCACGACGGCCTCGGATCGACAGGACGCGGCGGGGACGCGGGACTGGGGCGCGCTGCTGCGCCAAGCGCCCCCACGGACGGTGCCGCACGGCCTCCGCGCCCGGGCGCTGCTTGGCGAGCGCGGATGGCAGGTGAGCCTTGTCGTCACCGCTGTTGTCTGCGCGCTACTTGCGGCGGCGTTTTTTCCGTGGGCGATCGTCGACGACATCCGCCTCGACCTCGGCGGGACCGCCGCGCGCGGCGTCGTCATCGAGTCGGTCTACGCCAACCGGACGCTGGGCGACAATGTCGTTATGCGGAAGCGGCTGGTTTTTCAGGTCCGCTTCCGCTTCGAGGACGGCCGGGCGCAGGAGTACGAGGCCACGAGCCTATTCCTTCGCCACCTCGCGTCCGGCACGGCGGTCGATATTGAATTCTTGCCGTCGAATCCCGCCGTGGCGCGGGTGCGGGACGGGTTCTTCGTCGCCGGCGGCCTGTGGGAGGTCTTGTGGAGCTTCGTGTTCGTGGCGCCGCCGCTCTTCGGTCTCTGGAACTATCGCCGATGGCGCCGGCGCCGGCTGGCGTTGTTGGTCCACGGCCTGCCGACGCCAGGCGTTATCGCGCGGGCCTGGCGCGACGACCCGGACGACGAGACCCGCGGCTGGATCGCGCTGCGCTACGCGGCGCCGGACGGTCCCGTGCAGCTGGACAAGATGGTGGAAGAGGATGTCTATCGGCGGGCCCGCGCGATCTCCGAGCGCGAGGCGCCCGTGCGGGTGCTCTACGCGCCACTGGCGCCGCGCGAACACATCGTCATCGAGCTGATGCCTTGAGCCCGTCGAGCGTCAACACGCGGCGTTCAGTCCGCTGACGCCCCGCCAGATCTTTTTCCGCGCACGGCGTTTCGATATCGTCGTTGAGATCCAGGACCAAGAAAGGGGTCGCGAGTCATGGGTACCATCAAAGCGATGTGGTTCGCGGGCATGGCCGCGTTGGCGCTGACGGCAGCCGGAACCATGCCGGCGGCGGCCGGCGACAAACCCGTCCATCTGAACTCGGGCAAGGTGCTGCCGACGCATCTGCCGTTCTCGGAAGCCGTGCGGGTCGGCAACACGATCTATCTTTCGGGCCAGATCGGCAATCTGCCGGGCAAGCTGAAGCTGGCCGACGGCGGCATCGCCGGCGAAACCAGGCAGGTGATGGACAACATCAAGACATCGCTCGAGGCGCACGGCCTCGGCATGGACAATCTGGTCAAATGCACGGTCATGCTGGCGGACATCTCGGAGTGGGCCGTGTTCAACGAGGTCTACAAGGGCTATTTCGAAGCCGGGAAGTTTCCCGCCCGCGCCGCGTTCGGGTCCAACGGTCTGGCGCTCGGCGCCCGCGTCGAGGTCGATTGCATCGCCGCCGACAGCTGAGCGGCGGAAAACGGGGATCGGCCGAGGATGAGCGAAGGCGGCAGCCGGCCGGGGCATATGGTGCTGACACGGCGGGAGTGGGCGGCGCTGCGGTCGAACACGCCGTTGACGTTGTCCGAGGACGATCTCGCGCGGCTTCGGGGCCTGAACGAGCCGATCGGGCTCGACGAGGTGGAAGCGGTCCTGCTGCCGCTGTCGCGTCTGTTGAACCTGCATATCGCCGCGGCGCGGAATTTGAGCCGCGTCAAGGATGCGTTTCTGGGGCGGCCCACCGGACGGCCGCCCTATATCGTCGCGCTGGCGGGCAGCGTCGCCGTCGGCAAGAGCACGCTGGCGCGGGTGTTGCGGGCGCTGCTAGCCCGCTGGCCGGACCACCCCCGGGTCGAGCTGGTGACGACGGACGGCTTCCTGCATCCGACGCGCGTGCTGGAGGAACGCGGCCTGATGCCGCGCAAGGGCTTTCCCGAGAGCTACGACCTGCGGCGGATGATCCGGTTCCTGGCCGACGTCAAGGCCGGCAAGAGGGACGTCAAGGCGCCGGTCTACTCGCATCTGCTCTACGACATCGTGCCGGACGAGTTCCAGCCTGTCGGTCAGCCGGATGTGCTGATCTTCGAGGGGCTGAACGTGCTGCAGCCGGCGGACGGCGCCGCCGTGGTGGCGTCCGATTTCTTCGATTTCTCGATCTACATCGACGCCGACGAGGGCGATCTCGAAGACTGGTTCATCGCGCGCCGTCTGATCCTGCAACGCACCGCCTTTCAGCAGCCGTCATCGCATTTCCACCATCAGAAGGACCTGCCGCCGGACGAGGCGCGCGCCGTTGCCCGCGACATCTGGCGCACGATCAACCTCAAGAACCTCCGGGAAAACATCCTGCCGACCCGGCAGCGCGCCGACCTGGTGCTGCGCAAGCGCGCGGACCACGCCGTCGGCGAGGTCTGGCTGCGGCGGACCTGAGGGCATCGCATCTGGCCCTTGACCATGTCGGACGCTTGTCCTAAGTTTTAATTCTAGGACGAGCGTCCCACAGCGATGGAGTCGGGCCAACGCCAGGGGCGCGGCGGCGCGAGGAGGTGCTTTCATGGGCGACAACAGGACGACCCGCGATGACATCGTCGAGGCGGCCGACGATCTGTTCTATCGGCAGGGCTTCGATCACACCTCGTTCTCGGACATCGCCGAGGTCGTGCGGATCTCGCGCGGCAACTTCTACTACCACTTCAAGACCAAGGACGAGATCCTGGACGCCGTGATCGAGGCGCGCCTGGCCGAGACAAGGGCGATGCTGGACGCGTGGGAACGCGACGAGGAAACGCCCGCCGGCCGCATCCGGCGCTTCATCCACATTCTGATCGCGAACCGAGCGGACATTAAGCGCTACGGCTGCCCGGTCGGCACGTTGTCGTCAGAGCTGGCGAAGCTGAACCACGCGGCCCGCGGCGAAGCGAACAAGCTGTTCACGCTGTTCCGGACCTGGTTGCGCCGGCAGTTCACGGCAGCCGGCCGCGCGGCCGACGCCGACGCGCTGGCGCTGCACCTGCTGGCGCGCAGCCAGGGCGTGGCCACGCTGGCGAACGCCTATCGCGACGAGAAGTTCATCAAACGCGAAGTCGCGGCGATGTGCGACTGGCTGGCGTCGTGCACGCCAGACGGCGCGCCGGCCGCTTTCACGGACAAGGACACCTGAAGGAGAGCAAGTCGGATGTTTATCGTGCTGCTGAAGTTTTCCGGCAACAAAAGCCAGGCGAGCCAGTTCATGGACGGCCACAAGGCCTGGCTCAAACGGGGGTTCGACGACGGCGTCTTCGTGCTGGCCGGCAGCCTGCAACCAGGCGCGGGCGGCGGCATCGTCGCGCACAACACCTCGCGCGCGGCCCTCGAAAGCCGGGTGAACGACGATCCGTTCGTCGCCGAAGACGTGGTCAGCCCGGAGATCCACGAGATCGCCCCGGCCAGAACCGATGAGCGGCTGGCGTTTCTGCAGGGCTGACCGCCGCACGATTCGATGCTCGGCGGCGCGGCGCCCCGACTAAAGGCGGTCGTTCAAGCGCGGTAGGTGGCGATCTTGAAGGCCGCGAAGGCGAAAAACAGTCCGAGCGCCGCTTCGATCCAACGGCGCGCGCGCCGGTAGAAGGCCACGACGGGTCTGGTCGAGAACGTGACCGCGTAGGCCAGATGCCCCAGCAACGACATCACGGTCGCGCTGACGACCAGCGTGATGCCGACCCAGAGCGGCGCATTGGCGCCGAGCCCGATGCCGACGATGGCGATCCAGTGCAGCGCGGCCTTGGGATTGGTCATCTGGATCGTAAGGCCGCGCCAGTAGAGGTTGCCGCCGCGCGCCGACGTCGCGACGACATGGCCGTCCGGCGTCGCCGCCGAGCGGAACGCCTTATAGGCCAGCCACAGCAGGTAGACGGCGCCAAAGACTTTCGACACGAACACGGCCTGCGCATAGGCCGCGACCAGCGCCGTCAGCCCGGTGACGGTCATGGTCGCCCAGATGCCCGAGCCGGTGCCGACACCCAGCGCCAGCGCGACGCCGTGGCGCCGGCCTCTGTCCATCGACGTGCCGATGATCGCCAGGATATTCGGACCGATGCTGACGAATCCGACCGAGAAAATGCCCAGCGCCAGGAAAAGACTTGCAAGCTCGTCGCTCATATCGGCCATCGGGAAGCGGAGAATGGAGGCGGCAACATAGCAGGCCGTTGCCGCGCCGATAAACGCTTCATGCGCCGGCCCGCTCTTGAGCCATGCCGACGGTTCTGTAAGCTGCGGTGCGGCGCATCCGGGGAGGCAAAGGCCATGACGCAGCATATCGGGATCGTCGCCTGCTCGGCCGAGGGGGCGAGCTTGTGCTATCGGACGATCTGCACCGAGGGCGCGGACTTGCTGGGGCCGCACGGGCATCCCGAGGTGTCCATGCATACGCCGCCGCTCAGCCGTTACGTCGCCTGCCTGGATCGGGGCGACCTCGCGGGCATCGCGGACCTGATGCTGGCGTCGGCGGAGAAGCTCGCCGCCATCGGCGCCGATTTCCTGATCTGCCCCGACAACACCATCCACGCCGCCCTGCCCCACGTCATGCCGCGCTCGCCGCTGCCGTGGCTGCATATCGCCGAGGTGGTGGCGGACGAGGCGGTGGCGCGCGGCCATGAACGCCTGGCGGTGACGGGCACCGGCTGGCTGGTCGACAGCGAGGTCTATCCGGAGGCCCTGACGGCCCGCGGCCTCGCCTACCTGCGGCCGGAACCGGCCGAGCGCGACGAGATCAACCGCATCATCATGGACGAACTGGTCTACGGGGACTTCAAGCCCGAAGCGACCGCCTATCTGCAACAGGTGATCGGCCGCATGCGGGACGCGGGCTGCGACGCGGTCGTGCTCGGCTGCACCGAACTGCCGCTGATCATCAGCGACGACAATTCGCCGCTGCCGACCCTCGACTCCACCCGCCTCCTCGCCCGCGCCGCGCTGCGCCGCGCAGTCGGCGCCGCCAAGGCCGCTTGATCCGACGCAATTCGCCGCCGGCGCGTTTCGGGGCAGCATAGCGGACATGGACCCCACGATCCTCGTCGCGCTGATCGCCATCATCCTCTGCGTCGGCTACGTCGCCCGCTCCCTCACGCAAGCGCTCAAGGCGTTCGAACGCCGCCTCGTTGCCATCGAAGAACGCGTCTCCAACCTGGAAGACGAGCTGGCGAACCGGAGGTGAGGCCGCCGACTCCGCGAGGCGCGGAAAGCAAAACCGCGACCGAGTGGCTACCCGGTCGCGGCTGTCAACACATTGCTCGTTGTTTGACGATCAGTTCTCGCGCCAGTTGACGACGACCCAGTTGACGCGGAAGTCGTCGTCGGTGGTGGGGTGGCGGTTGATGCGGATCGAGTTGGTGCCGGAATGCAGGAGGCCGGGCCGGATATGCGCCATGCCCATGCGCCAGGCCTGCGAATTGCCGGGCGCCGCCGCGAGCGCCACGCCGCCGATATGCTCGTCGTTGATGAAGATCGAATGGATCGACGCCACGCCCTGCACCTGCAGGATCAGGTAGGCGTCGTCGACCGGCGCCTTGTTGCCTTCGATGGGGAAGTTGGCGCTCTTCACCGGCGCGCCGGAAGTGAACTTGTGGTTGATGTGAACCATGTTGAAATCGGATCGGGCCACGATGCCCTCCTCTACTGTCAGAGCCAAAGGTTGATCCCCACTCCGTCTTGCTGACACGGCCGCTGAGATTGCCCGGAAACCCGGACCGCAACGCCCGCCATCAACGGACGAGAACCTATGGACGCGGCGCGGCGGCGGTTGTGATCCGGTTCACGGGACGCCGTGGCCGGGCGGGCGGCGGCCGCCGTCCGATGCGCCGGTTCCAAGTCCGAAACCGCGGTCTTTCGCCGTTTTCGCGCCGACATCCCCACGTCATGCAGGACCGCATGACCTTTATGCGGTTTCGCCGGATCGCGGCCGGTGGCCGAACTCGGGTCGTCGCTTCCAAGATCCGCTTACGCGCGAGGTAATTGTCTTCCGGCGTAGGTGGCCGAATATCCCCGTCCATCGACCAGGTGAGCGTGGAGGTCGGCCATGCGGAACATCGTCTATTACCTCGGGCTGACGGCTTTGTTCGTGCACGAGATGGATGCGGTGATGGCGGCGGAGTGGCGGCTGCTCTACGTGTTGCGGACGCTGCCGGAGGCGACGGCCTACACGGCGTTCCTGCTGTTGCACCTGCCGATGTTCTTTTTGTTCCTATGGCTGAGCCATCACGGCAATACGCGGCTGCGCGACGGCTTCCGACTGCTGGTCTGCGGCTTTCTGGTCGTGCATGCCGGGCTGCACGTGCGGCTGGCGGACGCGCCGCTCTACGGTTTCGAGGGCGCGGTCTCGAATGCGCTGATCGCCGGCGCCGGGCTGTTCGGCGCCGGCTATCTGCTGCTGTGGATTTTGGCCCGCCGCACTGCCTAGCGCTGCCAGACGGCGGCGTAGCGGTGTTTACCGGCATGGCCGCCGCCGGTGATCATTTTCAGGCCGAAGCCGTTGCCGACATGGGTGTCGAACTCGTTTTGATACTTGCGCGGGCCCATGCCGTGGCGCAGGACCTGCGACTTGTTGATGTTGCCGTAGAAGATCACCGAGTAGCGCAGCTTGCCCTCGTGCCGGTAGGTGTTGACATAGGCGAGCTCCATCTTGTCGCGGCGGCGCGCGTCGACCGCGTCCTGATAGCCGCGGCCGTCGAGCAGCGACTTCACCCACAGGCCCCGCGTGTTGCGCTTTTCATAGAAGGCCGTATAGCGCGGCCCGCCGTTGACCGACACGACCGAGATGTTGACCGGCACGAAACCGCGCGACGTCAGGTCCCGGAATCTCCTGTTGTGAGTGGCGGCGTCGACGCCGTGGTAGGCCGGCATGTTGGCGCTTGCGCCGGCGACCAGCAGCGCGGCGTAGGCGACCCGGCCGTCCCGCAGATAGCTGTCGACCTGGCGCAGCTTGAAGCGCCCGTTCTTGACGTGGCGGTCGTAGAGGCGCTGATACTGCGCGCCGGTGAGGCCGTGGCGCAGCAGCCAGTCCGACCGCCGGGGCCGCAGGATCAGATTGACGAAGGTCTTGCCGCGGACATTGTAGAAGTCGACCTAGTCGACCATGCTGCCGCTTTCCTCGAACTCGCTGACCATCTGCTGGTAACGGGCCGGCGTCAGGCCGTGATGGGCGCGGGACAGCGCCACGTCGCTGGTGGCGTCGTAGAACGCGTCGAGGATGATCTGGGCCAGCCGCTGCGACGACAATTCGCCGCTGTTGGTCATGCCGGTGCCGACATAACCGAACGGCAGGCGCACGAGGGCGGCGCGATAGCCGCTCTGGGTGCCGCCGTGATAGGCGACGTTCCCCTGGCCGATATCGCGCTGGAAACCGGCATTGGAGATAACCCGCGAATAGACCATCCGCGCGTCGCCGTCGGCGGGATCGTAGAGCGCGTTGCGGGTGGCGGCGCTCAACAGGTTGTTCGTCAGCGCAAAGCTGCGGGCGAACTGGGCGAGATCCTGCGCCGAGTAGTACCAGGCACCCTGCGAGCGGCAGAAGTTCGAGTTGATGGTGTCGCCCCGCGTCGCATTGCGGTTGGCGTAATGTTTGGCGTAGCGGCCGGACGCGATCTCGTCGAGCGGCCGGCAGGTCGGCTGGATCGGCGCGCCGGTCTTCGGGAAGATCACCTCGCGCAGATATTTCTCATAGAGCGCGCCGTAGGCCGGCGTGATCGCCTTGGCATAGTCATGCTCGGACAGGTCGGCGTTTTCCGCCTCGATCTCGCCGACCTGGTTCGGATAGGCGAGCGCCGGGATCAGGTAGAGCAGCAGGGTGAAGTTGAAGTTGTTGTAGGACCGGCCACCGACATTGCCGGCATTCACGCCTTGATCGAGCACATAGCTGATCTTGATGCCTGGCCAGTCATCCGGCACCCCGCCGTCGCCGATGCGGATGCCGGACTTGTGCTGCAGCAGCTGGCGGAAGGTGATCCTTTCCAGATTCCGCCCCCTATAGGCGCGGCGCCAGCCGTCGGGCAGATGCGCCCAGATCGGCACGTCGAGCTGTCGCTGCACCGAGGCGTTCATCACCTTGCGCTGTTCGAGCAGGTGCAGGAGCGCGACGCCGGAGATCACCTTGGCGACCGAACCGGTGCCGCTGGGGACGAAGGTCTTCATGGCGATATCGCCGTCGCCGCGCGCCTGCGCCATGCCGCCGGAGACCTTGACCTCGACGCCGCTGCGATCGGCGATGACGAAGGCATAGCCCTTGACGCGGCCGTCGACCGCCGCCTTGACCCGCTCCTGGAAAACGATGGCGTTGATATCTTTCGTGCGGGTCGCGCCCTGCTGCGCCATGGCCGGGATCGCGAGGCCGGCCGCCAGCACCGCTGCGAGGATCCGGACCGGCCGGCGTAAACATTTCGATGCGGATGCCGCGGTCGCGCGCGTAGTGTCCATGGCTTACTCCTTCCCGATAACCGGCGGCCGCCTGCGTCGCGGTTCGGATCGCCGCGCCGGCGGCCAACATATTCGTGGTTAACAGCAAAGCCCTGGGCGGTGGCGCGTTCTATGAACGGGATCACAGAGAGTCTGCCGTGTGACCGCCGCCGGTCGTCTTTGTCGCAGGCCTGCCTGACGGATTCTCCGGTATACTCCGTCATCACCGCTGCCCTGACGCGGGGCGGCGGTCGGTGTGACGGCGAGAGAGGGCTGAGGGGTCGATGAATATTGGCGTGGAGACGCAGCCGGGTGCGGCGCAAGCGGTGGACCAGGCGGCCGAGCATTTCGATGTGCTGATCGTCGGGGCCGGGATTTCCGGGATCGATGCGGCCTATCACCTGCAGCAGCAGTGCCCGGAGCGGCGCTTCGTGCTGCTGGAGACGCAAGACGGCTTCGGCGGGACCTGGCGCACGCACAAGTTTCCGGGCATCCGCTCGGACAGCGACCTGTTCACCTTCGGCTACAAGTGGAAGCCCTGGAAGGGCGTGCCGATCGCCACGGCCGAAGAGATCCTGAAATACCTCGACGAGGCGCTGGACGAGCAGGATATCCGCCGGCACATCCGCTACAGCCACCAGGTAATGACCGCGAACTGGTCGGGCGAAGACAAACGCTGGACGCTGGAGGTGCGACGCACGGGCGAAAACGGCGGCGGCGACGAGGTCCAGCGCTTCACCGGCGACTTCCTGTGGATGTGCCAGGGCTATTACCGGCATTCGGAGGGCTATACGCCGGACTTCCCAGGCAGGGACCGGTTCAAGGGACCGGTGGTGCACCCGCAGACCTGGCCCGAGGATCTGGACTACAAGGACAAGAACGTCGTCGTCATCGGCTCGGGCGCGACGGCGGCGACGATGATCCCGGCCATGGCCGGCGATTGCGCGCATGTCACCATGCTGCAGCGCTCGCCGACGTATTTTTACCCGCGGCCGAACAGCAACGAGGTCGCGGACATGCTGCGCGAGCTGGACGTGCCCGACGAATGGACGCACGAGATCGTCCGGCGCAAGATCCTGTTCGATCAGAACACCGTTATTCGCCGGTCGTTCGAGGAGCCTGACGCGCTGCGCCAGGAACTGATCGCCGGCGCGCGCGCCTATCTGGGCGACGACTTCGACATCGAGACGCATTTCACGCCGAGCTACCGGCCCTGGCGGCAGCGTCTGGCCGTGGTGCCGGACGGCGACCTGTTCAAAGCCATGCGGGCCGGCAAGGCCTCGGTGGTGACGGACCAGATCGAGAGCTTCACCGAGACGGGCATCCAGCTCGCCTCGGGCCAGCACCTGGATGCCGACATCATCGTCACGGCCACCGGCTTCAACATGTCGGCACTGGGCGATATCGACTTCGTCATCGACGGCGAGCGGCTGAACTTCGCCGACTGCTGGGGCCATCGCGGCATCATGTTCACGGGCATCCCGAACATGGCCTGGGTGTTCGGCTATCTGCGCGCGAGCTGGACCATGCGGGCCGACATGGTCTCGGAATTCGTCTGCCGGCTGCTGAACCACATGGACGCCAAGGGCGCCCGGATGGTGGTGCCGCAATTGCGCGAGGAAGACAAAGACATGCCGGCGAAGCCGTTCATCGAGGACGAGAACTTCAACGCCGGTTACCTCGTGCGCAAGATGCACCTGATGCCGAAGCAGGGCGACCGCGAGCCCTGGATCTTCAGCCAGGACTACGAGACCGAAAAGACCGAGATCCCCGCCGCCGACCTGGAAGATGGGACGCTCGTCTACGAATAGCGTCTTTTTGCGCTCACGACAGCGGACCTGACGGTCCGCGCCTGCGCGGGCGCGTCCACCCTCCGCAGCGGCAGCGCCGCTGCTGCGGAGGACGGGCCGGACGACCGGCGGGCCGCAGTCGCGGCCTGGGGCGGCCGGATGGCACAGCCCGCGCCCGATATCGCATGCGTCGAGACGCGGTCCAGCGGACCGCTCCTCAGCATGAGGCCGTGAGTTGATACCAAAGCATGCCTCAGCCTGAGGAGCGGCGAAGCCGCGTCTCGAAGGCTGGCGATCGCGCGCCGACTAGAACCGCTTCGCAGTCGTATTCGTGCCATTGAGCGTGGAGACGAAACAGCTACACTTCCGGCATGTATTGCGGAAACCGACGGTGGTTGCGGGCGGTGCGGTGTCTGGCTGTGGCCGTCGCGCTGCTGTCGGCGGGCGCGTCCGCGGCGAACGACTTCGGGCGCTACCATGCGCTGGTCATCGGCAACAACGACTACCAGCACCTGCCGAAGCTGGAAACGGCGGTCAATGACGCGACGGCCATGGCCGAGCTGTTGCGGGAGAAGTACGGCTATACCGTCACGTTGCTGAAGGACGCGACGCGGGCCGACATCCTGCGCGCCTTCAACCGTTTCCGGGCCGAGCTGACCGAGAACGACAACCTGCTGGTTTATTACGCCGGTCACGGCACGCTCGACCGCGCGACCGACACCGGCTACTGGCTGCCGGTCGACGCCGAGCCGGACAGCGACCTGAACTGGGTGCCGAACGAGGCTATCAGCCGGCATCTGCGCGGCATGACGGCGCGGCACGTGATGGTGATCGCCGATTCCTGCTATTCCGGGACGCTGGTGCGCGACGCGCAGGCAGCGCCCGCGACGGGCCGCGAGCGCAACGCCTGGCTGACGCGCATGGCCGAGATCCGCTCGCGCACGGCGATCACATCGGGCGGGCTGGAGCCGGTGGTGGACGCGGGCGGCGGCGGCCATTCGGTGTTCGCGGGCGCGCTGCTGAAAGCGCTCAGGGCGAACGCCGAGATCATCGAGGGCAGCGCCCTCTTCGGCCGGATCAGCCGCGGCGTCGTCGTCAACGCCGATCAGACGCCCGCCTATTCCGACATCCGCAAGGCCGGGCACGAGGGCGGCGAGTTCCTGTTCGTGCCGCAGGGCCAGCGCCTGCCGGGCGCTGCGGACGAGACGGAGACAGCGGCGGTTCCGGCGACGCCCACGGACCCGGCCGGGCGCGCGGCGCTGGAGACGGCGTTCTGGCAGACGATCCAGAACAGCGACCGGCCGGCCGATTTCGAGGCCTACCTGACGCAGTTTCCCGACGGCACCTTCGCGGCACTGGCGCGCATTCGGCTCGCCGCGCTGAACCGGCCGACGACGCCATCGGCCGGCGTGACGGCGCGCGACGACAGCGGGCTCACCGCCGGGACCGGCTTCCGAGATTGCGACGATTGTCCGGAGATGGTGGTGATCCCGCCCGGCCGGTTCGCCATGGGCGCCGCCCCGGACCTGCCGGAGGCCGGCCCCGAGGAGCGGCCGCAGCACGACGTGGTCGTCGGCGCGGCCTTCGCGATGGCGAAATACGAAGTCAGCCGGGCCGAGTTCGAGCGCTTCGCCGAAGCGCAGGGCGGCGTCCGCGATCCCTGGTGTTCGGTCTGGGCCGACGGCGGCTGGCGCGAACGGGCCTTCGGCCGGCAATTTCCCGGCTTCGACCAGTCGAACGCCGACCCCGTGGTCTGCGTGAGCTGGCGCACGGCCCGACAATACGCCCAATGGCTGAGCCGCGAGACCCGCCAGCGCTACCGCCTGCCGAGCGAGGCGGAATGGGAGTATGCCGCACGCGCCGGCGCGGTCACGCCCCGGCCCTGGGGCTATGACGCCGATCGGGCCTGCGCGCATGCGAACGGCGCCGACCTGTCGCACGCGAACGACTATTGGTTCGAGGGACGGCAACTGCACGGCTGCCGGGACGACTTTCGCCGCACGGCACCGACCGGCAGCTTCGAGCCGAACGGCTTTGGCCTGCACGACATGCTGGGCAACGCGGCGGAATGGGTGGCGGACTGCTGGCACGACGACTATCTCGACGCCGGGTCAAGCGGTGCGGCCCGAGACGCGACCGACTGCCGCGGCCGCACGGTTCGCGGCGGCGGCTGGGCCGACGGTCCGTTGGCGCTCCGGCTGACGGCGCGGCGCGGCCAGGCCGCCGACCGGCCGCAGGCCGGAATCGGTTTTCGGCTCGTGCGCGTGCTGGACGGCGCACGGCTGCCGGCCGGCGCGCGGGTCGCGGCCGCGGGCAGCCTGCCGACGCCGCCCTCGCCCTATGTGGCGACGCCGGCGGCGTTGACGGCACTCTCCGGCGCCGCGCACGTGGTGACCGCCGATACCGAACGCCGGCTGGCGCCGACCGACGCGGCGCCGAAGCTGGGCCGGCTGCGGGCCGGCGACATCGTCACGGCGACGCTGCGCACGGCCGACGGCGAGTGGACGGCGGTCGCGCAAGACGATGTGGCGCTCGGTTTCGTGCCGAGCGCGCATCTGGCCGCTGCCGCGACGGGCCATACCGCGCCGGGTTTCGCAGCCGGTCAGACCATCCGGGACTGCGCGGATTGCCCGGAGATGGTGGTGCTGCCGCCGGGCCGGATTGCCATGGGTATGGACGCGGCGGCCGTCGAGGTAACGATCCCGCGCGCGTTCGCCATCGGCAAGTATGAGGTCACCTTCGACGAATGGGCGGCTTGCGTCGAAGACGGCGCCTGTCGCGACGGCCGGGACAACGGCTGGGGCCGGGGCAAGCGGCCGGTCGTCGTGGTGCATTGGCGGGAGGGACTGAATTACGCGCGCTGGCTCTCGGAAAAGACCGGCCAGCGCTATCGCCTGCCGAGCGAGGCGGAGTGGGAATACGCCGCGCGCGCCGGCACCGACACGACGCGCTATTGGGGCGACGATCCGGCCACGGCCTGCCGCTTCGCCAACGTCGCCGACCGCAGCCGGGGTGGCGATGACGCAGGCATCCATGCCTGCGACGACGGCTTCGCCGAGACGGCGCCAGTCGGCAGCTTCGCGGCCAACGCCTTCGGCCTTCACGACATGCTCGGCAACGCGTCTGAATGGGTGGACGACTGCTGGAACGAGACCCTCGCGGCCATGCCGCGCTACGGTGCGCCGCACCGCGGCGGCAAATGCGCACAGCGTCTACTGCGCGGCGGTTCGGCCGCGGACGGCCCGGCGGCAATCCAGTCCGGCTATCGCGGCCGGCACCTCAACGCCGGCCTGAGCGGCGGCGCAACCGACCGCCATGCCGGCCTGCGGGTGGTGCGCGAACTCGAGTGAGCGGCCGGGCGGCGCGGCCGCGGACCGATATCGCATCCTTCGAGACGGGCTTTCAGCCCTCCTCAGGATGAGGGCGGCACTCGATATCGAGTTCTGACCTCACCCTGAGGAACGCCCGCAAGGGCGTGTCTCGAAGGGCAGGCGATCGCGGCCGGTTGCGCCGGGCTATTCCGGGGCGAAACCTTCGGGGTTGCCTTTCTGCCAGGTCCAGGCGTGGATGACCTGGCCGGTGGGGTCGGTGAAGATGTAGAGGTCGCCGCGGTGCCAGAGCGTGTTGCCGCAGACTTCGCGGCCGCCGCGCAGGCCGGCGATGCGGCTGCAAATGCGGCCGCCCTCGCCTTCCCGCCGGTGGTCGATGTAGGTCTTGCCGTCCGGCGATCTGAGCACGCTGGTGCGGCCATCGGGTCGCAGGTAGTAGATCCAGCCCTCGGTGTTGCGGAGCTTATGACGACTGCCATACCAGGTGTGGTCGGTGAAGTCGGTGAGCTTGCGTTTGATTTCGACCCAGCCGTCGGCGATCAGCTCCGCTCGCCAGGCCGGCGCCGCCAGCGCGAAGACCGTGACTCGCGCCGGCCGGAGGGGAACGCGCCAGAAGCCTGTCGCGGTGCCGGAGACGACGGCCAGGTATTGCCGGCCGCCGGTCGTGTAGGTGACGACGCCGCCGGCGAGCGGCGCGCGGAGGTCGTGGCGATAGAGCATCGTGCCGTCGCGGGCGTCGAGCGCCAGGACGTGGCCGGTGAGCTCGCCGGTGAAAATCAGGCCGGCCGACGTGGCGGTGACGCCCGCCAGCATGGGACGGTCGGAGCGGTAGCGCCAGCGGACGGCGCCGGTGCCGGCATCGATGGCGGTGAGCCAGCCATGCGCCTCTTCGAGCGGATCGTAGCGAAAGCCGCCGCCCATATATTCCTGGCCCGGCCGGTAGTTGGCGTCGATGTGCTTGTTGTAGGTCCCGCACCAATCGACCGACGGCACGACGAGCAGGTCGAGGCCGGGATGGTAGGCGGGTCCGTTCCACTGCACGCCACCGAGCACGCCCGGACAGGCGTGCACGCCTTCGTGGGTCAGTGGCTTGTCAACGTTCTTCTGCGTTGTCACCGGCAACTCGTAGACAAGGACGCCGGTGTCCCGGTCGAGCGCGCGCAGCACGCCTTCCTTACCGACGCTGACGACGAGATCGCGCGGCTTGCCATCGACCGTGGCCGAGAATATCGGGCTCGATTGGGTCAGATCCCAGTCATGGATGTCGTGCGGCACGGTCTGGTAGTGCCAGCGCCGCTCGCCGGTATGGACGTCGAGCGCGACGACAGCGTTGGTATAAAGATTGTCGCCGGGCCGGGCCTCGCCGAAGAAATCGGGCGCCGGATTGCCGACGGGTACGAAGACGGTGCCGGTCTCGATGTCGAGCGACAGCGGCGTCCAGATGCCGCCGCCGCCGACCACGCGGTCGGGGTCGTTGCGCCAGGTCTCGGCGCCGGGCTCGCCGGCCGCCGGCACGACGTTGGC
The DNA here is from genome assembly GCA_965232515.1 of Alphaproteobacteria bacterium. Lineage (GTDB taxonomy): Bacteria > Pseudomonadota > Alphaproteobacteria > JANQKO01. Next base: position 5,033,802 of record CBDDPY010000002.1, on the reverse strand, counting down.
GCGCCAGACCGGTTCGCCGTCGTCCAAGCGAAACGCGCCGACCCAGCCTTTGATGGCGTGCTCACTGCCGGCGGGCGCGATGAGGATCAGATCTTCGAAGATCAGCGGCGGCATGGTCAGCGTTTCGCCGGCTTCCGAGTCGGCGATCCGGCGATCCCAGACCGGTTTGCCGTTTGCGGCGTTGAGCGCCAGCAGATAGCCGTCAGTGGTGCCGCGCACGACGAGGCCGGCCTTGAGCGCGACGCCGCGGTTCGGCGACCAGCCGCGCTTGGCCTTCAGCGTCCAGACATGACGCCAGCGCAGTTCGCAGCTCGCCGCGTCGAGGGCGATCGTCTCAAGGGTTGTCGTCACGTAGAGGACGCCACCATGGACGACCGGGGCCGCATAGAAAGCCTTTTTGAATTCGATCTCGAAATGGCAGACGGGCGCGAGACCGGCGACGTTCTCGCGGTCGATCAGGTCGATGTCGACGAAGCGCTGTCCGGCATAGTCGTGGTTGACGTGCAGCCAGTCGGTCGAACGGCCGGCGTCGTTCAGCACCGCCTGCATCGGCCCCGGCTGCGCCAAGGCGTCGCCGCAGATGAGCGCGGCGCACAGAGCGGCGATCCCGCAAATCCAACTGCGATCCATGCCTGACCCCCGCTAAACCGCGCACCGCTTCTCCGGAAACGGCGGCCGCGCTATCCTCGCTGCCCGGAGGGACGATCGAGATGATATCGCGTACGCAGTTTAGCAGATGCCGGTCGGCGCGCGGCCGGCTGACGACCATCGCATGACGGAGGGAGCCGAAATGGCCTCGATGGAAGAGATCGCGAAGGACTTTTTCGATGCGTGTGAGACCGGAAGGGGATGGGAGGGCTGCCGCCAATATTGCGCGCCCGACGCCACGTTCTCCTCGCAGGCGGAGCCGCTGGCCGAGATGCGCACGCTGTCGGAATATGCTGATTGGATGCAGGGCCTGCTGGTCCTGATGCCGGACGGCAGCTACGAGGTGAAATCGTTCGCCGTCGACGAGGCCCGCGGCAATGTCTCGGGCTATGCGGTGTTTTCCGGCACGCACACGGGCGACGGCGGGCCGGTGCCGGCCACCGGCAAGCGCGTGGCCTCGGACTATGTCTACGTGATGGACTTCGACGGCGACCGGATCAAGCACATGACCAAGATCTGGAACGCCGGCTGGGCCACCCGCGCGCTCGGCTGGGCGTAGTCCGATCAGCGGTTGATCTGGTACCAAACGACGATATCGCCGAACTTGACGCGGCCGGACACGACCTCGACGACGAACTGCGTCGACGTCGGCAGGCTCGAGCCCTGGCCGAAGTCCTGCAGCAGGATCTCGCCGATGTCGAAGGTCTCGCAGTGCATGCGCGTGATACTGCGGTCGAAGTTGATGTCGAACAGCTCGGCGCCGTGAAACTGCATGCGGATCTGACTGTCCTCGATGGGGCGGAACTTGAAGGTGACGATGGCCTTGCGCGCGCCGCTTGTCGACGTGGTCAGGTCGTCCGGCACGTCGAATGTAAAGGATTGGCTGTCATCGCCCGGTCCGTTCGCGTCGAGCGTGGAGTCGGTGTCGCTCAGCACCTGATAATCGGCAAGCGATGTCGAAGGCATGGTCCATCCGCCCTTGTGCAACCACGGCCATTGGCGCCGTTCGACGAACCTACCGTGAGGCGCCGGGCAGAACGGTGACCTATCCCACTTCGTCGGATGGGTCGTGGGCGGCATCGGTGGCGCGGCGCAGGGCGGCGAGATAACGTTCGTTCAGATGCGCGTCCTTGAACGGCAGGCGTTTGCCCTCGAGATAGAGCTGCAGGAGCGTCTCGTTGATCCGGCGCTGGGCCCGGATCGCGGCGCCGGCCTGCGCGATATCGCCGGTCTCCATGAGACAGGCGGCCAGGATGGCGTGGTTGGCCGGCGCGTGCGGCTCGCGCTGGATCGCCCGCCGCGCCAGGTCGACGCCCTCATCAAACCGGCCGAGCGCGTAACAGATGACGGCCTGGGCCGCGAGCATGAAGCCCAGAAAGGTGTCGCGCGGGCTCAACCGCATCGCCTGGGCGAGATAGTCGTAGCCGGCTTCAGGCGAGCCGTTCCGCATGGCGATGACGCCGGTCAGCATCAAAGTCATGGTGCAGTTGGGATTGAGCGTCAGCGCCTGATCGAGATAGGACATGGCGCGCTCGAAGTCCTGCTCGATGTAACTGATCCAGCCGAGCGACATGTAGGCGCTGTGATCGTTGCGATCGAGCGCCCGGAGTTTTTCGGCCGCCTCGCGCGCGCGCTTCAGCAACGCCGACTGATCGGGCCCGTGACCGGCGAAGGCGCGGGTGTAGTTGACGAACGTGATCGTCCACCAGGCCTGGCGGCATTGCGGATCGCGCTCGGCGGCGGCCTCGGCCAGCTCCATGCCCTCTAAAGCGAGCGCGGCATTGCCCTCGGCGCGGGCCCGGTCGATCAGCGCCCGGGCCCGCCAGGCCATCTCCTGAGCCCGGAGATCGCCGGCGGGCAAGCCGGCCGCGCGGCGGATCTCTTCCTGATCGATTTCCGGCCCGATGTTGGTGACGATCCGGCGCGAGATATCGTCCTGCAAGCTCAACAGATCGTCGATCCGGCCGTCGAAACGTTCGGCCCAGAGGTGCTTGGCCGTGGCCGCGTGGATCAGCTGCGCCGCCACGCGCAGGACGCCGCCGGCCTGCCGCACGCTGCCTTCAAGCACGTAATCGACCCGCAGCTCGGCGCCGATCCGCTGGATGTCGTTGGCGAGGCCGCGATAGAGGAAGCTGGAGTTCCGGGCGATCACCGTGAAGGCCTTGAAGCGCGACAGCGCGGTGATGATGTCCTCGGCCAGCCCGTCGGCCAGGTGGTCGAGGTCGGGATCGTTGTTGAGGTTGGCGAACGGCAGGACGGCGATCGACAGGCTGTCCTCGCGCGCATGGACGGCGTCGCCGCTCGTCGGCGCCGGGTTGGCCACGGTTTCGGCGTCATCGAGGACGGTGACATCGGCGATGAAGCGAAAGCCCTGTCCGCGCAGGGTCTTGACGAAGCGTGGCTCGTTGACGTCGTCGCCGATGGCGCGGCGCACGGCCAGGATGCAGGTGCTGAGCGTGGTGTCGCTGACGGTCAGGCCGGGCCAGGCATGCGCCATGAGATCGTCGCGGTTCACGACCCGGTCCCGGTTGGCGATCAGGTAGCTCAGGACCTCGAACACCTTGGCTCTGATATGGACGACCGCGCCGTCCCGGCGCAGCTCCCGACGCGCCAGATCCAACTCGCAATCACCGAACGCCAACTGCATGTCAACGTCGCCCGTCCCGCAAGGCGGATCGTCGAGATGACTACCGCCCGCACGCCCTCCAGCGCCAATTGTGCGCCGAACGGCGGCGGCCGGCAAAGCCGAAGGTTCAACAAACCGGCAAAAAATTGAACGAAAATGCCAAGTTTATCGAACATTGCTGTCAAGCAGCCCCATCTGCGCCCTGGCAGCATGGTTTTGAAGACGAGCGTATGTACATGTTGGTTGCGACATTGCGGAACGGTTGAGGGCTTGACGTTTGTCGCCTCGACAAACACCGCAGGATTGGCGGGGCGGCAGACGTGATCGACCTTGCAATGCGCAACCTTCTTGGCGTCGGGCTGGTAGAGCTTGGTTGGGCGCGGCGGCGCTACAGGCCAGCCTAGCGCGGCGCGGCCGCCGGCACCGGGGCACCCTCGTCCCACCGCCGGCGGCCACCCCCAAACGCCGCAATCTCCGAATTTGGCGACGACGAGAGCGACAAGAGAGGCCGTAAGGGTGGCAATTTGCCGCCCGCCCCGTTCGCTCGGCCCATGTATCCCCCGTGCTAGAACATCGGCGATCGATGGGGAGCGAGGGGCCAATGGCGTCATTCGAGCTGCTGCTGCCGTTCTTTCTGGCAACCGCCGTGTTTGCCTGCGTGCCCGGCCCGGGCATGCTCTACGCGGCGGCGCAGACCATGGCGCGGGGACACCGGGCCGGTTGGCTGTCGGCACTGGGATTTCATTTGGCCGGTTACGTTCATATCGCCGCCGCGGCGTTCGGGCTGGCGATGTTGTTGCAGACCGTGCCCGTCCTTTATGGGGTGGTGAAACTTTGCGGCGCCGCCTATCTGATCTGGCTCGGTATCGACTTTTTCAGGTCCGCCAATCTGTCCGCGCCGCCGTGTGCGACGGCCCGCGCGAAGCCGGATGGCCGGGCGATCCGCGACAGCGTCGTCGTCGAGCTGCTGAACCCGAAGACGGCGATCTTCTACCTGTCGTTTCTGCCGCAATTCACCGATGTCGCCGCGTCGCTGCCGGTCTGGGGACAGATCCTGATCCTGGGCGCCATCGTGAACGTGATGTTCTCGATCACGGATGCGGTTTGCATCCTGCTGTCCGGAACGATCGTGCAGCGGCTGACGACATCGCCATGGGCCAACCGTTTGGCGGGGCGGATCGGCGGCGGCATCCTGGTGGCGCTCGGCATCAATCTCGCGGCGTCACGGCAGTAAGCGGGTCAGCCTCATTTCTCCTGCAGTGCCAAGCGGACGCCGAGGGCGCAATAGATACTGCCGACGACCTTGCCCTGCCAGCGCAGGACGACGGGATTGCGGCGCAGGAACGTGCCGACCCGGCCGGCGGCGATGGCCACAACCACGGTGCTGAGCAACCCCATCAGCACGAACAGCACGCCGAGTGTCATGAGCTGCAGCGAGACAAGGCCGTTTTCCGGCCGCACGAATTGCGGCAGGAAGGCCAGGAAGAACAGGGCGGATTTCGGGTTGAGGACTTCCGCCAGGATCGCCTGGCGGAACGCCGCCTTGGATGTCAGGCCACCGGTGGGCGCGAGATGGTTGCCCGGCGCTTTCTCGAAGATCGCCTTGAGGCCGAGATAGACGAGATAGGCGGCGCCGAGATACTTGATCAGGCTGAACAGGAAGGCCGAGGCCAGCACCACCGCCGAGATGCCGATCACGGCCAGGACGGTATGGATGATGTCGCCCGCGGCGATGCCGAGCGCCGTCGCCAGGCCGGCGCGGGTGCCGGACCCCGACGCGCGCGCCAGCGTCAGCAGCACGGCCGGGCCGGGTATGAAGACGAAACCCAGCAGGATGGCGAGATAGGTTATCAGCGTCGTTTGATCGATCATCGCCGTTCCTCAAAATGCATCTGGTAGGACTTGACCCGCTCGCCGCCGATCTCGCGGTCCTCGACCCATTCGAGGCCGAGCTTCTCGGCGACCCGGATCGAGGCGGTGTTGGCGGGATCGATGTCGGCGACGACCGTGTCCAGGCCGACCGTGCGGAAGGCGTGGTCCAGGACCGGCGCCGCGGCCTCGGTCGCGTAGCCGTGGCCCCAGCTCGCCTGCACGAAACGCCAACCGATCTCCACCTCGTCCTTCACCGCGTCGTAGGGCAGCAGCAGGATCCAGCCGAGGAACGCCGTCGAGTCCGCACGCTCGACGACGGACCAATAACCGAGGCCGTCGGGATAGACGGCCTGCATACGCTCGAGCACGAAGGCGCGATGGCGTGGAGGATCGGCCCACGGCCCCGGCACGTAGCGCGTCACCGCCGGATCGCGATCCATGGCGAGGCAATCCTCGAGGTCCGCGATCGTGCGCGGACGAACAAGCAGTCTCTCGGTCTCGAACGTCGGCAGCATGGGCGCCAGCCTAACGCCCCCGGGATTGAATTACTGCAACGAAAAACCCCGGCCGGAGCCGGGGTTATGTCGGCGGCCGTGGCCGCTATGTCGTGTTGCCGCTGTTGGCGGCAAACGCCTTACTTCAGCTTCCGCTTGGCGTACTTGCTCGCCTCTTCCTTCAGCGCCTTGGCGGCGGTGAAGCGCGGCTGCAGCGTCGCCGGCTTGGCCTTGAAGGTCATCGGCTCGCCGGTGAACGGGTTGGTGCCCTTGCGGGACTTGGTCGCCTTCTTGAAGGCCATTTTGAAGCGGCCGAGATGGCCGAGCGGCACGCTGCCCGGCTTCGTCTTCTTGGTGTCTTTCAGCGCGAGGTCGGAAACGACCGGCCACAGCAGATCGAGGAGCGTGTTCGCGTCCTTGCGGCTGAAGTCGGTGTCCCAGGCGTCGCCGAGATTTTTGTTCAGCGCCGCAGCATAGGCATCGGCAAGCTGAGTCTTCGTTACGGTCATGGCTTTTCCTTTGTGTGACCACTGAAGATCGCCGAATCGATTCGGACATGGCCGACGATGTCCGGCGCCGCGAAGATGCGTTAAAAATGGTAAATCAAAGGTAAACAAACGCACGCGACCGAGCGGGCAAGGCCTATTTTTAAGGTGTTTCCGGTCACGAACGGCATGTCAGGCGAACCAACGCGCCACGCCGCGACCGTCGGCGTCACCGAGCACGGCAACTCGGCGGTGCTGGTCACGGTCGGGCCCGACGGTGCGCTGCTCGACCGCCGCCGCGTCGACCTGACCGATAGTGGCCTGCCGACGCACCCGCATCACCACGAGGGCTCCTGGGCGGTGGGTCGCTACCTGGACAGCCCCTGGGCGCGGGAGATTTCGCTTGCCGAGGCCATCGAGCTTGTCGAGCGGGTGCGGGAGTCCGCGGCGCACGGCGCGCGCGCGAGCCTTGAAACGCTGGCCGCGGCGGTGGCCGTGCCGATAGCGCGCATCGCGATCCGCGCCTGCCCCGAGCTTCCGCCGACGACCGAGGAGCGCATCGCCGACAATCGCGCGCAGACCTTCGCCGATTCCGTGATGTATCGCGAGGCCCTTGCGGCGGCGGCCGAAGCGCGCGGCTGGTCCGTGTACTGGTACGACCGCGAACGCGTGTTTCGCGAGGCGGCAACGGTGCTGGGTGGCGCGGACATCAACGCCGCGCTTGTCGCGATGGGTCGCTCGATCGGGCCGCCCTGGCAGGCGAAACACAAGCTCGCCGCGGCGGCGGCGCTCGCGGCCGCAGCGCCATCCGCGGGATGAACGGCCGCATGTCGCAGAGAACTGTCCATGCCGGATAACGCTATTCGAGCCGCAGGCACCTTGTTCGACGATCTCGTCGCTAGCTGTTGCCGCCGGCCCGCGGTCCGCGACGCAGGCTCGTGGGCGCGCGGTTGTAGGTCTTGCGGAAGGCGTCGTTGAAGCGGCGGATGCTGTTGAAGCCGGCGGCGAAGGCGACCTCGGAAAGCGGCATGTCGGTGTCCGAGATCAGGCGTTTCGCCGCCTGCACGCGGCGCGTAGCGGCGGCTTGCGTGGGCGAGGCGCCGGCATGGCGGCGGAACAGGCGCAGGAGATGCCGCGTGCCAATGCCGAGCGTCGCGGCGAGCGCCGCGACCGAATGCTGATCCAGATAGCCCTCGTCGATCAGCCGCATGGCGCGCGCGACCGTGGTCGCAGTACCGCGCCAGGCCGGGCTTCCGGGCGCCGATTCCGGCCGGCAGCGCAGACAGGGACGGTAGCCCAATCTCTCCGCCGCCGCAGCGCTGGGCGCGAAGAAAATATTCGCCGCGCGGGCATGGACGCTCGGGCAGATCGGCCGGCAATAGATCCTCGTCGTCCGCACACAAGTGAAGAACAGGCCGTCGAACCGGGTATCGCGGGCAATGCGCGCCCGGTTGGCGCGTTCCGCATCGATGACGTCGACAGCGCTCATTTCATCCGGCATGGCCGTCGGAGTTTACACCCGAACGTCGGAGTCCGATTGTTGCCAGTGTCCGGCCCTGGATCGGTGGTAATTCGCGAACCTGTCATCCCGTCGATCGTTTCCGCGATTGCCCATCCAACGGACCTCTGCGTCATGTCGATTCCGACGGCTTCGGAATATCTGCGCGGCGCGCTCTACGGCCTGGGCGCCGTCAGCATCTGGTCGGGCTGGATCGTGGCCGCGCGCCTCAGTCTGCAAACGAGTCTGACGCCCTGGGACATCACCGCCATCCGCTTCGGCGTCGCTGGATTGATCGTGCTGCCCTACCTGCTGAAGCATGGCCTGGCCGTCCACCGGCTCGGCTGGCTGGGCTTTGCCGCCGTTCTGCTGGGCGGTGGCGCGCCGATGGTTTTGGTCGCCAATGCGGGCCTGGTCTTTGCGCCGGCCGCCCATGCGGGCGCGCTGTTTCCCGGCGTGATGCCGTTGCTGGTGGCGCTGCTGGCGGCGGTCGTTTTGCGCGAGGCGTTCGGCGTTCAGAAGCGGCTTGGCTTCGCACTCGTATTGATCGGCGTGATCGGCATTGTCTGGAGCGCCGGAGGCACATTGGGGTCGCGGCAGAACATCGGCCACCTGCTGTTCATATGCGCCGGCCTGCTGTGGGCTTGCTATACGGTCGCCATGCGGAAGGCGCGCCTCGACGGCCTGCACGCCGCCGCGATCACGGCCGTCGGCGCGCTGGTCACCTATGTGCCGATCTATGTGCTGGCGACGGGCGGAAGCCTGGTCAACGCGCCGCTGCCCGACATCGCCCTGCAAGCCGTCGTTCAGGGGATTCTGACCGCCATCGTCTCGCTCCTGCTCTACGGCCGCGCGGTCAGCCTGCTCGGCGCCTCGAGCGGCGCCGCCTTCGCCTCGCTCTGCCCGGCGATGACCGCGCTGTTCGGCATCCCGGTGCTCGGCGAATGGCCGACGCCGATCGACTGGGCGGCCATCGTGCTGATCTCCGCCGGCGTCTATTTCGTCAGTGGCGGGCCGCTGCCCGGGCGACATGGCCCGAAAAGCTAATCCTTCGCTGCCATGCGGTCGCTCACACCCGCACCGCGCCTTGATCCCGGCTCGTGCGCGGGTTCGGGCGCGAGCCGCACCAGAACCTTGTCGATGCGGCGCCCGTCCATGCCGACGACCTCGAAGCGGGCATCCCGGTAGCTGAAACTCTCGCCGACGGTCGGCAACCGGTCGAATTGCCGCTGGACGAAGCCGGCGATGGTGTGCACGTCATCCTGCTCTCGAAGGCCGCGCAAGCCGACGCGATCCTCGAACTCGTCGATCGGCAGCGTCCCGTCGACGAGCCAGGCGCCGTCATCGCGTTGCTCGATGAGCAGTTTGACATCTTCGCCCCACTCCGGCAGCTCACCCGCGATCGACTCCAGGAGATCGGTCAGCGTCGCGACACCCTCGGTCAGGCCATACTGGTCGACGACGACGGCCATGTGCACGCCTTCGAGACGAAACCGGTCGATGAGCTTCAGGACGGAGATACGATCCGGCACGATCAGCGCCGGCACCATCAGGGACGGCAGGGCGATGGGCGCGTTTTTCAGCGCCAGCGGCAATAAATCCTTGGTGTGCGTCACGCCGACCGGGCGGTCGATCGAACCGTCGCACACGAGCAGACGCGAGAAGCGACTGGTCTCGACCACGCGTTTGAGCGTTTTCCGGTCGGCGCCGGAATCGACCCAGACAACGTCCGAACGCGGCGTCATGATGACCCGCACGGGCCGGTCGGCGAGGCGGAACACGCCATCGATCATCTCGCGCTCCTGCGGCGCGAAGATTCCGGCCTGGGTGCCTTCGGCGATCAGCGACTTCACCTCCTCCTCGGTCACGGTCTCTCTGCGTGCCTCGGAAAGCCTCATGCAGCGAAGGACCGCTTCGGTCGATACCTTGAGCAGCCAGACCGCGGGGGCGGCCAGGCGGGACAATAGCTTCATCCGTCTGGCGACGAGCGAGGCGACGCGTTCGGGATCGGCGAGCGCGATGCGCTTCGGCACCAGCTCGCCGGCGATGAGCGAAATGTAGGTGATCACGACCACCACCAGGCCGATGGCGACGGTATCGCCGTGCGGCGCGAAGCCGGGGAAGGTCTCGAACCAGTCGCCGAGCTTGTCGGCGAATGTCGCGCCGCTGACGGCGCCGGCCAGAATTCCGACGAGCGTGATGCCGATCTGCACCGTCGACAGGAAGCGGCTGGGGTCGTCGATCAGGACGAGCGCCGCGCGCGCGCCGCTGTCGCCGCCGCCGGCCATCTGCTGAAGCCGGCTTTTCCGCGCCGACACCAGGGCGAGCTCCGACATCGCCAGCAGGCCGTTTATGAGAATGAGCAGAAGCACGAAGAGGATCTCAAGAAACAGCATGGTCATCCAATCCGGCGACATGGTTGGCGCGGCGGCGGCGATCGCAGCAGATCGCCGGTCCGCAAGAAGCGGCGTTCGGGCGGCGGTCCTGCCGGTGCTTTCGCCACAGCGGAACCGCGGCGGAGCCCAGCGCCGTCCTTGAGAGCGATTGCCAGCAGATCTTGGGAAGCGGACCTTCGTTCGGTCGCCCTATTGCGGCCTGTTCGCCACACGCGCGATGGCGCCCCCTTTTCTCGCCGTGCCTGGGCGCACGGCATTCATTGCATCCGCGGGCACGCACCGGACTCCTGCGCATCGGCCGCAGACAAGGCCCAGCCTAACCCGAGACCGAAAAACGCGTTTCGCGGGCCCGCGTCGTTGACATGAATCAACCACCCTCGCCGGGACGGGCCGTTCAGGTCGCGGGCATGTTCATTCCGATCCGGAAAAGCGCGGCCGGAGACCGGTACAAAGCCTGCGTCACTCCGCGGCGTCGGCCGTCGCGGATTTGAGGTGGCGGATGAGCTGGCGGTCGTGGCGCGTCATGGCGGAGCGGCCGGCGCGTTCGGTCCAGGGGCGCCAACGCGGCGCGGCGCCCTTCGGCCGGTCGCCCATCACGGTGACGCGCTCGATCACGCGCTCGCCGACGAAGTCGTTGATCACATAGTGCTGCGTGAAGCGGTTGTCCCACATGCCGATGGTGCCGGCCCGCCAGTGGTAGCGCACGGTGAAGGCCGGCTGCTTGACCCAGTTGGTGAGGTAGGTCAGCAGGGCGTCGCTCTCGGTCGGATTCATCTCGACGATGCGCCGGGTGAAATGTTCGTTCACATAAAGCGCCTTGCGGCCGCTGCCGGGGTCGACGCGGACCAGCGGATGGATGGTCGTGCGGTCGGCGCGGTCGTGCGGATGCGCGTCGTGTAGCGCGCTGAGGCCGTCGCAGAGTTCCTGCATGGGCGCCGACAGGCCTTCATAGGCGGCGAACATGCTGCTCCACATGGTGTCGCCGCCGATCTCGGGGCACTGTTTCATGTTCAGGATCGACATCAAGGCCGGTTGCGGCAGGAAGGTGAGATCGGTGTGCCATTCGTCGGCGATGCCGCCCTGGCTGGCGGCCAGGCGATAGAGCTCCGGATGCTCCTTGAGGTTGCGGTCCGTCAGGTTCGGATGGCCTTCGAGCGGGCCGAAATGGCGGCCGAAGGCGACCTGATCGCCGGCGGCCATGTGCTGATCGGGAAAGAACAGCACCATGTGCTCGTGCAGCAGGCGCGTGATTTCGGGGATGTCGGCCGCGTCGGTCTCGGCCAAGCGCCGCCCCGTTACCTCCGCCCCCAGCGCCGTCGTCAGACGCCTGACTTGCCAGTTCTTCGCCGCCATCGCTCCGCCCATCCTTTGCTATACGAACGCCCGTTCGGCGGGAGTCTAGCGAATGGCCGGGCCACATGCCACCGGTGCGCATAGCTTGCGGCGACGTCCGGGCGGCGCAGCCGTTCAGGGATCGGGGAGTTCGTCGTATTGCGGCAGGTCGTCGGTGATGGTGAACCAGGGCGCCTTGGAGCCCACAAAGATGTGGCAGGTGGGGCGGATGCTGGGCGTATCGATGAGCGTTCCCATCGCGACATGGACGAAGGCGCCGTTGCGGACGACGGCGTAGAGAAGCGAGCCGCACGGCCGGCAGTGAACGTCGTGGAGGTCGGGGTCGCCGAAGATCTGGACATCGTTCGCGCCATCGGTGATGCGCAGCTTGTCGCGCGCGATGCCGGCGAAGGGCTTGAAGGCCGCGCCGGTCGTCCGCCGGCATTTCGAGCAATGGCAGTTCATGGCATAGGTGAATGCGTCGGCCACGGCGTAGCGCACGGCGCCGCAGAGGCAGGCGCCGGCCAGCTCGCGGCCGTTGGCGGCGGCCTTATCGCGACCCGGATCAGCCACCGCTGATCGCCGTCAGGATAAAGACCTCGGCGCCGGGCGCGAGGCGGGTGTCCAGGGTCGCCCGCTCGCCATCGACGAAGACCTTCATGTGGCGGCGGATCGCCGGCGTCGAGTCGCGGACCCGGTCGCGCATTCCGGGCCAGCGGTCGTCGAGGGCGTCGAGCAGGTCGGCGACCGTTGCGGCGGTGACGTCGAGCCGCGCGGGCGCGTCCGGAAACAGCGTCTTGAACGGCCGGGGCAGCACGACCGTGACCGTGGGCATCGCCGTCTTCCCCGCGCGGCCTAGGCCTCGACGACCAGGGTTTCGACCGAACTGATGGTCGGCAGGTGCTGGGCGATGCAGGTCCAGCTCTCGCCCTCGTCGGCGCTGGCGAACAGCGCGCCCGACGAGGTGCCGAAATAGATTCCGGCTGGCTCGAGCGAGTCCGCCGCCATGGCCTGGCGAAGGACGCCGAGGAAGGCGTTCTGCTGCGGCAGGCCGGCGCGCAGGTCCTGCCAGGTGGCGCCGGCGTCGCGCGTGCGCCAGACCGCGGCCCTGCCGTCGGGCATGTAACGGCCCTGCACGTCGCCGTTCAGCGGCACCAGATAGAGCGTCGCCGGGTCGCGCGGATGCGCGGCCGCGGGAAAGCCGAACGTCGACGGCAGGCCTGCCTCGATGCTTTCCCAGGACCGGCCGCCGTCGTCCGAGCGGTACATGCCGCAATGGTTCTGCTGATAGAGGCGGTCCGGCATGCCGGGCGCGATCGCCAGCGAATGCACGCACTGGCCGAATTCGGGATAGCGCTGGTCCTCCGGCAGAAAGTCGCAGCGGGTGCCCTGGTTGCGCGGCTGCCAGGTGACGCCGCCGTCCGACGTGTGGAACACGCCCGCGGCCGAGATGCCGATCCAGAGCTGTTGCGGGTCGGCCGGGTGGCGGACGATCGAATGCAGGATCAGGCCGGCGCCGCCCGGCTCCCATTCGGCGCGCGAGGGATGGTCCTGCAAACCGGGCAGGTGCCGCCAGGTCTGGCCGGCATCGTCGCTGCGGAACAGCCCGGCCGGCTCGACGCCGGCGTAGAGGCCGTCGCCGTCGGGCGCCAGGCTCCAGACGGATTTGACCGGGTCCTGGCCTTCCGGATAGGCGAGGCCGTCGCTCGAGTGGGTCCAGCTTTCACCAAGGTCTTCGGACCTCCACACCGCCGGGCCGAACCACTCGTTGCCGCCGGCGCCGTAGATCACGCCGCTCGCCGGGTCGGCGACGACGTGATTGATGGGCCAGGTCTCGCAGAACGGGCCGCGAAGCGACCACGAATTGCGCGCCGCGTCGCCGTCGAGCACAAAGGCGCCCTTCTTGGTGCCGATCAGCACATGGACTTTCCGGGCCATGTCGGGCCTCCCCTAACAGCTTGCGCCAAGCGCCGTCAGCTTTCCAGGATCATCTCGAAGCCGCCGAAGATGATGCGCTTGCCGTCGAAGGGCATCGGGTTCGTGTCGGGCTGCATGCGCGGGTCCGCCATCATCTTCTGCATGCCCGCGTCACGTAAGTCCTTTGACGGCCAGACGATCCACGAAAAGATGACGGTTTCGTCATCCCGTTTCTTTACCGCCAGCGGAAACGAGGTGAGCTCGCCGTCGGGCACGTCGTCGCCCCAGCATTCGACGACCTTCAAGGCGCCGCATTCCTTGATGACCTCGGCGCTGATTTTCGCGTGTTCGATGAAGGCGTCGCGGTTGGCGGTCGGCACGGCGGCGACAAATCCGTCTACGTAGGCCATCAGAGAATTCCTCGTTCAGTCATTCGAGATTGAGCTGCCAGGAGACGCCGAAGCGATCGTTCACCCAGGTGAACTTGCGGCTGAAGCCGTAGTTGTTGGGCGGCATCAGCACCTCCCCGTCTTCGGTCAATGCCGCGCTCAGCCGGTCGAGTTCGGCCTCGCTCTCGCAGGTGACGAACAGCGAGCTCGACGGCGTGAAGGTGAACGCGTGCGGCACCGGGCTGTCGCTGCACATGATGGCCTGCCCGCCCAGCATGAAGATGGCTACCACGACGGTGCCCTCGGCGCCCGGTCCGTCGGGACCGTAGCGGTCGATGGCGACCATGCGGCTGTCCGGGAACAGGCCGATATAGAAGGTCATCGCCTCCTCGGCCCGGCCCTCGAACATCAGGAACGGCGTGACGGCTTTGGCCATGGCGAAGCTCCATCAGCTGCGGTTGAAGGCCGCCTCGAGGGCGGCGATGTCGATCTTGCCCATGGTCAGCATGGCTTCCTGGGCGCGGGCGGCGGCCGTCCGATCCTCGGCGCCGAGCAGGCGCGGCAGGGCTTCCGGCACGATCTGCCAGGAGACGCCGTATCTGTCGGTGAGCCAGCCGCATTGGCTTTCACTGCCGCCGTCGGCGGTGAGCGCCGCCCAGAGACGGTCGGTCTCGGCCTGATCCGTCGTCAGGACCGAGATCGAGGCGGCGGGCGTGAGCTGGTAGTGCGGGCCGCCGTTCAGAATCATGTAGGGGGCGCCCGCGAGTGTGAACTCGACCACGAGCGGCGGTCCGTCGGGGTCCGGCCGCACAACCGTTTCAATGCGGCTGTCGGGCAACAGCGCGACGTAGAATTCGGCTGCCGCCTCGCCGCCGGCGTTAAACCAGAGGCAGGTGCGGACCTTGGGTTTCTCGGTCATTGTCCACAGTCCATGGCGTCGGGGTTCATCCAGAACGGCTCCCAGATATGGCCGTCGGGGTCGGCGAAGGCGTGGCCGTACATGAAACCGTGGTCCTCAGGCTCGCGCACGGCGCCGGCCCCGTTCGCCAGCGCGGTGTCGTCGCCGAAGGCGTCATTGAAGGAAAAGCCGAGCGCCTGGAAGAACCGGCGCGAGCGGTCGAGATCGCCGACCGGCAGATTGATATAGACGTTGATGCGCACGGATCGGCCCCGCTCACATGTCATCACGTTGTCCGGACCCGGAACGGTGCGCGGGCCCGATGGGCAGAGTGTGCTTGAAATTTACGTTGATATCAACATATAATATCTTACATGAGAAACGATCTGCCACTCAGCGTCACGCACGAGGTTCGCGACCGCTGTCTGTGCCTGCATTTGCAGCGTGCCGCGCGGGCCATCGGCCGGCGGTTCGACGACGCGCTCAGGCCCGTCGGGCTGACGCACGGACAATATTCGTTGTTGATCTCGCTTAACCGGCCCGAGCCGCCGCGCATCGGCGACGTCGCCCGGTTGCTCGCCATGGATCGGACGACGCTGACGGCGAACGCCAAGCCGCTGGAACGGCGCGGCCTCTTGACCGTGTTTCCGGACCCGAATGATAAACGCAGCCGCCGCCTCGGGCTGACCGACGCCGGCCGGGATCTCCTGAAACAAGCCGTGCCAATCTGGCGCCGTACGCATGATGTGGTCGACCGGTTGCTGGGAGGCGATGACACCGACACCCTGCGCGGCGACCTGCTGGCGCTGTCGTTCGCGGAGGCTTAGTCCCAATCAGGATCTCCAATGAACGTCTTCACGAGAAAGCCTGAGGGGATGTGCGGCCCGTGTCCGCCTGCAGTGTCGGCTGACAGCCGTCGTCGGCCAACTCGCGACGAATGACCGACAAGGGCCTCTGCGTCACCGACGCCGCGGTGACCGACCATGTGGAATTGCGATGCCGCCTCGTGGCCAGCCTGTCCAAGCAGGAGCAGCAGCAGCAGCTCGATGCGCTGCTGAAAACCTTTCTGAAGGAATTCGAGACGGACTGACCGCGGGTGACGGCAAGACGAGCTCCCGAGAAGCGTAAGCAATGGCAGACAAGAAATCGTCGAAACCGAAACTTCTCACGGGCGGCAACCCGCAGATTCCGAAGGGCGATGGGGACGGTCCGGTTCAGGCCTATATCGCCGCCATGCCGGGTTGGAAACGCGATGTCGGGCGCGGCATCGACGACATCGTCAAACGCACCGTCCCCGACATGCAGAAGGCTGTCAAATGGAACGCGCCCTTATATGGCATCGAGGGCCAGGGCTGGTTCCTCAGCTATTACTGCTTCACGAATTACGTCCAAGTCACCTTCTTCAGTGGCGCGTCGCTGAGCCCCACGCCGCCCGGCGAGTCGAAGCAAAAGGACGTGCGCTACTTCAACATTCACGAAGGCGATCGGCTCGATGACCAGTTCTCCGATTGGGTGATGCAGGCCAGTCAGCTGCCCGGCGAAAAACTGTGAACAAACGTCCGCGCCGTCCGTCGGAATGCGCCCGCCGCTCGCTCACCCCGGGTCGGGGGCGACGCGGACCATGCGTTTGCCGCGGTTGTCGCCGGCGAGCAGGCCGATGAGGGCGCTGGGCGCGTTCTCCAGGCCGTCGACGATGTCGTCGACCACCTTCAGCTTGCCGTCGCGGAGCCAGTTGCCGATGTCGTCGGTCGCCTTCTGGTCCTGGTCGGCGAAGTCCATGACGATGAAACCCTCCATGCGCAGGCGCTTGACCACGACCAGGCCGGGCAGGTTGCGCGGACCCGACGGCGCGTCGGCGTCGTACTGGCTGACGGCGCCGCAGCAGACGACGCGGCCCTTCTCGTTCATCTGGAACAGCACGGTTTCCAGCACCGCGCCGCCGACATTGTCGAAATAGATGTCGACGCCGTCCGGGCAGGCGGCCTTCAGGTCCTTGAACAGGTTGCCGGCGCGGTAGTCGACGCAGGCATCGAAGCCCAATTCGTCCGTCACCCAGGCGCACTTTTCGGGCCCGCCGGCGATGCCGACGGCGCGGCAGCCGAGCGCCTTGGCGATCTGGCCGACATAGATGCCGACCGAGCCGGCCGCAGCCGAGACCACGACGGTCTCGCCGGCGTTGGGCCGGCCGACGCCGACCAGACCGTGATAGGCGGTCTTGCCGGCGATGCCGTAGACGGACAGCAGGTGCGACAGCGGCCGAATGTCGGGCAGTTTCTGCGCGCGCCGCGCCTTGACCGCCACATAGTCGGCCCAACGCGCCTCGACCGCGACGATGTCGCCCGGCGTCAGGCTGTCGTCGTTCGATTCCACGACCTCGCCGATCGAATAGGTGTGCATGACGTCGCCGGCCTTCACGGCCTCGCGGTAGGTCGCGCCCTGCATCCAGGCCCGGTTGGCGGCGTCGATCGACATGAGGACGGTGCGGACCAGCGCCTCGCCCGCGCCGATCGCAGGCATCTCGGCCTCGCGCAACTCGAAGTGATCCTGCGTCAGCGCGCCCTTCGGCAGCTCACGGACAATAACCTGGCGGTTCTGGGCCATGCTTCCCTCTCGATATGTCGGCGACGATCCGTCGTCGCCTGTCCCGCGCCTAGCTATACAGAGCCGCGGCCGTAAAGGGAAAGCTGAACCGCTTCGAATTCGACGCCGTCGCCGAATTCGTCGTCAAACGTGAGGTCGCCGGGCCGGCTTTTCGCGCGCAGCACCTTTCCCTCGGGGCCGCGCGGCAGCCGGTCGGTGGGGCCGAACTCGGCTTCGAGCCGGGCGACCTCGGCCGGGTCGAGCGCGGAAATGCGACAGGGCACGCCCTTCAGGTGCGGCACGCCCTGCTCGCGGTCGATCAGGTCGGGATCGTCGTCCGACGTGAGCTGCGCGTCGGCGAACGACCACATGCCGGACATGTTCTCGAGACCGGGCCGCGATTCCGGTTTCCACCAGCCGTGCGGCACGCGGATGAGCCCGGCCGGCATGGCCGAGCGCACGAAGACGCGGCCGGCCATGGCGCCGGCCGCGGTTTCGACCCGGGCCCAGCCGCCTTCGTCCAGACAGAGCCGGTCGGCGTCGTCCGGGTTGACGAAGAGCGTCGGGTCCTGCGCCCGCTGACGCAATTCCGGGATATGCCGGTGGCCGGTGCGGTAATACTCGTCGTCGGGCAGGCCGATGAACATGGTCATCGGAAAGTCGGTGTCCGGCGCCGCGGCCTCGCGGTAGTAGGGCAGTGGGTCGAAGCCGAGATCGCCCAGCACCGAGGACGCGAGCTCGACCTTGCCCGACGGCGTGGCGAAACCGGTCTTGAGATACTTCTTCTCCTCGTAGCCGGCCTTCGGCAGGCGGCCGGCGGCGACGACTCCCTCCCAGGTCGTCTCCGCCGGCTCCAGACGGAAATCCAGCAGCGCTTCCACCGATGCCCACGGGAAATACGCTTCCATTCCCATCCGGTTTGCCAACTCGCACCAGAAATACACGATCGACTTGCAGTCGCCGGGCGGCGCCATGGCCTGCTCGCTGAGCCCCGCCATCATGCTCGGCCGCTCGAGCCAGGCGTCGCCCGGCAGCACGTAGTCGGCGAGCTGGGCCGTCGGCGTCAGCATATGCTCGTAGGCGACGATCAGGTCCTGCCGCATCAGCGCGTCGTAGATCCGCCGGGTGTTGGCGAACGACATCAGCGTGTTGTTGGCGAGCGCGAAGAACGCCCGCACGGGATAAGGATCGCCGTCGGCCATGGCCTTGAACACGGCCATGGGGTTCGCCATGTAGCAGCCCGAAATCAGGTTGGCCCAGCGCGCGCCCCAGACGCGTTCGGTCGCATCGCCCAGCGCCCGCATGCCGCGATAGGTGAAGACCGGGAATTCTTCGGCCCCGAGCTGCTTCGCCTTCTGCGCGTCGGACAGTTCGTCATGCAGCTCGATCTCGGTGTCCGAGCGGATGCCGGGATGAAAGCCGGCGAACATCTCGCCGCCCTTGACGTCGAGATTGCCGGTGAGCGCCCGCAGGGCGCATTGCAGCCGGATCGCCGAGGTCGAGGAGGCCTGCTGGTCGGTGATCGGGGACCAGGGGATCACGGCAGGCGACGACATGGCGTACATGCGCGCCGCCCCGGCGATCAGTTCGGCGTCGACGCCGGTGATCTCGGCGACCCGGTCCAGCGGATACTCGCGCACGCGCTCGGCAAAGGCGTCGAAGCCGACGGTCCAGTCGCGCACGAAATCCTTGTCGTAGAGGCTCTCTTCCAGGATCACGTTCAGCCAGCCCAGGGTCATGGCGGCGTCGGTGCCGGCGCGCAGCGGCAGCCAGATATCGGCGGCCTCGGCGTTCTCGCTTTTGCGAGGGTCGAGCACGATCAGCTTGGCGCCGCCGGCCTGGGCGACGCGGATGGATTTGTATTCCAGCGTCCAGCTATGCCGGCGGGGATCGTGGCCGAACAGCACGATGCATTTCGAATTGAGGATGTCGCCGCGCGGGTACCAGCCGTAGACCATGCGGTTGACGGCGGCCGTGTTGCCCATGCAGTAGGCCACGCCGCTGATGAAGTTGGGCGAGCCGATGAGGTTCATGAACCGCCGCGTCAGGCCGTTGTCGAGGCCGAAATTGGCGTTGCTGGCGGCGACGGCGAAAGCTTCGGGCCCGTACCGGGCGACGACCGTTCGCAGGCGCTCGGCGATGTCGTCGAGCGCGTCGTCCCAGGTGACCTGCTGCCAGCCGCCCTCGCCCCGCGCGCCGGTGCGCTTCAGCGGATGCAGAAGGCGGTCGGGATGCGCGAAGGACTTCGGCGCATAGGCGCCCTTCATGCAGATCACGTCCTTGAAGAACGGGTGCTCGCGGGTGGTGACCTTGACGACGCGGCCGTCCTCGACCTTCGCCGCGACGGGGCAAAAGCCGTCGCAACTGGTACAGACGACGGACTTCAGCGCCGATGGCTCGGTCCGTGGCTGCATCATTTTCGGCCTCCCTTCTTGTCGCCCGGCCGTCTGTCGCGGCCGGTTGCAAACTCAGACGTCGACGGTCTCCAACTCATGCAGAAGATCGAACAGGACGGCGCGGCGACCGGCGCCCAGCTTCTCGGCGAGCGCCGACTGCGCCGTCCGCCAAAGCGGCGTGGCGGCCTTCAACACCCGCTTGCCATCCGTGGTAACCGACACAAGGCGCGTGCGCTCGTCCGCGCCCGGCTCGAACCGGACGAGACCCATGCGCGCGAGGACGCGGATATTGCGTCCAAGCGTGCTGCGGTCGAGATCGGTGGCGTCAGCCAGCGCGCCGATGGTCGGGGATCCGGCCCGCAGGATCGCGCGCAACTGGGAGAACTGCGTGGCGTTCACCCCGGCCGGCGCCAGGGCGTCATCGTAGAAACGCGTGACCGCTCGGCCGGCCCGGCGCAGCCCGATACACATGCAGGCGGTGTCGGTCATATTATGGGTATATACCTGTATTTTACGACGAAGACAAATCCGGCGCTCCAGAAACGGTCTTCAAGCTATGATCCCTCGATACATGGAATCGACTCTGTCTTTTCGCCCCGGCTTCGCCATCGCCCGGTCAACGTATTCGGACCCTACCTGCCAACCCTATAGAAAAGCGCTTGATCCATGACCGCATGGCATGCCCGTTGCGAGATTTCTGTGCCGGAGCTCGTCGCCCAGCTCCAGGCGCTCGGCGTCGCGCGTGGCGATGTCGTGCTGGTGCATACGTCGTTTCGCGCGGTGCGGCCGGTGGCGGGCGGGCCGGCCGGGTTGATTGCGGCGCTGGGCGCAGCCGTCGGGCCCGAGGGCACGATCGCGATGCCGTCGTGGACTGGCGACGACGACGCCGTGTTCGATCCCGTATCGACGCCGGTGGCGGAGGATCTGGGTGTCGTCGCCGAAACATTCCGGCTGCTGCCGGGCGTCAAGCGCGGCCGGCATGCCTTCGCGTTCTCGGCGCGCGGGCCGAAGGCCACCGAGATCCTGGCCGACGATCTGGTGCTGCCACCGCATCAGCACGAGAGCCCGGTCGGGCGCGTGCTGGAGGCCGACGGCAAGGTGCTGCTGCTGGGCGTCGACCACGACGCCAGCACCATGCTGCATCTGGCCGAATTGCTGGCGGACGTGCCCTACCGGCGCCCGAAGCACATCACCGTGTCGCGGGACGGCCGGCCGACGCGGATCGACTATCTGGAGAACGATCATTGCTGCGCGCTGTTCCGCCTGGCGAACGCCTGGCTGACGGAACGCGGCCTGCAAGCCGAAGGCCCGGTCGGATACGCACCAGCGAAGCTGATGCGCGCCCGCGATGTGGTCGACACCGTCGTGCCGACGTTGACGGCAAACCCGTTCGCGTTTCTGCATCCGCGCCGGTCGTCCTGCACCGAATGCGCGGAGACCTGGCGCAGCATGCCTGAGTGACATCGCGGTCGGCTAACGCGCCAAACCGGATCGCAGGCGCCGCTTTTCTGACTCCGGGTTGCGCAAATAACGGACTGAAAGACGGCTTGGTCGCGCGGTCGCGCCCGTTCATCCAACACTAATGTCTTATTCATCTGGTCTTAATCTTGGCGACAGGTGTTTGTCATCTGCGCCGTGTAAATTTGTCATAAAACTGAAACGAACAAACTAAACACGAATTGACAGCGGATGCCGCAGTCGGGCGGCGGCAAAACGAAATCCGCGACGCAGAAATAAAGAGGGCATGACGATGGGACTATCCCCACAGGGGTGCCGTCGGTCGTCGACGGCACCGAAGATCGGCATTCTGGCCGAGCGGCGCTACATGTCGCAGCCGCAGCCCGCCGGCGTGATGACGGCGCTCGCCGAGCGCGGCTATGACGTCGAGCTGGTCGACCCGGACGCCGCCGTTTGCCGTTTCGACAATCGTTCACCGACCATCACGTTCGACGCCGTGGTGGCCCGCGGCCGGAGCCTGATGCTTCTGTTGCTGCTGAGCCATGCGGAACGGCAGGGCACGCCCACCATCAACCGCAGCGCCAGCATCAGAGCGGTGCTGAACAAGGCGCACATGTCCATGGTGCTGGCGGCGGAGGGGTTGCCGATCCCGCGGACGTTCGTCGGCCCGATCGCCCTGCTTCCGCGCAAACTGAACCCCGGCGTGGACTACCCGCTGATCCTGAAGCCCGTCTTCGGCGACAATGCCCGCGGCATACGTCTCGTCGACAGCGCGCGCGAGCTGGTGGACCTCGCGTGGCCGGATCCGACGGTCCTGGCCCAGCACTTCCTGCCGAGCGACAGCTATGACCTGAAACTCTACGGCATCGGCGCCGACCTCTGGGCGGTACGCAAGCCGTCGCCGCTGCCGCACGCGGCCATGGACGACGATGCCGAGCTGGTAACGGTGACGCCAGCCATGCGGCGCCTGGCGCAGACCTGCCGCGCGGCCTTCGAACTCGATCTCTATGGCGTCGATTGCCTGGAAAGCTCGAGAGGCCTGGTGGTCATCGAGGTGAACGACTTCCCGAACTATTCCGCCGTGCCGGACGCCGATCACCGTTTGGCCGATTACATCGCCGCCCATTGCCTGAGCGCGGACGGTGCGCCGGCATCGGATAAGGGGAGGGTGTCGTGAAAATCGGTTTTCTGGTTCGCGCCCATCCGGACGGACAAAGCAGCCCGATCATGCGGGAGATGGTCCACCTGCTGTCGGAGTGGGGCGCGGAGATCGACCTGATCTGTCCGGACGAAAGCCCGATCTGTCTGACCCAGCGCTGGCCCCATCACGACCTCTATGTCCTGAAATCGAGCAGCGAAGGCGCGCTGAGCTTCGCCGGCGCGCTGCACGCGACCGGCGCGCGGATCATCAATCCCTTTCCCGTGGCCGCGATGCTGAGGGACAAGGCGATCGTCTACCGCATTCTGCAGCGGGCGCGGATCCCGACGCCGCCGGCCTATGCCGCCGAAAGGCCGAGCGATCTGGCGTCGATCCTGGAAGAAGGCGCGCTGGTCATCAAACCGGCCCGCGGTTCGAAGGGCCGGGGTATCCGCGTGGTGCGCGACCGCGCGGAGCTGGAACAACTGCCGGCCAGCACCGGACCCGTCATCGCCCAGCGCTACAAGGCGCCGGACCGCTTCGACCACAAGATCTATTGCATCAACGGACAGGTGTTCGGCGTCGAGCGCGAATGGCCGGCCCGGACCTACCGGCAGAAGCTGGGCCGCCCGCTGACGATCTCGGCGGAATTGCGGGATATCGCCTTGATGAGCGGCCGCGCCTTCGGCATCGACGTATTCGGGATCGACGTGATCTTCAGCAACGGTCAGGCCTATGTCGTCGATGTTAACAGCTTTCCCGGGTTCAAGGGCGTGCCGGACGCGGCGCTACGTCTGGCCGACTATGTCTACACCTGCGCCCAGGATGCCGACTGGGCCTCGACGCCCGCCGCCCCACGGAGGGTGCTGCAATGAAAGCCGTCATCATCGGCCCCGGCCGGGTCGGCTGCGGCTTCGCCGGCCATCTGCTGCGGGCGTCCGGCTATGACCTGACCTTCATCGGGCGCAACCAGCGTCTGCTGTCGCACCTGAACACGGCCGGGCGTTATCGGGTGCGGTTGTCGAACGGCGCCGACAGTGTGGAAACCGAGGTCGGTGGAGTCGACGCGGTGTCGATCCACGACCAGGCCCGCGCCGTCGACGAGATCGCCAACGCCAATGTGGTGGCGACCGCGGTGGGGCCCGACAACCTGGCCGACGTGGCGCCGCTGATCTCGGCGGGACTGGCGCGGCGACAGTCGCCGGTCAACGTGCTCGCCTTCGAGAACCTGGAAGACCCGGGCCGCCGACTACGCCAACTGGTGGCGCGGGAACTGGGCGCGCGCCGCGCCGGCGCGCACGGTTTCGTCAGCGCCCTCGTCTCGCGCGCGGTATCGCACCTCGAGATGGCGCGCGATTGTGCCGAGCCGGTGACCCTGATCGGCGACCAAGCCGAGACGTTCGTCGTCGACGGCCGGGCGCTGCGCGATCCGAAACCGGTGATCGCCGGCATGAAAGTCGCCGCCGATTACGGCGCTCATGTGCACCGCAAGCTCTACATGTTCAGCGCCGGGCACGCGACCTGCGCCTATATCGGCTATCTGAAGGGCTATCGCTACATTCACGCGGCGGTCCGCGATCCGGAGATTCGCGCCGTCGTCCGGAAGGCGATGGCCGAGGGACAGGCCGGGCTCGCCGCCCGCTACGGCGCCGCCATCGCCGGCGGCCGCGATACCCTGACGGCTGTTCTCCGGCGCTTCGACAATGCCGTGCTGAACGATCCCGTGACCCGCGTTGCCCGCGATCCCTTTCGCAAGCTGGCGCCCGCCGACCGGCTGGTTGGCGCTCTCCGGCTGGCGGCGAAGGCCGGCCGGCGGCCGACCAACCTGGCGGTCGGTATCGCGGCGGCCCTGCACTACCGCAACCCGGACGATCCGGCGGCGGTGCTGCTCGACCGCGACATGGGCAGCCAGGGCGTCCGCGCCGCCATGGAACGCATCTGCGCGATCGACAGCGCCAGCCGCCTGGGCCACCTGGTCATGAGCCGATACGACCGTTTCGCCCGCGGCTGGCAACGAGAGAACCTGCTGATCGACCTGAAGACCATGACCTGGGCCTGGCAGCGGCCCTCGCGTCATAACGAGATGTCCGAATGCGGTCGCTTAACCGGGCGAGCGCTATACAGCCTGATTACCCGTGCACCCCGACCTGAATGAAATGGGTGATGGCGATGGCAATGCAACGCAGCGTCTTGCTCAAAGAAAGGCCCGATTTGCGGGGGCCGGGCTCGAACCAGGCGGCGACCGACGATGTTGCCTTCATTCACCAGACGACAAGAGAAGCATGCGGGCGGAAAGCCAGCCGGAGGAGTTCGACATGAGGATCGCCATGTTCCTCCGCGCAGGGCGTCAAACACATAGCGTTTCCATCGCAGCCGAAATAATTCGGCGCCTTTCCGATCGTGGCGTTGCCGTGGAGGTCATCGCCCCGGAGGAACGGCGGACCGATCTGACGCGATTACGGGTCGAACATGACCTCTACATCTTGAAGTATCGCAGCGACTTGACGTTGAGCCTGGCCGGAGCGCTGCATGCTCTGGGCGCGCGGATCGTCAATCCCTATCCGGTCTCTGAGATGCTGCGCGACAAAATCGTGGCCGCGCAGATGCTCGAGGCGGCCAACATCCCGGCCCCGGAGAGCTATGTCGCCAGTCGTCCGGAGCAACTGGTGGACCTGCTGGATGAGGGGCCGTTGATCGTGAAGCCCTGTCGGGGCTCACGGGGGCGCGGCGTACATGTCATTCGGATGCAAGATCAACTGAGCACGATCCCGCTCGACAGGTCGCCGGTTTTAGCTCAACGCTACAAGGAGCCGGAAGGACGGGATCGAAAGATCTACTGCATCGGCGAACGCGTGTTCGGCGTCAAACGCGTGTGGCCGGCGCAGACCTATGAACAAAAGCTGGGTGAACCTTTCGAAGTCGTCGACGACCTGCTCGACATCGTTATGCGTTGCAGGCGAACCTTCGGTATCGATGTCTTCGGAATCGACGTCGTTATCAGCCACGGCCGACCCTACGTCGTGGACACGAGCGCCTTTCCCGGCTTCAAAGGCGTGCCGGAGGCCGGCCGGCACCTGGCCGACTATATTTACGATGCCTGCGCGGAGGCCAAGTCCGGCCAGGGCTACGGGCACGCCGCTCGTGACCGGGGGGAGCGAGCATGAAGGTCGTCGCAACGCGCCCCCAGCCTCGTCTTGGTACCCATGAAGGCAACCTCGGACGAGCCGCCAGCGGGATGAAGGCCACCGGAAAAGCGCGAAAGACAGCGCGAAAAGGCTTTGCCAAACCCTCAAGGGTCGCCAACGGAAGCTTGTATTTCCTGCTGGTCCGGCGCGTCCCACCGGTGGACAGCCCGGTACTGCGCGAGGTCTTCGACATCCTGCGCGGACGGGGCTTCAGAGTCGAAACCGGCATCGCCGAAGAGATGGTCGTGCGGGCAGACCTGCTGGACGTCGAACACGATCTTTACGTCATCAAGTCGCATACCGAGCTGACGCTCAGTCTCGCGGGGACGTTGCATGGCCAGGGCGCCCGCATGCTCAATCCCTATGCCGCGTGCCTCGCGGCGCAGGACAAGATCACCGCCTGCCGACGGCTGCGCGCCGCGGACCTGCCGGCGCCACGCTCGTGGGTGACCGGCGACCTGACGCTGCTGGCGCCGCAACTGGCGGACGGCCCGTTGATCATCAAGCCGCACCGCGGGCATCGCGGCGCCGACATCCATGTCGTGCGCAACGCGGTCGAGCTGGCGGCCGTGCCGCCGTCGCCGGTTCCGGTCATCGTGCAGGACTTTGTCCCCGGCCCGGGCGAAGACCTGAAGGTCTATGTCGTCGGCAGCGAAGTATTCGGGACGCGAAAGCGGTTTTCGCCGACGAGCTTCACGCGGGCCGGCGAAGCCTGTGAGATCAGCGAAGAGGTGCGGCGGATCGCGCTCAGTTGCGGCGAGGTCTTCGGCCTCGGACTCTATGGGCTTGATTTTATCGAGGGGCCGGAAGGTCCGGTGGTCGTGGATGTGAACTACTTCCCCGGCTACAAGGGCGTGCCGGGTGCGGCGCCGCTGATCGCCGACTATATCGCCGACTATGCCGACGGGCGGTGCACGCTGCCCGGCGATCGGCCGGCGTTGCCGGCAAGCCCGGCGACGGCGGCCGGATGACGATGGCACAATCTCCGCGTCACGACCGTACGGTTCTGCTGGCCATTGTCGCCGAGGGGCTGGCGTCCCGGCTCAGCTTCGGCATCATCGCCTTCGCCCTGCCGCTCTACGCGCATCATCTCGGCATGTCGGTCGCCGAGATCGGCATCCTGCTGTCGCTGAACTTCGCCGTCGCCATGATCCTGAAGCCGGCGATGGGACGGATGGCGGACCGCTGCGGGCTGAAACCCAGTTTGGTCGCGGCCTTGGCCTTACGCTCGATGGTGTCCCTGCTGCTGGCGCTGGCCTGGCTGCCCTGGCATCTCTTCGCCATCCGCATGGCGCATGGCGCATCGCGGTCGCTGCGCGACCCGGCGGCCTATGCCCTGATCGCCGAACGCAGCGCCAAGCGGGCCGTGGCCTCGTCGTTCGCCTGGTACGCCTCGGTGAAGAGCGTCTCGGGCAAGCTCGGCCACGCGCTGGCCGGCATCCTGCTGACGGCGACGGCGCAGAATTTTTCACTGGTGTTCGTGGCCGCGGCCCTGCTGTCGCTGATCCCGGTCGTCGTGGTCTGGCGTTTCGTGCCGGCGAAAGCATCCGGCACGCCGGCGCCGGCGAAAGCGACAGCCGAGACGCCCGACGTCGAGGCCCGGCCGGCGGACCTGCGGCGCCGGCTGGTGTCGATCATGGGGCTGGGCTTCTTGATGAGCAGCAGCGCCAAGATGATCGGCGGCCTGTTCCCCGTGCTGGCCGTGGAGTATGCCGGCCTGAGCGCGGCAGAGACCGGCATGATCTATTTCCTGGCCGCGATGGTCATGCTGGTCGCGGGACCCGGCTTTGGCTGGTTGTCCGACAATGTCAGCCGGAACCTGGTGCTGCGGGTCCGTGGCGTCGCCAACGTGGTCTCGTCGATTGTATTCATGGTGGCGCCGAACCTCGCCGGCATGATGGGCGGTCGTCTGATCGACGAGGCCGGCAAGGCCGCCTTCAAGCCGGCCTGGGGCGCGCTGATGGCGCAGCATTCTGACCTCGACCGGCGCAAGCGCGCCCACACCATGGCGGTGCTCAGCCTGGGCGAGGAGGCGGGCGGCGTCGCCGGCCCGGTCCTGGCGGGCTTCCTGTGGAACACCTGGGGCGTCATGGCGATGCTGGGCGTTCGCATCGCGCTCGCCATCGCGGCTGAGATCTACGCCTTCCTGGCGGTGAAACCGGCCCCGGTTACGACGATGCCCGTCATCGACACGAACACATCGGACGCGCCGCAGACCCCGAGGCGCGACGAAGATGGCCGGCTGGCGCCGTCGGCTTGAGGTCTGCCTGGCGTGTGCCGGCGTGCTGTTGGCGACGGTGCCAATCGCGGCGGCGCAAATCAACGATTCGGGCGTCGAGTTCGATTTCGACGATCCGCCCGACACCCGGCTGCAGCTGACGCCCAATCTGTCCTTCGGCGCCGAGTTGAAGCTCGAACTCACCCATGAACGCGACCTCGACCTGGAGCGCGGCCTGAGCGACGACGTCACGGCGGTCAAGCCGGAACTGGAGCTCGCCTTCTCCTACGATCCGACGCCGTGGTTCCGCGCGTTCCTGAATGTCGAGATAAACAAGGAGATCAACATCGACGCGCCGGACGGCCGGGGCTCGCCGGACGCCGAGCTGGTGGTCAAGCAGGCCTATGCGAATTTCCGCGAGGTCTTCCCCGGCCTGTCGCTGACGCTCGGCCGGCAGCCGTTCGAGGACAAGCGCGAATGGCTCTATGACGAGGATCTGGACGGCGTCCGGCTCTATCTGCGCCGCGCGGCCTTCGGCCTGGAAGCATCGGTCAGCCGCGAGGATCTGGTCAAAAAAGACCTGTTGGGCGACCGCTCGGAAGACGAACCCAACAACTATTTCCTGCTCGGGCGCTACGCGGTGGGCGAGGACAGTGAGATCAGCCCGTATCTGTTTTATCGCGACGGCCGCGACCGCCGCGACGAGGACGCGGTCTTTATCGGCCTGCAGTCGATCGGCGCGCTGACCGGCAATATCGATTACTGGGTCGAGCTCATGCATGTGCGCGGCGCGGCCGGCGACGACGACATCCGCGGCTACGGTTTCGATGTCGGCGCGAGCTACGTGGCCGACGCGCCATGGGAGCCGTCATTGACGCTGGGCCTTGCCTTCGGCAGCGGCGACGACGATCCCGACGACGGCACCAACCGGGCTTTCCGGCAGACTGGCCTGCAGGACAACAACGACGACTTCAACGGCATCACCAGCTTCAAGTATTACGGCGAGGTGCTGGACCCGGAGCTCAGCAACCTGATCATCCTGACCGCCGGCCTCGGCCTGCGCCCGACCGACGACAGCTCGATCGATCTCGTCTACCACCATTACCGGCAACACGAGGCGTCGGACGAACTTCGCAACGCCGCCATCGACGCCGATCCCGACGGCCACGACCGCACAATCGGCAACGGCGTGGACCTGATCATCGGCTATCAGGTGAGCGAGACGGTCGAGCTCGAAGCGATCGCCGGCGCGTTCCTGCCGGGCGACGCCTTCGCGGACGACGCGGACCCGGCCTTCTTCGTCGGCATCGAACTGGAGATCGGCTTCTGACGCAGCCGGCGGTCAGCCCGCACCGGTAGCGTCGCGGCGCAGGCGATAGAGGTCGAACTCGGTGCCGTAGGCAGCCTTGCGGCCGTCACGGACGAAGCCGAGGCGGGCGGCGACGGCGATCGAGCGGCTGTTCTCGGGATCGATGCAGGCGATGACCTCGGACAGACCGACGTCGTCGAAGGCGTGGGCGAGGATGCGTATTGCGGCCTCGGTCGCGTAGCCATTCCCCCAAGAGGCGCGCGGCAGGCGCCAGCCGATCTCGATCTCCGGACCCTCGAGACCGACCGGGATCAGCATGGCCAGACCATGGAAGCGCCCGGGCGTGTCGCGATCGCGGATGATCCACCAGCCGAAGCCCGGCCCGGCATCGATCGCCAAGCGTTCTCCAAGACTTGCGCGATAGGCGGCGGCGTCGAAGTTGTCGCGGAAGTCGGGGGTGATGTAGCGCCGAACCTCGAGGTCGCTGTCCATGGCGACGCAGGCGTCGATATCGGCCGCCGTGCGCGGCATCAGCCGCAGCCGGTCCGTTTCCAACGTCGGCACCATCTCGTCGTCTCCATTGCCGCATGCGCGTGGGGGAAGCAGGTTCTATCGAAACCATCGTCGCGGCACAACGTCGGCGGTCAATCGCATCTTGTGCTACTATCCAGGCGGATGTGCGTTGCACCTCGATCGAGGGTCCGCGTCGTTTCAGCGCGGGCGAAACAGCTTGGGGAGGTCGAGATATGCGTACAGTTTTGCAATGGTGGTCCGGTTTCGTCGCCTGGATCTGCCGGATCTTCGGCGTCTCGCCCGATTCCCTGCGCAAGGGACGCCGGGGCAACCTGCCACCGCCGACGGGCGGCATCGGGTCGTCCTGACCGCCTGAGAACCGGTATCGCGCCCGGCGAATCCGGGTCATCCTGGCGCAGGCCAGGATCCAGGTTTATTGATTCTTCAGCTTGCTGCAAAGCCGCTGGATGCTGGCCTGCGCCAGCATGACGGTTGGTGGCGGATGGCCGACGATTTCCTTGCGGCCGTTGGACCGCGCGCGCCGACAAGCCAGCGTTTCGTCCTGCAATAAACTTTGCTACCGTCCGGGCGGTATTGGCGCGGAGACGCCATGCCGGACAGGGAGGGCTTGTCCTATGTGTCAGCAACGCCCCGCGGACATCGTCGTTCGTGGCGCCGGCGGACGCGGCGCATGCCGAAGGCGCTGACGGCCTACGTGCGCGCGGTCGACGCGGTGAACCGCGTCATCGGCCGCGCGATCATGCTGCTGGTTTTCGCCATGATGGGCGTGCTGCTGTACTCGTCCTTCACGAAGACCTTCTTCATCCCGCCCCTGTGGACGCTGGAAATGGCGCAGTTCCTGATGGTCGCCTATTTCCTGCTGGGCGGCGCCTATTCGCTGCAGCTGGGCGACCATGTGCGCATGGACCTGTTGTACGGCGCCTGGTCGGACCGTACGCGCACCTGGGTGGACGCGTTTACCGTGCTGTTCCTGATCTTCTATCTGGCGCTGCTGTTCTACGGCGGGCTGTCGAGCACGGTCTATGCGGTCGAGTACGGCGAGCGCAGCTATTCCGCCTGGCGGCCCTATATGGCGCCGATCAAGATCGTCATGTGCGTCGGCATCTTCATGATGCTGCTGCAGGCGATTTCCAGTCTGATCAAGGACATAGCCAAGCTGCGCGGTTTGGATCTGGGCGCCGACCTGCCGGCCGGGGATGACCTGGCATGAGCTACGAGCTCATCGCCGTCCTGATGTTCGCATCGATGATGCTGATGCTGCTGACGGGGCAGCGGGTGTTCGGCGCCATCGGCTTCGTCGCCGTCGTGGCGGCGCTCTTGCTGTGGGGCGAAGGCGGCTCGGAGCTGTCGTTCAGCGCCGCCATGAAGCTGATGAAATGGTATCCGCTGCTGACGCTGCCGCTGTTCATCTATATGGGCTACATGCTGTCCGAGTCGGGCATCGCTAACGACCTCTACAAGATGTTCCATGTCTGGTTCGGGCCGCTGAAGGGCGGGCTGGCGGTCGGCACGATCGGGTTGATGGTGGCGATCTCGGCCATGAACGGGCTCAGCGTCGCCGGCATGGCGATCGGCGCCAGCATCGCGCTGCCCGAGCTGCTGCGGCGCGGCTACGACAAGATCATGGTGACGGGCGTGATCCAGGCCGGCTCGTCGCTGGGCATTCTGGTGCCGCCGAGCGTGGTGCTGGTGCTCTACGGCATGATCGCGCGGCAGCCGGTGGGACAGCTCTGGCTGGCCGGCGTGTTTCCCGGCCTGATGATGGCGGGGCTGTTCATCGTCTATATCGTCGTGCGCTGCCGGCTGCAGCCGCATCTGGGGCCGCCTCTGCCGGCCGACGAACGCGACATGCCGATGCGCGAGAAGCTCTCGTTGCTGCGCGCCGGCCTGCTGCCGCTCTTCATCTTCTTCTCGATGACCGGCCTGTTCCTGATGGGCGTCACCAACCTGACCGAGAGCTCGGCCGTGGGCGCGCTGGCCGCGACGCTGGCGGCGATCGCCAAGGGGCGGCTGACGCGCAAGGTGATGGAGGAGACGCTGCGCAAGACGCTCGGCATCTCCTGCATGTTCATGTGGATCATCCTGGCGGCGCTCTGCTTCGGCGCGGTGTTCGACGGGCTGGGCGCGGTGAAGGCCATCGAGGGCTTCTTCGTGGACCGCATGGGCCTGAGCCCCTGGCAGATCCTGATCATGATGCAGCTCTCGTACCTGATCATGGGCACGTTCCTGGACGACACGGCGATGCTGGTGATCGTGGCGCCGCTTTACGTGCCATTGGTCGGCGCGCTCGGCTTCGACCTGATCTGGTACGGCGTGCTCTACACCATCACCTGCCAGATCGCCTATATGACACCGCCGTTCGGCTACAACCTGTTCCTGATGCGCGCCATGGCGCCGCCGGAGGTGTCGCTGATGGATATCTACCGCTCGATCGTGCCGTTCGTCGCGGTGATGATCTTCGGACTCGCCATTGTGATGGCGTTCCCGCAGATCGCGCTGTGGCTGCCGGAGCTCTATCGTCTGAGGGGGTGACGACGGAGGCGAAAGAAGAACCGCCGAAACGCCCGGAGGGGCGCATGCACAACAAGGGAGTGCTTTGACGATGACGAAGAGCAGACGACAGTTCCTGACCAAGGCCGGCGTCGCGACCACGGCGGCCGTCGGCGCGGCGGCGTTTCCGGCGCCCTACGTGAAGGCGCAGCAGAAGATCACCTGGCGCCTGCAGACCTATGCCGGCCCGACGCTGGCCGAGCACGTGATCAAGCCGTCGATCGACGCCTTCAACAAGGTGGCGAACGGCGACATGGAGATCGAGCTCTACTTCGCCGACCAGCTGGTGCCGACGGGCGAGCTGTTCCGGGCCATGCAGCGCGGCACCATCGACGCCGTGCAGAGCGACGACGATTCCATCGCCGCGCCCGTCGACATCTCGGTGTTCGGCGGCTACTTCCCGTTCGCCACGCGCTATTCGCTGGACGTGCCGGCGCTGTTCAGCGAATGGGGCCTGAAGGAGATCTGGGAAGAGGCCTATGGCGAGGTCGAGAACGTCAAGTGGCTGAGCGCCGGGGCCTGGGATCCCTGCCACTTCAACACCGTCGATCCGATCCGCAGCCTCGACGACCTCCGGGGCAAGCGGGTGTTCACTTTCCCCACGGCCGGCCGGTTTCTCTCGCGCTTCGGCGTGGTGCCGGTGACGCTGCCGTGGGAGGACATCGAGGTCGCGGTGCAGACCGGCGAGCTCGACGGCATCGCCTGGTCGGGCATCACCGAGGACTACACGGTGGGCTGGGCCGACGTCACCAACTACTTCCTGACCAACAACATCTCCGGCGCCTGGTGCGGCTCCTACTTCGCCAACGAAGAACGCTGGAACGAGCTGCCCGAGCATCTGCAGACGCTGTTCCGGCTGTGCATGGACTCGTCGCACTATTACCGCCAGCACTGGTACTGGGCCGGCGAGGCCAAGCTGCGCGTGCAGGGCGACAAGCTGAAGCTGACCTCGATCCCGGACGAGGAATGGAAGACGGTCGAGGACGAGGCCTTGAAGTTCTGGGACGAGATCGCCGGCGAGAGCGAGCGCACCGCCCGCGTGGTCGAAATCTTCAAGCAGTACAACGCCCTCATGCGCAAGGCCGGACCACCCTACCGCAGCGCCTGAGCCGACGGCGAAGCACCACAACAACGGCGGGGCGCGAACAACGTCCCGCCGTTCGTTCTGGAATCCGGCAGTGGACACGTCATAGCTGCGCGGAACTACCGGCGGTTGCATGGCGTTGCCGCACTGTCGCCGATGACGTAGCCTTTTCGCTACTGACGACGAGCGCCGGATGTCGGACGCGCAACGCAGACTTGCCGCGATCGTCGCAATCGACGTGGTCGGCTACAGCCGGCTCATGGGCCGGGATGAGCAGGGCACGCTCGCGCGCCTGAAAGACCACCGCGCGGCCACGGACCCTATCGGCGACAGACATGGCGGACGCATTGTCGGCACGGCTGGCGACGGGCTGCTGATCGAGTTCCCCAGCGTCGTCGAGGCGGTGACCGCCGCCATCGAGGTGCAGACGGTGATGACCGCGCGGAACGCCGACCTGCCCGACGACGACAAGATGCTCTACCGCATCGGCATCAACCTCGGCGACGTGCTGGTCGACGGCGACGACATCTACGGCGACGGCGTCAACGTCGCCGCCCGTCTCGAGGCCTTGGCCGAACCGGGCGGCATCTGCGTCTCCCGCACGGTCCGCGACAACGTGCGCGACAAGATGGAGGTCGCGTTCGACGACCTTGGCG
This sequence comes from Alphaproteobacteria bacterium, assembly GCA_965232515.1. GTDB lineage: Bacteria > Pseudomonadota > Alphaproteobacteria > JANQKO01. The sequence continues at coordinate 5,000,139 of CBDDPY010000002.1, read as the reverse complement.
AAGTCGAGGTCAAGAACATCGCCCGGCCGGTGCGGGCCTTCCGGGTTGCGTTGGACGAGGCCAAGGGCGCGCCGCGGCCTGGTCGGCCGGGGCGTGCGCGCCTCCTGGTCCCTGTATCAGCGGCGGCTGCAGTCCTTATCATCGCCTTTGTCGGTGTCGCCTTCTGGTACACGGGCTGGCTGCTGCCAGCCGCGCAAGACACTGCAAGACCCGATTCAGCCTTGGCGCTACCGACCGGGCCGAAGATCGTGGTGCTGCCGTTTGACAACCTCAGCGGCGACGCAGCGCAGGACTACTTTGTCGACGGGTTAACGGAGGACGTGACGACCCGTCTTTCTCGGTACTTCTATCTGTTCGTCATCGCCCGCAACTCAGCCTACCAGTACAAAGGCAAGGCTGTTGACGTGCGCGAGGTTGGCCGCGACCTCGGCGTCGATTACGTCCTCGAGGGCAGCGTGCGGCGGTCTGGTGGCACCATCCGAATGAGCGCGCAGCTCCTTAACGCCAAGGACGGCACCCACGTCTGGGCAGAGACCTACGATCGCGCCCTCGATGTCGACGGGGTTTTCGATATGCAGGACGAATTGTCTTCAAGTGTTGCTCAAGCTATTGGCGGTTTCGGCGGTGCTGTCAGACAACCAATTCTGCAACAACTCAAGGACAAGCGTCCGAGCGACCTGGCATCCTACGAATGTGTTCTCTTGGCGTGGTATTTTTGGGAGACATACAGGCCAGACATTCACCAGAGAGCGCAGGATTGCCTCGAAAGTGTCGTCACCCAAGAACCCCACTATGCGCGGGCCTGGGCTTATTTGTCTGGAACCTACCGCGCCGAAGCTGCCGAATTCGGAAGCATGTCACTTGAGTCGCTTCAGAAAGCAAAGCAGGCCGCTCAGAGAGCAATCGAGGAAGACCCCAATCTCCCCTTCGGTCATTCGACAATCGCCTGGGCTCAGTTTTTCCTAAGAAATGGGGAGGAAGCGCGTCTATCGGCGGAAAGAGCGATTGCTTTAGCACCAAGCGAAGCCAATCACCTTTGGATCGCGGGTGCGCTATTGATCCGACTCGGTTATTGGGACCGGGGCAAGGCCCTGAACGACAAAGCCTTGAAGCTCAATCCGTATCCCTCGGCCAACTACTTTTGGACCCCAATCCAATGGCACTATTGGCGTGGAGAGTACGAGCAGGCGCTGGAGCAAGTCCTAAAGGTGAAGCGGAACCTGGCCGGCTATTACGGAACACATATGATGGAAGCGATGGTGTTGGCCGAACTAGACCGGGTCGACGAAGCTGAGGCCGCTATCGACAGGGCAGTCGCTTTGAAACCAGACCTCGCGGCAACTGTAGAAGCTGAAGGTGAGTTCTGGTGGTGGCCGCAGCCCGACTTTATTGAACGCATGAGGAGCTCACTGCTCAAAGCGGGACTCGACATTCCCGAGCAATCCGTGACGGCAAAATAAGATCCGCGTCGCAATCGGCTGCACGCCGTTCGTTCTCAAATCCAGCGGCGGACGCTGGATTTGTAGGCGCGGTAGGTGTCGCCGAACTTGGCTTCGAGATAGGCCTCCTCGGGCAGGATCGCGAAGCGCTGCAGGATCCAGGCACAGACCGGGGTCAGCAGGAGGATCCAGAGGTTCCAGAACATGATGGCTAGGCCGAGGCAGATCAGCACCATCATCAGGTACATGGGATTGCGGGTGACACGATAAGGGCCGTGCGCGATGATTTCCGGCGTTGGCTTCCACGGTTCCGGGTTCTGGCCGGTGCGGCGAAACATGAGGATCGGCCAGAGACCGAGCGCGAGAACCGCGCCGGCCACGATTCCGCCGCCCAGCCCGTAGCGGAAGAGCGCGCCGGGCGCGACGCCGATGTCGATCGGCCAGAGATAGCCGAGACCTGCGCCGGCCAACACGGTGATAAGGGGTACCGTGGGCGGAATGATGCGCACGGCGGCACCGTCGCCTTGCCGTTCGGTTGCCATGACGCTGCCTCCCAGCCTCGTCTCAAACCTAGCACGAGATCTCGCAGCGGGCGATTGAGCGGGCAGCACGCCGTCCGGCAAGGCGTAAATGCGCACTACCGCCAGTCGGCGTATTTCTGCATGAAGGTGTCCTGGTTCAGGCCGGATATGTTGCCGGTCTGGATGCGGGGATCGACCCGCCAGCCGTACCAGGACCGCTGCTTGTAGGCGTCGGCGACCTTGATCGCGACCTTGCCACGGCTCTGGCGGTAGACATGGACGATGGCCTCGCGCGGCAGCCGGAACCGGCCGTACTTGCCGTTCACGATCAGGTGCCGATCCGAAAACTCGACCGCCGTGCGCGAGCGCAGATAGGGCACGAGATGGGCCAGCAGCATCTGGTCGAAGAAGATAGAGGCGACGGCGAGGAAGAACAGGCGCACCAAGATATCGGGCTGCGCGTAGAGCCAGCGCAGGCCCCAATCATCGCTGTTCGACAGCAGCGACGGATCCCAGACCAGCCAGAGGAACAGGGCGGTGAACGGAAGGCCGAGAACGACGGCCATGATCGGCACGCCGATGCTGAACCTGAAGCTGATTGGCATGACGCGTACGGCGGGCTGACTCATCGCACGTCCCCCTTCGTCGGGCGCATGCATAACCGCCATAGCGTGAAGGAAAGCTGAACGGCCAATCCCTGACAACACCGGGCGATTGAGCGGGCGGGCCGCCTGCCCTACGCTGGCGCATCGGAACAACAGGGGAGCGGGCGAAATGACGGAAACGGCTTTGTTCGAGGCGGGCGGCTATCGCTATGTGCGGGGGCCGTTTCAGTATTCCGGCGGGGTCGCGGCCGCGCCGGGCTTTGCCATCGAGCGGGTGCGGTTCGCGACGCCGCAGCCCATGGTGGCGGGCTTCGCCGCCATCGAAGCGCATCTGACGGCGATCGGCCGGCCGTTCACCGCCTTCTGCGCCTGCGAACTGCGCTCGCCGGCGCCGTTCACCGAGCAGGGCTTCGTCGACTTCAACCGGATTTATGTCGGCACGCTGGAACGCTGGGGCATCTTCAAGGACGAGGAGAACCCGGTCGCCCGATCGAACGTCTGCCCCGAGATCGCACCGCCGTCGGAACCCAGCTTCTACGCCTTCAGCTATACCGTGCCGGCGCCGGCCGACGCGCGGCCGAGCTTCGTCATCGCCGGCGCCGGCGAGTCGAAACCGGGCGACGGCGGCCCCGAGACGCGCATCGTCCGCCACCTCGACCGCTCGCCCGAGGCCATGTTGGAGAAGGCCCGCCACGTGCACGCCGCGATGGAGACGCGCCTGGGCGCGCTGAACCTGAACTGGGCCCAGGCCAGCGCCACGCAGGTCTACACCGTCTACGACCTGCACACGTTCCTGGCCGACGAGATCGTCGCCCGCGGCGCGGCGCCGGCCGGCCTGACCTGGCACTATGCCCGCCCGCCAATCGAAAACCTGGACTACGAAACGGATGTCCGCGGCGTCGCCGTCGAGCGGGTGCTGTGACCGGCTGGCGATAGCGATGTCAGCGCCAACAACCACGACGGACCGACCGGCATGATCTACGACAGCTACAAGCCGCTGAAGGTACGCAAGCAATTCGAACGGCCCGCGCAAGCCGAGATCGACGCCTTCGCCGATTTGCCCAGCAGCTTCGTCGCCGACGCCCAGAACGGCGACGGCGCGCTCGACTACCGCATCAGGCCGTTGCGCGACACCATGCGCTTCGCCGGGCCGGCGATCACGGCACGGCTGGGCGCCCGCGACAGCCTGGCGCTGATGCCGGCCATCGCGCTGGCGCGGCCGGGCGACGTGCTGGTGGTCGCCACCAACGCCTTTCACGGCGCCGCCAGCATTGGCGACAACGCCGCGGGCCTGGCCGCCAACAACGGCATCGCGGCCATCGTCACGGACGGCCTGGTGCGCGACATCGACGGCATTCTGGCGGCCGGCATTCCGGTTTTCTGTCAGGGCGCCTCGCCCAATTCACCCTACCGCACCGGACCCGGCGCGGTCGGCCTGCCGGTGACGATCGGCGGCCGGACGGTGGATGCCGGCGATCTGCTGGTCGGCGACAGCACCGGCATCGTGCACGTGCCGCGCGCGGGCCTGGCCGACGTGATGGCCGCCATGGACACGGTGCGGGCGCAAGAAGGCGAGATGCAGGCGAAAATCCGCGACGGCCTGAAACAGCCCGGCTGGGTGGCGGACTATCTCGCTTCCGACAGCGTCGAATATGTCGACTAAACGGCCGCGCGGCGACAGCGCGATAAGTTGTCCCGCATGACCTATCGTCTGGGCATCGACATCGGCGGCACGTTCACCGACTTCGCCCTGATCGACGATGAGAGCGGCACGCTCGCGATCGACAAACATCTCACGACGCCGACCGATCCGGCCCGGGCCGTTCTGCAGGGGACGGACGCGCTGTTGCGTCGTTGCGCCGTAACGCCGGCCGACGTGACCGCTGTCATTCACGGCTCGACGCTGGTGACCAATGCCGTTATCGAGCGCAAGGGCGCACGGACCGGGATGCTGGTCACGCGGGGCTTCAAGGACGTGCTCGACATCGCCATGGAGCGGCGCTACGACCTTTACGACCTGACAATCCGGTTTCCCGATCCGATCATTCCGCGCCGCCGGCGGGTCGAGATCGACGAGCGCTTGCGGTTCGACGGCGAGGCGCTGTCGCCCCTCGACCCCGACCGGGTGCGCGACGCCGTTGGCGCGTTGATGGCGGGTGACGGCATCGACGCGCTGGCCATCTGTTTCCTGCATTCCTTCGTCAATCCGGCGCACGAAGCGCAGGCGCGCGCGGTGGTCGAGGACGCCTTCCCTGAGCTCTATGTCTCGACTTCGGCCGACGTGCTGCCGTTCGCGCGGGAGTACGAGCGCTGGAATACGGCGGCGATCAACGCCTTCGTGCAACCGATGGCCGACCGGTATCTCGGCAATCTCGAACAGGGCCTGGGCGAGCTCGGCATCGGCGGGCCGTTGCATGTCGTCACCTCCAGCGGCGGCACGCTGACCACGGAGACGGCCCGGCGCTATCCCGTGCGGATGCTGGAATCCGGACCGGCCGCCGGCGTGCTGATGAGCGCCCACCACGGCCGAAACCTGGGTCTGCCGAACGTCCTGTCCTACGACATGGGCGGCACCACGGCCAAGGGCTCGATCGTGCGCGCCGGGACGCCGCGCAAGACCTACGAGCTCGAGGTCGCCCGCGTGCACGAGTTCAAGGACGGCAGCGGCCTGCCGGTCAAGGTCCCGGCCATCGACATGATCGAGATCGGTTCCGGCGGCGGCAGCATCGCCGCGGTCGACGACCGCGGCGTCATCCGCGTCGGCCCGGAAAGCGCCGGCGCCGACCCGGGCCCGGCCTGCTATGGCCGCGGCGGCACGGCGGCGACGCTGACCGACGCCGACCTGGTGCTGGGCTACCTCGACCCGGCCTTCTTCCTGGGCGGGCGGATGCCGCTCGACCGGGACGCCGCCGAGGCCGTCGTCGCCAGGCACATCGCCGAGCCGCTGGGTGTCGATCCGACGCGCGCCGCCTGGGGCATCCACGAGGTCATCAACGAAGACGTCGCCCGCGCCTTCCGCGTGCATGCCTCGGAAGTCGGTTTCGATTATCGCGACTGCAGCATGGTCGCGTTCGGCGGATCGGGGCCGGTGCACGCGCTGCGCATCGCCCGCAAGCTGCGCGTCCCGCGCGTCATCCTGCCCGCGGGCGCGGGCGTGATGAGCGCGTTCGGCATGCTGGTCAGCCCCTTGTCGTTCGAGCTGGCGCGCTCGAACCAGCGACGGCTCGAGGCGTTGACGGCGGCCGAGTTCAAGGCGTCGTTCGAGGCCATCGAGGCGGAAGCATCGACCTTCCTGCACCGCGCCGGCGTCGCGCCGCCTGACGTCAGCGTCGTCCGCCGCCTGGACATGCGCTACCAGGGCCAGGGCTACGAGATCGAGGTCGATCTGCCGGCCGCCGACGACGTCGGCAGTCTGTTCGCGCGCCTGCCCGCGCTGTTCGCCGACCGCTACGCGCGGATCTTTTCGCTCAGCCATCTGGAGGAGGCGATCGAAGTGGTGAACTGGAAGGTGGAGGCGCACGGCCCCCTGCCGCGGATGAGCGAGCGGTTCCACCTGGTCGCCGGCAAAGGCGCCGGACCGGCCCGCAAAGGCAGCCGCCGGGCCTACTTTCCGGAGGCCGGCGGCTATGTCGACGCCGACGTCTACGACCGCTACGCGCTGACGCCGGGCATGACGGTCGCCGGGCCGGCGATGATCGAGGAGAACGAGTCGACCTGCCTGGTCGGCGCCGGCGACAGCATCCGGGTCGACGAGGGCGGCAATCTGGTCGCCGAAATCGCCATCGAGGGGGATGCGCCATGAGCGATTTCGACGCCGTCGGCCTGGGCATTCTCTGGGACCGGCTGATTTCGATCACCAACGAGATCGCGCTGACGCTGGTGCGCACCTCGTTCTCGTCCATCGTACGCGCTTACGACCTCGCCTGCGTTCTGTTCGACGGCGACGGGCGGTCGCTGGCCCAGGCCACCTACAGTGTGCCGGTCTTTATCGGCACGGCGCCGCAGACCATGCGTCACATGTTGGCCGCGTTCCCGGCCGAGACTCTGCGCCCCGGCGACGTCGTCGTCACCAACAGCATCTACATGGGCACCGGCCATCTTTGGGACATCTGCATCATGCGGCCGGCCTTCAAGAACGGCCGGCTGGTCGGCTTCGCCATGAGCATCTCGCACCTGCCGGACATTGGCGGCCGCGGCATATCGGCGCTGAACGCCGACCATTTCGAGGAAGGGCTGCAGATTCCGATCATGAAGCTGGTCCGCGAGGGCGAGCCGAACGCGGAGCTTCTCGATCTGATCCGGCAGAACGTCCGCGTGCCCGAACAGGTGCTGGGCGACATCATGGCCAATGTCAGCGCCGTCGAGGTCGGCTGCCGCGAACTCGTCAGCTTCATGGACGAATACGATATCGACGATCTGCGCGACGTGTCGGCCGCCATTATCGCCCAGTCCGAACGCGCCATGCGCCGGCAGATCGCGGCCGTGCCCGACGGGATCTATCGCAACCGCATCCAGGTCGAGGCTTTCGACCAGCCGGTAACGCTGGCCTGCGCGGTCGAGATCGCCGGCGACCGGCTGCATGTCGATTTCGACGGCACCGGCCCGTGTCTGCCGGTCTCGATCAACGTGCCGCTCTGCTACACGCGGGCGATGACCTGTTTCGCGATCAAGTGCCTGATCCTGCCGAACGTGCCGAACAACGAGGGTTCGGTGAACCCGGTCGAGCTGTCGGCGCCGGAAGGCTCGATCCTCAACTGTCAGCCGCCGGCGGCGACCGGCGCGCGCTTCATGGTCGGCCACTTCATCGCGCCGCTGATCTTCGGCGCCATGGCCGAGGCCCTGCCCGGGCGGGTTCAGGGCGATCCCGGCATGATGAACATCGTCAACGTGCAGGGCCGACGCCGCGACGGCGAGCCGTTTACGACGCTGTTCTTCTCCGCCGGCGGTTTCGGCGCGCTTGACGGCCTCGACGGCACCGACGCGACACCGGCGCCGTCGAACATGACCGTCGTGCCGACCGAGCTTTGGGAGCAGGAAACCAACACGCGGATCCTGCGCCGCGAGTTGCGGCCCGATTCCGGCGGTCCGGGCGAATTCCGCGGCGGCCTGGGCCAGACCATCGAGTTCGTGAACGACAGCGGCCACACGTTCACGATGTTCGCCATGGGTCCGCGCACGCAGTTCCCGCCGCTCGGCATGCATGGTGGTGGCGCCGGCGCCATGCGGGTCTATCGCCAGAACGGCGAGGTCGTCGACGCCCAGGGCCGTCATGACCTGCAGCCGGGCGACGTGCTGATGATCGAAGACTCCGGCGGTGGCGGTTTCGGCCCGCCCCGAAACAGGCGGCGCGAGCATCTGTTGCGTGACCTGGCCGAGAACCTCATCACGCCAGAGGGCGCCCGCCGCGATTACGGCTTCGCGGCGGACGAGACCGATTGACCCCGGCGGCAGCGCGTCTCAGCCGCCCTCCCAGCCTTCCTTCAGGAAGGCTTCGACCGCGTTGTGGAGGGCGTGGCGCTGGTTTTCGAGCAGCATGGAGTGCGTGGCGCGGCCGATGACGAGGTAGCGGCGGTCGGCGGCGTTTTCTAGGCGGTCGAAGACGCCGCGGCCCTGTTCGGGCGTGGTTTCGCGGTCCCATTCGCCGACGACGACGAGCGTCGGCGCCTCGATCTTCGCGGGATCGTAGGTCGGCTGGTCCTGGCGCCAGTGGTCGAGCACGTCCTTGACCACGCCGGCGGGCGCGCGCAGGCGGGGCGGGTCGCTCCGGCCCGCGGTGGGATCGCTGGCGATGGCGGCCTCGGCCCAATCGTGGATACGTTCCAACGGCGCGATCGCCGCGAGCTGATCGGCATCGAGGCCGGACTGCCAGCGGGCGATCACGGCCTCGGCATCGACGGTGCGGTAGGCGCCCGGACGGCCGCCCGCGGTGACGGCGCCGCCGCCGACGCCGAGCCAGATCGCGCCATAGAGGACGAGGCGCGCCACTTTGTCCGGCTGTCGGCCGGCGAAGCCGCCGCAGATCGCGCTGCCCCAGGAATAGCCGATCAGGCAGAGCCGATCGATGCCGCGTTCGGCGCAGATGAAATCGACCGCGCGGCCGAGATCGTCGACCGCCTGGGCGGTATCCACCAGCGGCGGATGGTTGTCCGGCGGCTCGTCCATCGCCGGCGGCCGGTCGGAGCCGCCGTAGCCCAGGAGATCGAGGCACCAGGTGTCGAAGCCTGCCATGGCGAGGCGATCCATCCAGGACAAGCCGTCGATGGCATAGTCGAAGGTGAGGGTCGAGGCGTAGGTGGCGCCGTGCAAGAACAGCACGGTCTTTTCCGGCGTCGCCGGCGCCGCGCCCGCCGGCCGCTTGCGGCGGAGCAGCAGCGACAGGCCGTCGATGCCGCTCGGCACGCGATACTCGTCTCTTGTCAGTTCCGCCACCGGACGTCCGCCTCCACTCGGAAAAGCTGCTCATGTTAGGTAGTCGGACGGCGCCGCTCAACAGGCCGGCCGGCGTCAGGCAACGCTTTCGCAAACGTTGCGTTGAATTATGGTAGGCAGTCGACGCCACGAACAAGCCGCCCGGCGAGGCGGCGCTGAATGGGTTGGAAGACGTGCCGATCAAGGTTCCGGACAATCTGCCAGCGATGACGGCGCTGGAAAACGAAGGGGTGCTGCTGATCACCGAAAGGGCGGCGCTGCACCAGGACGTGCGGCCGCTGGAGATCGCGCTGCTGAACCTGATGCCGGAAAAGATCAAGACGGAGACGCAGATTTCCCGCCTGCTGGGCGGTACGCCGCTGCAGATCGAACTGACCCTGGTGACCACGTCGAGCTACGCGCCGAAGACGACGTCCGCCGAACACATGCTGGCGTTTTACAAACCCTGGGACGAGGTGCGCGATCGCAAGTTCGACGGTCTTGTCATCACCGGGGCGCCGGTCGAGACATTGCCGTTCGAGGACGTCGTCTATTGGCGCGAACTGACCCAAATCTTCGACTGGTCGCAGAGCCACGTTCAAGAGACCTACAACATCTGCTGGGCGGGACAGGCGGCGTTGCGGCATTTCCACGGCGTGCCGAAGCACGAACTGCCGCGCAAGATGTTCGGCGTCTTTGCCCATCGCGTGCGGGGCGGGCGCGACGGCCTGCTGCGCGGCTTCGACGACGAAATCCCGGTGCCGGTCAGCCGCCACACCGAGGTGCGGTGCGCGGACCTGCCGGAGGACGCGGGCCTGACCGTGCTGCTGGACTCCGACGACGCGGGTCTGTGCCTGCTGCGCGACGAGGCGCGACGGCAGACCTACATGTTCAATCACCTGGAATACGACACGAACACACTGGCGGACGAGTACCACCGCGACGTCGCCGCCGGCGCGCCGATCGACCTGCCGGCCGACTATTTTCCCGACGACGACCCGGCGCGAACGCCGGTCAACCGATGGCGGGCGCACGGCAGCCTGCTGATCGGCAACTGGATCAACGACCTCTACCAGTCGACCGCGTTCGATCTCGCCGACATCCCGCAACAGCGCCGGAGGGCGCCATAGACGGCGCGACGCCGACGGGTTGACCCGCGCTGTCGGCGCCGACCGCGGTCGCCTGATCTCGGACGCATATGACGGCAAGCACGGGAGTCCGTGGCATGGGCGGCGGGCGGGATTTCATTCGCGTGCGCGGCCCGCGCAAATGCCATACTTCGCCGGCGCGGAGGCGGGCTCGATGGCGGACAAGCGTAAACTTGTGGGCTACGCATGCCTGACGGTCTCGATGATCGGGGTCGGCAGCACGGTCGTGGTCAGCAAGATCATCGGCGACAGCCTGCCGGCGTTCACGGCGGCGGCGCTGCGGCTGGCAATCGCCAGCCCGATCTTCGTGCTGCTGCTGTGGCGCTCGCGCCAGTCGATCCCGCGCCTTGGCCGGCGCGACTGGGGCCTGCTGGTGATCCAGGCGGCGGCCGGCAGCGTCGCCTATACGGTGCTGCTGATCCTGACGCTCAGGTTCACCTCGGCCGCGAACGCGGGCGTCGTGGTCGGCACCCTGCCCGTGATTATGGGGCTGCTGGCTATCCTGGCCTTCGGCGAGCGGCCGCGCCCGCGCTTTCTCGGCGCGCTGGCCGTCGCCGGCCTCGGCGTGCTGCTGGTGACGCTGAAGGTCGAATCCGGCCGACTGGCGCCGCCGACGCTCGACGACGCCATCGGCATCGGCATCGTGCTGGCGGCGATCGCCTGCGAGGCCGTGTTCCTGCTGTTGAACCGGAAGCTGTCGACGCCGGTGCCGGCGCTGCCGTTGTCGGCGCTGATGAGCCTGTTCGGTTTCTGTCTGGCGGTCGGGCCGGCAGGCGTCGAGGTCGGCCTGGGCCTCGCCGACGAGGCGACGCGCGCCGCCGTCATCGGCGTCGTCTACTACGCGCTGGTGCCGACGGTGATCGGCTTCTTTCTCTGGTACGAGGGCGCGGGGCGCACCACGCCCGGCGAAGCCTCGCTGTTCACCGCCGTGCTGCCGGTCTCGACCCTGCTGCTGGCGGCCCTGATCCTGCACGAGCCGGTGTCGTTGTCACAGGCCGCCGGCTGCGCCCTGGTGGTCGCGGCGATCGTCATCGGTATCGGCCGTTCGAAAGGTTGACATCGTCTACCAAGCATCCCACCTTCTAAGTTGACACTGTCAACAAGGGAGGTTGTCCATGCGTCTGTCAGGCCTGTCCCGGAGAATCGCGTTCGCGACCACGCTTACCGCTCTGTCACTCGCCACCGCGCCGGCGGCGGCGGGCGAGATCACCGTCGTCGTCAGCGGCGCCGACGGTACGGCCGGCGAGATCGGCTGCGCGCTTTATGCCGGCGCCGACGGCTTTCCGATGGATCCGTCCGCCGCCACGCAGCAGTGGCTGGACGTCCGCGACGGCGGCGCCGAGTGCCGCTTCGAGGGACTGGCGCCGGGACAATACGCCGTCGCCGTGTCGCACGACCTGAACGGCAACCGGCAAACGGACACCAATTTCCTCGGCATTCCGAAGGAGGCCTGGGGCGTGTCGAACAATGTCCGCCCGACCCTGCGCGCGCCGACCTTCGAGGAAGCCGCGGTGGCGCTCGCCGAGGGCGCGGCGCTGAAGCTCGACGTCGAGGTGGCGAAATGAGCGCGGCGCGCGACCGCTGGCGGGCGAAATACGGCCCCTGGGCGGTGGTCACCGGCGCGTCGGACGGCATCGGCCGGGAGATGGCGCATTGCCTGGGCCGGGCCGGGCTGAACGTGATGCTGGTGGCGCGCCGGCGGGCGTTGCTGGACGAGATCGCGGCGCGGATCGCCACCGACGACGGCGTCGAAACCCGGGTCGTCGCTGCCGATTTGAGCCGGGCGCACGAGGTTGAGCGGATCATCGCGGCGGCGGCCGAACTGGATGTCGGCCTGCTGGCGGCTTGCGCCGGTTTTGGCACGTCGGGGCCGTTGATCGACGCGCCGCTCGAACCGGAGCTGGAGATGATCGACGTCAATTGCCGGGCGGTGCTGGCGCTGAGCCATGCTTTCGGCCGCCGCTTCGCCGGGCAGGGCCGCGGCGGCCTGGTGCTGATGAGTTCGCTGGTGGCGTTCCAGGGCGTGCCGCACGCCGCCAACTACGCCGCGACCAAGGCCTATGTGCAGACGCTGGCCGAAGCGCTGCGGCTGGAGCTGGCGCCGCGCGGCGTCGATGTGGTGGCCTCGGCGCCGGGCCCGATCGACAGCGGCTTCGCGGCGCGCGCCGACATGCAGATGGGCATGGCGCAGAAGCCCGACGCGGTGGCGCAGGCGACGCTGGATGCGCTCGGCCGCAAGACCACCGTGCGGCCCGGCTGGCTGGCGAAATTCCTCGAGGGCTCGCTGGCGCCATTGCCGCGCGGCGCCCGGGTGCGCATGATGGGCACCGTGATGAAGGGCATGACCAAGCACCAGCATGGCGCCGCGGAGGCGTAGCCAGGACCTGCGCGAGGCCTGCGTGGCCGAGGCCCTGGCGATCGTCGAGACGTCGGGGGTCGAAAGCCTGAGCCTGCGCGAGGTGTCGCGCCGGCTCGGCGTGTCGCACCAGGCGCCGTACAAGCATTTCCCCAGCCGCGACCATATCCTGGCCGAGATCGTCGGCCGGGCCTATACGGCGTTCGCCGAATACCTGGAATCCCGGCAGAAGCCGGGCGATGCGCACGGCGACTTGCATGCCATGGGCGAGTGCTATCTGACCTATGCGCTCACCCATCCGCTGCAATACCGGCTGATGTTCGGCACGCCGCTACCGGACCCCGCCGAGCATCCGGAGATGATGCGCCAGGCGCGGCACGCCTTCGCGCTGTTGCGCGACGGCATCGCCAAGTTGCCGGCCGACCGCCGCAAGCCCAGCGACGAGAAAGGCGTCGAACTCGACGCGCTGTTCATCTGGTCGGCACTGCACGGGCTCGCCAGCGTCCTGCAGAGCCATGCCATGGAAACGCTCGACCTGCGGAAGGACGTATTGGATCAGGCGATCCCGCACGTGCTGTCGCGCATCGGCGACGCGTTCGAGTCGGAGATCGACTAGCGCGCCTGCAGGCCAGGCAGGACGATTTCGGTGATGATCGCGACCGGGAGCCGCCAGGCGTTGCGCTGGTTGTAGTTTCCGGCCGTGACTACCACGACCAGGTCGAGGCCGGGGTTGATCCAGAGCCGCTGGCCGCCGTTGCCGAAACCGGCGATCCAACGCGGACCGTCCGGTCCCTCCGGACCCAGCCACCACTGGTAGCCGTAATTGATGCGTTCGAGCCTGGCGCGCGTTCGGAAGGATTGATCGAGCCAGTCGGCGGACACGATCTGCGCATCGCCCCAGCGGCCGTCATTGAGGACGAGCTGGCCGATCTTGGCGAGGTCGCGCGGCCGCAGACGCAGGCCCGAGGCGGCGGCGTATTCGCCGTCCCGGCCCCGCACCCAGTCAACATCGGTAATGCCGAGCGGGGCGAACAGATTCGTCTTGGCATAGGCAAGGAGGCTCCGTCCGCTGCCCTTGGCGATCAACCGGCCGATGACGGCCGTGGCGCCGCCGTTATAGACCCATTGCGTGCCGGGCTCGGACACCATGGGCCGGTCGAGCACAAACCGGTAGCGGTCGTCGGCCCGCTCCATGGCGATCTCGCTGTTGCGCGGATCGGTATAGGGCAGGCGCTCGTTCCATTCCGTGCCCAGCATCATGGTGAGCGCGTGGGCGACGGTCATGCGCCGGCGCATCAGCTCGTCGGCGAGCTCCGGAAATTCCGGAAACTGATCAACCAGCGGAGCGTCGAGCGGCGGCGACTTGCCCTCGGCCCACGCGATGCCATAGAGCAGACTGACGATGCTCTTGCTGACCGAACGCAGATCGTGCAGTTCGTTGGCATCGAAGGCGACGCGGCCGCGCGGCCGGCCCCAGCGTTCGTCCTCGCCTTCGTAATAGCGCTCCAGCACCAGCTTGCCGCCGCGCACGACGACGACGCCGTGCAGGTTTTGGAACCGGCGCTCGCGCACGCCGGCGTCGAGCTTGTCGCCGATATCGGATGCGAAGCCGGCCGCGGCGAGGTCGGCGCGCGGCCAATCGTCGGCGAACGACGTGCGGCCGGCGCTGATGAGCAGCGCGGCGGCAACAAGAACAGCGAGGCAGTGGATCCGGCGCATGCCTCTCCGATAGTCGAAACGCCTGACATTCACAAGGGACAGACGCGTGGCTTACAGCGCCATGGTCGCGGCCGACCGGGCCGGGCGGCAACCGGTGTCGGCGACGCGCGTGGTGTCGGGGTCGAGGTCCGCGAGCGCGTCGTACTGGCTCAGGTAGATCCGGCCGCTGAGATGCTCGAAGAAATCGGAGCGGCGGAGCTTGTCGGTGACGGGGCCCTTCACTTCCGACAGGTGGAAGGCGATACCGGCGACGCGCAGGCGGTCGATCAGCGCTTCCAGGCTTTCGAGCGCGCTGGCGTCGATCTCGTTGACGGCCGAGCAGATCAGCACGACGTGGCGGATGTCCGGATCGGCGACGGCCATGTCGTAGACCCGGTCCTCGAGCCAGCGGGAATTGGCGAAATACAGGCTCTCGTCGACGCGGACGCTCAGGACCGAGGGACTGACGACGACGTCGTGGCGCTTGACGTTACGGAAATGCTGGGTGCCCGGCACCTGGCCGACGATGGCCATGTGCGGCCGGGCGGAGCGGGCCAGGAACAGGACCACCGAGAGGCCGACGCCGGCGACGATCCCGGCCTCGACGCCGGCCGCCAGCACGACGACGATAGTCGCGGCCATGGCGGCGAAGTCGGTCTTGGAATAGATCCAGGTGCGTTTCAGGGCGCCGAGGTCGACCAGCGACAGCACGGCGACGACGATGGTCGCGGCGAGCGTCGCCTTCGGCAGCTGGTGGAACAGCGGCGTCAGCAGGAGTGCCGTGAGGCCGATGGCGACCGCCGTCAGCACGCCCGCGAGCGGCGTGCGGGCACCGGCGTCGAAGTTGACGACCGAGCGGGCGAAGCCGCCGGTGACCGGATAGCCGCCGCCGAAGCCGGCGGCGATGTTGGCGGCGCCGAGACCGAGCAGCTCGCGATCGGGCTGAATGCGTTCGCGCCGCTTCGCCGCCAGCGTCTGGGCGACGGAAACGGATTCGACGAAGCCGACGACGGAAATCAGCACCGCAGACGGGATCAGCGCGCGCCAGAGATCGACGTCGAGCGGCGGCAGGGCGACGGGCGGCAGGCCCTGCGGGATGGCGCCGACGACCTGCACGCCGGCCGCGTCGAGCGCCAGCAGATCGACCGCCAGGATCGTCGCCAACACGGCCGCGACCGGACCGGCCTTCGCCGCGCTGTCGGCGAGGCGCGGGCTGAGGCCGAGACGCATCAGCAGCGGCTTGAGCTGGCCGCGCACCCAGAACAGGAACAGGGTGGCGGCGACACCGATCGCCAAGGTCGGCAGGTTGGTGGCGCCGATACCGCCGGCCAGCGACTGGCCGAGATCGACCAGCGTGTGGCCGCCGGCATCGATGCCGAGAATGTGCTTGAGCTGGCTGGCGGCGATCAGGATGCCGGACGCGGTGATGAAGCCGGAGATCACGGGATGGCTGAGCAGGCTGGCGAGAAAGCCGAGCCGCAGCAGCCCGAGCGCGATCAGGAACAGGCCCGACAGCAGCGCCAGGACCAGTGCCGCACCGACATATTCCGGCGATCCGGCGGCGGCGATCTCGCCCAATGCCGCCGCGGTCATCAGCGAAACCACCGCCACCGGCCCGACGGCCAGCGCGTTCGAGGAACCGAACAGCGCATAGCCGAGGAGCGGCAGCATGCTGGCGTACAGACCGACCTGCGGCGGCAAGCCGGCGAGCAAGGCATAGGCCAGGCTCTGCGGGATCAGCATGATGGTGACGATCACGGCGGCCAGCGCGTCGCCGCGAAACGCTTCGGCGTCGTAGCGGCGCAGCCAGCCGACGCACGGCAACAGCCGGTCGATCATGCCCTCACCCTCCCACGAGCTGACGCTCGCGGGTCCCTCCCTCTCCCGCAAGCGGGAGAGGGGCCAACAAACCGCAGCGACAGCGGCCCCCTCTCCCGCTTGCGGGAGAGGGTTGGGGTGAGGGCGGGCGGCAAGACGCTCAGTTGACGACCTCGGGCCGGACCAGGTTGGGTTTGGCCAGCCATTCGCGGCCGCGCAGCATGGCTTTCCAGTAGACCGGCGGCAGGACCTTGGCCTTGAGCATCCAGGCGAGCCGGCTGGGCTTGCGGCCGTCGATCAGCCAGCGCGGGAAGCTGGGCAGCAGCTTGCCGCCATAGCCGAACTCGGCCAGCACGATCTTGCCGCTCTCCACCGTCAGCGGGCAGGAGCCGTAGCCGTCGTAGTGCGCGACGCCGGACGCCTTGCCGAGATCGGCGAGCAGGTTCTGCGCCACCACCGGGGCCTGCTTGCGCGCCGCCGCGGCGGTCTTGGCGTTGGGCGCGTTCATGACGTCGCCGAGGCTCCAGACGTTCTCATACGTCTTGTGCCGGAGCGTGTTCTGATCGACGTCGACCCAGCCGGCCTCGTCGGCGAGCGGACTGACCCGGATGAAGTCGGGCGCGCATTGCGGCGGGCAGACATGGATCATGTCGAACTCGCGTTCGACCCGCTCGACGTTGCCGTCGCCGTCAGTCTTGTCGAAATATGCCGTGCGCGCCGGTCCGTCGATCGCCACCAGGTTCTCGTTGAAGCGGAGGTCGGCGTGGTACTTCTCGACGTATTTCATTAGCGCCGGGACATAATCCTTGACGCCGAACAGCACGCCGCCGGCATTGTGGAAGGCGATGTCCATATTCTGCAGCCAGCCCTCGCGCCACCAGTAGTCGGCCGAGAGATACATGGCCTTCTGGGGCGCGCCGGCGCACTTGATTGGCATTGGCGGCTGGGTGAACAAAGCCGCGCCCTGCTTCAGGCCGCGGACCAGCTCCCAGGTATAGGGCGCGAGGTCGAAACGGTAGTTCGAGGTGACGCCGTTCTTGCCCAGCGTATCGACCAGGCCGTCGACCTTGTGCCAGTCGAGCTTCAGGCCCGGGCAGACCACGAGGCGGTCGTATTCGATCAGTCGGCAGCCTTCCAGCAGCACGGCGTTGCGTTCCGGCTCGAAGGCGGCGACGGCGGCCTTGATCCAATGCACCTTCTCGGGCAGCACCGAGGACAGCGTGCGCACGGTGTCGTTGGCCGCGAACATGCCGCCGCCGACGAGCGTCCAGCCGGGCTGGTAGTAGTGGATGTCGGCCGGATCGATGACGGCGACGTTCAGTTCCGGCGCCCGGGCGAGCAGCGAGGCGGCAACGGATATGCCGGCCGAGCCGGCGCCGACGATCACCACCTCGAACTTGGCATCGACGGCGTCCGACGGGGTGCGGCCGTTGTTGGCGATGCGGCGGACAACGCCGTGCATGTCGTAGCCCGCGCCCTTGGCCTTGGCCAGGATGTCGGGCAGCGCCATGCGGCCGGCGCGGCTGAGCGACCAGAGCGTGATCGAGCGGGTGCCGCTGCGGCAATAGGCCAACACAGGTTTCGGCGCGGCGTCGAGCAGTTGGCCGAAGGCGGCGGCGTCCTCGTCGGTGACCTTGCCGCTGACCACCGGCAGGTAATGCGACTCGATCCCGGCCTGGTTTGCCGCCTCCTCGATCTCGTGGAACAGCGGCTGATCGTTGCCCTCGCCGTCGGGGCGGTTGCAGATGATGGTCTTGTAACCGCAGCCGCGATCGCCTGGACGTCGGCCGTCGTGATCTGCGGGGCGACGCTGATCTCGGCGTCGACCTTGTTGATGGACATGGATGCGGTTCTCCTGTGCGGTCGCGTCAGAGCGCGTCGACCGGGATCTTCAGATAGTGGACGCCGTTGTCCTCTGCCGGCGGCATCGCGCCGGCGCGCATGTTCACCTGCACCGACGGCAGGATCAGGACCGGCATATCGAGTTGTTTGTCGCGGTCGGTGCGCATGGCGACGAAATCGTCTTCGGAGACGCCGTCGCGGACGTGGATGTTGTCGGCCCATTCGGCGGCGACGGTGGTCTCCCACTCGTAACCCCGGTCGCCGGGCGCGTAGTCGTGGCACATGAACAGCCGGGTGTCCGGCGGCAGCGACAGGATGCGCTGAATGGATTGGTAGAGCTGGCGCGCGTCGCCGCCCGGAAAGTCGCAACGGGCGGTGCCGAAGTCGGGCATGAACAAGGTGTCGCCGACAAAGGCGGCGTCGCCGACCACGTAGGTCGCGCAGGCCGGCGTGTGGCCCGGCGTGTGGATCACGGTCGCTTCCAGCTCGCCGATATGGAAGATCTCGTTGTCGGCGAACAGTTGATCGAACTGGCGGCCGTCAGTGGCGAACTCGTCTTCGGCGTTGAACACCTTCTTGAACACGCCCTGGACCACGTCGATGCGCGCGCCGATGCCGATGCTGCCGCCCAGCTTTTCCTTGAGATACGGTGCTGCGGTCAGATGATCGGCGTGCACATGGGTCTCCAGGATCCAGTCGACGGTAAGATCCTGTTCCTGCACATAGGCGATGACGGCGTCGGCGGACGCGGTCGACGTGCGGCCGGATTTCGGGTCGTAGTCCTTGACGCTGTCGACGATGGCCGCGTGACGGGTCTCGGGGTCCGAGATCACATGCGTCGCCGTGTATGTCGCTTCGTCGAAGAACGTCTTGACAGTCGGTTTCATGCATTACCCTCCCACCGTCGCGGTCGTGCGCGACGCCTGTTGACGTTGGGAGCAGCCTGCACTTGCGCTAAGGTTGTGTCTGTGACTTAGTCACGTTTTCGTGAACCCGCGCGGCGGCGGCGACGAAAGCACATCCATGAACGAGAGCTGGCTCGAGCAGTTTCCCGACCTCGCGGCCCTGCCGGCGGAAGACCGGCGGCTGTTGAGCGCGCGCGCCATGCAGGTGTCGTTGCCGGCGGGCACGACGATCTTCGCGCCCGGCGTCGAGGCCGAGAGCTTCATTCTGGTGCTGGACGGCACCGTGCGGGTGCAGCAGGTCTCGCCGAACGGCCGCGAGATCGTGCTCTACCGGGTCACGGGCGGCGAAACCTGCATCATGACGACGGCCTGCCTGTTGTCGGGCGAGGCCGTTTCGGCCGAAGGCGTCGCCGAGACCGACGTGGACGCGGTGGCGTTGCCGAAAGCCGCGTTCGAGGAAGCGATCGCGCGCTCGCCCGGCTTCCGGCGGCTGGTGTTCGCCGACTATTCGCACCGGATCTCGGACCTGATGCACGTGGTCGAGGAAGTCGCCTTCGAGCGGCTGGACAAGCGGCTGGCACAGCGCCTGTTGGATCTGGCCGGACCGGACGGCGCGGTCTGCGCCACGCACCAGGATCTCGCCACCGAGCTCGGCACCGCGCGTGAGGTGGTCGGCCGGCAGCTCAAGGAGCTGGAACGCCGGGGCTGGCTCGACCGGGCCCGCGGCCGCATCGAGCTGAAAGAGCCGGAGCATCTGAAGGCACTCGCGGACGCGGACTAACATCCGCGACACCGTCATCCTGGCGAAGGCCAGGATCCATATGTCTTGTCTCTCAATCACTTGAGATGTTGCTGGATGCTGGCCTTCGCCAGCATGACGAGCGATTGCGCGTTACCGGCGATCTCCTCAGCAAGCACCGCGGCCCGATGCTGCTTGACCGTGTTGGGCAGGCTGTTAGCATTGTGGTCTGGTGGTATGACCACTGACCAGTTTGATGGGCGGATGGCCAATCGCCGGACGAAACCGAGGCGGGCATGACATGACGGCAAATGCGCCGCGCTTCATGGCAATCGATCGGGCCAAGATCTGGATGCAGGTCGCCGACCAGATCAAGGGCATGATCGACAGCGGCGAGTTGGCGGAAGGCCAACGGCTGCCGAGCGAACGCGAGCTGTGCGAACTGTTCAGCGTGTCGCGCATGTCGGTGCGCGAGGCGCTGCGCAAGCTTCAGGTGCAGTCCTATGTGGACGTCAAGCCGGGGCTGGGTACGTTCGTCGTGGCGGCAAGCGAGCGCTCCGTCGCACGGCTCGGCGACTGGTTCGACACGCATGTGGACAGCCTGCAGAAGCTGATCGAGCTGCGCATGGTGATCGAACCCGGCGTTGCCGAACTGGCGGCGCAAAAAGCCACGGACGACAATATCCGGCGGCTGAACGCGCTCACGGAATCGCTGAGACGGGTCGGCATCGACGACGCGGGCCGGACCGACGCCGACTTTCATCTGGAACTGGCGTCCATCACCCAAAACGCCATGATCGAGCAGATCGTCGAGGAGATCCTCGAGGCGACGCACGACCTGCGCAAGCTGACCCTGAAGGACAAGGCGCACATCCGCCTTGCCCATGCCGGGCACAAGCGCGTCGCCGACGCGATTGCCGCGCACGATGGGCCGGCGGCGGCGGCGGCAATGCGCCAGCACATGACGGACGCGGGCGCCAGCCTGCCACGTCCCGGCATCGAGGATACGGAAAACGCCGGCTGACGGCGGCACTCCAACCACTAACGAAGGGGAAGAACAGGTCAATTCAAGTCAGCTGTTTGCCGGAAGCGCCGCGTTGACGCGTGTGCGTATGTTGACGGCCTTTCGGCAAGCGGCTCGCAACGGACTTGCAAAGGGAGGATAACGAAATGAGCAAAATCAAGGATTCCGATCTCGCGAAGAACGACGAGATCACCGCCACGGGCATCACCCGACGGCGTTTCACTAGGGGCGCCCTGTCGGCCGCGCTCGCCGGGCCGCTTCTGGCGCATCCGGCGCTTGTGAAGCTGGCGCGCGCCGCCGATTTCTCCGGCCAGACCCTGAAGTTCATGATGATCAATCCGCACGCCGGCTCGATCGAACCGCTGTCGGCGGCGTTCGCGGAACTGACCGGGGCCACGGTCGAGGCGGTCAAGGTTCCCTACGACCAGATCACCGCGCAGGCGACGCTGGACGTCATGTCGGGGACGAATCAGTTCGACGTGTTCGAATACTGGTACGCCGACAAGGAGGCGCTGGTGCGCGACGGGGTCGTCGCCGACATCACCGACCGCATCGAGGCGGAAAAGGACGTCATCGACCCGGACGACTTCCTGGGCGCGCTCTATGACGCCTACACGCTGGTCAACGGCAGGCGCTACGGCCTGCCCTATGACGGCGACACGCATGTGCTGTTCTACAATTCGGAGATCCTCGAACGTAACGGCCAGAAGCCACCCCGGACATGGGATGAATACGCCGCCGTCACCGCCGCGATCACCGACGCGGAGAAGGCCAACGGCATCTACGGCGCCCTGATCATGGCCAAGCAGATCCCGATCATCCTCTGCTCCAGCTACGCCAACCGCCTGGGCGGATTCGGTGGCGATTTCCTGGATGCCAACGGCAAGCCGGCGCTGACCAGCGCTGCCGCGATCGCCGCGGCCAAGACCATGCTGGATGCCGCGCCGCACGCCACGCCGACACCGCTGGAGACCGAGTTCGGCAATTCGATCCCGGTGTTCTTGGGCGGCCAGGCCGGCATGATCGAGTTCTGGACCGACATGGGCACCTGGGCGGAAGATCCCGAGCAGAGCAAGATCGTCGGCAAATGGGGCGCGGTGCCGATGCCGGTCGGCGGCGGCAACAACGTCCACCGCCCGGCCATGAACGCCGGCTTCGGCTTCGCGGTCTCGACCGGCTCAAGCAACCAGGACATGGCCTGGGAGTTCGTCAAGATGGCCTCGTCCAAGGAGACGCATGTCGCCGTCCTGACCAACAACAAGACCGGCGTCGATCCGATCCGCAAATCGGCGATCCCGGCCTACAAGGCCTTCGCGCCGCGGCAGGGCGAGGTGGTCGAGGAAGCCATCGCGGACGCCTTCCCCTGGCCGACGAAGCCCGAGACGCCAAAGCTGATGCAGGCGTTGACCGACGAGCTTGGCCTGATGCTGGCCGGCGAGAAGTCGGTCGAGCAGGCGATGGGCGACGCGCAGGCATTCTGGGAGAAAACCCTGAGCTGAGCCATTGTCCGTGTCGATGGCTGTAACGCGTACCGGCCCGAGGGTCTCGTGGTTCTCGGGCCGGCGCATCGCCTGGATGCTGGCGCTGCCGATGATCCTCGGCATCGTCGTGTTCGCCGTCTATCCGTTCGTCTATCTGCTGTTCCTGTCGTTCTCGGAAAGCAATCTCGGCCGGGTGTTTCAGGACTGGGTCGGATTCTCGAACTATGCCGACGCCGTCGGCGATGCCAAGTTCACCGCGACGATTGCCCGCTCGGTCGGGTTTTCCTTTCTGACGACGGGGATGGCGATGGTCCTCGGCGTCGCGCTCGCGCTGCTGCTCGACCAGGCCGTCAAGGGCCGGGACCTGATCCGCACGCTGATCCTGCTGCCGCTGCTGACGCCGCCCGTGACGGTGGCGGTGATGTGGCAGCTGATCCTGATGCCGCAGGGCGGCTGGCTGAACGGGTTCCTGGCGGACCTGGCGATCATCAGCGAGCCCGTCAGCTTCCTCGGCCAGCCGGCATCGGCGTTTTTCTTCCTTGCCGTCGCCGACGTCTGGCAATGGAGCCCGTTCGTGGCGCTGATGGCGTTCGCGGCCCTGCAGACGCTGCCGGAGGAGGTCTTCGACGCGGCGCAGCTCGACTGCCAGACGCACTTCCAGATCTTTCGCTTCATCACGCTGCCGATGCTGCTGCCGGCGCTGATCGGCATTGCCGTCCTGAAGCTGGTGATCGCCTTCAAGGTCTTCGACCTGGTCTTCGTGCTGACGGCCGGGGGTCCGGGACAGGCGACAACGGTCTCGAGCTTCTACATCTACCGGGTCGCGATCCAGCAGTTCGATATCGGCATGGCCGCGACGCAGACGATCCTGTTCGCCATCGTCGTCGGGCTGGCGACCGTACCGTTCACCATGGCGCATGACCGCGCCGACGCGAGGCTGTCGTGAAGCGCCGGGTCTATCTGCCGCTGCTGGCGCTGGCGCTCGCCTTCTTCACCTTTCCGATCCTCTACATGGCCATGGTCTCGCTGAAGAGCCAGGCCGACATCGCCACCGGCGACGTGTTTCCGACCGTGCTGTTCTGGAAGAACTATCCGGACGCCTTCGCGTCGATCGCGCTCGATAAGTATCTGGCCAACTCGGCAATCGCCGCCGCGTGCGGCACGCTGATCACGCTGTTCATCGCGGTGCCGGCGACGCATGCGATCGCGCGGTCCAATCTCGGCCATCCATGGCTGCCGGCGGTGATTCTGGGCAGCTACGTGGCGCCGCCGATCGTGGCGCTGTTCCCGCTATTCTTTCTGCTGAAGAATCTCGGGCTGGTGAACACGCTCGCCGGCATGTCGCTGGTCTATGGCGTGATGAACCTGCCGGTGGCGTTCTGGCTGTTGTCGTCATTCGTGCGGCGCCTGCCGGTCGACGTCGAAGAAGCGGCGCAGATCGACGGCCTGAACCAGATACAGATCCTCAGGTGGATCGTGATCCCGCTGTTGATGCCGGGCATCGCCAGCACGGGCATCATCTGCCTGGTCCTGTCCTACAACGAGTTCCTGTTCGCGTCCTTTCTGGCGCGCAGCGAGGACACCCAGACCGTGCCCGTCGGCCTGTCGCTCTATCAGGGCGACCGTCAGCTGCGCTTCGGGCAGATGGCGGTGGCGTCGCTTGCCGCCATGGTGCCCGTCTATTTCCTGGCCATCTTCTTCCAGCGCTGGCTGGTGCGTGGCCTGACATCCGGAATCGGCAAGTAGGGAGGCTAGCAATGTATGACTATGTGATCGTCGGCGGCGGCGTGGCGGGCTGTGTGCTTGCCTACCGCCTGAGCGAAGACCCCAACGTGCGGGTCGGCATCCTGGAATACGGCAAGGCCGGAAATCACACGAAGACGATCGTGAAGATGCCGCTCGGCATGGTGACGTTCATGATGCCGAACCTCGCGTTCATGGGCGGCCCGAAAATGACCTATCTGTTCAAGGGCGAGCCCAACCAGGGCCTGGGCGGCGCGGCGCTGGACCTGCCGCGCGGCAAGGCGGTGGGCGGCTCGTCGATGATCAACGGCATGATCTATATCCGCGGCCAGCACGAAGACTACGACCAGTGGGAGGCGCTGGGCGCCCCTGGCTGGGGCCGCGACGAGATGCTGAAATATTTCAAGAAGTCCGAGAACTTCGAGATCGCGACCAATCCCGACTACACACCGAACTTCCACATCGAGGGCCGGCCGGTCCGGGATCAGATCGACCTCGACTATCACGGCACCGGCGGGCCCTACAACGTGGCGCCGCCGCGCGACCCCAATCCCATGTGCCACGTCTATTTCGAGGCCTGCAAGCAGGCCGGCTACAACATCAATCCCGACTTCAACGGCAAGAGCCAGGAAGGCATCGGCTATCACTGGCTGCAGCAGAAGGGCGGCGAGCGATGGGGCATGGAATCGGGCTACGCCAACGGCTGCAAGAACCGGCCCAACGTCGAGTTCATCACCGAGGCGCGCGTGCGCAGGCTGATCCTGGACGGCAAGCGCGTTACAGGCGTCGAGTACGACCAGAATGGCATGACGCAGACCGTCAATGCCCAACGGGAAGTGATCATGGCGGCCGGCGCCTTCAACACGCCGCAGATCCTGATGCTGTCCGGCATCGGGCCGGGCCATGAGATCGTCAAGCAGGGGATCGAGGTCCAGCACGAACTGCCCGGCGTCGGACAGAACCTGCAGGACCACATCGACACCTGGGTCAAGCAGAAGTCGACGTCGCGGATCACTTATGGCCTGTCGCTGCCGGTGCTGCACAAGAATATCGGCCATGTGCTGAAATGGATTTTCCGGCGGCGCGGCGCCTTTACCTCGAACACCGCGGAGGCCGGCGGATTCGTCCGGTCGCACGAGGGCGCCGACCGGCCCGACCTGCAGCTGTTCTTCTGCACGACCATCGCGTCGGCCCAGGCCGCGGACAGTTTTTTCGCGCATGGCTGGGCAATGCATGCGACGGATCTGCGCCCCTACTCGCGCGGCCATGTCGGTCTGCATTCGCCCGACCCGTTCGAGCAGCCGCTGATCCAGCATAATTTCTGCCAGGACGACCGGGACATGCAGAACCTGGTGCGGGGCATCCATATCATGCGCAAGATCACCGACCAGCCGGCCTTCAAGGACCATGTCGGCATGGAGATGGAGCCGGGGCGCGACGTGCAGTCGGACGACGATCTGCGCAACTACATCAAGTCCCACTGCATGACGATGTACCACCCGACCTCGACCTGTGCGATGGGAACCGGCGCGGACGCGGTGACCGATCCCGCCAGCCTGCGGGTGCACGGCATGGAAGGCCTGCGCGTCATCGATGCGTCGGTGTTTCCGTGCGTCACGTCCGGCAACACCATGGCGCCGACGGTGGCCGTGGCGGAGAAAGGCGCTGACCTGGTGAAAGCGGGCTGACGGTCACCAGAAGGCGGCGATGAAGGCGATCATCAGCAGGGCGAGCGCCGCCGACTGGACGCGGTAATCGCGCAACAGGGCGTACCGGCCCGCAGTCGTCTCGGGTTTCAGGTCGGACCATTGGAAGCACGCCGTGGGCGGCGCGGGCTGCGGCGGGCTTGCGAACGTCACCACGAGCATGACGCCGAGCGTGAGGCCGAAGACGATCAGCGCCATGTAGGTGAAGTGGATCGGGGGCAGCGCCAGCGCGGTCCAGACGCCGGTCACTTCCTGCGCCAGGAACAGCAGAAAGCCCACGCCCAGCCCGACGGCGATGCCCCAGAAGCCGCTCGCCGGCGAGAAGCGCCGCCAGAACAGGCCGCCGAGATAGACCGCGACGATGGGCGGCACCAGATAGGCGAGCGTCGACTGGAAATACTGGAACAGCGAGCCGAAGCGCTCGATCAGCGGCGCGTAGAAGGCGGCGACGACGATCAACAGCGCGGTGAAGCCGCGGCCGACGAACAGCAGCGCGCGTTGCGACGTGGCCGGCCGCAGCGGCTTAACGAAATCCATGGTCAGCAGCGAGGCGGCGGCGTTGAGCGCGCTGTCGAGGCTGGACATGATGGCGGCCAGCAGCGCGGTCAGGACCAGACCGCGCAGGCCGAGCGGCAAGAGCTCGAAGGCGAGCGTCGGGAACACCCGGTCCGGGTTGTCGAGCTGCGGCAGCAGGACGATGGCGATCATGCCCGGCAAGATCATCAGGAACACGTTCGGCAGCTTCAACAGGCCGCCGAACAGCGCACCCTTGCGGCCGTCGTCGAGCGTGCGGGCGGCGAGCGCGCGCTGCACGAAATACTGGTTCAGCGTCCAGTAGTAGAAGCCGAGCAGGATGACGCCGAGCACGCCCGGCCAGGGCAGAAAACCGTCGTCGGCCGGTTTGATGAGGCGGACGCTGGCCTCGTCGAGACCGGTCATCAGCGCCTGCCAGCCGCCGACCTCGCCGAGCCCGAACCAGAAGATCAGGCCGGCGCCGATGATCATCAGCACGGCCTGCATGGCGTCGGTGACGACGACCGACCTGAGACCGCCGAACAGCGTGTAGACGCCGGCGAGCAGCGCCAGCGCGGCGCCGGTCTGCCAGAGCTCGACGCCCGGGAAAACGGTGCCGACGACGATGCCGCCGGCATAGAGCGCGCCGGCGGTGTCGATGAACATCAGCGTCAGGATCGTGAAGCCGGCATAGGCCCAGCGCGCGCGCCGGTCGAAGCGGGTCTCGAGATAGGCCGGCACCGTGAACAGCCGGCTGCGCAGGAACACCGGCAGCATGAACAGCGCGAAAAAGATCAGCACGATGGTGGCGGTCCATTCGTAGTTGAAGACCACCATGCCGTGGCTGTAGGCCGCGCCCATCAGGCCGACGAAGCTGGCGCCCGACATATTCGAGGCATAGAAGGAGAACCCGATCAGGTACCAGGGCAGCGCCCGGCCGGCGAGGAAGTAGTCTGTGGCATCCCGCTCGCCGCGTCCGACCCACAGGCCGAAGGCGATAACGGCGACGAGATAAACGGCGACGACGGCGAGATCGATGCCGGAGAGCGCGACCATGGCGCTTACGCTCTACGGCTCCAGCCCGGCCCGGCGCAGGGCGTCGGTGTAGTTGCCCCACAGCGTGCCCTCGGTGCGGGGGCGGAACACGTGCTTCAGGGCGGCCGTCGGCGAATTGGTCTCGATGCGGGCGATCTCGCGCCGCGCCGCGTCCTCGCAATCGAGCCGGACCAGGGCGGCGGCCAGGTAGAGATGACCCTCGATGCTGCCGGGCGCGAGTTGCAGGCACGTCTCGGCGTGCTGCCGCGCTTCCTCGAACCGGCCGGAAAAGAAATGCCCGTGCGACAGATGGCAGTGGAACAGAAACGCCATGGGATCGCGTGGGCTCAGGCGAAATGCGCGCTCGATGAGCGGAATGCCCTCTGCCGGCTCTCCGAGAATGGCGTGGCTGTGGCCCAGCAACGAGCAGGCCATCGCCGCGTTGGGATTGAGCTCGACGGCGCGCCGCAGCACCGGATGCGCCTTCAGGAACAGGCCCATATAGTGCAGCGCCATGCCGCGCGACAGCACCACGTTGGGATCGTTGCGGGCGAGCGCCATGGCGCGTTCCGAGGCCACGATCGCCTCTTTGGCGTCGGCGTACCAGTCCTCGGTCCAACCGTTGTAGGACCGCCAGGACAGCACCTGCGCAAGCACGGCGTGCCCGAAGCCATAGTCGGGATCGAGATCGACTGCCCGGCGCGCCAACGGCTCGGCCCGGTCGGTGTCGGCGCGGCCCATGCCGAACAGCGTTACCCAGGCATGCGCGGCGTAGCCCCAGGCATCGACACTGTCGGGCGTCTGGCCACGCGCCAGCGCGGCCTCGGCCAGGATCAACTGCGGCTGCAGCGCGCCGACAATGCCCTGGGCGACCTCGTCCTGTACGGCAAAGAGATCGGCGCGCTGGCGATCGAAGCTGTCGGCCCAGAGATGCGTGCCGGTCGCACCCTCGATCAACTCGGCGGCGACGCGGATCCTGTCGCCCGCCGCGCGCACGCTGCCTTCGACGATGTAGCGGACGCCGAGATCGCGGGCGACCGTGCGAACATCGACCGGCCGCCCCTTGTAGGCGAAGGTCGAGTTGCGGGCGATGACGAAAAAGCCGGGCACCCGGGCCAGCAGCATGGTGACGTCCTGGACCAGACCATCGGCCAGATGTTCCTGATCGCGGTCGGCAGAGAGATCGTCGAACGGCAAGACCGCGACGGACGGGTGCTCGCGCGGGGCCGGCGACGCGGCGATCTCCGTCGCACCGCTCGCCGACCCGGCGTCGACGACGACATCGGCGACGAAGCGGAAACCCTTCTTGTGGATCGTACGGATCAGGTTCTGCGCGCGGCCGCTGTCGCCAATCGCCTGCCGGGCGTCCTTGACCCGGCTGCTGAGCGTTGACTCCGACACCAGCCGCCCCTGCCAGACGCTCTCGAAGATCTCGTCCTTGCTGACGATGCGCGCGCGGTTTTCGATCAGATAACAGAGCAGGTCGAAAACCTGCGGCTCGACCGCGCGCACCTCCTCGCCGTGCCGGATCTCGCAGCGGTCGGTGTCAAGCGCGCGGTCGGCGAAGCGGTAAATCATCGCCGCCTCGCAACGCGTTCTCGCGGATTGGCCAATGCCACCATGACGCGACTGTAAGAATTCTACAGAAAATCTCCAAATGCCTTCCAAGCGGCCGGTCGGTTGCCGCGTTACACCGATATGACGCGTTCCCGCAGATCCCGCGGTGATCCATCACACGACGACCGGCCAGTAACGGAGGCCCATCATGATGTTCAATACCGACACCGGCAGCACGGCTATCGCGTTCGACTGCACGGGCTACGGCAGCCCTGTGGTCGCGCTCCACGCTTCAGCATCCTCGTCCGTTCAATGGCGGGCGCTGACGGCACGGATGACGGGCCGGCATTGCGTGACCGCGCCCGATCTGCCGGGCTACGGGCAGTCCAATGCCCTGTCGCGGTCGGGCCGGCAGGGGCTGGCCGATGTCGCCGCGCCGATCGCGGTTCTGATCGCGCGGCGGCCGGGACCGGTGCATCTGGTCGGGCACTCCTACGGCGCCGCCGTGGCGGTCAAGATTGCGCTGATGCGGCCGGATCTGGTGCGCAGCCTGGTGCTGTACGAGCCGGTGCTGGTGCATCTGCTGCGCGAGGGCGGCCGCCGCGACCGGGCGCTGCTGCGCCAGATCGACCTGGTGGGACGCCGGCTGGCCGAGGCCGTCGCCGGCCGCGTGCCGGAAGCGGGCATGAGTCAGTTCATCGACTTCTGGAACGGTGACGGCGCCTGGGCGCGGACACCGTCCGAAGTGCGCGACCTGCTGACACGCCAGGCCGGACAGGTCGTGCACGACTTCGCGGCGGGCCTGTCCGAGACCTGGGTCGCGAGCCGATGCCAAGGCATCACCTGCCCCACATTGATGCTGTCAGGCGAGAAATCACCGGCGGTGACGCGCCGCGTGGCGGAGATCGTGGTCGAAAACATTCCCACGGCCCGCCATGAGGAGATCCCGGATGTCGGGCACATGGCGCCGGTCACCCACGGTGAACTGATCGGCGAATTGATCGAGGATCGAATCTGGCAAGTCGAAACGCGCGGACGTGCGCGGCGCACGGTGATGATGGCGGCCAACGACTAGGCGCCAGCGCCCGTCGTTGGCCGCGCATCGTCAGGCGGCCTTGCGGCCCTTCTTGGCAGTGTCGGCCTCGGCCTTGCCGCCCTTGCCCGCCGTGCCGGGCAGCTTGTCGGCGCCGGCAAGCAGATCGGCAATCCGGGCATGGCCGTTCTGCCGCGCGTCGTCGAGTGGCGTGTTGCCCCACCGGTCGACCGGGGTGCGGTCGACGCCCTGCGCCAGGATGTAGCGGACGGCGGCGATATGACCTTCCACCGCCGCCAGGTGCAGCGGCGTACGGCCGTCATAGTCCGCCTTGTCAAGCATGTGGCCGTAGGCAACCAACCGCTTCAGCTCGTCGACGTCGTCGCGGCTAGCGGCGTTGATGGCGCTGAAGGTGACGTTGGCCTCGAAGGTCTGACGCCGGACGCGCGGATCGATCTTCTGCGAATCCAGCAGGCTGTCGTAGTTGTGGAAGTTGAAGGTCTCGACCAGCCTGGTGAGATACGACACACCGCGCACGCTGTTGCCGTAGCTGTCGAGCCGTGGCGACCAGACGGCGATGCCCATGACATTGGGCACGACCGCGAAGATCACGCCGGACACGGCCGACTTCGCCGGCATGCCGACGCGAAAGGCGAACTCGCCGGAATAGTCGTACATGCCGCAGGAATACATCATCGACAGGCAGTTCTTGACCGTCGCGTCGGAGAACACCCGCGCGCCAGTCGGCGGACAGATTCCGCCGTTGGCGAAAGTGGCGGCAAGCGTCGCCATGCGCTCGACCGTGGTCTCGATCGAGCAGGCGGAAAAATAGAGGTCCAGCGTCTGGAAGATATCGGTACCTTCCGGGAAGGCGCCGGTCTCGCGCATGGCATGGGCCAGCGCGAAGTTGCGGTCGGCGGTATCGCGCTCGGAATAGAAGATCGCATTGTCGAAACCGGGGCGGCGGCCGCCGGAGAGTGTCGCGACCAGGTCGCTCAATCGCTCGAAGCGGCCGGCCATGGGCAGGTCCGGGTGCCAGAAGCTGGCTGACATGACGCCGCCGGCATTGATCATCGGATTGTGCGGCTGGCCGTTCTTGTTGAGCGACAGCTCGTTGAACGACATGCCGCTCGGCTCGCGGCCGACATGCCGGTGTACATGCTGTTCGCCCCAGGCCTCGAGCGCGCCGCAATACAGCAACGGCTTGCAGGCAGACTGGAAGGTGAACTTGGTGTCGAAGTCGCCGAGGTTGAGGCGCTGACCGTCGATCGTGCAGATCGAGACGCCGAACTGTTCAGGCGCCACGCGGGCGAGCTGCGGGATGTAGTTCGCGACCTCGCCCGACGTCTGCGGCTTGATCTCGTCATAGAGCCGCTGCAGGTGTCCGGCAAAGTCCGCGAACTGCGGGATCACCAGCTCGTCCTTCAGCGTGCGTTCCAACAGCGTTTGGCCGGTGTGGACCAGTTCGACGAAGGACGCGGCATCGACCATGCCGTCGCCGTCCTCCGCCCGCCGCGCCAGGCGCTCGGACAGCGCCGACAGCCGGGGGTCGTCCCGGGTCAGGCCGGCCTGGGCGAGTCGCGCCCAGATGTCCTTGGCCGGAACGACACCGGCGCCGGTCTCGTCCAGCGCCTTGAACACGATATTCGAGATGTTTGCATTCATTGTCTGATCATCCAAAGAGGATGGGGACCGGCGCGACGGCCGGCCCCCACCAAGGTCATGTCAAGGTCATGACAGGTTGTAAGCGCGGATACCGAGCTCGGCGATATCCCCGCCCGCTTCTTCGTGCGCGCGCCGCAGCCGGATGCCGACGGTCGCCTTGAGCGCGAGCCACGCGACCAGCGAAACCGAGCCGACGAAGACGCCGACGGCGGCAACGCCGATTGCCTGGACGGCGAAGCTGGCGTCCGCATTGGTGAGCGCCACGGCGAGCGTGCCCCAGATGCCGGCCGCCAGGTGCACCGGCACCGCGCCGACCACGTCGTCGATCGACAGCGCTTCCATCAGACGGCTGGCCGCCATCATCACCAGCGCGCCGACGGCGCCGATCAGCATGGCCTGCCAGATCGTCGGCGCGAACGGCTCGGCCGTGATGCTGACCAGGCCGGCAAGCGCGCCGTTCAGGATCAGCGGCAGGTCGAGACGCCGCAGCATCAGCTGGCTGGCAATGGCGATGGTCACCACGCCCGCCGCGGCGGCGACGTTGGTGTTGACGAAGATGTGCGCCACCGCGACGACATCGTCGACGCTGGACAGCGACAGCTGCGAGCCGCCGTTGAAGCCGAACCAGCCGAGCCAAAGGATGAACGTGCCCAACGTCACGTGCGGCATCGACGACGGCAGCATCACGCGGGCCTTGCCGTTCTTGTCGAACCGGCCCTGCCGCGCGCCGATGATGACCGCGCCGGCCAAGGCGGCCCAGCCGCCGACCGAGTGCACGATCGTGGAGCCGGCGAAGTCGACGAAGCCGAGCTCGGCGAGCCAGCCGCCGCCCCAGGTCCAATGCCCGATCACGGGATAGATCAGACCGGCCAGCACAACGGTGAAGGCGGCGAAGCCCCAGAAACGGGCCCGCTCGGCGAGCGCGCCCGAGACCACCGAGGCGGCGGTGGCGACGAACACCATCTGGAAGAACCAGTCGGTGGCCGGCGCCAGACCGGCCGACAGGTCGCCGGCTGCGATGGCGCTATCGTCGGCCTGCCAGAACCCCAGCGTGCCGAAGAGACCGCCCGTGCTGTCGCCATACATCAACTGATAGCCCGAGGCGAAGAACATCACGCCGGCGATGGCGTAAAGCGCAATGTTCTTGGTGCAGATCGCCGCCACCGACTTGCTGCGGACCGTGCCGGCCTCGAGCATGGCGAAGCCGGCGGCCATGAACATGACCAGCGCGCCGCACAGCAGCACGAACAGATTGTTGAGGATGAAGCCGACCTCGGCGGCGGTCGGATCCGCCGCCAGGGCCGGCGCGGCCAAGAGCGACGCCAATGCCGCCGTGAGGCCGATCGCGAGATTGAAGCGTTTCATTTTCTTCTCCGATGAATGCGGCGCCCCATGGGGCGCCGCGCTTAGGCAGCGACCGCCTGGTCGCCCAAGTCGAAGGCATGGAACGCCTGCGTGGCGTCACAGACCGTCGCGATCAGGCAGGCGGCGACGAGATAGGGATCGGCGTTGGCGCCGGGACGGCGGTCCTCCAGATAACCGTGGCCCTTGATCGCCACCGGATGCGGGATCCGGATCGAGGCGCCGCGATGCGCGACACCCGACTTGAAGGTGTCGATGTCGCAGGTCTCGTGCAGGCCGGTCAGCCGTTCGTAGAGGCGGTCGCCGTAATAGCCGATATGGAACTCGTGACTGTCTTCCAGGCTGGCGACGGCCTGATGAATGGCGTCGAAGCCGCGCCGCGGATCGCGGGTCGCCGAGGTCGAGAAGTTCGTGTGCATGCCGGCGCCGTTCCAGTCGCCCTGCACCGGCTTGTTGTCGAACGAGATCATCACGCCGGCGGCCTCGCCGACGCGGTGCAGCAGGTAACGCGCCATCCAGAGATGGTCGGCCATGGCGAGCGCATCGCCGGTTTCGTCCTCGATGCCGCGGTAGCCGATCTGGAACTCCCACTGGCCGGGCATCACCTCGGCGTTGATGCCGTAGAAACGCAAGCCGGCGGCAAGGCAGGCATGCGCGTGGCGCAACACCACGTCACGGCCGAAGGCGCGGTCCGCGCCGACGCCGCAGTAGTAAGGCCCCTGCGGCCCGGGGAACCCGTTCGCCGGAAAGCCGAGCGGACGGCCGTCGCGATAGATCGTGTATTCCTGCTCGAAGCCGACCCACGGCGCGTCCTCGGGATCGATGGCATCGAGCACCTGGCGCAGCCGGGCGCGCTGGTTCGTCGCATGCGGCGTGCCGTCGGGGTTCAGAACCTCGCAGAGCACCAGGTAATGGCCCGGCCCCTGCAGCGGGTCGGCGGCGACGCGCACGGGCAGCAGGAAGCAATCGGAATCGTCGCCGGTCGCCTGTTCGGTCGACGAGCCGTCGAAGCTCCATTCCGGAAAATCGGCCGCGTCGGGCTGTTCGGGGACCTGGACGACCCGCGCCTTCGAGCGGATACGCTGTGTCGGCTGACTGCCGTCAAGCCAGAGATATTCGGCAAAACCAAGCGTGGACATTGTTCCATTCCTTTCAATTCAGAACCGATGTCGGATGATCCGGCGCCGGGCCGGATGGTGGGAATCGGTGAGGTTCCATGGCTGGTCCAGGTCGGCGGCGCGGATCGCGTGGACGCGGGCGCGCATCCGCCGGTCGGTCCGAAACCCTTAGAACCAAAGCTGCATCGACTCCCTCAAAACGTTCGCATTCGGGGCCGGCGAGACGGATTCGTCCGCGACCCGAAACGGAAGATGGGGGGCGCGCGTGATTTCGCCGCGCGGCTTGGCGTTACCTGAGCGTGAATTCGACAGGGCGGAAAAAATTTTTCGATTGGCCGGTCGAGAACGCTTCGGTCGGGCGGAAACAATTGAAACCAATTTCACGGTTTCGCGACATCGGCGAAACACGCATCGCGTCCAGACTGCATCGGGGCCTCGGACTCAACCGACGCCCGTGGGGATAGTTCGCACAAATGCGCGAAAACACGAAAACCGCCAATCCGGAACGCCATCGCGATAAGCATCGGATCGCCGCCGGCCACGGCAACGCACGGTGACCGATCATGCTGACCGTTCGCCTGCTTGGCCCGTTGGCCGTCGACGGCACCGCTGCGATCGAATTTCCGACCCGCAAGACAGCCATGCTGTTCGCGCTGCTGGCGTTCAACCCGGGCAAGACCATCCGGCGCGAGGCCGTGCGCAACCTCTTGTGGAGCGACCGCGGCGACGCGCAGTCATCGGGTAGCCTGCGCCGGGCGCTGAGCGACATCCGGCGGCTGCTGGAAAGCCACGACGCCGGCGACGCGCTGTGGACGTCGGCGACGGAGCTGCGACTGGAAGCCGACGCGGTGCAGGTCGACGTCGAGGAATTTGCGTCGCTGCTGACGGACGGCGGTGAGGACGCGCTTACACGGGCCGCGCTGCTCTACCGCGGCGATCTGCTGAGTGACGTCAAGGCGGCTGACGCCAGCTTCGACGACTGGCTGCGCATCGAACGGCAGTCGCTGCGTAACGTCGCCGAGCGGCTGGCCGAGAAGCTCTCCGAGATCGCCGGCTCGGAGCCGGCGTTCGATGCGGCCGAGAGCCTGGCACTGCAGCTGCTGCGGGCCGACGAGGCCTGCGAGGAGGCGCATCGCGCGATTATCCGGACGCTGATCCGGCGGGGGCGGCACAACGCCGCGATCAAGCAGTATGCGAGCTGTGTCGACGCCGTGCGCGAACACCTGGGCGCCGAGCCGGAAGACGAGACCAAGGATCTGTTCGACGAGGCGCGGCGGCATACGCGCAACGATCAGAAAACCGGCGCCATGGCCGGCGAACCGCCGGCAACGAACGGCGCCGCGGCCGAGAGTTCGACCTTCGCGGCCAAGCCGCGGATCGCGATCCTGCAGTTCGACAGCCTGACCGTCGACGCCGACCAGGACCATATCGCCGTCGGCATCACCGAGGACCTGATCGTCGAGTTGTCGAAGATCAGCGACTATCACGTGTTCTCGCGGCAATCGACGTTTGAGACCGGTCACGACGGGGACGGCCTGACGGCGCTGCATGCCGAGCTGGGCGCGACATATGTGATCCTGGGCAGCGTGCGCCGGGCCGACGGTCGGATCCGCGTCACCGCCCGCCTGGTGGACCCGCGGTCGGGCCAGCAGCTCTGGGCCAACCGCTACGACCGGGACATCGACGACATCTTCGCGTTGCTGGACGATATCAGCGGCGAGATCATCGAAACGATCGACGCCCAGATCCGCGTGCACCAGCGCGAGCGGCTGCCGCGGCTGCAGGCCGACAACCTCGACGCCTGGGAACAATTCCAACACGGCATGCGGCACGCCTATCGGCTGACGCGCGAGGAGGTCGACAAGGCGGAAGCGCATTTCCGACAGGCCAACACGCTGGCGCCGGGCTTCGCCGCGCCCTATGCCGGGCTCGCCTACGTGCATCTGGTGCGGGTGGCGCTGAACCTGGCGAGCGACGTCGCCCAGGAGATGGCACAGTCGATCCGGCTGGCGCAGCGGGCGATCGACCTGCAGCCGTCGGACTCGTTCCCCGTCATGGTGCTGGGCGGGGCCATGGCGTTCGGCGCCGACCACGAGGCCGGTCTGGAACTGCTGGAGCGCGCGGTCGCGGAAACGCCCAGCCACGCGCAGGCCTATCTCAGCCTGGGCCAGATTCAGGCCGTGCTGGGGCGGCAAGATGAAGCGGTGCGGCACATCGACCGGGCGTTGAGCCTGTCTCGACAGACCTCGCCGTCGGTCCGGCATGACGCACGGGATACGGCCGGACCGTCGGGGACGCGGTTATCCGACACCGACATCTGGCCGCGCATGGCACTGGCCGCGGCGCTGGTCAAGCTCGGGCGCATGGACGAGGCGACCAAGCTCGCCGATCAGGGCCGGCTTGGCAGCGGATCGGTCAAAACCGGGAGCAAGCCGATCACGACGGGCGCCAGGTCGCGCGGGCCGACAAGAGCGATCGAGGATCTGCGCGTCTGCGGATCGGCGACCTGAGTCAGCCGACGTATTTCGCGAACAGGATGGCCTGCGTCGACCGCCCGTCCCGCGGCGGGTCGGGCAGGTCCTGGCGATCGAATTCCATATAGCCGTGGTCGCGCAGGAACTGACAGCCGGTCTCGTTTCGCGCGGGCACGATGACGGTGGTCGCCGCGAGCCCCGTGGTCGCGGCCTCGGTCTCGGCCAGGTTCAGCAGCTTCTCGCCCAGCCCCTGTCCGCGATAGTCCGGCCGCAACACCATCGCGGCGATGTGCAGCATGCGTTCGGCCGGCCATTCCGGAAACTCGACCGGAATACGATCGAGCTGATCGACGCGCCGGCTCGCGCCCGCCGCGTCGTTGGGAAAGGCCACCATCATGCCGACGACGGTCTCGCCCACCTCGACGACGATGCTGTGGTCGCAGGTCAGCCGGCCCTCGGCCCGGGCGAAGACCTGCTCGCCGACATCGAGCACGGAGGCATCGCCCCGGACATGCCGCGACCAGACCCGCTGGGCGACGTCGCCCGACGCCGACAAATACAACTCGGCGATCGTCCGCGCGTCGCCCTGCCGCGCAACGCGCGTTCTGGCATCAACGTTCCGGTTCGTCGGCGCGCTCATGGCGGATCTCCGCGACACCCGGCGGCCACCGGCCCGGTCGCCGGACGCCACCTTCGAAACTGCTAAAGAGTGGGCACTGTACGGGTGGCCTGTCTAGCCGTGAATTCGCCGTCAGGCGTCACCGAAATTAGCCGACAATCCCGAAAAACGAGAATACGACAGGAAAATAGCAAGGAAATCTTCATTCCGCGCCGGTCATTAACCATTGTTACAAGGCCGAACGGCAGACTATCGCCGGCAACGCGTATCAGGAAGACCAGCCGGCCGCACGGATGTCGGATCATCAGTCACGACCAGACCCGCCGGTTCCACCCGGCATCGGCGGCGAGTTGCTGCGCAGCCGGCTATGCCGGACCGTCGCGCTGACCGTCTTTGTCAGCATCCTGATCATCGAGGCCATCGTGCTGGTGCCGTCATACCTGCGCTACGAGACCGATCTGCTGGACCGGCTGGAAGACGCCGGGATGACCGCGGCCATCGCCGCTTTCGGGCCAAGGGCGCACGCCAGCGACCGCGACCTGATGCTGACCGGCCGATTGCTGAACAGGTCGCCGCACTTTCGCGGCGGGACGCTGTTTCGCGCCGACGGCACAACGATCGGCAGCTTCGGCGTCGCGCCCGACCTGACGCCGACGGACGACGCCTTTCGTCGCGAACGCTCGGCCGACGGCGCCAACCTGGATGTCCTGTGGACGCCGGACGCGACCGGCCTGCCGTTCGCGGTCGCGGCTAGATTGGATGCGGCCTGGATCGGTACGGAACTGACCGCGTTCGTCTGGCGCATCGCCGGCCTGGTCCTGATTCTGTCGCTGGGCGTCGCCGCGGCTACCGTGCTGATCCTCAGCCAAAAGGTCCTGCGGCCGATCCTGCAGCTGAGACAGGGGCTGCTCGCCGCCCGCCGCGATACCGCCCATGCCGGGCGCTACGCCTTGACCTATCCGAAGGCCGACGAGATCGGCGACATCGTCACGTCGTTCAACGATCTCCTAAAGCAAGTGTCGACCGCTCATATCGACGAGCTGCGGGCGCGCGAGCAGCGGTTCCGGCATTTCGCTGACGCGGCGTCCGACTTCTACTGGGAAATGGACCAGGATCTCCGGTTCAGCTACTTCTCCTCGCGCATGAGCGAGATCGCCGGCGTATCGGCAAAGCAAATGCTGGGGCGGACGCGTGAGGAAACCGGCAACCCCGGCGTCGCGGCCGATTACTGGCAACGCCATCTCGACGACCTGAAGGCGCACCGGCCGTTTCGCGGGTTCGAGCATCCGCGCACCAAGCCGGACGGCACCCGCGTCTATCTGTCGATCAACGGCAAACCGGTGTTCGACGCCAATGGCGTCTTTCTGGGCTATCGCGGCACCGGCACCGACATCACCGACAGGGTGCTGATGGCGCAGGCGCTGGCGGATGGCGAGAGCCGCTTC
The DNA here is from genome assembly GCA_965232515.1 of Alphaproteobacteria bacterium. Classification (GTDB taxonomy): domain Bacteria; phylum Pseudomonadota; class Alphaproteobacteria; genus JANQKO01. The sequence goes on along the minus strand of CBDDPY010000002.1, from coordinate 4,961,885 downwards.
CGCGACTTCGCCGCGGCGTCCTCGGACTGGTTCTGGGAAATGGACGCCGATCTTCGCTTCACCTACATCTCGGCCGAGATCGAGAGGGTGGCCGGCCTACCGGCGGAATGGCACTACGGCAAGCGGCGCGAGGAAGTCGGCATTCCCGACGTATCGGCGGAGACCTGGACTGAGCACCTGGCGGCGCTCGAGGCGCGGCAGCCATTCAAAGATTTCGCCTACCGCCGTCGTGGATCGAAGGGCGATGTTTGGATGAGGATCAGCGGCGTCCCGATATTCGACGAGAACGGCACGTTCAAGGGCTATCGCGGCACCGGATCCGATCTGACCGAACAGTACAAGGCCCAACAACGAGCCGAGCTGGCGCAGCAACGACTGTCGACGGCGGTCGAGGGCCTGGTGGACATATTCGTGCTGTGGAGCCCGGACGACCGGTTGCTGATCTGCAACCAGCGCTATCGCGACATCAACGCCGAAGTGCCGGAAGCGACACGGCCGGGCGTCAGCTACGAAGACTATATCCGCGCCGTTCTTGCCGCGGGCCTCGTGCCCGAAGCCGGGGGCCGGGAGGAAACGTGGCTGCAGCAGCGTCTGCTGCGCCACCGCTATCCCGAGGGTCCATTTGAAATGTCCCGCCGCGGCGACCAGTGGTTTCTGATCCGCGAACAACGCATGGCCGACGGCAGCACCGTCACCATCGGCACCGACATCACCGAGCGCAAGCGCATGGAGCAGGAACTGCAGCGGGCGACCTTCGAGGCCGAGCGGGCGAACAGCGCGAAATCGGAATTCCTGGCCGGTATGAGTCACGAGCTGCGCACGCCGCTGAACGCCATCATCGGCTTTTCGGAGATGATCCGGGACGAAATTGCCGGTCCGGTCGGCGTCGAGGCCTACAAGGGCTATGCCGCGGATATCCACGCCAGCGGTCAGCATCTGCTGGGCATCGTCTCGGATCTGCTGGACCTGGCGAAGATCGAGGCCGGCAAGCTGGATCTGAACGAGGAGGTGGTCGACGTGGACGACCTGACACGCGACTGCCTGCGCTTGATGCAGCCGCGTGCCGAGGCCGCGAAGCTGACAATGGCATTGGCCGACATCAGCGGGCCGATCCAGCTTTGGGCCGACTCCCGATTGCTGCGGCAGATCCTGCTGAACCTCTTGTCCAACGCCGTGAAGTTCACCTCGGAAGGCGGGCGGATCGAGGTGTCGCTGCAACGGACGGCCGACGGCGACGTCGCGCTGTCGGTGCGCGACGACGGCATCGGCATCGATCCGGCATCGATCGAACGCGTGCTGTCGCCGTTCGAGCAGGCCGAGCTGAGCGCCGATATCGCCGCCGAAGGCACCGGCCTCGGCCTGTCGGTGAGCAAGGCGTTGGCGGAGCTGCACGGCGGCTCGCTGACGCTCGACAGCACACCCGGCCAGGGTACGACGGCCGTGGTCCGGCTGCCGGCCGGCCGCCTGCGCGCCTACGCCAAGGCCGGCTAACCCGATTTGCGGTAGTCGTAGTTCTGGTCGAGGCGGGACATCAGATAGTCGCCATAGCGAACGGGCGCGAAATCGGACGCGCCGTCCGCTCCGGCGCAGTCCGGCAGCGGCGCGATGACACTGTCCATGGACGGGTCGAAGAAATAGGGCTGGGAATAGCGCTGCCGTCCCGACCGGTTGATCACGCGGTGCGGCGTCGAGGCGAAAAGCCCATTGCTCCAGCGCGACAGGATGTCGCCGACATTCAAGACGAAACTGCCGTCGACCGGCGGCGCCGCAATCCAGCGGCCGTCACGGTTGCGCACCTCGAGCCCGCCGACATCGTCCTGGGCCAGCAGCGTGATGAACCCGTAATCGGTGTGCGGCGCCGAGCCGAACAGGCCGTCCTCGTCCGGTGTCGGCGGATAATGCAGCAGGCGCAGGAACACCGTCGGGCGCTCGAAGTATGGCGCGAAGTAGTCCTCCGGCAGATCAAGGCCGAGCGCGATCAGGCCGACCAGACGGCGCGACAGCGCTTCCATCGCGGCCATGTACGCCAATGCCGCCGGCCGGAACGACGGCAACGCGGCGGGCCACTGGTTCGGCCCCTGCAACGGCCTGCCGGCGACGACATCAGGATCGTCCGGCGCCAGCTCGTGCAGGGCCAGGAAAGACTCGCTCTGGTTCGGCTTGCGGACCGTCGCCACCGACGAGGTGACGATGGTCGAGCTGTTGGGCGCCATGTAACCCCGGTGCTGGGCGTTGATGGCGATGGCCTGCTTGTCGGCCATGGGCAGCGCGAAGAAGCGCCTGGCCTGCGCGCGCAGACCGTCGATCAGGTCGCCGGCGACCCGGTGGCCGGTGACATAGGCAAAGCCGACATCGCGAAGCGCCCCGTGCAGCCGACGCGCCAGATCGCGCCGCGCCCGCGGGCCACCGTCATAGAGCCCGGCAACGTCGATCCGCGGTATGGTCTCGAAACCGGCCGCCGACATTCGCTCTCCGCATCACCGACCGACTTGGAGACGGCGACCGCGCATCGTTTCCCGCGCGACCGCCGTCCCGCAGCCGCTACGACAGGTTCCGGTAGACCGCGGTCTCGAGGTCGAGATAGAGCGGCAACGACTTCTTGTCGACGAAGGGCAGGATCTGCGTCGCGTAGGCGCCGCCGATGCCGTTCTTGGGGTCGATCCAGTAGTAGGAGTTGGCGAGCCCGGCCCAGGCGAGGCTGCCGGCCGGACGGCCGGTCGGCGCGTCCTCGTCGTTGATCATGAAGCTGAGGCCCCAGGTTTTCGACATGCCGGGGAAGAACTCGGCGTCGTTCGACAACGGCGGCATCATGGTCTTCAGCATCGACACCCGGCAATCGCCCATCTGGTTCCGCGACATCATCTCGACGGTCTCGGGCTTGAGGACCTGCTGGCCGTTGGCGCTGCCGTTGTTCAGGATCATGCGGATGAACTTCGTGTAGTCGCCAACGGTCGAGTACAGACCGCCGCCGCCCATCTCGAACTCGGGCTCCTGCGGCAGTTCCAGGTCCAGTGCCTCGAAACCGTCGTCGTCGCCGCGCTGATGGATCTTGGCCATGCGCGCCCGCATCTCGGCCGTGATCTTGAAGGCCGTCGAGGTCATGCCCAGCGGCGCGAAGATGTTCGCCTGCATGTAGTCGCCGAGCTTCTGGCCGCTGACCTCCTCGACCATCTTGCCGGCCCAGTCGATATTGATGCCGTATTCCCAGCGGTCGCCCGGATCGAACAGCAACGGCGTCAGAAGGGCCGCGTTCTCGCAGGTGGTGACGCCCGGCAGGCCCTTGGCCTCCTGGTATTTGACGATTGACCCGTCCCAGATCTCGTAGGCGTAGCCGGCGGTATGCGTCAGCAGGTGGCGCAGCGTCACCGGCCGCTTCGGCGCCCGCAACCTGGGCTGGCCGTTGTCGTCAAACCCGTCCAGCACCTCCACTTCGCCCAGGTGCGAGACCACGTTGCCGGCCGGCGCGTCGAGGTCGAGCTTGCCCTGCTCGACCAGCTGCATGGCCGCGGCCCCGGTGACGGCCTTGGTCATCGAGGCGATCCAGACCACGGTGTCCGGCGTCATAGCGGCGCCGCCGCCGAGCACCCGCTCGCCGAAACCGCCTTCATAGATATTGCCGTCACGGTCGGTGACCGCGGCGACCACGCCCGGCACATCGCCGTTCGAAACGGCATTCCCTAACAAAGTGTTGAGGCTGTCCTGAAGTGACATGCGGTTCTCCCTGTTGCGATCGCGACGGCCTGAGCGGCTCTCATTGACAAGCGAATAGCGTGACCCCTCGAACCCGCCAAGACAAGCGGTTCCTGGCCGGCCGATGCATTAGAAGATTGCGGTTGACGGTTCGTTAGCCGATGGCGGGTAATTTGTGATCGGGGCAATCTAACCCCACGTGTGGGAATGGACAGGCAACCAGAGACAAGCGTCCCGTGGGCGACCAGGCACCAGGGCGAACCGGCGCGCCGACCGGGACCGTCGAGATCATGACCCGCGCGGCCGCGCCAGCGCCGCGTTGCCTGTTGGTCATGGACGACACCGATTGCCGCCGGCGGCTGACCGACGCACTGTCGCGGACGCGGCACCGGTTCCGCGCCGTCGACGTGGCGGCGACAGCGGACAGCGCGGCCCGCCGTCTGGCCGGCGGCGATTACGGCGTCTGCTTCGTCGGCGCTCGTCTGTGCGATTCCGACGGCCGGCTTCCCGATGCGATCCTTGCCGCCCAATCCTGTCCGCCGATAATCGTCATCGGCATGACCGCGCCGACCGCGATTGACGCCAACGGGGACGAGATCGTGGACTATCTCGGGCGCGACGAGATCGAGCTCCATCTGGTCGACCGGGCGCTTCAGCACGTGCTGAGCAGTCTGCGCGACCGCGAGCGATTGAGCGAGGTGGAGAGCGAACTCAAGCGGACAATGGTGCAGCTCGGCGAGAAGAATAGCTTGCTGAACCTGGCACTGGACAATGCCCGCAACGGCATCTGCCTGTTCGACGCCGACGAGCGTTTGATCGTCTGCAACCAGACCTATCTCGACATGTATGGCTTCTCTTCCCATCGGGTGCGACCCGGCGTCAGCATCGAGGAGATCCTGCGCTACAGCATCGAGATCGGAAACTACGATCCGCCCGACCGCGACGCCGCGATCGCCAGCCGCATGCAGCAGTTCCGCACGCCGGGCACCACGAGCTACGAACAGAAGCTGAAAGACGGCCGAATGATCTCGGTCACGCACCGGCCGCTGACGGACGGCCGCTCGGTGTCGACCTGCGAAGACGTAACCGAGTTCGATCGCCGCGAAAAGCAGCATGTACAGGAGGCGCAGACGGCGGCGCTCGCCATGCTGGACAAGGAGGCGCGGGCCAACTTCCTGTCGAACCTGAGCCACGAGTTCCTGACGCCGCTGAACCATATCGGCGGCTTCGCCCAGGCGCTCTCCGCCGGCGCCTACGGCGCCATCTGCGACAAGCGGCAGCTGTCGGTGCTGAACGACATCGCGCAGTCGGCCGGCAGCCTGGAAGCGCAGGTGCTGCGGATGTTGTCGCTCGAGGGTTTCGTACGGCACAAGCTGAACCTGGCGGACGACAAGGTCGATCTGCGCGCACTGGTCGCCCGGGAGCTCGACAAGGCGGCCGAGCCGATGTTCGCACGCGACATCAAGCTGGCGCGTCGGCTGCAGCGCGGCGATGCCACCCTGCGCGGCGACCGCCAGAAGCTTGGCATCGCGCTCGGCGAAGTGATCTCGAACGCCGTGAAATTCAGCGATGTCGGCGGCACGGTCCGCATCAGCCTGACCCGGCCGACACCGACCAGACTGCGCGTCACCGTGGCCGACAAGGGCCACGGCATCCCGCCCGAAGGCCTGGAGGAGATCTTCAAGCCGTTCGGTCAGATCGACGGCCCCTATGCCAGGGAACAGGGCGGCGTCGGCATCGGCCTGCTGCTGGCGCGCGCGATCATCGATGCCCATGGCGGCGAGATCGCCATCGACAGCGCGCCGGGCCAGGGCACGACCGTGCATATCGACCTGCCCGCCAACGCGGGCAAGGCCGAAAACTGAGCTGGCAGATCAGCCGCCGAAGTGCGGCATCACCTCTTTCGAGAACAGGCGGACCGAACGCTCGGCGTCGTCGACGGCGATCGTGTTGAAGTTGACCTGCAGCGAGGCGATTTCGAAGCCGCCGACGCGGTCGTAATAGTCGGCAATGGTTTGACGGATCGCGGCGGGATCGCCGACCCAGGCGGCGCCCTTCGCGACCTGAGTCTCGAAGGTTTCTTTCGACAGGCCGGCGATGATCTTGTCGTAGCCGGGATAGTCGGTCGAGTTGGCGCCCGAGAGCCAGTGGCTGGCGCCGTCGACCAGAGATTTCAGATAGGCGTTGAGCGGCGCGCGGGCGGTATCGGCGGCGGCACCAGCGTCTTCATGGCAGAACATATGGAAGGCCAGCATGACCCGACCCCGACCCGGATGGCCGGCCTTGGCCCAGGCGTCGCGGTAGAGGCCAATCAGTTCGGCCATCTGGCCGCCGGCCAAGGGAATGGCCATGACGCCGAAGCCGCGCGCGCCGGCGCGCTCGAACGATTCCGGCGTCGCGAGCGCAGCGATCCAGAACGGCGGGTGCGGCGTTTGCGTCGGCCGCGGCAGCGAGGTCACGTCCTTGAAGGAATGGAAGCGGCCGTCCATGCTCGCCGTCTCGTTCGCCAGCAGGGCCTGGACCTGCTCGACGCCCTCGTCGAAGCGGGCGCGGCTCTCGTCCAGCGAGACGCCGAAATGACCGAATTCGTGCGGCAGGAAGGCCCGCGCGAAACCAACCTCGAGCCGGCCGTTCGAGATCGCGTCGACCATGCCGATCTCGGCCGCGAGCTTCAGCGGATTGTTGAAAGCCGGCAGCACGGCGCCGGTGATCAGCCGGGCTTTCTTGGTCAGCATGGCGGCGGCCGTCAGGTAGATCAGCGGGTTCGGGCTGTAGCCGCCGTAGGGGTGGAAATAGTGCTCGACCGTGCGCAGGTTGGTGAAACCGAGCGCGTCGGCCAGCGCCGAGAGCCGCAGCGCCTCGCCCCAATAATCCGCGCCCGACTTCTCGGCCGGGCCGACGTCGGGAAAGAACTGCATGCCGAATTCCACTGCGGGCATCGCGCCATCCTTCCATGCTCGCTGCGCCAAGTGAGCGGGACTATGCCAGCCGAATTAGTCCGTGTACAGACAAATTAATCCGTATACGGATTAATTTGTCTCGGCGGCCGCGCGGAACCCGCGGACCTTGGCGTAGAAGGCGTCCTTCTCGGCGTCGTCGGGGATGGCGCTGACGATCAGGCCCGAGGTGTTGCGGCGGCAGCGGGCGCCGAGCCGGCCGCTGCGCTTGACCCAGAAACTGGCGAAGCTTTGTCGCGGCAGGGCGCAGTTGGCGACGCTGATGTAAAGGCAGTTGAGGAAGGCGTGACCCTGCATCAAGGGCGGCACCACGTCGGTATGCAGGCTGTCGCCGTCATTGCCGGCGGAGAAGGCCGACAGCAGGACGAGGTCGACGCCGTCGTCGGCATAGCCCCGAAAGAGCTCGGGAAACGACCAGTCCAGGCAGATCAGGCAGCCGCAGCGCACGCCGTTCACCGTGAATGTCACCGCGCGGCGGCCGACCCGGTAGCGGGTGCGCTCCTTATCGTTGCAGCGGCGCTTGTCGCAACGGCCGACGGGTTCGCCGCGCGGATCGATGACCTCGACGCTGTTGAACGGCAGCCCGGCGGCATCCGGCCGGTGACTGGTGCCGATGACGGCCCAGATGCCGTGCCGGCGGCAAGCCGCGCGCACGCGCGCCATCGCCCGGTCCAGACCGGCCCAGTCGTAGCCGTCCCATGTATCGAACGAGGCCCCGGCGTAGCCGGATAGCGCCGCTTCCGGGAAATGCGCGATGTCCGCGCCCTGATCGGCCGCCCGGCCGATCAGCCGGACGATCTGGCGGGCATTGCGACCGATATCGGCGACGACAGAGAACTGGCAGGTGGCGACGGTCAGGCGGGCGCGGGACATGAACGGCAGCCGATTCGGTGTGGCCCATCATAGCAATCGATACCATGGGTGAAATTTAGTTGACGAAAGCAATTATTTAATTGCTCAATACAATCAATAGCATTTCGGCGGCGGGACATCGGCCATGGACGATTCCGGATTTGCCCAGCGGGTCGCCGCGGTGCGGCGGTTCAACCGCTTCTACACGCGGCGCATCGGCGTGCTGCTGGAAGGGCATTTGAGCAGCCCCTACTCGTTGACCGAGGTGCGGGTGATCTACGAGCTGGCGCATCGCGACGAGACGACGGCGACGGCGCTGGCGAAATATCTCGATCTCGATCCCGGCTATCTGAGCCGGTTGCTGCGCAAGCTCGCCAATCTGGGCCAGATCGAGAAGACGCCGTCGACGCGTGACGGCCGGCAGAGTCTGCTGCGCCTGACCGACAGCGGCCGGGGCACCTTCGCGATGCTGAACGCGCGCTCGGCGGCCGAGATCGGCGCCATGCTGGACGAGCTGTCGCCGCCCGAACAGACGCGCCTGATCGAGGCGATGGGCATCGTCGAAGAGGTGCTTGGCGCCGAACCGGAACCGAAGGCGCCCTACCTGCTGCGGCCGCACCAGCCGGGCGACATCGGCTGGGTGATCCAGCGGCATGGCGTGCTGTATGCCCGCGAGTTCGGCTGGGACGAGCGCTTCGAGGCGCTGGTCGCCGGCGTCGCCGCCGCCTTCGTCGAGAACTTCGATTCCCAGACCGAGCGCTGCTGGATCGCCGAGAAGGACGGCGAGAATGTCGGCTCGGTGTTCCTGGCGCGGCAGTCGGACGAGGTGGCGAAGCTGCGGCTGCTGCTGGTGGAGCCGAAGGCGCGCGGCCTCGGCATCGGCCGCCGCCTGGTCGACGAGTGCATCCGCTTCGCGCGATCGCGCGGCTACAAAACGATGACGCTGTGGACCAACAGCGTGCTGACCGCCGCCCGTCAGATCTATCGCGACGCCGGGTTCCGCATGGTGCATTCGGAACCGCATCGCAGCTTCGGCCAGGATCTGGTCAGCGAGACCTGGGAACTGGATCTGCGCGCGGCGGCCGGCGCTGGATCACCGGGTCAAGCCCGGTGATGACGAAGGATGTCTTACTTCCTCGCTAGTTCGTCATTGCCGGGCTCGACCCGGCAATCCAGGGACACCCGCTATGTCTGACGACTGGCGGCGACTCTTGCCGCCGGCGGCCGCGGCCGGGTGTGGGATCCTGGTCGGGGCGGCGATGGTGGCGACGCGGTTCGTCATCGACCAGACCGAGCCGGCCTCGCTGGCGCTGCTGCGCTACGCCATCGGCGTCGTCTGTTTGCTGCCGCCGGTGCTGATGTCCGCGCGGGTACGGTTCGCGGCGCGCGACCTGCTGCCCATCGCGCTGCTGGGCATCGGGCAGTTCGGCATTCTGATCGCGTTGCTGAACTATGGGCTGCAGTTCACGTCGTCGGCCATGGGCGCGCTGATCTTCGCCACGCTGCCGTTATTGACCATGGTGCTGGCGGCGGGCCTGGGCCAGGAGCGGCTGACGCCGGCGAAATCGATCGGCGTGGCGCTGACGGTGGTTGGCGTCGGTCTGGCGCTCGGCGACAAGCTGGGCCTGCACGATGCCGGCCTCGGCGGCTGGCGGGGCGAGATCGCGGTGCTGGGCAGTGCGCTCTGCGGCGCGGTCTGCAGCGTATTCTACCGGCCGTATCTCCAGAAGTATCCGGCGTTGCAGGTGAGCCTGTTCGCCATGTTCGCCTCCGTCCTGTTCCTGGCCGTGCTGGCCGGGTGGGAAGGCTTCTTCGCGGCCGTGCCCAGCTTCACGACCGGCGGCTGGTTGGCGGTGCTGTTCATTGGCGCCAACAGCGGCGTCGGCTATTACCTCTGGCTCTGGGCGCTGCAGCACGCGCCGGCGACCAACACGGCGGTTTTCCTGTCGTTGAGCCCGATCACGGCCATGGGCTTGGGCGCGACGTTGCTGGGCGAGGAGATCACGGTTTTGTTCGTCGCCGGCCTCGTTGCGGTCGCCATCGGCATCTGGCTCGCGCACCGGCGGCCGGGCACTGCTATAAGCGGGTAATGTCTGCCAAGTCATTGGGCGGCCTGCTGATCATCTTCTCGGCCGCCAGCATCAGCCTGTCCGTCGTCCTGTCGCGCCTGGTCTTCGAGGCCGGCGGCAATGCCGCGACGCTGCTGTGCCTGCGCTATCCGCTCTCGGCCGCCATGCTCTGGCTGCTGCTGCGGCAGAGCGGTACACCGGCAGCACTGCCATTGCGCTCCGCGCTCGCCTGCTACGGCGTCGGGCTGGCGCTGTTCGCACAGGCCGGCGGCTATCTGGGCGCGGTGCAGTTCATTCCGGTGAACCTGGCGATCCTGATCTTCTATCTCTATCCGCTGCTGACGCTTTTGGGCGCGGCCGTGGTCGACCGTCGGCGCCCGGCCATCGCGGAAGTCGTCGGCGCGGTCGTCGTGCTGGGCGGTCTCGCCATGGCGCTGTCGATCTCGTTCGAGGGGCTGGATCCGCGCGGGCTGGCGCTGGCCTTCGCCGCGGCGCTGGGCGGCGGCATCGCCTTCATCGGCTCCGGCCGGGTGCTGCGCGGCGTCGACACGCTGCCGGCGAGCCTGCACTTCTCGCTCGCCGGCCTGCCCATGGCGCTGCTGACGGCGAGCTTCGCCAGCGAGTTCGCGCTGCCGCGCGGCGGCTTCGGCTGGGCCATGCTGGGCCTGGCGTTGGCGACGTTCCTGTTGTTCTACGTCAGCATGTTCGCCGGCATCCGCCGCCTGGGCGCGGTGCCCGCGGCGCTGCTGTTCAATCTGGAGCCGCCGATCACCATCATGCTGGCGCTGCTGCTGTTGGGCGAGCCGATGTCCGGCCAGCAGGCGCTGGGCACCGCGCTGGTCATCGGCGGCATCATCCTGGCCCAGGTCGGCGCCCGGTCCAAAGCCTAGACATAGCCATCGACCACCAGGTCGAGCGTCGCCGTGGCGAGGTCGTAGACCAGGCCGTGCAGGATAACGTCGGCCGGCACGAAGGGCTTGCGGCGGACGCTGTCGATTTCCTGCTCGACAGCAACGCGGGGATCGTCGAAGGCCTTGAGATGGGCGACGAGCCGCGCCGGATCGTCGCCGCCGATGGCATCGGCGAAGGCCTTGTGATCGTCAGCCGACATGGTCGCGCGCAGGCTGTCGGAAATGGCATCGATGCGCGCCTTGGCGAGGCAGTTGCCGCAGTCGGTGTGGGTAATGAAGGCGAACTCGCGGATACCGGCGAGATGAATGCAGACGATCAGCGAGCGGTCGTCGGCCATGCCGCCGATGGTGCGGATCACGCGCACATCGCCGCCGCCGGCGCCGTCCGGACCGAAGCCGTCGAGGCCAAGCACGGCCGGATTGAGGCGCGGGTCCATGCAGGTGACCAGCCCGAAACGGCCGGGCCTGCGCGCGACCGGCAAGCGCGCCGGATCGGCCTTGGCGCGGAAGGCGGCGTTGCGGGCCAGCAGGGTCGACAACCAGGGATCGTTGGAGGTCGGCATGGTGGCGCTCCTCTGTGTGCGGACAGCGCCCACATCTTTGATCCGCAGAAATGCGATTTACAGTCGAACTTCCGCGAATTTAATCTGTAGAAATGCAGACTCATATGCCTCTCAACTGGGACGACCTGCGTGTCGTGCTGGCGGTGGCACGCGGCGAGACCCTGTCGGCAGCCGCGAAGCGGCTGGGGGTGGACCAGACGACGGTGACGCGTCGGCTGGCCACCCTCGAGCAAGCCGTGGGCACGCCGCTGTTTCAACGTATTGAGCGGCGGCTGCGGCCGACGGACGCCGGGGCCGACGCGGTCGCGCATGCCGAGCGGGTGGAAGCCGAGATCGAACGCCTGGCGGCGCGGCTCGCCGGCGCCGACCGCGCGCCGGAGGGCGATGTGCGGCTGACGGCGGTGCCGATCCTGGTCAACCGCGTGCTGATCCCGCACTTGGGGACGTTCCGGCAGCGCTATCCCAGGCTGTCGCTGGAACTGGTTGCCGAGCCCCGCAACCTGCAGCTCGCCAAGCGCGACGCCGACATCGCGGTGCGGCTGGCGCGGCCGGCCGGCGGCACAGCGCTCTGCCGAAAGCTGGGCGAGCTCGCCTACTCGGTCTATGGCGCGGTCGTCGCCGGCGGCCCCCTGCCCTGGCTCGGCTACGACGACGACCATGCCGATCTGCCGCAGGCGCGCTGGCTGGCCCGGGAGGCGCGGAACGCCGACATCGCCTTGCGGGCGAACGACGCCGAGACCCTGTTTCAGGCCGTAGTGGCGGGGCTCGGCCGGACGCTGCTGCCCGATCTCGCCGTGACCGACGGCGACGGATTGACGCGACTCACCGACGGGCCGGTGCTACGCCGCGAGGTCTGGCTGCTGGTGCACCCCGAGATCCGCCATCTGCCACGGATTTCGGCCGTCGCCGACTGGCTGACGGCGCTGTTCGCCGATCCGGCGACAACGGCTTCCGCATAACATTTCCTTATCCAACAAATGAGAAGTTCTCGTTTGTGGCTGTGACGCCGGGCCCGCATATCTCCATGGACGGCGCCATATCCGGCGGCCGTCGGGTTTCGACCCGGCGCGGCCGCAGCGATAAGGAGAACGCATATGTTGTACGCGCGTTACCAGGGCATGTACCTCAACGCCCCGCACCACCCGGCCGGCCACGCGCACGCGCCGCGCGGCGGCATCTTCGCGCAACTTCCGGTCTATGCCGCCGTAATCGCCGTCGCCATCCTGGTCGCCCTGGGGCTGTCCCATGACTCATACTACGTGGACCAGACCGTCGATCGCGACGACAGCAGCCAAACGGTGACAAGCGCCGAACCGGCCTTCGACGGCCGCGGCAAATGGGGCGGCTATACGCGCTGACGCGCCGGCATTGCGCGTAGACGCGCCGACGCCCCGCGTCGTATCACAACGGCAATGAGGATCGACATCAGTAAATCCGGCATGGCGGCGTGACGCCGGCGGCGTCCCGGCCGCTGACCGGCGCGGCCCTGATGGTGGCTTGCTGCGCCCTGCTGGCGGTGACGACGCTGATCGCCAAGGTGCTGGGCCGCGGCATCGACGGCGCCGCGCTGCACCCCTTGCAGGTGAGCGCCGGGCGGTTCTGCTTTGCGCTGATGACGCTGCTGCCGATCCTCGCTTGGGTCCGGCCGAGCCTGCGCGGCGCGGCCTGGCCGGTACATATCGGGCGTGCGCTCTGTGGCTGGGCCGGCGTGAGCTGCATGTTCGCCGCCGCCGCGATGATGCCGCTGGCGGACGCGACGGCGATCAGTTTTCTCAGTCCCCTGTTCACCATGCTGCTGGCGATCCCGCTGCTGGGCGAGCGGATTGGACCCTGGCGCTGGGCCGCCGCCGGGATTTCGCTCGCCGGCGCCATCGTGCTGATCCGGCCGGGCACGGATGCCTTCCAGGCCGCGGCGCTGATCGCGCTGACCTCGGCGCTGTTCATGGCCATGGAGCTGATCCTGATCAAGCGGCTGGCCGGCGGCGAACCACCGTTGCGCATTCTCGCCATCAACAACAGCATCGGCGCCACGGTCGCGCTCATCGCCGCGTCGTTCGTCTGGATCTGGCCGACACCGACGCAGTGGGCGCTGCTGGCGATGCTCGGCGCGACCATGGTGACGGCGCAAACGCTCTTCATCCAGGCCATGCGCCGGGGCGACGCCAGCTTCGTCGCGCCGTTCTTCTACGCGACGCTGGTCTTCGCCGCCGTCTACGATTTCCTGGTGTTCAGCGTGCTGCCGACCGCATTCAGCCTGGCCGGCGCCGTTCTGATCGTCGCCGGCGCGGCGCTGCTCGCCTGGCGCGAGCGCGTGCGTGGCGCGGACTGAGCCGCGTCAGGCCGTGTTCTGTCTGACGAGGTCCTTGTAGAGCGCCTGCAAGCGCGTCGTCACCGGGCCAGCGCCGTCGTGCGCACCGATCTTGCGGCCGTCAATCTCGGCGACGGGCGTCTGCGCGCCGAAGGTCCCGGTCAGAAACGCCTCGTCGGCGCTGTAGGTGTCGACCAGCGAATAGTTGCGTTCGAACACCGGGATGCCGTTCGCCCGGCAGAGGTCGATCACCTTCTGGCGGGTGACGCCGTTCATGCAGTAGTCGCCGGTCGAGGTCCAGACCTCGCCACGCCGGACGATGAAGAAGTTGCAGGCGTTCGTCGTGTTGACGAAGCCGTGCGGGTCCAGCATCAGGGCCTCGTCGGCGCCGGCCTGTTCGGCCTGCAGGCAGGCGATGACGCAGTTCAGCTTGGAATGCGAGTTGTACTTGGCGTCCTGCGACATCGGCAGGCCGCGCACCTGCGGCACGGTGGCAAGACGGATGCCACGGCTTTGCAGACTGTCGACCGGTTTCGAGTGCTCCATGATGATCACGACGGTGGGACCGGAACGCGACAGGCTCGGATGCTGGAACGGCTTCACCTTCACGCCGCGGGTCACCATCAGCCGGCAATGTACGTCCGTCGTCATAGCATTTGCGTCGGCCGTGCGGGTGAGCGCGTCGAGAATGCCGGCACGGTCCATGCCGATGTCGAGGGCGACGGCCTTGCAGGCCGCGAACAGGCGGTCCATGTGGTCGTCGAAGAAGGCCCACTTGCCGTTGTAGAGGCGCATGCCTTCCCACATGCCGTCGCCCAGCATGAAGCCGGAATCGTAGACCGAGATCTTGGCATCGTCCCGGTGCACGATCTCACCGTCGACGTAGATCTTGATGTCGCGGTTGCGAGCGTCCTCTTCCGCGTCGTGCGTGGTCTGGCCGTGCGCGTCGGTGCTGTCGTTCATCCGAGCCTTATAGCAAAGCCCGGCGGTTTTTCGGACGGCAATCCCGCGCCGAGATCACGGCAGATCTGGATATCAGGCCGCGGAAGGCGCGGCCTCGGCCAGAAACCGGTCGAAGCGAACGGCGGGGGCCGTTTCCGGCAGGTCGACGGGCAGAATTGCGAAGAGGTCCTTGGCCAGGGCCGCATCGGCGATCCGCAGGCCGTGCAGGGTGCCGTGGCGCAGTTCCTCGGCCGCCGACGCCGCCATGACGATCGAGATGCCGAGACCGGCCTTCACGGCTTCCTTGACGGCGGCCGTGCTGCCGACCGTCAGCGCGGTCCGCAGCCGCGACGCCGAGGCCCCGAAGACCTGCCGCAGGCGTTGCCCGGTGCCGGTGCCGGGCTCGCCGCCGATCAGCGGGGCATCGAACAGCTCGGCCTGTGCGACTTCGTCTCTTGCGGCCCAGGGGTGCGCCGGGTCGACGATGACGATCAGCGGCTCGGTGCGCCAATGGCGCGCCGCGAAGCCCGGCCGGTCGTCCCACCACTCCATCAACGCCAGGTCGGCGGTTCCGCTTTCGAGCCGGTCGACGGTTTCCGGGTTGGTACCCAGAAGCATTTCCGGAGGTGGGCCGGCTGTTCGGCGCGCATAAGCTTCGATCAGCGGCGGCAACAGGTAAGCGCCGATATTGGTCGAGGCGGCGACCGTCAACGCGGCGCCGGCGACGCTGTCCCTCGCCCGCTGTTCCGCCCGCAGCAACGCTCGCGCGTGCGGCAGAAAGCGGTGGCCGTCCTCCGTTGGCACAGTCCGCGCGTGGCTGCGCGCGAGCAGGCGCGCGCCGACCGCCGTCTCCAACTTGCGGACCTGCTGCGAGACCACGGGCTGGGTCGTCTCGAGCGCGGCCGCCGCCCGGCTGAAGCCGCCGTGCTCGACCACGGCCAGGAAGGCCCGCACCTGGGTCAGGTCCAGCACGTCAGCGTCCGAGGGGTTGGTTCCGAATATTGCAAATCATGCCTGATCATTATAGATAATTGATATTATGTGATTTTTATATAGTCGAAATCGGCGTTCTCGGAAAATTTGTATCCCGACCCGCGCGGCCAGACGCACCCCGCCGCCGAACCAAGGTGGCCGAAACGATGTCCCTCACCGCCCTGTTCTTCAGCCGCGTCTTCACGACGGCGATCTTCATGACCTATCCGGCCTGCCTACCGACGCTGAGTACCGCTTGGCAGATGTCGGCGACGCAGGCCGGGCTGGTGCAGACGGGCTTTTCCGCGGGCTTCGCGGTCTCGCTGCTGCTGACGTCATGGGCGTCGGACCGGGCCGGGGCCAAGCGCATGTTCGTGCTGTTCACCTGGCTGGCGGCAGGCGCCGCGCTCGTGTTTGCCGGCTTCGCGCGCTCGTTCGAGACAGGCCTGGTGCTGGCGACCATCGCCGGCGCGGCGCAGGGCGGCACCTATACGCCCGCGATCATGCTGGTCTCGCAGGAACTGCCGCCGGAGAAGCGCGGCGCCGCGGTCGGCTGGATGCTGGCGGGCATGTCGGCCGGTTATGTGATCTCCATCGTGCTCTCGACGGGCCTGACGTCAGTGCACGGCTATGAGGCGGCCTTCCTGGTCTGCGCAGGGGGCACGCTGCTGGGCGCGATTTTCGGCGTCGCGGCCACGCGCCGGGTCGCGAACCGCATCGCCGCGCCAGCGCGGAAACGCCAGGCCCCCTATTCGCTGCTGCGCGACCGCAACTCGCGTCTGCTGACCATCGGCTATATGGGCCATTGCTGGGAGCTGTTCGGCGCCTGGGCCTGGGTGCCGGCCTTCCTGATGCTGAGTCTCGGCGACCGGCCGCCGTTCGCGAACCTGGCGCTGGGCGGCATCGGGCTCGGCATCGCCATCGCGCTGGCGCTGCATCTCTCCGGCTTCTTCGCCTCGTTCCTGATGGGCCAGGCGTCGGACCGGCTGGGCCGGCGTGTGGTGCTGATCTACGTGGCGGCGCTGGGCGCCATCTGCTCGTTCGGCTTCGGCTGGTCGGGCGCGCTGGCGCCGTCGCTGCTGCTGATCTTCGCGACGCTCTACGGCTTCGCGGCGATCGGCGATTCCGCCGTGCTGTCGACGGCCATGACCGAGACCGTACCGCCGGACCACCTGGGCCGCGCGCTCGGCATCCGCTCGATCCTGGGCATCGGGCTCGGCGCCGTGGCGCCGGCGTCGTTCGGCGCCGTGCTGGACATCGCGCCGGCCGATCAGGGCTGGGGCTGGGCCTTCGCGCTGCTCGGCCTCGGCGGCGCCGTCGCCACGGTCTGCGCCGCCCTGCTGCCGGCGCGGACGCCGGACCGCCTGCAGGAAGCCCAGGCATGATCCAGCTAGCGCTGAGGCAGACGGGCATGATAGGCACCGGCAAACATCGGACGGTGGACGCGCGTGGCCGACGAAGACTGGTATCGACAGACACGGTGGAACGATCGCATCGAGCAGGCGTTCTTCGAAAGGCTCTCGCGTACCCGGTCGCAACGCGATCAATATCTTGTCATTCAAGCCACCACGCTATCGGTCCAAAGGCCGGACGTGACGTTGCGCCTGGTCGATCGTTACTTCGATACGAAGACGTCGGATTTCGAAGATGTCAGAGCACTGCTGGCAAGGGCTGAAGCTTATCGGTCCCAGAAGAAGATCGTCGAGACCGTTCAGGCATACAAAGACGTCCTGCGTCGCGAAGCCGAGTTCCCCAAGCACCAGACCGCGACGTATTTGGAGCTTCCCTATTTCATCGCCAATCAGAGTCTGTCGGCGGAGTATTCGTTTGCCCTGACGGTTTTGGAAAAGGGTGCGGAAGAGTTGCCGTTCCCGGTCGATAAGTTCCGCTGGCATGCGTCAAAGGCACTGATTGCCGCTGCCCAGAATGGCGATGCGGAAGCGAGAACACACGCCCGGCAGGCGCTGGACGCTGCGCAGGTCAGGAAGTCGGGCTTTCGCTACCATCAGAACATCGGATTGGTCGGCAAGGAGCACCAGGCCGTGATCAAGCGGCTCGTCAAACTGGCCGGTTAGATCCGTTCCTGTGCAGCCGGTTCACGCCGTCACGGCGAAGCTGATCTCGCCGGCGATGGGCGCGTCGCGCGCCAGCTCGTGCTGATAGAGCGCCATGCGGGCATGCGAACCCTGCTCCTTGCCGAAGATTTCGATCAGGAGATCCGATGCGCCGTTCAGCACGGACGGCGCGTCCTGGAAACCGGGCGCCGCGTTGACATAGCCGACGAGGCGGATTGGCCGTTCGATGCGGTCGAGGTCGCCCAGCACCGCCTTCGCCAACGCCAGATGGTTCAACAGCATGAGGCGCGCCGACTCGTAGCCGTCCTCAACCGTCAGCGCGCCGCCGACCTTGCCCGGTTTCGGGATCACGTCCGCACCGTCTGTCGCCTTGACGGTGCCGTAGGTGCCGGAGACGTAGAGGATGCCGTCGTGGACTACGCCAGGCACGAAGTTCCCGATCGCCCTGGGCGGATCGGGAACCGCGAGCCCGAGTTCGTGCAGGCGTGCCTCGATGCGTGACGTCATGCGCCGCCGGTAACCTCGGTGAACCGGCTGGCAAGGGTTTTCATGGCCTCGAAATACGGGCCCGGTCCGTAGCTGATGCGGGCGACGCCGAGGCCTGCCAGGTCGGCGATGGAGGGCGCGCCGCTCAACATCATGACGTTGACCGGCAGCGTGACGGCCTGGCAGATCGCGCCGATCAGCTCGGGATCGACGAGGCCCGGCGCGAAGAAACCGCTGGCGCCGGCCTCGGCATAGGCCGCCGCCCGTTCCTGCGCTTCCGTCAGCAGGCCCGCCTGCTTGGCGCTGTCCCGTTCCTTCAGGAACAGGTCTGTCCGGGCGTTGATAAAAAACGGGATATCGGCCGCGTCGGCGGCCCGGCGAATGGCGGCGATCCGTTCGCTCTGCAGATCCGGCGCGTGCAGGCCTTCGCCGCCGACGACCTGGTCCTCGAAGTTGATGCCGATGGCGCCGGCCGCGATCACGCGGGCGACGTTGGCGGCGACCTCGTCAGGCGCCTCGGCATAGGCGCCTTCGAAATCGAGCGTGACGGGCACGTCCACCGTCTCGGCGATGCGCGCAACGATCTGCAACACCAGGTCCAGCGGAATCGCCTGGCGATCGGGATAGCCGTGGGCCGCGGCGACGGACCAGCTGCCGGTCGCGACGGCTTTCGCGCCGGCCTCGACGATGGCCTTGGCGCCGCCGGCGTCCCAGATGTTGTAGAGCACCACGGGCGTGCCGGGTACGTGGAGGTCGGTGAAGTCGCGGGCTTTCTGAGCTTGGGTCATGGTGTTCAGCGCACCGCGAAAACGTCGCAAATCACGCCGTCGTCGCAGTTACGTCCCTTCCCGATGGTGACGAGGTGGTTGAGCCAGGCAGAACGCGGATCGCCCGTCTCGAACAGAGAATAGCGCCGTGGTCGGACCGGTTACAGGTCACATGGACGGTCATGGCATAGAGATAGGCTTTCGCGCGCACGCGCGCGAGGCATCACCGATGATGAGGTCCGAAAGCTGCCATTTAGCGGGCGGAGACAAGGTGTCAGTCGCTTGCCGGCCCGCTCAACCCGCCTTGCGGCCAATCAGCTCGACCGGGGCGATGCGGCCGTCGGCGACGCCGTCGATCATGTTGCCGAGCTTCTGGGCCGCGTTCCCGCCCATGACGATGTGCAGACCCAGGGGCGGCGGGCTGCCGGCGGCGGCCATGCGGGCGCGCAGCCGTTCGAAGAAGGCGACCGCGAAGTCATGGCGGTTGCGCTCGGCGACAATCTCGAAGCCGGCGGCTTCGAAAGCCTGCTTGTAGTCGTCGGGCGGCGCGAGGGCGCTGGTCTCGGCGTCAGCCGCCCACGGCATCGGATAGGTCACGTCGCCGCCGCCGTTTCGCATGATGTCGTAGACGGCAAAGACGCCGCCCGGCCGCAGCGCTCGATGCACGGCGGTCATCAATGCGGTCTTGTCGGCGATGTTCATGCCGACGTGCAGCATGTAGGCGGCATGGAAGCTGTCGGCGTTGTAGGGCAGGTCCAAAGCGCTGCCGTGGTCGAGCGTCACGCGGTCGGCCAAACCTACCCAGCCGCTGAGCGCATTGCCGGCGGCGACGAACTCGGCCGTCAGGTCGATGCCGGTGACGCGGCTGCCGTAACGGCTGGCGACGAGGCGCGCGCCGCCGCCGAGGCCGCAGCCGATGTCGAGCACTTCATGCGCGGCCGTCAGGTCAAGCTGCGACAGCAGATCCTCGCTCGCCTGCCGGCCGCCGATGTGAAATTCGTCGACGGGTCCCAGTTCGTCGACCGAGATATCGTCCGGCGTCTTGCCCATCGCGGCGACGCCGGTTTCGATGGCGGCCAGCAGCCCGCCATTGGTGTAGTGGTCCGCCACGTGCTGATGATCTGACATGAACTACCTCCGCAAACGCTCTTCTAACGGCCGCACGATGCCGACGCCGTCACACGCCTGTAAGTCCAGAATGTGTAGTTTATGCCGCCAATTGCGACGCTATCATTGCGGCGACGGAGGGAGACGAGATGAAAAGCTATGGTCAGTTCTGCCCCATCGCCAAGGCCGCCGAGCTGTTCTGCGAGCGCTGGACCGCGCTGATCGTGCGCAATCTGGCGGCCGGCGCGTCGCGCTTCACGGACGTGCATCGCGGCGTGCCGCTGATGTCGCCGACACTGCTGTCGCGGCGGCTGAAGCAGCTCGAGGCGGAAGGCATCGTCGAGCGCCGCCGGCCCGAGAAAGGCCGCGGCTGGAGCTATCACCTGACGCCGGCGGGCGAGGAATTCGTGCCGCTGGTGGGCGCGCTCGGCGTCTGGGGTCAACGCTGGACGCGGCGCGAGCTGCAGGCGGGCGAGATCGACCTGGGCCTGCTGATCTGGGGGTTGGAATGGAGCGTCAAGGCCGATGCGTTCGGGCCGAAGCGCACCGTGCTGCGGCTGGAGATCACCGACCAGCCGTCGAACAAGCGCCTGTGGTGGTTCGTCAACGAAAACGGCGCGGTCGAGCTCTGCGTCGAAGATCCGGGCGATGATGTGGACCTGTATCTGGCCGCGACGCTGCCCGACCTGATCTACATCTATAACGGCGACCTGACGTTGCCGCGGGCGCTGTCGTCGGGACGGCTGGAGGCGCTGGGCGACGCGGGCGTCAGGCGCGTGCTGATCGAATGGTTCAACTTGGGTCCGCTGGCCGCCGTGCCGTCGATGCGCAACGACGGCTTCATCGTGGCGGCCGAGTGAAATCCACAAAAGCTGTTGTCGTCAGTAAAGCGACGCCTTGTGCCGGCCCGGCATGGCGGCGTCGTAGGCCTCGGCGTCGAAGTCCGCTTTGACGCCGCGCAGCAACTGGCCGACGCTCGGCAGCGTCGTGCGGTCGACTTGGGCGTCGGCCTGCCAGAGGCGCGACCGCAGCAAGGCCCGGGCGCACTGAAAATAGACGCTATCGACCGTGACGATCAGCACGGTGGCCGGCAGCTTGTCCTGCATGGCGAAGCTTTCGCGCAGCGCAGGTTCCGTCGAGATCGTGGCGCGGCCGTTGACGCGCAGGGTTTCGTTGACGCCGGGAATCAGGAACAGCAAAGCCACATGCGGATCGCGCACGATGTTGCGCAGGCTGTCGAGGCGGTTGTTGCCGCGCCGGTCGGGGATAGCGAGGCGGGTCTCGTCGAGCACGCGGACGAAACCGGGCCCGTCGCCGCGCGGCGAGCAGTCGAGACCTTCCGGTCCTGATGTGGCCAACGCGAAAAACGGTGCCGCCTCGATCAGCCGGCAATATTCCGGCGTCAGGCGTGCCGTTTCCTTGATCACGGATGCCTCGGCCGGCGCGCCGTAGAGCGCTTCCAGGTCGGCGAGCGAGGTGACGAGGTGGCTTTCCGCTGACGACATGACAACAGTTCCTTCGACCACAAGACCGATTGCCGGACATCGCACGTTTCCGGCCGACAGTCCATGCGCGTCCGGTGCGCCGCGTGCTAGAACGCAATCCCAGACATGGAGGTCACGTCAATGAGCGCCGTCGTCGTCGCCGTCAGTTCGAGTCCGGTGCACGCGTTCAGCAAACCCGTCCGTGACAGCATCACGCTGATCGCCGGGCTGGGGATCGAGAGCGACGCGCATCTGGGCGAGACCGTCAAGCACCGCAGCCGCGTGGCGCGGGATCCAAGCCAGCCCAACCTGCGGCAGGTACACCTGATCCATACCGAGCTGCTGGATGCACTGCGAGCCGACGGCTTCGATGTGTCGGCGGGGCAGATGGGCGAGAACATCTCGACTCGCGGACTGGATCTGCTGGCATTGCCGGCCGGCACGACGCTGCGCCTCGGCGACAGCGCCGTGGTCGAGGTGACCGGCCTGCGCAACCCGTGCAAGCAGTTGAACGACTTCCGGTCCGGTCTGATGCAGGCCGTACTGGACCGTGACGTCGACGGCAATCTGATCCGCAAATCGGGCGTCATGGGCGTCGTGCTGACCGGCGGCACCGTGCGATCGGGCGACGCCATTGGCGTCGATCTGCCGTCGGCGCCGCATATGCCGCTGGCGCCGGTTTAGTTCAGGGGACCCGCCCCGGCATTACATTCTGTGACTGGGCTGTGTCATTCGGTGCGTTTCGCGCCACGGAATGAGCACAATGCAAACATTCCGAAATCGAGAACCATCTGGATCGGTCATCCGTCTTTCGTTGAGGGCCGCAGCGTAGAGACGATCCGGGCAAGCGTCTCGCGAAAAGATGCGCGCGCCGGCCTAGATCCAAAAACGCTGCACGTCGAACGGTCAGAGAGGGAAAGCTCGAGTGATTGGCAGCGTTCGCGGGTGGCGGGTGGCGGCGGTCGCCTGTGGGTTCCTGGCCATGGCGGCAACGCCGGCCAGGAGCGTACCGATCGGCATCGGCGCGTTTTCCGGCGGCGAGACCGTCATCGGATTTGACGGCCTCGCCGACGATACCGTGCTCGGCAATCAGTTCGCCGGCCTGGGCGCCACGTTCCAGACCACCAATGGCACGACGACGATCGAAGACTCGTTTGGCGGGACACTCTCCAGCCCGCCGAACGTCGCCTTTGCGATGCTCAACCTCGGCGGCCTGCAGGAAGTCCAATTCTCGACACCGGTCAATCGGTTCGGCCTGGACCTCGATGGGTCGGGCGGCCAGGTCTTCATCATGGATGTGTTCGGCGCGGGCGGATTTATCGAGCAGGTCACGACAAGCTCGAACCAGGCTTTCCTGGGCGTGCAGACGACCGAAGACATCATCCGGGTCGAGTTTCGCTCCAGCTCGAACGGCTTCAACTTCTCGTTCGACGATGTCCGATTCGAGGCCGTCGCGACCGCCGTGCCGGAGCCGGGCACACTGCTGCTGCTGGGTCTGGGGCTCGCCGGCATGGGTGTTGCCCGCCGCCAACGCCCGACCTAACGTTCGATAAATTGGCCCCGACCCGCTGAGCCCGTCGCAGACCGCACGGTTGGCCACCGGAAGCACGCCGGCCGCTTCGCATCGTCACGTCCGGAACCGATGCGGGGGCGATGTCTTGTGACGCCCCGCGCACTTCTCTAAAAGTCGGTTCTTCGAACCGAATCAAGCCAGGAGAAGCCAAGGTGGCAGGTGCCCAGGCGCCGAATGCCGTCCCGCGGGCTGTCGAGCCGGGCGTCCGCGCCCGGCTGGTTGCGCGCACCGAGAGCGTGTTCGCGGCGGAGGAACGGCAGGGCCTGATGCTGGCCGCCAAGGCCCGCACGGTCGCGCTGGCGTTGATTTTCCTCTGGGAGTTCGTCGGCAACACCGACAGCGGGCTGGCCTATGCCTATGGCTTCATCGTCATCGGTGGGTTGATGCTGCTCGGCCTGCTGCAATATGTCAGCGCCCGCCAGCGGTTCCACATGGAGACCTTGAAATACGCCTTCGTCGCGGCGGACTGCGCGCTGCTGGCCGTCGCGTTCTCGGCCGGCAAGCCGTGGGCCGACATTGTCGAGCCGCCGGCGTTCGCCATGCACGGCAGCCCGTTTACGTTCTTCTTCGTCTTCCTGATGCAGTCGACCTTCAGCCTGCGGCCGCGTCTGGTCCTGTGGTGCGGCCTGTGCATCGTGGCGGCGCGGTCGGGCATGCTGCTGTGGGTGCTGAGCCAGCCCGATGTGTTCACCACGTTCGATCTGGCGGGCGCGGACACCGACGGCGCCGTCGCGGCCGCCACCGACCTCAACTACGTGCATCTGCCGTATTGGGCCATCGAGGTCATCGTCACGCTGTTGGTGGCCGGTGGTCTCGCGGTCGTCGTCGGCCGCTCGCGCCGTCTGGTCGAGAGCCGCTCACTTGCCGAACGCGCCCGCGCCAACCTCGCCCGCTATTTTTCCCCCAATGTGGTCGACCGACTGAGCGGCGCCGGCGACATCTTGGGTACCGCGCGCGAGCAGCGGGTCGCCGTGCTGTTCGTCGACATCGTGGATTTCACGGGCATGTGCGAGCGGGAAGCGCCGGGGCGCGTGATCGCGCTGCTGCGCGAATACCACAACCGGCTCGGCCGGGCCGTGTTCGACCATCACGGCACGCTGGACAAATATCTGGGCGACGGCCTGATGGCGACGTTCGGCACGCCGGAGCCGGGACCGCACGACGCACAAAACGCGCTTTCCTGCGCGCTGGCGATGATCGCGGCGCTCGACGCCTGGAACGCCGAGCGCGTCGCCGCCGGCGAAGAACCGGTGCGCGTCGGCATCGGCCTGCACTACGGGCCGGTCATCGCCGGCGATATCGGCAATGAGCGGCGGCTGGAGCACAGCGTTATCGGCGACACCGTGAACATCGCCAGCCGGCTGGAACAGCTGACGCGGGAGCTGAAGACCCCGCTGGTGGTCAGCGGCGGCCTGGTCGACGCGATCCGGCGGGAAAACGATGGCGAATCGGCACTGATCGACAACCTCTCGTCAGCGGGCGTGAAAACGCTTCGCGGTCGGGAAGCCGGCGTTCCGGTCTGGACTCTGGCCGAGGGCCATCGGGACACGCCGGCAAGCCGCTGCTAATCGGCGGCGGCGACCGTCAGCCGTTCGTACCGGCCGCCGCCGCGATGACCTCGCCGAGCCGGCCAGCGACGCGCTCGGCATCGTTGTCGCCGAGGCTTTCCGCCCCGACCCACAGCGTGTTGTCGTGGTGCGCGGCTATGAAAACCCGCGGCTCGCCGGCCATCAGCCGATCCGAGATGTCTTCGGCTTTGATGCCCGCGAGACGGCCCTCGAAGCCGACCAGCAGGTAGGGCGCGCGCCCCTCGTTCGAGATCAGCCAGCGCCGCGATACGCCGTCAATGTCCCTGACGGCGCCCTCGATCACCTCGAGCGCGGCGCGCCAGGCGGCTTGGTCGCCGGTATGGTCGCGCCGCTGGTATTCGTCCAGGGCGACAAGCATGCCGACAATCTGCTCCTTGCCGACCTTGAGGCTTCGCCCCAATCCCATGTAGCGGTTGCGCGGATCGCCGGCGCCGGTAATCGCGGCGAGCACGTCGAGATCCTGGTGCTGCAGCGCCATCGATCGCAACAGATCGTTGCGGCAAGCGACGAAACCGCTCGCCGCCGGTCCCTGCATGGCCTTGCTGGCGGTGAAGGCAACGGCGTCGGCGCCGGTGGCGACCAGCGCCCGCAGGTTCTCGGCCGGCGGCACGGCCATCGAGCCATCCGCGACCACCCGGACCCCGCGTTCGTGGGCGACCCGCACGACGTCATCCAATGAGGGCCCGCCGGTGTGGTCCTTGTAGGGCAGACCGGTGCAGTCGTAGAAAACGCAGGCAACATCGTCATCGATGGCGGCGGCAAGCCGTTGCAGCGGATCCGGCGCCGACGCGTCGACCAGCCGCAGGTGCGCGCCGGTCGCCCGTAGGGCAAAGTCGTAATACCCACGGTGCTGCTGGAACATCGCCACCGTGTGCGGCGGCTGGGCGATGTGCGGCAACGATTTGATCCGGGCCGGGTCTTCGCCGGCAATGCAGGCCGCGACGGCGAGCGTCATGCCGGCCGACGCCCCGGGCGTGGCGTAGCCGGCTTCCGCCCCCGTCGCCTCGGCGATGGCGCGACTGGCGATGTCCTGAAGCTCGTCAATGGGCAAATAGGCCCGCGCCGCATCGTTCATCGCCGTGATGACGCCATCGCTCAGGGTCGAATTGCCCATCTTGGTCCAGTGTCCGGTGGCGTTGATGACCGGCTGCAGCCCGTGTTCCATCAAGATCGAGGACATGATTTCTCCACTACCGTTGGCGCGGAACGGCGCGCGGGTCGCCGTCTCGGGTCCCCGCCAGCATCGCCAGACGAACGGATGAGGCAAGCTTTTTCGCCCACCGAAATCAACGCCAGGTTTCAGCCCGCGCGGCCGGCGCCGGCGGCCCGTCTGGCATTCCGGAGCCGGGAGGCAGGCATCCCGGCCTGGATTCTCTCTGCAACAGCGCAGAGCTAGCGCAGCACGGGCGTGACGGCGAGGCGATGTTCCTGGCCGTGGCGCAGCATCAGGCAGTCGAGCGGTCGGCCGGCAGTGGCACGAGTCAGCTGGCGATGGATGGCGTCGACGGACGGCGTCGGCAGACCATCGATTGTGAGGATCACGTCGCCCTCGCGCATGCCGGCGTCGCGCGCCGGACCGTCGACGACCTTCATGACCTGGACGCCGGACGGCGCCGGCAGGTCGAAGCGCGCGGCGAGCGCTGGCGGCAGCGGCCGGCTCTGACCGGCGATGCCGAGATGGCCGCGCACGACGCGGCCGTGACGCAGGATCTCGGGCGTGATCCAGGCCGCCGTGTTGACCGGCACGGCGAAACAGATGCCCTGGGCGCCGGCGATCACCGCGGTGTTGATGCCGACCAGGTTTCCGGCGGAGTCGGCGAGCGCACCGCCGCTGTTGCCGGGATTGAGCGCGGCGTCGGTCTGGATCACGTCTTCGATCAGCCGGCCGGAACGGCTGCGCAGCGTGCGGCGCAGCGCGCTGACGACGCCCGCGGTGACGGTCGCCTCCAGGCCCAACGGATTGCCGATGGCGACGACGAGCTGGCCCGGGCGCAGGCGGTCCGAGTCTCCGAATGTGGCGGCGGTCAGGCCCGAGACCGGTAGTTGCAGCACGGCCAAATCGGTATCCGGGTCGCCGCCGACATAGCGCGCGTCGAACTCGCGGCCATCGCTCAACGCAACGCTGAGACCTTTGCCGTCGCCGGCGACGTGCTGGTTGGTCAGCACATAGCCGTCGGGCGCGATGACGACGCCGGAACCGGCGCTGCCCTGGCCGCCACAGGCGCCGGATTTGCGCACGGCAACGACGCTCGGCCCCATGGTCTCGGCGACGCGGACCACGGCGTTGGAATAGGCGTCGAGCAGCACGTCGTCGCTCGCCGGGCTGTCTGTCGCGGCGGCGCGCTCGGGTTCGAAGGCGGCAGAGAGAAAATGCACGGTCATGGGGGACCTCGCTTGCCCCCGCGGATGGCGCGGCAGGCAACGGCGCCTTCGTCCGCGGCGGTCGCTATCAGCTAAGCCGCGGCGCGAAAAATTCAAGCCCGGCGATCCCCAGGGGGATCGCCGGGCAAGGTGTCGATCAGGTGCCGACGTGGTCGATGGCGTATTTCTGGATCTCGCCGCTCTTGAGCCGGCTCCAGTAGGAGTCCAGTTCCCGCTTCACCACCGGGAACAGCAGGTAAAGGCCGACGATGTTGGCGACGGCCATGGCGAAGATGGCGGAATCCGAGAAATCCACGACCGGACCGAGATTCATCGACGAGCCGATCACCACGAAAACGCAGAAGATCAGCTTGAACACCAGATCCATGGTGCGGTTCTCGCCAAACAGATAGGTCCAGCACTTGGCGCCGTAGTAAGACCAGGACAGCATGGTCGAGAAGGCGAACAGAATGACCGCCAGCGCCAGCACGTAGGGGAACCAGGAGAACACGCTCTCGAAGGCGCTGGAGGTGAGCTCGACACCGCTCATGCCGCCGCCGGCCGTGTAGGTGCCGGTGATGACGATGACCAATGCGGTCATGGTGCAGATCACGACGGTGTCGATAAACGGCTCGTGCAGCGCGACCAGGCCCTCGGTCACCGGTTCCTTGGTGCGCACGGCGGAATGCGCGATCGAGGCCGAACCGACGCCGGCCTCGTTCGAGAAGGCGGCCCGCTTGAAGCCCTGTATCAGCGCGCCGATGGCGCCGCCGGCCACGCCCTCGGGACTGAAGGCGCCGACGACGATGGCGGTCACGGCGGCCGGCACCTGGTCGATGTGCGCGACGATGATAACGACGGCGGCGGTGCAATAGACGACCGCCATGAACGGCACGACCTTCTCGGTCACCCGCGCGATCGACTTGATGCCGCCGATGATCACGGCGCCGACGATGACGGCGATGACGAGGCCGAACAGCCAGCCCTTGTCGGCCATGAAGCTGGCCTCGCCGCCGGTGACGTTGACGAACTGCTGGAACGACTGGTTGGCCTGGAACATGTTGCCGCCGCCGAGTGAGCCGGCGATGCAGCAGACCGCGAAGAACACGGCCAGCACCTTGCCGAGACCGCCCATGTTCTTTTCGGCGAGGCCCTTGCTGAGATAGTACATCGGGCCGCCCGAAACCGTGCCGTCGGCGTACTCGTTGCGGTACTTCACGCCGAGCGTGCACTCGGCGAACTTCAGCGACATGCCGAGCAGGCCGGCAAGAATCATCCAGAAGGTGGCGCCGGGTCCGCCGATGGAGACGGCGATGGCGACGCCGGCGATGTTGCCGAGGCCCACGGTGCCCGACAGCGCCGTCGCCAGCGCCTGGAAATGCGAGACCTCGCCCGCGTCCTTGGGATTGGCGTAATCGCCCTTGATCAGGTCGATGGCGTGACCGAAGGCGCGGAAGCTGATGAAATTGAAATAGAACGTGGCGATCGCCGCCGCCACGACCAGCCAGACCACGATCAGCGGCAGGTCGGCGCCCAGCACCGGCACGGAATAGAAGACCACGCTGACGATGGCGTTCGAGACCGGCGCGACATAGGTGTTGATGGTCTCGTCGATGCCGCCCGCCTCCTGCGCCCAGGCGGCCGGAGCCCAAAGCATCGCCGTCAGCCAGATAAAGAACCTAACCATGGAAGCCTCCCGAAGATTTTCGTTTCAGGCCGAGGCACCGAACGCCGCCGACCGGTTCCGGCCGTGCCGCCGTCTCAAGGAATAACCGTGACGGGGACGGGCGAGATCTGCACCAGGCTGCCGGCGGTGCTGCCGAACAGCAGCGCCTGCAGCTTCGACAGACCGCGCCGGCCAATGAAGATCTGGCTGGCCTTGTGCTCGGCCGCCAGCCGGCTCAGGACCTCGGCGGCATGGCCGTGCTGGACAGCGCCCTCGGCGATCTCGCCGTTCTCGTTCAGCACGTCGAGGATCGGCTGCAGGACCTCCGACTGGGCGCGGCTGATCTCCTCCTCGCGCCGCTTGTGGCGGACCTCGTTCTCTTCCGGGGTATTAAACGTGTAAGGCGACCACTCGATCACATAGGCGACGACAAGTCGCGCACCGCTTTCGCGCGCGCACGACGCGGCGAATTTCGCGGCGCGGGCGCCGCCATCGCTGCCGTCGACACCGACGAGTAAAGTATCCGGCATTTTCACCCCCTTGCTTTTCCAGCGGGATGGCGAAAATTACTTTCCCGCCGGAAATTATTATTGTTCTGGTTCTTTGCGAGGATGGTGGCACGATTTAGGGAAGCACGCCAGCATCACGTCATTCTACCGGCCACAGGGCCGGGCTTGACCCATCAAACGCGCTCGTAGCGCAACAGCGAGAGACCCGCGCCGATCAGGAACGTGCCGGTCAGCCGGTTCTTAACGCGCACAGCGCGCGGCGTGGCGAAGAGATGCGCGAGCCGCCGGCCAGCCAGGGCATAGGCGATCAAGACGGCCACGAACACGCCGACATAGCTCGCGCCCAGCAGGCCGAGCTGCCAGCCGGCGCCGGCGCCCGGCGTCACGAATTGGGGCAGGAAGGCGAGATAGAACACCAGTCCCTTGGGATTGGTCATCGAGGTCATGGCGGCCTGCAGCGCCAGCGCGCCGTAAGCCGTCGCTGCCGCCGCGCCGGGCGCAGCGACGGGCGCCGCCGGCGCGCGCCAGTAGCGCCAGCCGAGATAGATCAGATAGCCCGCGCCGAGCCAGCGCAACAGCTCGAACCCGGTTTGCGACGCGACGATGAGGGCGCTCAGGCCCAATACCGTCACCAATACCAAGACGACATTTCCGCAGAATGCACCGGCGATCAACGCCGCCGGCCGCCGGGGATCGCGGCCGAGCGCATGCGACAACACCAGGAGGGTCGTCGGTCCCGGCGCGGCACCGACCAGCAACGAGGTCGCGAGAAAGAACCCGTACGTCGTCCAATCCATACCATCGGCTCCTGTCGGTTCGGTGCGGACAGCCTACGTCGTCCCTATCGCCGGGGAAACGACGCGCTTGCTCCGTACACGGATTGCCGGCTGACAGTCCGTCAGTCGCCTGCTATCCAATAGACATGGCCGACACCGAAACGCGCGACGCAAACGCCGACGACGATCAGGCGGTGCTGCGGGACTTCGCGCTGCATGACGCGCCGGGACATCTGCTGCGGCGCTGTCAGCAGCTGGCCGTCGAGGCCTTCGTGCAGGAGGTCGGCGCCGATGGCCTGCGGCCGCGGCAGTTCGCGTTGCTCTACGTGATCGCCATGAACGAGGGCTTGAGCCAGGCCGAGCTGGTGCGGCTGAGCGGTATCGACCGTTCGACGGTGGCCGAGATGCTGGGCCGGCTGGTCGACCGCGGCCTGCTGTCGCGGACCCGCGCCGGCGGCGACGGCCGGGCCAACGCCGTCATGCTGACGGTGGAAGGACGGGCGGCGTTGATGGCGGCGCTGCCGGGAGTCGCGCGGGCGCAGGCGCGCATCCTGGCGCCGCTGCCGGCCGAGCGCCGGGCCCGCTTCGTCGACGACCTTCGCATCCTCGCCGGCCTCGCCGAAGAATAGCGACAGTCGACGTCGGGCAGCGATCGCCGACCCTTCGTGACGCGCCTTCGGCGCTCCTCAGGGTGAGGTTCTTACTTGATATCGATTCAAGACCTCATGCTGAGGAGGCCCCGTAGGGGCCGTCTCAAAGCATGCGATATCAGGACGGCCTTCTTTTCGCTTCAGCGCACGGTGGATTCGTCGCCTTCGACTTCCAGCGCCTGGGCGAGCTGCTCCAGGCGCGGGCGGTCGCGGATATAGAGGATGCGGTCCTTGCGTTCGACGATGCCGCCGCTGGTGATCTGGCTCATGGCCCGGGCCACGGTTTCGCGCGAGGTGCTGGCACGGTTGGCGATGGTCTGTTGCGTCGGCAGCTTGCGCACCGCCCAGATGCCCGAATTCGGCATGATCTCCTCGCAGCGGCGCAGCAGGTCCATGTAAACCCGCTGCATGGCGCTGAGCGTCGACAGATCCATGATCCGCTCGTCGCACGACCGCACGACGGCCGCCAGCTGCCGCATCACCCGGGCGGCGATCTCGGCATGACGCATGACCAGATCGTTGAAGGCGATCGGCGACAGCGAGGCGAGCTGACATTTGCTGAGCGCGACGGCGCTGGCGGACCGCGGCCGTTCGTCGATGGCCGAGAGCTCGCCGAAGAAACCGCCGGCGCCAACCCGGGCCAGCGCCACCTCGCGCCCGGTCAGCGAATAGTTGACGATGCGCACGTCGCCAGAGACCACGAAATAGACATCGCGGTTCTGATCGTCCTGGTCGAGGATCTGATCGCTGGCGTCGTAGCGCCGCCAGCGGCAGCGCTTCTCCAGGTCGCGCAGTTGCTCGGGCGTCAGGGAGGCGAGGATTTCGATATTGCCGAGCGGAATTTCTGATTGGCTCACGGATGTGGACCCCGTCCATTTCTTGGGTTGCGGTTTACCATCGGCCATGCGGGCCGGGACTTGACCCTTTGCTGTCGTTGAGGCGCATGATAGTGCGCTTCGGCCGATCCGATAAGCATTCAGGGTTAATGGGCGAATGCCGGCGTGCACGGGCGGGCAATCCCGGCTATGATCCGGTTACCAAGACGTTAACGCGCGGTACCGCGAACAGCATCGGCGATCGTATGAGTAACGCAACGACATTCGCGCTTCGCACGGCCTCTTTTTCGGACGCGGTGGGCATTGCCCGGGTCTATGTGAAAAGCTGGCAGCGCGCCTATCGCGGCATCATTCCCACCGAGACACTGCAGGCCATGAACGTCGTGCGCGAGACCGTGCACTGGCGGCGCACGCTGGCGCGCGGCGAGGGCCAGCGGATCTTCGTGATCGGCGATCAGGAGTCCGGCATCGTCGGCTTCGCCACCTGCGGCCCGTCGCGCCGACGGTCGAGCCGGGGCGAGATCTATACGCTCTACCTGTTGCCGAGCTTCGAGCGGCAGGGCCTGGGGCGGCGGCTGATGGCGGCCTGCGCCGAGCAGCTGCTGGCCGACGGCTATGGTCAGGGCTGTGTCTGGGTGCTGTACGCCAACCACGGCGCACGGGCGTTCTACGAGCGGCTTGGCGGCGAGCTCGGCGCGCGCGACATCTCGCTGGTGGATTCGTCGCGCCTGCCGGTCGTGCGCTACGACTGGGCCGACCTGCACGCGCTGGAAGAAGCCGCGAGCGGCCTTGCCGACGTCGCCCTGCCGACCTTCCTGCGTTAACCGACGCCGGCGAATCAGGTACAGCCACAGTTAGGGGTACGCTTTTCGGTGGCATCCCGCTGTTGCCTGCGCGGGCGATAGTCAACGACCCCGCCTCGCCGGTCGAGTTCGACCTCGCAGCAGCGCAGGAGCGTCTGTTTCAGCAGCCGGCGGCCCCGTTGCACGCGCGATTTCATGCCGGACAAGGACAGGCCGAGACGCTCGGCCGCCGTGGCCTGGGTCAATCCCTCGATGTCCGTGAGCAGCAGCGCCTCGGCATACCGCGACGGCAGCGTGCGAATCATCGGCACGAGACAGTCGGAGAGTTCGTCGGCGGCGACGGCCTCTTTGCCGATAGCATCCGCCGCCGTCGTTGACAGCTCGGGATCCACCTGGCCCAACGCCCGGCGTTCGGCGGCACGGCGGCGATAATGGTCGATGACGGTGTTGGCCGCGACGCGATAGAGCCAGCCCCAAGGGTTCTTCGCCGCCTCGAGATCGTCGCGGTGCTGGACCATGCGCAGCAGCACGTCGCCCAGCAGATCACCCACGGCAGACGGCTCGACCCGGCGGCGCAGATAGGCGCGCAGCCGGGTCTCGACGTGGATCATCGCGTCGTCGGTCAGGGTCATGGTTCGGGTCGCATGGTCGAACCGCTCAGGCGCAGCAGGTCCGCTGCTCGGCCGACGGTCCGGCGCAACAGCCGTCGCTGCCGGCCATCCGGTCGTCGACCGGTTCGTCGTCGGTGATGCGGTACCATTCCCAGCGCAGGCCCTGCGCCTCGCGCGACCAGACCTTGTCTTGGGTCGCGTGACAGCAGGTCTCATCCTGCTCGATCTTGTCGAGAATGCCCGCGTCCTCGAACCGGTTCGCGGCCGCGTCGACCTCCGACGGCTCGAACACCTCGACGCCGAGGTGGTTCAGTCGTTCGGCGGCGTTGGGGTTCTCGAACAACGCCAGCTTCAACGGCGGCATGTCGATGGCGAAATTGGCATAGCCGGGCCGGCGCTTGTGCGGCGGCGTGTCGAACAGCTTGGCGTAATAATCGACGGCTTCGTCGATGTCCCGCACGTTCAGGGCAAGCTGAAGGCGCATGGCGTCACTCCTTTCCAGGTTTCAGTCACCCGGTTAGACGCACGTCGTGCGAAAAGGACGCAAAAATCTTCCTCAGACTATCCCGCTCAGTCCGTGCGGTCGAGATTGTCGGCGAGGCGCGCGGTCAGGGCCGCGATGTCGATCTGGTGCACCGAGCCGGCGCCGGCGAGGTCGAGCGCGTGCGCCGCGGCCGCGCCCATGGCGATGCAGGGCCCCATGACGCGGACGGTCGAGAGCGCGGCGACGTCGGCGTCGATGCAGCGGCCGGCGGCCAACAGGTTGTCGGCGCCGTCATGGGTCAGGCTGCGCAGCGGCACATGGTGCAGGTGATCGTCGCCGAACTCCTCCCAATAGGCGCCCTCGGCGCGGTCGTGCAGCTCGATCGGCCAGGAACAGCGCAGGATGGCGTCGTCGAACCGCGTGCCGGCCCGGACCTCGTCGATGGTCAGATGGTGGCGGCCGGCGATCCATCGGGTCTGGCGCACGCCGAGCTGACCGTAACTGCGGATGCTGGCACGCCCAAGCGCCTCGGGGAATTCCGCACGCAGGAACGTCAGCAGGCGGTCGGCCTCGGCCCGACCGGCGATGGCCTGCCGCGACGCCGCCACGGGGTCGAGCGGGGTTTCGAGATGGGTCATGTTGACGAGCGCCCGGCCCTTGCCGGGAATGACGAAGACGAAGCCGTCGCGCCGCGTCAGGCCGTAGCCATCGGCCTTGTCGGCGAGCCGCGCCTCGACATCGGCGCGGGTCAGTGGCGCGGTCTCGTCGACGCCCTCGAGCACGATCATCTGGGTGCCGTAGATCGGGCCGTCGGCCGGCGTCCGGCACTCGAGGCCCGCCTGCCAGGCCAGCGCCGCATCGCCCGAGGCGTCAATGAAACCGGTGGCGGCGACGTCAACGTCGCCATAGCGGGTCGCGAGCGCGAGGCCGGTCAGGCGGCGATCCTCGCGCCGGACCTGACGCAGCACCGCGCCGGTGAGTGGCGTGATGTTCGGCTCGGCCGCGACCGTACGCTCGATCCAGCGGCTGAGCGCGACCTCGTCATACTGCACGATGCAGGTGTTGCGGCGGCCGTACATGAAATGCAGCGCGCCTTCGGCGTCGAGGTCGCGCAGGATCTCATCGGCGATGCCGTGCGTGACCTGATAGGGATTTGGTCCGTTCGAGAACAGGCCGCAGAAGGTGCCGATCAGGGCATGCACGGACTGGCCGCCCAGCGTCGGCTGGCCATCGATCAGCACGACGCGGCGGCCAAGCCGCGCCGCTTCGATCGCGGCCGAGATGCCGGCGATGCCGGCGCCGACGACGCAGACATCGCCATCAACCTGCCAGGCGGTCGATCCCTCGCGCCGGACCGTTTGCGTTTGCGTCGTCAACGCCACTTCAGCAGCCATGCCTCCAACCGTCCCAAGAGAAAGCTTACCGTCAGCCCCAGCAAGGATAGCAGCACGACGCCGGCGACGAGCTGATCGGTCTGCATCAGGTTGCCGGCGGCGAGGATAAAGGCGCCGATGCCGAACTCGGCGCCGATCATCTCGGCCGCGACCACCAGGATCAGGGCGATCGACGAGGAGATGCGGAAGCCCGACAGGATGCCCGGCATGGCGCCCGGCAGGATGATCTTGCGCACGATATCGACGGCCGGCACGTTGAAGCTCTGGGCCATGCGGATCAGGTTGCGCGGCACGCCGTCGACGGCGGCATAGGCGCTGATCACCGTCGGAAAGAACACGCCGAGCGCGATGGTCGCGACCTTCGACGGCTCGCCGATGCCGAACCAGAGGATCAGCAGCGGCAGCAGCGCGATCTTCGGGATCGGGAAGAGGGCCGAAACCACCGGGATGCCGACCGAACGGGCGAGCGACCAGATGCCCATGGCGAAGCCGACGGCAAGCCCGGCGGCGGCGCCGATGGCCCAGCCGAAAGCGATGCGGCTGACGCTGGCGGTGACGTGGTCGACGATGGCGCCGCTGACCGTCAGGCCGTAAAGCGCCAACACGATCTGCGCCGGACTGGGCATGAACAGGTCGGGCAGCAGGCCGGCCGACGACGCGCCCTGCCAGGCGGCGATGATGAGGGCGAAGGCGAGCCAGGGCGCCCAGCGCTTCGGCCGCGGGTTGAAGCCGCCGCCGCGAAAGCCGACCGGCGTCGCTTGCTTCGGCGCCTCAGACACGCGCCACCTCGCGGTCGGCGACGGCCGCCTCGTCGCGGATCAGGCCCCAGAGCGTGTCCTGCAGCCCGGCCAGCTCGGCCGCGGCCGACGGTGTCGCGCGCTCCTCGCGCGGGACCGGCACCTCGATGACTCGGCGGATGCGGCCCGGCCGCCGCGACATCACGGCAATGCGGTCGCCGAGGCGCACGGCTTCGTGCAGATTGTGCGTGACATAGACCGTGGTCGTGCGCTGGTGCCGCCAGATCGCGATCAGCTCGTCGGTCAGCAGTTCGCGGGTCTGGGCGTCGAGCGCCGACAGCGGCTCGTCCATCAGCATCACCGCCGGCCGCACGATGACGGCGCGCGCGATGCCGACCCGCTGGCGCATGCCGCCGGAAAGCTGCTTCGGATAGGCGTCGGCGAAATCCTCCAGGCCGGTCAGCGCCAGCACGTCGTCGACGCGGCGGCGGGCCTCGGCCGCGCCGAGGCGATGATGCTCCAGCGCCAGCAGGATGTTGCCGGCGACCGTGCGCCAGGGCAGCAGCGCGAAGTCCTGGAACACATAGGTCAGCGGATTGAGGCAGCCGTCGGGCGCCGGGCCGGTGGTCTCGACCTCGCCGGCGGCCGGTTGCAGCAGGCCGCCCATGATCGACAGCAACGTGGACTTGCCGCAACCCGACGGCCCGATCAGAACGCAGGTCTCGCCGTCGGCGACATCGAGATCGACGCCGTCGAGCGCGTGCAGGCCGTCGTAGAAATGGCTGACGCCGCGGACGCTCAGTTCCATGAGGTTAGAATGCCAACTGCTTGCACCCGGTCGTCATGCCCGGACTCGATCCGGGCATCCAGGGCCGCGGGCACGGCCGCTGGATTGCCGGGTCGAGCCCGGCAATGACAAAAAGAGACGTCCTCGTCGCCAACGCGACCTAGTTGGTCGGCAGATTGAAGTGGCCGTCGACGAAGCTGAGATCGAGAAACGCCTTCGGGTCGACCGAGGCATCGACTAGGCCCATCTTCTGGTGCCAGGCGACCTGCGCATAAACGTCGCCGACATTGAGGCGGCCGAGCGGGTCGATGAACGGCGCACCCGCCTTGGTCTTCGCCGGCGTCGGCTTCGGCCCGACATACTTGTTGATCATCTCGATGATCGGGTCGGCCTCGGGCCCGAACATGCGGTTGCCGGCGGCGTCGCGCTTGTTCATGGTCTCGTGATAATCGGTCGCCGCCTTCTGATAGGCGCGGACGAACTTCTCGACGGTGCCGCGGCGCTCGTCGACGTTTTTCGTCGAGGTGAACAGCGCGCCAAGCTGCCAGGGCGTCTCCTGATGCACCCAGCCGACGATCTTGGCGGCGCCGGCCCTGTCCAGCGCCTTGGCGATGTGGGCCACCATGATGATGGAATCGACCTGGCCGCTTTTCACGGCTGCGATCATGTTGGGCACGCTCTGCAGCGGCTTCATGGAGACGTCCGAGAGGGCGAAGCCGCGCTTGTCGGCCAGCTGACCCAGCATGTAATGGAAGGTCGAGCCGACCTGGGTCATGCCGAAGGTCTTGCCCGGGAAGCCGCCGGCGTCGGTGAACCCGGCGGCATGGGCCTGCTTCGAGACCATGTAGGCGACGAAGTCATAGCCAGGCTCGACCCGGCTCTGGGCGCCGATCACTTTCAGCGCGCCTTTGCCCGCGAGATTGTAGAAGCCGGCGGTAAGGCCGGTGACGCCGAAATCGGCATCGCCCGCCGCGACCGCGACCGCGACCGGCTGGGCGGCGCGGAAGAACTTGAACTCGACCTCGAGGCCTTCGTCGGCGTAGTAGCCCTTCTCCTGGGCGATGAACAGCGGCGACGAGCTGACGAACGTCAGCGCCGCGATCGTGATCTTCTCGGCTCGCGCGGCGCCCACCGCCAGCAGGGTGAAACAGACGGCCGAAACGGCCAAAACCGTGGACTTCCTGAACATAAGCGCCTCCCAAATGGCGGCCTTCGCCGCTTGGCGCCAGACTAGCTGAACACACGTCCCGGTCAACGCCGATCGTCGCCGGCGCCGAATGTTGAGCAGTCACACGGAAATGGTTAACAAGGCTCCCACCACCATAACTTGAATAATAACTAATACGTCGACGATTCTTCTCAAAAGAAGTAACAGATATGCTCGAATTTTGGCATGCAAGTTGCTAATAATTAGGGTGAGGTTCGGCGGCGGCTTGCCGTTGCCGAACCTCCAAAGCGTAAAGCTTTCCCTCTCTGTCCAACCGTTGATGCCCTCAACCCGGTTGGATAGAACTTGAGGCGCCTTCGGGCGCCTCTTTTTTTGCTTGTGGGGCAAACGGTTGATTAGGGCGGCCTGTTCCGGCGGCCGCCCGCGGGCCTCAGCGGGCCGCGGCCTCCAGCCGGGCGATCTGCGCCTGCAGGCTGACATACTCATCACTGCCCGGCGACATCTGCTGTAAAAGAAGGCGCCAGGCGGCGGCCGCGTTGTCAAATTTCCCGACACTTGCGTCCGCGAGGCCGGTGTACCAGAGACCGGCCGGATGCGATGGCTCCAGCGCCAACAGGCGACGATAGATCTCGATGGCTTCAACCGGCGGTGGCGCTTCGGGGTCCGCCGCGGCGATCAGCGCCTCGGCATGGGCCGCGAGCGCGGCGGGATTCGTGGGCTGAAGGCCGCTGGCACGGGCGAACGCCTCGGCCGATTTGGCGCCCTCGCCGAGCACCGTATAGGCCTGGCCCAAGCGCATCCAGCCCTCGAAATCTTCCGGGCTCTCGGCCAGGCGGTCGGCCAGGCGCTGCACCATGGAGCGGATGAAGGCCTGCCGGTCCTCGTCGGACATCTCGGCCGCGGCCTCGACATCCTCGCGGGTCGGGCCTGGCGCCGCCGGGGCCGCAGGCACGGCCTGGGGCGCTGGGAGGGCCGCCAGCGCGGTCTCGACATCAATCCCAAGCTCGGCGCCCACCTCGGCCAGCCGCCCGCGCAGGGGCCCCATCCAAGGCGCATCGGGCGGCGATTCCCTGGCCAGCGCCAACCAGGCGTCATAGGCCCGCTGTGGCTCGCCGGCCTGCAAAAAACCCAACGCCAGGTAGTAGCGCGCGCCCGGATGGCGGGCATCCAGCGCCAGGGTCCGGCGGAACGCCGCCTTGGCGCCGGCCGTCACCATGCCCTCGGCGGCAAAAACCAGGGCCTCGCCCTGGGACATGTGCGCCGAAGGATCGCCGTCGTCGAGCGCGACGGCCCGGCCGAACGCCTCGGCGGCGGCGTCGAAACGGCCGATCTGCCAGTAGGACCGGCCGAGCAGCAGCCAGCCCTGGCGGTCTTCCGGATTGTCCGCCAGGCGCTGGGCCAGGCCTTCGGCCAGCTCCGCCATGTCGCCGGACGGCGGCTGCGCCGGCGCGGCCGGCATATCGCGGGCCGCGAGCGGCTGGCCCGGCTCGTTCGGCATCCCGAGCTGGATATAGAGCGCAACCGCGGCAACGGGCAGGAATACGGCCAGGATTCCGGCCGTGACCGTCCGCCAGGAGGCGTCCGTGACGCGCTCGCCGGCGCCGGCGTCGGCGGCCCGCAGGATCCGACGCTCGATTTCGGCCTTGGCCGAGGCCGCCTCGTCCGGGGAAATCACGCCCCGCCAGACATCCGTCTCG
Source organism: Alphaproteobacteria bacterium (assembly GCA_965232515.1). Classification (GTDB taxonomy): domain Bacteria; phylum Pseudomonadota; class Alphaproteobacteria; genus JANQKO01. The sequence continues at coordinate 4,923,061 of CBDDPY010000002.1, read as the reverse complement.
ATTTCGGCCAGCTGATCGCGGTAAACCTGGATATCGTGGTCCAGGCGGCCTTTCTCGGGCGCGGCCGCGCGCAGCATCGGCACAAGCAGCAGGCCGATCACCGCCAGCATGATGGCGCCCAGCGCCAGCCAGAGCATCACGAGGCCTCGGAGTCCTTTAGCAATGCGTCGAGCCGCCGCCGCTCGTCCGCGCTCAGCCCTTCCGTATCCCCGGATTCCCGGGACTGCCGGCGGTACCAGATCCGGACACCGACGACGGCGACCAGAAGCAGCACGAACGGCCCGATCCAGAGCGCCAGCGTGGTTAATTTGAACGGCGGGTTCAGCAGCACCCAGTCGCCGTAGCGGGCGACGACATAGGCGACGGTCTCGGCGTCGCTGTCGCCCTGGCCGATCCGTTCGCGCACCAGGTGGCGCAAATCGACGGCAAGCGGGGCGTTGGAATCGTCGATTGACTGGTTCTGACACACCAGGCAACGAAGCTGTTTGTGAATGGCACGGGCGCGTTCTTCCTGTGCCGGATCGGGCAAGGGGGTGTCGACCTCGAAGGCGAGCGCCGGCGCGACCAGAACTAGAATAGCCAGGCAGGCGGCGGTGCGGAGCCAGGTCAGCATGTCACCGCCAGGCCGGCGCGGGCCGCTTGAATAGCGGGCAGCAGCTTGTCGTCGAGGTCGCGATCCATCACCGGACCGATATGTTTGCAGACGATCCGCCCCTCGGCGTTAACCACGAATGTCTCGGGCACGCCATAGACACCCCAGTCGATGCCGACGCGGCCGCTGAGATCGCTGCCGACACGGTCATAGGGATCACCGAAGCGCCCCAGCCAGGCGAGCGCCGCATCCGGCCTGTCCTTGTAGTTCAGACCGTGCACCGGCACGACGTTCTGCTCGGCGAGCCGCATCAGCAGCGGATGCTCAACACGGCAGGCGGCGCACCAGGACGCAAAGACGTTGACCAGCGAGACCTCGCCCTTGAGATCCGATGTCGCGAGCCCGGGACCCTCGCGGCCGGCGATCGGCGGCATGTCGAACTGGGGCACCGGCTTGTCCAGCAGCGCCGAGGGGATCTCGCGCGGATTGAGATAGAGGCCGTTGAACAGAAACACGGCGATGCTGCCGAACACCAGAAGCGGCAGGACCGCGAGGGCGATCCGCCGGCCGCGGTTCGGTCCGGGCGTTGCCTCGACTCCGGGGCCCACGTCGGTGCGTTCAGCCATGCCAGTCTCCGGATGTCATCATCTTCGGCCGCTCAATCATCGCCACCGGCCGCCGCCGCCGCGGTCGGGCCGAGCGGTTCGCGCCGACGCTTGCGCGACGGCGCGCCGACACGCAGACGGCGGTCGGACAAGGAAACGAAGCCGCCCAGGACCATGATCAGGGAACCGCCCCAGATCCAGTGGATCATCGGCTTGTGGTGCAGTCGGGTCGACCAGCCGCCGCTGCCGTCAGGATCGCCGACGACGGCATAGAGGTCGCCGGTGAGCGCCGGTTGGATCGCCGCCTCGGTGGTCTGCATCGGCGGATTCGGATAGGTGCGCGTCTCCGGCCGCAGTGTCGACAAGGGTTCGCCGCCGGCATGGCGGCGCACCGTGAAGACACCCTCGGTGCCGCTGTAATTGGGCCCGCGCATGGGCTGCGCGCCCTCGAAGGTAAAGTGGAAGCCGGCGAACTCGATGCTGTCGCCGGCCCGCATGACCTGCGCCCGCTCCATCTCCCAGGCGCTGACGCCGACGATGCCGAGCATGGTGATGCCGAGGCCGGCATGGGCGAGCGTCATGCCCCAGGCCGCGCGCGGCAGGTTGCGGGCGCGCCGCCAGCTTTCGGCCGCACCGGTCCGGAACAGCTTGATCCGGTCGGCGAACTCGACCACCGCCGAGACCGTCACCCAGGCGCCGACGCCGACCATCGGGATCGCCAGCCAGGGGCCGTCATAGGCCATCACCAGCGTCAGCAGAATGGCCGCGAGCGCGACCGCGAACGCCACCTTCAGCCGGGCGACGGCGCCGGCGAGATCGCCGCGCTTCCAGGGCAGCAGCGGCCCGACCGCGACCGCCAGCAAGAGCGGCATCATGATCACGCCGAACACCAGATTGAAGTAAGGCGGACCGATCGACACCTTCTCGCCGGTCAGGCTGTCGAGGAACAGCGGATAGAGCGTGCCGATCAGCACCCCGGCGCAGGCGATCGACAGCAAGAGATTGTTCAGCACCAGCGCGCCCTCGCGGCTGATCGGCGCGAACAGGCCACCACGCTTCATGCCGGGCGCGCGGATGGCGTAGAGCGTCAGCGAGCCGGCGACGACGATGGCCAAGAACATCAGGATGAAGACGCCGCGCTCGGGATCGCTGGCAAACGCGTGCACAGAGGTCAGCACACCCGAGCGGACCAGGAAGGTGCCGAGCAGGCTGAGCGAGAAGGTCAGGATCGCCAGCAGGATGGTCCAGTTCTTCAGCGCGTCGCGCTTCTCGACCACGATGGCCGAATGCAGGAGCGCGGTGCCCGCGAGCCACGGCATGAAGGACGCGTTCTCGACCGGGTCCCAGAACCACCAGCCGCCCCAGCCGAGCTCGTAATAGGCCCACCAGCTGCCGAGGCCGATGCCAATGGTCAGGAAGCACCAGGCGGCGAGCGTCCAGGGCCGCACCCAGCGCGCCCAGGCCGGCTCGACCCGGCCCTCGATCAGCGCGGCGACGGCGAACGAGAAGGCCATCGAGAAGCCGACATAGCCGAGATAGAGGAACGGCGGGTGGAAGGCGAGGCCCGGGTCCTGCAGCAGCGGGTTGAGGCCGTTGCCGTCGATGGGCGCCGGCACCAGCCGCTCGAACGGGTTCGAGGTGAAGATCGTGAAAGCCAGGAAGCCGACCGCGATCAACGACTGCACGGCCAGCACACGGGCCCGGAACGCTTCCGGCAGGTTGCCGCCGAAGACCGCCACGGCGCTGCCGAACAGCGCCAGGATCAGCACCCAGAGCAGCAGCGAGCCCTCGTGATTGCCCCAGACGCCGGAGATCTTGTAGAGCATCGGCTTCGCCGAGTGCGAGTTGTTGGCGACGTTCAGGACCGAGAAGTCCGAGACGACATAGGCATGCGTCAGGCAGGCAAAAGAGAGCGCGACCAGCAGTACCTGGGTGATGGCGGCCGGACGGGCGACGGCGATCCAGCCGGGGTCGCCGCGATGCGCGCCGATCAACGGCAGCGTGCCTTGGACGACAGCGACGACAAGCGCCAGGATCAGGGCGAACTGGCCGATTTCAGGGATCATGACGGCAATCGTCTTTCCAAGTCGGTTCAGTTGTCAAAACGGTCATGGCGCGGTTTCGTTCGACCGTTCTTCAGACCACGGGCGTCAGCGGCGGATCGCCGGCAAAGTGCGCGACCAGATTGTCGATCATCAGATCGCCCATGGCCTTGCGCGTCTCGTAGGTGGCGCTGGCCTGGTGTGGCTGCACCACAACGTTCTCCATGGCGAACAGCGCTTCCGGCACGTGCGGTTCGTTCTCGAACACGTCCAGCGCCGCGCCGGCGATGACGCCGTCGGTCAATGCCTTGATCAGCGCCGCCTCGTCGACCACGCTGCCGCGCGCGGCATTCACGAGGAAACTCGTCGCTCCGAGCGCCTGCAGCACGGCGGCATCGACCAGATGATAGGTGCCCGCGCCACCGGGACAGGTCAAAGCCAGGCAATCGCTGGCGGCGGCCAGCGCCGCCGGCTCGGCGTGATAGGCGTAGTCGACCTCCGCCTGCGGATTGCGGCCGTGATAGGCGATGGCCATACCGAATGCCTCGGCCCGCTTCGCCAGCTCCTTGCCGATCCGGCCGAGGCCGATGATACCGAGCGTCTTGCCGCGCAGCGATGTCGACAGGGTCAAGTCGCCCTTGGTCGCCCAGCGGCCGGCACGCACGTAACGGTCTCCCTCCGCCACGCGCCGCATAACGGCGATGACCATGCCCATGGCAAAGTCGGCGACGCAGTCGGTCAGCACATCGGGCGTGTTGGTGACGATGATCTTCTTCTCGCGCGCCGCATCGAGATCGACGGCGTCGACGCCGACGGCGAAGTTGGCGATGATCTCAAGCTTCGGCAGCTTGTCCATGAAGGCGCGGTCGAGCGGACCGGGACCGGACGTGGCGACGCCGCGCACCTTGCCGCGCACGCCGGCATAAAACTCGTCAAGGTCATCGGCCTGCCAGGGATGATGCACGACAAACAGCTCGGCCAGCCGGTCGGCGGCGAACGCCGGCATGGGTACGGTCTGGATCACGTCGACTTTGCCGTCGCTCATTTTTCTTCTCCCTGCCATTGCCCGGATCGCTTCAATGCGTCGGCGACCTCGGGCGGCATATAGTTTTCGTCGTGCTTGGCCAGCACCTCGCTGGCCACGAACACGCCTTCGCCGTTGAGCGTGCCCTCGGCGACGATGCCCTGCCCCTCGCGGAACAGGTCCGGCAGCAGCCCGCGGAACACCACCGGCACCGCATGCACCTGATCGGTCACCCGGAACGCCACGGTGATGTCGCCGTCGGTCCGGGTGACGCTGTTCTCCTCGACCAAGCCGCCGATCCGGAAGCGGCGGTCCGGCTCGACCCCCTTCTCGACGACGTCGGACGGGGAATAGAAGAACACAAGGTTGTCCTGGAACGCGATCAGGACGAGCGTCGTCGCGAGGCCGAGCGTGACCATGCCGGCCAGGACGAAATAAAGGCGGCGGCGCTTGCGCGTCATGTCGCGTCATCCCTGGGACGGCGCCGCCCGCGGCGGCCGTCCTGCAGTTTCTCGAGCGTCGATTTGCTGTCGCGCCAGGTGCGGATCGAGACGACCAGCAGACCCAGCATGACGATGGCGGTAATCAGATAGGACGGCCATACGAACGCCCCGTAGCCGCCCATGGCCAGAAACTCGCTCATGTCCGCCCCGTCATCTCGGCCGCCGACGGCGCGGCGAAGCCGACCTCTTCGGCGATCCGGGCCTGCTGCATTGCGCGGATCTTGCGCAGGTTTATCTCGCTGCGGATGCGCAGCAGCAGCACGGTTACGAAATAGGCCTTGAAGGCCAGCGCCATGACCAGCAGTGGCCAGAGGATGCTGGGGTGAACGGCCGGGCCGTCCAGGCGGATGACGCTGGCGGGCTGATGCAGCGTGTACCACCAATCGACCGAGAACTTGATGATCGGCACGTTGACGAACCCGACGAGCGCCAGTATCGCGGCCGCCCGCGAGGCCTTCTGCGGGTCTTCGATGGCCTGCCACAGCGCCATGTAGCCGAGATAAAGGAAGAACAGCACCAGGACCGACGTCAGGCGCGCGTCCCAGACCCACCAGGTGCCCCACATGGGCTGACCCCAGAGCGAGCCGGTGACGAGCGCGATGAACGTAAAGCAGGCGCCGATGGGCGCGGCCGCCTTGGCGGAGAAATCGGCAAGCGGATGCTTCCAGATCAGCGCCGTAGCGCTGGCGATGGCCATGAAGGTATAGCTGAACATCGCCATCCAGGCGGCGGGCACGTGCACGAACATGATGCGCACGGTATCGCCCTGCTGGTAGTCGGGCGGCGCATAGCCCAGGCCCCAGACCAGACCGACGAGCGTGAGCACGACGGCAAGGCCGGCCGCCCAGGGCAGAATCCGGCCCGATAGCCGCATGAACCGGGTTGGGTTGGCGAAACGATGCATACCTCGACCTGTTGACCTTGACATAGCGACGCCGCCGCAAAACCGCAAGATACTGCGGCGTTTGGCCCTATTCCAGCGCCAAGCGCAATGCGGCGGCGCTGGCCAGCGGACACAGGGTCACAGCCGCCAGCAGCAGCGCGCCCAGTAACAATAGATTGGCCTGCCCCCCAAGGCCAAACACAGCCGCGTCAATAGCGCCGACGCCGAAAATCAGCACCGGCACGTAGAGCGGCAGCACCAGGAGCGACAGCAGCACGCCGCCGCGCCGGATGTTCACGGTTAACGCGGCGCCGATGGCGCCGATCAGGCTCAAAATCGGCGTGCCGAGGGCCATGGCGACGACCAATACCAGGAATCCCCGGCCGTCCATGTTCAGCAACACCGCCAGCACCGGGGCGGCGACGATCAGCGGCACGCCCGTGGTCAGCCAATGGGCCGCGACCTTGGCCAGCACGGCGATCTCGAGCGGCGGGCCGGCGAGCGCCATTTGTTCCAGGCTGCCGTCCTCCAGGTCGGCCTGGAACAGCCGGTCGAGCGACAGCAGCGCCGCCAGCAAGGCGGCGACCCAGATCACGCCCGGCGCGATCCGGGCGAGAATGTTCAGTTCCGGTCCGACGCCGAGCGGGAACAGCGTCACCGTGATGACGAAGAACACCACGACCAGCACCGTGGCGCTGCCCTGACGCACGGCAATGCGCAGATCGCGGCCGATAATGGCGATGAATTCCCTCATGCCGCGGCCCGCCGGCCGAGACGCAGCGCCGCGGCATCCGGGAGATCGAGGTCGACATGCGTCGCCAGCATGACCATGCCGCCGCCGGCCCGATGCGCGGCGATGGCCGCTTCCAGGGCGGCGACGCCATCGGTATCGAGCGACACCGTCGGCTCGTCCAGCAACCAGAGCCGGGTCGACGACGTGAGCAGACGGGCAAGGGCCGCGCGCTTGCGCTGACCGGCCGACAGCATGCCGGCCGGCACCTCGGCGAGATGGGCGACGCCGAAGCGTTCGAGGGCGGCCTGGACATCGCCCCGACCCCGCAAATGCGTCCAGAAGGCGACGTTTTCGGACACGGTCAGGACCGGCTTCACGGCGTCCAGGTGGCCGACATACTCGAGCGCGCCGCGATAGGCCTCGATGTCGTCCGCGGCTGGCTGGCCATGCCACAGCAGGCGGCCGTCGGCCGGCTTCAACAGCGTCGCGGCGATGCGCAACAGACTGGACTTGCCGGCCCCGTTCGGCCCCCGCAGCAAAAGCGCGCCGCCCGGCGCGATCTCGAACGACAGGCCGGCGAATACCGGACGCTCGCCGCGGATGCAGGTCAGGTTCTCGCCGACCAGGGTCATGTTGGCGATGTCATTTGGATTCTGGCCTTCGCCGGAATGACGCCGATGGCGACGGCCGATCGCGTTCCTTCACGGATTTGAAAGCCGAAGCGAACAGTGAGGCGTCACTCGTAGCTGCGGATGTCGTCGATGACCTTGCCGTCGGCCGGGAGAGCGTCGGCGGCGACGAACTCGACGCCGCCACGCAGCTTGGTAACCGTCTGGATGCTCTCGGCGATGGCCTGGCTCAGGCTCTCGTCGCCGGCCTCGACGACACATCTCAAGGTCATGACGTCGGTGTTGTCGACGCTGTCGACGACCAGGCGCGCGCCCTTGATCTCGGGATGGCGCCGGGCGACGTCCATCACCTGGCTCGGATGCACGAACATGCCCTTGACCTTGGTCGACTGGTCGGCCCGACCCATCCAGCCCTTGATGCGCATGTTGGTGCGGCCGCAGGGGCTGGCGCCGGGCAGCACGGCCGAGAGGTCGCCGGTGGCGAACCGGATCAGCGGATAGACCTCGCTGAAGGTGGTGACGACGACCTCGCCGACCTCGCCTTCGGCGACCGGATCGCCGGTGCCCGGCTGCACGATCTCGACCAGCACGCCCTCGTCGATGATCATGCCTTCCATGGCCGACGACTCGTAGGCGACGGATCCGAGGTCCGCTGTGCCATAGGACTGCAGGACATCGACGCCGTAGCCCGAGAGCTCCTGCCGTAGGCTGGGCGGCAGCGCCTCACCGCCGACCAGGCCTTTCTTCAGGCAGGAGATGTCCGTGCCCGCCTCCTTCGCCTTCTGCAGCAGAATGCGCAGGAAGGACGGCGTGCCGGCATAGACCGTGCAGCCGACATCGGCGATCACCTGGATCTGGATCTCGGTATTGCCGACGCCGCCGGGAAATACGGGACAGCCGATGGCGTGCGCGCCGCTCTCGACGAGCTGCGCCGCCGGCGTCAGGTGATAGGAAAACGTATTGTGGACGATGTCGCCCGGCCGCACGCCGGCGGCCCAGAGCGCCCGGCCGAAGCGCCAATAATCCTTGGCATAGCCATCGGGCTCGTAGATGCCGCCGGGCGAGGCGAAGATGTGCCGCAGCTTGGTCAGCGGCACGGCGTTGAGGCCGCCCAACGGCGGCGCCGCCTTCTGCGTCGCGGCAAGATCTGATTTGCGCAGCACCGGCAATTGCGCCAGCGACTCGCGGTTGTTGATCTCGCCGGGCTCAACGTCGGCGAAGATGCGTCCGTAATAGTCGGAATTCCGCTTGGCGTGGGCGATCTGACTGCTGAGCGCGTCCATCTGCGCGGCCTCACGCGCCGCCGGATCGCGGGTTTCGAGATCGTCGTAATAGGTGTCAGCGCCGCTCATGGTCTCGGGCCCCTTGTCAGATGACCATAGGTAACGACGGCCGCAGCGTGAGGCGGCGGCCGTGCATCGACGGAACGGTCAGGCCAGCCAGCGTTTGCGCCGACGGTAATGCTTGACGTCCCGGAAACTCTTGCGGTCGCCGCCGGAGAAGCCGAGATAGAATTCCTTCACGTCCTCGTTCTCCGACAGCGCCTTACCGTCGCCGTCCAGCACCACGCGGCCGTTTTCCAGCACATAGCCGTAATCCGCGAAGCGCAGCGCGGCCGTGGCGTTCTGCTCGGCCAGCAGGAAGCTGACGCCGACTTCCGTGTTCAGGCGCGAGACGATCTCGAAGATCTGCTCGACCAGCTGCGGCGCCAGGCCCATGGACGGCTCGTCCAGCAGAATGAGCCGCGGCTTGGCCATCAACGCGCGGCCGATCGCCGTCATCTGCTGCTCGCCACCTGAGATATAGCCGGCCTGGCTTTCGCGGCGCTCGGCGAGCGGCGGGAAATAGGTGTAGACCAGATCGAGATCCTGCTGCACCGCGGCGCGGCCGTCGCCGCGGGTATAGGCGCCGGTCAGCAGGTTCTCCTCGACGGTAAGGTGCTCGAAGCAGTGGCGGCCTTCCATGACCTGGACGACGCCGCGCTTGACCATTTCGGACGGCGGCAGGCCGTTGACCTTGTCGCCGCCATATGTGATCACGCCCTTGGTGACCTCGCCACGCTCGGATTGCAGCAGGTTGGAAATCGATTTCAGCGTCGTCGTCTTACCGGCGCCGTTGGCTCCGAGCAACGCGACGACGCCGCCCTCGGGCACCGACAGCGAGACCCCCTTCAGGACAAGGATTACGTGGTCGTAGATGACCTCGATGTTGTTGACCGACAGCAGGGGCTCGGTGGTCATAACTTACTCTATTGCCTTTGACTTTGGACCGAGAGGCAGGCGCTGCCGCCCTCACCGCCGAGCGCGCACGATCGGCGGTGAGGGCTGCGGCATTTCCTTGCCTTACGAGCAGGACCGCAGGCTGATGCCTTTTTCCTTGGCGTACTTCGCCGCCGAGGCCTCGATCATCGGCCGGACCATGGCACTGTCGGTCGCGACCCAGTCGGTGATCTCGACCCACTTGCCGTCCTTCCACTGCTGGAACTTCACGGCGGCGCCGCCTTCGTGGTCCTTGCAGCTCAGCTTGAACGGCGGCACCAGGCCGGTGGCGCCCAGCTTGGCGATACGATCGGCCGACATGTCGAGCTTCTCGAGCGCCTGCTGCACTTCCTCACCGCTGACAGGCCGGTTGCCGAACATGTTCATGGCCTCGCGCACGGCTTCCGACGACACGATCGCCCAGGCCAGCGCCCGGTTGTAGTAGATCGAGCCCACGCGCTCGCGCGGCAGTTCGCCTTCGCCGGCGTCGTAGACATGCTTCAGCACGTCCTGAACCACGCCGAAATCGGTGCCCGAGCCATGGAAACCGGCGGCGATGTAGCCTTCGGCCGCGTCACCGGCCGGCACGGTGTCTTCCTCGGCGCCGGACCACCAGACGCCAACCATCTTGTCGCGCGGGAAGCCGACGCGTTTGGCTTCCTTGAGCGCCGTCGGGTTCATCACGCCCCAGCCGCGCAGGATCACCCAATCGGGCTTGTACTGCCGGCCGATCTGGAGCCAGATCGCCTTCTGGTCCAGACCCGGATGCACGACCGGGTAGTGCTTGACCTCGAAGCCGTACTTCTCGGCCTGTTTTTCGAGGACCGGAATGGTCTCCTTGCCATAGGCGGAGTCATGGTGAACGTTGGCGATCTTCTTGCCCTTCAGGCCCTCCATGCCGCCTTCCTGCATGCCGATGAACTTGATCTTGGCCGTGTTCTGCGACCAGTAGTTCGTCAGCATCGGGAACAGATAGGGGAAGACCCGGCCGTCGGAGCCGTCGGTGCGGCCATAGCCGACCGTCAACACAGGGATCTTGTCCTGCCAGGCGCGCTCGAACACGGCATAGGTGCCGCCGGTGCTCATCGGGTGGAACAGCGCGAGGCCGGCGCCGCGGTTCTTCAGCCGCTCATAGCACTCGACGATGCGGTCGTTCTTGTACTGCGTCTCGCACTTCTCCCAGGTGATCTTGACGCCGTTGATGCCGCCGTCGCGCGCATTCAGCATCTTGTAGTAGTCGATCATGCCGCCGCCGAAGGCCGAGCCGCCCGCGGCATAGGGACCGGTCCAATAGGCGTTTATCGCGAAGAACTGGGTGTCTTTTTCGTCCTGCGCGGCCGCCGGTCCGCCGAGCTGAAGGCTGAACGCGGCAACGGCCAGGGCCGACAGAGCTAACCTCTGAATTCCCATAATTGTCCTCCCTAGCGCCCGGTCGATCGACAGATCGCCGGACTGTTCTGAAGATGCATGCAGCCTAGCATGCGGTGCAAACCCCGGCCAGCCGTGCCCAGATCCCCATCTGCTAGTACGGGAACGGCCAGAGACGGAGCTTTTCCTTCCCGATCTGCCAGAGCCGGGCGAGGCCCGCGGGCTCGACGATCAGGAAGAAAATGATCAAACCACCGAAGATCATCAGCTCGACGTTCGACAGCACTTCGGCCGGAATCGCCGTGCCGAACACGGTCGCCAGATTGGTGATCGCGATCGGCAGCATGACGATGAAGGCGGCGCCGAAGAACGAGCCCATGACGCTGCCGAGGCCGCCGATGATGACCATGAACAGCACCTCGAAGGCGCGCAGGATATCGAAACCCTGCGGCTCGACCGTGCCGAGATAGGCGAACACGAACAGCGCGCCGGAGACGCCGCAATAAAACGAGCTGATCGCGAAGGCCAAGAGCTTGGTCTTCAGCATCGGGATGCCGATCACCTCGGCGGCCACATCCATGTCGCGGATCGCCATCCAGGAGCGGCCGATCTCGCTGCGCACCAGGTTCTTCATCAACAGCGCCAGCACAACGACGAAGCCGAGCGTAAAGACGTAGCGCGATTCCGCGCTGACGATGGGAAAGCCGAGGACCGACATCGGCGGCGCCGAGATCACGCCCGACGAGGAATAGTTGGTGAACCAGCCGAAGTGCGTGATCGTCCATTCGATGAAGAAATGCGCCGCCAGCGTGGTCACGGCGAGATAAAAGCCCTTGATCCGCAGGCTGGGCAGGCCGAAGACGCTGCCGACCACGGCCGTGATGATGCCCGAGATAATGAACACCAGGATGATCGGCATCCAGGGCGCGGCGATGGCGATCTTGTAGGCGGCAAAGGCGCCGACCGCCATGAAGGCCGCGGTGCCGAGCGAAATCAGCCCGCAATAGCCCAGCAGGATGTTCAGGCCCATGGCCGCGATCGACAGGATCAGGAACGGAATGATGACCGAATGTAGCAGGTATTCGCTGGCGAAGATCGGCACGGCGATAAAGGCCACGGCCAGGAAAGCGTAGATAAACCAGCGGTCCTGGTTGATCGGAAAGATCGCCTCGTCGGCGCCGTAGGACGTTTTGAACTGGCCGGCTTCGCGGTAAATCATGCGGCTAGACCCTGTCGATAATCTTTTCGCCGAACAGGCCCTGCGGCCGGAACAGCAGGAAGACCGTGGCCAGCATGTAGGGGAACCAGTTCTCGATGGCGCCGCCGAAATAGGAGCCGATGAAGACCTCGGCGAATTTCTCGGACGCGCCGACGATCAGGCCGCCGACGATGGCGCCGGTGATCGAGTCGAGACCGCCGATGATCAGCACCGGCAGAGCTTTCAACGCCAGCAGCGACAGGCTGAACTGCACGCCGAGCTTGGCGCCCCAGAGCATGCCCGCGACGAGCGCGATGATGCCGGCGGCCGCCCAGGTGATGGCCCAGATATGCTGCAGCGGAATGCCGACCGACATCGCCGCCTGGTGATCGTCGGAAACGGCACGGAGCGCCCGGCCGACCTTGGTCTTGTTGAAGAACAGCGCGATGCCGGCCACGAGAACGCCGGCGATGACCGCGGCGATGATCTCGAAATAGCTGAGGTAAAGCCCCGTGGCCTCGCCCAGTTCCTGCCAGGGCTCGTCGGGGATCTTCAGGTCGAGCGGATGCACCTGAGAGCCCCAGAGCGTCTGCGCGAAGCCCTCGGTGAAGAAGTTGAGGCCGATGGTGGCCATGAACAGAATGATCAGCGGCTGATTGACCAGCGGCCGCAGCACCACGCGCTCGACGGCGATGCCATAGGCGATCATGCCGGCGAGCGCCGCCAGCAGGCAGAGCACGAAGGCGAAGCCCCAGTTCCAGCCGGCGCCCAGCGCCATCTCCAGCAGGCTGACGAAGGTCAACGCCGCGAACAGCACGAAGGCGCCCTGGGCGAAATTGAAAATGCCCGAAGCCTTAAAAATCAGGGCGAAACCGAGCGCCACCAGCGAATACATGATGCCGGACAGCAGCCCGCTGGTGACGACTTCGATCGCAAAAAGCGGATCGGTGAATATCACGTCAAGCATGGGTCAGCGGCTCCAGGTCGTGATGTTCGGCTTCATGACGGCGTCAATGGCTGACGCCGAGATAGGCGGCGATGACATCGGGGTCGTTGCGGACCGCGTCGGGCGGTCCGTCGGCGATCTTGCGGCCGTAATCCAGTACGGCGACATGGTCGGACAGGTCCATGACCACGCCCATGTCATGCTCGATCAGCGCGATCGTGGTGCCGAACTCGTCGTTGGTGTCGAGCACGAAACGGCACATGTCCTCTTTTTCCTCGAGATTCATGCCGGCCATGGGCTCATCGAGCAGCAGGAGGTCCGGTTCGGCGGCGAGCGCGCGGCCGAGCTCGACGCGCTTCTGCAGGCCGTACGGCAGCCGGCCGACCGGCGTCTTGCGGATCGCCTCGATCTCGAGGAAGTCGATGATGTGCTCGACGAACTCGCGATGCCGCAGCTCTTCCTTCTTGGCCGGGCCCCACCACAGCGCCTGCAGCAGGAAGTTCGATTCCATCTTCAGGTTGCGGCCGGTCATGATGTTGTCGAGCGTGGTCATGCCGCGGAACAGCGCCACGTTCTGGAAGGTCCGCGCGATGCCCTGGGCCGCCGCCTCGTGCGGCTTCATCTGGCTGCGGGTCTGGCCCTTGAAGGTGATGCGGCCCTTCTGCGGGTGATAGACGCCGTTGATACAGTTCAGGAGCGAGGTCTTGCCGGCGCCGTTCGGGCCGATGATCGAGAAGATCTTGCCTTTCGGGATGGCGACGCTGACGTCTGTCAGCGCCTGCACGGCGCCGAATGACAGGCTGATATTCTCGACGTTGAGCAGGATCTCGCCCTGGGACGTGACGGGCACGGCGTCGGCGGCGGCCGGCGCGTCGGTGGCGGCAGCGATATCGGTCATCGGGGTCAGGCCGCCTTTGCCGATGGCGCGGCGCCGGCGCCATAGGTCTCGGCCGGCGCGATGTTGAGATCGGCCCGCATGGTGCCGGTGCGGCCGTCCTCGAAGGTCACCTGGGTTTCGACCGAAACGTTCTCGGCGTCGGAATAGAGCGCGTCGATCATCGGCTTGTAGCGCTCGGCGATGATGCGGCGGCGAACCTTGCGGGTGCGGGTCAGCTCGCCGTCGTCGGCGTCGAGCTCCTTGTGCAGCACCAGGAAGCGGCGGATCTGGGAACCGACCAGCGCGGAATCCTGCGCCAGCGCCGTGTTCACCTGCTCGATGCAGCCCTTGATCAATTCGTAGACCTCGGACCGCGAGGCGAGATCCGTGTAGTTCGTGTAGGAGATGCCGCGCTTCTCGGCCCAGTTGCTGACCGCTTCAAGATCGATGTTGACGAAGGCCGTGGCGTAGTTGCGGTCGACGCCGTGCGCCACCGCTTCCTTGACGTACGGGAAAAACTTCAGCTTGTTCTCAATATATTGCGGCGCGAACAGCGTGCCGTCGTTGAGCCGGCCGACATCCTTGGCGCGGTCGATGACCTTCAGATGGCCGTCGTCGTCGATGATGCCGGCGTCGCCGGTATGCACCCAGCCCTCGTCGTCGAGGGTCTCGCGCGTGGCCTCGTCGTTCTTGAAATAGCCCACGAACGCGCCCGGGCTCTTGTAGATCACCTCGCCCTCGTCGGTGATGCGTACATCGACGCCGGGCGCCGGCGGGCCGACCGTGTCGGGCTTCACGCCGCCGTTGCGTTGAATGCAGACGTAAGCCGAGGACTCGGTCTGGCCGTAGAGCTGTTTCAGGTTGATGCCGATCGAGCGGTAGAAACTGAACACGTCCTCGCCCAGCGGCGCGCCGCCGGTATAGGCGATGCGCATGCGGCTGAGGCCGAGATTGTTCTTCAACGGCCCATAGATCAGCAGTTCGCCGATGCTGTAGAGCAGCCGGTCGCCGGCCGAGACCGACTTGCCGTCGAGAATCGCCGGCCCGCAACGCTTGGCGATCCCGGTGAAAAAGCCGTAGAGCCGACGCTTGATGCGGCTCGCGTCTTCCATGCGGATCTGGATCTGCGTCAGGAAACCCTCGAAGATCGCCGGTGGGGCGATGAACGAGGTCGGCCCGATATCGCGCAGGTCCATCATCACCGTATCGCTGCTCTCAGGGCAGTTCACGGTGAACCCGGCGATATGGTGTTGGCCGTAGGAGAAGAAGTGGTCGCCGACCCAGGCCAGCGGCAGGTAGGCCAGAATCTCCTCCTTCTCGGTCAATCCCTCCATCTCGATCGCCAGCCGGCACGAGGTTGTGAGGTTGTCGAAGCTGAGCATCACGCCCTTGGGATTGCCCGTCGTGCCCGAGGTATAGGCGATGATGGCGACGTCGCTGCCCTTGCCGGCCGCGACCTCGCCTTCGAAGAAATCCGGATGCTGGCGGTCGTAGTCGCGGCCCTGCGTCTGCACGTCGTCAAGCGCATGCAGAAATGGCTGTTGGTAGTGCCGCATGCCGCGCGTGTCCTTGTAGACCACGGTCTCGAGCGTCGGCACCCGGTCCATCACGCTCAGCACCTTGTCGACCTGCTCCTGATCCTCGCAGATCGCCATGCGGACCTCGGCATGCTCGAGCACGTAGGCCATCTCGTCGGCCACGGAATCGGCGTAGAGCGGCACCGGCACGCCGCCAATGCATTGGATGGCGTCGAAGGACCAATAAAGCTGCGGACGGTTCTGGCCGATAATCGCGATCTTGTCGCCGCGGGCGGCGCCGAGCGCCGTCAGACCGCAGGCAAAAGCCCGGATCTCGGCCGCCATCTCGGCCCAGGTCCAGGATTGCCAGATGCCATAATCCTTTTCCCGGAATGCCGGCCGGTCGCCGAATTTGCCGGCGTTGCGCAGCAGCAGTTTCGGGAACGTGTCGTGCGCCTGCAACGACGCCTTCACATCCGACATCAGCAGTCCTTGCCTCCCACTACGTCGGGCCGCCATCCAGCGGCAGCCCGCCCCGTTCTCCGCCGCTCCGTGCCGTTTTCGGTCTCTCGGAACGCCGTGCTGCCGGCAAAGCCGGCATCGTTCGCGGCCATTTCCTGGCTCTTCGCCGCCCAGCCGCCAAGGCGACGGACGAGCGTTAGTTAAAGTAACCGGCCTTCGCCGGTCAAGCGCATCAGTTTGCCGTGATTGCCCGCGTGATGCGTTGTTCGACCGGCGCCTGTGTCGGGATCGCGGGGTAATTTGGGGCGAAATCGCCATCGATTTCCGACCAAATTCACGTTATCTAAGCCGTAATGGGCTCAATTGATGGTATCGAGACCGGCGCTATCGCTCTACGCGCGCCCGATCGCAGACCACCGCATATCTAAAGGGGATTGCCATGGCAGCCGTTGGCACCGACAGCCTGAAGACACGCCGCACGCTGACCGTCGACGGTCGCGATTATGACTATTTCAGCCTGCCCGCCGCCGCCGACGCCGGGCTGGGCGATATCAGCCGGCTGCCGTTCTCGCTGAAGGTGCTGCTGGAGAACCTGTTGCGCTACGAGGACGGCCGCAGCGTGACGGTGGACGATGTCAAAGCCGTCGCCGCCTGGCTGCAGGACCGCCGCTCGGACCGCGAGATCGCTTACCGCCCGGCCCGGGTGCTGATGCAGGACTTCACCGGCGTGCCGGCCGTGGTCGACCTGGCGGCGATGCGCGAAGCGATGGTCAACATGGGCGGCGACCCGAACAAGATCAATCCGTTGTCGCCGGTGGACCTGGTCATCGACCACTCGGTGATGGTGGACCATTTCGGCACACCCGAATCGATGCAGAAGAACATGGAGCTGGAGTTCGAGCGCAACGCCGAGCGCTATGCCTTCCTGCGCTGGGGCCAGACCGCGTTCGATAATTTCCGGGTGGTGCCGCCGGGCACCGGCATCTGCCACCAGGTGAACGTGGAATATCTGGCGCAGACCGTGTGGACGGCCGAGGTCGACGGTCGCGAGGTCGCCTATCCCGATACGCTGGTCGGCACCGACAGCCATACGACGATGGTCAACGGCCTCGCCGTGCTGGGCTGGGGCGTCGGCGGCATCGAGGCCGAGGCGGCCATGCTGGGCCAGCCGATCTCGATGCTGATCCCGGAAGTCATCGGCTTCCGCCTGACCGGCAAGCCGAAGGAGGGCACGACGGCCACCGACCTGGTGCTGACGGTGACGCAGATGCTGCGCGCCAAGGGCGTGGTCGGCAAGTTCGTCGAATTCTACGGTCCGGGCCTGGACGACCTGCCGCTGGCCGACCGGGCGACGATCGCCAATATGGCGCCGGAATACGGCGCCACCTGCGGCTTCTTCCCGATCGACGGCGAAACGCTGCGCTATCTGAGCTTTACCGGCCGCGATCCGGAGCGCGTGGCCCTGGTCGAGGCCTATGCCAAGGCGCAGGGCATGTGGCGCGATTCGTCGACGCCGGAGCCGGAATACACCGACAGCCTGGAGCTGGATCTCGGCGGCGTCGAGCCGAGCCTCGCCGGTCCGAAGCGGCCGCAGGACCGGGTCGCGCTGTCGAACGCCGCGAGCCAGTTCAAGACCGATCTGCCGGGCATGGGCGGCAGCGACGATTTGAGCCTGGAGGTGCCGGTCGACGGCGTGGACTACAGCCTCAGCAACGGCGACGTGGTGATCGCCGCGATCACGTCCTGCACCAACACCTCGAACCCGTCTGTGCTGATGGCGGCCGGCCTGCTGGCCAAGAACGCCGTCGCCAAGGGCCTGACCACCAAACCCTGGGTGAAGACGTCGCTGGCGCCGGGCAGCCAGGTGGTGACCGACTATCTGACGGCGGCGGGGTTGATCGAGCCGCTGAACGACTTGGGCTTCGACGTCGTCGGCTATGGCTGCACGACCTGCATCGGCAATTCCGGGCCGCTGGCCGAGAACATCGTCGAGGCGGTCGAGAAGGGCAACCTGTCGGTCGCCGCGGTGCTGTCGGGCAACCGCAACTTCGAGGGCCGGGTGAACCCGCAGACGCGGGCGAATTACTTGGCCTCGCCGCCGCTCTGTGTCGCTTACGCGCTCGCCGGCTCGATGACCATCGACATCACGACAGAGCCGCTCGGCACCGGCAGCGACGGCCAGCCGGTCTATCTGAAGGACATCTGGCCAAGCCCGCACGACGTGCAGAGCGCGGTGCAGCAGTTCCTGACGCCGGAGATGTTCCGCTCGCGTTACGCCAATGTCTTCGAGGGCCCGAAGGAATGGCGCGACGTCAAGGTGATCGAGGGCACGACCTACGGCTGGGAGACGATCTCGACCTACGTCAAGCACCCGCCCTTCTTCGAGGAGCTCGGCGCCGAGCCCGGCGCGGTGGAGGACATCCACGGCGCCCGCGAGCTGGCGATCCTGGCCGATTCGGTGACCACCGATCATATCTCGCCGGCCGGCGCCATTCAGACCGACAGCCCGGCGGGAACGTACCTGACCGACCATCAGGTGCGGCCCGTGAACTTCAACTCCTACGGCGCGCGGCGCGGCAACCACGAAGTCATGATGCGCGGCACCTTCGCCAACATCCGCATCCGCAACGAGATGGCGCCCGGCACCGAGGGCGGCGTCACCAAGCACCAGCCGTCGGGCGAGGTGATGCCGATCTACGACGCCGCCATGCGCTATCGCAGCGAGAACGTGCCGCTGGTCGTGGTCGGCGGCAAGGAATACGGCACCGGCTCGTCGCGCGACTGGGCCGCCAAGGGCACGCGCCTGCTGGGCGTCAAGGCGGTGATCGTCGAGAGCTTCGAGCGCATCCACCGCTCGAACCTGGTCGGCATGGGCGTGCTGCCGTTGCAGTTCAAGGACGGCGAGGACCGCAAGACGCTGGGCCTGACGGGCGAGGAGACGTTCGACCTGACCGGCATCGGCGGCGGCATCACGCCGCGCATGGACGTCGACTGCAAGATCACCTATGCCGACGGCGCGACCAGGGACATCAAGCTGACCTGCCGCATCGATACCGTCGACGAGGTCGAGTACTACCGCAACGGCGGCATCCTGCAATACGTGCTGCGCAACCTGATGGCCGCGTAGTTTTGCGCTCCCGGCAGCGGACCTAACGGTCCGCGCCTGCGCGGGCGCGCCGGATAAGCCGGCGGGCCGCGGTCACGGCCTTGAGCGACGCTGAAAATTGTTGTGGGCTCGTTTATGTTTCGGTGAGGAAAATCACCGACACGTGACTTTTTAGTGAACCTGCCGCCGACTAGGTTATCCGGCATGAAATCATTGCTGACACTTGCCGCCACGGCCGCGCTGATGACCGGCCTGTGGGCGCCGGCCCAAGCGCAGACGGCCGATACGGTCTCGCCGACCGTGGTCGAGCTGTTCACCAGCCAGGGCTGCAGTTCCTGTCCGCCGGCCGACGCCTATCTGGGCCGGCTGGCCGAGCGGGACGACCTGATCGCGCTGTCGTTCCACGTCGATTACTGGGATTACATCGGCTGGAAGGACACCTTCGCCTCGCCCGAGAGCACCGACCGGCAGCGGGGCTACGCCACGGCCATGGGCGACCGGCGCGTCTACACGCCGCAGATGGTGATCGGCGGCATGACGCACGCCGTCGGCTCGGACCGGCGCTCGGTCGAGCGGGCGATCGAGAAGTCCCGGCAGAACACCGGCATGGCGTTGAAGGTCCGGTTCCGGACCGACGAGAACGGCCGCATCGTGGTGCGTATTCCGGCCGGCCATTTCCAGGGCGACGCCTCGGTCTGGCTGGCGATCTACGACAAGAAGCACGATGTCGACGTGCGCCGCGGCGAGAACGCCGGCCGCAAGCTGAGCTACTACAACGTGGTCCGCGAGGTCCGGAATCTCGGTCTCTGGCGCGGCCGCGAGATGGAAATCGCATTGAGCCCGGCCGACCTGAACCGGGGCGGCCCCGACGGCTGCGTGGTGATCGTGCAGCGCGGCATGTATGGCCCCGTTCTGGGCGCCGCCAAAATGGAACTCGGACCCGACAGTTCCTGACCTCCTCTGATACGTCGTGTAAGCTCCCGCCCGGCCTGAAACGGCCGGGCTTTTCTTTGCGTCGCGCCGGCACGATGTCGCAAGATCCGCTGTCAGCCGACGATTCCCAACGATTGTTGATTGGTTCCGGAGTTCCGCACATGCATGCCCATGAGGCCATCACCAGCCGCCGCTCGGTCCGCGCCTTTCTGCCGACGCCGGTGCCGCGCGAGACCGTGGAAGAGATCCTGAGAATCGCTTCGCGCGCGCCGAGCGGTACCAATACCCAGCCCTGGAAGGTCTATGTCTGCGCCGGCGCCGCCAAGGACGCGCTCTGCGCCGAGACGCGCGCGGCCCGGGCCGAGGACAAGGACGGCAGCATTCACAAGGCGGAATTCGATTACTACCCCGACCGATTTCCAGAGCCGTACCTGGCGCGTCGCCGCGCCGTCGGCTGGGCGCTCTACGGCCTGTTGGGCATCGAGAAGGGCGACCGCGAGAAGGCCTATCATCAGCACGACCGGAACTTCCTGCTGTTCGACGCGCCGGTCGGCTTGTTCTTCTTCATCGACAAGCGGCTGGAGATCGGCAGCTGGCTCGATTACGGGATGTTCATCGGCAACGTAATGACGGCGGCCCGCGGCTTCGGCCTGCACAGCTGCCCGCAGGCCGCCTGGCCGCGCTTCCACAGAATCGTCCGCAAGCATCTCGACGTGCCCGAGAACGAGGCGCTGGTCTGCGGCATGTCGCTGGGTTACGAGGACGACGGTGCGATCGAGAACAGCCTGCGCACGGAACGGGCGCCGGTGGCGGAGTTCGCGCGGTTCAGCGGGTTTGAATAAACAGCCCTCACCCCAGCCCTCTCCCGCTTGCGGGAGAGGGAGGGACCCGCGCGACACCAGTCGTGTGGGAGGGTGAGGGCTACGGGATCAAAGCCTTCAATAGTTTGCCCGGCTAAGCCACCAGCCCCTTCGCCATCACGTCCGCCATGCGGCGGGAGAAGGCGGCGGGATCGGGCAGGGGCTCGCCCTCGATGATGCGGGCCTGATCGAGCAACAGAAGCGAGATATCGGCGAACTTGTCGGCGGCGCCCTTCTCACCGACACGCGCGCTCAGGGCCTTGATCAACGCGTGGCGCGGATTGATCTCGAGGATCCGGGCCGAGGCCTGCTCGAGACGCTGATGCGCCTTCAGCATGCGTTCGAGATGCATGTCGATATCGCCTTCGTCGGCGACGAGACACACGGCGCTGTCGGTCAGACGGTCGGATGTGCGCACGTCCTTCACCGCGTCGCCAAGGTTCTGCTTCAGAAGCGCAATCAGCGTGGCGATCTCGGAATCGCGTACCGCCGTGGCGTCGTCGTCCGCGGCGGCGTCGGCCTGGTCGACGGCAATATCGGAGAGGTCGGCGCCGCCCCGGGTCACCGACCTGAACTCCTTGCCGTCGTGGTTCGGCACGATCTGGAGCCAGAAATCATCGACAGGATCGGTCAGCAGCAGGACGTCGAGCCCGCGGGCGCGGAAGCCTTCGAGCTGCGGGCTCTTGGCGAGCGCGTCGGCGTCCTCGCCGGTGATGTAGTAGATCGCCTGCTGGCCGTCCTTCATGGCCGCGATATAGTCCTGCAGGCTGATCGGCGTCTCGCTGTTGATCGAGCGGAAGCGGGAGAGGGCCAGCAGGTCGTCGCGGCGGTCCGTGTCCTCGTAGATGCCTTCCTTAAGCACCGGCCCAAAGTTCTTCCAGAACTCGGCATATTCGTCCGGCGCCTTCTCGGCCTTTTTCTTCAACTCGGAGAGCACGCGGTTGGTCACGGCCTTGCCGATATGGGTGACCATCGGGCTCGACTGCAGCATCTCCCGGCTGATGTTGAGCGGCAGGTCCTCGCTGTCGACGATCCCCTTGAGGAACCGCAGATAACCAGGCACCAGCCCCTCGCACTCGTCGGCGATGAAGACACGCTTGGCGTAGAGCTTGACGCCGTGACGCCGGGCCGGATCGAACAGATCGAACGGCCGCTGCGTCGGCACGAACAGCAGCACGGAATACTCGATCTTGCCCTCGGCCTTGTAGTGGACGGTGAGCCAGGGATCGTCGAAGCCGCGACCGACGTGGTGGTAGAATTCCTTGTACTGATCTGGCGTGATGTCCTTCTTCGCCCGCGTCCACAGCGCCGAGGCGGCATTCAACGCTTCTTCGCCGTCATCGCCCCGCAGCACGATCGGCAGGGCGATATGGTCGGAATGGGTCTTGACCACGGCTTTCAGGCGCTCGGGCTCGAGCCATTCGTCCTCGCCGTCGCGCACGTGGATGACGATCGTGGTGCCGCGGCCGTCCCGCTCGGACTCGACGATGGTGAATTCGCCGAGACCGTCCGACGACCATTTCCAGGCCTGTTCTTCGCCGGCCCTGCGGCTGATCACGTCGACCCGGTCGGCGACCATGAACACGGAATAAAAGCCGACGCCGAACTGGCCGATCATCGCCATGTCCTTGGCGGCGTCGCCCGAGAGCTGTTCGACGAAGGCGCCGGTGCCCGAGCGCGCGATGGTGCCGAGATCGGCGATCAGATCATCGCGGTTCATGCCGACGCCGTTGTCGGCCAGCTCGATCGTGCGGGCTGATTTGTCGATCTTCAACGACAGGCGAAAATCCGGATCATCCGCCGTAAGCGCCGGCTCGGTGATGGCCTGATAGCGCAGCTTGTCGCAGGCGTCAGACGCATTCGAGATCAGTTCGCGCAGAAAAACTTCCTTGTCGCTGTAGACGGAATTCACCATCAGCTTCAGCAGCTTGGCCACCTCTGCCTGGAACGACAGTTTTTCCTCGCTCATGTCAGTCCTGCTCTTATTCGTTTAGATGCATTGTTGCGGAATGGGCCGCCGACGCGGCTATGCCGGCAGCGTCGTCTGCCATATGCGTCGACGCCGATGCGTCGTCAAGACGCCGGCGGAAACCTTGGACCGCAATGTTCGGAGAAGTTTGGGGCCGCCCGTCGGCGGCCCCGGGGTACGCATACAGACGCGCGCTACTGGTACGCGTCGATCGACAGACAGGTGGATAGCTGATTCGCACGTCCCGTGCCAGTGACGACGGTTACATACGATGACGGAAGTTGCTCGCACGCCGCGGACCTCAGGACTTGCCGTCCCCGTCCTCCGACGTGACGACGTCGCTAAGCGCGGTGCGCAGGTCCTTGATCTTGTAGTCTGGCAGGCGATAGGCCCAGGCGCCGTAGCGCGTATTGATCCGCTCGGCCTCGGCCTTGACGTCGTCTGCCGACATCATCGCCTTGGCGTCGTCTTCGCTCAATCCATCCAGCGCAACGGCCGCTTCGTCGAACGCGGCCGAGAAACGCACCCAGGTCACGTCGTCGATGTCGGCCAGTTCGGTCGTCACCACGAGGCCATCGAAGGTGCTGAAGACCGCTTTGCCGGCGCTGTCGAAGCTGACGTCGCTCGCCGGCCGGACATCGTCGAAGCTGACGTAGGTAAGCGCCGAGCCGAGCGCGTTCGGCGCGGTTTCGAAGCTGACCTTGCCGCCTTCGGGCACATTGTCGACGTCGAAGTCGCGGCCGCGCGGATCGGTGCGGCTGATCTGCAGCGCGGTGCCGTCGGGCTGAACGGTCTCGGCGGCGCGGATGCGCGTGCGCTCGATCCGGATCATCGTGGCGTCGAGCCAGCCGGTCGCCTTCTCGAAGACCTCGATCCGGCCGCTGGCGAGCCAGGACTGCGCGTCGCCCGGCTTGCGCACGTAATACCAGCCGGGCCGCGAACTGGTTTCGACCGATTTGGTCTTGCCGACGATCAGGCCGGCGATCTCGCCGCCGCCAGCGTCTTCCAACCGGATCAGCGTGCCTTCGCCACTGCCGGCGTTATCCGGATCGGGATCGGCGACCTGCAGGCGGGGATATTTGTCGGCCTTGACCGTCTTGGCCTCCAACGGCCGTAGCGACGCCATGCCGACCACGGCCTGCTTGATGGTCTCGAACTGGACCGGATAGTCGCTTTTCTCGGCCATCACCCAGGCGTCGTCCGCGCTCTTGCGAATGGTGAACGCGCCCTCGGGCGTCACCACGGACACCGCGGCGACATCGTTCACCCGCTCCAGCAGGCCGGGGAACAACGCGTCCGACGGCGCGGCGATGCGGCCGATGCTGCTCCGCTGATAGACCGCCGCGACCGCGGCCACGACCGAGGTGACGGCCAGAATGGCGAGAATGGTCAGAGATTTCGATCGCATGTCGTCGGTCTCCGCCTGTGCTAGTCGGTGCGCCGCGCGCGGCGGCGGCTCTGAATGCGCAAGCCCGCCAATACCAGGGCGCCGATGCCGATGACGATCGGGATCAGGCCGATATTGGCGAACTTCAGCCGCGCTTCCAGATTCTCGATGTCCTTGTTCAGATTGTGCTGCACGTCACGCAGCGCGCGCCGGGTCTCGAGGATTTCCTCGCGCGCTTCGACGATCGTGCGCTGCTGCTCGGCCGTCAGCAGGGCGCCGCCGCCGGCATTGGCCGAGCCCTCGAGCTCGTTGATCTCTTGCTGCTTCGCCTCGAGCTTGGCCTGCAGCTCGCGCTCCTCGGCCAAGAATGTCTGCTCGGCGGCACGACGCAAATCCTCGACCACGACGAAGGGCCGGGCCGACTTGCCCCGGCTGCGCAGACTGATCAGATCGCTGGAGCCGGCGAGATTGTCGAGCGCGTTGACCGCCATGTCGGCGTTGGAGGCGATCGGAATCACCAGCTGCTGTCCGAGGAAACCTTGCCGCCGCAGCCAGAACTGGTCATAGAGCAGGTCCGAATCCGCCACCAGGATCACGTTGATCGGCTGCTGGCTCTCGCTCAAATGCTTGATCGGCTCTTCGCTGCCGTTCGCCGGCTGCTCGGCGGCGGCATCCGCCGGTTTCTCCGCCTCTTCGCCAGCCGGTTTTTCGGCGGCCCCGTCGGCCGGCTTCGGCGGTCCGTCGGGATAGGCCGAGGTGACGTCGCCCGTGATCCGCGCGGCGAGCACGAAGCTGTTGCCCGCCGGCTTGAAGTTCTCGATCAGGGCCTGGGGATTCGGCCCGAAGCGCACGTCGTCGGCCTCGTAGAGCATGGCCTGGTCGCTGCTGGTGATCAGTGGCGTAACCTCGGTCGTGCCCTCGCTCAGCTTGACGATGCTGCCGGCGGTGGCGACCGCAATGGGGCCCAGTTCGCCCATGACGACGTCGCCGCCGTCGTAGTTGCCGGTATCGACCTGCAGCCAGGGCAGGTAGCGGGTGACCCGCGGCCGTCCCGGCGTGCCGGCATCGACCTGCTGCGCCGCGGCCCAGTCGCCGACGATCTTGCCGTCCTCGACCGCGACGCCCCAGGCGGCGAGCAACGGGCCAAGATCGGACACGTCCGGCGCGCCGCCGCGCTGCCGGGCGAACGCCGCCGCGACCTCGGAGAACGGATCGACATAGACCAGCGCCTTGCCGCCGCGCAGTACGAACTGGTCGATGGCGTAGAGCAGCGTATCGGGCAATCCGGCCGGATGCGCGATCAGCAGCACGTCGATATCCTCATCGATGGCCTCGGCGCCGCGGTCGACGGTTCGAAGCGTGAAGGTCTCGCGGATCGTCTCGGTAATCGCCCAGGGCTGCGGCCCGCCGCCGCCGACCCGCATCAGCGGCGAGACGTCGGCGTTCATCTGGTGCGCCGTGATCAGGCCGACCACCGGCTTCGCCGGATCGGTCAGGTTGTAGATGATCCGGGTCAGGTCGTATTCCAGGAACTGCTCTTTTTCCTGGCTGAAGAACGGCACGACCTGTTGATCGTCGACGGTATTGGTGCCGACTAGGCCGAAATAGAGCGACACCCCGGCGGTCAGCGGCACGGCCTGCAGGCCGGCGCGCACGGCATCGTCCTCGGCTTCGGTGAAGGGCTCGGGATCGATCACCTCAAGCCGAATCCGTCCGCCCGAGAGGGTGACGTATTCCTCGATCAGCTCGCGCACCCGCTGGCCGTAGGTCTTGATCTGCGGGATCGCGTTGGCCGCGGTCTCGGAGAAATAGAGCCGCAGCGTGATCGGCTCCTCCAGCGCGGCGATGATGTTGCGCGAGCCGTCGCTGAGCGTGAACAACCGGTCCTGGGTCAGATCCAGTCGCGCCGAGTTCAGCGCGTTGTTGGACGCGACATTGACGGCCAGGAACGTGATGGCCGCCAGCACCAGCCCGATGACGGAAAGAACGCCTCTGTTCATCTGCGGTCCCTCATCCGGCCTTGTTGGTTTCGACGACGATCAGGTTGGCGAACAGCCAGAACGCGATCAGCGAGAGGAAAAACACGATGTCGCGCAGGTCGATGACGCCGTCGACGATGGCCTGGAAATGGCCGAGGAAGCTGAACGACGCGATCGTGTCCAGCAGCACCTGCGGCGCCCAGGCGGCGAAGAAATCGAGCACGATGGGCGCGCCCGACACCGTGAAGACGAAGCAGATCACGACGCTGACGACGAAGGCGATGACCTGGTTCTTGGTTGCCGCCGAAATGCAGGCGCCGATCGCGAGATAGCCGCCAGCCATCAGCGCGCTGCCGATATAACCGGCCAGGATCACGCCGTGATCCGGATTGCCGAGATAGCTGACCGTGATCCACATCGGGAAGGTGCAGGCGAGCGCGATGATGGTGAAGACCCAGGCGGCCAGGAACTTGCCCAGCACGGCGGCGGTCAGCGACACCGGCAGGGTCAGCAGCAGCTCGATCGAGCCAGCCTTGCGTTCCTCCGCCCACAGGCGCATGGAGATCGCCGGCACCAGGAACAAGTAGAGCCAGGGGTGGAAGGTGAAGAACGGCTTCAGATCGGCCTGGCTGCGCTCGAAGAAGGCGCCGAGATAGAAGGTGAAGATGCCGGTCAGAAACAGGAAGATGACGATGAAGATGTAGGCGAGTGGCGTGTTGAAGTAGCCCTTCAGCTCGCGCTTGAAGATCGTGAAGGTATTGCCCATCAGGCCGCCTCCGACTCGCCGTCCGCCGTGATCCGGCGGAAGACCTCGTCCAGCCGACCGTTCTCGACGATCAGCTGATCGACCGGCCAGCCCTGCTGGCGCGCGTGCGCGCTGACCTCGGCGATCACCGACTGGCCGTTCTGCGGATAGACCCGGTAGATGTTGTCGCCGACCCGTTCGACCTTGCGCACGCCGGGCAGACCGGTGAGGGCGTCTGCCGCGCCATCGGCCGTGGTGGTGATCGACACCGCGTTGTGCAGCTCGGAGCGGGCCTCGAGCTGGTCCGGCGTGCCGTCGGCGACGATGCGGCCCTTGGCGATGATCAGCGCCCGGGTGCAGACGGCGTCGACCTCCTCCAGGATGTGGGTCGAGATGATGATCGCCTTGTCCTGCGACATCTCGCCGATGAGCGCGCGGACCTCGTGCTTCTGGTTCGGGTCCAGGCCGTCGGTCGGCTCGTCCAGGATCAAAACGGGCGGATCGTGAAGGATCGCCTGCGCCAGCCCGACCCGGCGCTTGAAGCCCTTGGACAGCGTGTCGATGGACTGGTCCATCACCTCGCGCAGCTGCACCTTGGCGACGGCGGCGTCGATGCGCTGCTGGGCTTCGGCGCCGGAAAAGCCACGGATCTCGGCGATAAACTTCAGGAAGCCGCGCGGCGTCATGTCGGCATAGGCCGGCGCGCCTTCGGGCAGATAGCCGATCTGCGCCTTGGCCTGGATCGGCCGGTCGACCACGTCGTGGCCGCAGACCGAGACCCGGCCCGCCGTCGGCGTCAGAAAGCCCGTGATCATCTTCATGGTGGTGGATTTGCCGGCGCCGTTCGGGCCCAGAAAGCCCAGGACCTCGCCGCGATCGACCGTGAACGTCACATCGTCCACGGCCTTGATCAGGCCGAAGTCCTTCACCAGGCCGTCGACGTTGATCATCGTATTCATGGCTTGACGTGCCTCACTGTTTTAACGCTCTCCGCACGCGCACGTTTGGACGCGAACTCGTTTTGGCCGTTAGATAATTCACGTCTTGGCAGTCATCAAGAGGGATCGCCAGGGCCATCGGCAACGCCGGCATCGGCGAAGGTGGCCATACCGGCATGCGCTGCGACGGCGGCTTTGACGACGCCGATGGCGACGGCGGCGCCGGAGGCTTCGCCGAGCCGCATGCCGAGGTCGAGCAGCGGCGATTTCTCCAATAACGCCAATAGCTTGGCATGCGCCGGCTCGGCCGAGACATGGCCGGCCTGACAATGCGCCAGGGCCGCCGGCGTCAGCGCGTGCAGCACCGCGGCGGCGGCACAGCAGACATAACCGTCGAGCAGCACCGGGACACGATTCAGCCGGGCGGCGAGAACGGCGCCGGCCATGGCCGCCAGTTCGCGGCCGCCGACGGCTGCCAGGACGGCCAGCGGATCGGCGGAAACCTTGTCGTGCCGCGCCATGGCGGCCGCCACCGCATCGGTCTTGCGCGTGAGATCGTCGCCGGCGACGCCGGTGCCCGGCCCGACCCAATCGGCGGCCGCGCCGCCGAACAGCAGACCGCAGAGGGCCGCCGCCGACGTCGTGTTGGCGATGCCCATCTCGCCGACGCAAATCAGGTCCAGATCCGGCTCGACGGCGGCCATACCGGCGGCGAAGGCCTGCACGCAATCGCCCTCGCCCATCGCCGGCTGGACCGTGAAATCGTCCGTCGGGCGGTCGAGATCGAGCGCCCGCACGACGAGCTCGGCGCCCATGGCGTCACAAAGCTGGTTGATCGCGGCGCCGCCGGCCTGGAAGTTCGCGACCATCTGCACCGTCACCTCGGCCGGAAAGGCGGAAACGCCGCGCGCTGCGACGCCGTGGTTCCCGGCGAACACCAGGACGCGCATGCAGTCCAGCCGCGGCGGATGCCGGCCCTGCCAGCCCGCGACCCAGGCCGCCAGCGTTTCCAGGCGGCCGAGCGCGCCGGCCGGCTTGGTCAGCCTGACCTCGCGGGCCTCGGCGGCCGCCAGCGCGGCCGGGTCCCGATCTGGCAGATCGGCCATCAGGCGGTGGATATCGCTGAACGACTCGATGGCGGGATGGCGCATCCAGTCTCCCAAAGACCAGGATCGAAGGGTATGGTGACCGGCCGATTCAACGACAACCGGCACCCGAGCAACCGCACATAACACGATGCAGGCCGATCCGCAAAACCACGACCCCGGCTGGACCGGGCTGCAGGCCGATCTGCGGGTCGCCTTCATGTTCCTGACCCGACTGCCGGTGCGCTTCGACGGCGAGGTCGGCGCCGGGCGGCTGGCGGCGGCGGCCTGGGCCTTCCCCGTTGTCGGCCTGGCGGTCGGCGCGCTGGCGGCTGTCGTTTATGCGCTGGCCGACGGTATCGGCCTGCCGGCGCCGGTCGCGGCGCTGATCGCCGTCGCCGCGGCCGTGTGGATTACCGGCGCGCTGCACGAGGATGCGCTGGCCGATGTGGCCGACGGATTCGGTGGCGGCCGCGACAAAGCCGCGAAGCTGGCGATCATGCGCGACAGCCGGCTGGGCAGCTACGGCGCGCTGGCGCTGATCTTCTCGGTCGGTCTGCGCGTGGCGGCCGTGATGGCGCTGGCGGCGCCGGGCGCCGTCGCGGCGGCCTTGATTGCCGCGGCCGTGGCGTCACGGGCGCTGATACCGGCATTGATGCATCTGCTGCCGCCCGCCCGCGCGGACGGCATGTCGCGCCATGCCGGCCAACCGACGACGGCACAGATGGGCTGGGCCATCGGCATCGCCGTTGTCGCCGTCCTGGTCGTTCTGGGCATCGACCGCGGCCTGCCGGCGCTGGTCGCCGCCGCCGCCGGCGCCGCCATTGTCGGCTGGCTGGCGCGCCGACAGATCGGCGGCCAGACCGGCGACGTGCTGGGCAGCACGCAACAGGCCGCCGAGGCGGCGTTTCTGCTGGCATTGGTCGCGGCGCCGGCCTAGATATCGCGCCGAGATGTCGAATCCCCGTCCACCGGATATCCCCTCGCCCTGCGTCGCCATCTGCGTCATCGACAACGACACGGGCTTCTGCACGGGCTGCTACCGCACGATCGAGGAAATCGGCGGCTGGGTGCTGATGACGCGGGAGGAAAAGGAAGCGACGCTGGCGCGGCTGGCCGAGCGTCGCGCTAAGGATTCGTAACGCTGGCGCGGTCGATCAGGTGCAGGAACGAGCCGGCGACGGACCCGCGCACCGCCCCAATTGCGCCACGGTCAGTACCCAGCGCATCCTCACACCGGAACAGCGGACGGTCGCCGTCTTCCCGCACGACATTGGCGTAGTGGAATTCGTGACCGCGGATCACCGTGCCCGCCGGGCCAAGCGGTCCGTCCGCGAGCAGCGTCGCCGCGCGGTAGCCGAGATGCAGGCGGGCATCCGAGAACGAGGTCTCCAGCGGCAGTAGGCCGGCCATGGCGTGCCGCCCGCCTTCGGCATCGACGATGCCCTCGCCCAGCACCATGTAGCCGCCGCATTCGCCGAACACCGGGCGGCCGGCCGCCGCGGCATCGCGCAGGCCACGCAAAAAGGCCTGGTTGGCGGCGATGCGGCCGGCATGGAATTCCGGATACCCGCCCGGCAGGTAGACGGCATCCGCGTCGGCCGCCGGCGCCTCGTCGGCGAGCGGCGAGAACGGCAGGACCTCAGCGCCGGCGCGCCGCCAGCCTTCGAGGGTCAGCCGATAGGCGAAGCTGAAGGCGATATCGTCGGCGACCGCGATACGTTGGCCCAGCGGATCGATCGGCGGCGGCGACGCGGCGGGGTGAAACATTGCCCCCCGTTCCGCCAGTCCGTACAGGCGTCTGGTGTCGACATGTTCGGCGACGAAGGCGGCGGCGCGCTCGAGGAAATCGTCAAGGTCGGCCCGCTCGCCCGCCTGCACCAGACCAAGGTATCGCTTCGGCATGGTGAAATCCGCGTTGCGCGGCAGAAACCCCAGGACCGGCACGTCGATATCCCGGCAGGCATCGCGCAGGATCTGGGCGTGCAGCGGACTGCCAACCCGGTTGAAGACCACGCCGGCGAGGCCAACCGTGTCACGATAGCTGTCGAAGCCGTGAACGACGGCGGCGGCCGACGCCGCCTGGCCGGTCACGTCGACGACCAGAACGATCGGCACGCCGAGCCGAACGGCGAGATCGGCCGTCGACGCGCTGCCGTTGAGGGCGCCGTCGAACAGCCCCATCACACCTTCGCCAATGACGAACTCGACGTCGTCCGCCGCCGCGGCGTAGGCCACGGTCAGCATCTCCGGCCGCATGGCCCAGCCGTCGAGGTTGATGCAAGCGCGCCCGGTCGCCGCCGCATGGAACGCCGGGTCGATGTAGTCTGGGCCGACCTTGAACGAGCCGACCCGACGGCCCTGGTTGCGGAAATGGCGCAGCAGCGCCAGCGTGATCAACGTCTTGCCGCTGCCGGACGCGGCGGCGGCGATGATCAGACTGGGGCGCATTGGGCGGTCTTAGCCGGTTTCGCTGCGGTCGCGGATGCGCAGCGGGTCCGCATCCAAACGACGACCGGCGATGGCGCCGAGCCAGTCAAGGCCGCCGCGCAGCTTCACGACATCGCCGACGACCACGAGCGCCGGCGGCGGAATGCCGTGCGCGGCGACGTCGGCCGCACAGATTCCAAGCGTCGTTTCCAACACCTGTTGCTCAGCCGTCGCGGCGTTGGCGACGATCGCCACAGGCTCGTGCGCCGGCCGGCCGCCGGCCAGCAGCCGCTCGGCGATGCCGTCGAGATGCTTCAGCGCCATGTAGAGCACGATCACCGGCGAACCGCGGGCAATGGCCGGCCAGTCGAGGCCGTCCGGCACGTCGCCCGCGGTGTTGTGGCCGGTCACGAACGTCACCGCCGAGTTGACGTCGCGGTGCGTGACCGGAATGCCGGCATAGGCGAGGCCGCCAATGCCGGCGCTGATGCCCGGCACGATGCGGAACGGCACGCCGGCCGCGACCAGCGCCAGCGCCTCCTCGCCGCCGCGGCCGAAGACGAAGGGATCGCCGCCCTTCAAACGCAACACGCGCTTGCCGCCGCGCGCCAGTTGCACGAGCCGGCGGGAGATATCGGGCTGTTTCGGCGACGGCCGGCCGCCGCGCTTGCCGGCATATTCCAGCGACGCGCCGGGCCGCGCGAGCGCCAGCACCCGGCGGTCGACCAGCGCGTCGTATACCACGACATCGGCCTGGCGCAGGCCGTGCACGGCCTGCAGCGTCAGCAACGCCGGATCGCCGGGTCCGGCGCCCGTCAGCCAGACCCAGCCCGGCTGCAGGTTGGGCAGATCGAGGCCGAAATCGTCGAGCGAATCCATGCCGGCATTATGGTCACGACATCGCCAGTCGGCTAGGCCGAGCACTCGGGCCCGCGTAAACTCGTCCACATGGCACGACGACCAGACGGAAATCTGCGGCGCGGCTGGACCACGGGGGCCTGCGCGACGGCCGCCGCGAAGGCGGCCTATGAAGCGCTGCTGACCGGCCGGTTTCCCGATCCCGTCGAGATCACGCTGCCGGCGGGGCAGCGGGTCGGCTTCACGCTCGCCATCGAACGGCGCGGGGACGGCTGGGCCGAGGCCGGGATCGTCAAGGATGCCGGCGACGATCCCGACGTCACGCACCAGGCGCTGGTGTTGAGCCGGATAGCGATGGGCGAGGCAGGCGGCGGCGTGTCCTTTCGCGCGGGCGAGGGCGTCGGCACGGTGACGCGAACCGGCCTCGCCATTCCGCCGGGAGAGCCGGCCATCAACCCGGTGCCGCGTCAGATGCTGGTCCAGGCCATCGCCGAGACGGCCGCCGCGCATGGCGGCAGCGGCGATGTGGAGATCACGGTCTCGATCCCGGGCGGCGCCGAGCTCGCCAAGCAAACGCTGAACGGGCGGCTCGGCATCGTCGACGGCCTGTCGATCCTCGGCACGACCGGCATCGTCATTCCCTATTCCTGCTCGTCGTGGATCCATTCGATCCATCGGGGCATCGACGTGGCGCGGGCCGCCGGCCTCGAGCATCTGGCGGCGGCGACGGGCTCGACCAGCGAACGGGCGGTGCAGCAACTCTACGATCTGCCGGACATGGCGTTGCTGGACATGGGCGACTTCGCCGGCGGCACCTTGAAGTATCTGCGCGACCATCCCGTGGCGCGGCTGTCGATCGCCGGCGGCTTCGGCAAGCTGTCGAAGCTCGCCGCCGGACATCTCGATTTGCATTCGGGCAAGAGCCGGGTGGATCTCGACGGGTTGGCGGACGTCGCGGGCGATATTGGCGGCGATGCAGGGCTGCGGACCAAAGTCGTCGCCGCCAACACGGCGAACGAGGCCCTGGAACTTGCGCGCCAGGCCGGTTTGCCGCTGGCCGACGCCGTCGCGGCGCGGGCCCGGCAGACGGCGCTGGCGACGCTTGCCGGCGGCACCACGGTCGAGGTGCTGGTGGTCGACCGCAAGGGCGGCATCGTCGGCCGCGCGGGCTTTTGAAGCGGCTGCTGATCCTGGGCGGCACCGGCGAGGCCGTGGGGCTCGCCCGCGCCGCCGAGCCGGCGTTCGACGTGACCACATCGCTCGCCGGCGTCACCCGCGATCCGGTCCTGCCGCCGGGTGAAGTTCGCCGTGGCGGTTTCGGCGGCAGCGACGGATTGGCGGCCTATCTGCGCGCGCACGGCATCGATGCGGTGATCGACGCCACGCATCCGTTTGCCGCTGGGATGTCTTGCAACGCGGTCACGGCCTGCGCACGAACGGGCATTCCGCTATTGCGGCTGACCCGGCCGGCCTGGACACGGCAGGCCCGCGACGACTGGATCGAGGCGCCGGACGCGGAGAGCGCGGCAGCGGCGATCACGGCCGACCGGGTGTTTCTGACCACAGGGCTGCGAGACCTGGACGCCTTCACCGCATGCCGCGACGTCTGGTTCCTGGTGCGCAGCATCGAACGGCCGGCGCAGGTGCCATTGGCTTGCTATGAGCTGATCCAAGCGCGCGGCCCGTTCGACACGGCGGCGGAAACCGACCTGATGCGGCGGCACCGTATCGAGACGCTGGTGGCAAAGAACAGCGGCGGCGACGCCACCTACGCGAAGATCGCGGCCGCCCGTGCGCTCGGCCTGCCGGTGATCATGATCGCGCGGCCGGCTCTGCCGGACGCAGAGACCGTAAACAACGTGGGTGCGGCGCTCGCCTGGGCGCGGTCGCTTTAGGTGGCGCGGGTCGGACGCAGGACGTGGGCGTGGGCGGGGTCGTAGAGCTTGCTGTCGCTGAAGGCGGCGTCGCCGAGCACGCGGCCGACAATGATCAGCGCGGTGCGGGTGATCTTTGCGGCGCGGACCTGGTCGCGGATGTCGGCGAGCGTGCCGCGCAGCACCAATTCGTCCGGCCAGCTTGCCCGGTAGACCACGGCGACCGGACAATCTGCTCCGTAGTGCGGCGTCAGATCGCGGCAGACCTGGGCCAGGTTGCGGATCGACAAATGGATCGCCAGCGTCGCGCCGGCGGCGCCGAGCGTCGCCAGCTCCTCGCCCGGCGGCATGGCGGAGGCCTGCATGGCAGTGCGGGTCAGGATCACGGTCTGGCTGACGTCCGGCAGGGTCAGCTCGCGGCCAAGCGCCGCCGCGGCCGCCGCATAGGCCGGGACGCCGGGCGTGATGTCGTAGGGGATCGACAGCGCGTCGAGCCGGCGCATCTGCTCGGCGATCGCGCCGTAAAGCGACGGATCGCCGGAATGCACGCGGGCGACGTCCAGGCCCACCGCGTGCGCATCGGCCATCTCCCGGACGATCTCGTCGAGCGTCATCGGCGCGGTGTCCAATACCCGCGCATCCGCCGGCGCGAAGGCCACGACCTCGGCCGGCACCAACGAGCCGGCATACAGCACGACCGGCGCCGCGGCGATCAGATCGCGGCCGCGGAGCGTGATCAGGTCGGGCGCGCCGGGACCGGCGCCGATGAAATGCACGGTCATGCCACCGCCTCGGCGCGACGTTCGCGGCCGTCATGCCATTGCATGAGGAAAATACCGCCCAGGACCAGCACGCCGCCGGCCAGCTCCAGCGGGCCCAGCACCTCGCCGAACAGCAGGAAGGCGGCGGCGATGCTGACCACCGGCTGCACGTTGGTGACCATGCCGCATTTCAGCGCGCCGATCATACCGATGGCGACGAAATACATCGGCACGCCCGAGCATTGCAGGACGACCACGCCGGCGAGGCCGAACCAGCCGACGGGCGCGGTCGGCCATTGCAGGCTGTCGTTGGCAAGCGTCAGCACGACCAGCGTCAACGCGGCGATGCTGGCCATGTGCAAGGTGACCACGATGGTGTCGAGATGGCGCGTGCGGCGGCCCAGCCAGACCGCGTTCCAGGCCGCCGCCACGGCCGCGCCAAGCGCCAATGCCAGGCCGCGCCAGTCGGCGCTGTCGACAGAGACGCCGAGCATCATGGCGAGACCGACGAAGGCGGCCGCGACGGCGAGCAACTTCGGCCACGGCACGGTTTCGCGCAGGACGACGATGTTGATCACCGCGATCATCGGCGGAAAGGTGAAGAACAGCAGCGCCGACAGGCCGACGTCGATGAACTCGACGGCCCCGACATTGCCGTAGAACATCATCGACATCAGCACGCCCAGACCGGCGCAATGCAGCCAGTCGGCGAACGGCAGCCGCATGCGGCGGCGGGTGGCGAGGCAGAACAGCCAAAGGCCGAGCAGCAGCACCAGCCCCCGGCAAGTCGCAACCGTGAGGCCGTTGGTGCCGCCGTCATAGGCGTAGCGCGACACGGCGATCGCCAGACCGAGCATAGCTGCGGCGAGCGCGGCCAGCGCCAGCCCGACGCCGCCGCGATCCGCGGTATCAGCCGTCATTGGCTGGCTTCGAGGCGTAGCCGCGCGCCGTATATACCCACTCACCGCCGGCGCCGCGGTCGAAGCGGCGACTGCCGGCGGCGCCGACGATCAGCACCGTCAGCATGTCGACATCGGTCGGCTCGACCGCCGACAACGCTGTGATGTCGATGCTCTCGTCGCTGCGGCCGAGATTGCGCGCGACCACCACCGGCGTTTCAGGCGGGCGGGCGGATGTCAGGATCTCCAGCGCGCGCGGCAGCTGCCATTGGCGGTCGTTCGAGCGCGGATTGTAGATGGCGGTAACGAAATCGGCCTCGGCGGCGGCCTGCAGGCGGCGTTCGATCACCGACCAGGGCGTCAGCAGATCGGACAGCGAGACGGCGCAGAAGTCATGGCCCAACGGCGCGCCCGCCCGCGCCGCCGCGGCCTGCAGCGCCGACAGGCCGGGTACGACATGAATGTCGATGCGTCGCCAATCGACGCGCTCGGCCTGATCGATCAGCTCGAAGACCAGCGCCGCCATGGCGTATATGCCGGCATCGCCGGAGCAGACCAGCGCCACCTCGCGACCACCCGACGCCAGGTCGAGCGCGGCGCGGCAGCGTGCGGTCTCGGCCCCGAGGTCAAAGGCATGACGGTCGCCACCGGCCTCGGCCTCGGACACCAGATCGAGATAACGGCTGTAGCCGACGAGGTCGGTGGCGCGGCGCAGCTCGGCCATCGCCTCCGACGTGCGCCAGGCGGCATCCCCCGGCCCGATGCCGATAATGGCGAGGCGTCCACGCGCCTGACCGATGGCCAGGGGATCGAGGACGTGGCCCGCCCGGCCGACGGCACAGGTGACGCCGCCGCGCTTCCGCTTTTCGACCATCAGCAGGCCCTCGGCGCCAACGCCGGCCAGCGCCGCGCCTTCCGAGACGCCGTGACAGCCGACGGCCTTGAAGACCTGTTGCGAGGGGTTGGCCAGCCGCGGCGTTTCGCGCTCGAGCGTGGCGGCGTCGAAGAACCGCGCCGGCACGGCGAGCGCGTTAGCGACGGCATGCACGGCCGGCTCGTCCATCTTCAGGTCAACCGAAGCGACGCAGGCGACCGACATCGGCGACAGGCCGGCATCCGCCAGTGTCTGACGGACCAGATCGACGGCGATATGCGGATCGGCGCCACGCTCGCTGCCGATGCCGACCACCAGCGTCGAGGGATGCAAGACCAACTGCCTTTCGTCGCCCGGAATGGCGCCGTCGGTGACAAGCACGCTGTTCTGGCCGTATTCGGCAAACCGGGCGCCGGTGCGGCGCAGCCAGGTTGCATCGCCGGCCTCGACGCGCAGGGCGACAGGTTCGTCCGCCAGCAAGGCCGCCGCGACCGGCTTGACGGCGGCCGGATTGGCGACGCGCCAGCCGGGTGGAGGATCGTCCAGCGCCAGCCCGAAGCGAACGTCGCTCGCCGTCGTCACCGCCGCCGACGCTTCCAGCGCGGCAGCGATCCGACGCGCCAGATCGTTGCCGCCGTGATGGCCGCCGATCAGCGGGACGACGCAACTCGTGTCCTCGGCGACCGCGATCACCGGTGGTTCGGCCCGCTTGTTGCCAAGCACGGGCGCGACCGCGCGAACCATGATTCCCGAGGCGCAGACGCCGATGATCGGCACACCGTCGGCGAACAATGCCTGCACCAGGGCCGAGACGGAATCGTAGGTCCGGTCGGCGCCGTCGACTCTGCCGGCAAGGCCATGGATTTCGGCCCCACCGAGGGCCGCGCGGACGAGGCCGGCGACGGCGAGGCCGGATTGCGTCAGCACAATGATCGCCGGCGTGGTCATTGCCAGGCGGCCCCCCGCTTATGCACCAGGATCATCGAAAAATAGGGCACACTATCACCATCCACCTGCTCGAGCGGCAGTATCCGCTGCTGCGCGAGCGTCGCCCGCTCGATATACCGCGCCTGCGCCGTCAAGCCGAGCGCGTCGAGCACGCCGCGCACTTTATCGAAATGGCGGCCGACCTTGATGACCGCCGCCGCGTCTGAGCTCGCCAGTCTATCCCGCAACGCGTCCTCCGGCAGTGGCGCAGGCAACACCGTCAGCACATCGTTTCGCGCGGCGAGCGGCGCGCCCAGCACGGCCGGGCAGGCCATCAGCGAGGACACGCCGGGCACGACCTCGACGGCGTGCCGTTCCGCCAGCCGGCCGAACAGGAACATGAACGAGCCATAGAAGAACGGATCGCCCTCGCAGAGCACGGCGACGTCGCGCCCGGCCGTGAGGTGGCCGCCGATCTCTTCGGCGGCGTGGTCGTAGACGGCCTGCGCGGGAAACCGTTCGATCTGCATCGGCATGCGGATGGCGATTTCCTGCTGACCGCCGGGCAGATGCGGCGCGGCGATGGCGCGGGCGAGGCTGTCGCCGGTCTCTGGCGCCGGATAGGCCAGCACCGGCGCGGCGCGCAGCAAACGTTGCGCCTTCAGCGTAATCAGCTCCGGATCGCCGGGACCGACGCCAATGCCGTAGGCCGTGCCGGTCATGACTTCACCGCCGCCCATTGCGTCACCGGCATCAGCGGCCGCCAGCCGGTGAACAGACCGACGGGCTCGGCCCGGCTGACGGCGATGCGCGTCAGGTCGCCGCCGACCGTCTCGCGCCAGCCGAGCAGCACGCGCTCGCCTTCAGCGGTCACGGCGTTCGCGACCATGCGGCCGCCGGGCCGCAGGGCGGACCAGCAGGCATCGAACAAGCCGGCGGCGGTCAGGCCGCCGCCGATGAAGATCGCATCCGGCGGGTCGAGATTGGCGAGGGCGTCAGGTGCGGTTCCACTCTCCACGTCGAGCTGCGGCACACCCAGCGCGCCAGCGTTCTCGGCAATCAGAGCCAGGCGGTCACTCTTGTGCTCGATGGCCACGGCCCGTGTGTTTGGCGCCGCGCGTAGCCATTCGATCGCCACCGAGCCGCAGCCGGCGCCCACGTCCCACAGCAACTGCCCCGATATCGGCATCAGCGCGGCGAGTGTCGCGGCACGGACCTCGCGCTTGGTCAGTTGGCCATCGCTCGCGAAGGCCGCATCGGGCAGGCCGGGGACGCGCGCGTGAACGATAGCGTCCGCGTCGGCGACGACCTCGACGGCAATGGTATTCAGATTGGCGGCGCAGTCGGGCGGCCAATCTCCCGCCGTCGCGTCATGCCGCGCCTCGGCCGGGCCGCCCATATGTTCGAGCACGGTCATGCGGCTGCCGCCGAAGCCCTTGTCGGTCAGCAGCCGCGCGACCTTGGCCGGCGTCGTGCCGTCGTGGCTGAGCAGCAGCAGGCGCTGGCCCGGCTGCAGCCAGGCGTTCAGGATCTCGAGCGGCCTGCCGTGCAGCGTCAGGCTCTCGACCGTGTGGCGCGGCCAGCCGAGCCGGCTGCAGGCGAGCGCGAAGGCCGACGGCGCCGGGATCAGACGCATCTCATCGATGTCGAGGTGCCGGCAGAGCGTGGTGCCGATGCCGTAGCTCATGGGATCGCCGGTCGCCAGCACGACCACGCGCTTGCCGCGCCGGGCCTTGAGGTCGTCGATCAGCGGATCGAGCGGGAACTGCCAGCCGAGATGCTCTGCCGGGTGGCCGGCCAGCATGGTCAGATGTCGGTCGCCGCCGACCAGCACCTCGGCATTGTCAATCAGCGCCCGGGACGCGGCGCCAAGGCCGTCGAGACCGTCGTCGCCGATGCCGACGACCGTCAGCCAGGGGGTCATTTCGCGGCTCCGGCGATGGCGTTGACGGCGGCGGCGGCCATGGCGCTGCCGCCGCGCCGGCCGCGCAGCGTCAGATAGGGAACGCCGAGATCCGCATCGATCAGCGCTTGTTTCGATTCCGCCGCGCCGACGAAACCGACCGGCAGGCCGATAATGGCGGCGGGGCGCGGCGCGCCGTCGCGCAACAACTCCAGCAGGCGGAACAACGCCGTGGGCGCGTTGCCGATCGCGACCACCGCGCCGTCGAGATAGCGCCGCCAGAGATCGACGGCAGCGGCGGACCGCGTGGTCTTGTCCTTCGCCGCAAGCGCCGGCACGCGCTTGTGACCGAGCGTGCAGAGGACGCGGTTTTTGGCCGGCAGCCTGCGACGGATGATGCCGCGTGCGGTCATCTCGGAATCGCACAGCACCGGCGCACCATCGCGCAGCGCCCGTTTCGCGGCGCGGGCGACGTCGCGGGTGAAGGCGAGATCGGCCACCAGATCGGTCATACCGCAGGCATGTATCAGACGCACCGCGACATCCGCAATGTCGCGCGGCAGGCCGTCGAGCGCGGCCTCGCGGCGGATCGTGGCGAAGGATTGCGCGTAGATCGCTTCCGGATCGCGCAGATAGTCGTCGCGCGCTGGCGTATCGAAGGTGCCGGCGCCGAGGATCCAGCCTTCCTCGCGCTCGATCAACCGCCGCTCGGCGGCGGTGAGCTCGTCGGGCCCGGTGAATTGCCGGGTGAGCGCGTCGGCCGCGTCGATCTCGGCGAAGCGGCGGCCGATGGTCTCGACCTGCAACGCGTCCTTTATTTCGTCGGGACCGGGCGCGACCTTGACCATGGAGGGATAGATCTCGGCGTGGATCACGCGCCAGGGACCGGCCGGATCCGGCGCCGCCATGCCGGTCTCGAACGGCCAGACTTCGCTGACGCCGGCCAGCGCCGGATCGTCGCATAAGCCGGCCATCGCCGGAATGCCGGTCAATGCCTGCCCGCCGACCGAGCCGGTGGTGTAGAGCTTCCAGCAGGGTTGCGTCGAGGGCACGTAACGCTCGCAGATCCGTCGCTCCGGCACGTCGCCGCCGGCGCGGTGCAGCGGCGTCTTGCGCATGGAGAGATAGGGCCCGGTCCGGGCCGGCGGGCAGCCCCAGAAGGGGTAGGCCGCGCCCGAGACCCGCCGGTTCAGCTCGGCCGCGACCTCGAAGCGGTTGTTGGCGTTGTCGTCGGCATCCTCGATCAAATCGCGCACGCCGTCCCAGACCGCGCGCCAGGGGACCCCGCGAAAGCCGGCGCGACGGGCGAAACCCTTGGGATAGGCGTTCGGGAAATCGAAGCCGATCAGCACGCGCCGGTCGGCCGCGACCAGATCGAGCAACCGCTGCCGCAGCTCGGCGACCGCCTGCGCGCGTGTCGGCGGGTTGCGCAACGCCGTGCGCCGCAAGCCGCGTTTGGTCCGGCGCAGCAGGCAATACCAGATGCTGTCCGCGCCCCGCTTGGGCGTCGCGTTCGCGCTCCAGTCGACGATCAGATAGGCGTCGAAGATCGGCATCTAGCCGGCGTCGTCCGCCTTCATGCTGCGCGGCCCCAGCGGATGGTCGGCATGCGGGTAGGGATGGTGATGATGGTGGTGATGGCCATTGCCGTGATGATGGTCGTGGCCATGACTGTGACCATGGTCGTGCGCGTGATCTGCGTCGGTGCCAATGCCCTCGACGTGATGGTGGTGGCTTTCCTGCGCCAGGCCAACTTCCGTTTCGAAGCCCAGCACCTGCTCGCGGTACTTGCAGAGCTGGCAGTTCATGACGTTCGTGCCGTCCAGGATCTCGGCGACGCGGTCCGCGAAGGTATCGAGCACCAGCGGGTGATCGTTGAGATAGCCGGCCTTGATGAACTCAATCTCCGGATGCCGGGCGGCGACCTTGTCGGTGTAGCTGTAGATGCGCTTCACCAGCACGCCGGTGAACAGGAAGTAGGGGAAGACGACGATACGCCGATAGCCGAGCCGCGCGGCATGCTCCAGCCCCGGCTCGACCAGCGGGAAGGTGACGCCGGAATAGCAGGTCTCGGCCCAGCCGAAGCCCATGCCTTCCCACAGCATGCGGCTGACCTTGGCGACGTTGGAATTGGCGTCGGGGTCCGACGCGCCGCGGCCGACCACGACCAGGCAGGTGTCGTGGCGGGCAACATCGCCGCCGGCCGCGGCCAGCGCCGCCTCGATGCGGTCGCCGGCGGCGCGGATCAGCTTCAGGTCGATGCCGAGCTCGCGGCCATAGTTGATTTCGACATCGTCATGTTGCGCCGCGTAGGTGTTCAGCACCGAAGGGATGTCGTTCTTGGCGTGGCCCGCGGCGAACAGCATGCCGGGCACGGCCAGGATGCGGCGAACGCCGCGGCCGCGCAGGGCGTCGAGGCCGTCGCGGATGATCGGCCGGGCGAATTCCAGGAACCCGCTGTCGACGTCGTATTGCGGCAGGCGTTCCTTCAGGCCGTTGGCGATGGCCTCGAATTCGCTCACGGCCTCGGTATCGCGGCTGCCGTGGCCGCATACCATGACGCCCAATCTGCTCATGCTGTTTTCATCCTCTGCGACCGACTTATGCTGTCGGCATGTTGTTGTCGACGACTCCGGGTGTGGATCTTTGCGCCGTGCTGACGCTGGCGCTGTTGCTGGACTGGCTGATCGGCGATCCGAAGGCGCTTTACCGCCGGGTGCCGCATCCGGTGGTGCTGTTCGGCCGGCTGGTCGGCCGGCTCGAGGCGGAGTTGAACCGGGGCGAGGCGCGGCGGTTGCGCGGACTGGCGGCAATACTGCTGACGGCCGGCCTCGCGGCCAGCATCGGCGCGTTGCTGACCAGGATCTTCGGCGCACTCCCGTTCGGCTGGCTGATCGAGGTTCTCGCGGTCGCCACGCTGATCGCGCAGCGCGACCTCTACGGCCACGTCGCGGCCGTGGCCCGTGCGCTGGACCGCGATGGCCTCTACGGCGGCCGGTTGGCCGTCGCGCATATCGTCGGACGCGATCCGCGGTCGCTGGACACGGCGGGCGTTGGCCGGGCGGCCATCGAATCCTGCGCCGAGAACTTCTCCGACGGCGTCGTGGCGCCGGTGTTCTGGTACCTGCTGCTCGGCCTGCCGGGCCTGCTGGCCTACAAGGCGATCAACACGGCGGACAGCATGATCGGCCATACCGCGCCGCGTTACCGCAGGTTCGGCTGGGCGGCGGCGCGCATCGACGACCTGGTGAACCTGATCCCGGCACGGATTGCCGGCGGGTTGCTGGCGCTGGCGGCGTTTCCCTGGGCCGAGGCCGGCAACGCCTGGCGCGCCATGTGGCGCGACGCGCGCAAGCATCGCTCGCCCAACGCCGGCTGGCAGGAGGCAGCCATGGCCGGCGCGCTGGGTCTGGCGCTGAACGGGCCGCGACGCTACGGCGGCGTCGTCAAGGACGATCCCTGGATGGGCGACGGACGCAGCGCCGTCACCAGCGACGATATCCGCAGGGCGCTCAGGCTCTACGCCATCGCCTGCGGTCTGCTGCTGGCGGCGGTCGTGTTGTGCTGGCTTATCTAGCACGCGACACCTCCAGCATGGCGTCGAGATCGAGGGCTGCTTCCAGATGATCGGCCAGCGCGTCGAGGGTTTGCTCGACGACCGTGTCGAAGACGACACCGCTTTCCGGCCGCGATGTGAGCTTGTTTAGGAAGGCGTGGCGAAAGCCGTCGGCGGCGAACAGCCCGTGCACGTAGCAGCCCATCACCCGGCCGTCGGCCGAGACCGCCCCGTCGTCGCGGTTGCCGAGCGTCAGGAATGGCCGGGCCAGGTCCGGACCGTCGGTGACGCCGACATGCATTTCGT
Source organism: Alphaproteobacteria bacterium (assembly GCA_965232515.1). GTDB lineage: Bacteria > Pseudomonadota > Alphaproteobacteria > JANQKO01. The sequence goes on along the minus strand of CBDDPY010000002.1, from coordinate 4,880,034 downwards.
AACCGCGCACCGGTTCGCCGCCGTCGCGGGCGACACCCTCGACTTGGATCAACGCCTTCTCGGCCGTCAGTCTGGTCGTTACGTCGAGCAGGCCGAGGCCGGGGGCGCGGCCGGCGGCGCCCTCGATGCCGTCGGGGTCGGCGACTTCGCGGCCCAGCATCTGGAAGCCGGCGCAGATGCCGATGACGGCGCCGCCGCGGCGAACATGGGCTGATACATCGATGTCCCAGCCCTGTTCGCGCAGAAATGCGAGATCGGCGAGCGTCGCCTTCGAGCCCGGCAGCAGGATCAAATCGGCGTCGCCCGGCAGCGCGCGGCCCGGCGGCACCACGTCGACCGCGACATCGGGCTCGGCCCGCAGCGGATCGAGGTCATCGAAGTTGGCGATGCGCGAGAGTTGCGGCACGGCGATGCGGAGTGGCCGGTCACCGCTATAGCTCTGGCTGTCGAGTGCCAATGCATCCTCGGCCGGCAATTGCCGCGCGTCGGGGAAATACGGCACGACGCCGAAGCTGGCGAGGCCGGTGCGGTCGCGGATGATGTCGAGACCATCATCGAACAGCGAGACGTCGCCCCGGAACTTGTTGATCAGATAGCCCTTGAGGCGCGCACGTTCGGCCGGCGGCAGCAGGGCGCAGGTGCCGACGACGGCGGCGATGACGCCGCCCCGGTCGATGTCGCCGATCAGCGCCACCGGCAGGTCGGCCGCCTCGGCGAAGCCCATGTTGGCGATGTCGCCGGCGCGCAGGTTCACCTCCGAGGCGCTGCCGGCGCCCTCGACCAGCAGCAGGTCGGCGTCTTGCGACAGGCGGTCGAAACTATCGAGCACGTCGGGCAACAGCGATGCCTTCATGTCCTGGTATTCGCGCGCCTTGGCGTTGCCGATGACACGGCCGCGAACTACGACCTGGGCGCCGATCTCGGTCTGTGGTTTCAACAGCACCGGGTTCATGTCGACATGGGGTGCGACGCCGCAGGCGCGCGCCTGCAGCGCCTGGGCCCGGCCGATCTCGCCGCCGTCCGGCGTGACGGCGGCATTGTTCGACATGTTCTGCGGCTTGAACGGCCGCACGGCCAAGCCCCGGCGAGCATAGGCGCGGCAGAGACCGGCGACGACGGTCGACTTGCCGACATCGGAGCCGGTGCCCTGGAACATGAGCGCTGATGTGGCCATCGCAATCCCTAGAACTCGATGCCCGGCTGCGCCTTCACGCCGGCGCGGAAGGGGTGCTTGACCATGGTCATCTCGGTAACGAGGTCGGCCGCCTCGATCAGCGGCTCCTTGGCGTTGCGGCCGGTGACGATGACGTGCAGATCGGGCGGCCGGTTCGACAGCACGTCCACGACCTCGTCAATGTCGAGATAGTCGTAGCGCAGCACGATGTTGAGCTCGTCCAGCAGGATCATCTTGTAGGCCGGGTCCGGGCCACGGCTGGCCTCGATCATCTCCTTCGCCACGTCCCAGGCCTGCCGGGCGGCGTCGATGTCGCGCTGCCGGTCCTGGGTGTCCCAGGTGAAGCCCTCGCCCATGGTGCGCATGGTGACGAGATCGGGGAACTTCTCCAGCACGGCACGCTCACCGGTCTCCCACTTGCCCTTGACGAACTGCACGATGCCGATGGGGAAACCGCGGCCCAGCGCCCGCATGACCAGGCCGAATGCCGCCGTCGACTTGCCCTTGCCCTTGCCGGTGTGAACGATCAGCAGGCCCTTCTCGATGGTCTTGGTGGCCAGGATCTTGTCGCGCGCGGCCTTCTTCTTGCGCATCTTCTCGGCGTGGCGGGCGTCGAGCTCGGCTTGCGTCGGTTCGCTGGTCATGTCCCCTCCCCGGCCAGGTCGGCCAGATGTCCGGCGGTCGAATTGCGGCGCGGCCGCCAGAGTCCCCGTTCCTGAGCCTCGATCAGCCGCTCGGCGATCTCGCGCAGCGCCGCCGGATTGTTGTCGGCGATGAAGTCGCGCACATCGTCGTCGCCCAGATAGGCATCGTATACCGCATCGAAGTGATGGTCGGCGACGCAGCGCGCCGTCGCCGCGAAGGCGAAGAGATAATCGACCGTCGCCGCCATCTCGAACGCGCCCTTGTAGCCGTGCCGCATGACGCCGGCGATCCATTTCGGATTGACGACACGGGCGCGGACGACGCGGCCGATTTCTTCTTCCAGCGTGCGGATCTTCGGGCTCTCGGGCCGGGAATGATCGTTGTGATAGACCGCCGGCTGCCGGCCGGAGGCGATGCGCACGGCGGCGGTGATGCCGCCCTCGAACTGGTAATAGTCGTCGGAGTCGAGCAGGTCGTGCTCCCGGTTGTCCTGGTTGTGCAGCACCAGCTCGATGTCCTTCAGGCGCCGCTCGAACAGCCGATGCTCGGCAGCGCCGCCGCCAGCACCATAGGCATAGCCGCCCCAGGCCACGTAGGCGCGCGCGAGATCGGCATCCGAGCGCCAGCCCCGCTCGTCGATCAAGGCCTGCAGGCCCGCGCCATAGGCGCCCGGCTTCGAGCCGAAGATACGGTGCGCCGCGCGCGCGGCGGCGGCCGTCTCGTCCAAACCCGTATCGCGCAACCGCGTCGCATCGGCCGCGACACGGTCGGCAATTGGATTGAGCGCCGGCGGCTCGTCCAGTTCGGCCACACGACGCACGGCGCGGTCGAGCAGGTCGATCTGCGCCGGGAAGGCGTCGCGGAAGAAACCGGAGATGCGCAGCGTGACGTCGACGCGTGGGCGGTCGAGCAAGTCGAGCGGCAGCACCTCGAAACCGGTGACGCGGCTCGACGCGCCGTCCCAGGTCGGCCGCACGCCGAGCAAGGCCATGGCCTGCGCCAGGTCATCGCCGCCGGTGCGCATGTTGGCCGTACCCCAGGCAGACAACGCCAATGCCGTCGGCCATTCGCCGTTTTCCTGCCGATAGCGCTCGAGCAGCAGGTTGGCCGACTTCCAGCCGAGCTGCCAGGCGGCTGGTGTGGGCACGGTGCGGGTATCGACGGAATAGAAGTTGCGGCCGGTCGGCAGCACGTCCGGCCGGCCGCGGGTCGGCGCGCCGGACGGTCCGGGCGCGACGAAACGGCCGTCGAGGCCGCGCATCAGGCCGGCGATCTCGGCCGCGCCGCAGTCCGCCACGGCCGGGCGCAGTTGCGCGTCGATCTGCGACAAAACGGCTTGGGTTCCCGTCCATTCGACCGCTGGCGCACGCTTGCCGGCGACGAGATCGCGCGCCAATGCTTCCAACAGCTCGACCGTGTCGCCGTGGCTGCGCCAGACGATGCCGTTTTGCAATGCGTCCGGTCGCGCGCCGTGCCATGGCGCGGCCATGTCGCAGTCCAACGGGTCGAAACCGTCGAGGCCCAGGTCCGCCGCCAACGCCCGGATCAGCGAGGCGTCCGCGTCGTCGCCGGTGCCGCGCGGCACGCGGACGAGCGCCACCAGGAGGTCTGTCAACAGGTCGCCGTCAGGCGACTGGCCGAAGACGTGCAGGCCGTGGCGGATCTGCATTTCCTTCAGCTCGCAGAGATAGGCGTCGAGCTTCTGCAGCGCGTCGTCGACGCCGTCATCCGGGGCGATGCCGCAGTCGCGGTCGAGGCCGGTGCCGCGGCAGAGCTCGAGGATCTGGCCGCGCAGCAGCTTGAGACGGCGCGGGTCCATGCCGGCCGCCGCGTAGTATTCGTCAACCAGACGCTCCAGCTCCTTCAACGGGCCGTAGCTCTCGGCGCGGGTCAGCGGTGGCGTCAGGTGATCGACGATGACGGCCGCCGTGCGGCGCTTGGCCTGACTGCCTTCGCCGGGATCGTTGACGATGAAGGGATAGAGATGCGGCAGCGGGCCAAAGGCGGCTTCCGGGAAACAGTCCGCCGACAGGGCCAGCGCCTTCCCCGGCAGCCATTCCAGGTTGCCATGCTTGCCCATGTGGACGGCGGCATGGGCATCGAAGTCCCGGCGCAGCCAAGCGTAGAAGGCGAGATAGCCATGCGGCGGCGGCAGATCGGGATCGTGATAGCTTTCCGCTGGATCGATGTTGTAACCGCGCGCCGGCTGCACCGCGAGCGCGATGTTGCCGAGCCGATGCACGGGCAGCCGGAACCGGCCGCAATCGACGTCGCCCGCGACGAAGAATGGATCGGCCTCGGGCGGGCCCCAGCGGTCGCGGACCTGTTCGCGCACCGTGGCCGGCAAGCCAGAGAAGAACAGCTCATAGTCGGCGAGCGACAACGTCTCGCCGCCGTCTTGCTCGCAGCTCTGTCGCCGGTCATTCGTCGGTCCGGTCAACAGTCGCGCGATCAGGGCGTTGCCATCGGATGGCAGATCATTGACCGCGTAGCCGGCCCTGTCGAGCTCGCGCAGGACGTTCGCGGCGCCGGCCGGCGTGTCGAGGCCGACGCCGTTGCCGATGCGGCCGTCGCGGTTGGGATAGTTGGCGAGGATCAGCGCCACGCGGCGGTCGGCCGGGTCGGCGCGGCGCAGGCGGCTCCAGGCGGCGGCGAGGTCGGCGACGAAGTCGATCCGGTCCGGCACGCACTCATAGGCGACAACGGACGTTTCGGTGGCGGCGTCGAAGCGGGCCTCCGCCTTGAACGAGACGGCCCGGGTGATCAGGCGGCCGTCGACCTCGGGCAAGGCCACGTTCATGGCGATGTCGCGGGCCGACAGGCCGTTGAGGCCGTCGCGCCAGGCCGCCTCGGCGCCGCCGGCGAACACCACTTGGAAGACCGGACAATCTGACGCGTCGAACGGCGTTTCGGTCCGTGCAGCGCCGGGCGTGGAAATGGCGAAGGCGGTGGCGTTCAGAATCGCATCGGGCGGGGCGTCCGCCAACAGCGTCCGGACGATGCCGGCGGCGACCGGTTCCTTCAGGCTGGCGGCATAAATCGGCAATGGATTGATGCCGCGCACTCTGAGTGCCTGGATCAGGGCATCGACCGGCGCCAGATTGGCCGCCTGCACCAGAGCGCGATAGAACACGATCGCGGCCACCGGTGCATTGTCGGTCCAGGCCGCGCGCAAATCGTCGATGCCGGGACGATCAAGGTCCGGCCAATAGATGCCGGCGCGCAGCAGCGGCGCCGGTTCGTCCCAATCGCTGGCCTCGCCGATCAGATCGGCGGCGTAGCGCAGCAGGTTCGCGGCGTTCTCGATGCCGCCGTGAACGCCGTACTGCCAGAGCCGGTGCGCCGCCTCGCGCGGAAGCGTGCAGAGACCGTCGAGGCCGGCGTCGGGCTGGTCGTCGCCCGGCAGCAGCGCGAGCGCGATGCCGTTGTCACGGCAGCAGGCGACGAGCTGTTCGACACCATAGGGCCAGTAGGAGACGCCGCCCAGCAGCCGTACCACCACGATGCGCGCGTGCCGGACAACGTCATCCACATAGGTGTCGACCGACAGGTTGTGCATCAGGTTCATCAGGTTGGCGAGCCGCACGCGCGGGAACGCCTCGCCCAACCGCGTGCGTGCCGCCGCCAGACAGGCGATCTCGGTATCGGCGGCCGACAGCACGACAATGTCGCCGGGGCTCTGCCCCAGGTCGACGGCCTCGCCACTGTCGGCGACGCCGCCGGGTTGTGCCGCCAGCAGATGCAAGCCGCTAGCCCACCAGCGCCCGCGCGATGGCGGCTTCGTCAAGGCCGGTCTGGCCGATCACCACCAGCCGCCCCTCTCGGTCGTCGTCCGGCGCCCAGGGCCGGTCGTAATAGTGCTGAAAGCGCCCGCCCACACCCTGAACCAGCAGCCGCATGTCCTTGCCGGCGACCGGCACGAAGCCTTTCACCCGCAGGATGTCATGCGCGGCGACGGCGGCCGTCAGCCGTTGCAACAGATCTGTCGGTGTGGCGATTTCGCCGACCGGCACCACGAAGCTGTCGAAATCGTCGTGGTCGTGATCGTCGTCGCCGTCGTGATGCGACGGCCGGCTGTCGAGGTCGTCCTCGGCGGCCGCATCGAGCCCCAGCAGCACGGACGGGTCGACCACGCCATAGGCGGCCGTCAGCAGCTTGGCCTCGCGCTTCAGCTCGGCCCGGACCTCGGTCTCGACCCGCTGCTTCGCCGTCTTGTCCAGCAGGTCCGCCTTGTTGACGACGACGATGTCGGCGCAGTTGAGCTGGTCCTCGAACAACTCGGCGAGCGGCGATTCGTGATCGAGATTGGGATCGGCCGACCGCTGCGCCGCCACCGCGTCGGGATCGTCGGCAAACCGGCCCTCGGCCAGCGCCGGGCCGTCGACCACGGCAATGACGCCATCGACGGTGACGCGGGTGCGGATCTCCGGCCAGTTGAAGGCCTTGACCAGCGGCTTCGGCAGGGCCAGGCCCGAGGTCTCGATGACGATGTGGTCGGGTGGCTCTGGCCGGTCGAGAAGGGCCTCGATGGTCGGCAGAAAGTCGTCGGCGACAGTGCAGCAGATGCAGCCGTTGGCGAGCTCGACCAGATCTTCGTCGGCGCAGCCCTCGATTTCGCAGCCGGCGAGGATCTCCCGGTCGACGCCGAGGTCGCCGAACTCATTGATGATCAATGCCAGCCGCCGACCGTTGGCGCGGCCCAACAGGTGCCGGATCATGCTGGTCTTGCCGGCACCGAGAAAGCCGGTAATTACCGTCGCCGGGATTTTCTGGGTCATCCTTCCCCCCTCATCTCGTCTTTCATGATCATCGGCAGGCCGGCGGCAACGAAGACTACACGCTGCGCCGCCGCGGCCACGGCCTGGTTCAAACGGCCAGCATGGTCGCGAAACGCGCGCGCGAGCGCATTGTCCGGCACGATGCCGAGGCCGACTTCGTTGGAAATGAGCACGACAGGTCCCTCGAGGCGGCCGAGACAGTCGACCAACGCCGCTGTTTCGGCCCCAACGTCGCGGTTCTGCTCGAGCAGGTTGCTCAGCCAGAGCGTGAGGCAATCGACCAGCACGGTCCGCTCGGCGCGCGCCATGCGGGCGAGGGCGCCGGCCAGATCGAGCGGTTCTTCGGATGTGGACCAGCGATCGCCGCGCCGCGCGCGATGCTCGGCGATGCGCGCGGTCATCTCGTCGTCGCGCGCTTCCGCGGTCGCCAGGTAGACGCAGTCGCCCGGCCGGCTTTCGCACAAGCCTTCGGCAAACACGCTCTTGCCCGAGCGCGCGCCGCCCAAAATCAAGGTCACCGGCGGCAAAGCCACCTGAACGGCACCGGCGTCAATTGCCAATGGCGCATCCCCCCTCCGAGGACGTGGCGGCCGCGAGGGATTCGCGGCCGACCGTCGGCCAATCGGTCCTGAGGAGGTCTCCTGGCTCGGGTTCGTCGGTCCCAGCGCCTTCCCGGCCGCCCATTGCGGGCCGCGCCAGTGGCGTTCGCTGGTTCCTCACCCTTACAGTTGCGGGGGCAGCGCCGGAATTGCCGCCTGGATCGTCTCGATCCGTCGGGCTGGCGTCACCGGCTTCCCTCTTCTCAGAACCGCCGGCACGCTAGCATGGTTAACGAAACGTCGCCACCGAGATCGAAGTTCGGGCGGGAGACGGCCCGTGCAACGCTCCCGAAGGATTCAGGCGTTGATGTCGAGACTGTGGAGGTTGGTCGGGCGCAGGCCTTTGAGCTCGCGGGCGAATTCCCTCAGCGGCATGGTGGTGCCGTCGTCCCGGGTCTCGTAGATGACCTCGCCTTGCTTCGTCCGGTAGAAGCGGCCGCGGCTACCGCGCAGCGACGCGAGCAATTCGCGCAGGCGCTGCCGCGGCAAGGATTGCACGAGTTCTTCCGCCGTCAGGGGCGTGACGATCTGGTCCTCATTCAACAGCAATTCGCCCATCGCGCGTCATCCATGTCCAATGCGGACATGGATAATGGCGCGGTAACCTTACGAATTACTGAATCGTCCCGAATTCTGAGATTTCAGAATGCCGCCATCGCCTGCCGCGCGGTCGTGGCGAGCGCCAGGCTGCGCGCGCTGACCGGTACGCCGCGCTTGACCACCATGCGATGGTTCTCCTTGTCGGCGGCCATGGCGATGTCGCGGGTCGGGTCGCCCTCGACCACGAGCAGATCGGCGAAAGCGCCTTCCGCGATGTGGCCTTCGTCGGGCAGGTCGACCAGCTCGGCCGCCGCGCTGGTCGACATGCGCAAGGCGTCGATCGGCGAGATGCCGACATCGACCATATAGGCGAGCTCCTGCGCGTTGGCGCCGTGCTGGTTGAACGGCGTGCCGGCATCCGTGCCCATGGCGATCTTGCCGCCGGCGTCATAGAACATCTTGATCGAGCGGCGGTGGGCGCCTTCGACCCGAAGCGATTTCTCGATCACGTAGTCGGCGACTTCGTCCTTGCGGGCGATGATGTTGCGGATCGCCGCCAGGGTCGGCACCAGGAAGGTGCCGCGCTCGACCATCTCCTCGACGCACTTCTCGGTCAGGAAGATGCCGTGCTCGATGGAATCGACGCCACCGCGGGTGGCGTTCAGCACGCCCTCGGCGCCCTGGGCGTGGCTGGCGGTGCGTTTGTGAAAGCGCTTGGCCTCGCCGATGCCGGCCGCCATCTCCTCGGCCGAATAGTGCGCGTCCTCGGGATTGACGCCGGGCGTCATGACGCCGCCGGTGGCCATGATCTTGACCAGATCGCTGCCGGCGTGCACCTGCTCGCGCACGGCCTTGACGACCTCGTCGACGCCGTCGGCGATCCGGCCGTTGCGGTTGCCGTGACCGCCGGTCATGCAGATCACCCGGCCCGAGGCGCGGATGCTGGGGCCGAGGAACCGACCCTGGTTGCAGGCGTCACGGACGGCAAATTCCAGGAAATCCTTGCCGCCGCAGTCCCGCACGGCGGTGATGCCGCCGGCGAGCGATGCCTGCGCCCGCTCCAGCGCTTTCATCACCATCTGGCCCGGCATCAGCTTGTCGCCGGCGCCGCCCGGATCGCCTTCGGCGCCCAGACAGAGGTGCACATGGCAGTCGATTAGGCCGGGCAGCAGCGTCCCGCCCGTGGTGTCGACGGTTTCGCCGGCAAATCCGTCGAATTCGCCGGCCGGCGCGATAGCGACGACACGCGGGCCTTCCGCCAGGACGGCGGTGCCGTCCGGCAACATCCTGTCGCCGTCAAATACGCCGCCGCCGCTGTAAAGCACCTTCATGTCATCCGCCATCTGCCGAACCCCCGACGTTCATCTCACTCAATCGTAACCCTTGGACTTTCGTCCCAGGCCATCATACAGGTCGAGACAACGTTGAAACCAGCCGGTAATCGGATCGTCATCGGCGAGCAGCTTGAACGAACTGATCGACCGCGCCCACTGGAACGGCGCGAAGGCCAGATAATCGGCGTAAAGCGGGCTGTCGCCGCAAACGAACGGCTGCGCCTTCAAGGTCTGGCGCAGCGGTGTCAGCGTGGCGCGGAAGGCCTCCAGCCGCTCGTCCCGGCCGCCTTGGATGTCCTCCAGCCCGGCGCCGAGAAACTTTTCCCGCGTCGTCCGGAAGTAGTCCTGGTCTTCCGGCGTCAGATGGTCGTGGATATCGGCGACAACCGATTTCACGACGCCCGGATTGACGATGGTATTGACCCAGTTCTGAAAGAAGACCGAAACGGCGCGGCCGCCGTCGCCACCGAACAGCGACGGCCGGTCGGGATAGGTTTCTTCCAGATAGTTGGCGATGACCCAGGAGTCGGCGACGGTGTTGTCCCCGTCCTCGATCACGGGGATCGTTTTCTGACCGCCGTCGCAGATCGCCTTGATCTCGGTGAAGCGGGTCGGCCGGGCATCGCAATCCAGGCCCTTGTGCGCCAGTGCCATGCGGGTGCGCCAGCAGTTCGGGCTGAAACGCCGGTCATCGACGCCCACCAGATCGTAAAGCACAATCGCCATCGTCAAATCTCTCCCAAATCGTCGTCGGAAACGGCCGCCGAATGCGTGGCGGCGCTCAATTGGATCGGTCGATACAAAATGTAACCGAACCGAACGGCGATGGCTATGCGCATACGAAAAAAGAAGGGGAAAAGGTGTGTGGCCCCAAGGTCAACCGCCACGGCTCAGGAGTTGGGGGGGCCATTGCGGCAGCGGCTGACCCGAAACGGGGCCACACCCCAACTATATGGGCGCTCGGTCTGGCGCCGCCGCGACAAAAGTTGGGCATTTTTAGGTCAGTTTTTACGACCCGTGGCGTGTTGGCGATGCGCTGGCTAAGATGCCGGCCATGCAACAGTCGCCCTCCATCGCGGTCTTCGACGTCGGCGGCGTCCTCCTCGACTGGAACCCGCGCCACCTCTATCGCAAGATGTTCGACGATGCCGACGCCATGGAGCATTTCCTGGCGACCGTCTGCACGCGCGAATGGAATCTGCAGCTCGACGCGGGCCGCGGCTATGCCGACGGCGTCGCCGAGCTGGTCGAACGGTTTCCGGACCAGGCCGAGTTGATCCGCGCCTATGACGAACGTTGGCCGGAGATGATTGCCGGCGTGATCGAGGGTACGGTCGAGATCCTGCGCACCCTGCAGGCGAGTGACCGTCCGGTCTATGCGATCACTAACTTCTCGGCCGAGAAGTTCACCCTGTCGCGCGAGCTCTGGCCCTTTCTGGACGCCTTCGACGGCGTCGTGGTTTCGGGCGAGGTCAAGACGCTGAAGCCTCAGCCGGAAATCTTCCGGATCCTGTTCGAGCGGCACGATCTGACGCCGTCGGACTGCGTGTTCATCGACGATGTCCCGGCGAACGTCGCAGGCGCCGAGGCCGTCGGCATGCACGGCCACCATTTCACGTCGCCCGACCGCCTGCGCGCGGATCTGGAGACCGCGGGCATCCTGTAAGCGCTTGCCGCCCATAGCCCGCCGGGGCAAACCCGCATTTCTCACTCCCATCATGGTCTGCGTCGCGCACAGGCGTCCGCTCCGCCAGGAGCGGGCCGAAAAGCGTAGTGGGACTACGGTTGAGGGCCGCGACGCCGCGGGCGGGCGCCTGCGCGCGACCCTTCGGGCGGCGCCGTGCTGCCGACAGGGGGCGTCGCGCTGCTTGCCCGATGCCCCACATCGCGCCGCGCAGCGCTCCTGCCCTGTCGACAGCACGGCACCGCGCAGGCCATGATGGGAGTGAGAAATGCGGGTTTTCGTGGCGGCATGAGTATTTTCCTGGCGAAGCGCCTGCTGACCTTTGTCGCGACGCTGTGGGGCACGTCCATCATCGTATTCGTCGTGCTGGAGGTGCTGCCCGGCGATCCGGCGCTGACGATTCTGGGCGTCGACGCGCCGGAGAGCGCGGTCATCGCGCTGACCAAGGAGCTCGGTCTCGACCGGCCGCCGCACGAACGCTATTTCGCCTGGATCGGCGGATTGCTGACCGGCGAGCTCGGCAACAGCTACACCTACAAGGTGCCGGTGGTGGAGCTGATCCGCGAACGGCTGGCGCTGACGATTCCGTTGGCGATCATCGCCATGATCCTGACGACGGTGATCGCGCTGGCGCTGGGCGTCTATGCCGCCGCCCGCCACAACACGCTGGGCGATTACGGCGTCATGGGCTTCAGCCAGCTCGGCATCGCGGTGCCGAACTTCTGGTTCGGCATCCTGCTGATCCTGTTCTTCGCCGTGCAGCTGCGCTGGTTCCGCTCGGGCGGCTTTCCGGGTTGGGAGGCCGGGTTCTGGCCAGCCCTGCAGGCGTTGATCCTGCCGGCGGTAGCGCTGGCGCTGGTGCAGGCGGCAATCCTGGCCCGCGTCACCCGATCGGCCGTGCTGGAAGTGGTCCGCGAGGACTATGTGCGCACGGCCCGGGCGAAGGGACTGAGCCGGCGCGCGACACTCTGGGGTCACGTGCTGCGCAATGCCCTGATCCCGGTGATCACGATCATGGGCCTGCAATTCGCCAATCTGCTGGCCGGCACCATCGTCATCGAGAACGTCTTCGCCATGCCGGGCATCGGCCGGCTGATCTTTCAGTCGATCAGCAACCGCGACCTGGTCGTGGTGATGAACGTGGTGGTGATCCTGGCGGCCATGGTGGTGATCGTGAACTTCATCGTCGACCTGCTCTATGCCGTGATCGACCCGCGCGTGAAGGTGCACGAATGACGGCCGTCGCCGCGGCGCCGGCCGCAGCCGCCGCGCGCAGCTTCCCGGCCCGCGCGATCCGGCACCGCAGCTTCGTGATCGGCGCGGTGCTGACCGGCGCGATGATCCTGATGGCCGCGGTATCGCTGGTCTGGACCCCCCACGTGGCGACCGCGATCGACGTCAGCGCCAAGCTGAAGCCGGTGTCGTGGGAACACTGGATGGGCACCGATCAGTTCGGACGCGATATCCTGTCGCTGATCATGGTGGGCGCGCAGAACTCGATCCTGGTCGGCGTCATCGCCGTCGGCATCGGGTTGATCGGCGGCACCGCCATCGGCCTGTTCGCCGCCGCCCGGCGCGGCTGGGTGGAGGAGCTGGCCATGCGGCTGACCGACTTCACCTACGCTTTCCCGGCAATTTTGGTGGCGATCCTGATCACGGCCGGCTGGGGACCCGGCATCGTCAACTCCATCGTCGCCATCGGCATCTACAACGTGGCGATCTTCGCCCGCACCGTGCGCGGCGCGGCGAACGCCATGTGGGGCCGGGAATTCGTGCTGGCCGCGCGGGCCGCGGGCAAGGGCAAGCTGCGCATCACCTTCGAGCATATCCTGCCGAACATCACCTCGATCATCGTCGTCCAGGCGACGATCTGGTTCGCCATCGCGATCCTGGCGGAGGCGGCGCTGAGCTATCTCGGCCTCGGCACGCAGCCGCCGAACCCGAGCTGGGGCCGGATGCTGAGCGAAAGCCAGACCTTCATGTTCTTCGCGCCGATGCTGGCGGTCTATCCCGGCGTCGCCATCGCGCTCGCCGTGCTGGGCCTGAACCTGATGGGCGACGGGTTGCGCGACCTGCTGGACCCGCGCCTGGCGCGGCAGCGATAGCGCCATGACCTTGCTGACGGTCGAAGGCCTGGAGGTCGCGCTGAACACCAGCCTCGGCCGCGCGCGCGCCGTGCGCGGCATCGATTTCGCGCTGGCGCGCGGCGACACGCTGGGCATCGTCGGCGAATCCGGCTGCGGCAAGTCGATGACGGCGCTGGCGTTAATGGGCCTGCTGCCGGAGGGCGCCGAGACCGCCGGCCGGGTGCTGCTGGACGGCGAGAACCTGCTGGATCTGGGCGACGCCGCCATGTGCGAGATCCGCGGCAACCGCATCGGCATGGTGTTCCAGGAACCGATGACCAGCCTGAACCCCGTGCATACGATCGGCCGGCAGGTGGTCGAGCCGCTGCGCCTGCACCGCGGCCTGAACCGGGCAGACGCCGAGGCGGAAGCCGTGCGCCTGCTCGACCGGGTCGGCATCCCGAACCCGGCGCAGCGGCTGGACAGCTTTCCGCACCAGCTTTCGGGCGGGCAGCGGCAGCGGGTGATGATCGCCATGGCGCTGAGCTGCGAGCCCGACCTGCTGATCGCCGACGAGCCGACGACGGCGCTGGACGTAACCATCCAGAACCAGATCCTCGATCTGATCGCTGAGCTGGTCGACGAGCTGGGCATGGCCCTGATCCTGATCAGCCACGACCTCGGCGTCATCGCCGAAACGGTCGACCAGGTCATGGTCATGTATGGCGGCGCCGTGGTTGAGACCGGGCCGACCGACACGCTGTTCGAGCGGCTGGCGCACCCCTACAGCCAAGGCCTGTTCGCCGCCATGCCGCGCCTCGGCCGCCTGTCCGGCGAACGCCTGGCGACCATTCCCGGCACCGTGCCCGATCTCGCCCACCTGCCGGCCGGCTGCACCTTCGCCGACCGCTGCCATCTGGCGATCGACGCCTGCCGCACCGCGCCGCCGCCCCTGACAGCGGTCGATGCCGGCCACAGCGCCGCCTGCATCCGGCTCGACGTGTCGCTCGGCGCCAAGGCGACGGCCTCATAGATGGACGCCGCGACGACATCGCCGGTGGTCGAGACATCGGGCCTGAAGCGGCACTACACGCTGCCGCGCGAGAGCCTGTTCCGGCCGCCCGACGTCGTGAAGGCCGTCGACGGCGTCGATTTCGCGATTCAGCGCGGCCGCAGCTTCGGCGTCGTCGGCGAATCCGGCAGCGGCAAGTCGACGCTGGCGCGGCTGATCATGGCGCTGGAAAACCCGACCGAGGGATCGGTGCGCATCAATGGCGTCGATCTGAACGGCCTGCCGGCGTCGCAACTGCAAGCCATGCGTCGCGACTTCCAGATGGTGTTCCAGGACCCCTATGGCTCGCTCGACCCACGGCACAAGGTCGGCCGCATCGTCGCCGAGCCGCTCGATGCCCTGGTCGCCGATGTCGGCAAATCGGAACGCGCCGACCGTATCGTCGCCACATTGGAATCGGTCGGTCTGCGCGCCGCCGACCGCGACAAGTATCCGCACGAGTTTTCCGGCGGCCAGCGCCAGCGCATCGCCATCGCGCGCGCGCTGATCACCCGGCCGGCGCTGATCGTCGCCGACGAGCCGGTCTCGGCGCTCGACGTCTCGGTGCAGGCCCAGGTGCTGAACCTGATGAAGGATCTGCAGGCCGAGTTCGGCGTCACCTACATGCTGATCAGCCACGACCTGAGCGTGGTCGAATATGTCTGCGACGAGGTCGCGGTGATGTACCGCGGCCGCATCGTCGAGCAGGCCATGACCGACGAGCTGTTCCGCGCGCCGCAGCACGACTACACCCGCGCGCTGCTCGACGCCGTGCCGCAGATCGGCCGCGGCCGCCGGCGGCACCGGTTACGCGCGGCGCAAGGGCAGTAGCGGAGACCGATATCGCATGCTTCGAGACGACCCCTGCGGGGTCTCCTCAGCATGAGGTAAGGCATTGATATCAAAAACAAACCTTATCCTGAGGAGCGGCGAAGCCGCGTCTCGAAGGATAGCCATGGGAACGTAAATGGCGCGGTCAGACGAAGGTCAGCAGGCGCTGCGGAGTTTCGACGGTGATGCGGTCGATCTCGGCTTGCGTGAAGCCGCGGCGCTGCATCAGCGGCACCACGTTTTCGAAGATATGGCCGTAGCCGTGGCCGCCGAAGCAGGTGAGCCGGGTGCGGTAACAGATGTCGTGCGAGATGACGATCTGGTCGATGTGGCCGCGGTCGATCAGACGGCGGATCCAGCGCAGGCGCTCGGCATCGTTCGGCAAGTCGATCTTCAGATTGAGCGGATAGTGCGACTGCTCCTGCCCGAACAGATCGAGCTCGATGACGCAGCCGGAGTCGGCGAGGCGGAACAGCCTTTCGTCATCGAAGATGGTCCGGTCGATATGGCTGATGATCAGGCGCGACATGTCGCCGCCCTCGGCCGCGACGAAGTCGGCCACCTCCTGCGGCTGGTCGGGATCGCGGCCGGGATGCACGTTGAGCGCCGCGCCGGTCTCTCTTTGCGCGATCAGCGCGCCGGCCATGACCCGCTTCTCCAGATCGGTCCAGGGCGACTGGCAGCCGATCTCGCCGATGATGCCGGCGCGCACGTCCGTGCCCCAGGCGCCCTCGCGGATCTGCGCCACCATCTCGGCCGCGAAGTCGTCAATGCCGCGGTCGTGGTTGGCCGGGTCCTGGTATTCGTCGACATAGTGGCCGCAGCCCATGACGATATGGGTGTCGGTCGCTTCCGAGATGCCGACGAGACCCAAAGGATCGGGCTTCAGGCCGCCGACGGTCAGCTCGACCACGGTCTGGCCGCCAGCCGTGCGCATCTTCGCGACCTCGTCCGTCGCGATCTCGCGGTCGAAGAAGACGTAGTTGCTGAGCGCCTTGCGCGTGCCGTAGTTGATCTGCCAGCAGTTGCAGAGCGCGATCTCCGGGCCCTGGTCGGGATCGGCCTGCATCGTCGGCGTGCGGATGTCCCACAGCAGATGCTCGTGCATCAGCGTCGGGCCGAGCGTCGACGGCTCGACCAAGCCGCGCACAGTCTGCGCCTTACCCTTCAGTTCCTCACGCGAAAGCCCGGCCATAGCCGCTCACCCCCCTTTGTTGTTCGAGGTTCAGTCGCCGCTCGCCGCCCGCGCGGCGTCGCCGTAGATGCGGCCGTCGGGATAGTACTCGGCATTGTGCTGCACCGAACCCGCTGCCTCGGCGCCGTCGATCGCCTCGATAAAGCCCAGCAGCAGATCCATGCCGGCCGAGACGCCGGCCGAGGTCCAGACGTTGCTGTCGCGCACCCAGCGTTGCTTGACGGCCTGGACGCCCGGCAGCTCGCCCAGTTGCGCCATGGCCTTCCAGTGGGTCGTGGCCTGCCGGCCGTCCAGCAGACCGGCCGCCTGCAGGATGAACGAGCCGGTGCAGACCGACAGCACATGCTGGCAGGCCGCGCCCTGCCCGCGCACCCAGTCGACCAGCTCGGCGTTCTTCATTTCGTCGAAGGCCGAGAAGCCGCCGGGGATCAACAGATAGTCGATGTCAGGGCAATCGGCGAAGCTGTAATCGGCGGCGCATTTCAGGCCCTTGGCGCAGGTCACCGGACCGCCGGCCTGGCTGACCGTCAGGCATTCCGGCCCGCCCGAATAATCGCGCCACATGGTCGCCATCTCCCAGGGGCCGATCAGGTCGAGTTCCTCGAAAGCGGGAAACATCAGGAAGCCGAAACGGCGCGGACGGGTATCAGACATGGCTTGTCCTCATAAGGCGGGCGGCACAGCCCAAAGCCTAACGGATTTCCCGGACATGAAAACCGGAAAGCGCGGCGCCGGCCATCTTGGTTAACGAATCGCGGCGCCCGCGTAACATTTCTGTCGCAAAGCGGCGGAACGGCGCTAAGATATCAGCGGTATGAGCGAGGTTGTTACATTCGAGGCGCCCCGCCGCCGGGGCCGTGCCCAATCCGGCGGCGGTGCAAGCAATCGGGCGCTTACCGAGTTCTTCGACAAGCACGAGCTCAACCAGATTCTTCAGGTTTATAGCCGCAAGGTGATGTCCGGCGATTGGCTGGATTACGCCGTCAGCGCCGACGACCAGGACGTGGTGTTCGCGATCTACGGCCGCGTCGCCAACGTGCCGCTCTACCGCATCCGCAAACGGCCCGGCAGCCGCCGCGAAGACCGCTACGAGGTCAGCAGCCGCGGTCGCGTGCTGAAGACCGGCAAGCGGCTCGACGCCGTTCTGAAAGTCCTGAACAAGCGCAAGCCGAAGCTCGTCCACCCGGACTAGCGCATACCCTTAGTTTGCTCCCCGGATTTCGTTTGCATCGCGCCGCGCGGTTTGCGAGAAGACGCCGCCCGCACGACATGCGACGGCAATGATCCGCATTCAGGATCGGTCATCACCAAACCGGGGACGACGTTATGGACTGGTTCTACGAAACCCTGCATCCGGAGCTGCGGGCCGGCATCCGCGTCGACGAGGAAATCTACGACGGCAAGACCGCGTTCCAGTCGGTGCGCGTGTTCCGCAACGAGCGGCTGGGCCGCGTGCTGGTGCTGGACGACGTGGTGCAGACCACCGAGGCGGACGAGTTCTTCTATCACGAGATGCTGACGCACCCGACCATGCTGGCGCACGGCAACGTCAAGAACGTGCTGATCATCGGCGGCGGCGACGGCGGCTGCATGGAGGAAGTGCTGAAGCACGACGTCGACAAGGTCATCCTGGCCGAGCTCGATCCGGAGGTCATCGAGCTGTCGAAGCAATACCTGCCGTCGATATGCGGCAATGCCTTCGACGATCCGCGCGCCGAGGTGATGATCGGCGACGGCGCCAAATTCGTCGCCGAGACGGACCAGCGCTTCGACCTGATCATCGTCGATTCCACCGATCCCATCGGGCCGGGCGAGGTGCTGTTCCAGGCGCCGTTCTATCGCGGCTGCCACCGGGCGCTCGCCGACGGCGGCGTCGTCATCACCCAGAACGGCGTCACCTTCGTGCAGCCCGAGGAGGTCACCGGCACCTACCGCGCATTCCGCGAGATCTTCGACCATTACGGCTTCTACATGGCCTGCGTGCCGATGTATGCCGGCGGGTCCATGGCGTTCGGCTGGGGCGGCAAGGGCCGCAACCTGCCGGCGACGGACCGGGCGACGATCGAACGGGCCTATGCGGCGCGCGACCTGCAGACGCGCTACTATAATCCTGATGTGCACGCGGCCGCCTTCGCGCTGCCGAACTACGTGCGGGACCTGATGACCTGACGAGCGCTGCCATGGACGCCAGCAGGATCGACAACGCCGCCGGCCTGCTGGCCGAGGCCCGGATCGCGGGACGCAAGGTCGGCATCCTGCCCAGCAACTGCCGACCGGCGAGCGCCGCGGACGCTTATGCCATCCAGGCCGTTCTGCACGACCGTCTGGCCGCCGCCGCCGGGCGCGGCGCGGTCGCCGGCTGGAAGATCGGCTGCACGACGCCGGTGATGCAAGCCATGCTGAAGATCGACAGTCCGTGCGCCGGCAGCATGACCGACCAGGGCATCCACCGCGACGACGCGACCTACCAGCTCGCCGACACGCACCGGGCCGGCGTCGAATGCGAGATCGCCGTTCGCCTGGCCGCCGATGCCGACGACGGCCCCTACGACCGGACCTCGGTCGCCGAGTTGGTCGGCGCCGTGATGCCGGCCATGGAGATCGTCGACGACCGCTATGACGACTACACCGCCATGACGGCCTTCGACCTGACGGCGGACGATTTCTTTCATGTCGCCTGCCTGCACGGGCTGGAAACGATGGACTGGCGGTCGCTCGACCTGACTGGGCTGCGCGGCCGGACGCTGATCGACGGCACATCCGTCGGCGAGGGCGTCGGCGGCGACGTCATGGGCCACCCGTTCGAAGCGCTGGCCTGGCTCGCCAACCTGAATCCCGGCCGCGGCCTGCGCGCCGGCGACATCGTCATGACCGGCTCGGTCGTGGCGACGCAATGGATCGATCAACCGGCGACAGCGGTGACGGAAATCGACGGCCTGGGATCGGTGACGGCGCGGTTCGTGTGATGCGGTCGTGGATGCCCGGATCAAGTCCGGGCATGACGATGAAGTCGTTGATGTTTATATCACTTCGTCATTGCCGGGCTTGACCCGGCAATCCAGCAAGCTGCCGCTACGGCGTCTCCGCTTCCGCCACCAGCAGGCCGTCCTCGCGGCGGACGGCGATGGCCAGCGGGAAGCGGTCGACGCCGACGCAGATGGCGCGGTCGTCGGGGTGGTAGTCGCCGCTGTCGATGAGGGCCGGGTTCGGCGGCGGGGCCATGGTCTGCAGTAGTTGCGCCAGCGCGGCGCGGTCGGGCTCGCGGCCCTGCAGGCGGCTGCGCAGGTAGAGCGCGCAGAGCTCGTCCTCGTCGGCACGCGCGCGGCCACTACGGCCCATGGCGACGACGCTGACAGTTTCGGGATTGCCGGTCAGTACCGCCGCGGCCGTGGCGGACGCATTGGCCAGGCCGCAGGCGTAGATGCGGTCGGCAGCGGCCGCAGCGTGGATGCCGGCGGTGCCGTTCGTGGTGGTCTGGATCAGGGTCTTGCCGGCGATGTCGCCGGCCAGCAGCTGACCGGGCGAGTTGGCGAAGTCGAAGCCGTCGGGTTTGAAGCCGCCACGCTCGCCCAGGCAATGGCTGCCGACGCCCCGCTCGCGCAGGGCAAGCGCCTGGTCGACGTCGTCGACCATGACGATGCGGCGGGCGCCAGCGTGGAAGGCCGCTGCAGCGGTGGAAAAGGCCCGGAACACATCGATGATGATAACAGTGCCGGTGGCGGCCTCGGCGCCGTCGCGCAGGCTCAAGAGGCGGATTTGCGGCATGATTCAGACCATTTCGGCCGGCGCCTGCGGCACCGTCTGCCAGAATTCGGGATCGTGGCCGTAGTAGATGCGCGCACCACGGGCCTGCAGGCCGCGCAGGACATGCAGCGAGGCCAACATCTGCTCGCGGTCATGCACGATCGCCGGCAGGTGCAGGTTGTCGAGCGTCTGTCGCAGATAGCAGGCGTCGCCCGCCAGCACCACCTCACCACCGTCATGCCGCACCTTCAGTGACTGGTGGCCCGGCGTATGGCCGTAGGTCGGGATGCAGACGACGCTGCCGTCGCCGAAAAGGTCGTGCTCGCCCGCGACCTGCTTGACGTCCTGGCCGTGGTCATAGTCCTCACGCTTGTAGCCCGTAGGCTTTTCCGGGTCGCGGCTCTGGGCGTATTCCCATTCCGGCTTCTGCACCACCACGGCCGCGTTCGGCACCTCGCCGTTGCCGCCGCAATGGTCGAAATGCAGGTGCGAGTTGACGAGATAGTCGATGTCGGCGATGTCCCGGTCCAGGCGCGACAGGCAGCTCACCAGCTCCTCGCCGGGCTTGAGCTCGGCCTGCATGTATTTCGTCAGCCCGCCCATATAGCCGTCGTAGTCATGCTGGACCGCCAGGTTCAGACCGGTGTCGAACAGCACCCGGCCGTTGGGATGCTCGATCAGGTAGGACGGCACCGGCACGACCAGCGTGCTGTCCTTATCGCCCTCGCCGTCCAGGATCGCGCGCATGCGCATGGTGACCCAGCCGCAGGTCATGGCGTAGAGGCGGACGGTCATGCGATTCCTCCGGTTTCGTGGACCGCGCGTTCGAGCCAACGGTTGGCCGGCGCCGATGGCCGGATCTCGGCACGTTGCCGCAGGATCGGCAGCGCCTCGGCGGCGCGGCCGGTGCGCAGCAGGGTTTCCAGCCAGGTCTGCACGAACAGGTCGCGCTGGGCGTGGCTGCCGCCGATCTCCTGCAGGCGCGGTTCGGCGCGGGCGAAGTCGGGATAAGCGGCTTCGACATCGCCGCGGGCGAAGGCGACGACGCCCCGCGCGGCCGGTAGCGCAACGTCCTGCCAGGCCCTTCGCGCCGCCGGCGGCGCGTTTTCGACATGGGCCGCGATACTGTCCAGCATTTCGGTCGCCTTGGCGTCGCGGCCGGCGCGCGCGAGCGCGAACAGGTAATGCAGGTCGAGGAAGGGCTGCACATGTTCCGAGGTGCGGCCGGCGACGTGATCGGCGACATCCTGCCAGCGGTCACCGACATCGACGCCGCGCAGCTCCAGCCGCCAGAGCAAGGAAACTGCGTTGGCCTGGTCCTGGCTGTAGGTCTTGTCGATGCCCCAGATCTGGTTGTCGTAGAGGTCGAGCACGCGGGCATGGTCTTCGAGATCAAGGTAGTAGAGCGCCACGTGCCACCAGTTGTGGCCGAGCATGAAGGAATTGCAGTCGGCCCAGGTGTCGGCGAGGTCTTCCATCCAGTCGATGCCCTCACGCAGTCGGCCCTGGGTTTCCATCACATGGGCCACGGCATGGTGCGCCCAGGGATCGGCGCGGTTGAGCTCGGTCGCCCGGCGGCCGAAGCCCTCGGCCTCGTCCAACCGGTTCATCTGCTCCAGCGCGAAGGCGTGACAGCCGAGCACGAAACCGTTGTCGGCATTGGCGTCGAGGATCTTGGCCGAGGCGGCGAGCATGCCGGCGGGCCGGCCAAGGTTGAAGTGATGGTATTGCATCAGCTTCATCGCCATCACGTCGCGCGGATGCGCGTCGGTGATGCCGTCGAGGCGTGCTAGCGCCGCGTCGATGTCGCCCGTGACCCAAGCGTCGGTGGCGGCGAAGAAGTCGCGCTCGCGGTCCGTCCCGCCGTCCACGCCTTTTCTTGCGGCGTCGAGATAGGGCCGCGCCAACTCGGCCGAGTTGGCGGCCTCGAAGAACATCATCAGAACGGCGGCGAGGCTGCCGGCCATCACGTTGTCGGGCTCGTCCTCCAGCGCCTCGACCACGCCCATGAAGTCGGTGCCGTAGGCCAGCGCCGCGTGCACGAAGCGGTCGATGGCGGCGATTGTCGCCGGGTTGTCCGTCGAGACCGCGAGGCCTTGCGCGTCGGTCAGCACGTCAGGGCTCGTTGATGTTGTCGAGCGGATAGATCGGCCGGCGCACGTTCTCGAACGTCAGCAGCGAATTGTCCGAGGTGGTCACGCCGTGGCCGTCGCAGGTGATGGTGTGCTTGGCGATGGGCGCGAAGCCGGCGCGGTAATGGATGCGCGATTTCAGCACGACATACTTCTTCCAGGCCGGATCGATGCCGACGGACGTGAACACGCCCTGATCCCAGGGCTCGTGATGGCGCGAGACGACGACGATCTCGACCTTGCCGGTGTCCAGCACGGCGGTCGGGCCCATGAAGACCTTGAGGCCGTGATACATCGGCCCACGCACGGTCCATTCGCCGTTCGTCAGCACCTTGACCGTGCCGGTGACGGTCAGCGGTTCGCCGGTCATGCCGATCGACGGCATGTCGGTCTTGCCACCGAGCTGCAACGTCACGGTGGCGCCGACGCCGGCGCGCTGCATCTCGGCGACGGCGTCCGGGTCCCAGACAGCGGCGACGGCGACGTCCTCCAGGTCCTGGCGGATGATTTCGGCGATCACCGTCATCACGTCCTGGGTGCCGCCGGACCCGGTATTGTCGGCATGGTCCAGCAGCAGGACGGGGCCTTCTTTCAGGTCCTTCGCCCGGGCCACGGCCTCGTCCAACGGCTCGTGCCGGTAGACGAACTCCGAGCGCTCGGTCCAGGCCTTGTCGAGGATGCGCTCGACCACGGCTTCGGCCTTGGCCCGGTCGCCGTCGGCGATGCAGATGCAGGACGTGCCGGCGTCCGGCATGTCGGCCAGCGGAAAGCCGCCGAACACGGTCGCCGCCAGCACCTCGCCCGTGGCCTCGGCGCCGCGCGCCATGGCGATCAATGACTTCATCGGCTCGTCGTCGGTGCCTTGCCGCAGGGTCTGGGACAACAGCGGCAGGTTCTTCCAGGCCATCACCGGCCGGACCTCGCCGCGCAGCATGCCGAACAGGATCTCGCCCACCTGGCTGCCGACCTCGAACATGTCGACGTGGGGATAGGTCTTGTAGCCGATCAGCGCGTCGCAGTTGTCGACCATCTTCCGCGTCAGGTTGCAGTGCAGGTCCAGGGTCACGCAGATCGGCGTCTCAGGCGCGATCCCGCGGATGCGTTCCAGCAGCGTGCCTTCGCCGTCGGGCGTGGTCTCGGCGACCATGGCGCCGTGCAGGTCGAGCATGATGGCGTCGCAGCCCCGGTCGACGGCCTCGCAGATCGCGTCCGACATCAGGTCATAGGCTTGCGCTTCGACCATGCCCGACGGCATGGCTTCGGCGGCGATCGGGGTCACGATCTCGGCGCCGGCGGCGCGCGCCAGCTTCAAGTAGGCGCCGAGCGTCATGTTGGTCTGTTCGTAGGCCGTGACCACGTCGTCGCCGAAATAGGCGCCCCATTCCTGAAACCGCGCCCAGGGCGTCGGGATGGGCGAAAAGGTATTGGTCTCGTGCTTCATCATGGCGATGACGACGCGCATCAACGGAACTCCCACAACGGACGGAATTTGACCTCAAAGGTAGCACGCTAAATCGCGGTTATTCCAAGACGTTAACTATCGCTCGCTATTGATCCCAAATTGGGAACATTGTATAACTGGCTGATGCGGGTAATCGCCATTCGAACGTTGCGGGAGCATTGGCAGCGGCAAGGTAAAGGCGACAGCGAAAGGCCGTTGAGGGCCTGGTATCGAGAGGCTTTGCACGCGGATTGGTCAGGTCCCGCCGACGTCAAACGTCTCTATCGGAACGCCAGTTTCGTGGGTGACAGAGTCGTGTTCAACATTGCTGGCAACAAGTATCGGCTGGTCGTGCGTATCAATTACGCTTATCGGATCATCTACATAAGGTTCATCGGCACCCACAGGGAATATGACGGAATAGATGTCGAAACGATCTAGGGAAGATTGTCGCGAGGGCATAGCAAATGGAAATACGACCGATTAAGAGCGACGCGGACTACGAGGCGACGCTTGCCGAGATTGACGGGCTGATGAATGCCGCGCCCGACACGCCTGAGGGCGACCGGCTTGACGTACTAACCACGTTGGTCGAAGCCTACGAAGCAAAATACTTCCCGATCGACGCACCGGATCCGATCGACGCCATCTTGTTTCGCATGGAACAACTGGAATTGAAGCGTAAGGACCTGGAACCTCTTATCGGAAGCCGGGGCCGTGTGTCGGAAGTGCTATCCGGACGCCGCAATCTCACGCTGCCAATGATCAGAAAGCTTAGCGAGAAACTGAGCATCCCGGCGGAAGTTCTGATCCGCGAACCTCGTTCGCGAACTGCCGCTTAGCTTCTTCAATGAAAAACGCCCGGCGGACGAACCGCCGGGCGCCTCTCGGTCACTCTGCTGCGAGTGCTATTCCCGATTGCCCAAGAGCATCAGGAGGAACTGGAAGATGTTGATGAACAGGATGTAGAGCATCACCGCGCCCATGATCGCGGACTTGGTCGCCAACCCGCCTTCCATCCGGTACTCGATGAAATCCGCCTTGATCCGCTGAGTCTCGGTCGCGGTCAGGCCGACAAAGACCAGGACACCGATGACCGATATCGCCCAGTGGATGGCTGACGATGCGACGAAGATATTAACGACCGATGCGATGATCAGGCCGATCACGCCCATGAACAGGAACGAGCCGAACCCGGCCAGATCGCGCTTGGTGGAGTAGCCGTAAAGGCTCATCGCGCCGAACGTCGCGGCCGTGATGAAGAATACCCGGACAACGCTGTCAGCCGTGTACATCGCCAGGATGAACGACAGCGATGCGCCCTTGAGCGCGACAAACGCCCAGTACATCCCCTGGAGGGCCGACGGACTGAGCTTGTTGACGCCGAAGCTCATCACCAGCAGCAAGACCAGCGGCGACCACAGCACGACCATGCCCAGCCCGCTCAAGCCACCGGTCTGCGTATTCACGAGCGCGTAGAACAGCGGCTCGTACGAGAACACCAGATAGGCGACGATGCCGCTGAGCAGCAGGCCGGAACCCATATAGTTGTAGACACGAAGCATGTAGGCGCGCAGACCTTCGTCGATCTGCACTGCCGTCGTGGACCGGGCGCCCGTTCCCATGCGAGCAGCGGTCAGATTATTCGGGTCGAACGCCATGGTTACCCCTTCGTTGCCAAGAAACCCGTGAGTCAGGGGATAATATTGGAATGATTCCAACGAATTGCAAGTGAATCCGGGGCCGAACGGAACAATCCGTCGGATTTCCGGATATCGACACAATTTGTTGTATTTAAACGGGTTTTTGGCCCGTTTTGACTATTCGTTGCGCAGCAGCGGCGCCGGTTTCTGGCTGAGCGCCGCCCAGGTGCCGATCAGGCCGACCGAAACCGTGGCGGCGAAGCTGATCAGCGTGGTCGTGGCGATCGTGCCGGGCAGCCAGATCCAGTCCGCGCCCATCACCTCGGTCAGCACGATATAGGCCGTAAAGGTGCCGACCACGGCCGCCAGCAGGGCCGCGATCAGGCCCAGAAGCGCGTACTCCAGCACGTAGGCGCGGATCACGTCGGCCCGGCGCGCGCCCAGAACCTTCAGGATCACGGCGTCGTAGACGCGCCGGCGATGGCCCGCGGCGATGGCGCCGGCCAGCACCAGGATGCCGGCGACGAGCGTCACGGTCGCCGTCGAGCGCACAGCGATGCCGATGTTGGCGAGAATGCGGTTCGCCGCCTCCAGCGCGTCGCGCACCCGGATCGCCGTCACGTTGGCGAACCGGTCGGTCACCGCCGTTTCCAGCGCGGCTTCGGCCTCGGGCGGCGCGTTCGCGGTGGCGATGAAGCTGTGCGGCGCGCCTTCCAGCGCGCCCGGCGCGTAGAGCAGCACGAAATTGATGCCCATGCTGGCCCAGTCGATCTGCCGCAGGTTGTGGATGCGCGCGGTGATGTCGCGGCCCAGCACGTTCACGGTCAGCGTATCGCCAATGCCAACGCCAATGCCGGCGGCGATTTCCGCATCCATTGAAATCTGCGGCGGCCCGGCATAGTCCGGCGGCCACCATTCACCGGCGACGACCTTGGTGCCTTGCGGCATCTCGGCCGTGTAGGTCAGGCCGCGGTCGCCGCGCAAGGCCCAGGCCACCTCGGGGGCTGCGTCGATCTGCCCCGACGGCACGCCGTTGACCATTGTGATGCGACCGCGCAGCGACGGCACCTTGCGGATCTCGGACACGCCCGGCACGGCGGCGGCGAGGCGGGTAAAGTCCTCGACCTGCTGCGGCTGGATGTCGATGAAGAAGTAGGCCGGCGCCTGTTCGGGAATGCGGTCCTGGACCTGCCGGCCGATATTGCCTTCGAGCGTCATCACCGCGACCAGGACGCTGAGCCCGAGGCCGAAGGACAGCACCACACTGACCGTGGGGGCGCCGGGACGGTGCAGATTGGCGAGCGCCAGCCGCAGACCGGGCCGGCGCGGCCGCGGCAACCGCCGGGCGACGCCGATCAGCAGGCGCGCGGCGGCGAGAAACAGCAACATGCTGCCCGCCGAGCCGATAACGAACCATATGGCGAAGCCGGGCTGTTCGGCCGTCAGAATGGCGACGCCGGCCAGAATCACGAAGGTCGAGACGATGGCCGCCAAATACACCAACGGCGGCCGCCCGCCCGCCGGCGCCGCCAGATCGCGGAACAGCGCTCCCGGCGATACCTCGCGCGCCCGCGACAGCGGCCAAAGCGCGAAGGCCAGGGCCGTCAGAAGGCCGAAGACCAGCGCGAGGAACAGCGGTTTGGGATAAAAGCCGATCCGAGCCTCGAATGGCAGGTACCGTTCCAGCAGACCGGCCAACAGCGGCGGCGCAATGGCGCCGACGGCCAATCCGATGGCGACGCCGATCAGCGACAGCGCCATGATCTGGGCCAGGTAGGTGCGGAACACCAGGTCGGCCGGCGCACCGATGCATTTCATGATCGCAATGGTGCCGGTCTTGCCGTCCATGTAGGCCTTGACCGCGTTGCCGACGCCGAGTCCGCCGACCAGCAGCGCCGTCAGCCCTACGAGCGTCAGGAACAGGCGCATGCGGTCGATGAAGCGCTTAAGCCCCGGCGCGCCGTTGCGCACGTCGCGGACCCGCCAATAGACCTCCGGGTTGGCCTGGCGCAGATCGCGCAGATAGGTGCGGACATCCACGCCGTCGGGCAGCTTCAGCTTGTAGAAATAGCGGATCAGGCTGCCTTCCTGGATCAGACCGGTGGCGGCGAGACTGTCCTTGGCCACCATCAGGCGAGGGCCGAGCACGAACGCGTTGGCGCCACGGTCCGGCTCGCGCACTACCTCGGCGCGGATCTGATAGTCCACCTCGCCGACGCGGACGGTGTCGCCGATCGAGAGATCGAGCCGCCGCAGCAGGCTGGGATCGGCGACGGCGCCACCATCGGCCAGCAGGTCCTGCAACGGTCGGTCGACGCTGAGCGCGACCTCGCCGAACATTGGATAGAGCCCGTCGACGCCCTTCAACTCGACCAGGCTGCGCTTGTCGGCGCCGGCCCGGGCCATGGCGCGCATCTCGATCGACCGGGCGACGGTCGCCGTTTTCTCGAGGTAAGCCACCGCGGCGGGTTCCGCCTCGCGATGCGTGAGCCGCAGCTCGACATCGCCGCCGAGCAGGCGCTGCGCGTCGGCGTTCATGCCGGCGACCAGCGCCGCCGACAGCGAGCCGACGCCGGCGATGGCGGCGACGCCCAACGCCAGGCACAGCAGGAAAATGCGGAAGCCGTGCAGGCCGCCGCGTAGCTCGCGGCGGGCCAAGCGCAGGCTGAGCGGCAGTTGGGCCAAAGGCGCGCGCCTAGCCGGCCGCCGCCACGGCGGTGGCGCCGTTGACGATGCGGCCGTCGGCCATGGACACCGTGCGGTCGCAGCGCTCGGCCAGCGCCGGGTCGTGCGTGATCAGCACCATGGTCGTATCGCCGTTGCGCCCCTGCAGGCCGAACATCAGATCGATGATGCTGCGGCCGGTGGCGCCGTCGAGGTTGCCGGTCGGCTCGTCCGCCAGCAGCAGCTTGGGCCGGCAGGCGACGGCGCGGGCGAGCGCCACCCGCTGCTGCTCGCCGCCCGAGAGCTGCGAGGGATAGTGTGTCACCCGGTGATCGAGCCCGACCGCCGCCAGCCCCTCGGCCGCGCGGTCGAAGGCGTCGCGATAGCCGGCGAATTCCAGCGGGATGGCGACATTCTCGAGCGCCGTCATGGTCGGCACCAGATGAAAGGCCTGAAAGACAATGCCCACGTTGTCGCGGCGGAAGGTGGCGAGATCGTCCTCGTTCAGCGGATCGAGACGGGTGCCGGCGACGGTGACGCTGCCCGACGACGGCCGCTCCAATCCGGCGATGATCGCCATCAGCGTCGACTTGCCGGACCCCGACGGGCCGACCAGGCCGATGCTTTCGCCTGGCCGAACGTCCAGGTCGACACCACGTAGAATATCGACATCGCCGGCCTCGCTGGGCAAGGTGAGGCGAACATCGTTAAGGTGAATCATGTGGAAATGCTCACTGCCCCCGGTCCGAGACGCATATGGCGCGTTCCGCCGCGTTGTCAACGCCTTAGCGGTCTGCGCCGGCCTGATCTGGACGCCCGCGACGGCCGTGGCCGAGCAGACGATCATCGCCTTCGGCGACAGCCTGACGGCGGGCTATGGGCTGCCGCAACCCGATTCCTTTCCCGCCCAGCTCGAACGTTATCTCGAGGCTGCTGGCCATCCAGTTAAGATCGTGAATGCCGGCGTGTCCGGCGATACCACCGCGGGCGGCCGCGCCCGTCTCGCCTGGACGCTGGCGGAGCCGGCCGATCTGGTGATTGTCGAGCTCGGCGCGAACGATGGCCTGCGCGGCATCGACCCGGCCGAGACCCGGCGCAACCTGGACGCCATCCTGACCGAGCTGGGCCAGCGTGAGATCAAGGTCCTGCTGGCCGGCATGCTGGCGCCGCCGAACCTGGGCGGCGACTACGGCGCCGACTTCAACGGCCTGTTTCCGGAACTGGCCGAGAAGCACGACGTGATGCTGTATCCGTTTTTCCTGGACGGCGTCGCCGCCAGGCCGGACCTGAATCAGGCCGACGGCATTCACCCCAACGCCGCCGGGGTTGAGATTATCGTCAACGGCATCGGTCCTTACGTCATCGAGCTGCTGACCGCCATCAAGCAGGCGCGGTCGTCGTGAGGCCCGTCATGGGACAGCCGGAGCAATATTAGATGCGTCTGTTCGTGGCCGTCCCGCTGCCGGAATCCGAGCGTCAGCGTCTGACGTTGCTTGGCGGCGGCGTGCCGGGCGCCCGCTGGCTGCCGGCCGAAAGCCTGCATCTGACCCTGAGGTTCATCGGCGAGGCCGACGGCCATGCTTTCCATGACATTGCCGCGTCCTTGCAGGAAATCGACGCCGCCGCCTTCGATCTCCGGCTCTGCGGGGTCGGTTATTTCGGCGACCGCCGCCGGGTGCGGGTGCTGTGGGCCGGCGTCGACGGCAACGACGAATTGCGCGCCCTGCAGCAACGCGTCGAGACCGCGCTGGTCCGCGCCGGTCTGCCGCCCGAGGGACGCAAGTTCCACCCGCATGTGACGCTGGCGCGTCTGCGGAACGCGCCGCTCGGCCGCGTCGAACGGTTTCTGGCCGATCAAGGCGGCTATGTCAGCCTGCCGTTCCGGGTCGATGAATTCGTGCTGTTTTCCAGCCATCTCGGCGGCGACGGCGCGGTCTATCGGCCGGAAGCCGAGTTTCCGATGCGAGAAACCGCCGGCGTTTAGCCCGCATTTCTCAAACCCTGCACGGTCTGCGTCGCGCACAGGCGCCCGATCCGCCAGGAGCGGGCCGAAAAGCGTAGTGGGACTACGGTTGAGGGCCGCGACGCCGCGGGCGGGCGCCTGCGCGCGACCCTTCGGGCGGCGCCGTGCTGTCGACAGGGGGCGTCGCGCTGCTTGCCCGATGCCCCACATCGCGCCGCGCAGCGCTCCTGCCCTGTCGACAGCACGGCGCCGCGCAGACCATGCAGGGTTTGAGAAATGCGAGCTAGCTCATTTGCCGACGATGTCGTCCTGCATCCGGCCCATCAGCGTCAGCAGCTCGCGCTGGGCGCCTTCTTCGATGCGATAGCGCTGCAGGGCCGCCTGCATCTCCCGGCCCATGGCGTTGAACTGGGCGAGCGTAACATCCATGCCCTTGTGTGCCTCGACCATGTCCAGGCCCTTGTAGTCGCAGGGACCGTCGGAGATGTCGCAGATCTGCTGGGCGAACTGACGCTTCAGGTTGGGCAACGCATAGATCGGCGTTTCGGCGAAGGCCGGCCGCAATTCCGGGTTGGTCATCACGTTGAGGATGAAACGGTCGACGATCAGGTCGACGCCTTCCTTGCCGCCCAGCCGGTCGTAGAGCGGCCGATCGTCGGTGGGCGCCGGCGTGGCGGCGCAACCGATCAGCATCAAGCCGACCGCTATCGCGAGGAATGACCGCATCGCGCCATCGTATCCGATAATTCCGAAACGAGAATGCCACCCACACCGGCAAAACGACCGGCCAATCTAAATACGAGCTTCCGGCGAAATCGGATCTGCCTGCCCATCCCCGGCGAGAGCCGCCGGGTCGGCGTCGAAAGCCATTTCATACTGCTCTTCCGGCTCGGCGCGCGGGTCGAGCGCGCCGATCACGGCGGTGGTCCGGTTCATGGTGACGAACGGCCCCTGCTCGTCCAGCGGCACGGCCTGGCTTCGGGTCATGCGATAGAGGCCGAACAGCGCCACCACGCTCGCCATGCCGCCGGTGAACAGGAACAGGCCCTGCGGGCCGACGGTATCGATCACGGTCGACGCGATCAGGGGGCCAGCCGCGGCGCCGATGCCGTAGGTCAGGATCAGGCCGGCGCTGACCCGAACCAGTTCGTGCGGCTCGATATGGTCGTTCACATGCGCCACGGCCAACGGATAGATCGTGAACACGAAGCCGCCGTAAAGCGCGCCGAACGCCAACAGCGCGCTGGCGTCGCCACCTGCCGCCATGACGATTAGGAAACTTACGGCGGCAACCGCCGCCAGCACCGCGACCATAATGCTGCGACGGTCGAACCGGTCCGACAAGCGGCCGATCGGCCATTGCAGCAGCAGGCCGCTGAGAATGGTGATGCCCATGAAGTAGGAGACGAAATCGACATCGAATCCGATGCCGCGGGCAAAGACCGGGCCCAGCGGATAGAACGAACCGTTGATCAGCCCGCAGGCGAGGCAGCCGATCACGCCCAGCGGCGAGATCCGGTAGAGCCGCACGAAGTTGAACGGCGCCCGCTCGACCGGCGCCGGCGAGGCGGCCTTGGTCAGGGCGATCGGCACCAGCGACAGCGAAAACAGCAGCGAGGCGAACAGGAATTGCTGTAAGCCGGCGGTCTCGCCCAAGCCAAGCAGGAACTGACCGCCGCCCAGCGCCAGATAGCTGGCGATCATATAGATCGCGAAGATCTGTCCGCGCATCTCGTTGGTCGCGCGCTCGTTGATCCAGCTCTCGGTGATCACGAACAGGCCGGCGATGCAGCAGCCGGTGACGAGGCGCATCAGCGTCCAGGTCCAGGGCGCGATGATCAGCGCATGCAGCAGCGCCACCGCCGACATCAGTGACGCCAGCGCCGCGAAGGCCCGGATATGGCCGGCCCGCTCGACCAGCCGGTCGCAATAGACCGTGCCCAGAATAAACCCGGCGAAATAGGCCGAGCCGACGATGCCGATGGTGAGCGACGAGAAGCCCTCGGCCTGCATACGCACGCTGAGGAAGGTGCCGAACTGGCCGTTGCCGACCTGCATCAGGGTGACGCCGAGGATCAGCGAGGCGACAGACAGCAGCGCGTGCCACATGGCCGGACACTCCGGACAACGGCTGGCCCAATGCCAGTTCCGGCGCTGCGTACACGTTGCCGGCCGGACCTGGCAAGGCTGAAAACGGCACCTTCGTTCCGTTCGCGACATTTGCCGTCGTCGCGGGAATGCGGCAGGGTGTCGGGCCATGCGCACAACGGGTTTCGAACGGATCGTGGTGTTGACCGGCGCCGGCATTTCGGCCGAGTCGGGGCTCGACACCTTTCGCGACGAGGGCGGCCTGTGGAGCCAGGTCAACCTGGAGGACGTGGCGACGCCGGACGGCTATGCCCGCGACCCGGACTATGTCCTGGATTTCCACAACAAACTGCGCGCCGGTCTGCGGCAGGTCGAGCCGAACCCGGCCCATGTCGCGTTGGCCGAACTGGAACGCCAACATGCCGGCGAGGTGCTGGTGGTAACGCAGAATGTCGACGATCTGCACGAGCGGGCCGGCACCGGCAACCTGATCCACATGCATGGCGAGCTGCTGAAGATCCGTTGTGAGGCTTGCGGCACGGTCCGGGCCGAGACCGGCGACGTGACGATAAGCAGCACCTGCGGTGCCTGCGGTGAAACCGGGCGGCTGCGGCCGCATGTCGTCTGGTTCTACGAGATGCCCCTGGGCATGGACGATATCAACGCGGCGCTGGCGCGCTGTGACCTGTTCCTGTCGATCGGCACGTCCGGCAACGTCTATCCGGCCGCCGGCTTCGTCGCCGACGTGCGCCGCGCCGGCCGTGCACATACGGTGGAGCTCAATCTTGAACCGTCGGAGGGCGCCTCGCTGTTCGCCGAACGCATCCACGGGCCGGCCAGCGAGGTGGTGCCGGCTTACGTCACAAAGCTGCTGAACGAGATCTAGCTGCCGCCGATCAGCAGCCCATCGCAGTCGGCCGCGGTCAGGAGTTCATCGAGCCGGCCGGCGGCCTTGCCGCCAGCGTCGAGCACCAACAGCCGGGGTTGCACGTCCTGCAAACCGCGCGGCAGCGCCGTCTTGCCGGCGCCGATCGTCCGCAGACCAGCGGCAATGCCGGTCGACGTCAGGGCGGCTTTGGCCTGCTCCGCCAGTCCGGCAGAGACCAGCACCAGCAACGGCGCCCCCTGCTGGCGCGCAGTCCGGGCCGCGAGGTCGAGAACGTGGCCTGCCCCGTCGCCGGCCTCGAAGATGGCAACAACCGGAGGCGGCGCGGCCACCCGAGCCGACCGGCGGCTGACCGTCAGAACCGACCGCGACATCGCCACCACGTCGGCATCGCCCGCCGCGCCAAGCAGCGTCTCGCGGCCGTGGCCACGGCGAACCTCGAACGACCAGCTCACCTGGCGGCGCGCGGCGACGTCCTGCAGACGCCGGCGGGCCTCGGCCTGGCGGATCCGCAATTCGCGTTCCATGGTGGCGCGATCCGGCTGGCGGACAGCGCCGCTGCCGAGGCTGATCTCGCGCACCGGCAGGCCGCAGAGACGGAACAGGTCGTCATCCTCGACGAACAGGCCGGCCAGCTCGATCTGCATGTCGGCCGCCAGCATCGCCGCCTGCTCCAGCCGCGACAGACTGTCCGGCCCGGCGTCGAGCGCCACCAGGATGCGTCGCAACGTGCGCATGGGCGCGCTCATTTCGCCGCCGCCTTGGCGTTGTTCGTGTCGGCCTTGTCGTTCGCCTCGTCCGGACGCCGCGCGCCGAACTTGCGACGTTTATCCGCCAACTCGAGCAGGCGGTCCTGCACCAGCCGGTTGACGCTGTCCGGCGGATAGGTGCCGTCCTTGCGCAATGCGCCGGCGCGGCGGCCGGTCAGCAATTCGATACCTTCGTCGATGGTGGTCACGGCGTAGACATTGAACATGCCCCGGCGCACCGCGTCCACCACGTCGCCGCGCAGCATCAGGTGCTTGACGTTCGAGGCGGGGATCAGCACACCCTGCCGGCCGGTCAGGCCACGGTCGGCGCAGATATCGAAAAACCCCTCGATCTTCTCGTTGACGCCGCCGATCGCCTGCACTTCGCCATGCTGGTTGACGGAGCCGGTGACGGCGAGCCCCTGTTCGATCGGCAGGCCCGACAGCGCCGACATCAGAACATAGCATTCGGCCGACGAGGCGCTGTCGCCGTCAACGCCGCCATAGGACTGCTCGAACACCAGGCTCGCCGACAGCGACAACGGGTGGTCGGCCGCGAAGCGGGCGCCGAGGAACGCCGACAGGATCAACACGCCCTTGGAATGCAGCGGTCCGCCGAGCTCGACCCGACGCTCGATATCGACCACCTCGCCCGAGCCCATGCGCACGCGGGCGGTGATCCGGCTGGGCCGGCCGAACGAGAAATTGCCCAGCCCGTAGACCGCCAGGCCATTGATCTGCGCCACCTGGGCGCCGTCGGTGTCGATCAGCACGGTGTCGCGGGTGATCGCCTCGCGGGTCTGCTCGGCCGCGCGGTTGGCGCGATAGACGGCGGCGTCGATGGCCTGCTGCACATTGTCGCGGCCAATCAGCTTACGGCCCGCGTTGCCGGCGAAGTAGTCGGCCTCGCGCAACAGATCGGCCAGATGCCCGACCTGCACCGAGACCTTTTCCGCATCGCCGGCCATGCGGCCGGCATGCTCGACGACCCGGGCGACGCCGCCACGGTCCAACGGCCGCAACTCAGCGCGCCGGGCGACGCCCGCCAGCAGGCGCGCGTATCCCTGCGCGGTCTCCGCCGTCAGGTCGATGTTCTCCTCGAAGTCGACCATCACCTTGAACAGGCTCGGAAAGTCCGGGTCAGCGGCGCACAGCATGTAGTACAGGCGCCGGTCGCCGATCAGCACGACCTTGACGTCGAGCGGGATCGGTTCGGGGTCGAGCGAGACGGTGCTGATCATGCTGAGCATCTGTCCCAGCGACTCGATGTTCACGTGCCCGCCACGCAGCGCGCGCTTCAGCGATTCCCAGGCATAGGGCTGTTGCAGCAACCGCAGCGCGTCGAGCACCAGATAGCCGCCGTTGGCGCGATGCAGCGCGCCCGGCTTGATCATGGTGAAGTCGGTCAGCAGCGCGCCCATCTCCGCCTGGTGCTCGACCCGGCCGACCAGGTTCGGCTGGGTCGGCAGTTCCTCGGAGATAACCGGCGCGCCGGCCGGCCGCGCGCCGTCCAGCATCAGGGTCACCTGGTAGCGGCGCAAGGCGGCGGCCGCGCGCGCCGCCCCCTGTCCCGGCGCCATCTGCTGTTGCGGCTGCTGCTCCTGCGGCATGAAGGCATCGACGCTCTCGGCGATGTCGTGCTCGACCGCGTCGAAATAGGCGATGATCTGGTCGAAGCCGTCATAGGTGCGCTTCAGCTCGGCGATCTGGCCGGCAACGGCGAGGCGCGTCATTTCACGCGTCAGCTCGCGAATCCTGGCGCGGCGATCACGCTCCCAGTCCGGGATCTGGCGGACCACCGCCTGCAACTCGACCTGCAACTCCTCGATATCCTGCTCGATCTTCTTGCGCACCGCCTCCGGCAGCTTGTTGAACTCGTCCGGGGGCATCACCTCGCTGCCGCGCATCGGCGCCAAGGCGAACCCCATCGGCGTGCGGACCAAGGCGAGATTGCGCTTGTTAGCGTCCACCTGGACGTTCTTGAAGGCCGCCTCCTGGGCCTCCTTGAACTCCTCCTCGATCGCCTGCAGCCGGGTGCGGAACTCGTCGCTCTCAAACAAGGCCGGGATCGCCGCCTGCAGATCCTCGACCAGCCGCTCCATATCGCGCTTCAGGCCGGCGGCGCGGCCGGGCGGCAGGGACAACGCGTTCGGCCGGTGCGGCTGCGCGAAGTTGTTCACATAGACCCATTCGTCGGGCGTCGGCTCTCTCGCCGCCCGACGCTGCAGATAGTCCCGCACCATCGAATGCCGGCCGGTCCCCGGCGGTCCCAGCACGAACAGATTGTAGCCGTCGCGCCGGATGCCGATGCCGAAGGTCAGCGCCTCGACAGCCCGGTCCTGGCCCAGCACGCCGTCCAGGTCCGCGAGCTCGGCCGTGCTGCGAAAGCCGAACGACGAGGTCGGACAACGACGGTAGAGCGCGGCTGGCTTCAGTCCCTTGACCGGCATGAATGACGTCCCCCGAAAAACCAGAGATTCAATATTTGAGGCCGGCCTCGATACTAGAGGCCTGCCTCGATCGCTTCCATGTCGGCGTCGGAAAAACCGAAGTGGTGGCCGATCTCGTGGATCAGGACATGCGTGACAATGCGCGCCAGCGGTTCGCCGGTTTCGCACCAGTAGTCCAGGATCGGCCGGCGGTAGAGGAACACCATGTCGACGTCGTCGATCAGCGCGCCTTCTTTCTTGTCCAGGCTGACCCCCCGATACAGCCCCAGCAGATCGAACGGCGTATCGAGGCCCAGACCGTCGAGCGTTTCGTCGTCAGGGAACTCGACGACACGCACGACGACGTCCTTGGCGTGCTGGCGCAGATGCGCCGGTATGGAATCGTAGGCGCGGCGCGCCATGGTCTCCATATCATCGAGACTGGGCGGTATCAGATCGTCATCTGCCATTGGCCGAGATTATCTGCAAGACATGACGCCGCCAAGAACGCGCCTCGCCAGACAACGGCTTCCTGGCTAAACTCAAACGGGTCAACCGAACCGAAAATGGGCAGTCCCATCCGACGTTGTGATGCGTAAATACCGCCGCCTGAAGTTCGCCGTCGCGGCCGCCGCGATATTCCTGGCGATGCCGGCCCGGGCAGATTTCATTTCCGGCCTGCAAGCCTATGGCGCGGGTGACTTCGAGGCCGCGCACGATACCTGGAAGCCGCTGGGCGAAGCGGGCGACGCGCAGGCCCAGTATCGCCTGGGTCTTTTATACCTCTATGGCTTCGGCGTGGCCCGGAACGGCGTGACGGCGGCCGAGTGGCTGAAACTCTCGGCCGAACAGGGCTTCCTGATGGCGCAGCTCGACCTCGGCCGAATTTATTTCGACGGCCTGGGCGTGCCCCGGGACCGCGCCGCGGCGGCGGAATGGAACCGACGGGCCGCCGAGCAGGGCTCCGCCCAGGCGCAATACAATCTGGGCCGGCAATACGACCGCGGCCACGGCATCAAGCTCGACTACAACGAGGCGTTTCAGTGGTTTCAAAAGGCCGCCAAACAGGGCTTTCCGCCGGCGATGCGGCGCGTCGGCCAATACCACGCCGCCGGCATCGGCATGGACCCGGATCTCGACCAGGCCATCAAGTGGCTCAGCGACGCGGCGATCGCGGGCGACGCCGAAGCGCAGTTCGATCTTGGCCAGCGCTATCACGCCGGCGTCGGCGTCGATCAGGACCGGGCGCTGGCATCGACGCTGTTCCGGCGCGCGGCCGAACAGGGCGTGGCCGGCGCACAGCACAACCTGGCACTCTATCTGTTCGACGGCGTCGAAACGGAACCCGACCCCAACGAGGCGGCGTTCTGGCTGCAACGAGCGGCGGCGCAGGACCTGGCCGCCAGCCAGATCCGGCTGAGCCGCTATCTGCTGATCGATCGGCCGCGCTTGCGCGACACGTTCGGCGCCTTCCTCTGGCTCGGCAAGGCCGTGCAGCAACAGAACCCGGCCGCCAAGGCGCTGATCGTCGAACTGGCCGACGGCCTGCCGAAGACCTACGATCTGAATCCGGCCCGCGGACCGGAAGACCGCAAGGCGACCACCTTCTGTCTGCTGGCCTTCACGCTGCAACAGTGGCAGGAGGCGCTTCGCCGCTGCACGCCCTTCGCCGATTACGGCAACCCGACGGCGCAGTTCGTGATCGGCCGCATGCACGAGCGTGGCCTGGGCATGCCGGCCGACGCCTTCGCGGCCGCGCGCTGGTATCGCCGGGCGGCCGAAAACGGGCTGCCGCGCGCGCAGAACGCCATTGGCCGGCTCTATCTGCGCGGTCTGGGCCTCGACCAGGATGTCCGGCGCGGCGGCGCCTGGATCCGGCGCGCAGCGGAGAGCGACTACGCGCCGGCGCAGTTCAACCTCGGCTACATGCACAGCCAGGGCTTTGGCGTGCCGCGCAACCCGGTCGCCGCGGCCAACTGGTTCCGGCGCGCCGCCGAGCGGGGCCACGCCCGCGCCCAGTTCAATCTGGCGGCCATCTATATGAATGGCGTCGGTCTGCCGCGCGATCCGGTCGCCGCCTATCGCTGGTTCGAACTGGCGGGGACGCCACAGGGCGTCGATCAGAACGAGGGTGGTCAGGTGGCGGCGCAGGCGGTGTCGGGCCGCGGCCGGCTGGCGGCGCAAATGACGCCGGCGCAGATCGAGGAAGCCCGACAGCAGGCCCGCGCCTTCCGCCCGAAACGTTCATAATCGGATAGCGCCGACAAGGGAGACGGAGACATGATCGCGAAACTCGACGCGGCGGCGCGCGCCGCCGCGCTGGCGGAACTGTCCGGCTGGAAAGAGGTTGAGGGGCGGGATGCGATTGAAAAGAGCTTTCAGTTCGCGGACTTCAACGCGGCCTTCGGCTTCATGACCCGGGTCGCGCTGAAGGCGGATCAGATGGACCACCATCCGGAATGGTTCAATGTGTACAACCGGGTCGACATCACGCTGTCGACCCATGACGCCGACGGCCTGAGCGAACGCGATATCGCGCTCGCCAAGGCGATCGACGGCTACGCCGGATAGCAGCCGCTTGCGCAAGCCGGGATCGATGCGGGGGCTGGAGCGGCTCGGCCGGGTTCGATTGTCGAAATCGTTCTATTTCCGGGACTTCCTCTACAGCGAGATCGGCAGCTTCTACGGCATCCCGAACATTCCCGACGACCCGGATCTCGCGATCGCCGCCGGTCGCCGGCTGTGCGAAGCGCTGCTGGAACCGCTGCGCGCCAGCTTCGGCGGTCTGGCGATCCGCTCGGCCTACCGGTCGCCGGAAGTGAACGCCTTCGGCAACAAGCACGGCCTGAGCTGCGCCCGCAACGAGGCGACCTACGCCAATCACATCTGGGACCGCCGCGACGCCGACGGCTGCATGGGCGCCACGGCGAGCGTCGTCGTTCCCTGGTTCGCCGACCGCTATGAAGCCGGCGCCGACTGGCGGTCGCTCGCCTGGTGGATCCACGACCACCTGCCCTACGACAGCCTCTACTTCTTTCCCAAGCTGGCGGCCTTCAACATCACCTGGCACGAACGTCCGACCCGCCGGATCGACAGCTACGTCGCGCCGAAGGGCTGCCTAACCAAGCCAGGCATGACCAACCACGCCGGCGATCACAGCGACCGGTACAAGGGATTTCCTGAGCTGAAGGCCGTCGACGCTAGCGTCTAGTCGGCGGGATGTAGCGCGGATCGAGGGCGTATTCCGGCATCGGCTCGGTGTGGATGACGTCGATGCGGTCGCGGTGCTTGAAATAGACCCAGGCATCCGCGCTGGCGCCATCGGCCGGGTGTTCGACTTGGATTGTGTCGCGATGATAGCCGGCCGGCAGGTGGGTGCCTTCCAGGCGGTCGAGCAATGCCAGCGCCTGGTCGGTTACCTCGAACAGCTCGCCGAACACGCGGTGGCCGGCGCCGGGCTCGGCGATCATCACCGGCGTCAGCCAGCGGCCGGCGATGACCAGCGGATAGGCCTCGGCGGTGCGATAGCGGCCGATGAAACGCTGGTCCTGCATGCCAGCGTTGAAGTTCGGAAAGCCCCGCTTCAGCGTGCCGTAGACAAAAATTCGATGCACCGGCACCGGCCTCAGGCGGCCGTGGGCGCGCTGTCGATCTGGAAGAACCGGCCCATATAGTCGGCGTGCCGGGCGACGATCGCCGGGTCGAGATCGCGGGATGGCCGAGGCTCCGGCTCGAAATGGCCGAACCGGTCCTCGCCTCGCACCAGCGACGCGCTGAGACGCTGCGGGCCCAGATGGCGGACCCGCGCCGGCACATAGCTGATGCCGATGCCGATGCGGCGCTCGTCCGTCCGGTTCGGTTCGGAGCGGTGGATCAGATGCGTGTGGTGCAGCGAGAACTCGCCGGCCGCCATGGTCAGCGCGACGGCGTTCGAGGTGTCGTAATCGGCCGGCAGGGACTGACCGCGCGACAGCAGATTGTTCTCGACACTGTCCTGCACGTGCGTCTGTTGCCCTTCGTCGTGGCTGCCCGGCAGCACGTGCACGCAGCCGTTCTCGATGCTGCTGTCGGTCAGGCCGACCCAGGCGGTGACGTGCTCGAACGGCTCGAGCGCAAAATACGTCGCGTCCTGGTGCCAGGGCACGACGGCGCCGTCACCCGGCTCCTTCAGCCAGCAGGTCAGATGAAACAGCAGGATGTCCGGGCCAATCAGATCCTCGACCGCGTCGAGGATCGCGGCATGCCGGACCAGTTCGGCCATCCAGGTGAACAGCAGGTGCGTCTTCGCCCGCATGGCGCCGGGCATCTGGCCGAGCGTCGTCCCACGCTCGGCCTCGAAGGCCTCGAGGCAGGCCCGGAAACGCGCCGCGTCGTCGCCGCCGATGCCGGGGATCGGACATAAATAGCCTTCCGTCCGATAAGCCTCGATCTGCGCCCGCGACAACTTTTTCGGCATGTTCCGACCCCGCCTTCGATACCCCTGTCGATCCTTAGTCTAGCGCAGCCGATCAGCGCGGCGCCATGCGGATGGCGCCGTCGAGACGGATGGTCTCGCCGTTCAGCATGGCGTTCTCGACGATATGCCGGGCCAGCGCCGCGTATTCGGCCGGCTCGCCCAGGCGGCTCGGGAACGGCACGCTGGCCGCCAACGATGCCTTCACATCGTCCGGCAGGCCGTGCAGCAGCGGCGTCGAGAACAGGCCCGGCGCGATGGTGCACACGCGCACGCCCTTGTCCGCCAGGTCCCGGGCGATCGGCAGCGTCATGCCGACGATGCCGCCCTTGGACGCCGAGTAGGCGGCCTGACCGATCTGGCCATCGAAGGCCGCGACCGAGGCGGTGTTGATGATCACGCCGCGCTCGCCGTCGTCCAGCGGGTCCGTGCCCACCATGTCGGTGGCGCCGAGGCGGATGCAGTTGAAGGTGCCGATCAGGTTGATGTTGATGACCTTGGCAAACTGATCGAGCGGATGCGGCTCGCCGCGGCTGGTGGTCTTGGTGCCGATGCCGATGCCGGCGCAGTTCACCAGGATCCGGGCCGGGCCATGCGCCTCCTTGGCCTTGGCGAAGGCCGCCGCGGCGCCATCGCCGCTGACGACGTTGCAGCTCACGAACAGGCCGCCGATCTCGCCGGCGACGTCCTGGCCGCGGGCCTCGTTCAGGTCGAACAGCGCCACCTTCGCGCCCGCGCCCGCCAGTTCACGGGCCGTCGCTTCGCCCAATCCCGATGCACCGCCCGTGACAACAGCCGCAATTCCGTCGATTTGCATGGTGTTTACGCTCCCTATTGCAGAATTACCGGCGTCATAACAAATCAACCGGGGCTTGGCGAGTTGTCAGCCGCGTTGCGGCGGCCGACCGGCCGCCCCATATAATGGATCGATGATGGAGACGGACAGCCGCGAGCTCGCGGTCTACGATTCCGAAAAGCTGGCGCGTGATACGCCCAAGCTGCGCCGCCGTTTCTGGCCGAAGCTGAAACGGGTCCTGTCGCGCGTCCCCTTCGCCGACGAGCTGGTGGCGGCCTATTACTGCGCCATGGACCCGGCGACGCCGGCGCACGCCAAGGCGGTGCTGCTGGGCGCAATCGCCTATTTCGTCATCCCCACCGACATGATCCCCGACTTCATCGCCGCGCTCGGCTTTACCGACGATGCCGCGGTGCTGTTCACGGCGCTGCGCACCATCGGCGCCAACGTTACGGACAAACACCGGGAACAGGCGCGGATCGCGCTGTCGAAAGGCGCCGACGGGCTGCCCGACGACGATTAGTCCCGTTTCGCCTCCGCCGGCACGACCGGCGGGTTGACCGACGGTTCGACCGGCTCCTTCGGCTTGCCGAGCTGGGCCTCGCGCAAGGCGATATAGAGCGTCGAGACGACGATCACCGCGGCCCCGGTCAGCGTCCAGGCGTCCGGGATCTCGGCGAATACGATGACACCGATGATGCCGACGAGCAGCAGCCGCGCATAATCGAACGGGATCACCGCCGTCGCCTCGCCGATGCGATACCCACGGATCATGCAGTATTGCGCGCCCGCGCCAAAGGCCCCGACGAGCATCAGCAAGGCGAGCTCGTCCCAGGCCGGGGACCGCCAGACCTGCAGCGCCGGCAGCAGGGCGACGGTGGTCGAGATCACACCGAAATAGAAGATCAGCGTCTCCGGCCGGTCGGTCTCGGCCAGCTTCTTCACCATGATGGTGACGGCGGCGACCAGGAAGGCGCCGAGGATGGCGACGAACGTGGCCAGCTCGATGGCCCCGGTCGGCCGCATCATGATGACCACGCCGACGAAACCGATGGCGGTCGCGGTCCAGCGCCGCGCGCGCACGGTCTCGCCCAGGAACACCACCGCCAGCGGGATCAGGAACAGCGAGCGCGCATAGCTCAACGACACGGCGTCGGCGAACGTCAGATGCGTGATGGCGTAGAAACCGCAGAGCATGGCCGAGGCGCCGCCGATGCCGCGCAGGAAATGAAGCCCCGGTCGCTTGGTCCGCAATTCGGCGACGCCCATGCGGACGACGAACGGCAGGATCGCCAGGAACCCGAACAGCGCGCGGAAAAAGGCGAGCTGGAAGCTGTCGAAGCGGTCGCCCAGCAACTTGACGAGCGTGCCCATGCCGGCGAACAGCGTCGCCGCCAGCAACACCCACAGCGCACCGCGCACATTCGCCGGCAGCGCCAGCAGGCGGCCGCGCATGGCCTGGCCGTTGCCGACCGTCACGACAGCTCGATTGCTGGCTGAACGGAAAAAACCGACATGAAGGACATTGGTGCGGGAGTCTAATGGCCCCGATCCACTTGCACCAGTGCAGGAAGCGCAGGCCAGACCCCACTTGGCGGCATCGGACGAAGCCGCGATACTGCGCCGAAACGAACAACGCTGTCTGGGAGATTCGTATGGACCAGCCGCTATGGCGCCCGTCGCCGGAACGCATGGCCGACGCCAATATCAGCCGTTTCATGGCCGAGGCGGCGGCGCGCTGGAACGTGCGCGTCGACGACTACGCCGCGCTGCATCGGTGGTCGGTGGCCGAGCCCGAAGCGTTCTGGCAAACGGTTTGGGATTTCTGCGGCGTGATCGCCGAGACGCAAGGCGACCGGGTGGTCGCCGACCGCGGGAAGCTGCCCGGCGCGCGCTGGTTCCCGGACGCCCGCCTCAACTTCGCCGAGAACCTGCTGCGCCGGCGCGACGATGGGCCGGCGATGGTCTTCTGGGGCGAGGATCGGGTGAAGCGGCGTCTGAGCTTCGCCGAGGTCCATGACGGCGTCTCCCGGCTGCGCCAGGCGCTCCGGCAGATGGGCGTGCGGGAGGGCGACCGGGTCGCCGGCTTCCTGCCGAACCTGCCCGAGACGATCGTCGCCATGCTGGCCGCGACCAGCCTGGGCGCGGTCTGGTCGTCCTGCTCGCCCGACTTCGGCGTGCAGGGCGTGCTCGACCGCTTCGGGCAGATCGCGCCGAAGGTGCTGTTCGTCGCCGACGGCTACTACTTCGGCGGCAAGACCTTCGACACGTTGCCGAAGGCCAAAGATATCCTGGCCGCGCTGCCGACGGTCGAGCATGTCGTCGTGGTGCCATATACGCGCGAGACCCCGCCGCTCGACGGCCTGGGCAACGCGGTCATGTGGGACGCGGCGCTGGCGCCGCACGCGGCCGGCGAGATCGACTACGTGCGCGTCGACTTCAACGCGCCGCTCTACATCATGTATTCCTCGGGCACGACGGGAAAGCCGAAGTGCATCGTGCATGGCGTCGGCGGCACGCTGCTGAAGCATCTGGAGGAGCACTGGCTGCAGGCCGACATCAGGCGCGACGACCGGCTGTTCTACTTCACCACCTGCGGCTGGATGATGTGGAACTGGCTGGTCTCCGGCCTGGCGGCCGACGCGACGCTGCTGCTCTACGACGGCTCGCCGTTCCACCCCGACGGCAACATTCTGTTCGACTTCGCCGACGCCGAGGGCATGACCCAGTTCGGCACCAGCGCCAAGTGGATCGACGCCGCCGCCAAGGCGGGGGTGACGCCCGTCAAGACGCACAAGCTTTCCGCCCTCAGGGCGATGCTGTCGACCGGCTCGCCGCTGGCGCCGCAGGGCTTCGACTGGGTCTACGACAGCGTCAAGGCGGACCTGCATCTGGCCTCGATCTCGGGCGGCACCGACATCATCGGCTGCTTCATGGGCGGCAACCCGATCAGCCCGGTCTGGCGCGGCGAGATTCAGGGCCCGCTGCTGGGCATGGACACGCAGGTCTTTAACGACGACGGCGAGCGCGTGGTCGGGCAACAGGGCGAGCTGGTCTGCACGCAGTCCTTCCCCTCGATGCCGATCTATTTCTGGAACGACGAGGACGGATCGCGCTACCGCGCCGCCTATTTCGACACCTTTCCCAACATCTGGCGGCACGGCGACTGGGTCGAGGAAACCGGGCACGGCGGCTTCGTGATCTACGGTCGCTCGGACGCGACGCTGAACCCCGGCGGCGTGCGCATCGGCACGGCCGAGATCTACCGGCAGGTCGAACAGCTCGACGACGTGCTCGAGGCGCTGGTGATCGGCCAGCGGTGGGACAGCGACACGCGCGTCGTGCTGTTCGTGCGGCTGCGCGACGGCGTTAGGCTCGACGATGCGCTGACCGACCGGATCAAATGGCAGATCCGCGAGAATGCCTCGCCCCGGCACGTGCCGGCCAAGGTGCTGCAGGTCGCCGACATTCCGCGCACGGTGAACGGCAAGATCACCGAGCTCGCCGTCACCGACGTCGTGCACGGCCGGCCGGTGAAGAACAAGGAAGCGCTCGCCAACCCGGAAGCGCTCGATGCTTTTCGTGACCTGCCCGAGCTACAGGTCTGAAGAACTGGCCCTAAGGGCCAGGGCTTGACCCGTCCCACTCCCCCACCCGACCACCCATCAAGCATACTTCCGTGGGTGGTCGGGTGGGGGAGTGGGACGGGTCAAGTTTCGCGCTCAACAACATCTTCGGCCGCGACGACCGATAGCAGCCAGTCGACAAAGGCACGGATCTTCGGCAG
Organism: Alphaproteobacteria bacterium; assembly: GCA_965232515.1. Classification (GTDB taxonomy): domain Bacteria; phylum Pseudomonadota; class Alphaproteobacteria; genus JANQKO01. The sequence continues at coordinate 4,835,362 of CBDDPY010000002.1, read as the reverse complement.
TTGGCCGGCGCCCGGAGCGTGCACGATGTAGTAGGCGAAGCGCGCGGGCAACTCGACATCGAATGGCTTGACCAGCCGGCCAGCGCTGAGGTCGCGCGAGGCGAGCGCGCCACGCGCCAACGCGACGCCTTGACCGTCGATAGCGGCTTCCAACAGCATGCTGGAATCGTTGAAGGCATGGCCGTAGCGCGGGTCGACGTCGTCGATCCCGGCCGCCAGCAGCCAGGCCCGCCAGTCGTCCCGCGTGTCGTCGTGCAGCAGGGTTTGATGCTTAAGATCGGCGGGCGCCCGCAGCGGATGCGATCCCCGCAACAGATCGGGACTGCAGACCGGGAACCGGTCCTCGGTCAGGAACTTGGTGGCCTCGACGCCGGGCCAGCCGCCGGCGCCATAGCGAATGCCGATATCGACATCATCGCGGCTGAAATCGACCAGCTTGTCGTCGGCGTCAATCCGCACCTCGATGTCGGGATGGCGCTCGCGGAAGCCGCGCAGCCGCGGCACCAGCCACTTGGCCGCGAATGACGGTAGCAGGCTGACCGTCAGCGTGCCGCCGGCGTCCTGCTCGACCAGCCGCCGCGTCGCCGCCGACAGCCCGTCCAGCGCCTCGCGCACGGCCGGCAGATAGCTCTGTCCCGCCTCGGTCAGAAAGACCTGCCGGTTGCGGCGACGGAACAGCGGCAGGCCCAGCCATTCCTCCAGCGTCTTGACCTGATGGCTGACCGCAGCCTGGGTGACGAACAGCTCCTCGGCCGCGCGCGTGAAGCTCAGGTGCCGAGCCGCCGCCTCGAAGGCCCGGATGCTGTTGAGCGGCGGCAGACGCCGGCTTTGAAGCTTCTGATTCATAAAATTTACTTATCGAAAATATGAGAAATGATCGTTTGTCGTCAAGCCCGTAAACCGCCATTTATTAGTCACGAAAACACGAAATGAGGAGATACCGACATGCTTCGCGCGCTCCCGGTTACGATCAAGGGTTTTGATCTGAAGCAACTGCCCGCGGCAATTGCCGACACGCTGCTGACCTGGCAGGCGCGGGCGAGCGAGCGTCACCTGCTGTCGCAGCTGGACGACCGCCTGCTGCATGACATGGGCTTGACGCGACAGCAGGCCATCGACGAGTCATACAAGCCGTTCTGGCGGATCTGAGGACCGCCGGAACGCGGGGCGGCATGACCTCGCCCGCCATCGACACCTACCGCGCCCTGGCGCGCTATAATCGGCGCGCCAACGCGGCGCTGTACGAAGCTTGCGCCCGCCTGGAGCTCGCCGACTACCTGGCTTCTCGGCCGTGCTATTTCGGCAGCATCCACAACACGCTGAACCATTTGCTGGTCTGCGACCGGCTCTGGTTCGGACGGCTACGGGACAAGCCGCATGGCATCACCGCGCTCGACCAGATTTTGCATGACACCCTGCCGGCCCTGCAGACAGACCGCAAGCGGGAAGACGAGGCGATCATCGCCTTCGTCGACGCGCTGACGGATCGGGATCTGTTATCCGATGTGACCTGGTCGCCGCTCGCCGGCGGCCGCGAGACGCACGCGCTCGGCCATCTGCTGACCCATATCTTCAACCATCAAACCCATCATCGCGGCCAGGTGCATTGCCTGCTGTCGCAGACCGACGTGCCGCCGCCGTCGATCAATTTTCTCGACTAGAAGTATCGGCCGTTAGGACCGATGCTCGACCCGTCAGCGCGCCGGCGCGCCGGGCCCGCCAAGCAGCAGCATGTTCAGCGGCCGCAGCAAGCCGTAGAGCCGGTCGAAGCGGCCCTTGAAAGCGAGCCAATCGAGTTTCGCGTCTCGCACCATCAATTGACGGTGAATCTCCTGCAGGTTCCGACGACCGTCCGCGAGGCGCACGATATCGGCCGCGCCGGCCGGCAGGTCGAAGCGTTGCGAAATGCCGTCCAGGTCGATCTTCAGACGGGCCGTTTTCGCGAGACCGCGCGCCAGACTGTCCGGCGCGTTTTCACGCAGCACCGGCACGGCGTCTGCCGGCGCCGGCTCGGCCGGCGCGCCGTTGGCGGCGTCCCGCCGGACGGCGTAGAACACATGCGTCTTCAGGTTGCCCGCCAGCTCCTCGGCCAACGCGCAGGCTTCCAACCAAGGGAGCTCGGCCGCAGCGCGGCGCAGCGCGTCGTCGGTCAACAGAAGTAATGGGTCGTAACGCAGCGGCGGCAGGAAGCCGGTGATGCGCAACCCAGCCCCATCGCAAAGTTCGGCGACTTCGGGCACGGTGAAGGCCCGGTCGCGCGGATGCAGCAACAGGTCGTAAAGGCCGGCATCGTCGCCGCGCAGATGGTCGCCCAGAAACGGGTTGCGCCGGAACCAGTTGGTCTCGGGCAGTTCGTTCAGCAAGGCGCGGGCCTGCGCCACGCGCTCTGCCGGCGCCGCGTCCCCGGCCAGGCGTCGCAGCGCCCGTTGCAAAGGATAGACGCCTGTCCGACCCAACGCACCGTAGAGCATGATCCCCATGCCGCCGTCCGACGCCAGCACCGACAGAAGGGCGTTGAGACCCTCCGCCGGATCGTCGAGATGGTGCAGTACGCCGCAGCAGTCGATGTAGTCGAACGGCCCGGGCAACAGGTTCGCGACGTCGAGCAGCGATCCCTGGTGAAAGCGGATGTTCGCCAGACCGCGGGCCTCGGCGCGGGCCTTTGCGATGGCCATGCTGGCGGCCGACATGTCGAGATAGGCAACCTCGCCGCCCTCTCCCCGGTCGGCCAGATGCTGCGCCAGCATGATCGCGGCATCGCCGGTGCCGCCACCGGCGACGAGCGCGCGGATCGGCCCGGCACGCCGGCCGCAGAAGACATAGTGCTCGATCTCCAGCAAATGGCTGGGCGAACCGGTGATCAGCCGTCTGGCCTCGTCGGCCGGATCGCGGTTCGGATAGGGATAGGCCTCGTACTGCGCGCGGACCGCCTTGTCGCCCGTGTCCACGGGGCCGATCGTCGTCAGGCGCCGATCTCGATCACCGCCTTGCCGGTCACCTTGCGTTCGATCAGCGCGTAGAGCGCATCCGACGCCTGGGCCAGCGGGAAGCGGTGCGAGACATGCGGCTTCAGCTTGCCCTCGCGCCACCAGCCGAAGATACGCTCGAAGTTCTTGGCGTTGCCGGCCGGATCGCGTTCGGTGTAAGCGCCCCAGAACACGCCGACGATGGCGCAGCCCTTGAGCAGCGCCAGGTTGGCCGGCGCCTCGGGAATGCGGCCGCTGGCGAAACCGATGACCAGCAGCCGGCCGCCCCAGTTGATGCAGCGCAGCGACTGATCGAACACGTCGCCGCCGACGGGATCGTAAATCACGTCCGCGCCCTTGCCGCCGGTCAGTTCCTTGACCTGGTCCTTGAACGGGCCGGCGCTGTAGTTGATCACGTGCTCGGCGCCGTGCTCGGCCGCCACCTTCAGCTTCTCGTCGCTGCCACCGGTGGCGATCACGTGCGCGCCCATGGCCCGCGCCATCTCGACCGCGGCCAGACCGACGCCGCCTGAGGCGCCGTGCACCAGCACCGTCTCGCCGGGCTGCAGGTCGGCCCGCTGGATGAAGGCGTGCGCCGTGGTGCCGTAGGTCAGCGAGATCGAGGCGCCGGTGACAAAGTCCATCTCATCGGGCATGGCCATGACCCGGCGGGCCGAGGTCGTCACCTGTTCCGCGAAGGCGCCGTGTCCGGTGTTGGCAATCACCCGATCGCCGGGTTTCAGATGCGAAACCTTGCCGCCGACCTCGACCACGTCGCCGGCGCACTCGGCGCCGGGCGCGAATGGAAACGGCGGCTTGAACTGGTACTTGCCCTGAATGATCAGCACATCGGGGAAGTTGACCCCGGCCGCCCGCACGTTGATCCGCACATCGTTTTCCCCCAGCGCGGCCGGCTCGATGTCCTCGAGCACCAGGCTCTCGGGCGGCCCATAGGCCTTACACAACATCGCTTTCATGACACAGAATTATCCCTCACCCGTTGATCGTGCATCACCGCGACCGAATACACCGGCAATCGGTGCCGCGCGATTGCATCATATCATCATCAGATTCGGTGCCGGCTCAATGCCTGATGTTGACGCGACGACGCTCTGGCGCCCGGCACCGGCATTGGTCGAATGCCTAGTACATGCGCCGCGAAAAGTCGGTCTTAGTTAACGGAAGTCGTTGATTCTGGAGATTTTTTCCGCTGCACGACGCAAGCGTTGTGCTAGCCTATAGGAAGGGGTGATTCGGAAGGGGCCGACAGTCGGCTTGCAGATTAATTGGGTGCAGTTGCCAGACTTAGTGTCTCGGCAAGAGGCTGTAGTTCTGCCTTTTTACAATGATGTTCAAGGAAAGGTTAACAAATGGTTAAGGCGAATACTGTCAATGACCTGTGGCAATTTTAGGCGCCCCTAGGGCTAACTTTTGACACTATTCCCATAATTTCTTTTTCATGATCCTGGCCCAATATAACCGCTCGCTGACGAGAGACACGATCGCCTGACGTGAACGACAGCAAGAACCATTCCCCTCACAAGTTGGAAGAATCGCATATGCCTGTTGCAGGGACCGATCACAACTTGAACAGCGAACAGACCACGCCGCGCCAGAACTCCCTGGCGGCGCTCTATGAGAAGTACTTTGCCGTGGTGCCGGCGGACAGCTCGGAGCTGCTGGAAGAGGTCCATCGGCTGCGCTATCAGGTCTATTGCCTCGAAAACCAGTTCGAGTCGCCCGAGCAAAACCCGCACGGCCTGGAAATCGACGAATTCGACGGCCGTTCCGCGCATAGCCTGCTGTTCCACCGGCCGAGCCAACGGTTTATCGGCACGGTCCGCCTGATCCTGCCGAACCCGTCCAATCCGAACCGGAGCTTTCCGTTTCAGCGGATCAGCGACTATCCGATGTTTTCGGCCAAATCCTCCGCCGAGGTCTCGCGCTTCTGCATCTCGAAGACGTTGCGTCAGTTGCCGACCGCGGCGGGCACGACCGCCAAGGATGCCGCGAAGCAGCAACGGCGGCTGATTCCCTACGTCACCCTGGGTCTGATCAAGAGCCTGGTGCAGATGAGCGTCGAGAACCGCATCACCCATTGGTGCATTGTGGTCGAACCGCCGCTGCTCCGCTTGCTCGCGGGCCTGGGCCTTGTGTTCCAACCTGTCGGTCCCATGGTCGAGTATCATGGCCGCCGGCAGCCCTGTTATTCGAACCTTCACCTGCTGTTGAAGGGCGTCCGCCAGCGCCGGCCGGATGTCTGGGAGGTGATCACCAACAAGGGCAAGCTATGGCCGGCCGAACATGTGGCCGCGCATCACAGCGGCTTCCAGCCCGAACTCGGCTGGACGTCCGCCTGACCTGCTGTCGAAGAAGCGGCGGCATGGGCCGCCGCTTCGCATCCCCCCGGCAATTGCCCAAAATGCCGGCGCCCGCATGACCCCACACAACCCCTGGCTGCACCCGCCTCGCCGTTCCCACGTTAGTATGCTCTTAACTTCCGGCGACTACCCTCGCATAGGGGTCAAGGATCGCTGGCGGATTGTGCCCTGTGCCGCCGGAACAAAAAGGTCCTCGTGTCGGCGGGGCCTGCGTACGGACCGCGCTGTTGTTGCGGAAACGGCAACTTGCGGTGAACTCGGGGGAAGCTTGATGAGCAAGCACGAGCGTGCCGCCGTGCAGGCCGTTGAACCTGCGCCGACGTCACTCGCATCGGTTGCCGATGGCAATCCGGCATCGAAAGATACGTCATCCGGCCAACAGGAAGAGCGCCTGATCGAGGTCTATCGTCGCTGGTTCGAGGTCGTTCCCGCGACCACGGAAGAGCTGCGCGAGGACGTCTTTCGGCTGCGCTATCAGGTCTATTGTGTCGAGAATCCGTTCGAAGACCCGGCGGATAATCCGGACGGCCTCGAAACCGATGCCTTCGATCACCGATCGACCCACAGCCTGTTGATCCATCGCCCGAGCGGCAACATGGCCGGCACGGTTCGGCTGGTGCTGCCGGATCCGGAAAACCCGAATGAAAGTTTCGCTGTCCAGCAGGTCTGCCAAGAGCCGCTGCTGAAGGATCCTGAGAGGTTTCCAGTGGCGCAGATGGCCGAGGTCTCGCGCTTCTCCATCTCCAAGGGCTTCCGGCGCCGGCGCGGCGATACGCTCTATGGCATTACCGACGGCCGGCCGCTGCCGGCCGACGAGGAACGGCGGGTGGCGCCGCACATGACGCTGGGCCTGATCGAATCCCTGGTCCGCATGAGCGTCGAAAACGACGTCAGTTATTGGTGCGCGGCCATGGAGCCGAAGCTGCTGCGTCTGCTGTCGCGCCTCGGCATCTATTTCGATCCGATCGGCCCGCTGGTCGAGTTCCACGGCCTGCGGCAGCCCTGCTTCATCAAGCTAGAGACCTTCCTCAACCGCGTGCAGGCCGAGCGGCCTGATGTGTGGGAGGTCATCACCGATGACGGCGTTCACTGGGACGCCTTCTGCGCGAAAGGACTCGCGCGCGCCTGACAACCGCCGAACCAGAACGGATACGGCCATGGCAAACCCGCAACCAAGCGAAACGCACCCGGATTTCGACTACGACGAGGCTTTCAGCCGCAACATCGGCTGGGTTACGGAGTGGGAGCAGCTTCAGCTCAAGACCAAGAAGGTGGCAATCGCCGGCATGGGTGGCGTCGGTGGCGTGCATATGCTGACGCTGGCCAGGCTCGGTGTTGGCGCCTTTCACATCTCCGACCTCGACCGCTTCGAGCTCGCCAACTTCAATCGGCAGGTCGGCGCGAACCTGTCGACCATCGGCGTGCCGAAGGTGGATGCGCTGGACCGCATGGCGCACGACATCAATCCCGATCTCGAGATCACGACGTTTCCCGACGGCATCGACGACAGCAACATCGACGCGTTCCTGGACGGCGTCGACCTGTTCATCGACGGCTTCGACTTTTTCGTGCTCGACGTCCGCGCGCGGGTGTTCGCCCGCTGCGCCGAGCTGGGAATCCCCGCGATGACGGCGGCGCCGCTGGGCATGGGCACGGCTTATTTGATCTTCATGCCGGGCGGCATGAGTTTCGAAGAGTATTTCCGCCTGAACGGCCTGACGCAGAACCAGCAGTACGTGAACTTCTTCATGGGCCTGGTGCCGAAGGGTCTGCAGCGCACCTATCTGATGGACCCGACGCGCCTGGACCTGCCCGGTCAGCGCGGCCCGTCGTCGGCCATCGGCTGCCAGATGTGCGCCGGCGTCATGGGCGCCGAGGCGATCAAGGTGCTGTTGAACAGAGGCCCGGTGCGTGCGGCCCCCTACTACCACCAGTTCGACGCTTTCCGCGGCAAGATGGTGGTCGGCAAGCTGCGCGGCGGCAACCGCAATCCGCTGCAGCGGCTGAAGCTGAAGATGGCCTACAAGGGCTTCGAAGCGCTGGGGCGCGAGGCCTGGCAAGCGCCGGCGCGCGAAACCGGTCCGGTGATGGAGCAGATCCTGGATCTGGCCCGCTGGGCGCCGAGCGGCGACAACACCCAGCCCTGGCGGTTCGAGATCGAGGGACCGGACAAGGTGACGATCCATGTCCGGGACCAGGCCGATGACGACATCTACGACTACAACAACGGCCAACCGTCGCTGCTGTCGGCCGGCTGCCTGTTAGAGAGCATGCGGATCGCCGCCACCCGCCACGGCAAGATGCTGTGGTGGAACTACGAATGCGGGTCGGACCACACGCACATCATCAAGGTCGAGCTGTCGGATGCGCCCGGCGTCGCGCCGGACCCCCTGTTGCCGTTCGTGCATATGCGGTCGGTCGACCGCCGGCCCTATCGCGCGACGCCGCTGACGCCGGCGCAGCGCAAGGCGCTGGCCGCGGCGCTGGGCGACGAATTATCGATCCAATGGCACGAGACCCGCGGCGAACGCTGGCGGATTGCGCGCCTGAACGGCGTCGCCACAGACATCCGCCTGCGTATTCCCGAGGCATTCCACATCCACAAGCGCATCCTCGACTGGCGCCGGCAGCGCAGCAGCACCGGCATTCCGGTCGGCGCCGTCGGCCTGGACGCCATGACTCTGAAGATCATGCGCTGGGCCATGCGCGACTGGGGCCGGATGGACCGGATGAACCGGATCAGCGGCACCGGCGCGGCGCGCCTGCAGATGGACTATCTGCCGGGGCTGGGCAGCGCCGCCTATTTCACCATGACTCGGAAGGCGCCCGTCGATGACGACGATGCGATTTCGTCGGTCATTCGCTGCGGTCAGGCGGTACAGCGGTTCTGGCTGACGGCGACGCAATTGGGTCTGTCGATGCAGCCGAGCATGGCCACGGTCATCTTCGCCCACTATGGACGGCACGGCATCGATTTCACGGCCGATCCGAAGATTCGCCAGCGCGCGGCCGATCTCGCCGATAAGCTGGATACGCTGGTCGCCGGCGACGGCGACGACGTGTTCTGGATGGGTCGCATCGGCGTGCCGTCGTCACGGCGCGTCGGGCCGCGGTCGATCCGCCGGCCGCTGGAAGAACTGCTTATTGGTGGAGAATCCGCCGAGCGGCCGGATCAATCGGCCGAGCCGCACTTGAAGGCTGTCAGCGACGCCGCCGGATAGGTTGCAATCCCCCAAGGTTTTGCGATCGACGCCTGCCCTGCCGCGGATGCCGGCTCGTCCGGTCTGATGTTCAGGCAAACGAAAACTCCCCCCCGGCCGTAGCCGGAGGGGAGCTGTTGTAACTTCCTTCGACGGTGCGCGGGAGCAGCTTACGCCGCAGCCGCTTCGCGCCGGCGGCGACGCGCTGCCGCGATGCCGAGGCCGAGAAGGCCGACGCCGAAGATACCCAGGGTGCCCGGCTCCGGAACCACCGAAATGTTGAACTGACCGCTGTTCGAGATCGGATCAACCGTGGCCGTGCCGTTCCCGTCGCCGTCCAGATTGAAGACAGGACCGCCAACCGGCTGCTGGGCGTTGACGTTGACCAGCTGGAACACGAACGGCAGATCGAGATCGTTACCGTTTTGGTCGGTGAACAGGCCCGGAATGCCGCCGATCTGCTCAAGGGTCACGTCGATGGTGCCGGTCGGGTTGAGACCGCCAAAGAAGTCGACGTCACTACCGCCCGACGGATCCACGATCTGATACTGCGCAAGCGACGTTGCGCCACTCGACGGATCGACATCGCCGTCCTGGTCGATGAACAGATCGATCGTGCCGACGCCGGCGTCGAAGGTGATCGTGCCATCTGGATTGAAGATGCCCGTCAGGTTCGAGAACGACAGGTAAACCGTGTTGCCGCCGATTGCACTCCCAATCGGAACCTGCACGGCGCTGCCTTCAGTATTGAAGGTGGTGAACTGCAGGAAACCGCTGTCCGTGAACGCCTGACCATTCGGCGAACCATTGGCAATGTCCTGCACAACGGTGGACTGACCGGTGATCGTGAACTGGTCAATGTTGGTGATGTCGCTCAGACCGGCGAGTCCGTCAATGCCGTTGGCGACGCTGAAGTTCAGGTTCCAACCGTCAAGAGCGACGGCTTGAGCCGACTGCGCGCCAAGGGTCATCGCCCCGGCTAGCGCAATTGCTGTGATCGTACGTTTCAACATGTTAACTCTCTCCCTCGTCGAAGGAATTACAGATGCTCACAACAAAGCAAGCAACGTGCCAGTTTTAATAACTCAATATTTTCAATACGTTAGGTTTGAACGTTTCGGCGACAGCCAAAAAACTGGAAAGTTTGCCGACACCTATTTCGGCGATAAGGCCGCACCGGTCTGGAAACTCTACATCGCGCTTCCGTTTTTGGCCATAGATTCAACGCCTTACCGGCTCAGGCAGGCGGCCGATCGGCCTGTCAAGAATCCCGACACCGCATATAACCCATTGATTTCATTCAGAAATAGAGGAACTTCGCGAAGATTAACGCTGTTGCCGCAGAAACCCTCAAACGCCGTCGATGATGCGGCGGACGGCGTTATGCACTATAGCGGTAGCCGGGCCTGAGCGACGGACGAAAGAAGGCGAACATGCGCGGCTATTTCGGGATCGGGGTCGAGGGGCTGAGCAAGCCGATGAACGCCGGCAACCTGTTCCGCTCGGCGCACGCTTTCGGCGCCAGCTTTCTGTTCACCATCAACGCCGCCTATCGCGGCAATAACGTGGCCTCCGACACCAGCCGGTCGTCGAGCCAGGTGCCGCTCTACGACTTTCCCGATGTCGGCGCCATGCAGCTGCCGGCCGGCTGCCGGATCGTCGGCGTCGAGCTGCTGGAGAACGCGGTCGAGCTGCCCGCCTTCCGCCATCCGGTGCGGGCGGCCTATGTGCTGGGCCCCGAGCGCGGCAACCTGTCGCCCGAGCTGATCGCCCGCTGCGACCATGTCATCAAGATCCCGACCCGGTTCTGCATCAATGTCGCGACCGCCGGCGCCATCGTGATGTACGACCGGCTGCTGAATCTGGGCCGGTTCGGCAAACGTCCGGTCTCGAGCCTGGCAGCGCCGGAACCGCCGGAGCCGCACGTGCACGGCGAGCAGATCTTCCGGAAATCGATCGAAGACTGATTGACGGCGGACGCCGCTAGCGTTCGCCGTCGAGCGCCTTGCGCAGGCGGCCGAAAGCCAGCCGCAGGCGCGACTTCACCGTGCCGAGCGGCATGTCCCGCTCCTCGGCGATGCGGCGGTGGGATTTGCCCTCGTAGAAGGCCTCACGCAGCAGCGCGGCCTGTTCCTCGGGCAGGTCGCGGATCGCCGCCCGCACCCGGTCCTCGCGCTGGGCCGTGTCGATGACCTCGTCGGCAGGCGGCGGCGGGTCCGGCACGAAGGCCGGATCGGTGGGGTCGAACTCGGGCCGCCGCTCGCGCCGCAGGCCGTCGATTCGCTTGTTTCGTGCGATTGTGAAGATCCATGTCGCGGCAGAGGCTTGGGCCGCGTCGTAGGTCGTGGCCCGGCGCCAGACCGTCACCATGGTCTCCTGCACCAGCTCCTCGGCGGTGCCGTCATCGGCGCCGAGACGCATCAGATAGGCCTTTATGCGCGGCCCGAAATGCCCGAACAACAGGGCGAAAGCTTGCCGGTCGGCGCGGGAGGCTACGGCCTGTAACAGCTCGGCCAGCGCCGCGCGGTCGAGACCCTCCCCCGGCGACCGGTCATCACTCATGGAGGCATTTAATGCCAACGCCCCGTTGGCGGCAAGACAACGTTCCGGACAACCCTTCTGACGCGCTGGAAATCGCCTGGGCGGCTGTCTATGTTACCGCCATGAGTCGACGATGCTTAATTTTAGTCACGGTCCTCGCGGCGCTGTCGCTGCCCGCCGTCGCGCAGACCGCCAAGCCGCTGTCCCAGCACAAGGACTGGGCCGCCTTCGTCATCGACGAACAGAAGGGCAAGGCCTGCTACATCGCCAGCAAGCCCCAGGACAGCGAACCGAAGAACGTCAACCGCGGCGAGATCTGGGTGCTGGTGACCCACCGGCCCTGGATGAAGACGCGCAACGAGGTCAGCATTTTCACCGGCTATCCCTACAAGAAGGACAGCACCGTCTCGGTCGACATCGACGGCGCCAAGTTCGAGCTGTTCACGCATGAGGACACGGCCTGGAGCAAGACCACCGACGACGACGGCAAGCTGGTCCAGGCCATGCGCCGGGGCTCGAAGATGGTGATCCGGGGCGAATCGCGCCGCGGCACCAAGACCACCGACCGTTATTCGCTGTCGGGCTTCACCGCCGCGCACAAGGCCATCAACTCGGCCTGCAAATAGCCCAGCCCCCGACATGACCGCCGCCGAGAGCACCGCCGACCGGACCGACCTGGTCGGCATGGACCGCGACGACCTCGCTCAGGTGCTGCGCGGCATCGGCGTGCCGGAAAAGCAGATCCGCATGCGCGTCGGCCAGATCTGGCTGTGGCTCTATCGCTGGGGCGTCACCGACTTCGCGGCCATGACCAACATGGACAAGGGGTTGCGCGCGGCGCTGGCCGAGCGCTACCACATCGGCCGGCCCGAGGTGGCGCGCGCCCAGACCTCGGTCGACGGCACGCGGAAATGGCTGTTGCGGGTGGGCGGCGGTCAGGAGGTCGAGAGCGTCTACATCCCGGAAGACGACCGCGGCTCGCTCTGCATGTCGAGCCAGGTCGGCTGCACGCTCACCTGTAAGTTCTGCCATACCGGCACGCAGCGCCTGGTGCGCAATCTCGAGGCGAGCGAGGTGCTGGGCCAGTTCCTGCTCGCCCGCGACGCCTTGGGCGAATGGCCGACGCCGGTCGATGGCGGGCGGCTGTTGTCGAACATCGTCATGATGGGCATGGGCGAGCCGCTCTACAACTTCGACAACGTCGCCAAGGCCTTGAAGATCGTCATGGACGGCGACGGCATCGCGCTCTCGAAGCGGCGCATCACGTTGTCGACCTCGGGCGTGGTGCCGCTGATCGAGCGCTGCGGCGCGGAGCTCGGCGTCAACCTCGCGGTCTCGCTGCATGCGGTGCGCGACGATATCCGCGACGAGTTGGTGCCGCTCAACCGCAAGTATCCCATTGCCGCGCTGCTGGACGCCTGCCGCGCCTATCCGGCGGGCGGCAACAGCCGGCGCATCACCTTCGAATACGTCATGCTGAAGGGCGTCAACGACTCGGTGGACGACGCGCGCGAGCTCGTCCGCCTGATCGCGGACATTCCGGCCAAGGTGAACCTGATCCCGTTCAACCCCTGGCCCGGCGCGCCCTACGAGTGTTCGTCGAACAACGCGATCCGGCGCTTCGCCGAGGTGGTGAACGACGCCGGCTACGCCTCGCCCGTGCGCACGCCGCGCGGCCGCGACATCATGGCCGCCTGCGGCCAGCTGAAGTCGGCGAGCGAGAAGCTGCGGGCGAGCCAACGCCAAGCCGCCGACGCCGCCAACAACGCCGAGACCGTGCCCGCCGCCTAGGGAGGCGCCCATGCCCGTCGCCATCACCGCGCTCTACGCCGCCATCCTCGGCCTGCTGCTGATCGCGCTCGCCGCGCGGTGTGCGCGGCTGCGCAACAAGACCCATATCGGCATCGGCTACGAGGGCTCGGACGAGCTGGGCCGGGCCGTCCGCGTGCACGGCAACTTCATCGAGTACGTGCCGCTGGCCCTGATCCTGATGGGGCTGATCGAGCTGAACGGCGGCCCGGCCGCGCTCGTGCACGGCCTCGGCGCGGCGCTCGTCATTGGCCGGCTGCTGCACGCCTGGGGCCTGTCCGGCAGCGCCGGCGTCAGCTTCGGCCGCGTGGCCGGCTCGCTCGCCACCTGGCTCGCCATCGTCGCCGCCGCGCTGTTCGCGATCTACCAGTTCGTGGCCGCTTAGCAACGCCGGATTGACTTGCCCGTCCAGGGGCTTGCCTGTAGGTTCGCCGCCGTTTGCGGAGGCCGCAGCCCGGCCCCCGTTTCCTGACGTTTGCGCACGAGGCTTTGAGAAGATGACGGGCGAGGTGAAGAAGGTCGTGCTGGCCTATTCCGGCGGGCTCGACACGTCGGTGATCCTGAAGTGGCTGCAGACCGAGTATGACTGCGAGGTGGTGACCTTTACCGCCGACCTTGGCCAGGGCGAGGAGCTGGAGCCGGCCCGCGCCAAGGCCGAGATGCTGGGCGTGCGCGAGATCTATGTCGAGGACCTGCGCGAGGAGTTCGTGCGCGACTTCGTGTTTCCGATGTTCCGGGCGAACGCGCTCTACGAGGGCGCCTATCTCTTGGGCACGTCGATCGCCCGGCCGCTGATCGCCAAGCGCCAGATCGAGATCGCGGCCGAGACCGGGGCGGACGCCGTCTCGCATGGCAGCACGGGCAAGGGTAACGACCAGGTGCGCTTCGAGCTCGCCTACTACGCCCTGAACCCGGATATCCACGTGATCGCGCCCTGGCGGGAATGGGACCTCGACAGCCGCAACAAGCTGATCGACTTCGCCGAGAAGCACCAGATCCCGATCGCCAAGGACAAGCGCGGCGAGGCGCCGTTTTCGGTCGACGCCAACCTGTTGCACATCTCGGCCGAGGGCAAGGTGCTGGAAGACCCCTGGCACGAGCCGGACGAGTTCGTCTTCTCCCGCACCGTCGCCCCGGAGGAGGCGCCGGACCGCCCGACCTATGTCGAGGTGCAGTTCGAGCACGGCGACGCCGTCGCGGTCGACGGCGAGCCGCTCTCGCCCGCGGCGTTGCTCACGCGCCTCAACGACCTCGCCGGCGCCAACGGCGTCGGCCGCCTCGATCTGGTCGAGGGGCGCTTTGTGGGCATGAAGTCGCGCGGCGTCTACGAGACGCCCGGCGGCACGGTGCTGTTGGCCGCGCACCGCGGCATCGAGAGCATCACGCTCGACCGCGGCGCCATGCACCTGAAAGACGAGCTGATGCCGCGCTATGCCGAGCTGATCTACAACGGCTTCTGGTTCTCGCCCGAGCGGCGCATGCTGCAGGCCGCCATCGACGCGAGCCAGGCCGCCGTCAGCGGCAGCGTGCGCCTCAAGCTCTACAAGGGCTCGGTGACGGTCGTCGGCCGTCAGTCTCCCAACAGCCTCTACAGCCTCGAGCACGTCACCTTCGAGGAAGACAGCGTCTACGACCAGCGCGACGCCCAAGGCTTTATCAAGCTCAACGCCCTGCGCCTCAAGCTCCTGCACCGCCAGGGGCGCTAGCGCTATTTAGCGCTCACGGCAGCGACACTGAGGGACCGCGCCTCCCTCCTACGCCCTAATGGGCTTCGGGGGGCAGGCCGCCCCTATCTACCAGGCATGGGCGCCTGCGCGTGGTTCTTCGTGGGCCATGGTGTGGCGCAGGGGGCCTGCCCTCCGAAGCTGCTTGCAGCGTAGGAGGGGGATGTCGCGCCCCGGAGATTGCGGAACAACCCCATGCACAGGAACCGTCAATGGGAAAGAATCGTGCGGACTCAATGGTTTATGTCATTTCGATTTGTGTGAAAACGAGAAATCTCCCGGGGCTGACTTTGTCTATCTCGCAGCCGGTATCGTCTGGATGCGCCGGACGTCGATTCAGCCTAGCCCCGCACCAATGAGCGGGGAGACCATCATGCTGGCAGCGGGCCGACACTGCCACGCAATAGTATTTGCTGATAGCTGTTCTGCAGCCACAACGCGTTGTGACTATCCTCTCATAATCGGAATGAGGGGTTCGGAATGGGTTGGAAAGGCACGCTTCGGTCGGTAACGGCAGCGGCAAGAGCTGCCGAAAGGGAGGCGCAACGACGGCACAAGCAGGCTCTCAAAGATCAGATGGTGGCCGAAGCCGCGGAGGCCGTTGAGAACTGGGAGCAATACGTCGAAACGCTGGTTTCGATTCACAAAAATCTTGCTGATCCCATTAATTGGCACAAGACAGCCGGGCTACCGAAGCCCGTAGAGCCTTCGCGCCAATCGACGCATCAAGACGCAGCATACGATGAGCTCAAGAGATTCAGGCCGAGCCTATTTCATATCTTCCAAGGTGGGTGGGCAGGGCTGCGCAAGAAGCTTAAGGATGCCCTGGCGCAAGCGTCAAAGCTTGACGAACGAGAATACGAGGAAGCCAAAGCTCAATACACCGAGGCAGTGGCCGAATGGGAAGCTGATACCGAGCTTGCGCGCCGTCTCCTAAATGGCGAGGCGGAGGCTTTGTTGGAGGTTATCCAGGAATCAAAGCTCTTTGACGGGGAAGGACTAGTTGGATCCGCAGTTGCATTCTCGATTTCAGACGGATTGGTTCATGCAAGGCCAGAGGTCCACTCGGACGATATCGTCCCAAACTTCCGACGGAAGCAGCTTGCGAGTGGCAGGTTGTCAGAAACAGATATGCCCGCCGGTCAGTTCAATGAGCTTTACCAAGACTATGTCGCGAGCGTTGCACTGAAGGTCGCTGGTGATTTCCTTCGCATATTGCCGGTCAATGAAGTGTACGTAACCTGTATGACCCAGATGTTGAACACGCAGACAGGTCACCAGGAGCCAACACCGATCCTATCCGTACAGTTTGTTCGGGAGACGATGGACCGTATGAACTTCGCTCGGGTCGATCCTTCGGATGCACTCTCGAATTTCAATCACACTATGAACTTCAAAAAGACAAAAGGATTTGCATCGATTACGCCGTTACAGCCGATCGAGTGATCCAAGCGCAACGGCGCCAACCTGTCCTATACTCTCCCCCTCGCCAACCGCACCCGCGAGGATCACGCGCCATGACTACCCCGCCCTATGACTTTGCCACGGGAAATACCAATCCCGAGACGTTTCCGGCCGAGGAGTTCGCCGCGGCGGCCGCTGATGTGATTCCGGAGCTGACGGTCGAGTTGAACCGGTATCCGGGGAAGCTGGGGCATGAGCGGATGCGGCGGCTGATGGCGGAGCGGGAGTATGACCGGGAGGGGGTTCGGCTCGATCCCGAGCAGATCGTGCTGACCAACGGGTCGATGCAGGCGATTACACTGGTGGCGGAGACGTTGTGCGCGGGCATCGGCGCCGGCGGCGACAAGTGCGTGGTGATGGAGGCCTATAACTACGTGGGCACGATCCGGGCGTTCGACGCCATGGGCATCGAGATGGTGGGCGTGGCGCAGGATGCGCAGGGCATGCGGACGGATGACCTGGCGGATGTGATGGACCGGCTGGCGGCGGACGGGCGGCGGCCGCGGTTCATCTACACGCTGGCGACGTACCAGAACCCGACGGGGGCGATGATGCCGCGCGACCGGCGGCAGGAGCTGGTCGAGATCGCGGCGAAGCATGATTGTGTCGTGGTCGAGGACAATTGCTATGGCGATGTGCATTTCGAGGGCGAAAAGCCGCCGGCGCTCTATGCGCTCGATCCCGGGCCGCGGCAGATCTATATCTGCTCGCTGTCGAAGATCTTCGCGCCGGGCGTGCGGCTCGGCTATCTGACGGCGGCGCCGGAGATGCTGGCGCGTATTCTCGCCTTCCGCAACGACGCCGGGCCGAACACGCTCGCCGCGGCCCTGACGGCGGCCTATCTCGACGGGCGGCTGTGGGAGCATGTGGAGATGGCGAACGCAGCGCTCAAAGCCAAGCGGGACGCCATGCTGTCGGCGCTCGAGAGCGAGCTCGGCAACCTCTGCTCCTGGTCGCACCCGGTGGGCGGGCTGTTCATCTGGCTAAGGCTGCCGGACGACGTGGGCGTGCCGGCGCTGCAGGCGGCGGCCGAGGCGCGCGGCGTGACCTTTGCCGACGGCGCGAACTTCCACATTCATGGGGCCACGGGGCCGTATATCCGGCTCGCCTTCGGCTTTCCGCCGGTGGATGCGATCAAGACCGGGATCGCCGAGCTGGGCGCCGCAATCCGCGAGATGCGCGCGGGTTAGGACCAACAAACCGGGTTCACCGCCAAGACGCTAAGGCGCCAAGGTCGTCCGAAGTCCGCGGCGAGGCCGCGCGGTAATATTCCGGGGACAGTAACCTTAATTCGCACTACGCGTTCGAATTAAGGTTACTGTCCCCGGAATACGGCGAACGCCGAGGTGCGGCGAACGCACCGAATGTGGACCCTGGCCTCCGCCAGGATGACTTGCGTGGATTTCTCGAACGGGTCAGGGATCCATGTGGATCCGAACCTCATTCGTTTGCGTCTTCGGCGTCGCGTTGTTTCTTGATGCGGGCGCCGGTGCTGGCGCCGATGGCGATGCCGAGCGCCAGGCCCATGGCCAGGCCTGTGCCGACATTGTCCATTGCCGTGCCGACCGCCACGCCGAAGACGACGCCGAAGCAGATACCGAGGCTGATGTAGTAGGCGACCGGGTCCTTCTTCCTGTCCGGGCGGGCGATCTCGTTTCTCCTCGTCGCGGTCAAATGCTGTCGCCGTTCGCCGCGCCCGCCCCTCGCGGAACAGCCGCACCCGTTTCGCGCATTCGTGGTGCGGCGTCAAGGCGTGAATGTGTCGAGACGCGCAGTCTTGCGGTCTGCATCTCGCGGCACGACCGTGCAGTAGCATTCCGGGGACAGTAACCTTAATTCGTGCGTAGCTGAATTAAGGTTACTGTCCCCGGAATGTGGCGGGCGCCGGGGTGTGGCGGCGGTGGCTGTGTAGAGACCGCCGACTCTGCCTGGCGGCTCAGCGGCCGCCGGGGTAGCGCTGGGCCATGGCGGCCTGGTAGGCGGCGAGCTCGGCGTCGGCGTCGACGAGCTGGGACTCGAGCGCCGGTAGCTGCTCGTAGAGGCGGCCGCGCTCTTCGGCGAGGCGGCGGATCTGGTCGATCAGCTTGAGGCGCTGGTTCGTGTCGAGATCCTTCGCGACCAGGCGCCGTTCCTTGCTGTCGAGGTCAGTGTCGAGCTGATCGATCTTTCGGTCGGCGCGCTGGACCTGGCGGCGCAGGTGGTTGTAGGCCGACTGCAACTGATGCTGGCGGCGGCCGTCGTGGAAGGCGGCGAGGAAGTCGGGCTCGAGATTGGCCGGGCAGACGCCAGTATAGGCCTTGTTCCGGAGCCCGTAGCCATAGCCCTGCCAGGGCTGGCAGAACACCACCAGACCGGACTCGCGGCCGGTCATGTAGGCGTCCAGCTGCGGCGGCGCGCCGTGGCGCGTGCAGTCGTTGGTATGTTGCTCGAGCGCGTCGAGCGTGCGGCCCTGCACGCCGTCGTTATAGCCGACGGTGCGCCAGTCGGCGGCGACGCAGGTCGGCTGGTCCATGCCGGCGCAACCCGCCAGCGCGATCAGCGCCGCCAGGCCGGCGGCGAGCCCCATTCCTCTGGTCATGCCCGATCTCCCCTCTGGCCCCTCGCCGACTGTTTCCCCGTCATGCCGAACGTGATCCGAATATCCACGCGGCCGAACGGTTGGCCTGGTCCCCGGATCAAACGCGGGGGTGACGAATGGGGAAGATCGCGAGGGGACTTAGCTCTTGTGCCCGAGCCTCGCACGTCCCGGTTAAAGATCCGTGCGCGGGATGCCCGCATTTTCAGCAAATTCCGGATAGGCGGCTGGGCGCGGATCGGGCATGGTTTGGGGCGTGATCGTGATGCTGGGGCCCATGCGGCGGGCTTCGAGACGGCCCCTGCGGGGCCTCCTCAGCCTGAGGGTGGTGGGTGATATCACGTGCCGACCTCACCCTGAGGAGGGCCGGCGGCCCGTCTCGAAGCCTCATCCTGAGGAACGCCCGCAAGGGCGTGTCTAGAAGGATGTGCCGTCGGGTGACGCCGTCGAGCTAAAGGAATCGTCCACCATGACGACCGGACGGGATCTGCCGCTGTTCGAGGACTTGCCGCGGCCGGCGGTGGCGGCGATCGCCGAGGGGGTGACGCTGCTGCCGGGGTTCGTGCCAGCGGCCGAGGTCTTGCCGTTGATCGAGCGGGTGGCAGCGCAAGCGCCGTTCCGACTGATGACGACGCCGGGCGGGCGCAGGATGTCGGTGGCGATGACCAATTGCGGCCGTGTCGGCTGGGTCACGGACCGGGGCGGCTATCGCTATGACCGCCAAGATCCCGAGAGCGGGCGGCCGTGGCCGGCGATGCCGGCGCGGTTCGCCGCGCTGGCGACAGAGGCGGCGGCGCGGGCGGGGTTCGACGGCTTCGCGCCGGACGCCTGTCTGATCAATCGCTATGAGCCGGGGACGCGGCTGGGGTTGCACCGGGACGAGGACGAGCAGGACTTCGCGCAGCCCATCGTGTCGTTCTCGCTGGGCCTGCCGGCGGTGTTTCTGCTGGCGGGGCCCAAGGGCGGGCGGTCGCGGCAGATCCCGCTCACCCACGGCGACGCCATCGTCTTCGGCGGGCCGGCGCGCCTGTGGCGGCACGGCGTGAAGCCGCTGGCCGAGGGCGTGCATCCGCTAACGGGGCGCGCCCGCATCAACCTGACGTTCCGCAAGGCGCTGTAGCGGCATGCGCTAAGGAAACAAACGCCCTATATGTATGGGCGGGACCTGCTGAACGGGGATTTGACATGGCCGAGATTACGACGGACGACGACGCGATGACCGCGCCGGCCGGCTTTCCGGACCCGGCGATCGACCTGCCCGCGCCCGCGGACGGCGCCGAACGGCACGCGGTGCTGGCTGGCGGCTGCTTCTGGTGCGTGGAGGCCGTGTTCAAACAGCTCGACGGCGTCAACGCCGTGGTCTCGGGCTATGCCGGCGACAGCGCGGCGACGGCCGACTACCGCACGGTCTGCAGCGGCATGACCCGACATGCCGAGGTCGTCGACGTACGCTACGATCCCGCCCGCATCTCGTTCGGCCAGATCCTGAAGGTGTTCTTCGCGGTGGCGCACGACCCGACCCAGGTCGACCGCCAGGGCAACGATGTCGGCCCGCAATACCGCTCGGCGATCTTCGTCGCCGACGACGACCAGAAGCGGGTGGCGGAGGCCTATATCGCGCAGCTGAACGAAGCCGGCGTCTTCGCCGCCCCGATCGCGACGCACCTGGAACCGCTGGAAGCCTTCTTCGAGGCCGAGGACTATCACCAGGACTACGCCGCGCGGAACCCGACGCAGCCCTATATCGTCTTCAACACCGGCCCGAAGCTGGCCAAGCTGCAACAACAGTTCGGCGAGCGCCTGCGGCGCTAGCGTTTTTGCGCTCACGGCAGGCGGACCTTGAGGTCCGCGCCTGCGCGGGCGCGCCGGATAAGCCGGCGGGCCGCGGTCGCGGCCTGGAAGCAAAGCCTTGGCGCCGGCAGGTCGCCGCATCAGACGGTGCTCAGCAGGATGCTGGTTTCGCTGTTGAGGACACCGTCGATCATGCGGACCTCGCGCAGGACGCGGTCGAAGTCGTTGAGGTCGGACGTGGCGATCTCGGCGACCAGGTCCCAGGCGCCGTTGGTGGTGTGCAGCTTCTGCAGCTCGGGCATGCCGCGCAGGCGCTTGATCACATCTGATGTCGATTTGCCCGCGACCTCGATCAGCATGATGGCGCGGACCGTGTCGGGCGCGTAGTCGTCGCGCACGCGGATGGTGAAGCCGAGCAGCGCGCCGGATTCCAGGAGCCGGTCGAGCCGGTTCTGCACCGTGCCGCGCGACACGCCGAGGATTTCCGACAGCTTCGACAGCGGCGCCCGGCCGTCTTTGCGCAGCAGCGCGATCAGCTCGCGGTCGAGGTCGTCGTAGATGTGCTTGGCGCCGGTTTGCCTGGCCATGGCGCTGCTCAGCTCAAGTTGCCGATATGATAATTATTCAGTGTAAATTTTATCATTAATACGTCAAATCTTGCAAAGAAATGGCATTTTTTCTGGCATAGGGCATCACTATCTTCAATTAGAGCCGAAGGCAATGCCTTCGCGCGCCCGTTCCCAGCCGATGGAGCGCCAGGCCATGACCCACGCCACGCCGCAGAACCTGAACATCGTGCCCTTCGTCAGCGTCGATCACATGATGAAGATCGCGCTCGACGTCGGCGTCGAGCCGTTCCTTTCCGGCCTCGCCGGCTATCTGGAAGAGGACTTCCGGCGCTGGCAGCTGTTCGACAAGACGCCGCGCGTGGCCTCGCACTCGGCCGACGGCGTGATCGAGCTGATGCCGACCAGCGACGGCGAGGTCTACGGCTTCAAGTACGTGAACGGCCATCCGAAGAACACGCGCCAGGGCCTGCAGACGGTGACCGCCTTCGGCGTGCTGTCGGACGTGGCGAGCGGCTATCCCGTGCTGATATCGGAGATGACCATTCTGACCGCGCTCAGGACGGCGGCGACCTCGGCGCTGGCGGCGAAGTATCTGGCGCCAGCGGGCGCCCGCACGATGGCGCTGATCGGCAACGGCGCGCAGTCCGAGTTCCAGGCGCTGGCCTTCCGGGCGATCCTGGGGGTCGACCGGCTGCGGCTGTTTGACGTCGATCCGGCGGCGACGATGAAGTGCGTCACCAATTTGGCCGGCAAGGGCTTCGACATCACCACCTGCGCGACGGCGCACGAGGCGGTCGAGGGCGCCGATATCATCACCACGGCGACGGCCGACAAGCAGTACGCCACGATCCTGACTGACAACATGGTCGGGTCGGGCGTGCACATCAACGCGGTCGGCGGCGACTGTCCGGGCAAGACCGAGCTGCACCGGGACATCCTGCTGCGGTCCGACATTTTCGTCGAGTTCACGCCGCAGACCCGGATCGAAGGCGAGCTGCAGCAGCTGGACGACGACCATCCGGTGGTGGAGCTGTGGCAGGTCGTGCGCGGCGACGTGCCGGGCCGGTCCGACCGGCGGCAGATCACACTGTTCGACAGCGTCGGCTTCGCGGTCGAGGACTTCTCGGCGCTGCGCTTCGTGCGCGACCAGCTCGACCGCACCGGGCAGTTCCAGGATCTCGACATGCTGGCCGACCCGGACGACCCGCGCGACTTGTTCGGCATGGTCATGCGCGCGGCCAAGGCCCAGGCGGCATGACGGCCCACAGGCCGATCGAGCGCCGCAGCGTACAGGCGCCGCCGGCAGTGGTGATGATCCGGCCGCATCACTTTACGCCGAATATCGAGACTGCGACGGACAACGCGTTTCAGCAATGTGCCCGGCATCTGGACCGGGCCAAGCTGGCGGACGCCGCCTATCGCGAGGTCAGCGCCGCGGCGGAGACGCTCGCCGACCATGGCGTGCGCGCGCATATGTTCGAGGACGAAGGCCGGGAAACGCCGGATTCGGTGTTTCCGAACAACTGGTTCTCGACGCATCCCGGCGGGCATGTGGCGATCTATCCCATGTTCGCGGCCAGCCGGCGCAAGGAGCGGCGCGGGGACGTGATCGAGATGCTGAAGCGCGACTACCGCGTGCAGGACGTGGTCGACTATTCCGGGCTGGAGCCGGACGGCCTGTTCCTGGAGGGCACCGGCGCCATGGTGCTGGACCATATCGACCGCGTCGCCTATGCGGTCTCGTCGAACCGCACCGACCCGATCGCGCTGGAGCGCTTCTGCGCCCATTTCAATTATGAGCCGATGGTGTTCGACGCCCGCGACGCCCAGGGCGTGCCGGTCTATCACACCAACGTGCTGATGTGCATCGCCACCGACTTCGTGCTGATCGGCCTCGACATGATCGCGGATGCCGCCCGCCGCGCCGAGATCGTCCGGCGGTTCGAGCAGTCTGGGCGCGACGTCATCGCGCTCAGCGACGCGCAGATCGGCGACTTCGCCGGCAACGCCATCGAGCTGCAAGGCCAAGACAGCCGCGTCCTGGCACTGTCACGGCGGGCGCAGGCGGCGCTCACGCCGGACCAGATTGCCCGGATCGAAACCAGCGCCACGCTGCTGCCGCTCGACGTGCCGACCATCGAGATGGCCGGCGGCTCGGTGCGCTGCATGCTGGCCGCGATCCACCTGGCATCGCGGTAACCAAATACCGAAGACAGCATAATTCCGGTGACAGTAACCGCAACTTGGAACTACCGCGTTCGAATTAAGGTTACTGTCACCGGAACTACTATCGTTGGGGTTGGAGCAGGTCGAGCTTGGTTAGGAGGGCGCGGCCGAGGGGGATGCGTTTGCGGGCGTCGGCGTCCGAGCGGACATCGATGTTGAGGGCGAAGGTGTGCAGCGCGTTGCCGCGCTCGACCCAGCCGACCCACCAACCGAGCTGCGGCGTGCTGGCGATGCTCCAGCCGGTCTTGGCGTAGAGCGCATAACCGTCGCCGCTTTCGATGCGGAGGATGTCGCGGACAAGTTCCTGCGACCGGTCGCTCGCCGGCAGGTCGCGGCGCGCCAGGCGGGCGAGGAAGCGGGTCTGCTCGACGGCGCTGATGGCGAGCGGGCCGCGCAGCCAGAAGACGTCGACCTGGTCCCCCGGATCCGCGTTGCCGTAGCCGAGCCGGTCGAGCCAGGTACGATAGCCCGCGAGCCCGACGCGCCGCGCCAATTCCTGATAGACCGGCACGTTCGAGACCCGGATGGCGTCGCGGATCGACATGTCGGCTTCCCAAGCCTTGATCGGCTGCGGCTTGCCGCCATAGGGGACGATCTCGTCCGCGTCGGCGATGACGCCGGTCTCGAGCGCGATCAGGCTGTTCGCGACCTTGAAGGTTGAGGCCGGAATCAGGCGCCGCGCCGCTCGATCCGGATCGACAGCGATATCGCGGTCGGCCGCGACGTCATACGCGACGAAGGTGCCGGCGACGCCGTAACCGGCGAAGATCTCGGCAAGGTCTGCACGCTCGATCATCTCAGCGGCGCCGGCCGCCGTCGCCAACAGAATGGCGGCCGAAGACCCCACAATCGACATGACAGCGCGGATTGGATTGCGCAGGACGCGCCAAATGCCGGCACGGCCACCGCGAAGCCTCGATACACACATTACACCTCGCAACTCGAAGAAAGACCCGGACGGCGCCCAGGCCGGCGCGACATATTTGATGCGCCGCCGCGGAACCGCAAGGCTTGATCCAGAGCAGTGCGCCCGCCGGTCCCGGCGTCTATGGCGCATGCGATCGGGCCCTTCCGAAGAAGCGATGCAACGGACAGGCCGAAGAGACGGAGAGTGGTGATGCAAGGAGCCGGACCAAGACGCCGTCGCTTCGATTATCGCGGACTGATCACCTATCTGGTGCTGTTCGGATTTCTGGCGTTGCTGGCGAGCGGCATCGTGATGTTCGCAGCGCCGACGGGGCGGGTCGCCAGGCAGATCGACTGGACATTGCTGGGGCTCGACCGCGTCGGCTGGCAGACGCTGCACCTCTCATTCGCCGTCATCTTCGTGGTCATGGGGTTCGCGCATCTGGCCTGCAACTGGCGCGGCCTGCTGCATCACCTGCGCGACCGGGCAAGCCGGCATCTGACGTCGACGTGGGAGCTGGTCCTGGCGCTGCTGGTCACGGCATGGCTTGCGGTCAGCGCCGTCTGGGCGCTGCCGCCGGTCAATGCCCTGCACGACTGGAACGAGTATTTCCGGCGCGTGTTTTGGGCGGAAATGCCGTCGGACGGCGATGCAGCCACGTCCCCGGCGACCGGCGTGCCGTCCGGTCAGGCGCCGGCGATCAACACCCGGACCCTGCCGGCCGACCATCCCCCGATCGGCGAGAACCAGCCGTGCAGCGATTGCCACCGCGAATAGCGCGCCGCGACGCGACAGATCAAACACCCGCGGGATGCTGTCACGCGGCGCAGGCTCGGCGGGCGGCGACGCGGTCGACAATCACGGCGGCGTCCTCGGCGATGCCGCAGATGATGCCGGACTTGCGTTTGCGGAGCCAGGGGAAGCCGAGGAAGTAGAGGCCCGGCACCGGTGAAGCCCCGTCATGATGCGCAGGCTGGCCGTCGGCGTCGAGCACGGGCAGATGCAGCCAGGGAAAGTCGGCGCGGAAGCCCGTGCACCAGATCAGCGTCGACACGCGGGCGGCGAGCAGGTCGAGCCGGGACGGCGACTGAACGCCGTCGAGGTCGCGCCAGGGCCGGTCCGCTGCATCGGTTCCGGGCGGCGGCGCATCGATGCCGGCATCGGCGATATAGGCATCGACGTTGCGCTTCACGGCCGCCGATTTTTCGTCGGCGAAGCGGATGTTGTCGGCGAGGCTGTTATCGAACAGGAGCAGGTGGCCGTCGATGTCGGTGAGACGACCGAGCAGCGTCACGTCGGCGGCGGCCAGCGACTGCAGGCTGAGCGTATGGCCCAAACGGCCGACGCCCGAGACCTGCGGCTGGGCCACGCGCATGGCCGAGGGGTCGTCGAGCGCGGCCGGCGCGACCTCGAAATCGCCCATGTCCCAGAGCCATTCGTCGATATCGCGTCCCCGATAGCGGCGCGGAATGCGGCCGGACCGGCCGGTGGCGAGATAGACCCGGCGGCCGGCACCGCTCAAGTCCTCGGCGATCTGGCAGCCGGACTGGGCGCTGCCCACGACGACCACGGCGCCTGGCGGCAGAGCGGCGGCGTTGCGGTAGCTGGCGGCATGAAGCTGGGTGACCGTCGCCGGCAGCTTGGATGCGAAGGCCGGGACCCTGGGCCGATGCTGGACGCCGGCCGCGACCACCACGTTTCGGGCGGCCACCGTTGACCGGGCGCCGGCATAGCTCTGGGTGTCGACCAGAAACCCATCCGTGCCGACCTCGGCCCGCACCGACGTCACCTCGACGCCGGTTCCCACCGGCAGGGCGAAACGTTCGGCATAGGCCGCGAAGGCATCGGCCAGCGATAGCGCATCGTCGAACCCGTCCGGCGCCGGCCCGTCATAAGGCGCGCCCGGCAGGGCGTTCAGCCAGTTCGGTGTGTTCAGCGCGAAGGCGTCCCAGCGTTGTCGGCGCCAGGTCTCGCCGATGCGGCCGCGCTCGAGAACGATGTGCGACAGTCCGTGCCGGGTGAGGTAGTAGCTGGCGCCGAGACCGGCCTGGCCGGCGCCGATGACGACGGCATCAAGCATCTCACCAAGTCCACGGCTGACGCCAGGGCCCGGCCGCGACAGCCGGATCGAGCCGGACGCCCGTCGGCGGGACGGGATCGTTGTTGTTGGCCGGGACGGCCGCGACCGGCGCACCGGTGCGCCGGATCTGCGCCGCGATGCGGGCGCTGACCGCGTCCGCGTGGCTGATCGGGCCCATATGGCCGGCGCCCTTGACGACCGCGCAACGGTTGTTCGGCAGCAGGGCAGCCAGCCGCGCGGCGACGGCGCGCGTCGGCGCGGGGGCCAGGCCGCCGCGCAGGATCAACGTCGGGCAGGTAATATTGCGATAAGCCTCGGGCACGGTGGTCTCGTCGATCAGCGCCCGGAACTCGAGCGGCGCCTTGCCGATCCAGCGCATCAGGGCCGCGCGCGTCCCGGACTTCAGGCCGGTCCAGGCGCCCGGGCCGTTCCAGTAATCGACAAAGCCGGCGGCGGCGGCGTTCAGGTCGCCGACCAGGACGTGGCCGTCGCAGCCGCGGCTGACGGCGCGGATCTCGTCGAAAGCGGCGGCCGCGGATGGACCGGCCGTACGTAGCAAGTGAAAGGCCGAGGGCTCGTACAGCGCCAGGCCGACGATGCGATCGGGCCGCGCGGCGGCGATATGCAGCGCGACGCCGCCGCCATAGGAATGGCCGACCAGGAACACGGGCCGGTCGCCGCGGTCGATCAGATCAATAATCGGCGCCGCCTCCTCGGCTAGCGTGAAGGCGCGCGCGCCCGGCCAAGGGCCGGCGTCGCCCGAGCCGAAGAAGTCAGGCGCGTGAAAGCGGTAGTCGGGGCCGAGGTTCTCGGCCAGCCGGCGCCATTGCGCGCCGCTGGCGCCGGAGCAATGGAGCGCGATCACATCGGGGCGGTCGATGAGGGTGGTCATGGGCGTTCGCCTCTTTTTGAAGCCTCTGCCGACCGACGTTCCGACCGGCTTCGACTCATGTGAGACGCCACAACCACCGCGACAAAGGGATTTTGGTATCAGTCAGGTTTCAGTTGTTTCGGCGATAAATCGGAGGTGCGTGGGGAGCATTCCGCGACAGCAAGTCCCGTTATTCCGAAGCAAGAATTGCTTTGGCCTCCGACGTCACCAGTCGAGGTTCACTGAGAAACATGAGGCGCAAAGAAGCGCCCCGGCCGGAACTGCAGAGCGGCACCAATGGCATCGGGATTGAGCCAAACGAATATGCAAGACGTTTGCTTTCGCCTGAGCAAGTTCACAGCGGGTCGCCTGTAGCAATCGTCGGATCGCAGCAGCCGCATTCTGGACCCGCAACTCCGCAATTTCACGTTTGACTGCGGGACTCAAATCTTCAAAAAGCAGGACCAATGACCTGCACTGCGGGCAAACAATATGCAGCCTGCCGTCGGGTTTGAATGCTTCGTACGCAAATGTGTGATCAGCGTATGCTTTGACAAGTTTCGGAGTCAGCTGTTTGGGCATGACAATCCAACCACGCAGTTGACGATGTGCAACACGATTCGATCCTAACGCAGTCAACAGGAGCAGATGATGGCGAACGGGAAGGTGGCGGTCGTGACGGCGGGCGGCAGCGGCATGGGGGCGGGCGCGGCGCGGAAGCTGGCCGACGATGGCTTTCATGTCGCGGTGCTGTCGTCGTCGGGCAAGGGCGAGGCGCTGGCGGCCGAACTCGGCGGCATCGGGGTGACGGGATCGAACCAATCGAACGACGATCTGAAACGGCTGGTCGATCAAACGGTCGAGAAATGGGGCCGGATCGACGTGCTGGTGAACAGCGCCGGACATGGGCCGCGGGCGCCGGTGCTGGAGCTGACCGATGAGGACTGGCACACCGGCATGGACGTCTATCTGTTGAGCGCGGTCCGGCCGACGCGCCTGGTGACGCCCGTGATGCAGCAACAGAAATCCGGCGCCATCATCAATATCTCGACCTTCGCGGCCTTCGAGCCGGACCCGGTGTTTCCGACGTCAGGCGTGTTCCGCTCGGGCCTTGCCGCCTTCGCCAAGCTGTTCGCGGACCAGTACGCCGCCGACAATATCCGCATGAACAACGTGCTGCCGGGCTTCATCGACAGCCTGCCGGAGAAGGAGGAATTCCGCGCGCGGATCCCCATGCAGCGCTATGGGCACGTCCAGGAAATCGCCGACACCATCGCCTTCCTGGCCTCCGACGGCGGTGGCTATATCACCGGCCAGAACATCCGCGTCGACGGCGGCATCACGCGGTCGGTCTGACGCGGGCGGTCACACACGCAGCGCCATGCCGTCGCGGCCCGGGTCCGCGCCGCCGTCCCAGCGGCCGGCGTCGAGGCGGATGCCGTGCACGCCGGCGAAGACGTAGCTGAACGGGTTGCGCGCAACCGGATAGCCGCGGCGTTCCAGCTCGTCGGTGACGAAGCGGGGAATGCGGTTGCTGACGTCTGTTGTGTTGCTGTTGGCCGTGAAGCGCGGGGCTGCCACGGCTTCGGTCATCGTCATGCCGAAGTCGATGACGTTCAGGATCGCCTGCAGCACGCCCATGGTGATGAAGGCGCCGCCCGGCGCGCCGAGCGCGATGTAGGGATCGTCGCCCCGGAAGACGATGGTCGGACACATGGCGGTGAAGCGCCGCTTGCCCGGCGCGATCGAATGCGGCGTCCCGGGGCGCGGATCGAAGGCGCCCATGCAGCCGTTATACATAAAGCCGAGACCGTCGCTGACGACGCCCGACGGCATGCCGAGCGAATGCGTCATCGAGGCGATGTTGCCGTGTTCGTCGACGACGACGACATGGGTCGTGTCCTTGGATTCGGCGGGCGCGTCGAGGCGGACGACGTTGGCCTTCTCGCCGGCCCGGATGCGGGCGGCCAGCGTCGCGGCCCGGTCGCGGTCGAGGAAGTCCGACAGCGGCACGTCGTCGAAGGCGGGATCGCCCAGCTTCTCGTCCTTGTCGATGGTCGCGCGTTTCATGGCCTCGGCGACGGTGGCGATGTAGTCGGGGCTGTTGTGGCCCATGGCGGCAAGATCGAAATGCTCCAGGATCTGCAGCATCTCGACGATCATGGCGCCGCCGGCCGGCGGCGGGCTGGAGGCGATGCGGTGGCCACGGTATTCGCCCCAGACCGGCTCCGAGCGCACGGTTTCGTACGACCCGAGGTCGGCTGACGTCAGCAGGCCGTCGTGCGCGGCCATGTCGGCGGCGATCTCCTGCCCGAGCTCGCCGCCATAAAACAACTCGGCGCCGCCGTCGCGGATGCGTTCCAGCGTCGTCGCCATGTCCGGGTTCAGAATGCGCGCGCCGATGGGATAGGTGTTGCCGTCGGCGTCGAAATAGATCCGGCGCGCCGCCGGAGTGTGGCGCAGCTTATCGACCATGGCCATGCGGCCCATGATGTTGGACGCGCTCCAGAACTCGTCGAAATGCGGTCGGACGACGAAGCCTTCGCGCGCCTGGTCGATGGCGGGCTGGACGACGTCGCGCCAGTCGAAGGTGCCGTAGTCGGCGACGGCCTGGGCGAAGGCCTTGAGGCTGCCGGGCGTCATGACCGACTGGTAGCCGCATTCGTTGGCCCGGTTCTTCAGGATGAAGCCGAAGCCGTCGCGGGACTGGGCCTCGATCTGATCGGCCCACATGTCGTCCGTGGCCGCGGCCGGCGCCGTGGTGTGGAAGTCGATAAAGCCGTGGTGGCCGCGCCCCGGCAGGTAGAGCTGCAGCGTGCCGAAGCCGGCGATGCCGCACATCATCGGATCGACCACGGTCTGCACCAATGCGCATGTCATCGCCGCGTCGACGGCGTTGCCGCCCCGCATCAGCGCCAGCGCTCCCGCCTCAACCGCCTCCGGCTGCGGCGCGCAGACCATGCCCTTGGTCATTCTCCGTCCTCCCATCCGCTTGTCGCCGGTAAAACGATCACACAAGCATTGCGCGCGTCAAACCTGCAAATTTCCCGCAATTTGGTTAATCGAAACGCAGTGGATTTGGGCCACGATAGCACGCTCCCCACCGTGCTGCCGCGCGGCGGGGTGTATCCGTATCAGGGTTCCCGTTCCATCATGACGGCAAGCGTTTCCGGCCAGATCGACCCGCAGGACATCGTCGTCCTGGTGGTCGAGGACAACGAGCTTCTGCGGCAGATCGTCGGCCAGGTCCTGCACGGCCTGGGCCTCCGCGACGTGCGCTATGTCCGCAGCGCGGCCGACGGCCTGCGGGCATTCGCCGCCCAGCCGGCGCATCTGGTGATCGTCGAGTTCGGCCGCGATTGTCAGGCAGCCGATGACATGCTGCGCGCGCTGGCGCAGTCGCCGGCCTGCGCCCATGGCCGGATCGGCTTGATCGCGCTGGCGCCGGAGCCGAACCGCGAGCGCGTGATCAAGGCCCATGACGCCGGCGCCGAGGCGGTGGTCGCCGAGCCGATCGCGCCGAAGGAGCTCGCCGACCATGTGGCGGCAATCATCCGCCGGCACCAGGATAACTGGACCTCGCCCGCCGTCCGGGCCGGCAGCCTGTCGGCCGCGGACGCCTGACGGACCGGCGGCGGCATGGATATCGCGACGCTCCTGGGCCTGATCCTCGGCATGGCCGTCGTGGCCATGGCCGTGCTGGTGGGCTCGGACTTCTGGGTGTTCCTGAATCTGCCGGGCTTCCTGATCGTGCTGGGCGGCACCTTCGCGGCGACGCTGATCAAGTTCCCGATCCGGAAGGTCTTCGTCGCCTTCAAGGTGGGGCTGCAGGCGGCGTTCCGGAACGCGCATGACGACGCGCCGGAGATCGTCGCTCAGGCCGCCGAGCTCTGTCGCGTCGTGCGCAAGAGCGGCTTTCTCGCGCTCGACGAGGCGCCGGTGCGCAACGACTTCTTCAAGCGCGGGATCCAGCTCTGCGTCGACGGCATCGACATCGGCGTGATCCGCGAGACGCTGACCAAGGAGATGAACCTGGACGCCGGGCGCCAGGAGGTGGGCGAGCGGATCTTCCGGGGCATCGGCGACTCGGCGCCGGCTTTCGGCATGATCGGCACGCTGGTCGGGCTGGTGCAGATGCTGAGCACCATGGAGGACCCGAAGACCATCGGCCCGGCCATGGCGATCGCGCTGCTGACCACGCTCTACGGCGCGCTGATCGCGAACCTGGTGGCGCTGCCGATCGCCGAGAAGCTGGAGGCCAAGACGCAGCACGACCGCCTGATCAAGTCGCTGATCATCGAGGCCATCGTCGGCATCCACGCCAAGCACAGCCCTGATGTGCTGACCGAGCTGCTGGAGGTCTATCTGCCGGAGAACCAGCGTCACCAGGAGGCGCCACCGGCCAAGACCGAGAATGCGCCGGCGGCGCCGACCGGCAAGGCGGCATAATGGCCAAGCGCAAGGCGGCCGGCGCGCCGAGCTGGATGGTCACCTTCGCCGACATGATGTCGCTGCTACTGGCGCTGTTCGTGCTGATGCTGTCGTTTTCGGTGATGGACGCAAAGCGCTACGAACAGATCGCCGGCACCATGCGCGAGGCTTTCGGGCTGGACCACCTGCGGCGACTGGCCGGCATCATCGAGCGCGACGGCAATCCGCAGCGCGCACACCTGCGCGACGCGCCGGTCGTCGTCGTGCCCCTGCCGCCGGTTCCGGCCGACGTCACCGAATTCGAGACGCCGCCGCTGATGTGGCGGTTGCGACGGCAGCTCGCGAGCGAGGTGGCGCTCGGCCTGCTGCGGATCGCCGAGCGCGACGGCAGCATCGTCGTCAGTTTCCCTGAGTCCGTGGCCTTTCCGGCCGGCAGCGCGACGCTGAACGACAGCATCCTGCCGGCGCTCGACAAGCTGGCGCGCATGCTGGCACGGACCGAGGGCGATATCCTGGTCGCCGGCCACACCGACACGACGCCGATCGCGACCGAACGCTTCCGCTCGAACTGGGACCTGTCGACGGCCCGCGCGGTCTCGGTGGTGCATTACTGGCTCGACACCACGGCGCTGCCGGCGTCGCGCCTGACGCCGCAGGGCCACGGGGACAGCCGGCCGCTGTTCGCCAACGACACGGCCGCCAGCCGCGCGGCCAACCGGCGCGTCGAAGTCTCGATCGACGCCCAGTAACCCGGGCGCCCGAGGGTCAGCCCACCGGTCCGAAGGTCTCGGTGTGGATCTGGGCTGACGGCACGCCGCGGCGCTCCAGGTCGCTCTGGACCTCGGCCATGAAGGCGGTCGGGCCGCAGAGCAGATAGTGGGCGTCATGGCCGCCGACCAGACCCGCCAGCAGCGCGCCGTCGACCCGGCCTTCGCTGTCATAGTCGGCGTCGGGCCGGTCCTCGGGCCGCGGCCGGCTGTAGGCGACGTGCAGGTGCGTGTCGGGACGCGTATCGGCCAACGCGCGCACCTCCCTCGCCAGCGGATGATGCGCGCCGT
The DNA here is from genome assembly GCA_965232515.1 of Alphaproteobacteria bacterium. Lineage (GTDB taxonomy): Bacteria > Pseudomonadota > Alphaproteobacteria > JANQKO01. The sequence goes on along the minus strand of CBDDPY010000002.1, from coordinate 4,802,769 downwards.
CGCGGGCGCCGTGCACGAACCAGACCGGCCGGTCGTCGTCGCCGTCCGAGATATCGTGCAGCATGCTGACCATGGGCGTCAGGCCGACGCCGGCGCTGACCAGCACCACCGGGCATTCGCTGCAGGGCAGCAGGAACTCGCCGGCCGGCTTGCGGGCGTTGATGATCGCGCCGGTTTCCAGGTCGTCATGCAGATGGCGCGAGGCGAGCCCGAGCGGCTCGCGCTTGACGCTGATGCGGTAGCGGTCGCCGGCGGCCGGTCCCGACAACGAATAGGTCCGGCGCACGGCCGCATCCTGGTCCGGCACCTCGAGCTCGATCGGCAGGTGCTGGCCGGCCTTGAACGGGGCCAGCGGCCCGCCGTCCCGGGCTTCGAAGACGAACGAGGTGACGTCGTCGCTTTCCGCGATCTTCTCGACCAGGCGCAGTGAGCGAACGGAATCGGCGCTGGCATCCCAGCGCAGCGGCACGGCAGATGGCAGCTCGACGACCGCGTCGATATCGACGACGACCAGCCGCCGGGCGCCGGGGAACTGCGCTACGGCCGGCGAATCCCAGTCGATGCTGGCGCGGCCGCTGAGCTGCAGCAGGCTGCCGGTCTCGAAGTCGACGAACAGCAGGCCGATGCGCGGGTCGAGCACCAGATTGCCGATGGTGTTGAAATGGTTGTTGCCGGCGTAGTCCGGGAACACGAGACGCCGGTCGCCGACCAGCCGGATGAAGCCAGGATCGCCGCCACGGTGCGAGGCGTCCATGCCGAAGGCCGGATTCTCGCCGACGCCGCGATGGCCGCTGGCGATGAAGAATGTATCGGCCTTGGCGATCCAGGCGCGCTGGGTGGGCGTCAGGGCATCGGTGCGCACCGGCGCGCCAGCCGGCACGCCCTCGACCCGTTGCCATTCGCGCTCGCGGATGTATTGCGGGCAGTTGCCGAAGGTCTGGTCGACCGCGAAGACCATGGCGCCGACGCCGCCATCGTCCAACGCGATGCGGCCGTTGACGCGGTTGCGCCGTCGCGTCGCCAGCTCGATGCCGAGGATGCCGACATCGGCGCCGGGAACGAAGGCGTCGGCGAGCGCATCGCCGCCGACCGGCTTGGCGTCGATCCGCAGCGATCGCGGATCGGGCGACCTGACGAAACCGTCCGGCCCGGTCAGCAGCGTGGCCCAGGGCCGGCCGTCGCGATCGCGCGCGGCCGTGACCAGGAACGGCAACGCGGTGTGGAAGTCCCGATGCTGTTCGGGCAGGTAGGTCCGCACCACATTGCGGGCCCAGTCCTCGATGTCCCGCACGCCGAGGCGGGCATGGACTTCCTGCTCGCCGATGTGAAACGGTGAAATGTCTTGGGTTGCGGCCTGGGTCATGGCGCTTGCTCCCTGCCTCGATCGGCCTGCCGGGCGACTCAGCCGCCGGCGGCGATGAATTCGACGCGGATGCCGCCCGGGATCGTGCACATCATGTGCCGGAGCGGCGTTTCGCCGAGGGCCTCGGGCGCGAACTCGATCTTGACGTCGTCGGTCGTCGCGAGCGTGCGGTGCAATCCTGCCAGCGCATCGGCATCACCGACATTGAAGGCCAAGTGATGCAATCCGACGACGTTGCGGCGGTCGAAGGCCACGGCGTTTTCCGGATCGGCAGCCTGCCAGAGCGTAATCATGGTCGCGCCGTCGGTGACGAAGACGGCCGGGTAGTCCGGCACCTCGCCGACCTGCTCGAACCCAAGTGTATCCAAAAAGAAGGCGCGGGTCCGGGCCAGATCCGGCACGGTCAAACCAATGTGATGGGCGCCCTTGGTGCGCGCAGTGCTCGACATGTCCTTTATCTCCCCTGATTGGCGGCGCCCGCGAATTTGGGCGGCCTAACGGGGATAAAGTTAAGATCGATCAGTTTCCGATATAATATGGTCATTCCGAAACTGACTATTTCGCATCCAGGAATAATCGATGGACCGCCTGCAAACCATGGCTGTCTTCGCCCGCGTGGCCGAGGAGGGCGGCTTCGCCGCCGCCGCGCGCCGGCTCGACATGTCGCCGGCATCGGTGACGCGCGCGGTGTCCGCGCTCGAAACCCGGCTGGGCGCGCGGCTGCTGCACCGGACGACGCGTTCGGTGCGGCTGACGGAGGCCGGCGAACGCTATCTCGCCGACATCCGACGCATTCTTGCCGAGCTCGACGAGGCGGACCGGCACGCCGCCGGCGCGCACGCCGAGCCCCGCGGCCGGGTGACCGTCTCGGCCTCGGTCCTGTTCGGGCGCATGAAGGTGGCGCCGATCCTGCTGGACCTGTTGGACCGCTATCCGCGGATCTCGGTCGCCGCGATCTTCGTCGACCGGGTGGTGCAGCTGCTGGAGGAAGGCGTCGATATCGCCGTGCGGATCGCCGAGCTGCCGGACTCGTCGCTGTCGGCGATCCGGGTCGGCAGCGTGCGCCGGGTGCTGTGCGCCTCGCCCGCCTACCTGGCGGCGCGCGGCCGGCCGCGCACGCCGGCCGACCTCGCGGACCACGACACCATCGATTTCATCCACATGACGGCGGCCGGCGAATGGCGCTTCGACGACGACGGCCGACGCGAGCGGGTGCGGCCGCAGCCGCGGCTCCTGGCCAACAACGCCGATTCCACCATCGCCGCCGCCATGGCCGGCCGCGGCATCACCCGGGTGCTGTCCTACATGATCGCCCCGCAACTGGCGGCCGGCACGCTCGAACTGGTGCTCGAAGACTTCGAGCCGCCCGCCGTGCCGGTCCACGTGGTGCACAAGGAGACCGGTCAGACCTCGGCCCGGGTCCGCGCCGTGGTCGACGGCCTGGTGGAGGGATTGCGCAAGGGCGCGGGACCGGACGTGCCGGCCCCGGCCTGAGCCCAAGGAATCAAAGACCGGCGACGAGGCCGTCGACGATTTCGGGCGTGAGCTTATTGCCGTGCACGGCCCAGGCCGTGGCGTCATGCTCCTCGATCAGGACCATGATGTATTTCCGGAAATCGGGATTGCCCCGGCCCTCGATCTCCAGCATCACCTGGCTGATGCGGTCCTGCATCTCCTGGCGCTGGGCCTCGGTCAGCAGGCCCTTGACGGTGCGAACGTTGACGAACGGCATGTCTGTGCTCCTGTGCGGTTTCGCGGTGGCCGCCGAACACCGGCGGACAGGCTAAATCTATGCACCGAGCGGTCTGACGTGAGATGGCGGAAATGCCATTGAACAATGTCTTTTCCGACAAACATATGGATGGATGATCGACGTCACCGTCCTGTTCCTGAACGGCGGCTATGTCTCGACCGCCGTCAACGCCATCGAGATCTTCCGCGGCGCCGGCGTGATCTGGAACGCGCTCGGCAACGGGTCGCCGGCGCCGAGGTTCCGCGTCACCACGGCCTCGCCCGGCGGCAAGACCGTGACGCCGGACGGGCCGATGCGGCTGACGCCGGACCGGGCGCTGGAGGACGTCGAGCGCAGCGATCTGATCTTCGTGCCGGCCGCCGGCTTCGATCTCGAAATGCTGGCGACGGACGGCTACGACATCGATACCGTGATCGCGCGGAACGCCGAGATCGTGCCCTGGCTGCGGACGCAGGCCGATCAAGGCGCCGAGATCGCGGCGGTCTGTTCGGGCGTTGCGCTGGTCGCCGAGGCCGGGTTGTTGGCCGGCCGGCAGGGCACCATGCACTGGGCGTTCGCCCGGCTTTACGCCGAGCGTTTCCCGGACGTGGACTGGCAGGCGGACTATCTGGTGACCGACAGCGGCGGCATCTATTGCGGCGGCGGCATCAACTCGGCCTCGGACCTGAGCCTCTATCTGGTGGAGAAGTTCTGCGGCCGCGAGGTGGCGGTGCAATGCGCCAAGGCCATGCTGATCGAGATGCCGCGGATCTGGCAGGTCGCCTTCGCCCACCTCGATATCGGCGCCCGCCATGACGACGAGGCGATCCAGCGGGCGCAGGAACGGCTGCACCGCGACTACCGGGGCGAGGTGCAACTGGAACCGCTGGCGCGCGAAATCGGCATGAGTCCGCGAAATTTCATCCGCCGCTTCAAGGCCGCAACGGGCCTGACGCCGCTCGCTTACCTGCAAAAGCTGCGCATCGCCCGGGCCAAGCGCCTGCTGGAGAACGGCGGCATGCGGATCCAGGCGGTTTGCGATGCCGTCGGCTATGACGATCCGATCTTTTTCCGCAACCTGTTCAAGCGCCATACCGGCCTGACGCCCCAGGACTACCGCCGCCGCTTCGGCGGCTGACGGCACGGCATGCCGTCCGTCCCGATTGCCTTTTTGCCGGGAACAGCCTATATCAGCGGATCAGCGCTTTGAGATACGCGGCGTATTTCGCTTCGTCACGCCGACCTAGACGTCTTACTCCTCGCAACTTAATCGGCTGAGACCCGTCGGCGCACGCGGCACCGACGGTCCACGAATTTTTGAAGGACTAAGACGAATGACGACAGGAACCGTGAAATGGTTCAACGCCGTAAAGGGCTTCGGCTTCATCACCCCTGACGAGGGCGGCAAGGATGCATTTGTGCATATTTCGGCGCTCGAGCGGGCCGGCATCGCCGGTTTGGATGAGGGTCAGCGCGTGTCCTACGAGCTGCAGCCGGGCCGTGACGGGAAGTCTTCGGCGGAAAACCTGAAGCTGGAAGACTGAACCCACCGGCCACCGCGGCCGGGGCTGGACCACTGGTCCAAGCCGAACGGATTTCGCCGGAACGGGCCCGCCCAGCGCGGGCTCGATCCAATCCGGCGGCCGAAGTTGCACCGCGAAAGGAGACCGCAACCGTGATCGTTTACGTGCGCGACAACAACGTTGACCAGGCGCTGCGCGTCCTGAAAAAGAAGATGCAGCGGGAGGGCACGTTCCGCGAGATGAAGCGTCGCCGGCATTACGAAAAGCCGTCGGAGCGCCGCGCCCGCGAAGCGGCCGAGGCCGCCCGCAGGCAGCGCAAGCTGCAGCGCAAGCGCGCGCAGCGTGAAGGCCTGCTGTAGCCTGAAGTCCGGTCCGGGGCCGAAACCTCGGATCAAGGCACGCGGCCGATCCGCGCAATCAGACATAAAAACCTGATTTACTTGACTTTTTCAGCCGGCCGCGCCATGTCTGCGGCGTACATTGTCTCGCGATAGCGCGAAGCGCCGCCACGATGCGGCGCCATTTCCCGGGAACAATCGATCATCATCAAGCCCCTCCGGCCGCGCCCGGAGCCGGGCAAAACGCCGGAAGCCGGCCGCGTCAACGACGCCGCCCGCCGGCGCATAAGGACCTTTGCGTGACCGATATCAGTTTTTCAGCGCTCGGCCTGGCCGATCCGCTGCTGCGTGCGTTGAATGCGCGAAATCATGTGATCCCGACGCCGATCCAGGCCCGGGCCATACCCGAACTTCTCGCCGGTCGGAACATGCTGGGCATCGCCCAGACCGGCACCGGCAAGACCGCCGCCTTCGCCCTGCCGATCCTGCACCAGCTTTTGACGGCGCGCCGCAACCGGGTGCCGCGGAGCCCCCGCGCCCTGATCCTGGCGCCGACCCGTGAGCTGGCGATCCAGATCGGCGACGACTTCCGCGCCTACGGCAAGAACCTGCGCCTGCGCCAGACCGTGATTTTCGGCGGCGTCGGCCAGAAGCCGCAGGTCGACGCGCTGGCCCGCGGCGTCGACATCCTGATCGCCACGCCCGGCCGCCTGTTGGACCTGATGGGCCAGGGCCGGGTCGGGCTCGAGGCGGTCGACTTCTTCGTGCTCGACGAGGCCGACCGGATGCTGGACATGGGCTTCGTCCGCGACGTCCGGAAGATCGTCCGGGCCCTGCCCCAAAGCCGTCAGTCGCTGCTGTTCTCGGCCACCATGCCGGGCGAGATCGGCCGGCTGTCGAGCGAGATCCTGACCGATCCCGTACGTGTCGAGGTGACGCCACAGGCGACCCCGGTCGAGCGTATCGATCAACACGTCTACCATGTCGACGCCGGCGGCAAACGGGCCCTGCTGGTCCGGATCCTGGCCGACCCGGCGCTGTCGCGGGTGATCGTGTTCGCCCGCACCAAGCACCGCGCCAACCGTGTGGCCGAGCAGCTCGGCAAGACCGGCATTGCCGCCGAGGCAATCCACGGCAACAAGAGCCAGGGCGCCCGCCAGCGCGCGCTGAAGCGGTTCCGCGACGGCAAGGCGCGGGTCCTGGTAGCGACCGATATCGCCGCCCGCGGCATCGACGTCGACGGGGTGAGCCATGTCATCAACTACGAGCTGCCCGAGGTGCCCGAAAGCTACGTGCACCGCATTGGACGCACGGCGCGCGCCGGCGCCGGCGGCGCCGCGTTTTCGTTCTGCGATGCCAGCGAGCGCGGCTATTTGCGCGACATCGAGCGACTGATCCGGCTGCGGCTGACGGTGGTCGGCGATGCGCCGGCCGACGGCGCCGAAGGCCCGCCCAAGGGCAAGAAGCCCAACGGCAAGTCGCGCCGCCGACGCGGCCGGCCGCGCCCGGCCGCGGCCAACGCGAATACGCCGCCCAGCGCAAGGCGGCGGCGTAAACGGGCGGCCTGAGCCGGCCCGCACGTATTGAATCTCGTGCAACAAATGCGGCTTACGGATCCGTCCGTGAGCCGCTTTCTTTTTCGGATGCACGCTTCGCCGCCGCGCGGTTTCGCGCCAACGTGCGAAAGCTCACCAGCCGTTGACGTTGCTCGTCCCATAAGGTCAGCGGCACGCAGGCCACGCTTTGGCGTAGCGTCAGACGATTGATCAGGCGCAGTTCCGGGACTCGCTTCAGGCAAGCCTGCAGACGATAGTTGGGTATCCGGCTGCACAGATGATGCACGTGATGTACGCCGATATTGGCGGTGAACCAGCGCAACACCCCCGGCAGATCGTAGTACGAACTGCCGGCAACGGCGGCGCTATGGAAATCCCACTCGTCCGACCGGCCCCAATAGGTATCTTCGAACTGATGCTGAACGAAGAACAGCCAGACGCCGATTGACGCGGCGATCATGGTGATCGGTACCTGAACCATCGCGAATTCCGCGTAGCCGACGACGAAGCCGATCAGGGCGACGACACCGCCGATGGCCAGGTTCGTGACCATGACGCCGGGCAGCAGGCGCCAGCGGCGGCACAACATGTCGAGCGGCAGTCGAAATTTGAGAACGAACACATAGACCGGCCCCAGGCCGAAGAACACCAGCGGGTGGCGATACAGGCGATAGGCCAGCCGGCGCCAACGCGGCAACGCCTCGTAGTCGCGCACCGTCATCAAGATGACTTCGCCGATGTCGCTGCGGTCCAGATCGCCCGACGTTGCGTGATGGATCGCATGCGCATCGCGCCAATAGCCATGCGGCGTGAGCGTGAGCACACCGATCAATGACCCGAGCAGATCATTGGCGCGCCGCGATTTGAAAAACGCGTAGTGGCCGCAGTCGTGCTGGATCATGAACAGGCGCACCAGCAGTCCCGCCGCCGGCAGGGACAGAATGAGCGCGATCCAGTAGCCATAGTCGAGGCTCAAGACCATCAGCACCCAGATGGCCACAAGCGGCACCAGGGTGACCGTCAGCTCGAACAGACTGCGCCCCGTGCTCGGCCGCGCATACCGCTTAAGCAATCGCGCCCAGTCGCGCGCGAGCGCGGCGTCGATCGGATGTTTCGGGAATGAGTGCGCACATGCCGGATCACTGCCCGGTTCGGGTCGGCGGATTTTCGAGATGTCGGTAAGCCTGTTTCCGGCAATCGGGAGTGTCGGGCAGTAGCATTTGATTGTGGCAAAAGAGAGGCAATCTTGAGGACAAGCGCCGGAACGCCGCGCCGTCTGGGCATTGGTCGATCTCGGGACGGTCCATGTCGTCGTTCATGTGAGCCAAACTGGATCGATTGTCTGACCGGTCAATGACGGCCATGGTCGACCGACGCGGCGAACTGCGGCAACATCGGGGCGCTGACAACCAGGGGGCATCGCCATGACCATTGCCACATCAACGGCCCGACACACCCGACGGGGGCTCGGCGCCCTCGCCTGCGCGGCGGTCGTTGCGCTCGCCGTATCGATCGCAAGCGGGCCGTCGCGGGCGGCCGAGCCGGCGACGCCGACCGGCCAAGTCGTGCTGACCATCGCCGGTAATATCTCCGCGTCCAACCGGCCGGCCTTCGACGACTTCGAGGACGGCTTTCTGAAGTATCACGACAAGAGCTTCGCGCGGGCCGTGGCCTTCGATTTGGCCATGCTGGAAGCGCTGGGCATGCAGACGACAGAGATCGACATCGACGCCTGGCCGAAACCGGCCCGGTTCGAGGGGCCGTGGCTGAAGGACGTACTGGCGGCCGCCGGCGCGACGGGCAAGGACGTGACCCTGTTCGCGCTCGACGGCTTCGGGTCCGAGCTGTCCGCCGCCGACGTCGCGGCCTTCGACTGGATCGTCGGCGTCAAGCGCGACGGCCGCTATCTCGACATCGGCCAGCGCGGACCGCTCTGGATCGTCTACCAGCGGCGCGACGGCAAGCCCGTGACCGACGAGGACGAACAGCGCTGGCCCTGGGCGACGTTCTATATCGAGGTCAAATAGCGCCAACGCCGACGCGTCAGCAATCGCTTCGGTTGCGCCGGCCCGCCGTTTCGGGAACGATGGCGGCATGAACGAACAACGCACCAACGGTATCGGCGCGCCGTGGCAGGCGCCGCCGCTGGCGCCGTTTCAGGCCGACGAGACGCTGCCCGAACGCGTGGACGTGGTGGTGATCGGCGGCGGCATCGCCGGCGTCAGCACGGCGCTGTTCCTGGCCCAGGACGGCGTCTCGGTGGCGCTGTGCGAGAAGGGCCGGATCGCCGCCGAGCAGTCCAGCCGCAACTGGGGCTGGGTGCGCAAGATGGGCCGCGACCCGCGCGAAGTGCCGCTGATGATCGAAAGCATGGGCCTGTGGCGGCAGATGGACCAGATCGTGGACGGCGAGACCGGCTTCCGGCCGTCGGGCATCGTCTATCTCTGCAAGACCGAGGCCGACATGGCCCGGCGCGAGGCCTGGCTGGAACATGTCCGCGCGTTCCAGCTCGACAGCCGCATTATCCGCGGCGAGGAGCTCGACAAGCTGCTGCCGGGCGCGGCCATGCCGTTCGAAGGCGCGCTCTATACCGAAAGCGACGGCCGGGCCGAGCCGCAGCTGGCGGCGCCGGCGATCGCCGCCGGCGCCCGCAAGCTCGGCGCCACGATACTGACGGAATGCGCCGTGCGCGGGGTCGAGACCGAGGGCGGCCGGATCTCGGGCGTGGTGACCGAGAAGGGCCGCATCGGCTGTTCGTCGGTGGTGTTGGCTGGCGGCGCCTGGTCGAGCATGTTCTGCCGAAGTCTCGGCTTGCGGCTGCCGCAACTCAAAGTGCTGTCCTCGGTGATGCGGCTGCAGCCGTTCGACGGCGGTCCCGAACCGGCGGCGATCGGGCCGGGGTTCGCTTTCCGCAAGCGGCAGGACGGCGGCTACACGATCGCAAACGGCACCACCACCGTCGCCGAGATCGTCCCGGACAGCTTCCGCTACCTGCTGGACTTCCTGCCCGTGCTGCGCATGGAGTGGAAGGACCTGCGGCTGCGCTTCGGCAAGCGGTTCTTCACCGAGGCGCGGCTGGGCAAGCGCTGGGCGCTGGACGGGGTCTCGCCGTTCGAGCGCATCCGGGTGCTCGATCCGGAGCCGGTGGCGGGCGTTCTCGATGCGGCAGCCGGGAACCTGCCGAAGGCGTATCCGGTGTTTCAGGGCAAAGCTTACGCCAACCGCTGGGCCGGCCTGATCGACGCCACGCCGGACGCGGTGCCGGTGATCTCCGATGTCGACAAGCTGCCGGGCCTCTACATCGGCACCGGCTTCTCCGGCCACGGCTTCGGCATCGGGCCCGGCGCTGGCCGCTTGCTCGCCGACCTGGTGACCGGCAGGACGCCGATCGTCGATCCAACGCCCTTCCGCTACGGCCGTTTCACCGACGGCTCGCGCCCGCAGCCCATGTCCGGCATTTAGCCCGCCTTGCCGCCGTCGGCAAAACGCGCAACGAGGAAGTCGACGAACACGCGCGCCTTGGGCGGCATGAAGCCCGTGCTGGGATAGATCGCATAGATATCGCTCGGTTCCGGCGCCCAGGCCTTGAGAACCGGCGTCAGACGGCCGGCGGCGACGTCATCGCCGGCAATGAAATCCGACAGCAGCACGATGCCGTGTCCGCCCCGCGCCGCGTCGCGCACGGCGAGCGCGTTGTTGGCGCGCAGCCGGCCGGAGACCCGCACGGATGCCGTCCGGTCGCGGCCGACCAGCCGCCAGACGTCGCCCGACTGAAGGAAGGTGAAGTTGAGACAGCTATGCGCGGCCAGATCCTCGGGCCGGCGCGGCCGGCCATGCCGCTCGAGGTAATCCGGGCTGGCGCAGAGAAAGCGGCGGTTGGGCGCCAGCTTGCGGGCAATGAGCGATGAATCCGGCAGATTGCCGATGCGGATCGCGACGTCCACATGTTCCTGCACCAGATCGACGAAGGCGTCGCTCAGCACCAAATCGATGTCGACGCCGGGATAGCGGTCGAAGAAGGCCGGCAGGGCCGGTGACACCCGCATCAGGCCGAAGCTCATTGGCGCATGCACGCGCAGCAGGCCTTGCGGCGCGGCGGCCATCGAGGCGAGCTCGGCCTCGGCCAATTGCAGCTCGTCGAGCGCCCGCTGACAGCGCCGGTGGAACCGCGCCCCGGCCTCCGTCAACGCCACCCGCCGCGTCGTGCGGTTGAAGAGGCGGGTGCCCAGACGGCCTTCCAGCGCGCCGATGCGCCGACTGAGCGTCGAAGGCGTGACGTTCAGCGACTTTGCCGCGGCAGCGAAGTTCAGCCGGTCGGCGACCGCGACGAAGGCCTGGATCAGGTCCAGGCCGGGCTGGCTCAGGTCCGTCATTCTTTCGCTCCGCGAACGATTGCGTTGCGTCTGCGGCCATTATCATCTGCAACAATCGGATATACATCATTGCATGTAACGAATGAATAGTTCAGTCCGTGCAATAGGAGATTGGCATGTGCATGACGGCTATCCAGCCGAACGCGATGCGTCAGCTCGTTGCCCGGGCCAGTCGGGCGGCCATCGTTGCCGCGGTTCTTGCGGGAGCAAACATGATGGACGCACGGATGGCGACGGCCAATACATCTGACGACGCGGCGGCGCGATTTTTGACCATCGAGGGCGCCGAGGGGCAAGCGCTGCTTGATCTCGTGGCCACAGTATCGCCGACGCTGGCGACGGCCTATGTGCGCGGCGGCTATGGCGACCTTCGCGGACGGGGGGTTCTGGCCGCGACGGACGAGCCGCTGGTCGGCGTCGCCGCGCTGACGGCCATGGGCGGCGCGGAACAGGCGTTGGAGGTGCAGATCAACGCGGCAATCAATGCCGGCGTTACGGTCGCGGAGCTGGAGCTGATTATCACACAGCTGGTGGCCTATCGCGGTTTCCACCGGTCCGTCGACGCCATGGCGGTGCTGCAACGGGTGGCGGCGGCGCGCGGCCTTCTGCCCGACGACGCCCGGTCGAGCGTGGCCGAGACTGATGAGTCGCGATACGCCGTCGGCGCCGAGGCTTACGGGGCGCTAGACGCCGAAGCGCTGGCGAACATCCGCCGCGCCTTCGGCGACATGGCCCCGGATCTTGCCGACACCACGTTTCGGATCTTCGGCGACGTGTTCGGGCCGCCCGGCCTGGATCTGCGCAGGCGCCAGATTGCGACCGTCGCCGCGTTGGCAGCAATGGGCGGCGCCGATCCGCAGCTGCGGTTCCACATCGCCGCGGCGATGAATGTCGGCGTCAGCCGTAACGAGATCGTCGAGATCATGATGCTGCTGCAACTCCATGCCGGCATGCCCGCCGCCTACAACGGCCTGGTGGCGGCGAAGGCGGTGTTCGAGCAGACCGGCGCGCGGGCGCCCGCCTACCGGTAGCCGCACGGTCACGTTTTAAATATGCATATTGGATATTGCTTTCTGCGACGGGAGTGCCATATAAAGATGTAGATGAGATACATATTTTAGCCGAGGGAAGGATATCAGCGATGGCCGTTTATGCCGTGCTTGCCGCCGAGTTTCTGACCCTGGTCTGGTTCGTCGCGTTCGGGCTGCTGGCGCATGGGCTGATCGTCGACAGCCGGCACCTGCCGGCGTCGCGGACCGACACCGCGGCGCGGCGGCTGACCGGGTCGGCGCGCCTCGCCTTCGCGGTCGGATTGAGCATCCTGGCGTTGCTCACCCTCTATCAATGGTTCGGAGCTTGACGATGACCGTTTTCCGCACACACCTGCGGCCGTCGCGCTGGCTGCCGATCTTCCTGATCTGGGTCGCCGTGCCGGCGCCGCTCTATATCTGGTTGATCGTTGCGTTGCTGATCTGACAGCGGCGGTCACCTGGTCTTGCGCCGGCGTTTGCCGGATGCCGGTTTGACCGCGCCGGCGTCGTTGTAATAGCTGAGACCGATGATCAGCGACTGGGCGAGACCGATGGAGCCGGCGACCGGCCGGAAGCGGTGGATGTCGGCGTCGTCGACGCAGAAGAACACGCGGCCGTGCTTGGCGAGCGGGCTGGAGGGCACGTCGGTGATGGTGAGCGTCGGCACGCCGCGAATGTCGGCGTCGCGCACGACCTCGACCACCGGCAGCGCATATTCTGTGAACGACACGGCGATCAACAGATCGTCCGGCGTCATGGTCGCGGCCTGCTGCGGCACCATGCCGCCGACGAAATCCAGGAACTGGCAGCGATATTCGAGGCGGGTCAGGCCGTAGGCAATGTAGGAGGCAACGGGGAACGCCCGCCGCACGCCGATGACGAAGATCTGCCGGGCGGATGCCATCATCCCGATGGCGGCGGCGAGCGAGTCCGGCGACACGGTCTCCTTCAGGCGCTCGAGGCAGAGGATCGAGGCGTCGGCGAACTCGGTCAGGATATCGACCGGGTTATCGCGGGCGGCGTTTTCGAGGTTGGTGCGGGCCCGATAGATCTGCTCGCGGTAGACCGGCGCGCCCTCGATCAGCCGCAGCTTGAATACCTTCTGCATGTCGGAGAAGCCGGAATAGCCGAACTCCTTGGCGAAGCGGATCAGCGTCGAAGGCTGGACCACCGCGCGTTCGGCCAGCACCACCACGGTCTCGAGCGCGAAGGCATTCGGATCCTCCAGCGCGTGCCGGGCCAGCCGCTGAAGATGCGGGCTGAGATCGTCGTAGCGCGCCTGCAATTCGTGACGGAGGCTGTCGAAGGACGCCGGCGCCGGACCGTCTGCTGCCATGTACTTCTCCGTTGTCGGACCCCTAGGCCGTATAGCGGCGCACCTGCCACCGGGCAAGCCGGTTTGAACGAAATTTCTATTTCCACACATAAAATAGAATTTTCGGCCTTGACATAAAAACAGAAAATTCGTTCAAATTTGTGAGATAGAAAATTCATTCTCTCAGATCGCAAAGAACAACGGCGCACATGCAGGCGCCGGAAACATCATCAGGGGAGGAATCGATGTCGAAGAAGGGAATGTCCCGTCGCGGCTTTCTGGCGACGGCGTTGTTGTCGGGCACGGCCGGGGGTGCGACGCTGTTCGGGCCGTGGAAGCATACCCGCGTCTATGCGGCGAAGTCGGACAAGCCGATCCGAATCGGTCTGACGCATGACGCCAGCGGCCAGTTCGCCAACTCCGGCCAGGCCGAAAAGCGCGGCACGATCATGGCGATCGAGGAAGCGAACGCAGCCGGCGGCGTGCTGGGGCGTAAGGTCGAATATCTGTGGATGGACACCGAGACCAACCCGCAGACCGGCACCCGCGTCGCCGAGCGGCTGATCAGCCGCGAGAACGTGCACTTCCTGGTCGGCGCCATCCAATCCGGCACGGCGAACGCGATCAGCCAGGTGGCGCAGAAGTACGGCTGCATTTACTTCAACACCAATTCCAGCTCGCCCACGGAATCGGGCAAGAACTGCCATCGGGTGAAGTTCGTCTGGGACGGCAACGGCGAGAACTTTTCGCGCGCCGCGGCCCGCAACGCCATCAACGCCTTCGGCGACAAATGGTTCCTGATGTACAACGACTATGTCTGGGGCCAGAACACCAACGCCGCGACCAAGAAGGTGGCGGCGGGCTATGGCGCCGAGGTCATCGACGAGGTGGCGATCCCGGTTGGCACGCGCGACTGGTCGAGCGTGCTGTTGAAGATCCAGCAGGCCAAGCCCGACGTGGTCGCGGCAGCGGTCGGCGGCGACGACTTCAAGGTCATGCGTCAGCAGGTGAGCGACATGAACCTGGATCAGAAGCCGGCCTGGATCAACAACCAGCAGGACTGGCCGGACGTTTACGGCCTGGGCGCGGACGCCGCGTTCGGCGTGTTCGGCACGACCTGGTACCACTATCTGCACCTGCCGGGCGTCGGCGATTTCGTCAAGCGCTATCAGGCCGCCTATCCCGAGACCCGGATCAACGTACCCGGCAACGTGACCTACAACGGCTACGTCGCCGTGCGCGAACTGCTGCGCGTGATCGAAGAAGTCGGCGGAACCGACAACATCAAGATCATCAAGGCGCTGGAGGGCCGGACGATGGCGGCGGCCGACCGGATGCAGCACCATGACGCCGTCATCGATCCGAACTCGCATCACGTGCAGCAGACGATCTATCTGGCCACCGGCAACAAGAAGCCGCGCGACGACAGCGACTATTTCAAGATCCTGAGCTGGTCGGATCCGGAATCGATCCGGGCGTCGGCGGACGATACCTGTTCGCTCGAGTCCTACGACGCGACGCCGAACTACGACCAGGGTTGAGGTCGGCGAGTTGTTGACGCTCCCCTCTCCCGCAGCATTCGGCGGGAGAGGGGAACCTGTTGCGCGACGGACATGCTGTACGACCTGATACCGCACCTGATCAACGGCGTTGCGCTGGGGCTGCTGTTCGCGCTGCTGGCGCTGGGCTTCATGCTGATCATCGGCGTGATGGAAGTGATCAACCTGGCGCACGGCGCGTTGTTCACACTGGGCGCCTACATTGCGCTGGCGGTGATGGCGCCGGACGGCGGCCTGCCGTTCGCGTTCATGGAGCCCTATTACGCGCTGCCGGCGGTGCCGCGCTATGTCATCGCGCTGATCGTCGGGCCGGCTGTGGTCGCCGTCGTCGGCATGGGCCTGGAGCTGTGCCTGCGCCGGACCTATGGCGGCGACCCACTCTACGGCCTGCTGCTGACCTTCGGCGCGGCGCTGGTGCTGGAGGAGACGATCCGCGAGATCTGGGGCAGCAGCGAATACTACCTGCCGATCCCGCGCGGCATCTCCGGCGGCTTCATCTTCGGCGACCTGATCTATTCCACCTATCGCATCTACGCGGCCCTGTTCGCGGCGGCGATGATCGGCGTGCTCTGGCTGTTCCTGAACAAGACGCCCTATGGCGCCGTGATCAAGGCCGGCGCGCATGACAGCGAGATGGTGCGCGCGCTGGGCTACAACCTGAAACGGCTCAGGCTCTACGTCTTCGCCTTCGGCGCGGCGCTGGCCGGCATCGCCGGCATCGTCATGGCGCCGATCTGGGGCATCCGCCCGGTGGTCGGCGTCGACGCGGTGATCCCGGCCTTCGTGGTCATCGTGCTGGGCGGCGTCGGCAGCTTCTGGGGCGCGGTCTCGGCCGGCATCCTGGTCGGCCTGGTGGTCGGCCTGACCGGCGCCTTCCTGACCGACTGGTCGCTGCTGTCGATGTACCTCCTGCTGCTGGCCGTGGTCACGTTCCGCGCCCGCGGGCTCGCCGGCAAGGCGAGCGTGCTGGAAGCCTGAGGCGGCGGCGGCGATGGACTATCCATTGAAGCAGACCAAGGCCTGGGTGACCGGCCCGATGCTGCTGTCGTTCGTGGCCTTCGGCACGCTGCCGCTGTGGATCGAGGCGGTCGGCCTCTATCACTATCTCGGCGTCGAGGTTCTGATCTGGATTCTGTTCGCGCTCGGCTTCAACCTGTTGTTGGGCTACACCGGCCTGCCGTCGTTCGGCCACGGCGCCTTCCTCGGCATCGGCGCCTATGCCTTCGGCCTGGCGCAGTTCAACATCTGGCCGAATCTGTGGTTCTGCTTGGCTGCCGCGGTGCTGACCACGGCCGTATTCGGCGGCCTTACGGCGGCGTTCTTGTCGCACCGGCGGGGGATTTATTTCGCGCTGATGTCGATCGCCTTCGGGCAGATCTTCTATTTCATCGCCAGCAAATGGACCAGCGTCACCGGCGGCGAGGACGGCCTGTTGAACATCGCCCGGCTGCCTGTCGAGCTCGGCCTAACGGCGCTGCCGACGACGGACAATGTCGGGCTCTACTACCTCTGCTTCGCGGCCTATGTCGTGCTGACGCCGTTGCTGTGGCGATTGACGCATTCGTCCTATGGCCGGGTGTTGCGGGCGATCAAGCAGAACCAGATGCGGGTCGCGTTCGTCGGCTATCCGGTGACGCTGTTCAAATGGTCGGTGTTCACGCTGTCCTGCGCCATCACCGGGCTCGCCGGCGGCCTGTTCGCCATGGCCCAGGAAGGCGCCTACATCAACATCATGAGCCTGCAATGGTCGGGCACGATCGTGCTGATCGTCCTGATCGGCGGCGGCTTCGTCAGCTTCTGGGGGCCGGTCGTCGGCGTGATCCTGTACTTCGTCGCCCGCGACGTGTTGGGCGCCTACACCGACACCTGGCTGTTGTGGTTCGGTCTTATGTTCGTGGTGCTGGTGATGTTCAAGCCGGACGGTCTGGCCGGTATCTGGCGCGACCTGGGGCGGCGGCCAAAGCCAACGACCACGCCCGCCCCGGCCGTGCGGCCCGAGCATTGAGCATGGCGCTGTTCGAAGCCCATCATCTGCACAAGCGGTTCGGCCAGCAGGTCGTGCTGGAGGACATCAGCCTCAGTTTCGAGTCTGGCCAGCTGTCCGGCATCATGGGACCGAACGGCGCCGGCAAGACCACCTGCTTCAACGTGCTGACGGGCCGCTACAAGCCGGACCGCGGTCGGGTGTTGTTTGACGGCGCCGACATCACGGGGCTGTCGCCGCACGCCATTGTCGAGAAGGGCATCTCGCGGTCGTTCCAGATCATGAGCTTGTTCGACGACTACACGGCGCTGGACAACGTGGTGATCGCCCTGCCCGAGGTGCGGCGGCGCGGCTTTCACGCGCTGCATGCGCTGGACGCCGACACCGAAACGCGCGACCGCGCCGCCGAGCTGCTGCGGCGGGTCGGCCTCGCCGGGCGCGAGCACGAGAACGCGAAAAGCTTGTCCTATGGCGAGCGCCGGGCGCTGGAGATCGGCGTCGCGCTGGCCACCGAGCCGGTCCTGCTGTTCGTCGACGAGCCGACGGCGGGTCTGGGCGCGTCCGCCACCGCGCGCCTGGCCGAGCTGATTTCGGAGTTGAAACGCCGGACGACCATCGTCGTCATCGAGCACGACATGCGGTTCCTGTTCGGGCTCGCCGACCGGATCTCGGTCATTCACTGGGGCCAGGTGATCGCCGAGGGCACGCCCGAGGCCCTGCGGGAAAACCCCTGGGTGCAGCGCTCGAACCTGGGAGCGTTGGCATGAGGCTGCAGCTGCGCGACATCGAAACGCTCTACGGCGAAACGCAGGCGCTGTTCGGCGTCACGCTGGAGGTCGATGTCGGCGAGGTGGTAGCATTGCTCGGCGCCAGCGGCGCCGGCAAGACCACGACGCTGCGGTCCATTCTGGGCCTGAACCCGCCGCGTGCCGGCACGATCTGGTTCGACGGCGACGACATCACACGAACCACCACGCACGAGATCTCGCGTCGCGGCATCGGCTGGGTGCCGGACGACCGGCGGATCTTCCCGACCCTGACGGTGGCGCAGAACCTGGCCATCGGCCGGCGCACGACCCGGTTTCGCGCCTGGGAGATGGGCGAGGTGTTCGAGCTGTTCTCGGCGCTGGCGCATCTGACCCGGCGCGACGCCGAGAACCTGTCGGGCGGCGAGATGCAGATGGTGGCGATCGCCCGGGCGCTCTTGGGCGCGCCCGGCCTGGTGCTGTTCGACGAGCCGTCCCAGGGCCTGGCGCCAAAGATCGTGCAGGACGTGATGGCGGCGATCGAACGCCTCAAGGCCGAGGGCATCTCGGTCCTGGTGGTCGAGCAGAACGCGGTCAGCGCGCTGGAGGTGGCTGACCGGGTCTATGTCATGGACCAGGGCCGCATCGTTCACGGCGGCGCCGCGCGCGACCTGCTGAACGACGCGGCCGCACGCGAACGGCTGTTGGGCATATGACAAGCGACCCGCCGCTGCTGGCCGTCGAGGGCCTGACCAAGGTCTACCGCCAGGGCCTGTTCGACCGGCGCGAAACGTTTCGGTTGCGGGCCGACTTCACCGTGGCGGCGCCGCAGATCGTCGGCGTCATGGGTCCGAACGGCTCGGGCAAGACGACGCTGTTCGAGCTGATCACCGGCTCGAACCGCCCCACCGCCGGCCACGTGCTGTGCGCCGGCCGCGATATCCACCGGGTGCGCTATGACGAGCGCGACCGGCTGGCGATCCACTATCACCAGTCCTATCAGGTGCGGCACTTCGCCAAGACCCGGCCGGCGTTTCTGATGCAGCGCGCGGGCAGCGACTATCCGCTGGTGCATCTGTTCGACGAACCGCAGTTCAACACCCAGGACGGCTATATCGGCTTCATGCTGGACTTCTTCGCCAGGCTGCGGCGCGAGGGCCGGCTGGTGTTCCTGTGCCTGCACCCGAACGAGGCCTTCCACCTCGATATCCTGCGCGAGATCTGCGAGCGCTTCATCTTTGTGCAGAACGGCACACTGACGCACGCCGCCGACTTCGACCGACTGTTAGACCACGAACCGGTGCGGACCTATCTGGGGGCGCTACTCGCCTGACGGCATCGCCGGCTCGTGGGCCTTGGGCCAGTAGGTGCCGAAGCACCAGAGATAGCCTTCGGGGTCGCGGCAGACGAAATCGCGGCTGCCGTAGTCGGTATCGGTCAGCGGCATGACGATCTCAGCGCCGGCGTCCCTCGCACGATCGTGCATCGCGTCGGTATCGTCGACGGCAATGTAGACGGCCTGGCCCGACATCTTCGGGCCGTCGATGCTGCCGACCAGCTTGTCGAAATCGTCAGCGCGCGCCGTGCCGACCATGATCATGCCCGAGCCCAGGCAGAGCTGGGCGTGCGCGACGGTATCGTCCGGTCCGGGGTACAGAACATGCTTTTCGAAGCCGAAGGCGCCGATCAGCCAGTCGATCATGGTCAACGCGTCGCGATAGCGCAGGGTGGGATAGATTCGGGTCGGTTCGACGAGGTCGGTTGGCATGGCTTGGCCTCTCATGGTTCGGAATTAGTGCCCAACACCTACGCCCTGATGGCCTGGCGGTCTTGAACGAATGTTACCGCCCAGTGCTAGCCGAGCTCGCGGACGCCGCCCTCGCCCGTGTCGCGACCGGCCAACTCGACCGGCGTCAGGCCCGCGAACGACCGGAACTCGCGGATCATATGCGCCTGATCGGCATAGCCGCAGTCGACGGCAATGCCGGTCCAGCTCCGATCGGCGGCATGCCGCATCCGCGCGCAGGCGTGCTCGAAGCGCAGAATGCGGGCGACTGTTTTCGGCGGCTTGCCGACCTCGACGGCGAAGCGCTGCGACAGGTGCTTGCGACTGCAACCCAAGGTATCGGTCAGCCGCTCGATGCGAACCTGGCCCCGGCTCGCCACCAATTGCCGCCAGGCCCAGGCGACGGCCGCCGTGGGCGGACGGCCGCTCGCCAGCCGGCGGCGGGCGAAGCCGTCGAGCAACGCGAAACGGGCCGTCCAGTCGGACGCATCGTAAAGCCGGCCCGCCAGATCATCGACATCGACGCCGATCACATCGGGCAGCGTGACGATCCGGCTGGCGAGCTCGGACATGGGCAGATGCAGCAGGCGGTAGGCGCCGAGCGGCGTCAGATCCATCTGTACGCAATAGGTGGCGCCGACGGCCTCGACCATGGCGAAGTCGTCGTTGATGCCGGCGACGAAGCTGCGGTAGTCCCGCTCGCCATCGACGTCATCGCCGAGGCGGATGCGAAAGGCCGGTCCGAGGTTGACGATGAACGGGACGACGGCCGTCGCCGGCTCACGCCAGCGGACGAGCTGCGGCCGGCTTTCCCAGTAGCCCGTATAACGGACGACATAGTCTTCGAGATCGCGCCGCGGATAGGCATGCACGATCTCCCAACCGTCTTCCTCGCAGCGATGCGCCTGCTGATGCATGCTTTCGCCCGCCTGGCCACGAACCGTCGAGGCGACAGTTTAGCGCAAATTCAGAACGGGATGCGGGCGCCGTCCCAGGCGAAGAGATGGCCGCTGTCGGCCGGTTCGAGCCCGTCGAGCACCGACAGCAGGCGGGCGGCGGCGGCGTCCGGCGCGAACAGCTTCTCCGGCGGCACGCCCCGTTGAAACGGCAGCGACAGGGCGGTATCGACGGTGCCGGGATGCAGGCCGACGCAGAGCGCCCGCGGCCGGTTTCGCGCCAGCTCGATGGCCAGCGTCCTGATCAGCATGTTGAGCGCCGCCTTCGAGGCGCGATAGGCGTGCCAACCGCCCAACCGGTTGTCGCCGATGCTGCCGACCCGCGCGGACAGCGCCGCGAAGGCGGTTCGGCGTTCGCGCGGCAGCCGGGGCAGGAAGTGTTTCGCAATCAGGGCCGGGCCGACGGCGTTGATCCGGTAGGCGCGCAGCAGCGCCTCGGCATCGAGCGCCCGCCAGTTCTTCTCCGGCTGCAGGCCGTCGGAATCGTGGAGGATGCCTGTCGCGACCAGAACGACATGCACCGGACCCGCGACCTCGGCCGCCGTGGCGATGCTGTCTTCGCGCTCGATATCGATTTGACCCAGCGTCACGCGCGGCCCCGCGATAGCCGAACCCGGTTCCGAGCGGGCGAACGCAAAGACCTCGGCGACGCGATCGTCGCCGGACAAATGCCGCACCAACGCCCCGCCAATGCCGCCCGACGCGCCGATCACGGCGATCCGCAGCTTCTCGCCGAAACTCTCCATGCCGACCTCACCCTTCCGCGCTCGCCGCCGACGCGCAGCGGAGACAACAGGTACAACAGTCGATGTAGGTCGGAACGATCTTCTTTCACGTCGACGCGGCGCGGACAGTAAATCGATGCCGCCAACCACCCGAAAGCGAAATCAAAAACAGTCGAATCAATTCACGAAAATGAACAGAAGGTTAATTCGGTACTTGATTTCGGCGCTGGGCGCTAAGTTCAAGTCGACTGACCGCCAGATATGACCTTAATTTATGTTAATAACTTGAGTTGTAATTGTTAATTTATGTTTTCAATATATGTCAAATAGGTTGAATTTTATCAGTTTTATTCTCTGATTTAGGATTTACTTAACTAGCGGGAGTGCAATTGCGACGAGTGTATATCGACAGACGCCGTCATTTTGTGGCGTTCGATATGGGGGTTTGCAAAATGACGTTCCCGTCACTCGCCAATAGCGTTTCCAATCTGAAGATCGCGACCCGCCTGACGCTGGTCGCCGCACTGCCGATCATCATGCTGGTGTTTCTGCTGGGGCAGGCGCTTCTCGACACCTGGCGTGCCTCGAGCGAGGCAAAGCGGATCGGCGCACTCGCCGCCCTGGGCACCGAGATCAGCGCCGTCGTCCATGAACTGCAAAAAGAACGCGGCATGTCGGCCGGCTTCGTGTCGAGCGGCGGCGAGAAATTCGCCGACCGCATCAACAGCCAGCGGGTCAACGGCGACCGCGCGCTGAGCACCTACGAGGGTTCGCTGCAGAAGTTCGACGTCGAGGCCTATGGCGAGGAGTTCGCGTCGCTGGTGCGCAAGGCCAACGCGCAGCTTGCCGGGCTGTCGGACATGCGCGGCCGGGTCGATGGCCTGACCGCAACCGTGCCGCAGATGGCGAGCTACTATACCGGCACCATCGCCGGCATGCTGGATATCGTCGGCGCCATGGCGGCGTTGAGCACGAACCCCGAGGTGACGTCAAAGATCAACGCCTATGTCAGCCTGCTGCAGGGCAAGGAACGCGCCGGCGTCGAACGGGCGATGGGCGCGGCCGGTTTCACCGCCGGCCGGTTCGAGCTGGCGGTTTATCGGCGTTTCACGAGCCTGATCGCGGAGCAGAACGCCTATTTCGACAGCTTCATGCGCTTCGCGACGCCGGCGGCGCGCGAGCGCCTGAGCGCGGCGATGAACGGCCCCGACGCAAAGGAAGTGAACCGACTGCGGGATGTCGCCACGCGCAGCATCGAAAGCTTCGATACCGAAGGCGTCGACGGGAGCTTCTGGTTCGACGCCATCACCAGGAAGATCAACGTCCTGAAGGGCGTCGAGGACAGTATCGCCGCGGAACTGCTGGCGTTGACGGACGCAAACCAAGGCAGCGCCAACAACACGCTGATCGCGATGAGCGTCGGCTATGGCGTGGCGCTGGTGCTGGTGCTCGTGCTGATGCAGATCATTTCGCGGAGCATCAGCCGGCCCGTCGTCCGCATCGCCGACAGCGTCGGCCAGCTGGCTGGCGGCGATATGACCGTCGAACTGCCCGGCATGAACAACAGGGACGAACTGGGCGATCTGGTCCGCTCGCTGGAACAGATCCGGACCCTCGGCACGTCGTCGGCCCGGGCGCAATCGGCGCTGGACAGCGCGACGGCGAACTTCATGATCGCCGACGCCGATTTCAACATCGTCTATGTCAACAAGTCCTTCCTGGACCTGCTGGCGACACGCGAGGCGGCGATCCGCAAGCAACTGCCGGCCTTCGACGTGAACAACCTGATCGGCACAAACATCGATGTCTTCCACACGAACCCCGCGCATCAGCGCACGCTGCTGGACGGGCTGCGGGCGCCGCACGAAACCCGGGTCGCGCTTGCGGGCCTGACATTCGATCTGGTCGTGACGCCCGCCTTCAACCAGCAGGGCGAACGGATCGGCACGGCGATCCAGTGGACGGACGTTACCGACAAGCTGATCAGCGACGCGGAGATGGCGCGCGCCAAGGCGACGCTGGACGGCACGTCGACGAACTTCATGGTCGCCGACGCCGACTGCAACATCGTCTACGTCAACAAATCCTTCCTGGACCTGCTGGCGAGCCGCGAGACGGAAATCCGTCAGCAACTGCCGGCATTCGATGTGAGCAAGCTGATCGGCACCAACATCGACGTGTTCCACAAGAACCCGTCGCACCAGCGCAACCTGCTGGACGGTCTGCGGTCGCCCGAACGCAGTCGGGTCACGGTCGGCGGATTGACGTTCGATCTGAACCTGACACCGGTCTTCGACGCCGACGGCGAACGTCTGGGCACATCCGTCGAATGGACGGACATGACGGCACAGCTCGCGATCGAGGCGGAAGTCGCGGACCTGGTGGCGGCGGCCGGACACGGCGATTTCAGCCAGCGGTTGGAGGAATCCGGCAAGCAGGGCTTCATGCTTGAGCTGGCGAAGGGTATGAACGAGCTGGTCGGCACCGTCGACCGGGGGTTGAACGAGACCGTCTCGGTGATGTCGGCCATGTCGAAGGGTGACCTTACGCAACGCATCGAAGGCGATTATGAAGGCACCTTCCTGAAGCTGAAGGACGATTCGAATCAGATGGCCGAGACCATCGGCGACATCGCCAAGCGCATCATCGCGGCGACCGCCAGCGTCAACAGCGGCGCCGCCGAGATCGCCGCCGGCGCCGGCGACCTGTCGTCGCGCACCGAGCAGCAGGCCTCGTCGCTGGAAGAGACCGCCGCCTCGATGGAGGAGCTGTCGGCCACGGTGCGCCAGAACGCCGACAACGCCCAGCAGGCCAATCAGCTGGCCGTCGCGGCCCGCGACGCGGCGTCGAACGGCGGCAACGTCGTGGCCTCGGCCGTGGACGCCATGAGCAAGATCGAGGGCTCGTCCAAGCAGATCACCGAGATCGTCGGCATGATCGACGAGATCGCCTTCCAGACCAACCTCTTGGCCTTGAACGCGGCGGTCGAGGCGGCGCGCGCCGGCGAAGCCGGCAAGGGCTTCGCCGTGGTGGCGACGGAAGTCCGGGCGCTGGCCCAGCGGTCGGGTCGGGCGTCCAAGGAGATCAAGGACCTGATCAGCAACTCGGACAGCCAGGTTCGCGACGGCGTCGGGCTGGTGCAGAAGGCCGGCACCTCGCTGGAGGAGATCGTCACCTCGGTGAAGAAGGTAGCGGACATCATCTCGGACATTGCCGCGGCCAGCAAGGAGCAGGCCTCGGGCATCGACGAGGTCGGCACGGCGGTGTCGAACATGGACGAGATGACGCAGCAGAACGCGGCCCTGGTGGAAGAGACCACGGCGGCGCTGCAATCGATGGAGACGCAGACCACCGACCTGCAGCGTCTGGTCGGCTTCTTCAAGACCGGCGAAGAAGCGGAAGCGGCTCCGGATCTGGCCATTGCCGAGGCTGCACCGGCGGCGCCCGCCAATCCGGTGCACGAACAGCAGGACGTGCTGCAGCGAAAGGTCGAGACCGTCGGCCGCGGACGCGCTGCATCCGCCGCGGCGGCGAAGGCCGAAGAAGACCAGGACTGGCAGGAGTTCTAGGAGGAGTTTTTTTGGCCGGCGGGCGATCCCGCCTATGCATAGGGGGTCAAGGAGTGTTGATCGTAAACAA
This sequence comes from Alphaproteobacteria bacterium, assembly GCA_965232515.1. Taxonomy (GTDB): domain Bacteria; phylum Pseudomonadota; class Alphaproteobacteria; genus JANQKO01. The sequence goes on along the minus strand of CBDDPY010000002.1, from coordinate 4,778,143 downwards.
TGCCGCACCATTTACCGGCATGCAAAAATTTCGCTTCCTGACGATTTTGTTCGTTGCCGGCGTCGATATTTGTCCGATGCCGAAGCGGCTAACGCCCATTTGGCATCGTGAGCGCACCTGTCGTTCCGCCGCGTGATGAATCGTCGCAAGGAAATGTTGTCGTGAAGAATGTTGTCAAACATCCCGCTATCCGGGGTACCGAGCAAGACGTGCGGCAGCGTCTGGCGCCTCGCTTTCAACGTCACCAGACCGAAGCCGTCGAAAGCAGCAAGCGCTCGCTAGCCAGTCTTCACCGATTGTCACAGCAGTCCGGCCACGGAGCGTTATTGCCGCTGTTGCCGGTTTACGAATCGATCGTCGACGAACTTGCCGCTGTCGACTGCCAGTCACCGCTGGCCGCGAGCAAGCTTGCGGAGATCAGCCACAAGCTTGAGGAGGTTTCCCGATGCGTCGCGAACCATATCGGCTCGACGCGATTAGTATCCTGATCGATACCGTCAACGTTTCCGCCGCCAGCCGGATTTCATGCCCAATCTCTGAACCGCGGCTCCGACGCGCCGGCCAACGACGTCAGTCGATCGGTCGAGGCGTCACGCCTTGACCGCGGGATTGAATCCGGCATCCAACATCAACGCCAGCAAGCGTATGTCTCTTTCCGGCGAATCGGATCCCACGGAACGCGCAGTAATCGGGCTGCGCGCGGGACTTGCACGACTGGAGGCGCAGGACGACGACCGTTGGCCGGTCGTTAGCCGCACCAGAACGGTCAAGCCGCGCCAGCTGATCTCCAATGACGATCCGGAGGGCGGATTCTGGATCATCGTACTGGATGACGGCTGGGCGATCCGCTACCGGCTGCTGCCCGACGGCCGAAGGCAGATCCTGCAATTTCTCATCCCGGGCGACCTTATCAACGCCCACCGGATGTTCGCCGAGTCGAGCGACGACATCGTGCAGACCATCACCGAATGCTCGCTGCAGGAATTCAACGGCGAAGCCGCCGCCGAAGCGGTGCAATCGGACAGCACACTGCTCGCGGATATCATGCAACATCAGATTTCCGAGGTCATGCGGCTGGAATCCCGGTTGGTCGACCTCGGACGGCGCTTCGCCGAAGAACGCATCGCCGGATTGGTTCTCGAACTCTACGAGCGGCTGCACGGACGCGGCCTGGCCGACGAGCAGGCCTTTCATCTGCCGGTGCGGCAGGAGCATCTTGCCGACGCCCTGGGCATGACGCCGGTACATGTGAGCCGGACACTCCGGTCCATGCGCGACGACAACCTGTTGAGCATCGAGCACAGCATGCTCCGCATTCAGAGCTTCGCGCGCCTGGCCTCGATCGCCGGACACCGGCAAGTCGCGCGCCCCGCCGGCTCCAGCGAGCCAAACGGCCAGACCTGACGCCGGCTTGCGACGGGAAAGCCCAAGCCCGTCTCATCCGTTCTATCCGAAAGACCGACGATCGGCTAAGATCGCTATCTGAAAAACAGATAGGGAATCCGGGATGGATTCGAGCGCACTGAAGGTCTTTGAGGCCGTGGCGCGGCTGGGCGGCATGAACCGGGCCGCGGCCGAGCTGAACACGGTGCAATCGAACGTGACCGGCCGTATCCGGCAGCTGGAGGCGGAGCTCGACACGACGCTGTTCGAGCGGCACAACCGCGGCGTCACGCTGACCGCCGCGGGCCGGCGATTGCTGCCCTATGCCGAGCGCATTGGCCGCCTGCTGGCTGACGCGCGCCGCGCCGCGGGCGACGACGGCCATCCTAAGGGTCCGTTGGCGGTCGGGGCCCTGGAAACCACGGCCGCGATCCGCCTGTCGCCGGTGCTGGCGAGCTATGCGGCGGCATTTCCCCATGTCGACCTGGTGCTGCGGACCGGCACCACGGCGGAGCTGATCGATGCCGTGCTGACGCATGCGCTGGAAGGCGCCCTGGTTTGCGGTCCGGTGGACCATCCGGCGCTGGCGACCGAGACGGTATTCCATGAAACGCTGACCGTTGCCACGGCGCCGTCGGTGCAGGCATTGGGCGATCTCAGCGACATCCCGGACCTGAAGATCGTGGTGCTGCGGTCCGGCTGCTCATATCGCCAGCGGCTGGAGGAAATCCTGGCCCGGCGCGGCATCGTCGGGTTGCGGCAGCTGGAATTCGGCACCATCGATTCCATTATCGGCTGCGCCGCCGCCGGCCTCGGCGTAACCCTGTTGCCGCGGAGCGTGCTGACGGCGGCCGCGCGCGAGGGCCGGATCGCCACACACGACCTGGCCGGCGCCGAGGCCGACGTCGCGACCCTGTTCATCCGCCGCCGCGACGGCTATGTCTCGAGCGCGCTGGCCGGCTTCATCGACCATGTCCGCCCGGCCGCGCGGGTCGCGGCCGAATAGGCCAAACTATCTCTGAACCAGATAATAGATATCAGTTTCAATCGCTTTTCCTGGCTATGATGGCCATCTAGTCTGCCGGGATGACGGAAGCGGAGACGGCGGCGCAGCGGGCACCGGCTATCGGCGACGCGCCGGGTGACCGGGCCCGCGCCAGGCGAGCGACACTCGCCGCGCTGTGCGCCACGCTGGTCGGGATCGGCCTGTCGCGCTTCGCCTATACGCCGTTGATCCCGGCGCTGATCGACGCCGATTGGTTCACGCCGGGCCAGGCGGCCTATCTCGGCGCGGCCAATCTGGTGGGGTATCTGGCCGGCGCCCTGCTGGCCCGACCACTGGCGAACCGGGCCGGTGCGCCGGCCACGCTGCGCGGCATGATGCTGCTGGCGAGCCTGGCCTTCGTCGCCTGTGCGACGCCGCTGTCGTTTTCCTGGTTCTTCGTCTGGCGCCTGGCCGCGGGCATCGCCGGCGGGACGTTGATGGTGCTGGCCGCCGCCACGGTGCTGCCGCAAGTGCCGACCCATCGCCAGGGTCTGGCCGGCGGCGTCATCTTTACCGGCGTCGGCCTGGGCATCGCGGCGTCCGGCACGCTGGTGCCGGCCCTGTTGGGCCACGGCCTGACCGAGACCTGGATCGGGCTGGGCCTGCTGTCCCTGCTGTTGACCGCTCTAGCATGGCGCGGCTGGCCGGACCGGCAATCCCCGCGGTCGGCATCCGTCCAGCGGGCGCCGACACGGTCGAGCGGCACGCTGCGGGCGGTCTATCTGGAGTACGGCCTGAACGCCGCCGGCCTGGTGCCGCACATGGTATTCCTGGTCGACTACGTTGCCCGCGGGCTGGGCCAAGGACTGGTCGCCGGCGGCGGCTACTGGGTGCTGTTCGGCATCGGCGCCATGGCCGGACCGGTGCTGGCGGGACAGGCCGCCGACCGGATCGGCTTCCGGGCGACGCTGCGCCTGGCCTTTCTGGTGCAGGCCGCCGGCGTCGGCTGGCTGGCCGTCTCCGACGCAGCCGCCGGCCTGGTCGTCTCCAGTCTGGTCATCGGCGCCTTCGTGCCCGGCATCGTGCCGCTGGTGCTGGGCCGCGTGCGGGAGCTGGCGCCGCCGGACCGCGACCGGCAGCAGGCCGCCTGGAGCCTGGCCACGACCGCCTTCGCCATCGGCCAAGCAGGCGCCGCCTATGGCCTGTCATTCCTGTTCGCCGCCGGTGGCGGCTATGACATCCTGTTCGCGATCGGGGCGGCCATGTTGCTGCTGGCGCTGTCGATCGACCTGGTCGCGGCCGCAATACCCCGCAGATGAGGTGAGACATGCAGACCAGCCTGATGAAACGCTTCAATCTGTCCTGTCCGATCATCCAGGCGCCGATGGCGGGCGGCGGCGATACACCGGCGCTGGTCGCCGCGGTCGCGGAAGCCGGCGGCATGGGCTTTATCGGCGCCAACTATTCGACGCCGGCGCAGATCGCCGAGGCGTCGCAGGCCGTGCGCGACCGCAGCAACCGGGCCTTCGGCATCAACCTGTTCGCGCCGCAGCCGGCGCCGCCACCACCGGCCGAGACCGGACCGGCGCTGGCGCGGCTGGCGCCCTATCACGACGCGCTGGGCCTGCCGGCGCCGACACCGCCAACCCCGCCGGCCGATGCCTTCGATGCGTTGCTGGCGGCGGCGCTGGACAGCGGCGCGGCGAGCTTCAGCTTCACGTCGGGCATCCCGCCGCGCGATGCCGTCGCGGCCATCAAGCAGCGGGGCATGTTCCTGATGGGCACGGCGACAACGCCGGCCGAGGCCGTGGCGCTGGAGGCGGCCGGCTGCGACGCCATCGTGACGCAGGGCGCCGAGGCCGGCGGCCACCGCAGCACGTTCGACGGCGAGATCGACACCGGCCTGATCGGCACGATGGCGCTGGTGCCGCAGGTGGTCGACGCGGTCTCGGTGCCGGTGGTGGCCTCGGGCGGCATCATGGACGGCCGTGGTATCGCCGCGGCATTGACGCTGGGCGCCGAGGCGGTGCAGATGGGCACGGCCTTCCTGACCTGCGACGAGGCGGGCGTTCCCGATTCCTACAAGGCGGCGCTGCTGGCGGCCGGGGCGTCCGATACCCGCCTGACCTCGGCATTCTCGGGCAAGCCGGCGCGCGGCGTGGTCAACCGGTTCATGACCGAGGTCGAGTTCGAGGCCGCCGACGACGACAGCGACGGCATCCTGCCGTTTCCTTATCAGAACGCGCTGACCCGGCCGCTGCGCGCCGCCGCGGCGCAGCAGGACCGGGCCGAATTCCTGTCGCTCTGGGCCGGTCAGGGCGTCGGCCTGTCCCGTCGCAGACCGGCCGCGGAACTGATCGACGAGCTGATGCGCGAACTCCAAGCCACGTTGAACCGCCTGCGCGTGTAGTCATGTGTCACATCCAGCTCGACACCTGGGTGTAGCGGCCTTAGCAAATAATTAGGTCGGTTGATTTAACCCTGTGCTTTGACGGGGGTCTGTGTTCAAGCCGGGGGACAGGCGATGAGCATCGGGGCCCGCGTCTATCTCGTTCCGACGGTCTGCTTTTTGATCGCGCTGATTCTGGCGGGTGTCGGCCTGTCGCGGCTGATCGCGATCGGCGACAAGCTGCAGACCATCGTTCACGACGACCTGCCGCTGTCGCATCAGCTGCACGAGGCGATCGTGACGCGGACGCTTCAGACCAAGCATCTGGAGCGGGCGATCGAACTGAACGGATTCCAGGACGCCCTGCATGCCGATATGGCCCGGGCGGAGGAAAAACGCTTCTACCTGTTGCAGGGCCGCCTGCGGGCAACGTTAACGCAGCTCGAACGGCGTCTGCGCAGCAGCCCGGATCACGACCACATGACCGGCGAGAGCGAGATCTATGCCGACATCCTGAGCCTGTTGGAAACACTGGACCTGCAGCATGGGGCGTACCTCAACCGGGCTGAGGAAATGCTGCTGCAGGTGAAGGACGACATATCGGACGAACCGGCGGCGTTGCTGGCCGAACTGCGCAGCATCGAGGCACCGATCGACAAGACCCAGCGTCAGCTGATGGACACGGCCGAACAACTCGCGATCAATCAGGCGAAGAGCGCGCTGCGGTTGGAGCAGTCCGGCATCCGGCACACGGCGACCGTATTCATCGTGGGCCTGCTGATAACCGTTGCGCTGGGCGTGTTTCTGTCGCGCGGGATCAATCGCCCACTGGCCAAGCTGACCAGCAGCATGGAACTGCTGGCCACCGGAAACCTGAATATCCCGACCGATCTGGGCGTGCGCACCGGCGAGTTCGGCGCCATGTCGCGGGCGCTGGACGTGTTCCGCAAGCAGATCGCCGGCCGCGCGGCCGCCGAGATGCGGTCGCGCCAGTTCCTGGAATCGGCGCCCGACGCCATGGTCGTGGTGAACCAGGACGGCGAGATCGTTCTGGTCAACGCCCAGGTCGAGCGGCTGTTCGGCTATCCGCGCGAGGAGCTGCTGGGCGAGAAGGTCGAGATGCTGGTGCCCGAGCGCTACCGGAAAGATCATCCCGAGAACCGCGCCCGGTTCCACACCGATCCGAAGGCCCGGCCGGTGGGCAAGGGCGTGGACCTCCACGGCGTCACCAAGTTCGGCCAGGAGATCCCCATCGAGCTGAGCCTGAGCCCGATCGAGACCGAGGACGGCCTGCTGGTTACCGGCGCGATCCGCGACATCTCGGAACGCAAGCGCGAGCAGGAAGAGTTGTCGCGCTCGAAGCAGGAGCTGCAGGACAGGGTCGACGAGCTGGAACGGCTGCAGCAGGAACTGAAGAAGAAAAAGACCGAAAGCGTCACCATGGCCGATGCCCTGAGCGAGGCCGAGGCGCAGCTGTCGGAAGCGGTCGAGAGTATTTCAGAGGGCTTCGCGCTGTGGGGCACCGACGACCGGCTGATCATGTGCAACCGCCGCTATCGCGGCATGTATCCCAGCCTGATGGACGTGATCCAACCCGGCGTCACTTACGAGAACTTCCTGCGCGCCGGCTATGAGCGCGGCGTGTTCCGGGCCGGCGAGCGGAACCACGAGGAGCTGGTGCGCGAGCAGGTCGAGCGACACCACCGCTCGGTCGGCGTCTTCGAGCAGGAGCTGTGCGACGAACGCTGGGTGCGGGTCAGCAAGCGCAAGACCAAGTCCGGCCGTATCGTCGGCATCCTGACCGACGTTTCGGACCGGAAGTCGTCGGAAGCGACCATTCAACGCATGGCGCTGGAGGATGCGCTGACCGGCCTGCCGAACCGCACGTCGTTCCGCGACCGCCTCAGCGACGCGCTGGCCAACGCGGCGCGGACCGGCCGTCTGGTCGGCGTGATGATGCTGGACCTCGACCACTTCAAGAATGTCAACGACACGCTCGGCCACCAGGCCGGCGACTCGCTGTTGTCGCAGGTGGCCGAGCGGTTGACCGCCTGCGTCCGCAACACCGACACCGTCGCCCGGCTGGGCGGCGACGAGTTCGCGGTGATCGTCACCAATACGACGGAGCCCGACGGCATCACGGTGCTGGCGGAACGAATCACGGAATCGATCGGCGAGCCGTTCCACGTCGTCGGCAACGAGGTGCGCACCGGCACCAGTATCGGCATCACCATCTATCCGAACGACCCCGGCGATCCCAACCAACTGCTGCGCAACGCGGACCTGGCGCTCTATCGCGCCAAGGCCGAGGGCCGCGGCACCTTTCAGCTTTACGACCAGGACATGCACACGCAAGTGCAGGCGCGCCAGCAGATGGAGGCCGACCTGCGGCTGGCCATGGAGCGCGGCGAGTTCCATCTGGTCTATCAGCCGCAGCTCGACATCCAGTCCGGCCGTATTGTCGGCGTCGAGGCGCTGATCCGCTGGACCCATCCGGAACGCGGTCCGATCTCGCCGGGCGAGTTCATTCCGGTCGCGGAGGCCTCGCGCCTGATCATCCCGATCAGCGACTGGGTGCTGCTGACCGCCTGCCGACAGATGACCGAGTGGTCACGGGCCGGCATGGCCGACGTCTGCGTCTCTGTGAACATCTCGCCGCTGCATTTCAGGCAGCAAAACCTGATCGACCAGGTCCGCGCGGCGCTGAAGATGGCGGACCTGCCGCCTGACCTGCTCGAGCTCGAGATCACCGAAGGCATGGCCATGGACGAGCGCGTCGACTGTATCGGCATTTTGAACGGCCTGAAGGATCTGGGCATCAATCTCGCGATCGACGACTTCGGCACCGGCTATTCGTCGTTGAACCGCCTGAAGGAGTTCCCGGTCGACCGGTTGAAGATCGACCAGTCCTTCGTCCGCGACATCGCGTCCGACTGGGACGACGCGGCGATCAACTCGGCCGTCATCCGCATCGGCCACAGCCTGAACATCAAGGTCATCGCCGAGGGCGTCGAGACCCTGGAGCAGCTTGAATTCCTGGTCGAGCAGGGCTGCGACGAGATCCAGGGTTATTATCTGAGCCGGCCGCTGCCGGCCGAAGAGCTGGCCGCCTTCGTGCAGAACCACGACCCCCAGCGGCTGCGGTCGGTGATCGCCAAGCGATCGGCCGGACCCAGCGTGGCCGATATCTCAACCACACCGAAGCGAGCTCGCGCGAAACAAGCCTGACCGGCTTTGGCCGGGAGCGTCAGGCGGGTTCGCGGCGAGCCATGCGGGCGGGACGCAACGCGGGCACGGCCAGCAGCGCCGTTGCCGCGCCGATATAGCCGACGCACATCAGCGCGATGGCCTCGATGCTGACGCCGGCGTCGAGCAGCCAGCCCATGGCCACCGGCGACAGGGCGCTGGCGAACACCGTCAGCGCCGAGGTCACGGCACGGATCGCGCCAATGTGCCGGACGCCGTAAATCTCGGCCCAGAGCGTGCCGGCGATGGTCATGGCGGCGCCGCTGGAGACGCCGGTGGCGATCATGTAGACCGGCACCACGAGCGCGTGGTCGGCATAGGCCAGCAGCACCAGCGAGGCCGCCATCGGCAGCAGGAAGTAGGGCAGCAGGCGCGCGGCGCCGTGGCGGTCGATGACCGGCCCGGCGATCAGCGCCGCGACCGTGGTGGCGATCGAGAACAACACGAACGAGCCGACAAACCAGGTCAGGTCCCAGCCCTTGGCCGCGACCAGATGCACCTGATGGAACACCAAGCCGGTGGTGATGAAAGACGACGCCAGCGTCACCGGCATCAGCAGATAGAAGCGCGGATCGCGCAGCACATCGGCGCGCGACCATTGCCGCGCGGCCGCGCCGGCGTCGGCGGAAACGCGCTGCAGGCGGGCGACGTGAGCCCGGTGGCGCTCGGCCTGCCCCCGAAGCAGCCAGAGCACCGCCGGCACCAGCACAACCGCCAGCACGACGCCGGTCAGCATCCAGGTCTGACGCCAGCCGACCGCGGCCACGACCAGCACCGCGCCGACCGGAAAGGCGGCGCGGCCGATAGCATAGCCGAGCTGGGCGACGCTGACGGCGCGGCCGCGCTCGGCTTCGAAATAGCGCGCCATGGTGGTGACGGCGGTATGGCTCATCAGGCCCTGGCAGGTGAGCCGCAGCAGGAAGATCGCCAGCGTCAGCCAGACCGCCGAGGCCACGGCCGACGTGATGAAGCAGGCGACCACAAGGCCGGCGCAGGCGAGGCCGGCATACCAGCGCAGGTCCATATGGTCGATCTTCCGGCCGAGCCAGACCAGGCAGGTGGCGCTGGCCAGCGTCGCCGCCGAATAGACCAGGCCGAAGCCGCCATGCCCGAGGCCGAAGGCGTCGCGGAACTCGGCGCTGAACAGCGAGACGTAGTAGGTCTGGCCGAAGCTCGAAAACATGGTCAGCAGAAAGCCGAACCCGAGCAGGCGCCAGTGCCGCAGGATGAACAGCAGATAGCTCAAACGTCTTTCCTCGCCCGGCACGGGAACCGGTGCCGGTTGGAACGGTCGCGGGAACGAAGTGGGTCAGACGTTTATAACGGATTACCGCCGGAATGGCACGGCCGTCAGCCGGCCGGCACCGCGACGCCGGCCTGGCGGCAGGCGGCGGTGACGGTGTTGGACAGCAGCACGGCGACGGTCATGGGACCGACGCCACCGGGGACGGGCGTAATGGCGCCGGCGACCTCGACGGCTTCCGGAAAGCAGACATCGCCGACCAGACGCGTCTTGCCGTTGCCGGCGTCGAGCCGGTTCATGCCGACGTCGATGATGGTGGCGCCGGGCTTGATCCAGGGCCCACGGATCATCTCGGGCCGGCCGACGGCGGCGACCAGGATGTCGGCGCGGCGGCAATGGGCGTCGAGGTCGCGGGTGCGCGAATGCGCCGTGGTGACGGTGCAGTTGGCGCCAAGCAGGAGCTGGGCCATGGGCTTACCGACGATGTTGGAGCGGCCGACGATGACGGCATCGAGACCCGAGAGATCGCCCAGCCGGTCCTCCAGCAACATCAGGCAGCCGCGCGGCGTGCAGGGCACCATGGCCGGCAGCCCAACGGAGAGGCGGCCGGCGTTCTGGACGTGGAAGCCGTCGACGTCTTTCGCCGGATCGATGGCGTCGATCACGGCGGCGGAATCGATCTGCGGCGGCAGCGGCAGCTGCACGAGGATGCCGTGCACGGCCGGATCGGCGTTCAGGCCGGCCACCACCTCGAGCAGGGCGGCCTGGCTGGCGCCGGCGTCGAGCCGGATCTCGTTCGAGGCAATGCCGGCCTCGGTCGCCTGCTTGCCCTTGTTGCGGACATAGACCTGGCTGGCCGGATCTTCGCCGACCAGCACCACGGTCAGGCCCGGCGTCAGGCCATGCCGGGCTTGGCAGTCGCCAACCTGGACCGCGACCCGGGCCCGCAGGCCGGCAGCAAACGCCTTGCCGTCGATAATGTCAGCCGTCATCGCATCCTCCCTTCATGCCATATTGCCGAGCGCCGCCCGCAGCCGCAGGGCAAGGTCGGCGGGATCGTCGTGTCGTATCAGCACGGTCTTGTCCCGGTCTTTGCCGCCGGCGACCAGTTCCAGGCCGGTTCGCGGCAGGCCGAGCCGTTTCGCCAGCAGCCGGACCAGCGCGGCGTTGGCCTTGCCCTTCTCCGGCGCCGCGGTGACGCGTACGCGCAGGCGGCCGCGCCCTGCGTCGAGACCGTCGATGCGGTTCGCCGACGCCTTCGGCTGCAGCCGGATGGCGACCTCGAGGCCGTCGGCGACGGCCCGGAATGGTGTCAGGTCAGTTGAGAAGGGCCGGCCCAATATCGTAGCGCAGCAGGTTCTGGACGAACGCAAGCAGCAGGATCAGCACCAGCGGCGACAGGTCGATGCCGCCGAGATTGGGCAGGAAGCGGCGGATCGGCCCCAGCGCCGGCTCGGTCACGCGATAGAGGAAATCGCCGACCAGATAGATGAAGCGGTTCGAGGTGTTGACCACGTTGAAGGCGACCAACCAGCTGAGGATCACCTGGATGATGATCAGCCACATATAGAGTTGGATGACGGTGGCAACCAGTTCAAGCAACGCGATCATTGCGGCCCTTTCGAGAATCGGCGCGGGCTCAGATGTAATGCCCAAGCCGGCGCATGGCAAGCACCGACCCCGGCGCCCGCGAGGCCGGGCTTGACAGCCGTCGCGGCAGTCCGTACATGCTGCCGGTCAGCGCCGGCCGAGGCCGCCGGCGCGGCACTTCCCGGTATGGGGCCGTAGCTCAGTTGGGAGAGCGCGACGTTCGCAATGTCGAGGTCAGGGGTTCGATTCCCCTCGGCTCCACCACCCTTCGCCCCGCGGGCTTCGGGCGGCGGGCCACCCAGAGATCGTTGGACGAAGGCGGGCCGTCCGGTGGCATGATCGGACGCGCCGCCGATACTCGTTGGCCGCATGGATCTTGGCACGGCCGCCTTTTCCACCCGTCACCGCAAGCAGCCCAGCCTTGACGAGACGTTTCCGGTCGGGGTCGGGCGCCACGACCAGAGCGGCATAGAGCCCGCTCCCCCACCCGGCCAGCCACTGGGAGGTACATTTATCGGGTGGCCGGGCAAGGGAGCGGAACGGCGACGGTGTCCTCAAACAGGCTCTTTCGCCACATCACGGGACACGATGCGGACCGGGCCAGACGGCCGCGACCGCGTCCGGGCCTGATGTCGGACGGCGGCATCCACCATGGTGGAGAACAAGAGCCGGTGGAACGCCGTCCAGGCCTGCTTGAGCGGGGCGTTGAAACCGTCGCCGAGGGCGATCTCGAGGGTCCATAGCATTGCTTCGCCGAAGCTCGCGTAGTGCGCATGCCTGACGCCATAACGAACGTGGCGCAGCGCCAGGTCGCGGAGCGCGGGACGCAGCGAATCCAGGTCGTTCAAGCCGTCGACCGCGGCGCTGAGCGCCGCCATGAAGGCGCCGTGCGGCGTTTCGAGATCGCGGGGGAAGAGGTTCTGCAGGCCCGGATCGCACTCGAGCAGACGCAGGTAGAAGAGCTGCGCCGTGGCCTCCTGAATGGGCCGGAGCCTGGCGAAGCTGTCCTGGACAAGGCCGATCTGGGCGGGCGTCATCGCCGCCGATCCCACCGCCATGCCGCCGGCGGCGCAGCGCAGCGCCTTTGATCCGTTCCGGGTCATCGCATCCCCCTGACCGAACTCCGATCGGAGCCATCGCCCGGAAGACTACGGCCGGCAAGAAACCGCGTGAATTCTCTATTTCCTGTTAGGCCTCAACAGAAAACGGATAAGGAAAGATCGTGGCGCCATGCCTGTTTCCTCCAATAATCTGAAGGGTCGTTATTCAATAGTTTTCAGGGCGGGACGCGGAGCAAGCCCGTACACTCTTTGCTGTTCAATTCGAGGGCGAGTACATCGAAGATTTCGAGGATGATGGATTGGGACTGCTTCCGTTATTTCCTGGCGGTCGTCGAACGCAAATCACTCTCCGCGGCCGCGCGGGAGCTTGGCGTGACGCAACCGACCGTGGGACGGCGCATCCGCGATCTCGAGACCTGGCTGGACGCCCGACTGTTCGACCGTGAGAACGCGGGCTACAGCCTGACCCCCGCCGGGGAGACCATCGTCGAGCTGGCGCATGGTCTGGACAAGACGGTCGGCGACATCGTCCGCCGCGTCAACGGTCACGACGGGCGCCGCTGCGGGCGCGTCCGGCTCTCGACCGCCGAGTGCCTGGGCACCTACTGGCTGGTGCCGCGTCTGAATGGCTTCAAGCGCGAGTTCCCTCGCATCGAGCTCGAGATCATCCTGAGCAACAACGCGCTCGACGTCATGAGCGGGCATTGCGACATCGCGCTGCACGTGGGGGATCCGGAGTCGGAGGACGCCATCGGCCAGTGCTTCGGCAAGGTTCACTTCGGCCTCTTCGCCAGCAGCGCCTACCTTGCCGCCAACGGCACGCCCGGACGGCTCGCGGATCTGAAGGACCACTCGGTCATCGCCTGGGCCGGCGCCGACCAGGACGTCTGTATCGGTCAGCTCATCAAGCCACTGGCCAGCGTCGCGCACATCAACATGCTCTGCAACAGCATGACCGCGCTGCTGGCCGCGGGGCGGAGCGGACTGGGTCTGGTCGTCCTGCCCGCTTACGTGGCCAGGACGCAGAGCGACCTCGAACATATCCTGCCCGACGTCGTCAGCCATGCCGAGGATCTCTGGCTTCTGACCCACAAGGACCTGACCAAGACGGCAAAGGTCCGCGCCGTCATGTCCCATCTCGGCGAGCTGGTCAGGCGCGAAACGGGCAGCCTGCTCAGCGCCGAAACGTCGGCTTCGGCCCCGGCCCCGCTCGCGCAAGCGCGTTAGCGACCGTTCGACAATGGGCCTGCCGACCCGCGTTCGCGGCTTTGCCGTCCGGCCCCCGACCATTGGCATCAGTGCGCGGCGGTGGCGCGATCCTGAACATAGGGCCGATGGACCAGATCGAAGGAGATTGCGCCGATCAGCCTGCCGACACGGTGATCCTTGCCGGAGAGCGGCATCGCCAGCACTTCGACGTGCAAGGCCGGATGGTCGATCAGGGGCACGAAGAGCGCATGGGGGCTCTGGTGAACCACCGCCGATTCGTAAAGGCGCCAGATCTGGCTTGGCGGCGCCTGGCTCGGCAGGTCGCGCAGGCGCTGACCGGTATAGTCGCCTCGGCTGCGGCTGACGATGTCCGCGCCGAGGAAGCGATAGGCGAGGTCGAAGGGCTCGAGGCTCACGTCGACCAGATAGACGAACGGTCGGAGCGCGCCGGCGGCGTCCGGATCCATACTGTCCAGCGACGGTATCAGCCGGTCGCCGCGCCGCTCTTCCCAACGGGAGAGCAGCATGCGCAGATCGGCCGAGCAGGGAATCAGGTGGAAGCCCGGACCATTGACCTTGAGCGAGAACCAGCTCGATCGATGAATGACCGCCGATGACGGCGGATAGTTGCCGGCGGCATGCCATCCCTTGCCGCTGGCGCCCGAGGTCATCTCGCCCATCCGAGCCTCCCAGACCAATCTCCGTGGCATCCTTCGAACGGCGCTCGCCCATGGCCCGGCCGACGGCCGTGCTTCGGCAAGCGCGCCGAATTTTTATAACGATTCCAATAAAGTGTATACGTCTCTATCCCGAAACAACTAAATGATTTTGTTTAGAGATCCTAAAATTCTCTTGAGTGCGGCCGTCGACCAGAGGGGGGATGTTCGCGCGCAGACGCTCGCCTCACGGTGGTTTTACCGGACGGGCGGGAAAAGTGTGACGATTGTCACATCTGGCGCCATGGACCTTGGCGTGACATACCCTAAATTTGAACAATTCTAACCTAAGAGCCGCATCGTGGACTGGGACGCCTATCGATACTTCCTGGCGGTGGCCGACACGGGCAGCCTCTCGGCGGCCGCCCGCGCCATGGCGGTCAGCCAGCCGACCGTGGGCCGCCAGATCCAGATGCTGGAGCAGGCGCTCAACGCGCGGCTGTTCGACCGCCGGCCGGACGGCTACACCGTGACCGACGCGGGCCTGAGAATCCTCGATCTGGTGCGGGACATCGACGGCACCATGACGGTCATCGAGCGGCAGGTCGGCGGCGAGAACAGCCGGCTCGCCGGCATGGTCCGCATCACCGCCGCGCAGGGCATCGGCACCTACTGGCTGCCGGATCAGATCCACCATCTGGCGGCGCGCTATCCGGACATCGAGATCGAGCTCTCCGTCTGCGTCCCGGCTCTCGACCTCGCCCGCCATCGGGCCGATATCGCCATCCGCCTGGGCGACCCCGGCGACGACAACCTGATCGGCCACCGCGTGGCCAAGGCCTGCTTCGGCCTGTTCGCGGCCGCCAGCTACATCGAGCGGCATGGCGCGCCGCACGGCCTCGAGGATCTGGCCGGCCATGACATCATCGAATCCACCGGCGAGATCGCGAACCTGCCCCAGGTCAGGCTCCTGCGCGACCACGCGGCCGGCGGCCGGACCGTCCGCCTCGCCTGCGACAACCTGCTGACTCAGTTCGCGGCCATGATCGCCGGCTGCGGGCTTCTCGCCCTGCCCCTCTACATGGCCGCGGCGGCGCCGGGAATCAGGCGCGTGCTGGCGGACAGTTTCGACGTCGAGGTCGATCTCTGGCTGCTCACCCACCGCGACCACAAGGCGACGGCGCGCGTGCGCGCCGTGATCGAACACCTCTGCGCGTCGGCGCGCCGCGACCAACGGCTTTTCATGGGACGCTAGAAAGGTATCGCGCGGCGCGGCAAAGAATTCGCATACCCCTATTCAGAGGCTTTCATCGACAGCGGCGCGGGCCGCCCGGATCATTGACCGAACTTCGACGCCGTCTTGAGGAGCGATAACGTCATGATCCGATCCAGTGGAGTGCTTCGGCGATACCTGGGCATGTTCGCGCGTTGCGCGCTCGTCGCCGGCTTTTTCGGGCCCGCGGCGAACAGCGCCCATGCGATCCCGCTCGCCGACCTGTTCGGCGGCGAAACGCCGGAGACCATCGTCGCCGGCGACAAGCTGTTCTCCAACTGGCAACTGGTCACCAACGCCGCGGGGACCGATCTGTCCCAGATCGACGTCACGCCGCTCGACGATCCTGCCAGCAACCCGGGCCTGCGCTACACGGACACGGGCGGCGCCCTGACGCTGGACACCCTCGGCGAGGAGTTCCAGATCAGCTTCAGGTTCACCGTCACGGTGCTCGATCCGACGCAGCGGATCAGCGGCAACACTCTCGAGCTCGTGGATGCCGCTACCGAGGGCTTTGCGCTGGTGCAAATCCTCGAGGGCGTCGATGACGGGACGGAGGACACGATCCTGGCGACGAAGATCGTGACCTCGCAGGGCGAGCCGGTCATCGACGACCCACTGGCCGAGGCAACCTTCGCGCCGCAGCAGAGCATCGGCGTCTCGACGATCCTGTTCGGCGTGGTGGAAGGCGCGGAGGACTTCGGCCGCCTCACGCAGTTCGACCAGCGATTTTCCCAGGTCTCGATCGCCGTCCCCGAGCCCGCGAGCCTCGGCGTCTTCCTCGCCGGCCTGGCCGGGCTGGGCTTCTTCAGCCGCTTCCCGCACAGGGCGAAAGCGGGCCGGCGCGAACGACGCGCTTGATCCGCCTTTCTCGCCCCGCCCGTGGTCCGCGCGGGGCCGTGCCGCCGTCAGATGTCGGAGGCGCCGTCGATGAACGGGATGCCGGGTTCCGCGACCGGCGGATCGTTCAGGGAAGCAGCAGCGGCGGTTCCAACCCGTCCGTTTCGGCAAAGATCACAAAATTCGCCTGGTAGTCCTGATTGCTCAAGTTGTCGGTAAGGCTGCCGACAACGCTCCCGTTGCCGATGGCGTTTGCCGGCACCTCGCCCGGCCCTGTCAGATAGCCGACCCCGCGTCCGTCGGTGAGCGCGAAAACGTTGGGGATCGTGCTGCTGCCCGTATCGACACCGAAACTGAAGAACGGTGCGCTGGAGGTGCCGCCGGTCACCAGATTAATCGTGCCGCCATTGTCGAAATTGGTGATGGTGCCGCCGTTCACCACCACGGTATTTGGCGCGAAGGTAAACTGCAGATCGATGTTGCCGAAGGTCTTGTGCAGCGTCGCACTCGGATCCGTCGGCAGCCCCCGCAAGACCGTGCCGACGACGGTGCCCTGGTAGGTCGCCTGTCCGGACAGGTTGGCGAACCGACTCGCCTCGGCGATCTCGCCCGCGACCCAGGGCATCAGGTGAATTTCGCTGCTTTCGCCGCTCGCGAAGTCCACGCCGAGGGCCATGAAGCCCCAGGTCGTGAACTCGCACTCGCAGATCGTCACGCCGTCGGCGGCGCCGTTGGCGAAGCTGACCTGATCGCCCGTCACGAAGTAAGCGATCTCCGGATTTTCCTCAGACGTATCGAGCGGCGTGTTGTAGGTGTTGTTGACGATCGGCTCGATCGCGGCGAAACGCCTGTTGTCGATGAAGGCGCTGCGGTTGATGCTGCCGGTCGACGAGTCGCCGAACAACAGCGTCGTCAGACCTGGGTTGGGACCGATGCGTCCGGTCTCCACCTGCACCGAGACCTGGTTTGTCTCGGGCATTGTCGTGATCAAAAGCCCCCCCTCGTCGTCCTCGACATTGGACTGGGCGAATATCTCGACAAAGTTCCCGTTTTCATCGAACTCGGTGCTGAAACCGTTGAAGAAGCCGTTCATCACCCGCATTTCATTCTGGGCGCCGGCATCGCCGGGATCGATCGCCGTGGCGACCGCGTTGGCGCCATACGGGATGTCGTCGCCATCCGGCGGCAACACGACGTTGGCAACCGACTGCAGTACGAAGTTTTCCGGACCGGTATCGTCGATACCGGGCGCGCCAGTCTGGCCGTAGAAAGAACTGCTAACTTCCTCCAGGCCGGCAATCGCGAAGCCGGTATAGCCCGTGGTCTCGACCGTGTCGCTGGCGCTGCCGCGAAAGTTGCCGATCAGGAACGGCTGTGTCTCGCTCAGTCCGTCGTTGAGCAGGTTGCCGACAATCACACTGGCCACCGAATTCTGTCCCTGTCCTGAGCCGGAGATGACGATGGTCGACGAATAGAATGCCGGGAGGACCGGATCGGACGTCGAGCTGACGTCACCGTTCCAATTGATGTAGGCCACCGGCGTCTGGCCGGCGTCGATCAGGCCGAACTCCTGAAACGGGCTGACGAAGGGGATCTGCACGCCGCCGAGGGCGAAATCGTCGCGCAATTCATAAGCGGTCACGCCCGACGTTGGGAAGGCGTCGAGCGGCGTCGGGTTGCCGGCATAAGCGAGGACGCGGCTACCGTCGCTCGGGTCCTCGAGCTCGTAGAACAGGAAATCGCCTGTGTCGGACAGGACGCCGATGCCGTCCAGTGGCGTCGCGCCGAACGGTTGTGCTGTCGACGTCGCCGGAAACGTGCCGGTACCGATCGGCAGCACCAGATCGCCGCCGTTAATCGACGTCGCGCTGAACGTGCCGCCGTCGAGCGCGGAGACACTGATAAATGGAAAGAAACTATTGGGGTCGGCGAAGCTGGCGCCGAACTCCGGGTTGACGGCCCGCTTGATGGCGCCAGTCGTCTCAAGGGATATGCTGGTCGTGGAGCTTGCCGTCGACGGAATGATGTTGCTGCCCGAGCCGGCCTGATCGGGGACCAGTACTTCTTGCGGGTCTTCGAAGGCGACCGGGCTGAGATTGGGCGCAATGGGGATCAGGATATTCGGATCGTTGTTCGAGCTGAGGGCGGCGAGCTGCGAGTCGGCGATGTCTTCGTCGCCGACATCGGGGCCGGCGGCCGGCGCCAGTTCGGCGAGCGCCTGCGGCGAGGCGCCCAGCGCATTGACCAGTTCGCCGGCGTCGGCATTGCCGGTCTCCTCCAGCCGGCCCAACGCGCCCTGCAGTACGCTCGGCGGCACGACGACCGGCGGCATCACCGTGCGGTCGAGCTGCTGGACGATCTGCGAGCCGGGACGCGTCATGCGTTCGACGCGGTCGCCGGACTGCAGGAAGGCGTCCTTGCCGTAAATCAGGGTCACCGACGACAGCGGGGCGTCGCCGCCCTGGCCCTGGGCAGCGCCTGCTTGGGCGGGCGCGTTCGCCTCGATCAGCGCGATGCCGCCGCGGATGCCAATGACCGAGCTCGGCGTCTTGAACAGGACGGGCGTCTTCTTGCTGATCTTGCCGCCGACATAGCGCATCAGGCCCTTGCCGACCGAGACCACGAGCTTGCCGGACTGGGCCTCGGGGTCGTAGACGAACTCGTCCAGCACGACCGACGAGTTCGGACCGATGGTCAGCGCCGAGCCGTCCTCGAAGATCAGGTGGGTCTGGCCGACCTGGCCGGTATCCACCTTCTCGTTCGCGAACATGTCGAGGCCGACCTGCAGCACGCGGGTGTCCTGGGCCGGCGGCGTGCCGACGGCGTTCAGGTTCACCGCCGAGGTGATGCCGATGGTCTCGGCCGCCGCCGGCACAGCCGTCAACGCCGTGGTGGCCGCGAGGATGGTTAAGGTGAGGATGCCGCAGAAACCGCGACGTGCCCGAAACGTCGACATGACTAACGCGCCCCTGACTTACGTTTACGCCAAATTGTGGTGGGGAAATCTACCGAATCCGCCCGTTAACGAATCTCAAACCATAATAATGCCTTTCGCACCGAAAGGCGGCATACATTCGTCGTTAATGGCTCCCCTTAAAGGGTTACCGACAGAAATCAGGCCGCATCAGTTCTCGGCGAAGAAGACAAACTGCGAATCGTAGCTCGACCCGGTCAGCCCGCCCTGTCCGATGGTGTTCTGCGGCGGCGTGCCGGTGCCGACGAAACCGCCATTGCCGTTGCCGTCCACGTTTCCGATACCCGGGATGTTGCCGGTTACATCGAAGATATACGTGGTCCCGATCGGTGAGCCGGCGGCCGAGATCGCAAAAGTGCCGCCATCGTAATTCGTGATGCTGCCGCCATTGACGCTGACGAAACCCGGCGTGAAGTCGAACTCAATGGATATGCTGCCGAAGGCCTTGTGCACCGAGGCGCCCACGTTCCCGGTGCCGCCGATCACGGTCGTGCCGACGACGGTGCCTTCGTAGAGCACGCCCGTCGCTGTCGTGGCGAATTGCGCGGCATCCGGGATCTCGCCCGCGACCCATGGCAACAAGTGCGTTTCCGAGCTTGAGCCGTCGTTGAACTCGGCCAAAAGGCCCGCGAATCCCCAGGTGGTGAATTCACAGTCGCAGATCGTTACGCCGGCCGGCAGGGCGCCGTCGAAGCTGACCTGGTCGCCGGTAACGATGTAGGCCAGTTCGGTGACCGGCTGTCCGCTGCTGCCATAGGTGTTCGGCGTGAACGGCTCGATGGCGGCGAAGCGATCATCGTCGATATAGGCGCTGCGGCTGGCGCCGCCGAAGTTCAGGGTGAAGCTGCCGCCGCCCGCCAGGTTGTCCACGCCGATCGCGACGTCCACCTGGTTCGCCGTCGTGTCCTTGTTGATGGTGATGCCGCCCGAGACGGCCAGATGCGCATCGAAAACACCACCGGCGTCGAACTCCTTGGTGAAGCCGCTGTAGAAGCCGGTCAAGGGGTCGCCCGACTGTTGCACACCGGCGTCAGGCACATCGGTGTTGGTGGCGATGGCATTGGGGTTGTAGAGGATCGATCCAAGCGAATCGCTGAATGCCTGGATTTGTGTGCCCGGCAGCGCTTCGAGCACGAAGTTGTTCGGCCCCGAATTGCCGTAGAAGCTGTTGAGGAGGTCGTCGGTCGACGAACTTGCCGTGCCGACCAATGCGGCGTTTTCAAACGTGTCGCTGGCGCTGCCACGGAAATCAGCAAAGATCCTCGGGGTCGACGTAACGTCGAAAACGCTGCCGGCAAACACGCTGGCGACCGAAATCTGACCCTGGCCTGCGAGGGGGCCAAGCCCCGAGATCACGATCGTCGATCCATAGAAGGACGGGTTGGTGACACCCTGATCGTCCCAGGTGATGAAGGCCGTTGGCGTTTGGCCGGCATCGATCAAGCCGCCGGTGTCCGAGACCACGAACGGGATCTGCACGCCGCCGAGCACGAAATCGTCCCGCAAGGCATAGGACGTAGTGCCCGATGTCGGAAACTCGCTGAGGGGTGTCGGCAAACCGGCCCAGGCCAGCACCTTGTGATCGAAGCTCGTTTCATCGAGCTCGTAGAAGACGAAGTCCTGGGCGTCGTTCAGCACGCCGGTGCCGATCAGCGTGTCGTTGACGAAGGGTTGTGACGTCGAGGTCGCGGAGAAGTCGCCCGGGGCAATGTTCAGGGTCAGCGATGGCGACGTCGGCGCGTCGAAAATGCCGCTCTCCACCACGGCGTTGGCGAAGGCGAGATTGAAGTCCGGATCGAGGTCGTCGGTGCCCAGTTCCGGGTCGAAGGCGTGCTTGACCCGGCCGGAGAAAAGCCCGGCGATCGATATGCCGCTGCTGGTGCTGTCGATGATGCTGCTGCCGGAGCCGGCCTGGTCGGGGATGCGGATCTCGGTGGGATCCTCGAAATCGACGGGATCGATGCCCGGCGGTCCCGGCGGGACGAGCGCGTCGGGGTTGTTGCCTGAGCTGAGGTCGGCGAGCTGGGTGGCGGCGACGTCGTCGTCGCCGACGCCGAAGGCGCCGCCGGCCGCTGGCGCGATCTGGGCCACGGCCTGCGGCCCGGCGCCGAGCGTGTCCACCAACTCGGCGACGTCGGCCTGTCCGCGGTCCTCGAGCAGCGTCAGCGCGCTGTCGAGCGTGTCTTGCGAGACCGGGGCGGCCGGCAGCACGGTGCCGTCGGCCCGCTGGACAATGCGCGAGCCAGGCCGGGTCATGGTCTCGGTGCGGTCGCCGACCTGCATGAAGGCCTCGATGCCGAAGATCAGCGTCACCGCCGACAGCGGCAGGTCGCGGCCGGCGGCCTGCGCCGCCTGGACCTCGGCCGGCGTGTTGGATTCGACGAGCGCGATGCCGCCGCGAATGCCGATCAGCGAGTTCGGGGTCTTGAACAACACCGGGGTCTTCTTGCTGATCTTGCCGCCGACGAAGCGCATCAGACCCTTGCCGACCGAGGCCGCGATCTTGCCGGCCTGGGCGTCGGGATCGTAGACGAACTCGTCCAGCACCACGGTCGACGACGGACCGATGGTCAGCGCCGAGCCGTCGTCGAAGATCAGATGCGTCTGGCCGACCTTGCCGGTATCGACCTTTTCCGCGGCAAAGACATCGAGGCCGACCTGCAGCACGCGGGTGTCCTGCTGCGGCGGCGTGCCGACCGCGTTCAGGTTCACCGCAGACGTGATGCCGATGGTCTCGGCCGATGCCGCCGACGCCGTCAGCGCCAGGGCCGTCAGGATTGCCAGCCCGGAAAGGCCGGATGGAATTCGCGATTGCCGATTGGTCCGCATGGCCGCGCCGCCCCTGTTTTTCCCGCCAAGGTCGAGGCAAGCGCCACATTCGCAACGCCCGAACCCCAACCGTTAACGAATTGGCAACGATATTAGACCGGTTCCGTGTCGAAATGGCGGAATTTCGTGCTTAACGGATCGGCGGCGCGGTCACTAGAACGTGAAGGACAGGCTGATGGCGCCGAAACGGTCGGCCTCGGGCTGGCCGTCGAACTCCTTGGTGCGGAAGACGCCGGTATAGGTGAGGCGGGCGCGGCCGTAGAACAACGCCAGGCCGGCCTGGAAGTCGCCGACAACGGGCTTTTTCGAAACGTCGTGGCTGTCGGAAATGGTGTTGCCGTCGAGGAAAATGTTGCGGCCGACGGCGCGCAGCTCAACGCCGGCGAACAGGTACCAGCCGAATTTGCGGAACGGCACGGGGTCGAAGAAGGCCGAGCCGGACAGGCTGGGCCGGATGCGCGGCGGGCCGAAGTCGCTGTCGAGCTGGTTGCCGACACGCAGGGCGACGCCGGCGGCCGCGTAGGTCAGCACGTTGCCCAGGCTGCCGCCGAGGTTCCAGGTCACGTCGCCGTTGACGCCGGCGAAGGGGAAGCGCGAGGCGTCGCGCCACTTGCGCTCGGCGAAGAGCGCGAAACCGAGCTCGTCATTGAGCTGGTTGTCCCAGCCGTTCGAGCGGCTGACGCCGATCAGCTCGTGGAATTCGTTCTGCGTCTGCTCGGCCTTGGCGGAAGGGCCGACGATGCCGAGGTCCAGCGCGACGCGGCGGAAATCGTCGGCGTCCTCGACAATCAGCTCCATGCCGCCGTAGAGCCAGCCGGCATAGGGCCGGTCGTCGTCCACCACGGCGATGGATTCGGTGTCGTCGGGCGTGAAGATGCTCTGGCCCAGGCTGAAGCCCAGCCGCCGTTCGCCCTTAACATCAACGAAGATCTCGTCGAACAGCGTTTGCGACCAGGCCGGCGGCTGGCCGCGGGGCGAGACCCAGCCGAGCCGCGTGCCATGCGTATAGTGCCGGTCGGTGGCGGCAACCCGGTCGTTTTCGATCTGCAGGCTGAAGGTGCCGTGGTCGGTCTGCGGCCACGCCGCCGTGGGCAGCACGGCGAGGCATAGCGACAGATGAAGAACTCGGACGAACGCGCGCATGGCGCGCAGGCATACCCGTCCGCCCGGCCGATGTCATGTGGCCATTTGCGGCGCGGCGACGTCGGTCGACCGCACCGCGCATGTCTCTCCTAGAACAGCTCGGTCAGGTAGCGCGGCGCGGAGTTTGCGATGTTGAGCGCCTGGATGCCCAGCGACTGCTTGACCTGACCGGCGGCGAGCGCCGCGGCATCGGCGCCGAGATCGGCGTCGACCAGGTTGCCGACGCCCTGGCGCAGACTGTCGGCGAGCTTTGTCGTCGCTTCGGACTGGGTCTCGATGCGCTTGGCCGACGAGCCGAGATCGGCGAGCTTCGCCGAGGCGTCAGAAACCGCAGCGTCGAGCGCATTGACCGCGTTGGCGGCGTCGGCGGCCGTGCCAAGCGTCAGGCCGGCAATGCCGAGGCCGCCGGCACTGAGGTCCTGGGCGGCGACGTTGAAGCGCTCGCCTTTCTCGGACGCCAGCACGTCAAGGCCGGCGCCGCCGGCTTCGATCAGATTGGTGCCATTGAAATTCGCCGAGTCGACGACCGTGCCGATCTGATCGCGCAGCGCGTTGAACTCGGTCTCCAGCGCCTGGCGCGAGGTGTCGTCGAGGCCGTCCTGACTGGCCTTGATGGCGATGCCCTTGAGGTCGACGAGCAGGTCGGAGACGGCCTGGCCGGCGGAGATGGCGACGCCGGTGGTGGCTTCGGCCGCGTTCAGGCCCTCTTTCACGGCCACGGTGCCGCCGATTTCGCCAAGCAGCTTCTGGGCGATGGCGAAGGTCGAGGGATCGGGCGTCGGCCCGTTGATTTTCTTGCCCGTGGCCAGCCGCTCGCGCAGAGCGTCGAGGCCGTTATTCGTCTTGTTGAGAGATTGCAGCCCGATATTGCTGCCGGGGTTGGTATTGATGGAATTGACCATGCGTACGCCTTTCGACAGCCCCGCTATCCACGCCGGAAACCCGCGCGGACCGGAGGTTTTGCGTCCCGCCGTTGCCGACGGTTTGCCGTTTCGAGGACTCCCAGTGGGTCCATAACCGGCCTGCAGGGTGGCGGAAATTCATTGACGACCGGTTAATCCATGCTTGGCGGCCGCGTCGGCATCTAGGAAAAAATTACCAGATCAGCAACCTCCGATTAGGCGCTTTTTAAGCCGCCGTGGGCAAGATCGGCGCCCAACAGCAAGTCGTTCGAGCCCGCGCGCGACGTTTCCGCCGCGCCGCCGGGCTGGGGTCGTCGATCGGCCAGTCCACGGTCTAGATTGGCATGAGGCAAGGTCGCACCTCCCGTCGTCACAACGGTGAGTCCACGGCATCGGCGGAACCGACGCTTCAGGCGGAAATCCGCGTCGAGCAGATGCGGCACTATCGCCGCATGCTGCCCAGTCTTTGCCTGGCGCAGATGGCGGCGTCAGCGCTGGTCGCGGCGACCTGCCTTCACACCGCACCGGCCTGGGTCGTGCTGCCCTGGCTGATGCTGACCTGGTTGCTGCCGATCGTCAGCCTGCGGCGCTGGCTGCGAAACCGCCATCGTCCGCCGGCGGCCGCCGTCCGCCCGACGCAGATCCGAAAACTGGTCGTGACCAGCATGATCGGCGGGCTTATCTGGGGCCTGTCCGGATTTCTGTTCTACAGCCCCGAACTCAGCGCGCATCAGCTGGTGCTGATCGGCGTGGCCGGCGGCAATCCGGCCGCCGCGGTCGGCGCCATGTCGATCATCCCGGCCGCGGCATTGGGATTTTCGGCCGCGCATCTGGCACCGCTGGCGCTGCGCATGGCGGTCGCGGGCGGGCCGGATCAGTACGCCTTTATCGCGCTGTTGGCGCTGTACATGGCCTTTCTGACCTTCATCGTCCGCAGCAACTATCGGTCCTTTGTCGAACGCGTTAAGGCAGAGCGTGAGATCAGTGAGCTGAACGACAAGCTGGCCAAGTCGGCCGACGTGCTCAACGAGGTGCTGGAGAACATTTCGGACGGCTTTGTCTGGTTCGATGCCGACGACCGTCTGGTGTTCTGCAACAAAAAATTCAAAGACACCAATCCCGACACGGCGGATCTGTTCGTGCCGGGCGCCCGCTTCGAGGATCTCGTACGCGCCGTCGCCGAGCGAAAGGCCGTCAACATTCCGTCGGACGCCGTGGAAGACTGGGTCTCTCAGCGTGTGGCCCACCACAAGGCTGGCGACAGCAACGTCGAATTCCAGCTGGGCGACGGCCGTTGGCTTCTGGCCAGCGATCGGCGTACGGCGCGCGGCGACTATGTCGGCATCCGGACCGACATCACGGAAAAGAAGGCCATCGAGAAAGAACTGCGCCGCGCGCGCGACGAGCTGGAACGACGGGTCGAGGATCGGACACGGGCGCTGCAGGAGAGCCATGACCAGCTTCGATTGATCACCGATTCCGTGCCGGCGACGATCGCCTATCTCGATCGGGGCAAGCGGTTCGTCTTCGCCAACAAAACCTGCGTCGAGTGGAATGCGACGACACGCGCGAGGGTCCTGGGCCGGCATGTCACCGAGGTGGTTGCCGGCCCCGGCGGCGAACGCATTGCCCGACGGCTGGACAAGGCCCTTTCCGGCAAGCCCGTCGTCTACGAGGATCAGATCGTCTATCCCGACGGTCGCATCCGCGACGTCGCCGGAACCTACATTCCCCATGTCGATGGTAACGGCATGGTGCGCGGCTGCTTTAAGCTCGTGCATGACATCACCGAGCAAAAGCAGGTCCAGAGGGAGCTGACGCAGGCAAAGGAAGCGGCGGAGCAGGCCGACAGGATGAAGTCGGAATTCTTCGCCAACATGAGCCACGAGCTGCGCACCCCGCTGAACGCCGTGATCGGCTTCTCGGAGATGCTGGAGCTGGGCATCTACGGCGACCTGCGCGCCAAGCAGCGGGAAGCCATCGGCGACATCGGCACGCGCGGTCGTGCGCTGCTGGCGACCATCAACGACATCCTCGACATCACCAATATCGAGGCCGGTCGTCTGGTCTTGGAAGAGGCAGAATGCGATCTCGAAGCGGCGATCGGCGAGGTTTGCGAGACCATCAGGCGGGACCCGGCCGCCGAAGCGCTCACGTTCGATCTGACCATTGATCCCGAGATCGGCTGTCTTTGGGCCGATCCCAGGTTGCTGCAGCAGATCCTGCTGAAGCTGGCGGCCAATGCGATGAAATTCACGCCCGCCGAGGGGCGTATCGGGATCCGCGCCCGCCGGCGCATCGACGGACGCGTGGATCTGGTTGTCTGGGATACCGGCATCGGCATGGCCGAACAGGACATGCCGAAGGCGATGTCGGTATTCGGTCAGGTGGACAGCCGGCTGACGCGGAAGTTCGAGGGCGCGGGCCTGGGCCTGACGCTGGCCAAGGCCTTTACCGAGCTGCATGGCGGCGAACTGATCATCGACAGCGCCGTGGGAGAGGGCACGACGGTCACCGCCCGTTTCCCGGCGACGCGCGGCAGCCGGCGGCCGGCGGCGATGGCGGCCGGGCGCTAACCTGCTTCGCGTCAGTCGGGCAGCGGCGGCGACTCGCCTTCCGGCAACGGCATCTCATAGACATTGAGGGTCATGGCGACGAGCGTGTAGTAGCCGAGGATGCCGACCAGCTCGACGACGGCCGGCTCGCCGAGAAGCGTTTGCGCCCGCGCATGGAGTTCGTCATCGATCCTGTGTTCGGCATGCAGCGTGCTGGCGAAGTCGTAGACCAGTTCCTCGTCCTCGGCCGTGAAGCGCGGCCGCTGGCACGACTTGATGGCGGCGACGATGCCGGCGTTCAGGCCGGCCTTGAGGGCGATTGGCTCGTGCGCCCACCATTCGTATTGCGCCGTCCAGTGCCGGGCCGTGACCAGGATCGCTAGCTCGGACAGGCGCGGCGGCAACGAGGTCTCGAAGCGGACGAAAGCGCCGAGGTTCTGGGCCCGGTCGGCCAGCTCCGGACTTTGCAGCCAGGGCATGAACGGGCCGCCGATGGCGGCGCGCGGTCCGGCGAGGATCGCGTCGTAGACCGCGCGCTGGGCCGGCGTCATCTCGTCGGGGGAAAGCTGGCGAACGCGGGTCATGCGACCCCTCCCTCTGGCTCGGTTGGACATGAAAAACGGGCGGGTCGCGAAGGCGCGAACCCGCCCGGCTATTGTAACCGGCTTCGGTCAGGCGGCCAGACGGTTCACCGCGCTGACGATGGCCTTGATCGAGGCGGTATTGGTGTTGGGGTGGATGCCGACGCCGTAGTTTGCGCCGCCGTTGTTGTCGGCGAGCTTGATATAACAGAACGCCTCGACGTCGGAGCCGGCGCCCATGGCGTGCTGGTGGTAGTCCATGAATCGGATGTCGACGCCGCAATTCTCCTTCAGGGCATGCACGAAGGAGTCGATCGGTCCGTTGCCGGCGCCTTTGATCTCACGCTCGACACCGTTCTCACGGATCGTCGCCGTGCAGGTGACGACCTCTGACGCGTGCGCCGCCGTGTTCAGCCGGTAGTCGACCAGTTCGAAGGGCGTCACCGGATCGACATAGGTCTCGTAGAAGGTGCGGCGGATCTCCTCGGGCATGATCTCCTTACCGGAGTCGTCGGTAATCGCCTGGATCACCTGGCTGAATTCGGCCTGCATCTCCTTCGGCATGTCGATGCCGTATTCGGAATCGAGGATGTAGGCGACGCCGCCCTTGCCGGACTGGCTGTTGACGCGAATGATCGCCTCGTAGCTGCGGCCGACATCCTTCGGATCGATCGGCAGGTACGGCACTTCCCAGACGCCGCTGTTGCTGGTCTCCATGGCCCGCATGCCCTTCTTGATGGCGTCCTGGTGCGAGCCGGAAAACGCGGTGTAGACCAGCTCGCCGGCATAGGGGTGCCGCTCGGGCACGGGCAACTGGTTGCAGTATTCGGCGACCTCGATCGAGCCATTGATGTCAGTGAAATCCAAGTTGGGATCGACACCCTGGCTGAACATGTTCAGCGCCAGCGTGACGAGGTCGACATTGCCGGTGCGCTCACCGTTGCCGAACAGCGTGCCCTCGATGCGGTCGGCGCCGGCCATGACGCCCAGCTCGGTGGCGGCGACGGCCGTGCCCCGGTCGTTATGCGGATGCAGGCTGAGGATGACCTTCTCCCGCTCCTTCAGGTTGGTCGACATCCACTCGATCTGGTCGGCGTAGTAGTTCGGCGAGGCCATCTCGACCGTGGCCGGCAGGTTGAAGATGATCCGGTTCTCGACGGTGGGCTGCCAGATGTCCATGACCGCGTGGCAGACATCGAGCGCGTAGTCCAGCTCGGTACCAGTGAAGCTCTCGGGCGAATACTCGAAGCGTACGTTCGTGCCGCCCGCCTCCAACGCCGGCGTCAATTCCTTGCACAGCTTGGCGCCCTCGACGGCGATCTGCTTGACGCCCTCGCGGTCCTCGTTGAAGACGACGCGGCGCTGCAGCGTCGAGGTCGAGTTGTAGAGGTGGATGATCGCATTCTTGGCGCCGTCGACGGCCTCAAAGGTGCGCCGGATCAGCGGCTCGCGCGACTGGGTCAGGACCTGGATATGGACGTCGTCGGGGATCAGGTCGTTCTCGATGATGTGCCGTACGAAATCGAAATCGGTCTCGGACGCCGACGGAAAGCCGACCTCGATCTCCTTGAAGCCCAGCTTGATCAGGTGCTCGAAGAACTTGATCTTCTTGTGGCGGCCCATGGGCTCGACCAGGGCTTGGTTGCCGTCGCGCAGATCGACGCTGCACCAGATCGGCGCCTCGTCGATGGTGCGGGTCGGCCACTGCCGGTTCGGCAAGTCAATCTGCGGAAATTGTCGGTATTTGTGCGTTGCCATGATGGACATGTCGGGATCTCCCTCAGCTTCCGCCGGGCGCCGCGCCACCGCGCGCGCATGCCGAATGCCGGCCAGAGCCGGCGGAAGAATGGTTCGTGAATTCGTGTGTGCTGCTAGAAGCGATTTGTCGCATGTGACGCAGTCCTCGCAAGCGTGCGCTCAAAACAAACGTCGACGTCCCGGCCCCAAGGGAGAGCCGGGCAGATAAGTCGACGGAGCGACAGCGTGTGAAACCGCGTCTGCATGGCCGGGACCCTAGCCAGTTCCGCCCGGCGGGTCAACAAGGGCGAGAAGCTGGGGCGTCGAGACCACTCGGGCGTATTCGCCGTCCATGTTCGACAGCGCCAGCCAATGCACATCGTCGGCCGACCAGTTCTTGCCGCGCAGGTCGGTCCTGCCGAACGTGGCGGTGGCGTCCGAGACCACGACGGTATCGAAGCCCAGGTTGCCGGCCATGCGCACCGTGGCCTCGACGGAATTGTTGGTGATGACGCCGGTGACGACGAGCGTCGAGATGCCGGCGCGACGCAGCCGGGACTCGAGGTCCGTGCCGATGAAGGCCGCGTTCGTCTGCTTTTCGATCACGACCTCGCCCGGCAGCGGCGCGACCTCGGGCTTGAAATCGTTGCCCGGCTGGCCCGGACGGTAGGTCGATTGCGGCTCGGTGGAGTTGTGCTTGACGTGAAAGACCGGCCGGCCGGCGGCGCGCCAGGCCGCCAGCAATGGCGCGATGTTCGCCTCGGCTTCCGGGTTGTTGCGGACGCCCCAGCTGGGGTCGTCGATGGCCCGTTGCACGTCGACGATCAGCAGGGCCGCGTTGGCCGGCAAGCTGAACTCGGTCGCCACTGTCATTCCCTAATTCGAGCCGACATAACTGACGCGCCAGATGGCGCCGCCCGTGTCGTCGGCAATCAGCAAGCTGCCGTCGCGCGCCACCGCGAGCCCGGCAGGACGGCCGATGACCTGGGCCGTGTTGGCGCCGGCGGTCCAGAACCCGGTGACGAAGTTGCGGTAGCTGCCAACCGGACGGCCGTCCGCGAACGGCACATGCACGACTTTGTAGCCGGTCGGCTGGGCCGCGTTCCAGGACCCGCGCAGGGCGACGAAGGCATCGCCCCGGTAGTCAGCCGGAAACTGGGGGCCGTCGTAGAACACCAGGCCGATCGGCGCCGAATGCGACTGGAACAGGACGTCCGGCACCTTGGTCGCCGCAACGAGATCGGACCGCCGGCCGTTCATGGTGGGGTCGGGGTTGGCGCCGATATAGGCATAGGGCCAGCCGAAAAAATCGCCCTCGGTGATGCGGGTCAGATAATCCGGCACCAGCCCGTCGCCCAGGCCGTCGCGCTCGTTGACCACGACATAGAGGTCGGCCGTCGTGGGGTGGAAAGCGATGCCGACCGGATTGCGCAGACCATAGGCGAGGATTCGGCCGTTGCCGCCGTCCAGATCATAGCCTTTGACCGTGGCGCGCGGCGGCGGTTCCTCGGCGATGTTGCCGCGGCTGCCGATGGCGACGAACAGCCGCCGGCCGTCGGGGGAGACGGCGAGGTTGCGGGTCCAGTGGCCGCCGCCGTCGCCGAGACCGCCGGTTGGCGTCACGCGCTCGGCCCGGCCGCGCCGCCGCAGCTGGCCGGGTTCGTAGGCGTAGCGCCAGACGGTAGTCGGATCGCTGACGTAGAGGTGGCCATCGTGGATCGCCAGGCCGTGCGGGCCTTCGATTTCGTCGCTGAAGGTTTCCATCAGTTCGGCCGCGCCGTCGCCATCGGCGTCGCGCAGAACGCTGATCCGGCCTTGAAAGGTCTCAGCCAGCACCACGTCGCCGTTCGCGGCGACGGCCATCCAGCGCGGCCCGCGTAGACCGGCGCGAAACAGATCGGCCCGGAAACCGGTCGGCACCTGCAGCGTCGCATCAGCCGGCCGGCCGATATATTGCGAGCCGTTGCCGACGCTCGGCGTCGCGAATGGCGGCGGCAGGTCATCGGGCGTCAGATGGAAATCGCGCCCAACCGGCTCATTCGGCTCGGCAGCACTGATCGCCGACCATAGGCAAAGCAGGCCCACCATCACGAAATGAGCGCCGAATACAAATTTTGCTGAGTAACGTGACCTCAACCGGTATCCATCCATATTAGAGGGTATGCGTTTAGTCAGTCGGTATAGTACGTCGAAGCGAACATCGCGGTGTACGGCGATTGCACTCGCCATCGGCTTGGGCGCCACGCCAGTCCTGGCGGACGGCTTCCGGCTGCCGGTCAAGTCCGATCTGGCCATGGCCGGCTGGCAGGAGTTCGAGTTCGACGGCAAGCGCCGCAACAATTTCGTCGGCGGCGCCGACGGCAGCATCGAGATCAACACCGACGGGAGCGCGTCGCTGATCTATCTGCCGATCGACGTCGATCCGGCCGATACGCCCCGCCTGTCCTGGCGCTGGCGGGTCGACGAAAACCTGCCAGCGACCGATCTGTCCCGGCGCGGTGGCGATGACCGGCCGGCGGCGATCTTCGTGTTCTTCGAGTGGGATCCGGACACCGCCAGCCTGAAAGAGCGGATGATGCGGCCGCTGGTCGAGGCCTGGAAAGGACGGGACGCGCCGGGCCGGCTGTTGAGCTACACCTGGGGCGGCGACCATCCGACCGGCAGCCTGATCAAAAGCGCCTATTTCGGCGGCGCGGGCATGCAGGTGATCCTGCGCAACGGCAGCGCGCCGACCGGCGAATGGATCAGCGAAAACGTCGACGTTGCGGCCGACTATGAGCGCATCTTCGGGGGTCCGCCGCCACCGATCCGACAGCTGGCGATCTCGGCTGACAGCGATGACACCGGCGGCCAGAGCCGGGCGTCAATCATCGAGCTGATGTTCGGGGCCGCGCCAGGGCCGAATTGACATCCACGACGGGCCGGTCAAGACCGGCCAAGCATCTGATTGTCGGAAAAAGAAAAGAGCGGGATCGCCACCTTCATAGGGGGTCGCTTAATCCAGCGACGATCCCGCACTGTGTCCCCAAGGGGACTGTCTTGGTAAAGAGCAAAAGGCGGGCCAACAGCAAAAACCCAAATCAGGGCCGGTTTTGCAACCGAGGTATGTATTAATTATCTATTAATCTTCTTTTTCGAGCTATTTCGTTGCAAAATGCGACGCGTATTGAAAATGAATGACCGACATGCATGGGATTTGCAAATTGCAATCAGCCAGCGCGGGCAAGCTGGCGGAGGCGAACAAAGATCGAGCAGAGATAAAGACAGAGGAACAGGGCGAAGTAGTATTCCTGGGTCTCGCTGAGGCGGATGTCCAGCGGCGGCGGCGGCTCGAAGCCGAACCAGTCTTTGAAACGTTCCGGCAGCTTGATGAGGATCGCCAGCAAGGCCGTGGGCAGGACGATGGGAGATGGCAAGATCCAGTAGCTCCAGCGATCCGGCGTTGGCCAGCCACCGACACGACCCCGCCACAGCGGATAGACGATCCCAGCAAACAGCACCCACATCTCGAGCAGAAAGCGCGGTTTCTGATCGAGCCAGCTGGACATGTTGTGCAGGTTGGTTTCCTGCTGATCGTTCAGCGCCTGCACGCCCTCGGGCGTCTGCCAGCCGAACCAATGCTGGCCCCAGCTCGCCTCCTCGCCGCCGAGATAGATCGATCCCAGCACGAATAGCAGGATCCACCCCGACAGCCACGGCATCGGCAGCAGCGACCGGTAGCGCAACGCCAGCAGACCGGCGACGATGCCCGGCAGCAGGATGATAACGGTGCCGTTCTCGAGCGGACCCAGTTCGCTGTCCCAGACCTGGCGGTAGAGCGGCTCGTCGTAGAGACGCGTGCCCAGTTCCGCCAGCAGCATGACCGGCGGAAACCACAGCCACGCCCAGACCGGCAGGTCTACCGGCCGTACGGATGTCAACGACATATCGTGCAGATGCTCCGATCCCTCCATCAGCAATCTAGGAGCGGCGATGGCCTGGCGCAATGGGCAGGTCCCGACGGATTGGGATCATTGACATCATGCTGCAACGCACAAAATGCAGAAGATCGCTATCCCGCCGCTGATCCGCCGGAGCCTGCCCGATGACCGTCCGCCACCTCGACAAACTGCTCCGGCCGTCCTCGGTCGCCGTGATCGGCGCGTCGGACCGGCCGCAAAGCGTCGGCGCGGTCGTTATGCGCAACCTGCTGTCGGGCGGATTCGCAGGCCCGGTCTGGCCGGTCAATCCGAAGCATCGCGAGGTTGCCGGGGTCAAGGCCCATCGTGACGTCGCCAGCCTGCCGGACGCGCCCGATCTGGGCGTGATCTGCACGCCGCCGGCAACGGTCCCGGGCCTGATCGCCGACCTGGGCGCGCGCGGTGGCCGCGCCGCCGTCGTGCTGACGGCCGGCCTGTCGCGCCTCACGGCCGAGGACGGCCGCACGCTGCAACAGGCGATGCTGGACGCCGCCCGGCCATATACGTTCCGGATCCTCGGCCCGAACTGCGTCGGTCTGCTGAGCCCCGGCATTGGCCTCAACGCCAGCTTCAGCCACGCCGCCGCGACGCCGGGACCGATCGCCTTCGTCTCGCAGTCGGGCGCGCTGTGCACGGCGGTGCTGGACTGGGCCCGCTCTCAAAGCGTCGGCTTCTCGCATTTCATCTCGCTCGGCGACAGCGCCGATGTGGATTTCGGCGACATCATCGACTATCTCGGCGCCGACGGCGCCACGCGGGCGATCCTGCTCTACATCGAGTCGGTGAAGCACGCGCGGAAATTCCTGTCGGCCGCGCGCGCGGCCGCCCGCAACAAGCCGATCCTGGCGATCCGCGCCGGCCGCGTGAAGGAAGGCGCCTCGGCCGCGGCCTCGCATACCGGCGCGCTTGCCGGCAACGATGCCGCCTACGACGCGGCTTTCCGTCGGGCGGGCATCGTTCGGGTCTACAGCACCGACGAGTTGTTCGACGCGGCCGAGACGCTGGCC
Source organism: Alphaproteobacteria bacterium (assembly GCA_965232515.1). Classification (GTDB taxonomy): domain Bacteria; phylum Pseudomonadota; class Alphaproteobacteria; genus JANQKO01. Next base: position 4,744,581 of record CBDDPY010000002.1, on the reverse strand, counting down.
AAGATGCGCCCATTGCGGGGCGAGCGACTGGCCATCGCCACCAATGGCGGCGGTCCGGGCGTCCTGGCGACGGATGCGCTGATCGAGGGTGGCGGCAAGCTTGCCGATATCTCGCCGGACACGCTGGCCACGCTCGACGCGGCGCTGCCCGCCAACTGGTCGCGCGCAAACCCCATCGACATCATCGGCGACGCGCCCGGCGAACGCTACGCGGCGGCCGTCGACGCGCTGCTCGCCGACAAGCAGAACGACGCCCTGCTGGTCATGCATGCGCCGACCGCCATCGCCTCGGCCGAAGCGGCCGCGGCAGCGACGATCGAGGCGGCGGCGGACACGCGAAAGAACGTGCTGACCTGCTGGCTCGGCCGCGACGGCGTCGCCACGGCCCGACAGCGGTTCGCGGAGGCCGGCATGCCGACCTACGACACGCCGCGCGCCGCGGTGCGGGCCTTCCTGCATATGACGGCCTACCGGCATCGTCAGGACGCCCTGATGCAGACGCCAGCATCGCTGCCGACAAGGTTCAGGCCGGCGACGGACGAGGCCCGCGCGGTGATCGCCGCGGCGCTGGAGCGTGGCGAGCGCATGCTGACGGAACCCGACGCCAAGCAGGTGCTGGCCGCCTACGGCGTGCCCGTGGTGGCGACGGCCGTTGCGCAGAACGCCGACGAGGCCGTCTCGCGCGCCGACGGGCTGGGCTATCCGGTCGCCCTGAAGATCCTGTCGCCCGATATCAGCCACAAGTCGGATGTCGGCGGCGTGGCGCTCGACCTTGGCGACGCCGCGGCGCTGCGGACGGCGGCCGACGGTATGCTGGCCCGGGTCGACGCGCTGCAACCCGGCGCACGGATCGACGGCTTCACGGTGCAGACGATGGCCCGCCGGCCGGGCGCGCACGAGCTGATCGTCGGCGGCGCGACCGATCCGATCTTCGGGCCGGTGGTGCTGTTCGGCGAGGGCGGCAAGGCGGTCGAGGTGATCGGCGACCGGGCGCTGGCGTTGCCGCCGCTGAACATGGCGCTGGCGGCCGACCTGATCGACCAGACCCGGATTTCCCGCCTGCTGTCGGGCTATCGCGACGAGCCGGCCATCGACATGCCCGCCCTGCAATTGACCCTGGTGCAGATCGCGCAATTGATCTGCGACATTCCGGAGATCGTCGAGCTGGACATCAACCCGCTGTTCGCCGACGCCGACGGCGTGCTGGCGCTGGACGCGCGGATCGGCATCGCCGCGGCCGACGGCGGCGACAGGCTGGCGATCAAACCCTATCCCAAGGAGCTGGAAGAACCGTTCAAGCTGAGCGACGGCGGCGAGGTCCTGCTGCGGCCGATCCGGCCGGAGGACGAGCCGGCGCACGCGGCGTTTCTCAATCGGCTCGACGAGCAGGACGTCCGCATGCGTTTCTTCGGCCTGATCCGCAGCTTCGAGCACAGCCAGATCGCCCGCCTGACACAGATCGACTACGACCGCGAGATGGCGTTCATCGCAACCGCGCCGACGGCGGACGGCAGCGCCGAGACGCTGGGCGTGGTGCGCAGCGTGACCGACCCGGACAACCGGCAGACCGAGTTCGCCATCGTCGTCCGGTCGGATCAGAAGCGCCAGGGCCTGGGCCGCAAGCTGCTGACCAAGATGATCGACTATTGCCGGGACCGCGGCACCACCGAGATGGTCGGCCAGATCAAACGCGAGAACGCCGGCATGCGCGCCTTGGCCAAAGCGCTCGGCTTCAAGGCCGACGGTGTCGCCATGGACGATGTCGTCGAGGTACGGCGGCCGCTGAACGCCGCAGCCGGCGATTAGCTCGGCAGCAGATCGCGCAGGCTGTCGAGATCGCCGATATGCACCTCGTCGGGTTGCGGCAGGGCGATCACGCCGTCGGTCCGCAGACGGGTGAAGGTGCGGCTGACGGTCTCGACCGTCAGACCGAGGAAGTCGGCGATATCGCCGCGACTCATCGGCAGGATCAACGGATCCTCGGCGCGGCCGAGCCGGCCGGCGCGCTCGGCCAGCCGCAACAGAAATGCGGCCACCTTCTCGACCGGCGTCATACGGCCGAGCAGCAGCATGTGGTCCTGCGCCGCGACCAGGGCATCGCCGGTGATCGCCAGCAGGCGGCGTTCGACCTCGGGATGATTGCGAAACAGGGTCTCGAGCTGCGGCCGGGCAAACCGGCAAAGCTTTGCTTCGGCAATCGCCTCGGCGCCGTACGCGTAGGCACCGTCGGCGCTGAGGCCGACGAAATCGCCCGGTAAGGCGAAACCGGTGATCTGTCGGCGACCGTCGGGCAGCAGCTTGTAGACCCGCAGAGCGCCCTCGGTCAGGTTGTAGACCGTGGTCGCCGCATCGCCCTCCATGAACAAGCCGTCGCCGGCCGACAGCGAGACCGTGGCCCGAATTCGCTCCAGCCCGTCGGTGTGCGCGTCATCCAAACCGGCGCAGAACGACAGATGCCGAATATCGCAGCTTTCGCAGACGCTGCCCGTATCGCGACGCATGGCCGCGCAGGGTACGGCGGCGCCGCACATGGCGGCTAGTCGCTCATCTCTCACGGCGCGGACTCCGGCTTCAACCCCATTTCCCCAACAAAGGCGATTCCCCTCGATCGCCATCATACCGTAACTCGGCATTCAAGCGCATCAATCCGACAACACCAGATGATCGGATAGAGATCGGGATATTGCTCGGGCGCTGGGATCCGCCGCCGCGACGCGAGGAGAGGGGGCATTGGCAACCGCGGCGGCGGATCCCGGGTCGCCGCACTACGCGACGCGGCGCCCGTTGCGCGGGGCCGGTGGCATATCGCGAACCGCCCGGCCATCGCATCTGTAAAGATATTTGTACGGCCGGGACCGCCGGGAAGTGGGCATCCAGTCGCGGACGATAAACACCGCGTGATCGCGGCGCGACCGCCCCGAATCGTCGAAACGTCGGAAGAGCTAGGGTTTTGCGGCGGCGGCGGCAGCGACGACACGTTCGGCGCCTGCCGGCCGCGCCGCATCGAGCCAGTGATCGAGGAACCGGTCGAGCCAGGCGGCGATATCGGCATCGTGCCGATCGTTGCCGGCAATATGCATGTCGCGCGACTGGGCGCCGGGCATAACCATGCGGTGCGCGGCCTTGGATGACCAGCGCAGCATCATCTCGCGCGTCACCTCGGGATGGAACTGGATGCCGTAGGCGCGGCCGTAGCGAAAGGCCTGATTGGGAAAATAGTCCCCTTCGGCCAGAAGCTCGGCCGTATCGGCCAGCCCGAAGCCCTCGCCGTGCCACTGATAGAAGTACTGCTCGGCCTCGAACAGCTTCCGACCTGCCGCCGTGGCGCGGATGGGGTAGTAGCCGATCTCGTGCCAGCCATTTTCACTGCAACAAACCGGCGCGCCGAGCACGCGGGCCAGCATCTGGCCGCCGAGGCAAACGCCGAGGAACGGCCTGTTCTCGCGCAGCGGCACCTGCAGCCATTCCAGTTCCTGGCGGATAAACGGCAGGGTGACGTCGTCATTGGCGCTCATCGGGCCGCCGAAGACGATGGCGCCGACATGGCCGTCCAGCGTCTCGGGCAGTTCGTGGCCCATACAGGTGCGGCGGATATCCAGCTCGCAACCGCGCGCTTCCAGCGCCTGGCCGATGCGGCCGGGCGTCGAATGCTCCTGATGAACGATGATCAGAACTTTGCCGGTCATTGGGGTAGAAGATAGTCCCTAGCCGCAGCGATGACAAATCCGCAAGCGGCGATCATAACGTCCCAGGATTAACGAATTTTAACAGTTCAGGCGACCGCTCGGGCCCGAGACCCGCGCGCGGCGCGGACACTGCAGCGTTTGAGAAATCCGAGCTAAAGGGGCACCAGGTCGCGGGACCAGCGGTCCATGACCTCGAGACCGAAGGGGATCGGCGCCTGGGCCGGCGTGCGGTCATGCACCTCGCCGAGGTCGAGGCGGCGCGCGGCCAGGCGCTTGCCGTAGCAGAGCAGGTGGTCGATGGATTCCATCATGAACATCAAGAGCGGCAGCAGGCCGGCGAACAACCGATCGGCCTCGGCCTCGTCGCCGTTGCGGTAGAGCTCGAAAATGCGCGACTGCACATCGCAGGTCTCGACACCCGGAATCAAACCGCTGCAGCCGGCGCGCAGGCTGTCGACGAGCTCGATGCCGTTGCGGCCATTGAACAACGTGAAGACGCCGCCCGACTGCTGGGCCAGCCGCGCGATGTAGACGGCCGAGCCCTCGGCCTTCAGGATCGAAACGTTGGGATGCCGGCGGTTGAGTTCGATCAGGCCGGCATTCGTGAGACCAATGCCGATATATTCCGGCGCGTTCTGGATTCCGACCGGCACCTCCGCGGCATCGGCCACGGCGCCGAAGAACCGGATCAATTCCTCCTCCGAGGCCGACTTCACCGGCGGCGGCTGCAGCACCAGCCATTGCGCGCCCGCCGCCGCCGCGGCATGGGCCATGTCGATCTGGCCCGCGATGGTGTTCTCGGCAATGGTGACACTGAGCGGGACGCGGCCGGCAAGGTCGTTCGCGACCCAATCCAGCATTGTCCGCCGCTCCGATGTCGACAGCTTGTTGCACTCGCTGGCAAGGCCGCCCACCGCCAATCCATGCACGCCGGCCCCGACGCAAGCGTCGACCTGGCGCAACATCGCCTGCCGGTCGAGCCGCCCGTCGGCGCCGAAGAAGGCGTAGAGCATGGGATAGATGCCGCTGAACGGTTTGGCTTCGGTCATGGTCGTTTCTCCCCTGATCGGCGGTTGGTCGCCGCCGGCGCGCAAACCTGCCATGCGCCGCGCGCGGGTGGCGCACGACAAGGCCGTTCGCTAGGCTGCCACAACCGTTCATAAATACAACGCCATCAACCGAACCACCCGCGCATGCACGCCCCTTCCGTTCGCAGTGTCGAGACGCCCTATGGCTGGGTCGTCGTCGTCGCCTCGCTGTTGCTGATGGCGACGGGGTTCGGCGGCTCGTACCTGGTCGTGGTCGGCCTGAAGCCGATCGCGGCCGAGTTCGACTGGCCGCGGCAGATCCCGTCGCTGGCCTATTCGCTGGTCATGGTGGGCGCGGGCATCGGCGGCATCCTGATGGGATTGTGGGCGGACCGGCGCGGTATGGGCGGGCCGGCGCTAATCGGCGCCGTCATGGTCGGTACCGGCGCCATCCTGTCGGGCTATGCCACCGGCATCTGGTCGCTGTTCCTGCCGCATTTCCTGCTGTTGGGCATACTCGGCAACGGCACCATGTTCTCGCCGCTGATGACCAACGCGACGAAGTGGTTCGACCGCCGGCGCGGCATCGCCGTCGCCATTGTTGCCGGCGGCCAGAGCCTGGCCGGCGCGATCTGGCCGCCGATCTTCCGCTACACCATGGACGAATGGGGCTGGCGCGCGACGATGATCGGCTTCGGCATTACCGCGATCTGCATCATGGTGCCGCTGAGCCTGTGTCTGCGGCGGCCGGCGCCGGAAAGCGGGCCGCGCCCGGGCGCGGCCGGCCTGGTGGCCGACGACGACGAGAAGGTCCTGGGCCTACGGCCGAATGTGGTGCTGGCAATGCTGGGCGTGGCGATCGTCGGCTGCTGCATCGCCATGGCCATGCCCATGGTGCATGTCGTCGCCTATTGCAGCGACCTGGGCTTCGCCACGGCGCGCGGCGCCGAGATGCTGTCGCTGCTGCTGGGCTGCGCCTTCATGAGCCGGCTGGCCTTCGGCTGGGTCGCCGACCGTATCGGCGGCCTGCGCACGATCCTGATCGGCGCCAGCCTGCAGGCGGTGTTCCTGTCGGCCTTCGCCTGGGTCGACAGCCTGGCCAGCCTCTACGTGGTCTCGGCCCTGTTCGGCCTCGCCTTCGGCGGCATCGTGCCGTCCTACGCGCTGGCCGTGCGGGAATTGTTCCATGTCAGCCAGGCCGGCTGGCGCATCGGCGTGGTCTATTTCTTCGGCACCATTGGCATGGGCCTTGGCGGCTATGTCGGCGGCCTGATCTTCGACCTGACCGGCAGCTACGAGCGGGCGTTCCTGACCGGCGTCGCCTTCAACCTGCTGAACCTGGTCCTGATCGGCACCCTGGTCTGGCGACACCGCGATGAGGACCCCAGAATTGTGGTGGCCCACGCCTGAAGCCGCTTCGGATTCCGGTTGACCCACGCCGGTACGATCCGCGACAACGGACAAAACAGTAGAGCGTCAGACCGATGAACGACACGCGCAAAGACATCGCCGCGGCCGAGAATAGTCCGATCCGGCCGCATGTCCGCAACCTGCCGCCGTTCCAGGGCCCGCCGGTCGAGCAGGACCTGCGGGCCGCAGGCTTCGAGGGGCATGTCCGGCGCATGCACCTGAACGAATGCCCCTATCCGCCGTCGCCCAAGGTGGTCGAGGCGATCCAAGAGGCCGCGGCCGGCGTCAACCGCTATCCGGATTCGCAATGGCGGGAGGTGACCAGGCGGCTGGCGGCGCGCACCGGCCATCCCCAAGACCTGATCATCATGGGCAACGGCAGCGACCAGATCCTGCAGGCGCTGGCCGAGATCACGCTGGACGAGAGCCGGTCGGCGATCGTGCCGGACCCGTCGTTCGGCCGTTACACGCTGGCCGCCCGCATTCACGGCGCGCAAGTCATTCCGGTGCCGACCAAGGCCGACGGCGGCAACGACGTCGAGGCCATGCTGGCGGCCGTGCGGCCCGACACCCGGCTGATGTATGCCTGCACGCCGAACAACCCGACCGGCGCCATGCTGACCGAAGCCGAGGTCCGGCGGCTGGCCGACGAGACGCCGGACCACTGCCTGCTGGCCTTGGACGAAGCCTATTTCGAGTTCGCGCGCCATGCCGGCGGCCCCGACGGGCTGGCGACGATCAAGCACCGCACCGGGCCGTGGGTGGTGCTGCGGACCTTCTCGAAGTCCTATGGCATGGCGGGGCTCAGGGTCGGTTACGCGCTCTGCGGCTCGGCCGAGATCGCCGACAGTCTGAACAAGATCCGCCAGACCTTTCACGTGAACGCCATGGCGCAGGCGGCGGCCGCGGCGGCGCTGGACGATCAGGCCTACGGCGACTGGCTGGTCGAGACGCTCTCAGCCGAGCGCGACCGCCTGGCCGGCGGCTTGAGCGAGCTGGGTCTGGAGATCATGCCGAGCGTCGGCAACTTCGTGATCGCCAAGCTCGACCGGCCGGCGCCGCCGGTGATCAAGGCGCTGGCCGACCGCGGCCTGATGATCGGCGGCATTCGCACGCCGACGCCGGGCTTCGAGAACCACATCCGCATCACGGTGGGATTGCCGGAAGACACCGACGCGGCACTGACGGCGCTCGGCGAAGCACTGAACGACTGACCCGCGCCGCGAACAGGCGGCGTAACGATCGCGGCGACGGATATTCGTCGTCCGGCGCGTTTAAGGCCGGATTCCCCGTCGATCCGTCGAGCGAGTTGTCCCGCCATGCCATCCAGAACGAAAATGGCCGCCGCCATCGGTATCGCCGTTGCCGGTGGTTCGGTACCGGCCGATGCCGAGCCGATATCGCCGGACCCCGACGCGACGACAATTTCACTTGGCGGCGCGGCCGTCTACAGGCCGGAGTTCCAGGGCGCCGACGAAAACGAAACCGTCCCGTTTCCGCTGATCAGCGTCCGGAACCTGTTCGGCTTCAACCTCGCCGGCACGGGCCTGACCTACGATCTGTTGCGCAAGCGGAGCGCCGATCGGCGCTGGGAGATCACCGTCGGTCCGTCGCTCTCGCTCGACCTAGGTCGGGAGGAGGACGACAGCCCGTTTCTCAACGGACTGGGCGACGTCGACACCAGCCTGCGCGCCGGCGGCTTCCTGCGGGCGCGCTATGGCCCCGTGATATTGAACGTCACTGGCGGCCAGGACGTCGCTGACGGCCATGACGGCACGCTAATCGGCCTGCGGCTGAGCGTGATGGTGCCGTTGGGCCAGCGGCTGCGCCTGACGCCCGGCATGTCCGCCACCTGGGCGAGCGAGGACTACATGCAGAGCTATTTCGGCATCACCGGCGTACAGGCGGCCAACAGCATCTATGCGCCGTTTTCGCCCGAGGCCGGGTTCAAGGACGTCGGCGTGAACCTGAATGTCAGCTACGCCATCGCCGGCAACTGGTCGGCGACCGCGCGGATCGCCTACACGCGCCTTGTCGGCGACGCGGCGGACAGCCCGATCGTCGAGGGACCGGGCGGGTCCGAGAACCAGGTCACCGCCCTGATTGGCATCAGCTACAGGTTTACGTTCTGAGGCGCCGTCAGTTCTCGACTTCGAGCACAATGCCGCGCCGCGACGACCGGTAGCGGCCATCGCCGAGCGGGGTCAGGGTCGAGCAGGATTCCTCTCCGCCGTTCACGTTCTGCCAGCGGACGCAGAGTTGACCTTCGCGGATCTGCCAGCTGCCATCATCGTTGCGCCGTGAACTCCGCAAGGTCGAGCTGCCATCCGGCTTGTGCTGCACGCGCATGGTCACCGGTCCCATCGAGGCCTTCAGCGTGCGGCCGATGATCTGCTGACGCAGGCCTTCGTCGTCGAGCGTCGCGGCATGGGCGACGGCGGGTGGGCAGGCAATGGCGATGGCGATCGCGCAGGCGAGGCGACGTCTGTCGAGTGCCGGCATGGCTGGCTCCGTATCAAGACGGCGCCCTGTCGCGGCGCCGGTGCTTGAACGTCACACCGTGCAAATTCCGTCGTCGACTCTGCCGATTAGTTCTGCACCGGACCGGATTCGGCCGGCGGTTGGACGCGGTCAAGTGGATCGGGCGAGAAGGGCCGCCCGCCCGCGAACCCGGTCGCGAAGTAACGCCGACGCTCCTCGACGGGCAGCGCCTCGGCGATCTCGACAACGGTGGCGAAGATGTCGGTGCCGACCGGCACCATAATGTCCCGCAGGGTCGCAAAAGACCGCTCCAGCTTCGCCTTGTCGAAGGTCTCGGTGTCGAGCTGTCGTTTGATGTCCTGCCGCACCCGACGGGCCTTGCGCAGATGGTCCAACATGGCCGCGTGGTTCTCGGCCCAGATGTGTTGCACGACCTCGCGGTGCTCGTCCGAGAGCGCGGCTTCGGCGGCGTGCCGGTTGAACGGACCGGCCATGTCCATGGGCGCGGCGGTCAGCCACTGCGTCACCAGCATGCCGGCGAGAAACAGGTTGATCCCCACGGAGATCATCAGGAGAACCGAAAGTCGGCGCGTCAATCGCATGGCATCATCCCAGGATCAGGCTTTCGATCTCGAAGGAGATCTGCGCGAGCTCGGTCGGCGACGTGGTGACGTAACCCAGCACGGCGCCAAGCAGCGCCGCCATCGTCAGACCCAGCGCCGGTTTCCAGATCGGTCCGAACGGCCAGATCAGCACCGTCCATTGCCGCCAGACCGGCGTGCCCGCGGCGTCGGCCAAGCCGTCTATAAATGCGCGATCGGCCGCCGGCAGGGTGGCCTGGTCCAACAGCCCGTCCAGTTCCGCCGCCCGGTGTTGCCACGACACCAGTTCGGGCGAGCGCTCGAGCAACGTCCGCATGGCATCGCGCTCGCCCGGCGGCCAACGCGACGGATTGGCGCCATAGGCGTCCAGAAGATGGCGAAGACGTTCAGGTGTGATGTCGTTTCGCTCTGACATTATGGTTCCCCGACCAGATCTTCCTTCTTGACCATAAGCTGTTGCCGCAACTTTCGCCGCGCGCGCACCAGAAGCGATTCCAGCGCTTCGACCGTTACGTCCATGACCGCCGCCGCCTCGATGTTGCTCATTTCCTGGTGATACACCAGGGTGATCGCCGCCCGCTGCCGCGGCGGCAGGTCGGCGATGGCAGCGTTGACCTGTCTCGCGACCTGGCCGCGATGCTCGATCATCATCGGTCCATCCGCCGTATCGGCCCGGTCCGGCGGCTCCTCGTCCGACAGTTTCCGGCGCGTCCGCAACTCGTCGATGCACAGATTGTGCACCACCCGATAGAGCCAGGTCGCGACCCGCGCATCCGGCCGCCAGCGTCGTGCCTGGCGCCAAAGCCGGAGAAAAGCCTCCTGGACGACGTCTTCGCTGAACGCCTGATCTCCGAGCATGCGATGGGCGAGCCCCAGCATCTGCGACGCGTGCTGGACCACCAATTGGCGGCAGGCGGCATCGTCACCGCCCGCGACGCGGCGCATCAACTCGGCATCTGCCTGCCTGTCGCTCACCATCGCCGCCGATGTTAGGGGATCCGGCCGGCAAGAACCCCCATCGCGGCCGCGATTTCCGTCACGCGCCGGCGCGGCTAATTGCCGGGCCCGGGCGGTCGCGCCGCCGCCCGTAGCTCGTTCAGCGTGATGCCGCCGTCCCAATCGCCATCGAGGCGGGAATACTGCCGGACAATGACCTGGGCGAGCTCGGCCTCGGAGATCACGCCGTTGCCATCAGTATCGAACAACATGAACCGGCGCCGGATCTGATCCCGATACGGCCGCAGCATGGCGGCGATGAATTCCTCCGGATCCAGCGCGCCATCGTCGTTGATATCCGTCTCCTGGAATCGCAGCGCGCTGTGCTGCAACAGCTCGTCCCGCGTGACCTTGCCGTTCTGGTTCGTGTCGAGATCGACAAACAGGTCATTCATCGCATATCCGCGGGACCCGACGAGATCGCCGGCAGCCGCGACGCCCGGAATGGCGCAGGCGGCAATCGCGGCAAGCACGAGCTTTGGCAGGTTCAATTGCGTTCTCCTTTGCGGCGCCGTCACGCCATCGACCGATCTTGAAACGGCACGCGAGCCCTCTTTCCGGCGTCCAGCGGGAAGTTTTTTCGATGATCAGGAATTTGCGACGCGGAGTGGCGGATTTCCCGGGCCGGGGCCGCCTATCCCAGCACCGGAATACGGACGCTTCGACGTTCAAACTGCATTGATGGGGTATGCGGCCGGAGATGTTGGGCGCCGCATGGAGGATTGGGCATGAATGTCGAGGCGAGACAGCGCGTCGGCGACTCCGGCGACAGGGCGGCCGACGATGCCGAGATCGCGCGCAGGCTGGAACTGGAGTCGGCCGGCGGCAGGGCGAGCCCTGGTCGACGCTTCCTGATCGCAGCGGCGCTGATCGTCGCCATTTTGGGCGCGCTTGCGGGATGGCGCCATTTCTCCGACGGCGACGATCCCGGTTATCTGACCCAGCCGGCCGTGCGCGGCAACCTGACGGTTACCGTGACGGCGACCGGCAACCTGGAGGCGGTCAATCAGGTCGAGGTCGGCAGCGAGCTGTCGGGCATCATCGCGACGGTGAACGCGGACTACAACGACCGGGTCGCCAGCGGCCAAGTCATCGCCACACTGGACAGCGATCGGCTGACGGCCCAGGTTCAACGGTCGCGCGCGCTGCTGGCGGCGGCCGAGGCAAGGGTGCTGCAGGCCCGGGCGACCGTCACCGAGACCGAACGCGCCTACGCGCGCACGGCGCAACTGGTCAGCCAGAACTGGAAATCCGAGACCGAACTGGACATCGACAAGGCCGCCTTCGACCGGGCGACGGCGACGTTGGCGCTGGCGCGCGCCGAAGTCAGCGAGGCGCAGGCCCAACTGCAGAGCGACGAGACCAACCTGGCCAAGGCGACGATCCGATCGCCGATCGACGGCGTCGTCCTCGACCGCCGGATCGAGCCGGGACAGACCGTGGCCGCGACCTACCAGACGCCGCACCTGTTCACCATCGCCGAGGACCTGACACGCATGCAGCTGCATGTCGACGTCGATGAAGCCGATGTCGGCGAGGTCGCGGTCGGTCAGCGCGCGCTTTTCACGGTCGATGCCTATCCGGCACGGACTTTCGCGGCGGCGATCACCGAGATGCGCTTCGCGCCGCAGACCGTCGATGGCGTCGTGAGCTACGAAGCGGTGCTTGCCGTCGACAATGCCGCGCTGTCGTTGCGGCCCGGCATGACGGCGACGGCGGAAATCACGGTAAGCAAGGTCGAGGACGCGCTGCTGGCGCCCAACGCCGCGCTTCGCTTCACACCCGATGAGTCGATGACGAGGCCGGAAAGCAACGGCCTTTTCGCAATGATGCGGCCACGCGCGGACGCGGCGCGGCCGTCGAGCCAGGACCAAGCTGCCAGACCGGCGGCCGACGGCTGGAAAACGGTCTGGGTGCTGCGGGCTGACCGGGCGGTCCCCGTATCGGTCAGGACCGGGGCCAGCGATGGCCGCCTGACCGCGGTCGTCGCCGGCGAACTGCAGGACGGCGATCAACTGATCATTGACGCCGGCCGGACCGCGCCGTGAAGCGCATCGAGCCGACCGGCCTGCGCGTCCGGCCGGCGCAACCGCTGATACGGCTCGAGCGGGTCACCCGCGTGTATGGCGCCAACGATGCCGCCGTGCGGGCGCTGGCCGGTGTCGATCTGCGGATCGACGATGGCGAGTTCGTCGCCGTCATGGGGCCGAGCGGATCGGGCAAATCCACCAGCATGAACATCTTGGGCTGCCTCGATACGGCGACAACGGGCATTTACGAATTCAAGGGCGTCGATGTCTGCCGGCTGTCGCAGCGCCAGCGGGCGCTGTTGCGCCGGTACTATTTCGGTTTCGTGTTCCAGGGCTACCATCTGCTGAACCGCGCATCGGCGGTCGAAAACGTCGAGCTGCCAATGCTTTATCGCGGGCTGCGGGCGCGCGCCCGGCGCGCGGCCGCGCTGGCGGCGCTCGAGGCCGTCGGATTGAAGGACCGGCACGGCCATTCGCCGGCCGAGCTGTCGGGCGGCCAGCAGCAACGGGTGGCGATCGCCCGGGCGATCGTTACCCGGCCCAGCGTGCTGTTCGCCGACGAGCCGACCGGCAATCTCGACACCGCGCGCAGCCACGAAATTCTGCAGTTGCTGGTCGACATCAATCGCACGCAGGGCGTCACGGTGGTCATGGTCACGCACGAGGAAGACATGGCCGCCTATGCGAAACGCATCGTGCGTTTCCTCGACGGTCAGGTTCAGGCCGACGAGCGGCGCACGGCGGCCGCCTGATGCTGGGAAACGCCCTGCTGATCGCGCTGCGGGAAATCCGCCGCAATGCCGTGCGATCGTTCCTGACCATGCTGGGGATCGTCATCGGTGTCGCCGCGGTCATCGTCATGGTCACGGTCGGCAGCGGGGCGACGGTCAAGGTCACGTCCGATATCGAGAAGCTGGGCAGCAACCTCCTGATCGCCGTGCCGGGTCAGCGACGGGGGCCTGGCCGGTCCTCTTTCGGTGCCGATGCCTTCGACCTGGCCGATGTCGAGGCGATCGCGCAGCAAATCACGTCCGCTAATGCCGTCGCGCCTTCGGCCTCGCGCGCCACGGTCGCCATCTACGGCACCGAGAACTGGGGCACATCCGTCACCGGGACCACCAACGCCTATCTGCAGGCGCAGAACTGGCGGCTTGAAAGCGGCCGGGCGTTCCATATCGGCGAGCTGCGATCCGGCAAGGCCGCATGCATTATCGGCGCGACGGTGAGGAACGAGCTGTTCGGTGCGCAGGACCCGGTGAGCGCTCGGATCCGGCTGCAACGGCTGTCGTGCCAGGTGATCGGGGTGCTGACGGCGAAGGGCCAGTCAACGATGGGCGCCGATCAGGACGATCTGATCCTGGTGCCGCTGCGCATGTTCCAGCGCCGTATCGCCGGCAACCTGGACATTAGCTCGATCCGTATTGCGATCCGGGAGGGCGCATCGACCGAGGCGGCGCGCCGGGAGATCGAGCATCTTTTGCGGGAACGCCGCCATATCACCGCCCTTGAGGATGACGACTTCTTCGTCCTGGATATGAAGGAGATCGCCAATACCGTCGCCGGCGCCGCGAATGTGCTGACCGCCCTGCTGGGCGCCGTCGCCGCCGTCAGCCTGGTGGTGGGTGGCGTCGGCATCATGAACATCATGCTGGTGTCCGTCACCGAGCGGACCCGCGAGATCGGGATTCGCCTGGCCATCGGCGCCCTGCAGCGGGAAGTCCTGATGCAGTTCCTGATAGAGGCGGTGGTGATGTCGTCGCTCGGCGGCGTGCTCGGCATCGCGCTGGCGATCGTCGCCTCTCTGATCATGACCAATGCCTTCGATCTGCCGTTCGTGCTGGATTTCTGGGTCGTCGTGGCCGCCTTCCTGTTCTCGGCCGCGGTGGGCGTGGCCTTCGGCTATCTGCCGGCGCGCCGCGCCGCGAACCTGGATCCCATCGCGGCGCTGCGTCACGAATAGATCGGAACGGGCTAATCGAGGCCGGGAAAGTAGATCAGGTCGAGGGGCGGCGGTTCGATGCCGGCCTGGCTGAGCATGTCGTGCACTTGGCCGCGATGATGGGTCTGATGATTGAAGAAATGGCCCAGCACGACCATCAGCGGCTTCTCCTGCGGCGTACCGGCCATGTTCTTGTAGCTGAACGGCGCCGGCAATTCCGCGTCGCTGAAGCCCGACATGACGTCGACGATCCTGCCGTCTTCGGCCTGCCGCGCCACGTGCAGGTCATCGAGATTGTCGTAAAGGATTTCATCCAGGCGTTGCGGTCTTGGGCCCTGGCCACCGGTCAGGCGATTCAGCCAGACGCGGTCGCCGACGAGAATATGGTTCAGCGTGCCGTGGATCGAGGTGAAAAAGGCGGCGCGATCCTGGAAATAGGCGTCCGCCGGCAGGGACGCGGCGGCGTCGTAGATCTGCTCGTTGGCCCAACGGTTGTAATTCGCAAGCTTGACGAAATAGGCGCGCACGGTAGACCTCCCCCGATCGCAAGCGGGCAAAACCCGCCTCTTCAAACGGCCCGTCGGGCGCAACCTACACCAACAATGCCACCGAATGAATCGAGGCGGCGACCGCAGCAGGGCATTGAAAATGCCCGGAACCGCCTAATTTTCTTCGACTGTAAGCGTTCTTCCGAGGTCCCAGCAATGCCAAGTGACAGCGTTCTACATCAGGTGGCGGTCGCCCTGCCGCAGGACAAAGCCTTTCAGTTTTTCGTCGAGTCGTTTCAGGCCTGGTGGCCGCAGGAATACACCTGGTCGCGGGAACGGCTGGGCGTCATTGAAATCGAACCCAAAACGGGTGGCCGCTGTATCGAGCGGCGGGAGGACGGGATCGAACGGGTCTGGGGGCATGTGCAAGCCTTCGATCCGCCGCATCACTTGATCCTGCATTGGCAGATTACGCCGGATTCGCAGCCGGAGCCGGACCTGGCCAAGGCCAGCACCGTCGCGGTGCGGTTCGTGCCGGTCGACGCCAGCCACACGCGGATCGAGCTGGAACATCGCGATTTCGACCGCCATGGCGAGGGCTGGCAGGCCTATCTCGCGAACATGGCCTCACCCTACGGCTGGCCATTCGTTCTGCAACGCTACGTCGACGCGTTGGCCTGAATCCCGTCAGTGGCCGTCGCGGTCCGGCTGGTCGGTAACCTCCCTGGCGGCATGCATCAGGAGCTTGGCGAGCAGCTGCCGGTACTCGGCAATTTCTTCGTCGTCGAGGACGCCGAAGAACGAGGCGTCGTTGTTGTCGGCGGCGGCGGCAAGGTCCGGCATCAGGGCCCGGCCCTTTTCCGTCAGTTCGACAATCGACAGCCGACGGTCGGTCTCATGCCGGCGTCGGACGACCAACGATTTCTCTCGCAACCTGTCGACCAGGCGTGAAACGGCGCCCTGATCGAGCGGAAAGGCGTCCGCCAATTCGCCGATGGTCCGCGCCTCGCCGTGAAAGAGCAGGGCCATCACGGACCACTGCGATACCGTCAGCCCGAACGCCGTCAATCGGCGCTCGAAGCCGGTTTCGACCAAGCGATTCAATCGGTTATGCCAGTAGCCCAGATTGTCCGAGAGCTGGCTGACATTCTCGACAAGCGACATGTCATCGTTATAAAATGCTTAAACATGCATGTCAAGGCATGAATATCTGTCGCACGGATACCACCCGCCGGCGTTCCCGCGCCGACAAACGTCAGATAAGTTTTTCTCACAACGGGGTTTAGAAAAAGTCGTTTGTCGCAGACTATGCAATGACGTCTGCTGGACTCACATCTCGCTTTCCCCCAACGCGCCCGAGGTCAACTACGGTGACGGACACCGCGCGATCCCCTTCACGCCTGCCCCTCATCGTCATTGGCGCCGGCTGTCTGGTGCTGATTGTCAGCATGGGCACCCGGACATCCTTCGGTCTGTTTCTGCAGCCGGTATCGACCGACCTCGGCTGGGGGCGCGAGATCTTCGCGCTGGGCATCGCGTTGCAGAACCTGATCTGGGGCGCGGCGCAACCGTTCGCCGGGGCCATCGCCGACAAGTTCGGCACGGGCCGCACGATTGCCGGCGGCGTGCTGCTGTGCGCGATCGGCACGATCCTGATGTCGCAGACCTCGGCGCCGCTCGAGTTCCACGTCTCCGCCGGCCTTCTGGTCGGCCTGGGTCTCTCCGGATCGGGCATCGCCGTCGTGCTGTCGGCCATGACCCGAACGGTGCCGGAGGAAAAGCGGTCGATGGTGTTCGGCATCGGCACCGCCGCCGCGAGCATGGGTCAGTTCCTGATGGTGCCGCTGGGCCAGGCCTTTCTCGATGCCTACGGCTGGTCGACGGCGCTGTTGCTGCTCGGCCTGATGACGCTGGCCGTCGCGCCCTTGGCCGCGGCGCTGACCGGGCGGCCGCAATCGGCGGCGGGGATGCCGGAACAGTCGTTGAAGCTGGCGCTGGCGGAGGCCGGCCGGCACCGGGGGTACTGGCTGCTGATCGCCGGTTTCTTCGTCTGCGGCTTTCACGTCGCCTTCATCGCCGCGCACATGCCGGCCTACATCGTCGACCGCGGGCTGCTGCCGGGACTGGCGGCAACGGCGCTGGCGCTGGTCGGCCTGTTCAATATCGTCGGCTCCTATACGGCCGGCGTGCTGGGCGGCAAGCTCAGCAAGAAGTACTGCCTGAGCTTCCTCTACACGGCACGGTCCGTCGTGATCCTGGTCTTCATCTCGGTGCCAATGACGCAGACCAGCGTGCTGATCTTCGCTGCCGCCATGGGCCTGCTGTGGCTGTCGACGGTGCCGCTGACCAGCGGTCTGGTGGCGCAGATCTTCGGCCCGCGCTATATGGCGACGCTGTTCGGAATCGTCTTCTTCAGCCACCAGGTCGGCAGCTTCCTTGGCGTCTGGCTGGGCGGCCGGCTGTTCGACGCCACCGGCTCGTACGACGTGGTCTGGTGGCTCGGCGTCGCGCTGGGAGTGATTTCCGCCCTGCTGCACTGGCCAATCGACGAACGCAGCGTTCGGCTCGCCCGGGCCTGAACGCAGACGTCGGCGTCGCGCCTACTGGCGCGGTCGCTGCCGGGAATCGCAGAAAAAGGTCGTCAGCACCAGGCGCCGCCCCCGGGTCACGGGCAGCGCCTCGTGCAACAGCGAGCAGGAGAAAATTGCCGCGGCGCCCTTGTCTGGCCGGTAGAGATGCGGACCGTATTCGGGAAAGCGCAGCTCGCCGCCGTCATAGTCGTCGTTCAGGTTCAACGACATGGCGTAGCGGCGGTTCGCCGACCGCGGCGTCAAATTATCCCGGTGGGTGCGGAAGTAGTCGCCGCGTCCGGCCTCGTAGCCGATGACGATCAGCGTGTCGAAGTAGAACGGCACGTCGAAATAGAACGCCTTGTTCATCTCGACCGGCAGTATGGCGACCAGCCGGCTCGACAACAGCTTCACCATGGCCGGATCTGTCACGCCGTGATCGAGGCTCTGCTTCTTGGTCGAGACCTGCTGGTCCACGGTTCGCCCGTCGACGATCACGCCGACGACGCCCTCGGCATGATCCCGTTGCCAGCGCGCGACCAATTCGTCGCAGAGTTCCGGCGAGAGCACGTTCTGCAACAGCAGCACCGGCGCCGCCGTCGTCAGGTGCAATGGCGCTGGAACGGCCGGCCGGGCGTCAAGCGCCGCCAGCGCGCCATCGGCGTGATGCGCCGGATCGCCATTGTCGATCAACGCGAGGATGCGCTGGTTCGGGTCCAGTACATAGGTGCGGAGGCCATGATCACCGGCCCCGGCCAGCAGACCGACGCGGACTTCGTTCTTCGGATCTGAGAGGAAATGCGCCTCGAGGCCGAGCACGGCCGCCAGTTGCCGGTGCGCCTCGACGTCGTCGCCACTGACGACGAATATCTCCGTGCCGTGGCGCCCGAACGCGTCACGCCGTTCTGACAGGCCCTCGACCACGGCGCGCGCGGGCGGCAAGCCGGCCGACGCGCAGACCAGCATCACCACCGGACCGCCAGTCACACGATCGTAGAACATGGCGTTGCTGCCATCGACGTGCGGCAGCGTGAAGTTCGGCACGCGCCCGCCAACCTCCGGCGGCGGCATGGACGGGTGCGGCTGCATCGGTGTCGGCGTCCGGCTCAGGCCGTCCAGGGATCGGCGACCTTGGGCCAATAGGCCGTCTTGCGCTTGGTGTACGGGATGTCCGCGAAGTTCTTTGGAATTGCGCCGTCGGCATTGACGTAGAGGACCTCGGCAGCGATCGGCGCGAAGCCGGCATAGAAGTGCTGGGTCGATTTCACGATCACCAGCTTCTTCGCCGCGAGATCGATGCCGAGCTGGGTGAACGCGTCGGGATGCAGGACCTGTGTGCGGACGCTGTTCAGCACGATATCGACATCGTTGTCGGCCCGCACCCAGACGGCGTCGCCGATCCGGTTCGTCGAGCTGCCGAAGGTTTGCATCAGCTTCGGCATGGCTTTCATCACCGTCACCCGCAGGTCGAGCGGATCGCCGGAGGCGACCCCAACCTTGCCGCCGATGCGCAAATCGAAGGTCGCGCCTTCGCCGGCCTCCTGGCAGAAGCGCACGGCGACCGGATCCCAATAGAGACCGGAGACCAGATTGCCGATGCCGCGCTCGAGCGCGCGGTTCAGGATGAAGGTCGAGTCGCTGGGCGCGCCGCCGCCGGCATTGTCGGCAATGTCGGCCATCACCACCGGACCGCCGGATACCGCGAGCCCCCGGTCGAGGGCGGCGTCGATGCCGAACGTCTCGCCCTCGGTCTCGAGGCGCATGTCCCAGATCTTCTGGCCCAGTTCGGCGGCCAGCGCCTGGCCCTTTTCCGGATCGCCGTCGGTCACGACAACCATCTTGGCGCCCACATCCTCGACGTCCCCCCACGGGAAGCCGTGGCCAAACGACACCGAGAGCACGCCGTCCTGGCCTTCGAGCGACTGCATATGGGCAACGAACGAGGCCATGGGCTCGATCGGCGTGCGCCACATCGACGTCATGCGGCAATCGTGAACCGAAATGACGGGTTTGACCCGGCCGGCCGCGGCCTCGGCGCAGATTTCGAACAGCTCGGCCGCGCGCTGCGGCGCATCGACGTGCGGATATTCCTTGAAGGTGATCAGGACGTCGGCGGCTTCCGTCATCTGCTGTGTGATATGGCAATGCAGATCGAGCTCGCCGCCGATAATCGCGTCGGGACCGACGATGGCGCGCACGCCCGCCAGCAGGTCGCCCTCGCAGTCATCGCATGCCTCCGACACCATGGCGCCGTGCATATTCAGCAGCACGACGTCGACCGGCATCGCCCGGCGCAGATCGTCGTAGATCTCGTCGCGGAAGCCCTCGTAGACCTTCTGGATGGTCTTGCCGGCCGGTTGCGCGAAGGCGGCAACGCTCTCCGACACCTGACCCTGGCGCTCCTCGGTCATGCGTCGCCAGACATGCAGCGGCTCGGAAAACAGCGTCGCGTCGTGCTGCGTGGCATCGCCACGATACAGCATGGTTTCCGCGAAGGTCTGCTCGCCTGTCGGAATCGGCGAGAAGGTATTGGTTTCCGTGCCCAATGTCGCGATGAAGACTTTCAACTACCTACTCCTTCCGATTCTGACCTGAGGACAAGCGCGCCGGTGACAGCGCAATGGCAGAGACGCCGAGATCGGCAAGGTCGGCCGGTACGACCATGCCGGCGGCAAGCGCGGCGGCGAGCCGACCAAGACCGGGCGCGGTCTGAATGCCGTAGCCCCCCTGGCCGGCAAGCCAGAAGAAGCCGGCCACCTTGGTATCGTAGCCGACCACCGGCGTCTTGTCGGGCACGAACGAACGCAGCCCGGCCCAGCGATGGTCGATCCGCTTTACCGGCAGGTCGGCCGCGGCCTGAATGCGATCGACGGCGACCGCCACGTCGAGGTCCTCGGGCTGCACGTCGCATGGCGGCACCGGCGTCTCGTCGGCGGGCGAGCCCAGCAACTTGCCGGCGTCCGGCTTGAAGTAAAAGTTTTCATCGACGTCGACCACCAGCGGCCAGGAATCGCTGTCGACGCCGTCGGGCGGATCGAACAAAATCGCCGTGCGCCGCTTCGGCACCAAACCGATGGCGTCGGCGCCGGCCAGTTTCCCAACCGCATCGGCCCAGGCGCCGGCGGCGTTGATCACGACCGGGGCCGAGAACTCGCCCGCCCGCGTGCCAACGCGCCAGTCGGCGGCGGGCTTCATCAACTCCGTAACCTCGGCATCCGTGACGACCGTACCGCCACGGGCGCGCAGCCCCCTCAGATAGCCCTGGTGCAGCGCATGCACGTCGATGTCCATGGCGTCCGGTTCCAGCACGCCGCCGCCGACATAGTCGGTGCGCAGCACCGGCACGCGCGCCACGGCTTCGGCCGCATCGATCCGCCGGATCGTATCGACAAGGCGACGGGACTCCTCGAAAACGGTCTGCAATTGCGGTTCCTGGTCGGGCCGGCCGAGGAACATGGCGCCGCGCGGCGTCAGGATATCGTGCTCGGTAAAACCGTCCGGCGGCGAGAGAAAGAACGGCTTGCCGCCGGTCGAAAGCGCCCGGACCTGCGCCGGCCCATAGGCCTCGGAGAAGAGCGCCGCCGAACGCCCGGTCGAGTGATAACCCGGCTGGCTCTCGCGCTCCAACAGCACGACCCGGCTTCGGACCGACAGCTCGTAGGCGGCCGAGGCGCCGGCCATGCCGCCGCCGATGACAATGAAATCGAACGCGTTCAAACGCAGCGCCCCCGGACCCCTATATTAACGCGCGCTGATGATGCCGCAGCGCCCGACCGGAGTCCATGCGAGTCGGCCTATTCCCGCGCACGACCACGGCGATAGCTGCTAATTATCGAGCGGAGACGACCAATCGCGAGCAGTCACGGGGGTGCGTGATCATGCCTGAAATGGAAAAGCAGCTCGAACAGGCCGTTGCCCGGATTACCGACCTGGCCGTGACCTATGGCCTGGAGGTGCTGGGCGCCTTCGCCATCCTGATTGTCGGCTGGATCGTGGCCGGCTGGGCACAGCGGGCGGTGCGGCGGGGGCTGGACCGGGTGCCGCAGGTCGACGCGACGCTCAAGCCGCTGCTGGGCAGCATCGTCCGCTATGTCGTCCTGGTGCTGACGATCATCGCTGTCCTGGCGCAGTTCGGCGTGCAGACGGCCAGCATTATCGCCATGCTGGGCGCGGCCGGCATCGCCATCGGCCTGGCGCTGCAGGGCACGCTGCAGAACATCGCCGCCGGCATCATGCTGCTGTTCCTGCGGCCGTTCCGGGTCGGCGACTATGTCGACGCCGAGGGCATCGCCGGCACGGTCACGGAGATCGGTCTGTTCCTGACCGAGATGCAGACCTTCGATGGCGTCTATCGATCGGTGCCGAACTCGCAGCTCTGGAGCCGGCAGATCCTGAACTATTCACGGCTGCCGACGCGGCGCATCGACCACGAGGTCGGCATCAGCTATGGCGACGACATCGAAACGGCCTTCTCGGTGCTGAAGGACGTGTTGACGCAGGACGAGCGGGTCCTGGCGGAGCCGCCGCCGCAGGTCATGGTGATGGCGCTGGCCGACAGTTCGGTCAACGTGAACATGCGCTGCTGGACCCATCGGGACAATTACTGGGACCTGCTGTTCGACTTGCGGCGGGCGTCGAAGGAGCGGCTGGACGCGGCCGGCATCAGCATTCCATTTCCGCAACGCGACGTGCATATTCAGTCGGCGAGCGCGGAAGCGAGATGACCATGCGACGCGTGAAAATGACCATTGGCGGCATCGAGATCCGGGCCGAGTTGTTCGACACACCGACGGCCGACGCCATCTACGAGGGATCACCGTTCGACTCCTCGGCGCAGATCTGGGGCGAGGAGGTCTACTTCTCGACGCCGCTGAGCCTGGACCGGGAAGCCGACGCCCGGGCCATCGTCGACGCTGGCGAGCTCGCCTTCTGGGTGGAAGGCGACAGCATCGCGATCGGCTTCGGACCGACGCCGATCAGCCAGGGCGATGAGATCCGTCTGGCCGCGCCGACCAACATCTGGGGCCGCGCGCTGGACGACGTAAGGAAGCTCGCCGACGTGCGGGCCGGCGCGGCGGTGCGGGTCGAACGATTGGAGGCGTGATGACAAACCTGATCACGGCGACGAAGTTCGCGACGCCACTGAACCGCGATGCCGTCGCACGGGACTGGGCGGCACGCGGCTATTCCTGCCACGAGTTCGTCGATCCGCCGGGCCAGGCATGGAACGACTTCGTGCACGCCACCAACGAGTTGGTGACCGTGCTCGAAGGCGCCTTGGAACTAGAAGTCGCCGGCGAGACCGTGCGGGCAGAGCCGGGAGACGAGGTGTTCATTCCCCGCGGCGCCAACCACTCGGTGCGTAACGCGCACCCCGGCACGACGCGCTGGCTGTTCGGCTACGACTGATCGGCGCCGTTATTGGCGCAGTCGGATGCCGGGATCAGGACAATGGCTGATCGATGTCCGTGGCAGGGCGACGGGCAACTGCTGGCGCGAGGGCAAAACCATACCCGCGGACCAGAGCGAAGCGGCAAATCTGCGCGCGGCATCGGCGGCCAGCCGAACGGCCGCGGGCGGCAGCCAGTTTGCGAAGCCATCGCGTACGGATGTCAGGCGACCAGCCTGAGCGGCGATGAGGATCTTCAGCATCGCGCTTTCGCCATCGCCGATGGACTGGCAACGCACGCAACGTACATCGATCTGCACACAGGACGACGCGGCAATAACCGATAGCATTTCGTCCAGCGCGAACAGCCCGTCCGGCACGCCCGCCAGATCGAACCCCTTTGCCAGCCGGTCGAATATCGTTGTCGACGCTTTGTGGGCTTCGACCCATGAGCGAATCGCCCAAAGGGTAAATTGCTCGGCGGTCTCGAGTTCCGGAACCGCAAGCGTCGCGTAGCCTGGCGACATCATCTCGCACCTTTCGTTGACGAGCCCCGCCAGTGTGAGTTGGACACCGGCATCGGGAGAATGTCATTTCTGATTTGAGATTGCAAATCATTCGCATTAATATGTTGTTACCGACCAAGACCGACGGAAGTCGAATTGATGCCGCAGATCCAGCCTGAGCCGATACCGTTCGCTTTCGACAACGGTGAGCGGCTTCTCCTATGGTCCTTACGCAGATGCGCGTTCGCCTGCGGCGACACGCGGGTCGTCGTGCATACCCTGCGGGATGTCGTCGGCGAGACCGGCGGCACGCGGACCCACATCGCCCTGCGAAGATTGTTGCATCAACTGGCTCGGCACGGCCGCCGGCAGCTCAGCCTGGGTCCGCCATGCCAATCCCAGGCGACGGCCGATGAGCGGCAGATTCTTCAGGCGATTGCGGCGGCGCAATCGGCAATGCCGGGGCGGACCTCTCTTCACCTCGCCTGGTTGCTGCCCCGCTCATCGCAAGCGCTGTCGCGGGCGCTTGTTCAGACCATTGCCGAGGCAATGTCGGCCGGCGGGCTCAGCTTGCCGTATCTGACCCGCCAGTCCGCTCCAGCCCGGTAACATCGGACAGCGATCATGCTTCAAGCCGCACTCGACGCACTCCAGGATCTGCGCGACATCCTGGAAAATGAAATCGGCACCGGACGAGCAACGCCGAGCGACGATGCTGTGTCAGACCGACAGCGGTGCGACGATGCCATCAGGCACGCTGTCGAGCATCTGCGGATTCTCTGACGGTATCGTTTGCTTCAAGATGGATTAGCCGCTGCGGCAACAGACGCGGACAATCATTGGCGTCAATGGGGGTTGGCGCCGGCTTCCCGCATTTTCTTGGCTTCGGCGGGCCCGGCGGCCAGGCTGGGGCGGGTGGCGAAACGCAGCACGATGTAACCGAGCACGCCGGCGAGGGTCGAACCGCCGAGCACGCCAAGCCGGACGTCGGTCGCGAAGGAAGGATCCTCGAATGCGAGCGTGCCGATGAACAGGCTCATGGTGAAGCCAATGCCCGCGAGCAACGAGACGCCATAAAGCTGCAGCCAGGTGACTCCGGTCGGCAGGCGGCATAAGCCAAGCCAAACCGCAGCCCGGACGAACCCCAGGATACCGAGCTGTTTGCCAAAGAACAGACCGGCCGCGATACCTAATGGTACCGGCGCGAGCAAGCTGGCAAACGACAATCCCGACAACGAGACGCCGGCGTTCGCGAACGCGAATGCGGGCAACACCAGATAGGCGACCCAGGGATGCAACATATGTTCGAGCCCGCGCAACGGCGCGACGCTGGCCTGGCCCCTGGTGCGCAGAGGGATCGCCATCGCCAGGGCCACGCCCGCGAGCGTCGCATGCACGCCTGACTTCAGCACGCATACCCACATGACGGCGCCGATCAGAATATATGGCGCAACACGCATCACCCCCAGGCGGTTGATGACGACGAGCGCCACAAGGCAGATACCGCTCAGGGCCAACGCCTCGGTCGACAGGTCGGCCGTATAGAACAACGCGATAATAACGATGGCGCCGAGGTCATCCAGGATCGCCAGCGCCAAGAGAAAGATCTTCAATGCGATGGGCACGCGCGCGCCGACAAGCGATAGAATGCCGAGCGCAAACGCGATATCCGTCGCCGCCGGGATCGCCCAGCCGCGCAGCGCGACGTCGTCACCCCAATTGATCGCCGCGTAGATGACGGCCGGGACCGCCATGCCACCGATGGCCGCCATGCCGGGCAGGGCGATCTGGGCGCGGGACGACAACTCGCCTTCGAGAACCTCGCGCTTAATCTCAAGGCCGACGAGGAAGAAAAACACGGCCATCAGGCCGTCGTTGATCCACAGCAGCAGCGGTTTGTGGATTTCAAGCTGGCCGACCTGCACGGCCATCGGCGTTGCCAGCAGGCTGTCGTAAAGCCAAGCCAGCGGGGTGTTATCGAGAATGAGCGCGAGCACAGCGGCCGCGAGGAGAATTAGTCCGCTGGCCGACTCGTGCCGAAGAAACTCACGAATCGCGGTCAGCGGCATTCGATTGACCTCCCCTTCAACCGGCAAACAACGAAAACGCCTGTCCGTCCAACGCGTGGGCGTGAAACAGGCGTCCTCTCCGTCTCACATATGTTTTGCGCCGTCGCCTGTCAATCGCAATGGACCGCCACGCGGCCAAATGTCGGGCGGCTGTCGGCCCGGTTTGTCAAGATAGCCCTGAAAGCACAAAAAAAGGGCCCCGCCGAAGCGGGGCCCACGGATACACCGGACAGCAGGTGTTGAACCGGCTATGCGATCAACACATCGCGATGCCGCATCTCATGTCGAAACGACTGGCGGGTCAGGTCGTCTGTAATCGATTTCCGTTTTCGCGGTCGAACAGATGAAGGCTCTCCGGCGCCGCGACAAGGGGCAGGACATCGCCAGCGTTCACAGGTGTCGAACCGGCCAAGCGCAGGGTGACGTCCGTTCGGTCGCTGCCGAAATGACCGTGTACCAGGAGATCGGCGCCAAGCTGCTCGATCACCTCGACATTGAGCTGGACCACGCCTTCGCTAGAACCTGCGACGGTAAGATGCTCAGGACGGATGCCCAACGTCACCTCACGACCGGCCTGGGAAGCGAGCGCGCCGTTCGAGAGCGGCAGCCGCCCGCCGGCCGGCAACTCCACATCGGTCCCGTCGGGGCCGAGGCGCGCGGAGATGAAATTCATCGCCGGTGAGCCGATGAAACCAGCCACATACGTTGTGGCCGGCAGGCGGTAGACCTGCATCGGCGTGCCGATCTGCTCAGCAATGCCCGCATTCATCACTACCAGACGATCGGCCAATGTCATGGCTTCGACCTGATCATGCGTCACGTAGATGCTGGTCACGCCGAGCGTTTGATGCAGCTTCCTAATCTCCAGCCGCATCTGCACCCGCAGCTTGGCATCCAGGTTCGACAGCGGTTCATCAAACAGGAAAACCGAGGGCTCGCGGACGATCGCCCGACCCATCGCGACGCGCTGTCGCTGACCGCCCGATAGCTGGCGCGGCCGACGGTCCAACAACCCCTGAAGTTCGAGTATCTCCGCCGCCGCCGCGACGCGCTTTTCAATTTCGGGTTTCGGCGTCCGACGATTCCGCAACCCGTAGGCCATGTTGTCGAATACCGTCATGTGCGGATAGAGCGCGTAGTTTTGAAACACCATGGCGATGTTGCGGTCTGCCGGCTCGACCTCGTTCACAACGCGCTCACCGATCAGGATGTCGCCTTCCGTGACGCGCTCAAGCCCCGCCACCATGCGCATGAGGGTTGACTTTCCACACCCCGACGGCCCCACGATGACGATGAACTCGCCGTCGGCGATGTGCATGTCAATGCCATGAATGGCGCGAAAGCCGCCTGGATAGTCCTTCTTTACCCCCCGCAATTGGACGTCAGCCATGAGCCCCCCATGCCTCCCGGTTCGTCATTTCTCGACTTCGACCAGACCTTTGACAAACAGCTGCTGCATGAAGATTACGACGACCACGGGCGGCAGCATCGCCAGCATGGTTGTCGCCATCACCAGATGCCACTGCGGTTCGGCGTCGGCGACCGTCACCATGCGCTGAATGCCCATGACGATCGTGTAGAACGATTCGTCAGTTGTGATCAGCAAAGGCCAGAGGTACTGGTTCCAGCCGAAGATAAACAGGATCACGAAAAGCGCCGCGATGTTGGTGCGCGATAGCGGCAGCAGGACATCACGGAAAAACTTGATTGGCCCGGCCCCGTCGATGCGCGCCGCTTCCATCAACTCTTCGGGAACCGTCAGGAAGAACTGTCGGAACAGGAAGGTCGCCGTGGCGCTTGCGATTAGCGGCACGGACAATCCAGCGTAGCTGTTGAGCATGCCGAGATCGGCGACGACCTTGAAGGTCGGCAGGATGCGCACCTCGACCGGCAACATCAGCGTTACGAAGATCAACCAGAACGCCGTCATGCGGAATGGGAAATCGAAATAAACAATGGCGTAGGCGGCGATGATGGAAATCGCGATTTTGCCGATGGTAATTGCCAACGCCATGATCAGACTATTGAACATCATTGTGCCGACCGGCACACCGCCGGCGGCTTCCAGTCCAACGCCCAGTACCTTCCGATAATTGTCCAGAAATGCCCCGCCCGGCCATATCGGCACGGGCGATGTCAGCAGGTCCTGAGGCTCGTGGGTCGAGGCGACGAAGGTGACCCAAATCGGAAAGGCAACGATCAAAATGCCCAGGATCAACGTCACGTGCGCCACGTAGGTGAGATATCGCCGGTTCTCGACCATCAGTATTCAACCCGTCGTTCGATGTAGCGGAACTGCACCACGGTCAGGGTGATGACGATCAGCATCAGCACAACGGATTGCGCTGCCGAACCACCGAGATCCAATGCGACGAAGCCGTCGTTGAATACCTTATAGACCATGATCTCCGTCGCCTTAGCCGGGCCGCCGCTGGTGGTGGCATGCACGATACCGAACGTGTCGAAGAATGCGTATACGACGTTGACCACGAGCAGGAAGAACGTGGTCGGCGAGAGCAGTGGGAAAACGATGGTCCAGAAACGTTTGAGCGGCGATGCGCCATCGATGGCGGCCGCTTCGATCAGGGATTTGGGTATTGCCTGCAGGCCGGCGAGGAAGAACAGGAAATTGTAACTGATCTGCTTCCACGCCGCGGCGATGATGATGAGGATCATCGCATCTCCGCCGTCGAGCGTGTGGTTCCAATCGTACCCGAACACCCGCAGGATGTAGGCGGCGACACCGATCGAGGGGTTGAACATGAACCACCACAAGACGCCGGCGACAGCCGGCGCAACAGCGTACGGCCAGATTAGCAGCGTCTTGTAACCCGTTGCCCCCTTAATAATCCGGTCGGCCATGACCGCCAGCAACAGCGATGTCGACATCGCCAGAAATGCCGTCGCGGCCGAGAAGATGACCGTCACATTGAACGAATTGAGATAGAACTCGTCACCAACGAGTTCAGAGAAATTTTCAAACCAAACAAACTGGGTCGACAGCCCGAACGCATCCTCGATCAGCAGTGACTGATAGAGGGCCTGCGATGCCGGCCAGATAAAGAACACGAGGGTGATCAGAATCTGCGGCGCAAGCAGCAGGTAGGGCAGAACCCGATGATTGAAGACGATGCGCTTTTTCATGTCGGCTTGCCGATCTGCTCCGGAACCGGGACCGCCGAGCACATCGACGGCCCCGTCCGAAGCAAATGCGGACTACCGCATCTTGTTCAGTTACATATTGGCCTTCTCGAACGATCGCAGAAGCTTGTTGCCACGGGCGACCGCGTCATCAAGTCCTTCCTGGGCCGTCTTCTGACCCGACCAGATCGCCTCGAGTTCCTCGTTGATGACATCCCGAATCTGAACGAAGTTTCCGAGCCGCAGCCCTTTTGAGTTGGCCGTCGGCACCTTGTTCGTCATCTGTTTAATGGCCGTGTCGGTGCCGGGCTTCTGGTCGTAGAATCCCTGCTCGCGGGTCAGGTCGGCAGCTGCCGTAGTGATCGGCAGATAGCCGGTGAACTGATGCCAATCGGCCTGCACTGCGGCCGAAGAAAGGTAGCTGAAGAACTTCGCAACTCCTTTGTATTCAGCCGAATCATGACCGGCAAGCACCCACAACGTGGCGCCGCCGATTATCGAATTCTGCGGCGCGCCGTCGGCACTTGGCCAGTAGGGCAGCTTGCCGACACCGAACTCAAAGTCTTTGGTGTTGGAACTCACGCCGGCATAGGCGGCCGACGAGTTCATATACATCGTGCATTCCTGGTTATAGAACTTTGGCGCGCTGTCTGATCGGCGGCCGCCATAGTCGAAGATTTTCGACTTCTGCCATTCGGCGAGCTGGCCGATATGGGTCACATGCAAGGGGCTGTTGAACTTCAGCTCAGTGTTCAATCCGGCGAAGCCATTCGACTCGGATGCAAACGCCACGTTGTGCCACGCGCTGAAATTCTCGAGTTGCACCCACGATTGCCATCCCGTGGTGAACCCGCAAGCATAGCCGGCGGCCTGCAGCTTCTTTGCGGCCTCTCCCAATGCCGGCCAAGTCGCCGGCGGCGTATTCGGATCCAGTCCCGCCTTCTTGAACGCGTCTTTGTTGTAGTACAGCACCGGCGTCGAGCTGTTGAATGGCATCGACAGCATGTTGCCGTCGGTATCGGTGTAGTACCCCGTCACCGAAGGCAGATAGGCCTCCGGATCGAATGACTCGCCGGCGTCGGCCATCAGCTTGTAAACGGGGTAGATTGCGCCTTTGGCAGCCATCATCGTCGCGGTGCCGACTTCGAACACCTGGACAATGTGGGGGTGCTGCTTTGCGCGAAAGGCCGCAATCGCGCCGGTCATCGTCTCCGTATAGTTGCCTTTGTAGACCGGCACGACTTTGTAATCGGGCTGGGACGCGTTAAAGCCCTCCGCAATCGCGTTGACCTTTTCGCCCAAGCGCCCGCCCATAGCGTGCCACCATTGCACCTCGACAGCGGCATGCGCGTGCGCCGCTCCGAGGCCGATCAACGCAATAGCCGCACCAAAACCAATTCGTATGCGTTTCATTAGGACTAGCCTCCCTGACTGAATGCACGTCGACCCCGGATAGCGATCGAGGCCTTGACCCAATTTGTCATTGGGTTCTGTGAAGTTTTAATGACAGTACGATGAAATTCAGATCTCGGGAGTGCAAGCGATTTTATTCGGGTCGGCTATCAGATGGTGGTGAAGCCGCGAACGCGTGACATCTGGAGTGTCAGAACCAACGATCGGAATCGATGGAAAATAGGGGCTGACTCATTACAGGCATCAAAACTACGCCCGCGCCCCGATCCCCAGTTATTCAGTGCGACATCAGAATAGGCAGTTCGGTACGGCTCAAAATGTTGTGAGTCACGCCACCAAGCACCATCTGCGCAAGCCTGCTGTGCGAATAGGCGCCCATGACCAGCATGTCGAGGCCCGACTTCACCGCCTCAGTCAGTAGCCGCTCGGCAACGCTCAGGCGATCGGGGATCAAGCGGCGGACACTAGCGACGACGTTATGAAGAGCAAGGAACGCGGCCAGATCTTCTGCCGACGGACCGCTCTTAGCGCCGGTTTCGACTTGAAAGATCACGACCTCGTCGGCTTGCTCAAGGAATGGCATGGCATTTCGTACAGCACGTGAAGCCAGCGTTCCCTTGTTCCATCCGATGCCGATCCGACGACCGGGTGTCTCATGCTCACCGGTCGGGATAAGGAGCACTGGGGCCCCCGAGTCGAACAGGGTCGAATCTAAGATCTCGCGCGCGCTATCAGACTGGTTCTCGATCGCATGGCTCAGCACAACCAAATCGCTTACGCGCGCACGTTCGCTGACGACGGCGCCCTCAGGGCCAACCTCCTCGACCCAAAGGGCCCCGGCAGCGTCGTCAGTTGATTTCGAATCCGATGGAAGGCCAAACCGGTCTGCAACGCTATTGAAAACTTCGCGGGCGCGTAATGCCCGCTCATCATCCCGATGGCGCAGCGAATCGACCAGCCCCTCGACAGCCATGGGCGACATACCCTCTGTAATGTAAGGCAAGCTCGTCAGGGGATTACTCTTGACGTGCAAGCATGTCAGTTGGGCAGAAAATCGGTGGGCCAGTTCGAACCCGATCCCCAGAGTTCGCTGAACATCAGGTATGTCATCATCGACAAGAGCGAGAACGCTTTTGATCGTCATCGACCCCGCCTTATTCAAGCCAATCGTTTTCCAACACAATATCTATCGGGTCTGAACATACCCCGCCAGACTAAGGCAGATATGCGACTTAATATGATGTCTGCCAGCGGGTGCGCAACATAGCATCGGTAGAGATTTTCTAACAACTTCGGCGCGCCGCCGCGTCGACCATCTTCGAGCGGCGCTCGTCGACGGAACGATGGTGTGCCAGCCAAACGTTTGACAGACAACAGTAGCACGCGGATTGTTCTCGGTAAGCGGCAAACGCTCGGTCAACCAGGACAACAAGCACAGTCAGCACACATCTGGATTGCAGACTGAACCAATAAAGCTGCCAACCACCGTGCATCCAGTCAGATCGTTCGCCGCCGCTCTACGCTTCTGCTATGCCGGCATACCAGCTCAAGGTTCCTAGTACCGGCGAAACAATTCTATAATCTCCGAGAAAAGCTATGCTAAGCTCTGCTTCCGCGACTTTTTCATCGGCGGCCTCTCCCCGAAGAACAGGAGCGACAGTGCGGATCGAGATGTCCGATCTGCTCATTCGACCCAATGAATGGGTCACCAATAGGATAGGCATTGCCCTTACAGCATAGGTGCAAGTGCTAAGTTAGGAACGGTTTACGATCACTTTGTTCCGGAGCCTCACGAAAAATGACCGACGGGCGCAATTTCAGCGAACCTGAAATCACACAGCACAACATTAGTGCAGTTGTTAAGTGGTTCAATCCAACAAAGGGATTTGGATTTGTTCAACCGGAAGATGGATCGCCCGATGCGTTCCTCCATATTTCGGTCGTCGAGCGTTCAGGACACGCCACCCTTCCCCCAGGAGCATCGATTGTCTGTGACTTGTCGGAAGGGCGCCGCGGGCCTCAGGTCGCAGCTATTCACAGCATTACCTCCATGCCGGAAACGCCGGTTCAATCAATGGGATCGGATCACGGCAATCAAACGGTTGAAGGCAAAGTCAAATTCTTCAGTTCCGAAAGAGGATTTGGATTTGTCACACCGGATGACGGCAGTAAGGATATATTCGTCTCGGGTCGCACTTTGGAACGTGCTGGGTTGGTGACACTCGCCCCCGACCAGCGTGTGCGTTTGTCGGTACGAATGGGCCATAAAGGGCCTATGGCGGATTCACTTGAAATAATCTAGATCAAAAGCCTCCAAAATAATCAATATACCAATACTTTCGCCAACCGGTATTTAGTGACCGCATGGTCTGTCGTGCGGTGCGCGACTAAGTTTTGAATACAATCCAGTCGCAAAATTGAAACGGTGATCTAGATCAAGAATCGAAGTTGAAAATTAGAACGCATCACCTCAATATAAAATATAATTATGATAAGTTTTACACCCTTTTGACAAATTGTGGGCAAGAGAATTTTCGATAATTGAGAGATCATTAGTATTTTTCTGTTTGCTTTGGAGACAGGAATACTATTTGAGCCTGAATTTTTCGGCAGTACAGAAAGGCGCCAATGGATCTAGTAGAGATTCAGCCGTGATTTCTATTGCAAACCTCCCCAATCCGATTTAACAATTTATCGACGAATATGTCTGGTCGAACAATACAACCGAAATTTCATTAAGGACAGAATCTCGCAACCTGTTCATAACGAGGGCTCAACAAATTGCTTCTTTTACTCTTCATTAACAAACTCGTGGCGCAATAGAGCATATCTGTCGTCAGGTACTTGGCGACTGCATCTGCTTCCAGAGATGCGTGAAATCTCTGTTCGTTCTCAGCATCACGGCTGTTTCAAGTATTACCAGTCCGTGTGCCGACAATGCGAAAGGCGCTGATAACATGCGCGGTCGGAGCACAGAACCGCTCGCCAACAGTCCGGTAAGCTACGCCGAGATTTGGCGATTGGCCATTCCGCTGATTGACGCCCATGGAGACGACGCTGCAATTCGGGCAGCCGAGTTATCCGACGAGTCTTTCAATGCCGGAGATCTGGAATCATGGCACCTTTGGCTGCAAGTCATGTCGGCTGTCGAAGAATTCCAGAACGACATTCCGGTCGGCTCCGTACACTAGCTAGCGTCGCGCGACAGAGAATCAAATTTGGAGCTTGCGACCGAACGTGGCGAGCGGACGTCGGTTAGCCTACCTCGGCAGAACATTGCAAGGCTCCACCCCGATGCATCGGCGCCAATTAAGTCGGATCGGTGATCGATGCCTCGGCGCACTCTATCCTGATCGCATGTGGATAAGTTGCATCCGCAGCAATGGCGCGATAGGCGAACCGCAGTGGTTCCGGCTTTCGGCAGTACTCATTCACCGCGCCTTGGATGCGGCCGATGATCAGGTCGTCGATGGAACCCACCTCGGGCATGACGGTTGAGACACAGCCCGACATCAAAACGGCGGCCGTAGCCGCCGCGGTGAGGGTCAGAGAACGGCGCCTCATTCCGATAGCTCCTGTGTGGTCTCGAGCGCGCCCATCAGTGTCTCGAGATCGATGCCGAGCAGCGATGCGGCCACGGCCAGCGCACAAACCACCGCGCCGGCGACGATCAGAGAGAGTTGATTTCCATTCATTAGAGCACCCGCCACGGTCCGCTTGTGCCGGCCGCGCCTTCCTTTGTCAGACTAATGATATCGCCGCCGTTACATGCGAACGGGTGCAGCCAGATCTCAGCGCCGGTCTGCCGCGTGACCTTGACCTTGACGTGGCGCAGGACCATTCGGCCCTTGTGCCGGCAGAGATGCGTTCGCGTGTAGTCCTTCGCCGGCGTGCCGTCGTGGTTCGCCTTGTCGCGGCCGTGCGCGATCGCCACCCACTGGCTGCCGGGCGGCTTCAGGCAGGTGATGCCCTCGATCAGCGCGTCGCCGCCCTCGGCATTGTCGATGCAGAAGCCGTTGGCGCTCTCGTAGACACCGCCTTTGACATAGGCCTTGGCGCAGCGCCATTTCAGACCGTGCGCCAGCCGATTGCCGGTCGAGACCACGTTGACGGCCACGACGATGGGGCAGGTCACGCCGCGCTTGTTGTCGTTCGAGATGTAGGCCCCGTGCGCCTGGCCGCTGTTGGCATTGTCGAACATGCGGGTATCGAACATCGCCACCCACCGGCCCGTGGTGCGGATGCCGTTGTCGCCCTCGCACAGCGTCATGCCGATGGTGACGATGCGCGAGTCCTTGCCGCTCGGCGCCCCGAGGTTAGCCCGGCGGTTCTTCGCCAGCGCGCCGCAGATGCGGAAGCCCTCGAACGTCTGCACGAAGTCGCCGACGTGCTGCCAGCAGAAGTCCCCGCCGCGCGGCCAGCCATCGCGGCAATCGATCTCGGTAAAGGCGGTCTTGTCCTGCGCCCGGATCAGCGTGGCATGCCGGGCGAAGTTCTCGTTCGATGTCTTCGGCCGGCTGTCCGTATAGGTGCCGATCCGCCGCATGTTGTGCAGCCCCGGCACGATGGCAATGCCCTTCGCCCGCCAATCCCGCCAGGCGCGATCGGCCTGAAGGATCGAGCCATAGACGAACGGCCGGCCCTGATACTGCGGATTTGCGTTCAAGTCCGCGATACAGGGCCAATCCCGGCTGCACGCCACCCGATCCGGCCCCGGCCTGTTGTACGCAAGGATCGGCGCCGCGGCCGCCAGCACGCGCAATTCGGTTTCCGTCCGCGCGATGACAACGGGGTCGGGCTTCAACCGGGCTTCCAGATCCGTGACGCGCCCTTCGATGTCCGCAAGCTTGGCCTCGATATCGGCGACATCAGCGGCATTGTCCGCGAGCGTGCCCGTATGCTGGCCGACGGTCTCGATCAGCGCCGTGACGTCGTTCCTGAGCGCGGCCACGTCGGCCGCCAGCGTCGCCAGATCGGCCCTGACGGCCGCCATATCGCCCCGGACATCGCCCATGGCTTCGACGGTGGCCGATAGCGCCCGCAACCGTTCGTCGAGCGCGTCGACCTGTTCAGGCGTCGCCGCGTCGATGGTCAGCGGGATCGGTTCCGCCGGCGCCATGGCAGGCGGCAGGATCACCAGCGCGGCGAGCGCCAGCGCGAGAAGGTGTTTCATGGCTTGTCGGCCTTTCGGTCCAGTTTGTCCTCGATCCGACGGAGGTACGTTTTGACCTCGGCGAACTCCTCCTGCTGCCAGGCGTCCGCCCGGTCCATGCGCGCGACAATCTGCAAGTCGCGCATCTCGGCCTCTTTGAACCGGGTCTCGACCGAGATCACATAGGCGACCGCCGACATGAAGATCGTCGCGGTGGTGATGATGTGGCCGACCGAAACCTCTTTCTTCAGATGCCAACCGTGATCACTCATAGGAACTCCCCGGATTTGCCGAACCGCATCAGGAATTGCTGCCCGTCCTCGCCAGCGGAGAACAGGCAGGTGTTTTTGCCGGTGGTCACCAGCAGGCTCCATGTCCGCTTCTGGCTCTGGTAGAGCTCGACATAGCCGCCGCCCATCGCCTCGCCGGCCCAGATCACCACCTCGCCATGGCGCTCGCGCAGGCCGTCCAGGATCACGTCACGCGGCCCGCAGATCGGCTGCGCGGCGGCGGGCACGAAAAAGCCGGCCACAAGGCCGGCGGTCAGCAGCAGGGCAAGGAACAGTCTCAATCAACCGTCCTCCAGCTCGCCGAAACAGATGACATTGACCGACGAACTGTCGGCCGGCGTGTTGGCGGCGTCAGTGAGCGTGACGCTGATCTGGTCGCGACCGGGATTTGACGCCAGGATGTTGTTTGGCTGGCCCGACGCGATGCTGACGGCCGGCCCGACCTTGAAAGGCGTGGCAAAGACGATCGTGTAGTCGCCGGTATCGGTGCGCGTCACGGATCTAATGTTGAACGCGTTCCGTATCGTCGCGCTGGCGCTGCCCGAGAATTCGACCCATGCGCCAGCTTTGGATGGATCTGGGCGGGCTCCCAAGTCTTCCGCGGCCAGCTCGTCGCGCAGATCGATGGCCGGCGCCGACGCATAGCTCTCGGCCGCGTTCGCCAGCAGCAACGCACCGCCCGCCGCCCGGATGCCCTTGTGGTCGTCGCTCGTCCAGGTCTCGCTTGCCGCCAAGCGTACCGCCGCCACCGACAGGCCCTGAAAACGCTGCAGGCTGTCCGCCTGGCCGACGAACAGGTCTGATGTCACCGGATCAATGGCTACGCTTTGCACCGCGTCAGACGTGCTGCTCTGCAGCAGACACTTGGCGTTGACCTCGAACAACCGCCGCTCGGTCTCGTACATGTGCCGAAATTGCGCATCGCTGACCGTACCGAGCCCGATTCGCAGGAGGGCCGTGGCTGTCGTGTCGGCTCCGCTAGGCGTGATGCTGAGATGCCGCCCGATATAGAGCAGCGCCGTGCCGCTCGTAAGGGTCTGCGCGCCGCCAGCGCCGGTGTTTACAATCTCTCTGCCATCAACGAACAGGTAGGTCGTATCGCCGCGCCTGGTCGCCAGCACAAGATGCGGCTGGTCGTCAGCGAAGTTAATGCCAACAGAAGCCGTCGACAGAGCATGAGCCGTGCCGTTCCTCACGCCCCAGTTCCAAATTAGATGACCGCTCGAATTGATTTCGAGGCGGTAGTTCGGATTGTTGCCACTGGCGTCGTCGCGGTGAATGACCGTGTCGGTGCCGGTGGGCGTCGTCGCCTTGATCCATAGGACGACATAGTAATCGCCCGTTCCGAGATCGAGATCGGCATCGTATGCCCGGCTCAAATAGTTGGCGTCGCTAAAGCCGCTGTAGACCTTCAGTTCCGCGTCGGTTGCGGCATCGGCCTCGACTATCGTGCCGTTCTCAGTCAGCGCGTTGCCAAGATACGAGCGATCCAGCGTCTTGCTGTTTGCCAGCCATGCACCGCGGATGTCGCCGACGAGCCAGCCAGTGGTATACGTCCGATTGACCAGCGCCGTGAACCGTTCGTCGACCTCTCGATTGTCGCCTAGGACTTTGCCGATGGTCAGGCCATCTACGGACGCGCCGGCAAAGTCCTGCGCCGGTGTGATGTCGAACCCGTTGTCGGCGCCAAAGCCGTAGGGGTCTTGGTCGTTTTCCAGGAAGATAAACTGCGCCCAGTCATCACCGGTGATTTCCGAGATCCGCGTGGTTATCATTCGGTGAGACGCTGGCGCCTCCGAATAATAGAACCATCCCACCGAGATCCCACAGCCGACATCGCCGACGGTACCGGCTTGATCAAACGATTGACCGTCGTCTTTCAGGATGAAAGCTGCGTCGGCGCCCGTGCCATAGATGCCGCCGATCGTCGGCTTCTTGCCGCTCGTCGCCGGGTTGGCGGCCGGCCGGTCGCTGTAGCCGATGCACACGTCGTCGAGATCGTTGTTCGTCAGCGCCGGGACCGTGCTGCTGGTGATCGGGTCCGGCAGGCCGTCCCGCAGTGTACCGAACCCGGTCCTCGTCCAGCCACGGCGGAACAGGCCGTCTTCGGTCGCGATGGCGATCACGCCGCCCTTTATGTCCGAGATCGCCGAGACGACGGAGTTGTTGAGCGTTTCGCTCTGCAGGACGACCGGCGTCGCGACGGTCAGATCCCAGATCTTCACCGTCGAGTTGCCGCCGGCGGTCTGGGCCGTGACCATCATGAAGCGGCTGCGCGCGCCAGTGACGCCGTCGTACCACTCGGGATGCTCGTCAATCGCCGGATGGAACACGCCGACGTCGACCAGGCCGGTGGTGGTCTCCAGCACCGTGTCGATCGCCGGCAACAGCGTGGTTAGGTGCGCATCGGCCGAGGACGAGGCGATCAGATTGTTCTTGACGTAGTCGGAATACCCGAGCGTCGTCAGGGCGGCCGAGGCGTCCGGGTCGTCGACCAGCGTGGCGCCGAAGGTCGAGACCGGCACCGTGTTCGGCGTCGCATCCGTCCCGATCAGCGCATCGCCAGCCTGGTTCCAGGCCACGAACTGCCCCGGCGCCGGCGTCAGGTCCAGTTCCGTCAAGGTCGACGACACCGCCACCTTCACCGAGCGATCAAGCTCCTCCTGCTGCTGCTTGTTCTGCATGACGATGCGGTCGGCGATCTGCGTCTCGACCGTCTGCGAGGGGAACGGCCCCTGGTTCGGCAGCGCTGACGGCTGGTCGAGCGGCACCTCCTGGCGCAGCGTGACGATGACGCCCGATGCCGGCGCCGTGTCGAATGTCACCGTACCGCCAGTATCGTTGTTCACGCCCGAGACCGTGAAACCAGAGGCCTGAAAAATGTCGCCAAAGAAGATATGAAGGGGGGTGATCGATGGCCATTGTCAATCCGGCGATTGACGCGCGGCGTCATCTGCCGGCGCTGTCGCGATCCGCCGACCGACGCAGCGACCGTATCCCACATCCCGGATCAGCTGCTCCGAGGTCAGGTTTTCCGGCGCCGACATAACGCAGGCCTTGCCCGTCAGCTTGTCGACCCGGACCGCGATCTCATCGCCGTAGGGCGTCGTGATTTGTTCGTAGCCGAACCGGTTCAGCCAGACGATCGCAAACAGGACCAGCAGTGCCGCCGACACCAGCAGCGCGATCGTTCGAAATCGCCGCGGGTTCGTGCCCAGCAGCGCCGTCTCGGCCTCCTTCTTCATCTCTTGATGCTACACCAGATCCCTTGCGACGTCCTGATCGTGTCGGCATCGCGATTGCACGCGCGTTTGGACAAAGCGACTCAGGCCCAGTTGCCCCGCAAGGCCGAGACTTTGGTCTGCAGAACGTCGGGCGCGACCTGCTCGGGCGCGATCATGTCCCCGGCGACCAGTTCGATACGCAGCTTGAACTCCCGCAACCAGCGGAATTTGCGGCGCAGATCGGCCCGACTGAAGAAGCTGCCCCAAAGGCCGCGCAGTGCCAACGGTACGACCGGCACGGGGTTCTCCTTGAGGATGCGCATCACGCCCGGCCGAAATTCGTTGATATCACCATCTAGCGTCAGCATGCCTTCCGGAAAGATGCACACCACCTCGCCAGCCTTGAGGTAATCGTCGATCTTTTGAAAGGCCCGCTCGTAGGTTTCCGGATCCTTCCGCTGGGACAGGATCGGGATGGCGCCGGCCGTCCGGCAGATAAAGCGCAGCACCGGCAGGCTATAGATCCGTGCGTCCATCACAAACCGCACCGGGCGACGGCACGAGCCGGCAATGATCAGCGCGTCGACGTAGCTCACATGGTTGCACACCAGTAGCGCCGCGCCCTCTTCGGGGATCTTGTCGAGGTCGCTGCGCCGGATCCGGTACAGCGTGCTGGTCAGCAGCCAGACCAGGAAGCGCATGAAGAATTCCGGCACCAGGCTGTAGATGTAGATGGCGACACCGACATTTATGATCGCCATAACCAGGAAGAACACGGGAATAGACAGGCCCGCCACATTCAGCAGAAGAATGGCGAGCAGCGCCGCGGCGACCATGAACAGCGCGTTCATGATGTTGTTGGCGGCGATCACGCGGCCGCGGAACTCCGGCTCGGTCCGGTTCTGAATGATGGCGTAGAGCGGCACGATATAGAAACCGCCGAACACGCCGATCATCGCCAGGTCGAACAGCACCCGCCAGTTGCCGGGGTCCTGAACGAACGGCAGCAGGCCGCGCAGCGTCTCGTCCGGCCAGGGCGTATTGGCGGCAACGTAGAGGTCGAAGCCGAAGAGGCTCAAACCGATCGACCCGAACGGTACCAGACCGAGTTCGACCTTGTGCCCGGACAACCGTTCGCACAGTAGCGATCCGACGCCGATACCCACCGAGAACACGGCCAGCAGCAGCGTCACGACCTCGGCGTCGCCGCCCAGCGTCAGCCGGGTGAAGTTCGGCAGCTGCGTCAGATAGGCGGCGCCCAGCATCCAGAACCACGAGATGCCCAGGATCGACTTGAACACCGCGGCCCGCCGGCCGGCGATCCTGATGATGTTCATCGTCTCCGTCACCGGATTCCAACCGATCTTCAGATCAGGCGCCGCGGCCGCCGCCTTCGGGATCGGCCGGCTGGTCAGCCAGCCGGCAATGGCGCAGACGACCACGCCTGCCGCAACGATCGTGCGGCCGTCGTCCTGAGCGATCAGGACGCCGCCGGCAATGGTGCCGAACAGGATCGCCAGAAACGTGCCCATCTCGACCAGACCGTTGCCACCGACCAGTTCGTGATCGCGCAACTGCTGCGGCAGAATGCTGTATTTCACGGGCCCGAAGAACGTCGACTGCGCGCCCATCAAAAACAGCAGGGCAATCAGCATCGGCAGGTTGTCGGTCATCAACGCGATGGCGCCCAACACC
Source organism: Alphaproteobacteria bacterium (assembly GCA_965232515.1). Classification (GTDB taxonomy): domain Bacteria; phylum Pseudomonadota; class Alphaproteobacteria; genus JANQKO01. The sequence continues at coordinate 4,704,472 of CBDDPY010000002.1, read as the reverse complement.
ATGATCCCGATTTCGCCCAGCTTGATAAGCTGGATCAGCTTCGCTTTTTCGAATTTCTCGGCGACCTGACCGGCCAGCGCGGACAACAGGAAGAATGGCAGGATAAACAGGCCGGCACAGAGATTGACGAGGAAATTGCCGGTTTCGGCCGAGGCCGAGAACACCACCAGGATCAGCAGGGCGTTCTTGAACAGGTTGTCGTTAAAGGCGCCCAGAAACTGTGTCAGGAAAATCGGCAGGAACCGCCGGGTCGCCAAGAGGGTGAATTGACTGTGCTCGCGCATGGTCCCCATCCAACGTCAATCGTAATTAACGAACCGTTTCCTTGCGATCTATCGCGAGGGCCGGCCGCGTCGGCCCAAATGCTTAAATGAACATCGTTCAAATATAGGACCACAGCGCGGCATTTCAACAAGGCGGTTCGCGACAACACCTCAGACCGACAATTTTGTTGTATGTCTTGCACTTAGCCTGAATCGCCAGACGACACCTGTCCACGCGAACCTGCCGGAGGAAAGGATTGCCAAGAAAGCCGCGTGAAAACCTCCGAAACGAATTGATCGAATACGCACGGCGTCTCATTCATGAGGAAGGCCTGCAGGGATTGACCGCTCGGCGTCTGGCAAATGGCGTCGGCTGTGCCGTCGGCAGTATCTACAACGTCGTCATCGATCTGGACGATCTGCTGGTCGAGGTGCATGGCCTGACCCTAGACAGCCTCTACGCCGCGATCACCGAAGGCCGAACAGAAGACGCGGATACCGAAGCGCAGCTTCTGGGGTTGGCCGAGCGGTACATCTCATTCACCGAGGCAAACAAGAACCTCTGGCTGGCGCTGTTCGAGCACCGTCTGCCTTCCGGCCGGGAGCTGCCGGTCTGGTACCTGAAGAAGCTGAGCCAGCTGTTCGAGGTCGTCGAGTTGGTCATCGATCCATTGTTCCCGCCAAACGCAATCGCAAACCGGCGCCGGACCGCCCGCATATTGTGGTCCGCCCTGCATGGCATCTGTTCGCTCGGCCTTACCAACAAGCTCAATCTGATCTCGACCGACACGGTGTCGAACCTGGCGGACGAGATGATCGTCACCCTGTTGGCGGGGCTGAAGACACGAGGTCCTGCGCAGGGGGTCTGAGAGACGAACCCATCACCCTGACGATCGGTGACGCTTGCTCCTCGCCGACCGAGGAAGGCGCAATCTGACGCATTTATGTGCAACGTGACTACGCTGCACACACATTCAGCAAGCACGATGATTCCTCACTCGAATGTGCATCTCGGCAGTTTTCAGCGGGTTATGCCGCGCCCGGCGCATCGACCGAAGGTGGCATGATTGTTGCCGTATCAACCCCATCACAAGAATGAACCCGTGGTGGAGGTTGAAAGCAGATGAAAAAAGCGCTTCGTGCGATCGCGACGGCCGGAGCCCTGGCGGCGGCGTCGATGACCGGTGCGGCGAAGGCCGAGGACACGATCAAGGTCGGCGTTCTGCACTCATTGTCTGGGACCATGGCGATCAGCGAGACGACGTTGAAGGACGCGGTGCTCATGCTGATCGACGATTTGAATGCAAACGGCGGCCTGCTCGGGAAAAAGATCGAGCCGGTGGTCGTCGACCCGGCCTCCGACTGGCCACTGTTCGCCGAGAAGGCGCGCGAGCTGATCGAGGTTGAGAAGGTCGCGGTGGTCTTCGGTTGCTGGACGTCGGTGTCGCGCAAGTCGGTGCTGCCGGTGTTCGAGGAGCTGAACGGACTCCTTTTCTATCCCGTGCAATACGAGGGCGAGGAATCGTCGCGCAACGTCTTTTACACCGGCGCGGCGCCGAACCAGCAGGCAATCCCCGCGGTCGAGTATTTGATGAGCGAGGACGGCGGCGGCGCCGAACGCTGGGTGTTGCTGGGCACCGACTATGTCTATCCGCGCACGACGAACAAAATCCTGCGCGCCTTTCTGAATGCCAAAGGCGTCGGTGACGACGACATCATGGAGGAGTACACGCCGTTCGGTCATTCCGATTGGCAGACCATCGTCGCCGAGGTCAAGAAGTTCGCTGCGCAGGGCAAGAAGACGGCCGTCGTATCGACCATCAACGGCGACGCCAACGTGCCCTTCTACAAGGAACTCGCAAACCAGGGCATCAAGGCCGAAGACATTCCGGTCGTGGCGTTCTCGGTCGGCGAGGAAGAGCTGGCCGGCCTCGACGCCGAACCGCTGGTTGGTCACTTGGCGGCATGGAACTATTTCATGTCGGTCGATACGAAGGAGAACGACGCCTTCATCCAGAAGTGGCATGCCTTTATCGGCAGCGAGGACCGCGTGACCAACGATCCGATGGAGGCGCACTACATCGGCTTCAATATGTGGGTGCAGGCGGTCAAGCAGGCTGGCACCACTGATGTCGATGCGGTCCGCCAGGCTATGTATGGACAGACGGTGATGTCGCTGACAGGCACGACCGCGGTGATGCACGCCAACCACCATCTGTCGAAGCCGGTGCTGATCGGCGAGATCCAGCCGGACGGCCAGTTCGAGACCGTCTGGAGCACGGATGAGCCTGTCGTTGGCGATGCCTGGAGCGATTACATCCCGGAGAGCGCGAAACTGACCGCCGATTGGACCTATCCATGGGTCTGCGGCAACTGCGCCAAGCCCAAGTTCGCGATCAACTAAGCCGTATTGCGGCACGCCGACACCGCCGCAGCCCCACCGCATCGGGCTGCGGCGGTTGCCAGCTGCAGCTATCCATGCCGTGGACATCCAGCCACATGATTGAACGGCGCCAACAGGACGCCCGCTTCCTGCGCCTTGCCATCTCGACGCTCGCCTGCCTGCTGCTTTTCATGATCTCAGCGCTAGATGCGCATGCCGATCCGTTCGCACAGGCCGTGCAGGCGTTGAATGCAAAGAGCTTCAAGGCAAAGACCGAAGCGGTCGATGGGCTCGTCGCTCTGGGCGACCGGCGGGCACTGCCGGTGTTGCGGGCCCTGTCAGCCGGTCGTTTGTTCTTGCGAAAGTCAGACACCGCCATCGTTATCGGCACGCGAACGGGCGGTGGCTACGTGTTGACCGACGTGCTGACGAGCGCGGGGCTCGGCGAGGTCGGGCGTCGAGACGTCAAGAAGATCAGCGCCAACAACAAGCTGCGCAAGCATATCCGCGATGCCGTCGGCCGGCTCGGCTTGTTCAGCGCCGATGCGGATGTCCGGCTTGCGGCGGCGCGAGATCTGATCAAGAGCCCCGGCCCTGATGTCGCCGGACTGCTGCGCGATGCCCTGAAGTCGGAAACGAATGTCGATGTTCGCGACGCCCTGACTATCAGCCTTGCTGGCGCCGAATTGGCGGGCGGCACGCCGGAACAACGGATCGGCGCGATCGATGTGCTCGCCGGCTCGCTCGATCCGAATGTGAAAGCGCTGTTAAACCGGCTCTTGCTGCAGGACAGCGACGGCAATTTCCAGGAGCCGGACGCGGCAGTGCGCTCCGCGGCGACGGCTGCCCTGACGCGCATCGACAATCAGCTCTTCCTGTTCACCATCGGTGAAAACCTGTTTCACGGCCTCAGCCTCGGGTCTGTGCTGCTGCTCGCGGCCATCGGACTGGCGATCACGTTCGGCGTCATGGGTGTGATCAACATGGCCCACGGCGAGATGATCATGCTCGGCGCCTACACGACATTTGTCGTGCAGCAGGTTTTTCGGTCGTTTTTGCCGCCCGAATTTTTCGGCCTCTACCTGCTGGCCGCGATTCCGGCGGCGTTTCTCGTTGCCGGCGTCTTTGGAATTGCGATCGAGCGCGGCGTGATCCGTTTCTTGTACGGGCGCCCATTGGAAACGCTGTTGGCGACCTGGGGCGTCAGCCTGATCCTGCAGCAACTCGTGCGATCCATCTTTGGTGCGACCAATCGCGAGGTCGCGAATCCGAATTGGATGTCGGGCGCCATCGAGTTGGCCGGCGGCGTCGCGCTGACCTACAACCGGATCTACATCATCGTGTTCGCCTTCCTGGTGGTCGGCGTGCTCGCCATCTTGATCCGCTTCACGCAGTACGGGTTGAACATGCGCGCCGTGACCCAGAACCGCGGCATGAGCGCGGCCATGGGCATCCCCACCGATCGCGTGGACGTCATGACTTTTGGTCTTGGCTCCGGCATCGCCGGCATGGCTGGCGTCGCGCTCAGTCAGATCACCAATGTCAGCCCCAACTTGGGCCAGGGCTTTATCGTCGACAGTTTCATGGTGGTTGTGTTCGGCGGCGTCGGCAGTCTGTGGGGCACGGTCGCGGGCGCCCTCAGCCTCGGCCTCGTCAACAAGTTCCTGGAACCCTTCGCCGGCGTGGTTCTGGCCAAGATCGCGCTGTTGGTGCTGATCATTCTGTTCATCCAGAAGCGCCCGCGCGGTCTCTTCGCCCTGAAAGGGCGGGCGGCGGAAGCCTAGGGGTGACGAGACGCGATGGGCCCGCTCACCTCACGCCTCCTGGCCTTGGAAAACCGGCGCGGTTGGTCGGTCTTCGTTGCATGCGGCATCGTGCTGATTGTCGGCATTCCCGTCTTGAACCTGATTGTGCCGGAACAGTCGCCGCTGCACGTCCCGACCTATTTCGTCACCATCATGGGCAAGTATCTCTGCTACGCGATGCTGGCGCTCAGCCTGGATCTGATCTGGGGGTTTGCCGGCGTGCTCAGTCTCGGCCACGGCGCCTTCTTCGCCTTGGGCGGCTATGCCATGGGGATGTACCTGATGCGTCAGATCGGCGAGCGCGGCGTCTATGGCCATCCAGAGCTGCCCGACTTCATGGTCTTTCTGAACTGGCAGGAGTTGCCATGGTATTGGTACGGCTTCGATCAGTTCTGGTTCGCGGCTTTGATGGTGATGCTGGTGCCGGGCAGTCTGGCATTCGTGTTTGGCTGGCTCGCCTTTCGCTCTCGGATCACCGGCGTCTATTTCTCGATCATCACCCAGGCGCTCACCTATGCGTTATTGCTAGCGTTCTTCCGCAACGACATGGGATTCGGCGGCAACAACGGTCTGACGGATTTCAAGGAACTGCTCGGCTTTGATCTGGCCCAACAATCAACGAAAGTTGGGCTCTATGTCTGCGCCGCCATCGGTCTCGGGCTCGCTTACTTGGTCTGCCGTTTCGTCGCCGTGTCGAAACTCGGCCGGGTGCTGCTGGCGATCCGCGACGCCGAAAGCCGTCTCCGGTTCCTCGGCTATTCGGTGACCGGCGCCAAGCTCTTCGTCTTCACGCTATCCGCGGTCCTGGCCGGGATTGCCGGCGCCCTCTACGTGCCGCAGGTCGGCATTATCAATCCGGGAGAGTTCGCGCCGGCCAACTCGATCGAAGTAGCGGTATGGGTCGCGGTTGGCGGACGTGGCACGCTCTTCGGCGCCATCGTCGGCGCGCTGACCATCAATGGCGCAAAGAGTGTGCTGACGGGCGTCGCGCCAGAGATCTGGCTGTTTTTCCTGGGTGCGTTGTTCATCTGCGTGACCCTCTATATGCCGAAAGGACTGGTCGGCCTCACCAGGTCGTTGTCCGCACGTCTGCGCAACGGCGCGCCAGCTCTGCTCAAACGTCATGTCTGAGCCACCCACGATCGCCAGCAACAGCTTGCTGTACCTCGACGGCGTCACCGTCAGCTTCGACGGCTTCAAGGCGCTCAACAATCTCAGCCTGATCGTCGAACCCGGCGAGTTGCGGTCGATCATCGGCCCGAACGGCGCCGGCAAGACCACTATGATGGATGTGATCACGGGCAAAACGCGCCCGGATCAGGGTTCCGTCTTGTTCGAGGGCAGCATCGATCTGACCCGCCTCGACGAGGCCACGATCGCCAATATCGGCATCGGCCGAAAGTTCCAGAAACCGACGGTGTTCGAAAACCTCAACGTATACGAGAATCTGGAGCTGGCGCTGAAGGGCGATCGCGGCACGTTCGCCACGCTGATGTTTCGACCCACGGCGGCGCAAATAGAACGCATCGAAGAGGTTCTGCGTGTGGTTCGTTTGCAGGACCGGTCCCACGATGATGCTGGTGATCTCAGTCACGGCCAGAAACAGTGGCTGGAGATTGGCATGCTGTTGATCCAGGATCCCCGACTGCTGCTGCTGGACGAGCCTGTCGCCGGCATGACGGACCATGAGACCGAGCAGACCGCGGCGCTCCTGCTCGACATCGCGCAAAACCACTCGGTTGTCGTTGTCGAGCATGACATGGCCTTTGTCCGCAGCCTCGATGCCCGAGTCACCGTCCTGCACGAGGGCGGCGTGCTGGCCGAAGGTGCGATGGATACGGTGCAGAAGAACGATCAGGTGATCGAGGTCTATCTTGGGCGTTGACGCCACTTTGCGGATCGATGGCATTCACCTCCGATATGGTGCCAGCCATATCCTGCGCGGTGTCAGCCTTGGCGCCTCCGCCGGGCAGGTCACCTGCCTTCTCGGTCGCAACGGCGTCGGCAAATCGAGCCTGTTGCGGGCGGTTATGGGCCTGACGCCCATTGTCGATGGCAGCATCCATTGGCAAAACGACGACATCGGTCGGTTGCCAACCCATGCGCGCGTGCGTCGTGGAATCGGCTACGTGCCGCAGGGCCGGGAGATCTTTCCCCGGCTTTCGGTCGAAGAAAACTTGATGACCGGCTACACCTGTCTGCCGCGTTCGGAGAGATACCTGCCGCCTGAAATCTTCGATTTGTTCCCGATCCTGGGCGAGATGGCGGGCCGCCGCGGCGGCGACCTGTCGGGCGGGCAACAGCAACAATTGGCGATCGCCCGGGCCCTGGTAACGAAACCGAAACTTCTTATCCTGGACGAGCCCACCGAAGGGATTCAGCCGTCGATCATCAAGGATATCGCGCGGGTGATTCGGCTGTTGGCGGATCGGGGCGATATGGCCATCCTCCTGGTTGAGCAGTATTTCGAATTCGCTCACGACCTGGCCGATGATATGGCGGTCATGGACCGTGGCGAGATCGTCCTGGCCGGCCCTTGCCGGGATCTCGACGAAGCAGAGGTTCGTCGCCACCTGACGGTCTGAGCCGGCCGCATCGGCCATCTTTATGAAAACTTAAAGGCTGTCCGGCAGACTCGCCGCGGCAGGCCGAGGTCGATCACGGCCGGGTGCGATGCAAGGCAACTGACCCCATGCGAATACTGTCTTTCATCTCACATGGCGACGGAAGTGGCGCTTTAGCCAATCAGATCGCCCAGCAGGCGCGGCACGCCGGTGAGGGTGAGGTGGCCGTTATTCGGCTGTCGCCCGGCCATGCCGCAAACGACGCGGAAGACGCCTCGGACGCTGACGCCCCGAAGCTGATTTGCCGTGACGTCGCCGATCTGCTGCCGGAACTTGAGCGGCAATATAACGATGGGCTGGCGCTCGCCGTGATCGATACGAGCGCGGAGGAACGGGAAGCAACCGAACAAGCCATCGCATTCTCCGACCTCGTCGCCATACCGACGGTGCCGGATACCGCCCAGCTCGACAGCGTGAAAGGCACGCTCGACTCCGTCGAGATGCAGGCCAAGCCATTCGTCTTCATCATCAATGTGCCGTCCAGCAATCCCGATCCGGACGCCAGCGCGGAAACCGCCATCGTGCTCTGCCAGTACGGCACCGTCTCGCCGGTGACCGTAAATCAGGGCGGCGAATTGGAATCGGCTGCGGCCGCCAACGAAAGCCGGTCTGATACATCAGACGGAAGTGACGATTCCGAGATCGCCCAATTGTGGGACTATCTTCGTACCCGCCTCCACAAGGTTGCGCCCCTGGACGCGGAGGGAACCGGAACCGACGATCCGTCGGACGCCGAGCCACCCGACAGCGTCGAGAACCGACGTCGCTATCGGCGCTGGGCCATGGATACACTGGCGCAACTGACCGTGAATGGCGACGTCAGCAAATGCACGGTCGCCAACATCTCCGGCGGCGGGGCGCTCATCAAGAGCGATGCCAAGGCAAACCTGGGCGATGTGCTGTTCGTCACGGACCCGAAACTGGGCGACTTCGAAGCCGAGGTCCGGCATGTGGGCGCGGACAACACATTGGGTGTCGAATTCGTCATCGGTCCGAAGTTGAAAGACAAACTCGCAAAACGGCTCGAAAACATCGCGCCCCCCGAAGACGACGGCGATTAGGCCGCTTCGCCGCGGAGCGGCACCGCGGCAACATCCCAAGCGACCCATTCCGCGCTGCGTTTGCTAGGATGCGGATTCGTGACGATCCGTCTGTTCCGCATTCATACCAACACATCCCTTGACGCAGCAGCACCGAAACGGCATCGGCGAACAAGATTCGGGCGAGCGCTTCCGAACGAAAGGCAAATGGCCTTCGGTCGCGCTGCTCGCCGTCTGCGAGATCATGGCGCTCAGTCTATGGTTCTCGGCCGCGGCCGTGGTGCCGACCTTGCGCGTGGAATATGCGCTGAGCGATCTTCAGGCCTCGTTGTTCAGCAGCAGCGTCGCTGTCGGCTTTGTCGTTGGCACGTTCGGCAGCGCCTTGCTGGGACTGGCGGACCGGCTGCATCCGCGTCGCTTCTTCATGGCGGCGGCATTTATCGCCGCCGCAGCGAATGCCGCCATCCTGCTGTTCGAGCCGACCTCGCCGGCTGTCGTCGCGCTCAGGTTCCTGACCGGCGCCTGCATGGCCGGCACGTACCCGGTCGGCATGAAGATGATCGCCACCTGGGCCAAGGGCGATACGGGCCTGCTGGTGGGACTGCTGGTTGGCGCGCTGACGCTGGGCTCCGCTTCGCCCTATCTCTTCAATGCCGCGGGCGGCATCGACTGGCAGCCCACTCTGGTCATGGCTTCATGCGCGGCGGCCCTGTCTGGCCTGCTGGTTAACGCTGTCAGCCTGGGACCGATCCGTGCCGCCGCGCCTCCGTTCGAGCCGGCGGCCGTGCTCAGGGCTTGGCGAAATAAGGCGCTGCGTCTGGCGAATTTCGGCTATTTCGGACACATGTGGGAGCTCTATGCCATGTGGGCCTGGATCGGCCTGTTCCTGCATGAAAGCTTCGCCCGCAGCATCGGCGGAACGGACGCAACCTTGCTGGCAGACCTCGCCACATTTGCGATCATCGGCGCCGGCGCCGCCGGCTGCCTGTTCGGCGGCGTCTTTGCCGACCGGCTCGGTCGCACCACGTTGACGATACTGGCCATGGCCATCAGCGGCAGTTGCGCGCTGGTCGTCGGTTTTCTGTTCGGCGGCAGTCCGTGGCTGCTGGTCGCGTTATGCCTCGTCTGGGGCGTCACCGTGGTCGCCGACTCGGCACAGTTCTCATCCTGCGTCATCGAACTGGCCGAGCGCGATCACGTCGGTACCATGCTGACAATCCAGACCTGTATCGGCTTCCTGCTGACGCTGACGACGATCCATATGATACCGGCGCTGGTCGACTGGCTGGGCTGGCGCTATGCCTTTGCACCTTTGGCCATCGGCCCCGTGTTGGGTGTTATCGCCATGGCCCGACTACGCGCCCATCCCGACGCCATCAAGCTGGCCGGCGGCAACCGCTGATTCAAACCCGTCCGGATGTTATTCGGCCGCCACCGTCAGGGGCGCGCCGCCACCAACGCCCGAACCGGTATCAATGGCTTTCAGCCGCGGCATCACCTTCTCGGCGAACAGCCGCATGTTCTGCTTTGCCAGATCATGCGGCATGCCGCCATAGCTGAAGATGCCAATCAGGCCGCCGCTATCGGCCAGCCTGTGATGCTCCATCAGCTTCTCGAAGCACTGGTCGGGTGTGCCGTAGATCTGCAGCTCGGCGAGAAAGTTCACAAACGCATCGATGCCGTGCTTCTCGATGTTCTTGGCGAGCGCGCCGTAATACTCATAACCCTTGATGTCGGCCAGGCCCGCGTTGTGAAACTCGTAGTGGTCCAACGCCGAACGGCTATAGCCGCGGATGTTATTGTCGAGCATCTCGCGGGCCACGGACTCGTCCTCGTGGCAGGCAATGAAGCTGGCGATAATCGGCTTCGGCGCCGCGACGCCGTTCATGTCGAGATAGATCTGCCGGTAATTGTCGAGCTCGGCCACGGCCTTATCCCATGGCTTCTGGGCGATGATCAGAATGCCGATGCCGAGACGCGCCATGATCCGCGCCGACTCGGGCGAGACCGCGGCAGCATAGGTCCGTCCGCGAAAACTGCGGAACGGGAACGGCCGGATCGCTTTCCTCGGCTGCTTATAATGGGTGCCGTCGTATTCGATATGACCCGTCTCAAGGCTGTTCAGGATCGCCTCGGCATACTCGACGAAACGCTCACGGGATTCGCCCATCTCGACACGGAAGCCATCGAACTCGATGCGGCCCAGACCGCGACCGACGCCCAGGATCACCCGGCCGCCCGACAGATGATCCAGCACCGAAACCTCTTCGGCCAGCCGAACCGGATCGTGCCACGGCAACACCATCACCATCGATCCGAGCTTCACCCGCTCTGTGCGGCCGGCCATGTAGGTCAGGAACTGCGCCACGTTCGGGCACATCGTGTATTGATCGAAATGGTGCTCGGCGGACCAGATCGAATCGAACCCCAGGGGTTCCGCCATATCGGCCATCGACAGCTCGTGGAGGTAAACGTCTCGGTCGCTGTGATCGCCGGTCAGGTTCTGAAAAAAGGTGCTCATGCCGACATGCATGACGGCCTCCCAGCGTTGTGGCTTGCGCCCCGCTTCAAGCGGCCTGCCAACCCAGAGCCTGTTTCACCGACCTGTGAAAATGCGCAAGACCGGGTTCGTTCCGACCGAACGTGATGTGATCCTGCGCGCCGGAAGAGAAGCTGCGCTGGATGTCCTCACCAACCGGAAAATCCTCGTCTTCGACGGTCCGCAGGAGCAAATCGAAGTTGCGGTCCCAGTGGCCGCGCGCGCTCTCCGTTTCCGCCGGCTCGGGCGTATAGAGCGACACATACATCCGGCTCTTGTTCACGTCATCGCCATCGGGATAAATGTGGAACATCTCCAGATGGTCGCCTTGCATGATGCAGACCGTGTTGGGGAACAGGATGTTGACCACGGCCGTATGCTTGATCAGGTCCCAATCCTGCTCGGGCTGCGTGCGCATCTCATCCATGCTGAAACGCACGAAGATCAGGCGCTCGTTGTTGCCAAAAGGATCGAACGTCGCCAGATTTCCGCGCAGGATCGGCGCGATGGTGTTCTTGTGCAGCACCGGCAGGTGATAGCTCTCCAGGAACGTATCGACCACCAGCTTCCAATTCATCCGGCGTTCGATCACCCGCGTTTCGTAGTGCGCGTAGCCGTCCAGCGCATAGGCGGCAAGATCGACCTCGAGCCCGGCAAGATAGTCGTCAATCGCCATCGTATCGCCGGGTGTCGGCGTCACCCAGATCATCCCGTACTTCTCGACAAGCGGCAGGGGGACAAGCCCGTTCTTCGCCTTGTCGACATCGCCGAAGCCCTGCCCGAACGGGATGGCCTTCAAGCCGCCGTCAAGGCCGTAGCTCCAGGCATGGTAGGGACAGCTGAAGCCGTGCACGCCCTGTCCACATCCGGACGCCACCTTGGCGCCGCGATGCCGGCAGACATTCATGAACGCCCGCAGCACATTATCGCGGCCGCGCACGACCAGGATCGGCACGCCGGAGAAATCGTCGGTGAAGAAGTCGCCGGGCGCCGGGACGCGACAGCTCAATCCCAGATTCAGCGGATGCTGGCGGAACAGCGACTGCTTCTCCTTCACGAACTGTTCCCGGCAGGTATAGTCGGTCACGTTGTTGCGATAGATCTCGTCGACCATCGCCGTGGTCCCGGTATCCATGAAGTCGAAGATCTTCCGGGCCTGGCGTACCTGCTCACTGTGTTCCATCTGAGTTCCTCCCGGCCGCCGCGACGGGGCTATCGAGCCCAATAGGCGCGGCGCCTATCATGTGCCGTCGGAGCAGTCATATCAACAAGAAACGAACGTCCGTTAGTTAATTGACATCTAGTTGAACTCACATCCGACAACAATTTTCCCAAACCGTTCGGGCAATCAACCGGCAAACCGGGGCGTGGCGACGCCAGTGACACCGGCACGCACGGCGAACAAGCCGCCGGCCTGCGGCTGCCGATCGAGCGTGTCCGGCGTGGTGCCGCGCCGGATCGATGTCACATACATCACGTCCAGATCGGGACCGCCGAAGGCGATCTTGCTCGGCCGCTCCACCGGCAATTCTATAATGCGGTCGACATCGCCGTCTGGCGTGAACCGCACCAGTTGCCAACCGCCGACCCCGGCCATCCAGTAGCCGCCGTCGGCATCGACCGCGCCGCCGTCGGGGCGGCCGGCAAGATCGTGCGTCGCCGCGAACACCCGCTTATTGGTGGCGGCGCCGTTATTCGCATCGTAGTCGAAGACCCAGATCGTCTGCACCTGCGCATTCGTGTCCGACAGGTACATCCGACGGCCGTCCGGACTGAAGGCAAGTCCATTGACCGTCCACAAATGACCCAGGACCGCACGGCAGGAATAATCCGGGTCGATGCGGTAAAGCACACCGTCATCGGTCCGGTCCGCCGCCGACATACGCATGGTGCCGGTCCAGAACCGGCCGGCCGGATCGACCGCGCCGTCATTGAAGCGGTTGTCCGGCTTGTCGGGCTCGGGATCGCCGAGCCGCGTCGCCGCACCGGTTTCGAGGTCGATGCCGAAATAGCCCGACCGCATACCGGCGAGCAGACCGCCGGATTTCCGCAAGGCGATGCAACCGATCTCCTCGGGCATCGGCCAGGTGTCATTGTGGCCGGTCGCCGGATCGAAGCGATGCAGCGCTTTGCCGTCGATATCGACCCAATAGAGACGTTGCTCGATCGGACACCAGACCGGGCTTTCGCCGCACGTCGCTTTCGCATCGACGACGCAGTCGATCTCGACCGCCACGTCAAGCCCCCGCCACCGCAACCCGACCGCCCGTCTCGGCGGCCAGCAACAGCGCATCGATCAGTCGATGGACGTTCAACGCCGTCTCTCCGTTGACGGGCGGATCGCGGTCGGCATCAATGGCATCGAGAAAATCCGTGATCAGCGCGCGATGCCAGTCATGCGGAAACGCCATGGGATCGGCGCCCGTCCCGTCACCTGCCGCGGGCGGGTCCTCGGAGATCGTCGTGCCGTCATGGAACTGCACCAGCAGCGACGTTCCGGCAAGCACCGCCGTGCCGTTTTCGCCGATCAGCTCGATGCGTTCCGGGTAGCCGGGATAGGCCGCCGTGGTGGCGTCGATGGTGCCGAGCGCACCATTGGCATAGCGCACGGCGGCCGCGACCATGTCCTCGGTCTGCATGCGGTGCAGTGCGCTGGTCTTCGCGAAACCGACAACCTCCTGCACCGGGCCCGCGAGGCTCAGCATCAGATCCAGCGTATGGATCGCCTGCGTCATCAGCACACCGCCGCCGTCGCGGTCCTTGTCGCCGCGTCCCGGCTCGTCGTAGTAGCTCTGCGGTCGCCAGAGGCGGCAAACGGTCGAGCAGCCGGCAATTGCGCCGAGCCGGCCGCTTGCCAGAACCTCGCGCAGCGCCAGACCCGTCGGCCGATAGCGATGCTGCAACATCACACCCAGGCGAACGCCTGATGTCCGGCAGGTGTCGACCAATTCGACCGCCCGGCGCGTGTCGATCTCGAGCGGCTTCTCCAGCAGCACATGCTTGCCCGCGGCCGCGCAGCGGCGCACCAGTTCAAGGTGGGTGTTCGGTGGCGTCAAAATGAAAACCGCATCGATGCCGGGATCGCCCAGCACTGCGTCGAGGTCATCGGCCAGCGGGAACTCAGGAAATCGCTCGGAAAATGCCGACCGTCGCGTCGCCGTCGGGCTGAACGCATGCGCCACGTCGACGCGATCCGACAGGTCGCGCAAGCTCGTGGCATGCGGCGTCACCGCCATGCCGAGGCCGATCAATCCCACCCGCAGTCTTACCATATCGTCGATCCGCCGATTGAAGCCGCGGAAACGGTAGAGATCGACCGCAACGACCGTCAAGCGTGTGATCTGTCAATGGCCGCCGGAAAGCCCGCCGGCCACACGGCCGCCTATCCATGAACGCTGCTCGATATGAGGCTTTATGCGGCGGAACCAATATCGATCCACGCAGAAGCAAACGCCGCGACTATGGCAGCGAGAACCGGTCTGTGCCGGCACAAACGTCCCGCTGCGTATCTACCACTCCGCCCGCAGCGTAAAAAAGCCGCGCCATTCCTTGTCTCCCTCCGCGTCGACGCGTCGAGTCAGCGGCTTGCCGGCTTCCAGGCTGCCGCTCAGCCAATCGGTGATGGCGAAGCGGACGCCCACGCCGGCCGAGGCCAGCGATTCGCCCGACGACTCACCCGCGACGTCGCCGCGGTTCCAAACCTTGCCGATATCGTAATAGGTGTAGACCTGGAACAACTCGGTCGGCTGCGACAACACCTCGTCGAAGTCGAGTCGCAATTCGATCCGGCCGGCCAGACCGTCGTCGCCCGTCAACTCGGATGGATCGTAGGCGCGGCCGAAGTCGATGCCGCCGAGTCCGAACTCCTCGACCGACAGCAAGGCATTCGCCGACTTCTGGCCGCCCACACTCAACAACAGACCGAGGCCGTCCTTCAGGAACCCAAGGTCCTGCACCCGCTGCGCCGTTGCCGCCACCTTAAAGAAGTCGCTTCGTCCACCCACTCTTGACAGATTGTCATCGCCATCATCGGATGCGCCGAAAACATTCAGGCCCTGACTCACCTCGACATCGACCAAATTCACGCCGGCCCAGGTATCGACCAAGTCGTAGAGCATGCGGGCGCGCAACACGCGAAGACGATCCTTGGAAAAGGTCTGAGTACCGAAGATGTCGGTCTCGGAATTTCGCACGTCGAACTGCAACGCCACCGACAGGTTTTGCCGCCGCGAGCGAATGAACGGATGGGAGGCCGACAGGATTAGCGTTGTCGATTCGCCTTCGATCTCGAGATCTTCCAGCTCGCTCCCCGGCTCCGTATCGGATCGGCTGGCAAACAAGGACAATGTCGTCCCCTCATCGAAGATCGGTTGCTGATAGCTGCCCGATATATAGGACAGCTCGCGCTCCGACGTTGTCGGCGCGCCGACATACTGCAGTTGCATCCGTTCGTGCAGGGACAGCAGCGAGTTAGCAGCCAAAGACGCCAGATATTGTGACCGACCAAGGAACTTGGTGCCGCGATTATCGATCGTGCCAACAGCGTCGAATCGCTTTTCCTCAACGACCAGCGTCATGTCGGCGGCGCCCGGCGTGTCGGGCGACGGCAGCAACACGCTGCGAACTCGGAGACCCGACAGGTCGTTCATCAACAGCAGGTACCGTTCGAGATCGCTGTTTCGCAATGGCCGCGACGCGACGATCTTCTCGGCATAGGCAGCAATGAGGTCACTGCCGCCCCTCGGCTCTCCTTCGATGCGAAAGGCATCGACGAAACCTTCGATGACCTGAATGCGGACGACGCCGCCTTCGATCCGCTGCGCCGGCAGTAACGCTTGCGACAGCACATAGCCGTCGCTGCGATACCGCGCCGTGATCGACTGGGTAATCCGGAATATGCGGTTGAGCGAAATCTCCTGGCCGATCAGCTCGCCATAGAGCGGCCGAAATTCGTCGGCATCATAGACCGTCGCCCCCTCGATCCGGACCTCGGACAAAACGAAACGCACGTCTTCCGTGCCTGGCGGTACGCCCCGCTCCGGCAGTCGCGGCACATCGGGCGGCGCCGGACGCGGCGGCAGTGGCGGCGGCTCGAACCGTTGCCGCACACGACTTGGATCGGCGGACGGTGGCAACACCTGGGCCAACGCACCGTCCACAACGGTAAACAAAATCAACAAAACACAGCCGATCGGCAGACCGGCGTTCCAGCGCATAAGGCGCCTACTGCGCATCCGGTTGTCCGAACCGGGCGAAGAGGTCGTCCACCTGCAGCGAAACGGTGCAGGTCACGCTCGGCACCCGCCGTGGATCGCACAATTCAAAGTCGATGACGGCGAGCGAACCAACGCTCGAATAGGCGCTGGCGGATCCGATGTCATCCGAAATCACGAACGCCGGAATAGGCGGCTGGCCTTCGGGCCCGGCGGCCGGCGCGATCTGGGCCACGACATCGGCCGAAAGGCCGCCCAACAGCGTGCCCGGCAACGCCGCGAACACGGTCTGGAACTCGACAGGCAGAATGTCGCGGGTCTCGGCGCCCGCCGTCGCCGCGGCCGCGCCGCCGGCACCCGGTCCACCGCCTGGACCACCGCCGCCGTCGCCACCGCCTGGCGGTCCGCCGCCACCGCCATCACCACCAGGTGGCCCGCCGCCCCCACCACCGCCGGGCGGCTCGCCGCCAGCGCTTGGATCGACGTTTTCCAGCGCAAACGCGACCGGCGTCAGCGACCCGGCGCCGGCATTCACCGTGAATGCGCCCGCCGTATCGTTTGCGGTCGCGGCGAGGGCGGCAAGCCCGTCCTCGTTAGTGACGACGGTCAGGTTGTCGGCCGTGACGCTGGCGCCGGTATTGGGCACATCGAACGTCACGTCTATGCCGGGCAGTCGCAGCGGGACCCCGACCGTATCGGTTATCTGCGCTTCGAGATCATCGGCGAACGGCGTACCGACGTCCGTGTTCTGCGGCGTGCCGCCGACCGCCAAAAGCGCAAAGCCGCGCGACTCGAACGCCCCGATATCCAAACCGCCGCCAAACACGCGCTGAAAGCCGCGTTGATCGGTGTCCGGTGGCGCGGCGAACGCTGGATCGGCCGTGTCGATGGCGGGACTGTCGAACGCTAGGGCGTGGGTAAACGTCTGCCCCCCGTTGTCGGCCAGGGGGCCAAGAACGGTGTCGATCGAACCGGTCAACACAGTGTTTCCGCTTCCAGCGGCCGGAAATCCGCCGGCGTCGCCATTCTCGCCGATCAGATTGAAGGTGTTGGAGATAACGGCAACGCTCGACGTCTGTCCGAGCTCGTTGAATTCGGCGGCGGTGTTGCCGGCGACGATACTGTTGTTGACCTGCAGTTCGGATTGACGGGTATCGATCGCGCCGCCGCGGTCGACGGCAACGTTGCCGGTTAGCGTGCTGTTCGATATGGCAAGTTGGCCCGCCGTTCCGGGTCGGCCAAGAAGCTGGATGCCACCGCCTTCGTCACCGGCCTCGTTACCGGAAATCGTGCTGCTCGATATCGAGACGTCCACATCGATGCCAGTACGACCCTCGGCGAACAGGCCGCCACCATTTCCGCCGGCCGTATTGCCCGAGATCGTGCTGTTTCTGATCGTCGTCACAGGCGCGGCGAATGTGCGGCGCGTATTCGTGCTGATACCGCCGCCGTCGTCCGTCGTGGCCGTGTTGTTCGAAATCGTACTGTTGTCGATCTCCAGACTGCCGCCGGTGTTCTCAATACCGCCGGCATTATCGAGGCTGACATTGCCGGTAATCGTGCTCGATACGATGGTCATTGTCGCGCCCAACCCCGCGATACCGCCACCGTCCTCGTCAGTCGACTCGTTGCCCGAGACTTCCGTGTCGATGACATCGAGCGTCCCGGACTGAATGCGCAGGCCGCCACCATGGTCGGCGGCGCTGTTACCTTCGACCAACGAGCCTGTCACGCTCACGTCGCCGCGAACGCTGAATAGGCCGCCGCCCTCGTCGCCGGCTGTGTTCTCCGAGATCGTCGTGTTGACGACATCGACCGTTCCGCCGTCATTAAAGATGCCGCCGCCGTCAAGCGTCGCGGCATTGGCGGCAATTCGGCTGTTATTCAGCTCCAGGGCCGCTGGTCCCGAGACGTGGATGCCGCCGCCGGATGTCGCCAGGCCGTCAACAACGGCAAGATCGTTTAGCGAAACCGTTCCGCCGGTTACTCGGAAAACGCCGAAAGCATTGCCGCCGCTGACGGTCGTTGCCTCCGCGCCCTGGCCCTGCAGTGTCAAGTCTTGGCCGATCACGATTGTGTCGGGATCGAAGAACGTGCCGGCCGCCAACGCAAGTGTGGCGCCAGCAGCCGCGACATCCACGCCGTTCTGGATAAGAGCCGCCGTCGACACGTTTACCTGCGACGCCTGGCCGACGAGCTGCTGTCCGGCGGCAAGTCGGATCTGCTCATTGAGCGTCACGGTCAAATCGCCGTCTGCGTTCTGATCGTTCAACGCCAGCGTATGGTCGTTGGCCTGTGCGCTGGCATCGATCAGCGCATCGATCTGGATCAGCGTGTTGGCCGCCAGCGTCACGTTGCCAGTCGCCAGCGCCGCAACCACGGCATTTGCCGCGACCGTGTGGCTGCCGGTCGCCGGCCCTACAAGGTCGCCACTGCCTGCCGTTGCAACGATCAGGCTATCCGGATCCAGCAACCAGGTTCCGGATCTGCCAATCTCCGCGCTGACATCGACGGCAACCGTCTCGCCGACACTGAGATCACCGGCACTGGACGTCTCAACGAAACCACCTGCGCCCGCCCCCGTTCCCCGGGCCGACAAATCACCATCCACGATCGTCGCGGACGTCGACCAGACGTTGATCCTGCCGCCATCGTTGCTGACACCTGACGCGTCCAGTGCCGCACCCGCGGCGATCTCCACCTGACCGCCATCGATATCGATGCGGCCGCCATTCCGACCGCCCGCCGACAGTTCGCCAGCCACCGTCAGGGTCGAGTCGTTGGCGCCGGCGAGAACGATCGCACCGCCATCGACGTGAACAGATGCCACCGACACCACGCCGCTGGTGTTGATCACGCTGCCGACAACATCGCTCGCTTCAGCCGCCGACAACTCAACGATCCCGCCTTCCGCCATCAGCCGGCCTGGATTGTCGACCTGGCCACCGGTCGGGTCGGCGACGGCAAAATTCACCAATCGGTCGCCATAGAGGTCGAGCGTAAACGCGGCGCGGCCGCCGGCGAGCGCAATGCGGCCCGATCGGGCGCGGATGACGCCTGAATTTTCAACCACCGGCGCGACGAATGCCGCAAGCCCGCCGTCGCGAACGCTGATCTCGCCTTCGTTGACCACGGCGCCGCCGCCCAGATCCCGGAACCCCAGGACCGGCGCGCCGGCCATGAACGCCGAGCGGTCGATCGATCCGGTGCTGGCCACGATGCCGCCGACGTCGATCCGCGCACCGCGCCCGAACACGACGCCGTTCGGATTGAGGATCATCACCCGGCCGTTGGCCGAGAGCCGGCCCAGGATCCGCGAGGGATCGCCATTGGAGACACGGTTGACCGCGATCGAGCCGGCATTCGGCTGGCTGAACCGGGTATGCGCGCCCGCGCCGATATCAAACGACTGCCAATCGATAACTGCGCGATCGCTGTGCTGACGGACATTCAATCGGGCCTTGCCGTCGTACTGAATGTCCGCCTGCCCGTCGGACACCTTGCCGCCCTGCGGCAGTGCCAAACGGTCGACGCCGTCGGCCCCGACCTGTTTCGTTTGAAGGGTTGTGGCGGCGACGAGTACCGGCAACCCGACACGGGCCAAGCCAAGCGCAGTTCCGCGACGCGTTCGTTCTCGGCGAAGGTTTCGGACGGAACGCCGAGACCGTGCCTCGGTTCGCTCAACCGCCGCTATACAACCGGATCTGTTCAACGGAAGCGCTAACCATGATGCGAGGCGATACGCGAAACGAAACCAACGCGCTGCAGGCCGACAACCCCCACAAGTCATCGGGATCATTATTGCTCCACCGCAATTCCGAAATACGTGACAACTTTATGCAAAATCCAAGATGATGATATCCGTAGGACTACGCTTCGCACGGCATAGCCCATCAAACAGAGTTCATGTCTCGGTGGAGGAAAGTCTGTGCGCAAGCCGATAACGACAATTGCATGGGTCGGACGAGAGAATCAGCAATCAAGACCAGCAATCTCCCAACATCCGGCTCGCATACCGTGAAACATCATCGGTTTTTTGATGTCGCGTTGTGGATACCTCAAATGAATACGCCACAACTTCTGCCGATTCGCGACCGTCGTACACGCGAATGCCTCGCGTCTATTGGACGTGCATCCGTCACTGCACCAGGGGAGATGATGGCGCTAGAGTTGCCAGCAAATGTCAGCAAAGCCTAATTTGCGCCGCTCCTCGCGTTTCTCGACAGCCTCATGATCCTGAACTCGGAAAAGAACCGGCAAGCCTACGAGTATTACCTGTCGAAGAAGGCCGGTCGGTTCATGCCGTCACGCAAGGATCTGGACCCCGTCGAGATGGTCACCTTCCTGCCGCACATCATCCTGCTCGATGTGAGCTACGAGCCGTTGGACTTCCGCTATCGCCTGGTCGGCACGTTCTTCTATGACTATTGGGCGGCTGAATATACCGGCCTTCTAATGTCCGAAATTCCGCATCAGAGATCGCCGAGCAAGATCTGGGAAAACCTAGAACGCACCGTTCACGAGAAGCGGCCGTTCAGCAGCGATATTCCCTACGTCGGACCAAAGCACGACGTGTTGAAAGCCGAGGACGTGATCATGCCGCTGTCGTCCAACGATCAGTCCGTGAACATGATCTTCGTTTGCGTCGACTACATCTGGAAAGCGCCCGGCGAATAAGCCGCAGCGGCCGGACCCATTCATTGATCGCGAGGAAAAAGGGCCCGCCCGGCACGTCTGGGAGGACTTGCTTGGGGGTAGGGGCGGGCCTATTTCCGTCAGCCAACAGAGAGGAGAAATGGCTGATTTCCCCGCCTCAATTCAGGCGTTTTCCCACCGATGCGACAACGAACCTATTTGTGACTTTGCTGTGTCTGGCCGCCTGGGGGCGACCTTGCTGGCCGGTCGGCAGCCAACCGGCCAGCAATGCAGTCACAAGCGGCTAGTCAGGCGAGCGGCAAATCATCTCCAAGACGGCGTCGACCGCATCATCGGCGATCACGCGGATCTCGGCGTCGTTGCGATCCTGGATGGGGTGCGGCACATAGACCACCGCTGGTTCGAAGCCCAGTGCGTCGCTTTGCGCTCGCGCCGCCTGCTCGAAGGCGGTTGTCGCGACCATGCCGCCAGGGATACCGCGTCCATCGAGATCCATGATGTCATGCAAACTGCACGAGGTACATGAACCTCAGTCGGACAGCGCCTCCACGACAACATCGCATTCGGCGGCGATTGCTTGGGCCAGTTCGACCGGCGCTACTTTCGTGTTCGTCGGCTTGGCGTAGCGCCGGACCGTCAGGCCGTGCTCGCTCAGCCGCGTATCGAGTTGATCGATAAAGACGTCGCCGCGCGCCTTGCCGATATCGAGCAAGCCCACCGTCAGGCCCGATAAGCTCGCCGGCGGCGCCAGGCGCTGGCGCTTGACCGGGCTTTGCTCCGCCGTCGGATCCAACATGGTCAATCGTTCGTTCAATTGCCCACCTCCTTGCTGACAAGTTCGCTGCCGCGCTCGCCGGTGGCGGCCCATCCGCCGATGATAGCTGACATCAGACCGGCCTCGCCACCGGCGCGCACGATGTTCAGGCCGCCCGGCCGGAACTTGGTCAGCGTCCGATCGGCCAACGCCTCCGGCATGCCTTCCGCCACGCCGTGCGCGCCGCGAACCAGTTCATGTCCCGGCCGGGTCAGGGCGGATGCCAGCTCATCCTTGATCCGTTCCTTCGACCAACCGGCTTCGCCATAGACCCGGTAGTGTTCCGGCGACAGCACCAGCAGCGCATCGTGCGCCTGTACCTTTTTCGGATGACCGATCGCCTGCATCGACATGGCGAGCGAGCGGGTCAGCGAGTCGGGCGTTCGGGACAGTTGGTCGAAGTTGCCGAGAACGCCATCGCCTGCGAACAACGTCACGGCTGACGCGCCGGCCGGGAAACCACGCTCGACCGCAAGGCTTTGCCATTCGGCGTCCGACTCGTCCTCGGCGAAGCAGAACGTGTATTTGCCGGGCGTGCCCAGCGTGGCTCGGTCGATGCCGCCCGGCACGCCGCCACCGACGTTGCGAATGACAAGCTGCAGCGCACGTCCGATCGTGGCGTTGGCCCGGTTGCCTTGCCCCAGCGCGTTCACGCCCGAATTCATGCCGATACGTCGGGCGACCGGACCGTTCACGATCACCAGCGGTCCGGAAAAATAGGTCGTGCACAACAGACCGTGCATGCAGAAAGCCGGTTCCAGCGCCGCCTCGACCACCGCCAGCACCACCGGCAGATACTCCGGCTTGCAACCCGCCATGACCGCGTTGATGGCGACCTTTTCGACGGTGCACGGCGCCAGGTTCGGCGGCACGTTCCCGATCACCTCGTCCGGCTGCCGCTTGGTTCCGTTCAGCATGCGGAGCACCCGGGCCGGCGTGGGGGGCACGACCGGCAGCCCGTCGCTCCAACCGCGCTCATGGCAGACCTCGTGCGGATCTTCCGGCATCACGACGTCGATCCGCCGCGCCTTCATCGGCACATCGCCGAACCGCACGGCCAACTCTTCCGCCATGCCGGGCTCGACGCTTCGCGAACCGCATCCCGGTCGGGAGTCCGGCAGTTCCGGACCGAGATTCGACAGGCCCGTCAGCGCCTCCCATTCCGCCCGATGCCAGCCGATCGCGCGTCCGACCTCCTCGCCGCCACGGAACCGCAGCAGGGTCGGCACCGTTTCAATGTTCAGATGCCAGGATTCCGACAGTTCCCGGTCGTCAATGACGCCGTCAATATTGCCTGGAAACGTCGGATCGTCCTGGCTCACGACGGTCAGGCCGAGGCCACTGACGGCAAGCTGGCTGTAGATCGGCTGAATCAGCGTGCAGGTCGGACAATCGCGTTTCGCAACAAGCACAAGGCCATCTGCTCTGCCACTCATGATCGCTTCGCTTCCCATCGCAAAAAATCAGTTCGGCGAACCTGCCCTCGGGCAGAGCCAAGCCAATCCTACACAAGCAAAGACAAAGTGTTGGCGGGATTTTACATTGGATTTTTTCACGCCAGAGGTGTTGGCGAGGACCGTTTCCATTCCGGCCGGGCCGTAATAGACTGCCAAAGGCCACATTTTGACAATTTAGGGCACCTGTTTGTGTCATCCGACACTTCATGATTTTCGCCCGACGTCAATATGTTGGATGAAGAGGGGAACGAATTCTCCGGCATGGACCGATCGACCGGACTCGTCATCTCGTCTGAGAGGCGTTTCACAGTCGTCCCAGGCCGTATGTGACAATTTTCGGCTAGCAACAAGCCCCGATGAAAGGACGCAAACTGATGATCGCTAAAGTGAAAACTACGAAGCTCGCCGCGATCAGCGCGGTCACCGCCATCGTGGCGTCAATCTCGTTCGCCAGCCACGCCAGTGTTTCGCCCACGCCAGCGAACGATTCCTCGCCGACGACAGCCGCGCCGGCAACGCTGCTCGCGATGCAGATCTCCATCCCCACCGGCAACAACGTCACCCAGCCGTACAACCCGTCGGCGTCAACCGGATCCTCCAGCGGCCTGATCGGCGGCGGCGGCGACGGTGACGGCGGTGGCGGTGGTGGCGGCGGTGGCGGCGGTGGCGGCGGTGGTGGCGGCGGCGGTGGCGGCGGTGGCGGTGGCGGCGGCGGTTCCTGGTAACCGCTTCACCGGCATCGATCCGACACACGCCATCAACGTCAAACACCCAACACGTTCGGGAGGACAGAGGGGTATGAAAGCGCCAGCAACCGCCTGTCTGGTCGCCATCCTGGCACTCGGATCCGTGGCTTCGGCCACGGCCGACACGCCGCCGAATGACTGTGACCGTCTCGCAGCCCATCCCGCCGATGGCAACCGGGTCGTACCGGGCGTGCAATGGGACGTCATGAATGCGAGGGCGGCTATTCAGGCATGCAGCGACGCCGTCGCCAAATACCCCGACGTTCTTCGCTTCCAGTTTCAGCTCGGACGGGCGCTGCTGCGCGCGAAGCGGCGCGATGAGGGCCTGCCGTATCTGTTTGCCGCCGCCGAGAAGAACTACGCCGCCGCCTTCGCGAACATCGGCGGCACCTATCAGTTCGACCTCGGCAACTATAGTGAAGCGTTGAAATGGTATCGCCGTGGCGCCGAACTGGGCGACATCAGCTCGCAAACCCACTTGGCGGAAATGTATCTGGAAGGCTGGGGTGTTGAGCGTAACCTGCAGCAGGCATTGCGCTGGTACGAGCCTGCCGCCAACCAGCGCTATCCGTTGGCGGAATACAAGATCGGCCTGATCTATCAACGCGGCGACCGCACCGTCCCGCGCGATCAGGCCAAGGCGATCACCTGGTTCCGCAAGGCCGCTGATCAGGGCTTCGCCCGTGCGCAGAACGACCTCGGCTACGCTTACGAGCAGGGCCTCGGCGTTCGCCGGAACCTTCAGGCGGCCGCGGACTGGTATCTGAAGGCCGCCAAGCAGGGCTGGGGCAAGGCGCAGATCAATGTCGCCCTGCTGTACGAACGCGGCCGCGGCGTCGAACGGAACTACAAGGAAGCGTTCTATTGGTTCCGGAAAGCCACCGGCGCCCGCTTGCAGGAGATCCAGGAGGCCGGGCGGGCCGGCATGGCCCGCACGCGTCACCGTATTTCGTCGACGGATATCGCTGCGGTGGAACGCCGCATCGCCGCCGACCGTCCCACTGCCACCGCCGCTGCCCCGACGCCAGCACCGGTCGCGGCGGCGACGCCGACGACAAAATCCTCGACCCAGGTCGATACGGCCTACCGCCCGCCATCCGACGTCGACACGACCTACCGGCCGGAGGCCGCCCAACCGGCCGCAGCCGAGCCTGAGCCGACGACCACTGAAACCGCGGCCGTCGCGCCGAGCGAGGCACCCGCGGCCCCGGTAACGCCGGCACCGGCCGCGGAGCAGCCTATGCCGGCGTTCGAGCCCGTCATGGCCGCCTACACGGCCGTCGCCAATGCCAACGTCCGGTCCGCGCCAGGCACCGAGGCGACCAAGGTCGACCGCATCGACAGAGGCAGCGAGATCACCGTGCTGGGTCGGGTGAAAGGCAGCAACTGGCTGCTGGTGGCGTTGCCGAACAACGAGACCGGCTATGTCTTCGCCGACCTGCTGGAGCCCAAGCCCGAGTCCCCGGTGCAGACCGCAGCCGCCGAGCCGGCCGTGTCAACCCCCGACACCGCCGCTGACGAGGTTGCCGGAGCACCCTCCGCCGCTACGGTTGCCCTTCTACAGACCCTGGGCAGCTATCACGCGCTGGTCATCGGCAACAACGATTACAAGGACCTGCCAAAACTGAAGACGGCCGTCAGCGACGCCGAATCCGTCGCGCAGGTGCTGAAATCCAGCTACGGCTTCGAGGTGCGGCTGCTGCGCAACGCCACCCGCGCCGACATCATCATCGCCCTCGACGACTATCGAAAGACGCTCACCGAGGACGACAACCTGCTGATCTACTATGCGGGTCACGGCATCCTCGACTACTCGTCGGAACGCGGCTACTGGCTGCCGGTCGACGCCTCGCCGGACACGCAGGTGAGCTGGGTGTCGAACGCGACGATCACCGACACCCTGAAAGCTATGAGCGCCAAGCATGTCATGCTCGTGGTCGACAGCTGCTACTCCGGCACCCTGACGCGAAGCGTGAAGCCGACGCTGCGCAGCCCGGACTACCTCAAGCGGATGGTGCAGAAACGCGCGCGCGTGGTGCTGACATCAGGCGGCCTCGAACCGGTCGTCGACGGCGGCGGCGGCGATCACTCCGTGTTCGCCAAGGCGTTCATCGACGCCCTTCAGTCGACCACCGACTTTATCGACGGCACCGAGCTGTTCCTCAACATCCGGCGTCCGGTGATGTTGAACGCCGCGCAGACGCCGGAATACTCCGACATCCGGCTCTCGGGCCACGACGGCGGCGACTTCGTGTTCGTGCGCCGCGACGGAAGTTGAACAGGCCTCGCGGCCGCCAATCAAAGCCAACGGGAAATGTTGATATGGTGAACATCATTACGTCGCATCGGACCGCGCTCTCGGCGCTCGCGCTATTCGTCAGCACGCCTGCCCTGGCGGCGATGGAAGCGCCGTTCGTCGGCGATGAATACGCGTTCGACTGCTCGTTGCAGGGCGGCTTTCAATATCAGGAAACCTATCGTGTCGCCTCGAACGACGGCGGCGTCGTGCGGGTCAATGTCGAGACCGGCAAGGACTCCAACTGGTACGAGAAACCGTTCTACCTGATCCCGACCACACTCGCGACGGCGGAGAAGGTCGGTGGGCGCGAGTCCGTGGTGCGTCGTATGCCCGATGACTTCGAGCAGCTGCGCGACCTCAAGATCGGCACGCAGGTCAATGCCTGGGTGAAGGAGGATCGTGGCACGATCAACGACTATAGCTGGAGCTACAAGGTCGCCGTGGTGGGCAACGATGTCTACTACAACCGCGATTTTGGCGATCTCGACGTCACGATCCTGGATGAGCAACGATACACCGGCACCTACTCATCCAAGCTGGTGACCTACTACGCGCCGCGGCTGCGGTTTCCGGTCTACTGGAAATACACCGATTCAAACCGTGGCGAGGTCGAATGCCAGCTCGTGACCGCCTCGCTGAACCAGCAGCAGATTGCCGGGTCCGGACAGGCCACGCCCCCGCCCGCCGCAAAACCGGCGGCCGCGACGTTTGATGTGGCGGCGCTGTCTCCCCGCACGCTGAAGACGCTGACCAGGTCAAACGTGCGAGTAGCGCCGACCGCCAACGCCGACAGGTTGACCGTGCTGCCGGTTGGCACGGATGTGCGGATCAATGGCGAGGTCGGCACCAGCGCCGGCAAATGGTACCGGATAACGCTCTCGACCGGTGACGTCGGCTTTATCTTCGGCAGCCTCGTCGGTGAAGCTGCGCCGGCGCCCAAGCAGACCCGTTCCGCTACAGCGACCAGCAAGCCGGCAGACACCAGCTCGACAAGCAGCCAATCGACGCGGACCGCTGCCGTTGGCACCGTTGCCCCGGCGCCCCGCGCGGCCGTCCCCGCTGTCAGCAAATCCGAACGTCTGGCGCGCATCGAAGATCTCTACAAATCCGGCCTGCTGACGGCCCAGGAGTATGAAGCGAAGAAGTCGGAACTGGCCGCTGAACGTGCGGTCGGCGGGATCGCCGCCGAGTTGACCGAGGTCAACCGCAAGTTTCGTCGCAACGAACTGACGCCGGAAGCCTTCGTCAAGGCGCGCGCTAGTGTCTTGGCGCGCATCAACCCCGATGACATGGATCCCAAGAAAGGGCTGATTCTGCTCAACCAGTTGCTGGAGCAGAAGCTGATTTCGCAGACCGAATACGGTCGGAAACGTCAGCTGATGATCGACAGCATCTAGCGGCAAACGTCGGGAATTGTCCGGCCAGGGTGGGGATGACGCGTGTTTGTCGCTGGTCGACACAGATGTCGGCGGCAATAATCGGTCGGGCAACTGATCGGTGATGTCGGCTATTGACGGAATTCAACGCGTGACCCAAGGCGTCCGAAAGCAACCGGCGGATTGGCGGGTTGTGGTTTTCCTGCTGACGTTCCTGTTCGGCGTCATGCCGGCGAACACCGCGTCGGCCGATGTCGAATTGACCTGGAATTCGGCCCAGATCGCCTTGCCCGGCAGCGTGTTCGGCGGGCTGCCGGTGCTTGGGAAATGGCGCGAGCGGCGCGTACAGCAGGCCATCGCCAGCCTGGGTCCCGAGGTCAAGCTGCCCGCGATTATCTTTCTCCACGGCTGTGCCGGGATCGGCTCCGAAGAGGAGGCGGCAAAGCTGTTGTTTCTCGAAAACGGCTATGCCGTATTCGTACCGGACAGTTTCGCCCGGACCGGCCGCCGGTCGACCTGTCGGACGGATAGCTTCACGGCCAAGTCGACGCCCGATGTCAATCCCTATCGGCAGGAGGAGATCGGCTTCGCCATCGAGCAGGTGCGCGCGCAGCCGTGGATCGACCCCGAGAAGGTTATTGCCGTCGGTTTCAGCGAAGGCGGCATGGCGCTGGCGCGTTATCCAGAGCCCGGCCTTGCCGCCGCCATCATCACGGCGTGGCACTGCCACGGCATCGGCGACTACTATGGTCTCAAGCTGCCGCCGTCGGTGCCGGTGCTGGCGATCATCGGCAACGAGGACCCCTGGTACGCGGCGCTAAGGGACAAACACTGCGGCTTGCTGTTCGACGGACGGGCAAGGTCTGAATCGATCGTGTTGCCGGACAACGGACACAACGTGATGAATTCCAGCAACGTCGCCAACGTCGAGTATTCGAAGTCGGCGATCCTGGATTTTATCCAGCGGTTCTGACCGGGCCGTAACGGCCGCGTTCCGCGGCGGCCGGTCGTCAGCGATCCTCCCGAGCCTCGATATCACCGTAGTCAACGACGCCGGGAAGCCAGCCGCGCCAAGACGCATAGCCGAGGCAAATGGCAAGCGCGACAAACAGAACAATGAGGACGCGGCGGTTCACGTTGGGCTCCTGACGCCCAGACGACTCGGATCGACACCTAACGTTGTCAGCCTAGCGCGATTGCCAAGATCATCGCCAATGAAACGCGTCGAGCGCTCTATCGTGTTCGCCACTCAGCGAATAGTGACCATCAGGCCAGAATTGAGATCCTGGATCCCTGCTGCTTCGGGTCGGCGGACTTGTCCTGCTCGGCCCCGGCATTCGGCGCGTTGGCACGGGCTTCATCCGAAGGTTTCGCCGGCGTCGACGATGCCTGCGCGAATAGTCCCGACAGGTCCAGTTGACGGGCGATAGCCGATACGACTTTGCCGAACGGCAAGTCGCCCAGACCGGGATTGGCGGCAACCTCGAGGCGCGCCTGTTCAGATGGCGCAACCGCCGGCGGGTTCGGTCGATTGGCGGCCTCATCGGCGGCAAGACGTTTCTGCGCCTCGTCGCTGAGGGTTACCTTCACCGCCTCGCCGTCCCCGGAAACCGGACGCTGAACGTCCGATCGAACGGTGTTTGAGTCCGGCCGGTCGGGTCGTGATATCGACCGTGGCGACGCGATTTCGCCGCGGCCAAGTCCCAGAAGCTCTGGCTGCATACTCAGATCCCTCTACCCGCCCCCGCATGGCCAAGCCGATTGGGCCGTCCACCATCCAACAGCCAATGTTAGGGTCTTGCGCCTTAAGACCTGGTTAGAGCGCGCCGATTTTCGCCGACCGGGAAAGCCGCGACATGGTTAATTCTTTGTGTTTGGTCGCAGACCAATGCCGTACCAGCAAATGCCAGCCCAGCCGGCCAAAAACGCCAGCCCGCCAATCGGCGTCAGGAAGGCCAGCGTGCGTATGCCGGTAAAGGCGAGCGCATAAAGGCTGCCGCAGAACAGCAGCGTGCCGACGGCAAATGCCGACGTCGCGAAAACCAACGCCCGCGCCGGTCGGATCGCCATCAGGCAGGCGACGCCGATCAACGCAACGGCATGCAGACCCTGATACTTGAGGCCGGTCTCGATCCAGGCCAACGCCGGCGGGTCGAGCAGTCGCGCGAGCCCATGCGCCGCCCAAGCGCCCAATGCCACGGTCGCAAAACCGCTGCAACCGGCAAATAGAACCGCGAACCGCACGGCCACGCGCCCTATCGCGCGCCCCACGATCCCTCACGCGGCGGACCGGCGTATTGGGTATCGCAATACGGCTTGTGGCGGCGCTGTTTGGTCATTGGGGTTTCATCGGACACGGTTTTGACACGCGCAATGCTGTTGATGGGTCACCGGACTAAGACACATATGGAAGTGCCCGACGACGTCCAATTGGACGATAACGGCGGCGGCCTGCCTGAGCTCTCAAACCTCTACCTCATACCTGTCCGGCAGGCCGCCTTTCTTTTTCAGAATCGTGGATGAATAACGACGCCGTGGCGACCGGCGACCTGTTGGCCCGTCTCGCCCTGGCATCCGGAACCGTCGGGTGACGACCGGCGTCAACGACATTCGCCCCGCGAGTCCGCACTCGATCTGTTGTCAGATACACAAACTTGTTTACTAAACAGAACATAGGTTTTTGATAAGCAATTTTTTTGCGCAGATGATAATTTTGCGCAACATATGCGTATTTACACAACGAACGACCGTACCTATCTTCCGAATCGTTCGGGCCGAACACGAGGTCTAGTCGCCGCGACAGGGTGCTGGAGCAAGCGCCCTCATGCATCGAACAGGAGTGGGTCCGAATGTCCATTGCCTCCACCGATCGATATTCCCACGAACCGCCCGCATCGGCCACGACGCCGGATCGGGGCGACCTTCTGGACCGCTATGCCAATGTGCGGCAGGCGACGATGTCGCTCGCGGATGGTCTGTCGGACGAAGATCAAGTCGTGCAATCGATGCCGGACGCGAGCCCGGTCAAATGGCATCTCGGGCACACCACCTGGTTCTTCGAGACCTTTATCCTGGCCGACCACCAGCCCGATTTCACACCGTTCGATCCGGACTTCGGCGTTCTGTTCAACTCCTACTACGAGGCCAAGGGCCCCCGTCAGCCGCGCCCACGGCGCGGCATGCTGACCCGCCCGCCGTTGGCGAAAGTTGTCGACTTCCGTCAGCGCACGGACGATGCCATGACCGCGCTGATCGCACGAACGGACGACCGGACCTGGCAGGACATTGCACCGTTGATCGAACTGGGCCTCAATCACGAGGAGCAGCACCAGGAACTGATCCTGACCGACCTGCTGCACGCATTTTCCTGCAATCCGCTGAAGCCGGCGTACCGGCCTTATCGGTCCGGACCGGCGGCGGAAATACCGCCACTCGCCTGGCTGCGTTTCGACGAGGGACTCTACGAAATCGGCCATGACGGCGACGGTTTCGCGTTCGACCACGAGGGCCCTCGGCACAAGGTCTGGCTCCGGCCGTTTCGCCTGGCGTCGCGGTTGGTGACCAACGCCGACTGGCAAGCCTTTATCGAAGACGGCGGCTACGACCGTCCTGAGTTCTGGCTGTCAGACGGTTGGGCCTTGGTTCAGTCGGAAGACTGGCGGGCGCCCATCTATTGGCAGCAGCGCGATGGCGCGTGGTGGTCAATGTCGCTGTCCGGCCTGCAGCCGTTGGAGCCCGACGCGCCGGCAAGCCAGATCAGCTATTTCGAGGCCGACGCCTTCGCCCACTGGTCGGGCAAACGACTGCCGACGGAAGCCGAATGGGAAGTCGCCGCGCAAACCGTGGCGGTTGACGGCAACCTGCGCGGCAGCGGCATGCTGCGTCCGACGGCCGCCGACGGTCCGGCCAACCAGTTGCTGCAGATGTACGGCGATGTCTGGGAATGGACGCAAAGCGCCTATACCGCCTATCCCGGTTATCGCGTGCCGGCCGGCGCCGTCGGCGAATACAACGGCAAGTTCATGTGCGGCCAGTTCGTCCTGCGCGGTGCCTCCTGCGTGACGCCGGACGGCCACAGCCGCGCCACCTACCGGAATTTCTTTTACCCCCATCAGCGCTGGCAGTTCAGCGGCCTGCGCCTCGCGGAGGATGCATGATGCCCGGCGAAACGGCGGTCGCGATCGGCGAGATCGACGAGTTCCACGATCTCGGCGACGATGTTGAGGAATTTCGCAACGACGTCCTGCATGGGCTGTCACAGCCGCAGAAGCAGCTGCCGTGCAAGTATTTCTACGACGAGCGCGGCTCGCGGCTGTTCGACGAGATCTGCGAGCTGGAGGCCTATTATCCGACCCGGACCGAGATGCGGATCCTGGAGGACTGCTGCGGCGAGATCGCGGCGCTGACGGACAGCGGGGCCAGCCTGGTCGAGTTCGGCAGCGGCGCCAGCCGGAAGGTCCGGCTGCTGCTCGACCGGCTGAACAATCCCACTGCCTACATCCCCATCGACATCTCGCGCGAACACCTGCTCGCCGCCGCTCAGACATTGGCGGCCGACTATCCGGACCTGGTCGTGCTGCCGATCTGCGCCGACTACACAGGCACGCTTGAGCTTCCCGATTGGGCCTTGAGCGACGCCCGGCTTGGTTTCTTCCCGGGCTCGACGATCGGCAACTTCGAGCCGAAGGCGGCGCGGGCTTTCCTGAAGGGCGCCGCCGCAATCCTCGGTGCCGACGCATCCCTGGTGATCGGCGTCGATCTGAAGAAGGACCTGCGGATCCTGCACGAGGCTTATAACGACCCGCTTGGCGTGACCGCCGACTTCAACATGAACCTGCTCAGGCGGATCAATGCCGAGTTGGGCGGCGACGTCGATATGTCGTCTTTCGAGCATGATGCCCGATACAATGACCGGCTTGGCCGCATCGAGATGCATCTTGTCAGCAAACGCCCGCAGACGGTCGACATCGCCGGACAGCGTTTCACGTTCCGCGCCGGCGAAACCATCCATACCGAGAACTCGTACAAATACGATCTCGACCAGTTCCGCGCGCTGGCGCAGGACGCCGGATGGTCCCACGAACGGGTCTGGTGCGACGAGGATCGCCTTTTCAGTGTGCACTACCTGACCACGGCAACCTGACGACGGCGGCGATTAAGCGACGGCTAACCATACCCTCGTGGTTCCATGTGTCGTCTGCGCCAGTGCGGCCCCGAACCGCGTTGTTTGTGAGTTTAGTCACTGATGCCGGTCTATCCTTCTGATAGTTGATACATACCGCTCGTCGCCGGACGGGCCGGTTCCCGGGGTCAACATCGGCATGTCCGTCATGGAACTCTCACCGCCATCCAGCCGCTTTGCGGTCAGGCGTTTCGAGCAGGCTCTTTCCTATTGGGAAGGCAAGCGGGCCGGACGCGCGATGCCGCGCCGCCAGGACATTCAGTCGATTGAGATTCCGCATGTCGCCGCCAATGTGGTGCTGATCGACGTACTGAGCGATCCATTGAATTTCCGCTACACCCATATCGGCGAGGCCGTGATCGCACGCATCGAGCTCGATTACACCGGCATGCGGTTCACCGACATCCCGCATCAGCGGCCCGGCAGCCGGGTCTGGCAGGCCGGCGTCCGCCTGGTGCAAGAAGCCATGCCTTTCTACAGCGACATCCCCTACGTGGGACCGGATGCTTTCGTCGAGGCGTATCAGGATCTCTACATGCCGTTATCGGACGACGGCGAAACGGTAGACGCGATCTTCGGGGTGATCGAATTCGAGCAGCGGACCTGATTTCTGGTGGGCGGCGGCACGGTGGCGAACCGGCTCCCGATCTTGCAATTGCCAAGGCAGTTCGTAGGCTGGCGATAAGAAAATTTCTTAGTTGCCAGGAATCCCCACGTGCCGCAGAAACTCAATCCGCTGAAGCTGAACAAGCTGCAACTGAAAACACTGGTCCTGCTGCAGGAGCTGGCGCGCAGCCCTCAGACCTCGACGCCCAACGAGGAGTCGGGTGACATCCTCATCACCCTGCTGCCGCAACCGCATGGCAATCATTTCCACATCGGCAACCGCGTCGTCATGGCGAGGGACGCAAGTGGGTTGCGAAACGAAAACGTCTGGCGGGCGCTCGAACGCAAAGGTCTGGCGCGCTCGCATTTCCCGCTCGGGATTTCGCTGACGCCCGACGGCCTGTCTTATGAGACCAATCTACGCGACCAGATCCTGATCGGCGCCGATCACTGACACGGCAACCGCCGCGAAGTCACTCGAGGAAGCGGCTGAGCACGATCGCGACGGCGGCAATCACCGCGATACCGAGCGCAATCGGTTCCCATCGCGAGCCATGGTCGCGGTAGATCTGCTTGAAGATCCGGGCCAGCACCAGCGCGATGATGGCGCCGACGATGAATACGACAGGTTCCATGGCTGGCTAGTGCACCGTCGTCAGCCGGTACAGTCGGCAAGTCGGCTGTGTCGTCATGTCACGATCTTGGTTCGTGGGATTCGTGTCGATCCGTTGTATACCCTTGGTCGGCTTGCCGCCAAATCGCGTATGTCCGGAGGAACGCATGCTTGCCAGTATACCGCTGTTGATCCTGGTCGTTGCAGCCTACAATGTTATCGCCTTCTTTACGGCCGGAACGCTCGACGACAACATTCTCAGCATGACCATGCCGTCCGGCGCGACATGGCAGTTCAGCACCGGAGAGCTGCTCGTCGTCTGCGGCCTGATCCTGTTGTTTTTCGAGATTTTCAAGGCGACGCGCACCTCGAATGCATCGATTGTCGACCACATCCTGTCGACCGGCTTGTTCGTTGTCTGTGTCGTCGAATTGCTGGTCGTGCCGCAGGCCGCGACGTCGACGTTTTTCGTCATCACCATCATGACGCTGTTGGACGTTATTGCCGGCTTCACGATCACGATCTCAACGGCGCGCCGCGATATCGGCCTGGAGCGGGGCACCGGGCTGTAAGCCGAACGCCGGCCGTCCGGCGGATGTGGTAACCTGGAGACCGGCAACCGCATGGCGTATCTGTCCGCACGCGGACCCGAAGCGATGGGGAGAGCTCGGATGATCCATGGAGCCGCATGGCGTCGCGCGATATTGGCGACGCTGACCGCTTTCTTTCTGCACAATACGGCCGTTGCCGCGCCGGCGCATCCGATGGACGCGCTGACGCCGGACGAGATCAAGCAAACGGTTCAGGTGCTCCGCGACGCCGGCAAGGCCGATGCGCAAGCGCGTTTTCCGATGATCACCTTGCGCGAGCCGGCGAAGGCCGACGTGCTGGCCTGGTCGCCGGGCCAGCCGCTCAGCCGACAGAGCTATGTCGTCGTCAAGAGCGGCGCCGAGATCTTCGAGGGCGTCGTCGATCTGACCGGCAACCGGATCGCGTCCTGGACCAGGCAGGATGGCGTGCAGCCGAACATCCTGCTGGAGGAATGGATCGCGGCGCAGGAGATCACGGCCGCGCATCCCGACTGGCAGGCCGCAATGCAGAAGCGCGGCGTCGATACCGACAAGGTGTTCTGCGCGCCGCTCAGCGCCGGCTATTTCGCGCTGCCGGGCGAAGAGGGGCGTCGGCTGCTGAAGGTGCCGTGCTTCGATCTGCGCGGGACGAAGAATCACTGGTTCGGCAAGCCCATAGAGGGACTGTTCGCGGTCGTCGATCTGAATGCCCGGCAGGTCGTCGAGGTGATCGATACCGGCATGGTGCCGATCAGTACGGATACGCATGACTACGACGAAGCGTCGGTCGCAACGCTGCGAGCACCACTGAAACCCGTGCGGATGACAAGCGGCGACGGCGGCAACTACAGCATCGATGGCGGCGTCATCTCCTGGCAGAAGTGGCGCTTCCATGTCCGCTTCGACCGGCGCCAGGGGGCCATCATTTCGAACGTTGCCTATCAGGAGAACGGCGAAACCCGGTCGGTGCTCTATCAGGGCGCCTTGTCGGAGATCTTCGTGCCCTATATGGACCCGGACATTGGCTGGAGCTTCCGCACCTATATGGACGCGGGCGAATACGGCTTCGGTCTGCTGACCTCGCCGCTGATGCCCGGTTCTGATTGCCCGGCCGCCGCGACCTATCTTGACGCGACGATCGCCGACGACGAGGGCAATCCGCTGACGCTGGAAGGCATCGCCTGCCTGTTCGAGCGCAATGCCGGCGACCCGGCTTGGCGACATTTCGAGATCCTGAACGAAACGCACGAAAGCCGTCCTCAGGTCGATCTTGTGTTCCGCACCATGTCGACCATCGGCAACTACGACTACGCCGTCGACTGGGTGTTCGATCAGCGCGGCAACATCACGGTGCGGGTCGGCGCCACCGGGATCGACGCCGTCAAGGGCGTCGCGACGCGTCACATGTCCGAGCCGACCGCCGCCGCGGACACGGCCTACGGCACACTCGTCGCGCCCAATCTGGTGGCGATCTACCATGACCATTTCTTCAGCTTCCGGCTCGATCTCGATATCGACGGCCGGGACAACAGCTTCGTCCTCGACCGTCGGGTGCCGAAACAGCTCGATGCCGACAGCGCGAGGCGTAGCATCTGGGTTATCGAACCCCACGTGGCCCAGCGCGACAGCAGCGCCAAGTTCAACATCAACCTGCAGCGGCCGGCCGTCTGGCGCGTGATGAATCCCAACCGCAGCAATGCCGTCGGCAATCCGACCAGCTATCAACTGATGCCCATGGGCAACGCCTCGATGCTGCTGGGCGACGACGATTTCCCGTTGCGCCGCGCGGCCTTCAGCAAGCATCACCTCTGGGTCACGCCGCACGACGCGGACGAGATCTTCGCCGCCGGACGTTTTCCGAACCAAAGCAAGGGCGACGACGGCCTGCCAGCCTGGACCAAGGCCGGCCGCAGCATCGTCAACCGCGACATCGTGCTCTGGTACACGCTGGGGTTCAGTCACGTCACGCGGTCCGAGGACTGGCCGATCATGCCGACCAAATGGCACGCCTTCATGCTGCGGCCGTTCAACTTCTTCGACCGCAATCCGGCGCTCGACCTGCGCGGCGCGCCCGTGAACTAGCGTTGGTAGGTGATAAGGAGGTCTTCACCGATCGCCTGCACCTGCGGCCATTTTCTCAGGGCGATCGAGCACGGATCGTCGCATTCTATGGTAATGCCGAGGTCATGGCGATCCGCAAGCTCGGTGTCCTCGACACGGCCGCCGCCGAACATCAATTGGAGATCATTCTCGACCACTGGCACACGCATGGGTTCGGCATCTGGGCCATGATCGAGCGTGGAAGCGGATGCTTTGTCGGCGAATGCGGCTTGCGCTGGTCCGACGATGGCGCCGATGTGGAACTGACCTATGGCTTGCTGCCCGCTTTCCGTAGCCGCGGCTATGCCACGGAAGCCGCCAGCGCCGCGCTCGCCTACGGTTTCAACACCTTGTCGCTGCATCAGATTGTCGCCATGGCGCGCGGCGACAATGCCGCCTCTCACCATGTCCTGGAAAAATGCGGCATGACCCGTATCTGGTTCCGCGCGAGCGGCGCTCACGGTCTGGTGCGCTACGCGGTTCAGCGATCGTCAACCCACCGCCGGCAGAGCGTATAGCGCGATCGCGAAAAAGTGCAGGGCGCTGCCAGTCAGCACGAAGACATGCCAGATCGCATGATTGAAGCGGAGGCGACGCCAAGCGTAGAACGGTACACCGGCCGTATAGGACAGCCCGCCCGCCAGCAGCAGCAACGACCCGCCGGCGCCCAGCCCCTTGACCAGCGGTCCGGCCCAGACGATGCCAAGCCAGCCGATCGCCAGATAAAGCATGGTCGAGATGCGGTCGAACAGCCGAACGACGCACAGCCGCAGGACGATGCCGACCACGGCAAGCAGCCATACCGCAAGAACCAATGGCAGGCCGAATGACAGCGGCATGGTCAGCATCGCGATCGGCGTATAGGTGCCGGCGATCAGCAGAAAGATCGCGCAATGGTCGACAGCCAAAAGGATACGCTTGGCGCCACCGTGCCAGGTGCCGTGATAGAGCGTCGAGCTGAGATAGAGGATCACCAGCGCCGCCCCATAAACCACGGCGCTGGCGATCACCGCCGCGCCGCCGTCTGTCACCGCCAGCCAGATCAGCACACCGAGCCCGACCATACTCAGCACCGCGCCGACCCCGTGCGTCAGCGTGTTGACGACCTCCTCGATCAACGTCTCTTCCGGATGATCGTCATCTGCCATGGCGTTTTCGCTCCGCGACGGATCCGAGACGGGGCACAGTCAACTACCCATTCTCGAGCTCGGGCCGAATCACCTACATTCTGGGCAGCGGATAAGGCAATTCGATGACGCGCGAATCCGAGCTCTACGCACCCGTAAAGGCCTACCTGGAAAGCCAAGGCTACGTCGTCAAGGGCGAGGTCCGGAACTGTGATCTGGTGGCCCGGCGGGACGACGAGCCGCCGGTCATTGTCGAGCTGAAACAGCGCTTCAATCTCGAGCTGGTATTCCAGGGCATCGATCGTCAGCGCATCGCCGACGATGTCTATCTCGCCATCGGCGTTCCCGCCGGCCAGGCCCGGACCGCGATCTGGCAGCGGCGCCGGCGCGATATCCACCGCCTCTGCCGACTTTTGGGTCTCGGCCTGCTGGCCGTGCATATCGGCAACCGTCGGGCGGCGAAGGTCGAGGCGCATCTCGATCCGGCGCCGTACCAGCCGCGCAAGAACCGCCGCCGCGGCAATCTGTTGCTGAAGGAATTCGAACACCGCGTCGGCGACCCGAACAGCGGCGGCGTCAACAAGCGGCCGGTCGTCACCGCCTATCGCCAGGACGCGCTGAGGTGCGCCACTTGGCTGGGCACGGACGGCCCCATGAAACTCGCCGTTTTGCGGCAGGCCAGCGGCGTGCAGAAAGCCGCCAGCATCCTGCAGAAGGACGTCTACGGCTGGTTCCAGCGGGTCGAACGCGGCATCTACACTTTGTCGCCGAAGGGCCGGGACGCGTTGCAGACCTATGCCGACGTCGTCGACACCCTGAGATAGCCGAGCCGATAACGTCTCCATCGCCCACGCAATCCGGCTAACATTAGGGAAACGAAAAAGACCGGGAGGCGACGATGGCCGACAAGCTGCTGTTCGGCATTCAGACCAACGGCATCAAGCATACCCATGCCGATCCGATGCCCGATATCGACACGCGGTTCCGCATGGTGAAAGAGGCCGGCGTCTTCGACTATGTCGACAAGACGCCGGGACCCGGCGAGCTGGAACAGTTTCTCGAGGCGAGCGCCAAATACGACCTGCCGGTACGCGCCGGCGGCTGGTTCTACACGCTGGGGCGCGACGAGCCGCTGTTCGAAGAGAACCTGCGGATGGCGAAACAGCTCGGCTCGCTGGTGCACAACACGCAGATCATGACCTATGACGCCGACAACGAGTTGGTCAGCAATGAGCGCGTCGTTGAAACCTATCTGTCATTCCACGAGCTCGGACAGAAATACGGCGTAACCCCGTGCTTCGAGGTGCACGTCAACATGTGGTCGGAGGATTTCCGCCGCGTCGGCGACGTCGCGCGCGCCGTCGAAGCGGCCGGCGCGCCATTCCACATGACGCTCGACCACAGCCACGTCATCTTCAAGATCGACAACCCCAAAGAACAGGACGTCCAGAACATCCGGCCAGCCGTCGAAGCCGGCGAGCTGGTGTTGAATCCGTTTCATCCGGGCAACGTCATCGACGAATGGATCGACGCCGGCTGGGTGCGCCATTGCCATGCGCGGGCCGCCGTGCCCAACAACCCGAAGAACACCATGGCCCGCGACGATCAGGGCCGGCCCGGCCGCGGCATCCAGTATCCGTTCAAACGACCCGGGCCCGGCGAGTACCACGCCGACTGGGACGAAGAAGCGCTGGCGCCGTGGAAGGAGGCGATCCGTCACCTGTTGCGCCACCACGCCGACGATCCGGACGGCCAACTCGGTCAGATCTCGACCGAGTTCATCCCGAACCTCGATTACGGTGAAGGCTGCCGCTATTCGCTCTTCGAGCAGAGCATCGCCTGCGTCGAGTGGACGCGACAGGAATGGCACGGCATCAGACGCACCACCGGCTGATTGCGCCGGCATCGTCACTCGGCGTTCGCCGTCCTATCGCCAAACGGATCAGTTGGGTATCAGCGCATCGACCTCTTCGTCGGTCGGAAAACGGCCGAGCTGCTTCTTCGAGAACCGCAAGGCGCCGTCCACGGTGATCTCGAAAACACCGCCGCCGGATTTGATGAACTCAACCTCGGCGCCCGCCTTCTCCACCAGCCGGTCCCTCGCACGGAGAGCATTCGGTTCGTAGTTTCACTGGACGCAGTATTCGATCGTCACCTTCATGCCGGCAACTCCGTCAGACCAAAAGACGGGATTGCATATCACGTCCCGTAATGGCCGGCCAGCACGCAGCAGGCGCCGATCACCAGCCCCCGCGCCGTACGTTCGTCAAGCGCGCGTCCTTGGCCGAGTTGGGTCCGGCCGGCGAAGTCCTTTATCGTTAGGCCAAAGCCGAGAACGTGCCAGGCGGCCGAGCCGATCGGCGTGGCATGACCGCCCAGCGCCTGCAACGCCTGCCAGATTTCGTCACGCGCCCGCGCCGCCCGTTCGGAAATGTGCTCGCCACCACCCCCACTGGCGCCCAGCACCCGATCCAGCGCCGGCGAATGCAAGGGGTCGAGATGCGCCCGTTCCCAGTCGTTTCGAAAGCGCTCGCCGGCGGCATAGGCCGGATCGTCGATGGCGCCGCGGCGATGCAGCGCGGCCAGCGTGTCGAAGACCCGGTGCGGGTGCGAAATCGTGCCGTGAGCGTCCGCCATGGTCAGGCCGTGGCGGACGACGGCGCGCTGCTTGCCGCCCAGCGGATCGTGCCGTGCCCGCCAGTCGAGCGGCGTCATCTCATCGGATCGTTTCTGACGCGCCCGGTCGTCCCGTCGGATCTTCTCGGCCGCAGCGGATGCGCGCGAAACCCGCTCATCGGTGGCCGTATCGAGGTTCGCGTTGCCCGGCCGTCGCGGCCTGTCTGCGCCAGCTTTCATGCCGATGCTCCGTCGTCCGCATGACAGGCGCCCCGGGGCATCAGCCGGAATTGCTCGCTTTCGCCCACGTCCCTACGCCTCCAATCGTTCGCCATAGAGGCGTTCGGCTTCGTTGATGATGGCCTGGCGCGCGAACGGGTCCGGCACATCGGCCGGATCGATCAGCGCCAGTCCCTTCTGACGCCAGGCGCGCTGGGCCATCTCACGGATATCTTCGGCGGTGGCCGGGCTCTGGCCGGCGCGTTTGCCGAGCAATGATGACAACATCGTCCGGCTCACGTCGCGGCAGTGGGATCGTGCAGCAGATCGAACGGTTGGCGCCGGATCCAACCCCGCGCCTCGAACCGGCTGAGCTGGCCGCGCACGGTTTCCGGTTTCAAGTCCAGTTGCTGCGCGATGTCGCGGGCCGGTGCGAGATCGACCCCGCGAGGCTGTCGCCTGAGAAAGTCGAACAACTGACGCTGCAGCACACCGCGTGCCAGCTTCTGCTGCGGAACCGGCGGATTGACGTCGGATTGTCGCGGCTGTCGCTGAAGCCGCGATCGGGATGTCGTCGTCTTTGTCTCTGCCGGAACGGCAAGGGCGTCCGATCGACCGCCATCCATGACGGCGGCTTGCTGCGCCCTGTTCAAGCGATACAAGGCTTCCGGCGTCCGACGCTCCGAGCGATGCAGGGATCGACGCAGATGCTCCGCGCAATAGCTTTCGCCGACGGCCGTCCGCGCACCGCAGAAATGGAACCCCGAATGCCCAGGCACACCGTTCGGCCAACGACATTGACGCGGCTCCAACGCGATCACGGCGGCAACGGTCGTGAATGGATCATGCCCGTTGTCCGCCGGTTCCGCGGACGATCCACGGGCGATCGGGTCCGAATTTGCAGGTGATGGCTGGGATACCGATTGATTCGCTATCATGACGAAAGAAATAATCGCATATAAATGCGATTTCAACCGATATTTCGCATAAATATGCTAGCGCATAATTATGCGCACCCGCCTATTGTTTCCTTCACTATGTCCGCTAACATTGAAGCCGAACGAAGGCGTGCCGCTCTGCGCCGGTTCATGCAGAGAAGGCAGCTCAAGAACAAGCCGTGGGCCGACGCGGCGGGGGTCAGTGAGGGCGCAATCAGGAACTTCCTGAACGGACTATCCGACTCTCTTTCGACCCGAGTCTTGGAAAAGCTGGCGCGGCAGCAAGGCGTTTCTGTCGCTGCTCTGCTGGGCGAGGAAAGCGCATTTGGGGTCGTGAAAGTGAAGTTCTATGTCGGAGCCGGCGAAGAGGTGTTCGCTCTCGATGATGCGGACGGCATCGACGAGGCAGAAGGTCCCGTCGGCACCGAGGCCGCGATCATTCGCGGGCAGTCCATGTATCCCGTTTACAAGGACCGCGACATCATCTTCTTCGACGAGATTCCGGTGCAGGACCTCAGTGAACTGCTTGGTGAAGACTGTATCGTCGAGCTCAACGACGGCCGAAGGTTTCTGAAACAGGTCCGCCGCGGAACCCGGCCGGGCCTGTTCAGCCTGGCTTCGTACAACGCGCCCGAAATCGAAGATGTGATTATCCGCAACGGCGCCGTCGTCCGCTGGGTCTACAAGCCCAGACGGCGATAGATCTCTCCCGATTCAGTCCTGACGCGTGCCGCCGTCACGCGGCGCGCGCGATATCTGGAACTCAATAACGCATAATTATGCGATTATCATTTGCGTATACCGCATAACTATGCTACACATATATCACAGCCGCCCGAAACCGGGACGGGCATCTTGCCGCCACGCAACGGCCATAGATCGGCCACACCAATGCGGCCAGCTATTCAGCGGCGCACGTGCGACGAAAACGCGCCGGCGCCGGAACAGCAGCGCAAGAATGGGAAACCTGCCTCATGCGAATGATCGACCCTCGCGACATTCCAAACATCGATCCCGAGAGCATCCGACGCCGCCAACGACTGCAACGACTGATTGCCACCATCGAGCGGTCCGAGACCTACGACCATGCATTCGTCTTTCATTTCTGCGGCACGCCCGGCTGCGCCTGCGGTCATTTTCTCGCCGATCCCGAACTGCGTGCCGATTTTCTGCAGGATAATCCGGACATCGATCTGCCGCGCCACCGCTCGCCGATCGCCGTTTCCCCGCAGGTGATGAAACGCGTTGCCACTACCCTCGGCATCCCCTGGCGAGTGTTCGACGATCCCAGCCCGCACCATGACGGGACGAAAGCAGGCGTGATTTCCTGCCTGCAGGGCTATCTACGCCGCACGCTTGATCGGCGCGCCGTTTCGTCGAGCCAAAGCGTCGTCGCCATCCACGCCTGATGCCTTGACGCTGCCGGGGGGCCAATGATGACCAAGACCGCCGCCACCGCCGCTCGTGATACGAACGGCAATCCGCCGGAAACGGCCTCGGACGGCGACGCTGCCGTTCCGACGCCAAATCCGGGACTGGTTTCAGGTCTGCTGCGCCGCGGCGTCTCGCCGCATGTCGCCATCGCCTCCGCCCAGGCGCGCGCCCAGGGCCTGGCGGCGCGCAAGCGACGCATCCGCGCCGCGGCTGCATTCTACGACCGAGCGCGCGACCTGCCGCCGTTGTGGCCGCAACATCTCGATCGCGATCTGCTCACCGTAGACAATGATATCGGTCGGGACTGGACGCGGCATATCCTGCTGCGCCTGGCGCGCATGCTCCGGTACCACCGCAGCAACCCGCAGGGCCGCTCGACCCTGGCACTCAGCATCGCCATCGCCATGACTGGCGAGGCGGCCATCCTGCGCCGACAGTCCAGCCGGCTATGTGATTGCCGAACGCCGCCCTAATTCGCATCATGCCGAACGGTTGCGGTCACCGCATGGCAATGGGATCGAGCGTGGATCGATTTCTATCCGCGAAACACCTTCACCAACGCCTTCGCGCTGGCGGTCCATTTCTGCTCGCCCTTGCCATCGGGACGACGCCGGTCGCCACCGGCGAAGCGGACACTGCCGTGACCGTTGCGACGATGCCGCAGCTGCGGATGGCGATCGGGCAGGCGCGGCCTGGCGACATCATCGAAATCCTGCCCGGTCGCTATCGGGGCACGTTGCGCTTCACCGACGGCAATTCAGGCAGCCGCGATGCGCCGATCGTGCTGCGGGCTCGCGACGGGCCGGGCAGCGCCGTCATCGATGGCCGTGGCGCCAACATCACCGTGAAGTTCAGCCGCGCCCGGCACATCGAAATCCGGCATCTCGACATCACGGGCGGGGGTTATCACGGCGTGTTCTTCGACAGGGGCGCCGCGCATATCACGCTCGATAGCAACCGAATCTTTGACAACCACCGGCGCCGTCCCCTTAACAGCCATGCCGAAATCAAAGGCTCGGGCAGCGGCGACCCGCGGGACCGGCCCCGAGACATCGTCCTGCGTGGAAACGAGATCTTCCATACGAGTCATCCGGGCGGCGGGAACTTTCAAGGCATCGACTGCAATCGCTGCGACCGGTTCCAGATCATCGGCAACCACCTGCACGACATCCGTCGCCCGACCGAGCAATCCCATTCCCGCTTCGACCGTGGCGCTTGCATTCAGCTCAAGAGCGCATCAACCGGAACCCTGATCGCCGGAAACCGGGTGGCGCGATGCCATATCGGCATCGTC
Source organism: Alphaproteobacteria bacterium (assembly GCA_965232515.1). Lineage (GTDB taxonomy): Bacteria > Pseudomonadota > Alphaproteobacteria > JANQKO01. Next base: position 4,660,559 of record CBDDPY010000002.1, on the reverse strand, counting down.
TTCGGTGGCGAGGGCCTCGAGACGCCTGGGCATATCGGTGGACGGGTCGTCAACAACGTTGTCGTCGATTCGACCGAGATCGGCATCGCCGTGGTCAATGTCGATGGCGGCCGCGTCGACCACAACACGCTGTTCGCCAATGGCCAGTCGATCCTCGTCGCCATTGACGGCCGCAATCCAAAGGCCGTCAGCCGCGTCGCCATTCGGAACAACGTTCTTGGCCATGCGATCGAAACACATGCCGGCATGCAGGTCGACAAGCGTCAAAATCACGTGCTGGATATTGGTCTGGCCGAGCGGACATTCGTGAATGCGCAACAACGCGACCTGCGTCTGCGCGCGACGGCGCATGAATTGATCGATCGCGGCGTTCATCTTCCCGACGCCGTCCGGCGCGACGCGGCCGGCGCGCTGCGCGGACGCGACGGCGATCCGGACATCGGTGCCTATGAATTCAGCGGTCCGCGCAACAGGACGGATCCGAATTGAGGGGGATTGCGGCCGGGTCAGCCGCGATCGTAGGGATCGACAAGAATATCGTTCAACACGTACAGCAGGATCATGTCGACCCGGCTGCCATCGCCCGATAACGGCAGATACAGGCGCTCGGTGCTTCGAAACCAGCCCGACGTGGCCGTCAAGGGATCGTTGCGATAGCGCGGCAGCCCCCTGGCGGCGAATTCCGTCAACGCTGAATAGGCGACCGTCGAGTCACCCAGATAGCTCGCCTCGTCGACGCGCTTGCCGGTCAAATCGACGCCAGACTCGATGGTCAATTCCGAGCCGACAAGCCGCCAACGCAACCCCACCGGCTCCTCGGCCACATCGATCAACGCGATGCGACCAAGCCACGGCTTCATCTCGATCGGATCGATGTCCCCACGCGAAGGCATCGAGCGACCGCTCCGCTTCGCCGTCCAATAGCGGTACAACGACGCGATGCGGCCATCGCAACTATCGAGGAACAATTGATCTTCCCAAACGCCCATCTTGGAAGGTCCATCGCTCAATCGGCGGTCGCGTTCCAACAGCAGCCGTCGCGGATGTGAACGCCCTGCAGAATGGCGGAACCGCAGCATGCGCCAATGCCACATCGCCGCGGGCGCCAACCGGCGTCCCGACCCAACCATAGGCGCACGACCTAAATGATCGATTAATTGATTTGGATGAGGTTTCTGCGCCTTTTGGATGATTGCCGTTCGGCCGCGCAGCGGAGGTCGCGCGCAGGGGAACAGGTCGCGCAGCGGCTATTCGGTAATCGCCACATCGATGGAATACAGCGTGTCGATGTCTTCCGCCGTCGTGCCCTCGCCGAAATCGAAGTCCAATTTGATGCGCAGATCGACGGGACCTTTCCGCCGGCCTTCCAGTTCCGCCGAGAAGGATCGCCGGCCCGAGAACCAACGTGTCGTCGACGCCCGTGTCACAGCCACGTCGAAACCGAGCGTGCGCAACAGCTCTCCGTAGCGATCGAAGGAATGAACCCAGGAAAATCCAAGTTTCCGCCATTTCTCCGGAATCGTCGTGCCGTGGGACAAGAACACGCTGTCTGCGACATCGCCGTCGAGATACCAGAAATTGATGCCGCCCACCTGATAACAGCGAAACGGCTCGCCGGTCTGGTCGTCGATGTAGCGCGAGCGTTGGCCAAGCTGGCTCAGCTCAGCGATCGTCGTCTGGCCCAATGTCACACCATTCAGCGGAAACAGATCTATGTTCGCCAACGTCAATGCTGGAAACCGGTCCAACCCGCGGTCGCGATCGGCCAATGCCGGCTGGTAGTCGAGCCCATATAGTCCGGCCAAACCCGAAACATCGCCCGATCTCGCCGGCTCTTTGCCGTGTTCATGGCGGGCCTCCACGGCTCGCTGCTCGTGCGCGGCGTCATCACGGCGGAATTCCCAATCGATCTGCTCCTGTCGAATGTCGGCCAAGCGAAGATCGTCCAACAGACACTCCTGGCGAAGAAAATCCTGACGCAGATCGTCTCGGCGCAAATCCGCCTCGCGCAGCTCGTTACGATATCGATCGTCGTCGTAACTCATAATGCAGCCCCTATTGCCCAGGCACGGCACGCAGTCGGACCCGACAGCGGGTTCACGACCCCTCATATCTACGGATGCAGGCTGACGAACCGTGTGAAATGCATCACAAACCGGTGAAATTGCCGCCGGATTTGCATGAAAAAGGTCAGCCGCATCCGAACTGCCGCAGCGCCTTCCATCGGCGCCCGTCGATCAAGAATGCGCTCGGCCTTTCACATTGATTTCTCACAGATATGACACGCGTTCGAAAGCATCATATAGCACTAAGCCAAATACAATTGGCGGAACTCGAAAAAATACCAAATCCTCCCGCAATAACACGATGCGTTAGTCATGCGAATATTTTCGATCGCGGCGGCGATCATATGCCTCTTTTGCTATCTATCACGCCCGAGTCTTGCGGTCCAAGATGTAGAATTCGGCCGTTACCACGCGCTCGTCATCGGGAACAACGATTACAAGCACTTGCCCAAGCTGGAGACGGCCGTCAACGACGCGACGGCGACAGCCGAGCTGCTCCGGGTCAAATACGGCTTCACCGTGACGCTGCTGCACAACGCGACCCGCGAAGACACTCTTCGCTCCATCAACCGTCTGCGGGCCGAGCTGACCGAGCGCGATAATTTGCTGATCTACTATGCCGGCCATGGAACGCTCGAGCGCGAAACAGGCATGGGTTATTGGCTACCGGTCGATGCCGAACCCGAGAACGACCTGAACTGGATCGCGAACGATGCGCTCACGCGCCGCCTCAAGGGCATGACCGCGCGGCACGTCATCGTCGTCGCCGATAGCTGCTTCTCGGGCACCCTGGTCCGGACCGCCAGGGCGCGGCCCGCGACCGGGTTCGAACGGCAGGCCTGGATCAAGCGCGTCGCCGGGCGGCGGTCGCGCACCGCGCTTGTTTCCGGCGGCCTTGAGCCGGTGACGGACGCCGGCGCCAACGGCCATTCGACCTTCGCCAATGCCTTTCTCCGCGCTCTGCGCGAGAACAACAACATCCTCGACGGGGACGAGCTGTTCCTGCAGGTCAGCCGCCAGGTCGTCGTCAATGCCGACCAGACGCCGCAGTATTCGGAGATCCGTCGGGCCAGCCATGAAGGCGGAGAATTCCTGTTCATACCGACGGTCCAGCTGGATCAGGCGGCCCAAAAAGTCGCCGTCGCGCGGGAACCGGACAATGACATGGCCGTGGAGCTGGCCTTCTGGGATTCGATCAGCAACAGCCGCAGCGCCAGTGACTACACGGCTTACCTCGACACCTATCCGTCGGGCCGATTTGCGCCGCTCGCCTCGGCACGCCTCGATCAACTCCGGGTTCGCGACGAGGCCGAAGAGGCGGCGTGGCGGATCGCCTCGGAGATCGGCACGCTGGCGGCGTTTCGCAGCTATCTCGAAAACCATCCGCAAGGCCGGCATGCACTGACGGCCCGCGCCTTGATCGATGAGGTCGAAAAAGCGCTCGCGCGCGCCGATCCTGCGGCACAGGACGACGACGGCCTTTGGAACGTCGCCGAAACCGGCGAGGCGACCGTCGGCTACCGTGCCTATCTGGAAGCCTTTCCCGACGGCCGTCACGCCGACACGGCACGCACCCGGATCGCCAACGCGCCGGAACCGGTCGCGAACGAACGATCGGGGTCAACGACATCACCTTACGACGGCACGTGGCAGGCATATGGCGTCTGCCAGATTGCCGACATGATAAGCCAGACAACAAAGGTCTTCTTCGACCTCGCGCTCGACGTCAACGGACCGAAGGCGACGGCCAAGATCAAGCGGTCGGGGGAATGGACACCGACGCCGGAGCGGATCTTTGAGACCAGCGTCGGCAAGAACGGCGTCATTGATCTCCAGTTCGAGGAACGCGGTCAGGCGTTCGCGCTGAACACCAATCTCGCCGCCCACGGAACGACCGCCGAAGGCCGACTGAACGATTGCCATCTCAAGTTCGCGCGACATGGATGAACGCCGGCGCAAATGCCGCACGGTTGTGACAACGGCGTGGACCGGACTTGCGCCCTACCTGTCGTCAACTAGCTGCAACTGCTAGCGACGCGAACGTTGCGCCCCGCGTCGAGCCACGAAGTGATCGCGCCCGTCCTCGTTTTTCTCCGACAGGGAAGCTGTACTGATGTTGTCCAAGTTCACTTCGCGCCGGCAATTGCTGGCCGCCGCGGCGATGTTGCCGCTGACACTTTCGCGGCCAGCGCTGGCAACGGTCCCGGTCGTTCGGTTCGGTCCCTCCCGCGCGTTTGATTTCGATTGGTTACGAAATCTGGCACGCGAATCGGCCAAGCGGGCCTACCACACCCCCATCATTCAACATCCGGAACTGCTCGAAAGCATCGACTACGACGCCTATCAGAAGATCCGCTTTCGCCCCGAGCAAGCGCTCTGGGCCGACGGCTCCGCGGCCTTTCCGGCCCAGTTGTTCCATCTCGGCCGGTACTTCAAGGCGCCGGTCGCAATTCACGCCGTCGACGGCGCTACCGCCCGACAGATTTTTTATTCCACGGATTTCTTCGATTTCGGCGACACCGAACTTGCCGCCCGGTTGCCGGACGATCTCGGCTTCGCCGGCTTTCGCCTGATGAATCCGGATGACGGCAAGACCGACTGGCTGGTCTTTCTGGGCGCGGCCTACTTTCGTAGCTCCGGTGCCTTTAACCAGTACGGCATGTCGGCGCGCGGGATCGCGATCGACACGGCCATGCCTTGGCCCGAGGAATTCCCGCGCTTCACGCAGTTCTGGCTGGTCCGGCCGGCGCCGGATACAGGGACCATCACCCTCTATGCGATGATGGACGGCCCCAGCATCACCGGGGCCTATCGGTTCGACTGCACCCGATCGACCGGCGTCGTGATGGATGTTCAGGCCGAGCTTTTCCCGCGCAAGAAAATCGAACGCATGGGTATCGCACCGCTGACCAGCATGTTCTGGTTTGGCGAAAACAACCGTCATCAGGCGACGGACTGGCGGCCCGAGGTGCACGACAGCGACGGCCTGGCGATCTGGACCGGAGCCGGCGAGCGGATCTGGCGCCCGCTCAACAATCCCGATCGGGTCGTCACGAATACGTTCGTCGATGACAACCCAAAGGGCTTCGGACTGTTGCAGCGCGATCGCCAGTTCCACAACTATGAGGATGACGGCGTGTTCTACGACCGCCGTCCCAGTGTCTGGGTGGAGCCGCGCGGAAATTGGGGAAGAGGGGCGGTGCAGCTCGTCGAAATTCCCACCGACGACGAGATCCACGACAACATCGCCGCCTACTGGGTGCCGGAGGAGCCGGTGACCGCCGGCTCGCAGTGGTCGTTCAATTATCGTCTGCATTGGCTTGGCAACGAACCTTTTGCCGACGACAGCATCGGGCGCGTTCGCCATACCCGTCTCGGACGCGGCGGTGTTCCGGGCCAACCAAGGCCCGACGGCGCCAGGAAATTCGTGATCGATTTCGACGGCGGCCCGCTTCGTGGCTTGCGCAAGCAGGACGGCGTCGAGCCCGTAATCTCAGCCTCGCGCGGCCGGATCGACAACGATTACGCACTGCAGATCGTTGGCACGAACCGCTGGCGGGCTTTCTTCGATCTTTATGCAGACGGTGACCAGCCAGTCGATTTGCGCTGCTTTCTGCGATTCAACGAACGGACCCTGACAGAGACCTGGCTCTACCAATACCTGCCGATCACAGGCTGATCCGGCATCCCGGACCGATGTCGTCCCCGACTCAACCGCTTCGCCCCATGCGTTCCAGCTCGTCGATGGTGCGCGGCCAGTCTTTACGCAACAGTCGCGACAAGGCCCGATCGGCCAGCAGCTTGCCCTCGGTCTGACAGCGCGGACAGTAGTTGGTTTCGTTGCTCGCATGCCGGATCCGCTGCACGGCCGTGCCGCAGTCCGGACAGGGCTTGCCGAAACGCCCATGCACCGCCATGCCGTCGCGGAACGCCGTCACCTTTTCCGGAAAGCCATCGCCCATCTCGGCCCGCAACTCGGCCACCCAGTGCATCAGCGTATCCCGGGTCGCGTGGAACAGCGCCTCGATCTGCGCCGGCGTCAGCCTGTCGGTCATGGCCACCGGCGACATTCGGGCACGATGCAGAATCTCATCGGAAAACGCATTGCCGATCCCGCTGAAAACACGCGGATCGGTCAGCGCCCGCTTCAACGTGTGGTTCTCGCGCGTCAGCAACGCACCGAACGTCGCGACATCGATGTCGAACACCTCACGCCCGCCGGGATCGAGGGCGCCGAGGGCGGCGGCTCCCTGCACGACATGCAGCGAGGCGCGGCGCTTGCTGCCGGCCTCGGTCAGGATCAGGGTGCCGTCGGCAAAATCGAACGCCGCCAGGCCGCGCCGGCCCGGAGGATCTGCGCCCGGCGCCCGCCAGTGCAACCGGCCGGCGATCATCAGATGCAGAACCAGCCATAACTCGTCCTCAAGCCCGATCGCGATCCGCTTGCCGATCCGCCGTAGCGCGATGACCCGCCGACCGGCCACCGATGCGATGGGCGGTTCCGCCGTCCGCAACAGAAATGGGTTCGTTACCCGCACGCCCAGCAGCGGCGTATCCAATATGCGTCGCTCAAGCGCCTCGATATAGAGCGTAATGTCCGGCAGTTCCGGCATGTCCGCGGCAGCTTCGCACGCGCGGTTTACGCCTTACAACCGCCGCGCAATCGTCTGTCGGGGTCGATACCGTCGATCGACCGGTCGGGCGTCGGTCAGTCGACGGATTTCTCCTCAACGATCTTCTGGATGCGCGCCGACAGGTCGGCATCCTGGCCCGCGTCCCGAACGATCTGGCGATATTCGTCGAGCGAAATACCGTCTGTCTGTTCGACCGCACCGATCAACTCGGTATTGGCCTGGGTGCGAAGCTGATCGGCCTTCTCCTGGCTGCCGGCGCTATCGATGCGTGGCGCCCAGGTCTTGACCAGATCATCGACCGCGAGCGCCGCCGTGACGAAAGCCTGAAGCTTGGCGTCGCTGTACGCCGTCTGTGCGGCGGCCGGCCCAGTGATCGAGGCGGCGACCAGCGCCAGCACGCCAAGAATGCCGCCGATCCGGCGAAGAACGGAAATCATGGAACCCTCACGTATTGCTCGTGGACCTCGGCAATGCCGATTGGGCGCAATCCTTACCGGTTCCAGCCGCCGGGCCGAGCATCAAATGCGAAGGAAATGTGTGAACAACCGTGCGAATACAATGAACGCACAATGAGGATAAGGCGCGTGCCGGACTATGGGCCGCCGCCGCGACCATATCGATCCAGCTTATCGCTCCAGGCTTTTTCACGCGCCAGGCATGCGTCATGGCCGGCCGTGCCCGGCTGAAAACCCTGCTTTATGCAACTCCGCTGCATCCAGTCGTCAGCCGCGCAGCCGGCAAGCAAAACGCCAAGGGCGAGCCAGACAGTCAGACCAAACGGTCCGACACCCGCGGAGATACCCTTGATCGGATCGGCCATACCTAAGGCCCGCCACTGCGCCTCGACCGACCCATGCGATCGACAATTGCCCGCTCTCGCGCCAAACACCGGTCGAACGCCGCCGTCCCGGCTTGCAGGCCTTTGCCTTCGCAATTCTGTCGGAACACCTCCTGCGGCGAACAGGCGGTTAAGGCGCCAGATCCCAGCACCAAACCGGCCCGCGTCAGAAAACGGCGTCTGGAAATCAGAACATCTGTCCGGCACCAATCGCCTGGCATGTCGCTCCACCCCGTCCGGTTGCCTCGATCAGGGAATTGGGTTCGCCTGCACCGAAAAGCAACGATCAAGTTGGGACCCGCCCGCTAGAGTTGCCCAAGAATTCCTCTCTTCGGCTTAGTAATTCTCAAACCAAACCTGACGATAATCCCGTGACTTGGCACCTGGTAATGGGGGATGACGTGACAGCAGCCGCGCCGCTGGAACTTCAACCGTTAACGATTCATGAACTCGTCGCCGTTCTGAAAGAGCATCGACGTTATGTGGCCAAGCAGAGCGGCGGGGTTCGGGCCGATCTTCGCAATCGCGACCTGTCGGGGCGCGATTTGCCCGATATCGATCTACAGCAAGCCCTGCTCAGCGCGGTCAACTTCAGCCACTCGGTCCTGACGCGCGGCAAATTCCAGTATGCCGATCTGTTTGCCGCCAACTTTCACGATGCCGATCTGACCGACGCCATCTTCGCGCGGGCGGATCTTCGCGGCGCGCGTTTCGGCGGCGCAAAAATGATCCGGGTCAATCTCGCCGAGACCGACCTGCGGCCGGGCGCCATGATGCAATCCGAAACGACGCAGGTCACCGATCTTTCGGTCGTCGATCTGACGCAGGCCAAGCTGAAAAGGGCCAAGCTCGACCATGCCCGGTTCGCCAACTCGAATCTTCGCGACGCCAACTTGTCGCGCGCGCAGGGCGAGCATGTCGACTTCCGTGGCGCGGACCTTGCCGGTGCAAACTTTGAGGGCGCGCAGCTTAAACACGCCGATATGTCGGGCGCGAATCTGCGTGGAGCCAACTTGAAGCAGGCTCGGCTCGATGGCGCCGATCTGAGTGGCGCGGTGCTGACCAATGTGGATCTCTCGACCACCAGTCTACTTGGCGCCGTCGTCAGCAAGGACACCGCCATCGTATCGCCCTCAATGCAGAAATGCCTCGACAACCATGCCATTTGGTTGTCGTCAAACGGGGCACAGGGCGAGCGTTTGCAGTTGGACCGGCAGGATCTGAAGGGCTCCGCGTTCGCCGGTTTGGATCTCTCGGCCAGCAGTCTTTCGGGCGCCAATCTGTCGGGCGCCCATTTGAGCCGCTGCAAACTGATGATGGCGGACCTGTCGTACGCCGACCTTTCGGACTGCGATCTCAACGATGCGGATCTGTCAGGCACGAATCTGACAAGCGCCAATCTTCGCGGCGCGAACTTGACCGGGGCGAAGCTGGCTGCCATCGAACTGAAGGGGCCGGATGGTAAGCCGATTGGCCGCGCCTGCCCGACCAACCTGACCGACGCAGATCTGCATGGCGCGATCCTCGATGGCGTGGACTTGTCCCAGGCCGTGACGCCGGCCGCCTGACGGAATCGAACCGGAACCCCATCTCCGAGATCGAAATCGGCGACGGCGTACCTTGCGCAATTCGCTGAAGCATGCGAGGCATTTCGCCGGCCGGAACAAACGGTCCAACCTCGGCAATGTGGGCGGTGACGAGCGCTAAACGATGGCAAGCCTCTCGAGCGAAAATCAACGTCGACCTGCCAGGCTGACATGGCTCCTCAGCCCGCCGGCGGATCGCAGCCTTCCGGCCGCGAGGCCGCGCGACTGGCTCGAGCTGACAGCCGCGTTCGCCATCATCTGGCTGTTCTTCCGGCTGCTCTATTCGGAAGTACCGACCGACGATGTGGCCCTCTACGCCGCGAAGCTCGAGGCCGACAAGTTCGACTGGAAGGTGTTTCACATCTTCCTGCAACCGGCGGCGCTGATCTGGCACCGGTTGTTCGGAGACGGCGGCGACGTGGTCAGCAGCATGGCCCAGATCAACACGCTGTGCGCCGCCATCGGACTGGCCATCTTCTATTTTCTGCTCTGCCGTCTGGGCTATGGACTTTGGCTTCGGATCGTCGTTGCCGGCCTCGCGGCCCTCAGCTTCAACGTTCTGGCGCTGGCGCCGACCCCGCATATCAAGATGCTGGCCCTGCCGTTTCTGGCGCTGGCGCTCTATCACGCCGTGTTGTGGGAGCACGAAGCGGTCGGTGGCGGCAAAGTCGTCAACTGGTATCGATTGACCCTGTCAGCCGCCGCGCTCGGCATGTCGACGGCCTTCCTGGTCACCGGCATCACCGTGCTTCCGTTCATCGGCCTTGGCATCCTGTTGATTTTTCACCGCGCCAGCCAGGGCTGGCACCGCGGTCTGGCGCCCATGGTGGCATTCGGTGCGATTTGCTGCGGCATCGGCGCGGCGGCCATGTTCGTCGGCTATGTCGCCGATGTTGCACAGCCCGGCGGCCTGTTCGATTTCCTGGGCTACGTGTTTGGCCAGGTGGCGCACAAGCACAGCAACGCCTTCGCACGGGACTTCGGGCTCGTCGACCGTTTGGCGCGCGGCGCCTACGCCGTGGTTTACAATTACGTGTTCACGCCGGACCTCGGGCCAGTCATGCGCGCCCGCCTGTGGGGCCAGATCGACTCGTTGGCGCCCTACACCTGGGAGCTGGCGCGCGACATCGTGCCCTTCGTCCTGACCATCATCGTCCTTGGCGCCACCTATCTGGCCGCCGGCCTGCGGCTGCTGACCGGCGGCTTTCCGGTCGTGGTGCCATTTGCTTTCCTCGTCGGCCATGTCGGCTTCGCCATCACCACCAACGTCAATGACCCGGAGATCTGGTTTCAGGTGACGTTTCCGACGCTGCTGCTGTTTACGCAATTGCCGGCCGCCACGGCCGTTGCGGCGGTGGCGACGGTATGGCTGCTGGTGGTCGGCGCGGTCAACCTCAGCCTCTATTCCGTGCCGCGGGCGCTCTATCCGCTCGCCGCGCACGAGGCGGACATGCAGACGCGGTTCGGCGCCGACGACCTGATCGTGCACTTCACGAGCTACGCCGGCCGTCCGGACATCTCGTTCTTCGCCCTGCCCGGGATCCCCAGACTGAAACTCGACCGGGCGCTGATCGAAAGCCGCTTTGACCCTTCGGTGCTGCCGGATGCCAAGGCGCAGATCGACCGCACGCTCGAAGCTGGCGGCCAGGTCGTCGCTTTCCGGATCTTCGACGAGCGGGACTGGGACGCGCCCTGGCTCAAATTCGCCGGCCACGGCATGCCGAAACGGAAGCTGATCGGTTTCTTCCGCGAACACTACGAGATCACGCCGATCGGCCCGCTCGCCGGCCTCGACGCCTGGGAACTGACGAAGCGGCCGTAGGCCGGGCCGGAGAGCGCGGCTTGAGGATCTGATCTAGGACAGCGGCGGGTCGCCGCCGTGCTGCGGCGCCCCAGCTTTCCGACGAAGGCCAAAAACAACCATCAGCACGATCAGAAACGCCAACGAAGCCGCAATACCGATCCGCTCATAGCCGGCATATGACCAATAGAGGCGCACGAACGATCGCCCTTCCGGAACCTCGACCGAAATCAAACCAGTCTCCGGATCGGGTGAAATCTCGGCCTTCTTGAAGTCGATCGAGACCGCCCAGCCCGGAAAATGCAGCACTGGCAGACGCACCTGCACCGACTGTCCGGCATCGATCATCCAACGCCGATCGTGAAGATCGTCCCGCGTCGACGCGCAGTCGATACCCAGCCCCCGACATTCGGTCTGGAAACCGCCGGCCTCGACATAGTCGTATCGCGCCTCGCCGGCCGTAATCGGACGGAAGTAGTGGGTGCCGCGAATGAACACGCCATCCGAGCCGGCAAATGCGGATGGTGCGGCGTCAAGCAACGAAAACTTGGCGAGAACGAGTGCTCCGATGACGGCGGAAAGGACGGCCGGCAGAACGGAAGCCTGGCGCATGAGGCGAGACAGATCCCCATGCCAAGCAATGACAGCCGTTGCCAGGCACGCGAGAAGGCCAAACAGCGTCAGTGGAAACGCCAGACGATGCCCAAACTGCAAGGTCTGCAAGGGCGTCAAAACCTCCCAGACGGGCACCGCGAAGCCACTTCCTAGCAGCAGAGCCGACCAGGACGCGCACAGACAAACCAATGCAAAGTCATGTTTCGTCGACCACCGATCCCTCAGACGCCACAGCAGCCATGAGGTCGAGATGTTCACGGCCAGGAACAAGAGCGGCAGCGTCCACTGAACGGTGAACCATCTGAGTTCGCTCGCCTCCTGCACAACCGGCAGCATCATCGAAGCGCCGAGATCCCTCGCCTGCCAGGCCGGATTGACGTAGGACTTGGCGATGTAGGCCGGCAGCACATGAAACAGCGCCAATCCAAGTCCGATCAGGGACGACAGGCCGAAACCGACGATCCGAAAGACGTCGACGCGCAGGTTCCGTCGCGTCAGCAGTGCGGCGGCGAGCAACCCGAGGAACAGACACATCAGGTTCATGATGCCGCTCAGCGAGTGCATCACCAGCGTGAGAAATACCGCCAGCGCAACCATGATGCTGATGAATTCCGCACGCGGTTGGTAGCGAAGGAGACAATAAACCACCAAAAGCAATCCGGCGGCGTTGCTGTAGGTATGCACGCTCTTAAAAAGATAGAAGGGCAGAATCGGCGTGAGTTGAAGGCAGACGGCGGCGAACAAACCAAGTCGTGCACAGTCGAGGCGTCGCAGAATCAGGTAACCGAGGACACCCATCGCCCAGCAAGCGATCAGGGTCACGACTTTCATGGCCAACCAGATTTCGCCGGTGATTTTCGCGACCAGCGCTGTCGCGTAATAGAACAGTGGCGAAAAGAACATGTGGACCGGCTCGCCCAGACCATTGTTCGCCCAACCCACCCAACGCGGCAATGCCTGACCTTCATCGAGCGCTCGAGCGAAATCGACGGCACTCACGAAGTACAATTTGGAATCGCCGCTGTAGATGTTGAAGTCCAACACAATTCGGGGGAAGTGCAGCAGGAATGCCGAGAGAAACAAAAGCCCGATCGGAATGACGATGTCGGAACCTTGTCGCAAGACGATCGCGCCCTGTCGGCTCAGGATGCCGCGATATCCGCAAGAGGCGCGCCAAAGACGGCCAGCGCCAACACCAGAACCACGGTCACGAAACACCATCGGCTGATGTTGTCTTTTGCTGCGTATACGATTGGATCGTCATGCATCTTGCCCCGGCGCGCCGCAAACCACATCCGGCTGATCCAATACAGCATGATGGGGCAAACCAGCCAGATCGCTTGCGGCAGACCATACGGGATCTGCACGTCGGGGCTGTTGATGTAGAAGGCAAGCACCAGAACCGAAACGTAGCCGCTTGCCGCCCCCAGGCTCGTCAGCGTTTCCAGGTCGACGATCTGATAGCCGCGACCGAGAATCTGTTCGCCGCCCTTGGCCTCGACTTCGATCAACTCGGCATAACGCTTGACCATCGCCAAGCTGAGAAACAGGAACATGGAAAAGGCCAGCAGCCAAAACGATGGCGCGACGGCAACGGCCGCCGCGCCGGCAATGACCCTGATGGTGTAGAGACTGGCGAGCGTCAGGACATCCACCAATACCCTTTGTTTCAGCCAGAGCGAGTAGGCCAACGTGAGCGCGTAGTAGCCGGCAAGAACGACCGCGAAGATCGGCGATAGCAAGTAGGCAAATGCCGCCGCGACGAGCAGCAGCAATGGAATCATTGCGACGCCGTGCGTAATCGGAATTGCTCCCGACGCAAAGGGGCGCAACCGCTTGCGCGGATGCCGCCGATCCGCCGAGAGATCGAGCAGATCGTTCAGAACGTAAACGCTCGACGCGCATAGTCCGAATACGAGAAACGCGATCAGAGCCTGCAGGAGCAATTGCGGCTCCGCGACCTTCTGTGCCGCCAGCAGCGGTATGAAGATCAGCAGGTTCTTGACCCACTGGTGAAGCCGCATTGCACGCAGATAGAACGCGACTGACCGGTTGTCGGACTCGAACACCCGCTCGACATTGAACCGTTGATTTGCAATGCGGCTCAGTCGGGCCGACGGTCGCACCAGGATGGCATGGCGCGCACCCGACCAGACCTTCAGATCGGCCCAGGCGTCGCCGGCATAATCGAAGCCACGTTCACCGTAGCGGCGAACGAGCGTCTCCTGCTTGCGGTCGCCCTTTAGATTGGCGTCCGCATTGCTCGCCAATACCTCGTCGAATATGCCCAAGTGATCGGCTACCGCGCCGGCGAGCCTTTCGTTCGTGGCGGTCGCCATCACCAACCGTCGGCCATCGGCTTGCTGCTGCCTGAGGAAGTCAACCACGACATCGTCGTAGGGCAGCGCCTCGACATCGAGAGCCACACGCCGGGCGATTTGAAGCTTCAAATGCTGGCGGCCCCTGAACAACCAGAACGGCATCGCCAGCACCAACAGCGGAGACTGTTTCAACAGCGCAAAAGCCGACTCGACCAAGATATCGGACCGGATCAACGTCCCGTCCAGATCGACGCAGAGCGGTACGTCGGCTTCTTCCGACTGGAGCTGTTCGACCAATCTATCCGCTCCCGCCATTTTCAGCGTTCCGCGCCGAATTGGCTCCTACAGGCCGCACAGTTTGGGGCGGGCTGGCGAACGTCGCATACCAACAAGCCGCTATGGTCACGCTGCCGACGGCGCCTCAACTCTGCGCCACCAGGTAGACGCCCGATGCGACCAGGATTGTACCTCCGATCCGGGCAAGCGACATCGGTTCGCCAAGGAACAAGGCGCCAAACGCCATGGTCAGAAGAAAGCCCAAACCGACAAACGGGTAAGCCATCGACACATCCGTTCTTGCCAGCACGAACAGCCACAGCACGGCGCCCAGACCGTAGGTGGTCAACCCGGCCAAGACCTTGAAATTAAGCGCAACCGCCTGCAACACGGCAACGCGATCATTCCCCGTCATTGCGCTTTGCACCTGGGGCTCCGACATACCAAGCTTCAGGATCAGTTGCGCGACTGCCGACAGACAAACGCTCACCAGTATTAACGACAGTATTTTCAATGACATGACAGCAATCCACCGACCTGTTTTGCCCCGGCATCAACGAGCCGCCCATCGACTACCACAACACTGGTGACGTTCTGAATATGTATCGGCTCGCGGCAAGGTTCGTGCGTGAGGCTGTCGGTTGCCGTTTTTGGTCATGCGACGGGGGCACTAGCCATGTGAAGCTAGTAAGTATCCATTTTGATTCCGTTAACTACCTTTTTCGTTCCTTGAACGAGAAAGATCGCGTATGTTAACCCTAACAAATAAACAATAATACCGGATGACAGTTGTGACGGGTACTGAGTATAGCGTCGGCCCCACACCTCCCACCGCAACACAACACAGCCGAAAGTTGATGCGTAGGCTAGGGGCCGAAGACGACAAACATACCGCATGGCGCAATACCCTTTGCGGTAGCGCTGTCCTATTAACGATTGCCGCCTGCCTGGTGGCGGTTTCAGCGGTCGCACAGCCGGCCAATCCAAATGAATCCGGCGCATCACCGCAGGCGGTGCCGGCCGACGGCCGTGACTATGTCATCCCATTCATGGTTCTGACGGATATCGAGACAGATTTCAGCCTGGCGCCGCCGCCGCCGGACGACAATCTCCGCGACGCATCGACGGAAACTATCGACGCGCTATTCGACAGCCAACAAGCCAAGAAATAGATCTGAAGCCGTTGGTGGGCGCTGCTTGGCCTGGGTTCCTCACACCTGTCATGGCCGGTGCCGCGCCGCGATCCTCGACCGTAACGCCTGCCGCGCTTTTCAGACCGCGTCTGACTGATCGAACGCCTGAGCGCGACGCAGATCGCGTTGGCAGCCGGAATGCCGGTTAGACGGTGCGTACGGGTAGGGCGCGCAACACCGAGTCGGTAAGCCCGCCATCGACCACGAGGTTCTGACCGCTGCAATAGGCCGCATCCGGTCCCAGCAGAAAGGCGACGACGCCAGCGATGTCGGCCAACGGTTCGGCAATCCGGCGTCGCGGTACGAACGCCTCGCGCCGGCGCTTGAAATCCGCGTCCGCATAGGCCTGCTCGGTCATGGGCGTCAGCACCAATCCGGGCGATACGCAGTTGGCCCGAATTCCGTCGTCCGCCCATTCCTGAGCGATCAGACGCGTGAGCATGATCAGCGCCGACTTGCTGACGCTGTAGGCGCCCATGCCCGGCTGCGGATCCACCCCCGACATCGAGGCGACGATGACCAGGCTGCCGCCCGCCTGCCGCAGCCAGGGATGCGCGGCCTTGGCCAGCAACCAGGTCGCGCGGGTGTTGATATCGAACAGACGGTTCCAATCGTCGAGCGACACATCCAGCAGCGCGCCGGGCCGTGCGATGCCGGCATTGCTGACGACGGCATCCAATCCGCCGAACGCATCGACCGCCGATGCAACCAACCGCGCGGGCGTCTCCGGATCGGCCAGATCGCCCAGCACCGCCGTCGCCTCGGCGCCGGCGGCGGTCAGTTCATCCACCAGCGCAGACAGCGCATCTGCATGCTGCGAACCGCAGACCGCCAGTTGCAGCTTGTCATCTGATCGGCGCGCGTCGGCAGCCAGCCGACGGCAAATCGCCGCGCCGATCCCTTGGCTGGCGCCGGTTATCAGTGCACGCATGGCCGCTTCCCCCGCCTTGATTCAGCAAAGAATGAGATTGTCAAACCTGAACGCCTTGCTCAGACTTACCCCATCGTACCCTGAGGACAGGCCGATTGTGAGCGTCGCCGTGACCACGCGTCACGTCGTAGACGTCGCCGCCGGCGGGCGGAGAGGATGGTGGTCGTCTTGTATTGGGAGTGCATTGATACGCCAGTAGCGTAGATCCAACGGCGTCAATCCGTTCGGCCGAGCCAGTTCGCGTATTCCGCAACAAGAATATCGGAGGGCAACGGCGCCATGGCACACTACTTGAGCGATGACGAATTGAAGCGGGTCCGGCCCGCGCAGACGGACGCGTTCCGCAGTCCGGTTCCCACCCAGATCGTTTCCAATGGCGAGTTCAACCCGCCGCCGCAGACCAAGCAGCAGCGTCAGGTCGAGGAGCGGGTAAAGGAACTTGCCGACGAGTTCGGCCGCAAGCAGGGCCTCGACCGGCGGCGGTTTCTGGGCACCGCGTCGGGCATGGCCGCCGCATTCCTGGCCATGAACGACGTCTTCGGCCCGCTGTTCGACGTCAGCCGCGCCGAGGCGGCCCAACCGGAAGCCTCGATGGCGCGGGCCGCGGGCCTGCGCAACCAGTTCGTCTTCGACGACCAGACCCATTTCGTGCATGACGATTTTCAGCAGGAGGGGCTGTTGGGGCTGGGGCTGTTCGCGGCCGAGAACTGGAACCCCAAGCTGTCGCCGGAGCAGATCACGCTGTCGTACTACAAGTTCGAGAGCTACGTTCGCGAGATCTTCCTGAACAGCGACACCAAGGTCGCCCTGCTGAGCGGCGCGCCGTTCGACGATCCGTCCTGGTGGCTATTGCCGAACGACCAGATCCAGCAGGCCGTGGACCTGATCAACTCGATCTCCGGATCGCGGCGGATGCTGGGCCACTTCGTGATTACCCCGCGCCAGGACGGCTGGATGGACAAGGTGGATGCGTCACTGGAGAGCGGCCGGCACGATTCCTGGAAGGCCTACACGATCGGGGACCCGCTTTCGCCGAAGACCAAGTATCCCTGGCGGCTCGACGACGAAGAGCTGATGTATCCCTTCTACGAGAAGGCGGTGAAGGCGGGCATCAACACCATCGCCATCCACAAGGGCCTGATGCCGGCGGACTACGAGCAAAGCTGGCCGGGCGTCTGGCAGTACAACACGCACTGGGACATCGGCAAGGCGGCCAAGGACTGGCCGCAAATGAACTTCGTCATCTATCACGGCTGCCTGCAACCGTTCCTCGAGCTGCCGGATCGCGTGCTGGCCGAGTTCGAGGCCACCGGCGAGATCAAATGGGCCAGCCACCTGGCGCGCATTCCCGAGGAGTACGGCGTCAGCAACGTCTACGCCGAGCTCGGCAGCAGCTTCGCCAATTCGGCGACGGCCAATCCGCGCTTCGCGGCGGCGTTGCTCGGCACCTACATCAAGGGCATGGGCGCCGACCACGTGGTCTGGGGCACGGATTCCATGTGGTACGGCTCGCCGCAATGGCAGATCGAGGCGCTGCGCCGCCTGGAGATTCCCGAGGACATGCAGCAGAAGCACGGCTTCGCGCCGCTCGGCCCCGCCGACGGCATGATCAAGAACGCCATCTTCGGCTTCAACTCGGCCCGGATCTACAATCTCAATCTGCGCGCCGATCTCGGTCCGCTCGAGGCGGACAAGTTCGCCGAGATCAAGCGGCAGTACCAGCTGGCCGGCGGACTGCGCAGCAACGCGACCTACGGCTACATCGCCAAGGCCTGAGGATGGACCGGCCGGCGGGACAACCGCCGGCCGGCCTCATTCCTGATGCCGGCCATAGGCCTTCAGATACGCGATGATCTTGCCGCGCGCCGGCTGGGCCACCTTTAGGAACATATAGGACCCACGGATCATCCGCTGGCTGTCGGTCAGCCAGCGGTCAAGCGTCGGCTCGTCCCAGACCAGGCCGGCCGCCTTCTTGCGAAACGCATTGGAATAGCGGAAGCCCTCGACCGTCCCGGCCGACCGGCCGAAAATGCCGCTCAGGTTCGGTCCCAGCGGCGGCGCGACGACGAGGATCAGCAGGTCGCGCGCAAGCCCGCTGGTGCGCCGCTCCGCCAGCGCGCCATGGCACTTGGCGCAAACGTCGACGTAAAGCTGACGACCCTCCGCATGATCGGCCGCGATCGACGGTCCAATCGATCCAAGCGTCAAACCAAAAACACCGACAACGATGAGATGCAGATAACGCTGCAAAGGTCCGACTGACATGCACGCCCTCCCTTGACAGCCGAGGTCGCGGGCGTCCGTTGACCGACTCCCTGGCGCGCGGCGCCGAGCCGCCAAGAGATCGCCTGAAGCCTCGATGATGCGGAACCAAGTCTACTATGAGCGCAAAGTCCGGGGATACGGCCTTGTCGGATCAATCGGCGGGTACCGTCTCGGTCACGGCCGCCTCAGTCGTGCAGACCCGATGCTTCGGAAACGTCACCGTCACCTCGGTGCCGGCCTCCAACTGGCTCTCCAGGCGCAGCGTGCCGCCATGTAACTCGACGAAACGCGTAGCCAGCGGCAGGCCCAAACCGGTGCCATCGTACTGCCGGCTCAGGCTGCTATCGACCTGCCGAAACGGCTCGAGCGCCGTGGCGATATCCGCCTCTGCAATGCCGATACCGGTATCGACCACGGTTATCTGCATGTCGCCGTTCGGCTCCAGATAGGCGCTGCAGACGATGCTGCCGCCCTCGGGCGTGAACTTCACGGCGTTGGACAGCAGGTTGACCAGCACCTGCTGCAGCTTCAGCCGGTCGGCCCGCAATCGCGGCAGGCCGTCCGCGACCTCACAGGTCAGCGTGTTGCCGGCCTGCTGGCAACGGGCCTCGAACATGCGGCGACTTGTCTCGAACACTTCCGCGATGTCGACCTCTTCTTCGTTCAGCTCGGCCGTGCCCGCTTCGACCTTCGCCAGGTCGAGAATGTCGTTGATGATGCCCAGCAGGTGCGATCCGCTGTTGTAGATATGGTCGGCATACTCGCAGTAGGCATCATTCCCGACCGGACCAAGCACCTCGTCCCGCATCATCTCCGAAAAGCCGATAATGGCGTTGAGCGGCGTGCGCAGTTCGTGACTCACGGCCGCCAGGAATTCGGATTTGGTCCGGCTGGCGAACTCGGCACGCTCCTTGGCTTCCATCAATAGCTGCTGTTCGCGCTTGCGTTCGATCGCGTAGCGGATTGACCGCGCCACGACTTCGCCGGACCCCTGCCCCTTCACCAGGTAATCCTGAGCGCCTTTCTGCACGGCCTCCAGAGAAACCGCCGCGTCGTCCAGGCCGCTCAACACGACGATGGGCAGTTGCTTGGCCCGTTGTTGCAGGCATTCGACGCCGGCCAATCCCTTGGTATCGGGGAGAGACAGATCCAGCAACGCGACGTCGAAGTCTGTTTCATCCAGGCGCTCGAGCGCGACCGCAATGCGTTCGACATGCGTGATCTGAAAGCCGCCCGGCGCGATGTCTTCCAGCAAGACCTCGGCCAGGCGCGCATCGCCGGGATTGTCCTCGATCAGCAGGACTTTGATCGGCTCGATATCGGCCATGGCGGCGTTTCTGTCCGATCACCTCTCGCCGGGGCTCGGGATCAGCTCGCCGCCGGAGACGGCAGTTTGACGATGCTGAGCCAGAAGTCCTCGAGGCGCTTGACGATGCCCATGAACTTGTCCAAGTCCACCGGCTTGGTGATGTAGCAGTTCGCGTGCAGCTCGTAGCTCTTCAGGATGTCCTGCTCGGCCTCCGATGTCGTCAGGACGACGACCGGAATCGTTTTCAGGTCCGGATCGTTCTTGAGCTCTTCCAACACTTGGCGGCCGTCCTTTTTGGGCAGGTTCAGGTCCAGAAGAATGATGTCCGGCCGCGGCGCGTCGGTGAACTCATCCGTGCGGCGGACGAAGGCCAGCGCCTCCACCCCGTCTTTGACGCGGTGAAGCTTGTTCATCATCTTGCTTTCCTTGAACGCCTCTTCCGCCAGGCGCGCATCGCCCGCGTTGTCTTCGACCATCAGAATGTCGATCGGTTTGGCGAGGTCGAATTCACTCATCTGCGGCTCCCTCGGTCGGCAGCGTGAAAAAGAAGGTGGTGCCCTGACCGGGCTCGGATTCCATCCAGATCTGACCGCCATGGCGCTCGACGATCTTCTTGCAGACCGCGAGGCCAATACCGGTGCCGGCATACTCGCCGGCGCCGTGCAGGCGCTGGAAAATCATGAAGATGCGCTCGGCATACTGCGGATCGATACCGATGCCGTTGTCGGACACACTGAACACCCAGTTGCCGTCCGACTGACGCGCGCCGACATGTATCACGGGCGCAGCTTCGGTGCGGAACTTGATGGCGTTGCCGATCAGGTTCTGAAACAGCTGCGCCAATTGCGTCGTGTCGGCGGGCAATGTCGGCAACGGATCGGCCGTTACCTCGGCGGCGCTCTCCTCAATGGCGACGCGCAGGTTCAGCAGCGTTTGTTCGTAGACCTGACCCAAGTCGGTTGGCTCCAAAGGCTTGCCGCGGGTGCCGACGCGCGAATAGGCAAGCAGGTCGTTGATCAGCCGCTGCATGCGGTTAGCGCCGTCAACGGCAAACCCGATGAACTCGTTCGCATCCTCGTCGAGTTGATCCTGATACCGCCGCTGCAGCAGCTGGCAATAGCTGGCGACCATGCGCAACGGTTCCTGAAGGTCATGCGACGCGACGTAGGCGAACTGCTCCAGCTCGCCGTTCGACCGCTCCAGATCCTCGGCGTTGGCCCGCAGGTCCTCGTTTAGACGCGCCAGGGTCTCTTCCGCGCGTTTGAATTCGGTCACATCGGTGTACGTGGCGACGAAGCCGCCATCGGGGCGCGGGTAGCCCTGGATCTCCAGGATGCAGCCGTCTGGAAGCTCGCGTTGATGCTGGGTGATCCCGGATGACCGGGTCAGCGACCGATACTTCTCGTACAACGCATCGGCGTCGCCCGGCCCATAGTCGCCACGGTCGGCGGCATGGCGGATCACGGCCGAGAAGCTCGCGCCCACGGCCAGCAGCTCGGCCGGCAACTGCAGCAACTGCGCGGCGCGTTCGTTGGCCGCCAGTATCGTCAGGTCGGCATCGAACACGACCAGACCCTGCGCCATATTGTCGAGCGTGGCGCCGAGCAACTGCGACTTCTCCTCGAGCGCCCGCTCGTTGCGCCGCAGCTCGGTCACATCGGTATAGGCGGTGACGAAGCCGCCGCCCGACAGCGGCTTACCTCGCACCTCGATAACAGTGCCGTCCGGCCGGCTGCGCTCGAAGCAATGCGGCTCGAACCGTTTGGCGATCTCGACACGCTCGCGGACCAGCTCGTCCACGTCGCCCGGGCCGTACTCGCCGCGCTCGGCGTTATAGCGGATGAACTTCTCGAACGGATCGCCGGTATGGAAACGGTCGCCGGGAAACTCCAGCAACTCCAGGAAGCGGTCATTGAAGGCGAGGAGATTGAGATCCTTGTCGACCAGGCTGATCCCCTGGACGATGTTTTGCATGATCGTTTCGAGCGTGGCCGACTTCTGCGCCAGCTCCTGTTCCTGCCGCTTCAGATGCGTTATGTCGGTCCAGAGGCCGACAACGCCGCCGTCCTCGGTCCGGCGTTCGCTGACCTGGACGCACTGCCCGTTGCTCAGCATCTGTTCCCAGGTGCCGGATGGGTTCCCGTGGCGCGCGAGACGTTCGGCGACATAGCCTTCGAGCGCGTTCTCGTCGCTGGCATAGACGCCGCGTCGGGCCGCCTCGCGCACGATGTCCTCAAAGCGGGCGCCAGTGACATAGAGATCGGCGACGTCGGCATAGATTTCCCGGAACCGTTCGTTGCAGAGCACCATGCGGTCCTCGGCATCGAACAGCGCGAAGCCTTCCGACGTGCCGTCGATGGCATGCTGGAGCTGGATCTCGGCGCGCTCGGCCCGCTCGCGGGCTTCCACCTCGGCGGTGATGTCGCTGCCGGTGCCGCGATAGCCGGCGAACGCTCCGTCGGCGTCGAAGATCGGCTTGCCGCTGGTTTTCAGATGCCGGACGCTGCCGTCGGCGAGCACCATGCTGTATTGAAAATCCCGGAACGGCCGGTGCGCGTCCAGGTCGGCGAGGTGACGCCGCCACTTCCGTTCGGTGCCGTTTTCGGTCGCCACCTCGCGCCGCGTCCGGCCCAGAACCGACTCGGTCTCTATGTTCGTAACCGTCGTCAGCCGTTCCGACAGGTAGCTGAACCGCAGGTCGGCATCCATCTCCCAGAACCAGTCGGATGCGGCCTCGGCAATATCCATCAGCCGTTGCTGGCTGGCCCGCAGAGCCTCTTCGGCGCCGCGGCGTTGCAGCTCGCCGCCGACCCAACCCGCGACCAGTCCGACGAAGTCTCGCTGCGCCCCAAGCTTGCGGCGTTCCGGGCGATCGTTGGCGGCGAACACATAGCCCAGCCGCCGCCCGTCGTCATCGGCATAAACCTCGCCCTGGTAGCTGACGGCGCCGAGATCGGCCAGCATCGGATCGTCGGGAAAACGTCCCGCGACATCGTCGCGAAACAGGCAGTAGCGCTGCTTCTTGGCGACATCGCCACAGGGCGTGCCGGCAAGCGGATAGGAAAACAGCTCGCCGAAGGCGTCCGTGTCCCAGAACGCCACCAGCTCGGCTCGCCGGCCATCGTCGACGATCCGGCCAACCCCGGCCCAGCGATAGCCCAAACCCATGGCCAGCGCCTGTGCGCCGGCCTCGAACGTGGACACGCCGCCCGACGAACTGCGCAGCAGCAGTGCCAGCGCCTGGTCACGACGCCGGTAGTCTGCGATGCGTTCGACCGGGCGCGCCCGGGATGCGGCCGGCTTGGTCGCCGGCATGCGCTTTTTCGCCTTTGATTTGGCGCTAGCGGATTTTCGCCTGAGCGCAACGTCGCCCATTGTTTCTCCTATTTCGTTGTGGAGAACGTTGCGGGCGGATTTTCTCGGAAATCTATTAAAAGGCATTTAAGCTTTTGGTTTTTCTAATAGAATCCCAGTATGACGGGTTTCCGGCCGAACTTTCCCCGATCGCGCTCGGAAAAATCGGCAGACCGCGACACCAGTCACCTAATTGGCCTATTCTGGTGGGAATCGCCTGGACATTTCCCCGACGGCTATGGAAACGAGCCGCTGACACACGGCAGCAAGACAAAAGAGTTAACAAATGTTCATGCTTCGACACCTCGCCCTTCCCCTGATACTGGTTTGGCTTCTCAATTCCACACCGTCGGCTTTGGCAGACGTGGATCGGGTCGGCGAAGTCTTGAAGCAGCGCGGCGACGTGACGGCGATGCGGGACGGCGCGATCAAGTCGCTCGACGTCGGCGAACCCGTCTTTCAGACCGATCGTATCGTCACCGGGCCCGAGGCGCGGGTGAAGCTGCAGCTGGTCGACGGCACCGTGGTCGCGATCGGCGCCGACAGCGAGGTCGAGCTTACGGAATACGTCCTTATCGAAGCCGACAGTCGGTTGAGCGCCGTTCTGACATTGATTCGGGGCATTATCCGGGCAACCGTGACGGGCGGCGATCCGCCGGCGCCGTTCGACATCCGAACCCAGGCGGCCGTGGCCTCGGTCCGGTCCACCGACTGGATCGTCGAGGCGAACAACGGCAAAACAGGCGTCTTCGTCGTCGAAGGCCTGGTCGCGGTAACGACGGATCAGCCGCCGGCCGCGGTGCTGCTGGAGCCCGAATTCGGAACCGACGTGGTGGTCGGCGGCGAGCCGAGCCCGCCGGTCAAGTGGGGCGAAGCCAGGGTCAACGCCGCGCTTGCCGATACCGAACTCGACTAACCCGTCCGGATCGTATCCGCTCCCGCCGTCGCGGCGTGGCGCCCGCATTGCCGCCGCGCTGCTGATCACGCTCGCCGTCCTGGCGGTCTACGCCACCGCGGGGCGGTTGAATCCGTTCGAGGTGATGGAGACGCAGAGCCTGAATCTGCGTTTCCTGGCGCGCGGCCCAACGACGCCCGGCTCGGACGTCGCGCTGGTGATGATCGATGACGCCACCGTCGCCCGATTGGGCCAGTGGCCGTTTTCGCGCGACCGCATGGCCGACGCCGTGCGCCGATTGCAGGCCGGCGGCGCGCGGGTCGTTGTGTTCGATCTGCTGTTCAGCGAGCCGGAAACTCCGATCGCCGATGACATCGCCGACGCCCTGCGCCGGATCCGCGACGGCCTGCCGAAGGATGCCGCGACGGCCGCCGCCGAGCTCGATCGTCTGCTTGGCGTCGCCAGTCCCGACGACAACTTCGCCACGGCCGTCACGGCCGCCGGCAACGTGCTGATCCCGTTCAGCTTCGTCTTCGATCCCGCCGAGGCCAACGTCTTCGATCTGCCGCGGCGCATAGAGGCCGCGGCCTATGCCGTGTATCGGCACGCGCCGGAGACGTTGTTCGGCGAGCGGCCGCGGCCGGTCGGGTTGCTGGCGCCGGCGCCGCGCATCGTCGACAGCGCCGCGCATACGGCGCATGTGACGGTCCTGCTCGACGCCGACGGCAGCCTGCGTCACGAGCGCCCGGTGATCGGCTATCGCGGCGAGTACTTTCCCTCGCTGCCGATCGAGGCCGTGCGCGCCTATCGCGGTCTGCCGCGGAACGCGCTATCCGTCACCTTCGGCGAGGGCGTGCAGATCGGCGACGTCTTCGTGCCGACCGACGGCGCCATGCGGCTGCCGGTCAACAGCTACGGCCCAACCCGGAGCTTCGAAACCTTCTCCTTCATCGATCTGCTGGAGGACCGCCTGCCCGACGACGCGGTGCGCGACCGCATCGTGCTGATCGGCGCCACCGCGCTCGGCATCGGCGACACCTTTCCGTCGCCGTTCACGCCAACGCTGCCGGGCACCGAACATTATGCAACCGTGATCGACAATATCCTGCACGACCGGGTGCTGATCCGCGACGACCGGTCGACCGCACTGGATATCGCGGCGATCCTGATCGGCGGTCTTGCCGGCGCGGCGCTGGCCGGCCTCGGGGCGCTCGCCATCACCGGACCGGCGCTGGTGGTCCTGCTGGCCGGCTGGGGTGTAATCACCACCGTCGCGCTCGGCGCCGGCAACCTCTGGATCAGCTTCGTGTTCCCGACTGCGGCGATCGCGCTCAACTTCGCCTGGTTCTCGCTGGCCCGGGCCTTGGTCGAGCAGCGCCGCCGCCGGTTGGCGGAGCGCGAGCGCCGCAACCTGTCGCGCTACTTCTCGCCGGCCGTGGTGCAGGCGCTCGCCGACCGCGACGACCCCTTCACCTTCGACCGCATGCAGAACGCCGCCATCATGTTCGTGGACCTGGTCGGCTTCACCCGGCAGAGCGAGCATATGAGCCCGACCGAGGCGGTGGCGATGCTGCGGCAGTTCCACCGCGTGGTCGAGCGGGCCGTGTTCGCCAATAACGGCACGCTGGACAAGTATATGGGCGACGGCGCCATGGCCTGCTTCGGCGTGCCGGCGCCCGGCTTCGCGGATGCCGGTAACGCCATCCACTGCGCCAAACGGCTGGCCGACGACATGACCGTCTGGGGCCGCGAGCGCGCCGCCGAGGGCCAGACGCCGCTGCAGATCGGCATCGGCCTGCATTACGGGCCGGTTCTGATGGGCAATCTCGGCGGCGAGCAGCAGTTCTCCTTCACCGTCACCGGCGATGCGGTGAACGTCGCCAGCCGGCTGGAGGCGCTGACCCGCAACCACAAGGTCACCATCATTGCGTCGGACGCTGTGGTCGACGCGGCGCGGGCCGCGGACCCGGCGGTCGAGGCCGACCTCGCCGGCTTCTTCGCCATTCCCGACCAGGCGATCCGCGGCCGCGAAGAGCCGATCGACCTCTGGGCCTGGCGCGACGACGAGGAGACGGCGGCAGCGCGAACTTGAGCGTGACGCGATGGCGGCGCAAGATGCGCCGGCAGCCACGACAGCGCATGGGGTCGGCACGTGCCGGAGACACATCAATCCTGGCGCCGGGATGGGTTCGTGATCACGACCGATCCGGCGACGACAGATATCGACGCGGTCTGCGATTTCCTGCAGACCGCGTACTGGGCGCATGACGTCGCGCGCGCCGACCTCGTACAGTCGATCCGCGCGGCCCTGGTCTACAACCTGACCGATGAGAACGACGGCGCGCAGATCGGCTTCGCGCGCGTCGTTACCGACGGCAGCCGCATTGGCTGGCTGAGCGACGTTTATGTGCTTGACGCCTATCGCGGCCAGGGCCTGGGCAAGTGGCTGGTCGGCACGATCATGGCCGACCCGCGGGTTGCCGGCCTGCGCCGCATGGTGCTCGCCACCGACGACGCCCACGAACTCTACCGGCAGTACGGCTGGACCGACGCCCCGCCCGGCCGCTACATGATTCACGCCCGGTCCTGAGCGCCGGGAGGGGGGTATCGCCCGCCGGAAACAGCGGAACAACCCCATGCACAGGTGCGTCAAGCGAAAAATTCGTCGGAATTCGGCCACATCAGCCGGACTGGTTCATGCACGATTGAGTTCCGGCGGGCCGAGGGCGTAAGGTCCCGGCATGCAGCGAATCACGGTCATCGGCGGCGGCGCCTGGGGCACGGCGCTGGCGCAGACCATCGCCGGCGGCGCGCGGGACGTGACGCTGTGGGCGCGCAACCCGGATGTCGTCGCGGCCGTCAACGACCGCCGGGAAAACCCTGACTATCTCGCCGGCGTGACGCTCGATACGCGCATCCAGGCGACGACGGACCTGGCGTCGGCCGGCGCGGCTGACCTGATCCTGTTGGTGACGCCGGCGCAGAAGCTGCGCGAGGTCAGCGCCGACCTGGCGCCGCATGCGACAGCCGGCACGCCCGTCGTGATTTGCGCCAAGGGCATCGAGCAGGCGAGCGACGCGCTCATGAGCGAGGTGCTGGCCGAGACCATGCCCGACGCGCCGGTGGCCGTGCTGTCGGGCCCAACGTTCGCCATTGAGGTGGCGCAAGGCCTGCCGACGGCGGTCACGCTCGCCTGCGCCGACGCCAAGCTGGGCGACACCATCGTCGCGGCCATCGGCCGGCCGACCTTCCGGCCCTATCTGACGGACGACGTGGTCGGCGCGCAGATCGGCGGCGCCATCAAGAACGTGATCGCCATTGCGTGCGGCATCGTCGAGGGCCGGCAGCTCGGCGACAACGCCCGCGCGGCGCTGATGACGCGCGGGCTCGCCGAGATCATGCGCTTCGGCCGCGCCCGCGGCGCCCGGCCCGAAACCCTTATGGGCCTGTCGGGCCTGGGCGACCTGACGCTGACCTGCAACAGCGACACCTCGCGCAACATGTCGCTGGGCATCGCGCTCGGCGAAGGCCAGCGCCTGGACGCGTTCATCGCCGGACGCCGCAGCATCGCCGAAGGCCTGCATACGGCGAGCGCCGTGACGGACGCCGCGCGCAAGCTCAACATCGAGATGCCGATCTGCACCGCGGTCGACGGCGTCGTCAATCACTGGGCCGACATCGGCGCGACCATCGAGGGCCTGCTGTCGCGACCGTTCAAATCCGAAGCGGTGTGATAAAACAGCCGACGGGACAACAAGGGGACGAAACCGATGTATTACGCGATCTACTGCAACGACCGGCCGGGACGGCTGCACGTGCGCCAGGAGACCCGGCCCGCGCATATCGACTATCTGAAGTCGAAGGGCGCGATGATCCTCGCCGGCGGCGCGACGCTGCAGGAGGACAACGAGACCATGTGCGGCAGCCTGTTGATCATCGAGGCGGACAGCCTGGCGGATGCCGAGGATTTCGCCGCCAACGACCCCTTCGCCAAGGCTGGCCTGTTCGAGAGCGTTACCGTGCGGCCCTGGCGCTTCGCGCTCGGCACGCTGAAGCCGGAATGAGCGCGAAGGGACGGCAGGCGCAATGAAATACTGGCTGATGAAATCGGAGCCCGGGGCCTGGTCGTGGGACGATCAGGTGAAAGCGGGCAAGAAGGGCGCCGAATGGGACGGCGTGCGCAACTACCAGGCCTCCAACAACATGAAGGCGATGAAGAAGGGCGACCGCGCCTTCTTCTATCACTCCGTCAATGAAAAGCAGGTCGTCGGCATCGTCGAGGTGGTGAAGGAGTACTATCCCGATCCGACCGACGCCTCGGGCCGGTTCGGCATGGTCGACGTCGCCGCGGTGGCGCCGGTGCCGAAACCGGTGACGCTTGCCGACATCAAGGCCGAAGAACGCCTGGCCGAGCTGCCGCTGATCAGGCAGTCGCGTCTTTCGGTGCTGCCGGTCGACGCCAAGTCCTGGAAGCTGATCTGCAAGATGGGCGGCGTGAAGGGCTGAGCCGTGTCGACCGATCTCTGGGTCATGCCGGCGCAGGCCGGCATCCATGGGCACATCAGATGGATACCGGCCTGCGGCGGTACGACGAACGGGATTTGAGCGGCACGCCATGGGCAACGCGACAGGCCTGATCAAGCTCGAGGCCGCGCCACAGCCCGGCGACGTATTGTGCCGGCTGGACGACATCGATCCCGATCTCGGCAACCTGCGTCTCTTGTGGTTCGACTGGGACGGGCAGAAGCGCGTGTTCCTGCTGCGCCGGGGCGACGCGCTGTTCGCCTATGTCAACGAATGCCCGCACGCGCTGTCCCGGCTCGATCATCCGCCGGGCGATTTCCTGAGCCTGGACCGCCGGCGCCTGGAATGCAGCTTCCACGGCGCCCAATTCGAGATCGACACCGGCCACTGCATTTCGGGCCCCTGCTTCGGCCGCGGCCTGACGGTCTACCCGGTCGAAGTGAAGGAAGGGGAGGTTCGGGTCGCGTCCTGAATCGCCCGTCATCCGGCGAAGCCGTCATTCTCACCGCCAAGACACGAAGGCACCAAGATCACGCCGAATGATTGGTGCGAGGGCGACGTGAACTTGGTGCCTTCGTGTCTTGGCGGTCTCTTTTCCCCTTCGCTACGCGAAGCCCCGCGCGCCACCGAAATGTTTCTGCCGCCGACGTCGGCGGCAAACTATATCTGTTCTGGGGAGAGTGACTGAACGACGGCGAGGGACGGGATGCATTCCGGGATGTGTTGTGAGCGGCGGCCGCGCCGTGTCGGGCGGCGGCAGGTGCTGGTGCTGCTGATCGGCGCCGCGGGTTCGGTGACGGTGGCTTGCACGTCGGAGCAGCTCGCGCAGACCGGCGAATTGCTGGCGATCTCGCCGCAGCAGGCGGAGGCGCTGGGCCTCGATACCTGGACGCGGATCCGGCAGGAGCAGGAGGTCTCGCCCGATACGGGTTTGCAGCAACGGCTGCAGGCGGTCGGCCAACGCCTGGTGGCGGCGAACGACTTCGGCCAGCAGAACTGGGAGTTCGTGGTCTTCCGCAACGACCAGATCAACGCCTTCGCGCTGCCCGGCGGCAAGGTCGGCTTCTACGAGGGCATCTTCAACGTCATGGACAACGATGCCCACGTCGCGACCGTCATGGGCCACGAGATCGGCCATGTCACCGAACAGCACGGCGCGCAACGTATCGGCGTCGCCCAGGCCTCCGAACTGGGCCTGCAGGCGGTGTCGACGGCGCTGGAGGCGGGCAACATCGCGTATGCGAACCAAATCGCCGGCCTCTTGGGCGCGGGCGTGCAATACGGCGTGATCCTGCCCTATTCCCGCGGCCAGGAGCTGGAGGCCGACCAGGTCGGCGTGCTCTACATGGCGCGGGCCGGCTACGACCCGCGGCAGTCGATCAGCTTCTGGCAGAACATGTCGCAGGCGAAAGGCGGCGGCCAACCGCCCGAGTTTTTGTCAACGCATCCCTCCGACCAGCAGCGCATCGCCGGCCTGGAAGCCCTGATGCCACGGGCCGTGCCGGTCTTCGAGCAGGCGCGGAGCTGAGCAGCAATCAACCGGACCGGCCGCACTAAGCGGCGCAACAGATTTTTCACCACCAAGACACGAAGACACCAAGATCATGCAGGATGTCCGGCGATCGCGACGTCTGACCTTGGTGTCTTTGCGTCTTGGTGGTGATTTTTTTCGCTACGCGATTATCGCCCGTCAGCGAAGGCGCGGTAGTCGGCGGCGACGTCCTTGACGGCGATGTCGTAGATCTGCTTGCCGGTCTCGGGCGTCGCCAGATACGGGTGCGAGCCGATGCGGCCGTCGGGGAACTTCTCGCGATAGTCCTCGGCGTCGGCGAAGCCGCCGCGCCAGCCGGACGGCGGGCCCATATCGTCGGCGCGCTTGATGTGATCGGGGAACAGGTACTGCGTGACCGCGACCTCGGAGATCGTGGCGTGCGAGCCGTCCTTGTCGCCCCAGAGGTTCTGGCAGAAGTCGTGCACGTCCTTGCCGTCCCACCAGTTGCGCAGCCGGCAGCGCACGGCCGGCCGGTTGCCGGCGCGAGCCAGGCTCTGATCGGCA
Organism: Alphaproteobacteria bacterium; assembly: GCA_965232515.1. Taxonomy (GTDB): domain Bacteria; phylum Pseudomonadota; class Alphaproteobacteria; genus JANQKO01. The sequence continues at coordinate 4,629,895 of CBDDPY010000002.1, read as the reverse complement.
TAGATCTCCTGGAAGGCGGCGTTGATGGTGGCAATGTTGCCGCCATGGCCGTTGACGAAATAGACCCGCGTGAAGCCGTGCTTGGCGAGGCTCTCGACCCATTCCTTGATCACCAGGATCAGGGTCGAGGGTTTCAGCGTCATGGAGCCGGTGAATTCCATATGGTGCTGCGCCATGCCCACGGAGATGGTCGGCGCGACGATGGCGTCGACCTCCTCGCCGACCCCTTTGGCGATGTATTCCGCCGTCAGGGCATCGGTGCCGATCAGGCCGTTGGGCCCATGCTGTTCGGTCGAGCCGATCGGCACGATCACGGCCGTCGAGCGTTCGAGATGGGCCTCGACCTCGTTCCAGGTCATCATCTGCAGCAGCATGGGCTTTCCTCCTGACGCGTCCCGACCCTGTTACTGGCCTATTCCCGCGCAAGTGTCCAGCCGGGAGGCGATGAGGTGTCGCTCTACAACTCATCGCCGATCAATGATCAAGAATGGCATGCCGGTACCGTTCGGCACGTCGTCCTTCGAGACGCCGCCTGCGGCGGCTCCTCAGGACGAGGACAGGTAGATGACGAAAGAGCGGTTTAGCCAAATGCTCAACCTCATCCTGGAGACCTTTGCACGGTAGGTGTTGTTTGTCGCTATGTTCGAGCTTGGCGCTGGGTTGTTAGCGGCGATCGCGCCTGTTTTCGAGCCGCTGACCGGCTTGAGGCCTGTTTGCTGTCGATGAGGTCGATATCGAGCGGCCTCAAGTTGCGCAGAGGACGGCGAGGCGTCGCAGGTTGTAGGCGAAACAGGCGAGCGTGACGGTGACTTCGTTGCGTGCTTGGCTGAAATGCGGCAGGCGGCTGAGGCGGTAGCTTCGTTTGAGGGTGCCGAAGATCTTCTCGACCGGTCGGCGCCGGGCCACCAGCCGGTGGTTCCGGGCGGTCTCTTCGGCGTTGAGCGGCCTGCCTTTACGGGCATGGCGCATGACCCCGTCGGCGATGCCGAGCGCCGCCAGATGATCGCGCAGGCGCCGGGCGTCATAACCACGGTCGGCATAGACGGCCTGCTCGTCGCCCTGAACCAAATCGGCGGCAAAGTCGATCTCCTGGCGATTGGCCGGCGTCAGAAACAGGCCGCGGATCAGCGCCGAGCCCTGATCCACGGCCACATGCAGCTTGTAGCCAAAGCTATAGCGCCGGCGCTCGTTGTTGGTGCCAAAGCGCGCATCCGGATCGGTCCGGCTGGTCCGGCCTTCCTTGATCCGAGGCCGCCGCGCCGCGCTGCTCACCAGGCTGGCATCAATCAACGTGCCTTGTTTGAGCACGACCTGGTGCGCTTCGAGCTGACGCGACAACTCCCCCATCAGCGCCTCAAGACGCGCCGCCCCGCGTAGACGGTCCCGGAAACGGTGGATCGTCGAGTGATCGGGAACCGGATCGCTCAGGCTCAGACCGACAAACCGACGGAACGAGATCCGGTCCGCCAACGCCTCCTCCATCATCGGATCCGACAGATTGTACCAGCGCTGCAACAGCAGCACCTTGAACATGATCAGCGCCGGATAAGACGGCTCGCCCCGACGCGACGGATAAAGCCCCTCCAGCAGCGCCTCAAACGGCCGCCAGTCCACAAGATCATTGATCTTCGACAGCCGATCGAACCGAGCGCCAAGCCGCGCCTCGACAACCGCGTCCTCAAACCCCAGCTGACCAACACGCTTGCGAGACATCTCAAACCCTCACCGACAGCCCCTATACCGTCAGTGAATCACGCTTCCCAAAACCGTGCAAAGGTCTCCATCCTGAGGAGCGGGCGCAGCCCGCGTCTCGGAGGATGCGTGGGTCAGCGCTCGGCCATCGCCGGAAAACGCAGCACGGCGCGCAGACCGGGGGCGTTGTCTTCCAGGCGCAGTTCGGCGCCGTGGCGGCGGGCGACGGCGCGGACCAGGCTGAGGCCGAGGCCGCTGCCGGGGCTGTGGCGGCTGGCGTCGAGGCGGACGAAACGGTCAAGGACGCGGGTTCGGTCGGCCGGCGGAACGCCGGGGCCGCTGTCGGCGACACTGAGCTCGACAGCAGCCCCGTCGCGCCGGGTGGCGACGAGGATGCGGCCGCCGGCGGGTGTGTACTTGACGGCATTGTCGACGAGGTTGGCGAGCGCCTGCGACAGCAGGTGGCGGTCACCGTTGAGGCCGAGGCCATCGTCGATGCGGTGGTCGAGCGTCAGGCCCTTGTCCTCGGCAGCCGGGGCGTAGAGCTCGGCGACGTCGCGGACCAGCGCACCGGGGTCAAGCGGTTCCAGGTTCTCACCCGGCGCGCCAGCGTCGGCCCGGGCAATACCGAGCAGGGCGTTGAAGGTGTTCAGCAGGCCCTCGGCGTCGGCGACCGCTTCGCCGATGGCGTCGCGATAGGCGGGCGCCGAGGGCTCTTGCATCAGCGTCACCTCGAGCCGGTTGCGCAGGCGGTTGAGCGGGCTGCGCAGGTCGTGCGCGATGTTGTCGGTAACCTCGCGCAGGCCGGTCATCAGACGCTCGATCTCGTCCAGCATGGTATTGAGATTGGCGGCCAGGCGGTCGATCTCGTCGCCGCTGCCGCCGACCGGCACGCGGCGGCTGAAATCGCCGGCCATGATCTCCTGGCTCGCCCGCGCGATACCGTCGATACGGCGCAGCATGTTGCGGCTGATCACCACGCCGCCGATCAGGCCCAGGCCGAGCGTCAGCGCCATGGCCCAGAGCAGGGATTCCTGGATCAGCAATTCGAGCCGGCGACGCTCCTCGACGTCGCGGCCGACCAGTAGGTTGAAGCCGCCGGCAAGAGACAAGTGCCGGGCGCGGGCCTGATGCGTCTCGATGTCGGGGCCCATGGGCCGGTCGTAGACGAAGTCGAGCCAGCCGCCGGGCCCGGTCTCGACCGGCGGCCAGGCATCGAGATTGCCGGCGACCGGAACGCGCGCGGGGCCAGGACTGGTGAGCAAATAAAGGCTGTAGCGCTGGTTTCGGCTGCGCTCGTCGACGACGGCGCGCAGGCCCGCGATGCCGGTGCGGCGGTACTGCTCGGCGAGGCCGGTGATCTCGGCGTTGACGGTGGCGTCGGTCTGATCGGCGACGAAGCCGATCGTGTTCCAATAGATGAAGCCGAGCAGCGCCAGCACCGACAGGCAGAACAGCGCCAGATACAGCAACGCCAGCCGGAAGGTGGAGGTGCGCAGCAGCTTGCCGGGCTGCACCTTGGCGGCTTTATGTCGTTTAGTGTCGACCAATCGTCATGCCCGGACTTGATCCGGGCATCCAGGGAAAACTGCACGGCCGTCGGATTGCCGGGTCGCGCCCGGCAATGACGGTATGGCAGCATTTGGTGTCGTCATCCCCGCTCAATCCGCCTCGCGCAGGCAGTAGCCGGCGCCGCGGACGGTGTGCAGCAGGGGCTTGTCGAAGCCCTTGTCGATCTTCGCCCTGAGCCTGCTGATATGGACGTCGATGACGCTGGTTTGCGGATCGAAGTGATAGTCCCAGACGTTTTCCAGCAGCATGGTGCGGGTGACGACCTGGCCGGCATGCTTGATCAGGTATTCGAGCAGCTGGAACTCGCGCGGCTGCAGCTCGATACGTTGGCCGGCGCGGGTAACCTGCCGGGCCAGCAGGTCCAGCTCCAGGTCGCCGACGCGAAAGCTGGTCTCGGCCTGGGCCGGGTTGCGACGTCGGGCCAGCGCCTCGATGCGGGCCAGCAGCTCGGAGAAGGCATAGGGCTTGACGAGATAGTCGTCACCGCCGGCTTTCAGGCCCTTGACCCGGTCGTCGACTTGGCCGAGGGCGCTCAGGAACAGCACCGGCGTGTCGCCGCCGTCGGCCCGGAACCGGGCCACCACCGAGAGGCCGTCGAGACGCGGCAGCATGCGGTCGACCACCAGCACGTCGTACTGGCCGCTCTCGGCCATGGCCAGCCCCTCGACGCCGTCGGCCGCGTGGTCGGCGAGATGGCCGGACTCGGCCAGGCCCTTGACCATGTAGCGGGCGGCTTCGGAATCGTCTTCGATGACCAGGACGCGCATATCGGCTTGCTCCAGGGAGAGTTTATACCGGAATGCGGTGGCGAGGCGTTGCTAACACCCCCCTCCCGAACCCTTGAACGCATACGGTCAAGGGTTCGGGAGGGGGGTCGGAAAACTTTTCCCGGCACGCCGGTCCGGCGCATCCCGTCCTTCGCGGGGGAGGGCGAGGTCGGGGTTGGCGACGGACCGGCGGCCGGAATCGGGTCAGGCGGCGCGCAGTCGCAGGGCGACGAAACGCTCCCGCGCGTCGCGGCTGACCCGCAAGAGGACCGCGTTCTGGCCCTTGTCTTTGACGGCTTTGATGCCGGCGACGACGTCGGCGGGCGTCGACACATCGGATGTATCGACGGCGACGATGACGTCGCCGGGGCGCAGGCCCTTCTCGGCGGCCTGGCTGTCGGGCGCGACATCGGCGATGACCACGCCGTCGACGTCGGGACCGATATCGAAGGCGCGGCGCGCCGACGGATCGAGTCGGGCGAGTTGCAGACCCAGCGCATCCTCAGCCGTGGCATCGTCGTTCTGAAGCGACGCGACTTCCGGCGTCTCGTCCAACTCGCCGATCTCGACATCGACGGCGATCTCGCTGCCGCGGCGCCAGATCCCGAGCTCAGCCGTCTCGCCGGGATCGATCTCTGCAATCAGCCGCGGCAACGTGCGCACGCTTTCGACCGCCTCGCCGTTCACCGCGACGATGACGTCGCCGGCCTGGATCCCGGCGGCGGCGGCCGGGCTGTCGGGCGTGACATCGGAGACGATGGCGCCGCGGGCCTTGTCCAGATCCAGGCTTTCGGCGATGTCGTCGGTGACGCCCTGGATGCTGACGCCGAGCCAGCCGCGCTCGATGCGGCCGTCGTCGCGCAGATCGGCGATGACGTCCTGCGCCAATCCGGCCGGAATGGCGAAGCCGATGCCGACACTGCCGCCGCTGGGCGACAGGATGGCGGTGTTGACGCCGATCACTTCGCCCTTGAGGTTGAAGGCCGGACCGCCCGAGTTGCCGCGGTTGATGGCGGCGTCGATCTGCAGGAAATCGTCATAGGGACCGGCGCCGATGGTGCGGCCGCGGGCCGAGACGATGCCGGCCGTGACCGTCTGGCCGAGGCCGAACGGATTGCCGACGGCCACCACCCAGTCGCCGACGCGGGCACTGTCGGTTTCGGCGAAGCGCACGAAAGGCAGATCCTCGCCGTCCTCGATCTTCAGCAGCGCGAGATCGGTCTTCGGATCGCGACCGACCAGCGCGGCCTCGTACTTGCGGCCATCGCCCAGGATCACCGTGATTTCGTCGGCTTCGCCGACGACATGGTCATTGGATACGACATAACCGTCGGCCGAGATGATGAAGCCGGAGCCGAGTCCGGCGGCGCGGCGCGGCGCGCGCTCGCGGTCTGGTCCGCGACCGCCGAAGCGTCGTTGGAACTCCTCGTCGTCGAAGAACCGCCGGAAGAAATCGTCGAAGGGCGGCGTGTTGGGACGGTCGCCGCGGAAGCGCGGACTGTTCGTTGAACGGTCGTCGACCTGGCGAGCCACCTGAATGTTGACGACGGCGGGGCTGACCCGCTCGATCACATCGGCGAAGCTGACCGGCGCGCCGGCGGGCGGCGCCACGGTCTCGATGGCGGCGACCGGCGTGAGCGCCGTGTTGCCCTTCAGCCCGCCGGTGTTGACCGCGGCCAGCGCCGTGCCGGCGATCGCGGCCACGGCGACGGCCGCCAGAACCGCACCGGTCTTGCGCCGTCGAACGAAGTGGTTTGCATCTGGCATCGCAGCTCTCCTGTCTCGCGGCGCGCGCCGGACGCACGCCGTGCAATTCTGGAAGCCAGATGGGGGGCCGAGCTTACGGCGCCCTTTCCGCCGCCTTACAAATTCGTAAGGTTCGGATTTGCTGCGACGCCACGCGCCTTTCCGCCCCTCGGCGCGTCAAATCTGCGTCACCATGTCGCCCGCCTTGTGACGCGGCCTGTTTGGTCGGATAATTCGCGGCAAACCTGGGCGGTCAACGCAGCCGCCGCGACGAGACCGAACTGGGGAGGTTCTGAAGGTCATGTCCGACAATACGCTGTTTCCGGTGCCGAACGCCTGGGCCGAGCGGGCTTGGTGCAACGACGACCAGTATCTCGAGATGTACGAGCAGTCGGTGAAGGACCCGAAGAATTTCTGGGGCCAGCAGGGCAAGCGTATCGACTGGTTCAAGCCATACACGACCGTCAAGAACGTCTCCTACGACCCGCACAACGTGTCGATCAAATGGTTCGAGGACGGCACGCTGAACGCGTCCTACAACTGCATCGACCGGCACCTGGAGAAGCGCGCCGACCAGACCGCGATCATCTGGGAAGGCGACGACCCGTCCGAAGACAAGACGCTGACCTATCGCCAGCTGCACGAAGAGGTCTGCAAGTTCGCCAATGGCCTGAAATCGCTGGGCGCCAAGAAGGGCGACCGCATCACCATCTACATGCCGATGATCCCCGAAGCGGCGGTCGCCATGCTGGCCTGCGCGCGCATCGGCGCGATCCATTCGGTGGTGTTCGGCGGATTCTCGCCGGACAGTCTCGCCGGCCGGATTCAGGACTCCGACTGCTCGATCATCGTCACCGCCGACGAGGGTCTGCGCGGCGGCCGCAAGGTGCCGCTGAAGGCGAACACCGACGCGGCGCTGACAAGCTGTCCGACGATCGAGAAATGCGTCGTCGTCAAACGCACCGGCGGCGACATCGGTTGGCAGGACGGCCGAGACGTCTGGTACCACGACCTGATGGCCGAGGCCTCGGCCGATTGCCCGGCGGAGGAGATGAACGCCGAGGACCCGCTGTTCATCCTCTATACCTCGGGCTCGACCGGCCAGCCGAAGGGCGTGCTGCACACGACAGGCGGCTACATGGTCTATACGTCGATCACGCACCAGTACGTGTTCGACTATCACGATGGCGACGTCTACTGGTGCACGGCCGATGTCGGCTGGGTCACCGGGCACAGCTATATCCTCTACGGACCGCTGTCGAACGGCGCCACGACGCTGATGTTCGAGGGCGTGCCGAACTATCCCGACGCCTCGCGCCACTGGCAGGTCTGCGACAAGCACCAGGTCAACATCTACTACACGGCGCCGACGGCGATCCGGGCGCTGATGCGCGAGGGCGACGAGCCGGTGACCAAGACCTCGCGCAAGTCGATCCGTCTGCTCGGCACGGTCGGCGAGCCGATCAATCCCGAGGCCTGGCTCTGGTACTACAACGTGGTCGGCGAGGGCCGCTGTCCGATCGTCGATACCTGGTGGCAGACCGAGACCGGCGGAATCTTGATCACGCCACTGCCGGGCGCGACCGACCTGAAGCCGGGCTCGGCAACGCGGCCGTTCTTCGGCGTCCAGCCCGTGGTGGTCGACGCCGAGGGCAAGGAGCTCGACGGCGAGACCCAGGGCAATCTATGCATCGCCGACAGCTGGCCGGGGCAGATGCGCACGGTCTATGGCGACCACGAGCGTTTCGTGCAGACCTATTTCGTCACCTATCCCGGCAAGTATTTCACCGGCGACGGCTGCCGGCGCGACGCCGACGGCTATTACTGGATCACCGGCCGGGTCGACGACGTGATCAACGTCTCCGGCCATCGCATGGGCACGGCCGAGGTCGAGAGCGCGCTGGTGGCGCACGAGAAGGTGGCCGAGGCCGCCGTCGTCGGCTATCCGCATGACATCAAGGGCCAGGGCATCTACGCCTATGTGACGCTGGTCGCCGGCGAGGAGCCGAACGAGGAATTGCGTGGCGAGCTGGTAAAATGGGTGCGCAAGGAGATCGGCCCGATCGCCACGCCGGACCTGATCCAGTGGGCGCCGGGCCTGCCGAAGACGCGCTCGGGCAAGATCATGCGCCGCATCCTGCGCAAGATCGCCGAGAACGATTACGGCAACCTGGGCGACACCTCGACGCTCGCCGAACCGGCCGTGGTCGACGACCTGGTCGACAACCGGATGAACCGGTAACGGAGACCGTGCGCGGCATCCGCCAATGCCGCTCACCGAAGAGCAGCGTCTGATCCAGGCGACGGCGCGGGCGTTCGCCGAACGCGAGATCGCGCCCTTTGCCGCCGACTGGGACCGGGCGGAGGGCGCGCCGCGGGCGGTGCTGGAGAAGATGGCCGAGGCCGGGCTGATGGGCGTGACCATCGATCCGGACTATGGCGGCGCGGGGGCCGACTTCACCGCCTATGTGCTGGCGATCGAGGAGATTTCGGCAGCCGACGGCGGGCTGTCGAACATGATGGCGGCGAACAACTCGCCCGTCGCCGTCGCACTGCAGGACCACGGCACCGAACGGCAGAAGCGGGACTACCTGACGAAACTGACGTCGGGCGAATGGATCGGCTGCATCCACCTGACCGAGCCGCACACGGGCTCGGACGCGGCGGCGATCCGCACGCGGGCGGTGCGCGACGGCGACGACTATGTGCTGAGCGGCCACAAGGCCTTCATCACCGGTGGCGGCACGGCGGATCTCGCGATGATCGTCGCCGTCACCGATCCCGACGCCGGCAAGCGCGGCATCACCTGCTTCATCACGCCGACCGACAATCCGGGCTATCGGGTGATCGCCAAGGAGCGCAAGCTCGGCCACCGCACGAACGACACCTGCCAGATCGCCTTCGACGACATGCGGGTGCCGACCAGCGACGTGCTGGGCGAGCCCGGACGCGGCCTCGGCATCGCGCTCGCCAACCTGTCGGCGGGCCGCATCGGCGTCGCGGCGCAGGCGACCGGCGGCGCGCGGGCGGCGCTGGAGGCTGCGCTCGCCTATGCCCAGGAACGCGAGACGTTCGGTCAGAAGATCATCGAACACCAGGCGATCGCCTTCCGGCTGGCCGAGATGGCGACGGAGGTCGAGGCCGCGCGCCGGCTCTATCTGCACGCGGCGGCGCTGAAGGACCGGGGCCTGCCGTGCGCCCGCGAGGCCTCGATGGCAAAGCTCTATGCGTCCGAGATGGCCGAGCGTGTGGCCTCGGCCGCGATCCAGATCCACGGCGGCTACGGCTATCTCGAAGACTTCCCGGTCGAGAAGATCTACCGCGACGTCCGCGTCTACCAGATCTACGAGGGCACGTCGGAGGTGCAGCGCATCGTGATTTCGCGGATGCTGGATTGACGCGTCAGCGCACACGCTGGAACCAGTCTCGCTCCCTGAACCATTTCATATAGATCCTGTCGTAGCGGCCGTCGGCCTTGATCTCAGCCAGGAAGGTGTTGAGCCACTTCAGGAAGTCGGGGTCGTTCTTGCGGATCGCCCAGGCCAGCGGCTCTGAGGTGAACGGCTCGTCCAGGAACACGACCGCGTCGCCGCCGTGCATGGCGGTGAAGACGGCGTTGTAGGGCAGGTCGTAGACGAAGGCGTCGGCCTCGCCGTCGGCGACGGCGCGCGCGGCTTCCAGCTCGGTGTCGCGCGGCGCGTAGACGGCGTTCGGCAGGAACTGCTTGACGGCCGCCTCGCCGGTGGTGCCGGGCTTGGAAGTGACAGTGAAGGCAGGATCGTTGAGGTCGGAGTGGCTGCTGACGCTGTCGGCATGCTTGGCGCTCAGCAGCACGGTCTGGCCGATGGTCATGTAGGGATCGGCGAAATCGACCAGGCGTTGGCGTTCTTCCGTCACCGACATGCCGCTGATGATGATGTCGAAGCGGCCGAGCCTGAGCGCCGGAATGATACTGGTCCAGCGGGTATGCACGGGCACGAACTTGACGCCGAGTTCGTTCGCCATCGCGCGGGCGATATCGATGTCGAAGCCGATGAAGCTTGCCTGCTGGCCGCCGCGGCGGACGTCGGCCGGCCGCAGGTCGCGCTGGCGCAGGCCGGCGCGCTTGTCGATCATCTGGAACGGCATGTAGCCAGCCTCGAAGCCGACCCGGAGCTGGCCGCGGCTGAGGATGCCTTCCAATGTCGAGTCCTTGGCGAGCTCGGCATCGGCAGCACGCGCCGCCACCGGCAGCGCCAACAGTCCGCCGATGAATATGCGTCGCGCGATCAGGCGCATGGGGCAGCCCTCCCGAACGCTAGGCGGGATCCGATCCCGGCACGGGTTCGGCGGCTCGCGCGGCCAGGCGCTGCCGCGTCTCCTCGTCGAGCGGATGGATGGTCCAGCCGAACCAGCCGAAGATCAGGGTCACGAGTGGCGACAACCAGTTGAAGAAGGCGAACGGCAGATAGGCGAGCGTCGCCACGCCGAGCGTCGCCGCCTGATAGGCGCCGCCCGAATTCCACGGCACCAGGCAGGCGGTGACGGTGGCGCTGTCCTCGACCGCGCGCGACAGGTTCTTCGGATGCAGGTCACGCTCCGGATAGGCCTGGGCGTACATGCGCCCGCCCATGACGATCGCCATGTATTGATCGCAGAGCACCAGGTTGGCGCCGAGGCATGTGAGCACCGTCGAGGTGATCAGCGAGCTCTTGCCCGTGGCGAAGCGCAGGATGGCCTCGACGATGACCTTGAGCTGGTTCGTGTGCTCCATGATGCCGCCGAACATCATGGCGCAAATCACGATGGAGATGGCGTAGAGCATGGCCGTGAAGCCGCCCTTGGTCAGCAGGCTGTCGACGGCATCGACGCCGGTGGTGCTGGTGTAGCCGCTATAGGCGGCGCTCAGCAGGTCTTCGTAGCTGTTGTCCTGCAACAGCAGGCCCAGCACCGCGGCCGACAGCGCACCCAGCGTGATGCCGGGGATCGCCGGCGCCTTGCGCCAGGCGAAGCCGATCACCAGCACCGGCGGGATCAGCAAGAGCGGGTTGAGACTGAACTCCTGCTCCAGCACCGCCAGGATCTGCTGCACGCTTTCGAGGTTTTCCTCGCCTCCGCCAAGGAACAGGCCCAGCACCGTCTCGATGATCAGCGTTAGCACGATCGCGACACCGCTGGTGTAGGCCATGTGGCGGATGTGCGTATAGATGTCGGTGCCGGCCATGGCCGGCGCCAGGTTCGTGGTGTCGGAGAGCGGCGACATCTTGTCGCCGAAATAGGCGCCCGACAGCACCGCGCCGGCGACGATCGGCAGCGGAAAGCCGAGACCGGAACCGATGCCCATCAGGGCGACGCCGATGGTGCCGGTCGTGCCCCAGGAGGTGCCGGTGGCGATCGAGGTGATGGCGCAGATCACCACCGTCGCCGGCAGGAAGATCGTCGGATCGAGGATCTTCAGGCCGTAGTAGAGCAGCACCGGCACCACGCCGCTCAGGATCCAGACCCCGATCAGGATGCCGATGATCAGCAGGATGACGATGGCCTGCAGGGAGTTGGTGATGCCCTGCAGCATGCCGGCCTGGATCGCTTCCCAGCTGTAACCGGCCTTGAAGGCGATCAGGGCGGCGATGAACACGCCGAGCAGCATGGAGATGTGCGGATCGGTGCCGTAGACGACGATGGCGATGCTGATCCCCGCTACCAACGACACCAGCGACAACAAAGCTTCCCACAGATACGGATCACGTCGTTGCCGCGCCATGTCACTACCCCCTATGCCGCCGCACCGTGCTTCTGCACACCAGCAGTATGGCGCAATTCGGCGAGGACAGGCCGTGATATTTCAGAATTGTTGCACGTAACGACGGCACGCAGCCTACAGTAGCCAGCCGGCACTGCACTTACAGGTGTCGAGTTGTGTCCATGCTCACATGGAGGATACGGATCACATCAATTTGGTGTTCGATCAGCCGATAGAAGATCAAATGCCGGCCTACCAGATACTTTCGATATCCCGGCCGAACATCGTCGCATCTCGGTCCGATTTCCGGGTTTGTGACTAAGCGGGCAAAAGCTTCATCGATCTGGCGGACATAGGTGTCCGCTGTTTCAGCGCCCCACTCCCTCGCCGTGTATCGCCAGACTCCTGCGAGGTCGGCGTTGGCGCGCGGGCGCAGCTTAAGGGTCGTCACTCCGTCTGTTCAGCGGCGCGCTCGGCCAGAAAGGCTTCGACGTCGAACGGCACGCCCTCGCCGCTGCGCTCACCCTCCTCAAGCGCCTGGCGCAATGCCGCCAACCGCATCTCTCGCTCTTCAAGCAAACGGAGGCCGGCCCGCACGACCTCGCTCACCGAGCCGTATTGACCACCAGCAACCTGCTGACCGACGAAGTGCTCGAAATGATCGCCGAGTGCAATGCTCGTGTTTTTAGCCATCAGAAGTTCCTCTATGCGCATCCCGACATTACCAAATATTGGTAACGTCACTCAAGCGTCATGACGGCCGGCCATTGGGCAGTGATGCCAGGTTGGGGTGGGCGTTCGAGGTAGGTGGAAAGGACGACGTAGCTGCGGGTCGCCTTGACGCCGGGGGTGGCGTAGAGCTGTTCGAGGATGGCTTCGAGCGCGCGCGGATTCTCGGCCCGGACCTTGAGCAGCATGCAGGTATCGCCGGCAACGGAGTGGATTTCCTCGACCTCGGGATAGTCGCCGATGTCCATCAGCTTCTGGGACTTGCCCCAGCCCGTTGTGTCGACATGGACGAAGGCGAGCAACGACTTGCCCACGGCTTCCGGATCGACCAGCGCGACGGTGCCGCGGATGGCGCCCGATTGGCGCAGGCGCTTGACCCGTTCGTGCGCGGCCGGCGGCGACAGGCCGACCCGCTCGCCCAGGCGGGCGTAGCTCAAGGTCGCGTCCTCGGCCAGCACGCCTAATATCCTTCGGTCCGCATCGTCCAGAGGACGCGCCGCCGGTCGTTCATCCCGAACATCATCTGTTTTTTGTATCATCAGGTGATTTCGCCTTGTAGCCGAATGACATTCGGCAATTATTACATAAATCGAAACACCAAACAAAGTAGTGTCCATGTCTCAGAACCGCGATGGGCAACGCGGCGTTGTCCCGATCCTGACCGTCTGCATCGCCGTGATCGGCGCGAACTCACTGGCCCTGAGTCCGATCGCGCCCGGCATCGCCGCGGCGTTTCTGGCGCCGGTGCCGACGGTGATGCTGGCCGGCGGCGGCTACGGCCTGGGCACCGCGTTCGGGGCGCTGTTTCTGGCCCGGCACATCGACCGGATTGGCGTGAAGCGGGCGCTTGTCGCCGCCATGGCGCTGCTGGGCCTTGCCTTCGCGGCGAGCGCGGCGACACCGAATGTCTGGGGACTGGTCGGCGCCCAGACCGCGGCCGGCCTTGCCGCCGGCATTGCGCTGCCGGCGATCTATGCCTTCGCCACGGTGGTGGCGCTGCCCGGACGTGAGAGCGCCGTGCTGGGCGCGGTATTGACGGGCTGGACGCTGAGCATGGTGGCCGGCGTCTCGTTGTCGGCGGTGCTGGCGGACCTCGTCGGCTGGCGCACGGTCTTCGGGTCGCTCACCGGCCTCGCTCTTGTAGCGGCACTGGCGCTGACGCGAACGCGGAATCGCAGCAATGCGCCGGCCGTCGCGACCGCACCCTCTCCATTGGCGGCACTGATCGTGCCGGGTGTGGGTCGGCTGCTGCTGGTCTGCATCGCCTATATGACCGCGTTCTACGGCGTCTATGCCTATCTCGGCGACCATGTGCATCACGCGCTCGGGCACGCCGTCAGCGCCAGCGGCATGGTTGCCCTCGCCTACGGCCTCGGCTTCGGCGCCGCCGTGTTCGCCGATCCGCTGATCGACCGCCTGGGCGCGCGGCGCGTCATGCCGTTCGCCTATGCCGGCATCGCCGCGGTCTACCTGCTGCTGACGGCGGCGAGCGGGTCTTACATCGCCATCGTCGGCATCGCGCTCATCTGGGGCCTCATGAATCATTTCGGTCTGAACCTGCTGATCGGCTGCCTGTCGGCCATCGATCCGGCGCAACGCGGCACCATCCTGGGCCTGAACAGCGCCGTCACCTATCTGTCGGTGACCGTCGGCACGGTCGGCTTCGGCCCGCTCTATGCGCTGGGTGGTTGGCCGCTGCTGACACTGATCGCCATGGCGCTGTGCGCCGTGGCAGTGGTCCTGACCTGGACCGACGCCCGACCTCAGGCCGACAGGGCGTCGCGCGCCTGCACGGCGGCGTCCTCGATGGCGCGCTCGTCGAAGGCGGTGTAGCCCAGCAACAGGCCCTGGCGGTCGGGCGGCCCGTCGTAGTAATCGCTGAGCGGCGTCGCGATGACGCCGGCTGCCGCCAGTCGCGCGGCGACGGCACGATCGTCCATGCACGCCGCAAGCGCCGGCGACAGACGCGCCAGCAGGTGCATGCCGGCCTCGTCCGGCGACAGCTCCAGCAGGCCGTCGAGATGGCGCGACGCCGCGGCGAGCAACGCCTCCTGACGGCCGGCATAGAGCCGGCGCATGCGCCGGACGTGGGCGGCGAAATGGCCCTCGGCGAAAAACTGCGCCAGCGCCGGCTGAGCCAGCATGGAGGGATGATCATCGAGCGCCGCCCGGGCCCGGCAGAATGCCGCCAGCAGATCTTCCGGCACGACGACATAACCGAGCCGCAACGTCGGGAACAGCACCTTGGAAAAGCTGCCGACATAGAGCACGCGGCCGGTCTCATCCAACCCCTGCAGCGCCGCCAGCGGCCGGCCGGCATAGCGGTACTCGCTGTCGTAGTCGTCTTCGACAATCCAGGCATCCTGCCGCCGGGCCCAGTCGATCAGCGCCAGGCGGCGCGCCAGGCTCATGGTCATGCCGAGCGGATACTGGTGCGACGGCGCGACGCAGACGAAGCGCGCGGCGGGCGCCAGGACGGCGCCGCGGTCGATGTCGATGCCTTCGGGATCGACCGGCACCGGCGTTACGCGCAGACCGGCCGCCGTCAGCGCTCCGCGCAGGCCGGCATAACCCGGCTCCTCGATCAGGGCTTCGTCGCCCGGATCGAGCAGGATCTGCGCCGCGAGCGCGACCGCCTGCTGGGCGCCGGCGACGATCACCACCTGTTCGGCCGTGCAACGCACCGCGCGCGCGGCTCGGAGATAATCGGCGATCGCCGCGCGCAGCGGCAGGTGGCCGGCCGGATCGCCGTGCCCCGCGTACCCGCCCGGCGACCGCCAGGCACGCGCCAGCAGGCGGCTCCAGACCGCGAAGGGAAAGTCGTCGACCGCCGGCAGACCGAGGGCGAATGGCCCGCGGCTGCCCCGATGGCTGCCGGCGATCCCGGCCAGCGTCGTGCCGCGGCGCGACAGCCCACGCCGTCGCGGCCTGGCGACGGCCGGCGATGCCTCTGCCGTCAAAGGCGCGGCATCCGGCAGCTCGGCCGAGACGTATGTGCCGGCGCCCTGCCGGCCGGACAGATAGCCTTCGGCCAACAGTTGTTCGAAGGCCGCAAGCACGGTGTTGCGCGAGACCGCCAGGTCGTGGGCCAGCGCCCGGGTCGACGGCAGCCGCGTTGCCGGCGCCAGCCGACGGTCGAGGATCAGCCGCCTGAGATCGTCATAGATCTGGCGTTGCAGCGGTACGTCCGTCCGCCGGTCGATCCCCAACGGCAGCAGCGTGCCGCGCAGCGTTTTCGCAACCATCTGACCTTCTCCGGATTGGCCCCATGATTTTCTTCGAATTGGCTCTTTTGGCCAAGCCAATTCACGCCTATAGGCAAGACAGCGCACTGAGGAAATGGAGAAGCGAGATGCCGGACGGCTATACGGCCAGCGAACGGTCACGGGTGAAGCGGCTGCACGAGCGGGGTCATTACGATCATGAGACGGTACACACCGTCATCGATGCCGCCACGTTCTGTCATGTCGGCTATGTCATTGACGGCCAACCCTACGTGACGCCGACCCTGCATTGGCGCGTCGGCACGCGGCTCTATTGGCATGGCTCGTCGGCGAGCCGCATGCTGCGCACGGTGAAGGAAGGCGTGCCGGCCTGCGTGACGGTTGCGCTGATGGACGGTCTGGTGCTGGCACGCTCGGGCTTCCATTGCAGCGTGAATTACCGCTCGGTCATGGCCTTCGGCACCGCGCACGCGATCACCGACGATGCCGAGAAGACCGCGGCGCTGGAGGAGTTCGTCGAGGGCATCGTGCCCGGCCACTGGGCCGAGATGCGGCCGCCGAACGGGCAGGAGATCAAGGCGACCACCGTGGTCGGCATGGAAATCGAAGAGGCGGTGGCGAAGATCCGCACCGGGCCGCCGGCCGACGACGAGGAAGACTACGCGCTGCCCTGCTGGGCCGGCGTGATCCCGGTGACGCAGACGGTCGGCGCGCCGATCCCCGATCCGCGCCTGACGCCCGGCATCGAGCCGCCGGACTATCTGGCGAAGTTCCGCGTCGGCTAGGCTGCCCGCCCGCGACGGGAGAATCGCATGACGGACCTGCTGACTGTCGACTGGTCAAAGATACCGGCGCCCGAAGACGATGGCGGCGCGCGGCATCTGGCCGGCCGACGGTTGCCGTCGGTCACGCTGCCGGCCACGGACAGCGGCATGGTCGACCTGTCGGCGTTAACTGGCCGCACTGTCGTCTATGCCTATCCGCGCACCGGCCTGCCCGGCGACGACCCCGCGCGTCCGGACGATTGGGACATGATCCCCGGCGCCCGTGGCTGCACGCCGCAGGCCTGCGCCTTTCGCGACCATCATGCCGAGTTGACCGACGCGGGCGTGGCACACCTGTTCGGCCTGTCGACGCAGCCGACGGATTTTCAACGGGACGCCGCCGAACGTCTGCATCTGCCGTTTCCGCTGTTGTCGGATGAACGGCTGACGTTGACGTCAGCCCTGCACCTACCGACATTCGAGGCTGCCGGCATGACGCTGATGAAACGCCTGACGATGATCCTGCGCGATGGCGCGATCGAGCATGTGTTCTATCCAGTGTTCCCGCCCGACCGGAACGCCGCTGACGTCATTGCCTGGCTGGCAGGCAATCCGGCCTGAGGCCATGGGGTATCGCCCTGCCATGTCGACCATCCGCATCCGCACGCCGAACGCAGACGAGGCCGATGTCCTGACGCAACTCTGCGTTCGTTCGAAGGCGCATTGGGGCTACGACGCCGAGTTCATGCGGCTGTCGCTTCCCGGCCTGAGCGTCACGCCCGAAATGATCGCCGATGGACGCGTGTTGGTGGCCGACGATATTGACGGCCAATTGCTGGGCGTCGCCAGCCTTGAAGTTCTGCCGGTAGACGCACAGTACGAATTGGCGTTGATGTTCGTCGCGCCGGAAGCGATGGGCCGGGGGGTCGGCCGACTTTTGTTCGACGGCGTCCTTGACTGGCTGCGTGCCCGAGACGCCCGGCGGCTGGAAATTCTGGCCGACCCGAACGCGGCGCCGTTCTACGAACGCATGGGCGCGGTCGGCATCGGCGATGCACCGTCGGACGCCATCCCCGGCCGGCGTCTGCCGCTTTACGAATACCTGCTGCCGCAGGAAGGAGATTGACAGATGTATGTCCCGCGCGCCTTCCGCGAGGAGCGGATCGAGATGCTGCACGCGACCATGCGGGAGATCGGTGCGGCCGCGATCGTCACCGACGGACCCGACGGCCTGATCGCCAGCCACCTGCCGGTGGAGCTCGATCCCCAGCCGGCGCCGCACGGCACCATCCGTTGCCATTTCGCCAAGCCGAACCCGTTCGGCGCGGCGCTTGCGGACGACCGCGAGCTGTTGCTGATCTTTCAGGGACCGCAGGGCTACATCACGCCATCCTGGTATCCGACCAAGCACCGGACCGGCAAGGTCGTGCCGACCTGGAATTATGTGGCGGTGCATGCCTATGGCCGGGCCAAGACCTTCACGGAACCGGACCGCCTGCTGGCGCATCTCGCAGCGCTGACCGACCGGCTGGAAAGCCCCTATCACCTGCCGTGGAAGATCGACGACGCGCCGCGGGACTTCATCGACGGCCTGGCCCGCGGCATTATCGGCATCGAAATCGAGCTGACGCGCATCGAGGGCAAATGGAAGATGTCGCAGAACCGGGTCGAGCACGACCGCCGCGGCGTCATCAACGGCCTGCGCGCCCAGGGTGACGGCAACAGTCTGGCAATGGCGGATCTCGTCGAGGCCGCGATGACCGAGCCCGACTGATACGCGGCAGCGCTCAGAGCCGTGGCCGCCGGGCCGAACGGGCAACGCGACAAACCACCTTGGAGACGGTCAGCGACTGCCGCAGCGACTGACCGCGGTTGGCGAAGTTGCCGGACGTCAAAACCGGTTGTGGCGACGGGCCGGCGACCGCGGGCGTGACGCCGAGGTCGGCCAGAAGGTTGCGGATCGAGACCGGGGCGGCCGAGGTCACCCGCCCGCGACGCCGGGATTCGGCAACGACGACGCCGATCAACGCACCGCTGGCGTCCAGCATCGGGCCGCCGCTGAGTCCGCCGAGCGAGCCCTGGAAGGCCGGCGCGCGGCGCTGTTCGGCCCAAGTGATGGCCGGTTCGTTGGTGCTGTAGCGACCGACCGAGCGCAGGCGGCTGCGGCCGAGCAGGCGCGCGTGCAGATCGGCCGGCTTGCCCTGGGGATAACCCGGTGCGAAGCCGTCCTGGCCGACATCGAGGCCGCCTGCCGCCAATGGCAGTGAATCGACGCCGCCACGGGTGAACAGCACGGCGAGATCGGCATTGCGGTGCAGCTTGACATCGCGCACGCGCACGCCGCGCCGCTCGCCGGTCAGGAGGTAGATATCGCTGCAGCCGTCGACGACGTGACGCGCCGTCATCCAAACGCCAGGGCCGCCGATGGAGAAGGCCGTGCCGCTGCTGGGACGCTTCTCGCCGACCTCGACGACGACCTCGGGATCGCGCCGGCTGGGCGACGGCAGGTCGCCGCGACGTTCTGGCTGAACGGCCGGCGGCACATATGCCTGGGGCGCGGGCCGTCGCGAATCGAAAGACGGCCCCAAATCGTCGGGCGGGTCGCTATCGCGGATCAGCACGCTGTAGATGATCACGGCCACGGTCAGCACATAGACCAGACCGTTGAGGAGGCGATTCATGGCGCCGCGCCGGTGACAGGCTGCCGCGTCAGCCGGAAACGGCGGCCGCGTTAATGGCGGCGACCGCCAGCTTGATCGCCACCAGCAGCAGGGCTGGGCCGATCTCGCCGGCCTCGATCCGGCGCGGCAGGTCGCGCAGCAACAGATCGGTGATGCGGAAGGCCAGGATCTGCAGCACCAGCGTCACCACACCCCAGATGATGATGTCGTAAACGCTGACGCTCGCCGCCATGCAGGCCGCCAGCGGCAGCGCCAGCCCGACAATGGCGCCCGACAGCGAAATCGCTGCGGCGGTGTTGCCCTGACGCACGAGCGCGAAGTCCTTGTGCGGGGTCAGCACCGTGTAGACCAGCACGCCCGCCACCAGCATCGCCAGCGTCACGCTGGAATGCAGCATCAGAACCGGGAAACCTGCCAGGAAACTCTGCAGAACCGCTTCCATCTCGCGCCTCGAACCGCCTAAACCCAAACGGCCGCCACCATGGCGCGCCGCCCGCGCGAGGGCAAGCACGGCGTCGGCATGGGCCGCAGTGCAGGCATGCGCGGGCACGGGTTGACCGGCCGGGTGGCGGCTGGTACGGCGCGGAATGTTTGCCGAGAGTTTGCTACCCGATCCATCGCTGTTCGATATCGACCTGGCGATCGCCGGCGCCGTCACCGTCGTCGCCGGCCTGATGCGCGGATTTGCCGGTTTCGGTTCCGCCATGGCCATGGCGCCGGTTTTCGCCATCCTGTTCGGGCCGGCCGAGATGGTGGTGATGATCATGCTGATGGAGCTGGGCGTGACCGTTCAGCTGTTCCCCGGCGCGGTGCGGGACGCGCAATGGCGTTTCGTCGGCCCCATGGGTCTCGCCGCAGGCCTCGCCATGCCGTTCGGCAGCTATATCCTGCTGACCATCGATCCGGCGTTGTTGTCGCGCCTGGTCGCCGGTGTCGTGCTGGCCTTCGTGCTGTTCCTGATCTCGGGCTGGCGCTATGCCGGCGAGAAAAGGCTGCCGATCACGCTTGGGCTGGGTCTGGTCTCGGGCACGATGATGGCGACCACCAGCATGGGCGGACCGCCGGTGCTGACCTATATGCTGGCCGGCCAGGACAAGGCCCGCACCAACCGCGCCAACATCATCTGCTATTTCGGCATAACCGAGATCTTCCTGCTGATCGTGTTGTTCACAGCCGGCCTGGTGGGCGAAACCGGCATCTGGCGTTCCATCGTGCTGACGCCGCCGTTCATGTTCGCGGCCTGGCTGGGCAGCCAGCTGTTCCGGGAATCGAGCGAGCGGCTCTACCGCCGTGTCGCATTGACGTTCCTGGCCGTGGTGGCGCTCTACGGCCTGCTGCGCTGAGCCGTCTTGGGCCTAGAAGTCGGTGCAGATGCCCTTGACTTCCCAATCGCCGTAGCGGGTCGGCTCGGGGCCTTTGCGGCCGCCGATCTCGACCGGTTTTTTCGCCTTTTCGGCATCCGGCTTGTTGTCGGACGACGGTTCGGCCGGCGACTCGTCGGTCGTTGTCGCTTTGTCGCTCATCCGGATTAGTCCTTCGATTTTCCGCCGCGGTCCCGCGACGGGCGTTGCTTGATCGTTCTCCTGCCCCCATTACATATCAGCCAGCGCCCCGAAATCCAGCGCGGCGCGACGCAGAGGAGCCATGCGCACAAAATGAACTATGCCAGGACGGCCCTGTTGATGGCGGCCATGACCGGCCTGTTCCTGGCCATCGGCTATATGCTGGGCGGCACGGGCGGCATGCTGATCGCGCTGCTGATCGCCGGCGGCATGAACCTCTACGCCTACTGGAATTCCGACAAGATGGCGCTGCGCATGCACGGCGCGCGCGAGGTCGATGCCCGCTCGGCGCCGCAGCTCGTCGCCATGGTCGAGAGCCTGGCGCGCAACGCCGGCCTGCCGATGCCGAAGGTCTATCTGATCGAGACCGAGCAGCCGAACGCGTTCGCCACGGGCCGCAACCCGGAGAACGGGGCGGTGGCGGTGACGCGCGGCCTGCTGCGGATGCTGACCTCGGACGAGCTGGCGGGCGTGATCGCGCACGAGCTGGCGCATATCAAGAACCGCGACACGCTGATCATGACGATCACGGCGACGATCGCCGGCGCCGTCGGCATGCTGGCGAACTTCGCCATTTTTTTCGGCGGCAACCGCAACAATCCGCTGGGCCTGATCGGCACCATCGCGCTGATGATCCTGGCGCCGCTGGCCGCCGCCCTGGTGCAGATGGCGATCAGCCGGACGCGCGAATACGAGGCCGACCGCATCGGCGCCGAGATCTGCGGCCGGCCGCTGTGGCTGGCGAGCGCGCTGCAGAAGCTGGAGCAGGGCGCGCGGCGGATCGACAACATTCCGGCCGAGAACAACCCCGCGACCGCGCATATGTTCATCGTCAATCCGCTGCACGCGCACAGCGTCGACAGCCTGTTCTCGACCCATCCGAACACGGCCAATCGCGTCGCCCGCCTGCGCGAGATGGCCGGCCAGCCGGCCGGCGCGGCCAGCGGCCCCTGGGGTTAGGCCGGCAACGCGGCGCGTACGAACAGCAGGGCGCCGGTGGGCGCCTCCAACGCCTTGTGCGGCACGCCTTTCGGCGCTAGGTGGTAGTCGCCCGCGCGCAGGACGAGATCGCCGATCACCAGCTCGCCCTCCAGCACCAGGCATTCCTCGTCCGCCGGATGGTCGTGCGCGTCGGCCACCGCGCCCGGATCCAAGCGCAGCAGAAACGACTGCATGCCGGCCTCCGGATCGATATGCAGCGGCTTCTTGGCAATGCCGGGGGCGTAAGCTTGCCAGGCGCCGCCGCCGGCCCTGATCGTCCGCATCGGCGGTTCGGCGCCATCGTCGGCAAGACGGCGCCGGATCTTCGTCCAGACCTCCGGCGGCGGCGGTGTCTCGACCTCCGGATCGGACAGTGGCGAGAGCCGTTCCTGCCATGCGGCGACGGCGCGGGCGACAGCGTCATCCTCGGCGAGGCGCGCTTCGAACCGGCGCCGGGCGTCGCCGGCAAGCGTGCCCAGCACATACTCGCCGGCCATCACATGGAGGTCGTCGTCGCTCATGTCTCGAGACAGGCCCTCAGTCGCAGCAATCCACGTCGCAGCCAACTCTTCACCGTGCCGACAGGCGCGTCGAAGCGGGCCGCCAGTTCGTCGTGAGTATAACCGTAGCAATAGGCATCGAGAATGGCGCGGGCCTGACGCGGTTCGAGTTCGCCAAGGCAGCGCCAGAGGCCGCTGGCGTTGTCGCGGCGCAGCAGGTCGTCCATCGGATCGAGACTTGGCTCCAGGCACGGCGCGCCGTCCGGCCGATCGGCCATCAGCACTTCGCCGCGATGCCGCCGCAAACGGTCGAGCGCGGTGTTGCGGATGATCGCCGCGAGCCAGGTCATGGCCGCACCGCGCGCGACGTCATAATGCGCCGCCTGCCGCCAGATCTTGACGAAACCGTCCTGCAGCACGTCTTCGGCCCAATCGCGCCGTCCGGCGACGCGAACCGCGACGGCGAACAGACGGGCCGACGTCAGCGCGTACAGCTCGGCGAAGGCCGGCTCATCGCCCTCGGCGCACGCCTGCAGCAATTCGGCGAGCGGATCATGGGAACTCGGCGCGTCCACGGCCACTCCATGGCAAGTCGTGTCATGCGTATCATACGACGGCCGAACGCGCTCGGATCGATGGGCAAGGGACATTCTTCCTGGATACGGCTTATTTGCCGCTCTCCCGCCGCAGAAAGGCAATGATGTCGGCCCGGTCCATGGCCTGCCTCAGCCGATAGCCCATGCGGCTGCCGGGGACGAACTTGCCGGGATTGGCGAGCCAGGCATCGAGCGTGGCGTCGTCCCAGACGATCTTTGCCTCTCGCAACGCCCGTGAATAGCCATAGTCGTCGACGCTGCCGGCACGGCGGCCGTAGACGCCACGATGGCGCGGGCCGACCCGGTTGGCGTCGAGCGAATGGCAACCGGCGCAGCGTTGATAGATCCGCTCGCCACGCACCGGATCGCCGGCGGCGCGGGCGTACCCCGCCGTGCCGGCGATGCCGACGGTCAGCAGGACGGCCGCGATGACGCGTTTGATCATGTCTTGTGCTCTCGTTGGTGAAACTGCATCGAGGCGAAAGCTCCCGCCGGGCGGGAAACCGGGGAAGCCCGGCGGGAGCCCGGCGCGTCAGGCGCCGAAACTGAGCGCCTTGCGCGGCAGCTGATCGCCGAGGGCGTTCGCCAGCACCGTCCAGTGCATGGTCTCGTCGGCCGCCAACCGGCCCGACACCTGCGCCAGATCGGGGCTCTCGAAGGACGGAATCACGCCGAGATAGGCGTTCGCCGCGCCCTTCTCGAGCGTTGCGGCGAGGCGCAGCACATCGGTACCGGTTTTCAATGAACCGGCATTGAGCGCCGTCGCGTATTCGCGGTTCGATTTCGCCGCGACCGGCCGGCCGCCCATCTTGGTGATGGCGCCGGACAAAGCCGTCGCATGCTCCTTATGCTGGCTCTGGAACAGGACCGCGACATCGAGCACCGGCTTGTCGAGCAGGCCGCTCTCGGCGCCGAGCTGATAGGCGGCGATCGCCTCCCACTCGAGCCCGAGCGCGATGTTCAGGATGGCGACGTCGTTGGCCGTATCGGCAGCCGCCATTTTCTGACCCCGGGCCATGCTTTCGCAACCGACGATCAAGGCGACGGCGGTTGCCGACAACGTCGCCTTGCCGGCACCGGCAAGAAAACGGCGCCGTCCGTTATCAATGGCGGCGGGATCGTTTTTCGTTATAGACACGAGCTTTGGTCTCCTTCAAAGAAATGCGCCCGACCGGCCATCCGGTTCGGGCATGGCAGCAACTACGCGGCGGCGCCGGCTTTCGATGCATCGAGCATCCGATTCTCGTTCACGGTTGCGTGATGGCGACCGATCCTGAAATCGCGACGGCGCGGGGCGGGCCGGCGCGCGACGCGGCGCTCGGCCTGATCGTCGCGGTGCTGGGACAGCGGCGGCAGCTGGACGATGCCTGGCGGGCGGCGCTGGCGCCGGACGGCGATCTCGACGGACTGGACGGCCGCGACGTTGCCTTCGCCCGGTTGCTGGCGACGACTGTGCTGCGGCGGCTGGGCCAGATCGACGCGGCGCTCGATCGCTGCCTGAACAAGCCGCTGCCGCGGCGCGCCGTGCGGGTGCGCGATATTCTTCGTCTGGGCGCGGCGCAGCTTCTGTTCCTGGGCACGCCGGCGCACGCCGCCGTCGATACGGCCGTCGCGCAGGCGACGCGGTTCCCGCATTACAAGGCGCTGGTCAACGCGGTGCTGCGGCGGCTGGCGCGCGAGGGCGCCGACATCGTGGCGCGGCAGGACGCGGCGCGCCTCAACTGTCCCGACTGGCTGTGGCAGAGCTGGACCGAGGCCTATGGCGAGGACGCGACACGGGCGATCGTCGCCGCACAACTGGCGGAACCGCCGCTCGATATCGTCACGGCGGACGATCCCGCCGATTGGGCCGAGCGGCTGACGGCGACGCCGCTGCCGACCGGTTGTCTGCGCCGGCAGGCGGGCGGCGCCGTGACGGCGCTGCCGGGTTACGACGAGGGCGCGTGGTGGGTGCAGGATGCGGCGGCGGCGCTGCCGGCACGCCTGCTGGGCGACGTCGCCGGCCGCGCGGTGCTCGATCTTTGCGCCGCGCCGGGCGGCAAGACGCTGCAGCTCGCCGCCGCCGGCGCCGAGGTCACGGCCGTCGATATCGCCGCCAAGCGGCTGGCGCGCCTGGAACATAACCTTGCCCGCATCGGCCACATGGCCGAGGTCGTTTGCGCCGACGTGGCGACCTGGCGGCCGGAGCGGCCGGCGACGCACATCCTGCTCGACCTGCCCTGCAGCGCCACCGGCACGATCCGCCGTCATCCCGATGTCTGGCGTTTGAAGACACCCGACGACGCCGAACGGCTCGCCGCGGCGCAGAGCCGGCTGCTGACGGCGGCCGTCGACATGCTGGCGCCCGGCGGCACGCTGGTCGCCTGCGTCTGCTCGCTGCAGCCCGAGGAAGGACCGGCGCGGATCTCGGCCCTGCTGGCCGCCGGCGCGCCCGTGCGGCGGCAACCGGTTACACCGGCCGAGGTTGGCGGGCTGGTGGAGCTGGTTACGGCGGAAGGCGATCTGCGCACGCTGCCCTGCCACCTCGCCGACATGGGCGGCATGGACGGCTTTTACGCCTGCCGGCTGGTCCGCGAGGGCGGCACGTGAGACGACACAACAATGCTTCCGCGGCGGCGCTTGCGAGCGCGCAGGCAAGCTGATACCAAGCCCGCATGCCGAGGCCCGTTCGTATCGCCCCATCGATCCTGTCCGCCGACTTCGCCGATCTGGGCGCGGAGGTCCGGGCCGTGACCGAGGCCGGCGCCGACTATGTGCATGTCGACGTCATGGACGGCCACTTCGTGCCCAACATCACCATCGGCCCGGGCGTGGTGAAGGCGTTGCGCGCGCACAGTGCGCTGCCGTTCGACACGCACCTGATGATTTCGCCGGCAGATCCCTTCATTCCGGACTTCGCCGCCGCCGGCGCCGACATCATCACCGTGCATCCCGAGGCCGGCCCGCACCTGCATCGCAGCATTCAGTTGATCAAAAGCCTGGGCAAGAAGGCGGGCGTCTCGCTGAACCCCGGCACGCCGGTCGAGGCCGTCGACAACGTGCTGGGCGACATCGATCTGGTGCTGGTGATGAGCGTCAATCCCGGCTTCGGCGGCCAGGCCTTCATTGCTTCGGCGCTCGACAAGATCGCGGCGCTGAGAAAACGTATCGACGCCACCGGCCGCGACATCGACCTCGAGGTCGACGGCGGCATCAACACCGAGACCGCGGCGAAGGCGGTCGCCGCCGGCGCCGACGTGCTGGTCGCCGGCACCGCCACGTTCAAAGGCGGCCGCGCCCGCTACGCCGAGAACATCGCCGCGATCCGAGGCGCGGCTTGACCGGGGCATGAGCACGCAACCGCCCGGCACCGCGCCGTCGCCAAGCCTGACCGGCCGGACGCTCCGGCGCGTGCTGGACGCCGGCTACGGCACCTCGCTCTATCGTCTGAGCCTGCGCGGCCGGGTGCCGGACAAGCTGCGCGTGACGCCCCAGGATCCCTGGCCCGGCGACGTCGCCATCGGCGACGAATTGTTCCAGGGCCGCTATCGTTTCGCCGGACGCGAAGCGCTGGCGCCGAACCAGCCGCCCTGGCGGCTGCGGCCGGACGACGACGAGTGGATGACCGAGCTGCACGCCTTTGGCTGGCTGCGGCATTTCCGGGCGTCGGGCGGCGATACCGCGCGGGCCCATGTGGTGGCGCTGATCCGCTCATGGATCGATCTCTGCGGCGAATGGGACGCGCAGGCCTGGTCGCCGGACGTTCTGGCCCGCCGCGTCGTCGCCTGGCTCGACAATGCCGGCTTCGTTCTCGGCAGCGACGATCCGATCTTCCGCTCGGCCTTTCTCAACAGCCTGGCGCGTCAGGTCCGGCATCTGGCGCGCGTCGCCAGCGGCGCCGAGCCGGGACGGCCGACGCTCGCCGCGGCCTATGGGCTGATCTATGGGGGGCTCTGCCTGCCTGGCGAGGAGGCCAAGCTGGGCCGCGGCGAAACCCTGCTGCGGCGCGAGCTCGGCTGGCAGGTGCTGGGCGACGGCGGCTATGTCAGCCGGTCGCCGTCCGAGCATCTGGCCGTGCTGCGCGAGCTGGTCGGCCTGCGGGCCGCCTATGACGCCGGCAATTCGCCGGCGCCGAACGAGCTGCAGAACGCCATCGACCGCATGGCGCCGATGCTGCGCGCCTTCCGCCATGGCGACGGCGGGCTGGCGCTGTTCAACGGTGGCTTCGAGGAGACCGTCGAAGACATCGACGCGGTGCTGGCCGGCGCCGACGCCAAGGGCAAGCCGCAGATGAACGCGCCGCACAGCGGCTATCAGCGCCTGAGCGCGCGGCGCGGCGCCGTCATCGTCGATACCGGCGGGCCGCCGCCGGCGCCGCTCGGCCGCAATGCCCATGCCGGCACCTTGAGCCTGGAGATGAGCAGCGGCAAACATCGCATCGTCGTCAATTGCGGCAGCGGCGTCGACCGCAACAGCGAATGGCAGGCCGCGGCGCGGGCGACGGCGGCCCATTCGACGCTGACGCTGGCCGATACCAGCTCGGCGGAGCTGTCGGCCAGCAATATTCCCGGGCGGCGGCCGCAGGTGGTCACGGTCGAGCGCAACGCCGACGAGGCCGGCAATATCTGGCTCGATCTCAGCCATGACGGCTATCGCGGCCGCTTCGGCCTGGTGCACCGGCGGCGGCTCTACCTCGACGCTTCGGGCGAGGACCTGCGCGGCGAGGACATGCTGGTCGCGGTGACCCATGCAGCGGACGCGGCCGGCGCGCTGCCGTTCGCCGTGCGCTTCCACCTGCATCCCGACGTCCAGGCCTCGCTGGTCCAGGGCGGCGCGGCGGTGCTGCTGAAGCTGGGCGGCGGCCAGGGCTGGCGCTTCCGCTGCGCCGGCGGCCATGTGTCAGTGGACGAGAGCATCTATCTCGGCGAGCGCGGCCATATGCGCCGCAGTCAACAGATCGTCGTCACCGGCGAGGCCGGCGCCGACGGCGCCTCGATCCGCTGGGCGCTGAAGAAGGTCTGAATTACGGGGACAGTAACCTTAATTCGTTCGAATTAAGGTTACTGTCCCCGTAATTACCCCCCGCAAGTTGTGCTCATCTGTTCGACGGCCAGCCCGTGGGCAGGGGGCGGGTTTCGCCGATCGCCAGCAGCCAGACCTGCTCGTCGCTGAGGCCGGCCGCGGCAGCGGCGCGGCGCAGGCGCTCCGGCGGCTCGAACGGCGCTTCCTCGGTCAAGACGACAGTGCCCCAATGCATGCCGAGCACGGCATGCGCGCGGAGGTCCTGGGCGATCTGCACGGCCTCCTCGGGCGTCGCGTGCGACGCCCGCATGATCTCGCGCGGCAGGTAGGCGCCGATGCCGATAATGCCGAGGTCGAAGGGACCGACCCGCTCGCCGATCTCGCGGAATACGTCGCCATAGGCCGTATCGCCGCCGAAAAACAGGCGATTGTCGGCCGAGGCGATGGCGAAGGCGGCCCAGAGCGTGCGGTTCAGATCGAAGGCGCCGCGGCGTGAGAAGTGCACCGCCGGCAGGGCCGTCACGGTCACACCGTCGAAAGCGATGTCGTCGTACCAGTCGAGCTCATGCACCCGCGTGAATCCGCGGCGGCGGAAGAAGTCGCCGAGCCTGAGCGGCACCACCACCTCGATCCGGTCCTTGTCCGGCAGCGCCTTCAGCGTCACCTCGTCCAGATGGTCATAGTGATTGTGGCTGACCACCAGCACGTCGATGGGCGGCAGCCGGTCGACGGGAATGCCAGGCGGCACGTAGCGCCGCGGTCCGAACCGCCCGGGCCCGGCCACCGGGGACAAATAAGGATCGGTGAGCACGGTCTTGCCCGCGATACGGATCAGAAACGCGGCATGACCGAGCCAAGTGACCCCGTTTTCGCCATTGAGCGCGGCAAGACCGGCGAGAGCCTGATCCGTCGGCAGGACATGGCCGTCTGGCAACTCGCGCACCACGCCGTTGTTGCGCGCCTGCCGCCAGAGGAAGCGGGCCATGTTATGCAGGCGCGTCGTGCGCGACGGACTGCCGGGCGGGTTCCGGAACCGGCCGTCGGCGGTATGGTGATAGGGACGCTGGGACGACATTGCCCACAGGATATCGGCCCAAAGTGCGGAAATTCCAGTGCGTTACGCGCCCACGAAGTTACCATGCAAGCCAAGCGGCAATGGGTAGGGCAGATGCGCCCGCGCCACGGGTCCGTCGCCGAGCCGGCGGGCGTCCAGCAGGTTCAGCCGGGTGACGCCGGCGCCGGCGTCGAGCGTGGTGCCCAGCAGCCAACCGTCGCCCTCGTCCACCGAACCCGGCCGCGGTACGAAGACATGCTCCTCGACGATCTCGTCGGGCCCATAGCGATGGACGTCCCAGCCGCCGGTTTCGAGATCGTGGCGCGCGATCGTGTTTGCGAAGGGATGCGTGGTGTCGCTGCGGCCAAGCCCGAGCACGCAATAGAGTTGGCGGTAGCGCACGGCGCCGCGGCGTGGATCGATGCGCGGAAACTCAGCGCCGGCCTGATCGGTGATCACCTGTTGTTCGACCGCCCCGCCGGGACGCAGCACCGTCTGCACCGCGTAGGCCGGCGCCGCCGGACGCACCTCGCCGCACATGACGTAGCGCAACAGCGAGAACATGACGTCCGGATCGTCGTAGCGGCAGGCATCGAAGCGGATGGCGCCGTCGGCGTCTTCCCAGGCATTGCCGTAGTGGAAGATCCATTGCGGCGGCAACTGCCGCCATTCGAACCGACTGAAATCGTTCTTGTCGACCAGCAGCACCCGGGTGCCGAGCGCCGGCTTCCAGACATGGGCGTCGAGGAAGCTGGCGCCGTCGGCCACACGGTCCGCCTCGAATGCCAACGGCGGGATCGGAATGACGATGTGGCGCGCGGTGACCACGAAGTCGTGCACCATGCCCAGATCCGGCACCGGCAACAGGCCGGCCTTGCGCAGCCTGCCGTCGGGACCGATGTGGTAGAGCACCAGCGCGCCGCGGAACAGCGCATAGCCGAAGCCCCAGAGGCTGCCGTCCCGGTCGACACGGGGATGGGCCGTGAACGGCATCCCCGACGTGTCGTCCGACCAGGCATGCCGGCCGATCGTGTCGAGCGTCGCCGGATCGATTTCGTGCGGGCTGCCGGCCTCCCACAGGGCCAGCAGCCGGCCGGCATGAGCAATCACGCTGATATTGGCGGGATTGACCGCGTCCGGCGAGGAAGCCGGCGGCACATCGGGCATGCGGGTGCCGAAACCGTGGGCAAGCGGCCGGTTGGCGGCGACTTCGGACGTGTATTTCGACGTGGCGATGTAGCGGCCGAGATGCGCGACGCGGCCGTCGGCGATCGTGAACTTCTGCAACATACCGTCGCCGTCGAACCAATGCCGGTAGCGATGGCCGGCAACCACGTGCCGCGCCGGACCGTTGCGGTAGAAGGCGCCGGCGAGTTCGGCCGGCCAGGTTCCGTCGGTTTCGAGTCGAGGCGTTTCCAGGCGATCCCCGGACGGAGTCTCAAAGCCGACCAGCCAGGGTTTTTGCGCGCGAGCCGCGGCAAATGCCGGCCCCCAATCGTCGCCGGCGGCAGCCGCCGCGGCCCGGATCAGCAGGCCGGGCTCGAGCGACGAATGGACGGCCAGCGCGGCCGACGCGGCGAGGAAGTGTCGTCGATGCATCGTCGCCTCCTTAGTAGGCCAACCGCAAATCGACCACCGCCGGATCGGCGCCGATCTCGAAGGAAGCGGCCTGGAAGCTGGGCGGGCCGGCAATGCCGCGGGCATCGTTGGAGAAGCCGTAGCCCTCGCGCGGCATCCCAAGCATGTTGGTGTCGAGCTCCTGATTACCGTTGGCGTCGTGGTAAACCGAGATCGCATATGTGCCGGGCGGCAGGTCGCCGATCACGGCCCGGACGACGCCTTTTTGCGCCGGGAGCATCAATGCCGCCGTCTGGGTGTTGTCGCCCATGAAGCGTTCGGCGGCATCGAACACGGCGACCATCACCCGACCGTCGCCATTGCTGACCCCGCCGATACGGATTTCAAGATCGCCTGCCGCGGCCGGCGCGGATATGGTGACGCCGATGGCAATGAGAAGCGATAGGCATCGATACATGGTCGGATCCCCTGCTGTCGTTCCGTCGGCTGCAAGCTAAGGACGGCAATTACGATCAGGAACGGCGACCCCCATTCATCTTCGCGAGACGCACCCTATACTTCGTTAAAAGGGACCGATTCCCGTTCACGATGCGCGAAATGACAGGCACGCATCTGAGATTATTGCGACAAGGCGCGGTGACCGCCGGCATCGGCGCGGTGCTGGCCATGATCGGTCCGTTCGGCACCTACCTGGATCTGACGCTGTCGGAGCGCCTGATCTACTGGTTGGGCATCATCGTAGTGAACTGGCTGCAGATCACGGCAGCGCTCTGGGCCGTCGAGCGCCTGAGCGGGGACCGGAACCTCGCCTGGCCGTTGCAGACCGTCGCCGCCTGCCTGCTGGCCGCCGTGCCGGCGACCTTCGAGGTGATCTGGCTGGAAACCACGTTCCGCCCCAATGCGCTCGGCTATCTGCCGCCCTGGGGGCAGATCTACGTCTATGTGGTCGTCCTCAGCCTGGCCATCACGGTACCGCTGTTCGCGTTGTACCGGCTGCGATGGCCGGACGGGGTGAACACGCCACCCGATGGCGACACGCAGAGCGAACCGGCATTTCTGCGCCGGATTCCCGCGACACTGGGACGCGAGCTGCTGTGTCTGGAGACAGAAGACCATTACCTGCGCGTGCACACGGCGGTCGGCGACGACCTGATCCTGCATCGCCTGCGGGATGCGCTGGCCGAGCTGGAGGGCGCCGACGGCCTGCAGGTGCATCGCGGCTATTGGGTGGCGCGGGCGGCGGTTGCGAACGT
This sequence comes from Alphaproteobacteria bacterium, assembly GCA_965232515.1. Taxonomy (GTDB): domain Bacteria; phylum Pseudomonadota; class Alphaproteobacteria; genus JANQKO01. The sequence goes on along the minus strand of CBDDPY010000002.1, from coordinate 4,598,476 downwards.
GGAGCGCGACGGCCGCAAGATCGTGCTGGTGCTGGTGAACGGCCTGCGCGTGCCGGTCAGCCGCAGCTTTCAACCACAACTGAAGGCGGCCGGCTGGTTCGATCCGGAACGGGTTGCCGGGTCCAGCACGTGAGCGAGACATCGGTCACTCGCTGGTGGTGGGTACGGCACGCGCAAATCGTGGGCGCAACGGGCGAGATTGTCGGACAAGCCGATCCCGATGCCGACTGCGGTGACGGCGACAAAATGCGTGCGGTGGCTGGACGACTGCCGGCGGACGCGGTGATTGTCGCCAGTCCCCTGCGGCGCAGCCGGCAAACCGCGGCCGCGCTGCTCGGCGAACCGGCAGTGATCGAGCCGGATCTGGCGGAACAGCATTTCGGCGCCTGGCAGGGCCGCCGTTGGGGCGATCTGGCGAACGATCCCGTTGCCAAGCGCTTCTGGCGCGCACCCGCCACGACAGCGCCGCCGGACGGCGAGAGCTTCGCGCAGGTCGTGGCGCGCGTGACGCAGGCCATCGGCCGCCTGACGGCCGCGCATGCCGGCGCGGACATCGTCGCCGTCGCGCATGCCGGGACGATCCGCGCGGCGCTGGCCCACGCGCTCGGGCTGGCACCCGAGGGCGCGCTCGGCTTCGTCATCGATCCGCTGTCGCTGACCCGGCTGGATCGGATCGACGATGGCGTCGCCGGCAACTGGCGCGTCGGCGGCGTGAATCTGCCGCACGATCTTGCCACGGGACCATAAGTTGTGACGGCAGTCCTCAACACCTACATTCAGGGGCGACCCCGACCGGCAACCGCCGGCCAATGCGGCATGGAAGGAAGAAAAACATCATGACGCGTCTGCAGACAATCGCGATGGCGGCCGGTCTGGCCGGCATCATGGCCGTCGCCGCGAGCGTGCCGGCCCAGGCCAACGAGCAGCAGGGCCTGGTCGACAAGGCCCGGATCACGCTGGAGAGCTTCGCCAACGACAAACAGATGGGACCGTTCCGGGAACAGCTGAAAAAGGCCAAGGGCGTGTTCGTCGTGCCGCAGCTGCTGAAGGCCGGCTTCATCATCGGCGGTTCGGGCGGCAGCGGCGTCCTGCTGGGCCGGGACAGCAAGGCCGGCGACTGGACGCAGCCTGCCTTCTACACCATGGGCGCCGGTAGCGTCGGCTTCCAGATCGGCGCCGAGGCGGCCGAGGTGGTGCTGTTGTTGATGAACGAAAAAGGGCTGAACGCGGTGCTGAGCACCAATCTGAAGCTTGGCGCCGACGTGTCGATCGCGGCCGGTCCGCTGGGCCAGGGCGTCGCCGCGGGCACGACGACCAATCTGCGCGCCGATGTCCTGGCGTTCTCGCGCACCAAGGGCCTGTTCGCCGGCGCCGCGCTGGAGGGCGCCGTGATCGCCAACCGCGACGAATGGAACAAGAACTATTACGGCCAGCCGGTGACCGCGACCGACATCATCGTCCGCCGCAACGTCAGCAATCCCGGCACCGACGGCCTGCGCAACATCCTGGCGAGAGCGGCCGGAACTTAAGCAAAATCAACAAGTTAACGCGTCACACCAGCGCCTTGTAGCGCGCGGACGACGTTGGCGCGGCGCCATTCGCGGGCGAGGTCGAGGGCGGTGCGGCCGGTGAAATCGGCGGCCTCGGCGTCGACGCTTGCCGCCAGCAGGCGGCGGACCACGGCGACATGGCCGCGCTTGGCGGCCCGGATCAGCGGCGTTTCGCCCTGTTTGTTCTGTGTATTGCCGTCGGCGCCGGCAGCCAGCAGCAGATCGACGATGTCGGCATAGCCGTCGGCCGCCGCGTGCTGGAGCGCGGTGTTGCCTTCCTTGTCGGCGAGATCGATCAGCGCGCCCTGCTCGATCAGGAACCGGGTGACGGCGGTTCCACCGACGATCGCGGCGGCGATCAGCGCCGTCTGATTGCCGCGGCCGCGCACATTGATGCTGGAGCCTTTGAGCAGCGCCACCCGGGCGCCGCGCAGATCGTTCTGCTGCGCCGCCTCGATCAGCGGATCGGGACCGAATAACTGGGCGTGCGCGGGCGCGGCCAAAAGCAGCCATGCGCCGACGAGAAAAAGCGCGATACACCGGATCATCGTCAAACCACTACCTGTCGCAAGGCTATGCGCGCCGCATCCTCGGTGCGACAAGTCATCGCCTTGGGCCTCGCCCTCGCGCCCATTATATAGGCATATGACGAAACAGGTTCATGACGGCAGGCGGGAATTCATGACGGCACGGCGGTTTTCACTGATCATGGCGGGCGTCGCGGTGGCGCTGGCCATCGGCCTCAGCGTCGGGCTGCTGTTCGGCGAGCGATCGGGCGGCGGCAGCGGCAAGGCGGCGATCGGCGGGCCCTTTGAGCTGGTCGACCATACCGGCCGCACCGTCACCGAAGCCGACTTCGAAGGCCAGTACACGCTTGTCTATTTCGGATTCACCTTTTGTCCGGACGTCTGCCCGACCGAGCTGCAGGCGATGAGCGTGGCGCTCGACATGCTGGGCGACGACGCCGAGGCGATCACGCCGATCTTCATCACGGTCGACCCGGAGCGCGACACGGTCGAGCTGATGGCGACCTATCGCGAGCATTTCCATCCGCGGCTGCAGGCGCTCACCGGCTCGAGCGAGCAAATCGCGGCCGCCGCCAAGACCTATCGGGTCTATTATGCCAAGGTCGAGGACGAGAGCAGCACGGAATACCTGATGGATCACAGCGCGTATGTCTACCTGATGGACAGGAATGGCGAATACATGAAGCATTTCGCCCCCAACACGCCGCCCGAAAGCTATGTCGAGGCGATCCGCGCCATCCTCTGACGGGCCGCAGAACTCCCAGCGCGATGCCGACAGGGCGCCGTTCTGGCGCCGCAAGCGCCTCTGGGAGATGACATCGGACGAATGGGAATCGCTGTGCGACGGCTGCGGCAAATGCTGCCTGCACAAGCTGGAAGACGCCGATACCGGCGAGATCCATCAGACCAACGTCGCCTGCCGGCTCCTGGACCTGGGCGCCTGTCGCTGCACCCGCTATGCCGACCGCAAGCGCCTGGTGCCGGACTGCGTGGTGCTGACGCCGGACAATATCGACGCGCTGGGCTGGATGCCGTCGACCTGCGCCTACCGGCTGCTGGCCGAGGGCAAGGACCTGGCCTGGTGGCACCCGCTGGTCTCGGGCGATCCCGACAGCGTGCATGCCGCCGGCATTTCCATGCGCGGCCGCATCATCTCGGAACGCGACGCCGACGGCCCGTTGAGCCAGTATCTGGTGGACTGGACGCCCTGAGATATCGCACCGACTGGCGGCTTGCCGTAGGATAGGGATATCGATTCTTTGACGCGGGAGACGGCGATGAGCAGCGGCTTACGCGGGGTCTGGGCGGCGGCCGTGACGCCCATGCACGAAGATCTGACGGTCGACCTGAACCGGCTGACAGCGCACTACACGTGGCTGTTCACGCAGGGTTGCGACGGCGTGGCCGCGCTCGGCACCACGGGCGAGGCGAACTCGTTCTCGCTGAAGGAACGGCTCGGCGTGATCGAGCATCTGGCCGGCGCCGGCCTCGGCATGGAGCGCATTTTGGTGGGCACCGGCTGCTGCGCCATTCCGGACACGGTCGAGCTGACCGAGGCGGCGCTGACGGCCGGCGCGGCGGGCGTGCTGATGCTGCCGCCGTTCTACTACAAGGGCGTCTCCGACGACGGCCTGTTCGCGGCCTTTTCCGAGGTCATTCAGCGCGTCGGCAACGCCGACCTGAAAATCTATGTCTATGACTTCCCGGCCATGACCGGCGTCGAGATGAGCGTCGATTTCCTGGTCCGGCTGCACGACGCCTATCCCGACACCATCGCGGGCGTGAAGGATTCATCGGGCAACTGGCCGGCCATGCAGGCGGTCTGCGCGGCGATCCCCGGCTTCGGGACATTCGCCGGCACCGAGCAGTATCTGCTGCCGGTGCTGCGGGCCGGCGGGGCGGGCTGCATTTCGGCGACGGCCAACGTTACCGCGGCGAAGGCGGCCGAGGTCTATGCCCGGCGCGACAGCGCCGAGGCCGACCAGCTGCAGGAAGACCTGACGGCGCTGCGGCTGATGCTGCAGGGCTATCCGCTGATTCCTTGCATGAAGGAAGTGCTGGCGCGCATGCACGACGACCCGGCCTGGCGTCGGTTGCGGCCGCCGCTGGTTAACCTGCCGGCCGAAAAGGTCGAAGCCTTGTTCGCGGAGATCGACGCGGCGCAGTTCGCGCCCGCCGCCGCGGCTTGAGCCTTCAAGCATCCGAACAGGTGCTGATCGACGGCGCAGCCGTCGACCTGGACGTGCGGATCAACCGGCGGGCACGTCGCATCAGCCTGCGGGTCGACAACGGTAGCGGCAGTATCGTCCTGACCCTGCCGAACGACCGCGCCCGGGCCGAGGGCCTGCGGTTCGCCGCCGAGAAGGCCGACTGGATTCGCGCCAACCTGGCGTCGCTGCCGGCGCGCGTGCCGTTCGCGACCGGCGCGGTGCTGCCGCTGCTGGACGTGCCGCATCGCATCGTGCACCGGCCCGACTGCCGTGCCGGCGTCTGGGCCGAGTTGGGCGAGATTCACGTCAGCGGCCGGGCCGAGCACCTGCCGCGACGGCTGAGCGACTGGCTCAAGGCCGAAGCCCGGCGGCTGATCGTGCCGCGCGCCCACGCGGCGGCGCGCCAGCTCGACCGGCGCATCGCCCGCGTCAGCATCCGCGACACGCGCAGCCGCTGGGGCAGCTGCTCGCATGCCGGCGTGCTGTCGTTTTCCTGGCGGCTGCTGCTGGCGCCCGAACCGGTGCTGGACTACGTCGTCGTCCACGAGGCCGCGCATCTGGTGGAAATGAACCATAGCCGACGGTTCTGGCGCCTGGTCGACGAGGTTTGCGACGGACGCGCGGACGCGGAACGGTGGCTGCGCCGGCACGGCCCGGCCCTGCACCGCTACGGTTAGGGCCTAACTGCCACCGTCGCGGTCGTAGCCGCTGTCGCTGCCGCCGCCACCACCGCTGTTCGCGGGCCTGACGTTGCCGCCGGCGGCGGGCGCGATCTCATCACTCGAGAGCTTGCGAATCAGGCGTTCGATGAAATTGCCGTCGACGCGGCCAGCGGCGGCGATCCGGGACGCATCGAGCAGCGGCGCGGCCGGCAGGTCCTTGTGCGCGCCGACCATGAAATCGCGCCACAGCTTGGCCGGCAGGCCGCCGCCGGTGACACGCTTCATCGGCCGGCCGTCGTCGTTGCCGACCCAGACGCCGACCACCATCTGGCCGGTATAACCGACGAACCAGGCATCGCGGAAATCCTGGCTGGTGCCGGTCTTGCCGGCGGACGGCCGCTCGAGCCGGGCGAGCTTGCCGGTGCCGCCGTGCATCACCGCGCGCAGCATATCGGTCATCTGGCCGGCATGTTGGGCCGAGATCACCCGGCCGGCGCCGGCGCCCTTGCGCTGGTACAGCACCCGGCCGCTGCGGTCGCGGATCTCGACAATGGCGTGCGGCAGGGTGCCGAGGCCGCCGTTGGCGAAGGTGCCGTAGGCCGCCGTCAGGTCGAGCAGGCTGACTTCGGCGGTGCCGAGCGCGATCGACGGATGCGCCGGAATTTCCGATGTGATGCCGAGCCGGAACGCCGCGTTGATCACGTTGCCGCGGCCGGCCCATTCCGACACGCGCACGGCAACCGTGTTGATCGAGCGGGCCAGCGCGTAACGCATGCTGACCGCGCCCTCATGCTTGCCGGAATAGTTGCGCGGCGACCAGCCGTCGACAGTGACGGGAATGTCGTCGAACGTCGATTCCGGATCGAGGCCGGCTTCCAGCCCGGCGAGATAGACCACGGGCTTGAAGGCCGAGCCGGGCTGCCGGCGCGCCTGGGTGGCGCGGTTGAACTGGCTTTTCTGGTAGTTGCGGCCGCCGACCATGGCGCGGACGGCGCCGTCATGGTCCATCACCAGCAGCGCCGCCTGACCGGCGCCGACCGTGCCGCCGTCGCGCGCCAACGCCGCCTCGACGGCACGCTCGGCCTGTCGCTGCAGGCCGGCATCGAGCGTGGTGACGACGATCAGGTCGCGGTCGGCATGGCCGAGGAAGTCCGGCACCCGGTCGAGCAGCCAGTCGGCGAAATAGCGTGCGCCCTGGCTCGGTAGCGCGCGGCTGTCGAGGCCGGCGGGCTTGGCCCGGGCCGCCTGCATGGTGGCCTTGTCGATAAAGCCGGCGTCGACCATGCTGGCGAGCACCACGGCGGCGCGGTCGCGCGCGGCGGTCAGATCGCGCGTCGGCGCGTAGCGCGACGGCGCCTTCAGCAGCCCGGCGATCATCGCCGCCTCGGCCAATGTCAGCTCACGCGCCGATTTGCCGAAATAGCGCCGCGACGCGGCTTCGACGCCGTAGGTGCCGGCGCCGAGATAGACCCGGTTCAGATAGAGCTGCAGGATCTGCTGCTTCGAGAAATTGTGCTCCAGCCAGAACGACAGCAGGACCTCCTGGGCCTTGCGTTTGATCGTCCGGTCCTGGGTCAGGAAGACGTTCTTGGCGAGCTGCTGGGTGATGGTGCTGCCGCCCTGCACGACCCGGCCGGCGCGCACGTTGGCGACGGTGGCGCGCGCCAGGCCGAACGGATCGACGCCGTAGTGGTTGTAGAAGCGCCTGTCCTCGGTGGCGACCACGGCCTCCAACAGCACCGGCGGCATCTCAGACAAGGGCAAGGCCTCGCCGTAGAGGTCGCCGAAGGCGGCGATTGTGGTGCCGTCCGTCGCCACCAGCGTCACCGACGGCTGACGGTCGAGCTTGCGCAGCTTGTCGACGTCGGGCAGGTCGTAAGCGTACCAGACCAGCACGCCCATGATGCCGATCACGCCCCAGACCGCGAGCACGCTGGTCCAGTAGAGCAGGAACCGCAGCGGCGAGCGGCCGCGCGCCGGTTTCCGCCGATGTGTGTTCTTTTGACCCCGTCTCTGATTTCCGCGTTTCGTGGTCATGCCCTGCCTGAGGTTACGCGTACGGGAACGCCGCCCTAGCCCGATGGACGGAGACGGGATCTTGGTGACGAGGTGTCATAAGCTGGAAATGAGACGATTAACCGAATCATGCAAGTCCTTTGCGGTCCTGGCGCCGAATTGGAACATTTGCGAACAGCGAAAATTATCCGCTGTCAGATGTCCAGATTGGCGACCTTCAGCGCGTTTGCCTGAATAAAGTCGCGCCGCGGCTCGACGACATCGCCCATCAGCGTGGAGAACACGCTGTCGGCGTCGTCCATCTCCTTCACGCCGACCCTGAGCAGCGTGCGCGCGTCGGGATCGAGCGTGGTTTCCCACAGCTGATCCGGATTCATCTCGCCCAGGCCCTTGTAGCGCTGCACCGACAGACCCTTGCGGCCGATGCGCAGCACCGTCTCGAACAGATCCGTCGGCGCGGTGATGCGAAATTCCTCGTCCTTGCGGCCGAGTGTCGAGGGGTGCTCGTAGACCGCCTGCAGCGTACCCGTCATCTCGTCGAGGCGCCGGGCCTCGGCCGAGCGGATCAGCGTGGCGTCGACGTCATGGGACTCGGTCACGCCGCGCAGCGTGCGCTGCAGACGGAAGCCGCCATCGTCGGTGGCCTCGCCCGACCAGCCGCGATCGGTCTCGTCAGCAAGACCGTCGAGCCGGCGAGCGAGATAGGCCGCGGTCTGCGCCGCCAGGGCCGGATCGTCGAGCACGGCCGGGTTGAGCGCCCCCAGAATGGCCGCCTGCTCGACCACATGGCGGTTGTAGCGCCGGCCGATGCTGGTCAGCAGGCCGTTGGTCTCGCGCGCCTCGGTCAACAACTGACGAAGGTCGTTGCCGGCGCGCTGGCTGCCGTCGCTTAACGTGAGCACGGCGCCGGTCAAACCCTCGTCGATCAGGTAGGCCTCGAGCTCGCGGTCGTCCTTCAGATACCGGCCGCTGGTGCTGCTGCCGCGCGTCACCTTGTAGAGCGGCGGTTGGGCGATATAGAGGTGGCCGTGCGAGATCAGCTCCGGCATCTGCCGATAGAAGAAGGTCAGCAGCAGCGTGCGGATATGGGCGCCGTCGACGTCGGCGTCCGTCATGATGATGATCTTGTGATAGCGCAGCTTGGAGATGTCGAAGTCGTCGCGGCCGATACCGGTGCCCAACGCCGTGATCAGCGTGCCGATCTCGTTCGACGACAGCATCTTGTCGAAGCGGGCACGCTCGACGTTCAGGATCTTTCCGCGCAACGGCAGCACCGCCTGATCGGCCCGGTTGCGGCCTTGCTTGGCCGAGCCGCCGGCGGAATCGCCCTCGACCAGGAACAGTTCGGCCTTGGCGGGATCGCGCTCCTGACAGTCGGCGAGCTTGCCGGGTAGGGACGAGACGTCGAGCGCGCCCTTGCGCCGCGTCAGGTCGCGCGCCTTACGCGCCGCCTCGCGGGCGATCGCGGCCTCGACGATCTTGGTGACAATGGACTTGGCCGGACCGGGATTTTCCTCGAACCACTGATCCAGGCGTTCACCGATCACGCCCTCGACCACGGGCCGGACCTCGGACGAAACCAGCTTATCCTTGGTCTGCGAGGAGAATTTCGGGTCCGGCACCTTGACCGACAGCACGCAGGTCAGGCCTTCGCGGGCGTCGTCGCCGGTCAGGCTGACCTTCTCGCGGCGCGCGATGCCCGAGGCCTGGGCGTAGTTGTTGATGGTTCTGGTGAGCGCGGCGCGGAAGCCGGCGAGATGGGTGCCGCCGTCACGCTGTGGGATGTTGTTGGTGAAGCAGAGCACGTTCTCGTGGTAGCTGTCGTTCCATTGCAGCGCCGCCTCGACGACGATGCCGTCGCGCTCGCCCGTGACCATGATCGGCGGCTCAGACACCGCCGACTTGGTGCGGTCGAGATATTCGACGAAAGCCTGCACGCCGCCGTCATACTCGAAGATCGCTTCATTCGGCTCGACGCCGCGCGAATCGCGCAGCACGATGCGCACGCCGGAATTCAGGAAAGCGAGCTCGCGCAGCCGGTGTTCCAGCGTCGCGTAGTCGAATTCGGTGTTGCCGAAGGTCTGCGGGCTGGGCGTGAAGGTGATCTCGGTACCGGTCTTATCGCCCGCCTCGCCGACGGCATCGAGCGGCGCTTCCGCCTCGCCGTCGAGGAAGCGCATGAAGTGTTCCCGACCGTTGCGCCAGATGCGCAGCTCCAGACGGCTTGACAGCGCGTTCACGACGGAGACGCCGACGCCGTGCAGACCGCCCGAGACCTTGTAGGAGTTCTGGTCGAACTTACCGCCCGCATGCAGCTGGGTCATGATGACCTCGGCCGCCGAGACGCCTTCTTCTTCATGAATTTCAGTCGGTATGCCGCGACCGTTGTCGCCGACGGTGACCGAACCGTCGGGGTTCAACGTCACCTCGGCGGCGTCGCAAAAGCCGGCCAGCGCCTCGTCGATGGCGTTGTCGACAACCTCGTAGACCATGTGATGCAGGCCCGAGCCGTCCTCGGTGTCGCCGATATACATGCCGGGACGCTTGCGCACCGCGTCGAGGCCGCGCAGCACCTTGATCGATGAGGCGTCGTAGTCTTCGACGTCACCGTTGTCGTCGTCGCGTGCCAGTTCGCTCAAACCACTACTCCTTCAACCGTCGGCATCAACCGACACCGCGGTCGCTGACCTCAGCGTCCCGCACCTCGAAAAAGCGCGCCCGTCCGGAGAGCGCCTCGAACAGCGATCGGTCGGTGCCGGTCAGCCAGGCCTGACCACCGAGCGCCAGAATCTCCTCATACAGCGCCGCCCGCCGGTCGCCGTCGAGATGCGCCGCGACCTCGTCGAGCAGCAACATCGGCGGCGCCCCGCGTCGGGCCGACTCGAGCCGCGCATTCGCCAACAGGACCGCGATCAGCAGGGTCTTCTGCTCGCCCGTCGAGCAGTCCGCCGCCGCCATATCCTTCTCGGCATGCCGCACCAGCAGATCGCTGCGATGCGGCCCCTCGCCGGCGCCGCCGGTCTCGGCATCGCGCGGCCGCCCCTGCCGCAGCGCCTCGGCGAAACCGGCCTCGACATCGACCGCCGGCCGATCGGCAAGGCCATCCTCGACGCTGCCGCTGATTCGGATCGTGGCCCGGGGGAACGGGCCGATGCCATGCGTCAGCGCCCGCTCGATCCGGTCGACGGCATCGCGCCGCGCCGCGGCGATGGCGATGGCGTGGCCGGACATCTGCGCCTCGAGCGCGGTCAGCCAGTCCGCGTCGGCGCGGCCCGCCTTCAACAGACGCGCGCGTTCGCGCAGCGCTTTTTCGTAAGCGACCGTGCGGCGGATGTGCTCCGGGTCGAAGCCGAACACCAGCCGGTCCAGGAACCGCCGTCGGGCGCCGGCGCCCTCGAGGAACAGGCGGTCCATCTGCGGCGTCAGCCATTGCACGCCCAGTACGTCGGCCAATGCCGCCGGTCCGGAAACGTTGGTTCCATCGATGCGCACGGTGCGACGCTCGACAAGGCTGCCGTTCGCGCCCTCGCGTCGTTCCAGGCCGGTGCCCACATCAGTCTCGCCGTCGGCCGTCAGCAGCCGCGCCGATACGGCCCAACCACCGTCGGCACCCTGGCGACCGACGTCAGCCAGCCGCGCCCGGCGCAGGCCACGTCCCGGCGACAGGAACGACAGCGCCTCCAGCAGGTTGGTCTTGCCGGCGCCGTTCGGCCCGTAGAGCACCACCGGGCCGACGCCGGACTCCGGCGCGACCTCGAGCCGCAATCCGGCGTAGCAGCGGAAGTCGGTCAAGCGCAGCCGCGCGACGGCCGGCGTCGGCGTCAGCATGTCTTGGGCGGACGCGTGGCCGGCCCCGGTTCTGGCAAGCGCAGTGGACGACGCGATGACCGTCGCTCCTTCAGACCCGCATCGGCATCAGCACATAAAGCGCGCTGTCGTCCGCCGCGTCCCGGATGATTGTCGGCGAGGCCGCGTCCGCGAGCGAGAACTGCGCGCTGTCGCCGTCGATCTGGCCGGTGATGTCCAGCAGGTAGCGGGAATTGAAGCCGATTTCCAGATGCTCGCCGCCGAAATCGACCGACACCTCCTCGGTAGCGCTGCCCTGTTCCGGGCTATTCGCCGAAAGGACGAGCCGGTCCTGGTCCAGCGCCAGCTTGACTGCCCGCGACTTCTCGGAGCTGATCGTCGAAACCCGGTCCACGGCGTCGGCAAAGACCTTGCCGTCGACATGCAGCAGCTTGTCGTTGTTGGCCGGGATCACCCGCTCGTAGTCGGGGAAGGTGCCGTCGATCAGTTTCGAGGTCAGCACGACGGAATCGAAGGCGAAGCGGATCTTGGTTTCCGACAGCGCCACCTCGACCCCGGTGTCGAGGTCCTCGATCAGCTTGTGCACTTCGTTGACGGTCTTGCGCGGCACGATAATGCCCGGCACGGCCTCGGCGCCGGTCGGCGCCGGAATCTCGACCCGCGCCAAGCGGTGTCCGTCGGTCGCCACCGCCCGCAACACGGCGCCCTCGCCGCCCGTCGCGGTGTGCAGATAGATGCCGTTCAGATAGTATCGCGTCTCCTCGGTGGAGATCGCGAAGCGGGTCTTCTCGATCAGCCGTTTCAGATCGCTGGCCGTGACCGTGAACCGATGCGGCAGATCGTCGTCGGCCATGACGGGAAAGTCCTCGCGCGGCAGGCAGGACAGCGCGAATTCCGACCGGCCGGCCCGCAAGGTCAGGCGACTATCTTCCGAATTGTAGGAAAATTCCACCTGGGAGCCGTCGGGTATTTTCCTAACGATGTCGTAGAGCGTGTGCGCCGGCGCCGTCGTGCCGCCGGGCTGCACGACATCGCAGGCCGCGGTTTCGACGATCGCCAGATCCAGGTCCGTCGCCGTCAGGCTGAGCTTTCCGTCTTCGGCGACCAATTGCACGTTCGACAGGATGGGAATGGTATTGCGTTTCTCGACCACGCTTTGGATGTGGGAGAGCGACCGGAGAAGGGCGCTGCGTTCGATCGTCAGATGCATGTTCTCGTGTCCGTATCGGCCAATTGTCTGGCGAATTGCGGGCCGTCTACACGGTCTCGGGACAGCCCCGGATGAGGCCCGGCCGAGGCGTCGAATGCGGCATCAATGCGGATATCCGAACAGCCCTGTGGACGGGTTCAAAACATAGCAGAAAGCGATTGATTTCGCACGCAATTCCGTGGCGCGCGGCAGGCCCGCCGAAGCCTCTCGGCATGGTCATTCCGCTGCTGTTCGACGGTCGCAGACGACCGTGTTTACGGGACGGAAGATAGGGCTTAACGGCTTGATTTCAATGGCAATTCGAGACCGACAAGCAACTCGGCCACGATTCCGCCGCCAAGCCGCCTGTCTTCCGCTCGAATGGCGCGCCCAATCGGCCGACGGGCGCGCCAAAAAGTGATCAGGCCTCCAACATCCGCCGCAGCAGATCGATGTCCTCGGCCAGCGTCGAATCGGTCTGGCGCAGCTCCTCGATCCGGCGCACGGCATGCATCACCGTGGTGTGGTCGCGGCCACCGAACTTGCGGCCGATCTCCGGCAGCGACCGCGTCGTCAACTGCTTCGACAGATACATGGCGATCTGTCGCGGGCGGGCGACATTGCGCGCGCGGCGGGCCGAATGCATGTCGGCGATGCGGATGTTGTAGTGCGCCGCCACCTTCTTCTGGATCTCGTCGATGGTGACGCGCCGATCGTTGGCCCGCAGCAGGTCCTGCAGCACCTCCTGGGTCATCTCCAGGCTGATCGGCCGGCCGACGAGATTGGCGTAGGCCAGGATCCGGTTCAACGCGCCTTCCAGCTCGCGGACATTCGAGGTGATCCGGTGGGCCAGGAACTCCAGCACCTTCGGCGGCACCTCCTGGGCGCCGGCGCCGCGCGCCTTGGCCTGCAGGATCCCGAGCCGCAGCTCGTAGTCGGTATGATGGATGTCGGCCACCAGACCCCAGCCAAGGCGGGAGCGGATCCGTTCCTCGATGTCTTCCAGATCGGTTGGCGAGCGATCGGCCGAGATCACGATCTGACGGTTCTGGTCGATCAGCGCATTGAACGTGTGGAAGAACTCTTCCTGCGTCGAATCCTTGCGGCTGAAGAACTGCACATCGTCGATCATCAGCACGTCGGCAGAGCGGAACTGCTGCTTGAAGCTCATGGACTCCTTGTCGCGCAACGCCCGCACGAACTGGTACATGAACTTCTCGGCCGACAGATAGACCACGCGACGCGCCGGCTCGCGCTCGCGGATGTGCCAGGCGATAGCGTGCATGAGATGTGTCTTGCCGAGGCCGACGCCGCCATAGAGGAACAGCGGATTGAAGCGAACGGTCGACGATTCGGCCACCCGCCGCGCCGCGGCATAGGCCAGCTCGTTCGAGCGGCCGACGACAAAGCTGTCGAACCGAAACCGCGGATCGAGCGGCGAACCGATATCCCGGCCGCCGCCGCTCGGCGCGCCCGATTCGGCAGCCTGAGCGGGTTCGGCCGCGTCCGCATCTTCCGAAGGCTTCGGCCGTGCGACCGGTTGCGGCGGCCGGACAAGGATCTCGACCTCCTGCACCTTATCGTTCTCGCCCTGCCAGAAGGCGCGCAATCGCTCGCCATAGTGCGAGTTGACCCAATCCCGCATGAACCGGGTCGGCGCGGTCAGCGTGACGAAGCCGTCACGCCCGCTCTGCAATAACAGCGGTTTCAGCCAGCTATTGAAAGTGGCGTCCCCATATTCCGCGCGCAGACGGGCGCGGACACGCTCCCATTGTTCTTCGAACGACCGATCCATAGCGGCAACCGGCCTACTCAGTGCAACAGACATGGCGTATTCCGATTCGGTTTATACACGCGCACCGACTCAACGTTCGGTTACGCCTAGCCGCCCCTAGAATATTCTCCCGATTTGAATGGCTGGACACGCAAATAGTCCGCAGAGCCATTTAGAGCCCCCTTTTTATTTGCCCGGACCGGTTTCGATGGATCCAGGTTGATAATACCGCATTGAAAAGCCCGCCCGAGGCTTAATAGTCAACACTACTTCGTTGCCAATTTCAAAACACAAAGCATGCCCTCTTGCGGACCATTATGTGATCCGCAACCGGTGTTAGTCACCGATACTTTGGTTTGATTTGTGGCACCCCGCCTTGGCGGAGCAGAGTTACAGTAATGCGACGGTTAACAGCATGCAACAGGACAAAATAGAGAACTCAGGGATATTAGGAAATCGATCCCTTTCGGCGCCGCGGGAATCCGGTCAACGCACTGACCTTCAACCAAAATCCAGGCTGTAACGTCCGATGGGCGATACCGTTTTTTATCCCTACTGTTGCAAAAATGCTACGACATCGCGTTGATGCGTCGGGCCAGCCGCGAGATCTTCCGCGAGGCCGTATTGCGATGCATGATGTTGTGCTGTGCACCCCGCATCAATTCGGGCTCGACCGCCTTAAAAGCCTCGGTGGCCGCGTCCTTGTTACCGCTGGCAATCGCCTCTTCAACCTGTCGCAGAAACGTCCGAACGCGACTTGTCCGCGCACGATTGACGGCCGTGCGCCGCTCGGTCTGGCGAAGCCGTTTCTTCGCTGATTTCGTGTTTGCCATACTGGAACCTTAAGCCTCTCGATCCATGCGGCGCCGATATAGACGCATGGCGCCGACTTGGTCAATCCGTAACAATCACTAACGCGGCCGATTCGCGCCGATGCATCTAGCGGTGTTTGAACTGCGGCTCGCGTTTTTCCACGAAGGCGGCCATGCCCTCGCTGCGATCTTCGGTCGAGAAGGTCGAATGGAACAGGCGCCGCTCGAAGCGGACGCCCTCGGCGAGCGTGGATTCGTAAGCCCGGTTCACCGATTCCTTCGCCATCATCACCACCGGCTGAGACAGCTTGGCGATCTTGGCCGCCGTCGCCACGGCGTCCTCCATCAGGTCGTCGACCGCCACCACCCGGCTGACCAGGCCGGCGCGCTCGGCTTCCTCGGCATCCATCATCCGGCCCGTCAGCACCATCTCCATGGCCTTCGACTTGCCGACGAACCGGGTCAGGCGCTGGGTGCCGCCGGCGCCCGGTATGGTGCCGAGCTGGATTTCCGGCTGGCCGAACTTGGCGTTGTCGGCGGCGATGATGAAGTCGCACATCATGGCCACCTCGCAGCCGCCGCCGAGCGCGAAGCCGGCCACCGCGGCGATGATCGGCTTGCGGCATTGGGCCACCCGCTCCCAGCCGCTGGTGATGAAGTCCTCCTTGTAGACGACCATATAATCCTTTGGCTGCATCTCCTTGATGTCAGCGCCGGCGGCGAATGCCTTCTCGTTGCCGGTCAGCACGATGCAGCCGATCTCGTCGTCGGCCTCGAACGCATCGAGCGCCGCGCCGACATCGGCCACCAAGGCCGCGTTCAAGGCGTTCAATGCCTTCGGCCGGTTCAGCCGGATGATGCCGACCGCGCCCTGCGTATCGACGAGAATGTTTTCGTAGGCCATGTCTGGCTCCTCAAGAGATCAACGCCCGCCGCCCCGTCGTCGCGTGAGGGAGAGGGACCGACGATTCGCGGCCCGGGGGCCGCGCCAACGCCAGGGGCCCGCTTGTTTACGGTATCGGCCGCAATCGAATCAACCTTGCCGGCCGCGAAGAAACGCTAGCGCTGGCAGGCGCCGCAATAGAAGGTCGATCTGCCGCTCTGCACGATTCGCCTTACCGGCTTGCCGCAGTTCTGGCAGGGCTCGCCCTCGCGGCCGTAGACGGCGAAGTTGTGCTGGAAATAACCAAGCTCGCCCGAGGCCTGGACGTAGTCCCGCAGGCTGGAGCCGCCGGCGGCGATCGCCTGGTCGAGCACATCGCGGATTGCCGGCACCAGGCGCGCCGCGCGCTTTCCGGCAACCGACCGCGCCAGGCGCTTCGGCGAGATGCCGGCGCGGTAAAGCGCTTCGCAGACATAGATGTTGCCGAGCCCGGCGACGATCTTCTGGTCGAGCAGCGCCGCCTTGATCGGCGTCTTGCGGCCGGCGAGCGCCGCCGACAGCGCCGCGTCGTTAAAGGCGTTGCCGAGCGGTTCCGGCCCGAGCTCGCGCAGCAGAAAATGCTCGGCGATGTCGTCTTCCGGCACCAGATCCATCATCCCGAACCGGCGGACGTCGTTGAACGTCACGACATCGCCGCCGTCGGTCTCGATGACGATGTGATCGTGCGGGCCCGGCGGCACGGTGGCGTCGCGGCTCAACAGCATCCGGCCCGACATGCCGAGATGGGTGATCCAGACCTGGCCGTCGTCGAGACGGGCGAGGATGAACTTGGCGCGCCGGTCGAGCCGTTGGACGCGCCGTCCGGTGAGCCGCTTGGCGAAGTTAGCCGGCAGCGGCCAGCGCAGATCCGGCCGGTTCTGTTGCACGCGCGCCAGCACACGGCCTTCGAGCGGCCCGATCAGGCCGCGGCGGACGGTCTCGACTTCCGGCAGTTCAGGCATGGCGGCGGACGATAGCGCAAGGCCCGGGCATGCGCTATATCCAAGACATGGGCACGACGAACTTCGAACCGCGCGACGGCGAGACGCTGACCCACTTCGGCTTCGAGACCGTGCCGCGGTCGGAAAAGGCCGGGCGCGTGCGGGCGGTCTTCGACAGCGTCGCCCGCCGCTACGACCTGATGAACGACCTGATGTCGGGCGGTCTGCACCGGTTGTGGAAGACGGCGCTGATCGACTGGCTGCGACCGCGCCCCGATATGCATCTGTTGGACCTGGCCGGCGGCACCGGTGACATCGCTTTCCGTTTTCTCGACCGGATGGGCGGCCGCGGACATGTCAGCATCGTCGACATCAATGCCGAAATGCTGCAGGTCGGCCGCAGCCGGGCGGCGCGGCGCAAGCTGGACGACAGCCACGTCGACTGGCTGTGCGGCGACGGCGAGTCCCTGCCGCTGAAAGACCGCGCCGTCAACGCCGTCACGATCGCCTTCGGCATCCGCAACTGCACGGATATCGCGGCCGTTCTGGCCGAGTCCCGACGGGTCCTGAAGCCCGGCGGGCGGTTCATCTGCCTGGAATTCAGTCGTCTGGCCGTGGCTGGTCTTGAACCGGTCTATGACGCCTATTCCTTCAAGGTGCTGCCGCAAATCGGCCAGATGGTGGCGGGCGATCGCGCCGCCTATCAGTACCTGGCCGAAAGCATCCGGCAGTTTCCCGACCAGGACCGCTTCGCCGAGATGATCACCGGCGCCGGATTCGACGTCGTCAAATACCGAAATCTGGCCGGCGGCATCGCCGCCCTGCATTCCGGCTGGGCGGTCTGAAAGGGATCGGCCATACCGGCTGGGTCAAGCCCTTTGCCAGTCGCATATCTGGGTCCCGCGCGTTTGCGGAACTGTAATTGTTGACTAAATACACTGGAACGCCGTGGAATGAGGCCATGACCATGCTGAACGGCAAACGCGTCCTGCTGATCATCTCGGGCGGGATCGCGGCCTACAAGTCGCTGGACCTGATCCGCCGCCTGAAGGAGCGGGGCGCCGCCGTGCGCTGCGTTCTGACCCGCGGCGGCGCGCAGTTCGTGACGCCGTTGTCGGTCTCGGCGCTCAGCGAGGAGAAGGTCTATCAGGACGTCTTTTCGCTGACCGACGAGGCCGAGATGGGGCACATCCGGCTGTCGCGGGAGGCGGACCTGCTGCTGGTGGCACCGGCAACGGCCGATATCATGGCGCGCATGGCCGCCGGTATGGCCGACGACCTGGCGACGACGGTCCTGCTGGCGACCGACAAGCCGGTCATGGTGGCGCCGGCGATGAACGTCGAGATGTGGAACCACGTCGCGACGCAACGCAACGTGCAACAGCTCGAAGCCGACGGCGTCCTTCGCGTCGGACCGGGCGCTGGCGACCTCGCCTGCGGCGAGGTCGGCAGCGGACGCATGGCCGAGCCGCTGGAGGTTGTCGCCGCGGTCGAGCAGTTCTTCATGGGCGCGTCGCCGCGGCTGCAGGGCCGGCGGGCGCTGGTGACGTCAGGTCCCACATACGAGGCGGTCGATCCGGTGCGCTATCTCGCCAATCGGTCGTCGGGCAAGCAGGGCCATGCAATCGCCGACGCGCTGGCGCGGCTCGGCGCGGAGACCACGCTGGTCTCTGGCCCGACCGACCTAGCCGATCCGCCCGGTGTCCGCGTGGTGCGTATCGAATCGGCCCGCGAGATGCTGCGCGCCTGTGAATCGGCGCTGCCGGCCGATGTCGCGGTCTGCGCCGCGGCGGTGGCCGACTGGCGTGTCGACGGCGCGGCGGAACAGAAGATCAAAAAGGACGGCAAATCCGTGCCGCCGCTGCGCCTGGTCGAAAACCCCGACATCCTGGCGAGCCTGAGCGGGCGCAACGACGGCCGGCCCGATCTAGTGATCGGCTTCGCCGCCGAAACCGAAAACGTTGTCGAGCACGCGCAGGCCAAGCGGGCGCGCAAGGGCTGTGACTGGATCGTCGCCAACGACGTCTCGCCGGCAGCCGGCGTGATGGGCGGTGACGACAACACCGTGCATATCGTCAGCGGCGCCGGCGTCGATTCCTGGCCCAAACTGTCGAAGACCGAAGTCGCCGCGCGCCTTGCGACACGGGTCGCCGACCATTTCGCGGCGAACGCCGCCTCGGCATGACGGCATTAGTTGAGATTGCGATCCGCCGGCTGCCGCATGGGCGCGATCTGGATCTGCCGGCCTACGCCACGCCCGGCAGCGCCGGCATGGACCTGGTCGCGGCCGTTGACGATACAGTCCGGCTGGGCGCCGGCGACCGGCAATTGATCCCGACCGGGATCAGCATCGCGCTGCCCGACGGCTATGAAGCGCAGGTCCGACCGCGCTCGGGGATGGCGCTGAAGCACGGCCTGACGGTCCTGAACAGCCCCGGCACCGTCGATGCCGATTATCGCGGCGAGATCGGCGTCGTGCTGATCAATCACGGGCGCGAGCCGGTGGCGATCGAGCGCGGGCAGCGTATCGCGCAACTGGTCATCGCCGCGTTCACGCGGGCGGCGTGGCGTGAGGTCGAGGCACTGCCCGACAGCACGCGCGGCGCCGGCGGCTACGGCTCGACAGGCAGCTAGCGGCGATGCTGCAACTGTCACGCAAGACACTCTACGCGCTGGAGGCGGTGGTCGACATCGCCTACAACGCGCGGCCCGATCCCGTGCAATCGAAAGAGATCACCGAACGGCAGGGCATTCCGCAGCGCTATCTGGAGCAGGTCATGCAGCAACTGGTGCGCGCCGGCATCCTGCGCGGCGTGCGCGGCCCGCGCGGCGGCTATCGTCTGGCCCGCGAGCGGCGCCGGATCACCGTCGCCGACGTGGTGCGGGTGGTGGCGGAGACCGACACGAACGACACCGGCGAGGGCACCGACGCGGACTGCGGCTCGGCACTGGGCCATCAGGTCGTACGACCCCTGCTGGGCGAGCTGCAGGCCGAGCTGACGGCGCGGCTGGAAGCGATCACCATCGAGGATCTGTGCCAGCGCGCCAACGCCGTCGGCATACCGGCGGCGACGCGTGAGCATGCCGATTTTGCGATCTGACGCGCGAACGGAACGGGCGGGAACGACATGAGCGGAACCAAGGCACGACAAACGGCGGGACGCGGGCGAATTTACGAATCTATCGTCGACACCATCGGCGATACGCCGCTGGTCCGGCTCAGCCGCTTCGCCGACAAGAGCGGCGCGCTGGCCGAGATCGCCGGCAAGCTGGAATTCTTCAATCCGCTGGCCTCGGTGAAGGATCGGATCGGGGTCGCGATGATCGAGGCCATGGAACGCGACGGCCATATCGGGCCGCAGACCGTGCTGGTCGAGCCGACCTCCGGCAACACCGGCATCGCGCTGGCGTTCGTCGCCGCCGCCAAGGGCTACCGGCTGATCCTGACGATGCCGGAAAGCATGTCCGTCGAGCGGCGCAAGATGCTGGCACTGCTCGGCGCCGAACTGGAGCTGACGCCGGCCGAGAAGGGCATGAAGGGCGCGATCGCCCGGGCCGAGGAGTTGCTGGCCGAGCTGCCCGACGCCGCAATGCCGCAGCAGTTCCAAAACCCGGCCAACCCGGCGATCCACCGCGCGACCACGGCCGAGGAAATCTGGAACGATACCGACGGCCGGGTCGATATCGTGGTCTCCGGCGTCGGGACCGGCGGTACCATCACCGGCGTCGGCGAGGTGCTGAAGTCCCGCAATCCGGACCTGAAAATGGTCGCCGTGGAGCCGGAGGACAGCCCGGTGCTGACAGGCGGTACGCCGGGGCCGCATAAGATCCAGGGTATCGGCGCCGGCTTCGTACCGGAGATCGTGAACCGGGAGATCATTGACGAAGTCATCACCATCGGCAACGAGACGGCATTCGAGACCGCGCGAAACGTCGCCCGATTGGAAGGTCTGCCGGTCGGCATCTCCTCGGGCGCGGCGCTCGCCGCCGCCGCCGAGGTCGGCGCCCGGCCCGAGAATGCCGGCAAGCTGATCGTGGCGATCGTACCGTCGTTCGCCGAACGCTATCTGTCGACGGCCTTGTTCGACCAAGGCGGCTCCAGCTGACGGCCGCCATGGACCTGACCGAACCGCAGATCGAGCGCTACGCCCGGCACATCATCCTGCACGACGTCGGCGGGATCGGGCAGGTCAAGCTGTTGCAGTCGAAGGTCTTGGTCGTGGGCGCGGGCGGGCTGGGCTCGCCGCTGATCATGTATCTGGCCGCGGCAGGCGTCGGCACGATCGGCGTGGTCGACGACGATGTGGTGTCGCTGTCGAACCTGCAGCGGCAGATCGCGCACACGACCGACCGGGTCGGCCAGCCCAAGGTCGAGAGCGCCGGCGCGACGGTCGCCGCATTGAACCCCGACGCGCGGCTGCGGCCGCATCCCGAACGCCTGACCGCCGACAACGTCATGGACCTGATCGCGGACTATGACCTGGTGGCCGACGGCACCGACAATTTCGACACGCGGTTCCTGCTGAACGACGCCTGCTACCTCGCGCGCAAGCCGCTGGTCTCGGCGGCGGTGCTGCGCTTCGACGGCCAGCTCTCGACCTTCCGGGCCTACGAGTCCGGCGACAAGCCCTGCTACCGCTGCATTTTCCCCGAACCGCCGCCGCCGCACATGGTGCCGTCCTGCGCCGAGGGCGGCGTGCTGGGCGCCATGGCCGGCGTCATGGGCTCGCTGCAGGCCACTGAGGTCATCAAGGAACTGCTGGGCATCGGCGACAGCATGAGCGGCCGACTGTTGATCTACGACGGCTTGGCCGCCGAATGGCGCAAAGTGAAAGTAAAACGAGACCCGGCTTGCCGGCTCTGCGGCGATCAGCCGACAATCCGCGATCTCACCTCACACGCTGCGTAGAGCCCTTATGGCGTCAACGCGGCCTCGTCGATGACGCGGTCGGGCGGGCGGTGACCGTCGACGAAGGTCTTGATGTTGATCAGCACCCGCTCGCCCATGGCAATGCGGCCTTCGATCGTGGCGCTGCCCATGTGCGGCAGCAGCACGACGTTGTCGAGCTGGCGCAGCTTGGGGTTCACAGCGGGCTCGTGCTCGTAGACGTCGAGGCCGGCGCCGGCGATCTCCTGACGCGTCAGCATCTCGACCAGCGCCGTCTCGTCGATGACCTCGCCGCGCGAGGTGTTGACGATGACGGCATGCGGCTGCAGCAGCTTGAGCCGCCGCGCCGACAGCAGGTGATAGGTCGCCGGCGTGTGCGGGCAGTTCACCGAGACGATGTCCATATGCGCCAGCATCTGGTCGAGGCTCTCCCAATAAGTCGCCTCGAGCTCGTCCTCCAGCGCTTCAGCGACCGGATGCCGGTTGTGGTAGTGGATCGACAGGCCGCAGGCCCGCGCCCGCTTGGCGACCGCGCTGCCGATCCGGCCCATGCCGATGATGCCGAGCCGCTTGCCCCAGATCCGGTGGCCGAGCATGCCGGTCGGCGACCATCCGGTCCAGCCGCCGGCCCGCATCAGGCGCTCGCCCTCGGTCAGGCGGCGCGGCACGGCCAGGATCAAGGCCATGGTCATGTCGGCCGTGTCCTCGGTCAGCACGCCCGGCGTGTTGGTGACGACGATGCCGCGGTCGCGGGCGACCGCAAGGTCGATATGGTCGACGCCGGTGCCGAAGCTGGCGATCAGCCGCAGCCGGGGACTGGCCGCAGTCAGGATCTCGGCGTCGATATGGTCGGTGACGGTCGGCACCAGCACGTCGGCGATCTTCACCGCCTCGATCAGCGCCTCCCGATCCATGGGCGAATCGTCCACGTTCAGCCGGGTATCGAACAGCTCCATCATCCGCGTTTCCGTCGGATCGGGCAGCTTCCGCGTGACGATGACCAACGGCTTGTTATGCGGCATGACGGCGTTTCCCGGCGGCGGCGGCTCTAATGAGCATTGCTCTAGTCTGTAGCAGAGATGTCCGACAGCGACAATCGAACGCGCGATGGCCTTCTTGACCGGCCGAGGCGGCGACTGCATAAGGATCGCCGTGAGCGCGCGTCCGATTCGTCACGTTCTTGCCGCAGTTTTGTCCCTGGCGTTCCTCGGCGCCACGCCCGTCGCGTACGCCCAGAAAGGATCGAGCGGCCTGCCGATCCCGCGCTTCGTCAGCCTGGCGGCGAAGGAAGTCAATCTGCGCGCCGGGCCCGGCAAGAACTATCCCGTGACCTGGGTGTTCGTGCGCAAGGGCCTGCCGGTGATGGTGACGGCCGAGTTCGAATACTGGCGCAAGGTGCGCGACCTCGACGGCGCCGAGGGCTGGGTGCACAAGAACCTGCTGTCGAATCGCCGCGCGGCCGTCATCACCGACGACCTGGCCACGCTGCGCCGCGCGCCCGAGAACAGCGCCGCGCCGGTGCTGCGGGCCGAGCAGGGCGTGGTCGGCCGGCTGCTGGCCTGCCAGGAAAAATGGTGCCAATTGGAAATCGCCGACCGCGAGGGCTGGCTGGCGCGCCAGCAGATCTTCGGCATCTTGCCGGACGAGATCTTCGACTAGTGCCCAGCTTCAGAGCGGCGTGAATTCGGAAAACAGGTTCTTGGCCTCCGCGACGCCAGCGATCGGCACATAGTCGCAAACGGCGGCGAACTCGGTCCAGAGCTGTTGCACCGCCGGGTCGGCATGCGCCTGCTCGATCGCCTTGGCCGACGCCCACTCGAAGACCTCGACGATCGTGCCGTCGTCAGCCTGCATCGCCACGGGCGCGCGGTCCGTCACCAGACCCAGCGAGCGGAGCATATCGACATGACCGTCGACCAGCCGCGCCAGGTCGGCTTCATGGCCGGGTTTCGGCCGGTAGCAGGCAATGACGATGCGGCCCAAGGGCTATCTCTGATCGGTAAATCAATTCCCTGAGCCTACAAATCCGTTTCGACCCTGCCAAGCAGATGGCTAGTCGAGATCTTTCGACAGCTCGGCGCGCATGGCCTTGGGCATGACCGCCATATGGGCATAGTTCTCGTGCCCGACGCCGAGGATAACCTCGGTGTCGGCGTCCCGGAACTTCGCCGCCTGCGCATCCGTGAATGGGAAGTGCAGAAAGTGGATGGACGACGTCTTGCCGTCCGACGTCGTGCGCTCGACGCCGTCCTGCAAATCCGGCAGCGCCGCCACGGTCTCGCCGCCGATGCGCAGGGTCACGGTTTCCTCGACCTGCCCGAGCCGGGACAGCACCTGCGCGCGCCGCCGCGGGTCGTCGATTTCGAACATCATCGTCGCAACCAGTTCGCGGCCCTTCGGAATCAACGGATTGTATGCGTCCAACTCGTCGGCGACCTGTTCTTCGCCGCCCTTTTCGATCCACAGCATCTCGTGGATCTGCGACCACATGGTGTCGTAGTTCTCGAAATAGAAGGTCGCCAATGGACCGACCTCGAGCCGGCGGTGTTTCTTGCGCGCGATCAGCTCCTGCCGGTGCGCCCGCCGGATCTTGCCGTACTCGACGATCGGCATGATGTCGGCGCTGGTGATCTCGTGCTTTGCCATCATCTGGATACCTCGGATTCGAAGACTTACAAGCTGACGCCGTAGGCGCGGGCGAACAGCAGGATCGGATGCGCCACGGTTTTCGGCGCTTCGCCCTCACCGTCCACGCGCTCCATGCCCTGGCGGATATGGTCGCTGGCGAGCGGGCATTCGGAAACCACATGCGCCTTGCCGGACTTGCGCGCCTGCCGCGCTACCGGCTTGCCAACCTTGAGTCCGGTCTCGAAGAAATCCTTCATCACACCCATGGCGCCGCCATGGCCCGAGCAGCGCTCGATCACGCCGATCTCGGTGTCAGGGATCAGCCGCAACATATCGGCGCCCTTCGGCCCCATGTTCTGGGCCCGGGCATGGCAAGCGAAGTGCAGCATCACGCCGCCTTGCAGCGGACTGAGGCCGTCGGCCAACCCCTCCTTGCGGGCGATATCGACGATGTACTCGGAGATATCGAAGGTCTGCTCGGACAGCCGCTTTACCTCGGCATCGTCCGGCAGCGCCAGCGGCCACTCGAATTTCAGCATCAGCGCGCACGACGGCACCAGAGCAATGATGTCGTAGCCCTTATCCAGCCACGGTTGCATCTCGGCGGCCACCTTGCGGGCGTTTTCGGCCACCTGCGCAATATTGCCCTGCTCCCACATCGGCATGCCGCAGCACGAGGGGTAGACGACCTCGGTCTCGACACCGTTGCGGGACAGCACCGCCTGGGCGGCGCGGCCAATGTCCGGATCGTTGTAGTTGGCGAAGCAGGTGGCGTAGAGCACGGCCTTGCGTCCATGCGCGGGCGCGCCGGCATTGACCGGCGGCGGCGCGGCCTTGGCCTGCTTGACAAAGGTGTTGCCATGGAACTTCGGCAACGCGGCGTCGCGATGTATGCCGGCGGTCGCCTCCAGCAGCGGCCGCGTCAGCCCGTTGCCCTCGGCCGTGGCCCAGTTCGCGACCGGCGACATCATGCCCGCCATGCGACCGTTGCGATCCGTCTCGGCCATCTGCTTGCGCGTGAACGGCACGCCGCCCTTGGCCAGCTCGGCCGCCCGATAGCGCAACATCAAGTGTGGAAAATCCAGGTTGAATTCATGCGGCGGCACGTAAGGGCACTTGGTCATGAAGCACAGGTCGCAAAGCGTGCAGGCGTCCACGACCGGCTTGTAGTCCTTGCGATCGACGGAATCCAGCTCGCCCGTGTCGGATTCGTCGATCAGGTCGAACAGGCGTGGAAAGCTGTCGCAGAGATTGAAGCAGCGCCGACATCCATGGCAGATGTCGAATACCCGCTCCATCTCGTCCTCTATTTTCTCCTGATCGAGAAATTCGGGGCTTTGCCAGTCCAACGGATGGCGGATCGGCGCTTCAGTGCTGCCTTCTTTCACTTCCTGCCTCTTTCAGAACGGCAAGCCGAGATGCCGACGTCGACGGCCGCGTAAACGCAACCATCGGACGAGCAGGGAAAGGGCACGGTGACCGGGCCCCTTCCCAAATCGACTGGTCGCCGCCGAACCTTGGTCCAGCGGCGGACAACGATCAGTCGTCGAGCGTGTCGAACGCTTTCTGGAACCGACCGGCGTGGCTCTTCTCGGCCTTCGCCAGGGTCTCGAACCAGTCGGCGATCTCCTCGAAGCCTTCCTCGCGAGCAGTCCGCGCCATACCCGGATACATGTCCGTGTATTCGTGCGTCTCGCCGGCGATGGCTGCCTTCAGGTTCAAGCCGGTAGAACCGATCGGCTCGCCCGTCGCCGGATCGCCAACCTCTTCAAGATACTCCAGATGGCCGTGGGCATGGCCTGTCTCGCCTTCGGCGGTCGAGCGGAATACGGCGGCGACATCGTTGTAGCCTTCGACATCGGCCTTTTGAGCGAAATAAAGATACCGCCGGTTGGCCTGGCTTTCGCCGGCGAATGCGTCTTTCAGGTTCTGTTCGGTTTTGCTGCCCTTGAGCGACATATGGGTTCTCCATCCTCCTCGACTTCAGATCATCGGCCAGCGCCGACGTCGGGCGACGTCGACAAGCGCCGGCTGCTGATTTACGACACGCGGCGGCAGGCCGGACGGCTGCGCGTACAACGGTTCCGCGCCTGCGACCAACCGCGCTAATCCGAGATATAGCGCTGTCGGCAAGCAGGGTCAACACATTAGAACGATTCTAAGTGTGTTTTCAGTGACTTGAATTTCAGGAGGAGTCTGCGGGTCAGCGATTCCGCAGCCGGATCACGACTTCAACGCTGCTGATTTCGGTCCCTTCCGGCGCCGGCGGTAGATTCGCAACGCCGATGCTGTCGCCAGAAATATCCTGCAGCGCACCGTTTTCCTCGAAAAAGAAGTGATGATGCTCGCTGGTATTGGTATCGAAATACGTCCGGCCCGAATCGACGACCACCTCGCGCAGCAGTCCCGCCTCGGTGAATTGATGCAAGGTGTTATAGACCGTCGCCAGGCTGACCGCGACGCCGGCGTCCGCGGCCTCGTCATGCAGGGTTTCGGCGCTCACATGCCGGTCGCTGCCATCAAACAACAACTTGGCAAGCGCCAGCCGCTGCCGCGTGGGGCGCAGCCCGACACCGCGAAGCTTGGTTAACACTTCCGCAAATGGACGCGTATGCGGCATGGCTAGATTCCTAACGGTCGAACGCCAACATCATGGGGGAAATATAGGGTTCTTTATAGTCGTTTCAAACAGGTGTCTAACCCTCCGAAGACAGGAATTTCCTTCGCTCGGCGAAAAATCCTTGTCGATCAAGGCAATGCTTGACATTTTTTCAGCATCACAACGCTGGCATTTGTGATGTGTCCCATTTGGGTTATAGTCGCGCGCCTTGAATTGCAGCATCGCCTGGATTGCGACTGCCGATCGACAACGCTGAATTACACTTCCGAAGACATACTGTGACGAACGTCTTTACGCCGAAATCGAGCTATACGTACGAGGACCTGATTGCCTGCGCGCACGGACTGCTGTTCGGGCCCGGCAACGCGCGTCTGCCCCTGCCACCGATGCTGATGGTCGACCGCATTCTGCGGATCGCCGACACCGGCGGCAGCTACGGCAAAGGCGAGCTGGTGGCCGAACTGGATATCCGGCCGGATCTTTGGTTTTTCGATTGCCATTTCGAATCCGATCCGGTGATGCCAGGCTGTCTTGGTCTCGATGCGATGTGGCAATTGGTCGGGTTCTTTCTCGGTTGGCTCGGCCTCCCGGGTAAAGGCCGCGCGATCAGCACCGGTTCGGTCCGGCTCTCGAGCCAGATCCTGCCCACGGTGAAAAAGGTCACCTTCAACATTGACGTCAAACGGGTGATCAACCGCAGACTCGTCATGGGCATCGCCGATGGCGTCGTGAAAGCCGACGGCGAGACGGCCTGTGAAGTGCAGGATCTTCGAGTCGGGCTGTTTGCCGAGACCGCGTCGGGATAGGAACAGCATATGCGTCGCATCGTCGTTACGGGCCTTGGCATCGTTTCCAGCATCGGCAACAACAAGGACGAAGTCCTGCAGGCGTTGCGCGAGGGCCGGTCGGGCATCGAGTTCGCCGAGGTGTACCGCGACATGGGCTTTCGCTGCCATGTGCACGGCACGCTGAAAGTCGATCTGGACGCGGCCATCGACCGCAAGGTCAAACGCTTCATGGGCGATGGCGCTGCCTACAACTACCTGTCGATGCAGGAAGCGATCGCCGACGCCGGGCTGGACGAAAGCCTGATTTCGAATGAGCGCACCGGCCTGATCATGGGCTCCGGCGGGCCGTCCACCAAGAATCAGGTCCTGGCCGCAGATACGGCGCGGGAGAAGGGGCCGAAGCGCGTCGGCCCCTATATGGTGCCGCGCTGCATGTCGAGCACGAACTCGGCCTGCCTCTCCACCGAATTCAAGATCAAAGGCGTCTCCTACTCGATCAGCGCCGCGTGCGCCACCAGCGCCCATTGTATCGGTCAGGGCGCGGACCTGATCCGACTCAACCGACAGGACATTGTCTTTGCCGGCGGCGGCGAGGAGTTGGACTGGACGCTGTCCGTGCTGTTTGACGGCATGGGCGCCATGTCGTCCAAGTTCAACGACACGCCGGCGAAAGCTTCGCGCGCCTACGATGTCGACCGGGACGGCTTCGTGATCTCGGGCGGCGGCGGCGTCGTCGTGCTGGAGGAATTGGAACACGCTCTGGCGCGCGGCGCCAAGATCTACGGTGAATTGGTCGGCTATGGCGCGACCTCGGACGGCCTCGACATGGTCCAGCCGTCAGGCGAGGGGGCGGTGCGTTGCATGCGTCAGGCCTTGACCGACGTCGACGGACGCATCGATTACATCAATGCGCACGGCACCAGCACGCCGATCGGCGATATCCGAGAGACCGACGCCATCCACCAGGCTTTCGGCAACGACGTGCCGCCAATCAGCTCGACCAAGTCATTGACCGGCCACAGTCAGGGCGCGGCAGGGGTGCATGAGGCGATTTATACGCTGCTGATGCTGGAGCATGACTTCATCGCGGCGTCGGCCAATGTCGAGAATCTGGATCCGGAATTCGCCAACTCGCCGATCGTGCTGGAACGCCGCGACAACGCCGGTCTCAAACACGTGATGTCCAACAGTTTCGGATTTGGGGGAACGAATGCGACATTGGTGTTCAAGCGTCACGAAAACTGACCGACCGACGTCGTAACGTAACTACGGTACATGGGGTCGTCGTCGACCGGGAAAGGCATGAGACAACCAGTCGAAAATGAGCAGATGTCAGGGGCCGGTGAAAAGCAGGGGCTGATGGCCGGCAAGCGGGGGCTTGTCATTGGGGTCGCGAACGATCACTCCATAGCCTGGGGTATTGCCCGCATGCTGGCGCGGCACGGCGCCGCCATGGCCTTTACCTATCAGGACGATGCGCTGCGCAAGCGGGTCGAACCGTTGGCGAAGTCGACGGGCGCGGACCTGATCATGCCCTGCGACGTGGAGAACGCGGCGACGCTGGATGACGCGTTCGCGACGCTGGCGGACAGTTGGGGCAGCCTCGACTTCGTGGTTCACGCCGTCGCCTATTCCGACAAGAACGAGCTGCGCGGCCGTTATGTCGACACGACGCGGCAGAACTTCGCGCGGACCATGCGCATCTCCTGCTATTCGTTCACCGACATCGCCCGACGCGCGGCTGCGCTGATGACGAACGGCGGCAGCCTGGTGACGTTGACCTATCTCGGCGCCGAACGCGTGATGCCGAGCTATAACGTGATGGGCGTTGCCAAAGCGGCGTTGGAAGCGAGCGTGCGGTATCTCGCCAACGATCTCGGCCCGCGCTCGATCCGGGTCAACGCGCTGTCTGCCGGTCCGATGCGCACGCTGGCCGGCTCGGCGATCGGCGATGCCCGTTACGTCTATCATTACAATCGCGACCACGCACCGTTGCGGCGCAACGTACAGCTCGACGAGGTCGGCTCGGCCGCGCTCTATCTGTTGAGCGATCTGTCCCGAGGCGTCACCGGCGAGGTCATGCACGTGGACGCGGGCTTCCACGTCGTCGGCATTCCAAATCCGAACAACGGCTCGTCCTGAGGCCAAGGGAACCAGGGCGCCGCATCCGAAACGAAAAAAGCGCGGGCTTTGGCCCGCGCTTTTCCGTCTCCCAGACTGACCCCCAAACTGAATTCGCCCGAAGGCGCGCGCTTATTCGGCGCCCGCCTCTTGGGCTTGCGGCGCGATCTCCTGGCCGGTTTCCTGATCGACGACCTTCATCGACAGGCGCACCTTGCCGCGATCGTCGATACCCAGGCACTTGACCCAGACCTCATCGCCTTCCTTGATGATGTCCGTCACCTGCTTGACGCGGTAAGGCGCCAGCTCGGAAATGTGGCAGAGGCCGTCCCGGTTGCCGATGAAGTTGATGAAGGCGCCGAAATCGACGACCTTGACCACCTTGCCGCGGTAGATCACGCCGACTTCTGGCTCGGCCACGATATCGCTGATCCACTTCACCGCCGCGTCGATGTTCTCCTGGTTCGGCGAGGCGATTTTGATCGTACCGTCATCGCCGATATCGATCTTGCTGCCGGTCTTCTCGGTGATCTCGCGGATCACCTTGCCGCCGCTGCCGATCACGTCGCGGATCTTGTCGGTGTTGATCTTCATGGCGTGAATGCGCGGCGCGGTCTTCTTCAGATCCGGCCGTGACTCACCGATCGCCTTGCCCATCTCGCCGAGAATGTGCAGGCGGCCTTCCTGGGCCTGCGACAGCGCATCGCGCATGATCGCTTCGGTGATGCCGGCAACCTTGATGTCCATCTGCAGCGAGGTGACGCCGTCGGTGGTGCCGGCGACCTTGAAGTCCATGTCGCCGAGATGATCCTCGTCGCCAAGGATGTCCGACAGTATTGCGTACTTCTCGCCTTCGAGAATCAGGCCCATGGCGATGCCGGCTACGGGCCGCGCCAACGGCACGCCGGCGTCCATCATGGACAATGACGCGCCGCAAACCGTCGCCATCGACGACGAGCCGTTCGACTCGGTAATCTCCGAGACGATGCGGATCGTGTAGGGGAATTCTTCCTTGTCCGGCAGCACGGCGTGCAGCGCCCGCCAGGCCAGCTTGCCGTGGCCGATTTCGCGTCGGCCGGTGAAGCCGAACCGTCCGGCTTCGCCGACGGAATAGGGCGGGAAATTGTAGTGCAGCATGAAGTGCTGCCGGTACTCGCCCTCGAGCGCATCGACGAACTGCTCATCCTCGCCGGTGCCGAGCGTCGTCACCACCAGGGCCTGCGTCTCGCCACGCGTGAACAGGGCAGCGCCATGGGTGCGGGGCAGCACGCCGACTTCGGAAACGATCGGCCGTACCGTCCGGGTATCGCGGCCATCAATGCGGTTGCCGGTATCCAGGATCTGGCCCCGGACCACGTTCTTCTCGAGCTTCTTGAACAGATCGCCGACATCGCTTGGGTCTGCGGCCGTATCGCCCGCTTCCTCGCCGGCCAGACTCTCGACGGCGCGGCTCTTCACGGCAGCGATCTTCTCGACCCGGGCCTGCTTTACCGGCTCGGCATAGGCGCTGCGCAGATCGGTCTCGACCAGGGCGGCGAGCCTGTCGGCCAGATCGCCGTGATCGACCGGTTCCGGCAGATCCCAGGGCTCCTTGGCGCAGGCTTCGGCCAGCTCGATGATCGCGTTGATCACTGGCTGGAACTCACGATGGGCGAACATCACCGCGCCCAGCATGACGTCTTCCGACAGCTCCTTGGCCTCGGATTCGACCATCATCACCGCGTCCGGCGTGCCGGCGACGACCATGTCGAGGTCGCTGGACGGCAGTTCGTCCAGACGCGGATTGAGCACATACTGACCATCGATGTAACCGACCCGGGCGGCGCCGATCGGACCCATGAACGGGATGCCCGACAAGGTAAGCGCGGCCGAGGTGCCGATCATCGCCACGATATCGGGATCGTTCTCCAGATCGTGGCTGAGCGTCGTACAGATGATCTGGGTTTCGTTCCGGAAACCCGGTGCGAACAACGGCCGGATCGGCCGGTCGATCAGGCGTGAGGTCAAGACCTCCTTTTCCGCGGGCCGGCCTTCACGCTTGAAAAAGCCGCCGGGGATTTTTCCGGCGGCGTAGGTCTTCTCGACATAGTGAACGGTGAGAGGGAAGAAATCGATGCCGGCGCGCGGCTCCTTGGCGGCGACGGCCGTGCACAATACGGCGGTCTCGTCGTAGGTCACCAGTACGGCGCCATCGGATTGCCGGGCCATGCGGCCAGTCTCGATCACGAGCTTGCGCCCGCCCCAATCCAGTTCCTTGCGATGTATGTTGAACATTCTCTCTTCTTTCTTCGGTCGTGGCCGTCACACGGCGCCCTTGCGCCGCCGGCCCATTGCTTACCTGCGCGGCACGCAGCAACGCATCCGCGCGACCGCACCGGCCCGTTGCCGGACCGGGGTCACCGGATCGTTCCGTCGACGGCCATGGCCGATCGACCGCTGTCGTGACACCGTGTGGCCGTTACTTGCGGAGGCCAAGCCGCTTGATCACCTGCTCATACCGGGCGCTGTCCTTGCGCTTGAGGTAGTCGAGCAGCCGCCGACGCTGGCTGACCATCTTCAGCAGCCCGCGACGCGAGTGATTGTCTTTCTTGTGGGTCTTGAAATGCTCCGTCAGGTTGACGATCCGTTCGGTCAGGATGGCCACCTGTACTTCCGGCGAGCCTGTGTCGCCGTCCTTTACCGCGAACTCCTTGATGAGCTCGCCTTTACGCTCGGCTGTGATCGACATCGTCAAAACTCCTGTCGGTCAGAGGTTAAATACCCGCACCGGACGCACTTCTCCGCCCGAAATCTGGGCGAGTGCCACGGGCCGACCTTCGGCTGTGGCGTATATCGTGCCTTCCATACTGCTGGGTACCCGGACGGCCTGCCCACATCTAAGTCGGGAAGCCTCCGAGCCGGTCACGGCCAGCGCCGGGATGTCGGCCAGCGCGGTCTCAACCGGCAACAATGCCCCTTCGGGCGGCTCTTTATGCCCGATGGTCTGTAATTTATCCAGCGAAATTGCAGCCGCCTCGTCAAACGGTCCGACCCGGGTCCGGCGCAGGGCCGAGACGTAGGCCAGACAGCCCAGCGCGCGGCCGAGGTCCCGGGCGATGGCCCGCACATAGGCCCCCTTGCCGCAGCACATCTCGAAGCTGGCCGCGTCGGGCGGCTGCCAATCGACCAGACGCAACGCGTCGATCCGGACAATGCGCGGTTCCAGCTCGGGCGGGCTTCCCGCCCGGGCCAGATCGTAGGCCCGCTCGCCGTCGACCTTGATGGCCGAATAGGCCGGCGGCCGCTGACGGATCTCGCCCACGAAATCGGCAAGCGCCCGCTCGACCGCCTCCCGTTCCGGCCGTTCGGCCGACTCCGCCACGACACCGCCCTCGGAATCGTCGGTATCGCGTTCCTGGCCCCAGCACAGGCTGAAACGATAGGTCTTGCCGGAATCAACGACAAAGGCCATGGCTTTGGTCGCCTCGCCGAGCGCGATCGGCAGCACGCCCGTGGCCAGCGGATCGAGCGTCCCCGCATGCCCGGCCTTAGCGGCCTGGAACAGACGCCGAACCTCGGACACGGCGCGGGTCGAGGTCATGCCGGCCGGCTTGTCGAGGACAATCCAGCCGTTGACCGGCCGTCCCCGACGCTTACGGGCCACCCGTCCGGTCCCCGTCGTCGGTGGGGTCGGCATCATGGTCCGATGCCAGATCGGCCGCGACGTCCCCGCGCCGGAGCAGGGCGCCGATGCGATCGGCCTGATCGAAGCTTTCGTCGGCTTTAAAGCTGACCCGGGGCGCGAATTTCAGTTGCACCCGCCGCGCGACCTGGCCGGAGAGCCAGGCGGCATTCCGGTTCAGGGCCGCCACCACCGTATCGGTGTTGCGGCCGCCCAGCGGCACGACGAAACAGACGGCATGGCGCAGATCGGCGCTGGCGCGGGCTTCGGACACCGTGATCGCGACGTCATGCAGCGCCGGATCGCGGATCTCGCCACGGGTCAGGATCTCGCTCAGCGCCTGGCGCACCAGTTCGCCGACGCGCAGCTGCCGCTGCGTCAGGCCGCGCGGATCGTCGATCCGGGCCGGGGCACCGCGCGATTTCGCCATGCCATCACCTTCGGAAAAGAACTACGTACGGGACGGGTCAGGCGCGCGCCTAGAGCTCGCGCTGAACCTCCTCCAATTCGAAGACCTCCAACACATCCCCGACCTGGATGTCCTGGTAGTTCTCCAGCGCGATGCCGCACTCGGTGCCTTCCTTGACCTCGCGCACGTCTTCCTTGAACCGCTTCAACGTCTTCAACAGGCCACCATCGTGGATCACCACATTGTCGCGCAGCAGCCGCACGCGGGCGTTCCGCCGGACCAAGCCGTTGGTGACCATGCAGCCGGCCACCTTGCCGACCTTGGTGATGCTGAAGACCTCGCGGATCTCGGCGTTGCCCAGCAGGTTCTCCTTCACCAGCGGCGACAGGAGACCGCTCATGGCCGCCTTCAGGTCGTCGACCAGCTCATAGATGATCGCGTAGTAGCGGATCTCGACATTATCGCGGCGGGCCAGCTCGCGGGCCTGGGCGTTCGCCCGGACGTTGAAGCCGATGATGACGGCGTCCGAGGCGGCGGCCAAAGTGACGTCGGATTCGTTGATCCCGCCGACGCCGCCGTGCAGCACGCGGGTCGCCACCTCGTCGGTGTGCAGCTTCTCGGCGGCGCCGATGATGGCCTCGAGCGATCCCTGCACGTCGGCCTTGACGACCAGCGGCACGACCTTCTGCTCGCCGCTTTGGATCTGCGAGAACATCTGCTCCAGCGAGCTGCGGCCGCCGGCGGCGGCGCGGCGGTCGCGGTCGACCTCGCCACGGTACGCAGCGACCTCGCGGGCCCGGGCCTCGCTGTCGACGACGCTGAACTCGTCGCCGGCCTGCGGCGCGCCGTTCATGCCGAGCACTTCGACCGGCACGGACGGGCCGGCTTCCTCGACCTGCTGGCCGCGGCTGTCGAGCAACGCCCGCACCTTGCCCCATTCGGCGCCGGCCACGAAGACGTCACCGACCCGGAGCGTGCCGCGCTGCACCAGAACCGTGCCGACCGGGCCGCGGCCGCGCTCCAGCTTCGCCTCGATGATGACGCCTTGCGCCTCGCGGTCGGGATTGGCCTTCAGCTCCAGCAGCTCGGCCTGCAGGACAATGGCTTCTTCCAGCTTGTCCAGGTTCTGTTTTTCGGTCGCGGAAACTTCGACGCACTGGACGTCGCCGCCCATATCCTCGGGAATCACCTCGTACTGAAGCAGCTCCTGCTTGACGCGATTCGGATTGGCGTCCGGCCGGTCCATCTTGTTGATCGCCACGATGACCGGCACTTCGGCCGCCTTGGCGTGATTGATCGCCTCGATCGTCTGCGGCATGACGCCGTCGTCAGCCGCCACCACCAAGACGACGATGTCCGTGACCTTGGCGCCGCGCGAGCGCATTGAGGTGAACGCCTCGTGGCCCGGCGTGTCGATGAAGGCGATGCGGTTGCCCCCTGCCGTCACCACCTGATAGGCGCCGATATGCTGGGTAATGCCGCCCGCCTCGCCGCTGACCACATCGGATTCGCGGATGGCGTCCAGCAACGACGTCTTGCCGTGATCGACATGGCCCATCACGGTCACGACCGGGGGCCGCAGCTGCAAATTGGCATCGTCTTCGTCGGTTTCGCCGCGCACGCCAATCTCCACGTCAGCCGCGCTGACGCGCTTGATCTTGTGACCGAACTCGCTGACCACCAGCTCGGCCGTATCGGCGTCGATGGTCTGGTTCACCGTGGCCATGACACCCATGCCCATCAAGGTCCGGACCACGTCGACGCCGCGCTCGGCCATGCGGTTGGCCAGTTCCTGGACGCTGATCGATTCCGGCACGACGACATCGCGCACCACCTTGCGGGGTTCGCCGGATTCGTTGAGCGCCGAGCGCCGGCGTTCACGCTCCCGCTCACGCCGGACCGCGGCCAGGCTGCGGCTACGCTCCTGCCGGCCTTCGTTCGTCAGGGCTTCGGAGATGGTCAGCTTGCCGCCGCCACGGCGCTGCTGCTGCTGGCCGCGCCGGGCCGGCGTCCGGGCGGGCCGCTTTGCGGCTTCACGCTTGGCGCGCTCGATCTCGGCCTGACTGACGGTCGCGCGTGGCGCGGCGGCTTTCGGGGCCGGTTTCGCCTCCTCCTCGGGTGTCTCGTTCAGGCGGCGCTGCGCCTCTTCCTCGGCCTTGCGCCGCGCCTCCTCCTCGATCCGTTTGCGCTCCTCCTCCTCACGCCGGCGGGCTTCGGCAGCCTCGCGTTCGGTCGCAAGGCGCGCTTCTTCCTCGGCCCGCCGTCGCCCGTCCTCCTCGGCGCGTTTCCGCGCCTCTTCATCGGCGGCCCGGGCGCTCTCCAGGGCGCGCGCACGGGTCTTTTTCTCGGCCTCGCTGAGCGTCGGCAGAACGTGGCGAACCTTCTGCCCGTCATCCTCGGCCGGCGCCTCGGGCGCCGGCGTCGCGGCGGCGGCTTCGGGCGCAGGGGCCGGGGGCGGCGGCTCGACAGCCTTCGGCGGCTCCGGCTCGGCCGGCTGAGCACCACGGGCGAAGCTGCGCTTCTTGCGCACTTCGACCTGGACGGTCTTGGTCCGGCCATGGCTGAAGCTCTGCTTCACCTGGCTGGACTCGACCCCCTTCCGGAGCTCCAACCGTCTGGGCTCCTTCGTCAGGCTCAGCGTTTCCTTCTTACCGGTTTCGCTCACGTTTTCGCTCACGTTACGTCTTCCCGCTCCGTCCTGCTGCCTGCGCCACGAGCTGATGTCGGCGTACCAGAACCCCGAAATCCGCATAAGCGCGCTGCTTCGACGACGAACCGGTCCGCCAATCCGCCACGGCGCAGCGCAGCATGTACCACATTTTCGCGGCCGATGGCTAAGCTCAATTCGGCCCTGGTAAACAACCCAATGACCGGCAAGCCATCCGCCAGGCGTGCCAGTTTGTCACGACCGTCGTCCGCGGCATCGGACGCCGCCAACAGAACCACGGCATGCCGCTTTCGCAGCAGTTCGCGCACCTTCTCGAAGCCCGTTGCCGCTTCGCCGGCACGGACCGCCAGCCCCAGAAAGCTCAGGCAGCGGCGCGCGAGCAGTGCCTCGACGGTATCCGCGAGATCGGCCGGCGCGACGACGGCCCGTTTCGCCGCACGCGAGAACAGCCGTTTGGCAACGGCCCGATCGATGGCTTCGCGCGACGCCGAGACCCACATGCCGCGTCCCGGCAGCTTGCCATCGACGTCCGGCACGACCGCCTCGTCCGGACCGACGACAAAACGCACCAACTCGGACTTGTCAGCGACCTCGCCCGTCGCCAGGCAGCGGCGGACCGGGTTCTGCGGCGCCCCCGGCCTAGGCTTGCTCCTCCGTTTCGGCGACGTTTCCGACATCGGCTTCCGTTACCACAGCGGCGTCGGCCTCGGCCGGCGCCTCGTCATCATCGAACCAGTGCGCGCGCGCCGCCATGATGATCGCGTTCGCTTCATCCTCGTTCAGATCGAAGGATCTGAGGATGCCACTCTCGCGATCGGTCAGTTCATCGCTGGCGAGATCGGCGAGGTCGTCGAGCGTTTTCACGCCATTCTCGCCCAACATCACCAGCATCGCCGGCGACAAGCCTTCGATGGCGGCGATGGCGTCATCGACGCCAAGCTCCTGCCGCTGCACCTCATAGGCGGCGTCCCGCTCGGCCAGATATTCCCGCGCGCGCGCCTGCAATGCATCCGACAGCTCCTCATCGAAGCCTTCCAGCGCCATGATCTCCTCGATCGGCACGAAGGCCACGTCCTCGACGCTGGTAAATCCTTCGGTGGCCAGCAGTTGCGACATCATCTCGTCGATATTGAGCGTATCCATGAACATCTGGCTGCGCTGGCGCAGCTCTTCCTGACGCCGCTCGGACTCCTCGGTCTCGGTCAGGATGTCGATGTCCCAGCCGGTCAGTTGCGAGGCCAGGCGGACGTTCTGACCGCGCCGGCCAATGGCCAAGCTGAGCTGTTCGTCCGGCACCACGACCTCGAACTTCCGCGCCTCCTCGTCCATCACCACCTTGGAGACTTCCGCGGGCGCCAAGCCGTTCACCAGGAATGTCGCCTCGTCGGGCGACCACTGAATGATGTCGATCTTTTCGCCCTGCAGTTCGTTCACCACGGCCTGCACGCGGCTGCCGCGCATACCGACGCAAGCGCCCACCGGATCGATCGACGAGTCGTTGGAGAGCACCGCGATCTTGGCGCGGCTGCCCGGATCGCGCGCCACGGCCTTGATCTCGATGATGCCGTCGTAGATCTCCGGCACTTCCTGGCCGAACAGCTTGGCCATGAACTGCGGATGCGTGCGGGACAGGAAAATCTGCGGCCCGCGCTGCTCTTGACGCACGTCGTAGATATAGGCGCGAATACGATCGCCCTGCCGGAAGCTCTCGCGCGGCAGCATTTCGTCGCGCCGTACGATCGCCTCCGCGCGGCCGAGGTCGACCATGATGTTGCCGTACTCGACCCGCTTGACGATGCCGTTGACGATCTCGCCGATGCGGTCCTTGTACTCCTCGTACTGCCGCAGACGCTCGGCCTCGCGCACCTTTTGCACGATGACCTGCTTCGCCGTCTGCGCCGCGATGCGGCCGAAATCGATCGGCGGCAAGGCTTCCGACAGCAGATCGCCAACCCGGGCGTCGGGGTTGCGGCGCTGGGCCGACGGCAGCGGAATCTGCGTTGCGTCGTTGTCGACCAGTTCAACGACCTCAAGCAGGCGGTACAGCTTGATATCGCCAGACTTGCGGTCGATTTCGGCGCGTATGTCGTTCTCGAAGCCGTATTTCGACCGCGCCGCCTTCTGGATCGCCTCTTCCATAGCCTCGATGACCACGTCGGGCTCGATTACCTTTTCCCGCGCGACCGCGTCGGCGATCTGCAGCAATTCGAGCCTATTGGCGCCGACTACCGTTTCCGTTTCCACTATCCGCCTCTTCGCTTCAGTGTTGCTTCAATCAACTCGTCGGTCAGGACGAGCTTCGCCCTGGCGATCTCGGCGAACGGGATCTCGGCCGCCTCGGCCGTGTCGTCGTCCGTCTCGATCCGCACGCGGTCGTCGTCCACCCCGAGCAGTCGGCCGCGATACCGTTTGCGGCCGGCGATGGGCCGTTCCGTCTCGAGCCGTATCTCATAGCCGGCGAACCGCTGGAAATCGTCGAGGCGCACCAGCGGCCGATCGATGCCCGGCGAGCTGACCTCGAGCAGATAGGCCCCCGGCATCGGATCCTCGACGTCGAGAATGGCCGACACCGCGCGGCTCAGATCCGCGCAATCGTCGACCGTCATCTCTCGGTCTTCGACCGGTTCCGCCATGATCTGCAGCGTCGGTTGCCGGTTGCCGCCGATTTGCCGTACTTGCACCAGTTGGTATCCCATCGCCTCGATCGACGGCGAAATCAGGCGTTCCACTTCCGCCAGTTGCTGCGTTGTCGCCGCCACGGTCCCATCGACCCTGAATTCAGTCTTGAAATTCCAAATAAAAAAGTGGGCCCCGAGCCCACTTTCGATCTTTTACCCGCTCAGCCGGGCTATGGAACCTGACGTGGATAATATTCGAATTACGTTCCTTCGCAAGCTTTTTCAAGCCTGACCGCGGGGTTGACGACGATAGCGGAGGTAGACGCACCGGCGGCTCTGCGCCAGGGCCTTTCGCTCGTAGCGGGTTTCCGGCCAGTCGTCGGGCCGATGCCGCCAATCGCCGGCGGTGCGGGCCTGCCAGGCGAAATCGGGATTGTCGTGCAGGTGCCTCAGCATCCACCGGCAATAGGACATATCGTCGGTCGCCAACCGCCATTCGGCGCCGTCCTTGAGAACCCGGGCCATCTCGGCAACGTTCGACGCACTGACGAAACGCCGCTTGTGATGTCTGGTCTTCGGCCACGGATCCGGGAACAGCAGGAAGGCGCGGCCGATGCTGGCAGCCGGCAGCGCCGGCAGGAGCAGGCGGGCGTCGTCCATAAGAATGCGCACATTGCCGATGCCGCGCTCGTCAAGCGACGTAAGCAATCGCGCGACGCCGGCAATATAGGGTTCGCAGCCGACGATCCCGACCCGAGGGTTGGCGGCCGCCTGGACCGCCAGATGTTCGCCATTGCCGAATCCGATCTCCAGCCAGACATCGTCGACCGGCGCCGGAAACAGCGCGCTCGTCTGCAGCGGTCCCGCTTCGAGCAGCGATGGATCGATGCCGATGGATTCGATGCGATTTTGGAACAACGCCGCGCGGCCAGGCCGCAGCTTGCGTCCGCTGCGGCGGCCGTAAAGGGTACGACGATTGCGATGCTGCGCGGCGGCCACGCTTGCTTCGGCGCCGCCGATCGGATCAGGCCGCCAGCGAGCGCAGCTCGCTGGCCAGATCGTCGCGCTCCCAGGAGAAACCGCCATCGGCTTCCGGTGCGCGGCCGAAATGACCATAAGCGGCGGTGCGCGCGTAGATCGGCCGGTTTAGCGACAGATGCTCACGAATCCCGCGCGGGCTCAAATCCATGACCTCGGACAGGCGCTGTTCCAGCTTGTCTTCGTCACAGCGCCCCGTACCGTAGAAGTCGACATAGATCGACAGCGGCTTCGAAA
Source organism: Alphaproteobacteria bacterium (assembly GCA_965232515.1). GTDB lineage: Bacteria > Pseudomonadota > Alphaproteobacteria > JANQKO01. The sequence goes on along the minus strand of CBDDPY010000002.1, from coordinate 4,558,390 downwards.
CGCCGATGGCATAGGACAACTGGATCGCGCAACGGTCCGCAAGATCGGCGGCCACCACGTTCTTGGCCAAGTAGCGGGCGGCATAAGCGGCCGAGCGGTCGACCTTGGTCGGGTCCTTGCCGGAGAACGCGCCGCCGCCGTGCGGCGCCGCGCCGCCATAGGTATCGACGATGATCTTGCGGCCGGTCAGGCCGGCATCGCCGTCCGGACCGCCGATAACGAAGCGTCCCGTGGGATTAACGTAGAACTCCTCCTCCGGGCACATCCAGCCCTCGGGCAGGACCCGTTCGACATAGGGCCGCACCAGATCCCGGATATCGTCCGATGACACATCGGGCGAGTGCTGGGTCGAGACCACGACCGAGGTCGCGCGAACCGGCTTGCCGTTCTCGTATTGCAGCGTCACCTGGCTTTTGGAATCAGGACCGAAATAGGGCGCCTTGCCGCTGTGCCGGTCTTCAGCCATCAGGCGGAGGATCTGGTGCGAGAACTGAATCGGCGCCGGCATCAGCTGCTCGGTCTCATTGCAGGCGTAGCCGAACATGATGCCCTGGTCGCCGGCGCCGACATCCTTATTGCCTGCCGCGTCGACGCCGCGCGCGATATCGACCGACTGCGGGTGCAGATGCACCTGGACCTCGGCCCGTTGCCAGTGGAACCCTTCCTGTTCGTACCCGATATCGCGAACGCATTGCCGCGCGACCTCTTCGAACCGGGCCTTGTCGTTAACGACTTCGGCCGGCCCACGGACTTCACCGGCAAGCACGATCAGATTGGTCGTTGTCAGCGTCTCGCAGGCAACGCGGGCATTGTCCGGATCAGCCGCCATGAACAGATCGACGATCCGGTCGGAAATCTGATCACAGACCTTGTCCGGATGTCCCTCGGAGACGGATTCACTGGTGAAAAGGAAGTTTCCACGCGCCAAGGCTCGGCTCCTTGTAATCGGGGCGGCGAGCCGCCCTACAGATGTCGGCCCATGCGGGCCGCGGTGCAGGCTTGCACGGAAAGGTGAATCACCTGCAAATCTGGGCGCGCCCTTTTGGCAATCTTTACAGGCAGGGTCAAGGAGTTTGCGCCGGCCCCGAACGCCGGTCGCGCTTAGACGTCTTCGACTTGGCCGCCCACGGCCTTGATCAGCTCGAACAACCGCTTACGAACATCGGGATTCTTGATCCGATAGTAGGCACGCACCAGTTCGAGCGTCTCCCGCTTCGATAGATTTTCGTGATCGAAGGTTTCCTGACCGTCCTCCGACAGGCCCGGCGCCCCACCATGGCCGCTGACCGGCATATCGTCGAAGAAGAAGGAGACGGGAACATCGAGAATTCGGCTCAGCTGATAAAGACGGCTCGAGCCTATTCGATTGGTGCCGCGCTCGTATTTCTGAACCTGCTGAAAGGTCAGGTTGAGGGCGGCGCCAAGCTTCTCTTGGCTCATGCCGAGCAACGTGCGGCGCAGCCGTACCCGGCTGCCGACGTGAATATCTACGGGGTTTGGATTGGCTGCCACGCTTCTTGCACCTCAGACTTGAATTCGATTGTACGCTGGAGAACGACACTGCCCGGAATTAAGATCAGCGCCGAAGCGCGTTGAATGATGCAATGTATGTCGCTGCCATTCGATTCTGTCAAGAATGAAAGGCATTAGCACTACTTTTGGTTGTGTCATTTTTGGGTCGCCAGAACCTCCGCCAGAATAGATACAACAGTATCGCCGTCAGCACGGGCATCAGCAGCCGGTCCCCGATACGGGCATAGAGCGGCGGCGACGGCAGCGCACCCGGCAATGCGGCGTCGATGACGCCGCTGCGGCCCAGATCGAGCCTGGCGAGCGATCGGCCGTAGGCGTCGATAACCCCCGAAATGCCGGTGTTCGCCGCTCTTATCAGCGGCATACCCTGTTCGATCGCCCGAACCCGCGCCATCACGAAATGCTGGTGCGGACCGCTCCCGTCGCCGAACCAGGCGTCGTTGGTGACGTTGAGCAACCAGGCCGGCCGCCGCCCCGGCGCGATCTGGTGCGGGAAGATCACCTCGTAGCAGATCAGCGGCTGAAAGGCGGGCAGGCCGGCAATCTCGACGACGGCGGGCCCCGGACCGGACGAAAAGTCCCGGCTGCCGGCCGTCAGCTTCGACAGGCCGATCGCCGACAGCAGTGGCCGGAACGGCAGATATTCGCCGAATGGCACCAGATGGTGCTTGTCGTACGTCGCCAAGACCGTCCCGCCAGGGCCCACCACGTGCAGGCTGTTCCAAACGTCACGCCCGCCGCCGGCGCCGGTATCGCGTCTCGGCGCGCCGCTGATCAATACCCGATCCGGCATCAGCATTTGACCGATCACGTGGCGTCGCCGGGCGTCGGCGGCGAGCAGAAACGGCGTCGCGGTCTCGGGCCAAATGACATGGGTCGGCGGTTCGACCGCCGCAGTCGTGCTGAGCTCGAGCAGCCGGGCCAGATGTCCGTCACGCAACTCCGGCCGCCATTTGTCCCGCTGGGCCACGTTGGGCTGGACCACACGCAAGCGAATGTCGGCCACATCGTCGGGCGGCGGATCGGACAAGCGGAGCAGACCGTAGCCGCCGGCAGCCGCCAGCACGGCAAACAAGCCGAGGCAGACCGGCAGCCCCGACCGCCAACCGTTCGCCAAAGCGGCCGGCGCCGCCGCCGCCGCGACCGTCAACAGGCTGAGCCCATAGACGCCGAGCAGCGCCGCCGGCTGCAACATCGCGTCGGAGAACGCCCAGGCATAGCCGACCAGGTTCCAGGGGAAGCCCGTGAACAGGTGCGCACGAAACCATTCGGCCAGCGTCCAGGCCAAGGCAAGCGCCGCAATCCGCCGCCACCGGCCGCCGCCCACGGCATGGACGACAAGCGCCACGACGCCAACGAACAGCGCCAACCCGGTCGGCAACAGGCTTATGGCGAAGGGCAGCAGCCAGGCAAAACGGTCGGCGTCGACCAGGAACGCGTGACCGATCCAGTAAAGGCCGACGATGAAATGCCCAAAACCGAAACACCAGCCGATCAGAAACGCCGCGCTCGCCCGGCGCGCGCCATCGAGCAGCCACACCAGACCGGCAAACCCGACGACCAGAAGCGGCAGCAGAAAGAACGGTGCAAAGGCCAACGACGTGCCGGCGCCGAGCAGAATGGCGAGCAGCGCGCGCCGCCAACCCGTCAGCTCGGTGCAGTAGCGGGCAAGGCCGGTCATGCCGGCCGCGCTAGCCCTGTGCGTTCGCAGTGACCGGCACGCGACGAACGCGCAGCCGCGAGATGCGGCGTGGATCGGCCTCGGTGACCTCGAATTCCAAGCCGCAGTCGTGCCGGACCTTGTCGCCACGACGCGGCACGCGTCCCATCATCGAGAACAGGAGCCCGCCTAGGGTGTCGATTTCGTCATCGAGATCGTCGGGTAGCAGATCGACCTCGAACTGTGCTTCGAACTCGGCGATTTCGGTCCGCGCGTCGGCCTCGAAGCTACCGTCCTCGCGCTCGACGATCATCGGCTCCTCGACCTCGTCGTGCTCGTCTTCGATCTCGCCGACGATCTCCTCAACGACGTCCTCGATGGTCACCAAGCCGTCGGTGCCGCCATATTCATCGACAACGATCGCCAGATGGATGCGCGTGCTGCGCATGCGGGCCAGCAGATCGAGCACGGGCATCGACGGCGGCACGATCAATACCTGCCGCATGACGCGGTCGATCGAGCCGTTGTCGTCATCGTCCCAAAGATCGATGACATCCTTGATGTGAACGAAACCGATGATGTCGTCGAGCGTCTCGCGGAAAATCGGCAGACGTGAATGCCGCGCCGCTCGGAAACCGGCCACCACTTCGGTCAGCGGCAGGCTGGCCTCGATGGCGACGATGTCGGCGCGCGGCACCATGATGTCGTCAACCTGCAGCTCGCCGAAGCTGAGGATGTTGAGCAGCATCTCGCGCTGTTCGGGTTCGAGGTCGCCACGCTCATCCTCGTGTCCCTCGAGCACTTCTTCCAGGCTGCCGCGAAGATCGTGATCGCCATTGCCTGGCGCGAGATTTCGTTTCAGCCAATTCATCAATCCCTCGCCCAGCGAGGGTTCGTGTTCGGATCCGGCCCCGCCGTTGCGGGGCTTTCTACTGGAGGAAGAGTCGTCGTTCATCGGCTTTCGCTCAAACCGTCGATTGCACGGGCGCGGTCATCGGATCGGCATAGGGATCGGCGATCCCGAGACCCGCAAGGATATCGACTTCGAGGGGCTCCATCACAGCCGCATCGTCATCGGTCTCGTGATCGAAACCCAGAAGATGCAGCAGACCATGCACCAGGAGGTGACTGAAATGGTCGGCCAGCGGCTTGCACTGCGCCGCGGCTTCGCGCCGGACAACACCGTGCGCCAGCACCACGTCGCCCAACAGCAACGGCGGGCCGCCGGTCGCGGTCCCGACAGCAGCGGAGGTCAGCTCGTCGGCATCGACGGCCGGGAAGGACAGCACGTTCGTCGCGGCATCGCGGTTCCGCCACTGCCGGTTCAACCGCCGCCCGGTGTCATCGTCGCAAAGCAGCAGGCTCACCTCGACGGAAGCCGGCAGCGCTTTGGCGCCGGCGCCGACGCATTCGGCGACCCGCGCGGCGATGGCCTCGGCGTCAGGAAGATCGGTCAGCCAATCGGCGCAGGTTATCGAGATGTCGACCTGCACTGGTCTCCTTGTCCTTTGCGTTTTCGAAGCGCGGCAACGTCGGGTATTCGATCCGGGTGTGGAAGACGCCCAACGTCAGCACCCGGACGAATGCCGCCTCAACGGCGGAAAGATCGCGGATCGTCAGCTCGCATTCATCGAGCTGCCCATCGGCGATCTTGTCCTCGATAACCTGGCTTACGCGCTTGCGCACGCTGGCCGGCGCGGTGTCCTTCAAGGCCCGCGTCGCGGCTTCGACGGAATCGGCGAGCAGCAGGATGCCGGCCTCGCGCGACTTCGGCTTCGGTCCCGGATAGCGGAACGTCTCCTCATGCACCGTCTCACCGGTGCGCTGCGCCCGTTCCAGCGCCTTGGCGTAGAATGGCCGCAACAGCGTGGTGCCGTGGTGCTGGGTGATGGCTTCGGTCACCGCCTGGCCGAGACGCGCCTTCGCCGCCACCTCGATACCGGCCTTCACGTGGCTGAAGACGATGCGGGTGGAGATCTCCGGTGACAGCCGGTCGTGCACATTGCCGTCACGCTGGTTCTCGGCGAAGTAGCTGGAGCGCGACATCTTGCCGATGTCGTGATAGAGGGCCATGACCCGCGCGCGCAGGCCGTTGCCACCGGTCGCGTCGGCCGCCGCCTCGCAAAGATTGCCGACGATGACGGAGGCGTAGTAGCTGCCCGGCGCATGCAACGCCAGGCTCTTCAACAGGGGGCTGTCGGCCGAGGCCAGTTCCAGCAGGCGCAGATCGGTGCTTTCGTCGAACAGGAATTCCAGCAGCGGCAACAGGCCCAACACACAGATCGCCACCAGCGCGCCGGACACGCCGGCGGCCACCAGATAGGGAATGTGTTCGGGCCCGAACATCTCGCCGCCGAGCACGATGGTGACCGGCACCACCGCCGCCTGGGCCGCCGCGACCGCCAGACCCGGCCGCAACAAATCGGACCGGCGACGGCAGCCGCGGGTGGCGATGCCGGCGACCAGCACGCCGACGATATAGTAGGTAATCAGCCAGAGATCGCCGTCGACCCGATAGGCCACCAGCAAGGTCAGGCCGATGCCGACCAGCAGGCTGGTGCGCGCGTCGATCAGCACCGAGACCAAGGCCGTCGCGAGCGCCAAAGGCACGAAATAAGCGGCCGTGTCGCGTCCGAATCCCAGGCCTTCGGCCAATCCCCGGCCCGCATAGAACATGGCCACCGCGATCGCCGCCGAGACCAGCACGATACAGAAGGTGAGATAGATCGACTTGCGGCTCAGCCGCTGCGGCACGCGGCCCCGTTGGAAGAACACTCCGGCCAGCAACACAACGCCCGTCAACAGAACGGCGACGGCGACCGTCTCCGCCCACTGCGCCCGACCGCCGGCGCTTTCGTTCAACATCCGGATGCGTTCCTGAATGCGCGGCGTTACCCGGTCGCCGCGACGGACCAGAACCTCGCCGGCTTCGATGCGGACGAACACGGGCTCGATCCCGTCGACCGCGGCATCCCGCTGCGCCTGGGTCTCGGCCTCGTTGGCGCGCAGATTGTCGCGGGCGAGCCGAATCGCGCTCTCGAGGATCCAGCTGCGGACAACGCGGGCCGAGCCATAGGGCGCATCGCCCGCCCGCGCCGACATCAACCGGCGCACCTGGCGCAGATCCAGGATCGCGCCGAGCTGATAGAGGCGTGTCTGGCCGCCAAGCGCCAGATCGCGGACCTCGATGCCGCCCCGGCGGGGCAGCGCCGCGCGGTCTTCGACCACCATCCGGTCAAGCGCGATATTGAGGAAAAAGTTGATGGCGATGGCCAGATCGGTCGGTTCCGACAGCTTTTCGATCAGGCTGAAGATGCTGTTATCGACCGAGAGGCCCAGCTCTTCCTCAAACGCCGCGCGGCGTTGATCGAAGGTCAGTCCGCTGTCGCCTTGACGCTGCTTCAGGCCGGCGACCGCGCCGGCGACGCGGTCGCCCAGATTGAAGTAGAGCTCGGAATCGAAGTCGAAGATCGGCAACACCGCCGCCGCCGCCTCGTCCCGGCGCAGCGCGGTCGCCCGGCGATCCGCGACCAGCACATCGCGCTCGGCCCGGATCTCGGTGGCCGATACCTTGTCGACCGGCGGCACCGGATGCACCCGCTGACCGGGCGGCGCGAACAGCACCGTCATCAGGCCGATGAACACGACCAGCAGCAGCACGTCGACCCAGGGCCGCCAGTTCGACCAGCGCTCGGCCGCCAATGCCTGCTGCGCCGCCTGGCGCAGCTCCTCGCGCTCACGCTCGAGATCGGCCAGCTCGTTCGATATGTCGGCGCCGTCGCTCATGTCGCCTTGTCGCGGAGCAGTCCGTGCTCGCGGCCCTCATAGGCTTGAACGATACGCGTTACCAGCGGATGACGCACGACATCCTCATGCGAGAACTCGATCACCTTCACCGCCTGGATGCCGCGAATGATCTCCATGGCGTCGATCAGGCCCGATTTCGTGCCCAGGGGCAGATCCACCTGACTGGCGTCGCCGGTCACCACCATGCGCGAATTCTCGCCCATGCGGGTCAGGAACATCTTCATCTGCATCGGCGTGGTGTTCTGCGCCTCGTCGAGGATGACGAAGGCGTTCGCCAGCGTGCGGCCGCGCATATAGGCGAGCGGCGCGATCTCGATATCGCCGGCATCGCGGCGCCGGATGACCTTTTCGCCCGGCATCATGTCGTAGAGCGCGTCGTACATCGGCCGCATGTAGGGATCGATCTTATCGTCCATGCCGCCCGGCAGGAAGCCGAGCCGCTCGCCCGCCTCGACGGCCGGACGGGTCAGGATGACCCGGTCGACCTGGTCTTTCAAAAGCATCTCGACGGCGACGCTGACGGCGAGATAGGTCTTTCCGGTGCCCGCGGGACCGAGGCCGAACACCATCTCGCTGTCGCGCAGCGCCCGCACATACGCGGCCTGGGTCGGCGAGCGCGGCGTGATCACGCGCTTTTGCGTATTCACGATGGTATCGTCGGCGCTGGTCGAGCGCCGCTTAGCGTCCCGGGCGTCGACCTCGGGACCGAGCGCCTCGGCCATGCGGATAGCGCCGTCGACCTCGCCGTTGCCGACGTCGAGACCCTGCTTCAGCCGCTGATACAGATCGTCGATCGCCGCCTTGGCCGCGCGCATGGCGATCGGTTCGCCGATAATCGCCAGGCGGTTGCCGCGCGGCACCAGCGATACGCCCATCACCTGCTCGATCCGCGCCAGATGCCGGTCGTGCTCACCGAACAACGGCGGCAGCAGGCTGTTGTCATCGAAATCGATGACCAGCGGCGTCTGCTCCATGCTGGGAGAGGTTGTCGTCAATGTCTTGCCATCTGCTGGCGGATCATCCCGGTCGCCGGCTCATGCCGCGTCCGCGGCCGGCGTCGCGACCGAGCCGGCCACAGAGTTCGCCCGGGCCGCCGAAATCACCACCGGCACGATCTCGCCGAACACGTCGGCGGCGGCGTCCACATGAACCGCTTGCATATATGGGCTGCGGCCGACGAGTTGCCCAGGCCGGCGGCCCTCGCGGTCGAGCAGTACCGGCACCGTGGCGCCGACCGTGCGCTGATTGAACGCGAGTTGCTGCGTGTTGAGCAGATCCTGCAAGGCCGACAGCCGCGCCGCCTTGACCGCATCCGGCGTCTGGTCGTCGAGCAGGGCGGCGGGCGTGCCCGGCCGCGGGCTGTACTTGAACGAATAGGCCTGGGCGTAGCCGACGCGTTGCACCAGCGCCATGGTCGCCTCGAAATCGGCATCGGTTTCGCCCGGAAAGCCGACGATGAAATCGCCGGAGAGCGCGATATCGGGCCGCACGTCGCGCAGCCGGCCGATGATTTCGACATATTCGTCGGCCGTGTAGCGCCGGTTCATGGCCGCCAGCACCCGATCCGAGCCGGATTGCGCCGGCAGGTGCAGATAGGGCATCAGCTTCTCGCAATCGCCATGCGCCGCGATCAGATCGGCGTCCATCTCGCGCGGATGCGAGGTGGTGTAGCGGATCCGCGCCAGACCGTCGATCTCGCTCAGCGCGAAGATCAGGCGGGCGAACGACCAGGTGCGGCCGTCCGGTCCGTCGCCGTGATAGGCATTGACGTTCTGGCCCAGTAGCGTCAGTTCGCGGGCCCCGCCCGCCACCAGGTGCCGGGCCTCGGCCAGAACATCGGCGGCCGGCCGCGAGTATTCCGCACCGCGCGTATAGGGCACCACGCAGAAGGTGCAGAACTTGTCGCAGCCTTCCTGCACGGTCAGGAAGGCCGCGCGCGCCGGCGCTGTCTGCGCGTCCGGCAAGCTGTCGAATTTCGGCTCCACCGGAAAATCGGTATCCAGCACGCCGGCGCCGGAGCCGCCACGGCCGTCGGCGGCCCGCGTCGCCCGGGCCAGCATCTCGGGCAACCGGTGGTAGGCCTGCGGCCCGAACACCATGTCGACATAGGGCGCCCGGCGCACAATCTCTTCGCCCTCGGCCTGGGCAACACAGCCGGCGACGGCCAGGACCATGCGGCCGCCTGCGGCCGCCTTGGCGTCCTTCAGCCGCCGCAGCCGGCCCAGCTCCGAGAATGTCTTCTCGGCCGCCTTTTCCCGGATGTGACAGGTGTTGACGATCACCATGTCGGCATCGTCGGGCGCATCGGTCGGCGCGTACCCCAACGGCGCCAGGACGTCCGCCATCCGCGCGGAGTCGTAGACGTTCATCTGGCAGCCGTAGGTTCGAATGAAGAGTTTCTTAGGCAAAGAGATTTCGAGCGGGACTTCCGACGCCTTCAGATCCACCTAATTGGCCCTGATAATAACACTTTTCGGGTTTCCGTAAGCCTTACGAACATTCACCACCTAAGCAAGAGCGGCAACCGAGTCAAGCGATCCGCCGCGCGGCGTCCCGCCGCCCGGTCAGGGCGTGGGACAGGCCCTCGGCGACGACCTGCTGGCAGACCGCCGCAAGCTGCTTGCGGTTATCGAACGCCTCTATGGTTAAAGGAGTGTGAAACTCGATTTCGACGACGGACCGGCCGAGCGACAGCGCCCGCCAGAGATGCGGGAACATATCCATATCGCCATACCAGGCATAGTAGTGTCGGAACCGTCGTCCGACCGGCATGCCGTGCAACCGGGTATAGGCGATGGTGACCGGCTGAACCGTGACCGGCCGACCGTCGATCTCGGTCTCGGCGACCGCCAGGAAGGCGCTTTTGAACGGCAGGACGCGATTACCGTCGCTGCTGGTGCCTTCCGGAAACAGCACCAGGCTGTCGCCATCGCGCAACCGCGCGTGCAAGTCGTCCCGCGCGTCGGCGCTGCGAACGGCACGCCGTTCGACGAAAATCGTGCGTTGCAACCGCGCGAGCTGGCCGAACAAGGGCCAACTCGCGACCTCGCTCTTGGCGACGAACGAAACCGGCATCAGGGTGGACAGCGCCAGGATGTCGATCCAAGACGCATGGTTGGCGACGAACAGCACCGGCCGTTCGGCCGCGATCTCACCGAACTTCCGCACCTCGATGCCAAGCAGCCGGCAATAGATGCGATGTGCGCGTGGCGGCAGCCAGCCGGCGGCTCCTGGGCGCAGCTTCAGGATCGACCACTGCACCGCCATCATCGGCAGCGTGCTGGCGATGAAGACGAACAGCTTCGCTCCGGCGACGACGTGGCGCATTGAGTCCCGACGGCCGTCCATGTTTTCGCGGGCAGGGACGGTTCGCGGTCGGCGGGTTACCCGCCGCCGCGTTTTTTCTTAGCCTTCCGGTTCAGCGGCACGCCATAAAGCTCCAGCCGATGCCCGATCAGTTCAAAGCCGTGCTCGCGCGCGACAATCTCCTGCAGGCGTTCGATCTCGGCGTTATGGAACTCGATGACCTGGCCCGACGTGGTATCGATCAGATGGTCGTGATGCTCCTCCGGCGCTTCTTCGTAGCGCGCCCGACCATCTCCAAAGTCGTGCCGCTCGATAATACCGGCTTCCTCGAACAGGCGGACGGTGCGGTACACCGTGGCGATACTTATGTTCGGATCAATGTCCGCCGATCGGCGGTAGACTTCCTCGACGTCCGGATGATCCTCTGCCACGGAAAGCACGCGCGCGACAACCCGTCGCTGTCCCGTCATTCGCAAGCCTTTTTCGATACAAAGACGCTCCAACCTGTCCGGCATCATTCCCCTCAATGACCTGGCCGAGCCACGGCGGGTGCCCAGCCCTGCCGTGGCCGTCCCCTACCGACGCCGTCGCCGGGTCGTGCCAAGCCCGATCTTTTTCGCCAACTCGCGACGCTGCGCGGCATAGTTCGGCGCCACCATAGGATAGTCGGGCGGCAATCCCCAACGTTCCCGGTATTGCTCCGGCGACATGTCATATGCCGTCTTCAGGTGCCGCTTAAGCATCTTGAGCTTCTTACCGTCTTCAAGACATATAATATAGTCTGGCGTAACCGACTTGCGAATTGAAACAACGGGTTGCGGACGTTCTTGGCTGGTTTGCACTTCCGCCTGACCAAGACCGCTTAGCGATCCAAAAACACTCTGAATCAGTTGAGGCAAATCGGAGATTTGAACTGCGTTATTCGAAACGTGTGAGGCTACGATGTCGGCAGTAAGCTGCAACAATTCACTTGTGTCGCCTTTCTGCTCACTCATTCTTTAAAATCCTCCCAGTACCTAGAGGTCCCGCCCTCGATGGTGGTATATTCCCGAAAATAAAGTTTAGCAATCCCAAAATATTCGCGGTGCAGTTAACGTACGCAGACACTAGAATGACGTGTGCAGATCATGTTCTCGACATCACGGACCAAGTCTGTCCGATGACATTCGTGCGCACAAAGTTGCTTATCGAGCGCATGGCGGTCGGTGAAACGGCCGAAGTACGACTGAATGCCGGCGAGCCACTACAGAATGTTCCACGATCGGTTCGCGATCACGGACACGAGATTTTGAGCCTCGCACCGGAAACGGGTGCCGGCGAGGATGGCCCATATATCCTGCGGTTGAAAAAGCGCTAGAATCCGGGCCGAATTGGCGGGCTAACCGGTCAGGGACAGGCGCATGACCAGCGCGTCGCGATGCCGTCCATCAGCCTGGCGGTAATATCCGGGACGCTTGGCCACCTCGGCAAATCCGACGCTTCGATACAACGCGGCGGCGGCCTGGTTTTGTCGGTCGACTTCCAGAAACAGCGCCTCGGCGCCATCGGCGAAGGCCCTGGCGGCAACCGCAGTGATAAGTTCGCGCGCCAGACCCCGACGCCGGTAGCCCGGCAGGACGCCGATCGTCAGGATCTCGCTTTCGCCCGCCGCCGTGCGCGCTAACGCAAAACCGGCACAGACCGGCGCGTCGTCGCCGCACCGTCCGATCAGCGCGAAGGCGCCGGGCGTCGCCAGCAGCCGCGCCAGCGCTTCAGCCCCCCACGGCTGCGCGAAGCAGGCCGCATGGAGGCGCGCCAGAGCCGCGATCTCGTCGGGCCGCGCCGGGACGACCGCGCAAGCCGTGGTCATGCGTCGGCGCCCGGCAGACGCGCGTCGGGCGCGCGCAGATAGAGTGGCGCCAGTTCCGGGCCGGGCCGGGCCGCGGCGAACCGGCGCGCGGCAAACCGGCCAAAGCATGCCGCCGACGGCAACGGCGACGCATCCGCCAGCCGTGCCCCCGGCAGTGCCGGCAGCACCTGCTCGGCGGCGCTGCCCACGACCAGACCGCCGGCCGGCGGCGCCATGTCGGCGATATCGTCCCGCGGCCGCAACACCGGGGGTCCGAGCGCTTCGGGTCCAGGCCCGAACGCCTGGAGATAAACCTCGCCTCGGCGGGCGTCCATGGCCACCAGAATGGGATCCTGGCCAAAGGTCGCGACGTTACCCGCGATGGCCTCGCACGTGGTCTGCCCCAGTACCGGCGCGCCGTTCGCCAACGCAAGGCCCCGGGCCGCGGCGATACCGATCCGGACGCCGGTGAAGGTTCCCGGTCCGACGGTCACGCAGATCAGATCGATATCCGCCAAGGCGAGGCCGGCCTCGTCGCGCACGGCCTCGATCATCGGCAGCAACCGCTCGGCCTGCCCCCGCGACATCGCGGCATGCTGCTGGGCCAACAGCCGGTCGTCTTCCAGAACCGCGGCGGAACAGGCCGCAAGCGCGGTATCGAAGGCCAGCACGCGCATGGCGGCCGGACCGCCGGTTAAAGCACCTGGCAGGCGTCGGTGAAGTCGAGCCGGGGATTGCGCGGCGGCAGCGCCGCCGGATCGCCATAGCCGATATTGCAGATGAAGTTCGACTTAACATCGCCGTCGGGGAAGAACGCCGCATCGACGCCGGCATTGTCGAAACCAGACATCGGACCGCAGTCGAGCCCCAGCGCCCGGGCGGCGATGATCATGTAAGCCCCCTGCAGCGAGCTGTTGCGAAAAGCCGTCGCCTCGATCAGCTCGTCCTTGCCTTCGAACCAGGAACGGGCCGACAGGTCGTGCGGAAACAGTTGGGCCAGTTGCTCGTAGAATCGGATGTTGTAGCCGAGGATCGCGGTCACCGGCGCCGCCATGGTCTTATCGACATTGCCGGGAATGAGGTGGGGCTTTAGCTTTTCCTTCGATTCGTCGGTCCGCAGAAACAGCCAACGCGCGGGACTGCAATTGGCGCTGGTGGGGCCCATGCGCATGAGATCGTACATCGCCTGCAAGGTCACGTCGGAGACCGGCTTGTCGAGCCACGCGGAATGCGTCCGCGCGTTCCGGAATATCAGGTCCAAGTCCCTGTCGCTTAGGATATGACTCACCGGCAATCCCCTTTCGGTTGCAAACGGACGGTTTACCAAATGAATCTATCTATTTCGCAAATGGTGCGGCCGGCAAGTGGGTATCAAAACCGCGTACTCCGGGCCGCGCAACAACCTGGCGATGGTCGATTCACAGACATGGGGCCGCCAAGATGAATTCGAACGCCAACCAACGACGCCGATGGCGGAGCCACGCTTGGATCGCCGCCGCGACGGCGCTGTTCGCCGCGCTGTCAACGACCGCCATCCCGCAGCCGGTTTCCGCCGACACCCACGCCGTCGTGTTCATGTATCACCGCTTCGGCGACGGACGCTTCCCATCCACAAATATCACGCTCGAGCAGTTCGACGCCCATATCTCGGAAATTCAGTCCGGCGGCTATAACGTCCGGCCGCTGCCCGAGATCATCGCCGCCTTCCGCAAGCGCGAGCCGCTGCCAGACCGCACGATTGCGATCACCATCGACGATGCCTATTCCAGCGTTTATGAGGAGGCTTGGCCACGGCTGCGCCAGGCGGGGCTGCCGTTCACGCTGTTCGTCGCCACCGACGCCGTCGACCGGCGCCTGGCGAACATCATGACCTGGGATCAGATCCGGGAGCTGGCGACGGCCGGCGTCACGATCGGCAGTCAGACCGCCAGCCACCCGCACATGCCGGCGCTGAGCCAGGCGCAGAACCAGGCCGAGATCGACCGGTCGAACCAGCGGTTCCGCGAGGAACTGGGCTTTACGCCGACGCTGTTCGCCTATCCTTACGGCGAATCCGGCCTGGAGCACCAGCAACTGGTTCGCGGCGCCGGTTTCGTTGCCGCGTTCGGTCAGCATTCCGGCGTACAACATGCCGATACCGATCTCTACAACCTGCCGCGTTTCGCGCTGAACGAACGCTTCGGGTCGTTGGACCGCTTCCGGTTGGCCGCCAACGCCCTGCCGCTGCCGGTGAGCGACGTGACACCGGCGGACACGGTACTGCGGGAGCAGAACCCGCCGGCCTTCGGCTTCACCGTCGACCAGCGCATCAAGCGACTGGACCGGCTCAATTGCTATGCCTCGAATCAGTCCGGCGCGGCGCGGTTGGAGCGACTGGGACCGAATCGGATCGAGGTGCGGATTGACGAGGCCTTTGAACCGGGGCGCGGCCGGATCAACTGCACGTTACCCGCAGGCGACGGCCGTTGGCGTTGGTTCGGCGTTCAGTTCTTTATCCCGAAAGCCTGACGTTCAGCTCAAATGCCGCGGGCCCTCGGCGCCGGCGGTTCTGTTGCTGCCGGCCTAGGAATCGATCTCGAGCGGTGATGTCGATGTGTGCGGATCCGGCTCCGCAGGGATCAGCCGGACGTGGTCGAAGTTCCACATCTGGTTGACGCGCATGATATCGCGGATGCTGCGGATGTAATCCGAACCGCGCTCGGAATACCGCTGCAGCGCGGCCGCCAGCGTATAGCCATTCAAATCATGCCCCAACGCCCGCTTGCCGGCCCGCAGCGCCCGAAAATCTTCATAGGCGGGGTGGGTGTTCAGGTTCCGCAGATAGGACGCCACCGAATGGTAGAGGCCGTTGAATGTCCTTACTTCATGCCGCTTTCCGGCGTCGCGCCGCCGCGGCACCATGCCGGCGCCCCGCGTAAACGTATGCTGGCCGAACACCGCGTTGCCGCGGATGGCGAATCGCGACGTGCCCCAGCCGGACTCCTCGGCAGCCTGCGCCAACGCCAACGACGGCGGCACGAAATCGACGCGTCGCTTGAGCTCCGCCAGATCCGGCTTTTCGAGCCCGTAGGTCTTGGCCAGACTGATCAGAAACATCCGGTCCGATGCCAGAACCGGATAACCGCGCGCGACCTGGCGGTCGATCGAGAGCAGGCGTTGACGATCGGCCAGCACCCGCTCGTTCGCCCGTAATATCAATGGCAGGATCATCTGGATGAACAGTCGCTTGCGCGTGGCGGTGGACCGAAGCGCCTTCAGGTCACCGGGCAGAACCGACACAAAGATGCGCGGCACATTCAGATTGCCCTGGCGCACCTGATCCAGATCGTATTGCAGGCGATCGAACTTTCGCCGCAGGCCATCGGCGTCGATCAAACCCGCCGGCCAGCCGGTCGTGACCGCGGCCGGTTCCGCAAACCTCGCGCCGCCGCCAATCGGCGCCGATCCGAAGACCTCGGTGGCCGCCGCCGGAACGGCGCCGCCAAGCAGCGCGCAAGTCAGAAACAAAGCTGGAGCGAAACGTGCGTTCCGGACGGTTAGCCGGGGCAAACGTCCATTAGGCGGCGACGCCGATAGGGCAATTGTTATTGTCATTCCTGTCCAGATCGAGCCGGCGACACGCCGCGGATGCAGCGATCTGGCAGACCGCCGCCGCGTTCGTCAAGCGACAAATTTAGGCTGGATCGGGCTCAGGCCTGTCGGACTTCGACGACCTCGGGAATGTAATGGCGGAGCATGTTCTCGATGCCGTGCTTCAAGGTCGCCGTAGAACTCGGACAACCGGCGCAGGCGCCCTGCATGTGCAGATAGACGACACCTTCTTCGAAGCCTTGGAAGACAATATCGCCGCCGTCCATGGCGACCGCCGGCCGCACCCGCGTGTCGAGCAGTTCAACGATCTGATCGACGACCTCCCGGTCGGCCTCGGCGACGCTGGCGCCATGCGCCGACATTGCCTGGTCTTCCTCGATGACAGGCAGACCGGCGGTGAAATGCTCCATGATGGCGCCCAGGATGGCCGGCTTCAGATGGTGCCATTCGCCATCGATCTTGGTTACCGTGATGAAATCGGCGCCCAGAAAGACCCGGGACACGCCGTCGATCTCGAACAGCCGGCGCGCCAGCGGCGACCGGTCGGCGCTCTCCACGTCGGGGAAATCGGCGGTGCCTCTGGCCAGAACCTCGAGTCCGGGCAGGAACTTCAACGTCGCTGGATTCGGTGTGGCCTCGGTCTGAATGAACATGGGGCAGCCCCGCTATGCGTCTGTTATTGCAGTCGTATTGTGCTTATATGTGTATGACTGATCGAACAATATCAAGCTTTTGCCCCGTGCCGGCAACGACTGCCGAGGCTCACGCACGGGCGCCTTTGCGTGGATCTGAACCATGACGCTATCGCAGGAAACCCACACCGAGGAGACCGAATCAGCGGAGCTGTCGGCCTATCATCCGAGCTGGTCGACCAATCCGGTAGCCAGCTGGCTGGTCGAGCATGGCGGAGACTCCATCGAGCTTGGCGAATTCTTGAAGCAGCTCTGCCTGCGGCTCGTCGAGCAGGATGTTGCCGTCTACCGGGTGACGATCGGCATCCGCTCGATGCATCCGGAACTCTATGCCAAGGCCGTGCTCTGGAAACGGGGTGAAGACGGCGTCGTGCAGATCGACCGGAGCTACGACATTCGCAACTCGGAAATGTATGAAAAAAGCCCGGTGAAGCTGATCCACGACGGGGCCGGCGCGATCCGTCGCAAGCTCGAAGGCGACAATGTCGTGCGCGACTTCCCGATCATCGACGAGCTGATCGAGATCGGCTGCACCGATTACGTGATCATGCCGATTCAGATGTCCAACGGGCAGATCAATTTCATCTCCTGGACCACCGATCTGCCGGGTGGTTTCACCACGCCGCAACTGACGCTGCTTTACGA
This sequence comes from Alphaproteobacteria bacterium, assembly GCA_965232515.1. Taxonomy (GTDB): domain Bacteria; phylum Pseudomonadota; class Alphaproteobacteria; genus JANQKO01. The sequence goes on along the minus strand of CBDDPY010000002.1, from coordinate 4,541,328 downwards.
CCTGCTGCCGCTGATCTCGCTCAGGGTCGAGCTGGAGGTTTCCTACGAAGCGACGCGGACGCTGCTCAACACCTATCTCGGCCGCGAGCCGGCCCGCCGGGTGCTGGCCGGCTCGGTGCGCCGGAAACAGGTCGAGGACATTCGCGCCGCCGTCTTCGTCAGCGACATCCGGGGCTTCACGCGGCTGGCTGACCGGCATCCACCCGACGTGGTGATCAGCGCGCTCGACGATTATTTCGAAACCATGGCCCAGCCGATTGAAGATCGCTTCGGCGAGGTGTTGAAGTTCATCGGCGATGGCATGCTGGCCATCTTCGATGCCGAATCCGATCCGCGCGATGCCTGTTGCAAGGCGCTTGTCGCCGCGATCGAGGGGCTGGAGGGCCTGTCGAAAATGAACGCCCGTCGGCTCGAGGCCGGACAACCCGAGATCCGCGTCGGCATCGGACTTCACCTCGGCAACGTGCAATACGGCAATGTCGGCGCACGCGACAGGCTGGACTTCACCGTGATCGGCCCGGCCGTGAACGAGGCCAGCCGCGTCGAGGCGCTGTGCAAGGTGATGCAGCGGCCGCTACTCGCTTCCGCGGCATTCGCCGAGGCGCAGTGCGGCACCGAACTGGTCAGCCTGGGCTTCCACGCCTTGCGTGGCGTATCCGAGCCGCAGGAGATATTCGGCCTGCCTTCACACACCAACGAGGTCTGAGGACTTCGCCCGGGACTGCTCTGCGTATCGGTTCAGGTGACGTCGTCGATTTCGGCCGGGGTCATGTTGCCCGGCACGATGGTGACGGGAATGCGCATCGAACCGGCCATCTGACCGGCCAGCCGGCTGACCAGCGGGCCGGGCCCCTCGGTATCCGTGGACGCGCCCAGAACCAGCAGGCGGATGCCCTCTTCCTCCTCGATCAAAGCCAGGATTTCATCGACCCGGTTGCCCTCGCGGATCCGATATTCCGGCACGATACCGGTCAGATCACTGACTTCGGCGGCCAGAGTCTGCAACAGCTCTTCGGCCTCCTCGCGCGCTTCCTCGCGCATCAGGTTTTCCACCGTCATCCAGTGCTGGAAGTCGGCCGGTTCGATCACCTTCAACAGCATCACGCCACCGCCGGTCCGCTTCGCACGCCGGCCGGCAAAGCGCAATGCCAGCCGGCATTCCGGCGTGTCGTCGACGATCACCAGAAAGTTGCGGCGCAGGTTATCTGCACGCGTCGTATCGGTCATTCGAGATGACGCCCTCCGACCGCTATGCTGCCATCGACACGGCCGGACGGCAAGGCGAGCGAATACCTCCCATCACGTAACGAGACAGCCCCAACGCGCCATCGTATTACTTGAGTAGAATGTTCGTAATTTCCCGCAACCGGGTTCGTGCGCGCAGCAGATAGAAGCCCTGCGCCGCCAGATGCGAAGGCATGAACTGGCCGTCGGGCTTGCCGTTGACGACGACCCACGGATCCAGCATCGCCGCGTCGCGCATGTTGTCGAGCATCTGGGCGTAGGCGCTGCTCAAATCGCGCTCGGAAATGACATTGCCGTAATCGGCGCCGAGTTCGCGTAGCAGCAGGTAGTAGGCATAGGTTTGACCCTTGACGCTGTAGAACAGATCGTCGCCGCGCGTGTCGATGAACAGGCCGGAACGCTCGGCGATATGGTCGTCGATCGACGCCGACGACGAACCGAGATCGAGCGCGATCCGGTCCAGCGTCGCCAGCAGGTTGTCGGACCGCCGCTCGAACACCGCCGAGCCCGCGGCCAGACGCTCGTTGTATCGCAACAGAGACTCGCGGGCCTTGCGGTAACGCGCTTCCGACGTCGTCGTCGGCGCCAGCGACGTCGACAGGTCGAAAACCCAGATCTTGCCGGAATACTGCAACTGACCGGCGGCTTCCTGCAGGTCGGCATCGGTTTGGCTGGAGCCGCGCGTGCGGCCGATCTGGTCGGTCAGTTCGAAGGCAAAGCGGGCCAAGGCCGAGACGATGCCCTGCTGAAAATTGGGCATGTTGTCGAGCGCCGCCGGGGGCAGGAAAAAAGGATCGTTCGCGACCCAGCGGTGCTGATTGATCTCGCGGTCGAGCAGCGCCGTCGCCATGGCCACGGCGCGGCTGCCGTTTTGCGGAAGCTCGGCCGCTGACGGCCGGAACGCCGGATCGTCATCGATCGTGTGCGTCAGCAGCATGCCGACCGGATAATAGAAGACCGCCACCAGCAGCAGCGCCAGGCCGATGCCGGCAGCCGTCCGCCGGCCCGTCGTGCCGGGCAGGTATCGACGCGTCCGCTCCGCTATCCTCTCGGTCACGCGGGCTCCCTCTCCTGATCGTTCCGCCTATTGCTCACTTAACAGCGCACCCGGCGGTCATCAAGGTGATCGGGGGGCCGCCAATACCCGGAATTGCCGCCCGAAGGTCCGTATCGGGCATCGACAAAGCCGTAACCCGATATCAACCATGCTGTTCCAAAATTGACCCCAGACCGCCGAAATCGGGCGGTTTTCAGAGATCCCAACTGGAAATCGGGGTGGCCGCCATGACGGGTGAAGTCGGGCATATCGGTCGTATCATGTCGGTTTCGGGCGCCCACGTGACCGCCAGCCTGGATGCCGGCGCCAACGGCGCCGCGGCGGAACTCCGCATCGGCGATCTCGTCAAGATGAGCACGTCGGAATCCATCGTCTACGGCGTCGTCGACAGATTGACGCGGGAAGCCGGCAATGGCGCCGCGGCGGCCGCGACGCCCATGGATACGGTCCTGATCGACCTGCTGGGCGAGGTTATGACCGCCGGCGACGATGCCGGTCGCTTCCAGGTCGGCGTTTCGGTACATCCGACCCTGGGCAGCAATGTCGACAAGGCCGATTCGACCGACATCGCGCGGGTCTATGCCCGGCCGTCCGATTCGACGGTGCCGATCGGCACGGTCTATCAGGACCGCAATATCCCAGCCCACCTGATGATCGACGCGCTGCTGGGCAAGCATTTCGCCGTGCTGGGCACGACCGGCTCGGGCAAGTCCTGCACCCTGGCGCTGATCCTGCGGTCGATCCTGTCGGCGCACGCCAACGGCCATGTCGTGCTGCTGGACGCGCACGCGGAATACGGCAAGGCGTTCGGCGACATCGCCGAGGTCATCGATGTGGCCTCGCTGCAGCTGCCGCACTGGCTGCTGGATTTCGAGGAGGCCGTCGCGGTTCTGGTGAAGGGCGGTGACCGGGCGCAGCGCGAGGCGCAGATCGCGATCCTGCGCGACGCCATTCTGCAGGCCAAGCGCCTGCATGCCGGCGATCAGGCCGACAACGGGCTGATCACGGTCGACACGCCCGTGCCCTATCGCCTGGGCGATCTGATCAAAACCATCGACGACGCCATGGGCAAGCTCGACAAGCCGGACAACTCGATCCCTTATCTGCGGCTGAAGCGGCGGCTGGAGAGCCTGAACAACGACAAGCGGTTCGGCTTCATGTTCCCCGGCCGCATCGTGCGCGACGAGTTGGCGCCGATCCTGTCGCGGCTGTTGCGCATGCCGGTCGAAGGCAAGCCGATGACCATCATCGACATCTCCGGCGTGCCGTCCGAGGTGGTCGACGTCGTGGTCTCGGTGTTCTGCCGTGTGATCTTCGACTTCGCCCTATGGTCCGACCGCGACCGGGCACAGCCGATCCTGCTGGTCTGCGAGGAAGCGCACCGCTATATCCCGCAGGACGAGTCGGTGGGCTTCGAATCGACCAAGCGCGCGATCACCCGCATCGCCAAGGAGGGCCGCAAATACGGCGTCTCGCTGTGTCTGGTGACGCAGCGGCCGTCCGAGCTGTCGTCCAGCATCCTGTCGCAGTGCGGCACGCTGTTCGCGCTGCGCATGAACAACGACGCCGACCAGCGGTTCGTCGCCCGCTCGCTGCCCGAGACGGCGGCCGGCCTGATCAGCGCGCTGCCGGAACTGCGCGTGCAGGAGGCCCTGGTCATGGGCGTCGGCGTCAGCCTGCCCATGCGCGTGCATCTGGCCGACCTGCACCCGGCGCACCAGCCGCGCAGCGAGAGCGCTGACTTCTCCGTCGGCTGGCAGTTCGACAAGGAAGGCATCGATTTCGTCGCCGATACCGTCCAGCGCTGGCGCGAGCAGCGGCGGCAGAACCACTATGTGGCCGCCGACCTGTTGCCCGACGCGCAGGCGCCCGACGCAGCCGCGGCGGCAGAACCAGCCGCCGACGCGCCCACGGATCCCACACCGCCCGAAGCGGACACACCCCCGCAAAGCAACCCGATCGATGCGCTCAGGGCCATGACCCGCCCGTCCGGCTAGCGGCGATAGTCGGACCCGTCACGGTCGAGCTTGCGCAGCATCGTCTCCCACTCGACCTCGCCCTGGACGCCGGTGGCGAAGCGTTCCCGCCAGAGTTTGAACGTCGCCTGTTGGACGTCGTCGGGAATCAGTTCGAGCGCGCGGCCGCCGGCGAGCGCATCGATCTGTATCTCGCAAGCCCGCTGCAGATAGTAGATCCGCTTGAATGCCATCTGCAGCGTCGTGCCCATGCCCAACAGGCCGTGATTACGGAGAATCAGTAGGTCATGACCGACGCAGTCGCGGCCCACGGCCTCGCGCTCTTCGAGGACGCCGGGTCCGTCATAGTCGTGGTAGCCCAGCACCCCCAGCACCATCAGCGAATGCTGGCTGATCGGCAGCAAGCCGTCCTTTTGCGCCGCCACCGCAATCGACGCCTTGGTATGCAGGTGGATCACGCAGGCGACATCCGGACGGGCCAGATAGGCCCCGCTATGGATGTTGAAGCCGGCCGGGTTGAAGCGCCCCTCGGCGCCGACGACGTTGCCGTCGAAATCGACCTTCACCAGGCTCGACGCGGTCACTTCCTCGAACAGCTCGCCATAGCGATTGATCAGGAAGTGCTCGGGCTGGCCCGGTATCCGGGCCGACATGTGGGTATAGATCAGGTCGGTCCAACCGAGCAGATCGATAATGCGGTAAAGCGCGGCCAGGTCGCAGCGCATCTGCCACTCGGCATCGTCCATGCCCATCAGGCTTAAATCCGGCTGTGCCATGTCCCACTCCCGCGCGGCCTCCAAGCAATTCCGGCGACAACATACCAGTCCGATCCCGATCCCGACAGCGACCGCCATCGGCGCGCATGATCAAGAAGTTCTTAACGCGGTTTGGTTAAAACCGGGACCCGAGACGGGGGTCTTACTATCCGCTCAGTTAGGTGACTGGTTTGGTGAACAACCCTGCGTCTTGCTCGAACCCGGACCAGCCGCACGATCGTGACATGGCCGGACCTGTCGCACCGCCGCCTGACGAGGAGCAACGTCTCGCGGCGCTGCAGCGCTACGCGATCCTGGATACGCCGTCCGAGCCGACCTTCGATCGCATCGCCAGATTGGCCGCGCGGACGCTGAACGCGCCAATCGCCCTGGTTTCGTTCGTAGACGATCTGAGACAATGGTTCAAAGCCCGCCATGGACTGGACACGACGCAGACCGACCGCAAATTCGCGTTCTGCGCTCATGCGATCCTGGATGACGACGTCATGGTGGTAACGGACGCGACGGCGGACCCACGCTTCGCCGACAACCCGCTGGTCACAGGCGAGCCGCATATCCGGTTCTATGCCGGCGCGCCGTTGAAGACGCCGACCGGACACAGGATCGGCACGCTCTGCGCCATCGATACCGAGCCACGCGAGGCGCTTAGCGAGGATGAAAAGCAAATCCTGACCGACCTTGCCGACGTCGTCATCGAGCAGTTGGAAATCCGCTACTCGACCAGCGACGTCCTGTCCGAGGTCATGATGCGGCAGGAGACGGAAAACCGCCTGATCGCCACCGAGAACAAGCTGCGGCTGTTCATCGACTATGCCCCGGCCGCGATCGCCATCGTGGACACGACGCTGCAATACCTGATGGTGAGCGAGCGTTGGCTCGACGATTACGGGCTGTCGGAAGACGACGTCATCGGCCGCAGCTACGAAGATGTCTTCGGCGAGCAAGCGGCTGAGTGGCTGCCGCGCCTGGAGCGCTGCCTGACCGGCGAGGTGTTGCACGGCGAGGAAGATCAGATCCACCGCCCCGACGGCAGCAGCGAATGGGTGCGCTGGAAACTGCAGCCCTGGACCCATGCCGACGGCGACGCGGGCGGCGTCGTGGTGTTCACCGAATTCATTACCGAACGTATCGAGGCCGAACGGCGGCTGCGCGAAAGCGAGGAGCGCTATCGCGTGCTCTACAACAACACGCCGGTCATGCTGCATTCGATCGACCGGAATGGCCGCCTGGTGGCGGTCAGCGACTACTGGCTGGAATACCTCGGCTACGCGCGGGACGAGGTGATCGGCCGCAAACTCAGCGATTTCCTGACGGAAGGCTCGCGGCGGCACGCAGAACAAACGTTCCTGCCCGAGTTCTTCAAAACCGGCGTTTTGAGCAATGTCGGCTATCAGTTCTTCAAGAAGGACGGCAGCATCATCGACATATCGCTGTCCGCCACGGCGGAACGCGACGAGGACGGCGCCGTCGCCCGTTCACGATCGGTGCTGATCGACGTCACCGAGCGGAACAACGCCGAGCGCGCGCTGCGGCAGAGCGAACGCCAGATGCGCCTGATCGCCGATTCCCTGCCGGTTCTGATCTGCTACCTCGACGAGAGCGGGCACATCCGCTTCGCCAACCGGACGTTCTGCGAATGGTACCAGTGCGGTAATCGCAACATCGACGGCGAGCAGTTCGATTCGCTGCTGACGCCAGATATGCGCGATATCCTCAATCCGCATATGGCGGCCGCGAACGAAGGTGAAGACCTGAGTTTCGAGGCGACGCTGACCTATCCCGACGGCAAGACCCGCGAAGTGGAAACGACCTGCCTGGCGCTGCGGCGCGACGACGGCAGCGTCGATGGCTTTGTCGTCATGGCGACCGACGCCACCGAGCGCAAGGCCACGGAAGCCCAGCTGCAGCAGGCCCAGAAAATGGAGGCGGTCGGCCAGCTCACCGGCGGCCTGGCGCACGACTTCAACAACCTTCTGGCCGTCGTGCTGGGCAACCTGCAATTGCTGGAACGCAGCATCAAGGACGACGAGAAGGCCGTCCGCCGTTCGCGGGCCGCGCTGGATGCGACCGAACGGGGCGCCGAGCTGACGAAGCGCCTGCTGGCCTTCTCGCGTCGGCAAACGCTCGAGCCGAAAACCATCGACATCAACGACCTGGTCACCGACATGAAGACGCTGCTGCGCCGGACGTTGGGCGAGACGGTGGAGCTGAACATGGTCTGCGCCGAGGACCTGTGGCTGACGAAGGCCGATCCGAACCAGGTCGAAACCGCAGTACTGAACCTGGCGATCAACGCCCGCGACGCCATGCCCGAAGGGGGCAAGCTGACCATCGAGACCGCGAACGAACGACTCGACGAGACCTATGTCGCCCAGTTCAGCGACGTCGAAGCCGGCGACTACGCCATGGTCGCCGTTTCCGACACCGGCACCGGCATACCCAAGGACCTCGTCGCCAAGGTGTTCCAGCCGTTCTTCACGACCAAGGATGTCGGCAAGGGCAGCGGCCTCGGCCTCAGCATGGTCTATGGCTTCGTCAAGCAGAGCGGCGGCCACATCCGGATCTACAGCGAAGAAGGCCACGGCACCTCGGTCAAGATCTACCTGCCGCGCGAGACGACCGACACCGTCGATCTGGAAAAGACAGACAAGGCCGAACAGCCGATCAAGGGCGGCGACGAGACCATTCTTGTCGTTGAGGACGATCCGGCGGTCCGGCAAATGGCGGTCTCGCTGCTGGAGGATCTCGGCTATCGCGTGCTGGAGGCCGAGAACGGCGCCGACGCGCTGGCGGCGCTGCAGCGAAACGAGGGCATCGATCTGATGTTCAGCGACATCATCATGCCGGGCGGCATGAATGGCGCCGAGCTGGCCATCCAGGCCCGCGACCGGCATCCGGGCCTGCGCGTGCTGCACACGTCGGGCTATGCCGAGGCGGCGGTAACCCGCGACGGCAAAATCGGCAGCACGAACGCGTTGCTGAGCAAACCGTATCGGAAAGAGGAACTGGCTCGAAAGGTTCGCCGGGTGCTGGATCAACCCTTGTCATGAATACGCGCCGATCGACATATCAGCCCGGCCGGCTGATACGGGGTCTGTCGATCGGTTCGGAACATCGCCACACAATCCGTGCCGGCGATAACCGATTCGACGGATATCCGCTCCGGCCGATCTGCCAACGAGGGTCGTTTCGGCGCGACAGGCGGCTTGTCGCCGGAACCGTACTGGCCGCGCTCGCGGGCGCCGCGGCGTGGTTTGGCCGGTATGGCCCCGCTCACGAGATGGCGATGCCCGTCGCCACGGCAGGCATGGTATTCCTGACGCCCTTCGGCGCCCGGCTGCGGGATCTGTTCGGCGGATCGCCGGCGGACCCACAGCCCTCGTCATGTGACGAAACATCGGAGCTCAGCCTGTTCGCCCGAACGCCGGCGATGATGCACTCGATCGACGGCAATGGCGAGATCGTCGCGGTGAGCGAGTACTGGCTGCAGCATCTGGGCTACCGGCGCGACGAGGTAATCGGTCGGAAAACCACCGACTTTCTGACCAAGGCCTCCGCCCGCTATACCGAAATCGACGTGCTGCCAACGTTCCTGCGGGACGGCGTCTGCCGCGACGTCGAACTGCAATTCGTCAAGAAGGACGGCGAGGTCGTCGACATGCTGTTGTCGTCGACGTCCGAGCGCGACGCCACCGGCGCCTTCCTCAGGTCGATGACGGTGTTGACCGACGTCACCGACTTGAAGCGTGCGGAGAAGGCGCTGCGACGCAGCCAACAACGGTTGCGCGTGATCGCGGATTCGCTGCCAGTGTCGATCGGCCAGGTCGATCTCGGCGGGCGCTTCCGCTTCGTCAACCTGACGTTCGAGCAATGGCACGACTGCGTCGGCGAGCAGGTCATCGGCAAGCACTTCTCCGAGGTCCTGACAGCGGCCATGCGGGACGCGCTGCTGCCGCACCTGCAGGCCATGCGTGAAGGCCGCGCGCACAGCTTCGAGGCATCCGTCGACTATCCCGACGGCAAGACCCGCGATGTCGAAATCACCTATCAGCCGCTTTTGCGCCGCAGTGGCCGGGTTCGCGGCGTCGTGATCATGAGCACGGATGCGACCGAGCGCAGATCGACGGAGGCCAAACTGCGGCAGGCCATGAAGATGGAAGCGGTCGGCCAGCTTACCGGCGGCCTGGCGCATGACTTCAACAATCTTCTGGCCGTCGTGCTGGGCAACCTGCAACTGCTCGAGCGCAATATCGACGACGATGAGAAGGCCCAACGGCGCCTGCGGGCCGCCCTGGACGCGACCGGGCGGGGGGCCGAACTGACAACGCGATTGCTGGCGTTTTCGCGACAACAGTCCCTCGAGCCCGAGGTCATCGATAGCAATGAGCTGCTCCAGGGATTGCGCAGCCTGCTGCGCCACACGCTCGGCGCGACCGTCGAGATGACGCTCGAAATCGCCGAGGATCTCTGGAAGATCAAGATCGATCCCAGCCAGCTCGAGACCGCCGTCCTCAACCTGGCGATCAACGCGCGCGACGCGATGCCGAACGGCGGTGAGCTGAAGATCTCGACCGATAACGTACACATCGGCAGCGGCGATCTGCCGAATGCCGAGGACATGGTCCCTGGAGACTATGTCGTGCTTAAGGTCGCCGACACGGGACACGGCATACCGGCCGATATCATGGCGAAGGTCGTGCAGCCGTTCTTCACGACCAAGGAGGTCGGCAAGGGCAGCGGCCTCGGCCTCAGCATGGTCTATGGCTTCGTCAAGCAATCCGGCGGCCAGGTCCGTATCGACAGCGTCGAAGGCCACGGGACGACGATCGAGCTCTACCTGCCAAGCGCCGACCGGGACCAGGTTGGGGCCGTGCAACGGCGGCCTGAGGCGGACGACGACACCACGATCATCGGCGGCACTGAGACAATTCTTGTCGTCGAAGACGACGCCGCGGTCCGGCAGGTCGCCACATCCCTGTTGTCGGAGCTGGGTTATCGGGTGATCGAGGCTGACAATGGCGCCAATGCCCTTGCCGTTCTGGCGCAGACCAAGCACGTCGATCTTCTGTTCAGCGACATCATCATGCCGGGCGGCATGAACGGCGTCGAGCTTGCCAGGCGCGCCCAGGCGAACGAGCCGAATTTGCGCGTCCTGCACACCTCCGGCTACGCCGCGGAGACTGTGACCGGCGAGGATGGCGAAGCGAGCACGGCCGAGCTGCTTCGCAAGCCCTATCACAAGCAGGAACTGGCGCGAAAAATCCGCCAAACACTCGACCGATCAACGAGCTAAGATCGCGTCCGCTCCGGATTGGCGGTAATAAACCTTCGCCGACCATGCCGGATAAACATGAGTTCAAATAACGAACTTATCCCGTTCTCTTAGGCGTATTTTCAAAATACGATAATTCACTTCGATTTTATTTCTTATAGATCTCCAAAATTCTGGAGTTTACATCGATCATTATTGACATTAACCCATCATAAATAGCCACCCAACATACGAAATCCTCATTCACATCATTGAACCGACCAATCTTTTCAATACGGTTCATCAAATATTAGTTGGGAATATCCTACCATGTGACATGAACAGCTGACTATTAACGCGTCCGTTGGTTGCATTCGGACGCCTAAGCGGGAAGCGCGGAATGGCCCGGTCGAGTGCGGGCGTGGGCCGTTGGGGTATGTGATATGTCGGAAGCTTCGCCGTCAAACCGCTTTGACAAGTCATTTCTGGCGTTGCTGTCAAAGGCCGGGGCGAGCGCGAATGCCTCCGGGCAATCCGGCCGGTACGAAACGACGCTCGCCCAATTGGTCAAGGCGAACGGCACGGACAATCTGCTTGCCGCCGCCGAGTGGCTGCGGCTGGACATGATGCTGCCGGCCGAACGAGACGGCGCGACGGCGACCGCGGTCGCCAGCACGGCCCGGCGCATCATGGATGCGAACTTCAGCGAGTGTGATGCTTATGTCGAGCTGCCCGACGGCTCTTTCCTGATCCACTTGCCGAACTGCGATGCGCCGACGCGAAACGTCATCGCCGGCGCCGTCGGCAAGACCATCCGTCAACGCATTCAGAAGCGACAGGACGGCGACACACCGTCACGGCCCCGGCGGCAACCCGGGGCGAGCGGCGGCGAGGGATCAAAGGCCGCAAACGGCCCGCGATTGACGACCGTCGCCGGCGGCAACGGCACACCCGCCGACGCCGCGCCGGCGGCGGCTGTGGGCGAGGGCCGGAAATCCGGAGCGACGGGCGCGACGGTGGCATCGGTGATCAAGTTTCTCGAGCAGCGCGGCAACGACGAAAGCGCCGATGTGCCCAAGGCGCTGCCGGAGCATGTTCAGACCGTCTACCGGCCGATGTGGCACGTCCGCCGGCAAATGCTGACCTCCTACGTCAGCCTGCCCGCCGTACGGCAAGCGCCGCAGGGAATGGTGGTTGGCGACGCCCTGCTGCCGGATCCCGCGCAACCTGAGGCCACGTCGGCGCTCGATCTGCCGTTGCTGCGGCGTGCGATCAGCGATTTGACCGGCGCGCTGAAGCAACGGCGGCGCATGATCGTGATGCCGCCCGTGCATGCGCAGACCCTGTTCCGTCCCCGCTTTCGTGAAGAGTTCGTCCAGATCTGCCGGAACAGCCCCGAAATGGCGCGGCGTCATATCGTGTTCGAGTTGATCGTTCCGCCGGGCGATATGCCGGACTTTCAAGCCACCGACATCGTCGCCCAGATCCGCCAATGGTGCCGCGCCGTGATCGTCCGGCTGCCGCTGGACGCCACGTCCCTCAATATCTGGAAACAGCTTGGCGTGCACGCCGTGGGCGTCGATGTGACCGATCGTGTCGACAATGAACGCCGGGCTCTAAAAACGCTCGACCGGTTCGCGGCGCTGGCGGACAACAGCGGATTGCAATCGTATGTCCAGGGCCTGCCGTCGGTCAGCACCACGACGGCGGCGGTCTGCGCCGGTTTCAGCTATGTCGCGGGCCAGACGTTGCCGGCGGAGGCCGATACGCTGGCCGGCATCGAACCGTTCACCCCACAGATGATGTTCGAGGCGCTGTTCTGCGATGCCGGAACCGCGGCGAACAATCATGCATAGATTGCAACATCGAACCGGATACCTCGTTTATCGAGCGTTTTCATACCAGTGGATGAGATTATCGGATGCTTATAAAAAGAATTTTCGACAAATTCCTACAATCAAAGAGTTTTTAATAGAATCAAACCACAATCATTACCCACACAGGCGGGTCGCCAATCATCAAATGGGGAGGGTTGCGAGACCACAGGAGAGCTACGTGCGTCATCCCGCCGCTCAACCAATACCAATCGCCCCCCGCATGCCGGATAGGCGACAGCCGATCCGTCTGTCCGCACCGTGCGCCCGTGACGTATCGGGAGGCATGTCATGAGCGCCAATCCCAACAGATTGATGATCGTCGATGACGAAGACGGCATTCGCGATTTCATTCGCGATGTGGCCGAGGATCTGGGCTTCGACGTCGAGGACACGGCAGACATCGCCGACTTCAAGGCGAATGTCGCGACCTTTGCGCCGTCCGTGATCTCGCTGGATCTGCTCATGCCGGGCGCCGGTGAGGGAGAACTGCTGCATACGCTCGCCGAGCAATCCTGCCGGGCCAAGATCATGGTGATGAGCGGTCTTGACGGCAGCGCGCTGACCGATGCCGAGCAACTCGGCGAGAGGCACGGGCTGCAGATGCTGGGCAAGCTGGGCAAACCGATCACGATCGACGCGCTGGAAGAGATGCTGCGCGCGGCCTGGATCGACGGCAATGCGACGTGAGCCGTCCGGCGACGGACCTCCTTCAACGCTTCCCAACGACAAACGCACAGTGTGGATTTGACTATGGTGACCAGCGCAAACGCGAAAAAGAAGAAAAGCCGAGGCCGGATTCTCGTGGTCGACGACGAGTCCCAGGTACGCGTGATGCTGCGCGATATTCTGGAAGAAGCCGGCTACGAGGTATTCGAGGCCGAGGACGGCCGTCAGGGCGTGCAGGCTTTCGACAAGTTGACGCCCAACCTGTTGATCACCGACATCATCATGCCGGTACAGGAAGGCGTCGAGACGATCGTGCAGATCCGCCGCAAGCATCCCGGCGCCAAGATCATCGGCATGTCGGGTGGCGGCCGGACCGCGAATTTCGACTTTCTGAAACTGGCCGATGACTTCGGCGCCGACCGCGTGCTGCAAAAACCGATCGAGCTCGACGTAATCCTGCAAACCGTCAAGGAGACGCTCGCCGGCGCCTAGATCGACGGCGGCTTACCGGCCGCCCGATCGGATGCCGAAGGGGGTAGGAAAATGGCAGATACCGGGCAGATGACCCAGGTTCGCGAACAGGCCGCCCAGCCGGCGGTATTGGAGGAACCGCGCCCGCCGGCGCCGGAACCCGCACCCGCGGGTCAGCAGGAACGGACCCTGCGCCAACTCGTCGCCGAGTTCGGCGAGGTCGCGCTGCGCCAAGCCGAATGGATCAGTGTCTCGAATTTCCGACCAGCCGGCTGCAATCGCGACGATTGGCTGAGCGAGCAGGTTCCGGACATCGCCCGAACGACGATCGATGAAGAACTCGCCGGCAGCGGCGGTTACGTCATTCTGGCCGACGGTTCAGTCGTGCTTTACGTGCCCGACATCGATGCCGAAGATCGCGAGGAACATGCCTGCGGCGTGGCCGCCAGTATCCAGGACAAGCTGACCGAGATCTGGAAGGAAAGCCTGCCGGCAAACGAGAAGGCCGCCTATGAGCGCCGATTGCTGGAGCAGCAGCCCCGCGTGAGCAAGGGCGACGACGGCGAGGTCGTGGCCGTCACCGGACTGCAGAAGCGCAAGCTGATCCGCGACGGCGATATGGAGACCTGGGCGCGCCGGGCCATGGAAACCATGCTGGCCGACGACGGCAAGGATCCCGAGCGCGCCGCCCGGGAAGCCGCGGTGGCGCTGCCGCCGGACGCGCAATGCGCCTATCGGCCCATGTGGCACGTGAAGCAGAAGTTCATCACGTCGTTCATCGCCGTACCGACGATCCGCCAGACCGGTAGCGACAGCGGCAATGGTCGGCCGCAACTGGCGTATGCGGCAAATACGGCCGTCTTCGACCTGCCGCTGCTACACAAGTCGATCAACGAGCTGAACGTGCAGTTGGCGACAGGCTGCAAGTCGATCGTCGTCGTACCGGTGCACATCCATACGGTCGACAGACGGCCGCACAAACAGCACTTCGCGGATCTGTCGGTATCGATAACCGAACAGGTCCGCAAACACCTGGTGTTCGAACTGATCGCGACCGGCACGGATCTGCCGGAGCGGCGGATCCGCGAGATCGTGCAGTACCTGCGGCTCCGTTGTCGCTCGGTGATCGTTCGGATCGCGCCCAACGCCAAAAGCATGATGCCGTGGAAAATGCTCGGCATCCACGCCATCGGCTGCGATTTCAGCGGTCTGACGGAAAACGACAAGCAGATTCACAAGATGCTCGAAAAGTTCGCCGAGCTGGCCGAGGAATCGAAACTGTTGAGCTATGTTCAGGGGCTGACGTCGCTCAGCGCGACCACCGCGGCCGTGTGCGCCGGCTTCAACTACATCGCCGGCGACGCCCTGCCGGACTTCGTCGATTCGCTCGCCGGCGTCGAACCGTTCTCGGACAAGATGCTGTTCAAGTCGCTGTTCGAGGCCAAGGCCGACGACGGTCCGGCAAAAATCGACGCCTGAACCGTTCTTCGCCGACCGATCCCCATTCAGGAAGTCAGCAGGCCGACAACGTCCTGAACCTCGGCCAGCGTCGGCGCCGCCAGGGCCGAGGCCCGCTCGGCGCCGTTCGCGAGGATCGCATCGACTTCGTCCGGCGCCGCCAGCAGACGCTGCATCTCATTGCCGATCGGCCCGAGGACCGCCACCGCGACATCGGTCAGGTCTTCCTTGAAGCGCGAGAACGGCTCGCCGCCATGGCTGTCGAGGACCTGTTGCCGGGTCTTGTCGGTCAATGCCGCATAGATGCCGACGAGATTGTCGGCCTCGGGGCGATCGTCCAGGCCCTCGGCCGTCTGCGGCAGCGGTTCGGGATCGGTCTTGGCCTTGCGGATCTTCAACGCGATCTCGTCCGGGCCGTCGGTCAGCGTGATGCGCGAATAGTCCGATGGATCCGACTTGGACATCTTCTTGGCGCCGTCGCGCAGGCTCATCACCCGGGTCGCCTCGCCGAATATCAGCGGCTCGGTAAGCGGAAAGACCTCGCGCCCGAAGTCGTGATTGAACTTCTGCGCGATATCGCGGGTCAGCTCTAGGTGCTGCTTCTGGTCTTCGCCGACCGGCACGTGCGTCGCCTTGTAGAGCAGAATGTCGGCCGCCATCAGAACGGGATAGACGTAAAGGCCCGCCGAGGCATTCTCGCGATTCTTGCCAGCCTTTTCCTTGAACTGCGTCATCCGGTTCAGCCATCCGAGGCGTGCAACACAGTTGAAGATCCAGGCGAGTTCGGAGTGTTCGCGTACCTGGCTCTGGTTGAAGATGATGTGCCGGCGGGGATCGATGCCGGCGGCCAGATAGGCCGCCGCGACCTCGCGGGTATTGTGCTTGAGCTCGGCCGGATCCTGCCACTGCGTCAGGGCATGCAGGTCGACGACGCAATAGATGCATTCATAGTCGTCCTGCAGGCGCACGAAGTTACGGATGGCGCCGAGGTAGTTGCCGAGATGCAGGTTGCCGGTGGGCTGGACGCCCGAAAAGATCCGATTCATTTCTTGTCATACCCGTTCGCAAACGCCCGGCCGGGCGGCCGCAGGCGCGAGGTTATCGCGCAGGCCGATGGTCGGGTCAACCGCCGCGGCGCAGCAGGGCCTTGAGATCGGCCGGGCGGGCCGCGCCGAACAACGCCGCCGCCGCCCCATAGAGCACCAGCCCGCCGACGACAAGCGCCGCCAGGGCGCTGGCCCGCCAGACCTCGCCGCCGGCGAGCGGCGTGGCAAGCAGGTGCACCCCGCCCCACAGACCCAGCGCCATGAGGCCCGTCGCCGGCAGCAGCCGGCCGCAGACCCGCTTCAGGCGCGCATCGGCCTGGAAGTCACCGCGCCGGGCCAAGATCATGGTCAGCAGGCCGACGTTCAACCAGGCCGCCAGCGCGGTCGCGAGCGCGAGACCGGCGTGCGCCAGAAACTGCATCAGGATCAGATTGAGGACGATGTTGACCACCATCGAGATGCCGCCGGTGATAACCGGCGTGCGCGTATCTCGACGCGCGAAGAAAGCCGGGCCAAGCACCTTGACCAGGACGTAGGCCGGCAGGCCGACAGCATAGGCCATCAGGGCCAGCGCGGTGGCGTGGCTCTCGGCCGCGCCGAAGGCCCCGCGCTGGAACAGCGTCGTCACCAGGGCGTCGGGCACCACCATGAACGCCGCCGCCGCCGGCACCGCCAACAGCAGGCATAGCTCCACCGCTCGGTTCAGGCTGGCCAACGCATCGCCGTGTTGACCGCCGGCGACCTGCCGGCTCATCAGCGGCAGCAGGGCCGTACCGACGGCGACGCCGACCACGCCAATCGGCAACTGGTTCAGCCGGTCGGCATAGAACAGATACGACACCGAGCCGTCGGGCAGCAGTGACGCCAGAATAATGTCGACCACCAGGTTGATCTGCACGACACCGGCGCCGATGGCGGCCGGCAGCATCAAGCGCAGCAACTCGCGCACGGCAGGCGTCAGCCGCGGCAATGGTAAGCGTAGGGCGATGCCCTCGCGGCCCAGCGCCAACAACAGCCAAACGAACTGCACGGCGCCGGCCACGGCCACGCCCCAACTCAGCGCATGGCCCGGCGTCGGGGTGAACTCGGCGCCGATGGTGATCGCGGCGATCAGGCAGATATTCAGCAGGATCGGCGTCGCCGCGACGGCAGCGAAACGCTGCAGCGAATTCAGCACGCCGCCCAACAGCGATACCAGGCTGATGAACAGCAGATAGGGGAAGGTCAGGCGTGTGAACACCACCGCGAGGTCGAACTTCGCCGGATCGTCGACGAAGCCGGGCGCCAGGACCTGCATGACCCAGGGCATGGCGATCTGGAAAAGCGAGACGAACAGCAGCAGCGTCGCCAGCAGCACCGCCAGGGCCTGCTCGGCGAAAGCGACCGCGCGCATCCGGCCATCGGTGGTGAGCAGGCCCGAGAACAGCGGCACGAAGCCGGCGTTGAACGCGCCCTCGGCGAACAGCCGGCGGAAAAAGTTCGGCAGCTTGAAGGCGACGAAAAAGGCGTCGGCGACAGGTCCGGCGCCCAACGACGCGGCGATCAGGATATCGCGCGCGAAACCCAGCACGCGGCTGATCATGGTATAGCCGCCAACGGTGGCGACGGACCGGATAAGCGCCATGCCCGGCGTGATAGCGGAAAACTTGGGCGGGCGAAAGGCGGCCGGCGCTATTCGGCGGCGGCGGGCGTCGATTCGGTGGGCGCGGCGCGGGCGCGTTTCGGCCTGGCCGCCTTATCGCTCTTGTTGGGATCTTCCAGCGCCGTCAGCAACCGGTTGCGGACGGCCCGCAGCTTGTTGCCATTGGTGACTTTCAGGCCGAACAGATCCTTCACATAGAAGACGTCGACCGCGCGCTCGCCATAGGTCGCGATGCGGGCCTGGCTAATGCTCAACGATACGTCATAGAAGGCGCGGGTCAGTTCGTGCAGCAGGCCCGGCCGGTCGCGGCCGTTGACCTCGATCACGGTGTGGGTGTTGGACGCGTTATTGTCGACCAGCACCTGCGGCTCGACCGTGAAGACGTCGGCTCGCGCCGGCAGCTTGCCGCGCCGGTCCGCCAAAGCTTCACGAATGCGGATGTCGCCGCTCAAGGCGCGGCGAATGCTGGTCGACATACGGGCGAGGCGATCCGACCGGTCAAAGGCGCCGCCGTCGGCGTCCTGCAGCCAGAAGACGTCCAGCGCCATGCCGTCGCTGGTCGTCAGGATGCGCGCGTCGACGATGGAGGCGCCGCTGACCGCCATGGCGCCGGCCAGCCGCGAGAACAGGCCGGGATGGTCCGGCGTCAAAATGGTCACCTCGGTTACGGACCGGAAGGGGTGCACGCGCGTGTCGATGCTGAGCGCCACCTCATTGCGGCCGGCCGCGCGCATCAGGCGCGCCCAGCGCTCGTGCGTTTCGGCGTCGGCCGAAAGCCACAGGGCATCGGGCCCAAGCGCCAGATGCTGCTCGATGTCGGCCGCCTCCCAGTCGGTCAGGCGCTCGGCCAGTTCGGCCTTAACGCGGGCAATGCGCTCGGTCCGGGCCACCGTGGCGTCGCCGCCCAGCATGCGCTCCTCGGCCTTGTAATAAAGGTCGCGCAGCAGCTGTCCCTTCCAGCCGTTCCAGACGCCCGGTCCGACGGCGCGGATATCGGCCACCGTCAACACCAGCAGCAGACGCAGACGCTCCGGGCTCTGCACCAGCTCGACGAAATCCTCGATGGTCTTCGGATCTTCCAGATCACGCTTGAAGCAGGTCGAGCTCATGGCCAGGTGATAGCGGACCAGCCAGGCGACGGTTTCGGTTTCGGCCGGCTCCAGGCCCAGCCGGGGGCCCAGCCGTTCCGCCACTTCGGCGCCCAGGATGGAATGTTCGCCGCCACGCCCCTTGGCGATATCGTGCAGCAGCACCGCCAGATACAGCACGCGGCGCGACAGCACCTTGTGGATGATTTCCGCCGACAGCGGATGGTCCTCGGCGTAGGTGCCGTTCTCGATCTTTGCCAGAATGCCGATCGCGCGGATCGTGTGCTCATCGACGGTATAGACGTGGTACATGTCGTGCTGCATCTGCGCGACGACGCGGCCGAAATCGGGCACGAAGCGGCCGAAGACGCCGGCCTCGTTCATGCGGCGCAGCGTGGTTTCCGGGTCCCGCTTCGCCGCCAGGACCTCCATGAACAGCCGGTTGGCCTCGGGATCCTTGCGCAGCTTGGCGTCGATCAGGCGCAGGTCGCGGGTGATCTGCCGCAGCGCGTCCGGATGGATGTCCAGATCGCGCTCATGGGCGACGTGGAACAACCGGATCATCTTCACCGGCTCGCGCTCGAAATCGTCGGCCCGCAAAATGTTGAGGCGGTCGCCCTCGACAAGAAAGCCGTCGATCTCGCGCCGGCGCAGGCCCAGGCGCGGGAACCGCAGACGCTTCTTGCGCTTATGCTGTTCCTCGATGGCGGCGCAGAAGATCCGCGTCAGGTCGCCGACATTCTTGGCGTAGAGGAAATAGTGCTTCATGAAGCGTTCGACGCCGCGCGTGCCGGCGTGATCGGTATAGCCCAATCGGGCCGCGATCTCGGCCTGCAGGTCGAACGTCAGACGCTCCTCGGCGCGGCCGGCGAGATAGTGCAAATGGCAGCGGACGGTGCGCAGGAAACCCTCGGCCTTGGCGAAGTTTCGGTGCTCGCGCGCGGTCAGCACGCCACGGCCGACCAACTCGCCGACATCGCCGATGCGATAGACGTACTTGGCGATCCAGAACAGCGTGTGCAGATCGCGCAGACCGCCCTTGCCGTCCTTGATGTTCGGTTCCAGCACGTAACGGGAATCGCCGAGACGCTGATGCCGGTCGTCGCGCTCGGCCAGTTTGGCCTCCACGAAATCGGCCTCGCCGCGCGACAGGATGTCCCCCTCGAAGCGCTCCTTCAGCTCGAGGTAAAGCGCCTGATCGCCCCAGACATAGCGGCTTTCCAGCAGGCTGGTGCAGATCGTCAGATCCTTCCTGGCCAGCCGGATGCATTCGTCGACCGAGCGGGTGGCATGGCCGACCTTCAGCCCCATGTCCCAGAGCATGTAGAGCAAAAACTCGACAACCTGCTCGCCCCAGGGCGTTTGCTTGTAAGGCAGCAGGAACAACAGGTCGACGTCGGAAAACGGCGCCAGCTCGCCGCGTCCGTAGCCGCCGACCGCGACCAGCCCCAATCGTTCGCCAGCCGTCGGATTGGTGACGCGAAAGACGATCTGGGTGGTGAAGTCGTAGAGCACCCGGATCAGCTGATCGATCAGGAAACAGTTGCCGCGCACAACATCGTTCCCGGACGCACCCGTCTCCAGCCGGCCGCGCACCTCGTCGCGCCCGTGTTGCAGGGCGGCCTTGAGTTCCGCCAGCACCGCGGTCCGCAATTCAGTCGAATCCGGCGCGGCGTCGTCGGCCAGCTGCTCGAGCCGGACGGCGAGAGCACGCCGGTCGACAATGCTGCGTTTGTTCCGAACCTGCTGCATGACGCTGGCTTCGTTGAGACCTGCCGCTACCGCGGTCCGCCTCAGCCGCCGCCGATCGTGACCCCGCCGTCGACCACCAGCGTCTGGCCCGTGGTCCAGGAACCGGCCCGCGAGGCGAGATAAACGGCAGCACCCGCGATGTCCTCCGGCTCGCCGAGGCGCCGCAACGGCGTCTGATCGATCCGCGCCCTGGCGGCATCGGGGTTCTCCCACAGGGCGCGCGCGAAATCGGTCTTCACCAGGCCCGGCGCGATGCAGTTGACCCGGATGTTGTCGGGCGAGAACTCGACAGCCAGGTTGCGGGCGATCTGCATGTCGGCGGCCTTGGAGATGCAGTAGGCGCCGATCACCGGGCTGCCCTTCAGGCCGCCGATCGACGAGACGATGATGATCGAGCCGTCCTTCCGCTCGCGCATTTCCGGGATCACCATGTTGCAAAGCCAGGTATTGGCCTGGATGTTGACGCCCATGACCTTGTCGAAGGCGTCGTCCGGGATGTCCAGCGACGAGCCGTAGTAGGGATTGACCGCGGCGTTGCAGACCAGGATGTCGATCTGGCCCCAGGCGGCCCGGGTCTGATCGACCAGGTTCTGCAGCTGGTCTTTGTGCGACACGTTGCAGGGAATGGCGATCACCTCGCCACCGGCGGCGGCAATCTCGCCGGCAACCTGATCGCAGGCGTCCGCCTTGCGGCTGGAGATCACGACCTTGGCGCCGTGCGCCGCAAATGCCGCAGCGATTGCCTTGCCGATGCCTTTGGTCGAGCCGGTCACGATGGCGACCTTGCCGGTCAGGTCGAACAGATTCTGCATGGAGGTTCCTCGTAGTCTGCCGGGTTGCGCACTGCTCGCGCGGGTTTGCAGTGCAGCATAGCCGATCGCCCGACGACCTGGCCATGACCGGGGTAAGAAATCCGGGCTAGGCCGCCGTCGGCAGGGTCACGGTGATGCGCAGGCCGTTCGATTCCCGGTTTTCGGCGACCACCTTGCCGCCGATCGCCTCGACGTTGCGGCGGACGATCCACAGTCCGATGCCCATGTGATCGTCGTCCTCGCCATTGGGCCGGCAGGGCGCGCGTTCGCGGCTCGAGAAATAGCGGTCGAAGATCCGGTTCAGGTCGGCGTCGGGCACGCCGGGACCGGTGTCTTCGACGCAGAGGCGAACATTCTTGCCGTTGCGGCTGAGCGCCACCTTCACCACGCCGCCGTCGGGCGTGAAGCTGAGGGCGTTGTCCATGACGTTCTCAACCACCGTCTCCAGCAATTCCTCGCCGGCCGTGACGTAGACATTGCTCTCCAGCGCCCGGTCAATGACGATGGCGCGGCCGTTGATGAACTCGGCATAGCCGGTCAGCAGACGGTCCAGCGAGGACGACAGGTCGACCCGCTGGCGCGGCGGCACCACCAGCTCGGCCTCGGTCTCGTCGAGCCGCCGGGCGAACGAGACCAGGTGGTCAAGCCGGTCGAGCGCCTGGCCCATCATCTGCAGCGCCCGCCGCCCGCGACCGTCATCCCAACGGATCGACCGCTCCAACGGCTCCAGGCTCTGCCGCATGATGGCGATCGGCGTCTTGAAGGCATGCGCATTGTCTTCCGCCGACCGGCGCATGGTGCGGGCGGAGTTCTGCAGCGACTCCACCATGCGGTCGAATTCGCGGGCGACGCCCGACAGCTCGGGAATGCGGTTCTGGATCGCAAATGCCGGCAACGCCGAGCCGGTGTCACGGATCCGCTCGGCCATGCGTCCGAAGCGCCGCAAGCCGCCCAGCACGCCCAGGAACAGGGCCAGGGCCGACAGCGCCATCAGCCCGTAGATCGCAGCCGCCGTGCGGACCTCCGGGCGATGCCAATAGGGCTTGTCGATGCCGCGCTCGAAATAGACGCTGGTTGGATGCGAGGTCACCACGACCCAACAGCCGGCCGGCGAGGTCAGCGGCGTAATCGAGGTGACGACCTGCTCGCTGCCGTCCTGCGTCGGATAACGCAGCGCGGTCTCGATGCCGCCGGCACAACTCGGCGCCAGCTTCTCGAGCACGCCCAGCCGGACCAGTTCCTCGCGCTCGACGGCAAGATCGGCCGGCGTGACCGCGGGCGCCGCGGCGACGTAGTAGAATTCCTCGCTGCCGGCGGCCGACGCCGGCTGCAGCAGCACGCGAAGCGTGATCTTACCGCCGGAAAGGCGCGACAAGGTCTCGCTCAGATCGGTCGGCGACGGCATTCGGTTCGAGCCCTCGCCGGACGACAGCAGCGGGCGCAGCGCCCGCGAGATCAACTGGCCCTGCTCGCGAACGCTTTGCACCAGCAGTTTCTGGTTCTCGTCGTAAGCGTCGCGAAACTGCGTGTAGAGAATGACCGGAACGGCCGCGAAAATGATCGCCAGCAGCAATAACCTGGTGAACAGCGACCGCGTTATGAGAACGACGGCGCGGCGAATCCTCCCGCCAGACGGCGCGGGCGGCTCAGTCGGCTCGCCAGCGGTAGCCAAATCCGGCGTAGTTCTCAATCTGATCGAATCCTGCATCGATCTGTTTGAATTTACCGCGTATCCGCTTGATGAAGGTGCGGACGTTTACGCGATAACCGTCCGGCCCGGTGCCCGCGACGAAGCCCTGCGTATGCACTTGATCGTATATCTCGCGATAGGACACGTCGACGCCGGCCTTCTCGGCCAGGCTGGCGACGATATTGAATTCCGTTAACGTCAGTCCGACCGGTTGTCCGCGCCAACGCGCACGCTTGGACTCGTGGTCGAGCTCCAGTTCCCCCCATTTTTGCACCTGTCCTTGCATCGCGGCATCGGCGATGCCGAATTCCTCGTCCTCGCCGGCGGATTTGCGGCCCTCGACAATCAATTGAATGCGTTTGATCAGAATCGACAGGCGGCGTGATTTCTCGATGAAATCGACGGCGCCGCCTTCCAGCGCCGCTTCCTCGTAGATCTCGTCGTCGATCACGGTCAGGAAGATCACCGGAATCTCGATGCGGCCTTCGCGCAGTCGGCGCAGCACTTCCAGACCGTCCAGGCCCGGCATGCGCCAGTCCAGCAGAATCACGTCGGCGCGTCCGCCTTGGGCGAAATAATCGAGCGCGTCGGCGCCGTTGCTGAATTCGCTCAGCGTGAATCCGCTGTCGACGAGGTTCAGGCCCAGCGACTCACGGAACAGCGCGTCGTCATCGACCAGGACGACGTGAATGTCGGCGCTGTCCTGCGCGGGTTCAGGATTGTGCTCGTCGCCCGGAAATGATGTCGTTAAGGCAGCGGCGTTCGGCATCCACGTTCTCCGTATCGGTATTCTCGATTTCGTAGGACAGAGCCCGGAACTGTTGCGTAATTATGTCCCGATAGAAGTGCAGTCGCAGTGTGCATTCAGTGGCATTGTACTGCCACACCTGGGCTGGTGGATCCTGAAGTCTTAGCGAGGGTTCGCCCAGCACCGCGACCGTTTGGGTCGGTTCCAGGCCGATCAACTCGGCAGGCTGCGGCTGCAGGGCGGCGGTCGCGGAATCGGCGATCACGACCTCCTCGGTCGCGTCCTGCTCGCCTGTCTCGGGCTGTGCTGGTTTCACGCGAGGTAGCGGCGCCTTCGGCGGTTTTTGCGCCTCGAGCTCCGGTTCCGGCAACGCCAATATAACCGCGCGCGGCGGATCGGCAGGTGGCGGTTCCGCGACCTGCGCCGTAGGCGTATCCGTCTGCAAGCACCCCGTCAGAGCCAGCGCCAGGACCAGGGCCGTCGCTCTCATGACCGCGTCCTATTTCGCTCTCCCTCTCGGTACATAGGATAGTTCACCGGGGAAATAATTACGAGTCGGAGTAGATACAAAATTTTTCAGGACGAAATTTCATGAATTGAGACCAAACAAGGAACGAACACGCGGTGACCGATTAACAGTTCGACTCGTCTTCTACAAGCGATTTCAGTTGGTAAATCAGTTCCAACGCTTGGCGTGGCGACAGTTCGTCAGGTCTGATTTCCGCCAGCGTCTGTTCAACCAAAGAGGGTTTTCTGCTTGTCGTTCCCGCCGCCGGGCGGGCCGCGCTGAACAGCGGCAGATCGTCGGC
The DNA here is from genome assembly GCA_965232515.1 of Alphaproteobacteria bacterium. Lineage (GTDB taxonomy): Bacteria > Pseudomonadota > Alphaproteobacteria > JANQKO01. The sequence continues at coordinate 4,516,964 of CBDDPY010000002.1, read as the reverse complement.
CAACCGCGCCGCGGCCGCCTCGCCACTGGTTTCGCCGCGCTCCAGCGCCGCCAGCACCTCTTCGGCGCGGGCCAGGACCGCCTCTGGCAAGCCGGCCAGTTTGGCCACCTGAATGCCATAGGACCGGTCGGCCGCCCCCTGGGCCACTTCGTGCAGGAACACGACGTCGCCTTCCCATTCCTTGACGCGCATGGTCCGAGTTGTCAGGCCGTCGAGCTTGCCCGACAACGCCGTCAGCTCATGATAATGCGTCGCGAACAGCGCCCGGCACGCGTTCACCTCATGCAAGTGCTCGATCGTCGCCCAGGCGATCGAGAGGCCGTCGAAGGTCGCGGTGCCGCGTCCGATCTCGTCCAGGATCACCAGCGAGCGCGGGCCGGCCTGGTTCAGGATCGCCGCCGTCTCGATCATCTCGACCATGAAAGTGGAACGGCCGCGCGCCAGATCGTCTGCGGCGCCGACCCGGCTGAACAGCCGGTCGACGACACCGATATGGGCGGATGCGGCGGGCACGAAGGCGCCGCTTTGCGCCAATACCGCGATCAGGGCGTTCTGGCGCAGGAACGTGCTTTTGCCCGCCATATTCGGCCCGGTCAGCAGCCAAACGCGGCGGGCGCGGTCAAGGTCGCAGTCGTTGGCGACGAACGGGCCCTCCCGCCGTGCCGCCAACGCCGCTTCGACAACGGGATGCCGGCCGGCATCGATGCGAAACGCTGTCGTGTCGTCGACATCGGGCCGCACATGGCGCTGCACCGCCGCCAGCTCGGCATTCGCCGCGGCGACGTCTAGTCGGGCCAGCGACTGCGCGGTGCGGGCCACGGCGTCGGCCACCGCCGCAACCTCGCCGACCAGATGCTCGAATATCTCGGCCTCAAGCGCCAGCGCCCGATCCGCGGCCCGGCCGATGCGATCTTCCAGTTCCGCAAGCTCGGTGGTCGAAAACCGCATGGCGTTCGCCATTGTCTGGCGATGGATAAAAGTCTCGTTCAGCGGCGCCGTGGTCAGCGGCTCGGCCCGCCGGGCCGAGACCTCAAGGTAGTAGCCGAGCACATTGTTGTGACGGACTTTCAACGCATCGATCCCGGACTGCTCGCGGTATCGGTTTTCGAGGCCGGCGATCAGGCGGCGGCTTTTGTCACGAAGCGCCCGCTGCTCGTCCAGGCCGGCGTCATAGCCGGCGGCGACAAAGCCGCCGTCCCGCGCCGACAACGGCAACTCGTCCGCCAACGCCGCATCCAACAGGCCGATCAGCGCCGTATGGCCGTCCAAACCGTCGACCGCCTCGGCGACGCCGGCCGGTGGCGGCGCCAGGCCGGCATGCGCCAACCGGTCGCGAACCTCGCCGGCGATCCGCAAGCCCTCGCGCACGGCGGCCAGATCCCGTGGTCCGCCGCGTCCGAGCGTCAGCCGCATCAGCGCCCGCTCGACATCAGGCGCCCGTCGCAGCGCCCGGCGCAGATCGTCGCGCAGGCCGGCATCGTCTTTGAAATACTGAACCATATCGAGCCGCCGGTTGATCGCCGCCGGATCGGCCAGCGGCGCGCTCAGCCAGGCCGCCAGCAGGCGGGCGCCGCTGCCGGTCACGGTACGGTCGACCACGCTCAACAGGCTGCCCGTGCGGTCGCCCGACAGGGTCCGGGTCAGCTCGAGATTGCGTCGGGTGGCGCCGTCGATGGCCATCACCGCACCGGCGGCGATTGACACCGGCGGCTTCAGCCGCGGCAGCCGGCCCTTTTGGGTCAGCTCGACATAGGTGACCAACGCCCCCGCCGCCGCAAGTTCGGCCCGGCCGAAGCTGCCGAAGCCATCGAGGGCCGCGACGTTGAACAATTCCTTCAGGCGCCGCTCGCCCGCCTGGCTGTCGAAGCGCGCCGCCGGTTGCGGTGTCAGCACGGCCTGCCAGTCGGCGAGCGCGGCATCGTAGGGCGGCGCGGCAACAATGTTGTCGGCGACCAGGACCTCGACCGGATCGAGCCGCGCGAGGTCTGCGGCAAGCGCATTGGCATCCGTCTGGCCAAGCGAAAAATCGCCCGTCGACATGTCGAGCCAGGCCAGCGCCAGCCGATCCTGGGCCCGGGCGACCGCCGCCAGATAATTGTGCGCGCGGGCGTCGAGCAGCGCGTCCTCGGTCAGCGTGCCGGGCGTGACCAGACGAACGACCTCGCGTCGCACCACCGATTTGGCGCCGCGTTTCTTGGCGGCGGCCGGATCCTCGGTCTGTTCGCAGACGGCGACGCGGAAGCCCTTGCGGATAAGCCGCGACAGATAGGTTTCGGCCGCGTGCACCGGCACGCCGCACATGGGGATGTCGCCGCCGTTGTGCCGGCCGCGCTTGGTCAGCGTAATGTCGAGTGCCTCGGCCGCCTGCACCGCGTCATCGAAGAACAATTCGTAGAAATCGCCCATCCGATAGAACAGCAGACAGTCGTCGTGCGCCGACTTGATGGCGAGGTATTGCGCCATCATCGGCGTGACGTTCTTATCGACGGTCGCGGCGGTCATCGGGCGAGGTTATCGCAGCCAGATCGGCACTGGGCAAGCCGATGAAGTGTGCTAGCCTTCGATCCTCGTGGAGGGTCTTGGCCACACGGCCACTAGCCGCAAAACAGCAGGCGACGTCCGCTGGGTCGGGCAGCAGCGTTTCGAGGGAATGGCGGGGCAACCCGCCATAATGCCATGAGCGATCGATCAAAACCGAAATCAGGCGCCAAGAAGAAGAACAACAAGAACGACTATACGAACGAGGAGGCGCTTCACTTCCATGCCATGGGCCGGCCGGGCAAGCTGGAGATCACGCCGACCAAGCCGATGGCGACACAGCGCGATCTGTCGCTCGCCTACTCGCCGGGCGTCGCCGCGCCCTGCCTGCGCATCGAGGACGATCCAGCGCTCGCCTACGACTACACCAGCAGGGGCAATATGGTCGCCGTGATCTCGAACGGCACCGCGGTGCTCGGCCTCGGCAATATCGGCGCGCTTGGCGGCAAGCCGGTGATGGAAGGCAAGGCCGTGCTGTTCAAGCGGTTCGCCGACGTCGACTCCATCGATCTGGAGATCGATACCGAGGACGTCGACGAGTTCGTCAACTGCGTGCGCTTCCTGGGGCCCAGCTTCGGCGGCATCAATCTGGAAGACATCCGGGCGCCGGACTGCTTCATCATCGAGGAGCGTCTGCGCGAGCTGATGGACATCCCGATCTTCCACGACGACCAGCACGGCACGGCGATCATCGCCGCCGCCGGCCTGATCAACGCGATGGACCTGACCGGCCGCAGCATGGATGCGACCCGACTGGTGATCAACGGCGCCGGCTCGGCCGGCGTTGCCTGCGCCGAATTGTTGAAGGCCATGGGCTTTCCACCCCACAACGTGGTCATGTGCGACACGCGCGGTGTGATCTATCGCGGCCGCGAAGCCGGCATGAACCAGTGGAAGTCGGCACATGCCGTCGAGACCGACGCGCGCACGCTTGCCGAGGCGCTGGCCGGCGCCGACGCGTTCTTCGGTCTGTCGGTCAAGGGCGCGGTCGACCGCGACATGGTGTCGTCGATGGCGAGCAAGCCGATCATCTTCGCCATGGCCAATCCGGACCCCGAGGTCACGCCCGAGGAGGTCGCGGACGTGCGCGGCGACGCGATCGTCGCCACCGGACGTTCGGACTATCCGAACCAGGTCAACAACGTACTCGGATTCCCATACATCTTCCGCGGCGCGCTGGACGTGCGGGCCACCACGATCAACAACGAGATGAAGGTCGCCGCGGCCCGCGCGTTGGCCGAGCTGGCGCGGCAGGACGTGCCGGACGAAGTCGCCGCGGCCTATGGCGGCAACCGCATGCAATACGGCCCGCAATACATCATTCCGGCGCCGTTCGATCCGCGACTGATCAGCTATGTGCCCATGGCCGTGGCCAAGGCCGCGATCGAGACCGGCGTCGCGCAGCGCAAAATCGATGACGAGGCCGCCTACCATGTCGAGCTGCAGGCCCGGCTCGACCCGACGGCGAGCTCGCTGCAGCTGATCTTCGACCAGGTCCGGGCCAATCCGAAACGCATCGTCTTCGCCGAGGGCGAGGAGGAGCCGGTCATTCGGGCCGCCATGAGCTACCGCGATTCCGGCTACGGCACGCCTGTCCTGGTCGGGCGCGAGCATCGCATCCAGGAAACCATGGCGGCGATCGGCGTGCAGAACGCCGAGGGCCTGGAAATCCACAATGCCCGGATCAGTCACCACAACCAGCGCTACACCGACTTCCTGTACGAACGCCTGCAACGCCGCGGCGTGCTGCGCCGCGATTGCCAGCGCATGGTCAACCAGGACCGCAATATCTTCGCGGCCTGCATGGTCGAGCTGGGTGACGCCGACGGCATGGTCAGCGGCCTGACCCGCAGCTACAACGTGGTCACCGAGGAAGTGCGCCGGGTAATCGATACGAAGCCGGGACGACGCCTGTTCGGCATGTCGATCATCATCGCCCGCGGACACACCGTGCTGGTGGCCGACACCACCGTACATGAGCTGCCGACCGCGGTGGAGCTGGCCGACATCGCCGTTCAGACCGCGCACGAGGCGCGGCGCCTGGGCCACGAGCCGCGCGTCGCCATGCTGTCTTACTCCAACTTCGGCAACCCGATGTGGGACACGGCCCAGCGTGTGCGCGACGCGGTATCGCTGCTGGACAGCCGGACGGTGGATTTCGAGTATGACGGCGAAATGTCGCCCGACGTCGCGCTGAACCCCGACCTGCGAGACATCTATCCGTTCTCACGGCTGTCGGGAGCCGCCAACGTGCTGATCTTTCCGGCCCTGCATTCGGCGAATATTTCGCCGAAGCTGATCCAGGAGTTGGGCGGTGGCGTCGTCATCGGGCCAATCCTGGTTGGCCTGTCGAAACCGGTACAGATCGTCGATATGGGCGCCACGGCGACCGACCTCGTCAACATGGCGGCGCTGGCGGCGCATGAAGCCGGTCGCTGACGGTTCGGCGCGGGAAATGCGACCTCAACGCGTTCCGACATTGACCGGTCTGTAACGATCGGCCAATTCTGGGCGCATCTGTTCCTCAACGGATGAGCGGCAGGAGCGCAGCTTGTATCGGCCGAAACCACTCGCCACGCGCGCGGTCCTGTCGGCGCTCGCCCTGTCGACGCCGTTGGCGGGCGCGGCCATCGCCTTGCTGTTCACCGGCCAGATCGGCCTGGGACCGGCGATCGGCCTTTGGCTGATCGCGACGGCCGGCATGGCCGTGATGCTGTGGCGATCGTTGAACGACATCGCCGAAGCCGGCAGCTTCTTCGGCCGGATTGCCGACGGCGAACCCGCCACCGCGCCACGCCTGACGTCGATCGTCGGCGGCGAGGAGATGGAGACCGTCGGTATCCGGCTGCAGCGGCGCCTGGAGGCATTGACCGCGACGGCGGAGGATGCCGGCATGCTGGCAACGGCGGTGCTGGACGCGCTGCCGGACCCGGTACTGCAGTTGAGCGACGAACGCTCGATCACGCGAACCAACCGGGCCGCGCGCGATCTGTTTGGCGACGGCATCGACGGACGGTCGCTGACCCAGGTTCTGCGCAGCCCACCCGTGCAGGAGGCCGTCGACATGGTGCTGGACGGCGCGGTGTCGCAGTCCGTCGAATTCAGCCTGCCGTCGCCGGTCGAGCGGGAGTTCGCCTGCCGGGTCGTGCGGCTGCCGCAGCCGGCGCTCGACGGCACCCATGTCGTGCTGTCGCTGCGCGACTTCACCGAACAGCGCCGCACCGAACAGATGCGCGCCGATTTCGTCGCCAATGCCAGTCACGAGATCCGCACGCCTCTGGCGACCTTGAGCGGCTGCATCGAGACCTTGCAGGGTCCCGGGCGCGACGACGATGAGGCGATCGACCGGTTTCTGCAGATCATGGCGACGCAATCGACCCGCATGACGCGGCTGGTCGAGGATCTGCTGTCGCTCAGTCGGATCGAGCTGAACGAGCACACGCCGCCAACCGGTACCGTCGACCTGCGGGCGGTGATCGATCGCGTGACCGACGGTCTGACACTGAAGGCGGATGCCGCCAATGTGAACGTCGATGTCGCCATGGCGGACGATCTGCCCGCGGCGCTGGGCGACATCAACGAGCTGGAACAGGTCATGCAGAACCTGGTCGACAATGCCATCAAATACGGCGGCGAGGGCGAGGTGCGGATCGAGGCCGCGCGCGCGGACCGGGCGCTGCCCGGCATTACCGACCGCGAGAACGCACTGATGATTCGCATCCAGGACCAGGGGCCCGGGATCGCGCGGGAACATCTGCCGCGGCTGACCGAACGATTCTATCGGGTCGATACGGCGCGCAGCCGCGAGCTCGGCGGCACCGGTCTGGGGCTGGCCATCGTTAAGCATATCGTCAATCGGCATCGCGGCGTCCTGACCATCGACTCGCGGCCAGGCGAGGGCAGCGCGTTCACCATCTACTTGCCGGCCGCGCCAGTCTGAGATTGGCTGATTTCCGGGCATCTTCCCGGACCGCCTTGATCTCTGTCATTAAACTGCAACACGAATTTCATACATTTGTCGCCGTCACGCCTTATGCCGGCAATGGTGATCGCCTGGCACCGCGAGCCTGCTGGCTGTGAAGCGAAGGTCGATCGTGATGACGTTCAATTGATGACATCCAAGCCCGTCAAATCCTCGAGGAGACTTCTCCCATGACCCGTATGACAAGCGCTTCCGGCATCATTGCCATCGCCGCGGCAACGGCGTTGCTGACCGGTGCGGCGCAGGCGCGCGACCAGATCCGCATCGTCGGATCGTCCACCGTGTTTCCGTTTTCCACGGCGGTCGCCGAGCAGTTCGGCAAGACCTCCAGCTTCAAGACCCCGGTGGTCGAGAGCACCGGCTCGGGCGGCGGCCTGAAGCTGTTCTGCGCCGGCGTCGGCATCGAGCATCCAGACATCACCAACGCCTCGCGGCGGATCAAGAGCTCCGAAGTCGAGAGCTGCGCCAAGAACGGCGTCACTGATATCGTCGAGGTCAAGATCGGTTTTGACGGCATCGTGCTCGGCAACTCGAAGTCGGGACAGCAGATGACGCTGACCAAGGAACAGGTGTTCCGGGCGCTGGCCAAGCAGGTGCCGGTCGACGGCAAGCTGGTCGCGAACCCCTACATGACCTGGAAGGACGTCGATGCGTCACTGCCGGCCATCAAGATCGAGGTCCTGGGCCCGCCGCCGACGTCGGGCACGCGCGACGCGTTCCTGGAACTGGCCATGGAGGGCGGCGCCAAGAAGATCGAGATGCTGGCCGCCATGCGCAAAGCCGACAAGAAGAAGTTCAAGGCCGTCGCCCACAGCATTCGTGAAGACGGCGCCTTCATCGAGGCCGGCGAGAACGACAACCTGATCGTGCAGAAGCTGGAGGCCAATCCGAATGCCTTCGGCATCTTCGGCTTCAGCTTCCTGGACCAGAACTCCGACAAGATCCAGGGCGCCAAGATCGACGGCACCGAGCCGACCTTCGACAACATCGCCGACGGCGAGTACGGCGTGTCGCGCTCGATGTACTTCTACGTCAAGAAGGCGCATGTCGGCGTCATCCCGGGCATCAAGGAGTATGTGGCCGAGTTCACCGCCGACCGGGCCTGGGGTCCGGACGGATATCTCGCGGACAAGGGCCTGATCCCGCTGCCCGAGGAGATGCGGATGAAGGTCGGCGACCAGGCCAAGTCCCTGGCCAACCTGTCGATGTAGTTCGGTCGTCCGGCGGCCGGCATCGGATCGGCCGCCGGATTTCCTCTCGACGGGGCATCGTGACCGCCCTAGCCACCGAGCCAAGACTCGATAAGCACCGCCAATGCAACTCACGATCCTCGTCTCGGTCTTATTGCTGCTGACCATCGTCGGTTTCCGCATGGGCCGTGTCCGGGCCCTTGCCAGCGGCCATGGCCATGCCCGGAACCTGCATTCGCTGCCCGGCTATTACGGCTTCTACGTCGCGCTCTGGTGCGGCGTGCCGGCATTTCTGGTCATGGCGGCCTGGTTGGCGTTCGAGCCCACCATCGTCACGTCGCTGGTGGTTTCCGGCCTGCCGACGGAGAGCCAGAACCTGGCGCCGGAGCGCTTGTCGTTGCTGCTGAACGACATCCGCAATCTGGCGACCGGCAACGTCGTGCGCGCGGATCCGGATCCGACGGTGCTTGCCGCCGCGGAGCACTACAACAATCTTCGCTCGATCGGATTTGCCGCCATGGCCGTCGTGGTCCTGGCATTGGCGGTCGGCGGCCTCAGCATCGGGCGGCGTTACATCGCGCCCGAGCTGCGCGCCCGCAACGAGGTGGAGCGCGTGCTGATGGTCTTCCTGATCGCCAGCTCGACCATCGCCATATTCACGACAGCCGGCATTGTCCTGTCGCTGTTGTTCGAGGCGATGCGGTTCTTCAACGCCGTCCCGATAACCGAATTCCTGTTCGGCCTGGAATGGAGCCCGCAGACGGCGATACGCGCCGACCAGGTCGGCTCGTCCGGATCGTTCGGCGCGGTGCCGCTGTTCCTCGGCACCCTGCTGATCAGCTTTATCGCCATGCTGGTCGCCGTGCCGATCGGCTTGATGTCGGCAATCTACATGGCCGAATACGCGCCGGAGCGCGTGCGGTCGGTGGTCAAGCCGATGCTCGAGATCCTGGCCGGCATCCCGACCGTGGTTTATGGCTTCTTCGCCGCCCTGACCGTGGCCCCGGTGTTGCGGGATACCGGCTCCGTGCTGGGTCTCGACGTCGCCAGCGAGAGCGCGTTGGCCGCCGGTCTGGTCATGGGCATCATGATCATCCCGTTCGTGTCGTCGCTCTCCGACGACGTCATCACCGCAGTGCCGCAATCGCTGCGCGAAGGCTCGTTCGGGCTCGGCGCCACGAAATCGGAGACGATCCGTCAGGTCATCGTGCCGGCGGCGTTGCCCGGCATCGTTGGCAGCGTCCTGCTGGCCGCCAGCCGCGCCATCGGCGAGACCATGATCGTGGTCATGGCCGCGGGTCTGGCCGCGAACCTGACGGTCAATCCGCTGCAGGCGGTGACCACGGTGACCGTGCAGATCGTAACCCTGCTGGTCGGCGACCAGGAATTCGACAGTCCGAAGACGCTGGCGGCCTTCGCCCTGGGCCTGATGCTGTTCATCGTCACGCTGGCGCTGAACGTGGTCGCCCTGCAGATCGTCAAAAAGTATCGGGAAAAATATGACTGATCTGGCCACCAAACCGCCGGCCGGCGCGTTCGAGGACCGGATGGAAAAACGCCTGCGCGCGCGCTATGCCGCGGAGCGGCGGTTTCAGATAATCGGCATCGTGGCCATCGTGCTCGCCATGCTCTGCCTGGCGACGCTGTTCGTCAGCATCGGATCCAAGGCCTATACGGCGTTTCTGCAGACCATGATCCAGATCGAGGTCGATCTCGACGCCGCCACGCTCGATCCGCAGGGCACCGGCGATCCGGCCGTGCTGGCCCGCGCCGATTATGGCGGCATGGTCAAACGGGCGCTGCGTAGTCAGTTCCCGGAGATTTCCGGCCGGCGCGACCGGCGGGCGGCCAACGACCTGATCAGTTCGGGCGCCGGGTTCGAGTTGCAGCAGATCGTCATGGACGACCCCAGCCTGGTCGGACAGACCGTCAAGTTCTGGATGCCCGCGGCCGACGATGTCGACATGTTCATCAAGGGCTATATCAAGAAGGAAACCGAGGAGAGCGGCCGACGGCTCAACGACAAGCAGATCGCCTGGGTCGAGACCCTGGTCGAGCGCGGCCTGATCGAACGACAGTTCAATACCCGCTTCTTCACCAGCGGCGACAGCCGTGAGCCCGAGCTGGCCGGCATCTGGGGCGCCGCCGTCGGCTCGTTCTTCACGCTGCTCGTCACGCTGCTGCTGGCCTTTCCGGTCGGCGTGATGACCGCGATCTACCTGGAAGAGTTCGCGCCGAAGAACCGCTGGACCGACCTGATCGAGGTCAACATCAACAACCTGGCCGCCGTGCCGTCGATCGTCTTCGGTCTGCTCGGCCTCGCCGTATTCCTGAACTTCTTCGGCCTGCCGCGCTCGGCGCCGCTGGTCGGCGGCATGGTGCTGGCCCTGATGACGCTCCCGACCATCATCATCGCGTCGCGCGCGGCGCTGAAGGCGGTGCCGCCGTCGATCCGCGAGGCGGCGCTGGGCATGGGCGCGAGCCGCATGCAGGTGGTCACCCAGCACGTCCTGCCGCTGGCCATGCCCGGCATTCTGACCGGCACGATCATCGGCATGGCCCAGGCGCTGGGTGAAACCGCGCCGCTGCTGATGATCGGCATGGTCGCCTTCATCGTCGATATTCCGGGCAGCGTGACGGACGCCGCGACGGTGCTGCCGGTGCAGATCTATCTTTGGGCCGATAGCCCGGAGCGCGCCTTCGTCGAGCGCACATCGGCGGCGATCGTGGTGCTGCTGGCCTTCCTGGTGCTGATGAATCTCGCCGCCGTGTTCTTGCGCAAGAAGTTCGAACGGCGCTGGTAGGGGGAACAAGTCAATGGTCGTCGCCGAACAAGCCAATACCGAGGTGTCATCCAACGTATCGCCGAAGATCATGGCCCGGAAAGTCAATGTCTTCTACGGCGACAAACAGGCCCTGTTCGACGTCGACCTCGACATCGCGCAGCAAAAGGTGACCTCGCTGATCGGCCCGTCGGGTTGTGGCAAGAGCACGTTCCTGCGCTGCCTCAACCGGATGAACGACGTCGTCGACGGCTGCCGGGTCGAAGGCGCCATCCATCTCGACGGCGCCGACGTCTATGACCGGACGCTCGATCCGGTGCAGTTGCGGGCCCGGGTCGGCATGGTGTTCCAGAAGCCGAACCCGTTCCCGAAATCGATCTACGACAACGTGGCCTACGGACCGCGCATTCATGGCCTGACCGAAGGCCGCGACGAACTGGACGGCGTGGTGCAGAACAGTCTGGAAAAAGCCGGCCTGTGGAACGAAGTGAAGGACCGGCTCGAGCAGCCCGGCACCGGCCTTTCGGGCGGTCAGCAGCAACGTCTGTGCATCGCCCGGGCGATCGCGGTTAATCCGGAGGTGGTGCTGATGGACGAGCCGTGCTCGGCGTTGGATCCGATCGCGACGGCCAGGATCGAGGAATTGATCGACGAGCTGCGCGAGAACTACACCATCGTGATCGTCACCCACTCAATGCAGCAGGCCGCCCGTGTTTCGCAATTCACGGCCTTTTTCCACCTCGGCTACGTGGTCGAGTACGGCGCCACGGAAACCATCTTCACGAGCCCGCATGATTCGCGGACTCAGGACTATATTACCGGCAGGTTCGGCTAGACGGACGCACGGACACACATGCCTCAAGGAGCGTCGTGATGGAGAATTCCGGCGAAAGCACCGAACACATCGTCAGTTCCTACGACGATGATCTGAAGCAGTTGTCGTCCATGCTGCTGCGCATGGGCGGTCTGGCCGAAAGCCAGCTCGCGGCCGCCATTCAGGCCGTGATCCGACGCGACAGCGAGCTGGCGCAGAAGGTCATCGACACGGATCAACAGATCGATGACCTCGACGATGAGGTCAACGAGTTCTGCACCCGGCTGCTGGCGCTCCGCCAACCCATGGCGGTCGACCTGCGTAACATCGTCGCCGCGCTGAAGCTCTCCGGCGATATCGAGCGTGTTGGCGATTACGCCAAGAACGTGGCCAAGCGGGCGATCGCCCTGAACCAGGCGCCCATGGTGGCGCCGGTCCACAATGTGCCGCGTATCGGCAGCCTGGTTCAGCGCATGATCAAGGACGTGCTCGACGCCTATGCCGAACGCGACATCGCCCGGGCGATCGACGTCTGGAACCGCGACGAGGAAGTGGACGAGCTCTACAACAGCCTGTTCCGCGAGCTTCTCACCTACATGATGGAAGACCCGCGCAACATCACCTCGTGCACGCACTTGCTGTTCATCGCCAAAAACATCGAGCGGATGGGCGATCACACCACCAACATGGCCGAGAACATTCACTACGTGATCGAAGGCAAGCGCCTGCACGACACCAGGCCCAAGAGCGATGACACGTCCACGTTCGCCGGCCCCTCAGAAAAGGTACGTAAGCTAGAGACATGATCAACGGCACCATGAAACCCTCGATCCTGCTTGTGGAAGACGAAGCAGCGCTGGTGACGTTGCTGACGTATAACCTGGAGAAGGCCGGCTTCGACGTGCGCGCCGCCATGGACGGCGACGAAGGCTTGACCATGATCGCCGAGCGTTTGCCCGACCTTGTGGTGCTGGACTGGATGTTGCCCGAGGTCTCGGGCATCGAGATCTGCCGCCAGATCCGGCGCAACAAGGTGACGGCGCGCCTACCGGTGATCATGCTGACCGCCCGCGGCGAGGAGGCCGACCGGCTGCGCGGACTCGAGACCGGCGCCGACGACTACATCACCAAGCCGTTTTCGCCGAAGGAGCTGATCGCCCGGATCCGCGCGGTGCTGCGCCGCAGCCGCCCGGCGACCTCGGCCGACGAGCTCAGCTTCGCCGATGTCCGGCTCGATCTGGCCGCCCACCGGGTGACCCGGAACGGCCGGGAGGTGCATCTGGGTCCGACCGAGTTCCGATTGCTGCGTCACTTCCTGGAGAATCCTGGCCGCGTGTTCAGCCGCGAGCGCATTCTGGACGCGGTCTGGGGCGAGGACGCCTATGTCGAGCCGCGTACCGTTGATGTGCATATCCGCCGCCTGCGCAAGGCCTTGAACGACAGCGGCGGCGCCGATCTGATCCGCACCGTGCGCGCCGCCGGCTACGCGCTCGACCGGCCCTCGGGTCAGATGGCGACGGAGTAAGCGCGCCGTCAGCCGACCCGGTATTGCAGGCCTGCATCCACGTAGAACAGCACGCCATTGACATAGCGCGCTTCGTCGGACGCCAGATAGACGGCAGCATGCGCCACATCCCAGCCTTCGCCCATGCGGCCGGTCGGCGACAAGGCATGCCGTTTCGCCATGACGGCCTCGAGCTCATCCGGCGCGCCGCCGCCCTGGAACGCTTTCACCATCGGCGTTTCCATCAAGCCCGGCAGGATCGCGTTGCAGCGGATGTTGCGGTTGGCATACTCCATGGCGATGTTGATGGTCAGGCTGTTCACCGCGCCTTTCGAGGCGGCATAGGCCAGTTCGGGCCGTGCCGCCTTCACCGCCGACAGTGAGGAGATGTTGACGATGGCGCCCCCGCCCTGCGCCAGGAACAGCGGGATCACGCGCTTGCAGGTCAGGAACATGGAAGTGACGTTCACGTCCATCACCCGACGCCAATCGGCGAGCGAGGTCTCGACCGGCCCGCCCAGGCCGGCGATGCCGACATTGTTGTGCAGCACGTCGACCCTGCGGTAAGCCCCGCGGCACGCCGACACCATGGTCTCGACCTGCGCCTCGTCGGCGACATCGCAGGCATGCGCGACGGCCGCAAATCCCTCGTTCTCGATAATGCTTCGGGTCTCGTCGGCGGCATCTTCGTTGCGGTCGACACAAAACACCTTCGCGCCTTCGCGGGCGTACGTCACGGCCGACGCCTTGCCGTTGCCCCAGCCCGGCCCCACGGAACCGGCCCCGGTCACGATGACCACCTTGTCCTGCATGCGTCCGGCCATGCCTGCCTCCCTGATGGCGCTTCCCGCGGACCCTAGCCCGATTTGTTCTCCAGCCACTCACGCAGCTCGGTCTTCAGCACCTTGCCGTAATTGTTCTTCGGCAGGGCGTCGACGAGACGATAGTCCTTTGGCCGCTTGAAGCGGGCGATATTGTCGAGACACAACCGGTCGAGTTCGTCGGTCGCCAGCTCGACCCCGTCGCGGGCGACGACGAAAGCGACGACCTCCTCGCCCCAGTCGGCATGCGGTCGGCCAACTACAGAGCACTCCAGCACGCCGGCATGGCGCAGCAACACTTCCTCGATCTCGCGCGGATAGATATTGGTGCCGCCGGAAATGATCATGTCCTTCGAACGGTCTTTCAGCGTCAGGAAGCCGTCCGCATCGAACACGCCGACATCGCCGGTATGCAGCCAACCGCCGCGCAGGGCGTCGGCCGTGGCCTGCGGATTGCTCCAGTAGCCGGCCATGACCACGTCGCCACGACAGACCACCTCACCCATCTCGCCGGGCGGCAGCTCACGATCCTCGGCATCGACGACGCGGACCTGGACGTCGGTGCGGGCGATACCGGTCGAACCGAGACGGTCGAGATAGCGCGGATGCCCGGTATCCGCATGCATCGCCTTCGACAGGCCGGTGATGGTCATGGGCGCCTCGCCCTGGCCGTAGATCTGCACCAGCTTGGGCCCGAAGACGTCGAGGGCCTTCAAGACATCCTCCACATACATCGGCCCGCCGCCATAGATGATGGCCTTCAGGTTCGACGTATCCGCCTTTCCCGAGGCGTTCGCGCCGACCAGGCGGGTCACCATGGTCGGCGCGAAGAAGAAGCTGCAGTACGGCCAAGCCGCAATCAGCTCGAGCGTCTCGGCCGGATTGTAGCCGCCGCTTTCCGGCACCACGTTGCAGGCGGCCTTGGCCACGTGCGGCAGCGCATAGCAGCCCGAGCCATGGCTCAACGGCGCGCAGTGGATCATGCAGTCGGCCGGCGTGATGGTGTCGACGTCGGCGAAATAGTTCATCACGTTCGCCAGCAGATTCCGGTTGGTCAGCATGGCGCCCTTGGGCCGCCCCGTCGTACCTGAGGTATAGAACAGCCAGGCCAGATGATCGGGCGCGCCAATGGCGATCGACGCCGCGTGGCCGGCAAAGCAGGCGGCATAGTCCGGCGTATCGGTGCTGACGACGGCGTCCAGCGTCTCGATCTCGCCCTGCAACTCGGCGATCATTCCGGCCAGATCCGGCGTCGCGAAACAGAGCCGCGCACCGGAATTTTCGATGATGTAGGCGAACTCGCGCTGGTGCAGCTTGGCGTTGATCGGCACGGCGCACAGGCCGGCCCACCAGATGCCGTACCAGACTTCGAAATATTCCGCGCAGTTCTTCATCGCGATGGCGACGCGCTCGCCCGGCTTCAGGCCGAAGCGGCCGGTCAGTGCGCCGGCCAATCGGGCCGCCCGCGACGCCAGCTCGCCATAGCTCAGCCGTACCTCCTGGCCGACCGCCACCGCCGGCCGGTCGCCGAACGTCCGCGCCGTGTTGGCCAATACGCCTGCCTGGTTCATCACGCCTCCCTTGCCCGCAAGCCTCACTCAAAAAGGTCACAATCCGATGATCGGTCCGGCAATCATAGCAACCTCCGCCGGGCGCTGTGTTATGGTGCGTGACCGTTTTGCGTGCGGCTTGACATGCCAATGGCGAGCGTACACATGCCTTGCCAATGGCCGGGCGGAAACGAGCCTGGCAAATCACGTCGTCACACTTGCTTGGACATCGAAGCGATCAGGATATGCGCCGGTTTCGCGTTCACATCTTTGCACCGCCCGTCGTCATACTGGCGTTGGCCGGTTGCGGCTTGATCAGCGACGAAGAAAGCGCCCGCGTGCACGCCCGGGACTATTGCTACGAGCTGGCGGCGCGCGACGCGGCGCGCCTGCGGCCGACCATCGACGATCCGTTGGACGGTGAGTTCGTGGGCTCGCTCGGCGTCGATCTCAGCAGCGCGGCGCGCGACGAATACGACGATTGCCTGCGCCGATTCGGCCGCCGGAACTAGCGCGCCGCCTGACGGTCCGGCTAGCGGACCGTATCGACCTGAAAGCCCCAGACGCCGAGCCCGCGGTCGCGCGCGATCCGTTCCAGGGTCTTGTATTCGAACGGCGCATCCGGCAGCGCCACGGCCCAGCCCATCTCAATCAGATAGGCCGAGAGATCGACCTCGCGTGTCCGGCAGGTCGCCGTGACCGTGCCGTCCGCATTGCGTGTTTCGCCTTCGCAAACGATCCGGCCCCGCGCCTTGAACTCGAGCGCCAGCGCAGCCCGCGACGCGCACCGCGCCGGCCGCACGTTGGTGCGGCAATCGCGGCCCGTGGGCGGCAGATAGATCCCGGCCAGCCGAATGCGATGATGACGCAGCTTCAGGGTCGCATCGTCCTGAACAATCGCGTATCCGGCGATGTCGGCGGCTGAGGGCATGGCCGGCGCCAACCCGAGACCGACAAGCAGAGTGAAAAGGCAGAGCCGCATGCGTCTCACTTAAGCGGCATGCCCATGAATAGGAAGTACGGACACCGTCCGGCGCGAATCGAAACGGCGGCTTCCATGGAAAGCCGCCGTCCGATGCGACCCCGCCGTATCGTTCGGCGGGAACGTTGGTGTTTGCCTTATGCAGCCGGCCCCAGCGCGACCTTCGGCAGGTTCTCCCAGGCCTCGCCGGCCGCGACCAGGCAGGTCTTACCCTGCGGACTGGTCATCAGGATCGTCCAGGTGCCTTCCTTCGAGGTCAGCACTTCGAGAACCTGGCCCGAGCTCGACAAGCCGATGGAGCTCGGCGTCTCACCGTGACGCTTCTGCAACTGGCTTAGAAAATCGGCGCGTTCGCCGCAGATGGTTTGTGCCGCAGCCGGATCCGCGGTGGCAATCGCACCACCAACGAGCAGCGCAGCCACGAAGCCGACCGAGGCGGACAGACGCGCGACCAGGCCGACGTTCCCGTTTGCCTTCTTCGTCATCGCTTTCTCCTTTCCTCGATTGGACTGAATAACTGTGACAACGGCTTTGAACGCGAATTGATCCATTCCAGCCGTCTGGAGTTACATATGGGACGCGTTAACCAATTGTCGGGTGACCAAGGTCACACTTCACAACTGTTTCAACCAGTTTGATAACAATTTGATTCACCGTGCTGTTTTTCGATGACGACCCGCGAAAGCCCATGGCGTGCGGCGGCAACTTCAAGGTTGGCGCCGATAAACGCGGCGAAACGCCGCCGGCGGGAGTCACGTTCGCTCAAGGCGCGCCGACGCGGTGTTTTCCGGGCACGCTTGGCCCGAAGCTCTTGTCGAGCAGCTTGGTGCTGTCCTCGGCCAGATTGACGCATTCCGAGAGCAAACCGAGGATGCGAATGTTGTTCTCGAGCACGTGCCGCGCCTCGGGCCGCTGATCGTCGACCAGCTTGGTGGCGCGCAGAACGATATCCTTGCGCAGCAACAACAAGATGTCTTCCAGCCGGTGGCCGTTTGGATTGTCGTCGGTGACGAGGAAATGCGTCATGGCGCGCCGATTCGTCTTGGATATCGTCAACTGACATCCATCCTGCGCCGACAGAGTTAACGAAAGTTAAAGAACGGCAACAATTTGCGGCGTGAGGATACGAAGCAGTCCGCTGACGCGCGTCAGGCAAACATGTTGCTGAACTGAAACGCGAAAAGATAGAAAATCAGCCCCGCGCCCGCGAGGCTCAATCCCACTCTGAACATGCCTATCCAATTTTCGCTGAAGGGACGCGACGACAGGACGACGCGCGCAGGCTGACAGGTGACGTACAAAAGCTAAGCGATAACTCACCGCCGTCAACCAGCGGTTCCGCATGCCGCCATGCGGCAGGCGCATAAGCGGATGGGCGCGATATGCTACCGTTCGTCAATCGTTTGACATGCCGCCGCGGCGGTCGGGGAAGGAACACATGACGCATCACAAGATCGCCGTCATCGCCGGGGACGGCATCGGCAAAGAAGTCGTGCCGGAGGCGGTCACGGTGCTGGAGAAAGTCGGCGGCAAGTTCGGCCTCAGCTATGAATGGACCGAGTTTCCGTGGAGTTGCGAAACCTATCTACAGTCCGGCGAGATGATGCCGGCAGACGGTATCGAGCAACTCGGTCGGTTCGATGCGATCTTCCTCGGCGCCGTCGGCTACCCGGGCGTGCCCGACCATATCTCACTATGGGGACTGCTGATCCCGATCCGTCGCGCGTTTCAGCAGTACGCCAATCTGCGGCCGATCAAGCTGTTCGACGGCGTGCAGACGCCGCTGGCAGACCGCAAGGCCGGCGACATCGACTTCCTGATCGTGCGCGAAAACAACGAGGGCGAATATTCCGAGATGGGCGGCCGGATCTATGCCGGCACGCCGCAGGAAATGGTGGTGCAGGAATCGGTATTCAGCCGGCATGGCGTCGACCGCATCCTGCGCTACGCGTTCGATCTGGCGCAGAAGCGCCCCGCCAAACATCTCACGTCCGCAACCAAATCGAACGGCATCATCCACACCATGCCCTATTGGGACGAGCGGGTCGCCGCGCTGTCGCCGGACTATGCCGACGTAACGGTCGACCAGTTCCATATCGACATCCTGTCGGCGCATTTCGTGCAGCACCCCGACTGGTTCGACGTCGTGGTCGGCAGCAACCTGTTCGGCGACATCCTGTCGGATCTCGGCGCCGCCGTGGTCGGCGGCATGGGCCTGGCGCCGGCCGCCAATATCAATCCCGAGGGCGACTATCCCTCGATGTTCGAGCCGGTGCACGGCTCGGCGCCCGACATCGCGGGCAAGGGCGTGGCCAATCCGATCGCACAGATCTGGACCGGCGCCATGATGCTGGAGCATCTGGGGCATACGGATGCGGCGCAAGCCATCGTCGCTGCAATTGAGACCGTCCTGGCCGAAGCAGCGGTCCGCACGCCCGATCTCGGCGGCCAGGCGACGACAGCCGAATTGGGCAAGGCCATCGCGGACGCCATTTGACGCAAGGGAGACACGGCATGGGTCGGCTTGACGGCAAGGCGGGGTTCATCACCGGCGGCGGTTCCGGCATCGGCCGGGCGGCCGCGGTGCTGTTTGCCCGCGAGGGCGCGAAGGTCGCCATCGCCGATATCGATGCGGCCGGCGGCGAGGAGACGTTACAGCAGATCGAGGCGGATGGCGGCAAGGGCCTGTTCGTCCAGACCGACGTGACCAAGCCGGAAAGCGTCGAAGCGATGGTCGCCGCCGCGGTCGAGGCCTTCGGGCGGCTGGACATCGTCTACAACAATGCCGGCGGCTCGACGTCGCGGGACGGGCCTGTCACCGAGGCGCCGGTCGAAGAGTTCTGGCGGGCGATCTCGCTGGACCTGTTCGGCACCTTCCTTGGCTGCAAATACGGCATTCCCGAGTTGATCAAGGCCGGCGGCGGCTCGGTCATCAACATGAGCTCGAACGTCGCCCTGATGGCGATCCCCGGGCGCGATTGCTACACGGCGGCGAAAGGCGGCGTCGCCGCCATGACCCGGTCGATGGCTGCGGAGTACGCCGCGCACAACATCCGCGTGAACGCCATCGCGCCGTCGACCACGCGCACGCCGCGGGTGCAGGCGCTGGTCGATGCCGATCCGGCGCTGGAAAAGCAGCTCAACACGCACCTGCTCGGCATCGGCGAGCCGGAGGACATCGCCTACGCGGCGCTGTACCTCGCGTCCGATGAAGCGCGCATCACCACGGGCCAGGTGATCCCGGTCGACAGCGGCATCACCGTCGTCTGACGACCGGCCACTGACAGACCACTGACAGTTAGACGACGCCGGTCGTGTCGGGGATGACCTTGTGCTCCTCGATCACGTAGGTCGTGACCGTTTCGATGAACTTGGCGCCGTCGGCGAAGCAGGCCTTGGCTTCGGGCGTGGCGAAGCAGGCGTCCATGTCTTCCACGCTGTCGAACCAGAATTCGACGATGCCGTCGACGGCCTGACCCCCGGTCGGCAGATCGTGCCGGTGCGCGTCGTCGACAATGTGGTTCTGGATATACTGCCGAACATTCGGCAGCGTCCGCACCATCGGTCCATGCACCTCCAGCCAGTATTTGTTGAAGTCTTTCCGCGACATGCCGGGCTTGCGGGTCAGGAGAGAGATGCGCTTGATCATCGGACCTCCGGGTCTGGCTGCGGGCCTCCGTTCAGCCTAGCGCGGAACGAACGGCGGGCCAGCACAAAACCGGGTCTGCGGCGGGCGCATGCCCCGCCGATTTACGATTTTTCCCGAAAAAGCGCCGGTTTGTGAAAACCCTCACACAATTTCGGCGCGTCTGGCCCCAAATATTCGAACAGCTGAGGAGACACGGCACGTCAGTGCGCCAGTCCGGGGAGACCACCATGTTCGACACCGCTATCGACAAGATCATCGCGCTTCACGAGTCCCTCGATCTGGAGTGGGACGAGCGACGCAATCTGCCGGGCGACGTTTTCGCGCGCCTGGACGCGGACTCGGAGAATTTCGTGCTTCGCGGACGGGACTTCGACGCCGTGCTCGAACTATGGGGCGGCGAGATTTACGAGCTGGCCTGGCTGCGCGACGGCGACGGCACGGCCGAACAGCATTTCGACGCCTGGTGGCGGCAACACGGGTCACAGAGCATGGAGACCGTCAGCCGGCCGACCGCGCGCCCTTTTTCCCCGCTGCGTCTGGCTGCATAGGCGATGTTCGCGCGCCGCAAAAACCCGATATCGGCGATGCCGAT
The DNA here is from genome assembly GCA_965232515.1 of Alphaproteobacteria bacterium. Lineage (GTDB taxonomy): Bacteria > Pseudomonadota > Alphaproteobacteria > JANQKO01. The sequence continues at coordinate 4,496,559 of CBDDPY010000002.1, read as the reverse complement.
GTTTGAGGGAAATACCGCCATCGAGCAGGCCACGGCGCAGCGTGTCGAAGATATCTCGCGGACCCTGGTGCTGCTGTGGGCAGGCCTCGTCGTGGCCCTGCTGATCTGGGCGCCGCTGCTTCTCGTGTCCTGATCGATCCGACGCGTTCCGGCGGCCGTCACGGCCGCATGCACTGCGCCACCAGGCCAGCAATACGGCTTTCCTGCAACCTCGTCAGATTGTTCTCCAATACCTGCGGCCAGAGATCGGCGACCGTCAGGCCATCGCCAATGCAGGCGCAATAGGCCCCGCAGTCGAGCGGCGGGGTCGCCGCGTTGGCGGTCGGTACGCAACTGGCATAGCAGTCGCGGGCGAAGGCCGCCTTGGCCTGGGAGAGCGCGTCCGGCCGCTCGACCTCGACGACCAATGTGGCGGCGTAGAGCAGGCCGAGCAGGACCGGTTGGTGCACCAGATAGACCAGCAGGCTGTGGCGGCCGGACCAGCACAACGCCCGCTCGGCCGGACGGCGTGACCGCCAGCCGACGGCCGGCAGCCGGCTGTCGAGATCGACGGCCGCGAACCGGCCGGCAGCGACACCCAGCAGCGTGACACCGAACCAGGGCAGCATCGGCACATAGTCGTTCGAGACCGGCGTCTCGGTGACCAGGCCAAGCCAGTACAGCCAGGGACGGTCGAAGAACGGCTGCGCGAACAACGCCGGCGCCACGATGCAGAAGGCCGCGGCGGCGAGGATCAACGGCGCCGGCAAGCGCTGGACGCCGAGCGTCAGCAGGCTGGCCAGCGCCAGGCAATGCAGCACGCCGAAGAAAATGTAGCTGTCCGGAAAAACCAGCCAACTGGCCAACGTGATCGCCGCGGCGCTCGCCACCAACAGGCCGAGGCGCCGCAGGAACGGCAAGGGACGGACGCCATTGCCATGGGCCAGGACCTGCACGAATCCGGCGATGGCCAGAAACGAGCCAAGGATCAGGGTTCGGAACGCCAGCCACCAGGGATTGGTCAGCAGGTCGAACTGCACGAAGCCGAAATAGGAAAGATCCCAGCACAGGTGATAGACCACCATCAGGCCGACGGCGCCGCCGCGGGCGGCGTCGATCACATCCAGCCGGCCCGCGGCTACAGCGGCCGGTCGGGTGGAACTGGCGCTGGCGGCTGTCATCAAGTCAGGAATCCGGCGAACGACGATCGCCGGCAAGTCTAGCAGAGCCGCGTCGGACGGCTATGCCTTGCCGCCGGCTTCGGCGCCGGGGCGGAAATGCGAGAAGTAGCGCTGGCCGATGCGGCGTACCGGCAGGATGATGCAGACGTCGGTGGTGCCGAACTGCGGATCGATTACGGCGCCGTCGCCGATATGCGCGCCAAGCCGCAGATAGCCTTTGATCAGCGGCGGCAGCAGGGCCAGCGCCCGGCGGGGCGACACCTCCTCGGCCGGCAGCCGGTCCATCCCGACATAACGGTCGGGTACGGCGCGGACCCGGAGGTCCTCGGGCGCCAGGCAGTGATGATGCAGAAACGACAGCGGCTCGGCGAGTGCGTCGGGCTCGGTGCCGGGCAGGCTGGCGCAACCGAACATCCAGGCGATGTTGTAGGTCGCCATGTATTCGGCGATTGCGCGCCACAGCAGCTGGATCGTGGCGTTCGAACGATAGTCGCGATGCACGCAGCTGCGGCCCAACTCCAACCCGCGCTCGCTTTCGCTGAACCGCCGCGACAGCGGCGTCAGATCGTATTCGTCGGCCGAATAGAAACCGTCGTTGGCCCAAGCCACCTCTTGGCGCAGCATACGATAGGTGCCAACCACGGCTTGCTCGGGCGGGCGGGCGCCGTCGATCACCAGCAGAATGTCGCAGATCTCGTCGAACCGGTCGAAGTCACGCTCGAGCGCCGCCATTTCCGGCGTCGGCGCGGCTGCCATTTCTTTGTAAAACACCTCGTAACGCAGCGCCTGCGCCGCCGCGATCTCTTCCGCCGTGCGGGCCAGCCGAACCGTCAACTCGCCGGCCGTCGCCAACACCTCCGGCAAGACCGGCTGGTCCGCCGGATAGGCCTGCGCCTGTGCGTCCATGCGAATCACTTTAGCAATTGATTATGTCGATCCTGTGGCGCTCGCATTGCACCGCAGGTATTTCTCGTTAAATGCGATTTCAAGGGCAAAAAAAGCGCGCTGGAGCGGTATCACACGATCCAGACGCGCTTTCGGCAGTTCCAATCGCCGTTCAGAACGGCGAATCCGTGCTTAGCCCTTGGTGCCCTTGGTGGCGTCCTGGGCCGTCTGCGACGGCTTGGTCGGATTGGCCAGCTCGGTCGAGACCGTCTGCTGCTCGCCGTTGCCTTGGGCGGTGTGGATGCCCCAGCCGCAACCGCCCGCGCCGCCGGCCATAGCCGCGCCGGAGGCCAGCATGAACGCGCCCGCCAAACCGACCAGAAGTGTCTTACGCATGGAATACCCCTTTCGCGATATCGAGGTTCCGTTTGCAGCCCCGTCTCTAAACGTAGGCCGCGACGGTCCACGGGTCAAATGAAAGCCTGATGTCGGTCAGTCGGCGGCGGCGAGCGTGTCGCGGTAAGCCGTCATGGCCTCGGCGCCGAAACAGGCGAAGACGATACGCTCGATGGCGCCGCCGGCGGCGAGATAAGCCTTCGCCTCGCCGATCGCGATGCGCGTCGCGTCGGCCAGAGGATAGCCATAGACGCCCGTGCTGATAGCCGGGAAGGCGATCGACGTGACACAGTTGGCGTCGGCAAGTCTGAAGCAACTGCGATAGCACGACGCCAGCAGATCCGGCTCACCGGCATCGCCGCCGCGCCAGACCGGGCCGACGGTGTGGATAACGTGCCGCGCCGGCAACCGATAGCCGCCGGTGATGCGCGCCTCGCCTGTCGGGCAACCACCGATGCCTCTACACTCCGCCAGCAGATCGGGCCCGGCGGCCCGATGGATGGCGCCGTCGACCCCGCCCCCACCCAGCAGCGATTCGTTGGCGGCATTGACGATGGCGTCGACCGCGAGCGTCGTGATATCGGCTTCGACGATCTCAATGCGGTCGGTCATGGACGAATCCTGACCGCTCAGGACGCCGCAAGCAAGCGTTTCGCCAAGCGGTTGCCGGGCTGCAGCAGGTCGGCCAGGGTATAGCCGTCCAGCACCTCGAGGAACGCGCGCACGGCCTCGGACAGCGCCTTTTGCAGCACGCAGGCGCCGTGCAACACGCATTGGTTCGTCTCGCGGTTGAAGCATTCGACGATCTCGAAGTCGGCCTCGGTCAGGCGGACCACCTTGCCGACATTGATCCGCTCGGCGGGCTTGCCCAGCATCAGCCCGCCGTTGCGGCCGCGGATCGTCTTGATCAGGCCGTGCCGGCCAAGCTGATGCACGACCTTGGTCAGATGGTTCTCCGAGATGCCGTATTGGGTGGCGATCTCGTGGATCGTGCTCAGGCGGTCGTCGCGCATGCCGAGGTACATCAGCACGCGCAGCGCGTAGTCAGTGTAGCGGGTCAGTCGCATGATCGGATCTTAGTCCAAAAGATGTATTTCCGATATTGAATTTAGCAGATCGTTTTAATATGTATTTTCTGTACATCTTTATCAACGGATTGGATTGCGAATGACGCTTTCTCGGCCTGTCACGGAAGACAGCATCGTCGCCCTGGTCGACCGGTTCTATGCCCGGGTCAAGGTCGATCCGTTGCTCGGCCCGGTGTTCGAGCGCGTGATCGGCGACGACTGGACGGCGCACCTGCAGACCATGCGAGACTTCTGGTCGTCGGTGTTGCTGAAGAGCGGCCGTTACGGCGGCAACCCGCTGATCGCCCACAAGCGCTTGTCCGGCGTCACGCCCGAGCTGTTCGACCGCTGGCTCGCGTTGTTCGGCGCAACGTTAATCGAGCTGTTCGAGCCCGAGACGGCGGCCGATATCCGGTTGCGCGCCGAGCGCATTGCCGCCAGCCTGAAGCTGGCGATGTTCTATTCCCCGGCAGATGTCCAAAGGCGACGCGCGGTGCGATGAAGACCATTCCAGCTACGACCACGGCCTACCGGCAAACGCCGACCTTCACGCAGGACACGCTGCCCGCGGGCCTTCAGAAGGCGCATCGGACCGCCGCCGGCGTCTGGGGTCGGATCACCGTGCTCGAGGGCGCGCTCCACTACGAGATCCTAGAGCCGTACGAGAGCCAAGTTCTGACCCCGGAACTGTCGGGCGTGGTCGAGCCCGCGGTGCCGCACCAGGTGACGCCGCTCGGCGACGTGACGTTCTTCGTCGAATTCTACCGCTGACCGCCGGTCGACAGCCGCCTCAATCCCCCGCCGCCGCCGGCGACGCCTCGGCCCGGTAACCGCGCCGCGCCAGCCAGACCAGCAACAGCAGGCCAGGCAGGGCCGCGACGGTGGTGATGACGAAGAAAACAACCCAGTCCGTCTGGTCCGCAATCCAGCCGCCGGACGACGACAATGTGGTACGTCCGAACGACATGAACGACGACAGCAGGGCGTATTGCGTCGCGGTGTAAGCGACGTTGCACAGGGCCGAGAGATAGGCGACGAAGGCCGCCGTGCCCATGCCGCCGGCGAGATTTTCCAACGCGATCACGAGCGTCAGCATGCCGATGTCATGGCCGACAACGGCCTGCACGGCGAACATCAGGTTCGACAGCATCTGCAGCACGCCGCACAGGAACAGACTGCGCAGGATGCCGACCCGCACCACCATCAGGCCGCCGATGAAGCCGCCCATGAGCGTCGCCGCAAGACCGAAGATCTTCGAGACGCTGGCGATCTCGCCCTTCGTAAAGCCAATTTCGACATAGAACGGATTGGCCATCACGCCGGCGAGCGCGTCGCCGAACTTGTAGAGCAGGATAAAGAGCAGGATAGCGAGCCACGCGGGGCGCGACATAAAGTCGGCAAACGGTGAAATCGCGGCGCCATGTATCCATTGCAGAAGCCGCATCGGCGCGCCGGTGAGCCGCGTTCGTTCGCGCAACCACGCGGCCGCGCGCTGCTCCTGTTCCGGCACGTCGGCCGCCGCCGGCTCGGGGCTGAGCAGAATGGTGCCGACGCCGATGAGGACCAGGGCAGCCATGGCGCAATAGACCAGAAACCAGGTCGTCGCTTCGGCCAGGAACAGGGCCCCGGCGCCCGCCGCCAACATCCCGACGCGATAACCGGCGACATACATTGCCGCGCCGGCGCCGTATTGCGACTCATCCAGCAGCTCGACGCGGTAAGCGTCGATGACCACGTCCTGACTGGCCGACGCGAAGGCCACGAACGCCGCCCACCAGGCCATGGCCAACAGGTTCGTCGACGGATCGGCCCCGCCGAGGCCGACGATACCGGCCATCAGCGCCAGCTGCGTGCCGACCGCCCAGCCGCGCCGCCGGCCCAACAGCGTCGTCAGCGGCGGCAACGGCAGCCGGTCGATCAACGGCGCCCAGAGGAACTTGATCGAATAGGGCAGACCGACCAGCGCGAACAAACCGATCGTGGTCTTGGAGATACCTTCCTCGGCCAACCAGATCGTCAACGTCGACAATGTCAGCAGCAGCGGCAGGCCGCTGGAGAAGCCGAGCAGGAGGATCGCGATGACCCGCCGGTCGGTGTAGACGGCCAGCGTCTGAAGCCAGGATTGTCGGGACGGTTCGCTCACGGCATCGCCGGTGTTGGCGCGTCCGGCCGCGCGTAGCGGCGAATCGGGACGCAGGCGACCGCCACTTTAGACCGCGCGCCCCCGCATGCAAGCGCCGCCGGCCGTCACGCCAGTATTCACGATGCCGCCATCAGATCGGACGGCTGCCATTTGGCGACGGCGCGCATCAGATCGTCCTCGTCGATCGGCTTGGCGATGTGGTCGCTCATGCCGGCGGCGAGGCACTCGTCGCGCTCCTCGGTCATGACGTTGGCGGTCATGGCGATGATCGGTAGATCGGCTTTGGGCCCGCCGAGCGCGCGGATCTGCCGCGTCGCTTCCAGACCGTCGACCTCAGGCATGCGCACATCCATCAGCACCAGGTCGTAGGCCGCCGCCACGACCGCCTCGACGGCTTCGGCGCCGTTGCCGACGGCATCGACATGATGACCGGCCTTCTCCAGCAAGGCCGTCGCCAGCATCTGGTTGATGGCGTTGTCCTCGGCCAGCAGAATCCGCAGCCGCCGGGCGCCGCCGACATTCACCACCGTCGGTCCGTGGTCGACCCGCGCCGCGTCGCCGCTCGGCAGCACGGCGTCTTCCGTCTCGCGACCGGTCACGATGGCGACCCGGCGCGCCAGCGAGCGCTGCCGCATCGGCTTGATCATGTAGGCGTCGAAGCCGGCGCGCCGCAGGTTGTCGACGCGGGCCCGGCTCTCGGCAGGCAGCATGACGATCAGGCGCGTATCGGCGAGCGGCGCATCGGCCCGAACGGTCAGCGCGACGGCGTCGCCCGGCATGTCCGGCAGACTGATGTCGATCAGCGCCACGTCGAACGGATCGGTCGATGCGACCTCGCGCAGCGCCGCCATGCAGCCGGTCGCGTCCTCGACGCACACCACCTGGGCGCCGCAGGCCGTGAGCTGGCGCGCGGCGACGCCGCGGCTGACCGGATTGCCGTCGGCGACCAGCACGCTGAGGCCGGCGAGCGAGGACGGCGCCGTCGGGTGACGCTGCGTCTGCATCTCCAGATCGACGGTGAACCAGAACGTGCTGCCTTCGCCGGGGCTGCTCTCAACGGCAATCTCGCCGCCCATGCGCAGGACGATCTGCCGGCAGATCGCCAGGCCGAGCCCGGTGCCGCCATACTTGCGGGCCACCGAGACATCGCCTTGTGTGAACTCGTCGAACAGGCCGGCCTGCGCCATCGGCGGAATGCCGATGCCGGTGTCGGTGACGTCGAACTTCAGACGAATTCGCCGCGCCGTCTCGCGCTGCAGCGAGACGCCGATGCTGATGCCGCCGGTTTCGGTGAACTTCACGGCGTTGCCGACCAGGTTCAGCAGCACCTGGCGCAGCCGGCCGGGGTCGCCGCGCACGGCCGTGGGTACCTCGGGATCGAAGTGGGTGGCAATCTCGATGCCCTTGGCGCTGGCCCGCGGGGCGAGCAGCTCCGCGACGCGTTCGGTGATCGCGGCCAGGTCAAAATCGACCGCTTCGAATGCCAGACGGCCGGCCTCGATCTTCGAGTAGTCGAGGATGTCGTTGATCAGGTTCAAAAGCGCGTCGCCAGAATCCTGCACGGCCTGTACGTAATTGCGCTGCTCCGGCGACAGGTCGGTGTCCTGCAACAGGGCCGTCATGCCGATGATGCCGTTCATCGGCGTGCGGATCTCGTGGCTCATGCTGGCGAGGAAGGCGGATTTGGCGCGGTTCGCGGCCTCCGCGCGTTCTTCGCTGTCGCGCAGCACCTGATTACCGGCGTTCAGCGTCTCCACGGTTGTGGAAAGGCGGTCGGCGAGCTCGGAGGCACGGGCAGCTTCGCGTTTGAGTTGCAAAAAACGCCGACGCACCACGAGCCCGGCGATCCCCGCGGCGGCCAGACCCAAAATCACCGCTGCCAGCAAAATCGTCACAACCAAGTCGCCCGCCATGGCCGGCCCGCCGATATCGCCGGCGGCAAAGGCCAGATAAAACGCGAAGGCGAACGCAACGGCCAAAAACGGGCCGACATGCCTTGGTTTGTGCGACGCACGCTTACCGTCCATCGGCGCTCCCCCCGCCATTAGCGATTCATAGCGAAGGATCGGCAACATACCGTTAACGGGCGCGCGAACCGTCGGGACGCGGGGTACACGCAAAACGTGCCTTGTCCTGAGTCAATGTCGGTCCCGGCCGGCCCCGCTAGCGTCGGCCACGGAAGGCGGGCATGACGTCACCGCCGAACAGAAGGGCCGCGGCTCGACGTGAATGACACCCTGAACAAGCAGACGACGCGCCGCGGCTTCGCCGCCGCCCGCTGGCAGGCGGGCGGCGATGCACCGACGACACCGGCATTCGAGCTGACCCGCGTCGAGGACTACGAGCCGCATATCGGCGCAGAGACGGTCGACCGGATCCTGCAAAAGGCCGAATTGCTGAACGATCTGCATGTCGTCCACATCAACTCGACCTATTACGGCGGCGGTGTCGCTGAAATCCTGTCCTCGCTGTCGCTGCTGGCGAACGCCGCCGGTCTGCGCACCGGCTGGCGGGTGATCCAGGGCCGGCCCGACTTCTTCAGCATCACCAAGAAGATGCACAACGCGCTGCAGGGCGCCGACATCAACTTGAGCGAACTGAAGCGCGAGATCTACGAGGAGGTGGTGTTCGAGAACGCCGTGCGCCTGCACCTCGACCATGACGTCGTCTTCGTGCACGACCCGCAGCCGCTGCCGCTGATCAAGTACTTTCGCAAGAAGAGCCCGTGGTTCTGGCGCTGCCATGTCGACCTGTCGAACCCGAATCGGGAGCTCTGGACCTATCTCTCGAGCTTTATCGAAAGCTACGACGCGGTCGTGCTCTCGCTGCCGGAATACGCCCAGCCGCTGGGCGTGCCGCAGCGCTTCATCATGCCGGCGATCGATCCGTTCTCCTCGACCAACAAACCGCTCAGCGATGACGAGATCGGCGACCGGCTGGCGCACTACGACATCCCCGACGATCTGCCGCTGGTGGTTCAGGTCTCGCGCTTCGATACCTGGAAGGACCCGCAGGGCGTGATCGACGCCTACCGCATCGCCCGTCGCGAGGTCGATTGCACGCTGGTCCTGGTCGGCAACGTCGCCACCGACGATCCCGAGGGCCAGGAGGTGTTCGAGAAGCTCTGCGCATCGGCCGAGGAGCGCATTCGCATCCTCTCGGTGCAGGATTCGGCGCTGGTCAACGCGCTGCAGCGCCGGGCCGCCGTGGTGCTGCAGAAGTCGATCCGCGAGGGCTTCGGCCTGACCGTGACGGAAGCGATGTGGAAGGGCACGCCGGTGATCGGCGGCAATGTCGGCGGCATCCGCCACCAGATCGAGGACGGCGTGACCGGCTATCTGGTCGACGGCATCGAGCAGGCGGCGGCGCGCATCGTGCATCTGCTGCGGCATCCCGACCTGCGCACGCAGATGGGGGCGAAGGCGCGGCGGTCCGTCGCCGAGCGCTTCCTGATGACGCGGCTGATGGAAGAGCAGATGGACCTGATTGGCTCGATCGAATCCCGCTTTCGGCTCCACGGGACCGCCTTCTGATTTCGGCGGAATTCGTATGATACCGATGCCACCCGAGATCCGGCACGATCGCCGAACGGGTCGCAGCAGCCTGGTCGTGCCGGCCCGGGCACGGCGGCCTGGTCAGGGGCTCGCGGCGGCCGATGCGGCCTGCCCGTTCTGTCCGGGCAACGAGGATTTGCTGCCGGGTATCGTCTGGCAATCGCCGGAGGGCAACCGCGGTGACTGGCGCGTGCGCGTTGTGCCGAACAAATTTGCTGTCGTCGCCGAAGATACCAACGCGCCGTCGACCGCCGGCTCATTCGAACGACGCACCGCCGTCGGCCGGCACGAAGTGATTATTGAGCATCCCCGGCATGACCTCGATCTGGCGACGATGCCGCCGGACCACGTGCGCCATGTCATGGCCGCCTATCGCACGACCTACCGTCGTCTGGCCGCGATGCCCGGCATTCGGTTGGCGCTGCTGTTCCGCAATTACGGCGCGGCGGCGGGGGCCTCGCAGCAACATCCGCATGCCCAGGCGGTGGCGCTGACGACCATACCGCCCGAGGTAACAGCCGAACGCCGGCGGCTGCGTGCCTATCACCGCCGCACCGGCGGCTGCGCCATTTGCGATATGGCGCGACGGGAAACGAACGAGGGCGATCGGGTGGTGCTGCAGAACGACCACTTCCTCGCCATTGTGCCGTTCGCCGCCGCGGCGCCGTGCGAGGTCTGGCTGCTGCCGAAACGTCATCGCGCCGACTTCGGCGACATCGACGATGGTGAATGCGATGCGCTGGCAGCGGCGCTGCGCGATGTCCTGCGTCGCCTACGCACCGCGCTGGACGATCCACCTTACAACTTCACCGTCCAGTCGGCCGGCGGTGATTCGGCGTCCGCGCCACACCTGCACTGGTATCTGCGTCTGGTCCCCGGCACCACCACGCCCGGCGGGTTCGAGCTTGGCACCGGCCTTGCGATCAATCCGTCCAGCCCCGAAGCCGACGCGGCCCTGCTGCGGTCAACGCAGCCCGACGCTTAGCGTTCACCGCCGGCCTCGTCGCGCAGCCAGTCGATGAAGGCGCGCAGGCGCCGGTCGCGCGCCCGCTGCGGCGGATAGACCAGGTGGAACGGCCGGCCGGAACGGCGCACCGGTCCGAACGGCTGCACCAGCCGGCCCGCCGCCAGGTCCTCCCGCACCAGCGCGCCGACGGCGATGGCGACGCCCAGCCCCTCGATCGCGGCCTGTAGCGACAGGTTCAGGCTGTCGAAGGTGATGCCGCCGGTCGGATCGATGCCGCCGACACCGGCGGCATCGAGCCAGCGCCGCCAGTCCTGCGGCCGCGGCGCCCCGTGCAACAGCGTCTGCCGCGCCAGATCGGCTGGTCGCCGCAACGCCGCCGTGCCCGCGCACAAGGCGGGACTGCAGACCGGAAACAGCTCGACATCGAACAGCCGCACCACCGTCCGTCCGGGCCAGGTCGCCGCGCCTTCGCCGACCAGCATGGCGGCATCGAAACCGTCGCGCTCGAAATCCACCGGCTGCAGCGACGTCGTCAATTGCAGGTCGATGTCGGGATGCCGGTCGTAGAACCGGGCCCAGCGCGGCACCAGCCAACGCAGCGCGAAGGTGGGCGAGCAGCAGATCGCCAGCGCCCGTTCGGCGTCCTGCCGGCGCAGTCTCTCCGTCGCCGCCGCGATGCGCCGCAACGGATCGCCGACATCGGCGAGATAGCCCCGGCCGGCCTCGGTCAGCGTCACCTGCCGATGCGATCGCCGGAACAGGGTGAGGCCGAGCCAGTCCTCAAGCGCCTTGACCTGTCGGCTGACCGCGCCCGGAGTCACGTTCAGCTCCTCGGCTGCATGAACGAAACTCAAATGCCGCGCCGCGCAAGCAAAGGTCCGCAGCGGATTTAGAGGCGGGAGTCCGTCACTCATGATTTCCATAGGTTGAGTAAAACTCACTCAAACTTACGCAAATCTCGTTTGCCCGGCAACGTCATAGACCGCAGGATCGGGATCCAGCCCAGCGCAATGCCTGTCCAACCGAGGAACTCGCCATGAACGTCATGACCACAGCCAAGCCCGAACCGGCCAGCGACAAGCAGGGCGCCGACTGGATCGCGCCGGACTGCCACGGCCAGAATTTCTACGATATCGATCCGGGCCTGCAGGCGATCCTGGGACAGTACCTGCCAGCCGATCTCAACGCCCATATGGCGCCGCGCCTGCGCGAGCTCGGCGCGCGCGCCGGCGGCGTGCTGGACGACCTCTCACGCCAAGCTGACCGGCACAAGCCGCAGCTCCATTACCGCGACCGTTTCGGCCGCGACGAGGACTGGATCGAGTATCACCCGTCCTATCGCAAGATGGAGCGCGTCGCCTACGAGGACTACGGCCTGAACCGGATCAGCCAGTTGGGCGGCGTGCTGGGCTGGTCCAAACCGCTGGGGCCGGTGGTGAAATACGCCATCCAGTATCTCTTCGCCCAGTCCGAGTTCGGCCTGATGTGCCCGATCAGCGCTACCGACACGACGGCGATCCTGGTCAACCGCTACGCCCAACCCGAGATCCGTGAGCGTTATCTGCCGCGCATGCTGGCCGAGAAGCGGCCCGACATCTGGACCGGCGCCCAGTTCATGACCGAGCAGGCCGGCGGTTCCGATGTCGGCAACTGCGAGGTCGAAGCCCGGTTCGACGGCCAGACCTGGCGCATCCATGGCGACAAGTGGTTCTGCTCGACCACCGACGGCGACCTGATCCTGATGCTGGCCCGCCCGGTCGGCGCGGGCGCCGGCAGCCGCGGCCTGTCGCTGTTCCTGGTGCCGCGCCGGCTCGAGGACGGCAGCCGCAACGCCTATCGCATCGTCCGCCTGAAGGACAAGCTGGGCTCGCGCTCCATGGCCTCGGGCGAAGTCCGCTTCGAGGGCGCGGAAGCCTATTTGATGGGCGAGGAAAGCCGCGGCCTGAAGCAGATGATGGACCAGGTGAACCTCAGCCGGATCTCGCACGGCGTCCGCGCCGCGGCGATGATGCGGCGGTGCCTGAACGAAGCCATGACGGTGGCGCGCAACCGTGTCGCCTTCGGCAAGACCATTGTGGACCACCCGCTGATGCGGCGGCAGCTCATGAAGATCATGCTGCCGACCGAGCAGGCCTTGTCCGTCGCGCTCTTCGCCGCCGCCGTGATGGCCCGCGCCGACGCCGGCGACGAACTGGCCCAACGCACGCTCCGCATCGTCACGCCGCTCCTGAAATTCCGCACCGCCCGCGACAACGTCAAGGTCGCGACGGCGGCCATGGAGACGCGCGGCGGCAACGGCTATATCGAGGACTGGGTCAACGCGCGGCTGGTGCGCGACGCCCATCTCGGCGTGCTCTGGGAAGGCACCTCGTCGATCAACGCCCTCGACATCACCGGGCGCGCCATCCCCAAGGAAATGGCCCACGAGGCGCTGGGCGAAACCCTGCACGACACCCTCGACAAGGCCGACAGCGTCCCCGGCCAGTTCCGCGGCGAACTCGCGGCGCTCGTCGACCGCGCCGTCCGCTACGCCCGCGAGGTCGCCTCAAACGCCGAAAACGAGCCCTTCGCCCGCCAGGCGTCCGACGCCCTCTACCACGCCATGTCGGCCGTGCTGCTGGCGAACGAAGGCGCATTGATGGCCGAGCAGACCGGCGACGCCCGCCGCCTCCTGCTCGCCCGCCTCGCCATCGACCACCGCCTCCGCCCCCGCGACCCCCTCAGCCTCGACGACGGCCCCTTCGAAGTGGCGGCCGCCAACCTGCTGCTCAGCGACACGCCCGCCGGCCTCGACCAGGTCGCCACGGCGCTCGCCGCCTAAGCCGGCAACTGAATGCGGCGGTAGCTGAGCGCTTCGGCGATGTGGGGGCGGCGGACGGCGTCGGTGGCTTCCATGTCGGCGAGCGTGCGGGCGACGCGCAGGACGCGGTGGTAGCCGCGGGCCGAGAGGCGCATGGCGTCGGTGGCTTCCGCCAGCAGTTGACGGCCGGCGTCGTCGGGGCTGGCGACACGTTCCAGGAGGTCGCCGTCGAGATGGGCGTTGATGCGGATCCTGCCGCCGGCGAGTCGCGCGTAGCGGTCGGCCTGGATCTGGCGGGCGGTGGCGACGCGGGCGGCGATTTCCGCCGTGCCTTCGGCCGGCGGCGGCAGGGTCAGATCGGCGGCGCTGACGGCCGGCACGTCGACATGCAGGTCGATGCGGTCGAACAGCGGGCCGGAGATCTTCGACTGGTATTCCCGGGCGCAGCGCGGCGCCCGGTTGCAGGCCAGCGCCGGATCGTCGAGATGCCCGCAGCGGCAGAGAGGCATTGCTTTCCTACCATTTTGCAGAATCACGCTTATCTGCGGAAAACCTACCCCATACCCGACTAAACTCACCACCATCGGCGACCACCTTAAGAAGCGGCGGCTTGATTTAGGGCTATACCAGAAGGATGTTGCAGACCGCTTGCATGTCGACGAATGGACCATCGGCAACTGGGAGAAGAACAAGACAGCGCCAGCCGCACGCTTCATGCCGCGGCTGATTTCGTTCATCGGGTACTACCCGTTTTCTGAGCCGCAATCCATCGGAGGACGATTGCTCAAATGCCGCCGGTTGCGTGGTCTCTCCAGAAAACGTCTGGGCACAGAGCTTGGCATTGACGAGGCAACGCTCAGAAACTGGGAACGCGGCACCACTACGCCGAAAGGCAGATGGGCACGCCTGCTCGCATCAGTACTGGGCGTTGCGCGAGATGATGTGGCTCAGGGGATAGCTCGTAGCCGTCGTGCGTGTGGATCACCTGATGAGCGGGAGTCCGCGGTGTGTAGTCGCGTCAAGGAGAAGATGCGACGCATAGCCCGCGATCGCACCAGCAGCGGCGCCAGCCAGCAATCGGCACAGGAGTGAGATGATAGTGTAGAGCGCGGCCACACCTTCGGACGAGGCACGTTGACCCGCGTCCGCATGATCATCCGCAATTGTCCGAAGTTCCTGCTGGAGCCAATCGAGGTAGTGCACACCGATCGAAACGGCGCCCCCGACCGGCAACACACCGTGTCCGAGGCTGCGGTGTCCGGGGTGTGTCGAAGGATCAATGATATCCGGTAGGCGGCTTCCTGCGAACCCGCCGAGCACACCACCGGCTATCTCGGCCATGCGGTGGTGTGACTCCTGTTCCGACGCGAAATGGTAGGCAGCGAACCCGCCGACGACAGCTCCGACTCGATCATGGACTGTGCGATTTGGCATGCGACACCGTATAGAATTGATTCCAAACCGTTATCGGCCAATCACGTCGTCTAGTATCGGCCAATCACGTCGTCTAGTGCTCCGTATCCGTCGGCGGATTCGGATCGTTGCCAGGCGCTATGGTGTCTTTGCTTCGTATCCGACCGTCGAGCCCCTTGGTTGTGAGCTCGCCGCCGCCTTGGTTTCCCAGCATGCCGTGCGCTGCATCGATGGCCTCGCGCTGGGTGTTATGGACGCTTGACGCTCGGCTTGCATCGTTGCGCTTGTTGGCCCACGCGCCATCTGAACGGCGGTACACGGTCCGGTCTCGATCTTTGCTCATGGTCTGTTCTCCAATGTGGCGATCAACGCTGCCATCAGCAGTCAGGAAGATCATCAAGGTTGTTGCGTTCCGTATTATCGCGATCCGTTCGGAGGTATTTCCCCGTCGGGCCGTTTACGACCCGGATCTCAGTGCGCCCATCTTTCCACGGCACGTGATAGGTGTGCGTGCGGGATTCGATGTCGCGAATTGCATCGGCCTTCTGACGTGGCGACCAGCCTGAGCCGTCGTTGCACAGCGCAAGAATGTCGCCATCACGATCCTTGTGGGTTTTTCTTACCGGGCGGTCTGCCATAGCGGACTCCATTTGTTCAGGTTGCAGGCTCGCACATCCAGACTTATGCTCGCCGATAGTCCGATTCTGGACTACTCAAGATAGTCTATATGCGAACTAAAACTGGACGTCAAGTTCGATTATGGACGAGGGAGACCACATGAAATCAGAATCTGACACGGGGATGCCCCGTAGTGCTTCCGCACCGACCCAGCCGCATACGCAATCAGATGTCGCCCTTCGGGCGTTTTTCGGCATTGCCGCAGCGTGGAACCTCAATACGGAGGAGCAAATGACACTTCTTGGACAACCCGCCCGGTCGACATTTTTTAAATGGAAAAAGGAAGGTGGACAGCTCTCCAAAGACACCCTTGACCGGATCTCTTATCTCTTAGGTATATTTAGAGCACTTGAAATTCTATTTCCGGACGCTGATGTAGCAGATGCGTGGGCACGAAAGCCGAATAGTGCGTCAATCTTCAACGGGCAATCGGCTCTCGATCGAATGCTCGCAGGTGGCATGTCCGATCTCTTTGTCGTTCGCAGCTACCTGGATGCACAGCGTGGAGGATAACGGTGTCGGTCATACCCGTTACTGAAATCTCCTACCGGCCATGCTGGCGCATTATCCCGTCACGATATCCACCGGCCGATCTCTTCAAGCGAATCGCGCCTCCCGACGATTGGGAAATCCTGGCAGACATAGAGACGCGCACCAACGAGCGCGTGCGGCAATCCGAGCGGCAGGTGAACTATGTGCGGCCGGATGATCTTGTGACTGGTCCGGGATCGTCACTCATTATGGCGCCATTCACGCATCCTGATCCGAACGGCGACTACTTTACCGATGGCACATTTGGCGTGTGCTTCGCGGCTCCGACATTTGCTGCCGCTCTTGAATGGTCAGTGCGCCGACGCGAAGACTTCCTCCGCAGCACCGATGAAGCATCCATGACGCTTCAAATGCGGGTTTTGAACATGGATCTCAGCGGTCCTCTGCATGATCTGCGAGGTCCTCGAAGCGCACTGCTCGCCGATACGCAGGCCACCCAAGAAATCGGACAGGAACTGAGGGAACGCGGTTCATTTGGCGTTATCTTTGATGGATCAATTGCGTTCGATAGCACGAACATTGCGGTTTTTCGGCCGTCGGTCTTGAGCAATTGCCGTCAAGAAAGGCACCTTGCATATCAGTGGAATGGCGAACGCATTTATTCGATTTATGACTTTTCAGATGGACAGGCGATACCACGTCCATAAGGAAATCAGCGAATTTACCCACGAATTGTCGTTACTCGGGTTTGTCGAACAGATAAATGCGAAACGTGCTTTTGGTCGTGGAACGATCAAGGGATTTCGCAAAGTCACTCTGGTCTTGCCCATTGCGCCTAGGTGGGCGACGTATCATTGGTGCCGGCCCTCATTGATCCGACAATGACATCAGCAAGCGCTCGCTTACGGGCTGCCGCATCCGCTCCCTCTTTTCGCGCGTGCGAGACGCGCACTTTGTACCCGAGCACCGTCTCTTCTTTTTCATTCTGGAGCGCCTCGATTTCGTCAAGATGCGGCAGCACCTCAAGGGGCGCAAGGAACAAGACGCGCGAGCGCTCGTCCTCGCTGAGACTCTCGGAAATGTGGCGTCGGAGCCGCTGCAAGTGCTTCTTGTTTGACGAGATCACCAGCACTTCGTGGAAGCCGGCGGCAAGGCACTTGGCCACATTCTTCTGCTCGTGTTCGGGCGCCGTGGTGACCGACACCTCACACGCAATGGTATAGCCGCCGCGCTCCAAGGCGACGTCAACACTTTCAGTCGTCCCGCCGATTCGCTTTTCGATCACACTGTAGTAGCCGCGCGCCTGGGCAGCCTGGTGCAGTTCTTGTTGAAGCATCTGGTGCTTTCGACCGCCCTTGCCCTGTGGCCGCGGCGTTTTCAGAACAGGCCGGCGTTTGTGGACGGGTTCCCGATCAGAGGCCTCGAGTGAATCTTGAATGCGGCGCTCTGCGTCCTCGCCGGGGGGCGCCGGTGTTGCCGCCTCAGACTCCGCTGCGTCGGGCTGTTCTTCGTCGCTACCGAGCGGCGAAACCGTGTGGTCTTCGTCGTCGGGAGTTGCAAGCTCCTCGTCCTCAACGATTGTCAGACGTGGTTCGTGCATTGCACGTTCGATTTCGTCTGCAGACATGCAGTAGCGCCTGCGGTTCTGCTCGAGGAGCTCATCAAACTCGGCAGCCTCGACTGTCGGGAGGTCGTCAACCGCGCCAAGTGGAATCCCGACCCGGATGGCACGTGGTGTTACGTTGCGGATGTAGCAGGCAAACTCTGTTTCGCCGGTACGCTTGCGCATCGACTGCAGGAACTCGGATTCAGTCCGCATCTCAGGCGCCAATACGCGCGCGTCTCTCGAACTGACGCCACCGGCGAACTTCGTCGTTGTTGATGACATGACCGTTTGTTCAAGACCGCTCGGGAATTGCCCTAGGTTCTGCGCGCACAGCGTGATGCCGACATTGTACTTGCGGGCTTGGTTGAGGATGGTCTCAAGCCGTTCGTCAAAGTATTCGTGCGCCTCATCCACAAAGACGTACGTGTTGGTCCGCTCGGCTTTCGGCAGGACCGAACGCTGCATGGCGGCCTGCGCGATCATCGCGATGAAAAACCGGCCGAGGATTTCACAGCCCTCTTGCTTCAATAAGTCCTTCGCTGTGTTGATGAGGATGATCTTGCCTTCGTTCATCGCGTCAAACAGGTCGACCTTGTTCACCGGGCTTGAGAACATGCGCTCAAACGTCGGGTTCGCGAGCACGCCCCAAAGGCGACGAAGCATCTGGGTCTTGGTGGCGTTGAACGAGGGATGAAAGAACTGGGTTTCAAAGAATTTTCGTGACGAACCGGTAAGCTCCGCCATGTAGGGCTTGTACGGGCGTCCGTCTTCTAGAACCTCACGCAGGGTTTGGATGTTCGCCTGCGGGATCGCAAGCATGAGCCGCGCGAGGTAGCGAAACACCACGCCCTGCTTTTGCGTCAGTTCAGCACCGAGCAGCGCCCCAAAGAGGTACTCATACATGTCGATGGCGCCGTTGAGGACGCGCTCGCGCTCAAGCGCCGAGTAGCCCTTGAGGCGCTTGACGTTGATGTCGAACATGTTGAGCGAGATCGGATGCTCGACGTCGTTGGGATCAATGAGCAGGAACCTGTCCGAGAGGTTGTTCTCTGCGTGCGGGCTGAACAGTGACAGGTGAGCAATGGTGTTGATGAGGTCGCCCTGGCTATCGATCACCACGATGGAGCAGGGCGTGTTCAGGGCCTCTACCAAATGCGTGTGGATCTGTGACTTCAGAAAGGTTGTCTTCCCGTGGCCCGTGCCGCCGAGTACGAGGGCATGCTCAAACAGCACTGACGGAGGCAGTTCAAAGGCGACGTCCGTAAGGAAGAAGTGCTCAAACGCCGTTGCGCGCAGGTACGTGTGCACAAGATCCGTGGGCGGCGTTTTATGCAAATCGGTCGGCAATTGGATGCGTTTGGTTGATCGATGACGCTCCGTTGGATCAATGCCGGATGCGATGAGCGCATTGGCATCGAGCCGGGTACGCATGTCGGCGAACAAGCCCGTGTCCGTCACATCGTCGTCAAAGAACGTAACGACGAGGCGTTCAATCATCTCCGCTGGATTGTCCGCAAGATCAACGAGCGGAACGGAGAGGTGCGACGCTGTCCCGTCTTCGTCATCACTGCTCTCTCCCTCGTTCGGCAGGTACGCCAGTAACCCGACCCCGATCCGAATGAGCTTCTCCGACCACACCTCGAAGAGGTCCGGCGCTTCCGTGAACAAGCGTTTCTGATGCCGCAGATGGTTGCGAAGGTGCATGCCCTCCTCGAGCGTGCGTTCGAGCTCTCCGTCGATTGCCGGGAGCTCCCACCAGCCCTCTTCCATCATGAGCCCGTAGATGACATCGGCAAAACTAAGCAGAATATCGTTCGATGGTTGTGGCTCGTCGCAACGAGCGCGGATCTCAACAAGGATGTCGGCGAGGAGATCGTCAGGCGGTTGCTCTGCGAGGAAGGAGGCCTGGTAGGCAGCGGCTGCCTCGTTCAAGAGCGCGTGCGTTTCCCGCACTTCTTTGCGTGAGAACGACGGCCGAAGATGGTACGTGAGGCGGGCCGCCAGCGGTTTCGAGACGAGGCCGACAACAAAAACGACGGGTCGGAGTGCGAATAACAGGAGCGCGACCGCCCCGACTGTGAGGCCGACAAAGAGCCGCACAAAATCATCAAACACGTCGTCCGTGCGGCCCGGCACGGCACAAACCTAGAGTTCGACGATCTGTTCGCCGCCGAACGTTGACGCCGCTTCGAGCACCTCCTTGAAGGTCTTGCTAGCCTCCACGATCTGCTCTTCGACGGCGCACATCTCGACGATGTCCTTGCATTCGATGTGCTTGCCTTTGACCAGATCGTTGACCGTGACCGACACATTCATGGCCTTGAACGCCAGTCGTCCGGCCATGCCGAGGAGCCCGCTGCCTTTGTCGGTCACCTCGTACTTGGTGTAGAGCAGCGTCTCGCCCATCTTGTACGTCCTGATGCGGTCCTGCTCGTCCTCGGATAGATCCGCCCGCGCATCAAGCGTAAACGTCACCTTGCCGCCAATGAGGCCTTTCTTTTGATCGCGTCGAAGCAGCAGTTTCATGGCGCTTTGTCTCCTTCGTGGCCCCCAGCACCGTGGTAGTGATCGATTAGCATACAGCAACTATGTCGAGTATGCATCCATTAGGTGCATACTCCTCCACATTTTCTACGCAGTTGCGGACGTTCGTGATGACACGGGGTGGCGCTTCGGGGCCGCGTCGGCACTATCAATCAGGCAATCGTGGTCAAAAGGCGGCCATGTGCCGATTATCGTAGCGTAATAAGGAGTCCTCGAATGAATTCTTCGTAGTCTTGCAGACGTTTGTCGCGAAACGTTTGAGCCGCATCATTCGTAATTTCTGATGCAGTTTTCTCGCTTACCGCGTCGACGAGCGGACCTATTGCCTGCTGGGCCCGGTCGAGTAGCTCCGGCGGTGCCTCAATATCAATGGCAGCAAAATCTTCATATACAGACGACTGTTCGCCGTATCTCGCCTTAATCAGTGTAGAGAGTCGATTATGCCAATTCACAAATGCTTCAGTAATTTCACTGTCAGCGGATGTTCGAAGTGCCGCCAAGTCGTCAAGGAGCGTCTGGAGTTCTTTCTCTACCTGTTCGCGCTCCATATCGAAGACTGACAAGCTAAGACTGCTACTTCTTGCAGAATTTTTTGCCTTTGCCCTCAAGCCGGTACTGCGGGATGCGTACCAATTTCTCGGCGTCCGAGACCGCGTATCCAATGACCGACGCGTCCCGACCGTGCGCCTCTAGTACTGATAGTGTCTTTCCCACCGCTGCAGGATCAACAACGACGCAAAACCCGATACCCATGTTGAATACCTCAAACATCTCCGTATCATCGACAGATGCGAAGTCTTGGATGAGCGAGAAAATTGGATGCGGCTCTGGGAGATGTTCGATGATATAGCCGACATCTGACGCCACGCGCGTAAGGTTGAGAAATCCATCACTTGTAATGTTGACGAGCGCTTTAACGGACTGAAAATCCTTTAGAAGCTCCATCGTTTCTTGCACATAAATATAAGTTGGCTTGAGAAGCTCTTCTCCGAGCGTGCAGTCTAGTTCGCTGAATTTGTGAGAGATTTTGTAGTCGTTGTTTTCGAAAAACGCCTTACGAGCGAGCGACAACCCATTGCTATGCACGCCGTTGCTTCGGATTCCGATGACAACGTCACCTTCACGAACGTCTTGTCCAATAACAATCTTATCTAAATCGACATGACCGATGCAGGTACCTACGAGATCAAATCCGTGCACTATGTCTTTCAATTGTGCGATCTCACCACCAGATATTGAAATTCTTGCCGATGCCGCGCCGGCGCATAGACCCGCCGCGATACCATCGAGCACTGATTCTGTTGCATGTTCAATCGCAATGTAGTCAACAAGTGTTGTTGGCCTTGCTCCGACACAAATCAAGTCGTTTACATTCATTGCAACACAATCGATACCGATCGTGTCATATTTGTCCATCATTTGGGCAATAATCGTCTTCGATCCGACACCATCAGTACAAATTGCAATACCCATACCCCCAATATCAAGCACATTTGCAAACATCCCGATATCGAGTTTTACCTGACCATCACCAGAGCGTGGCCACGTTTGCTTTATTCGAGAAACGATTTTGCTGAGGCCAGCATCAGCTTCTTCAGTATTAACACCGCTATCTCTATAGGCGGACACAGATCGTCTACTCTTAATCAATTCGAGTGTGTTCATTGGAATGTGTCTGTTCTTTTCAGTGTATTATTCCGAAACTGATTGGGCAACGATAGCTGTCCACACCACCTGCCAAATGGGATCCTCATCTGGATTCGGATTGCTCGGCAGAGGCTTGCTCAAGATACGCATTGATTGCGAGCCGTATGATCCGCGACAACGAACTGTGTCTATCGTTGGCTAAGGCCACGAGCCTCTCGTAGGTTCCTCTGTCCAATCTTGTATGCACCGCTTTCTTGGTGGATGAGCCGTCGATCTCAGTCATGCTATGAATCAATATGATTCATTTTGAGTCACGTTGCAATGGCACAAAATAAGCAGTTTTCGCAAAGCGGCTCATTACCCAAAAACCCTGAAAGTTCGTTGGGAAAGACTCACATGCGCGGGGCAGATACCCTAAATTTCACCAAGAAATCAAACAAAAACAGCCTCCCGAAACGGCTAGCGATCGGATCAAACTTTGGAGCCATGCACCCGTGTCGACCCTTTTGTGGTTCCGACGAGAGATCATCAATCTGTTTAGCTGCGAAACGATACAAGGGGACAAGTTTGTTGCTGTGAAAGAAAAGGTATGGTTGTCGCGCTAAACGGCTGTGAAGGCGCGCCATCAATCGCTAGCCGGACGTAGACGTCGTGATTCGGGAGGTGGAGCACGTCGTTTGCCGCAAACCGAGGCGCGAGCTCCCGGGCGACAAATGCGGCGTCGTCCGCCCCCAAACGGAAGGAAATCAGCGTGCCGGCATTGCCAATCACGGCGGCCCGTACGGCAGGATCCAGCTGGTCGAGATACTGGTGCGCGAGCACCAGGCCGACGCCGTACTTCCGCAATTCCGAGATCATGGTGGCAAACGAGAGCGTGGTGAATGTCTGGAATTCGTCCACATAGAGGAAGAACCGACGGCGTGCGGACAGTGCTGTGCCGGCCCGGCTGAACGCGGCAAGACCAATCGCCGTCACGAGAACACCGCCAAGCAGGTTCGACGTGTCTTCGCCAACCTCACCCTTCGAGAGGTTCACAAGAAGCACACGGCCCTCGTCCATGATGCGGCGCATGCGAAGCGGTTTCTCTGAATTGGTCAGAAAGCGGGCGAGCCGCAGATCGGCAAGATACGTCCCGATCTTGTTCTGAATGGGAGCGATCGCCTCGGCTCGGTAACGGTAGGAATACCGTTCGTACTCGTGCCGCCAGAACGTTTGCACCTGCGGGTTGCTAAGGCGCGCCGCAAGGGCTCTTCGATACCGTTTATCCGTTAGTAATCGCTGGATATCCGAGAGCGTCGCACGCTTTTCTTCAAGAAGCGCCAAGATCGCGTGCCGCAAAATATGCTCCATGCGCGCTCCCCAAGAGCGGGCATCCCACTGCTTGCGGAAAATTTCCAGGAGCCCTGAGGCGGCACGAGATCGATGAATTTCGGAGACGTGCGTGAGCGGATTGTAGCCGTACGGTTGCGCGCTATCCGGCGTATTTACGTAGATCAGGCTGTCAGGGCGATGTACCGCCATAGCGCGTGCCACGCGCTCCGCAAGATCCCCGTGCGGATCAATGAGGGCAACGCCGTCACCGCGCGCAATGTCCTGACGGATCATCGTCTCAAGCAAGGTGGACTTTCCGGTACCGGTCTTTCCGATGACGTAGACGTGGCTTAGGCGATCGGCGGGTCTAATGCCAACCAGGCGACCGCCGCCACGGAAGTTTGTGCGTGCGAAGTAAGTGATGTCGTTGCCGGAGCCTCCATTCATCACTCCATCATGCCAGGGCGCGGTCGGGCGAATGAGAAACGTGCATAGGGCATCAAAGCCGCATTCCGCCCTCTACGGCGCATGCTCTTCCTGACCGAGAATGAACGGCGGCACCTGTTCTTTGCAGGTCCGCAATCCCGGCGCCACACCGACTCGATCGGCACATCCTCGTCAGCATGACACAGCTGTCCGGAGACCTTCGGCGCCCTTCCACACAATCCGATCAGGAGAACGCCTGTGACCCAGAAGCTCGTCACGGTGCCGCTGTGCCAGTTGCAGCGATCCCGCACCAATGTCCGCAAGACCAATCCAAAGGCGAATATCGAGGAGCTGGCCGCAAGCATTGCCGCGCACGGCCTGCTGCAAAACCTCACCGTCCGCCAATGTGCCAGCAAGACGAATGACAGCCAGCCTATGTACGAGGTGGTCGCTGGCGGTCGCCGCCTTGCAGCTTTGAAGCTGCTCGCCAAGCGTAAGCGTATCGCCAAAGACGCCCCCGTGCTGTGTCTGGTGCTTGACGAGGACGATGCGGTCGAAGTTTCGCTCGCGGAGAATGCGGTCCGCACGCCGCTGCATCCCGCCGACCAGTTCGAGGCCTTCTCGAAGCTGCAGACGGTGGGACACAGCATCGAGGACATCGCCGCCCGCTTCGGGATCTCCGAGAGCATGGTGCGGCAGCGGCTGAAGCTTGCCGCGGTCAGTCCGAAGCTGATGGACGTCTATCGGCACGGCGACATGGGGCTCGATCAGCTCGTCGCCTTCACCATCACCGACGACCACGAGGCGCAGGAGCGGGTCTGGTTCGACACGCCGGCTTATCAGCGCCAACCACAGTCGATCCGGCACGCCCTCACTCAGTCGCTCGTGCATGCCAACGACCGGCGCGCCAAGTTTGTCGGCATTGCGGCCTACGAGGCCGCTGGCGGCACCGTAATCCGCGATCTCTTCGATTCGGAGGATGGCGGCTACTTCGCCGACAGTGTCCTGCTGAACCGTCTGGTTGCGGAAAAGTTGGCAGCCGAGGCCGAGAAGCTCGGCCCGGAAGGCTGGGCCTGGGTGGAGACTGCTGTCGAGACCAGTTACGAGGCGCTGACACGCTTCCGCCGCGTTCCGCCCGACCTGGGCGGTCTGACGGAAGAAGGAGATGGCAGGCTCGAAGAGCTCTGCGAGCAGCACGATGCCATAATCGCCAAACTCGACGATGAGCCGCCAGCAGAAATCGCAGCAGAGCTTGATCGCATCCAGGCCGAGATCAACGCACTGTCTGAGCGAAGGCTGCAGTGGAGCGACGAGGCAAAGGCCTGTGCTGGCGTGTTCATCTCGCTCGACTACCAAGGCCTGCTGTCGATCACAGGTGGATTGATCAAGCCCAACGATTCGGGAAACCCCGAAGCAGCTAGTGGTCAGCAAAAGCCGAAGAGAAAGAAGGATGCGAACGGCGTGTCGCAACCCACGCTTTCCGAAGCGCTACGGGAGGATCTATCCGCGCATCGCACAGCGGCGTTGCGAGAGGCCTTGGCCGAACGTTCGGACGTCGCCCTCACGGCGCTTCTGTATACGCTCGTGCGGTCCGTCTTCTACGGAGAGCTGCGGGATGGATGCGTCAGCATCCAACCGGTTTCTTCCGACCTGAGGCTGTCGGCCGAAGGCATTGGCGAGAGCAAGGCTGCCGTGGCTCTTGCAAAGCGACGGCAGCGTCTACAAGAGAAGCTGCCGGCCCTTGAAGAGCTGTGGACCTGGCTCGCGGCTCAATGCGGTGCTACGCGCGCAAAGCTACTCGCGTTCTGCATCGCGGTCACACTGGACGTCGTGCACCGGCGCCACGCGGGCATAACCCCCGAACGCCAGACCGAAAGTGAGCTCATCGCCGAAGCCATTGGGCTCGACATGGCGAAATGGTGGGAGCCCACCCGGGAGAGCTATTTCTCGCGAGTGCCAAAGGCACTCATCCTTGCGGCAGTGTCCGAGGCGGTGACACCGCAAGCTGCCGAGAATATCGAGCGGCTGAAGAAAGACGCCATGGCGCTCAGGGCCGAGGAGCTGCTGACTGGCAAGCGTTGGCTGCCGGAGCCGTTGCGCCAAACTACGCGGGTCGCCAATGCTGCCGAGTAGCCGAGCAACATCTGTCCAATAGTTCCCTTCAGGGGCCGAGCGATCGGCCTCTCCTTTTTTCATCATGACCACGAGCAAACGATCCAAGGATTTGCCTACAGCTCGAATGGATGGCACGGCTACGCCGCCGCAAATGACCCTGCTTTCGCTCGACCGTGTGCGTGAGCTTGCCGGGCTGCCTGACATGTCGGACACCGACGCGGAGGAGTTCCGCAGAGCGGCCTACGAACTGGCCGAACTTGCGATTGAGCTGTGGGAATTGGAACTGCGCGGCGAGTGGACGTATAATGATCCCAGGGACTTTGAGGGCAACTGACGCTGCTAACGCGCGCCCTCCGAACGTCCTCACTAATCCTATGAACGCAATCATCTACACCCGAGTCAGCTCAGACGAGCAGGTGGAGGGAACCTCGCTCGACTTTCAGCGCGAGGACTGTCTTCGCTATGCCAACAACAAGGGCATGGCCGTCGTCGCGATGTTCGAGGAGAGAGGAGAGAGCGCAAAATTCGCCGACCGGCCCCAGCTGCAGGAGCTCATGCGGCACTGCGCTGCTCGCAGGCGCAAGATCGACGCCCTCATCGTCTGGAAGCTGGACCGGTTGAGCCGGAACCAAATGGACTACTACTACATCAAGCGGACACTGAGCGAGCAAGGCATCGCCATCCATTCCGCCACTGAGACATCCCTCGACGACCGGGACTCGCTCTCAAGCCGCGTTTACGAGACCTTCACGGCCCTACAGGCCGAAATCGATAATTGCATCCGGCGCGAACGCGTCATCCGGGGCATGGCTGCAAAGATCGAGGCCGGCATCTACCCCTGGCAGCCGCCGCTCGGCTATCTCTGCGGTCGAAGTCGCGCCCAGGGTCTCAAGAAGCTTGCACCAGACCAGCCAGATCCTGAACGCTTCGCGCTCGTCCAGCGCCTTTTCCGCACCTGCCTCGACGAGGGAATCTGTAGCACAGCGGAGCTTGCCCGGCTCGGAAACGAGTGGGGCCTGCGCACGCTCAACGGCAAGCGGCTCTACAACCAGCAGGTCGACCGCATCCTGTGCAACAAGTTTTATGCCGGCATCATCGCAAATCCCTGGACCGGCGAAGAGTTCGCCGCAAAGCACAAGGCCATGCTCACCGCGGTGGAGTTCGAGCAGGTTCAGCACCTGCGCTCCGGCAAGCCGCGTCCCAAGATGCGCCGAGCCGCCGAGCATCCAGATTTCCCGCTGCGACGCACCGTGCGCTGTGCATCCTGTCGCGGACCCCTAACGGGTAGCTGGTCACGCGGGAATGGAGGCCGCTACGCCTACTACCATTGCGCCAAGACGCGATGCCCGGCTTACGGCAAGGGCGTGCCGAAGAAACGGCTAGAAGCCGAATTCACCGACCTGGTCCTAAAGCACACGCCGACGGGCGCCATGCTCAATGTCTTTGTGGAAGCCGTTCAACACGTCTGGGACTATCGACAAAGCGCAGCGATGCAAGCAAGCCGATCAAGTGCCAAGCGCCTCTCTGAACTGGAGAGCAGACTGGATATGCTCATCGACATGAGAGCCCAGGGCCTCCTGACAGACGAAGAGTTCCTGTCACGCAAGCAGGCGATCGGCGAGTCTATCAGTGAAATCCGGCAAAGCGCCGAGCGGGCAGAGGCAGTTCAATACGATCTGCCAACTGTAGCGAAGAAGACGGCGAAACGGATCGAGAGCTACCCCCGCAATTGGCACACCCTGCCGGTAGCGCAACGCCGATGGTTCGAGAAGGTGATCTTTCCGGAGGGGATACCACACTCTCGGGAAACAGGGTTTGGAACCGCGAAAACAGGGCTCTGTTACGAGCTGATATGGACTTCGAGAGGCTCAAAGTCCCGAATGGTCCACCTCGTGTACAAATATTGGAACCGTTTGATTTCGGATTTCCGCATTCTATTAGAGGACACTCGGGTCGAAATTGAGGATGCAGGCACCAGTACCGTCAATTGCTGAGCGGAAATCGCCGAGACTCGCTAGGTCGGCTTAAGTTGGGATTGCGTTTCTGTTCGGCTGTGTCATCGCGATCATCGCCGATTACGAACAGATAGTGGAGCTCTCTTCGGCCGCAATCCGTCACAGGATCTAACCGTGCCCTGAGTTGCCAACGGAATGGAGAACCTTAAAATCGAAACTTGTACTGCGCAAAGATCTATTTTTGGTAGCACAATGTGCATGGATTGCGTAAAATAGCTTCATTATCATCTAACAAGCCCCTGAGTAGTTGATTGAAGATACTTGTTTCACTCAATCAGAAAGTGAAATAGGGGCCAGACATCCGGAGCGCGGAGTGTCATTGGGTGTCGACCATGGCGCTGCCCAGCGTCTGTCCCTGCTGCGCCTAGACGCCCATTAGGCGACCCGGTGACATGAATCATTGATCGCGCTGACAGCCCATTGGACCATTTCGATTTTCGCTGGAATGTTTCGCGATGACAGAAAAGATTTCAGTCAGGGAACTGGAGAGAATGCTTCTCGATCCGGCTGTGCCAGAGAAGAATCTCCGGCCCTTTGTTGAGGTCAACGAAGGCGAGTCTCGCGCGTTCGCGCCGCAAATCATCGTAAGGCGCGAAGCGGTGAAGGAAGGGCCCGAGGAGGCGGCCCTCCTGCTCGGATCGCTCAATGGGATTTCCCGCTGGCGGCGGCAGATTCGGTATCGCCGGCGCATCCAAGAGGACCAGTCTCTACTGAGGATCGTGTCCGAAGGCGATTCCTGGTTCCAATTTCCACTCTTACTTGACGATGTGGTCGATCATCTCTTCGAACGCTACGCCATATTCAGCCTCGGCGCGGCCGGCGATCTGCTGCAGGACATGTTGCAGCAGAGGGAGATGGTGCGGTCCATCGAACGCGAACAGGCAGAGCTGTTCTTGATAAGCGGCGGTGGAAACGACCTTCTCGGTGGCGGCAACCTCAAGACCTATCTGCGCTCCTTCGAGCCGGACCGCCCTGCAGAGGCATATCTGAACGAGAACTTTGCGCCGTTCTTGACGGGAATCGTTCAACTCTATCGCGAATTGTTTCGCCGCGTAACGGAACCGTTTCCGGCGCTCAAGGCTCTGTGCCAGGGCTATGACCACGCCATCCCCGATTCGGGCCGCTGGCTTGGGGCTCCGATGGAGGAACTTGGGATCAAGGACAGTGCACTGCAGCGCGACATTATCCGAGTCATTGTCGATCGCTTAAACTTGGCGCTTGCCGATCTTGCCGCGGAGTTTCCAGAGAAGGTCATTTACATCGATTGTCGCGGCGCGGTTCCCGACGACGAGTGGTACGACGAACTGCATCCGACAGATGCTGGCTACGCCACCATCAGCGGACTATTTGCGGCGGCGATCGACAATGTCACATCTTAGTTGTGGACAGCAGTTCCGAAAGCATCGGATCCCGAGCTTACGCCAATAAGATCATCCCCATGCTTCCATGAAACCGCAGAATGGAGGAGAGTCCTATGGTGAAATTGAATACTGTCCATAAGCCGGTAGCCGAAGCGGCGCTAGAAAGCGTAACGGCCACGGCAGCATCTGATCGAAAGGACCACGCTGGTGAATCCGGGTCGGCCCCGCAGGGCGATTCCCGCGCCCTGCGAGCTTTTCGTCGCGTCGGCAAAAGCGAAAGCCGAATCGAGCCCCGCTTTGCGCCTGGCGGCGGCGCACTCGAGAGCGTCATTGGCTTAGATGATCGCCAACGCGTGTTGGAAACCGAACTGCATCCATGGCGAATGATCTGTGCGCTGCGTTTGATAGGTCCTGGAGGTGGGGGTGCAATCGGCACAGGTTGGATGGCCGGACCTCAAACCATTGTTACGGCCGGCCATTGCGTACACCACCAGGGTTTTTTTGGCGGTTGGGCCGAGCGTATCGAAATCAGTGCGGGACGCGACGAGGATGATTTTCCCTTCGCTACGGCAGTGGCCACACGCTTCTCTTCGCTCGATCGTTGGGTCAATGACGCCGATCCAGATTTCGATATTGGCTGCATTCATCTAGACGAACCCCTAGGCGAGCAAACCGGGTTTTTCGGCTTCGCTACCATTCCACCGTCGGACCTGGAGAGTCATCTGGTCAATATCAGCGGCTATCCAGCCGACCGCGGCGGCGGTCGTCAGCAATACTTCCATGCCAATCGGGTCTTGCATGTCACGGAGCGGCGTGTCTTTTACGACATCGACACATTTGGCGGGCAGTCGGGGGCTCCGGTTTGGATTCATGAGAAGACAGACGGTCCGCCAGTAGTGGTCGCTATCCACGCCTACGGGACGGGCGGCACACCATTCAGCCTTGGCATAACAGCAAACTCCGCGCCGAGAATTATTCCGGAGGTGTTTGATCAAATTACCGACTGGATCAGCACGGACAACACAGCTAACAACCACGGATGAGTAATGGAAAGCTTGTCCTTTTCCGAATTGTGAATGAGATGGGGGTGCCCATGGAGGGTGCCTTCGTCTCGGTCGTGCGTAGCAGCGTCGCCTTCCCCGAGATCGCTCTTGCCGCTGACAGTGGTGGATTTGTGCAACTGTGCCTGCCCGAGGGCAAATTCGTGATTGGTGCAAATGCCGAAGGGGAACGCTATGGACAAATGGAGATCGACACCTCTGGTGACGATCTGGGTGATGTAGTCGTTCTGAAGGTGACTTCGGCTCTATAGCCTCAGTATGCGGGTTTTTCGCGCAAGTACAGCTGATCCGCGTGGCAGCTTGTCTGCAGCACAGGCCAGGGCAAAGAGGCATTTATCGAGTGCTGGCCTCCTTAGATGAGCCTGAATCGTATGCAAATAATAGCTTCACCGGGCCTAATTATGGAGGATCCCTAACTCGATTTGGATAGCGAATCGTGCTCGTCGCCGATTTGGGATATCTTTCAGTCTGCGCCGTGCACAGGAGGCGTCCGAATACAGCGCGTGCTGGTCCATTCTGGCAGCATCGGGCATTGCGTCCGGCATGATGCAGCGCTCGGTTTTTTTGGGCAGTCAGGGCTTGCTAAAGCGGCCAGCGAGATCTCCTAGGCCTTCGAACTTCTGTTTTGCGGTTATTGTATGCAAGCCAAGACCCCAGAGGAACGCGACGAACAGGTCCCCTGGCGTCCCCCAGGTCGAGTTCGACGACCAGAGCAGATACAGGCCCAATACGATCGCAATGCCCAGTATCGCAAGGTTGAATGTGATTTCGCTGCGTTTGACCCGGGCGAGGGCGGAGAGCTTCTCCAGTTCGATCTGCTCCATTGGCAGATCGCCCACCGATTCTGCGGCCGATTGCTTAGCGGCAGCGGCAACCTTCGCCTTTAGGCTATTCAACTGAGCAGATGCGGACTTGATCTGGTCCGTGCTTGTGCCCTCCTCCGAGATGACCTGTCCGATCTCCATCAACTCCTTATGCAGAGGTCGACGCTTTTCCTCCGGCAGCGTGCGGATTTCGACATTGATGTTGATCCATGTGGGGATGAGCGGCAGCTTCGCCGCAATCTCGTCGACGATGTCATCGGCTTGCTCGATACCGGTGACGCGCAGGTCGGCATAGAGTTGGGAGAGTCGATCTTCCACGGCGGTTATCAGGTCCTGGTCTTCCTTCGTCAACTGACGCTCCTGCGCCAGTGAGCGCCTGAGCCTCACAAGGAGGTTCAGTACATCGACCTGCTGGCGCAGCCTGGGCTGAACGTTCTCCTGCAAATGCCGCAAGCCGAGCGAAACGAGCAAACCGAAGGCAATGACAGCGGCGGCTTCAAACCAGGCCCGGCGGATATTCAAGCTGAATGATGCTTCGGCGGCTGTATGATCTCGAGACGGGAAGATTAGAGTCCCCTGGTATGTGCCTGGCGACGTGAGGCCATCGACCGTTACTCTGATGCTCTGCGCGGAAGCTGGATCCAGTGCCATCGGCCAGACGGGACTGGATTGATCGGACAGCGCAAACCGCAGACCTGCAAAATCTGCACTCAAGTCGTCGCTGCCGCTCTTGCGAGTCAGATTTCGAATAGCAGGTTTCTCCAGTACGACCGTGCGGCCACCCACCACGACCGTTAGCCAAAGGTCAACGCTTGCAGGTCTTATCGTCCACGTGCTGCCGACGGCGGTGCCGGCGCTCTCGATGGCAAGGTCGAGTGGGTTTCGCGTACGGCTTACCTTGATGGGTGTCGATTTTCGCGTCTCTCCATAAATGAGAGTGATCGACGTCTCGTAGCCGCCGGACTGCGTCAGCGCCGCGGAGACTGTCAAGCGTAGGTCGTTCAGCCCTTCGATGGAAAATCGGTCCTTTGCCGTCAGCGGTTTCCCGTCGACCGTGACTTTGGTCTCGGCGATCACACCGTCCGGCCCCACAAAGTCAGGAACTTCGATATGCAGGTCAGCGACGCCGGACTTGTTCTTCGACTCGATGATAAATGCGTGTTCAAAACGACTGATCGACCGGCTCAACGAGAAGCCGCCGCTGCCGGCGTTGACGATACTAAGTTCCGGAGCAGGCGAGTCCGAGGCGAAAACCTCTCCCGAGAATAGGGCGAAAACCAGTGCGAGCGACGAATAGCGCATCTTCGCCCCAATTCGTTCTTCTTTTGAGATAAGTTCCGTAGGTTATGCAACCTTCTTTAAGTATGTTAGCATCACTTTCTATTCAAACCAAAGACAGATGGTAGTAGGAGGAGTTGAGGACCTGGTCTTTCCAGCCACGGCGCCTGATGTTGCCGTCCGAGATGGTGTTGTTCATTATCGAAGCTGCCGCTCGGAACGGCGCAAAAAGCCTTCCAGGCCCGGTTCGAGACAAATAGGTGCTTATTGCATCCAATCGCTTGCTGGGAAGGTTGCGACATTCGATCCAATCCCAGTGGAGCGAAATTCCGCCGGAGGCCCCAGTTGGGGCCAGTCGAGCGGTTCAAGGCCATACATCCTGCAATGCGTTCTTGACCAGCGCGCCGCAGCCAAGTTCGATAGAGACTTTGATGTTATGAACACTTCAGACTATTACCTGAAGCTGCTCGGTGGAAACAGCAACGCCGCGCTCGAGAGCACTAACAACGGTCTGGACTTGAGCGCCGAGCGAATTGCAGATTCCCTGGGAGCACTCGAGCGAGCGATCACAACGGTCGGAACCGATGCGGTCGACGCCGATCGGGCAAAACATCTGCTCGCGAACGCCAGAAGCGGGATGCAGAGGCTGTCCAGCGAAGGTCCAGAGTCCGCGCTATCCGACGACGAGGTCAAGGGCCTCGAGGCAGTCATACTGACCGATGGTTCCAGGCCGGCCGTATTCGTTCAGGACAACTCGATTCCGTTGCGACGATCCGTTCTAGGAACTTGGCATGGCGATGCGCAGATGCACCATGAGCGCATCAATTCGGTGACGCGATCGGTCGGCAGGATCAATGACCCGACCGCCACTCAAAAGTTCTCCGGAACAGGCTTTGTAGTTGCCCCTGGCGTGATTGCGACCAACCGGCATGTGCTCGAGGCGGTCGGAGCCGAGCATCCGGGCCAAGCCGGCACGACGAGCTGGACGATCCACCCAGATGTAGAGATCAACTTCAGCCATGAGTTTGAACGCGACATCGAGCCGGGCTACACAATTACACGGGTGCTCTACGCCGGGCCGATGCCGATTAGAGGCGAGGTGAATTTCGAACGCCTGGATTTGGCCCTGCTGCAGTGCGAGACCGATGACAACTTCCCCCCGAACATCCCGCTTGCGGATCCGTCATCAACGATCGGTGCGGACCGCAAGGTTTATGTTATCGGGTATCCAGCTCGGCCGCTGTTCGAGGACAGGGACGTGTTGGCCGATATTTTCGCGAATACATTTGGTTGGAAGCGTTGGGCGCCGGGCAAGACTAAGGCCGGTCCAGGTGAGCTTGAGGGCGATGACGAAGCTTGGATTATGAGCCACGATGCCTCGACGCTGGGCGGCAACTCCGGCTCGACTGTTTTTCTATTCGAGGGTGCCGGCGACGTCTGCGTAGGAATGCACTTTGCCGGCGTTTCGCGGCAGCAGAATTATGCGCACGTTGTCGCGAAGATCCGCGAGCAGCTGGCGATGCATTGATTTTGGTGAGCGGTTGCCGATGACTGCCTATGTCCAGCTAAAAGGCCCGCAGTTCACACTGTTGCACGACGGCTTGGTTGATCTGTTCACCGAGGACAGCCTTTCGTTAATGCTGCGACGACGCCTGGATAGGAGGCTCAACACGATAACCTCGTCGGACGCGATGTCGGTCATGGTGCAGGCCGTCATTGAAAACGCCGAGATGACCGGCTGGCTGGACGATCTAGTGCTGGCCTGCTCTGAGGCGCGCCCTGGTTACGCGAACTTCGCGAAGCTGATTGCCGACCTTGGACTTGGCCTCAGCATGGAAAGCGAGGATCGACAGGCGCTGGAGCGCTTCTACAAGGACGAAGGAAGCCTGCTCGACTGGGCAGTGGTGGGCGGTTTGATAAAGAAGGTTTGCCAAATTAACTACAAGACGAACTCCGGCAACACGGTCAACGGAACCGGTTTTTTGTTGGGACCGGATATCGTCATGACGAACTTCCACGTGATCGAGAAGATCGTCAAGCCCCCTACGGCAGCCGTTTTTTTCGACGTAAATGTCAGGTTCGACTACAAACTGAACGAGGACGGCATCACCCTGAATGAGGGCGTCACACATAAGCTCGCCGCCGAGCCGCTGCTCGATCACGCGCCCTCCAGCGCCAGGGACCTGATCGCGAGCGATAATGCGCCGGCGACCAGTGACGAGGAATTGGACTACGCACTACTACGGCTGGACACGCCGGTCGGATGCCTACCGGTGCAGAGCAAGGCGGGCACCGACGAGGCCGCGACGGCCAACAGCCGGCGCGGCTGGATAGACCTGGAAGCGAATCCTCTGATTCCGGGTGAGGATGCGCCGATTACCATCGTGCAGCACCCAGCAGGTGGCGTCGTGAAAGTCGCCCACCGCACGAAATCGGTGATCGAACGCAACCCCAACGACACTAGGGTAAGACACCGAACCGCGACGCTGGGAGGATCCTCGGGCGCACCGTGCTTCGATATCCGGTGGAAGCTAGTCGGCCTGCACAACGGTACCGATCCCGATCTGGGCCGCGCAGCTATCTACAACCAGTTCGTTCCGTTCAAGGCTATACGGGCCCTACTGCAGAAGCGCGGCAAACTCGACCTGCTGAACCGGCCCTGTGAGTGACCCGCCATGAGACTGACTGGTCGAGAGCAAGTTACTTTAATAGATGGCATTGCCGCCCATTACACTTACTCGGACTTGAGTCGCACACTCCGCAAGATCGAACGAACGTTGAGGAATATCGTGCCGGAAACAGCCATGCCGGAGGTAGCGCAGTTCGTGGTCGATGATGCCATTATGAAGGCGTGGCTGGAGGATCTGATTGATGTTCTGCTCGAAGACAGGCCCAACCAGCAGTCATTCAAGGACATCAAGGCGATCCTCGACTCGATGGCTCCCGATGATGTGGGGATGGCGGCGCCGTGTCATGAGCACTACCTGTTACCAGGCCTGCTGCCGTTCCTCGGCCGCAAGCAGTTCCGCACGATCGCCAATCACTTCAATAAGCCCGGTCGGCGCATTCTGACCGTCACGGGGGGCAGCGGTACGGGTAAGACCTACAGCAAAGAGCTCGTCTACCATGTGGCGAGCGCCAGGGATCAGGAAGGCACCGATGTATTCGACGTGGTCTGGGTCGATCTTGCGCCAAGCAAGGCTGAACCAAACACCATGCTGACAGATGGGTGGCATGTCATTACCGAAATCGTCAACCAGATTCAAGAAATTGAACTGCCAGAGAAGTATCAGGCCGACTTTTCGGAACAGAAGGAGCAGGCGTCGACTTGGGCCAAGAATGTGGGCTCATGGCTGACGGGTGCACTGTCCGGGTCGGAGCGGATCTACTGGGTGATCATCGACGGTTTCAACGAGGGGCCGGTCGCTCATAGCGCCAGGCTGCTGATCGACGACCTGATAGACAGGGTTGGAAACAACCTGACCGCCGTCCGGCTGTTGCTGCTCGACTACAACGACGAGGATTTCGAAGGCCACGCCGTGCGCAGGCATCAGGACGAAACAAAAGATCTAACCGATCCCCAATATGCGGTAGAGCTCTACAATGAACTCGGCGCGTTCCTGCTGCAAGTCGACGCGGCCAAGTATGAGAGCTTGGGGGAACAGGAACAGGTAGACAGAATCGCGGAAGATGCGAACGAGCTTTTGCGCAACATAGATCCCGGAAAAGGCGGCCAGATGCAAGCGCTGGCCGACGCCCTGGAGCGCAAGGCGCAAGCCGTTATTCAGGGAGACGGGGCATGAGTACTGCTGGCATCGATCGTCGCAGGATCCTTCAGGCGGCTGCAAGGAAGCTGAGCGAGAGCCGTGCCTTCGAGCCCAACAAGTACGGCGAGCCGAAGTTCAGCGCGATGTTCGAGCGCGCGGCAGTGTTGTCGAGCTTTTCGGTTGATGAGCTTAGTCCGGCCGACCCGAGCGAGGTGAACGAGCTGCTGGATCTGTCGCGACCAGTCTACGAAGGGCAGACGCAACGTTGGAGCCTGCGACCTTCGACGCGGAAGAGCGTCCTGAAGCAGCTGGACTCTGTGGACAAGATCCAGCATACGCTCGACTCCGTCGGCTCGAGCCGCGCCGATCCCCTCGGCAAGACCATTGGGGATATCGTCGACGGTGCGTTGACCACCGACAGCGACGATCTCGGACAGCTGTCGGAGTTGTGGAGCGTTCGGCAGTTGTTTTCGGAGAGCACCGACGGCATGCCGGCAATGGAGGTGATCAAGAAACGCATCGCCATACTCAATTTTCTTAAGCCGTTTCACGATCTTGCTGGGGAGAACTTCAAGGGACGGGTCGAGGAACTGGCCAGTCTCGCCGACTACGTGGGCGTGCAGGAAACCAGTTCCGTCACGGAATTGATCTCCAGGACGTTCCGCCAAGTGTTCAGCCTGCACGAGAAGCCACCTATCATGCTGTTCGGCCCGGGCGGCATGGGCAAGTCAACCCTAATCGCCAGGTTCATACTCGACCATGCCCGGGCGCTCGACGAGGGCCGGCTACCGTTCACTTACATTGATTTCGACCGGACGAAGCTCTCACCACAGCAACCGCACGCTATCCTGTACGAGGCCCTGCGCCAGCTAGAGATTCAGTATCCGGATTTCGGTCCGACGTTCTCGGGCCTGCGACAATCATGGCGGGCAGCCGTCATGCAGTCGACAAGGACGGCCGCGCTTGGCGGACTCTCGGCCGAGCGACAGCGACAAACCGTGATGCTGGAATTGCTGCCGCACATGGTCAGAGAGTTCGCCAAGATGCTTGAGGCGAATTCCCTCAGTGAAAGGCCTTATCTCTTGTTCCTCGATACCTTCGAAAAGGCGCGATTCAGCGACCGCGAGTCGATTTCGGCATTCTGGCGATTCGTGGACAGCTTGCAGGAGACCCATCCCTATCTACGTCTCATCATTGCGGGCCGTGCACCGATCGGCAGGAATCCGGACGAGGACAGCTACGCGCTGGCGGAATTCGACCTAAAGACCGACAAGCTGGAGCTCAAGGGCCTGAAACGGAAGTTCGCCGTCGAATATCTCTCCGACGGCGGCTTTCCCTCCGATCTGGCTGGTCGGGTGGCACGCCGCATGGACGAAGACGACGCTGGTGTGAGTCCCCTGACCCTCAGGGTGGCTGTGGCGGTTTGGAAGCAACGCCAGGAACAGGGAACGGCGGCCCTGGACGAGCAGTTCTGGTCCGAGTTGCAGGCCGGGCGCATCCAGAACCAGCTGATCACGCGCTACCTCGATCATATCGAGGACAAGGACGTGCAAGGCGTCGCCGGACCGGCGCTGCTGCTTCGGGTAATTGACGCCGACATCGTCAGTAAAGTGCTGGCCCCGTCTCTGGATACGGGCGTTCTCAGCGATGCGGCCGGACTGGAACTGTTCGAGAAGCTGCGGAGTGCGATCGATCTGTTCTCGGCGAACCATGAGGACGCTGCAGAGATCTACCCGAGACCGGAAGTCCGACAGGCGCTACTCGATCTAATGCGGGACCTGGACGTGGACAGGCTCGGTGAGGTCCTCGACCAGGCGATCGACTACTACACCACGGCCTCGGACCATTCGGACGATCAAGAGAGACCGCGGCTACGGGCAGAGGAGATCTATCACCGGCTGGCCCGTGGGGACGACGAGCAGTCGGTTCGCGATCGATGGAACGTAGCCGGGATTGACCAGTATCTGGCGGGCGTAGAAGAGGAGTTGCCGCTGCAGAGCAAGGCACTGTTCTTATCACTCATGGGTGAGGACGTGCCGAGGGAGCTGCGCCGCGCCGCGTCTCTGGCGACCTGGGAATCCGATGCCAGAAGGCGGGCGAAGGAGGAGGCCTCGCCCGAAAAAAGGCTGCAGATCCTACGCGAGCGTAAAGATCGATCGGCAGGCAGCTGGCTATATGTCGACGAGGCCGAACTGCTGCTCAAGACCGGGGAACCGGAAGAGGCTGGGGCTGTCGCCAGTCGCGGCCTTGCGTCCCTGCCGTCAACGGCGGCAAGCGGCTATCGGGTCGCGTTGCAACTCATCTCGGCCAAAGTCGCCTACGAGCTGGGTGACTACGATGAGGCACGCGGCTTATTGTCTCAGGCGCAGCGGATCGCCGTCGATCGCGAGGATGTGCGTAAATCGCTCGAGATCGCGCTACTCAAGTTCGAATGGGCCTCCGAGCTAAAGGACGAAAAGATCCTATCGGTAAACAGTGACAGGCTTGCGGAGGCGGTGTTTGTGATGTCCGACGAGCAACTCACGACGCACGCCGATCTCGTCAAGCGGGCGATCATTGGCATCGGGGCCGACGAGCCGAGGGTCGTTCTGGCCGGCATTAGGGGTGGTGTACTCGAAGCAGTGTCCGAACCCGGACGCCGGCGACTTGGACGCGCCATGAGCGAGTACGACCAGAAGGTGTCCGAGTCGCAGGGCGAGAAGCCCGGGGTAGTCGCCCGGTCCGTGTCGATTTCTCCGCAACAGTCCCTGAACGCCACCTGGCAGGGGCTGTTCGTTGGTTTGATGACCCTAGTGCCAGTCGTGCTGAACGACGCGTTCTCGAAATTCGGTCTAGCCCATGCCAACAAGTTTCTCGAGGTTGCAGTTGGTGAGTTACGCAAGACGCAGCCGCGATCCAAGCGCGCGCAAACGACTGAGCCAATGCATACAGTTCGCAGCTGGTGGAGCCGGGCAGTTGGCCGCGGCCGGCGCTTGACTGACATAAGCAGCATCTTCGTCCGGGCATTTTCGCTCGACGAACTGCGGCTGCTGGTTTTCGCCACGGGTCGAAGCCTGGAATCGATCGTATCGCTAAACAATCCCCCGCCTGTACAGGTCTTCGGGCTACTGCAGATGGCCAATCAAGAAGGTTGGCTCGAAAATCTAGTCGACATGGCGGCACAGCTCCGGCCATCAGACGGCGAGCTACTCAGGATCGCGAACGAGTTGGAGACCGGTGTCGTTCGCTATCAGCAGAAGGAGCTGGAGCGAATGGCACAGTTGTCGAGCATGCTCTCTCAGGAAGAGCTGCAGTCTAAAGTCGCCGCTGTCGCCAGACAGCTCTGCCGTATCGACGTTCGAGGAGAACCAGTTGCCACGGGCCTACTCGTCGGGCCTGATCTAGTGTTCACGTCTCACGCTGCGATCCAGCATCTGTCTGATTTTTCGCGGGCGAACGACCTGGAGTTCGTGTTCGATATCAGAGCGGACGGAGGTACGGATCGACACACATTCAAGGGTCAGGATTACTCGTTCGTCGACGTCTCCAGACACAACGACGACGATGCGAGCGACCGGTGGCACCTTGCCTATCTGCTTGTGCGTGTTGACGGCCACCCCGGCGACGAGCCGGTCCTGGAAATGGAGACCTTACCTGAGTTCGGAGCATCAATGGAGCTGTCGCGACGTCACTGGTTCGACCTGATGGGCAGCCTCGGCCAACCGCGCGTCTATAAACAGCTGCTGATTTTGCATCACTCGAACGGAAACCCCTTGCATGTCACTTTTGCCAGCCGCGGTATCACTGAAATCGACCAGGCAGAGACGCGAATTTTCTATAACGCCGACACGGCACCGGGCTTGGCGGGGGCACCTTGCTTCGACGCCGACATGAATATCGTCGCCCTGCACCAGGGCACCGAGCGCCGCAGATCATTTGGCACCTCCATACAGGCGATCGTGCAGTCGATGCGGGAAAACGGCGCGCTCGACCACGTCGGCGTCGCTCTGGCTTAGCATCGGAGATTTCAGATTTTGAACAGCAGCATGGTGCTGCCCACACTGCCGTAAAGCCTCTACAAGCCTATCACCTAGCGTTGCTCCACCAACGCATGTCATTTACCGGCTGAGGACACCGCACGAACACGGCACCACCGGTAAGCCTTGATGCGACCTCGGACTCTCGAAGAAGAAATCCGAATCTCCAACGATAGAACTCGATCAATGGGCAGTCAGTTGGCCAGAAATCCTAGAATGTGGCCGGACTGGACGGGGCACGACCGGATGTGGTTGCGGGGGCAGGATTTGGATTTTTGCGACCTCACGGGTTCCAGAGCCTAGTTTGCTACCAGTCACTCAAATCCCGGGCGGAAGTGGGCGGTTTGAGAGCTTCTTGTTTCGGAACGTACATAGCTACCGGTCCGTCACAACGTGGAAACGAACTTGTTGAAGCCGGTGCCGGTCATTGGAGGCAGCGGTCGGACAGACTGTGGTGATCCAACTCCCGCGCGCTCCAGACACGAACAACTTCGCCAATGCGTACCCCTGAAAATTCATGTTTCGATCGGTGGCACTGACGAATTTACAACAATAGATACATAGTGTATATTTTTGATTCGCGCTACCATGAATGGCGGTACATCTTCGTAGGTCGCCGAAACCGGAGCTCACTGGCCCTGCAAACGTTAGGCTAACGCGGCGCAGAGGGGAGCATGTCGGTGAAACTGCTACCAGTATATGCTTCAGTGCGCGATGGCCGGAGGCCACCGAGACGATCAAGCACGCGGCTTGGCATTGTGGTCGGTATCGTCATGACCGGATTTTGCGGGTCAGCAGTCGCAGAAAATGTGCATCCGGCCGACGTGGCCATTGGCAATCCGTCGAGCGCCCGACTTATACCATTGGCGGCAGCCCGGCGACTCGACGCAGAGCTGGCTAGTGTTGCTGCACCGAAGGCGACCGGGCTGGAAGCAAGGGGCGGCGAAGTCGCCTGGAACGTCGATATCCGCTACACAGAAGGGCAGATCTTCAATCCCAGAACGGGTCAGTTCGACAAGGTAAGACTACGGTCGTACCAGGGAGACGGCGTCGATCTGAATGTGCCTTTCGTGGCACCTACAGTGAACCTGCGGCCGGGCGAAACGTTTCGTCTTACACTCAACAACAAACTGCCCGCTAACGATCGTTCTTGTCAGGGAGGTGGAGACGTCAACACGCCCCACTGCTTTAACTCAACGAACATGCACACTCATGGCCTCTGGGTGAATCCCTCAGGCAATTCCGACAATGTATTGATCCGAATTCTGCCAAACGTCAGCTTCACGTACGAGTACAACATCCCCGCGGACCATCCTGCAGGCACGTTCTGGTACCACCCGCATCTGCATGGTTCCACGGCGCTTCAGGTATCCAGCGGAATGGCAGGCGCCCTGATCATTCGCGGCGACCGACTGCCGACAGCGGACGGCACCGGTGATGTGGATACACTGCTGAGGAATGCCGACGGCACGGCCATCCCGGAACGTGTCTTGCTGTTTCAGCAGATTCCTTATGCATGTCGAGAAATCGAGGGCGGCCCG
Source organism: Alphaproteobacteria bacterium (assembly GCA_965232515.1). Classification (GTDB taxonomy): domain Bacteria; phylum Pseudomonadota; class Alphaproteobacteria; genus JANQKO01. Next base: position 4,455,492 of record CBDDPY010000002.1, on the reverse strand, counting down.
ATAAAGACCGATGCGGCCGGTACGTGGATCTGCGATCCAGGTGAGGTCGGAACGATCGAGCGGTACGATCAGTTCGGCCCTGGGCTATGGAGCTCCTCGGGCCGGTACACCAGCATCAATGGCCGCGTCGTTCCAACCTTCAATACTTCGATTGCCGGGCAAATCGAACGATGGCGACTGATACACGCCGGCGTGCGCGATTCGATCACGCTGGAATTCAAGAAGCTGTCTGCACCCTCCACGGTTGTGGCTTCGGCAACAGCTTACACTGCCGTGACGTCCGATGCGCAATCTGCCTTCGTGGATGCCAATTGCAGCGGCGCAACAGCACAGCAGCTCTCGCTTGCCACGGACGGCCTGACACGCGACCGACTGGTCACGCAAGACAAGAGCCATATGCATCCGGGCTACCGAGAGGACCTGCTTATGGTGTTTCCCGAGCCCGGAACCTACTGCATCGTTGATGCCGATGCGGTCGACGTCGACACAGTCGCTCAGGAGACCAAGAGTCGAAAGCTCATGGGCTTCGTCGAGGTGGGGCCTGGCGCCGGAATCGGCAATGCCACGCCGGCGGAATACATCAAACAACGATTGATCGAAGCGGCACGCCTTTTCATGCCTGTCGACCTGCATGATCGCATCGTAGCCGATCTCGAGCAGCGGCTAGGCTTGGCGGCCTTTCAGCCGCACGATTCCTTGCTGGCGCGCAGTCCCCAACTCGAGCATACACTCGGCTTCGTGATACGTGGCGGCCCCAATGGCCCGGTTTTTCAGATCGGCGCGCTGAACGCGCAGGGGGGCCTCAAGGACCCACAGTCCTACGACCCCGATCGCATCGATCGCAACCTCATCCTCGGCAACATCGACGACTGGGAACTGCGCTCCTTTCTGGGTGGCCATCCTTTCCACATACATGTCAACCCGTTTCAGATCGTCGAGATCTTGGACGCTGACGGAAGGGATGTCAGCGGCTACGAGCCCGACAACACGTCGCCCTACGCGCGGCTCAAGGGAACCTGGAAGGACACGTTGTTCGTGACTCAAGAGCGCCGCGGCGCGACGCGAACGCCGTATCGCATCCGCGTCCGCATGCACTACCGGCGGTACATTGGAGACTTCGTCCTGCACTGTCACATCCTCGACCACGAGGACCGAGGCATGATGCAGAACGTGCGCATCGCCCTGCCCGACGGCAAGGGCGGCATTGTAGCTACGCATCGCTAACCTTTCCCAGCGTGTGAAGGAAGATTGGAGACCGCTATGACCGTTTCCTTCGAAGGCACCTGGAGCTATCGCAGCCTGATCAACAATTCGGATCTTGCCATACCTTTCAACGATCTGCGGTTCGGCATGGGTACCTTGGAGCTGACCCAGCCCGAGCCAGGCACGATCGGTGGAATGCTCGGCGGAAGTAGCTGGTCGCTAGCGCTGAGCGGCACTGTCGCCAAGGGGGATCCGACTAGCATCCGGTTCCAGGGCCGTGGCGACATCAGCGAGGAGACCTGGGTCTACGATTATCTCGGCTTCGTCGTGCCGAACTGGCCGAACGGGGTCGACCAGGTCGACGCAATCGTCGGCACCATTGTGCGGACCGAGCCGCACTCTAATGGCCAGGCCGAAGCCGGCTTTGTGGCGTCCTGGTACGCGGTGCGGCAACGGTGACGTCTGCGCGGACGACACCGCGACGATCGCCGAGACTGGCCGTACCACATACCAGGAAGTTGTCCGGTCGGAAGTGAATCGGGCGTTTTGCAAGGGAAAGGGGACTGGTAATGCGATCCACAGGGCAATTTGGCCGACTGTCTCGGCGTGGCTTCCTGACCACGAGCGCCGCGGCCAGCTTGGCAGTCAGCTTTCCGAATACGTTCGCCTATTCGGCAGCCAAACACACGCGCAAGAGCCTCCAGGGGCCTAACGTCGCGAAAGATCTTGCGACCTACAAGACGGCGGTCAAGGCCATGCTCGAGTTGCCGCCGACCGATCCACGCAACTGGTACCGCTACGCGTTCACGCATCTGATGGATTGTCCCCACGGCAATTGGTGGTTTCTGGTTTGGCACCGTGGCTACCTTGGTTGGATCGAGCAGATATGTCGTGAGCTCACTGGAGTGAACGATTTCGCGCTGCCGTTCTGGGACTGGACCAAAGAGCCGGCAGTTCCCGCGGCCTTCTGGGACGACGTGCTCGATCCCAACAATTCGGCTTTCGTGCCCGATGTCGCGACATTCCGGGACCAGTTTCGGCCCGCGCTCGAGGCCTACTGGGACGGTCTCTCGCCTGGCCAGCGCGCACAGCAGACGGTCCGTCGCTATCCGAACTTCCAGGCACTTTGGAATGACGCCGAATCCGTTTTCTTTCCACAGGGCCAAACGAGACGGCCAACGCAGAGAAACCCGGAACTGGTGTTCGCTGATCTGGCCGTGAAGGAGCCTGTAATCAAAGATCTTCTGGCGCCGGAACGCTACGTCGAGACAGATGGGAGTCACGCGTTCGAGACTGCAGTGACGACAAGTCATCACGGGTTCGCCGGGGACTACGCGATCTTGGAAGATCAGCCGCATAACCTTGTTCACGGTGATCTCAGTGGCTTTATGGGTGATTTCCTATCACCTGTTGATCCGATATTCTTCATGCATCACTGTAACATCGATCGCTTGTGGGACGTCTGGACTCGCAAGCAGCAGGTGAAAGGTCAGCCGACCGGGCCGGACGGCTCGCAGGTCACCGTCTTCGCAGCCGAGCCGTTCTTGTTCTTTCACGATCGCGCGGGCAATCCGACGTCGCTAGTGTCAGCAGGTGATTATTTCAATGTCGAGTCGTTTGGCTACGATTACGAACCTGGAACCGGAGAGGACGTGATACAGGTCCCACTTGCAACTGGCGATACCCCCTCGGCTACTACCAGCAATACCGCGGTCGCTTTTGGAATTGAGACTGCGGCGCGATCAGCCGTCGCACTACCCACTGGTTTAGCCGAGCGCATGGCTGCCGACGAGGATCGGCGTTTCTTCGCAACGGTGACGATCACGCCGCCGGATCAGACGAGCGATGTGGTATTCGACATTTTCGTTAGTCCCAAGGGCCAGGAGATCAAGCCAGACGTGAGGAGCGCGAATTTTGCTGGCAGCGTTAGCTTCTTCGGCGAACTCCACCATAAGGACATGACGTCTTCCTTTACCGTCGGGATTACCGATACGGTCCGTCGCCTTCGCCAGCAGAACGCACTGACGTCGGGTCAGGAGCTCGACGTTGTGCTGGCGGCACGAAGCACGGCCGGCGGCTCGGCGCTTGAATCCAGGAACATCGGGACGGGCAAACTGAACGCGGTCTCGATAGGGGCATTCTGAGAGTGCGGCTTGGCTGGGTCGTATTCGGGACAAGTCTAGCGGGCGTCATCATGGCGTTCAGCCCGGTTGCCACGAGTTCGGCCAAGTCAGAGGCCAATTCCACGACCGTGTCGCAAAGCTACGTGACTCGCACCCTGATCCCCGTGCGGCCGCTCGGGCACTACGAAACCCTATGGCTTCGGGTCCGAACGGGACCACTGCTCGGCGACGCCATCATGGTTATCGCCGATGCGCAAGGAAACCCCCTGGGTCGCGTTATGCCGTTCGGCCAGGCTGCGCGGCAGAGCGAAAGCACGCATCCCCCCATTCGCTTGCCGCAGAGCGTGGTGGAGGGACCGATCACCCTGAAAATTTGGATCGAGGCAGGCGGCGCGCGCCGACGGCCTACAGCCAAGGAACTACTGGAGATCGAGTTGATCACGGAACAGGCACCACGGTAGAGCAATTACCCCGCTTACCGCGAGCGTGCCAACAACAAAAGGTCGTCGAGGGCGCGTCCTCGGCCAAGTCCGCGAGGGTCGCACTCATATTCCTGTAGATCCCGTGTCGCAAATAGCGCCGACGCTTTAGGTCCGGGTGGCTGATGCCGTAAATCCTCTTGCAGGCGCCCAAGATTCTTTTTGCATCAGGTACCCCTCAGTGTCATTAGGAACACGCTAGATGGAGAACGAAGCCTTGCGTAACACACTTGCATGCGATACCGCGAGCCAAGTCTCATCGCGCATGCCGCCAAGCCAACGACGCTTTGATTGCCATAATAGATACAAGTTTGGGTTTGATACGATATCGGAATGATTACGTCTGGTGGAAATCCGGGAGCAAGAATGCAATGCAAACCCGCGCCATTTTTCTACCGTCATTTATCCTTGCCGCCACACTCTTACCACTGTTTGCAGCGTCATCGTCATTGGCGGAGCAGTCGGTAAGGATCGCCACTTACAATATCAAGTTCCTAAGCACTGGCGTGGACCAGCAGGGCGATCGCCTCACGAAGTTGCGAGACGTAGTCGAGCTCTTGGGGGCCGATGTGATCGGCCTGCAGGAAATCGCCGACCGCGACGCGCTTGAGCTGCTCTTTCCGCCAACCGACTGGCACATCGTGATTGACGACGATAGCGGCGAGCCGCAGGACGTTGCTGCCGTCGTCCGACGGCCATTCCGCATCCTCAACTTCGGTGCCGACCTCGATGCGGATGACGAACAATTCTTGTTTCCGGCCAGCAGTGATTCGGCGGCCTTTCCCGACCGGCGGGACGTGCTGCGGCTGGAAATCGAGCTGCCTGATGGCAGCGACCGCTTCACCTTGCTTGTCAATCATACGAAATCCAGGTTCGGCGGCCGCGCCACCACGGACGCCCGGCGCGAACTGGCCGCGTCCCGGCTTGTCCAGGCACTGGAGCCTGAAATCGACGGGAACAAGATCATCTATGTATGCGATTGCAACGACTCGCCGGACGACCGGTCCGCCAATATCCTTGAAACTGGCGACCCCAACGCGCCGGCCGGGATGGAAGAGACGCCCGGTCCGTTCATGATCAATCTTGCCGAGCCACTATTCGCTCTGGGTCATGTCAGCTTTGGGCGCAAGACGAACGAACTGACACCGGATGGGATGCGGGTGAATACGATCGACCCCAACAGCCGCCAGCGCAATCATGACGCGCGCGGGACGAACCAGAACACCGGCGACATTATGTTCGACCACATCTACGTTTCGCCCACGATGCTCGCCAATTATGAGCAGGGGTCCGCTGCGGTTTTCGACAATGCCGTTGCCGTGCGCGGCAACAATTCCAACCGGGCATCAGATCATCTGCCGGTTTTTGCCGACTTCACACTTGGCGCAGTGACAGCGGAACCGCCGCCCGCTTCCGGCGCCCCGCGCATTGTCGCTCTCCTGCCCAATCCGGACGGACAGGATGCTGGCAACGAGGCGGTCACGCTTGGCAATGCCGGCGGACATGCGGTGACGATTGACGGTTGGCGGCTCCGGGATCGGGCCGGCAATGAATTCATGCTCGCGGGTAGCGTTCCGGCCAATGGCGAACTGAGGGTCGTCATGACGACATTCGACATGCCGCTGAACAACTCCGGCGATCGCATCACCTTACTCGATCCCCGGCAAACACCTATTTCGGTGGTCGAGTACACAAGCGATCAGGTCGTCTCCGGCATGGACATTCGCTTCGGCGACTAGGCTGGATCGGCATTCAGTTAGCTCGGTTTACGGTGCTTGCGGGATTGGGCTCATGGCGGTCCTTAATTCCTCCCGCTGGCGCTAGTCTTAACGCTCTAGGATGAGCAGTGGCTGCTTAGGTCATGGGCGCCGTCTAGTGCGTTCTGTCAGTTTTCGACCGGTCGGGTACGCTGGTCAGACGGCGCGACCTGGTTGCGCTTGCAACATATGCCTGACAGAAAGCCAACTCAAAAAACTGCCGACGCACACAAACACCGCCCAACTGTCTCCTCGGTACTCGACGACGGTCGTATCGTCGAACTCCTCTACGATCCAACGAAAAAGCGCACCTGCTTCGCCGTGTGGAGTGGCAACAGCTGGCGTATCGAGCATGAAGTTGCTGCGCCAGATGGTGCTAGCTTCGTCCCGTACACACCGAGCAACAACCTCATTGCAAACCGCGTTGTGCTCTTACCCTCGCGACCGGAGGAATATGGCGCGACGTCGGCGCTCCTCGATGATGTGCGACGGTACATCCACCGCTATGTCGACGTGGCGCCTCGCTTTGAGCGACTCACCAGTCTTTACGTGCTGCTCTCGTGGGTCCACGACTGCTTCAACGAGCTGCCATATATGCGCCTGCGCGGTGATTTCGGGAGTGGCAAAACGCGCTTTCTGCTCACCGTGGGCGCACTTTGCTACAAGCCGATTTTTGCAAGTGGCGCATCCACCATATCGCCGATTTTCCATACGCTTGATGCGTTTCGAGGCACACTAATCCTTGATGAGGGCGACTTCCGGTTCAGTGATGAGAAGTCAGAGATCGTCAAGATCCTGAACAACGGCAACGTACGCGGCTTGCCGGTTCTTCGTACCGAGATCACCCGCGAGCGCGAGTTCAACCCGCGCGCTTTTCATGTGTTCGGCCCGAAGGTGCTTGCAACCCGCGGGAGTTACGACGATCGAGCGCTCGAGAGCCGTTTCTTGACGGAAGACATGCGCGGCGGGGAGTTGCGCGACGACATTCCGATCAGTCTGCCGTCCGACTATCAGGATGAAGCGCTCGCTATGCGCAACAAGCTCCTGCTCTACCGGTTTCGAAACTACGGCACATTCGATGCGAGCCTATTGCTCGACGATCCGTCCATCGAACCTCGTCTGCGGCAGATATTTGCGCCGCTTCTTGCGGTCGCCGATCCCTCAATGCGTGAAGAGCTGCATTGGATCGCCCGCGAGTACAGCGACGGACTGGGCTTAGACCGCGCACTCGCCATGGAGGCAGAGGTCCTCGCGGTCATTCAAAGCCTGCTTGACGAACAGGGTAGACGCGTGCTGCCCATGAAAGACATCGCATCGGCCTTCATAGCCGAACATGGCGAAACCTACGGCACCATGAGCGCTAAATCGATCGGCTCAATCGTTCGCCAGCGGCTCGGGCTTTCGACCCGCAAAAGCCAAGGCAATTTCGTCATCCCACCGAGCGAATTGCCAAAACTCCCTGCGCTCTATCGACGATACGGCGTCGATAGAGCGACCGAACCGATCACTGATACGCAGGTGGACATCGGGGATTTGGGGGACGTCCTCCCAGGGGATGCGACAGCAATCGACGCTGCGGATGGTCCAGCCTAAGGCGTGTTCTGCTACCTCGGGCAACGTCCCCAACGTCCCCGATATCCACTGCTGCACATAGCGAAACGGATATGCCGCTGTGTCTAGAAGGTACAATGGGACCATTCGTGCTCATTGCTGTGTCTACGACAGATTCGTCCGAACGCTTACGCTACAGCCAGTCTCACGCGGGAATCAGCGCTCGCACGGGACGTTCACGTCGTATGTCACGCCGTCTCAAGACTTATCTGCGTACCTTCCGCAAACGAACCGGCCTCTCACAAACAGAGGTCGCGTTCTTGTTCGGCTGGCGGGGCAACAAGACTGTTTCCCGGCACGAACTCGCGCAGCTAAAACCGCTGCTCAAGACAGCGCTTGCCTACGAGGTGCTGTTCAAGGCGCCCGTGTCAGATCTCTTTGCCGGCGTGTACGACGAGGTCGAATTAGCCATCATCGAGCGGGCCCACATCCTCTATGCGCAGCTTGAGCTCCGCGAGCCTTCGCCACAACTCGAGCGTAAGCTTTCGGCGTTGCGGCGCATCATGGATGATCCACGGTCCGCACCAAGTCAATGATACATAGACAAAAAGGGGTACGTCGCACCGTCGGGGTGTTCCCGACGACCCATGGATTCGGCTTCGCGATCTTTGAAGGACCGCTCCGGCTCATCGATTGGGGCGTCAAGCACATCCCGAGCCGAGAGCAGTCCGACAACCTGAAGCAGTTTGACGCGCTCCTCACGTGGTTCGAGCCGGACCTCGTGGTGCTTGAGAATCCCGCTGGCGCCGGCTCACATAAGGGGAAGCGCATCACGCGCCTCATCCGGGCAATCGCGCGACAATCCGCCATCCACCACGTTGCGCTCAAATGCTATTCGCGGGCCGAGATCCTTACGGCGTTCGCACGTATTGGTGCGTCGAATAAGCATGAGATCGCTGTAGAGATCGCTCGTCTCTACGAGGAGCTCTCACCACTGCTGCCCGAGAAACGCAAGCTTTGGACGCCTGAAGATCGACGTATGGGCATCTTTGATGCCGCAGCACTCGTACTCACCCATTTCCACCGGTCACGGACGAAAAAAGCCGCCTGAGCCACCGGCCGCCTCGGCTGCGGCCAGGAGCACCGAACCCGTCGGTGTTCCTGCCCTGCAGAGGAGGTGGCAATGGACGACAAGACCAAGCGCCGTGACGTGTACAGCAAGATCACCGAGCACATTGTCGCGGCGATCGAGCGCGGCGCACCCACATTCGAGATGCCCTGGCACCACACCGGGGCCAGTCTCGCGCGACCAACGAACGCTGAGACCGGAAAGCCTTACCTAGGCGTCAACATCATCTCGCTCTGGGCCTCCGCGTCACAGCACGCGTTCTTCTCCGACTATTGGGCGACATACCGGCAATGGCAAAACCTGAACGCCCAGGTGATGCGAGGCGAGAAGGCAAGCATTATCGTCTTCTACAAGGAGATGACCAAAGACGTCTGGGATGAAGCAACGGGAGAGACCACCGAGGAGCGCTATCTCATGGCCCGAACGTCCTGGGTGTTCAATGCTGATCAGGTCCATGGTTGGCAAACACCCTTTGCAACGGGTCCTGATCCGATCGAGACCATCGAAGAAGCAGACGCGGTCGTTGCTGCAACGGGTGCCGACATCCGTCATGGCGGCGCGGAAGCTGCTTACGTCCCATCGGACGACTACATCATCATGCCCGCCCGTCCGCGCTTTACTGGAACCACCACAACCTCTGCAACAGAAGGCTACTACGCCACGCTGCTGCATGAGCTCACGCATTGGACATCGCATCCAACGCGTTTGGACCGTGATCTTGCCGGACAGTTTGGGAGCGATGCCTACGCCATGGAAGAGCTGGTTGCGGAGTTGGGCGCTGCATTTCTCTGCGCCGAGCTTTCGATCACAAACACGCCGCGGGTCGATCACGCAGCCTATATCGCGCATTGGCTCAAGGTGTTGAAGTCGGACAAACGCGCAGTCTTCACGGCTGCCAGCAAGGCCAGCGCGGCCGCCAGGTTCGTGGGCCGCTTTCGCGAAGAACAGAAGAAGCCACGCCGGCTTCCGATCCCGCAATGACGTTCTTTGGCAGCACCAGGTCTGCCGCCCGCCCGGCGCGCACTGTGCCCGGGCGGTCCTTTTAGGGTTCGTCGGGCCAACCGCTCGTCCCCGCCGCTCGGCGCCTCATTCCAGGGCGTCGATAGCGAGGAGGAGACCATGACTAACCAAGAGGCTCTTTCCCGGCTCGTAGAGGCCGAGGGTTTTGCCAGTCTCGACTGTCTGTTGCAAGCGAGCCTGTTCGACAGCGTCAGCCCTGCGATCTGCACGATCTGCGGTGCGACCGCGGAGATGGAACCGGACCAGGGCCACGGCTACTGCGAGAGCTGCGGCGCCAATGCGATGAAGCCGGCGCTGATCCTGGCGGGGCTGATATGAGCACGGAGCGCATCCGCGAACTCAACGACGCCCTCCGCACGACCTTCGCCGGCGGCCGCGTCGTGGTGACAGCAGGGGTGAACGCCCTGCCCACGGACGTGCAGGCGATGATCCTCCGCAAGGTTGCGACCTTCGGCGCGTTCGACGAGGGTAACGATCCCCACGGGGAGCACGACTTCGGCTCTTTCGAGCACACAGGCCGGACGTTCTTCTGGAAGATCGACTATTACGACACAGACATGTGCAATGGTTCACCGGATCCGTCCGACCCGAACGTGACGACGCGTGTGCTTACGGTAATGCTCTCGGAGGAGTATTGAGACACCGAAGCGCTACTGGCCTTGGAATCGATGACGCTCGCTGAATGCATGAGCTTACCGCCTCGATCGATCATCCCACGGTCCGTCAACCGCCCTGGCCCAATGCCAGGGCGGTTTTTTCCTTCCCGAGCACCAGTGGAGGGGCAATCGCGAAGGTGTGGCTGACCAAACTGGCTCGTCCAATACCTTATCGAAACGGGACGGTCACGTTAGGCGCGCCGCTACTCCAAAAAAATCGAGCGTAAACAGCTATCAGCAGGTTTCACACATAAGCACTGCATCACTCCGCACGCCAGGACGTGTGTAGACGCCAGCAAGGGTACCGTCCCCGTTCATCGTGTAGACAGCCTTCCTCTCACCGTCATCAGTTATGGGGACGATGAGACTGTCGCCATCAAGTGTCGCGGTCCTTTTGATCCAGCCTGGTTCCTTGACATATTGATTGGTCCCCCAGGCATAAATGACCTCAGCAGTCGGCGGCGTCATGCTTGTCACCACGAGGTATCCGTCGAGCGTGCCGCCCCAGCGCCCGTGCCATCGTCCGAGGAAGGCCGCGTGCTTCTCGGAAAGCGAGGCAGGAGCGTCTTGAATTGAGATGTTCTCCGGCAATGGAGCCGGTTGCTTCGCTGTTTGGCATCCGATCAGCGATGCTGACGCGATGAGAACAGTCGCAGCAACAAATGTCCTGAGCATAGTCTGACCCCTCTTTGGCGCAGTGGACCCCCACCTGCTTGGGGGTCCTAACGCTTTTGTGAACAGAATGAGCTATTTTGTTTACGAGAGGAGATCGTTTTGCAGGAGCGGCTCCCACATCCGCTTCGCGATCGCTTGAGCCTCCGCGCCGATGGTTTCGGTGTAGATCATCGTGGTTTCAAGTCGTGCATGCCCAAGCCATCGCATCACTGTTATTTCCGGAACGCCGGCGACCAATGCGCCCACCGCAAAGCCGTGGCGGAGCCCTTTAGGGCTAGCTTGCAGCCCGGTAATACCCGCTGCCTGCATAACCTCTTTGACCCGCTTCCAAGCAGTTGTCCTGCACCACGGCCAGATGCGGGTATCCCGGCGCGCTTCGTCCTTTCGAGCAGCGCTGATGCCGTGTGCCGCATCGAGTTTCTCGAGGACATCCGGCGGAATGGGGACCGCACGATAAACGGCTGTTTCGCGCTTCCGCTTCTTAAGGCTCTGAATAACAACGACGCCGGCTTCAAGGTCGATCTGGCGAGGCGTAAGAGCCAAGATCTCGGAGATCCGTGCGCCTGTGAGCGCAAGCGCCAAACAGAACGTGTACACCTGAAGCGAAGCATGGTTCTTGGCAGCACGCAGGAACAGCCGACGTTCCTTTACGGTTGCATACTTGCGATTGCCAGAATCATCATACGTAAACGACACGCAAGTATTCCCTCCCATATTGTGAGAATTGGAGGGTATTGACATATGATGATCGTGCCGAACAGAATAGCTCATACTGTTTAATTATTACAATAGTTCCTATACGTAGAATTATTATAACTTAGAACAAATAATACCTTAATGTTTCAAATATAATGTCTATATTGATGGATAATTCTGTTTTTTCTTGGAAAGGTTTAAAAAACGTCCGACTAGGAGATTGGCGGTTTCTCAGGCTGGGCAGTAGAAGTGCGATACCAGTCTACAAAGAACTGGTTCGTGATCCTGTCGAACGATGTTTCGGATCGATTGCTCAGTCAACCGTTTCTCGAGAACAACGCGTGTTGATTGTGACGCACTAGCTGCTGCGTCAGTTGCTGTGGATAAATGGGTTGCATTGAGATTGGCATGCGTTACCATCATATCAGGTATGCACTCACAATGCTTGACTCGCCACGGACTGCAATTATATATTTGCGCGCTTGATTGGGGATCGTTGTGAGGCAAAGCCTCGACTGAACGCGAACCAGTCTCAACGGGCGGCAGAGTGAGGGATAAAAATCCCAACATCTCTGCGCATCAGTCGAAAGCCGCTGTTATATATGACAATGTCATATTGCAGCGGCTTTTGCTTAACTGCATACCATGCCTCTCTCTTTTTGCCTATTTGGCAGAGGAGGCAGAGATGTTGACAGACATTGTAGTCGCAATTGGTGCGGCAGCAAGTGTGCTGGTCGTAGCCATCGTACTCAAGCGACGAATCCACATAAAATTTGCAAAGTCAGGCATATCAATAACCATTGACCCCACAACAACACGGCTAATCAGCCAAAACGATGATAAGGGCGCTGGCGACGCGCCGACGCCCGGTTGCGCGCCAGATCCTCCGTATCCTCACCCAAATCCAGCTCGCCCTGCAGGTAGTGTCCGTAGGACTTTCCACCAATGAAACCAAATTCGCTAAAGCGAGATACATTCGAGAAAAGGAACCTTTCGAAATGGTTGTGGTATGCTTCGTAGCTTTTGTAGTTTTTGTGACCGCATTTGTAGGGCATTGTTTGAGAAAGCATGTAACAAATCCAGTCTGCAGCTTGAATACATTGTGATCTCTCAGATTTCAGCATGACTACCGGTTCAGTTATTTGTTCATAAAATCGGCGAGATAAAATAATTTTTCTTGCTAAGTCTATTCGCCCTACTGAATATCCGCGAATTCGCCGGCGGTGTTTATCTCCAACAAGAGATTCACCGACCTCATCCGTATCATGTCTGTCAAAATACAAAGAAATTGTGGTGTTGTTGCTTTGAGCGTACCGAAAAGCTCTTTCGAGAACGGGGTTTATTAAATCCAAATGTGGTTCATTAAGATCATCCCATTTAAACCTTCTCTTATCGTATCCAAAAAAGAATATCTCTCCACCATTTTGAATAAGGATCTCAAGAAACCATTGGGAAAGCCTTAAATAACGACGCAGCTTAATTTTTGAGTTTTGTTTGTTGGAGTTTTTCTCCCTCAATAACTTCAATAAATAAGGTCTTGAAAATACATCATGCCCCTTGACTTCGTATTTGGCATTTATATGTCGCATGTGCTTGTCCCTAATAATTTCGTCGCCTCTCATCCTCCTAATTTGGTTCATTTGACGATGTAATTTGTCTTGTTTGTCCTTATTGTGAGATTTGTTTTCTCTCTTAGATTGATAAGTCCACTTACCTAGAAGCATATTTCGACAAGCGTGAATCTTGAGATCAAAGAATTGAGTTGCGAACGCGGCCACGCTATCCGCTGGCATGATGAAGCCACCATAGCCAAAGACAGGCGTCTCTGATTTGCTAGGCCCCTTCGCGCTATATTTGCCAGGATGCCCAAACTCGTCGAGGTACATTACATGCATAGTCGTCAGGAGGCTGCAGAAGGTCACGGAACGGACACAAAAGTTAACAACCTGTGCCAGTTTGGTCTATGAGATTCTGCCTTGGACGGCTTAGCGGTGTTGCATTTGATTGCATCCCAAACGATGATTGTTACTTTTCCGCGAGTTATCGCTCCGATCTTCTGCTATATTGCAGTTGATGGCTATAGTGCGCAGTTGGGAGTGCCTCCAATCCGATGACTAACCAAGTTCAACCGACCCCGGAATCTGTGGCCCTTACGTCAATTCCCTACCGTAGCGCTCCATGCGCGGCGTGTGGTCCGACGATGCCGGGACCTTCCATCTGAGCCTCATCTGATGCGATGTGTTTGTGCTACACCAATCCCAAATGAGAAAATTTAATTTCGAATTATGATGATAACGACATTCTCCAACATTGTGTTGGGCCCAGTTGCAGTGGAAGTCAATCCAAAATCGATTTTGATATAATTATTTCCTTCTTCTCTTATCAGAAGTTTGAAATTCAATTATTTCCAATGGAAGTTTCGACACATAAATATTGATCGAAAATTATGTTCTTAAATCACCATAGGTATAAAGAGCAAAAATCGATTATTTTATATTTAGATAAAATATATGGTTTTTAGTTTGAACTACGAAATTTAAGTGATTAGCGAAAAATTTAAAATTTGAAGATTTTTCCATTTCAATATTGACCTTAGTATATATCTTATTGTAGAATATTATTAGAACTAAATTTAAAATCAGATCAATAAACAAAATACTCCGTTCTTTTTGAGGGCTCGATGTATGCTCGCAAGAGTAGCATCGCGATCTTGCAATGGCGGGTGATGAAACCTCAATTACCTTCAAAAAGCGTTGGTATCTGGATTCGCGTTTCGACTGAAGATCAGGCTCGTGGCGAAAGTCCGGAGCACCACGAACAGCGCGCACGGCACTACGCTGACGCGAAAGGCTGGCGCGTAGGCGAAGTCTATAATCTCTCCGGTGTAAGCGGGAAAAGCGTATCCGCACATCCGGAAGCCTGGCGCATGCTGGACGATATCGAGCGCGGGCATATCACCGGGCTCATCTTCAGCAAGCTGGCGCGGCTTGCACGAAACACCCGCGAACTCCTCGATTTTGCCGATACCTTCCGTGAGTACGATGCAGACCTCATTTCCCTCGGTGAATCGATCGACACGAGTACGCCCGCCGGACGGCTCTTTTTCACCATGCTCGCTGCAATGGCGACGTGGGAGCGAGAGGAAATCGCCGAGCGCGTCGCCGCCTCGGTTCCGGTTCGCGCCAAGCTCGGCAAGAACCTCGGCGGACAGGCCTCATTCGGCTACCGGTGGGAAAACCAGGAACTCGTGCTCGACCCGCAGGAGGCTCCCATCCGTAAGCGCCTCTATGAACTGTTTCTTGAACATCGGCGCATGAAGACCGTTGCACGCCTCATGAACGAGGAGGGGTATCGGACCCGCAGAGGGGCCAAATTTTCAGACACGACCGTGGAGCGGCTCCTGCGGGATCCCACCGCTAAGGGAGAGCGGCGGGCGAACTACACCAAAAGCACGGGGCAGAATAGGGCGTGGGAGCTCAAACCCGAAGACGAATGGGTGACGACCCCTGCGCCCGCGATCGTCTCGGAAGAAGTCTGGGAGGCCTGCAACACCATCATCGACGAGCAAAAAAAGAAACGAAGCACGCGCGGTCGTAAGCCGATCCACCTCTTCACCGGTCTCACCTATTGCACCTGCGGCCACAAGATGTACGTCCCGAGCAACACGCCGAAGTATGTCTGCTATGACTGCCGCAATAAGATCCCGGTTGCCGATCTCGAAGCGGTCTTTCACCAGCAACTCCAAAACCTCTTCACCTCCGACGAGCTTCTCTCGGAATACCTCAACAACGCCGACACCACGCTGAACGAAATGAATGCGCGGCTTGCCTCGCTCGAAGAGGACCGCGAGCGCGTCCACAAGGAGATGGACAAGCTCTACGATCTCTATATGGCAGACGGCATGACGAAAGACGGATTTGGAAAGCGCTACAAGGCACTCGAGGAACGGCAATCCGCGTTAGACAGGCAGATACCGACGCTCCAAGCCGAACGCGATTTTCTGAACGTCCAGTACTTCTCGTCAGATCAAGTCATTGCCGATGCAAAGGACCTTTACGCTAAGTGGGACGGCCTTGCACATGACGACAAACGCCGTGTCGTCGAGGCGATCACCGAGCGCATCGAGATCGGAGCAGGCGAAATATCCATAACGTTCTGCCACATGCCAACCGTTCCGCAGAACCAAATCCACGTGCCTCACCAAACAGATAGCACTTCCATCCAAACTGATGGTGGAAAGGCAACGCCACCTCACGGGTTCATCGCCGCCAGCAGCTGAAAGCGGGCGGGATAGCTGACATGGGCGTTGGCGCGGGCGACCACGGCCTCGCCGGATTCGAGGGGTTGGCGCAGGGCCTCCAGCACAGGGCGGTTGAACTCGGGCAGCTCGTCCAGGAACAGGACGCCATTGTGCGCGAGGCTGACCTCGCCGGGCCGGGCCCGCTGGCCGCCGCCGACCAGCGCCGGCATCGAGGCCGAATGGTGCGGGTTGCGATAGGGCCGGCGGCGCGAGATCCGGCCGCCCTGCAGCAGCCCAGCGACGCTGGCGATCATCGACGCCTCGAGCGCTTCCGTCGCGTCCATCGGCGGCAGCAGCCCGGCCATGCGCTCGGCCAGCATCGACTTGCCGGCGCCCGGCGGCCCAACCATCAGCAGGTTGTGGCCGCCGCTGGCCGCGACCTCGAGCGCGCGCTTCGCCGCTTCCTGGCCCTTGATGTCGCGCAGATCGGGCAGGCCACCCGTATCGTCGTCACTCAACGCCGGCTCGGGCTGGCCAAGGACCTGGCTGCCCTTGAAGTGATTGATCAGGGCCAAGAGGTTGGCCGGCGCCAGCACGCGCAGATCCCGCGCCCAGGCCGCTTCCGGCCCCTGCGCCTGCGGACAGATCAGGCCCTGGTCGCGGGCGACGGCTGTCATCGCTGCCGGCAACACGCCGGCGACCGGCGCCAGCGCGCCGTCGAGCGACAGTTCGCCGAGCGCGATGAAGCCCTCGAGCTCGTCCGCCGGCAGCACGCCCATGGTCAGCAGCAGGGCGAGCGCGATCGGCAGATCGAAATGGCTGCCTTCTTTCGGCAGGTCGGCCGGGGCGAGATTGACGGTGATGCGTTTCGGCGGCAGCGCCAGGCCGATAGCGCCGAGCGCGGCGCGGACCCGCTCGCGCGATTCCGCCACCGCCTTGTCCGGCAGACCGACGACATTGAAGGCGGGCAGGCCGCCCGCCATCTGCGCCTGCACGTCGACGGGCACCGCCTCGATGCCCAGGAACGCTACCGTGCCGACATGCGCCGTCATGCGCCCGACCCCCGCCAATGAACGCGAATTGCGGGGCTATTTAGACAGGTTCCGCGCGCAGGGCCAAGCCCGGCGCCATGCGGACCCAGGCAGGTCGGGCGTATCAGCCCGTCGTCACGATGGCGATCAAAAGCACGACGCCCATGGTCAGGCCGAAGCCCATCAGGATCGGACCGAGCCAGATATCCTGCTCGACTCGGGCGAGGGACCGACGGTGGGAACCGGTAAACTTCGACATGGACGACACTCCCGTTGACCAACGCAAAACCCATGGGACCGATTGGTGCTTCCGATATCAGCAGCAACCGTACCAGAGCGGCCGCGCAACGATTTCAACACCTTGCCCGATGCCGTGCGCACGGCCTGTCGTA
Source organism: Alphaproteobacteria bacterium (assembly GCA_965232515.1). Lineage (GTDB taxonomy): Bacteria > Pseudomonadota > Alphaproteobacteria > JANQKO01. Next base: position 4,438,540 of record CBDDPY010000002.1, on the reverse strand, counting down.
TTTCCCGACAGCGCTCGGTTAACGGATTTGGTGAATGTTCCGTTACGAGATCGGCACGGCGTACCAGTGCCGAACAGACAGAAGTTGTGTATCGGCCCGGCCAATGCCCGAACTGGCGAGCGTGACGTGGGCTCAGGTAAACTTTCATCGAAACAGTGGGGATGTGGGATGCGCGGAATTCTGATGGCCGCCGGCCTTGTCCTGACCGCGGCGAACAGCGTTGCCGCCGAGGGCGTGCCGGTCTGGCTGATTGTCGACGAGATCGCGGTCGAATACGCGACCGAGCACGGCGGCACGGCGCCGGCCGACGGCACGATCAAGATCGGCCGCGCCAAGGCCGAGCGCGACGAAATTTATTTGATCCATGCCGGCGGCACAGCAGGGCAGGCCCAGGCCGCCCGCGCGCCGGCGGACGGCGCCTTCTTCCTGGGCGAGCGCAACGGCCTCGGCGACGGCGACAAGCTGCGCTTCGACAGCCTGGACAAGGTCTCGCGCTTCACCTCGTCCTTCCGCTGCACCGCCGGCGCCCGGAAAGGCAAGCCGTCCTTCGTCTGCCGCAACATGCAAGCGCGCGAGCAACAGTTGCGCAGCCTCGCTGTCTGGCAAGGCGCGCTGGCCTCGGGCGAAAGCGCCAGCGTGCTGCTGGCCATCGCCGAGCAGGATGACGGCGACATCGCCGCCAACGTCTGGCGGCAGGCGGCCGCCGACCTCGCCGGCAGCGGCGACGCCCCCTTCGACGAGGCGGTCATTACGGCAACGAAAACCGCCGGCACGATCGCATCCGAGATCACCGACGGCGGCGATCAGGCGATCGGCCTGGTGTTCGTGCGGGTGACGCAGGGCGCCTACGGGCCGACTGCCGAATGGCGGGCGCTGAACGATGCGACGCTGGTCGACACCGAAGATCAGGCGGCGACCTTCCTGGCGACCGGTGGCGACGCCCGCTATCTGGTGCGCCTGCGGGTCGGCGTCACCGACGCGGAGTGACGGAGATCATCGGATGACCATCTCGAATGAGGAAGAACTCGCCGGCTTGCGCGGGATCGGCCGGATCGTGGCGCAGGTTCTGCAGGCCATGGGCCGGGCGCTGGAGCCGGGCATGACGACGGCCGAGCTCGACGTCATCGGCCGCGGGTTGCTGGACGCCGCCGGCGCCCGTTCGGCGCCGGAGCTCAGCTACGGCTTTCCCGGCGCCACCTGCATCAGCGTCAACGAAGAGGTGGCGCACGGCATTCCCGGCGACCGCGTGATCACGGCCGGCGATCTCGTCAACATCGACGTCTCGGCCGAGAAGAACGGCTTGTTCGCAGATACCGGCGCCAGCTTCGCTGTGCCGCCGGTGACGCGCGAGGTAAAGGCGCTCTGCCGCAACGGCAAGCGCGCCCTTTGGGCAGGCATCCGCGCCGTCAAATCCGGCCAGCCCCTGAACGAGATTGGCCGCCGGGTCGAGCGCTTCGCCGGCCGGCACGGCTACAAGCTGATCCGCAACCTCGCCAGCCACGGCGTCGGCCGCGCCCTGCACGAGGCGCCGGGCGAGATCCCGACCTGGTTCGAGCCGCGGGACGCGCGCGTGATGCACGACGGTCTGGTCTTCACCATCGAGCCGTTTCTCTCGACCGCGGCCGACTGGGTCGAGGTCGCTGATGACGGCTGGACGCTTCACACCGAGCCCGGCGTTCGCACGGTGCAGTACGAGCACACGCTGGTGGCCACCAAACGCGGTCCGCTTGTGTTGACGACCGTCCACTGACCGCACATCAGATCCGATATAGCCCGCGCGCCATCAACGCCGCCGCCGCCACCAGCAGAAGCATTTGCAGCGCCGCATAGAAGCGCTGCGGCGTCGCGCTGCGGAAGAAATGTGTGCCGGACCAGGTGCCGAGGAAGACCGCCGGCAGGATCAGCACGGCCTCGACCAGCAGCTCGAGCGTGAACAGACCGGCCGCCGTGACGAAGATCAACCGGCCCATCATGAACAGGCCGGACAGCACCAGATTGGTGCCGCGCAACAGGTCCGGCGTCGGGCAGGCGAGCTTCAGGTAGGAGACCAGAAAATAGATCCCGCCACCGCCGCTGACCGTGCCGACGACGCCTGAGGTGACCGACAGCGACGTCGTCACCGGCAGTGACCGCAGATCGACCGACGCCGACAGCCAGTCCAACACCCGAAACCGGTCCATCAGCACCACGGCGGAGATCAGCAGCCCCAGGATCAAGGTGAGCCAGTTGGCCGGAAGCTGCGTGAACAGCCAGGTCCCCGCCGCCGTGCCGGCGAGCAGGCCGACCAGCAGCGAACGGGTGACCCGCCAGTCCGCCGTCTTCAGCCCCTGTGGAAACAGATGCACCTGCGCGGCCGACGCCGTCAGCACGACCAGCAGAATGGCGTGATGCGGCCCCAGCAGCCAGGTCGTCAGCAGCACGATCGGCATGTTCGACCCGAACCCGAAAGCGCCGCGAATGAAGAACCCGATGAAATGCGCCACGACCACACAGGCAACGGCCCAGCCCGGCACGCCGACAAACAGGTTCAGGTCAATCCAGGGCATGGGAAACGATGGGGCGGGATATCCAGCGGATCGCAAGCGCCATCAGGGATCCAGCCATTGCGTCAGTCTGTCTGTCGCGGCCGGAGCGAAAGGGTTGATGATCTCGACACCGCCGAGCCTTCGGCCGTCTTGCATGTCCTCGCTGAGGATCGCGGCGCAGCCCGCCTGCTTCGCCGTCGCCCACAACATGGCATCCCAGAAGGACAATGAGTGCGATTGCAAGGCTTCCATCGCCTCGGCCAGCACCGCCTGATCGGCCGATGCCGTATCGAATACCGACAGCCAATCACGCACGAAGTCGGCTGCGGCAGTTGGCGTTAGAAGGTTCTTGCGCGTCGTCGCATGGAAGAACTCGGCCAGGGCCTGGACTGTCAGGATGCAATCGTGCAGGGCCGCGCGTGCCACGACACTCTTTGCCGTCTGGTGGCGCGCCGCCGCGTCACGATCGACGGCATAGACCAGAATGTTCGTATCGAGCGAAAAGCGGGCTCTAACGGTCATAGAGCTCGTCGCGGTCGACCTTGAGGCCGCCCAGCGACGCACCTTCATCGAGCCGCGCCAGCATGCGCTGATAGGCGGCCGCCCATTCCGGATCCTCCGTCTTGTCCGCGGTATGCGGCACCAGCTTCGCTATCGGACGCCCGCGACGGGTGATGACGAAACCCTCGCCCTGCTCGACCGCTTTGATGAGCTTCGAGAATTCCTGATTGGCGCTCATCAGGGAGATGCTGCGCATGGTCGGACCTTCGAATCAATAATATAGTATATACTACAAATTCAGGTTGACGATGTCAATGCTCGTTCCATTGGCGGGATATCTTAGCGACACGCCCCATCGCCTAACCGGCCTACGACGCCGGATGTCCGCGCGTTGACTGGTAGCGGCGCTCGATCGCGTCCCAGATCTGGCCGGCCAAGTTGCTGTCGTCGTAGCGGCCGACCTCCTGGATGCCGGTCGGCGAGGTGACGTTGATCTCGGTCAGGTAGTCGCCGATCACATCGATGCCCACAAAGATCAGGCCCTGCTCCCGCAGCACCGGGCCGATGGCGTGGCAGATTTCGTGCTCGCGCGGCGTCATCTCCCACTTCAGGGGCGTGCCGCCGACATGCATGTTCGAGCGCGCCTCGCCCTCGGCCGGCACCCGATTGATGGCGCCCGCGGCTTCGCCGTCGATCAGGATCACCCGCCGATCGCCCTGGCGGATTTCCGGCAGGTAACGCTGCACGATCACCGGCTCGCGTGAGATCTGGGTGAACATTTCCAACAGCGCGTTCAGGTTCTCGTCGCCGGGCGCGATGTGGAACACGCCGGCGCCGCCGTTGCCGTAGAGCGGCTTGACGATGATGTCCTTGTGCGCGTCGCGGAACGCCCTGACCTCGTCCATATCGGCGGTGATCAAGGTCGGCGGCATCAGCTCGGGAAAGTGGGTGACGAACAGCTTCTCGGGCGCGTTGCGCACATTCACGGGGTCATTCACCACCAACGTCTCGGGATGGATATGCTCCAGAATGTGCGTCGCGGTGATGTAGGCCATGTCGAAGGGCGGGTCCTGGCGCATCAGCACAACGTCGACGTCGGCCAGATCGATCGCCTCGACGGCGCCGAGATCGGCATGGTTGCCGGGCTCCCGTCGCACGGTCAGCGGCCGCGCCTTGGCCACCACCCGGCCAGCCTTGAAGCTCAGATCCTTCGGCAGATAGTGGTACAGGCCGTGGCCGCGATTCTGCGCTTCCAACGCCAGCGCGAAGGTGCTGTCGGCGTCGATATCGATCGGCTCGATAGGGTCCATCTGGATGGCGACGGCCAGGCTCATGGCGGATTCTCCAACTCGTCCGCCGGCACTATGAGATGCCGGCTCATGCGCGTCAAACGCGGCCGGGTCAGTTCAGGGTCGACCGTAGTTTTTGCAGCAGCATGGCGGCATCGTGCCGCTCGGCGTCGCCGATGGCCTGCGCGGCATAACGCTCCGCGGCGGCAATCGCGTTCTGCATGTTGCCGGCATGCGCCTCGATCAGGCCGAGCTCGCGATAGAGCCGGTACCGTTGCGGCGCCAGCAGCAGCATCCGCCGGATGATCTCAACCGCCCGGGCCAGGTCGTTCTGCTGCAACGCCCGGGTCTTGATGTTGTTCTGCAGCCGCAGCAGGACGTCGCGATCGCCGACGATCTGGTAATAGTCGTTGCGCAGCTCGGCCCCGTCGCCGGCCAGGCGTTTCAGCAGTTCCCTGAGGTCGGGCGTGTCGACGACCCGGCCGCCACGGAACGGGTCCAGGATCAGCCGCGCGCCGTCGACCTCGAGCCGGACCAGGAAATGCGCCGGAAAATTCAGGCCCCACATCGACCAGCCGCGGTGACGGGCGGCATGCATATAGAGAATGGCGAGCGCCACCGGAAGCCCCTTGCGCCGGTCGATGACGCGCAGCAGGTTGGCGTTCTGCATGTCGTCATAGGTCTGCTCGTCACCGCGATAGCCGTATTCTTCCGACATCACGTCACGCAACGACGCCGCGGCGGTTGCCGCGTCGGCATCGTCCGGCGCAGCGGTCGCTATGTCGCGGCCAATCTCGTCCAGATGAGCCTGGTAGCGCGCGAGCGGCACGCCGGGCCGGTCGAGCCCGCCCAACGCCAGGGCTGTCCCGGCAATGTCGATATCGGCGTCGGCCTGATCGCCGACGGCGCGCAAAACCTCATCCAGTGAGCCGCCGTCGTTCACGAGCCTCGCGACGCGTCGGTCTTGAGCTTGGCGTGGCTGATCACCTTTTGCACGCCGCTCAGGTTTCGAGCATGGTTGGTCACCCGCTCCAACTCCGCCTGATTCTGCGCGATGCCCATGACATAGACCGTGCCGTTCACCGTATCGATCGTGTAGTTGATGTCGAAGACATATCGGTCGGCCAGCATCTTCGCGCGAAGCTGCGTGGTGATCCAGCTATCCTTGGCGAAATCGAGCACGCCGGTCTTGTTGTCGACCTGAAGCTCGTTCAGGACTTCCTTCACGCCATCGGCCTGCCAGGCCAGCCGCGCCGCCTCGACGCGGTCGTCGGGCGTCGGCACGACGCCGGTCAAAAGCACCCGGCCTTCGAGCACGTCCACGTCGACCTTACCGAACAGGCGCTCGTCCTTGCGCAGAAGTTTCTCGTTCACGCGGACCAGCAGGGTCTTGTCGTCGATGGCGCTGCCGACGCTGCGTTCCTGCGCCGCGGCCACGCCGCCGGCGGCCGTCGCGCCGACGGCCATTTCAAGGCAACCCGTCGTGGAAAGCGCCAATCCGATCATCGCCAGCACGGTGCCGGCCAAGCCGTAGAATCGCTTCATTTTCAGATGTCCTCAGAGCTGCGTTCGACCGAATCACGGTCGCCAAGCGTCCATTATATGGTGTGGTCGGTGCCATGGAACCACTAGAACTACGTCAAATCGCACATTCAGGGCGGCCAGATCCGGATTCCGGGCGATATAGGCCTCGACCGCGCGGGCGATACGCCGCTGTTGCCGCGGCGTTACCGCCTCGGCGCCCGCGCGCATCGACGGCCGCCATTTCACCTCGGCGGCGACCAGCACCCTGCCGCGCCGCGCCAGCAGATCGATCTCGCCGACCGGCACACGGAAGTCCCGCGCCAGAATTCGGTAGCCCTTCAGCCGGAACAGCCAGGCGCCGACGGTTTCGGCCCAGCGGCCGGCCCGTCGCGCCCGTCGACGATTGCTCACTGTTTTTCACTGAGATCGAGCGCCCGACGATAGACCTCGCGCCGCGGCCAACCGGTCATCGCGGCGACCGAGGCGGCAGCGTCCTTGACGCTCATGTTGACGAGCGCCTCGGCCAAGGCGCGGTCGACCTCCGCGTCGCTGGCCGTCTCGGGCGCCGGCGGACCGACCAACACGACAATTTCGCCTTTCGGCGCGCCGGCTTCGGCATAGTGCGCCGCCAGTTCTGCCAAGCCGTCGCGCCGCACTTCTTCGTAGAACTTGGTCAGCTCCCGCGCGACGACGGCCGGCCGGTCGCCAAGCTGCGCCGCCATGTCGGCCAGCGACGCCGCGACACGGGGCGCGGTCTCGAGAAATACCAGCGTGGCCGGCAGTGCCGCCAGCTCGGCCAGCATCTGCCGTCGGCCGGTTCGCTTTGGCGGCAGAAAGCCCGCGAACAGAAACCGATCCGTCGGCAGGCCGGCGACGGTCAACGCCGCCAGCACGGACGAGGGACCCGGAATGGGCGTCACGGCCAAGTCGGCGGCGATGGCTGCCTGAACCAACCGGTAGCCGGGATCGGATACGAGCGGCGTGCCGGCATCGGACACCAGGGCCACGGCCGCGCCGCCGGCGATCCGTTCGATCAAAGCCGGACCGGCGCGCCGTGCGTTATGCTCGTGATAGGCGGTGGTCGGCGTGGCGATGCCATGGATCGACAGCAGCTTCGCCGTAACCCGCGTGTCTTCACAGGCGATCACGTCGGCCGACGCCAGCACGTCGAGCGCGCGCAATGTGATATCGCGGGCATTGCCGATGGGCGTCGCAACGAGATAAAGCCCCGGTGACAACGCCGCAACATCCGGCGCCGCCGGTTTACGCCGGGTTCGACCGCGACTAGACTCGCGATCGTCTCCAGTGGGCCCCGAGGAGGACATTCGTGCGCCGTTATCTCACCCGCGTCAGGCGCGCGTCATGGGCGTACGCTGCCAACCTGCGTATCGCCACGCGCCCAGCCGTGCTGTCAATCGCCATCCTGTCCGCGCCCCTCGTCGCCTGCCAGTCCACGACCTTAGCGCCAACCCAACCGTCGACACCAGCGACGGCGCCGCCGGCGCAGGAGACCGCCGTTGCCAACCCGCGCGTGTTGCGGCAGGAAAGTTTCGAGCCGGCGCCGACGACGTCGGCGCCGGTACGGCCAACGACGCCCGATATCACCGTCGAAGAAGTGCCGGTGCTGACCCGGCCGGCGAGCGCCGCGCCGGTCAAGGTCGGTCTGCTGCTGCCGTTATCGGGTCGGCATGCCGAACTCGGCCGGGCGTTGCTGGACGCGGCATCGATGGCCCTGTTCGACATCGCCGACGATTCGCTGGTGCTCCTGCCGCGCGATACCATGGGCACGCCGGCAGGCGCGGAGGCCGCCGCGGCAAGCGCCCTGCAAGAGGGCGCCGAATTGTTGCTGGGACCGCTGTTCCGCGAGTCGGTCGAGACCGTCGCGCCGCTCGCGCGGGAGCGCGGCATCAACGTGGTCGCATTTTCCACCGACCGGAACGTGGCCGGCGACGGTGTCTATTTGATGGGTTTCGCGCCCAATCAGCAGGTCGAACGCGTCGTCGGCTACGCGGTGTCCCAGGGTCTTTACCGCTTCGCCGCCATCGTGCCGGAAACACCCTACGGCGTGACCGTGGCGCGCGAGCTGGAAAACGCCGTGGCGCGCTTCGGCGGCGAACTGTCCCAGGTGGAATACTTCGCGGCCGATGGCGCCGATGCCGACGACGCGGTCAAGCGCCTGGCGCGCTACGCCGGCCGGCGCCAGGCCTTGTTGGACCAGCGCCAGGCGCTGCAGGCCCGGGGCGACGCCGCGGCCCAGCGGCGGCTGCGCCGGCTGGAGAACAGGGACACGGTCGGCGAGGTCGGGTTCGACGCGGTGATGCTGCCGGCGGGCGGACAGCTTCTGAGGTCGGTGGCGCCGTTGCTTCCCTATTACGATATTGACGTTTCGGAAGTGCGGCTGCTGGGCACCGGACTCTGGGATGACCCCGTGATCGGCCGCGAATCGGCGATGGTCGGCGCCTGGTTCGCCGGTCCGCCACCGTCGGCCGGCAATGTCTTCCGTCAGCGGTTCGAGACCGTCTATGGCCGCAAGCCGCCCCGCATCGCCAGCGTCGCCTACGACGCGGCGGCATTGGCCGCGGTGCTGTCGCAGACGCCCGGCGGCCCGACATTCGATACCGATGCCCTGACCAACGCGAGCGGCTTCGCCGGCAACGACGGTATCTTCCGGTTCCGGCCGGATGGCGTCGCCGAACGCGGTCTGGCTGTGATCCAGATTCAGAGCGACGGTTTTGGCGTCGTCGACCCGCCGCCGGACACCTTCGAAGAGCTGACGAACTAACCCGCATGCCCTTGGCGCCGACGCTGATCGTGCTCGCCGTCGGCGTGATCGCCTTCGGCTTGGCGAACTACCGATCCCGGCAGCCGCGCCTGCCCGGCAACCCGCCGCTGATCCCGTTCGGTGCCATTCAATTCGTCGCGCTGGTCGTGGTCGTCCTGATGCTCGCGCATCTCGTGACGCTGCTGACCGGCCAACCACTGACCGGCCGGTCGCCGCGCTGAAATCTCAAGCCAGCAGGCGCGTCAGTAGAGCATTGAGCACTTGGCGCCCTTTCGGCGTCGCCGTCAGTCGGGCGTCATCGAGCGCGAGATAGCCGTCATCGAGCAACGGCTCCAGCCGCGCCGCGCCGATCCACTTCGGCAGAGCACAGCCAATATCGGCCGTGAAGCTCGCGAGGTGGACGCCCTCGGCCAAACGCAAGCCCATCATCAGCCGTTCTTCCGCGCGCGTATCGGTACCGACCGCAACGTCGGACTCGGTGGCATGGCCCATCCGTTCCACCGCGGCCAGCCAGTCTTCGGGGCGGCGCGACTGCGCCGTCGCCCGCCAGACGCCGCCGCGCCGGACACGGCCGTGGGCGCCGGGACCAACGCCCGCATACTCGCCGCCGCGCCAGTAAATCAGGTTGTGCCGGCATGCCTGACCCGGTGCGGCATGGTTGGAAATCTCGTAGGCCGGCAGCCCGGCGGCGGCGCACATCGCCTGCGTGGTTTCGTACAGCTCGGCGCAGGTTTCGTCGTCCGGCATGCTCAGCGTCCCGCGGGCAACGGCCAGATGGAATGCCGTGCCCTCTTCGATGGTGAGCTGATAGAGCGACAGATGCCCGTCCGCGAGCGTCAGGGCACGGCCGAGCTCGGCCCGCCAATCGGCCACGCTCTGTCCGGGTCGGGCATAGATCAGATCGAACGACATCCGCTCGGCATTCCGGCGCGCCAGCTCGACCGCCGCCAGCGCCTCGTCAACGCCGTGTTGCCGGCCGAGGAACCGCAGCGACGCCGCGTCCAGAGCCTGCACGCCGAGCGAAATCCGGTTCACGCCGGCGGCCGTCACGGCCGCGAAACGCGCTGCCTCGACCGAGGTCGGATTGGCCTCGAGCGTGATCTCGACGTCGTCGGCCAGTGGCCAACGCGCGGCGATCCGATCGATCACGCCGGCAACCGTTTCCGGCGGCATCAACGACGGCGTGCCGCCACCGAAGAAAATGCTGTCGACCCGGCGGCCGGCGAGCTGGTCGGCGGTGTGATCGATTTCGGCCAGCAGCGCGGCGCGCCAGCGCGCCTGGTCGACCGACTCGCGGACATGGCTGTTGAAATCGCAATAGGGGCATTTCGACAGGCAGAACGGCCAATGCACATAGACCCCGAAACCGGCATCCATGCCGGCCGTCGCCGTGTCGCGCCGTTCAGCCGTCGAAACAAGCATCGATCAGCAGCCGGAACGCCACCGCCCGATGACTGATGGCGTGCTTGTCGTCGGGCGCCATCTCGCCGAAGGTCTGCTCGCGGCCGTCGGGCAGGAACATCGGATCGTAGCCGAAGCCCCGGTCGCCGCGCGGCGGCCAGACCAGCACGCCATCGACGCGGCCGAAGAAGGATTCCACATGGCCATCGGGCCAGGCGAGCGACAGGGCGCAGGCGAAATTCGCCCGCCGCCGGTCCGCCGTGGTGGCGCCAGCCGCCTGCAATGCCGTTTCGACCCGCTGCATGGCATAGGCGAAGTCCTTGTCCGGCCCGGCCCAACGCGCCGAATAGATGCCCGGGTCGCCGTCGAGGGCCGCCACTTCCAGGCCGGAATCGTCGGCGATCGCCGGCAGATCCGACGCCGTCGTTGCGGCCAACGCCTTCAGCTCGGCATTGGCGGTGAAGGTCGTGCCGGTCTCTTCCGGTTCCGGCAGGCCCAGATCGCCGGCCGAGACGCAGTCGACCGCGAACGGCCGCAACAGATCGGCCAGCTCGCGGACCTTGCCGGGATTGTGGCTGGCGACGACCAGCCGGTCGCCGGCGAACCGCCGCCGCGTCGTGACGGCGGCGTCAGTCAAGGCCGAGGGTCCGTTTCTGCAGATGCACGAGTTGCTCGATGCCGGCCTCCGCCAGATCGAGCAGGGCATTGAACTCGTCGCGCGTGAATGGGTAGTCCTCGGCCGTGCTTTGGATCTCGACCACGCCGCCGGACCCGGTCAGCACGAAGTTGGCGTCCGCCTGTGCGGTTGAATCCTCCGCATAGTCCAGATCGAGCACGGCCGTGCCGCCATGCAGCCCGCAGGAAATAGCGGCGACGTGGTCGGTCAGCGGCATGCGCTCGATCAGCCCCTGGTCCTGCATCCACTGAAACGCCAGGCGCAGCGCGACCCAGGAACCGGTGATCGCGGCCGTCCGCGTGCCGCCGTCGGCCTGCAGCACGTCGCAGTCGACTCGGATCTGACGCTCGCCGATGGCCTCCAGATCGGTAACCGCACGCAGCGAGCGGCCGATCAGCCGCTGGATTTCCTGCGTGCGTCCGGACTGCCGGCCGCGCGCGGCCTCGCGGTCCGTGCGCTGGTTCGTCGACCGCGGCAGCATGCCGTACTCCGCCGTCACCCAGCCGCGGCCCGAATTGCGCATCCAGGGCGGCACGCTGTCGATCACGCTGGCGGTGCACAGCACGTGGGTATCGCCGAACCGGATCAGGCAGGATCCCTCGGCATGCTTGGAGAAGCCGGGTTCCATTCCGACCTGACGCAATTCATCCGGCGCGCGGCCTGACGGACGCATCTCAACCTCCTGTCAATGACGAACCAGGGTTTCTAGCGTTCCGGACCGACCGCGTCCAGGAGATACCCCGGACCGGGCCCGACGATCGCGGGCGGGGCCAGCGTGGGGCTGTCCGGATCGTCCGCTGCGTTGACGTGGTGCAACGGCGTTACTACGTTGGCGATGGAAATCGGCACGTATTGAAAACATGTCCGTCGAACGACCATCGATCGCGATCATCAGCGAGCTGAACGAGCGCAGCCGCGCCGTCTTTAGCGAGATCGTCGCCGCCTATATGGAGACGGGCGGTCCGGTCGGCTCGCGCACATTATCGCGCAGGCTCGATATCGGCCTGTCGCCGGCCTCAATCCGCAATGTGATGGCGGATCTCGAGGCGGCCGGCCTGCTGTTCGCGCCACACACCTCGGCCGGTCGGCTGCCGACCGAGGCGGGTCTGCGCCTGTTCGTGGACGGTCTGCTGGAGATTGGCAATCTGACGGAAGAAGAGCGGGCTTCGATCGAAGGCCGCTGTCATCAGGTCGGTCGCAATCTCGAGACGGTTCTGGCCGAAGCCTCCGACTTGCTATCCGGCCTGTCACAGTGCGCCGGCGTAGTGATCGCGCCAAAGAGCGAAGCGGCGATGAAACATATCGAGTTCGTCGCCCTTGGCGACGAGCGCGCTATCGTCGTCACCGTCACCGAAGGCGGCATGGTCGAAAACCGGATCGTCGACCTGCCGGCCGGCCTGCCGCCCTCGGCGCTGATCGAGGCCGGCAACTATCTGAATGCCCGACTGCGCGGCCGGACGCTGACCGAGGCCCACAGCGAAATCACCGGCGAGCTCGAGCAAAAGCGTGCCGAGCTGGACGAACTGTCGGCCAAGGTGGTCGCGGAGGGCCTCGCCATGTGGGGCGGCGACGAACGCGCGACCCTGATCGTGCGCGGACATTCCAACCTGCTCGACGACGTCAACGCCATCGAGGACCTGGAGCGCATCCGCCGGCTGTTCGACGACCTGGAGAACGCCGAGGAGGTGATCAAGCTGCTCGACCTGACGCATCAGGCCGAGGGCGTGCGGATTTTCATCGGTTCGGAGAACAAGCTGTTCTCGATGTCGGGATCGTCGCTGATTGTGGCGCCCTACAGCGACAGCCGCCAAAAGGTCGTCGGCGCCATCGGCGTGATCGGCCCGACACACCTTAATTACGCGCGTATCGTCCCGATGGTCGACTACACCGCCCAGGTGATCGGCCGGATGATGGGATAGCAACCGCCATACCGGGGTTTCACGCCATATACCGTAACGAGGTTTGAGGATCAGATGATCAGCCAACACGACAACGAGCGGCCGGATCGAACCGAGCAGGAGGCCGCCGCGCCAGCCGAGCCGGCGCCCGACGCCGATAAGCCGGTCGAGGAACCGGCGGACGATCCTGTCGCCGAAGCTGCCGCGGAGCCGGAGCCGGAAGCCGACGCTGCCGACAATGCCGGCGAGGTCGCCGCGGACGACGTCGCGGTGCTGACCGCCGAGGTCGCCGACCTGCGCGACCGGCTGCTGCGCGCCGTGGCCGAGACCGAGAACCTGCGGCGCCGGACCGACCGCGAGCGCGACGATCTGAGGAAGTACGCGATCGCCGATTTCGCCCGCGATCTGCTGGGCGTGGCCGATAACATGCGCCGGGCGCTCGACAGCGTGGCCGCCGACGCCCGGGACGGCAATCCGGAGCTCGCCAGCCTGCTGGAAGGCGTCGAGCTGACCGAGCGTGAGCTGCAAAATACTCTGGAAAAACACGGCGTTAAGCCGGTCAATCCAATTGGTGAGAAACTGGACCCGAACCTGCATCAGGCGATGACGCAAATCGAGGACGACAGCGCCGCACCGGGCACCGTGGTGCAGGTCATGCAGACCGGCTACACCATCCACGACCGGCTGCTGCGCGCCGCCATGGTGGTCGTCGCCAAGGCCAAGGCAGCCGAGCCGGCCGACGATGCGGCCGCCGCCGGCAGCAAGGTCGATACCCAGGCCTGACATCCGGCCACGGCAGATGCGCCCGGATGTAGCAGAATGGCAACTGATTGTAGCCAAATGGCAACGCGGACGGTTGCGATGGACCTATTCCGGTCCTATATACCGCCCGTGTGTTTGAATACTGCAATTTCCGCAGAAACCATGGGGGTCCGACGCGGTGCCAATGTGGCCGCGAAGACCTGCCGCAGGAGGTAATGGGCAATGAGTAAAGTAATCGGGATCGACCTCGGGACGACCAATTCGTGCGTCGCCATCATGGAAGGTTCCAACGCGAAGGTCGTCGAGAATTCCGAGGGCATGCGGACAACGCCGTCGATGGTGGCGTTTACCGACGAGAAAGAATTGCTGGTCGGCCAGCCGGCGAAACGCCAGGCGGTGACCAATCCTGAGAACACGTTTTTCGCCATCAAGCGCCTGATCGGGCGCCCGTTCGAGGACAAGACGACGAAGGAAATGCGGGACATGGTCCCGTTCAGCGTCGTCAAGGCCGATAACGGCGACGCCTGGGTCGAGTCGCGCGGCGACAAATACGCACCCAGCCAGATTTCCGCCTACGTGCTGCAGAAGATGAAGGAGACGGCCGAGAGCTACCTGGGTGAACCGGTCGAAAAGGCCGTGATCACCGTGCCGGCCTACTTCAACGATTCGCAACGGCAGGCCACGAAGGACGCCGGCAAGATCGCCGGTCTCGAAGTCCTCCGCATCATCAACGAGCCGACGGCGGCGGCGCTCGCCTACGGGCTCGAGAAGTCGGCCGAGAGCCGCACCATCGCGGTCTACGACCTCGGCGGCGGCACCTTCGACGTGTCGATCCTGGAAATCGGCGACGGCGTCTTCGAGGTGAAGTCGACCAACGGCGACACCTTCCTGGGCGGCGAAGACTTCGACATGCGCATCGTCCGCTACCTGGCCGATGAGTTCAAGAAAGAGGCCGGGATCGATCTGCGCGACGACAAGCTGGCGCTGCAGCGGCTGAAGGAAGCTGCCGAGAAGGCGAAGATCGAGTTGTCGAACTCCATGCAGACCGAGGTCAACCTGCCGTTCATCACGGCGGACGCCAGCGGACCGAAGCACCTGACCATGAAGCTGACCCGCTCGAAGCTGGAAGCCCTGGTCGAAGATCTGATCGAACGCACCGTGGCGCCCTGCAAGGCCGCGCTGACGGATGCCGGCCTCAGCGCCGGGGAAATCCACGACGTGGTGCTGGTCGGCGGCATGACCCGCATGCCGAAGGTCGCCGAGACGGTGAAGAACTTCTTCGGCCGCGACCCGCACAAAGGGGTCAATCCGGACGAGGTCGTCGCCATTGGCGCGGCCATTCAGGCCGGCGTGCTGCAGGGCGACGTCAAGGACGTGCTGCTGCTGGACGTGACGCCGCTGTCGCTGGGCATCGAAACGCTGGGGGGTGTCTTCACCCGGCTGATCGACCGCAACACGACGATCCCGACCAAGAAGAGCCAGACCTTCTCGACCGCCGAAGACGGCCAGAACGCCGTCACCATCCGGGTGTTCCAGGGCGAACGCGAGATGGCGGCCGACAACAAGCTGCTGGGACAGTTCGATCTGGTCGGCATCCCGGCGGCGCCGCGCGGCGTGCCGCAGATCGAGGTCACCTTCGATATCGACGCCAACGGCATCGTCAATGTCAGCGCCAAGGACAAGGCGACCTCGAAGGAACAGCAGATCCGCATCCAGGCCTCGGGCGGCCTGTCGGATGCCGAGATCGACAATATGGTGAAGGATGCCGAGACGCACCGCGCCGAAGACGAGAAGAAGCGCGCGCTGATCGAAGCCCACAACCAGGCCGACGCGCTGATCCACTCGACGGAGAAGAACCTGAACGAGCTGGGCGACAAGGTGGCCGCCGACGAGAAGCAGGCCATCGAGACCGATATCGCGGCGCTCCGCGAGGTCATGGACGGCGAGGACACCGAGGCGATCCAGGCCAAGACCCAGGCGTTGATGCAGTCCTCGATGAAGCTCGGCGAAGCCATGTACAAGGCGCAGCAGGCCGAGGGCGCGGAAGACGCCGCCGGCCCGTCGCCGGATGACGGCCCGGAACCGGCCTCCGCGAGCGACGCCGACGATGTCGTCGACGCGGACTTCGAGGAAGTAGACGGCGACGACGAAAAGAAGAGTTCGTCCGGCTGATCGCAGGCCGGGGGCTCATGTTCATGTTTCGCGTTGTCGGGGCCAGGCCCGGTCCGACGGATCGGGCTATCGCCCTATGGACGTATCTTCTGTAAGGTCATCGACCCATGGCCAGTACGGATTTTTACGAGCTGCTTGGGGTTGGACGATCGGCGTCGGCCGCCGATATCAAAAAGGCCTACCGCAAACTCGCGATGAAGTACCACCCGGACCGCAATCCGGGCGATACCGCGGCCGAGCAAAAGTTCAAGGAAGTCTCTGAAGCCTACGAGATCCTGTCGGACGACGAAAAACGGCAGGCTTACGACCAGTTCGGCCACGCCGCCTTTGCCGGTAACGGCGCCGGACCGGGAGCCGGCTTCGATTTCTCCTCCAGCTTCGCCGACGTCTTCGACGACCTGTTCGGCGAGTTCATGGGCGGCGGCCGCCGGCGCGGCGGCAGCGGTGCCAGCCGCGGCGCGGACCTGCGCTACAACCTGGAAGTCGATCTGGCCGACGCCTATCACGGCAAGAAGGCGCAGATCCGCGTGCCGACATCGGAGGCCTGCGAGGCCTGCCACGGCAGCGGCGCGGCCGCCGGCTCGCAGCCGACCACCTGTCCAACCTGCCAGGGCTACGGCAAGGTCCGGGCGCAGCAGGGATTCTTCACCATCGAACGCACCTGTCCGAGCTGCCACGGGGCCGGCCAGGTCATCGAGACGCCCTGCCAGAGCTGCGGCGGCGCGGGCCGCGTGCAGAAAGACAACATGCTGGCCGTGACGATCCCGGCCGGCGTCGAGGACGGCACCCGCATCCGTCTCGCCGGCAAGGGCGAGGCGGGCCTGCGCGGCGGACCGGCCGGCGACCTCTACATTTTTATCAGCGTCGCGCCGCACCCGATCTTCCGGCGCGAGGGCGCGCAGGTCGCCTGCCGCGTGCCCATCTCCATGGTGACGGCAGCGCTGGGCGGCAGCATCGCCGTGCCGACGCTGGAGGGCAAGCAGGTCAACGTGACGGTCCCGGCCGGCACCCAAACCGGCAAGCAGTTCCGGCTGCGCGGCAAGGGCATGCCCCATATGCGCGGCCAGGGCTTCGGCGACATGATGATCCAGGTCGTGGTTGAAACGCCGGTCCACATGACGAAAAAGCAGAAAGACCTGCTGAAGGAATTCGAGGACGCCGGCACCAAGGAGAAGACCAGCCCGGAGACCGAAGGCTTTTTCAAGAAGGTCAAGGAACTCTGGGACGACCTGACGGAATAACCGGTCGGTTTCGGCGACAGTTCGGCCGAAACTTCTGTCCTGCATTTCTTCCACGTCGCCCCCGTCGTACCGGGGTTACAATCCGCTTGGCGACAATTCCGAACGGGAGGGCGCGATGACGGATGTGAGAATGGGCGTGGTCGGCTGCGCCGGCCGTATGGGAACGAACCTGCTACGGCGGATCGCCCAAACCGAAGGCGCGGCGATCGGCGGCGGCACGGAACGGCCGGGACACGCGGCCGTCGGCCAAGACCTGGGCGCGTTGGCTGGCCTCGGCGATCTGGGGCTGACGGTCGGCGACGACCCCAGGGCCATGTTCGCCGACGTTGATGTGGTGCTCGATTTCACGGTGCCTGCCGCCACCGCCGAGCATGCGTCGCTGGCGGCCGATGCCGGCGCTGGCCTGATCGCCGGCACCACGGGACTGGAACCCGATCAGGAAGCGGCAATTCTGTCGGCGGCCGAGAAGACCGCCATCGTCCGGGCCGCCAACATGAGCGTCGGCGTCAACGTGCTGCTGGCGATCACGCGCCAGGTCGCCGGCCTGCTCGATCCCGATTTCGACATCGAGGTGCTGGAGATGCACCACAGACACAAGGTCGACGCACCGTCCGGCACGGCGCTGGCGCTGGGCCAGGCCGCCGCCGAGGGCCGACGCGTACCGCACGACGACGTGGCCGACCGCGGCCGCGACGGCATCACCGGCGAGCGGCGGCGCGGCGATATCGGCTATGCCGTGCTGCGCGGCGGCAACGTCGCCGGCGAGCATTCGGTGATCTTCGCGGCCGACAACGAGCGTGTCGAGCTCACCCATCGGGCGACCGACCGGGCGATCTTCGCCCGGGGCGGCGTGCGCGCCGCGCTGTGGCTGCATGGCAAGCCGCCGGGGCTTTATTCGATGGCGGACGTGCTGGGGTTCTAAGCCGGGCTCAGGCGGGCCAAGGCCGGGTACGTAATCGTCGCAGCGCATCTTCCAGCGCGTCGGCAAACTCCGCCCGTTCCTCGACAGTCAGAAAACTGCCGACGGCCACGTCTCGCCCGTGGCTGGCAAGTCGCACGGCGCCCTTGCCCACGTCCCAGGACTCCAACTTGACCCGCACCCAATGCGCCGGAAAAGACCAGCTCAGGTTCCTGCCGTTTGGAAAGCAGCGCTGAACGGTCAGCCGCTCGTCCGATAGCTGCACGGTCTCGAACAGCCGGCCGCTGCGGTAGCTCAGGCGGAAAGCGATGTAGATCGCCAGCACGTCGAGACCGAAGAAGCCGAATACCGGCCAGGCGCCCTGCAGGGCGAAGGCGATCCCGGCGACGAAACTGACGACACAGATGAAGCCCATCAGCAGATAGAATCCGCGCGGACCGAGGCTGCGGTGCGGCTGCAGCACCGCATTGAAGTGAAGCGCCGGCGATTCGGCCGTCGGATCGCTCTCTGCCATGCCAACAAAATAGCTCGCACCGCCCACACGGACCAGAGACTTTGCCGCTCCCGCCGGCGCGGGCTAGGATCGGCGCCCATGAAGAAAGCCGACATCGAAGGATTTTTTGCCGCGCTGAAGGCCGAGCGGCCGGAGCCGAAGGGCGAACTGGACTACGTCAACGCCTACACCCTGCTGGTCGCGGTCGTGCTGTCGGCGCAGGCGACCGATGTCGGCGTCAACAAGGCCACCAAGAAACTGTTCGTCGTCGCCGACACGCCGCAAAAGATGCTCGATCTCGGCGAGGCCAAGCTGAAGGAGCACATCAAGACCATCGGCCTGTTCAACAACAAGGCCAAAAACGTCATCGCGCTCAGCCAGGCGCTGCTGGAACACCATGACGGCGACGTGCCGCGGGACAGGGAGGCGTTGGAAGCGCTGCCGGGCGTTGGCCGCAAAACCGCCAACGTGGTTTTGAACATGGCGTTCGGCGTGCCGACGATCGCCGTCGATACGCACATTTTTCGCATCTCAAACCGCACCGGGTTGGCGCCGGGAAAGACGCCGCTGGCGGTCGAGAAGAAGCTGGAGAAGGTCGTGCCCGAGGCCTATCGGCTGCACGCGCACCACTGGCTGATTCTGCACGGGCGCTATGTTTGCAAGGCGCGCAAGCCGGACTGTGCGGCGTGCGTGGTGCGGGAATTTTGCCGTTTCAAGGGCAAGACGACGGCCTGATCGCGGCCTGCCGCAACCGTCAGCTATCGCGGGCCGCGCCGTCCGTTTGCAGAATCGCGCCGAAGCAGTCGTCGTTGCTGAGCAGGCGGCTGCCGCGTTGCACCGTGTCAACATAGGTCACGGCATAACCGCCGCTCACGGGATCCTGATACAGGAAGACATGCAGCACGCAGGCATTGTCGCGATATTGCCAGACCTCGGCCGGCGGGTCGGCGCGCCGCAACGTCGGACTGCCAAGCAGCGAGGCGAGATCGTTCCTGTTCAGACCCATCATGCGCTTGGAATCGGGCCTGGGCAGCACCGGCGGCGCTGGCTTCGCCGTCTGCCGCGGCGTCTCGGTCTCGGTTCGTGTCGGGGCGGTTGCCTCTCCGGGCGCCGGATCGGTCGCGGATTGCCGTGGCGTGCCGCAAGCGGCAAGTCCGGCGATCAGAATCACCGGCAACAGGTTCCGCCGCAATCGCGGCGCCCTGCAGATATGAACAATTGCCTCGACGGTCGTCCCGGTCCGACCCATACGTTCCTGACCTCTCTCTAGCTCGCCTCGGCGGCGGCCAATGGCGTCGCCGCCGGCGCCTCGGCCTCGTCGTCGACCGTCGCCAGGTTGCCGACGATCTCGCCACCGGACTCGATCTCCAGCCGGCCGTAGCGGACATCGCCCTTGATCCGGCCGCTCGCACGCAGCAACAGCTGACCGCGGACCTTCAGATCGCCTTCGAACAGGCCGCTGATCTCCGCCTCATCGATCTCCGCCGCGCCCTTGAAGATCCCCGAATCGGTGATCTCGATGCGCCGGCACCGGCCCAACGAGGCCGTCACCTTACCTTCGACAACGAGCGTATCGCAGGTCGTAATCTCGCCATTGAGCTCGATTTCGCGACCGACAATAAGCTTCTTCGCATCCTCATTATCATCGCCGGCGGAACGCGACGCGCCCGGCAGATCGGGGACGCGTCTGGCGATTTCCGGCCGGAAGCCGCCGGAACCGGCCGGCCGGTCGCCTGACGAATTGGCCATGCTGCTTCCCTGTGTTTGCTGTGCCTTGGTGGATGCCGAGGCATGCGTTGTCGCCGGCACCTCTGTCGTGGGAACGTTCTGATCCTTTTTACGACCGAACATGGTGATTCTATCCAGTTAACCGATCAGGACGCCGAAAAACCGCCGGAAAAGACTTTCCGTAACGTAATCGGCGAAAAACACCAATAACGCGTTACCGATTCGGGACATAGGGAAAATTATCGATCGCCGATCACTTTCCGCCGCAGTGGCGTCAAAAACGTCCGCCGCGCGTCCCCGGGCACACAGGACTAGCTCGTTTGCCGCGCCGCCAACCGCTTGTAGACATGCACCATGGCCGCAGTTGCCACGACGGGCGCCAGCAGATTGACCAGCGGTACCGTCATCAAGAACACGATGACCACGCCGGTCGCCAGCAATGTTCCCCGATGAAGCCGCCGCAACGCCCGAATTGCCGGAGGCTTCATATGCCGGAGGGTTACGAGCTCAAAATACTCTCGACTCAGAAGATAACCGTTTAACCCATAGAAAAGAAAGAGATTTAACAGGGGGAAGAACAGAAAGATCACGTGCACCGGCAGTGACGCCAGATTCAGCAGGATCGTCACCCCCAGAAACCGCATCGACGATGCCAGACTTGTGGCCACCGGCACCGCCTGTCCCTGCGGATCGTTCGGATAGTGCCGGTCCTCGACGGCATCGGCCACGTCTTCCAAAAACACGCCGATGAAGAGGGTCATGATCGCCGGAAACAGCACCATGTAGACGCCGATGCCGATCAGGAAAACCATCGTCTTCAGCGCACCGTCAACCCAGGCCAGCCAGGCCGGCCAATCCGTTGTGTCGACAATGCTGACGTCGGAGACGAAATAGCTAGCGATGCCGGCCAACAGGAGCAGCAGTCCGGCGGCCAGGAGAAATCCCAGAATCACCACCTTGCGGACGCGCGGATCGCCGAGCTGCTGGACCGCCTTGATGAACGCGGCGGCGATCATGACCGGCCCCGCTTTGCCAGCCGGACCCGCAAATCAGGCATGCCTGACCACGGGGTCCATTGGCGTCCGCGCGGCGAAGTCGTGCGCCGCCTCATAGAGCGCCGCGGCCGACAGGATTTCGGCCTCGCCATGCGGCGGCCCCAGGATCTGCAGGCCGATCGGCAAACCGTCGCTGGTAAACCCGCATGGCAATGACAGCGACGGACAGCCCGTCAGCGTCAGCACGAAGGTCATCATCAGCCAGTCGACGTAGTTTTCGAAGGTCACACCGCCGAACTCCGACAGATAGCGGATCTCGACGTCGAACGGCGGCGTCATCACGACCGGGCAGAGCAGCAGGTCGTAATCGTCGAAGAAGGCGCTCACCCGATGAAAGAGCGCGCCACGGGCGGCTTCAGCCTGGCAGACTTCCGCGCCTGTCAAGTTCAACCCGGTTTCGATGTTCCAGATCACCTCCGGCTTGAGCTGATCGCGATGGTTTTCAAGCAGCGCCGTGTAGCCGGAGGCGAACTGCACCGCGCGCAATGTACGGAACATGTCGCGGGCATCGCTCAGGTCGAAGCAGGCCTCGCTCACCTCGGCGCCGTCCCGCGCGAACCAGCCCGCCGCCTCGGCGCAAATGTCGCGCACCTCGGGATCGACTGGGGCAATGCCCAGATCCGGGCTCCAGGCGATGCGTTTCGGCGCCGACGGCGCGGCCACCGCCGCTCGGTAGGAGGTCGCCGGCGCCGGCCGCGAGATCGGATCGCGCCGATGCTGGCCGGCCATGGCATCCAGCATCAGGGCCACGTCGGCGACGTTGCGCGCCATCGGGCCGTCGACGGCCTGGGTCTGGAACGGCAGCGCGCCCGGCCCGTGCGGGACGCAGCCCGGGCTCGGCCGGAAGCCGACAATGCCGCAGAACGAGGCCGGAATGCGTAACGAGCCGCCGTAATCTGAGCCGGTGGCGAGCGCGACCTGGCCGGTCGCCAGCGCCACCGCGGAACCGCCCGAGGAGCCGCCGCAGGTCTTGCGCGTGTCCCAGGGATTGCGGGTGGCGCCGAACACCTCGTTGAACGTGTTTGCGCCGGCGCCGAACTCCGGCGTGTTGGCTTTGGCGATCACGTTGGCGCCGCGGGCCTCCAGCACCTCGACAACGACGCCCGAGCTGTCCGGCACGCGATCGGCAAAAATCGGCGAACCGAGCGTCGTCCGCACGCCGGCCACGTCGGTCAGATCCTTGACCGCGATCGGCAGACCGTGGAGCGGTGCGACATCGGCCAGCCGGTCAGCCTGGGCGCGGGCCCGGTCCAGGCACAGCGTCGGCAGCGAATTGACGGCACCGTCGACGGCCTCGATCCGGGCCGCGGCGGCATCGATCAAGTCGCTCGGCGACAGCTCGCGGCGCTGCAGCAGATCGACCGCCTCGCAGGCGGTCAGCTTGTAAAGGTCTGTCGGCATGGTTCGGCGTCCCTGATTGACGGCGCGCACTATGAACGGCCCGACGACCGATGTACAGACGCCGGCCCGGACGGGCTTGTGCCGCGATTCCGCCGCTCTATACTGCGCCCCCACCTGTGCCGGAGTGGGAATTCATGCAGCAAGCACGTCTTGACGTCGTCGGTATCGGCAACGCTATTGTCGATGTCATCACCAGTGTCGAAGATACGTTCATCAGTGCCCATGGCCTGAACAAGGGTGCCATGACGCTGATCGATACAGAAACCGCGGATAAGCTCTACGGCGCCATGCCGCCGGGGACCGAGATGTCCGGCGGCTCGGCCGCCAACACCATGGCCGGCATCGCCAGCCTCGGCGGCAAGGCCGGCTTCATCGGCAAGGTGCGCGACGATCAGCTCGGCCGCATCTTCCGGCACGACGTCGGCGCCGTGGGCGTGGACTTCTCCACGCCGCCGGCCGACGGCGGCACGCCGACCGCGCGTTGCCTGATCGTGGTGACACCCGACGCGCAGCGGACGATGAACACCTACCTCGGCGCCTGCGTCGAGCTGACGCCGGACGATGTCGACGCTGATGTGATCGCCGATGCGCAGGTAACCTATATGGAGGGCTATCTTTGGGACCCACCGCAGGCGAAGCAGGCGTTCCTGAAGGCCGGACAGATCGCCCATGACGCCGGCCGCAGCGTCGCGCTGACGCTGTCGGACGGCTTCTGCGTCGACCGGCATCGCGACGAGTTCCGCGACCTCGTCGCCAACCATGTCGACATCCTGTTCGCGAACGAGGACGAAATCCTCTCGCTCTATCAGGTTTCGGAATTCGACGAAGCGCTGCAGATCGTACGCGCTCAGGTACGCGTCGCCGCATTGACCCGCTCCGAGAAGGGCTCGGTCGTCGTCGGCGGCGACGAGGTGCATGTGCTCGACGCCGAACCGGTGGACCGGGTGATGGACACCACCGGGGCCGGCGATCTCTACGCCGCCGGTTTTCTCCATGGCCTGACGCAGGGCCGCAGCCTGCACGATTGCGGGCGCATCGGCGGCATCGCCGCGGCGGAGATCATCAGCCATATCGGCGCGCGGCCCGCGGTATCGCTGGCGCAACTGGTGACGGACAGGATGGGCTGAGCGCCGGCCGTGCCGCCGCCCATTTCGGTCCTCGGCAACGGCGGGCGCTAGACGGGCATTGGAAAAGCGATCGGGGATCGGGTGTTGTCGGCGAAAGACCTCATACCGAAGATTCGGCTCTGGACCGGCTGCCTGCTCTTCGTCTTCGTCGTCACGCACTTCCTGAACCACGCGCTGGGCAACATCTCGCTCGACGCCATGGAGGCCGGGCGTCGCTTGTTTCTGGCGGTCTGGCGCAATCCGGTCGGCACGGTGTTGCTCTATGGCGCGCTGGTGCTGCACGTCCTGTCGGTCCTGTATGCGCTGTTCCGGCGGCGCACGTTGCGCATGCCGTTCGGCGAAGCGGTGCAGGTGGTATTCGGCGCCGTTATCCCGATCATGCTGGCGACGCATATCATCGCGAACCGTGGCGCGCACGAGATCTACGGCCTGAACGACACCTATGCCTATGTTGTGCTGTCACTCTGGGTCTGGGACTGGCAGCAGGGCGTGCTGCAATCGCTGGCCGTGCTGGTGGTCTGGATCCATGGCTGCCTTGGCCTGCACTATTGGCTGCGCCTGAAGCCGGCCTATCTGCAGCTGCAGCCGTACCTGTTCGCGGCGGCGCTATTGCTGCCGGCGGCCGCTCTGTCGGGGTTCGCCGCCGCGGGCAAGCAGGCCGCCTTCCTGATCAAAGACCCGTTATGGCGCGATCAGACCCTGGCGCTGATCAATCTGCCGGGACCTGAGGCGGTCGAATGGGTTTACGCGCGGGCAGACACGACACGCCTTGGTACGGCGATCACCATCGGCGCCGTGCTGCTGCTGCGCTTCGGCCGGGCGCTGTGGGAACGCCGCAAGCGGCGCGTCACCGTCTCCTATCCTGACGGCCGCAGCGTGACCGTCGAGCAGGGCTACTCGGTGCTGGATGTCAGCCGCCAGGCCGGCATCCCGCATGCGTCGGTCTGCGGCGGCCGCGGCCGCTGCTCGACCTGCCGCGTGCGCATCGCCATGGGCAGCGTCGGCTTGCCGGCGCCGAGCGACGAGGAGGTCAAGGTGCTGCGCCGGGTGGCGGCGCCGGTGAACGTGCGGCTCGCCTGCCAGCTCAGACCGAATCAGGACGTCACGGTCATCCCGTTGCTGCCGGCGACAGCGCAGCCGAAGGACGGCTTCCGAAAGCCGCAATACCTGCAGGGCAGCGAGCGCGAGATCGCCATCCTGTTCGCCGACCTGCGCTCGTTCACGAAATTCTCGGAGAGCAAGCTGCCCTACGACGTGGTCTTCGTGATCAACCAGTATTTCCGGCTGATGGGCACCGCGGTCGAGACCGCCGGCGGTCGTCTCGACAAGTTCATCGGCGACGGCGTGATGGCGCTGTTCGGCGTCGACAACGGCCTGGAGCAGGGCTGCCGCGACGCGATCAACGCGGCCCGCGCCATGGGCCGGGCGCTCGACGAGCTTAACGACAATCTGAAGAACGAGCTCGACGAGCCTCTGCGCATGGGTATCGGCATCCATGCGGGGCCAGCAATTGTTGGCGAGATGGGCTTTCGCGCCGCCACCTCGGTGACCGCGATCGGCGATTCGGTCAACACCGCGAGCCGGCTCGAGGCGATGACCAAGGAGTTCAAGAGCCAGCTGATCCTGAGCCGGACCGTCACCGACGCCGCCGGTGTGGATGCGGCCGACTTCTCCGAACATCAGATCCAGGTCCGCGGCCGGGCCGAGACGATGAGCGTCTATGTCATCGACAAGGCGGCCGATCTGCCGGAACAGACGCGCGAGAACAACCGAAAGAACCGCCGCGGCGAAGCGAACGCCGGCGCGGTCTCGGCCTAGATCGGATTTCCGGTTAGTCCTGGGGCTTGATCATGCGGCCGCCGATGCGCCGGCCGCCGAAGACATGCACGTGAAAATGCGGCACTTCCTGATTCGCATCCGCGCCGCTGTTGGCAACGATGCGGTAGCCGCTTTCCTCGACACCCATCGTGCGCGCGACCTCGCCGACCGCCTTCAGGAAACCGCCGAGTTCGTCGGCCGAAGCCTTGGCGCTGAAATCGTCCAGGCTGACGTACGGACCCTTCGGGATCACCAGCACATGCACCGGCATCAGCGGATTGATGTCGTGAAATGCAAGCGCCCAATCGTCCTCATAGACCTTCTTGCACGGGATTTCGCCGCGCAGGATCTTGGCGAAGATGTTCTCCGGATCGTAAGCCATCGATACTCCGTTCCTGAACTGCCGGCCGCGGCTGCTGTCGTCTGCTACTTGCCCTTGGCCCCGCCGTCGGTGGTCGCGACGGGTTTCGCCGGCCGATTCGCCCGCCCGCGCAGCTCGGCATATACCTCGGCCGGCTTCACGCCCTTCACCGACCACAGCAACAGCAGGTGGTAGAGCAGATCGGCGCTTTCGGCGACCAGTGCCTCGCGCGATTCGGCCAATGCTGCGACCACGGTCTCGGTCGCTTCCTCGCCGACCTTCTGGGCGATCTTGTTCAGCCCCTTCTCGAACATCCGCGCGGTGTGCGAGACCGTCGGGTCGGCGTCGCGGCGGCTCTCGATCACCTCGAACAGGTGTTCGAGCACCGCGACATCGCCGTTCTTGGATTTCGCCAAGCCGTTTCCTTCCTATCAAGATCTGCCGTCGCAACCGACGCGAGACCGGCCGCAATATCGGGACCCGATTCGGCATTGGCCTAGTATTGGACGGCGGCGGATTTTAGGGAAGGGGCCGGTTCAGCGCCAGAACTTCGGCTGTTTCCGCAGGCCCTGCCATTGCCGGGCCACCTTGGACCATTTCTTGTTCACCTGGCGATCGTGCCAGCCGGTCACCATGCCGACCGCCCACTGCAGGTCCTTTTCCCGGCCATTCGCGGGCGGGTTCTCGACAATCTGCTCCATGACGGTGCGCGCGACAACGCCATCGCTGAGCGCGCCGAGCGAATCCTGCAACGCCGAGAGCTGGGCCAGAAACGCCGTGGCGGGTTTTTTCGCATAAAGGCTGGCAAAAAACTCGCCCGTATAGCGCAATTTCTTGGCGCTGATCCGCAGCCGGTGTCGGTCGGCCTCGTCCAGATCTTCAATCCGGCGGCCCAACTTGGCGAGCTTGCGGTAGCGCCGCTCGAGCATCCGCTGCGCCGCCTCGGTGACCGGCGCGGCCAGAAGCGCCTGTTGCGCGGTATCGCCTTTACGCCGCCAACGACGATCCGCCGCCCAGGCGCCGAGGCGCAGCAAAAACGCCGTATAGCGCGGCGACCCGATGGCGTGCAAAGCGTCGCGCCGGCTCGCTTTGCGCAGCGAGACCGCCGCATCGCGCAAAGCCAACAGCCGCTTGTCCTTGCCCTTGGCGGCCAGCACGCCGGCCAGAATGCCGTCGACGAAAACATCGAGATCGCGCGCCAGACCCAATGCGCCGGACAGCCATCGCGCCTCTGCCTCGATGGCCTCGGTCTCCGGCGACGCCACCAGATCGCCGAACACACTGCACGCCGTGCGCAGACGCCGCAGGGCAACCCGCATCTGGTGCACGCCATCGGGATCGCGGGCTTGCACGAAGGGCGCCTCGTTGCGCATCAGGTGATCGACACAGGCGCAGACCACATCGTGGAAGGCGTCGTCCGTGCTCATCGCCGGATCCAGCACCAGCGGGCTCGCCCGCGACGGCCGCGGCGGCTGGCCGGTCAGCATGGAAAAACCGCGTTCGGCCTTGCTGGCAGACCCGATCCGCACAGGCACCACGTCGTTCAGCATGCGGGCCACGTCATAGAGCTGGCCGGGCCGGCCGCGCTTCAGCTCCAACTCGGCTTCCGAGATCGACAGCCAGCTGTCGCCGCGCCGGATCTCGCCGACGTCGATCGCCAGCTCGATGCGGCCGCCACCCGGCGCATTCAGCAGGCGCGTGGTCCGGCGAATATCCGTCTCGAACGCCGGCGCGATGCGGCGCTTCACCTTGGGCTTCTGCAGCAGTTCGGCGACCAGCGGTTCGCAGGTCGCGGCCAGATCCGGACTGTCGCCGTTGACGTCCTTTTCCCATTCGTTGCGGTCGGTCACGCCGACGCGGCCGACGCCGTTGGCCTTGATGGTCTGCACCTGGCGTTTGCCGATCTGACGCAGCCGCAGGGTCACGCGCTTCTTCCACAACTGCAGTTTCGGTGTGTCGAAATAGACCGAGCGCAGGCGGCGCGTGACCGGACGGCCGTCGGTCATCGCCCGCAGCGCCGGGTTGCGGCGCAGACGCGCCATGTCCTCGGCCGCGATCTGTAGCTTCAGTTCGATCTCGCGATCGTCCAAGCCGGAACCCCCAGCACACGCCTCCAACGTGCGGGCACGTTAAGACGCGGGTCCTGCCGTGGCAACGACAGCACTGTTACAGTTTTATGACATGGGCCGCGGCGCGGTTCAGACCAGGCTTTTCGGTGCCGCGAAGAGCTCCAGACGCGCCGAACCGGGTTTCAGACCGCGCCAGTCCTTTCCAGGCGCCGCAATGACAGCGAGGCCGGCCGTCGGAAACTTCTCCTGCAGGCGCTCGAGATCGTCGGCCGGACCGTCATCGACCAGCATCAGCGCCAAGTCCTGCATATCGGGCTGATGCGCCACCAACACCACCGTCTCGGCGCTGCGCGGCAACGACTGCAAGCGTTCCAGCAGCTCCGTCGCGCCGCTAAGGTAGAGCTCGCGTTCGACTGACAATGCCTGGCTGCCGGGCAGCCGGGTCGCCGCCAGGGCCCAGGTGTCCTGCGCCCGCCGCGCCGACGAGCACAGCACCAGGTCGGGACGGATGTCCTGCTGACGCATAAACTGTCCCATCAGCACCGCCGCGCGTTCGCCGCGCGCCTGCAGCGGCCGGTCGTGATCGTCGAGCGTCGGATCGTCCCAGGCGGACTTGGCGTGCCGCAGCAGACAGAGCGTCGGCATTGATCTACATCCGTACCGGCAGTCCTGCGGCCCGCATATGCGCCTTCGCGTCGCGGATCGAATGCTCGCCGAAATGAAAGATCGACGCGGCCAGCACCGCGTCGGCATGGCCCTCGCGCACGCCCTCGACCAGATGGTCCAGCGTGCCGACGCCGCCGGATGCGATCACCGGCACGGAAACGGCGTCGCTGATCGCGCGCGTCAGCTCGAGATCGAAGCCCTGTTTTGTGCCGTCCCGATCCATGGAAGTCAGCAAGAGCTCGCCGGCGCCGAGCTGGACCATGCGCCGGGCCCAGCCGACCGCCTCGATCCCGGTGGCGTTGCGGCCGCCATGGGTGAAGACCTCGAAGCCGCCGGCATCGTTGCGCTTGGCGTCGATGGCGACAACGATGCATTGCGTGCCGAACTTGCGCGCCGCCTCGGCGACGAACTCAGGCCGGTGCACGGCCGCGGTGTTGATCGAGACCTTGTCGGCGCCGGCCAGCAGCAGCTTGCGCACGTCGTCGACCACGCGCACGCCGCCGCCGACGGTCAAAGGCATGAAGCACTGCTCGGCTGTCGCCGCAACCACGTCATAGAGGATCGCGCGGTCGTCGGACGACGCCGTGATGTCGAGAAAGCAGAGCTCGTCGGCGCCCTCGCGATCATAGAGTCGCGCCTGCTCGACCGGGTCGCCCGCGTCGCGCAGATCGACAAAGTTCACGCCCTTGACGACGCGCCCGTCTTTCACGTCGAGGCAGGGAATCACCCGTTTCGTCAGCATCGCGTCGTCACCGCGCTCAGGCCGCCAGCAGATCCAAAGCCGCGCGCGGATCGAGGCGGCCGTCATAAAGCGCCCGGCCGCTGATCACGCCTTCGATCCCGGTAGCGGCCACGGCCTTCAGCGCCTTGAGATCGTCGAGGCTGCTGACGCCGCCGGACGCGATCACCGGCATGGACAGGTTTTCCGCCAGCCCCGCCGTCGCCTCGACATTCACGCCCTGCAGCGCGCCGTCGCGGTCGATGTCGGTATAGATCACCGCGGCGACGCCGGCGTCCTCGAAGCGCCGCGCCAGATCGAGCGCGGTCATGTCCGACTGCTCGGCCCAGCCCTCAACCGCGACCCGGCCGTCGCGCGCGTCGATGCCGACGGCGATACGGTCTGGAAAGCGGGCGCAGATCGCTTTCACCAGATCAGGTTCGCGCAGCGCCAGCGTGCCCAGAATGACCCGTCCGACGCCGGCCTCGAGCCACATCTCGACCGTGTCGTTGTCGCGGATGCCGCCGCCGAGTTGCACCGGCATGTCGATCGCGGCCAGGATCGCGGCCACCGCCTCGGCGTTCACCGGACGGCCCTCGAAGGCGCCGTTCAGGTCGACGAGATGCAGGCGTTCGAACCCGGCATCCTGGAACGCTCGCGCCTGCGCCGCCGGATCGGTATTGAACACAGTCGCCCGCGCCATATCGCCGCGCAGCAGACGCACGCAGGCGCCGTCCTTCAGGTCGATGGCGGGATAGAGGATCATGGCGTCCAGGCGAGGAAGTTGGCGATCAGCCGTAGGCCCAGCGTCTGGCTCTTTTCCGGATGGAACTGCGTGCCGACCAGATTGTCGCGGCCGACCACCGCCGCCACGCGCCCGCCGTAGTCGATGTGCGCCAACACATGCTCGGACCCCGCCGCCAGATAATAGCTGTGCACGAAATAGACGTAGGCATCCTCACCACCGAGGCCGGCCAGCACCGGATGCGCGCGGTCGATATGCAGGTCGTTCCAGCCGATCTGCGGCACCTTCAAGGTCGGATCGTCAGGCGTCAGCGCCACGACGTCGCCCGGGATCCAGTCGAAGCCGTCGTGACAGCCATGCTCGAGACCCCGCGTCGCCATCAGTTGCATGCCGACGCAGATGCCAAGGAACGGCCGGCCGCGCTGCCGCACCGCCTCGTCGAGCGCATCGCGCATACCCGCCAACGTCAACAGACCGGCGCGGCAATCAGCGAAAGCGCCCACGCCCGGCAGCACGATCCGGTCCGCCCGCGCCACCACGTCGGGATCGGCGGTCACCGCCACCTCGGCATCGCCGCCGGTTTCGGCCGCCGCCCGGGCGAACGCTTTTGCTGCCGATCTCAGGTTGCCGGACCCGTAGTCGATAATCGCGGTGGTCATGGCAGCACCGTCTGCGGATCGAGAAAGCTCGTCGCCGGCCGCGCGCCGGCCGCCTGCCGGGCGCGGTATTCGTCCAACCACGGGCCGGAAAACAGCCGCGCCTCGGCCTCGGCGGGGTTCGGCGCTGCGACAACCCCGCGCATGACATAACCGGCCGCTTCCAGCCGCCAGCGGCGCCAATCGTTCGCCATGACGGCCACCAGAACGTTCAGACCGAAGGCCAAAAACGATTGCAACATCTCGTGCAATCCCAACAGCGCGCCGGCCGAGGCGAGCGCCAAGCCCAGCGTCACATAGGCCAACAGGCCGATCCATTGCCGGCGGAACAGCATCCAGATGACCGGGATTACCAAGGCCGGCCAGCAGATGCCCTCCTTGACCAGCACCACGTCGGGATCGTCACCCGCCGGCGCCGTGCGGTCCATCACCGTATAGACGCGCATCATCTCGCGCTCCCGCCGCTCCTTGCCGGCCGGCTAAAGCGAGCCGCCGAGCACGCCCTTGGTCGAGGGCACGGCGTTGGCCTTGCGCGGGTCGATCTCGATCGCCCGGCGCAGGCTGCGGGCCAGACCTTTGTAACAGCTCTCGACGATATGGTGGTTGTTCTCGCCGTAGAGGTTCTCGACATGCAGCGTGATGCCGGCCTGCTGGGCGAAGGCCTGAAACCATTCCTTAAACAGCTCGGTGTCCATGTCGCCCAGCTTCGGCTTGGAGAAGTTCACCTTCCAGATCAGGTACGGCCGATTGGAGACGTCGAGCGCCACCCGCGTCAGCGTCTCGTCCATGGGAATCAGCGCATCGGCATAGCGCGTAATGCCGGCGCGGTCGCCCAGCGCCTTGCTCACCGCCTCGCCGATGACGATGCCGGTGTCCTCGGTGGTGTGGTGGAAATCGATATGCAGGTCGCCCTTGGCCCGAAGCGTCAGGTCGATCAGGCTATGGCGCGAGAGTTGCTCCAGCATATGGTCGAGGAAGCCGATGCCGGTCTCGACATCGTAAGTCCCGCTGCCGTCCAGGTTGACGGTCGCCGTGATCTCGGTTTCCTTGGTCTTGCGTTCGATGCTGGCCTGGCGCATGGCGCCGCGTCTCCACTGCCCGAAAATGCGATAAACTGGCGGTAATCAGGCCGGCGGTATAGCAGGAACCCGCCCGCCCCGCCAGCACGTCGGGCCGCACCTCGCGCATGCACTTGACGCCTACCCCTTCGGCCTTACATCGTGGGGGTCGCTGCCGTGGGGCCAGGCAGCGTCATTGACCGAGGATTCCATTGGTGCAGTCAGAGCAGAGCCAACAGTGGCACGGGACCACCATCCTGTCCGTGCGCAAGGGCGACAGCGTCGTCGTCACGGGCGACGGCCAGGTCAGCCTGGGCCAGACCGTGATCAAATCGAACGCCAAAAAGGTCCGCCGCCTGGCGCACGGCGAGGTTATCAGCGGCTTTGCCGGCGCCACGGCCGACGCCTTCACGCTGTTCGAGCGGCTGGAGGCCAAGCTGGAGCAGCATCCCGGCAACCTGACGCGGGCCTGCGTCGAGTTGGCCAAGGACTGGCGCACCGACCGCTTTCTGCGCCGCCTGGAAGCCATGATGGCGGTGGTCGACAAAAACGTCAGCCTGGTGCTGACCGGCACCGGCGACGTACTGGAGCCGGAGGACGGTCTGATCGGCATCGGCTCGGGCGGCAACTACGCGCTGGCGGCGGCCCGCGCGCTGATCGACCGGGACGACATGGACGCCGAGGCAATCGCGCGGCGGGCCATGTCGGTCGCGGCCGATATATGCGTCTATACCAACGAAAACATCATTGTCGAACAGCTGACCTCATGACCGCCTTCAGTCCCCGCGAGATCGTCTCCGAGCTCGACCGCTTCATTATCGGCCAGAACGACGCCAAGCGCGCCGTCGCCATCGCGCTGCGCAACCGCTGGCGGCGCATGCAGCTGGACGAGGGCCTGCGCGAGGAAGTGCTGCCCAAGAACATCCTGATGATCGGCCCGACCGGCGTCGGCAAGACCGAGATCTCCCGGCGCTTGGCCCGGCTCGCCGGCGCGCCGTTCATCAAGGTCGAAGCGACGAAATTCACCGAGGTCGGCTATGTCGGCCGCGACGTCGAGCAGATCATCCGCGATCTGGTCGAGGTGTCGATCGGCATGGCGCGCGAGCGCAAGCGCAAGGAAGTGACGGCCCGGGCCGAGCTCAACGCCGAGGAACGCGTGCTGGACGCGCTGGTCGGCGAAAACGCCGGCAAGTCGACCCGCGACGCCTTCCGCCAGAAGCTGCGCACCGGCGAGCTCGACAAGAAGGAAATCGAGCTCGATCTGGCCGATACCGGCGGCGGCATGCCGACGTTCGAGATCCCCGGCATGCCGGGCGCGCAGATGGGCATGCTCAACCTCAACGACATGCTGGGCAAGGCCTTCGGCGGCCGCACCAAGCGCAAGCGCATCACGGTCGAGGATTCCTACGACCTCCTGCTGGCCGAGGAGAGCGACAAGCTGCTCGACGACGAGCAATTGACGCGCGAAGCGCTCGCATCGGTAGAAGAAAACGGCATCGTCTTCCTGGATGAGATCGACAAGATCACGGCGCGGGCCGAACGCTCCGGCGCCGATGTCAGCCGCGAGGGCGTGCAGCGCGACCTGCTGCCGCTGATCGAGGGCACCACGGTGTCGACCAAGCACGGGCCGGTGAAGACCGACCACGTGCTGTTCATCGCGTCGGGCGCCTTCCATCTGGCCAAACCGTCCGACCTGCTGCCCGAGCTGCAGGGCCGGCTGCCGATCCGGGTCGAGCTGAAGGCGCTGACCGAGGACGATTTCAAGCGCATCCTGACCGAGCCGCAATTCAGCCTGATCAAGCAGTATGTCGCGCTGATGGGCACCGAGAAGGTCACGTTGGAGTTTACCGAGGACGCCGTCGACGAGCTCGCCAAGCTCGCCGCCGAGGTCAACAACAACGTCGAGAATATCGGCGCGCGGCGCCTGCACACGATCCTGGAAAGGGTGCTGGACGACATCAGCTTCACCGCCAGCGACAAGCCGGATCAGACCATCGCCATCGACGCCGCCTTCGTGCGCGAGCATATCGGCGACCTGGCGAAGGACGCCGACCTCTCGAAGTTCATTCTTTAGGCGAACCGCCGTCGGGTACCGTTTCCGCGATGCGCCGGTACAGGCGCGTCGTCCATTCGACCTTGCCGGCGAACGGCCCCCAGCCGCGGCGGGCGCTGAATTCGACGCTCTGCAGCGCCTCGGGGCCGTCGACCTCATAGACCGCCAGATAGTTCCGTTCGCCCGGCGCATCGTGCCGATAGCGGCGCGCCGCGCCAAAGCCGGGGCAATCGGCGATTTCCGGCAGATGCACCTCGGCGTACCAGCGGTTCCAATCGTCCTCGATGGCCGGTTCCGGCCGCGATGTCACGACCAGCAGATAATCGGTTCGATCCATGTCGGGGGTTCCCATACGCTCATCCCGCGGACAGGCTAGCACCCGGCATTGAGCGTCGGGAATGGCGTTCCGCGCCGATGGTGTTGCGGACCGGCGCACCGATTTCTCCGCGTTATGGCAAAATCTCCATCACCAATGCCGATATTATGGAAACAATCATCGGGCATATTTGTGGTCGATAAGGTTAATTTCGTGCGATCTTCGACAGTCTGGATCATAATATGCAAACAGAATGTGCATTTTCGCACGATATGGTTCTTGAATGCGAGATTGGGACGATATCCGATTTTTCCTGGCGATCGCCCGCGGCGGCAACCTGTCGGCGGCCGGCCGGTTGCTTGGCGTGCGCCATACCACCGTGTTGCGCCGGCTGGACGCGTTGGAGAGACGGCTCGGCCTGCGGCTGTTCGAACGCCTGCCCGGCGGCTATGCGGCGACGCCGGCGGGCGAGGAGATGCTGACCGCGGCCCGACGCGTCGAGGACGAGATGCTGGGCATGGCCCGCCGTCTGGCCGGGGGCGAAGTCCAATTGTCCGGCATTGTCCGGTTGGCCGTGCCCGACGACATCGCCGACTCGCTGTTGCCGCCGATCCTCGCCGGCCTGCGTCGCCGGCATCCGGGCATCGAGCTCGAGCTCCGTGTCTCGAACGACATCATCAATCTCACGAAGCGCGATGCCGATATCGCCCTGCGGCCAGGCGCACAGCCGCCGGACACGATCGTCGGCCGCCACATCGCCGATATCGCCTTCGCCGTCTACGGCGAACGCAAGTTCGTCGGCAGTCGGCCGCCGCTCACCAGGGCCAGCGATCTGATCCACGAAAACCTGCTGGCGCCGGACGACAGCCTGGCCCACACCACCGTCGCGCAATGGCTACGCCAGGTTGTCCCCGGCAGTCATGGAATCTACCGTTCGAACAGCTTCGCGCACCTGATGATCGCCTGCTCAACCGGCTTAGGCTTCGCCGTGCTGCCCTGCTTTCTGGGCGACGCCGTGCCGGATCTTGTCCGCGCGTTGCCGCCGCAGCAGGCCATGCGCAGTCCGCTCTGGATCCTGACCCACGCCGACCTCAGGACAACCGCCCCGATCCGCGCCGTGTTGGACTTTCTCGCCGACGGCATCACGGCGAAGAAGATCCTGCTCGAAGGGCACGCCATGCCGGCGGCGCCCCGTTAACCGGGTTCCTCGCCCACTTCTTGTAGCATGCGATTGACCTTTTCCTCGGAAAGATCGCGGATCGCCTCGGCCAGACGGTTGGCCAGCAGCGTGTGGCGCGGGCTGAGGCCGGACGTGTCGATGGTGATCCGGGGGTGGCTGAGGCGGGCGAGCCGGCGCAACTCGTCGGCATCGTCCCAGATTATGTGGAAATAGCTGCAGATCTGATCCACCAGGATCGGCGACGGCCGGCCGCGATGACCGTGTTCGAGCGCCGACAGATAAGCGGCTGAGATCTGCAGGTCGGCAGCCATCTGCTTCAGCGTCACCCGATGCCGCCGCCGCAATAGGCGAATGCGCTGACCCAGCGGCGTCATCGGCGATCAGTCGCCGTCGGCGCCGAAGAAGGCCAGCAACCGCGCGGCCAGCGCGTCCGGCTGCTCCTCCGGGATGAAATGCCCGCATTCGGCGACAACCCCGCCCTCGACATCGGTCGCCACGCGGCGCAGCGACTCCAGCGGCTCCTCGCGCCGGCCCCAGGCGCTGTCGCCGCCCAACGCCAGCACCGGCATCGGCAGCTTGCGCCGGGCGATGATCTCGGCATTGTCGGCGATGTCCTGCTTTACGGCCCGGTAATAGGCGAAACCGGCCTGCATGGCGCCGGGCTGGCTATAGCACCGCGCATATTCGTCGATGTCGGCCTCGCTGAACGCCTCGGCGCGGTGCGCGAAGGTCCGGTAGAACCAGATCAGGTAGATGCGTTCGCGTCCCTCGGTCAGCGCTTCCGGCAGGTCCGGTGTGCGGTGGAAGGCGTGATGCCAGCGCCGCCCGCCCTGGCTCAGATCGCCGCCATCGCCGGGGATCACCACGTCGAGGATCGCCAGCCGCCGCACCGAGTCCGGATCGGCGGCGGCATAGGCATAGGCGACGGGACCGCCCCAGTCGTGGCCGGCGAGATTGATGCGCCGATGACCGAGCCGGTCGACCAGCAGCTCGCGCAGATCCGCGGCCACCGTCTTTTTGTCGTAGCCGTCGGCCGGCCGCGAGGTATCGCCAAGGCCGCGCAGATCCGGCGCGATCACCAAAAAGCGCTCGGCGAGCGCGGGAATCACCTTATGCCATTCGTACCAGGTCTGCGGCCAGCCGTGCAGCAGCACCAGCGGCGGGCCGTCGCCGGCCGTGACGTAATGCATGCGCACCTCTGAGAGGTCGGCATAGTGATGCTGGAACAGGTCGTCGGCGCCGGACATGTCAGTCGACCCAGAGGCCACGGGACTTGTGCCAGTCGTCGATCGACTCGTTGGGGTATTCGCGGAACCTGTCGATGTTGTCGCCCTCGTGCGGCACGACCCAGGGCGCGGCCGAGTCCAGCATGATGTCGACAAAGGCCGTGGGCCGCGGCAGGGGCGTATCGATGGCTGACGCGTGCGGGTGGATCAGCTCCGGCCAGTGTTCGCTGTAGCACCACAGGGCCGAGCCGCAGATCTTGCAGAAATGCCGCTGCAGGTCGCTTTCGCCGCCATTCCGCCTGGCGCGGTAGATCGACATATTCTCCCGGCCGTCCACCTGCAGGCTGTCGGCAACGCCCGCCAGATTGATCGCGAACCCGCCGCTTCCCGCCGTCTTGCGGCAGATCGAGCAATAGCAGCGCATATAGGGCTGCGGCGTGTGCGACTCCACCGAGAACCGGACCGCGCCGCAATGACAGGACCCTTCCAGCAGCATTACAAGCCCTCCATCATTTCGGCTTACTCTCCCGCCGCCGTCGCAGCAGCACGTAGAGCGCGCCGTCGCCGCCATGTTGACGTCGCGCCGGCTGCACGGACAGTACCTTTTCATGTAATCCCGCCTCGGACAGCCAAAGCGGCACCTGCCGCTTCAGAACGCCGCGTTGCCGGTCGGGCATGATCTCGTCCGCATCCTCGGCCCGCGGCGCGCCCTTGCCGGTGATGATCAGGACGCAGCGCCGTCCGACCGCGTGGCTGGCGTTGATGAAGGCGGTGAGCTCGCGGTGCGCGGCGGTCTGCTGCCGGCCATGCAGATCGAGGCGGGCTTCGATCGGCATCTGCCCGCGCTGCAACCGTTGCGCCGTGCGCTTGTCGACGCCGTTCGGCGCCGCCGGCTTAGGCGCAACGGGCGTTCGACGGCTTGTCGTCGGTTTCGGCGGCGGCTTCTTTGCGGCGGCCGGCTTCACCTCTGCGCGCGGTGCTGCGGGCCGACGGCGCGCCGTGTCGCGCATCGCCGACTCGAACAGGGTCAGCTCGTCTTCCGTCGGCCGGCGGTCCTTCGGTTTGCCGCGCTTGTCACGACGGGTCGTCATCGATCAGCAGGATGTGGAGGCTGCGGGGGCCGTGCGCGCCGAGATGGATGGTCAGCTCGATATCGCCGGTGCGCGATGGCCCGGTGATCATGTTCACCGTGCGCGGCAAGTCGAAGCCACGGCCGTTCTTCCGGTCCTTGCGCAGCCGGTCCCAGGCGTCTTCGTAGGCGCCGACGATCTGGCTCTTGCGGATCGCGACGACATGGTGATCCGGCAGGAAGTTCAGCGTCGTCGGATGCGCGCCGCCGCTGGTCATCATCAGCGTGCCCGTCTCGGCGATGCCGGCGAAGGCGGGCGTCAGCGACACCATGTCCTCGTTGCGGGCGCTGCCGCTGCGCACCGTCAGCATGGGCTGGCTTTCCCAGGGCAGATCGCACAGCCAGTCGGTCGGCGCCAGCATCACCTCCATCGGCAGGTTGTGCTGGCGCAGATAGGCCGCCAGCGCGGCCGGCACATCGGTGTCTTTCTCCAGCCGTTCCACCGTCGCGGCCACCGACTCGGCCATGGCGACGAAACGCTCGACCTGTTCGGCATGGTTGCCGCGGCCGCGCTTCGGAATCAGGTTCGCCTTGTGCCGACGGATGCGGTCGTCGAGCTCGCGCCGGGCGTCCCGGCTCAGCCCGGACCGGCCGAGCGACTGCCGGATGCTGGCGAGCATCGCCGTTCGCTTCGGATCGGCCGCTTCTGTCATGGCCCCACCCGCGCCGCCCGCTGCCGGGCCCGCCACTGCTCCTGAAAGGTTTTGCCCTCGGGCGTCGGAAAGTCGCGGCCCTTGGTCCAGCCGCCGGCCAGCGGCAGCCGCCGGAGGCGGCCATTGCCGCGGCCCAGCCGCTTCAGCAGGCGTACGGCCAATCGCGCGCCAGCGCCGTAGAGCCAGGGCTGCCGCGCCGTCCAGGCCCAGACATTGACGCCCCAGCGTTCCAGGGGCGGGCTGGCGCCGCTGTCATAGGCGCGTTCGCGCCAATGCCGCATCATCTTCGGCAGCGGGATCTTCATCGGGCAGACGCTTTCGCAACGGCCGCAGAAGGTCGAGGCGCTGGGCAGATGCCGGGCATCGTCGATGCCCTCCAGCGACGGCGTCAGCACGGCGCCCATGGGTCCGACATAGACCGCGCCATAGGTGTGGCCGCCGACCGAGTGATAGACCGGACAATGGTTCATGCAGGCGCCGCAGCGGATGCAGCGCAGCATGTCCTGGAACTCGGTGCCCAGCATGGCGCTGCGCCCGTTGTCCAGCAGGATCACGTGGAAGTTCTCGGGCCCGTCGAGATCGCCGTCCCGGCGGCCTCCGGTCGACAGCGTGGTGTAGGCCGAGAAATCCTGGCCGGTGGCCGAGCGGGCAAGCACGCGCAGGATCGTCGAGACATCCTCCAGCGTGGGGATGACCTTTTCGATCGAGGTGACGACGATATGCGTCTTCGGCAGGGTCTGCGTCAGATCGCCGTTGCCCTCGTTGGTGACGATGATCGTGCTGCCGGTCTCGGCGATCAGGAAGTTGGCGCCGGTGATGCCGACGTCGGCGTCGAAATACTTCTGGCGCAGAACCTCGCGCGCCTCGTTGATGATCGCCGCCGGCTCGGTCTGCCGCACGGTCTTACCGTATTGCCGGTGATGCTCCAGGAACAGGTCCGAGACCTGATCCTTGGTCTTGTGCACGGCCGGACCGATGATGTGGCTCGGCGGCTCCTCGGCCAGCTGGATGATGTATTCGCCGAGATCGGTTTCGACCGGCGTGATGCCATGGCGTTCGAGGAAGCCGTTCAGATGGATTTCCTCGGCGACCATGCTCTTGCCCTTGGTCACCGTCTTGGCACCGGCCTCGCGGCAGATGCCCAGGATCGCGGCGCGGGCGTCCTCGGCCGTCGCGCACCAGTGCACGCTGCCGCCGGCCGCCCGGCAGTTCTCTTCGAAGGTCTCGAGATAGAAGTCGAGGTTCGCCAGCACGTGATCCTTGAGTTCCCGGGCGCGGTCCCGCAGCGCGTCGAACTCGGGCAGGCGATCGGCCGCTTCCTGCCGCCGGGGAATGAAACCGCCCTTCAACTGCGCCAGCGCCGACTGCAGATTGCGGTCGGCCATGGCCTCCCGCGCGTTGTCCTTGAACTTGCGGGACTGCATGAACTCCATGGCTCAGCCCTCCCGCGCCGGCGTCGCGCCGGCATCGCCGATCGGCGGCGCGTCGTCCGTCATGCCCGCCAGCACCTCGGCCACGTGGCGGACCTTTACGCCGCCGCCTTCACGATGCAGCCGCCCGGCCATGTTCATCAGGCAACCGAGGTCGCCGGCCAGCAGCATATCGGCTCCGGTGGCGACGACGTCCTTGCGCTTACGCTCGACGATGTCGATGGAGATGTCGGCGTATTTCACGCAGAACGTGCCGCCGAAGCCGCAGCACTCCTCGGCGCTTGGCAGCTCGACCAGCTCCAGCCCCTCGACCTGGCGCAGCAGTTGCCGCGGCTGGCGCTTTACGTTGAGCTCGCGCAGACCCGAGCAGGAGTCGTGATAGGTGACCTTGCCCTCGAACGCCGCGTCGACCTCGCGCACGCCCAGCACGTCGGTCAGGAAGCTCACCAGCTCGAACGTCTTGATGGCGAGCGCGCGGGCCCGCTTCGACCAAGTCGGATCGTCTTGAAACAGCTCGGGATAGTGCTTGCTGATCATGCCAGCGCACGACCCGGACGGCGCGACGACATAGTCGAAACGCTCGAACGCGGCGATTACGTCGCGCGCAATGCCTTGCGCATTGGCCGTGGCGCCGGCGTTGAACGCCGGTTGGCCGCAACAGGTCTGGGTCGGCACATGCACCCGGCAGCCCGCGTCTTCCAACAGCTTGACAGCCGCGAATCCGACGGTCGGCCGGAACAGGTCGGCCAGGCAGGTAACGAACAGGCCAACATTCTTCGGTTTCTCGGACATCCCACTCCCTGACCCCGTATCGCCGACTAAGAATATATAGCAGCCGTCAGTTGGCGGCGACACCGGGCGGTGGCAACGAACGCGGCAACAGCAGATACCAGCGGCCGGGATGCTTCATGCGGCCGGCGATCTCGGCCGCCGCCGCATCGCCGCCCCAGTAGACATCGCCGCGGATGGGACCGCGGATCGCGCCGCCGGTATCCTGCGCCACCATCAGCCGGCGCAGCGGCCGGTCCTCGCTGCCGTCGGCCGACGGCGCCGATGCGTCGAGCCAGATCGGCAGGCCCAGCGGCACGTGCCGCCGGTCGACCGCCAGCGACCGGCCCGGCGTCAGGACCACACCCTGCGCGCCCAGCGGTCCGTCGGTGTCGAGCGGGTGGAAGAAAATGAAAGACGCATTGAGCTGCATGACCTCGACGGCCTCGTCCGGATTATCGGCCAGCCATTGCCGGATCGACTGCATCGACACGGTCTCGCGGGTCAGCGCGCCGCGGCGGATCAGCTCGCGGCCAATGGCGAAGTAGGGATGGCCGTTGTGGCCGGCATAACCCAACCGCAGATCGCCGCCGTCGGGCAGGGCGACCCGACCCGAACCCTGGATCTGCAGGAAGAAGGCGTCCACGGGATCGTCAACCCAGATCAGCTCCAAGTCCCTGCCGGACAGCGCACCGCCATCGATATCGGCCCGCGTCGCATAGGGCACCAGCCGTCCGTCGACCACGCGGCCGGCGATCCGTTCGCC
This sequence comes from Alphaproteobacteria bacterium, assembly GCA_965232515.1. GTDB lineage: Bacteria > Pseudomonadota > Alphaproteobacteria > JANQKO01. Next base: position 4,397,434 of record CBDDPY010000002.1, on the reverse strand, counting down.
GGCAAGGTCGTCGCGAAAGCGGCCGAGGTCGACCATCACCAGATCGTCGGGCTTGGCCAGCAGCGGCGTCTTGAAATCGCCGTCCGGCTGAGGGCTGCCGCGCAACGCCGCCTCGTAATAACCGGTGAACAAGCCCGCGGTCTCGCCGCCCATCGCCACGGCATAAGGCCTGAAATAGCTTTCGAAGAAGGCGCGGGCCGGCACCGCCGCGTCGGGCGGCAATGCCAGCGCTTCCGCGCAGATCGGCTGCCAATCGCCGACGGTGCCGGCGATGCCGTTGCGGCCCAGCGCCCGGTCGGCCGGCAGGCGCCGCCAACGTTCGCAGCTGCGCCGCAGGGCGGCCACGGCCGCGGCGTGGTTATCGTCGGCCCAGCCCCGCAGATCGTCGAACGCGGCCGGGACCAACGCCAGGCGGGGCGCCAGACTGGGCTTGCTGATCAGCCACAGGCCGAGGCCGAGACCGATCAGAACCGGTATGGCGAGAATTGCCGCGACGCGGCCGGACATCGTTTGGCGGAACTAGTTTTCGCTGCGGGTCGAGACCAGCGCCCAGTTGGGATCGCGCGCGTCGACGTTGCGCGCGAACGTCCAGATGTCGACCACTTCATGCTCGGCCGGGTTCGAGCCGGGGATCATCTCGCCGTCCTGATCGCGAACCACGCTGATCATGTCGGAGACGAACTTCACCGTGACCTCGGCGTTGCGGCCGTTCATGCCGGCCTCGACGATATCAGCCGACCGCAGGTCGGTGATCGAGGTCTCCATGGTCTGGTTGGCGTCCTCGCGGCCCTGAATGGCCTGCTCGAAGTTCTCGTAGACCTCGTCGTTGAGCAGCATCTTCAAGTCGTCGCGCCGGCCGTCGGCGAACGCCAGCACGATCATCTCGTAGGCGGCGCGGGCGCCGCCAACGAATTCACCAGGCTCGAACGAACGGTCGGCGATCTTGATCTGCGTCAGGCCGGGGCCGATCGGCGAGTCGTCCGCCCAGAGTTTCGCCTCGGCTTCCTTGTCGGCGGCCGTGTCCTGGTCGCCGCGGTTCGGAAGCGACACCACATTATCGTCAGCAGCTTCGTCCTTGCTGGTGAACGAATCCTGCCGCCGCCGTTCATGTCCGGTCCGACGACCCAGCACGCTGCGGAGCCGCAACAGGACGAATCCCGCCACCATGACGAAAAAGATGATGTCGAGAAACTGTAGACCTTCGCCCATGTTTGCCCGTCTGGAGTATACGTGCGAGATTTGCACGCGGATCGGGTGGCCCGGCTTGGCCGTTGGTCAGACCACACTACGACTCGTCTCGAACTGAGTCCAGCCACCGCGATACGTATGGAAACCGTTATAAGTTAAATAGTTCCTTGCGACAGAGGGGACAAGCTTGGCCCTGCTCATCCTTCTGGCATTTATTGCCGTACCGCTGATCGAAATCGCGGTGTTTATCGAGGTCGGCGGACGCATCGGCCTGGCCTCGACATTGGCCGTGGTCGTCGCCACGGCGCTGGCCGGCACCTATATGCTGCGGCTGCAGGGGCTTTCGACGCTGCATCGGGCGCAATCGGCCATGAATCGCGGCGAGCTGCCATTGCGCGAGGTCTTTGACGGACTGTGCCTGCTTGTCGCCGGCGCGTTGCTGTTAACACCTGGATTTGTCACAGACGCCATCGGCGGCTCGCTGTTCATTCCGCCCGTGCGGGCAGGTTTGCGCCAGCTTTTGGGCCGCTGGTTCGTCACCTCGGGCCGGGTGCACATGCATCACACACGCGGTCCGGGTCCGGGCCGCTACAGCGACGGGTCAACCATCGACGGCGAATTCGAAGACCTTGACGACGTCGATGACGTGACGCCGACCGACAAGCGCATCGACGACAAGAACCGCACGCCGCGTTGAGCGACCTTGCCGGTCGACGCGGTTCCGTGATAGCCAACGGCCCGGCCCAAGCCGGGCCTTGACCGGAGGATCCCCAGGAATGACCGACACCAGCGCCGGCGCTGCCGGACCGGGCGCGGCCGATGCGAACCAGATGCCGCAGGTGCAGATCAACGCGCAGTATGTGAAGGATCTGTCGTTCGAGAATCCAAACGCGCCGCAGAGCCTGCTGGCCAGCCAGGACGCACCGCAGATCGAGGTGTCGGTGGATGTCGGGGCGCGCGCGCTCGGCGACAACCGCTACGAGGTCGAGCTGCGCATCACCGCGCATGCCAAGCGGGCCGAGCATCAGGCATTCGTGGTCGAGGTCCTCTACGCCGGCGTTTTCACGCTGCTGAACGTGCCACAAGAAAGCCTGAAGCCGGTTTGCCTGATCGAATGTCCCCGGCTGCTGTTCCCGTTTGCCCGGCGCATTGTCGCCGATGCGACCCGCGACGGCGGCTACCCGCCGCTGCTGCTGGAGCCGATCGATTTCGCCCGCCTGTTCGTCGAGCAGCAACAACAGGCGCAGCAGGCCCAAGCCGCGCCGGCGGGCGATGGGGCGCAAGGCGATGGCGCGGCGGCCGACGGTGCACCGGGCGAGGGTGAGGCCGCCGACAACACCACCGCCTGATCGGCGATCCCTGTTACGGTCGTTACTGCTTCCAGATTGGCGACTTTACGTCGCGCTCGAGAAACGCTTCGTGCGCTTCGATCTCGGCGGCGGTCGGCGCGTGCGGCCGCGGCGGCCGGATTTCCCGTTCGGCCACGGGCACGCTCGCCTGCGGTCCGGCATTGGCAGCGAGGCTTAGGCCCGGCTGACGCCCGCCGATCAGCTCCAGATAGACCTCGGCCAGCAGCTCGGAGTCGAGCAGGGCGCCGTGCTTGGTGCGCGCCGAGGAATCGACATTGAAGCGCTTGCACAAGGCATCGAGGCTCGCCGGCGCGCCGGGGAACTTGCGCCGCGCCATCGACACGGTATCGACGGCCCGGTCGCGGGAAATCGCCGCGCGGTCGAGCGCCGCCAGCTCGGCATTGATGAACTTCAGATCGAAATCGGCGTTGTGGATGACCAGCTTGCTGTCGCCGACAAACGCGATGAAATCGTCGGCGACGGCATGGAACGTCGGCTTGTCGGCCAGAAACGTCTCCGACAGGCCGTGCACGGCGAAGGCTTCTTCCGGCATGTCGCGCTCGGGATTGATATAGGCCTGCCAGGTCTTGCCGGTCGCGACGTGGTTCAACAACTCGACGCAGCCGATCTCGACGATGCGATGACCGACCGCCGGGTCGAGACCGGTGGTTTCAGTGTCCAGAACGACTTCGCGCATGGATGGACCTTCGGCTGGGATGGCGCGGCGGTCGTCGCCGCGGCAGGCCGCGCGGCGGCCAAGCATGGCCGATTCGCTGCCGGCAGAGTTTGACGATGTGCCGCACGCATGACAAGGCATGCCGCCGTCCGAGGCTGGACGGAATGATGAAATCGGCGCGCTGACGCTTGACCACGTCGGGCACCTGCTGCCGCAGGATCTTGGCAAAGGTGTCGGCGTCCATGTTCGGCCGGGCCAGCACGCGCGCCTTCTGGATCGCGAACGGCGCGCTGACGACGGCGGTGGCGTCGCAGCGCGCTTCGCCATTGGTCTCGAACAGCAGCGGCACGTCGATCACCACCAGCGGCTCCCGCCGTCGCACGGCGCCGGCCAGAAACGCCCGCTGACGGCGGCCGACCATGGGATGGATGATGCCCTCCAGCCGTCGGAGCGCCGCGGCATCGCCGACCACACGGCTCCGCAGCGCCGCGCGGTCCAGCACGCCGTCGTGCACGACGCCCGGAAACGCCGCCTCGATCGACGGCAGCGCCGCGCCGCCCGGGGCCTGCAACGCATGCACGGCCGCATCGGCGTCGTAGACGGGCACGCCCAGGCGCCGAAACATCTTCGCCGTCTCGCTTTTGCCCATCCCGATTGAGCCCGTCAGTCCAAGCACGAACATCGATCCGACCTCAATCGCCGAGCTGCGCCAGGACAAGCGCATGCTGTTCGGCCGTAACCGTCGGCTCAACGCCGAACCAAGCCGCGAAGCCGGGCCGCGCCTGATGCAACAGCATCCCGAAGCCATCGACAATGCGGTTGCCGCGCGTGCGCGCGTCGGCCAGCAGCGGCGTGATCAGGGGCACATAGACGATATCGTTGACAACGGCCGTTGTTGGCAGCCGCGCCAGGTCCAGATCCAGCGGATCCTGACCGGCCATGCCCAACTGAGTCGTGTTCACCAGCAATGCCGCATCCGCCAGTACATCGGCGCGCGCCGACCAGTCGCTGACCTCAATAGGGCCATCCACCGCCGCGGCCAGATCGTCCGCCCGCTGGCGCGTGCGGTTGAGCAGCCGCACGACCGGCGCGCCGGCGTCCAGTAGCGCCACGACCACCGCCCGCGCCGCGCCGCCGGCGCCCAGCACCACGGCCGGACCCGCATCGGCCCGCCAATCCGGCAAGGCCGCCCGCAGGTTTTCGAGGAATCCGAAGCCGTCGGTGTTGCTGCCCGACAGCGTGCCGTCGGGCTCGACCACGATGGTGTTGACCGCGCCGATCCGCCGGGCCTCCGCCGTGACGTGATCGGCGAGCCGCAGCGCCGCCTCTTTGTGCGGCAGTGTCAGATTGCAGCCCGCTATGCCCAGCTTCGGCAGCGTGCGTAACACCGCTTCCAGATCTTCCGGCGGCACCGCGAACGGCACATAGGCGCCATCGATGCCGTAGTCATTCAGCCACCAGCCATGCAGGGCCGGCGACAGCGAATGCGCCACCGGCCAGCCGATGACGCCGGCGATGCGCGCCTTGCCGCTCAGCGTCATGTCATCACGACCTTGTGTCCGCGCAGAAACGCCAGCAAGGGCAGCAGCGGCAAACCAAGGATGCCGAAATAGTCGCCGTCGACCCGGTCGAACAACTGCGCGCCCAGGCCCTCCAGCTCATAGGCCCCGACGGTGGACAGTACGGTATCGCCGGCTTGCGCCAGGTATTGGTCCAGATAGTCGTCCGAGAAATCGCGCATTCTGAGGCGGGCCCGTTCGGTATGGTGCCAGATCACGTTATTGTCCAAAGCGATGCAGACCGCTGTCATCAATTCATGCAACTTGCCCCGCAGCGCCTGCAGACCGGCCCGGGCGTGCGCCAGGTCAGGCGGCTTGCTGAACAGCACGCCATTACAGACCAATACCTGATCAGCGCCGATCACCAGGGCGTTCGCCCGGGTGCGAGAGACGCGTAAGGCTTTCATTTCGGCAAGACCAAGGGCGATGTCGGCGGCTTTCATGCCCTCGCTTTGCATCGACTGCTTGAGCGCCGCCTCGTCGATGCTGGCCGGACAGATTTCGGCGGCGACGCCGGCGTTCGACAAGAGCTGTGCCCGATATCGACTGGCCGAGGCCAGGACCAACGGACGAACACCTGCCGCCGAATTGTCCGGCGACTCTTTTGCACTAGTCATAGTACAATTCAGCCTTTATCATTAATCGGTTACAATACATTGTTAAGGTCCGATCGGACAGAATAACCACAAGCTGTGTCAGACAAGGCTGAAATCATCCAACTTCCCGTCGGCGCGCCGCGCGACTCCTATTCGGCTGCCCGCGCGCGTCTGACCGAGTTTTTGATCCGATACACCCTGATCGACAGCTTTTTCAACTTCACCCGCGACGGCAAGTCATATCCGTTCGCCGACGCCAGCCAGATCCTGCCGGCCAGCAGCGCGCGCAGCACCGAAAGGCCGCACCAGAATACCGCCTTTGTCCTGCTGCTCGACGGCACGCTGCCGCGGGGCCTGAACAAGCATTTCCGCCTGCGCTCGTCCAATCGGGTCACCTGGCGCAATATCCAGCGTTTGGCGCCCGAGCTGGACATCTCGGATTTCAAATCCAGCCAGACCCATCTCGACTCGCCGGATGTCACCAGCCTGTTGGAAAAGCTGCTGACACTGGACTACGCCCTGGTTGCCGAGCGCGTGATCGAGGACGATATCGGTCCGGTCTTCGAACTGACCCACATGCATGTGAAGGTCGAGCGCCTGACCGACAACGCCATCAAGGATCTGGCCCGCGATCTCGGTTACATCGAGCGGCGACTGTTCGAACGGGGCGAGGATTATGTCGAGGCGTTGGAAGCCAAGTTCTTCGAGTATTACGGCTTTCCGCCGAACGCCGCCGGGCGGCGCAGCGCGGCCGCGATGTCGGCCCAATTGATCGCCAAGCACGGCTTTCCATTCACCGTGTTCGCCTCCAGCCAGGAGGATTGCCGGCTCACCGTGCTCGACAACGGCGATGTCATCGAACAATACATGCTGGTCCGCCTCTCGGCCGATCATCGCGCCGCCCTTGGCGCGGCCGCGAAACAGATCGGCGTGACGGATTTGGCGCCATACCTGATCGGCAGCGACGAAGCGCCCGTCGCCATCTACCGGGCCAGCCTCAATCGCACGGAAGCCACACGATCCGGCTTCGCGGCCAGCCGAGACGAGAGTCTGCAGGCGCCGTGGCTGGAAATCGGTGATGAAGTAATCGTCGCCAATCCAAAGGACGATGCACCGCCGATACCATTCGGTTGGGCGGCATTGGCGGCTTCATAAGCGTTCCGAACAGGTATTAGAGCTCCGCCCGCCGGGTATAGAGGTTGAAGATCGCTGCGGCGGTTTCCTCGATCGACCGCCGGGTCACGTCGATCGCCGGCCAACCCTTCTGTGCGAACAGGCGCCGCGCCTGCGCCACCTCGTCCTTCACCGCCATCAGATCGACATAGTCCGTCTCGTCCGACTGGTTCAGCGACAGCAGCCGATTGCGTCGGATCTGCACCAGACGTTCTGGGCTTGCGGTCAGGCCGACAACCAGCGCGTCGCTGACATCGCCCAACTCATCAGGCAAGGGAATACCCGGCACGATCGGCACGTTCGCCGCCTTGATGCCCCGGTTGGCGAGATAAATGCAGGTCGGCGTCTTCGAGGTTCGCGACACGCCGACCAGAACGACATCGGCCTGACTCAGGTTCTGCATGCCCTGCCCGTCATCATGGCTCAGGCAGTAGTGGATGGCATCGATCCGGCCGAAATACTCGGCGTCCATTACGTGTTGGCGGCCCGGCATTTCGCCGGCGTCGACGCCGAGATAGTTCGCCAGGCCGGCAATCACGGGATCGAGCACGGACACGCAAGGAACCTGGAGCTGCCGGCAGGCCTCCTGCAATGGCTCGCGCACGTTGTGGTCGACGATCGTCAGCATGACCAGGCCTGGATTGGCCGTGATGCCGTCGATTACCCGGTCGACCTGGACGTGGTTGCGCACCATGGTCCAGAGATGCTCGACCGGATCCGCGCTCTCGAACTGCACCAAAGCGGCTTTCGAGACCGCGCTGAGCGTTTCGCCAGTAGAGTCGGACACCAGATGCAGGTGGAATTTGGTCATGACCGCCGTCTCGCCGCCACGGATGGCGACGCTGTGATTAACCTCAATGCCGGGGATAAGCCGGTTCCAATCTCCAGACAACAGATTTTCGTGCACCCATTCCGATTCCGACACCGGGAGATATGCGCGTTGCGGATCTTCTCGGTGCGGGAAAAGAAAAGATGGGATCGATCTTCAAAGACCATCACCCATCCCCATGATTCACATCTTCCCGGACCGGACGCGGCCCTGGCATCAGGCCATTCGCGGATGGCATTCGCGGTACCATCCACGAAATCAATGGCGCCGCCCAAGGTCCGGCAATGCCTGTGGACACCCATGTGCATGTCCATTAATCCACCGGACTCACAGGCATCCACCTACAACAACAACCTTTTTCTATAAAACAACTTATATGTAGAAAGACGTTATGCAGACCGACCCGTCCAGTTCCCGCGGTTCAGCGGGATCAGATCCCAAGCCGTTATTGATCCGAGCCTTGCAGGGCGAGGTGAGCGCACGGCCGCCGATCTGGCTTATGCGCCAGGCCGGACGCTATTTGCCGGAGTACCGCGAGGTGCGGGCCCAGGCCGGCAGTTTCATGCGTCTTTGCTATACGCCCGAACTGGCCGCCGAGGTAACGCTACAGCCGATCCGGCGGTTCGGCTTCGATGCCTCGATCCTGTTTGCCGATATCCTGCTGATCCCCGATGCGCTGGGCCAGACGGTCGAGGTGCGCGAGGGCGAGGGCCCGGTCCTGACGCCGCTCGCCGATCCGCAGGCCGTCGCCGCTCTGCGGCCTGGCGGGCTGCATGAGCATCTGGCGCCGGTCTACGAGACGGTGCGGATCCTGCGGCGCGAGCTGCCGGCGGACGTGGCCCTGATAGGCTTCGCCGGCGCGCCCTGGACGGTCGCCACCTACATGATCGAAGGTGGCACCAGCGTCGATCATGCAAGAGCCTTGCGTTGGGCGTCCGAAGAGCCCGACGGGCTGCAGCGGCTGATCGACCTCCTGGTCGAGAGCAGCATCGAATACCTGTTGGCCCAGGTACGTGCCGGCGCCGACGCGATCCAGATTTTCGACACCTGGGCCGGCCGTTTGCCGGAACCGGCGTTCGTGCGTTTCTGCCTGGCGCCGGCCGCGGCCATTGTCGCCGGTCTGCGCGCTGAATATCCGGATCTGCCGGTGATCGGCTTCCCGCGCGGCGTTGGCGACCGCTATCGCCAGTATGCCGTCGAGACCGGTGTCTCGGGCATCAGCATCGACTCGACCGTCGAGCTCGCATGGGCGCGGGACGTTTTGCAGCCCGTGGCGACGGTGCAGGGCAATCTCGATCCTCAGATCCTGGTGGCGGGCGGCGATGAGATGCGCGCGGCCGCGAACCGTATTCTCGAAACTCTTGGCCACGGCCCCTTCGTATTCAATCTTGGCCATGGCATCGTGCCGCAGACGCCGCCCGAGCACGTGGCTGAGCTTGTCGAGCTGGTGCAGAGCTGGCGCGCTTAAGCAGGTCTGTATCTTCGATGTCGAAGCTTGCCGTAGTGTTGTTCAATTTGGGCGGTCCCGACCGGCCGGAATCGGTCAAACCTTTCCTGTTCAATCTGTTCAACGATCCGGCCATCATCGGCCTGCCGAACCCGTTCCGCTGGCTGCTGGCGAAGGTGATTTCAACCCGTCGGGCGCCGGTGGCGCGCGAGATCTACGCCAATATCGGCGGCAAGTCGCCTCTGCTCGAGCTGACCCAGGAGCAGGCCGCGGCGCTGGAAACGGCGTTGGCCGGCGATCGCGAGGTCAAGGTCTTCATCGCCATGCGCTATTGGCATCCCATGAGCGACCGGACCGCGGCTGAGGTTGCGGCCTGGGGGCCGGACGAGGTGGTGCTGCTCCCGCTCTATCCGCAATTCTCGACGACGACGGTCGAGTCCTCGGTCAAGGATTGGCGACGGGCCGCGGCAAGGGTTGAGCTGAACGCGGCGACACGCACGGTGTGCTGTTATCCGACGCAGCCCGGTTGGATCAAGGCGCAGGCGGATCTGCTGTCCGAGGCGATTGCCCGGTTTGATGGCGATCAGCGGCCTCGGGTTCTGTTCTCCGCCCATGGTTTGCCGAAGAAGGTGATTGCGGGCGGCGATCCCTATCAATGGCAGGTCGAGCAAACGTCGGAGGCCGTGGTCGAGGCGCTGCCAGCGGCACAGCGCGACGGTCTCGACTGGCTGGTCTGCTATCAGAGCCGCGTCGGGCCCCTAGAATGGATCGCACCGTCGACGGAGGACGAAATCGCGCGCGGTGGGACGGACAAGGCGCCGCTGATCGTCGTGCCCATCGCCTTCGTGTCGGAGCATTCGGAAACCCTGGTGGAGCTTGACATCGAGTACCGCGAGTTAGCGGATGAGAAGGGCGTTCCCGAATATGTCCGTGTGCCGGCTGTCGGCACCGCGACGCCGTTCATAGCCGGTCTGGCGGAAATGGCGGACCTCGCCCTGTCCGGCAGCGAAGGCAGCTTGTGCAGTCAGAACGGTGGCCGTATCTGTCCATCCGGGTTCCGACGTTGTCCGCACAACGGCGGCGACTAGCTGCTCGGGTTGGGGGATATGGATTTGCTTGCCGACTGGTACTTGTGGATCAAGGCATTGCACGCCATATCGGTCATCGCCTGGATGGCGGGGATGCTGTATCTGCCGCGCCTGTTCGTCTATCACGCCGAGACGCCGGACGGCGCGCCGCAGGGCGAAACCTTCAAGGTGATGGAGCGGCGTCTCCTGCGGGCGATCATGAATCCGGCGATGATCGCGAGCTGGATTTTCGGCCTGTCGCTGCTGGCGACGCCGGGGATCGTCGACTGGTCGGCCGGCTGGATCTACGTCAAGCTGGTCTGTATTGCGGCCATGACTGTCCTGCACCATATGTTTGGCCTGTGGCGCAAGGATTTTGAAGCCGACCGCAACCGCCGCTCGCCCAAGTTCTATCGGATCTGGAACGAGGTGCCGGCGGTCCTGATGGTCGTCATCGTCATCATGGTCATCGTCAAGCCGTTCTGAGGCCTGGCGGACCGAAAAACAGGCTTTGCCTTCTCCGAGGTTTGTGCTAGTCGTGATGAGGTCTGACGGGATGGCGCGCCCAGGCGGCGTGGCCCACCGAAAATCCGCGTGAACGAATTCCCGAACTGGGGAACTGGGCAGAATTGCCCTTGGCTCGCTTCAGAGAAGCCGATTCAGGCTTCCATGCATTTCTATACAACCGGTACGTGATGGTCTCGTAATGAACCTTCAGGAATTGAAGCGCAAATCGCCAACCGATTTGCTGGACTACGCCGAGGAACTGGAAGTCGAGAACGCCAGTTCGCTGCGGCGGCAGGACATGATGTTCGCCATCCTGAAGCAGTTGGCGGACAAGGAAGAGGACATCACCGGGGTCGGCGTTCTGGAGGTGCTGCAGGACGGCTTCGGCTTCCTGCGATCGCCGGAATCGAACTACCTGCCTGGCCCTGACGACATCTATGTCAGTCCCAGCCAGATCCGCCGCTTCGGTCTGCGCACGGGCGACACTGTCGAGGGCCAGATCCGCGCGCCGAAGGACGGTGAGCGTTACTTCGCCCTTCTGAAGGTCAACAGCATCAACTTCGAGACGCCGGAGCAGGCGCGGCACAAGGTGCATTTCGACAACCTGACGCCGCTCTATCCGGAAGAACGCATTCAGCTCGAGCGCGAGGACCCGAGCCTCGAGGACAAGTCGGTCCGGGTCATCGACCTGACCGCGCCGCAGGGCAAGGGCCAGCGCAGCCTGATCGTCTCGCCGCCGCGCACCGGTAAGACCATGCTGCTGCAGTCGATCGCGCATTCGATCACTGCCAACCACCCCGAGGTCTATCTGATCGTGCTGCTGATCGACGAGCGGCCCGAGGAAGTGACCGACATGCAGCGGTCGGTGAAGGGCGAGGTGATCAGCTCGACTTTCGACGAACCGGCGACGCGGCACGTGTCGGTCGCCGAGATGGTGATCGAAAAGGCGAAGCGGCTGGTCGAGCACAAGCGCGACGTGGTGATCCTGCTGGATTCGATCACGCGCCTGGCGCGGGCCTACAACACCGTCGTTCCGTCCTCGGGCAAGGTGCTGACAGGCGGTGTGGACGCCAACGCCCTGCAGCGTCCGAAGCGCTTCTTCGGCGCCGCCCGGAACATCGAGGAAGGCGGCTCGCTGACGATCATCGCGACGGCGCTCATCGATACCGGCAGCCGCATGGACGAAGTGATCTTCGAGGAGTTCAAGGGCACCGGCAATTCCGAGATCGTGCTGGACCGCAAGCTGTCCGACAAGCGCGTGTTCCCGGCCATGGACATCACCAAGTCCGGCACCCGCAAGGAAGAACTGCTGGTCGACAAGGGCGCGCTTGCGAAGATGTGGGTGCTGCGCCGCATCCTCAATCCCATGGGCACGGTCGACGCCATGGAGTTCTTGCTCGGCAAGCTGAAGGGTACGAAGAGCAACGACGAGTTCTTCGACTCCATGAACACCTGATCTAACGACGCGTGGCGCCGCCGGGGTCGGATAGCGTGACTGCGAAGGAAGCTGGCGGACGCGCCGCATGGCGGGTCCGGCTGGGCGACTTTGTTGCGAAAGCCTGGTTTCAGCGCCTTATCATCACGCTGATCGCCATCAACGCGGTGACGCTGGGGCTTGAGACCTCGCCGACCGCGATGGCTGTCGCCGGGCCGGTGCTGATCGCGATCGACCGTCTGATCCTGATCGTCTTCGTCATCGAAGTCGGCATGCGCATGGCGGCGCACGGCTGGCGCTTCTTCCGCGATCCCTGGAGCGTGTTCGATTTCCTGGTTGTCGGCGTGGCCGTGGTGCCGGCCACCGAAGGCTTCTCGGTGCTGCGGGCGCTCCGCATCCTGCGTGTGTTGCGCTTGATCTCCGTGGTGCCCAGCATGCGGATCGTGGTTCAGGCGCTGCTGGCCGCCGTGCCGGGCCTGGGCTCGATCGCCGCGCTTCTGCTGCTGATCTTCTATGTCGCCGGCGTGATGGCGACCAAGCTGTTCGGCGCTGGCTTTCCCGAATGGTTCGGCAGCGTGCCGGCGAGCGTCTATTCGCTGTTCCAGATCATGACGCTCGAAAGCTGGTCCATGGGCATCGTGCGGCCGGTGATGGAGGTCTACCCCTATGCCTGGGCCTTCTTCGTGCCGTTCATCCTGGTCGCCACGTTCACCATGCTGAACCTGTTCATTGCCGTCGTCGTCAGCGCCATGCAATCAGAGCACGAGGCCGAGCTGAAAGAGGCGAGCGCCGCCATCGAGGAGGCGGCGCACGCGGATGCCGAAGCCATGCAGCGGCAACTGGCCGAGCTCCACCAGGAGGTGCGCGATCTGCGCAGCCTGCTGACGGAGCGTCTGCCGGTGAAGTAGCCCGACGGCGGCGACGGCCGCCGATTTACGGGATGAGGATGGTCGAACCGGTGGTCTTGCGGCCTTCCAGGTCCTGGTGCGCCTTCTTGGCGTCCTTCAGCGCATAGGTCTGGTTGATCTCTATTCTGATCTTGCCGCTGGTCACCAGCTTGAACAGCGCCCTGGCCGAGCCTTCGAGATCCTTGCGGGTCGCCGTATAGGACATCAGCGTCGGTCGGGTCAGATAGAGCGATCCCTTCGCCGACAGGATGCCCGGCGCGAAGGGCGGCACCGCGCCCGACGCGTTGCCGAAGCTGACCATCACGCCGCGCGGCGCCAGGCAGTCGAGCGAGCCGTCCCAGGTGTCCTTGCCGACGGAGTCATAGACCACCGGCACGCCGGCACCCTTGGTCAGCGTCTTCACCCGCTTGACGAAATCCTGCTTGGTATAGTCGATGACGTGCGTATAGCCGTGCGCCTTGGCCAGCTTGCACTTGGCCGGTCCGCCGGCGGTGCCGATGGCGACCGCCCCGATCGATTTCAACCATTGCCCGGCGATCAGGCCGACGCCGCCGGCAGCCGCATGGAACAGCACCATGTCGCCCTTCTTCACCGGATAGGTGCGGCGGACCAGGTACTCCGTCGTCATGCCTTGCAGCATCATCGCCGCGGCCTGTTCGTCACTGATCTTGGCCGGGATCTTGACCAGCTTGTCGGCGCCCATCACCCGGGCCTCCGCATAGGCGCCGGGCATGCCGCCAGCATAGGCGACGCGGTCACCCGGCTTGACATGGGTCACCCCGGCACCGACCGCCTCGACGACGCCGGCGCCTTCCAGGCCGAGACCGCTCGGCAGCGGCAACGGATAGAGGCCGGAACGCTGATAGGTGTCGATATAGTTCAGGCCGATAGCCGTGTGACGTACCAGCGCCTCGCCCTTTTTCGGCTTGCCGAGTGTGACCTCCCGCCACTTCAGCACCGATGGGCCGCCGGTCTTGTCGAATTGGATTGCGCGTACGTTCATGCTGCTCCCCCGTTTGAGCAATTTTTTGGTTGTTGGAAAAGTACGGCGGCGCCGGACCGGCGCCGCCCCGATGTGACGTTTAGGTAAGTTGTTGGTTGAAAAAGTCCAGCGTGCGGCTGTTTGCCATATCGGCGGCCGCCTGGTCGTAATGCTGGCCGCCCATGCGGCAGAAGGCATGGTCCATGCCCGGATAGCTGTGGATCGTGACCTTCGGATTGCCGCCGAGCGCGTCCTTGATCTTGGCCTGGGCCTCTTTCGGCACGAAGCCGTCCTCCTCGGCGATATGCAGCATCACTTGGCCGGTCATATTCGCCGCTTCGCCCAGTTTCTCCTCGATGCCGACACCGTAATAACCGACAGAGGCAGCTGCGTCCGTCCGGCAGGCCGTCAGATAGGCGAGCAGGCCGCCCAGGCAATAGCCGGTCGAGCCGATCTTGCCCGTGCAGCCGTCCATGGCCCGCAAGGCGGCGATGCTGGCACCGATGTCCCCGATGCCCTTGTCGACATCGAAGCCCTGATAGAGCTGGAACGCCTTCTGCCATTCCTCTTCCGACTGGTCGGTGATGTTGACGCCCGGCTCCTGGCGCCAGAACAGGTCCGGACACAGCGCCATGAAACCGGCATTTGCATACATATCGGTGATTTCCCGCATAACGGCGTTCACACCGAAGATTTCCTGGATCACGACGATGCCCGGACCACTGCCGGAAGCCGGCAGCGCCAGATATCCCATGAACTCGCCATCGTCACAGCTGATGTTGATTTCCTTGCCGGCCATGCCGCGCTCCCTAGAATTCCCGATTGGCGTTAACCAAGGTCGCGACTTTAGACCGCGTGCCGCGCCGATGTCACGCCCACAGCCGAAGAAACCGGCCGAAATCGGACGGAAATCGCCCTATATTGACGTCATGCGACGACTTTTCGCACGCTGCGGCGGCGTTCTTGTCGTTCTGTCGCTTCTGGCCCTCTCGGCCTGCGACCGAACCTTCCTCGAATGCCGTGGCGGCGCGAACCAGAAGACCGACTGCGGCGTGGGACTGCGGCTGTAACGCTTGGGCCGCCGAGCGCGGACCTCGACACGGGAACGTGACGGACCGGGGGCTGGTTGCCGGTCCGCGCTCTGGTCATAATCCGACATCAGGCGAGACTATGGCGGAAGGCTGCCCGGCAATGCATGACTCCATCAACGGCAATGGTCGGCGTTATCGGCAGGCGCACTGTTTGCCAACGATTGTTCTTATTTTGTTCTTTTTCGTTGTCACATCGGCGACGGCAGAGACCTTCCGGGCGGGCGCCTTCGAATTCGAGGCTCCCGTGGGCTGGCAGAGTGAGCCGCCGCAATCATCGATGCGCCAGGCGCAGTTCCGCATCGTCAATCCGGGCGATGGACCCGATGGGTCCTGTATCTTCTTCTATTTCGGTCCCGGTCGCGGCGGCTCCGCCGAGGCGAACATCGAGCGCTGGCGGCAGCAGTTCGCCGAGCCTGACGCGCGGCAAGCGGCCGTCGTGACGGTCGAGGAGGTTGCCGGCCAACAGGTGCATTACTTCCAAGGCAGCGGCACCTTCCTCTCCGGCATGCCGGGCGGTCCGAAAACACCTGTCCCGGGCATTACCTTGCTCGGCGCGATCCTCGAAAGCGTAAAGGGCAATATCTACGTGCGCTTGGTGGCGCCGACGTCGCTGGCGGAAGCACAGCAAACGGCGTTCAAGCGCATGGTTGAAAGCGGTCTCCGGTGACGATCGACGGTACGGTCAACGCGACCTGAAACGCTCCTGCGCGTCCTTCCACTGCGCCTCGATCTGCTCCGCCTCGGCCCGCGCCCGATTGTATTCATCGCGCAGGCAAACAATGTAGGCGTTGACGCCGTTGAAGTACGCCCTGACTTCGCCGGTAGCGTCTTTCATGGCTTCGACGCTGGTATATCCGCCAGTGGGCACGAACGGCGCTTCCGGCCGCTTGCATTTTGCGAGTCCGGGTTCGACGGATTGCGCCGCTGCCGTCGTGGCGAACAGCATCAGCGACAGGGCGCAGATCATACATCTCAACATCATGCGACAAGCTAATCGAGGTAGGGTCGACATCGCAACAATTGCGACGTGACCATTTCGCCTGTCACAACAGCGCGCCTTCCAGCCGCAGCAGCGCCACCTTGGTATCGAGGCCGCCATCGCCGGAATAGCCGCCGAGACTGTTGGCCGCGACCACGCGATGGCAGGGAATGATGATCGGGATCGGATTCTTGCCGCAGGCGGTGCCGACGGCCCGGGCAATGCCCTCGATGCGGCCGGCCAAGCTGCCATAGGTCTCGGTGCCGCCCGCGGGAATGTCGCACATGGCCTTCCAGACCCGGCGCTGAAATGCGCTGCCCGCCGGATTGAGCGGCAGGTCGAAATCCACCGGATCGCCATCGAAATAGGCGTTCAACTGGTCGCGGGCGCGTTGCAGCAACGGTGTCGTCTCCTGATCGCGGCCCCAGCCCCAATCGAGCGCGACGATGGCGCCGTTTTCCTCCGATACCGTCAGATCGCCGATCGGGCTGTGCATTGAGAGCTGTGGCATGTGACGTCAAACCTCTGGCGGGCGCGGCATTGCGGCGCGCAGGGCGTCCGCGTCGGTCAGCGGCAGCGAACAGGTGGTGCCGATACAGACATAAGCCGTCGGCTTGTCGTCGATCTGACCCTTGCCATGGGCTGGATGGGTCGCCGGCAGGTCGGTGCCGGGGGGCAGGACCTGCAAAATCCGGTTCGGCGTCGATGCGCCGTAGACAGCGTGCCGCAGCGCTTCCATCGGCGGATCGTCGCGTTCGCCGATAATCACCACCTGGACTGCCGACAGCATCAGATCGGCGCTGTTCAGGAAGGTCGCCATCGGAAAGAAATTCCGGCCAAGCTCGCTGCCGAACGCCGCGAACAGGGCATCGGCCTGTTGCCGGTAGGCATCTTTGCCGGTCAGCAGCCATAGCCGGGTCAGCACGCCGGCCATGACGCCATTTCCCGACGGAACCGCATTGTCGTGGCAGCTCCGCTGACGGGTGATCAGATCCGGCGCATCGTTCGCGGTGAAGAAATAGCCGCCGTGCTGGCCGTCCCAATAATGCTCGTCGGCGACGCTGACCCAGGTTTCCGCCCGGGTCAGATAGTCCGGTTTGCCGGTGATCTCATACAGAACCAGGGCCGCCCGGGCCATATCGGCGTAATCGTCCAGCATGGCCATATGCTTTGCCCGGCCGTCGCGGTAGCTGTGGCGGAGCCGGTCGCCATCGCTCATGGCCGTGACCACGAACCCGAATGCGGTTTCGGCGGCCGTGATCCATGCCGGTTCGTCGAACACGGTGCCGGCCTGAGCCATGGCTGCGATCATGAGGCCGTTCCAGTCCGCCAATACCTTGTCGTCCCAGCCCGGCCGGATGCGCTCGGCGCGGGCATTCAGCAGTACCTGCCGCATGGCCGCCAGATCCGTTTCCTCGTCGTCGGACAACAGGTTCAGGTCGCGCGAGCGGTTCAGGATGGCCTTGCCTTCCCAGTTGCCGCCGGCCTGCACGTCGTAGATCTCTTTAAACTTTGTCGCGTCGTCGCCGAGCAGGCGATTGATCTCCAATTCGCCCCAGACGTAGAACTTGCCTTCCTCGCCCTCGCTGTCGGCATCGAGCGTCGCCGCGAAGCCGCCCCCGTCGGCAATCATTTCGCGCAGCACCCAGTCGCAGGTCTCGCGGATCCGCGCGGCGTATAACGGCTCGCGGGTCTCCTGCCAGACCAGCGTCAACAGATCGACCAGCTGGGCGTTGTCGTAGAGCATCTTCTCGAAATGCGGCGCCAGCCACGCGTCGTCCGTGGAATAGCGCGCGAAGCCGCCGCCCAGATGGTCGTAGATGCCGCCCTGGCACATGTTCTTGAGGCTGATTTCGACCGCCTTTCGATATGTCGTGTCGCCCGTCCGCAGATGGGCCCGCCAGAGCAGTTCGAAGGCATAGGGCTGGGGAAACTTCGGCGCGCTGCCGATGCCACCGCGCTCGAGATCCACTTCCTGCGCGATGCGCGCCGCGATCTGATCGAGAATACCGTCCGAGACCTGGTGCGCGACCGCGTCCGGCGGCGGCGTGGCGATCTTGTCGAGCGCATCGAGCAACGCCGTCTTGTTGGTCGTCACCGTTTCCGGCTGGCTGTGATAGATCTCGGATACCCGGCGCAGGACGTCGGTGAAGCCGGGCCGGCCATAACGCGGCTCGGCCGGAAAGTAGGTGCCGCCCCAGAACGGCTCGGCCGCCGGCGTCAGAAACATGGTCAGTGGCCAGCCGCCGTGCTGGCCGGTCAGCGACAATGCCTGCTGATAGATCGCGTCGACATCCGGCCGTTCCTCGCGGTCCACCTTGATGTTGACGAACAGGTCGTTCATCACCGTGGCAATGGCGTCGTTTTCGAAACTTTCATGCGCCATGACATGGCACCAGTGGCAGGCGGCATACCCCACCGACAGCAGGATCGGTTTGTTGTCGCGCTTGGCCAGATCGAAGGCCTCGGTGCCCCAGGCCTGCCAATGCACCGGATTGTCGCGGTGTTGCAAGAGATAGGGACTGGTCTCCTGGTCGAGATTGTTGCGCGGCATGCGGTCTCCGGCGTGGCTGGCGGGATGGCGGGCGGTCGGCCGGCTTGCGCCGGCCAGACGCCTGCCGTAGCTTGGGAACAGTCCCGGGCGGAGGCTACCACGGGAGCCGGATACGATGAAAATCACGATCGATATTGACTGCACGCCCGAGGAGGCCCGCGCGTTCCTCGGTCTCCCGGACGTGACGCCCCTGCAGGAGGCCATGATGGCCGGCATCAAGGAACGTATGGAACAGGCGTTGTCCGCGGCCGATGCCGAGACCCTGTTCCGGACCTGGTTGCCGGCGGGCATGCAGGGACTGGACGCCATGCAGAAAATGTTCTGGTCCGTCGCCATGGGCGGGACGGGCGGGAAAACCGACAAGCCCGTCGACTAGATTCGCCTGTCGACGATCCGCGCCGATGGCCGACGCCGATACAATCTTCGCGCCGGCGACGGCGCCGGGCCAAGCGGGCGTGGCCGTGATCCGCGTTTCCGGTCCGGGCGCGGCGGATACAGCGGCCGATCTGACCGGCTCTGACGTTCCTCCGCCGCGGTCCGCCGTGCTGCGAACACTGCGGGGACCGGACGGCGATGTCATCGATCGGGGGCTGGTGATCTGGTTTCCTGGGCCCAATAGCTTTACTGGCGAGGATATTGTCGAGTTCCAGGTCCATGGTGGCCGGGCTGTCACCGCCGCGCTCGCCGACGCGCTGATCGCCCGGCCCGGCGTCCGGCCGGCCGAGCCCGGCGAATTCACCAAGCGGGGCTTCCTGAACGGGCGGCTGGATCTGACCGAAGCCGAGGGTCTCGCGGATCTGGTGGCGGCCGAAACGGCGGCCCAGCGTCGGCAGGCGTTGCGGCAGATGTCGGGTGCGCTGGGCAATCTCTACGAGACCTGGCGAGCCGACCTGATTTCGCTCTTAGCCCACGCCGAAGCTGACATCGATTTTCCCGATGAGGATCTGCCCGACGAACTGGCGGCGACCGTGCGTCCACGTGTCGTCGAGCTGCGCGATCGGATCGCCACCCATCTCGATGACGGTCATCGCGGTGAGCGTTTGCGCGATGGCCTTTATGTGGTGATCGTCGGCCCGCCGAACGCCGGCAAGTCGAGCCTGCTGAATGCGCTCGCCCGGCGCGACGCGGCCATCGTCTCGACCACGGCCGGGACGACACGCGACGTGATCGAGGTGTATCTCGATATCGGCGGTTACCCGGTCTTGCTGGCCGATACGGCCGGTTTGCGTCGGGCCGCCGACGATATCGAAGGCGAGGGGGTGCGGCGGGCGTTGGCGCGGGCGGCGCAGGCGGATCTGAAGATCGTCCTGGCCGACGCGACGGCCGCCGATGCTGGCGGAACTGAGATCGCGGAATTGATCGATGCCAATTCCCTGGTGGCGCTGAACAAGGTCGACCTGGCGCCGGCCGCCGGGACGGTCGCGGTGGCTGGACATCCCGCCTTGCCGATCTCCGTCAAGACCGGGTCGGGGATGACGGCGTTTCTATCGGCGCTCGGAAACATGGTCGCAGATCGACTCGATGCCGGCGGCGCGCCGATGCTGACCCGGGCGCGGCATCGGGCCGCGCTCGAGGAGTGCCGGGCGGCGCTCGAGCGGTCGCTCGGGGCAGATGCTCCCGAATTGGTCGCGGAGGATCTGCGTCTGGCTGCCCGGTCTTTGGGCCGGATCACCGGCCGGGTCGACGTGGAAGACATCCTGGATGTGGTCTTTGCCGACTTCTGTATCGGCAAATAAGCGGCCGAAGCTTAACGAGATGTTTCACGTGAAACACGCTTGCGGTCGGCTTTGACAGGCACCATCTGGGACCCTAAATTCCGCGCCATGGCGAGCCCCCATTTCTCACCCCCATCATGGTCTGCGCGGCGCTGTGCTGCCGACAGGGCAGGAGCGCTGCGCGGCGCGATGTGGGGCATCGGGCAAGCGGCGCGACGCCCCCTGTCGGCAGCACGGCGCCGCCCGAAGGGTCGCGCGCAGGCGCCCGCCCGCGGCGTCGCAGGCCTCAACCGTAGTCCCCGCTACGCTTTTCGGCCCGCTCCTGGCAGGTCGAACGCCTGTGCACGACGCAGACCGTGATGGGGGTGAGAAATGCGGGCTAGGTACGATGTCATTGTCATTGGGGGCGGGCACGCCGGCTGCGAGGCGGCGGCGGCGGCGGCGCGTGTGGGCGCGCGCACGCTGTTGCTGACCCACAAGATCGAGACCATTGGCGAGATGTCCTGCAATCCTGCCATCGGCGGGCTCGGCAAGGGGCATCTGGTCCGCGAGATCGATGCGCTCGATGGCGTCATGGGCCGGGTCGCGGACGCCGCCGGTATCCAGTTTCGTCTCTTGAACCGCAGTAAGGGCCCGGCGGTGCGCGGCCCTCGCGCCCAGGCCGACCGCAAGCTTTACCGACAGGCCATGCAGCGGGAGATGCTGAATACGCCCAACCTCGAGGTGCGCGCCGCCGCCGTCGAGGATCTTCGGCTGACCGACGGCCGCGTCACGGGCGTGGTCACCGCCGATGGTGACGTGATTTCCGCCGGCGCGGTGGTGCTCACCACCGGCACCTTTCTGCGCGGCCTGATCCATATCGGCGAGGAACAGCGGCCGGCCGGCCGGGTCGGCGACGCGCCGGCGATCGGCCTGTCGGACACGCTCTACGGTCTGGATTTCGAAATGGGCCGGCTGAAGACCGGCACGCCGCCGCGGCTCGACGGGCGGACCATCGATTGGGCCGGCCTGGACCTGCAGCCGGGTGACGTCAATCCCGTGCCGTTCTCGTTCATGACCGAACGCATCGCCACGCCACAGGTGTTCTGCCATATCACCACGACCACGCCAGCCGCGCACGATCTGATCCGGGCCAACCTGCATCGCGCGCCGATCTATTCCGGTCAGATCGACAGCACCGGTCCGCGCTACTGTCCGTCGATCGAGGACAAGGTCGTCCGCTTCGGCGAGCGCGACCGGCATCAGATCTTTCTCGAGCCCGAGGGCCTGGACGACGACACCATCTATCCCAACGGCATTTCCACCTCGCTGCCGCGCGAGGTGCAGCTCGAAATGCTGAAGGCGATCCCCGGCCTGGAGCGGGCGGTCATGCGCCGGCCGGGCTACGCTATCGAATACGATTGCGTCGACTCGCGCGAGCTCTGGCCCAGCCTCGAGACCCGCCGCGTCGCCGGGCTTTATCTTGCCGGCCAGATCAACGGCACCACCGGCTACGAGGAGGCGGCGGCCCAGGGCTTGATGGCCGGTCTGAACGCGGCGCTGGCCGCCGGCGATGCCGCTCCGCTCGTCCTCGACCGGGCCGATGCCTATATCGGCGTGATGATCGACGACCTGGTCACCCGCGGCACCACCGAGCCGTACCGCATGTTCACCTCGCGGGCGGAGTACCGGTTGCTGCTGCGAGCCGACAATGCCGACCAGCGGCTAACCCCGAAAGGCTTGTCGATCGGCGCCATCGGGCAACGGCGCGCCGCGCATTTCGTCGACAAGATGGCGCGGCTGGACGCGGCGCGGGAAATCCTGACGGACCGAAAGCTGACGCCAAATCAGGCCCGCCGCCATGAAATTATGGTTAATCTCGATGGCCGCCGGCGCACGGCGCGCGAGCTGCTGGCCTATGAGGACGTCTCGGTCGCGCGGCTGACGGCGATCTGGCCGGAGCTGGGCGCGGTCCGGGCGGATGTCGCCGAACAGCTCGAAATCGATGCCCGCTATCATGCCTACCTTGATCGTCAGGCGGCCGACATCGCCGCGTTCCGCAAGGACGAGGCGTTGGCCATTCCGGCCGACATCGACTACGACGCGGTCGGTTCGCTGTCGAACGAGGTGCGCGAGAAGCTCCGCCGGCACGGGCCGGCAACGTTGGGGGCGGCGGCCCGCATTCCCGGCGTGACGGCGGCCGCGCTGACCGCGCTGCTCGGCCATGTCCGCCGTGCGGACCGGCGCCGCGTCGCCTGATCGATTGTCGACGTTCGACGCCCAGGCTTTCCAGGACGCGACGGGTGTTTCACGTGAAACACTGGACCGCCTGGCGGCCTACGCCGATCTGCTACGGAAGTGGCAGCGGGCGATCAACCTGGTAAGCCGGACGACGTTGCCGGACCTGTGGCGCCGGCATATGTACGATTCCGCCCAGCTGTTGCCGCTGGCACCGGCTGACACCGGACCGTGGCTCGATCTTGGCAGCGGCGCCGGGTTCCCCGGTTTGGTCCTGGCGATCATGGGTGCGCGAGACATGCACCTGGTGGAAAGCGATACCCGGAAGGCGGCCTTTCTGCGCGAGGCGGCGCGAATCACCACGACGAATGTCACGTTGCATACCGCGCGGATCGAAAACGTGGCTCCGTTTCCGGCCGCCGTCGTCACCGCGCGGGCGCTGGCGCCGCTGCCGAAATTGTTGGAATTGGCGGCCCCGTTCCTGAATTCGGACTCCGTGGCTTTGTTCCCGAAGGGACAAGATATGGAGTTAGAATTGACCGAAGCCGCAAAATATTGGAATATGCGCGCCGAGCGCCAGCCCAGCCTGACGGATTCCTCGGGTGTTTTGTTGCGACTAACGGAGGTATCGCGTGCCTGAAGCTGAAGCCGCGGTCGTCGACGACCGCAGGGAGGCCGCGACGACAAGCTGCCGCATCATCGCCGTGACCAATCAGAAGGGCGGTGTCGGCAAAACCACGACGACGATCAATCTCGGGACCGGTCTGGCCGCGGTCGGCCGCCGCGTTCTGCTGCTCGATCTCGATCCCCAGGGCAACGCCAGCACGGGACTCGGCATCGACCGGTCGGCACGGCGGCGCAGCGTCTACGACGTGCTGTTGGGCGACACGCGGCTGGTCGACGCGGCGATCCCCAGCATGATCCCGGGGCTGCATATCGTGCCGTCGACGGTCGATCTGTCCGGCGCCGAGATCGAGCTGATCGACATGCCGCGCCGCAGCTACCGGCTGCGCGACGCGCTCGAAGCCGGCTGCGGTGACTATGACGTCATGCTGATCGACTGTCCGCCGTCGCTGAATCTGCTCACCATTAACGCTCTGGTAGCCGCCAAGGCGGTAATCGTGCCCCTGCAATGTGAATTCTTCGCATTGGAGGGCCTCAGCATGCTGATCAAAACCATCGAACGGGTGCGCCGCGCCTACAACGAGGATCTGTCCATCGAGGGCGTGGTTCTGACCATGTTCGACCGGCGCAACAATCTGTCGGACCAGGTCGCTGCCGATGTGCGCGGCTATCTCGGCGACAAAGTCTACAAGACGGTGATCCCGCGCAACGTCCGCATCTCGGAAGCGCCATCGCACGGCAAGCCGGCGTTGCTCTACGATCACCGCTGCGCCGGCAGCCAGGCTTATATGCAGCTCGCCAGCGAGATGTTGCGCCGTGAACGGGCCCTGGACGCGGCATGATGACGGACGAGGGCAAACGCAAGGGTCTTGGCCGCGGTCTCTCCGCGCTGTTGGAAGAGGACGCCGACGACTTCGCCACCATCGACCGGATGCGGTCGGGCCGGGACGTGCCGATCGAGCAGCTGGAGCCGAATCCGTATCAGCCGCGCCGGCGCTTCGATGAGGAAGAGCTGAACGGCCTGGTGCAGTCGATCGAGGAGAACGGCGTACTGCAGCCGATCCTGGTGCGCCGCGCGCCGGACGACGGCGAGAAATATCAGATTATCGCCGGCGAGCGCCGCTGGCGGGCGGCCCAGCAGGCCAAGCTGCATGAGGTGCCGGTCACCGTCAAAGACGTGTCCGACGCCGAAGCGCTCGAGCTGGCGATCCTCGAGAACGTTCAGCGCGAAGATCTGACGGCGCTTGAAGAGGCCATGGCCTATCAGAAGCTGATCGCCGATTTCGCCCATACTCAGGAACAGCTCGCGCGCATCGTCGGCAAGAGCCGCAGCCACATCGCCAACAGCCTGCGCCTCCTGACCCTGCCGGATGCGGTCAAGGATATGCTGCAGGACGGTCGGCTGACCGCAGGCCATGCCCGCACCCTGATCGGAGCCGAGGATCCGACGGCGCTCGCCAATCGGATCGTCTCGCAGCAGTTGAGCGTGCGTCAGGCCGAACGCCTCGGCAAGCAGGGCGACGGCAAGGCCAAACGCGCGAGCCAGCCAGCGGCGGTCGAGAAGGACGCCGACACCTTGGCGCTCGAGCGCGACCTGACAAACGCGCTCGGCCTGAAGGTCAGCGTCAACCATCGCGCCGACGAGGGCGGTGAGGTGCGCATCACCTACGGGACGCTCGAACAGCTCGACGAAATTTGCCGCCGCCTGATCCATAACAGCGGACAGGAATGAGCGGAGACGTCCGGCACTGACGTCATCCTGGCGAAGGCCAGCATCCATCGGCGTCGCATCGCATTGAAAAACAACAAACACGGATCCCGGCCTTCGCCAGGATGACGGGGAATTGTTGCTATCGACGAAGGCATCCGAAACGTCACCGGATCGCGCTTCATGCAATTGGAATGTTGGAAAGTGAGGCGGTCGTAGCGCTTCTGGATGACGTCAGTTTCGGGCGCGGGCGGCCTGAGCGATCCGCATCAGCGCGCGGCTGCAGATCAACCGTGCCGGCATGCCGGTCGATTTGCAGTCGAGTTCGGCCTGCGTGACGATGGCGATCGCCTGGCCCAGCCGGTTTGGCGACCAGTGCTGCAACTGCCCCCGAAACGCGGCCGCGTGCTTATAGAACACCGGCGGCCGCAGGGCCTTCATCGCCTGATCCGCCGACATGCCCCGATCGATCTTGCTGGCGCTCAGATGCAGCCGCTGCAGATGCCGGCCGATGGCGCGCAGGACGACGACCTCGTTCGTGCCGGTCTCGAAGCACCTCCATAAGGCGCGGTCCAAACCACGCTGGTCGCCGCCGGTCGCCGCGAATGTGACGTCATCCAACGCCGACGGCGCGGCATCGCCGACGCAGGCGACGACATCTTCGAGCGCGATCTCGCCGCCATCCTTGCCCATATATAGAGACAGCTTCTCCAGTTCATTGCGATTGTTCTGCCGGTTCTCGCCCAGCCGGTCGGCGAGATAGGCCAGCGCGTCCGGCCGGATGCGAAGCCCGTGCTGCTGGAGGGCTTGGGCGGCGAATTCGGCCAGATCGGCGCCCTCGTCGGGATAGCACGGGATGGCGACCGCTGTGTCTGATCCCTCGAACAGCTTGGTCAGCCGGTCGCGTCGTGACAGCGCACCGGCCTGGACCAGCAGGAAGCCATCGCCGGGAGCGTCGGAATCCAGCAGGGGCGAGACCGCACCGGTCTCGGCGTTGCCGGCGGCGCGCAACCAGACCACGCGCCGGCCGCCGGTGAAGGACAGGGCAGCAATCTCGTCGGCCAGCAGCGACGGCGCGTCCTTCAAGTTGGCCGGGCTGACCTGGGCGACCCGAAAGGGGTCGTCGACGTCGCCGACGATGGTCTTCAGCAGTGCCAGCGCCCGCTCGCGGACCAGCCCGCTGTCTGGGCCGTAGATCAGCGCGGCCTTCACCGCCGCCGGCGGGTCGGCAAGGAATCTGTCGATTTCATACTTTTTTAATTGCATTAATCAAAAAATTCTCAATCAAAGATTGATTTAATGCAATGATACCTGTCGTTGACGTCGAAAATATACCGCTATGCGTGTTTTAATTTCCTGCGCAACCTCTTGTGACGAGCGTGACCGAGCATCACGCTCGGCGATCAGGTTGGCGTAATCTGACCGCACCACGTTATAGGCCGCAATGGCGCGGGTCTTGCCCTCCAGAATCGTCTGATCCGTGCGCAGGTCGTTCATCTCGAAGGTGGCGTGCAGGGTGAGATTGAACCGCGTCACGCTCTCGTCCTGCTCCAGTGCGAGGCCGTCCTTGGTCTCCCGCAGTTCGACCTCCAGCCGGTAGAGCGGCCGCGCCGGCGCACCCCTTGGCGTCAGTAGATCCAGCAGATGATTGCGGACCACCTGGCCCAGCCGGTCGTCGATGGGCGCGACGGAAATCGCCGCCATCTGCGGTACGGTGCCGCCGCGGGCGCCGCCTTTGTAAACAGGTTGAAAGCCGCAACCCGCGACGGCCAGCCCCAGCAGCAGTGAAACGCCGAGCCGGCCGAATTTCCGCCGGTCAAACAACGATGTTCACGATCCGGTTCGGCACGACGATGACCTTGCGGATGTCGCGACCGTCGATCGCCCGTTGCACCTTGGTTTCGGCCAGTGCCGCCGCCTTCACCGCTTCCTCGTCGCTGTCGCGCGCCAATTCCAGCGTCGCCCGCAGCTTGCCCTGCACCTGTACGGCGATGGTCGAGGTCTCCTCGATCAGCAGGTCGGGATCGGCAATTGGCCAGACCTGCTCGGCCAGCAGTTCCGTGTGGCCCAGCTGCCGCCACATCTCTTCGGCCAGGTGCGGCATCATCGGCCCGACCAGGCGAACCAGCCCCTCCAGCGCCTCGCGCAGCGCCCAGCCGTCCGCCGCGCCGTCGGGCTTGAAGGCCTGCAGCGTGTTCGACAGTTCATAGATGTGCGCGACCGCCACATTGAAGCGCAGCTTTTCGATGTCGTCGGTCACCTGGGCGATGGCTTTATGTGTCGCGCGCCGCACCGACGCGGCTGTGGCCGGCATGTCCGGCGGCGCCGACGTGCCGACGGCGGGCAGTTCGGCGATCGCGCCGGAAACCAGACGCCACAGCCGCTGGGTGAAGCGCCACGCACCCTCGGCGCCGGCGTCGGTCCATTCCAGATCGCGGTCCGGCGGGCTGTCCGACAGCATGAACCAGCGTGCCGTATCGGCGCCATAGCGTTCGATGATCGCAGTCGGATCGACGACGTTCTTCTTCGACTTGCTCATCGATTCCGAGCGGCCGACCAGTACGGGCGATCCGCCGTCGGCCAGAACGGCGGCGCCCTCGCGGAACTCGACGTCCTCGGGATAGAGCCAGCGGCCATCCTGGTCCTTGAAGGTAACGTGGCAGACCATGCCTTGGGTGAACAGGCCGTCGAACGGCTCGGCCACGTCCAGATAGCCGCATTTCTGCATGGCCCGGGTCCAGAACCGGGCATAGAGCAGATGCAGGATCGCGTGCTCGACGCCGCCGATATACTGGTCCACCGGCAGCCAGTAATCGACCGCCGAGCGTGTCACCGGCTCGTTCGCGCGCGGGCTGCAGAAGCGGGCGAAATACCAGGACGAATCCGCGAAGGTATCCAGCGTATCGGTCTCGCGCCGGGCGTCCTTGCCGCAGGCCGGGCAGGCGACCTTGGTCCAGGTCGGGTGCCGGTCCAGCGGATTGCCCGGCGTCTCGAAATCGACGTCGTCGGGCAGCTTTACCGGCAGATCGGTCTCCGGCACCGGCACGATGCCGCAATCGGCGCAATGAATCACGGGGATCGGACAGCCCCAGTAGCGCTGCCGCGACACGCCCCAGTCGCGCAGACGGAAATTGACCTTGCGCGCGCCGAAATCGCCGGCTTCGGCCCGGTTGGCGATCTCGTTCTTCGCCGCTTCGATGGTCATGCCGTCCAGGAAATCCGAGTTCGCCATCCGGCCCGGGCCCTTATAGGCCTCCGCGCCGACCTCGTAGCTGGCCGGATCTTCGTTCGTCGGCACCACCACCGGCACCACCGGCAGTCCGTATTTGCGGGCGAAGTCGAGGTCGCGCTGGTCGTGCGCCGGACAGCCGAAGATGGCGCCGGTGCCGTATTCCATCAGCACGAAATTCGCCACGTAAATCGGCAGGTCCTGGCCGTCCCGGAACGGATGCCTGGCCGTCAGGCCGGTGTCGAAGCCCAGCTTCTCGCCGCGCTCGATTTCCTCTTCGCTGGTGCCGCCCTTGCGACACTCGGCGATGAATTCCGCCAGCTCAGGGTTATCGTCGGCCAGACGCGCGGCCAGCGGATGCTCGGGCGACAGCGCCAGGAAGCTGGCGCCGAAAATCGTGTCGTGCCGGGTCGTGAACACATCGATCGGATCGCCGCCGCCGTTCAGCTCGAAGCGCAGCCGCAGCCCTTCCGAACGTCCGATCCAGTTGCGCTGCATGCTGCGGACCTTGTCCGGCCAGCGCGCCAGCTCGTCCAGCGCCGTCAGCAGTTCGTCGGCGAAATCGGTGATCTTCAGGAACCATTGCGACAATTGCCGTCGTTCCACCGCCGCGCCCGAGCGCCAGCCGCGGCCGTCGATGACCTGTTCGTTGGCCAGCACCGACTGCTCGACCGGATCCCAGTTGACCCAGGATTCCTTGCGATAGACAAGGTCGGCTTTCAGGAAATCCAGGAAGATCCGTTGCTGTTGGGCGTAGTACTCCGCATCGCAGGTCGCCAGCTCGCGGTCCCAGTCCAGCGACAGCCCCATGGACTTCAGCTGGCCGCGCATATGGTCGATGTTCTCGTAGGTCCACTTCGCCGGATGCACGCGGTTGTCCAATGCCGCGTTCTCGGCCGGCAGGCCGAAGGCATCCCAGCCCATCGGGTGCAGCACGTTGAAGCCGCGGGCGCGCTTAAAGCGCGCCACGACATCGCCCATGGTGTAGTTGCGGACATGGCCCATATGGATGCGCCCGGACGGATACGGGAACATCTCCAGCACATAGTATTTCGGCGCCGAGGGATCTTCGGCCGCGGCAAAGGTGCCGCGCGCCTCCCACTCGGCCTGCCATTTGGCTTCCGTTTCCTTCGCGTTATAGCGCGACATGGCGCTTCGTCCTCGATTGATCGGCCATCGACCGTTGTTGGTTGTCATTGATCGCGGGCCGCGCGTCGCGGTCGCGCGCGGCCGTCGCGGCGGAAACCGGATCTATTGCGCGAAGGCGTCGATCCGGAGTTGCCGCGCCCGCGTAAGGATGGCGTTCTCGAGCTGGACTGCGGTTTCGGGCGTGACCGCGGCGTCCGCCCACTGCTCGGCGCCGCCGCGTTCCTGCCGGAACACCGCGACCTTCAGGCCGTCGGCCCGGAGTCGGGTATCGAGGATGTAGATGTTCATTTTGAACCGCTCGCTCGGCGTTTCCGGCGGGCTGTACCAGTCGGTGATGATCACGCCGCCGAACGGATCGGCCGATGCCAACGGCATGAAGGCCAGCGTATCCAGCGACGCGCGCCACAAGAAGCTGTTGACGCCGATGCCGCCACCGGTGCCCGTCGTGGCGCCTTCCTGGCCTTCGTTGCCGCCGATGAAGTTGATGCCGCCGGGGCCGAACACGGTTTCGCGCGGCTGCGACGGATCGCTCACCGGACGGCCGTATTCCTTGCGCGGATAGTTGCCGTGCTCCACCGGCACGTTCTCGCAGCCCACCAGCACAAACACCGCGGCCGCACTGGCCACAACGCCGCTTGTCCGTAATAGCTTTCGCATGCTCATGACCTTCGTCATCGTGCGTCTTCGATCGCTCATTCGCTGCCCGGCGCAACCGGGTCCGTCGGCCCTGTCGGCCGACCACGGCCTTTGGCGCTCGCCAAACCGGCTGCCGGAGAGGTAAACATCACCGGCAATATGGCAAGTCTTACCGCATCTTCCCGCCGACCGAAAGGCATGATCGCGCGGCCGCCGCCGTGCCGGATCGGCCCGTCATGAGCGAGATCGACGGTCTGATGCGCCGCGCCGTGGCGCGCCATCGCGCCGGCGACCTGCCGACGGCCGCGTCGCTCTATGCCGACGTGCTGGCGCGCCGGCCCGGTCTTGCCGATGCCCACCATCTGCTCGGCCTGGTCGAGCACCAGCGCGGCAATCACGGTGCGGGTTTGCGGCGCATTCGCCACGCCATCGGGATCGTACCGGACAATCCGGCCTATCACGCCAATCTTGGCCTGGTGTTGGTCGCCGCCGGCGACTTCTCGGCCGCCGAGGCGAGCTTCCGACAAGCTCTGGCCCTGCAGCCGGAGGCGCCCGAATACGCTGCCCACCTCGGCAGCGTCCTGGCATTGCGCGGCGCGCCGGACGCGGCGGAGATCGAGTTTGCGCGGGCCCGCCAGGCACGGCCCGACGATGGCGTGCTGGCGGCCAAGCACGCCGAGACGTTGCTCTCGCTGGGCCGGCTCGACGCCGCCGTCTCGGCATTCCGGGTCGCCATCGCCGAAATCGACAACGATCCGGCGTTGTTCGCGGCGCTCGCCAGCACCCTGCAGCGACTTGGCCGGGCCGACGAGGCGGTCGACGCCTATGCGACGGCGCTGCAGCTCAAGCCGGATTACGTGCCGGTCATGGCCAACATGGCGAGCGCGCTCCGCGACCGTGGCGATATCGAGGCGGCGCTGGCGTTGTGCCGCAGGGCGCTGGAGATGGCGCCGGAACAGGACGATGTCCGAGCCGTGCTGGCCAGCGTTTGCCAGCGACGGGGCGATGTCGACGCCGCGCGAGCGGCGCTGCAGCCCGCGCTTGACCGCGGCAGCGGCAGCGCGTTGGTCGCGGCCGTTTCTGTCGGCATCGCCGACCGGCTCGACGATGCCGGCGCCATCGATCGGGCGCTGCGTCTGGGCGAACGCTGCCTGGCCGGTGATGGCCAAAGCGAGGCGGCGCGTCAGCAACTGCATTTCGCGCTGGCCGGCCTCTATGACCGGGCCGACAAGGTCGGCCGCGCCTTCGACCATTATGTCGCCGGCAATGCGCTGACGGCGGCGCGGTTCAATCCGGCCGCGCACCGCGAGGCGGTGACGGCGCTGCTGACGGCCTATGCCGACTTCGCGCATTTGCCCAAGGCCGCCAACGCCTGGCCCAAGCCGGTCTATGTCGTCGGCATGCCGCGTTCGGGCACCAGCCTGGTCGAGCAGATCCTGGCGTCGCATCCCGCCGTTTTTGGCGCCGGCGAACTGCCCGATATCCTCGACCTCTCCCGCGAACTGCCGCTGGCCTATCCGCACGAGGTCGGCGGGCTCACGCCGGCGCAGCTTGACGACATCGCCGCGCGTCAGGTCGGCCGTCTGACGGCGCTCGCCGGCGCCGCCGAGCGGGTCGTCGACAAGCAGCCGGCCAACGCCCTTCGCCTCGGCCTGATCGCCCAGGTGTTCCCGGCCGCCCGGGTGATCTATTGCCGCCGCGACCCGCTCGACACCTGCTGGTCCTGCTTCACCCAGAATTTCGGCGAACGGCTGCCCTACAGCACCGGCTTCGACGCGCTTGCCGCCTACTATGCCGGGCTCGAACGGGTGATGTCCCACTGGTGCGACGGCCTCGGCCCGGCGATCCTGACGGTGGCCTATGAGGACCTGGTCGAGGATCTCGAAACGGTCAGCCGCCGGATGATCGACTTCCTCGGCCTCGATTGGGATCCGGCCTGCCTGCGCTACTACGAGAACCGCCGCTTCGTGCGCACCGCCAGCTATGACCAGGTCCGGCGGCCGATTTATCGCGGTTCGGTCGGCCGTTGGCGGCGCTATGCCGGTTACCTGGCGCCGCTCGCCGCCGCTCTCGACCGCGAGGGCGTGGCCCACGATTTCAAGGCCGATTAGAGCCCGTCCGGCACGTAGCCGAAGCGCGCCATCTGTGCGCGGTGCGTCTCGACGATCCGGCGTACCTGGCTCTCATCAAGCTTTTCCCGCCATTGCTCTGCCTTGCCAGTGCGGAAGAACCGGGGCGCGCTGGGGCTGCGCTCGCGAAAGCCGTGCCGGTCCTCGAGGCGCTGCAGTGTCTTGAACGAACAGAATCGGATCGCCCGGTCCAAACGTTCACGCGACGGCGTCAGGCCAAGGAAGTTGGCGACGGCGCCGAAGTGCTTGCGCGGTTTCGCCAGCAGGTCCTCGTAGCGCAGTACCAAAAGGCCGGGATTGGGCTGCGCCGTCCAACTCTCGACGTGCCGGCTCCAGGTGCCCATCACTTCGACCACATGTGCCGCGTCGGCGACCGACTCGCGTGGGGTGTTGATGGTCTCGATCGCCTGCGCGATGTCGATGCCGTAATGCGCGGTCATCGACAGCACCACGTCCAACGGATTGCGCACCACGTAGATGGCGCCGGCCGTCACATCCATGGTGATCAGCGGCGTGCCGTGGGCTTCGCCCAGATAGCTGTGGGTTTTCACGAACACCGAGTCCGGGCTGCTCGCGGTCATCCGCCGGTGCACGTCCGGCCGCATGCGGATCGTTTCCGCGGAGGTCAAGCCGTCGACCGGCGCGCCGTTGACCTGGTCGTACCAGCCCTTGTCGTTTTCGCTCAGCGTAAAGCGGGCCAACTCGTCCGGCTGCGCCGGCGTTCGCGGATTGGTCAGCAGGTTGTGCAGAAAGGCCCGCAGCCAGGTATTGCCGGATTTCGGATACGACGCCAGCCAGATGATTCCGCCCATCGCCGCGTCGTTCAGCCCTGGGCCGGCTTCCGCGCGAAGAAGAACAGCTGCACCAGTCGGCCGTTCTCCAGGCTGTTGCCGAACGACGGTCCGGCCGTATGCCACAGCCACGGGCGTAGCAGGATGAGCCGGTTGAACCGCATCGGAATGGTCATCAGGTGGTCCCACTTGGACAGATCGTTGCTGTCGCGCTGGATGATCTTGTCGGCGGCTTCCGGATAGCTGCTGGCGCCCAAGGCCTTGATTTCGTGCTCGTAGATCGGCGCGCGGTCGCTGTCGAGTTCCTTGTGGCGATAGAACTCGGTGCCGCCCCGGCAATCCTCGGGCAGGCTGAGGTAGAGGATGCCCGACCAGTCGGCGGTCGGGTCGATATGTACGTAGTAACGGCGTTTGGCGTCGTCGTCGGCCAGCGAGATGCGGCAATGGCCATGCGCGTCGCGGGTGCTGCCGACCAGCGGCTCGTTGACCAGACCCGAGACGATCTCCTCGATGCCCTTCACCAGCAGTTTCTGCCGCGAGTTGCGGCCGGGGAAGTTCGGCGGCGACTTCGGCGCCGGGTAGTCCAGCGACAGCGCCGTCTGCCGAATGGCATGCGGATCGGTGTAGAAGTCGTCGATTACCAGAAAGGACAGGGGCACGAACGATCCTTGTTCGACGCTGTTGGCGGGGTCGGCGCGGCGCCTATACAATACGGTTCGGCCGTCATCGTGCCGTGCCGGGGTCTCGAATTTGCCGCATTTGCCCTGATTTGGCCATGTTGCGTATTCGCAACAGTGAGCGATTTTCGACACAATTCAAAGGGTCTAGCGCTTGACCTTTAGATGTGAGATCGGCTCTATACCGTTGGGTTAATGAGAGAATTCAACCCGTTAACTTCGTGTTCGTTTTACGCGTAAGACGACGACATCAGAGAGGTACATTCCAATGAAAAAGCTGTTGTACGGCACAACGGCGCTGGTGGCCGCGGGTTGCTTGGCCAATAGCGCTTTTGCCGCCGACAAGATCCAGCTCGGCGTGGGGGGCTATTTCCAAGCCGTCTTCGCTGTAGGTGATGAGGACGACGGCGACGGCGAGGGTGCCGATGGCCGCCGTGAGCACGGTCTGTTCCGCGAGGGTGAAATCATCTTCAACGGCAAGACCACGCTCGACAACGGTCTCGAGGTCGGTGTCCAGGTGCAGCTCGAAGCCGAGACCTGCACGGACCAGATCGACGAATCGTTCATCTACTTCGAGGGTGCCTGGGGCCGCGTCAACATCGGTGCGGAGAACTCGGGTGCTTACCTGCAGCACCGTGGCACCAGCTCGGTCGGTCTCGGCCTGAACTCGCCGAACTTCCGGATCTGGGCCGCGCCGGGTGGCATCAACACCACCGCGACGCCGCCGAACATGACCTCGGACGCGGAGAAGCTCACGTACTTCACGCCGCGTTTCTTCGGCTTCGAGCTCAGCGCGTCCTACACGCCTGACAACTGCGAAGAGCGGTCGCAGTCGACCGGCGCCGGCAGCTGCGGCGGTTCCTACTCTGGCTTCCAGAGCGAGGAAAACACCGGCCAGCAGTCGGAAGTCATCGAGATCAGCGCCAACTACGTGCAGAAGTTTAACGACTTCAGCGTGGCGGCCTCGGCCAGTTACGGCGAGGCGGATCGCGAAGGCCCGGACACCACGACGTCGGACGACCGTGAAGAATGGTCGGTCGGCGGCGAGCTGGGTTATGCCGGCTTCGCGTTCGGCATTGCTTACGGCGAGGACAACAACGGCGTCGATGATGATGGCGACCGTGACGACTTTGCCGTCAGCCTGAAGTACACCACGGGCCCGTGGGGCGTCTCCGTGATGTATGCCACGTCCGAGCTCGAGACTGGTCCGAGCAGCGACGAAGACGAGTACGAGGGCTTCGAGCTGGCTGGCAGCTACAACCTCGGCCCGGGCATCACCATGATTGCTGGTGTGCAGTGGGCTGACATCGAGGATGCCGCCAACGTCGAGGCTCAGGAGAACGAGGCCGTCATCGGTTATGTCGGCACCAAGCTGAGCTTCTAAACCGATCCATTCGGTTTGAAGACGGAAACGGGGCGGATTGTCATCCGCCCCGTTTTTCGTCTGTTGATCGCACGCTGATATCAGCCACGCCGGAGCTGACGCGGCGCCCATTTCGCCGCCCGATCCGATAGCCCGGTTCGACCTATCCTGACCATCGCTGCTCAAGCGCCCGGCAGCCCGGGTGCCGCCGCTGTGTGCCTTTTTCGACACAGTTCGCGGGCATTTCAATGCCCGTCAGACTTGCGCGTTGACTTTGACGTCATCGGCCGGGAATGTACGAAAAATCATGTAAATACAAAGTATTTCAGGTATGTGACGACACGAGACAGGAAAGGTACGCTCGTCATGAAGAAGTTGCTGTTTGGCACGACGTCGATGGTCGCAGCCGGGATGCTGGCCAGTGGCGCTGTTGCCGCCGACAAGATTCAATTGGGCGTCGGGGGTTATTTCCAGGCGTTTTTCGCCGTCGGCGATGAGGACGACGGTGATGGTGAAGGTGCCGCGGGCCGCCGCGAGCACGGGCTCTTCCGCGAAGCGGAAATCATCTTCAACGGCAAGACGACGCTCGACAACGGCATCGAGGTCGGTGTCCAGGTGCAGCTCGAGGCCGAGACCTGCACGGACCAGATCGACGAATCCTTCATCTACTTCGAGGGCGGATTCGGCCGCATCAACATCGGCCAGGAAAACTCCGGCCCTTATCTGCAGCACCGCGGCGTGTCCTCGGTGGCCGACGGTCTGAACTCGCCGAACTTCCGTTTTTACGCCGCGCCGACGGGCGCGGGTGTGACCACGACGGCGACGCCGCCGAACCAGACGTCCGACTCCGAAAAGATCACCTATTTCACGCCGCGTCTCTTCGGCGTTCAGCTCGCGGCCTCCTATACGCCGGATCGCTGCGAGGAACGTTCTCAGTCGACCGGCGCCGGCAGCTGCGGCGGTTCCTATTCCGGCTTCCAGAGCGAGGAAAACACCGGGCAGCAGTCGGAAGTCATCGAGATCGGCGCGAACTACATTCAGAAGTTCAACGACTTCAGCGTCGCGCTCTCGGCCAGTTACGGTGAGGCCGACCGCGAGGGACCGGACACCACGACGTCCGACGATCTCGAGGAGTATTCGTTCGGCGGCGAGTTGGGTTATGCCGGCTTTACGTTGGGCGCGGCCTACCGCAACAACAACAACGGCCTGGACGACGATGGCGATCGCGACGATTACGCGGTCAGTCTGAAGTACACGACCGGTCCGTGGGGCGCCAGCGTCATGTACGTCATGACCGAACAGGAAGTCTCCGGCGGTGACGAGGACGAGTTCAGCGGCTTCGAAATCGCGGGCAGCTACAATCTCGGCCCGGGCATCACGCTTGCCGGTGGTGTGCAGTTCGTCGAGATCGAAGACGCGGCGGGTGACGACTCGCAGGAGAACGAGGCCGTCATCGGCTATTTCGGCACCAAGATCAGCTTCTAGATCGTCGGCACCGATACATCTGCCTAAGCGGGGCGGCGTCAGCCGCCCCGTTTTTGTTGTTATGTTCGCGAATGGCGCGCGGTCAGATCGGCCTGCACGAATCTGACCATGTCGTCCGGCGCTTCGGCCAACGCCGCGCCGCACGGCACCTGTTCCTTCAGCAGCAACCGCTCGACAGCGGCCGGTGCCTGTCGTTTCGGCGTCGTCGGCAAGTCGTCGACGGTGCAGCCGAGCGAGCCCATGCAGCCGGCCCGGCCGTCCGGCATCTGTCGGACCTCCTCCCACTAGATTTTTGATTTTCGCGCGACCGGCAAGCGTGGCCGCTGCGGCTGTGTGCGTTGTCCAGTACACCAATAAAGAAATTTAGTTCGAATTTTATTCTCGTTTTGACTTCATTTTTTCCCACCGGGATGTTAGTTTGAAACATGTAACTACAATGTAATTCGGGCAAATGATGACACAAGACAGGAAAGGTACGCTCATCATGCAGAAGTTGCTGTTTGGCACGACGTCGATGGTCGCAGCCGGGATGTTGGCCGGTAACGCCGTTGCCGCAGACAGGATTCAATTGAGTGTGGGGGGCTATTTCCAAGCCGTCTTCGCCGTGGGCGACGAAGACAACGGCGCCGGAGAGGGCGCCGCGGGCCGGCGAGATCACGGGGTCTTCCGCGAGGGCGAGATCATCTTCAATGGCAAGACCACGCTCGACAACGGTCTCGAAGTAGGTGTCCAGGTTCAGCTCGAAGCCGAAACCTGCACGGACCAGATTGATGAATCGTACATCTGGTTCGAGGGCGCATGGGGCCGCGTCAACATCGGTGCGGAGAACTCTGGCACCTACCTGCAGCACCGCGGTACGAGATCGGCCGGCCTCGGCCTGAACTCGCCGAATTTCCGGATCTGGGCCGCACCGGAAGGCTCGACGGCGAACGTCACGGCAACGCCGCCCAACATGACCTCGGACTCCGAGAAGATCACCTACTTCACCCCGCGCTTCTTGGGCTTCGAGCTC
Source organism: Alphaproteobacteria bacterium (assembly GCA_965232515.1). GTDB lineage: Bacteria > Pseudomonadota > Alphaproteobacteria > JANQKO01. The sequence goes on along the minus strand of CBDDPY010000002.1, from coordinate 4,360,359 downwards.
AGCGCGTCCTATACGCCTGACAACTGCGAGGAGCGCGGTGGCGGCATCGAGGACTGTTTAGGCTCATACTCCGGCTTCCAACCCGAAAACAGCCCGGTCGGTCAGCAGTCCGAGGTGATCGAGATCGGCGCCAACTACGTGCAGAAGTTCAACAACTTCAGCGTGGCGGCCTCGGTGGGTTACGGCGAGGGTAAGCGGGAAGGCCCCTCCGATCCGATCGAGACTGACCGGGAGCAGTGGGCGCTCGGTGGCGAGTTGGGCTATGCCGGCTTCGCCTTCGGCATTGCCTACCTCAACGACAATCGCGGTTTCGCCAATAGTGGCGACAGCGAGGATTTCGCGATGAGCTTGCAGTACACCGCGGGTCCGTGGGGCGCCTCGGTCATGTACGCCTGGAAAGAGGTCGAGCAGGGCCCCGGTGCTGGCGAGGACGAGTATGAAGGCTTCGAAGTCGCGGGCAGCTACGCTATTGGCCCGGGCGTAACGATGATTGCCGGTGTGCAATGGGCTGATATCGATGACGCGGCGCGCGATCGATCTCAGGAGAACGATTCCGTCATCGGGTATGTCGGCACCAAGCTGAACTTCTGATCCGAAGCTATTCGGTCTGAAACCGGAAACGGGGCGGTGTTTCCTCCGCCCCGTTTTTGCTTCTAGGTCCGCGAATGGCGCGCGGTCAGATCGGCCTGCACGAATCTGACCAAGTCGTCCGGCGCCTCGGCCAGCGCCGCGACGCACGGCACCTGTTCCTGCAGCAGCAGCCGCTCGACAGCGGCCGGTGCCTGTCGTTTCGGCGTCGTCGGCAAGTCGTCGACGGTGCAGCCGAGCGAGCCCATGCAGCCGACCCGGCCGTCCGACGTCTGTCGGATCTTGGCCAGGCCGCAGGGGGCGCGGCAGTGCGGACCCTCGAACGGCACCGTCCAGTTGACAAGATTGCGGAACCGGCCCTGAAGCACGTCGCCGGGGGCCGAGGTGTAGACCGCGACGCCGGGCGTCGCGAACAGCTTTGCCATGTGCGCCGGGCCCGAGTCTGCAAACACCGCGTAATCGAATCCGTCGATCGCCTTCAGCAGCGCCCCGATCGAATCGAAGGCGTCGATCACCTCGACATCCGGCGGCAGCCGATCCTGCAGCGCCTGGCGGTAGAGCACGCCCTGATGCTGGAACCGGTTGAGGCAAAGCACGAGATCGCCGGCCGGCGCCAGCGCTTCGATCAGCGCCGCCGTCGCCGCCACCGGCAGCGTGCGCAAGGGCGACGAGGCCAGCGGCAGCAAGCCGATGCGCAGCCGGTCCGTGTCCGGCAGCGGGCGTGCCTCGCCGCTGAAACGCGTGCTGGGCGCCAGGTCGAACGCCGCCAGCAGGTCCGCCTCCATGTCGACCGGCCAGAACTCAATGTTGCGCCGGCTTTCCAGGTGGCCGAGGTCGATCACCACGTCCCAGCGCGACAGCGCCCGCCGCGGCAGCCACAGCGTAAAGACTTCCGCGACGCCCGCGCCGAGATAGATATCGGCGGCCGACTGTGCGCAGAACACGCCCAGCGCCCGCGGGTCGTGCCGCTCGGCGAAAGCCTGCAGGAACAGGGCCGTGCAGACATTGTTGCCCAGCGCCGCGCTCGGCAGCAGAAACAACACCCGCCGGCCGCGATAGTTGGTGCCGGCCCAGCGGTCCCGGGCGAGGCACTTCAGCCGCTTGTCGGTCTTCAGGATCCGGAACTGCGCCGGATTGGCGGCCAGCGCCCGTTCGGCGAATTGCCGCGACGTCGTGTAGTAGCGTTCGCCGCCCTGGCCGGTCTGGGCGCTTTCGGCCGAGGCGTTCTGCTGCCGGAAGCGGAAGTCCTGCTGCGCCGCGAACTCGATCAGCTGGGTCTGTGAGGTTGTCGTCGCCTTGGCGGCGGTTCCGCGCCGTCCGGCCATCTCAGCCCGGTTCCTTGACGGCGCGCAGCACCACTGTCGTTTCGGCGATGACGTTATTGAACTGCCGCATGGCCTGAGCCAGGTCCTGGGTCGTGATCTCACCGCGCTGCAACCGTTCGCGCCAGACGCCGTCGGGCCGCATGTCGACGGACGTAATATCGAAATCGATGCCCAGATGCAGGCCCAGCGGCGTGTTGCCCAGCCCCTTCTCAACCCATTCGCGGTTCTTGCGCTGGCTGAACATCTCCAGGCCCTCGGGCGTGATCGGCCGTACGTGCGTCGGGTCGTTCAGATAGTGGTCGTGCCGCGGATGCGGCACCACGATCCGCACCTCGGCGCCGTGCCGGCAGACCCGCCAGAGCTCGGCCATCAGGCCCAGATAGACCTCGGTGCTGGCGCCCAGATGCTCCAGCACGTGCTTCATCAGTACTTCGTCGACCGCGTTGTCCGCCCAGGGCCAGGGCAGGCGCTCCAGGTCCACGACCTCGTCGGGCGCGCAGGCGGCGGTCGCGTCGACGTTGAGCCAGCCGTCGCGTTTGTCGTAGCCGCAGCCGAGATTGAGGCGCATCGATACATCCGATGTCGGAAAACCGCCGCAGTCTACCGTCTGCCGCTATCGTCTGTCATGCCGCCGATCCCCGCGAGACCGACGGCGCGGCTGTCGGTCAGCCGCCGTGCCGTGCCCGCGTTGATGCCGCCCAGCGCATAGACCGGCAGTGGCGCTTGGTTCGCCCAAGCGGCGAAGCGCAGCGCGCCCAGCGTAGGCGCGCCCGGGTGGCTCGCTGTGGCGAACACCGGCGACAGCAGCGCGGCGTCCGCCCCCGCGCGTCGGGCCCGCCACATTGCCGCCGGCGAATGCGCCGCCGCGGTAATCAGCCAGCGTCGCGGCCATCGTCTCGGCATCCGTGGAACCAGATCTTCGGGCAGATGCACGCCGTCCGCCCCGACAAGGGCCGCCAACTTTGCATCGGCCGCCACCAGCAGCCGCAGTCGCCGTGTCCGGCAGAGCGTCGACAATGCGTCGGCCAAATCGGTCCGGTCGGCCGCGTCGTAGTCACGCAGGATCACCGCCGCGCCGGCCGGAAGCCGCGCCGCCGCGGCCAGCGGGTCCGGCAGCCGCATGGCATCGGTCATCAGGATCAGCGGCGGCAGTCGGCGGCCGACCGGGTGCCGCGAATTGAGCCGCTGGCCCATGTTTGCTACGGTCGTCACGCGCCCTCCCAAGGATCTCGCGACACTGCCATGAGCCTGCAGACAACGCCAAGTGAAGCGACCGTCGATGTCGCGGCCAATCTCAGCGCGGTAAACGAAACGATCGCCGCCGCGGCCGGGGCTGCGGGACGGGATCCGGCCGAGGTGACGCTCGTGGCGGTCAGCAAGACCCACGGTGCCGAACGTATCGAGCCGGCGATCGCCGCCGGCCACAAGCTCTTTGGCGAGAACCGCGTGCAGGAAGCGGAAGGCAAATGGCCGGCGCTCAAGGCGGCGCATCCGGATGTCCGCGTGCACCTGATCGGGCCGCTGCAGACCAACAAGGTGAAGAAGGCCGTCGCGCTATTCGACGCCATCGAAACCGTTGACCGCCCCAAGCTGGCGCGCGCGCTCGCTCGAGAGATGGCGGCCCAGGATCGCTGGCTCGATTGCTTCGTCGAGATCAATACCGGCGAGGAACCGCAGAAGGCCGGCGTGCTGCCGGTCGATGCCGACGACTTCATCCGCCTCTGCCGTGACGAGCTGAAGCTGCCGCTCAAGGGCCTGATGTGCATTCCGCCGCTCGACGAGGAGCCGGCGCTGCATTTCGCGCTGCTCCGCCAGATTGCCGAGCGCAACGATCTTCCCGGTCTGTCCATGGGCATGAGCGCCGATTTCGAAACCGCGATCGAATTCGGCGCGACCCATGTGCGCGTCGGCACCGCGATCTTCGGCCCGCGCGAACCCTGGCCGCCTCAGCCCGGTTGAACCTTCAGGCGCGTCTCCGGCCCGCAATCCGCCAGCACCGTCAGCAGATCGTCAAGCGCCAGCGCCACGCAGCCTTCGGTCGGCCGATAGTCGGGCCTGGCGACATGCAGGAAGATCGCCGAGCCGCGTCCCGCCACCGGCGGATCGTCGTTGTGGCCCAGCACGACGACCACGTCGTAGATCGCATCGTCCCGCCACATCTTTTCGTGGCTGGCGGCGAAGGGAAGGGTGATCGGCCGGTTATAAGCCGCGTCGGCCGGATCGTCGCACCAGCCGTCGGCCGGCGTCAGCGCCCGCGCCGGCAGCCGCGTCGCCGGCGCCGCCACCCGGTCCGGCCGATAGAGCAGTCGTCGCAACGGAAACGTGCCGACCGGCGTGCCGCCGTCGCCCTCGCGCTTGTCGGCCACGATGCCGCCACGCCCCAACGCGCAGCGCCAGCGCGCGTTGCCGTAGCTAAGCTGTCCATCGGCCGTGACGACGACGTCCATTCGGAATCAATCGATCTCAATACCGAACGCATCCGCCAGGCCGCGCGTGCCGCGCTCGGTGATGCGCATGGCGCGGCCATCCTCGATGCGGGCGATCCAGCGGAGTTCGAGGCAGCGGTCGGCCAGCGCCGCGCCCAGCGCACCGGCGATATGCGGCCGGCGTTCGCTCCAGTCCAGGCAGGACCGGGCGAAGGCGCGCCGGCGGCCGCGGGCGGCGTTGAGGTCGATGCCGAAATCGTCGAAGAACTGGCGGCCCGACTTGGTCGCCTCGAAGTCGTTGCCGACGGCGCGAAGGTAGCGCCGCTTGGTCAGCGCGTCGGCCAACGCCACGCCCAGCCGGCCGGCCAGATGGTCGTAGCAGGTTCGGGCCCGCCGCATGGCCTCGTCGCGCGGTCCGGTCGGACGGTGTCGCGGCGGTCCGCTCGCGGCCAGCCGCATCAGCGCCTCGATGGCTTCCGCCACCTCCCGTCCGGCAAGGCTGTAATACCGGTGCCGGCCCTGGCGCGTGAGCGTGATCAGCCGGCCCTCGGTCAGCTTGGCGAGATGCGCGCTGGTCGTCTGCGGCGAGACGCCGGCGGCATAGGCGAGCTCGGTGGCCGTGCGCGCCTTGCCGTCCATCAGCGCGGCGATGATGTTGGCCCGGGCCGGATCGCCGATCAGCGCGCCCGTTTCGGCGATGAAAGGAGCGTCAGTCATACTTCGACCTTAAACGAAGCGTCTCTGCTGGACAAGAATGACGGCCGCGATCAGGCTGTCATCCGTCGTTGAATATCCGGGACGCGGGAGGACGGGGATGTCGTTGCAGGAATGGCTGGCCTTCGTGGTGATCTGGACGGCGGTCGGCCTGCCGGTCGGGCCCAACGCCGTCGCCTGCGTGACGGCGGCGGTGTCGAACGGTCCGCGCCGGGCGCTCTGGACGGCGGCCGGCATCACGCTCGCCAGCGTCGCGCACGCGCTGCTGGCGGTTTTCGGCTTCGGCGCGCTGCTGCTGCTCTATGCCGAACTGTTCCACGTGTTGAAATGGCTCGGCATCGCCTATCTCGTCTGGATCGGGATCCTGCTCTGGCGCCGCCCCGCGACAGAGCTGACCATCGCGGCCCGACCGGTCGAGTCGTCGGGCCGCCTGTTGCGCTTCGGTTTCCTCGTCTCGATGAGCAACCCCAAGGCCGTGCTGATGTATCTCTCGGTCTTCACCCAGGCCATCGATCCGGCGGCGCCGCTGGCGCCGCAGCTTGCCGTGCTGATGCCGACGGCCAGCGCCATCGTCGCCATGATCTACGGCGGCTGGGTGCTGCTCGGCGGGCCGTTGCGCCGCCTGCTGACCTCGGCCCGGCGGCAACGGCTGTTCAACCGCACGGCCGGCGGCTTCTACATCTTCACCGCGTCGGCCGTCGCCTTCGCCGATCCACGCCGCGCTGCGAGCTGAATCGATACGGCCGACGCGTTGCTCGGCAAGCGAAGCGCTTTTGCGATAGCGTGCGACCGTGCCATGCTGGCAAACGCTCGTTCGAGCCCGGTGGCAGCACCGGATCAGCCCGCATAACGTCGAGACAACGGCATGTTACAGCGCCCGGAACGGCCGCGCCTGTTTTATGGCTGGATCGTCGTCGCCGTCGCTTTCGTGACGATGGCCATCGGCGTGAACACGCGGCCGGTCTTCTCGCTGCTGTTCCCGCCGATCCTGGCCGAGTTCCAATGGGATCGCGGCGTCACCGCGGCGGCCTTCTCGATCGGCTTCGTGTCGTCGGCGCTCTACGCCCCGCTGATCGGCTATTGCATGGACCGGTTCGGGCCGCGACTGGTGATCCCGGCCGGCGCCGTGCTGGTCAGCCTCGGTCTCGTGCTCGCCACCTTGTCGACGCAGCCCTGGCATTTCTATCTGACACTCGGCGTGCTCGTTGTTGGGGCCAGCACGCTGCTGAGCTATATCGGCCACATGGTGTTCCTGCCGAACTGGTTCGCGCGTCGGCGGGGGCTGGCCATGGGCATCGCCTTTTCCGGCGTCGGGATCGGCGCCATTCTGCTGCTGCCGCTGTTCCAGACCGCCATCGACGGCATCGGCTGGCGCCAGGGCTGTTGGGCGTTCGCGGCGCTGCTGCTGGTCGTCGTCGTGCCGATGAACGCGCTGCTGCAGCGCCAGCGGCCCGAAGATCTCGGCCTGACGCCCGATGGCGATCCCGTTCCAGCCGCCACGAAAGCGACGGCGGCACAACCCGACAATGTCGTCGACCGCGCCTGGACCGCCATCGACTGGACGATCTTTCGCGCCGCGCGCACTGTCCGGTTCTGGCTGATCGCCGGCGCCTATTTCGGCGCCATGTTCGCCTGGTACGCGATCCTGGTGCACCAGACCAAGTATCTCCTGGACCTCGGGGTCGATGCCGGCCAGGCGGCGCTGGCGCTCGGCTTTGTCGGCCTGTTCGGCGTGCTCGGTCAGCCCGCCCTCGGCCACCTGTCGGACCGTATCGGCCGCGAATGGGTCTGGACGATCAGCGTCGTCGGTTTTGCCGGCGCTTACGCTCTGCTCCTGATCATGCAACACCAACCCAGCCTTGTGCTGGTCTATCTCATGGTCGCGGCGCAGGGCCTGTTCGGCTACGGCCTGGCCGCGGTCTATGGCGCGGTGGCCGCCGATATCTTTCAAGGCCCGCGCTACGGCACCATCTTCGGCACGCTCACCATCGCCGGCAGCGCCGGCGCCGCCGGCGGCCCCTGGCTTACCGGCGCGCTGTTCGACTTGACCGGCAGCTACGCATCGTCGTTCCAGATCGCTATTGCTCTCAGTCTCGCCTCGGCGGTGCTGATCTGGCTCGCGGCCCCGCGCAGGGTCCGCGTCGTTGCCGGCCGGCTCAACCGCTGACCAGATTCCGGAACAAATCTATCAATTCTGCTTTGGTCTCGAAGCCGATGCCGGGCGCGTCCGGTGGCGCGGTGCGACCGTTCGTGACGACCGCGCCATCGGCAAGACTGCCGAACGGCGGAAAGCTCGCGGGATTGATCTCGCTGCCGCCAAGGCCAAACGCATAGGCGACGTGCAGGCTGAACAGGTGTCCGCCATGCGGCCAGAACGCGCGGCGCGACCAGCCGTGCGCTTCCGCCGCGGCGATGATCTCCAGGTAACCCGGCAGGCCATAGCAGTGCGCGGGATCGAACAGCAGGATGTCGCGGTCCGGCCGCAACCCGCCATGCCGGAACAGCAGCCGCGCCTCCGCGGCCGAGAACATCGCCTCGCCGGCCGCGATCGGCGGTCTGTAGCCGGCGGCGATCTGTGCGTGGGTGTCGAGGTCGAGCGGATCGCAGATGTCCTCGAACCACATCAGGTCGAGCGGCGCCAATGTCGTCGCCGCCTCGAGCGCCTGGCTCGCGTCGTAGGCGTTCATGGCATCGACCGCCAGCCGGTCGCCGGCCGGCAGCAGCGTCAGCACCGCCTCGATCCGCGCCATGTCGGCCGTCAACGAAGCGCCGCCGGTCTTGATCTTCACCCGGTCGTAGCCGGCGTCGAGGTGCCGCCGGACCTCGTCGGTCAGGCGCGCGATATCGTTCTTGGGATAGACGTAGCCGCCGCCGGCATAGACCGGCAGGTCGGGCGTGGTCGGCAACGGGCGGCCGGTGCGCTCGGCAACGTGGCGGTAGAGCGGCTGTTCGTCGAGCTTGGCGGCGGCATCCCATACCGCCATGTCCAACGCGCCGACGGCAACGCAGCGTTCGCCGTGACCGCCCGGCTTCTCGCCGGCCATCATCGCCGTCCAGGCGTGGAACGGATCGAGCCGGTCGCCGCCGAGATCGTCCGCCGCCAGCAGCCGCGGCGCAAAGCGTTCGCGAATCAGCCCGCCCTGGCCGAACCGGCCGAACGAGGCGAAGCCATAGCCGGTCACCGGTTCGCCGTCGCGCACGGCGTCGGTGACGACGGCGACGATGCTGGTGGTCAGGCCGCCCGACGGCAGCGCCGGATCGGCGTAGCGCGAGATCGGCACGGTGCGTTCACGGATGTCGACGATGCGCATCTCTGATTCTCGGGCGGGCGTCGGTTGCCGGTTCGGACGGCGATGATAGAGTGCCGCGAACGACCCGAGAAGACGGAGGCGAAACGCCCATGTTTCCGGCGACCCGCTTGCGGCGGCTGCGCCGCACCGACGGCCTGCGCGGCCTGGTGCGCGAGCACGCCGTCACCATGGATGACCTGATCTATCCGATTTTTGTCGAGGAAGGCCTCGCCGAGCCGGTCGCCATCGCCAGCATGCCCGGCGTGTCGCGCGAGCCCGAGGATCGCGTCGGCGCGGTCATGCGGGGCCTGGCCGACCGGGGCATCAAGGCGGTGATGCTGTTCGGCGTCTCGCACGCCAAGGACGCCGATGGCGGCGATGCCATGCGGCCCGACGGCCTGCTGGCACGCATGATCCGGCGCGCCAAGGACGCGGCGCCGGAGATCACGCTGTTCGCCGATATCTGTTTTTGCGAATACACCGACCACGGCCATTGCGGCGTCGTGGTCGACGGCGATGTCGACAACGATCTGACCATCGACAACCTCGCGGCCCAGGCCGTGGTCGCGGCGGAAGCCGGTGTCGACGTGGTCGCCCCGTCGGCGATGATGGACGGCCAGGTTCAGGCGATCCGCCGAGCGCTCGACGCGGCCGGCCATCGCGGCCTGCCGATCATGTCGTACTCCACCAAGTTCGCTTCGGGCTTTTACGGCCCGTTCCGCGATGCCGCCGGCTGTGATCTCGACGGCGACCGCAAGACTTATCAAATGGATCCGGCGAACGGCCGCGAGGGCCTCCGCGAATCGCTCGACGACGCGGCCGAGGGCGCCGACATCCTGATGGTCAAGCCGGGCATGCCTTATCTCGACATTCTGGCGCGTCTGCGCGACCGGACGCTGCTGCCGCTCGCCGCCTATCAGGTCAGCGGCGAGTACGCCATGATCAAGTTCGCCGCCCGGGCCGGCGTCATCGACGAGGACCAGGCGATCATGGAAAGCCTGATCGCCTTCAAGCGCGCCGGCGCCGACCTGGTCATGACCTACTTCGCCAGACGCGCCGCCGAGCTGATCCCGCGCGCCGGCTGACGGCGGCCGCGTTCAGGCGCCGTGTGCGTTGCGTGAGTCCTCGGGCGCTTCCGCCCGTTCGTTCAGGCCATAGTCGCGGGCGACCTCGGCGATGCGCAGGCGATAGTCGCGGAACACGCCGGACCGGCCCATGGCCTGGGTCGCGCGGTGTTCGGCATGGTTGCGCCAGGCTCTGACGGCGTCCTCGTCGCGCCAGAACGACAGCGACAGCAGCTTGCCGGGCTCGTAGATGCTCTGGAACCGATCGACCGAAATGAAGCCGTCCATCTGCTCCAGCTCGGCCTTCAGGTTGCCCGCCAGGTCCAGATAGGCCTGCTGCCTGTCGTCCGCCGGCCAGACCTCGAAGATCACCGCAATCATCCAGTCGCTCCATGTTCGAAATGAGTTGCGCGCAGCATAGCGCGGGCGGAACGCTGATGCTTCGCCGCTAACCGAAGCGTCAGTCACGCCCGCGCGGACAGGGACGCAAGATCCGGATGGCGGGACGTGGCGTTTGGCGGAACCATGCCGCCAACCGACGAACGAGGAGACAATTATGGGATTTCAGATTTCCCCGCTGCGCGCCGACCGGTTCCGTCACCTGTTCGGACAGGATGCCAAGGCCCTTGCCGCGCAAGGCGTCGAGCGGCACGTCGTTGATGCCAAGCCGGGCTACCCCTGCCGGGTATCGCTACAGGATGCCGAGGTCGGCGAGACCGTTTTGCTGCTCAACTACGAACATCAAGCGGCGCCGACCCCCTATCGCGCCAGCCATGCGATCTACGTGCGCGAAGGCGCCGTCCAGGCGCGGCCGGATCGCAACGAGGTGCCGGAACAGCTGCGCCGTCGCGTGCTCTCGGTGCGCGCCTTCGACGGCGCCGGCATGTTGGTTGCGGCGGATCTCGCTGACGGCCGTGCGCTGGAGCCCGTCGTCGAACGCCTGCTCGCCGATGCGCAAGTCGACTACCTGCATCTGCACAACGCCATGCAGGGCTGCTACGCGGCGCGCGTGGACCGGGCCTAACGCGCTCAGGCTCAGGCGGTGCGGCGCGCCGCCGCAGTCAGCAGGCCGGCGCCGATCAGCATGCTGCCGCCCAGGCGGTTGACCAGACGCAGCGTTGTCGGCCGGCGGAACCAGGCTCGCATCTCGCCCGCGAGCAAGGCCCAGAGCGCGGCGTTGATGCCGGCGAGCGTCAGGAATGTCGCTTCCAGTGCCGCGAACTGCGGCAGCAGCGGCGCGTCCGCGACCACGAACTGCGGCACGAAGGCGACAAAGAAGACGATGCTCTTCGGGTTGAGCGCCGTCACCACATAGGTGCTGACGAACATCTTGCGCTGGCCGTTCGTCTGCACGGCCGTGCCCAGCATCTCGGGCACGGCTGGCGCCCGCCAGAGCTGGATGCCAAGCCAGATCAGGTATGCGGCGCCGCAGAGTTTGAGGATCGTGAACAGCGTCGCCGAGGCCGCCAGCACCGCGCCCGCGCCCATCAGCGAGATCGTCATCGCCGTGAAGTCACCCAGCACCACGCCCGGCACCGTGGCCCAGCCGGTGCTGCGCCCCCGGCCCAGCGCATAGCTGATCACCAGCATGATCGTCGGCCCCGGGATGGCCAGCAGAATTGCGCTCGCCACCGCGAAGGCGAGCCAAAGCTCAAACGACATCGCTATCACCCCAATGCGAATAGACCGGCCACTAAAGACAGACCCGGCGCGTCCGAACAAGGGGTCAAATTGTTTCGATTGTTGCCGCCCGATTGCGGCAAGAACGGAGATCAGCGGTTGCCAGTGGGCGGGGTGACGCCGCGTTCCTCGGCATAGGCGCGCAGCATGTCGTGTAGTTCGCGGGCCGCCTCGGCCTGATTGCCGTCGTCGTTCGCGGCCTTGGCCGGGGCGGCGTTGCCGGCGCCGACCAGCGCCTCGAAGGCGGCCGGGCTCAGCTCTGGAAGATCGGTAGGTTCAGCCGTCGCTGCCGCGGGCGGCCGCAAGGTCGCCGCGGCCTGCGGCGACAGTTCGATGCTGCGCATCAGCGCCTCGAAGGCGGCCGGACTCAATTGCGGCCGCGTCCCGTCCGCCGTTGCGGCATCGGTCGCGGCTGCCGTCGGCGTCAGCGCGGCGACTCGGGTCGGGGCCGCCGGCGTGTCGTCTCCGGTGACGGCCGCCAGCACGGTGGCGCCGATGTCCTGGCCGGCGATTTCCTCGACGGCGAGGTTCGCCATCGCCGCCGCGGCGCCGATCGGACCGCCGAACAGCGCGCCGCCGGCCAGACGCGCCCCCGGCGCCAGCTCATCGCCGGTCAGTGCCCGATAGATCGTGCCGACGATGGGCAGGTGCTGCAGCGGGTTGATGGTGTCCAGAAAGTCGCCGAAGGTGAAGCCGTCCTCGCCCCAGAACCCCTTGCCGGATTCGTTGACCGGCACGGCCTCGGGCTCATGCCAATAGGTCGCGCCATTACGCTCCCGCGCCTCCAGCGGCGACAGCATGATCGAGGAACTCGGCGTGACCGTCATGCAATCGGCGAAGCAAATCTCGCGCCAGACCGAACGATAATGATTTCAATGGCTTAATTGCCATCCCGCCGGCTCGGACACGGCACTTTCTGCCTATTCGGCGTCCGTTGCCGCCGGCCGCCTCAGAATAAATGCCCGCTGCGGCTTTTCTTCGTGGCGAGGTAGAACTCGTTGTGGGTGTTGGAGGGGAAGCTGTGGGCGACCCGCTCGGTGACCTCCACGCCCAGCGCTTCCAGGCCGGCGACCTTGTCCGGGTTGTTGGTCAACAGCCGCACCTTGATGAAGCCGAGCTGGCGCAGCATCTGGGCCGCCGGCAGGAACACCCGCTCGTCGGCGTCGAACCCCAGCCGCAGGTTGGCGTCGACGGTGTCGAAGCCGTCGGCCTGCAGGCGGTAGGCGCGCAGCTTGTTCATCAGGCCGATGCCGCGGCCTTCTTGGGCCAGATACAGCAGGACGCCACTGCCTGCCTCGCCCATCTGCTTCAGCGCGCCGCGCAGCTGCTCGCCGCAATCGCATTTCAGCGAGCCGATCAGATCGCCGGTGAAGCATTCCGAGTGCAGCCGCGTCAGCACCGGCTGCGACCGGTCGGGATCGCCGACGACGATCGCCAGATGCTCGATGCCGCCGTCGGCCGGCCGGAAGGCGAAGATGCGCGCGTCCTCGGCGTCGGCCAGCGGCACCTTCGCCGACGTCACCGGCGTCAGCGCCTCGGCCGCCGATGTCTCATACGACATCACGTCCGTCACGTCGGCCGCCAGCAGGTCCCAGTCCGCCGGCAGGGCGTTGGCCGCGACCGGCGCCACCACTGCGGCCGGCAGCAGCCGGGCCAGTTTGGCGAGCGCCACCGCGCCGCGCTCCGGCGCGCTCGGCGGCCGTTTTTCGCGGTCGAACGGCCCGCGCAGCGGCTCGCTCAGGTCGGTCGTGGCATCGGCCAGCGACCGCGCCGTGGCGCTGTCGAGCCAGGCCGTCAGCGGCACCAGGATGGTATCGTGCCCCGATGGCCGGATGTTCAACGCCCGCGCCCGCGCGTCGGTCAGCGCCAGCACCGCCTGACCCAGCGTCTTCACCCGCTCGAACATCTGTGGCATCGCCATCTCGGCCGCCAGCGCCACGGCCGTCGCCCCGTCCGGCCCGCGCAGCAGCACCGGCCGGCCGCGCCGGTATTCGGCGATGGCGCGCTCGACCGCGATCAGGGCCTTGGCCCCACCGCCGGGCGATTTCTGCTCCGATGTCGTCATAACGACCTGTCAGGTGGCGGAATGACTCTCAGACATAGGCGATTATACCGCCGCCGGGCAAATCCCGGGTGAATCAAGCCACCTTCTGGTCGGGGGCGCTGTAGAGGTGGCACTCCACTTCGCCGCCGCCGTCGCGGGGGACCGGCTGCGGGGCGAGCTGCGAACAGCTCGGCATGGCCTTGGGGCAGCGCGGGTGGAAGGTGCAGCCCGACGGTGGGTCGATGGGGTTCGGGAAGGTGGCGCCGAGCTGCGCGTCCGGCACGCCCAGCTCCGGCTCCGGCGTCAGCACCGACTCCAGCAAGGCTTGTGTATAGGGATGCTGCGGCGATTTGAACAGCGCCGCCGTCTCGCCCTGCTCGACGATGCGGCCGAGATACATCACCGCCACCCGATCGGCCATGTGCTCGACCACGGCCAGGTTATGGCTGATCAGCAGGTAGGTCAGGTTCAGCTCCTTCTGCAGGAGCTGCAGCAGGTTCAGGATCTGCGACTGCACCGAGACGTCGAGCGCCGAGGTCGGCTCGTCGCAGATCACCACCTCGGGCCGCATCACCAGGGCCCGGGCGATGGCGACGCGCTGGCGCTGTCCGCCCGAGAGCTGGCTCGGATAGAGGTCGGTCACCCGGCGTGGCAGGCCAACCAGTTCCAGCATCTCTTCGACCTTGCGGTTCCAGTCGGCCGGATCGCCGATACGATGCGTGCGCAGCGGCAGCGAGACGATCGAGCGGATGGTCTTGGCCGCGTTCAGCGACGAATACGGATCCTGGAAGATCGGCTGGATGCGCCGCGCCATCTCGCGCCGCGAGGCGCCCGAGACCGGTTCGCCGTCGATCAGGATCTCGCCCCCGGTCGGCCGTTCCAGGCCCAGCAGCATCTTGGCGAAGGTGGTCTTGCCGCAACCGCTCTCGCCGACCAGGCCCAGCACCGAGCCGCGCTCCAGCTTGAGCGACAGGCCGTTCACCGCATGCAGCGGTTTCTTCGCCCGCAGCATGCCTTGCGAGACCTGGAACACGCATTCGACGGCCCGCGTCTCCAGCACCGGCACGTCCTGGGCGATATGCCGGACGGCGCTGTCGAGATCGTGCACATGCGGCAGCACACGGTTGCTCTCCCAGGCCGCGGCGTCGTCGGCGTTGGCCGTGGCCGTCTCCGCGTCCAGCACGCAGCGATAGCCGTGGTTGCCGCCGACCGCGGTCATCGGCAGCGCTGATGTCGCGCAGTCGTCGCGCGCATAGGCGCAGCGGTTGCGGAACATGCAGCCGCCGACCTCGCCGACCAGGTTCGGCACGATGCCGGGGATCGAGCCCAGCAGCTCGCCGGCCTTGGTCTTGCCCGGGATTGGGATGCAGCGCAGCAGGCCCTGTGTATAGGGGTGCATCGGCCGATTGAAGACGGCCGTGCTCTCGCCCTGCTCGACGATCTCGCCGGCATACATCACCGCGACGTCGTCGGCGACGCGGGCAACGATGCCGAGGTCGTGCGTGATCAGGATCATGCCGGTCTCGAGCTCGTCCTGCAGGTCGGCCAGCAGGTGCAGGATCTGCGCCTGGATGGTGACGTCCAGCGCCGTCGTCGGCTCGTCGGCGATGATCAGCGCCGGCCCGCACATCAGCGCCATGGCGATCATCACCCGTTGGCGCAGGCCGCCCGAGAGCTGGTGCGGATATTGTTTCAGGCGATTGCGCGCCGCCGTGATGCCGACCTTTTCCAGCAGGAACACGGCCCGGTCGCGGGCTTCCGACCGGCTGCCGGACTTGTGCCTGAGCCAGGCTTCCTCCAGCTGATTGCCGATCGTGTAGGTCGGGTTCAGCGAGGTCATCGGCTCCTGGAAGATCATCGACATGGTGGCGCCGCGCAGCGTCCACATGCGCGATTCCGGCAGGCTGGCGATGTCCTCGCCCTGGAAGGCGATGCGATCGGCGCTGCGTTGCGCCGTGCGCGGCAGCAGGCCCATCAGCGCCAGCGAGGTCAGCGACTTGCCGCAGCCCGACTCGCCGACGATGCACAGCGTCTTGCCCTTCTCGACCGCGAACGAGATGCCGCGCACGGGGTGCAGCATGCCGGCCGAGACCGGGATATCGACGACCAGGTTTTCGACTTCCAGAAGCGCCGTCACGTGTTGCCGCCTCCCCCGCTCAGGCCCGCTCGCGCGCCTGCGTCACGTCGCGCAGGCCGTCGCCGAACAGGTTGATCGCCAGCACCAGCAGGAACAGCGCCAGCCCCGGCAGCGTCAGCAGCCAGGGATGGAAGAACATGTATTCCCGCGCCTCGTTCAGCATCAGGCCCCAGGACGGTTCCGGCGCCTGTACGCCGAAGCCCAGGAACGACAGCGCCGCTTCCAGCAGGATGGCGTTCGCCATCTCCACCGTCGCCACCACGGTCAGAGAGTTCAGGACGTTCGGGAACACTTCCTTGACGATGATCGTCGGCGTCGAGACGCCGATGGCGCGCGCGGCGTTGACATAGTCCATCTCGCGCGCCTGCATGGTGATACTTCGCATGACCACGGCGAACCGGTCCCACAGGAACAGGCCCAGCACCAGGATCACGATCTCCAGGCTGGCCCCGAACACGAAGCCGACCGACAGCGCCACCAGGAATACTGGCAGGGCCAGGCGCACATTGATGATGAAGTTGATGACCAGGTCGACACGGCCGCCGAAATAGCCGGCGATCACGCCCAGCGTGGTGCCGATGACGCCGGAGATGATCATCGCCGAGAAGCCGATCAGCAGCGATACCTGCGCGCCGTAGATCAGCCGCGAGAGATAGTCGCGGCCGACCTTGTCGGTGCCCAGCAGATGATCGGGGTCGTATTTCTCCGGTGTCGTGTCGGCGTGCCAGAACGGCATCTGGATGCGCTTCGACAGGTCGGTGTAATAGGGATCGTGCGGCGCCAGCAGTGGCGCCGCCAGCGCCACCAGAATCATCAGGATGATGACCCCGGCCCCGAACAGAAAGCTGTAATGGCCGAAGATGCGCCGCCGCAGCTTGGCCAGCGGCGAGGGCTCGAGGATCTGTTCGGCGCTGCGGTTGTCGATCGCGACCATGATGTTCTCCTCAGCGCACCCGGATGCGCGGGTCCAGCGCAGCGTTCAGCAGATCCGCCGCCAGCGTCAGCACAACGTAGAAACAGGCGATGACCAGCACGATCGCCTGCACCACCGGCAAGTCGGCGCGCAGGATCGCGTCATAGCTCAGCCAGCCGATGCCCTTCAGGTTAAAAATCGTCTCGATCACGATCGAGCCGCCCAGCGCGAAGCCGAACTGCACCGCCGTCAGCGAGACCACCGGCAGGATGGCGTTCCTCAGCGCGTGCTTGAACATCACCGTCGGCGGCCTGAGACCCTTGGCCCGAGCCGTGCGGATGTAATCGGAATTCAGCACCTCGATCATGCCGGCGCGCGTCAGCCGCATCAGCGCCGGCGTCGAGTAATAGCCGAGGGCGATCGCCGGCATGACGAAATGCGCCCAGGTCGTGTTGCCCGAGATCGGCAGCCAGCGCAGCTGCACGCCGAACAGGATCATCAGCATCAGCGCGAACCAGAAGGTCGGCAGCGCCTGGCCCAGCACGGCGATAAACAAGGCCGCCCGGTCGATCAGCGAGTTCGGCCGGATCGCCGCCAGCACGCCCATCGGGATCGACAGCACCAGCGCGAAGGCGAGCGCGCAGATACCCAGCGTCAGCGTCGTCGGAAATCGCAGGGCCAGCATAGCCGAGACCTGCTCGCGGTAATGGTACGAGGTGCCGAAGTCGCCGGTCAGCGCCTTCCCGGCCCAGGCCATGTACTGGTACCAGATCGGCTGGTCGAAGCCGTAGATCCGGCGGATTTCCTGGATGTCCTCGGCGCTGGCCGTTTCGCCGGCGATCGCCATCGCCGGGTCGCTCGCCAGATGCGACATGCTGAAGGTCAGCGCCGACACGACGATCAGAATCAACAGCGCCACGAACAGGCGCTTCAACGTGTAAGTCAGCATTACCCCAACCTATGGGCGGTCGGGGACGGCCGCGGCAATGCGGCCGTCCCCGCCGTTGTCAGGTCCGACGGATCACTTCCAGCCGTAGCGGAAGAAACGCGGGATCTCGTCGGGATAAGGCGTGAAGTCGAGGCTCGCCACGTAGGCATAGTTGCGCACGTGCGAGAACATCGGCAGCCAGTAGACCTCGTCGGTGATCTTGGCGATCGCCTTCGAATAGTTCTCCTTGCGGACCGCCGGATCGACGTTGGTGTCGCCGGTCTCCAACCATTGCTTCAGGTCGGGGTCCAGCGCGTAGTCGTCCGGCCCGTGCTTGAAGAAGTGGCTGGTGATCGCCGACATGTCGTTCATGGAGTAGGAACCCCAGTCCATGAAATACATCGGCGTCTTGCCTTCCCACTGCAGGTCGCGCAGCGCGAAGTAGGGCATCTTGGTGAAGTTGACCTTGATGCCGACCTTGGCCAGGTCGCCCATCACCGCCTCGTTCCAGTCGGCGGGACGGAACGAGTAGAGGTCGATCTCGAAACCGTCGGCATAGCCCGCTTCCGCCAGCAGCGCCTTGGCCTTCGACGGATCGAACTCGTATTTCACCGCGGCGTTCACATCGCAGCCGAACTGGGTCGGGAAGCACGGCGTGTGGATCACCTTGGAATCGCCCCGGATCAGGTTCTTGACCAGGGATTCGCGGTTGATGGCATGCGCCATGGCCCGGCGCACGCGCACGTCGGTGGTCGGCTTGAAGCCGGACCGTCCGGCCGCGTCAAAGCCGATATAGCCTGTCCGCATGGTCTCGGCCTGCAGCGCCTCGAAGCCCGGCACGGTCGCGATCTGCTCGACATGGTCGGCCGAAATGTCGGCCGTGAAGTCGATGCCGCCGGCCAGCAGCTCGGCGATCTGCGTCTGCACGTCGGCGATCTCGCGTACGACGATGTTTTCGATCTTGCCGGCGCCCTTCGGGCTGCCCCAGTTATAGTCGTCGTTGCGTTTGAAGACGTATTCCTCGGCCTGCTTCACGCTGACCACCGAGTAGGGACCGGTGCCGACCGGCTTCTTGCCCATGCCGTCCGGGCCGACCTTGGCGTAGTACTCGTTCGGATAGATCGTCAGCGGGCCCGACAGGAATTCGAACGCCTGCGGGAACGGCTTCTTCATGTGCAGATCGACCGTGTACTGGTCGACCTTCTCGGCGTTCTTGATCCAGTTGACGTTGCGCTGGACCTTCACGCCGTTGTCCGGATCGGAGATCCAGTTCAGCGTGAATACCACGTCGTCGGCGTCGAACGGCTCACCGTTGTGGAACTTCACGCCCTGGCGCAGCTTGAAGCGCAGCGTCGTGTCGTTCAGGTACTCCCAGCTCTCGGCCAGCAGCCCCTTGAACTCGAAGGTCTTCTCGTCGCGATAGACCAGCTGGTCCCAGACCATGCGCGAGAACCAGATGCCGGTGCGGTTGGTGTTGAAGTAGTTGTCGACATTCTCGATGGGGCCGGTCGAGCCCCACGCGATGGTCAGCGTATCGTCATCCTTGCCGGCATGCGCGACGGCGGCGCCAAGGCCGATGGCCGCCGCGAGCGTGCCGGCAGTAACTGTCCGTATCATCATCGGACCTCTCCTGTGGCTGTTGTTTTTGCTTATGCGAACCGACGTTCATCGATCCGTCATCGGAAGCATAAGCGGGGATTGCCCTGCTCGGCAAATCCCGTATTGCGATGCAGCAAGAATTTGGCCTGAAAACGGTCGTTCGTCCGGATATATGCGAATGCCGCGCCGGTCATGGACCGAACGCCGGACGCCTGTCATGATCGCGGACAGTGCCGTCGGGGAGACGCAGGGGAGCGGCAAAGGCGTGTTGTATCGCGATTACGATCAGGCCGGGTTGGACGCGCAGTACAACATGCGCGCGGCCGTGCCCGACTATCCGGCGTTCGTCGAACGCTGGGCCGCCGCCAGCGCCAGGGCGCGCGAGACGCACGACGTCGAAATCGACGTGGTCTATGGCGACACGGCCGAGCAGAAGCTGGACCTGTTTCGGGCCGATCCGGCTGACGGGCGTCCGGCGCCGCTGCATATCTTCATTCATGGCGGCTACTGGCAGGCCATGGACAAGGACCATTTCGGCTACATCGCCGACGGCATCGTGCCGCGGGGCGCGCATCTCGCCGTCATCGACTATGCGCTGGCGCCGGCCGTCGACATGGACGAGATCGTGCGCCAGGTGCGGAACGCGGTCGCCTGGGCCTGGCGCCAGGCCGCCGCCATCGGCGCCGATCCCGAACGTCTGACCGTGTCCGGCCATTCCGCCGGCGGTCATCTGACGGCGATGGCTCTTTTGACAGACTGGGCGGCCTTCGCGTCGGACCTGCCGCCGCGCCCGCTCGCGGGCGGGTTGGCGATCAGCGGACTCTACGATCTCGAACCCATCCGGCTCTGCTATCTGAACGACGTCATCGGCCTGACGCCCGACAGCGCCGGCCGCAACAGTCCGCTTGGACTGCTGCGGCAGCGCCCGCCGGGCGCCGACCCGCTGCCGCCGCTGGCGCTCTGCGCGGGTGGCCTGGAAACGCCGGAATTTCACCGCCAGCAGGCGGAATTTGCCGCCGCCTGGACGACGGCTGGCGCCGCGCCGCGCATCGTCGACGCGCCCGGCCGCAATCATTTTTCGGTGGTCGATCACCTGGCCGAACCGGACGGGGCGCTGGCCCCGGCGGCGCTCGTGCCGGGTTGACACGACCGCCGCCGCTTGTGCGTGATCGGGTTGCCGCCTATATGATATTGCGCTTTCGCGAGTCGGGTACCGCAACATATGCGCGAAAGGATGGGGACTGTCATGACAGCGAAGAAAATCTTGTTGGTCGACGATGAG
This sequence comes from Alphaproteobacteria bacterium, assembly GCA_965232515.1. Lineage (GTDB taxonomy): Bacteria > Pseudomonadota > Alphaproteobacteria > JANQKO01. The sequence goes on along the minus strand of CBDDPY010000002.1, from coordinate 4,340,369 downwards.
GCGCCGCTGCGCGAGTCGCTGGCCGAGCAGTTGGAGCTGCACGACGAGTTCACCACGCAGCAGGCCGAATCCGGCGCCCAGGCGCTGGAAAGCGTGAAAGGCGATCACTTCGACCTGATTCTGCTCGATGTCGGCCTGCCGGACATCGATGGCCGCGAAGCCTGCAAGATGATGCGCCGCAACGGCGTGAAATGCCCGATCATCATGCTGACGGCCGCCGGCAGCGACGCCGATACCATCCTCGGCCTGGAATCCGGCGCCAACGATTACGTCACCAAGCCATTCAAGTTCGCCGTGCTGCTGGCCCGCGTGCGCGCGCAGCTGCGCCAGCACGAGCAGAGCGAGGACGCCGTATTCGCGATCGGTCCCTACACCTTCCGGCCCAGCGCCAAGCTGCTGCTGCACAACGAGAACAACCAGAAGGTCCGGCTGACCGAGAAGGAAACCTCGATCCTGAAATACCTCTACCGGGCCGGCGACAAGACCGTCTCGCGCGACGTGTTGCTGAATGAAGTCTGGGGCTATAACGCTGGCGTCACCACGCATACGTTGGAAACGCATATCTACCGCCTGCGGCAGAAGATCGAGGCCGATCCGTCGAACGCCGAACTGTTGGTAACCGAGTCCGGCGGCTACCGGCTGGCGCCCTGACGGCATTGGGTTCTGCCGCGCGCCGCGGTTTCCCGCCATTTCGAGAGGTATTCCGAACGTGCCTGCCGTTCGTGGCGGCGCGATCCGATGTCTTGCCGGCGAACCTGTTCCGGATCGATATATCTTGATCCGAACCCCTTTTGTGACAAATCCTAATATAAGGAAGGGGGGCTGTTGCGACGGCGACCGTTACGATGGGCCGTCGGTCCGCGCCCTTTCACTGTGGTAGACGGTCGGGCACAATACGCCCGTCAGTAGGACGGGGACGCATGGGGACCGAGACCTCGAAGTCCAACAAAACGACCGACTTCTTCGTGCGCTTCTGGGGCGTGCGCGGCAGCATTTCGGTTTCCGACCCCAAGACCATCCGCTACGGCGGCAACACGTCCTGCCTCGAGATCGTCTGCGGCGATCGCATGTTCATATTCGACGCCGGCACCGGCATCCGCTATCTCGGCAACCGCCTCTGCGACGAGGGTAAGCCGGTCGACGCGGACGTTTTTCTGACCCACACCCATTTCGACCATATCTGCGGCATCCCGTTCTTCCGGCCGTTTTTCACCACCGGCAACAAGTTCCGCATGTGGGCCGGGCATCTGCTGCCGGCGCTGACGCTCAGGCAGGTGCTGGTCGAGCTGATGATGGCGCCGCTGTTTCCCGTACCGCCCGAGGTCTTTCAGTCCTCGCTCGAGTTCCGCGATTTCCGCGCCGGCGACACGCTGCGCCCGGCGCCCGGCGTGACCATTCGCTCGACGCCGCTGAACCATCCCAACGGCGCCACCGGCTACCGTATCGAATTCGCTGGCAAGTCGATCTGCTACCTCACCGACACCGAGCACTTCGCCGACCGGGTGGACGAGAACATCGTCAGTCTGATCAAGGGCGCCGACCTCGCCATCTACGACAGCATGTACACCGATGACGAGTATGCCAGCCGCGTCGGCTGGGGCCACTCGACCTGGCAGGCCGGCGCAAGGCTCTGCGACGCCGCCGGCGTCAAGACCTTCGTGGTCTTCCATCACGATCCCGACCACGACGACGACTTCATGGACCAGGTTCACCGAGATGTCACGGCGGCGCGCCCCGGTTCCGTTGTCGCCCGCGAAGGAATGGTGCTAAGACCATAGGTCTTATGCCGGGATTTCGTATCGTTTTGGCCGCATCGCTGCTGCTTTTCGCTGGCGCCGCGGCTGCCCAAACCGACTGGCTCCAGAAGGGGAAGGATCTCCTCGGGAATATCGGCAAGGGCGGTGGCGACAGCGCCGCCGGCGCCGCGGCGGGCGCGCTCGGCACCGATGAATTGACGGCCGGCCTGAAGGAGGCGCTGCGGGTCGGCACCGAGCGGGTCGTCAGCCAGCTCGGCAAGACCGACGGCTTCAACGCCGATTCCACCATCCGCATTCCGCTGCCGGAGTCCATGCAGACCGTGCGCTCGACGCTGCAGCCGCTCGGCATGTCGGGCATGCTGGACGATCTCGAGACCCGATTGAACCGCGCGGCCGAGGCGGCGACGCCGCAGGCGCAGGAACTGTTCGTGCAGGCGATCTCGGAGATGACGCTCGACGACGCGAAGGCGATCTACGACGGGCCGGCGGACGCGGCGACGCGCTATTTCGAATCCAAGATGTCGGCGCCGCTGGCAGACGCCATGCGGCCGATCGTCGACGACAGCCTGGCCGAGGTCGGCGCGATCAAGGCCTACGACAATTTGATGGGGCAGTACCGATCGGTGCCGTTGGTGCCCGACGTCAAGGCCGACCTCACCAACCACGTGCTCGACAAGGGCATGGACGGCATCTTCCACTATGTCGCCCAGGAAGAGGCCGCGATCCGCGCCAATCCCGCCGCCCGCACCACCGACATCCTGAAACGCGTCTTCGGCTCGTCGTCCTAGGCGACGTACGCAACGATGTCCCTGGATGGCTGGGTCAAGCCCGGCCATGACGAGGTTGAGACATGCAACCTGCACCACGCCGTCATCACTGGGCTCGACCCGGTGATCCAGGGCAGCCTCGCCGGCGTCGCAGGACCGTCGCCAAATTCCCGCATGACAACCAAGCCGCGCTCGCGTAACCCTCGGGCGCCATGAAGCTTCGTCGTCTGCGCATGGGGCTCGCGACGGTTCTCGGTGTCGCACCCCAGGGCTTTTTCATCCCCTACCGCTATGCCGCCCGCCTGCCGGGGCCGGGCGCGCGGCCGGTTTACGCCGCGCTGGAAGCATTGCTGGACCGCGAGATCGCGGTGTTCGAGGCATTGCTGGACGAGATCGACCGCCTCGCCGACGACCTGAACGCCATCGGCGGCGCCGCGCCCCCCGCGCCGCGCTGGGACCAGGACTGGTTTCCGCCGCTCGATGCCGCCGCGCTCTATGCCCTGGTCCGCGGACGCCGGCCGGCCCGCATCATTGAAATCGGCTCGGGCCATTCCACCCGCTTCGCCGCCCGCGCCGTCGCCGACGGCGGTCTGCCGACGGCGATCACCGCCATCGACCCGCAGCCACGTGCCGTGCTCGCGGGGCTCGACATCGATCTGCGCCGCGAGACATTGGCCGAGGCCGGCGAGGGACCGTTCCGGGATCTGGCCGCGGGCGACCTACTGCTGGTTGATTCCAGCCACATCGCCATGCCCGGCAGCGACGTCGACGACGTGCTGGCCCGTATTCTGCCGCTGCTGCCGGCCGGCGTTGCGGTGCAGTTCCACGACATCTTCCTGCCCGACGATTATCCGGCCGACTGGGCCTGGCGCGGCTATAACGAGCAGACCGCCGTCGCCGCGCTGTTGAGCGCCGGCGGCTGGCGGCCGCTGTTCGCCAGCCATTATGTGACGACCCGCATGCCGGCCCGGCTCGCCGCCTCGGCGGTGGCCGGATTGCCGCACAAGCCGGGCGCCCGCGCCGCCAGCCTGTGGCTTGAAAAACGCGGAATTTCCATCTCAGGTTCCGTCACCTGACATTCACACCCTTGTCATAGGGCGTGACTTGCCGCTCCGCTTCTGCGCACCTTAGTTAGCTGGGATAGGGGGCCGGCGCATGTGGCAGAGGTTGAAAATCGCCATCACGGGCGAACCCCAGACGGGGCGGCTACCGGAGCGGGTGCAGCGCGTCATCGAGACCCAGCAGGTCGAGAGCGAGCGCCTGATCGGCTGGGCCCAGCTCGTCGTCGGCGTGACCTGGGCGGCGCTCTACGCGGTGGCGCCGAAGACCTTCTCAGCCGACGAGACCTTCGCGCCGGTGCCGGTCGCACTGGCGCTTTACATCGGCTTCACGGTCCTGCGCATCTTCCTGCTGCGGCAGGGCTTCGTGCAGAACTGGTTCCTGTCGCTGTCGGTGGTGGCGGACATGACCCTGCTGATGGGGCTGATCTGGAGCTTCCACCTGCAATACGCCCAGCCCGCGGCCTTCTATCTGAAGGCGCCGACGCTGCTCTACGTCTTCATCTTCATCGCCCTGCGGGCATTGCGCTTTTCGCCCAGCTATGTGCTGCTGGCCGGCGGCGTCGCCGCGTTCGGCTGGCTGGCCATGGTCTACTACGCCATGCTCGAGGCGGAAGACGGCATGGGCGTGACCCGCAACTACATCGAATACATGACCGCGTCCAAGGTCCTTTTGGGGGCCGAGTTCGACAAGGTCATCACCATTCTGTTGACCACATTGATCCTGGCCGTCGCCATCGTGCGCGCGCGCAAGCTGCTGGTCGCCTCGGTGGTCGAGGGCGCCGCGCATACCGACCTGTCGCGCTTCTTCTCGCCCGAGGTCGCCGAGCAGATCACCGGCTCCGAGCATCTGATCCAGCCGGGCGAGGGCGATATGCGCGAGGCGGCGATTCTGGTCTGCGATATCCGTAACTTCACGCCGCTCGCCATGCGCAGCGAGCCGAATGCCCTCATGCGGCTCCTGGCCGACTACCAGTCGCGGATGGTGACAGTGATCCAGCGCCACGGCGGCACCGTCGACAAATTCCTGGGCGACGGCATTCTCGCCACTTTCGGCGCCGCCCTGCCGACCGAGACCTATGCCGCCGACGCGCTCGCCGCGGTCGCCGAGATGCGCCAGGCGGCGGCCGACTGGCGCGCCGAACGCGCCGCCGCCGGTCAGACGGCGCTGGATATCGGCTTCGCGGTCGCCGCCGGGCCGGTGCTGTTCGGCGCCGTCGGCGATACCGACCGGCTCGAATTCACCGTCATCGGCGACGCGGTCAATCTGGCCGCCAAGCTCGAGGACGCCAACAAGGTGCAGGGCGTCACCGCGCTCACCGACGCCACCACCTACGAACTCGCCCGCGCCCAGGGCTTCCGGTCCGACAACGAGCCGGAATGCCGTCCCGTCACCGCCGTCGCCGGCACTGCCGCGCCGGTCGACCTCGTCGTCCTCGCCCCCTGATCGCAAAAAGTTTCCGCCGGACCGAATCCTTTTCCGCCGCCCGAACGTCATCCCTTTGAACCAACGACGAAGGGGATCGAGATGACGGATATCCAAGGCAAGACGGCGCTGGTCGCCGGCGGCAGTCGGGGCCTCGGACGTGGCGCGGTCGAGGCGCTCGTAAAGGCGGGTGCCGAGGTGGTGGCGCTGGCGCGCGACGAAGAGACGCTGGCGGCGCTCGCCCGCGAGGTCGCGGGCGTGCGAACCTTCGTGGGCGATGTCGCCGATCCGGCGACCGCCGAGCGGGCGCTGCGCGAGATCCGCCCCGACATTGTGGTGCTGTCCGCCGGCGCGACGCCGCACATGGCGCCGGCGCAGGAACAGTCCTGGGAGCAGTTCTCCCGGGTCTGGAACACCGATGTGCGGGCCACGCTCGAGTTCGGCAAGCAGGCCCTCGGCCTGCCGCTGGCGCCGGGCAGCACGGTGATCGTCGTCTCCAGCGGCGCCGCCATCGGTGGCTCGCCCTTGTCCGGCGGCTATTCCGGTGCCAAACGCATGCAGTGGTTTCTCGCCGGCTTCCTGCAGCAGGAAGCGGCCGGGCGCGATCTCGGCATCCGTTTTCTGGCCTTGCTGCCGAAGCAGATCGTCGGCGAAACCGCGCTCGGCCACGCCGCGGCCACGGGCTATGCCGAACGCCAGGGCATCACCAAGGAGGCTTTCTTGGAGCGCTTCGGCACGCAACTGACGCCGGCCATGTTCGGCCAGGGCGTGGTCGACCTGCTGACCGATGCGACCTACGCGGAAGGCCTCGCCTTCGGCATCACCGGTGGCGGGCTGGAGTCGCTCGATTGAAGCCGGATAGAGTGGCGCTTCGAGGCTCATGACCGACGAATTGCTGCCACCGGCGCTCGCTGAAGCGCGGGCCGCCTTCGACGACCTGGTTCGGGACATCCGACCGCAACTGCACCGCTATTGCGCCTGGATGACCGGATCCGTCGTCGACGGCGAGGACATCGTCCAGGACACGCTCGCCCGTGCCTATTACGTGCTGCCCACGGTGACGCCGGTCGGCAATTTGTCGGCCTGGCTGTTCCGCATCGCGCACAACAAGGCCGTCGATCATCTGCGGCGGCGCGACCGTTGGCGCGCCGAGCCGCTCGACGACCTGCCGCCGCTGGCCGACCCGGACACGCCGCTCGCCGACCGCGAGCTCACCGGCATGGCCCTGTCGCGGCTGCTGCAGCTGGCGCCGATGCAGCGCAGCTGCGTGTTTCTGAAGGACGTCATGGGCTATTCGCTGGCCGAGATCTCCGAGCTGCTCGATGTCAGCGTCGGCGCCGTCAAGGCGGCGCTGCATCGCGGCCGGGCACGGCTGCGCGACCTCGCGGGCGGCGTCGAAGAGGACCTCCAGGCAAGTGCCGACCCGGCCGAAATCGAACGGCTGGCGCGCTATGTCGATCGCTTCAACGCCCGCGATTTCGACGCGCTCCGGGCCATGCTTGCCGACGATGTGCGGCTCGACCTCATCGGCCGGGCCCAGCGCCGCGGCGCCGCGGCGGTTGGCGGCTATTTCGACAACTACGCCGCCCAGCACGATTGGCGCTTCGGCCTCGGCTTCGTCGAGGGCCGCCTGGCCGTGCTCGCCACGGATCCCGACGCGCCCTCGGCCGGCCCGGTCTATTTCGTGCTGCTCGACTGGGACGAAGGGGGTATCGCGACGATTCGCGACTACCGCTACGCGCGCCACGTCATGCGCCATGCCGACGTCGCGGCGCTGACTGGGTAGATTCCCTCAATTCCGCAATTCGACACAATATGGTAACTCCTACCCGTGGCTGACCGGGTTAATAATCTGTTAACCGTTCCTCCCTATAGCGGTCAGGCGTGGCGGTTCGATTGGGGTCGCCTGATTTCGGCGGTGTTGAAGGACAGAAACATGCGTTTGATCGGCAAGCGGTGTGCGGCAGGCCTGGGCCTGCTGTTATTGCTGGCGTTCAGCGGCGCGCCGGCGCAGGCGACGGCGATTTACGCCGCGACGGCCAGCGCGGTCCTGACCATCCAGTCGATCACCGGCGGCGATCTCGCCAACCTCAGCATCGAGGGCAGCGCCGAGATCGCCGACGAAGACAGCATGATGAGCGGCAACGCCACCGCCTCGACCGACGGCAGCGCCAGCCCCAGCGGCTCGACCGTGCTCGGCGTCAACGACAGCATCGATCTCTTGGCCATGGCGAACGGCAGCGCCGATCCCGTCGGCGACGCCATGTCGTTTTTCCTGACCGACTCGGAAGTCGAGATCGAAAACCTCTCCCTCGACGAGACGTTCCAGATCGATTTCCTGCTGGAATTCACGCTCTCCGCCCAGGCCGATGTCGACAATCTGGCGAGCGAGACCGCCAACGCGTTCGCCATCGTGGCCATCGAGACCGAGCTCCTGGGCATTCTGTTCGAGCAGGCGTTGCAGGCGAACCCGGATCAAGGCCTGCCGAACGACAGCGTGACCGACACGTTCCAGTTCTCGATCACCGTCGCGCCCGAGGAATCGGAGGTCGTCAACCTGCTGGCCGACGCCGAAGGTCAGGCCTCGGCCGAGGAAGGCCCTGTCATCATCGACGTGCCGGCGCCGGCCGCCCTGCCGCTGTTCCTGGTCGCGCTCGCCGGCTTCGCCATCGCCCGTCGCCGCGCCTGACGTTCGTTCTTTCCGGCCACGGCGACGGCGCGTCGCCAAGACCGATTCCTCTGCTATCATTCCCGTAACGCACGCGCGAACGGGAGGCACGTCATGGCGGCGAGCGGTCTGTCGGCGGAAGCCTATGTCGAGATCCAGAATCTCTACGCCTACTACAACCTGATGAGCGATGCCGGCGACGCTGAGGGCTATGCCGGCTGCTTCACGCCCGAGGGCTCGGTTGAGATCCCGGCGCTTGGCATGGCCGTTCGCGGCCATGACGATCTGCGCGCCTTCAAGGAAAAGGACGCGGCCGGCCGCGGCGGGCGCTACCGCCGGCACTGGAACGGCAGCCTGCATCTGGAGAGACAGCCCGACGGCAGCGTGCGCGGCCGCTGCTATCTGCACGGCTATAACGGCGAGCCGGGCGAGCCGCCGCAGCTTGCCGATGTCGGTGTCTACGAGGACACCATCGTGCAGGTTGCCGGCGCCTGGAAGTTCGCCCGCCGGGTGATCTTCATGGACGCCACCAGCTTCAAGCCGCCGGCGTCGGACGCATGACCGGCGACGACATCACCCGGCGGTCGGCCCGCGAGATCGCCGCCGCCGTCGCCGACCGACGGCTGAGCGCGGCCGAGGTCACGGCCGCCTTCCTCGCCCGCATCGACGCCGTGAACGGCGCCGTCAACGCCGTCTGCACGCTGAACCCGCGCGCCGCCGCCGACGCGGCCGCCGTCGATGCCCGTCTCGCCGCCGGCGAACCGGCCCGGCCGTTGGACGGCGTGCCCTTCGTGGTCAAGGACATCATCCACACGAAAGATCTCCGCACCACCTTCGGCTCGCTGATCTGCGCCGACGACGTGCCGGCCGACGACGCCGTTTCGGTCGAGCGTCTGCGTGCCGCTGGCGGCGTCCTGCTGGGCAAGACGAACACGCCGGAATTCGCCCACGACGTGAACACGTCGAACAAGCTGTTCGGCGCCACGCGCAATCCCTGGGACCTGCGCCGCACGGCGGGCGGCTCCAGCGGCGGCACCGGGGCCGCGGTCGCGGCCGCCATGGCGCCGCTCGGCATCGGCACCGATCTCGGCGGCTCGATCCGCATCCCGTCGGCGCTGAACGGCATCGCCGGCCTGCGCCCGGCGCCGGGGCGGGTGCCGTTCTGGCCTACGGACTTCGCCTGGGACACGCTGGTCCAGCACGTGCAGGGACCGATGGCGGCCGACATCGGCGATCTCGGCCTGATGCTGTCGGTCATGGCCGGCCCCGACGACCGCGATCCCAGCACCCTGCCCGGCCCCGTGCCGGACTACACGGCCGCCGCCGCGACGCCGGCCGACCTCAGCGGCAAGCGGATCGCCTATGCCCGCGATCTCGGTGGCTTGGTGCCGCTCGACGCGCAAGTGGGCGCGCTCGCCGACGCCGCGGCCAAGGCCTTCGAAGACCTCGGCGCCGTCGTCGAAGATGCGTTTTTCGACACCTCGGACCTCCAGGACATCGTCGCCGGCACCCGCGCCTTCGGCATGGTCGCCCGCTACGCCGACCGGTTCGACAAGCACCGCGACGTGATGACGCCGCCGCTGATCAACCAGGTCACGGCCGCGCTCGACTTCGACGTCCGCGCCATCACCCGGGCCGAGCGCCTGCGCGCGCTTTACTGGCACCGCGTGCGCGAATTCATGGCCGGCTACGATTTCATCCTGACGCCCAGCGCCACCGCGACGGCCTTCCGTCTCGACCGGCCGCTGCCGACCGAGGTCGGCGGCCAGCCGGTCGAGCGGTTCTACGACGTCTTCCTGCCCTGCTACGCCTTCTCGATAACGGCGCTGCCCATCGCCGCCATCCCCTGCGGCCTCACGTCGGACGGCTTGCCTGCCGGTTTGCAGCTCGTCGCGCCCCGCCAGCGCGAAGACCTGGCCCTGTCCGCGGCCACCGCCTACGCCGCCGCCTGCCCGCAGCATTTCCAACGCCCCGACGTCGACCTCACCCAGGCCGTCGACCTCGGTGAAGAGATCACGACACCCGGCATCAAGATCGGCTGACCGGCTAAAGACAAGTGCTCGGAGCCACTTCAGGCCGCGACCGCGGCCCGCCGGTCGTCCGGCGCGCCCGCGCAGGCGCGGACCGCCAGGTCCGCTTGCCGTGAGCGCAAACATCCCAAATCGCTTGCCAGACCGGCGCCGGCTGGCAGATCATCGAAGAAAACAAACGGACAGCCGTTCGGGCCAAATCCGGAAGAGGGCGTTCCCTGTTTCAGTCCTGTCTGTGGCGTCGCGTTTCAACCGTGGGGTCGACAACGATAACTCTTCGATGGGGAGGGGACATGAAACTCTATTACGATCCGGTCACCGTGAACTGCCGCAAGGTCGTCGCCGGCTTCAAGCTGATGGGCACCGACTTCGAGGAAGCCAAGGTCGACTACTTCGCCGGCGGCCATAAGCAGGACGATTATCTGGCGATCAACCCCAACGGCGAACTGCCGGCCCTGGTCGACGGCGACATGCAGCTCTGGGAATCGAACGCGATCCTGGTCTACGCGGCCGAGAAGGACGGCAACACCGCCGTCTACCCGACCGATCCCAAGGTGCGGGCCGACATCCAGCGCTGGCTGCTTTGGGAGGCCGGCAAGTGGTTCAACGCCTGCTACGTTTATCTGGTCGAAAACGTCGTCAAGCCGCTGACCGGTTCCGAGGCGGACCCGGCCGTGCTGGAAGCGCACGCGCCCACCTTCCATCAGCTGGCGGGCATGCTGGAGGCGCGGCTCAGCGGTCAGGACTGGCTCTGCGGGCCGCAGGTCACGTTGGCCGACATTGCGGTCGCCGCGCCCATGCACCTGCACAGCCACCAGAAACTGCCGCTCGAGGATTACCCGAACCTGCGGCGCTGGATGGACCGCGTCGAATCGCTACCCTGCTGGCGCGAAACCGACCCGGCCCCGGCGCTGGGGTTGGCCTGACAGGCTGCTGAAAGCAGACGAAGCGGCCGAAACATCCTTCGAGACACGCCCTGACGGGCGTTCCTCAGGATGGAGACCTTTGCACGGTTTTGGGAAGCGTGATTCACTGACGGTATAGGGGCTGTCGGTGAGGGTTTGAGATGTCTCGCAAGCGTGTTGGTCAGCTGGGGTTTGAGGACGCGGTTGTCGAGGCGCGGCTTGGCGCTCGGTTCGATCGGCTGTCGAAGATCAATGATCTTGTGGACTGGCGGCCGTTTGAGGCGCTGCTGGAGGGGCTTTATCCGTCGCGTCGGGGCGAGCCGTCTTATCCGGCGCTGATCATGTTCAAGGTGCTGCTGTTGCAGCGCTGGTACAATCTGTCGGATCCGATGATGGAGGAGGCGTTGGCGGACCGGATCTCGTTCCGTCGGTTTGTCGGTCTGAGCCTGAGCGATCCGGTTCCCGATCACTCGACGATCCACCGTTTCCGGGACCGTCTACGCGGGGCGGCGCGTCTTGAGGCGCTGATGGGGGAGTTGTCGCGTCAGCTCGAAGCGCACCAGGTCGTGCTCAAACAAGGCACGTTGATTGATGCCAGCCTGGTGAGCAGCGCGGCGCGGCGGCCTCGGATCAAGGAAGGCCGGACCAGCCGGACCGATCCGGATGCGCGCTTTGGCACCAACAACGAGCGCCGGCGCTATAGCTTTGGCTACAAGCTGCATGTGGCCGTGGATCAGGGCTCGGCGCTGATCCGCGGCCTGTTTCTGACGCCGGCCAATCGCCAGGAGATCGACTTTGCCGCCGATTTGGTTCAGGGCGACGAGCAGGCCGTCTATGCCGACCGTGGTTATGACGCCCGGCGCCTGCGCGATCATCTGGCGGCGCTCGGCATCGCCGACGGGGTCATGCGCCATGCCCGTAAAGGCAGGCCGCTCAACGCCGAAGAGACCGCCCGGAACCACCGGCTGGTGGCCCGGCGCCGACCGGTCGAGAAGATCTTCGGCACCCTCAAACGAAGCTACCGCCTCAGCCGCCTGCCGCATTTCAGCCAAGCACGCAACGAAGTCACCGTCACGCTCGCCTGTTTCGCCTACAACCTGCGACGCCTCGCCGTCCTCTGCGCAACTTGAGGCCGCTCGATATCGACCTCATCGACAGCAAACAGGCCTCAAGCCGGTCAGCGGCTCGAAAACAGGCGCGATCGCCGCTAACAACCCAGCGCCAAGCTCGAACATAGCGACAAACAACACCTACCGTGCAAAGGTCTCCAGCATGAGGAATCGTTTGATTTCACGACTTATCCTCATGCTGAGGAGCCGGCAAAGCCGGCGTCTCGAAGCATGACTGCGCCGATCTATGGCAGAGTTACCAAGCCACCCGAGGCCACAAATGTCTGGCCGGTGGTGTAGCTCGACCGCTCGCTCAGCAGGAAGTGCACCATCTCGGCGATCTCTTCCGGCTGGCCGAAACGTTTCAGCGACATCCCCGCCAGCATCTGCGCGCGTGCGTCGTCGGTGATGTCGGCCGTCATCTCGGTTTCGATCACGCCCGGCGCCACGCAGTTCACCCGCACGTCGGGCCCGAAGGCGCGGGCGCAGTTGCGCGTGAAGCCGATGATCGCCGCCTTCGAGGTGCCGTAGGCGATCAGCCGCTGCGGCGCGATCGGGTTGGCGACCAGGCCGGTGACCGACGAGATACAGACGATCCGGCCGAAGCCGCGCGCCAGCATGCCGTCCTTCGCGCACCAGACCGTGTGAAAGGTGCCGTCCAGGTTGACCGACATGATCTCGCGCCAGACCTCGGCCGACATGTCGGCGGCATCGGCCTTCCGCGCGATGCCGGCGTTGGCCACCAGCAGGTCGACCGGTCCGAGATCCGCCTCGATCCGCTTGAACATGTCGGCCGTCTGATCGAGATCGGCGACGTCGGCCCGGTACATCCGGCACGCGGCGCCCGTGGCCTCCAGTTCGGCCAGCGTCTTCTCCGCCGCCGCCGTGTCCGATGCATAGTTGAAAGCGATGCGCGCGCCGGTCCCGGCCAGGCGCAAACAGACCGCCCGCCCGATGCCGCGCGACCCGCCGGTCACCAGCAACGTGCGGCCGGCGAATTCCCCATTCGCCATGTCGCTCGATCCTTCCCCCGAGATCCCCCACGCCGATTATCGCCTCTGAGCCCACGCCCGAGCAATGGCGCGACTGTAGCAAGACACCGACGGCTTGGCCTGCGGCCGCCATGACGGTAAAACCGGGGCAAGCAACGACAACGACTGAGGTCATCCGGGAGGCCGCGCCATCAACGACGACAAGCTTTGCGAGCTCAGCGACGCCATCGCCGAACTCGTGCCGGACGGCGCCAGCATCGTGCTCGGCGCGGCGCTGGAGAACGCCATTCCCTACGCGGCGACGCATGAGCTGATCCGCCAGGGCCGCCGCGACCTCAACATGATCGCGCCGATCTCGGACATCTCCACCGACATGCTGATCGGCGCCGGCTGCGTCGCCGAGGTCACCGGCGCCTGGGTCGGCAACGTTTCCGGCGGCATGGGCCACAACTACCGCCGTGCCGCCGAGCACGGACAGCCGCACCCGATCCGGATCTACGACTATTCCAACTTCACCATCGGCATGGCCTTCTTCGCCGGCGCCTACGGCCTGCCCTACGTGCCGGTGAAATCGATCCTCGGCTCCGACATCGTCAAGTCGAACCCGCGCATCAAGCTCGCCGAGAACCCGTTCTCGGACGCGCCCGATCCGGTGGCGCTGGTGCCGGCGCTGAAGCCCGACGTCGCCTTCCTCGTGGTGCAGCGCGCCGACCGCCACGGCAACTCGCACATCTGGGGCTCGACCGGCCTGACGCAGGAGGCTTCCATCGCGGCCGAGAAGATCATCGTGCTGGCCGACGAGATCGTCGCGCCAGAGGTCATTGCGTCCGACCCCAGCCGCGTGCTGATCCCCGGCTTCGGCGTCAACGCCGTCTGCCACGTGCCGGCCGCGAACCATCCATCGATGCTGATCGGCCGTTGGAAGCGCGACAACGCCTTCTTCCACGACTATCACAAGGAGACCCGCGATCCCGCCGCGTTCCAGCGTTGGTGCGACGAATGGGTGCGCGACCTGCCGGACCACGCTGCCTACCGCGCCAAGCTCGGCGGCCAGCTCGAGGAGCTTCGCATCACTGGCGACGCCCCCTCCGCCCCCGCCAACTACGCCACCGACTGACGCGAGGCGCCATGTATTCCGGAGAAACAAATTACGGGGGCAGAACAAATTACGGTGACAGTAACCTTAATTCGTTTCGAATTAAGGTTACTGTCACCGTAATTACCCGCCGTGGGATTCCGCGCTCGCCGTTTGCAGACCGCCGCGCCGCCACACCACAATAGGCACCGCCATGTCCGACTACTCGACCCAGGAACTGATGATCATCGCCGCGGCGCGCGAGATCGCCGATGGCGAACGGATTTTCGTGGGCATGCGCCTGCCGATCACCGCCTACGGCGTCGCCCGCCTAACGCACGCGCCGAACGCGGTCGGCCTGTTCGAGAGTGGCGTCGCCCGCTACGCGCCGGCCGACGACATGCTTTACACCATGTGCGACGGCCCGAACCAGCTGGGCGCGGCCTGGACCACCGGCCTGATCCAGATCATGGGCCTGTTGAGCGGCGGCCGCATCCATGCCGGCTTCATCGGCGGGGCCGAGATCGACCGCTTCGGCAACATCAACACGTCCTATATCGGCGATACCGACGCGCCGACGGTCAAGCTGCCGGGCTCGGGCGGCGCGCCCGACATCGCCGCCATGGCCGAACGCCTGATCGTCATCATCAACCACCAGAAGCACCGCCTGGTCGAGCGTGTCGACTACATCACCTCGCCCGGCTATCTCGACGGCGGCGACGCCCGCCAGCGCGCCGGCCTGCCGGGCGGCGGCCCGGCCGTGGTCATCACCGACCGCGCCATCCTGCGCCCCCACGGGCCCACCAACGAACTCCACCTCGCCGCCGTCCATCCCGGCCACACGGTCGAGGAAGTCGTCGAGAACACCGGCTGGGACCTGCAGTCCATGCCGAACGTTGCCGACACCCCACCCCCTACCGAAGCCGAACTCGCCGCCCTCCACCAGATCGACAAGGAAGGCTTCTGGCGGCGCTAGCCGGCGCCGTCACCACAGCCCCGGCAGCAGCCGGTAGCGGACGCAGTCGGCGTAGGCGCGGTAGCCGTCGAGATCGCGCAGCAGCATCCGGTCCTCCAGGACCGTGCGCAGGACCATCAGCGCGGCGGCCAGGCATCCCGGCAGAAACGCCCAGGTCGAGCCGAACATGAGCGGCGCCGCCAGACCCTGGACGATGGCGGCGATGTAGCCCGGATGCCGCACCAGCCGATAGGGGCCTGAGGTGCAGACCGTCTGGCCGCGCTCGGGCTGGATACGGGCGACCGTGGCGAAGAAGGCGTTCTCGATCATGGCCCAGCTGATCAGCGCATAGCCCAGGACGAACAGCAGCACGCCGGTCACGTGGATGCCGAGAGCCTGGTCGCCGGTCCAGCCGAGGCGTTCGTCCAGGCCAGCGGTCAGCGGCAGGCCGAGCAGGAACACGACGCCCCAGAGGCCGCCGACGATCTTGTCCCAGCCGGCCATGCCGGCGATTTTGCCGCGCTCGACGATGGTCTCGGGGCTGCGTTTCAGCAGCAGCAGCGCGTTCACCGTTGTGCCGACCACATAGATGCTGAAATAGACCCAGGCCCAGATCCAGCCCGGCTTGCCCGACGCCAGCAGCAGCACCGCGAGCTGTGCCGTGAACAGCAGGCCGATCTGCAGCAACCGACGGAACAGGCCGGCCGTCAGGTCCGGATCTTGCGGCGTCGCGGCCACGTCTGCGCCGCCCGCCGCGACGCCGACCTCAGAACATCGACAGGAACGCGATCAGGTCTGCGGCTTTCTGGTCTGACAGGCCCTCGAAGTTCATGTGCACGCTGTGCAGCAATTGATCGCCGCCGCCCGACTTGGTCGGCGTGGTCAGGTATTCGGCCAGCAACGCATCGGTCCAGATAAACGTCTCGGCCGCGAGGCCTTCGGAGTAGCCGAAGCCGTCGAGCGAGCCGGCTTCGCGGCCGTTGATGCCGGCCAGCGTCGGGCCAAGCTTGTTGATCTCCGGCTGCAGGCTGTGACAGGCGCTGCAATCCTTGGCGAACACCCACATGCCGGCATCGACATTGCCGTCGGCACGTGCGGCGGCGGACGCGGCCAAGACGGCCGCGAGCAGAAACGCATAGCGGAACATGATCCCCTCCCTCGAATGTCTCTCCATGCCGGCGCGCGGCATTGGCGTCTGAATAGCGAACGGGGGGCGTCGCCGCTTTGACTTGTATCTAACCGCCGAGCTGCGGGTTCCTCTCACTACAGGGCAACGCGCGGTCGATGTGGTGCCAGGGCTGGGCCGAGGCGGTCCAGATATGACCCTGTGGCGCGAACGCGGCCGGGTCGTCGAGCGTGCCGAGCTTGATGGAGACCACCTCCGGATGCGCGGCGTTGCCGGCGAACAGTGGCGTGCCGCAGTCCGGGCAGAACGCGCGGTGGACCTCGGTGCCCGAGTCAGCAGCGGCGCGAAAGGTGCGCGTGTCGCCCGTCACCGCCAAGGCCGCCGACGGCACAACGACCACGACCGCCGGCGCGCCGCCGGACACGTACTGGCAGTCGCGGCAATGGCAGGCGAGCGAGATCGGCGCGTCGGTCTCGGCCGAAAAGCGGACGGCGCCGCAGAGGCAGCCGCCGGTTATCTCGGTCATGTCGTGTCTCCCTCTATCGCGGGCCAATTTATTGCGACATGCAGCGGGAACATCGGATGACAATCCAGATGTGATTTCAGTCTGCCGGCCCAGCCTAGCGGGTTTCCAGCAAGTGTTGCCGCGCCATCTCGATCAGCCGGCGGATTTCGTGGCGCTCATCGATCGCGGCCCGCGCGCAGCGGCCGTGCTTCAAGGCGTTTTGATTGCCCATCGGCGCGCCCGCGCCCTCGGCCCCGCCATGCATGCGGCAGCGCCGCCGCCCCGCGACCGCCGGCGCCTGGCAAGCGGAGCCTTTCCGCGTCCGCGCCCCGCAGCGCGGGCTCGCCCACATCCGCCGCCAATCTGGTCCTGGCTTGCCTGGCATCGCTTGATTTCTCCGTTGCATTTTCACCGCCAAGTCGCCAAGGCGCCAAGATCACGCGAAATGTGTGATGCCTCTCCGGCGTGACCTTGGTGTCTTTGCGCCTTGGCGGCGATCATTCGTTTGTTGATTTCACTCCGACCGATGGCTGACGTTGCCGACGATGGCCTGGCCGCCGTCGGCGACGTTGACGTGCTCGACCGTCACCTTCTGCTGCCCCCGACCGCGCCGGCGGTCGTAGGCCGCGAGCTGCCGCAGATGCAGGTTCGACAGCCGGGTGGCGAGGGCGAGATTGGCTTCACGGCCGGCCGCGGTCTGGCTCTCCAGCATGGCGCGGCGCAGGCATTCCATGGCCGCCGCGTGCGTCGCCAGCATCTGGCTCGCCAGCAGGCCGTCCGCCGCGTCGCGCGGGGCCAGATCGCGCAGGCCTGCGACGGCCGCCGACAGCCGCGCCTGCCGTGCGGCGGGACTGAGGTCGGCCGGAAGCCACAGGGTCTCGGCCAGCTGGTCCAGCAGCCGCCGCGCGAAGTCCGGATCGCGGCTGCCGGTCAGGCGCATTAACCCGCGCCGGTCGCGCACTTCCACGGTCAACGGCCGCGCGACGTCGCCGCCACCGTCCTCTGACGGGGTCATGTCCAAATCTCCCATGTCGGCTTGCAACGGTCCGCGGCATCGACCGGCCGCGCGGATCCGTCCGGCGGCAAAAGCGAATCAATCGATGATGCGGAGCGTCGAGATTCTACCCCGGACGGGCCGCTCGCGTCGTGTCGGAATTGCCGCACTTTTGCGGTTCAGGCGCGCGGGACGCCCCTTTGCATGGGGTTGTTCCGCGGTTTGCGGGGCGCGGCACCCCCCGCCTCGGACGTCGCCGCTACTTGTAGGGATCGGCGGCGTCGCGCAGGCCGTCGCCCAGGAAGTTGAAGGCCAGCACCACCAGGATCACCGGCAGCATGGGGAAGATCAGCCAGGGATAGATCGCCACCGCGTTGATGTTCTGCGCCTCGTTCAGCAGCACGCCCCAGCTCGTCACCGGCGGGCGCAGGCCGAGGCCGAGGAACGACAGCGCCGTCTCGGCGAGAATCATCGACGGGATCGACAAGGACAGGCTGGCGATGATGTGGCTCATGAAGTTCGGCAGCAGGTGCCGCGCGATTACCCGGCGGGGCGATGCGCCCATCAGCACGGCGGCGCTGGCGAAGTCTTCCTCGCGGAGCGCGAGCAGCTTCGAGCGCACGGCGCGCGCAAGTCCCGGCCAGTCCAAGAGCCCCAGGATCACGGTGATGCCGAAGAACACGCCGATCGGGCTCCAGGTCACCGGCAGCGCCGCCGACAGCGCCATCCATAACGGCAGCTCCGGGAAGCTGCGGATCATCTCGATCATGCGCTGTACGACGTTGTCGATCCAGCCGCCGTAATAGCCGGCGAGCCCGCCCAGCGTCAGGCCGACGACGAAGCTGATGGCGATGCCGATCAGGCCGACGGTCAGCGAGATCCGCGCGCCATAGACGATGCGCGAGAAGATGTCGCGGCCCAGCCGGTCGGTGCCCATCAGGAACACCGTGCCCTTCACGGTCTTGCCGTCGACCTCGATGTCGGACGGGCAGAACAGGTGGAACCGGCCGCGCCACTCGCCCCAGAACTTATAGCGCTCGCCCAGGCAGAAGAACCGGATCGGATGCACCTTGGTTTCATCCACGGTGTAGATCCGCTTCATCCGCTTCAGGTCCTTGGTCACGGTATAGCCGTAGACGAAGGGGCCGACGAAGCTGCCGTCGTGGAACAGGTTGATGCTCTGCGGCGGCGCGTAGATGAACTTGGCGTTGCGCTTGTGCAGGCTGTAGGGCGCGATCACTTCCGAGATCAGGATCGAGAGATAGATCACGGCCAGGAAGATGCCGGAGCCGACGGCCAGCGGGTGGCGCTTCAGCTTCCACCACATCAGCTGCCACTGCGACGCCATGTAGAAGCGTTCCTGCTCCGGCGTCAGCTCCTCGACCGAATACGGATCGAACGGCGCGTCCGAGACCCAGTGTTCGCCGCCCTCGCTGCGCGTGCTCATCGGCTGGCCTCCGCGCCGAGCCGGATGCGCGGATCGAGCGCCGCCAGCGCCACGTCCGAGATGAACATGCCGACCACGGTCAGGAAGGCAAGGAACAACAGGAACGAGCCGGCGAGATACTGGTCCTGGCTCTGCAGCGCGCTGACCAGCATCGGGCCCGACGTCGGCAGCGACATCACCACGGCGACGATGGCCGAGCCCGAGATCATCTGCGGCAGCAGGTTGCCGATATCGGCGATGAACGGGTTCAGCGACATGCGCAGCGGATACTTGATCAGCAGCTTCGTGTTCTTCAGGCCCTTGGCGCGGGCCGTGGTGACGTACTGCTTCTGCAGCTCGTCCAGCAGGTTCGCGCGCAGGCGGCGGATCATGCCGGCCGTGCCCGAGGTGCCGATCACGATCACCGGGATGATCAGGTGCTGCAGGATCGACACCGTCTTGCCCCAGGACCAGGGCTGGCCGATGTATTCGTCGTCCATCAGGCCGCCGATCTGCAAGCCGAACCAGACGTTGGCGAGATACAGCATGATCAGGGCTAGCAGGAAGTTCGGCGTCGCCAGGCCGATATAGCCCACGAACGTCATCACGTGGTCGCCGACGGAATATTGCCGCACGGCGGTGTAGACGCCGATCGGGAACGAGACCACGTAAACGAACAGGATCACGGCGAAGTTCAGCAGGATCGACAGCATCAGCCGGTCGCCGACGACCTCGTCGACGGGGCGCTGATATTCGAACGACCAACCGAGATCGCCCTGCAGGATGCCGCTAAAGCCGTTGGTGCCGGGCCAGATGCCGAGCCAGATCGCGTACTGTTCCAGCATCGGCCGGTCGAGGCCGTATTCCTTGCGCAGGAACTCGATCTTCTCCAGCGCCGCGGTGTCGCCCTGCGACTTCAGTTCCTCGATCAGGTTGGTCAGATAGTCGCCCGGCGGCAGCTGAATGATGATGAACGTGATGACGCTGATCACCAGCAGCGTCGGAATCATGATCAGCACGCGTTGGACGAAATAGGTGAACATCAGACCTTGGCTCCGCGGTCGGCCCTCAGCGGCGGTGCGTCACTACCGGTCGAACCAGAAGGTGTCCGGTCGGTAGATCCCGAAATGCGCGCCCGGATCCCAGTTGTAGATCCCTTCCGCCGGCACGTTCCGCAGATCGTTGCGGACGATGACCGGCTGCTGCACGCCCGAGACCAGACCGATGGTAAAGACCTGATCGGCATGAATCGACAACATCTTGTGCCAGATTTCCTCGCGCGCGGCCTTGTCGGTCGCCGTCAGCCACGCGTTGTTCAGCTCGAACAGCTTGACCGCGTGCGGCATATCGGGCTTTTCGCCGGCCGCCCCCTGGGTCTCGAAATACTGCCCCCATTTCGGCCATTGCAGGCTCTGCTGCGTCGTGGGCGCCAATTCGGCCGGGCTGGCGTCGGCCGCCGGCACGCCGTTCTCGAAGCCGCTCCAGACCGCGATCAGGGTCTCGCCGGCGAACACGCGGTTGCGGAAGACCTCGCGCTGCGACGGTTTGATGAACAGCTTGATGCCGATCTCGGCCCAGGTCTCGCGGACCAGCTCCAGCACGTCGGTCTGCTCGGTATCCTCGCCGGCGGTCTCGACGATGATCTCCAGCGGCCGGCCGTCCGGCAGCAGCCGCACGTCCTCGTCGTTGAATTCGCTCAACCCGATCTCGTCCAGCAGGTCTTCGGCCTGGTCGGGATCGTACTCGGCCCACATGGTCTGGTATTCCTCGCGGAACAGCGGGCTGTCCGGCAGCACGGTGTTGTTGGACTCCAGCGCGACGCCGAAATAGAGCGATTCATTGATGATCGAGCGGTCGATGCCCAGGCTCAGCGCGCGCCGAAAGCGGACGTCGCGCATCAGTTCGCGCCAGACCGGATCGCTGGCGTTCAGGTTCGGGAACAGCGCGATATGCGCGCCCTTGGCGATGCGCCAGAGGTTGGTCTTGAACCGGTTGGCGTCCTCGTTCTCGCGCAAAAACGTGTAGTTGTTGAAGGCAAGGTTGCGGGCCTGCAGGTCGGCCTCGCCGGTGCCGGCCTTGGCCGGGATCAGCTTGCCGTCGGCGACGCTCAGCACGACCCGGTCGATATAGGGCAGCTGCCGGCCTTCTGGATCGACGCGGTGATAATAGGGATTGCGGCTGGCGACGAAGCGGGTGGCCGGCGGCCTCGAGGTGTTCACCCAGGGCTGCAGGGTCGGCAGGTCCGGGTTGTCGAAGCGGTACATGTTGTCGAGCCGGTTGTGCAGCGACGCCCAGTTCCGGGTCCGTGCCGCCCGCAGGCGCTTTTTCAGCTCATCGGCGTCGCTGTACTTCTCGTGGTACGGCCGCAGGTAATGCGCCGGCCGGAAGATATAGAGCGGCGAGGCGCCGGCCAGCCGCGGCAGGAAGAACGGGTTCGGTTTCGTCCAGGTGTAACGCACAGTGCGGTCGTCCAGCACCTCGAACACCGGCTTTTCGTCGCCGACCCACATCGCTCGCGGCGGACCCGACGGCGACAGCCGTTCGTTGTTGGCCACGTCTTCCCACCAATAGCGGAAGTCCTCGGACGTGAACGGCGTGCCATCCGACCAGCGGTGGCCTTCCCGCAGCTTGAGCGTGAAAATCCGGCCTTCCTCGATGTCGAAGGATTCCAGGATGTCCGGCACGATCTCGAAGTTCTGGTTGTAAGCAACCAGGCGGGCATAGCCGTAGACGACCAGCAGACGGATGTCTTTGGCGCGCGAGATCAGCGTGCGCAGCTCGCCGCCGTAGCGGCCGACGCGTTTGCCGTCGCCGTCGAAACTAACGACGGACGGCGTCTTCGGTACGCGCTCCCGAATCGGCGGCAGCTTGCCGGCGCCGACGTCCGCCTCGAACATCGGCACTTCCTGCAGTTCGAGGGCCGCTGCCGGCGCCGTGATCAACGCGGCCAAAACCGCCACGCCAAAGAGTTTGTGAAGCCTCATGATGTCTCATCTTGTCGGTTTTTTATTCCGCCACTTTTTGTTCTCTCAGATCGACGGCGGCGCGGACATAGTGGCCGCGGCCGATGTCGATCAGGTCGACCGGCGTCGTGCCGTCCAGCGTGAACGGCGCGGGCCAGGCCATGGGATCGGACGCCTTGCCCTCCATCAACAGCGTCAGGTCCAGTCGGGCGCCGGGGTCGGCCTTGGGCACGGCCGCCAGCAGCGCCTTGGTGTAGGGGTGCGCCGGGTTCTGGAACAGCTCCTCGCGCGGCGCCATCTCGACCAGGCGGCCGGCGCACATCACGGCGATGCGGTCGGCGATATAGTCGACGACAGCCAGGTTGTGCGAGATGAAGAGGTAGGTCAGGCCGAGCTCTTCCTGCAGGTCCTTCAGCAGGTTCAGCACCTGCGCCTGCACGCTGACGTCCAGCGCCGAGACCGGTTCGTCGCAGATCAGCAGGTCCGGCTGCAGGGCGAGCGCCCGGGCGATGCCGATGCGCTGGCGCTGGCCGCCGGAGAAGCTGTGCGGATAACGGCGCAGGAAGCGTACGTCCAGGCCGACCAGCGTCATCAGCTCCTTGACCCGCTCGAACCGTTCTTCCTGGTTGCCGATGTTGTGGATCACCAGTGGCTCGGCGACGATGTCGAACACCGTCATGCGCGGGTTCAGGGCCGAAAACGGGTCCTGGAAGATGAACTGCACCTTGCGGCGGAACCGGAACAGGTCGTCGTCCTTCAGCGCCAGCACGTCGACGATCTTGCCGTGGTCGTTCAGCTTCAAGCCGCCGGAATCCGGCGACACCGCCCGCATGATCATCTTTGACGTCGTGGTCTTGCCGCAGCCGCTCTCGCCGACCAGACCCAGGCACTCGCCGCGTTCGATGTGAAAGCTGACGTCGTCGACCGCCATGACCGCGCCGCCCGGCTGGCCGCCGAACATGCTGCGCTTGCGCGTGGTGAAGGATTTGCTCAGATGCTCGACCTGCAGCAGCGGTCCCGACTTGTCGGCGTCGGCCGGCCAGGGCGCCTTCTGCCGCAGCAGTCCGCCGGCCTCGGCCTTGATCTCGCGCAGCGGCGTCAGGCGCTCGCCGGGCTTCATGCCGAACCGCGGCACGGCCTGCAGCAGCGCCTTCAGATAGGGATGCTCGGGCTTGCGGAAGATGTCGGCGACGCTGCCGCGCTCCATCACCTTGCCGTGGTACATGACGATCACTTCCTCGGCGACGTTAGCGACGACGCCCAGGTCGTGGGTGATCATCAGCACGGCCATGCCCAGTTCCTTCTGCAGGTCGTGCATCAGCTTCAGGATCTGGGCCTGGATCGTCACGTCCAGCGCCGTGGTCGGCTCGTCGGCGATCAGCAGCGCCGGCCGGCAGATCAGCGCCATGGCGATCATGGCGCGCTGCCGCAGGCCGCCGGACAGCTCGAACGGATACTTGTAGACCGCCTGCTTGGCGTCGGGAAACCCGACCATGTGCAGCATGTCGGCGACCATCTCCAGGCCGGTCGCCTTGTCGACGTCGCGATGCAGGTGCAGCGCCTCGGAAATCTGGTCGCCAATCGTGTGCAGCGGCGACAGCGAGGTCATCGGCTCCTGAAAGATGATCGAGATCCGGCCGCCGCGGATCATGCGCATGTCCCGGCTCTGGGCGCCAAGGCGGGTGATATCGACGAACGAGCCCGGCTTGTCGGGATCGAAGAACAGCACTTCGCCGCCGGCGATGTTCGCGACCTTCGGCAGGATCCGCATGATGGTCTGGCTGACCACGCTCTTGCCGGAGCCGGACTCGCCGACCAGCGCCACCGTCTTGCCCTGCGGCACCGTGAACGAGACCCCGTCGACCGCCCGGATCAGCCCCTCGGCGACCCGGAACTCGACGGCGAGGTCGCGCACCCGCAGGACATTCGCCATCAGGGCGTCTCCGCCGGACTGGCGAGGCCCATCGACCTCAGGTTCTCCAACGTCGGCTCGCCAAAGGTCAGGCCCTTGCGCTCGGCCGCCGCGACCACGCTGGCGACGACGTCGTCGAAGCCGTCAAGGGTGGAATCGACTTTGATGGTACGCCCCGCACCTTTTACACCTAGCTGCATCCAGCCGTCCTGCCTGTCCCGCCGGGTCGAATAGTAACGCAACTGCACATCGGTCAATTCCCCCCAAGCGATGCTCGCGCCCATCGGTCCGGCGGCTTCAATCCCCTGTTCGCCTATTTCGATTCTTGTCTGCTGTCGAATGGCGGTGCGAACGCCGTACAGCAGAAAAACCATCGCCAGGGCGCTCAGGATGTACGTTACCACAGGTGCTATTTGCGCAAAGAAGGCTAAACCGGCCGTTATCACGAAGCCGAGTCCGGCGCGCGCATAGTCGGCCACCAGCGCGCCGTGCGGATAGCGATGGCCCGTCATGCCGGAAGGCGGAAGTTATGTTGCATTGAATACCAGCACGCCGTCTCACTCTTCTTAATAAAATCAATCAGTTGCGCGGTAAAGCCCCAACAATCCTCGTCCATCGCCAGATGGTGCGTCATCAGGCCGGTCGGCTCCACCGGGTCGGCCGCGCCCAGGCGTCGGTCCGACAGATGACGGACGACCTGATCCAGCGCGACCGCGGTGCCGACGAAGCCGCCACCTTGCCGCCAGTTAATGACATCGATATGGCAATTGCCCTCGCTCAGGCCAGGCGCCGGGGCGGCACGAGCGCGTGCGCCGAAGCGGGACAGGCCCGTGAATCCGATCGCCGCCAGGCCGTCGACCAGGTCGGGCGCGATGCGGTTCCACGGCGGCACGAATACCGGCCGGGCGCGGTCGCCGAACAGCTCGCGCAGCCGCCGCCGGCCCTCGCCAATCTCCGCCAGCATCAGGTCTGTGGCCCGATGGGCGCCGAATTCGGCCTTTTTCTGGTCGGCCGGCGCGTGGTTGGCGTGCCGCAGGCCGTGCGGCGCCACATCCGCCAGGTCGAGGCCGTTCAGCCGCCGGACCAGTGCGCGGTCGGCGTCGGCCGGTACCACGGCGAGCGTCAGCGGCACATCGGCGTCTTCGGCGAGGGCCAGCAGCCGGTCCAGCGCCGGCGTCGCTGTGCGGGCATCGTCGTCGCGCCACCAGAATGCGGCCGTGCGGCCATCGGCGGCCCAGGCCGCCAGTTCGGCCTCGAGATCGCGCCACCTCGCCATGGTCAGGCGCCGGTGCCGTCCGCCGCCCAGGCCGCGACCAGCCGGGCCGATTCCTCGGCCCCATCGCAGCGGATGCCGGCGGCGCTCGCCGGCGCGCCGTCCATGGCGCGCTCGACGGCGGCGGCGATGTTTTCGGGCGTGATGTCGCTCTCGGGCACGGTCTGCAGCACGCCGCGCTCGGCCAGCAGCTCCGCGCGCAATGTCTGCTCGGTCTCCAGGCCGCCGGCATAGGGCACAACAACGGCGCGGCAACCGGCCCGCATGGCCTCCATCACCGTGTTGTAGCCGGCCTGGCTGATTGACAGCGTGCAGTTCATCAACAGGCTGGTGAAATCGCCGCGCGCCCGCTGGACGATCACGCCGTCGGGCGCGTCGCGGCGCATCGCCTCGAATTCGTCCGCCTCGACCTTGACGCCGACCAGCACCCGCCAGGTCCGGTTCTTCAGGCGCGTGTCGGCGCGCGCCTGCATGGCGGCGCGCAGCAGCTGGCTGCCAACGGCGCCGCCGCCGGCGGAAACCACGACCTCCTCCCAACCCGGATCGCCGGGGCCGCCGCGCCGGCCCGAGGAATCGACCACATAGCCGGTGTAATGCAGCTTGTCGGCGATCTCGTCGGCGTGCGGAAAGGTGCGGCCGAACGGGATCAGATCAGGATCGCCGTGCACCAGCACATGGTCGAAATAACGCTCGATGCGGTCCAGCATCTCCAGCTCGCGCTCGGGCTTCGGCGGCGCCACCAGGATGTCGCGCACCGAGCAGACCACGGCTGGCCGCCGCGGCAGCGCGTGCGCCGCGTCCAGCAGCGGCAGCAGCTCGAAGCGCATTTGGCGGCGGCCGAACGGAAACAGCTCGAAGATCAGCACGTCGGGTTGGAAGTCGCGCCAATAGTCCAGCAGGATGTCGCGCCGCCGGTTGCGCCAGTCGTCGTCGATTGGCCGCTCGTTCTCGTCCACCAGCTTCTTGAAATAGAGGTCGACGGCCCGCGTCGCCGGCAACTGCATCAGCCGGGCGCCGCCCAGGTCCAGGTTCGGGATCTCGTGTCCGCCGGAGACGAAGCCGACGTCAAGGCCGGCCGCCGTCATCGCCCGGGTCAAGGTGGCGCCGCGGCGCTGGTGGCCGATGCCCAGCAGGTGCTGGACGTAGAACATTACGCGGTGGCGGCTCATTCGCGCTCCAACGGCAGGTTCATCTGTTGCGGCCGCGGGCGGCCATCGGCGTCGAGAATAAACAGATGCAGGCAAGTCCAGTCCAGTTTCACCGGTGGCTTGTCCAGCATCGGCCAGTCGTAGGCCAGCGACAGCATGGCCCGGATCACTGCTTTGTGGCAGATCGCGACATGCCGGCCGCCCTCGGCGGCGATGGTGGCCAGCCAGGGCCGCAGCCGTGTCTGGACCATGCGCGGGCTCTCGCCGCCCGGCGGCAGGAAGTCGAGGCCGCGGGCCTCGTTCCGCGCCAGATCCGCGCCCAGCTCGGCCCGGAGGTCGGCCAGCCGCCGGCCCTCGTAGGCGCCGAAATCCATCTCGATCAGGGCGGGTTCGATCGCGTCGTCGCTGCCGCCCAACAGTGCCGCGGTCTCGCGCGCGCGGCGCAGTGGGCTGACGTGCCAGCGCGCATCCGCCAGCGCCGCCGGCAGATGCCGACCTGTCAGTTCCGCCCGGCCCTCGGGGCTCAGCGCGATGTCCTCTCGGCCCTGCAGCCGTCCGGCCGCGTTCCATGCGGTTCGGCCGTGACGGAGCAACGCCAGCAGCGTCATGGCGTTACCGCGTGTAAGCCGGCATCGAGTTGGACCGCGGCAGCCGCGACGGTGCGCTCGTCGCGCACGAAGGCCGCGGCCGCCCGGCCCATGGCCGCCCGCCGGTCGTCGTCCCGCAGCAGGTCGGCGATGGCGTCGGCGAAAGCGGCCATGTCGCCCGGCGGTGTCAGCAGGCCGGTCTCGCCGTCCCGGACCACGTCCGGCACGCCGCGCTCGTTGCCGGCGACCACCGGCAGGCCGGTCGCCTGCGCTTCCAGCAGGGCCATGCCGTAAGCCTCGCCCACGGCCGGCCAGACATAGAGGTCGCAACTGGCATAGACGTCCGCCAGTTCGGCCGCCGGCAGCGCGCCGGCGAACGCGGCGCCCGGTAGCGCCGCTTCCACCTCGGCGCGCAGCTCGCCGTCGCCGACCACCAGCAGCTGCCAGCCATCGCCGTCGAGTTCCGTCATCGCCGCGCCCAGGCGCTGGAACGACTGCCACTTGTCGCCCGGCCGCATCATGCCGACGGCCAGCAGCCAGCGTTTGTCCGGATCGAGCCCGAAGCGTGGGGCCAGCGTGTCGCGTCGGGGCCGGGCGGCGGCGAACGGCGCGGCGTCCAGGAACGGCGGCAGGAAGGCCATGCGGTCCGGGTGCGACAACAGCGGCGCGATGCAGGCCATGTCCAGCCGCGTCAGGCAGAACAGCCGATCGGCGTCGGCGATCGCTTTTGCCGCGGCTTGATGGCCCAGGTCCCAGGGGCCGCCGGCGCGCTTCGGCGCGAATGACGGTTCGGCGACCAGATAGGGGATCGCCAGTGCCCTGGCCACGGTGGGTCCCAGCCAGTCCGGCGCCTTGTGATAGAGGTGATAGGTGAACCAGGCCTCGGGCGGCGTCGCCGACGTTTTGTAGTCGGCGATCAGGTCGGCGGCGATGTCCGTGCCCGCGTCTTTCAGGCGCGCCTGCCGCGCCGGATCGCCGTCGCGGTCGAAGCTGCGGAAGTCGGAGGCCAGCGTCACCTCGTGACCGGCGGCTTGAAGCGCCGCCTGCAGCAGCCGCGCCATGCGGCGGTCGCCGGACGGCGTTTCGTGCGTCGGCGCTTTCAGCGGCGCGTAGAAGGCGATGCGCATGGCGCGTCGGTCAGGCCCGCCGCCGTGCCGCCGGCGTCTCGTTTTCGAGCCCGAACTTCGCCAGCAGGGGCGCGACGCAGCGCTCCAGCGAGAAGCGCTCGGCGATGCGGGCGGCGCCGGCCGCGCCAATGGCGTTGCGGCGTTGGGGATCGGCGGCGAGCGCCGCGATGGCCGCCGCCATCTCGGCCGGCGCGCGCGGCGGCGGCAGCAGGCCGGTGACACCGTCTTCGATCGCTTCGGGAATGGCCGAGACGTTGCTGGCGATGCAGGCCAATGCTTGGCTCTGTGCTTCCAGCAGCACGTTCGGCAGGCCGTCGCGGTCGCCATCGTCGTGGATGCGGCTTGCCAGGACGAACAAGTCGCCGTCGCGATAGGCGGTCAGCACCGCGTCCTGGGGCTGTGGCCCGCGCCAGTCGATGCGATCGGCGATCCCGGCCCTTTCAGCGCGTCGTTTCAGGACCTTGAGGTCCGGGCCGCCGCCGATATGGGTCAGCCGCCAGTGCAGGTCAGCCGGCAGCCGCGCCAGCGCGTCGATCAGGTCGTCATAGCCTTTCTTCGGAACGGCGCGGCCGACCGACAGCAGCCGCACGGGATCGGCCGAATCGCGGCCGTCGCGCGCCGATGGCGGGTCCGGCCGCGGCGGAAATCGCGTGAGATCGAGACCGTGATAGACCAGCGCGACCGTGTCGTGCGCATTGCCGTCGGGCGCCAGCGCCGACAGGTGTTCCGCCGCCGCGGTGCTGCAGGTGACCAGCCAGCCGCAGTCGGCCAGCTTCTCGCGCTTCTCCCAGTCCGGCGTCGTCCAGATGTCCTTGGCGTGCGCCGAGCCCGACCACGGCAGGCCGGTCAGCATGGCCGCGTAGCGGGCGACGGAGGCCGGCGTGTGCAGGAAGTGCGCGTGCAGCGCCGTCACGTCGGCCGGCAGTTCGTGGGCCAGCACCAGCGCCTGGCCGAAGCGCCGGACTCGGTTGGGCGTGACATCGCGGCGCAGGTCGGCCAGCCATTGCCGGCGTGCATGCGCGTAGCGCGGCCAGGCCCGCACCGCGCGCCAGGCCCGCCAGACCCGAAGCGGCTCCTGATAGAGGTATTCCGGCAGATAGTTGACGCCGGCCTTGATCTGATCGGTGATCGGATGACGCTTACGGTCCGTCGGATGCCGCAGCGAAACAATGCGGATGTCGAGGCCGCGCCGTTCCAGCGCCAGCATCTCCTGAGCGATGAACGTCTCCGAAAGCCGGGGATAGCCCTTGAGGACGAACGCAATCGCCAAGGCGGCCCTCAGCCGGCCGAATAGGGATAGGCCGTTTCGATGTCATTGGCGGCGACGCTGTCGGCGGCGGTCGCATCGAGCCAGGGCTGCACCAGCTTGTTGACGTTGTCGAGGCCTTCCAGCAGGCCCGGTACGACGACGTCGGACGGCCGGTTCTGATAGGGCAGCTCGCGCAGCGCCTTGGCCATGACCTCCGGCTCCAGCTTGCCGTCGTCTTCCAGCATGCGCACCAGGCCCAGTTCCTGCCCGCGCCGGGCGCGGATCAGCTGCTCCAGACGCGGCACCGTGCGCGGCACGATCAGCGCCCGTTTGTCCAGGCTCAGGATCTCACAAAAAGTGTTGTAGCCGCCCATGGCCACGACGCCGACGGCGTTCGCCTCCAGCTGTTCCATCTGGGCGTCGAAGGTGATGGCCTCGACGTTTGCCAGCCGGCCTGCGCGGGCCATGAACTCGGCCTGGCGTTCCGGCTGCATGAACGGGCCCAGCACCAGCAGGGCCGGATACAGCATCCGCTGGTCGGTCTCGTAAGCGCGCAGCACCCACTCGATCAGCGAGTCGCCGTCGCCGCCGCCGCCGGTGGTGACCAGGATATAGGGTCGGTCGACGATCTCCGGCAGCGGCCGCGTCGGCTGCGCCTCCGGCACGCTGCGGCGCAGATAACCGGTATAGACCATCTTGCGGCGCACGCCGACCGGCACGTCGATGCCTTCCAGCGGATCGCAGATCTGCGGCAGGCCATAAACCCAGACGTCGTCGTAGAGATTGTTCAGCGCCGGCATCACGTTCTTGCGTTGCCATTCCGGCGCCAGGCTGCGGGGCTCGTCCATGACGTCACGCAGGCCCAGCACCAGCCGCGTGCCGCGTGCCTTCAGCACCTTCAATGTGTCGGCGACCTCACCGCGCAGGCCGAGCGGTTCCTTGTCGACGATGAACAGATCGGGTGCGAAGGTGCTGGCCGTGTGCTGAATGATCTGCGCCCGCATGTACAGCGTCTGGTCGAAGCCGATGCCGAGGTTGAGCGAGGTGTATTCGCCGTTGCGCAGCTTGATGACGCCGGGAATGCGCACGAAGTCGACCCGCGCGCGAAAGTCGAAGCTGCCGATGATCGGCGAGCCCGACAGAATCAATACCGACATGTCCGGAAAGCACCCGACCAGCGAGTGCGCGATGGTCCGACACCGGCGCAGATGCCCCAGCCCCATGGTATCGTGGCTATAGATCAGGACTCGCGGACCTGTATTTTCTATCTTCATCCCGGCAGCCCCCAAGCTGGCAGGACTATGGCATAGCCCGCTTGTCGGCGAAAACCTCTTTCTGGATCGAAGTCTTTGCGGTATTTAATCTTAACTATCGGCCAGAAAAAGAAATTCTCTGAGGTCAACTTAATCTCACCGCGTGGGCCGCGGTAGCCGCGAAGTCATGGGGGCGGCGCCGAGTATGGAACCTTCAGTTTACAAGTATGTGGTGCGGTACAGCCTGCCGCAACAGATCGCGTTGACCGCGATGGCGGCCCTGTCGTTCCCGTTCCTCTATATGTTCTACGAATTGCCCAAGATGATCATCAATCAGGCAATTCAGGGCCAGGGCGTCGAGTATCCGTACGACCTCTGGGGCTTCGCCAGCGTCGACCAGATCACCTTCCTGTTCGTGCTCTGCGGCGCGTTCCTGGTTTTGGTGATCATCAACCAGGGCTTCAAATACGTCATCAACGTTTACAAGGGCCTGACCGGCGAGCGCATGCTGCGGCGCCTGCGTTACGAGCTCTACGCGCGGGTCCTGCGCTTCCCGCTGCCGACTTTCCGCAAGATGAGCCAGGGCGAGATCATCCCGATGATCACGGCCGAGGTCGAGCCGCTGGGCGGCTTCATCGGCGATGCCTTCTCGCTGCCGGCGTTCCAGGGCGGCTACCTGCTGACCATCCTGTCGTTCCTGTTCATTCAGGACTGGCGCATGGCGCTGGCCGCGGTGATGCTCTATCCGCTGCAGATGTGGCTGATCCCGAAGCTGCAGCGTCGCGTCAACCTGCTCGGCAAAGAGCGCGTGCGGCGGGTGCGGCGGCTGTCGGACCGGATCGGCGAGACCGTACAGGGCGTGCAGGAGATCCACGCCCACGACGCCTCCAATCCGGTGCTGGCCGACTTCTCCGGCCAGCTCGACGGGATTTTCAATGTCCGTTACCGGATCTACGTCCTCAAGTTCGTCATCAAGTTCCTGAACAACTTCATCCAGCAGCTCGGACCGTTCTTCTTCTATTCGATCGGCGGCTACCTGGCGATCAAGGGCGAGCTCGAGATCGGCACGCTGGTCGCCGCGATCGCCGCGCACAAGGATCTGGCGGCGCCGTGGAAGGAGCTGCTGAACTTCTACCAACAGCAGGCCGACGCCCACATCAAGTACGACCAGGTGGTCAGCCAGTTCGACCCCGCCGGCACGCGTGAACCCGACTATCAGACCGCCGAGCCCGATCCGATACCCCACATCGAGGGCCAGCTCGCCACGGCCAACCTGACGCTCTACGACGACCAGGACGCGGCGTTGATCGACGGCGTGTCGGTGCAGGTCCCGCTCGACAAGCGCGTCGCCGTGATCGGCGCGGCCGGCAGCGCCAAGGAAGAGTTCACCATGCTGCTGGCCCGTCTGCTGGATCCGGATCGCGGCAGTCTGCAGATCAACGGCGCCGACGCCGCCGAGTTGCCGGAGGCGGTGACCGGGCGGCGCATGGCGCATGTCGCGCCGAACGCCTTCATTTTCGCCGGCACGCTGGCCGACAACCTGTTCTTCGGCCTGAAGCACCGGCCCCTGCAGCCGCCCGATCATCAGGGCGAGGCGGCGCAGGATCGCGAGCGCTATGTGGTCGAAGCCAAGCGCTCGGGCAATATCGAGCACGATCTCGACGCCGACTGGATCGATTACAATGCCGCCGGCGCCGACGATGCCGCCGCCTTGCGCGCCGCGGCCCTGCGGGTCCTCGAGATGGTCGGTATGTCCGAGGACATCTACAATTTCGGCCTGCGCGGCACCATCGATCCCGACGCCCGGCCGGATCTGGCCGAAGCCATTCTGCGCGCCCGCGCGGCGTTGCGCGAGCGATTGGCGGCGGACGAGGAGGTCGGCGAGCTGATCGAGGCTTTCGACCGCGACGCCTACAACACCAATGCGTCCGTCGGCGAGAACCTGCTGTTCGGCAGTCCGGTCGGCGACGCCTTCGACATGGATCACCTGGCCGAGAACGATTACGTGTTGAAGGTGCTGGACCAGGTCAGCCTCACCGAGAGCTTCCTTCAGGTCGGCTATCAGCTGGCCGCGACAATGGTCGAGCTGTTCGCCGATCTGCCGCCCGATCACGAGCTGTTCCAGCAGTTCAGCTTCGTCTCCTCCGACGAGCTGCCGGAGGTGCAGTCCCTGTTGCAACGCGCCGACCGGAACAATCTCGGTGATCTCGCGGCCGAAGACCGCACCCGGCTGATGTCGCTGCCGTTCAAGCTCGAGCCGGCGCGGCACCGTCTGGGTCTGATCGACGACGACATGCAGGCCAAGATCCTGGAAGCGCGCGAGGCCTTTGCCGACGGCCTGCCGGAAGAGCTGCGCGACGCCGTGGCCTTCTTTGATGTCGACAGATACAACGCGGCTGCTAATCTGCAGGACAACATTCTGTTCGGAAAACAGGTTTACGGCGTCGCCCAGGCGGCGCAGCGGGTCGGGCAACTGGTCCGCGACGTCGTCGAGGAACTGGATCTGCGCGACACCGTGGCCGCCGTCGGTCTCGACTTCCATGCCGGCATCGCCGGCTCGCGGTTGTCGTCGGCGCAGCGTCAGAAGCTGGCGCTGGCCCGCGCGGCGATCAAGCAGCCCGATGTGCTGATCCTGTCGGAAGCGACGGCGTCGCTCGATGCGGCCAGCCAGACCTGGATCCGCGAACGGTTGTTGCAGGCGTACGAAACGGGGGGGCTGATCTGGGCTGTGCACCGCGCCGCTATGGCCGAACATTTCGACCATGTCGTCGTCATGCAGCACGGACGGGTGGTTGAACAGGGCACGTTTGCCGAGCTTAATAGGCCCGGCTCGACGTTGACACAGCTGCTGGATGCCGAATGAGCCATAATATGACCCCCGGGAGGCGACCATGAGCCTGAACGAAGAAGTCGACCTGTTACGGGCGATTCCCCTCTTTGCCAAGATGGAGCCCTCGAAGCTCAAGCTGCTCGCCTTCACCAGCGAGCGTCTGACCTTCCGGCCCGGCCAGGATGTCTGCCGTCAGGGCGATATGGGCGATGCGGCTTATGTTATCGTCGACGGCGACGCCGACGTGATCATCGACACGCCGGGGGGGCCGATCACCGTCGCCACCATTGGTAAGAACGACTTCGTCGGCGAGATCGCCATCCTCTGCGACGTGCCGCGCACGGCGACGGTGACCGCGACCAGCAAGCTCGACACGCTGAAGATCTCCAAGGACCTGTTCTTCCGGCTGGTGCAGGAATTCCCGACCATGGCGGTTGAGATCATGCGCGAGCTGGCGCACCGCCTGGAGATGACCAACAACCAGCTGACCGACGCCAACCGCAAGCTGAAAGAAGCGACCGAGGGCGCCGGCTGAGCCGCCGGCCCCGAGCGTCCGATCCCGCATACGTCTTTTCCCGTGTCCCGCCTGAACAGCTTCATCCGCCGCGTCACGGCACAGCGCGACTGCCTCGACGCCGCCGCCCGCCTGATCGGCGACCTGCCTGGTCCGGCGCTGGAGCTCGGCCTCGGCAACGGCCGCACCTTCGATCATCTGCGCGAGATCCTGCCCGGCCGCGAGATCTTCGTGTTCGACCGCCAGGTCGCGGCGCATCCCGACTGCATTCCCGACGACGAGCATCTGCTGCTCGGCGATTTTCACGGCACCGTGCCGGCGGCGCTCGCCCGCATCGGCGCGCCGGCGGCGCTCGCCCATTGCGATATCGGCAGCGGCGACCGCGAGGCCACCGCCGAGCTGGCGGCCTGGCTGGGCCCGGCTTTGGTGCCGCTGCTGGCTGACGGTGCCGTGGTGGTCGGCGATCAGCCGCTCGACGACCCGTCGCTAACGCCGCTGCCGCTGCCCGACGGTGTCGCGCCGGGCCGCTATCACATGTACCGCCACACCGGAGCGCCGGCATGAACGACGCCGGATCGCCCGACCTGCGCGCGCGTTACGCCGACCGGCCGCATTCGCCGGCGGCCTCGCTGCTGTCGCCGCAATTGCTGGACATCGATGCGCGCGGCTTCGCCCGGCTGCAGTTCGACGGCAAGCCGGAATTCTGCAATCCCATGGGCATGCTGCAGGGCGGCTTCCAGGC
The DNA here is from genome assembly GCA_965232515.1 of Alphaproteobacteria bacterium. Taxonomy (GTDB): domain Bacteria; phylum Pseudomonadota; class Alphaproteobacteria; genus JANQKO01. The sequence continues at coordinate 4,305,978 of CBDDPY010000002.1, read as the reverse complement.
CGCGATGCTGGACGAGGCCATGGCGATGGCCGCCATCGCCACCGTCGATTTCGGCCGCTTCGTGCCGACGCTGGAGCTGAAGATCAACTTCCTCAGGCCGGCCATGCCGGGCGTGTTGATCGGCGAGGGCACGGTCGTGCGTTCCGGCCGCAACATCGTCTTCACCGAAGGCCGGCTGCTGGCGGCCGACGATACGTTGCTGGCCACGGCCAGCGCCACGGCGACCTGGCGGCCGCGCGGCGAGGACCGGACATGACCAGGCGCGACCTGTTTCCGGAGATCGCGCCCTATCGCAGCGGCCGCCTGCGGCTCGACGACACGCATGAGATCCATTGGGAGGAATGCGGCAATCCCGACGGCGCGCCGGCGGTCTTCCTGCACGGCGGTCCGGGCTCCGGCTGCTCGCCCACGCACCGGCGCTATTTCGATCCGGACCATTACCGCATCGTGCTGTTCGACCAGCGCGGCGCCGGGCGCTCGACGCCGCTCGGCGAACTCGCCGACAACACGACCCAGCACCTGGTCGCCGACATCGAACGCCTGCGCGACGCGCTCGGCATCGAACGCTGGCTGGTGTTCGGCGGTTCCTGGGGCTCCACCCTGGCGCTCGCCTATGCCCAGGCGCATGCGCACGCCGTCACCGGCCTGGTGCTGCGCGGCATCTTCCTCGGTCGGCGCCGCGAGATCGACTGGTTCGTTACCGGCATGGCCCGGATCTTCCCCGAGGCCTGGCGCGACTTTGCCGAGCATCTGCCCACATCCGAACGCGGCGATCTGCTCGGCGCCTATTACGCGCGCCTGACCGGCGACGACGAGACGGCGCGCATGGCCGCCGCGCATGCCTGGAGCCGCTACGAGGGCGCCTGCTCGACCCTGCTGCCGGACGCCGATGTCGCGGCGGCGTTCGAGGACGGCACCACGGCGCTCGGCATCGCCCGTATCGAAGCGCACTACTTCGTCAACGATTGCTTCGTTGGCGAGGACGAACTGCTGGCCGGGCTCGACCGCATCCGCCATCTGCCGTGTGCCATCGTCCAGGGCCGCTACGACATCGTCTGCCCCATCGCTTCCGCCGACGAGCTTGCCCGGGCCTGGCCGGAAGCGACCTATAAGATCGTGCCCGACGCCGGCCACGCAGCCAGCGAGCCCGGCACCAAGGCCGCGTTGATCGCCGCGACGGAACGGTTCAAGTCGTTGGCCGAAACGGCCTGATCGCAACAGGCGCCCGATGCTCAGGCGTCGGCGCGAATCAGATCGGCCGCCTTCTCGGCGATCATGATCGTCGGTGCGTTCGTGTTCGCCGCCGGCAGGCGCGGCATGACCGAGGCGTCGACCACGCGCAGGCCGTCAAGCCCATGCACGCGCAGCCGATCGTCGACCACGGCATCGGAATGGGGATCGGGGCCCATACGGCAGGTGCCGACGGGGTGATAGACGGTGCTGCCGTTGCGCCGGGCATAGTCGAGGATGTCGGCGTCGCTCTCGATGTCGATGCCCGGCAGAATCTCGGGTCCGCGATAGGGATCGAACGGCGGTGTCGCGATCAGCCGGCGGGCAAAGCGGATCGCCGCCACCGTCAGCTCGCCGTCGCTGGCGGCCGACAGATAGTTCGGCCGGATCGCCGGCGGCGCGGCCGGATCGGCCGAGCGGATCATCACCTCGCCCCGGCTCTCCGGCCGGTGCCGCCAGATGCCGCAGGTCATGCCGGGCTCGCGTTCCAGCTTGCCGAGCTGGCCGCCGGCATAGCTGCCGGGCGCCAGGATCATCTGCACGTCGGGGTCGGCCGCGCCGGGCGCCAGCCGCACCGAGGCGCCGACATGGGCGGCCGGCAACGACAGCAGGCCACGCCGGAACAGGGCATAGCGCGCCAGCTCGCCCAGGAAACGCAGGCCGCGCGCCTGCTCGTTGATGGTGACGGGTTGCGTCACCCGCCAGGCGACGCGGGCGATATAGTGATCCTGCAGATTGCGGCCGACGCCCGCCAGGTCGTGAACGACGGCGATGCCCAGGCCGGTCAGATGCGCGCCTGGCCCGATGCCCGAAAGCTGCAGCACTTGCGGCGAGGCGATGGTGCCGGCCGAGAGGAGCACCTCGCGTTTCGCCGTCGCCGTCATGGTGTGGCCGTCCCGCCGGTAGACGACGCCGGTGGCGCGACGCCCGTCGACGGTGATGCGCTGCACGGCCGCCCCGGTTTCGACCGTCAGGTTCCGCCGCGCCTCGGCCGGTTTCAGATAGGCGCGCGCCGTGCTCAGCCGGCGGCCGTCCCGCATCACGGTTTGAAAGTAGCCGACGCCTTCCTGGTCGCCGGCGTTGTAGTCCGGGTTGCGCGGCAAGCCGAGCTGTTCGGCGGCGGCGATGAAGGCCTCGGTCAGGACGTGACGCTCGCCGTGCTCCTGCACCTGCAGCGGACCGCCGCGGCCGCGCAGTGCGTGGTCCGGCCCCGTCCAGTTCTCCATCCGCTGGAAATACGGCAGCACGTCGTCATAGGACCAACCGCGGTTGCCGAGTTGGGCCCAGCCGTCGTAGTCGCCGGCCTGGCCGCGTACGAAAACATGGCCGTTGATCGAGCTCGAGCCGCCGAGCACCTTGCCGCGGGGAAACGGGATCTCACGGCCGGCCGTGCCCGGCTCGGGCTCGCTGCGGTACCGCCAGTTGACGGCCGGATTGTCGAGCGTGCGGAAATAGCCGGCCGGGATGTGGATGAACGGATTGCTGTCGCGGCCGCCGGCCTCCAGCAGCAGAACGCGGACATCAGGGTCCTCACTCAACCGCGCCGCCAGCACACAGCCGGCCGAGCCGGCGCCGACGATGACATAGTCGAAGCTGTCCGACGCGCTCATGGCAACAGCAGGTTCGGCAGCCAGAGCACGATCGGCGGCACGAAGGTGATGGCCAGCAGCACCAGGAACAGGGTGGCGATATAGGGCACGGCCGCGCGGAAGATCGCCATCACGTCGGAACGACCGATCACGCCGACCACGGTCAGGATCAATCCGACGGGCGGCGTTGTCAGGCCGAGGATCAGGTTGACGGTCATCACCACGCCGAAGTGGATCGGGTCGATGCCCATGCTCGCGAACAGCGGAAACAGGATCGGCCCCAGCACCAGGATGATCGGCAGCGGATCCATCAGGGCGCCCAGGATCAGCAGCACGACGTTGGTCAGCAGCAGCAGCACGTAGACGTTGTCGGAAATCGCCAGCATGGCGCTCGCGATCGCGGCGCCGAAATCCTCCTGCACGGCGAGCCAGGTGAACATCTTCGATGTCGCCACCACCAGCATGATGGCGGCCGTCAACAGGCCGGCCCGTGCCGCGCAGTGCATGATCGCGTCGACCGACAGCGAGCGGTAGAAGACAACGCCGACGATCAGCACGTAGAACACCAGGATCGCGGCGGCCTCCGTCGGCGTGGCGACGCCGACGACCATGCTGCGCACGACGACCAACGGCGCGGCCAGCGGCAACAGCGCCGCCAGCACGGCGGTGCCGCGCTCGCGCCAGCCGACCCGGGGCTCGCGCGGATAGGCGCGCCAGCGGCAGATCATGTAGGTCAGCACGAACATGGCGATGAACATGAAGGCGCCCGGCAGCACGCCGCCCAGGAACAGCTTGCCGACCGACAGGTTGATGATGGCCCCCAGCAGCACGAACATGATCGACGGCGGAATGATCGGCCCGACGGTCGAGGCGGCGGCGATCACGGCGCAGGCGAAAGCGGCCGGGTAGCCCTTGCGTTTCATCTCCGGGATCAGCACCGAGCCGGTCGACGCCGCGTCCGCGATGGCCGAGCCCGACATGCCCGACATCAGGAAGTTCGACGTCACCGCGACGTTCGCCAACCCGCCGTGGATATGACCGACGAAGGCGCCGGCGCATCGGATCAGGCGGGCGGTGATGCCCGAAGCCGACATCAACAGGCCGGCGAAGATGAACAGCGGGATTGCCAGCAGGGGAAAGCTGTCGACGCCGTCGACCACCTGTTGCGAGAACAATACGAAGGGCAGCGGATTGTCGCCGGTAACGTTGCCCAGGATCAGATAGCTGAGGCAGGCGATGCCGATCGCCCAGCAGATTTCCATGCCCAGGAAGATCAGAACGAAGGTGAGGCCGATCAGCAGCAGCATGTTCGCGCCGCCGTCAGCGCAGCCGGGCGACGCAGCGCCACAGGCGTTTCGCCTCGTACCAGGCCATCAACAGACAGCCCACCGGCAGCGGCAGATAGAACACGGCGTTCGACCAGCCCGTCGACAGCATGGTGCCGCGCAGGTTGAGCTCGACCAGCGGAATGCTGTTGAAGAACAGCACGACCAGCAGCGCCAGCACCGAGAGGTGCATCGCCGCCTCGATCCAGGCGCGCGGGCGGTCGGGCACCCGTTCGATGAAATAGGCGACGCGGATGTTCAGGCCCAGCGCGATCGCCAGCCCGGCCGCCATATAAACCATCCAGACGAACAGCACCCGCGGCACGTCCTCGCCCCAGAGCGGCGGCGCTTGGAAGAAGTAGCGCATGACGGTCGCGTACAGCACGACCACGGTGATCGCGATCATCAACGCGGCCGTCAGGCGGTGCAGGCCGGTTTGCAGATATCCTTGCGGCTGGACGTCGCCGGATTCCATGGCGGAGCTCCTTCCGGACAGCGGATCGTAATGGGAGCCCCGCCCGGCCAGGTCTTGGCGGGCGGGGCTGTCGATATGGCGTTGCTGACCGGCGTCAGGCCTGGAACAGGTCGTAGGCGCCGGGCCCGTAGATGTCGTCGGCCAGCTTGCGGCCGACCGGCTCCATGGTGCGCTGGAGCTGTTCCGCGTCGAGACGCAGCACGGTGCCGGCGCCGTTCAGCTCTTCCCACTTCTTGAAGTCCAGCGCGGCCTGGTCGATCGCCCGCTGGACGAAGTGGGTCGGCATCATCTCGTCATAGGTATCCTGGAAGATCTGCTGCTGCGCCGGCGTCATGCGGCTCCAGCTCCGCTCCGAGACCACGAACTTGTCCAGGCCGACGCCGAAATCGTTGGCGACAACGTATTTGCAGACCTCGACGAACTTGTTCGCCAGCATGACGTTGAGGATCGTCACCAACCCCTCGACGACCCCCTGCTGCAGGGCCAGATAGACCTCGTTGAACGGGATCGGCGTCGGCCGCGCGTCCAGCGCCGCGATGGCTTCCAGATAGGCTTCGAACTGCGGCACGCGGATCTTGCGGTCCTTCAGGTCGGCCCAGGACCCGGCCGGCTCCTTGATGCCGAGCAGGAATGGCCCCGTCGAACCGACGCCGACGAGGCGCACATCGTAGCGGTCCTTCATCGCCTTCGCCGCACGCTCGCCGATCGGCCCCTTCATCACCTCGACGCCGTGCGGGATGTCGCGCAGCAGATAGGGCGTGTAGAAGACGTCGAACTCGCGCAGGCCCGAATAACCGACCACGGCCATGTCGAGCGTGCCCAGCGACACGCCTTCGAGGATCGATTTCTCGCCGCCCATGTTGTAGAGGATTTGCGTCTTGACCTCGCCGTTCGTGCGCTTCTCCACCTCCTTCAGGAACATGGCGGCGAACTGATTGCTCAGGTTCTGCTCGTTCGAGGCGTTGGCATATTTGAACGTCACCGCGGCGTCCGCTTGCCGTGGCAGCCCCGCCGCCGCCACTGTCGCTGCCATTCCGCCGCTAAAGCCCCGCCGGGTCAGTTTGATGGGCATAATGTCTGGACCTCCCTTCCATTTCGGCCATCGGTGCGTCGGCCATTTGTCATTCGGTTCTCTAAGGGATTCGCCGAGCTGGCGATTTCGCCGGGATCAATGCTCGCGCAGTCCGGCGCCCATCGCAAGTTGCCGTGAATGCTGTCTTGCCGTCCGCGCCTACCTCGGACGTAATTGAACCGACGATGCTCGCTGTCAGTATGGCGCGAAGCCAACGCGTCGGATCGGAGGACATGACATGGACCAGCTCGACATGCTCAACGAGAACATGCTGCCGTTCGGCAAGCTGATGGGTATTCGTCTGACGGAAGCGACGCCCGAGCGCATCGTTGCCGAACTGCCGGTCCGCGACGATCTCTGCACTCGTCCGGCCGTCGCGCATGGCGGCGCGCTGATGGCGTTCGCCGATACGCTCGGCGGCGTCGCCACGTTCCTGAACCTGCCCCAGGGCGCCGGCACCACGACCATCGAAAGCAAGACCAACTTTGTGGCCGCCGCGCCCGTCGGCACCACGCTCACGGCCGAGACCACGCCCGTGCATCGCGGCCGCACCACCATGGTCTGGCAGACCCGCATCACCACCGAAGCCGGCAAGCTCGCCGCGCTCGTCACGCAAACCCAACTCGTCCTGCCGCCCAAGTCCTGACCTGCCGCCTTCGAGACGGCCCTTCGGGCCTCCTCAGGCTGAGGCATTCTCGTTTTCAATCTCCTCCACCTCAGGCTGAGGAGCCGGCGTAGCCGGCGTCTCGAAGCCGGCCGACTTGGTTTTCGTGTAAGATCGTCGCAGGCAACGGCGTGGGGAGGACGTGATGGCGAGCGCGAAAACGGCGGCGGTCGAGACCGGGACGGATAGCTTCGACGGCGTGCCGGCCGACGGCGCGGCGACGCCGCAGCAGCGGCGGGCGCGGTTCTTCCATTCCGGCAACGCCTTCAACATCAAGAAGCCGCCGGTGCCGAAGCACCAGTTCCTGGCCGAGCGCGATCGGGCCTTCGCCGCCGATACGCCGACCGGCCTGATCGATCTCGACCTCAGCGCCGCCATGGGCCTCGACGCGCCGGCGACGACGCCGCTGATCCTGACGCGCTACGTCCGCATCCGCGCGGGCGAGACGCTGTCGACGAACCTGATCGCTAGCGGCGAGCTCTATTACGTTTGCGCCGGCGCCGGCCATACCGAGAATGGGGCTGAGCGCATCGACTGGGCGGAAGGCGACGTCTTCTCACTGCCGGGCGGACACGAAAGCGTGCATACCGCGGGCGATACCGACAGCATTCTCTGGCTGATCACCAACGAGCCCGAGCTCGCCTTCGAGCGTTTTCAGCCGCCCAAGGCCGACGAGGCGCTGGTCCAGGCCGTGCACTATCCCGCGGCCGAGATCGCGCAGCAGTTCGACCGCGTCTATGCCGAGCTCGAGCATGTCGTGCCGCGGCCGGGCTACGCGCTGATTTTTTCGAGCGACAAGTTGGCCGATGTCCGCAACATCACGCCGACGTTGACGCTCGCCATGAACTCGCTGCCGTCCGGCGACGCGCAGACGCCGCACCGGCATAACTCAGTGGCCGTCACCCTCTCGGTGCAGGGCCGCGACTGCTATTCGGTGATCGACGGCCAGCGCATCGACTGGGCCGAGAACGCCGTCATGGTGACGCCGCCGGCCGAAATGCACTCGCACCACAACGATGGCGCCGAGCGCATGCTCTGCCTCATCGTCCAGGACGGCGGCCTCTACTACCACTGCCGCACCATGGGCTTCAGTTTCGAGTAGCGGCAGCTTCCACGTCTGCCGTCATGCTGGCGCAGGCCAGGATCCATTTCCGAGTCTGCCGTGGATGCTGGCCTTCGCCAGCATGACGCGGAACAGCGGCTTTGCGGGCATAAACCTTGACCGGCGCGACCGAAGGCTGTATCACCCTCGACCTCCGAGAGCCGCTTCGAGGCAACGGCCTCGGGCACGAAGCGAGCGGAACGATGCGTAGTTCAGAAACCTCAACGATAGCGGTCGCGGCTTACCCGGCCGCCAACAGCAAGAATTCCGGGCGGACACTGTCCGCCACGGACCAGGAGGGCGTGCGCATCGCTTAAGCCGACAAGGCAACACAGCCAAGCACACCGCGACCCCTCCCGAGACCCGCTCCGGAGGGGTTTTTTGATGACCCGACATGGGCGGCGCAATCTTGGGACCCGCATCTGAGGAGAGGAACAATGAGTGGGTACGAGTACATCGAGACCGAAGGCGGCGCGCCGATCAAGGCCTGGACCAAGGGCGTGCCGGTGGAAGATGCGGCGCTGAAGCAGCTCCGCAACGTTGCCAGCCTGCCGTTCGTGCACAAGCATGTCGCCGCGATGCCGGACGTGCACTGGGGCATGGGCGCCACCGTCGGTAGCGTGATCCCGCTCAAGGCCGCGATCATCCCGGCCGCGGTCGGCGTCGACATCGGCTGCGGCATGATGGCGGTGCAGACCAGCCTGACCTCGCAGGCCCTGCCCGACAGCCTGTCGGACCTGCGCGCGGGCATCGAGGCCGCGGTGCCGCATGGCCGTACCGGCAAGGGTGACCGCCGCCGCGACGCCGGCGCCTGGACCGATGTGCCGGATGTTGTGGCCTCGGCATGGCGCGACACGCCTTACCGCGACGGTACGCTCGAGACCGGGCTCAAGGCGCTAACCGAGAAGCACCCGAAGCTCGCCAAGGCCAACAGCGTGCATCACCTGGGCACGCTCGGCACCGGCAACCACTTCGTCGAGGTCTGCCTCGACCAAGCGGATCGGGTGTGGGTGATGCTGCACTCGGGCTCGCGCGGCATCGGCAACCGCATCGGCAGCTATTTCATCGAGCGCGCCAAGCGCGAGATGGAGCGCTGGTTCATCCGGCTGCCGGACGCCGATCTCGCCTACCTGCCGGAGGGCACCGAGGGCTTCAACGACTACGTCAAGGCGGTCGGCTGGGCCCAGGCCTTCGCGCGGGCGAACCGCGAATGCATGATGGCCCGGATCCTCGAGGTCATGGCCGAGACGTTCACGGACTTCCGCGTGGGCGAGGTGGCGGTCAACTGTCACCACAACTACGTCGCCCGCGAGGAACATTTCGGCGCCCGGGTCTGGGTCACCCGCAAGGGGGCCGTGCGCGCCGGCGACGGCGAGCTCGGCATCATTCCGGGCAGCATGGGGGTGCGGTCCTACATCGTGCGCGGCAAGGGCAACGCGGATGCCTTCCTGTCGTGCTCGCACGGGGCCGGCCGCGCCATGTCGCGGGCCGAGGCCAAGCGGCGCTTCACGGAGGCGGACCACATCGCCGCCACCGAGGGCGTCGAATGCCGCAAGGACACGGGTGTCATCGACGAGACGCCGATGGCCTACAAGGACATCGACGCCGTCATGGCCGCCCAGACCGACCTGGTCGACGTGGTCCACACGCTGAAGCAGGTGGTCTGCGTGAAGGGCTGACCCGATGGCGCGCTTCGAGACGGTCCCTTCGGGACCTCCTCAGCGTAAGGCAAGGAACTGATATCGAGCTCCAGCCTCACGCTGAGGAGCGCCAACGGCGCGTCTCGAAGCGCGGCCATCGGCCAATGCGTATCAGCCGCCGCGGCCTTTCAAGCCGAGAACGCCTTCCGGGGGCGCGGCGGCGCGCGCTTTCAGGTCGGGGTATTGCGCCAGCATGCCGGCGGCCTCGGCCATTTCCTCGACGTCGTTGAACATGGGCACGCCGGCGGCTTCCATGGCCGCGAACCATTCGGCCTTGCCCGGCAGCGTGCCCATCATCGAATGGAACACCGCCAGCGGCGATTTGCCGACATCGGCGGCGAGGCGCTCGATCACCGGGCCGGCGTCGACCATGAACGGCACCACGTGGATCATCAGGATGGCATCGAACGTGCTCGGCCCATGCTTGATGGCGAGGTCGAGCGTCAGGCCGAAACGGTCCTCGCGCGCGTCCGCCAGCAGATCGATGGGGTTGGCCACCGACGCCTCCGGCGGTAGCTCGGCGTGCATGGCTTGCGCCATCGCCGGCGGCAGTGGCGGCAGGTCCAGGCCCTCGCGCGCCGCCCGGTCGGTGCAGATCACCCCCGGTCCGCCCGAGTTCGACAGGATCAGCGCCCGCTTGCCGATGCCTTGCGGATGCGCGCCGAAGGCTTTCGCTGCCAGCAGCAGCCGGCGCAGCGACGTCGCCTGCACGGCGCAGCAGTCGGCGGCGAAGGCCGCAATGGTCTCGGCGTCGTTGATCACCGCGCCGGTGTGCGCGCGGGCGGCCGGCCCGCCGGGCCCGGTGCCGCCCGCCATGAACATCACCACCGGCTTTTTCGCCGCGACGCGGCGGGCGATGTCGCGGAACCGGGCCGGGTCCTCGATGGATTCGACATAGAGCAAAACGCAGGTGCAGCGGTCCTGCTCGCCCAGGAACTCCAGATAGTCCTCGACGCCGAGATGCATGGCGTTGCCGACCGAGACCACGGTACCGAGCGCGAGGGCGCGGTCGTTGGCCGCGGCGATGGCTTCCTCCGCCAGCGCGCCGGACTGCGAGATGAAGGCGATGCCGCCGCCGGGCGGCATGTCGCGCAGGAACGTGGCGCCGAACCGGCTCTCGTCGGTCAGGTGGATGATGCCGGCGCAGTTGGGCCCGGCGATGGTGACGCCGGCCTCGGCGGCGACCGCCCGGACCTCGGCGTCGCGGGCCTCGCCCTCGGCCCCGGCCTCGGCGAATCCACCCGGCAGGATCAGCAGGTTCCTGTGCCCGGTCTCGGCCGCCTCGCGCACGGCGCCTGGAATCAAATCCGGCCGGATCACGATCACCGCCAGGTCGGCGGGTTGCTCCAACTCGCGCAGGCTGGTCCGCGCTTCGTTGCCGAAGATCGTGCCGCCCTTCGGGTTCACCGGCACCACAGCGCCGGCATAGCCGCTGATATCGAGGTTCTGGCAGACCGCGCCGCCGGAGCTGCCCGGCCGTTCGCCGGCGCCGACGACCGCGACGCTCTTGGGATAGAAGAACGGCGTCAGGTCGCGAGCGACCAAGCTAAAGCTCCAGCTCGGCGATCACCGGCGCATGGTCGCTCGCCGGCGTCCAGCCGCGTGCGGCCTTCACCACCTCGGCGTGACGCAGGTTGTCGGCCAGCGCCGGCGTCGCCCAGATATGATCCAGCCGCCGGCCCTTGTCGGCCTTTTCCCAGTTCGGCGAGCGGTAGCTCCACCAGGAATAGACCTTCTCCTCCGGCGGGATGTAGCGGCGCACCACGTCGACCCAGTCGTGGCTCGCGTACCAGCGATCCATATGCTCGACCTCGACCGGCGTGTGGCTGACCACGCGCAGAAGCTGCTTGTGGCTCCAGACGTCGGTCTCCAGCGGCGCGACATTGAGATCCCCGACCAGTAGGAAACGGTTGTTGCGCCGCTTGCGCTTGCGGAACCAATCCGCCGCCTCGGTCATGAAGGTCAGCTTGTGGTCGAACTTGTCGTTCTTCTCCGGGTCCGGCACGTCGCCGCCGGCCGGCACATAGAAATTGTGCAACACGATGTCGCCGGCGATGGTGCAGGCGACATGCCGCGCGTCCTCCTTGCCGCACCAGTCGAGCCGCGTGATTTTTTCGAGCGGCAGCTCGCGCGAGAAGGTGGCGACGCCGTGATAGGCCTTCTGGCCCTTGATGGCGTGGTGCTTGTAGCCCATGGCCTCGAAGGCCTCGAGCGGGAACAGCTCGTCGGCGACCTTGGTCTCCTGCAGGCAGAGGATGTCGGGCGCGTGTTCGGCATCGAACTGCCGCACCGTGTCCATGTGCGAACGGACCGAGTTGATGTTCCAGGTGGCGATCTTCAGGCGCATGACCGTCTGTCGTCCCGGCTAGCGATAGCTGACGTCGAGCGTGCCGACGCCGTCGACGCCGCCCGAGAGCTTGTCGCCGGCACCGACCGCGCCGACGCCTTCGGGCGTGCCCGAATAGATCAGGTCGCCCGGCTCCAATTGGAACAGGCCCGACAGGTATGCGATGGTCTCGGGAATGTTCCAGATCAGGTGCGTCAGGTTGCTGTCCTGGCGCGTCTCGCCGTTCACGTCCAGCCAGATGCGGGCGTTGCTCGGATGGCCGATCTCGGCCGCCGGCCGGATCTCGCTGATCGGCGCCGAATGGTCGAAGGCCTTGCCGACACACCAGGGCCGGCCCTTCTCACGCGCGGCGATCTGCTGGTCGCGGCGGGTCATATCGAGGCCGACGGCGTAGCCGTAGACATGCTCCAGCGCCATGTCCTCGGCGATGTTGCTGCCGCCGGTGCCGATGGCGACGACCAGCTCGATCTCGTGGTGCAGGTTCTCGGTCGCCATCGGATAGTCCAGCACCGAGCCGTCGGGCACGATGGCGTCGGCCGGCTTGGTGAAGAAGAACGGCGGCTCGCGGTCCGGGTCGAAGCCCATCTCGCGCGCGTGCGCCGCGTAGTTGCGGCCGACGCAATAGATCCGGCGCACCGGAAAGGTATGGGCGCTGCCGGCGACCGGCACCGTCGCGCGCGGCGGTTCGGGAATGACGTAACTCATTTCTGCCCCTGATGCTGGATAGTCAGAAAAGATTGAAGCTGTTGCCGACCACGCTCAACGGCCAGCGGCCGTTCTCGAACAGGCGGTACTTCAGGGCGAAAGGATGCTCTTCATCGCCTTCGGCCGCAAGTACCAGCGCGGCCTGATAGCAGGCCTGCGTCGCCGCGCCGGCGGCGGCGCGGATCAGCGCCTCGTCGGCGATGCGGGCATGCGCGGCCGCCACCGCCGCGGCGCCGTGCGCCACGTCCGAGACCTGGTTGGTGACGTTGGTCAGCGCCACCATCACCCGGTCCTCGCCAGCCAGCGCGCAGGCTTCCGAGATCAGCGCCATGCGCATCTGTTCTTCCGCTTCCCACCACTCGGTGTTCCAGTCGGGATTGCGCGCTGCGGCCTCGGCGTCCTCCCAACTGTCGATCAGCACGGCATGCGCGTCGGGAAAGCCGAGATTGGCGAGATAGGCGTCGGCCCAGTCGATCTCGTCGTCGTCGAGCTCGTTGCCGAGGCTTGCGAACCACGGCACGCTCGCCACCATTTTGGCGAACTGCGAGGCCGCGGCGACGCCGGGGAAGTCGCTGAGCTCAGCCTCGTCCAGCTCGGAATCGCGGTCCGACATCGGCCTCAACGCGGCAACGGCAGAGACGGGAAGGGCATCAATGGTTGCCCCGGTCCTCGCGCCAGAGGCCCAGCTTCTGCTGCACCGGCCGGTCGGAGAAGCTGAACAGCACGGCGTCCTCGTCGGGCTCGTGGTGATGGCGCTGCCAGCTCGGCACCACGAACACGTCGCGCGGTCCCCAGTGCAGCATCTCGCCCTCCACAACGGTCCGGCCGCGGCCCTCGACCACGGAATAGACCATGCTGTCGGTCGAGCGATATGAGGCCGTGTTGAAGTGCTTCGGCAGCAGCTGCATGAACGTGCCCATGGTCGGCATGGCGAACTCGCCGGTCACCGGATTCACGTAGCGCATCTTCAGGCCGTGGCATTCGTCCCATTCCTCGGCCCGGCGCATCTGCTCCAGTGCTTCGCGCGTGCGTTCGTAGGGATAGTTGAACACCGGTGAAGTCGGCGCCGTGTTCTCGTAGCCGACCGGCAGCAGGCCCGAGCCATAGCGCGCCAGCGCGTCGCCCTCGGGCCGGGACAACGGCTGGCTGTCCTGCGCCATGCCTTCGGCAAAACCGGCGTCCAGCATGCCGACAATGGGAATGTCCAGGCCGTCGAGCCAGACCATCGGCTGGTCCGACTCGTTGCCGTGGTCGTGCCAGGTCCAGGACGGTGTGATCACGAAATCGCCCGGCCGCATTATGGTCTTCTCGCCGTCGACCGCGGTATAGGCGCCTTCGCCCTCGACCACGAACCTGAGCGCGCTCTGACTGTGCCGGTGCGCCGGCGCCACCTCGCCTGGCAGGATCAGCTGCAGGCCGGCATAGAGCGTATGCGTGATCTTCGACTGGCCGCGCAGGCCCGGGTTCTCCAGGATCAGCACCCGGCGCTCGGCCTCCTTGGCCGTGATCAGCTCGCCCGACTCGATGATGTAGGGCCGGATCTCGTCATAGTGCCAGACCGCCGGCCGCACCGGCGTCTTCGGCTCCGGCGTGATCAGGTTCTTCATCACCTCCCACAACGGCGCCAGGTTGTCGCCGTCGATGCGGTCGTAGAATTCCTGACGCGTTTCGGATGTGGTCTGCTCGGTGGCGGCGTCGGTCATGGCACGTCCTCCCGTTGGACTGAGCTTAGCCCGCGACGCTAGGCTGCTTCCAGTTCGACGTCCGGCAGCTTCAGGCCCAGCTCGTCCTCGACCAGCTCGCGTGCGCGGCGCAGATAGTCCTCGCGCATGTCTTCGTTGGTCCGCAGCTTGATGCCCCATTTGCGATAGAGCTCGTTGTTCTTCGATTTGGCCCGGCCGAAGAACGGCGGCAGGTAGGGGAAATACTCGTCGATCGCCGCCTGCACGGCCTCACGGCCTTCCTCGGTTTTGCACAGGTCGCTGCAGGTGTCCTTGCCGAACTGGGCGTGGAAACGCTCCTCGGGCATGGTCATCCGCGCCAGACGGCGCAGCGGCAGATAGCTGCAGTGGACCAGATCCTCGACCTGCAGGATCTCGGCCAGATCCGCCAGCAGCTTGATGACGCAGAACTCGGCCCAGGTCTTCAGCGGGAACTCGAAGATCGACAGCGGCTGTTTCTGCTCGGGCGTCATCTCCTCGCGCGCCACGCCCATCTCGTCGCCCAGCTCGCGGAAGCGCACGTGGTGGCCGTACTCCTCCATGGCGATGCGGCAGGCGAGCCACTTGTCGTACGGCGTCGGCGCCAATGCGATGGCCGGCTCGTCGAAGGCCTGGGCGCCGTAGAGTTCGTTCACGGCGTGGCTGACGACGATCTTCTTGATCATCGTCTGGTATTCGTCGGGCTGGGCGTGCAGCTCGTCGACGGTCTTGACTTCGAACTTCTCGGCTTGGCTCATGATGGACCCCTTGGTCAGATCTCAGGCTCGGTGTTGAAGGCTTCCAGGTCGGTGGTCAGGTCGGTGAAGGAACCAGCGAACTCGGCGTTCACGGCCGCGGCCAGGCTGTCAGTGTCCCACGGGCCGCCGTCGTTGACGATGCGCGCCACCGGCCGCGGCTGCGAGAACAGGAACACCTCGCGGCCGCGCACGCCGAAGATCTGGCCGGTGACGGACTGCGCCGCCGGCGAGGCCAGATAGGCGACCACGTCAGCCACGTGGCTCGCCGGGATTTTCAGCGCGCGTTCCTTGTAGGCGGCCTGCGCATCGTTCGCCGGCTGGATGATCTCGGTTACGCGCGTCGCCGCGAACGGCGCCACGGCGTTGACGGTGATGCCGGCGCGCGCCAGGTCCATGGCCGCGACCCGGGTCAGGCCGACGAGGCCCGCCTTGGCGCTGGCATAGCCGCTCTGGCCCAGATTGCCGTAGAGCCCGGCGCTGGAGACGATGTTGACGATGCGGCCCCAGTCGTAGCTATCGCCGCCGCCGCGGCCGGCCTTGGCCTGCTCACGCATGACAGGCGTGCCTGCGTTCATCAGGAAAAAGGCGGCCGACAGGTTGTTGCGGATCACAGCCTCGTAGTCGCCGGGATCGGCCTTGAAGACGAACGCGTCGCGCAGGATGGCGGCGTTGTTGACCAGAATGTCGAGCCCGCCGAAACGGCTGACCGCCAGCTCGACCGCGGCTTTCGCCGCGCCGGGGCTCGCCACCGACTCCGTGAACGCCGCGGCGTTGTCGCCGATTGCTGTCGCCACCTCCTGCGCTACGCCGGGATCGGCGCCGTCGCCAGAAATGCCGGTGCCGCTGTCGGCGACCACCACGGACGCGCCGCGTGCGCCCAGGCTCTCGGCGATGGCGCGGCCAACGCCGCGGCCGGCGCCCGTCACCAGCGCCACGCGGCCGGCGAGTTCGTCGGCGCTCATGTGGCCGCTCCCTGTTCCGCCAACTCGTGCGCGGAATAGAACGGATCGGCGTGCAGGTCCTCCGACCGCAGGCCCAGCGGCGTGCAGGCCGCCGTCGTCGTGTCGACCATCACCGGCGGTCCGGCCATGTAGAGCTTGAAGCCGTCGAGGTCCTGGAAGTCCGCGGCCACCGCGTCCGCCAGGAACCCGGTACGCCGGTCCGTGGCGCCGTTCGGCTCGGACAGCACGGGCGTGAAGTCGAAGTTCGCGTGTGCCTTCGCCAACGCCTTGAAGTGCTCTTCCAGATAGAGGTCCCGTTCGCCGCGCACGCCGAAATACATCGCGATCGGCTGGCCCATGCCCTTGCCCAGCGCCTCCTCGACGATGGACTTGATCGGCGCCAGGCCCGAGCCGCCCGCGACGGCCAGGATTGGCCCTGTATGCTGCTCGCGCAGGTAAGCAAGGCCCATCGGCCCTTCGACCCGCACCGCATCGCCGACCTTCAGCTGCTCGTTGACGTAGTGGCTGACCGAGCCGCCGTCCATGGCGCGGATATGGAATTCGATCTGCGCGTCCTCGGGCCGGCTGGCCATGGAATAGTCGCGTGGCGCCTGGCCCGGAAACGTCACCGAGGCGTATTGCCCGGCGCTGAAGCTGAACGGTCCGCCGGCCTCGATGTCGAGCCGCACGACGGTGATGTCGTGCGTCGCCTTCTCGCAGGCCACGACCTTGCAGTCGAGCTTGCGCAGCGGATGCTGCACGGTCTCGTCAAGGTCCAGCCAGCCGACGCGGCAGTCCGCTTCCGGCATCGACTGACAGGCCAGGATCAGGCCTTGGGCCTTCTCCTCATCGGTCAGCGCGTATTCGGAATAGGGCAGCATCTCGACGCTTCCCTCCAGCAGCCGCGACTTGCAGGCCCCACAATTGCCCGACTGGCAGCCAAAGGGGTAATCGATGCCGGCAGTTAGCGCGGCGTTCAGTATCGTGTCGCCGTCGGCTACTTCGATCGTCTGATCGGCCTGACGGACCCAAACCTTGTGCGTCACCGTCCCATCCGGTTTATTGCTTGCATCCCCAACAATAACCTAGGTGGCGGGAACGGGCTTGGCAAGAAAAATGTTTGGTACCCCAACAATATTTCGAGCGGCCGGGAATACCGTATGAGCGAGTTCGATTATGGCCTGCTGCCCGAGCTGATCGGCTACAACCTGCGGCGTGCGCAGGACCGGGTATTCAACGATTTCATGACCTCGATGGCCGAGCACGACGTGACGCCGGGCCAATTCGGCGTGCTGACGCTCATCGAGGCCAATACCGGCCTGAATCAGACCCAGCTCGGCAACGCCATCGGCATCGACCGCTCGACCGTGGTCGCGGTGATCGACCGGCTCGAGGACCGGGGTCTCGTCGAGCGGGCGCCGTCGCCGACCGACCGCCGCTCCTACGCCCTGCGCCTGTCGCCGGAGGGCGCGCGCCTGGTGGCGACGCTCCGGCCGCTCGTCCGCCGGCACGAGGCACGCATCGCCGCCGACCTCACCGCCGACGAGCAGGAAACGCTGCGCCGCCTGCTGCGCCGTATCGCCGACACCCGTTGATGCGTCGGCTGACAGTCTCCATCCTGTTGGCGTCGATGCTCGCCGTTCCCGCCGCTGCCGATGACGTCGTCCGCCAGCGCATCGACCTGATGAAATCCATTGGCGAGGCCATGAAAGTCATGGCGCCGATGTTCAACGGCCAGACCGAATTGCGGATCGACGTGGTAGCGGCCGAGGCAACGCGTCTGCATCGGGAGTCCGGTCAGTTCCTGGCCCTGTTCCCGGCCGGCAGCCTCACGCCGCCCAGCCGGGCCCAGCCGGAGGTCTGGTCCTATTGGCCCGAATTCGAAAAGCGTGCCCGCGCCCTCGAATCCCACGGCGCCGACCTCGCCGCCGCTGCCGAACGCCGGGACGGCGCCACCGCCGCGGGCGCCTTCCTGGCGCTCACCCGCACCTGTTCCGAATGCCACCGCTACTTCCGCGCCAAGAAATGACCGTCCTGACCGAGTGAGTACGCCATGACCAGCGACAGCAACTTCGACCTTGCCGACCCCGGCACCTACGCCTTCTGGGTCGACGACACCATCCGCTTCTCCGACCAGGACGCCGGCGGCCATGTCAACAACACCGCGTTCGCCGCCTATTTCGAATCCGGCCGCGTCGCCTTCGTGCGCGAGATCCGGCCCCACCGCGGCCCCGACGACCGCATCGTCGTCGCCCGCATCACCATCAACTATCTGCGCGAAGCGCACTGGCCCGGCGCGCTCCGCATCGGCGCCCGTGTCGTCCGCGTCGGCCGCACCAGCTTCACCGTCGGCAGCGGCGTCTTCAACGACGGCCACTGCCTCGCCACCGCCGAATCCGTCGTCGTCTTCATGCACGGCCCCGCCAGCGCCGAGCCCCCGGCGGATGTCCGCGCGCGTTTGCAGAAGCTGCTGGCGAGTTGAGGGCCGGTCTCATGAAGCGCTTCGCCATTGGGTTCATCGCGGCCTTCATGAGCATCTTGGTCGTGCACTATGCGATGGCGGCCATCTACCTGCTTCTCGGCAAACCGTTCTACGGCTCGCTGATCGCCGGATGCATCTACAGTTTTGTCCAAGGGAGCGTCGGCGCCGTGCTGTGCCAGCTTGGCCTGATCAAGTTCGTCGACGAGCGTCTGGCGACGGCCACAACGAAGATTGTCGGCGTGGTCTACGCGGTGGTGCTTGCCGCGGGATCGGCCTGGGCGCTCTGGTCTGGCACGTTTCAAGAAATTCCGTCGATCCTGCCGACGGTCGCGCTTGCGCTGCCTTGGCTGTTGCTCGGCTTTGCCTTGCGACGCCCGGTGTTTCGGCAATCAGAGGCGGACTAACGGCTCACCGCGTGTCGATGAAACGCGTCGCCTTGACGGACTGCTCGAAAGTCTTGGCGATGGCGCCGGGCTCGCACCAGACCAGATCCGGCGTGAGGCCGAAGGAGCGCTGCACGTCGGCCGCAATCGTGACGCCGAGCGCATCGGCATCGGCACCGGTGCGGGCTTCCAGGTAGAGCAGCAGGACGTCGCGGCCGTCCGTGGCCGCGGCTTCGACCCGGAAGTCGCCGACATCGGCGTTCGCGAACATCATGTCCTCCAGGTCGTTGTGGCCGATATTGACGCCGCGCACCTTGAAGAAGCCGGCCGTGCGGTGGGCGTGGCGCATGACCGGAAACAGATCGAAACCCGTGCCATCGCCGTCGGGCTCGGTCAGCCGCACGATGTCGCCGGTGTTCCAGCGCAGGAACGGCGTCGCGTTGTTGGTCGCCAGCGACGTCACCACCAGCAGGCCTTCCTCGCCGGGCGCCACCGGCGCGCCGCTGTCGGCGTCGATCACCTCGGGATAGACGAAGTCCGACCAGATCCGGAAGCCGCTGCCCGGCGCAGTCTCGGCGCCCATCATCATCATCTCGGTCATGCCGATGGAATCGAAGACCTGAGCGCCCCAGAGCTCGGACAGCTTGGCGCGCTTCGCGTCCGACAGCGGCTCGGCCGTGCAGATGATTTTTTCGACGCCGTGGTCGGCCGGCTTCTCGCCCTCGGCGGCGGCGAGGTTGGCGAGATGGATGGCGTAGCTCGACATGCCGACCCAGACCGAGGGCCGGAAGTTGCGGATGAGGTCGAGCTGCATCGCCGACGGCGCGGCGTTGCCGGCCCCGACCCACATCACCGCCGCGCCCTCGCGCTCCGCCGCCCGGGCGCATAGATGTCCGGCCGGATGGATGCCGAGCGGCAGCGACAGGTGCACCAGGTCGTCTACCCCGACGCCGGCGCAGGCATAGACCCGGCGGAAGCCGACCATGGCGTAGGCCAAATCCTCGGTGGTGCGCGGATAGAACAGCGGCCGTCCGGTCGAGCCGCCCGAGCGCCAGAACTCGCTGGTCTCGCGCCGTCCGGCGATGCAGAAGTCGCTGTAGAACGCCTCCATGCTGATCTCGCGCAGCTGCTCTTTCGTCAGGATCGGGATGCGCCGCCATTCGTCAGGCTCGTCCAGCCGGTCGAGGTCGATGTCGGCGAGCTTGTCGGCCCAGAACCGCGAGGTCCGCGCCCGCTCGACCGCGGCCCGCTTGCGCGCGGACTGCAACGCGGCCAACTCCTCGGCCGATTTCGGCAGCATCAACGACTCGGTGTCCATCGCGTCATGTCCCCCCGTCGTCCGGCCCAGTGAGCGCGCCGATCCAGCGTTGAGCGGCGAGGTAGCTGGCGGGCAGGGCGCCCTCGGCCTCGTCGGCGAGCATGGCCGCGAGGCGGGCGCGTTTGTCGTTGCTGTCCTCCGGGATCGCGTCGAGCGCGTCGGCCAACGCCGCGTAATCGTCGCCGACCGGACAGACGTCCTGGCAGCGCCGGCAGCCGGTCACTACGCCGGCTCCGCGCAGGATGCTCTGCCAGATGTAGAACTGATCCTCCGAGCGCAGCATGGCCTTCTTCTTGGCCACATCCGGCTCGTCGATGATGCGGCCGATATGGTCGGCGAGCGCGTGGAAGCCGTGCGGCGAGCGGTAGGTATCGCAGGCTTCCCAGTCGCGGTCCCAATGCCCGATCACGTCGCCGGGGCAGGCGCTGAGGCAGCGCCCGCAGCCGGGTCCCCGGCACAGGCTCTCGGTCATGCGTTCGTCGCAGTCGACCGGCACCGACGACAGCACCGCCGTCAGCCGCACGCGCGGACCGAATTCCGGCGTCAGCAGCATCTGGTTCAGGCCCAGCGTGCCGAGGCCGGCCTCGACCGCGGCATGCTCGAGCGACAGGATCTGCCCCAATGAGGCACCGGGATCGCCTTGATAATCCAACGGATCGACGTGGGTCGGCGGCACGATCAACGCCGGATAGCCACGGTCCTCGAGCCACAGCACCAGCTCCAGCGAGAGCATCTCGAGCGCGTTCAGCACCAGTTCGTCGTTGTAGTATTTGTGCCGCTCGTCCCAGCGCGTGAGCCGCGTCGTGCCGGCGGTCAGCCGCTTGGCGATGACGATCACGCGCCCCGCATCGTGGTCGGTGATGTCGCTGGGGCGTTTCGGGTTCGCCGGGTCCGGCGGGTTCTGGTTCAGTACCTCGCCGTCGGCGATGCCGACGAGGTCGGCGCCGAGGTCGCGCACCTTCGCCTTGATCGCCTCGGCCGTGATCGGTTCCTGGAAGACCTCGACCATGCGCCTCAGTCCCCGGAGTCGTTGGTGTCGGCCGCGGCGACGCGTCGCTCATAGGCGGCCTGCCGGTCGCGCTGTAGCTGCTTGAAGGCCTGAAGCTGCCGCGCCACCAGGCCCTGATAGCCGTCCTCGCCGACCCAGCGGATGTTCCAGTCGTTCAGCCCGGTGACATCGGCGCCCGACTTGCGCGCGTCCTTGAAGCCCTTGGCCTTCGCGACCTTCTCGGGCGTCTTCTCCGGGATCTGCTTCTGCGGTCCGGCCAGATAGGCATGGTAGTCGTTGCCGACCGGACAGACGGCGAGACAGCGCGGACAGTCGCCGAACGAGCCGACGACGCGCAGCAGCCCCTGCCAGAAGCCATAGATGTCGCGGCTGGCGATGATCTCCTTGCGCCGGGACGGATCGTCGGTCTCGATGAATTCCTCCAGCACCGACAGCGACGTCATGAAGCCGAACTCCTGCGCCTCCTGCGCGCAGGCGCGCTTGTCGATGCCGAAATGCCGCACGGCGTCGGTCGGGCAGGAATAGAGGCAGCGCGAGCAGGACTCGCCGATGCAGACCTGCTCGGTGATGCGTTCGTCGGGCTCGAGCTCCAGTTCGGTCAGGATGCCGGTCAGATAGATGCGCGGCCCGAACTCTGGCGTCAGGATGTTCACCTCCAACCCGAAGGTGCCGATGCCCGCCTCGATGCCGAGGTGCCGTGTCGACAGCCGGCCGTAACTGGCGTTCTTGTAGTCCCAGTCGGTCTCCTGCGCCGCCGTCACGAAGGACGGATGGCCCTCGCGCTCCAGCGCTTCCGCCAGCCGGTGGGCGATCACGTCCATGCGCCGCAACACCATCATGTCCATGTACTGCACCGCGACGTTCGACTTGGCCCGGAACGCGGCGACCGGAATGCGGCTGACGATGACGATCACGCTTTTGCAGTGCGGCGAGATCCGTTCCGGCGTCTGCGGCCAGCGCGGATCGGGCGGAAAGGCGTTCAGCGTCTCGGCGCTGGCGATGCCGACCAGATCGGCGCCGAGCTCCGTGGCGATCGCCTTCACATCCGCGGCATCCATGCGCCGACCCTCCCATTGACGTCGCCATCTTGGCCGCTAGGCTGAGACCTGACTAGCCCCGGAGCGCCCGGCTAGCCTGAATCGGCCTTGGCTAACAACAGAGCTTTGCAATGGAAGAGGGGTTCAACGCCGTCCCGAATGCGCCCGCCATGTTCGACTCCGGCGCGGTGCCGGAGGTGGCCTCGGGCGCGGCGGCACGCCGGCATGTCTCGCGCTTCTTCCGCTCGCACGCGCTCGACACGGCGGACGCGGCCTGCGCCGGCTTCCGGCATTCGCACGCCACGGTCGGCGCGCTCTCCGTCAACCATCTGACCTACGGCGCCGAGACCCGCATCGGCATTCCGCCGCTACGCGACTTCTATCTGGTGCAGTGGACGCTCGCCGGCACGGCGCGCTACGAACACGGGGATGGCAGCGACCTCGCCGCCGCCGGCAGCCTCTACGTCATCAATCCCGACCGCGCCTACGAGAAGTTCTGGGACGCCGCCTGCACGCAGCTCATCGTCCGGGCCGACCGCACGCTGATCGACGACGCCGTCGCCGCGCTCGCCCGACCGGCTGCTGCGGCCGTGCTGCCGCTCGCGCGCTTCGGCCCCGGCGTCGTCACGGAGACGTCGCGCAGCGCCAGCCTGTTCCAGTTCCTGCGCGCGGTCTGCGCCGATGCGCGGGCGGGCGGCGTCGGCTGGGCCCATCCCGGCATGGCCGACCGGGTGGGCCAGGTGTTCGCCGAGCTGCTGCTGACCTGCCTGCCGCATTCCGAGGACGCGCGCATCGCCGGCGCCCGCGCGCCGCGGCCGGACTACCTGTCGCGCGCCGAGGACTTCATCAAGGTCAACGCCCGCCGGCCGCTACGCCTGCCCGAGATCGCGGCCGCCGCCGGCGTCCGGCCGCGGACTCTGCACAAGGCCTTTCAGCGTCATGTCGGCGCGTCGCCCATGGCCTATCTCAAGCAGGTCCGGCTCGACATGGCGCGGCGGGACCTGATGGAGGCGGGCCGCGTCGGCCGCGGCGTCACCGACGTCGCCACCGATTGCGGCTTCGATCACCTCAGCAAGTTCGCCGCCGCCTACAAGGCCCGCTACGGCGAACCGCCGTCGATGACGTTGCGCCGCTTCCGCCTGGAAGATCCCCAGGGCTAATCCGGGACCGTCAGACGTTCAGCAACAGGTGCTCGCGTTCCCAGGCGCTGATGACGTTCTGGTAGCCGTTGAGCTCGGCCTCTTTCACGTCCAGCAGCAGGCTGACGAAATCCTCGCCGAACAGCGCGCGCAGCTCGCGGCTGGCGCGCAGCTTGGCGAGCGCGTCCGGCAGATAGCGCGGCAGCGCGAACTTCAGCTCGTACGCGCTGCGCTGCATCGGCGCGGTCGGGCGCAATCCCTCGACCATGCCCAGATAGCCGCAGGCCAGGCTGGCGGCGATGGCGAGATAGGGATTGGCGTCAGCGCCGGGCACCCGGTTCTCGACCCGCCGCGATTCGCCGTTGCCGTGCGGCACGCGCAGGCCGGCGGTGCGGTTCTCGACGCCCCAATGCAGGTTGATCGGCGCCGCCAGGCCCGGCACCAGCCGGCGATAGGAATTCACGTTCGGCGCCACCAGCGGCATCGCCGCCGGCAGATAGCGCTGCAGGCCGGCGATATGCGCCTCGAACAGCTTGGTGTTCTTGCCGCTCTTGCCGGCGAAAAGATTGCGCCCAGTCTTCGCGTCGACCACGCTCTGGTGGATGTGCATGGCGCTGCCGGGCTGACGCTCGATCGGCTTCGCCATGAAGGTTGCGTAGATCTCGTGCCGCAGCGCCGCCTCGCGCACGGCGCGCTTGAACAGAAAGGCCTGGTCGGCCATGGCCAGCGCGTCGCCGTGGTTGAAGTTGATCTCGACCTGGGCCGAGCCGGCCTCGTGGATCAGCGTGTCGATGTCGATCTCTTGCGCCTCGCAGAAGTCGTAGACCTCCTCGAAGATCGGATCGAATTCGTTGACCGCGTCGATGCCGTAGGACTGGCTGCCGGTCTCCGGCCGGCCCGAGCGGCCGAGCGGCGGCTCCAGCGGATAGTCCGGATCGACGTTGCGGGCGACAAGAAAGAACTCCAGCTCGGGCGCCACCACTGGCCGCCAGCCACGTTTCTCGTAGGCCGCCAGCACCTGCCGCAGCACCTGGCGCGGCGCGAACGGCACCGGGCCACCGTCGCGGTATCGACAATCGTTGATCACCAGCGCCGTCGGCTCCTCGTACCACGGCACCAGGCGGATGCTGCCGGCGTCCGGCGCCAGGATCACGTCGGGCTCGGTCGGGTCGATCACGTCGGACGGCGCGAAGGCGCCGGTCACGGTCTGCGCGAACACGCTTTCCGGCAGGCGCAGCGAGCCGTCCTTCAGGCTCTGGCGGAACTTCGCGGTCGGCAGGATCTTGCCGCGGGCGACGCCGGACAGGTCCGGCACCACGCATTCGACCTCGGTGACGCGGCGGTCCTTAAGCCACTTCGATACGTCGGCCATGACCCGACCGTGTCGCGGCGAACGTGCCGACCGCGTCGCCGAACGCGCCGAAGATCGCGGCATGCACCGGCGTCTCCACGGCCTGCCACTCGGCGTGCCACTGCACGCCCAGCGCGAACCGGCTGCGGTCGGTCAGGCTTAGCGCCTCGATGGTGCCGTCCTCGGCCACGGCCTCCACCGTCAGCCCGTCGCCGACCCGGTCGATGCCCTGGCCATGCAGCGAGTTGACCACGACCTCGGTCGCGTTCAGCAGCTCGGCCAGCTGCCCGCCCGGCGTCAGGCTGATCTTGTGCCTTGGCGCCAGTTGCTCGTCCAGCGGCTTGTGCCGCTCGCGCCGGTGGTCGAACCGGCCCGGCACCTCGTGCAGATACTGATGCAGGCTGCCGCCGAAGGCGACGTTCATCTCCTGGATGCCGCGGCAGATGCCCAGCACCGGCACATGGGCATCGATGGCGGCGCGGATCAGCCGCAGGGTCAGGCCGTCGCGGTGCGGGTCGTGTGGCGTGCCGTCGCGGCTCGGCGGTCCGTCATAGTGGTGTGGCTCGACGTTCGAGACCCCGCCCGTCAGCACGATGCCATCCAGGCGATGCAGCAGCGCGTCGATATCTGCCGTGTTGCCCAACGCCGGCAGCAGCACCGGCATAGCGCCGGCGGCGTCGATCACGGCCTCGATATATTTCTCGCTCGACACGTGGCGCGGATAACCGGCCTCGTCGCCGTCCTGCCGGTTGCAGCTGATGCCGACAAGCGGCCGTAGCATGGGTTTCGTCATGCTTCTTCGCTAACACGCGCCGGCTAGCCGGCGCAACAAACCCCCACCACAAAGACGCAAAGACACCAAGATCACGCTGCACCCTCGCGCCACCGTCCGGCCATCTTTGTGTCTTTGCGTCTTTGTGGTGAAAGCCTTTTTGTTCCACCGCTAACGGCGGAAGCGGTCGGTTTCAGAACGGAAGTGGTCGAAATGAAACAGCGTCGGCGGCAGGTCGACGTTCAGCTTGGTCTCCGACAGCGACACGTTGGTGATGCCGCCCTGGGCGTCGCGCACGTGCCACTGGCGCAGGCTCAGGGCCGGTTCCGAGAACACCAGCTCGATGGCGCCTTCGTCCGGCGCGCTGCGGTCGACGATGGTCAGGCTCAGCACGCCCGGCCGCCGCGCCACGCGCACCACTTCGACTTTGTCTTCCAGATCGACTTTTTTGGCGACCAGCACGCCGAGCGGCGTCTTGTAGACCGGCCAGCGGTTGACCTGATCCAGCTCGGTGTCGTGCAGTACGAGCCAGGTGCCGTCCGCCACCACCAAGAGCGGCGTCGGCGGGTTGTACTCGAAGCGCAGCCGCCCCGGCCGGCGCAGATAGA
Source organism: Alphaproteobacteria bacterium (assembly GCA_965232515.1). Taxonomy (GTDB): domain Bacteria; phylum Pseudomonadota; class Alphaproteobacteria; genus JANQKO01. Next base: position 4,280,271 of record CBDDPY010000002.1, on the reverse strand, counting down.
GCGTGCCGTTCGCCAGCTCGCCGTTGGGCCCGATCTGCACGAAGCGCGCGCTCAGCGACCGGATGTCCTGCAGATAGTCGGTGACGCGCGCTACGTCGGCCTTGTCCTGCTCGGACAGCGCCGCCAGCGCCGGCCCGCTCAACAGCACCGCCAGCAGCGCGGCACCGATCGTTCGAAGAAGGGTCATCACAGTGCGCTGATATATAGGATGGGGTTCATCCAGGAACCAGTCTTGTTCGCTTCCCTGGATTGCCGGGTCAAGCCCGGCAATGACGAAGGTGTTGAAATGCCAAGTCTTTTCGTCATCACCGGGCGCGACCCGGTGATCCAGGGCCGCGTGACGGAACGGGCCGAACCGCGAATGCTGCCCCCTAAAACTCGTCCGGCTTGCGCACGTGGATCTCGCGTTTGCCGACATGGTTGGCGGGGCCGACGATGCCTTCTTCCTCCATGCGCTCCATCAGCCGGGCGGCGCGGTTGTAGCCGATCTGCAGGTGGCGCTGGATGAAGCTTGTCGACGCCTTCTGGTGCCGCGAGACCACGTCGACGGCCTGGTCGAACAGCGCGTCGCCCGAGCCGCCGGCCGGCCCGGCGCCCATGCCGCCGTCGTCCTCGGGCTCCAGGTCCTCGGTCACGGCCGACAGGTATTCCGGCTCGCCCTGGGCGCGCAGATAGGCGACAACCTGCTCGACCTCGCCGTCCGAGACGAACGGCCCGTGCACGCGGGTGATGCGGCCGCCGCCGGCCATGTACAGCATGTCGCCCTGGCCCAGCAGCTGCTCGGCGCCCTGTTCGCCCAGAATGGTCCGGCTGTCGACCTTGGAGGTGACCTGGAAGCTGATCCGGGTCGGGAAGTTCGCCTTGATGGTGCCGGTGATCACGTCCACCGACGGCCGCTGCGTCGCCATGATGATGTGGATGCCGGCGGCGCGCGCCATCTGCGCCAGGCGCTGGATCGCGCCCTCGATGTCCTTGCCGGCAACCATCATCAGGTCGGCCATCTCGTCGACCACGACGACGATATGCGGCATCGGCTCCATGTCGAGCTCTTGCTCTTCGAAGATCGGCTCGCCGGTTTCGGTGTCGAAGCCGGTCTGCACCGTGCGCGTCAGCGTCTCGCCCTTGGCCTTGGCCTGGGCCAGGCGCTGGTTGTAGCCGGCGATGTTGCGCACCGTCAGCCGCGCCATGGCCTTGTAGCGGTTCTCCATCTCCCGCACGGTCCATTTCAGCGCCACCACCGCCTTGCCCGGGTCGGTCACCACCGGCGTCAACAGGTGCGGGATGTCGTCGTAGACGCTCAGCTCCAGCATCTTCGGGTCGATCATGATCAGCCGGCACTGCTCCGGCGGCTGCCGGTACAAGAGCGACAGGATCATGGTGTTGATGGCGACCGACTTGCCCGAGCCGGTGGTGCCGGCGATCAGCAGGTGCGGCATCTTCGCCAGGTCGGCGATGATCGGCGCGCCGCTGATGTCCTTGCCCAGCGCCAGCGACAATGTGGCGTTGGCGGATTCATAATCACTGGTCGCCAGCAGCTCGCGCAGGTACACGGTCTCGCGGTCCTGGTTCGGCAGCTCGATGCCGATGGCGTTGCGGCCGGGCACCACCGCGACGCGCACGCTGACCGCGCTCATCGAGCGGGCGATGTCGTCGGAGAGGCCGATCACCCGGCTGGTCTTGGTGCCGGGCGCCGGCTCCAGCTCGTAAAGCGTCACCACCGGGCCGGGCCGTACCTTGATGATGCGGCCGCGCACGCCGTAGTCGTCCAGCACCGATTCCAGCAGGCGCGCGTTCTGCTCAAGCGCTTCCTCGTTGACGCGGCGGATCCGGGCCTGATCGCCCGGCTCCTGCAGCAGCGCCAGTGGCGGCAGCTGATAGCCGTCCTCGCTGCCGAGATTGAATTTCGGCTGTTCTTCTGCCCGCGCGCGGCGGCTTTTCTTCGGCTTGCGCGCCGGCGTCGTCACCCGGCGCTTCGCCGCGCGGGCCATGGTCGGCTCCGGCCGTTCGTCCAGGTCAGGCGCGTCGTCGGCATCGCCGGGCACCAGCCGCGGTTCGCGCCGCACGTGCCGCGCCGCGCCGCGGCCGATCCGGGCCAGCGTGGCGCCCGCCGTCTGCACGCCGCGGCCGGCGGTTTTCGTCGCCCACAGACCGCCGCGGCCGGCCGCGCCCCAGTCGGCGAGGCTGATCGACAGCACGAACAGCAGCAGCGCCAGCGCGATCACGCCGGTGGCCACCACGATGGTGTAGGGCCAGGTGTCGAGGCCGAACGCCGCCAGCGCCCGCGCCGCGCCGTTGTGAAACAGATCGCCGTAGAAGCCGCCGAGGCCGGTCGCGAGCGGCCAGGCCGACGGCGCCGGCAGGGCCGAGGCGAAGGTGGCCGCCGCGATCAGGCACAGCACCAGCGCCGTCAGCCTGAGCCAGAACATGGGCAGGCCCCGGTGCGAGATCACCCGCCAGGCCCAGGCCGCCAGCACCAGCGCCGGCAGCACGCCGGCCAACCCCGAGGTTTGCAGGATCAGGTCGGCGGCATGCGCGCCGGGCAGGCCGAGCCAGTTCGTCGGCGCCGCGCCCGTCGCCGTGCTCCAGCTCGGATCGGCCGGGTTGTAGCTGGCGAGCGCCGCCGCCAGCGCGCCGGCCAGCGCCAGCAGGCCAAGGCCCAGCAATTCGACGGCGCGCCGGCGCATGAACTCTCGCATTCCCTCGGGCAGGAACACCGCCCGCTGCCTGGTTTCGTTGCGTTGCGCCACGGACAAACTCCTTGAACGGTGCCGGCTCAGCTCACAAGGCGTCGGCGATGCGCGCGAGCGCTTCCGCCGTGGTCGCCGCGTCATGCACCATGGCGACGCGAATATAGCCCGCGCCCGGGTTGGGCTGTCCATCGACGGCCTGTGACAAATAAGCGCCCGGCAGCACCTTCACGGCCGCCTTCGTCCACAGATCGCGGGCCGCCGCCTCGCCGTCGCCGACGTCGAGCCAGAGGAAAAACCCGCCCGCCGGCCGGTAATAGCCGAAGCGGTTGCCGAGAATGCGGTCCGAGATATCGAATTTCTCGCGATAGAGCGCGCGGTTGGCCGCGACATGGCTTTCCTCGCGCCAGAGCGCCGTCGCCGTCGCGTAGACCGGCAGCGGCGACGGGTTGCCGCCATATTCCTTCAACCGCAGCAGCAATTTGATCAGGTCGGCGTCGCCGGCGACAAAGCCCGAGCGCAGGCCCGGCACGTTCGAGCGCTTCGATAGCGAATGAAATGCCAGCACGTGGTCCAGACTTCCGCCCATCCCGGCGCAGGCCTGCAACCCGCCGGGCGGGGGCGCGTCGGTGTAGATCTCGGCGTAACACTCGTCCAGCACCAGCACGAAGTCGTATTCCCGGGCGAGACGCAGGGCTTCGCTCATGTAATCGAGGTCGGCGATGGCGCCCTGCGGATTGCCGGGCGTGCAGAGATAGAATAGCGCCGTGCGCTCAAGCGTTTCCGCCGACAAAGCCGACAGATCCGGCAGAAATCCGGTCTCGGCGCTCGCTGGTAGGAACACAGGCGTCGCGCCCGCCGCCACCGCCGCGCCGGCGTAGCACTGGTAAAAGGGGTTCGGCATCAGGACCAGCGGCTGGGCGCCGGCCTTTTCCGGCGGCACCGCCAAAAACGCGCACATGAACAGCGCTTCCCGCGTGCCCGCCACCGGCGCGATATGGCGGTCGGCGTCCAACATGTCGTCGGGTAGGTCATAGCGCCGGACCAGCCAGTCGTGCACGGCGGCGCGGAATTCCGGCGTGCCGGCGACCGGCGGATACTTTCCATAAAGATGGCTGTTCGCGGCCAGCGTCTCGGCCACCAGGTCGGGATAGGCGTGCTGCGGCTCGCCCAGGCTCATGACGATGGGCCTGATGTCCGCTGGCGGCGTCAGCGGGTCCAACAGACCGCGCAGGCGCTCGAACGGATAGTCGGGCAGCAGGGCCAGCCGGGGATTGATCATGCCGATTCGCCAACCGATTCGCGCAGATTAGAACATTTCAAAAACGATGGCAGATAATGTATCGGCGTTCGCCTTGCCTCACAAGGGGTTGGGTGTCGACGTGAATCCAGCGTCGCAACCACGCCGAATCGGATTCCCGCTTTGTTCGCGAATCGCAAAGCGATTCGGATTGCCTGTGGGCAAATGCTCGACCCATCCCACTCCCACACCCGACCACCCACGGAAGTATGCTTGATGGGTGGTCGGGTGGGGCTTGTCGTGCCGAGCGCGTCGGCGAAGCCGACGCTGGCTCGGTTGTCCAGCGCCCTTCGGGCGTGACAACCACGTCAAGGGGACGGGTCGAGCCAAGCCGCAAGGCCGACCTAAAAAAACGGCCCGGGCGGTAATGCCGCCCGGGCCGGTACGCTACGCTACATTACAGCAGGTCGCTGGGTCACGACCCCCCACTCAGATGGTTTGCGAGCCGCGGCCGAACTCGGGATAGGCTTCCAGGCCCAGTTCCGAGCGGTCGCCGCCCATTTCCTCGGCTTCCTCGTCAAGACGAATGCCGACGGTGAACTTCAGCACCGTCCAGACGATCAGGCTGAGGATAAAGACGAAGGCGCCGATCGAGATCACGCCGACGAACTGCGCCCAGAACGTGGCGTCGCCGTTGGTCACCGGCACCACCATGGTGCCCCAGATGCCGGCCACCAGGTGGGCCGAGATCGCGCCCACGACGTCGTCGATCTTGAACTTGTCGAACAGCGGGATCGCGAACACCACCAACACGCCGCCGACCGCGCCGATCAGAACAGCGGCGCCCATGGACGGCGTGTCCGGGCCGGCCGTGATCGAGACCAGGCCGGCGATGGCGCCGTTCAGGGCCATGGTCAGGTCGATCTTGCGGTAGACCAGCTGGCTGACGATCATCGCGCCGACCACGCCGCCGGCCGCGGCCAGGTTGGTGTTGGCGTAGATGTTGGCGATCGCCACGACGTCGGCCGCCGAGCCCATGGCGAGCTGCGAGCCGCCGTTGAAGCCGAACCAGCCGAGCCAGAGAATGAACGTCCCCAGCGTCGCCAACGGCAGGCTCGAGCCCGGCAGCGGATGCACGTTGCCCTGGGCGTCGTACTTGCCCTTGCGGGGACCCAGGATGATCGCGCCCGCCAGCGCCGCCCAGCCGCCGGTCGAGTGCACCAGCGTCGAGCCGGCGAAGTCGGCGAAGCCGAGCTCCGACAGCCAGCCGCCGCCCCACTGCCAGGAGCCCTGGATCGGGTAGATGATCGCCGTCAGCACGACGACGAAGGCCAGGAACGGCCAGACCTTGATGCGCTCGGCGAGACAGCCCGAGACGATCGAGGCCGCGGTCGCGACGAACACCATCTGGAAGAACCAGTCCGATGTCGCCGAATAGCCGGCGCCGTCGCCGAAGTCGGTGCCTTCCAGCGCGGCCGTGTCGTCGGCGCTCCACCACGAGAACGAACCGAGAAAGCCGCCGTCGACGCCGTCATACATCAGGTTGTAGCCGACCAGGAAATACATGATGCCGGCCACGGAATAGAGCGAGATGTTCTTCACGCACATCGTCGCCACGTTCTTCGAGCGCACCAGACCCGCTTCCAGCATGCAGAAGCCGGCGGCCATCCACATCACCAGAAAGCCGTGCACCAGGAACGAGAAGCTGTTGAAGACATAGGCCGTCTCGGCCTCGACCGCGGCCTGCGCCGGCCCGGCCAGGCCCACGGCCGCGATCGCCGCAATCGCAAGCGCCGTTATCTGTCGCTGACGGATTATCATCTGTTTTTCGCCTCCTTGTTGCGCGTTCTTACAGCGCGTCGCCGTCGGTCTCGCCGGTGCGGATCCGGACCGCGCGATCGACGTCGTAGACGAAGATCTTGCCGTCGCCGATCTGGCCGGTTTTGGCCGTGTTCGAAATTGCCTCGACCACCTGGTCGACGATGTCGTCCTTCACCGCGACTTCCACCTTCAGCTTCGGCAGGAAGTTCACGGCGTATTCGGCGCCGCGGTAGATTTCCGTGTGCCCCTTCTGCCGCCCGAAGCCCTTGACCTCGGTAACCGTCAGGCCCTGGACGTTCAGTTGCGTCAGCGCCTCGCGCACCTCGTCGAGCTTGAACGGCTTGATGACCGCCATGATCAGCTTCATCTCTCGCCCCTTTACTTCCCGGCGGCCGGTAACGGCCGGACGCACGCCGGGGTTGGTCCGTGGCAGGCGCATTACAAGAAGCGTGCCGGTCCGCGCGGCCGCCGCGAAACGCGACATTTCCGTGACATCCACCGCGGACCGGCGCCGATTGCCCGTTCAATGGGCAGGCGCTCTGCTTAAAAATTGCGCAAATCGGTGAAATGCCGCCGGTCGCGACAATCTATCGCGCGTCGACGGCTGGACATCGGCGGGCGGGCGCGGCACTTCTATCGTTATGAGCACGAACGGACGCATGGATGCGGATCTGCTGATCGTCGGCGGCGGCATGATCGGCATGACGCTGGCGCTGGCGACCGCCGGGGCCGGCATGCGGGTGGCGGTGGTCGACCTGCAGGCGCCGGACAGCACGACGACGCCGGCCTTCGACGGCCGGGTCAGCTCGATCTCCTACGGCAGCCACGCGCTGTTCGACACGCTGGGCGTCTGGCGGCATCTGGCCGACGAGGCCGAGCCGATTCTGGATATCCGCGTTTCCGACGGCGCCGCGCCGCTGTTCCTGCATTTCGATCACCGCGACGTCGGCGACCGGCCGTTCGGCTTCATGGTCGAAAACCGGTTCCTGCGCATCGCGCTCCTGAAGGCGGTGCGGGCGCAGAAGAACATCGCGCTGTTCGCGCCCTGCGCCGTGACCGACCTCGACCGCGAGGGCGGGCATGTGATGGCGGTGCTGGACGATGGCCGCCGCATCTCGGCGCCGCTCGCCGCCGCGGCCGACGGGCGCGGTTCGCCGCAGCGCCAGGCCGCCGGTATCCGGAACATCGCCTGGAACTATCCGCAGACGGCGATTGTCTGCACGGTGACGCACGAGCGGCCGCATCACGGCGTCGCCAAGGAGCATTTCCTGCCGGCCGGGCCGTTCGCGCTGTTGCCCATGCGGGGCAACCGTTCGTCGCTGGTCTGGACCGAACGCGCGGAACTGGCCGACGCCATGCTGGCGCTCGACGATGCCGCCTTCGACGCCGAGATCGCGGCCCGGGCCGGCGATCATCTCGGTCGAATCGAAAACGACGGTCCGCGCTGGCGCTACCCGCTCGGCCTGCAGAACGCCGAACGCTATGTCGACCGACGGCTGGCGCTGGTCGGCGACGCGGCGCACTCCATGCACCCGATCGCGGGGCAGGGCCTCAACCTCGGCCTGCGCGACGTCGCCTGCCTGGCCGAGATCGTCATCGACTCGGCGCGGCTCGGCCTCGACCATGGCGGCGACGACGTGCTGCAGCGCTATCAGCAATGGCGGCGCTGGGACTCCTTCACCATGCTGGTGATGACCGACGGCCTGAACCGGCTGTTCTCGAACGACATCACGCCCGTGCGCCTCGCCCGCGACCTCGGCCTCGGCATCGTCAACCGTGCCCCGCCGCTGAAACGCTTCTTCGAACGCCGCGCCGCCGCCATGACCGGCGACCTGCCGAAACTGATCCGCGGCGTGGCGTTGTAGGCAATTTGGCGCTCACGGCAGCGGACCTGACGGTCCGCGCCTGCGCGGGCGCGCCGGATAAGCCGGCGGGCCGCAGTCGCGGCCTGATTAATCAGAAAGACAGCGATCGAGCGCCGTAAACAGCCGTTCGATGTCGGCCATGTCGTTGTAGAGGTGCGGGCTGACGCGGACGTTGTCGCCGCGGCGGCTCACGAAAACCCGTTCGGCGGCGAGACGCTCGGCGATGTCGGGCGGCATCGCGCCCGGGCGGATGCCGATGAAATGGCCGACGCGGGCGTGCGGCGCGGGCGAAGCCATGCCGCGGGCGGCCGCCATCTCGGCCGCGGCCTCGGTCAACGGCGTCAGCGACGCGGCGATGTTGTCGACGCCCCACGCGTGCAGCTGGGTCATGGCCGCGACCGCCATCGGCAGGTTGATGATGTTGACGCGCTCGCCCATGTCGTAGCGCTGCGCGCCCGGCAGGAACTCGTAGGCGTAACCGGTGCCGCCCTGCTGCGTCGTCGCGCCGGCGCGGTTGCCGTAATGCAGCTCCAGCGGCCGGCCATCCTGGCGATGCGGTGCCGCGTAAAGGAAGGCGAGCGTGTAGGGGCAGAGCAGCCACTTGTAGGCCGAGCAGACCAGGAAATCGGGCCGGATGCGGGCGACGTCCGTCGGCAGCGCGCCGACCGACTGCGTCGCGTCCACCACCAGCGCCGCACCAACCTCGCGGCAGCGCGCGCCGATGGCCTCCAGATCGAGCCGCGCCCCGTCGGTCCAATGACAGTTCGGCAGCGCCGCGATCGCGGTGGCGTCATCGATCGCCGCCAGCACGGCCGGCGTCCAGTCGCCGTCGTCCGGCCGCGGCACGGTGACGAGGCGGGCGTCGCTGCGCTCGGCCAGCGTCTTCCAGGCATAGTAGTTCGACGGAAACTGGTCCTGCAGCACGACGACCGACTGTCCCGCCGCGACCGACAGATTCGCCGCCGCCGTTGCCACCCCATAGCTGGTCGACGGCGCGATGGCGATATCGGCGGCGTCCGCGTTGATCAGCCCCGCGAACAGCGCGCGGGCCTCGTCGGCCTCGGCGTTCTGCGCGTTCCGGTCCATGGTCCAGGGGTGCAGCTTGCGGGTCAGCGCCTTGGCGCCGGCCGCGTGCACCGTTTTCAGGTACGGCGAGAACGAGGCGCAGTTCAGATAAGCGACGTCGTCGTCGATATCGAACAGGTGGCGTTGCCATGGCAGCATCGGTTTGTCGCGGGCGGCGCGATCAGGGATCGCGGCTCAGGCCCTTCTCCTCCAGTGCGGCCAGATACCGGTCCCAGATCTCGGCCTGGCCGTCGCCCAGCTTGTAGAGATAGGCCCAGGTAAAGATGCCGGTGTCGTGCAGATCGTCGAAAATCAGCCGCACCGCGTAGTGGCCCACCGGCTCCAGCCCGATGATGCCGACATGCCGACGGCCGGCGACGATCGTTTTTTCGCCGCCGTGGCCCTGCACCTCGGCGCTCGGGCTTTCGACCCGTAGCAGTTCGGCCGGCAGCAGGAAGGTCTTGTTGTCGTCGAAGTCGATCTCCAGGACCTTCTCCGCCTTTTTCAGGCGGATCTCGGTCGGCCAGGGCGTTGCGCTGCCCGCGGCCATCAGGCCGGGGCCGCCCCGTCGTCGTCATCGAGGCTGCGCGCCTCGTCGACCAGCATGATCGGAATGCCGTCGCGGATCGGATAGGCCAGCCGGGCCTGTTCGCTGATCAGCTCCTGGCGTTGCCGGTCATAGCGCAGCTCGCCCTTGGTCAGCGGACAGACCAGGATCTCCAGCAGTTTCGGGTCCACCGCCTCGGTGTCCGTCATCGCGCGCGTCCCTCCTCGCGATTCTTGGTTTGCCCGCGCTTATTACACCGGCCTAGTGCCGTTGGCCATCGTCACCGTCGGCGCCGCCGCTCTGCATGACCGCCATTTCCATCAACGAGGTCATGACCTTGCTGCGTTCGACCACATCGGTGGCTTCCAGCAGGGCCTGCTTCTCGCTGGGCGTGAACGGGCAGATCATCGACAGATAGTTGACCAGCGCCACGCTGGAGGCGTTCTCGATGGCGTTCCAGTCGGCCGGAATGTCGGCGGCGTCGAGATAGGCGCGCAACGCCGGCAGCAGACACGCGCGGTCGATGCCGGTCTCGTCGGGCGGCTCCAGGTCGTCGGCATAGCCCGACCAGTCGGCCAGCACCTGGCGGTAGCGGGTTGTCGTCGACAGTTCCTCGCGGATGTCGAACCGGCAGAGGCCGGTCAGCGTGATCAGATAGCGGCCGTCGTCGGTCTCCTCATAGACCGTGATCCGTCCGGCGCAGCCGACGGGATAGATATCCGGCGTGTGCGAGTTGTGCGTCGGGTCGGTCGGCTGCACCATGCCGATCATGCGGTCGCCCGACATGGCGTCGCTGACCATGTCCAGATAGCGCTGCTCGAAAATGTTCAGCGGCAGCTTGCCGCCGGGCAGCAGCAACACGCCGGTCAGCGGAAACACCGGCAGCCGTTCCGGCAGAGTCTGCTCGGGCATTTGGCGTTGTTGCTCGGCCAAGTCGGTGCGGCTCCGCCTTACGAGAACAGGATCGAGCTCAGCCGCCGTCGGGCCGACACCGTCAACTCGTCGGTCGGTCCGAACGCCTCGAACAGCGTCAGCAGCTGCTTGCGCGCCGCCTCGTCGTTCCATTGCCGGTCGCGCTGCACGATCTCCAGCAGCGCGTCCACGGCTTCCTCGCGATTGCCCTGGCCGACCAGCGCCATGGCCAGGTCGAAGCGCGCCTGATGGTCGTTGGCGTTGGCCGCCACCGCCGCGCGCAGCGGCCCGACCTCGCCGGCATCGCCGGCCTGGCCCGCCAGCTCGATCGCGGCCTGGGCCGAGACCACGTCGGCATGCTTGACGTCGGCCTCGGCGACGCCTTCCAGCGCCTGCTTCGCCTGCTCGACATCGCCGTTCTGCAGATAGCATTGCGCCATGCCGGCGAGCGCCGCCGGATTGCCAGGCTCGGCCCGGACGATCTGGCCATAAATTCCCAGCGCCTGTTCCAGATCGCCGCTTTCCAGCGCCTGTTTCGCCACCTCCAGCGCCTGCTCGATCTGCGACGGGCCCTGATCGCCGGTCAGCCGCTGCACGAACTGCTTCAGCTGGCTCTCCGGCAGGGCGCCGACGAAGCCGTCGACCGGTTGGCCGTCGACGAAGGCGAACACTGCCGGGATCGACTGCACCCTCAACTGCTGCGCCAGCTGCTGGTTCTCGTCGATATTGATCTTCACCAGCTTCACCGCGCCGCCGCTCTCCTTGACGATCTTCTCCAGCAGCGGCCCCAGCGTCTTGCACGGGCCGCACCACGGCGCCCACAGGTCGACGATCACGGGCGTTTCGCGGCTGGCCAGCAGCACGTCTTGCGCGAAATTGGCGGTATCGCTGTCCTTGATCGCGTCCGGCGGCGCCTGTGTCGGGGCGATGATCGGTTCCATTATGGTTTTCCTTGCCGTTGCGGAGGGTGGCGTCCGCATCCGGAACGCGCCCCCCAGGTGATTAATTATGGAGCAGTTACGCGGGCATACAAGGGCATGGCGCGGCCCGGCATCCCGCTAGTCCAGGGCCACGATCTGCGGCTCGTGGCCGCCGGCGCGGATGAAGACCAGCAGGTCGTCGGGCGCGATCGCCGTCGTCGCCGTGTTGACCAGCGGATGATAGTTCAACAGATCGACCTTCAGCATGGCTTCGTCCAGCACCACGGTCACCCGCTGTTCGGGGTCGTTGATCAGCGCGAACGGCGTCACCGAGCCCGGCGTCACGCCCAGGAACTCCATCAACCGGTCGGCGCTGCCGAAGCTCAAGCGCCCGGCGCCCAGCACCGTCGACACGGTCTTCAGGTCGACCTCGCGGTCCTCCAGCGTCACCAGCAGCCAGTTGCGCTTCTTTTTGTCGCGCAGATAGAGGTTCTTGCAGTGCCCGCCCGGCAGCGCGCCGCGCAGCCGCCGGCTCTCCTCGACCGTGTGCAGCGGCGGGTGCGCGTGCGTCGTCGTGGCGATGCCCAGGTCGTCCAGGCGGGCAAACAGGTCTTCCGGTGTCGCGGGCATGGCGGGTTCTGTTGGCGGTTTTGTTATCGTCGCTTTGGCGCGCCGTTATGCCAGATCGGGGTTCGCCGGAAAACCCGCCTCTTGACGCTTGCAACGGCAAGCGATTTGCTTATTATCCGCTCGCTCTCCGGATATGGCGAGCAGCATAGCGACGCGGGCGTAGCTCAGGGGTAGAGCGCAACCTTGCCAAGGTTGAAGTCGTGAGTTCGAATCTCATCGCCCGCTCCATCTTTTCAATGACTTAGCAATACCACTGCCGAACAAGCGCTCGGCTAGCAATCACATAGCAATCAGAAATCGCGGTTTCGAAGCTCTGAAGCGGGATTTTTCGGGTAGTTCCGGGAAATAGCGGGACGGCTGCCGTCAGATTGGGGATGCGCCTGGAGGGGCAGGACTCCCTCACGGCCCAAATAGGTCCGGCTTCCCTGGCTCAGGCGTTGCTCGGAGCATAACTCGGCGGCTACTAGTAGCGAACAAACCGTGACGAGACTATGGAAGATTACCCGCGAAATTCCATAGTCGGCCTGTTTCTGATCTACATAATGGGTAGCTGCTTTCAGAAGGGAGGCAGCTATGCCGAAGAGCAAATCAGGGCGCCCGCGGCGTCAACGTCGTTCCACCAAATCCAGCCGCCAAGAAACCAGTACGCCGCTATCGCCGGAAGCAATGGAGGTGTTGAAAAAGCAGCGACCGGCGTTCATCGAAAAATTCGGCCGCGAGCCGGCGCCTGGCGATCCAGTGTTTTTCGATCCCGACGCCGAAGAACCGACGTCGCGCGATGCCGATGCCGTGCACCAGGACATGATAGAGGCAATGCGCAGATCTGGCATTGACCCGAAGCTTATTTACGCTTTCGATAAGTCGGGATTGCTTATCACCGAAGATAACGTCTGGCTGGCCGATCCTGGCGAAGTGTCAGAGTATTTTGCAGCCATCGCGCTGTATGAGGATACGCATCGGTTTGACGAAGATTGAGTTTACCCCGGAAAGAGCAAGCTCAGTCTAACGGGCTTGCTCTTTTTGCTCCGACAATTCGCTTATCGCAGCGCGCAATGCCCCATGAATTGTCGCTGCGTATAGGGCAAACCGATCCTTCGGCTCAAGGCTGGTTATTTTCTTCGGCTTGGAGCGATCGCCAGCTTTCTTTCGTGTCGAATCGTAAACTCTCTGAATGATTTTCTTATCCTCGCTGTCGAAGCGCTTGTAAAAGTCATTCATCCTTCCAGCAGTAAGTTTGGCGTCCAGTCTGTGCGCAAACTCGTTCCTTAGTTTCCCGAGCGCTAGCAATGAACCAAGGTGCTGATCCTTCAAGCCGAGTGCCACCAATAGGCGGACCCGCTGAGAGTAATCCAAGTCCATAGCATCCAAGGCGTCAGGGTATGGAATTAACCATTCTAGCGTCTCGTTGACGAGTTGTTCGATGTAGATGTGAGCCCGTATGACGACTCCAAGCTCATCGCGTCCTGTCAAAGCTCTGTAGAACGCCTTGCTCGCAGTTAAGCGGTCCGTCTCGTGCGTCGATTTCACTTTGCTGTTGTCCGATACACCTTACGCCGCCCAAAATCTCCAGCATCACCCGCACCACTGCCATTGCCGATGGGTCTCGACATTGGCCCTTACTCACGGCCGAAGGTTCGAGCCGGCGTTAGCGATATGTATCCAGACTGCTGATGCTTTTCTCGGTTGGCTGCCTAATCGGCTTTGGAAACGGCAACGGGTTCGGCGGTGGGCAGAAATACCGGCAACCAGGCGGCTTGCCGGGTTGTTTTACCTCCGCCACTGCAGCCGAAAATGCCCCAACGAGAAAGCCCAGCAACAAAAATCCGACAAAAGCCGAAGCTTTCATTTTCGCCCCTGAGTACGGCTCATCTCACAGCTTGAGATGTTGCCTTCAAGATCCTATCCCGCCAATCTTGGTACTTGCTTGTATCAACCCACTCTGTGATTGCCTTTCCAGCGCGCGCTGCTTCTTGCTCGGCATGCCACTCGATGAATTCGCTGGCTAAGCTCTGAACACCCTCGTCAAAATTATGTTCGGCAAAACGTAGTGCAGCCGCCAGCGCTACCGTTGATGTTCTCCATTGCTGGTCCAGCTTTTTGGCTTCCTCGACGTATTTGTTGATCTCTTCTTCTGGTGCTTTCTCCTGAGGTTCACCTTTCAAGTGCCGCACTAAGCGTTCACGAGATGCTATGAATTCCGAGAAGTATGTTGCCAGATCTCTAGCAGTGTCTGCTTCAATTTGCCTTAATCTGTCCGCGCCCGGCGAAGCTATCCAATATCCTACAAACGCCCCCAACACTGCAGCTACGACGGCGAATATTCCTCCGACAAGAGCTGCTTGGATAGCAGATTTTCCATTTTCCCCCATGCCAACTAATCTGACCCATTGGCGAGCGAAAATCAACGTTACGTGGTATGTCGGTCTTAGAAGAGCTGAGTTCTCTCATGATCTCCGTCGCATGGCTCAGGAACGCCTGTCCCTGCTTCTCATGCAGATGAAGGTTCAGATCCGATAGTAAGGTTGATGGTTGGCTTGAGACGCTCGCCATCTTTGCCCGTTAGCTGCTGTTCCTTGCGTTCCTTGAACTTGTCCGGGCGTCTGGCTTTCAACATGAACATCAAGAGCGTGTCAGAGTATTTTCGCACTTGGCCGACTTCCTGGCCCTGGTAGTAGACCGGCTCCAGAACGCCTTCATGCGCGCGGCGCTTGGCTTCGTCTTCGAGTAGGTCGCTGCCGGCTTCGATAGCCGCATCCCACTGAGCGGCGAATTCCGGGTCATTCTGTCTGCGCTTGTACGCGTTCGACCGGCTGCACCCGATAGCCTGTACCGCCGCCTGTACGCTGCTGCCATTGCTAAGGATCGCGAGGAAGTCTGCCTCTTTTTTTGCCGTCCACTGTGTCCACTTCGCCATCTGTATATCCCTGTAAGAACAGGCTGATCAGTGCGTGGTTTCGATATCGAGTGGCGCACGCTCGCTGACCGGAATTGGTATAGCGGCGTAGCTGATATCGCCCGAGAAACTGATGCCCTTCGGGATTAGTGAGGCAATGACGCGCAGATAGGTTGATGGATCGTTGTTTCTCACTTGGTCCAGCACGTCGCGCCCATTCTGTTCCCAGTGTTCGGCCAGCTCTTGCAAGAAAGCCTCAGACAGCCTCGAGCGTGCGCCCTTCGGCCTGCCTTTCGGGTTTCCGCTCTGGCCGGGTTTGAATCTGGTGTCCGGCATCAATGCGTCGCTTCCGATGTCTGGGCGCCATACTGCTGCTCCCATTCGTCATCCGTCATCGGTTCAGCGCTTACGACACGCACCACATCGGATGTCTCAATGCGCTCAACATACAGACCCGCCGCCTTGCCTCTATGGACCTCCGCATTCGTCGCAGCGGCGTACTGTCGTGCAGCTATGGCCGCATCCCTGATGTCTTTGAGCGTTTCCAGATGATCGGAAAGCGTCAGCACGGCCTTTTTCGCTGCTGCCTGCTGCAGCTCATAAACACGGGCTTGGATGCTGTCTTTTGACGTCAGGCGAGACGCGTTGCCTCTATCGGGTTTGTAGCCGGCTTCGGCATAAGCGGCATCTGCTGACATGCCTTCCGCGAGGGCTTGGGCGAATTTTTCATGACGCTGGTTATCGAGCGGCGGCATTTTCGCGAACCTCCCGGTGTTGTTCACTTGCGGCGTCCAATATCGCCGCGTTGTGCATGACGATCTCTGCAGCAGCCGCGTTCACGTCGCGCATCAACAGCAAGGCGCGGCGAAACAGATCCGGATATTGCGCGCGCATCCATTCCAGACGCGGACGCTCAACACTGACCGGGCAGAACCAGCATTCGAGCAATGCGACCGCCAAGCCAAATTTCATTGCGACCGTTTTGGCAGGGCATCAGACAGCCCCAACGTGTCGATACCATCGGATCAGCATGCATCGTCAGCAACTCGTAAATTACCTCGCCCAGGCCGGTCGCAACGATGTCTTCACCAAGACCCAATTCTCGCTTGAGGGTCGTTGTATCGATCTGGCCGTGAAGTGAGTCCCCGAGGTAGATCGAGTCAGGAATGGTCTGCCGCACCCGCGTTGCAAACAGGCCGTAGCCTTCGGCAATGCCGTCCGACCGGATCTGGGCCGGCGAGCGCAGATCGATCAACCCCACGTCATCATCGAACGGACTGCGCCAAGTCGGATATGGCTCTGCCTCGAAACGCCAGGGGGAAAGGTAATATTCCATGGGCTGGCTACGGCCTCTGTTGCTCGTCGCTAAACTCGAATGGCTGCCCGAGATTGAACAGGCGCGCACCAAGGCGCTTCGCCACATCCGGCTTGACTTCACCGACCCTGACGGCTTCGGCCATGTCGCGGGCAACCTGACTGTCGTAGAGCGCTTCCCGCAGCAGGTCGTCGGCATCGACGGCAGCACGGCCTCGAATGCCTCTGAGGAACGTATCCACCGCCAGATAGCCGCGTCCGACACGCCCGGTCCTGGCGGCAAACAGGCGGCTAGACAGTTGCGGCAAGCCCTGGCCTATGGCGCGCTCGACGCCTTCTAGCGGGCGGGGCTGAAATGCGGCCCCGGTCGGCGACGGCACCCGTTCGAGCATGGCTCGCGCGGCGGCGATGGTTTCGATGTCCCGGAAATGCCGGCCGCCGAACAACACCCTTAGCGATCCGGCGTTGTCGTTCATGAACCGCAAGATGTCTTCCGAGCTTCCCGATATCGCACGGTTCCAGACGTTCCGCCTCAATCCCGCCAAAGCATCGGGGTTGCGTTTCAACCGGCCGGCAAGTTGGGCCATCTTGCGCGGCTCGCGGATGGCCGCGTCAATCACACTTCCGCTCGTCTTGGTGGCGCGGCCGAAGGCGGTAAGCTCCTTCGTGATGGCTTGGTTTTCGATGGTCTGTGTTCTGGCCCTGAGTTGCGTCTGACGCGCTCGCAAGGATTCGTCGGCCGACGCAACATCTCTCACCAGCGCGTCGATCTCCGGAAACTCGTCCAACACCGACCGATGTTTGCGAACCCAGTTTTCGAGCGCCCTCGGATTAATCACGCCGTCCCGCACGACGCCATTTCTCAAGCTATCCATAGCCACGGCCTGTATGGCGCTGTTGGCGTCGGGGTTGTCACCGAACACCGCCCGGAACTGACGGGCGGACCTGACGTCGCCGGGTGCGAAAAACGCCTGCGCTACCTTTTCGTCGGCGATACGGAAAAATCCGCGGCCGTCTTTCTGCCTTACCCGGAAGGCCGGGCCCTGGTTGAACCGGGCAACGTGATCGTTGAAATAGGTCGTGCGAAATTGGCGGTAACGGTCTGCCAGGTCCGGGTCTGCCGTGCGGGTAAGATCGTCAATCACGCTATCGACCATCCGCTGCAACGTAGACAGCGTGCGGATTTTCTTCGAACTCGGATTGGCGGACGTTTCGGCGTCCATCAGATCGTCACCGATGCGTTCGCGAAGGGCCTTCAAATCCTGAAACGTCACTTGCTCGGGAGCGTTCCGGATTGCCTGCAAGACGGCGGGCGCATTGGCCCGGTCCTCAAAAACCGACCCCGGCGCAAATGCCTGTTCGATGCGCTGCCGGGCATTCGTGAACTCGGCGGTGACATCAGCGTCGTTGATGCCCAACCGTTCGGCAAGCGCCGTCATTTCCTGGCTTGATCGTGACCGGGCCTCAAAGAGCGTGTCCCGCAAGCCACGGCCCTGTGCAGCCCTGTCAGTCGGTTGCAGGCTTTCCGCCAAGTCCTGACGCTGGCCGGCGGTCCTGGCCTGTTGGCGTTCCACCGTGCTGCGCAGATCGTCAACGCGGCGGGCCGCGGTATCGATCACAAATTCGGGTGCGTCCTCGCCCAAAGGGCCGCGTACCTGCCCGAAGCGGTTGATAGCCGCCTCATTGGCGCGTCTGCGGGCCGCGACCGCTTCCAGGTCCGCGCCGCTTGACTGCGCCTCGATGCGCCGTTGCGTTGCCGTCAGGCCGGGCGATCCTGTGCGCTCGGCAAGCGTCGGATCGAAGCCCGGTATCTCGCGTGTCACGTCGTCGGCTTGATTGAGGTTCTGGGTTGCCTCTTGCGTCAGGTTGCCGCCGATCACTTCCCGCGCCTGATCCTGTGCGCGGGTGCGCATGGCATCCTCGGAAAACCGGCTTGCGACATTCCGACCGGCGCGAACGGCAAGGCTTGTCGGCGTCGTGGCAAGGGCGGCGGGTGATACACCGCCAATTAGCTGGCCGGCGATCTCCGCGCCCTGGCTTCCGGGCGCTAGTTCGTTCGCTATTGCCGCGCCAGTACCAGCGCCGGCCGTGGCAATGGTTTCACCTACCGCCGCCCTACCAGGTGTGGACCTGACAGTGTTCAGGAAAGCCTGAAAGCCTCGCGTGCCGACGTTGGCGGCTGTCTGTGCGGCACGTCCCGACGCGCCGACAAACGGCAGTGCGGCTATCGGAGCCGTTGCACCGAACTCTTGCCCTACACGCCTTAGCCCGCGCTCTACGCCCGTCGTAGCCGGGAACGTCTCGGCACCCGATCTCAGCGCATCGGTAATTGGCGATGTCTGATCGATGGGAGCCGGCTCCAAACCGACAAGCTCACGAACCGGGTTCGTTATCGCCGTGCCGACGCGTTGCGGAAGATCGATAACATCGGCCAAGCCCATGTTGAAGCCGACAAATGGTTGCGCCGCCGTGTTGAAAGGTGAAACACCCTGCGTCGGGATATCCGACAACTGACGCCGCAATTCCAATTCCCGTCTCGGTGACAGATTACCGGCGGCTAGCTCGCGGCGAATGGTGAGTTCTTCGCGCGGCGTCGGCATCACTGCTGCCCCCGCAGGCGTCGAAGCTCATCCGCTTCATCGGTCGTCAGGTCGCCGAAATCCTCACCCGTCTGCTGCGGCCCGTTCTGCTGCACCTGTCCTGGCAAAGGGACGCCCACAACTTCTTTCAGGTTCCTGAGTTCGGTGATGCCTCGGGCCAGCTCGGGGATATCTTTTGTCGGCGTATTGGGAGCCCGCATCGCTCGTTCGTTCTGCGCAATGCGCTGGTCGATCATCTGCACGGCGGTTTGCAGCGACGCCACGGCGTCCGCCTCGCTTTCCAATGCGCCCAATTTCGCGAAGATGTTTGCGATCCGCTCTTGCTCGACCACGGGCGTCTTGCCGCCAGTCGAGAACGCTCTAATGGCTTGCTGCTGAAGGCCGGCAAAGAATGCGCGCCTTTGGGCCACCCCCGGAAACTGCGCACCCTCGAAGAACTGACCGGCTGTGCTTGAGATTGCGCCCTGTATAGCCGGCAGGATGCCCGTACCGCCCTGGACAGCCTCGAAGGCCGTCAAAGGCGGTCGGTCGGTTGGCAACGCGGGCGGAGATGCGCTGTCACTGGGTGTGCCGTCAACTACATTGACGGCAGATTGCGGAACGTTCGCCGGCTCGGGACTCTGTGTCGGCTGTGTAACTTGTGACGCGGCTGACGCTGGCTGTTGGCTGGTTTGGACGCTGCTGACACGTAAGGGCGTCTGTTCGTTCGTCACGACATTAACGGCAACGGGTCGGCCCAGCGCGTCCGGCAAAATCTGAATAAAGCCATCCGCGACGTTGGCTGCCGTTGTCTGGTCCAAGCCCTGGTCCATCAACGACTGTATGCGCGCTTGTCGCGCCGATGGCGGGCGTGTCTGTGGCAAAGATGAAATTTTGTTGGTGCGCTTGTTCCGCTGGGCCAGCACACCGTTATTGAGCCTGATCGTTTCAAACTCGTCCGGCCGCGCCTCTATGACCGTTTCCGCCGTGTCGCCCTGTGTTCGGACCAGCCCCACATTCGGCACGTTCACGAACTTAGGCCGGTTCTGCTGCAATGCGTCGGCCATGACGTTTGCTGCAATGGGAGCGGTGCGGGGGTTACCCGCCAGCACCTGCGCGAACGCCTGTGCGCCGGGCTGTTGTCCGGGTACGAGCACCTCGCCCGTGTCCGGGCTGCGGAACTCTTTGACGCCGCCTTGAAGCGCTTTCAACGCCTGACGGAACATGTCCGCGTCCTCGCCCTCGATGCGCTGTCGCTGTTCCTGGTCTCGTTTCAACAACATCGCTGCGATGATCGGGCTGGCGAGGTTTCCAAGCCCGCCAGGCTGATTGGTCAGAAGCTGTTGGGCAAAAGCAGAAGCCGGCGTCTGTCCCGAGGGTCCAAGTGCCTGCCTTTCCGTCATGGCACTGAGCAATCGTGACATTGTGCCCGTCATTAGTGCGTCCTCGCTTCCGGAGCCGGCTCGCCCGTCACCTCAATCCACGCGGCCTTGGCATCCATGCCGGCCTGCATCAAATTGTTGATCTTGCCTTTGTCGTTTTCCGACAACGCGTCATAGGCCGGCGGCTCAATGCCGCAGAGACGTAGCAGCACGTCACAGCGGGCATTGTCGTCAAGGTTCAGGTGCGCCGGGATATCTAAGCCATGCCAAGCCGCAACCAAGGTATGCAGCGCACCGCTGCTGAGCCGTGAGCCCAGCGCCTGCCCGTCTGCTGTGGTTGGGTTGCCGTCCGCCAATACAGCGGCCACACGTTCGGGATGTTCGGCTATCAGCCGTTCCAGCTCATCCGCCGGCAGGGCCATCAATTCGGCGGTGCTATGCATAATCTCACCCATTCACTACCGCCGACTTTCCGCCCGAGAAGATCCGCCGCAGCCCCCGCTTGAACGTCGGAATAAGCCCAACGTCCCGATGCAGGTTTTCGAGCTTCTCGCCCATCTCCCGCATCTGACAGTGAAGCTGCCAGATCGCACCGTTATGTAACCTCTGAAGCTGGGTAACATTGACCATCGGTGCATGGCCTCGGGCCTCATCTTCCGGCGAGATATCACCGAGGATGCCGGCTCTCACAAGATCGGCACGTCCGTATTCGACAAACTCGTCCCACTTCGACTTGATGACCTCGTTTGGCGAGCGAATCATGTCAAAAGTGCGCACAAGAGCGGCGTCATTGAAGGCGTCAAACGTCGAAAGCGTACCCGAGCCATCGACATGAAGATCGCCGTCCTCGTCAAGGATCATGGCGATACGATTAGCGCCACCCGAACGATGCTGCCAGATGCAGATGTTCGAGTTTGCGCCGGAGTCAGTGATATCGGTCCCGGAAACCTTGAACGAGGACAACACCATCCGCCCACCGGCCGTTGTGGTTTTGTTTGCGTCGTCATTCTGCGAATAGGCGAAAAGATTAAGGCCGACATTCTGTGCCGCCGCCAGCCCGCGAACGTTCAATCCCCCCGCAGCGGCGGTATTCTTGTCAACGAAGCCGAACGTATCGGTTTCCGTCACGGCCGTTGTTCCATGCGTTACGTCACTGGATTTAAGCGCCAGGATTTCATCATCGCTCGCGCCCTGGTTGATGGTGAGCGACGAACCGGTGGCGTTTGCATTCAGCGTATCGCCGATGAAGACCTTGCCCGCCTCGTCAATCCTAAGGGCTTCGGTGTCCGTCCCGCTTTGTGACGTGAACAGGGCAAGATAGCTGTCTTCGTTCGCATCGGACGAATAGTTCGAGATCCGGCCGGCGACGATCTTGCCCGCCTGTAACCCTGCCTGCTGAAAGGCGAACGCTGCCGTCTCGTCCGTCGATCCGGCAGCGGCGGAATTGTTCAGGACAAGAGATGTATCCGCGCCGTCATTGGCTTCCGCAACCGTCAGTTCGGTGTTGATCGATGCCGCCGTGGATGTGAACGACGCAACTTCCGTGCCCGCTGCATCAAGTCGGATCGTGTCGTCGTCGGCTCCTTCTTCGATCTGAACTTGCGTGTCGCCGTCACCATCCGTGATGCCAACGATATTGGTGATCTTGTTGCCACCCCAACCGATATCGGCGGTAACCGCGTTCTCACCGTTCCGGTTGATGCAGTCCTCTATCGAGTCGGCCAGCGTCTCATCGTGGACATCGTGCGACGCCGCAATGATCCTCTGTCCGGCTGCTTTCGCCTGCGCCCAGACCGTTGTTCCCGTTCTCGTGCCGTCCGAGCGAACAACCTGACCGCTGCCGTTCCATCCACTCGCCATCAGGTCGCTCCCTCAAAGTCTGAGCCATCCGACCATTCGGCGTCTTCCCATTCAGCCTCGTTCCACTCAGCTTCGCGCAACCGCTCCCGCGTCGCTTGACGTATCCACGCGCTCGGCGTCGTGCCGGCTTGCTCGGCAAGCTCCCGAACACGCTCAACCACGTCCGGGTCTTCGGCGTGCGAAACGATCTTGGTGTATCGGCCCATGCCTAACCTCTTTGCTGGTTACGAAAATACAATATCACCAGCACCGATCCGTATGAAGAAAAATTTTACGTTATTTATGTGTAATTTAACTGCCGGACATCCCGGCCGTTATTCCGGTTTCAACGCCGATGCGTCAGACTGATCTAATCGGGTATCGCAACCGGTTGGGGTTGGCCATGAACGGCATTAAGGCAGGGATCGTATGGGGCGTGATGTTGGCGCTATTGGCGCTCGCGATCCCGGCCTTTACCCGGGCCGATGCCCGTCATGAGTTCAAAGCCGGACTATGGTCTGGCTCCGCTATTTCGGATCGGCAATGCCAGATAAACCAGCGATATCCGAATGGTGAATGGCTAGCAATATTGCTGTCACGCCAAGGCGGGCTGTCTGTCGTGATCGCAAAAGACGGATTCGACTTCTATGAAAGAGATCTGGTCGCTTTCGTGCGAACGGATGCGCTTGAGTTGGGCAACTTCCGTATCGAGGTGCTCGACGTTGATTCTTTCCGTGTCGTGCTTGGCGCTGAAGAAGGCCACGTTGAGGCATTGCGACGCGGGTTCGCCCTCTACGTCGAAACCGACCCGCAGACGTTCCGCTTTGATCTGACCGGCTCTAACAAGGCGCTCTTGCGTTTGGCTAAATGTGCGGCGGCTTTGGATGACAAACCCAAGCCTCGCTTTGGCGAACAGGCTACGCGGGTAGGCCCGCCGCCAACCGGAAGCGGCTACGTAGCCTTTGCCGCCGGCCAGCGCAGTTGTGCCGAATTTGTCGCAGCACGACAGCAACCAGACGACGGCGAGACAATCAATTATCGATATGCCGTGGAGCAATGGGTTGCCGGCTATCTGACCGCCACAAACAAGAACCTGAACGACAGCGAAAACATACTCGGCAACATGAACTTGGGGCACGCCCTCACTCTCCTAGAAACCCTATGCCTGGAAGATGAAAACGCCAAGTTGGCCCAAGCGGCCGAGCTATTGGTTTTCTTGCTTTATCCGAATCGCGCGCGCGATTCGGATAAATAGTCACGCTGACGGATTGTCTCGATTGAGCATCCAACGATAAAACAATCCGCCAGCCAGGATGGCCGCGCACATCAGCCCAAGGCCGGTATCCAGATAGACGAATACCCAGATCGTCGCGCTGATGGCGAACAGGGAAATGAGGGCCGCGATAGTCGTCCACATCGCCTAGCCCTTCAGTCGCACGCCCGGCCCGCCGCCGTTCTCGTCTATGAACCGGACACCTGCAGCCTCTAGGGCTTTTTGGACGGCCGCAAGGTTCTTGCCCGACGCGGCCGGGACACCCTCAACCGCTTCCATCCGCTGCACTGTCGACGCGCCGACGCCGGCTTTGCTCGCCAGCTCTTGAACTGACCATTTGAGGTAGCCGCGAGCCATCCTGATTTGTGCGCCGGTCATCATAGTGAATTAAATTTGGTCATTTGTGACCGAAATCTGTTGAAACTGCGTCAATAATGACTTATATTAAGTCACATAAGATGCAAATACAATCGTCCAAGGCCGCACGATCATGACAACCGCTCTCGACAAAGCCCGCCAGCAAGCCCGGCAAATGGGTATTGCCAGCCGCAAGCGCCAGGTCCGCGATGCCGCCAAGTTCTACGACCGCGCCCGCGATCTAGCCCCGGTCTATCCCGGCAACCTGACCGACGATCTGCTGACGGTGCACAACGACATCGGGGCGGATTTCACCGGGCATATCCTGCTGAAGCTGGCGCGGGCGCTGAAGTATCACCGAGCCAACCCGCTGGGCCGTTCCACCATGGCCACCAGCATCTGCATTGTGATGGTGGGCGAGGCCGCAAACCTGCGCCGCCAACTCTCCCGCGAAGCCGCGTGACTGTCTCCTATTGCTCCGTCCGCGGGGTACTGGCGGACAGTCCGTGTCCGGTCACAAAGGGAGGATGAATGCAGAACCCAAGACAGGAAGCCGAAGCCGTCGTGATGGACGCATGGCGCGACACTGCGCGGCTTCACGAACTTGCGGAAGCCCATCCCGCCGTGGTGCGGAAACAGGCATCCGTCATTCAGGAAATCGCCGGCAGGCTCGACAGGCTGTCGACCCAGCTCGAGGTGTAATGCAGCGGGCCGTCCAGGACTGGACCTCCCGGACGGCCCCTTTGCCTCAATCACCCGCGAAGGGAAAAGAAGCATGACAACGATAGACCACAAACCGAATACCGTCACGCGCCGTGCAATCGTTGCCGGCGCCGGTATCTTGCCCGTTGCCGCCACAACAGCGGCATTACCGGCCCTCGCTGCGACCGACCCGGTCATCGGGCTGGCAAGTCACGTCATGGACCTGGACCGCCGGGCTGATGAACTGGCCGATATCGAAGCGGCCATTTCCGATCGTGCGCACAGTGAAACGCCGCTGTGTCTCCCGGACGAGGTTGCGGAACACCTCACGCCCGAGATGCGCGAGCTCGCCAGCACTGATCCGCGCATGTTCGACGTGCGGACTTGGAAGCAACTGCGCAAGGAATACGACGCGGCGGCAACCGACGCGGAACGGCAGGCGGTAGAGGAACGGTTTGCGCCGCTGCTGGAATCCCTTTCCGATCACAAGAACGCCTACAAACGGCGCTGCCGCGAACTGGGCTTCGAACAAGCAGAAGCCGCGTGCAAGACGGCTAGCGACAAGCTCTATGCGGCAGAGGCCGATCTGATCGCGGCCAAGCCGACGACACTCGGGGGACTGTTGGCCAAGTATCGGACGCTCGTCACGATCAACGCGGACATCGAGCCGTTCGATGATCCGCTGCTCGCTACGTTGCCCAATGAGTTAGAGCGACTGATGGGGGTGCAGTCATGACCGACCCTCGCCAGATCATCGAAGAATGCGCTGACGAGTTGCGCAACTTCGCAACCGAGCGACTGCGCCAAAGCTTGACGCTGATCGACTTTGCCTGCCGTCTCAAAGACCCGTCCCGCATCGGCATGACGTTGGGCCACCTGAAGCGCGTCTATTGCGACCCGGACTATCCGGTGAGTGACGAGGTGGCCAATATCGCCAATCGGATCAGCGCGGCCTATGAAGGTGTCAAGCCTGCCAAGCCCAAGCGGAAGCGTCGGCGGTCCCGGCAGGGCAGGGTGGCAACTGGCAATGTCGTCACCGTCGATTTCGGGAGGCAGCCATGACGCCCGAGAAACTGGCCCAGTCCCGCGAGGCTGTCGCCAAGCGGGCACGTGGCCGCCTGTTGTGGGCGCGATCCAGGCACGATAGCGATTTCCGGGAGAGCCTCGTTCGCGTCGCCTGTGCCTATGCCGTCGAGTGGCAGGGCACCACATGATGGACGAAAGCCAAGCCGTTGCCGAAACCACATCCGGCAGCGCCGGCAGCGATCCCAACAGGCGCGACAGACTACACCGGCACGTCATGCAGCAAGCCGATGCCATCGCCTCTAAGCGGGCGGCTCAGGCTGCCGCGGCGGCAGGTGGCGACAAGATCATGGCTTCATGGCTGTTGTTGGCGTGGTGTCAGGTCGATCCCAAGCTAGCCGACGCGGCGCTCAAGATCGGTATTCAACGGCTGGCCCGTGTCGGGTCTCAGATATAGCAATCTCTGGTGTGTGGTCAACTCGCCCAGCATCGGCCGGGCTTTCTCTATGGATTTGAGCGGCTAATTCTTGACACATCGACCGTAGACAACTATGCGGTTAGGGCATGATCGCTTGCACAACACATAATAGCAATGCTGTCGGCGATAAGACAAAAACGAAGGAGTGCGTTGCCTGCATGGGGAGGATCCCCATTACCGCAAATAAGTGCAGTAATTGTGGTTCCTTTCAGAACTTTCGGAGGTTTTTGGATATAGGAAATTCATCTCTTTCGCTGCTAATTGCCCTAGCCTCAATTTCAACTTTGCTCGTATCTATTATTATCAATCATCTTATAACAAAAGAATTTAAGATCTATCCTGAGGTATTCGGAAGTCGTACAGACCAAATTTCTATTTCGTACTACAACGTTGGAAAGCTGCCGGGTGCTCTGCCAGATTTCGTAAGTGTTTATGTGGAAGGAAGAACAGGTATTTCTGATTCATATAACATGTCTTACAGAATATCTAAAAAAAATATTAGTGACTTAATTATAAATCCAGGAAATGCAAAGATAGTTACTTATGATTTAACCGAAAGAACTATAAAACGACCCTTTATAGTTTGGTCAAGCTCTTTATTCAGAACAGTAGGGCGCAAACCTAATTTGTCGGCACCATGGATTTTTAAATGTAAGGTGAGTATTGATATTCAGACTGCGGGAAAGGAAAGTGATTGGATTCGGCTACCCACAGTGTGTCATGACATGACAATCAGTTACGAAGTTTGGAGGGATGACCAAGCCTCAAAGGCAGGTTTTAATTGAAGCCGCAGCTCGTCCGTCGACGTTCTGCCGACATCCTCAGCCCTCGCGCATCCGGACCAGGCTGCGCTGCATCTCGATATCTTCCTCGGTAATCGGACCTGGGGCATTGCCTCGTAAGTCCACTCGATTTGTTGCCGTAGGCCATTTTGAACGGACGACGAACGCACCTAGTGCGTCAGGCTAGGCAGGCTGACGCATTAAGCCTAGAGAGCTCCAACGACAATGATACCAACACCGACCAAGAAACACGCGATACTGAGAAATCCGAAAAAATAAATCATGCCGGAGAGTTTTCGGAGCCGTTCTGACTCTTCCCATTTCTCCCAGGTCCACAACCGAAAAAAATGTATCGCGCCAGCCATGGCCACTCCGAATGCCAGCGGAATGAGGCCAACGACAATGAATTGCCGTAGCGGATCTGAAGTCGAAGCCGTCTGAGCCAAATAGGCGAGTAGTGCAACCGCTCCTCCGCCGTTGAGCAGAAAGGCGCTTTGAACGCCTAGCCGAAGCATTTCATCACGACGACGTTGATGGCGAGACCTTCGTGCCCTATCGCCAGATTCTTGTTCATTTGTCATCGTTAGCAGTTTGCTCAACTGGCCAATCGGAAGCGGGCTGGCACCTGTAATATCCAGGACCTAAATGACTCCGGCAGCCTTAAGCCAACGAAACCACGTACCTTTATTGCTTGTCGCGCGAAGCAACTCGTTTTCGGGATTGGTGAGATTGGGAAAGAACCTAAGGCCAGTTGCCTCTTCGATGTCATTGATCGGCCTGACGCATTCCGATGGCCAGTTGATCTGATCGATATCGCAGCCCTTGGCCAGATCGCCCTGGTGGTCAAAGAGGAAGCCAACTGCGGACAGATTCTCGACATCCACGACGATCTTGAAATACCCATGCGGCACTGAGATATCCCACTGGGTGTCATCGTTTATGGGGCCGATTTTTTGAATAGCCTGATCGTTTTTGAACACTGATCCCGCTAGGACATTAAAGGACCGACCATCATCGATCATCTGCCTCACGTCGGTTTCAAGTTTCCACCACACGCCCGGCTGCCCATTGAACCTATCGTGGTACTGCGGCGCGATGTTGATCATTGAATTGATCTCGAACACCACACAGGCATCGTGGTCGTCTTCGACAGCAAGCGTGCTTTCAATCTCGGCGTCCTCACCGTCGTGGTCTCGATCGCCGCCGGAGATATAGTAGGGAACGATATGGCCGCGGGCGAAGTTGTCGTCAGAGTCGAACCAACCGATATAGTCGTCGGTCGTCACATCTGACACCAAGTCATCGGTTCTAAAGGTTTTCCAGCGGCTCTTACGAGAGGGGGTATCGCGATAATCCTTGATCGCCCTCCAAGCCGCCCATGCCGGCACCCGCCTATCTTCGTCGTACCCCAATACAAAGCCACGTCGGACAATCAAATCGCCAGTATCCGGTGCGCCGCCGAAAAGATGTTCCTCGAGACTGGCCGCCTTCAGATCGTTGTTAAGCGGAATGCAGTCGTCCAATGTCAACGCACTTGCTGGCGCGCTTGCCAACAACATGACCGAAAATACGCCCGACATCCTTATCAACATTAGCGTCGTCTCCCTGGTAAGTCGGACAGGAATAATTATCATTGGTTGAAAAAGATTACATGTGAAGATCTTAAGTTGCTATGGCAGATTCTTTGATTATGACAGTCAATGTCGTTGCGGCGGTCGGCCGCTATGGCAGCCCGATTGTCACTGCGTATGCCGATGACCTTGATCTACACCTAGAGCTTATCCGCCAAGGCTGGGCCGCTGCATACCGGCAATACCTGCCTGATGAGCTGCGCACCGAGTACATCGTGGCGGAAGACAAAGCCCGAGAGAACGGCCTCGGAATTTGGCGAGGCGAATTTGTCGAGCCGCGTTTATGGCGGCGTGGTGAGCGGCTTCCATGCGAGCGTTAGGGCTGGCAGCCAGCCTTTGTGCTCTGATCGGGCTGATTGCTTGGCTGACCTTGATTCTCACAACTCAGGGTCTGTTAGTAGCCTCCAAGCAGCATCAGCCATCTGGTCAAGGTCAGGACGTGCTGACATGCACCTACTTCACAGGTATGTCGGTTGTCAGCGTCGATTTCTGGTATGCGCCCAACAACATCATGGGCCGGGCCGTTTGCCCCCGACTGCGGGATTTTGCTGACTAAGCCGTTACTTTAAACTTGCGATCAAGGTCTCATGGCAGGCGGGCAGATAGCTCACTTGACGATGCACATCCAAATGCGCGATTCCTATTAGGCTTCGCGACTCGCTTGATTCGGTCAGGCGCGTTTTCTTTTCCGGTTGCCTTGTTGCCTCAGGCCTCGTCCTGAAGCTGACGGCTGACACCTAAATCGACCAGCCGCAGAACGCCGCGCTCCACAGCGAGTGTCGGCGCCATTCGTGCTGCCCAATTCAGTTCAATAAGACTTCGGAGGTTCCGCCGTGGATCTGTTCGATGTGCTGCGATCGTTCAGTAGGGCAATCTCGACCTTGCTTAGTCGAATCTTCGGCCGTGCGACGTCCGCGCCTGTCCATCGGAAACGTCTTCTCTTGCTTCAAAGCGACAAGCTGCGTTTCGCGTATAAAACAGAGCAAAGGCCCGTGCTGGCTGACTGTCTTTCGCAACGGGAAACCTGTTCGGAAAAGCTCGAGCCGGAGACCTCAAGCACCGCTGCTGCGTCGGATCGCGAGTAAGCGCGCTTGGTGCGCTTGAGTCACCAAAGTCGCCCCAGCCCTGTTGTAAAACCGTTCGGTTGTTTCTGCACTGCGATGGCCCAGCAAGTGCGTTGCCGTGGGCGTAGCTGCAGGATCTCGCTCTGCGATCGTTGTCGCGACACAGCTTCGGAACATGTGAGGGCTGATGGCGAATCCGAACGCGTCACGCGTACGGCGCGCAACCTGATGATTGACTGCCGCGGCGCAGAGCCCGCCGCCCCTAGCCGACGCCCATAACCATTCATGATTTTCAGCATTGCGGAACTTTGGACGATAGTCTGTTAGATACGTCTGCATGTGTGGCGTCAGCAACTCCGGAAGCCGCCAATCGATGTGACGCCGATTCTTTGTCTCCGCAGCGGGGATTAGTAGGTCGAAGTCACCGTTGCTCGATGTCAGGATGTGCTGACCGATCCGAAGGTTCACCAGGTTGCTGCGGCGGATCGGTCGCGTCGCGAGAAGCGCGATCATCAAGCCGTCCCGGACGAGCACCGCCCGATACAGGGGCGTCAACGTCGTCGCCCATTTGCCACGCTCGATCAGGGAAATGCCGAGCTCGATAAGCTGTTCTGTTGGGACAAGGCGATCTCGCTTCGGCGTCGGGCGTGATAGCTGAGTAAGGCGCCGCCGTATCGCCAACAACCATGTGCGATCAAGGTCCGGCGCGAGCGCCCGCGTTGCTGTGCAAAGATGGCCGATGTAGTCCCGCTGCGCGCAGAGCGATACTTCCTGCTGAAGCTGCCTGACGTAACCTTGCACACGGGAGGGCGTGATCCTGTCGCCCGGTCGCTCAGCCATTGCCGTCGGATCCATCTTGTTCAGATATCCAAGCCAACGCTTGTAGGCGACCATGATCGATTCTCGAGTGCTGTCCGACCAGTGCGCCGCCAGCCCCTCGCCGGCAAGAATGTCACCGGGCGTAAGTGCGCGGTGCCACGCTTCCCGATCCTGACGTGGCAAATCATTCACTGGCAGTTCCGGCGCGGCCGGCTCTGGGCCCCTGTTGTCGACCGCAGCCCCGCGGCGACAATTTCGTCATGCATAAGCGCGCTCGCTGGCGCGGCAAGATCTTCGTAAAGCGACTTGGTGAGGCTCACGGTGCTATGCCCGAGAAGCCGCCTCACTGTTTCCAGGCTATACGGATCTGCTTCGAGCACCAATTTGGCGGCGAAATGCCGGAGGTGTTTGGGCGCCAAATCAATCCCAACATGGTCGCGGGCGGCTTGTCGGATCTGGCACGACAAATGCGTAGCCCCCTTCCGCGCGCCGCTCGTCGATGGAAATAGCCACTGCCCGCCCTGAATAGCGAGATGGGGGCGATGTTCATGCAGATACGTTCTCAGAAGTCGGACAGATTCCCGCGGCAGCTCGTATTCGAGAGGATCGCCGAGGATTCGTTCGCTGTCCGGCACGACGATCTTTGCCAAATCCTGCCCCTGCTCAGCGAGCCGCAAGTGCTTGTCGATCTGAAGTTGGATCAATTGCCCAATACGCATTGGCGCCATAAGAAGCAGCTCCAGGGCCAGAGCGACCTGCACCCGTACCGCGCGTCGGTGCGAGCACAGTCGGCGACGTTTTGCTGACACAACGATGCATTGCGGCAGACTCAATAGTTTTTGCCGTTCGGCCGGATCGTCAAATGCTCGCAGCACCGCTCTGTTGCGGATCGACAGTCCCCTGTCATCCCGCCCCAGCCGTTCCACCAACCGCCAAAGGAGATCCAACTGCGCCCGGTCCGCCCGCACCCAGTGGCGCGCGATGTTGTAGAGCAGTCTCGACAAACCACGGACGAAGACCGACGGCTCGCCGCCATTGCGCGCCAGATAGAACCGAAGGATGGCCCGAAATGAAGCGGGTTCGACGAGATGCGAGAGCGTCTTAATGTCGGCTGCGGCCCAGCCGGAATTCACCAATGCTGACGCCGCCAGTCTCAGCATCGTTCGCTGATGTCGCACCGTCGCCGGTCCGCATATTCGAGGCGGCGGGTTCTCGAGCAATGGGTCGCGATCACTGATCCAGTAAAGGTAGGCCGCAACGGACTCGCGGTACTGTTCAGGAAAGGCATCGAACGGCAGTGCTGTTCCCCGCCATCCTCGTTCCGGTGGGGTAAGTCGCTGGCGCGGCCAGCTTGAGTTCGCGTCGACCTGTCTGTTCCAGACATTTTCGATTCGTTTCGCGAGCGTACAGGATTCTTGGCCGAACGCGCCGACCAAGCATGCCGCCCTGACGGTTCTCACCGTTTCATCGTTGACTTGCGTTGGCTTGATTTCGTTGGCACTACAGAACTGGATGAGGCGTGTCAGCACGATCTGATCGTGCCTTTCGGACAACTGACGCCATAGATCCAGCCAATCAGCACTTAGGTAATTTGCAAACGCCCTGTTAGACAGATCGATACCTAGAAGACGGCAGGCAACCAAAGCATTGCGATGGTGCCGCATGGCGGCGTTCTCGCTCTCAGCATCGGGCATACGACATAGGCGATTGTGAGCATGTTTGATGTCCGGTCCACGCGCCGGCACCATTGACGGTGCGACCTCCAGGGCAGCAGCGAGAGCATCGATTGAGGTGGCAATCTCATTGCGAAGTGCCGGCGGGATCTGCAGGTCGTCTTTGAGGCATCGGGCAACGTCTGCCAACGTCAATTCGTTGGGCCCAACAAAGGGATTGCGCTCATATACTGAAACCGGCTGTCGGACTCTCATAACTTCCTTAATGTAAGCTGCCGGCTCAATTCTCATCGCAAATTTGGGTCCTCGTCGGCGACCTTCTGGTGTCCAAACAGAGGCATGTCGGTACCACGTCCAAACAGTCCCTGAGCGGACGCCAATCTGCGAAATTGCTCGTTCCGCAGTTTTGGGTTGCGCGAGAACCCATTGCCACTTCCACACCAAAATGGTGCAATGGCTCAATGGAGTTTCGGTCTAATCGCTTGTCGGTTAACGCGTTTTGCGGTGGGAGTGTTTTGGGGTCATGTGTCAGTTGAGAACAGTTTTGCTGGTCGGTGCGCTTACTGCTTACATCGAGTGCGGAGCAGTTGCCGCGCCATTTTTCATGGGACTGGGTGATCTTCCTGGCGGAGAGTTTGAAAGCCGGATTGGTGGCATTTCGGCAAATGGCTTGGTGGCCGTTGGGAACAGCAAATCGGATGCGGGCATTCGAGCATTCAAGTGGACCGTCGCGGAGGGAATAACGGAAATCGTCGACAACACTCCGGACCTGATATCTAGCAACGCAAGGGGCGCATCGGCCGACGGCTCATTTGTCGTGGGCACAAGACAAATCCGCTCAGTTGGAGCCGAGGCTATCCGCTGGTCCCAGCAGTCTGGAGTTGAAGGATTGGGTAGTCTGCCGGGAAGTCAGTTCAGCAGCAGCGGCTCGGATATTTCGGCGGATGGTAGTGTCGTAGTTGGAAGCAGTTTTTCTGCGAGAGGTTTTGAAGCATTTCGATGGACCGAACAGTCGGGAATGGTAGGCCTTGGCGACTTGGATGGCGGAGATTTCATAAGCGGAACGGCCAGCGTATCTGCTGACGGCTCTATCGTAGTTGGATCTGCAACATCGGCCTCCGGTCGAGAAGCATTTCGGTGGACAGAGCCAACCGGGATGACCGGCATTGGCGACTTACCAGGCGGACAGTTTCACAGTCAGGCGCTCGGGATATCCGCTGACGGCCAGGTCATCGTGGGCGGTGGGCGTACTACTCTTGCCGACATATTCGAGCCGTTTACCTGGGAGGAAAGCTCCGGATTTACCAGTATCGGCCTAGGTCCGGATGAGGGTGTCGGTGTAGCTTTTGATGCATCGTCCGACGGCTCAATTGTAGTTGGGCGACAAACAAGCAAAGCATTTGTCTGGAGCCAAAGAACCGGACTTCTGAACCTGAAAAGCGTGCTCGAAAACGATCTCGGACTTGATTTGTCTGGCTGGCGACTGTCTGATGCTACCGCCATCTCCGACGATGGAAAAACGATAGTCGGCGACGGCAGGAACCCAGATGGTCGAATTGAGGCTTGGATTGCGCATCTTGGCGACGCCGAACTAAGGCGGCCGCGCCCACGGCCAATAGACGAGCCTCCATCTATCGTCATTCTGATATCGATCATCGCGGCTTGTTCAGTTCTTGCTCGAAAATCCATGATCAGCGGTTGAGAGCTGTCCCCTTTGCCATCAGTGTTCAACCCGAAGACATGTCATAGGGGCTCGCTTGCAGGCCACTATTTGGCTAGAAAATTTTGGAGATAGGGAACCAAGATGGCCAGACTGCCTGACTAAGGACTGCCGAAGCGACCGAAGTGCTTCGGATCACAACCTCAGCCGGGCCTATCCACTAAGCTTGCCATCTCCGTCCTGGAAGTTGAGGGCATGACCTTGAGACAGTGGATTTTTTGCTCCAGCCATCGCACTCGCGATTTCTATCGCCGATTCGACCAGCGCTCGGGACCAGCTAACCGCCGCACGGCAAGATGCGGATGCCTATTTGGCGCGCGGCGCTGAAGCGCTACGTTCGTTCGATTATCCGGAGGCCTGCAAGTGGTACGCTCTCGCCACGGCATTCGGTGGCAGTCACTACCAGAAGCACTTAGACGGAAAAGTCGCCTCGTCTAGGTGATCTCTGCTCGCTGTTGGCTTGGCACAAATAGGACCCAGTGAGCGACTGAGAGCGGCGGAGAAACGATCGGATATTTGAGCGTTAGGGCAACCGGAACCTTTTATCGATCATCCGGAGTGGGCTGAGGAACTTTGGGAAACTGATTGATCATGACGAACAATTGCAGCGCCAATTCGGGCGAATTCACGTTTGCAATAGATGGCTGCTCGCGGCGAACTCAAACAATCGCATCTGCCCATATGACAAAGGATTCGACTGCCTCGACGAAACATTTTGCCTGAGATTTCTTTGTTATATGAATTCGCTTTCCGTCATCGCGGTCATAGTAGCAATCACCCTCGTGCATCGAGTTCCGAGACCTATACAAGTAGAGAAGGGTTTTCGACAGATCGGGTTCGACGGCTCGATATGAAGGCTTTCCGATGGATCGAAGCACGCACTCGATTTTCTCGTCAAAGGGAAGGTGTCTTGGTGGTGAGGAGCCGTCCCATGCTTGCCTGAGATGAAGCAAACAGGCTTCCAAAGCAGATGCGGAGGAGCGAACTGAGGCCTTCAGCTCGTTTGCATCAAGGTGACGTCGTGCATCCCGCAGCTCACTGTAGCTATTGTAGTAGCGTCTGAGGGAGCCCAGGACTCTGCCTACGATTGGCATATCCTGCTCAAATGTTGATCTGTTTTTGAACGGAAGGATTGGGCTCCAGACAAACTCGTTGATCAGGTCGATTCCCCGCTCGTCTGGCAGCCATGCAAAGCCTGGGCCGATCGGTTCATTAAGGTCGGTTGGAGAAAACCCAGCAAAATCGTTAGGTCGCCTCTGACCAAATACATCGAACAACTGAGTGTGAAAAAACTCGCGTCGATAGCTCAAGACGGATGCTCTTTGATCCGAGGGGATAGCTATATGCGGATGTCCTTTGTGCCCGTTCCACAGAAGACTGCGAAGAAAGGTCAGCTGTTCGCGGCGAATGTCATTTGAAGATGCTCTCTCGCCGAGGGGGAACTTGACGGTACCTTTAGCCAGCATGCATACGGGCCACCTTTCTGAAAAGTAGTCGTTAACGACGGGATCAACAATTTGGTGGGGGCCAATCGTGGGGCGCCCGGGAAACCATTGTGCGAAGTTTAGATCGAAGCTCTTGTCTGCGAATTCGAAAGTAAGATGAAATTTTATGTCAGGCCGCTTGACGGAGCTGGCCTGAAATTCCCCGATGGGTTCGAGGTTGATGGAACGTCTTGAGAAGAATTGATATGCCTCAACTCTGTAATCCATGGGCCCCCCTTTCCATCAAGTAAGCGCCCTTCCATCGAAACTGATAAGGCGCCGTACCTCCAGCTTTGTGCATCGCCTTGCTGCTCCAGCTAAGATGTATCGACGTGCAATTTGTACAACAACACAACAAACGTCGAAGCCATCCGCCGTCCACAAGATGGACAGCGAGCGAAGCGTCTCCGAGATGCGTTGGGGGTTCGAGCGCCAGTTCACAAAGCGGCCGATCAACAATGTCCGCGCCGAGACCATCAATGAGAAACCGATGTGGCGGAAAGCGTTCGCCGAGCGTCGGTGCATCCTGCCGGCAGCCCATTTCGTCGAATGGATAGGCCCAAAGGGCGGCAAGAAGAAGTTCGCGTTCTCGATGCCCGACGGCGAGCCGTATGGGATTGCTGGTGTCTGGAAATTCTATAAGGGCGAAGGCGACGAACCGTCGCTAGCCTGCTCAATGGTCGTCGGGCCGCCTAACGAGGTTGTGGCCGATTACCACGACCGCATGCCAGCGATCCTGCTGCCGGACGAATACGGCGCCTGGCTGACCGAGCCCCGCAAGAATTTGCTACGCCCATACGATGGTGAGATTGTCGTGAAGGAGCTTTCTTGACTCTCCCGCCGCCCATTCTCAATATCTGAACATAACAAGAACATGGGAGACGGGTATGACGGGCACAGTGATCGCGACGCTGGGCGAGTACATCGAAGACTTTCGAATCCACGGCAAGTGCCCACGGTGCGGGCGGATAAGCGATTTCGACAGTGACGAGCTGATACAGCAGTTCAGCCGGAACATCCCGCTCTACGAGCTGGCTAATTCAGTTGAATGCCGGAAGTGTGGCGGGATCGGCTGTCGGCTGTTCACGTCTTTTCGTGGGCGTCGAGAGATGATCGCACAGTGATGCGGTGGTGATTTGACGTCCTCTGATGCAACCTTCGGGTACTGGAGGGGTCATCATGAAATCCTTGATCATCATCGCCATTTGCGCTCTTGCCGCTGCCACAGCATATGCCGAACCACTCACCCTTGAAGCCGTCCCGCGTGGCGTCGATGACGGCGATACCCTTGTCCTGCATCTGCGCTCACAAGGCATCGACGCGCCCGAGAAAGGGCAGTTGTGCGAGAAGGCCGACGGCACTTGCTACGATTGCGGCTTGGCGGCAAAGGCCGTGTTTGATGCCATGCTGCGCAAGCCAGCCGGCAGCGATACCAAGTACCGGGAGTTGAAGCTCAAGATCTGGTCAATCGACCGCTACGGCCGGCCTGTCGTAACGCCCTTTCTGATGGGCGTCGATATGAACAAGTACATGGTCGATCAGGGTTACGCCCTCGTCTACGAGCGCTATCTGCCGGACGAATTGCGCGCCGACTACCTGTTTGTGCAGGATCGGGCGCGAAAGGCAAAAAGGGGTATTTGGAAGGGACGTTTTATCGAGCCGTGGAGATGGCGACGCGGCGAGCGGCTGCCATGTGAGGTAACGCAATGACCGATTACACCATGTTGACTCCGAACATCATCAAGTGCATCGACGGCGACTGGGAGCATTTCTTGGTCAAGCGCTGGCTGCGCCTGAGCGTCCGCGTGACCGAATACCGGTTCCTTCGCGTGTTCCATTTGGCTGACGTCGACATGCGGTCACAGCGCGAAAACAAGCCGCCCATGGATCACGACTACGCCCATGAGAAATCGCGCTATGAGGCGCTGAAAGAGTTTGAAAGGGCCGGCTATGCAAGGGCTCACCTGGACAGCGTTTCGCGCGCACCACATCCGATGACGCTGCGATTGACCGGCAAGGGCGAGTTTGTGCAAGACCGGTGCGTCGACTCCTTGCCGTTAGAGGATGGCGAACGGCGGGAAAGTTTCCGTCAAATCGATATAGAGTTGTTTGACCATGCCGGCGAAAACGAGCTGGCCGGGCGCATCCTGCATCTAAGCGCTGGCAGCG
Source organism: Alphaproteobacteria bacterium (assembly GCA_965232515.1). Taxonomy (GTDB): domain Bacteria; phylum Pseudomonadota; class Alphaproteobacteria; genus JANQKO01. The sequence goes on along the minus strand of CBDDPY010000002.1, from coordinate 4,243,402 downwards.
GCATGGCGGCATCGCTGACCGCAGAGATCTATGTGCCGCCGATGATCTTGGGCGAACTGCGGCAGGAATGCGAGGGCGGCCGGCCGCTGATTCTCGAACTTGTCGCGCACCTTTTCCAAGACAGTCCGGATTTTTCCGAGCCGCACCAGCACCAAGGGTTCGCCATACCGGCAAACGAATCTTGCTCAGCAGTCATTGAGTGGATACGACCGGCCGATGACGACTAGTCGTGCAGCGGCTTGTTGCGGTGCATCTTCAGGCGGTCGTCATACTCCTTGCGGTAGCTCGACAGCGCGTGGGTACGTTCCGGTACTTCGCGGTTGGTTTCAAGGAGATGCCACCGGCCGGGCAAACCACGTGACGGCGGCCAAGACCGAGTTCGACGTTCTGGCGGGGCTTAGGCCGGCGGCGTTGCGGTTGTACGACATTCGGGCTAGCCTCCCCGCAGATTGTACAGGGGGCCGCTCATGTCACGCATCATCGCCGCTGCTTTCGTCGCCATGCTCACCACCGGCTGTCTGACGGACATGATGTTTGTCGAGATGGCGAACGAACGGTTCATCCAGCTCGACAACGTGACCACGTTCACGCAAGGCGAGGCGCTGGAGATGGCGAACGAGCATTGCAAGAAATACGGGCGGTATGCTCGGCCGGCGCCGAAGGAAAAGGCGTTCGAGCGACGTTACGATTGCGTGGAGTGATCGAACAGAACAATCAATGCGTCGTGCTGTCGGGCAAGGTCTTCTGCAGCTCCTCGATCGCCGTCGCGATCCTTAGCCAAGTGGCGGCCCCGGTCGCTGCGCCCTGTTCGTAGAGCTCGACGGCGCGATTCTTGGCCGCTGCAACCGCGTCGTCGCCGTACTGCTTAAGCACGATGTTGGCCGTGCGGTAGATGTCGAGGTCGGAGGTCATAGGCTGTCTTCATCGTCTGGGTATTGTTCGCGCCACCATCGTTCATGTCCGTGGAGCCTGCAGTCTTCGGCGTGCCATTTGCGCGGCAGGAGTAACGCATAGACCAGAAAGCCGAGAGCGATTAGATAGCCGTAGAAGACCTCGCTGAATGTGCCGCCGGCGAACACTTGGGCGCAGAAAGAGGCCATCGTTGCTATGAGTGCGCAGTTAATAATTTTGTTTCTTTGCGATATCCGGGTGACGTGGAGCTTGTGCCATTCTTCGGGCGTCATTGCATCTGCTCGGCGATGATCTGGCGCGCGATCGGCATGGCCTCGGCCTTCGTCATGCCGGGCTTGAGGCGCGGGTCGTATAGGGTGCGGAGGAGGATCTTGTCGGCTTCGGTTAGCTCGAACACGGTGTCGGCCTCGCAGATCACCGACGGGCGATAGCGGCCGTGAGATCGGCAGCGTGCCGTCTGAGGAAAGCCGCGTGATGCGATGGATCGCCCGCATCGAGGCCGGCAATTAGCGGACCTTTCGGCCATTTGTGGATTATGCCAGGGCCGTCGCCGAAGTCGTTTTCGAATGCTGCGACCTCGAACTGGGCTGCCACTTTCTCCGGCGTCGGTTCAATGACAACCGGCGTCGTCTGGCAGCCGGCAAGGAGCGGCATTGCGATGATGATACGTCTCATAGGTGCAAATGTTGGCCATTAACCAACTGTATGCAAGCGCGTGGTTTCGCCGATAGCAGCGTCAATCTTGGATGGTTGAGAGATTTCAGCAGAAATGACGAAAGGGGCGGGCCTCAATGGCTGAATTGCGACTATCGCAGGTCTAGCCAATTCGGGTCGCGGGTAATCAGCGTCCCGATGTCGGGTATCTGGTTTTCCAGATCGCGAGCCGCTCGATAAACGGGATGCGTTGCCCGGTGCGTCCGCTGTAATTCCCGCATGGCCTCTTTCATCTGGCGCAGTGCCTGAAGCACCGGCCTTGGATCACTCAAGCCCTGTCGTGTTGATTGCCGCACCATCGAATCACCCCATCCGCCGAAATTAGATCAAGGGGCGGTCAGAGACGTCAAACTCGCCCCTCGCAGACGGTGTATCTCGACAGCCCGTTAACAACCCTTCATGCTAGTGCGGTGGAGGCGATGTGGGGGTGCAGATGCGTGTTGTTAGCGACAACTCAGAAGGCGATCTAGCTCGCAAACGGGCTGAGCAAGAAGTCAGTTGGGCGCTCCGGAGCCTTACAACAAACCTGATACGCGTAGCACGTGGCGCTGGCAGGTCTTATGAGATTGGACAGCAAGCCGTAGATCTCATCAATGCCCTTACGGCCTATCGAGAGGCTTTTGGTCATTACCCACCCGCGTTCGATCTTGACGAGATGCTATCGATTGAACGCGACCCCGAGCTAGTTGACCGCATGACCGACGACCACCTGGAACGCTATTACGCGGAACAGTCAATCATTCGTGGTTCGCTTCAACAGGCCGCATCGCGGCTGATCGGTCAAGGCACACAGGAATCAGCCGGGCGCGGAGAGATGTATGACGGTCTTAGGGAGATCGGCGCTATTCGTGAACGGGAGCGCAAGAAGTGGGCTGACGAAGCCGTAGAACGTGCCCGCAAAAGCGCGAAGGCGAAAACCCGGACAGGTAAGGCCAGGAAGACGAAACAGAAGTCGTAGACGCGCCGGAAGCTGACTTGCACGACCTACAAGTCGAGGGGCCACATCGAGATTGATATCGTTGAGCGGTAGGCGGGCCGATCTCTGCCTAAGGGTTTGTCTTAGCTTGGACAGCCGCCCCAATACCCGATTGCTGCACGAATTGCGCAAAGCTGTTGTAGAGGATGTTCAATTGGTTGGCAGCCTCGAACAGCTCTTTGACGGTGTAGTCAGGCTCATTCTGGTTCGCGCCGATAAAGCGCCCAGATCCGTGACGAACAATCACCGTCATGGGCTTTATCGAGTCCGGCCGCTTGCCCTCTGTCCACGTGCTATGCGCGATGTTGTTTCGTAGCTTGGAAAACTTATCGAGCTTATTCAAAAAACCGGATATCGCATCGGTCCTTTCATCTGCTGGCTCGACGTGCTTGATGATGCTCACTATCGCGTCCCGCTTCCCGGCATATCCGAGTCCGGCCATGACCACGGCAATTGGCCAAAGCTGGGCATCCAACAGCCAAGCCGCCGTCATCGTCATCAACTGTTCATGTCGTGCGAACGCCTGAACGATCATGCCGAAGGCTTCATGGTGCTTCCGGGTCACGACATATTCGTGAGCGCTATTCATGGGCGAGTGCCTCTAGTCCGTGCCAATTGGCATTGAAAGACAATACCAACCAGATTATCGACTGCCGTCGAAGCCGCCGCCCGGACCTCCCAATCTGTCCTGTCTCGCTCAGTGACGATGTTGACAACTACGGATCGACATTCTTGTCTCGCGTAATTGTTGGGACGGTGGTTGCCGCATCACATTTGTGCATTGTCGATCATATTCTCGAATTTAGTGACATAGCTGACCGTAATTTAGGCTCTCCGGCACGACACTTAAGCGGTTAGGGGAAAAATGCGATACGCAGACGACATATCTCGACATGACGCGCCACGGCTTGACGCCGACAGCAGCGCGAGGCGCGATATGACCGCCGTTTCGCATCCCCACACAGCCAAGATCATTGCAACAAAAACGTCGCCGCGCGCTCACGAAACCCAGTGCCTGACGGCGAATCACCGCGATCGTGTGTTGCATACTTGCAATGATGACGAATTGATTACACGTCGTCACCTGCACGTTGCAACGAGGGTCGAGTCAATCCGGCGTTCGACGCCGCCTCAAGACCGCCGAAGCAACCCGTTGATTTCGCGCGGCCAATCTTCAAGGGGATATGGAAACACGAATGGACCAGGGTAGCCGTGTTCCAATGAGACGCTACAACTAAGAAGGGTCAAACGAAAGCAGGGTGACATAAGCCGAGAACTGGCAAATGCACAACTTGGGACACCGGGGGAGGAAGAGCGAGGAACGAGAGGCTGAAGAGGACATATCTGCAATGCTTTGCGCGGCCGTAGTTTGGCAACCGACCCGTTCACCCTTTGATGGAGGACGGTCATGAACGGCTTCAACGTCAATTCGAGAGCTAATCAGCAAGGATCTTCGAGAAGGTCTTGTAACGGACTTAGAAGGGGACGGCATATGCGTATTAAGAAGTCGCTAGAGGCGATCCGGCCAAAGCGTTGGATTCTGGGCTTGGGATTTACCGTTGTGGGTTTCTACATTCCAGAAATCAACATCGCCCTGGAAATAATCGTGAATTCAACGACTTGACAAGAAACCACACAGCGATCAGCGCCCTGGAACAACCGCTCCGGGGTGCAATCGCAACACTAATTTTTGCGAGAATGTAGTAGAGGCAGTCTGGTGCTTGAGTTGGCGCTTGTCTTATTCGACGCAGCGCACATGTGCGATCTGATGGGAAACAAGTACGACATTGCGTCATGAACTCTATGATCGCTTTGTGATCCCTAGTCTTTTCAATCCCGCCGAAGCTCTTGTGCGCCAACGCTCGCCATAGGCGATCAAGCATCCGTTGTCCGGCTTGTCATGCACGCGAACACCGCCGCCCAAATCTCGAACTTCGGTGCCGCTTAGAACAGCGTCGCAACCGGCACAGCGGGCGCTGTCCGGCCGCTCGCCGTGCAGCAGGTGCCATCGGCACTGTGCGGCGCCATATCGGTCGTCTCTCGACCAGAAATCGTTGCTACCCTCGGAAGCTTTGCCTTAGCATTCAATGCCTGCAAAACTTGCATTGGACGCCTATGCAGTCGAAGGGGACGAGGTATGTGGACGCGCCTGTTCTTGGTATCGGCAGTTTGTGGTCTTAGTTCTGTTTCCATTAGCACCAACGCAACCGGCCAGGAACGCGACCTTCCGGAAGAGTTACGAGCGCTCGCCGTTGTTTGTTCGAGTGGTGCAAGTATCGAGTTTCGAGGCCAAATCGAAGGGGGAATCAAGCGCCTGTTCGGCAAAGTGCTCGAAGGTGAAGGCGAGTTGGAGATTTCCAAAAGCGAAACGGACTTTCTCGACTCATTCGACGACGAACGCCTCCGCCTTGAGGCGCGTAGTGTTTACAATGAGTGTGTGTTAGGTGCTCTCCAAATCGTCTACAACCTGGACCTTGATGAGACGAAGACATCATCTGAGAGTCGCCTGTTGGTGCCTGATAGTTTGGCTCGCGTGGAACGTGGCCAACGATTTGCGCTACGTATTGGAGACACGATTAGTTTAGATGGCGGTGGGATTATCACCGCTTATGACAAAAACTACAAAAAAGTTGACCTAGTCTGCCCTGAGCCAAAAATTCGCGCATCGAACGAAGGTTCGAGCTCCAATGGCGTACTCAATATTGCAGAAAATTTTAGGATCCCTAAGAAATCTAGCTGCTGGATAACCCTGTATGCATCTCGACCATTCACCGACGACGAAACCTGTGTGTATTCCTTCTTGTATCAGTGTCGGTGATGTCACCTTGTCAGTCCTTTATCAAACATATCCGCTATCTTTGGGCCATCACTCCAAGTCGCATCAGAAATTGGGTTCTTGAGTTCTGAACCACGCGGATTTATGTGAGATCGCGTTGTGACTCCAAGAATTTCCAAACAAGCTGGGATGAAGCCGGCATCGGCCGGCGGTAGAATCGGGTATCATTTCGATTGTCGCAGAATGTCGCAGGTCGCAGCGTCGCGGTCTCATCCGTCAGCGCGACGATTGTTTTCCCGCTGACGACTGGAAGCAGGCCGTAGGCGTTCAGGCGTTGATAGTTGCCGTCGGTGCCGAAAAGCTCGGTTTCCGTCCACCCGAGCCCGTGAGCCTTCGCAGCCCAATTTTCAATGAAGTCGGTCGCGTCCGCCTGCATCTGCCGCCAGCGCTTTTCCTTCCAGCCCGGCAACGGTGCGGATCGGCGCAGCAGGTCGACACCTAGTACCCAGTCTGCAGGGCAGCCCTTCGGCACCCTTAGGAGCACGATGTTGCCGGGAGCGCCTGAAACGTCACTTGCGGGCGTATTCGCCTTGTGGTCGAGCCGTTCTTTTTTCCAGCCGCCGGAAACTGGCTGCTTTTGGTGTCCCACGCCTTCGGACCCCGGTGGGACACCTTTTTCGCCAACTGTCCCACTGGTGTCCCGGCCAGTGTCCCGCGCCAAGACCTTAGCAGCTAATGCTTTCAGGCTAGGTGTCCCATCACTGTCCCGAGCGCTGTCCCGCTTTTCGGCCAAGTGTCCCACTGTCCCATGGCCTAGGGGGTGGGACACTGGGACACCTATATCGGTTTGATATACTTTGTTGATATCGCCGGACATCACAACAAACCCGCTTCATCGGCTTTTGCACGCAAACGTTGCGCCTTGCTTTTGCTGATGCCCATTTCCGAGGCCACGTCCCGGACGCTCATATCCTCAGCGTACAGCGCAACGGCTCTGGCGATTTCGGCATCTTCCAGATCACGGGTAGACCAGAGTGCGGCACCGTCCACAACTTCGAGCCGGGCCTCGAATGGCTTTGCTTCGTCGCCGACGATGCCGCGCGCCTTCTCGAAATGAACCTCGAACCGTGCGCCTTCCGTCGGGCTGTAGTCCTCCGGGTGGCGAAGGGAGATGATTGTGTCCAGCACGTCCTCACGTCGGCTGGTGCCGCGCTGGTGACCGCCCTTACCGGCGTGATGGACCAAGAGCACCGAGATATCGCGACGGCGCAGGGACAGCGCCCATTCCTGCACCGGACCCCAACTCTCGGACTCGTTCTCCCGGCCCGAACGACAGAGCGTTGAGAGGTTGTCCAATACGACCAGATCGACGCCATCACGCAGATACGGCTCAATAGCCGATTGCCCGTCCTCAGTGCTGAGGTCCGGGATGCCGTCAGTTTGGTGATCGGCGGCAATGATGCGCAGGAACTCGGGATCTATTTCTTCGCTCGCGCCTGCCACGATGGAAGCTAGCCGTTCCTGAAGTGTGATGAGCGGCATCTCCCCGTCTATGAACAGAACCCGGTTCGGTTTTGGCGCTTCCCAGCGCAGGCACGGCCCGCCTGCCGCGACGGCATAGGCCATGCGCAGGCCGAGGTTCGTCTTTCCAACACCGCGCTTGCTGTAGAGCATCACCAGTCCCTGACGCGGCAGGACGGGCGCGAGAAGCATCTTCCTTGGCGGGATGTCCATCGCCAACAGATCGCCGACGTTGACGGCCTTTAGCCGGCGCTCCGGTTCGATTTCGGTCGCCCCCTCCCAAAGCCGCTCAGCCTGACTACGCTGCGTGTTCATATTCTCTTTCCAACAACTTGATTTTCGGCATCGGGATTGCGGGCATCCGCACGCCGTCGTCGATCAGCTTCTTAGTTTCCAGATCCGGCACCAGCACGCGGCCCAGCCCGTCCAGCGCCGGCTTGACGGCCTCCGGCCTCAAGATGCAGAAGGCTTCGCCAGCGGCGCGCAGCCACGACAACGGGTCGCTCACCACCAGCAAAGGCTGATCCAGCTCCCAGCACTGATGACGCCACCACCAACCGATGCCGTCGGCGTCGCCTAGTCTCAGACGCCAGTCGCGCGGCGCTCGCGGATCGAAGGCGCACAAATCCACCGCATTGACGTTGAGCTCCCAACCGTCGGCACAGCGCCACGGCGGGGGGACGCAGAGAACCAGCATCTTCTGGCCGTCATCCTCGGACGGCTCGTACAGCCGCCCCCCGAAGGAAATGGTTTGCTGCATGCCAATGCCGCCAACAGCGATAGCGGCGGCCGGTTCAATATCATTGCGGCGCAGAATTTTTGCCGGCGACGATCGGGCGAATTCCCATTCGGCATTACGAAACTCGGCAAGCAAGCTGTCGTTCATTTTCGTCCGCCCTCAAGGACGACATATCGAGGCGGTGGAAAATCGCGTTGCGGACATTGCCACCAGGTTTTGCGCAAAGTGGTGATCACGGCCTGTTCGACGGCGGCTGGAAGCTTCTGTGCCGGCGTCATCGCCGCGACCTTTCGCGTTCGATTTGAGTCATATCGGCGATCAGCCGGGCAACCGGTGCCGACACATGTAGACGACAGATCATCGCCCGGACGAAAGCCAGATCGTCGGTTCCCAGATCGGAGAGATTTTTGGCTAATTCAGTCGCCGCGGAGGAGGGACGGCTAGAATTGAAAAGCTCGTGGACTGAGTGTATATTTTGCATATCCAATGTACCTTTTGTCGGCCCTGTTGCTGTCAGGGCGATGTTTCGAAGCCACCAATGCAATACGCCCGCTTCCGGTTCCTGGCCGGAGCGGGCTTTGCATTCCTGAGTTCAAGAGGTTCACGCCGCCTCGGACGTGCTGAGACGAGAACGGGCCTCAAGCCAGTCGTCCAGTACGGCTGTCGCGTAAAGGACGATTTTCCCGGCCTTCGAATAGCGCGGCCCGTCGCCGCGACACCTCATCTTGGCGAGCGTGGATTCCGACAGCCCAACATAGGCGGCGGCGTCAGGAGCCCGGAGCCAACCCAGATGGGCATTGGCTGCGGCTTCCTTCTTCGCATGCGTGATGGTCATCAATTACCTCTGCATCTAACGGCCGGAACGAACCGGCGGGCAGGGGCAAAGATGCTGAAGCGCTACCGCTCAGTCGAAATGGCCAGATTAACTTTTTTCAGAGGTTGATTTGCCTAGCGGCTTGGGCACCAGGTGGCGGCGCACTCGGCTACGCAACGCGTCTATTGATGGCGTATCGCTACAAAGGACAGGATCGAGGCAAGCGGCCATGTAATGCAAAAACGGCCCGCTGGCCTCGCCCTCGTTCGACCGGCCAGGCGCACCCACTGACGTTGCGATTGAGCGCTCGAAAACCTCAATCCAAATGTCGGCGAGATCGCCAATGAACTGATCAAGCGACTGATCGCCCTTATTTCTGTCTTTACGAGGTGTGGCATGCCTCAATGCGTGTCGGGTTGTAGCCGCCGACGCCCAGTGACGTATCTGAACAACACCGGAAATCGCGTCCTGCAGCACGCCCGCCGCGCCGCGTCCTCGGTAGTCGCCACCAAGGGCATCAATCTCGTTCCCAGCAAACGCCTGCAAGCCGCCGAACCGTAGCGCGTCCGGCATTTGGTCGACATCTCCGTCTTCTGGTACATGAAGCGCCTCAAGAAGTCGATCCGCAGCTTCGGCAATTCGTTTGAACTCGTCGGAGAGCTGCTTGCCTGTCGGACGGGTCGCGAACTCCGAATTGATCAGGTAATTCTGTGCCGCAGACTCGATTCGCTCGACCAACGCAACATGCCGACGCACAAGCTTGCGCTCCAGGTCGGATGCATCTTGGTTAGGTTGCAGGTGCCATATCTTGCTGTCAGGCAGACCGCCAGCCGCTGAAATTATCTGTTCGATATCTTTGTCAGAATAAATTCGCTCGCCAATTCGCAGCCCTCTTGGCCTGAAGTCGTCGACAGACTTCCTGGGCATCGTTCAGGCCTTCTTGATTGGGACGACGTTTGCGGGCTGGCTGCCCTTCAGGGCGGCGGATATTCGGTTGGATATGCGATCAGCGGCGCGTTTGACCGGATCTTGCGTCAGATGAGCGTACCGGCCCGTCGTCTTTGCATCGCGGTGTCCAAGCAACGCACCGATAACCAACAGACTGTCACCACCAGTTGCCGCGACGGAGGCAAAGCTGTGCCGGAGATCATGAAGCCGAACATCTGCCAAACCAGCCTTTTCCCGGATGCGTTCCCACACTCGCTGTATGCCGACAAAGTGCCCATCGCCCTTGGCATTGGGGAAGACGAATGGGCATCCCTCGATGGAGGGTATTGACGCGAACAATTCGAGTGCCGCCGCTCCGATCGCCACGACCTTTGAGCCTGTCTTGCTGTCCGGCAGACGCAGCGCCGAGTGCTCATAGTCGATCCACGCCCGACGCAGCGTCAGAATTTCGTTTCTGCGGCAACCCGTAAGCGCCAACGCCCGAATGGCGGCAATGGCGTAAGTGTTCTCGCCATCGCTCTCGGCTACCGTCAGCGTCTGACCGAGCCGTGTAAGCTCGCTGGCTGATAGGAAGCGTTCGTTCTTGGCGTCTTTGAAGCGTCGGATGCCACGGCACGGGTTATCAGTACGCAGCTTTTGCGTGACCGCGTAATCGAGGATGGCGCCAAGCATGCCAACTGTACGACTTGCCGCACCGCGCCCCCCGCGAACTATGGCACGGCCGCGCCTTTTGGTTTTCTCATCGGTCGCCGTCTTCCCTGCAGCAACATCGGCCATAAACTTGCGGATGTCGTCGGATGTCAGGTCACGAACGCGCTTCTTGCCGAGCAACGGTTTGACGTGACGGTTTATCCGGCTGCGATCCATCGCCAGCGTCGACGCCTTTTTCGGAACGTCGAAGCGCGTGATCACCTCACCGCGTTCAGCGGCGTCAAGGTATCGGTCGCACAATACCGAAACCGTAAGATTCTGCTCTGCGGGTGTTCTTTCCGCTGCCGGGTCGTCGCCGCTGGCTACAATCCCCAGCAAACGACGGGCTTCTGTCCTGGCTTGGTCTGGTGTCCAGGGCGAGCCGTGCCGGCCAATAGTGTATCTGCGGACACGGCCATCAACACGGGTTTGCAGTAGGTAGACCCGACTTCCCGCCGGTGTGAGCTTGAAGCCAAAACCCTTGACCTCAGCATCCCATATGAACTGATCACGCTTGCCGGGCTTGGCTGCGTCGACAGTCCGCTTTGTAATCTTCGCTTTCATGGCACCGCCGGCCAGCAATCAAATAGCAATCACCAGCAATCAATGTAGCGGCATCCTGAGGAATGTTAAGGAGATTTTCGGAGCGTAACCCTTTGGAAACAGGGCACACGAGGCACAGTCGGGAACGAGGCGGAATCTACGACCCTAACCTTGCCAAGGTTGAAGTCGTGAGTTCGAATCTCATCGCCCGCTCCATCTTTTTCTACTTCTGAAATCTCGAATTGTCGGATTTTGTCGTGATGGCTCGCCACGCCGGACACGGCGACGGCGCCGGCCATCATGCCGGCGCATCGTGGCACAAACATGTGCCGGCGCGGGTCGAAAAGGTTTAGCGTTGCAGGCGACGCCAAATCGACCATGGGGCGATATGACGACAATGCCGACGCAACCAACCAACGTGCAACGGTGGATGGACTGGCTCGAAAACGATCACTCCGCGGCGGGATTGGCCGATCAACTCGCGGACGATGTCGTTTTCCTGAGTCCCGTCGTCCATACCCCGCAGAGGGGCAAGAAGATCACCATGGCGTACCTGCTTGCGGCCGGTGAGACCCTTGGAAACGACACGTTCAAATACACCCGGATCTTCGATTGCGCCCAGCGCGCGGTTCTGGAGTTCGAGACGGAAATGAACGGCTTCTACGTCAATGGCGTGGACATAATTGAATGGAACAGCGACGGAAAGATCATCGACTTCAAGGTAATGATTCGTCCGCTAAAGGCCGTTCAGACGGTTCACGCCGAAATGGGCCGAATGCTGAAAGCCATGGGCGGGTCGACATTCGGCGGGGGGCCCGACACGACGCCCTGAGGCGCCAATGCGGCCCTGGGCGCCAAGACCGTTGCCGATCGTTGAGTCCATCGAACAGCCAACGCCTTAGACCGCTCGCCGACGCGTGTTTCGACGGTTTGGTTAAGATGTGATAATCTGACATCAGTGCTTATGCGTTCCGGTTCCGGGGGGTGCCGGATGGCAATACCTGATCTCGGGCAGTTGCGTACGCGCAACATCAGGGCAGACTGAATGACGTCATGTTTCCAGAACACTGGAAATTGACAGAAAACCCGTTCCGGGTTTCCCCGGATGCGTCCCACTTTTTCTTCACGTCCAGCGGCCGCGCGGCGCACCGGCAGCTTCTGGCGGCGCTTTCGGGCGACGCCGATCTCGTCCTGCTGACCGGCGCGGCGGGCGCCGGCAAGTCCGTGCTGCTGCGCCGGCTGCAACGCGACCTTGAAGCACAGTCGCGGCGCGTCTTCCTGGCTTACCGGGCGTCCGAAAACCTGGCCGACCTGCTGTCGCGTTGCTGCCTCGATCTTGGTATCGATCTGTCGGCCGACGACGGACCGCTGTCGGTCGAGGCCATGGCCGACCGCATCGCCGCGGCCGGCGGCGACGGCCGTGTGATCCTGCTGGTCGACGAAGCGGAGCATCTGTCGGACGAGACGCTGACCGACCTGGTGCGCCTGTCGACGCGCCCGCCCGCCGACAAGGGCGTCGCCCAGTTCGTGCTGGTCGGTATGCCCGACATCGCGGCGCGGCTGGACGCGCTCACCGGCGAGGAGGTCGCCGGCGCGAGCCTGCCGCACGCCGTTCTGGCGCCGATCGCGCCTGACGAGATCCGCCCTTTCATCGACCATCACCTGGCGCAGGCCGGCTATGAGGGACCCGATCTGTTCGGTGACGATGCCTGCGAGGCGATTATGCAACGCGCGGGCGGCAGCTTTCGGCTGGTTGCGCAGCTCGCCGGCCATGCGCTGCTGTTCGCCGGCCTTGCCCGCGCCGAGCGCGTTACGGCCGAGAACGTGGCGCAGGCCATGCAGGACACGCTGCTGCCGGTGGCGGACGACCCCGTCCCGGTGCCCGTCGCCGAGAACCGTCCCCGGCTGATCGACCTCGTCGACCTCAATCCGTCGTCGAGCGTGTCACAGCCGAAAACGGAACCGGTATCCGCCGCGCGGGCCGAGGCGGCAGCCGAGCCATCGCCGGCGCCGGCCGTCACGATCCAGACGAGCACGCCGCCGCCAGCCCGACCGCCCCGACGGCGCCGCGACGTCGAAACGCCGCCACGCACGGTGTGGCTGCCGCGTCTGCTGCCACCGCTGCGGCCGGGCCATGTCATGCTCGGCCTGGTCATCGGCATCGGCGCGACGGCGGTCGGCGCCGATCTCGATCGTGCCGATCGTCAGGATTCGGTCGTGATGGCGCCCGTCGTCAGGGTCATGGATCCGGCGCCGCCGTCGGTGCCGGAGCTCGCGACCGCGCCGTTCGCGCCGCTTGCACCGATTCGGCCCGACGCCGACCTGCGCGCGGCCGCGCTCGACGCCGAGCAGGACGCCAACTTTGCCGCCGCCGTCGACCGCTACCGCGCCCTCTACGACCGTCAGCCGTCCGATCTCGACGCGCTGCTGGGCCTGGCGCGCAGTCTGCGCCAGCTCGACCGCCCGGCCGAGGCACGCGGCCTGGTCGAGGCCGCGTTGACGGATCGGGGCGACAACCCGCCGCTGCTGATCGAGCTGGCCAAGGTTGAGCTTGACGATGGCGCATCCGCGCGGGCCATCCAGGTCCTGGAGCGCGCCGCTGAGCGCGCGCCCGAGGACTGGCAGATCTTCACGCTGCTCGGCGCCGCCTATGACAGCCTGGGGCAGCGGCCCGACGCCGCCAACAGCTACCGGCAGGCGCTGCGGCTCTCGCCGGACAACCCTGTGGTCCTCAACAACTACGCCCTGTCGCTGGCCCGGACCGGCCGGCTCGACGGCGCCGTCGCGCTCCTGAGTCGCGCCGTCGCGCAACCCGAGGCGACCGACCTGGTGACCGACAACCTGACCATCGTGCGCGCCATGCAGGACCGCCAGGCCTCGGCCGAGGAATCGCTGCGGCGTACGTTGGTCGATCCGGCTGCGGCCGATCCGGTGCCGGGGATCGGCGCCACCAGGACCATGCCCATGGCGCCGCCGCCGCGGCCGGTCGCGCCGCTGATCCTGGCGAACAGCGTTGAGGATGCCACGGCCCACGCGGGAGAGACTCGACTGGCCGACGCCGCGCCGTCGCAAGTTGTGGTGGCGCAGGCCGCCGTGGCGCCGGCGTTAGAGGTGACGGCGGCGGTCGGCGTCGAGGACCAGCCGCTGCCGCTCGACATCGCCCTGCCGTCCGCGACGCCCGCGACGCCGGTGGTCGTCGAGATCGCCGGCCTGCCCGCCGGCGCCACGCTGTCGGCCGGAACCGCGACCGATGGCGGCGCCTGGCGCTTGTCGGCCGGCGAGCTTGCCGGTCTGCTGTTGATCCCGCCGGCTGATTTCAGCGGCGCCATCGAGCTCGAGGTCACCGCGCGCGCCGGCGCGGACGACGCCGACGCGCCGGCCACCACGCGGCCGTTGCGCGCCACGCTCGCGGCCCGCGCCGACGATCCCTTGCTCGCCGTCGCCCCGGTCGAAACCGTCGAGGATCAGGCCGGCGCCCTCGCCATCGCGGCCGATGTTGCCGACGCGGACGGCTCCGAGCGCCTGACCGTGACGGTCGCCGGCCTGCCCGAGGGCGCCACGCTCTCGGCCGGCGAGGAGATCGGGGGCGGCCGCTGGCGCTTGTCGTCAGACCAGCTCGCGGACCTTGCCTTGGTGCCGCCGCCGTCCTTTGCCGGCGTGTTCGAGCTGGCGATTGCCGCGACGGCGATCGAGGCCGACGGCGACAGCGCGACCATCGCCGATATCGTTCAGGTCAAGGTCACCGGCGTTCCGGATGTGCCGATCCTCGTCGCCGAGGACGCGACGGGCGCCGAGGACGAGGCGGTTCCGCTGACCATTTCGCTCTCGTCGGCCGATCCCGACGGCTCCGAAAGTTTGACCCTCGCCCTGGCCGGGCTGCCCGACGGCGCCGCTTTGTCCGCCGGCCAGGCCGGCGATGACGGCCGTTGGCGGCTGTCGCTTGAGGATCTCGACGGCCTGCAACTGACGCCGCCGGCCGATTTCAGCGGAACCTTCGCGCTCGACCTGACGGCCGTCGCCAGTGAGGCCGGCCTGGACGCCAGCGCCACGGCGAGGGTCGAGGTCGCGCTCGCCGGCGTCGCCGATCCGCCGGTGCTGACCGCCGACGCGCTTGCCGGTCAGGAGGATAGTGCCATTCCGCTCGACCTGGCGGTCGCGGCCGCCGACGCGGACGGTTCGGAGAGCTTGAGTGTGTTGCTGGCCGGCTTGCCCGCGGGGGCGACGCTGTCCGCAGGCGAGGATGCCGGTGACGGGCGCTGGCAATTGGCGGCATCGGATCTCGCGGACCTCAGCCTCACCCCGCCGCCCGACTTCAGCGGCCGGATCGAGCTGTCGCTCAGCGCCACGGCGACGGAGCGGGACGGCGACACGGCCAGCAGCGACGGCGCCATCACGGTCGACGTGGCCGCGGTCGCCGACGCGCCCGTCCTGACCCTGAAAGACGCGGACGGCGCGGAGGACGCGCCGCTGCCGCTCGCCATTGCCGTCGCGACGGCCGATACGGACGGCTCCGAAACGCTCGCCGACATCGTCCTCGAGGGCGTTCCCGACGGCGTCCGCCTGTCGGCCGGCGACGACGAGGGCGAGGGGCGGTGGCGGCTCGACGCCGGCGCGCTCGACGGCCTGACGCTCACGCCGCCCGCCGATTTCAGCGGCGCCTTCGAGCTCGCGGTTAACGCCACCGCGCGCGAGGCCGACGGCGACGCCGCCGTCAGCCTCGGTATCGTCCGGGTCCGCGTCGCGGGCGTCGCCGACACGCCGCGTCTCATGCTGACCAATGTCGTCGGTCTCGAGGACCAGCCGATCCCGCTCGAGATTGCGGCTGAGCCCGCCGATGCTGACGGCTCGGAGAAACTGTCGGCCGTCATCGTCGACGGCGTGCCGGCCGACGCCACGCTGTCCGCCGGCCAGGACGAGGGCGACGGCCGCTGGCGGCTCGCCGAGGCCGATCTCGCGAACCTCGCGCTCACGCCGCCGCCGAACCGCAGCGGTCTGATCGCGTTGTCGGTCACGGCGACGGCGGACGAGAGCGACGGCGACAGCGCCACGGCAACCGGCGTCGTCCGCGTCGCCATGAACCCGGTCGCCGATGCACCGGTTCTGTCGGCCGAGACGGCGACCGGCGTCGAGGACGAGGCCGTGCCGCTCGTCATCGTCGCCACGCTTGCCGACGACGACGGCTCGGAGCGTTTGACGCTCACGGTCGCCGGCCTTGCGGACGATGCCCGGCTTTCCGCTGGCGAGGCCGACGCGGACGGTCGCTGGCGGCTGTCGGCAGATGACCTGACCGACTTGACGCTGATCCCGCCCGCCGATTTCAGCGGCAGGCTGGATCTGTCCATCACCGCGACCGCGACGGAGGCGGACGAGAGCACCGCCGAGACCGTGACCGAGGTTGGCATCGACATCCGCGGCGCCGCCGACGCGCCGGGGCTGGCGGTGGCCGACGCGGTCGGCCGCGAGGGCGCGGCGACGCCGCTCGCCATCGATGCCGGCCTCGCCGACACCGACGGTTCCGAACAGCTTTCGATCGAGATCGCCGGTCTGCCGGACGGCGCGCGACCGTCGGCGGGAAGCGATGAAGGCGATGGCCGTTGGCGCCTGACGGTCGACGACCTCGACGGTCTCGCGCTGACGCTGCCCGAGCATTCGAGCGGCGCTTTCGAACTCAGCGTCACCGCCTCGGCGACCGAGGCCGACGGCGACACGGCGACGACCGCTGTCGCCGTCCCGCTGCGGATCGCCGCCATTGCCGATGCGCCGTCGCTGTCCATTGGCGCGACGTCGGCGACGGCGGACGGCGCCATCGAGCTGCCGATTGAAGCGGCATTGGTCGACGATGACGGCTCCGAACGCCTGTCGCTCACCGTCTCCGGACTGCCGGCGGGCGCGATCCTGTCGGCCGGCCGGGCCGCGGGCGAGGGCCGCTGGCGGTTGGCGGCGGCCGATCTCGCGAACCTGGTACTGACGCCGCCGGCCGGCCTGTCCGATCCGTTCGAGTTGACGGTCGCGGCCGCCGCGACCGAGAGGAACGGCGCCGACGTCGCCGTGAGCTGGGCCAGCGTGACGGTCGACGCGCCGCCACCTGTTGAGGAACCCAAGGCGGAGCCGCAAGTCGCCCAAAAGCCGGCTCCGGCGCGTCAGGCCACCCCGGCCCGGGCACCTGAGCCGATACCGCCGGAGGATCTCGAAGTACTGGCAAACCTCGACGAGGCGACGACCACCGAGCCGCCGGCGCCGAGAGAGACCGACCCGCTGGAGGTGGCGGAGCAGGCGACGCCGACGGCGGCGACGACCGAACAAAATCCGTCGCCGTCACCGGCCGAATCGAGCGAACCGGCGCAGGATGGACCGCTGAACGCGGCAACGGTCACGGCGGGCCAGGAGGAACGCACGCCGCTGCCGCCGCGCGCCGACGAGACGCGGCCGGCCGTCGCCATGTCGACGGCGCCGGCACTGCTCGGCGTCGCGGACGCCGCGGCCGGGAAGGCGCCCGATCTGAGCGGCGGCAGCCAGTCGAGCGAACTGCTGATCGCCCGCATGATGGAGCGGGGCGACAAGCTGATGCGGGAGGGTGATGTCGCCGGCGCCCGCCTGCTGTTCGAGTTCGCCGCCAAGCGCGGCAGTGCCAAGGGCGCCACTGCCTTCGCCAAAAGCCACGATCCGTCCTATCTCGACCGCGTCGGTATCCGCGGACCCTCGACCAATACCGAGCGGGCCTTCGAGTGGTACACCATCGGCGCCGAACGCGGCGACCTCGACGCCACCACCCAGATCGAGTTGCTCAAAACCTGGCTACGCGAACAGGCCGGCGCAAAGGTGCAATAACTTCGGCTGGCGAGTGCATGATGGCCCATCCTTCGAGACGGGCCGTTGGTCCTCCTCCGCATGAGGTAAGGCACTGATATCAAATAAGAATCCTTATGCTGAGGAGACCCCGAAGGAGTCGTCTCGAAGCAGGCGATACCGGTTCGATGCGCCGCCGTCTCGCGTCAGTTCGCGCCCTTCACCTTTGCCAGCGCCTTCTCGGCGGGGGCGAAGCGCTTCCAGCCCGGTAGCTCCGCCGTCAGGCTGACCTCCAGCCATTTCCGGTGGCGTGGCGCCATCTGGAAATCGCCGAACCGGCCGAAGAATTCGTCGACGAAACGCGCGACCTTGTAATAGCGCGCGGTGCCCGGCTTCCAGTCGTAGACGGCCATGACGGCCCCGACGGCGACGGTGTCGACCGTGTCGCCCGACGACAGCAGCCGTGGATAGTCTTCGCTGGAGAACCGCGACGGCAGATAGGTGTCGAGCAGCTCGGGCGATAGCGGTACGGGGAGCAGCCGCACGCCGTCGTCGGCCGTGATGTCCGAGAAGATCCGCGCCGGCTTGCCGGCGACATAGACCATGCCGGCCAGCTCGCCCGTCTTCAGCCGCTCCAGCGCCAGGGCCTGATCGAGCGAGACCGGCCGCACGTCGACGCCCAGCGTGTCGAAGACGATCGACGCCGTCATGAAGGTGCCGCTGCCGGCAACGCCGAAGTTGACTTGCCGGCCGGCCAGATCCTGCACCGACTGGACGTCCCGCGACACCAGCAGATGGAACTCCTCGTTATAGAGCTTGGTGATGTAGCTCACCTTTTGCTCGATGTTGGGATAGATGTTCTCGCGCCGGATATGCGCCAGCACGTCGGACTGCACGATGCCGATGTCGATGCCCCGGAGATAGAGGATATCGGCGATGTTCTGGATCGAGCCCTTGCCGACGATCGGCACGACGCGCAATTGATCGCCTTTGTCCAGCACCGAGGCGAGATCGGTGGCGATGCGGATATAGGTGCCGTCGACACCGCCCGAGATGATGCCGACCGTGCCCTTGTTGATCTTGTCGGCCAGGTTCTCCGACTGTTGCGCGAAGGCCGACGCCGATATCAGTGCGCCGAGGAGGCCGGCGAGCATCAGCGCCGCCGTCCAGACCGGCCAGAACCGACTCGCCGGGGTCGATGTGATGGTGTTGGTGCGTGCCTGAGGTCGTTTCATGGTCGTCGGCAGCCGCCGTGACACCGATGTCATGGACGGACTTGCCCCCCTCTTCCAGGTTGTGTGTCGATATTATGTCCTTTGCTTCGCGGCCGGCCTGTGCGCTGCCTCACTAATGACAGCCGACTACTGCGCCGTGCGCACGATTTTGAAGATCGGATCCGGATCGCGCGCCATGGCCGCCCGGATCTCTTCCTGATGACGCTGGCGTAGCGCCGCCGGCGCGTCGTCCGGGCACCCGCCCGTGATGCGCACGGCGCCGGTGGCGATCAGCATGATGTAGGACTCGCATCGGTGTTTTGATGCTGTCCGCACCGTCGCCGGAATCGGCGTCGACGCGCGCTCGCGCGCGGCTCTCAGCCTGGCGATCAGGTCGTCGGTGATCTTGCCGCTGACCGAGACGCCGGCCGCGATCTGATAGGCCTTGATCGCGGCGACCGTGCGATCGCCGCAGATGCCGTCGATCGGTCCGGGCTTGAAGCCCAGATCGGTCAGCAGCACCTGCACGTCCGCGATGACGGCGGGCGGTGGTTCCTCGGCCGGTTGGCTTTCCTGTGTCCAGCCCGACGATGTCAAGCCAACCAAAAATGTCACAGCGACGATAAGCATTCGCATGTCGGCCTCCCTTTGGCGGAAGCTTCTTAGCTGTAAGCGAACCACGAATGCGCGGAAAATACCAGTGCGGCGGTGCAAGGATCGCTTTTTGGTAGTGACGGAGCTGCGGAACCGCAACCCGCGCTGCGCCGGCGGGCGGCGACGTTTCGTTAAGATCTTCAGTCTTTGATCGCTTCCGTTCGGGTCGGCCGGCTGGTAAGTATCCGGCGATTCCGGTGATGCGATTCGGCCGGGCCAGCGGGTCGGCCGACGATCAGGGGGCGATTGAGTTCATGCGCGATACGGCCAATCTAGTGTTCCTGGCGCTGCTCTGCTTCGCCGTTTTGTCTTTCGCCTGGGTCGGCCATATCGGCAGCGACGACCAGATCTACCTCAACGCCGCCGAGAAGTGGCTGACCGAGGCGCCCGTCGTCGGCAACAGCCACTGGTCGAACCGGCTGACCCTGGTGCTGCCGCTCGCCGGCGTGATCGGCCTGTTCGGCGCCGCCGAGGTTTACACCGTGGCTGTGACAACGGCCTATTTCCTGGGCCTGCTCCTGGTCAGCTATGTCTTCCTGCGGCGCTTCTTCGGTACGGGCGTCGGGCTTGCCGGCACGGCGCTGTTGCTGCTGACCCCGCTGTTCGCGGTGCAGGCGACCATTGCCGGCGTCGACGTCATCGAGGTCTTCTTCTGCGCCGCTTCGCTATGGCTGTTCCTGGCCGCGGCCGGGTCGCCCAAGGCCAAGACCTGGCTGTTCGTCGCCGGTCTCGCCGCCGGCATGGCGCTGCTGACGCGGCTGACCAGCGGCGGCCTGATCATCTTCTACGCCATCCTGTTCCTGCTCGGCAGCCTGCATCCGCGCCGGCTGTATTGGGTGATGGCCGCCGGCGTCGCCGTCGTGGTCGGCGTCGACACGCTCTACAACGTGATTATGACCGGGGATCCGCTGCATCGGCTGACGGCGGCCTTCGGCACCCACACGTCGGTGGCCAACATCGGCACGCTCACGGGCGCGCATCTCGGCGGCAGCGGGAATATCAGCGACAACCGCCTGATCGCGCCGCTGCTGGCGCTGCTCGTGAACCAGGAATTCGGCCTGCTGTATTTCCTCGCCGTCCCGGCCGCCTGGATGGCCGCCCGCAGTCAGCGTCTCAGCGACCAGCAACGGCGGACCGTCCGCCTGCTCGCCGGCTTCGCGCTGGTCTGGTTCCTCTGGATCGGTTACAGCGGGTCGATCCGGCCGCTGCCGCGGTACTTCAGTGCCATGACCTACGTCAGCGTGGTCCTGGTCACGGTCTGGCTGGTGCTGGTGCTGCCGGGCTTCTCCCGGATCTTTGCCGGTCTGGTCGCGGCCGGCCTGGTGGCCACGAACGTGCTCTGCCTGATGGTCGAGAACCGCGATCCGCTGTTTGGCGAACGCGCGCTCGCCGGCTATGTCGCGGGTGCCAGCGAGGCGGTCTATACCGATCCGCGCACGGCCCGAAAAGCCGACCGTTTCCTGGACTGGGCGGCGGCCGACGAGGCGCTGGTGCGGCCCGAGCCGCCGCCCGCCGGCAGTCTGTTCTTCCACTATCCCAAGAACGCCAAGACCGGCCGGGCGCATCAGCGCGCCGCCTTCGATCCGGCGCTGTACGAGCCCGGGGCCGATTGGCCGGAGGTCGCGCGCATCGACCCGCCGCCGCGGGTGCTGGGTATCCTGCTGTCGGCGCTGCAGGTCGATCGCGTGTTGCCGCCCGGCATCGTCACGCGCCTGTCGCGCCCGAACCCGCCCGCGGTGGTTTACCGCGTCCCCGGCGGCGCCGGCTGATCCGCCGCGTCCGGCCAACCACAGGAACGCGTAATCCCATGGGCTTGTTATCCGGCTATATTCGCGATGCGCGCATGAAGCAGGCGCGGCCGTATATTCGCGGCGATGTTCTGGACCTCGGTTGCGGACCGGGCGACACCAAGATCTGGGGCGGCGAGAATATCTCCCGGTATGTCGGCATCGACTACAACCCGTCGAATGTCGAAAAGCTGAAGCAGAAATTTCCCGACTCGCAGTTTTTCGCGCTGAATGTCGACATCGAGGGGTTCGGTCTGGATGACAGGTTCGACACGGTGGTGATGATCGCGTTGATCGAGCACATCTTCAACCAGCGTCATCTGTTCGAGCAGGCTATCAAGTGCCTGAAGCCGCAGGGCCGCATTGTCGTCACCACGCCGACGCCGTTCGGCAACGATATCGTGCATCGTCTTGGCGCCGCGGTGGGTCTGTTCGCGAAGTCGGCGGCGGACGACCATATTGTCATCTACAACCGCAAGCGGTTCGAAATCCTGGCCAACGAATTCGATCTTCGGGTCGAGCGCTATTCGACCTTCGAGTTGGGCTGCAATCAGCTTGTCGTTCTGCGGCGCGCCGGCGGCGCTTAGCTGACACGACGGTATCCAATGCGTTTGCTGGTCGACATCCTGCACCCCGCGCATGTGCATCTGTTTCGCGCCTTCATCGACGAGATGCAGGCGCGCGGCCACGAGGTGCTGGTGACGGCGCGCGAGAAGGACATCGCCGTCGAGTTGCTGCAGGCCTTCGGCATCCCGCATCGCACCTTGAGCGTGCAGCGCAAGGGCGCCGTCAGCATGGTGACCGAGCTGGCGCGGCGTGCCTGGGCCGTCTGGCGCCTCTCACGGTCGTTCAAGCCCGATTTCATGATCGGCTGCATGGGCCCGGCGATCGCCATCGCCGGGCGCTTCATGAAGGCCAAGACCATCGTCTACTACGACAACGAGACCGCGCGCATCGTCAACGCCGTGGTCTCGCGGCTCTGCGACGCCTATATGACGCCGGTGTCCTTTGTGGGTGACATGGGCCGGGCGCACCGCCGCTACGAGGGCTTTCACGGGCTTGCCTATCTGCATCCCAACCGCTTCACGCCCGATCCGGCGGTGCTGGCCAAGCTCGATCTGAGCCCGGACAAACCCTTTTTCGTCGTTCGCTTCGTCGCCTGGGAATCCGTCCACGATGTCGGCGAGACCGGCTTCTCGGACAGCGGCAAGCGCCGCCTGATCGAGCGGCTGGCGCGCGAGGGCCAGATGATCCTCTCGGTTGAGGGCGCGGTGCCGGCCGAGTTCCAGCACTACTGCGCCAAGGTGCCGGTCGAGAAGATGCATCACCTCCTGGCCTATTGCCGGCTGTTCGTCGGCGAGAGCGCGACCATGGCCGAGGAGGCCTGCCTGCTCGGCAGCCACGCGATCTTCGTCTCGCGCTCCGGCCGGGGCGTCATCGACGAGATCGAGCAGCGCTACGGCCTCGCGCACTACTTCACCGCCAGCGACGAGGACCGCGCGCTCGCCCGCCTCGACGAGCTGCTGGCGCTCGACGACGTCAAGGCCGACGCCAAGGCGCGGCAGGAGAAGCTGCTGTCCGAGAAGATCGATCTCACCGCCGCCATGGTCGAGACCGTCGAAGCCATGCACGGCGGCGGGGCCTGACGTCTTGGACAAGCCCGGCATTCTGTTCATCACCAAGGACTATCCGCCGCATACCGGCGGCATGGCGCGCTATTGCCACGATCTGGTTCAAAACATTGCGCCGTTCTTCCGGATCCGGCTGATCGCGCACAAGGGCAGCAAGAAGCAGATCCCGATCTTCGCCGTCATTGCCTTTTTCCGGGCGCTGGGCGCGGTCTGGGGCTGCCGGCTGGTGCATTTCGGCGACGGCATGCTGGCGCCCGTGGCGCTGGCGCTGAAGTGGATCTCGCGCCGGCCGGTCTCGATCACCATCCACGGCCTCGACATGACGCGCGAGCATTGGCTCTACCGCCGGCTGATCCCGCCGGCCGTACGCCGGCTCGATCACGTGGTTTGCGTCAGCAGCTACACGCGCGACGTCTGCATCGCCCGCGGCATTGATCCGAGCCGCATCGACGTGATCCCGAACGGCATCGATTTCGAGGCCTTCTACGACCAGGCGTTGGACGAGGCGACCTGGCGCGAACGCTATGCCGTCGCGTCCGGCGAGCGGGTGCTCTTTACCATCGGCAACTTCACCAAGCGCAAAGGCGTGGAATGGTTCGTGCGCGAGGTGCTGTCGGCGGTGGCTCGCACCGATTACCGCTATTTCATCATCGGCTCGGGTAAGGAACGGCACCTGGTCGAGGATGCGATCCGGCAATCGCCGGCCAGGGACCGGATCGTCTTGCTCGGGCCGCTCGATTTTCCCGACCGCGACGCCTTCTACAAATACGGCGATCTCTACGTGATGCCGAACATCCACGTGCCGGGCGACGCCGAGGGTTTCGGCATCGTCGCCATCGAGGCGGGCGCCTGGGGTTTGCCGGTGCTGACCAGCGCCATCGAGGGCATCGCCGACGCCGTGGTCCCGGACGAGACCGCGCTCGTCTATGACGGCGCCGGGCAATGCCACGCGCGCCTCGAGGCTTTCCTCGACGGAAAGCTCCACGTCCGCGACCCGCAACAGATTCCCACAATCGTGCGCGAACGTTACGACTGGCGCGAAATCGCCAAACGCTATCGCACCCTGTTCAACGACCTGATCGCGGGACAGCCCGTCCGCGGCTGACGCGGTCCAATTCGGCCCGCCGGTCGGGATCGACGGACGGCGCCCTTGTGCCGGCGGCGAAGGCGTCGATGGCGTCGATGACGTTTAGGGGCGCCGAGTTTGCACGATCCCGACTGACGATTGGCTGGCCGCAGTCTTGACGGATTGAACATTTGCGAGCTTGGCTTATCATTGCTCGCGATAGTTGACAAAATATCAAACCATTTGTCCGAGTGTGCGGGGCTTGCAGCTCACATCATCTTGGATCGTCAAGAAAGTTGGGGAAGTATTGGATGAGGGTTCTTTGTCTATCGACAATTGATCTCGATAATCAAAAGGGTGGCGGTGCCGCGTACTCTAAGGGCGTTCTCGAAGCATTTCGTGGCAATCCGTTGTGTGCTGAAATTAAGTATTTGAAATCCGATGGTTTGATCTGTGGGTCTCAAAGAATTACAAGGATTTTTTCGGCGGGCAGGTCGCTGTTGTCGGAGATTCCGGCATTTGTTCTTTACGAAAGATCGAAAAAGTTCTCTTTAGAATTATCTGAATTTCTTTCTCATAACGAGATAGATCTAATATTGATCAACTATGGCGCGACCCTCTGGTTGTTGGATCAATTGCCGCCAGAAGTGCCGAAGATTTTGATCGCGCACAACATAGAGCATCATATTTATGCTGAGCGAACGAAAAAATTTAGGGAGAAAGTTCCAATTCTGGGCTCGTATTTTGAATCGAATCTACGCAAGTTTCAGAACTTCGAATGCTCGGCATTCAAAAACGTCGACGGTGTCATAACGATTTCTACAGATGACATGAAATTCATTCGAGAGAACTCTTCCGGATATCCCATTATTTGCGTACCGCCAATGTTTGACTATGTTCCTTTCGAGCGGCCACCACCCGTCGACAAGCAGACGCTGGACCTTGGTTATGTTTCGAAGCTTAGTTGGTGGCCAAACCGCGAAGGTCTGGCCTGGTTCGTCGACAAGGTTCTGCCTGGTTTGCCGGACAACGTCCGAGTACACCTGTTTGGTCTGCGCAGCGACAAGCTGAAATTCTCGGATCGGCGCGTTGTCGCCCATGGGTTCGTGGAAGATATTCAGGATGTTTGGAAGATCTCCGACATCATGATATGTCCGATTTTTTCGGGTTCGGGCGTGAATGTGAAACTCGCCGAGGGGCTCTTTAACGGTATGCCGACCTTGGCGACAAGCTTTGCTGGCCGCGGTTTGGTGCTGCCGGAAACGCCCGGCCTTGTGTTTCTTGATACAGCGGATGAATGGGTATCGTTTCTGTCGTCCGAGAAGGCGACGGCGCTGCGCGCGTCGCATGTCGCGGCCGACGTTGCGTCACACTTCGATCTGCGATCACACCGCCGGGCTTTGGCGGCATTCGTCGCCGAGGTCATGGCGCGGGACGCCAACCAGCCACGCGGGGTGATGCGCGGGACATAACCCCTGTGTTGCCGGGATTGAAACTGTCACCGATAAGAAGCTGTTTCACGACACCGGCCATGCCCACCCGTGAGCAAGACCCGTCGTTTGGAGTGTCGTAGCGAATGCCGGATCAGCGTGGATCACAGCTTGCAGAGACGGATGCGAAACCGGCTCCGCCGGCCATCAGCGTCATCTTGCCGGTGTTTAACGGCGAGCGCTTTCTGGCCGAGGCCGTCGAGAGCATCCTCGGCCAGAGCTTCTCCGACTTCGAGTTCATCATCATTGACGACGGCTCGACAGATCGGACAGCCGAGATCTTAAGGGGCTATGACGATCGACGCATAAGGCTGCTCCCAAACCCGCGCAACCTGGGGCTCACGCAAACGCTCAATATCGGCCTGGAGGTGGCGCGTGGGCGGTTTATCGCCCGGATGGACGCGGACGATATTGCGCTTCCTGACCGCCTGGCGCGTCAAATGGCCTATTTCGATGCCCATCCCGATGTCGTTCTCGTCGGCGCCGGCAATGCGCGGTCTGGCCACGATGCGCGCAGCTTGGCGAAGGCGACGCGACCGCTGTCGCCGGCTCAGTTTCGCTGGCAGCTGCTTTTCTGGTCGCCCATTTTGCATCCCAGCGCGATGTTCCGGGCCGCTCTCGTGCGCGAGCACGGCTTGAGATACGACGACTCGGCGAAGTCAGCCGAGGATTACGATATGTGGATCCGGATGACCGAGCTTGGCGCCGCCGCCCGGCTGCCGGGCGCCTTGGTGCTTTGGCGACGGCACGACGATGCCATTGGCGTTGCCAGGCGCGCGGAGCAGACCGAAACCCACAAGAGATTGGCCATCGCCAACATCGAGCGGCAGTTTCCGGCGCTCGAGATACATCGTGAAAAGTTCGAGCAGCTGCTCGACATACACCTCAATCCTCGTTCACAGCCCCTGTCCTGGCGGGGAGCGGACACGTGCGCGACCGCCGTCGATCTGCTTTATGAAAGCTTCATCTCGGATCGCCGACACCGCCTCAGTCCGCGCGATCTGGCCGCCGTGTCCGCGCAGGCCGGCGTCACGCTTTACAGCGTGATCGTGCGAAGCGGCGAGGCCAGGCGGAAGCTCTTTTTATTGCTTCGAGTTCTGTTTCGGCTGCGGCGGTACCTCTGGTCGGCGGCCTGGATGAGATTGCGGAGTTCGGCTTAGGAGCGCCATAGCGGCAGGCGGATGCCCGACCGGTTCTTACCTCTGGCATTCTTCCTGTTCACGAGCCGCTGTGGCGTGCCAATCGTTTAGCGTGGAGTCGCCGTTGCAAGATCTGACATTGCATGTTTCCCAATCGCAGCGCGAACGGACAACCGTTCGTCGCATGACGCTCGAAGGCCCGAGTGCCGTCAATGCGGGCGGGCGGGTGGATATCGACTTCGAGTGCTTTGACATGCCAGACGCACCGGAACCGCTGGTGCTGGATGGTTTCGTCTTCGGCATCGTGCTGCACGCCATGCGACAGGCGCGCACATTACGGGTGCGGGGACCCATGTCGCGTCGCGCGATGCAGAACCTCGCCGAGTTCCAGGCCGCCTGGCATATGTGGCGTCCGGATGTCTATCAGCCGATTGACGTTGTCCCCGACGCAATCGTCGATCCGAGTCCCGAACGCCGAAGCCGAACGGCGATCTCGGCGTTTTCTGGGGGCGTCGACGGAACGTTTACGGCCCTGCGGCATGCCCGTCGATGGCTTGGCAACCAGTCCTACGACCTTGCAGCCGTGCTGGTTGTGCATGGCTTCGACGTCGAGTTGGACAACGCCAGCGACTTCAGATCGTTAGTCAAACGCTGCGAGCCGCTCATTGACAGGTTGGGTCTCGAGCTTCACGTCGTTCGCACAAACATAAAAGAGCTAGGGCTGCAGAAGTGGGAAGATTCATTTCTGCCGCAATTGTCGGCCTGCCTCCATCAGTACGCGCACGCCTACGAATTCGGTTTGGCGGGCAGTTCAGAACCCTATGACGGGTTGGTCCTCCCATGGGGCTCGAATCCTGCCACCGACCACCTGCTATCCGGAGACAACTTTACCATCGTCCACGACGGCGCCGGGTTCTCACGGACGGACAAGATCGAACAGTTGCTTCGGGATGAACAGGCCTGCCGAAGTCTCAAGGTCTGCTGGGAGGGAAAACGACAGGACCGAAATTGCGGCAAGTGCGAAAAATGCCTGCGCACGCAACTGAATTTCCTCGCTGCTGGCGCCCAGGAAGCGCCGTGCTTTGAAACGGCGCTCGATATTCGTGACCTGAGCCGCATAAAGATCAGGCAGGACGCCCAGGCCCAAGAGCTGCGGTCGCTGCTTGATCACGCAAAGGCGCATGGCCGGTCCGCGCCAGCGTTCAGGCGGGTCCGACTGTTGTTGTTGAAATACAGGTTTATCGGTCCGCTAAGACGTATTGCCCGCCGGCTGGTTCGTTTCGCCGTTCGATCGAGGCGCTGACATGCGATTGCCCATGTGACGCCGGCAAGTGGCCGGTCCGGATCGGCTTTGGCACGCTGCCCACGCCGGTGAACGCTTGCATTTCGGTGACATGCGGTCCGCGCGCTAACCGTTCACATGCTTCTCAAACGCCACTGTGTGGGTAAAAACCTTCAGGGTGATCTTTTCAAGGTAATCCGGCGTCAGGTCACCCTTGATCATCATGCCCAAATGGGGGGAGGCATCGCTGAGCCCGTAGCCTGCGCCAAAAATAACGGGCTGCGGCTCGCGGAAGGACTGCCAGACCTCGGGATCTGTAAGTGCTTGCAAAACTTTGAGGAAAGCTACGTCATGCGTAAAATAGACGGCGCCGTCCGAAAGACGCGGCCAAATCGCCAACAAGCAATCGCGGGCGGAAGAGACGAGGTCAACATCCGTAAATGCAAATGCAATCTGGTTCGGTAGGTTCTCTTCAATAAGCGTATCGCTGAACCAACCCCGAACGAAACGACATGCCTCGATCTCGCCGAATTTCTTCACATTCCCCGACACATGTTCGAGCGTCGCGTTGTATTCCCCGCTTTTCCATTTTGACCCGGTTTCGCTCCCCTGACGGACGTGCAGATCGTCCTCGTTCCATGAGTCGACCTCGGGCAATCCCTCGAAGCTATCGAATACAACAAGTTCTCGCCCGGTCAGCTTTGCAAGAATTGAGAGCTTGGCCGTGCTGCCTCCGGCGAAGCATCCACACTCAATCACCGAGCCAGGACCATCAAGGGACAACATGGCTTGAGCCAGAAACAAGCCGTCTGAAGGATTCGATGCAACGTTGACACCTCTGTCGATTGCCTCAAATCGCTTCACGATTTCCATGCGAACGTCACGATCGAACGTCGATCGATCACCGTCTTCAATAAAGTTGGCCTTAAGCGCGCTATAGGGATCTACAACTTGTCTGAATACACGCCTGGATAAGGAAAGAAGCATCCATTTTAATAACCTTGAGTGTTGAATGGGTAGAACGAGTACCAGATTTGCTATGCGACCCAACAATAAATTCATATCCATGCCCCGAAGTCGGTTGATCGAAAGTTAGCGGCCGGCCCTATAATTCGGCCAAAGAACTATGTCCTTCCTCCGTCAAGCTGATTGCATTCCTTCTCCAGCGCCAGAACACGCCTTACAGCCGGTGATCTGCCATTGCTTGAAATACAGTTCACTCAAACACTAGACCCGTTTAGACATAACCCGGTCCACACTTTTTCGCCCAACGGTTTTTCCGGCCATGCTCGGTCGGTTCGACGTCGGGCGTCATGCGGTGCATGGCCGTGCGGCGTCGCTGGCTCGCCAGATCGGTCTAATTCGCGGGCATCGGTCGAACGGTCGCAGAGGCTGGTGACGTCACTCTAGCGTTTGCGAATCACGGCATGAGGCTCGGTTTTGATGAGGTCGAACCCGGCATTCGTTTCGACGAATTTGTCGGTCGCCGTTTTGCAGCCTCGATAGTCGTTGTAGTCGTCGATAATCATAAAGCCGCCGGCGCTGAGTTTTGCCGATACCGCGTCCAGGCAAAAGGCGACGGGATCGTGCCAGTCGCAATCGATGTGCGCGAGGGCGATCCGGTCGTCGTCGGCGAAGCGCACCGTATTCTGAAACAGTCCCTTGTGAAGGACGATCCGTTCGCCGTCGACGGACAGGCCGAACTTCCGAAAGTTGTCGCTGACCTTGAGGAAGAGATCGTCCTCGTAGCCGTAATAGCGATCGCCTTTGATGCCCTCTGATTTTCCCGCCTGAATCTGGTCGTAGCGCGTTTTCGAATCGTCGTCGTCCCGATCGCTTGGCGGCGGTATAGTGTCGAAGACGTCATATCCGTGAAAGCGTCTGTCGCCGTCCAGCGCCGATGCGAGACAGATGGCCGAACCGCCCAACGCGATGCCGAACTCCAGAAAATCCCCGGCCACGTTTTTCTGCTGCACGCTGTCCAGCGTCGAATAAAGGCTGTGGAACTTCGCCGGTGAAAGATATGTGAGTTTGTCTTTCAGGACGTTCTTGGCGATACGCGGCAACATCATGTAAAGATAACGACGCCGGGATTTTCGTATTAACTCTTTGATCATTTTTCCACGCGGCGCGGCCCATGTGCAGGATATTGATGTTGTTCGCGGTTATTTTGGCTTTCGATTTCTGTTTCTATTGATTTTTTCGTTCGTATAACTCGCCCAAATTCATGTTTTTGTGCCAAGTTTCAAAATATTTTCTGTTTTTTCCATAGCTGTTATCTATCAACATATTTGGCACGCCCATCAAGTTTGCCAGAATATGACCGTGAAGTCTTGACGTGACAACTCTTTCCGCATCCCTGAACAATCCGGCGGATCTCAGCGCCAAACGCCAGGCGGTCGCGCGCCAGGCGCGCTCGAACAAGCCGGCCGGCATGTGCTTTCCGAGGCGGCCGTTGACTCTTCTGATCGCGCGGATGAACGGCACGTAGCCCCCGAGCGCGTCATCCCAGTCGCCCGTCCATGATCGTTCGGGATCCGGTTCGATGGTTTGGCCCGATGCTTCTATGTCCTTGCGAAGCAGGTAGACGGTCTTGTACCGCCGCGCGCCGCCGTCGCCCGACCGGATTGCGCCGAGATCATCCTGGAGGAAGTATGCCATATCCGGCGCAAGGTCGATGGTGCGGGCCTCGAAGCGGCTGCGAGCGATGTCCAGGCTTTCCGTGTCCCGGAAAAACAAATGCAGATCACGGTGGGCGTTCAATATCTCTGATGTCTTCGCCAGGTTCTCGGGTTTTTCGAAATGCAGACTTTGAGGGAGCATGACGATTTTGTTGTCTGGATAGGACGTTACCAACGACTCGCGAAAATTCTGATAGGCGTATAGATCGCCGAAATTGCCGCCGCCATGGCAAACAATTGTATGACTCTTAGGTAATTCCGGGTAGGTGAAGTTCTTGTAGTTCCAACTTCCGCCAACTTCGAGTTCTACTTTTTCGAACCAGCGGACGGTCCCGAGATATATCAATAAATCGCCCAGATTCTCATGTACCGGATAATCGAAATAGAATATCTTTTCATTATTTGAGATGGCGCTCGAAAGCGTAGAGTTCAGTTTGTCGGATAAATATTTTATAGCGGAATTTTTCTGCATAATTGTATGACGCCCTAAGGTTTAGCATGCAGATATGTCGTTCAAACCAGATCTGTCGCTGTTCCGGTCAAGACTTGATCCATGCGTCGGCATTTCCGTGTCGTTTGGACTCTTGATTACGCCCTGTGCAGATGGCGGCGATAAAAGCCGAGGACGGTCGAGTCGATGCCAAGGCGGCGATGCAGGCGAAAGCAAAGTATCGTGGCGGTAAAGCAGCTGCCGGACACGGCGGCCATCGCCGCGCCGTCGATCCCGTAGCGGGGGATCAGCAGCATATAGAGCGAGAAACTCACCGCCATTCCGACCGTACCGACGATGGCGACGCCGTCCTGATCGCCGGTCATGACAAGCAGAACGCCTGCCGAGCCCAGGCCCGCGACGACAATTTGTCCGATCGCCAGTACCAGCAGCGCGTCGTAGCCGGAGACGAACTCCGGTCCGACGATCGACAGCAGCCACTTACCGGCAATGGCAAAAGCAATCGTCAGCACGGCCGCAATCAGGAAAGCGGTACGGGCTCCCTTGGTGGTCAGGCTCTGAAGCTTCGTCAGATTGTCCTCGGCGTGAAGCCTCGAGCTCATTGGGCCCAACGGTGCATTTATGGACACCAAGGCGAAGCCGATTAAGCCGGAAATCACGAAAGCGATGTTGTAGATCCCGGTAAACTCGACGCCTTTCAGGATACCCACCAGGATAATGCCGATCTGGGCATTGAACACGGTGATCCCGTTGATCCAGAGAAGCGGCAGCGCTGTAGTTATCCAGGTCTTCCCCCTCTGCCGCGCCGGGACGTTGTGGATGTCAGCGGGTAAAACCCGCCGATAGGCGACAACGGTCACAACGAGCGCGACGGCCGCCGCGGCCGTTCGAAGAGCGGCCGCCACGGACGCAGACATCCAATCGCCGGCGAACGAAAATCCAACGGCCAGGAGCAAGGCAAACAGCGTCGGCCGAATGAGCATCTCCGGAACCTGGCTTTTGACGACATGCTGAAGTCCTTGCATTGCCGCTTGCAGGACACGCTGCCGCGCCGTCAGCGGCACCATTGCCAAAGCGACAACGGTGGTTATCGCCAGTCCCGGCTCAAGACGGTCGGCGATGATCCAGAAGGTCAGCGATGCTGCGCCTGTTATGACGAGCGACGCCACCAGCACCCATTGCTTGGACCAACTCAGGATTCCTTTGAGCGAGCCCCATTCTTGCGTGCTTCGGTAGGTGGCCATCGACCGGATAAGAAGCGGCTGAGTGCCGAACAGGGCGGGCACAAGCAGCAGCATCGCCCATGACATCGCGAAGGAGTAGGCGCCATAGCCCTCCGCGCCGAGCAGTCGCGCGAGCAGCAGGCTGATCACAAACATCAGGCCGGTTTGAACGCCCTTAAGCCCGAAGGTGCCGACTGCGCCTCGCGCGATCTCACCGCGTAGCCGGCGACGTACTCGTTCGATCATGCTGGAACTCGACTGGGGCGATAAGAAGCCGGGGAAGTTGCCGGTCTGCCGCCGGGTTGCCGGAATGACGCTGCCTGAATGCTTACCACCGGATCATGGTCGACACTACTCTGAGTTCGGTTCCGCGGCGGTTAATCCGCGATACGGCGCGTGGGCAATATCTGGACGCCCGCTGCACGGCGATGCGGCATCTGCGGCATCGCCCATTTTTGCCGTAAATGTGGTGCGCGGGCGTCAGATCCGTCGCCAGCGGGCCGAAACGCGTATTGCGACTGCGATTGAGGGCGGCGACGCCGCGCAGTCTGCGATGGGGTCAGATACCCGGGTTAGCGCAACAGCCGTTCGAACAGGTTCACGTATTGCGACGTCATGGCGCCGAGGCTGAACTTGTCGACGGCCTTCACCCGCGCTCGGCGGCCCATGTCCGTCAGCCTGTCCGGGTCGGCGGCCAGCTTTTTGACGGCGTCGACGAATGCATCGATGTCATCGACCGGGCAGAGCACTCCATCAACGCCGTCGTCAATCAACTCTGGCAGGGCCGAGCTGTCTGCGACGACGGCCGGCGTGCCGCAGGCCATGGCTTCGGCCGCGGCATAGCCAAATCCCTCGAGGCGCGACGGAAACAGCAACAGGTCGGCCTCCCGATAGGCCGCCAGCAACTCGTCTTGAGATAGCCGGCCCAACTTGCGCATGCCGGCGACATCCGCGAATGGATCGTCCGAGCGCAAGCCCAGCGTGTACCGCAACTCGAAGCCCGGCCCCAGCCGCGCCATGATTGCCGGCAGCATATCGGCGCCCTTGCGTCGGCTCAGATTGCCGACGAACAGCAGGCCGAAGGGTTGGTCGGGCGCGCGCCGACGTGGCGGTTCGGCCGGCTTGAAGTAATCCGTCTCGATACCGTTCAAGATCACCGACGCCGCCGGTCCGCCCAGCGCGGCCTGCAGGCTGCGTGCCGTATAGGCGCTCACGGCCACCAGGGCGTCGCAGACACTCAGGCTTTTCCGATCTATGTGCCGCAGCAACGTTTCGTGCACCAACGCCTGCTTGCGGCTGCGATAAGGCGCGAAGGCCGGATCGAAGACGCAGTGATGATCGACCAGGACCAGTTTGGTGCCAGGGCGCCGGAAGGCGAATCCGGCATCTAGATTTGCGACCGTAATATCGGCATCGATCGGCTCTGGCACCGACATGTAGCGCCAGGGCAGATATTGCCAGCGCCGGTCCACGGGCGTCAGCACGGCCTCGTGGCCCGCCGCCTGCAATCCAGCGGCCAGCCGCTCGGTATAGACATCACTGCCGCTGCCGGTATGCACATACGGCAACCAGACCTTAAGTTGCCGGGGCAGGAGCGATGGATATTGCGCGCCAGCCTGAAGAGGCAATGACTTGCTGGCGGCTGTTGCGCCGTTGAGTTGGGAGATGTTACTCGTCATTTTACAACTTACAGTGTTCGTTACTATTGCAAAAGTATCTCTGTTTCAGGTAAAGATGTATGTGATGAATGTGTAACAAATTCGCGAACAAAGTGAATCGATTCAGTATTATTTCTTTCCACTTATTCGCGGAATGATCTATTTCACACCACGGCTTCGGGCGAAATCTGGCGTATTTGTTGGGTAAGTCAGCCGTTTGTTCTAGCGTCCGGACTTGACGTCAGATGGTTTGAGGATGATGGGGGCGAGAAAGTCCGGCTAGCCGATGGCGGCGTCGCGCAACCGATCATGGATGGCAAAGGCCCGTTCGACGAGCGCCCGGCTGCCGCCCAGGTCGCCGGCGTCATAACCAACCGGCGGCCGGAACCTGCAGGCCTGGCACATTAGAGGCGCCGGGTCGTCGAGCCCGATTTCATCGGCGATCCTGCCGAGCGCGCCCGTGGCGGCCCGGCAAGTGGCGTCGTAGCTCACGAGATGCGCGCCGGCCGGCCGCGCCTCCAGCACGTGCTCGAAGGCCGCGCACCAATAGGCCAGCCAGTAGTCCGCACTGTCCGCCGGCGCCAGGTCGCTCCGGTCCAGCCAGCCGCCGAAGTCGATCGGGCACAGCGCCTCGCCGAACTCCAGATGCCCGATGCCCTGCATGTAGCGTCGGGCGAAGGCGTCCTCGCCGTGGATCTTCGTGAAGTTCCGGTGCTGACGCAGCATCGAACCGGCATGGTCGACGGGATTGCGGAACGGGATCAGGATCACCGCGTCGGGGAACAGCCGCGCCAGCGCCGGCAGCCGGGCGATGTTGGCGTTGTTCTTCGATGCATAGCGGCTGGGCGCAAGGCCGTCCCGTCGCCTGAGCGCGATCAGCTTGCGGATATGGTTGGCGAGGAACGGGCCGAACTCATCGTCGGCCGCGATGTCGTCCCCGTCCCAAAGCGCGATCCGGTCGGCGGCATATTTTTTCGGCCAGAACGCGCGCCAGAGAATTTCCTCGAAGGCCTCGACGCTGTCGTAGTCCACGGTCATGCCGTCGCCGTGCGCGCGTTCGCGCGCGCCGCCGGCCTGTCGAAACGACCGCGACACCGCATGCCACATTAGCGGGCAGAGCACGAACGGCATCTCGCGATAGGTATGCGTCGCGAAGTCAGGGTGAGCCGCCAGCACTTCCAGCAGCAGCGTCGTGCCGGCGCGCGGCAGCGAGGTAACGAAGACCGGCCGGTCGACGGCGATCTCGGCGTAGCGCCCGGCATAGAGCCGGTCCTCGATATCCGCCACCGCCATCTGCAAACCGGTGCCGTTGAACGCCAGCCGGTGCAGAAACCGGTCGAGGCCGGAGAAGCCGTGGGCGAAGCTCATCGCCAGACGATGCTGACCACGACGATGGCGACGGTGCTGAGCAGGATAAACTCCCACCGAAGCAGCGTCTCGCTGACCGCGGTCAGTTCGATCAGGCCGGCAAGCGACGCGGCATAGAGGCAGATCGCCGGTACGGCCAGAACGACCCCCGTCCGCAGGCAGATCTGCAGGAAGCTGACCATCAAGCCCTTCGAGGCCGCCCGGATCTGCCGTTCCTTGGCATCGTCGTCAAGGCTGCTGTCGGCGATCACCGCCGCGGCCCGGCGCGACACGCTCACGACATCGGCCGCGATCGGCACGATCCCCGCCATGCGGAAGGCGACGACGAACAGCGCCACGGCCAGGATCGCGGCCGCAATGATCATCGATCAGCGTTTGCCTGTTGCGGGGCGTTCTTGGCCGCGTCGCTCTTGGCGGCGCCGCGCCGCCGCATCAGCCGCTTGACCGGGTACCAGACGAAGCCGACCACGGCCAGCATCATGGCGGCGACCACGGCGATCACCGCGCCGATCGCCGACAGCCCGGCGCCGGGTCCGATATAGGCCTGCGCCTCGGCGGCCGCCAGCAGCAGCCCGGCCGTGAGCGCGAGGACGGAAAGACATCTCATTGCACTTGTCTCCTCATCTGGACGTAATCGATGCCGTAGGTGCGGAAGACGGCGGCAAACTGCGCGCGTTTGTCCGACAGTTCGTCGACCCTGGCGACGTCGTGAAGATTGTTGAACGCGGTCAGGACGGCGCCGTCCGACAGGCGGATCTCGAACGCCTTGCCGGCGCGCGTATAGGCGATGATCGCGCGTCGGCGGTCCGGCGACACCGTGACGTGTCCGCCGGTTGCCGAGAACATGGACCGGAATGCCTCGGGCGTGCGCGCGTTTGGGAAAATCGTCGTCTCGGCGCCGCTCGACAGGTCGACCAGCAGCAGCCGCGACGGGCCGCCCTCGGCGTCGGCGCCCAGGTTGTCAAACATCAGGAACTGGGTGCCCCGCAGGTGCTGCACGCTGTGCTGCTGGATGAAGGTGCCGCGCACCAGGCGTTTCAGGCGCCCGTCCGCGCCGTCGATGAAGCCGAAGGCGCTGATGTTCCGTAGCGAGACCAGGAAGTCGCCGGCCGCGACGCCGTCGATGTTGGCGGCAAGGTCGTCCGACACCTGCTGCGCATAGTTCAGGTGCGTCGGATCGCAGGGATCCGTCGACTGCTTCAGCACGGCGCGGTAAGGCGAGGCCAGCAGCGCGTCCAGCACGAATATCTCGCGGCGCATCTCGCCGTCGGGATCGAGGACCTTCAGCGTGTCGCGATAGGGATGCCCGCTCTTGCATTGCAGGCGGAAGCCCCAGCCCGGCATCTTCACGGCCACGGGCGCGTCGCCGATCTGCGTACCGGGCACGATCGCCTGCTCGTCGGCATTCAGCGTCGGCCAGTGGTGGCTGTAGTCCCAGCGGAACCAGACGGGGCGGCCGTCCCGGTCGACGCGCGCGACGCCGGTGCCGAACGGAAAGACGAATTGGCCCTGGAACACCGCCAGCAGGTCGCCGTTGGCATAGCGTTCGATGCCCAGCGGATTGGAATGCCGGCTGAAGTCGAAAAAGATCGTCTCGTAGGGAAAGCCGGTCGCTTCGTTGCTCTCGAAGATGTCGCGCGGCCGGTAGGGATAGGCCTCGACCAGTTCGCCGGACCGCGAATAGATGACCGCGAGGCAGCCCCGTTCGGGGCAGTGCTCCATGAACTGAAACTGGCCGCCGAAGAACAGAAAGCCATCGTCGGTCTCGGCGTCACGCACCGGCTGAATGCGTTCGGACGCCGCGTTCAGCCGTTCGATGTCAGAGAATTTCAGAAACGCGCCGACATTCTTCGCGGTGACGTGTTGCTTTATCTCGCCAAGCGTAACGAACGTCGATCGGACGAACGCATAGGGAAAGATCTGGAAGCCGACGACGGCGACGCCATAAGCGAAGGCGGCGACACACAGCGAGAGCCAGAACGCCAGCCGCGCCAACCGGTCAGCCATCATCCACGTCTCCCTCTCCGGACGTCCGCACCGGTCGTCATCGTGACGGGGACTGTCGAGCCGGGCGTCCTACGCGTGTCGGGCACGATCGTCGGTGCGTCGTCCGGCGGCACGCCGCCTCGACCAGATCAGACGTCACGCGCGCTCGACCGCCGACCTGCCCGGCTTTCCTGTCAATGTCGTGAATTAGAACGCGATATTGCGCGTCCGTACTGTGACAACATCGCGTCACGGATCTCACAAATTGATCTGACGGCGACCCGCTATTCCCGCTCCGGCGGGTCTGGCGCGTGCCGCCGAAAGCGGTTATGCAGGGCTTTCGGCCTCCCGGCGCGGCGGCGTCCGCCGGCTTGCCAAGGGTGTCTCGATCCGCTGGCGGATGTGCTCGGCATGCGTATTCTCTGCCTTTCGACAGTCGATCTCGCCGGCCAGAAGGGCGGTGGCGCGGCCTATTCGCAGGGCGTGCTGGACGTGTTGCGGGCGCCGCCCATCAACGCTCGGATCGACTATCTCGGCTGCGGCGAGGCGCCGGCCGGTCTGCGCAAGCTGAAACGCCTGTATCGCCTGACCCTTGGCGCGGACCCCGCGCTGCCCGCGTCGATGGCGTATTATCGTTCGCGGTCTCTTGCCGAGCGGGTGCGGGCCGACATCCGCGGCGATGGTATCGACCTCGTGCTCGTCAACTATCTGCCGGCGGCCTGGATTATCGACGAGCTCGCGGCCGAAACGCCGGTGGTGCTCATATCCCACAACATCGAGAGCAGGCTGCACGCGCTGAGTGTCGAAAACCTGGGCCTCGAATACGCGCTTTACCGCCGCTGGTATGACCGCGACGTCGGCAAGTTCGCCGAATTCGAGCATCGCGTTTTTCGACGCGCCGACGGCATCATCACCATTTCCAGCGACGACCGCGCCTACATCCTCGATCAGGCGCCGGACGCGCGCGTGCTGCATCTGCCCCCGGTCTTTGCCTACCGGCCCCATGCCCGCCGCGTGCCGCCGGCATCGAAGCTGGATCTGGATATCGGTTTTCTGTCGAAATGGAGCCATTGGCCGAACCGCGAAGGGCTCGACTGGTTTGTCGTTCGGGTGCTGCCACGGTTGCCCGGCAACGTGCGCCTGCATCTGTTCGGCCAGGGCAGCGAGGCCATGCGCTTCGACGACGACCGTGTCGTCCGGCACGGCTTCGTGCCCGAGATCCGGGACGTCTGGGCCGCCTGCGACATCATGATCTGTCCGATCTTCTCGGGCGCCGGGGTCAACGTGAAGTTTGCCGAGATGCTCTACAACGGCATGCCCACCGTCGCCACCCGCTTCGCCGGACGCGGCCTGGACCTGCCCGGGACCGAGGGCGTCGTCTGGTTGGACGAGGCCGATGACTGGGTCGGATTTCTGTCGTCGCCGGCGGTCCGCGACCTGCGCGCGGCCAGCGTGCCGCCGGCGATCTCGGCCCGTTTCGCGCCCGATGCCTATGCCGAGCCCGCGTCCCGCTTCCTCGCTGCCGCGGCTGGTCGCTGACCAGATGTCGGGCCATATTGCCGATCGAAATTGCCGAAAGTGATTGCCGTGATCGACGTATTGAAGCGTATCTTCCGACCGCTGCAGAAATTCTTCCGCTTCGTCCTGCAGGGCACGCTGCAGATCATCGAGGACGTCAACCTGCAGATCGCCATCGAGCAGGAATATGACCGGCTGAAAGAGAGGGTTCGCGCCCAAGACGACAAATCCCTGGTGCTGTCCGGGCACAAGATTTACTCGCAAAACGACGAGGACGGTATCGTCGCCGAGATCTTCGATCGTATCGGCACCAGGTCGAAGCTGTTCTGCGAGATCGGCGCTTCCGATGGTTTGGAGAACAACACGCATGCGCTGTTGCTCAAGGACTGGCGCGGCGTCTGGGTCGAGGGATCGAAGAAGAAGACCGACTTCATCGCCCGGTTCCTGCCCCTGCGCAGCCGCAAGCTGGTGGTCGCGAACGCCTTTGTCGATCGGGACAATATCGACGACGTTCTGGAGGACGCCTTCCGATCGCTTGGCGAGACGACGTTTCCGCTTGCGGTCGATTTCCTGTCGGTCGATATCGACGGCAACGATGTCTATGTGCTGGAGCGGCTCACGCGTCTCGATGCCAGGGTGGTCTGCGTCGAATACAACGCCAAGTATCCGCCACCGATGCAAATCACTATCGACTACAATGACCGGCACGCGTGGCACGATGACGATTATCAGGGCGCCTCGTTGCAATGTTTCGTCGAGCTGCTGAAGGGTCGCGGCTACGAACTCGTCTGTTGCGGTCTGGCGGGGGTAAATGCGTTCTTCGTGAAGGCCGACGAGATACGCGACATCGAGGTGCGTTCCGTCGAGCAGCTCTACCAGCCCGCGCGTTATCATTTGCGCCGCCAACGCTCCGGCCACCTCCCCTCGCTCAAGCATCTGGCCAACGTCATCAAGGGGTGACGGGGGGTCCTGTGGCCGGGCTCACACGCTGTCTGGATCAGCCCCGCATAACGTGCCGCCATGTATTCGCTCAGTGACGGTGCAATGCGCGACGGCGCGACCGGCGCCAAGGCGACCGTGCCATCGGTCAGCGTCCTGATGCCGGTGCACAACGGCGAGGCGCATGTACTGACGGCGGTCGAGAGCATCCTCGCCCAGAGCTTCACCGACTTCGAATTCATCATTGTCGACGACGGCTCGACCGACGCGACGTCGACGTTGCTCGCTGAAATTGCCGATGCC
The DNA here is from genome assembly GCA_965232515.1 of Alphaproteobacteria bacterium. Classification (GTDB taxonomy): domain Bacteria; phylum Pseudomonadota; class Alphaproteobacteria; genus JANQKO01. Next base: position 4,203,593 of record CBDDPY010000002.1, on the reverse strand, counting down.
CGCGTTCGTGTCATCACCAATGCACGGAATCTCGGGGTCACGAGAGCGCTCAACGTCGGCCTGAAGGCCACGCGCGGGCGCTATATCGCGCGCATCGATGCGGACGATGTCGCCCATCCCGAACGCCTCGCGCGCCAGGTCGCCTACATGGATGCCCATCCGGACGTCGTGCTGGCCGGGACGGGCTATGTATCCGTCGATCCGTCGGGCAATGTGGTCGAGTTCGTGAACCGGCCGATGGATGATGCCGAGTTCCGCTGGACGTTGCTGCTCCATTCGCCGGTCATCCACCCCACGGTGATGTTTCGCGGCGAACTCGTCCGCGATGCCGGTCTGAGCTATGACGAAACCATTCCCATCGCCCAGGATCACGAGCTTTGGGTCCGTATTCTCGATCGGGGCCGGGGCGTTCGGCTCGGCGAACCCCTGCTGCGGTGGCATCGCGGTTCGGCGGCGATCGGTGTCGCCAAGCGGGATATGCAGCTCGCGGTGACGACCTCGATCGCGCACGGATATCTGGAAAGACTGTTTCCGGATCTTGCCGCGTATCGTCTCGGCGTCGCACGCCTGGTCGCGATTCATGGGGGCGACAATCCGCAACCGATCACGCTTGGCGAGGCGGAGGACTGTCGCGCGGCTGTCGATGGGTTGCTGGATGGCTTTTTCCGTCGTTATGCGGCCTCGCTGACGAATGCCGATCGCCTGGCCGTCCGGCAGAACGCGACCCGCCTGCTGTTTCAAACGATGCTGTTGAAGGGCGGACTGTCCCGGCGGCGGCTTTCGGCCGTGCGGTTTGTTCTCCGTTGCTGGCGCTATCTGCCCGCGGCGGCGGGCCTGATGGTCCGGCGCCTGCTGCGCAAGCGACGGCCCGAAGCCGCTGCCGTTGCCGACGACTTCAACCGGCTCTGGCCGGCCGGCCGATAGGCGGCACGAGAGGGGGCGGCCTCAGGTCATATAGCCCTCGTGGATCGGCGCGCCGACCAGATCGAGATCGGGGAAATCGGACAGCCAGCTCTCGTAGTAGGACGTCAGCTTTCCGTACTGCGTGTCGAAGACCGAGATACGGTGTCCCGACAGAAGTCCCAGCAGCAGGCCGTGCAGGCGGTTGGTGATCAGACCGTCGTGTCGAGCGAAGAACGACAGCGCGCGGTCGACCAGCCGGTCCCGGTAGATCAGCCAGCCCGCATGCACCGGCATGCGGTTGCCGGCCAGCCGGTCGAGCCGGTGCAGCCGGTCTGCAAGTCGAAAGATCCGTTTGTCGGACCGGCTCAGAAAATCGGACCAGTCGACGAAATCGGCCTCTTGCGCGTCCGCCAACAGATGTTGAACCGCCGGGTCCTGATCCGGACTTCGGAAGTGGTCGCGGCGGACGAAATACAGCGTGCCGCCGGCCGTCGGTGCGGGACGGTCGGCTTGAAAAAGATAATGCACGATATCCGGCAGGCAGTAGAGATTGGCGGAAAAGCGCTTCTGTGCGAACGCCAGCGACACACGGTCCCGCGTCACGAAATGCAGGTCGCGGCAGCGCGCGAAGATGCGTGCCGTCTCCCGCGTCTTTGCTTCGTCCGTGAAATAGATGCTTTGCGGCAGAATGACCGACCGGACGTTGGGTTTGGCCGACAACACGCGCAGCCGCATGTCCTGATGAAGGCTGTAGAGGTCGCCAAAATTGCCGCCGCCCTGGAAGACGATGGTGGCGTCGTCGGTGATCGAGTCCAGCGTCCGTTGCGTCAGGTTCTGGTGCGACGTCCAGCTTCGTATCGCATAGCCGTGATCTTCCAGAAACTTCTGTGTCGCATAGTGGATAAGCAGATCGCCGACATTCGAATAGACCGCGTAATCGAAATAGAAAATCGGTGAACCGACCGGAATCAGGTCTTTCAGGAGCAGCAGCTTGTCTTTCAACTCCTGTGCCTGCGCCGTGTAGCGAGGCGGTGTCGGATTTTCACTCATAAGCGCTTTTCGTCACGTCCGAGCGTCGATGACAGCTTGAACCTGTCGCACTTTATCCACCAGGGCCCGCCGAATTGGAAGCGTTCGGCCGCTGTGATACCGTTCGCGGTGCCGTGACGCAGTCGAGATCCCGCTCGGGCGGATCACATCGCCCCGGCGGGATCGGGAGTAGGACGTGTCGTTCCAATGCTGATGAAGCTCGTGCGCCCGGCGCTCCGGCGCGGATTGCCCGGGCGCAAGCGGCGTTTCCAGATCTATTGCGTCGGCACGGCGAAATCCGGAACCGTATCGTTGGCCCAGCTGTTCGCCACGAGGTACCGCGCCGGGCACGAGCCGGACGCCGCGGCGGCGATCGACGCCATCATCTCGTTCGAAAACGGCCGCATCACCCGACAGGCATTTGACGACTTTATCGTGGCGACCGACCGACGCCTCGATCTGGAGATGAATTCGAGCCAGCTGAACTACTTCTTCATCGACACGCTGGTCGACCGCTTCGAGGCGGCCAAGTTCATTCTGACGATCCGCGATCCCTACTCCTGGGTCAACTCGTTCGTCAACCACCGCATCAACAACCCGTCGCCGCCGGACAATCCTTGGCTGCGATTGAGCGAGCTGAGATTCAAGCCGGAAATCCATACTCATTCCGCCGAAGAGAAGATCCTTAAGGATCACGGGTTCTACACGCTCGATGGATACTTCGCCTATTGGGCGGCGCACAATCGGCGGGTGTTGTCGGTGGTGCCGCCCGACAGGCTGCTGGTCTTGAGAACAGATCGAATTTCCGCAAGCCTCGAACAAATCGCCGGCTTCACCGGAAGCCCGCTGAAAAAGCTGAACGCGTCGAAGTCGCACTCCCATCCGACCAGGAAGGACCGGAATCTGATATCCGAATTGGATGCGGATTTCGTTCGCCGAAAACTGCGAACGCACTGCGACGATTTATTGCAGCGATATTTTCCCGACTTCGAACTGCCGAAAAACTAAGTCCGGATTCTGCGGCCGAGGCCGACGCGGGTCGACGCGGTGATGCTCTCGCAATCGTCCAGGTGTGACCGCCGGACAATACCCCTTCTTGTTAAATCCAATTTAGGAACTAGGTCGTATGAGTTACATTGCTATTCGCTAATTTGAGCAATTGCACGAGGTCGAATTGTGCAGCTCGTTGCCGTCGATCGGCGCCCATCGCCGTCGGGTTCCGGCCACGTTCGAATTTCAGCAGAGGTCGCGTTCGCACGTCAGCAGCCCCGGACGATATGGTTCGATTTGCCGACCGGCCTGGAGGCCAGTGTCAACGACCGCGGCGAACCCTGGCTGGTCATGCTTTTGCCGGCGGCGATATGCGCGGAAGAGGACCTCGTCATCGACCTCCCGGTCGATCCGACGCTTCTTTACAATCTCAAGGGCCTGCAACGTCTCTGGCACAGCTGGTATCCGTGGACGCGGCCCGTCGACATCGAGACACAGGCGTGTCCCAATCCAATTCGTGGCACCGAAACCGGCCTGTTCTTCAGTGGCGGCGTCGATGGCTATTTCTCGTTGCTGGGTGCGGACGACGGCGTTGACGATGCCGCCAGCGCCGATGTGACCAGCCTTGTGATGATGTGGGGCTTCGATATTCCGCTCGAGGCGCCGGACGAGTTTGCCCAGGCATGCGCGATCGGCGAACGTACGGCCGCGCATTTCGACAAGGCGCTCATTCCGATTGCCACAAATCTGCGCGATTTGCCTGGATTTCAGCGCTGGTGGGGTGAATTGACACATGGCGCGGCGTTGGCATGCGTCGGCCATCTGCTGTCGAACAAGTTCAAGACCATGCTGATCGGATCGACGCATGACTTCGGGCATCTGGCGCCCTGGGGATCGCATCCGCTGGCCGACCCGCTATACAGCTCGGCGCATATGGCGTTCGTTCATCATGGCGGCGTCGCCACGCGTGTCGAAAAGACGGCGCGGATCTGCGAAGAACCCGAGGCGGCGGCCACATTGCGCGTGTGCTGGCGTTCTCGCAGCGCGTCGAATTGCAGCCAATGCAGCAAATGCCTGCGGACAATGGTGACGCTCGATCTGCTGGACAAGCGGCGTCTGGGCAGATCGTTCGACTGGATCGACTACAGTTTGGATCGCGTGGCGAACGTCTATCTGATGCATCAGAGCGACGTCGATTTCGCGTTGGAGATTCGTGACGCGGCGCAGGAACGCGGCCGCGATGACATTGTTCGCGCCATCGATCGGAGTGTGGCGCGTTCGAAGCGACTGCGGCCGTTGAAGGCGGCCGCGATGTTGCTGCGAAGCGAGTTGCGACGGGTGCCACTTCTGCCGCAGGTCGTCCGCCCAATCCGGAGACTGATGGCGCCGAGATGATGGTCCAGGCAACCGGCAACCGTCTTGCCGGGACGTTAGTGTCGTAACAGACCATTCAGGCCGGAAAGAAAATCGTTCAGTTGCGATTCGCGCGTGTGGCGGTAGCCCTCGGCGTTTGCCAGCGCCGCGCGGCGATGTTCCCGGTACGCCGCGTCGTTTCTCAGCAGCGCGTACAGCGCGTCGACATAGCCGCCCGGCGCGTCCGCCGGCGACACCAGCATGCCGCCGGCGCCGACCGCATAGCGCAATCCGCCCCGATCGCTCGCGACCACGGGAATGCCGTTCGCCTGCGCCTCGACAACGACGCGGCCGAACGGTTCGGGAAACTGCGACGGCACCAGCAGCACGCGCGTCTGCCGATAGATCTGCACGACGTCATTGGTGAACGCGGCGATGCGGACATTTGGCAGCCGGGCGATGGCATCGAGATCGCCGGCCCCGTCATAGTCGCGCTGCGACCACTTGCCCTTGACCACCAGAAACCGCACGTCCGGCATGCGCTCGGCGATCTCGACGAACACCGATGCGCCTTTCTCCGGCACCGGATTGATGAAGGTGACGAAAGGCCGTTTGTCGGCATCGTCCATGCCGAAGCCGTCGATCTCGATCACCGGCAGCAGAATCTTGGCGGCGATGCCGTAGAGGCGTTCCAGTTCTCCGGCGACGAACGGCGAATTGGCGACGAAGGTCAGATGCGGTCCCGACCAGCCGTCGATCCGCTCGAAGGCCGGATCCGACAACGTGCGCACGAAAACGAAGCTCGGCGCCGGCCGCGCGATCAGCGACCGCAGCAGCGCGAGCTTCGAGGGCGTATGGCCGCCCGTGCCGATTTCGGTGGCGATCACCGTTGGGCCGCGGCGTTCAAGTTCGGCGAACAGCGGGCGCAGGCGAAGCTGCGACAGCCGCCCGAACCGCGTGCAGGCATAGCCGCAGTCCATATCGGTCTCGCGACTGGGCCCCGCCAGCGCGTTGATGGCCGAACGCCATCGGCGGCCGAGATAGCTGGACGCGTTCGTCGAGGCTTCCTTGGCGCAAATCACGCCGACATCCCAGCCCAACCCGGCCAGTATCGTCAGCAGGGTATGAGTCGATAGCTGCGCCCCGCCCACCGCCTCGGGATAGTAGGGCGCGACCGTCACGAACGTGAACCGTTTGCGCCGACCGTCGGCCGCCCCGTTCGCGTCGGTCACGCCGTCGCCGCCCGCCGCCGTTCAGGGATTGCCGGCATGGTCCCGGCCCAGATCGATGCCCCACGCGGCCTCGGCGTCGAAGCCGAAGTCGTCCCGCAACCGGACGAGATCGGGAGCCAGCGCCTGCAGCACCGCGGCCCGTTCTGCCGCGGTCAGTTCGAACCGGCCCCGGGGCCGCGACGTCGCCATGTCCCGCATCCGCCGCCTGAACGCCGCCGGCACCAGGCCCACCGCCAACTTCTCCAGCGGTCCGATCGCGCGCAGCTTGAGCCAGGCGTCCGCCGGCCGGGTCAGACCCGCCGACTCGTTGAAGGCCTTGCCGTCGACGGCGAACGGGTGCGTCGGATCGATCGCCAGAAAGCCGCAGATGTCGCGCAGCACCGCCGCGGGGTCGCCGATCAGATCCTCGAACGACACCAGCTTGATGTCTTGCCGCGGGAACAGCTTGGCGAACGGATCGAGCTGATAGGCGTACTTCGAAAAAGCGACCGCGAGCTCGCTGACGCCCTCGTCGAGCGAATAGGACCGCGAATAGCGCGGCATGATCCGGGCATGCGCTTCGCCCCGCACCTCGCGGCCGGCATAGGCCGCATACTTCGCCTGCGATTCTATCCGCGCCAGCGGGTCCCGCATCACGTAGATGAACTTGAACCGGACGCCCGTGACCGCGGCGATCCGATCGGCCGTGTGCTCGAAGACGGGCCGCTTGGTGTAGTTGGTCGAGGCCTCGAGCGCCACCGCCTGCGCGCCGGGCCGCCAGTTCCAGAGGTCGAAGTACCAGTCCAGACCCTGGTCATAGACCTCGTCCAGCGCGAAGAAATCCGGCTCTTTCGTGCGGCTGGGGCAGATCTGCGGATGGTCCGCCAGGTAATTGAACAGGCTCGTCGTGCCCGACTTCATCGCGCCGATGATCAGGCAGATCTGGTCTGGCCGGTCGCGTCGGCTGTCGGTCATCGTGCCCTCGAATCGACGGCCGGCCGCGCCGTCGTCTCGCAACTTGTTTGTTTTCGCTGGATGGCGTGGTTCGGCCGGCGAGCTTGCGTCGAGATCTGTATCAGCAATTCGATGGCGGGTCATCCACCTGACTGGCGGCGCACCCGCTAAAGTTTTAATCGACCTGAGATATATCCGCGATGCGGATCGCCTCTCCAGAGTGCTCGTGCCCGGCACCGCAAGCCATACAATTGTCTCAGGATTGTTTGCGTTTTCGTTATCGGCGTTGTGGCAGGTTCCGTAAATGCGTATTCCTGCTGCCACCGAAACGCCGTCCGGCGCGCCACCGATGGTCAGCGTCCTGATGCCCGTCTACAACGGCGAGCGTTATCTGCGCGCGGCGGTCGACAGCATCCTTGGACAGAGTTTCACTGATTTTGAGTTTCTGATTGTCGACGACGGGTCCACCGACGGCACCCGCGCGGTGCTCGCCGGCATCGACGATCCGCGCCTCAGGGTTATCGCGAACGAACGCAATATGGGCGTGACGAAGACGTTGAATGTCGGCCTCGAGGCGGTTCGAGGCCGCTATGTTGCCCGCTTCGACGCCGATGACATCGCCCATCCCGAGCGTTTGGCCGAACAGGTCGCGTTCCTGGAGGCCAACCCGGACGTGGTTCTGCTCGGTTCCGGCTATGTCTCGATCGACGATGCCGGCCATCAGGTCGAGCGGGTCGCCCGGCCGATGGCCGATGCCGAGTTTCGCTGGACCGCGCTGCTCCATTCGCCGGTGATCCATCCCAGCGTCATGTTTCGCGCCAGCCTGACCGGCCAGGGCCGCCTGCGCTATGACGAGCATGCCGATGCCGAGGACTACGACATGTGGGTCCGCATGCTTGCGTTTGGCGCGGGCGCGCGTCTCGGCCGGCCGCTGGTGACCTGGCGGCGGCATGCCGGCGCCATCGGCGTCGCCCGGCGGCGGCAACAGATGGCGACGACCATTGCCATCGCGCGGGCCAATGTCGAACGGCAGTTCCCGGCGCTGCGCGCGCAGCGCGACAAGATCGCGCGGCTGGTCGAGATCCATGGCTTCGGCGCCGAAGCGCCGATCAGCTGGCGCGACGCCGCCGCCTGCCTCGGCGCCGTGAACCAGATGCTGCGGAGTTTCGTTGCGCAGCCGCCGCGACCGCTGTCGGTCGACGATCGGATCGCTGTCACGCGCAACGCCGCGCTGCTGCTGTTCGGCGCCGTGCTGCGCAAGGGCCGCCTGCACAAGCGGCCCTTGCTGGCGGCCTGTTTTCTCGTCCGCGCCTACCGCTACCTGCCGTCGATGCTGGCCGTCGCCGCCCGCCGTCTGGCCTCGGCCGCGCGGACATAGATGGCCATGCCGGCGGGCGCATCCAGCACGGAAACGCAACCGACCCCCGGGCCGGCGATCAGCGTTGTGATGTCGGTTTACAACGGCGAACGGTTTCTCGCGGAGGCGGTCGAGAGCATCCTCGGCCAGAGCGCCACCGACTTCGAGTTCCTGATCGTCGACGACGGATCGACCGATCGCACGGCCGATATCCTGCGCAGCTTTGACGATCCGCGCATCCGGCTGATCGTCAATCCGCATAACCTGGGCCTGACCCGGTCGCTGAATATTGGCCTCGCGGCGGCGCGCGGCCGTTTCATCGCTCGAATGGATGCCGACGACATCGCGGTGCCGGACCGTTTCGCCCGACAGTTGGCGTTCTTCGAGGCCAATCCCGAGGTCGTTCTGGCGGGATCGGGCCATGTTCGCCTCGATGACGATGCGCGGACGCGGGCCGTGGCAATCCGCGCCCTCCGGCCCATCGAGGTTCGCTGGCACTCGTTCTTCTGGTCGCCGCTGCTGCATCCAAGCGCGATGTTTCGCGCCGAGCTGATCCGCGACGCCGGCCTGCGCTACGACGAGCGTCTGACCACCAGCCAGGATTACGACCTGTGGACCCGCATGCTGCTGCACGGTGACGCCGCCGTCCTCCAGGGGCCGTTGGTCTTCTGGCGTCGACATGGCGGCGCCGTCGGGGTGACGCGGCGGGACGACCAGATCGCCAATCACAAACGCATCGCGGCGGCGCATTTGCTGCGCCAGTTTCCGGACCTGGCGCCCCACCTGGAGGCCTTCGAGCGGTTGGTCGCGTTGCACCTGCAACCGGCCCCGGCGCCGCTCTCGGCGGGCGAAGTCGGCGACCTGCTGCGGGTCGCCGATCTCCTGCTCGACCGGCTGCTGGCCGGCGGGGACGCCGCGCCGCGGCGTGCTGCCAGGGTTGCCTTGCTTAACCGCGCCCGCATCACGCTCATCAGTCTGATCCTCCGAAACGGCAAGGTCTCGAAGCGGCCGCTGCTGTCGCTGCGGTTCCTGCTGCGGATCCGCCGCCTGATTTGGCCGTCCGTCGTCACCAAGATCCGGCATTCGCTGTCTTGGCGGAACGAACCGGAGACACCCCGGCAGATGGCCGGCTTATTGACCGGCCGATAGACCGGATGCATTTGCCGTCCAGGTTGTCATTTATTGTCGAGCGCGCATGGCTAAACCGAAAAATCTTGCCCTGATCATCGGCGCCGGCAAGGCCGGGACCACAAGCCTGTTCAGCTATTTGTCGCAGCACCCCCGGATCTGCGCTGCCAACCGCAAGGAGATCAACTTCTTCTCGCGGCACTGGGACCGTGGCCGCGACTTCTATCTCGGCCACTGGGATTGGGATCCGGATCTGCATCGTATCGCGCTCGAAGCTTCCCCCAGCTATACGATCCAGCCCATGTTTCCGAGCGTGCCGGCGCGTATCGCCACCCTCACCGATCTGTCGTTTCGGTTCATCTACATTCTGCGGCACCCGTTCGAGCGCATGCCGTCCTACGCCGAGCAGAAGTATTTCGTCAGCCGGCAGAACAGTGACGCCGGAACACCGTTCGCTTGGACAGACACGTTGTTCGAGGAGGCATTGACGTCCTCGCTTTACGCCATGCAGCTGGACGCCTATGCGGCGCACGTCGAAATGAAGGACGTGCTGATCTTGACCGCCGAGGGTTTGCGCCACGATACCCGCGCCGTTCTCGACCGGACCTGCCGGTTTCTCGATCTGCCGCCCTTCGCATTCGACACCAGTCGGACCTACAACGAGTCCGGCCGCCGGCATCTCGAGAATCCGGCCTGGTCGTTCCTGCAAGGTATTCGGCCGCTGGAGCAGTTGGCGACGTCGGTTGTGCCCCGGTCGCTGCGGCAACGGCTCCGTCACGCCGTCTCACCGAAGGCGAAAGGCGATTTCAGCCTCTCGGCCGATCAGAAGCGTGTGGCGGAAGCGCGAATCATGCCCGATCTGGCTCGCCTCCGCGACGTCTATGGCATCGACGTCGAGCAGGCCTGGCAAATCCCGATGACCGTCGCGGCCGCGTCTTGAAAACTGACGGAAGCTGCGTCTAGGCGGACTGCATCGAGCCGAAATCGGATACGCGGGCGCGATAGCGTCTGGCGTTGATCCGCCGTTTGTACGCATTGTGCAGCCGCCAGCGCAGACGTTCCGGCTGTGACGGCGCCCGCGGTTTGCCGCCGGCCACCAGGCCATAGCCCAGATGCGCCAGCAATCCGCCGGCCAGGTATTCGAACACCTCGATTTCCCGGCTGCTCAACCGGTTCTGCCAGGCATTGATGCGATCGGCGGAAGGCGCGGCGCCGATCAGGCTGTGATTTGCCCGCGTGTATGCCGGTACCGCCAACCCGCCGGTGTCCAGCAGCGAATCCGAATAGGCAATTCCCAGAAACGCAGCGACATGCCGCATCGTCGTTTCCGGGTGCCGGACCAGATTTTCGTACTTCACATGCAGCAGCCGTTCCGGTGCAAGCACGACCGAGAGCCCGAAGCCGATACTCAGCGAGTCGCGCCAGTAACCCGCCATGCCGATGATATCGTTCGGTCCCCAGTCCAGCGGCAGCAGCGAATTCGCCACCGCGCGGCCGTCGCGGTAGATGTGAATGAACTTCGATCTGGGGAAGGCGTTGGCCAACTTGCCTGCCTGGCGGATGTTGATCGGGGAATGGTCGACCCAGCGCTGAATTTGCGGCTTGCCGACGGTCCGCCCGTAGTCGGCGGCAAAGGCATCGATGAAGCCCGCATAGTCGACCCTGTCCGCCAGATGCAGGAACCGTTCGGGCGCGATCTCGACGCCCCAGGGTTTGAAGCGCGGATGCCTGCCGATGCGCTCGACCAGCCGGGTGATGTCGGTCGCATTCAGCGGCCGCTTATCCGTGATCAGTTGCGCGATGAACTGCGCCTCGGGCAGGCAGAGGATGTGGGGCTCGGAGCCCAGCATCGAGCCCAGCATCGTGGTGCCGCTACGTGCGCAGCCGCCGACGAATACCTGTGGCGACGACGTCGAACTTTGATCCAGCACTCGCATTCGTTGGCCAACCTGAGGATGCGGCGAACGTCTCCGGCCGGCAAACACTAGCGAACAGGTTCGTCCTTCCTCCAGTGACCAAGATCGGGCCTATTTTGGTCAGCCGTGCATCGACGCTGGCCGTGGCAAACGTGTGACAACCGATCCCGTCAACTGACCGGCGACCGCCGTCCTTGGTGACATTGACGTGTGTCGGGCTGTCCGGTGGTTGCCGTCCGGCCGGAAAGGATGCCACAACGAAACGGCGTTTCTTTGACGAGCCGCCGCTCGATGTTCGAAGCTGGTTGACGATGACTGAAGCCGATCAAGAACGAAAAGCCCAGACCTACGCCGCCGACTTTTACCGGGATCGACGAGAAAACACGCTTCACTCCGCGCGATCTATTCTCGGGATCCTTAATCGGGTCGCGGATATTCGCAGCGTCGTCGATTTCGGTTGCGGATCGGCGACGTGGCTTTCGGTTGCGCGCGATCTGGGCGCCGGCCGTGTTCTCGGGATCGAAGGAAGTTGGGTCGACGCGGCGCACCTGGATATCCCGTCGGAGGACATGCTGACCTGGGAGCTGGAACAGCCGGTAAGCGTGAATGAACGCTTCGATCTGGCGATATCGCTCGAGGTTGCGGAACATCTGAGCGCAAGCCGGGCCATGTCGTTTGTGGACGATATCTGCCGGTCGGCGAATTTGGTGCTGTTTTCGGCCGCGGTGCCTGGCCAGGGCGGCGAGTTGCATATTAACGAGCAATGGCAGAGCTATTGGGCCGAAAAGTTCGCAAGAAACGATTATCGACCGTTGGACATTGTCAGGCCGGCAATCTGGAACGACGATCGAATACCTTACTGGTATCGGCAGAATACGCTCGTTTACGCGACCGGCGACGCCTACACAAAAATCAGCGGGTCACTGCCGCAGGATTTGTTTGGCGACGGTGTTCGGCTCGATATCGTTCATCCCGATCTTTATCTGCAATACGCGCCATATAACGTTTGGCGGGCGCTGCACGGTGTCGCGAAAATTCCCGGGCATTTGGCCCGGAAGGTTCGCCAATAACTGCAGATCGGGCAAATTCGATCCGTCAAAATCATCCCGCCCTTGGTATTGGTCGGCGAAACTGGCAGGTGATTTGTTCCGTTATCTGCTGGAGCGACGTTTATCTTCGCCCGAGCTCCGAATTCCATCCCAATCCGCGTCGGTTTGGTACCACGGCAGTATCTGCCGCGAGTAGCCGCGCCGGACATTGGCGATCTCTACGGGGCTAAGGGATTGTCGCCAGGAACCGGCCATCGTGTTGCTGAACCGCGAGGTCGCATAGCTCGACGGATCATCGTTGCTGGTGCTCTGCCGCCGGATCCGCTGTTCGATATCGCCATCCCACGCGATTTGACCGTAGTCGAACAGCGCGCGGAACTGCGCGACGGGATCCGCGCAGATGTCTTCGTAACGCACGACCTTGATGTCTTGGTAGCGGGCGCTGAACGCCAAGACATGTTTCAGCGTCCGGGCCTGAAAGTCGCCGTGCCGGATCCAGAACGACTCCTTCGGGTCGATGCCAAGGGGCGCATAGGACAGATCCCAGCCCAGGCGATGATAACTTTGCGCGATCGCGGCCGGATGGCGCAGCAACAGGACGATGCGCGGCCGGTAGGCTCGGGCCAGCCAATCGCAAACGAACGGATTGACCTCCTTGACGACCACGCGTCGGCGGTTGCGATCCCCGCCCGTCCACTGCTGCGGATGCGGCGCGATGCCGGTGTCGAACGTCGGTTGGGCGAGGAACGCGGCGCGGGCCGCGTCGGCATAGCCGGGCGGCAGCCGGGTGTCGTCGACAGGAAACACCGTGCCGTTGCCGCCGGCGGCAAGATAGCTCTGATTGAGCGGTTCGCGCAGATAGATGGCATTGCCGGCGGCGCCAAGGATCGACCCGACCCAGCTCGAACCGCTGCGCGGCAGCGAGATGATCAGGATACCGGGCGATTTGGGCTGGACGGCCGACGCCGGGTGCGCACGCCAAGTGATGTGCTGATGGCGAAATCTCAGTGCCGCGTAGTACCGCCGCTGAATGGCGTTCGACAACTTATCGCGATAACGGCTTCTCGCATCGTCGTTGTTGCGCGATCGATCGATTTCACCGGTAAACCGTCGAACGAAACCTTCCGAATTGGGAAGCCTTATCAAAGAAGCCAAACTGGGAATCGGCGAATTGATTGCCATTGCTTGCACCGTACGGTCTCTAACGAGCAACGATGCGGGTTTCATCTGACCAGTTCGAGTGTCGATAAAGTGGCCTTTTTTTGGCCAATGGCGTCGGTCGCGAACCAGGGCATTTCGGGGTATGCAGGGCGTATTCGCGATCGCCGGTCGCGGTTGGGTATGCACGATGCCCTGGCGCGCCGGTCCGGCCGAACTTCGAAGCTGTCGTAGGAGTAGGTTGCTGATGTCCGGGCAAACGATCGAGGAGCGGCATTCAAGGATCGCGCTCAGTGATGTAATCGCGTACCTGACCGGCGCGCGGACGCCGGCGCGCATGCTGCAGGACGCCTCCATCAGGGACGGTTACCGCCATCTGCAAGGCGGCATTATCGAAATCGGCGCGGTGAAGGGTCACAGTTATGCCGGTTTCGCCAGCGACCCGGATAAATATCGGCTCGCCAACATGATCGAAGAGGACGGCTATATCTTCATGGACGCCATGGACATCGATCTGCCTGACGAGTCGGTCGAGAACTACGCGGCGCTCTCGGTTTTTGAGCACATCGCCGACCGTCGTGTGGCGTTGAGGGAGGTCCACCGGACCTTGAAGCCAGGCGGCAGGATATTCATCACGATACCGTTTCTGTTCCCGATACACGGTGCGCCGGACGACTACGTCCGCTACACGCCCAGCGGTCTTGTCGATCTGTTCCGCGACTTCGAGATCAAGAAAGTCGAATGCCTGGGCAATTACTTCAGTATCGTCGCGCTGATGTTGCAGCACACCAGCCGTGGTGGTTTCTTCCGGGTCACCCGACGTCAGAAGTATCTGCTGTTGCCGCTTATCGTGCTGTCCCGGCTGGCTGGCGCCGTATGTCTGGTGACCAGTGGCTTCCTCCGTGGGTCGCGCGTCTACCCGTTGGCGATCAGTGTGCTGGCCGAGAAGCCGCGGCTTCGCCGGCCCGATTGACCGCCGAGCGGGATGCCTGAGGCGCCAGGCGATGCTGATGTTGAAGCGAGCGCGTGCGTCCCGCTCGTGCCATAGGCCGGCGACTAGGAAAGCGAGCCGATGGCCGTCGTATTCAGTCCCAACCGGCGATAGACGCGAAATGCGTTGTAGGACTTGGTGACCAACGGCCCGCAGATCCCGGCGACGGCTGCGCCGTTGATGCCCCAGATCGGTATCAACAGAAAGCAGAGCGACGTCGTCAGCAAGGCTGAAATTGTTGTGGCGACCGCCAAACTCCGTTGATCGCCGGTGGTGACCAGGACGGCGCCTGCCGAGCCAAGCGACGATAAAACGAGCTTTCCGGTGCAAAGGATCAACAGGGTTTCGTACCCCGTCGCAAATCGCGGATGGATCAGCGACAGCGCCCACTCGCCGCCGATGGCGAAGATGATCGTCATGCCGAGCGTCGCCAACAGCGCGGCCCGCGCCGCTTTCGTGACCAGCCGTTGCATGCCGGCCATGTCGTCCCGCACATAGAGGCGGGACAATGACGGCGCCAGCGGTGCGTCGATCGACGCCATGGCGAAGGCGATCAGGTTGGCGATCAGATTGGCCAGGCTGTAGATGCCGGCTGATTCGGCGCCGGCCATCAGGCCGACGAGAATCGTGCCGATGTTCATGATGAACACGGCCATACCGTTGTGCCAGAGCATCGACAGGCTGCCGCGAAACCACGGTCCGTCGCGATAAAGCGGCGCATGCCGCCGGATGTCCTTCGGCAGCACGCTGCGAAACCAGATCAAAATCACGGCCAGCGCGATGATCGCCGCGCCCGTGCGCAGGCCGGCGACGTTGGGGGCCGTCAAGGCATAGCCGGCGACCAGGAAACTCGACGCCAGGAAGGCGCCGAACAGCAGCGGTTGAACCACGACCTCCGGCACCTGGCTGGTTACCACGTGGCGCAGCGCGCGCATGATCGACTGCCGCACGCGCTGTTGCGCCAGCACCGGCACCAGCGCCAGCGCCACCCAGACCGCATGCAGCATTTCCGGTTCCATCTGGCTCGACAGCAGCCATGTCACCAGGAATGCCAGAGACACGACGGTCAGCGAGGCCAGCGTCACCCATTGGTAGGTGCGCCGCAGCAGGCCGCGCATCAGCCCCCATTCCTGTTTGGTCTGATAGGCGGCGATATTGCGGACCAGCAGCGGTTGCAGCCCCAACATGGCCGGCACCAGCAGGATATTCACCCAGGACATGGCGAAGGAATAGGCGCCGTAGCCGTCGGGGCCCAGCAGCCGCGCCAGACTCAGGCTGATCAGAAACATGACACTGGTCTGAAAGCCCTTCAGGCCAAAGGTGCCGATCGCGCCGCGGGCGATCTCGCCGCGAAGCTGACGGCGTACTCGTTCGATCATCGTAAAACGGCCTGTGGCTGGTTCCGGCGATCGCCGGTCCGGATATCCTGCGCTGCGACTGTTTACCGTTTGCTTACCATCGGTTGGAAGCGCGAATTACCCTATGTTAGTTTCCGGCCCGTAAAACACACACCCCCGTGAACGCGGACAGGCAGTGGGCCGTCCCGGGGTCGAGGAACTGCACCTGATGTCTCAGCCAGCGGCCGTCGAACCGGTTCGGAAACCGACGGTCTTCGTTCAGATCCCCTGCTACAACGAAGAGCACACGCTGCCCGAGACGGTGGCCGATATCCCGCGCGATATCGCCGGCGTCGGCGCCGTCAAGATCCTGATCATCGACGATGGCTCGTCCGACCGCACCGTCGAAGTGGCGCGCGGGCTCGGCGTCGACTACATCGTCCGCCACCGCAACAACCGCGGCCTCGCGCGCACCTTCCGCACCGGACTCGACGCCTGCCTGCGCCTTGGCGCCGACATCATCGTCAACACCGACGGCGACAATCAGTATGCCGGCGGCGATATCCCCAAGCTGATCCGGCCGATCATCGACGGCCAAGCCGAGATCGTCGTCGGCGACCGCGAGACCCACAAGGTCGCGCATTTCTCC
This sequence comes from Alphaproteobacteria bacterium, assembly GCA_965232515.1. Classification (GTDB taxonomy): domain Bacteria; phylum Pseudomonadota; class Alphaproteobacteria; genus JANQKO01. Next base: position 4,187,568 of record CBDDPY010000002.1, on the reverse strand, counting down.
TGGGCCAAGAAGAAGCTGCAGAAGCTCGGCAGCTCGGCCGTGCGCGCCGCCTCCGGCACCACCATCCCGGACGCCGTCAGCGGCTTTCGCGCGATCTCGCGCGACGCCGCCATGCAGCTCAACATCGTCTCCAGCTTCAGCTACACCATCGAGATGCTGATCCAGGCCGGTAAGAAGCATCTGGCCGTCTCGTCGGTGCCGGTCGGCACCAACCCCAAGACCCGCGAATCGCGCCTGTTCAAGAGTATCCCGGCCTTTATCGAACGTTCGCTGGTCACGATGATCCGCATGTATGCGATGTACCAGCCGCTGCGGGTGTTTTTCTATCTCGGCCTGGTGATCGGCCTGATCGGCGCCATCCCGATCCTGCGTTTCGTCTATTTCTACGCCATCGGCGAGGGCGGCGGGCATATCCAGTCGCTGATCCTCGGCGGCGCCTTCGTGGTCATGGGCTTCATCGCGTTTTTGGTCGGTCTGGTCGCCGATCTCATCAACTTCAACCGGCAGCTCATCGAGATGACGCTCGAGCGCGTGCGCCGGCTCGAGGTCGCCCAGCTCGACGACGACCTGCACTACGGCGATATCGAAGACCTGAAATAGCGTTCAGGCCGGTCCTTATTTCGACATTTCCGGCAGCGTCGAAGCGGCCCGGATTTCCGCCATTCTCTTTCCTTGACGCGCCCTGTGCATGGGGTTGTTCCGCCGTCTCCCCGGCGCGACACCCCCCCTTAAGCCTTCACCCCCGCGAACGGTGCCGGCTTGGCATTGGCGTCCAAGGGCCAGCGGGCGCGGGCCGGCGCGTCCAGCGGATCGGTCAGCCCCCGCCGCAGCCGCTCGATCCCGGCCCAGGCGATCATCGCCGCGTTGTCCGTGCACAGATCAGGTGCGGGGATCGCGAGGCGCAGGCCCAGGTCATCTGCGATCTCGGTCAGCCGCGTCCGCAGGGCCTGGTTCGCGGCCACGCCCCCCGCCACCACCAGGGTCTCAAGACCGGGGTGCCGCGTCCGCGCCAACTCGGCCGCGTGCGTCACCCGGTCGGCGACCACGTCGGCGACGGCGGCCTGGAAGCTCGCCGCCATGTCGGCGGGCGTCGGCGGGGTCGGGCCGGCGAGCGCATGCCGCACCGCCGTCTTCAGGCCCGAGAACGAGAAGTCGCACCCCGGCCGTCCGCGCATCGGCCGCGGCAGCGGTACGGCCTTCGGATCGCCTGATGCCGCCGCCTTCTCCACCGCAGGGCCGCCGGGATAGCCCAGGTCCATCAGCTTCGCCGTCTTGTCGAAGGCCTCGCCGATGGCGTCGTCGATGGTGGTGCCGAGCCGTCGGTAGCGGCCGACATCCTCGACCACCAGCAACTGGCAGTGCCCGCCCGAGACCAGCAGCAGCAGATACGGAAACGCCACGTCGTCGGTGAGCCGCGCCGTCAGCGCATGCCCTTCCAGGTGATTGACCGCGATCAGCGGCTTGTCGGCGGCGAGCGCCAGCGCTTTCGCCGTCACCAGCCCGACCATCACGCCACCGATCAGGCCCGGGCCCGCCGTCGCCGCGATGCCGTCGAGATCGGCGAGCGTCACATCGGCTTCCGCGAGCGCCTGCGCGATCAGCCGGTCGAGATGTTCGACATGCGCCCGCGCCGCGATCTCCGGCACCACGCCGCCATAGGGCCGGTGCTCGTCGATCTGGCTCAGCACGACATTGGCGCGGATCAGCCGAGCGTCCGTCACCACGGCCGCCGCCGTCTCGTCGCAGCTGGTTTCGATGCCCAGGACGATCATGCCCAAACTTCTTGCCTATTCGATTGCCAGCCCTTAGCACTCCGGCCATGTCCGAACAACCGGCCATCCGTATCGGTACGCGCGGCAGCCCGCTGGCGCTGGCCCAGGCGAACCAGGTGAAAGCCCGGCTGCTGGCGGCGCATGCCGACCTTGACGACGCCAGCGTCGCCATCGAGATCATCCGCACGACGGGCGACCGCATCCGCGACCGGCCGCTCGCCGAGGTCGGCGGCAAGGGCCTGTTCACCAAGGAAATCGAGGAGGCGCTACTCGCCGGCACGATCGATCTCGCCGTGCATTCCATGAAGGACGTCGAGACCCGGCTGCCGGACGGCCTCGCCATCACCTGCCTGCTGGAGCGCGAGGATCCGCGCGACGCCTTCCTGTCCGAGACCGCCGAGAGCATCGACGCGCTGCCGCAAGGCGCCGTGGTCGGCTCGTCCTCGCTCCGACGCCAGGCCCAGCTTCGGCACCGCCGGCCGGACCTGCAGGTGGTGATGTTCCGCGGCAATGTCGACACACGCCTGAAAAAGCTCGCCGCCGGCGCGGTCGACGCCACGCTGCTCGCCTGCGCCGGGCTGAACCGGCTCGGCCTCGCCGACAAGATCACCGCCGTGGTGCCGACCGATACGATGCTGCCGGCGGTCGCCCAGGGCGCCATCGGCATCGAGACCCGGCGCGACGATGCCGTGATCGCCGCCCGCCTCGCGCCGCTCAATCATGCCGACACCGTGACCTGTGTGATGGCCGAGCGCGCCTTTCTCGCCGCCCTCGACGGTTCCTGCCGCACGCCGATCGCGGCGCTGGCCGTGCTCGACGGCGAGGTGTCGTTCCAGGGTCAGATCCTGACACCAGACGGCAGCCGGTCGTTCGAGGTCGAGCGCCGGGGCGCGCCGGCCGACGTTGTCGACCTGGGCCGTGACGCCGGCGACGAACTGCGCCGCCGCGCCGGGCCCGATTTCTTCAGCGATTGATGCGCCTGCTGCTGACCCGGCCGCGCGACGACTCCGAACCGCTCGCCGCCGAGCTGCGTCGGGCCGGCCATGAGGTGTTGATCGAGCCCATGCTCGAGATCCGCCCGATGCCGGCCGCCGCCCTCGACCTCGATGGCGTGCAGGCCGTGCTGCTGACCAGCGCCAACGGCGCCCGCGCGCTCGCCGCCGCCACCGCCCGCCGTGATCTGCCGGTTTGTGCCGTGGGCGACGCCACCGCCCGTGCCGCGCGGGCCGCCGGTTTCGCGGATGTCGCCTCGGCCGACGGCGATGTCGAAGCGTTGACCGAATTGGTCAGCGCGCGGCTCGACCCGGCCGCCGGCCGGCTCGTGCATGTCGCCGGTTCGGCGGTCGCGGGCGACCTGTCGGCGTCGCTCGGCGCGGCCGGATTTGCCGTCGACCGGGCTGTGCTGTATGAGGCCCGCAAAGCCACCGCGCTGAGCCCGGCCTGCCGCGCCGCGCTGCAAGACGGACAGCTGGAAGGGGCGCTGTTTTTCTCTCCCCGCAGCGCCGCCGCGTTTGTTAGGCTCGCCGAAGCGGCCGGTCTGGCCGGGGCCTGCCGGCGAGTGACGGCGCTCTGTCTCAGCCAGGCCGTTGCCGACGCGGCGGGGGTCGTACCGTGGCGGGACATCAGCGTGGCGATCCGGCCGACCCAGGCGGATCTGCTCGACCTGTTGCGTGAACCGAAGGCCTGACGCATGACCGATCGCAAAGACGACGACGCGACGCCGGAGACGGAGAGCGGCTCCGCCACACCGGACCAAGGATCGCCGACCGAGACCGAGGCCGGCCCCTGGTCCAACCGCGACGCCGACGATGCGGAGGTCGACGATCTGGTCGACATCGATGACCGGGCCGAGGCGACCGAGGCCGAAATCCTCGAAGCCGAGCCGGTAGAGGCCGCGTCCACGGACGACGGGGCGGCATCTTACGAGGCGTCGCCACCGGAACCGGAACCCGAGCCGGCCGAGGTGAAGAAATCCGGCGGCGTCGGCCGCTGGCTGCTCGTCGTGCTGATCGCCTTCCTGATCGGCGCCGCCACCTGGCCGGTGCTGTCGCCGTTGTTGCCGCCGGGCCTGACCGGCCGCGACACCGACGCCACTGCCGAGCGCCTCGCCGCGTTGCAGTCGCAACTCTCGACGCTCGAAGAGGCGGTCGCGGCGTTGCAGGCGCCGGCCGAGCCGGACCCTCAGATGACCCGCCTGCTGACGCAGGTCGACTTGATGGACAAGACCCTGTCGGGGTTGGAGACACGGGTCAACGCGCTCGCCGACGCGCCGCCGCCGGAGCCGGACACCAGCATTATCGAGGAACGTATCGCCGTTCTCGCCAGCCGCATCGACGCGATCGCGAATCGTCCGCCGGTCACCGTCAGCGGCGATGGCGGGATCGACCTCGCGCCGCTGCTGGACCGGCTCGACGACATGGAATCGCGCCTCGCGGCAGTGGGCCACGCGAACGGCGCATCGGACGAGATTGCCGGTCTCAGAACAATGGGCCTGGAGCTGGAAGGCCGCATCGAGACACTCGCCGGCCAGCTGGCCGCGCTGCAGCCGGCGGCCGACCGCATCGAGGCGCTGGCCGGGCGTATGGCCGAGGTCGAGGCGACCGCCGGTCGCGCGACGCCGGGCGATCGCCGCGACGCCTTCGTGCTGGCGCTCTCGCAGCTGCGGGGCGCGGTCGAGCGCGGTGGCGGTTTTGCCGACGAGCTCGCCGCGTCCACGCGTCTCGCCGATGGCGTCGGTGACGCCGAAACGGCAGCACCACTGGCGGCGCTAGAGCAATGGGCCGCCGACGGCGTGCCGACCGTGCGGCAGCTGCGCGGCCGCTTTGCCCGCGAAGCCGGCGAGATCGTCGCCGCCGCGCGCCGCAATCCCGATGCCGACTGGGTCGAGCGCACGGTCGAGCGGCTGACGTCGGCGGTGAAGGTGCGCCGCATCGGCGACGCCGAGGGCGACACCGTCGATGCGCTCGTCGCCCGCGCCGAAGGTCACCTGGCGGCCGGCGATCTCGCCGCGGCCGTGAACGAGCTCGCCGCGCTCCAGGGCGGCGGCGCCGAGGCCGCGGCGCCCTGGCTTGCCGACGCGCAGGCGCATCTCGACGCCATGGCGGCGCTCGACGGTCTGCAGGCCCGCGCCATCGCGCAGCTTGGTGGCGGCTGATGCTGCGCGCCATTGTTCTGTTTCTGGTGTTGGCGGCGCTGGCGGCGGGCGCCGCCTGGTTCGCCGACAATCCCGGCGCGCTGACGCTCGACTGGCGCGGCTACCGCATCGAGACCAGCTTCGCCGTCCTGGTGCTGGGTCTGTTGCTGGTGCTGGGCATCGTGCTGGTTGCCTATCGTCTCTGGCGTTGGGTCCTGGGCGGGCCGGCGGTGTTTTGGGCCTCGCGCGGCGAGGCGCGCAAGCGCCGCGGCTATCAGGCGTTGACGCGCGGCCTGGTGGCCGTCGCGGCCGGCGACGCGGCCGAAGCCCGCAAGCTCGCCCGGCGCACCGACGCGCTGTTGGACGAGCCGCCGCTGACGCTGCTGCTGTCGGCCCAGGCGGCCCAGCTCGACGGCGACGAGACCGCGGCCAAGGGCTATTTCTCGGCCATGCTCGAACGGCCCGAGACCGAGTTCCTCGGCTTGCGCGGCTTGCTGGTGCTGGCCCGGCGCGCCGGCGACGATGTCGCCGCGCTGCAGTTGGCCGAGCGCGCCTTCAAGCTGCGGCCGGACACGCAGTGGGTGCTGACCGAGCTGTTCGCGCTCCAGGCCGGCGCCCGGCAATGGACCGCGGCCGAGCGCACGCTCGAACACGCGGCCAAGCGCAAGGTCGTGAGCCAGGCCGAGGCGGCCCGGCGGCGGGCGGTCGTGCTGTTCGCGCAGGCGCAGGCGGCGCAGGCCGCGGGCGAAGTGCGCCGTGCCCTCGATCTCGCCCGCAAGGCGCACCGCCACGATCCGAAATTCGCGCCGGCGACGGCGCTCACCGCCAGCCTGCACCTCGCCGCCGGCGAACGCCGCAAGGCGCGCAAGATGCTGGAGGACGGCTGGAAGCAGGAGCCGCATCCGGAGCTGGCCAAGGCCTTCGCCGCGCTGGAGCCGGACGAGCAGCCGGACGCGCGCCTGAAACGGCTGCACGGCGTCGCCGCCCTGCGTCCGAGCCCGGCGACCAGCAAGCTGATGCTGGCGGAAGCGGCGCTGGCGGCCGACGATTTCGATCTCGCCCGCAAGCAGCTCACCGAGCTCGCCGAGGAGAGCCCGACCGCGCGGGTCTGCCGGCTGATGGCCGAGCTGGCCGAACGCGGCGACGACGATGCCGGCGCGGCGCGGGAATGGCTGCGCCGGATGACGACGGCGGCGCCGGACCCGACCTGGGTCTGCGACAGCTGCGGCCACCAGGCCGCGACCTGGACCACCCACTGCCCGAACTGTGGCAACTTCGACAGCTTCGCCTGGCGCCGGCCGCCCACGGCCGCGCCCGTTCTGCTGATGCCGCAACCGCCGGCGCAGATCGCCGAAGAAAAGCCGGCGGAAACCCCGCCCACGCCGCCGCCCGCGCTGCTGACGCCCGAGCCGCCCGAGGCCGCGCAGACCGACGGCGCCATCGCCGCCCCGCCGGTCCCCGTCGACGACAAACCCCTCGACGAACCCATCCCGACGCCAGACGCCATGCCCGTCGGCGACGAAGCTATCGCCGACAACGGCCCCCGCCCCAAACCCGCCGACGTCGAACCCATCCCGCCCGCCCGGAGGGCCTAGATCGCGCGCTGCTACGACAGTTGCGCGCGCACCCGCTTGCCAGTACATTCCGCCGCGCCGCGACCCGGAATGCCGAAGTAGCTCAGGGGTAGAGCAACTGATTCGTAATCAGTAGGTCGTAGGTTCGAATCCTACCTTCGGCACCACTCTTGTTCGCACGTCCAGGTCACCGACCACTCGAAATCCGCCAATTCGCACCGCGCCACGATCACCGCCTCTGGCTTGAGGCAGTGAACCACATCGGTTTGAAATCAGGTGTCTCGTTCAGGGGTACCCGACCTAGTGGATTTCGAACAGCGGTCCGTGCCCGGCGAACTGATCGTTGATGCCATTAGCGCGCAGGGCGTGCCAGTAGGTCGCGGCATTGATGGCAATGACCGGCTTGCCCAGTTCCTGTTCCATCTCGAGCGCCAGGCCAACCATGGAAAGGTTGGTGCCGACCTGGACGATGGCGTCGATGCTGTCGTCATTCATTTCCAGCAAATGCTGGCGCAGGGTATCGGCCTGCACTTCGGCGATGGCGATCGGGCTGTTGCAGCGCAGCCCCACGAACTTGGCCACGGTGAAGCCGCAGTCCTCGAAAAAGCGCGTCACGTTCACGTCCGAAATCGGCATATAGGGTGAAATCACCGCGATGCGCTTGGCGCCGGAAAGGTTGAGCGCGGCCTCACAGGCAAAGGATCCGGCGGAGACCGGCACACCGGCATGCTCGGACAGCTCCTGCATGCGCTTTTCCGAGGCCGCCCGGCCGTCCCAGAACATGAGCGCCGACATGCCCATGATCAGATAGTCGGGCGCCATGGTCTTGCAACGGTCGACGGTGGCGTAGAGTTCCGCGCCGATGGCCTCGACCAGGGCCAGGAAATCGGCGTCATTATGCACCGGCATGTTGGGCACATAGATGCGGCCGAAATGGTTGGTCACGCCGTCCGGCCGCAGTGCTTCCATATCCGGCTGCACGATGGTGTTGGTGGACGGCGCCACCACGGCGAACTTGCAGCGCCAGCCCAGGGCATCCCGTGACATCGTTACTCTCCCCTCCCGTGACTAATCGTAATTCGCAATGCAGCGCACGTCGATGCGCCAGCGGTCCGGGCGCTATCGGCGGCCGTTTCCACAGTCGTTGCGACAGTCGTTTCCGCCGTCCCGTCGCCAATGAATTTTTAGTCCCTAAATCGGTACGGGAGAAGAGCTGTCACCGATATTTGCACCTCGCCGCTGCCGGGGCGCCGCAAATTGCGACGATCCTGGGAATTGGATGCCGTCGGAGAAGCGTCAGGACCGACCGGATTGCCACCGCAACGGCAGGATCGAGATGCCGGTCAATCGGCGCCCTGCCGGCCGCCACGTTGCGGGTGCAAGCAACGCCCCGATTGGGCCAGATGGCCGGGCGAAACCCATTGGCCATAAATGCCGACTCTTGGCCTATCCCTGTCGCGATTACGTCTCCGCCTGTCGCCGGCTGGCTGCTACACTGCGGCGTCCGGTTTCGGATCTTGGAGGGATGGTCGTGGTGCAGAATACGCGGTTCGAGGTGCGGTCGAGCGGTGGCGGGGTCGGAGCCTTTGTCGAGGGCATCGATCTGTCGCTGGGCGTGAGCGACGACGCGCGGGACATGCTGCGCGAGGCGCTCGGCGACTATGGCGTGCTGTTCTTTCGCGATCAGGACCTCAGCCCGGACGCGCATCTGGCGTTTGCCGAGCGGTTTGGCGCGATCAACGTCAATCGCTTCTTCAAGGCCGTCGATGGCCATCCGCGCATCGCCGAGGTGCGCAAGGAGCCGGACCAGCAGGCCAATATCGGCGGCGGCTGGCACACCGATCACAGCTATGACGAAGAACCGGCGCTGGGCTCGATCCTGGTCGCGCGCGAGACGCCGGCGAGCGGCGGCGACACGCTCTTCGCCAGCATGTACGCGGCCTACGAGACGCTGTCGGACGGCCTGAAGGCCACGCTCGACGGCTTGTCGGCGGTGCATTCCAGTCGCCACGTGTTCGGCGCCGACTCCCGCTACAAGCACCAGGGCGCCGATTTCGGCGATCGGTTCGGCAATGAGGCGGCGGCGACGCAGGACGCGGTGCACCCCGTCGTCATCCGCCACCCGATCAGCGGCCGCAAGGCGCTCTATGTGAATCCCGGCTTCACGTTGCGCTTCGACGGCTGGACCGATGCAGAGAGCGCGCCGCTCTTGAACATGCTCTATGCGCACGCGGCACGGCCCGAGCATACCTACCGGTTCCAGTGGGCGTCGGGCTCGATCGCCTTCTGGGACAACCGCGCCACCTGGCACTATGCCTTGAACGACTATCACGGCGCCCGCCGCCTTATGCACCGCATCACCATCGAGGGCGGTCGGCTCGCCGCCTAAAAAGGCGGCGTCAGGCTTTACGGGCGAAGCGGTCGCCGAACAGGTTCAGCATGTTGCCGCCGACGACCAGCACGGCGCCGGCCAGCACGAAGGGATCGAGCGGTTCGGCATAGACGATGTAACCGACGACGGCGATCAGCGGCAGGCGCAGGAAATCGAGCGGCACCACCACGGTGGCGTCGGCAAAGGCCATTGCCCGCGCGATGCAATAGTGCGAGGCCAGGCCCGACATGCCGATTACCGCGACCCAGGGCCAGAGCGCCGGGCTCGGCGTCACCCAGGTGAGCGCGCTCGGCACGAGGCCGATCACCAGCTGGATCACGTTCATCCAGAACAGAATCACGATCGGCCGGTCGTCGGCGCTCAGCGATTTGGTGAAAACGTAGGCCGCGGCATAGCCCAGCGCCGCGGCCAGCACGGCGAAGGCGGCGGGATGCACGATCGCCGCGCCCGGCCGCAGGATCACCATGACGCCGATGAAACCCAGCGCGATGGCGGCAAGGCGGATCCGGGTCAGCGGTTCGCGCAGGAACAGGGCCGCCAGGATCGCCGTCCAGATCGGCGTCGTGAACTCGATGGCGAAGACTTCCGCCAGCGGGATCGAGATCACCCCCAGCATCCAGAAATAGCTCGCCGCATAGTGGACGCTGTTGCGCGCCAGATGGATCAGCGGCCGCCGCGTCGCCAGCCGGTCCCAGCCGAGCCGAGCCGCCAGCGGCACCAGCACGCAGAGACAGATGGCGCTGCGCAGGAACAGGATCTGAAACAGCGTCAGCTCGCTCGACAGCTCCCGCCCGGCCAGCGCCATGGCCGCGAAGGACAGCAGCGCGCCGACCATCCACAGCATGGCGCGCGGCACGGACGGCGAGACCGTTTCGGACATCCAGTTTCCTTAATGACGCCGGCTCGCGATTCAGGCCGGCATGGGTCTGGCGGGCGAGTCCCGATTTCGCCCGACTTGCGCGTATGACGCAAGCTCCCCGTTGACTTATGATGTTGCGGCAAGACACGGGGAGGGACGCGATGACGGAGAAACTGCACAGCGACGCCGAGCGGGAACTGGTCGAGATGGCGCACCGGGTGCTGCCGGCCGGCTGTTTCGGCAACATCACGCTCGATACCGTCATCGCCCGGGGGCGCGGCGGCCGGGTCTGGGACGTCAGCGGCAACGAATATATCGACTACCTGCTGGGCTCCGGCCCGATGCTGATCGGCCACGCCCACCCCGACGTCACCGCCGCGGTGCTGGAGCAGGTGCCGCTGGGCACGACGTTCTTCGTCAACAACGAACACGGCATCCGGCTCGCCGACGCGATCGTCGAGGCCGTGCCGTGCGCCGAGAAGGTCCGCTTCGTCAGCAGCGGCTCGGAAGCGACGCTCTACGCCATGCGCGTCGCCCGGGCGCATCGCAAGCGCGACAAGATCCTGAAGTTCGAGGGCGGCTATCACGGCATGAGCGACTATGCGCTGATGAGCATGGCGCCGAAGCGGCCGGGCAACTTTCCGCAGGCGATGCCGGACTCGGCCGGCATCCCCGAGAACGTGCGCGGCGAGGTGCTGATCGCGCCGTTCAACGACGCCGACCTCGCCGCCAGCCTGATCAACCAGCACCGCGACGAGCTGGCCGGCGTCATCGTCGAGCCGTTCCAGCGTCTGATCCCGCCGAAGCCCGGCTTCCTGGAGGCGCTGCGCGAGGTGACGGCCGCGAACGAGATCCCGCTGATCTTCGACGAGGTCGTGACCGGATTCCGCTTCGCCTATGGCGGCGCCCAGGCCTATTACGGCGTCACGCCCGACCTCTGCGCGCTGGGCAAGGTGATCGGCGGCGGCTTCCCGCTGGCGGCGATCGCCGGACGCGAGGACTTCATGGCGCATTTCGACAAGAATGCCGTCGGCGAGGACGGCTTCACGCTGCAGATCGGCACGCTGAGCGGCAATCCCGTCGCCGCCGTCGCCGGTCTTGCCTCCCTCAACGTGCTGAAGCAGCCCGGCGCCTATGACAAGCTGTTCGCGATCGGCGGCCGGCTGAAGCAGGGCTTCGCGGAGATGCTGGCCGAGAGCGGCTTGCCGTCACGGGTGATCGGCGAGGATCCGTTGTTCGACGTGGTATTCGCCGACGCCGAGATCGACGATTTTCGCGCGACGCAGCGCGCCGACGCCGCCATGGGCGCCCGGATGAACCAGCTGCTGCGCGCGAATGGCCTGCTGAAGGGCGATTCCAAGTTCTATATCTCGCTGGCCCATGACGATGACGACATCGCGGCCACGCTGACGGCGTTCGGTGACGCCGTGGCGCAGATTAAGTCCGAAGCCGCCAACTGACGGACGCCGATCCGGAGGACCGCACAAGATGGACGAAGCACAATTTCGCACGAAGCTGGCGCAAGAGGGCTATGCGGCCGGCGAGGTGAGGGATTTGGCGCCGGGCACGATCATGGATACGCACGTGCATGACTTCAGCGCCATGATCCTGGTGCTGGACGGCGAGATCACGGTGACGACCGAGGACGGCGACACGACATGCCGGGCCGGCGAGACCTTTTCGTTGGCGGCGGGCATCCCGCACAGCGAGCGCATCGGCGGTGACGGCGTGCGGTTCCTGGCCGGGCGAAAATAACCGGCCGAAACTGTATTACGCCACGCGCTGCAGCTGCCGCTCCCGCCAGATCACATAGCAGCCGGCGCCGATGATCACGGCGCTGCCCGCGAGCGTGTTCAGGCTCGGCACGTCGCCGAAGACGAGGTAGCCCAGCAAGGCGGCCCAGATCAGCTTGGTGTAGTTAAATGGCGCCAGCAGTGACGCCTGCGCCAGCGCGAAGGCGCGGATCAAACAAAGATGCGCGGCGACGCCGAGCGCGCCGAGGCCCACGAAGATTGCCCACTGCGCCGGCGTTGGCCAGGTCCAGACAAACGGCACGGCGAGGCTGATCCAGAGGAAGCCGCCGACGCCGGTGTAAAACAGCGTTGTAAAGGTGAATTCTGTCGCCGCCAGCAATCGGGTCGCGATCTGATAGCCGGCGAACGCCACCGCCGAGATCAACGGCATCGCCGCGGCCCAATGCGCGATGCTGCCGCCCGGCCGCACGATGACCAGCACGCCGATCAGGCCAATGACGACGGCGGCCCAGCGGTGGGGACCGACGCGCTCGCCCAGCAACGGCACCGAGAGGACGGTAATGAACAGCGGCGACATGAAGCTGATGGCCGTGGCGTCGGCGATCGGCAGGTGCGTCAGACCGACGAACAAGGCGGCGATGGAGGTGACGAGCAGGCCGGCGCGCAGCAACTGCGTCGCCAGCCGCCGGGTGGTCAGCGCCTGTTGCCGGTCGCCGCCGCTTAGCGCCAGATAGGCGACGAGACAGATGGCGATGCCCAGGAAGTAGCCCCAGACCAGCTGCAGGGCATGCAGCTCGACGGTCAGATACTTGGCGATGGTGTCGACGACCGTGATGATGCCGATCGACAGCATCAGCAACAAAATCCCACCTTGCGGAGACGACGGCCCCGGCATGTCCTGGCCACCCCTATCGGAGCCGGCGGCGCCTCGGGCCCGCGATGCGGGTCTTGGCCGCCGTCCAGCGAATCAGTTGACATCGAGCTTACGGCAGTTTGGCGTTTCCGCGGGAATCGGGGGCGACGATCGAGTGTCGCGAGAAATTTTTTTGTCGCCGAGTTCGGGCGGCGACAACAGCCTGATAATGGCGGTATTCGCAGCGTTTCCGGCCGATCGGCGATAGTCAAGAACGATGCATTTGCGCGGTGATGTTGGGTTCGTCTTCACGGGATGCTTCCGCGCGATTCGCCGATATAGTAACGTCGTGACATTAAAGGGGCATATGTAGGTTTTCTGTCGGGCATTCGGTTGGGATCGAGAACGGGCACTCGGTTAGAACCAAGAAAACGAGTCGGGGGTGTAACTGCGGCTCGTGCGTGGTAGGGAGAATCGACAGATGCGGGTGATTGCCGTTGCCTCGCGTAAAGGCGGCTCGGGCAAGACGACGTTAGCGGGACACCTTGGTGTGCAGGCCGAGCTGGATGGTGCCGGGCCGGTCGCGTTGGTCGATGTCGACCCACAAGGTAGTTTGGCCGAATGGTGGAACGCGCGATCGGCGCCGACACCTTACTTCGTGCATACCGCGGTCTCACGTTTGTCCGACGATATCGCCGAACTGAAGAACCTCGGCGTCGAGCTGTTGGTCATCGATACGCCGCCGGCGCTGACGTCGTTGATCAAGGATGTGATCGACGTCAGCGATCTGGTGGTGATCCCGACTCGGCCGAGTCCGCACGACTTGCGGTCGATCGGCGCCACCGTCGAGTTGGTGGAGCATTTGGGGAAGCCCTTGATATTCGTCTTGAACGGCGCCGCCATGCGCGCGCGGATCACGGCCGAAGCCGTGACCGTGCTGTCGCGCCACGGCACGCTGGCGCCCACGGTCGTTCATCAACGCGTCGATTTCGCCAGCAGCATGATCGACGGTCGCACCGTCATGGAGCTGCCGGGCAAGTCGCGCTCGGCGGCCGAGATCGCCGAGCTCTGGGGCTATCTGCGGGATCGCCTTGACGGCAACGTGTCGCGCCGGCACTTCCCGATCCCGGGTCCGCTGGCGGCGGCCGCCACCGCGGCCGATCGCGCGCTGCGGCAGGAGCCGGTATGACCGCAGAGAAGGCGGCGTCGCTGACGAGTTCGTTGCTGGCGCGAAAAGGGGCGGCGAAGCCGGCCGCCCTGGATCATGACGTCTATCGTTCGGTCACCCCGCCGACCGGCCAGGCGGGACCGACTGCCGTGGTCACGGCGTTGCATCCGCCGCGCGACGATACGGCGCGATCCGACGACGACCGGGAGAGCCGTGTTGGCGACGTCGTCGCCGAGGAGGTCGCGCCGGAAGCCGCGCTGACCGATCTGCGGGTCGCGGTCGAGGCGCGGTCGGACGATCGGCCCGGCGGCGACGATTTTTGCAACGCGGCGCCGACGCCGGCGGCCGAGACGCCGTCGGAAGACGAAACGGACGTCGAAACCGGCGGCGACGCCGCCGTGCCGAGCCATGCGTCGGAATCGACGGTGGCCGAAACCGTCGCAGAACCCTCAACCACGGACGAGCCGTCGGACGCCGGGACCGATGCCGACAGGGCGGAAGCCGACTCGACCGAAGTCGCGGCATCCGAACCTGACGCCGCACCTGTCGCGGACCCGGCCGCGCCCGACGAACCGGCGGCGGAACCGGAACCCGATGACGAAACGCCCGCCGTTGCAGCCGCGACAACGCCGCCGGCCGAACCGACACCGGTGACGCCGATGGCGGCGTCGCCGTCGGATCGGCTAGCCGCGGCGGAACCGGCGATGCCCGAGCGGCGTCGCGGGCGCACGTTGCTGTTGTCCGCCGCGATCTTTGCGGCATCGGCCGTGGCCGGTTGGTATGCCGTCCAGCAGTCGCCGGGCCTGCAGGCCGAGTTCCGGCGGTTGGCCGGACATGTGCTGACGCTGGTCTACGGTCCGGCCGCCGAGGCGCCGGCCACGGAAGGTGCCGGCGAGGGCGCGGCGACCGATACGGCGCCGGCGGCGTCGACTCCGACACCGAACAACACCGCGCCGGCCGAGCGCGCGATGCCGGAAGCGCCCGCGTCCCGCGACGCGGTAACGCCGCCGGCACCCGAAAGCGAGGCGTCCGATAACACCGATGCACCGCCGCCGGCAGCGACGCCGACGGACAAGCGCGATACCCTGGCCGAGGTTGCCGCGGCCGCCGCACCGCCGCCCAGCGTGGTGCCCGAGGCGGGCAACGCCGAGACGGCGCCGAGCATCGACCTCGTGCGCATCTCGTCCGAGGGCGACGGCATCATCGTCGGCCGCGCCGCGCCGGATGCCGAGCTGATCCTGCTCGACAATGGCGAGCCGATCGGCACGGTCACCGCGACGCCGGCGGGCGAGTGGGTGTTCCAGACCGACGAGCCGCTGCCGGGCGGCGAGCACAATTTCGCCATCGTCGTGAAGAAGGCCTATGGCAACGTGACGCTGCCGTCGCCGTCCTCGCGGTCGGACGGCGAAGCGCCATCGGCCGCCGAGCCGTCGGCCGAGGAACAGGGCAGCCGCGCCGGCGACGAGGAGGATGAAACCTCCGCGCTGGTCCCGGACCGGCCCGACGACGCACCGCCCGTGCCGTTGAGCAAACCCGGCACCGAGACGCCGGACGCGATGGCGGCGGATGGCCGCTTCGTCATTCAGCTCGCTTCGGTGAAGTCGACGACCCATGCCGAACGGCTTTGGGCCGAGCTGCGGGAAGACTTTCCCGAATTGACGGACGGGTTGAACCTGATCATCGACAGCCGCCGGGGCGGCAATGCTTATGTCCGCGTGCGCACCGGCCCGTTCGTCGCACGCGCCAACGCCGAAAGCTATTGCGCCCGGTTCAAGGCCGGCAATCAGGACTGTCTGGTCGTGGTCGCGTTGCCGCGGTCTTAGCCGCGACCGTCTTCTAGCCGGTTGCCGCGCCCAGCGCCGTAGGCAGGCCGATCGCCTGCAGCAGGTCCTGGATTTCCTGCCGGCCGGAGACATGGCTGCGGTTCTGATCGGCGGTCGCGTCGTCGGTCGGCAGGTCGAGCAGCGTGAGGCCGTTCAGAAACAGTTCACGAAACACCACGCGTTCGCCGAAGCCCGGCGCCAGCCGAAAGCCGAGCCGCTTGGCGAGCTGCTCCATCAGGCGGCCGATGTCGCGCATGTTGCGCGCCTCGATGTGCGCGAGGCGATTTCGCAGCACGATCCAGTCGATTGGCGTCTGGCCGTTGGCGATGCGCCGGTTGTACTGCTCCCAGACCATCTGCGTGTAGGTGCTGGGCGCCAGCACTTGGCGCTTTTCCCGGTCGATATGCGCCAGCACGTCGATGTCGATGAAGCTGTCGTTCATCGGCGTGATCAAGGTGTCGGCGGTCAGGTGCCCGAGCCGCGCCAGATGGGAATCGCTGCCCGGCGTGTCGATGATGATGAAGTCGCAATCGGCGAGCGTTTTCAGCGCCGCGTCGAACCGGGCCTGTTCGTCGGCTTCCGCCGCGGTCCGGTCGGTCAGCTCCGACGGGCAGAGACAGATATGCACCGGCAGGCGTGGCGGGGTCGCCGCGTCGCGGGCGTAGTTCTCGCGATTGGTCAAGTAGCGCGTCAGCGTGCCCTGGCGGCCGTCGAGGTCGACGCTGCCGACTCGATAGCCCAGCCGTAGCAGGGCGACGATGAGATGCATGGCCGTAGTCGATTTGCCGGTACCGCCTTTGGCATTGCCGACCACGATGACATATGGCCCGTCCCCCTCAGGGTCGGGACCAGCCCCTGGATCAATCATATCCCCCAACTCCTGCTGTCTCAGGCCATGGCTCGGGTCGGCGGTCGCCCACGATGCCGCGCCGGCATCGACTCACGGGGTCAGTGCCGGCGGCCGCTGGTGTTATGTGACAAACATCAAAAGCGGATATCCCAATCTTCTGTCGCCGCATCGGCCTGAACCGGCGGCGCAATTGGCGGTTCGGTACGCGCCGGCACCGGCCGCGGCCGGACGATGCGCGGCGCTTCGGCGATCCGGGCGCTGCGGTCTATGGTGGTTGCCGCCCGCGCCGGGGGCTCGGCGGCGCTGGTTTCCACGGTTGCGGCCTGTCGCGCTTTCAGTGCGGCCGACCGCCGCGCCAGCGCCTCGGTCGCCGCCCAAGCCACGACTTCCTCGCCGCTCGCCGGCTTGTGCGCCGCGGCCCACTTGCCGCGCGCCTCGGAATACATCGACAGGACGATATTCTCGTCCGGCAGATTCGCATCCAGCGATTCGGTGTAGCGGGGAAAGTCTTCGCCGATCAGCTTGCAGATCAGCGCCGTCTTGGTTTCGTCTTCCAACAGGATCTTGATCACCGGCCGATGCCGGGCCGGCGTTTCGCCGATGACAAAGGAAATCAGAATATCGAGCTTGCGGCCGCCCTCTTCAGCCTGCTGCAGGTCCTGCAACAAATTGTCCAGCACCTGCACACCGTTTGGTTCGGTGAACATTGACACGCCTCCGCTGCGGGCGGCGGCCCGGTTTCTTGTGCTTCCGCATGACGCCGCCCTTCTGTCCCCGAATCGGCCGGTCATGCGGCGCCGCCGATTCAAGTGTCATGTTAACCAAGCTTCGCGGTTACGGGTACCGTTCTGACGCGTGATTCGACGACTTTTATTCGCCGGGTCGCAAAATAGTTTGGCTGGCAGCGTTCAGCCGATCTCCACATCGGTAACTTCCGGGCCGAGTTTGGTCTCAATGCTCGGCAAACCGTCGTCGATGGCGAGCCAAGGCACATGGCTTTCCATGCCGATATGACGTTCCGGCGGCGCGACCTCCGGATGATCGAGGCTGCCGAGCGTGATGCCGATGCGATCCTTGTGGTTGTCGTACTGAAACAGGATCGGCGTGCCGCATTCGGCGCAGAAGCCGCGCTCGGCGAAGGACGAAGAGCGGTAGCGCTTCGGCGCGGCGCCGGTGAAGCGGAACTTGTCCGTGGGAAAGTTGACGAACATGGCGAACACGTTGCCCGTCGCCTGCTGGCACATGCGGCAGTGGCAGAAGTGGCTGTTGGCCGGTGCGACGCTCGCCTCGTAACGCACGGCGCCGCACAGGCAGCCGCCAGTATAGGTCTTGGTGGTCATGATAACCTTCATACTGGTTATAACAGATATGAGTGTAGAGCGGCGTTCGCGCACAATGCAATCACATCGACGCCGGGAAACGTTATTGGCGTCACCGCCGCGTAGAGGCGTAGGCTGATGGGGCGATGACCGAGACGATCCTGATGCACGAGCCCACGGTGCGGCTCGCCTGCTTCGCGGCCGTGTTCGCATCGATGCTGTTGTGGGAGCTGCTGGCGCCGCGCCGGCGGCTGTCGCTGTCGCGCCTGACGCGCTGGCCGTCGAATCTCGGCATCTTCGCGCTGAACACCGTGATTGTGCGCATCGGCCTGCCGACCGCTGCCGTCGGCTTCGCCGTCTTCGCCGCGCAGCAGGGCTGGGGTCTGTTCAACGTCGTGGCGCTGCCGGCCTGGCTCGCGGTGCTGCTCGCCGTCGTGCTGCTGGATCTGGCGATCTATCTTCAGCATGTGGTCTTTCACGCCGTGCCTGTGTTCTGGCGGCTGCACCGCATGCACCACGCGGACCAGGACTTCGACGTCACCACGGCGGCGCGCTTTCACCCGATCGAGATCCTGCTGTCGATGGGCTTGAAATTCCTCGTCGTCGTGGCGCTGGGCGCGCCGGCGCTGGCCGTGCTGATCTTCGAGGTGGTGTTGAACGGCATGGCCATGTTCAACCACGGCAACGTGAGCTTGCCTGCCGGCCTGGACCGCACGCTACGCACGTTGTTCGTCACGCCCGACATGCACCGTGTCCACCATTCCGTGGTGCCGCGCGAGACCAACAGCAACTTCGGCTTCAACCTGTCGGTCTGGGACCGCCTGTTCGGCACTTATCGCGCGCAGCCGGCGGCCGGCCATGCCGGCATGACAATCGGCCTCGAACGCTTCCGCACGCCACGCGACCAGCGCCTCGACCAAATGCTGGTACAGCCTTTCCGCGGTCCCGCCGACGCCACCCCGGTCGTGCGCCAACACGGCCAGCCGACCGTCTGACCATGCGGCGTTGGGCTGCGGCCGGGCTGATCTGTTTTGCATCCGGCCTCGCGCATGCGGAAGAGATTGCCCTGCCGCCCGATCCGCTTCGACCAACCGACGCCAGCGCCTGCACGGCGCTTTACGCCGGCTACCAGAAAATCGTCGACCGGCTGCGCGCCGATGCGAAGGCCTGCAACACCGGCCATTCCAGCTACACCCTCGGCCGCTACGGCCGCCAGGCGGGCACGGGCGCCTGCGCCCGCCGCACCGTCAGCCAGTGCCGCCACCTCGTCACCGCCTGCACCGACACCGCCAAGGCGGCGGATGCCGCCCTCAAACGTTGCCGGACGGCGGTGCGGTCAGCGAAGAAGCAGTAGCGCGCCGTTACTCCGCCGGTGGCGGTGTCGCTGCCGCACCGGTCGTGCGGCGGCCGGTTTCGGTGGCGGATTCGTAGAGGATGCGCTCGACACGTTCGATGGCGTCGGTGTGGAAGGCGAGCGCGGCCTCGTCGTAGTCGGCGGTCGGCCGAGGCTCGGGGTCGAAGTGGTTGTCGTCGTCGACGCCGCGCACGAGCGTCGCCGTGGTGCGGCCGCCGTGCTGGCGCACATGCGTCGGGATGTAGCGGATGGTCAGCCCGAAGCGCGGCATGTCGGTCCGGTTGGGGCCGGAGCCGTGCACGATGCGCACGTGATGCAGGGACATCTCGCCCGGCTGCAGTTCGATGTCCACCGCCTTGGACACATCGATGTCGTCGACGATCTCCTGCCCGCGGCTCAACAGGTTGTGCTCGGCGAAGGTATCCTCGTGGCGTAGCTGGCCCACAGTATGGGTACCGGGGATCACGCGCATGCAGCCGCTGTCGATCGTGCTCGGCGTGAAGGCGACCCAGGCGGTGATGATGTCCATGGGGTCGAGGCCCCAATAGGTCGAATCCTGATGCCAGCTGACGATGGCCGGATCGTGCGCATCCTTGTTGAAGAAACCAGAGCTCCAGCAGAGGATGTTCGGCCCGATCACCGACTCGACGGCGTCCAGGATCGTGTCGTCGGCGACGACGTCGTAGAGCCAGGGGAACAGCAGGTGGCACTTGGCGCCGAAGGCGCGCTTGGCCTCGCCCGGATGCGCCGCGGCGAACGCCTGCATGCGCTCGTAACGCTCGGCCATCCGGTCGGCCGGCATGACGCGAAGCGGAAAGTAGTAGCCGTCCCGCTCGTAAGCTTGCACCGCCTCGGCCGACAGGCTTGCCGTCATCGTTTCCTCCGTCCAATCGCGTCGTCAAACGTTCGTTTCGGCCGGTCGTGTCTTGCCACGGCGGCGGCGTCTGCCTAATCTCCGCCGCCGCTGGGCACACGCACCGACCAGGCTATATATTTTATCTATGAAAGCGCTTTCCTTCCATAAAAATGCGAGCGGGTGATGCGGCCGGAACAAAAAATGGCGGCCCGCGCCACGACCAATGGCCGTTACAGCGCCCCGGCGCTGGAGAAGGGGCTCGACATCCTGGAGCTGCTGGCCGATCAGGCGGACGGCATCACCCAGAAACAGATCGCCGAGCGCCTGGGCCGTTCGGTCAGCGAGATCTTTCGCATGCTGGAGACGTTGGAGCAGCGGGGCTATGTCTATCGCACGCGGCCGGAGGATCTCTATTACCTGACGCTGCGGCTGTTCGAGCTGAGTCACCGCCAGGCGCCGACGAAGCAGCTGTTGCGGGCGGCGTTGCCGGCCATGCGACGGCTGGCGGCGGCGGTGCAGCAGTCCTGCCATCTGGCGGTGCACCATCAGCGTCAGATCATGATCGTCGCGCAGGAAGAAAGCCCGGAGGCCATGGGCTTTCTGGTGCGCATGGGTGGCCTGTTCCCGCTGTTTCAGTCGGCCTCGGGCCGGGTGTTGCTGGCGCATCAACCCGACGACGTGCGCACGCGTTGGTTGGCGGATCTGCCGGCGCAGGTGCCGAAACGGGCCGAGCGCCAGACGGTGCTGGACAGGCTCGCCGCCATCGATGCGCGTGGCTATGAACACTGCGACAGCGACTTCATCAACGGCATGGCCGACATCAGCTATCCCATCCTGGACCACAGCGGCGCCGCCGTGGCGGCGCTGACGGTGCCGATCCTGACACCGCTACACGGCGGCTCCGATGTCGAAACGGTGCGCGCGGCGCTGGCCGAGGCGGCGGTGGACATCTCCCGGCAGCTCGGCTGGAGCGGGGCGCCGTAAGGTCGCTACGCCATCTCCACCACCGCCCGGACGATACGGCCGGCGGCCATGTCGGCGAAGCCGTCGTTGATCTGATCGAGCCGGAGGCGCCGGCTGATCAGCTCGTCGAGCAGCAGGTCGCCGTCGAGATAGAGCTTGGCCAGCATGGGGAAATGCTGCCGCGGCCGCGCCCGGCCGTAGCTGGAGCGCGTCATGCGCTTCTCGCCCATCATCGCGCCCCAGCGGAACGAGACGTTGCTGTCGACGTTGGTCTTGCCCAGCAGCACGATATCGGCGCCGGGCCGGGCGATCTCGAAGGCGAGCCGGAAGGCCGCCTCGTTGCCGCCGCACTCGATGACGTTGTCGGCGCCGCGGCCGTTGGTCAGCGATTGCACCGCCGGTATCGCCTCGTTTTGGCTGGCGTCGATCAGCTCCGTGGCGCCGAAGGTCTCGGCGAGCGCAAGCTTCTCAGCGGAGGTGTCGATGGCGATGATCGGCTCGGCTCGGGCCAACCGTGCGCCCTGGATCGCGTTCAGGCCGACGGCGCCGCAGCCGATCACGGCGACGCTTTCGCCGACCTGGGCGTTGGCGACGTTGAGTACGCCGCCGACACCGGTCATCACGCCGCAGCCGATCAGGCAGGCACGGTCGAACGGAAAGTCGCGCGGCACGGTGATGGCGCCGGATTCCGGCACGATGCTGTATTCGGCGTGCGAGCAGACCATGGAGAAGTGATGCAGCGGTCCGCCGCCGAGCGACAGCCGCGAGCTGCCGTCCAGCAGCCGCCCTTGCGGCTGGTGCGCGCCGAACGGCTCGCACAGGATCGGCTGGTCCTGATCGCAGTAGAAGCAGTGACCGCAATGCGGGTTCCACGAGGCGACGACATGGTCGCCCGGCCGCACGTGGGTGACATCGGCGCCGACCGCTTCAACCACGCCCGCGCCTTCGTGACCCAGGATGATCGGCAGCGGATAGGCGAGCGACCCCTGGATCACCTCGAGATCGGTATGGCAGAGGCCGCTCGCGTGATTGCGGATCAGCACGTCGGTCGGCTTCAGATCCGTGGTCTTGACCTCCTCGATCGCGAGCGGTTCGTCGATCCGGTGCAGGACGGCGGCACGGAAGTTCATGTCGTCTCTCCCCGCTGTGCGGCTACAGTCCGTAAAACACGGACGGCAGCCAGAGCGCGATCTCCGGAAAGAACAGCACAAGCAGCAGACCGATGGCCTGCAGCGCGATGAACGGCGTCACGGCGCGAAAGATGTCGTCCAGACTAATCTCCGGCGGCGCCACGCCCTTGAGGTAGAAGCAGGCCGGCCCGAACGGCGGCGTCAGATACGAGATCTGCATGTTCATGCAGAACAGGATGCCGAACCAGACCGGGTCATAGCCCAGCGCGGTGATCGTCGGCACGAACACCGGCATGGTCAGCAGCATGATGCCGATCCAGTCCATGAAGAAACCCATGATGAGCAGCACCGCCATCATGATCAGCACGACGACGATCGGGTCGAACGGCAGGCCGGTAAAGGTGGCCTTCAGGTAGGCGATACCGCCGAGCAGGTTGTAGACGCCGATCAGCGTGTTGGCGCCGAAGGTCAGCCACAGCAGCAGGCCGCAGGTCGACATGGTCTGGTACGACGCCTCGCGCAGCATCTGCCAGCTCAGTTCGCCGCGCAGCCAGGCCGACAGGATGACGCCGGCGACGCCGACGCCGGCCGCTTCGCTGACCGAGGCGGCGCCGGTATAGATGCTGCCCAGCACCAAAACGCCGACCATGATCGGCAGCAGCACGCCTTTCAGCATGCGCAGCTTCTCGATCGCCGGGATGGCGCGTTCCTCGAGCGGTGCCGGCGGTCCCATGGCCGGATTGAGAGAGCAGCGCAGAATCACATAAGCGGTGTAGATGCCGGCCAGCATCAGACCCGGGATCAGCGTCGCGATGAACAGATCGCCGATCGAGACGTTGGCGGTGAGGCCATAAAAAATCAGCACGATGCTGGGCGGAATCATGGTTCCCAGCGAGCCGCCGCCGCAGACGATGCCCATGGCCAGCTTGCGGTCGTAGCCGAGCCGCAGCATCTGCGGCAGCGCGACCAGCCCCAGCAGGATGATCTCGCCGCCGATGATGCCGGTCATCGCCGCCATCAATACGGCCGCCAGCAGCGTCATCACGCCCACGCCGCCCGGCATCGGGCCGGCCCAGACCTTGAGCGCGTCGTAGAGATCGCGGGCGACGCCCGAGCGCTCGAGGATCGAGGCCATCAGAATGAACATCGGCACCGCCACCAGGACATAGGTGTTGACGAAGCCGTAGGTGCGGCTGGCGGCGATCACCAGGCTGTTGGCATCCCGGAAAATCAGGCAAAAGACGACGGCGACGAAACCGGTGACGAAGGCCAGCGGCATACCGATGATCATCAGGCCCGCCATGGTGGCGAGCATCAGGATCGAGATCAGCTCGATGCTCATATCCATGGCGCTAACGGGCCCGCGTCAGCAGCGCCCAGAGATTGGAAAGCGCTTGCGCGATCAGCAGAACGGTGCCGAGGAACAGGGCCGAGCGGATGACGACCGGCATCGGCACGTTCCAGGCGCGCCCGCTGCGCTCCATGATCGTGATCGACTCGAAGGCCTGCACGCCCGTCTTCCAGGCCAGGATGGCGAGATAGAACAGCGCCAGCACCAGGCCGATGATGTCGCAGATCCGCTGCGCGCCCGGCGAGAACCGCTCGTACAGGCTGGTGATGCGGATATGCGCATGCTGCTGCAACGCATAGGCGCCGCCGAACAGGAAACCGATCGAGCTGAGCATGATGGTCGAGTCATGCACCCAGATCGTCGGCGACCGGAACACATAGTCCATGATCACTTCGAAGCAGGTCAGCGCGACGGCAATCAGGAACACGTAGCTGAAGGCGTTGCCGATACGAATCGACAGCCGGTCGATGGGATTGGTCGGATTCACGAAACCTCACCGGGGCGATGCGCGAAGCGCGCGGGACCGGGCCACGAGGACCCGGCCCCGAACGGGGTCGAAACGGCGCCGGACGGGCCGGCGCCGTCACGGTGACGTGCGGCTATTGCAGCAGGCCGATCTTCTTCATCCAGGCGACATGGCTCTGATAGATCTTGTCGGCCATTTCGCTCTTGCTGCCCCACTCTTGCCAGACGTCCCGGGCGATGCCGCGCAGCTCCGCGCGGGCTTCCGGCGACCAGGACACCAGGGTCTCGGGATCGCGTTTCGCCGCCGCCTCCATGTCGCGCAGGCGGTTGGTCAGCAACATGTCTTCGCGCAGCTGCGTTACCGCCAGCTCGACGATCCGCTTCAGGTCGTCCGGCAGCGCGTCCCACTTGTCCTTGCGGATGCAGAGACCGCAGGCCATCGGCTGGGAATGGATGCCAGGATAGATGGCGTATTTGGCGATCTTGTCGTAGCCGAGGTCGTCGTTCATGGCGAGCGAGCCCCAATCGGTGGCCTCGATCTTGCCGCGCTCCAGGGCCGTGTAGACCTCGGTGCCGGGCAGCGTCGAGACGCCGACGCCGACCTTGCGCCAGATCGAGGCGCCCATGCCTTCCGGCGCCCGCATCTTGATACCCTTGAAGTCGGCGACGGATGCCAGCGGCATCTTTGACGGGATCGATTCCGCGCCCCAGCTCACCGGTCCGAGATAATGCTGGTTCCACTTTGCCAGCAGCTCGCGCGCCAGCTCTTCGCCGCCGCCGAACTTGAACCACATGATCTGCTGTTCCGGCGAGTCGTAGGCCATGTTCATGTCGACCAGGACGGAAAAGGCCGGCTCCTTGCCGGCGAGATAGCCTTCGTTCGAGTGCTGGCCGTCGAGCAGGCCGTCGCGCACCGCGTCCGCCGCCTCGTTGGCCGAGACGATAGCGCCGACCGGCAGGGCCTCGATGATCAGCCGCCCGCCGCTCGCGACCTCGACATTCTTGGCGAAGGTCTCGAAGGCCTTCTGGTTGATGTTGCCCGCCTGCCAGAGCGTCTGCACCTGCCAGCGGATCGGATCCGCCGCCTCGACGGCGGCGGACGCCAGCATGCCGACGGCGGCGATGGCGCCGGCAAGCGCGGTGAGATGATTACGTTGCATGATGTTTCCTCCCTCCGTGGCCGTTCGATCGACCGACATATCGGCGTCCCGAGGCGCGGTTATCGCGCCGTAGACGCCGAATTCGCGTTATTGCTTACCGCTGCGCGGTTCCGGTTGGCCGAAGGAACTGACATCCGGCAGACGTGCCGATGTCGCGGACGCTGACCCGCGCCGCCGATATGGCAATCCCCCTCGGTCGCGCGGCATGGTCCCCGGCGCAGCCGTCCATTTGCCGAAATTCTACCAGCGAAATTCGTTTTTACTAACAGAAAAGGGCCGTCTACCGGCGGCCCATGGCAAGAAGGCCCGCCTGATGTTGCGAGGGGGGATCAGGCGGGCCGACCGTCAACGCCATCGGGGGACGTCGCGGCTTCGCGTGATTAGGCGTCGGCATCGGCGCTCACGCAAACGTCAACAGAGTGGCAAATAGAAGGCGACTGGCGGTTGCCCCGTGGCACCCCATCTATGGATCTGTGGCAGCGGGGCAATTGCTGGAACGGCGGGCCGTTACATCGTTGTCATCGTTGCCGACGTAACTTGCGGAACGGCGTGTCACGCAATCACGGGCAGGGTCGAGAAGGACGATGACGACAAGCGAAGCGAAACGCATTGCGGGGGGCTATGGACTTGAGTTGTTTTTTGACGCCGGCAGTGAGAGCTGGGGGCTACGGCTGCCGGGACGGCTCGATCACGATGGCTGTCAATGGGTCGGCTCGACGGATCTGCTGACGCATCTGTCGCCGGCCGATTTCGAAAACCACTATCTGGCCAAGGCGCTCGGCGACGCGGATATCGAGGAATAGTCGGCCTGGTCCATCCGGGCGTCCCGCCCGCCGACTAGCGTACGCTGTCCGTTCGCGCGTAACATGGATGCCGCAACTATCGGGAGCGGATCCATGGCTCGAACTGCCTATGTACCCGCGGCTGTCGCTGCGCTTCTGTTGCAGTCGATTATCGCCCTGCCGGCGGCATCCACCGAACTCGACGGTCGATGGATGGGTGAAGGCCTGATGGGTGGCGACATCAATGAATGCGATGGCGTTTCGTCGCTCGACCTGGACTTCGAGGTGCACGGGCCGGCGATCGTTGGCCGGTTCAAGGCCGGACACTACGGCTGGATCAATATCGACGGCACGGTGAACGAAGGTGGCGTCGTCGTGATGAAGAGCAGCTTCGCAAACTTCCGCGGCTCGATCGACGCGACGTCGGGCGCCGGCAAGGGCAAGTTCGATACCGCGTTCGGCTGCGGCGGGTTATTCGAGCTGAAGCAGGCGCGCTGACCGTCGGTCGGTTTGATCCTGGCCGGGCCGCCGGTTGCCGTCCGCGATCGGCACGACGCCCATCGCTCCCCGTTCAAGGGCAAATGCACCTTAGGTTGAGCGTTTTTTCTATTGCTATATCTACTCTGACGATATGCTGACCCTCCTGTGACACGATTCGTTGGGGGGTCATGATGAAGTTTCCGCGTTTTCTTGTGCTTGGTTTCGTTCCCGCAATTCTCGCCAACTGCGCCAGCGTCGTCAGCGACGACGACACCATGACATCGATCGAGACCGTGCCGAAAGTCGCCAGTTGCGAATTGAACGGCAACGACTTCGTCCAGGTCGTCGATACACCGACCAGCCTGGAACTGCCGGCGAAGGCGGCGCCGATCACCTTGACCTGCAGCGCCGACGGCTACCTGCCGACCACGGAGGATATGGACACGGCCGCGGACGGCTGGATTCTCGGCAACATCCTGCTTGGCGGCGTCGTCGGTATTGCCATCGATGCGGCCCGCGGCGCCGGTCAGAAGTATCCGCCCAGGGTCACCGTCGTGCTGGAGCCCAGTGAGTTCGAGGACCTCGCCGCCCGCGACGCCTGGTACGACAACCGTCGCGATATGCTGATGAAGAAGTGGGACACCGCGATGCTGACCGTGCGGGACGAGTGCAATCGGGTCGAAGGCGGTAAGGACTGCCCGGCCGAGATGGAAAAGGCCGAGGCAGCCAGGCAGGTCGAACTGGACAAGCTGGAAGCCAGACGGAACAACGCCCAGGTCCGACTACAGTAACAGCCGCGACCTTTTGTCGGTCGCCGGATCGTTCCGAAAGGAACGGTCCCGCGCCGGCAATCGCCCTCAATTTGTTACACCATTGAAGCGGCCTTCGCGGTGGCGCAGGCGTCCTTGCGGCCGTGCCAGGCGATAGCCATACGTCGCGCCGGGAATCCGCGGCAAATGCCCGCCAAACGGCAACTCGTATTAGAAAGAAATTCATCGCCATTCGCGAATAGAAATTCGCGTGGACAATTTGGCGAATAGGTAGTTTTCCCCACTATTGAACCGAATTGTTGCGGGGCAAACTGATTTGTGCTTTTCAGGGATCAAGTAACGGGGCGGCCCGCGCAAACAAGAAAACTTGCGGGTCGGGGCATCAACAGCGGGTGAGGGCAGGCAGCATGTCGGATGCGCAGCAGATCGCCGATCAGGTCGTCAGCCTGATCACTACCTACGGCCTTGATGTTATCGGCGCGATCGTCATCCTGATCGTCGGTTGGATCGTGTCGGGCTGGGTCTACCGGGCGGTGGATAAGGGCCTCGGCAAGGTCGAGAAGTTCGACGTTACCCTGCGCGGTTTCTTCGCGAGTTTCGCCAAGTATCTCGTTCTGATCTTCACCGGCCTGGCGGTACTGTCGCAGTTCGGAATCCAGACCGCGAGCCTGATCGCCGTGCTCGGCGCGGCCGGTTTGGCCATCGGCCTGGCCTTGCAGGGCACCCTCAGCAACGTTGCCGCCGGCGTCATGCTGCTGCTGTTCCGCCCGTTCAAGGTCGGCGACTATGTCGAGGCCGGCGGCCATGCCGGCACGATCAAGGCGATCTCGCTGTTCGTCACAGAGATGGCCACGCCCGACAACATTCAGATCCTGATCCCGAACAGCGCGGTCTGGGGCTCGTCGGTCATGAACTACAGCTTCCACCCACAGCGCCGCGTCGATTTTCTGATCGGCATCGGCTACGGCGACGATATCAGCAAGGCCATGACCGCCGTCCGGTCAGTGATCAATGCCGACAATCGTGCGCTCAACGATCCGGAACCGATGGTGGTGGTCGGCGAGCTCGGCGACAGTTCGGTGAACCTGATTGTACGCGTCTGGTGCAATGCCGCTGATTATTGGGCGGTGAAGTTCGATATGACCAAGGCGATCAAGGAACGGCTCGACGCCGATGGCATCGAGATCCCCTTTCCGCAGCGTGTTGTGCATATGGCGCAGGCGGCGGCGGGCTGATAGCCGCCCGAAACCTGAGCGTTTTAGACCGGACGATGGCGAGCGTCGGAAGTCGCCGTCGATCGGAGAGCCAATCGGAGACGGGGGTCGCTTACCACTAGCGAGGGGATGACCAATGAAGACCATTTTACGAACGACAGTCGCCGGCATGGCAATGCTATCGCTTGCCGCCTGCGCTGGCATGGAACTGCAGAATGCGGAGCGCGTCTCGGCCGGCGGGTCGGATTTCGAGCGTGGCCTGTACGCGGGTTACATCGATCTGGCGAAATCCGAGTTTGCCGAGGGCGATTATCAGGATTCCGATACCTTCGCCATGCGGGCGACCGCCGCCGGGTCCGGCAGCGGAGTCGATCCGGAAGCCATGGATGCCCGCAACCTACCGCAAGGCACGGAGGGCGACCTGGCCGACGCACGGCAGCAGCTGATCGAAGCCTATGGGCGTGGCGCCAAGGACACGATTCCCGATCAGGCCGCCCGGGCGCAGGTGATGTTCGACTGCTGGATGCAGGAGCAGGAAGAGAACTTCCAGCCGGACGATATCGCGCGCTGCCGCGCTGATTTCGAGCAAGCCATGGCCCAGGTCACGGCGGCCGTGGCGCCGGCGGCGCAGGTCGCTGCCGCGCCCAAGCCGCAACCGGCCCCGGCCCCGGCGGCCGCGCCGAAGCCGGACGTCGACGGCATGTACATCGTCTTCTTCGATCTTGATAGCGCGGAGCTGACCGCAAAGTCGCGTGAGATCCTCAACCAGGCGATCGCCGACTATCAGCTCGCCAAGCCGGCCAGCATCCGGGTCACCGGGCATGCCGATCGTGCCGGTTCGGCGGCTTATAACGAGAAGCTCTCGGCAATGCGCACCGAGATGGTCGAGCAGATGCTGGTCGGCGGTCTGGTGCCCAAGGACAAGCTGCTGATACAGCCGAAGGGCGAGCGCGAGCCGCTTCGGGTGACGGCCGACGGGCAGCCGGAAGAAAAGAACCGGCGCGTCGAAATCATCTTCGAGTAGATTCAAGCCGGCGCGGACGGCGGCATTGACGGCCGCCGTCCGCGCCGGCATGGATTTTCGGCCGGTCATATGACCGGGCGTGTTGCGATTACGAACCGGGCTGCGGCGCGCGAGGCGACGACTGTGTCGCTTTCTCATTGCTCGGTGGGTCGACCGGAGTGAGATCATGAGACTTCTTATCGCCTTGCTACTGCCGTGGCTGCTGTTCTTCACGATCGGTCGCCCGATTGCGGGCGTCATCTGCCTGATCCTGCAGATCACCTTGATCGGCTGGGTACCGGCCGCGATCTGGGCGGTCTACGCGCTCAGCCAGTACAACACCGACAAGAAGATCGCCGACCTGCAGAACTCAGGCTGACGGCATCGACCCGCGCGACGCCCGCACCCACGGTAACGGCCGTGTCGGCGCGTCGCAGGCGACACTCCGTATGGCGTCTGACGAACCTGACGATCTGACACCCGTCGCCACGTCTTGGTGGCGACCGCGTTGGGTCGCGCTGCTGTTGCTGATCGCTCTGACGGGGCTGCGCATTGTCGATCCGGCGCCGATCGAGGGCGCCCGGGTCCGGTTCTTCGATTTCTATCAGGAAATCCAACCGCGCCATGTCGACCAGCGGCCCGTGGTCATCGTCGACATCGACGACGCCAGTCTTGCCGAATTGGGGCAGTGGCCATGGTCGCGCGGTGTCATGGCCGAGCTGATATCGACCATCGCGACGCAGGGCGCCAGCGTCATCGGCATCGATATCCTGTTCTCGGAGCGCGACCGGCTGTCGCCGCAGAGTCTCGTCAAGAACCTGCCCGGCCTTGATGCCGCCACGCGGCAGCGGCTCGCGGCCCTGCCGTCGAACGATGCCGTTCTGGCCGAGAGTTTCCGACGCGCGCCGGTGGTGATGGGCATCGCCGTCCGACCGGGCGGTCCGGCATCGGAGGAGACCGTCGATCTGCCGGCGACGCCGGTTATCCTGCGAGGCGATCCGACGCCGTTCGTGCCGGCCTATGCCGGGCTGCTGCGCAGCATCGACGAACTGGCCGACGCGGCGACCGGCCGCGGCATCGTCAGCCTGGACCTGGAACGCGACGGCGTGCTGCGCCGGCTGCCGTTGCTGTCGCTGGTTGGCGAGACCATGCGGCCGGCCTTCGCGCTCGAGGTGCTGCGCGTGCGGCTGGGCGAGAACCTGCTGACGGTCGACGCCGATGTCGCCGGCGTCAGCGGCGTCGGCGTCGGGCGGCTTTCGGTGCCGACCGATCAGCGGGGCCGGCTTTGGATCAACTTTTCGCGGCATGACGCCGACCGCTTCGTGTCGGCGGCGGCGGTGCTGCGCGGCGCGGTGGCGCCGGCGCGGTTCGCGGACAAGATCGTGCTGATCGGCACCACGTCGACAGGTCTGTTGGATATCGCGGCGACGCCGGTCGGCGCCTCGATGGCCGGCGTCGAGATCCACGCCCAGGCGGTCGAAAACATCCTCTCAGGCCAAGCGCTGCACCGGCCGGCGAACTTCGCCGGGGCGTTGGAGCTGCTGGCCGCTATCGCCATCGGCCTGCTGTTGGTCATATGCCAGCCGTTGCTGAAGGCGCGCTGGTCCATCCTGCTGTTCCTGACGCTGGTTTCCGGCACGCTGGCGGCGTCCTGGTTCAGCTATGCCGAGCTCCGCCTGCTGCTGGACGCGACCTACCCCGTCGCCACCGCGCTGCTGATCTTCCTGACGCTGGTGAGCAGCGCGCTGATCGGCGAGGAGCGGCGGCGGCAGGCGCTGGCGCTCAATGCCGCGCTGCGCGACCGGGCGCGCCAGGTCGAGCTGCGGCAGCTGCAAACCGAGCTGCAGAACGCCGCGCGGGAAAGCGCCATGGGCCAGCTCTCGTCGGCCATCGCGCACGAGCTGAACCAGCCGCTGACCTCGATCATGGTTTATGCCGACGCCGCCCGGAACGCCCTGAAGCGGCAGAACGGCCAGTCATCGGGGCCGGTCGGTGATACCCTGCGCCAGATCAGCGGCGATGCCGAACGCGCGACCGGCATCATCCGCGGCCTGCGCGAGCTCGTCGATGAGGGTGAGGTCTCGCGCCATCCGGAAGACGTCAATGCCGTGGTCATGGAGGCCGCCGAGCTGGCGCTGTCGGAGCCCATGTCGCGGGATGTCGCGTTCATCAGCGACCTGGCCGAGGGCCTGCCGCCGGCGATGGTCAACCGCATTCAGATCCAGCAGGTCGTGGTCAACCTGATCCGCAACGCGGTTCAGGCCATGGACGGCGCGCCGGTCCGGCGTATCAGCCTCGCGACCGCCGCGACGCCCGATGGCGCCATCGAGGTCGCGGTCGGCGACACCGGCAGCGGGCTCGACGACGAGTTGAAGGAGCGCCTGTTCGAGCCGTTCGTCACCACAAAGTCGAAAGGATTAGGCCTGGGCCTGGCGATCTGCCGCTCGATCGTCGAGGCCCATGACGGCCATCTGTGGGCAACCGACGCGCCCGGCGGCGGCACCGAGTTCCGCTTTACGGTGCCGGCCGGTGGCGCTAGCGAACCGTAATCTCGACCCGCCGGTTGCGCGGCTCGGCGACGTTGTCGTCGGTGGGGATCAGCAGATTGTTCTCGCCGTGCGAGGTGATCTCGATGCGGTCGGCGGGAATGCCGATGCCGGTCAGGATCTTCGCCACTTCCTGCGCCCTGTCCAGCGCGAGCGCGGCGTTGATGCGGGCCGAACCGGCGGTGTCGGTGTGGCCGACCACGGCGACGATCGGCGCCGTCCGGTTGGCGATGACCTGCAGCACCTGGGGCAATTGTTCGGCCGATTCAGACCGCAGGTCGGTGCTGCCGGTTTTGAAGTAGAGCACGAAGTTGACGGGCTTTTCAGGCTCGGCGGCGAGCGCGTCGCGGAAGCGTTCGTCGATATCGTCCTGCGATACGGTGAATACGTCGCTCGGCGTGCTGTTGGCGCTGCGCAGGGCGACCGCCTGGCCGGTCTGGTCGATGGTCTGACTGCCCCTGTCGTTCGAGACCTCGATCGAGCCGACCTGGCCGTCGGCGTCTTCCAGCAGCACGAAAAGGTTGTCGTTCAGCCGGCTGCAGGCCGGTAGCAGGCACAACATCAGCAACAGGGTGCCGAGCGGCCGTGCGGGAGTCCGGATATGTCGGCTCATCGGATACGCATCCCCCAATTCAATAACCTGCGATAGACGGATTTGTCGGCGATCGCGGCGTCAGCCGCCGTCGTCCTTGACCTGCGCCAGGAAGCGGGTGCCGCGGACGGCGACCGTGGCGACCGGCGTTTCGATCGAGACCGCGCTGGGGGACAGCTTGGCGATCACGCCGGACACGTACAGCAGGGTGCCGCGCGTGATCCTGGCCAGAAACGAGATCTTTTCCGTCGCCGGCTCGAATTCGTAATCGCGCAGCGTGACCGTCGTCCGCGGCCCGAGCGACAAGATCGTGTTGTCGAGAAAGATGACGCCGAGCGCGCCGCCGGTGCTGGTTTCCAGCACATCTTCGCGATAGACCGGATCGCCGACGGCGAGCGCCACGTCGCCGCCGGCGCGCATCGCCTTGGCCTCGCCCTTGACCGACTTGATGTGCCCGATGGTTGCGTCCTGTGCTTTGGCCGTGCCAATGACAACAGGACCGGCAAGCATCGTAACGGCGATGAAAAGAACCGCGAAAAACCGCACCGCAATCCCCCTTATTATTGTGTCTAACGTTGTCACTTTGAGCATAACAGCAATAAGCCGACGATTTTGTCGACATATTTCGTATGTCTATTTGGGCGAATAGCCTGCATCAGGCGCGGCGGCATGGCGTGGTCAAAAAAAGAAGCGGCGGTTCCAAGGAACCGCCGCAACCACGGGCTACCGAACTGGGGGTCGCAATTCTGGAACCCGTTCTACGCAACATGGGCAACCGGGCGGGAGGGAAAGGTCCGAATGCCCGGCGCCCAAGGAAGTAAATAGCGATTCAGATTAACGGGATGAATCGGGGATAATACCTGCGTAATCTTACCCAGACGGGCTAGGGGCAGCGCCGTCGGTGACGATGACGAATGGGGGTCGGAGCAGTGCGAGCCGCCGGGAGGGAACAGACATGTCGGACGCCGACAAGATCTATGTCGTCGACGACGATCAATCGATCCGGCACTCGCTGACGCTGCTGATCGAAGGTATCGGTCGGCGGATCGCCACCTTTGCCTCGGGCGCCGCGTTTTTCGCCGGCTTCGATCCGTCGGATGCCGCCTGTATCGTGCTTGACGTCCGCCTGCCCGACATGGATGGCATCTCCATCCTGCAGCGCCTGCAGAAGATCGACCGCCCGCCGCCCGTGCTGATCATCACCGGCCACGGCGATGTGCCGCTGGCGGTCAAGGCGATGAAGGCCGGCGCCGCCGACTTCATCGAAAAGCCGTTCAACGGCGAGACCATCCTGGAGCGGATCGAGGCCGCGCTCACGGCGCCGCCGCCAACGGCTGCCGTTGCCAGCGACCGGCGTTCGGATGAAGTCGCGGCGCGTCTGCAGCAGCTGACGCCGCGCGAACGGGAGGTCCTGGAAAAGTTGGTGATCGGTCAGCCGAACAAGATCATCGCCTACGAGCTCGGCATCAGCCCGCGCACCGTGGAGAACCACCGTGCCCGCGTGATGGAGAAGACCCAGGCCAAGAGCCTCTCGCACCTGGTGCGCATGGCGATGGCCGCCGGCATCAACCCGGATGCGTCCTGAGATGCCGGGTCCTCGGGACAATCATTACGTCGACCCGGCCTGGGACCGCGCCGCCGCGGCCCGCGAGGATCCGGACTGGGTCAACGCCAAGCTGTCGGATCCCGGCAGCCGGTTTTACCCGCTTTGGCGGCTGAAGAATTTCATCAGCGCGGAGACGCGGCCCCGGCCGATCGGCCTCGCGCTGAAAACCGTCGCGCCGCTGTTGGAGAAGCGCGTGCCGATGCTGCTCGGCGTGGACGGCGAGACGGCGCATTTCGCCATCGACCTGTCGGACATCGATGACGCCGAAAACGGATTGCTGGCGGACGGCCGTCTGGTCGATCTGCGCGATGCCGCCATGGACATGGCGCACCGCGACGCTGCTCTGTTGGCATTGGCCCGCGGTCTGGCGCATTGGCATGCCACGCACGCCTTTTGCGGCGCCTGCGGCACGGCGACGAGGGCTGAGCGCGCCGGCCATGTGCGCCGTTGCCAGGACAAGACATGCGGCAAGCTGCATTTTCCGCGCACCGACCCCGCGGTGATCATGCTGGTGACGGACGGCGACCGGTGCCTGCTGGCGCGTCGGCGGATCTGGCCGAGGCCGCGTCGCTCGACGATCGCCGGCTTCGTCGAGCCCGGCGAGAGTCTGGAGAATGCCGTCAGGCGCGAAGTGGCGGAGGAGACCGGAATCGAGGTTGGCGAGGTCCGTTATCATTCCTCTCAGCCCTGGCCGTTTCCCTCGTCGCTGATGGTCGGCTTTACCGCGACGGCGCTGACCACCAACATCAAGGTCGACGGCGAGGAGATCGCCGAGGCGGATTGGTATCATCGCGACGAGATCGGCCCCGCCGTCGACGCCGGCGATCTGATTCTGCCGCCGGCCGACTCGATCAGCCGCCGCCTGGTCCTGGACTGGCTGGACCCGCCGTCTCAGTAATCCGGCAGGCCCTGGATCTTGCAGGCGCCACGGGTGTAGGCGTCGCGGAAGCTGCAGTCCTCGTTCAGGTTAAGGACCAGTGAGCCGGTGCACGATTGCAGCCTGACATAGGCTTCGTAGCCGACCAGATACGGGCCCTCGCGATGCAGATCCAAGCGCGGGACAATGGTGACGCCGGTGACGTCGCCGCTTTGTACTGGCAGCCGCTCGACGTGCGATCGGCTGGCGTCGAGACAGGCCCGCGCATCGCGGTCGCCGGTCGCGAGCGCGCCGTCGCCGAACGGGGCAAGGGCCATGAGGATGACAGGCGAGAATTTCCAAGCTCTCATGATCAGGTCCCATCTACGGTCGCAACGGACATGCCGCCGCCACCTTCGCCCGGCCCCGCCTGAGCGATATCTTTTCCGATCGTGTCGCGCCGGACCAAATCACGATTGCGTTTGTCGCCACCGCGCCGAATGGCTCGGCCGTTAGCCTATTTACAAGCTTCTCCGGCCTATTAGGTTGGGCCGGAGCGAAAAACCAAGAAATGGCGGGAGCGTGCCCGTGACCGCGGCGGTTCGACCAGGCGACGACGTGCATCTCTTCATCCTCGGTGATGAAGGGCTGCTCTACGCCGACGCGGCGCAGGAGATCTACGCGCTCAACACGACGGCGACCTATGTTTGGTGCCAGTTGGAGGAAGGCGTCTCACCGGCGGCGATCGCGACGGCGATGTCGGCGACGTTCGGCTTCGCCGACAGCGAGGCCGAACGGCATGTGGCCGATATCCTGGCGCAGTGGCGCACGCTGGGTCTGTTGCAGGGCGCCAATCCACGCGAGCCGGAAGTGCCCGCGCCGCCGGCGCTCGAAGCGGATGGCGGCCTGCCGCCGTTCGCGGCCGTGCCAAGCGCCGAGCGCCGGCACTATGCGCTGCTGGATCATCGCGTCGAGGTGCGTTGCAACGAGCCGGCGCAGATCGAATGGGTCCATACGGCGATCGCGCATCTCGCCGTTGCGACTGCGCCGGCCGACAGCTTGGTCGACATCGTGGCGACCCGCGACGGGCATCTGATCTATCTCGACCAATCACCGTTTTGCCGCTGCGCGCGTTACGACCAACTGGCGCCGATCGTGAAGGGCTTGATTTGGCAGCTGTCACTGCGCGGCGCCGACTACTTTTTGAATATCCACGCCGGCGTGGTCAGTGACGGTCGGGCCTGCACGCTGCTGCCCGCCGCGCCCGGCAGCGGCAAGTCGTCGCTGACGGCCGCGCTCTGCCGCGCAGGGTTCAAGTACTTCTCCGACGAAGTCGCGCTGCTGTCGGAATCCACGTTCCAGGCCGTGCCCGTGCCGCTGTCGATGTGCTTCAAGCGCGAGGGCTGGGATCTGATGACGCCCTATTATCCCGAACTCGCCGACTTGAAAACGCACCACCGCGGGGACGGCAAGGTCGTGCGATACCTGTCGCCGCCGGCCGACATGCGGCCCACGTCAAATGCGGCGCAGCCCGTGCGTCGCCTGATCTTCCCGCGCTATGCGGCCGATGCCGAAACGGCGTTGGAACCGATCGGCAAGGTGGCCGCCCTGCACCGGATGATGGACGAGTGCTTGGCGATCCCGGCGCCGCTGAACGTCGAGCGCGTCAAGGCGATGGTCGATTGGGCCGCCGGCGTCGAGTGTTATGCGCTGCCGATGTCGTCTCTCGACGACGCCGTTGCGCTGATCCGGGCGCTCGAGTAGTTGATCCTCGACGCGCGCAGCCTGCCGGCGGGCACCATCATCGATGCCGATATCGTTGTCGTCGGCGCGGGCGCGGCCGGGATCAGTATCGCCCGTGAACTGGCCGGCACCCGGCATCGCGTGGTCGTGCTGGAAAGCGGCGGCTTCGAGTTCGCGGCCGAGACCCAGGCACTCTATGCCGGCGAGGTCGTCGATGACAGATACGATCCGCTGGACGCCACCCGCCTGCGCTACTTCGGCGGCAGCACCAACCATTGGGAAGGCAATTGCCGTCCCTTTGACGAGATCGATTTCGAGGCGCGTCCCTGGGTGCCGCATAGCGGTTGGCCGTTCGGCCGCGACGCGCTGGTTCCCTACTATCGGCGCGCCGAAGCGATCTGCGAGACCGGTTCATTCGATTACGGCAATTCCTCCTGGCCCGGCCAGGATGACGATGCGCCGTTGCCGTTCGATCCGGCGCGAATTCAGACCGGGATCTATCGGCGGGGTCCGCCGACGCGCTTCGGCCAGGCCTATCGGGAAGATCTGGTTCGCGCCGACAACGTGACGGTCTATCTGCACGCCAACGTCGTCGAGATCGAGACCGATGACACGGCCGCGCGGGCGACCGGACTGCGGTGCGCCACGCTTTCCGGCATCGGTTTCCGGGTGACCGGCCATCGCTACGTCCTGGCCTGTGGCGCCATCGAGAACGCGCGGTTGATGCTGTTGTCGGACCGGCGCCGGCGTGGCGGTCTCGGCAACGGCGGCGATCTCGTCGGGCGCTTCTTCACCGACCATCGGCTGCTGGCCTCAAGCCGCATGGCGCCGAGCGACCCGGATATGGCCGTGCGCGCCTACGACGTCGATCGCAGGTTCCACGGCATCTTGATCCTGCCGGCCGGCGTACAACGCCGGGAGGAGCTGCTCAACATCACCGTCGTGCTGCAGGCCGTCGGCCAGCGCTCCGCCGGCGTGGCGTCGTTGAAATCGATCGTCGACGCCGTTGGCGACGGCAGCCTGCCCGAAGATCTGGGCGCGCATGTCCGCAATGTCGCCGGCGATATTGACGGTGTCGGGCGCGCGTTGTTCCGCAAAGTCGTCGGCGGCCGCCCGCCCGTCGGTTTCCTTAACTTCCACAGCCGCGTCGAGCCGGCGCCGAACCCGGACAACCGTGTCACGCTTGCCGATACCCGAGACAGCCTCGGCCTGCGCCAGGCGCGGGTCGATTGGCGTTTGGGCGAGCGTGAGGTCCGGAGCATTCGCCGGACCCACGAACTTATCGGCCTCGAGGCGGGCCGAACCGGCACGGGTCGGGTGCAGGTCGATGTCAGCAGCGAAACCTGGTTGCGCCGCTCGGTCAACAGCGGCCACCACATCGGCACCTTGCGAATGCATGATGACCCGCGGCAGGGCGTGGTCGATGCGAACTGCCGCGTGCATGGTATCGGCAACCTTTATGTCGCGGGCAGTGCCGTGTTTCCGACCGCAGGCTGCTCAAATCCGACGCTGACGTTGGTGGCGCTCGCGCTTCGCCTTGCTGAACATCTGAATCGCGACGCCATGTAAAGAATACCGACGATTGTCGGAATTCTTTACAGTCGCACCTTTGCCAAAATCCAGAAATCCGGCATTTTTGAGGTTAATTGTATTGGCACGGAAATTGCTGTTTCAGTACTTGATGTTGTTGGGTTTGGTTTGGAGCTGTGCTGGACCTTGCAATCGGATCGTGCAGCGTTTTTTTGGCGCGTATTGCCGAGAAGCCAAAACAACAAAAGTAATGGTGAGGAGAACGTTATGTCGGACAGCAAAAAGACCCCCGAGACGTCGCATGACAGCGACCGTCGGAAATTCCTGAAAAAGGCAGGCGTCGCCGCGGCGACGGCACCGGCTGTCGCGTTGCTGCTTTCGGCCAAGGCCAAGCAGGCCGCGGCCGGCACGGCCACGGTGCCGTACGGCCAAAACGGTCAGGTCTGACGCCGCGTTAGGTTGGTTTAACCGGACGTCGGCCGTCACGCGGCGGCGGCGTCCGGTCGGCCACCGGTTCCTGCACGGGTCGATTTGCGGTCGACAGGATGGCCGCGCGCACCCGCTTGGCCAGCAGCCAGAGCGGCAGCAGCACATAGTCGTGTACGAGCTTGACCGGCACGTAGCCGAAGAACAACGCATCCGGCAAGGCGACCATCTCGAAATGCTGAATGCGCGGCGTGGTGATCGTGCGCCAGACGTAACGCCAACGATCGCGCAGTCTTTCGCGCATCCGAACCCGGAACAGTGACACCGAATAGATCGACGTCGGCGCGTCGCGGTCGGCGAACAGCGCGCGTTCGACATCCCGCACCAGCACGTTTACGGCCGCTTGCTCGGTCAGCTTGCGCACCGTCGGCGGCAACGGCGCCTGCAGCAACCGATGCGCCAGCGACAGTCCCAGCAACAGCATGCGCTCGCAGCCCTGCCGTTCGGCCCGCTGCAGCGTTGCGACCCAATTGAGGCCGGGATAGGCGCGGATCAGTTCGGCGACGTCACAGATCCATTGCAGGCGCGTCCAGATTTCCTTCGAGCCGTGGACGCAAAGCACCAGCAATTCGTCTTCGGGCGTCAGCGTGCGGACTGTTGCGCCGGCCAGGTCGGCATCGAACGTCCGGCGCCACAACGCCGTATAGTCGATGTCGACGCTCAAGGTGGCGGGCGCGAAATGCCAGTGCGGCTCGATCACCACGCTTTGGTCGCGTTTGTAGAAGATGTACTCGCCGGCATAGTCGCGGAACGCTTGGGTTTGCGCCGGAGTCAGGCGAAAGGCTGGATCGCGCGCCGAGACGAAGCCGGTCTCGGTCGGATAATCCAGTTGCCGCAGCACGTCGAGCGCGGCGTCGATGTCGGATTCGCGAAGCAAGAAGTCCAGATCGCGAAACCGCCGCAGCGACAAGTCGCCGTAGATCCGTTCGGCCACGGCCGGGCCTTTGAACGGAATGGCCGGAATGTTCCGTTGCGCCAGCGCCGCAAGGATGCGCAACAGCTCAGATGTACGCGAACGGTTGTCGGCGTCATTATCGTCGAGATGCGTTCCTGCGGCCGCCCGCACATCATCAGGCACGGCATCGGGAAATACCTGCAGCATGGCCCGACACAACAGCGGCGAAACGCCGTGATCGATCGCGGTTTGCACCAGGTAGGTCCAGTCCGGCGGGGTTCGCAACAGGCCGGCAATACGCGCCCTGGCGTCGTCGTCGTAGGTACTTCGGGCGCAGGCCAGCAGCAGCGCGATCTCGGGCCGCAGATCTTCCGGGCGCTGATGTTTCATCGAACGCAAATCCCCGCCATCTGATCGCCGCCCGGACCTCCCAAATTGTCCTGCTTCACTTGCGATCGATGTCGACTTTTTCGGATCGACATCGACAGTGCCGCGTAATTGTTAGGACGGCGGTTGACGCATCACATCTACGCGTTGGCGATCATATTCTCGAATTTAGTGACATGGTTAACCGTTATTTAAGCACTCCGGCACGACACTTCATTGGCTAGGGAAAAAATGCGATACGCAGACGACATATCTCGACACGACGCGCCGCGGCTCGATGCCGATGACGGCGCGCGGCGAGATATCACCGCCGGTTCGCATCCCCAAACAGCCAAGATCGTTGCAGCAGAAAATTCGTCGCGCGCCAACGAAACCCAGCGCCAGACGGCGAATCACCGCGATTGTGTGTTGCATGCTTGCAATGATGACGAATTGATTACACGCCGACGCCTGCACGTCGCCGCGACGGTCGAGTCAATCCGGCGTTCGACGCCGCCTCAAGACCGGCGGATCAACCCGTTGATTTCGTGCGTCAAATCTTTCTCTGCATCTTTCGGTTGCGATTGGCGCGCCGCCTTGGTTGGCGCACAACCGACCGCTAATGCGTGATGAAAATTTGAATGGACCAGGGTAGCCGTGTTCCAATGAGACGCTACATTTAAGAAGGGTCAAACAAAAGCAGGGTGACATAAGCCAAGAATTGGCAAATGCACAACTTGGGACACCGGGGGAGGAAGAGCGAGGAACGAGAGGCTGAAGAGGACATATTTGCAATGCTTTGCGCGGCCGTAGTTTGGCGATCGACCCGTTCACCCATTGATGGAGGACGGTCATGAACGTTTTCGAAGCATATTCGGAAAATTATCAGCGTGAAGCCTCCGAGGAGATGAGTCTGCACGACTATCTGCTCGGGTGCCGCGACCACCCCCTGATGTACGCCTCGGCGGCGGAACGCATGATCGACGCCATCGGCGAACCTGAACTGATCGACACCAGTTCGGACTCGCGATTGGGCCGCATTTTCCTCAATAGAACCATCAAGCGCTATCCCGCATTCAGCGGCTTCTACGGCATGGAGCAGACGATCGAGCGGATCGTCGGCTACTTCCAGCATGCCGCGCAGGGCCTCGAAGAGCGCAAGCAGGTGCTTTATCTGCTCGGCCCCGTGGGCGGCGGCAAATCGACGCTGGCCGAGCGTCTGAAGCTGCTGATGGAAAAGAACCCGATCTACGTGTTGAAAGCCGGCGATCAGGTCAGCCCGGTGTTCGAATCGCCGCTCGGTCTGTTCGATCCGGCGCGCATGGGCGATCTGCTTGAAGACAAGTACGGTATCGCGCGGCGCCGGTTAAATGGCTTGATGTCGCCCTGGGCGGTCAAGCGCCTGGACGAATTCGACGGCGATATCTCGAAGTTCGCCGTCGTCAAGATGATGCCGTCGAAGCTGCGTCAGGTCGGCGTCGCCAAGACGGAACCCGGCGACGAAAACAACCAGGACATCTCCGCCCTGGTTGGCAAGCTCGACATCCGCAAGCTCGAGCATTTCAGCCAGAACGACCCCGACGCCTACAGCTTCTCCGGCGGCCTGAACCGAACGACTCAAGGACTGTTGGAATTCGTCGAGATGTTCAAGGCGCCGATCAAGGTGCTGCACCCGCTGCTGACCGCCACGCAGGAAGGCAATTATCTCGGCACCGAGAGCTTTGGCGCCTTCCCGTTCCAGGGCATCATCCTGGCGCACTCGAATGAGGCCGAATGGCAGCAGTTCAAGAGCAACAAGAACAACGAGGCCTTCCTCGACCGGATTTCCGTGGTCAAGGTGCCCTATTGTCTGCGCGGCACCGAGGAAGCCGAGATTTATCACAAGCTGTTGCGGGAAAGTCAGCTCGGCGACGCGCCCTGCGCGCCGGAAACGCTCGAAATCCTGAGCCGCTTCAGCGTGCTGACGCGCCTGCGCGAGCACGAGAACTCGACGCTCTACGCCAAGATGCGGGTCTATGACGGCGAGAACCTGAAGCACACTGGCCCGAAGGCCAAGTCGATGCAGGAATACCGCGACGCGGCCGGCGTCGACGAAGGCATGACCGGCGTCAGCACGCGGTTCGCCTTCAAGGTGCTGTCCGAGACCTTCAACCACGACATCGAGGAGGTCGCGGCCGACCCGGTGCATCTGATGTATGTGCTGGAGCAGGCGATCAAGCGCGAGCAGTTCGCGCGCGAGACAGAGGACCAGTACCTCGAGTTCATCAAGGCCGACCTGGCGCCGAAGTATGCCGAGTTCATCGGCAACGAGATCCAGAAGGCCTACCTCGAATCCTATACCGAGTATGGGCAGAACCTGTTCGACCGCTACATCGCCTATGCCGATGCCTGGATCGAGGAGCAGGACTACAAGGATCCGGATACCGGTCAGCTGTTCGACCGCGAGGTGCTGGACGCCGAGCTGGCGAAAATCGAAAAGCCGGCCGGCATCGCCAATCCGAAGGACTTCCGCAACGAGGTGGTGAAGTTCGTGCTGCGTGCGCGGGCCCAGAACGACGGCAAGAACCCGTCCTGGACCAGCTACGAGAAGCTGCGCGACGTCATCGAGAAACGGATGTTCGGTCAGGTCGAGGATCTGCTCCCGGTGATCAGCTTCGGCTCGAAGAAGGACAGCGAAACGGAGAAGAAACACAACGACTTCGTCTCGCGTCTGGTCGAGCGCGGCTACACCCAGCGTCAGGTCCGGCGTCTCGTCGAATGGTACATGCGCGTGAATAAGGCGGGCTGAGCCCGGCCAGAGGCCATGCACCAGTTCATCGATCGGCGGCAAAATCCCAAGGGCAAAAGCCTGGGCAACCGCCAGCGCTTTATCCGACGGGCCCGCGCCCAGATCAAAGAGGTCGTCAACAAGTCGGTGCGGGACCGCTCGATCACGGATGTCGCCAGTGGCGAGACCGTGACGATCCCGACCAAGGGCATCGGCGAGCCGCGCTTCAGTCACAGCAGCAAGGGCGGCATCCGCGAGCGGGTGTTCACCGGCAACAAGGAGTTCGAGACCGGCGACCGCATCCCGAAGCCGCAACAGGGCGAGGGTGGTGGCGGCAAGAAGGCCACCGACCAGGGCGACGGCGAGGACGAATTCCAGTTCGCGCTGTCGCGCGAGGAATTCCTGGATCTGTTCTTCGAGGATCTGGAGCTGCCGAACCTGGTCAAGACGACGCTGAAGGAGATCGTCTCTTTCACGCGTCATCGTGCCGGTTTCAGCCGGGTCGGCAACCCGTCGAACCTGGATGTCGCGCGCACCATGCGCAATAGCCTGGGGCGTCGAATCGCGCTGGCCCGGCCGAAGAACTCGACGCTCGAGGACCTGCGCCGGCAGATTACGGCGCTGGAGGCCAAGACCGGCCGGACCGACGAGGACGAGCAAAAGCTGAAAGCGCTGATCGAGGAGCTCGAGGGGCTCGAGCGGCGGCGCAAGGTCGTCGGCTTCATCGATCCGTTCGACGTGCGTTACCGCTATAACGAACAACGGCCCGAGCCGAACACCAACGCCGTCATGTTCTGCCTGATGGACGTCTCCGGCTCCATGGGGCAGCGCGAAAAGGATCTGGCCAAGCGCTTCTTCGTGCTGCTGCACATGTTCCTGAAGCGCCGCTACGAG
Source organism: Alphaproteobacteria bacterium (assembly GCA_965232515.1). Lineage (GTDB taxonomy): Bacteria > Pseudomonadota > Alphaproteobacteria > JANQKO01. The sequence goes on along the minus strand of CBDDPY010000002.1, from coordinate 4,144,262 downwards.
CATGTCGACGTCGTCTTCATCCGGCATACGCACGAAGCTTCCGAGGTTGACGAGGAAACCTTCTTCTACAGCCCGCAGACCGGCGGCACGGTGGTCAGCACGGCGTTGCGCGAGATGGCCGGGGTCGTCGCCGACCGCTATCCGACCGACACCTGGAACATCTATGCCGCCCAGGCGTCGGACGGCGAGAACTTCTCCGGCGACAGTGAACGTTGCGTCGCCCTGCTGCATCAGGAGCTGATGCCGGTCTGCCAGTACTTCACCTATGTCGAGATCATCGACGAGCGCGAGATGGGCCTGTTCGGCGATTCCGAGTCCGGCGCGGCCTTGTGGCAGGCCTATCGGACCGTGAAGGAGCAATGGCAGAACTTCGAAATGAAGCGCATCGCCAAGCCCGGTGACATCTATCCGGCTTTCCGCGAACTGTTCGCCAAGCAGGTCGAGCAGGTCTGAGCGGTGGCCCGCCGGCAACGGACGGAGGCAGGTTAGGTATGGGCGCCAAGCGTAAGACGCAGCCGTTGTTCGAGGAGCCCGATTGGAGCTTCGAACGGCTGTCGGCCGCCTTCGATGCGATCGAGGACGTGGCGTTGAACGACCTCGGCCTCGACGTCTATCCCAATCAGATCGAAATCATCTCGTCCGAGCAGATGCTGGACGCCTATTCCTCGCTGGGCATGCCGTTGATGTACCCGCACTGGTCCTTCGGCAAGCGCTTCGCCCGCGAGGAGAAGATGTACCGCAAGGGCTATACCGGCCTGGCGTATGAGATCGTGATCAACTCCAATCCCTGCATCAGCTACGTCATGGAAGAGAACACCATGGCGCTGCAGACGCTGGTGATGGCGCACGCCGCCTTCGGCCACAACCACTTCTTCAAGAACAACTACCTTTTCCGGCAGTGGACCGATGCCGACGGCGTGCTCGACTACTTCCAGTACGCCAAGGCTTTCATCGCCACCTGCGAGGAAAAGGCCGGCATGGAGGCGGTCGAGGACACGCTCGATGCCGCGCATGCGCTGATGGATCAGGCGGTGTTCCGCTATCGCCGGCCGCGCGAGCTGACCAGCCGCGAGCTGAAAGCGCGGGCCCAGGAAGCCCAGGACTACAAGGACCGCACCTTCAGCGATCTCTGGCGCACGGTGCCGCAACTGCACGACGGCGCGCAGGAAACCGAGCTGGAGAAGGAGCTGGCCGAACGCATGCGGCAGCACAAGCTGCCGGAAGAGAACGTGCTGTTCTTCATCGAGCGCAACAGCCCGGTGCTGGAGCCGTGGCAGCGCGAGGTGCTGCGGATCGTGCGCACGATCGCGCAGTACTTCTATCCGCAGCGTCAGACGAAGGTGATGAACGAGGGCTGCGCCACCTTCGTGCACCACTACATCGCCAACGAGCTGTACGACCGCGGCCTGCTGACCGAAGGCACCATGCTGGAGATCCTGCACAGCCACGCCAACGTGGTGTTCCAGGCCGACTTCGACGACCCGCGCTATTCCGGCCTGAATCCCTATGCGCTCGGCTTCTCGATGATGCAGGACATCAAGCGCATGTGCATGGAGCCGACGCCGGAAGACAAGGAATGGTTCCCCGAGATCGCCGGCAACGGCGACTGGCGCGGCACCTTGAAGGATGCCTGGGCCAATTACCGGGACGAATCCTTCATCCTGCAATATCTAAGCCCGCGCCTGATCCGCGAGTTCAAGCTGTTCGCGCTGACCGACGATGCCGACGACAGCCATCTCATGGTGTCCGGCATTCACGACGAGGACGGCTACCGGCAGGTGCGCGAGATGCTGGCCCGCAGCTACGATCCCGGCGTCATCGATCCAGATATCCAGGTCATCGACGTCGATCTCAAACGCGACCGTCAGCTGCATCTGCGTCATGCCATGCGCAAGGGCATTCCGCTGGCCGAAAAGTCCCGCGACGAGGTGTTGAAACACGCCCGCCGGCTTTGGGGCTATGACGTCAGCATGGTCTGTGTCGATGACGACACCGGCGCCGAACGCGGCCGCGTCTCGACGGCGGACTGGAGCGACGACGAGTCGGACGACGACTGACGGCGCGGCTGACCGTCAGAGGATGGCGGCAGCCCGGATCACCGCGTCGGCGCGCCGGCGCACCCCCAGCGATTTCATGATCGACGCGACGTGCACCTTGGCGGTGCCTTCGGTGATGTCGAGCGCCGCGGCGATTTCGCGGTTCGATTTGCCATCGGCGATGAGGCGCAACACCTCGACCTGACGTCGGGTCAGAACCGGCCGGCCGTCGCGGCGTGTCGGCGGCGGTGTCTCCGGCGCGTCCTGGCCGTTTCTTAGCAGCGACGGCGGCACGTAGATACCGCCGGAGTCGAGGATCAACCGCAACGCGCCCAACGTGACCTGTGCGTTCGAGGACTTCGGGATATAGCCGGAGGCGCCGGCCTGCATGGCGGCCTCGATATCGGCCGGTTCCTCCGAGGCTGAAATCACAACGACGGGCGTGTCGGGTCTGGTCTCGCGCAAATGCCGGAACGCGCCGGGCCGGTCCATGCCCGGCATGCGCCAATCGATGATGACAAGGTCGTAGTCGTCCTCCGCCGCGCGCAGGTCCGCCTCTGCCTCGGCCAGATCGGCGGCATGCGCAAAGGTCATGTCGGCGTCGAGTTGCATCAGCAACTGCTCCAGTCCCTCGCGGAACAGACTGTGGTCGTCGGCGATCAGCACCCGCATCAAGGGACTCCACTGTGTCGGTCGGTCAGCAACAGGTTCATCAGCGCCCGCAGCCGCGCCGGCCGCACCGGCTTGTGCAACAGGTTATAGCCGCTGCACTGTGCTTCGCGCAGGCGTTCGGGCGCCGTATCGCCGGTCAGGATGATACCCGGGATGTCGCGGCCGGTTTGGGTGCGCACGGCGCCGATCGCATCGCTGCCACGCGCGGCGCAGGGCAGCCGGTAGTCGGCGATGATGAGGTCGGGCGCGTCGGCCGATGCAGCGGTTGCCGCCAGCGCCGCCGCCGTGTCGATGGCCGCGCTCACCTGGCAACCCCAGGTCTGCAGCAATTGCCGCACGGATTCAGCCACCATGGCTTCGTCTTCAACCAACAGCACCCGGGCGCCGGCGATGGCGTCGACGACGGTCGCGGGCGCGGCCGCGGACCGGGCGTCGTCATGACCCCGATCCGTCGCGGCCGCGCGTGGTACGTCGATCCAGAACCGGGCGCCCCGGCTCGGCGCCGACGACAGACCGATCTCGTGACCCAGGAGTTGCGCCACCCGGGCGACGATGGCAAGCCCCAGGCCCAGCCCCATGCTGCGATCGCGCGCGACATTGTCGATCTGGTGGAATGGCTCGAAGATCGCCTGCTGTTGCGCCGGCGCGATGCCGATGCCGGTATCGGCAACAACGATGCGCAGGCCATCACCATGCCGACGGCAGCCGATCAGCACGCGACCGGTCTCGGTATACTTGATGGCGTTCGACAGCAGGTTGCGCAGAATCGTTTCCAGCAGCGCGGCGTCGCTTGCCGCCACGGCGCCGCTGTGCATGACCCGCAGGTCGAGCCGCTTGGCTTCGGCGAGCGGCGCCAACTCCCGCTCCAGTCGCCGGAACAGCTTGGCGACCGGGATCGGGCCTGTTGTCGGCGTGACCACGCCGGCGTCCAGCTTGGAGATGTCGAGCAGCGCCTCGAGGATGCCGTCGAGCGAGTCCAGGCAGTGCGTCATGCGGTCGAGATTGGCGAGCACACCGTCGTCGCGGGCCTGCGCCGTGGTCGCCGCGAGCAGGAAGCGCAGCGACTGCAGCGGCTGACGCAGGTCGTGACTGGCGGCGGCGAGAAACTTCGACTTCGCCTGATTGGCCTGCTCGGCTTCGTCCTTGGCCGCGCGCATGGCCTCCTCCGCCGCGCGCCGGTCGGTCACGTCGAGCGCGATGCCGTCCCAGACGACGTCGCCCGACGGCAAGCGCTGCGGCTTGCCGAGCGAGCGCACCCAGCGTATCTCGCCGCCGGGCGACATCACGCGGTTCTCGTAGTCCAGCGGTGTCAGGGTCCTGGCCGAGTGGTGCAGGGCCGCCACCCAGGCATCGCGGTCGTCAGGGTGAATCCAGTCGAACCGGGCATCGCCCTGTCCGGTGACCGCTTCCGGCTTGATGCCGAAGGTTTCGTACAGTCCCTCGCTGACAAACGGATAAGTGATGCGGCCGTCGGCATGCAGAACCCGGCGCACGACATTGCCGGGCAGGCGATCGAGAATGCGCCGGAACAGCTCTTCCGACACGGGCAGCACTGGATCTGCCGGTGATGTCGATTGCAGCCGCGATTCCAGCTCGGCGATACGGGCTTCCGCCGCCGCCAACCGCTTCGTCGTATCGTCGCGGGCCTCGGTCATAAGACTGTATATATATACCTATTCACGAGCCAACCCAACCGTGTTGCTTCGGTCGGTTTGCCAGGCGTGCGTAACCTTGAATTATGAGATCCTTGACTCACTGACCGTATATATCATTACATATGCCATAAATTCGAAAGATATATATATCTTGAGCGATGGCCAAGGGAGGCACGGATGCAGAAGCTGATCATCGAAGCGCGCGTGAACGAATACATGATGCGGTCCGAGAACCCGCACGTGCCCTGGACGCCGGCCGAGATTGCCGCCGCGGCCGCGGAATGCCGCGAAGAAGGCGCCACCATCGTTCATTTCCATGCGCGCAACGACGACGGCTCGCCCGACCATCGCCTCGGGACCTATCAGGACACGATGCGCCGGATCCATGAGATGTCGGACATCCTGATTCACCCGACGCTCGGCTACGTGACCTTGGGCGCCGGTCCGGAGGAGCGGCTGCACAACGTCATGACCATGGCGCAGGATCCACGCACCCGGCCAGACTTCGCGCCGATGGACATGGGCAGCGTCAATGTCGATTGGTACAATCCCGGCAAAACTGCTTACGACACCAAGGATCTGGTCTACCGGAACGACACCGAGACGCTGGAGTATTTCGCGGAACACATCACCGCCGCCGGCCTGAAGCAGTATCTGGTGTCCTGGAACGTCAGCTTTACCCGTCAGTCGGTCGCCTTCATGGACATGGGTCTGATCCCCGAGCCGGCCTACATGTGCTTTTGCCTGACCGACGGCATCATGCTGGCGGGGCATCCGGGCACGCCGCAGGGGCTCGATGCGCACACCGCCTTCCTGCCACAGGACAAGCGGATCGAGTGGACGGTCTGCAACTTCAACGGCGACCTGCTGAAGCTGTCCGAGAAGATCATCCGCGAGGGCGGTCACATCTCCATCGGGCTTGGCGACTACCCCTATTCCAACATCGGCAATCCCAAGAACGCCGAACTGATCCGGATCGTCCGAGAACAGGCCGAAGCGCTGGGTCGCGAGGTCGCGACGCTCGACGAAACGCGGGAGATCCTCGGCATGGCGGCCTAGGGAACGGCGAAAAATCAAATCGGACATCCGAACAGGGAGGACAACATGCATATCAGGAACACTCTGCTGGCGACCGCGTGCGCCGTGCTCGTGGCCGGCGCGGCGCAGGCCGAAAGCTTCAAGATGCAGACCTTTCTCGGCGCCAACGCGTCGACCACCAAGGCGTTTGAAGCCATGGCGGCCGACCTGAAAGCCGCGACCAACGGCGAGGTCGATATCACCGTGCTGCCGGGCCGGGCCGTGGTCGGCGCGACCGAAACCATCGATGCGATCCAGAACGGCCTGCTCGACGGTCAGTACACGGCGCCGACTTATTTCGCCGGCAAGGATCCGGCGATGGCGGTGCTCGGCGACACGCTCGCGGCCTATCCCGATTCGGCAATGCGCGACGGTTGGTTCACCGAGGGCGGCGGTCTGAAGCTCGCGCGCGAGCTCTACGCCAAATACGACCTGCACTTCATCTGCTCGATTTACTGGCCGCCCGAGCAGATCCCATCGACCAAGCCGATCCGATCGGTCGAGGATTTCGAGGGCCTGAAGATGCGGGCGCCGGGCGGCACGCCGTCGGACCTGCTGACGCGCGCGGGCGCGTCGCTTGTGACCATGGGCGTCGGCGAGTCCGTGAACGCACTGGAGACCGGCGTGCTGGACGCGACCGACCTCGCCAATATCGGCCTCAATGTCGCGCTCGGCATGCACAACAAGGCGAAATACTCGATCCTGGCCCGGCATTCGATGGCCGTGACCGAGATGTCGGTGTCCAAGGCCAAGTGGGACGGCCTGTCGGCCGATGCCCAACAGAAGTTCGAGGCCGCCTGCAACGAACTGTCGGCGACCCTGAAGTCGACATTGACCGCCGAAGACGCCGCGGCGACCAAGAAGGCTGTCGACGAGTTGGGCGTGACCCTCATCGAGTTCGGCGAGGCCGATGCCGCGAAGTTCCGGACCATGCTGCTCGATGTGTGGAAGGACTGGGGCGCCAAGAGCGGCGAGGCCCAGGCGATCGTCGACAGCCACAAGGCGTATATGGCCAAGATCGGCCTGCTCTGAGTACGGTTAGCGAATGTGCGGGGGCGCGGTGACGCCGCGCCCCTTCGCCGTTCGGCCACGACAGGGGGCGCAAAACGTTGCGCTGGATTGACCGCCTTGCACTCGCCGTCGGCCACGGCCTCGCCTGGGGTTTTCTGGCGATCGCCGTGATGATGGCCTACGAGGTGGCTGTTCGCTACGGGCTGAACGCGCCGACATTCTGGGCGCACGAACTGGCCGGCATCGTCGCGGCCGTCGCCTTCATCTTCGGCGGCGCCTATTGCATGGCCGACCGGTCGCACATGCGCATCACGTTCCTGGCCGACCGCATGCCGCGGCGCGGTCGCCGCTTGGCTGAGTTTGTCAGTCTGATTGCCGGCACGATCTATCTCGGCGGCCTCGCGGTGGCGATGTGGTCGATCACGCAGCGCACGCTGTTCAGGTTCGCCGCCAACGGCAGTTGGACACCCGAGCGGTCGGGCACCTCGTGGAACACGCCGGCGCCGGCTTTCGTGAAGTTCGCATTATTGCTGGGCGCGGTTTTGTTCCTGATCGTCATCCTCCGTCAGCTCTGGCTGCTGTTCCGGTCGCGCACCGCAGACGGCAAGACCGACTGATGGACATCGGCACGCTGTCGCTGCTGATCGTGCTGGCCATGGTCGGCCTGTTGATGATCGGCGTGCCGCTCGCTTTCGTCTCGGGCGCCATCGCCGTGGTGCTGGCGGTGACGCATTTCGGTACCGGTGGCCTGTTCATCCTCGGCAGCCGCACGGCCGAGTTCCTCGGTTCCTTCGCGCTGGTCGCGGTGCCGATGTTCGTGCTGATGGCCTCGATCATGGAGCGTTCGGGCGTGGCCCGCGATCTCTACCGCGCCTTCCATGTCTGGGCCGGCGAGCTGAAGGGCGGCGTCGCGGTGATCACGATCGGCGTCGCCGTGATCCTGGGCGCCACGACGGGCATCATCGGCGGCGAGATCGTGCTGCTGGGCCTGGTGGCGCTGCCGCAGATGCTGAAGCTGGGTTACGACAAGCGCCTGGCCATCGGCACCATCACCGCCGGCGGTTCGCTCGGCACCATGATCCCGCCGTCAATCATCCTGATCTTCTACGGCATCACGGCGCAGGTCTCGATCTCGCACCTGTTCCTGGCAACGGTGCTGCCGGGCCTGATGCTGGCCAGTTTCTATGTCGTCTACATTCTCGTCCGCTGCCGTCTGAACCCGGTGCTCGGCCCGCCCGTCGATGTCGCTGACCGCGACATGCCGTTGGCCGAGAAGCTGGCGCTGCTGAAAGGCGTCGCCCTGCCGTTGCTGGTCGCCGGCTCGGTGCTGATCTCGATCTATGCCGGCTTCGCCTCGATCACCGAATCCGCCGCCGTCGGCGTGGTCGGCACCATCCTCGCGGCCTGGGTCCGACGCGAGCTGTCGTTCCGGATGATCCGCGAGGCGCTGATCCAGTCGCTGAAGGCCTGCGGCATGGTGTTCTGGCTGGTGTTCGGCACCAACGCGTTGATCGGTGTCTACAACCTGCTCGGCGGCATCGCCTTCGCCAAGGCCGCGCTGGCCGGCGTCTCGACCGAACCGACCATCATCATCGCGACGATGATCCTGGTCTTCATCGCGCTCGGCTTTTTCCTCGACTGGATCGGCATCCTGTTCCTGACCATGCCGATCTTCCTGCCGACGTTGCAGGCGCTGGGTTACGATCCGATCTGGTTCGGCATTCTCTTCAACCTATCCATGCAGATCGCCTATCTGACGCCGCCATTCGGCCCGGCCTGTTTTTACCTGAAGGGCGTGGCGCCGCCCGAGGTGACGCTGCAGGACATCTTCGCCGCGCAATGGCCGTTCATCGGCCTGCAGGTGCTGGCGCTGGTGCTGGTCGCGACGTTCCCGCAGATCGCGCTCTGGCTGCCGACGCTGGCTTACGGCTGATAACAACGGGGTTCGATCGTCATGTCCGATGTCAGCGTTCTGCAATCCGTCTCTGAACCCGCGCCCGGCAATCGCCTGGGTCCGGACGACCTGAAGGAAATGCTGCACCTGATGCTGCGCATCCGCCGGTTCGAGACGCGGACCAAGGAGCTGTTCCTGAGCGGTGTCATCAAGGGCACGGCGCATTCCTCGGTGGGACAGGAGGCGATTGCCGTCGGCGCGTGCCGGGCGCTGGAGCCGCGTGATTTTCTGCTGACGCATCATCGGGGACACGGCCACACGCTGGCCAAGGGCGCCGACATGCGCCGCATGTTCGCCGAACTGATGGGCAAGGCCGAGGGCTATTGCTACGGGCTCGGCGGCTCCATGCACATCGCCGACTTCGAGGCGAATATCCTCGGCGCCAATGGCATCGTCGGAGCCGGCATGGGGCTCGGCACCGGCGCGGCGCTGGCCGAGAAGCTGAAGGACACGGGCGCCATCGGCATTGCCTTCTTCGGTGACGGGGCCGCCAACGAGGGCATCTTTCATGAGGCCATGAACCTGGCGGCGGTCTGGTCGCTGCCGCTGATTTTCTTCTGCGAGAACAACCAGTACGGCCTGTCGACGGCGTCGGCCAGCGTCACCGCCGGACCGTCCGTCGCGGCGCGCGCCGACGGCTACGGCGTCGCCAACGCTCGCGTCGACGGCAATGATGCCATGGCCGTGTTCGACGCGGTTGAGCGGGCGGCGCTGCGGGCGCGGGCCGGCAAGGGGCCGTCGCTGATCGAGGCGCTGACCTATCGCTGGGACGACCATTCCATGCGCGCCAACCTGCCGAGCTACCGGGGCGAGGCCGAGGAGGAAGGCTGGAAGTCGGCCGATCCGCTGATCCGGCTGCGCGACCGCGCGATATCGGCCGGCGGCATGGCCGAAGCCGACTACGAGGCCATGGTCGGCAGCGTCGAGGACGAGGTCGAGGCCGCCATCGACTGGGCCGCGGCGCAACCCGAGCCCGACATCGAAACCGCGCGCACGAAGGTGACGGCGCCGGCCCGCGAGATCGCGGCCGCGCCGCCGCCGGACGAACGCACACTCACCTATGTGCAGGCCATCAACGAGGCGTTCCGGCAGGAGATGGAGCGGGACGAGCGCGTGATCCTGATCGGCGAGGATGTCTCGGCCATCGGCGGGATCTTCGGCCTGACGGTGGGCCTGCGCGACGCGGTCGGGCCGGAGCGCGTGCGCGACACCCCGATCTCCGAAGGCGCGATCTCGGCCTGCGGCGTCGGCGCGGCTTTGCGCGGTCTGCGGCCCATCGTCGAGATCCAGCTCTTCGATTTCGTCTCGCTGATGATGGACGCCATCGTCAACCAGGCCGCCAAGGCCCGCTTCATGCTGGGCGGCGCCGCCAAGGTGCCGATCGTGTTTCGCGGGCCGCAGGGCGCCGGCATCCGTCTCGCGGCCCAGCATTGTCAATCGCTCGAGGCCTGGTTCGCGCACGTGCCGGGGCTCGAGGTCTATGCGCCGTCGAATCCCTACGACGCTAAGGGCCTGATGACGGCGGCGATCCGCTCCGACAACCCGGTCGTGTTCCTGGAGCACAAGCTGCTTTATCTGGGCGGCGAGGCGCCGGTGCCGGAAGCGGCCTATGAGATCGCGCCGGGGCAGGCGCGCATCGTGCGCGAAGGCACGGATGTAACCGTTGTGGCCCTGATGGCCATGGTCGAACGTGCCGAGCAGGCCGCCGCCCGGCTGGAGAAACAGGGTATTTCCGTCGAGATCATTGATCCGCGCACGGTCAAGCCGTTGGACATGGGCACCATCGTCGAGAGCGTGAAGAAGACGAACCGCGCCGTCGTCGTGCACGAGGCCGTGCGCTTTGGCGGCATCGGCGGCGAGATCGCCGCGACGATCATGGAGCAGGCCTTCGACTGGCTCGACGCGCCGGTGGGGCGGGTCGGCGCGCCCGACATGCCGGTGCCCTACAACGACCGGCTGGAGCGCGACTACATGCCCGACGGCCGCGACATCGCCGCGGCGGTCGAGGCCGTCTGCTATCGCGATTGAACCGCTGAAGGGAGACTGAGAGATGACCCATCTGTTCGAACCCGATCGCCTGGTGCTGGGCACCTGGGCCCAGGTCGCCAGCGCCGAGATCGTCGACATGATTGGGCTCAGCGGTTTCGACTTCGCCATCGTCGATGCCGAGCACGGCTATTTCGGTCTGGAGACGGCGGAAAACATGTTCCGGGCCTGCGACGCCGTCCGCACCACGCCGACCATTCGCCTGCCGGCCAACGATCCCGTGATGATCACCAAGGCGTTTGACGCCGGCGCCACGGCCGTCGTCATTCCGGGCGTCGGCTCGCAGGAAGACGCCGAGATCGCCGTCGGCGCCAGCCGCTTCGCGCCGCGCGGCAATCGTGGCGCCTGCCCCTGTGTTCGGGCGGGCGGGCATTTCATCCGCGACTGGCAGAGCTATGTGCGCCGGGTCGAAAGCGAGACCGGCGTCGTGCTGCTGGTCGAAACCCAGGCCGGCCTCGACGATTTCGACAACATCGTCCGGGTGCCCGATGTCATGGGCTTCCTGATCGGCCCATTCGACCTGTCGGTGTCGCTCGGTTATGAGGGCGATTACCGCCGCGCCGAAGTGCAGGACGCCGTCGACTACATGGTCCGACGCGCGCAGGAGCAGGGCGTGCCGGTGATGATGCCGGTCTTCGACCCCAATCCGGTCGAGGCGCGGCGGCAGCTCGGCGAATGGTACGAACGCGGTGTGCGCTGCTTCGTGGTCGGCACGGACAAGATCATCATCTCGGCTGCCATGACACAGTACGCCGAGAACCTGCGGATCACCGCCAACTGAAGGGAGCGTGCCGATGCCGGCCAAGCGACAGACCATCATCCCGCCGGGCATGGAGAACATCTACGAGACTTACCATTACGCGCCCGGCGTGCGGGTCGGCAATCACCTCTACATCGCCGGCCAGGTCGGCCGCGACCGGGACCTCAATGTGATCGAGGATCCGGAAGCGCAGTTCGCGCAAGCCTTCGAGAACGTGAAGCTGGTCCTGGACGCGGCCGGCGCCGGCTTCGACGATGTCGTCGAGCTGGTCTCCTACCACACCGACATGACCGACCTGCCGCTGTTCATGCAGGTCAAGGACCGCTACATGGTCCGCAACTACCCGACCTGGACCGGCTTCGAGGTGAAGCGCTTCTCGATGCCGGGCCTGCGGGTCGAGCTGAAATGCACGGCCTATCTGGAAGATTGAACCGGCGCTAAACGCTTAGCGGCCGGGCGGGACGTAGATGTAGCCGGCGCCGCGAACTGTTTTGATGACCTCCGGCTTGCTGGGATCGACCTCCAGCTTGCGCCGGATGCGGGCGATGCGGATATCGATGCTGCGGTCGAACGGCTCCCAGTCCCGGTTGTGCGCCAGGTCCAGCAGCTGGTCCCGGTTCAGCACCCGGTTCGGATGGTCGGCGAAGGCCTTCAGCAGGTCGAATTCCATGCTGGTGATCGGGATCTCGTTGCGCTCGGCGTCGAACAGCTTGCGCGAGTCGAGGTTCAGCCGGCAGCGGCCGAAGGCGATCTCCTCGGTGCCGTCGCCGGCCGCGGGCTCGGCCTCGGCTTCCGCCTGCAGCCGCCGCGTCACGGCCCGGATCCGGGCCAGCAGCTCGCGCAGGTCGACCGGCTTCACCAGATAATCGTCGGCGCCCATTTCCAGGCCGACGATGCGGTCGACGGTTTCGCCGACGGCCGTCAGCATGATGATGCCGACATCGGCGCGTTCGCGCAGGAATCGCGCCAGCGACAGGCCGTCCTCGCCCGGCATGTTGATGTCCAGCAGGACCACGTCGATTTCGGCGCCGTCCTCGATGAGCTGCCGCACGGCCTCGCCGCCGTCGGCGACCGTGACCTCGAAGTCGTGGATCTTCAAGTAGTCGTCGAGGGTTTCGCGAATGTCGGCTTCGTCGTCGACGACCAGAATACGCGTCTTTGTCGCCATCTCGTCCCTGCTGTCTTCCCGTGTGTGGCCCGAGGGGGCGAACACAGGTGCGATCTCCATGGTCATTCTAATACCGTCCCTTGTCTAGTTCAGGAATACCGGCCTTGCGGCCGCCGTCAGCGTGCCGCCCCCAAACCGATATCGCCGTGCAACCGAAAGCGGCCGTGCCGTTCAAATGTGCGGCACGACCGCCTGTTCCCATCGACACCCACGACAGGCGTTACTTTCCGGACCGGCCGGGATGCCGCCAGACACCGTCGTCGGTGTTGCTGGCCTCGAAGCCGATCCGCGTTATGTCGCTGCGGTTGATGCCGATGTCGCGAAGCATATGGTTGTCGAGCCGTTGCAGCCGGTCGATGGTTTGACGCGCCCGGCGGCGCTTGGCGGCTTCGATCGAAGCCTTATGCGTGGTGTCGACGGCATAATTGATGCCGGCGATCAGACCGTCGGCGATGAATTGAAACGGCGCCACCAGCTCCATGAACGGGGCTCGCGCCGTGCCATTCGGGTTGCCATTTCGGTCCATATCGAAATAGGCGGACATGACCTTGTTCTCCTCTCAAGTGCGGTTGGGCCGCCGGCTGTTTTCCGCGCCGGTCGGCCACGCCGCACGTCTCTTAAGGCCACTTAGATAGGGAGGTCAGATTTCAGGCCGATTTCTCGATATCTGGATTTTGGTAACAGATGTTTCGCGACGATCCTGGGGGATGCCCGCGGGCGCCGCCCACGGCACCGTTTTGGGGATGAAATCCGGCGCTGTCGGCCCGCCACTGAAACAATTGAAACCTTATCCGGCCCCGCCGGACACAAAGCAGAAAACTCGCCGCCTTACCTGTTGACCTGCGCGGGGCGTTGTTGCGACCCCCGTAGCACGAGAGAGATGAACGTCTGTCGTTCATATGGCGCGGCGGGAGACCGTGGGTATCGGGCCGGTTGGCCGGGTGAAAGGTGACCCCCCACTCCCCCTTTTGGCACGGCCACCGACCGGCTGCGTGCTCCCGCCCGCCACCTTCACCTCCAAGCCAACAATTAGCCCGCATGTTCGGCCAGCACCTTGGCGATCGCGGGTCGTGCCGCCGCGAGATCGAAGACGGCCTTGATGGATGGTTGCTCGGCGAACAGCCGCGCCCTGTCCGGATGCCAGGTGGCCAGCATGGTCAGATAAATGTCGCCGGCGCCGAACCGATCGCCCAGCAGGTACGGACCGGTGGTCAGCGCGGCCGCCAGGATCGCCCAATGGCGGTCCATGTCCCGGACGGCGGCTGCCTTGACGCCGTCGGCGCCATTGGAATCGGTGGTGTAGCGGTCGCTGTAATAGTAACGCAGCGCCGCGTCGTAGATGTTCGTCGACATGAACAGCAGCCAGCGGTAGAGCGCCGCCCGCTCGGCGCTGCCGATCGCCGGCAGTAGTCCGGCCTCGGGATGACGGTCGCCGAGCTGCAGCACTATGGCCGTCGATTCGGTCAGCAGCGTGCCGTCCGGCAACACCAGCGCCGGGATCTGGCCCATGGGATTGACCGCCAGGAACGCGGCCGTGCGGTGGGCGTCGGTATGGGTATCGACGACAATCTTCTCGTAGCCGGCGCCGATCTCCTCGAGCATGGCCTGGGGCGCGAAGGCGCCGGTGTTTCGCGACCAGTACAGCTTGTACATGCAAATGCTCCTTCGAAGGCTCGCCGGATCTTGCCGGCTTGTTGAACGCTCGGTGCGCGCCCAGCGCGCGTCCGTCGGAAACAATCGAAACACTTTTCGTCCTGGGCCGACATCCGATGGAAACCGCTGCCGCCTATTTCGGTACGGCCGCCGTGCCTGCATCTGTTTGCCTTAACCCGTACGTAGAGGACTTGCGTGCCCGGGTCGGGTCCGGCCGGGAGAGATTGTCGATGGATGTCGAGCGATTGCAACATATCCGGCCGCTAGGCCTGGACACCGTCGGCGCGGCGGCCGACCGGGCCGCCGCCGAACATCCCGATCTGCTGCGTCTGGAGAACCTGAATACCGATCTGCGACCGCCGGCGGTGGCCGTCGCGGCGACCCGCGCCGCCGTGGACGAGGCCAGCGCGAACCGATACCTGCCGTTTCTGGGCCAGTTCGGCCTGCGTCAGGCGATCGCGCGGCATGTCGGCATGCTGTCCGGCCATCACTACGACGCCGAACGGAACTGTGTGGTGACGGCGGGCGGCATGTCGGGTTGTCTGATTGCCCTGATGGCGCTGGTGCCGACAGGGGCCGAGGTCGTTGTCACCGATCCGACGGATATCGGCATGCTGAACCGCGTGCGTCTGAGTGGCGGCGTGCCACGCTGCGTGCCCCTGGTGCCGGCACAAGACGGTTGGCGGCTCGACCAGACGGCGTTGCGGGCGGCCATCGGACCGCGTACCCGGGCCATGTTCCTGATGAACCCCGCCATGCCGACTGGCGCCGTATTGTCGGCCGATGACTGGCGGGTGATCGCCGAGCTCTGCCACGAACGCGGGCTTTGGCTGATCTACAACGCCGCGATGGAACGGATTCTGTTCGACGGCCGTCCCTATCTGCACCCCGCCGCGCTGTCCGGGATGGCCGAACGCACGATCACCGTCGGTTCGATGTCCAAGGAATACCGCATGATCGGCTGGCGTGTCGGCTGGATTGTCGGTCCGGCGCGGGTCATGCCCGACCTCGGCCGGGTCTCCATGTCGGATGTCGCGGTGCCGGTGGGCATCGCCCAAGCCGCCGCGGCCGCGGCATTGCATGCGGCGGACGCGGATCTCACGGCAGCGGTCGCCGAGTTGCAACGTCGCCGTGACGTCATCGTGGCCGAACTCGACGGACTGCCGTTGATTCCGGCGGCCGGCGGCTGGTCGATGCTGCTGGACGTGGCGGCGATGGGGCACGACGCCACCGCGGCCGCGCAGCGGCTCCTGGAGCTGGGCCACGTCGCCGTCATGCCGATGACAAATTGGGGCGAGACGCATGGCAATCGCTATGTCCGACTGGCCTTCAGCAACGAACCGACCGAGCGTTTGGCCGGCATCGGTGCCCGCGTGCGCCGCGCCTTGACGTGAGACGGGCTTCACAGCGCCGCCGCGGGATGCGGTGCTATGACTGACCTGCTTGGTTTGGGAGGGCCGTCATGCTGGTGTTCGAACGACCCGAGTTCGCCGATCATGAGTTCGTCGGCTTCATAACCGATCCGGCCGCCGGCCTTCGCGCCGTCATCGCCATTCACAGTTCAGTGCTCGGACCGGCCAGTGGCGCCGTCTGTATGCAGCCGTATGAGGCGCCGGCCGACGCCTTGTCCGAGGTGCTGCGGCGCAGCCGGTCCATGACCTATAAATGCGCGCTGGCCGACGTGCCGATGGGCGGTGGCGCGGCAATGGTTATCGGTGACCCGGCGCGGGACAAGTCGGAGGCGTTGCTCAAGGCCTTCGGACGGGCCGTCGACCGTATGGGCGGGGCTTACGTGTGCGGCCGGGGCGTTGGCCTCACCCTGGACGACATGTCGGTGATCCGGCGGCAGACCACGCATGTGGTTGACCTGCCGGGCCGTCGCGGCGAGGCAGCGCCGGCGGTCGGCTTCGGGGTCTATCAGGCAATCCGGGCCGCCGCCGTCTTCCGTCTGGGCCGCCGCCAACTGACCGGCCTGCGCGTGGCCGTTCTCGGCATCGGCGGCACCGGCTGGCATCTCTGCAAGCATCTGATCGCCGACGGTGCCGATGTCTTCGCGGCCGATCGCGACGAGGTCGCGTTGGCGCAGGCGGCCGGGGCCTATGGTGTGGTTCCTGTGTCGCTGGACGAGTTCTATCGCCTGGACGTCGATATCCTCGCGCCTTGCTTGGAAAGCGAGGTGCTGACCGAGACGACGGTTCGGGCACTAAACGCCAAGGTCGTTTGTGGCGGCGCCGACGATCAGTTGGCCGAGGACCGGCTCGGCGTTGCGTTGGCCGATCGCGGCATCCTCTATGTTCCGGACTATGTCGCCAATGCCGGCGGTCTGCTCAGCAGTCTGAGCGATCGGAGCGGGGCGCCGCGTAATGCCGTCGAGCGGCGGGTAGCGGCGATCTACGAGACGTGCTTGAGGGTTTTCACGCGGTCGGAAACAGATTCGATTCCCACCAGCGTCGCCGCCGACCGGATGGCGCAGGAGGTAATTGACGAACGGACTGCGAGCAGGAGCGCGTCATCGGCTGTGGCCTGACGGCGTGCGAATCGTCAGCCGGTCATGTAGAGAAAGATCAAGCCGCTGACCGACGCCAGCCACAGAGCTAGCCAAAAGGCGATCTGCAACTTGCGGCGGGCCTTCGGTAGTTCCACGACTGAGAGCCTGAATTGCATCCGGCGGGAGTTGCCAGATCCTAGTTTGCCGGCTCCACCGTGACATTCCTGAACTAAATTAGGGTTAATTACCCATCCGCGGTCCCGCGAAGAGCCCAAATCGGGCCTCGTCGGTCATTTGTTGAGAATCCGCCAGCCATTTTTCCGCCTGGGGCATTTTTAGGTCAGGCGTTTACCATTTGTTAACCATATCGGTTCACCATCTCATCACTGTCCCTAGTGATAGTCATGTCCCTCCCGATAGTAACCTGAGTTTCCGACATCCGCCCGCGGTCGCCCGGCCGCGGGCGGAACCCCTTTTGGGCCTTGCCAATCGGAAACGAACGGCTCGGTTTGGCCTGGCGCCGTTGCGGCGGTGACTGATAGAGGTCAATCCGAAGGCGCGCTTGCCGATCTATTATTGTCGCTTTCCGCCATTGCGGAAGCGAAGCGATTGGCTGGAGTGGCCATGGAAGGCAAAACCAAGTTCAACATTTGGTATGTCGTCGTCGCGGTCTTCCTGATCAGCCTGTTTCAGTCCTGGTGGCAGCAGGCCCGCCAGGTCGAGGTCATCCCCTACAGCGAATTTCAGCAGTTCCTGGCCGACGACCGGGTGTCCGAGGTTATCGTCAGCGAAACCCTGATCGAAGGCCGGCTGAAACAGCCGATGGATGGCGGCAAGACCTGGGTCTATGCCCGCCGGGTTGACCCTGACCTGGCCGAAGACCTGGCGGAATACGGTGTCACGGTCACCGGCGCCACCGAGCAGACGGTCTTGAAGGAGATCCTGTCCTGGATACTGCCGGTGCTGTTTTTCGTCGGTATCTGGATGTTCGTGATTCGGCGTCTCGCCGAAAAGCAGGGCTTCGGCGGCGGTTTGATGTCGGTGGGGAAGAGCCGGGCCAAGGTCTATGTCGAAACCGACACCAAGGTGACGTTCGACGATGTCGCCGGCGTCGACGAAGCGAAGCAGGAGCTTCAGGAGGTGGTCGCCTTCCTGAAGGATCCGCGGACCTACGGCCGGCTTGGCGCGCGGATCCCGAAGGGCGTGCTGCTAGTTGGACCGCCGGGCACGGGCAAGACACTCCTGGCCCGGGCCATTGCGGGCGAGGCCGGTGTGCCGTTCTTCTCGATCAACGGCTCGGAGTTCGTCGAGATGTTTGTCGGCGTTGGCGCCGCGCGGGTTCGGGACCTGTTCGAGCAGGCGCGCAAGCAGGCGCCCTGCATTATCTTCATCGACGAACTGGATGCGCTTGGCCGGGCGCGCGGCAGCTTTCCGGGACTCGGCGGGCATGACGAGAAGGAGCAGACGCTCAACCAGCTTCTGTCCGAACTCGACGGCTTCGATCCGACGGCCGAAGGCATGGTTCTCTTGGCGGCGACGAACCGGCCCGAGATTCTCGACCCCGCCTTGCTGCGGGCCGGTCGCTTCGACCGGCAGGTGCTGGTCGATCGGCCAGACCGGCAGGGCCGGGAGCAAATCCTGCACGTGCACCTGAACAAGGTCGAGCTCGCCGAGGATGTCGATGTCGCCGCGCTCGCCGCCCTGACGCCGGGGTTCAGCGGTGCCGACTTGGCGAACCTGGTGAACGAGGCCGCGTTGCTGGCGACCCGGCGCGGCGGCGATGCAGTGTCGATGGAGGACTTCAACCGGGCCGTCGAGCGCATCGTCGCTGGTCTGGAAAAGCGCAACCGTCTGCTCAATCCGCTCGAGCGGGAGATCGTGGCCTACCACGAAATGGGTCATGCGCTGGTCGGGCTTTCATTGCCGGGAACCGACAAGATCCACAAGGTGTCGATCATTCCGCGCGGCATCGGCGCGCTCGGCTACACCATTCAGCGGCCGACCGAAGACCGCTACCTGATGACCAAGCAGGAGCTGGAGAACAAGATGGCCGTGCTGCTGGGCGGCCGGGCGGCGGAGATGCTTGTATACGGTAATCTCTCGACGGGCGCGGCGGACGATCTCAGCAAAGCGACCGACATTGCGCGCGGCATCGTTACCCGCTACGGCATGGACGCGGATCTCGGGCAGATGACCTACGAGCGCGAACAGTCGACGCTGCTGGACGCGCCGGCCGGCGGGCCCACATTGGAACGGCGCCTCTACAGCGAGGCGACGGCGCGCGAGATCGATTGCGCCGTCAAGACGCTTGTCGGACAAGCCTTTGACCGGGCAACGGCCATTCTCGCGGCGCGACGGGATCATCTCGAACGCGGCGCCCGAGACTTGCTGAGGAAAGAGACGTTGGCGGCCGACGAACTCCCCGTCGTCGAAACCGAACCGTCAACCTCGGCGTTGCCGCCCGCCGTTGCTGGTTAGCGACGACAATTCGCTTCGGACATCCAGGAACGGACCACGTTGGCCCACTGCCTGTGGTTGACCGCGGTGAACTCGTTGTAGGCGCGCGACCATAGCCGGCAGGCTTCGCCGATATTGCCGCGGGACTGATAGATTGAGCCGAGATTCGCATGGGCCTTTGCGACGCCCTCTTGATCGCCGAGATGCTCTTTGATCGTCAATGAGCTTGTGAGCGATGTTTCGGCCTTGAGCAGATCGCCGGTCAGCTTGTAGATCACACCCAGATTGCCATAAGCGTTCGCCATGCCCGCGCGGTTGCCAAGTTGCTTGTTGATCGTCAACGCCTTCAGTTGCGCGTCGATGGCTTCATCGTAGTCGCCCTTGGCCTGGTGGATGACGCCGAGATTGATATAGGCATCTGCCATGCGGTCGCGTCGACCGATGCGGGTGTTCAGCTTCAGTGCTTTCTGGTGGGCGACCTTCGCCCGGTCGAGATCGCCACTGCTTTTGTAGACAATGCCGAGGTTGGCGTAGGCGGCGGCCTGAACCTCGCGATTGCCGTGATACAGGCCGAGCTTGAGCACTGAATGATAGGCCCGCTTCGCCCCTTCCACATCGCCGGTCCGCAGCCGGAGGTGGCCGAGGTTGTTCCAGGCCGATGCGTTGCGCGGGTTCACGTGCACGGCTTTTTCGAGCTTGGCGATTTGATTTGCAATCTTCGCGGATATCAGCGGTGAACGCATCGACGAGCCATCGAAGCCGAACGTCCTGTCGGCTGCGTCGGCTTCCGCAAAGCGCCGATGATGGGCGATGTCGGCGATGGCCGCGCCTTGTCCGCCGTGCACGACCTGGGCACTTGGCTCGGCCGGCGCAACCGCGCCGGCCATCGTCCACGGCGATATCAGTAGACCGGCAAACAGCGCGAGGCCGAGGGTCCTAACCCAGCGTCCGTCGCGGAGCTGTTCCGGCACGTCTATTTGCTTGTGCTGTAACACCGAGGTCGGGCGTCCTTGCGCGGAACCGTCAAACTTCAGTGCGTCCATGGACACCCACATCGAACAACATCCTGACCGGGATGTTGTATCGGGTGATGGCAAGGTTATTCGTTGTCATTCGTCACATGTTTTCGATCAAGAGTTAACGAAATTCAATAAACGGCAACCCTTGCCGAGAAAGTTCGCTTAATCTCCATTTTCTCTATATTGAGAATTGAAGATATTTCCAAAAATGCTTAAGCGACTTTCCATACAAGGTTAATCAACATGTGGTGCTCATCAGTCTATCTGAGATATTCGGGTTTGTGAACTTTTTATGTTACAATCAGCGAAATGATTTTCTGCATTCTCTACAAAAGATAGTGAAATAAACGAACGGATTCTCTCAAAATAGTCACACTGTTTAGGTTAAGTGGCGGCTGTTGTTTAGCGTGAGCGATCGCTAATCTGATCGAAGGCAACGAAAACCCCGGATCGTTATGGTTAACGTCGCGCGGGTCTCACCCGCGATAAGGTCCGACCTCGGCAGACGGCGCGCCTCGCGGTCCGCCACGAATTTGTCACAGCGGACATGTTGGAAGGTCAAACGTCGATCGAGGCGTAATCACGTCGTTCGGCCGGTTTCCAATCGGTGGCCGTACGCGGCTGGGTTATCGATAAATCTGCGGCTCAGAACCGGTCGGTGCAGCGAATCAGTACACCAGGATGCCGTTGAAATCCTCTGGCAGATCCTCAAGGAGATCGTCGAGTTCGGTGAGCGTCATGTCCAGAGAGTCGAGCGCAGCCGTATCCTGTTTCTCCTCGACCGTACCGGTGACGGTCCGGTCCACTGACGGCAATTGAGCATTCAGCGCCGGTTGCGGATTGATTGTAATCATCGGAGCCCTCGCTACGACCATGGCCGTTGTCTTGCGCATAAGATGGCCGCAAAATGGCTTTTCGGGAGTGACCGAAATCACAGTTCGACCATAATTTCGCCGTGGGTGCGGCAGATTCGACACAGTCCGATCGGTTTTCCTCGGCATTACTTCCAGGTTCCGGCGCTTTTCGGTAATTGATCCCAAAAAACGGAACATTTGCCGGCGAGGACTTTGGCCAAAATCAGGCGATTTCTGCCAGGCTTTTGGTCCGACAGGGTTCTTTTAGCCGCGAAATTTGCAGAAATTGTGGCAGCGGACGAATCGCTTCGCCGCCGCCGGGCCAGCCGGCAGCGCCGAGGAAGTTCGGGCGGCCCGCCTGCTAAGGTTCGGGCAATCAGACGGGCCGCCACCATCAACGCGAAGAGGGGGGCGCTAATGGCGATGCCATTGAGCCGCAGCCGCTCGATAATCCGCAACGACCATTTCTGTGGCATTTTGATGTCTGGCGTCGCCCGATATCTTAATGGCGACTGATATCCAAAATTGGCGAGGGCTGTACCGATGCGCTAGTCTGCGCCGCGCGGGCGGGCCAATATCGGCGCGGCGCCACCGATTGGGAGTGCGAGATGCGTAAGCCGCTGATATGTGTCGGTTTGACCCTGTTGATTGCGGGCTGCGGCGGACCACAGGTCGTGGACGGCAACGAGACGCAGGTGACCATCCGCGCCTTCGAGTTTCCCAGCAGCCCGCCGGACGTAGCCGCGAGCGAACACTGCGGGCAATTCCAGCGCCGGGCCAAGCTGGTTGACACCGAGCCCGATAGCTTCGCTCGCGTGCGTTTCTTCTACGATTGCAAGTCCTGATCCGACCCAAGGGTCGTCACCAGGATATCGGACCACTCGATCGGCATTCCGGAATGCTGAAACAGACCAAATGCGGCTCGCTCATGCCGCGGCAGGTGGCTGGCAATTAGCCGGTCGGACTCTTCGACAAGCCAGTCGTCGGGCTCGCTCGCGCCCTCAGGCCAGATTCGGAACCGCACCGTCGTGACGCCGTCTTCAAACCGCACCTGGTGGCGGACGCGATAGCGTTGCTGGCGCTCGACGGCAAAGCGCTTCGGCGGGTCCGTCACGACCACCCATTCATCGGCGCCGCCCGAATGGTCGCCCCAGGCGATGAAACTGCGGGCCTCGCCGTTTGGGTTCAAGGTCGCCATGCCGGCGCTGGACCAGCCGACCTTGATGCCGCGCGGCGGCGTGCCCTCCTCCATGCCAGCGAAGAAATCGGCCAGCCCCAGCCACTTCACGCCCGTGAAGTCGGTAAATCGCACGGCGTAGGTCGCTTCCTGACTGCCATGCATGCCGCCCAGGATGATGAATGCGTCCGGCGCGACGGGCGCGCGTGACCGGATCAGGTTCTGATCGCGGTCGAGGTCGAAGGCGCCATTGATGACCTGGCCGACGGCCTGAATGTCGTCGAAACCGCTCAGGTCCCGCAGATCGAGCGGCAGAGGCGGCGGCGTCGGATCCCAGACGAGCAGAATGTCGGCGCGGGCTGTCTGCTCGGCCGCGTCCATGACGTCGATCTCCACGCGGTTCTCGCCCGCGCGCAGGGCGCCGGTCTCAACCGGCAGCTCGATGGCGAATTCGCCCAGCTCGCGGCAACGCAGCTCGGCCGGCGAGTCCTTGTAGCCATTGACCCAGTCGATGCCATCGTCGGCGATCGCCTCGACATAGAACGGCGTTTCCGGGCCGTCGTTCAGCCGATAGACCGCGCGCCGGGTCGGCGGTGTCAGCGGTGCGATCTGGCCGCGGATGGTGATGTCCCGGTCGCGGTGGCGAAATTGCTGGCGGCTGCCATAGGTCAGTCGAATTGCCATGCGCGGCTTGGCTCCGGCCGTCCGGTCTAGGGTGTCGGCGCGTCGTCGCGGAGCAGGCCGCCGGCCTTCAGCTCTGCCCAGAAATCGCCCGGGATCGGCTGTTTCATCAGGGTGGCGTTTTCCAGCACCTGTGCCGGCGAGATCGCCCCTGGAATGATCGCCGCGACGCTGTCATGTCCCAGCGGGAACTGCAGCGCGGCGGCGCGCATGGGCACGTTATGACGGACGCAGACCGCCTCGATGCCGCGCACCTTCTCGACAACCTCGGCCGGCGGCGCGCCGTAGCGGTAGACCGCGCTGTCACTGACGCCCGTGGCGAGGATTCCCGATGAGTAGACCGAACCGATGACGATGCCGACGTTGCGCTCGGCGCAGCGCGGCAGGTCTTCGTCCAACGCATCCTGGTCCAGCAGCGTGTAGGGCATGGCCACCAGAAAGAAGTCGGGATCGAACAGATCGAGCCAACGCGGGATCAGGCCGGTGAAATTGATGCCGAAGCCGATGCCGCGGATTTCCCCACGGTCCCGCATGTCGGCCAGAACCTGCCAGCCGCCGCCGGCATCGAGGTCCGCGATGTGCTGGTCCATGCGCGCATCGGTCTCGTGAAAGCGCAGATCAAGATCGTGCACCAGCAGCAGATCGATGCGGTTCATGCCCAGCCGCTGCAAACTGTCCTCATAGGATCGGCGGATGCCGTCGGCGCTGTAGTCGAACCGATAGTCGAACGGCAGGCCGCCGGCCCATACCTCGGGCCTGTAAGACTGCGGCGCGTCGGGCCGGAAGAAGACGCGGCCGACCTTGCTCGCCAGCACGAAGTCCTCGCGCGGCCGGTTGCGCAGTACGTGTCCCATCCGGTGCTCGCTGAGGCCATGCCCGTACCAGGGCGAGGTATCGAAATAGCGAACGCCCTGATCGTAGGCGGCTTCCACCGTGGCCACGGCCGTCGCCTCCTCGATCCGTTCCAGCCGTTCGCCGAGACCGACGCCGCCAATGCCGAATACGCTGGCGGCGACGCCGGTGCGGCCTAAGACCCGTTGTTCGAACGCCGTCATGTCTTGCCTCCCCCTGGACTCATGGCAGGACTCTATCGGCATTTGCTGAATTTGGCATCGGTATCGGCGTCGGCCCCGACCGACCGGCGGCGTTGTTTTATCAGGCTTCGTGCTGCGCCTTGGCGTCAAGCGCCGCCGCCGCCGGCAGGGCGGCCGTGACGGTCGTGCCCTTGCCGAGCGTGCTCTCGATCCGCAGGCTGCCGTCGTGCAGCTCGATCAACGCCTTTGACAAGGGCAGGCCGAGGCCGGTGCCGGGATACTTGGTGTTGTGGGCGGATTCGAGGCGCTGGAACGGCTCCAGCACCTTGGGAATGTCCTCCGGCCGCATGCCGATTCCAGTGTCCGTCACGGCGAATTCGAAGTCACCGTCGGTGGTGCGCCGTGTGGTCATCGAAACGCTGCCGTCGCGCGGCGTAAACTTGATGGCGTTCGACAGCAGGTTCAGCAGGATCTGCTTGAGTTTGGTCTCGTCAGCGCTCAGCTCCGGCCAGGTTTCGCAGTCGCCCTGGAACACCAGACGCACGCCGGCGCGTTGGGCCTCGCCTACGACCAACGGCCGGCAGGCGGCAATCAGGTCGTTCATCCGCACCGGTTGCCGCGACAGCTCCAGCTTGCCGGCCTCGACCTTCGACAGGTCGAGAATATCGTTGATCAGATCCAACAGATGGGCGCCGCTGTCGTAGATGTTCTTCGAGTACTCGGCGTATCGGGGGTTGCCCAGCGGCCCGAACATCTCGCTTTCCATCACTTGCGAGAAACCCAGCACGGTGTTCAGCGGGGTGCGCAACTCGTGGCTCATGTTGGCCAGGAACTCGGACTTGGCCCAATTCGCCCGCAGCGCTTCGTCGCGCGCCGCGATCAGGTGCTGGCGCGCCTGTTCCAGTTTGCGGTGCTGGTCTTCGAGCTGGTCGTAGGCCGATTGCACCTCGGCCGAACGACGGGCCAATTCCTGGTGCGCCTGCAACAGGGCGTTCTCGCGGTCCTTCAGCTCGGTGATATCGACGTGGATCGACACGGTCCGGCCGTTCTTGGTGCGGCGGGCGCTGCTGCGCAGCCAGCGTCCGTTCGAAAGTTGCTCGATCACGGGTTGGCCCGGCGTCTCGTGCAGCTTCAGCTGGGTCTCGATCCAGTCGTCTGGACTCCTGCCGTCGGCCGGCGCGGCGCCTTGGCGGAGCAGCGGCCGGCGTTCGGCGCCGCGCACCATCGCCGCCTCCGGCAGCGAGAGCATGCGCCGATAGTTCTCGTTCCACAGCAACAGGCGATCATCGGAGTCGAACAGCGCGAATGCTTCCGAAGTATCCGAGATCTGCAGCCATTCGCTGCGTTCGTTCTGGAACTGCGCCAGCAGCGCGGCGTTTTCCATCTTGGTCCGGATGCTGTCGATGAACGATGTATAGACGCTGCGCGTCGACATCAGCATCGCCAGCATCAAAATCAGGCCCATTGTGGCGATGGCCAGATAGACCGGATCGTCCTGCACAAAGAAATAGCCGATGCCGGGCAGCAGGCAGCCCAGGATAAACGCCGCCGCGGCCGCCGGAATGGCCGCAAGCGTTGTCGAGGCGCCGGCCGACATGCCGGTCACGATAATGACCAGCATCAGCTGATGGGTCTGCGGCACGGTGGGGAAGAACAGCACGATCGTGCTGCCCCAGGTCAGGCCGTGCAGCAGCGACGAGATCGTCGCCTTACGTGGTCCGCGTTCGCTGACGCCTTGCAGCTGCCGTTGACGATAGCGCCGCCAATTGTCGAACAGCAGCAGCGACAGGCCCCAGACCACGACCATCCAGCCGATGATGTGGACCGGCGGCGCGTTGTTCCACAGCACGGCCCCGGCGGCAATCGAGATGCCGATGCAGACCACAGCGTTGATCGGTGACTGGCGGCTGAGCGAGATCATCTGCTCGCGCCGCACCTCGGCCATATTGATGGCGCTATCGAACTGATCGGGGTTGTCGAACGCGAGGATGCGCGTCAGCCGCGAGGCCGGTAATCCGTTCGAACGTTCGGCGCGGTCGGCGGTCATGGCGATCGCACGCAGCAGTACACACCGCGTCCGGCCCAGCGCGATGAAGTGCCTTGACCGTCGGGTCGAGGCCTATGGCCTGCAGCTGCCCTCAATGTCCCCGCCATGCGCTATGCCGCGGCTAGCGAGCGAAATACTTCACCCTCTTCATGTTATCTCCGGAGATACCTCCGAGATAGTGATCTATGACACACTTTTGCAATTCTTAGTGACCCATTGCGGTCACAGTACGACGGGCCGGCCGTCAGTAGCGAACCGAGTCGCTGTTCCCTGCATTGCAGTCTGTTGGCGCTGCGACGCAAGCAACGTCGGCCCGGCTGGCCGACGCCGCAAGCAAGATAGCGCCCGTCATCACGGCGGTCAGAAAGGCGGTCAACAACGCCGTGCGAAGCAGGTCGCGCCGCGGATGGCGCCTGGGCGTTTCGAAAGGTGTCCGTTCCATCTCGATCTCCCGTTGGGTTGCGGTTAGGGACGGGCGGCCGGCTTAGAACCGGTAACCGCCGCCCACCATGGCGCTGAATTGATCGGCCGAGCCGCGGTCCTCGACGAGTGGACTGTCGGCCGCGTCGCCAACCAGGCGCGCGTAGCCGGCGCTCGCGAAAAGCAGCCAATTGTCGGTCAGGGCATAGTTCAGGCTCAGGCTGACGCCGACGTCCTTGAAACCGGCATCGGCGTCGAACCGCGAAAGCCCGCTCCGCTCCGACTGCAGCGCGGTGATGCCGAAGAAATCACTCATGTAATCCTCGTCCGCGAGGCTGGTCTCCAGCGCGAGACTGAGGTTCAGCCGCTCCGAGAGCTGGAAGTTGCGGCTTGCCGACAGCGCCGCCAGCCAACCGGTATGGCCGTCGATTGCCTTCTCGACACGGGCGCCAAGCTGATACGGCCCCAATTCGACCTCGGCGACGACGCCGAGCGTGATTGAGCCGTCGACGTCGCCGAGGCCGTCAAGATCGTCGTCGTCGTCTTCGTCCCGGCCGCCGTCATAGCTCAGCAGCGGTCCGATCCGGATATTCTCGGTTAACGGGTTCAGCGCGCGAATGCCGTCCAAGCCCACGAAGATCCTGTCGCGCCAGCTCAGCTCGAAGAACGGCAAAGCGACGGCTTCGTAGCTGTCGGCGCCCTCATATGCGGGCGCCACGCCCGCCGCGCCGCCGACCGTCAAGTCGAAATCCTGCCAGAACCCCTTTCCGGCCGCGCCGTTCTTTGTTTCGGCCATGGTGTCCGCCGCGCCGGCAGATGGGGTCGATATGACCGCCGCGAAAAGCAGAATCGCCGAGATTGTTGCCGCCGAGCACTGAGATGCTATTGATTGCACTTGCTGTCTCCATCATGTCCCGATGAAGGCAGAAAAGCTTGATCGACGACCGCGCGATGTGACCCGGGTAACACGGTCGAACGCGCGCCGTTTCCGTTATCTGGATGGGTGCATGCTGGCGAGCGATACAAGGCCCGATCCGGCGGCCGCGCAGTCGGCGTCGGCATTGCTGCGCGGCAGCTTCCTGTTTGCCGGGCTGGAGGAAGACCTGCTGTGCAGGATCATCGATCTGGCGGTGTCGAAGCGCTACGCCAACGGCGAACTGCTGTTTTCCAAGGGAGACGAGGCTGACGGCCTGTTGGCGGTGGCCAGCGGCCAAGTGCGGATCTCCGTACTTTCGGCGGCGGGCAAGGAAATTCTGCTCAATCTGCTGGGGCCGGGCGAGATTTTCGGCGAGATCGGCCTGCTCGACGGCCGGCCCCGCACCGCGAATGCCGTCGCCAAGGGGCCGCTTGACGTCGTCCTGTTGCGGCGGCGCGACTTTTTACCGCTGCTGGACAAGAGCCCTGACCTCTCCCGTCACATCGTGGCGTTGCTGTGCGAACGGCTGCGCTGGACCAGCGCGCTGATCGAGGACGCCGCTTTTCTCGATCTCGAGGGCCGCCTTGCCAAACGTCTGTTGCTGATGGCCGATAGCTACGGGCGGCCGGTCCCGGCGGGCGTGCGGATCGAGCTGCGGCTGTCGCAACAGGATCTGGGCCAGATGGTCGACGCCTCGCGCGAGAAAGTGAACCGCAGGCTCCAGGGGCTTCGTCAGCGGGGCGTCATCGAGATCGATGACGGCTATGTCGTCATTACCGACCGCCGCGCGTTGGAAAGATTGGCGAACGGTGCGGATCTGGCCTAAACGCACCGCGTCGAGAAGCGAGGGGCGCGTTCGCGCGCTCTATGAAGCCGAGGCGCGTCGGGCGCTGCTGCTCTCGGTCATGCTGCGGTTCGGCGTCTTGATCGTGTTCTATCTGATCGACTTCGAGCCCGGGGACTCGCCGGCCGAACGGCGTATGGACGCGCTGGTGCATCTGGCCTTCGCGCCTGTGGGTCTGTGTCAACTCATCATGGTCTGGCGGAAGCTCGATTGGGCTTGGCCGAAATACGTCTTCATCGCTGTCGACATCACGATGCTGATGACGCTCTCGCTCATGCCCTGGCCGGATGACACGATGGTCCGCCAGTACCCGGCGCTGGTATCGCGGGAGCCGACGTTCGTCTACGGGTTCCTGCTGCTGCTGTTTTCAATTCTTTACTTTTCGCCCTGGGCGCTTGTCTGGTTCGCGGGCTGCATACTTATCGCGTGGGCAACGGTCGTCAGCTATCTGGTGCAGCTGCCGGGTGTCGTCACAGAGGTCGACCTTCACGATGACATGACCGACCTCGACCAGCTTTTGTTCATGCTGCGGCCCGAATACCTCGAGCTCGAGCGTTGGTCCCAGGAAGCCGTGATACTCATGATCGTCGCCGTCGGCGCGGCATTCGTTGTCGCTCGAATGCGTCGCGTCGCATTGCAGGCCGCCCGCATCGAGCGGCAGCGTGGCAACCTTTCGCGCTATTTCTCGCCGACGGTCATCGACAGCCTGGCCAGCCGGGACGTGCCGTTGGGCGACGCCGATCAGATCGCGGCCGCCGTCCTGTTTGCCGATCTGCGGGATTACAGCAGCTTGACCGAAGATCTTCCGGCGACCGATGTGCTGGCCGTCCTGCGCGAGTTCCACGGCGCCATGGAGCGGCAGATCTTCGCCTTTGGCGGGACGCTGGAGAAGTATATCGGCGACGCCGTGATGGCGACGTTCGGCACGCCGCGGGCGGGCTCGCACGATTGCTGTCATGCCATATGCTGTGCACAGGCCATGTTCGCCGCGCTCGATGACCTCAATGCCGACCGTCGGGCGCGGGGCCTGCCGCCGCTCGGCATGGGCATCGGCTTGCACTACGGATCGCTGGTCATGGGCGATATCGGCAACGATCGGAACATGGCGTTCGTAACCGTCGGCAGCGCCGTCAATCTCGCCAGCCGGATACAAGGCCTGACCCGCACGATTGGCTGCGACATCGTTATCAGCGCCGATTTCGAGACCGGCCTGCGGCGGGAGGCGTCGGACGCGGCGCGGGTACTGACGGCGGGCTTTGCGGAACCAGTGATGCACGACGTCAAAGGGTTCGGACAGGCGGTGCAGGTTCGCAGCCTGCGGCTGCAGGACTGGTCGGGGATCGAGCTCGGGGAGAAAGAGCGGCCCGCCCGACGGGCTTGAGCAAAGGCGGGCCGCTGCCCCCTGGCCACACAATGGAGTAGAGGCCCGATCATTCCGCCCGATCGCGCCGCCGGCGACAACCGACTTCCGCGTGGCAATTCGGTGACGCGCCGCGCCCGAGTGCGCCGGTTGTCGTGGACGCGCCGCCTGTGCTCCGGTCTAATATCGTTCGGCCGCGTGCGCGTTCCCGCCCGCCAGATCTGATCAGAAGGAGCCGTCATGGATATCGGTGTCTTTATCTTTGCCACGGACTACAGCATTCGCACCGACGAGCTGGCGCCCGAGCTCGAGAGCCGCGGCTTCGATTCCCTATTCCTGCCGGAGCACACGCATATACCGGCCAGTCGGCGCACGCCGTTCCCGGGCGGCGGCGATCTGCCGAAGCACTATTCGCACACGCATGATCCGTTCGTGGCGCTGGCGTTCGCGGCGCGGGTGACGACGACGTTGAAGCTCGGCACCGGCATCTGCCTGGTGCCGCAGCGTGACCCCATTGTCACGGCGAAGTCGATCGCCAGCCTGGATCTGCTGTCGGGCGGACGTTTCGTTTTCGGTATGGGCGGCGGCTGGAATGTCGAGGAAATGGAAAACCACGGCGCCGAGTACAAAACCCGCTTCAAGTTGTTGCGTGAAAACGTCCTAGCCATGAAGGCGATCTGGACCGAGGAGAACGCCGAATTCCACGGCGAGTTCGTCAATTTCGATCCGATCTGGTCCTGGCCCAAGCCGGCACAGCAGCCGCATCCGCCGATCGTCCTCGGGGGCGAGACCGACCATACGCTGCGGCGGGTCGTCGAATTCTGCGACGGCTGGTTCCCACGCGCCAACTATGCCTTCGATCCGAACGACGGCATGACCCGGCTGCGCAACATGGCGGAAGCGAACGGTCGCGATATGTCGACGCTCTCGGTCACAGTCTTCCGCGCGCCGGCGGACGCGGCTGTCCTCGACGGCTATCGCGAGGCTGGTATCAGCCGCGCCCTGCTTGAATTGCCGTCCGCCGATCGCGACACCGTGCTCCCCCTGCTGGACGACTACGCCAAGCTGATTGGTTGAATCCGCGGCCGGTCGGCCCTGTCGGCGACCGGTCCGTCACGCTCATGTCGGTGCCGCCAGGCCTGTGACAGCACAGTGGCGAGGCCGGTCATCATATTGGCACCGAATGGCTACGAGTATTCCGTCCTTCGCAATCGTCTAATGCGTACCGGTCTTTCAATTCCCGGTAACTGTTGACGGAAAAAGACTTTGCAAATGAGTAACAGACTGCGGTTGGCGCAGTGCTGCCATTTTGGCGTTCGCGTATTCGACTCCATCTGGCTGCCAGTTCTTGTGATAGTTGCGCTGTTTTCTGCGGTAACGCCGTCCGAATCCTTGGCGATGCCGACGTCAGGTTCGTCGTGCAACGCGCCGTCCGGCAATATTCTCTGGGTCGGTGCTGGCGAAGCGCATACGACATTGAGGTCCGGCGTCGACGCGGCACAAGCCGGCGACACGATCTGCGTCCGCGCCGGCACCTACGTCAACAACTTCGCCACCATTCGCCGCGACGTGCGGATCATCGGCGTCGGCGGTCGCGTCCATCTGAAGGCGGACCAGGGACCCGGCGGTCGTTTGGAGTCCGGCAAGGGCATTCTCGTTGTCGGGACCAAGGGCGCCGCGCCCGATGTCTATATCGAAAACATCGAATTCTCCGGCGCCAAGGTTCCCTCGCGGAACGGCGCCGGCATCCGCATGCAGAACGGCAATTTGACCGTCCGAAACAGCTATTTCCACGACAACGAGGACGGTATCCTGGCGAACGACCAGGATAGCACCAACATTGACATCGACGGTTCGCGGTTCGAGCGCAATGGTTTCGGCGGCGGCGCGACGCATGGGATCTACGCCAACAACGTCAACAGCCTGACCGTCACCAACAGCTATTTCGAGGCGACGCGGGTCGGCCATCACGTCAAGAGTCGGGCAAAAACGACGACTATCCAGAACAACACGTTCGAGGATGGCGACGGGCCGCCCGGCGAGGTGCCGAGCTATAGCGTCGACATCACCGAAGGCGGCGTCGGCACGGTCGAGGGCAACACCTTCATCCAGCGTGACGCCCAGGGCAATCCGCGCAGCATCAACCGCAGCATCGTCAACTATCAATACCGGGGCAACGGGACGCCGACCTATGCGCAAGACGCGCTGACGATTCAGGACAACACCTTCCTGAACGACGCCGTCCCTGGGCGCGCCGTACGCAACAGCACGCCGGTGACGTCCGACGTCAGCGGCAATACCTTCGCCAACGTGCAATCGATTGCCTCGGGCCCGTCGAACCAGAACGGCAACGTTTCGGGTGGGTTCGGCGATTTCGCGGCCTATGAGCCGCCCCAGGGATCGGTCTTGGGCGTGCAGCTGGTCGGCGATCTGCAGCGGCTGACGGCCTTCGATCGTCAGGGTGGCGCCGTCAGCGGTTTGGACCAGTCGACCGGCATAGCCGGCAACAGCGGTCTCACCGTACTCGACGATCAACTCTACGTTGCTAACCGGACCCACGGCATCGCGGCCGTCGATCCACGTTTCGGCACGTCGACGTTCTATTTCGGCGGCAGTGGCATCGAGGCGCTGGGCAATAACGGAACGAACCTGCTGGCGGGCCTGTTTGATCAGAACCTGATTCAGGAATACGGCACCGACGGCGCATTGCTGAACAGCATCACGCTGCAGGTCACCGATACGCTCGGTATCGCCGGTCTGGACACCGACGGCAACGCGCTGTTCGTCGGCTCGTTCCTCGATGGCGACGTCTATGTTTTCGATTTTGACGGCAACGCCCTCAGTCAGATTTCGACCGGGCTCGGCGCCGACGCGCTTGCCGGGCTGGCCTACGATCCGTTCGACGACACCTTGTGGATCAGCAGTCTGGCGGACGGCGGCGAGTTGTTGCACTTCGACCTGACGGGCAATCTGTTGAGCAGCGACGACTCTGGCGGCAGCGTCAACGGGCTTTTCGTGAATGGCGCGCCCGTTGATCCTGGCCCGGGTCCTGGCCCAGGCCCTGGCCCCGGACCAGGCCCGAATCCGTTTCCCGATCCCGACCCGCCGGGCGATCCCGCGATTCTGATCCCCGAGCCCAACGGCCTGTTGTTGATGCTGACCGCGCTGCTGGGCTTTGGCCTGCTGCGGTTGCCGACGGCGCGCCAGGCATGGCAAAGCCGCGGGCGTGTCTCGCACTGACGGCTGACGTCGTTCCTTCCAGGCAGACTTGCTGACCGTCGTGCGCTAGGTTCGGGGCCGTGTTTCGGCCGTTGATCATCGTTTTGCAGCTCTGCGCCATCTTGGCGGGCGGCCAGGCATCGGCCCGCAGCGTCGACCTGGAGCTGGTGTTGGCGGTCGATGCCTCGGCCAGCGTGCGGTATCAGGAATACAGCCTGCAAATGCAGGGTCTCGCCGCCGCGTTCCGTGATCCCTCCGTTGCCGCCGCAATTCGCGCCGCCACGCCGCGCGGCATCGCGGTCAGCTTGGTCCAGTGGTCGGGCGTCGGCGCCCAGGCCGTGTTGGTCGATTGGGCGCTTGTCGAGGATACGGCGAGCGCGGCCGCGTTTGCCGACCGCATCGACGCCGCGCCTCGCCGGGTGCGGGCCGGCGGCACCGCGCTCGGCGACGCTGTGCTGTTCGGTCTCGCCGCCCTGGCGGCGAACGACTTCCAGGGCCAGCGGCAGGTCATCGATGTGTCCGGCGACGGTCGGGCCAACGTCGGTACGGCGCCGGTGCTGGCCCGCGGTCAGGCGGTGGCGGCCGGCGTGACGGTGAATGGTTTGGCGATCCTGGAAGAGGAATCCGATCTCGACAGCTATTACGCCGAGAATCTGATCGGCGGGCCCGGGGCGTTCCTGCAGACGGCCGACGATTCCGCCGATTTTGCGCGTGCGATCAAGCGCAAACTGATCACCGAGATAAGCGGTGGCCGATCGGCTTCGCTGGGCCCCGCGACATCGATCCGACCGACAAATTAACCAAATCTTTACCAAACCGAAGCAATTGTTAACCGCTGTCCTGCCGGACGGTTTTCATGAGGTAGAGGCGGTTTTCGATGCGGTTTTTCGGCGCGCTTCTGATGGCCAGTCTGCTGGTCGGTTGCGTCTCGACGAACGAGACCGGCGACGTTGCCGAGCGCGGCGACGCCATCGACCGCCGAACGGACATCATCGAAACGTCGCTCGCCAGCACCGTCCAGCTCTTCACCGAGCGTGAGGGCGGCGGCCGGCGGGCCGGCTCGGCGGTCGTGATCGCCGTCGATCCGAAGACGGACCGCACAATAATTCTGACCACCGCGCATCTGCTGAAGCCGGTGGTCACGCAATCGATTTATGCCGCACGGCCGCTGCACGGCGACCGGGTCCCCGTCGAGGTGTTGGCGATGGACCTGGATGCCGACCTGGCGTTGCTGTCGGCAAGCGATTTGGGTTTGTCCGCGATCGAGTTTCAGTCGTCGTCTGTGCTCGGCGACGGCGTCTGGGTCGTGGCGTTTCCGTGGGGGCGGGCCCGCACGGTCGTGAACGGCGTGGTCAGCCAGATTACCTGGCAGACCGGCCTTCACGACCGTGTGCCGATTTCCGGCCCCGTTCGTCTGATTGACGCTTCCGTCAGCTACGGCATGAGCGGTGGCGGCGTCTTCGATCAGGCAACCGGCGGTCTGACCGGCGTCGTGCGCGGCTACCGCACGGCCGAACTGGCGCTGTCCGGGTCGGCGGACAGCAGCTTGAAGCTGCCGATCGCCGGCGAAACCACTGTTATCCCGTCGACCGAGATCGGCTGCTTTCTCCGTCGGAGCGGTTACAGCGAGTTGTTGTCGGAGCGTATCTCTCTCTCGTCTTGTTAGCGTCGAAAACCAGACCGGCCGCACACCAGGTGGCGTGCGGCCGGTCGGTTTTTCGCGAGGCGGCTTATTGTTCGAGCTTGATGTCGAGCGCGATCTTCTCGCCACCCTGCATCTCGTAGGACACCGTTACCTCGTCGCCGGGTTTCAGATCCGCCATCGGCGTGCCCTCGACGACGCGGAACGTGTCGCCGTTGTCCAGCATGATCAGTCGGGTGTCGACATCCATTGCCTGAACAGTGCCCTTCGCCTCTTCGGCAAAGGCGGCGCCGGCGGCCATTAGCCACGTTGCGGCGGCAAGGCTTGCGATCAGCTTCTTCATCTGCACCTCCTTCGAATTGCGGGCCGCTGGGAACGGGCGTCGTCGCCGTCTCCGCCTTGTCGCCAGCGGCGGCGCCTGCAATGACACTTAGCTGGCATCGGTCCGCGAGCACTTCTGTGAGCGTTGCATGACGGGCATGTGTCAACGTTGGGTCGAGCCCAACGACCGCCGGTGCTATTCGTCGACGGTGCGGTCGGAGTGATAGAACGACCAGATCAGGCCGATTCCGACCGAATAAGTGACATCTTCGCGGAACAGCGGACTGTCCTCGTTCGCCGCGCCCTGATGCAGGTCGATAGCGCCGCCCGCGAAAGCCCTGAAGCGCTTGCCGAACGGCCGCGACGCCAGCAGCTGCAACCGGCTGCCGAGATAACCGAAGTCGGCTTCGAATGCTGGCCGTGTCGATGTCTCGAAGCGGTCGTCGACCTCGTAGAAATAGTCCTGCAGCTCCTCGTCGGCGAACTTGGCGCCAATGCTGAGCTTCAATTGCGTGCCGGTCTGCAGCAGATTCTCGTGCTGATAGGCAAGCTCGGGCGCGAAGACGAAGCCGCGATGATCGATACTCGACAGGTCGGTCGAGAATACGGCGCGCAGCGGCAACTCCAACTCCAGCTTGGCCCAGCGTTCGGCGCGCGCCAGCGTCAGTTGCAGCCGCGGCCCGACCTCGACCAGATAGTCCAGATCCGGCATGCCCCGACGGGCGTCGTTGTCGTCGGAATCGGTCGAGAACGAGCCGCTCAGCGAAAT
This sequence comes from Alphaproteobacteria bacterium, assembly GCA_965232515.1. Taxonomy (GTDB): domain Bacteria; phylum Pseudomonadota; class Alphaproteobacteria; genus JANQKO01. Next base: position 4,108,982 of record CBDDPY010000002.1, on the reverse strand, counting down.
GTCGAGCTCGACGTTTCGCCGCCGGATGAGCCGGCCGCGCACCAGCCCGCGGTCGCCGGCGCGAATGATCTCGCCGCGATAGACGAAATACGGCAGGGCGATGGCCTCGACGCTGCTTTCGTCGGAGGCCGGATAGTTCGGCACGTAGCCGGCCCCGCCGACGACGCCGAACTCGAACAGCGGCTTCTGCTCGGCCCGCACCGGTTGGCAGGCGATAAGCAGGCCGATAATGCCGAGGAGAAGACGACGCATGAATCCGAGGGACCGATCCGAACGGCCGCCGAAACGCGGCGGGACGGCTCGTCTTCTACTTGAATCGCGGGGCCCGGGCAAAGAAAAGGGCCGCGCCATTCCGGCGCGGCCCGAAAGGTCTTGCCGGCGGGCGCTCAGACCACGCCGTAGGCAATCATCGCGTCGGCGACCTTGATGAATCCGGCGATGTTGGCGCCCTTCACATAGTCGACATAGTCGCTGCCGGCCTCGGCGCCGTATTCCTGACAATTGTCGTGGATGCCCTGCATGATGTTGCGCAGCAGGTCCTGCAGCTCCTGTTCCTTCCAGGTGATCCGGGCGCTGTTCTGGCTCATTTCCAGGCCGGAGACGGCGACGCCGCCGGCATTGGCCGCCTTGCTGGGCGCGAACAGGATCTTGGCATTGGTGAAGGCGTGGATGCCGTCCTGCTCGGTCGGCATGTTGGCACCTTCGGACACGCCCATGCAGCCGTTCTTGATCAGCAGCTTGGCTTCGTCGGTGCTGATCTCGTTTTGCGTGGCGCACGGGAACGCGAGGTCGCAGGGTACTTCCCAGGGCCGCTTGCCGGCATGGAACTCGCACTTGAATTCCTTCGCCGCTTCTTCGATGCGGCCGCGGCGCACGGTCTTCAGATCGACGATATAGGCCAGCTTGTCGTCGTCGATGCCGTCCTTGTCATAGATATAGCCGGACGAGTCCGACAGCGTGACGACCTTGCCGCCGAGCTGGTTGATCTTCTCGACGGCGTAGGTTGCGACGTTGCCCGAGCCCGAGACCAGGCAGTTCTTGCCGTCGATCGCGTCCTTCTTCACGGCCAGCATGTCATGCATGAAGTAGACCGTGCCGTAGCCGGTGGCCTCGGTGCGGATCGGGCTGCCGCCGAACTCCATGCCCTTGCCCGTCAGCACGCCGACGAACCGGTTCTCCAGCCGCTTGTACTGGCCGAACATGTAGCCGATCTCGCGGGCGCCGACGCCGATATCGCCGGCCGGCACGTCGACGTCCTCGCCCACATGCCGGTGCAGCTCGGTCATGAAGGACTGGCAGAAGCGCATCACCTCGTTGTCCGATTTGCCCCGTGGGTTGAAATCGGCACCGCCCTTGCCGCCGCCCATGGGCAGGCCGGTCAGGCTGTTCTTGAAGGTCTGCTCGAAGGCCAGGAACTTCAGAATGCTCAAGTTGACGCTGGGGTGGAACCGGATGCCGCCCTTGTAGGGGCCGATGGAGTTGTTGTTCTGCACCCGATAGCCGCGGTTGACCCGGATGTTGCCGTTGTCGTCTTCCCAGCAGACGCGGAAGATGATGATCCGATCCGGCTCGGCGATCCGGCGCAGGATCTGCTGCGCGTGATAGATCTCCTTGTCCTCGATGTAGTCGAAGACGTTCGCCGCCACTTCGTAGACCGCCTGGTGGAACTCGGTCTCGCCCGGATTACGCCGCTTCAGGCCTTCCATGAACTGATCGAGGTTTACGTGATCGGTCACCGCCATGGTTTCTCTCCTCGCATTGTTTTCGGGCGCCAGTCGTCGTGGCGGCGATACCCGCTTCCACGGTTTGGCGTGCTGGCGCGCCGCCCAAACTAAAAAAGCTGATGGTCGGCGAGATCGGGCATGCGGCCACGGCGGCCGCAGGGGCGGGGAACCGCCGATGCGACCGTGGCTGCCTGGGCACGACCCCGGCGTTTCCTTGCTTCTTCCCCCTGCTGCCGCTTTCTATGATTTGTTCTGCGATATGACACCGCAGTTTCGCCCGCGGTTGTCAGGCGCGTCAACGACTACGGATCGGGTTGGGAAAGTTAACCTTCGGTACACCTTGCCGCTGGCATTGTATCGTAACGTGAAACGAGTAAGCTTTTGTTTACGTTTGCGCGACCGGTGAAATAGGGCGCGATGGGGGCGGCTGGAGAGCCCGCGCAAACGGCACTGAGGGAACGCCCAGCGATGCAGTCGATGCGCGCGTATCAGGAGAAGGCCGAGCGACTGGAACAGGTCATCGGCCAGGTTCGCGGTCGCATGGCCGCAAAAGATGCCGGCGATATTCAGACATTCGTGGCCAGGTTCTACGAGCGGTTGGCGCCGGAAGACGTGCTCGAATTTCCCGTCGACAGCCTGTACGGCGCGGCGCTGGCGATTTGGAAGTTCGCCGAACAGCGCAAATCGGGCGAAGCCCGTGTCCGGGTCTACAATCCTCGGGTCGAGGCGCATGGCTGGAAGTCGGCGCATACGATCGTCGAGATCGTCAACGACGACATGCCGTTCCTGGTCGACTCGATTACCGGCTATCTCACCCGTCGCGGTCATGTCGTTCATCTGACGATCCATCCGATCATCCGCGTGATCCGGGACGCCAACGGGCGCCGCACCGGCATCGCCGAGACCGACGGCAAGAAGAACGGCAATGGCCGGAACGCCGGCGCGGTCGCCGAATCCGTCATGCACGTTGAGATCGACGAGCAGTCGGATCCCAAGGTTCTGGACGAGATTGCAACCGGCCTGAAAGGCGTTCTGCAGGACGTCAGGTCGGCGGTGGAGGATTGGCAGCCGATCCTGGCGCGCCTTGACGACACGATTGCCGAATTGACCAAGACGCCGCCGCCGTTGGAAAAGGAAGAGGTCGAGGAGACAAAGGCCTTCCTGACCTGGATGCGGGACAACCATTTCACCTTCCTCGGCAGCCGCGACTACAGCCTGAGCAAGCGCAACGGCAAGGACGATCTGAAGATCGTCGAGGGGTCGGGTCTGGGCCTGCTGCGCTTGTCGGAGCGGTCGGTGATGGTGGGGCCGGCGGGCCGCGGCGGTCTGGCGCCGATCCTGCAGCAGTTCCTCGAGCGGCCTGAATTGATGCTGATCTCGAAGACCAGCGCGCGGGGCACCGTGCACCGGCCGGTGCACATGGATTACGTGGCGATCAAGCGTTACGACGCCAAGGGCAAGCTCACGGGCGAACGCCGCTTCATCGGCCTGTTCACCTCGTCGGCCTACAGCCGCACGCCGCGCGACATCCCGCTGCTGCGGCGGAAAGTTCGGCAGACATTGGAACGCGCCCGCGTCGAGCCCTCCAGCCACGACGGCAAGGCGCTGGTCCACATTCTGGAAAGCTATCCCCGCGACGAGCTGTTCCAGATCGATGTCGACACGCTGTTCCAGATCTCGACCGGCATTCTGGGTTTGGCGGAACGGCCGCGCATCCGCCTGTTCGCCCGGCAGGACAAGTTCGACCGCTTTTTCTCGTGTATCGTTTTCATTCCGCGCGAGCGCTGGAACACGACGCTGCGCCGGCGCTTCGACAAGATCCTGGTCGACGCCTTCAACGGCCGGCTGTCGAACTTCTACACCCAGATCAGCGACGCGCCACTGGCGCGGCTGCATTACGTCATCGGCACCGATCCGGGCAAGACGCCGAAGTCGGTCGATTACGCCCAGATCGAATCGCGGCTGATCGCCGCCGCCCGCTCCTGGCATGACGATCTCTACGACGCGCTGATCGAGCGCTGGGGCGAGGAGGGCGGCAACCGGCTGGCGCATAAATATGGCGAGGCGTTTCCGACCTCCTATAACGAAGCCTTCAACGCCGATCTGGCGATGAACGATATCGAGAAGATGGAGGCGCTCGACGGACCCGACGACGTCGCGCTGAACTTCTATTGCTCGATCGAGGATCCGGCCTACGCGGTGCGGTTCAAGATCTATCATCCCGGCGCCGCGGTACCGCTGTCGGACTGCCTGCCCATGCTCGAGCATATGGGCCTTAGAGTGATTAGCGAGGAGCCGTTCCTGGCCCACCCCGAGGGCGCCGACGACATCTGGATCCACGACTTCCATATGGAGGATCCGACCGGGGCCGAGCTGGACCTGGCCGAGCTGAAGGCGAAGTTCGAGGACGCCTTCGACAAGGTCTGGCGCGGCGAGGTCGAGGACGACGGCTTCAACCGGCTGGTGATGCGGGCCGGTCTGAGCTGGCGCGATGTCGTCATCATCCGTGCCTATGCCAAGTACCTTCGCCAGGCCGGCATGACCTTCAGCCAGGACTATGTCGAGGACACGCTCGCCGGCAATCCCAAGATCACTCGGCTGCTGGTGGCGCTGTTCCACACCCGCTTCGATCCCCATTTCGAGGGCCAGCGGGGCGAGCGGGCCGAGACCTTGGCGGGCGAAATCGAGCTCGCGCTCGACGAGGTCGTCAGCCTGGACGAGGACCGCATTCTGCGGCGCTTCCTCAATCTCGTGCTGTCGACTCTGCGCACCAACTTCTATCGGCCGGGCGACGACGGTCAGCCGAGGTCGTATGTGTCGGTGAAGTTCGACAGCCAGGCGGTGGCCGAGCTGCCGTTGCCGCGGCCGTTCCGAGAGATCTTCGTCTATTCGCCGCGCGTCGAGGGCGTGCATCTGCGCGGCGGCAAGGTCGCCCGCGGCGGCCTGCGCTGGTCCGACCGGCGTGAGGACTTCCGCACCGAGGTACTGGGTTTGATGAAGGCGCAGATGGTCAAGAACGCCGTCATCGTGCCGGTCGGCAGCAAGGGCGGCTTCGTGCCCAAGCGGTTGCCGGCAAGCGGCGACCGCGAAGCCTTCATGGCCGAGGGCGTCGCCTGCTACAAGACCTTCATCAGCGGTCTGCTGGACGTTACCGACAACCTGGCCGGCGGCGAGGTGGTGCCGCCGCCGGACGTCATGCGCTACGACGATGACGATCCCTATCTCGTCGTCGCCGCCGACAAGGGCACGGCGACGTTCTCGGATATCGCCAACGGGGTCGCCATCGACTACGGCTTCTGGCTCGGCGATGCCTTCGCCTCGGGCGGCGCCGCCGGCTATGACCACAAGAAGATGGGCATTACGGCGAAAGGCGCCTGGGAGTCGGTCAAGCGCCATTTCCGCGAGCTCGGCCGCGACATTCAGAAAGCGGACTTCACCGTTGTCGGCGTCGGCGACATGTCGGGCGACGTGTTCGGCAACGGCATGCTGCTGTCGAAGCAGACCCGGCTGCTGGCGGCCTTCGACCACCGGCACATCTTCATCGATCCCGATCCCCACCCGGCCAAGAGCTGGAAGGAACGCAAGCGGATGTTCGGTCTGCCGCGGTCCTCATGGCTCGACTATGACGAGAAGCTGATCTCGGCGGGCGGCGGCGTCTTCGACCGCAAGGCGAAATCGATCACGCTGACGCCCGAGATCAAGCGGCTGACCGGCCTGTCGCAGGAGCGGGCGACGCCGAACGATCTGATGCGCGCGCTGCTCAAGGCCGATGCGGATCTGCTCTGGTTCGGCGGCATCGGCACGTATGTCAAGGCGGCCGACGAGAACAACAACGATGTCGGCGACCGGGCGAACGATCCGCTGCGGGTGAACGGCGCGGAGCTGCGCTGCAAGGTAATCGGCGAGGGCGGCAATCTCGGCTGCACCCAGCGCGGCCGCATTGAGTTCGCTCAGGCCGGCGGCCGGGTCAACACCGACGCGGTGGACAATTCCGCCGGCGTCGACTGTTCCGACCACGAGGTCAACATCAAGATCCTGATCGACGCCATCGTCGCCGACGGCGAGATGACCGGCAAGCAGCGCAACCGCCTCTTGGCCGAGATGACCGACGAGGTCGGCGATCTGGTGCTGCGCGACAATTACCTGCAGACCCAGGCGCTCAGCATGCTGGAGAGCCAGGGCCCTGCGCTGCTCGAGCCGCATGCCCGCTTCATGCGCGAGCTGGAGCGCGCCGGACAGCTCGACCGGGCGATCGAGTTCCTGCCGAACGACGATACCGTGCAGGAGCTGTCCGCCGTCGGTCAGGGCCTGACCCGGCCCGAGCTGTCGGTGCTGCTGGCCTACGCCAAGATGGTGTTGGACAAGGAGCTGGCGAACAGCGACCTGACGGAATCCGAATACCTGACCAACGATCTGGTGAAGTACTTCCCCCGGCCGCTGCGCAAGCAATACAAGTCGGCGATCATGTCGCATCGCCTGCGATCCGAGATTATCGCCACGGTGATGGCCAACTCGATCGTCAACCGCACCGGCGTCACCTTTGTGCATGACGTCAAGCAGGAAACCGGCTGCGATGCCGGCGCCATCGCCCGCGCCTATGCCGTGGCGCGCGACGCCTTCGACATGCGGCGGCTGTGGAATGGCATCGAGGCGCTCGACAACAAGGTGCCCGCCGATCAGCAGATCGAGATGATGCTGCAAAGCGTCAACCTGTTGCGCCGCACGACCATGTGGCTGCTGCGCAACATGGAGCAGCCGCTGCGCATCGCGACCGTGCTGAATACATACAAGCCCGGCATCGCCAAGATCATGGATGGACTGGACGCCATGCTGGGTAAACGCGAGGCGAAGTCGCTCGCGGTCCGGATCAAGCGCTACGCCGATCAGGGCGTGCCCAAGGATCTTGCCCGCCGTGTGGCCAGCCTGGACCCGTTGATCGCCGCTTGCGACATCGTGCAGGTGGCCGGCGCCACCGGCCGGCCGGTCGAGGACGTGGGCTGGGTCTATTTTGTGCTTGGCGAGCGCTTGCGGCTCGATTGGCTGCGCAGCGAAGCGGAGATGCTGCATGCCGAAAGCCATTGGGATCGCACGGCGATCGCCGCCATTGTCGAGGATCTGTTCGGCCAGCAGCGGGCGCTGACGCGCATCGTGCTCGACACGGCGAACGGCGCCGGCGGCGAGCAGGCGGTCACCGGCTGGTGTGCGCAGAACGAGACGGCGGTCGCCCGCAGTGCAACGATGTTGGACGATTTCGAGGCCAGCGGCCTCGATATTTCGAAACTGGCGCTTGCCAATCGCAATATTCGGATGATGATCGTCCATTGATGATTAAGCTGATTCGTTTCAACTGACGCGGTCGATGCCGTTCGACCGCGCAGTGCCGGCAACCGGAACCGTGGGCCGTTGAGCGCGCCGGCCCCGGCCGTGCCCGCGAGCCGCCTGGCGCAGTTCAGCTGGGCGATGTTCGATTGGGCCAACCAGCCCTATTTCACGCTCGTCACCACCTTTATTTTCGCGCCCTATTTCACCTCCTTCGTGGTGGGCAATCCGACGCTGGGGCAGGAGTATTGGGGTTACGGCCAGGCCGCGGCCGGCGTCGTCATCGCGCTCATGAGCCCGGTGCTGGGCGCGATCGCGGACGCCGGCGGCCCGCGCAAGCCCTGGATCTTCTGGTTCCAGCTCTTGTGCGTCGTCGCCTGCACGATGTTGTGGTTTGCTCTGCCCGGGGCGTCCGGCGGCGCCATCTTCCTGATCCTGTTGACCATCGTGATCGCCTCGATCGGCGCCGAGTTCTCGATCGTCTTCAACAACGCCATGATGCCGAGCCTGGTCTCGGAAGAGCGGCTCGGCCGGCTCAGCGGCTATGCCTGGGCGCTCGGCTATGTCGGCGGCCTGCTGGCGCTCGCCATCGTCCTCGGCGGGTTCAGCCTGCCGGAGGTGCCGCTATTTGGTTTCGACAAAGCAATGCACGAGCATGACCGCATGGTCGGCCCGTTGACGGCCATCTGGATCGTCATCTTCGTGATCCCGCTGTTCCTGTTCACGCCCGATGCGCGCCCCAGCGGGCTGGGCCGTGGCGAAGCCGTGCGCCGCGGGCTGCGGCAGCTCGCCGGCACCCTGCGGCAATTGCGGCATTACAAGAACATCGCGCTCTACCTGGTGGCGCGGATGATCTATTTCGACGGCCTGACTGCGGTGTTCGCCTTCGGCGGTATCTACGCCGCCGGCATCTTCGGCTGGCAGACAACGCAGCTCGGCATTTTCGGCATCGTTCTGATCATCGTCGCTGCTATCGGTGCCGGCATCGGCGGCTGGCTCGACGACCGCATCGGTTCCAAGCGCACGATCCTGATCGCCGTCGCCGGCCTGGTGGTGGCGACCGTGGGCGTGGTTTCGATCACGGTGACGCCGCTCGGCGGCAATCTCGAGCGGCACACGGTGCTGTTCGTCATGAATTACGAGCACGAACGGCCGGCCGAGCTGGCGATGTTCGGCACGCTCGCCGAGCAGGTATTCCTGGTCTTCGGCATGATGATTGGGATCTTCGGCGGACCGGCCCAGGCGGCCAGCCGCACCATGCTGGCGCGCCTGGCGCCGCCTAAGATGATCGGCGAGTTCTATGGCCTCTACGCGCTTTCCGGCAAAGCGACGGCGTTCATCGCGCCACTGGTTATCGGCATTGTTACCGGTGTCGCCAACAGCCAGCGCATCGGCATCGCCACCATCGTCGTCTTCCTGGTCGTCGGCGGCCTGATGATGCTGGCCGTCCGCGAGGAGCGCTCGCCCGCCGCCGGTTAGTGCCGGAAGTGGCGCATGCCGGTCAGGGCCATGGCGATCCCGGCTTCGTCGGCGGCCGCGATCACCTCGTCGTCGCGCATCGAGCCGCCGGGCTGGATCACCGCCTCGGCACCGGCTTCGATGGCGGCCAGCAGGCCGTCGGCGAAGGGGAAGAAGGCGTCGGAGGCCACCACCGAACCGCGGGTCAGCGGCGCTGCTAGGTCGGCGGCTTTCGCCGCGTCCTCGGCCTTGCGGGCGGCAATCATGGCGGAATCGACCCGGCTCATCTGACCGGCGCCGACGCCCACGGTGGCGCCGTCCTTCACGTAGACGATGGCGTTCGACTTCACGTGCTTCGCGACGGTGAAGGCGAACAGCATGTCGGCGCGTTCGGTCGGCGTCGGCTGGCGCTTGGTCACGATCTTCAGGTCGTCCGCCGTGACCCGGCCGTTGTCCCGGCTCTGCAGCAGATAGCCGCCGGCGAGGCTCTTCAACGTCATGCCGGCTGCGGCCGGGTCCGGCAGGCCGCCTGTCAGCAGCAGCCGCAGGTTCTTCTTCTCGGCGATGATGGTGCGCGCCTCGTCGTCGGCGTCGGGCGCGATGATCACCTCGGTGAAGATCTTGACGATCTCGGCCGCCGTGGCGCCGTCGAGCGGCCGGTTGGCCGCGATGATGCCGCCGAAAGCGCTGACCGGATCGCAGGCCAGCGCCCGCTCGTAGGCCGCCGGCAGCGTATCCGCCTGCGCCACGCCGCAGGGATTGGCGTGCTTGATGATGGCGATGGCGGCCGACGTGGCGGCGTCGAACTCGGCGACCAGCTCGAAGGCCGCGTCGGTGTCATTCAGGTTGTTGTAGCTCAGTGCCTTGCCTTGCACCTGCTCGGCCGTCGCCACGCCCGGCCGCGCCGCGCCGCCGTGATAGAAAGCGGCCTGCTGATGCGGGTTCTCGCCGTAACGCAGAACCTGTGGCGCCGCGCCGGCGATGGTGGTGCGGGCGGGGAAGGTGTCGCCCAGTTGCTCGGCAAACCAGCCGGAAATCGCCGCGTCATAGGATGCGGTGCGTGCATAGGCCTTGGCCGCCAGTCTGCGCCGGAGGTCGCCGCCGACCGCGCCGTCGTTTTCGCGCATCTCGGCCAACACCGCTTCATAGTCCTCGGCCTCGGTCAGCACCGTCACCCAGGCGTGGTTCTTCGCCGCCGACCGGATCATCGCCGGCCCGCCGATGTCGATGTTCTCGATCGCGGTGGCGAAGTCCGCCCCGCCGGCGATGGTCGCCTCGAACGGATAAAGGTTGACGGCGATCAGATCGATGCCGTCGATGCCGTGCTCGGCCATGGCCGATGTGTGCGATTCGACGTCGCGCAGCGCCAGGATGCCGCCGTGGATCTTGGGGTGCAGCGTCTTGACCCGTCCGTCCATCATTTCCGGAAAGCCGGTATGCGCGCTGACCTCGGTAACGGGCACGCCGGCCTCGGTCAGGCCGCGGGCCGAGCCGCCGGTCGACAGGATTTCGACGCCCATGTCGGCCAGCGCCCGGCCGAAGTCGGTCAGGCCGGATTTGTCGGAAACGGATATCAGGGCGCGACGGATAGGGACGGGTTCGGACAGCGGCATGGACGGCTCCGGTTCGGGGTCTTTAGCGGTGCGATGCGCCGGCGCGCGCGGACGGCGGCGGTGCGCCCTGATACTCCGGCACCAGGTGGCCGATCAAGGCCAGCGTCTCGTCGGTGCGCCGGGCCTCGGCCGCGGCGGCGAGCTTGTCGATCTGCGGCCGCAGCAGGTCGTAGTCGATGACCCGGGGTGCGGCCAGCAGGATGCCCGGCGCGCCGGTCGGCGCCGGCGCCTCGCTGGCATGGAACAATTCTTCGGTCAGCTTCTCGCCGGGCCGCAGGCCGGTGAAGACGATCTCGATGTCCTTGCCTGCCTTCAGGCCGGCCAACCGGATCATCTGCTGGGCCAGATCCTGAATGCGCACCGGCTCGCCCATGTCCAGCACGTGAATCTTGCCGGCCTCATCGTCATCGGGCGCCAGGGCCGAGGCCTGCAGCACCAGCTCGACGGCCTCGCGCGTGGTCATGAAGTAACGGGTGACATCGGGATCGGTCACCGTGATCGGGCCACCCGCCGCCAGTTGCCGTTGAAACAGCGGCACCACCGAACCGGTCGAACCCAGCACGTTGCCGAAGCGCACCGTCACATAGCGCGTATCGTGGCCGCCCAGGCTCAGTCCCTGGCAGACCATCTCGGCGATGCGCTTGGTGGCGCCCATGACGCTCGAGGGATTCACGGCCTTGTCGGTCGAGATCATCACCATGGCGCTGACGCCGGCGTTGCGGCAGGCTTCCGCCACGTTTGCGGTGCCCAGCACGTTGGTCAGCACGCCCTCGTTCGGATTGGCCTCGACCATGGGCACATGCTTGAAGGCGGCGGCATGGAACACGAGGTCCGGCCGTTCGCGCTCGAACACCACCGACAGGCGGCGCGGATCGCGTACGTCGCCCAGGATCGGCGACCGGTCCAGATCCGGGAAACGTTCGTCCAGTTCCAGGTCGATGCGGTAGAGCGCGTGCTCGGAATTCTCAAGCAGCGCCAGGCGGCTCGGCGCGAAGGCGGCAATCTGGCGGGCCAGCTCCGATCCGATGGTGCCGCCGGCCCCGGTGATCAGAATTCGCCGGTCGCCGATCAGCCGCCGCATGGCGTCGCGGTCCAACACCTGCTGTGGCCGACCCAGCAGGTCTTCCACATCGATCGGCCGCAGGTCCAGGCGGGCGCCGTTGTCGTCGCTGGCGAAATCGGTCAGCCGCGGCATGCGCGACAGTTTCAGGCCCAGGCGGTCGGCGGTGTCCAGGATCCGGCCGACGGTGGCGCCGTCATAGCGGTTGGACGCGATGATCAGACGCTGCGGCGCCCGGCCGGATTTCGCCAGCTTCGCGGCCACCTCGTCGATGCTCGACAGATCGCCCAGCACGCGCACGCCGCGGATGTCGCGGCCGATACGCTGCGGCTTGTCGTCGACGATACCGACGACGCGATAGGCGGCGCGCGGCGAGCGGGTCATCTCGCGGATGAACATCTCCGCCCGGTCGCCGGCGCCAGCCAGCAGCACCGGCACGCGCGCGTCGTTGGGTGACTGGCGCAGCGCCGCCAGGTTGCCGTCCTTGTAGTAGCGGTAGAGCAGGCGCGGTCCGGCCAGCAGGAACACCAGGATCGGCCACTGGATGAAGATCGCGCTGCGCGGGAAATTCTCCAGCCGCGTGACCACGAACAGCACTGGCAGGAACACCAATAGCGCCAGGCTGACCGCCTTGATGATCGCCATCAGGTCCGACAGCGAGGCGTAGTGCCAGATACCGCGATAGAGGCCCATGGCCCAGAACACAACGGCGGCGACGGCGGCGAACAGCAGCGTGCCGTCCCACAGGAAGCCGAACGACTGCGGCGCGCCGTAGGTGTAGTAGCGGATCCAGATCGCCAGTTCGAACGACAGCGCCGCCATGACGATGTCGTGCGCCGCAACGGTGGCGATCCGCTTGTTCAGGTATGGTTGCTGCATCGCTCCGGCGCTATTCGCCTTCGCCCTGCCTGTCCGTTCGGGATGCGAAATACCACAACAAGCCGGCCGTGACAGCAATTGCGAGCGTGAGCGCCGTTGCCCGCGAGCCCGGCGCGGCCGCCGCCGAGACGGCGAGGCAGACCAGGCTGACGTTGGTTGCCGCGATTCCCAGGCTGACGGCACCGTGGCTGCCCAGCGTTTCGGCCGCCCGTTGATAATAGTGGCTGCGATGCGCCCGCCAGACCCGTTCGCCGCGCAGCAGACGGCGAAACAGCGTGATGGTGGCGTCCGCCAGGTAGTAGAGCGGCAGGATCAACGCGGCGACCCACTGGCCGTATGCCGCCAGACTGAGAAGCAGCCAGCCGCCGAGGAAGCCGATCCCGACGCTGCCGACATCGCCCATGAACACCTGCGCCGGCGGCCAGTTCCAACGCAGGAAACCCAGCACGGCGCCGGCCAGCGCGACGCCGTAAAGCGCCCATTCCGGGGCAATGCCGCCGACCAGCGCCACCAGCATGACGCCGATTCCGACGGCCGCGCCCTCGACGCCGCTGATGCCGTCGATACCGTCCATGAAGTTGAACAGGTTCACGAACCAGAGCCACAGCAGGGCGGTCAGCAGCAGGTCCATCGTCGGCTGAAACAGGCCCTGGAACACAGGCATATCGGCCGGCAAGGCGGTGAGACCGATGGCCACGGCAACAACCTGCGCCGCGAGGCGGGTGATGACGGGCAGGCCGCGCAGGTCGTCGATGAATGAGAGGGCGCTCAGGCCGACGGCGGCGAACAAAACGATCGCGATGCCGGTCGGGCGCGCCGATGCGGCCACGGCGACGACGCCCCAGATCAGCAGAAGCGTCGCCATGATGGCGATACCGCCGCCGCGCGGCGTCGGCGCGCTATGACTCGACCGGTCGGTCGGATGATCGAGCACGGCCCGCCGGCGCAGGGCGTTCAGCACGGTCCGGGTCCCGATCCACCCGCCGCCGAACGCCACCGCACCGGTCACCGCCAGCCAGAACCAAAGCATCCGCGCTTATAGCCCGCGGTCCGCCGTCGGGTAAGGGCGAAATGCCCTAGGGATAGCAATCGATTCGGTGATTCCGGAATCGGCCTTAACCAATTGTTAACCTAATAAGCTCCTGATTCCATGCAGGTCTTGACGTTCATATCATGAACGCCATAGTGTTCACATCATGAACGCCGCGAGCGGACGATACTGAATATGCCGAGCGAAGCGATCAGCCGGTCGGAACCTGACGAGGCCGAAACGCGCATCACCATGGATCTGCTTCAGGCGGTCCATAACGATGGGCAGGCATCGCAGCGGTCGCTTGCCGCGCGCCTGAATATCGCGCTCGGTTTGACCAACGCCTATCTCAAGCGCTGCGTCCGCAAGGGGTTGGTCAAGGTGCAGCGGATTCCGCCAAATCGCTATGCTTACTACCTGACGCCGACCGGTTTTCGCGAGAAGAGCCGGCTGACGGCCTCATATCTGTTCAACTCGTTTCAGTTCTATCGCGAGGCGCGGAACGCCTGCGACGATCTGCTGCGCGAAGCCGCTGACGCCGGCGCCAAAAAGGTCGCGCTGGCCGGCGCCGGTGAACTGGCCGAAATCGCCGTTCTCTGCGCGATGCAATACGACCTCGAGGTCGTGGGCGTCGTCGATTCGAGAACGAAGGCAAACCGGTTTCGCCACCTGCCGCTGGTCAGCGAGTTGGAGTCCCTCGGCGCCGTGGATGTCGTTCTGGTTACCGACGTGGCCCGCCCGCAGCGCACCTTCGAATTACTGCGTGACAAGTTTGGTGCGGAACGCGTACTGACGCCGGACGTTCTCAAGATCGCCCGCGACGCAATGACATACGGACAAGGGGGAGCCGACCAGTGAAATCCTGGTATGCCGTCTACACCAACCTGCGTATGGAGCTGTGGGCGCGCTCGAACCTCTGGGAACGGGGTTTCGAGGTCTACCTGCCGATGTATCAGAAGAAGCGCCGGCATGCGCGCAAGGTGGATATCGTCGCCCGGCCGCTGTTTCCCCGTTACCTGTTCGTCGAGGCCGATCTCGAGGCCGGCCAGAAGCCGCTGATTTCGTCGGCGCCGGGCGTCGGTTATCTCGTCGCCTTCGGCCGCAGACCGTCGCCGGTGGCGCCGCAGATCATCGACGAAATTCGCGAACGCGAGAACGAGGCCGGCTATGTCCAGATTTCCGATGTCGAGCATATGTGCCGTGGCGACAAGGTACGGATCGAGGACGGCGCCCTTTGTGACCAGGTTGGCCTGTTCGACGGCGTCAGCGACGATCAGCGGGTCGTCATCCTGCTCGATCTGCTCGGGCGGCGGGTGCGCGTCAAGCTGCCGCAGGATGCCGTGAGCCGGGCAGGATAGGGCGTGCACATCGATAAGCCGACTGGATGCGCGGGCACCCGGTCTGCGGTAGCCTGTCCGTGTTTTTTGGAACCGAACTGACAGCATCCGGGGGTAATCCATGAGCCGGGCCGACGCCGTCGCCGAAGCGATGGCCTATTTCGATGGTGGCGGTTTCTTCGACGATCTGGCGCGCCGGGTCGCGATCCCATCGACCGCGCAGGAGGCACAGCACCGGCCGGCGCTCTATGCTTATCTCGAAGACGAGATCGGGCCGACGCTGGCGAAGATGGGCTACAGTTTCGAGGTCTTCGAAAACCCCGTCGAAGGTGGCGGTCCGCTGCTCGTCGCCGAGCGGCACGAGGGCGACGATCTGCCGACCGTCCTGACCTACGGGCATGGCGATGTCGTGCGCGGGCTTGAGGCCGAATGGCGGGAGGGGTTGGACCCCTGGACGCTGACGCGCGAGGGCGATCGCCTCTATGGCCGCGGTACCGCCGACAACAAGGGCCAGCACAGCATCAACATCGCCGCGCTGGCCTCGGTGCTGCGCGTCCGGGATCGCCTCGGCTTCAATTCCAAGATCTTCATCGACATGTCCGAGGAGATCGGGTCGCCGGGCCTGCGCGAGTTCAGCGCCGAGCACCGCGACCGTCTGCAGGCCGACGTGCTGATCGGCTCCGACGGCCCGCGCCTGGTGCCGGGCGAACCGACGATCTTCCTCGGCACCCGCGGCGCCATCAATTTCGAGCTGTCGCTCGACCTGCGCGAAGGCGGCCATCATTCCGGCAATTGGGGCGGCTTGATTTCCAACGCCGGCGTGCGGCTGGCGAACGCGCTCGCCTCCATCGTCGGCCCGAAGGGCGAGATCCTGGTGCCGGAAATCAAGCCGGAGGCGATCCCGCCGTCCGTGAAGGAGGCGCTGGCGAGCTGTCAGGTCGACGGCGGCAAGGACGGGCCCGAGATCGAGCCGGATTGGGGCGAACCGGGCCTGACGCCGGTCGAGCGCGTGTTCGGCTGGAACACCTTCGAGGTGCTGGCCTTCAAGGCCGGCAATCCCGACAAGGTCGTGAACGCCATTCCGCCGCGCGCCCGGGCCTGGTGCCAGATCCGCTTCACCGTCGATCGCGATCCCGCCACCTTCCTGCCGGCGATCCGCCGGCATCTCGACGCCAATGGTTATACCGATGTCATTGTCGAGCAGACCGAGCGCGACTTCATTATGCACGCGACGCGTCTGCTGCCGGATCACCCCTGGGTGCAATGGGCGACGGCGTCGGTCGCCCGCACCATGAACAAGCCGCCGATGGTGGTGCCGAACCTGGGCGGCTCGCTGCCGAACGACATCTTCGCCGACGTGATCGGCGTGCCGACGATCTGGGTGCCGCATTCCTACGCCGCCTGCTCGCAGCATGCGCCGAACGAGCACATGCTGGCGCCGATCGCCCGGGAGGGCCTGGCGATGATGACAGGTCTGTTCTGGGATCTGGGCGAGCCGGGCATACCGAATTGAGTGCCACGATTTCCATCGCGGACCGCGCTGTCGGTGGCGGCGCGCCGGGCTTTCTGATCGCCGAGGTCGGGCAGGCGCACGACGGCAGCCTGGGCCTGGCGCATGCCTTCATCGATGCGGCGGCCGAAGCCGGCGCCGATGCGATCAAGTTCCAGACGCATATCGCGGCAGCCGAGTCGACGCTCGACGAGGCCTTCCGCGTCAAGTTTTCCAAACAGGACGCGACGCGGTTCGACTATTGGCGGCGCATGGAATTCACGCCGGAACAGTGGGCCGGTCTCGCGACGCACGCGGCCGAACGCGGTCTGGTGTTCCTCAGCACGCCGTTCTCGCTCGCCGCCGTCGACTTGCTGGACAAGCTCGGCATGCCGGCCTGGAAGATCGGCTCCGGCGAGTATCGCTCGACCGACCTGCTGACGGCGATGACGGCGACGGGCAAGCCGGTGCTGCTGTCGACCGGCATGAGCCGGCGCGCCGAGATCGCCGAGGGGGTTGCCACGATCCGCGGCGCCGGCGCCGACGTCGCGCTGTTCCAATGCACGACCAAGTATCCAACGCCGTTGACCCAGGTCGGCCTCAACGTGATCGACGAGCTGAAGGCCGAGCACGGCTGCCCCGTCGGCCTGTCGGATCATTCCGGCCAGCCGTTCCCAGCGCTGGCGGCCCTGGCGCGTGGCGCCAACATGATCGAAGTGCATGTGATTTTCGACAAGGGCATGTTCGGCCCCGACGTGCCGGCCTCGCTGACCTTCGACGAGTTCCGGCTGGTCGCCGAGGCCCGCGACGCCTTCGCCGAGATGGCGGCGCACCCCGTCGACAAGGACGTGCTCGCCGACGAACTCACCCAGATGCGGGCGCTCTTCACCAAATCGGTGGCGGCGACCCGCGCGCTTGCCGCCGGCACGGTCCTTGCCGCCGACATGCTCTGCGCCAAGAAACCGGGCTCGGGCATACCGGCCGCCGAGATTGCCGATCTGATCGGCCGGCGTCTGGCGCGCGACGTCACGCCGGACCGTCTGTTGCGACCCGAGGATCTGGATGGCTGACGCCCGCAAGGTCTGTATCGTCGTCAACAGCCGGGCGAACTACGGCCGCATCAAGTCGGTGCTGCGCGCGGTTCATGCGCGCGACGATCTGGAGCTGCAGCTCATCGTCGGCGCTTCGGCGCTGCTCTACCGCTTCGGCAATGTGGTCGACGTCATCCGCCAGGACGGCTTCGTGCCGTCGGCGACGGTCTATTCCATCGTCGAAGGCGAGAACCCCACAACCATGGCGAAGTCGACCGGCATGGCGATCATGGATCTCGCCACCCAGTTCGAGAACCTGAAGCCTGACATCGTGCTCACCGTCGCCGACCGTTTTGAAACGATGGCGACGGCCGTCGCCGCCAGCTACATGAACATTCCGTTGGCGCACACACAGGGCGGCGAGGTCACGGGCTCGATCGACGAAAGCGTCCGGCACGCCGTCACCCGACTGGCGCACCTGCACTTCCCCGCCACTGAGCAGGCGGCGGATTTCCTTCGGCGCATGGGCGAGGATCCGGCGACCGTGTTCATGACCGGCTGCCCGTCCATCGACCTCATCGCCGGCCTCGACATGACCCTGCCGTCCGACATTTTCGTGCGCTACAAGGGCGTCGGCGCCGACATCGACCCGGCCGAGCCCTACATCGTCGTGCTGCAGCACCCGGTAACCACCGAGTACGGCTGCGCCTTCGATCAGATCAACGAGACGCTGCAGGCCGTGCTGGCGCTCGACATGCCGACGGCTTGGCTCTGGCCGAACGTCGACGCCGGCTCGGATGACGTCTCCAAGGGCCTCCGGATGCATCGCGAGCAACACGGCGACGGCAAGCTGCATTTCTACCGCAACTTCGCGCCCGAGGATTACGCCCGTCTTATCGGAAATGCCGCCTGTGTCATCGGCAACTCCTCGTCGGGCCTGCGCGAGGGCGCCTATCTCGGTGTGCCGGTGGTGAATGTCGGCACCCGGCAGGGTGGTCGTGAGCATGGACCCAACGTCGTGCATGCCGGCTATGAGGCGGACGCCATCGTCACGGCGGCGCGGCAACAGATTGCGCACGGCCGATACGACCGCTCGGAAATGTTCGGCGACGGCAGCGCCGGCGCGCGGATCGCCGAGCGTCTCGCCGGTGAAGACATCCGTATCCAGAAGCGGCTGCACTACAGCTGAATGCCAAGACCATGACCGAACGGGTGATCGTCTATGTCGGCGCCGACGCCGGCTACGCCGGTGCGCTGGAGGTGGCCGAAGGCCGCGCCGCGGTGACACACGTGCCGGGCGAGCCGGCGGCGTTGGCCGCCGCGCTGGTCGACGCCGAAGCCCTGCTCGACGCCTCCATGAAGGTGCGGATCACGGATGTCATGGTCGCGGCCGCGCCCCGGTTGGGAATCGTCAGCTGCGCCACGACCGGCGCCGACCATATCGAGCGCCACGCGCTCGCCGGCCGCGGCGCCGAGGTGCGCACGCTGCGCGAGGACCCGGAACTGCTGCGGAACCTTACGCCGGCCGCCGAGCTGAGCTGGGCGCTGGTGCTGGCCTGCGCCCGCCGGCTACCGGCGGCGGCGGCGCATACGCGGGCCGGCAACTGGGTGCGCGAGGACTTCCCCGGCCTGATGCTGAATGGCCGTACGTTGGGCCTGGTCGGCTGCGGCCGCATCGGCCAGTGGATGGCTCGCTATGCTGCCGCCTTCGGCATGAACGTGATCGGCCACGACCCGCATATCGCGCCATGGCCGGCCGGAATCGAACAGCGCCCGATTGCCGACGTGATGGCCGAAAGCGACGTGGTCAGCGTCCACGTTCACTTGAACGACGAGACGCGCGGCCTGGTTTCGGCCGATCTGCTGGCCGCGGCGAAGCCCGGCCTGATCCTGATCAACACCTCGCGCGGGGCGGTCGTGGACGAGGACGCGTTGCTGGCGGGACTGGAAACCGGCCATATCGGCGCCGCCGGCCTCGACGTGTTGGAGGGCGAGCCGGACATCGCTGCGCATCCGCTGATCCGCTATAGCCAGACCCACGACAACCTGATCGTCACGCCGCATTGCGGCGGCTTCAGCCCGGACGCCGTGCGCCTGGTCTGCCGCCGCGCGGCCGAGAAAATCCTCGAGCATTTCGGTGTCTGAGCTGCTGACCGGGCTTGCCGCCGACGTCGCCCGCCACGGCGTCGATCACGCCTTCGGCGTGCCGGGCGGCGGCACCAGTCTGGAACTGATCGACGCGCTGACCCGTGAAGCCGTGACGTTCCACTCAACGGCGCACGAAGGCGCGGCGGCCATCATGGCCGGCACCTTCGGTCGTCTTGCAGGCAAGGCCGGTATCGCCATCGCCATCAAGGGCCCGGGCCTCGCCAACATGGTGCCCGGCATGGCGGCCTGCCAGCTCGAAAGCTGGCCCATGGTGGCGATGACCGAGGCCTACGGTCGGGGCGCGACGAAAGCACACAAGCGCATGGACCACGCCGCGCTCGCATCGGGCGTCAGCAAGGGACACGCCGGCCTGTCGGTTGACGGTCCCACATTCGCCGAACTGGCGGCATTGTCCGAAGCCGAAACGCCCGCACCGGTCCTGCTCGATCTGGTCGAGCGAACGTCGGATTTACCGGCAGCCGTATCGTCGGACGCATCGTTGCCGCTTGACACCGTTGCCGGCGCTGAGCGACCGGTGGTGATCGCCGGCACGTTGGCGATCCGCGCCCGCTGGTCCGACCGCCTGAACGCGCTGCAGCTGCCGGTGTTCAGCACCGCCGCCGCCAAGGGCGTGGTCGATGAGACCCTGCCGCACGCCGCCGGTGTCCATACCGGCGTCGGCCTCGAACGGGTGCCCGAAGCCGCGTTGCTCGACCGTGCGGATCTGGTGATCGGTCTGGGCCTGCGGGATGCTGAGTTGCTCAACGGGCCGGCCTTCGACGTACCGCTCGTCAACGTCGAAACGCCGTCGGCCGATGCGCTGTTCGACATGCTCGCCGGCAAACCCTGGGGCGTCGACGACGTCGTCTCGGCGGTCGGCGCGCTGCGGCGATACATGCTCGACGACGGCTTCCTGCCGGCGCATGCCCTGCGCGCGGTCGCCGCGGCGTTTCCCGACGGCGTCCGCGTGGTCATCGACACCGGCTATTTCTGCACGATCGCCGAGCATGCCTGGCGGGCGCCGCGGGCCGATTGGTGCCTGTCGTCGGGCTCCGGCCGCTATATGGGCATCGGTTTGGCGCAGGCGGTTGGCGCGGCGCTGGTCGACGACAGCGTGCCGACCGTGCTGCTGACCGGCGACGGCGGCATCGGCCCGTTCTTCGCCGAAGCGCGGCTCGCGGCCGAAGCGCGGCGGCCGCTCGCCGTGCTGCACATGAGCGACGGCGGCTACGGCTCCGTGCGCACGCGGGCGGTGTCGGCGAACCTAACCCAGGCGCCGCTGTTGTTCGAGGGACGAGGGTGGCGTGCCGCCTTCGACGGCATCGGCTTCGCCACGGCGCGCGCCGACAACGAGGACGCGCTGGCGGCGGCGTTTGCCGGCTGGCGGCCGGGCGAAGCGCCGCTGTTCGTTGAGCTGCCGTTCGATCCGGACGCCTACCAGGCCATGGTGCGGGGCATCCGATGAGCGGTCGGCATATCCTGATCGTCGGCGCCGGCAGCGTCGGCCGCCGGCACTCACGCAACCTCGCATCGCTCGGCTGCCGAATCTCGGCCATGGATCCGCGGGCGGAACGCGGCGCCGAGCTGGCGGTCGAGACGCCCACCGTCGCCACCTTCACGGACCTCGACGCGGCGTTGTCGTCGCCCGGCCTCGATGCCGTCGCGGTCTGCTCGCCGACGGCCTTTCATGTCAATCAGGCCACCGCCGCGCTGCGCGCCGGCCTGCCGGTGCTGCTGGAAAAGCCGGTCGCCAAGGATCTCGCCGCGGCGCAACGGCTGGCGGACGTCGTTGACGAGACCGGCCTTCCGCTGCTGCTCGGCTATACCTGGCGCTGGTGGCCGCCGCTCGCCGACCTGCGACGGCGCCTCGCCGACGGCGTCGTCGGCCGTCTGCGGCACGTCGACTTCATCATGTCCGCGCATCTCTCCGACTGGCACCCGGGTGAGCCGCTGGCCGAGTTCTTCATGTCGAGCGCCGAACTCGGTGGCGGCGCGCTGCTGGACGAAAGTCATTGGATCGACCTGATGCTCTGGCTGTTCGGCCTGCCGACGGCGCTCAGCGCCAGCATCGAGACGATCAGCGATCTCGAGATCACGTCGGACGACAATGTCGACATGCAGCTCAGCTATCCCGACGGGTTGCGCGTGCGCATCCACCTCGATCTGTTCGGCCGGCCGCACCGCAAGGAGATCCGCTTCATCGGCGAAGACGGCACAGTCCTCTGGTCGGAGGCGCCGAACCGTATCGCCGTCGCCCACGGCATGACCGCCGACTGGCTGGCCACCGACTTCGACTGCGAACGCAACGACATGTTCATGGGCGTTGCGCGCGAGTTCCTGGCGCTGCTCGACGGCGGCGCCACGCCCACCTGCACGCTCGCCGACGGCCTGAACGTCATGCGCCTGATCGAGGCGGCGCGGCAGAGCCAGGCCGACGGCCGCCGTATCGCGCTGACCTGACGCCATGGCCTACGACGGACATACGGTTTTGGCCGTGGTGCCGGCGCGCGGCGGCAGCAAGTCGATCCCACGCAAGAACCTGGCCCGGGTCGGCGGCGTCAGCCTGGTTGGCCGGGCGGCGCAAATCGCCGCCTCGTTGTCGTTTGTCGACCGCGCCATCGTCTCGACCGACGACGAGGAGATCGCCGCCGAGGCCCGGCGCCACGGCATCGAGGCGCCGTTCCCACGTCCGGCCGAGCTGGCCGGCGACCGCAGCACCTCGATCGAGATGTGGCGGCATGCTTGGCTCGCGGCTGAGACGCATTACGGCATGACGTTCGCGCTCTCGATTCTACTCGAGCCGACCAGTCCGTTGCGCACCGCGGCTGACGTGACCGCGACCGTTGAGGCGCTGGTCAAGAGCGGGCGGGCGGCGGCCGCCACGGTCAGCCCGACGCCGGCCCATTTCACCCCGCACAAGACGCTGACGGTCGATGCCGACGGCGTCATCGGCTTCTATCTCGACGAGGGCGCGCGCCACAGTATCCGTCAGACTATTCCCGCCTACTACCACCGCAACGGTCTGGCCTACGCCGTGCGGCGCGAGACGCTGGTCGACCAGGGGCGGATCATCGAGCAGGACTGCGCCGCCGTCATCGTTGACCGCCCGGTGGTCAACATCGACGAGCCGTTCGAGCTGGAGTTGGCCGAATGGCTGCTCAATCGATCAGATCGTACACCGTGTGCTTGAGCACGATGCGGCGCTTGCGGCGATAGCGGCGGCGGAAATGCTGCTCCAGCAGATCGCAGTTCCGGTAACGTCCGTCGACGACCAGGCGAAAGCCCGGCGGAAACCTCGGCTCCATGTCCAGCACGTCGACCGCCGCCCAGCGTTCGGGCGTCAGCGCCGGGCCGTCGAGATAGACCAGGTCCGGTACCACGTCGGGCACGTCGCGATAGCGCCAGACCGGCAGGCCGTCGAGCGTGCTTTCGATGGCCGGCGTGACGATCAGCTCGCAATGCTCGCGCAGGTACGGCGACAGCGAGTTGCGCGTCGCTTCGCCCCAATGCGCATCGGCCTCCAGGGAATAGAGTATGCCGGGCGCGCCGTCGGCCGCGTTGTCGGCCAGCGCCTGCGCCTGGATCACGGTCGAGCAGCCGCTGCCGAACTCCACGATCACCCGCGGCCGACGTTCGCGCACCGTCCGATACAGGAACGCCAGATCCGACCAGATCGGCGGTTTGGCGTCGCCGGGCCGGCTGTCGAACAGTCGCGTATAGCCGTGGGCCGCCAGGGCCTTGCGGCCACGGCGGTCGAGCACCGCCAGGCCGGCCTTGCGATAGGCGGCCAGCGCCTTGACTTGGAACCAATCAGTTGCGGATAGCGACACGAGACGTCATGTAACAGCCATGTCGGCGACTGTCACAGAAAAAGGCGCGGGCGGCGCCGTCAAGCGGCGGCCGTCGTCGCTGCCGGAAAAGCTCTCCAAACTGCGCCTGATGGTGGCCGGGCACGGCCGTCGCGGCATCCTGTTGATGGCGGTCCTGTTGGCTGCGGCGGTGGCCGAAACGCTTGGGCTGGCGGTTGTTCTGCCATTGCTTACAAGCCTGCTCGATCCCGATGCGTCGGGCGAGGTCGGCCGGGGTGTCGCGGCCGTCATACAAGACCTGCTGCCGTCCGGCGCAGGGCCGGAATTGCTGTTGGCGCTGTTGGTTGCCGCCTTCGTCGTCAAAACGGCGTTGCAGGTTGCGGCCCGCGGCCTCAGCTACAACTTCGCGATGACATTGCGGGAACACTGGACAGCCCGCATCTTCGCGCGCTTCGTCGACGCGCCCTATGCCCGCATCGTCGCCCAGCGTCAGGGCGTCGTTATTCAGAACATGGTGCAGGAAACCTATGTCGCGGCCAAGGCCGTGACGCAGATCCTCGAATTCATCAATCGCCTGATCGTCGCCGCCGCGCTCATTCTGTTGTTGCTGTTCACGCAGTGGCAGATCACCGCGATTATCGCGCTGATTGGTTTTGTGCTGATCTATGCGATCCGGCGCAGCAGCTTCCGCTACGCCATGAGATTCGGCCGCCTGCGCCTGAACTTGGCGCAGAACATTTCCGATATCGTCGCGGAATCGGTCGCGACCGTGCGTCAGATAAAGGCTTTCGACGCGGCCGGCGCGCGCATTGCCCGATTATCGGACAACTTGCATCGCCACACGCGGGCCGAAACGGCCTTCATCATGTTGAGCGAGCTGCCGTATCAGCTCACCGAGCTGTTGGTTCTGTCGATCGTCGCCGGTGTGCTGTTCGTCATGTTCAGCATCATGGGCATGGCGCCGACGGATGTCATCGCCATGCTCGGCTTCTTCGTGCTCGTCTCACAGCGCCTGATCACCTACGTCACCTATGTCGTCAGCCGTCGTATGAAGATCGCCGCCAACCTGCCATCGCTCTCGCTGGTGCACGACATGCTGGCCGAGGATTGGGAGCGCGAGCGCGTCGATATCGGAGAGGCGTTTCCGGGCCTCCGGGGCGACGTGGTTTTCGAAAAAGTCGGGTTCGCCTATGACGATGGTCCCAACGTTCTGGGCAGTTTTAATCTGACGATTCCGAACGGCGCCACGGTCGCGCTGGTCGGTCCGTCCGGTGTCGGCAAGTCGACCGTGGCCAACTTGTTGATGGGGCTGTTCCGGCCGACATCCGGCGCGATCCGGATCGATGACACGCCGATCGACCGCTTCAGCCTGCGCAGCCTGCGTGCGCATATCGGCTATGTCGCCCAGGAAGCCGAGCTGTTCAACGCCAGCATTCGCGACAACATCGCGATTGGGCGTCCGGATGCCAGCGATGCCGATATCGAGGCCGCGGCTCGGATTGCCCATGCCGACGAGTTCGTGCGTCAGTTACCGGACGGCTACGATACGGTTGTGGGCGATCGCGGCGTCAAGCTGTCAGGCGGCCAGCGGCAACGCCTGGCGATCGCGCGCGCCGTCATCCGGCAGCCCGACCTCTATATCTTCGACGAGGCGGCGAGTGCGCTCGATGCCGAATCCGAGGCCTTTATCCGAGACTCGATTGCAAAACTCGGCGAACACGCAACGATTCTGATCATCGCCCACCGCCTGACCTCGATCGAGCATGCCGACGCCTTCTATAAGCTCGAGCCCGGCGGCCGCGTACGCCGGACCAATCTCGCGGAGCTGGCGGGATAGAAGAAAGATCAGCGCCGGCCCACGCAGCAATAGTAGACGCGGGCGTATTCGCGGCCATGTCGTAGTCTTGGCAGCAGATACATCGCAAACGCCACCAGGGGCGATAGCGGACCGAAGTTCCAGCCCGCTAGCGCGCCGTAGGTCACCTTAGTGACGGAGTCGAAGTCGCGTTGCAGCAAGCTGTCGACCGCGTCTTCGTAACCAAGGTTCCGTTTCGACATATTGAAGATCAGGGTGCCGCCCGTACGTGTCATCCGGACCAGCGCTTCCGCCGCGAGATAGGTGTTCTCGACTGGAAAATGGTGGTTGACGAAGGTTTGTACGCACAGCACCAGGTCGCCAACGACGTTCCGGACGTCTTCCATACGGGCGGCGAGCGTCTCGGCTTCCGGATACTTCGCCTGGCCCTTGGCGAGCCGCTCTTCGTCGAGATCGATTGCGATATAGCGTTTGGTGCGGAACAGCCGCCGGTTCTGCATCAGGCCGCAACCGACGTCGACGCCGATTTCGCGGCCGTGCGACAGCTTCATATCGCGCGTCAGCAAGAGATAGAGCAGTTGCTTCGGTGGGCGTTTCGAAAATCGCAGCATGGCCCTCCCCCAACGGGTCCGATGCGGTCAGGGCAATGAAGCCCACGCCATCGCCACTGACCCGATGGTAGCTCGAGCGCGTCAGCGGCAGCTTAGGGTTGCTCGTTTAACAAACAGGTTCCGGGCTGTCTATATCGAGCCCGAGACGCGACCTTCGGTTGTCGGCCCGTGGCTTCGTTGCGTCGCATCGGAATTGAGGCGCGATCGGACCCGATTGCCCGCGCGGCAGCCAAACGTTGTTGGCGGCCGGCCGCATTGGGGCCGGCTTGACCGCGTTCTGAATGGCCTGTAATACCGCCGCGCGGGATAGGGCGTTGTCGTCGCTTCCCATGGCAGATCACGCATGACCACTGATTTGGACGTCACCTCCACGGCCTTCCGTCTGCGCCGGAAATTCGCGGAAGTCGCTGCCGCGCCCGCCGTCACCCGGCTGACGCGTGGCGGACACGCCGCAGCGGTCGCCGGGGTCGTGGCGTCGCAATGTGTCCGGCTGAAGCAGCCTGCATCGGGCGTGTCGCGGCCGCTGACCGCGTTGTTCTTGCCGAAGCCGGGCTTCACCGAAGATATTCTCGCCAGCATCGGGCGCGACGACCGGTTCGGCGTGATCGCGCTTGACCGCAGCCTGGTAAAGGCCATGGCGACGGCCTTCCTGCCGGCCGATGTCGACGACAATTTCTATCGCAACGTCGCCGGCCGCTATGCGGACCAGATGTCGGCCTATCGCGCTTTTTGCCATGAGCTCTGGCCGCACCTGCGGCGCCGTCTCGGCATCGACCTGGTGCTCAGCGGCAACTTCAGCTATTTCGCCGAGCAGGAACTGATCGCCGCCCTCGAGGTGCACGGCACGCCTTTCGTCGCCATGCACAAGGAATGCCTGAAGACACCTGGGCTGGCGCCGTTCTTCGAATACACCTACTCCAACCGCAAGCTGCCGTTCCGCGGCAGCGCCATCACCGTCTACAACAACATTGAGCGCGACATTCAGATCGCCGCCCAGGTGGCGCCGCCCGAGCGCATCACCGTCACCGGCATGCCGCGTATGGACGAGATCCATCGCTGGCGTCGCGCCCATGCCGGCCGGGGTACGGCCGGCGATGCAACGCCGCGTGTCCTGTTCATGTCGTTCAACGCCGGCACCGGCGCACCGAAGATTCAACACAAAGGCGACCGTGGCTGGGAAGAGCTGGCGCCGGAATTCGAGGGCGTGAGCTTCACCGATCTGGTGACCGGCACCCACGCCGCCATGGTCAATCTGGCGCGCGACAACCCGGACATCCGCGTCGCCATCAAGACCAAGAACCACGCGACGGCCCTCAAGACCATCGAGCAGGCCTTCGGCAAGGGCTTCAAACCGCCGGCGAACCTGGAATTCGTCATCGGCGGCGATCCCTTCGAACTGATTGTTGGCAGCGACGTGATGTGCGCGTTCAACAGCACCTCGCTGTTCGAGGCGCTGGCCGCCGGCATCCCGATCGTGCAGCCCATGTTCGACGAAGCCGCTGATCCGGCGCGCCGGCCGTTCGTCGTCGAGCTGGGCGCGGCGGCGGATCAGGCGACGTCGGCCGACGAATTGAACCGGATGCTGGCCGAGCGGGCGCGCGAGCGCGCGAGCGCCCGGATCGCCGCCGAGCTGCCGGCGATGTCGTGCCAGATGCTGGGCCATTGGGTCGGCAATTCGGATGGCCGGGCCGGCCAGCGAACCTGCGATCTGCTGGCCGATATTGCAGTGGGCGCCGAGGCGCCGGCGGCCGCCAGCGCCTGAGGCCGGATATGTCCGCGACCGCCCATAGCGACGCGAGCCGCTGGCTGCTGCTGCCGGTCGAGGTCAAGGTGCGCGAGCTGCAGGGGAAGCTGCTGCTGGCGGCGTTCGCGGCCGAAGCTGGCTTCAGCACCGTGCTGGGCGACCAGAACGTACTGCTGCATCATCTGAAACGTCTGCCCCGGGGCATTTATCTCGACAAGAGCGTCGCCCGCACCAAGACCCGGCATTTCGAGCGGCTGAAGCAGGCCGGCCATCACATCGCCGCCTGGTGCGAGGAGGGGCTGGTCTATCTCGACCGCGAGACCTACCTGTCCGAGCGTGTGTCGCTGGACTCGCTCGGCCTCGCCGATCGTTTCTTTGCCTGGGGCGAGCGCCAGCGCAGCGATATCGCCAGCCACGCCAACGGCCAGGCCGACAAGGTCCTGGCCACGGGCAATCCCCGCATGGACGTGCTCAGGCCCGAACTGCGGGCGCTCTACGCGACCGAGGTCGAGGCGATACGCGACGCCCACGCGCCCTACATCCTGGTGAACACCAATTTCGGCCGCTACAACCACTATCTCGGTCCGAACCATATGGTCACGCTGCAAAAACAGCGCGGCATCGTTCGGACCGAGGGCGAGGAAGCGTATCTGCAGGCTTGGTGCGATCACGCGCACGCGATGTTCGATTCCTTCGTCGCCATGCTGCCGGACCTGGCGGCGGCATTCCCCGACCGGCGCATCGTCGTGCGGCCGCATCCGGCCGAAAACCACGACCGCTGGCGCAGCGAAACCGCCGGCCTCGACAACGTCGCCGTGATCCACGATGGCAGTGCCGCGCCCTGGATCATCGGCGCCGACGCGCTGGTGCATGCCGGCTGCAGCACAGGCCTGGAGGCGTTCCTGCTGTCGACGCCGGTCTATGCCTATCGCGCGGTGCGGTCGGAAACGTTTGATGCCTACCTGCCCAACGCCGTCAGTCATGAATGTACCAGCCGCGATGCGTTGATCGCCGCCATCCGGGACGGTCTCGACAACCGGCCGGCGGATGATGCCGAGCGGGAGATCGTCGGTGCCTATATTGCCGGCCTTCGCGGACCATTCGCCTGTCAGAACATCGTCGCGGCCCTGCGGGACGTCGACGTGCCGGTGGATGTCTTTGACGACTCGTTGTCGGCCCGCGCCGCTCGGGCCGGACGGGACGCCCTGCAGCAGGGCAAACGCCGGTTACAGCGTGTCCTCTCATCCGGCGGTGGCGACGGCGGCTACGCGGCGCAGAAGTTTCCCGGCCTGCGGGTCGACGAGGCGGGCGCCGTGCTGGACCGTTTGCGTCAGGCGACGGGCCGTTTCGCCGATGTCGACGTCGCGTCGATTCCGGCGTTGCCGAACTGCGTGATCGTGCGCGGCGTCGGCCAGGCATGACCGATCAATTGCGCGCGAACGCGCCCCGGCCCGGTCTCGGCTACGTCCTGCGCAAGAAGCTGCGGGCGCTGGTCGACCCGTTTCCCTGGGCCTATCGTTTCCTGCTCCGTCTCTGGGGCATTGTCGTCGCCGTGCGGTTTTTCGTCCACGCGCTGGTTTCCGGCAAGTTGCGGGCGAAGCGCGACGACGGACGCTTCGCGGCTTTCCTGTCGCGTCAGTCGGTGCTCGGTTTCGATGTCAATCTGGGCGTCATCCGCGATGCGGATGATCTGCAGCAGGCGCTCGTTGCACACGACCTCGATCCGATGGCGGGCGGTTGGACCTTGTATGTCGGGCCGGGACCGGCCCTCGACCGCTGCTTTCCGTTCCTGCGAGAGGTCTATCCGGCGGGCGTCGGCCTGAAGATCCTGAAGGACCTGCAACATCCGGACGATGCCATCTATGCGCGTCACGAGCTGAACCCGGCCGCCGGCGCGTCCCTGTTGCGCAAGCTGACGCCGCCGCCGAAAGCATTGATGCGGATCGCCAACCAGCTTCATGCCGCCGGCCTGGGTCCTCGGGTGCACGACCTCCTTCACCTCGACGCCGCCGGCGTGCCGTTGACGGCGTATGTCGTCGATCATGTCGGCGGCCCGCTGGCCGATGCGCCGGCGCACGCCGAATTCATGCCGCGCCTGCAATCCTGGCTCGAACACAGCGGCATCACCACGGTGCACAGCAGCACCGACGTGGCGATGGACTTCGAAGCCCCGGATTGCAATGGCAACCTGCGCCTCGACGCAAAGACCGGTCAGCCGCTTTACGTCGATTTCCAGTCCTTCATGATTACGGACGACGCGCTGCTCGTGGGCCAGATCGCCGAGGAAGAGAAGGACAAGACGCATTTCGGCGGCACGCGCTTCTTTCGCGGCGGCGGCCAGTATCTCTATCAGGCCATCCCCGGTCTGGCGCCTGGCAAGCGCGACATCGAGACGCGCTGGCGGGCTTTTGACGAACTACTCCGGCATGCCGACCTGTCGCTCGACGACCGGCTGGTCTTCGATATCGGCTGCAATACCGGCCTGATGCTGTATCAGGCGCTGGGCGCCGGCGCGCTCTGGGGCTTCGGCTGGGATATGCCCAAGGTCGCGGGCGCGGCGTCGCGCCTGCTGCCGGCGTTGGGTGCGACGCGGGCGACCGTCACCGGCGGCGCCATCGATGACGCGACCGACTTCGCCGCCGCGCTGCCGGACCGGTTCGGCGACCGCACGGGCGGCGTGCTGTTCTATCTCGCGGTCAGCGACCATATCGGCTTTCCGCCCGGCGTCGCCGACCTGCCCTGGACTTACATGTTCTACGAGGGCCATGCCGATCAGGGCGTTGGCGACCAGTATCAGCGCATCAAGGCCGTGCCGTGGCTGGCCGAGGCCGAGCTGCTCGGCCATCGCATGATCACCGACGGCGACTCGCCGGCGCGACCGTTGATGTTGCTGCGCCGGCCATGACCGGCCTCGCGCAACGCGCCGATCGGGCGCTGAAGACCTTAGGCGGGCGCGGCCTGCGCTGGCAGCTCCGCTACAAACGGCTGTTCACCCGAGCCGGCAACACGGTCTTCCTGACGGCGCTGCCGAAATCGGGCTCGACCTTCCTGGTCAACGCCCTGCGTGAGGCGACGGGCTTCATGCCTTTCTTTCTCGGCGCCCATCACCTGAACGAGCAGGACCTCTACCTGCCGAAGCTGTTGGATGCCTGGTCGATGGACATCGTCTGCCACCAGCACACGCGCGCCACCGAACCGAACCTGTCGCTCATGCGCGACTTCGGCATCCGGCCGGTCGTGCTGGTGCGCGACCTCTGCGACTGCGCCGTCAGCCTCTGCGATCACCTGGAGACGGAATCCAAAACGACGCCGGTGCTGAACGTCGGCGAGGACTTCGCCGACCTCGGCCGCGCGGCGCGGCTGGATCTGGTCATCGATCTGGCGCTGCCGTGGTACGTCCAGTTCGTGGCCGGCTGGTCCCGGCAGACCGAGGTTGAAACGCTGTGGCTGAGCTATGACGCGGTCATGGCTGACAAGGCTGGCGCCGTCGCGCGCGTGCTCGACTTCTGCGGCGTCGACGCGACGGCTGACGTCGACGCGGCGGTCGCCCGCGCCGCCGGTAGCAACAGCCGTTTCAACCAGGGTCGTAGCGGCCGCGGCCGAGACGAGCTGACGGCGGCGCAGCAGGCGCGCATCGCCGCGCTCGCCGCCCACTATCCGAACGTCGACTTCTCACCGGTCGGCCTGCCGCCCGCGGCGCGGGCCGCGGCGACCGGTTAGGAACATCGCTCGCCCCATGTGCGGTATCACCGGCTTTATCGATCTGTCGCGCGGCACGACCGCTGACCGGCTCGTTGAGACCGGCCGGGCGATGGCCGATGCGATCCGCCATCGCGGCCCGGACTCCGATGGCGTCTGGACCGACGCCGAGGCTGGCGTCGCGCTGGCCCATCGACGTCTCGCCATCATCGACCTGTCCGCCGAGGGCGCGCAGCCCATGCGGTCGGCCGACGGCCGCCATGTCATCAGCTACAACGGCGAGGTCTACAATTTTTCCGAGCTGCGGGCCGAGCTCGAAGGCCTCGGCCACGCCTTCCGCGGCCGCTCCGACACCGAGATCATGCTGGCCGCCATCGTCGAATGGGGCCTGACCGCCGCCGTCGAGCGCTTCGTCGGCATGTTCGCCTTCGCGCTCTGGGACCGGCGGGATCGGCGTCTGCACCTGGTGCGCGACCGCCTGGGCATCAAGCCGGTTTACTACGGACAGATCGGCCGCACCTTCCTGTTCGGCTCCGAGCTGCGGTCGCTGCAGGCGCATCCCGGCTTCCAGGGCGATATCGACCGCGATGCGTTGACACTCTACATGCGCCTCAACTGCATTCCGGCGCCGCACAGCATCTTCCGGCAGATCCGCAAGCTGGCGCCCGCCAGCATCCTCACCCTCGACACCGACAGCGGCGAGGTGGCGACCGAAACCTACTGGTCGCTGAAAGACGTCGCCGAGACGGCACAGCAGACGCCCTTCGCCGGCGATATCGGCGAAGCCACCGACGAGCTCGAGCGCTGCCTCGGCGAGGCCGTGCGCTGTCGCATGGTCGCCGACGTGCCGCTTGGCGTGTTCCTGTCAGGCGGCATCGATTCCTCGACCGTCGCCGCGCTGATGCAGGCCAACAGCGACCGGCCGGTCAAAACCTTCTCGATCGGCTTTCGCGACGGCGCCTACAACGAGGCCGAGGACGCCGCCGCCGTCGCCCGGCATCTCGGCACCGAGCACCACGAGCTCTACGTCACGCCACGGGAAGCGCAGGCCGTCGTCCCGCGGCTTGGCGCCATGTATGACGAGCCGTTCGCGGATTCCTCACAGCTGCCGACCTTTCTCGTCTCCGAGATGGCGCGCCGGCACGTCACGGTGGCGCTCTCCGGCGACGGCGGCGACGAGACCTTCGGCGGCTACAACCGCTATCTCTGGAGCGGCCGGGTCGCCTGCACCAATGCCCGGCTGCCGCTGGGCCTGCGGCGTCTGCTGGCCGGCGCGATCACGTCCGTCTCGCCGCCCGCCTGGGACCGCTTCGGCGGCCTGCTGCGGCAGCGCAACGCCGGCGACAAGCTGCACAAGCTCGCCGGCCTGCTCGACGCCGACGGCCTGACCGAGATCTATCGGCGGCTGATCAGCCAGTGGCAGGACCCCGCCGACATCGTTGTCGGCGGCCGTGAGCCGGAGATCCTGGCGCAGCGCCGCGACGACTGGCTCGAGGTGCCGGACTTCGCGGCGCAGATGATGTATCTCGACGCACTCAGCTATCTGCCGGACGATATTCTGACCAAGGTCGACCGCGCCAGCATGGCGGTCAGCCTGGAGGCGCGCGTGCCGATCCTCGACCATCGCGTCGTCGCCTTCGCCTGGTCGCTGCCGCTGTCGCTCCGGATCCACGACGGCACCGGCAAGCGGCTGCTGCGCGAGGTGCTGCACCGGCACGTGCCGCGCGCGCTCATCGAGCGGCCCAAGATGGGCTTCGCCGTGCCGATCCACGACTGGCTGCGCGGCCCCTTGCGCGACTGGGCCGAGGCGCTCCTGGACGAGAGCCGGCTGCGGCGCGAGGGTTTCTTCGATCCGGCGCCGATCCGGGCGCGCTGGACCGAGCATTTGAGCGGCCGCCGCAACTGGCAGCACCAGCTCTGGGAGGTGCTGATGTTCCAGGCCTGGCAGGAGGCGCAGGCGGCATGAGCGACTCGGCCGATCCGATCTTCATCATCGGCGCGCCGCGATCGGGCACGCTGCTGGCCGCCCGAATTCTGGGCGGCAGCGATCGGCATTTCCTGATCACCGAGCATCGCAACAAGCAGGTCTGCCCCGAGGACACGTCGGGCGTCTCGGACAATGCCCTGTGGTGGTCGATCTTCTATGACGACTACGATGCGTCGACCGGCCAGCCGCCCGCCGGCGCGTTCCAGGCCGATCCCGAACGCATCGACACCCTGCGGTCGCGCTACCTCGAGATGGCCGCCGGCCGCCGGTTGGTGGTCAAGAACCCCCGCCACACGCTGCACATCGATGTTCTGAAGGCGATGTTTCCGACGGCGCGGTTCGTTTATTGCGTGCGCCATCCCTGGACGACCATCGCCTCCATCGTCGGCAAGAGCTTGGGCATTGGCGCCCGACCATCGGCCTTCCTGCTGCCGACCTCGCGCGACGGCAAGCTGCCCGACGACGTGCTGCTGCGCGCCGCGCATACCTGGGCCGCCGCGCAGAAGGCCTACGAAGACGCCGGCGCGGACTGGCAGGTCGTCCGCTACGAGGATCTGGTCGAAGACCCGGCCGGCCAGTTGCGGCCGCTGTTCGCCGCCCTCGACATCGATGACGAAGACGCGTTTGAGGCCGCCCGCGGCCTGCCGCGCAAGCTATCGCCCCGCAACTACCACGACGTCCGGCAGGCGTTCCGCCGCAGTCCGCACCGGGACGCGATCATGGCGTATATCCGGCCGGGCGCGGCGGCCTTCGATTATGACGCCGACCCGGACCGGCTGCCGGCGGACGCGCTGTCGCACTACAGGCGGCAGCTCAACCTCGGCAACGTACGCCGCCGGCTGCGGCGGGTCTTGTCGCGATGACCACCGAGATCGGCGCGCAACTCCGGGCGGCGCCAGATGCGGCGGCGTTCCTGCGCATCTGGCTCGACAACGCCCTGCTTGACGATCCGGCCGAGCAGACTCTGAAAGACTATTACCGGAGCTTTTCAAGGTCGTTCAGCCCACGCATCCGACGCTACTACGCCGCGCAGATGCACGAGGTGCTGGCGCTGGTGCGGCGGCGTCCCGGCCTGCGCCTGCTCGAGGTCGGCTGCGGCTGCGGTACCGAATCGCTCTGGTTGGCTATGCACGGCGCCGACGTGCTGGGCATCGATGTCCGCAGCGACCGCATCGAGACGGCGCAGCGTCGAGCCGATGTCATGGCTCGGCATCTCGGCCGCCCGGTGTCGGCCGAATTCCGCCGTGCCGGTATTCTGGATATCACCGGCAGCGCCACCTACGACGTGATCTGGATGGAACAGGCCTTCCATCATCTGGAGCCCCGTGACGAGGTCGTGCGTCATCTGGCCGAGCTGTTGAAGTTCGGCGGCGCGCTGGTGATTTCCGAGGCGAACGGCTGGAACCCGTTGTTGCAGATGCAATTGCTGCTGCGTCGCGGGCCCCGGACGGTGACGACTTTTACCGACGAGGACGACCGCGAACTGCCTTATGGGAACGAACGCGTGCTGTCCGCCGCGGCGCTCAGGCGATCGTTCGCCGCCGTTGGCGTCCGCTGCCGCAGCGTGCGGCATTTCCGGATGTTTCCGAACCATCCCATCTTCGATCCGCTCGGTTGGCTCGAAGATGCCGCCGCGCGCAATTGGCTGTCGCCATTGTTGACCCACTACAACTATGTCGGCGAGCGTGACGCATGACCGCGCCGCGTCTGTTGTTCCTGATGAACGAAGCGCTGTTCTTCACCACCCACCGGATGCCGGTGGCGCTGGCCGCGCGCGACGCCGGGTTCGAGGTGCATGTGGCGGCGCCGTTTGAGCAGCCCTATGCCGACATCATTCGCGACAATGGCTTCCACTATCACGACATTCCGCTCAAGCGCGGCGGCCGCAGCGTGCTCGGCGAATTGCGGCTGATCGCGGCGTTCTGGCGTCTGCTGCGCGGGTTGCGACCCGATCTGGTGCATCACGTCGCTATGAAGCCCGTGCTTTACGGCGGCCTGTGCTCGCGTCTGCTGCGGATACCGGCGGCCGTGCATGCGGTCACCGGCCTCGGTTTCCTGTTCATTCGCGAGGACCTGTCGTCGCGCCTGATCCGGCGGCTGATCAAACCGGTCTATCGGTTCGCGTTGGCGCATCCGAATGCCCGTGTGATCTTCCAGAACCCCGACGATCTCGGCATGTTCATCCGCGAGGGCTTGGTCGACGGCGGCGTGACGTTGATGATCAAGGGTTGTGGCGTCGATATGAATCGCTTCCGGCCCGATTCGCCGCCGGCAGGCGCGCCGATCGTGATGTTTCCGGCCCGCCTGATCGGCGACAAGGGGGTCAACGAGTTCGTCGATGCGGCCCGCATCCTCAAAGCCGAGGGATGCGAGGCGCGGTTCGTGCTGGTTGGCCGCCGCGATCCGGGAAACCTGACCGACGTCGGCGAGGCGGTGATTCGCGGCTGGCAGGACGAGGGCCTGGTCGAATGGTGGGGTTTCGCTACCGACATGCCGGCGATCCTGGCGCAGGCGGCGATCGCGGTGACGCCCAGCTACCGCGAAGGCTTGCCACGCGGTCTGATCGAGGCGGCGGCATGCGGCCTGCCGATCGTCACCACCGACGTGCCCGGCTGCCGCGAGGTCGTGCGCGACCGCGACAATGGATTGCTGGTGCCGGCGCGCGATGGCGCCGCCACGGCCGATGCGATCCGGACCCTGCTGACGGAACCGGAGCTGCGACGCCGGATGGGTATCCGCAGCCGCGAACGCGCCGTGGCCGAGTTTTCCGTCGAGCAATTTGTCGCCGATACATTTGCGGCCTATCGCGCGGTGCTGCCAGCGGATATGCTGCCGGCCGGGGGATAAAGGTGATCGTCGCGACCAATCCGTTGATCGTCGCCGGCCTGCTGTTTGCGCCGGTCGGCGTCATCGCGCCCAAGGGTCTGGCGCCACTGCTGTTCGT
The DNA here is from genome assembly GCA_965232515.1 of Alphaproteobacteria bacterium. Classification (GTDB taxonomy): domain Bacteria; phylum Pseudomonadota; class Alphaproteobacteria; genus JANQKO01. The sequence continues at coordinate 4,073,284 of CBDDPY010000002.1, read as the reverse complement.
GGTGGCGATCTGGCAGCTCTTGCTCGACATGCAGGCCCGCCGTCTGCGGGAGATCTTCGACACCCGCGTTGCCTGGCTGCTGACGGCGCTGTCTTTGTGGGCGCTGATGACGGTGTCGTGGGCGCCGGACCCGGAGATATCCATCGTCTCGGCCGCCAAGATCGCGGCCGCGCTTTTCGCCGGTCTGGTCATGCTCGCCGCGGCGCGACGGCTGGAACCGCCGGCGCGCGACTGGCTCGGCGTCGCCGTGATTGCCGGCTTCGCGGTGGCCGCGCTGGCGCTGGCGCTCGAGGTGGCGGCGGGTTATCCGGCGACCAAGGCTTGGTACGCCTACCAGGAACGGACGGACGAATTCCGCGCCGCCGCGCTCAACCGGGCCGTCGTTCTGGTCTTCCTCGCGTCCTGGCTCGCAGCCGTCGAGTTCCGCCGCCGGGGCCGCGCCTGGCTCGGCTGGGTGGCCATCATCGCGGCGGCCTTCATCGTCTTCGGCGCCGACGGCAACAGCGCCAAGGTCGCGGCCCTGATCGCCGTGCCGCTGGCCGCCATTGCCTGGTGGCTCGGCAACCGCACCCATGTCGTCATTGCCGCCGTCGCCGTGCTCGGCGTGACCATCGCGCCCATGCTGCCGCTGAACCTGTTGGCGCCGGACCGATACGCCAAGGTCGTGCCGGAAGCCTATTATTCGGCCCTGCACCGCCTTTACATCTGGCGCTTCAGCGCCGAGCGAATCCTCGACAAGCCGGCTCTCGGCTGGGGGCTCGACGCCTCGCGGGACCTGCCCGGCGGTGACGAGCGGCTGCCGGAAGGCGGCGTCGTCATGAGCATGCACCCGCATAACGGCACGCTGCAGGTTTGGCTCGAGCTGGGGGTCATCGGCGCCGGATTGCTGGCCGTGGTGGTCGCCGTATCGTTGCTGGCGCAATGCCAGATCCGCAACCGATTCGATGCCGCCGCGGCGCTCGGCGCCAGCGTCGTCGTGCTGGTAATCGCCAACCTCAGTTTCGGTATCTGGCAGACCTGGTGGCTCTGTACCTTCGGCCTGCTGGCGGCGTTGGTGACGGCGGCCGTCAGACCAGATGCGGCAATGCTACCAGGCCGGCGGCAAGCAATGCCTCGCCAAATCTGATGTCGTCCGGCCCGTCCAGGTCGAAGCCGTAGTAGAACGGGATCTCGACCGGCAGGCTGGGGGTCGCGAACGGCGCGTGCTGCGCCAGCGCCGCTTCGGCGCGAAACACCAGCAGATTTCCGAACAGGTAATGCGGCGCCTTGCGCTGTTTGTTGTAGGCCTGGGCCCGCTCGTCCGGAAAGCGGAACGCGACATGGCCGTCGGCGATGATGCGCTGGTTGATGGCGTGGTGGTTATGCGGGCAGGGCACCACCGTCTGCGCCGAACCGGCCTCGGGGTCGGCGACGAGCACATCGACGGCGGCGTCGATATGCGCCGGCAGCAGGAACGGCGATGTCGGCTGAAGCAACGCCACGAATTCGGCGACGGCGCCGTCCCGCGCGGCCAGATCCCGCAGCAGGTGGGCGATCACGTCGATCACCGGCGTCTCGTCCCGGCCAAGCGCGGCCGGCCGGTCGTGCGGTTCGACGCCCAGTTCTTGGCAGCGCTGGGTGATCTCCGGCGAATCCGTGCTGCAGATAAGCCGCGTCGCCCGGCCGCTCGCTTGCGCCGCCAAGACCACGTAATCGATCAAAGGCCGGCCGGCGAACGCCGCCAGGTTTTTCAGCGGAATGCTCTTCGAGCCGCCGCGCGCCGGGATCAGTCCCCAGGTTTCGCCCTTGTTGACCTGCATGGCCGTCAGGCCTGGTCCGCGAAGTACGCGATCGCCATGTCGATCACGCGGGCCTGGGTTTCGCGCCAGGCATCCAGCGTCGAGCCGCCGATATGCGGCGTCAGCAGCACATTCTCGTGTTCCGCCGCGTAGCGCACCAGCGGGTGGTCCGCGGCCTTGAAGCCCGGCGTGAATTCGCCCTCCAGCACGTCGCTGGCATAGCCGCCGATCCGGCCCGCGCGCAACCCCTCCAGCAACGCCGCCTCGTCGATCAACTCGGCCCGCGCCGTGTTGATCAGGTAGGCGCCGGGCTTCACGCCGGCCAACAGCCCGGCATCGATCAAATGCCGGGTTTCCGGCGTCGCCGGCACGTGCAGGCTCAGCACGTCGGCCCATTCGGCGAGCGCCGTCAGCGTTTCGGCCTTCTGAGCCACACCATCATCCAGATCGACGAACGGGTCGGCATAGCGCACCGGCATGCCGAACGTCCGGCCGTATTGCGCGACCCGCCGCCCCAGCCGGCCGTAGCCGACGATGCCCAGCGTCATGCGCGACAACATGCGCGGCGCGGCGCCGAATTCGTAGCGGTTCCAGGCGCCGTTCAGCACCGTCCGATGCGCCCACGGCGTGCGTCGGGCCAGGGCCAGCAGCAAACCCCAGGCATGCTCGGCGGTCGGCGTGATCGTCGCCAGAAATTCCTGCTCGTCCTTCAGCGAGAACACCTGCACGCCGCGCGCGGCGGCCGCGTCCATGTCGATATGCGGCACGCCGGTCGTGTTGGTGATCACGGCCTTCAGGTTCGGACAGCGGTTCAGCTTGCCCACATCGACGTCATAGCCCAGCGGCGCGCAGCAGGCGTCCAGCGTCTCCAGCACGTCATCGTTGTCGTCCGCCGGCGTCTCCAGCTCGACGACATCGAAATGCGCGTCCAGCAGCCGCCTGTTTTCCGACATGTAGTTCATCATGCGGTAGTAGAGCAGGCGCGGCTTCGCCGTTCCGGTCACTGCAAATCGCTCGCCTGTAACGCCGTGTCCGCGGCGACGGCGCGCGCCAATGTCCGGCCGATGACGTTCTCCAACTCGTTCGCCGGAATGCCGGTGCCGGGCCGCTTGGTCGTCAGGTCGCCGGCCGACAACGTCTCGCCGGCGGCGAGATCCCGGACTGCCACCACCGACTTCAGCGCCCATTTCTGTCCCTCGGCCTCGGACGGCGCCGGTTCCTTGCGGCCGTGGCCCAGCAGCTGCTCGACCCGCCGGATGTCGGCCACCAGCCGCGCCAGATCCTCGGGCCCGGCCGACACCTTCCAGTCCTGCGCGTTCGGTACGTCGCGCAGGATGGTGATGTGCTTTTCAATGATCTCGGCGCCGCGGGCGACAGCCGCCAGCACCGCCAGATGGTCCTCGGTATGGTCGGAATAGCCGACCGGCCCGTCGAACATCTCGGCCAGCCGGTCCATGGCCTGCAGGTTCACGTCCGCCGCCGGCGTCGGATAGCTGGTTACGCAGTGCAGCAGCGCCACCCGGTCGCAGCCGCCGGCCTGGCAGGCCTCCAGCGCCTCCTGCACGTCGGCCTCACGGTACATGCCGGTCGAAACGATCATCGGCCGGCCCAGCTCGGCCAGCTGTTTCAGAAAGCCCGGATTGTTGCGTTCGCCCGAACCGACCTTCACGGCCGGCACGTCGAGATCGGCCAGCCATTCGATACGGGTCGCGTCGTGCGTCGTCGACATGAACAACAGGCCGCGCGCATCGCAGCGCTGCTTCAGCACGCGGAACTCGTCCAGCGACAGGTTGCGCGGCCGCAACCGGTCACGCCATTCAGGCATCTCCGAACTGATCATGGCCTCGACGTCGAAGAACTGCGTCTTGAACACGTCGGCCCCGGCGTCGGCCGCCAGATCGACCAGTTGCATGGCCATGTCCATGTCGCCGAAATGCGCGACGCCGGCCTCGGCGATGAACAGAACCGGCGCGCCACCTCCGACCGGCCGGCCGCCGATCTCGAAGCTGGGCTGGTATGTCGCGGATGTCATGCCGCTTTCATACTATCGCCGGCACCGCGGCCACAAGCGCCGGCTCGCCGGCCGTTACTCGCCCATTTGCAACAGCTGGCCGCGCAGCCGCGCGAGGCGGAAGCAGATCATGAAGACGGCTGTGCCCACGGCCAGGTAGATGAGGTTGAGGCCGAGGCCCATCCACATCAGGTCGGCCCGGAAAACGCCGTCGACCAGAACCGCGCGCATGCCCTCGAAGGCGTATGCCGACGGCAGGCACCAGGCCAGCACCTGCAGCGCGTCGGGCAGCACCGAAATGGGATAGTAGATGCCGCTGATCGGGGCGATGGCGAAGACCACCAGCCAAGCGAGGCTCTCGGCGCCCAGACCCTGGCGCAGCAAAATACCGGCGATCGCCAGGCCGACGGCCCAGCCGGTGATGATGACGGTGAAGAAGAAACCGACCAGCGGCAGGCCCATGCCGTACATCGAATAGTCGAAAAACATGACTGCCAGCAGCGAGGCCGGCACGAAGCCGATCAGCGTGCGCACCAGGCTCATGAACAGCATGGCGCAGACCATCTCGAGCGGTCGCAATGGGCTGACGAACAGGTGGCCGAGGTTGCGCGACCACAGCTCTTCAAGGAACGAGATGGTGACGCCCAGCTGGCCGCGGAACAGCACATCCCACAACAGCACGCCCGACAGCAGGATGCCGAAGGCCTGCGCGATATAAGATGAATTCGCCGCCAGAAACTGGGTGATGAAACCCCAAAGGACCATCTGCACCGTCGGCCAGTAGGCGAGCTCCAGGATGCGCGGCCAGGAGCCGCGCAGCAGGTAGAGATAGCGCAAGGCCATGCTGCCGACCCGGCGCGGCGAGAAGAACGGGTTCGGCAGTTCCTGCGCCGCGGTCATTCCGCCGCCGCCTCGTGGCTGGCCCGGCCCTCGCCGCGCGCGATGTCCAGGAACACCTCCTCCAGATTGTCGCGGCCGTAGCGGGCGATCAAGTCGGCGGGCGATCCCTGATCGACGATCCGGCCCTGGCGCAGCATCTGCACGTCGTCGCACAGGCGCTCGACCTCGGTCATGTTGTGCGATGCCAGCAGAACGCTGGCGCCGGTCCGGGCCTGATAGTCCCGCAAATAGCGCCGGACCCAGTCGGCGGTGTCCGGATCGAGCGACGCCGTCGGCTCGTCCAGCAACAGCAGATCGGGCTCGTTGACCATGGCCTTGGCCAGCGCCACGCGCGTGCGCTGGCCTGCCGACAGGCTGCCCGTCGAGCGCTTCACGAAGCTCTCGAGATCGAGGTCGCGGGCCAGTTCGGCGATGCGCGCCTTGACGTTCCGGACGCCGTAGAGATGCGCGTAGACGCCCAGGTTCTCCGCCACCGTCAGCCGGTGCGGCAGGTCGACATAGGGCGACGAAAAATTCATCCGCGGCAGCACCTGATAACGGTGGCGCAGCATATCCGCGCCCAGCACGGTGATGCTGCCTGATGTCGGCAGGATCAGCCCCAGCAGCATGCCGATCGTCGTCGTCTTGCCCGCTCCATTGCCGCCCAGCAGCGCGACGAATCCGCCCGACGGCACGGCGAAGCTGATGTCGTCGACCGCGACCACCTGATCGAACTGCTTCCGCAGCCCCTCGACTTCGATAGCGTTTTCGGGCATGTCGGCAATATGGTTCGGAAGTCGCACGAACGCCAGCGAAAGGCACCGACAAGGGCGGCATGAATTATGATGCGGCGGTCCAAATGGTGACATTCTTCGATAGCAAGGCCGCACCCCAGCGCGTTGGTCCGACGCAGCGTGCGCGGGTGCGGGTCCGGACGCTGGTATTCACCCGCTGGCTCGCCGTGTTCGGCCAGATTTCGGCGCTTCTCGTCGTATCGGAGGGCATGGGCGCCCAAGTGCCGATGGCGCCGGCGATGTCGGTCGTCGCCTGCTCGGCGGCTTTGAACCTGTGGCTTGGCCTACGCGGCCGGCTGCAGGGCTGGCATAGCGACCGCGAGGCCGCCTTCTACCTGGCCTACGACATCCTGCAACTGGCGCTGATGCTCTACCTCACCGGCGGCTTGAAGAATCCCTTCGCGCTCTTATTCCTGGTGCCGGTGACGGTGTCGGCGACGATTCTCAGCCTCGGCAGCACGATCGGCCTGGGCCTGTTCACCTTCATCTGCATGAGCCTGCTGCTGCCGCTGCATCTGCCCTTGCCCTGGCCCGGCGATGGGTTGGATTTGCCGCCCGTCTACATGCTCGGCACCTGGATGGCGATCACGCTCGGCATGACCTTTCTGATGTTCTATGCCTGGCGTGTGGCCGCCGAGGCGCGGCGGATGTCCGACGCGCTTGCCGAAACCCAGCTTGCGCTCGCGCGCGAGCAGGAGTTGTCGTCGCTCGACGGCCTGGCCGCGGCGGCGGCGCACGAGCTCGGCACGCCGCTCGGCACCATCGCGCTGGTGTCGAAGGAACTGTCCCGCGACCTGCCGACGGACAGCGAGCTGGCGGACGATATCCGCCTGCTGAACAGTCAGGTCGAGCGCTGCAGCGACATTCTGGCCCGGTTGGCCCGGGGACCGCGGGACGAGGCGTCGCAAGTCCTGCGCCATATAACCTTGCCGGCCCTGATTTCAGCCGAGGCGGAGGCGCATGGCCGCGATGGCATTGAGGTCGTGCTGGAGAGCAACGGCGCCGGTCCGCCGCCGGTGGTGCGGCGAACGCCGGAGTTGCTTCAAGGCCTCGGCAACCTGATCGTCAATGCCGTCGATTTCGCCCGCGCCGAGGTGCGCATCCTGGTGGATTGGGACGACGTCCGCGTCGGGGTCGAGATCGTTGACGACGGACCGGGCTTTGCAGCGGATGTCTTATCGGCTATTGGAGACCCATACATAACCACGCGGCCCGACAGCGGTGGCATGGGTTTGGGCGTTTTCATCTCCAAGACCCTGCTGGAACGTACCGGAGCCGGGCTGCGGTTCGCCAATTTGCGCCGGGGGCGGGGCGCAACGGTCTCGATCGACTGGCCGCGCGCCGCGATCGAGGAGCAGGAATAACCGTTGCCGTTGGGGATGGAAATGACAATGACGCAGAGCGTGGATAACGCCGTCGATCGCTCACTTCTGTTGGTCGATGACGACGAACTGTGGCTGAACCGGTTGGCCCGGGCGATGGCGCGTCGCGGATTCGACGTGATCCCGGCGGCCGGCGTGGCCGATGGCGTGGCCCAGGCGATTGCCCGGGCGCCGGCCTTTGCCGTGGTCGATCTGCGGCTGCTCGACGGCAATGGGCTGGACGTGGTGGAAGCGCTGCGGGCCCGGCGCGAGGATGCGCGGATCGTCGTGCTGACCGGCTATGGCAACATCGCCACGGCCGTGGCGGCGGTCAAGCTGGGCGCCGTCGATTATCTCTCCAAGCCGGCCGACGCGGACGCCATCGAGGCGGCGCTGCTGGCCGACGGCAAGGACAAGCCGCCGCCGCCGGAACGCCCGATGTCGGCCGACCGGGTGCGTTGGGAGCATATTCAGCGGATTTACGAGCTCTGCGACCGCAACGTCTCAGAAACCGCCCGTCGCCTCAACATGCACCGCCGCACGCTGCAGCGCATCCTGGCCAAGCGCTCGCCGCGCGAATAGACGGGCAGCTTGAGGCTCTTCCGCTCAGGCCGTGCCCTGGGCGATCATTTGATCGATGTGGCGGCCCTGGAACAGGGTGATGCCCTGGGCCTGGCCGAAGTCGACGGCCGTCTGATCGTCGCAGCGGCAGAGCACGACCCGGGCCGGCCCGGCGCGCTGGACGGCCTCGCGGAAGCGTTTGCTGGGACCGGTGTCGACATCCTCGACAATGGTCGGGTGCCAGTAGATCTTCTCCATGTCGACGCCCAGCTCGTCCCGCCGCAACTGCGGGAAGGTCAGGTGCGACAAGCCGTCGATGCAGATCCGGTAGCCGCGCTGCCGCGCGAAGTCGCGGGCGAACATGTAGGCGCCCATGTCGGCGAACACGTCGATCACCTGCAGCTCCAGGATCAATGGCTTGCTGTGCCGCTGCCTGAGCGCCTTGTCGAAAGTCAGGAACTCGTCCGACAGCAGGGTCGAGACGTTGAGGTTCATGCCGGTGGTCAGGTTGGCTTCCGACTCCATTTCCGGCAGCACGCTAATCAGTCGCCGGTCCAGCAGTCGGGTCAGGCGCTGAAACAGCCAGCGGTCGGACGCGATGTTGACCTGCGGCATGACCCGGCGGCGCAGGTCGTGGATCGACACGTAGATTTCGTTATAGATCGGTTTCGGCTGGCTGCCGCCGACCAGGATGCAGACGGGCTGTCGGCGTAGCAGGGCGCTCAGATCCGAGCCCCTGAGCGCGGTCTCCAAGCGGTTCAGGCGTTCGGGATCCATCGGCTCGACGGCCTCGTTGTCGTGTTCCGGATCGTCGGCCTTGGCGTCGTCCGGCCCGGCCGTGCGTTGCGCCGATTGCCGCCTGTAGATGGCTTGCGCCAGGCTCAGGAAGGCGGCGTAGTCCTTTTCAAGGTCGTACCAGGTACAGAAACGCGCGCCTTCGGCGTCGGCGTCCGAATGCACCAGCGGATCGTCGCTGAACAGATAACGCAGCCGCAGCACCACGTCGTCGATCTCGGCCACCGTGGCGTTGGCGACGATCACCACGATATCGCCGTCCGGCAGGCGGAATGACTGGCCGTCGCGGCGCTTGATCAGGGCATCGAAGCTGTTGGCGGCGATGCGCAGATGGTGCTCGCGGCGGTTATGGGCCTGCAGCGCCGACAGGTGCAGGTGAATGGCGCGGCGGCCGTCGGCGCGCTTGCGCAGACGCTCGACCACGTCCAGCAGCAGGATGTGCTGGTTCGCACGCTGTTCCGGCTCCGACGTCGACCTGATCCGCATTGCCGCCTCTGCTGGCCAACGGACGGCGCGCCGATCCCGTACGCCCGGATCCGTTGTTGACCCTCTTGGTTAACGCGTCCGCGCTTACGATTCGGTTAAGCGGGTATCGCTGTCCTGGAAATATTGGCCGGGCGTAACGCCCAGGGCCCGGCGGAACATGGCGATGAAGGCGCTGGTCGACTCGTAGCCCAGGTCGAGGGCGCAGTCGGTCACCCGGCGGCCGGCGCCGAGCCAGGCCACGGCCTTCATCAGGCGCGCCTGCTGGCGCCAAGCGGCGAGGCCGAGGCCGGTTTCCTGCTTGAAGAGGCGGGCCATGGTGCGCTCGCTGACGCCGCCGATTTCGGCGAGCGCGGCAGCGCTTTCGCGGCTGCCGGGATCGGCCAGCAGATGCTCGGCGACGCGCCGCAGGCGCGGATCGCGCGGCATGGCCAGGTGCAATGGCGCGGTCGGCAGGTCGGCGAGCTCGTCCAGGATCACCGCCACCAGGCGGCCGTCGGGCCCGGCCTCGTCATAGTGGCTCGGCATGTCGACGGCGCGGAGGATCAGCTGCCGCAGCAGGGCCGAGACGCCGACCACGCGGCAGGTCGCTGGCAGGGCGGGCGCCGCGTCGGGCGCGATATAGAGCGTGCGCATGCGCACGGTGCCGGCACAGTCGATCCAGTGCGTGACGCCGGCCGGCATCCAGACCGCGCGTTCCGGCGGCACCAGCCAGGCGCCGTCCGATGTGTTCACCGTCATCACGCCGGCGGACGCGTAGACCAGCTGCGCCCGGCCATGACTGTGCGGCGCGATGGCTTCGCCGTCGGTGAGGTCGCGGGCCATGGCGGTGAGCGGCCGCGGCACGGCCTCTAACGCGTCAGGCGTGGTATTCCAAGGCATGGCGGGCCCTATGATACGGCCTGGCGGCAGAAGGTCTCGCGCAGAAACGCCGTGCCGATCAGGGTCAGAAGCGTGATCGCCGGGAACACCAGGAAGGCCTGGCCGTAGGCCGCGGCGTCGAACACCCGGGCGCCGTCCAGCATCACGCCGGTCCAGCGCAGGTCCAAGAGCCAGCCGACCAGCGGCTGCATGGCGGCGGCCGTGGCGATGGAGGTGAAGTTGACGAACCCCGTGGCGAGGCCGCTGCTTGCCGGCGGGTTCAGCTCGCGCCCGACCGCGAAGGACAAGGCCATGGCGCTGCTGGCGGCGCCGATCAGGACCAGCAACACCTGCAGGCCGAGCAGGGGCAGGCCCGGCAGCCAGAGCACGACGCACCAGGCCGCCAGCACGAAGGCGGTGAGCGTCAGCATGATCGGCTTGCGCCGGCCGAGCCTGTCCGACAGCCAGCCAATGCCAGGCGCCGCCACGGCCCAGCCAATTAGCATCAGCGACGCGCTGGCGCCTGCTTCCGTCCGGCCGAGGCCGTGCACCTGGACCAGGTACGGCACGCCCCAGAGCACGGCGAAGGTCAGCATCGGCCCCGACATGCCGGCGCTGTAGAGACCGGCGAGCCAGGTCTGCCGGTTGCCGAACACCTCGGCCAGGGCGTGGCGGAGGTCGCGGTGCTCGTGCTCTTGCCGGCGGTTCGCGCGGTCGCGGGCGACGAACCAGATGACGACCGCGATGACCAGGCCGGCACCCGCGGCCCAGACCATGGCCTGACGCCAGCCCGTCGCCTCCACGAACGCCGCCAGCGGCGCTTGCCCCGCGACCGCGCCCAGCATGGCGACGGCCTGGGTCATGCCGGTGACCATGGCGAAATAGCGCGCCGGCAGCCAGATGCCGGCGAGCGTCAGCGTGCTGAGGAACACGACCCCGGTGCCGGCGCCAATCAACAGCCGCGCCGCGTAGGCCAGCTCGATCTGGTCGGCGAGCCCGAACAGCAGGCTGCCGCCCGCCGCCACCAGCGCCGAGCCGGTCAACAGCAGGCGTGGGCCGACCCGGTCCAGCATGGCGCCGACCGGGATCTGCACCAGGCAGTAGGCGTAGAAGTAGCAGGCCGAGAGATTTCCCAGCACGGCCGCGCCGACGGCATAGTCGCGCATCAGGTGGTCGAACATCACCGACGGCGCCACGCGGTGGAAAAAGGCGTAGGCGAAGAACGTGGCGCAGACGCCCCAGATCAGCCAGCCGGTCAGGCTGGCGCGGTCGTCGGTTGGAGCGTCGGCGGTCATCGGGCGGGCGGGTGGTCCGGGCGGGCGAGGATTGCGTTAGCATAGCAGCGTCGTGACAGGGAGGGATGCCGATGCGCGCCGTGCTGTGCCGCGAGTTCGGGCCGTATGAGAACCTGAAGCTGGAGGAGGTGCCGCCGCCGGCGCTGCCCGAGACCGGCGTGCGCATCGCCACCCGCGCGGCGGGCGTCAGCTTCGCCACCAGCCTGATCGTCACCGGCCGTTACCAGCGCAAGCCCCCGCTGCCCTTCGTGCCCGGCACCGAGGTCGCCGGCGTGGTGACCGAGACCGGGGCGGGCGTGACGCACGTGCAGCCCGGCGACCGGGTGCTCGCCAGCATCGACTGGGGCGGCCAGGCCGAGGAGGCGGTGGCGCTCGCCGACGGCGTGCACCCGATGCCGGACGGCATGGGCTTCGCCGAGGCGACAACGTTCCCGGTTTCCTACGCCACGTCCTATGCGGCGTTGGTTTGGAAGGCGAACCTGGCCGCGGGCGAAACGCTGCTGGTGCACGGCGCCGCCGGCGCGGTGGGCCTCGCCGCGGTCGAGATCGGCAAGGCGCTGGGCGCGGAAGTAATCGCCACGGCCAGCACGGGCGAGAAGCTGGAACTCGCCCGCGCGCACGGCGCCGACCACGCCGTCAACTATACGAACCAGGACCTGGCCCCGACGGTCAAGTTCCTGACCCAGGACCGCGGCGCCGACGTGGTCTTCGATCCGGTCGGCGGCGACGTGACGCTGGCGTCGCTCCGCTGCCTCGCCCGCGAGGGCCGGCTGCTGACCATCGGCTATGCCGGCGGCACCATTCCGGAGATCCCGGCGAACCTGCTGCTGGTCAAGAACCTGTCGGTGATCGGACTGAACTACGGGACCTATCTGGGCTGGAGCCCGGGCGACAACCGCGAGCTCTACGCGCCGCGGGTCGCCGAGCTGCAGCACCGGCTGGCCGAGCTCTACACCGCCGGCCACCTCCGGCCCTTCGTCTCGCACCGCTTCAGCCTCGAGGACTTCCAGGCGGCGATGCAGACCGTGCTCGCCCGCCGGGCGCTGGGCAAGGTGGTGCTGGAGATGGCCTGATCGGGGGAGGGGGGTGTCAAGCGGGGGAAACAGCGGAACAACCCCATGCACAGGGACGTCAAGGAAAAAGAGTTCAATTGGATCAACGGGTTGCGATATTTCGATTTGTGTCGAAATGATGGGGATTTTGGCGGTGTGTCCGGAGGTGCGTCAGCGGCCTGCGGGCATCGCCATCCCGGTCGCTGGATGCCCGTGTCGAGCACGGGTATGACGACTAACCGATTGATTTCACTGCCACTCGTCATTGCCGGGCTTGACCCGGCAATCCAGGACGGGCCAATAAGGCGGCGGCCGGAAGGGTGACGGGCGTGGCCCGGACGCACGGCGGCAACGACAGCGAGAGGCGCGGGCGGACCGCGGGGGTGTGATGCAGACATTCGAGGGATTCTGGCAGGAGGTGCTGGCGGTCTGGCGCACGGGCGTGCTCGGCGTCAGCGTCGGCGAGATCCTGACCGCGCTCGCCGTGTTTTTCCTGTTCCTGTTCGCCCGCCGGCTGTTCTCGCGCTCGATCATCGCCTTCCTGCAGGTCCTGACCCGGCGCACCCGCAGCACGCTCGACGACCAGATCATTGCGGCTTTGTCCGAGCCGCTGCGCTTCGCCTTCGTCATCATCGGCATCTATGCCGCCGGCCACGTGGCGCCGTTCCCGACCGAGGTGACGGAGATCCTCGACAAGCTGGTGCGCTCGCTGATCGCCTTCACGATCTTCTGGACGCTCTACCGCTGCGTCGACCCGCTGTCGTTCCTGCTGGACAAGGCGACGGCGCTCTTCGGCTCGACCGGCCTGCGCGACAGCCTGAAGGGCTTCTTCGCCAAGCTCGCCAAGTTCGTCATCGCCTGCCTCGGCATCGTCGCCGTGCTCGAGGAGTGGGACTTCAACGTCGCCGCCGTGCTGGGCGGGCTCGGCCTCGTCGGCATGGCCGTCGCCTTCGGGGCCCAGAACCTGATCGCCAACCTGTTCGCCGGCGTCAGCATCTTCCTCGACCATATCTTCGAGAAGGGCGAGTGGATCCGCACGCCCGATGTCGAGGGCACGGTCGAGGACATCGGCTTCCGCACCACCAAGATCCGCCGCTTCGACAAGGCGCTGGTGACGATCCCCAACAACAAGCTCGCCTCCGAGGCGGTGATCAATTTCAGCCGCATGACCAACCGTCGGATCTACTGGAAGATCGGCCTCGAATACCGCACGACGACGGAACAGCTGCGCCAGGTGGTCGACGGCATCACCGGCTACATCCACGAACACGGCGATTTCGAGACCGACCGGTCCCGCGTGACGACGCTGATCCACGTGGACTCGTTCAACGATTCCAGCATCGACATCATGCTCTACTGCTTCACCAAGACGACGAACTGGGGCGAGTGGATGAAGGCCAAGGAACGCCTCGCCTACCGCATCAAGGAGATCGTCGAGGACGAAGCCGGCGCCGGCTTCGCCTTCCCGTCGAGCTCGATCTACGTCGAGGCCCTGCCGTTCGACAAACCCGAGGCCTTCGAAGCGCCGACGGGGGAACGGGCCGAGGCGGCGGAGTAGGGTTGGGGAACCACAGAGGGCGCCGAGGGCACAGAGAACAAACGGTTTTCACCGCCAAGACGCGAAGGCGCCAAGAACGACAAGAAAGAGTAGCCCCTTCGTCGCTGCAAGTTGCGCTCTTATTGATTGCTTGGAAATAGAAATATACGATCATAAGGTGTGGCAAACGCATCGACAGCGGTGCGTGGTACAATGATTTCCGGAGATCGAGCCATGCCGGACGACAAGCCGCGGACCATCGACGAGGCGACGACGCCACAGCCGGAGTCGGACGATCCCGAATATCTCGCCTGGAAAAAGGTGCGAATCCGGGCGGCGATCGAACACGCGGATGCACATCCGGACGATTGCTATGACCTCGACGAGGTTGCCGAGGTAATCGAGAAACGGGCATCTGAGCACGCGTCGTGAAGGTCGTCCTATTGCGTCGTCTATCGCGTTCAGCCGGACCAGATCCGCATGCTTGGCATCATTCATACACGCCGACAGTGGCCGGACGCGCCCTGATGTCTCGCCTGCCGCATCAAGGAGATGGTCGAGGACGAAGCCCGCGCCGGCTTCCATCCAGGCATTTAGGCGAATTCGTCACGACGCTGACCTAACGGGCACAACATGGGAGCGCCATTTTGTTCAGATGAAACCGCCCTTGAGCGCGACGGCCGGGTCTGGTTTCGGGGCGCGCTGGGCGCGGACGATCTCAGGTTGTTGGACCGGGCCTGCGAGGTGTCGGGTGCGCCGGGAGCGCGGTTGGACTGGAATGAAGGTCTGGCGCGGACGGTCGGAGTCGGGAGCGGGTTGACAGACTTGGCGCGACGCCTTCTGCCCGGCGCGGTGCCGGTGCGCGTTGTCGTCTTCAACAAGTCCACGGATCTGAACTGGAACGTGCCGTGGCATCAGGACCGGGTGATCGCGGTGCGGGAAAGGCACGATGTTGACGGCTTCCACGCCTGGACAAGGAAAGCCGGGGTCTGGCATGTCGAGCCGCCGATCGACTTCCTGCGCGACATGATTTTCGCGCGGGTTCATCTCGACGATGCCGACGCGCAAAACGGTTGCCTTGAGCTGGCCCTCGGCAGCCATGCGCATGGGCGGGTGAAGGCGGGAGACGCGGATGTTGTCGCCGGATCCGCGCCGCTTGAGATCTGCCGGGCCCAGCGCGGCGATGTTCTTTTTGTCAAGGCGCTGACGCTGCATCGTTCTCGGACGTCGGCACGGCTGACAGGTCGTCGGACGCTGCGCATTGATTATTGCGCTGGGCGTTTGCCGCCACCTTTGGCGTGGGCTTGGCGTCCTGAATAGGGATGCGTTGCCGTGGACGGGGGAACGGGCCGAGACGGCGGAGTAAGCTTGGGGAACCGATGAGGCGGGGAAGGCGCAGAGAACAAACGGGTTTTCACCGCCAAGACGCGAAGGCGCCAAGGTTGGGCGGCGCGTTCGTCGCTCTAATTCCCACGCTTATTGATTGCTTAGAAATACAAATATGCGATCTTTAGGAATGGCGCACGCATCGATGGCGGTGCGTGGCTTAGTGATTCCCGGAGATCGAGCAATGCCGGACGACAAGCCGCGGACAATCGACGAGGCGACGCCGCCGCAGCCGGAGTCGGACTACCCCGAATATCTCGCCTGGAAAAAGGCGCAGATCCGGACGGCGATCGAACACGCCGATGCGCATCCGGACGATTGTTACGACCTTGACAAGGTCGCCGAGGAAATCGCGAAACGGGCACCAAAGCACACGTCGTGAAGGTCGTCGTCTCGCCGCTAGCTGGCGCAAATCCCTTGCGATATGTGACTACGCTGCGGACGACTGTCCGACCGACGGCGCTCGAAGAAAAGTGCATTGCCATCTCAGCCAGGATGAAAGTGGGGTCAGCACCTACTGGTATATCAATCGAATACGCGAGGTGTTCTCTTGCGTTTAGTGAATTGTGAAGAAGATAAGATGAAATAATAACATAGATAAGATAAATGTTTATTATCAATATATTTGGTAGTTCGGTGCAAGCCTGATAGGATTTTAGGTTAATCAGCGATCTTGCACTCGTATGAATCCAGATTTTAGCAATAAGACAATTGAAACACTGGCAAAGCGCGCTGGATTCTGTTGCTCGAATCCAGATTGCGGAGTGTCGACTATCGGCCCTAATTCAGATCCCAACAAAGCGACGCTAATTGGGGAAGCCGCTCATATTCGAGGTGCTCGCGCTGGAAGCGCACGTTACGTCGCAGAAATGTCTGACGCCGCACGCGGCGAGATAACGAATGCTATTTGGCTATGCCGCAATTGTCACAAGAAGGTCGATCACGACACTGGTCTTTATCCTGAAGATCTGCTTTTCAAATGGCGCGAAGAGCACGAGAAACGAATCGCGTCAAAATTGAGAAACAAGAGCGACCTGGTTCGAGCAGAATTGGAAGGTGAGTTACTTTCCGAGTTTTCGCAATACCCGCCTGTTGTTCGCCGGATAGTCATTGATAAGCCGCCTGGATGGGAATGGCGATTAACCGCAGAGCTATTGCGGCATCTCAATCGTCCGCTCTTTCGTCAGTTGGAAGATCTACGGAGAGGCTATTACACGCATCCCTTAGAAACGATTCCCGACGAAGAAGTGATCGAATGGATGCGGTCCCGGATGGCCGAAATGACGTCTTTAGTCGGGCCCATGGAAAGCTTGTTGGATCGCTTGACAGCAAGTTGGGGTGAACTAGGCGAAGCAGGAGACATCGAAGAGATACACCATACTTGCCGCCTCATTCATGAAAACTTGCGGCAGATTGTTCATCACGAGGAGAGAACTCGATTTGTTAGAGTTTCGGAGGAATTTGAGCGCCTAGTTTCTCTGTTGCAGGATTGTCTTGGGTCGCAAGCGGATAAGTTTTCGGTTATCCCAGACAAACTGGATCATATTGTTGAAAACATAGACGAACTCACGAGTGGCCAAGGTGATGAGCCAGTTATTGTAACAGAAACAATTGAGCTTAGCTTGCCAAAAAACTGGAATCGAGAGATGGCGCGTGAAATACGAAAAGTTGAACGTGTATTGAAATCAAATATTCAAGATCGAAGCGGTATTTCGAGTTTTTTGAACGGGTGCTTTATATTTATTATTGTGTTTTTTATTTTGATTTGGATCTTGTTGTAGAGCGACCGAAATATTGATGAATTGTATGCGGGATTCAGCCGATTAACGCAGGAAAGACCGAAGATTAAGGCAACAGTAATCTAATTGGATGGCGAAAGAAAATCGATCAGAAAGACGCGTACCATCATCGCAACGTAGATCAACGTCGCGGATACGACCATCAATCTCGACGACGATGTGATGGCACGGATTATCGCCGGTGATTTCTAGGGCGGCGCTGGCTTCCTGGATTACGTTGATGGTGTACAAATTGGTGCGCGAACTCATAACCAGTTTAAGTTGAGTGCACTGTCACCGTAGTTCAGCACTGTCACAATAATTCGAATATGGATCCTATATCCGTTGGCAGAGTAGCCGACATCACGGCTTCGAGATCGGACCATGCTACAATCATGGGATGTGCAATTTGTGTGGTTTTCCAACCGAATCGGTTTGATCCGCAGCATCTGAAAATGACGTTCCATGTCTAACATCGAAGAAACACCAAACACGAGAGGCCCTGCGGCACCTTCAATTAGGGCCGAAGCCTTTAGCTGCCCCCATTGCGGAGCTTTTACGCACCAGTATTGGTATTGCTTGTTCGTCCAGAAGAAGGATAAGGGAGCCTTACCTACGGTTCCTGATCAGGACGATTTGCATCGAATAGAAAAGGCGCCTCATCCAGACAAGGAGCTTTATGATCAGGTGCTTAGGCAGATAAAGCAGCACTTGACGGGAAGGGTGTTCTTCATAGGAGCAGCTACTTGCTACAGCGAAACTCAGGCGGCAAATCTCCATCTGAGCAAATGTTATACATGCGGAGAGATTGCAGTTTGGGTGCATGACCGACTTCTATTCCCACCCGAAAGGACCGGCCCGCCGCCGAACGAAGATTTGTCCGATGAGATCAGTGCGGATTATGAAGAAGCTCGATCGATCCTCGATCTTTCACCGCGTGGTGCAGCCGCATTGTTGCGACTGTGCATCGAAAAGATCTGCGTCGAGTTGAACGCGAAAGGAAAGTCTCTGGACGACAGGATCGGGGACCTCGTTAAAAAAGGCTTGGATACGCGAGTGCAACAGTCATTGGATGCTGTTCGGGTTATCGGCAATGAAGCGGTTCATCCAGGGCAGATTGATTTGAAGGATGACCGAGGGACAGCAGAAACTCTTTTCCGGCTCGTCAACCTGATTGCTGAGAAAATGATCAGCGAACCCAAACATGTGCAGGCTGTCTACGATTCGTTGCCCGAAACCAAACGCAATAGAATAGAGCAGCGGGACCAAAAAGCTCTTGGCAATACCGGTACAGTCGATCCGGATTGACGGTCGCCGATATACGTCGGCATCATTGTGGATGCTAAGGGTTTCCGTCATCCCGACTGTGGCGTCGGTTTCGGAAGTGACGGTGGACAATAAGGTAAAATCTGATGGCCGTGGCGACGCCGGCACGCTTATCTTTCGCGCTCGATGCGCCGCGCGGCATGCTTGCGAAGCTTGAGCGCGAGATTGCCCGCGTAGTAAGCGCTTCGCATTCACGTGATGGCATTAGTGACCACGGCATTAATGCCGCGATCACGGCTTGGCTCCTGGTAGACTGGTGTTGGAAGGCGAAGTTCGAGAGCGACGTCTCGGCTCAAGATTTATTGGTCGCACCAACGTCACCATCCAGAACCAAACCAGATGCGAACCGGGGAATGCCGCCCATGTGGTTCAAAAGGTTCCTTTGGCAGCAGTGCCCTGAGCTAAGCCTATGCCAGGATGTAGCCAACGGCTCGAAGCACATGACGGTAGATTTCTATCCGGCGGATGTTGTTGAAACTACAGCTAGCGCGACGATTTCGGCACCGTCGAGCCTGTTATCCAACTCTGTACGGGGCACGGCCAACGTTGACGGATCGGGGCGTGAAACTACAACGACGACGTATAGGCTCAAAATCAGGGATGCCGCCGGCGACAACCGACCTGCTGTCGATGTGTTCACGGTGGCAAAAGACTTCTGGGCGAAATTTCTTCTTGCCCAGGGCCTCGCCTAAGCACAAACGATTGGTCCTCTCGCTCTTTCTTCCACAACGACGATGGTGTGCCAAATCGTCAAATCGAGAGCGCGCAGTTCAGGCTTAGACTAACTGCATCGCTAGTGTAGCGTTTCGCGATTGCGCTGATTGACGCGGCTATTGTGACGGGGCTTGGCAGGAGGGCTTCATGGCAGTCTACAGACTGTGGCGCGAGCCATTCACCGATCCATTTATGCAGGTTGATGCAAATGACGATGCGACCGCTGTGGCATGGTTTGCCCAAGAACTGGGCGAAACTCTCACGTTGGAGAAAAGACCTGACGTGGCGCCATATCTGATGGACTGTATGCAAGCGAACACGGGTGCGAGGTTCACTCGTCCCGACATCCCCGTCTGGGTGAAAGATCCCGATTCGCCAAAATAGAACGCTAATTCGATCCGTCGGACGCCGATTACGGTGACAGTGCACTAATCGTTGCGTGAACCAGTTGGTAAGCGTCCGGCAAAGGCCGCGACGTGCCGATCACGGCAGGTGTGAAGCAGTTCGTCGGTTTCGATGGCCTCTCGCCGCCGCGGCCCGGCAGGGGCCGTTCGACAATTACGGCTTGGTCCCTATGATGGCGGCGCGGCGGTGGGGGTGGCCGCGTGGGTGTCTTGGGCGCGGGGTGATGGGCGATGTGCGGGATTGCGTTCGTGCGCGGGGCGGCGGGGGGCGAGGGGATTGTCGGCGAGATGCTCGAGCGGCTGGCCCATCGCGGGCCGGACGGCGAGGGCCGGCGGCTGGACCGCGCCGGCGGCGTGCTGGGCCACAAGCGGCTGGCGATCATCGATCCTGAAGGCGGCGCGCAGCCGCTCGCCACCGCCGACGGCGCGGCGGCGCTGATCGCCAACGGCATGATCTACAACGACGCGGTGCTGCGCGCGGATCTCGCCGCCGGGACGCCGGCGGCGACGTTTCGCACGGGCAGCGATTCCGAGCCGATCCTGCACGGCTGTCGCGCCCACGGGCCGGACTTCGTGCGGCGCCTGGACGGCATGTTCGCTTTCGTGCTGAGCGACCGCGGCCGGGTGCTGGCGGCGCGCGACCCGATCGGCATCAAGCCGCTCTATATCGGCCGCCGCGACGACGCGCTCTACCTCGCGTCCGAGATCAAGGCGCTGACCGGCCGCGTCGACACGCTCAGCGAGTTTCCGCCGGGCCATGTCTTCGACGGCGGCATCGATGGTGGCATCGGCGACGGCGGTGATGATGGCGACGATAGCGATGTCGGCGCCGGCCTGACGCCCTATTACGCCGTGCCGGCGCCGACCGCGGCGCTCACCGATCCGGCGGCGGCGGCGGCGCGCCTGCGCGCGACGCTGGAGCGGGCGGTGGTGAAGCGGCTGCGCAGCGACGTGCCGCTGGGCGCATTCCTGTCGGGCGGGCTCGATTCCAGCATCATCGCCGCGCTCGCCAAACGGCATCTCGACCGGCTGCACACCTTCGCGGTCGGCCTGGAGGGCAGCGACGACCTTGCCGCGGCGCGCCATGTCGCCCGGCATATCGGCGCCACGCACCACGAATACGTGATCCCCGCCGACGAGCTGTTGCGGGCGCTGCCGGAGATCCTCTACCACCTGGAATCGTTCGACGCCGACCTGGTGCGCAGCGCGGCGCCGACCTGGTTCGTCGCCCGCGAGGCGGCGCAGCGGGTCAAGGTGGTGCTGACCGGCGAGGGCGCCGACGAGCTGTTCGCCGGCTACGCCTACCACAAGGACTATGCCGACGGCGCCCGGCTCGGCCGCGAGCTGCGCCGGTCGATCACGGCCATGCACAACATCAACCTGCAGCGCGTCGACCGGATGACCATGGCGCATGGGCTGGAGGCGCGGGTGCCCTATCTCGACCTGGAGATGATCGATCTCGCCATGCGCATCGACCCGGCGCTGAAGCTGCGCGCGGCGGCCGACGGCGGCGACGGGATCGAGAAATGGATCCTGCGCCGCGCCTTCGCCGATCTGCTGCCCGACGACATCGTCTGGCGCCGCAAGGCCCAGTTCGATCAGGGCAGCGGCACCGACAGGCTGCTGGCCGCGGCGGCGCCGGCGGCGGCCGGCGCGGCGGCGGAGACGGCCTGGTACCGCGACATGTTCATGGACGTCTTCCCCGAGGCCGCGCAGGCCCTGCCGCTGGTGGCGCGCTGGGCATCGAAGCGGGTTTAGCAGGCTGCCGAAAACGGGCGCAGCGCCCATGGCGATCCTTCGAGACGCGTCCCTTCGGGCCGCTCCTCAGGATGAGGTTCGTATTTGATATCAATGCCTTACCTCATGCTGAGGAGGCGCGAAGCGCCGTCTCGAAGCATTGCTGTCCTGGGATAGCGACGTTTTCAGCAGCCTGCCAGCCCGGGTCAGGCGGCGAGCAGGCGTTCGAGCGGCAGCTTTTCGGCGTCCGAGCGGGGGCGGGACAGGAAGAACTCGGCGTGCAGGTGGCCGTCGGCTTCCTTGCCGGTGGGGTCAACGCCCTGCTCGCGCAGCTGCGCCAGGACCTGGTCCTGCTCGTCGGCGGAAACGAAGCGGCGCTGCACGAAGGTGCGGCCGGCGAGCTTTTCCGTCACGTAGCCGCGCGCGTCGAGCGTGCGGGCGATGTCCTCGAACGGAAACATGCGCAGCACGAAGTTCGCGAGCCAGGACGGGCGGCCGCTGGTGACGGCGGGCAGCAGGCGGTCGAAGGTCTTGTCGGTGACGTAGCCGACACAGCCGGTCGAGGTCACCAGATCGACCGGGGTCAGATCGTCCCGCGCGCCATCGGGCAGCGGCGCGGTTTCGAGATCGACGGCGAGGCCGTCGTCCAGCAAGCCGGCCTCCTCGGCGAAGGCAATGGCGTTCTTCGACTGGTCGAGGCCGATCACCTCGATGTCCTCGCCGCCGTCGAGGCTGGCGAAATACTGCCGGTCGTATTCGGCGACCTCGTCGGGCGAGGCGTCATCGAACCGTTTGTGTCCCCAGTGGTCGTAGAGCGCGTCCATCGACAGGTCGTGCTTGAGCAGCGCGGCGTTGACGCCATAGGAGCAGCCGAGGTCGAGCACGCGGACCGGATCGTCCTGGCGCCGGCCCAGGACGTCGATCAGCTTGCGGAAGATCGGCTTGGCGGCGCCGGGGATGGCGTAGCCGAGCTTACGCAGCTCGCGGAAATAGGCCCGTGGATCGGGCTCGTTGTAGATGTGATGCAGATCGGCTTTCGCTTCGTTGATGTCCTCAAAGACAGTGTCGTCGGTCACAGGTTTGACCCCCTGTATCGTACCGCTTGTGATTGCACATCGGCCCCGCGCGGGCCGCACGTCGCCCTCCCACCGGTCCCCTGCGAAGGCGGCGTGCGAACGCCATGCCGCCCGCGCGCCGAGGGACGCCGGTCAGAGTTCGTCGTGTTGGCTTGGAGAGAGCAACCTAACACGGGCCGCGGCGGATGTAAAAAAACGCGGCCGGCGCCGGCCGCAATGGGCCGATCCGAACCTGCTGACTAGAGAACGCGCCCGCCGTTCAGGCCCATGGATGCCATCTCTACCGTCATCCTGGCGAAGGCCAGGATCCAGGTTTGTTGTTTTTCAACAGGTTGCGATTCCGCTGGATGCTGGCCTGCGCCAGCATGACGTGCGTTGCCGGTTCACAGGCAACGCCTTCACAGCCTTCCGCGCCGGCATGACGAAGGTGGGGCGGCGATATCCGGAGCGACGCGGCGATCCGGCCCAAAGGCACCCAGCGCTAGGCGGCCAGCGCCGGGAGGTCGCTCAGGTGTTCTTCCAGTTCCTGAAAGCTGGGCTGCAGTTCGTGCGGCAGGAGCTTTCTGGAGAACTCGACGGCGACCTGCGGAGACGCGCCGTTGAGGAAGGCGATGATGCCGACCTTCATGCTCTTGTAGTACATGACCTTGGAGTCGGCCTTCACCCGCATGGCGCCGGCCACGGGCGCGACCATGGTGTAGGCCAGCCAGACGCCGAGAAACGTGCCGACGAGCGCGGCGCCGATCAGCTTGCCCAGCACTTCCGGCGGCTCGTTGATCGAGGTCATGGTCTTGATCACGCCCAGCACGGCCGCGACGATGCCGAGCGCCGGAATGCCATCGGCCATGGTCTGCACGGCATGGCCGGGATGCGATTCGTGATGCTCGATGGTCTCGATTTCCTCATCCATCAGCGCTTCGAGCTCGTGCGGGTTCTCGTTCCCCATCGAGATGATGCGCAGATAGTCGCAGAGAAAGATGGTGGCGTGGCCGTTGGCGGCGAATCTGGGGAACTGGGCGAACAGATCGCTGCGGTCCGGGTGCTCGATATGCTGCTCCAGCGCCAGCCAGCCCTTGGTGCGGACGAGCTTGAACACAGCGAACAGCGTCGCCATCAGCTCGACATAATCCTCCTTCGAGTGGGCCGCCGGCTTGGTGAGCGCGCTGAGGTAGCTGATCGTTCCCTTGATGGTCTCGCGGGAATTGGCGACCAGGAACGCGGCCAGCGCGCAGCCGCCGATGATCACCATCTCGCCGGGCATGGCGCCCAGGATCAGGAACATCAGTTTCGAGAAGCCCGAATAGTCGAATTGCATGGCGATGAACAAACCGCCGAACGTGCAGAAAAAGACGAGCGAAAGACCAACGAGCTTCATGGGGCGACCACCGATCCGACATGAATTACGCGAAACGCACGCGGGTAATGGAACGCTATGTGGTTCGCCATTAAAGAGTGCTTAAGGCCGGCCGGAAAAAGCCCGGATGCGCGCGCTTTTTATGGCCGGCGGCCCGGCGCATCGGATTTTCGGAAACCCGCGTGCGCGCCTCAAAGACCGAAAGGGTTGCCCGGCCGCAACCGATACCGGTAGCGATCGGCGTCGCCGCGGGCGCCGCTTTCATGGTCGAAGATCAGCGTCGCGCCATGACGGGTGACCTGGAAGCAGCCGCGTTGGCCCTCGGCCCAGTCGTTCGACCAGGTGCGGCAGTAGCGACCGTCGGCGTCGAGCTCCCA
The DNA here is from genome assembly GCA_965232515.1 of Alphaproteobacteria bacterium. Taxonomy (GTDB): domain Bacteria; phylum Pseudomonadota; class Alphaproteobacteria; genus JANQKO01. Next base: position 4,049,725 of record CBDDPY010000002.1, on the reverse strand, counting down.
AATGCCGGTGGCGCGGTCTTCGCCGCCGCGCCAGACGACCCTGGCCGCCATGGTGCCGTCCGCACCGTGCACGCCGGCATAATCCCAGGGGCGCCAGAAGGGGCCGCCCGAGCGGGTCAGCGTGTGGGTGACGAGCGTGTCGCGGAGCGTCGCGGCGTCGAGCGGGCGCGGCTGCGCGGCGGGCGTGGGGAAGGACGACTGACAAGACGTCAGCACGGCCGCGGCCAGCAATATCGTCGGCAATGACGGCTGATGTAGCAATGTCAGGGCTGCGTTCCCTCTTGTCGCGGGCCAAGGGCGTCGCGTCCCGTCGATGTAACCACAGAGATCGCGGAGGGCACAGGGAACAAAATGATGTCTCGCCGCGCGGTCCTTGACGGAGGCTGGGGACCGGGTCAGACGGTCGTGAATTCGGCGGCGGTGGAATCAATTTTTTGGCGAGCTTGGGGTGGCGTAAATTTCATTTGTTAGGAAAAAATAAGGCGATACACGCATAGGCTTTATGCGAGGGGTCGGTTGCGTGTAATGCCGAGAGACCCCCAGCCGATGAGCCGGTTGCCGCCTTCGACCTTTCCGGACCCGCCGGCCCGGCGCCATGCCATGCTCGACACGGCGCCCGACCCGGCTTTCGACCGGATCGCGCGGATCGCCGCGCGTCTGTTCGACGCGCCGATCGCGCTGATCCGGTTGGCGGATCGGAACGGGGTCCGGTTCATGGCCGGTTACGGGCTCGATGTCGCGCAGATCGACCGCGACGACGCGTTCCACGCCCAGGCCATCCTGGCTGGCGAGGTCTTCGTGGTGCCCGACGCGGCCGAAGACCCGCGTTTCGCGCAGAGCCCGCTGGTGACCGACGCCCCGCACATCCGGTTCTGCGCGGCCGCGCCGTTGACCATGCCGGACGGCCATAACGTCGGGACGCTGTGCGTCATGGACACGGCGCCGCGGCCGGCGCCGGGCGAAGACGAACGCGCTGATCTGCGGGACCTGGCCGCCATGGCGGTCGAGCGGCTGGAGATCGACCACGTGGCGGGCGATCGTCTGTCCCTCGGCCTGGAGCGGCAGGAGACCGTGCGCCGGCTGGCGGCGGCGGAGAGCAGGCTGCGGCTGTTCATCGACAAGGCGCCGGCCGCGATCGCGATCCTCGACGCCGATCTGCGCTATCTCGCCGTCAGCCGCCGCTGGTTGAGCGACCTGCGCCTGACGGAGGACGCGGTCATCGGCCGCGGCCACGCGGACCTGTTCGGCGCGGCCGGCGCGGACTGGCAGGAGCGGCTGGCGCGCTGCCGCGCCGGCCAGCCGCTGCGCGGCGAGGAAGACCGCCTGCGGCGTGCCGACGGCAGCGCGGAATGGGTCCGCTGGCAGCTGTGGCCCTGGCCGCAGGCCGATGGCACGCCCGGCGGCGTCGTGATGTTCACCGAGATCGTGACGGCGCGGCGACGAACCGAACAGCAACTTCGCGACAGCGAGGCGCGCTATCGCTCGCTCTATCACAACACGCCGGTCATGCTGCATTCGATCGATGCCGACCGGCGCTTCATCGCGGTCAGCGACTATTGGCTGGCGCAGCTGGGCTACGAGCGGCGCGAGGTCCTGGGCCGCCGGCCGACCGAGTTCCTGACGGCGGAGTCGCGCAAATACGCGCAGGAGGTCGTCCTGCCCGCCTTCGCCGAACAGGGTCGTTTCGTCGACGCCGAGTTCCAGTTCGTCAAGAAGAACGGCGGGCATCTCGACGTCCTGGTGACCGCGGCGTCGCAATACGACGCCGACGGCCGGCTCGTCTGCTCGCATGCGGTTCTGGTCGACATCACCGAACGCAAGAAGGCGCAGGCGGCCCTGCGGCAGAGCGAGCGACAGCTGCGCCTGATCGCCGACGCGCTGCCGATCCTGATCTGCAATATCGGTCCCGACCTGCGCTACCGGTTCCTGAACCGGACGTTTGCGCAGTGGCTCAAGGCGACGCCCGAGGAGGCCGAGGGCAAGAAGGCGACGGAGGTGATGGCGCCCGAGATGCGGGCGCAGCTGCAGCCGCACTTGGAGGCGGCGCTCAAGGGCGAGCCCCGGGACCTGGCCGTCGAAATCACCTATCCCGACGGGCGGACGCGCCAGGTCGAAGGCAACTATCTGCCCGTCATCGATGACGCCGGCCGCGTCGCCAGCGTCGTCGCGACGGGCACCGATACGACCGAGCGCCGCGGCACGGAGGCGCAGCTTCGGCAGGCGCAGAAGATGGAGGCCGTCGGCCAGCTGACGGGCGGCCTGGCGCACGACTTCAACAACCTGCTGGCCATCGTGCTGGGCAACCTGCAGCTGATGGAGCGCCGCATCAAGGCGGACGCGACAGCGCAACGCCGTATCCGCGCGGCCCTGGACGCGACCAAACGCGGCGCCGAGCTGACCGCCCGGCTGTTGGCGTTCTCGCGACGGCAGACGTTGGCGCCGCAGGTCATCGATCTCAACGACCTGATCGGCGGCATGAAGACGCTGCTGCGCCGGACCCTCGGCGAGACGATCGAGCTTGCCGTCGCCGGCGACGGTGAGCTGTGGTCGACGCGTGTGGATCCGAGCCAGGTCGAGACGGCGATCCTGAACCTGGCGATCAATGCGCGCGACGCCATGCCGGACGGCGGCACGCTCAGGGTGGAAACCAGAAACGCGCATCTCGACATGGACGACACGGCGCGGAACCGCGACGCCCCGCCGGGTGACTATGTCGTGATCGCCGTGTCGGATACCGGCATCGGCATCCCCAAGGAACTTCAGGACAAGGTCTTCCAGCCGTTCTTCACGACCAAGGAGGTCGGCGAGGGCAGCGGACTAGGGCTGAGTATGGTCTACGGTTTCGTTAAACAGTCCGGCGGCCACATCCGGACCGTCAGCGAGCCCGGCCGCGGCACGACGATCGAGCTCTGTCTGCCGCGCGCGACCGAGGCGGCCGCCGTCGCGCCGCGCTCAGCCTGACGCCAGCCCGGCAAGCGCCCGTTCGGCGCGGGCGCGCATGGCCGGGTCACGGTGTTTCCGGGCGATGTTTTCCAGCGCGATGGCGGCTTGCGTATCGCCGGCCTCGGCCATGGCGAGCGCCGTGGCGTCGCGACGGTCGTACCAGTGGTAGGTGAAGGGCACGACGTCGAGGTCGAGGTCGCGCCAGTAGTATTTCAGCGCCCGGCTCTCGGCGTCGTCGGGCCAGTCGCGGTAGAGCTCATCCCAGGTGCGGAGCTGGTGCGAGACGCCGAGGAACTTCTCGCCGATGGGCTGGGACAGCGGCTGGTAGCGGCAGTCCATGGAGACGCGCATGCCGGCGGATTTGTTCGGCAGGCCCTTGTGCACGGTCAGACAGTTGTGGATCAGCACGTCGCCGGGCGCAAGCGGGCTCCAACGCCAGTCGAGATTGTCGAGATCGGCGTCGATGACCATCTGGCCGGCGCCGAGCGCCGGCCGCATGTCGTAGGCGCCGTCGCGGTGCGAGCCGGCGGCGATGGCGAGACCGCCGCGCGCCGCGTCGATGGTGGTGAAGGGAATCCAGGCGGCCCAATTGTCGCGGCTGCCCTCGAAATGCACGTAGTCCTGATGCGCGGGCGTGGCGTAGGCGTCGCGGTCCGGGAAGGCGAGGCGGGTGACGAAATGCGGCGGGCAGAACGGCGTCTCGCCGAACAGCTTCCGGAAGAACCGCATCAGCTCGGGCCGAAGCTTGAGCGCGTGCAGACTGCGTAAACCGAGCTGGCGGTAGAACACGTCCATGAAGGCGGGCTGCGGCTCGACGCAGAACGTGTCGCCGTTGGCGGGCGCGTCGTCGAGCGGCCGGCCGGCAGGGATCCAGCCGGCGTCCGCCATGGTCGCGGCGAGCTCCGCCGCGGCGGCGTCGACCACGTCGCGCGGCAGCAGGCCCCGGATCAGCAGATAGCCGTCCCGTTGTGCGCGCTCGCGCAACGCCGCGCCGTCGTGCCGCAGGTCGGTCGAGTCCGTTAGCGGGTTGTTTGGGATCGTCATGACCCGATCTAAGCACAGGGAGCGCAGAGCGCACAGGGTGTGGGGCGCACTAATGTGTCACGACGGGTGTCGGATGGCCCGACGCCGACTGGAGGGCAGAGACATGGCGTTTATCGATTTGACGCGGCCGGACGGCAGTCCAGTGGTAGTCAACACGGATGAGATTCTGATGCTGACGCCGGCGCCGCGGCCGGAGGGCGCCTCGGGCGGACCGCTCGACGGCGGCACGCGCATCGACTTCATCAACAAGACCTATCAGGACGTCAAGGAAGCGGTCGACGCGGTCGCGAAGAAGCTGAACCTGGTCGGTTAGCCCCAGATCGCCGGTTTCTTCCCGGTCCAAGGGTGGGCTTCCTCGAGTTGTGACGCGAGGCGGATCAGCGTCGCCTCGTCGCCGTAGCGTGCGACGAAGTGGAAGCCGAGCGGCAGGCCGTCGGCGTCGAAGCCCATGGGCACGGACATGGCGGGCTGGCCGGTGGCGTTGAACGGCAGCGTCATGAAGAAGATGTAGCCCGAGCGCTTCGAATGCTCGGGCGGCGGCACGGTGACAGGGTCGAGATAGCCGACCTCGGGCGTGCCGCCGGCCATGACGGGATTCAGGAAGATATCATGGTCGTCGAAGAAGTCGGTGACGATGCGGCCGTGCGACGCCAGCACTTCCAGGGCGGCGGCGACGTCGGCGCCTGATTTGCCACGACCGCGTTCGAGGCGGGCCCAGGTCACGGGCTCTAGGTCATCGGCTTCGGGTTGGCGGCCGAGCAGTTCGATGGCGGCGTCGATCCGGGCGGCGAACTGGGCGGCGGCGACCGTGGCGAAGGCGTTGTAGAAGGGCTGATAGGGCAGCGGGATCGGTTGCTCGACGACCTCGTGGCCGAGATCGGCAAGACGGTCGGCGACGCCGCGAAGGGCGTCGGCCATGAACGGCTGCGGCGCCTCGCCGGACGGCCGGTCGGGCGAGAAGGCGATGCGCAGGCGGCCCGTCGGCGCGCCGACCTCGTCGAGATACGACCGCGCCGGCGGCGGTGGGCCGTAGGGATTGCGGCGGTCGAGCGTCGCATCGAGCATGGCGGCGCTGTCGCGCACCGTGCGGGTGAGCACGTGCTGGCTGGAGAAGCCGTGCATCACGTCGGCGCGCGGCACGACCGGGCGGTGGCGGCCGCGGCTGGGTTTCAGGCCAAAGATGCCGCACATGGCGGCGGGCAGGCGAATCGAACCGGCACCGTCGCTCGCATGCGCGACCGGCACCATGCCGGACGCGACCGCGGCCGCGGCGCCGCCGCTGGAGCCACCGGAAATGCGTTCCGGGTTCCAGGGATTGCGGCAGGCCCCCAGCATGGCCGATTCCGCCGTGCCGGAGATGCCGAATTCCGGCGTGTTCGTCTTGCCGAGGATGACGAGGCCGGCGTCACGGTAGGCCGTGGCGAGCTCGCTGTCGGCCGCCGGCACGTAGTCGCGGAAGAACCGGCTGCCCTGCGTCATCGGCATGCCGGCAACGGCGCAACCCAGGTCCTTGACCAGGAACGGCACACCCTTGAACGGACCGTCGGGCAGGTCGTCGAGGTCGGCGCGGGCCTGCTCGTAGGCCTTGTGGACGACGGCATTCAGCGTGCCGTCGTGGGCCTCGATGCGGTCGATGGCGGCCTCCAGCACCTCCGCGGCGCTGACCGATCCGTCGCGGACAAGTTCGGCGAGGCCCAGGGCGTCGTAATCGGCGTAGTCGGCAAAGGTCACGTGGATGCTCCGGGATTTGCGGCTGTCAGAAAGTCGAGGGCGGCCAGTGCGTGGACGCGGAGGACATGGTGGAACTCGTCGAGATCGACGCTTTCGTTGGGCGCGCCCATGCCGGCGGGCGAGCAGCCGTAGACGAAGGCGGGGACGCCGCGGTCGCGCCAGAACCGTGTGTCGGTGCCGCCGAGGCTGACGATGGGCTGGGGGTCGTGGCCGACGGCGGGCGCGGCATGGCGCTGCAGGTGGCCGACCATCTCGTGCGTGGGGTCGGAGCAGTTCGCTTCCGGGCCGCCGGCCAGCAGCTCCTCGAACGACACGGCCGGATAGCGCGCGGCGATGTTCGCGATCTGGGCCAGCACCGCCGCCCGCGCGATGCCGACGGGCAAGCGGAAGTCGATGTCGAGCACGCAGGCGTCGGGCAGCATGTTGATGGCGACGCCGCCCTGCATGACGCCGATATTGACCGAGACCCGGCGCATGACCTGGGCCGCGCCGGCGCCGAGCGCGCGGTCGGTGGCTGCCCGCACCTCGGCGCGGTCGAGGGTGTCGCGGACCACGTCGGGCTCGTCCGGCTGCATGATCTCGATGGCCTCGAGATCGCGGATCAGTTGCGCGGCGATCTTGTTGGCGCTGGCGCTGGTGTGCGGATAGGCGCTGTGGCCGCCGGGCACAGATATCTTGAAACGCACCCAGAGGATCGACTTCTCGCCGAAGCGGATGGTCTGCAGGCCGCTCGGCTCGGCGTTCAGCACGCAGTCGCCCAGTACCTCTTCGGCGCAGCGGCTGGTCAGCCAGTCGGCGCCCCAGCGGCCGCCAGTCTCTTCGTCGGAGACCACGGTCAGCGTAACGCGGCCGGGCAGGCGGTCGCGCAGCCGGTGCAGATAGGCATGCGCGAAGATCATCGCCGTGGTGCCGCACTTCATGTCGACGGTGCCGCGGCCGTGAACGCGGCCGTCGGCCAGGTCGCCGCTCAACGGGTCGCGCGTCCAGGCATCGCGGTCGCCGATGGGGAAGACGTCGAGATGGCCGTTCAGCACCAAGTGCCGGCCGGCGCCCGTGCCGCCGAAGCTGCTGATCAGGTTCGGCATCTCGGCCTGCGGGGATTCTATGCGGTAGGGGATGCCCTCGTCGTCGAGGAAACGGCGCACGAAGGAGGCCGCCGCGCGGGTGTCGCCGGGCGGATTGCAGGTGTCAATGCGGGTCAGTGCCTGCAGGAAATCGCGTTGGCGGTCGCGCTCGGCATCGAGCCAGGCGAGGAGATCGGCTTGCGGCTCGGCGGTCACGGCGCGGCTCCGAAGGCGGGCGGCGGGCTTTCGTGCACGACGACGCCGTCCTTCACCACTGTCAGGCAGGGCGCGCCGCCGATGGGATAAGCGATGCCGCGCGGGTCGTCCGTGTCCCAGGCGGCGAGGTCGGCGGTGCGGCCGACGGCGATGCGGCCGGCGCTGTCTTCCAGGCCCAGCGCCTTCGCGCCGCTGACAGTGAAGCCGCCGAGCGCTTCTTCCGGCGTCAGGCCGAACATGTAGCAGGCCATGTGCATGACGGCGGACGGCGAGGTGGCCGGCGAGCTGACGGGATTGCAGTTGGTTGCCAGCGCCATGGGCACGCCCAATTCTCGGAAGAGGGCCACCGGCGGTTTCTGGGTTTCATGCAAGGTCCAGTTGGCGCCGGGCAGCAGCGTCGCCACGGTGCCGGCCGCCGCCATTGCCCGCACGGTCGCTTCGGACGCGTATTCGCAATGGTCCGCCGACAGGCCGCCATATTCGGCGACGAGCGCGCCGGCGCCGAAGTCGGTGTACTGGTCGGCGTGCAGCTTGACCGGCAGGCCATAGGCGGTCGCGCGGTCGAACAGGCGGCCGATCTGGGCATGGTCGAAGCCGACGGCGTCGCAGAAGCCATCGACCTGGTCGACCAGGTCCTGCTGCACGGCGGCCGGCAGGACCGTGTCGCAGAGGAAGTCGACATAATCGTCGCGCCGGTCCCGGTATTCCGGCGGCAGGCCGTGCGCCCCCAGGAACGTCGAGATCACAGTGACCGGCAGGTCGCGGCCGAGGGCGCGGGAGATGCGCATGGCACGGAGCTCGGTATCGTAGTCGAGGCCCGCGCCGGACTTGCTTTCGACGGTGGTGACGCCATTGGCGATCAGTCGCGCCATGCGCGCGCGGCTGGCGGCGAAGAGATCCGCTTCCGACATCTCGCGGGTGCGGCGAACGAGGCCCTGGACGGCGCCGCCTTTCGCTTCCAGCTCGGCGCGGCCGCCGCCTTGCGACAGCACCTCGAAGTCGACAAGGCCTTCCTCGCCATAAACGATGTGGGTATGCGGATCGACGAGGCCGGGGGTCAGTAACTTGCCGCCGAGGTCGCGTACGGTGTGGGCCTCGCCGGCCGGCAGTGCGTCCATCGGGCCGAGCCAGGCGATGCGGCCGTCGGCGACCGCGACCGCGCCGCCGTCGATGCGGCCGAAGCCGTCGCCGTCGGCCATCGTCGCCAGGCAGGCGTTCGTGAACAGCAGGTCCCAGGCGGTCATCGGGCGTGCGGCGTCGGTTCAGCGGTTGCGGTCGATCGCCTCCAGGCCGCCGGCGAATTCCTTGGCGGCGAACACGTCGGGCAGCACCTCGGCGAGCCAGTCCGGGTCGAGGTCCATACCGTTCCGCTGCAGCATCGGCGCAGTTTCGTCGACCAGCGCCCGCCAATCGCCTGCCATGCGCCAGCCCTGAAGTGCGTCCTCGCGCGGCTCGCCGCCGAGCGCGCGCACCAGGATGTCGGTAAAGTTCATCACTGGCTTGCCGCCCTGCTCGGCGGTCGCGGCGAGCTGGATGTGGCAGCCGTGGTAGAGCGAGACGAGCGCGTCGATGTCCGGTTGCGCGGCCCGCTCCAACGTTGCCTGGCGGCGTTCGGCTTTCAGGCCCGGCGAACGGTCGGCGCCCGAGCCGCCGCAGGTATAGCCGGATTCCCAGGCGATGTCGGCGACCTCTAGGCCGGGTACGGCGCGGAGCAGCCGGGCGACGTTTTCGCCGAGATCGGCCATGCCCTCGTGCGCGTGCAGCAACACGCGCATCGGCACCTCGGTCGTATAGCGCGCCTGCAGCTTGGCCTCGTGCTCGACCATGTAGTCGGTCACATGCTCGAAGGCGAAGCCGGTCTCGCGGTAACCGCTGAGCGACTCGCCGATATGAAGATTGCAGGACGGACACCAGCTCAGCACGGTCTCGGGCTCGAAGTCGCCGAAGCGGCGCAGCGTGCCGTCGGTGACGCGGCCGCCGGCTTCGGCCTCGCCCTGCCACTTGGTGTGGACGATGCCGCAGCAGGCGGCCGGGCCGCCCAGCACTTCGTAATCGACGTCGACGGCGTCGAGCACGTACATGGCATTGAACAAGAGATGCGGCGTGCGGATGGCGTTGCAGCCGACATAGAATACGACCGGCACCTCGCGCGCCTTCGACGGCCGCAGCAGCCGGTCGAGGTCGTTGGGTGCCAGCTGCATTGCCGCCATCAGGCGGATGGCGCGGGACATGCGGCGGAAGAGCTGCGGCGTCTCGCTGTGGGTTTCGGCGGAGACGCTGTTCGCCAGCATCAGCATGGTGCGCGGATTGACGCCCTCGGGGCAGGCCGGAATGCAGCGTCCGCAGCCATCGCACTGGTGCGCCCAGGCGGCGGAGCCGCCGGTCAGCTCGCCGCCGTCGCGCAGCACGTCGAGCACGCCGCCGACCAGCGTCGCGGGCGCGACATCGGCGACGCCGGCATGCGGCACCACCGGGCAGATCTCGACGCATTTGCCACAGGACGTGCAGGCGGACGTGATGTCGTCGGCCGCGTCGGCCATGAAGTCACTTAAACGCTGTTCCGTCACTGTCCCCATCCCCTTCGTGTTCAATTCGTATTGAGCTCGACCCGTCCCCTTTCCGTGGTTGTCGCGCCCAAGGGGCGCTGGACAACCGAGCCAGCGTCGGCTTTGCCGACGCGCTCGGCACGGAAAGCCCCACCCGACCACCCATCAAGCATACTCCCGTGGGTGGTCGGGTGGGGGAGCGGGACGGGCCAAGTCATGGTCCTCTGGCCAACAAGATCATTCAATCGCCGAGATGCGCCACGGCTTCGATCTCGACCGTCATTTCCGGCAGCGCCAGCCGCCGCACCTCGACCAGCGTGCTGGCGGGCCGGGCGACGAAGTAGCTGCGCCAGACGTCGGCGTGCTGGCTGAACCCTTCGATGTCGGTCGTGTACATGACGATCCTGACGATATCTTCGAACGTGGCGCCGGCGGCGGCAAGCACGTCGCCCAGGTTTTCGAAGCAGGCCTCCATCTGGCGGCGGATATCGCCGGCGCCGATCAGCTTGCCCTCCGGGTCGCGGGCGGTGATGCCGGCGGTGAACAGGACCCGGCCGCTGACCTCGACGCCTTGCGCGAAGGGAATGCTGCGGTGCCAGGGTTTGTCCACGTCGATGTTGCGTCGGGCCATGGGCGTCTCCTCGATTTGTGCCGCGCGCCGGTCAGCTCTGCAGTCGTGCCAATGCCTTGGCGCGCCGGTTGAGCCACCACCCGAAGGCCGGCGGCCAGTGCTCAAAGTCATCATCCAGTCCCAGCTCGCCGGCGGCGTGCAGCGGCCAGTTCGGATCATTCAGCATCTCGCGGGCGAGCGCCACCAGGTCGGCCTGGCCGGCCTGCAGGATCGCCTCGGCCTCGTGCGCGGTGCGGATCAGGCCGACGGCCATGCTCAGATGGCCGGCGTCGCGAAACGGCTTGGCATAGGGCGCCTGGAACGCCGGGCCGACGGGGATCCGCTGCCGGCCGGCAGCGCTACCGATACCGCCGGTCGAGCAGTCGAAGACGTCGACGCCGTGGGCGCCGAGCAGCGCGGCGATGGCGACGCTGTCGTCCAGCGTCAGGCCGCCGTCGACCCAGTCGATCACCGACAGGCGCACGAACAGCGGCTTCTCGGCCGGCCAGTGTGCACGCACCGCATCGACGACCTCGAGCGGGAAGCGTGCGCGGTTCTCGAGCGAGCCGCCATAGTCATCGTCGCGGACATTGGCGACCGGCGACAGGAACTGATGCAGCAGGAAGCCGTGGCCGGCATAGAGCTCGATGGCGTCGAAGCCGGCGCTATCGGCGCGCCGCGCGGCCTGTCCGAAGGCATCGGCGACCGCGCGCATGTCGGCCGTGTCCATCGCCGACGGCGTCGGCCAGCCGTCTCGGTACGGCAGCGGCGAGGGCGCGAGCGCCGGCCAGGGCGGCTCGTCGCGCGCCTTCGTATCCTCGTCGTCGAGCGGCGACTCGCCGTGCCAGGGCCGGCGCTCGCTGGCCTTGCGGCCGGCATGGCCAAGCTGGACGCCCGCCTTGGCACCGAGGCCATGGATCGCCGCCACGATCTGGCGCAGTGGCCCGATCTGGGCGTCGTCCCAGAGGCCGAGGTCGCCATGCGTGCGGCGGCCGCGGCGCTCGACGGCCGTCGCCTCGGTGAAGACCAGGCCGGCGCCGCCAAGCGCGAAGCGGGCGAGATGCGGCAGGTGCCAATCGGTCGGCAGACCGTCGACGGCGGCATATTGGCTCATCGGCGAGACCACGATGCGGTTGCGCAAGGTGAGGTCGCGAAGGCGCAGCGGTTCGAAAAGCAGCGACATCTTTCAGCTTTTGGCGGCAGCGAACCGACAAATTAGGTGATCCGGAAATTAGAATGAATAATGGGACTGTGGATAACATTCATACGGAAACGGTATGAAACGATGGATCGGATCGAGAGCGCGCAGATATTCGTCAGGGTCGCCGAGATCGGCAACCTGACGGCCGTCGCCCGCCAGCTCGGGCTGACCCAACCCACGGTCAGCCGCAAGCTCTCGGCGCTGGAGGAGCATCTCGGCGCGCGGTTGATCCAGCGCACGACGCGCGCCCTGTCGCTGACCGAGGACGGCAAGATCTATTACGAGCATTGCCGGCGGCTGCTGGATGCCGCCGATGCGGCCGAGACCTCCGTCGGCCGCCGCGCCGCGGCGCCGTCGGGGCTGATCCGCATCGCCAGCTCGGTGGCGTTCGGCCGGCTGCACGTCGTGCCGCTCTTACCCCGCCTGCTCCGCGCTTATCCCGACATCCGGGTCGAGCTGGTGACGGCGGACGCCTATGACGACCTGGTCGAGGCGGGCATCGATCTGGCCGTGCGGATCGGCGAACTGGCCGATACCGCGCTTGTCGCCCGGCGCGTCGGCACGACGGGGCGGGTCACGGTCGGCACGCCGGCCTATTTCGAACGTGCCGGGGTGCCGGCAACGCCGCAGGACCTGAAAAAACACCAATGCATCGTCTACACCCAGCTCGCCACCGGCAACGAATGGCACTTCACGGGCGCCGGCGGGCCGATAAAGGTGCGGGTCAGCGGGCCGTTCCTGGCCAACAATTCCGATGCGATCCGCGAGGCGACGCTCGCCGGCCTCGGCATCAGCGTGTCGCCGCTCTGGCTGTTCCACGACGCCATCGCCGACGGCCGCGTGCGTGTCGTGCTGCCGGATCATGCCCCGACAGCGCTGCCGATCCAGCTCGTGCACGCCTCGCGGCGGCTGGTCTCGCCAAAGGTCCGCGCCGTGGCCGATTTCCTGGCCGACGAATTCCGCGCCGACCCGATGCTAGCCGGTACGGCCGGGCAGACCGGTTGACACTGTCCGAATGTTGACCGGGATTGCTAGATTGCGTGGGCGAGCATAGGGGGAGTTCAAATGCGGATGTATCGCGTCATCGGCCTTATCGCCGTCATGCTGTTGGCAATGGCGACGCCCGGCTTCGCCGCCGGGCTGCTGGACGACAAGCCGCGCATTGCCGTGATGTCGGCCTTTCCGCCGGAGTGGCAGACGCTGCGCGAAGCGGTCGTGGCGCCGGCGGCGCACGACGTCAACGGCAGCACGTTCGTCACCGGCGAGCTGGAAGGCCACGACGTGGTGCTGTTCCTGAGCGGCGTCAGCATGGTCAACGCGGCGATGACGACGCAACAGGCGATCGACCGGTTCTCGCTGCGCGCGATCGTCTTTTCCGGCATCGCCGGCGGCGTCGACCCGGCGCTGAACATCGGCGACGTCGTGGTCGCCGACCGCTGGGCGCAATACCTCGACGCCGTCTACGCCCGCCAGACGCCCGACGGCTACAGTCCGCCGCCGTTCCTGGAAACGCCGTTCGCGAACTACGGCATGATCCATCCGCGGGTGATCGATGTGACCCGGGCCGGCGCCGACAAGCCGGTGAAGAAGTTCTGGTTCGACGTCGATGCGGGCCTGCTGGCGACCGCGCGGGCGGCGGCGGCCGATGTGAATCTGACGGCGTGCGCCGCGGCGAACGAATGCCTGTCGCGCGCGCCCCGGATCGTCGTCGGCGGCAGCGGCGTCTCGGGCTCGGCCTTTGTCGACAATGCCGACTTCCGGACCTATGTGTTCGATACCTTTGAGGCGAAGGTGCTGGACATGGAAAGCGCGGCGACGGCGCATGTCGCCTTCAACAACGGCATCCCGTTCATCGCCTTCCGCAGCCTGTCGGACCTGGCCGGCGGCGGCGACGGCGAAAACGAGCTCGGCACCTTCTTCCAGCTCGCCTCGCGCAACTCGGCCGCCGTCGTGCGCGCCTTCTTGCGCGCGCTGCCGCAATAGGACACGCCGGTCGTGGAGTCGCTTCTGAAATACCAGGTCGAGCCGCTCGACGTCCTAATGTTGAGCATCCTGGTGCTCTATCTCGGCTTCTATCTGAACGAGAAGATCCGGGTGCTGAGCGAGTTCTACATTCCGCCGGCGGTCACCGGCGGCCTGGTCTGCAGCCTCGTGGTCGCGGTGATCTACGGGACGCTCGATCTGGAAATCAGCTTCGACATGCAGATCCGCGACGTCCTGCTGCTGGTGTTTTTCAGCACCATCGGCCTGACCGCCAAGTTGCGCACGCTGGCGGCGGGCGGCAAGGCGCTGGCCATTCTGGTCGGCGTGGCGGCGGTGTTCCTGGTGATGCAGAACCTGACCGGCGTGCTGCTGGCGCTGGGCTTCGGCGAACATCCGGGCTACGGCCTGATGGGCGGTAGCGTATCCTTCGCCGGCGGACACGGCACGGCGATCGCCTGGGGCAAGGAGGCGGAGGCGGCCGGTCTCGTCGGCGCCGGCGCGGTCGGCATCGCGTTCGCCACCTTCGGCCTGGTCGCCGGCGGCCTGCTGGGCGGGCCGGTGGCGCGCTGGCTGGTGCAGCGTCACGATCTGTCACCGGACGACGACGCTAAGACGATGGCGGCCGATGTGGCCAAGGACGACGGCCGCGCGGGCGATCTGTTCAACATCCTGACGGCGATCCTGATGCTGGCGATCTGCATCGCCGTCGGCGATTCGGTGAACCGGTTCCTGTTCGCGGAAGGCGTGCTGCTGCCGGGGTTCCTGACGGCGATGTTCGTCGGCATCGTCATCGCCAATCTGTCGGATGCGTTCGAGTTCGAGATCCATCCGCTGACCATCGACAAGTTCGGCGAGGTCGCACTGAACGTGTTCCTGGCCATGAGCCTGATGAGCATGCAGCTCTGGACGCTGGCGACCGCCTTTGCGCCGATCCTGATGGGGTTGCTGGCGCAGATGCTGGTGATCACGTTCGTCGCCGTGTTCATCGTCTTCCGCGTCATGGGCCGGGATTACGACGCCGGCGTGATATCCGCCGGCTTCGTCGGGCTGGGCCTGGGCGCGACGCCGGTGGCGATCGCCAACATGCACGCCGTGACCTCGCGCTTCGGTCCCTCGCCCAAGGCCTTCCTGGTCGTGCCCCTGGTCGGCGCCTTCTTCGTCGACATCCTGAACGCCCTGGTGATCAAGATGTTCATTGGGTTCATGAGTTAGAGCGTGTGCGGCGGCGCACTGGTTTCGCGTCGACGATATATCAAAATTTGACAATTATTGATATATCGCGTCAAATTCCAGAGGCAAAGGGAGCTGATATGGCTCAGATGAATGTTTCCGTGCCGGAGCGCATGAAGGACTGGTGCGAAGCTCAGGTTCGCCAAGGGCGCTACTCGACGACAAGCGACTATGTCCGCGACCTGATCCGCCGAGACCAGGACAGTCAAGCCGGTATCAAGGCGTTGCAGGCAGCTATCGACGACGGGCTGGCCAGCGGGCTCAGCGGCCGGACGATCGACGAGATATTGGCTGAAGCGCGGCGGCGCGCCGATAATGCCGCAGCGAATGAAGGTTAGGTTCACGGTCCAGGCCGAAACCGGCATCATCGACAGCTATCTCTACGGATTCGAGAATTTCGGCCGCGACCAGGCCGACCGGTATTAAGCCGGTCTGCGTCGGGCCATCGATATCATTGCGGCAAATCCACAGATCGCTGCCGAACGCCGCGAGTACGACCCGCCGGTGCGCATCCATCATCACGCCAAGCATTACATCGTCTATCTGATCGGTGAGGCCCACATCGTGGTCGTTAGGTTGCTGCGAGACGAAGTGGATTTGACGCGGCATCTCGGAACTGAGGCTTGATCTTCGGAGGTCTCGTCGTCGCCGATAGGGCAAACTCGTTAGCCGGCCGCATGACGTGATGGGTGGCAGGTCTGGCGTCGGAGGCGCAGCGCGCTCAGGCGTTCACATCGCGGCCGTGGATCAGGCGGCGGCGGAGCCAGCCGGAGAGGCTGTCCATCATCACGACCAGGATGACGGTCAGGATGATGATGTAGAGGGTGTTCTCCCAATCGCGCGAGGTGCGCATGGTTTCGACCAGCATCAGCCCGATGCCGCCGGCGCCGAGCGCGCCGATGACGGTGGCCGAACGGGTGTTGGATTCGAGGTAGTAGAGGCCCTGCGAAACGAAGATCGGCAGGATCTGCGGGATCACGCCGAAACGGTAGGTCTGGAGCTTGCGCGCGCCGGTCGACTTCACGCCCTCGACCTGTTTGCCGTCGATGTTTTCCAGCGCTTCGGAGAACAGCTTTCCGAGCGTGCCGGTGTCGGTGAAGGCGATGGCGAGCGCGCCGGTGAGCGGGCCGAGGCCGAAGGCGCGAATGAAAATCAGCGACCAGATGAGCATGTCGATGCCGCGCAGAAAGTCGAACAGGCGGCGCACGACGAAGCGGACGATGCCGGAGGGCGAGAAGTTGCGCGCCGCCAGCACCGCCAGCGGCAGGCCCACGAACGCCGCTGTGACCGTGCCCAGCACCGCCATCAGCAGGGTTTCCAAGAGCGCGACGAAGACGTTGCCGTGCTGCCAGTCGGGATTGTCCCAGAATGTCTCGAAGACGTAGGCCCAGTTCGGCGTGTCGGGTTGCAGGCGTTCGTCGCTGCCGACCAGCGACAGGATGTCGCCGAAGGAGTAGGTCTGCAGCTCGGAATTGAAGGGGAAGAAGAAGTTCTCCCAGCCCACGAAAAAGCGATGCACCTCGATGCGCGCGCGCGAGACCTGCACGCGGCGGCCGAGGCTGGGCCGGGCGTCGAACTTGGCCTTGGTGGCGTTCAGCCAGTCGGGGATGGGGCCGTCGGGGAGCGTGGCGACGATGCCCGACGTCTCCGCCGTGACGGTGATGTCGCCATAGCCGGGGACGGTGAAATGGAGCGTCTTGCCGACGATCTCGGCGCCATAGCCTTCGCCCAGATCGACCCGGACGGTATCGCCCGATTTGACCACCCAGTCGGGCGGGGCGTCGTAGGTGGCCGTGCGCTCGCCCTCGACGGCGATCGTGATCCTGTCCGTGCGCAGCGATTTGGTCACATGCACCTTGTGGGCGACGGAATCGATCGCCAGCAGCACGGCGCGGTCGGGCTGCGCGCGGGAAATCAGGCCCGACATATCGAAGGCGAGCCAGGCATAGGCAAGATAGGTCAACACGGCGGCCAGAATGGCGAAGCCGATCATCGTCCGCCGGCGCACCGATGACATCACTGCCTGTCGGCGGGCATGTGGGCCGGGTTCGAGGCCGAGCGCTGTGACGGTCATGCGGCGCGCCCCTCGGTCAGGCGTTTGCGCAGAAACGAGGAGGCCTGATCGATCAGGAAGATCGACAGGATCAGCAGCACGAACAGCGCCGCCGTCTCGTCGCCACTGCCCTGGCCCCAGCCGATGGTGCGGCGGAGCTCGGTGCCGATGCCGCCGGCGCCGACGAAACCGAGAATGGCCGAGGCCCGCACGTTGATCTCGAAGCGCAGCATGAAATAGCTGAGATAGTTCGGCAGCACTTGCGGCAGCACCGCGAACTTCATGCGCTGCAGCCAGCTGGCGCCGCAGGCCTGCAGACCTTCGATGGCTTTGGCATCCAGATTCTCGTTGACCTCGGAGAACTGCTTGCCGAGCGCGCCGGTGGTGTGAAAGGCGACGGCGATCATCGCCGGCACCGGGCTGGTGCCGAGCACGAAGATCAGGAACAGGGCGATGATCAGCTCGGGAAACGCGCGCATCAGGTCCATGAGGCGCCGGGCGACCGGTACGGCGGGCGCCCAGACGCCGAGATTGCTGCTGCCCAGGAAGGCGAAGACCATGGCCGCGACGCCGCCCAGGATGGTGGCGACGGCGGCAATGTTGAGCGTTTCGACCAGCGCCGGCAGGAAGCGGATGAGCAGGCCGGGGAATTCGGCGCCCGACTGCCAGGCCTCGATGACGATTTCACTTGGATATTCGAAGAACTTGGCCAGGCCCCGCAGGAAGCTGCCCGAGTTCATGTCGTTGGCCTGGCCGTAGCCGGCGAAGACGACGGCGCCGAGTACCGCGATCAGGGCCAGCGAATAGAGCTGGCGGCGCTTTTCGTCGCGAGCAATATCTCCCGCGAGGTCGGCGACGGTTGTCATGCGGGAATTGAGATCTGATAGGACCGCGAACGGGCGGCCCCGCTATGTGCGGGACCGCCCGAATGCGTGGGTTCGGCCAAGGATCAGCTGGCCTTGCGCTTGCGCGCCTCGATGATGACTTCGTAGTCCTGGTGCGAGATCGGGGCGATCGCCTTGATCTCGCCGGCCATGAAGCCGTAGGCGCATTCCGCGTCCATCGACGGCAGACTGGCCAGCATGCCGACCATCTTCAGCTTGACGTCGGTCGGCAGGTCCTTGCGCAGCACGATCGGGCCTTCCGGAATGACCTTGGAACGCCAGATCTCCTTGATCTGCGTCATGTCGACCAGGCCGGCGTCGGTCGCCTTGCGCAGCGCGCCGCTGTTGAAGCCGTCCTCCCAGGCGCCGAGGCCGTCGGCCCAGGTCACGCCGGCGTCGATGTCGCCGTTCGAGACCGCGACGATGGTCTGTTCATGGCCGCCGGTAAAGACGACCTCGCCGAAATACTTGCCCGATTCCATGTCGTAGCCGGCCTGCGGGATCTCGATCGACGGGATCAGGTAGCCCGACGTGGAGTTCGGATCGCCGAAGCCGAACTTCTTGCCCTGCATGTCCTTGAGGCTGGCGATGTCGCTGTCGACGCGAGCGAAGCCGATCGAGTAGTAGCCGAAGGAGCCGTCGGCGTTGATCTTGGTCAGCACCGGCTCGACGGCGTCGGGATTGGAGAGATAGACCTTGGCGTAGGCCGAGGCGCCGAGCCAGGCCATGTCGAGGTTGCCGCCGAGCAGGCCTTCGATGACGCCGTTATAGTCGGCCGGCGCGAACAGCTTGGTCTCGACGCCAAGCAGCTCGGTTGTCTTCTCGACCAGGCATTCGTTGCTGCGCAGCCGGTCCGACGCGTTCTCGCCGCCGAGGATGCCGATGCGGAATTCCTTGATGCTGTCTTGCGCGAATGCGCCGCTGGCGAGCAATACGGTCGCGGCCGCGGCCGCGAGTGCAGTGGTGAGCTTCATCTTCCTCTCCTGCTGTAGGTGATCGTCATGTCGTCCGATGTTCGGTGCGGTAACGGTCAGGCCGGGATGGCGGCGGGCGCGGGGAGCGGGGCGTCCGCGGGCGCGGCGCCGAGCGCCGTCGAGGTCGTGGCCTCGTTTATGTCCTGATCGGCGCCGTAGATCTCGCGCACGACCCGCGCGGTCAACGCCGCGGGCGGACCGTCGAAGACCAGCCGGCCGTGCAGCATGCCGATCACCCGGTCGCAATAGCTGCGGGCGGTGTCGAGCGTGTGCAGATTGCAGATCACGGTCAGGCGGTCGCGTTCGTGGATCTGGCGCAGCGAGGTCATCACCACCTCGGCGCTCAATGGATCGAGCGAGGCGATGGGCTCGTCGGCGAGGATCATCTTCGGCGCCTGCGTCAGCGCGCGGGCGATGGCGACGCGCTGCTGCTGGCCGCCCGACAGGGTCTCGGCCCGCTGCAGGGCCTGGTCGGCGATGCCGAGGCGCTCGAGCGCGGTCAGCGCGCGCTTGATCTCGGCGCGGCC
The DNA here is from genome assembly GCA_965232515.1 of Alphaproteobacteria bacterium. GTDB lineage: Bacteria > Pseudomonadota > Alphaproteobacteria > JANQKO01. Next base: position 4,030,719 of record CBDDPY010000002.1, on the reverse strand, counting down.
GAAGACGTTGAACAGGCTCTTGAGGGTGCCGTGGCCGTTCAGCCGGCCGAGCATCACGTTGGTCACGACGTCGAGGCGCGGCACCAGGTTGAACTGCTGGAAGATCATGGCGCAGTCGCGCTGCCAGCGGCGCATCTCGGCGCCCTTGAGCGCCAGCACGTCGCGGCCGTCGACGACCACCTCGCCGCCTGTCGCCGGCGTCAGGCGGTTGATCATGCGCAGCAGCGTCGACTTGCCGGCGCCGGAGCGGCCGATGATGCCGACCATCTGCGGCTGATCGATCGCAAACGACACGTCGTCGACGGCGACGACCGGTCCGAAGGCCTTGGTGAGGTTGCTAACGTACATGCTCGGTCCGTCGCCTGCCGTTGTCCCGAAGCTCGGTGTCCAGGTACGGTTGGAGGCCGGCCGCCGCACGCCGCAACGGCCTTCATCCCCCTGTTCGGGACGGACCCTACGTGCGTCGTTTTTCAGATATGCGACGTAAATATGACGGTTTGGGGACAGCCGGAAGGCAGCGGACGTTCAGTGGATCGGCATGAGGGCGTCCGCGTCGATGCGCAGGCCGTGACCCGTCTGCCGCGCCCAGGGCTGGTGTTGCGGATCGAGCAGGCCGTGGCGGCCGAACATGACCGGTGCGGTGACGATGTCGGACGCCAGCAGGCGTGTGCCGAAGGCGCCTTCCATGGCGATCGCCGGACGGGGCGCGCAGGCCGCCACGGCCAGCGCGGCGCGGGTCAGGATGCTGGTCTCGCCGACATGGGCGCCGAGGATGACGCCGAGGCCGCGCTCGGCGGCCCGCCGCGCGACCTCCAGCGACCGCAGGATTCCGCCCATCTTGGAGACGCGGATGTTGATCACCCAGGTCTCGGGGTCGGCCGCCAGCGCGTCGAGCTGCTCGGCCCGGCAGGCGCTTTCATCCAGGACGATCCGCAGGCCGAGGGCCTTGGCCACGGCGCGGCAGCCGTCGAGATCGCCCGGCGCCAGCGGCTCCTCGATGGCCCAGAGGTGCGGCGCCATGCATCTGAGATGGCTGGTGCATTCGGCGGCCTGACGCCAGAGGTTGTTGGCGTCGGTCCGGAGGCGCAGGCGCGATCCGAAGAGCGTGCGCAGAAGCGCGAACTTGCGCCGGTCGCGCGCGGGATCGCCGCCGAGCTTGATCTTGACATCGGTGAGGCCGGCGAATCGGTAGGCGAGCGCCTGCAACGCCAGCGTCGGCAGGGTCGAATCGCCGAGCACGGCGGTATAGCGGAACGGCCCGGCGCGCCGGGCGCCGCCGATCAGTTGCTCCAGTGTCAGGTTCGACCGCCGGCCGAGCCGGTCGAGCAGCGCGATCTCCAGCGCGCCGAAGGCGGACGGATTGGCGTCGATCAGCTCACCGTTCGCGGCGATCCAGGCCTGCAACGCCGCGACCGAGCGGATCTCGCTCGCCAGCGCCGGTCCCTGTCGCCGGAGAAACCGCGCCACCGATTCGACGCTCTCGCCCGTGACGTAGCCGCGCGGGCAGGCCTCGCCATAGCCGTCGATGCCGTCGGCGCCGCCGACGCGGACGATGACATTCTCCGTCGCACGGCGGGTGGCGGATGCATGCCGGAAGGTCGTGCGCAGCGCCGCCGGGAAGGTGGCGAGCGTCAGGATGCCGTCGCGCATTGCCGCTGCTCCGACACGACATAAGTAGTGAGATCGACGGGCCAGTCCGCGCGGTCGGCCAGGCAGACCGGTTTGTACTGCGCTTCCCGTTGGCCGAGTTGCAGCGCCGCGCGCTTGCAGTGTTCGCCGGCGCCGGAACCGAGTGGCACCACCCGCAGCGGTTCGAGCCGGCCGCTGGCGCGCTTGGCGTCGTATTCGAGGTTGCGTCGGCGCAGCCCGGAATCGATCGCCTTGGCGAGCCGCTGGGTCTGGTCCGCGCCGAGTGTCGCGTCCGCCTCGAGCAGCAGGTCATAGCGCCTGATCCGCGCGTCGGCGAGCGCGACGAAGAACGGCGAACGCCGGCCGATGTCCGCGAGCGCCTGCGCGACGGCGGCGATGACATCGGGCTCGGTCAGCTTCTCGCCGGTGATGTTGGTGACGCCGCGGCCCTTGCGCACGAAGGCCAGCATCGGCGTGCGGCCGGTCCAGTCCGTGACCTCGACGACATCGTTCATGTCGTAGCGGTAGAGGCCGGCCGCCGTGGTGATGAAGACGTAGTACTGGCGCCCGGTTTCGAGCTGGCCGAGCGTGCGGAAGGCAGGTTCGCCGCGTTCCCAGGCGTCCCGTTCGACGAACTCGAACACGACATGGCGCAGCATGGGAAGGCAGCCGGTCTCGTCGGCATCGATACTGACGGTGGCGGTGACCTCGCTGGCACGGTAGCCGACCTCGACGATGCGGCAGTCGGTGGGCAGGTGCGGGCGCAGCGCCTCGATGGCGATGCCGCAGCTGCCGCCGGTCCAGGTGAGCACGGCGCCGAGGTCGGGCCAGAGGTCGGCGAGGCGGATCGGGCCGTCGTCGGCCAGCACGCGCCGGAGGCGGTCCGACGGCGGTGTGGCGGCACGCAAGCGGCGGGCGACGGCCGCACGCGCCGGCGGGTCGAGCCGGTCGAGGAAGGCCGCCCGGCCGCCGCCGAGATCGGCGAGCAGGTTCTGGCGGTGCGTCTCGATGGTCTCGATCAGCTTCAGCAACGTCGAGGGGTTCGCCGCCACCAGGCCGGTCAGGCGGCGCGCGCCGAGGCCGAGCAGGGCCGCGACGTAGTATTTCAGGTCGTAGTCCGGGATCGCGTAGACGGCGGGCGGCAGCACGAACAGCGACCGGACCAGGGCCGACGTCTTGGCATAGGCGTGGCCGGTGGCCGAACCGTAGGCGGCGCCGTCGTCGCGGCGGCCCTCGACGGCCGGGCCGCTGAAGGCCAGGATCTCGCCGTCGAAGAACCGGGTCTGACGTTGGAGCGTGAGTGCGGTCTGGCGCTGCGCGGCGCGGTTCAGCGCCGCGGTCCGCCGGGTGACGGGAATGTCTTTCGGCCGGCCGGTGGTGCCGCTGGTGCGGGCGTACCAGAGCGGCGGATCGGTGGTGAGGACCGGCGCGCGGGTGGCGGCCTGCCGGTCGATGGCCGGCAGCAGGCTTTCATGCGTCTGCACCGGCACGGCGGCGCGGAAGCTTTGCCAGTCGGTGATGTCGGCGAAGCCGTGATCGCGGCCGAAGTCCGTTTCGGCGTTGGCGCGCAGAATGTCGAGCAGCAGGCGGAGCTGCGTCGCTTCCGGGTCGTCGGCCGCCGTCAGCAGCGGCGCCCGCTGTCGCCGGTCGATGTCGGCCATGGCGAGCGGCAGCGCGCGCCGGGCCATGGCCTGCCAGAGTCGGCGCATCAGATCGCCTCCGTGCGGTTGGGGTCGATGCGGAACGGCGCGACAAGCTGGGCGGGCAGGCCGCGCGGATAGGCGCGGTTGACGAGACCGAGCGCGTCGACGGCCTCACCCCGCGGTAGCCAGCGGGTGCCGAAGACGGCGTCCCAGACGATCAGGTTGTTGCCGAAATTGTGGTCGCTGAGGCGGGGCTCGCGGGCATGATGCCAGCGATGCAGTTCCGGGCCGGCGACGATCCAGTTCAGCCAGCCGAGCCGCAGGTCCACGTTCGCATGCTGGAAGAAACCGTTGATGGCATAGACCACGAAATAGCCGGCGACGACCGGTTCGGCGACGCCGAGCAGCACGAACGGCAGGGCGTCGAGCGTGAACTGCAGGGTCTTTTCCAGCGGGTGAAAGCGGCAGACGTTGAGCGCGTGCAGCCGCTCCGGCGCGTGGTGCACGGCGTGCAGCCGCCACAGCGGCGCCCAGGCGTGGCAGGCCCGGTGCAACCAGTAACGCGCGAAATCGGCGGCGAGCAGCATCAACAGCACCTGCGCGGTGACCGGCCAGGCATGCGGCCAGAGCGCCGTTTTCGGCAGGTCGAGGCCGAGAAGAACTGAAGCGAGGCCCAACGACAGCAGCGCCGGCAGCGCCATCTGCACCGTCAACAGGTAGAGCGCGTCCGTCGCCGTCTCGGCCCGGTCCGGACGCCAGCTTGGCCGATAGGGCAGAAGCTGTTCGGCGATGACGACAACGGCGATGCCGAGCATGGCCGCGTGATAGGCGGCGAACATGACCGGCAGGCCATTCCTGGTCGACCAGGCGAACAGCGCCACGGCCGCGGCGAGCGTCAGCGGGTAGAGCAGCCACCGGGCGGCTTTCGAACGCGGTCCCGCCGGCGCCGCGCCGGCGCGGCGCCAATGCAGGCCGAGGACGATCAGGAAGCTCGCCAGCACGAGATGAAACGAGGTCGCCAGCGGCGCCTGGAACCAGACGTTATCCGACAGCGACGCCATGCCGATGACGGCGCGGGCGAGCATGCCGATGAAATAGACGCCGCCCAGGATTGCGAGCGCCGTGCCCCGACGCGGCCGCGCGCGGCCGTCGACGGCGCGGATCGAACGCAATTGCATGGCCAGGATGGCGATCTGCGCGCCGAGCAGCCAGGGATAGGGCAAGAGGCCGCTGTCCCAGGCCGCGAAGGCCGGCACGGCGGGCAGATCGACCAGGCTCTGCAGCAGCTGCAGCCCCACGCGAACGGCAAACAGCGCGGTCAGTATGGCGAGCGCCAGCCGGACATGTCCGGCATCCTCGATGCCGCGCCGCGCGCCCTGGGGGCCGGCAAGCGGCAATACCTGCACACGATTGGTCACTGTCATGGTCGTGTCTCCAGAACCAGAGTGGCGATGTCGTGATGCGGTGCGAGATTATGGAAAATTTATTTGAACAGCGTTCATATGCATATGGCGATGATGTGAACAATGTTCAAGGATTTTTTTGGGCCGGAAACTCCTCGTGCCGGACGGCCCTGGCGGCTGTCCGCGGTGGCGCGGTGGGACGTTAACCGCCCTGGGCGGCAAGGAATCCGGCGATCTCGGCCCTGCTCTGGTGCTCGGCCCACTGGCGCGGCGTTGAATTGTGGCCGTCGTCGCGGATGTCGAGACGAGCGCCGCGGCGGACGAGCAATTCGGCGATCATCAGATGACCGCCCGAGACGGCCTGATGGAGCGGGGTGCAGCCGACGTCGAAATGCGGCGCAAGCGCGTCGATATCGGCGCCGTGATCGAGCAGCAGCTCGACGATCGTCCCCTGGCCGTTGCGGGCGGCATAGGCGAGCGCCTGGGTCATGCCGTCCGCCAATGACAGGCGGGGGCCGGGCTGGCCCGGCAGGCCGATGCTGTCGGCGCGGAAACGGTCGTTTTCGTCCAGGCAGGAGCGGACGTAGGGCGCATCACCGAGGCCGGCGGCGACGCGCAGGTCGATGGCGGCGCCGGCATTCGCCAACAGGCGCGCCTCGCCCGGCAGGCCGTAATAGAGGCAGACCTCGATCGGGCTCATGTTCATGTGGTTTTCGGCATAGACCCGGGTGTCGGCGCCGGCGTCGAGCAGCACCCCGGTCAGGGCCGGGTCGCCGGTGGCGCCCTGGATCGGGCGCAGGCCGTCGGCGTCGGCGGCGTTGACGTTCGCCCCGGCGGCGATCAGCGCCCGGGCGATTTCGGGCCCGGCGGCGAGCTTGGGCCATTGCCGGGCGACGACGTGCAGCAGCGTCTCGGCGCCGGGCCCGCGCCGCCGGGCGATCTCCGGATCGTCGTCGAGCCGTTGTCTGAGCTCGTCCAGCCGGCCGGCCGTCGCGAGCGCGATGACCTCATCGCCGAGTTTTGCCATTCGACCCCCGTCATGCCGTCGCGCCGGCGCCAACCCCTATCGCCGCGTGCGAGGCGGACGACAGGATAGGGCCGAAAAGCGCATTCGCGAAGCGCGTTCGTGCAACGGGGCCCGTGGGTTGTCGCCCGGCTGGCCAATGTCACCGGGACCTCCGCCCTTGATCGCGACGCCTGCTTGCCCGAAGCTAGCAATCGATTCAGTGCGGGTAGCGGCGCCGTTGCCGGCCTGTTACCCAGATCTTCGAAATTCCATCGGGCGTGACCACTCGGGAGGACAAAGAATGCACAAGAAGATCTCCACGCTTGCCGTTGCCGCGGCGACCGTGCTTTTTGCCGAACCCGCGTTGGCGCATCACGTCATGGGCGGCGGCGTGCCGGACACGTTCATGGCAGGACTGTTGTCGGGCTTCGGTCACCCGATCATCGGCGTCGACCATTTCGCCTTCATCGTCGCCATGGGCGTCGCCGCGGTGTTCACGGCGAACCGCTTCCTGTCGCCGCTGGCCTTCATCCTGGCGACGCTCGCCGGCTGCATCATTCACATCTCGGGCATCGCGCTGCCGCTGGTCGAGATCATCGTGGCCGCGTCCATCGTCGTGCTGGGCGCGTTGATCCTGTCGGGACGCGCGGTGTCGCAGGGCGTTTATGTGGGGCTGTTCGCGGTCGCCGGCCTGTTCCACGGCTGGGCCTATGGCGGCAGCATTCTCGGCGCCGAGCCGACGCCGCTCATCGCCTACATGGTCGGCTTCGCCGCGATCCAGTACGCCATCGCCGTCGCCGCCGGCGCGGTCGTCGCCTGGATCTGGCACGCGACCGAACCCGCCGCCGTCAAGCCGCGCCTCGCAGGCGCCGTGGTGGCGGGCGTTGGCGCCGCCTTCCTGGTCGAGAACGTCGAGGCGATCCTGTTCGGTTAGTTTCTGCGCTCACGGCAAGCGGACCTGACGTTCCGCGCCTGCGCGGGCCCGCCGGATAAGCCGGCGGGCCGCCGTCGCGGCCTGAAACGAGCACTTGCGAAACAGAGAAGGCGACGGCTGCGTGTCGCTGGCCGACGCCACTCAGCGCACGAGGTGCTCGTAGGACCAGACGTATTCGGTTTCGGTGAGCGGGTGATGGCACGCGCGGCAACCGGTAATGTCCTTGTCGAGCCGCTTGCCGTCCGGGCTGAACACCGCGAACTCCCAGTCGCCGACCTTGAGGTCGTCTGAATACTCCGCGTCGAAGTCCTTGCCACGCTCCATGACGACGATGGCCGAGAACTTTTCGGCGATGCGGCGGCCGAGCACGCTCTCGACCGGCTCGCCGTCGGCGTCGAGCTTGACGCTGTACAGCTCGCCAACCAAGACCGAGCCGTAGGGCAGCTTGCCGTCCGCGCCGGCGCCCTGCATGGCGGTGCCGTTGGCGAAGACACGGATGACCTGCTTGTCGTTCGCCGTGCGGTCGCCGTTGAAATAGTTCGTGAACTTGGTCTTGTAGTCGCCCGGCCATTGCACGTTTTCCGGCCCGGCGACAGCCGTTGTCGCCATCAGGCCGACGCTCAGGCCGGCCGCAAACAGCATGCGGATCATGATGCCCACCCTCCCGTTTTTGGCGCTCCCGGTCCGAAGGTTCCGGGCAACGCTTGTTATGCGTTCAGGATGACCGCATCTGAACCGGCATTCAAGCAACCGCCGGTCGGACAGTCGGGGTCAGATATCCATCTCGAAGCCGAAGGCGTCGCCGTCGCGGACGAAGCGGCAGACCGACGGCGCCGGGAAATGCACCGGCGCCATCAGCGTTGATGTGTCGGCGTAGCGCTCGATCAGGCCACGGCGCGTGGTCGCCGACAGCGCCTTGTCCTCGCAGGCCATGCAGGACCAGTCCGGCCGTTTGAGCTGGATCGGATGGTGGATGGTGTCGCCCAGCAGCACCGCCGACGCGTCGCCCGAGCGCAGGTTGACGACCATGTTGCCGGGCGTGTGGCCGGGCGCCGCCTCGAGCACGACGCCGTCCTCGACCGCATGGTCGCCGTCCACGAAGACGGCCTGGCCGGCGTCGACCACCGGCAGCACGCTGTCGGCGAAGGCGATCTGCCGCGGGCCGCTGACGTCGGCGCGGTAACGCTGTTCCCAGAAATCGTATTCGGTGCGGCCGAGCAGGTATTTGGCGTTCGGAAAGGTCGGCACCCAGCGGCCGTCCACGAGTTGCGTGTTCCAGCCGATATGGTCGGCGTGCAGGTGCGTGCAGAAGACCATGTCGATGTCTTCCGGCCGGACGCCGAGGCGCGCCAGGTCGGCCAGGAAGGTCCCGTTGCGCCGGTGCCAGTCCGGGCGGTTCGGGCGGTCCTTGTCGTTGCCGATGCAGCTGTCGACCAGGATCGTGTGGCGTGGCGTGCGCACGATGTAGGACTGGAAGCAGAACATCAGGCGGTCCGTTTCGGGATCCTGATAGCGGGGCTTCAGCCAGTGCGCGTGCGCGTCGAAGACGTCCTGAGTCGCATTGGGGAAGAACTCGAAGGGGCCGAGAAACGGCGCCTCGAGCTCGATCACCGACATGAGTTGGAACTCGTTGAGCTGATGCATGCGCGCCGCCTCCCGATCCTGCGAACGCGCTAATCTTAACGGGAAACGACGCCGTCAGCCGAGCAGGCCGTGGCCGAGCTCGAAGGCGAGCAGGGCGGCGCTGGCGAGCGCGCCCAGGAGCGGCAGCCAGCGAGGCGCGGTGAAGCCCTCGTGCGGTGCCGGATCGGCCGCCTTGAGCCGGTGCAGCGACAGGTTGACCAGCGTGAAGATGCTGAGCGCCACGGCCGAGGTTGCCTTGGCCAGCGTGACGATGGGAAACGCCAGCGCGAGCCCCAGCACGATCGCCGTCGCCAGCGCCGTCGACCGCAGCGGCGTGCGGGTGCGCGGGTTGACGTGCGCCAGCACCGCCGGCAGCCAGCCGCGGCTGCCCATGCCGTAGAGCACGCGGGCGGCCATGATGATCTGGATCAGCATGCCGTTCAGCACGGCGAGGATGGCGATGACGCTGATCGGCGCGCCCGCGAGGCCGGTCGTGCGCTCGAACAGCAGCGCCAGCGGCGCATCGCTCTCCGCCAGCAGGCCGGCCGGCACCATGGCGACGGCGATCAGTGAGATTGCGACGTAAAAGGCGGACGTGATGACGAGTGTCGCCAGGATGGCGCGCGGCAGCGTGCGGCGGGCGTCCTTTACCTCCTCGGCGACGTTGACCATGTCCTCGAAGCCGATGAAGGCGTAGAAAGCGAGCACGGCGCCCGACAGCACGCCGGTCCAGATGAGCGGTGCGCCGGCTGAGGGTGTGATCTCGATCGCCGCGGCCGACTCGCCGAACGCCGCGCCGCCGATGATGGCGACCAGGCCGCCGACCTCCAGCAGCGTCAGCACGGCGGCCAGCGCCACGGATTCGGTGATGCCGATGCTGGCGATCAGACCGAGCGCGCCGACGAGCGCCACCAGCAGGACCGCGTCCGGCAGGTCGACGAACTCCGTCATGTAGCCGACAAAGCCGTGCGCCAGCGTGGCGCAGGAGACCAGGCCGGCGGCGACGACCAGCAGGCCGACCACCACGGTCAGCCGCCGCCGGCCCAGGCCTTCCTGCACGTAGACGGCTTCGCCGGCGCTGGCCGGAAAGCGCGCCGACATCTCGGCGAACGACAAGGCCGACAGCCCGGCGAGCGCGGCCGCCAGCAGGAACGACAGCGGCGCGTAGACGCCGGCCTCGCCGACGACCTTGCCGATCAGCACATAGATGCCGGCGCCGATTGTGGTGCCGACGCCATAGAGCGTCAGCAGCGGCAGCGACAGGGAGCGCTTGAGTGTCGGTTCCGGGGCGGGCGCGCGGGGCATGGACGGCTCGATGGCAATAGCGTACCGAGGCTAGCACGGCTATGGCGCCTGCAACTGCGCTCGATCAATGCCAGTCGTGCCTGCGCCCGGAAATCGGACGTGGCATGTATCGTTTGACGCACTCGCTTCGGTGTCATAATTCCGGTGACAGTAATCATAACTCGACTAATTTGACCCACCGAGCGTCGGCAAACCGGCAGCTCGATGGAGTTACGGTTACTGTCACCGGAATAGTGATGTTTACTGAATTACGGTTACTGTCCCCGGAATTTGTGGAGGCGGTCAGGCGGCTTCGGGGGCGGGGGCTTTGCGGCGGGTGGTTAGGCCGCGGATGAGGACGTAGAAGGCCGGGGTGAAGATCAGGCCGAAGAAGGTGACGCCGAGCATGCCGTAGAACACCGCCGTGCCGAGGGCCTGGCGCATTTCGGCGCCGGCGCCGGACGCGATCAAGAGCGGCACGACGCCGAGGATGAAGGCGAAGGACGTCATCAGGATGGGGCGCAGGCGCAGGCGGCAGGCTTCGACCGCGGCGTCGAAGCGGTTGCGGCCCTGGGCCTCGAGCTGGCGCGCGAACTCAACGATCAGGATCGCGTTCTTGCTGGCCAAGCCGACCAGCACGACGAAGCCGATCTGGGTCAGGATGTTGTTGTCCATGCCCCGCAAGGCGACGCCGCCGATCGCCGACAGCAGGCACATGGGCACGATCAGTACGATGGCGAGCGGCAGGCTCCAGCTCTCGTATTGCGCCGCCAGCACCAGGAACACGAACAGCACCGCGAGCGGGAAGATGAAGAACGCCGTGTTGCCGGCCTGGATCTGCTGGTAGGCCAAATCCGTCCATTCGAAATCGATGCCGTCGGGCAGGATTTCGGCGGCCAGCCGCTCCATACTGGCGATGGCTTCGCCCGAGCTGACGCCCGGCAGGCTGCCGCCGTCGATCTCGGCGGCGGGGTAGATGTTGTAGCGCGGCACGCGGTCGGGCGCCGCGATGTCGCGGAAGGTGACGACCGAGCCCAGCGGCACGATGGCGCCGCTGTCGCTGCGCGTGCGCAGGCGCGAGATGTCCTCGGGATCAAGCCGGTGCGCGGCGTCGGCCTGGGCCGTGACGCGATAGGTGCGGCCGAACAGGTTGAAGTCGTTGACGTAGGCCGAGCCGAGATAGATCTCCAGCGTTTCGAACAGGTTCTCCATCGGCACGTCAAGGATCTGCGCCTTGGTGCGGTCGACGTCGACGTAGAGCTGGGGCGTGCTGGAACGGAAGGTGCTGTAGACGCCGATCAGGCCGGGCTCGGCGTTGGCGGCGGCGACCATGTCGTTGGTCGCCTGCTGCAGCACCTCGAGACCGCGGCCGCGACGGTCCTGCAGCATCATGCGGAAGCCGCCGGCCGTGCCGATGCCCTGGACCGGCGGCGGCGGGAACACGGCGATGAAGGCGCCCTGGATGGCGCCGAGCCGCTGGCGCATGTCGGCGAGGATGGCGTTGCCGCTGAGGCCCGCAGCCTCGCGGTCTTCGAACGCGTCCATGACGGCGAAGATGGCGCCGGCGTTCGACGCGTTGGTGCGGGTGGCGCCGGAGAAGCCGGAGAACGTCGCGGTGTGCGCGATGCCCGGCGTGTCGAGGATGATGCGCTCGGCCTCGGTAATGACGGCGTCCGTGCGGCCCAGCGCGGCGCCGTCGGGCAGCTGAATCGCGGTGATGAAATAGCCCTGATCCTGCTGCGGGATGAAGCCGGTCGGCACCCGGGTGAAGCCCCAAACGGTGAGGCTGATCAGGCCCACGTAGACCACCAGCATGACGACGGCGCCGCGATTGACGACGCCGACGAGCCGGGCATAGCCGGCGGCCAGCAGATCGAAGCCCCGATTGAAGCCGTTGAAGAACCAGCGGAACGGCGCGCCGAGGATGCGGGCGACGGCGCCGCGGCGGTCTGTTTCGTCATGCGGCTTCAGCAACAGCGCGCTCAAGGCCGGGCTCAGCGTCAGCGAGTTGAAGGCCGAGATGATGGTGGCCACCGCGATGGTCAGCGCGAACTGGCGGTAGAACTCGCCGGATATGCCGGGGATGAAGGCGGCCGGAATGAACACCGCCGACAGCACCAGCGCGATGGCGACGAGCGCGCCGCCGACCTCGGTCATGGTCTTGCGCGCCGCCTCGCGCGGACTGAGCCCGTCGCGCAGGTTGCGCTCGACATTCTCGACCACGACGATGGCGTCGTCGACGACGATGCCGACGGCCAGCACCAGGCCGAACAGCGTCAGGTTGTTAACCGAGAAGCCGAACGCGGCCATCACCGCGAAGGTGCCGACCAGCGAGACCGGGATAGCGATGATCGGGATGATCGAGGCGCGCCAGGACTGCAGGAACAAGAGCACCACGAGCACGACCAGGAACACGGCCTCGTAGATGGTGAGGATCAGCTCGTCGATGGATTCGGCGATGAACTCGGTCGGGTTGTAGATGATGCGGTATTCGAGGCCGGGCGGGAAATCCCCGGCCAGCTCGGCCATGGCGGCCTGGATCGACTCGGCCGTCGCCAGCGCGTTCGAGCCAGGCCGCTGCGAGATCGCCAGCACCACGGCGGACTTGCCGTCGAGATAGGAGTTGGTGACGTAGTCGCGGGCGCCGAGCTCGACCCGGGCGACGTCGCGCAACCGGAGAAAGCGGCCGTCGGGCGCGGTGCGCACGACGATATCGGCGAACTGTTCGGGGTCGGTGAGCCGGCCGAGCAGCTGTAGGTTGGTCTGGAAGGCCCGCGCGTCCACGACCGGCGGCTGGCCGAGCGCGCCGCCGGCCACCTGCACGTTCTGCTGTCGGATCGCCTCGACCACGTCGCTCGCCGTCATCTGGAAGGAGGAGATCCGGTCGGGGTCGAGCCAGATGCGCATGGAGTAGTCGCGCGCGCCGAACATCTGGATGTCGCCGACGCCGTCGAGCCGGGCCAGCACGTCGCGCACCTGCAGCGTCGCGTAGTTGCTGATGTAGAGCTGGTCGAAGGTGTCGTCGGGCGAGATCATGTGCACGACCATCAGCAGGTCGGGCGAGTTCTTGCGCGTGGTGACGCCGATGCGCCGGACTTCTTCGGGCAGGCGCGGCTCGGCCACGGCGACCCGGTTCTGCACCAGCACCTGGGCCTGATCGAGGTCGGTGCCGAGCGCGAAGGTCACGGTCAAGGACATGCGGCCGTCGTTGCTCGACTGCGAGTACATGTAGAGCATGTTCTCGACGCCGTTGATCTCCTGCTCGAGCGGCGTCGCCACGGTATCGGCGATGACCTCGGCGCTGGCGCCGGGATACTGCGCGCTGACCACGACCGTGGGCGGCACGACCTCTGGATATTGCGCCACCGGCAGCGAGACATAGGCGATGCCGCCGATGATCAGCAGGAAGATTGACAGGACGGCCGCGAAGATCGGCCGGTCGATGAAAAAATGCGGGAATTTCATCTGTTGGCTACTGCGTGGCCGTTGCGGCCTCGGCGACCTCGATGCGTCCTTCCTCCGGCGTGACCGGCGCGCCGGGCCGGGCGCGCTGCAGCCCGTCGATAATGACCCGGTCCTCGGGCCCGAGGCCGTCGCGGATCACGCGCAGGCCGTCGATGATGGGGCCGAGCTCGACCAGGCGGATGCCGACCACGTTGTCCTCGTCGAGGACATAGACGAACTTGCGCGACTGGTCTGTGCCGATCGCCTCGTCGGGCAGCATGATGGCCGCGTAACGCCCACTGCCGATCAGCCGAATGCGGCCGAACATGCCCGGCAGGAACAACAGCTCGCCGTTGTCGAACACCGCGCGGGCGCGGATCGTCGCTGTCTGTTGATCGAGCCGGTTCTCGACGAAGTCCATGCGCCCGCGATGGGGAAAGTCGATCTCGTCCAGCAACGACAGTTGCACCGGGTTTTGCGCGTCGCGCGAGCTGGTGCGCTGGCCGGTGCGGTCGAGGCGGACGTATTTCAGGTACGCGGCCTCGTTGGCGTCGAAGAAGAAGTGGATCGGATCGAGCGAAACGATGGTGGTCAGCAACGTGGCGTTGGCGGCGCCGCCCGTGACCAGGTTGCCGACGCTGACCAGATAGCGGCTGATGCGGCCGGTGACGGGCGCGCGGATTTCGGAATATTCGAGATCGAGCCGGGCCGCCTCGACCTGAGCCTCGGCCGAGCGCACGGCCGCATCGGCCTCCTGGCGGGCTTGAAGACGCTCGTCGAACACGGCCTGCGAGATGTTGCCGCGCTGCAGCAGCGGTCGGGCCCGTTCCAGGTCCTTGGCCGCCAGCTCGGCGCGGGTGCGGGCCTGGTTCAGCTCGGCTTCGGCCTGCGCCAGCGCCACCTGGAACGGCCGTTGGTCGATGACGAACAGGAGGTCGCCCTGGTTGACGATCTCGCCGTCGGTGAAGTTGATGGAATCGAGATAGCCGCTGACGCGCGAGCGGACATCGACGGTCTCGACGGCCTGGAAGCGGCCGGTATATTCGTCCCACTCTACGATCTCGCGCACCAGCGGCGCGCTGACGGTGACCGCCGGCGGCACGGGCGGCGCCTGCGCCACGTTCGATTCCGACGGATTGCAGGCGGCAAGAAGCAGCGCCGCGGGCAGGAAGAATTTCTTGGCCGAGAACTGCCTTAATATTGGGCGCAATCCCAATAAGGCCAAAGCATTAGCAGACACCGATAGACCCCTGATCTGCCCATCATTTGCGGTGGGCGAATTGACCCATGTATCTAGTCAGGGAGTCCAGTGTTGCAATCCTCACCGCCGAAGAATTGTTCGCAACCGGGCCGTGATGGCGGAAGGTGCTGCCGGCGTTCACGCGTCGCGCGGTGCGGCGCGCGCGGCGCGGAATGTGGTGTGCGCGGGTGTCAACGTTGCTCGGATGGCGAGCCGACAGGGCCGTCTTGCGCGGCCAGTGTCGCGTCAGCCGAGATCGCCGGTATCCGGCCGGGGCGCGTGGTTGGCCAGAACATCGTCAAGGCCAACACGCCGATCAGCCAGAACGCGAGCAGAATGACGAAACCCGATGCGCCCGAACCTCGCATCTTCGATCTCCTTGCAGCATTCGACGAATTTCGTCGTGCACAGGAGATATCGGAGCATTAGCCGTGTCGGCGATGTGAAGCGGCTCACATCTCGATCACTTCCCATTTCATGGGAAGTGATTTTGCGCTCACGACAGCGGACCTGACGGTCCGCGTCTGCGCGGGCGCGCCGGACGGCCGGCGGGCCGCAGTCGCGACCTATAGGGCCGACGGAACTGCCTTACAGACGTCTTTCCGGTGCCACGCGAAGTGTCACGTCGGATAAAAGAATCAGCTCGGCGGGCGGTGGAGCCACCAGGCGCTTTCGTTGATCGAGTAGATCGGCTGATAGTGGCGGATGACGCGGTCGTCGACGACCTGGCTGATCTGGTTGTCGAGGATCATGGTGCCGTCGGGCGTGGCGACCGCCAGAACGGCGTGCGGAATGCCCAGATTCAGATCCTGCAGCACGACGATGCGCATCTGCGCGTCCGAGATGCCGAGCTGACGCAGGGTCAGGTACTTGGCGATGGCGTAGTCCTCGCAATCGCCCTGCTTGCGAAAGAACTGACCCGGCGTCGCCCAATAGTCGCGCACGCCCCAATTGATCGGGTCGACGATATAGCGGCGCTCGTTCATGAAGCGGTTGACCCGGTC
Source organism: Alphaproteobacteria bacterium (assembly GCA_965232515.1). Taxonomy (GTDB): domain Bacteria; phylum Pseudomonadota; class Alphaproteobacteria; genus JANQKO01. The sequence goes on along the minus strand of CBDDPY010000002.1, from coordinate 4,015,509 downwards.
GAGCTGGGCGTTGAGGTCCAGGCCGCGCAGGTCGGCGATCAGCGATTGCCATTCCTGGTGGTGACAGGCGTTGTAGCTGGTCGAGGTGCAATCGCCGTCGGTCTCGCCGTCTTCCTGCAGGAAACGGTCAAGCATGCCGGTCCATTTCACGAACGGGCCGAGGTCGTCGCTGCGCACCTCGGTGTAACCGAAAATGCCGCCGCCGAGGGCGCGCGCCTGGGCGGTGGACGTCCAGGTCATGGCGGCGGCGACGACGGCCAGCAATACGGTTCGACCGCCATACAGGACACCGCGGCGAAAGGATGCATTAACCATATGTTTCCGGTTGCCCCCGTATAGCAGCAGCGAAACGCCTGCCTGGTCCGAGCTTGCCGACAGGTCGTTAAATGCGGCTTAACGCCGTGCCTTTGGAACTGCGGGGCGCCCGCCCGTCCGCCGGGCGGCGGCGCCGGAGGAGACGAGACGTGGTCAGCATCGTTGACGAATCCGGCCGCCGGCCGGGCATGCGGGCCGCCGTGGTCGTGGCGACCTCGGCGTTCGTGCTGGCGCTGCTGGCGGTGCTCGGCATTGCCGCGGTGCTGAAATTCGTCGAGGCCGAACGCCAGCGCGACCTGCAGACCTGGCAGATCCGGCTGGGCATCGTCGCCGACAGCCGCGCCGCCGCCGTGTCCGACTGGCTGACGGCGCAGCGCGACACGATCAACGGCCTGGCCGAGAACGCGACGGTGCAGTTGTTCCTGACCGAACACGACGCCAATCGCGGCAAGACGCTGAACCGCAAGGCCCGGGCCGCGGTCCAGGCGCAGGCCGAATTTCTCGGCAATCTGCTGACCGTGACGGCGTCGCGCGGCGGCTATGACGCGCCGGCGCTGGGTCCCGACGTGCCGGCCAATGTCGAGCGCGTGCCGCAATCGGGACTGGCGGTGCTGGACATCGACGGCGCCGTCCTGGTGGCGACGCCGGAGATGCCGGATCTGAGCGCCCAGATGGAGCGCCTGCTGGCCGAGACACCGCGGGACGAGCCCGGGATCATCGATCTGCATGCCGGCCCGGGCGACCGGCCGTCGATGGGCTTCATGGCGCCGGTTTTCGCGCTGCAGGGCGACGCGACGGTCGAGAACGTGGTCGGCTTCGTGATCGGCCTGCGGCCGGCCGGCGACGCCCTGTTCGCGCGGCTGCGGCAGCCGGGCGAAATTCTCGAGACGGCCGAGGTCATGCTGGTGCGGGCCGACGGCGATGGCGTCGAATATCTGTCGCCGCTGCGTGACGGCTCGCCGGCACTGGGCCTGCGGCTGGCCGGCGATACGCCCGATCTGGCCGCGGTCGGCATGCTGGACCGGCCTGGCGGCTTCGGCATCTTCACCGACTATGCCGGCCACGAGGTGCTGGCCACCAGCCGGGCGCTGGCCGGGGTGCCATGGGTGCTGATGCGCAAGGTGGACCGGGACGAGGCGCTGGCGGAAACCGACCGGCGACTGCAGACCTTGCTGATCGTGCTGTTGCTGGGCATCGGCGTCGCCGGCTTCGCGCTGGTGGCGGTCTGGCGGCACGGCACCTCGGTGCGCGCTTCGGCCGCGGCCGAACGCTTCCGGCGGTCGACGGAACGGTTCGAGGCGCTGAGCCGATTCCTGCGTACCGTCGCGGACGGCCAGCCGACCAGCATCAGCGTCATCGACGCCGAGGGGAACTACTCCTTTGCCAACGCGCTGGCGGCCCGGCAGGCCGGCCTGCTGGCCGACGAGATGCTGGGCAAGAATATGCGCAGCGTGCTCGGTCCGGCTCGCGCCGAGGTGTTCGAGCGCCTGAACGAAAAAGTGACGGCCGATGGCGGCGTCAGCGAGGTGGTCAAGTTGACCGGCGATGACGACAAGCGCCGGGTGGTGAAAGCCGATCACGTGCCGCTGGACGACGATATCGTCCATGCCGGCGCCACGTTGATGATCCACAACGATGTCACCGAGCTTGTGATCGAGCGGGAACGGCGCGAGGAGACGCTGCGTCAATTGATCGCCACGCTGCTGGGCGTGGTCGACCGGCGCGATCCCTATTCGGCGAACCATTCGGCGCGCGTCGCCGAGGTCGCGCATGCGATCGCCGGCGAGATGTCGCTGAACGAAGCCGAGCAGGAAACGGCGGCGGTGGCCGGCGCGCTGATGAATCTCGGCAAGATCCTCGTGCCGGAAGCGGTGTTGACCAAGACCGAAGGGCTGACCCAGGACGAACTGGCGACGATCCGCGACAGCATCCTGACCAGCGCCGATCTGCTGGACGGCGTGCCGTTCGACGGGCCGGTGGTCGAGACCATCCGGCAGCTGCAGGAAGCCTGGGACGGCAGTGGGGCGCCGCAGGGTCTCGCCGGCGAGCGCATCCTGCTGGCCGCCCGCATCGTCGCCGTGGCCAACGCCTTCGTCGGCATGATCAGCCCACGGGCCTATCGCGGCGCGCTCAGCTTCGCGCAGGCGTCGGAAGCCCTGATGGCGGACGCCGGCCGGCGTTACGATCACCGGCCGGTGCTGGCGTTGCTGAACTATCTCGACAACCGCGGCGGCCGTCAGGCCTGGGCGCATTTCGCCGCCCCGCCGGCCGCGGCGCCCGCCCCGTCACCGGCCTCGCCGGACGTATCGTAAGTTGTCGAACGGGCGACAGGTGGTGTAGCGCGTCACACGGCGGCCGGCCGGGATGTGTTAGATTGCCGCCATGTTGCGACGCTTCTTCGGGTCCTCGTCGAAATCCGACTTGGCCGAGACCGCCCGCGTGCCGGACGGCCGGCGGATCTACGCCATCGGCGATATTCACGGCCGGGCCGACCTGCTGACCGAAGTCTACGAGATGATCCGGCAGGACTCGGAAGCGGCCGGCGACGGCAAGACCGTGGCGATCGTGCATCTCGGCGACTATGTGGATCGCGGCCCGCAGAGCCGCGAGGTGATCGACATGCTGCTGGCGCCGGCGGACGGCATCGAGTCGGTCTGCCTGAAGGGCAATCACGAGGACCTGATGCTGGCCTTCCTCGACGGCGAGGAGATCGGCCGCATGTGGCTCTACAACGGCGGCAACGCCACGCTCGCCAGCTATGGCGTGCCGATGGTCGACTATGCCGGCGACGACATGCCGGCCCAGGCCCGGCAGGCGCTGGCCGCGCATTTGCCGCCGGACCACGACGAATTCCTGCGCGGGCTGAAGCTGATGCACCTGGAGGGCGACTACCTGTTCGTGCATGCCGGCGTCCGGCCGGGCGTCGATCTGGCGCGGCAGGACGACGGCGACCTGATGTGGATCCGCGACGAGTTCCTGGACGCGACCGAAGACTACGGCAAGATCATCGTGCACGGCCATTCGATCCGGCCGGAGGTGGAGCTGATGCCGAACCGCATCGGTATCGACACCGGCGCCTTCCGGTCCGGCCGGCTGACCTGCCTGGTCCTGGACGGCGCCGCGCGGCGGCTGCTGCAGACGTGAAGTGCCGTCACGTGTGTCGAAATGCCGGTGACGCCGTCGTGACTTCAGTGCGGTCAGCCCTCACCCTCCCACACGCTTAGCAGCGCGCGGGTCCCCCCCTCTCCCGTAAACGGGAGAGGGGGTACAACCGCAGCGGTGGTGGCCCCCTCTCCCGCTTGCGGGAGAGGGCTGGGGTGAGGGCTAATGGGAGCACCGCCGCTGGTATCGTCGGCGTCTTTGGTGTAAGGCCATGCAGGAATTACGGAATTTCGGTGATGTGCGTTGGACGGAAGCGCGCTGCATAACCTGATCGACACGCTGGCCAACGGCCGGGTGGTCTGCCTGGGCGACGTCATGCTGGACCGGTTCACCTATGGCGCGGTTTCGCGGGTCTCGCCCGAGGCGCCGATCCCGGTGCTGCGCATCGACCGCGAGGCCGAGATGCTGGGTGGCGCCGGCAACGTGGCGCGCAATCTGGCGGCGCTGGGCGTCGAGACGGTGCTGATCGCCGCCGTCGGCGACGATGCGCCCGGCCGAGTTGTCACCGAGCTCGCGGCGTCGGAGGTGAACGTCGAGGCGCGGCTGATCGTCGAGGCCGGCCGGCCGACGACCCTGAAGACCCGCTATGTCGCCGACGGCCAGCAGTTGCTGCGCGCCGATGCCGAGACCGCGTCGGCGCTGTCGGCGGCCACGGTCGCGGACCTTCTGGCGGCGCTCGATGCCGCGCTGATGACGGCCGATGTGCTGGTGCTGTCGGACTATGCCAAGGGCGTGCTGGGCGATGACGTGCTGGCGGCGGCGATCGAGAAGGCGAAGGCGGCCGGCGTGCCGGTGGTCGCCGATCCGAAGCGGCGCGACATCGCGGCCTATGCCGGCGTCACGCTGCTGAAACCGAATGTCGGCGAACTGGCTGCCGCCTCGGGCCTGGCTTGCGACGACGATGCCGGGGTCGCGGCGGCGGCGGCCAAATTGCTGGCGGGCAACGACATCGCCGCCATGCTGGTCAGCCGGTCGGGCGCCGGCGTGTCGCTGGTCACGGCCGACGGCGCGGCGACGCACCTGCCGGCCGACGCGCGCGAGGTGTTCGACGTCTCCGGCGCCGGCGACACGGTGGTCGCGACCGCGGCGGCGGCGCTGGCCGCGGGCGCCGATCTGGAGCAGGCGGCGCGGTTGGCGAACCTCGCTGGCGGCGTCGTGGTCGGCAAGGTCGGCACGGCCGTGGTGCATGCCGACGATCTGGCCGCCGCGCTGACCAGCGCCGAGGCCTCGGCGCAGGACGCCAAGATCGTCACCGCCACGGGCGCGGCCGAACGGGTGGCGCGCTGGCGCGCGCGGGGCTTGCGCGTCGGCTTCACCAACGGCTGCTTCGATATTCTGCACCCCGGCCACGTCTCGCTGCTGCGGCAGGCGCGGGCGGCCTGCGACCGGCTGATCGTCGGGCTGAACAGCGATGCCTCGGTGGCGCGACTGAAAGGCCCGGACCGGCCGGTGCAGACTGAGACGGCGCGGGCTCGGGTGCTGGCCTCGATTGCGTCGGCCGATTTGGTGGTGGTGTTCGACGAGGACACGCCGCTCAAGCTGCTCGAGACGTTGAAGCCGGACCTGCTGGTCAAGGGCGCGGACTACACAATCGATCAGGTGGTGGGCGCCAAGGAGGTGCAGGCCTGGGGCGGCCGCGTGCTGCTGGCCGACATCGTCGACGGCCACAGCACCACCGGCACCATCGCGCGCATGAACCGGGCGTCGGGCGGCGGCGCATGATCCTGGTCACTGGCGGCGCCGGCTTCATCGGCTCGAACGTGGTGGCGGCGCTGGCGGACGCCGGCCAGGACGTGGCGATCTGCGATTACCTGGGCAGCGGCGACAAATGGCGCAACGTCGCCAAGCACGCGCTCGCCGATATCGTCGCGCCGGAAGCCTGCCTCGACTGGCTGGCGGCGCAGGGCCGCCGGATCGAGGCGGTGGTGCACATGGGCGCGATCTCGTCGACCACGGAACGCGATCTCGACGCGCTGGTGCGCAACAACTTCCGCTTCTCGCTCGATCTCTGGCACTGGTGCGCCGGGAACGGTGCGCGCCTGATCTATGCCTCGTCGGCGGCGACCTATGGCGACGGCGCGGCGGGCTTCGACGACGACAACGATCCGGCGGCGCTGGCCCAGCTCCGGCCCTTGAACGGATACGGCTGGAGCAAGCAGGCCTTCGACCGGCGGGCGATCGCGCTTGCCGGGCGCGGCGGGCCGGCGCCGCGGCAATGGGTCGGCCTCAAGTTCTTCAACGTCTACGGGCCGAACGAGTATCACAAGGACGACATGCGCAGCGTCGTCTGCAAGGCTTATCCGACGGCGGCGGCGGGCGACGCGGTGACGCTGTTCAAGTCGCACCATCCGGACTATGCCGACGGCGGCCAGTCGCGGGACTTCATCTACGTGCGTGACTGCGTCGACGTGATCCTCTGGCTGCTGGAGCGGCGCGACGTGTCGGGCCTGTTCAACCTGGGCACCGGCAAGGCGCGTTCGTTCGCCGATCTGATCGGGGCGCTGTTCAAGGCGCTGGGGGCCAACGCGCGTATCGACTATGCCGACACGCCAGCCGAGATCCGCGACAAGTACCAGTATTTCACCGAAGCGCGCATGGACCGCCTGCGCGCGGCGGGCTACGACCGACCGTTCACCTCGCTGGAAGACGGCGTCGCCGACTATGTCCGCAACTATCTGGCGGCCGACGATCCGTACCGGTAGCAGGTCGGATACATCCGCTGCAGCACCGGCGCGCCCATCAGGAGCTTGTGAAAGACGGCGGCGCCGATATGCCCGGTCAGCAGCACGCCGAGCGCGATGGCGGCGCCGGTATGCATCGACCGGGCCAGCGCGGCGAGGTCCGGGTCGACCGGCAAGGCTGGCAGCGGCAGCAGGCCGAATACCACGATCTCGAAGCCGAGCGCGGCCAGCTTGACGTAGCCCGAGAGCGGCAGGACCAGCAGCAGGACGTAGAGCGCGGCATGGACGGTGCGCGCAGCTAGCCACATGGGCGGCGCCATGTCGCCCGGCATGGCGGGAGAGACCATCGCGGCGCGCACAGCGAGACGCAGCAGGGTGAGGCCGAAGATCAGCACGCCGAGGGACAGATGCGCCTGTACGACCGTCTCGGCCAGCACCGGCCGCCGTTCGTAGACCAGCGCGTTGGTCAGCGCCAGGCCGGCCTGTGCGGCGACCAGCAGCGCGGTCGTCCAATGCAGCAGGCGCAGGGGACGCGCATAGGCGGCTGGGCCTGCGCTCACCGCGCGGCGCCGTCGCGGTAGGTGCCGGCGCCGCAGGGCGAGCGGCCGCCGCGGTCGCAGGTGAAGTCCGATGGTTCAGCGCCCGCGGCGACGGCGCGGATGCTGGGCAGGGTGAAGGTGAAGTCGGTCCGCGCCGCGCCGGCGTGGCAGGACAGGCAGGAGGCCCGGGGCTGCACCGTCAGATCGGGCTGGGTGGCGGAAAACGAGCCGTACTGCCATTTGCCGCGGACCTTCTGCTTGTGAAACACCGTGCCGACCTGATCGGGGCGGTAGTACGTCTCCATCAAAATGCGGGTGCCGTCGGGCAGCGACGTGTCCGGGGTGATGGACCTGAGCGCATCGGACGCGATCAGCATGCGCCGGTAGGTGCCGTCGTTGCGACGGACCGTGGCGTAGGCGACGAGATCCAGGCCGTAGGCCTGGATCGCCGGCGCGGCGAGGTCTCTTTCCTGCGCCGAGGCTGTCAGCAGCGCGGCGGCCGATAAGATGCCGAACGTGAGGATCACAGCTCCGAGAAGCATGGCGTGCGCCACGTCAGTTCCTGATCAGGTCGTCGATGCGGGCCTGGCTGAGATCCGGATTGGGAGAGGCTTCCACGTCGAAGGACGCGACCGGAAACCGGTCAACCGTGGGCCGGCGGAAGTCGATCCGTTCGACGACGGCGACGAGGTCGGCATTCATGGCCGGCGCTTCGGTGTTGTAGCGGGCGAAGTCCGGATAGATCGGCGCGGCCGACCCCCAGTCGGCATAGGCGGTGACGCCGACATTGAGGCGCGCGGGCAGATCCGGGCGGATGAACTGGTCGTGCAGCGTGAAGGCGGCCTCACCGTCGATGCGGTAGAGCAGCGAGAACAGCTCGCCCTGGCGGGCGATGCGCAGATCGACCCAGCGCGTCTCGCCGTTCGCATAGGCGGCGGACGCATCCGCGATCTTCAGCGTCGAGAGCGAGTTGTAGGTCGTCTTGATCTCGAACTGCGGCGTGCCGGCCGGCGTCGCCGTGCCGACGGAGAAGAACATCCAGTTCTCGCCGCCAGGCCGCCAGGTCTCGGCGGTCAGGCCGTCGCGCGGCGCGCGGATGAACAGGCCGGCGAGCGAAAACAGCGTCTGCGGCAGCTGCACCTCGGTGCCTTCGACCTTGAGCCGGGCGGTGACGACGAAGTTGCCGTCGACAGGGCGGTAGAGATGGCCTGCCTGCATATCCTCGAACCAGCCCGACGATGTCGGGCGCAGGACGAGCTTGCCGTCCTCGACAGCAGGGGCCGCCCACTTCTTCGAGAATCCGGGAACGGCGTGCTCCCGCCAGTCTTCCAGCGCGGCCGGCCGGTCGAAGACCGTCGAGAGGTGCTTGATGTCGTCGGGCTTGGTTTCGGCAAACGCGGTCTGCACGAACGAAGGCGCGATGACGCATAACGCCAGGGCGGCGAGATGCAATGATCCTGATTTCATGGTGACTTCCCCGAGAGCGGTTCGATGCCGAAGAAGTCGGTTGCGATGACAGGACTTCCAGATTACTGAACGATAAGTTCGATAAACGATGGTTATCGAAGATGCTGGCGCTTCAGGACTATCGCTGTGTCATCGCGCTGTTCGAGGAGCGGCATTTCGGCCGCGCGGCGCGCCGTCTGGGCGTCACGCAGCCGGCGCTGACCTCGCGCCTGCGCCGGATCGAAGCGGCGCTGGACGCCCGGCTGTTCGAGCGCGGCCGGGGCGGGGTCGAGCCGACGGCGGCGGGGCTCGCCTTCGTCGAGGGTGCGCGCCGGGTGCTGGACGCGGCCGACGAAACGGCCGACGCCGTGCGGGGCGCGCGCCAGGGTTACGGCCAGACCTTGCGGATCGGCATGACCCAGGTGGCGGCCTATCAGGTCGTGGCCGGATGCCTCGCCGCCTTTCGCCGGGCCCATCCCATGGCGCGCGTCCGGCTGATCGAGAGCACGACGGCCCTGCTCGAGGCCAAGCTGGAACAGCGCGAAATCGACGCCGCCTTCGTGCATCCGCCGCTGCACGGCGCCGGCCTGTCGGAGCGGCTGCTGGCGAGCCGCCCGCTGCTGCGCAGCAACGCCGGGCCCGAGGACGGCGAGACGTCGCTGGTCCACTATCCGCGGGCCGAAGCGCCGGTGCTGATGGGGCGGCTCGGCCGTGAAGACGCGGGCCGCGGCGTGCCGGTCGAGGCGGACACCGTGCTCGGCGCCATCGTTTTGTCGCAGGCCGGTTACGGCGATTTCGTCGCGCCCGCCGGCTTCCCGCATGCCGCCACGGCGGCGCTCGGGAATCCGGCCGAGGCGCAGGCGCTCGGCACAATGGAAACCAGCCTGGCCTGGCGGTCGTTGGACCGCCGCCCCATTGTCCGCGCGTTGATCGACGCGGCGGCGGCCGTCTGACGCCGGTTATCCCGTCGCGGCCTAAAGCGTTTTCGCCAGCAGTAGGATGTCGCCGTCGGTGAAGTGCAGGCTGGGGTGCGGCACGAGGGGGCGGCGGGCGAGCTCGGTGTAGCCTTCGCGCCGGTAGAGCCGGTACGCGCCCTCGTTGCGCTCGAAGCAGATCAGGCTGACGCGCGGACAGCCGAGCATTGCCGCGTTGTCGTGCACCCGGTACAGCAATTGGCTGCCGAGGCCCTGGCCCTGGAATTCCGGCCGCACGGCCAGGCCCGATAGATAGAGGCTGTCGGGATCCTCGAGCTCGGCATAGGGCTTGAGCACCGGGTCGTCCTCGACGTCGTCGGGCGCGCGCGGGTCCATGACAAAGGCGTGCGCCATGGCGATGACGTCGCCGTCGGACTCCATGACCTCGCAGTTCTGATAGGAAAACGCGACGCCGTCGCGGGCGTAGCGGGCGGCGCCGACGTCCTCCAGCGACTGGCCCGGCTCGGCGAGGCGGCTCCAGATATAGGTGGCGAGGCCGTCCGACGAAATCAGAAACAGCTCGGCGATGTCGCGCGCGTCGGCGCGCCGCGCGGCGCGGATAACGATGTCGGTGGTCTTGGTCTGGTCCATCTCACAGCTCCCGATGTGGGGTTGCAGGCAACGGCGCGGCCCGCGCGGCGGCCGGACGAAAGATGACCCGGCGCCGTGCATAACGCTTGCGCGGCGCCAGATCAATTGCGCTGTGGGCGGATCGGAGGTCGATGCGTTGGTTTTTGAGCTTTCGCCGCGGCCTAGGCCGACGTGAAGGGAACGAACGGCACGCGTTCGCGGTGGGCGGCGCGGGGCACGAGGTCCTCGATGGCCTCCTTGAAATGGTTTGTTTCCTGGTGCGCGTTCCAGGCCGTCTCGTTTTCGTAGAGTTCGAAGATGAAGAACGACGCCGGGTCGGTCGGCGAGCGGTAGGGCAGGAACAGCTTGACGCCGGGTTCGGCCATGGTCGGGGCCACCAGTCCCTGCAAGATCTCCGCTACCTTGTCGGCCTCGTCCTGCTTCGCTTCGATGTTGATCGCCACGACAAATCCGTCGTTCAGCGCCCGCAGTGTAAATGAGACGTCTTCCATCTGCGTTGCCCTTTCCTGTTAGCCTGTGGCGGTGACGTTATCATCGGGTCACCAATGTTTGTTTCGACGATGAGCGAAGTATGGATGCTACTGACAGGTTCGTGGCAGCAAGTCTCGAAGCACATCTGATCTACGGGCTGGTCTGGATCGGGTTCGGGGTTTTGCACTCGCTGCTGGCGCGCGAGTTGGTCAAGCGGCGGCTGCGGCCGCTGTTCGGGGCGGGCTATCGGTTTGCGTACGGCGTGTTTGCAGTTGCGACGTTCGGCGTGGTGATCGGCGCCGGCGAGGTGCTGTTCCGGCATGGCGCGCATTGGGACTGGCCGCTGGCGGTTGACGTGCTGCGCTGGGCCGTGGTGCTGGCGGGGTTCGGCGTGCTGATCGTGGTGGGACGCGGCTACGACCTCGACCGCTTCACGGGACTCCGGCAGTTGCGCAACCGGCGGCGGGGGATCGCGGAGCCGGAGGACGAGCCGCTGCGCCTTGACGGCCTGCACCGCTATGTCCGGCACCCGCTCTATTTCGGTCTCGTGCTGATCCTCTGGGGCATCGTCGATGACGAGGAGCGGTTGGCGCTCGCCGTTTGGGCCAGCCTCTATATCGTCATCGGCCTCTGGTTCGAGGAGCGGGACCTGATCCGCCTGCACGGCGCGCGCTACCGCGCCTATCGCGCCCGCGTGCCGGCGTTGATCCCCTGGCGCGGCCGCGCCGTCGACTGACGAGACGAAAGCCGAGTACCCGGTGGCGAACATTCTGATCCTGACATTCGGGTCGCGGGGCGACGTGCAGCCCTTCGTGGCGTTGGGCGCGGCGCTGACGGCGCGGGGGCACGCCGTCACGCTGTCGACCGGACAGGGGTTCGACGATCTGATCGCGGCACAGGGGCTGACGCCGGCGCCGCTGTCGATCGACATGCAGGCGATGGTCGACTCGCCCGAGGTCAAGGCGGCACTGACGTCCCCGCGCGGGTGGCTGACGGCGTTCCGGTCGAGCCAGGCGCTGATGCAGCGTCAGCTCGACGAGATGTGGGATGTGGCCCGCCAAGCGGCGCCGCAGATCATCGTCTACAACATGAAGGCATTCGCCGCGCCTTGGTTCGCGCGTAAGCTCGGCGCCGTCGCCGTGCCGGCATTCCTGCAGCCGGCGTTCGTTCCGACCGGCGCCTTCCCGAACCCGATCGTGCCGCTGCCCGATCTCGGGCGGCTCGGCAACCGGCTGTCGGGCCGGGCGATGACGGGGCTGATGCGCCTCGGTTATCGCGCGATCCTTCGCAAGTGGCTGCCGCGGCATCCGGACGTGCCGGCGCGTCCCGGTCTTGACCCGTTGCGCGGCTATCACCCGAACGCGCGCGCGGTCCCGCGCCTGCATGGCCACAGCCGCCATATCGTGCCGAAGCCGGCGGACTGGGGCGCGGACGAGCATGTGACGGGCTATTGGTTCCACGGGCCGACGGCCGACTGGGACCCGCCGGCAGACCTCGCGGCCTTTCTCGGCTCGGGGCTGCCGCCGGTCTATGTGGGTTTCGGCAGCATGCCGTCGGTCGACGGCGAACGCACGGCGTCGGTGGTGATGACGGCGTTGCGGCAAACCAAGACGCGAGCCATTGTCGCGAAGGGCTGGGGCGCGCTGTCGGGCGTGGCCGCCGGCGGCGACATTCATGTTATCGACGGGGCGCCGCACGACTGGTTGTTTCCGCGCTGCCGCGCCGTCGTCCATCACGGCGGCGCCGGCACGACGCACGAGGGCGTGCGCTGGGGCCGGCCGACGCTGGTCTGTCCGGTCTTCGGCGATCAGCCGTTCTGGGGTCGGGCCGTCGAACGGCTGGGCGTGGGGCCCGCGCCAATTCCGCTGAAACGCCTGGACGTGGACGGATTTTCAGCGGCGCTGCAGGCCCTACAGTCGACGTCTCTTCAGGAAAAGGCGCAAGCGCTGAGCGAACGGTTGCGATCGGAAGCCGGCGCCGTGGCCGCTGCCGATCTGATCCTGGACGTCAGTCGGCCAGTTTACGTTTGATCTCGCGGATATACTTGGCGGCCGAGCGGTAATGGCTGGGACCGGCCGATTCCGCCCAGCGGCCGAGTTTATAGTTGCCCTGCCAGTCGTATTTTCGCGGGCCGTAGAGGTCGTCGTCGCCGCGATCGGCGATGAAATGCATCAGCCGTTCGTGACCCGCCGCGAGCCGGGTCTTGGCCTCGTCCCACGACAGGCCCGCCGTTTGCTCGCGCACCTTGGCGTTGTAGGCTTTGAGCTGGCTCCAGTTGTAGCCCTCTGCCGGCACGTGCACGGGCTTGCCGGCGACGCCGTTTTCGTACCAGCCGAAGAACAGGTCGATCCAGTGGGCGCGATGCGCCAGCGTGTCCTTGACCGAGATGCCGTCGTCGGGGTGCGGCGTCTGGGCCAGGTCCCGGTCGATGTCGGCCAGCAGCGTCTGCAGCTTGTCGAATTCCTTCTCGGCGACGGCAATGAGCTCCGCCTTCGTCTTCGCGACCATGACCTCGACCCCTGTTCGCCGCGACCGCCGATCCGCGACCGCCGGGCCGACCCTAGCCGCGAACGGGATTCCGCCCATGATCGATATCAACGACCGGCCGGCAGCCGGATCGAGGTCGCCCGAGACCGGTGGACAATCTCGATCCGGATCTGGCCGCGGCCGTGTCAGTTGCGGCCGGCCATGACGCCGCCGTCGATGTCCCAGACGGCGCCGGTGACCCAGCCCGCGTCGTCCGACAGCAGGAAGTCGACGGTTTTGGCGATCTCTTCCGGCCGGCCGACGCGGCCGATCGGGTGGAACGCGCCGAAGCCCGATGTCAGCGTGTCCTCGATCTCGGCCGGGTCGATGAAGGCGCCGTAGATCGGCGTGACGACGACCGCCGGCGAGACCGCGTTCACGCGAATGCCGTTGTCGGCCAGCTCCATGGCGAGGTGCTGGGTCAGCGCGTGCAGGCCGGCCTTGGCCATGGAATACGCGGACGAGGGCGTCGCTTTGATCGCCTGCTGCGCCCACATCGAGCCGATGTTGACGATGCCGCCGCCGCCGTGTCTGGCCATGTTGCGGGCGACGGCCTGGGTGATGAAGAACAGCGCACGGTTGAGGCCGAGATAGGCGTCGTAGTCGGTCGGCGTGTGTTCGAGGAACGGCGTCGGTTTGAAAGTACCGGCGGCGTTCACCAGATGCGTGACGTGCCGGGGCTCGGCATCGAGCCGGGCGATGAAGGCGCCGACGGCGGGTTGGTCGTAGAGGTCGACGGCCTCGATGTCGATGGCGCCGCCGGGTTGGGCCGCAAGATCGGCGCGGGCCGCCTCGAGCTTTTCGACATTGGACGACAGCAGGATCAGGTCGAGGCCGCGTGCGCGCAGCAGGCGGGCCGTTTCCAGGCCCATGCCGCTGGAACCGCCGACAACGAGGGCGACGCTGTTGGGCGTGGTGGTCATGATCGTTCTCCTAATTTATCTAACGATAGGTAGATAACGCCGATATGGCATTGCTCCGGCCGAGGTCAACCCCTATCTAACGTGTGGTAGAAAGAATCTGGATGCGGACGATGCCCGTACGATCAGCAAAAGCGGACGAGATCCTAGACGTGGCCGAGCGCATGGCCCGGACCGGGGGGTATAACGGCTTCAGCTTCCGCGAGATCGCCAAGCAGGTCGGCATCAAGGCGGCGAGCGTCCACTACCATTTCCCGGGCAAGGACGATCTGGGCGTGGCGCTCGCCCGACGCTACACGGAACGTTTTCTGGACGGGCTCGGCGATCCCGACGACCCGTCGATGGCGCCCAACGAGTTGCTCCGCCGATATGTCGACGCCTATCGCAGCTCGCTGGTCGACGAGGGGCTGATGTGCCTCTGCGGCATGTTCGGCGCCGAGGTCGCATACCTGCCGCCGTCCGTCGCCGCCGAGGCCAAGCTGTTCTTCGGCCGCAACATCGACTGGCTGGTACGGGTCTTCGCGCGCGCTGAATCAAAGCGATCGCCGGACGAAAGCCGGGCGGCCGCGATCCGCATCATCGCCGTGCTCGAAGGCGCCATGCTGATGGCCCGCTCCCTCGACGACACCAGCGTGTTCGAGGCCGCGGCAGCCGGCATATCGCCGGCCAATCCACCTTCGGCCGACTGACGTGCCGCCGGCCTCACCAGATTTCGGGGCGCATCACCATCAGCGCGAAGACGATCACGAGACTGACGAACGCCGGCCAGCCGAGGATGAACCAGAGGCGCATGGCGTCGTGATATTGGGGCGGCAGGGCATCGCCATTCTCGGCCGCACGAACGGCAAGGCGGCGCATGCGATATTGCAGCTGCACGACCTTCAGCCAGCAAATCCCGGCGACGACATAGAGCGCATAGGTCGCGACCAGCCAGCTTTCGAACGGGTCGTAGCCGGCGAGATAGACCATGAGCAGGCCGGTAAGCGGCTGCACGACGCCGGCGACGGCGGTGAACAGCCAGTCGGCGAGGACCGTGTTTCGGGTCGTCGCGGCGATGGCATTGACGTCGCCGCGCAGGTGCGTCGCGAACATATGGAAGGCGGTGCCGAGGCCGGTGCCGAACAGAACGGTCGCGCTCAGGATATGCACCCATCTGATCCAGAGGTACGGATCGCTCACCGCTCTTCTTCCAGTATCCGGTGCACCAGGATCAAGGCAATGATCGGCAGGTTCTTCAGCAGGCCGCCGAACAGATCGCCCCAAAGGGCCGGCGACAGCAGACTGAGCGCCGCCGTGTAGCCGAGAACGACGACCAGCTGAACGTCGGCGACCGCCTTCAACCGCCAGCCGAGCAACAGGGCGGCGGCGATGGCCAGATCGATCAGGCTCGTCAAAACGGCGAGCGCCGTTGCGAACGTCTGGTTCTCGGTGATCGGCGCGAATATCGCGACGTAGCGCGCGGGATCTGCGAACAGGCCGAGCAGGCCCGAGACCAGCCACAGCACGGCCAACGTGAAGCGGACGATCGGCCGGACGAGGTAGAGGCGCGCGTGCCAGAGATCCTGGGATTCGGCGGGCCGGTCCGCCAAGACGGCTTGCAGGCCGCGGGCGCAGACGCCAGTCGCCGCCTCGAAACCGGCGGCGTCGCCCGTCAGCCTTGCCCTGAACTGCGCAATTGCCGTGGTCGTAATGGGATCGAGCTTGACGATATCGCCCAGGCGCGCCAGGGCCGTTACGCACCAGTTCGGAACGCCGACCACCGGTCCCTGCCGGCGTCCGAGCCAGCGCCGGTAGGCGCGGACTGCCTCCAGCAGGGTAAGGCGTTCCGGGCTCGCGGGTTCGAGGATCTGTCGTTTGGCCGCGCCGGTCGACAGCAGGTTGACAACGGCCGCCGCCAAGTCGTCCTTGTGAATGAACTCCAGCGCGTTGCCGCCGTCGCCGATGACCGGCGTGACCCAGGGAAAGACGGCGATGGCGCGCAGCATCGAGGTGCCGCCATAGGAGCCGTGGCCGATGACGATGACGGGCCGCAGGATCGTCCAGTCGAGGTTGCGGGCCATGAGCCTGTCATCGCCCGTCCGTTTCGAGCGCGCGTAGACGGTGGCCGCTTCCTCGACGCCGATGGCCGATATCTGGATGACCCGCTTGATACCCAGCTGCACGCAGGCGGCGTAGAGCGCGTCCGGCGCCTCGACGTGAACCGCCCAGGTGTCGCGCTGCCGGCGTGGCTGCAGCACGCCGGCCGCATTGACGACGGCGTCAACGCCATCGAGCGCCGGCAGCCAGAAGCCGGACTCCCGCGCCGACGCGTCCAGGAGGTCGGCCTTGAATACGTCGATGTCAGGGAACCGTCTTGCCAGTTTGTTGGGATCGCGAACCACGCCCCGCACCTCGATGTCGGCGCGGATCAGCGCGGCGACAATGGCCGAACCGACAAATCCGTTGGCGCCGAGAACCAGAACCCGCATGTAACCCCAACAAACGGGAGGGCAGATTCGGCGATCTTAGCCTGTCCTTGAGCGTTGGTCGCCTGACCTACTCCGCCGCGGACTGTGCCGGCACCGTCCAGGTGGCGGGCAGGGTCGTGAGGCCGCGCAGCGTGAAGGTCGGGCGCCATTGCGGGGCGTCGAGCCCATGCACCTCGAGATCGGGCAGGCGGCGGAAGAGGGTGGCGAGCGCGATCTCGGCCTCGATGCGGGCGAGCTGGGCGCCGAGGCAGTAGTGGATGCCGCCGCCGAAGGACGATGGCTGGATGTCCGGCCGGCCGACGTCGAGGCGGTCGGGATCGTCGTAGACCTCGGGGTCGCGGTTGGCGGCGCCGAGCAGGCACAGGACCGCCTCGCCCTCCTTGATCTTGGTGCCGCCGAGCTCGAGGTCGACGAGCGCCGTGCGCGTGGTCATCTGCACGGATGAATCGAAGCGCAGTAATTCCTCGACCGCGTTCGGGATCAGCGACGGATCGGCCTTCAGGCGGGCGAGCTGGTCCGGGTTGCGGTGGAGCGCCAACAGGCCGTTGCCGATCAGGTTGACCGTGGTCTCGTGGCCGGCGCCGAACAGCAGGATGATGTTGGCGATCAACTCGTCTTCCGTCAGGCGTTCGCCCGCGTCCTCGACCTGCACCAGCAGCGTCGTCAGGTCGTCGCCCGGCTCGCGCCGGCGCAGCTCGAACAGCTTCTCGAAATAGGCCACCAGCGCGTCGGTGGTTTCCTTGGACGTCGCCATCTCGGCGTCGGTCATGGGCGTCGGGTCGATCATCCGGGCGGAGATGCGCGAGCTCTCGGTGAACTGCGGCCGGTCGGGCTCGGGAATACCGAGCATGTCGCAGATCACGTTCGTCGGCAGCGGATGGGCGAAGTCTTGGATCAGATCCATCTCGCCCTTGTCCGCGACGGCATCGATCAGCGCGTCGACGAGCTGCTGGATGCGGGGCCGCATTTCCTCGACCCGACGCGCGGTGAAGGCCTTGACCACCAGGCCGCGCAGCCGCGTGTGGTCCGGCGGGTCCTGGGTCAGCATCCAGCGGCTCATCATGGCGTAGAGCGGGTTGTCCATGATCTCCGGGCCGTAGCGGCCGGTCATGCGCTGGACATACCGCTTGCCGAAGCGCTTGTCCTTCAGCACCAGGTTGATGTCGGCATGGCGGCTGGCGACCCAGAAGCCGAGCGGGAACCAGTGGATCGGCTTTTGCGCGCGCAGCAGGTGGTAGAACGGATAGGGGTCCTTCAGGAATTCCGGCGAGAGCGGATTGAACTCGATCTCGTCCGGCGCGGCGTTGGACGTGTCGCTCATCTCGGCAGGCCTCGCTGTTATCCGAACAGCCTAGCCTAATCCGCGCCGATCACCCAGTCGGTGCGCGTGACAATATCGTTGGCGATGTCGGCCGGTGAACGAGCCCAGCATTGATCCAAGTGCGCGCCACGCCTTGCTGATCTTGCCCTAAAGCTCGCGCGGATCGTCGACGAACATGTGCTCTTCGTCCGACTGCGGTGTGGCGGTCAGAACCGTCACGCCGTTCCGGGACCGGAAGCGATGCCAGCAGCCGCGGGGGACGATGAGGAGCATGCCCGCGGAGAGCTCGAGAGTCTGCTTGTGGTCGTCGACGATGATCTCGAATTCGGTCTCGCCGGCGACGACCTGGACCAGCTCGTCGCCCGTGACATGACGTTCCCAGCCGGATTCGCCGTCGAAGCTGCCGAGGAAGATGCCGGCGTTCAGGAAATCGCCGCTGCCCAGCGTCGCGAACGCGGCTTCGACGTCGTCTACGGGGGTCTGCGGACCCCGGTTTGCGATCGGCGTGAGGTCCTTGATTTCCCGATCGATGGTGACGGCGCGGATCATGTCGACCTCTCTTCCAAAATGATCAGATTTAGTATTATAATACTAAGATCGTCACTTTGCGATAAAAAAACTGCTTGGTCTTGCTCCGTCAATCGGGGTGCCGCCGTCTCGAAAAGGGCTTTCGTTCATGCCAAATCCGCGGGTTCTGTCCTTCCGCGAAAATGCGCCGCCGGAGACAACGGCCGGCGTGACCGCCCTCGACCTTGGCCGGCGTGTTCGCGAGCTGCGCCGGGAACGCGGCTGGAGCCTCGATGAAGCCAGTCATCGCGCGGGTTTGTCGCCGTCGTCGCTGTACAAGATCGAGAAGGGCAAGATGTCGCCGACATTCGATGCGCTGAAGAAGCTGGCCAATGGGTTTGTGCTTGATGTCGCGCAACTGCTGTCGGCGCCGAGCGACGCCCGAGCCGCGAGCCGGCGCTGCGTCACGCGCAAGGGCGACGGTCCGGTGCACCAGACGGCGAACTACAGTTATGTGCCGCTGGCCGCCGAGCTTGCCCACAAATCGTTCCTGCCGTTCGAGCTGGTGCTGCACGCTCGCTCGCTCGATGAATTCGACGACTGGGATCGGCATGACACCGAGGACTTCATGTATGTCCTGTCCGGGACGGCGATCCTCTACACCGAGTTCTACGAGCCGGTGCGCCTGCAGCCGGGCGACAGCGTCTACTACGACTGCCAGATGGGCCATGCCTGTGTGTCCGAGGGAGACGACGACGCCGTCGTGCTCTGGGTCAGTTCCCGATGACGTCCAACGGAACGCGGGCCGCTCAGAGACTGAGGCCGCGGCGGTGGCCGGCGGCGGGGGTTTCGGGCTGCGGGTCGTGGAGCTGGGTCAGTCGGGTGGCAGCGCTGCGGGCGAAGCGGTTGATGACCTCGCGGCGGCGGCTGGCGTGCAGCGCCGTCTGCGCCGCGGCCGCCGGGCGGACGATCTCGGCGCCGTAGCGGTCGGCCAGCATCAGGCCGGTGTCGTCGGGCAGCACGTCGAGCGGAAAGCCCTGCGGCACGGCGAAATAGAAGAGATCGCAATAGTCGAGATAGTCCGGCCATTTCGCGTCGGCCCGGAAGTCGGCGAGCGAGCGCTTGATCTCGACGATCAGCAGGCGGCCCTTCTTGTCGAGCCCGGCGACGTCGGCGCGGCGGCCCGAGCGCAGGGTGAACTCGGTGAGGCTGGCGTAACCGAGACCGGTCAACAGCCGCGCCACGCCGCGCGCCAGCAGGTCGGCCGGATCGGGATCGAAGTCGTCGATTGGCTCGGCGAGACCGGGCGGCTGGGCGGCGGGATCGAAGGGCATGTTCCACTCCTGTTCTTCCGCCATCGTAGCGCGCGGTGCCGTGGAGTCAAAGACTTGAACGGTAAGGACAGGTTCGACGGGCGATAGGTTTTCACCACAAAGACGCAAAGACACGAAGAAGAAACAAATTGGTTCGTCAGGCTGTGCCTGTACCGGCGTCGATGGCCGCAACCGATTCCGCATCTTTGTGTCTTCGTGTCTTTGCGGTGGAATCAGTTTTTCGTTTTTATCCGAGGCTGCTGCGTCGCGTAGCGGGGATTGGCGAGGGCGAGCTTGTCGCGGGCGGTGGCGCGGAGGTGGGCGAGCAGGCGCGGGCGGTCGAGATTGGGGTCGCCGCTGCGGATGCGGCGGGCGAGCTCGGCGTTGAGGCTGGCGAGGTCACCGTCCTGGCCGAGCAGGTCGATGAGACGGTCGCGTTCGGCGGTGGCGAGCGCCAGGCCATCGTGCAGGTCGCGCAATGCGATGGCGAGGGCGTTGCGGGCGACGCGGCGGTGGAAGGTGGCCTGCTCGGTGTCGTTCGACGCGTTCTCGTCGGCGAGGAAGTCGATCACGGCCTCGACCAGCTCGGCGGCGGTGGGGCGGTCCTGCGGCATCAGTCGATCAGCGCCAGAAGGTCATGCTCGGTCTCGGCCGTGCGGCGGCCGATGGCGGCGTATTCGATGGAGCGTTGCCGGCCGTCGAGATGCGCGAAACCCATGATCAGGCACAGCATGCCCCAGCGCAGGCAGCCGAAGGCTTCCCAGTAGTGCAGGGCCTCGAGGCTGACCTGACCGCCGCCGGCCGCGGCGTAGCCGGCGAGCAGGTCCGCGCGGTCGCCGACGCCGCCGACCGGCTTGTCGATTTCGCCATAGCGCCAGGCGGGGATGCAGAGCCAGCCGAGATCGAACAGCGGATCGCCGAGATGGGCGAGCTCCCAGTCCAGCACGGCGCGGACGCCGTCCGGGCCGATGACCAGATTGCCGATGCGGAAGTCGCCGTGCACCGGCGTGCGCCGGCCGCTCCAGAATTCGCGGCGCTCGTCGAGCCAGCAGAGGCCGTATTCGAAGCCGGGATAGGGATGGCCGATGCGGTCGAGCAGGTCGCGGTAGACTTGCAGCAGGTCGCTGGGGTCGAGCGTCTTCAGCGGCGGCAGGGTGTCGGCCGGCATCGCATGCAGGTGGGCCAGGATCTCGCCGCACTGGCGGGCGAGGCGCGGTCGGGCGTCCGCGAGCGCGGGGTCGCGCAGAACGTGGCGGCCGAGCACGAGGCCGTCGATCCGGTCCATGACGAAGCCGGCGCTGGTGTTGGCGTCGGCGGGCAGGAGGGCGTGCACCGCGGGTGCGGGCACGCCGGCCGCGTTGGCGGCGGCGAACAGGCGGCCCTCGGTCAGGCGGTCGACGCCGAGTTCGGCGTCAACGCCGGCGGCGTCTTCGACGTGGGCGCCGACGGGGTCGCGCTTCAGGATCAGCGGGTGGCGCCCGCCGGCGGCGTCGATGGCATCGAAGGCCCAGGTTTCGCGGCTGGCCCCGCCCGACAGCTTGCGCAGATCGGCGACCTCGATATCGCTGCCGAACCGGTTTAGCAGCGCCTTTCGCAGGACTTCCGGCAAGTTATCGTTTGTGTCTGTCAAACCTATACCAACACTGAAGTTGGACTAACCACAGAGACACAGAGGACACAGAGAAGGGAAAACGATTTTTTCTCAAGCGAAGGCCGCATCTGTCTCGGCGGTCGCGGCCTTTCCGGTATCTCTGTGTCTCTGTGGTGAACCATCTGACGTGCAGCCCTCCCCCGACGTCGGCATCATATTCCGCGGATGCGCGAAGTGCTAAGCTGGCGTTGGGAGGAGGATGCCATGGATGACTTGGATCCGCGGCTGTTGCTGATATCGCCGGAGGACAACATCGCCGTGCTGCGCGCCAATGTGCGGGCCGGCGAGGCGTTGCGGATCGGCGATGCCGAGTATGCGCTCGGCATGCACGCGGGCTATGGCCACAAGATCGCGGTGCGGCCGATCGCGACCGGTGAGAAGGTCTTGAAATACGGCGCGCCGGTGGGCTCGGCGACGCGCGACATCGCGGTCGGCGACTACGTGCACATCCACAACATGCAGAGCGACTACATCCCGACTTACACCATCGATGGCGAGAATGCCTATCTGAAGCGACGGGAGGCGGGCTGATGCGCGGGTATCTGAGATCGGACGGTCGCAAGGGCATCCGCAACGTCATCGTCGTCGCCTATCTGGTGGAGTGCGCGCATCACGTGGCGCGCGAGATCGCCCTGCCGTTCCGGCGTGACGGCGTGCATGTGATCGGCTTTCCCGGCTGCTTCCCGAACGACTATGCCGACGACATGATGCGCCGGCTCTGCACCCACCCGAACGTGGGCGGCGCCATGCTGGTGAGCCTGGGCTGCGAGAGCTTCGACAAATCAGGGCTGCTGGCGCACGTGCAGGCCTCGGACCGTCCGGCGCATCTGGCCGTGATCCAGGAGGTCGGCGGCACGGCCAAGGCGATCGCCGAGGGCCAGGCCTGGATCGAAGCGACGCTCAAGGACCTGCGCGACACGCCTGAGGTCGATGTCGGCGTCGACGAGCTGGTGGTCGGCACGATCTGCGGCGGCTCGGACGCAACCAGCGGCCTGACGGCAAATCCGGCCATGGGCCGCGCCTTCGATTTCCTGATCGCGGACGGCGGCGCCGGCATCTTCGAGGAAACCGGCGAGCTGATCGGCTGCGAGCATTACATGGCCGACCGGGCGGTGACGCCGGACCTCGCCGACGAGATCATCCGCTGCGTCGGCAAGGCCGGCGACTACTACCAGACCATGGGCCATGCCAGCATCTCGCCCGGCAACGCCGACGGCGGCTTGACGACCATCGAGGAGAAGTCGATGGGGGCCTATGCCAAGAGCGGGGCGTCGCCGATCTCCGGCCTGCTGAAGCCGGGCGACCGGCCGCCGGCGGGCGGGCTGTACCTCCTGGACATGGTGCCGGACGGTGAGCCACGCTTCGGCTATCCCAGCATGAACGACAACCAGGAGGTGGCCGAGCTGATCGCCTGCGGCGCGCAGGTGGTGCTGTTCTCCACCGGGCGCGGCTCGGTCGTCGGCTCGGCGATCTCGCCGGTGATCAAGGTCTGCGCCAACCCCGATACCTATAAGCGCATGGCCGACGACATGGACGTCGACGCCGGCCGGATTTTGGATGGCAAGGCCAATCTCGACGACGTCGGCCGCGAGATCTACGACCTGATCCAGGCCGTCGGCCGCGGCCAGCAGACCTGCTCGGAGGCCCTCGGCCACCAGGAATTCATCCTGACCTACAAGAGCTTCGAGCCGATCGGGCCGAGCTGTTTGCCTTTAGCTTCTTAGGGTCCGTGCCCGCGACGCCATTGTCCCACCTCGTCATTGCCGGACTTGATCCGGCGATGACGCGTTGAGAGGCAGCCGAGTCGCGCGCCATGACCGACACCGTCCTCATCACCGGTTGCGGCGGGTTGATCGGGTGGGCGTTGGCGGCGCGGTTGTGGGGCCAGGGGCGGCGGGTTGTGGGGTATGACCTTGCGCCGCCGGCCGAGGGCGCGCCGGAATGGCCGTTGGTGACAGGGGATGTGCGGGATGCCGAGCGCTTAAGCTGGGCGGTGAGCGAGCACGAGGCGCGGCGGATCGTGCATTGCGGCGGGATCTCTGGGCCGATGGTGTTGCCGGACGATCCGGGCAAGGTGTTCGAGATCAATATCGGCGGCACGGTGAACGTGTTCGAGGCCGCGCGGCGGTTCGGGCTGGAGCGCGTGGTGTTCATGTCGTCGAACGTCGCCTATGGCGATGTGCCGCCGGGGATGATCGACGAGGCCACGGCGCTGCGGGCGACGGAGGCCTATGGCGCCAGCAAGGTCGCGGGCGAAGCGGTGATGCGCAGCTATCGGGCCGATTGGGGCGTCGATGCGGTGGCGCTCAGGGTCGGCGCGGTCTATGGGCCGCGGCGTACGACGTTCTCGCAGATCCGCGCGTTTTTGGCCGACGCGCTGGCCGGTCGGCCGACGGTCTATGACCACGGCATCGGGCATTACCGGCCCTGGCTCTACGTCGACGATGCGGTCGCCGCCGTCACGGCGGCGCTCGATGCGCCGGCGGACGCGATCCGTCAGCCGGACGCCGCCTACAACATTGCCGGGGACGAATGGCTGCCGCTCGACGCCGTCGCCGAGGTCGTGCGCAAGCTGCTGCCGGCGGCCGACATCCGGCTGGGCGAAGGTGCCGATCCTGGAGATCAGACGCGCGGGCCGCTCGACATCTCGGCGGCCGAACGGGATCTGGGTTGGCGGCCCGAGGTGAGCCTGCATGAAGGCATTGCGCGCTATCTCGACTGGATGCGGGCCGAGGGTCGAACCTGACCAGCTGCTTGATGAACCACAGAGGGCACAGAGCACACAGAGCAAGTGGATCTGGGCGTTTCGCGCCCGAAAAAACTACTCGGTGTCCTGTGTCCTCTGTGCTCTCTGTGGTGATAACGGTGCGTTCACCCGGCGCGCTATTCGTTTTCGCGGACGAAGATGCTGATCAACTCGTGCAGGCTGGCGGGCGCGGTCGTGGCGACGGGCGGGGCGGTGCGGATCAGGTCGCGGACTTGTTGGGCGTTGATCGGCGGTTGGCCGTCGTTGGCGTGGCGGTGGGCGGCGATGATGCCGTTGCGGTCGAGCAGGAAGGTGCGCGGCAGATCGGTGAGCGTGTAGCGGTGCGCGTTCGAGAGCGGCACGGTATAGCCGCGTGCCCGCGCCCAGCGCGCGCCGACGTCGTGGTCCTCGTCGCTGTTGAGGACGACGAAGGCGACGTCGGGTTCGTCACGCAGGTCGTCGTAGAGCCGTTGCAGGTGCGGCCAGGCGCGGCGACAGGGATCGCAGGCCGAGGCCCAGAGATGCACGACGACGATGTGGCCGCGCAGACGCCAGAGGTGCATCGGCCGGCCGGCGGGATCGCGGAAGCTCAGGTCGTGCAGGCGTTCGCCGGGGGTAAAACCCAGCACGGCGTACTCCGCGTCGGCCGCGTGTTGCCGGTTGTTCGCCGCCGCCGGCGCGGTCGCGGCCAGGACGGCGGCCCCAATAAGCGCGATGCCAGGCGCGCGCCATTTGCTGTTCGTTGCTGGGATCGCCATGCACGGCGATGTTAGCACGTGTCGGCGGATGTCGGGCTAGCCGCGTACCTGGAGATAGCCGGTGAGCATGCGGGTCAGCTCGTCGACCATCGCCTGGTCTTCGATGGCGAGCGGGCCCGGGCGGTTGACGATGGCGTTGAACAGCGTGGCGTAGATCATCTGCATGCCGAAGCGGAAGCCGTCCTGCCAGTCGTCGCGGCCGAGATCGCCGGCACGCGAGGCCAGCAGCTCGGCGATGCGGGCCTGGTAAGCCCGGCCGAAGGCGCGCACCGGGGCCCAGGCCTCGGGATCGTCCAGCGACTTGCGGAACGTGGTGCGGATCAGGCCCTGGTTGTCGCGCATGATCCCCCGGATGAACAGAACCGCGCGTCCGAGCAGCGCCGCGGTCGGCAGCGGCGCCAGAACCTCGGCGCTGAACTCGGCCTCGAAGCGCTGCCAGAGCCGCTCGATCACAGCATCGACGACGGCGTCGAGATAGGCCTCCTTGTCGGTGAAGTGGTGATAGAAGGCGCCGGTCGACGAGCCGGCGGCGGCGACGATGTCGGCGACGCCGAACTGATCGTAGTCGCGGTCCTCGATCAGCCGCTTGCCCACATCCAGCAGCAGGCCGCGGGTGCGTTGGCCGCGCTGCTGCTTGGCGGGCGCCGGTCGGCGGCGCGGCGTGCGCGCGATATCCGTGACTGACGACATTGTGACCGATCTTGCCGCTTGACTCTAAACAGAACTAGAATTCTAATTCTGTTTTAAGGTGCCTGGGCATGTCAAGGGGAGGAACAGGCGCCGCAGACATCAAACACGGACATCAAACCACGCAAGGCGAAAACGCTAGAGGGCCACAACGCCGGGGAGATTTGGGAATGGCATCAGTGCATCGGTATACGTTGCCGGTCGAGCAGACCGAGTGGAAGCTCGACGGCGAGAACGAGGTGCGGTTCACCTGGGAGTACGAGGACGCCAGCGACAGCCTGCTGAAGCTCTACGACAAGGGCAAGAAGCAGCAGTGGGACGCGGCAGACCGCATCGACTGGTCGCAGGACCTGGACCCCGAGAACCCGATGATGATGCCGGACGAGATGATCCGCATCTACGGCTCGCCCTATTGGGACAAGCTGACCGACAAGGAGAAGGTCAAGCTGCGCCACCATGCCCAGGCCTGGCAGATCTCGCAGTTCCTGCACGGCGAGCAGGGCGCGCTGATCTGCACCGCCAAGATCGTCGAGCAGGTGCCCGACATCAACGCCAAGTTCTACGCGGCGACGCAAGTGATAGACGAGGCCCGGCATGTCGAGGCCTATTCCCGGCTGCTGCACGAGAAGTTCGAGCTGGCCTATCCCATCACCGGGCCGTTGCAGGCGCTGTTGGAGGACATCGTCCACGACAAGCGCTGGGACTTCACCTATCTCGGCATGCAGGTGCTGATCGAGGGCCTGGCGCTGGCCGCCTTCCACGCTATTCGCGACATGAGCCAGAACCCGCTCGCCGCCTCGGTGAACGCCTATGTCATGCAGGACGAGGCTCGGCATGTCGCCTTCGGCCGGCTGGCGCTGCGCGAATACTACCCCGAGCTGACTGAGGCCGAGCGGGCCGAGCGCGAGGAGTTCGTGATCGAGGCCAGCCTGCACATGCGCGACCGCTTTACCTCGGCCGAGCTCTGGGGCGTGCTGGGCCTGCCGGAGAAGGAATGCATCGAGTGGGTCGAGAAGTCGGAGGCCATGCGGCTGTTCCGCTCGCGCCTGTTCTCGCGCATCGTGCCCGTCGTGCGCGACATCGGGCTGTGGAGCGAGAAGGTGCAGGACGCTTATGTGAAGATGGGCGTGCTCGAATTCACCGATCCCAACATCGACATTGGTGCGCTGCTCGACCAGGACCAGCAGGTCGCCGAGGAGTTCGATGCCAAGCGCCGGGTCGAGGAGACCATCGCCGCGGCGGAGTGAGGGCAGTCCGGACGTCGTCAACTCGGCGAAGGCTGGCTTCCATGGCTAATGCTGCGATTGGATTTCGGCCTTTGCCAGGACGACACTAACGGTTACAGCTTTCTCGTCGTCATGCCGGCGTAGGCCGGCATCCATACAGCAGTCGCAGGTGGACCCCGGCCTTCGCCGGGGTGACGGACTTGGTGTTTTTGAAGTTGGGCTCGTAACACCGCCTTGAACTAGGAGGCGATGTCGTCGAACAGATCTCGCCAGCCCGGGTTCATCTCAATGATGCGTTTGAGCTTCCAAGCGCGCCGCCAGTTTTTCATGGCTTTTTCCCGTGCGATCGCGGCTTCGATGTCGCCGTGCACTTCGTAGTAGACGAGTTTCTTCAGGCTATAGCGTTTGGTGAAGCCGGGAACGGTACCGGTACGGTGTTCGTAGGCGCGCCTTACCAAATCGGACGTTACGCCAATGTAGAGCGTGCCATTGCGGCGGTTCGTCATGATGTAGACGTAGCCAGGCTCGTACATATCGAACTCTAGTGAATCGACCCCTGTTCGTCATGCCGGCGAAGGCCGGCATCCACGGCTGATTCTGCAGGTGGATCCTGGCCTTCGCCAGGATGACGGATAATGGCGGCGGCGTGCTTTCCTAAGTTTCCGCCTCGTTCGCCAGGTCGGCGATGGCAGGGCCTTCGAGGCGGTAGGGGAGCCATTGGTCGATGTGGTGGAAGCCGAGGCGGTGGTAGAAGTCGCGGGTCGGGTTCCAGTGCAGCACGCCGAGGTCGATGCGGCCGTAGCCGCGTTCGACAGCGACGGCGGCGAGCGCGGCCATGAGCTTGTGGCCGAGGCCGAGCCCGCGCACGCGTTCCTCGACGAACAGGTCTTCCAGGAACAGGCCCGGCCGGGACTGCCAGGTCGAGTAGTTCTCGTAGAAGAGGGCGAGGCCCACGACCGCGCCGTCATGCTCGGCCAAAAGCGCCTCGAAACGCGGGCGGTCGCCGAAGGCGTCGCGGCGAACCATGTCGGCCGTCAGCTTCACGATGTCGGCCGGCTCGTTTTCGTATTCGGCGAGCGCGTGGACCAGGCGGACGATTTCGTCGGCGTCCTCGGGGCGGGCCGGGCGGATTATCGGGTCGGGCATCAACGCAACTCCCAAACGAGATTGTGGTGTTTGGCTCGACCCGTCCCGCTCCCCCACCCGACCACCCACGGAAGTATGCTCAATGGGTGGTCGGGTGGGGGAGCGGGACGGGTCGAGCTCCGGCCCTAAGGGCCGTTCCTAGTATGGTTAACCGGAGCTTAACGGATTCGGGGCCGGTGATGGCCGTCACTGCGCCGGATCGTGGCTGGGCTATCCTGTTGTTGACGACCTGAAAAGGGCAAACCGTCGGAAACGGCGGGGCGCAAAGCCACCGGCCTTCGTCCGGCCTCGACCGGAACAGGCAGCGGAGCCACTGAAGGGGGATCGACATGGGGTTCGCGTCCATCCGAAACGCCGTGCTGGCCCATGTAGAGCGTCGCCAGCATCCGCGTATCACCAACAAACCGCTGATCGTCTCGATCGGCCGCCACGACTACAAGACCGTCGACTGGTCGCTGGGCGGATTCCGTCTGCAGAAGCTGCATGGCGAACCGCGCGCGGGCCTGCGGCTGAGCGGTGAGATCGACGGCCTGCGCGCCGCCAGGCCCGGCCGGTTCGTGGCCGAGGTCGTGCACGTCACCGACGACGGCGCGGTCGGCGCGCGGTTTCTCGAGATTTCACCGGCCTTCTTTCTGGCCATGTCGGAAGCCGCCGGCGGCTGACGGCCGACCGCGCCGGACGCCGGCGCACCGCAACGGTGCAGGGACGCGGGTGGGCCACGCGAGACGCAGCCGCTGTGCGGCGAGCGCCCGAGGATCGGTTTCCCGCCTGTCCGACCCTCCGCGTCCCTGTTCCGTTGCGGTGTGTCATCTGGGGCGGCCTTGCGGGTCGAGCCCAACGCCGACAGGCGTTAGACTGAGCCTATGGGCTGGACGGCCGTCCTCGCGGATACGGAAACGCGCCTCGAACCGGGCGGCGCGGCCAGCTTCGCGGCGGCGCGGGCCGAGGCGCTGGCGCATCTGCGCGGCCGCATCGCCAACCTGACGGACGCGCCGGCGACGCGGCGGGCCGGGCTGCAATTGACGCTGCGGCGCATCGAGACGGCGACGCCGGCGCGCTACGGCGGCGAAGGCGATTTGTGCTAGCCTCCGCGGCCGGAGGAGTGCCCATGCCGTTTATCGCTGAACGTGTCCGTCGGACCAAGCCGTCGGCCAGCTCGATGGCCTCGCAGCGCGCCCGCGACCTGCAGGCCGCGGGCAAGGACATCATCCGGCTGACCGCCGGCGAGCCGGATTTCGAAACGCCGGATCACGTGAAAGCGGCCGTGACCGAGGCCATGGCCCGCGGTGAGACGCGCTATATGCCGATCGCCGGCGCGCCGAAGCTGAAGGAAGCGATCGCGGCCAAATTCAAACGCGAAAACGATCTCGACTATCCGGTGGCTCAGATCATGGTCGCCAACGGCGGCAAGCAGATCATCTTCAACGCGCTGATGGCGACGGTCGAGGCCGGCGACGAGGTGATCGTCGCGGCGCCCTACTGGGTGTCGTATCCGGACATGACGCAGTTCGCCGGCGGCACGCCGGTGGTGCTGACGGGCGCGCCCGAGGACGGTTTCAAGCTGCGGCCCGAACAGCTCGCGGCGGCGATCACGCCCAGAACCAAATGGCTGATCCTGAACAGTCCCTGCAATCCGAGCGGCGCGACCTACAGCCACGACGAGATGACGGCGCTCTGCGAGGTTCTGTTGCGGCATCCCCAGGTGCATGTGCTGAGCGACGATATCTACGAGCATATCCGCTATGACGGCGCGCGTTTCGTGACGCCGGCGCAGGTGGCGCCCGAGCTGTTCGACCGCACGCTGACGCTGAACGGCGTCTCCAAGGCCTATGCCATGACCGGTTTCCGCATCGGCTATGCCGGCGGGCCGCCGGAATTGATCAAGGCCATGATCACGCTGCAGACGCAGAGCACGTCGGGCGCGTCGTCGGTGGGCCAAGCGGCGGCGCTGGCGGCGCTGACCGGGCCGCAGGATTTCATCGCCCAACGCACGACCGAGTTCCAGGAGCGCCGCGACATCGTCGTCAAGCTGCTGAACGACATCGCCGGCCTGACCTGCCACGTGCCGGAAGGCGCGTTCTACCTCTATCCGAGCTGTGAAGGCCTGATCGGCCGGCGCACGCCCGACGGCAAGGTGATCGAGAGCGACGAGGACATGGTGCTGTATCTGCTGGACGCGGTCGGCGTCGCCGCCGTGCACGGCGCGGCCTATGGCATGTCGCCCTATTTCCGCCTGTCGTTCGCCGCCTCGCTCGACGACCTGCGCGAAGCCTGCGCCCGCATCCAAGGCGCCTGTCAAGCATTGGGTTGAGGCCGCATATCGCCACGAAGGCGCCGCACTTCCGCCATATCCGCCCCTTCTAGTTGCGTCACCAAGCTTCGTTTACCAGTTGGTGCTTGACTGGGAGGATGCCCTTGCGCCTGCCACGCCTGCCCTCGCCGAGGGACATCGCCGCCGATCTGATGGCGACGGTGCTTCGCTTTCCGCTGCCGGCGATCGCCGCGCTCGGCCTGACGGCGTCCTACCTCGCCAGCCACCACCGGTTCCCGTTGTTCTGGCCGTTGGCGAGCAACGGCGTCGCGTCCGAATTTTTCCTGCTGGCCTTGTTCGCGAGCCTGCTCGCCAAGCTGACGGCCGAGCGGTTCGAATGGACAGGCCGGTATGTCGGCGGCGTCCGCGGGCTGCTGCTTGCCGCCCTGCTGCTGACACTGGTCGGCTATGCCGCAAGTCTGTCGATGGCGGCCGGGCGTTTCCCTTGGTTCGTGGGCGCCTTTCCGTTCATGCTCGGCGGCCTTGCCTTTTTGACCATGGCCGTTGCCTGGCGTGCCGGGCCGGATGGCAATGCCGCGTTCTGGGCCTTCAACCGGTTGATGCTGACGGGCGCGGCCTTCGGCTGGGCGGTCGCGCTGACCCTGGCGCTGGGGTTGAGCGCGATCGTTCAGGCGTTGGAGATCCTGTTCGGTTTCGATCCGCCGCGATACGTGCTGCGCGACATCTGGACCGTCAGCTTCTGCCTGGTCTGGCCGCTCCGGGCGCTGGCCTCGATACCGCCTGGGTTCGACCCGCCGACGAGTGACTATTGCCCCGCCTGGATCCGGTTCCTGGCGCGGTTTCTCTATGTGCCGCTGGCGACTGTCTATCTGCTGATCCTCTATGCCTTCGCCGTGAAGATCGCCGTTCAATGGGAATTGCCGCGCGGGCAGGTGGCCTGGCTGGTCTGCGGCTTTGCCGTTGTCGGCGTGGCGACCAAATTGGTCATCTATCCGTTGCGGCAGAGCGGCGACCGGTTGCTGCGGCTGTTCGACCGGGTGCTGTTCCCGGCTTTGTTCCTGCCGGCGGGCTTGCTGGCGGTGGCCGTTTGGCTGCGGGTCGACGCCTATGGCGTGACCGAGAACCGCTATCTGCTGATCCTGCTGACGATCTGGCTGTTCGGGCTGGCGATCGTCTTCAGCCTCGGGATGAAGCGGCTGGTCGCGATCCCGCTGTCGCTAGGGATCATGCTGGTTTTCGGCGGCGTCGGGCCCTGGAGCGCCGCCAACGTGTCGTTCCAGAGTCAGATCGGCCGGCTCGAGGCCGTGCTGGGGGCGAACGATCTGCTACGCAACGGCAAGCTGATGAAGGTCGACGGCAGCATTCCGTTCGAGGACAACAAGCGTCTAAGCGCGCTCGTCAGCTATCTGAGTAAACCGGTCAGACGGCCGAGGTTCGCGGCCTGGCTGGACGGCCGGGCCGCCGATCTGGATTTGTCCGGCGACTGGCGTCCGAGGCAATTCATGGCCGCGCTCGGCCTGCCCTATGTCTGGCCGAACCAGGATGCCGCCGTATTCAACTATCGCACGCCGCACAGTCCGACGATCGCCGTCGCCGGCTTCGATCTCGTGAGCCAGCGCCGCTTCTGGACAAGTCACAAGAACCACACCATCGAAGACCCGGCCTCGGCGCGGCGCTACGCGCTGACGTTTTCGCCCGAGCGATCGACGCTGTCGCTGTCCGACGGCGCCGGTGCGCCGGTTTCGTTCGATCTCGATGCCCTGGTGCGCGCGCTGGGCGGCGTTGAGCCGAGCGCCAATGCCCACAGCATCGCGCCCGGTCGCATGACGCTCGATGCGACAACGCCGTCGATGCGCATACGCGTTCTGGTGACCGGCATTCAGGGCCGCGCCGACGGCGACCGGTTCCAGATCGGCGGCCTCGATGTCGTCGTGCTGATTGCGGCGGTCAGGCCGTGATCGAGAAGCCGCCGTCGACCGGGATGACGGTGCCGGTGACATAGTCGGACGCGGCGCTCGCCAGGAATACGGCGATGCCTTCGAAGTCGGCGATATCGCCCCAGCGGCCGGCCGGGGTGCGGCCGAGCACGCGGTCGTGCAGGCCGTCGACCTGCTGCCGCGCCTGACGCGTCAGGTCGGTATCGATCCAGCCCGGCAGGAAGCAGTTGACCTGGATGTTGTCGGCGGCCCAGGCCGTGGCCAGCGACTTCGTGAGCTGCATGATGCCGCCCTTGCTGGCGGCATAAACCGGACCCCAGGGCGTGCCGAACAGCGACAGCATGGAGCCGTTGTTGAGCACCTTGCCGCCGCCGGCCTGCTTCATCGCCGGATAGCAGGCCTTGCTGCACAGAAAGGCGCTGGTCAGGTTGGCGTCGATCACCGTGTGCCACTCGTCCTCGGCCAGGTCCTCGGGCCGCTTGCGGATGTTGGTGCCGGCATTGTTGATCAGGATATCGATGCGGCCGAGCTGGCTGGTGACGGCATCGACCATGGCGGCGACGGCGGCGCTGTCGGTAACGTCGGCCTGGACCGCGATGGCACGCACGCCGAGGCCTTGCAATTCGTCGGCGGCGCCGGCGGACTTCTCGGCATTGCGGCCGACCACGGCGATGTCGGCGCCGGCGCGCGCGAGCCCGCGCGCCATGCCGAAGCCGATGCCGCCATTGCCGCCGGTGACGACCGCGACCTTGCCCTTCAGGTTGAACATGTCCATGGTTTTCGTCCTCCCCGTAACAGTTATGACGCGGCCGAGGCGAAAGATGCGGGCCGTCGCGCCTGCGCGAACTGTGCCCGAAACGCCGTCGGGGTCAAGGCGGTGTGCCGTTTGAAGTCGCGCGTGAAGTGGGCCTGATCGGCGAAGCCGCAGGCATAGCCGATCTCGGCCGCCGAGCGATCCGATGTGCCGAGAAGCGTCGCCGCGGCGGCGAGCCGGGCCTCGGCGAGCAGGTACGAGAAGCTCGTCCCCTCGGTCTTGAGCCGGCGTTGCAGGCTGCGCGTCGAGACCCGGAGCGCGTCCGCCAGCTGGCGCAGCGTCCAGCCGCGACCGGGATCGGCCGCGAGCGCGGCGCGGGCGGCGGCGGCCCAATCGCCTGGGATGGGCGCGGCGTCGGACACGGGCCCGATGCGGCGCACCGACGTCCAGGCGAACTCCCAGCGGGAGACGTCGTCCGGACAGGCGTCGCCTTTCCACGCTCCGCCGCGTCGGCGCCAGGCGGTTTCGCCCGCGATCCGGGCGCGGAAATCCTCGGCCCCGACATATTCCACCAGGGCCGCCAGCAGTCCGAAGATCAGCAGGTCTTCGGCCGGCCGGGGTGGCGGGTGCGGGGCCAACGCCACGTGCCGAAGCACGAGGCGGGTCTCGTCCCGCTCGAGAATCCGGGCGCGGTGCCGCGAATGAATGAAACGTTCCAGCCGTTGCCAGCGGGAGACGAGGTCGAACGGATCGCGGGCCAGCGCCAGCGCGACATGCGTGGGCTCGTTCGGCGCGTCATGAACGGCTTCGCCGATGCGCAGCAGCGCATCCGGTCCGTGCGTTTTCAGCAGGGCTTCGGCAAGCGCGCGCTTGTCCTTCAACGGCACGTGCGCCGCGGCCGGAGAGCCGACGCCGGCCGACGCCAGGCCCTGGCGGGCCAACCCGAGGCGGATCAGCCGCATCATCGCGGCCGCGGCGAAATCGTTCATGCTGGGGATCGTAACAGATCCTCGGGCGTCACCGGCAGACGGCTGGGGCGCACGCCGGTGGCGTCACGGATAGCGTTCAGGATGGCGCCGGAAGCGGCGACGATGGCGGTTTCGCCGGCGCCGGTCGGCGGCTCGCCGTTGTCGACGAGCACGATCTCCATCGGCGGCACCTGGTCGAACCGGGGAATGGGCGCGTCGGCGAATGTCTCCGCCGCGACGCCGCCATCGGCGACGGGCAGATTGTCGCTCAACGCCATGCCCAGGCCCCAGACCAGATTGCCCTCGCACTGCGCGCGCACCTGGTCGGGATTGATGATGCGGCCGCAGTCGTGCGCGCACCAAAGGCGCGTCACCCTGACTGCGCCGTCGTCAACGATGACGTCGGCGACAACAGCGGCATAGCTCATTTCCTTGTAGATGCCGCAGGCGACGCCGCGGCCATGCCTCCCTGGCGCTGCCGGTCGTGCTTCCGCCCAGCCGGCGGCGGCCGCGACGCGTTGCAGGACGCCCGCCAGCCGTGAGTCCTCGATGTGGGCCAGGCGGAAGGCCACCGGGTCCGTGCCGGCGGCACGCGCGCATTCGTCTATGGCGCTTTCGATGGCGGTGACGTTCGGGCCGGCGCCGAGGCCGCGCCAGGGTCCGGTCAGCACCGGCAGCCGCTCGAGGTCGTATTCGATCCGCCGTCGCGCGATGCGATAGGGCGGGATGGCGCCCCGGCTGACGCCGCGGTCGCCGATGACGTCGGTCAGGCGTTGCATCCAGGGCGGCAGGCCGGCATTGGTGAAAATGCTGTGGCTGCTGGCGAAGCCGTGCCACCAGTCGGCGATGCGGCCGTCGCGAAGCCGCGCGCGAATGCGGTGGCTGGTTGGCGGACGGTGAAAGCCCTGGCGGAATTCCTGGCCGCGCGTCCACTGCACCTTGACCGGCCGTCCGGCGGCTTGCGCCAGAACGGCGGCTTCCAGCTCGACCGTGCAGATCGTCTTGCCGCCGAAAGCGCCGCCGACGCGCTGGCCATGGACGATGACGGTGTCGTCGTCGAGTTCGAACGGTCCGACCAACGTATCGCGGACGAAGAAGATGTCCTGCGAGCCGGTCCAGAGCCGCAGGCCATTTTCGTCGAACGCGGCGACGGCGGCGCGCGGCTCGATCGGCGCGTGGGCGGCCGGCGGCACGTCCATGCGCAGGTCGATATCCCACGGTCCGTCGCGATCGACGGGCTCGTCGATGACGTCGTAGGACAGCCCGCCCCGGGCGAGCCGGCGGTCGATGTCGATCCGCTGGTCGATCCCGGCCTGGTCGACGTGGCCGTCGATTTGCCAGCGGATGTCGAGCGCGTCGGCGATGCGGTCGAGCGCGCCCGGCGTTTCGGCGACGATGCCGAGCCCGAGGCTCTCGCGTTGACGTAGCCGAGAGTCTTCAATCAACGCGACGAAACCCGCCTGCGCGCGGGCGGCGGCGGCGATCCAGGTGGCGGGAGACGATGTGAATTCCGGCGAGGCCGGCGACCGCAAGACCCGGCCATAGACCATGCCGGGCCGGCGGATGTCGGCGGCATAGACCGGCGCGCCGCGCACGATGGCGTCCGCCTGTTCGAGCGGCCTGGGCTTGCCGACGTGGCGGGTGCGGCCCGAGAAGGCGCGGAGCGCGCCGATCGGCCGGGGTTCTGCCGTGAGGACGCCCGTCGTCTGGCCGGCGGCGATGGCCTCGCGCAGGGTCGCACAGGCCTGCGCCAGCGGCAGCGCGTAGTCCTTCACCGAGTCGCTGCCGACCGTGGCGCGGACATGTTCGATGTCGGTCGTGGCGGGCAGGCGCAGGTCGACGGCGTTCCAATCGACGCCGAGCTCGTCGCAGGCGACCTGCTTGAGCGCGGTGGCGATGTTCTGGCCGATCTCGGCGCGCGGCAGCGACAGCACGTAGCGGCCGTCAACGTAGCGGATCCAGCCGAGCGCGGCCTCGGGCGTCGGGTCCGGGCGTTTCGGAATGACGGGGAGCGAGCAGCCTGCGAGGAAGGCGACACCGAGGCCAGCGCCGAGGTTAAGGAAGGTTCGGCGTTTCACGACAGCGCCTCCGCCGCCCGGTGTATCGCCCGGCGGATGCGCTGCTGCGTGCCGCAACGGCAGAGATTGTCGGCCATGGCCGCGTCGATCTCGGCATCGCTCGGCCGTGGCTTGTCCCGCAACAGCGCCACTGCCGACATGATCTGGCCGGCCTGGCAATAGCCGCACTGCGGCACGGTCTCGTCGAGCCAGGCCTGCTGTACCGGGTGCAGGCGGCCGTCCGGACCAGCGAGGCCCTCGATCGTTACGATGTCACTGTCGGCGGCGTCGGCGACGCGCCACAGGCAGCTCCGCGCCGCTTCGCCGTCGAGGACGACGGTGCAGGCGCCGCACTGGCCGACGCCGCAGCCGAACCTGGCGCCGACGAGCCCGAGGAATTCGCGCAGGGTGGCGAGAAGGGTTTCATCGCGCCATGCCGGCGGGATGGCGTAGACGCGATTGTTGATCCGAAGTTCCATCGGCGGCCTCCAGCAGGTGATTGACCGGCTGGATTTGGGGCCGATGCGCGGCGGCGTCTTGAACTATCGCGCCAAAGTTCCGGCGTTACTCCGCCGCTGCCGGTTCCGCCTGCTTCTCGCGGCGGTGGGCGATGATCTGCAGCACGATGATCGGCGCCACCATGATGGCGGCGACCAACGCCGATTTCAGTTCCGGCGCGATGAACAGCAAGGCCGCGAAGCGCATAACCCAGCGCTGCAGCACCGGGATCGGCGCCAGCAGATAGCCGCTGAGCGACGCGCCCAGCAGCACGACGCCGGTGACGCAGCCGGAGAAGGCGATGGCGAATTCCTGCCAGCTGAAACCGTCGGTCACCAACAGCAGCGACGGCGAATAGACGAAGACCAGCGGCACCAGCGCCTTGGCGTTGCCGAGGCGGAATGCGGTAAGGCCCGTCTTGAACGGGTTCGCCCCGGCGATGCCGCCGGCGGCGTAGGCCGATGTGCAGACCGGCGGCGTGATGTCGGCCAGCACGCCGTAGAACAGCACGAAGAAATGCGCCGCGATGGGCGGGATGCCGAACTGCACCAGCACGGGCGCGGCGATGGTGGCGACGATGATATAGAGCGCCGTCGTCGGGATGCCGGCGCTGAGCGCGACGCAGCAGACGGCGATGAAGACGAGCGAGAAGAACAGCACGAGCTGGTCGAGGGTGAACAGCGTCAGCGGCATCAGCGCGTCGACGAACTCGGCCGTGGTCTGTGCGAACTGGGTGACGATGAAGGAGATCCGGAACGGCACGCCGGTCAGCGTGACGACGCCGACGATGATGCCGACGGCGGCCGCCGCCGCGCCGACGGCGAGGGCGTATTTGGCGCCGAGCTGGAAGGCATCGAGCAGGTCGCGCAGGCTGAGGCGGTGCCGGGGATTGACGAAGCCCACAACGATGCAGGCGGTGATGCCCCAGAACGCAGCCATGAACGGCGTGTGGCCGCGGATGATGATGGTGACCAGGATGATCAGCGGGATCAGGTTCGGCCAGCCGGTCTTGAGGATGTGCCAGAGGTTCGGCAGCACGTCGGGCGGCAGGCCTTTCAGGCCCATACGCTTGGCTTCGAGGTGCACGTTGGTGAAGACGCCGGTGTAGTGCATCAGGGCCGGTATCAGGGCGGCCAGGATCACCGTGGTGTAGCTGACCTCGAGGAACTCCATCATCACGAAGGCCGCGGCGCCCATGATCGGCGGCGTGATCTGGCCGCCGGTGCTGCTGGCCGCCTCGACGGCGCCGGCGAAATGCGGCCGGTAGCCGATGCGTTTCATGGCCGGGATGGTCAGCGCGCCCGTGGTGACGGTGTTGGCGATGGAGGAGCCCGAGATGGTGCCGAACATGGCGGACGCCAGCACGCTGACCTTGGCCGGGCCGCCGGTGTAGCGGCCGGCGATGGCCTGGGCGATGTCGATGAAGAACTGGCCCAGGCCCATGCGCGTGGCGATGGTGCCGAACAGCACGAAATGGAAGACGAAGGTGGCGACGACCTTGACCGGGATGCCGTAGATGCCCTCGGTCGTCATGTAGACGTGGCTGATGAAGCCGGCCCAGTTGGTGCCGGGATGCTTCAGCGCGCCGGGCGCGATCTGGCCGAAGACGGCGTAGAGGATGAAAACCGCGACGATGATCGGCAGCACCCAGCCCATGGCGCGGCGCGCTGCCTCCAGGATCAGCAACACCATGGTGGTCCCGACGACCATGTCGGTCAGGTTCGGGTTGCCGATGCGGAAGGTCATCGACTCCAGCGTTACCGGCAGATAGAGCGAGCAGCCGACGGCGGCGACGGCGAACAGCCAGTCGTAGACCGGCACGTTGCCGGGCCGCCACCAGGCCGCGCGGGCGGGCGCGTCGTTCACCGACTTGGCGTAGCCGAAGACGATAAAGATCAGGCCCAGCACGAAGCCGAGATGGATGCCCTTGTGCCAGTGCTCGGCCAGGATGCCGAAGCCGGCGGTGTAATAGTGATAGGCCGAGAGCGCCGCCAGCAGGCCGGCGACCAGATAGCCGGCCGCGCCGACGACCATCCGGAAATGCATTTCCGGGTCGTATTCATGCTCCAGGACCTGGGCTTTTTGCAGGTCGAGCTGGGTCATGGAGGCGGCTGCGGGTCGAGGAAACGTCGGCGGCCGGGAAGGCTCACCCGGCCGCCGAGATACGTCACGATCAATTCTGCGGCACGGTCATGCCGGCTTCTTTGTAGTATTTGGCGGCGCCCGGATGCACCGGGATGCCGATGGCGTCGAGCGCGGTGCCGAGCTGCACGACCTTGCCCTTGGCGTGGCCGTTGTTCAGCAGCTTGCGGGTATTGTCGTTCCACAGCGCCTTGGTGATCTCGTAGATCAGCTTGTCGTCAGCATCGGCGCTGACCAGCCACTGCGCACCGACGGCGAGCGTCGCGGTGTCGCTGTCGATGCCCTCGTAGGCGCCGGCCGGCACCTTTTCGTTGTAATAGAACGGCGCCTTTTTCTTGACGATCTCGGCCTTGTCAGCGGCGATCGGCAGCAGCCGGGCGCCGACCGTGGTGGCGAGCTCGGCGATGGCGGCCTGCGGATAACCGGTGACCGTGATCATGGCCTCGAGCTGACCGTCGCGCATGCGGTCGATCGACTGCTGG
Organism: Alphaproteobacteria bacterium; assembly: GCA_965232515.1. Lineage (GTDB taxonomy): Bacteria > Pseudomonadota > Alphaproteobacteria > JANQKO01. The sequence continues at coordinate 3,976,951 of CBDDPY010000002.1, read as the reverse complement.
CTGTTCAGGTACTCGGCCTCGTAGTCGACATTCTCCTTCATGCCGTGCGCTTCCAGGATCAAGACGGCGCCGACCTTGGCGCCGGACGCCTGCAGGCCAATGCCGATGCGCTTGCCCTTGAGATCGGTGACCTGCTGGAACGGCGAGTCCTTGCGCACGACGACGTGGATGTGCTCCGGGAACAGATTGGCGAGCGCGCGCAGCTTGGTCAGCGGCGGCTTGCCGTCGAACACGCCTGTGCCGGTATAGGCCCAATAGGTGACGTCGGATTGGGCCAGGCCGGAATCGACGGTGCCGGACTGGATCGCATTCACGTTCGCGACCGAGCCGTTCGCCGACATGGCGATGGCGACGAGGCCGGGCACGCCGCAGCTGCCGCGCTTCTCGCACGGGCGCGAGCCGGGCGGGTTGCTGACCGCATTGGCGATCAGACCGGCCATGGGATAGTAGGTGCCGCCGGCGCTGCCGCTGGCGATCTTGAAGAACCGCATGTCCTGTGCCTGGGCGGCGCCGAAGGCCGCCGTGACCGCGATGACCGCGGCGGCGGAAAGAGCTGATTTCAGTTTCATGACCACCTGTTCCCCTGTTGTTGCGAGTTGTGTTTGTCTGCAGTGGTAAAGATCGAGGGAATCTAGCGCGAACCGGGCCGATGGTGAAACGGCAAACGGTTGCGTCTAGACTCGCAAGTCTCGCCGCACGTTGCCGAAAGGATCGAGATGTTGGATGTCACGGACAAGATTATCGCCCAAAAAGACGGCGGGATCGGCCGGCTGATCTTCAATCAACCCGAACGCCGCAACGCGATTTCGTTCGCCATGTGGCAGGCGATACCCGATGTCATCGCCGATTTTGTCGGCGACGACGCGGTCCGCGTGATCGTGGTCAGTGGCGCCGGCGGCAAGGCCTTTTCGGCCGGTAACGATATTTCGGAGTTCGCGACGCGCCGGGCCAGCAACGAACAGATCGCCGAATACAACGCCGCCTCGGGCCGCGCTTATGCGGCGCTGGCCGAGGCGCCGAAGCCGGTGATCGCCAGAATTGAAGGCTATTGCATCGGCGGCGGGCTCGAGGTCTCGCAGCTCTGCGACCTGCAGATCGCCGCGGACGACGCCCGCTTCGCGGTGACGCCGGCGCGGCTCGGCCTCGGTTACAAGTACGACGATGTGCGGCTGCTGCTGGCCAATATCAGCGCCAAGCACGCGAAGGAGCTGCTGTTCACGGGCCGCCAGTTCAGCGCCGCCGAGGCTATGCAGATGGGGTTGGTCAATCGCGTCGCGCCGGCGGCCGAACTGAACGAACTGGTCGACGACTATGCCCGCGGCATTGCCGAGAACGCGCCCCTATCGGTCAGGGCGGCGAAGGGCATTATTGCCGAAGCCGGCAAGGCGCCCGCGGAGGCGGATCTGGAGCTCTGCCAGGCGCTGGTCGACGCCTGCCACGCCAGCGCCGACTACCAGGAAGGCCAGCGCGCTTTCGGCGAGAAGCGCAAGCCCCGGTTCGAAGGGCGTTAGGCACGGCGCCGTCCCGACGCGGCGAGGCGTCAGCCGCGGGCGATGACGCGTTCGCGCAGGACGTTGGCTTCCAGCTCCATCTCGTCGAGGCGGCTCTTGACCACATCGCCGATGCTGATGAGGCCGCAGAGATGACCGCCCTCGACCACCGGGATATGTCGCTCGCGGTGGCGGGTCATCATCGCCATCACCTGCTTGACGTTGTCCTGCGGCTTGCAGGTAATGACCGACCGGCTCATCACGTCGGCCACCGGCAGGTCCAAGAGCTCGGGCCCGTGCGCGGCGAACGCATGCACGATATGCCGCTCCGAGATCAGGCCCTGAACCGTGCGGCCGTCCTCGCTGACAACCAGCGCGCCGACGCCCTTCAGACGCAACTGCCGCACCACCGTCGACATCCGGGTATCCGGTTTGACGGTTGCGACGTCGGATCCTTTCGACTGTAACAGCAACGCGACGTTCATGACGGTTTCCTCCGGTGCCGGCTCGCTGCCGTGAACGACGGGCGGCACCGGCCGCCTTCGATGCAGCGAACCGGTTGCAGAAACAAGTGTAGGCCCATTGGGCCTGGGTTAACACCATGTTTACGTGCGCGGCGGCTTCACCCGACGTTAATGGCGGAGCGGCAATATCCGAGAGGAGGGGAAAATGCGCCGGCGGCACGGCCGGTGCGTTCGGGGGTTCGGGACCTTGGTTATGGACGACAACGCCGAGATGGCGAACCGCCGCGATAGCATGCGGCTCCGGAGATTGAAGAGCGCCAAGGTCGTATTCAATAACGCCAGTTCGATCATCGATTGCGTGCTGCGCGATATCTCCGACACCGGCGCCAAGCTGGAAACCGAAAACGCGCCGCATCTGCCGAAGAGCATCATTCTCAAGGTCGGCGACGAACAGAGCTTCGACTGCGAGGTGATGTGGCGGTCCGAGCGCCAGGTGGGCGTGCGCTTTCGCAACAACGAAAGCCTGCGCCATCTGTCGGGCTTTCTCGCCAGCATGGCGCACGAGCTGCACATGCCGTTGAGCGCGATCATAAACTTTGCCGAGGCGATCGATGCCGGCCGCTTCGGCCCGCTGGGCCATCCGAAATACGCCAAGCAGCTTCGCCGCATCATCGATGGCGGCCGGGGATTGACGGTGGCGATCAACGAGCTGCTGGCTCTGTCGAATGTCGATGCCGGCAAGGTCGCCATGCACGAGGTGCTGATCGATGTCCCCTCGCTGATCGAGACCGCCGTGTCGGTTGCGCTCGAGTTCGCCGACGGCACGCATGGCGATATTCAGCTCGACCTGGCCGAGGCGTTGCCGCGGGTCCGCTGCAACGAGATCAAGTTGCAGCAGATCCTGGTCAGCCTGCTGTCGGACGCGATTGGGAACGCGGGCAGGGACGGTCGGATCCGCGTCGGCGCCGCCGTGGATCCGAGCGGAAACCTCGATATCGCCGTCGATCATGGCGGCGCCGATCTTGTGGCGACGCCGCCGGCGTCGGCGCCGATGGTCGTGGTCGGCGGCGGTCTGCCTTCCGCGAAGGGCGGGGCCGCGTCGGGCCTGGGCATGGCCGACGCGCTGTGCCGAAGCTGCGGGATCGAGCTGGTCGCGGGCCGTATTCCCGGCGGCGGCCGCGCGCGCATACGTCTTTCGCGGGAACGGACCGCTCAATAAATCAATTGCACTGGTTCAGCTTTCCTTAATCCTCGGCACTTATCCCTAGTGTCAGGGGGTTGCGCGCCTTAGCTGTCGGGCCGATTGCGGATGTCACGTCCGGCGGTCGGCCTTCAGGGCGAGCAGGAACGGTTGGGTTGGACCATGATGAGTGACGGTGACGCGACGCCGGAACGCCGCGGTGCGGCCCGGCTGCGGCGACTGAAAAGCGCGAAGATCATCTTCAACGATGCGGCATCGGTGATCGATTGCCGGATACGCGATCTCTCGACCACGGGCGCGCGGCTCGAATGCGAAAGCGCGTTCGCTTGCCCGAAGGAAATGGTGCTGGAGGACAGCGACGGGAACAGCGTCGCCTGCGAGGTCGTCTGGACTTCGGAAACCCAGCTCGGCGTTCGCTTCAAATAGCTCCGAACAACTCGCCGCCAATGGCCACGGGCCGGCCGGCGACGACCGTGCCGACCACCCGCGGCGTGCCAGAATCGCCCTTGTCGACCACGATCAGGTCGGCACGTTTCCCCGCAGCGATGACGCCGCGATCATCGAGCCCGGCGACAGCAGCCGGATTGGCCGCGACCAGCGCCCAGGCGGCGCCCAGCGACAGCACGCCATCGCGCACAAGCCGGAAGGCGGCGTGGAGCTGGGCAGGGTAATAGTAGTCCGAGACCAGCACGTCGCAGAGGCCGTCGGCGATCAATTCGGTGGCCGAGATGTTGCCGAGCGAGCTGCCGCCGCGCAGCACGTTCGGCGCCCCCATGATCACCGGGTTGTCGAGCTGCTTGCCGGCCGCGGCGGTTTCGCGGTTCACAGGGAACTCGGCAATGGTCGCGCCGAGCGCCTGATAGCGGTGACGCAGATCGGGTGAATCGTCGTCGTGCGATCCCAGCGGCAGTCCGGCCTCGCGGGCCGCCGCGGCAATCTTCTCCAACGCCGCCGGCACGTCCGCCTCGCGGCTTCTGGTCGCTTCCATGCGGGCGAGAAACGTGTCGTTATCGCAGCCGGCCTGGGCGGCGTAGCGCTCGATGCGGCCGGTATCGCTGCGCATGGCCTCGAAATCGGGCAGATGGTCGTTGAAGACCAGCATGTCGACCCGGCCGCCGGCGATCCAGTCAACGAGCGTATCGACGTCGTCGAGCGCGAAGACCTCGTGGCGGATGTGCACGCGGATATCGGCGCCGCAGACATGGGCGTGGGCGGCGATGGCGTCGATCAGCGCGTCGGCCCGCGCCGCGCCGCGCAGGCCGCCTTCCCAGGACAGACCTTGAGCGAAAAAGGCCGTGGTGATGCCGCTGGAGAGCAACTGCCGGTCGGCGTCGGTCAAGGCCACGGGCAGGGGGAAATCGACGCCCGCGCGCGGCATGATGTGTCGCTCGAAGCCGTCGCCGTGATTGTCGACGATGCCCGGCAACACCAGATGGCCGGCGACATCGACATTGGGGCCGTGGCCGGCCTCGAAGCCGGCGATCACGCCGTCGTCGATATGGATGTCGGCCGTTTCGAGGCTGCCGTCCGCCATCAGCACGCGGCCGGCCAGCAGGTTCAGGGGCATATCGATATCCGCTTTGAAGAGACCAGATGCGCCGATTCGACCGACGGCGCAGCATCGGCACCATGCGTGACGGAATTGCTTAGGTTCAACAAAGAAATTGTGTCGGTTGTATGACCGTTCATCGGCGGCGGATGGCCGGAGGCTTTACCCGCGCGGCGAGAGGCGGCATGCTGTTATGACAAAACGAAGAAATGCGCGTTCTCGAAACCGTCGGTACTTGAGGGAGGTTTTATTGAAACAGCTTAAACTGCTCGCGGCCGTCTGTCTGGGGCTTGCCGCATTGGCCATCGGACCTGCGCTGGCGCAGGACATCCGCATCGTCGTGGTCAGCCACGGCCAGGCGTCCGACCCATTCTGGTCGGTGGTGAAGAACGGCGTCGACGACGCCCAGGAAGATATGGGCGTCAGCGTCGAGTACCTGGCGCCCGACACCTTCGACATGGTGCGCATGGCGCAGATGATCGACACCGCCGTCGCCTCCAATCCGGACGGCCTGGTGGTCTCGATCCCCGACGCCGATGCGCTGGGCGAGTCGATCCGCGCCGCTGTGGCGTCCGGCATTCCCGTCGTGTCGATGAATTCGGGCAGCGACGTGCGCAAGTCGCTGGGCGTGCAGGTGCATGTCGGCCAAACCGAGTTCGAGGCCGGCGTCGGCGGCGGCGAGCGCATGGCCGCGTCGGGCGTGACGAAGGCGATCTGCGTGAACCAGGAGGTCGGCAACGTGGCGCTGGACCTGCGCTGCGAGGGCTTCGCCAAGGGCCTGGGCGGTGAGGTCGAAGTGGTGGCGGTATCCATGGACCCGACCGAGATCCGCAGCGCCGTGTCGTCGCATCTGATCCGCAACCCCGATACGCAGGCGATTCTGACATTAGGTCCGTCGGCGGCGGAGCCGGCGCTGGCGGCGCTGGAAGAGGAAGGCCTGATCGGTCAGGTCAAGATGGGGACCTTCGACCTGTCGCCGACGGTGCTGCAGGCGCTGGCCGACAAGAAGATGGCCTTCGCCATCGACCAACAGCAGTACCTGCAGGGCTATATGCCGGTCGTCATTCTGACGCTGCACAAGAAATACGGCCTGATGCCGGGCGCCGACGTATTGACCGGTCCCGGTTTCGTAACCCCGGAGAATGCCGCTCAGGTGATCGACCTGAGCGCCAAGGGCATCCGCTAGGCGTAGGGGTGGGGTGAGGCGGCGGGACGCACCGGCGCGCCGCCGCCATCGCCGCACAGGAGCTTTTTGTCGATGTAGCGTTATCGGGGACAAGAAACTTGGGGGCGAACCGTGACTGAACAGACCGCCAATGACGCCGCGCGGGCCGACGAGCGGCTGCGCGAGACCTCACTCGTCAAGAAGCTGCTGGCACGGCCCGAGCTTGGCGCCGTGGCCGGTGCTGTTTTGGTCTATCTGTTCTTCGGCATTGTCGCCGGCGACAGCGGCATGTTCAGCGCCCGCGGCATCGTCAACTTCCTCGAAGTTTCGGCCCTGCTGGGCATCCTGGCCGTGGCCGTGGCGCTGCTGATGATCGGCGGCGAGTTCGACCTGTCGGTGGGCTCGATGATCGGCGCGGCGGGCGTGGTGATCGCGATTCCCGCCGCGACCTGGGGCTGGCCGCTGTGGGTCTGTATCCCGATGGCCTTCGGCGTCGCCATCTTCGTCGGTTATTTCAACGGTCTGATCACGGTGCGCACGGGCCTGCCGTCGTTCATCGTGACGCTCGCCGGCCTGTTCATTCTGCGCGGCCTGACCATCGGCTTCACCCGGCTGATCACCGGCCGAACGCAGGTCTCGGGCCTGAAGCAGATCGCTGAGGACGACTGGCTGGCGGGGTTGTTTTCCGGCGACGTCGGCCACGGCCTGTTCGTCTGGCTGTCCGAGGTCGGCGTCATCGCCCAGCGCGCCGACGGCGCGCCCGTTGTGCCGGGCATTCCGGTGTCGGTGATCTGGTGGCTGGGCTTCGGTGCCGTCGCCACCTGGGTGCTGCTGCGCACGCGGTTCGGCAACTGGATCTTCGCCTGCGGCGGCGACAAGACGGCGGCCCGCAACGTCGGCGTGCCGGTCGAGCGGGTGAAGATCATCCTGTTCATGACCACGGCCTGCGCGGCGACGCTGGTGGCGACGATCCAGGTGCTGGACGCCGGCTCGGCCGACACCAACCGCGGCCTGCTGAAGGAGTTCGAGGCGATCATCGCCGCGGTGATCGGCGGTTGCCTGCTGACCGGCGGCTACGGCTCGGCGATCGGCGCCATGTTCGGCGCGCTGATCTTCGGCACCGTGCAGGTCGGCATCTTCTTTACCGGCGTGAACACCGACTGGTTCAAGGTGTTCCTGGGCGTGATGCTGCTGATCGCGGTGATCTTCAACAACTTCATCCGCCGCCGCGTGACGGAGGCCCGGTGATGACGACGCCACTGATCGAAACGCGCGACATGGGCAAGACCTTCGGCTCGGTGATCGCGCTGAGCGGCATCAACATGTCGGTCGAGGCCGGCCAGGTGCTGTGCCTGCTGGGCGACAACGGCGCCGGCAAGTCGACGCTGATCAAGACGCTGGCCGGCGTGCATCAGCCGAGCGAGGGCGAGATGCTGGTCGAGGGCCGGCCCGCCTCGTTCAGCTCGCCCCGCGACGCGTTGGACGCCGGCATCGCCACCGTGTTCCAGGACCTGGCCATGGTGCCGCTGATGAGCGTCACGCGGAACTTCTTCATGGGCCGCGAGCCGACCCGGGGCAAGGGCGTCCTCGCCCGCTTCGACGCCGGCTTCGCCGACCGCGTGGCGCGCGAGGAGATGGCCAAGATCGGCATCGACGTGCGCGATCCGTCCCAGGCCGTCGGCACGCTGTCTGGCGGCGAACGGCAGTGCGTGGCCATCGCGCGGGCGGTCTATTTCGGCGCCAAGGTGCTGATCCTGGACGAGCCGACCTCGGCCTTAGGCGTCAGCCAGGCATCGATGGTGCTGCGCTATATCGCGCAGGCCCGGTCGCGCGGCCTGGGCGTGATTTTCATTACCCACAACGTGCACCACGCCTATCCCGTGGGCGACAAGTTCACGCTGTTGAACCGCGGCCGCAGCCTCGGCAATTTCATGAAATCCGAAGTCAGCCGCGAAGAAGTGCTGGAAATGATGGCGGGCGGCAAGGAACTCGAGGATCTGGACGCCGAACTGGCCGAGTTCGACCGTGCCGACGCCGGTTGATCATGCCGAGATCGCGGCGGTCGGCGTTGTCCGATGGCGCGCCGCCGGTCTGTTCGATTTTTCCCAAACCCGCGGCCGACCGGAGATCGGATGGCGGTGGATCGCCGGCCGAGCCGCAGATTTGGTGATCCCTCCCTGTCCACCAAGCCCTCGATTGGTGGCAGTAACGTATGGCCCCAGTCTTCGCGACGGGGTCGACGGGAGACCAGCGCTATTTTTGTGGCAATTTTTCCCGAATAGGTCCGGACACCTAGCCCCGCGCGGATCCGCCGAGTGCGCCGGAAACGCGCAGCGGGCGGGCCGTTGTCAGCACGGCTGCAGGGCCATGCCGCCCCAGAGGGCTGGGACGACCTGTTTCAGGAAGCACCGGAAGCGGATGTTGAACGGTTTCGGCCACATCTTGCGAACCCCCAAATTCCTGTGTAATGAAATGATAATGAACGTTGTTCATTATCTAGATGGATATTCCCGAACGTTGTTCAAGTATTTTTTATCGCCAGACGGAATGCCCGGTTTTCGGCCGTCTTGTGATCTATCTGTGAGCGTCGTGGCCAGCGCTTGATATCGCCCGGCCGGGAGTCAGTTCCTTCTGGAAACCTCAGGGGGAACAGACGTGACGACGATATCTAGAACCCGACCGCTGGCCGGTGGCGCCGCCGCTTGCGCCGCTTTTCTCGTTTTGACCGCCGGCGCGGCGCAGGCCGGGCCCATGGATGTGGAGAACCTGTTCCCGGAGCAGGGGCAGGTGCAGCTTATCGACAGCTCGGGCGAAGGGCTGTTCGACCGCGACGGCGACGATCTGATCGGCGTCGGCGATACGCTGTTCGGCATGTTCAATATCAGCGCCGTGCGCACGGCGGCCGGCGATACGGGCGTCGGCGGCGGCACCGGCATGAACGAGCTGAGCGGCGTCTTTGCGATCCAGGTCCAGAGCCTCAGCATCATCGCCGATCCCAACGGCAACTGCGTCGATCTCGCCTGCTCGAACGGCCTGGATGGCGACGAGGTCGCCAATTACGTCTTCCAGGCGGACGCCGGCATGGCGGCGCTTTTCGGTCTGCCGGCCGGCACCTTCAGCGCCGGCACCACGCTGGCGTTCTTCGAGGACGAGACGCCGGACTTCGTGCTGGGCATTCCGACACTGTCGACGGCGACCGACGGCGAACTGGTGCTGGAGGCGGGGCTACCCGGCACCGATGCCGACGAGCGCTGGACGGGCGTCGGCATCTCGGACCTATCGCTGGGCGATCTCGGCGTGCCGGGGACGCCGCAGACGACGATCAGCGCCGACCTGAGCATCATTTCGGAAAGCTTTGACGTGATGTTCCTGCAGACCGCCGCGACGGGCGGTCCCGGCGGGCCGTTGGATGACGGTCTGATCGACCTGGCGCTGACGGCCGATCTGTTGTCGGCGGGCGGCACCGGCAACGGCTTTCCATTCCTGAACCAGGCGACCTTTACCGTGAACGTGATCCCGGAGCCCGGCAGCCTCGGTCTGTTCGGCTTTGGCCTGGCGGCGCTGGTCGCCTTCGGCTACCGGCGACGGCGCGCCGCTTAGGCCGTCAGGTGACGGCGGGGCGGCGCCAGGCGACCCAGGCGGTACGCCAGATGTGCCACAGCATGGTGACGCCCTGCCAGGCGACGACCGCGTAGAAGCCGGTCTCGCCAGCGCCGGCGGCGAGACCGGCGGTGAAAATCAACAGGTTGATGTTGCGCCGGGCGATGATGCTGCGCACGGCGCCATCGAGCGCCGTCATGGCGTGCAGGCCACGGCCGAAATGCCACTTCGCCACCATCAGCGCCAGACGGTCGCCCACGTAGAATGCGGTGAGCAACCAACCCGCGAACATCAGGCCCGAATAGGGATCGCTGCCCGACAGGCCCCAGGCCCAGGCGAGATACCAGAACGGCGGATGCACGATGTCGAGGCCGTGGTCGAGCACGTCGCCGAGTTTCGAATCGGTAAGCGTCAGCCGCGCGACCTTGCCGTCAACGCTGTCGAGCACGCTCATGGCGTAGGCGAGCGCCAAACCCGGCCAGTAGAGGCCCATGGCGAAGAGCGGCACCGCCGCCACCGTCAGCAGGATGCTGAGCACGGTGACCCAGTTCGGGTGGATGCGGAAGCCTGTGCAGAAGCGGACCAGCGGCCAGACTAGCGGCGGATAGACCCAGCGGGTCAGCACATCTGTCGAACCCTTGTAGTTCGACCAGAACAGCCAGCGCTCCCGCGCCTCGCGGCGGCCCGCGTCGGGCACGGCGACCACGTAGAAATCAAGATGCCGCCGCAGCTTGGTGACGAAGCCGGGAAAGGCGTCCGGCGTCAGCTCGGTGGCGACGCCGTCGGCCAGCAGGCGGTCGGCGAGGTCGGCGACGCTGTCGACGTCGTCGGGCACGACGCGCGGGTCGCCGGCGGGCAGGCGCAGGGCGGCGGCGCGTTCGTCGCCGTCGCCGCCCCGGGCGACCAGCGCCGGGCCGTGGTCGCCCAGCACGTCGAGCAGGCGCGGGTCGACCAGGCTGCCGCCGTCCAGCACCACGAGCGCCGGTTCGGCGCTTGCCGCCAGCGCCGCGCGCAGGCGGTCGGCGAAGGGCGCGGTATCGGCCGCGACATCGACCGCCAGGCCCGTGGGCTGCGCCGCCTCGGCCGTTGGGCCGGACAGGATCACCCGCGCGCGCGCCGGCCGCCGCGCCAGCGCGCGCAGGTGCCGGTCCAGGGGCGGCAGACCGAACAGGGCCTGCGCGTCGGCAAGGCGGGCGGTGTCGATCCAGAAAGCCATGCGGTGCACGTTCCAACGTTGGCGGCGGCGACCGCCAGTTAGCCCATCGGGCCGGTGTTTTCCAGTGCGGCGGCGTCGGTCGTCGCGCCGCCGCTGCGGACCGTCAGGTGGTCGGCGAGGCGCAGCGCCAGCGCGATGATGGTCAGCGTCGGATTGGCCCAGCCGCCGGTCGGGAACACCGAACTGCCGGCCACGTAAAGATTGTCGAGGCCGTGCACGCGGGCGTCGGCGTCGACCACGCCCTTGCGCGGATCGTCGGCCATGCGGGTCGTGCCCATGTGGTGATAGCCGGCGAGCGGATGGCTGCTGATCAGCGGATCGGTCTGCCAGGGCGTATCGCCGTCGCGGAGCCAGGGATTGATCTCGACCCGGCCGAGATCGAGGCGCCGCAGCTCGCGGTCGAGCGCGGCCATCAGGCCGTGGGCGCTGACCCGGTCGATGTCGCGGAAGCGCCAGTCGAGCGCGAGGCGCGGCAGGCCGAGCGCGTCGCGATCGCCGGTCAGCACGACGCGGCTGTCCGGGTTCGGCGCCTGCTCGGCGCGCAGGATGGCGTAGATGCCCTTGGCGCCCCTTTTTACCGCCAGCCAGGGCAGGACCGGACCCAGCGCCTCCTGCAGTCGGACGACGCCATGCTTGGCCGTGCGCCAGAGATTGCGGCGCAGGCGGTCCGGCGGCAGCGCATGCTTCAACGTGTCGTAGGCGCGCCGGGTCGCGGCCATGCGGTCGTCCGGCGCCTGCCGGGCGGCAAGCGTGAAAGACGTGTTCAGCAGGCCGTCGCGTCGCTGCAACGTCTCCGACGGGCGGCCGAGCGTCGCATAACGCCGGCCACCGTGCCGATGCGAGCGCGGCAGCAGGTGCAGCAGCCGCCAGGGCCGGTCGCTGACGATGCGGCCGCCGCGGGCGTGCGGATGCTCCATGAAGTAGCGGCCGACCAGATCGTGTTCGTTGCCGAGGCCGTGGGGCTGCACGTCGTTGGACGCCAGCAGCAGGCGCGGAATTTCAAGCCCGCCGGCCGCCAGTACGACCGTGCCGGCGCGGACCTGGCCGCGGCCGCCGCGCAGATTGGCGATCTCGAGCCGCTCGACCGCGCGCCCGGCGGCGTTGGCGCGGATGCGGGTGACGGTCGCGTGCAGCAGGATGCGCACGTCGGCGGCGTCGATTAGGTCCCGGCAGCGGGGAAGCGTGAACCGGTCGGCCTGCTCGTCGAACTGCCAGAGGTTGACGCCGAGCTCGGCCGGATCGAACGGCGGCGGCGTCAGGCCGAGCCGTTGCCAGGCGCCGTCGTCGGCCGTTGCGGTATCGAGCCCCAGGCGCTGCTCGGCCGCGACGTAATGGGGCGCAAGCGTCTCGGGCCCGAACGGCCAGCCACTGTCCGCCACCCAGTCGCGCCGCGTGAAATCGATGGCGTCGAGCCTGGCGCTACGGCCGCCCCAGATCGCCGTGGTGCCGCCGAAGAAACGCAGCCGCGAGTCGACAAGGGGATAGTAGTCGAAGCCGCTGACCTCGCCGGACGCAAGGTCTTGCACGTCAGCCTCGAAATCCGCGCCGCCGCTTTCCAGCAGCAGGATCTCATGGCCCTTGCCGCGCAATGCGCGCGCGAGCGTAATCCCGGCCGCGCCGGCGCCGACAATGCAGATATCGGCCGCGAGGTCGGCGTGATCGGTGCAGGTGTCGAAATCGTCGAGCATGGTCCGGCCGGCGCCGACCTTACACGCTCGCGGCGCCGGCGGGCGAGCCCTATGCGGCGCGCCGGCTACGCGTACGGCCAGGCGCTTAGGCGGTCGCCGTCGTCTGCGGGCCGTCGCGCCGTTGGCCCAGGCGATAGAGGCCGTAGCCGGCCAGACCCAGCGCCAGGCCCGAGAACACGGTGCGGGTCTGGTTCCAGAACTGCCAGGGGCCGGAATAGTCCCGCCAGATTTGGGCGGCTTCGGCCGGATCGTCGGGGATGGCGACCAGCGCCAGGGTCTCGTTCATCGGCACGTTCACCGTCATGGTCAGCAGCATCCCGCCGAACAGGTAGATGAGGCCCGCCGCCGAAAACGCCGCCGCGGCCGGCCCTTGTTTCGCCCGCCAGGCGAGCGCGGCCGTAATCACCAATGCGACGGGGGTCAGAAAGAAGGCCGGCGCGAAGACGGCGTTTCGCACCGACGCGTTCATCGCCTGCATGGCCGCGATAGCGGTGCGCGGGTCGGCCGCGTCCAGCCCCCACATGGTGGAGCAGACCCAGGCGTAGAAGAAGCCGAAGACGGCGCCCGTCAGGAGCAGGGCGACGAAGGCCGATAGGACCAGCAGGTTGCGCATGGCGTATCCAAAAGCGTAATGATATGTACGATTATCTTTTTCTACGTAATCAAGTGTACGGTTTTGTCAAGGCGATGGAGGGCCACTCAATGCGCGACGCGGCGCGATTGATCCGCAAGCAGCAGATAGAACAGGCCGCCTATGCGCTGCTCGAGGAAAACGGCTATGCCGGCATGTCGATGCTGGGCGTGGCCAAACGGGCGAAGGCCTCGAACGAAACGCTCTATCGCTGGTACGGCGACAAGCAGGGCTTGTTCAAGGCCATGGTGGCGCGGAACGCGGCCGACGTGCGTGCATTGTTGGAGGCGGATCTCGCGGCCGGGCGGCCGCCGCTTGAGGCCATTCGAGCGTTAGGGCCGCATCTCTTGGCACTGCTGGTCGGCAATCGCGCCATTGCGCTCAATCGCGCGGCGGCGGCCGATGCGAGCGGCGAGCTCGGCCGGGCGCTGACCGAAGCGGGCCGCGACACGATTCTACCGCTGATCGTCGAGGTGTTCGTCAGCGCGCACGCGCAGGGCGAGCTCCCCGGCATGCCACCCGACACGGCCGTGAAGTTCTATTTCTCGCTGCTGATCGGCGACCTGCAGATCCGGCGCGCGATCGGCGCACTGCCGGCGCCCGACGCAACGGCGATCGACGAACGCGCGGCATGGGCGTTCACGTTATTGATGCGCGTCGCCGGGCCTGAATCTACCCCCACTGGCGACGTCTAGATCGCAATCATTTTGGGCGCAGTGTCGTCGGTCCGGCCCCCGATCGCAGCGGCACAATCATCTGGTTCCCAAAGGAATTGCCATCGGCGACGTGCGCCGTTCGGGGCGTTGGCGGGCGGTCGAGCCCACTATCGGCAGACAGATCGCGCTTTCGTAAATTGAAAATTAACCAAGTTCAATACAATCTAGAATCGAAAACGAGAATTGAATAGATATAATTCTTATATCTGGAAAATTGTCGTTGTCGGCGTTTGTGCAGTGCATTGGAGGGGTCATGGGTATCAACCCGGTGATGGCGTTCTGGTTCAGCAGGTTGGCCCAGCGCGGTGCGTTCGAGGGCTTGCACTCGATCATGGAACTGGGCCCGCAAGACATGATGACGACACGCGGCGTGATCGAGCAGGTCGTGCGCCGGCATGTCGAGGACGGCCAGGTCGATGCGACAATGGCGGCGTTCTGTCCGCATGGCGACGACCGGTTCGCGCCGAACGGTCAGGAGCGGCTGTACGGTCTGTTTGGGCTGGCGCCCTATCATTCGATCGATCTCGGTGACGGCCGGGCGACCTATGCCTACGATCTCAACCACCCCATTGCGGCCGGCCGCCAATACGACGTGGTCACAAACTTCGGCACGGCCGAGCACTGCTTCAACATCGCCGCCGTGTTCGAGACGGTGCACAACCTGTTACGGCCCGGCGGCGTGGCCTTGCACGTCCTGCCGGCGTTCGGCGACATCGACCACGGCTTCTACAACATCCATCCCATGATCTTCGGTCATCTGGCGCGTGCGAACGGCTATCAGGTTGTCGACGTGCAGTACATCGACCATCTGCATTTGAAGTCGCTTCAGGTGCAGGAGCGGCCCGAGGACGGTTTCGATTTCGACGGCCTGCAAATCAGCTTCGACGACATGCAGGACCGCCGCCTGTTCACACGCAAGGTGACGGTCGCCTTCGTCACCAATGTGGCCGACGCCGAGACGGCCGAGAAGGTGATGCACCGGGTGCATGAAGCGCCGGCGATCGTGTTCGACTATTGCTTCGTCGCGTTGCGCAAGCTGACGAGCGCCGCCTTCGTCTGGCCGCAACAGGCCAGCGCCGAAGATCAGTACTGGCGTCAGATCAACCCGGTCGCCGCCGCGTCGTAAGCCCTTCGACCGACATCCCCGGCACCATGCTCGGCCCGCCGCTGTCGAACCTCCTGCACATCAAGGGCTGAGCCGCCCGCGGTCTCGCCCCGCATGTCCCGCCGGCCCTCGGCGACCTGGATCACGGCTTCTACAACGTCAATCCTATGCACTATGGCCGCCTGGCGCGGGCCAACGCCTGACCACAGCTCGTGCCTGGCCGACTGTCTGGTGGCTATTATCTGCGTAGACCCTGTCTCCTGCCCCTGACGTTGCTTGTCGCATGCAACGTCAGGGGGCTGGGCGGAAGGCCGCGCGGTTACGCCGCCGCGCGGGTAATTTTGTCGAGGACGGGGAAGAGATCGCTGGGCTCCGGCCGACGGGTATAGTCGGGATTGACCTCGGCATAGACGATCTTACCGTCCGTATCGATGATGTATCGAGCGGGCATCGGCAGGGTCCATTTGTCATCGTTCTGGATTGCCGGAAGCTCGACCTGGAACATCCTGAAGAACTCGATGAGGTGGGGTTGCAGGGTCCAACGCAGGCCAAACTTCTCGCCGAGATCACCCGCCTGGTCGGTCAGGATCGGGAAGCTAAGATTGTTTTGGCGTTTTGATTTGCGGCTGTTCTCGGCGCTTTGTTGAGAGATCGCCACGAGCGAAGCGCCGCGCGCTTCAATGTCGCCAACGACTTCTTCCAAAGCTTGCAGTTCGAGATTGCAGTATGGGCACCATACGCCGCGATAGAAGGTCAGCACCAACGGGCCTTTGGCGAGCAGGTCACGCGACGAGACGTTGTTGCCGTCCGAATCCTTCAGCGTGAATTCCGGAGCGACTTGGCCTGCTTTGAGAGCACGTTCGGCATAGCCGGCGTCGATCAGCTCCTGATTGGAGCGATGGAACGCCTCGACCGCTGCCGGCGGCGCCTGGTTCGTTTCGAAGTCGGCTTTGAAAGCGTCGAGTTTGTCTTGAAGGGTCATGGTTTCGTTCCTTTGCTAAAGCTCAAAATTCACGGCGGTTGGGCTCTCTTGGTCGATCCGCAGACCGATATCCGGAACATTTCGGCCGCCTACGAGTCCAATATTTTTCATTCGATTATCGATTGGTAGCGGCGTTTCTGAACTAACGGTTATTTGAAAAGTGAATGCGCTTGCCTGACCACAAAAAGAAACGGCAGCCACGATCGTGGCTGCCGTGGTGGGTGGGAGAGAGCCGTAACGAAGAGATTTTCTCGTCACCCGGCGTGGTGAGAAAAACGCCTTCTGGCGACTAGGATCGCGTTCTCGATTTGAGCCAAAGACGCATATCGTTGAAGTCGAACAGCAGGGAGATCACGTTGGCGATCAAGAGGGCCGTCAGAAACATCAGATAGACAGCGCTGCCGTCCGGTCGGGCAAAGGCCAACATCAAGACAAGCGGTGTCCAGGGCACGACATGCCCGGCCGATGCCAGTTTTGTAAATCCACCAACGGCGAAAACGATGGACACCGTGACGATCATGCCGCCGATGGCCAGGGCGGCGATCAAGGGGCCGCTTGGCTCATTGATAAAGGCGAGCGTTGCGAGGTTGATCGGGCCAAGGATGAAGTTCATCCAGATTTTCACCCACGTCGGCAGGTCGTCATACGATCGCATGATGCGGGCGACCCGTCCTGGGCTCTGTGTCGCGGTGGTCATGGCTTATGCCTTTCCCAAAAATCTGAACTGCGGCTGCCGGGCGCTTCTGATCGGGATGAACGACAGGGTTCAAAACAGATGGCCGCCAGTGGTGATAAAGTTGATCATTTGAAATTTGATTTGTAGAATCATCAAATATCTAACAGTTATTTGAAATACAAATGAATGACCGTATCTCCTCGTTGCGACTGTTCAGCCGTGTGGCCCGTTCGGGCAGCTTTACGACGGCCGGCAAGGAAAGCGGGTTGTCGCAACCGTCCGTGTCCAGAATCATCTCCAAGCTTGAGAAGGACCTGGGCGCTGCCCTGTTCGTCAGAAGTACGCATGCGGTGAAGCTGACGGAGGCCGGAGCAGACTATCTGGCAAGGTTGGATCCGATCCTGGCGGCGCTGGAAGAAGCGAACCATCTTGTCCGAGGGACAGGAGAGCTGCGGGGACATCTGCGGGTCGGCTCCGCCACAAGCTTTGCCGTGCGAGAAATCGTCCCGCGCTTGCCGGCGTTCATGGCTCAGCACCCCGAGCTGAAGGTCGATCTCGTCCTGACGGATTCGCGCCAGGATCTGATCGAGGAGGCGATTGATGTCGCGCTCCGCTCCGGTCCGCTTAGCGATTCAACAATGACTGCAAGAAAGCTGGGGGAATCGCAGCGCCTGATCGCGGCGTCGCCGGCCTATCTAAAAAAAGCAGGAACGCCGAAGCGCCCCGCGGATCTTGCCGGTCATCAGATCATCCTGGGGCCTTCTTCCGCGGGCAACGCTGGCTGGACGTTTAAGAAGAATGGGAAGACGACGTCCGTGCAGGTCGAAAGCAAGCTCATGATCACCGTCAACGAAGGGACGACGGCAGCAGCGGTCGCCGGAATGGGGATCGTGTCCACCGCACTGATGGGATGCAGAACAGAGTTAGAGAGCGGTGCGCTTGTTCGACTGCTTCCGGATTGGAGCATCGGCGCGGTTGAGATCAATGCGGTTCTCGCTGGAGGACATAACGCAAAGGCCTCCTCGCGCGCCTTCGTCGATTATCTCGTGGCGTCCTTTCGGGAGAAATTCTGACCAGCGGCAGAACAATCGAGTTCGTCCAAGTGACGCCTGTGCAACGCAAATTCGGTGTTACCTGGCAAATCGAGGCTTCTAGGTTTTTGATTTTATTGGGAAGGGTGGCGCACCCGAGAGGATTCGAACCTCTGACCTCTGCCTTCGGAGGGCAGCGCTCTATCCAGCTGAGCTACGGGTGCGTAGGGGACGCATACGCCCTTCGATTCGGGTCTTTGTAGTCGAAGGGCGGGGCTGGGGCAATTGTTGTGTCGGGCGTGGCCGGAAATGCACATGCGTCGTGGCGTTGTCGTCGGCGGCGGGATGGGGGATCATGGTGGCGTTGCGGGTGCTGTCTGGGACCGTGAAAGCGGAGGGTGGCGATGGCGACGCTTAAGCGATTCGATACCGGTGAGGACGTGCGGGCGCTGCAGGAGGCGCTGAGCGCGCGTGGGTTCAGTCCGGGCGCGATTGACGGGATTTTCGGTGCCGGCACAGAGGCGGCGCTGATCGCCTTTCAGCGGAGCGAAGGCCTGGTGCCGGACGGTGTTGCCGGGGCGCGGACCTTCGCGGCGCTGGCGCTCGATCAGGACCCGGACCCGCCGCTGGCGATCGGCAATGTTTCGGTCGACGCGGTGGCCGGAATGTTCCCCCAGACGCCCCGACGCAATATCGCGGCGAACCTGCCGCCCGTGCTGGGGGCGCTCGATGATGCCGATCTGCTGGAGCGGCTGATGGTGCTGATGGCGCTGGCGACGATTCGGGCCGAGACCGAGGGCTTCGTGCCGATCAACGAGTTCCAGTCGCGGTTCAACACCTCGCCCGGCGGGCATCCGTTCGACCTCTACGACAACCGAAGCGACCTGGGCAATCAGGGGCCGCCGGACGGTGCGCACTTCCGGGGCCGCGGATACATCCAACTCACCGGCCGCGACAATTATAGGCGCATCGGCGAGAAGCTGGGCATCGATCTGGTGAACGCGCCGGAGCGGGCGAACGAGCCGGACGTTGCCGCCGCGGTGCTGGCGACGTTCCTCAAGGAGAAGGAACAGGCGATCAAGACGGCGCTCGCCGAGGACGACCTGCGGCGGGCACGGCGGCTGGTGAACGGCGGCTCGCACGGCCTCGACCGGTTCACGGACGCATTCCGGCGGGGCGAGGCGTTGATCGCCTGAGCCGCGACGGCCTTAGATTGTCATCACCGGGCTTGACCCGGTGATCCAGCATGATGCCTGCGGCAAGTGCTTCCTGGATTGCCGGACCAAGTCCGGCAAAGACGATGTGGTGGCGGCTTTCTCATGCTATCGGCCGGCGTTCTCGCTGGAACCGGTTCAGGCGTGGCTCTCAGTCGTTCGCGTCGTCGGCTTGCGTGAGGGCGATGAAGATGTCTTCGAGGTCGGCTTCCTCGGTGGTGAGGTCGGCGATGACGAGGCCGGCGGCTTGGACGGCGGCGAGCACGTCGCGGATCTGGGTGCGGCTGGGGCGGTAGCGCACGACCAGGCGACGCGGCGGGTGCAGGTCGGCCTCGAAGCGGGCGAGCGTCGGCGGCACGGCCGTGACGTCCTCGGCGAGCGTGATGGTCAGCTCCTTGCGGTCGAGGCGGGCGACGAGGCCCGCGGTCTCGTCGCACGCCACCACCTGTCCATGGTGGATGATGGCGATGCGGTCGCAGAGCTGCTGCGCCTCTTCGAGATAATGCGTCGTCAGCAGCACGGTGACGCCGTCGTCGTTGAGGCGGCGGATGTGATCCCAGAGCTGCTGGCGCAACTCGACATCGACGCCGGCGGTGGGCTCGTCCAGCACCAGGATCGGCGGATCGTGCACCATCGCCTTGGCAACCAGGAGACGGCGCTTCATGCCGCCCGACAGGCTGCGGGAATAGGCGTCGGCCTTGTCGGTCAGCGCCACCATGGCCAGGATCTCGTCGGTGCGGCGCTCGGATTTGGGCACGCCGTAGAGACCGGCCTGGAATTCCAAGAGCTCGCGCGGGCTGAAGAAGGCGTCGAGGTTCAGTTCCTGCGGCACCACGCCGATGGCGCCGCGGGCCATGCGGGTATCGGTGTCGATGTCGTGGTCCCAGACGCGCACGCGGCCGGCGGTCTTGACCACCAGGCCGGCCAGGATGTTGATGAAGGTCGACTTGCCGGCGCCGTTGGGCCCGAGCAGGCCGAACACGGCGCCGCGCGGGATCGCGAGGTCGATGCCGCGCAGCGCCTCGCGCGCCTTATCGCCGGCGCCGTAGACCTTGCGCAGGCCGCGCGCATCGATGGCGAGATCGGGCAGGGTGGCGTGGCCGGACGCGGCCTCGGTCGCCTGAGACATGCGGTGAAATCTGTCCGGTTGATTGCGTGGCGGCAATGGGTATCATCCGGCGCAGTTCGGGGTCAACGCACGCTCAACGGAACAAAAACCAGGTACCGCAAATATGGAACCGCCCGAGATTATCGACGTCGACGAACCGGTCGTCCGCTGCGACGGCGGCGGCGCGCTGGGCCATCCGGCCGTCTATCTGAACATGGGCGAGAAGACGGAGATCGACTGCCCCTATTGCGGCCGCCGCTATGTCTTGAGGTCGACCGCCAAGGTCGCCGCCGGCCACTGACGGTCGAGCCGCGTAACAAAAAACGAATTACCACAGAGCGCACAGAGGACACAGAGTTGGTTTGTTTGGGCGCTTCGCGCCCCTTAGACCTTCTCTGTGTCCTCTGTGCTCGCTGTGGTGGAACTATCGTCATTGATACCCATGGATGCTGGTCTTCGCCAGCATGACAAGCGGGTGTTCAGGTTCGTGGTCTGAGTTTGCCGGCTGCTGTCGGCGGAATGGCAGCATCGGGACCCTTGTGGTCGCTCCGGCGTTTTGCCGGCAGCGCGAGCGTGGCATAGTGGGCGGCATGAGCACACAAGAAGCGGCCGCGCAGCGCGACGCGAAGGCGGCGCCGCGGCATCTCTATCTGGTCGACGGTTCGGGCTATATCTTCCGGGCCTATCACGCCCTGCCGCCGCTGACGCGGAAAAGCGACGGCATGCCGGTGGGCGCGGTCTCGGGCTTCTGCAACATGCTGCACAAGCTGTTGGAGCAGGCGCTCAGCGACGACGAGGTCGACCATTTCGCGGTCATTTTCGACGCCAGCTCGGTCACCTTCCGCAACGACATCTATCCCGAGTACAAGGCGAACCGGCCGGAGCCGCCGGAAGACCTGGTGCCGCAATTCTCGCTGATCCGCGAGGCGAGCCGCGCCTTCAACATGCCGACCATCGAGATGGACGGCTACGAGGCCGACGACATCATCGCCACCTATGCCGAGCAGGCGAAGGAAGCCGGCCTGAAGGTCACCATTGTCTCGTCCGACAAGGATCTGATGCAGCTGGTCGGCAACGGCGTCGAGATGATGGACCCGATGAAGGGCAAGCAGATCGGCCCCGACGAGGTGATGGAGAAGTTCGGCGTCGCGCCCGACAAGGTGATCGAGGTGCAGGCGCTCTGCGGCGATTCCGTCGACAACGTGCCGGGCGTGCCCGGCATCGGCGTGAAGACGGCGGCGCAGCTGATCAATGAATACGGTGATCTCGACACGCTGCTGGACCGCGCCGAGGAGATCAAGCAGCCGAAGCGGCGGCAGAACCTGATCGAGAACGCCGATCTGGCACGCGTCAGCCGAGAGCTGGTGACGCTGAAGCCCGACGTGCCGGTGGAGGAGACGCTCTCTGACCTGGAGCTGCGGCCGCCGGAGCCGGAGAAGCTGGTCGCGTTCCTGGAACAGATGGAATTCCGCACGCTGACCTCGCGCATCAAGTCGAAATGGGGCTTGGAGGGCGAGGCCGCGCCGGCGCCCGCGGCGCCCGCCGACGTGGCGCCGGGCGAGCGGCAATACGAATGCGTGCAGTCGCTGGAGGCGCTGGAGCGCTGGGTCGCCGAGGCGACGGCGGCGGGCCTGGTCGCGGTCGACACCGAGACCACGTCGCTGAACGCCATGCGGGCGGAGCTGGTGGGCGTGTCGCTGTCGGTGACGCCGAACCGGGCATGCTATATCCCGCTCGGCCATAAAGGCGCGGCCGACCAGGGCAGCCTCGATCTCGACGGCGACAGCGACGAGGGCGACGGCGAGGCGCCGCCGCAGATCCCGCTCGACGAGGCGCTGGCGCGGCTGAAGCCGTTGCTGGAGGACCGGGCGGTCCTGAAGGTCGGTCAGAACCTGAAATACGACATGCTGCTGTTGAGCCGTTACGACATCGACGTGGCGCCGATCGACGACACCATGCTGTTGTCGTACGTGACCGAGGGCGGGCTGCACGGCCACGGCATGGACGAGCTGTCGCAACTGTATCTCGGCGTCGCGCCGATCAGCTACAAGGACGTCGCCGGCAGGGGCAAGAACGCCATCACCTTCGACTACGTGCCGTTGGACAAGGCGACGGACTACGCGGCCGAGGACGCCGACATCACGCTGCAGCTCTACCAGATCCTCAAACCGCGGCTGTTGGCCGAGCGGGTGACCACGGTCTACGAGACGCTGGAACGGCCGCTGGTGCCGGTGCTGGTGATGATGGAGCGCAACGGTATCCGGCTCGATCCGGCCGAGCTGAAAGGCCTGTCGGACGATTTCGCCGGCCGTCTGGTCGATCTCGAAAAAGAAATCCACAACCTCGCGGACGAGGAATTCAACATTGGCTCGCCGAAACAGCTCGGTGAGATCCTGTTCGACAAGATGTCGCTGCCCGGCGGCAAGAAAACCAAAACAGGCGCCTACGGCACCGGCGCCGATGTGCTGGAAGGACTGGCGGCGCAGGGCCACGATCTGCCGGCGCGCGTGCTGGACTGGCGCCAGCTCGCCAAGCTGAAGAGCACCTATACCGACTCGCTGCAGAAAGAAATCAACCCCGAGACGGGACGTGTGCATACGTCCTACGCCATGGCCGCGACGTCGACCGGCCGGCTGTCGTCGTCGGATCCGAACCTGCAGAACATTCCGGTGCGCACCGAGGAAGGCCGCAAGATCCGCCGCGCCTTCGTGCCGGCCGAGGGCCACAAGCTGATGAGCGCCGACTATTCGCAGATCGAGCTGCGGGTGCTGGCGCATATCGCCGACATCGACGCCCTGAAGCAGGCCTTCCACGACGGGGTCGACATCCACGCCATGACCGCGTCGCAGGTCTTCGACACGCCGATCGAGGGCATGGACCCGACGGTGCGGCGTTCGGCCAAGGCGATCAATTTCGGCATCATCTATGGCATGAGCGCTTTCGGCCTTGCCCGCAATCTGGGCATCCCGCAGAAAGAGGCGCAGGACTATATCAACGCCTATTTCGAGCGCTATCCCGGCATCCGCGACTACATGGACCGGACCAAGGCGCAGTGCCGCGAACTGGGCTTCGTCACCTCGATCTTCGGCCGGCGCATGCACATGCCGGGCATCAAGGACAAGAACCCGGCCCGGCGCAACTTCCAGGAACGGGCGGCGATCAACGCGCCGATCCAGGGCTCGGCCGCCGACATCATCCGCCGGGCTATGGTGCGCATCCCGCCGGCGCTGCAGGCCGCGAAGCTGAACGCGAAGATGCTGTTGCAGGTGCACGACGAGCTGGTTTTCGACGTGCCCGAGGCCGAGATCGACGAGACGGCCGCAGTGGTGAGCAAGGTCATGGCGGGTGCCGCGCATCTCGACGTGCCGCTGATCGTCGACACCGGTTTTGGCGAGAACTGGGACGAGGCGCATTGACGCCGCGTTGGGACGCTCGAGGGCCTCGGAGGTCATCCTGGCACAGGCCAGGATCCACTAGCGACTTCAGACATGGATACCGGCCTTCGCCGGTATGACCAATAAGCCAGCAAAAGAATCCGAACCGAAACTGCCGGACGTGCTGCGGTCCGGCCTCAAAATCGTGTTCTGCGGCAGCGCGGCGGGCGCGGTCTCGGCGCGGGCGGGCGCCTATTATGCCGGTCCCGGGAACAAGTTCTGGGACGTGCTGCACCGGACCGGCCTGACGCCGCGGCGGCTCGCGCCGGCGGAGTTCCCATTGTTGCCGGAATTCGGTATCGGGCTCACCGACATGGCGAAGCACTATGCCGGGGCCGATGCGGGCATTCGCCGGTCGCATGACGATCCGGCGGCGCTGGCGGCGAAAATCGCGCGCTTCCGGCCGGCGATCCTGGCGTTTAACGGGAAGCGAGCGGCGAAGGCGTTCGTTGGTGGCGATATCGGATACGGCCGCCTTGATTTGACGCCAGACGGCACCGTTCTATTTGTGCTGCCATCGACCTCCGGTGCCGCCGCGCGCTACTGGGACGAGGACCCATGGCAAACCGTTGCGACGCTGAGCCGGTCGATATGACGGGCGGCGCGGCCCTGCCGGGAAGGTTCCGGCCCGGACCGCGTAGATGGACCGAAAGCGATGATCGGCCACGGCCGCATCCGATAGGGAGCGAATTTCACATGCACAGCACGAAACGCCTGTTCGCCGGACTGATGGCGGCCGGCCTGCTCGTCGCGGCCAGTGTCGCCGCGGCCGCCGACAAGATGTCGCATGCCCATATGGGGCACGTGATGACCGGCTGGAGCGACACGCCGGGCGGCGCCGGCTTGCTGCCGACGGCGGAAGCCGAGGCCGCGATCGCCATGGAACACGCGAGGCTGGCGGCCGAGAAGACCGACGATCTCGCTTGGATGCAGACGCATGTTGCGCATGTGCTGCACGCCGTCGATCC
Source organism: Alphaproteobacteria bacterium (assembly GCA_965232515.1). Lineage (GTDB taxonomy): Bacteria > Pseudomonadota > Alphaproteobacteria > JANQKO01. The sequence continues at coordinate 3,952,713 of CBDDPY010000002.1, read as the reverse complement.
GTCGGTCGAGCCGAGCGGGCCCGGCAAGGGTTATGGCCTGATCAAGGCCGCGACCGGCGTGTCGCAGCATATCGGCTTCGCGGCCAAGAGCGACGACGCCAGCGACAACGTGCGGCTGCACGCCGAGCATGTCGGTGCGTCGGCGAACAACGTCGTGGTGCGGGCGCAGGAGATCGTGGTGATCGCCAAGATGGTCGCGGCGGCGAAGACGGCCGGCGAGGCGCGGGCGGGCGTGGCCGAGATCTATGCCCTCTGCAAACACATCATCCAGGGCTATGACGCCAACGGCGACGGCCAGGCCACCTGGCATGGCGGCGAAGGCGGCCTGAACCAGGCCCGCGCGCATATGGGCTTCATGATGGATGGCGAGGGGTTGAGTTAGTGGCCGTAGCAGCTGGCTATCAACCTACCTCGGTCGTCGCTCGATATCGGATCCTTCGTGACGCGGCTTCGCCGCTCCTCAGGATGAGGTTTGAGTTCGATATCAATAATTCCCCTCATGCTGAGGAGGCCCCGGAGGGGCCGTCTCGAAGCATGCGCAGCCATGAAGCGCGCTTATGTCATGCCGCTTGCGGGGCGGCGGCTTTGACGTTGTCGTCGACGTATTCGACGTATTTCTCGAAGTTGTTCTGGAAGCGGCCGACGAGGTCGCGGGCCGTGGCGTCATAGCCGGCCTTGTCGGCCCAGGTGTTGCGCGGGCTGAGCACGTCGGCCGGCACTTCCGGGCACGCCTCGGGCACCAGCAGGCCGAAATTGTCGTCCTTCTTGAGCGGCACCGTGTCGAGGCGATTTTCCAGCGCCGCCGTCAGCAGGGCGCGGGTGTGCTGGATCGGCATGCGATAGCCGATGCCGTAGGCGCCGCCAGTCCAGCCGGTGTTGACCAGCCAGCAATTCACATCGTGGCTGGCGATCTTCTCGCGCAGCATGTTGCCGTAGACGGAGGGGTGGCGGGACATGAAGGGGGCGCCGAAACAGGTGGAGAAGGTCGCCTGCGGCTCGCTGCCGACGCCCTTTTCTGTGCCGGCGACCTTGGCGGTGTAGCCCGAGAGGAAATGATACATCGCCTGCTCGGGCGTCAGTTTCGACAGCGGCGGCAGCACGCCGAAGGCATCCGCTGTCAGCATGACGATGTTTTTCGGATGACCCGCGACGCCGGCGCGCGAGGCGTTGGGAATGAACTCCAGCGGGTAGGAGCCGCGGGTGTTCTCGGTGTGGCGCGGGTCGTCGAGATCGAGGATCCGTGTGTCCGGGTCCATCACGACGTTCTCGAGGATGGTGCCGAAGCGCCGGGTGGTGGCGTAGATCTCGGGCTCGGCCTCGGCCGAGAGCCGGATCACCTTGGCGTAGCAGCCGCCCTCGAAATTGAAGACGCCGTCCTCGCTCCAGCCGTGCTCGTCGTCGCCGACCAAGAGGCGATTGGGATCGGCCGAGAGCGTGGTCTTGCCGGTGCCGGAGAGGCCGAAGAAGATCGCCGAATCGCCGGCGGCGCCGACATTCACCGAGCAGTGCATCGGCAGGATGTTCTTGGCCGGCAGCAGGAAGTTCAGGACCGAGAAGACCGATTTCTTGATTTCGCCGGCATAGCTGGTGCCGCCGATCAGGACCAGGCGTTTCTCGAAATTGACCAGGATGTAGGTGCCGGAATTGAGGCCCGGCGTGCCCGGCGGCATTTCCAGCTCGGGCGCGTGCAGGATGGTGAATTCGGGTTCGAACTCGGCCAGCTCGTCGACGGTCGGCCGGATGAACATGTTGCGGGCAAAGGCGCTGTGCCAGGCGGTCAGCGTGACCACGCGCACGGCCAGCCGGTGCGCCTTGGCGGCGCCGGCCCAGCAGTCCTGCACATAGAGGTCACGGCCCTGATAGTAGGCGAGCTGGCGCGCCAGGATGGCGTCGAACTGTTCCGGCGCCATCGGCCGGTTGACGTTGCCCCAGTCGATATCGGCCTCGCTGCCGGGCTCGCGGACGATGAACTTGTCATTCGCCGAGCGGCCGGTATGCGTGCCCGTGTTGCAGACCAGCGCGCCGCCCTGGGCCAGCGCGCCTTCGCCGTTGCCGACCGCGTGCTCAATCAAGCTCGGCGCGGTCAGGTTCCAGTAAGCAGTGGGGGTGTTAAGGATACCGTGGTGATCGAGGCCATGGCGGCTGACGTTGGGGCCGGTGTTCTGCAACTGAAGTCCTCCACAAACGGGCTTTATTCTTAGGCGCTCACCAAGGCTGCCGCCAGTGACTCTTGTCACTGCGAATGGTTATCAACCGATATACCGGTGGCATATTAGCTGTGCAATATCCAGATAGGGTTACCACAGCGAAGTCACCAACTAATTTTCATGCGTCACGCCACGGGCGCGCTTGACCAGGCGCACCAGCTCGACGCGGGCGCTTTCGGCGTCGCGCACCGGTTTGTCGAAGTCGAGCCGGAGCACCTCGCCGCCTCGCCTGAGATCGCAGCCCTCGGGGTCGCAACCGGTCATTCGCCAGCCCTCGCCGTCGGCGCCGAGCAGCCGGGTGGCATAGAGCTGAATGGCGTCGGCGTGGTCCTCGTTCATATGGGCAACGACGCCCGATTCCTGCTCCTTTAGAGGAAAACCTTCCGGCAGCGGAGAGAGCAGGTCATTGACCGAGATCCAGTCGATCTTGCCGAAACCGGCAACCAGGTGGGCGCGCTCGACGACGATTCGGTAGACGGCGAAGTCGCCGAAGTCGGCGTAAACGGCAGCGTCCGGGTGGCGGGAGAGGAACCGTTGCCGGTGGTGCGGTGATTCGGAGATCTCGGCCCGGCCGAGCACCGTCACGCGCGGGCCGGTCAGGCGGCTTTCAAGACCGGGGGTGCCGTCGAACAGCAGCGAAACCCGGGGCTCGGCGGCGAGATTTTGGGTGTGCTCGGCGAGCGCCGAGATCAGCAGCAGCGGCGTCGCGTCGTGGTCGGCCGCGACCAGGACCAGCGAGGCGAAGGGCCAGCCGCCGTCTTGATGGGCGGTCGCCAGCGTCGCCGTGTCCTGCGTGCGCAAGAGCCGGCGTGCGGTTTCGGCGGGGGTGGGTTCGTTCGTCACGGCTCTGAAATCGGGCGGCGAATCGGCCTTCCCGCTATGCGACCCCGGGTGTAGTCTCCGCGCCCCATGTCCGGCGACCCTTCAGTTCAGACGGCATCGGCGACGTCCGAAAGCAGCCGATTCCGCGCGCAGTTTATCTCGATCGTGCGGCTGGCGGCACCCGTCAGCTTGTCGCGGGTCGGCATGATCCTGATTTTGGTGGTCGACGTGGCCATGGTCGGCCGCGCCGACAGCACCGAGCTCGCCTATTTCGCGCTGGCGAATGCGGTGCAGATGGTGCTGTTCCTGATCGGCCTCGGCATGATGGTCGGTACGGCCGTCCTGACGGCGCAGGCCATCGGGGCCGATGCCCGGCATGAATGCGGCCCGATCTGGCGCGTCGCGGTGATGCATGCCCTACTGCTCGGCGTCGGCCTGGGATTGCTGACGCTGCTCGGCGAGTGGTTTTTCCTGACGACCGGCCAGGAAGCCGGCCTGGCGCACGGTGCCGGCGGCGTTATCGCCTGGATGGGGTTCGGCCTGCCGGCCGGCCTGATCTATGTCTGCAGCACGCTGTTCCTGGAGGCGCTGGACCGGCCGCGCGCCGGCCTGATCGCCATGGCGATTGCGAACCTGGGCAATGTCGGCCTGAACTGGTTGCTGATCGAGGGGCAGGCCGGCTGGCCGGCCATGGGCGCCGAGGGCGCGGCGCTGGCGACAGCCAGCATGCGTTGGCTCGCGGCCCTGGTCCTCGTGGTCTACATCCTGCGACTGCCGGCGGCGGCGGGTTACAACATCCTTGGCCCGTTGACCGACGGCCGGGCGATCGGGCGCAAGCTGCGACGGCTCGGCTATCCCATGGGGTTGGCGCAGGGCCTGGAATCGGCGGCCTTCGGTACGCTGGTCATGCTGGCCGGGCAGTTCGGCGCGCTCGCCGTGGCGGGCTACCAGATCGCCTTCAACGTCATCGCCTTCGCCTTCATGCCGGCGATCGGCATCGGCACGGCGACGGCCGTGCGGGTCGGCAACGCCATCGGCGCCCGCGACCGTCCGGGCATGGCGGCGGCCGGCTGGAGCGGCGCCACCGCGGTGCTGCTGGCGATGTGGAGCCAGGCGATTGTCGTGTTCCTGATGCCGGTGACCATCATCTCGATCTTCACCGACGACGCGGCTGTGATCGCGCTGACGGTGCCGGTGCTGTTCGTGGCCGGCTTCACCATGCTGACCGACGGCGTGCAGGCGGTGATGATGGGCGCGCTGCGCGGCGCCGCCGACGTCTGGGTGCCGACCAGCATCCAGCTTTGTTCGTTCTTCCTGGTCATGGTGCCCGCGGCGGCGCTGTTCGCGTTCCCGCTGGGCCTGGGCACGCCGGGCCTGATGGCCGGCGCCTTCTGCGGCGTGACGCTGTCGGCGATCCTTCTGTGCATTCGATTCCGCATCGTCTCCCGGCGCGAGGTGGTGCGTCTGTAGTGCACGGCGTCGTTGCGCCCGCGCCGCCCTGACTCCACAATTGCCGCGATTCGAGGGCGAGACGTGCGGATAACCATCGGAAGCAAGGTCTTCGGCGTATCGCTGCTGCTGGTGCTGCTTATGTCGATGGCGGCGCTGCTGTCGTCCTATCTGGTCCGCGACGTGAATTTCGGCCTGGTCCGGGTCAAGGAGACCTACATTCCCCTGTCGCGCGCGGTGGCCGAGGTCGAGGCCTATCAGCTCGAGCAGGAGCTGGTCACCCGGAGCCTGATCGCAGAGCTGCGCGATCCGACGATCGACGAGGCCGCCGTCGAGCGCGGGCTGCAGAGCGTCAACGATCGCGGCCAGAGGGTGGACCTGGCGATCGGTGAAGCGCACGGTCTGATCGCCGCCGCCCGGGCCGACGGGCGCTATGACGAACATCTGGTCGAACTGGTCGAGCTCGACGCCATGATCCTGGCGATCGAGCGCGAGCACCAGGATTTCCAGGACGAGAGCTTGCGGCTGGTCGAGGTTCTGCGGCAGGGCAACCAAGAGGTCAACGCGACGCTGCTGGCGTTCCTGCGCAGCGAGGAGCGCGAGTTCAACGACCAGATCGACAAGGCCGTCGTCGTGGTCTCGCGGTTCACCGAGCGGGCCAGCGCCGAGGCGCTGGAGGCCGAGCGGCGGGTCTATCAGGCGAACCTGGTGCTGACCGCGCTGGCCGCGCTGGCGGGGCTGCTGCTGACGGCGGGCGTGGTGCGCGGCATGGTCCGGCCGGTGCACGCCCTGGTCGACGCGACGCAGCAGATCGAGCGCGGCAACCTGGAGATCCGGGTCGAGGTGCGTTCGCGCGACGAGATCGGCCAGCTGGCGCAATCGTTCAACCACATGGCCGGCGAGCTGAGGGTTAAGGAGCAGATCAAGGACACCTTCGGCCGTTATGTCGATCCGCGCATCGTCGAGGGCCTGCTGGACGATCCCGACGGCGTCGAGGGCGCCGGCGAGCGCGAGATCTGCACCGTGTTCTTTTCCGATATCGCCGGCTTCACGCCGCTCGCCGAGATGCTGACGCCGTCGGCGGTGGTGCGCCTGATGAACGGTTACTTCACCGAGATGTCGGCACCGATCCGCGAGAACAAGGGCATCATCGACAAATATATCGGCGACGCCATCATGGCGTTCTGGAGCCCGCCCTTCACCGGCCGCAGCGAGCATGCGCGGCTCGCCTGCCTCTCGGCCCTGGCGCAGCGGGATCTGCTGGCCGCGTTCCAGACGCGGCTGCCGGACCTGACCGGACTGCGCCAGGGCGTGCCGACCCTCGATGTGCGCGTCGGCATCGCGACCGGCGACGTCATCATCGGCAGCGTCGGTTCCGATGTCTCCAAGAACTACACGGTGATGGGCGACACCGTGAACCTGGCCGCCCGGCTGGAGGGGCTGAACAAGCAATACGGCACGCGGATCCTGATCTCGGGCGAGACCGAGGCGCTGGCGCGCGACGCCATCGAGGCGCGCGAGATCGACCTGGTCGCCGTCGTCGGCAAGACGGAGCCGATCCGCATCTTCGAGCTGCTGGCGCCGCGCGGCGGCCTGTCGCCCCAGGAGGCCATCCGCCGCGACCGCTTCGAAGCGGCGCTGGCGGCCTATCGAGGGCGGGACTGGATGGCGGCGCGCGAGGGTTTCACGGCCTGCGAGGACGATCCGGCCGCGTCCGTATTTCTGGAGCGTCTCGATCTGCTGGCAGCCGCGCCGCCGGCGGAAGATTGGGATGGTGTCTGGCAGGCGGCCAACAAATAGCTGGGACATAGAATATTATTCCTATTCAATGTCCCGATATGCCTTCTGTCCTGACAACATAACGACACATGCCGCCTCGAAACCGCCACATTGGTGCAAAAATATGCGATCAATTGGTCCCATGCCCGTAAGGGGGGCAGAGGAGTGGACGGCTGTGGCGCCAACAATCGCTCTCGTCGATGACGATCGCAATATCCTGACATCCGTGCAGATCGCATTGGAGGCCGAGGGCTTCAATGTCGCGACGTTCACCGACGGCGCCGCCGCTCTGCAGGGCTTCGAGCAGCGGCCGCCCGATCTCGCGGTGCTCGACATCAAGATGCCAGGCATGGACGGCATGGAGCTGCTCGGCCGGCTGCGCCGGACCAGCCAGTTGCCGGTCATCTTCCTGACCTCGAAGGACGACGAGATCGACGAGGTCCTGGGCCTGAAAATGGGCGCCGACGACTACATCCGTAAACCCTTCTCGCAGCGGCTGCTGATCGAGCGCATCCGGGCCGTGCTGCGGCGGGCGGAGCTGGCGGGAGCGCCGACGGAAGAGGCCGAAGCGAACGGCGGCAAAGTGCTGGTGCGGGGCGGGCTCAGCCTCGATCCAGCCCGGCACGAATGCACCTGGCATGGCGAGCCGGTGCAGCTGACGGTCACCGAGTTCCTGATCCTGCAGTCGCTGGCTATGCGGCCGGGCCACGTCAAGACGCGCGACCAGCTGATGGACGCGGCCTATGACGACAACGTCTATGTCGACGACCGCACCATCGACAGCCACATCAAGCGCCTGCGCCGGAAGTTCAAGGCCGTCGACGAGCAGTTCTCGGCCATCGAGACGCTCTACGGCCTCGGCTACCGCTACCAGGAGGCCTGACGGGCCGGGCGGCTCGCGACATGGCGGTTCTCGGCTATCCCGGTCCCCGACCCTCGGTGGAAGCACCGGACCCCGCGGCGGCGGCCGAGGGCGGCGCGCCGTCGCGCCGGCGGTTCTCGACCCTCAGCCTGCGCATCCTGGCGCCCAACGTGCTGGCGCTGGGTATTCTGGTTGGTGGCGTGCTCTATCTCGACCAGTACCGCGACGGCCTGATCGACGCCAAGATCGCGGCCTTGCAGACCCAGGGCGAGATCATTGCCGGCGCGCTCGGCGAGTCCGCGCTGGCCGGTCCGCCGGAAGCGGTCCGGCTCGACGTCGAGGTGGCCCAGCGGCTGATCCGCCGGCTGACGGTTCCGACGCGCACGCGGGCGCGGCTGTTCGACGTCGGCGGCGATCTCGTCGCCGACAGTCGCGAGCTGGTCGCGGCCGGCCGGCATGTGCAGCTGAAGTATCTGCCGCCGCCGGGTCAGGGCGACGCCGTGATCGACGTGCTGTCGGGCGTCTACGACTGGATCCTGCCGCGCCTGCCGAGCGGCGACCGGTTTCCGCGTCGGGATCCGCGGCCGATCCAGAGCGCCGGCGACCTGCCGGAAGCGCTCGGCGCCCTCGGCGGGGAATTCGGCGGGGCCGTCCGGTCCGATCATGACGGCTCGCTGATCATCACCGTCGCCGTGCCGGTGCAGCAGTTGCGGCAGGTGCTGGGGGCGCTGGTGCTGTCCACCGACAGCGCCGACATCGAGGAGAGCGTGCGCAGCGTGCGGGTGGCGATCATCCAGGTCTTCGTCCTGGCGCTGGCGGTGACCGTGCTGCTGTCGATCTTTCTCGCCGGCACCATCGCGCGTCCGGTGCGCCGGCTGGCGCAGGCGGCCGATCAGGTGCGCCGCTGGCGCGGTCAGCGGGTGCAGATCCCGGATTTCCGCGACCGCGGCGACGAGATCGGCGACCTGTCGGGCGCGCTCGGCGACATGACCAACGCCTTCTACCTGCGGCTCGACGCCATTGGCGCCTTCGCCGCCGACGTCGCGCATGAGATCAAGAACCCGCTGACGTCGCTGCGCAGCGCCGTGGAATCGCTGGCGCTGGCCAAGGACGAGAGCCAGCGTGGCCGGCTGCTGACGGTAATCGAGGAGGACGTCGGTCGGCTCGACCGCCTGATCAGCGACATCTCCAACGCCTCGCGGGTCGATGCCGAGCTGGCGCGCGCGACGGCGGAACCGGTCGATCTGACCCGGCTCTTGGAGACCGTCATCCACGTGCATCAGGACCGCGGCGGCGGCAAGCCGCGGTTCGAGTTGCAGACCCCGGCAGATCCGTTGGTGGTGGAGGGCGTGCCCGGCCGGCTTGGCCAGGTGGTCGATAATCTGGTCAGCAACGCGGTTTCTTTCAGTCCCGACGACGGCGTGATCCGCCTCGGCCTGTCGCGCGGCGGGAGCGAGGCCGTTCTGACCGTCGAGGACGACGGCCCCGGTCTGCCGGACGATATGGCGGAGCGGATCTTCGAGCGGTTCTACAGCCACCGGCCGGCCGGCGAGGCGTTCGGCCAGCATTCCGGCCTGGGCCTGTCGATCGCCCGGCAGATCGTCGAGGCGCATGGTGGCCGGATCCACGCGGAAAACCGGCGGGACGCCGATGGCCAGGTCAAAGGCGCCCGCTTCATCGTCCGGCTGCCGCTGTAATGCCGCCGGGGCAAGATTGTTCATGCGGGCGTTGACCGCGGCGCTTTGGCAACGCAATTTCTGGCGATGGTTCGAGTTCACGGTACCTGTATCGATCTTGGCGCGGCCGCGGTGCTGCTGCGCGGCCCGTCCGGCAGCGGCAAGTCCGACCTGGCGCTGCGGCTGATTGACGACGAGACCGGCAACGGCGGCGCTAGGCTGGTTTCGGACGATCAGGTGGAGCTGGCGGCGCGGGACGGCGCGGTCTGGGCTTCGGCGCCCGAGGCCATCGCCGGTCTGATGGAGGTGCGCGGCGTCGGGGTCGTGCGCGTCCCATGCGTCGAAACGGCGCGGCTGGGACTTGTCGTCGATCTGGTGCCGCCGCGCGAGGTCGAGCGCATGCCGACGCTTGAGACCTGCAGCTACGAGGGCATCTCGCTGCCGTTGATGCGGCTGAGCGCATTCGAGATTTCCGCCGCGGCAAAGCTTCGCCTGGTAGTACGGGCCGCCGAGGGCGATATAATCCGCGTCTGATGGCAACAGGTTCCGCACCGCCCGACCTCGCCGACGGCCAGCCCGCGCGCCTGCGCGTGCTGCTGGTGACCGGCCTGTCGGGGGCCGGCAAGTCTTTGGCGCTGAAGATGTTCGAGGACCTGGGCTACGAGGCGGTCGACAACCTGCCGCTGTCGCTGATCGGACCGTTGCTCGACGCCGACGACAGCAACGGCCAGGGCGAGGCCATCGCCATCAGCGTCGACTTCCGGACCCGCGACTTCGGCGCCGACAGCTTCTTCTCGCAGGTGGACGCGCTGACGGCCCGTGAGGATATCGAGCTGCGCGTGCTCTTTCTCGATTGCGAGCAGGACGTCTTGAGCCGGCGTTTCACGGAAACGCGGCGCCGGCATCCGCTGGCCGACGACCGGCCGGTGCTGGACGGCATCCGCCGCGAACGCGCGTTGATGGCGCCGGTCGCCGACCGGGCCGATCTGGTGATCGATACCTCGACGCTGAGCCCGGTCGAGCTGCGCAACCTGCTGACCGGCCATTTCCGCCTCGAGCAGGCCGGCGCCATGACGATCTCGGTACAGTCGTTCTCGTTCCGCCGGGGACTGCCGCGCGAGGCCGACCTGGTATTCGATGTCCGCTTTCTCAGCAATCCGCATTATGTCTACGATCTAAGGCCGCTGACCGGCCGCGACGCCGGCGTCGGCGACTACATCGCGAAAGACGTTGCCTTTGCGCCGTTCCTGCAAACACTGGTCGACATGCTGACGTCGCTGCTGCCGCATTACCAGCGCGAGGGGAAGAGCTATCTGACCTTGGCCATCGGCTGTACGGGCGGGCGGCACCGTTCGGTGTTCGTCGCCGAGCAGCTGGCCGAGCGCCTGCGCGCCGCCGGCCGCGAGATCGTGCTCCGGCACCGCGATCTGCCGCCCGGCGAGAACGAAAAAACGACATGAACGAGGCTTCGACATGATTGGCATGGTGCTGGTGACGCATGGCCGGCTGGCCGAGGAGTTCATCGCCGCGACCGAGCATGTCGTCGGCCCGCAAGAGGCGATCAAGGCGGTCTGCATCGGCCCCGATGACGACATGGAGCAGCGCCGGAACGAGATCCTGGCGGCCTGCGACGAGGTCGACAACGGCGACGGCGTGATCCTGTTGACCGACATGTTCGGCGGCACGCCGTCGAATCTGGCGATCTCGATCCTGGACAAGGGCAATGTCGAGGTGATCGCCGGCATGAACCTGCCGATGCTGATCAAGCTGGCGACGGTGCGGCAGACCGAGAGCCTGAGCGACGCCATCGCGCAGGCGCAGGAATCGGGCCGTAAATACATCAACGTCGCTTCACGCCTGTTGGCCGGCGACAGCAAGTGACGGCGGATGACGGAGAGGTGGACGGTGCGGCGGTTCCGGTCCGCCGCACGGCCACGATCGTTAATCAGCGTGGCCTGCATGCGCGGGCGGCGGCGAAGTTCGTCAAATGCGCCGAACGGTTCGACGCCGAGATCATCGTCACCAAGGCCGACATGTCGGTATCGGGACGGTCGATCATGGGACTGATGATGCTGGCGGCGTCGCCCGGATCCGATATCGCTCTCGCGGCGACCGGGCCGGAGGCGGCGGCCGCCGTGACCGCGATCTGCACATTGATCGCCAACAAGTTCGATGAAGACTGACGACAACATTCCGAGGGCGCCTTCTGACGATTCGCCGGGACGCCCGGCAGAGACGGGCGGGGAACGGCGTCTCGACGGACTGGGCGTGTCGCCCGGCATCGCCATCGGGCCGGCGCATCTGGTCGAGCCGGGCATGCTGCAGGTGCCGGAATACGGCATTGCGGCCGACGCCGTCGCGGCAGAGACCGCGCGGGTCGAGGCCGCCGTCGAGACCTCGCGCCGGCAGATCCGCAAGCTGCAGGCGAAGGCCGGTATGTTGGAAGGCGCCGCGGGCGAGGACCTGGGCTATCTGCTGGAGGCCAATCTGCAGATCCTCTCGGGCTCGCGCCTGATCCGCGGCATCGAACAGCACATCGCCGAGCGCAGGATCAACGCCGAGGCCGCGGTGCAGGCCGCGATCCGCAAGGTGGCGGCCGAGTTCGCGCGCATCGAGGATCCCTACATCGCCTCGCGCATGCAGGACATTCGCGACGTCGGCGCGCGGCTGATCCGCAACCTGTCGCAGGCGCCCTATCAGGGCTTCGGCAATCTGCCGGCCGGCGCCATCGTCATCGCCGAGGAATTGACGCCGGCCGACACCGCGGCCATGGACCCGCGGCGGGTAGGCGGTTTCGCGACGGCGCTGGGCGGTGCCGAGGGCCATACCGCGATCATGGCGCGCTCGCTCGGCCTGCCGGCCGTGCTCGGCGTGCCGGAGATTCTGGCCAGCGTGCGGGCGGGCGACACCGTGATCGTCGACGGGGTCAACGGCCGGCTGGTGGTCAATCCGACGCCCGAGACCGAGCGGCGCTATCGCGCCCGCGCCGAGGAGCTGCGCAAGGAAGAGCGCGTGCTGGCGCGGCTGAAGAACCTGAAGGCCGAGAGCCAGGACGGGGTCACGGTCTCGCTGCAGGTCAACATGGAGCTGCCGTCGGAGCTGGAATCGGCTATGCGGGTCGGGGCCGAGGGCGTCGGCCTGCTGCGCAGCGAATTCCTGTACATGAACCGCGAGGACCTGCCGGACGAAGACGAGCAGTATCGTGCGCTGCGGCTGATCGTCGAGGGCCTGGGCGGCCGGCCGGTGACCGTGCGCACGCTGGACGTCGGCGGCGACAAGCTGGCCTATTCGCTGGGCGAGCATCTGGGCGACGCGGCGAACCCGGCATTGGGCCTGCGCGCTATCCGCCTGTCGCTGAAGGTCCGGCCGTTGCTGGAGACGCAGCTTGCCGCCATCCTGCGCGCCGGCGCGCACGGTCCTCTGCGCATCCTGCTGCCCATGGTCACCGGCGCCGCCGAGGTGCGGCAGGTGCGCGAGGCCATGGACAAGGTGGCGCGCCGGCTGCGCCGCCGGCGCGTGGCGATCGCCGATCCGCTGCCGCCGCTCGGTGTGATGATCGAGACGCCGGCGGCGGCGCTGGCCGCCGACAGCCTGGCCTTCGCGTCGGATTTCTTCTCGATCGGCACCAACGACCTGACCATGTACACGCTCGCCATCGACCGCGGCAACGAGCAGGTGGCGCATCTCTACGATCCGCTGCACCCGGCCGTGCTGCGGCTGCTGCAGTTCGCCACCGAGGCGGCGCTCCGGGCCCGCATCCCGGTCAATCTCTGCGGCGAGATGGCGGGCGATCCCCGCTATACGGCGCTGCTGCTGGGCCTGGGCCTGCGCGACCTGTCGATGTCGGCGCTGAACCTGCCGCGCGTCAAGCGCCGCATCCGCAAGCTCCGGGTGGCGGAAGCGGTGCGCCGGTCGGCGAGCGTCATGGAACAGGCCGATCCCGGCCGCATCGCCGCCATGCTCGACGACTTCAACGCGCTCGTCTGAGCGGATGGGGGACTTGCCGGATGCGAACTAGATTGATCAGACGACCCGACGATGGGGTCGATTTCCGTACGGATGGGCGGATGACGCGGTGGCTTTATTCATCCCCGATATTGCTGGCCGCCGTACTGTTGGTCGCGCTCTCGGCCTGCGGCAACGTCAAGCCGATCGACTACACCGAGCCGCACGACATCCAGCCCGGGCCCGGGCTGTTCAGCGGCAAGGACGGCAATTTCGTGCTCTTCGGTGAACGCAAGGCGGCACCGGAGAGCGAGACGGAGAAGAAGCCGGAATAGACCCGTCGGCCTATTCGGCGAAGGTCGGGCGGCGCGCGGCGGCGCCGAGCTCGGCTTCGAGCGCCAGGCCGAGGTTGCACAGCAGGCCTTCGTCGAACAGACCGGCCCAGAGCGAGATGCCCTGGGGCACCTCGAACGCGGGCGCATCGGTCTCCTCGTCGCCGATGTCGAGTTTGCCGCCGGCGAGCGACGGGTCGGACCGGGTCTTGTGCCGCTCGAAGCCGGCGCGCAGGTGCAGGCAGGGATGGCCGGTGAAGTTGCTGACCACCAGCATCGGGCCGACCATGAACGGGCCGATCAGTGCATCGACCTGGCCGAACAGCCGATCCATCTCCTGCATCGTGCGATAGCGCAGGCGATCGAGTTGGACGTGATCGACCGCCGAGAGCAGGCGCGCCTTGCGGAAGGCGTTGGGCCAGGCGCCCGGGTCCTGCCAGCCCAGCTCGTCGTCGCGGTCGCTGAGCGTCAGCTCCTCGAAGCTGGCCGCCGCCTCGGCGAACAGGATGGCGATCAATGAACCGTAGGGCAGGTTCGGGAGCGATATCTCGACCAGCTCGACGCCGATCCGCCGCGCCGCCTGGAGCGCGGCGCGGTCGACATCGGTGGCGCCGTCGTCCTCGAACCAGGCCGGGTCATAGCCGAGGCGAACGCCCGCGAGCGACCGGCCGGCGTCGAAGTTGAACGGCGCGTCGAGCGAGCCAAGGTCGCGCGAGTCATGGCCGTTGATGGCGGCGAGCACGAGGGCGGTGTCCTCGACCGAGCGGCAGATCGGCCCGACCTTGTCGAGCGACCAGCAGAGCGCCATGCCGCCGGCCCGCGAGACGCGGCCGAAGGTGGGGCGCAGGCCGGTGGTGCCGCAGCGCTGGCTGGGCGAGGTGATCGAGCCCAGCGTCTCGGTGCCAATGCTGAAACCGACCAGGCCGGCGGCGGTAGCGGACGCCGAACCGGCGCTGGAACCGCTCGAGCCTTCGTTCAGGTTCCACGGGTTGCGTGTCTTGCCGCCGAACCAGATGTCGCCGTAGGCCAGCGCGCCGAGCGTGGTCTTGGCGACGAGCACGGCGCCGGCGGCGCGCAGAAGGTCGACGATATGGGCGTCGCTCTCGGGCACGCGGGTGTTGAACGGCTCGGCGCCCCAGGTGCTGAGGATGCCCTTGGTGTCGAACAGATCCTTCAGGCCGTAGGGAATGCCGTGCAGCGGGCCGAGATAGGTGCCGGCGCGCAGTAGCGCGTCGGCGGCGTCGGCCTGGGCGCGGGCCAGATCTGATGTCACCGTGACGATGCATTCGAGCCTTTCGGCATAGGTCTCGATCCGATCGAGATAGATGTCGGTCAGGCGGCGGCTGGTCAGCGCGCCGGACTCGATCCAGCGTGACAGGTCGCTGACCGGCGCGAAGGCGATGTCCTCGTCCGAGTCCGGCAGCGGCCCGGCATCGCGGTCCGAGCGCACCAGCGGCCGCTGCGGCGCCGACGGCCGGGCCCCCGGCAGGCGCGGGTCGAACCGGCTCGCCGGCGGCAGGTCGTTCGGGAAGACAAGCTTGCGGCGCGCCTGCGCGGCTTCGATTTGGCCGTCCAGATTGTTCAGCATGAGTTCGCGCTCGGCAGGCGTATAGGCGATGCCGAGTAGCTGTTCCGCCGCGGCGATGGTGTCGGCCGTGAATTTAGTCTCGCTCACCTGATGCTCCAGTTCCTCGACGTTATCCGTTCGGCGCGGCGGGCTCGCGCAGATGGCAGGCGGCGAAATGGCCGTCGCTGATTTCTTTCAATGCCGGCACTTCCGCGCGGCAGATATCCGTGGCGTAGGGGCAGCGGGTGTGGAAGGCGCAGCCGGACGGCGGGTTGACCGGGCTCGGCACGTCGCCGCGAAGAATGATCCGCTCGCGCCTGGCATGCGGGTCCGGCACCGGCACGGCCGACAGCAGGGCTTCTGAATAGGGATGCAGGGGCGATGCGAACAGCGCCCGCTTCTCGGCGATCTCGACGACCTTGCCCAGATACATCACCGCGATGCGGTGGCTGATATGCTCGACCACGGCGAGGTCGTGGGAGATGAAGAGATAGGCAAGGTTGGAGTCGCGCTGCAGATCCCGCAGCAGGTTGATGACCTGGGCCTGCACCGAGACGTCGAGCGCGGAAACCGGTTCGTCGGCGATGATGAGGCTGGGATTCAACGCCAGTGCCCGGGCGATGCCGAGCCGTTGACGCTGGCCGCCGGAAAGCTGGTGCGGATAACGCGCCTTCTGTTCCGCGGTCAGGCCGACGCGCTCGAACAGCGCGGTGATCAGGTCGTCTTTCTCCCGGCCCGAGGCCAGGCCGTAGATCTCCAGCGGCTCGGCGACGATCCGGCCGCAGGTCATGCGCGGGTTGAGCGAAGCGTAGGGGTCCTGGAACACCATCTGCATCTGCCGGCGCTGCTCGCGCATTTCCCGGTCCGACTTGCGGGTGATGTCCTCGCCCCGCAGCACGATCCGACCCGCGGTCGGCGACAGCAGGCGGAGCACGGTCTTGCCCAGCGTGGTCTTGCCGCAGCCGCTTTCACCGACCACGCCCAGGGTTTCACCCTCGCGGATCGAGAAGGACACGCCGTCCACGGCATAGACGTGACCGGAGACGCGTCCGAACAGGCCGTGCTTGACCGGAAAGTGCATGGCGAGGTCGCGGACATCGAGCACCGTGCGCGCACTGTCTGATGGGACACCGGCGGCTACCTCAGGCATGGCGATCCGGCAGCCGGTGGCTTTCCCAGCAGGCGGCGCGGTGGCCGGGCTGCTTCTCCTCCAGCGGCGGCGCGTCCTGCCGGCAGCGCTCGGTCGCGTAACCGCAGCGCGGTGCGAACGCGCAGCCTTTGATCTCCTCGCGCATCGACGGCACGTTGCCGGAAATCTCCTGCAGACGGTCCTCGCCGCCGTCGGTTTCGAGCGAGCTGAAGAGACGCGGCACCGAGCCCAGCAGGCCGACGGTGTAGGGGTGCATGGGCCGCGTGAACAGCAGGCCGACCGTGCTTTCCTCGACCACGCGGCCGGCATACATCACCACCACCCGCTGGGCCACCTCGGCGACGACGCCGAGGTCATGGGTGATCAGAATGATCGCCGTGCCCATGCGCTCTTTCAGGTCGAGCATGAGGTTCAGGATCTGCGCCTGAATCGTCACGTCGAGCGCCGTGGTCGGCTCGTCGGCGATCAGCAGCCGCGGATTGCAGGCCATCGCCATGGCGATCATCACGCGCTGCCGCATGCCGCCGGAGAGCTGGTGCGGATATTCTCTCGCGCGCTGGGCCGGCGCGGGAATACCCACCAGATCGAGCGCCGTGACCGCGCGCTCGAGCGCCTCTCTCGTGGAAACGCCCTGGTGCAGCCGGATGGATTCGGCGATCTGCCTGCCGACGGTCATGACCGGATCGAGGGACGTCATCGGCTCCTGAAAGATCATCGAGATGATGTTGCCGCGGATGTCCCGCATCTCGGCGTCGGAGAGCGTCAGCAGGTCCTGCCCCCGGTAGAGAATCCGGCCGCTGGCGATCCGCGCCGGCGGCATGGCCAGCAACCGGAGGATCGACAGGGCGGTGACGCTCTTGCCGCTGCCGGACTCGCCGACCACGGCCAGCGTTTCGCCGCTGTTGATGGTGAAGGAAACGCCGTCGACGGCCCGGATCACGCCTTCGGGTGTATGGAAATGGGTGCGCAGGTCCTCGACCTCGAGGACCGTCTCATCGGCCGGGACCGATATCGTTTCGGCGTCGGCACCCCCTTCCGACAACATCGTTTCTCCGTCCCGACTCTGCATTGCCGTCCGGATGGTAGGGGAAAAAACGGGCCGCGCAAGTTTCGCCGGCGTCGTGACCATCCGGTTGCGCTAGGAATCATATCATTCCGCAACCGGGCCAATATGGTACGATTTTTCTTTTGCGGATCTTTCAAAGCTTCAGGGGCGGCGGCAGTCATGGCGCCGCTGTCATTCTTGCGGGCCAACCGTCACCAACAGGAGGGGTCAATGAAACGCAGAGAATTCGTCAAGAAAACAGGCGCCGTGGCCGGCGGCGCACTGATGTTCGGCGGCGCGCCGGCATTCAGCGCCTTTGCGCAATCGGACACGCCAACGCGGGGCGGCACACTGATCTGGGGTCATTCGGAGACCACGCAGAACCTGGACATGCACCAGACCGGTACGGCGTCGACGGGTCGGCTGCTGCAGAACGTTCACGACTCCATCGTCACCGTCGATAGCAATTTCAAGATACAGCCGAGCCTGGCGGAAAGCTTCGAGCAGAGCGACGACGGCCTGACCTATACGTTCGTCCTGCGGCCCAACGTGCGCTTTCACAATGGCAAGACGATGACCTCGGCCGACGTCAAATACTCGTTCGAGCGCGTGAAGAATCCGGATACGGGCGCCGTCAACTTCGAGGTCTTCAACGACGTCGAAGAGATCCTCACGCCCGACGACCGCACGGTGCAGGTCAGGATGTCGCGTGTGAACGCGCCGTTCCTGGGCCGTCTCGCCGAAAACGGCGCCGGCGTGATCATGCCCGAAGGCAGCGGCGACATTCAGGGCACGACCCCGATCGGCGCCGGGCCGTTCAAGTTCGTGTCGCGCGAGTTCGGCAACGAGGTCAAGCTGGTCCGGTTCGACGATTACTGGCAGGGACCGGCCTATCTGGACGCCATCACGTCGCGCGAGGTGACCGAGCCGACGGTGCGGCTGACCGGCCTGCGCACCGGCGAAATGCATCTGATCAACGACATTCCGCTGGATCGCGTCGACGCGTTGAAGAAAGACGGCAACTTCCAGGTGGTGACCTGGTTCCCGCTGTCCTGGGCGTTCCTGAACTTCAACCACAAGCGGGAGCCGTTCAACAATCCAACCGTCCGCCGCGCCTTCGATCACATGATCGACAAGGAGGTCCTGGTGCAGGGCGCGCTGTGGGGGCAGGGCGAGGTGACGGCGTCGCCGAGCTTTCCGAGCTCCGCCTCGCGCAACAAGGATCTCAAGGTGCGCCCGCAGGATTTCGACGAGGCGCGCAACCTGCTGAAGCAGGCGGGCTATGGCGAGGGCGAGCTGGAATTCGTCTTCAAGGTGACGACGAACTATCCCTGGCATGTCGAAGCCACGCAGATCCTGCAGGAATGGTTCCGCGCCGCCGGCGTCAAGGTGACGGTGCAGCAGCTGACCTGGAGCGACTGGCTGAGCCAGTGCTGGGTCGACCGCGACTACGACGTCACGATGATGAACTTCTTCACGCTGTGGGAGCCGGACTTCCTGTACTACAGCCTTTGGCATTCGACGGGCGCGTTCAATTACCGCAACGTCAACGACCCCATGCTGGATGAGCTGACGCAGAAAGCCCGCGTGACCGTCGACCAGGCCGAACGCGCGAAGACCTATCATCAGATCCAGCAGCGTATTCATGACGAATCCCACGATGTCGTGCTGTGGTTCCGCAACGGCACCGTGGCGGCGCAGAACAATGTCGGCGGACTGGACAAGCTGGTGCACCCGAACGGCAGCAACCTGAACTTCCGGAACGTCTGGCTGAAGGCTTGAACGGGCGGCCGCGCGTACCGGTCGGCTGAAACGGCCCGATCCGTCATTCCCAGGACCGAGGTGCGGGCGTCACGTCGCGCCTCGGTCGTTTACATCGGTCGTCGGCCATCGTGGCCGTAACCCATTCGAGGCGTCGTCCCAGGCCCCATGAGATACCTCGTCAACCGGTTAGCCCTCCTCGTCCTGACGCTGCTGCTGATCTCCGTGGTCACCTTCGTGATCACGAACATCCTGCCCGGCAATGTGGCGACGATGATCCTCGGCACCCGCGGCAGTCCGGAAACGCTGGCCGCGCTGGAGCAGAAGCTCGGCCTCAACGATCCGCTGCTGGTGCAATACGGCCGTTGGATCTGGGGCATGCTGCAGGGCGACTGGGGCATCTCGCTGCGCTTCAAGGAGCCGATCGGCCAGCTCATGGGCCAGAAGATGCTGGCAAGCGGCATGGTGGTCGTCCTGTCGCTGCTGATCGCGCTTGCGCTCGCCATCCCGCTCGGCGTTATCGCCGCGGTCAAGCAGAACCAATGGCAGGATGCGCTGAGCAGCGGCGCCGCGCTGGCGGGCATCAGCCTGCCGGATTTCTTCTGGGGCATCCTGCTGATCCTGCTGTTCTCGCGCGCGCTGGGCTGGCTGCCGTCGAGCGGGTTCGTGTCGCCGGCGGAAGATTTCTGGCTGGCCCTGAAACACGCGCTGCTGCCGGCGATCGCGCTGGGGCTGAGCCTGATGGCGCATCTGACCCGGATGACGCGGTCGGCCATGCTCGAGGTCATCTCGCAGGACTTCATCCGGGTCTGTCGCGCCAAGGGCCTGGGCGAGGGCAGCGTCATCGTCCGGCATGCGCTGCGAAACGCCATCGCGCCGGTGATCACCGTTGCCGGGCTGCAGCTCGGCTATCTGTTCGGCAGCATCATCGTCGTCGAGAGCCTGTTCAACTTCACCGGCATGGGCTGGCTGACCTATCAGGCATTGCTGAACCGGGACGTGCCGCTGATTCAGGCCACCGTCTTCGTCATCGCGGCGGTGTTCATGCTGAGCAATCTGATCGTCGACCTGATCTACACCGTCCTCGATCCGCGCATCGGCTTCGATTGAGCGGCGCGATGGACAGGGCGCGAAACGGACGCATGACAGGCTTTGGACGGACCGTCGCGGCATGAGGGCGTTGTTGAACCCCAAGGGCCTGATCGGCTTGTCGCTGGTCGTGCTGTTCGCGCTGGTGGCCGTTCTGTCGCCGGTGCTGATCCCGGAAGAACTCAGCACCCGGATCGACGTGACGGCGCGGTTGAAGCCGCCGTCCTTCGCGCATCCGCTCGGCACCGATCAGCTTGGCCGCGAACTGTTCTACCGGGTGCTGCTCGGCGCCCATACCTCGCTGTTGATCGCGATCTCCGCCGTCGCCATCAGCATCCTGCTGGGACTGCCGCTGGGCATCCTGTCGGGCTATTTCAGGGGCTGGGTCGATCACGGGCTGATGCGGTTGGTCGACACCCTGCTCAGCTTTCCGGCAATTCTGCTGGCGCTCGCCATCAGCGCCGTCTTGGGCCCCAATATCCAGAATACCGTGCTGGCCATCGGCATCGCCTTCGCGCCCTATCTCGCCCGCATCGTCCGCGGCGAAACGTTGAAGGTCAGCCGCCTGCCCTATGTCGAAGCCGCCCGCTCGCAGGGCGCCTCCAACCTGCGCATCATCCGGCTGCATGTTCTGCCGAACATCATGGCGCCGGTGATCGTGCAGGCGACGATCAGCGTCGCTTTCGCCATCCTGGCCGAGGCGGGCCTGTCGTTCCTGGGCCTGGGCACGCAGCCGCCGACCCCATCCTGGGGCCTGATGATCCAGGCCTCGCGCGACTATCTGGATGTGGCGGCGTGGACGGCGCTGGTGCCCGGCATGGCCGTGGCGCTGGCCGTTCTGGGGCTGAATATGCTGGGCGATGTCCTGCGCGAGGCGCTCGATCCGACCTTCAGTGCCCAGGCCTGAGGCGGCAATTGGCCGTTAATGTTTTTCGGATAATGAGAATTGTTTGCCTTTTTCGCCCGATTTTAAGGCCTTCTTAAAGATATAAAGATTTCTTTATGCTTGCATCGACGGGGCGCCGTTGATATTCAGCCGGCACCGCTGCGGAAGGGGTCCGCGGTGACCGAATTGACCCATACGTACGTGGCCGCGGCCGCGTTGTTCGGAGCCGAAGCATGAGCAATTCCACCGACTATAAAGTGGCTGATATCTCGCTGGCCGATTGGGGCCGCAAGGAGATCGCCATCGCCGAAACCGAAATGCCGGGCCTGATGGCGCTGCGCGACGAGTTCGGCACGCAGAAGCCGCTCGCCGGCGCCCGCATCGCCGGCTGCCTGCACATGACCATTCAGACGGCCGTGCTGATCGAGACCCTGACGGCGCTGGGCGCCGAGGTGCGCTGGTCGTCGTGCAACATCTTCTCGACCCAGGACCAGGCCGCCGCCGCGATCGCCGCGACCGGCGTGCCGGTGTTCGCCTGGAAGGGCGAGACGGAAGAAGAGTTCTGGTGGTGCATCGACCAGACCATCGAGGGCCCGGACGGCTGGCGCCCGAACATGATCCTGGATGACGGCGGCGACCTGACCGTGGTCATGCACGAGAAGTTTCCGCAATTGATGGACGACGTGAAGGGCCTGTCGGAAGAGACCACGACCGGCGTGCACCGGCTTTACGAGATGGAGCGCGACAAGACCCTGAAGGTGCCGGCGATCAACGTGAACGATTCGGTCACCAAGTCGAAGTTCGACAATCTCTATGGTTGCCGCGAGAGCCTGGTCGACGGCATCAAGCGGGCCACCGACGTGATGCTGGCCGGCAAGACCGCCGTGGTTTGCGGCTATGGCGACGTCGGCAAGGGCTCGGCCGAATCGCTGCGCAGCCAGGGCGCCCGCGTCGTCGTCACCGAGATCGATCCGATCTGCGCGCTGCAGGCGGCGATGGAAGGCTATCAGGTGCTGCCGATGGACGAGGTCGCGCCGACCGGCGATATCTTCGTCACCGCCACCGGTAACAAGGACGTCATTACCGTCGATCACATGCGGGCCATGAAGGACCGGGCGATCGTCTGCAACATCGGCCACTTCGATTCCGAGATCCAGATCGCCGACCTGAAGAACTTCAAGTGGCACAACGTCAAGCCGCAGGTCGACGAAGTGGAGTTCCCCGACGGCAAGCGGCTGATCGTCCTGGCCGAGGGCCGGCTGGTCAATCTCGGTTGCGCCACCGGACACCCGAGCTTCGTGATGAGCGCGTCGTTCACGAATCAGGTGCTGGCGCAGCTCGAGCTGTGGGAGCGCGCGGACACGTACGAGAACAAGGTCTACGTGCTGCCGAAGCACCTGGACGAGAAAGTGGCGGCGCTGCATCTGGAGCGGCTGGGCGTCAAGCTGACCAAGCTGACGGACGACCAGGCCGAGTATCTCGGCATTCCGGCGGCCGGACCGTACAAGCCGGAGCACTACCGCTACTGAGTGACCAGCGCTGATGGATCGCGGATCGGGCGGCCGCGACCTGTCGGCGTTTTTGTTCTGAGTTCTCGACCCGTCCCACGCCCTCACCCGACCACCCATTGAGCATACTTCCGTGGCTGGTCGGGTGAGGGCGTGGGACGGGTCGAGCCAAATCAAATGGGCATGGCTTGTCTGATTTCGGGACAGCGGGTTATGGTGACTCGATGTGCCGTGGCAGGTCCCTTTGATGCCGAAACTCGCGCGCCTGATCGCGTTGTCGCTCGCATTCACGGCGCGGCCGGCGCTGGCGGCCGATGCGGTTCCGGTCGATCAGTTCAGCCTTTTCTGCCTCTCCATCGCAATCATCGCGAGCGCCGCCGCGGCGGCGTTGTGGCTGCGCAACCGGCGACGGACGGCGGAGATCGCGACTCTGATGGCGCGCTATGCCGAGCTGGAGGAACGCGCCGCCGGCCAAGCCGGCGCGGCGGCCAAGCAGCTGCAGGCCACCCAGACCATCGCCGACGGCCTACGGACCCTGATGGATCTGGCGCCGTTCCCGACCTGGCGGCGTGACGGCAGCCTGAGGCTGACCGACTGCAACGCGGCCTACGCCAACACCGTCGGCAGTGGGCGCGACGCGGTCCTGGCCGGCGGCCTGGAGATCGAGACCGCGATCATCCCCGATCAGGCCAAGACATTGGCCCAGAGCGCGCAGGCCAGCGGTGAGGTGCGCGTCGAGACGCGGTATTTCGTCGTCGACGGCCAGCGGCGGGCGCTGCGCGTTCATGAGGTGCCGGGCTTGCCCGACGGCGGCATCGCCGGCTTCGCCCTCGACGTCACCGAGAACGAGGAGACCAAGGCCGAACTGAAGCGGCACGACGAGGCGCATGCCGAGGTTCTGAACATCCTGAACGCGGCGATCGTGATCTTCGGGCCCGACAAGCGGGTCGCCTATCACAATGACGCCTATGCCCGTCTGTGGCATCTGGACCAGGACTGGCTGGCGACGCAGCCGAGCCACAGCGAGGTGCTGGATGCCCTGCGCGAGAACCGGTTGCTGGAGGAGCAGGCGGACTATCCAGCCTACAAGGCCAACATCCTGGCCTATTACACCAATCTGCTGCATCCCGAGGAATCGCTTTCCTACCTGCCGGATGGACGGGTGCTGCGGACCATCATCGCGCCGCATCCATTCGGCGGAATCCTGCTCCTGTTCGAGGACGTGACCGACCGGCTGGCGCTGGAGCGCTCCTACAACACGCTGATCGCGGTGCAGCAGGAGACGCTGGAGAACCTCTATGAGGGCGTCGCGGTCTATGGCGGGGACGGCCGGCTGAAACTGCACAACCCGACCTTCGCCAAGATGTGGCAGCTCGACGAGAAGCTGCTGTCGACCGAGCCGCACGTGGGCGAGATCATCGACGAAGCGCGCGGCCTGTTCGACGATGGCACGCCCTGGGACGAAAAGCGCACGGAACTTATCGCATCGGTGACGGACCGGGTGGCGCGGACCGGGCGGCTCGATCGGCCCAACGCCTCGGTGATCGACTTCGCCAGCCTGCCGCTGCCGGACGGCAACGTGCTGTTCACCTATCTCGACGTCTCGGACAGCGTCGAGATCGAGCGCGCGCTGCGTGAGCGTAACGAGGCGCTGGAGACCGCCGACCGGTTGAAGTCGGAATTCATCGCCAACGTGTCCTACGAACTGCGCACGCCGCTGAACGTCATCATCGGCTTTGCCGAGGTCCTGGGGAACGAGTATTTCGGCGACCTCAACGAGCGGCAGAAGGAATACAGCGAAGGTATTCTGACCTCGTCGCACGAGCTGCTGGCGCTGATCAACGATATCTTGGACTTGGCCAGCATCGAGGCCGGGCGGCTGGAGCTGGACACGGCGCCGCTCGACGTTCACGCCGCGCTGGCGAGCGTGCTGGCGCTGACGCGAGAGCGGGCGCGACAGCAGAAGCTGCGGCTCGACTTCGACTGCCCGGCCGATATCGGCACGGCCGAGGTCGACGAGCGGCGCATCAAGCAGGTGCTGTTCAGCCTGTTGAGCAACGCCGTGAAGTTCACGCCGCCGGGCGGCCATATCAAGCTGGCCGCCGCGAAGAACGGTAACGAGCTGCAGATCGCGATCAGCGACACCGGCATCGGCATCGGCGCCCGCGATCTGGAGCTGGTCTTCGACAAGTTCCACCGCGGCAGCAGCGCCGGCCGCCGGCAGGGCGTGGGGCTCGGCCTGTCGCTGGTCAAGAGCGTGGTCGAGCTGCATGGCGGCCGTGTCGAGCTGCAGTCGGAAGTCAATGTCGGCACGCAGGTGACCTGCCACCTGCCCGTGCGGCAGCCCGTGGCGCTGGAGGAACCAGCGGCGGAGTAGGCTCGGCCCCGACGACGGAGACCGATGGCGCATGCTTCGAGACGCCGGCTGCGCCGGCTCCTCAGCATGAGGCGGAGCTTGATATCAGCTAAAGCCTCACCCTGAGGCGCGGAGCGAAGCGAAGCCTCGAAGGGTCGGCCATCAGGCGGCGGCCTGGATCCGGATCAACTGCCGGGCAAACCTTTCATGGTCGAGTATTCGAAGTGCAGCTCCTGGTCGGGGAAGACCAGGCGGTGGATGGCGTGCGCGGCCAGCGCGGCCTCGGAAAAGCCGCAGAGGATCAGCTTCAGCTTGCCGGGATAGGTGACGATGTCGCCGATGGCGTAGATGCCCGACTGGCTGGTGGCGCAGGTGGCGGGATCGACGGCGATCTGCCGGCGCTCCAGCGCCAGGTCCCAGCCGGCGATCGGTCCGAGATCGGACGACAGGCCGTAGAACGGCAGCAACACGTCCGCCGGCAGGCGGCGCTCGTCGCCGTCGAGCGTCCGCACGATGACCGCGTCCAACTGGCCGTCGCCGCCGTCGAGACCGGCGAGTTGATAGGGCACGACCAACTCGATTGCGCCGGCATCGGCCAGCTTATGCAGGCGCTGGACGCTGGCTGGCGCCGCGCGGAACTTGGGCCGGCGGTGCACGACCGCGACACTGGCGGCGATCTCGGCGAGCGACAGCGCCCAGTCGACGGCGGAATCGCCGCCACCCGCGATGACGACGCGTTTGCCGCGAAAATCTTCGCGCCGGCCGACCATGTAGAAGATCGAGCGGCCTTCGTAGGTCTCGATGCCGTCGAGCGGCGGCCGGTTCGGGCCGAAGGCGCCGCCGCCGGCGGCGATGACCACTGCCTTGGCCGAGACCTTAGCGCCATTCTCGGCGCCGACCTGCCAACCGTTGCCATCGCGGCTCAAATGTGTGACCGGCGATCCGAGGTGATAGCCGGGCGCGAAGGGCGCCGCCTGCTCGGTCAATCGCGCGACCAGGTCGCCGGCGTCGATGCGTGGATAGCCCGGAATGTCGTAGATCGGCTTTTCCGGATAGAGCGCCGCGCACTGGCCGCCTGGCGCGTCGAGCGCGTCGAACACGGCCGCCCGCATGTTCAGCATGCCGAGCTCGAAGACCGCGAACAGCCCGACCGGCCCGGCGCCGATGATGGCTACGTCAGTCTGGGCGTCGGCATCCGACATCGGCGAATTCCCTGGCGGTTCAAAGTGTTGGCGCGCGCCAACATGGACCGGGTACACCGGCTTCGCAAGTCCCGCCGGACGTTGCCCATCGCCGGCGAACGGCGTACAAGGCGGCGCATGCCGGATGATCTCGCCACGCGGGGCGCATTCCTCCTCGCCGATCTCGCCGCGACCGAAGCGCTGGCCGCCGCGCTGGCGCGGGCGACCGGGCCGGGCGATGTGATCTGCCTGGCGGGCGAGCTCGGCGTCGGCAAGACGGCCTTCGCCCGCGCCTTCCTGCGGGCGCGGGGGGTCAGCGACGAGGTGCCGAGCCCGACCTTCAACCTGATGCTGCAATACGACACCGCGGCCGGCACGGTCTGGCATATCGATCTTTACCGGTTGAGCGCGCCCGAGGAGCTGACCGAGCTGGGACTGGAGGACGCGTTTGCATCGGCGATCTGCCTGATCGAGTGGCCGGACCGGCTCGGCGACCTGGCGCCGCCGGACCGGCTGGATCTGGCTTTCGACGACACGCCCGGCGGCGAGCAGCGGCTGCTGAGCTGGGCCGCGTTCGGGAGCGCGGTGCGGTTGGCGCCGGTTTTGCGCGAGGCGGCGCATGACTGAACGCGACGATCTGGCCGCCGCCTTCCTGGACGACGCGGGCTGGGCCGCGGCCGCGCACCAAGCGCTCGCCGGCGATGCTTCCTCGCGCCGGTTCGTGCGCCTACGCCGGGCAGGCGGCGACACCGCGGTGCTGATGGACGCGCCGCCGCCGCACAACGATCTGGCGGCGTTCGCGCGGGTAGCCGAATTGCTGCGGGGGTTGGACCTGTCTGTGCCGACCGTGCTGCGGGCCGATGCGGATCGGGGCTTTCTGCTGGTCGAAGACTTCGGCGACGCCGTGTTCGCCAACCTTCTGGATGCCGGCGCCGATGCCGTGCCGCTGTACGCGTTGGCGGTCGACATGTTGATCGCGTTGCATCAACGGTTTCAGGGCGCCGAGGACTTGCCGCGCTACGACGCGGATCTGTTCGCCGAGCAGGCGGCGCTGTTCGCGGACCTCTTCGCGCCGACGGCGGACAGGGCGGCGTTCGTTGCCGCCTGGCGACAGGCGCTGGCGGCGGCCGATGCGTTGCCGCAATCCTTGCTGCTGCGAGATTTTTTCGCCGGCAATCTGGTGCACCTGCCCGAACGGCCGGGCGCGAAGGCCTGTGGCCTGCTGGATTTCCAGGACGCCGGTATCGGACCGGTTGCCTACGATCTGATGTCGCTGTTGGAGGATGCCCGTCGCGACGTACCGGCGGCGATCGTGACGGCGGCGGTCGACCGGTATCTCGCGGCCCATCCCAAGATCGACCGTGACGACTTTGAGCGCGCCTGCGCGGTGCTGGCGGCGCAGCGCCATACCCGCATCATCGCCGTCTTCACGCGCCTGGCGCGGACGGCGGGGAAAGATGGCTATCTCCGGCATCTGCCGCGTTGCCGGCGCATGCTGCGGCAGCGTCTGGCGCATCCGTCACTGGAGGCGGTTCGCGCCTGGGTCGACGAGCACGTCCCGGACGCCTTCGCCTGAGAAATGCCGGTTAAGCCGCGGCGACAATCCGTTCCAACTCGCCACGACGCGCGGTGACCTGTTGGCTGAGATGCAGTTGGCCGCGAGCCCGGTACAGATTGTGATCACGCGCCGTCGGCGCCACGGCCGGGTTCCAGGCGAAATAGCGGCACTCGATGGCGTCGGCGCAGAATCGCGCCGCCAGTTCGAGTGCGATCCGGCCGACGCCATGGACGATGCTGCGGCGTTCGTCCGGTGTCATGGTTTCGGACCGTCCGACATAGCCTCGGACGAAGGCCGTGAACAGGGCGGTGTCGATCTCGCCGTCGTCGGCGTCCTCGCCGCGAGGATTGCAACAGGACCGGATGGCGTCGCCGAGCTCGTCGTCGAGACCGTATTGCGCCAGCGTGTCCAGATCGATCATCGCCAGCGCGTCCGCGCTGCCGGGCCGGAAGATCACGTTGGGCAGCTTCGGGTCGCCGTGGCCCGGCCGTCGCGGCGTCACCGTAGCGTCCTGCCAGGTTCGCCAAAGGGCCAGGATCGATTCGGCGACGGGTCCGACCTCGGTGTCGGGGCGTGTCTCGATCAGCGTCGCGAGATGCCGCATATAGGCGTCGGTGTCGTGAAAGTCGGTCGGCGGCAAGTTCATGCCTTCCGGCGATCCGAACAGGATGTCATGAAACCGCGCGAACAAGGCGGCGGCCGAGCGGATGTGGTCCGCGCTCGGCGCTTGGGCGTGAACGTCGCCGTCAAGCCAGGTCAACAGACGCCAGCGACGATTGTCCGGCCCGGCGAACGACAGCGCGCCATCGCCGGCTCGAATCAGTTCCGGCGTCGGGAGCCCGCCGCTGCGCAGCCGCCGGGCGACGGCCTCGATATGGGCGTTGTCCGCGTCCCTGAAACGGGCATGGACCAGCTGCAGAGCGAATTGCGGCGGCGCGCCGACGGCCCAAGTGCGGTTCACCAGGCCGCTTTCCACGTACCGTAGCGCGCCGGACCTGCCGAATGCGCGCAGCGCTGCCTCGGGTGTGTCAATTCGATCTGTTGCTGCCATTTGTCATTATCCGGTCATCCGAATGCCGCAGTCTGCGCCGCGCAGGGGCGCCGTCAAATGCTTGCCCCGAACGGTCAGGAATCGCAATATCGCGGCGCGTTGGTGCGCATGAACATAGGATGCAGAAGGTTTTGATGACGTTATCGATACCCGTACCTGAAATCGCCATGGTGCTGGCTGCCGGACGCGGCACGCGGATGGAGCCGTTGGGCGACGACCGGCCCAAGCCATTGCTGGAGGTGGCGGGCCGCAGCCTGCTCGACCGCGCGCTCGATCGCCTGGCGGCGGCGGGCGTGAAGCGAGCCGTCGTCAACCTGCACCACAAGAGCGAAATGATTCGCGCGCATTTGCAAGACCGGCGCGATCTCGCGGTGACGTTCTCCGACGAGACCGGGGAACTGCTCGAGACCGGCGGCGGCGTCGCCAAGGCATTGCCGCTGTTGGGGACCGATCCGTTCTACGTGGTCAATGCCGACGCCCTCTGGTTCGACGGCATGAAGGACACGCTGCAACGGCTGGCGCGCCGCTTCGATCCCGGCCGCATGGACGCCATTCTGCTGCTCAATCCGACCGTCGGCGCGATCGGCTATCCCGGTATGGGCGACTACGTCATGTGGCCGGACGGCGCGCTGACGCGACGCGAGGAGACGCAGGTCTCGCCGTTCGTGTTCACCGGCGTGCAGATCCTGACACCCGCCCTGTTCGTCGATTGCCCGTCGGGGGCCTTCTCCCTCAACCTGTTGTACGATCGCGCCGAGGAAGCCGGCCGGCTGTTCGGACTCCGGCACGAGGGTGATTGGATGTGCATCAACACGCCGAAAGGCCTGGAGGCGGCCGACCAGGCCTTAGCCGCCTAGCCGGCCTTGCATAATGGACCGCCCGACGGTCTACAACATTCCCGCCGGCGTGGCCTTCGTCGACGCGCTGGCGCAGGGCCTGCTGGCGCGCTACGGGGCCGAGCCGCTGCAATTGAGCCGGGTCACCGTGCTGCTGCCGACACGGCGGGCGGCGCGGGCGTTGAGCGAAGCCTTCCTGCGCATCGGCGACGGCCGGCCCATGCTGCTGCCAACGATGCAGCCGATCGGCGATGTCGAGGACGATCTGGTCGACGTTGGCGAGGCGGGCGGCGACGCCGACCTGACGCTGCCGCCAGCGATCGGCGGCCTGCGGC
Source organism: Alphaproteobacteria bacterium (assembly GCA_965232515.1). Taxonomy (GTDB): domain Bacteria; phylum Pseudomonadota; class Alphaproteobacteria; genus JANQKO01. Next base: position 3,923,318 of record CBDDPY010000002.1, on the reverse strand, counting down.
GGCAACTGCTGCTGACCGAGCTGATCCGGCAGTTGCGTGACGTCGATGCCGCCCAGGCCGCGCTGCTGGCGGCCGAGCTGGCGCGGCTGCTGGACCAGATGCAGATGCAAGCGTTGCCCCTGGAGGCGCTGGCCGATCTGGCGCCGGCCGAGTTCGCGGCGCACTGGCAGATTACGCTCGACTTCCTCCAGGTGCTGGCCGAGCCCTGGCGCGGATTGCTGGCCGCCGAGGGCTGTCTCGATCCGGCCGAGCGGCGCGACCGGGCGATCCGCGCCCGCGCCGCCGCCTGGCAAGCCGCGCCGCCGACCGGGCCAGTGATCGCGGCCGGCTCCACCGGCAGCATCCCGGCGACGGCGGAGCTGATCGGCGTGGTCGCGCGGTTGCCGGCGGGGGCCGTCGTATTGCCGGGGCTCGACGAAACGCTGGACGACGCGGCATGGGGGCAGCTCGATGCCGGCCATCCGCAGTTCGGCCTGAAGGAATTGCTGGCCGGCATGGGTGTCGATCGGCGTGACGTCCGGCCCTGGTCGCCGGGCGACGGCAATGTCGGCCGCCGGCAATTGCTGTCGGAGGCAACCCGGCCGGCCGAGACCACGGAACAATGGCGCGACCTGCCGCCGCTGCCGGCCGGCGCGCTCGACGGCCTGCGCCGCGTCGACTGCGCCGACAGCCAGGCCGAGGCCGGGGTGATCGCGCTCGCCATGCGCCGGGTCCTGGAAACGCCGGCGGCGACCGCGGCGTTGATCACGCAGGACCGGGACCTTGCCCGACGGGTCGCGACGGAGCTGCTGCGCTGGGACGTGGCGGTCGACGATTCGGCCGGCCTGCCGCTGAAGGCGACGCCGGCCGGCACGCTGCTGCGTTTGGCGGCCGAGCTTGTCGGCGAGCGCGCCGCGCCGGTGCCGCTGCTGGCGGCAATGAAGCATCCGCTGGCGACGGCCGGCCATGCGCCGGCGGCCCGCCATGCCCTGGTGCGCGAGCTGGAGGTCAAGGTCCTCCGTGGTCCACGTCCGGCGCCCGGGTTTTCGGGTTTGCATCAAGCCGTGGGGGAAGCGTCGTGCAGCGAACGCCTGCATGCGTTCGTGGACGCGCTGGCCGGCGCCGCCGAGGAAGTCGAGTCGCTGTTCGGCATGGCCGACGCGTCGCTGCCGGAACTGATCGCCGCGCATGTCGCGTTCGCCGAATGGCTGAGCGCCGACGGGACCGGACGGCCGACGTTGTGGGACGGCGACGCGGGCGAGGCGGCGGCGGCCTTTGTCAGCGAGCTGCACGCGGCGAGCGAGGGGCTGCGGCCGATCGACGGCGGCATCTATCCGGCCCTGTTCGGGACGCTGATCGAGGGCCGGGTGCTGCGGCCGCGTTATGGCGCGCATCCGCGCCTGTCGATCTGGGGACCGCTGGAGGCGCGGCTGCAGCGCGCCGACCTGCTGATCCTGGGCGGGCTGAACGAGGGCAGCTGGCCGCCCGAGGCGCCGGCCGACGCCTGGCTGAGCCGGCCGATGCGGCAGATCCTGGGCCTGCCGTCGCCGGAGCGCCGCATCGGCCTGTCGGCGCACGACTTCGTGCAGGCCGCCGCCGCGCCGGACGTGCTGCTGACCCGCGCCGACCGGGTCGAGGGCACGCCGACAGTCCCGTCGCGCTGGCTGCTGCGGCTGGACAACGTCATGGCCGCCGCTGGGCTTGCCTGGGACATCGCGGCGGCGGCCGACCTGACGGCCTGGCAGGGCCAGCTCGATGTCCCTGCGCAAATGGAATCGCCGGTCCCGCCGGCGCCGCGGCCGCCGCCGGCCGCCCGGCCGCGGCGGCTGTCGGTCACGCGCATCGAGGTCTGGATGCGCGATCCCTATGCCATCTACGCGCGCTACATCCTGAGGCTGAAGCCGCTGGAGCCGCTCGACGCCGATCCCGGCGCCGCCGACCGGGGCACGGCCGTGCACCATGCCTTGGACGCCTTCGTGCGTCGGTACCCGGACGACCTGCCGGACGACGCCCTGCCGCTGCTGCTGGCCGCCGGCCGCGAGGCCTTCGGACCGATGTTGAACCGGCCCGGCGTGCGCGCTTTCTGGTGGCCGCGTTTCGAGCGCATCGCCCGGTGGTTCCTGGCGTTGGAGCGGGCACGTCGGCCCGACATCAAGCCGTTGGCGACCGAGGTCGCGGGCAAGCTGGCCCTGACGGGGCCGGGCGGCGACTTCCTGCTGACGGCGACGGCCGACCGGGTCGACCGGCTGCCGGACGGCGGTTTGCAGATTATCGACTACAAGACCGGCGGCCTGCCGACGCACCGCGAGCTTGAGAGTGGCGGCGCGCCGCAATTGCCCCTGGAAGCGGCGATCGCGCTCGCCGGCGGCTTCGACGGCCTGCCCGAGGCGCATGTCGGCGGTCTCAGCTTCTGGCGGCTGACCGGCGGGCCGACGCCGGGCGAGGTGAAGCCCGTCAACATGGATGCGGCCGAGGCGGCGGCGCGGGCGCGGACCGGGCTGGAGGCCTTGATCGCCGCCTTCGACGACCCGGCGACGCCTTACCGGGCGCGGCCGCGGCCCGACATGGCGCTGCGCTTCGGCGACTACGACCATCTGGCGCGCATCGGCGAATGGTCGGCCGCCGGCGAGGACGGGGGCGCGGCATGAGCGCGCCGGAGCGTCTGACCCGCGAGCAGATCAGCGCCGCCGATCCGCAGGCCTCGGTCTGGGTGACGGCGTCGGCCGGCACCGGCAAGACCCAGGTGCTGACAAACCGGGTGCTGCGGCTGCTGCTGGGCGGCACCCGGCCGGAGCGGATTTTGTGCCTGACTTTCACCAAGGCGGCGGCGGCGGAAATGGCGAACCGCCTGCACCGGCGGCTTGGCGAATGGGCGATCGCCGACGACGCGGCACTTGCCGGCAGCATCGCCGCGCTGACCGGCGCGCCGGTGGCGGCGGACGACCAGATCCGGGCCCGCCGGCTGTTCGCCCGCGTGCTGGAGACGCCCGGCGGCCTGAAGGTGCAGACGATCCACGCCTTCTGCGAGTCGCTGCTCGGCCGTTTTCCGCTGGAAGCCGACGTGGCGCCGCATTTCCAGGTCATGGACGAGCGCACGGCGGGCGAACTGCTGATCGACGCGCGCGACCGGGTGCTGGCGGCGGAAGCCGAATCCGGCTCCAAGCTGATGGCGGCCTTGAGCGCGCATGTCGAGGAGCAGGCATTCAGCGAGATCATGACGACGCTCAGCAACGAGCGCGGCCGGCTGCGGCGCCTGCTGGATCAGTATGCCGGCATCGACGGTCTGATCGCGGCGATCCGCGCGGCGCTGTCGGTCGAGGAAGACGCCACGGAAGCAACCGTGGTGGCGGCTGCCTGCGCGGACCTCGCGATCGATGTCGCGGCCTTGCGCGGGGTTCTGCCGGCGCTCGCGGACGGCGGCAAGACCGATGCCGGCCGGGCGGCCGTGATCGCCGCCTGGCTGGACGATCCGGCCGGCCGGCCGGATCGCTTCGAGAATTATTGCGCGGCTTTCTTGACGCAGGCCGGCGAGATCCGCGAACGCCTTGCCACCAAAGCCGTGCTCGATATAGCGCCGGATGCCGATGATGTCTTGCGCGCGGAGGCCGAGCGTCTCTACGGCGTTCGGCAGCGCCTCAAGGCGGTGCGGTTGGCCGAGGCGACGGCGGCGCTGTTGCGGCTTGGAGACCGGCTGATCGACAGCTACGAGGACGAGAAGCGGCGAAGGGCGCTGCTGGATTACGACGATCTGATTCTGCACACGCGCGACCTGCTGACCCAGACCCGCGCCGCGGCCTGGGTGCTGTACAAGCTGGACGGCGGCCTGGACCATATTCTTATCGATGAGGCGCAGGACACCAATCCCGACCAGTGGCAGGTGGTGCGGGCGCTGGCGGAAGAGTTCTTCGCCGGCAGCGGCGCCCGCGAAGACGTCAGAACCGTGTTCGCAGTCGGCGACCCGAAACAATCGATCTATTCCTTTCAGCGCGCCGATCCGCAGGCCTTCAGCGACATGCAGGCCTTCTTCGCCCAACGCATCGCCGAGGCGCAGGCGGTTTGGCGGCCAGTGGAGCTTTTGCGGTCGTACCGTTCGACGCCCTCGGTGCTGGCGTTCGTCGACCGGGTCTTCGCCGACGCGGACGCGCGCGACGGCCTGTTCGCCGAGGACGCCGAGATCCGGCATCTGGCGCATCGTCGCGGTCACGCGGGCCTGGTCGAGCTGTGGCCGCCGGAGGCGCCGGAGGAACGGCCGGAGCGCGAGCCCTGGTCGCCGCCGCTGGACCAGGAACCGGACGACAGCCCGGTGCAGCGCCTGGCGGGCCGGATCGCCGAACTGATCCGGCGCTGGCTCGATAGCGGCGAGATGCTGGAATCGGCGGGCCGGCCGATCCGGGCCGGCGACATCATGATCCTGGTGCAGCGGCGGGCGCCGTTCCTGCCGGCCATGGTGCGGCAGTTGAAGGCGCGGGACATTCCGGTCGCCGGCCTGGACCGCATGGTGCTGGCCGACCAGTTGGCGGTGATGGACCTGATGGCGGCGGCGCAGTTCCTGCTGTTGCCGGAGGACGATCTGACCTGCGCCACGGTGCTGAAGGGACCGTTGATCGGCTTCGACGAGGACACGCTGTTCGACCTGGCCCACGGCCGCGGCGACGACACGCTTTGGCGTACGCTCGCGCGGCGGCGTGGCGACCGGCCGGACTTCGCCGACGCGCATGCCCGGTTGGCCGACTGGCTGGCGCGGGCCGATTTCGCGGCGCCGTTCGCCTTTTTCGCGCGGCTACTGGGCGCCGAAGGCGGCCGGCGGCGTCTGGTCGCGCGGCTCGGCGCGGAAGCGAACGAACCCATCGACGAGTTCCTGGGGTTGGCCCTGGAATACGAGCGGGCGCATCCACCGTCGCTGCAGGGCTTTCTCGCCTGGCTCGAGGCCGGGGCGGCCGAGGTCAAGCGCGATCAGGAGCAGCGTCGCGACGAGGTGCGGGTGATGACGGTGCACGGCGCCAAGGGCTTGCAGGCGCCGGTCGTCTTCCTGCCCGACACCGTGCGGGCGCCCGATCCGCGGCAGGACGGCAAGCTGTTCTGGCTGGCCAACGGCGGAATCAGCCGGGGCCTGGTCTGGGTGCCGCGGCGGGAGATGGAGGAAGCGGTCGCGGGCGAGGCGCGACAGGCGGCGCGCGCGCGGCGGGCGCGGGAATACCGGCGGCTGTTCTACGTGGCGCTGACGCGGGCGGAGGACCGGCTCTACATCTGCGGTTGGCAGACCGCCAAGGATCGCCCGGCCGGCTGCTGGTACGACTACGCCGAGACGGCGATGCGGGACCTCGGCAGCGAAATCGCGCTCGATGGGGGCGACACCGGGCTGCGGCTGAGCAATCCGCAGATTGAGCCGGCGCCCGGATCGGCGACAGCCGTGCACAGGGCGCCGTCGCCTTTGCCGGATTGGGCGTTGCGGCCGGCGCCGCCGGAGGCCGATCCGCCGCGGCCGCTGGTGCCCTCGCGGCCGGTCGAGGTCGATCCGCCGGTGCAGCCGCCGCTGGGAGCCGACAAGGGCGTGCGGTTCCGGCGTGGCAATCTGATCCATCGCTTGCTGCAGGGACTGCCGGACGTGCCGGCCGATGCGTGGGCGGCGGCGGCCGAACGGTATCTCGCCAATCCGGCGCATGGGCTGTCGCCGGAGGCGCAGCGCGAGATCGCCGAGGAAACGCTGGCCGTGCTGTCCGATCCAGACTTTGCCGATATCTTCGGGCCTGATTCGCGGGCGGAAGCGCCGATCGCCGGGCGCATCGGCGACCGCATCATCGCCGCCCGGGTCGATCGGCTGCGGGTCAGCGATGCCGAGGTGCTGGTGATCGATTACAAGACGCAGCGGCCGCCGCCCGCGACCGCTGAGGCGGTGCCGGACATCTATCTGAAGCAGATGGCGGCCTATCGCGCCGCGTTGCGGGAGATTTACCCTGATCGGCTCGTGCGGTGCGCGTTGCTGTGGACTGACGGACCGCGGCTGATGCCGCTGAAAGACGGCCTGCTGGACCGGCACGCACCTTGACGCTCGGGGGTCGCGTTCCTACTCTAAAGGGCACCGGACGGGCCGGCGTAACTCGTCCCACCGGGCGCGCGGCGACCGATTGCAAGCCGAACCCGAGCGGGTTCAGAAACAAGAGGCGGAAACGACAGATGTCCACCAAAGCGATCTCCGACGCGTCCTTCGAGGACGACGTATTGAAGTCCGACCAACCGGTTGTCGTCGACTTCTGGGCCGAATGGTGCGGTCCCTGTAAGCAGATTGGCCCCTCGCTGGAAGAAATCGCGGCCGAGATGGGCGAGAAGGTGACGGTTGCCAAGATCAATATCGACGACAATCCGTCGACACCGACGAAGTACGGCGTGCGCGGCATTCCGACGTTGATGCTGTTCAAGGGCGGCGAGGTCGCGGCGACCAAGGTCGGCGCGGCGACGAAGTCCAAGATCGTCGAGTGGATCGAAGAATCGATCTGACCGAACGGCCGCCAATGGCGGCCTGATTCCAATTCGAATACCAGACTTGGCTCGCGGCCGGAACGCCGGCTGAGAAGCGATGGATGATGGCCGTCCGCCATTGTCGCGGCGGGCGCGCTGCCGCGCATCTGTGGTTCGGAAAGCGCGGAATCTGGCCAGATCGGGCCGTTTGTCGGCGTCATGACGGGTTGATGTCGGGTCGCTGGCGTGGTCTTCGGGTGTATATTTCCCGATGCTCGTCATATCGAAGCCTCAGCGCCCGGAGGGCGGATCGGATGATCGTTCGCAAACTACGGCTGGAAAAAGGCTGGTCCCAGGAGACACTCGCCGAGGTGAGCGGTCTCAGCGTGCGCACGATCCAGCGGATCGAGCGCGGCGGAAAGGCCAGCCTGGAAACGCTCGGCGCGTTGGCTTCGGTATTCGATGTGGATATCGCCACGCTGTCGACGGAGACGAGCATGTACAAACAACGAGAGCTGCCGGACGCCGAGCGCGAGGCCCTGGAATACGTTCGCGACATCAAGGGCTTTTACAGCCACCTCATCGTCTACCTGATTTCGATTGCGGCAATGATCGTGGCCTATTTCTTCATGGCGACGGACTATCCGTGGTTTATCTGGCCCGCGCTGGGTTGGGGACTGGGGGTGGCATCGCACGGGCTGGCCGTGTTCGAGGTGTTTTCCCTGTTCGGCGCCGATTGGGAAAAGCGACAAATCGAGAAGCGGCTGCAACGCAACCGTTCGTAAGACAGCGTTGGTGACGATCGGGGCCTACGTCGGATAGAGCGCTTCGCTGGCGCCAAGGACGGCGCCGGCGAGGTAGAGCGAGCCGCAGATCATGACGCGCGCGGGCCGGTCCGCTGTGTTGGCGGCGATGCGTGAGAGCGCGTCCGCCGCGTCCGCAGCCGGCGCAGCCGGCAGGCCGACGTCGCGGGCGACGGCGACGATCTCCTCGGCCGTGAGGCTGTTGGCCTCGCCGGGAATGGCGATGCCGTGCACCCGCGGCGACAACGGCGTCAGCCGTTCGAGATAGTTGCGGCAATCCTTGCTGTTCATCATGCCGACGACGAGATGCAGCGGCCGTGGTGGCCAGCGCGACAGCGTGTCGGCGAGCAATTCGGCGGCGGCCGGGTTGTGGCCGCCGTCCAGCCACAGCTCGGTATCGGCCGGCAGCGTTTTGGCGAGTGGGCCTGCAGTCAGGCGTTGCAGGCGCGCCGGCCAGTCGACGCCGGTCACGGCGGCGGCAAGGGCGCGTTCGTCGATGTCGAAGCCGTCGAGGCGTGCGAGGCAGGCGAGCGCCAGGCCGGCATTGTCCGGCTGATGCACGCCAGGAAGTGTCGGCGGCGGGAGCTCCATGACCTTGCCATCGATCTCGAAACGCAGGCCGTCGTTCACTGTCTCGATCCGCCAGTCGGTATCGCGCCGCAGCAACGGCGCGCCGATCTCGCTCGCGCGGGTCTCGATCACGCGCGTCGCTTCCGGCGGCTGGCGGGCGATGATGCCGGTGACGCCCGGCTTCAGGATGCCGGCCTTGTTCGCCGCGATCTCGCTCAGGCTGTTACCTAGAAACTGCTGATGGTCGTAGGAGATCGGCGAGATGGCGGTCAGCAGCGGACGCTCGATGACATTGGTCGAGTCGGTCGTGCCGCCGAGGCCCGTCTCCAGCAGCAGGATGTCGGCCGGCGTTTCGGCGAAGGCGAGAAACGCCACGGCCGTGGTGATCTCGAAGAAGGTGATCGGCTCGCCGTCGTTGGCGCGCTCGCCGCGTTCCAACGCGTCGATCAGGGCGTCGTCGTCGATCAGCCGGCCTGCCAACCGGATGCGCTCGTTGAAGCGCACCAGATGCGGCGAAGTGTAGACGTGCACGCGGTAGCCCGCGGCCTCGAGGCCAGCCCGCATGAAGGCCAACGTCGAACCCTTGCCGTTGGTGCCAGCGATATGCACGACCGGCGGCAGCCGCCGTTCGGGATGGCCGAGCCGCGCCAGCAGCCGTTCGGTGCGGCCGAGCGTCAGATCGATCAGCTTGGGGTGCAGCCGGGTCAGCCGCTCGAGGATGACGTCGCCCTTGGCGGCGGGCGGATCAGGCAGGCGGGCTCGAGTCATCGGCGGGCGCCGGCGGCTGCGGTTCCGGGATCTCCAGATCGGTCTGCGGCAGCGCCACGACTTCCGCGGGCGGCGTCGGGTTCATCAGCATGTCGATGACACGGATCAGCGTTGCCCGCATCTCGCGGCGCGGCACCACCATATCCAGCATGCCGTGGTCGAGCAGGTATTCGGCCCGCTGGAAGCCTTCGGGCAGGCTTTCGCGAATGGTGTTCTCGATCACCCGCGGGCCGGCGAAGCCGATCAGCGCGCCCGGCTCGGCGATGGCAATGTCGCCCAGCATGGCGTAAGAGGCGGTGACGCCGCCGGTGGTCGGGTCGGTCATCACCGAGATGAAAGGCAGGTTCTTCTCGCGCACCATCTCGACGGCGATGGTCGTCCGCGGCATCTGCATCAGCGACAGAATGCCTTCCTGCATGCGGGCGCCGCCGGCGGCGGAGAACACGATCAGCGGCGCTTCCTGCAGGACCGCCAGCTTGGCCGCCGAGATCACGGCCTCGCCGGCGGCGAGGCCCATGGAGCCGGCCATGAACTGGAACGTCTGCACGCCGATCACGGCCGGCTTGCCGCCGAGACTGCCGTGCGCCACGAGCACGGCGTCGTCCTGTTCGGTGCGGTTCCGGTTCTCCTTCAGGCGGTCGGTGTAGCGCTTCTCATCGCGGAACTTCAGCGGATCGGCCGGCACCTCCGGCAACTCGATGACAGTGAATTCGCCGTCGTCGAAAAGCTGCTTGAAGCGCTCGCGCGCGCCGATGCGCAAGTGATAGCCGCAATACTGGCAGACGTGCAGTGCTTCGCCGATCTCCTTGTGGTGCAGCATCTGATCGCAGCTCGGACATTTCAGCCAGAGCTTGTCTGGAATGTCCTTCTTGCGGACCAGCGCCCGGATTTTCGGGCGCACGAAGTTCGTCAGCCAATTCATCTATGCGTCACCGTTTCGCGCCGTCCGCACGCCGTCGGCGAGCGACCGGACCAGGTCCAGCACACCCTCCACGGCGTCGCCGTCGCCATTGCCGGCCCGTTCAACCAGCGCCGAGCCAACCACGGCGGCGTCGGCGACGCGGGCGACGGCGGCGGCCTGTTCGGGCGTGCGGATGCCGAATCCGACGGCGACGGGAATGTCGGTGTGCCGCTTGAGCCGGGTGACGGCCGTCGAGACGGCGTCGGAGTCGAGGCTGCGCGCGCCGGTGATGCCGGTATAGGAGACGTAGTAGACGAAGCCGCTGGTGTTCGTCAGCACGGCCGGCAGGCGCTTGTCGTCTGTGGTCGGCGTCGCCAGGCGGATAAAGCTGAGCCCGGCGGCAAGCGTCGGCAGGCAGAGCTCGTGATCCTCTTCCGGCGGCAGGTCGACGATGATCAGGCCGTCGAGCCCGGCATCGCCGGCGTCCCGCAGGAACGCATCGACCCCGTAATTGTAGATCGGGTTGTAGTAGCCCATCAGCACGACCGGCGTGTCATCGTCGTTCGCCCGGAAGGCGCGGACCATGTCCAGTGTCTTGCGCAGGCTGATGCCGGCCTCGAGCGCGCGCAGGCCGGCGGCCTGAACCGACGGGCCGTCCGCCATGGGATCGGTGAAGGCCATGCCGAGCTCGATGAGGTCGGCGCCCGCGGCCGGCAGGCCCGCGAAGATACGCGCGCTGGTCTCGATGTCCGGGTCGCCGGCCATCACGTATGCGACGAGGCCCGCCCGTCCGGCGGCGCGCAGGTCGGTGAAACGCCGGTCGATCCGCGCCGTGCCGCCGCTCAAAGCTTCACCCCGAGCGCGTCCGCAACCGTGAAGATGTCCTTGTCGCCGCGGCCGCACATGTTCATCAGCAATATGTGGTCGGCGGGCAGGGTCGAGGCAAGCTCACCGGCAACGGTGAGCGCGTGCGAGGGCTCCAGCGCCGGGATGATGCCCTCGAGCTTGCTGCAGAGCTGAAACGCCTCGAGCGCCTGTTCGTCGGTGGCCGAGACGTAGTTCACGCGGCCGGTTTCGTGCAGCCAGGCATGCTCGGGCCCGATGCCGGGATAGTCGAGGCCGGCCGAGATCGAGTGCGCCTCGATGATCTGGCCGTCGTCGTCCTGCAAGAGATAGGTCCGGTTGCCATGCAGCACGCCCGGCCGGCCGCCGGTGATCGAGGCGGCATGCTCGCCGGTCTCGATGCCGTGGCCGGCGGCCTCGACGCCATAGATGGCGACGTCGTCGTCGAGGAACGGATGGAACAGGCCCATGGCGTTCGAGCCGCCGCCGATGCAGGCGACCAGGCTGTCCGGCAGCCGGCCCTCGGCCTCCTGCATCTGCTCCTTCGCCTCGCGGCCGATCACCGACTGGAAGTCGCGGACGAGCTCGGGATAGGGATGCGGGCCGGCGACCGTGCCGATGATGTAGAAGGTGTCCTCGACGTTCGTCACCCAGTCGCGCAGCGCCTCGTTCATGGCGTCCTTCAGCGTGCGCGAGCCCGAGGTCACGGCCTTGACCTCGGCGCCCAGCAGCTTCATGCGGAACACGTTCGGCGCCTGCCGCTCGACGTCGACGGCGCCCATATAGACGGTGCAGGGCAGGCCGAACAGCGCCGCCACGGTGGCGGCGGCGACGCCGTGCTGGCCGGCGCCGGTCTCGGCGATGATCCGGGTCTTGCCCATGCGCCGGGCCAGCAGGATCTGGCCCAGGCAGTTGTTGATCTTGTGCGAGCCGGTGTGGTTCAGCTCGTCGCGCTTGAAGTAGATCTTGGCGCCGCCGAAATGCGCCGTCAGGCGCTCGGCGAAATAGAGCGGGCTGGGTCGGCCGGCATAGTGCTTGAGATAATAGTCCAGCTCGTCCTGGAAGGCCGGCTCGGCCTTGGCCTTGATATAGGCCTGCTCCAGCTCGAGGATCAGCGGCATCAGGGTTTCGGCGACGAAACGCCCGCCGAAATCGCCGAAATGCCCGCTTTCGTCCGGCCCGGCGCGGTAGGAATTCGGTTTCTGCAACATGGCCCCCGGGTTCTGTCAGAGGGCCTTGACGGCGTCAAGAAAAGCTTTGATCGCGGCCGGATCCTTGGCGCCGGGCGCGGTTTCGACCCCCGATGACACGTCGACCGCCGGCGCGCCGCTGATGCGAACGGCGTCGGCCACGTTGCCGGCGTCGAGGCCGCCCGACAGCATCCAGGGCCGCCGCCAGCTTTTGCCGCCGAGCAGGTTCCAATCGAACACCAGACCGTTGCCGCCGGGCAGCGCGTCGGCCATGGTCTTCGGCGCCTTGGCGTCGAACAGCAGGCGGTCGGCGACGTCCTCGTAGGCGTGCGCGGCCTCGATATCGGCGCGCTCGGCGACCTTGATGACCTTCATCACCGGCACGCCGGTGCGTTTCGCGATCTCGGCGACGCGTTCCGGCGTCTCCTGCCCATGCAGTTGCAGCAGGTCCAGCGGCACGGCGGCCAGCACCTCGTCCAGCAGGGCGTCGTCCGGATCGACGAACAGGCCGACTTTCTGGACGCCGGCCGGCACCTCGGCGGCCAAGGCCTTGGCCTGGGCCGGCGTCACCGCGCGCGGCGACGGCGGATAGAACACGAAGCCGACAAGCGCCGCGCCGGCCTCGATGGCGGCGCGCAGACCCTGGGTATCGCTCAAGCCGCAGATTTTCGCTGCAATCGTCATGTCAACGCCGGTTATAGCAGATCCGGCGGCGTCAGCGGCCGGCCGTCAGCTTCTCGACCACCAGCTCGGCCGCGGCCAGGTCTTCCAGCGCGGTGCCGACGGACTTGAACAGCGTGATCTCGTCGTCGCCGCCACGGCCGGCATGATCGCCGCGGCAGAGGTCGAACAGGTCGGCCTGGATGTCGTCCGCCGTCATGGCGCCGCCGGCGATGGCCTGAATGATGTCGCCGCCCTCGGAGAGGGCGCCGTCGCGGGTGTCGACGAAGACCCGGGCCCGGCGCACGGCCTCGTCGTCGCTCTCGCGCATCTCGGCCGTGAAGGCGCCGATCAGGTCGAGATGGGCGCCGGGCTTCAGCCAGGCGCCATGGATCAGCGGCGCGGTGGCGTTGGTGGCGCAGGAGATCAGGTCGGCCTGCCGGGCTGCTGCCTCCAGGTCGGTCGTCGCTCGCACGGCCAGGCCATTGCCGGCGAGGCGGGCGGCAAGTCCCTCGGCCCGCTCGCGTCGGCGATTCCAGATCGTCACCTCCTGGATCGGCCGGACGGCCGCATGGGCGCCGATCAGATGCGGCGCCAGCGCGCCGGCGCCGACCATCAGCATGCGGCTGGCGTCGGCTCGGGCGAGATAGCTGGCGGCGAGAGCCGAGGCGCAGGCCGTGCGTCGCAGCGTCAGGCGCGGCCCGTCGATCTGCGCCTTGACCTGGCCGGTGACGCCGTCGAGCAGCACATAGGCGCCGAGCACGGACGGCAGGTTGAGATCGGCGTTGCCGGGCGCCACGCTAACGATCTTGACCCCGGCGGCGCCGCCCGGGCGCCAGGCCGGCATCAGCAACAGGATGGTGTCCGGACCATTTGGATTCTGGAGGGTATGGTGATGGCGCAGCGGCGCCTCGCAGCCTTTGACGAAGGCTTGGCGCAGGTGCGCCACCAGTTCGGCGTAGCCGAGCGCCGTGTCGACCTGTTCAGCTGAGGCAATGATCATGTCGTCTTGGCCGGAACCGTCAGGCCGCGCGGGTGATGTCCGTCGACGTCGATGTCGGCAGCGGCGTCCCGGCCGGGCTGGTTTGTGCGCGGTGCGGGGCCAGCTCGCGCTCCAGCTGCGCCTTGTCGTGCTGGCGCTCGCGGGCCAGCTTGCGCCAGCGGCCGCCGCGCAGCCAGGTCATGATGCCGCCGGACACCAATCCAACGAAGATGCCGATTAGGCCGACGGCATAGAGCGGCATGTCGATGGCGAACGGCAGCGGATCGAACCGCACCGTGACCGGCGCGCGATTGGCGATCGCGAACGCGATCAGCACGACCGCGATCGGCAGCAGGACGATCCAGAAAATGAGCTTGACGATTCTCGACTTGCGCTGCGCCATGATGATGGATCGCGACCTTTCGGTTGTCGGATCAGGACTCGCCGCTGCCGTTCAGTCGTTCGCGCAGTTCCTTGCCGGTCTTGAAGAACGGCACGTGCTTCTCGGCGACCTGCACCGCTTCGCCGGTGCGCGGATTGCGGCCGACCCGGGCGGGGCGCCGCTTGACCGAGAAGGCGCCGAAGCCGCGCAGCTCAACCCGATCGCCGCGGCAAAGCGCGGCGGTGATCTCATCGAAGATGGTCGTGACAATGCGTTCCACGTCGCGCTGATAGAGATGCGGATTGGCCTCCGCGAGGCGCGCAATCAACTCGGACTTGATCATGAAACGTCGGCCCCGGCTTGCGCCTGCATGGTTGCTGATATGGTCGAAATCGATGCCCGGCGCGACCCGGCTCGGACATCGCAACCTTTACTCAGCGTGCCAAACCGATAGCAGGCCGTCAAGCATAAGTACTTCAGATGACAACACTTTTCCGGCCAGCGACATAACCAGCCGACGGCTCAGCGAGGCTTCCTCGCCGTACTGCAGATCGATCACCGGAAGCGATTTCGGCAGCGAATGTTCGGCTTCCAGCCAATCGCGCGCTGCCCGCTCGCCGCCGATCGCGTCGACGAGACGGTTATCCCGCGCCTGACGGCCGGTGAAGATGCGACCGTCGGCGACGGCGGCGGTCTGGCTGCTGTCGAGATTGCGCCGCGCGGCGACCAGCTCCGAAAACCATTGATAGCTGTCGTCGATGGTGGTCTGGATTGCCGCCCGCGCCTCGCCGCTGAGCGGTTCCAGGGGCGATGGCTGGCCCTTCAGCGGCTTGCTTTTGAGCGAGTGCGGCACGATGCCGAGCTTCTCCATCAACCCGGTGAACTCGGCGGTCTGCATCAGCACGCCGATCGAGCCGGTCAGCGAGGTCTCGCGCGCGACGATATGGTCGGCCCCGATGGCGGCGATGTAGCCACCCGACGCGGCGACGGTGCCGAGCACGGCGACCACCGGCTTGTCCGCCGCCACGCGGCGGAGCGCGTGGTAGAGCTCCTCGCTGCCGGTGGTGGTGCCGCCCGGACTGTTGATGCGGACGATCAGCGCCGCCGTCGTGTCGTCCCTGGCGATCTTGTCGAGCGCTTCCTCGCGGTCACGGTCCTCGACAATGATGCCGTCGACGTTCAGCCGCGCCACATGACGCTCGCTCGGCGGAAACAGCTCGCTGAGAACAACGCCGATCAAGGCCACGACGGCGACGATCGCGACGACCCGCCAAACGACGAGCCGCCGCTTCAGTCGACGTCGGTCAAGCAGATTGTCGGAATCGAGCGACATACCGTCAACCGCGCCTTAAGCCGCGGGCCCCGATATCGAGCGACCGCAATCAGGCGTCGTCCTTCTTGCTCTCCGCGTCGTCGTCGCCATCGCTGTCGCCATCGCCATCGCTGTCGCCATCGCCGCTGGCTTCGGCTTCGGCCTTGTCGCTGGCCTGCTGACGGGCGCGGCTGATCGCGGCGCCCAGGATGTCGCCCAGGCTGGCGCCGGAGTCGGACGAGCCGTACTGCTCGACGGCCTCCTTCTCCTCGGCGATCTCGCGCGCCTTGATCGACAGCGTGATGCTGCGCTTGGCGCGGTCGATGCTGCTGATCCGGGCGTCGATCTTGTCGCCGACCGCGAAGCGCTCCGGCTTCTGCTCGGACCGGTCGCGCGCCAGCTCGGCCTTGCGGATGAAGCCGCGCAGGCCGTCGGCGACCGACACCTCGATGCCGTTGTCGAGGATATTGGCCACCGTGCAGGTGACGATATCGCCGCGCTTGAGCGTATCGGCGGCGCCGAACGGATCGTCGCCGAGCTGCTTGATGCCGAGGCTAATGCGCTCTTTCTCGGTGTCGATGTCGAGCACCTTGGCCTTGACCACATCGCCCTTCTTGAACTCGGCGATGGCGTCTTCGCCCGAGCGCTCCCAGGAGATGTCGGACATATGCACCATGCCGTCGAGGTCGAAATCGAGGCCGACGAACAGGCCGAACTCGGTGATGTTCTTGACCTCGCCCTCGACCGTGTTGCCGGCCGGATGCGTGGCGGCGAAGCTCTCCCACGGGTTGTCCAGGCACTGCTTGAGGCCAAGGCTGATGCGGCGCTTGTCGGGGTCGACCTCCAGCACCATGACCTCGACCTCCTGGCTGGTCGAAACGATCTTGCCGGGATGCACGTTTTTCTTGGTCCAGCTCATCTCGGACACGTGCACCAGACCCTCGACGCCCGGCTCCAGCTCGACGAAGGCGCCGTAGTCGGTGATGTTGGTGACCCGGCCGCGGAACTTGGTCCGCTGCGGGTATTTCGCCTCGACGCCGTCCCAGGGGTCGGCCTCGAGCTGCTTCATGCCGAGGCTGATGCGCTGGGTCTCCGGGTTCACCTTGATGACCTGGACCTTGACGGTTTCGCCGATGCTCAGCACCTCGGTCGGGTGGTTGACGCGGCGCCAGGACATGTCGGTGACGTGCAGCAGGCCGTCGACGCCGCCCAGGTCGACGAAGGCGCCGTAGTCGGTGATGTTCTTGACCACGCCTTCCAGCACCTGGCCCTCGGTCAGGTTGGCGACGAGCTCCGAGCGCTGCTCGGCGCGGGTTTCTTCCAGCACGGCGCGGCGGGATACCACGATGTTGCCGCGCCGGCGGTCCATCTTCAGGATCTGGAACGGCTGCTTCGAGCCCATCAGCGGCGTGATGTCCCGCACCGGACGGATGTCCACCTGGCTGCCGGGCAGGAAGGCGATGGCGCCTGAGAGGTCGACCGTGAAGCCGCCCTTGACGCGGCCGACGATGAAGCCCTCGGTGCGCTCGTTCTTGTTGAAGGCCACTTCGAGGTGGTTCCAGGCCTCCTCGCGGCGGGCCTTGTCGCGGCTCAGCACGGCGTCCCCGAGCGCGTTCTCGATGCGCTCCAGGAAGACGTCGATCTGGTCGCCGGCCTTCAGGTCCTTGTCTTCGCCGGCCTTGGCGAACTCGCGCATGGCGATGCGGCCTTCGGTTTTCAGGCCCACATCGATGATCGCGGCGTCGTTCTCAATGGCGACGACGGTGCCCTTGACGACCTTGCCCTCAAGGTTGTCCTGGGCGATGAAACTTTCTTCGAGCAGCGCCTCGAAATCCTCGGTCGAGGTCGGAAGATCGGGCGTGCCGTCCTGGCTGTCGGCGACGTCGGCCTGGCTCATTCAATGGTCTCCTAGTCTTCGTTGGTATTCCGGCCAACCGGTTGGTTCCGGTGGTCTTGGAACGTTGCATGACCCGGCCCCTCGATTTTGGCGATCGAGACCGTCATTCGGAGGGCCCGGACTGTCGGGTTGACGTTCGGCGGCGTCCTATGTCGAGGCTTGTTTGCCAGCCACGATGTCGCAAGCCGCCTTAAAGGCCGCTTCTATAGACAAATTCGTGGTGTCGAGCAAGTGGGCGTCGTCGGCCGGACGCAGAGGCGAAACGCCGCGTTCGCTGTCGCGGGCGTCGCGCCGGCGCAGGTCGCCCAGCACCTCGTTATAGCTGACCTCGACGCCACGCTGGCGCAGCTCGGCATGGCGGCGTTCGGCCCTGGCTTCGGCGCTGGCGGTGACGAACAGTTTCACGTCGGCCCGCGGGCAGACCACGGTGCCGATATCGCGGCCATCGAGCACGGCGCCGGCCTTGCCGGCCGGCGGATTGGCGGCGAAGGCGCGCTGGAACGCCAGCAGGGCCGCCCGGACGGCGGGCTGCGCGGCGATGTGGCTGGCGGCGTCGCCGGTGGCCTCGTCGCGCAGGGCCGGATCGGCCAGGTCGGACTCGTCGAGGGATCTGGCCGCGGCAACGGCGGCATCGGTATCGTCCAGGTCCGTATCCGCCCTGAGCAGGCGCAGGGCCACGGCCCGATAGATGCTGCCGGTATCCAGATAGCCGTAGCCGAAGCGCTCGGCCAGGCGGCGCGCCAGCGTGCCCTTGCCGGCCGCGACCGGCCCGTCGACGGTGATAATCATGGCGTGGATATGCGGGCGCCGAGCATGTTCATCAGGCCGACGAAGCCGGGAAAGCTGGTGTCGATCACGCCGGCATCGTCGATGCCGACCGATGTGCGCGCGGCCATGCCGTAGACCAGGAACGACATGGCGATGCGGTGGTCCATCTCGGTGGCCACGGTGACCTGCTGATTGCCGGATGGCGGCCGGCTGCCGCTGCCCTCGATGATCAGGCCATCCTCCAGTTCCTGCAACGGCACGCCGAGCGCGGACAGTCCCGTCGCCACGGCCGCGATCCGGTCACTCTCCTTGACGCGCAGCTCGGCCAGGCCGCGCAGCTCGGTCTTGCCGGCAGCGGCGGCCGCGGCCACGGCCAGCACCGGATATTCGTCGATCATCGAGGCCGCCCGCTCCGGCGGCACGGCGATGGCGCTGAGCTCGCTGCCCTTGACCCGGATATCGGCGACGGGCTCGAACTGCTGCTCGCGCCGGTTCGTCAGCTCGATGTCGCCGCCCATTTCCTGCAGCGTGGTCAGCAGGCCGGCCCGCAGGGGATTGATACCGACGTTCCGGATGGTGATATCGGCGCCGGGCGTCAACAGGGCGGCGACGATCGGGAAGGCCGCCGACGACGGATCGCCCGGCACCCGAACCTCGGCCGGCGTCAACTCCGGTTGGCCGGTCACGGCGATCCGGCGGGCGCCGTCCGGCATCTCGGTCACCGCGACTTGCGCGCCGAAATGCCGCAGCAGGTGCTCGCTGTGATCGCGGGTCGGCGTCGCTTCGATCACGGCGGTTTCACCCGGTGCGTTGAGACCGGCCAGCAGAACGGCCGACTTCACCTGGGCCGACGCCATCGGCGTGCGGTATTCGATGGGCATCGGACTCGCGGCGCCGGTCACGGCAATCGGCAGCCGGTCGCCGTCGCGGCCCACGAAGCCGGCGCCAATCTGCCGCAACGGCTCGGTCACCCGGCGCATCGGCCGGCGCCTGAGCGAGGCGTCACCGGTGAAGATGCTGGTCACCGGATGGCTGGCGGCGAGGCCGATCAGCAACCTGGCGCCGGTGCCGGAATTGCCGAGGTCGATCACGTCCTCCGGCTCGGCGAGACCACCGACCCCGACGCCGTCAATTTGCCAGACGTCGTCATCGCCGCGCACGATCCTGGCGCCGTAAGCGCGCATCGCCTGGGCGGTGCAAAGCACGTCCTCGCCCTCCAGCAGACCGTGAACGCGGGTCGTGCCGACGGTCAGCCCGCCCAGCATCAGCGCGCGATGCGAGATCGACTTGTCGCCGGGCACGGTAATGGTGCCGGCAAACGAGGAAGCGGGCGACGAGATCAGGGCGGGCATCGGGTTGTTTTGCCGGAAAAGGAATTGGCGTTGCGGTTCCCTATCATAGCCGGCCCGCGCCCGCCAATTGTCGATCGCCGAGATTTCCGCGCAATTCCATTTGACAGGACCGAAAAGCCATGGCAATTGCGCGCCGTTCAGGCACAGGCACCTTTGACGGGGAAGGGATAACGTGGCCAAGCCAGAATGGGGCAGCAAACGAACCTGCCAGAGTTGCGCGACGGTGTTCTACGACTTTCAGCGCGATCCGATCGTTTGTCCGAGCTGCGGCGCCACCGTCGAGCCGGAACCGGCGGTCAAGTCGCGCCGGTCACGCACCGAAGCCAAACCGAAACCGGCCGCCAAGCCAGTCGTCGTCGCCGAGCCCGATGACGACGCCGCGGAGCAGGAGGAAGATCTCCTGCTCGACGATGGGGACGACGACGCCGAGGAAACCGCTTCCGAAGATGTCGATACCTCATTGGTCGACAACGACGATATCGATGTCGACATCGAAGATGACGACGACGAGGACGACACGGTATTGGCGGCGGAGAACGATGACGACGACGATGACGTGAAGGGAATCGTCGATACGGGTGACGGCGTGGACGACGAGCTTACAAAGTAGCCGCGGCCGCCCCGCGTCTATCGTAATTTCCACTTGAAAGCGACGCGCGGCGTGCATAGGTTCGCGGGCGTTCCGGCCGCCGCAATGCGTCGGGTCGAAGAGTTACTCCGTGGGGCCATAGCTCAGTTGGGAGAGCGCTTGAATGGCATTCAAGAGGTCGGCGGTTCGATTCCGCCTGGCTCCACCACCCTTCGCCCTGCGGGCTTCGGGTGGCAGGCCACCCGGAGATCGTTAGACGAAGGTGTGTCCTCCGACCTTCAGTCGGCAGAAGCCGACTTTCGGTCGGCGAAGGCCGAAGCCCTGGCGTAAGAGGACGGAGCCGACGGTATCCCAGCTCACCACCGGCCGATTTCAACCATCCAATTGATTTGACTGCGCCCTGATACGCCTCTCGACGGCGCGATCAATCGGGCTGTAGTGACCTGCTGCAGAAACGGCGGTCGCGATCGTTTGACCCTGTTATAATTGCATTCGCGTGCCAGACCGATATGGTCGGACCTCGACGCGGTCGCGTTAGGGCGGCAGTTATATCCTTGGGCCTGTTCGTCTAGAGTGTGGGGGTCATGACCTCGCTATCGATAAAGCGTGTGCTCATCGCGGGTATCATCGGCCTTGAGGTCGTGACCGTTACCGCGATCCTGGTCTGGTCCTATATCACGACCGAGCGCGTCTTTCTGGGGCACGTACGCCAGCTGATGGAGTCGGTGGCGGCCGACACCATCGACCGCTCGGAGCGGTTCTTGAGCTCGGCCCAGGTTGCGGCGGACCTGACGCAGCGGCTGGCCGACAACGCCATCCTGACCCGCGACAATCCGAGCGCCATGGAGCGATACTTCTACGAGCAGCTCCGCCTCTACGGGCAGTTCTCGGGGCTTTATTTCGGCGGCGTCGACGGCAGTTTTCTGTTCGTCCGGCGGATCGAGGGGAGCGAGCCGGCCGTCTTTCAAACGAAAATCGTCAGCCGGTCTGAGGCCGAGACGAAGGTCGAGCTGCTCGATCGCGACATCGCGTTCAAAGAGCTGGGATCGCGGATCGACCCGACCGACAAATACGATCCGCGGAACCGACCGTGGTTCCAGCGCGCGGTCGAAAAAGAGACGCTGATCTGGACGGATCCCTACATCTTCTATGCCTCGGGTAATCCCGGCATCACCACGGCCAGCCCGGTGCTGGACAGGAATGGCGAGATCTACGGCGTGGTCGGCGTCGATATCGAGATCGCCGAGATCTCACAGTTTTTGGCGCGACAGAAAGTCGGCCAGAACGGTTCCGCCTTTATCATGAACCGGAACGGCGACGTCATCGCATTTCCCAATCTGACCAAACTTCAAATGCCGGCCGGCGGCGCCGGCCGATCACTGCGCTTTCCGCGGATCGATGAGCTGGACGACCGACCGAGCCGCGCCGCCTTCCTGTCGATCGGCCGGCCCGCCGACACCTTCGATCTGAATGAACCGTTGTCGACCTCGTTCGAATTGGACGACATGACCTATCACGCCATATTCGCGCCGTTTCAATCGGCGCAGTGGCCGTGGCTGATGGGCGTGTACGTGCCGGAAGACGATTTCCTGGGCGCCATCAAGGAAAACCGGCTGCACAACGTCTATCTGGCGATCCTGATCACCGGCCTGGCCTGCGTGATCGGCATCTATCTCTGGCGCAGCATCGCCCGGCCGATCTCGGCTTTGGGCGACAACGCGCTGGCCATGAAGCGCGGCGAGCTGGGACCGGTGACCGGAATCCCGAGCGGCTACAAGGAAGTGCGACAGACGGCCGAAGCCTTCGACCAGATGGCGACGGCCCTGCGCGAGGCCCGCGACAAGCTGGAGCAGCGGGTCGAGGAGCGTACGCGGGATCTGCAGGAAGAGATCGCCATGCGGGTTCAGGCCGAGCGGCAGGCCGCGGCGGCCAGCCGCACCAAGTCCCGCTTTCTGGCCAATATGAGCCATGAGCTCCGCACGCCGCTGAATGCCATCATGGGCTTCTCGGATCTGATGATGCAGCCGGACCCGCGCGGCATCGACATCGAGAAGTTCCGGGAGTATGCCGAGGACATCCACACCTCGGCCCGGCATTTGCTCGAGTTGATCAACGACGTGCTGGACCTGTCGCAGATCGAGGCCGGCAAGCTCGATCTGCGCGAGCAGTCGGTCAATCTGCCGGGCGTGATCGAAAGCGCGCTGCTGTTCGTGCAACTGCGGGCCGATTCCGGTCGGGTGATCCTGGCGACCGACATCGAGCCGGCGCTGCCGGCCTTATGGGCGGACGAGCGGCGGATTCGCCAGATCCTCATCAACCTGCTCAGCAACGCCGTCAAGTTTTCGCCGCCGGGCAGCCAGGTCAAGGTGACGGCCCGAACGGACAGCAACGGACTGCTGTTGAGCGTCAGCGACGAAGGCGTCGGCATGACGGCAGATGAAATCGCCACCGCACTGTCCGTATTCGGCCAGGTGCGGGGGGCTGTCGACCACCGTCATGAGGGCACCGGTCTGGGACTGCCGCTGACGCTCAAATTGGTCGAGGCGCACGGGGGCACGCTGACGCTTGACAGCGCGCCGGGGCAGGGCACCACGGCGCTGATCCGGCTGCCGACCGACCGGCTGGCCGACGCAAGCGTCGAACAGCCGATTTCGCACGGCTGACGCGGCTTAGCGCCCACGAACCGCCCGACGTGTCCGGAATTGGGCTGTTTCAATACGAGACGTTTTGAAGAATCTGCTCGACCGCGGTCGATTTGGAACACGAATCCCCGGATTTCCGCGCATTTTTGACCTCTAGGGTCAAGTGACGACAATCACTGCGGTTTGCGTCAATGGCGTGACAATTGCAGAGCATTTGAGGTATTTGCAATCCGTTAAGACTTGCCGAGGCGGGGGTGGCGTCGAACAACGGCAAGCATCGGATGCCATGACATGAAGTTTTAGAGGAGGCGCGACACCGCACCGTGGAGCGCCGCTGACCGCCATGAAGTACCGTACCGCTTTGATTTGTTTCGGACTGATCGCGACCGTGGCCTCGCCGGCCTCGGCCTGTTTCGTCGGCGTCCAGCACGCGCCGAGCTATGAAATCGTGCTGGCGGACGAGATGGCGCTGTGGCCGACGGGTTCCCGGGCCGTGACCATGGGCCTGTCCGAGCTCGGCGTCCTCGAGGGCGATAACGTTCACCTGCGCTGCTACATCGAAACGGTCAACGCCGAGTTGGACGAGGCTGACGAAGAAACGGACCCCGAAGCCGGCGGCAACCTGCTCGGTCTGCAGCCCTTTTCGGCCGCGGGCGGCCGGACCGGCGGCGCGCGGCGTTCCAGCGGCAGGGGCACGCCGCCGTCGATGCTGACGTTCCTTGGGCCGGTGAGCGGCGGTGGATTGGGTGGCTTTTTCGGGTCGAGCAACAGCGGCGGCGGCAACTCGAACACGCTGGCGTTCGTACCGGGCACCGACGGCGAAGAAGGCGGCGAGAACGGCGGCGATCCCGGATTCGATCCGAATGGCGAAGATCCGAACGGTTTGCCCCCAGGCGATCCGGACAATCCCGATGGCGGTCCGGGCGTCGATGACCTGCCGGGCGGTCCCGGACCCGAAGATATCGTCACCGTCGTGTCGGAACCCGGCACCGGCTATCTGCTGTCGATGTTCCTGCTGACGACCGCGGGGCTGTCACGCCGCCGCCGTCGTCAGGCCTGACATCATCGAGACGCGTTCTCGCGACAGGTCCAGACCAGCACCGGCTGATCGCGGCCCCGCAGCGGTTGCGGGGCCTCCTGCCGATAGCTCTCGAGCAATCTGCCGATACCGTCGGCGCCCGTGGCGTTCGCGGCGTGAACGACATCGTCGCTGATCACGATCCGGCAACCGAGATCGCGGGTCAGACGCTCGAGGCGGCTGGCCACGTTCACGACGTCGCCCAGCACGGCAAACTCGAGACGCCGCTCGGAGCCGATATCGCCCAGCACGGCGGTGCCGTAATGGACGCCGATCGACAGCTCGATGAAGGGCTGATTGCGCGCCGCGCGTTCCTGGTTCCAGGCGTCGATCACACGTAGCAGCTCGGCCGCGCAGGCAAGCGCGTTGGCCGCGTCCCGCGGTCCGCTGACCGGCGTGCCGAAGGTCGCCATGACACCGTCGCCGAGATACTTGTCCAGGGTGCCGCCGTGCTGAAACACAACCCTTTCGACCCGGGCATGGAACTCGCGCAGCAGCTCGATCACGCGGCCGCGCTCGGCCTGTTCGGCAAGCCGGGTAAAGCCGACGATGTCGACGAACATCACCGCGACCGGCTGCTCGCGTTCACCGCTCAACGGGTTGTCGGCATGGCTGAGCTCTTCGACGATGTTGGGTGAGAAGTAGCGCGCCAGGTTGGTCCGTTCCCGCGCCGCGGCGGCTTGGCTGATCACCAAGCGACGCGACCGCCAGACAACAGCGGCCAACACGCCGGTCACAAGAAGGATCGCGACGACTTCCAGGCCACGCGCGCCAAGGTCGATGAATGTCGGCTCCAGGAACAGGGCGAGCGCTCTCTCAGCGGTCAGCTGTTCTTCCATGCCCTCGTAGCGGAACCAGTGCACGGTCTCGGGCCGCGATGCCACCCAATATGAGCCGATCGTCCAGCAGACGGCGATCGCGCCGCCGGCCCAGAGCATCAGCTTCGGCGAATAGCTCAAGGAGACGACGGCGATGAAGACGAAGAAGTAGGCGAAGTTGGCGAACCGCATATAGGCCTGCGGCGGCCAGACTTCCTCGGTCAGATAGGCCGACGCGACCAGTGCGAAGGTCAGGAGGATGACGTCCAGGCTGACGAACAGGTAGTCGAGCCAGGCCTTGTCCGGCGACCGGCTGCGAAGCGTGTAGTGCAAGATGCCGATGCCGGCGAACAGCGCCAGCATGATCTCGTAGTAGAGCGTGACGCCGGGACGGTAGACCTGGATCGGCACCCATAGCGCAACCAGCACGATGACGACGACGCGGGCCTGTGTCGCCAGACGCAAGCCGGCGAGCTGCTCGGCGCGGAACGCGTCGGTCAACCGCTCGGGCATGTCGTCGTCCGGACGGCGTTGCGCCTGGTCCGGCGCTGGCGTTGTGATCGACCTCTCGTTCATGTTGCTCCTCCCCGAGAGGTGCTCGTCATGCACGATCCGGGCGCTATCCGCTGCCGGACCGGCTGTATCCTTGTCTCGCTTTGTGGTGAATATGTGGCGGAATTCCAACAATCTCCAGCCTGACCGGTTGAAATCACCGAGAGGATGCTTGCGTCGCGGCCTCCAGCTTCGCTATCAGGCAGGAATATTGACGACGACCGATTCGGTTGAGCCATGACGCAACTGCGCGAGTGGATGTTCCGGCCCGTCGACGCCGCCTCGCTGGCGGTGTTCCGGGTCAGTTTTGGCCTCATCATGCTGTGGGAGGTCAGCCGCTATTTCGGCAAGGGCTGGATCGAGAAGAACTACGTCAAGCCGCAGTGGTTCTTCAAATATTACGGTTTCGAATGGGTCCAGCCCTGGCCCGGCGACGGCATGTACTGGCACTTCGCCATCCTGGGCGTGCTGGCGGCGCTGGTCACGGTCGGCCTGTTCTATCGTTTGGCCGCCATCGGTCTGTTTCTGGCTTTCACCTTCATCTTCCTGATCGACCAGAACCAGTACAAGAACCACTTCTACTTCGCCTCGCTGCTGGCCTTCCTGCTGGCCGTGGCGCCGGCGCACCGGGGCTATTCACTGGACGCCTGGCTGTGGCCGCGCCTGCGCGAGGCGACCGTGCCGAACTGGTCGGTCTGGTCCATCCGGGCCCAGTTCGAGGTCATGCTGCTCTACGCCGGCATCGTCAAGGTCAACGCCGACTGGCTACGGTTGGAGCCGATGCGCATGTGGATGGCGGCGCAGCCCGATTTTCCACTGATCGGCGCCTATTTCACCGAGACCTGGGTGGTGGCGGCGGCGGCCTACGGCGCCATCGCCCTGCATCTGATCGGCGCGCCGTTGCTGCTGTTCCGCAAGACGCGCGCCTGGGTCTTCGTGTCCTACGTGTTCTTCCACGGCATGAACGCGGCGTTCTTCGAGATCGGCATCTTCCCGTGGCTGACGCTCTTCGGCACGCTGATCTTCTTCGATCCGGACTGGCCGAAACAGGTCTGGCAGCGCTTGCGCGGGCTGCCGATGCGCGCGGCGGCGCTGGGCGTGGCACCGCCGGTGTCGCGGGCGCATTTCGGCGTTGTCGCCGGATTCCTGGCGCTCTGGTTCGCGGCGCAGGTGCTGGTGCCGCTCAGGCACTATGCCTATCCCGGCGACGTCGCCTGGAACGAGGAGGGGCACCGCTTCGCCTGGCGCATGAAACTGCGGCAGAAGCGGGTCACCGAAGCAGTGTTCGAGGTCACCGATCCGGCCACCAACCGGCAGTGGAAGGTCGACGTTACGAAATACAAGATGCGCATGCATCCCGACATGATCCTGCAATGGGCCTACAAGCTGGAGCAGCTCTGGCAGGATCTGGAAGGCGTCGAGGATCCGGAGGTGCGCGCCACGGTCATGATCTCGCTGAACGGCCGGCTGCCGGCGCCGTTGGTCGATCCGACCCGCGACCTGACGAAAATCGAGCGCAATCTGCAGCACGCTGATTGGATCCTGCCGCTGGACCAGCCGTTCCTGCCCCACGACCAACGGCCCGACTGGCTGCCGCAGTGATACCGGCAGTTGGACAGGCGCATCGGCAGTCGCCATATTCGTAAGGCTATGTCGATCTCAACCGCCAGTCCGACGCCGGACGTCGCCGCAGCGGCGGCGACGGACGTGATCCTGTTCGACGGCGTCTGCAATCTGTGTCAGGCGAGCGTGCAGTTCGTGATCGCCCGCGATTCCGGCCGCCGGTTCCGCTTCGCCTCGCTGCAGTCCGAGATCGGCCAGCGGCTGTTGGCGGCCCACGATGCGACGATTCCCGACCTCAGCACCGTGATCCTGATCGCCGACGGACGGGTGCATGTGAAGTCGTCGGCCGCGCTCAGGGTTTGCCGGCGGCTGAGCGGCGCCTGGCCGCTGATGGCGGCATTCCTGGTGATCCCGCCGTTTGCCCGTAACGCGGTCTACGATTTCATCGGCAACCGCCGCTACCGCTGGTTCGGCAAGAAAGACGTCTGCTGGGTGCCGACGGCCGATCTCAGCGACCTTTTCCTCGACCAGGCTCAGGAATCGAAGATCTGAAAAGCAGGTGATGGCATGCGGGTGAGATACGCCACCCGCATGCCACCGCTCTGGCAGTCAGCCCCATCCGCGTTTTCGTCAATCCTTGGGGAGGAAAGCACGCGAAGTCGCCGCTGCCGGAAGCCGTCTGGTCTCAGTGCGCATGACCGTCGTCATGGCCGTGCCCGGCGGAACCGGCGCCGAACGACCAGTCGAAACCGAGCCAGATCGCGTGCGCGTCGCTGCCGTCCTCGAGGAAGTCGGCATCGTCGTAGTTGTACTGCAACCGGATCTTGGCGGTCGGCGCGAACTGCCATTGCAGCAACGGCGAAATGCGGTGCCGGTCGGACCGGAACGGATCCGCGTCGCGGTCGGCGAAGTCGCCGACGCTGGCGCCATCGCCGCTGACATACTCATAGCGCAGACCGCCCGCCCAGGCGCGATTGAAGCCGACCAAGAGCTGGGTATAGAGGCCGTAGTCGTCGAGATCGTCGGAGACGAAGCCGTTCGCGGGATCGTCATCGGCATCGTAGCCGCGGTACATCGCTTCCGACTGCCAGCGCAGATAGCGCGTCTCGCCGAGCTTGGCGTTGACCGTCAGGTCGGCGCCGACGATATAGGTCTCGCCGTCGCCGCCCGTGGCGTTGGGACCGTAAAGGCCGGAGGCGCCGAGGTCGACATGGGCGCCGCCGACGTCGAAATGCGTCGCCACGCGGGCGAGGTAGACGAACTCCTCGAAGCTGTCGACGTTACGCTCGTTGAAGGCGCGACCGCCGAGCGGGCGTTCCTCGAAGGCCTCGTCGCTCGAGAGAAAACTGACCATCGTCTCGCCCTTGGCGTTCTGCATGCCCGCATGCAGCGTGATCTGCTCGACAGGCGACCAGCCGAGGCGGAAGCCAGGCCCGCGGATGCCGTCCTCGCCGAACATGCGCGTGTTCACCACCGGCTGATCCAGCCAGTCCCAATCGTGCACGTGCTTCGGATTGAAGGCGCCGAATTCCGTGAACATCTGGCCGACCTCGAGCTCGACCGGCGTCGTCTGCGTGCGCAGGAAGGCCTCCTCCAGCTCGACCTGGGTTTCGCCTTCGGGATCGAGGAAGAAGGCGATATGCACTTCGGCGTCGAAATAGGGATCGAGGCCGCCGATCAGCGACAGGTCGACCGTCCGCACGGTGAAGCCGTTTTGACGCGGATCGTGACCGCCGCCCTGTAGCTGTTCGATGGTCTCCTGCTCGGTCTCCGACGAGTAGCCGGCCGCGAGCGCGACATCGACACCGATCCGCTTCATGCGCGCGGTGACGCCGTCGCCGACCTCGACGGCGAACAGGTCGCCGCCGCCCTCACCATCGGCGCCATGGGCACCGTGGGCATGACCATGTTCGCCTGCGGGCTTGGACCGCGCGTCGGTCGGTGCCTGTGCATGGGTATGGGCATGGGTATCGGTGTGACCCGCGGCGCCATGGGGCGGCGTCCGGTCGCCGGCCCGCAGCCGGGCCAGTTCCGCCTGCAGTTGCTCGATCAACCGGTCCTTTTCCTGATCTCGCGCCAGCAGATCCTGCAGCGTGGCCTCGAGCAGGCGCAGGCGCGCGTCGGTATCGCTCGTCGTTTGCGCATGGCTAAGTCCGACTGGCGCGAGCGCCATTCCCACAACCGCAGACACGAAACAGACAAGGCGTAGGTGTCGCATGGATACTCCCCCAATTGAGCTGATGGCGCGGACAGAGACGCCGATTAATTATGTTATAACGTAATGAAATGAGAAAGTGACGAACCGATTTCGTCGCTCATGACGTCGAAGGAACGCGTTCGGTCAGGTCGCGGGTTGCAGGCAGGTCCGAATGGAGTCGGCGAGATCGGTCATTATGGCGAAATAGGCGTCGGGCCCTTCGGGTATGGCGGCGCCTACCGGATCGAGTTCGCCGTTACGGGCCGGCGTGCCCTCGATCAGCGTGTTGACGAGGGCCGGTTCGAACTGCGGCTCGCTGAACACGCAGACGGCGCCGAGGTCCGCAATTTTCTTGCGGATCTCGTAAAGCCGCTTGGCGCCGGGACGGTTTTCCGGACTGGTGGTGATGGAACCGGTCGCGTTCAGACCGTAATGCCGTTCGAAATACTGATAAGCGTCGTGGAACACGATGTACGGCTTCGATTTTACGGTCGATAACGCCGTGGCGATGTCCTTGTCCATGGCGTCGATGCGGGCCCGCATGCGGTTGCCGTTCTCGGCATAACGGCCGGCGTTCTCGGGATCGATATCGCTCAACACCGCGACGGCATTGTCGACGATTTTCCTGGCGTTGTCCGGATCGAGCCAGACATGGGCATCGACGTGATGGCCGTCATGATCGTCGTGGCCGGCGTGCTTCTCATGCGCGTGATCGTCGTGTTTCTCATGCGCATGATCGTCATGTTTCTCATGCGCATGATCGTCGTGGTCATCATCTTTTTTTGCATGGTCGTCATGGCCGTGGTCGTCGTGACCATGATCATCGTGACCGTGCGCGTGATCGTCATGGGCCTCCCAGGTGCCGCCTTCGCGCGCCTCGAGCAGCGTCAGGCCGGCATCGTCGGCAAGGGCAACGACGCGCGCCTTGCGGCCGAGCGCATCGACGGTGCGTTCGAAGAAGGTTTCAAGTTCCGGGCCGACCCAGAAGATGACATCGGCCTGCTCGGTTGCTTTCGCGTCCGACGGTCGCATGGCATAGGTATGCGGCGACGCGCCGCCCTTGAGCAGCAAGTGGGGGGTCGTCACGCCCTCGCTGACGCCAGCGACGAGCGAATGCAAAGGTTTGATGGTGACGACGATGTCCGGCGCATCTGCGTGAACCATGCCGGCGCTCATGATACCGACAATGGTGGTGGCAGCCGGCGCTGCCCATCTGCTCAGCCAGGGCCTCATCTGCTAGGTTCCCGATCATCTGTTTCACACGGTTAATGAAACAGTATAACATTGCTCTAGGTGCGGCAATCAATTTGCCGACAGGGTCAAAGGCTGGCGATGGATACATCCAATACCGAATCGGGTTTCGCGGCGCGCGGCCACGATCATGGGCAGTGTGTGGCCGATGCACTGGCAGCGGCCGAGGCAGTTTGCGCCCGGCGCAACGCGCGCCTCACCCATTTGCGGCGGCGCGTATTCGAAATGCTGTGGGCAGCGCACAAGCCGACGCGGGCTTACGATCTGCTGGACCAGCTGCGCAGCGAGCACGATGGGGCCGCGCCCCCGACGGTCTATCGCGCGCTCGATTTCCTGCTGGAGCATGGCCTGATCCACAAGCTCGAATCGCTAAACGCCTATATCGGCTGCG
Source organism: Alphaproteobacteria bacterium (assembly GCA_965232515.1). Lineage (GTDB taxonomy): Bacteria > Pseudomonadota > Alphaproteobacteria > JANQKO01. The sequence goes on along the minus strand of CBDDPY010000002.1, from coordinate 3,893,374 downwards.
TGCAGCCCGATGCGCCGCATCGCGGCCAGTTCCTGATTTGCGACGGCTGTCAGTCGGTCGCGGAACTGGACGATCCCGACATCGCCAAACGCGTGTTGGCGAAGGCCCGCGATCTGGGGTTCGCGGTGCGCCACCAGACCATCGAAGTCAGCGGCATGTGCCCCGATTGCAGCGATGCGCATGACGAGCGGGGACGGGATGCCTGACGCCGATAGCCGTCCCGCCCTCGTCTCGGGCTGGGAGATCAGTGTCCGGCGCGGCGACCGGGCGATCCTCGATCATGTCGATATCGCCGTGCATCGCGATGAGATTGTCACGCTGATCGGACCGAACGGTTCCGGCAAGACGACGCTGATCCGGGTTCTTCTGGGGCTGATGAAGCCGAGCGCCGGCCGGTTGCAGCGGGAGGATGGCATCGTCATCGGCTACGTGCCGCAGCATCTGCAGATCGACCGGACGCTGCCGCTTACAGTGCGGCAGTTTCTGTTGCTGGGCCGGCGCGTGCCGACCGACAGCATGCAGCAGGCGTTGCTGGAGGTCGGCGTGCCGAACCTGCTGGCCGCCGGTTTTCATGACCTGTCGGGCGGCGAGGTCCGGCGCGTGATGCTGGCCCGCGCCCTGTTGCGCGATCCCGACCTGCTGGTGCTGGACGAGCCGATGGCGAATGTCGACGTCGGCGGGCAGGCCGAGCTGTACGAGCTGATCCAGACGATCCGCCGGCGCCGTCACTGCGGCATCCTGCTGGTCTCGCACGATCTGCATCTGGTCATGGCGGCGACCGATCGGGTGCTGTGCCTGAACGGACATGTCTGCTGCAGCGGCCGACCGGACGACGTCAGCCAGCACCCCGAATATCTGGCCCTGTTCGGGCCCAGGGTCGGCGAATCCCTAGCGGTCTACACACACCATCACGGCCACGACCACGATATCTCTGGTGCGCCCGTGGCAATCGAGCAGGACACCGACCGGGACAAGGACGCGTCCCATGGATAGCTTCATCCTGCGGGCGTTCGTCGCCGGCGTCGGGATCGCCGCCTGCATGGGGCCCTTGGGCGCCTTCGTGGTCTGGCGGCGCATGGCCTATTTCGGCGACACGCTGGCGCATTCGGCGTTGCTGGGCGTGGCGCTGGGATTCCTACTCGGCATCAATGTCAGCCTCGGCATCGTCGCGACCTGCGTCCTGCTGGCCATCTTGCTGGTGATTCTGCGGCAGCAACGCGGGCTCGCCGACGACACGCTGCTGGGGATTCTCTCGCACAGCGCGCTGTCGCTGGGGCTGGTGGCGATTGCCTTTATGGAGACCCTGCGCGTCGACCTGGTGTCGTATCTGTTCGGCGACATCCTGGCCGTCGGCACGACAGACATCTACATGATCTATGCCGGCGGTATCGCGGCGGTCGGTCTGATGGCGGTGCTCTGGCGGCCGTTGCTGTCGATCACCGTGCACGAGGACCTGGCGCGCGTCGAGGGCGTGCCGGTGCTGCGCACCCAGATCGCTTTCATGTTGCTGATCGCGGTGGTGATCGCGCTTGCCATGAAGGTCGTTGGTATCCTGCTGGTGACCTCGCTGCTGATCATTCCGGCGGCAGCGGCGCGGCAATTCGCGCGCACGCCGTTGCAGATGGGCTTGTTGGCGAGCCTGATCGGCTGTCTTACGGTCGGCCTCGGCCTGCAAAGCTCGCTGCTCTGGGATCTGCCGTCGGGTCCGGCGATCGTCGTGGCCGCGGCGGCGTTGTTCGGCGTTTCGCTGATCGTCCGGCCGAAACGCATTTGGTTAAGGTGAAATTAAGCCGCGACACGCCATATAATGACCTGCCTGAGCTTCTGATGGAGGCGGGGAGATGTTGCGATCCGTCTGTCGTTGGCTGGCCGGCGCCATGGTGTTGGCCGTCGCGGGCGTTGCCGCTGGCGCAGCGCAGGCGCATCCCCATGTCTGGATCAACGCCTTCGCCGAGCTGGACTATCGCGACGGCGAGATCCGCGGCATCCGGGTCAGTTGGACCTTCGATGACTTTTTCAGCCTGTTGCTGTTGGAGGATTTCGACAAGGACCGGGACCGCCGTTTCAACGCCGCCGAAGTTGACGGTATCGCCGACCAGAGCCTCGGTTCGCTCAAGGATTTCGGCTATTTCACCCACATCCGCGTGAATGGAGAGGCGTTCGACTACAGCGCGGTCGACGATTTCTCGGCCGACGTGAAGAACGAGATCGTCACCTATGCCTTTACCGTGCCGCTGCCGGACGGGGTCGATCCGCGCCGCGACGAACTGGTGTTTGCCATGTTCGACATAACGTTCTACGTCGCCTTGATCCTCGACGAGCACGACCCGGTCCGGGTGCGCGGCGACTGGCCGGTCGATTGCTATTTCGACACCAGCCAGGACGTGCAGATCGGCTCGGCCATGGACGGCTGGGGGATTGGCCGGGAGATCCGGATCGCATGCAATGACGGCTGACCGCGTTACGGTTCTTGTTGCGGTCCTGCTGTTCGGCCTTGTCGTCGCTTTGGGCCCGTCGTCATCGGCATATGCGCAGGCGTCGCTGACGGGGCCGTCGTCGGGTCAGACAACGGCCGGGGCATCGGAACCCGGATTACTGTCTTCCCTGCTGCAAAAGGTCCGCGACGCGCAGTTCAAGCTGCAGCGGGATCTGGCCGCCGTCGTGCGCGAGATGAAGGGCTCGGATTCGTTACTGCCGGCATTGAGCCTGGCGTTCTTGGCTTTTCTCTACGGCATTTTCCATGCCGTCGGACCGGGCCATGGCAAGATCGTGATTTCGTCCTATCTGCTGGCCGACGCCAGCCGGTTGAAACGCGGTATCGCGATTTCGTTCCTGGCGTCGTTCGTGCAGGCGCTGTCGGCCATCGCGCTGGTCGGTGTGCTGGCGATCCTGCTCGATCTGTCGCGCTTCGAGACCACGGGCAGCGTCCGCTATCTCGAGATCGCCAGCTATGTCCTGGTGATCGGCGTCGGTCTTTGGATGCTTTACGGCATCGTCGCCGACCGGCGGCATGGCCATCACCACCATGATCACGACGGTCACGGACACGGATGCGGGCACAGTCACGGCGTGGCCGAGGTCGACATAAAGCCGGGTGGCGGGCTTGGCCGGGTCGCGGCCGTGGTCATGGCCGTCGGCATCCGCCCCTGCAGCGGCGCTGTGATCATTCTGCTATTCACGCTGGCGCACGGGCTGTTTGTGGTCGGCATCGGCGCCACCTTCGCCATGTCGGTCGGCACGGCGATCACGGTCTCGGCGCTGGCGGCGATGACGGTGATGTCGCGCCAGTTCGCCATGCGGCTCGCCGGCGCGAACGTGAAATGGGCCGGCCGGCTGCATACCGGTCTGGCGGCGGTCGGCGCGTTCGCGGTGCTGGGATTTGGGGCTCTGCTGCTGCTGGCGGCCATGGGGCCGCAGGCTCTGGCCTAACGCTCGAAGAACCCGCTCAACCGCCCGGCCAGGGGCGTACCGGCACGGTGGAGACGCTGTTCATCGGCGAGCCGTCGATAAGCTTGGTGCTGTAGACCAGATACACAAGCGTGTTGTGGGCTTCGTCGAACATGCGGACGACGCGGGTTTCCTTGAACAGGATCGAGGTGTCCTCGTCGAAGACCACCTCGTTCTCCTCCATCTCGCGCGGCAGCGTGATCGGCCCGACCTGACGGCAGGCGATGGCGAACCGCGACGGGTCCTCGGCCAGGCCCAGGCTGCCCTTGATGCCGCCGGTCTTGGCCCGGCTCAGGTGGCAGGCGATGCCCGGCACCTTCGGATCCTCGAACGCCTCGACGCAAACCTTGTGATTGGCGCCGAGCAGTTTCCAGGCCGTGGTCACGCAACCGACCTCTTCGGCGGTGGCCGGCCGGTCGGCGAACGCCGCTGTTGTCAGAAAAACGGCGGCGGCGAAGCTGACAAATTTCATCGTCCATTCCTGTGCATCGATTCGGATCTGCGTGCGGTCGTTCAGTGAAATTTCTCCGCGTCTGTGAACCACTTCACAGATGGCCATACCAGGATGCGACAACAATGGCGGAACAAAAAGTGTGGGGCATCGGTTTGATGTTGTCATTGGGGGATAGGAAGAATGCTCCAGACACCTGCGGAGAGAATAAGTGCGCTGTATGAGGTTCTGAAGATGCACTGCGGGCAGCAACAGAAACTCGACGGCGCGGTTGAAGTGAAGCTGACCACCGGCATGGCGAAATTCGAGATCAAGGGAGAAGAATTTCAGCTTTGCCTCGAGATTTGGGGCGATGGCGCCTACGAGCTGGACTGGCTCGACGATGGCGCCGGCGTCCAGGAATGCGCCTTCGAATACTGGTGGCGCGAGTACGGCGCACGTCTGCTCGATGGCGGCGAGCAACCGGTACAGGCCGTTCGTGCATCCTGATCGGGTCTCATCCAGGCCCACCCCGCAGACTGCCTGGATGAATTATGGCCTTGGATGCATACCTCCCAAGAACGGGTGAATCGGTGACGTGTGCATCGGCCCTGCCGGCTCTGCCGGCGGGGCCGTTTTTCTGAAAAATGTGAACCTGGAGTGACGACGCTCACGTGAACGGCGGTCGGTCGGCCCAATATCAGGTATTACTAAAAACAAAGCCAACAGAAGAACCGAGATGACTCTCATGCTGATCCAAGACTGGCGTACGGCGCTGCACGTATTTGCCGCCGGTATCAGCGTTTGGCTGGCCATACTGACCGGCGTCGGCCTCCTGGCTTAATCCCCTGCTTCGGATGCTCCGCGGCCCGGGCGGCATGGTGATGGCATGCGCCCGGATCGCGGTCCAAAAATCTCGAATTGCCTCGCGGCCATCGCGCGACCTACGCTTCTCGACAGGGTGTCGGCTGTTGTCGAGGCGGTGCGAGGGAGGTGCGACGTATGAAGCTGCTCTGGTTCCATTTGATGCCGTATACCGAGTTGCCGGACGATTTTCGCGAACGGCATCGGTCTGTCTGGGTCGACGTCGATCCCGGCCTGTTCGATCCGGCGCGCGCGCACCTGATGTACAACGACTTCATGGACGAGCTCGAATACGCCGCCGATTGCGGTTTCGACGGCATCTGCGTCAACGAACATCATTCGAACGGCTACGGCATGATGCCGTCACCGAACCTGATCGCCGCCGCGCTCGCCCGCCGGACGGACGACGCCGCGCTCTGCATCCTCGGCAATTCGCTGGCGCTCTATAACCCGCCGATCCGTGTCGCCGAGGAGATGGCGATGATCGACTGCATCTCCGGCGGCCGCGTTATCGCCGGCTTTCCGGTCGGCTCGCCCATGGACACCTGCTACGCCTATGGCCAGAACCCGAGCATGCTGCGGCAGCGCTACTACGAGGCGCACGATCTGGTCATGCGAGCCTGGCAGGAAGAGGCGCCGTTCGCCTTCAATGGCCGCTTCAACCAGCTGCGCTATGTGAATGTCTGGCCGCGGCCGCTGCAGAAACCGCATCCACCGATCTGGATTCCGGGCGGCGGGTCGGTCGAGACCTGGCGCTGGTGCGCCGAGATGGACTACGTCTACTGCTATCTCTCGTATTTCGGCTACAAGGCCGCGCAGAAGACCATGGACGGCTTCTGGGACGAGATGGACCGGCTGGGCAAGGACCGGAATCCGTATCGGGCCGGCTTCCTGCAATTCGTCGGCGTGGCCGAGACCACCGAGGAGGCGCACCGTCTTTACCGCGAGCCGGCGGAATACTTCTACGGCCGCTGCCTGCATGTCGATCCGCGCTACGCCACGCCGCCGGGGCATACGAGCGAGGAAACGCTGCGCGCGCGGGCCCGCTCGGCCAGCAAGCTTGCCAGCAATTACGAGCGTGTCTCCGGTATCTCGCGCGATTTCGAGGGCATTCTCGAGAACGGCTATGTGATCGTCGGCAATCCCGACGAGGTCGCGGCTCGGCTGCGCGAGGTGGCGAGCGACCTGAATGTCGGCCATCTGATGCTGCTGATGCAGTTCGGCAACATGGGCCGCGACGTCGTCGACAACAACACCAGACTGTTCGCCGAGAAGGTGATGCCGCAGCTGCGCGATCTGTTCGACGACCGCTGGCAGGATCATTGGTGGCCGCAGCCGATGCCGGGCCCGCGGCGCATGACCGGCGCGGCGGCGCGGCCGGCGGTGCTGGCGTCGTGAGCGGGCTCCGCGAGCGGTCTGTCACGGTCAACGACCGGACCTGCCGGGTCTGGGAGAAGGGCGAGGGGCCGGCGGTCGGCTATCTCGCCGGCATCGGTGGGCTGCAGGCCTGGACGCCGTTCCTCGATCGCCTGTCCGAAACCCGCCGGGTCGTGGTGCCGTCGCTGCCGGGGTTCCCGGGCGGCGAGGGGCACGACCTGCTGGACAGTCAGCTCGACTGGCTGCTGGCGACCCACGATCTGCTGCGGGCCGCGGGGCTGGACGGCGCCGATATGATCGGCGCGTCGGTCGGCGGCGCGCTGCTGGCCGATGTGGCGGCGCTCTGGCCGTCCGCCGGGCGCCTGGTGTTGATCGCGCCGCTCGGCCTGTTCGACCCGGACGATCCGGTGGCCGACATCTTTGCCCAGCGACCGGGCGAGGCCGCCGGTTTGCTGTGCCGGGATCCCGAGAACTACGCCCGTCTTGGCGTTCCACCGGATGGCGCGGACGCGGCGGAGTGGTCGATCATCCAAACCCGCGCCAGCGAGGCGGCGGCCCGGCTGCTCTGGCCCATTTCGGATACGGGATTGGGCAAGCGGCTGCACCGCTTGCGGCAGCGAGTCCTGCTGATGTGGGGCGATGCCGACAATGTCGTCTCGCCGGACTATGCCGGGCGTTTCGCCGAGCGGATCGCCGGCGATGTCAGCATTGAAATCGTTCCCGACGCGGGCCATCTGGCGGATCTGGATGCGCCGGACAAGGTGGCGGACACCGTGCTGCGCTTCCTCGACAGGTGAGGTGGCGATGCGGTTGCCGGCCCTCATTATCGCTGGATTTCTCGCCGCGTTGTCCTGGCCGGCCCTTGGCGGCGGGCCCGCGAATCGTGGCGACGCGGGGCGGCAGCTGGATATCCGCGTGTTTCGCGACGACACCGCGCTGATCGTGCGTCACGCGCAGAATTTCATCGCATCGGATTGCACGATCACGCTCAACAAGACATACCGGATGACGCGGGCGCGGATTACCGGCGGCTACAATCGCTACGCCTTCGATCGCTTCGCCGATGATGACGGCGCGACCTTCGATCCGAAGACCATGGCGCTCGACCGCGTGTTCGTGCAATGTCTGCGGCCGTCGCTGCGCGTCCGCTCGGTGCGATAGGAGGAACGATGGCCGGAGGCAAGCGCGAGATCGAAGTCAACGGCCGGCATTATGCCTGGCCGGACCGGCCGCTGGTGGTGGTCTGCATCGACGGTTCCGAGCCTGACTACGCCGAGCAGGCCATTGCCGCCGGCGTAATGCCGTATCTCGGCCCGGCGCTCGAGGGCGGCTGCCGCCTGCTGGCGGACTGCGTCGTGCCGAGCTTCACCAATCCCAACAATCTGTCCATCGTCACCGGCGTGCCGCCGGCCGTGCACGGCATTTGCGGCAACTTTTTTTACGACCGCGAGGCCGACGCTGAGGTGATGATGAACGATCCGAAGTTCCTGCGCACCGGCACCATTCTGGCCGCCTTCGCGGATGCCGGCGCAGACGTCGCCGTGGTGACGGCCAAGGACAAGCTGCGCGGCCTGCTCGGCCATGGCCTAAGCTTCGGCAAGGACGGATCGGTCTGTTTTTCGGCCGAGAAGGCGGACGGCACGACGATCGCGGACCACGGTATCGGCGACGCGCTGGGTTTCGTCGGCCTGCCGCTGCCGTCGGTCTACAGCGCCGATCTCAGCGAGTTCGTGTTCGCCGCCGGCGTGAAGCTGATGACGGCGCGGCGGCCGGACCTCATGTATCTCTCGACCACCGACTATGTGCAGCATAAGCACGCGCCGGGCACGGCCGAGGCGAACGCTTTCTACGCCATGATGGACGGATATCTGGCGCAGCTCGACGCCGCCGGCGCCACCATCGCACTGACCGCCGATCACGGCATGAACCCGAAACACGATGCCGCCGGCGCGCCGCGGGTGGTCTATCTGCAGGACCTGCTGGACGACTGGCTGGGCCCGTCGGCGGCGCGGGTAATCCTGCCGATCACCGATCCTTACGTCGTGCATCACGGCGCGCTCGGATCGTTCGCGACGGCCTATCTGCCGGACGGCGCCGATGCCGAGGCGGTCACCGCCCGGTTGGCGCAGATCGACGGAGTCGGCGAGGCGCTCGCCGGCGCGGCGGCCTGCCGGCGGTTCGAGCTGCCGGCGGACCGCATGGGCGACATCGTGGTCATTGCCGAGCGTTACTGGACGCTCGGCAGTAGCGCCGCGCGGCACGATCTGTCCGGCCTCGAACTGCCGCTCCGCAGTCATGGCGGGGTCAGCGAGCAACGGGTGCCGCTGCTGATGAACCGGCCGGCGTCGGGGCTGGCACAGGATCGCCGTCTGCGCAACTTCGATATCTTCGATATCGCTTTAAATTCAGCCGATTAGTTAGCCCTACCTTGCATCCTACCGCGTGCCCCTACCGGGTGGCCCTACCGCGTTTAACTGAACCGAAACCGGTTGCCGGCGATGATCGGGGGACCTGCGTCGCCAATCGAGGATCCGCATGCCATACGCGAAACGGGCCACCGACGGCAGCATCGAAGCGCTGTTCGCCGCCCCCTGTTCAGAGGCCGACGAGGCGGTGGCGGCCGACGATCCGGCGCTGCAGTCGTTTCTGTTCGCCGGGCTCGACCACGATGCCGGCCGCGCCGCGGCGCTGGCCTTCCTGGCCAATAGCGATGGCGAGATGGCCCGCCTGATCGAGGATCTGGTCGACATCCTGATCTCGAAGAACGTGATCGGCCTAACCGATTTCTCGGACGCCGCGCAGGCCAAGCTCAACCGCCGCAGCCAGGCACGCGGCAAGCTGGGCGCCGACGGCCAATTGGTTATTCGGAAACCGCTGTTCTGAGCTTCGTCGACCGGCCCGGCCGGTCACGCGGATGTGTTCCGGCACACCGAAGCGTGAGCCGGGTCCGCATCGCGGATTGGCTTATGATCACCGTTCGATCGCCGATATGGAGGTGCGGCCATGCGCCGGTATCTGCTGGCCATCGTATTCGTTCTGACACCGCTGACGTCCGTCGATGCGGACCTGGCAGACGGGCTGCAGGCGTTCGACGCCGGCGACTATGCGACGGCCTATGCCGAGTGGCGTCCGCTCGCCGAGGCCGGCGATCCGCTGGCCCAGGTGGCGCTGGCCAACCTCTATGCCCAGGGCACGGGCGTGCCCCTCGATCCGGCCGAAGCCGCCCGCTGGTACGCCCGGGCGGCCGATCAGGGCAACGTCACGGGACAGCTCAATCTGGGCGACTACTACGCCCGCGGCCATGGCGTGCCGCATGATCTGGTGCAGGCCTATATGTGGCTGGAGCTGGCGGCGCGGCAGGACCATGCCTGGGCCGCCGGCCGCCGCGACGAGATCGCCGGCGCCATGACGCCGGTGGAGATCATCGCGGCCCGCCTCAAGGCCGACAGGTTCATCCCGCGCCGCAACTGACCCGGATCAGACGGTTCGACGACGCCGGCGGACGCGGGCCAGGCCGATGCCGAGGAGTCCCATCGCCATCAGGCCGGCGGAGGAAGGCTCGGACACCGCCGCGACCGGCGGTTCGACCACCGGTTCCTCGAAGGTGTAGCTGGCCTCGATGACCGGGAAGAACGTCCTTGAAAACTCGCCCACCGCCAGCGTCGACGGGTTGACCGAGACGCCGCGCAGGGTCAGGTCGTTGATGCCGGTGACGGTCTGGTCGCCGGTCGACGAGACGTCGAAGCCCAACGCGCCGGGTCCGGTCAGGGCCGCGAGCGAAGCCGCATCGGTCAACACGATGCTGAATGTCTCAGCCCGCAAGCCCGGCCCGAACCGGGTTGTCGCGTTGCCGAACCGCAGGAACGCCGACACCGTCGCCGGGCCTTCGGAGCGGTTCAGGACAAACCGGTCCAATCCCAAGTCGGCATTGGTGATGCGGCTCAAGGCGACGCGGAAGCCGCTGCCGACATCGTTCACCGTGATCGGGCCCGAATGCGTGGTGCCGAACCGGTTGTTGCTGACGACGGCCAGATAGCTGTGGCTGAGCGTGAATGTGAGCTCGGCCTGCGTCAGCGTCCCGAGCCCGGCGTCGAATTTCGGCAGGTTGATCGTCGTGCCGGCCGTCAACGAGCAACGCTGACCGGAAACGCTGTTGCGGCAGACATCCCGGCTGACGGGAAAGCCCGTGGCGAGATAGTTGAGGAAGCCGAACATCGGCGTATAGGTGTAGGAAAGGCCGGGCTGGGTGCTGGCCGTTATCACGCCGGCGCGCGCCGTGGCGGCGGCAAACAGCGCCGACGCGACGGCGATGGCGATCAGGAATCGATTGCTACGGTACATGGGGGAAACTCCTCCCGTGGTGGTACTGGATTGCCCTCCTTGGATTTGGCCAGACCGGCGTGACCGTCGCCTACGAGGCGGCACGGCACGCTTTGTCGGCTTGGCAAGAGCCTAGGCTTGGCGACGGCGGGACTGAATGGAGGTGGATACCCGGCGCATGAGCACATGTACTCAGGTCGGGGCGCCGCCCCGTCGCGGCGCCGTCAGAGCAGCGATTTGTTGCGAACCGCGAATTCCAGCAGCCGGTTACGGCCCTGGAGGCCGAGCGTGCCGGCGATATTGGTGCGGTGGTTCTGCACCGTGCGGTGGCTGAGGCCCAGGTTACGGGCGATTTCCTTGCTTGTTCTGTACTCGGCGACCTGGCGGAGAATCGACCGCTGGGCCGGCGTCAGGCGCGCGATCAGCGCGGCATCGGTGTCTGCTGCAGGCTCGGGATGCTTGACCGGCCGCTCGGCGCCTATGGAGGGGCTGACATAGCGCTCGCCACGCGCCACGGCGGCCAGACATTTCAGCACCTGGTCATGCGCGTCGTCCTTCAGCAGATAGCCCGCCACGTTCAGGGCCCAGGCGCGCTGCAGAAAGGCCGGCTCGTTATGCATGGTCATGATCACGGTCCGCACCGATGCGGCGTTGTCGCGGATCCACTCGGCGACCTCGAAGCCGTCGCGCGCCGGCATGGACAGATCCAGGATGGCGACGTCGGGCCGCAGCAGGTCGATCTGCCCGATCGCGGATTGGCCGTCGTCGGCTTCGGCCACGACATGGAACCGATCGGATTCCTCGATGATTTCCCGCAGGCCGTGCCGGAACACGGGGTGGTCATCGGCGATCAGAACGGTGGTCGCGTTCATCAGCCGTTGTCGATCGGAAGATCGACTTCCAGAACCGTCCCGCCGCCGTCCCGGGCGCCAAGCCGCATCCGACCCCCCAGCATGTTGACCCGCTCGCGCTGACCGGCGAGGCCGAAGCCCTCGGCCGCGCCGTTGCCGGGCATCATACCGCGACCATCGTCGGCGACCAGTAGCCGCAGGCTTGGACCATCCTTTTGCAGCCGGAAGCTGCAGGTCGTGGCCTCGGCATGCCGCAAGACATTCGTCGCCGCTTCCTGGGCGATGCGGTAGAGGTGAATCGCCCGCTCCGCCGGCAGCAGCGTGTCGATGTCGTCGATGCGGCTGTCGACCGATACGGCGCTGGCATCGAATACCTGATGCAGCATGGCACGGATGGCCTCCGACGGGCCGAGACGCTCGAGCTGATGCGGATGGAGCTCTCGGGCGATCTCGCGGACCTCGTCGATGGTCTGCTGGGCCAGCTCGGTCGTCGACGCCAGCCGGGCCGGGTCGTTCCGGGCCTCGTCGCCGCCGGTCAACCGCCGCAGCGTATTGGCGATCACCAGCAGGTTCTGCCCGATGGAATCGTGCAGCTCGCCGGCGATCCGCCGCCGGTCGGCTTCCTGCGAACGGATGAGTTGCTGTGAGAAGCGTTCGCGCATGCGCGCCGTCGTGATTTCGGCCGCCCTTTTGTCCGCTTCCAGGATGTTGATGCGGTCGGCGAGCGCGAACGACAGCAGCAGCGCCTCCAGCGCGGTCGATACCTCGATGGCGTGTTCCGTCAGCGGCGAACTTTCGATGATGCCGGCCGTGCGCAGCAGATAGAGCAGGCAGCCGGGCAATAGGGCGCCGAACGCCAGCAGCAGATAGCGCGCCGGGCGATAGCCGCGCCAATGCGCGCGCACGATGGCAACGACGATGGTCGGCAGCAACACGGCCGCGATCAGCAGCAGGGCGACGAGCAGCGGCCGATACGGCAGGAGCGGCGCCAGCACGATGACCAGCAGGGCGGCAAGACAGCATGCCGTCAACAGCCAATGCAGCCAGTCCCGGCGCTGCCCGGTCTGCAGAAACGACCGAACGAAGCCACCGCCGGCCGCGATCGATCCGCCCAGCATCAGGAGGTAGAGCTGATTCGCATAGCCGCCGGCGTCGGACCAGAGGAACTGGGCCGCCAGGCCGGCGAGCGAAAACTGCAGCAGGCCGAAGCAGCCGAGGTAAAGCACATAGAACAGATAGCTGGCGTCGCGCACCGACATCAGCAGGAAGGCGTTGTAAACCAGCAGCGTCAGCAAAATGGCGAAATAGGCGGCGTAGAAGGCGACGCTCGTGACATCGCCCGCCAGCAGTTCGGACCGCCGCAGAACCCGGATCGGCAGGGTGATGCCGCCCTCGCTCGCGACCCTGACATAGATCACGGTCTCCCGGTCGCGCCGCGGCAGGGGAAACACGAAGCTGCGATGCGGGTATGGCCGCGCATCGAACGGTGTCAGGTCCCCGCCGTGCATGGTTTCCCAGGCGCCGTCGCCGCGCGCGACATGGACACGGATAGCGTCGAGCGCCGGCGTGCCGATCTGCAGCAGCCAGTCATCGGGCGCCGAAGGCATGGCGGCCAATCGAACACGCAACCAGAACGCCGAGGCGGAAATGCCGATATTGATCGGCAACGCGTCGACCGACCGGAAGGCGTTGGCGCTATCTGCCGCGGCGACCTCGTCGATCCGCAGCCGGGTCGTCGGATCCTCGAGCAATCCGATGTCGGGCGGTGGGTGACTGGCGGTCTGCGCCGATGCCGGCGCAGCGAGAATGCAAAGGGCCGACCAGGCGGCAACAACCATGCGCCGCAACGGTCGGCGGACGGACGCTCGATGATAAGACTTGGTCGGTTTCCACATGGCCCGGCGCAACTTCGCCGGGCAATATATCAAGATCCAGTTAACCTATCCGTTGTCCTCAGTCCGGCGTTGTCGCCGGCAGGCCGAGCAGGGCGCGGCGGCGCAGCCATTGGCTGGGGCGGTAGCGCTCCTCGCCGGTGATGTGCTGCAGGTGGGTCAGGATGGTCAGCACCGTGCCGGCGCCCATTTCGTCCGCCAGCGCCAAGGGCCCCAGCGGGTAGTTGAGGCCGAGCGTCATGGCGGTGTCGATATCCGCCGGCGCGGCGACACCGATCTGGGCGATCTCGCAGCCGAGATTGGCGACCATGGCCCGCATGCGCTGGGCGATGAAGCCGGGCGAATCGTGGATCGCGGTAACCGCCGCCCCGGTGCCGGCCAGGAGGGCCGCGACCCGGTCGCGCTGCGCCGGATCGGCGCCGGGCGCAGTCATGATGGTGATGCGGCGGCCGATATCGCCGGTCAGGTCGACCGCCACCAGGCGGCGGGCGTCGGCGCCGGTGCGTACGGCGACCGCGGTTGCGTCCTCGCCGAGCGGCGCCGCCAGGATCGGGCAGGCGCCGTTGTCCTCGATGACCTCGGCGCCGGCCTCGCGCAGCAGTTTGCCGAGCCGCTCGTCCGGCGCGGCCAGCGCTACCCGGCGCGCCGGTTCGGCCGAAGTGTCGGCGTCCGCGCTGTCGGCGATCTTGCCGCCCTTATCGTCGTAACGGTAATGGCCCTGGCCCGTTTTCCGGCCCAGCCGGCCGGCTTCCAGCAGGCTCTCGTGCAGCGGATAGGTCGCCATGCGGCGGTCCTGGAAGTAGCCGTTGTAGATCGCCATGCTGGCCGGGAAGTTGACGTCGATCCCGGTCAGGTCCATCAGCTCGAACGGCCCCATGCGAAAGCCGCAGGCATCCCGCATCACGGCGTCGACCTGGGCCGGCGTGGCGATGCCCTCGTGGGCCAGGCGCAGGCCCTCGGTGGTGAAGGCGCGGCCGCCGAGATTGACCAGAAAGCCCGGGCCGTCCCGAACCACGACCGGCACCCGGCCCATGCGGCGGCCGAGCGCGTCGAGCGCCGCGACCACGTCCTCGTCCGTGGCCGGCGCGCGCACGACCTCGACCAGCTTCATCAGCGGCACGGGATTGAAGAAGTGCAGGCCGGCGACCCGGTGCTTGCGCTCGCAGCGGGCGGCGATCGACGCGATGCGCAGCGAGGAGGTGTTGGAGGCGAGGATCGCGTCGTCGCCGACGGCGCGTTCGAGATCCGCGAACACGGCGCGCTTGACCTCGAGGTTCTCGACAATGGCCTCGATGACCACATCCGCGTCGGCCATGGCGTCGAGGCTGTCGATCACCTGCAACCGGTCCTTGGCCGCCGCCGCGTCCTCGGCGCTCATGCGGTTCTTTTCGACGCTTCGGTCCAGCATGCCGAAAATGAAGCTTCGCGCGGCCTCGGCGGCGCCATCGGCGGAATCGTATAACAATGCGGTCATGCCGCCGGTGATGGTGACCTGTGCGATGCCGCGGCCCATCGCGCCGGCGCCGATCACGCCGACCATGACGTTGCCGGACTGGAAATCCCGTCCCATCGGGTAACCCCTTTTCCTCTGAACGACTGATTTAGGCCATGTAGACCACATGGCGCGCGCGGCGGAAAGCCCCGGATCGGGCGACCTTGAACGAAACCGGTACGCGACCTACATCTAGGTCACGCAGCGCCGTTCCGGGCTGCATTCGGACGCCTGAGCAAGGGTCCGGCCGGTCATAGATAAACCATGCTTGCTCGAATTTGAGGGGTTGGTCGGCATGACTCGCGTATCGGTTTTCAGCAGCCCGCTGGTTCTGGGCTTCGACCATTTTGAGCAGGTGCTCGACCGGGTCACGAAGTCGGCGAGCGACGGCTATCCTCCCTACAATATCGAGCAGGTTGGCGACGACGGGTTGCGCATCACGCTTGCCGTTGCCGGTTTCTCAAACGACGATCTGCAGATCGTGTTGGAAGACAACCAGTTGATCGTGCGCGGCAAGCAGACCGACGATCCCGACCGGGTCTATCTGCATCGCGGTATCGCCGCCCGCCAGTTCCAGCGCGCTTTCGTTCTGGCCGAGGGCATCGAGGTCGCCGGCGCCGATCTGGACAACGGCCTGCTGAGCATCGACCTGATGCGGCCGCGGCCAGAGGTCGTGACCCGGACAATCGAGATCAAATCGGGCGCGTCCAGGAAAGACGGCGGCGCGATCCCGACGATCGATGTCGATGATCGCAACGACGGCTAGTCCGGCCGGCCAATCCGATATGACAGTGTAGAGGAGTCGTCATGATACTTTCGGTCGAGCAATTGCGGCAGCTCAGCGCCAAGTCGTTGGCGGCGCTCGGCGCCGAAGACATCGCCTTCGTGAAGCAGATCACGGTGGACGGCCGGCCGATTTACGGCGTGTATTCGGCCGACGGCACGCGGATCGCGGCCTTCGACAGCCGCGAACTCGCCTTCGCCGCCGTGCGCCAGAACGATCTGGAACCCGTCAGCGTCCACTGACCCCAACGAATCAAGTGGTTTTTTGCGGCGCGACCGCAACGGTCGCGCCGGGGATGCGTTAAGCCGCGTTTGACGAGACGGATGCGTCCGTCAGCAGTGCGTAAAGCGCGTCCGACTCGGACGTGCCGCGCAACTTGGCGCAAATGTTCTGGTCACGCAGCAGCCGCGAGATGCGGGCCAGCGCCTTCAGATGATCGGCGCCGGCCGATTCAGGCGCCAGCAGCAAGAAAATAAGATCGACCGGTTCGTCGTCAATCGAATCGAAGTCGATCGGCGTTTCCAGCCGGGCGAATACGGCGTGCAGCTGAGCCAGCTCGTTCAGCTTGCCGTGCGGTATGGCGATGCCCTGGCCCACGCCGGTCGTACCCAGACGCTCCCGCTCGAGCAGCACATCGAAAATTTTGCGTTCGTGCAAATCGGTCAAGTGAGCGGCTTTCTGCGCCAGTTCCTGCAGCGCCTGTTTCTTGCTCGTGACCTTCAGGTTCGCGACGACGCCGTCCTGTTGCAACAGTTCGGCGATCTCCATATGGCAATCCTTCAATTATTCTCTGAATCGGACGGATCGACCCAGCCGATATGGCCGTCGTTCCGACGATATACAACGTTCAGACGTCCACTGCCGCTGTTGCGAAACATCATCACGGGCAGATCGGCGAGATCCATGCGCATGACAGCTTCCCCCACCGTCAGCGTGTGAATGCGCGTCGTCGACTCCGCGACAATGACGGGCTGGAACGTCTCGGTTTCGTCTCCTTCTTCGTCTCCGTCTTCCGGCGCCAGAACGTAAGTCTGTGCCTCCTGCCCATCGTCCGGCCGCTTGTTTTGCCGGCTGTGGTGGTTCCGCAGCCGCCGCTTGTAACGGCGCAGCTGCTTCTCCAGGCGATCGGCCGCCGTGTCGAAACAGGTCGTAATGTCGTCCGTCTCGGCATGGCTCTGGACTTGGATACCGTGTCCGATATGCACCGCGCAGTCCGCGCGATGGTTTCGGGCTTCGCGCGAAAACACCACGCTCGCCTCGATACCGTCGCCAAAATACTTCTCGACCCCCGCACGCAGTCGACGCTCGACATGCTGACGCAACGAATCGGAGAGTTCTGTCTGTTTGCCAGAAATCTGGATCTTCATCAGCTCGTCGTACCGGACATACCTCGTCCGAACGCTCGGAAATTGGGGCCAACGCCCCATCCGGGGAAGGCGCGAAAATATGGCCGGGCCCCGGCCCTGTCAACCACGGCGCTCAGGCCGAGAGGCGTTTCATCCGTCGTCGTTGCACGGACGACTGGATGCCCATGGCTTCGCGATACTTTGCCACCGTGCGGCGGGCAATATCGATGCCTGTCGCATTCAGCAACTCGACCAGCTTATCGTCCGACAGCACGTTGTCGATCGGTTCGCGGTCGATCAGCTCGCGGATCTTGTGACGGACGGCCTCGGCCGAATGGGCGTCGCCGCCCGCCGTCGACTGGATCGCGGCGGTGAAGAAGTATTTCAGCTCGAAGATGCCGCGCTGTGTCGACATGTACTTATTGGCGGTCACGCGGCTGACCGTGCTTTCGTGCATGTCGATCGCTTCGGCGATAGTGCGCAGGTTCAGCGGCCGCAGATGCTGAACGCCGTGGGCGAAGAAGGCGTCCTGTTGCCGGACGATCTCGGTCGAGACCTTCAGGATCGTCCGCGCCCGCTGGTCCAGCGACTTGACCAGCCAGTTGGCGTTGTTGACGCAGTCGGTCAGGTAGTTGCGCTCGTCCTTCGACTTCGTCACGTCAAGGACTTCGGCATAGTAGCGCGCGTTGACCAGGACCCGCGGCAGCGTATCGCTGTTCAGTTCGACCATCCATCCGCCGTCCGGGTTCTCGCGGACGAACACGTCGGGCACGACCGGCTGCGCCACATCGTAGTCGTAGACCAGCCCGGGCTTCGGGTTCAGCGCCTTGATCTCCTGCACCATCTCGGCCATGTCCTCGTCGTCGACATGGCAGATCCGCATCAGGGCGGGGATGTCGTGCTCGGCAAGCAGATGCAGGTTTTCGATCAGCGTCTGCATGGCCGGATCGAAGCGGTTGCGCTCGCGTAGCTGGAGGGCCAGGCATTCGCCCAGATCGCGCGCGAACACGCCGGCCGGATCGAAGCGCTGCAATGCCTCGAGTACGGTTTCGACGCGGTCCTCGTCACAGCCCATGCGATCGGCGATGGTCGCGATACTCTCAATCAGATAACCGGCCTCGTCGATGCATTCGATCATGTGGGCGCCGACGATGCGGTCGGCCGGATCGCTCAGCGCCACGTTCAATTGGCCAGCGAGATGCTCCTTCAGGCTGATATCGCGGCTCAGGCTCTGCTCGAGACCGAACCCGCTGTCGCTGTCACGACCGCCGGGACCCGCGCCGAGTCCGGCGCCGAGACCCGACATGGCCGGCTCGGGCTCGGCCGGCGCCGGCATATCGGGCGCGGAATCGTTGTTGTAGACATTCTCATAGTCGGTATCGAGCGGGCCTTCGGCGCCCGCCACATCGCCACCGTCCGGCGGCGTGACGCCGTCCAGTTCGATGGCGGCGACGTCGCCGGCGGTGCCGTCGTCATTGATGCCGTCGGCGGATCCGTTGACGGTCTCGCCCGCGCCGGGCGCCTCGTCGGCCTGCGCGCGCGGCTCGCCGTCGCCGTCGTCCTGGCGTTCCAGCAGGGGATTGCGCTCCAGCTCCTGCTCGACGAAGGCGGTCAATTCCAAATTGGAGAGTTGCAGCAGCTTGATCGCCTGCTGCAGCTGCGGCGTCATCACGAGCGTCTGTGACTGCCGGATCTCCAGTTTGGGGGAAATTGCCATCTTTGCCGGCCTACAGCCTGAAGCCGTCTCCGAGATAGACGCGCCGCACGTCTTCGTGGGCGACGATTTCCGACGGCGCGCCCTGCATCAGCACACGGCCCTCGTGGATGATGTAGGCCCGGTCGATGATGTCGAGGGTCTCGCGCACGTTATGGTCGGTGATCAAAACACCCACGCCACGATCCTTCAGGTGCGAGACCAGGTCGCGGATCTCGCCGACGGCGATCGGGTCGATGCCGGCCAGCGGCTCGTCGAGCAGAATAAAGGCCGGCCGCGAAGCCAGCGCCCGGGCGATCTCGACGCGCCGGCGTTCGCCGCCCGACAGCGCCAGCGCCGGCGTGCGCCGGATGTGCGTGATCGAAAACTCGGCCAACAGGTCGTCCAACAGCGTCTCGCGCTTTTCGCGGATCGGCTCGACCACCTCCAGCACGGCGCGGACATTGTTCTCCACCGAGAGCCCGCGGAAGATCGAGGCCTCCTGCGGCAGGTAGCCGATGCCGAGGCGGGCCCGGCGGTACATCGGCAGCTCGGTGATGTCGTGGCCGTCCAGATGGATCGAACCGGCATCGGGCGAGATCAGGCCGGTGATGATGTAGAAGCAGGTCGTCTTGCCGGCGCCGTTCGGGCCAAGCAGACCGACGGCCTCGCCGCGCTGCAGCTGCAGCGAAACGTCGCGCACCACGGGGCGCTTCTTGAACTGCTTGCCGATCTTGCGGACGGCCAGACCGTCGTTTTCGGCGACCAGCCGTGGCGTCCGATCGTTCTGTTCGGGGGCGTCGGTCATAGAGCCTAAGTGTTTGCTTTCCGCCATTAAAAATCCGTGTAGAGTCGTCGCCAGATCATCGATGTCTCAACATTTTTTCTTATTTATCGGATAATATTCCTAGTTTGTTTTTTTCTGCGACGGTACGAAGATGCCGCGAACACGTTCGCCGCTTCGTTGACCGCCCGCTTCGATCACACTGCGTCCCGTCGCCATGTTCAGCACCAGACGCTCGCCGCGAAGCACGTTTTCGCCACGTGTCAGGACGACCTGTCCGGTCAGCGTGATCTGGCGATTGTCGATGTCGTAAACGCCGGCATTACCCTGGGCGGTTTCGGTCGGCGAGGAGACGAAGACATTGCCGACGGCATCGATACGGACAATGGCGCCAGCCGCGCCGGCCGCGCTTTCCGAACTGTCGCCGCCGTTGCGGTAGTGCACCTTCAACTCGTCCGCCCGCAGCCGGATCTCGCCCTGAACAGCGTCGACGTTGCCACGGAAGGTCGCGATCTGCTGATTCTGCTCGACCTCGAGGCTGTCGGCATTGATTTCGATCGGCTGATCGGTGTCGTGCTGAATCTGCGGGCGATTGTCCGCCGCGTCCGACGCGAGCGGTGGCGACATCAACAGACCGACAAACAACGCAACCAGCACTGCATGTCTCTTTGCCATCGTGCGATCAGCCTTGCGCCTGGGGGTTGAGGGTCATTTTAACGTTGCCTTCGAACAGCATGCGCTGGCCGCGATCTTCGATCTGCATGCGGTCGGCCCTCAGCGAGCCGAACGGGCCGTGACCGCTGACAGGCCGGGCGCTGCGCGCGCTGCCGTCGGAGAAGTCGACATCGGCGACGCTGGCGTGGAACTCATAACCGCGGTCGGAGAAGATGCTGATGGCGCCGGTCAGCCGCAGGATCATCGTGGCCTGATGATAGACGCCCTGGTTCGCCATCATGCTGATCCAGGTGCCGTCGTTCATGGTCATGTCGGCCTGCAGGTCGCTAAGGGTGACCTGGCGGCTGTCGTCAGCGTCCTGCACGGCCTCTTTGGCGGTCACGGTGAAGGGCCGGTTCTCCTTGTCAGTGCCGTAGTAGCGGGGGTTGAGCATGCTCAGCCGGTCGGCGCCGTCGGCCTGCATCTTCGAGAACGACAGGTGGAAGCCGTCGTCCTGATCGAAAGCGCCGGGCCAGGCGATGACGACGATGACCAGGGTCGCGGCCAGCGCTGGCAGAAACACCTTCATCATGCCGACGAAGCGGCTGTAGCGCTGACTCAAACTGCCGGCCATTGGACGGCTCTGCGCCGCCACATAACCGCGGTCGGCCGTCGATACGGGCTGATTACCGTCAGTCATGACGTCCGTCGATGCGCCCCCGCCTCATTCGTTCAAACTACCTATCCCAGCGGCAGATTTGGGAGTTGGCTACCGCTTCGACCAGTTTCTTTTTGAGGTTGTTCGACGGATACCTAAACGAAATTTTTTCTGCAAGCGAAATTCATGCCAACTATCCCAAGGCCAGTATGGACAACTCGTCCGGTCAGGTCAAACAGCCGGCCAAAGTCCGTGCTAATGCGCAAAAATGTCCTCGCCTTGCCAGCCGTCGAGATCGAGTCGAACCCGGGTCGGCAGAAAGCCGAAACAGGCCTCGGCCAGGTCGCGACGTCCCTCGCGACCGAGCATGTCATCCAGTCGTGCCTGCAATTCATGCAGATGCAGCACGTCCGCGGCGGCGTATTCCAATTGCTCCTGCGTCAGCGTATCGGCGCCCCAATCCGAGGACTGCTGCTGCTTGGAGATGTCGATGCCGAGCAGCTCGCGGCAAAGATCCTTGAGGCCGTGCCGGTCGGTGTAGGTGCGGACCAGCTTCGAGGCGATCTTCGTGCAATAGACCGGCCGGCAATCGACCTGCAGGTACTGGCGGATCACCGCCATGTCGAAGCGCGCGAAATGGAACAGCTTGACGACCTCGGGATCGGTCAGCAGAGCTTTCAGGTTCGGCGCGTCGTATTGGTCTTGGCCGAACTGCACCAGATGCGCGGCGCCGTCACCGGCCGACAACTGTATCAGGCACAGGCGGTCGCGATGCGGATCGAGGCCCATGGTCTCGCTGTCGATGGCGACCATGCCCTCGAAAGCCAGCCCGGCCGGCAGATCGCCGCGATGCAGGGTGATGCTCATGTCAGAGGTGGCTTCAACCGGCGCCGGCCGCCGATGTCGTTCGACCGGCTGGGTGAGTTGGTGCCCAGGAGAAGACTCGAACTTCCACGACCTTACGGTCACTAGCACCTGAAGCTAGCGCGTCTACCAATTCCGCCACCTGGGCAAGTTGACGGCTTCGATATCGCCGCGTCGCGGGTATGTCAAGCACAGCCCGTCGTTTGACCCGGACAATGCCGGGCGAGCCCCGGCCGTCATGGCCGGCTCTTTCGCATCGATGCGTTGTTGCCGACCTGTTCGTCCGCGATCTATATAGGGGCCGCCGTCCGCGATTCCGGCGGATCTTCTGGAGGATTGCATGACGCTCGCCAACGTCACGGTTTTTGGGGGCTCCGGATTCATCGGCCGATATCTTGTCAAGCGGCTTGCCGCGCGCGGTTCGCGTGTGCGGGTGGCGGTGCGCGACCCGGAGGCGGCGGCGTTCCTGAAGCCCATGGGCGACGTCGGCCAGGTGGTTCCGGTGGCGACCAACATCCGCAACGTACCGTCGGTGGCGCGGGCCGTCGACGGCGCCGACGCGGTGGTGAATTGCGTCGGCATTCTGTTCGAGCGGGGCCGGCAGCGCTTCGATGCGGTCCATGGCGCCGGCGCGGCCCGCATCGCCGAAGCGGCCGCGGCCGCCGGCGCCGAACGACTGGTTCAGGTCTCGGCAATCGGCGCGGATCTGGAATCGTCGGCGGCCTATGCCCGCAGCAAGGCGGCCGGGGAGGCCGCGGTGCTGGACGCATTTCCGTCGGCGACCGTGCTGCGGCCGTCGGTGGTGTTCGGTCCTGAGGACGACTTCTTCAACCGCTTCGGCGCGCTGGCGACCATCCTGCCTGCCCTGCCGTTGATCGGCGGCGGCGAAACCCGCTTTCAGCCGGTCTATGTCGGCGACGTGGCGGACGCCATCGTCGCCGTGCTTGAAAGTGCCGACGCGGCCGGCAAGACCTATGAATTAGGCGGCCCGCGCGTTTACACCTTCAAGGAACTGATGCAGGTAGTGCTGGAGCAGACCGGCCGGCGGCGTCTGCTGCTGCCGTTGCCGTTCGGCTTGGCGAAGTTCGAGGCGGCGTTCCTGCAACTGCTGCCGACCCCGCCGCTGACCATGGACCAGGTCGAACTGCTGAAATCCGACAACGTCGCGTCGGCGGACGCGCCGGGGCTGAGCGATCTCGGCATCACGCCGACGTCGGTCGACGCCATCGTGCCGAGCTACCTGTTCCGGTATCGCCGCGGCGGCAGGCTGGTGCCGTCGCGCCTGGGCTGAGCGGGCTCAGCCGGCATAGATCCACCAGAACAGAACCGCG
Organism: Alphaproteobacteria bacterium; assembly: GCA_965232515.1. Lineage (GTDB taxonomy): Bacteria > Pseudomonadota > Alphaproteobacteria > JANQKO01. The sequence goes on along the minus strand of CBDDPY010000002.1, from coordinate 3,870,587 downwards.
GCCAGAAACACCCGGTAGACGACGAACGGCGTGTAGCTCGATTGCCGCACCCAGCGCATCAGGCCCCAGATGGCCAGGAGCGAGGCGGCGAACGACAGCAGCGCCGCCAGCGCGGCGTCCAGGCCGATTGTCAGCTCGCCGGCGGTCAACAGCTCATAGCTCCCGTAGCCGCCGGCGGCGAGGATCGTCGGGATCGACAGCAGCATGGAGAACCGGGCCGCGTCGCTGCGGTTGGTGCCCAGCAGCCGCGCGGCGGTGATGGTAATGCCGGCCCGGCTGGTGCCGGGGATCAGGGCCAGCGCCTGCATCAGGCCGACAAAGACGGCGGCGGCAATTCCGAACTGCTCCAGCCGGCGGGTCGTGCCGGCGAACCGGTCGGCGGCGTACAACAGCAGGCCGAAGCCGAGTGTCGCCCAGGCGATCACCTCGATCGAACGCAACAGCGGGTAGAGATCGAGCTTCACCAGCGCCAACCCCGCCGCCAACGCGGGAATGGTGGCGACCGCGACGTTGAGCGCCAAACGCGCGTCGCCGTCGCGCCGGCCGCGAAGCAGTTGCCCGCAGCCAAGCAGCATGCTCCAGACGTCGCGATGGAAATAGATCACGACCGCGCCCAGCGTGCCGACATGCGTGGCGATATCCAGCACCGCGCCCTGGTCGCTCCAGCCGGTGACCTTCGGAACCAGGATCAGATGGGCGGACGAGCTGATCGGCAGAAACTCGGTAATGCCCTGCACCAGCGCCAGGACAACGATGTGCAACAGGCTCACGCCAACTCTCCGCGCGGTCGGCAGGGGGATGAGAGTATGATGCGATTTCGCCACATTAGTCCGAAATCGAGACTATTTTTCGATCGAACAAATTCGGATGTTTCTGTGACGTCAAGTTGGCGCTGGCCGTCACAAGTATTAGTTACCCTATGCTGACCTATTTTTGATTTTCGGCTGGCCTGATTGCGTTCGATCGGGTAGAAATGTCGCTCAAACTTCCGGGTCGGGAAGGCCGAACGGCAGAAGTCCTGGCACCGCGCGTGGTGGCGGTGGCCCGGACGACAACAACCCGAGCAATTTAGTTGGACGGTTGGGGGAAACATGTCAGAGCGCATGCTGAAGTTCGTCGACGTTTCGCAAGAAATGCCGGAGAAACGGCAAGCGGGCGAGCGCGTCAACGACTTTGACGAGATCTACCGCGAATACGCCCGCGAGAAGGCGGAAATCCAGGCGGCGCGCTGTTCGCAATGCGGCATCCCCTTCTGTCAGATCCATTGCCCACTGCACAACAACATCCCCGACTGGCTGAAGCTGACCGCCGAGGGGCGAATCGAGGAAGCCTACGCGGTTTCGTCGGCCACCAATACGTTTCCCGAGATCTGCGGCCGAATCTGTCCGCAGGACCGGCTTTGCGAAGGCAATTGTGTCATCGAGAAGGGTTTCGAATCGGTGACGATCGGGTCGGTGGAGAAATATATTACCGACACAGCATTCGATATGGGGCTGGTGAAACCGCCGGCGCCGCCTGTCGAGCGGGACCAGTCGGTCGGCATCATCGGCGCCGGACCGGGCGGGCTGGCGGCGGCCGACATGCTGCGGCGCCGGGGCTATCAGATCCATGTCTACGACCGTTACGACCGGGTCGGCGGCCTGCTGCTCTACGGCATTCCGAACTTCAAGCTGGAGAAGGACGTCGTCCTGCGGCGGCAAACGCTGCTGGAAGACGGCGGCATCACCTTTCATCTCAATTTCGAGGTCGGTCGAGACGCCTCGCTCGCCGATCTGCGCGCGAAGCATGACAGCATCCTGATCGCCACCGGCGTCTATCGCGCCCGCGACGTCGCCGTGCCGGGCGTCGGCCTGCAGAATATCGTCATGGCCATGGACTTCCTGACGGCATCGAACCGCAAGGGGCTGGGCGATGATGTGCCGACGTTCGACGACGGACAACTGAATGCGGCCGGTAAGAACATCGTGGTGATCGGTGGCGGCGACACGGCGATGGACTGCGTGCGCACGGCGGTGCGCCAGGGCGCGACCTCTGTGAAGTGCCTCTATCGGCGCGACCGCGCCAACATGCCCGGCTCGATGCGCGAGGTGAACCACGCCGAGGAAGAGGGCGTCGAGTTCATCTGGCTGTCGAGCCCGCAGGCGTTTCTCGGCGACGGCGCGGTATCGGGCGTACGCGCGCAGCGCATGCGCTTGGGCGCGCCGGATGCGAGCGGCCGGCGATCGCCCGAGCCGGTCGACGACTCGCACTTCACGCTCGACTGCGATCTCGCCATCAAGGCGCTTGGCTTCGACCCCGAGGACCTGCCGACGCTGTTCGGCGAGCCCGAGTTGGGCGTCTCGCGCTGGGGCACGGTGAAGGCCGATCTGCGCACGCTGATGACAAATCTGGATGGCGTGTTCGCCGCCGGCGACATCGTCCGCGGCGCCTCGCTGGTGGTTTGGGCGATCCGGGACGGCCGCGACGCGGCCGACGCCATGCACGGCTATATGCAAGCGAAGGCCGAGGGCGCGGCGGCGCCACTCGCCGTCGCGTCCTGACGGGGGTTTCGAGATGACCGACAGAACGCCGGACAACAGCAAGCCGACCCCGGGGGAAATCGAGATCGAGCGCTGGCGGCGCAATGCGGCGCGCTTGCAGGCGGCGCATGCTTACGACCCCGCGCACGAGCACAGTTCCTGCGGCGTCGGCTTCATCGCCGCCATCGACGGCAAGCCGAGCCGGCGCGTCGTGCAGGCCGGCATCAACGCGCTGAAGGCGGTCTGGCACCGCGGCGCCGTCGACGCCGACGGCAAGACCGGCGACGGCGCCGGCATCCAGGTGCAGATCCCGCAGGACTTCTTCAAAGAGCACGTCGCGCGCACCGGCCACGAACCCACGGACGGCAAGCTGGCGGTCGGCATGGTGTTCCTGCCGCGCACCGACTTCGCGGCGCAGGAGACCTGCCGCACCATCGTCGAGACCGAGATCCTAAACCTTGGCTATCAGATCTACGGCTGGCGCCAGGTGCCGGTCGACACCGGCGTGACCGGCGAGAAGGCGAACGCCACACGGCCGGAAATCGAGCAGGTAATGATCTACAGCGAGAAGGCGATCGACGAGGAAAAGTTCGAACGCGATCTCTACGTCATCCGCCGCCATATCGAACGCCGCGTCGCCGAAGTGAGCATCAACGAGTTCTACATCTGCTCGCTGAGCTGCCGCTCGATCATCTACAAGGGGATGTTCCTGGCCGAGCAACTGACGGCCTTTTATCCGGACCTGCTGGACGACCGTTTCATCTCGCATTTCGCCATCTTCCACCAGCGCTACTCGACCAACACCTTCCCGACCTGGCGGCTGGCGCAGCCCTTCCGCATGCTCGCCCACAACGGCGAGATCAACACGCTGAAGGGCAACGTGAACTGGATGAAGAGCCACGAGATCCGTATGGCGTCCGAAGCGCTGGGCGACCGCAGCGGCGACATCAAGCCGATCATCCAGCCCGGCAGTTCGGATTCGGCCGCGCTCGATGCGGCCTTCGAACTGCTGGTGCGGGCCGGCCGCAGCGCGCCGATGGCGAAGTCGTTGCTGATTCCGCCAGCCTGGTCGAAGGTTGCCGGCATCAGCCCGGCGCAGCGCGCCATGTATGCCTACTGCAACGCGCTGATGGAGCAGTGGGACGGCCCGGCGGCGATTGCCGCGACCGACGGCCGCTGGATCATCGGCGGCATGGACCGTAACGGCCTCAGGCCGATGCGTTATTCGATCACCGCCGATGGCCTGCTGTTCTGCGGCTCGGAGACCGGCATGGTGGCGCTGCCGGAGCAGCAGATCATCGAGAAGGGGCGCATCGGTCCCGGCCAGATGATCGGCGTCGACCTGTCGGCCGGCGAGCTGTACCACGACGAGGAACTGAAGGAGCGGCTGGCGGCCGAAAAGCCGTTCGAGACCTGGGTCCAGAACATCAAGTCGCTGGACAGCATCGTGCGCAAGGACGCCGGCGAGCCGGAGCTCTATGAAAGCGCCGAATTGCGCCGTCGGCAGGTCGCGGCCGGCTACACGCACGAAGAGATCGAGCTGATCCTGCACCCCATGGTCGAGGACGCCAAGGAAGCGACCGGCTCGATGGGCGACGACACGCCGCTTGCCGTGTTGTCGGACCGCTATCGCGGCCTGCACCACTTCTTCCGCCAGCAGTTCAGTCAGGTCACCAACCCGCCGATCGACTCGCTGCGCGAGCACCAGGTGATGACGCTGAAAACGCGCTTCGGCAACCTTGGCAACGTGCTGGCCGAGGACGACAGCCAGCTCAAGGTGCTGGAGCTGGATTCGCCTGTGCTGTCGAACCGCGAGTTCGAGGACATGCGCGCCTATATGGGCGATTTCGCGCGGACGATCGACTGCACTTTCGCGCCCAGCAAGGGGCCGAACGCCATGCGCGACGCGCTGCGCCGCATTCGCGACGAGGCCGAGGACGCGGTGCGTAGCGGCGCCGTGCATCTGATCCTGACCGACGAGGGCGTGGGGACGGACCGGGCGGCCATTCCGATGATCCTGGCGGTCGGCGGCGTGCACACGCATCTGGTCGAGCAGGGCCTCAGGACCTACACCTCGTTGAACTGCCGGGTGGCCGAGTGCATCGACGTGCACGCGTTCGCCGTGCTGATCGGCGTCGGTGCGACCACCATTAACGCCTATCTGGCGCAGGAGACGATCCGCGACCGCCATCGCCGCGGCCTGCTGCCGGGCCTGTCGTTCGAGGAATGCGTGCAGCGCTTCCGCGTGGCCGCCGACCAGGGCCTGCTGAAGGTGATGTCGAAGATGGGCATCGCCGTGCTCAGCTCCTATCGCGGCGCCTACAACTTCGAGGCCGTCGGTCTCAGCCGGACGCTGGTGGCGGAATACTTTCCCGGCATGACCTCGCGCATCTCCGGCATCGGCCTCTCCGGTATTCAGCAAAAGGTCACCGAGATCAACGGCAAGGCCTTCGAGGACGAGGTCATCGCCCTGCCGATCGGCGGGCTCTACCGCTATCGGCGCAACGGCGAGGTGCATTCCTTCGACGGGCAGCTGATCCACGTGCTGCAGGAGGCCGTGGCCAACGATTCCTACTCGCACTACCGGCGGTTCGCCGACGGCGTGCACACCATGCCGCCGGTGAACCTGCGCGATCTGCTGGAGTTCAAGCCGCTTGGCGATCCGGTGCCGCTGGACGAGGTGGAATCCATCACTGAGCTGCGCAAGCGTTTCGTCACCGGCGCCATGTCGCACGGCGCGCTTGGCCGGGAAGCGCACGAGACGCTGGCCATCGCTATGAACCAGATCGGCGCCAAGTCGGATTCCGGCGAGGGCGGCGAGGGCCAGGAACGTTTCCATCCGCGCGCCAACGGCGATAACGCCAACTCGGCGATCAAGCAGATCGCCTCAGGCCGGTTCGGCGTCACCGCCGAATACCTGAACATGTGCGAGGAGATCGAGATCAAGATCGCCCAGGGCGCCAAGCCCGGCGAGGGCGGTCAGCTGCCGGGCTTCAAGGTCACGGCCGAGATTGCGACGCTCCGGCTGTCGACGCCGGGCGTGACGCTGATCTCGCCGCCGCCGCACCACGACATCTACTCGATCGAAGACCTGGCGCAGCTCATTTACGATCTGAAGCAGATCAATCCGGAGGCCCGGGTCAACGTCAAGCTGGTCGCCGAGTCCGGCATCGGCACCATCGCCGCCGGCGTCGCCAAGGCCAAGGCCGACGTGATCATGATTTCCGGCCATGTCGGCGGCACCGGCGCCAGCCCGCAGACCAGCATCAAGTATGCCGGCAACCCCTGGGAGATGGGGCTGAGCGAGGCGAACCAGCTGTTGACGCTGAACGGCCTGCGACATCGCGTACGGCTCCGGGTCGACGGCGGCATCAAGACCGGCCGCGACGTCGTCATCGCTGCCATGCTGGGGGCCGAGGAATTCGGCGTCGGCACCGCGGCGCTGGTCGCCATGGGCTGCATCCTGGTTCGGCAGTGCCATTCCAATACCTGTCCGGTCGGCATCTGCACCCAGGACGAGGCGCTCCGCGCCAAGTTCGAGGGCACGCCGCAGAAGGTGGTGAACCTGTTCAGCTTCATGGCCGAGGAAGTGCGCGAGATCCTGGCCGCCATCGGCGCCCGCTCGATCGAGGAGATCATCGGCCGCAGCGACCTGCTGATGCAGGTCAGCCGCGGCGCGCCGCACCTCGACGACCTCGACCTGAATCCGCTGCTGGTCCAGGCCGACAGCGACGAGCATCCGCGGTTCTGCGCCGTGCGCGGCCGCAACGAGGTGCCGGAAACGCTGGACGCGCAGATGCTGCAGGACGCCGAGCCGTTGATGATGGCAGGCCAGAAAATGCAGCTCGCCTACAACGTCCGCAATATCCATCGCGCGGTCGGCACCAAGCTGTCGTCAATGATCACCCGGACCTTCGGCATGACCGGGTTGCAGCCAGGGCATATCACCGTGCGCCTGCGCGGGTCGGCCGGCCAGTCGCTCGGCGCCTTCGCGGTGCAGGGGCTACGGCTGGAAGTCTTCGGCGACGCCAACGACTATGTCGGCAAGGGCCTGTCGGGGGGCGACATCGTGGTCCGCCCGGTGCCGTCGAGCCCGCTGAAGAGCAACGAGAACACCATCATCGGCAACACCGTGCTCTATGGCGCGACCGGAGGCCATCTGTTCGCCGCCGGCCGGGCCGGCGAGCGCTTCGCGGTGCGCAATTCGGGCGCCAATGCCGTGGTCGAAGGCTGCGGCGCGAATGGCTGCGAATATATGACCGGCGGCGTCGCCGTGATTCTGGGTTCGGTCGGCGACAATTTCGCCGCCGGCATGACGGGCGGCATGGCCTTCATCTACGACCCCAACGGCGAGATCGGCGTCCGGATCAACGCCGACAGCGTGATCTGGCAGCCGGTCAAGACCGAACACTGGGAGGGCGTGCTGAAGGATCTGATCGGCCAGCATGTCACCGCGACCCAATCGGTTTTCTCATCCAGATTGCTTAACGAGTGGGATTTACAACTGAAGAAGTTCGTTCAGGTCTGCCCGAAGGAAATGGTGGCTCTGTTGGCGCACCCACTGAGCGACGAAGACGCGGCCGCCACGGCCTGATCCGGGGGAACCGCCCGAATTTTTCATTGGCCTCGGGCGAGAATTTGGGGGCAATTTTAAAGATTGCCGTGCCATGCTTGGCGCAGCGCCGCCGCCATCCTTCCCGCCGGGCGGCGCACGGGGGATTGGCGCACAATAATCGGATAGAACGACGGATGTTTCCCGTTAACAGTTTCGACATGGCCGAGACCAAAATCGCCGACCGGGTGAAGGCCGTCGATTGGCGCGGCGCCGCCAAGGCGATCGGCGCCGAGGGCTATGCCCGCACAGGGCCGCTGCTGTCGGGCTCGGAATGCGCGGCGCTCGCCGTCCTCTATGCCGACGACGACATTTTCCGCAGCCGCATCGACATGGCCCGCTACCGGTTCGGCGAGGGCGAATACAAGTATTTCGGCAATCCGCTGCCGGGCATCGTCGGTCAGCTCAGGACCCACCTCTACCGCAAGCTGGCACCGATCGCGAACCGCATGATGGCCGATCTCGGCCGCAAGGAGCGCTATCCGGCGAGCCTGAGCGCCTATCTGAAGCTCTGCCACAAGAAGAAGCAGACGCGGCCGACGCCGCTGATGCTGCGCTATCAGACCGGCGGCTATAACTGCCTGCACCAGGATCTCTACGGCGACCTGTGCTTCCCGCTGCAGGTTACGATCGGCCTCAGCCGGCCCGGGACCGACTATACCGGCGGCGAGTTCCTGCTGGTCGAACAGCGGCCGCGGGCGCAATCGCGTGGCGAGGCGATCCAGCTGGAGCAGGGCGAGGCGATCATCTTTCCGGTCACCGAAAGACCGGTCGAAGGCAAGCGGGGCATGCACGCCTGCAAGATGCGCCACGGCGTCAGCCGGGTGCGCGGCGGCGTGCGCTACGCGCTCGGCATCATCTTCCACGACGCCGCCTGAGCCGTGCGGGCCGTCGTCTGCCGCGCGCTGGGGCCGCCGCAGGTCCTGCGGCTGGAGGACATCAATCCGCCCGAGATGGGGCCGGGGCAGGTGCGTGTCGCCATCCGTGCGGCCGGCGTCAACTTCCCCGATGTGCTGATGGTGGCCGGCGGCTATCAGCACAAACCGCCGCTGCCGTTCGTGCCTGGCATGGAGGCGGCCGGCGAGATCATGGAGGCCGCCGCCGGTGTGAACGGCTGGCGGCCGGGCGACAAGGCTATCGTGCGGATTCGGCCGGGCGCCTTCGCCGAACAGGCTGTGGTGGCGCCGGACCAGTTGCTGCCAATGCCGGCCGGCTATTCCTTCGTGCAAGGCGCGGCTTTCGCCGTCGGCAATGTCACCGCCTATCACGCACTGGTCGACCGCGGCCGGCTGCGAGCGGGCGAAACGGTGCTGGTCCACGGCGCCTCGGGCGGCGTGGGCATGGCGGCCGTGCGGCTGGCGAAGCTGTTGGGCGCCGAGGTCATCGCGACGGGCGGCAGTGACGCCAAGCTCGCGGTCGTGCAGGCGGCCGGCGCCGATCACGTCATCAACGTCGCGGCCGGCGGTTTTCGCGAACAGGTGAAGGCGCTGACCGGCGGCGCCGGCGCCGACGTGATCTACGATCCCGTGGGTGGCGACGTGTTCGATGAATCGCTGCGCTGCATCAACTGGGGCGGGCGGTTGCTGGTGGTCGGTTTCGCCGATGGGCGCATTCCCGAGATACCGGCCAACTATCCGCTGCTGAAGGGCTGCGCGGTGATCGGTCTCAGGGCCGGCGAGCATGCTCGCCGCGATCCGGAAGGCAGTCGTCGAAACATCGACGCGCTGCTGCGCCATGCCGAAGCCGGCGAGCTGACCCCGCACGTGCATGACGTGCTGCCGCTGGCGCGGGCGGCCGAGGCGCTACAAATGATCGTCGACCGCCAGGTGGTCGGCAAGCTGGTGCTGTCCGTCCCATAAGCTCATTGGTAAGGATTTCCGCCTTCGTCTAGACTGCGCGCCATGCGCCAGCTCTATCACTTCTGGCTCTCTCCCTTCTGCCGCAAGCTGCGCATTGCCCTGAAGGAGAAGGGGCTCGAATTCGAGATGCAGGTCGAGAAGTACTGGGAGCGCCGCGAGGCGTTTCTGGCGGTGAACCCGTCCGGCACGGTGCCGGTGCTGATCGAACCGGACGGCTTGGCGCTGGCCGACAGCCAGGCGATCTGCGAATACCTGGACGAGGCCTATCCCGACCGCTCGCTGATCGGCTTCGATCCCGCCGGGCGGGCCGAGGTCCGCCGTCTGGTCGCCTGGTTCGACCAGAAGTTCCACGGCGAGGTGACGGAATATCTGCTGCGCGAAAAGCTGCTGAAGCGGTTCATGGGCATGGGCGAGCCCGACTCCTCGCTGATCCGGGCCGGGCTCGAGAACATCGTCTACCACATGCACTATGTCAGCTATCTGGTGGAACGGCGGAACTGGATCGCCGGCGAGGAATTCAGCCTGGCCGACATCAGCGCCGCGGCGCAGCTTTCCTGCCTCGACTATCTCGGCAGCGTGCCCTGGGCCAATCATGAGGCGGCCAAGGAATGGTATGCGCGGGTGAAATCGCGGCCCAGCTTCCGCCCGATCCTGGCCGACCATATCTCCGGCCTGCCGCCGCCGAAGCATTATGCGGACCTCGACTTCTAGCGCGGCCGACCAACCGACGGACGATTTGCGGTCGGCAATCCGGGACTACGCCAATTCGTTGGGCTTCGATCAGGTCGGCTTCGCGGATCCGGGTTCGGTCGCCGAGGCAGGCGAACGCTTTCGCCGCTTCATCGCGCTGGACCGGTACGGCGACATGGACTGGCTGGCGGCCAAGGCGAACCGGCGAGCCGATCCGCGGACACTCTGGCCCGAGGTGCGTAGCGTCATCATGCTGGCGATGAACTACGGCCCGGCCGGCGATCCGCTGGCGCTGCTCGACCGGCCGGACCGGGGCATCGTCTCGGTCTATGCCCAGGGGCGCGACTACCACGACGTCATCAAATCGCGGCTGAAGCGGATCGGCCGCTGGCTGCACGACGCGCACGGCGCCGGCATCAAGGTGTTCGTCGATACCGCGCCCGTGCTGGAAAAGCCGCTCGCCCGGCAGGCCGGGATCGGCTGGCAGGGCAAGCACACCAATCTGGTCTCGCGCCAGTTCGGCTCCTGGCTGTTCCTGGGCGCTGTGTTCACGGACCTCGACCTGCCGGCCGATACGGACCCCCACGAGGACCATTGCGGCGGCTGCCGACGCTGCCTCGATGTCTGCCCGACCGACGCCTTCCCGGCGCCCTATCAGCTGGACGCCCGGCGCTGCATTTCCTATCTGACGATCGAGCACAAGGGCCACATCGATGTCGAATTCCGCGCCGCCATGGGCAATCGGATCTTCGGCTGCGACGATTGTCTGGCCGTCTGCCCCTGGAACAAGTTCGCTGAACGGGCGCGCGAGACGGCGTTTCTGCCGCGGGTGGAGCTGACCGCGCCGAAGCTGCGCGACCTGGTGAAGTTGGACGATGCCGGCTTTCGCCGGGTCTTCGCCGGTTCGCCGGTCAAGCGATTGGGACGGGACCGCTTCGTCCGCAACGTGCTGATCGCCATCGGCAACAGCGGCGAGGCGGCGCTCGCCGACGACATCGAACCGCTGCTGTCGGACCCGTCCGCACTGGTGCGCGCAATGGCGGTCTGGGCCCTATCGCGGCTAAGCGACGAGATGCGCTTTGCCAAATTCCGCGACCGACACCTGCCGACGGAGGTGGATGTCGATGTGCGCGCGGAATGGCATGCCGTGGCTTAGTCGAGCGACTGCAAATACTGGCTTGCGGCGTCACCGGCCGGGGTGCCGGCATGCCGCGCGACGGTCTCGCGCCAATCGACGCGGGCGGCCTCGGCGTCGCCGAGCGCCTTTCGGATAATGCCGCGCTCGAGCCGGGCCGAGGCGTTGTCGGGATTGATCTCGAGCGCCGTGGTGGCATCGGCGAGCGCATCCACCAGTCTTCCCTGACGGCGTAGCGCGCTGGCGCGGAAGGCGAGCGCGTCGTCATCGGTCGGATCGCTGGCCAGCGCCTTGTCGAGATTGGCGAGCGCCGCCTCGTATTGGCCGTGATGCGCGAGGATTCGAGCCCGATCGACATGCAGATCAGGAGCATTTGGCGCCATGACGAGGGCTTCGTCGATCAGCCGCAGCGCTTCGTCGTCGCGGTCGGCGAGCAGCCAGGCATTGGCGGCCTGACCCAGGATGTCGGCCGGATTCACCTGCGAGTCCGCCGGCAACTCGGCGGCGAGCGCTTCCAGACGGATCGCCGCGTCGGCGTATTGCTTCAGCTCGATCAGCGCGACGGCCGTGCAATGCTGAGCTGCCGCGCCGCCGCCGGCCTGTCGCCAGACGGCCGCCGACTCGATGGCGCCGCGGGCGTCGCGATGCGCCAGCGTCAGGCAGGCGCGATACTGCTCGGCATGGTCCAGCCGGCCGGCCATGGCCGGCGCGGCCAGGCCACCGAGCAGCAGCAACGGCGCCAGCGTCAGTGCGACATGTTCCCGGATCCGCATTTGGCCTAAGGTCGTGGCCGGCGGGGCAAGATGCAAGCTGTTTACGGGACGATGCGATGAGGGATACCGGCGGATCACTGTTCTGTTTCGGCCTCGGATATAGTGCCATGGCGCTGATCGCGCGATTGCGGGCCGACGGCTGGCGCATTGCCGGCACCTGCCGATCGCCGGAGAAGCAGGCACGACTGGCGACCGAGGGGATCGAGGCGCAGCTGTTCGACCGTGACCGGCCGCTGGACGATGCCGCGGCGGCGCTGGCCGGTGTCACGCATATCCTGAGCTCGGTACCGCCGGACGCGGCCGGCGATCTGGTTATCGATCATCACGGTCAGGATCTGGCTGCGCTCGAAGATGTCGCCTGGGTCGGCTACCTCTCGACCACGGGGGTCTACGGCGACCGCGGCGGCGACTGGGTGTCGGAGGACGACGACCTCAGGCCGTCGACCGAACGCGGCCGCCGCCGGGTCGCGGCGGAGCGGGCCTGGCTGGCGTTACCGCTACCAGTGCACCTGTTCCGATTGGCCGGGATCTACGGGCCCGGACGCAATCAGCTCCTTAGCGTGCGCAACGGCACGGCGAAGCGCATCGACAAGCCGGGCCAGGTGTTCAGCCGCATCCATGTGGACGATATCGCCGCCGTGCTCGAGGCTTCGATAAGCCGGCCCAATCCGGGCGCCGCCTACAACGTCTGCGACGACGAAGCGGCGCCGCCGCAGGACGTGGTCGCCTTCGCCGCCGGGCTGCTGGGTGTTGAGCCGCCGCCGCTGGTGCCGTTCGCGGCCGCCGAGCTGTCGCCGATGGGCCGCAGCTTCTATGCCGAGAGCAAGCGGGTGCGTAATGACCGGATCAAGTCGGAGCTGGGTGTGCGCTTGGCTTACCCGGACTATCGCAACGGTTTGCGGCACTGTCTCGAGACGATCTAACAGCAATAACCGGTGCGTTATGCGCCGGACAAGGTCAGTCACGGTGCGCGCTAGTTGCGGGCGAGTGGGATGCGTGTCGCGGGCCGTCCGGTTCGATATCGCCGCCGATGTTGATTCGTCATTCAGCCAGTGCCCGACGCAGCGCCGCCGTGGCATCAGACTCGATGCGCGAGAGGATCTCGGGCACGGTCTCGACCTCTCGCACCAAGGCTGCCGACATACCCGCATAGAGCGCAGTAGCCTCCCAGTCGCCCTCCATCCCGTCCCAGGGCGTCGCAACGTCATAACGCAGAATCGCCGCGCCATTCGGATAGCTGCCGATACGCTCGCCTTCGCCCGGTCTTGCGCCCCGAGGGGGCGAACCTGCCGTCTCCCAATTGTCCAGCGTCGCATTGCGTAAAACGCGGTGTGGGCTGTCGGGCCAGCCGCCGTCGAACAGCCTTGTCTCGACCAAATCGCCAAATCCAGCCTGCGCGATGCGCTGCTTGTGGCCGCTATGGTTGCCGCTTTCGGCCGATGCGACGAAGCGCGTCCCCATCCATGCACCGCACGCGCCAAGCGCCAGCGCGGCCGCCAGCCCACGTCCTTCGGCAATACCGCCGGCGGCCACGACCGGCACCCCACCAGCGGCGTCAACCAGCGCAGGCAGCATTGTCATCAACGGCGCTTCACCGACCAGGTGTCCGCCAGCCTCGCGTCCTTGACAGACAATAAAATCGACGCCGAGGTCCGCCGCCCGCGCGGCCTCGGCAACCCCGGACACGGTCCAGAACACAACCGCCCCCGCTTCCTTGGCGCGCCGGACGTAGGCTGTCGGATCGCCTTGCCAGAAGGAGACGATACGGCAGCCGGCTTCCAGCGCGGCCTCCAGTCGGCGCGTCTGGTCGACGATGAGCGTGAGGTTCACGCCGAAGCGATTTCCGCCGCCGGTTGCCGCCACATACGCCGACAAATTCTGCCGCACCTCGTCTTCCGGCATGTGCATTAGAGCGACGAATCCCATGGCGCCATGCTGCGAGAGCGTGGCGAGAAAAGCTGGCGTGGAGCCGCGGCCGAGTGGCGCGGCGATAACGGGAATTTGCAGCCCGAGGCGATCTGTCAGTGGCGTGCGGAATGTCACGACGGACCCTCCTCGCAAGTAGATGCCTGACTATACGATGACCCGATCTCTACGCCCCTTGAAGGGAAGAACCACGAAATAGACGTTTCTTGTCGGTAGAATTACGCAAATATGCGCCGAACAGAAGTAGAATCCAAGGTTCAGTCGAATGCCCTCTCGCGCCACTTTTCCAATGACAACTGGGCGTAACCGCGTCCTATCGCAACACTTCCAACACAAGGTGTTGCACGTCGTTTGTGAACTCAGGGCATCCAAGGTCGAATCCGAACGTGGATCTTGGGTTTCGCTAGGATGACTCTGGCGTCAGGTGGCGGTTTGTTCGCAGAGCGCGTCGACGGTGGCCAGCAGGCGGGCGATGTCGTTGGGTTCGGACAGGCGGTGGTCGCCGTTCTTAACGAACGTGACGGCGACGTCGTCGCTGGCGAGCTTGTCGACCAGTTCCAGCGAGCGTTGCCAGGGCACGTCGGGGTCTTGCATGCCGTGCAGGATGCGCACGGGGCAGGTGACGGCGACCTCGCGGTCCAGCACCAGCCGCTGCCGGCCGTCCTCGATCAGGGCCATGCTGATCTCATAGGGCTCGTCGCTGTATTCGGACGGCGCGCGGTAGACTCCGTCGGTTTCGAGCGTGCGCTTGATCTCGTCCGAGAAGCCGTCCCACATCCAGAGCACGAAATCCGGCGCCGGCGCGATGCCGACCAGACCGGCGATCCGCTCGGGCCGGCCCAGCGCCATCAGCAGCATGATCCAGCCGCCCATGGAGGAGCCGACGACGATCTGCGGGCCTTGCGCGATCTCGTCCAGCACGGCAATGGCGTCGTCCGCCCACGCGCCGATCGTGCCGTCGACGAAACGGCCGCTGGACTGGCCGTGGCCGGTATAGTCGAATCGCACGAAGGCGCGTCCGGTTTCGCGACAATGCGCCTCCAGCGCGGTCGCCTTTGTGCCGGTCATGTCCGACATGAAACCGCCGCAAAACATCACGCCGGGTGATTTTCCCGGCAGGTCGTGATAGGCGATGGTTGCATCGTCGGATTTTCTTAGGAATTTTGGGGTTTTATCGAGGGTCATGCTGGGGGCAGTTATATGGATTTTGCAGGCAGATGAGTCTGGCGGCGCAATCTAGCACCGAGCCGGCGGCGACGGAAAGCCGCGCGCCAGTCGTGCTGCAGGTTCTGCCGGCGCTTGAAGCCGGCGGGGTCGAGCGCGGCACGGTGCAGGTGGCGCGTGGCCTGGTCGAGGCAGGCTGGACGGCGCTGGTCGCTTCCAGCGGCGGTCCGATGACGCATGAGCTGGACCGCGCCGGCGGTCAGCACATCGACTGCGAGCTGGCGACCAAAAGCCCGCTGAAGATCCGCCGGAATGCCGACCGTCTGGCCGAAATCATCGAAGCCTATGGGGTCGATCTGGTGCATGCCCGCAGCCGGGCGCCGGCCTGGAGCGCGCTGTATGCCGCCCGCCGCACCGGCCGGCCGTTCGTCACGACGTTTCACAGCCCCTATGGCGACGGTTTTCTCAAGCACTGGTACAACGCCGTCATGGCCAAGGGCGACGCGGTGATCGCGATCTCGCAGTTCGTCTACGACCATGTCCGCCGGAACTATGGCGTCGAGGACGACCGGCTGGTGATGATCCATCGCGGCGTCGATGTCGACCTGTTCGATCCCAACCGGGTCAGTGCCGAGCGCATGATTCAGCTGGCCAATGCCTGGCGCCTGCCGGACGGCGGACCGGTGGTGATGCTGCCCGGCCGGCTGACCCGCTGGAAGGGCCAGGCGGTGCTGATCGAGGCGCTGGCCATGCTCGACCGCAAGGACGTGACCTGCATCCTGGTCGGCGCCGACCAGGGCCGTGAGCGCTATCGCCAGGAGCTGGAGGATCTGGCCGAGAAGCGGGGCGTGCGCGGCATGGTCCGGATTCTCGACCACTGCCGCGACATGTCGGCCGCCTACATGCTGGCCGATGTGGTCGTGTCCGCGTCGATCGAACCGGAAGGCTTCGGCCGGGTCTCGGCCGAGGCCCAGGCCATGGGCCGGCCAGTGATCGCCACCGACAACGGCGCCAGCGAGGAGATCATCCAGGAAGGCCGCACCGGATGGCTGATCCCGCCGCGCGATCCGGCAGCGCTCGCCCGGGCGCTGGAGGCGGCGCTGGCGCTCGACAACGAGTGGCGCGAGCACATGGCGGGCGTCGCGCGCATGAACATCTGCAACAACTTCACGGTCGAACTGATGTGCGCCCGCACGCTGGCGGTCTACGAGTCGGTGTTGCGCAGCTGATGTCCGCGTCGGCACCGGGGGGGCCATCGCGGATATTGATCATCAAGCATGGCGCGCTGGGCGATTTCGTCATGGCGCTGGGGCCGGCCGCGGCGATCCGCGCGCATCACGCCGAAGCTCACATCACCCTGCTGACGACGGCGCCCTATGCCGGGTTGGCCCGCGCGAGCGGCCTGTTCGACGAGGTCTGGGTCGATTCCCGGCCCCGCATTCCACAGCTCTCCGCGCTTCTGGCGCTGCGGCGTCGTTTGCGGGAGGGCGGCTTCGAGCGGGTCTACGACCTGCAGACCTCCAGCCGCTCCAGCTTCTATTTCCATCTCTTCCCGGCGGCAAAGCGGCCGGAATGGTCCGGCATCGCCGCCCGCGGCTCGCACCCGCACGACAATCCGGCGCGCGGCGGCATGCACACCATCGACCGGCAGGCCGATCAGCTGCACATGGCCGGCATCGATACGGTGCCGGCGCCGAGCCTGGATTGGGTCGAGGCGGATGTCTGCGGCTTCGATCTCAAACCGCCCTATGCCCTGCTGGTGCCGGGCGGGGCGGCGCACCGTCCCCGCAAACGCTGGCCGGCGTCCCGCTACGCCGAGCTCGCCGGTCGCCTCTCGGCGCAGGGGCTGACGCCCGCGATCATCGGCGGGCCGGATGAACGCGCGATCGCGGCCGAGATCGCGACCGGCTGTCCGTCGGCCGTCAACCTTGCCGGCAGGACCAGTCTTGAGCAGATCGCCGTTCTCGCGCGCGGCGCCACGCTGGCCATCGGCAACGACACCGGACCGATGCACATGGCGGCGATCGCCGGCTGTCCGTGCGTCGTCTTGTTTTCGGAGGAGTCCGATCCCGACCGCACCGCGCCGCGCGGGCGCGCCGTCAAGGTGCTGCGGCGCGAGCCGTTGTCCGCGCTGCCGGCTGACGACGTCTGGCGCGCCCTCGAGCTTGCCTAATCGCAGATCGCCTGCAGTGCCTGCCATTCCTCTGATGTCAGCGCCGTCTCGCCGACATGACCCGCGCGCGCGGCGTCGCGGCTGCGCTCGTCCGATGGCGGGTGCGTGCTGAAATAGTCGAGCAGCTTGATGTCGTAGAGCGTGTTCTCGCCGGCGCGCCGTTTGAAGAAGTCGACCAGGCCGGTGGTTTTCAGGCCGGCGCGTGACAGCATCTCCTGCGCCAGACGGTCGGCCTCACGCTCGTTGTCGCGGCTGTAGGAAAACAGCAGCAGGACTCCGCCGAACTCGGCCAGGCCGGCCGCCGCCCCGGCGCCGTCGCCGGTCACCAGCTCCAGCAGGATCGAGACGCCGAGCGCGCGGATGGCGCTGGCCGTCGGGTGCCGCTCGACCACGTGCGCCATCTCGTGCGCCAGCACGCCGGCGACCTCGTCCGGTGACTGGGCCTCTTTCAGCAGGCCGTTCAGGAGCACGATCTCGCCGCCCGGCGCGGCGAAAGCGTTGACGCTGTCCAGTTTCGCGACCGTCACGTTGTAGGCATAGCGGGTGTCCTGCACGGCGGCGAGGCGGCCGATCAGCCGATCCAACGCGGCGCGTCCCTCAGCGTGTTCACACCGCTTGGTGTCGCCGATGATCATGGTGACCAGGTTTTGCCCGAGATCCCGCTCCCAGCTCAGCGGCACCATCTTGGCGATGGGCCGCGACAGCGCCGGGATGCCGTAGACGACCGCCGCCACCAGCACCGCCGCGGCGGCAAGGCCCAGGCCGATCTGCGGCAGACTGCGCGTCAGGAAGCGTTTCGATGGCGCGAGGTGCGGCGCCTGCGCCAACAGCGCCACGGCGAAGCCGGGATCGTCCACCTGCAGCCGCGCATCGGTATCGTAGACGACGCCGATCTTCACCGGCTGGCCGCGGCGAACGGGCTCGGCCGGCGTCAGGTCCTTAAGCGACCAGAAGCCGATCGGCGCGCCGTCCGGCGCGGCAATGGTGATGCCCTGGGGGCCGAGGGCGACGGTCGCGTCCTGCCGACGGGCGGATTTCCCGTCGAAATAGACGGCCGCGACCGCGTTCGTCACCTCAGACCGTGCCGCCGTCGAAAGCGTCGGCCAGACCCTCGCCGACGCTTGGCCGCAGTTCCGCGCTCTGCCGGATGGCCTCGAAGTCGACCTGACCCTCGGCGCTCAAGCGTGCGCAGAAGTAACGGAAGTTCCTGAGCTGCGCGTAAGGCAGGCCCATGCCAAGCGTGAAGAGAACGATCAACAGATTGCCGAAGCCAAGCCGGAACAGGCTGCCGAACGTCGCATCGAAGCGGAACTGAAGCCCTTCATAGCGTGTGCAGCTGCCCATGTAAGCGAACTCGCGAGCCCGATACCAAGTGGCGATCAGCGAGCTGACTGGCAGCAGCAGCAAAATCACGAAGAACGGGAGAAATCCGACCGCACCGAGCTGATCCGGCGTCAGTTCCTCGCCGCCCGCGGCCAGGCTTGTGAGAACGGCACCACCGACAACGGCGCCCAAGACCACCGTCCAGAGGACGATCAGTGCGAACCAGGTGACGGCGTAGGCGCCCATGAGCGGGCCGACACGACCATCAAACGAGAACTTTCGATCGCCGAAACGGGTTTCGTTCATCATCATGCGCATCAAGGTCATGCGCTGCCAGGGATAGGTCCAGCCCAGGCTGAACGGCAAGAGCAGCGTGAATCCGAGAAACGCCAGGCCGTAACGCACGGAAGAACCCGGCAATCCACCCCGGATGCCGCGCCAGTTGGTGCGGCTTAACCGGTAGCGCTGGGCCCGATACTGCGCGACGCCGACCAGGAACAGGATGAAAAGATAGAGGCCCGCCATGAACACGCCGTAGGCGACCGGGTATTGGGTCAACAGGAAGAACTCGGCCGCCATGTTCGCCAGGACCAGCGGCAGCAGCACGACGAAGAAGACGATCAGGAAGCCGAGGAACAGCTCCTTGCCGGTGCCGGTGTATTCCAGCCGGTCGCCCAGCAGCCGCATATGGCTCCAGAGATAGCGCCGCACGCGCGTACGCGCCCAGAAGCGGTAGATGCCGACGGTCAGCAGCGTCAAGAGCGCATTGACGATGACCATCGAGGTGATTTCGCCCGCTCGGCCGTCGAACTCGAAGGCGAGCTTGGCATTACTGTCGGGTCCGGGACCGTTGTCCGGGCCCGGCCGGTTGACGGCGTCCATGGCGATAATTCCTTAAGCTTAATTGTATTTAATGATGAGACTATACAACCGCCAGGATACTGTGCCGGGGCCGCCTTGACAGCGCGTTAAATCTCGCTTCTTTTTCGCCCGCACCGGCCGCGTTCTCCGGCGGCCGCAACGTAGCTGGATCCTGTTGTCCATGGTTTCCATCAGTCTCCCCGACGGTAGCACTCGAGAATATGACGGCCCGGTCACCGCCGCCACGGTGGCGGCCGATATCGGCCCGGGCCTCGCCAAGGCGGCGTTGGCGGCGCGGATCGACGGCACGCTGGTCGACCTGTCGTTGCCGATCGCGCAGGACGCGGCGCTGGAAATCGTCACCGCCAAGGACGACGACGCGTTGGAGCTGCTGCGGCATGACTGCGCGCACGTGCTGGCGGAAGCCGCGAAGGAGCTGTGGCCGGATATCCAGGTCACCATCGGCCCGGCGATCGACGACGGCTTCTATTACGACTTCTCTCGGTCCGAGCCGTTCACGCCCGACGACCTCGAGACCATGGAAGCGCGGATGCGCGAGATCGTTGGCCGCGACGAGGAGATCGTCCGCGAGGTCTGGGACCGCGACGACGCCATCGGCTATTTCAAATCGATCGGCGAGCTTTACAAGGCCGAGATCATCGCCGATCTACCGGAGGACGAGGTGATCTCGGTCTATCGGCAGGGCGAATTTATCGACCTCTGCGTCGGTCCGCATCTGCCGTCGACCGGCAAGCTGGGCACGTCGTTCAAGTTGATGAAAATCGCCGGCGCCTATTGGCGCGGCGACTCGCGCAACGAGATGCTGCAGCGCGTCTATGGCACCTGCTGGCGCACCGACAAGGAGCTGAAGGCCTATCTGCACCGCCTGGAAGAGGCCGAGCGCCGCGACCACCGGCGGCTCGGCCGCGAGATGGACCTGTTCCATTTCCAGGAAGAGGCGGCCGGCATGGTGTTCTGGCACCCCAAGGGCTGGACGCTCTATCGCACCGTTGAGCGCTACATGCGCGACCGGCTGGACGCGGCCGGCTACGATGAGGTGAAGACGCCGCAGCTGGTGGACCGGACCCTGTGGGAGGCCTCGGGCCATTGGGAGAAGTTCCGCGAGCACATGTACACGTCGGAGTCGGAAGAACGAGTCTTCGCGCTGAAGCCGATGAACTGTCCGGGGCACGTGCAGATCTTCAAGCAGCGCCTGAAGAGCTATCGCGACCTGCCGCTGCGCATGGCCGAGTTCGGCGGCTGCCACCGGTACGAGCCGTCGGGCGCGCTGCATGGGCTGATGCGGGTGCGCGCCTTCGTGCAGGACGATGCCCATATCTTCTGCTCAGACGATCAGATCACCGACGAGAGCATCAAGTTCTGCGACCTGCTGATGGGCGTCTACCGCGACTTCGGCTTCAGCGACGTGATGGTCAAGTTCGCCGACCGGCCGCCGGTGCGGGCCGGCGAGGACGACGTCTGGGACCGGGCCGAAGCGGCTTTGAAGACGGCGGTCGAAGCGGCCGGCCTGCCCTATACCATGAACCCGGGCGAGGGCGCGTTTTACGGGCCCAAGCTGGAATTCGTGCTGCGCGACGCCATCGGCCGGGATTGGCAGTGCGGCACATTGCAGGTCGATTTCGTGTTGCCCGAACGGCTCGACGCCACCTATGTGGGCGAGGACAACCAGCGGCACCGTCCGGTCATGCTGCACCGGGCGATCCTCGGTTCGTTCGAGCGCTGGATCGGCATCCTGATCGAGAACTTCGCCGGCCGCTTCCCGCTCTGGCTGGCGCCGGTGCAGGTGATGATCGCCACCATCACCAACGACGCCGACGCCTATGCCCGCGAGGTCGCGGAGCAGATGCACGCGGCCGGCCTCAGGGTCGAGCTCGATCTCCGCAACGAAAAGATCGGCTACAAGGTGCGCGAGCACAGTCTGGCCAAGGTGCCGGTCATCGTCGCCGTCGGCAAGAACGAGATGGAGGCCAAGACGCTGGCCGTACGGCGCCTCGGCGACAAGCGTCAGGACGTGCTGCCGTGCGATGACGTGATCGCCCAGCTCGCGGGAGAATCAGCGGCTCCCGGCGTTTAATCTTTTGTCAACCGCCGCGTCGAACACTTATATTATGGTGAGATTTCCGGCCGCCTGGGCGCATGGGAACAGGCGGCGAATGACAGCTTTTTTTGCAACGTCCAAGGAGATGGATACATCGCACGCTACTTTGTGACCGCGCCGCCGACCCGCGAGGGTCCGCGCGTGAACAACGACATCGATGTCGACAAGGTGAGGCTGGTCGGCGCCGATGGTGAGAATGTCGGCATCGTCGGTATTGACGAAGCGCTGGACATGGCGGCCGAGGCCGGCATGGACCTCGTCGAGGTCTCGCCGAATGCCGATCCGCCGGTCTGCAAGATCCTCGATTACGGCAAGTTCAAGTACAAGGCCCAGAAAAAGGCGAACGAGGCTCGAAAGAAGCAGAAAACGGTCGATATCAAGGAAATCAAGATGCGGCCGAACATCGACCAGCACGACTATGACGTCAAGATGCGGTCGATGACCAAATTCATCGACGAAGGCGACAAGGTGAAAGTGACCCTGCGATTCCGCGGACGCGAAATGGCGCACCAGGAACTCGGCATGCGGGTCCTGCACCGGGTCCGGGACGATCTGCAAGAAGTCTCCAAGGTCGAGCAGTTTCCGAAAATGGAAGGCCGGCAGATGACCATGGTCATCGCGCCGAAGTAAGCGCTTCGGCGCCCCTGACCGGGGCTATCTGTCACGTTTGCGCGCTTGCATCGCCCTGATGCGGCGGCTATAAACGCGCGCTTGCCGAGCGGCCCGGCGCGGGGCATACGCCCCTGGGCATGCCCGTCCGCTCAAAACGGCTTCTGATCCGAGTTCTGAACCAAAATCGGATCGCGGTACCTGGTTCGAAAAAGGGAAGCGAAATGCCCAAGATGAAGACCAAGAGCGGCGCCAAGAAGCGGTTCCGCCTGACGGCCAGCGGCAAGGTGCGCCGCCAGCATGCCGGCAAACGCCATGGCATGATCAAGCGCACCAACAAGCAGATCCGCAACCTGCGCGGCACCACGATCATGAGCTCCGCGGACGCCAAGATCGTGAAGAAATTCCTGCCGAACGGCTGAGGAGGCACCGATATGGCGCGAGTCAAACGGGGCGTCACCTCGCACGCCCGGCACAAAAAGGTCCTGAAGCAGGCCAAGGGCTATCGCGGACGGCGCAAGAATACCATCCGCGTCGCCAAGCAGGCGGTGGACAAGGCCGGCGAGTACGCCTATCGCGACCGGCGGGTCAAGAAGCGGAATTTCCGGTCGCTCTGGATCCAGCGGATCAACGCGGCGAGCCGCCAGCACGGCATGAACTATGCCCGATTTATGAGCGGCCTCAAGTTCGCCGGCATCGATGTCGACCGCAAGATCTTGGCCGACATCGCCGTCCACGAACCTGAGGCCTTCAAGGCGCTTGTCGACCAGGCGAGCCAGGCATTGGCCAACGCCGGTTGACCGGGCGCCCGAACGGGCCGCTTTCCGACGATCGATCTTGCAGTGCGTAAGGGGCCCGTCTCACCCCGGGTTTCCCGATGCGATTGATATGACGACGTGACGGAAAGACATGCTTGCTGAAATCGACGCGCTGGAGCGCGAATTCGTGACCGCCATCGACGGCTCGGCCGACATGGCGGCGCTGGAAGAGGTGCGGATCTCCGCGCTGGGCCGCAAGGGCCGCATTACCGAGCTGCTGAAGAGCCTGGGCGGGATGTCGCCCGAGGAGCGCCAGAACGCGGGCGCCGCCATCAACGGCTTGAAGCAGCGCGTGGGCGACGCCGTCGCCGCGCGGCGCGAGGCCTTGAAGTCGGCCGAGCTGGATGCGCGGCTGGCATCGGAACGGGTGGACGTCACCCTGCCGGTGCGACCGGAGACCGAGGGCCGCATCCATCCCGTCAGCCAGGTGCTGGACGAGCTGACCCAGATCTTCGCCGATATGGGCTTCACCATCGCCGAAGGCCCTGACATCGAGGACGATTTCCACAACTTCACGGCGCTGAACATCCCGCCGGAGCATCCGGCCCGGCAGATGCACGACACGTTCTATCTGCCGCCGGACGCGGACGGGAACCGCAAGGTCCTGCGGACGCATACCTCGCCCGTGCAGGTCCGCACGATGCGGACGACCGAGCCGCCGATCCGGATCATCGTGCCGGGCCGGACCTATCGGTCGGACTCGGACATGACGCACACGCCCATGTTCCATCAGGTCGAGGGCCTGGTGATCGACCGGGAGTCCCATATGGGGCACCTGAAGGGCGTTCTGTACGATTTCTGCAAGGCCTTCTTCGAGGTGGAGCACGTGAAGTTCCGCTTCCGGCCGAGCTACTTCCCGTTCACGGAGCCGTCGGCCGAGGTGGATATCGGCTGTTCGTACGAGGGCGGCCAGATCCGCATCGGCGAGGGCGACGACTGGCTGGAGATCCTGGGCTGCGGCATGGTCAATCCGCGCGTGCTCGAGATGTGCGACGTCGACCCGAACGAGTACCAGGGCTTCGCCTGGGGCATGGGGCTCGACCGGATCGCCATGCTGAAGTATGGGCCACCGGATCTGCGGGCGTTCTTCGAGTCCGACCTGCGCTGGCTGAAGCACTATGGCTTCGTGCCAATGGCGGTGCCGACGCTCGCCGGAGGGCTGTCGCGATGATGAAATTCACGCTGGCCTGGCTGAAGGAGCATCTGGAAACGGATGCGAGCCTGCAGGAAATCACCGACAAGCTGACCTCGATCGGGCTCGAGCTCGAGGGCGTACACGACCGTGCCGCCGAATTGGCGCCGTTCACGGTCGCCCACGTGATCGAGGCGCGGCAGCATCCGAACGCCGATCGACTGCGGGTCTGTATCGTCGATACGGGCCAGGAGCAGGTCCAGGTCGTCTGCGGGGCGCCGAACGCACGCACCGGCATGAAGGGCGTGTTCGCGCCGTCGGGCACGACCATTCCCGGCACCGGTCTGCTGTTGAAGCCGTCGAAGATCCGCGGCGAGGAATCGAACGGCATGCTCTGCTCCGAGCGCGAGATGGGCATCAGCGATGAGCACGAGGGCATCATCGAGCTGGCGGACGACGCGCCGGTCGGTGCCGCTTTCGCCGAGGTCATGGGCCTGGGCGATCAGGTGATCGAAGTCGCGATCACGCCGAACCGGCAGGACTGCCTGGGCGTGCGCGGCGTCGCGCGCGATCTCGCCGCCGCGGGCCTCGGCACGTTGAAGCCGTTCGATCCGCCCGCCGTGTCGGGCGGGTTCGACAGCCCGATCGACGTGACGCTGGAGTTCTCGGCCGAGACGGCGAACGCCTGTCCGTGCTTTGTCGGCCGCTACTTCCGCGGCCTGAAGAACGGACCCAGCCCGGACTGGATGCAGCGCCGGCTGCTGGCGATCGGCTTGCGGCCGATCTCGGCGCTGGTCGATATCACCAATTATGTGACCTACGATCTGGGCCGCCCGTTGCACGTGTTCGACGCCGACAAGGTGAACGGGAACATTCATGCGCGGCTCGGCAGGCCGGGTGAAACGCTGGATGCGCTGAACGGCAAGACCTACGAGATCGATCCGGAGATGACGGTGATCGCCGACGACGCCGGTCCCGAGGGTCTGGGCGGCGTCATGGGCGGCGAGCATTCCGGCTGCACCGAGACGACCACGAACATGTTCCTGGAAGTGGCGCTGTTCGATCCGAAACGCACGGCGGCGACGGGGCGCAAGCTCAATCTCGAAAGCGACGCCCGCTACCGCTTCGAGCGCGGCGTCGATCCGGGCATGGTGCTGCCGGGCGTCGAGTATGCGACACGGCTGATCCTGGATCTGTGCGGCGGCGAGGCCAGCAAGCCGGTGATTGCCGGCTCGCCGGAAGTGCCGCCGAAGACGGTGACGCTGCGTCGCGACCGGGTGAAGAACCTGGGCGGCATCGACGTGCCGGCCGACGAACAGTCCCGTATTCTCTCGGCGTTGGGTTTCCAGGTCGCCGATGCGGACGGCGGCATCGCCGCGACCGTGCCGACCTGGCGTTCCGACATCGACGGCGAGGCCGATCTGGTCGAGGAGGTCACGCGCATCGCCGGCTTCGACAACATCCCGTTCGTGTCGCTGCCGCGCACGTCGGTAGTCGCCGAGCCGGCCTTGACGCCCATGCAGCGGCGCGTGCCGGCGGCGAAACGGCTGCTGGCCACCCGCGGTCTTGTCGAGTGCATGACCTGGTCGTTCATGCGTCGGCGTTACGCCGAGCTGTTCGGCGGCGGCCAGCCGGCGCTTGCGCTGGAGAACCCGATCAGCTCGGAGCTCGACGTCATGCGGCCGAGCATCCTGCCGAACCTGATCGAGGCGGCGGGTCGCAATGTCGACCGTGGCTTCGACGATGTCGGTCTGTTCGAGGTTGGACCGCAATATGCCGACGACACGGCCGACGGCCAGTCGACCATGGCGACCGGTATCCGGCGCGGCGGCACTGTCGGCCGGCATTGGGACGGCGGCGGCCGGCCCGTCGACGCCTTCGACGCCAAGGCGGACGCGATGGCGGTGCTGGCCGCCCTGGGCGCGCCGGTGGCGAACCTGCAGGTCACGGATAGTGCGCCGGCCTGGTACCATCCCGGCCGCTCGGGCGCGATCCAGCTCGGGCCGAAAAACGTGCTGGCCTGGTTCGGCGAGATCCATCCGCGCATCCTGGACGCCATGGAGGTCGCCGGCCCGCTGGTCGGCTTCGAGGTTTTCGTGACCCATCTGCCGCTGCCGAAAGCCAAGGGCACCCGCACGCGGCCGAAGTTCGATCCGTCGAACTTCCCGGCCGTCGACCGCGACTTCGCTTTCGTGGTTGACGACGACGTGCCGGCCGACAAGATCATCCGTGCGGCGAGAGGCGCCGAGAAGACGCTGGTGACGGAGGTCGGCGTGTTCGACGTCTACAGCGGCGCCGGCATCGACGCGGGCAAGAAATCGGTGGCGATCGCCGTGCGGCTGGAACCGCGCGAGCGCACGCTGACCGACCCGGAGATCGACGCCGTGGCCGAGAAGATCGTGGCGGCCGTCGCCAAGGCGACCGGCGCGACCCTGCGCGGTTAGATGGGGAGCAACCGACGACGGCGATGACGGATCTGGCGCATATCCGCAACTTCGCGATCATCGCCCATATCGACCATGGCAAGTCGACGCTGGCCGACCGCCTGATCGAGACCTGCGGCGGCCTGGAAAAGCGCGAGATGGCCGAGCAGGTGCTCGACTCCATGGATCTGGAACGCGAGCGCGGCATCACCATCAAGGCCCAGACCGTGCGGCTGCAATATCGCGCGCGCGACGGGGAGGACTATGTCCTGAACCTGATCGACACGCCGGGCCATGTCGATTTCGCCTACGAGGTGAACCGGTCGCTGGCGGCCTGCGAGGGTTCGCTGCTGGTGGTTGACGCGAGCCAAGGCGTCGAGGCGCAGACGCTGGCGAACGTCTATCAGGCCATTGACAACGACCACGAGATCGTGCCGGTGCTGAACAAGATCGATCTGCCGGCGGCCGAGCCCGAGCGCGTGCAGGCGCAGATCGAGGACGTGGTCGGCATCGACGCGTCGGACGCAATTCCGACCTCGGCCAAGACCGGCAAGGGCATCGAGGAGGTGCTGGAGGCGCTGGTGACCCGCCTGCCGCCGCCCGAGGGCGACGGCGCGGCGCCGCTGAAGGCGTTGCTGGTCGACAGCTGGTACGACGCTTATCTCGGCGTCATCGTGCTGGTACGCATGATCGACGGGCGTCTGGCCAAGGGCATGCGCGTCAAGCTGATGTCGAGCGGTGCCGTGCATCTGGTCGAGCAGGTCGGCGTGTTCCAGCCGAAGATCGCCCAAGTCAAGGAATTGGGACCGGGCGAGATCGGTTACATCACCGCCTCGATCAAGGACGTCGCCGACACCCAGGTCGGCGACACCATCACTGAGGAGAAACGGCCGACGGCGGCGCCGCTCGCCGGCTTCAAGCCGTCGGTGCCGGTGGTGTTCTGCGGCCTGTTCCCGGTCGACGCCGGCGAGTTCGAGGACCTGCGCGAGAGTCTCGCGAAGCTCCGCCTGAACGACGCCAGCTTCCAGTTCGAGATGGAGACCTCGCCGGCGCTGGGCTTCGGCTTCCGGTGCGGATTCCTGGGCCTCCTGCACATGGAGATCGTGCAGCAGCGGCTGGAGCGCGAGTTCAACATCGACCTGATCACGACGGCGCCGAGCGTGATCTATCGCATCCACATGACCGACGGCGAGATGCTGGAGATCCACAATCCGGCCGACATGCCGGACCCGGTGAAGATCGACCGCATCGAGGAGCCGTGGATCAAGGCGACGATCCTGGTGCCGGACGAGCATCTGGGCGCGGTGCTGAAGCTGTGCGAGGAGCGCCGCGGCATTCAGAGCACGCTGACCTATGCCGGCAGCCGCGCCATGGTCGAATACCGGCTGCCGCTGAACGAGGTGGTGTTCGACTTCTACGACCGGCTGAAGTCGGTCAGCCGCGGCTATGCCAGCTTCGATTACCAGATCGAGGACTACGAGGCGAACGAGCTGGTGAAGATGTCGATCCTGGTGAACGGCGAGCCGGTCGACGCGCTGTCGATGATCGTGCACCGGACCCGGGCCGAGAAGCGCGGCCGGGCCATGTGCGAGCGGCTGAAGGACCTGATCCCGCGGCAGCTCTTTCCGATCGCCGTGCAGGCCGCGATCGGCGGCAAGATCATCGCCCGCGAGACGGTCAAGGCGCTGCGCAAGGACGTGCTGGCGAAGTGCTATGGCGGCGACGTCACCCGCAAGCGCAAGCTGCTGGAGAAGCAGAAGGCCGGCAAGAAGCGCATGCGCACATTCGGCAAGGTCGAGATCCCGCAGGAAGCCTTCATCGCTGCCCTGAAGACGGGCGAGTAGCGGCGAGGCCCGGTCGACGGCCTGGCTACTTGCTGAACCAGCGTTTCGGCTGTCGTCGGCGGAACAGATAGAGCAACAGGATCGCGATCAGGCCCAGGATCAGCCAGGTCGGCGCCTGCAGGATGGTCACCAGTACCGGGTCCCACAGCGTCGGGCTGAGATGCCGCTCGACGCCGGCCTGCAACAGATTCAAGCTGCCGGGATCGATCCGGTACCAGAGCAGGCCGAGCGCCAGCGGCCGCCAGCCACCGGCCTCCAGAGACATCACTACCTCGCCGCCGGCCGCCAGCAGGGCGAGCGCCGCGAACACGACCCCGATGATACGGCCCGGCATTAAATCGCCACGGCCGGGATGCCGGAGGGCGCGGGGTGTCTGCAATTGCTCGGCATGTGGCACGTACCTTGTGCGAAGCGGCGGCTCTGTGTCAAATCGGGAACGACGGGCAAGCGGAACGCCATCGACGGCCACCGCAATCCGCCGTTGCCCGGCCGACATATGCTGCGATATCTTGCCGGCGCCCGCGGAGGGATGGCCGAGTGGTCGAAGGCGCACGCCTGGAAAGTGTGTATACGGCAAAACCGTATCGTGGGTTCGAATCCCACTCCCTCCGCCACCACTTAAGCTGTTGGCGTATAGGAGATTTGCTTTCGAGCTGTCTCTAGCCGATTTGCTTCGACGGTGTCTGAGGCCGCGCCGCGATGACGGTGGGCGACGACTAAGACACCTCCAGCCACTTCTGCCGCACATCGTCGCTGGCGCGCATTTCATCGGGCGTGCCGGTGAAGACGATCTGTCCGTGGCCCATCACGTTGACCTCATCGCTGATCTCAAGCGCGATGGTCATCTTCTGCTCGACCAGGACGACGGCAATGCCATGACGTTGGATGTCCCGTATGACCTCGACGACCCGGTCGACGATTTTGGGGGCCAGACCTTCGGTCGGTTCGTCGATCAAGATGATCTTCGGGTTGCCCAGCAAGGAACGACAGATGGTCAACATCTGCTGTTCGCCGCCGGACAAATGACCCGCGTTGGTGTTGTGGCGTTCGCGCAGCGACGGGAAGTAGTCGTACATCTGCTCGACGGTCCAGACGGCATGGTCCGCCGGCGCCGGTTGCCGTCCTAGCAACAGGTTTTCCTCGACGGTCAGGTTGTTGAAGACAAGCCGTTCCTCCGGCACGAACGCGATGCCATCGCGGACAATGTCAAAGGTCTGCCGGCCCGACTGCTCGATCCCATCGAGCCTGACCGAGCCTCGGCTCGGCTTAACAATTCCGACAATGGCCTTGATCATCGTCGACCGGCCGGAGCCGTTGCGTCCGATGACACTGACGATCTGGCCACGGTCGACGCAGAAGCTGGCGCCGTGGAGAACGTGGCTCTTGCCGTAGTGGGCATGGATCCCTTCGACCTGCAACAGCATCACGACCCGCTCTCCCCGAGATAGGCCTGTTGCACGGCGGCGTTGTTGCGGATCGCATCCGGACGGTCGGTGGCGATAACCTCGCCGTAGACCAGGACCGAGATCCGGTCGCACAGCTTGAAAACCACGTCCATGTCGTGCTCGACCACCAACAGCGTCTTGCCTTCCGTTACGGTGCGGATCAAATCGACCGCATACGCCGCTTCTTCCCGCGACATGCCGGACGTGGGTTCGTCCAGCAGGATGACATCCGGATCGGTTGCCAGCGTGAGGCCGATTTCCAGCGCACGCTGTTCGGAATAGGGGAGCTCGCCGGCGGGAACATCCTGTCTGTTGGTCAAACGGATGGTTTCCATCAGCTTCTCGGTTTCCTCCGTGACGGCCCGGATCGAATCCAATGGCCGGATAAAGGAACCGCGCACGCCGAAACGTGGCATGAGGCCAATCCGCAAATTCTCGAAGACCGATAGGCGTTCGAAGATGCTGGTGATCTGAAAGGACCGACCGAGCCCCATCTTGTTGATGTCCTCGGGCTTGCGCCCGTCGATCCGCCGGTCGCGGAGCAGGATTTGTCCCGCGCTCGGGGGAAACAAGCCGGAGATCAGGTTGAAGATGGTCGATTTTCCGGCGCCGTTCGGGCCGATGAGCGCGTGGCGCTCCGCGGGACGCACGTCGAGATTGGTGCCGCGGATGATCTCCAGATCGCCAAACGACTTCCGGACATCGTTCAGTCGCAGTATGGGCGCGTTCATTCGCCTTCTCCGAGGCTGTCGGCCTTTATTCGTGCCCAGACCTCTCTGATCCGCCTGACAGCGCTGCGGAGAAGCAGGCAACCGACGGCGAACAGGATGGCCGGCACCAGCCAGGTGATTGGCGACGTATGCGACCAGGTGACACCGAAGAGCTCGACGACAGGCAGCGTCTTCGTCCACGCGGCCTGGATGCCATAAGGGTCGGAAAACAGGCGCGCGAGGTATTCAAAGAGGAAGACGGCGCCGCCGGCCAGACTCGATGCCGCGAGCAGCGCGATGAGATAGGGGCCCACCAAGCCATGCAGCGTTCTCCGTCGCCATGGCGCCAGGTGGTCGACGATCACGCCGCCGATGCCCTGCGGCGCGTACATGACGACCAAGACGAAGATGATCCCCTGATAGAGAATCCAGAGGCGTGTCGCATCCGACACCACAAAGCCGAAGAAGGTCAGTCCGGCCGCGCCGATAACGGGGCCAAAGAAGACGCCGGCGCCGCCGACAAAGGTGTGGATGACAGCCGAGCCCGAGACGAAGGCATTGAATATGGTGTGGTCGACATTCTCGTTGGATAGCGCCAGCAGACCGCCGGCCAAGCCCGCGAACATGCCGGACACCGCGAAGACGCGCGTCTTCATGGCGTGGGTGTTATAGCCGAGAAACCGTATCCGGAGTTCGTTGTCACCCAGCGCGAAGGCCAGCCGGCCGAGCGGTGTCTTGGTGAAGAAATACATCGCGGCAACCGCCAGGACGAACCAGACCAGCACGAGGTAATAGACCTCGATGTCCGAGCCGAAGCTGAGGCCGGCCCAGGGCATGCGCATCGACGACAGGCCTGCCTCGCCGCCGAAGACGCCTTCCCATTGAGGCGCCAACTGGTGGATCAGCTCGGCAATCGCCAGGGTCACCATGGCGAAGTAGGTGCCGGTGCGTATGGTCGCGAAGAAGCCGGCAATCCATCCGAACGCGAGTCCCGCAAACAGACCCGCGAGCGGCACGAGCGGCAACGGCAGCGTGATGCTCTGAGCCTCGATCGCCCGCATCAAATGCACGACGGCGAACATTCCAATGCCGAAATAGGCCGCGTGACCGAACGACAACAGCTTGGTCTGACGCCAGAGGATGTTGAAGGCCAAGGCGAAAAGCGACGCCGCGAGCATCTTGATCAGCGTGCCGACATATCGGTCGTCGAGCACCAACGGCAGCAGGATAAGACCGGCGATCGCGGCAACGATGGCGACCGGCGCAGCGCCGAGACGATTGACCAGAGAGGGGCGTGATAGGCCGGCGGCCGCTTTCGAGAGCTCGGACATCAGACGCGTTCCCCCAGAAGGCCGGCGGGACGCAGCAGAAGTACGAGAAGCATGATGAAGTAGGGTACGGCACCGGCGACGGTGGCCAGCTTGACCGTGAGGATGCCGCCGACGCCTTCGGCCCAGCCTTGCAGTCCGATCGGGTGGAGCGCCTGGGCCAGGGTCCAGTCCAGCCCCACCGCGAAACTGCTGAAGACGCCGATGAGGAGCGACGCGACAAGGGCGCCTTCGACCGAGCCCAGGCCGCCAACGACCACAACGACAAAAACGATGATTCCAAGCTCCTGCGCCATGGTCGGGCTGGTCGGATAGAACGTTCCGGCCACCGCGCCGGCAAGTCCGGCCATGGCGGCGCCCATGGCGAAGACGCCCAGGAAGACGAAGGGCACATTGTGGCCAAGGCCTTCGACCATTTGAGGTCGGTAGACCGCCGCCCTGACGATCAGTCCGGCGCGGGTGAACCTGAGAAGCAGGAAAATCGCCGTGAACATGGCAATCGCGACCAGGCCAATGAACAGACGGTAGAACGGATAATCGAGACCGAAGATGTTGAAGGCGGTAAAGGACAACGCCTGCGGCGCCGCGTAGGAAACGGGATAGAAGCCGAAAAACAGCTTGACCAGTTCTTCGAAGATGAAAAACAAGCCGAAGGTGAGCAGCAGCTCCTGCGCATGGCCATGCCGGTGCACGGTCCGCAGCATAAAGCGCTCGACGAACGCGCCGATGATGGCGACCAGCAATGGCGACAGGACGATCGCCGGCCAGAAGCCGGTGAGGCGCGAGATCGCGTAGCCGAAATAAGCGCCCAGCATGTAGAACGAGGCATGGGCGAAGTTCAGGACCCCCATCATTCCGAAGATGAGTGTCAGGCCGGCTGACACCATAAAGAGCAGCAGCCCATAGATGACGCCGTTCAACAGCGAGACCACGACGAAATCCATGTTTACGCACCCCACGTTCGGCGATCGTTGAGCAACGGGTGGCGGCCTGCTTTCACAAGCCACCACCGGGCGTCAGAAGTTTTTGCTCGGCTTCGGCAGGTCGATCAGGAGGTCCTGATCATCGGGCGGAAGCAGCAGTTCTTTCCCGCTTGACCGCCGTTGCGCGTGTCAAGACGGCCGTTTCATCGAGCAGGATTCCTGCACGGCGCTGACGCCACTCGGACCTGGAATGACTTTGATCGGCTTAAAGCCCATGTCCGTGCCATCCACCTTGAACGCGGCCTCCTTGCTGACACGCGCGACCACCATTGGCACCACCGCCTGATGATCCGCCGCGCGCATGCTAATCTCGCCAATCGGCGTATCGATCCGGGCCTTTTCGGTCGCCAGCGCGATCTCGGTGACATCGACCTTGCCGCCGGTCTCGACGTTGGCGAGCGCGGCCTCGAGCATCTGCAGCGCGAACAAGGTCCTGACTTCACTGGCCGTCGGCGCCGTCCCGACTTTCGCTTCATAGGTATCGGAGATCGTCCGGCCGTCGGCGCCGCCGGCCTCCGCGTTGAAGCTCTGCACGGTGTAGTAGCCAACGGCAGCGTCGCCGGCGCTTGCGAGGTTGCCCGGCAGGTCGAGGAACATGGTGCCGAACTGAACATCCAGGCCGGCCGAGGACACGGCCTTCAGAAGCAGCAGCAGGTCGCTGCCCCAGTTGCCGGTAATCACCGTGTCGGCGCCGGAGGCGCTGATGCGGGCGACGTAGGGGCTGAAATCTTGGATCTTGTTGACGTCATGCAGAACGGTGTCGACGACCGTATACCCGCCAAGACCTTCATGGGATTGCGTGACATTCTGCATGTCCTTGCCCCAGGAGTAGTTTTGGTTGATCGAGAACACCTTGCTGCCAAGATCGCCGGCATCCTTCATGGCGATAACCATGGCCTTGACGCGCATCTCGGCATTGGTGGCGAACCGGAAGAAATAGAAATGGCATTTGCTGCCGGTGAGCTCGAGCGCTTCCGATCCCGGGTTGATGTACATGACCGGTCGATCCGCGTTCCGCAGGTTGTGTTTGCGGACGTCCTCGGTGAGTTGTCCTGCGATGGCGGAACTGCCGGCGCTGATGATGATGTGCGCGCCATCCTGGATCGCTGCGCCGGCTTTCTCGGCGGCGACCGACGTGCTTCCTTGGCTGTCGTACTCCAGATATTCGATCGGTGAACCGTTCCAGCCGCCTCTGGCGTTGACGTCATCGACCCAGTATCTGGTCGCAACCGCAAAAAGCCGGCTTGTCGTGGAGCCAGGACCGCTCAACGACTCGATAACAGCTATCTTGAGGGATTCCGCCGCCTGGGCACTGCCCGCGACGGCTGACATCGAACCCAAAGCCGTCAGCATGGCGGCTGCCGCAGTGGCGCTTCTAAGTCTCATTTCCCGATCTCCCCGTTCGATTTGTTTGAATGCATCGAGGCTCTGACCGTTGGCCTCGTGTTATGTGTTATATCAAATAATCAATAATTTTTTGAGTCAAGTGCTCATGTTAGGATGGACTGCGACCGTTGCATCGGTTGGCGCGCCGCCCAGGTAATGCGAGGAACAATGTCAATCTCTTCCCCCCAGTTCGACCCCATGGAACGGTCCGAGACGCTTACGGAACAAGCCTATCAAAGGTTGAAAACAGCCCTTATGTCCGGTGCTTTTGCTCCGGGGCAGAAGATTACGACGCGAAACATCGCGGCGGCGCTTGGGATAAGCCCGACTCCGGCGCGGGAAGCCATTGGCCGTCTTGTCGCCGAACGGGCGCTGGACTTCGACGGCAACCGCTCTGCCCTCGTGCCGAAGTTGGACAAAGGCCGGGTTGCCGAGATCTACGAAATCCGGATCGCGCTGGAGGGCATGGCCGCGGAAGCGGCCGCAGGCAATATCGATGCGGCTGGTATCCAGCGCCTGGCTCAGTGCCAGTTAACGCTCGTCGCGGCCAGGGAACGCAGGGATTTCAAGACCGTACTGAGCACCAATGAAGAGTTCCATTTCACGATTTATCGTGCGTCCGGACGGCCGATGCTGGTGCACATGATCGAAACCCTATGGCTCAGAATGGGGCCCGTGTTGAATCTGCTTTATCCGGAATTCACGTTTGACCGGAAGACGGTTCGGCATCACGAGGATGCGATCAGGGCCCTGCGCGCCGGCGATGGGAAAGCGCTGCGCGATGCCATGACGGCCGATTTGAGTGAGGGAGCCGACCATCTGATCAGAAAGATCGATCAGCTGGAGAGTGCCTGAATTCGCAATTTTTGATTGTATGAGAGATGCTGCCGTTTCTTCGTTCGCCGTCGGTCGGACAGCTGGCATCGAAGGCCGTGCGACCTCCTTCGGCTCGATCGGACGGTTTGTCCCGTGTCTTTTCCCTATCTTCGGCCGGCTTCACATCGGCAGGAGAATCGCATCCCGGCAACGGACTTGGCATCGATCGTTATTTGGTATAACACTTGATTGAACGACGCGGCCGGACCACCGGTCGACGGCCCCGGCGGCGGAAGTGGGTTTGAATGACTTCTTCAGAAGACGGATCCTGGCGCATCGGCGTCGATATCGGCGGCACGTTCACCGATCTTGTCATCGTCGATCAGGACGGCGGCGTTCACGCCGTCAAGGTGCCGACCGATCCCATGGATCCGGCCCGAGGCGTGCTGGCGGCCCTGGAGCGGAGTAGCGCATCTTTCGGCCTTGGCTTGGGCGAGATACTCGGACGTTGCAGTCACTTCGTCCACGGCACAACAATCGCAACAAACACGGTCCTTGAGGGCAAGGGCGCCAAGGTCGGGTTGCTTGCGACGCGGGGCTTTCGCGACAGCCTTGAGATAAGGCGGGGCCTGCGGGCCGATATGTGGGATCACCGCAGTCCCTGGCCGGCGGTCATGGTGCCCCGCAAGCTGCGCCGGCCGGTGAGCGAGCGGATCGACCGGGACGGTCGGTCGATTGTGCCATTGGATCTCGGCGCGGTTGCGGAGGCACTCGAGGTCTTTCAGCGCGAGAACGTCGAGTCGATTGCCATCTGTTTCCTGAACAGCTTCCTCAACGACGCGCACGAGCGCGAGTGCGAGAGCTGGATTCGGTCGGCATGGCCGGGGGTGTGGGTCTGCCGCTCGTCGCAGATCGCCCCCGTCATCGGTGAATACGAGCGCAGCTCAACGACGACGGTCAACGCCTACATCGCCCCCAAGGTCGTGCCTTATCTGCGCGATCTGGATGATCGTCTGCGCACCATGGGACTGCCAGGCCGACTGCTGCTGATCCAGAGCAATGGGGGCGCGGTGTCGGTCGATCAGATCGACGCGCGCCCGGTTGCGCTGCTGTTGTCCGGTCCGGCGGCCGGGGTTGGCGCGCTGCGTTTCTTCAGCGATGCCTGCGGTTCTTCGGATCTCATTTCAATGGAGATCGGCGGCACGAGCTGCGATGTGACGCTTGTGCGAGGCGGCCATGTTGCCGAAACCGACCGTATTTCGGTAGGCGGCTACGATGCCGTGATGCCCGCCACCGAAATCCATACCGTCGGTACCGGTGGCGGCACCATTGCCGGTATCGATGCCGGCGGCATGCTCTATGTCGGCCCCCAAGGCGCCGGCGCCCGACCGGGCCCCGCCTGCTACGGCCTGGGCGGCGACGCGCCGACGGTGACCGATGCGCAGGTCGTGCTGGGGCGCCTCAGGTCCGGCCGCTACGCCGGCGGCTTGATCGAGCTCGATTCCGACCTGGCGGTTCGTGCCGTCCGCGACGAGGTGGCGGATCCGCTCGGCTTGGACGTCACAGATGCGGCCGCCGGCATCATCCGCATGGCGGAGCAAAGCGTTCTGCATGCGCTCGAGCGAATGAGCAGCGAACGAGGCTGCGATCCCAAGGACTTCGTCCTGGTGGCCGGCGGCGGGGCCGGGGCCCTGCACGGCGCGTCCGTTGCGCGCGAACTCGGGTGCAATGCCGTTTTTGTCCCCAAGCTCGCCGGCGTGTTCTGTGCTTTCGGCATGTGCAACACGGATATCCGCCACGACTATGTGCAATCACGCCTGCAAGAGCTGAATGGCGGAAGCGGGAGAGAGCTGGCGGCTGCGTTCGCTTCACTCGAAGCCGAGGCTCAATCGCTCTTGAACAACGAAGGGTTTGACGGCGCTCACACGGCGTTCGAGCGGCTTCTCGATCTAAAATATGCCGGCCAGCAGTGGCCCGTAAAAGTCTCCGTGTCCGACATCTGGCAGGACAGCGGCGCCGTGCACGAGCGGTTCGAACGCGAGTTTCTGCGCCTCTATGGCTATACCCAGCCCGACGGACAGATCCAGATCAACAATCTGCGCGTCGTCGCCACCGGCCACTTGCCCAAGATCGGCTTGCAGACGTTTGCCGGCTGCGACGATGAGCCGGCGCCGGTCGAGCACCGCGACGTCTATGTCGACCAGGTGCGAGGGCGGGAAGAGCTTGCGGTCTATGACGGCAATGCACTTCGGTCCGGTCACAGGGTGGCGGGGCCGGCTCTTGTCGAAGAGCAGACAACGACCGTCCTGGTCGGCCACCAGGATGTGCTCGAGGTCGATCCCTATGGGAACTACATGATCAGGCTCAACCAAACGGGAGCGACGGACAATGTCCAATGATCCGGTGCTTCTCGCTTTGGTCCAAAAGCAGCTCGACCATATCTCCCGCTACATGGGCTGGGTGATGACGCGCACGGCGCGCAGCCCGATTTTCAGCGAGTCGCACGACTTCTCCTGTTTCATCACCAACGCGGAGGGGGATGCGCTTTCGGTCGCCGACGGCATCCCGATCCACACCGGCGGCGGTCGGTTTGCCGTGCGGGCGGTCCTCAAGGCCTTTGGCGGGAAGATTGGGGAGGACGACGTGTTCATCCTCAGCGACCCTTACGAAGCGGGCGGTAACCACCTGCCCGACTGGACAATGGTGCGGCCGATCTTCGGCGATGGTGAACTCCGCGCCTTTGCCTGCAACCGGGCGCACCAGTCCGATATCGGCGGCGGGGCCGCCGGCACCTACAATCCGGCGGCGACAGAAATCTTTCACGAGGGCATCCGCCTGCCGGTCCTGCGCCTTATCGAACAAGGCGAGACCCGCGAAGACCTGTGGCGGCTGCTGCTTCTCAACAGCCGGTGTCCGGAACTGCTGGATGGAGATCTGCGCGCGATGGTTGGGTCGACGAAGACCGGGGCAGACCGCGTCGCGGCGATCATTGACGACGTCGGCGTCGACACCGCGGGAGACCTGTTCGGCGAGATCCTGAACCATGCCGAGCGGATCATGCGGTCCGAGATCGCGCGGCTGCCCGACGGCGACTATCTGGGCGAAGACGCTTCCGACAACGACTGCTTCGAGGAGACGGACGTCGCGGTCCGGGTCAAGCTGTCGGTTCGGGGCGACACGATGGTCTTCGACTTCGGCGGTACGGATCCGCAGATCAAGGGCTTCAAGAACAGCTCGCTCGCCAACACGCATTCAGCCGTGTTCATGGCTGCCCTGTCCTTCTTCGATACCCAGGTGCCTCGGAACCAGGGGGCCTTTCGACCGCTGGAGATTATCGCGCCGGAAGGCACCGTGGTGAACGCGCGACCACCCGCACCCATGACGATGAATACGGTTCACCCAACCAGTGAGATCGTGCACGCCTGTTGGAAGGCTTTGGGGGCCGCCAACCCGACGCTTGCCTGTGCCGGCTGGGGCAAGACCTCCCACTGCATCAGTGCCGGTGTTTCGGAAGAAGGCAGCACCTTCGTCATGTATCACTGGCATGGATCGGCGGGTGGCGGCGCCGTCGACGGACGCGACGGGTTCAATACCATCGGGCAACTTTGCACCCTCGGCGGACTAAGCCTGCCGAACGTCGAGATCTACGAGCAGCTTTATCCGGTTCGCATCCATAAACAGGAATTCCGCAGCCGGTCCGCCGGCGCCGGCAAGTACCGGGGCGGCAGCGGCGTGGATTACGTCATCGATGTCGAGGCGCCGGGCGAGTATTCCTTCCGCGGCGAGGGCATTCGTTCCCCGACCGGCTATGGCACCGGCGGCGGGTCTGCCGGCGCCGAAGGGGCAATGAAGATCACGTTGGCTGACGGTCAGCCCGTCGAGCCGCCCCAGTACGGCGTCCGCAGACTGGGGCCGCTCCGCCTGGAGATCCAGTCTCCAGGCGGCGGCGGTCTGGGCGATCCCTTCGAACGTGATCCGGATTTGGTTTTGCGCGACGTGCAGGACGAGTTGCTGGACCTGGAGACCGCCCGCCAGAGCTATGGCGTCGTTGTCGATGAGGCCACCGGCGCCGTCGATCAGGCCGCGACCAAGGGGCTCCGGGAACGCAAGACCAGAACTGACGGCACGCGGGCCGCCGCCGCGAAGCGAGATCGCGCGCCGGTGGACAACGCGGCGATCCAAGACAGGACGTAGCATGCTTGGCCACAATCGCCATGTCACTTCCGAGAGACTCTTCGACCGCGCCAAGTCGGTCATGCCCGGCGGGACGACACGCTTTACGATCCAGCGCCATCCAACACCGATCTACATTTCGGCCGGAGAGGGCGCATGGCTGACCGACGTCGATGGCAATCGCTATCTGGACTTCAACAATAACTACACGACCCTGATACATGGGCACGCTTTCAGCCCCGTCGCCGCGGCCGTCGAACGGCAGCTGCATTCCGGAACCTGCTTTGCCAACCCGACGGAACACGAAATCGCCTTGAGCGAAATTCTCTGTTCGCGCGCGCCGGCCGCCGAAAGGGTGCGCTACGTAAATACGGGCACGGAAGCCGTGATGTTCGCGCTCAAGGCGGCCCGAGCCATCACCGGCCGAACCAAAGTAGCAAAGTTCGAAGGCTCATATCACGGCGCCTACGATTGGGCGGAGGTGAGCGAGAACAGCAATCCCGATAACTGGGGCGAACGCGAGCCGGCATCCGTGCCTTTCGCCGCAGGTACACCGGCCTCCGTCCTGGACGAGGTCGTGGTCGTACCCTTCAACGACATCGATACGACGGCTGACCTGATGGAACGCCACGCGGCGGAGCTGGCTTGTCTGTTGATCGACATGGTGCCGAGCCGGGCGGGCCTGATCCCGCTCGATCCCGACTACGTGGCCGCGATCCGGGACATCACGAAGCGTCATGGCATCCTTTTGATCAGCGATGAGGTGCTCAATTTCAGGCAGGGCTACCATGGCGCCTCGGCACGCTTCGGCCTGGAACCAGATCTGATCACCCTGGGTAAGATCATCGGCGGCGGCCTGCCCATTGGCGCTGTCGCCGGCGGGTCGGATTTGATGGCCATATTCGATAACTCGGACAGCGATGCGCCGCTGCCCCAGGGCGGCACGTTTTCCGCAAACCCCCTGTCGATGGTGGCTGGGATCGCCTCGATGGAGGCGCTCGATCGGGCGGCCTTCGAACGCCTGGAACGCCTTGGAGAAACGGTGCGTGCCCGGCTGTCCGACGCGATCGCCGAGCGTCGTCTGCCGGCGGCCGTGACCGGACTGGGCTCCTTGTTTCGCGTCCACTTCAAGGCACGGAAGCCGCGGAACTACCGCGAGTTCTGGCCGACGCCCGTTGAGGTGAAGCTGCTTCACCAAATGGCGCGCGCGATGCTGGCAAGAGGCGTGATCATGCCGCCCATGTCGTGCTCGTCGCTGAGCACGGCGATGACGGAGGCTGACATCGACTTCTTTGTGTCCGCGTTCTGCGCGGTGTTCGACGAGGACGAAGACCTGCGCAGCTTGGAACGGCAAGCCAATTGAGGATGCGAAGGGAAGAGCCTGTCTCGTGACCGATAAGCGAACGGACCGGGCCGCAGGCGTATCGCCGAGGCATTGGTCATGACCCTGGAAAGTCTGTCGAGCGATGAGACCCGGCTCTCGCGCGTAACGGCGGCGGATCTCATTGCGTCGGCCCTGCGGCGCCATGGCGTTGAGGTGATGTTCAGCCAGAGCCTGCCGTCCGCCGTGGTGCTGGCCTGTGAGGACGCCGGCATCCGGCAGATCACCTACCGGACCGAGAACGCCGGCGGTGCGATGGCCGATGGCTATGCGCGGCGGTCCAACAGGATCGCCGTCGTCTGCGCGCAGAATGGCCCGGCCGCGACGTTGTTGGTGGCGCCGTTGGCGGAGGCCAGCAAGTCCAGCATCCCGATCGTCGCGTTGGTGCAGGAGGTCAACCGGTCTCAGGTCGATCGCAATGCCTTTCAGGAGCTGGACCATATGGCCCTGTTCCAGGCCTGCGCCAAATGGGTGCGGCGGGTCGGCGAAGCCGGGCGCGTCGAGGACTACGTCGATATGGCGTTCGCGGCTGCCGGCACCGGCCGGCCCGGACCTGCCGTTCTGCTGCTGCCGGCCGACCTGTTGATTGAGCAGGTGGCCGAGCCCCAATCCGCCCGTTCGGCCCGTCTCGGCCAGTGGCCGTTGGATCGAGCGGTCGCCGATCCCGACCTGATCGGTCGGGCGGCCGATCTGCTTGCGGATGCCAGGTCGCCGCTGGTGATTGCCGGCGGCGGGGTGCATGGCGCTCAGGCGACAGCCGAACTTGCCGAGCTTCAGGAGCTGGCCTCCCTGCCGGTCGCGACCACGGTCATGGGAAAGGGCGCGGTTGACGACGGGCATCCTCTCTCCGTCGGACCCGTCGGCAACATCATGGGGAACCGGTCGCTTGGCAGATTCACGCGGCCGTTG
This sequence comes from Alphaproteobacteria bacterium, assembly GCA_965232515.1. Taxonomy (GTDB): domain Bacteria; phylum Pseudomonadota; class Alphaproteobacteria; genus JANQKO01. The sequence continues at coordinate 3,829,476 of CBDDPY010000002.1, read as the reverse complement.
GTGGGTGAGGCGGACGTTGTGCTTCTCGTCGGCACTCGGACCAACCAGAACGGCACCGACAGCTGGACGCTGCTGCCTGCCGGCGCGCGGATCATACATCTCGATGTCGATGGCCAGGAAGTCGGCCGCATCCATGAGGCGCTGCGTCTGGTCGGCGACGCGAAGCTCACGCTCGCCGGTCTGGCGTCGGCGCTGCGGACGCGGGATCTTGGACGGCGGAGAGGCGCCCGGCCCGCGCTGGCGGAACGGATTGCTGACGCGCGGGCCCAACGGATGGCGGCCGCGTCGGATGTCTGTGGATCACAGGCGCGGCCCATTCGCCCGGAACGGGTCATGCAGGAAATCGAACATGTTCTGGCGCCGGAGATGACGGTGGTTGCGGACGCCAGCTATTCGTCGGTCTGGGTCACCGCCTACCTCGCGTCCCGAGCGCCGGGCATGCGGTTTCTGACCCCGCGCGGCCTCGCCGGATTGGGCTGGGGCTTGCCGCTTGCCGTCGGCGCCAAGCTCGCCAGGCCGGACGGACCGGTGATCTGCGTCGTCGGCGACGGTGGTTTCGGCCACGTCTGGTCGGAACTCGAGACACTGGTGCGGGAATCCATCCCCATCGTCCTGGTTGTCCTCAACAACGGTGTCCTCGGCTATCAGAAGGATGCCGAAACGGTGAAGTTCGGCCGGCATACGAACGCATGCCACTTCCAGGCCGTCGATCATGCCGCGATCGCGCGGGCCTGCAACTGCGACGCCGTCCGCATCGATGCGCCGGATGCGATCGAGCCGGCCCTTCGCGCGGCGATCGCCCGACCTCGCGCAACCCTGCTCGATATCGTTACAGACCCAGACGCCTATCCCCCGCTGACCATGTTCGACGGACAGCTCAAGGATCCGGCCGACAAGCATTCCGCCTGACCTTGGCGCGACGTAAGCGTTCAACGGATTTCATACTCGGCACGTTCCTCCCTGTGCCCTCGGCCCGGTATCAAGCCGGGCCTTTTTTTGGTGGGGCCGAGCGCTCAGCCGCCGCAGATCTGCGGATCACAGGAACCGTGAGCAGTTCAAAGCTTGGCGCTCGCGAATTCGCCTGTGGGCTGCGGCGAGGGCCACCCAAATCATCGATATGCAACGGAATCCCATAGGCAAGATGCGGATTCCTGACAACCGGCTGCGCAAATATGCGATTTTCGTCGGCAGCTTTAATCGGAAGGGGAGTGTGACGTGGCAGACGCTTACATTGTCGATGCGGTGCGGACGGCGGGCGGTCGTCGGGGCGGAAAACTCGCGGGCTGGCATCCGGCCGATATGGGCGGCGCGGTTCTTGACGCGCTTGTCGACCGCACCGGCATCGACCCGGCCGGCGTCGAGGACGTCATCATGGGCTGCGTCGGTATGGCCGGCGAGCAGTCCTTTCACATCGGCCGCAACTGCGTCTTGGCGTCGAAGCTGCCCGAAAGCGTGCCGGCCGTGTCCATCGACCGGCAATGCGGATCGTCGCAACAGTCCTTGCAGTTCGCCGCGCAGGCCGTGATGTCCGGCACCATGGACCTGGTCATTGCCGCCGGCGTCGAGAGCATGACGCGCGTGCCCATGGGCAGTCCGACGCGCCTGGCCGCCGAAGCGGGCCTCGGCAAGCCCAAGAGCCCGAGGATGGAGGCGCGTTATCCGGGCGTGCAATTCAGCCAGTTTATCGGTGCCGAGATGATGGCGGAGAAGTATGGGTTCGCGCGGGAAGAACTGGATGCCTTCGCCCTGGAGAGCCATCGGCGGGCGGCGCGCGCGACCAACGAAGGCGCGTTCGGGAACGAGATCGTGCCGCTGCCGATCGAGGACGAGCACGGCGACACCGTGTTGCATGATCGAGACGAGGGCATCCGCTTCGACGCCAGCATGGAATCGATCGCGGCCGTCAAGCTGCTGAAGGAAGGCGGCCGCGTCACGGCGGCCAACGCCAGCCAGATCTGCGATGGCGCAAGCGGCGCCCTGGTGGCGAGCGAACGGGCCGTCCGCGAACACGACTTGCAGCCGCTCGCAAGGATCGTCAACCTGACGGTCACCGGCGGTGATCCCGTCATCATGCTGGAGGAGCCGATTCGCGCCACCAGGAGGGCGCTGGAACGCGCCGACATGTCGATCGACGACATCGATCTCTATGAGGTGAACGAAGCCTTCGCGCCGGTTCCGATGGCCTGGATGAAGGAAATTGGCGGCAATTACGAGAAGCTGAACGTCAATGGCGGCGCCATCGCCCTCGGTCATCCGCTCGGTGCCTCCGGCACAAAATTGATGGCAACGCTGCTGAATGCGCTCAAGGCACGCAACAAGAAGTATGGCCTGCAGACGATGTGCGAAGGCGGCGGCCTCGCCAACGTCACCGTCGTCGAGGCCTTTTCGTCCTGATTTTGCAGCAGACCGTCCGGCCGGTTGTTTGACAGCGGAAACCGACGTTTCTGACGTAGCCGTTTCCAAGCGGCAGCCGAACGGCGGTCCACATTGATGTGACGCTAACGCCGGTTGCCCGAACCGGGCTGTCGGGCCGCGCGCCCGAAGAATGACAGACGCCGTAAGGCCGGCATCTCGGGAGGTCCTCGCCCCGGTCTTCGACGTTCACCCCATGCCCGTTTACGGGTCGAGGATCGCCCGATGCCGGACGGAAATCCGGAAGGCCGGTGATAGCGGAAGGGAAGACTGCAAACAGAGGTCAAATCGGTCCGCCGGCGTTCGGCCGTTGTCGATCGCCGTGCCACTGTTGCAAATGGAGCAACAGATTGAGAAAATGTTGCGCTATTTACAATAGCGGCGGTCCCTGGGGGTGACGTTTGGACTTCAGCATTAGCGGCGAGCAACGCGCCCTGCTCGACTCCGTCGACCGCATGATGGCCCGGCACCTGCCCCCCGAAGAGGTGCGGCGCCGCGACCAGGCCCATGATCCGCCCGACTTCATGCTGACGCGTTTCGCCGAACTGGGCCTGATGGCGATACCGTTCCCGGCCGAATATGGCGGTCTGGAGGGTAGCTGGGTCAGCGTGACCCTGGTGCAGGAGCGTCTCGCCTATCAGGCCGGCATGGCGGCGTCGCTTTACGGCACGACACTGTGTTTCGGCGGCATGTCGCTGCTGGGCTACGGCAATGCGGCGCAGAAATCGGCGCTGCTGCCGCGCCTCATCAACGGCGAACTGCGCTTTTCCCTGGCGCTGACCGAGCCCGGCGCCGGCAGCGACGCCGGCGCCCTCGTCACCCGCGCCGAGCGTGTCGAGGGCGGCTGGCGCATCAACGGCCGCAAGACCTGGATCAGCAACGCCGACCAGGCCGACTACCTGGTCACCGCCTGCCGGACCGAGAAGGGGTCGAGCGGCAGCCGGGGCGTCTCGGTGTTTCTGGTGCCGCGTGGCGCCGACGGCATCGCCATGACGCAATTGCAGAAGGTCGGGAACAACTGCCTGACCTCGTGGGATATCGGCTTTGACGAGGTTTTCGTCCCCGACACGGCGTTGTTCGGCGAAGAAGGCGATGGCTTCCGGCACATGATGGCGACGCTGCATTACAGCCGCAGCGGACAGGCCGGCAACGCGCTCGGCCAGGCCCAGCGCGCGGTCGACATCGCCGCCGCCCATGTCAAGGAGCGCGTCCAGTTCGGCCAGCGCCTGAGCGCGTTCCAGGTCGTGCGGCATCGTCTTGCCGACATGCAGACCCGCGTCGATCAGGCGCGGCTGATGCTCTATCGGCTGGCCTGGCTGATCGACCGGGGCGAGCGCTGCCGCAAGGAGGCGGCGCAAGCGAAGATGCTGGCCTCGGATTGCCTGCAATACGTGACCCATCACGGCATGCAGCTGCTGGCCAGCGCCGGCTACGCCGCGGACAGCGATATGCAGCGGATGTGGCGGGACGGCCGACTCTATACCTTCGGCGAAGGCGCCAACGAGCTGCAGCGCGACATCATCGCGCGCGAGATGGGGCTGTAGCCCGCCGGCGATCGGAACAATTGCGATAAGGAATGCTCACGAGATGACTGGCGACTACGACCTACTGGCGATCGATGCCGTGGTGAATATCTGGACCTCGGAAGCCGTCAACCTGCGCGCGGAGTCCTTTCGCGGTTTTTACGTCGACAAGATCGGCGTCTCCGACAAGACCTTTCAGGGCATCACGCTCGACGAAATGCTGCGCCGCATGGACAGCGCCGGGATCGAACGCGGCTTTCTGATCGCGTCCTGTGCCGGCCAACTCGGCCTGCCGGCCAGCGTGCATATTCCTTACAAGCTGGTCGCCGACGCCGTGGCCCAATATCCCGACCGCTTCTCCGGACTGGCAGGGATCGACCCGACCATGGGCATGGACGGTGTGCGCAGATTGGAACACGCGGTCGGCGAACTGGGCTTCATCGGCGCGCACTTCTATCCGCATTGGTTCGAGCTGCCGCCGAACCATGCCCGGGTCTATCCGTTCTATGCCAAATGCGTGGAACTGGACGTGCCGATCCAGATGCAGGTGGGACAGTCGCTGATCTACTCACCGGACCGGCGCCTGCGCAGCGTCGGCCGTCCGATCACGCTGGACGACGTGGCCTGCGATTTCCCGGAGCTGACCCTGATCGGCATCCATGTCGGCATTCCCTGGACGTCCGAGATGATCGCCATGGCCTGGAAGCACCCCAACGTCTATATCGGCTGCGACGCGCATGCGCCGAAATACTGGCCGCCGGAATTCGTCCACTACATCAACACCTACGGCCAGGACAAAGTCATCTTCGGCACCGACTTTCCCGTGCTGGGCTTCGAGCGTACCCGCCAGGAGATCGAGTCGCTGGAATTGCGGCCCGAGGCCCTGCGCAAGCTGCTCCGCGACAATACGCGGCGCATCTACAAGCTGGATTAGACGGCCGGTCCGATGCTGACGACCATCGCCGACGCGATCGCCTACAACGCGCGCCGGAAGCCGCGGCATCCGGCGTTGATCGCGGACGACCGTGTCCTCGACTACCGGAGTCTGGACGACCGCGTGACGCGCGTGGCGACCAAGCTGCGCCACGACGGCCTGGCGCCGGGCTGTATGGCCGGTCTTTGCATGCGGGACACGCTCGAGCATGTCCTGGTGCTTCTGGGGCTGATCCGGCTCGGCGCCGTGGTGCTGCCGATGGACGTGCGCTGGACGCCCTCCGAAAAAAGCCGCGTCGCCCAGTTCTTCGTCGCTGACGCGGTCGTCAGCGAGACCGCGGAGACCGACGGGGTCGCCAATCTCGTTGCCGACCAAGCCTGGTTCGAGGGCCTTGCCGGTATCTCGCTTGACGACGACTTTCCCAGCGATCCGGACCGGCCGGTCTGGCTGTCGATGTCGTCGGGCACCACCGGCCGGCCGAAGGGCGCCGCCACCACGCATCGCCACATGCTGACGCGGTTCATGTCGCAGGCCGTGACGTTGGGATTTTGCGAACGGCACCGCAACATGCTGGCGACGCCGCTCTATTTCGGCGGCGGTCGCGGCTTCACGATCAGCCACCTGGTGCTCGGGGCCACCGTGATCCTGAACCCGCCGCCGCACGAGCCGGCGGCACTGGCCGACGCCATCAACCGTCTGGACGTGTCGTCGGTGTTCCTGGTCCCGACGCAGTTGCGGCGGTTGCTCGAGGTGGCGCCGCCATCGGGCCCGCTGTTGCCGGACTTGCAAATTCTGATTTCCAGCGGCGCCGTGCTGGGCGCCGAGGAACGCGACCAGGTGATGCGGCGGATCTCGCCCAACCTGGTGAACCTGTTCAGCTCTACCGAGGGCGGGCCGGTCGCGGCGCTGGGGCCCGACGCGGGCGCGGAGAAGGCCGGCACGGTCGGGCAACTGGCCTATCAGACCGAGGTCGAGATCGTCGACGCAAACGACGCCGTTCTGCCGGTGGACGAGGTTGGATTGATCCGCCAGCGCGCGCCCTGGCTGCCGGACGGTTTCTACAACGATCCGGCGGAGACCCGGCGCTATTTCCGCGACGGCTGGTACTACACGGGCGATGTCGGATGCCTCGACGCCGATGGTTTCCTGACCATTGTGGGCCGCGCCAAGGAGATGATCATTCGGGGCGGCGTCAACATCTTCCCGGCGGAGATCGAGGCCGTGCTGCGGGGCCATCCCGATGTTCGCGACTGCGCCGTGGTGCCCTGGCCGTCGCGCGAATTCGGCGAGGAAGTGGCCGCGTTCGTGACGACCGATGCGGCGGTGTCCGACGACGCACTGGCGGCGTTCTGCCGCGACCGCCTTGCGTCCTACAAGGTGCCCAAGGGCTTCTTCGTTCTCGATGAGTTGCCGAAGAGCGCGCTCGGCAAGGTGTTAAAGGACCGGCTGGCGGCAAGACTGCCGTAATCGGCGCAGGCCGGCCGGCACAACGGAATGGAGGCGGCATTGACGTTGCACATGGCCGAACGGATGGCCGAGTTCGTGTTTTCGCTCAACTGGCGGGACCAGAGCGGCGAACGGCGGCATAAGCTGAACTGGTGCATTGCCGACTTCCTCGCCTGTACGGCCGCCGCGACGCGGTTTGCCGAGGCGGACGCCGCTTATGTCCTGACCCGGCCCGGCGATATCGACGTGTTCGGCGTCGAGCGGCGCTTCGATCCGGAAAGCGCGGCGCTGTCCATGGGCACGTTGGGGTCGCTGCTGCAACTGCACGACGTCTATCCCTATGGCGGCAACCATCCGAGCTCCGCCGTCATTCCGGCGGCCTGGGTCGGCTGGAAGCTGCATGATGCCGGCATCGAGGAGTTCGTTGCCGCGGTCGCCGCCGGTTACGAGGTGGCGAACCGGCTGGCCGCCTGCGGCTATCCGCGGCAGCCGCTGGCCGGCAGCGCGCCGACGGCGACAATGGGCGCGGTCGGCGCCGCGGCGGCGGCCGGCCGGCTTGCGGGTCTCGACCGGCCGGAGATGGCGGCGGCCCTTGGCATCGCGGCCTTTAACGCGCCGATCGCGCTCTATCAGTCTTTGCGCGATCACGGCTCGGTCGTGCCGCTGCACAGCGGCCTGGCGGCGCGGACCGGTCTCGAGGCCGTGAGGCTGGCCCAAGCCGGTCTGAAACCCGGCCCAAATGCATTCGAAGGCGAGCTCATACCCGGCTTCGTCCGTTTTCTGCATGGCGAGCCGGACCAATTGACACCCGAGTCCTGGGACGGCGGTTCGCTCGATGCGATCTGCCTGAAACTGATCCCTGCCTGTTTCGCGGCGCAGCCGGTGCTCGAATCGGCCCTGACACTGCTGCAGGAGACCACGATCGATCCGCAATCGGTCACACACATCGATGTCGGCGCGGCGAAACGCACCTATAACCTTGTCGGTCCAGGCCCATCGGCCGAGCTTGAGCTCTATGACCGGCTGATGAGCCTGCGCTGGATGCTGGCGAGCGCCGTGGCCCATAACGCTTACGGTCTCGGAAATCTCCATCCCGGCGCTGAATCACCCCAGACCGGAAGCTTGATCGACCTCATCGAGTTCCGGACCGTACCGGCGTATGACGAGATCTATCCGGCTGAAATGGCCGTCGACCTGGCGGTCCATGACGCGAGCGGCGCGATCCACCGGATCTCGCATCGGCGACCGCTGATCGAACCGGAAAAGACCGATCAACCGCGTGGCTTCATTTCGGTGACCGACGATGCCGTTCTGCTGGACAAGTTCAAACGTCTCTGTGCGGACACCCCGGCTGGCGCCGGCGGTGAGGCCATGCTGGCGGCCCTGGAGCTGTCAGGATAGCCGACGGTTTCGGTTTCCTTGCGCCAGCCGGGCGGTTAGGTTGAGCCGATACTTCCCTGGACGGACAGCACCGGGAGTCGAGACACCTGACATGAAGAGAACCCCGTTAGCGAGCGCCAAACCGAAGCGGTTGACCAACGAACGCCGGCAAGGCGGCGTGCAGTCCGTCCGGCGCGCGATCGCCCTGATGGAAGCCCTGTCGGTGGCGCCGAGCGACGGCGAGAGACTGTCGCGCCTGGCCGATATGGCCGACCTGGACCGGGGCACGACGCGGCGCCTGCTGGCGACGCTGGTCGATGGCGGTCTAGTCGAGCAGGATGAGGCGACAAAGCGTTACCAGCTCGGCATGGCCTTCTTCACGCTGGCGGCGGCGGCATCGAACCGATGGGATTTGCAGGACGTTGCCCGGACATCATTGCGCAAGATCGCGACAGCGACCGGCGACACGGCCTTTCTCAGCGTCCGTTCGGGCGACGATGCGGTCTGCGTCGACATCCAGACCGGTTCGTATCCGGTGCAGACCTTGCCCATGGATCTCGGCTCGCGCCGTCCGCTGGGGGCGGGCGCGACGGGTATTGCCTTCCTGGCGGCGCTTCCCGACGAGGAGGTCGAACGCCTGCTGGACCGCAATCGGGAGCGACTAGAAGTGTTCCCGGGGCAGGATCGGGCGTCGATAAAGCGGCAACTGACGAAGGCCCGCGAGCGCAACTACAGCGTCGGCCCGGAACGCGGCGGGATCGCGGTCAACGCGGTGGCGGTGCCGTTGATCAACCGACGCGGCCGACCGGTTGCTTGTATGACGGTGGCCGCCATTCCCGAGCGCCTGAAGCGGGATCGGGCCATCGAGGTGGCGGAGACCATCCGCGAGGAAGCGCAAAAAATCCAGGACATCATGTGGCGGTTGCCGGACAGCGAGCGCCACCGCAGCTCGTGGGCGGGCTTGACGGTCCCGGCGGACGACTAGACAGGCGTTTCACATTGTGCCGCTATTGGCAAAAACATCGCTGTATGTGAAACTCTTATAAGCCAACTCTCGTTGGCCATTTGCATAGGCCGGCGCGTCAACCGGCCGTTCCAGTTCGGAATCATGAAGAGCGGGCCAGATGGGCGCCATCGACATCGTTTGCAATCTCTACACGGAAACCGAGGTCCGGCTGAAGCAAACGGGCCTGGACGATGATTTCAAGATCCAGGTGCGCATGCCGCCCGAGATGCGCAACGGCGTGTCGATCGAAGATTATCTCGGCAAGATGGACCGGGCCGGTATCGACCATTCACTGCTGATCGCGGTGCGCGCCGGCGACCTGAATGTCAAAGGGTCGTTCGAAATTCCGTACGCGCGGGTCCACGAGGTCTGTCAACAGCATCCCGACCGGTTCAGTGGGCTGGCCGGCGTCGATCCGTTTCGCGGCATGCAGGGTCTGCGCGATCTGGAACAAGCCGTGACACAGCTCAGTTTCGTCGGCGCCCATCTCTATCCGCACTGGTTCGGGCTCGCCCCCGACCATGCGAAATACTATCCCTACTATGCGAAGTGCTGCGAACTCGATATCCCGATCATGATGCAGGTCGGGCATAACCTGGTCTATTCGCGCGAGCGCCGCCTGCCGAGCGTGGGCCGGCCGATCTGCCTCGACCAGGTGGCGATCGATTTCCCCGAGCTGAAGCTGATCGGCATCCATATCGGCATTCCCTGGACCGACGAGATGATCTCGATGGCCTGGAAGCACGAGAATATCTTTATCGGCGCCGATGCCTATGCGCCGCGCTACTGGCCGGCGCCGCTGGTGCACTACCTGAACAGCTATGGCCGCGAGAAGGTGCTGTTCGGCACCGACTGGCCGGTCATCGATCCGGAGCGCGCGGTACGGGAAGTCGACGAGCTCGACCTGAAACCGGAGTCCAAACAACGGCTGATGCGGGACAACGCGCTGCGGCTCTTCAAGCTGCCGGCGACGCTGGCCGCCACGCTCGGCGGGCCGCAGCGCGCCGCGGAATGAGCAATGGCTTTCACGCCGCCGCCTGATACCTACCGGCCGCTGACGATCGCCTCGGGGATCCGGGCGTCGGCGGCGCGGACGCCGGACAAGGTCGCCGTGATCTTTGGCGCGCAGCAACGCAGCTTCGCGGCCCTCGACAAGCGCATCAACCGAATTGCCCATGCCGCGACCGGGCTGGGTCTGGCGCGCGGCGACAACGTGCTGCTGATCGCGCAGAACTGCATCGAGTATTTCGAGGTGGTCGCCGGTTTCGCCTCGGCCGGCGTCGCCGTCGCGACCATCAATCCACGTCAGACGGTGGAAGAGATCGCGGCAATCGCCGAGGATTGCGGCGCGCGCGCGGTGATCGTCGACTCGGCCTTCGACGAGCTGGTCCGGTCGGCATCGCTGCCGGCGGTGGAACGGATCATCACCGTTGGCGACGATCTGGAAGATTTGATCGCGAACGCGTCCGACCGGCCGCCCGATATCCCGGTGCAGGAATGGGACAACTTCGCCATCCCCTATACGTCCGGCACCACGGGCAAGCCGAAGGGCGTCGTGCTCTCGCATCGCAGCCGCGTGATGGGCTTTTACGGTCACGCGGCGGGATACGGCATCTATTCGCCGGACGACCGTTACCTCGCCGTCGCGCCATTGTTCCACGGCGCCGGCTTCTCGTTCGCCATGAACGCCCTGTTCTTCGGCGGTCAATGCGAATTGATGACCGGCTTTGAGCCGGAACAGGTCCTGCGCGGGCTGCATGAGCGGCGGCACACCGGCATGTTCGCGGTGCCAACGCACTTTCATTCCATGTTCGACCTGGAACCAAAGCTGCTGGCGGCGCGCCGCGACGTCGCCCTGAAGGGCATCATCTGCAACGCGGCGCCGCTGCCGCAGGCCACGAAGGAACGCGTGGTCGACTATTTCGGCGATGGCATCCTGCACGAAACCTATGGCTCGACCGAGGCCGGCGTCGTCACCAACCTGCGGCCGGTCGATCAACTCCGCAAGCAACGCTGCGTCGGCCTGCCGTTCGTGGCGACGCATGTGCGCCTGCTCGGCGAAGACGGCGCGCCCGTCGCAGTGGGCGAAGTCGGCGAGCTCTTCAGCAATTCGCCGACGCTGTTCAACGGTTATTGGAACAAGCCGGCGGAGACCGAGGCGGCCATGCGAGATGGCTGGTTCTCGGCCGGCGACATGGCGCGCATGGACGATGAAGGCTACCTCTACATCGTCGACCGCAAGAAGGACATGATCATCTCCGGCGGTGTCAACATCTACCCGCGCGAGATCGAGGAAGTGCTGCATCGGCACGCGGCGGTCACCGACGTCGCCGTCGTCGGCATGCCCGACGATTATTGGGGCGAGGCGGTCAAGGCCTTCGTCGTCGCCGAATCCGGCCGCCAGGTCTCGGACGACGACATCATCGGCTATTGCCGCGCGCATGTCGCCGGACACAAGGTGCCGAAAAGCATCGAGTTCATCGATGCCCTGCCGCGCAACCCGGCCGGCAAGATCCTGAAGAACGTGCTGCGCGACCGTCCCTCGACGGGCGACGCGCCGTCGCGGTCGGCCGAGGCCTAGACGGCGATGTCCGCCGCCACCGCCAGCGTGGAGCGCGTCGTCGTTCGCGGCGCCGGTGGCAGGCAGGTCCAGATCCGTCGCCTCGGCGTCGGACCGCCGGTTGTGCTGCTGCACGAGTCGCCGCGTTCGTCCGCGGCCCTGATGCCGCTGGCCGCCCGCCTCGCCACCCGGTTCACGGTGCTGGCGCTGGACACGCCCGGCTACGGTCTGTCGGATCCGCTGCCGATCGAGCGGCCCGAGATTGCCGACTACGCCGTCGCCCTTGCCGAGACCCTTGATCTGATCGGCCTCGACAAGGTGCCGCTCTACGGCACCCATACCGGGGCCGAGATCGTCATGGCTTTCGCCGACCAGTTTCCCGAACGCACGGCCGTCGCCGTCCTCGACGGTTATCCGCTGTTCACCGAGATCGAGCAGGAAGAGCATCTCGCCGGCTACCTGCCGCCCCTGCGGCCGGACTGGAGCGGGGCCCACGTCGCCTGGCTGTGGTCGCGGGTGCGCGACCAGTTCACCTATTTCCCCTGGAACCGGCCGGGCCGGGCCTCACGGCTGCAGCGGTCGCCGCCGCCGCTCGAGGTCATGCAGGCCGTGGTCGACGACTTTCTGGCCGCCGGCGACGGCTATCGCGTGGGCTACGCCGCCGCGTTCCGATATGACGCCGGACCGCCGCTCGCGCGCGCCAAGGCGCCGGTGGTTCTGGCGGCCCGGGAAGACGATCTGCTCTACGGCCATCTTGATCGTGTCGGCGCCTTGTCGCCCACCGTGTCGGTCGAGCGGCTCTCCGCCGATCGCGATCGGTGGGCCGAAAAGATCGCCGAAGCGTTCGAACGGCATCTGCCGAACGGCCAAGTGGCGATGCCCGTCCTCGATCAAGCCGGATCGGACCGACGCTTCGTCCAGGTGAACGGGCTGTCGATCCACGCGCGGGTGTTCGGCGATCCGGCGGCGGAACCGGTTCTGCTGTTGCACGACCTGCCCGGCGGCTCGGCGCAGATGGCCGATGTCGGCCAGCGGCTGGCGGACGAACGTCTTTCGGTTGCCGTCGATCTGCCGGGTTGCGGGCCGTCCGACGCCTTGCGCGAAACGCCAACGGTCGAGGAACTGACACGGATCCTGGCCGCAACCGCGCGGCGGCTCACCGACCGGCCCTGGTCGGTCGTGGCCTTCGGCGCCAGCATGGGGCTGGCGTCCGCTTTGGCGCGCGCGAACGACCTCACCGTCGATCGTCTGATTCTGGTCGATCCAGCGATCCCGGCGCATGATCCGGAGCAACTGTCGGCCGCCCTGCCCGATTTGAGGCCACGGTGGGACGGCGGTCATCTTGCCGCTGCCTGGCATCTGGCGCGCGACGATATGACTTATAAACCGTGGTATCGCCGTGTGATCGATTGCGCCCGCCGTTTGGAACTGGACGCCGATACCGGTGCGGTGCAGCGACGCTTCGCCGATATCGTCCACGGTGGCCGGGCCGGCATCGCGCTGACGCGCGCTTGTCTGGCGCATGATGCGGTCGACGATATCGCCGCCGCGGCGGCGCGCGTATCGCTGATTGCCCATGATGGTGATCCGCACCGGCGAGCACTGGCAGCTCTTGCGGACACCGGCGGCATCAACCTGACCGCCTGCCCGCCGCATGCCCATGAAATTGCCGGCGCGATCGCCGATCGACTGCGCGCCGGACAGCGCTGACGGCGACCGGCGTGGCGGATCTGGGGTCGATCGAAAACATCGTCGGAACTGCGAACGTGCTGCGCGGCGCGGACGATCTGACGTTCTATTGCCACGACATCTCGGGTCCCGCCGACGCAATGGCGCGGGCCGTCGTTCGGCCGGGCACGGTCGCGGAGGTGGTGGCCGTGGTCGGCGCGGCGCGGGCCGCCGGCCTCGCGGTCTTTCCACGTGGCGGCGGCATGTCCTACACGCGCGGGTACCTGCCGACGCGGGCCGACGGCATCTTGCTCGATCTGGGCCGCCTCGACCGCATTGTCGATATCAGCGCGGCTGACCGTCGCGTCGTCGTCGAAGCCGGCTGCACCTGGGGAAAGCTCTATGACGCGCTTGCCGAACAGGGCCTGCGCACGCCCTATTTCGGACCGTTGTCGGGCGCGGTCGCGACCGTCGGCGGCAGCCTGTCGCAGGACGCGATCTTTTTCGGCTCGGCCATGTACGGGTTCGCCGGCGACAGCGTGCTTGGTGTCGATGTGGTCACCGGCGACGGCACCTTGCTGTCCACGTCGCCCACCGGCGCCAAAACGCCGGACCCGCTGGGACGTCAATTCGGGCCTGACGCGACCGGTCTGTTTATCGGCGATTGCGGGGCGCTCGGGATCAAGGTTCGGGCAACGCTGCGACTGATCCCGCAACCAGCTGCGACCGGGTTCGCGTCGTTCGATTTCGATTCCGGCGCCGCGCTGCTGGCGGCGCAGTTGGCGCTGACCGACGTGCCGGGCCTGGCCGACGTCTTCGGCTTCGATCCGGAGACCCACCGCAACCTCGAACGCGGCGGCTTCTCGATGCTGGAGGGCGCGACACTGGTCGCCGACGTCCTGCGCGCCGGGCGTGGACTGTTGCGCGGCGCAACCGCGGCCGCGCGAATGGCGCGGTCGGGCAAGGCCTATATGCGGGACTTGTCGCATTCGCTGCACCTCGTCGCCGAAGGCGGCAGCGACGACGCGGCGGCGGCGTCGATCCGGGCAGCGGCGGCGGTCTGCGGCGCCCACGGCGGCCGGGCCATTCCGGACGCCCTGCCGCGGGTCACCCGCGCGCGCCCGTTCCGGCCGATCAAGGCGCTTCGGGGTCCCGCCGGTGAGGCCTGGCTGCCAGTCCATGGCGTGCTGCCCCGCAGCCGATTGGTCGATTTCGATGGCGAGCTTGAACGGTTCCTCGCGGAGAACGCGGCCGATATGGCGGCGCACGGCATCCGGGTCAGCCGGCTGACCTGCACCAGCGGCGATCTGGTCTGTATCGAACCGCAGTTCTTCTGGCCCGATGCGTTGAACGCGTTTCATCTCAGGGCGGCGACGCCCGAGCAGATCCGCCAGCTCAAGGACGCCGAACCGAACCCGGCGGCCCGGGCGCTGGTCCATCGCCTGCGCGCCGACCTGTTACAGCTCTTCCGCGACGCCGGCGCGCGCCAGGTCCAGCTTGGCAAGTACTACCCCTATGGTGGCGACCTGGCGCCGCCGGCCTTGGCCCTGATCCGGTCAATCAAGCGACAGCTCGATCCGGACGGGATCATCAATCCCGGCGCGCTCGGTCTGACGACGAATGGAGAATGATCCGATGAGCTACGAGACCCTGACCTACGAGGTGAAGCAGAAGGTGGCCTATGTCACCTTCAACACGCCCGACCAGCTGAACAGCATCACCGAGCAGCGCATGACCGAGCTCGAGGCGGTGATGGCGGAATTGAAGCGGGACGCGCAGGTGAACGCGGCTGTGCTGACCGGCAGCGGCAAGGCATTCTGCGTCGGCCTCGACCTCGAGCTGCTGAAGAAAGCCTTCGAGGACATCGACTATTTCGGCGGCGTCATCAAGCGGCTGAACGCGATCCTGTTCGACATCGAACGCTTGCCGATCCCGGTGATCGCGGCCGTGAACGGCTTCGCCCGCGCCGGCGGGTTCGAGATCGCGCTCGCCTGCGACATCATGCTGATCGCCGAGGAAGCGAAGATCGGCGACAACCATAGTCATGTGCACGTGATGCCGGGCGGCGGCTCGACCCAGCGCCTGCCGCGGCGCATCGGCGCGCAGCGCGCCAAGGAGCTGATCTGGACCGCGCGCTGGTTGACCGGCCGCGAGGCGGTCGACTATGGCCTGGCCCTGCGCGCCGTGCCGCGGGACCAGCTGCAGGCAGCGGTCGAGGAACTGGTGGCGCAACTGCGCGACAAGGTCCGGCCCTGCCTCGCCGTGATCAAGGACACGATGCGCGAAGGCGCGCCGTTGCCGATCGAGGACGCGGTGGCCGTCGAGATGCGCAACTTCGTGCGCTATATGGGCGACGAGCCCTATGCCCGCGAGGGATTCTGGGAGTCGCTCAAGGCCGCGGGATCGTGATCGCCGGCGTCTGATTTCGCGTCCTGGCGTGCCGCCAGGACGACGCCGACAACGCCAACGACGGCCATCAGGAACATCACCAGCACCCAAAGCAACGGATGGCGGGCGTGCAGGAAGTAGCTGCCGGAGGCTTCCATGACGACGGCCAGCACGGCGGTCACGATCCAGCCGGCCCATAGCAGCCGCGTGCTGCGGTAGCGGCTATCGGACCCTTCGGTGTCGGAGTCCGTCAGCGCGGCCAGGATGGCGTCCGTATCCTTGCGCGACAGGTCGGGTGTCTCCGCCGCCGCCTCGACGTCCTTGGAGATGCGGGCGCGGGCGAATCGCGCCATGACGCCGCCTGTTTCGACACGTACCGCTTCCTCGCCCGCGGATGCGGCGGCGGTCGCGGCGGTGCGATCCGCGTCGCCGGCGCGCGCCGCCAGCCAGTTCGCCCCCACCACCGCACTGAACAGGACCAGCCCGATAATGTCGGACAGGCCGTCGGGGAAGATCAGCAGCAGGCTGGCAAGCAGCAGCACCATCCGCTGATAGGGCGGTAACGGCGCCCAGATATAGCCGGTCAACGGCAGGGCGAACGAAATCAGACCGATGCCCGACGTGAAGGAGACACTGACGATCTCCCACCAGGTGCCCTCGAACAGCAGGCCAGGGGCGTAAATGAACAGGATCGGCAGGACGAAGCAGCCGGCGCCGAGACGCGAAGCCTGGAAAGCGGTCTGCATCGGCCCGGTCCCGGCCAACGGCGCCGCCGCATAGGCCGTCAGCGCGATTGGCGGCGTGATGTTCGAGATGATGCCGTAATAGAAGGCGAAGAAAT
This sequence comes from Alphaproteobacteria bacterium, assembly GCA_965232515.1. GTDB lineage: Bacteria > Pseudomonadota > Alphaproteobacteria > JANQKO01. The sequence goes on along the minus strand of CBDDPY010000002.1, from coordinate 3,813,318 downwards.
GCGCGGCGATTGTCGGCACGCCGGCGATCACCAGGATCGGAATGATGGTCGCGACGAGCGTGATGTAGATGGCCGCGGCCGTCATGCCCATGCCCATGACCAGCGCCATCACGCCGCTGATGATCAGCAGCAGCCAGATCTGGCCGCCGGCGGCCTCGGACGCGGCCTGCGCGATCTGAAAGCTCAGCCCGATGGCAAAGATCGCGCCGAGAATGATGCCCGCCGCGGCCGCCGTCGCCGACAGGCCCACCGTCGCTCGCGCGGTGTTCTCGAAGACCTGCAGCAGCCGTGTCGGGTTCAGGCGGTTCTGCCGTTGCACGACGCCGATCACGAAGGTCGCCATGATGATGACGACGGCGACCAGAACGATGGAATAGCCGAGCGCCAGCGCGCCAATGATCAACAGCAGTGGCAGCGCGAGATACCCCTGCTGCCGGACCAGCCGCCACGGGCTTGGCAGCAGCGCTTTCTCGATCGTGCGCAAACCGAGCTTCTTCGCCTCGCAATGCACGGTCACGAAGATCACCAGAAAATAGAGCAGGGCCGGGATAAAGGCGGCGATGATGATTTCGAGATAAGGCCGGTCCAGGAACTCGGCCATGATGAAGGCGACGGCGCCCATGACCGGCGGCATGATGATGCCGCCGTTGGAGGCGGCCGCTTCGACACCGCCGGCAAAGGCGCGCCGGTAGCCGAGCTTGATCATCAACGGGATCGTGAACACGCCCGTGGTCATGACGTTGCCGATCGAGCTGCCGGACAGCGAGCCCATCATGGCCGACGAGATCACGGCCGCTTTCGCCGGACCGCCGACGCGGTGGCCGAACAGCGCGAAGGCCAGGCGGGTGAAGAACGCGCCGCCGCCGGTCGCGTTCAGCAACGTGCCGAACAGGATGAACAGGACGACGAACTGCGACATCACGGCAACGGCGACGCCGAAGATGCCGGTGCTGCCGAGGAAGACCGACTGCAGCAGGTTCTCCAGCGTTGTGGGCGGCCCGTAGAACATGCCGGGGAAATAATTGGCGTAGAGCGCGTGGGTCATGAAGACGAGGCAGATGACGACCAGGATCAGGCCGACCGACCGACGGGTGGCCTCCAGCACGATGGCGATGAAGAGAACGGACGTGACATAGTCGATCGGGCGAAAGAACACCGTGCGCTCGCCCCAGGTATCGAGCTCGATCAGGAAATAGGTCTGGCACCAGAGCGTGCCGAGGCAGAGCACGACATCGATCGGCCGGCCGAGCCGCCCGAACCGCCGCAGCGGGTTGCAGAGAAACACCAGGATCAGCGCGGCGCAAACGTGCAGCGAACGGAACAGCAGCGAATCCGGCGATCCGTAAAAGCCGGCGTAAAGGTGAATGACGACGAAGAAAACCGCCAGGACGAGGACGATCCAGGCGACCATGGTCGGACCGCCGGTCCTGTTTGGCCGTATCAAATAGGCCGTCGTGTCACTCATGACGGGTCTCGCGGATTGTCCGCCGCATGCCGCCGACGCTCGCGGGATGACCGCGATTGGCGAACCGATGCGGTTCGGACAGCGTAACCTTCGCGGTGCGCTGGCAAAGGAAACGCGTGGTCCGGCTTGGGCCCACGCGTTTCAATGTGCCGGCGCGCCGAGGCGGGCTACATCAACCCGATTTCCTTGTAGTAACGCTCCGCGCCGGGATGCACGGGGACCAGGTTGTGAGCCAGCGGGTCCTTGTCGTCGATTTCTTCCGAACCCGGAAACAGCCCGTGAAACGCCTTGTACTGCTCGTACATGATCTTGGTGACCTGATAGACGATCTCGTCAGGCGTGTTGGTGCTGGTGGTCAGCTGGTTCACGAAGTACGGCACGTGGGCGTCCTTGACCTGGCCCTTATAGGAGCCGGCCGGAATCACGGTTCGTGTCATGCCCGGCAGCAGTTCTTCCAGCTTGCTCAGCGCCGCGTCGTCCATATCCAGGAGATGGAAGCCCGGGCTTTGCTCGACCTGCAACGCCAGACCATAAGGCACCGGCCCGGCGAAAAAGCTGACATCGAGGCGACCGTCCTGGAAGGCCTGCACGGTATCGCCATAGCCAAACGTTTCGATGACGCCGCCGGCCGACTTCACATCGTCAACGCCGAAGCCGTGCGCGCGCATCACCGGTTCGGCCAACTGATAGAAGAAGCCGTTCTTCGCGCCCATCCAGACCCGGAGCGGCTTCTTCGTCAGCTCGCGCAGGTCCGTGACGCCGTCCTTCTTGGCGACCGTCTGCAGGCTGGAGCCGTACATCGTGATGACATGGCGCACCTTGGGCGTCGGCAGCTTCAGGCTAGCCTTGCCGTCATAAATGTATTTGGTGACGTAGGTGTAGGAGATGTTGAAGTTGATCGATCCCTTCTCCAACCCGATCTGCGATTTCTCGGTCTCGCCGGAGACGACGGCCGCCTTGACGTCCGGGATGTTCTTGTTGATCAGCTCGACGAGTTTGGCGGCAAACAACGGATAGGTTCCGGCCAGGCCCCCGCCGACTCGGATGAACTGCTCGGCATGGGCGATTGACGCGGCGCTCAGGCCAAGCGCCAATGCCAGCGCGCCAAGGATCGGTTTGCGCATGGTGATTACCTCCCTGTTTCGACTTCTGTCGTCCCGGCGACGACCCGCATGAACGCTTTCGGATACGCGTTTCGTACGTCAGATATTTGACGCCGATTATGATAGCCGCTTGTAGAGGTATTGCAAATCGTCACACGATATGAAGATTCATTGCATGATGCGAAATCGATGGGCGATCCTTGCTGGACGGAATTCTGTCGTGAGCCAAGCCACTGCTTCAGCCTTCGCTTGGATGGGCATTGTCACCGGACCTCTGCGTTGGGGGACCCCGATGACGTGAAGCGCTGGAGTTTTCGTTCTCGCTCCGGCTCAAAGACAGTTACTTGCAATAATGCCGGCCCGGCCGGCCTCCCGATCTGTCTCTTGGCGGAGACAGGTCGAGTGGTATCAGTTTGCCACCCGTCGACGATCAAATCGCGCGGCCGGCTTCGTGGCCTTCGTAAACGGCTTCGAGAGCGGTTCGGGGGGATTGGCAGTCGCCGGCGCTGAGGCAGCGAAACGATGTTGTGGTGGCGTCGAAGCGGTTGCGAAGGGCATCGTCGGCCGAGCCGTGCAGCGGGGCGATGACGCTGTCGGCGCGCACGGTGGGTCCGGGTTCGCCGGTCGATAGATCGGTCAACTGGGCCACGCCGTTGACGTGATCGTGCAGCGCATGGCCGCCGATCACCCGGATCTTCTTGCGTTTCAACCGGTCGCGCAGGGCGAAGGCGCTGTACATGCTGATGGTCCAGCCGGGCGTGCCAGTCGGTGCGATCAGCGTCACCGTCTTGCCGGCATCGGCTAGGAACTCGGCCACGCTGACGACCGACCAGGTGCCCAGCGCGTCGACCATGACCACGTTCTGCCCGAGCGCGTCCGGGTCGGCAAGCGCGTCCTGTAGCGTCAACGCGACCGGGCCGCTGGCGAGCCTCTGCGCCATCGGACGGCCGCCCGTTGCAAATACGACTGCGTCCGCGTCGTGGCCGTCGATCGAGTCCATGGTCGCTTCCGTGCCCAGCTGGATCTTGACGTCATGGCGCTCGAGCCGTCGCTGTTGTGAGGTCAGCAGCTTCGCGAACTCGGCGCGCAGCGGCATCTTCTCGAGCCAGTTCAGTTGGCCGCCGAGCCGGTCCGACCGCTCCCACAGCGTCACCGCGTGCCCGCGCGCCGCGGCAACCCAGGCCGCCTCCATGCCGGCCGGTCCGCCGCCGACGACCAGCACGCGTTTCGGATCGTCGGCTTTGTCCGCTTCCGGCAATGGCCACGACCGTTCCTTGCCGGCGCGCGGGTTGGTCAGGCAGGTAATCGCCAGGCTTTGCGCCAGGAACCCGGCGCAGCCTTGATTGCAGCCGATGCAAGGCGTGGTATCGGCTTCACGGCCATCATGCGCCTTGTTGACGATATCCGGATCGGCGATATGGGCGCGGGCCATGCCGACCAGATCCGTATCGCCGCTCGCCAGCATCTCTTCCGCCTGCGCGATCTCCTGATAGCGGCAGACCGTCATCACCACGGGCCGGTCGGCGGCGCCATCGAGGGCGGCGGCGATCCGGCGGGTCAGCGGCTGGAACTCGGCCAGCGTGAAGGCCATGTCGGCCATCTGGGTCGAGACCGTGTAGCTGCCGTGATAAGCCGAATGCGACACGTTGACGAAATCCACCTGCACCGCGTCGCCCAGCCGCCGGACGATATCCGTCATGTCGTCGAGCGTGAGGCCGCCCGCAAGATACTCATCGGCGCTGATGCGGATGCCGAGCGTCCGGTCCGGCCCCATCGCACGGCGCACGGCCGCCAGGGTTTCCAATGCGAAGCGCAGGCGGTTTTCAGGCGATCCGCCGTAGTCGTCGGTCCGCCGGTTGCTCGCGGGCGACAGGAACTGCTGCAACAGGTGTCCGTGCGCCATCTGCAATTCGATGCCGTCGAGGCCCGCTTCCATCAGGTTCATCGCGACATCCCCATGGGCCGCGACCACCGTGGCGATTTCGTCCGTCGTCATCGGATGCGGCGCCGGCGCGGTCGCCGACCAGGGGATGGCGGACGCGCTCCAGGACGGCGTGCGTGTGAAGTTGCCGTCGATATGTCGGCCGAGATGGATGATCTGGCCGAACAGCCTGCCGCCTTCGTCCTGCACGGCGCGGGCGATGTCCCGGAACTTCGGGATCGCCGCCCGGTCGTAGCCGTTGACGCCCTGCTGACGTCCCAGGCTGGAGCGGTGGACCCGGATGCCCTCGAAGATGATCAGCCCGGCGCCACCTGCGGCCCGCGCCCGGTGATAGGCGAGGTGCCGGTCGCTCGGCAGGTTGTTCTCGCCGAAGCTGGTGGTATGCGCGGGCACGAAGATCCGGTTCCGGACCGCCGTCCGGCCGATCCGGATGGGCCGGAAGACGTTGGGGTAGCGGGAATGCGGACCGTCGGACATTGGCTATACCGCTCAGTCCATTCTCAGGCCGCCGTTGACGGCCAGGACGGCGCCGGTCGTAAACGCGGCGTCGGGTTGCAGCAGATAGGAAACGGCGGCCGCGATCTCTTCGGGCGACGCCATGCGTTTCAGCGGCGTTGCGGCCGACATGGCGGCCTTCCGCTCCGGTGGGTGGGCGGCCAGCATCGGGGTTTCGACGGCGCCCGGCGCGACGCAGTTGACGGTGATGGCGCGTGGCGCCAGTTCCTGCGCCATCGATTTGGTGAGCGACTCGATGCCGCCCTTGGAGGCGGCGTAGGCCGTGCCGGTGATGACGCCGCCGGTGCGTCCGGCGAGCGAGCCCAATGTCACGATCCGGCCGCCATTGGCCAGCCAGTCCTGCGCCGCGCGGCAGCACAGAAACGGGCCGGTCAGGTTGACGGCCAGAATATCGGCCCACTGGCGTGCTGTCAGGTCCGCGAGCTTGCCGTTGTCGACGACACCGGCCGCCAGCACCAGGCCGTAGAGGCGCGCCACGCTGGACCGGGCCTTGGCGAACGCCGCCTCGACGGCGTCGTCATCGGTGATATCGACCGCGATCGCGATCCCGTCCGTTTCCCGTGCCAGGTCTTGCAGACCTGATTCATTCCGGTCCATCAGGATCAGGGGTGCGTAGCCGGCCGCTGCTGCCCGGCGGGCGATAGCCGCCCCAATGCCGCCGCAGGCGCCGACGACGCAAAGCGATCTCTCCGTCGTCATTCCGCGGCCTCGGGCGACGGCTCGACGCGGCCGGCGCTGCTGACGACGAAGGCCTGGCCCTTGCCGCCGCCGGAAGAAACCCGGTCGAGGTCGATCCAGTATTGGAACCTGTCGGGCCTGTAGCTGGCTTCGATGTACTGAACCTTGCGGCCGCTGTCGTCGATCATGACGCGCTTGGCGGTGAGCAGCGGCGAGCCGATATCGATCCCCAACGCCCGGGCCAGACCGGGGTCCGCCAGGCCGGCGGAAATGCTCTGGCGCGCGCGGGCGAGACGCAGGCCCTGGGATTCCAGCATCTCCACCAGCGAACCGTTCGTCAGCTCTTCTTCGGTGAAGTTGCGGGCGGTGGCCGCCGGGACATGCGAAACGATATGCGAAAATGTCTCGCCCGATGACGACCGGACGCGAACGGTCCGGAGCACGGGCGTGCCGTTTTCCAGGCCCAGCGCGTCGGCGACATGCGGCGGCGCCGGAATCGTCTGATGCTCCAGCAGCGTCGCCGTCGTCGCCCGGCCGATCTCGAACAGGCCGTCGATGATCGATGTGGCGTCCATCCGCATGACCGGTTCGGCCGTGTTCGGCAGGACCCAGGTGCCGCGTCCCTGTTTGCGGCCGACCAGACCGATGTCGGCCAGCCGGTTGACCGCCTGGCGCACGGTGATGCGCGAGACCGAGAAGGCTTCGGCAAGCTTCGCCTCGCTCGGGATCACCTTTCCCTCCGGCCAGGCGCCGGACTGGATCTTGTCGCGCAGGACCAGAAACACTTGATGGTGAAACGGGCTTTGTCGTTGCGAGCCGTCGAGTTTCAACGGCGTAAGCCCTTCGGCGGAGAGTCGATCGGTCATTCGTTTCGCGACACCTTTGGATTGATGGCCCCTGTCAGCGCCACCGACGTCAACAGCCGATTTCCAGCATAGGCATAACGTCCTGCATTGCACCCATTGTTATAACATTATAACGTTATCGGTATCGAGCGAGGTGTTGGGGGAGGGGGTGGCGAGCGACATGTACGAGCCAATGCCGGCCGTTTCCGGTGACGGTGCGAAAACCGCGCCGGCCATACGAGAACTCCCCGCGAATGAGCCCCAGGCGCGCGCCTGGAACCGGCAATCCCTGTCATCGTCATCCGTCTGTTTCGATCTCAAGGATATGGCCCTGGCGGAGATCGATCGGTGTCTGCGTTTTGCGCATGCGAATGGGCTGACCGTGGACAATGTCGAGCAGGAGGATTTTCGGGTTCCGAGCTTCGCCGCCGACGTCGGTGAAATTCAGGCCCAGCTCGACCATGGCATCGGCATCGCCATTCTTCGTGGCCTCGATCCGTCGACATTCTCCGAATCCGACGCCGAGATCATTGCCTGGGGACTCTGCAATTATCTCGGACGTCCCGTACGCCAGGGCATCGCCACCGATCGCCGGCTGTTCACGGTGTCGGACAGAGGCGCGGCGAATACCGATCCGACCCGGATCGGCGCAAGCGCCAAACGGTCGGCCAAGCATTCGGACAACGGCTGTCTGGAGCCCCGACCGCCCTGTTATATCGGCCTGCTTTGCTATCGCGCCGCCAGCGACGGCGGTGACAGCACCGTGATTTCGGCCCGGACCATCTTCGACACGATTCAACGGGAACGCCCCGATCTGCTGCCGCTCTATTTCGATCACTATCATTTCCGGTCGCCGCAATTGCATGTCTGGCCGAGCGGCGGGCCGACCATCCGGAAACCGGTCTTGGAGTTCAGCCACGGCGAACTTCGGATCCACTACGCGCGCGTGATGATCGAGCCGGGCATGGAGTTGGCGGGCACGCCGCTCGACGCCCGTCAGCGCGAAGCGCTCGATTTCCTGGACGCGGTCATCGAACGCCCCGAATTGTGCTTCCGGCATCCACTTCAGCCCGGCGAAATCCTGCTTGTGAACAATCTGGTCATGCTGCATGGCCGCGAGGCGTTCGCGCCGGGCGCGACCGGCGGTCGGATACTCAAACGGATATGGATGTGGCGACGCCATATCGGCGCGGGCGTCGATCCCGTCGCCCTCGATTTGGAGGAACTTGCGTGAGCGGACAGTTCGAGGCGCGGGTCGAACCGCTGCAAGGCGACCCACGGGTCGAGGTCTTTGACGTCAGACGGCTTTACAATCTGGGCTCGGCCACGCGCAATCCCGATACCGCGGTCGCGCATCAGGAAGAAGTCGCGAAATCCGGCATCCACATCGCCTTCGACGTGCCGTCGCCGCGGATCTATCCGATCGGCGTCCCGGCGCTGGTTCAGGACGACGAAGTCTTCGTGCAGACCGACCGGACGTCGGGCGAGGTGGAAATCGTCATTCATGTCGCCGACCAGGTCTATGTCGGCGTCGGCAGCGACCATACCGACCGGGCGCTGGAAACAGTCTCGATCCCCGGCAGCAAGCAGGCCTGTCCCAATCATCTCGGTCCGGTTCTCTGGCCTTACGAGGAAATTCGGGCGAGCTGGGACGATTGCGTGCTTCGCAGTTGGGTCGACGGCCGGCTTTACCAGGACGTCGGCGTCTCCGCCTTTCTGCGGCCCGAGGACATGTTGAGCATCCTGCGGGCGCGCGTCAGCGATGTGCCGGATCGCGATTTCACCGTCTTCGGCGGCACCATCGTCAGCGTCGACAAGGCTCTGGGCTTCGGCACGACCTGGCGGTACGAGATCGAGGACCCGACCAACAAGCGGTCGATTACAGCCGAATACCGGGTCACCGACATCCTCGCCGAGGTAACTGATGAGTTCCGGATACCGTTCTTCAACCCCAAGCCTGCGGGGGCTTAGGGCCCGGCCGGTACGACCGGCAGATCTTGCAACGACAAAACAGGGAGTGCTCGAAAATGAGATTCTGGAACCTGAGAAAACAGGTCCTGACGGGGACCGCCGTCGCCGCCGGCATGCTGCTGGCGACGGCGGCTTCGGCCAACACGATGATCGTCGCATCGCCGCAGGTGCCGGAAGGCTTCGACGGCGATGCCCTGAAGGCGCACACCCAGAACGTGGTCGTGCAGGTCTATGAAAACCTGGTCGTCTACGGCAAGAAAACGGTCGATGGCCGCCTGGTCAACGATCCCTCCAAGGTCGAGCCGCATCTCGCCGAGAGCTGGACGGTGTCGGAAGACGGCAAGACCTGGGTCTTCAAGCTTCGCGAGGGCATCAAGAGCGCGCGCGGCAACGAGCTGACGGCCGACGATGTCGAATGGAGCTGGAACAAGTCGTTCGCCCAGAAGCGCACCGGCAACTTTATCGCCCGCGTGTCGAACGTCGTCGGCGTGAAGGCGCTCTCAAAATACGAGGTGGAGTTCACGCTGTCCGCGCCGAGCTCGATCTTCCTGAAGGCGCTGACGCTTTACGTGCCGGGGATCTACGACACGACGGAAGTGAAAAAGCACGCGACCAGCGACGATCCCTGGGCCCTGAAATGGATGCAAAGCAACACCGCCGGCTTCGGCGCCTACCATCTGGACAGCCTGCGGGCCGACGACCAGGCGGTCTTCGTCGCCAATCCGAACTACTTCGGCGGTCAGCCGTATTTCACCCGGGTGATCTATAAGGAGATCCCGTCGGAGGCGAGCCGGGTCACGCTGCTGAAGACCGGTCAGGTGCAGATGATCGACCGGCCGTCGATCCAGAAGGCGGTGGACCTGCAGAAAGATCCGAATGTGCGGGTCGACCGGGCATCCGGCCGTTCGATCGCGTCGGCCCGGATGAACCCGAAATGCGAGCCGTTCGATGACCCGCGGGTGCGGCAGGCCTTCAACTATGGCGTCGACAAGGACGCCCTGAACGCCGCCGTGTTCGCCGGCTCGGCCGACCTCGCCAAATCCATCGTGCCGCCCATCGTCGATGGCTACAACCCGAACCACTACAAGTACGACTACGATCCCGAGAAGGCCAAGGCCCTGCTGGCCGAGGCCGGGTTCCCGAACGGCATCAGCGAGGAAATCCCGCTGCTCTATGCCGACGCCTTCTGGCACCAGGAGCCGGTCGCGATCCAGATCGCCGACCAGCTGAAGCGCATCGGCGTCAACGTGAAGCCGACCCGGGTCACGACCTCGGAAATGCGTGCGAAGGGTTCGCCCAAGGAAATGAGCATGTGCTTCTTCACCTGGGAAGACGGCCCGATCGTGCTGGATCCGGTCTATACCATGTACCTGATGTCGCACTCGAAGGGCGTGTCGAACCGCGCCGCCTACAACAACCCGCGGGTCGACGAGCTGATCGACATGTCCCGCGAGGAGCTGGATGCGGACAAGCGTCTCGGCATGATGGACGAAGCGCAGAAGCTGTGGGTCGAGGATGCGCCGTGGATCCTGACGACCTATCCCGCGACCTTCGAGGCCATGGCGCCGAATGTCTCGGGCTGGGTGCATTATCCGGACGAGCACGAGCGCTGGAAGGAGCTGAAGGGCAACTGATCCTGGTAACATGGCGGCCGGCAGGCGCCTCACGGGGCGTCGGCCGGCCGATCGTTCGTCGCGCTGAGGTTCGAACGTGAGCTTCGGAAAGTTCCTGCTTCGCCGCATGCTGATGGTCATCCCGCTGCTCGTCGGGATCGTCTTTCTGACGTTCATGCTTGTGCGGGTCGGCGGTCTCGATCCCATCGGGCTGCTGGCCGGCCCGACGGCGACGGCCGAAGAGTTCGAGATGATCCGGGCCGAGCTCGGGCTCGATCAGCCGATCTGGATGCAGTTCGCGATTTACGTCGGCAATGTCCTGCAAGGCGATCTCGGCGAATCCTGGCTGTCCAATCGGCCGGTGCTGGACGACATCCTCGAACGCACGATTATCTCGCTGGAGCTGCTTCTGCTGGGCGTCGGCTTCGGCGCGCTGATCGGCATACCGATCGGCCTGCGCGCGGCATTTCGGCCGGGCGGCCGCTTCGACCAGATCAGTCGCATCTTCTCGCTGTTCGGGTTTTCGATCCCGACCTACTGGCTCGGGCTGGTGATGCTGTTCGTGTTTTTCTATCTGCTGCGCTGGGCGCCGCCCGGTATCGGTCGGATCGGCCTGATGGTCAGTCCGCCGGATTTCATCACCGGGTCCTACTTCATCGACGCCTTGCTGAGCGGGAACTGGCCGGCGCTTCGCTCCGCGTTCGCGCACATGGTGCTGCCTGTGGTTTGCCTGGCGATCATCTCGGCGGCGCCGATTATCAAGCACACGCGCGCCATCGCGCTCGAGGTGCTGTCGTCGGACGCGATCCGCTATGCCCGGGCGTCCGGACTGCCGGCCCAGATCGTGCGCAAGGTGGTCCTGAGAAACAGCGCGACACCGGTCCTGACCTTCGTTGGCACGGAGATCACAGGCCTCGTCGGCACCATGTCGCTGATCGAATATGTGTTCGCCTGGGGCGGCCTGGGCCAATACGGGCTGAACGCGATCGTCAGGGGTGATTTCACGGCGGTGCAGGGATATGTGCTCAGTCTCGCGTTGTTCTCCGTCATCGTGTTCCTGATCATCGATCTCGTCGTGTTCCTGATCGAGCCCCGGGCGGAGTTGCAGTGATGACGGATCGCGTCGCGACCGCGGGGCATGGAGCCGGGCCGGCGGACGAAGGATTCTCCGTCATCAATCGGGCGATCGGAATTGCCCGGCTCAGCCCGACCGCGACGGTGGGTCTGCTGATCATCCTCTTCTTCGGATTTCTGGCGGTCTTTGCCGACGTGCTGATGCCGCACGATCCGGAGCTCGCTTATGCCCAACGGGTGCTGGAACCGCCGTCGGCCGATCACTGGCTCGGCACCGACGGCAACGGCATGGACGTGTTCTCCCGGGTCATTTACGGATCACGCTTCGGATTTGGTATTGCCATTCCGGCGGTTCTGATCTCGCTGCTCATCGGCATCCCGGTCGGCCTGTTCGCCGGCTATCGCGGCGGCATGCTGGACGAAGTCCTGATGCGGTTCTTCGACGGCCTGCGGGTCTTCCCGTCGATCATCCTGGCCCTGGCGGTGGTGGCGGCGACGGGGCCGTCGCTGCTGAATGTCGTGCTCGTGCTCGGGTTTCTGGATTCGCCGGTCTTCGCCCGCGTCGTCCGGTCGGAAGTTCTGGCGCTGCGATCGTCGGTCTTCGTCGAGGCGGCGGTGGCGGTGGGCAATCCAACCTGGCGGATCATGTTCTTCCACCTGCTGCCGAATGCCATCCAGGGCGCGATGGCGCAGTCGGCGGTCCGCGCCGCCTGGGCGGTCAGGATCAGCGCCACATTGGCGTTCCTCGGTGTCGGTATCCAGGCGCCGACGCCGGAATGGGGCGCGATGATCCGGCAGGGCGCCGAGTTCATGATCACCGGCCAGTGGTGGGTCGCCTTGTTCCCCGGCATCGCTCTGATCTTTCTGGTCTTCGGCCTGAACATGTTCGGCGACGGCCTGCAGGAACTTCTGAACCCGCGGCGCAAGGCGGCGAAATGACCATTCTGGCCGTCAAGGATCTCAGAACGCATTTCGTTTCCCGGGACATCGACAATCGCGTGCGCGTCGCGGCGGCGCTGAACGACGTGTCGTTCTCGGTGTCGGCCGGGGAAATCCTTGGCCTGGTCGGCGAGACCGGCGCGGGGAAGTCCCTGACGGCGCAATCGATCTGCGGTCTGTTGCGCCCACCGGCCAGGGTCGTCGGCGGTGAGGTCGTGTTCGACGGCGCTAGCCTGCTGGACATGGCCCCCGATGACCTCAACCGGTTGCGCGGCGATGCGATCGCCATGGTGGTTCAGAACCCGCGGACCTCGCTCGATCCGCTGACGCGGATCGGCGAGCAGCTGGTCCGGGTGCATCAGGCGCACAAGCAGGTTTCGCGGTCGGACGCGCGCAAACGTGCGCTCGACATGATGGAGGCGGTCGGCATTCCCGATCCGACCAGCCGCGCCGACGCCTGGCCGCACGAGCTGTCCGGCGGCATGGCCCAGCGGGTGCTGATCGCCATGGCGCTGATGAATTCGCCGAAGCTTCTGATCGCGGACGAGCCGACCACCGGATTGGACGTCACGGTCCAGGCCCAGATCCTCGACCTGCTGAGGGATCTCGTGGCGCGCTTCAACATGGCGGCGATCGTCATTACCCACGACCTCGGCATCGTGGCGCACTACTGCGAACGCATCGCCGTGATGTTCGCCGGCGGCATCGTCGAGATCGGCCCTGTCGGCGCCGTCTTCGACAATCCGTCCCACCCCTACACGCGCAACCTGATCGCGGCGACGCCGGAGCGCCTGTCGATCGGACAGGCATCCACCCTCGGCGGGCCGCCGCCCGATCTCTACAACCTGCCCAGCGGTTGTCATCACCGCGACCGCTGTCGTTATGCCCAGGATGTCTGCGGCGAACCGCCGCCCGATGTGGAGATTTCCGAGCGCCACCGGGCCAGGTGTCATTTCGCTGGAGACCTGCCGGAGCGCGTGGACGCCACGGAATCCGAGGGCGCCGCCGCATGACGGAACGCCTGGAACCGACAGTCGAGGTATCCGGTCTCACGAAGCGCTTTCCGGTGGGCCGGACCGGGCAGGTGGTGAACGCGGTCAACGGCGTCAGCCTGTCGATCCGCCCCGGCGAAACGCTCGGCATGGTCGGCGAGAGCGGCTCGGGCAAGTCGACGATCGGTCGAGCCATGCTCCGGCTCACCGAGCCGACAGCCGGCAGAATCGTGTTCGGTGGCCAGGACATCACACACCTGCCGGCGAAATCGACCCGGCGGCTGCGGCGCGACATGCAGATTGTTTTCCAGGACCCTTGGAGCGCGCTGAACCCGCGCATGAAGGTCGGCAACCTGATCGGCGAGCCGCTGTTGCTGCACGAGGACATGTCGGGCAGCGAGCGTCGCGACCGGACCGAGGCGCTGGCCCGCCGGGTGCATCTGAGCCCGGAATTCCTGAACCGTCATCCCAGCGACTTGTCCGGCGGCCAGTTGCAGCGGGTCTGTATCGCGCGCGCGATCGCGACCAACCCGCGACTGATCGTGCTCGACGAACCGACCAGCTCGCTCGACCTGTCGGTGCGGGCCGGGATCCTGGAGCTGTTGTCGGAGATCCGGTCGCAGACCAAGGCCGCCATGCTGTTCATCTCACACGATCTCGGCACCATCCGGTTGATCAGCGACCGGATCGTCGTGCTCTACCTCGGCCGCATCGTCGAAGAAGCGTCTGCCACGGATCTCTTCGACCGGCCGGTCCATCCCTACACGCAGTCTCTTCTGTCCGCCCATCTGCCGGCCGATCCCAAGGTCAAGATCGCGCGTCACGTCCTGGACGGCGAAGTGCCGTCGCCGATCGACATGCCGTCGGGCTGCGCGTTCCATACCCGCTGTCCGGTTGCGATCCCGGACTGCCGATCGATCGAACCGGGACAGGTGGCGATAGACGGCAATGGCCACATGGCGTCCTGCCTGCGGATCGCCGACGGCGGCAACATCATTGGGTCAAGGGGGGCCGCATGACCGATCCAACCGACACGCCGGCGTTCCCGACGCTGTTCAGCCCGATCAAGCTGGGCCCGAAAACGGTGCGCAACCGCATCTGGATGACCGCGCACGCGACGCTGCTGGTGAAGGACCACCTCTTCACCGACGCCCATATCGCCTACTACCGGGCCCGCGCCAAGGGTGGCGCGGCGGTGATCACCATGGAGGCGATGGCCGCGCATCCGACGACCCAGCCCTATAAGGGCAAGGCGTTTGCGTTCGATCCGCGCATGGCCGCGCAGTACCGCAAGCTGGCCGACGCGGTGCACGAATTCGACACGCTACTGCTGTCGCAGCCCTGGCATCGGGGCCGCCAGACCAACAGCGTCGCGAACGGCCTGCCCGTCTGGGCGCCGTCATCGATCCCGTGCGGCGTCTACCGCGAGATGCCGCATGTCATGACGCCGAAGGACATCGACGAGATCATCGACGGCTACCGGCTGTCGGCGCGCTATTCGCGGGAAGGCGGATTGGATGGCGTCGAAGTCCATGGCATGTCGCACGGCTATCTGCTGAACCAGTTTCTGTCGCCGGCGACCAATCACAGAAACGACGGCTTCGGCGGCTCGATCGAGAACCGCATGCGCATCGTCATCGAGATCCTCGAAGCCACCCGCGAGGAGATCGGCCCGGACATGATCATGGGCATGCGCATCAATTCCGATGACGGGCACGAGGGCGGGCTGCGGCCGGACGAATGGGCCGATCTGGCGCGCCGGTTTCAGGACACCGGGTTGATCGATTACCTGTCCATGACCCACGGCACCTACATCAATCGCATGCTGATCTATCCGACCTCGCCGGAGGAACATGGATATCAGTTGGCCGCGACCCGGCAGGTCAAGCAGGCTGTCACGGTACCTGTTGTCGGCGTCGGCCGCATTGTCTATCCGGACGAGGCCGAGCGCTTTCTCGCCGACGGCAAATGCGACTTCGTCGGCATGGCTCGCGCGCTGGTCGCCGATCCGAACTGGGGCGCGAAGGCCGAACGGGGCCAGTCGAGACGCATTCGCCCCTGCGTGGGCGCGAACTGGTGCATGTCGGCGATCTTCGCGCAGGCCGCGATCGGCTGTATCCACAATCCGTCGGCCGGCGCTGAACTCGAGCTGGACGAGGACTCGCCGGCAACGGCCCCGGCGGCCAAGCGGGTGGCGGTCGTCGGCGGCGGGCCGGCGGGCTTGCGGGCCGCGTGGACGTTGGCGCGGCGCGGCCACCAGGTGACGCTGTTCGAACGGCGGGTCGAGCTTGGCGGTCAGGTGCGCTGGTGGGCGAAATCCGAAAGTCGGCAGGAGCTGGTCGATATCGTCGACTGGCTGGCCGCCCGGGTCGCGGAAGAAGCGGTGGATATCCGCCTCGGCCACGAGATCACGCTGGCGGAACTGCAGCAGGGCGGCTTCGACGACGTTGTCTTCGCCACCGGGTCGACCGGATTGACCCATGGCTGGACCATGCTGCGGCCGGAGAAATGGGATGGCCCGCCGTTGCCGGGCGCGGACCTGCCGCATGTCCTGAGCTATATGGATTTGCTCGGGTCCGACCGCCCGGTCGGCGACCGTGTCGTGCTGTTCGACACCATGGGCGGCCGTCAGGCGGCCGTGACGGCGGAATACCTGACCCAGAACGGCGCCGAGGTCACCTTCGTCACGCAACTGGGGCAGCCCTCGCCCGACCTGGCCGCCAGCCGCGACTGGGGCAAGGTGCATGGCATGCTGCGCAAGGCCGGCGTCCGCTTTCTGGTCGACCGCGAACTGACGGCGATTTCGCCGGCATCGGTGACGGTCCGCGATCTTTACACCGACGAGACCGAGGCGCTGGATGGGATCGACCAGGTCGTGCTGGTCATCGGCGCCGCCGCCAACGACGCGCTTTACCACGGGCTGTCGGATCGTGATGGCGCGCCGGCCTGCCATCTGATCGGCGACGCCATGGCGCCCCGGCGGGTCAACGACGCCATTCGCGAAGGCGAGCTGATCGCCCGCAAGGTTTGAGGCCGGCGCGGCGCCGACATCCACGAACGCACAATCAGGAGAGAGATGGACATGACACCAGAAGGCAAGGCCGAACTCGACAAGATCCGCGCGGTTCGCGGTTACACGCTGCCGGTTCACGAATATCTGGCGGAACTCGATCCCGAAATGCTGCGGCGCTACGGCGATCTCGCGTCCTACACACTCTTCGGCGACGCCGAGGGCCGGCCGATGGACCTGAAGACCCGCTTTCTCGTGCTGGTCGGCGTCACCACGGCCGTCAAGGGCGACCGTGAGGGGGTCGAGTGGGCGGCGGCACGGGCGATCCAGAACGGCGCGACGTGGAACGAGGTGTATGAGGCCGCGTTCATGGCGGCGCTGCCGGCCGGCATCCCGGCCTTCGAGTCGACCTGCCGTGCTTTCAACGAAATGAAGAAGGGCGAAGGCTGGGTGGACGTAGAGGTCCCCGAGGAATGACCGAACCCGCCGCCGGCGGATCGCGGTTCGACATTATCGACGTTAGTCGCCGAGCGGCTCCAACACCTCGCCGTCACGAAGATTCATGAGGTTGTATTTGATCCGCCGCAGATTTTCCTGCGCGTCCAACCCGAGCTGATAGGCGACACCCGTCGCCAGCAGATCCATCGTCACCATGAAGGCGAAACGAGACGCGGTTGGCTTCAGGATGTCGGCGATCTCGGGCACGCCGATCGTCAGCGCCACATCCGCCGCGGCCGCCAGTTCGGAGCCGGGCTGTGTGATGGCGACGACAACGGCATGGTATTGGCGCGCCAGGTTTGCGGCATCGACGATTTCCGGGGTTCGCCCGGTGGCGGAAATGGCGATCACGACATCGTCTGGCCGCAAAGTGGACGCGACCATGCGGATCAGATAGGTGTCCGAATAGGCGGTCACCGATAGTCCGTAACGGAACAGCCGGAACTGGGCGTCCTGGGCCAGCGCCGTCGAGCCGCCGCCGACCCCGAAGATGAATATCCGCTTGGCCCGGGCGATGTGATCGACGGCGACCCTGACCGCCGCTTCGTCCAATTGCCGTTCCGCCAGCCGTACCGCCTCGCCGGCTTTCTGGAAGACATTGTTCCAATAGGGCAGGTTGGAGTTTTCCTGCACGGGCGGCGGGTTCTGAAAATACAGATCGCCGACGACCAGGCTTTGCGCCAGACGCAGCTTGAAATCCCGAACGCCTTCGCAGCCCAGCGTGCGACAGAACCGCGTGACGGTGGGCTCACTGACATTGGCCTGGGCGGCGAGCGTCGTGTTGCTGGCCCGGACGGCGAACTCGACATCGCCCAGCACCACGTCGGCGACCCGGCGTTCCGCCGGCTTCATCTCGGACCGGAGTTCCCGCAGACGCGAAATGATGTCGTCGAACGGCGCCGACGTGCGCTCGGTGTTGGCCCTGGTAGCAGTTTCTGTCTGTTTCACGTCTTGATCGGTCAAGTCATCGTCCCGTCGCTCAGAACTCCGCCGCCGTCAACTCGCGCGCCATGAGGATGTTTCCCGCGGTCAGGCCGCAATCGACGGCCAGCATGGTTCCGGTGATAGCCGACGCGTCATCGGAGGCCAGGAATGCCGCCGCCTTGGCAATTTCAATCGGCTCCGCCACGCGTCCCAGCGGATACCATTTGACCAGTTGCGCCTCGACATCCGGGTTGCGCTCAGCCTTCTTGTCCAAGATCGGCGTGCGTACCGTTCCCGGACAAATGACATTGGCGCGGATGCCGAAGCGGCCATATTCGAGCGCCACCGACTTGGTGTAGCTGATCAGGCCGGCTTTGGCGGCGCTGTAGGCCGGATCGCCGAGGGCCGACAAGCCGTTAACCGACCCGATGTTGACGATGGCGCCGGCGCCGGCGGCCTTCATGTCTTCGATCGCCAGGCGGGTGCAATGGAAGGCGCCACCGAGATTGCCGGCGATATCTTCATTCCAGGTCTCGGGGGTGGCGGTTTCCAGATTGGGGGCTTTCGAGAAGCCCGCGTTGTTGATCAGAATGTCGATGTTGCCCAGGTCGTCATGGATTTGGGCGACGGCTTGGCCGACCTGGGACAGGTCGGCGATATCGGCGACCACGGCAGCCGCGTCAAACCCCTCGCCGGTCAGTTGCCGGCCGAATTCCAACACGGTTGGTGCCCGGTCCAGGGCGGCGATGCGGCCGCCCCGACCGGCAAAAAGACGGCAAAGGGCCTGACCGATACCACCGGCGGCGCCAGTAATGAGAACGACCTTGCCCGCGAAATCAGTCATCATCCGGCTTCCAGATTTGACAGGGCCGTCGCCATCCAGTCCAGGCTGGCGGGGCGCAAATGCCCATAGTTGTAGAAACCAATATCCTTGATGCCGGCGGCGCACAGCAGCTGAACGGCCTGCGCGACCATGTCGCCGTTGCGCAGATCCGGGTGCGCCGGCCGCAACACCGCGCGCAGGTGGCCGACATCCCCGACGCGACGCATGACATCATGCAGGTCGGCCGCAATTCGTTCAGGTCCCGTTTCGTAGAAACAGACGTCCAGATAGTCCGCCACGCGTGCCAATCCAGCCAGGTCGCTGCCTTCATACCAGGCGCCGGCCGTCGGTCTGGCGACCGACGGCAGGACCGAAATGACGCAGTCATCGCGGACGGCCTGGCGGATCTCGCCAATCAAGCTCTCGACCACACCGCAGCGCCAGTTCAGGAACCGGCCGAGATCCGGATCGGTGACGATGTCGGCAAGCCAGTAGGCATCCGCCATATCGTCGTCATAGTCGATGTCGCTGGCGAGATAATTGTCGATCATCGCGGCAACCCGATCGCGCAAGCCGGCGACGTCGATGCCGGTTGCCGTGGCGCCGGCGGTGCAATGGTCGCAAAAACAAAGCCCGAGCAGATTGTTGAGCCAGGCATTCTGGCGCAACAAGCCGAATTCATGGTGGTAACCGTGCTCGAACGGCATAAAGCCGGGCGTCTCCAAGGTCAGTCCGGCGACCGGATAGCTGCCTGACACATCCTGGCAGATGGCGATGGCGTACGCGCGCGCCGCCGGCGCCGCTGGACAGAGACTGTAGATGAACCTGTCGCCAAAGGCGTTGGCGACGCACGCCTCGGGATGCCTCTCTCCCAACCGGCTGTTGTGCATCAACACCAACCAGGCATTGACCGGCACGTCGCCGAGGGCACAGCATTCAGCCAGGATGTCCTGTTCGTCCATCAGGTGGTTGGCGTCCGGTTTGATGGTGCCGTAGCGCTCGCCGTGAAATTTGAAGTAGGCGGTGCCGTCTTCGGGGAAATAGACCTTGCCGCTCTGGCCATGCGGTCTGAGGAATTTGCCGGCGTGATAGGCGCAGGCCAGGGTGATCGCATTTAGATGTCTGGCGCGTAATTCCTCGGCGAAGGCAGGGACGCCAACATCCTTCAGATCCCACGCGTAGCAGTACATGGACCGTTGTGGCAATTGGGAAGCCTCTCGATGTAGATTTCCAACATGCCGCGAGCGTGTAGGAAACTTAAGCCGATTGTTTCGGTTATCCTAGAACCGAGGCAGTACAACATCAATAATCGCGCTGAATCTGTTGCGCGTGATATGCAGGTGTAAGATACTTACATTCGCATCCGGGTGCCGCCTCAACGCATTCGCGGCCCGCTTCCGGGCATGACATCTGAGACAACGAAAAGAAAATCCAAGATAAGTTCAGGCAGGGTGAGGGGGGTGACGGTATGAGTGAGGCGACCGGGGGTGCGCATAAACTGGTCGTAGATAACGCGAGCAAATTCTACGAGACAAAATCCGGGCCTCTTCATGCGATCGATCGATACTCGATGTCCGTCGACGACAGCGAGTTCGTCTCGGTTGTCGGACCATCTGGTTGCGGCAAGACGACGTTGCTGTGGTCCATGGCCGGTTTGCACAGTTTGACCAGCGGCGCCGTTTATCTCGACGGCGAGCAGGTAACGGGCCCCCACCCACAGATCGGCATGGTGTTCCAGGAAGCAAATCTGCTGCCCTGGCGAAACCTGGCGAAAAACATAGAGCTGCCGTTCGAAATCAAGGGCGTCAAACCGGATGCCGACCGCATAGACCGGCTGCTGGAACGCGTCGGTCTTGGCGGGTTCGGCAACAAGTTTCCGCGCGAATTGTCGGGCGGCATGCAGCAAAGGGCGGCCATCGTTCGGGCCCTGTCCTTCAATCCGTCCGTGCTGTTGATGGACGAGCCGTTCGGCGCGCTGGATGCGTTCACGCGCGACGAGATGAACATGCTGGTCGAGGAGATCTGGCTGGAGACCCGCAAGACCATCGTCTTCATTACGCACAACATCGCCGAGGCAATCTTTCTGTCCGACCGGGTCTTTGTCATGTCCGCCCGCCCGGGCCGGCTGGCCAAGGTTTTTGCCATTCCGTTTCCGCGGCCCAGAACGCTCGATCTTCTGGCGACCAGGGAGGTGTTCGACCTGGTCAATGAGATCAAGGCGGAAATTGAACATGGCCCCCAACAGGTTGCCGGGAGCGACGTGAACATGCCGGCGGAAAGCTTGTCGTAGAGAGGCCGCAACGATGGTTGATAAAGCGCTAGGCGATAAGATCCCGGAGTTCGGCGGAGACGCGGCGGGTCAACAACAATCCGCCAGTCTCGTCGCGCCATCGGGCATCACCAGTGGGCCAGGTATCAAATCCATCCGCGAGGTCGTGGCGATTGTCCTGATCGCGGTTTGCATCGTTGGCGGTGCCGAAGCCTATTTGCGGCTGGCGGAGATCCCGCTTTACGTCATGCCGCCGCCCAGTCTGATTGTCCTGGCCCTGTTCCAGGATTTCGAATTTATCGGTCCCCATCTCGGTCACACGCTGATCGAGTTGTTTGCCGGCTATGGCATCGGCGCCTCGGTCGGCCTGATCCTGGCCGCGGTCATCACCCAGTTCCCCTTCGTTGAGAAAATCATTGCGCCCTACATTCTGATGCTCGTCACCACGCCGATGCTGGCGCTGGTGCCGCTGCTGATCCTTTATTTCGGGTTCGGCTACGAGCCGCGGATCATTGCCGTGGCGCTGGCATCGGGTCCGATGGTGATGATCAATTCGGCAACGGGCTTTCGCCGGGTCGATCTGGCGAAGATCGCGCTGGCGCGGTCTTTCGGCGCCACGACCATGCAGATATTCATGAAGATCCGCGTGCCGATGGCGATGCCGATGATCATCGTCGGCTTGATGATCGGCGCGATCTTCGGCCTGCTGACGGCTGTCGGCGCCGAAATGGTCGGTGGCGGATTTGGCCTCGGCAACCGGCTGACGACGTTTTCCGCGACGCTGCAGATGCCGCAGTTCTTCGCCGTGATCCTGATCCTGTCGATATTGGGTATCCTGATCTACGTCACCTTCTTCCTGATCGGGAAGAAGTGGGCGAGTTGGGAGGCATAGAAAATCTGAAAGGTCCGGCAATCGAGCGAGCCGGATTTGCACGACATGACGGGCCCGGAGCACAAAGGCATTCGCCAAGAACAGAACCGAAGAATGGCCCGATAAGGAGGAGGATGAAATGTCGGAAATAACCAATAACAACATCAAACGGGGCGGCATGGACCGTCGACGGTTCCTGCAAGTGTCCGCCAGTGGCGCGGTCGTGGCATCGACGCTGGGCGGCACGTCGTTGTTGTGCGGTGCCGCGAGCGCGGCGGACAAGCCGTTTACCTGGATTTCGCCGCGCGGCACGTTGGAGGTGCTTGACGACTATGGCTATTGGGTTGCCAAGGCCATGGGCTATTTCGGCGACCTCGAAACCAAGATGGAACCTGGTCCTTCGGATGGCACGTCGACCGTAAAGTTCGTCGCGCTCGGTCAGGCCGATATGGGTTTCCCGTCGCCGGGCGTGTTCTCGTTCGCCCTGCAGAACGACATGGATCTGGTTTCCGTCTTCAACATGGGCGCGCTGGACGTCTTCGATTTCGCCTTCCGTCCCGGCGAGGGCGTGAAAGACCTGAAGGATATGGAAGGCAAGACCGTGCTGCTGGGCAGCGCCGCCTGGCAATCGATCACCGATCCGATGTTTGCCGCCGCCGGTGTCGATCCGAAAAAGATCAAGTATGTCGAGGCCGGCTGGCCGCAATGGGGCACGGTTCTGGCGTCAGGTCAGGGCGATGCCGCGCTGGCATGGGAAGGCTTGCGGGCCGACTGGACCGGCAAGGGCCTGGAGTTCGAATATTGGCTCGGCGTCGATCATTCCAACTTCCCGGCAAACTCCTTTGTTGTCCGGCGGAGTGATATTGCCGATGCCGAGCGCCACAAATTCCTGGAAGCGTATCTGCGCGGCTGGGCTATGGGCATGGAATTCGGACATCAGAATCCCTTGGCGGCGACCGAGATCGTCTTCAAGCAGTTCCCGATCGTGAAGAAGAATCTCGGCACGGAATTGGGGACCGAATCGATGATGCAGCTGGCCAACGTTTTCCGTGGCGACATGTCGAAGCGGGAAGGCTGGGGCTGGCACGAAATGGCTCGATGGGAGCTGTTCTTCAAGACATTGAACGACATTGGCCAGCTGACCAAACCGGTCGATGTGTCGAAAGTCGTCAGCAACGAATTCATCGGTCCGGCGAACAGCTTCGACAAGGCCAAGGTCAAGGCCGATGCCGATGGCTACGAACTGTCGGCCGATATGGCGGCCGTTGATATCGACGCGATCAAAGAACGCTTCTTCGCCAACGCCGTTCGCTGATCGGTGTTCCGGGATTGGCGGACGCCCCGATGCGGGCGCCCGCCGGTTCCGCGCCGGACGCCGGCATCGCGGTGCCGGCAGCGTCCGTCGAGCAACAGGGCCTGTGTCCCACGCCTGCCTTCCGCTGGGGGAATGAATCATGGCTGATAAGTTGAAAATACTGGTCGTCGGTCTGGGCAATATGGGCGTCTCGCACGCCAAGGCCTATCACAACATGGACGGCTTCGAGATCGTCGGGATCATGAGCCGGACGATCAAGAGCCGCACCGACATCCCCGCGGAGCTGGCGGGCTATCCGCTGTTCGAGGACTACGAGCAGGCCCTGGCGGAAACCCGGCCGGACGCGGTGTCGATCAACACGTGGCCGAATACCCATGCCGAATATGCCCTCAAGGCTTTCGACGCCAATTGCCACGTGTTCATGGAAAAACCGATCGCGACGAATATCGAGGACGCTGAAAAAGTCGTCGCCGCCGCCCGCGCCAAGAACCGAAAACTGGTGTTGGGCTATATCCTTCGCGTGCATCCGTCCTGGGTGAAATTCATCGAAGTCGGCAAGACGCTCGGCAAACCGTTGGTGATGCGGCTCAACCTCAACCAGCAGAGCAGCGGGCCGGCCTGGGCCTGGCACAAGAACCTGATCGATTCCCTGATCCCGATCGTCGATTGCGGCGTGCACTATGTCGACGTGATGTGCCAGCTGACCGGCGCGAAGCCGGTGCGCGTGCACGGCATCGGCGCCAGCCTGTGGGCCGATGCGGCGAAGCAGAACTACGGCCATCTGCACGTGACCTTCGATGACGGCTCGGTCGGCTGGTATGAGGCCGGCTGGGGGCCGATGATGAGCGAGATCGCCTTTTTCGTGAAAGACGTCGTCGGTCCCAAGGGCGCCGTTTCCATCGTCGTGCCGCAAGACGGCGAAGGTGGCGGGCAGCAGAAGGACGATGTGTCCGATTCCGCCGATATCGATCAGCACACCAAGACCAACGCTCTGAAAATCCATCACGCCGCCGTCGATGCCGACAAGAACTTCGCCAAACCCGACGAGATCATGAGCATGGAGGACGAGCCCGATCACCAGGAACTCTGCGACCGGGAACAGGCCTACTTTCTGAAGGCGATCCGTGAAGACCTCGACCTGAGCGAATCCATGGATGCGGCCGTCAACAGCCTGCGCATCGTTCTGGCGGCCGAAGAGAGCATCGAAACCGAGCAGGCGATACATCTGGCCTGAGACCGCCATCCGAAAACGTGACCGTACGCCATGAACGACACGCGCCAACAAACCACCGCTGAAGCCTGGCTCGCCGGGTTCGCGGACGCGCTCGAGCGTCGCGATATCCCGGGTACGGTCGCCTGCTTCGCGCCGGAATGCTATTGGCGCGATTTCCTGACCTTCACCTGGAATATCAAAACCGTGGAGGGGCCGGCGGGGATCGCCGACATGCTGACGCAAACCCTCGATGCGACGGCGCCAAGTGCCTGGCGGGTCGAAGACGAAACCATGCTCGACGATGGCGTTATCGAGGTTTGGTTCAGGTTCGAAACCGCGGTGGCCAGAGGCCGCGGGCTCCTGCGTCTGGTTGCGGGCAAGTGTCGGACGCTTCTGACCACCATGACCGAATTGAAAGGGCACGAGGAACGCAAGGGCAGGAGCCGGATCAACGGCGTCAAACATGGCGCGGTCAAGAACCGCGAAACCTGGCAGGACCGGCGTCGAGCCGAAACGGCCGCGCTCGGCTACGAAAAACAACCGTATTGTCTGATCATCGGCGGCGGGCAGGGTGGGATCGCGCTCGCCGCGCGCCTGAAGCGGTTGGGGGTGTCGACGCTCGTCGTCGAGAAGAACAAGCGCGCGGGCGATTCCTGGCGAAACCGCTATCGCTCGCTCGTGCTGCATGATCCGGTCTGGTACGACCACATGCCTTATCTGCCATTTCCCGACGACTGGCCGGTTTTCACGCCGAAGGACAAGTTCGGCGATTGGCTGGAGATGTATGCCCGGGTGATGGAGCTGGACTATTGGACCGAGACCGAGTGCCGGCAGGCCGAATTCGATGAGGCCGGCAAGGAATGGCGGGTCCGGGTCACGCGTGGCGACAACGACATCGAGTTACGTCCCAAACAGCTCGTGTTCGCCACCGGCGCCTACGGCTATGCGAAGGTGATCGATTTTCCCGGCGCTGACCGTTTCAAAGGCGCCGCCATCCACACCAGTCAGTTCTCCAGCGGCGAAGACTTCAGGGGCAGGAAATGCCTGGTCATCGGATCGGGCAGCTCGGCGCACGATATCTGTGTCGATTTGTGGGAGCATGACGCCGACGTCACCATGATTCAGCGGTCGCCGACCATTGTCGTGCGGTCGGAGACGTTGATGACGCTTGGCTTCGCGGCGCTCTATTCCGAGGAGGCGCTGGCCCGTGGCATCGATACGGAGAAGGCCGACCTGATCGCGGCGTCCGTCCCCTATGCCTTGCTGGCGGAATCGCAAACGCCTCTGTATGCGGAAATTGCCCGGGTCGACGCGGACTTCTATGCCCGGCTCGAGGCCGCAGGCTTCCTGCTCAACTTCGGTGAAGACGCTTCCGGTCTGATGGCCCAGGCCCTGCGGACCGCATCGGGCTATTACATCGATGTCGGGGCGTCCGACCTGATCGCCAAGGGTGAGATCAAGTTGAAGCCGGGTGTCGAGATCAAGGAATTCACCGAAACCGGGATTGCGTTTGAGGACGGTCAGGAGCTTCCCGCCGATGTGATCATTCACGCGACCGGCTATGGCTCGATGGATGAAATGGTCGCGCACCTGATCTCCGACGAGGTGGCCGAGACCGTGGGCAAGTTCTGGGGTTACGGCTCCGGCATCCGGGGCGACCCCGGTCCCTGGGAAGGGGAATTGCGCAACATGTGGAAGCCGACGAAGCAGGAAGCGCTCTGGTTCCATGGCGGCAACCTCGCCCTGTCCCGCCAGTTCTCGCTTTATGTTTCCTTGCAGATCAAAGCGCGTATGGAAGGCATTCCGACGCCGGTTTACGGTCGCTAGCCATGTTCCACGGGGTGGCGAGCCCGTGAACAGCCCAGCCAATGTGCCGATGTCCGGCTGATAGTCTTCAATCCGGTCCTGGCATCGACCGTGCCGGAAAGGGCGATGCTCGAACGTACCGTCGGCTCAGAGTTGCACGCCGCGGGTCAACGCGCCGTCGACCACCAGGTTCGTGCCCATGATGAAGCTGGCGGCGGGGCTGGCCAGGAAGACAACGGCGCGCGCGATCTCCTCGGGCTTCGCCATCCGGCCGGTCGGGTTCAACGCCAGCGCTTCTTTGAAGAAGTCCGGGTTGCCCTCTTCGATCTGCTGCCAGACGCCGCCGTCGAAATAGGTGTTGCCGGGCGACACGCTGTTGGCGCGAATGCCCTTGCCCGCCAGTTGGAAGGCCAGGCCCTGGGTGTAGTGGATCAGCGCCGCCTTGAAGGCGCCGTACGGGCCGGCCGCGAAGTCGATCTCCCGGCCCGAAACGCTCGAGACCGTCACCACCGAGGCCGCCTCGCTCTGCTCCAGAAAGGGCGTCGCCGCTTCGACCATGCGCACGCTGTGCATGAGATCGACCTCGAAGCTCTTGCGCCAGCTGTCCTCGTCGGCGCCGATCGCGAGCGCGCTGACATTGGCGATGACGATATCGATGCCGCCGAGCTGCTCCGCCGCGCCGGTGACCCAGGCTTTCAGGGCTGCCGCATCGGCGACGTCGCAAGCCTGGCCGAATGCCGGAACGCCCTTCGCCGACAGCGCCGCCACGGCCGACCCGACCTCATCCGCGTCGCGGGCGCAGATCGATACGCCGGCGCCGTCGTCGGCCAGCGCGTCGGCGATCGCCCGCCCGATGCCCTTGGTTCCGCCGCTCACCACGGCGCGCAATCCTTTTAGTCCGAGATCCATGTCCCTTGCTCCTCCGCAATACGCGCGACCCGGCTCAGATCAGCAGGCTTTGGCGTACGGTATTCCGGTCGGCGAGTTGCCCGGCGTCGATATGCGCATCGATGCGCCCCTTCTCGACGACATAGCAACGTTCGCTCAGCGTCATGATGGTGTCCAGGTTCTGTTCGACGAACAGAATGGTGCTGCCCAGCTCGTCCCGGATCGATTTCAGCGCCTCGCAGATCATCTGCGCGATCGACGGCTGAATGCCCTCCGACGGTTCGTCGAGCAGCAGCAGGGATGGGTTGCCGATCAGCGCCCGGCCGATGGCGAGCTGTTGTTGTTCGCCGCCGCTCATGGTGCCAGCGGCCTGGCCACGGCGCTCATGCAGGCGCGGGAAATAGTCGTAGACCCGATCGGCCACCTTGCGGCCCTTCGGCCCGCCAATCAGCTCGCCGACATAAAGATTCTCTTCCACCGTGAGGCGGGGAAAGACCTCCCGCCCCTGCGGAATGTAGCCGATCCCCAGCCGTGCCCGCGCGTCCGGCGTCAGTTTGGTGATGTCCTGATCGAGATAGCGGATCTCGCCGGCCGTGACCCGGAGCTGACCCATCAGGCAGCGCAGGATCGTGGTCTTGCCGACGCCGTTGCGTCCGATCAGGCTGACGATCTCGCCGCGCGCCACCTGCAGGTCGACGCCTTGCAGGATCGGCGTCGGCCCGTAGCCGGCATGCAGCCCGGTCACCGACAGCACGGGCTCAGTCGACATCGGTCTTCCCGAGATAGATTTCGGCGACGCGCGGGTCGGCGATGATCTTGTCGATCGAATCCTGGGCGAAGACCCGGCCCAGATGCAGGACCGTCACCCGCTGCGCAATCTGCCGGATGAAAGCCATGTCGTGCTCGACCACGAGGATGGTCATGCCGGAGGCATTCAAGCGCTGGATCAGCTCGCCGGTCCGGAAGGTCTCGTCCGTTGACATGCCCGCGGTCGGTTCGTCCAGCAGCAGCAGTTGCGGCCGCAGGGCCAGCGCCATGCCGATCTCCAGCCACTGCTGCTGGCCGTGCGACAGTTCGCCGGCCGGCTTGTCGATCTCCGCTTCCAGTTCCAGCAGGGTTAGAAGCTGTCGCATCTCGGCGTCGATCTCGGCCCGCGGCAGCCGGCGTTGCAGCGCGATCACCAGGTTCTGCGATACCGGCAGATCGCGAAACACGCTCGGCACCTGCATCTTGATGCTCATGCCGTGCAGCACACGCTCGAAGGGTTTCTGCCGGGTCACGTCGACGCCCTGGAACATGACCCGGCCGGCGGACGGATCGTAGGTGCCCAGCAGCAGCTTGAACAACGTGCTCTTGCCGGCGCCGTTGGGGCCGATCAGGCAGTGGATCTCGCCTTCCTCGATCGCCAGGTCGACATCCGAGACGGCGGCGAGACCGCCGAACCGCTTGTGCAGGCCATGCGCCTCCAGGATCGCCGTCACAACGTCGACCCCGCGGTCGCTCTCGCATGCATCCGCTTGATCAGCCGCCCGATCTCGACCATCAGCCCGGTCGGCATGAACAGCACGGTCGCCAACAGCACCGCGCCCATCAGGATCAGGGCGTATTGCTGGCTGTAGATGGTGATGGTTTGGAACGCCAGCAGCAGCGTGAAGGTGCCGACCAGCGTCGCCGTCAAGTCGCTGCGACCGCTGAACGCAACCCAGATAATCGGCATCGCCGCCGCCGGCAGGCCCATGCTGGCGGGCGTGATGAACTGCCCCCAGGCCGTATAGAGCACGCCGCTGAGACCGGCCAGCGCGCTGCCGATGACGAAGGCCGCGAGCTGGAACTTGCGCACATCGTAGCCCAGCAGCTCGGCCCGCAGCGGGTCCTCGCGGATCGCCACCAGGACGTTGCCGAAGCGGCCGTTCACCAGCAGGCGCAGGCCGAGATAGACGGCCAGCAGCAACAGCAGGACGAAATAGTAGAGCGCCGTGTCCTCCAAATAGATCGGCCCGTCGAACCAGGGCAGTTCCAGCGGCGACATGCCGCCCATGCCGTTGAAGCCGTTCAGGCGGGCCTTGCCGATGGCCCATTCCGGACCGGCCGTCTGGTGCAGGAACGCCGCCAACGCCAGCGTCGTCGCAAAGGTGACGATGCCGAAAAACACGCCGCCGACGCGGCCGTAAATCATGAAATAGCCCAGCACCGCGGCCGACACGGCCGCCAACGACACGGCGCAGAGCAGCGCGACAAGCGTCAGGCCGCCCGTGGCGTCGATATTGATCGCGATGACGCCATAGCCATAACCGGCGACGCCGAAAAACGCCGTCTGTCCGAACGACATGATGCCGGTATAACCCCACATCAGCGACAGGCCGAGGGCCATGAAAATCCAGATCAGGAAATAGGCCGAGTTGCCGACGTCGTAGGGATCGGCCCAGGCCGGGTAGATCAGCGCGCCGATCAGGACGACGATGAAGCTGATCCAGAACGCCCGGCCGTTGCCAATCGTCTGCGGTCCGTTCAGCGCCTGTAGCCGCATGCGCATCAGCGGTTCCGGCGCAGCAGCCAGCCCGAGACGCCCTCGGGCAGCACCCGGATCACCAGGATCACCGCGATCAGCATGCCGATCTGGCCGATGATCTGGCCCTGCCAGGCGTTCAGCGCCGTGCGGATGGCGCCCAGCACCATGGCCGCCGGCACCGTGCCGATCAGCACGTTGGAGCCGCCAACGACGACGGTGACGAAGGCCTCGACGATGAAGGTGATGCCCATGGTCGGGATCAGGGTCATGGTCGGCGCATAGAGCGCGCCGCACAGGCCGGCCAGCGCCGCGCCGACGCCGAAGCTGGTGGCGTAGACCCATGGCGTGCGGACGCCGAGCGCGCGCGCCATCTGCGGGTTCTGCATCGTGGCGCGCGCCAGAACGCCGTAGCGCGTGCGCATGAACAGCAGATAGAGCGCCAGCATCACCAGCACGGCCGCCGCGAACAGCACCAGCCGATAGGTGGAGAAGGTGTACTCGCCGACCTGGAAGCTGCCTTCGGGCGTGCCGATCCCGGCCCAGCTCGAACCCAGCGTGACCAGCATACCTTGCGTGACGATCAGGCTGATGCCCCAGGTCGCCAGGATCGAGTCGAGCGGCCGGTTATAGAGCCGGTGGATGACGGTGCGTTCCAGAATGACGCCGATGACGCCGGCGGTCAGCGCGCCCAGCGCCTGCGCCACCGGCAGCGGCAGTCCCTGCTGCACGCCAGCGACGGTCACGTAAATGCCGCAGGTAATGAACTCGCCGTGCGCGAGGTTGATGATGCCCATCATGCCGAAGATGATCGCCAGCCCGGCGGCGGCCAGCACCAGAAACGCAAACACGTCGGCGAACTGAAAGAGTATCGAGAAGATCTCGGCGAACATCGCCCCTCCGGCGGCAATGGCCGGGTCAGCGGCGCGCGTTGCCCGCGCGCCGCCGCCCGATCAAAGAGTAGCGCCCTTGCCTACTTCTTCGGCAGATTGTTGGGGTCGTATTGTTCCTTGGGATCGTGCTGCGTCAGATCGCAACCGACCTCGCCTAACCAATAGGGCTCGATCAATCCGAAATCCTTGGTCACGCTCACGTTGTGGCTGTTGTCGACACTGATCAGCCGCATGCGATGCGAGGTGTGCTGGCTTTTCGGATCGATGCAGATCTTGCCTTCCGGCGCCTCGATGCAGGCCTCGCCCGTGGCGATGACCTTGCGCAGGTCTTCCTTGTCGGTCGACTTCGCGGCCTCGACCAGCATCTTGTACATGTACACCGTCACATAGGCGTTGTAGCCCATGTCGTTGATGTACTTCTCCTCCGGGAACTTGGCCCGCCAGCGCTTCTTGAAGTCCGCGGCGGCCGGCGTGTCGACCTCCTCGAACCAGTTCGCCACCGCATGCATGTTGGCCAGCGCCGGCGGCGCGAAGCGCTTGTGCTCGAAACCGAGCATGATCTTGATCGAGCTGCCCATCGGGATATCGAGCTTGGCCGCGGCCGCCTGCTCGAAGAACGAGTCCTGCGCCGCGCCCACGTTCAGCGTCATGATCCAGTCCGGCTTCGCCTTCTGGATGTTCTGGATTGTCTGGCCGAACTGCGACACGCCCAGCGGGATGAACTCCTCGCCGATGACCTCGCCGCCCAGCTTGTTCAGAATGTCGCGGGTCCAGACCGCCGAGAGCTGGCCGAAATTGTAGTCGGCGGCGATGACATAAACCCTCTTGCCGAACTTCTCGACCATCCACGGGATCAGCGTCGAGAACTGCTGCTCCGGCACGGCGCCGGTGCTGACCATGCTGGCGTCGCAGACACCGCCCTCGTACTGGTTGGTATAGAAATAGAAGACGTTGGAGCGGTTGACGATCGGCCGGATGGCCTCGCGCGAGGCGCTGGTGATGCCGCCGATCAGCACGTCGACCTTGTCGCGCTTGATCAGCCGGCGGGCGAATTCCTGATAGCGCGCGTTGTCCATCTGCGGATCGAGATGCTTGACCTCGATCTGCCGGCCCATGATGCCGCCGGCGTTGTTGATCTCCTCGACCGCCAGCAGGGTGCCGTTCAGTTTCGGCGCGCCCATCAGCGCGATGTCGCCGGACACGTCCTCCAGCAGGCCGATCGTGATCTTGTCCTGTGCGGCGACACCAGTCGCCGACAGCATCGCCAGCGCCGACAGGGCGCCGAGCCACGGTTTTGAAGCGTATCGTTGCATTATTCTTTTCTCCCCTGTTCAGACCGTTATTGGACCAGGTACTTCTTCGATACGGCCGCGCCCACGGTGTATTTCGGGTCGACAAAGTTGCCGAGCCGAACCCGCCCGCATTGGCTCAGCATCATGTAGGCGTCCCATTGGTCGAAGCCGTGGTCCGCCACCATCCAGCGGATCAGCTCGCGATAGGCGATGCGGGTCGCGTCTTCCAGCGGCCGGGCGCTGCCGATCGCCATGATCATCTCGTCGCTTTCCAGCCGCGGCCATTCGATGGTCCAGCCCTTGATCACGTCGACGCGGATCGTCGTCAGGCTGGCATGTTCGACGGCGACGCCGCAGACCTCGCCGTCGCCCTGACAGGCATGCGCATCGCCGATGAATAGCCGCGCGCCCGGCACCCGCACCGGCAGGTAGGTCACCGTGCCCGGGCCCATATCCGGCAGGTCCATGTTGCCGCCGTGGTTGTCGGGCGTCAGCGAGCTGATGGAGTCGATTTCCGGCGAGCAGCTCAAGGTGCCGATATGCGGCTTGTAGGGCAGCGTCACCCGGTCGCTCCATTCCACCTTCTCTTCGGTGACGTGCACCTTGCGCACCACCTCCGGCAATGGATCGTTCAGCGTCGCGGTGTAGTAGGTGCCGGTCAGGGCGCCGAACTCAGGGATCATCGCGCAGGTGCCGCGGGGCTGCTCGCCGCGCGGCTGCATGCTCTCGATATGGACCGCCAGCGCGTCGCCCGGCTCCGCGCCCTCGATCATGATCGGGCCGTTCTGCGGATTGGCGAACGGCATGCGGATCTTTTCCGACGGCTTGTCCTGTTCGGTCTTGATCTTGCCGCTGAAGGCGTCGCGCGTTTCCACGACGATCCGATCGCCGGGGCGCGCCGTCATCACCGGATCGGTATAGGGGCCGATGGTGAAGTGAAAGGTCTCCTGCTTCTCTTCGGTCAGCTCGTGCGTGGCGCCGGTTTCGCCTTTGCTCTCGCCGCGCAGCCCCATCAGCGAGTTGCCGACCCAATCGTTCATGCCCATATGTCCGTCGCTCCCTGCTCAGGTCTTGGCCTTGCGGCGGGCGCCACCGGCGGCCGTCTTGCGCCAGTCGGCCGCGCCCTCGAACGCGGCCGCCGCCTTTATCAGCGTCGCTTCCTCGAAATGCCGGCCGACCAGCATCAGCCCGACAGGCAAGCCGCCCTTCTGCGCACACGGCAGGGTGAACGCCGGATTGCCGCTGACATCGAACGGACAGGTATTCGCCTGCATGTTCAGCGCCAGATCGACATATTGCTCCAGAGGACAGTCGGCCGGCGGAATCTCAGTCGCGGTGAACGGGATCGTCGGCATCGCC
Organism: Alphaproteobacteria bacterium; assembly: GCA_965232515.1. GTDB lineage: Bacteria > Pseudomonadota > Alphaproteobacteria > JANQKO01. The sequence continues at coordinate 3,780,513 of CBDDPY010000002.1, read as the reverse complement.
AGGATGTCGACCTCGTTCAATGCCTCAGCATAGGCGTCGCGCAACAGCACGCGCAAATTCTGCGCCTTGGAATGATAGCGGTTGTGATAGTTGCGATGCAGGTATTCGCCCAGCATCAGCACCAGCTTCACCGTCTCCGCGGCATCGTTCAAGCGGGTCGACATGCCGCGCGCAAAGGCTTCCTGCATCGACAGCGGGTAGTAACCCTGCACGTTGTTGCCGACGCCATAGCCTTTCAGCATCATCTCGGCGGCGCCTTCCAGGATGATACCGCTCCAGATATGCGGGCCGTCGTAATGCATCGGCACCGAAACCTTGCTGACCTTGGCGCCCAGCGATTTCAGAACGCCGATGGCGTCCCGCGCGGCACGGTCGACGGCGGCATCGCTTTCGGGATGACCGAAGCCCTGCTTCAGGATGCCGATGCGCAGTCCTTTGACGCCCGCTTCCAACGCGCCCATATAGTCGCCGGTGCTGGCCAGCTGCGTCCGGCTGTCGTAGCCGTCGTGCCCAGCGATCACCGTCAGCAGCCGCGCCACGTCCTCGGTGCTGGCGCAGATCGGGCCGCAATGATCGACCGAATAGGAGATCGGCATCGATCCCGTTGTCGGCACCAGGCCCCAGGTCGGTTTCAGCCCGTAAACGCCACACCAGCTCGACGGCGTGCGGATCGAGCCGCCCTGGTCGCCGCCCAGGGCCATCGGCACCTCGCCGGCCGCGACCAGCGCGGCGCTGCCGCCCGACGATCCGCCGGCGCTGTGCTTGGGATTGTGCGGATTGCGGATCGGCCCCGTCGCCGCCGTGTGGCTGGCGCCGGAGAAACACAGATCCTCGCATGCGGCCTTGCCGGCGATGGTGCCGCCGGCCTCGAGAATGCGTGTCACCACCGTCGCATCGATCTCGGGCACATAGCCTTCGAGCAAGGCCGAGCCGTTCATCATCGGCACGCCGGCGACGCAGATATTGTCCTTGATCGCCACCGACTTGCCGGCCAGCAGGCCGTTGCGCGCGCCCTTGATCTCGGTGCGCCAATACCATGCGTTGTAGGGATTGTCGGCCTCGGTCGGCCGGTGGCCGGGCGTTCGCGCATAACGCACCGGCAGCTTGGGCTCGGCGAGTTGGTCGAGCCTGGCATAGGACGTCAGCGGCCCGCGCATGATCTCGCGGAACGACCGCAGGTCATCGTCGTCGAGGTCGAGACCGAAGGATACGGCGATGTCGTCCAGTTGGTCTGTTGTCGGCAGCCTGACCGGCATCGGGCCCCCCTCCTTGTTCCGTCCTGCGGCACACATGGCGGTAAAACGCAAAAAGCCCCGCACCCAAAAACTTGGGTCGAGGCTACCTTGCCGTGGGCATCGTAACGCCCAGAATGATTACGAGGCGCGCGCCGCGTTGCCGGACGCCATTGTCCGTGGCCGTGCGCGCCGTACTGCCAATACGGTAGGCGGCGCCCCTGAACGTTGTCAAGATAGCTGCCATGCGGCGGCGTCATTTGACAGGGTCGGGGTGACGATGTGAGGCTTTAAGTGAAGGGACATGACTGGGATGCGACGTCGACGCGAGCCGGTGCACATCGGTGTGCTGTACTCACGCACCGGGCCCTATGGGCCGATCGGCCGCGAGATGGTGAACGGCATCTCGTTGGCGATCGACGAGGTCAATGCCGGTCCCGACAACGACTTCGAGCTGGTGCCGCTGACGCTCGACCCCGGCGGCGACCTGCGCCAGTACGAAGCGCACCTGCAGACCCTGATCCGCGACAAGTCGGTCCATCACATCGTCGGTTGCTACACGTCTGCTTCCCGCAAGCAGGTGCTGCCATTGCTGGAGCGCTATGACCGCCTGCTCTGGCACTCCGCGCGCTACGAAGGCTTCGAAAGCAGCGACAACGTGATCTATGTCGGCGCCGCGCCGAACCAGCACATCGTGCCGCTGGCCGCGCACATGATCCGGGACATCGGCGCCGATGTGTTCTGCGTCGGCTCGAACTACATCTGGACCTGGGAAACAACACGTGTCCTGCAGGAGATCGTCAACGCGGCGGGCGGCCAGGTGCTGGCCAAGCGGCTGGTCGCCTTGGGCGACACCGACATCGACCACATCGTGCAGGAGATCGTCGACAAGCGGCCGCCGGCCATCTTCAACACGCTCGTCGGCGAGGCCAGCTATCTGTTTCACCGCAAGCTGCGCGAGGCCCGCCATCGCGCCGGTATCGGCGATGACGCAGCCGTGCCGATATTGAGTTGCAGCCTCAGCGAGCCGGAACTGCGGCTGATCGGACCCGCGGCATCGGTAGGCCACCTGAGCTCGTCGGTCTATTTCGCCAGCATCGACACGCCGGCCAACCGCAGTTTCGTGCGCCGATACCAGGCCAAGTTCGGATCGGACGCCCTGCCCGGGGTCGATGCCGAGGCCGCCTATCTCTGCGGCATCCTGCTCGCGCGGGCGATCCGCCGCGCCGGTCGTGCCGACGTGCACGCGGTGCGCAACGCCGTCTACGGCGAAACGATCGACGCGCCGCAAGGCAAGGTCACCGTCGATCGGGAGACCAACCACTGCTACCTGACGCCGCGCCTCGCCCGCTCGCAAAGCGGTTTCCGTTTCGACATTGTCGAGGCCGCCGGCGAACCGGTGAAGCCGGACCCCTATCTGGCCTGGCTCGATGTCGACGCGCTGGCTGGCGCGGCGGTGCGGCAGCGATCGCGCGATCGGGCCGGGCCGCGGCTGAGGGTCGTACGATGAAGCGCAACCGCATTCCCTCGTTCCGCGGCCTGCATGCGCTGATCGAGCACGCGGCCGGCGCCGATCGCACGGTGCTGCAAAACCAGCTCGAACAGCTCGGCCTTCGCGTCACCGCTTTCGATGACCAGCCGGCGCAAATCGCCGCCGATGTCGACGTGTTTTTCTTCGATGCCGACCGCCTGGCCAGCCGGCCGGGCGAGGACGACGACTGGCAGCCGCATGCCGTGCCGAGTATCGCGTTGATCGGTTTCGAAGCGCCGAGCCGCCTGGAGGCGTTGCTGAGCCGTCAGCCGTCGGCCTATCTGACCAAACCGATCCGGCGGACCGGTGTCTATTCCTGCCTGGCGATCGCCATGCACCAGTTCGCGGCGTTACGGGAAACGCATCTTCGCCTGCGGGCGGCGGAAGAACGCGTGCGCCTGCGCCGCAAGGTCATCTCGGCGGTCGTTCACCTAATGCGGCACGGCCAGCTTTCGGAAGGCGAGGCGTACCGGCTGCTGCAGCGCGGCGCGATGGCGCGACGGATCAGTATCGAGGATCTGAGCCTGCAGATCATGTCGAAGCGACGGTCGATTGCGGAACTGTTGGCCGACGACGCCGGTGACCGCCGGCATGTCCTGGGTTGAGGCCCCGGTCTTCGCCTGCATCGACGCCGGGAGACGCACAACAGCTAACGGAAACGGGGGAGAAAACCATGACGCATTCTGAGTTGGGCCTTGCGGGTCTGGTCGAGACGGGCCGCAGGCTCGCCGCCAAGGAACTGTCGCCGGTCGCGTTGACCGAAGCCATGCTGGCGCGCATCGCCGCGCTCGATCCCGACATCAAGAGCTACGCCACGCTGATGGCCGACCAGGCGCTGGCCGAGGCCGGGCAGGCAGAGGCCGAGCTCGCATCCGGCAAGTCTCGCGGACCGTTGCACGGCGTGCCGCTGGCGGTGAAGGATCTCTGCGACAGCGAAGGCGTGCCGACGATGGCCGGCATTCCGGGTTTCAAGGATCGGGTCGCCCGGTCCGACGCGACTGTGGTGCAGCGGCTTCGCGCCGCCGGCGCCGTGATCCTCGGCAAGCTGCAACTGACCGAAGGCGCGCTCGCCCTGCACCATCCAGACGTCGCCCCGCCGGTGAACCCGTGGAACGCCGATCTCTGGTGCGGCGCGTCGTCCAGCGGTTCGGGCGCGGCCACGGCCGCCGGCCTTTGCTTCGGTTCGCTGGGTTCGGACACCGGCGGTTCGATCCGGTTCCCCTGCTATACGCATCACCTCGTCGGCCTGAAGCCGACCTGGGGCCGCGTCAGCCGGCACGGCGTGTTCCCGCTCTCGGACACGCTCGACCATGTCGGGCCGATGACGCGGCGCGTCGAGGATGCCGCTGCCATGCTCGGCGCCATCGCCGGCCAGGATCCGAGCGACCCCACCAGCCTGCCCGGCGCCGCGCCCGACTATCTCGCGACCATCGATGACGGCGTCTCGGGCATGCGCATCGGTTACGACGAACGCTATTGCACCGAAACCATCGAAACGCCGGTCGCCGCCGCGATCAGCCGCGGTGTCGAGATCCTGAAGGCGCGCGGCGCCGAGATCGTGCCGGTCACCATGCCCGACAGCACCGAGGCCGTCGCCTTGTGGGGCACGCTCTGCGCCGTCGAGGCCGCGATCGCGCACGCCGCGACCTATCCCGAACGCCAGGACGATTACAGCCCGGCCTATCGCGGCTTCCTGGACGGCGGTCAGGCCGCGGGCGGCGTCGACTATGCCCGGGCGACCATCGCGCGCCGCGAGTTCGCCGGCGCCTTCGCCGCCATGCTCGAGCCGGTCGATGTCTTCGTTGCGCCGATCATGTGGTCGCCGGTCCCCAGCACCGCAGACTTCCTGGCGCTGTGCGAAGAGCCGGACGGCCTCACCCGTCTTGTGACCTACACCAGCCCGCAGGATCTGACCGGCAGTCCGGCGCTTATTCTGCCGGGTGGCCTCGATGCGTCGGGTGCCCCCGTTGGCTTCCAACTCGTCGGACGACATCTGGGCGAGGCGCGGCTGTTCCAGGCCGGCATGGTCTATCAACAGGACGCCGACTGGCCGACGAGCCCGCCATTGGCCGTTTGAGCAGTGTATTGACGCCACCGCGAAGGGCGGTCGGACATTGAGTGACCTGGCGAGACGTCTCTCGACGGCGCGCGAGAACGGCGACGTGGTTGCCAACGAGGATGTCGTCGCGCCGACGACCATGCCGGACGCCTATGCCATCCAGGACGAAGTCGTCCGCCTGCTGGGGCATCCGATCCGCGCCTTCAAGGTCGGCTCCACCAGCAAGGAGGCACAGCGCGTGCTCGGCACCTCGGAACCCGGCTCCTGCCCGGTACCAGCGCCGTACCTGTACGAAAGTCCCGCCCGCATTGCCATCGCGCTGGCCCAGACGCCGGCGGTCGAGGGTGAGTTCGCGTTCCGGCTGGGCCGCGACCTGCCGGCGCGCGAGGCGGCCTATGGCCGCGCCGAGGTCGTCGAGGCGATCGACGCCGTCGCCGGCGCGATCGAGGTCGTGGGCACGCGCATCGCCGGCGGCCTCACCGGCAAGGGGCGCTATCTCGTCACGGCCGACAGCGGCGCTAATATAGCCCTCGTGGTCGGCGCGTGGTCGGCATGTCCGCAAGGCATGGACCTGACGGCGCATCGGGTCGCGATGGCGATCAATGGCGGGCCGGCGGGCGAAGGCGACGGCGCCCGCGCGCTCGGCGACCCGATCAACGTGATGGTCTGGCTCGCCAACCAGCAGTCGAAACGCGGCCGCGGCCTGACGCGGGGCATGTGCGTCTCGACCGGAACCTGCACCGGTCTTGACCCGGTCAGACTGGGCGACAACGCCCGCGCGGAGTTCGGCGCCTTCGGCGCCGTCGAGATCAATTTCACATAACAACCAGGTATCGATGCGCGTGCCGCTCCTTGGGCCCGGCGGACCGGTGACATTGCTGAGATCGACGTCGGCAGCCGGACTCCGACCGCGGTTGTCATGCCATAATGGCCTGACGGCGCGGTTGGATTGACGCGTTGGGGTTCGTCGGGGCGAGTGGCATGACGGGAATGACTTTGGGTGACGCGGCCGATTACGTCATGCGCGTCGACCGGCGGTTTGCTGTTACGGAAGCGGTGATCGGTGGTGTGCGGTTCCGGGTTTTCGGGAACGCCCCCGAAAACCTGCGCGAGATGCTGCGCGTCGGCGAAAGCCAACACGACGATGGCGATTTCGTGGTCTATCAGGATGAACGCTGGTCCTACGCGGCGTTCCTTCGCGACACCAATCGCGTGGCGGCGATGTTGTCCCGCGATCTTGGCATAGCGCCGGGCGACCGGGTCGCCATCGCCATGCGTAACTATCCGGAACTGCTGTTGCTGATGATGGCCGTTGCTTCGATTGGCGCGGTGGCGGTGTTCGTGAATGCCTGGTGGACCAGCGAAGAGCTCGAATACGCGCTGAGCGACAGCGAGACGGAACTCGTCTTCGCTGACGGACCCCGTTATGAACGAATCGGCGGTTTCGCGGCGGCGCGCGGTATCCGTCTGGTCGGCGTGCGTGACGGCGAGGCGGGCGCGTCGCTGACGTTCTCGGGCCTACTTGCGCAACGTACCGATGCGGACTGGCCGGATGCGGCCATCGAACCCGATGCGGATTTCGCGGTGATGTATTCGTCGGGCTCGACCGGCCATCCCAAGGGCGTGGTGCTCACCCATCGCGGCGCAATCTCGGCGGTCTATTCCTGGATGATGAGCGGTGAGGTCGCTCGACTGCTGCAGGACGCGTCGCTGGGCGTGCCGGGCGGCGAAGCGCCGAAGCCGCCGGTGGTCCTGATCGTGACGCCGCTGTTCCACGTGACGGCGACGCATCCCCTGTGGCTGCATTCCATTCCGCTCGGCGCCCGTAACGTGCTGCTGCGCAAGTGGGACGCGGAAGAGGCCGTGCGCGTCATCCAACGCGAGCAGGTCAGTCGTTTCGTCGGCGTGCCGACGCAGTCGGCCGACCTGATGCTGGCGGCGAAGCGCCTGGGCGCGGAAATGCCGTCGCTGGAATATATCGGCTCGGGCGGCGCCAAACGGCCGCCGCCGCAGGTGGCCGAGCTGGCCGATGCCTTTCCGAACCGGGTGATCGCCTCGGGCTGGGGCATGACGGAGACGAACGCGCTGGGCCTGGGTCTGTCGGGGCCGGATTATCTCGCCCGGCCCGGCGCCGCCGGCCGTCTGCTGCCGCCGCTGCAGGAGATGAAGATCGCCGACGACGACGGTAACGCGCTGCCGAACGGCACCGTCGGCGAGCTGGTGGTCAAGAGCCCGGCCAACATGCGCGGCTATCTGAACGATCCAGAGGCTACGGCCGCGGTGCTGCGGGACGGCTGGCTGTTCACGGGCGATCTCGCCAGCCTGGACGACGACGGCTTTGTCACCATCGTCGACCGCAAGAAGAACATCATCATCCGCGGCGGCGAGAACATCGCCTGTCTCGACGTCGAAGCCGCGATCCACCGCCACGCTGATGTCATCGAGGCCGGTGTCTTTCCGGTGCCCGACCAGCGTCTGGGCGAGACCGTCGGTGCGGCCGTGCAGATACGCGACGGCGCCGCGCTCGACGCCGAGACACTGCGAGAATTCCTCGCCCAGCATATTGCGCCGTTCAAGATTCCCGAACATATCTGGTTCTTGGACCGGCCGCTGCCGCGCGGCGGGACCGACAAGCTGGACCGCCGCCGGCTGCGCGCCGACTGTCTGGCGGCGGCGCTGGACCCCAACCGATGAAGGAGCCCGAGACATGACCGCCACGCCGACGCAACAGGAAACTGCGGATTATATTGCCGAGGCCGGCCGACAGGCTTGGGTGATCCCGGGGCTGCCCGAGAACACGCCGCGCCGTCCGGTCGCCACCGTCGGCGTGATCGGCGCAGGTACCATGGGCGGCGGAATTTCGATGAACTTCCTGACCGCCGGAATCCCGGTGACCATCGTCGAGACGGCGCAGGAAGCGCTGGACCGCGGGCTCAAGGTCATGCGCGGCAACTATCAACGCAGCGCCGACAGGGGCCGGTTCCCGGTCGAGGAGGTCGATCTGCGCATGGGCCGGGTGACGGGCGAGCTCTCGATGTCGGCGCTGGCCGATTGCGACCTGATCATCGAGGCGGTGTTCGAAAACATGGACCTGAAGAAGAAGGTCTTCGCCGAGCTGGACGGCATCGCCAAGCCCGGCGCGATCCTCGCCACCAATACCTCAGGTCTGAACATCGACGAGATCGCGGCGTCGACCAAGCGGCCGCAGGACGTGATCGGCCTGCATTTCTTCTCGCCCGCCAACGTCATGAAGCTGCTGGAGATCGTGCGCGCCGACCACACGGCCGACGACGTGGTGGCGACGTGCATGGACATGGCCAAGACCATCAACAAGATCGCCGTGCTGGTCGGCGTCTGCCCCGGCTTTGTCGGCAACCGCATTCTTTATCAGCGGCAGATGCAGGCCCTGCGGCTGGTCTATCAGGGCGTGATGCCGTGGGATATCGACGCCGCCATCAACGCCTTCGGGTTTCGGATGGGCCCGTTCCAGATGTCGGACCTGGCGGGCCTGGACATCGGCTGGTCCAAGGGGGCAACGACCCAGAATCCGATCCGCGACGCGTTGTGCGAGATCGACCGTCGCGGCCAGAAGACCGGCGCCGGCTACTACGATTACGACGAGAACCGCAAGCCGAGCCCGTCGGAGGTGACCGCCGGCATCATCCGCGAGATTACCGGCGTCGCGGATGGCGCGAAGGTATCCGAGCAGGAGATCATCGAGGCCTGCATCTACCCGATGATCAACGAGAGCGTGAAGATCCTGGAGGAAGGCAAAGCGCAGCGGCCGTCCGACGTCGACGTCGTTTGGCTGAACGGCTATGGCTGGCCGGCGGACAAAGGCGGCCCGATGTTCTATGGCGATATGGTCGGCCCGCCGGCGGTGCTGGCCAAGATCAATGCGCTTGCCGCCGAGGACGACCGCGTCACACCGGCCGAGACGCTGAAGGAGCTGGCCGCGAGCGGCGGCCGCTTCGTCGATATCGACAAGGGCGGCCTCCGGACCGGCACGGCCTAGGCAGACAAGATTTCAAGGAGTGGGAGAGACACGATGTCGAGTTACGAATTCGTCGAGACCGAGCGCGAAGGCAATATTCTCAAGGTCACGCTGAACCGGCCCAAGGTCTACAACGCCATGCATCCGCCGATGCATCACGAGCTGGACCAGATCTGGAACGATTTCGCCGCCGACCAGGACCTGTGGGTGGCGGTGCTGACCGGCGCCGGCGACAAGGCGTTCTCGGCCGGCAACGACCTGAAATACACAGCCTCGGGCGGCACCATGCAGCCGCCGGCGAGCGGTTTTGCCGGGCTCGCCAACCGGCTCGACCGGGAGAAGCCGATCATTGCCGCGGTCAACGGCTTCGCCATGGGCGGCGGCATGGAGACGGCGCTCGCCTGTGACATCATCATCGCCGCCGACACGGCCACCTTCGCGCTGCCGGAGGTCAAGGTCGGCTTCTTCGCCGGCGCCGGCGGCGTGCAGCGCCTGAGCCGGCAGATCGGCCGCAAGGCCGCGATCGAGCTGATGCTGTCCGGCCGGCATGTCGGCGCGAGCGAGGCAAAGGAACTGGGCATCGCCAACCAGGTGGTGCCGGCGGCCGAGCTGATGGAGACCGCCATGGCGAAGGCGCGCGAGATCGCCGGCAACTCGCCGTCGTCCGTCAAGGCGACGATGCGGGTGCTGGCCAAGCTCGACGAGCTCGAGCACGTGGCGGACGGTCTCGCCATCAGCGGCCCGGTGCTGGCGGACCTGCGCAAGACCGAGGACTTCTCGGAAGGCGTCAACGCCTTCGTCGAGAAGCGCCCGCCGCAGTGGAAGAACCGCTAGGGCGGTCTGATATGGCGATCTACTTGAGGCAGATCTGCCTGGTCGCGGCCGAGCTCTCCCCAGTGCGCCAGCAGTTGATGGACGTCTTTTCGATCAATCCCTGCTTCGTCGACGACGGTGTGGCCAAGTTCGGGCTGGAGAACGTGCTGCTGCCGGTCGGCACGCAGTTCCTCGAGGTCGTCGCGCCGATCCAAGACGATACGGCGGCCGGCCGTTATCTGGCGCGGCGCGGCGGCGACGGCGGCTATATGGTGATCTGCCAGGTGCCGACGCCGGCCGAGCAAGACGCCTGCCGGCAACGCGCCGCCGACATTGGCGTGCGCGTTGCCTGGGAGGCGGATCGCGGCAGCTATCGCCTGATGCAACTCCATCCCCGCGACATGGGCGCGGCCTTCTTCGAGGTCGACTGGGACGATCAGGCCGAGCTGACGGGACATTGGGAGCCGGCCGGCGGATCCGGCTGGACTGAAGCTGTGGCGACCGACGTGGTCGACGCCATCACCGGCGTCGAGTTGCAGGGGCCGGACCCGGTCGCGCTCGCCGAACACTGGGGCCGGGTTGCCGACAGTCCGGCCGAACTGCGCAACGGCATGCCGACGGTCCGCCTGGCGAACGCGGACCTGACGTTTGTCGAAGCGACCGACGGACGCGGGCCAGGCCTTGGCGGCCTCGTGGTCCGCGCGACCGATCCCGACCGGCTGCTGGCCCAGGCCGAGACACATCATTGCCGGACCGCCGATGGGCAGATCACCGTCTGCGGCACCCGCTTCATCATCGCGACCTAACGAACCGAGGAGGTACCACCCATGCGGCAGGAAGCCGTCGACAGCGAACTCAACGATCTCCGGATGTCGGAGAAGACCAAGCCGCTGCTGGATGCGGTGATCCGGCATATCGTCGAGGACGTCGATCCGATCACCGAGGAATACTACAAGCTGGGCGAAGACCGCACGGACCGTTGGAGCTACGCGCCCGGCCAATTGGAGCTGCTGGAGGGCGCGAAGAAGAAGGCCCGCGAAGCCGGCCTCTGGAACTTCTTCCTGCCCAACGCTGAGACCGGCGAGGGCCTGCCCAACCTCGACTATGCCTATATCGCGGCCGAGCTCGGCAAGAACCCGCTGGCGTCCGAGACGCTGAACTGCTCGGCGCCCGATACCGGCAACATGGAGGTGCTGGAGCGCGTCGGCACGCCCGAGCAAAAGGAGCAGTGGCTGAAGCCGCTGCTGGCCGGCGAGATCCGCTCCTGTTTCGGCATGACGGAGCCGGACGTGGCCTCGTCCGACGCCAAGAACATCGCGACCACCGCGGTGCTGGAAGGCGACGAGTGGGTCATCAACGGCGAGAAATACTACATCTCCGGGGCCGGCGACCCGCGCTGCAAGATCATGATCTGCATGGTCAAGACCAGCCCGGAGGCCGAGAAGTTCCGGCAGCAGTCGCAGATCCTAGTGCCGTTGGACACGCCCGGCGTCAATATCGTCGGGCCGATGTGCGTGTTCGGCCACGACGACGCCCCGCACGGCCATATGCACATCAAGCTCGAAAACGTGCGGGTGCCGAAGGAGAACATCCTCTGGGGCGAGGGCCGCGGTTTCGAGATCAGCCAGGTGCGCCTCGGCCCCGGCCGGATCCATCACTGCATGCGCTCGATCGGTCAGGCCGAGAAAGCGCTCGACCTGCTGCTGCAGCGCGCGACCACGCGCGAGGCGTTCGGCAAGAAGATCATCGATCTCGGCAAGAACATGGAGCTGGTCTCACGCGCTCGAATCGAGATCGAGGCCATGCGCCTGATGGTGCTGAAGGCGGCCAAGGCCATGGACGTGCTGGGCAACAAGGAGGCCCGCATCTGGGTCAGCATGGTCAAGGCCATGGTGCCCGAGAAGGCCGGTCAGATCATCGACCAGGCCATGCAGGTGCACGGCGCCACCGGCGTCTCGCAATGGTCGCCGTTGTCGAACATGTACACCCGGCAGCGTGTCCTGCGCCTGGCCGACGGGCCGGACGAGGTGCACCACCACGTCGTCGCTCGCGCCGAGGTCCGGGCCTTCGCGGAGTCGAACTTCCGCGGCAACGTCGGCGGCCAGCACGGCTGAGGCCGGCGCGATCAGAGCCGATAGACGCGGCGGGCGGTGCCGCTGAACAGCGCCGCCTGCGCGGCTTCGTCGTAATCGGCGGCGATCTTCTTCAGGCCGTTCCACAGGACGGCGTAGCTGATCGAGACGCGGTCGACCGGGAAGTTGCTTTCGAACATGCAGCGTTCCGGGCCGAAGCAAGCGATGGCGTGATGGTAATAGGGCGCCTGGACCTCGACGAACTCGTCCGAGGTCGGCGGCGCCGCGCGTTCGTGCCAGCCGAAGCCGTTGTCGGGCATGGCGAGCCCGCCGAGCTTGGCGACGACGTTCGGGCACTCGGCGATGGCGGCGATATCGTCCTTCCAGGCGGCGAAGATCTCGTCGCGTCGCCCGGCATACTGGCCGACGCCGAGCGGCGTGCCGAAATGATCGAGCACCAGCGTGGTGCCGGGCACGGCCAAGGCCAGGTCGTGGAAGTCCCGGTTCTGATGGTGGTAGTGCCAGGTGTCGTAGGTCAGCCCGCGTTCGCCCAGGGTGGCGACGCCGCGGCGGAAATCCGGATCGGCGTAGAGCCCGGCCGGCGCGCGGCCGGCAATCATCAATGCCGCCGGTTCCGGCTCATGTGCGCCGGCATGCCGGATGCCGCGGAACAATCCTTCGCCTGCGTCCACGTGCGCGTCGAGCACCGCGTCCAGATCGGGATGTCTGAGATCGGCATGCGAGACGATGGCGGCTACGGTGGCGCCGTTCGGGTTCTCCGCCGAAGCCTTGGCGATGTCCGCCACGTACCGGGTCTCGCCGACGGGGCGCAGATGTTCCGGCCCATCCTGGAGATAGCCGGATCGGCATTCGACAAAGACCGTCTGGACCACGTTGTGCCCGGACCCGGTGTCAGCCCAGAGCCGCTCCAGCAGGTAGCGTGAGCCGTTGCGGTCCCAGAGGTGATGGTGCGGGTCGACGATCTCGCGCGCCGGATCGATGGCCGGTTCCTCGACCTGGGCGAGCCAATCGTCACGCTCCGCCATCTGAGCAATCAAAATGCGCTTGTCGGCCATGCCTGTCCTCTCTTTGCCACCGTGTCCCCGTCCGCTCAAAGCAGCTTTTCCAGCTCGCCCTTTTTGACCTTGCCCGTCGCCGTCATCGGCAGCGCGTCGACGATACGGATCTCAGGCCGTTTGTAGGTCGCCATCGCGTCCCTGCACCAGGCCGCGATGTCATCGGCCGTCAGGCCGGCGCCGCGTTCCGGGTCGAGTCGGATGAAGGCGACCGGCACCTGACCGCGTTCCTCGTCCGGGCGGCCGATGACGCCCGATCCGATCACCGCCGGATGCCGGCCCAGCAGCGCCTCCAGCTCGGCGGGGAACACGGACATGCCCTTGACCTTCAGCATCTCCTTGCGCCGACCGAGGAAATGCAGGAGGCCCATCTCGTCGATCATGCCGATATCGCCGGTATGCAGCCAGCCGTCGCGGAGCGCGTCGGCCGTGGCGTCGGGCTTGTTCCAGTAGGCCTTCAGGTTCGACGGCGAGCGCACGCAGATCTCGCCTTCGGCGCCGAGCGGCAGCAACGCGCCGGTCTCGAAGTCGCTGATCTTGAATTCGGTGCCCGGCACCGGCAGGCCGACGACGATGGGCTCCAGGCCGAGGTCGAAGTCGTCGTTCTGAAAACCCGTGGTGAAACTGTCGCAGGTATGGGTCTCGGTCATGCCGTAGGACAGCTCGACCATGGTCGAGCCGGTGAGCGCCCGCCAGCGCTGGCGGTAGTCGCGGTTGAGCTTCTTCACGAACGAGGAGACGCCCGTCGTTTCAATCGAGGTCAGATCGAAATCGCCGACGCTGTCGTGGTCCATGAGTTCCACGGCGTTGTCGACCAGCAGCACCGCCCGATTGGCCCGATGCCGGTCGACGGCGCCCATGTAGCTCAGCGGATCCCAGCGGGCGAGAAGGATGCAGGTCGAGCCGGTGAACACGGGAAAGATCAGGCCGAGATCTTCGCCCGCGATCCAGAACAGCGGATGGAAGTTGACGCTGACGTCGCCGGCGTGGAGCGGGGCGTTGGTGCGGCAGGCCGTGGCCGCCGTATAGATCATGTCGCGCTGGGTATGGACGCAACCTTTCGGCATGCCGGTCGTGCCGCCGGTATAGTTCAGGGCGGCGACGGCATCGAGGTCGGCGGCGTAGGGACGCGGTTCGCCCGCCGCATCGAGCGCGGTCAGGAAGTCCTCGACGCCGTCCGATGTGCGCGGCCCGGCGGTCACGCTGTTGGGGACGTGGAAGGTCGGAGCGTCGGGCACCATCTCGCCAAGCCCGGTGCCGAACAAACGCCGTACGCGGGTCTGGTCCTTCACCTTGGCGACGAGGGGCATCAGCGCGTGGTCGGCGACGACCACCTGCGCCTGACTGTCGTTCAGCTCGTAGAGCAGCTCATGCTCCTTGAACATCGGGTTGACCGGCACATGCACGGCGCCCGCCTTGAGGATGCCGAAGAACGCGATGGTGAATTGCGGGCAGTTGCCGAGGAAGACGGCGACCGCGTCGCCCGGCTTGATGCCGTCGGCCTGCAGGACGGCCGCGAACCGGTCGCTCAGGCGGTCCACGTCGGCATAGGTCACCTCGCGGCCATAGAAGATGTAGAGCGGCCTGTCCGGCGCCTGCTCGGCCCAGCGGCGCAGATAGTCGGTGATCGCGATCTCGCCGAACGGGTAGTGCGGCTCCCGTGGCACATCGGGCGGCCAGTGTTGCGCCTGCAAGTCGCGGAGCCGTTGCAGGTATGCGTCCTCGGACAGGGGCGCGTTTGAATTCGCCGCGTCAGTCATGATGCGTCATGGCCGCTATTCCTACACCGCCTGTGGGAAGGGGATATTCTCCAGCAAAATAGCCGGCAACACGACCATCACGAAGTGCGTCGGCACGACCCGGACGAAACTTTTGTCGCCGGTCAGCCTTTCGCGTCGGCCGGATAGGTCGGACGCCAGCCCTTCGGCACCTTCTTGCGCGACAGGTAGCTGTCGACCGACTTCGCGAAGGTGTCGCGCATCGAGGCTTCGTACTGATCGCGCAGGTCCTTGCCGGCGTCGACCACATGCTCGCGCATCAGCGTGCCGGCCTGCTCGGCGTTGCGTGCCTTGAACGCCCGGATCAGGGCGCGGTGCTGCCGGATGATTCCCGGCAGCCGTTTGTCGGCGAAGCCGACGCGATGACGCAGGGCGCGGATGAGATCGGTGTTCTTGTTGATGATGGCGGTGGCCTCGCGGTTTCCGGAGACCCGATGGATCAGGGTGTGGAACTCCGAATTCTTCGCCTGCACCGCTTCCATGTCCGGCGCCGCGGCGGCGGCTTCGAGCTCGGCCTCGATCCGTTCGAGCTCGGTAATGTCGCGCTTGTTCGCCAGCTCGACGAACCGTCGGGCGAAGAACACTTCCATGGCCTCGCGCACCTCGATCCAGTCGCTGAGCACGTCCAGATCCAGAACCCGGACGCGGGCGCCTTTGTTGGGCAGCATCTCGACCAGGCCTTCGCCCTGCAGCTGCTGCAATGCCTCGCGAATCGGGTTGGCGGAAATCTCGTAGCGTTTCGACAACTCGGCGATCTTCAGCCGGTCGCCCGGCTGGAACACGGCGTTGATGATGTCGGCGCGCAGGACGTCACGCACCCGCGCATAATTGGTCGCGCTGAATTCGAACGCCTCGCCCCCGCTCGACGTGTCGTCTGCCATCAGGACCACCCCAACTCTGCGTCGCAACCGCGACCGCCAGCGACCCCCATTGGCCCGCACGCATCGGTGGGCCGTTTGTCTTGGTAGCACATTGTCGCCCCGTGTCCGCCGTTTCCTTCGACGTAGCCTGTTAGATAATTGACGATCTCTACAGATTATATATTATTTTGAAAAACCAACATAATCGAAGCCGTCCGGGGAGGACACGTGCGTATTCGCAAGGCGACCATCTACGACCTGCCGCTGAACTCGGACGCGGACGGGACCCGGCAGAACCCGGTCATCCTGCGGATCGACACGGATTCAGACATCTATGGCTGCGGCGAAGTCGGGCTCGCCTACGGCACCGGCGCGCACGCCGCGATCGCCATGCTGGCCGATCTCGCCAGGCAGTTCCTGATCGGCGCCGATCCCGGCCGCGTCGAATGGGTCTGGGATCAGGTCTTCCGCCAGACCTTCTGGGGGCAGGGCGGCGGGCCCGTGCTCTACGGCGCGCTGAGCGCCATCGACCAGGCCCTCTGGGACATCAAGGGCAAGGCGGCCGGCCTGTCGGTGCACGAGATGATGGGCGGACGGGTGAACGACGAGCTGCGTCTCTACGCCAACGGCTGGTACCGCAAGAAGGTGGAACCGGCCGAGTATGCGGAAGCGGCGCTTCGGGTAGTCGAGAAGGGCTATACGGCCATGAAGCTCGACCCCTTCAAGCTCGATGAGAACGGCAAGCTGATCTATCCGCGCCGCCATACCAGCCGGGCCCGGCACGATCTCGCCTACGAGCGCCTGGCCGCCGTGCGCGAGGCGGTCGGCGACGGCATCGATATCCTGGTCGAGATCCACGGCAATCTCGGCACCATGGACGCGATCAAGTTCGGCCGGCGGATCGCCGATCTCGATCCCTATTTCATGGAAGAACCGGTCGATCCCATGAACGTGGAGTCGATGCGGAAGATCGCCGAATCCGTTGATGTGCCCATTGCCGGCGGCGAACGTCTCTACACCCGCTACCAGTTCCGGCCGTTCATCGAGCAACAGGCGCTCGACATCCTGCAGCCGGACATGGGCCTGTGCGGCGGCCTGACGGAAGCGAAGAAAATCGCCGCGCACGGCGAGACCTACAATCTGCATGTCCAGCCGCACAATTGCGGCGGCCCGGTCTCGACGGCGGCCTGCGTGCAGCTCGACGCCGGCCTGACCAACTTTGCCATACAGGAGGTGTTTCCGTTCTTCGACGATGGCCGCTACGACATCGTGATGGACGCCTACGAGACGGGAATCGAGAACGGCGTCATCAAGGTGCGCGATCTGCCGGGGCTCGGCGTGTCGCTGAACGACGAGTTCCTGAACCGGTTCGAGCGGGTCGAGGTTGACTAGCGCCGGACACCGGCCGACCGTCAAGGCGGTGATGGAATAACGACAGGCAACGGAACCATGGACGAAGAAACCCGGAAGAAACGTCGCTCGCAGGTCTGGTTCGGCGCGCCGTTTGGCCAGTCGGGCTCGCGCGGCTGGATGAAGAACCAGGGCTATCCGCACGACCTGTTCGACGGGCGGCCGGTGATCGGCATCTGCAATACCTGGTCGGAGCTGACGCCTTGTAACCAGCATATGCGGCAAATGGCGAAGCATGTGCATGACGGCGTGCTGGAGGCGGGCGGCTTTCCGCTCGAATTTCCGGTCACGTCACTCGGCGAAACGCTGATGCGGCCGACGACCATGCTCTACCGCAACCTCGCGGCCATGGACGTCGAGGAGTCGATCCGCGCCAATCCGCTCGACGGCGTGGTGCTGATGTGCGGTTGCGACAAGACCACGCCGGCGCTGGTGATGGGGGCGGCGTCTTGCGACATACCCTCGATCGTCATTTCCGGCGGGCCGATGCTGAACGGCTGGTGGCGCGGCCAGCGCATGGGCAACGGCACCACCTTCATCAAGCTGCGCGAGGAGATCCGCGCCGGTGCCTTCGACCCAAGTCTGGGTGAGGAACTGGAGGCCTCGACGGCCCGGTCCATCGGCCACTGCAACACCATGGGCACCGCGTCCTCGATGGCCTCGGTGGTCGAGTCGCTGGGCCTGGCGTTGCCGCAGAACGCCGCCATTCCGGCCGCCGATGCGCGCCGCAACGCGCTCGCCCGCATGGTCGGCCGCCGCGCCGTGGGCCTGGTCGAGGAAGACCTGACCATGTCGAAGATCCTGACCAAGGCGAACTTCGAGAACGTCATCATGACCATCGGGGCCATCGGCGGCTCGACGAACGCGGTCATCCATCTGCTGGCCATCGCCGGCCGCATGGGCATTGACCTGACGCTCGACGACTGGGACCGGCTGGGCCGCGACATGCCTTGCCTCGTCAACCTGATGCCGTCCGGCGAATATCTGATGGAAGATTTTTTCTACGCCGGGGGTCTGCCGGCCGTGATGAGCGAGATCGGCCACAAGCTGCATCTCGGCGCAATGACGGTCACCGGCAAGACGGTCGGCGAAAACCTCGAAGGCGCGGCGTCAGGCAACCGCGACGTCATTCACAGCTTCGATCAACCGTTCAAGCCGCAGGGCGGCATCGCCGTGCTGCGCGGCAATCTCTGCCCCGACGGCGCCGTGCTGAAGCCGTCGGCGGCGACGCCCGAACTGATGACCCACCGCGGCCGCGCCGTGGTGTTCGAAGACATCAGGGATTTCCGCGCCCGGATCGACGATCCCGATCTGGATGTCGACGAGAGCTGCATCCTGGTGTTGAAGAGCTGCGGGCCGAAGGGTTTTCCGGGCATGCCGGAAACCGGCAACATGGGCCTGCCGAAGAAGCTGCTCGAAAAGGGTGTGCGCGACATGGTGCGGATCTCGGACGCCCGCATGAGCGGCACCGCCTTCGGCACGGTCGTGCTGCACTCGGCGCCGGAGAGCGCGGTCGGCGGTCCGCTGGCTGCCGTCGAGAACGGCGACATGATCGAACTGGACGTGCCGAACCGCCGCCTGACGCTCGAGGTCGACGAGGCCGAGATCGCCCGGCGGCTGGCGGAACGCGGCACCCACGACAGCGCCATGGCCAGCGGTTGGCAGCGGATCTACGCCGATCACGTGCTGCAGGCCGACAAGGGCGCCGATCTCGACGTTCTTGTCGGTTCCCGTGGCGCCGAACCGCCCTACAAGTGACCAGAAGATAACGGCAACAACGAAGGTCAATTTCACGAAACCCAATCGGGGAGGAACCAATGAAGCTTCAAACGATTGCCAGAACCGCGGCGGTTGCCGTCGTTGGCTCGCTTTCTCTCGGCGCAGTCACGGCGTTTGCCGAACCGAAGGTCGAGCTCATGCATATGTGGACCGGCGGCTCCAGCGCAGAAGCGCTGGCCAAGCTGGCGGACAAGTTCCGGGAGCAGGGCGGCGACTGGACCGACAACGCCATCGCCGGCCACACCGCCAGCCAGTACGCGGCGCTCCGTGCACGGGTCATCGCCGGCGACGCGCCGACGGCGGTGCAGCTCAAAGGGCCCAACATCCATGAATGGGCCGAAGCCGTCGGCCTCGCTGACCTCAACGCCATCGCCGACGAGGGCAAGTGGCGTGACGTCATGGCGCCGACGCTGATCGACATCATGTCGTACGACGGCAAGTTCGTCGCCGTGCCGGTGAACATCCACCGCGTCAACTGGATGTACGCATCCAAGAAGGCGATGGACGCGGTCGGTGAGAAAGAGCTGCCCAAGACCTGGGACGAGTTCAACGCGATCGCCGAAAAGATGGCGGCGGCCGGTATCGTTCCGGTCGCCCACGGCGGCCAGGACTGGCAGGACATCACGCTTTACGAAGCGGTCGCGGTCGGGATGGGCCTCGACTTCTACAAGAAGGCGTTCATGGATTTGGACGACGCCACGCTGCGCGGGCCGCAGATGGTCGCGACGTTCGACCAGCTGCGCAAGATGGTGAACTGGATGGACGACGCCATGCCCGGCCGACCGTGGAGTGAAGCGGCCGTGATGGTGGCCAAGGGCGAGGCTGGTTTCCAGTTCATGGGCGACTGGTTCCAGGGCAACATGACCCAGCTCGGCTACAAGCACGGCGTCGATTTTCTCTGTGACACCCAGCCGGCCAACGACGGCAAGCTGGCCTTTACGCTTAACTCCGATTCCTTCGCCTTCTTCGTGCAGGATGATGACGATCGCAAACAGGGGCAGGCACTGTTCGCCGAGCTGGTGATGTCGCCCGACGTGCAGATCTTCTTCAATCTCGCCAAGGGCTCGATCCCGGCCCGCCGCGACATCAGCCTGTCCGAGTTCCCGCACTGTCAGCAGCTTTCGCAGAAGCATCTGGAACAGGCGATCGAAACCGGCGGTCTGGTGCCGACGCTGGCGCATTCCATGGCCCAGCCGCAGCGAATTCGCTCGTCCGTCATGGAGATCGTCAGCAACTTCATGAATACCGACATGAGCTCGAAGGACGCTGCCGAACAAGTGGCGGACGCCGTTCAGGCCAACATGTAGTTGGCGCCGGTATCGTTTAACGGCCGGCGATGCGGCATCGGCGTTTCGATGCCGCATCGCCGGCCGGCGTTTCGGGATAGAATACGCGCCACCGGCGCGATGCGCCGGATCGGACGGGGACAGTCAGGCGGGGGCGGTTGATGGCTTCGATCGACAGGACCGGGATCGACAGGTCCGATGCGTCCGAGCCCGATATGGCTGCGATCCGGCCCAAGCCGACGCTGTCGGACCGCATTCAATCCTACATGCCACAGATCGTCATGGCGCCATCGGTGCTGGCGGCGTTGATCTTCACCTACGGCTTCGTTCTCTGGACGCTCTATCTCAGCTTCACCGACTCGACACTGTTCCCGAACTACGAGCTGACCGGGCTGAAGTCGCACGCCAAGCTCTGGGCCAACATCCGCTGGCAGATCGCCTACACCAACTTCTTCGTCTTCGGCTTCTTCTACGTCATCATCACCACCATCGTCGGCTTGGCGCTGGCCATCTTCATGGACCAGCGCATCCGGGCCGAGTCCTTCTTCCGCTCGATCCTGCTCTATCCGATGGCGATCTCCTTCGTCGTGACCGGCGTCGTCTGGCGCTGGCTTTTGAACCCGCAGACCGGCGTCGAGCGGCTCATCCAGGATCTCGGCTGGCTCAGCTTCCAGTTCGACTGGATCGTCCAGAAGGACATGGCGATCTACACCGTGGTCTTCGCCGGCGTCTGGCAGGCCTCCGGCTTTGTGATGGTGCTGTTCCTGGCGGGCTTGCGGTCGGTGGACGCCAACCTGGTCAAGGCGGCGCAGATCGACGGCGCGCCGCTGTGGATGATCTACTGGCGGATCATCATTCCGTCGATCCAGCCCATCGTCATCGCCGTGCTGATCATTCTCGTGCAGACGGCGCTGAAGACATTCGAACTGGTGCAGGCGCTGACCAGCGGCGGGCCAGGGATCGCGACCACCGTGCCGGCGATTTTCGTTTTTGACGTCATGTATGCGCGCGGACAGCTCGGTCAGGGCGCGGCCGGCGCGATCATGATGCTGGCGATGCTGCTGGTGTTTCTCGTGCCCTACTTCATTTATCTGCGCGTCCGCCGGGCGCGGGGCGGCGGCTGATGTCCGACGAAACCTTCGACCACACACGGCTCGGCACGCGACGCCAACAGCTCATCTCGCGCATGGTTATCTACGGCATTCTGCTGGCCTTCGCGGCGATCTATCTGCTGCCGCTGATCGTCGTTTTCCTGACCAGCTTCCGCTCGATCGAGGATATCTACGGCGGCTCGCTGATCGCCTTCCCGAAATCGTTCGATCTCAGCGCCTGGGGCAAGGTCTGGAGCACCGGCTGCGTCGGCGGCAATTGCCAGGGCATCAGCCCCTACTTCATCAATTCGGTGCAGCTGGTGATTCCGGCGACGATCATCTCGACCGCGATCGGCGCGATCAACGGCTACGCGCTGACCAAGTGGCGTTTCCGTGGCTCCGAATTCGTGTTCGCCTTCATTCTGTTCGGCGTTTTCGTGCCGGGTCAGCTCATGCTGCTGCCCTGGGCCTGGGTGCTGGGCAAGCTCGGCCTCGCCAACACCACGGCCGGCCTGGTCATGGTCCACGTCGTGCTCGGCCTCGGCTTCGTGACGCTGTTCTGCCGCAACTACTACATGAATATTCCCGACGAGTTGATCAAGGCGGCGCGCATCGACGGCGCCGGGTTCTGGACCATCTTTCGCCGCATCGTGCTGCCGCTGTCGCCGCCGATCCTGGTCGTCGTCGTGATCTGGCAGTTCACGCATATCTGGAACGAGTTCCTGTTCGCGACCACGTTCACGTCCGGCTACAACAAGCCGATCACGCCGGCGTTGCTGGCCATGACGGCGCCGCAGACGGACCTCAAGGAATACAACGTCGAGAGCGCAGCGGTGATCATCGCGGCGCTGCCGACGCTACTGATCTACTTCTTTGCTGGGCGCTACTTCATGCGCGGGCTCACGGCCGGGTCACTCAAGGGCTGATCGATGGCGTCATTGACCGTTTCCAACCTGTACAAGAACTTCGGCACGGTCGAGGTTCTGAAGGGCATCGACCTGGAGGCCGAGGCCGGTGAGTTCATCGTGCTGGTCGGTCCGTCCGGCTGTGGAAAATCGACGCTGCTGTCGATCATCGCCGGACTCGAGCATGCGAGCGGCGGCGACGTCATCATCGGCAACCGGATCGTCAACGATGTGCATCCCAAGGACCGCGACATCGCCATGGTGTTTCAGAGCTACGCGCTCTATCCGACCATGACCGTGCGCGAGAACCTGACCTTCGGCTTGCAGGTGCGCCGGGTCGGCAAGGACGAGCAGGATGCGGCCGTCAAGCGGGTCTCGGAGTTCCTGAAGATCGACCAGCTTCTAGACCGGCGGCCGAGTCAGTTGTCGGGCGGCCAGCGGCAGCGCGTCGCCATGGGCCGCGCGTTGGTGCGGAATCCCGTGTTGTTCCTGTTCGACGAGCCGCTCTCCAATCTCGACGCCAAGCTGCGGGTCGAGATGCGGACCGAGATAAAGAAGCTGCACCAGGCCCTGCAGACCACGGTCGTCTACGTGACCCACGACCAGATCGAGGCGATGACGCTCGCGAGCCGCATCGCCGTCATGCATGGCGGCCAGATCCAGCAGTATGCCGACCCGCAGACGACCTACGAGAAGCCGGCCAACACTTTCGTTGCCGGCTTCATGGGCGCGCTGCCGATGAACCTGGTCCGGGGCACGCTGACGAACGACGGCGCGCATCGGATCACCGTCAGCGACGACAACGGATCGAGCTTCGATCTGCCGATTCCCAATCCGCATGGCGGGCTCGCGGCCTTTGTCGACAGCGAGGTGATCCTCGGCATCCGCTCGGAGAATTTCGGCGAGCGCGAGGAACTAAATGGCGAGGTGCCGCCGCATATGGGCGTGATCGACTGCAATGTCGAGGTGACGGAGCCGACCGGGGCCGAAACCATGGTCGTGTTCCGCTTCGGCAACGAGGAGATGGTGGCGCGAGTCGAGCCGGATCGGGCGCCGCGGCCCGGCGACAACATCCGCCTGACGGTGGATATGCGGAAAGCCTGTCTGTTCGATCCGAAGACCGAGCGCCGGATCGGCGCTTGAACCGCGATCCGGTCTCGTGACGATTGCCTTATATCCCGATCTGCGCGACCGCGTGGTGCTGATTACCGGCGGCGGCTCGGGCATTGGTGCCGATCTGGTGCGGGCATTCGCCGGCCAGGGCGCGGCCGTCGCGTTCCTCGACATCCAGGACGCGGCGTCGCGGGCGCTCGTCGACGAACTATCGGATAGCCGGCATGTGCCGGACTTCAGCCTTTGCGACCTGACCGATATCGCCGCGCTGGAGCGCGCCATCGGCGATATCCGGGAACGGCTTGGCCCCATCGGCATCCTGATCAACAACGCGGCCAACGACGAGCGCCACAAGCTCGGCGAGGTCACGGCCGACTACTGGGACTGGACGCAGGCCGTGAATCTCCGCCACCAGTTCTTCGCCGCTCAGGCCGTGGTTCCCGACATGCGCGCGCTGGGCCGGGGCGCCATCGTCAATTTCAGCTCGATCGCCTGGATGGGCGGCGGCCATGACATGCCGGCCTACTGCGCGGCGAAGGCAGCCGTCGTGGGCATGACAAATGCGCTGGCGAAGGACCTGGGGCCGGACAATATCCGCGTCAACGCCATCGCGCCGGGCGCGGTGCTGACCGAGAAGCAGCGCCGGCTCTGGTTCGATGCAGAGAAGATCAGGGGTGTGCTCGAGCGGCAATGCCTGAAACGGGAACTCGATGGCCGGGCCGTGGCCCGCGCGGCGTTGTTCCTGGCCTCCGACGAAGCCGAGATGATCACCAAGCAGGTGCTGCAGGTCGACGCCGGCCTACGTTGAGGCGCCGGCCCACTCGCGATAGCCGGCGACGGCCTGGCGCACACCCTCGCGGTAGAGCGCGACGTCGGCGCCGTCGATCACCAGCTGGAAGCCCTCCGCGAACGCGTCGCGATAGGTCATGCCCTTACGCGGGATGCTGCCGAGCGGCTTGCCGACGCTTCGGGCCGCCTCGCAGGCCTGCGCCACCAGGGCTGCGCATTCCGGATCGTCCGACTGGCCGGGCCGGCCAAGCGAGCCGGCGAGATCGTTCGGACCGATGAAGATCATATCGACGCCGGGCACGGCGGCGATCTCGGCGGTCTGGGCCACCGCGTCGACGGACTCGATCTGCACCGCGATGAACAGATTGTCGTTCGCCTTCTCGACATAGTCGGCGGCGAGACCGTAGCCTGAGGCGCGCACCGCGCCGGCGGCGAAGCCCTTGCGGCCGGCCGGCGGGTAGAGGCAGGCATCGACCACGGCCTTGGCTTCCGCGGCCGAATTCACCATCGGGATCAGCAGCGTATCGACGCCGGAATCGACCAGGCGCGAGAGCAGGGCCGGGTCGTGGCTGGGTGCCCGGACCATGCAGGTGGCGTCCGAACCCTGCGCCGCGCGCATCATGGCGATCGTGGTGAACAGGTCGCCGGGGCCATGCTCGTTGTCGATGACCACGAAATCGAAACCGGCATTGGCGGCGATTTCGGCCAACGTCGGCATGGCGCCCATCAGCCAGAAACCATAGGCGCGGCCGCCGGTGGCGATGGTCTGCTTCAGCCTGTTCGGTCGGAACATGCGTTCGATCTCCCCTGTATTCGTTCTGTTATGCGGGCGGATGCTGCGCCAGGGCGTCTTCGTTGATCTCGGTGCCCCAGCCCGGTCCGTCGGGCAGGATCATCTTGCCGTTGCGGACCTCCGGCGGCACGGTCACCAGGTCCTCGTACCAGGGCACCCGGTCGGGATCGATTTCCATGACCCGGAGATTGGGCACGATCGCCGAGAAATGCGCGCTCATCATCGATGACAGCGGCCCGTAGAAATTGTGCGGCGCGACGTTCATCTCGGTCGCTTCCGCCATGGCCGCGATCTTGACCGACTCGCCCAGGCCGTTCCACGGCACATCGATGATGGCGACGTCGAACGACTGGCGCTCGAAGAACGGCTTGTACTCCCGGCGCCCGAACAGGCATTCACCGGACGCCACCGGCATCTCGACCTGGTCGCGGATGTAGCGCAGGGCGTCGGGGTCGCGGCTGTCGATCTCGACCCAGGACAGATTGTAGGGCGCCATGGCCTTCGCCATGCGCACGAAGCCCTCCGTCTTGTAGTTGAAATTCAGGTCGACATGGATCTGCGTGTCCGGACCCGCGCCGTCGCGAAAGGCGGCGAGCTGTTCGGCGATCGCCTTGACGTAGGGCTGCTCGGCCGTCAGCTCCGGAAAGTTGTCCCCGCGCGCGTAGCCCGGTACATGGCTGCGCGTCTCGCCGTCGAACAGCAGCAGGTTGGTCTTCAGGCCGCGATAGCCGGCCTCGACGACCTCGCGGCCGAGCGCGCGGATGTCGTCGAGGCTGTCGACGCGCGGGATCTGGAGCTGTTCGTGGTTGACCGCGCGATAGGTGCCGCAGTGCGACCAGTAGAGCTCGATCTCGCGACGGATCGGGCCGCCGAACAGCTCGTAGACCGGAATGCCGAGGCCGCGCGCCTTGACATCGAGCAGGGCGTTCTCGATGGCGCCGATCGCCTGCTGAACGATGCCGCCCAGCGCCTGCCGGCGAATGGCGTGCACATAAGCGACGATCGCTTCCGTGGCGCGGGCATCCCGGCCGATCAGCAGCGGCGCGATATGCTCGATGACCGAGGTTAGGCCCCGGCCGCCGAAAGCTTCGTTATATTCGCTCCAGCCGACCAGGCCGCCGCGCGTCGTGATCTTGACGAAATCGAAGTTGCGCGTGCCGGCGCCGGCATGCAGGCATTCGACCGCCGCGATCTCCATGTCTGCGCTCATCTCGGTCACTCCCTCCCGGACCGTTGTTCGTGTCTGGCCGCCGGTCCATCATTCGACGTCAACGGCCGGCCGGCCCGTCGTCGCCTTCCGGCGACGGGCATTCGCGACCCCGCGACGGCTTGTAGATTTCATCGAAAATTATGGAGATTATATATAATCTGTCAATCGGACGGCGCGCTCTGCTCGCGCCGTTCGGCGCTCTCGGCCGGCGGTTTCGCGGCCTCGTCGATGGTCATACCGTGCCACAGCGGCACGCCGGTGCGATAGGCGGCGCGGCCGATCATGTGGGCGGCGACGGGCGCCGTCAGCAGCAGGAAGACGATGGCGGCGATGGCGCGCGCGGTGATGCCGATCTCGCCGAAATGCACGGCAACGGCCACCAGCGTGAGGCCGCAGCCGAGCGTGCCGGCCTTGGTGGACGCGTGCATGCGGATCAGCACATCGGGCAGACGCAGCACGCCAAGCGCCGCGGCCAGCGCGAAGAAGCCGCCGGCGACGACGAAAAAGGCGGTCAGGATCTCGCTCACGGTCCGGCCTCCGCGTCGTCCGGCCGCCGTTCGGAACGCGCCTTGCGCCGTTCGGCGAACCGGGCGAGCGCGACCGTCGCCAGGAACGCCACCAGCGCCAGCGCGATGGCGACATCGAGAAAGGCCTGCTGGTCCGACGAGATCGCGAACAGCGCGCAGAAGGCGACGGCCAGAATGGTGATGAGGTCCAGCGCCACGACCCGGTCCGGCAGGCTCGGCCCGCGCGCGAGGCGGATGAAGGCAAGCACCAGGGCGATCATGATCATCCCAAACGATGCCTCGATCGCCAGGTCGAGAATCCGGCCGTTGTCGAACATCATTCCAGCGCCTCCAGCACCCGGCGCTCCATGCCCATCTTCAGCTCGCGCCGGATTTTTTCTGGGTCGTCGACGAACATGGCGTGCACGTAGAGCGTTTTCCGGTCGGCGGACAGGTCGAGGCTCAACGAGCCCGGCGTCAACGAGATCAGGTTGGCGACCAGCAGGATCTCGTCGTCGCGGGTTACGTCCAGCGGTAGAGCGATGATGCCGGGGCGGCTCAGATGCGTCGGCGTCAGCACGTCCCAGACCACGCGCAGGCTGGAGACGATCAGTTCATAGATGAAGAGGGCGGCAAGACGCAGGACGCGCCAGACTCGCTCGAAATAGCTGCTCTCGCCGAACAACGGGCGCGCGATCCAGAGCGCGAGATAGCCGATGCCGTAGCCGAGCAGCAGGTTGGTCGCCGAAAAGCTGCCGATCAGCGCCGCCCAGCTGACGGCCAGAAAGGCGTTCAGAACGAAGATGTTCATGGCGTCCTGCCCAGCACGGCCGCGACGTAGCGCGCGGGATCCAGCAACTGAGCGGCCGAGCGCTCCGCGAAGCCCACGAACGGTTCCGGGTAGAGGCCGATCACGACGGTGAGGCCGGCGAGCGCCACGACGGGCGCCAGCAGGGCGTAGCGCTCGGCTGGGGCGACGGCGGCAAGCACCGGCGCGGTGCCAGCGGGATGCGGTTTCCAGAACGCCTCGGCCCAGATCTTGGTCATGGAGAACACGGTCAGGATACCGACGACCAAAGCCGTCGCCGCGATCAGATAGGCCTCGATATCGAGGCTCGCCTTGACCAGCAGGAACTTGGCCCAGAAACCGGACAATGGCGGGAAGCCGGCCAGCGAGAAGGCCGGCACCAGGAACAGGATCGCGAGCACGGGGCTCGACTTGTAGAGCCCGCCGATCTGCGACAGCTCGAACGATCCTGTCAGCCGTTTGGAGATGCCCGACACCAGGAACAGGTTCGCTTTCACGATGATGTGGTGGACCAGATAGAACACCGCGCCGACCAGCGCCAGCGGCGTGTAGAGCGCCAAGCCCAGCACCATGTAGCCGATCTGGCTGACGATGTGGAACGACAGGATCTTGCGGAATTCGTTCTGCGCCGCGGCGCCGAGCACGCCGGTGACCATGGTCAGACCGGCAATGATCAGCAGCAGGCCGTGCGTATAGCCGGTGTCGTGCGTGAAGATCAGTGTGAAGGTGCGGATCAGCGCATAGACGCCGACCTTGGTCAGCAGACCGGCGAAGACGGCCGACACCGCGACCGGTGGCGTGTGATAGGAAGCCGGCAGCCAGAAGAACAGCGGAAACACTGCGGCCTTGACGCCGAAGGCGACGATGAACAGGACGGCCACAACAGTCAGCAGGCCGGTATTCTCGACCTCGCGCACGGCGAGGTGCAGGTCGGCCATGTTCAGCGTGCCGGTCATGCCGTAGAGCAGGCCGATGCCGGCGAGGAATAGCGCCGTCGAGACCAGGTTCAGGGTGACGTATTTGATGCCGCCGTCGAGCTGCGCCTTGTCGCCGCCCAGCACCAGCAGGCCGAACGAGGCGATCAGCATCACCTCGAACCAGACATAGAGATTGAAGATGTCGCCGGTGAGGAACGCGCCGCAGACGCCGGCCAGCAGGATCTGGAATAGGGCATGATAGCCCAGCGACTCCCGACGCGAATCGATGTCGGCGAGCGCATAGGCGGCGACGGCGAGGCCGGTGATCGCGGTGATCACCACCATGACGGCGCTCAACAGATCGGCGACCAGGGTGATTCCGAACGGCGCCGGCCAGTCCCCCATCTGCGCGGCGATGACGCCCTCGCGCCAGACCGCGGCCATCAGTGCCGCCGATGCGAGCAGCAGCAGAACGCAGCCGCCGAGGCTGATCCAGCGTCCGGCAGCGCCCCTGTCCCGCAACAGAAACGCCGGCACCGCCGTCACGAACGGCAGCACGATCGGCAGGGCGAGCAGCCAGTTCATGGCTTGCCGCCGTCGGTTTCGACCGGCTCGGCGACGCGCATGGCGTCGCTGTCGAGCGTGCCGAGCGTCTGATAGCCGCGATAGACCAGCACCAGCGTAAAGGCGAGCAGGCCGAAGCCGATCACGATGGCGGTCAGCACCAGGGCCTGCGGCAGGGCGTTCGCCACCTGCTCGGGCGGCACGGTCAGGCCGTCCGGCACCAGGGGCGGGGCTTCCGGCGTCAGGCGTCCGGCCACAAAGATGGTCAGGTTGGCCGCATTGCCGAGCAGCACCAGGCCGAACAGGAAGCGCATCACGTTGCGCGCCAACATCAGGTAGACGCTGGCGGCCACCAGGACGCCGATCAGGAGCGCGAGCACGGCCTCCACGATCAGACCTCCTCTTCCAGACCCAGGACTAGCGTCAGCACGGCGCCGACGACGACCAGATAGACGCCGATGTCGAACACCAGGACCGAGCTGATCGGCAGCCCCTTGTCGTCGTCGCTGGCGCCGACGAACCACCACTGCCCGGTGAACAGCGGGTCGCCGAATACGGCGGCCCACAGTCCCGCCAGCAAGGCGATGCCGAGGCCGACCATGGCGATGGCCTGCGGCTCGAAGCGCAGGGCGCGGCGCGCTGCGGCGGTGCCGTGCGCGATGGCGTAAAGCGCGAAGCCGATGCCGGCGAGCAGTCCGCCGATGAAACCGCCGCCCGGATCGTTGTGGCCGCGCAGCAGCATATAGACCGAAAACAGCAGCATCAGCGCCACCAGAAGCCGGGTCGCCGTGCTCAGGATCAGCGAGTTCATGGCTGTTCCCGCCGCCGCGTGCCGCGGATCAGGGCGTAGGCGCCGATTGCGGCGACCGCGACGACGGCCACCTCGCCGAACGTGTCGAGGGCGCGGAAGTCAACCAGGATAACGTTGACGATGTTCCGCCCGAACGCCTCGGCGACGCTCGCCGTTTCGAAATAGTCGGTGATCGAGCGGTCGATGGGGCTGGCGACGACCGCCAGCAGCGTCAGCGCGACCACCGCGCCGACGGCGACCGACAGCAGCGCATCGGCGCCGCGCCCCGGGCGGGCGCCTTGATCGAGGCCGGGCAATCTGAGCATCACCACGCCGACCAGCACCACCACAAGGGTCTCGACCAGCAACTGGGTGATGGCGAGGTCCGGCGCGCCGAACATCACGAACAGCAAGGCCACACCGACACCGACGACGCCCAGCGCGCAAATCGCGGCAAGCCGTGTCTTGGAGAGCGCCGTCATGATGGCGCCAGACGCGATCAGCGCGACCGAGGCCCAGTGCTTGAACAGCAGCTCGGGCCATTCGGCCGGCAGGCGCACCGCCTCGGTCGCGGCGAGCGTGACGCCGACGGCGACGGCGACGCTGGCGAAGACGATGAACATATAGCGCCGCAACAGGCCGCCCTGCAGGACGCGCGTCTGTACCGCGGCCACCGCCTTCAGGCCGTCGAGCAACCGGTCCCAGACCTGATCGGCCGTGGCCGGCAGTCCTGCCTCGACGCGGATCAGCAGGCGGCGAAGACGCTCGTGGACGACATAGACCGTCAGGCCGATGGAGAAGGTGAGCAGACTGAGGGCGAGCGGCAGGTTGATGCCGTGCCAGAGCGCCAGCTTGACGGTCTCCGGCCGGCCGAGGATCGCGGTCACGGCGGGCTGGATCAGGCTGTCGGCGATCAGCGAGGGCGCGAGGCCGAAGATCAGGCCGAGACTCGCCAGTACGACGGGACCGATCCACAGCGCGACGGGCGCCTCGTGCGGTGTCTTGGCCGCCGTAATCCGCCTGCCGTAGAACGGCCGCAGCGCGACGATGCCGGCGACCGCCACCATCAGGGCATTGGCCAGCACCGCCGCCGTGGCGACGAATGCCGGTTCCGATGCGATGGCCAGCGCCCCTTCGTATTTCAGCTCCTTGCCGATGAAGCCCAGGAACGGCGGAAAGCCGGCCATGGACAGCGCGGCCGCGGCGGCCGCGGCTGCGGTGATCGGCATGGCGCGGGCGAGGCCACGCAAGCGTTCGGCGTCCCGGCTGCCGGCCTGGTGGTCGAGGATGCCGACGATCAGGAACAGAGACGCCTTGTAGAGCGAATGCACGACCAGGAAGGTCATCGCGGCGGCGATCGCCACCGTCGCCTCGGCGCCCAGAAACATGGTCAGCGTGCCGAGCGCCATGACGGTCGTATAAGCGAGCGCCAGTTTCAGGTCCGTCTGTCGTAGCGCGATCACGGAGGCTGCCAGCGCCGTCACCGCGCCGAAGATGGTGAGCGACCAGATCCAGACCTCCGTGCCGCTGAGCGCCGGGTGCATGCGGGCGAGCAGGTAAATGCCGGCCTTCACCATGGTTGCCGAGTGCAGATAGGCGCTGACCGGTGTCGGGGCGGCCATGGCGTTGGGCAGCCAGAAATGGAACGGCACCTGCGCCGATTTGGTGAACGCGCCCAGCAGCACCAGGATCAGGATCGGCAGGTAGAGGTCGTGGCCGCGGATCAGGTCGCCCTGGGCGAGGATCTCGGAGAGCTCGAAGCTGCCGGCGACGTTGCCCAACAGGATGAGACCGGCCAGCAATGCCAGCCCGCCTGCGCCGGTCAGCAACAGCGCCTGCAGCGCCGACCGGCGGGAGTCGGCCGAGGCATGATTGAAGCCGATCAGGAAGTAGGAGGTGAGGGTGGTGAGCTCCCAGAACACGAACAGCGTAATCAGGTTGTCGGCCAGCACCAGGCCGAGCATCGCGACCATGAACGCGAGCAGGTAGAGCGTGAACCGGCCGAGATGCGGATGGCCGGCGAGATAGGTTCGCGCATAGAGCGTGACGAAGAAACCGATGCCGCTGATCAGCAGCGCGAAGGCCAGGCTCAGGCCATCGAGTAGCAGGGAGAAATTGATGCCGAGACTTGGCACCCAGTTGTAAGCGAGCCGAATAGGGTCGCCATCGGCGATGGTCGGCAGGGCGGTTGCGAAAAGCACTGCGAACGCGGCAGGCAGCAACGCCGGCAGCCAGCCGAAACCGGCTCTGCTTTTGCCGCTCTCGCCGTAAGTGCCGTCCGCTTGCTGATCCCCCCGCGACGCCGACCTGTTCATTCCGCTTCCGGTTCCTTATTCGGTTGATTGTTGGTGGTTCGTCGACCACGGGCTGAATTCGATCGACGGGCGGATCTGATAACGCTGGCCGGACACGCGGTCTATCGCAGAGGCGGACCAGCCGAAGAAAAACGGCCCCACCGCGAGGCTGGGGCCGCCATGCGTAGACATGTTTATCAGTGACGTCGGATCAAGTCCCCTTTCCCACCATCCGATGCAATTGAATTCCGTACCGCCCCCTGAACACCGTCTCCTACGGATCAGGCGTGCGGCGCGCCGGCCCGGAAGACCGGCCGGACCTTAATCGCCGCCAACAACCGTTCCCACGACTCGATCTCGTCTTTCAGCAGCAGCTTCTCGCGCTTCAACC
Source organism: Alphaproteobacteria bacterium (assembly GCA_965232515.1). Classification (GTDB taxonomy): domain Bacteria; phylum Pseudomonadota; class Alphaproteobacteria; genus JANQKO01. The sequence continues at coordinate 3,748,452 of CBDDPY010000002.1, read as the reverse complement.
GTTGCAACAGGAGCGCGTCGGGCAGGGGCCTTTTTTGTTCGGCAGCGATTTTGGTTTCCAGTCTGCAGTGCCGCTCGATCAGCGCGTCGTAGCGGTTTTCGATGTCCATTGGCCCATTTCCTCCTGCTCGGTCCCGATACGTCTGCCGAATTCCGATTGGCTGACTGGCTTGGATGTGGCTGCTCGCGGCCGATTGTCCTAGTCGATTTTCTTCAAAGTATTGATTGTTTGTTTCTATCAAAAAGTTGATATGGGATCGTCATGGTCAATCGATTTGATGGGCGCGGCGGTTGATTGCGGGATTCGATGAACTTACGCCTGCGGATCGATTGGCCGCGGCCGGCCGGTGCCGCCAAATTGATTGCTAAGGGGAAGGCGTCGCGGCTGCAAGGCCGCACTGATAGCTGGAGGGACGGCCGATGTCGGAAACCAAGTTGGGACGGGTGCGCGACGCGCAGGGCAAGTCGGACATGGAAATGTGTGCCGTTGGTCGGGCCGAAGCCGTTTACCATGATTGCCTGGCGCGGTTCGGACACGACTCGGCCGAAGCCTATGTGGCGCAGGTCTTCTGGCGTCGCGAGCGCGTGCTGCAACGCGCCGAGTGAACCCCGCAGCGCGTCGCGAACGCGCGCCTACAACTTCACCGGTGTTTCGAAGCCCGGCGGCTTGACGGCGAGGATCGAGCATTCGATCTGGCTGAGGATGGACTCCGCCGTGTTGCCGATGAACAGCCCGCTGATGCCGGTGCGGGCGACCGTGCCCATGACGATCAGCTCCACCCGCCGCTTCCGCGCGAATTCAGGTATCACCTCCGGCGCGTTGCCCTTGATCAGGTGAATCTGGCGGTCCGGGCCAGACCCGGATTTGTCGCCAGGATAGTTCAGCAACAGCTGATCCAACCTCTCGGCGCTTCGCTTCCGCTCCTCCTCGATGAGGATGTCGAGATCCTCCTCGGGAATCTTGAGGAATGCGCTGTGACGCAGCGTCGTCTCTTCGCCGAAGCCCCAGGCGTTCAGCACATGCAGTTCGCTGCCGTCCAGCGCCGAGAGCGAGGTCGACAGGTCCATGATCAGCCGGTTGAGCGCGTTGCGGCCGGGGTCCGCCGGATCCGGATCGACGGCGGCCAGCACCCGGGCGTATTGACGGCGACGGCTCTTCTTGATGACCCAGACCGGGCAGGGGCACTTGCGCAGCAGATGCAAGTGGGTGCTGGAGAAGAAAAAGCTGTTCGTGTCGGACGGCTGATCCACGCCTTTGAAAACAAGGTCGTGCTCCGCGCGCAGGACCTGCTTGATGATCTCGATGAACGGCGTGCCTTGCAGCACCAGCTCCGTCGTATCGATCTTTTCCGCTCGAAAGGCGCCGCCGATCTCGCTCAACCGCGCGCGGTGCAGCTCCAGCACCTCGTATTCGAAATCATATGACCTTGAGCCCGGCAGGGCGGCGAACTTTCGCGTCAGGTCGCCGGGCGCAGCGTCGACGATATCGACCAGTGTGATCCGGGCGTCGTTGGCCTTGGCCAGCCAGATGGCGCGGCCGATCATCGCGTCGTGCAGGCCCTGGTCGTCGCAGACCATGAGAATGTTCTTGAAACGCTTCATACCGTCCGTCTGCTCCGCGTCGCCAGAGGGTAATCCGGCCCAGCCGAGCCGGACCGCATCGGCGTCCTGGCCAATGCTCCGCAGATATGCGCTTGAAAATCTCATCGAACCAATCGAAGTTAAGACAAGTTTCGATAGGCTTCGCCTTTCGAAAGCGTTTTGACAAGGAGTGGGGTCTGAACATGCCGACGTTGCAGCAACTGCGTTATCTGGTTGCCATTGCCGACACATTGCATTTCCGCCGCGCCGCGGAGATCAGCCACGTCACCCAGCCGACTCTGAGCGGGCAGCTCAGCGAGCTCGAGAAGAAGCTCGGCGTGCAGCTGGTCGAGCGCAGCCGGGCGCGGGTTATCCTGACCCCCATCGGCGGTGAGATCGCGACGCGCGCGCGGGTCATCCTGCGGGACGTGCAGGACATTGTGGCGCTGGCCAAGCACGATCAGACCTTGCTGGGCGGGACGATACGGCTTGGTATCCTGCATTCGTTGGGGCCGTATCTGCTGCCGCATATCCTGCCGGAACTGCGGCAAACCTATCCCAACCTCAGGCTCTACGTGCGCGAGGCCATGCCGCGCATGCTGCTCACCGGCCTCGACGAGGGGAATCTCGATCTGCTGCTGTTTCCGGCGCCGGTGAAGGGCGCCGACCTCGAAAGCGTGCCGCTGTTCCGCGAGCCGCTGTGGGTGGTGGTGCCCCGCGATCACCGCCTGGCCAAGCGTAAGCATGTCGACCGCTCCGACCTGGAAGGCGAGACCGTGCTGTCGCTGGAACAGGGTCATCGCTTGCACGATCAGGTCCGCGATCTCTGTAATCAGTTCGGCGCCAGGCTCTCGCTCGACTATGAGGGCACCAGCCTGGACACCCTCCGGCAGATGGTGGGCATGGGCATGGGACTGTCATTCCTGCCCGCGCTCTACGTCCGCTCCGAGGTGTTGAACGATGAACAGGTCGTCGCCTTGCCGCTGCGCACGCGGGCGCCGTTCCGCTCGATCGGCATGATCTGGCGGCGTCACTCCGCACGCACGGAAGAGTTCTCCGCCTTGGCCGCGCTGGTTCGCGGGATCTTGAGGAGCGGGGTGCCGGAAGTCACGGTCATGCAGTGACCGGCGGCGGGCCCGCCGCGCCATGATCGGAAAAGCCGATCAACTCAGCCGTTTTAATTCTATCGGTAAGCCAACATCTCCTGCGCGTCGGCCGGCGGGCATGACGCCCGCCGCGCAGGAGAGGTTTTGTTTGTGGCTTACGAACCGGAAGCCCCTTACGCCATAAGGCAGTTTGAGATCGACGTGCTGGTGCCGCTCGAGCTGTTCGGCGCGAACGTGTCATTCACGACATCGGCGCAGGCGATGATCACCACGGTCATCCTGGTCAGCGCCTACCTGATGTACGGTATCCGGGAGCGGGCGCTGGTGCCCGGCCGCATGCAGGCAAGTGTCGAGGCGGTCTATTCCTTCGTCGCCAACACGGTGGTCAAGACCGCCGGGCAGGAAGCCCGTTCGGCGATTCCGTTCGTGTTCTCGCTGTTCGTCTTCATCCTGTTCGGCAGCCTGATCGGCCTGACGCCGATCAAGTTTACGTTCACGAGCCACCTGGTGGTGACGCTCGCCCTGTCGCTGACCGTCTTCGCCTACGTCAACATCCTCGCCGTACGCACGCAAGGGGCGGGCTTCTTCCGCTTTTTCCTGCCGGCCGGCACGCCGCTCTATCTCGCGCCCGTGCTCGTCGTTATCGAGGTGATCTCGTACCTGTTCCGGCCGATCACGCTCGGCGTTCGGATCTTCGCCAACATTCTTGCCGGCCACATCATGATCAAGCTGTTCGCGGACTTCTGCGTCATGTTGACGGAAGCGCTCGGCGTGACCGGATTGGGCGTCTCGATCCTGCCGGTCATCATGATGATCGTGCTCTACGGCTTCGAGTGCCTGATCTTCCTGGTCCAGGCCTACATCTTCATCCTGATCACATCGCTCTACATCCGGGACGCGCTGCATGCGCATTAGCCAAAGCCAGCCCCCCGGCTCCATCGCTTACGTCAATGAAAAGGAGACCAAGATATGACCGATGATGGCATCCGACTGCTGGCGGCTTCGTTCGCCGTGCTTCCACTGCTCGGCGTCGCCCTCGCGCTCGGCAAGATCTTCGCCGACTGGATTTCGTCTATCGCCCGCAACCCTGGCGCCGGCGAGGTCGTGCAGCCCGTCGGCCTGCTCGGCTTCGCGCTGACCGAGGCGATCGCGCTGTTTGCCTTGATCATCGCTTTCATCATCCTCTTCGTCGGATGACGGCGTTCTGCCGTTAGCGCGCGATCAGGTTGCGAAACAGCAGCACGTAGTCGGCCGTCGGCACATAGATGCGCTGAAAGTATGTCGGCCTGTGGTCGTGCGAGAACGCCTCGGCGTGGATCTCGAAGACCGCTTCGCCGGGCGCAATGCCGAAGGTCCTCGCCGTCGCGGCGTCCGCGGTCGCCGTCTGCACGCGATGCTCGGCGCCGATCGTCTCGATGCCGAACTGCTCGAAGAGGTGCGCGCGAATATTGATCATCTCCAGATCGCTCGCCGTCAGTTGCGACAGGCCCGGCGCCAGCGCGGGGTCGAGAAACATCTCGGCCCCGATCGGCTGGCAGTCCGGTTCGGCAAAGCGACGCTTGATCCGGATATAGCTGGAGCGGGGTCCGAGAAAGCGGGTCCAAACGCCCTGCTCGGTCGTTGTGTCGATCCGCAGCACGGTATGATCGATCAGCCGGACGGACGCGCCGTCGTGCCGGCGCGCGAAGCGAAAGTGCCAGATCGGCGAGTCTTCGGCCACGGCGGACGCGACCTTGCTGCCGTCGCCGCGGCGGCGGGTGATGACGCCGACCTGCTGCAGCTGGCGCAAGGCAGCCTGCACCGTGCCCAGGCTGACGCCGAGCATGTCGGCGAGCTCGGTTTCCGGCGGCAGCCGATCACCCGGCCCCAGCACGGCCTCGCGGATCGCCGCGGTCAGCGCCAGCCGTACGGCCGTGCGCTTGGTGCGCTTCGGCTGCGCCATGGCGTCCCGCATCTGGCCATGCAGAAAGGTCTCCAGATCGTCGGGGGCGATGGCCTTGCGGCTGCTGGCGCTGCGTCCCATCGCGGTCAGCCGCGGCGAAATGCACGCACGAGGATGAAGACCGTCAGCGCCAGGAAGATCAGCGCGATCGGGCTTTGCAGAACGGCGGTCATGTCGGACTTGTACAACAGAAGTGCCTGCCGCAGGGAGGTTTCGAACATGCCGCCCAGCAGGAAGCCAATCACCAGACAGACGACGGAGAATCCCGTGCGGCGCATGACCAGGCCGACGCCGGCGAAGGCCAGCATGACGCCGATATCGAACATGGACTGAGTCGGCAGGTAGACCCCGGCGATGCAGAGCACGATGACCATCGGCAGGATCACGCCGCGCGGCACGCGGGCGACATGCGCCCAAAGCCGGATGCCGACCGTGCCGATCGCGAGATGCACGACATTGGCGATCAGCATTGACGCGAACAGCGCATAGATCAGCTCGCCGTGCATGGTCATCATGAACGGTCCCGGCACCACGCCGTGGATCATAAAGGCGCCGATCAGCAGCGCCGCGGCGATGTTGCCCGGAATGCCGAGCGCGATGGTCGGCACCAGGTTGGCGCCGACGACGGCGCTGTTAGCGGCCTCGGTGGCGACGATGCCTTCCGGATTGCCGCGGCCGAAGCTGTCGGCGTCGGCCGACGCACGCCGCGCCGCGCCATAGCTCAGGAAGGCGGCCAGCGAGACGCCGAGGCCGGGCAGCATGCCGACGACAGAGCCGATGAAGGCCGACCGCAGCAGCGTCTTGCGGTAGCCGAAGAAGGTGCGGAACGGCAGCCGGTTCGCGGCCCTGTCGCCCCGTGCGGCGGCCCGATCCGTTGATGTCTCGCCCTCGCGCCAGAGCCCGAAGAGCTGTTCGATCACCGACGCCAGCGCCAGCGCGCCGATGGCGATCGCGGCGAGCGGCAGGCCGTCGAACAGCTGGACCTGACCGAAGGTCATGCGCGCCGTGCTGTCGATGGGATCGAGGCCGATGGTGCTGAGGAACACGCCGAGGAAGATCGCCGTCAGGCCCTTGAGCGGCGACGAGCCGGCGAGGCCCGACAGCAGGGCGAACGCGAACAGCAGGACGGCGGTGAATTCCAGCGGACCGAACTGGAGCGCAATGACCGCGAAGGGCGCGGCGACCAGGATCAGTACGATGTCCGAAAACGTGTCGCCGGTGACCGACGAAAACAGCGCGAACTTCATGGCCTTTTCGGCCTGGCCCTTGCGGGCGAGCGGATGGCCGTCGAGCGCGGTCGCCGCCGCCTCCGGCGTGCCGGGCGCGTTCAGCAGGATCGCCGGCACGGCGCCGCCCGACGTGCCCCCCTTGTTGACACCGACCAGGAAGGCGATGGCCGCCAGCGGCTGCATGTAGAAGGTGATGGGGATCAGCACCGCCAGCGCGGTGACGCTGCCGAGCCCGGGGATCACGCCGATGACGATACCAAGCGCGACGCCCGCGGCAATGAAGGCGAGATTGCCGAGGGTGAGCGCCGCGTCGAAACCGGTAAGCAGCTGTTCCAGCATGTCGCGCCTCGCCCGGCGGCTACGGCAGATCGACGGTGAAAAAGACCCAGGCCGCCGTATCGACGGCGAGCGGAAACAGCACCGCCGCCGCGCCGACAAGCAGCCACTGGCGCTGGCCGGCCAGCAACATCCACCCAACGACGACGATCGCCGACGTGGCAATGAAACCGATGGTCTGCAGACCGACGACCGTGGCCGTGGCGGCGGCGGCCCAGATCAGCATTTCCAGCAGCACGCGGCGGCCGGGTCTGCCGTCTTTGCCGCCAGCCATATGGCGCCGTGCGCCGACGGCGATCAGGGCCAGAGCCAGGACCAGGACCACGCCGGCGCCGAGCCGCGGAAAGAAGGCGGGCGACACGTCGTAGTCGCCGACATCGGTCTCGGTATAGGCGGGTACGATCCAGAACAGCGCAGCGAGCGCGAGAACCACCAGGACGGCGCCGGCGATGATGTCGGTCGCCGGTCTCGTGCCGTCCGCGGCGGTGTCCTCGCCCGCCTCGGCGGAGGTCATTGGGTCTGCTCGACTACCTTCTTCAGGCCCGTGACGGTCTGGTCGATATCGGTCTGCAACGCCGATGCGCCGACGAACTTCACCGGGAACTTCAGTTTGTTCTCGACCAGATCGGCGAAGTCGGCGTCCTTGGTCGCCGTCTCGATGGCGGCCTGCAGCGTGTCGACCACGTCCTGTGGCGTGTCTTTGGGCGCGACGATGACGGCCTGGCTGGGCATGGCGATGCCGTAGGTCTCGCCGATCGACGGTGTGTCGGGCGAGGCGATCAGCCGGCCGCTGTTCATCGAGGCCAACACCTTCATCTTCTCGGCATAGCGGTTGTGGATGCCGCCGCTCCAGGCGAAGTCGACCTTGCCGCCCAGCAGGAACGGCACCATCTCGCCGCCGCCCTTGGTCGGGATGCCGGTCCATTCGACGCCTTCCTGCGCCGCGATGAAGTCGATATAGGCGCGCGACATGGCGCTCTGATCGGCGTAGTTCAGGCCGCCGCCCTGCTTCGAGTGCGCGATCAGCTCGGCCAGCGTGTTGTAGGGCGCGTCGGCCTTGGCGACGATGGCCTGCTGATACTCGGTGATCTGAGCCACGTATTTGAAGCTCGTCAGGTCGTATTCGACCTTCTGCGTCAGCGGCGGCCAGAGCAGCGACGCGGTGGCGGCGAAAAGGATCGTGTGTCCGTCGGGCGCCGCGGCCGCGACTTCCGTGGCGCCGACCGCGCCGCCGGCGCCGGGCCGGGTCTTGACGACGATCGGCTGGCCGAGCTCGGCGCCGAGCGCCTTGGCGAAGACGCGGGCCATGGTCTCGGTGCTGCCGCCGGCCCGGTAGGGCACGACCAGCGTTACCGGTTTCTCGGGATAGGCTCCCGCTGATGTGGCGGTGGAAACGGTCAGGCCGCCGGCGGCGGCGACGGTCAGGGCAAGGCCGGCCAGCAGGCCACGGCGCGTGATTGATTGAAACATCATGATCTCCCTGCTTGGCGGCCATTGCCATGGTCGGCCGCGCGATTGTTGACCCGATATCTAAAACTACATAGTTTTAAGATCATTGTCGATAGGCCCGGCCTCGGCGACCATCGTCGACCGGCCCGGCGGAACCAGGGAGCGCTGCCCGATGTGCCCAGAGATCGTCAATCCGCAACAGGTCGCCGCCGTCTGGCCCGAGACCCAGCCCGGCGCCGACCCCGTGCTCTACGGCCATGTCGATCTGCAGCCGAAGGGCGCCTTCGAGGTGCGCAGCCCGCAGACCTTCCGGCTGGTCTACACGGTCGGCCGTTACGGCCTGGACGATACCGGCAGCATCCGGGTGGTGTTCCGCTTTGTCGGCGACTGGGGCGCCCTGCAGACCACGGACCCGCAGGCGCCGGGTTATGTCACGGCGCATACCAGCACGACGGGACGCATCGCCCTCGATTACGGCAGCACAGGCCACCAGCGGCCTTACTTTCGCTCGCTCACGGCGCGGCTGCACGGCGGCTACCTGCGTGAGGGCGATACCGTCACCATCGTCTTCGGCGATACCTCGCAGGGCTCGCCCGGCATGAAGCTGCAGACGTTCTGCGAGTCGGCCTTCGAGTTCAAGGTGCTGGCTGATGTCTGCGCCGTCGGCCACTACGTACCGCTGCCGGAGACACCGGCGATCGAGATCGTGCCGGGCAAGCCCGCGGTCTGGCGCGCGGTGCTGCCGTCGCTGCGCCGGCCCGGCGAGCGCTTCCAGCTCGGCCTCAAGGCGGAAGATATCTGGGGCAATCCCAGCGACAGGGCCGAAGGCAGCTTCCGGCTCGAGCCGTCGATGCTGGTGGCGGGCCTGCCCGAGCGCGTCGACTATCCGCTCGGCACCAAGGCCATGACCTTCGAGGACCTGCGATGCGATGATCCGGGCGTCTTGCGTGTGCGCGTGCTCGACGGCAACACAGAGGTTGCCGAGGCCGGACCGCTCGTCATCCGCGATGGCGCGGTCTCCGGCTACTGGGGCGACCTGCACGGCCAGAGCGGCGAGTCCATCGGCATCAACACGGCGCGCGAATATTTCGATTTCGCCCGCAACAAGTCCTTCCTCGACGTCACTAGCCACCAGGCCAACGACTTCCAGGTCAACAACGCCTTCTGGGCGTTTCTGAACGAGCTGACGGCCGAGTATCACCAGGACCGTCGCTTCGTGACTTTCCCGGGTTACGAATGGTCGGGCAACACGGCGGTCGGCGGCGACCGCAACATTTATTTCCGTACCGAGGGCCGGCAGATCCGGCGTTCGTCGCACGCGCTGTTGCCGGACCGCTCCGACATCGACACCGACGCGCCCAACGCGGCCGTGCTGTTCGAGGCGCTCGCCGACGAGGACTGTCTCGCCTACGCCCATGTCGGCGGCCGCTATGCCGACATCGCTTTTGCGCACGATCCGAAGATCGAGACGGCGATGGAGATTCATTCCGCCTGGGGTACCTTCGAATGGCTGCTGACCGACGGCTTCCCGCTGGGCCACCGCTCGGGCGTCGTCTGCAACAGCGACGGCCACAAGGGCCGGCCGGGCGCCAGCTATCCCGGCGCCGCCACCTTCGGCAGCTACGGCGGCCTGACCTGTTTTCTGACCGACGACCTGACCCGCGACGGCATCTTCGATTGCCTGCGGCGGCGGCATCACTACGGCACCACAGGCTGCCGCATGCATCTCGACGTGCGCGCCAGCTTCGCCGGCGGCGCGCGTCTGTTCGATCAGGACCCGAACGCCTATCCCGAGACAAATTCGCACGACGTGTCGGAAGTGATGATGGGTGACATCGTCCAGACGTCGGACGGGCAAGTCGAACTCGGCATCGAGGTCGCGGCCGCCGCGCCGGTGGAGCGCATCGAGGTGCGCAACGGCACCGAGACAATCGCCACGCTCCGTCCCTATGGCGCCGAGGATCTGGGCAACCGCGTCCGGGTGATCTGGAGCGGCGCCGAGTATCGCGGCCGCGGCCGGCAGTCGACCTGGACCGGCCGCGCCACCTTCGGCGGCGCCGAGATCGCGCGCTTCGCCAAGATCAACGCCTGGAACCACGAGCGCCTGTTGCGGCAGGCGGCCAGCGACACGGTCGAATGGAACGCCATGACGACCGGCAATTTTGGCGGCTTCGACGTCTGGCTCGACGGGCCGGCGGACGGCGACCTGGACCTCTCCTGCAATCACGGCCACCTGAAAAAGCCGCTGGCCGAGATCGGCCTCGAGGACACTGTGCTGGAAGCCGGCGGGCTGGCGCGCCGGCTGCGCGTGTTCCGCTTGCCGGAGGTCAACCCGGTTCGTGAGCTGACCGAACGCGTGACGGTCGATCTGCACGAGACCGGCGATAATCCGCTCTGGGTCTGCGTGACCACTGAGGACGGCTTCCAGGCCTGGAGCAGCCCAATCTTCGTTTTCAGGTGAGCCGCCTGCACTAGACGTCGCTCGCGGCTGCCTGCATGCTTGGGTCGCGCCCGTCCGGGCGCGACCGACCGCACATCGCTGGAGAACGGACAGGCATGTCGAGCGAACAGGCGCCCTGGCAATGGGACGAGCCGCACTGGCGGCAATTGGTGGAACGCGTACGGGCCGGGCGTTCGCTGGCGCCGGCGGCCTGGCCCGGGGGCGCGCGCTGCGCCGTCGCGCTGTCGTTCGATTCCGATCACGAGACCAACGAGCTGCGCGACGGCGGCCAGTCCATCGGCCGGCTGTCCTGGGGCGAATACGGTGCGCGGCGCGGCGTGCCGCGCATCCTGCAGGTTCTGGCGGATGCGGAGGTGAAGGCGACGTTCTTCGTGCCGGCGGTCGCCGCGCTTTTGCACCCCGACGAACAGCGCCGTGTCGTTGCCGAGGGTCATGAGATCGGTCTGCACGGCTGGATTCACGAGCTCAACTCGGCGCTGGACTACGACGCCGAGCGCGACCTGATGTTCCGTTCGGCCGAGACATTGGAGGAGATCACCGGCATCCGGCCCGTCGGCCTGCGCACGCCGTCCTGGGACTTCAGCCCGCACACGCTGCGCATCGAGCGCGAGCTGGAACTGCTCTACGATTCATCGCTGATGGCGGATGAAGAACCGTATGAGCTGGACGAGGCCGGCGAGCCGACCGGCATCGTCGAGCTGCCGGTGGAGTGGATCCGCGACGACGCCGTCTACTTCAACATGCACCGCTTCCACGCGCTGCGGCCCTACACGCCGCCGCCGGCCGTGTTCGACATCTTTCGGCGCGAGTTCGACCGCGCGCATGCCGAGGGTGGCCTGTTCCTGCTCACCATGCACCCGCACGTCATCGGCTACCGCTCGCGGATCTTTATTCTTGAGGATCTGATCGCGCACATGAAACAGACCGGCGACGTCTGGTTCGCGACGCATGCCGAGATCGCCGCTTACGTGAAGGCCGAGGCCGGGCTCTGAGTCAGTTCGCGGCGGCGCGCCGGAAGGGCGTGTAGTCGGTCGCCTGTTGCAGGCCGAGCGCGCGGAGCAGTTCCACCCAGGCCGCCATGCCCTGGTCGATGGAGGCGAGGCGGAAGAACTCGTTCGGCGCGTGGAAGTCCTCGTCCGCGATCGAGAACGAGAACATCACCGTGTCGATGCCGAGCTCGGCCGCGATGAAGTCGCTGATCGGCAACGTCGCGCCGATGCGCACCCGGACCGGCCGCACGCCGAGGCTCCGTTCCAGCGCCTGCTCTGCGGCCAGCAGCAGGGGATGTGCCGGCGGCACGGCATAGGGTGCGACGCCAGCATGGTTGTCATCGAAGCTGAGGCGCGCGCCGTCCGGGCAATGCGCTTTCAGGTGATCCATTACCTTGCGGCGGACATCGTCGGCGTCTTGGCCCCGCACCAGGCGCATGGTCAGCTTGGCGTGCGCCTCGTTCGGGATCACGGTCTTGGCGCCGGGGCCGGCATAGCCGCCCCATAGGCCGTTGACATCGAGCGTCGGCCGCAGCCAGAGACGTTCCAGCGTCGTATGGCCCGGCTCGCCCGTCGGCGTCGTCGCCAGATCGCCGTAGAAGGCGTCGTCGTCGAAGGGGATGTCCGTCAGGGCGTCGCGGTCAGCCTGGTCCAGCGGCGGAATGCCGTCATAGAAGCCGGCGACGGCGATCCGGCCCTCGGCGTCGCGCAGGCCGGCGATCAGCGCCGCCATGACATGCAGCGCGTTCGGCACGGCGCCGCCGTAGCGGCCGGAATGCAGGTCTTTCGTCGCCGTGGTCACGCTGAACTCGAAGCCGGCGTTGCCGCGCGAGCCGACATTGATCGTGGTCAGGTCTTCGCGCCAGCGCGCCCCGTCGGCCGAGATCACCGCGTCGGCCGAGAGCTGCGTGCGGTGCCGGCGCAGCAGTTCCGGCAGGCTAGCGCTGCCGATCTCCTCCTCGCCCTCGAGCAGGACCTTGACGTTCACCGGCAGGCCGCCCTCGACGGCCAGGAACGCGCCCAGCGACTCGACGGCGATCAGGCTCGGCGCCTTGTCGTCGGAGACGCCGCGGGCGTAGACCCGGCCGTCGCGGATCGTCGGCTCGAACGGCGGGCTTTGCCACTTCTCGACGGGATCGGGCGGCTGCACGTCGTAGTGGCCATAGACCAGGAAGGTCGGCGCGTCGGCGCCGGCGTCGAGCCACTCGGCGTAGACGGCCGGATGGCCGCCGCCGTCGATCTGCTGCACATTGGCGAAGCCGAGCGCCGTCAAACGTTCTTCGTGGAAGCGTCGCGCCGCTGCCATGCCGTTGGCATAGGCCGGATCGGTGCTGACCGACGGCAGGCGCAGCAGCGCGAACAGCCGCTCGAGGAAATCGTCGCGCCCGTCCCGCAGGCGGCGTAGCACCGGATCGGTCATGCCCGGCCGCCGTCGACCGACAGCGTCTGGCCGGTAATCCAGCCGGCGGCATCGGTGGCGAAGAACAGGACCGCGGCGGCGATGTCATCGGCGGTGCCGAGCCGGCGCATGTGGATCTGCTCGACCAGGCGTTTCTGGCCCTCGGCGCCATAGCTCTCCCACTGCTTCTGCGTTGTCGGGTTCGACAGCACGAAACCCGGTGCGACCGCGTTGACGGTGATGCCGAATGGGCCGAGCTCGACGGCCAGCTGCTTCGTCAGGCCGACCAGTGCGTGCTTCGCGGCCGCGTAGGCCTGGATACCGGTCAGGCTCGCCCGCAAGCCGGCGCCCGAGGCGATGTTGACGATGCGGCCGGCGCCGGCCTGTTTCATCGCTGGCGCGGCGGCCTGGGACAGCCAGAAGGCGCCGTCCACATTGGCCTGAAAGATCACATGCCAGTCGGTCTCGGGAATCTCTTCGATCGGCCGGCCGACCTGCCCGCGCACGCCGCCGGCGGCATTAACGAGAATATCGAGCCGTTGCGCGCGGTCGACGATCCGTCCGACCAGGTCATGCGCCGCCGCGCGGTCGCCGAGATCGGCAACCTCGGCCGTGACGCCGAGCTCGGATGCCGTTGCCGCGACGCCGGCTTCGTCGATATCGGCGATAACAACATTGGCGCCGGCGGCATGGAACGCGCCGGCGATGGCGCGGCCGATGCCCTGCGCGGCGCCCGTGACCAGAACCACCCGGCCGTCGAACGCCGCCGTCATGGGGCCAGCACGGCGAACAGCGTTTCGGCCGACTGCGGCCGCCGGCCGTCCTCGACGTCGTGAACCAGCGCCACCAGCCGGTCGAGCGCAGGCGTGTCGATACCGTGCTCGCGCGCCAGCTCGCCGATCACGGCGATCTGAGAGTCGACCTCGGTCTTGCGCTTGCGCACGGCGAGGTCGCGCCAGACGCCGGAATGGGTCTTCGCCGTGTGCCGGTTGAACTCGGCCAGCGCCGCGATGCTGTCGCGGGCCGCCTGTTCGCCGGCGCTCGCCGAGAAGGCCTCGGGCGCAAAGCCGTTGAAGCCGTGCGGTTTCACGCCGCGCGCCGTCGCCACGGCCATGACCTCGCGGCCGAGCGCCAGCCAGATCGGAAAGCGGTCGGGATCGGCGAAGTTGTCGGCCATGGAGTCGTTATTGAGCGCGGTGGCGAACAACATGGCGCCATAGGCGAGCTTGCCCCAGAGGTAGCTCCAGATGTCGTGGGTCAGCACCGCGTCGGGCTCGAAGATCCGCAGCAGCTCGTGCATCTCGCGCGTGCGCGGGCGGATCTCGCCGTCGATCTCGCCGACCACGACGGCGCCGCGGTTGCCGTAGAGGATCTGACCCGGGCCCTGCCAGTCAGCGCCGAAATTGACGAAGGCGCCCATGGTGCGCCGATCGCCGACCCGCCTCGCGATGGTCAGCTCGTTGAGCCCGTTCTGCGCCGACAGCACATAGCCGTCGTCGGCGAGGTGCGGCGTCAACGCGTCCAGCGCCGCATCCGTATGGTGCGCCTTCACCGCCAGCACGATCCGGCTGAAGGTCCCCGTGACCTGATCCGGCGTCGCTGCCGCGATCGTCTGCGTGAATGTGTCGACCGGCCCCTCGATGCTCAGTCCGTCGTCGCGGCAGGCGGCGACATGCGCGGCCTCGCGGTCGACCAGCAACACGTCGATGCCGGCCCGGGCCCAATAGGCGCCGAGCGTGCCGCCGATGGCGCCGGCGCCCCAGATCAGGATCGGGTCGGCCATGGCCCCTCCAACGCCTCGCGGGTTTCCTCGACGCCGACGGCCCAGAGCTCGTTCATGACGTCGTCGGGTTTCTGCCATTCGCCGCCGAAATTGCCGTCGCCGACCAGCTCGCGCACGCCTTCGGGCGAAGCCGACTTCAGGGCGGCGATGTCGACCATCGGTTTCTTGCCCTCGGGCGCGGCGATATTCGCCAGCCGGGTCCAGGGGAAGTTCTCCATCCAGCTCGCGTGCGAGCCGTCGGGGTCGATCTCCTGCACCTTGGCCCAGGTCTTGGGCGCGTTCCACCAGTTGTGGAAGCGGATCGTCAGCTCGGGCCGGTCGGCCATCAGTTCCTGCGCCAGCGCGCCGGCCGGCGCGTTGCCGCCGTGGCCGTTGACGATCAGAATCCGCCGGAAGCCGGCGCGGTGCACCGAGTCGACGAGGTCGCGCACGACGGCCAGAAGCGTTTCCACCTTGAGCGAGATCGAACCGGGGAAGGCGGAGAAGTATGGCGCCAGGCCGAACGGCATGGCCGGATAGACCGGCACCCCCAGCGGCGCCGCGGCTTCGGCGGCGACCCGTTCCGACAGGATCGCGTCGACGCAGAGTGACAGTTGCGCGTGCTGCTCGACCGAGCCGATCGGCAGCACGCAGCGATCGTCGCCGGCGAGATAGCTCTCGACCTGCATCCAGTTCATGTCGCGTATCAGCATTGGTCTAGCGTTCCCTCGATTTAGTCCGCGGCATCCTGGCCCGGAACCTTGTTGTTTTTCGGCATGTCGAGCTCGGTCGGCCAATTGACCGAGTCGAGCACGATCTTGGCGAGCAGGCGGGACAGCGTGTCGCGCTCGTCCGGCGACAGCGTCGCCAGCATGCGCTTTTCGAAATCGACGAAATACGGCAGGGCCTCGTCGAAGATGCGCCGGCCTTCCGCGCTGAGCCGCAGGATCTGCGAACGCTTGTCCGACGGATCCTCGCTGCGCTCGAGCAGGTGTGCAGAGCAAAGCTTGTTGATGGCGCGGCTGAGCGTATTCTTCGGAAAGCCCGAGGACACGCTGATGTCGCGGGCGAGCGCACCGTCCTGCAGGCCGAGCGAATAGAGCACGACGAATTCCGGCCGGGTCAGGCCGTAACGCTCCTCGGCCCAGTCGTAGAGCGGGACGTTGTAACGCAGCGCCAGGTAGTTCAGCCGATAGGCCAGCCAGCAGGGATTTCCCCACAGTTTGACCTCGATCATCGGATGCAGGCCCGTCGCGCCGGGTTCGATGGCGGGTGCGCCGGCGCCAGGAATCTTGTCGGGTTTGTCCATTTGCGCCGCAGTTAGTTCCAAATTGAACTTGACGTATCGTTTATCGCCCAGCAATGTTGGGAAAGCAAGTTCCGAATGGAACTTGTTGAGTTGTTGGAGGGGGTCGACAAGCTGGTTTCGGCGCGGCGACGCGACCGAGCGGCATGGGGGTCTTGCCGTCGGCCGGACAATGATCTTCGCGGGCTCCGGCGCATCGAGAATGCGTCGAGACGGACTTGGGAGAATTCGAATGAGGTTGCTGAAAACCGGAAAGACCATCGGTTTGGCCGTGGCCGTCGCCATGACGGTCGGCCTGACATCGATGGCGCAACAGGTGCAGGCGGAGACGCTGACGATCGGCGTGCGCGGCGGGCCGGAATCCATGGACCCGCACTTTTCCGCGCTCGGACCGCATGCCGAGGCGGCCAAGCACATCTATGACACGCTGGTCTGGTCGAACGAGAACCTGCAGCTCGAGCCGTCGCTGGCGGAAGCCTGGAAGCCGCTCGACGACACGACCTGGGAATTCAAGCTGCGCAAGGGCGTGAAGTTCCATGACGGATCGGACTTCACGGCCGAGGATGTGAAGTTCTCGATCGAGCGCATTCCCGTGGTCACCGGACCGACCACGATGACCATCTACGTGCGCCGCGTCGCCGAGGTGGTGATCGTCGATCCGCATACCATCCATATCAAGACCGACGGTCCGGCGGCGACGCTGCCGTATGATTTCGTGCGGCTGTTCATCGTTTCGTCGAAGGCGGCGAAGGATTATTCGACCAAGGAGACCTCGGCCGAGGGCTTCAATTCGGGTAAGGCGGCGATCGGCACCGGTCCCTACAAATATGTTTCCTGGGAGCCGAAGGGCGACCTGGTCCTGGAGCGCTTCGACGACTACTGGCGCGGCAAGGGCGCCTGGGAGCGTGTCGTCCGCAAGGAAATGCCGAACGACTCGTCGCGGCTGGCGGCGCTCAAGGCCGGGCAGGTCGACCTGATCAACTATGTGTCGGCGGCCGATTGGTTGGCGTTGCAGCGTGACGCCAAGATCGACACCTTCCAGGGCGACAGCGTTTACGTCATGAACCTGCAGCTCGACCAGCGCGACGCGACGCCCAAGGTCTACGACCTCGACGGCAACGTCCTGGCCAAGAACCCGCTGCGCGACGCCCGGGTGCGCGAGGCCTTCGATCTGGCGATCGACCGCAACGCCATGGTCGACGTGGTGCTGGAAGGCCTCGGACGGCCGGCCGGACAGGTCATGCCGGAAGGTTTCTTCGGCTACAGCGACAAGGTGCCGGCGCGCAAGCATGACCCGGCGCGGGCCAAGCAACTGCTGGCCGACGCCGGATTCCCCGACGGCTTCCAGATCGACCTCTACTGCACCAGCGACCGGCTGCCGGGTGACGGCGCGATCTGCCAGGGTCTGGGCCAGATGTTCAGCCGGGTCGGCATTCGCACCAACGTGAACGCGATCAGCCGCACCGTTTACTTCCCGGCGCAGGCGCGCAAGGAGTATTCGGTGTTCATGAACGGCTGGGGCACGCTGACGGGCGAGGCGTCCTACACGCTGGGTTCGCTCGCGCATTCCAACGATCCCGACGTCAAGCTCGGCGCCTTCAACCGCATCGAGTATTACAACGCCGAGGTCGACAAGGCCCTGCAGGCCGGCGTGAAGACGCTGGACGACGCCAAGCGGCGGGCGCATTTCGAGAAGGCGATGGAAATCACCATGGCAGACCGCGCCTATATCCCGATCGTCGTCCTGCAGACGGTCTGGGCCGCGACCAAGGGCAAGATTGCGCTCGATCCCCGAACCGACGAGGATACGCTGGCGTTTTTCATCAAGCCGGCGAACTGACAAACGGCAAGTCCAAGCGGCGCATCGGTGGCAGAACGCCCGCCGATGCGCCGCCGCTTTCCGGGCAGGAAAGGCCCGGCGTCGCGCCGTTTGACGCGCTGAGAACGTGAGGGTCTGATGCTGGGCTTCGTCATTCAGCGTTGCCTGCAGGCGGTCGCCGTCATGTTCGTCATGTCGGTCATCGTCTTCGTCGGCGTCTATGCCATCGGCAATCCCATCGAGGTGCTCATTCCGCCGGAGGCGCCGCAGGATATCCGCGCCGAGACCATTGCCCGCTTCGGCCTCGACAAGCCCCTGTGGGAGCAATACTTCATCTTCCTCGGCAACTCGCTGCAGGGCGATTTCGGCCGGTCCTTCGTCTACAACATGCCCGTGCTGGAGCTGATCCTGAGCCGGTTGCCGGCCTCGGTGGAGCTGGCGTTTGCGGCGGTTCTCGGCGCCACCATCCTCGGCATTCCGCTCGGCATCTACGCCGGCTACCGGCCGCACAGCGCCGCGGCGCGCTCGCTGATGGCGTTGTCGATCCTGGGCTTCTCGGTGCCGACATTCTGGGTCGGGCTGATCCTGATCCTGACATTTGCCGTCTCACTCGGCTGGCTGCCGGCCGGTGGGCGGGGCGAGACGGTCGTTCTGTTCGGCATTCCCTGGAGCTTCGTGACGCCGAACGGCCTGTCGCATCTGCTGCTGCCGGCGGTCAATCTGGCGCTGTTCAAGTTCGCCATGATGATCCGGCTGGCCCGCGCCGGCACGCGCGAGGCGATGCTGACCGATGTCGTCCGCTTCGCCCGCGCCGCCGGCCTGTCCGAGTGGACGATCCTGGTGCGGCACGTCTTGAAGCTGATCTCGATCCCCATCGTCACCGTGTTCGGGCTCGAGCTCGGCTCGACGCTGGCCTTCGCCGTCGTCACGGAAACCATCTTTTCCTGGCCCGGCGTCGGCAAGCTGATCATCGATTCCATCACCTCGCTCGACCGGCCGGTGATGGTCGCCTATCTGATCCTGATCGCCTTCCTGTTCGTGACCATCAACCTCGTGGTCGACGTGATCTACGCAGGTCTCGATCCGAGGTTGCGTCGGGGCCGCGCGGAATGAACGGCGCCGTTTCGCCGCTGGCCGCCTTCTGGGCCGAGTTCCGCGAGAACTGGATCGCGGTGGCGGCGCTGGCCGTCGTGGTGATCATCGTCTTCATCGCCATCTTCGCGCCGCTCATTTCGCCGCAGGATCCCTACGACCTGGCGACGTTGTCGCTGATGGACGCCCGCCGGCCGCCGGGTCATATCGGCAGCGGCGGCTACGTGCACCTGCTCGGCACCGACGATCAGGGCCGCGATCTCGTTTCGGCGATCCTCTACGGCCTGCGCATCTCGATCCAGATGGGCCTGATGGCGGGCTTCGTCTCTCTGGTGATCGGCACCACGCTCGGCATCGTCGCCGCCTATTCCGGTGGCCGGCTCGAAGCCCTGATCATGCGCATCGTCGACCTTCAGCTTTCGTTCCCGGCGATCCTGCTGGCGCTGGTGCTGGTGGCGCTGCTGGGCCAGGGCAAGGCGCAGCTCGTGACCGCGCTCGTCGCGGCGCAGTACGCCTATTTCGCCCGCACCGCTTATGGCGCCGCTTCGGGCGAGCGCCGCAAGGACTATGTCGAGGCCGCCGCGGCGACGCCGCTGTCCGGCAGGCGCATCGTCTTCCGGCATCTGCTGCCGAACTGCCTGCCGCCGCTGATCGTGGTGGCGACGGTGCAGATCGCCAACGCCATCGCGCTGGAATCGACCCTGTCGTTCCT
The DNA here is from genome assembly GCA_965232515.1 of Alphaproteobacteria bacterium. GTDB lineage: Bacteria > Pseudomonadota > Alphaproteobacteria > JANQKO01. Next base: position 3,729,270 of record CBDDPY010000002.1, on the reverse strand, counting down.
CGGCCTCGGCCTGCCGGTGAACGAGCCGTCGCTCGGCATGCTGATCTCGAACGGCTTCAAATACATGATGAGCGGCCGCTACTGGATCTCGGTCTATCCCGGCATCGCGCTGATCATCCTGATCTTCGCCATCAACCTGGTCGGCGACCAGGTGCGCGATCAGCTCAACCCGAGACTGAAGCGATGACCGCGCCGCTGCTGGCCGTCCAGGACCTGAAGACGCACTTTTTCACCCGCGCCGGCGTTGTGAAGGCCGTCGACGGCGTCTCGTTCGAATTGTCGCGCGGCCAGATCATCGGCCTGGTCGGCGAGTCCGGGTCGGGCAAGACGGTCACCGGTTTCTCGTTGCTGGGCCTCGTCGAACCCCCGGGCCGCATCGTCGGCGGCTCGATCCGCCTCGACGGCGCGGAGCTGGTCGGCATGTCGTCGGCCGACCTGCGGGATGTGCGCGGCCGGCAGATGTCGATGGTCTTCCAGGACCCGATGATGACGTTGAACCCGGTGCTGACGATCGGGCTGCAGATGGCGCTGGCCGTGCGCGCCCACGACGCCGTCTCCAAGTCGGCGGCGCGGGCGCGGGCGGCGGAAGTCCTGTCCCAGGTCGGCATTCCGGATGCGGCCGCACGGCTTGACGCCTATCCGCACCAGTTCTCCGGCGGTATGCGGCAGCGCGTGGCCATCGCCATTGCGCTGCTGCACCGGCCGGCGGTGATCGTCGCCGATGAGCCGACGACGGCGCTCGACGTCTCGATCCAGGCGCAGATTCTGTATGAGATCAAGGCGCTGGCGCGTGACAGCGGCACGGCGCTGATCTGGATCAGCCACGACCTCGCCACTGTGTCCAGCCTCGCCGAGCGCCTGCTGGTGATGTATGCCGGCCGCGTCGTCGAGACCGGCCCGACGGCGACGGTGCTGCGCGATCCACGCCACCCTTACACCAAGGGCTTGCTCAATTCGATGCCGGCGACCGCGCGGCCGGGACAAGAGCTGTCGCAGGTGCCGGGCTCGACGCCGTCTCTGCTCGACCTGCCGCCGGGCTGTCCATTCGCGCCGCGTTGTCAATTCGCAGACGATGAATGCCGCGGCGATCCCGTCTGGACCGACACGGTCGATCGCGGCTTCCGCTGTCACCATCCTCAGGGAGCCGCCGCGTGATCGATGGATTCCTGACGATCGACAACGTTTCCAAGCGCTTCGCGCCGCATCTGTCGCTCGGCGACCGGATCGCGGCCAAGCTTGGCGGCAGTGTCGAGACCCGCGCCGTGCAGGCCGTGGACAGCGTCTCGCTCGACATCGCGCGCGGCGAGACGGTGGGGCTGGTCGGTGAATCCGGTTGCGGCAAGTCGACGCTCGGCCGCGTCGCCGCTGGCATCCTGCCGCCGACCGCGGGCCGGGTATCGCTCGACGGCGCGCCCGTCATGATCGACGGCCGCAAGGCGACGACCCGCATCCAGACCGTATTCCAGGACCCCTTCGCCTCGCTCGATCCGCGCATGCCCGTGGGCGACACCGTTGCCGAGGGCGCCGTGGCGCATGGCCTGGTCGACCGCGCCGACGCGCGTGCGTATGTCGCCGACTGGCTCGAACGCGTCGGCCTGGAGCCGGGTTTCGCCAACCGCTATCCGCACCAGTTCTCGGGCGGACAGCGCCAGCGCATCGCCATCGCCCGGGCGCTGGCCATGCAGCCCGACGTACTGATCTGCGACGAGCCCGTGGCCTCGCTCGACGTCTCGATCCAGGCGCAGATCATCAATCTATTTCTTAAGCTGCGGCGCGAGCTGTCGATCACCTGTCTGTTCATCTCGCACGACCTCGGCGTCGTGCGGCACGTCTCCGACCGGGTCGCGATCATGTATCTCGGCAAACTGGTCGAGCTCGGCGATGCGGAAACCGTCTACGGCCAGCCGAAGCACCCCTATACGCGGGCGCTGCTCGACAGCGTGCCCCGGCTGGTGCTCGAGGACTCGGCCCTGGTCGAGTTTCGGCCGATCACCGGCGAGATCCCCTCGCCGCTGAACCCGCCGCCGGGCTGCCGGTTCCACCCGCGCTGCCCGCTCGCCGTCGACCGCTGCCGTCAGGAGGTGCCCGAATTCCGGCCGCTCGCCGCGGCGCAGGGCGCCGCCTGCCACCTGGCGGAATAATTACGCGCCGGCGGCGATCAGAGCGCCTGCACGACCTCGAAGCCCTCGAAGTTCGGGTGGCCGAGATAGAGGTTTTTGCGGGTGCCGGCATCCTGGTGGGCCTTGCGGAACGCGTCCGACTTCGTCCAGTCCTCGAAATGCGCTTTCGAGGCCCAGACCGTGTGCGAGGCATAGAGCGTGTGATCATCTTCCTCCGGGCCCTTCAGGAGGTGGAACTCCTTGAAACCGGGCACCGTGTTCAGATGGGTGTCGCGCTGCTTCCAGACCTGCTCGAAATCCTCTTCATGGCCGCGCTGCACGCGAAACCGGTTCATGGCGATGAACATGTTCGACACCTCGTTCGTTATGGCGTTACGCCGACGGCGGCACGTGCCGCCGCCAATCCCAGGTTCAACATCTGACGACCCCCTGCCAGGAGCGCCGGGTTGCTGACTATCTAAGTATTGAAATTGCATCGCAATCGCAATGCTGAATCTGCGCCACCGCCTTGACCAACGGAAACTGAATTCACGACTGGCGATCCCTGGCTCCAAACCGCACCGTTCGACTGAGATTGCGGCCTTCCAATCGAGCAGTACCGCGACTTGCAACCAGCTGACATGCGAATGCGTCTCAACTGCGTTGATAATGCGAGTCATTCGCGCTACAAATAATCCAACGAATGCGAGTGACGGTGTAACGAATGAAATTGGACGGACGGGTGCGAATGGGCGGCCGCCCTATCAAACGGGGGTCCGCCACCGTGCTCGAGGCGTCGCGCGCACAAACGCATGCCGCCGATCTTCGGGTTCTGAACAGCGCCGAACTTTTGGCGGGCGCGAACGAAGTGGTCATCGACCACAACGGCGAAGCCTATCGTCTGCGTTGCACCAGCAACGGCAAGCTCATTCTGACGAAATAGCCGCACCGCCCACGGGCACCCGAATTCGATAAGAAAATGAGTCCCAGCCAGCCATCCAGGCCCAGCGCCTGCCGCAGCCAGCCCGGACCACGCGTCAACAGCTGGAGAGGTCTTAGAAAATGGCTGGCAAATCCTGGCGAATGCCGATCTGCATCCTGGCCGCCGTTGCCGCCGCCAAGGCGGCGTCGGCGCAGACATCGACGGACGCCGATGCCGGCGCGGCCGCCGGCACCGGCGAGCAGATGATCCTCGACACCATATCGGTGACGGCGACCCGGAACCCGATCAAGGCGTTCGAATATCCGGGCATGGTGACGGTGACGGGGCGTGAGGCGATCCGCACGCTGCAGCCGTCGTCGGTCGACGACATTCTGCGCTTCGTGCCCGGCGTCGAGTTCAGCGGCGGCCCGCGACGCTCCGGCGAGACGCCGACCGTCCGCGGCTTCGATGGCCCCGATGTCGTAATCCTGCTCGATGGCGCTCGGCAGAACTTCGGCTCGGCCCACGATGGTCGCTTCTTTGTCGATCCCAGCCTGCTGAAACAGGTCGAGGTGCTGCGCGGGCCGGCATCGGCACTCTATGGCAGTGGCGGCACCGGCGGCGTGATCGAATTCCGCACCATCGACGCATCGGACTTCCTGGCGCCGGGCGAGACAGCCGGCCTGTCGCTGTCGGGCGGCTATCAGACGGTCAACCGCGAGCGCGTCGGCACAGTGACCGGCTACGGCACGACGATCGATGGCCTGGACCTGGTCGGCAGCGTGACCAAACGCGATTCCGGCTCCATCGAGCTGGGCAACGACACCAAGCTGACCAACTCGGACGACGATATCATCAGCGGTCTGTTGAAGGGCAGCTATGAGTTCGGCGGCTTTCACCGGGTCGAGGGCTCGTTCCTGCGCTTCGACAACGACGCCGAGGAACCGAACAACGGCCAGGGTTTGGGCAGTGGCGGCGCCGTCGAAAAGGACATCGAGAACGATACCTTCCGCGCGGCCTACAGCTATAAGAACCCAAACAATAACCTGATCGATCTGGACCTCGTCGCCTATTACACGGATTTCCAGGTCGACGAGCTGCGTCTCGACGAGGGCGGTGTCGGCCCGACCGGCGAACTGCTGAAGCGCGACGTCGATACGATCGGTTTCCGTCTCGACAACCGGTCGCGGTTCATGCTGACCGACAGTATCGGCACCACCTTCACCTATGGCGGCGAGTTTTACCTCGACGACCAGGACGGCGCCGCCGGCGCGGGCGAGCGCGACGGCGTGCCGGATGCCGATGCCGACACCTATGGCCTGTTCGCCCAGGCCGAGATCGCCATCGCCGAGCCCCTGGGCATTCTGCCGGGCGATCTGTTGCTGATCCCCGGCATTCGCTACGACAATTACGAGCTGACCAGCGACATTGCCGAAAACACCGACGAGGAGGAAATCTCGCCGCGGTTCGGCATCAGCTATCTGCCAACGGATTTTCTGCTGCTGTTCGCCAATTACGCCGAGGCGTTCCGGGCGCCGACGTTCGACGAACTGTTTCTGACCGGCACGCACTTCCAGATCCCGATCACCGGCTTGCCCACGGTCGTCAACCGTTTCGTTCCCAATGCCGATCTCGATCCGCAGCGCACGCGCACGGTCGAGGTTGGCGCCGGTCTGACCTTCAATAGCGTGGCCCGTGCCGGCGACCAGTTCCAGATCAAGGGTTCCTATTACCGCACCAAGGGCAAGGATTTCATCGATCAGGTCGTCACCCAGCCGAACCCGTTCAATCCTTTTGAATGCACCGTGGCAATTCCCGGGGACTGCGACGGGACGACGACGACGTCCAACGTGCCGGTAGCGCGGCTGTTCGGCACCGAGATCGAGGCGTCCTACGAAAGCAACCGCTATCTGTTCACGCTTGGCTATACGAAGCTGGACGGCGAGAACGACGAGACCGGCGTCAAGCTCGGCACCCTGACGCCGACCAAGCTGACGGTCAATGCCGCGCTGAAGCTGCCGGAGTTCGATTCCATCGTCGGCTGGCGCATCATCGCCGCCAAGGAATTCGAGGAAGTCAACAACCCGGACGAGGCGCGCGACGGCTACGCCACCAACGACATCTATGCCGCCTGGGCGCCAAGCGACGGCCTGCTCGAAGGATTCCGGCTGGATGTCGGCGTCGACAACGTCTTCGACAAGAAATATGCGCGCGTCAATACCAACGCGTTCGAGGCCGGCCGCAACTACAAGGCGCTGGTCACTTACGCATTCAAATGGTGAGGGATCGAGAATGCTTCGGAGATCGTTGCGTCGGATTGCATTGATCGCGTTGCTGTTGCCGGCGGGCGCGGTCATCGCGGTTGCCGAAACCACGGTGGTCGACGCCACCGGCGCCAGCGTCACGGTGCGCGATACCGGACGGATCGTGTCCGTCGGCGGCGCGGTGACGGAAGTCGTCTTCGCGCTGGGGTTTGCCGACAACGTGGTCGCCGTCGATTCGACGAGCCAATTTCCCCGCGCCGTCGCTGAGAAGCCGGATGTCGGCTATATGCGCCGGCTTTCGGCCGAGCCGATCCTGGGGCTGGCGCCGTCGGTCGTGTTGGCGGTCGAGGATGCGGGACCGGAGACGGCGTTGAACCAACTCCGCGAATCCGGCGTGCCCGTCGTTCTGGTGCCGGACGATCCGAGCTATGACGGCGTCCTGAGGAAGATCGAGCTGATTGCCGCGGCCCTCGGCGTCGCCGAACGGGGCCGTGCCGTCACGGCGACACTGCGCGCCGACTTCAATCGGCTGAGCGATGCCGTCGGCAGCGTCGGCGAACGTCCGAAGGTGCTGTTCCTGCTGTCGATCGGCCAGGGTGGCGCGCCGCTGGCTGGCGGACGAGACACATCGGCGGACGGCATCATCCGCCTGGCTGGCGGCATCAATGCGGTCGACGCGTTCGAAAGTTTCAAGCCGCTGTCGCCGGAAGCGGCTGTATTGGCGGCGCCCGATGTCTTGCTGGTGACCAACCGAACGCTAGAGCTCTTGGGCGGCAAGGCTGGACTGCTTGGCCTGCCCGAGATCTCTCTCACGCCCGCGGCGCAACAAGGTCGGGTGGTTGCGATCGATGGTTTGTTGCTGTTGGGCTTCGGGCCTCGTACGGGCCAGGCGGTGCGGACGTTGGCCGCCGAACTGCATCCCAATCTCGTGCTGCCGACCGTCAAGTCAGAGTAGGCGAGTAATCGATTCAGTCTGATGAATTCGGCTGTCTCGCCCGACATCGCCGTTGTCGCGCGCCGACGCCAACGGCGTGGAGCGATGTTTCTTTGCGCCTTGACGGGGTTGCTGGGCTTCGTCGTCCTGGTCTCGATTTCCCACGGCGCCGTTTCCGTCTCGCCGGGTCAGATACTGGCGATCCTGGCGCACGAGATGGGAATCGCGTTGCCCTGGGAATTCGGTCAGCGCGAAGAAACCGTTCTGCTGTCGATCCGCCTGCCGCGGATGATTCTGGGTCTGGTGACCGGCGCCGCGCTCGCCGTTTCGGGCGCCGTCCTGCAAGGACTCTTTCGCAATCCGCTTGCCGATCCGGCGTTGATCGGCGTTTCCAGCGGCGCGGCACTGGCCGCGGTGGCGACGATCGTTCTCGGTGGGACGTTGGCGGCCTTTTTGCCGTTGGAACTTCGGCCATATCTGCTGCCGGTCGCCGCCTTCACGGGCGGATTGCTCGTGACCCTGCTGGTCTATCGCATTGCCAGCCGTGACGGTCAGGTCGATGTGGCGACCATGCTGCTGGCCGGCGTGGCGTTGAACGCGGTCGCGAGTGCTGGCATCGGTTTGATGGTGTTCATCAGCACGGATCAGCAGCTCCGCGACCTGAACTTCTGGCTCCTCGGCAGCCTTGGCGGCGTGACCTGGTCGACGTTGCTGCCGGCGCTGCCGCTGATTGGCGTGCCGGTTCTGATCCTGCCGCTGCTTTGGCAGCGGCTAAACGCATTGCTGCTGGGCGAGGGCCAGGCCTTTCATCTCGGATTCGATGTCGAGCGGACGAAACGCATTATTGTCGTTCTCGCCGCGCTGACGGCCGGCGCGTCGGTGTCCCTGACCGGCGTCATCGGTTTTGTCGGGCTGGTGGTGCCGCATCTGATTCGACTGTCGATCGGCCCGGACCACCGCACCTTGCTGCCGGGCGCGGTTCTGCTCGGCGCGGCGCTGATGTTGATCGCAGATGTGTTCGCCCGAACCGTCGTGCTGCCGTCGGAACTGCCGATCGGTGTGTTGACGGCGTTTGTCGGCGGCCCGTTTTTCCTCTGGCTTCTGCTGCGCGGCCGCAGGATCGGTGGTTGGTGATGCTTCGCGCCGAGAATATCGAGGTCAGGCTGGGGCGCACGCGCGCGCTGAACGGCGTGTCACTCACCGTCGCGCCGGGCGAGGTCGTCGCGGTGCTGGGGCCGAATGGTTCGGGTAAATCGACCCTGATGCGCGTGATGTCGGGCGAGCTGACGCCGCGCCAAGGCCAGGTATTGCAGGACGACCGGCCGCTGGGCGCCTGGCCACGCCGCGCGCTGGCCGCGCACCGTGCCGTCCTGCCGCAGAGCACGGCGATCTCGTTTCCGTTTCGGGCCCTGCAGGTGGTCCTGCTGGGCCGCAGTCCCCACGCCGGAACAAGCAGCCACGCGGACGATCTTGAGATTGCCACCCAGGCCATGCGCGAGACCGAGGTCACGCATCTGGCGGACCGGGTTTATCCATCGCTGTCGGGCGGCGAGCAGCAGCGCGTCCAGATGGCCCGCGTTCTGGCGCAGATCTGGCCCGCCGGGGCCAGTGAGAGCAACCGCTTTCTGCTGCTCGACGAACCGACATCCAGCCTCGACATTGCGCATCAGCATTCGGCGCTGGCCACCGCCCGGCGATTTGCCGCGCGCGGCATGGGGGTCGTCGTTATCTTGCACGACCTGAACCTGGCCGCGATCTATGCCGACCGGCTCTGTGTCTTGGAGGCCGGTTGTTTGGTGCATGACGGACCGCCCGAGCAGGTCTTGACCCCCGATGTCGTCAAATCGGTGTTCGATCTGTCCGTGACGCAGACACGTCATCCGACGCGCGGCTGGCTGCAGCTCTTGCCGGACGGACGTCCGACGGCTTGATCCGCCGGCGGCCGCGCGCCATATGGCTCAAGGTGCGATTAATCCGATACAGACAGTTTGCCGTCTTGGGCGTCGTGGCCGCATTGTTGGCGGCCTGTTCCCCGCTTTCGGTACTGAACGCCAGCGTGCCGGCGGACGGCTATGCGACTGAAACCGACATCGCCTTCGGCGACGCCGAGCGGCAGCGCCTGGACCTCTATCTGCCGACCGATCCGAGCACCGACGGGACCGTCGTCATATTCTTCTATGGCGGCAGCTGGAAGCGGGGCGACCGCGAGGACTATCGTTTCATGGGCGAGGCCTTCGCCTCTCAGGGCTACGTCACCGTCGTTCCCGACTATCGGCTCTATCCGGAGGTCACGTTTCCGGCCTTTGTCGAAGATGGCGCCGACGCCGTAGCCTGGGTGCATCGCACGATCGCCCTGCATGGCGGCAATCCCGACCGGATCGTTCTGGCCGGCCATTCCGCCGGCGCCCATATCGCGGCGCTGCCGGCGCTCGACCGCCGGTATCTGCGCGACGTCGAGGTGCCGGCGTCGGCGATCAAAGGTCTGATCGGCCTGGCTGGTCCCTACGCCTTCGATCCCCGCCGCTACCGTTCGACCCGGCCGATCTTCGCCAGTGCCGCCGATCCATTCGACACCCGCCCGATCAACTTCGTGCGCTCCGACGCGCCGCCGGCGCTGCTGTTGCATGGGCAGGCGGACACAGTGGTGCGGCCGAGCAACTCGCAAAGCCTGGCGCTGGCGCTACGGTCAAGCGGCGTCGCGGCCCGCTACGCGCCGCTACCCGACACTGGCCATATCCGCATCCTCCTGAACTTCGCCGCCCCCTTCCGCGACACGGACTCGCCGTTAAGCCAGGCCATCGATTTCATCGAACAACTGCCGCCTGCCAGCGGCGCGATTCAAGCGCGTCGTGCCGACTGACCTGGACGCGCGGCAGCCTGAAACACTGTCGCGAGGGCGAGAATAGCGGGTTAGATCGTAACCCGCTCCCTTGCCGCCATACGGCGTTCGTTCGCTTCAGATGTCGTCAGCGCCGCGACGAACAACTTGACTAGATCAGTCAGCTTGCGGCGCAGTTCGCGGCCTTCAGGCAGCGGTGTCTTCAGGCCGTGGATGCCGGCCAGCAGCAGGGCCGCCAGCCGGTCCGGCGGCATGCCGACACGGTCGATATCGATCTCCAGGCTGTCCGCCGCATGTTGGATGGCGCCGGCGAGCGACTTTTGAAACCGTGTCAGCGTGCGCTCGGTGACGTCGCCGGCGATCTCGGTGTTGGCATCGAACAGCTCCTCGCCATGGGGCGATTCCGAGACCACCCGAAACAGCATCTCTTCCTTGACCAGAATGGCGTCGTGCAGCCGTTCGACGAACGGTTTGTCCGTGGTGAGCGCCGCTTCCGCGGCTTCCAACGCGTTGATCTGCAGGTGCTCGGACAGCGATCGGAACACGTCCTGCTTGTTGCGAAACAACAAATACAGCGCCGGTCGCGACATGCCGGCCAGCTTGGCGATATCGTCCATCGACGTGCGCTTGAAGCCATAGCGGCTGAACGCGGTCTGCGCCGCTTCGAGGACTTTAGAGCGCTTGTCGGTTGACGATTTGAGCATGGCAGCAATCTAGCATGTTGAAAACAGCAGACGGAATGATAAATTGACAAAAGATGTTGAAAACGTCAGTTTGTCAGCTATTCCTGTTCGCGTGAGTCTGAAATCGGGGTCGGCGGCCCGGATGTCCCGGGATCGGCCGAGTTACCGGGTGCGTGCGGACGGGTTGCCTCCGTCGCCGCGCCGCTACGGAGGCGAAACATGGCCATATCCTTCCGCGTCAACGGTCGCGCGGTCTCTCTCGATGTCGAACCCGATATGCCGCTGCTCTGGGCGCTCAGGGACGAGCTCGGGCTGACCGGCACGAAGTTCGGCTGTGGGGTCGCAGCCTGCGGGGCCTGCACCGTCCATATCGATGGCGAAGCGAGCCGGTCCTGCTCGGTGTTGGTCGGCGATGTTGCCGACAGCGACGTGATGACCATCGAAGGCATCGGCACCCCCGATGCGTTGCACGCGGTGCAGGCGGCCTGGGTCAAGCACCAGGTGCCGCAATGCGGCTATTGCCAGTCCGGCATGATCATGGCCGCGACGGCATTGCTGGCCGAAAATGCGCGACCGAGCGATGACGACATCGACGCGGCGATGACCAACATCTGCCGCTGCGGCACCTACAACCGGGTCCGGGCCGCCATCCACGAGGCGGCGCTGACGATCGGGGAGGGCGCGCGCAATGGCTGAGGCCGCGAAATCCGACAAGCCGAAGGGCCGTTGGAAGAAGATCACCCGCCGCGCCTTTTTGATCGGCGGCGTCACCACGGCCGGTGGTCTGGCCGTGGGTGTCGGACTGCTGTCGCGGGCCGGCACCGGCATTCCCGAACACTTCGCCAAGGCCGGCGCGGATGGCGCCGTGGCGCTGAACGCCTGGGTCCGGATCGAGCCCGACGGCACCATCGCGCTGGCGGTGCCGCGCGCCGAGATGGGGCAGGGCGTCTATACCGGCCTTGCCATGCTGATCGCCGAGGAGCTCGAGGTCGATCTCGACCGGGTCACGGTCGAGCATCCGGATATGCACGGCGTCTACACCAACTATGCACTGCCGATGGAGGGCGCCGGCCTGTTCCATGCCGAGAACAACCCGCTGCGCTGGGTCATGGCCAAGGTGCTGGCCTCCGTGCCCTATATCGGCACCGGCGGCAGCACCAGCGTCATCGACGCCTGGACACCGTTGCGACAGACGGGTGCGGCCGCGCGCACGGTTCTGATCGAGGCGGCGGCAAAGGAATGGGGCGTCGATGCCGCGGACTGCCAGGCCGCCGGCGGCAAGGTCATGCATCCGGACGGTAAGACCATGCTCGCCTATGCCGCTGTCGCGCGCGCCGCGGCCGACCTCACGCCGCCGTCCGATCCGGAGCTGAAGCCGGCGAGCCGGTTCCGGCTGGTCGGTACGCCGCAGCCGCGCGTCGACATGGTCGAAAAGGCGACCGGCGCCGCGACCTTCGGCGTCGATGTTTCCGAACCGAATATGCTCTATGCCGCCGTGCGGCACAGTCCCGTCAAGGGCGGCCGCATTGTCGGCTATGACGCCGCCGCGGTGCGCGACATGCGCGGCGTAGAGGGCGTGGTCGAGGTGCCGGGTGGCGTGGCGGTGGTCGCGGATAACACCTGGCGCGCATTCAAGGCGGCCGAGGCCCTGCCGATCGAGGTCGATGCGGCCGGCAACGGCGATGTCTCGACGATCGCCATTGCGCAAGATCTGCAAACCAGCCTCGACGAGGAGCCGAGCCACGTCTTCGAGGCGGTGGGCGATGTCGATGCCGGCTTTGACGGTGCGGCGAAGGTTGTCGACGCGGAGTATTCGGTGCCCTATCTGGCGCATGCCTGCATGGAGCCGATGAACGCCACCGTGCGCCTGAACGCCGATAATACGGCCGATGTCTGGGCGCCGACGCAATCGCCGACGGTGGCGGTCTGGGCGACGGCCGACGGCACTGGCGTCGAACGCGACGCGGTGCGGTCGCACACGACATATCTCGGCGGCGGTTTCGGCCGGCGCGCCGAAAATGACTTCGTCCTGCAGGCGGCGCATGTCGCCAAGGCCTTCCCGGGCCGCGCGGTCAAGCTGACCTGGAGCCGCGAAGAAGACATCCGCAACGATACCTATCGGCCGGCGGCGCATGCCCGCTTCAAAGGCGCGCTCGACGCGCAGGGTGCGCTGGTCGGCTGGGATGGCCAACTGGCGAGCCAGTCCGTCGAGTTCGAGTTCGGCGAGCGCGTGTTGCCCTGGGGCGGCGGCGACGGCTCGTCGACCTTCATGAACGCCGCCGGCGCCTTCCAGCAGCCCTACGCCATGCCGCATTGCCGGATCGGGCATCGCTGGCGCCGCCATTCGGTGCCCGTCGGCTTCTGGCGCAGCGTCGGCCATTCGCAGAACGCTTTCTTCCTCGAGAGCTTCGTCGACGAGATGGCGCACGCCGCCGGCAAGGACCCGTATGCCTTCCGGCGCGGTCTGCTGAACGACAAACCGCGGCACCGGGCGGTGCTGGACGCCGTCGCCAAGGCGGCGGACTGGGGCGGTGAGGTGCCGGACGGGCGCGGCCGCGGCATCGCGCTCCACGAGTCCTTCGGCAGCATCGTCGCTCAGGTCGCGGAAGTCGCCGTCGTCGACGGCGAGATCCGGGTCGAGCGCGTCTGGTGCGCGGTCGATTGCGGCGTCGTGGTCAATCCCGACACGATCGACGCGCAGATGCAGAGCGGCGTTATCTACGGCCTGTCGGCCGCGCTCTATGGCGCGATCACGGTCGCCGATGGCCGGATCGAGCAGGGCAACTTCCCGGACTACGAGATGATCCGGCTCGACACCGCGCCGAAGATCGAAACCGTGCTGGTGCCGAACGGCGACCGGCCCGGCGGCATCGGCGAGGTCGCGCTGCCGCCGATCGCGCCGGCCGTCGCCAACGCCGTCTTCGCCGCCATCGGCCAGCGCCTGCGCCGCCTGCCGTTCACGCTGGAGGCCTAGACCGCGTTTTTTCTGAACCCGATGCGGGTCGTTGCGGTGGGTTAGGGCAGACGCTTCAGGGCAGCGACAATCGCCTTCTGTTGCTTTGCCGACGCGGCCGGCATGGGCGCGCGCGGCGCGCCGCCGTTGATGCCGTGCACGGTCAGCGCGAACTTGACGACGGCCGGCAGGTTGTCGTCGATCATGGCGTTCCACAGCACCAGCAACCGCTTGTGCAGATCGAGCGCTGACTTGTGGTCGCCCGCCACGACCGCGTCCCACAACGCGACGCAGGCTTTCGGTGCCGCCGTCAGGATGGCGGCGACAGCGCCGTGCGCGCCAAGGCTGAAGGACGGATACATCAATGCATCGACGGCGCTGAAGATGCGGGCGCTCTTTGGCGCCCCCAGCATCAGGTCGGCGAACAGCTTCAGGTCGCCGGCACTCTGCTTGACGCCGATGACGCCCGGCACCTGCCGCATGATGCGGATCAGCAGTTCCGGCGAGAGATAGCTCCAGGGCACCACGTTGTAGATGATGATCGGCAGTTTGACGGCCTCGGCGACCGTGCGGAAGTGCGCCAGCATGTGGTCGTCGTCAGGCCGGAACAGGTAGTGCACCGGCGTGATCTGCAGGGCGCTGGCGCCGGCCTTGGCGGCTGTCTTGCCGCGGTCGATAGCCTGTTGCGTCGAATCGACGATGATGCCGGCGATCACGGGCACCCTGCCGCCCGTCGCCGCGACCGCCGTCGTCACCAACTGGGTCGATTCGTCGGCGCTGAGCGTGTGGCCCTCGCCGGTGCTGCCGCCGACCGCGATGCCGTGCACGCCGGCGTCCAGCAGAAAGCGCAACTCGCTGCGGAAGGCCCTGAGGTCGACGGCGCCGCCCGCCGTGAAGGGCGTGGTCGCCGGCGGAATGATGCCGCCCAGTTCGGCCGGCGCGAAGATCTTGTTTTTTGCTGCCATGACCCCGGCAGTATAGACCGGCGGTCAGGCCAGCAGGAAATGCGCGGTGGCAACGGCGATCGGTTGCGTCCGGTCGTCCTGCCAGGCCTCGGTCCTGACCGTGGCGACGCGGCGGCCCTGCCGCGTCAGGATGCCTACCGCGAAGGTATCCTGTGGCCGGCCGGAACGCAGATACTCAACCGTGATGTTGATGGTCTTTGGCATCTTCGTGGTGTCGCGCTCCCACAACAGCGTCACGATCGCCGTGTTCTCCAGAAACGCGCCGGTTACGCCGCCATGAATCGCCGGCAGCATCGGATTGCCGATCAGCATGTCGTCGAACGGCAGTACGGACAGAAAACCGCCGTCGTCGGCCTCCTGAACGTCCATGCCCAGAAACTTGGCGTAAGGAATGGCGTCGAGCACCAGGCGCGGATCCTGCGCCGCGCGCGCCTTGTTCAGCATGTCGAGGAACGACGCCGCCATCAGCCCCTGGCCTTCCGCTTGCCGCCCATCGAAGGGCCGGCCGTCGACAGCATGAACGAACCGGCGGTGTTGGCGATGGGATCGTCGATATCGTCGTGATAGGCGACGCCGCGGGTAAACGCGACGTTGCGGGTCACCTTGTAGCAATGGGCGAAGGCGAACAGGGTCTCGCCCGGCATCGCCGGACGCAGATAGTCGATGCGCAAGTCGAGCGTCGCGATCGGCAGGAACTTCTGCAGCGCCGCGTGCACGGCAAGGCCGCTGACCGTGTCCAAGAGTGTCGTGATCACGCCGCCGTGCAGCACGCCCGTCTCGGGATTGCCGACCAGCCACTCCTGATAATCCAGGCTGACCGTCATCTTGCCGACCTCGACCGACACGACGTCGACACCAAGCGCCCGCACATGCGGGATGCCCTGCCGCACGAGCTGGCGGATGTTGTCGAGATCGAAGCCGGGATTGTCCGTCATCGTCGGGCGAACATGGTCTCGGGCTATCGCCCTGTCAACTCGGCGGTCGCGCGGCTCTTGGTCGAGCCGACAGAGGGGCGTATAACCAATGTCATGTTCTGGAAATCCGCGTTCGCGCTACGTATGAGCTGTCTGGCAATTGCCCTGTCGCTGGCTGGCGCGCAGATCGCGAGCGCCCAGGAAATCCGTTTCTTCCGGATCGCCACGGGCGGCACCAGCGGCACCTACTTTCCGATCGCAACGCTCATCGCCAGCGCCATCAGCAGTCCGCCGGGCAGCCGCGCCTGCGAGGACGGCGGCAGTTGCGGCGTGCCGGGCCTGCTGGCCGTGGCGCAGTCGACACAGGGCTCGGTCGAGAACGTGGCGCTGATCCAGAGCGGCGCCGTGGAGTCCGGGTTCAGCCAGGCCGACGTCGCCTACTGGGCCTATAACGGTCAGGGCCTGTACACGGATCGCGGACCGTCGACCCGGTTGCGCGCGATCGCCAACCTCTATCCCGAGAGCGTGCATGTCGTGGTCCGGCGCGACAGCGGCATCGAAACCATTCACGATCTCAAGGGCAAGCGCATCTCGCTGGGACCTGAAGAGTCCGGCACCGTGGTCGACGCGCGCATCGTCCTGGAGGCTTACGGTCTCGGCGCCTGGGAATACACGGCGAGCTATCTGCAGACGGGGCCGGCCAGCGATCTGATGCGGAAAGGCGAAATCGATGCCTTCTTCGTGGTTGGCGGCCATCCGATATCGGCCGTGGCCCAACTGGCGGACGATACGCCGATCGATCTGCTCTCGGTTGATGGGCCAGAGGCCGATCGGATGCTGAGCGATCATCCGTTCTTTGTGCCCAGCACCATTCCGCAAGGGGTCTATACCGATGTGCCGGCGCGGCTGACCTTGACGGTCGGCGCGCAATGGCTGGTCTCGGCCGATGTCGAGGATGAGGTGATCTACGGCATTACGGCGGCGCTCTGGCATCGGACGACGCGGCGGCTTCTGGATCGCGGCCATCCCGACGGTCGGCTGATCCGGTTGGACACCGCGCTCGACGGCATCGCCATTCCGCTGCACGACGGTGCCGCGCGGTATTACCGCGAGGTCGGTCTGCTCAAATAACCGACATTACGGCCTCCTCGATGGCGGCGGCCGACAGCCAGGCCTGCATGGCCGGCAGGTTCCAGACGGCGTCGCGATAGTCGGTGGCGACGCCGTCCAGCGCCACGCCGTAAGTCACGAACCGCGACACCACCGGCGCGAACATGGCGTCGACCGCGCCAAAAGGGCCGCAGAGGAAATCGCCGCCGGTCCCGAACGTTTGGCGCGTCTCGGTCCAGATCGCCCTGACGCGCGCGATGTCGTCGGCGGCCGCATCCGACCAGCGGTGGTCCGGCCGGCGGGCGCGGCAGTCCATCGGCAGCTCGTTGCGGAGGTCCGGGAAGCCCGAGTGCATCTCGGCCGCGAGCGAGCGTGCGCGGGCGCGGGCCGCGCGGTCGGTCGGCCAGAAGCCGTGCTCTGGAAACCGTTCGGCCAGATATTCCAGGATCGCCAGCGAGTCCCAGACCGCGAGCTCGCCATGTTTCAGGACCGGTACCCGGCCGGCCGGCGAGTGCGCCAGGATCTCGGCCTTCATGGTCGGCGTGTCCAGCAGAACCATGGTCTCACGGAACGGGATGCCGAAATGAGTCATCGCTAGCCAGGGCCGCAGCGACCAGGACGAGTAGTTCTTGTTGCCGATCACCAGCTCGAAATCCGCCATCTTTCCGCCGCCCGTGTTGCCCGTTCTGCGATCGGCCGGCGGCATGCTAGGCTGCCGGCGCATTCCCAACATGCCACACCCGAGGTCGAACGTGATCCCCCATGTGAGTGATGAAACCGCGTCGGACGCGACACCGATCTGGCCGGTCGCCAAGCCCGACTTCGCGGCCTGGTCGGAGACGCAGGCGCCCGAGGTCCGGACCTGGCTCAAGCAGTCGAACTTCAAGCCCAAAGCCGGCGCCACCTGCCTGCTGCCCGCCGCGGACGGCGCGCTCGCCGGCGTCGTGCTCGGCCTGGGCGAGAACCCCGACCTCTGGGCCTATGGCGGGCTCGCCGCCTGCCTGCCGCCGGGCGACTACCGGATCGCGACCGAGCTCGATACCGATGCCGCGACCGGCGCCGCGATAGCCTGGGCGCTCGGCAGCTACCGGTTCACGCGCTACCGCAAGTCCGAGAACGAATTCGCCACGCTGGGCCTGCCGGCCAACGCCGATGCCGGCCTGGCGGCGCGGACGGTGGCGGGAACATTCCTGGCCCGCGACCTGATCAACACGCCGGCCGATCATATGGGGCCGTCCGAGCTGTCGGGCGCGGCCGAGGAACTGGCCGGCCGCCACGGCGCGGCGTTCCGTGCCGTCGTCGGCGAAGCGCTGCTGGCCGAGAACTATCCGGCGATCCACGCGGTCGGTCGGGCGAGCGACGATCCGCCGCGGCTGATCGACATCACCTGGGGCGATGCCGCGGCGCCGAAACTCACGTTGGTGGGCAAGGGCGTCTGCTTCGACACCGGCGGGCTCGACCTCAAGACCTCGGCCGGCATGCTGAAGATGAAGAAGGACATGGGCGGCTCGGCGACCGTGCTGGGCCTCGCCGAGATGGTCATGGACGCGGGCCTGCCCGTGCGCCTGCGCGTGCTGGTGCCGGCGGTCGAGAATGCCGTCGCCGGCAACGCCTACCGGCCAGGCGACATCATCGCCACGCGCAAGGGGTTGAGCGTCGAGGTCGGCAACACCGATGCCGAGGGCCGTATCGTGCTCTGCGACGCGCTGGCCGACGGTGATGCCGAAGCGCCCGACCTGATGATCGACTGCGCGACGCTGACAGGCGCGGCCCGCGTGGCGCTCGGCCCCGACCTGCCGGCGCTCTTCACCGACGACGACGGCCTGGCGGCCGATCTCGCGCGGCACGGCGAGGCGGAGCGCGATCCGGTCTGGCGCCTGCCGCTCTACGCCCCCTATGCCGAGCGCTTGAAAAGCCCGGTCGCCGATCTCAGCAACGTCGGCGACGGCCCGTTCGCCGGCGCCGTGACGGCCGCGCTCTATCTGAAATCGTTCGTGGGCGAGGCGAAGGCCTGGGCGCATTTCGACACCTATGCCTGGAACGACGCCGATCGCCCCGGACGGCCGAAGGGCGGCGAGCCGCTGGCCATGCGTACGCTCTATGCCGCCATCGCCGAGCGTTTCGGCGGCTGACCACGATGGCGGCGGCCTTCGATGCCCGCGTAACGCCGGCCCGGCCCGATCTGGCCGCGGCCGAGCTGGCGGGCGAGGTCGAGGCGGCTCGGTATGTCGCGGGCGAGGCGCGGCAGGTGATCGCGCCGGCCGCGCCGCTCAGCTTCACGCCGGCCGCCGACGCCCGGCTCGAGAGCGAGCTGCTGTTCGGCGAGCGCTTCATGGTCTATGAGGACAAGGCCGGCTGGGCCTGGGGCCAGGCGACGCTCGACGGCTATGTCGGATACGTACCTTCGGCGGCACTCGGCGATTGGGAGGGACAGGCGACCCATGTCGTCGCCGTACCGCATACCCATCTCTATCCGGCCCCCGCCGTGAAGACGCGTATCCGCTTCGGCCTGAGCCTCGGCGCCCGCCTGCGCATCGTCGACGAGGCGGACGGCTACAGCCGGTTACAGAGCGGCGACTGGGTCTATGCCCGCCATCTGGCCGAGATCGAGACGCCCGAACCGGACTGGATCGCGACGGCGTTGTCGCTCGCCGGCACGCCCTATCTCTGGGGCGGCCGCTCGGCCGACGGCCTCGACTGCTCGGCGCTGGTGCAGCTCGCTCTGCAGCGCGCCGGCCGGGATTGCCCGCGCGACAGCGACCAGCAGGAGCGCGCCCTCGGCGCGCCGGTCGAGACGGACGACCTGACCGCCCTCAGACGGGGCGACCTGGTCTACTGGCCGGGCCATGTCGGCATCGTGCTGGGCGACGGCCGGCTCCTGCACGCCAACGCCACCTGGATGCAGGTCGTGGCCGAGCCGTTGGCGGATGTGCTGGGCCGCGGCGGCGAAACCGACGTGACCGCCATCACCGCCCTCCGTCGCATTGTCGAATAGAAAAGGGGGGGTAGGTCCGGGGCAGATCGCGGAACAACCCCATGCACAGAGACGTCAAGGAAAAAAATCGGCGGAAATGCAAGCCGCTTCGATTGTTCCGGAAGTGTCGAAATCCGGATCGGAACGATGCGCGGAACCGGCCTTCTGCCGCCGTCGCGGCAGCGCGTCTGTAAATTTAAAGGCAGATATCGTCAAGTATAAATCAAGATAAGTGCTGCAAACTCTCCAAATTATCCAGTAGTATGGATCCAGTATCGAATGGAATGTTAAGGATTGTTAATGTTTATTAGTCGATTGATTGGTGTTTATTTTGTTATCGTGGCGTTGCTGGCTGGCGGCGCCGAAACGCGAGCGGCGATCGACGATCTGGATTTCGGCCGCTACCACGCGCTCGTGATCGGGAACAACGACTACCGGACGCTGCCCGACCTGGAGACCGCGGTCAATGACGCGCAGGCGACGGCCGAACTCTTGCGCGAGAAATACGGTTTCCAGGTCACCCTGCTGGTCAATGCGACGCGCGACGACATCGTGCGCAGCGTGAACAAGCTGCGCGCCGAGCTTACGGAGCAGGACAACCTGCTGGTTTATTATGCCGGCCATGGCACGCTCGACCGTGCCACCGGCACCGGCTATTGGCTGCCGGTGGACGCGGACGAGGACGACGATCTCAACTGGATCGCCAACGATTCCCTGACCCGTCGGCTGAAGGGCATGAGCGCCCGCCATGTCATGGTTGTCGCCGACAGCTGTTATTCCGGCACGCTGGTACGGGCCGCGCAGGCGGTTCCGGCGACCGGTCGCGAGCGTGAGGCCTGGTTACGGCGTCTGGCCGAGCGCCGCTCGCGCACGGCCATCGTCTCCGGCGGCCTCGAACCGGTTGTCGATGGCGGCGCCGACGGGCACTCGGTGTTCGCCGGCGCGTTCCTGCGCACATTGCAGGAAAACGACGACATCCTCGACGGCAATTCTCTGTTCCGCCAGGTCAGCCGGCAGGTCGTGGTCAACGCCGACCAGACGCCGCAATATTCCGACATCCGCCGCGCCGACCACGAGGGCGGCGCGTTTCTGTTCGTCCCCAAGACCAACCCGCCCGCGCCGGCGGAAGCCGCGCCGCCGGCGGCTGCGCAGCCCGACGCCGATCTCGCCGTCGAGCTGGCGTTCTGGGCGTCGATCAAGGACAGCAGGAACCCGGCCGACTTCGCCGCTTATCTGGAAACCTATCCGCGGGGTCGTTTTGCCCAGCTTGCCGCCACGCGTCGGGCCGGCCTGGACGCGGCCAGCGCCGCGGACGATACGGCCTGGCAGGCGGCCGCGGGCGTCGGCACGGCAACGGCCTACGAGAGTTACCTGCAACGCTATCCAAACGGCCGGCACGCGATCGAGGCGCAGGCGCTGGCGGATAAGGTCAGACGCGAATCCGAACGGCGCCTGGCCGCTCACGCCGCCGAGGACGCATTTTGGAATCAGGTCAAGAACAGCCGCAGCCCGGCCGATTACCGTGCCTATCTCGACGCCTATCCGCAGGGCCGGTATGCGGCCCTGGCCCGGGCGCGGGCCAGTCAACCGCCGCCAGCCGATGCGCGGTCGACGTCGGCCGACGAAGACCCGAAGGTCGCGCTTTTGGCGCCACGGTCCGCAGTCGTCGATCTGAGCCGCTATGACGGTCGCTGGAAGGCGTCGTTTACCTGCAAAGTGCTGACCACATTGGGCAATTCCGTACCGGTCTTCTTCGACCTTGAATTGATCGCCCGAAACGGCGCGGTCAGCCTCAGGATAGGACGTGACGGCGAGTTTACGGCGACGCCGGAGCGATTGGTCGAGGGCAAGGTTGTCGAGGACGGCACAATCGATTTGCGGTTCAACGAACACAACGAAAACTTCAGCGTGACCGCCAGCCTGGCGACCGACGCCGCCAGGATCGAGGGCCGCATGAATAAGTGCCGCTTCGATTTCAAACGCCGTGACTAGAGCTGGATTGCGGGGACGGTATACTTAATTGACGGGCTCGATGCGGCGTGCCAGCATGACCGCATGGCTCGAATCGCGCGCGTGGTGGTGCCGGGATATCCGCACCATGTGACCCAGCGGGGCAACCGCGGGCTGGAGACGTTTTTCGACGACGACGACTACGCGCTCTATCGCGCACTGCTGGCCGAGCGTTGCGAAGAGGTCGGCGTCGAGGTCTGGGCCTATTGCCTGATGCCGAACCACGTGCACCTGGTCCTGGTGCCGTCCGATGCGGACGGCCTGCGCGCCGCGCTGGGCGAGACGCACCGCCGCTATACGCGGCACATCAACGGGCGAGAGGGTTGGCAGGGGCATCTCTGGCAGGACCGGTTCTATTCCGTGCCCATGGATGAGGCGCACACGCTCGCCTGCGCCCGCTATGTCGAGGTCAATCCGGTGCGTGCGCGCCTGAAACGCCGGGCGCGGGACTGGAAGTGGTCGAGCGCGCGCGCGCATCTCGCCGGCCGGGACGACGAGCTGGTGCGCGTCGCGCCGCTCTTGGAGATGGTGCCGGACTGGCCCGCTTATCTCGCCGAGCCGTCGGACGACGACGCGGTCGAGGCGATCCGCATGGGCACGCGCACCGGTCGGCCGTTCGGCGCCACGGCCTTCGTCCGGCGTCTGGAACGGCGGTTCGACCGCTCGTTCGTCCGCGGCAAGCCCGGCCCGAAACCGAAGCAGGCGCCCAAGGCGAAGAAAAAGCCGGCGGCAAAGACCAAGCGCCGCACCGGTCGGCGATAATTACGGTTACTGTCACCGGAATTAGCGGTTCAGCCCCAAATTCCAGGCGGCAGGGGGACGCCGAGGAGGTGTTGGAAGAGCAGGTATAGGGACGCCGTCACCGCGAGCGCGAGGCCGGCGCTGGCGGCGAGCGCGCCGGCCGCGTCGGGCTCCGGGCGCAGCGATGTGTGCATGACGAAGTAGAAGCACACGCTCGCCAGCAGGAAGCCGGCATAGGGGATCAGCAGCAAATAGAGCGCCAGAATGCCGATGCCGGCGAGCACGCGGCGGCCTTCCGCGGCCGATGCAAAGAACCGTGCATGCTCGGGCTTCAGCCAGCTCTTGGCGGTCGTCAGAAGGCCGAGCACGGCCAGCGCGGTCGCGCAGAAATCGACGAACAGGCCGCCGAAGTGGCTGAGGTCGCGGGTGTTGAGGTAGGCGATCGCGGCCACCGCCAGCGTCGCCAGGCCGACGATCAGGTCGGCGTTGACGCCGGCGCGCGGCGCCGGCCCGGATGCCGGGGCGGGCTGTTCTTCGGCGGCCTTGAGCCGACGGGCGACGATCGGCCAGAGCGCAGAAATCAGGCACAGCGCGATCAAGACCATGCTGATCGGCCGGAGCGCCATATAGGCCAGCACGCTGCCCGACGCGCCGCCGATCATCGTCGACTGGACGATGCCGTCCTCGATATAGGGGCCCAGGATGAAACCGAGTACCAGCGGCGCCGGATGGTAGTTCAGACGGCTGAGGATGAAACCCAGCGCGCCGAACAGCAACATCACCCAGACATCGAGCATGTTGTTACGGATGGCGAACGAGCCGAGCACCGTCATCAGCAGGATGGCCGGCGCCAGCGAACGCGAGGAAATGTTGACGATCCGCGCGTAGACGAACGACCCGAGCACGCCCAGAACCAGCACGGCGACGGCCGCGATGGCCAGCCCGACGATAAAGGCGTAGGTGGCCGAGGCATGGGCGGAGAACAGCTCGGTGCCGGGTTTCATGCCATGTAGCAGCAGGGCGCCGAGGATGATCGCGGCCGGCGGCGATCCGGGGATACCGAGCGTGAGCAGCGGGATCAGGGACCCCGGCGCCATGGCGCTGTTGGCCGCTTCCGATGCCGCGACGCCGCGGATCGTGCCCTTGCCGAACTCCTCGTTGTCGGGTTCCCAGCGTGTGGCCTCGCTGTAGGAGACCATGCTGGCGATGTTGCCGCCGGCGCCGGGCGCGATCCCGACCACCAGGCCGATAATCGACGATCGCAGGAGCAGGACCGGGCGGCGGACCAGGTCGACGACGGTGTCGACGATCACCGCCGCGCTCGGCCGCACGCGTTTGGCCGAGACATGCTCGCGACGGCCGCCAATCACGTTCGACAGAATTTCAGGCAGGCAGAAGAAACCGATCAGCGCGCCGGCGAGGCCGATCCCGCCCTGAAGCTCGGGAAAATCGAAGGTCAGACGCACGTCGCCCGACAGCGTCGCCATGCCGACGGTCGAGAACAGGAGACCGATGGCGCCGGCGACGAAACCCTTCAGCAGGCTGCCGCTGGAGAGCACCGATATGATGGTGAGGCCGAAGACGCCGAGCCAGAAATATTCCGCCGGCCCGAACTTGAGGGCCATGTCAGCGAGCGGCTCCGCCGATGTCGCCAGCACGACGTTCGCGACAAGGCTGCCGATGCAGGAGGCGAAGGCGGCCGTCACCAGCGCGTGCTGCGCCATGCCCTTCTGGGCGAGCGGATAGCCGTCGAACGTTGTGGCGATCGCGGCCGGGGTTCCCGGCGTGTTGATGAGGATCGCCGGGACGGCATCGCCATACATGGCGCCGACATAGATGCCGGCCAACATCAGCAGCCCGGCGGCCGGCTCCATGGTAAAGGTGAACGGCACCAGCAACGCCAGCCCCATGGTCGCGGTCAGACCCGGGATCGCGCCGAAGACAATGCCCAGCGCCGCGCCGAGAAACAGCAACAGCAGATGGTGCAGCGCAATCGCCTGCAGCGCGCCGTCGATGAGGCCGGGGGTCATGCCGTATCGCCGCGTTCGGACGAGCCGTGCGCCTCAGCAATTCGGCCGCGCAACAGCTTCGTATCAGACACGCCCTCCCAGCAATTGGACGCAGACGTCCAATCCCTGAAAGGGAGAGGGGAATCCAGTTCCGGGCCGGGTGGATGCCGGAGGTCTCGCATGTGCGCTCCGATGGCGGGGCTGGCGATGACGACCGGTCTTTTTGCCGGCCGTCATCACAGCTGATCGCCTAGTTCGCGAACTGCTCGACGATCGGTTTCCAGGCCGTTACGCGATCCTCGATCAGGGTCTTCGCATCGGCGGCGGGCATGGCGATGGGGATGATGCCGTCGGCCAGCTTGCGCTTTCGGACCGCCGGGTCGTTGGCGATCTTCAGGAAGACGTTCTGCAAGGCCTCGACGGCGTCCGGTGGCGTGCCGGCGGGCACGCCGACGCCGTGATAGACGGACGACAGCAGGTCATAGCCCTTGGAGCGGAACGTCGGCAGGTCCGGATTGGTCGGCACGGGCTCGGCCGAGGCGACCGCGAGATTGCGGACCTTGTCGCCATGGGGCAGCCATTCGCTGGTGCCGAACCAGCTGACCATGGTGTGGCCGCCCAGCAGGGAGGTCTGCTTCGGCTTGCCGCCCTTGTGCGGTATGTAAGTCATCTTGACGCCGGCCATCTGCTCGAACTGCAGGTGCGCGATATGGGTCGCGTCCCAGCTTCCCGAGCCGCCGACGGTGACCTTGCCCGGATTTTTCTTCGCGAACGTCACCAGGTCCTCCAGCGTCTGGAACGGCGAATCCGCGAGCACGGTCAGTCCGAACGGGATCTGCTGGAACAGGATCACCGGCTGGATCTGCTCGGTCTGATAGCCGGCGTTCTTGCGCGCCAGCGGCTGCAGGACGATGTGCGGAATGTTGATGCCCGACATGAAATAGCCGTCGGCTTTCTGCTTGACCAGGTTCGACCAGCCGAGCGAGCCGCCGCCGCCGGGTTTGTACTGGATCAGCACCTTGACGCCGAAGGCGTCTTCCAGAAACGGCTGCTGCTGGCGGGCCCGGATGTCCGAACCGCCGCCCGGCGCGAAGGTGATCTGATAGACCAGGTTCTTCTCGGGAAAGTCGCCCGCGGTCGCAAACGCGGGCAGGACAAACAGACCGATAAAGAGTGCATAGAGAATTCTCATGTCGCTTCCTCCTGTCGACTTATCGGGCGGGTCGTCGTTGCGCGCCGCCTCGTTGTTGTCTGCCGCCGGCCGGCGGCCTTAGCCCGACCACCACACCGAGTAGCCGTGCGGCGAGACGATGACCGGGACGTGGTAGCGGGCCTCCGGATCCGGCATCGCCAGGCGGATCACGACGCGGCGTACGGGTTGGCGATCCGCTGTCGGGAGCTGCTGACGGGCGAAATATTCGCCGCTGTAGAACACCAGTTCGAAAACGTCCGCCGGTTCGCCGACATCCAGGTCCACGGTCTCGCTGATGCGGCCGTCCTGGCCGCTGTGCACGTCGAAGATCGTCTGCCGGGTGCCGTCGGCCGCAAGGCGCCGGCATTCCACGCGGACCTCGCCCGCATGGGCGCCCGTGACCGCGTCGAGAACGTGTGACGAAACTACCGCCATGGGTCTTTCTCCGATTCGCGCAGCGACGTCGGCGGATGGGCGATGCATGCCGTTGCCATGGCCGTCTCCCTATTCGATCGACGCCTTGTCGCGCTTGTTGGTGGTCGCCAGAACGATCGGGCTGATCTCGCCCCGGGTCTTGACGTTCAGGCAGGCGGTCTTGCCGCTGGCCATCGCGCGCTTGAGCGCCGGCGCGAGCTGATCGCGGTGCTCGACCAGTTCGCCGTGGCCGCCCAAGCCTTCGAACATGCCGTGGAAGGGGATGTCGCGGAAGTCGGTGGCGAAGTGCTGACCGCTGTCGAACAGGCGCTCCTGCTGCTGCGAGATGCAGTCCAGACCGCCATTGTTGTCGATAACAACCGTGATCGGCGCGCGCTCCTGGAAGGCGGCCTCGATGCTGAGGCCGCCGGAGAGGAAGGCACCGTCGCCGCTGATCAGCACGACGTTGTCCTCGGGATGCGTCAGCTTGGCGGCTAGCGCCAGCGACACGCCGACGCCCAGCAGGCTGAACGAGCCGGGATGCATGATGCGGCGCAGTTTCCTGCCCTGGTAGCCGGCGACGTTGACCGCGATCTCGGACCAGAAATGCGTGTTGCCGCCGTCAAACACGAGCCAGTCGGCTTCACCCAGCACCGCCTGCACGTCCAGCGACAGCTGCAGCGGATGCATCTTCTCACCGGGCCGGTCAGGCGTCGCGAGTCCGTTCAGGGTCTCCTCGACCCATTGCCGGCGCTTGTCGCGATTTGTCTCGAACCACGCGCGGCCGAGTCGCCACTGGCCGCCGTCGCGCAAGTCCATGACGGCGTCGAAGAAGGCGCCGGGATCGCTGAGCAGCGTCAGGTCCGCGGCGCGGTTGAGCTCGATTTCCTCGTGCGAGCCATTGACGCAGACCAGCCGGGTCGAGCGCGGAAACAGCGGCGGGTTGCCGAAGTTCATCTGGTTGTCGAGCCGCCCGCCGACGAGGACCACGACATCGGACGCCTCGAGCGCGAATTTCGCGGGTGGATATTGATGGATGTCGGCCAGACCCATATAGGCCTCGCTGTCCTCCCCCAGCAGCTTCTGGTGATAGGGGACGTTGAACACCGGAATGTTCAGGGCGCGGCCGACGGCCTCGAGCTTGCGTTCGGCGCCCGACCACCAGACGCCGTGCCCGCCGATCAGCATGGGGCGGTCGGCGTTCGCCAATAACTCGAGCACGGTTTCGAGGTCGTCGGGGCAGGGCCAGGCTCGCGGCGGCTGCTTCGGCGTGCGGTCGAAGGGCCGTTCCGCCAGCCCGGCGTCCTCCTCAAAAGAGCTGAACATGATGTCGACGGGCACGCTCAAGTGCACCGGCCCGGGATAGCCGCCGGTGGCGATCTTGTAGGCACGGTCGACGAACTCGGAGATGCGGTCGCCGTCGGTGACCATGGCGCTGTACTTGGTCACGGGCGCCGCCATGGCGACGTCGTCGATCTCCTTGAAGCCGCCGCTGCCCTTGCGTTTCAGTGTGCTGGAACCGGTGATGAAGATGACCGGCGAGCGCTCGCCATAGGCCTCCATGACCGCCGGTAAGGCGTTGGCGAAACCCTCGGGTCCGACCAGGCAGACGGCCGGCTCGCGCGTGACCCGGGTATAGCCGTCGGCGAGATGGCCGGCGACCTGCTCGTGCGGCGAATTGATGACCGGAATCTGGCAGGTCATGAAGCCCTCGAGCGCGGGGTTGCAGAAACCGCCGCTGAGCGTGAAGACCTGTTTGATGCCTTTTTCGCGCAGCGCGCGGGCCAGGATCGTTCCGCCACGTACTTTCATTGCTTGCTCCCCTGGGCCACGGGCGTTGGCTGTCGATGTTCGACGGGCTTTTCGGGCGACGGTGTTCGCTCTGGTCCCCGAAACGGGCGCATCGGGACCGGGTCCATCGCCGGCGCGGCGATCACGCCGCCGTCGATATCGGCGACATCGGGCCGGCCAATCAGGGCCAGCGTATGGCTGATCTCGTCGGCGAGCAGCTGGATGATCTTCGCCAACCCCTGCTCGCCGGCCGCGCCCAAGGCGTAGAGAAAGGGACGGCCGAGCATGACGAAGTCGGCGCCGAGCGCCAGGGCCTTGACGACGCCCTCGCCGCAGCGGACGCCGCCATCGAAGATGAGCGGATAGGCATCGCCCACGGCCCGCCGGATCAGCGGCAGGGCGCCGATGGCGGCCGGCGCGCTGTCGAGTTGACGGCCGCCATGGTTGGAGACGTAGACGGCATCGGCGCCGGCATCCCTGATCCGCACGGCCTCGTCCGGCGACAGCACGCCCTTGACGATCAATTTGTTCGGCCAGCGCCGGCGCAGCCTGTCGAGGAAGGCCCAGTCGATCCAGCCGCCGCGTTTGCCGCGGTCGAAGTCGGTCCGGCCGCGCCGGCCACCCTTGCCGTCGTCCGGCGGCAGATAGTTGGCGAATGTCGGAACGCCGCGCCACAGCGTCTCGATCGACCAGCGGGGGTGGAGGGCGAAATCGAGGGCTTGTCGGGCGCCGAGCCGGAACGGCACCTTGAAGCCATGCCGAAGCTCGCGGCGGCGCGGGCCGAGGCTGGCCACGTCAACGGTCAGCAGCAGGTGCCGGTAGCCCGCCTGCTCGGCGCGCCGCACCAGGTCGAAGGCGGCGTCTTCGGTGTCCTTGACGTAGAGCTGAAACCAGGCATGCTCGCCGGCCAGCCGCCGCGCATCTTCCAGCGAGGTGGACGCGGCGGTCGACAGACAGTGGGGGATGCCGTGGCGGACCGCGGCGGCGGCCAGCAACCGGTCGGCGCCCGGCCAGGCGAGGTCGCACATGCCCATCGGCGCGATCCCGAACGGCAGGCCCCAGTCATGCCCCAGGAACGGGCGGCCAAGGCGCCGGTCTTCGACATTGACCAATATGCTTGGCTGCAGGCGCACCTGATCGAGGTGGCTGCAATTGAGGCGGTGGCCGATCTCGGCGCCGGCCGCGCCGTCGATGAAGTCGAACATCATGCGCGGCAGCCGCCGTTTGGCCCTGATGCGCGCATCTTCGATGCAGTGCAGGCCGTCCGCCGCCGACATCACCGCAGGCCGCGCCGAAACGGCAGGGCGCAGGTCGCGCCGCCACAATGCTGCGTTGAAGACTGCATGGTGTCTCGACGCTAGCAAAGGCTTTTGCATAGAACAAATTCGTTATTTATGCTAATTCATAGCTAAATCCTATGCATCAGGAATGATCGGCGTCGGGGCGGGTCGTGAATCAACGTCAACTCGAGGCCTTTCGGGCCACCATGCGGACCGGTTCCATCACGGGCGCCGCCAAGCTGCTGTACATCACCCAGCCGAGCGTCAGCCGGTTGATCGCCGATCTGGAGGC
The DNA here is from genome assembly GCA_965232515.1 of Alphaproteobacteria bacterium. Classification (GTDB taxonomy): domain Bacteria; phylum Pseudomonadota; class Alphaproteobacteria; genus JANQKO01. The sequence continues at coordinate 3,700,884 of CBDDPY010000002.1, read as the reverse complement.
GTCGGTGGGCTTCCGTCTGTTCGCGCGCGCCGGGCGCGGCCTGGTCGCCACGCCCGAGGCGCGCCGTTTTCACGAAGCAGTCGAAGGCATGTTCATCGGCGTCGACCGTCTGCGCGAGACGGCCGAACTGATTCGCACCACCGCGGACGGCGTACTGACCCTGGGTCTGATCGCCGTCTTCGCCCACAGCGACCTGATGATGGCGGTGCGGGACCTGCACCGGTCGCGGGACAGCCTCAGGATCGCCGTGACAGTCAGGACCAACACGGCGATCATCGATGCCGTTCTGATGCAGCGGGCCGATGTCGGGGTGGTGAGTTCGTTGCACCCGTTGGACGGCCTGCACCTGCTGTACGAAACCGCCGTGCCCTATGTCTGTCTGGTGCCGGAAGGGCATGCGCTGGCGGGGGACCGGCGGCCGCTCGATCTCGATCAGGTCGCCGACGAAGAGTTCGTGACCCTGCCGCGCTCCTTCCTCAATCCGTTCGGCCGGCACGGCGATGTGGCCGACAGGCTGAGCCGCCGTTCACGGCTGAGTTCCCATTCCGTGCCCGCGGTCGCCTCGATCGCCCGCGCCACCGGCGCGCTCGCCGTCGTCGATCCGTTCACGGCGCAGGTGGCCCGCGCCATGGGCGGCGTCGTCAGCCGGCCGCTGGCCCAGGACCTGAGCTTTCCGATCGCCGTCGTCAGCCGGGGCGAGGACACGCTGTCGCTGGCCGGACTCGAGCTGGCGCAGGGCCTGATCCGACGGCTCGAGGCGGCGGCCGCGGAACACGCCGTCGCCGCCGAATAGCGCCGACAGTCAGTTGATCAGCGCGGCGGCGTCGCGGTAGAGGGTGCGGTCGGCGACGTCGGCGAAGCCGACCTCGGTGATTTCCGGCAGCAGCATCGACAGCAGGTCTTTGCGGCCGAGGCGGCGGGCGGAATCGACCAGGAGCTGCACGAAGATGTCGCGCTGGGCGTGGCTGCCGCCCATGTGCCAGAGCTGGCGGCGGGCCGGCAGCAGGGCGGCCAGCACGGCGTCGTGATCGCCGCGGCGGTGGGCGATGGCGGCGACCGACGCCGGGATCGCGGACGCGCGCATGGCGGTGCCGAGCGGGCCGGGGTCGATGGCGGCGGCGTCCTGCATCGATGCCACCAGTTCGTCGGCTTTCTCGAAGCGGCCGTTGGCGGCGAGGATCATGGCGGCATGCGCGTTGGTGAAGGGGCTGGCGGGATCGCCGATGCGGGCCTCGGCGACGTCGTCGAGCGCCTGCCAGCGGCCGCCGACATCGACGCCGCGCAGCTCCAGCCGCATGAGCATGGCGGCGGCGTTCTGGATGTCGATATAGGCGTCGGGCACGGCCTGGACCAGCGGCGAGTCGGGATTGCGGATGTCGCTGTCGTAGAGCGCCAGCACGCGGTCGTGGTCGCCGCGTTCCAGCAGGAACAGGGCGAGGTGCCACCAGAGGTGATGCACGATCTGGTTCTTGCCGGCCCAGTTGCTGGTCAGGCCCTCGAGCCATTGGATGCCGTCGTCGATGCGGTCCTGCATGATCAGGACATGGGCGACGGCGTGCGCGCCCCAGGCGTCGCTCGGGTCGATCTCGACGCCGCCGCGGCCGAAACGCTCGGCGTCGGCGTAATTGAGCGCTTCCTCGTTGCCGAAGGCGCGCACCGACAGAAACAGGGAGTAATCCGGCACATCTTCGGACCAGGCCGGCGCCGCGCGCTCGGCGACGTCGCGCATCCAGCCAGCCTCGCCCATCCAGAACAGCTCTTGCTGCACCAACCGATGCGCCAGGACATCGGTCGGATGGTCGAGCAGGATGGCCTCGTAGGCCGCGGCCGCGTCGGTCAGCCGGCCCGCCGCCATGTGCGTCAGCGCCGCGACATAGCCGCGTTCGCGCGGGCTGACGTCGGCCAGGCCGGCCCGCGCCGCGTTGAGCGATTGTTCGATCACCGGGTGGAAGCGGCGGTTGCGGCCGCCCGCCATGGCCAGGCCTTTCAGCGCGTGCGCCATGACGAAATCGCCGTCGGCGGCCAGCGCGGCGTCGAGATGAACCATCAGGTCGGCGTCCCAGTGGTTGAAGCTGTGCACCGCGCGCCGTAAATGCGCGGCCGCCTCGGCCGAGCCCGTTGTCACCGCGAAGCCGTGTTCGTCATGCTGCATGCTCGTCCTCCAAAAACACGACGCGACGATAGGGCTTGGAGTCGCCGAGCGTCAATCGACGGCTGCGCGCGATCCCGCTAGGATGGGTATCGGAGGGTCCGGATCGTGCTCGAAACCGTCATGGTGCCGTTGGACGAGATCTACGTGCCGATCAAACGTCGCCGCACGCTGGATGCGGCGAAGGTCGACGCGCTGGCGATGAGCATCCTGGAGGAGGGGCAGCAGACCCCGATTCAGGTGCGCCGCGACAAGGACCGCTACGTGCTGGTCGAGGGTCTGCATCGGCTGGAGGCCGTGCGGGCGCTGGGCGAAGAGACCATTCCCGCCCTGCTGGTCCGCGCCCAGCTGCATTAGATCTTCGGTTCGCTTCTCGGTTTTCTGCGTCGTTGGGATTGCCGTGTTATAAGGGTGTAAAGCGACAGCGAAAGGACGGATATGCCCCGCAAGCCGAACTATCGATTCGAGCGTCTCGAGCGCGAGAAGGCCAAGGCGGCGAAGAAAGCGGCGCGCGAGGCGGCCAAGAAGGAACGGGCGGACGCCCGCAAGGCCGAAGCCGAGCAGGCCGAAGAGGTGCAGCCGCCGCGCGAGGACTGACCGGACGATCCGCTCGCGGTCATATACAGCGCCGGACCGATTGCGTCCGGCTTCCGCGTTTACATGCCGAGGCGCTGCATGAAGCTGAGTTCGTGCGAGACGCCGTCGGCGTTGGCGGCCGGCGCGGCCTTCGGCAGCGCGTGGATATGCACGTCCTCGGCCGAGTGCCGTTTCAAGATCTCGACGGCGCGGGCCTCGTGGTCGGCGTCCTCGGTGTTGACCCAGAGCAATATGCCGCCACGGTCGATGTGGGCGCGCAGATAGTCGGCGTGGCGGCGGTCGATCAGGCGATTGAGGCCGAGGCCGATCAGGCCGCCGGCGAGCACGCCCGCCGTTACCGCGACCAGCGCCGCGGCCATGCCGCCGCCGGAAGCCACGACCACGCCGACCGCGATCATGGCGCCGACATAAGCGAGACCGCCGGGAATCACGCCCTTGGCGATGGTGCGGGAATCCGTGCCCATATAGGCGAGCCGCGCGGTCTGCGGATCGTCCTCGAGATCGGCGACGCGGGCATAGTCGTGGCCCAGGCCGCGGGCGACGGCGTCGTGGCCCGCGAGAATGCTCAAGGCCGAACGGTCGAAATTGTTGAGCATCAGGTCGTCGGCGGCCGCCCGCAGCGTTTCCTCGTCGTGGAATACGCCGACCGCTTCGCGAATGGTGTCGTTAGGCATCGTGGTACGCCTCCGTGACGGGTTGCTGTCGAAACGCGGCACCGACACTTGCGCTCTCCGGGAGCGCGCGTACGTACGAGCTTCAGCCTAGCATGAACGCAAATACGCGCCGTTCACGGCCGCGTGACCGCCAAATACCTGGGGATTGGCGTCAGTAGCCGCGATCGAGATCGACGACGTTCTGCATGGGTTCGCCGGCGAGGTGGCGGCGGAGGTTGGCGGCGACGGCCTTGGCGCAGCTGCGGGGGACGAGCTCGCCGGCGACGTGCGGCGTCATCATCACCTTGGGGTGCTGCCAGTAGGGATGGCCCTTGGGCAGCGGCTCGTCGTTGAAGACGTCGAGGAAGGCGCCGCCGAGGTGGCCGCTGTCGAGGGCCGCCAGGAGGTCGTCGTCGACCACGTGGCCGCCGCGGCCGATATTGACGACGACGGCGCCGGCCGGCAGTTGCGCGAGCGTGTCCTTGTCGATGATGCCGCGGGTCGCGTCGGTCAGCGGCAGGACGCAGACGAGATATCGGGTCTGGCGCAACATGTCGCTTAAGCCCGCCGGCCCGTGGTGGCAGGTGACGCCGTCGAGCTGTTTCGGCGTCCGGCTCCAGCCGTGCACGTCGAAGCCGAGCGCGCGGAAGGCGGCGGCGCAATCGGCGCCGATGGCGCCGATGCCGAGGATGCCCACGGTGGTCTCGGGCGTGTAGAGCGGCCAGCGCCGGTCCCAGACCTCGTTCGCCTGGTCGATGCGGTAGTCGCCCATGTTGCGGTGATAGTGCAGCACGGCGTAGACCGCGTATTCCGTCATCATCGCCTTGAGGTACGGATCGGCCATACGCACGATGGGGAGATGAACTGGCCGCTCGGCGTCGGCCAGAATGTGGTCGATGCCGGCGGCGATCGAGAAGACCGCCTTCAGGTTCGGCAGGCCGGCGAGCATGCCCGTCGGTGGCTTCCAGACCAGCGCGTAGTCGATCTCGGTCCGATCGCCGACGTCGGGCGAGACCCGAATCTCGACCTCGGGCAGGTTTTCCTTGAGTGCCGGGATCCAGAGATCGACCGGATCCTCGGGCGAATGGAACAAGAGAACGGTCATGGCGGGGTTATAGCAGGTTGCTTGTGCTGTTACGGGGAATTTCTCGCTCGGCGGCGGCTAATTCCGGTGACAGTAACCTCAATTTGAAGTGAATTAAGGTTACTGTCACCGGAATTTGTCAGGTGGCGACGGCGCCGGTTTCGACGGCTTCGAGGTCGAAGGCGGCGGCCATGAGGGCGCGGGTATAGTCGCTGCGGGGCGCGTCGAAGATCTGGTCGGCGTCGCCCTGCTCGACGACCTGGCCGGCGCGCATGACGATGACCTCGTCGGCGAGCGCGCGCACGACCTTCAAGTCGTGGGAGATGAACATGTAGGCGAGGCTGTGCGCCTGCTGCAGGTCGCGCAGCAGATCGACGATCTGCGCCTGGACCGACATGTCGAGCGCCGAGGTCGGCTCGTCAAGCACGACGAAGCGGGGCTTGAGGACCATGGCCCGGGCGATGGCGACGCGCTGACGCTGGCCGCCGGAGAATTCGTGCGGATAGCGGTCCATGGTCGTGGGATCGAGGCCGACCTCGGTGAGCGCGGCGGCGATCATCTCGCGGCGCTCCTCGTAACTGCTGCCGAGGCCGTGCACCAGCATGCCCTCCTCGATGATCTGGGCGATCGACATGCGCGGGCTGAGGCTGGAGAAGGGGTCCTGGAAGACGATCTGCATCTCGCGGCGCAGCGGGCGCATCTGCTTCGACTTCCAGCCCTGAATGACGTCCTCGTCGAAGCGGATCGGGCCGTCGCTGGAAATCAGCCGCAGGAGCGCCAGGCCGAGCGTGGTCTTGCCGGAGCCGCTCTCGCCGACGACGCCGACGGTGTGACCCTCGCGCACTTCGATCGTGACGTCGTCGACGGCGCGGATATGGTCGACGGTGCGGCGGAACACGCCGGCCTTAATCGGGAACCAGACCTTGAGGTTGTCGGCCGCCATGACGGCCGGCGCGTCGGGCGCGGCCTGGATCGGTTTGCCCTTCGGCTCGGCCGCCAGCAGGTGCCGGGTATAGGCGTGCTGCGGGCTCTCGAAGATCCCGGCCGTGGCGCCCTGCTCGACGATCTGGCCGTCGGTCATGATGCAGACCCGGTTCGTCACCTTGCGCACGATGGCGAGGTCGTGGGTGATCAGCAGCATGGCCATGCCGAGGCGCTGCTGCAGCTCGCCCAGCAGCTTGAGGATCTGCGCCTGAATGGTGACGTCGAGGGCCGTCGTCGGTTCGTCGGCGATCAGGAGGTCGGGTTCGTTGGCGAGCGCCATGGCGATCATCACGCGCTGGCGCTGGCCGCCGGAGAGCTGGTGCGGGTAGGAATCGAGCCGTTTTTCCGGCTCGCGGATGCCGACGAGGTGCAGCAGCTCGAGCACGCGCGCGCGCGCCTGATCGCCGGTCATGCCCTTGTGCAGCAGCAACACTTCGTTGATCTGCTTCTCGACCGTATGCAGCGGGTTGAGCGAGGTCATCGGCTCCTGAAAGATCACCGAGATCTCGTTGCCGCGCACCTTGCGCAGGACCGTCTCGTCGGCGCCGACCAGCTCCTCGCCCCGGAACAGGATCGAGCCCGAGGGGTGGCTCGCGGTCTGGTAGGGCAGGAGCTGCATCACCGAGAGCGCCGTCACCGACTTGCCGGAGCCGCTCTCGCCGACCAGCGCCAGGGTCTCGCCGGCGTCGATGTCGAAGGAGACGCGGTCGACGACAGTGTTGCCGCTGAAGGCGACGGACAGTTCGCGGAGCTGCAGCAGCGGCGCGCTCATTCGGCGGCTTCCTTGGCGGTGGCCGTCGCCTGTTGGGTGCGCTCGGCCGCGGCCGGCGTGGTGGCGGCGATGCCCTTGCGCGGATCGAAGGCGTCGCGCACGCCCTCGAAAATGAAGATCAACAGCGTCAGCATCAGCGAGATGACGACAAAGGCGGTGATGCCGAGCCAGGGGGCCTGGAGGTTCGATTTGCCCTGCTGCAACATCTCGCCGAGCGACGGCGAGCCCGGCGGCAGGCCGAAGCCGAGGAAGTCGAGGGCGGTCAGCGTGGTGATCGAGCCGGAGAGAATGAACGGCATGAAGGTGATGGAAGCGACCATGGCGTTCGGCAGCACGTGGCGGAACATGATCGCGCCGTTCGAGACGCCGAGCGCGCGTGCGGCGCGCACGTAATCGAAGTTGCGCGCGCGCAGGAACTCGGCGCGGACCACGCCGACGAGCGACATCCAGCTGAACAGCAGCATCAGACCCAAGAGCCACCAGAAGTTCGGCTCGACGAAGCTCGCCAGGATGATCAGCAGGTAAAGCGTCGGCAGGCCCGACCAGATCTCCATGAAACGCTGGAACAGCAAGTCGGTCCAGCCGCCGAAATAGCCCTGCACGGCGCCGGCGGCGACGCCGATGACGGTGCTGAAGATGGTCAGCACCAGCCCGAACAGCACCGAGATGCGGAAACCGTAGATCAGCCGGGCGAACACGTCGCGCGCCTGGTCGTCGGTGCCAAGCAGGTTCTCGGTCGACGGCGGCGCCGGGGCCGGCACCGGCAGGTCGTAGTTGATGGTGCGATAGCTGTAGCGGATCGGCGGCCAGAGGATCCAGCCCTGCTCCTCGATCAGCTCGATGACGAAGGGGTCGCGGTACTCGGTTTCGGTCTCGAAATCGCCGCCGAAGGCGGTCTCGGGATAGGCGACGAAGACCGGGAAGTAGGACTCGCCAGCGAAGCTGACATAAAGCGGCTTGTCGTTGGCGATGAACTCGGCGAACAGGCTGACGCCGAACAGGCCGAGGAACAGCCACAGCGACCAGAATCCCCGGCGGTTGGCGCGGAAGTTCTGCCAGCGCCGTTGCGTCAGCGGCGTGATGCGGATGCCGAGGAAGGTGGCGTGGCCGTGCATGGGTTAGGTTGCCGCCGTGGAAGACAGCAGATCCAGATAGCCCTCACCCTCCCACGAGCTCGCTCTCGCGGGTCCCTCGTTGGACGCATGCGTCCAACCCCGCAAGCGGGAGAGGGGCAACCAAACCGCAGAGGTGGCGGCCCCCTCTCCCGCTTGCGGGAGAGGGTTGGGGTGAGGGGTCAAGTGTGATCCGTGCACCATCTCTCGCCCTAGACCTCCCGGCTCTCGAAGTCGATGCGGGGGTCGATGACGACGTACATGAGGTCGCCGATCAGGTTCATGATCAGGCCCAGGAGCGTGAACACGTAGAGGGTGCCGAGCACGACTGGGTAGTCGCGGTTGAGCGCCGCCTCGAAGCCGAGCAGGCCAAGGCCGTCGAGCGAGAAGATCACCTCGATCAAGAGCGAGCCCGTGAACAGGATCGAGATGAAGGCGCCGGGGAAGCCGGCGATAACGATCAGCATGGCGTTGCGGAAGACGTGGCCGTAGAGCACCTGCCGCTCGGCCAGGCCCTTGGCGCGCGCGGTGACCACGTACTGCTTGTTGATTTCGTCCAGAAACGAGTTCTTGGTCAGCATGGTCAGCGTCGCGAAGCCGCCGATCGCCATGGAGATGATCGGCAGCGCGATGTGCCAGAAATAGTCGGCGATGCGGGCCGGCCAGCTGAGATCCTCCCAGTTCTCCGACGTGAGGCCGCGCAAGGGGAAGACATCCCAGAAGCTGCCGCCGGCGAACAGCACGATCAGCAGCACCGCGAACAGGAAGCTGGGGATGGCGTAGCCGACGATGATCACCGTCGAGGTCCAGACGTCGAAGCGCGTGCCGTCGCGCACGGCCTTGGCAATGCCGAGCGGGATCGAGATCAGATAGGTCAGCAGCGTCGTCCAGAGCCCGAGCGAGACCGAGACCGGCAGCTTGTCGATGACGAGATCGACGACGTCCTGGTCGCGGAAGAAGCTCTCGCCGAAGTCGAACTGCAGGTAGTTGCCCATCATCTGGACGAAACGTTCCCAGGCCGGCTTGTCGAGGCCGAACTGTCGTTCCAGGTCGGCGATCAGCTCGGGATCGAGGCCCTGGGCGCCGCGATACTTGCTGGTAATGGCGGCTGACCCGCCGCCGCCGGCCTCGCCGCCCTGAACCTGACCGGTGCCGACATCACCGCCGGACCCGCCGCTGACGCGGGCGGTGGCGTCGACCGCGGTGCCGGTGAGCTGGGCGATGATCTGTTCGACCGGTCCGCCTGGCACAAACTGCAATACCAGGAAGTTCACCAGCATGATGCCGAAGAGCGTCGGGATCATCAGCAGCAGGCGGCGGACGATATAGGCAAGCATCAGCGGCGGACGGCCTTGTCCTGATCGACCCACCAGGTGTCGAAGAAGCCGAGGTTAAAGGTGGTCAGATCGTAGTTCGGTTTGGTCTCGGGGAAGCCGAACATGTCCCAATAGGCGACGTGGTGGGCGCCCTTGTACCACTGCGGCACCAGGTAATGGCCCCACATGACGACCCGGTCGAGGGCGCGCGTGGCGGCGATCAGTTCGTCGCGGTCTTTGGCCGCGATCACCTTTTCGATCAGCGCGTCGACCACGGGGTCCTTGATGCCGGTGAAGTTCTGGCTGCCCTGGACGCCGGCGGCGGCCGAGCCCCAGAGATTGCGTAGGCTGACGCCGGGCGTCAGGCTGCCGCCGAAGCGCATGGTGATGGCGTCGTAGTCGAAGGTCTGCAGTCGGTTCTGGTACTGCGCCGGCTCCACCAGCCGGAAGCTGGCCGTGACGCCGAGGCGCTCGAGATTGCGCACATAGGGCAGCACGATGCGCTCGAAGCCGCGGTTGTAGGACAGGAATTCGATATTCATGCCCTCGCCGGCCGCATTCACCAGTCGGCCGTCGCGCACGGTCCAGCCGGCGTCGGCCAGCAGGTCCGTCGCCGTGCGCAGGTGGCGGCGGATGCGGCCCGAGCCGTCAGTGATGGGCGGCCGATAGGCGGCTTCGAAGACCTCCACCGGCAGCCGGTCGCGAAACGGCTCGAGCAAGGCCAGCTCGGCCGGCGTCGGCGGTCCGTCGGCCGACAGCTCGGTGTTCTCGAAGATGCTGGTCGAGCGGTCGTAGAGACCGTAGAACAGGTTCTTGTTCGACCATTCGAAATCGAAGGCGTAGGCCAGCGCCCGGCGCACGCGCGGGTCGGCGAACTTAGCCCGGCGCGAGTTCAGAAAGAACGCCTGGGTACCGGACGGGCTCTGGTCGGGCAGCACGGCGCGCTTGATGCGGCCGTCGCGCACGGGCGGCACGTCGTATTTCGTGGCCCAGCTCTTGGAGGTGAATTCCTCGCGGAAATCGATCTTGCCGGCGAAAAACGCCTCCAACTCGACCTCGCGGTCCTTGTAGTAGTCGAAGCGGATCGTGTCGAAGTTGAAGCGGCCGCGATAGACCGGCAGGTTTTCCGCCCAGTGGCCCTTGATGCGTTCGTAGGTGATGGAACGGCCGGCGTCGACTTTGGCGACGCGGTAGACGCCGCTCGCCAGCGGCGGCTCGAGCGTCGTCTCGTTGAAGGTGTTCGCGGTGTAGTAGGCCTTGGACAGCACGGGCATGCCGGCGACGTAGCCCGGCAAATCGCGCACGTTGACGCCGTCACGGAACAGGAAGCGGACCTGGCGCGGGCCGACGACCTTGGCCTCCAGGATGTCCTGGTACAACACGCGGAAGATGGGACGGCCCTCGGATTTCAGCGTGTCGAAGGAGAAGGCCACATCCTCGGCCGTGACCTGGGTGCCGTCATGCCATTTCGCCGTCTCCCGGATGGTGAAGGTGACGGCGCGGCGGTCGTCGGCAAAGGCGACGCTCTCGGCGATCAGTCCATAGAAGGAATCCGGCTCGTCGCCGGCGGCGACCATCAGCGGTTGAAAGCTGATCACGCTGCCGCCGGCGCCGAAGGGGTTGTTGCCGGCGGCGGCGACGCCCTTGAGGATGAACGGATTCAGCGAATCGTAGCTGCCGTGATAATTGAGACGCACCGAACCGCCCTTGGGCGCGTCCGGATTCACGTAGTCGAAATGCGCGAAATCGGGCGGGTATTTCAGCTCGCCCAGAATGGCGAAGCCATGCCGTCCGCCCTGTTCGCCGTCGCTGGCCGCGGTCGCGGATCCGACTGTCGCCGTGGCGAGCAGGACCGACCCCAGCAGGACGAAGAAGACTGCTTTCATTGCCGCGATCATACCAGTTTCCGCGTGCGCGTCAGCGTTCGCGTTGCGCCATTTGACACTTCGCACCGATATGGGGCGTGAATAGGGCGGCGCGGCAACACATGATTGTGAGGCTGTTCCGCCCGGTCAATTGCTGCCGCGCAGCCCGGCGAACTTGTCCGCGTCGACCCACCAGGAGCCGGGGAATCCGACGGCGTAGCGGGGCTTGCGTTCGGGATAGCCGAAGAAATCCCAATAGGCGAGCCAGGCCTCGTCGGCGTGAAACAGCGGCACGGCGGCATATTCCGACAGCAGCACCCGGTCCAGCGCCCGCGTCGTCGCCTTCAGCGCATCGAGGTCGCGGGACGCGATGATCTGCTCGATGAGCGCGTCGGCGACCGGGTTCCGAATGCCGGCGAGGTTGGCCGAGCCGCGGACCGGGGCTTCGCCGGAGCCGAAATAGGAGCGCAGCTCCGGACCCGGCGGCGGGAAGAAGTTGAGCGCGACCGAGACCATGTCGAAGTCGAAATCGTCGAGCCGAACCTCGCGTTGCGCGGTGTCGATGATGCGCAGGCTGGCGTCAATGCCGGCGCGCTGCATGTTCTTCACGAACGGCGCCGCCAGCCGTTCCTGGGCTTGCGAGACCATCAGGATCTCGACCCGCATGACCTCGCCGGCGGCGTTCGTCAGCTTGCCGTTCTTGATCTGCCAGCCGGCCGCCTTGAACAGACGCTGGGCCTGGCGCAGGCCTTGGCGGATGCGGCCGTCGCCCTTGGTGACCAGCGGCTCGAAGGCTTCGGTCATCACCGACGGCGGCAACTGGTCGGCGAACGGCTCGAGGATGGCGATCTCCTCGGGCGTCGGCGGGCCGCTGACGCCGAAATCTGAGTTCGGGAAGAAGCTCTTGCTGCGGCTGTACTGGCCGAACAGCAGCAGCCGTTGCGTCGTCTCGAAATCGTAGAGATAGCTGATCGCCTGGCGCACGCGCACATCCGAGAGGTGCGGCCGGCGCATGTTGAAGAAATAGCCCTGCAGGCCGCGCGGCGTCTCCGACGGCACGGCGCGGCGCATCACGCGGCCGTCGTTCACGGCCGGGAAGTCGTAGCCCGTGGACCAGCGCTGGGCGCGGTTTTCCTGGCGAAAGTCGATCTTGCCGGCCTTGAAGGCCTCGAACTGGACGGAGTCGTCACGGTAGTACTCGTACTGGATTTCGTCGAAGTTGTTCAGACCGCGGTTCACCGGCAGGTCGGCCGCCCAATAGTCGGGCACGCGCTCGTAGGTGATGCGACGGCCGGGCACGACGTCCTTGATGCGGTAGGCGCCGGAGCCGAGCGGCGGCTCCAGCGTCGTCGCGTTGAATTCGCGGTCCTTCCAGTAGTGTCGCGGCAGCGGCGAGGTGCCGGCGACGATCATCAGCGGCTTCATGTTGTCGCGGGTCTTGAAGGTAAAGCGCAGCCGGTGGTCGTCGAGCGCTTCCGCGCCCTCGACGTCGCGATAGAAGGATTGCAGGAACGGCCGGCCGTGTTCCTGGATCATCTCGAAGGCGAAGACGAAATCGTGCGCCGTGATCGGCACGCCGTCGTGGAACCGCGCTTCGGGCCTGAGATTGAAGATCATCCAGCTCTTGTCGGCCGGATACTCGACGGTCTCGGCGATCAGACCGTAGGAACTCGACAGCTCGTCGCCGGACCCGGTCATCAGCGAATCCGTGGTCACGCCGATGCTGCGCACCCAGTCGCCCCGCAGGATGTAGGGATTGAGGCTGTCGAACGAACCGAAGGCGCCCAGCACCACGCGGCCGCCCTTGGGCGCGTTCGGATTCACATACGGCCAGTGGGTGAAGTTTTCGCGGTAGAGCGGCTCGCCGAACTCGGCGATGGCCCAGGTCTTTGTGACGCCGCCGTTTTCGGCGCGGGCCGCGGTCAGTGGGACCGCAATCAGGGCCAACAGAGTGGTGAGCAGAATGGTCGCGGTTCGCATGTCGGTCCTCGGGGTCTGGCGGCGCGTTATTCCCGCGCCGCGGCCTTCTTCGCCTGCATGGCTGTGTCCTTCGCCGGGTCGATCCACCAGGTATCGGAAAAGCCCAAGCCGTACTTCGGCTTGATCTCGGGCCGGCCGAAGCGGTCCCAGTAGGCGATGCGGTATTTATTCAGATGGAACTGCGGAATCATGAAATGCTGCCATTGCAGCACGCGATCGAGCGCCCGCGTCGCGGCGACCAGCTCATCGCGGTTCGGGGCCGCGATCACCTGCTCGATCAGCCGGTCGATGGCCGGATCCTTGATCCCGATCAGATTGCGGCTGCCCGGCCGGTCGGCCGTTTCGCTGCCCCAGAAATCGCGCTGCTCGTTGCCCGGCGACAGCGATTGCCGGAACCAGCTGGTGACGATGTCGAAATCGAACTGGTCGAGCCGGTTGCGGTACTGCGAGGTGTCGATCAGGCGGATGTTGGCCTCGACGCCGAGACGCTTCAGGTTGCGGATCATGGGCGCGATCGTGCGTTCGGAGTTGGCCTGCGTGATCAGGAATTCGATGGTCATGACCTCGCCGGTCTCGGTGTTGGTCAGCTTGCCGTCGGTGATGCGCCAGCCGGCGTCCTGCAAGAGCTTGTTCGCCGTCCGCAGGCCGCGGCGGTTGTTGCCGGAGCCGTCCGTCACCGGCGGCTGGTATTCGGCCGTGAACACTTCGTCGGGGATCTGACCTTTCAGCGGCTCGAGATATTTCAGCTCCGCCGCGCTTGGCAGGCCGGTCGCGGCCATTTCGGAATTCTCGAAATAGCTTCGGGTGCGGATGTACTGATCGTAGAAGATGTTCTTGTTCGACCATTCGAAGTCGAAGGCATGGGCCAACGCCTGGCGCACCCGGGGGTCCTGGAACTTCGGCCGGCGGGTGTTGTAGACGAAACCCTGCATACCGGCCGGACTGTTGTCGGTCAGCGTCTCGACGATGACGCGGCCGTCCCTGGCGGCCGGGAAAGCGTATTGCGTCGCCCAGGTCTTGGCCGAGTTCTCGTTGCGGAAATCGAGGCCGTGCGACTTGAAGGCTTCGAGCGAGATCGTGCGGTCGCGGTAATAGTCGAAGCGGATGCGGTCGTAGTTGTGACGGCCTTTGTTGACGGCCAAGTCGCGACCCCAATAGTCCGGCACGCGTTCGTAGGTGATCGCGCGCCCGGCCTCGAAGCCGGCGATGCGGTAGGGACCGCTGCCGAGCGGCGGTTCCAGCGTCGTGGCGTCGAATTCGCGGCCTTCCCAGTAATGCTTCGGCAGCACCGGCAGCTGGCCGAGGATGCTCGGCAGCTCGCGGTTCACGCCGCCGCTGAAGCTGAATTTGACCTTGTTGCCGGGCAGTTCGTCGGCGGACACGACGTTGGCGTAGTAATAGCGGAACAGCGGCACGCCCTTCTCCTTCAATGCGTTGAAGGAGAAGATCACGTCGGCCGGCGTGATCGGCTTGCCGTCGTGCCAGCGGGCCTCCTCGCGCAGCTTGAAGACGACTGAGGACAGGTCGTCGGGGAGCTCGATGCTCTCGACCAGCAGGCCGTAGCTCGTCGAGGCCTCGTCCTGCGACGAGGTCAGCAGCGTATCGTAGACCAGGCCTAGGCCGATGGCGGCCGAACCCTTGAGCACGAAGGGATTGAGCGTATCGAAGGTGCCGATCGCTTCCATCCGCAACTGACCGCCCTTCGGCGCGTCCGGATTGACATATTCGAAATGGCTGAAGTCGGGACCGTACTTGACGCTGTCGAACAACGAGAGCGCGTGCGTGGTGCGGATATTGTCGGCCGCGACAGCGCCGCCGGCATACAACAGTCCCAGGATGAGGGCGATTGCGGGCCGCTTCATGATCGACCTTCCGGTTGCTTGAACCAGCATGTCCGGCAGACGCCGCCGGTGCAAAGGATTTAGGTTCGCGAGCCTATCCCGCCAACACATTGATGACGGCTTCGTGAAGCGCCGGGTCGCCGACGGCGATGACCTCGCTTTGGCTCTGCATGTCGAGCGGCCGGCCCTGCCAGTCGCTGATGCGGCCGCCGGCATTCTCGACGATGGGCACCAGGGCGGCGAAATCGTGCACGTGCATGGCGCCTTCGATGACGATGTCGACGAAACCCATGGCCAGCAGGCCGACCGCGTAGCAATCGCCGCTGAAGCGGGTGAAACGCGTCGCGTCATACAACCGGTCGAAGGCGGCGCGCTTGTCGTCGCTGCGGAAATACTCCAGGCCCGAGGTGAAGACCACGGCGTCGCCGAGACGGCCGCAGGCGCGGCCGCGTACGGGATTTCCGTTCAGCGTGGTCGGCGCGTCGCCGTGCGCCAGCCAGCGTTCGTTAGTGATCGGCTGGTCGATCAGGCCCAGCGCCGGTTCGTTTCGATGGGTCAGCGCGATCAGCGTGCCGAACATGGTCGAGCCGGTGACGAAGGATTTGGTGCCGTCGATCGGATCGAGGATCCAGTGCCACTCGCCATCGCCGTCGCGATGCCCGAATTCCTCGCCCTGGACGCCGTGATCGGGGCGTTCGGCCTCGATCAGATGCCGCATGGCCAGCTCCGCCTCGCGGTCGGCCTCGGTCACGGGACTGGCGTCGGACTTGATGTCGACGGTAATGGGAACGCGGAAGCGCGGGCGAACGATATCAGCGGCGGCATCGGCAAGCCGGCCCGCCAGATCGACCAGGTCGGGCGGGCAGGCGGCGCTCATGCCGGTTTGAACCTTACTCCGTCGGCAACGGCGGCGGGGAATCGGCGTTTTCGCGCATATAGGCGATGATGTCGGCGACGTCGGCGGGCTTGCGCAGGCCGGCGAAGGCCATCTTGGTGCCCGGCAGGTAATCCTTGGGCTTGGTCAGGAAATCGAACATTTCCTGATAGCCCCAGTCCCCGCCATGATCGGCCATGGCCGAGGAATAGCCGAAGCCGTCGACCGCGCCTTTGGTCCGGCCGATAACCCCCCACAGGTTCGGACCGACCTTGTTGGCGCCGCCCTGATCGAAGGTGTGGCAGGCCGTGCACTTGCGCGCCACCTTGGCGCCGCTCTCGGCGTCGCCGGCGGCCAGCAGCACCGGCAGCGGCTCGGTCTCCTCGGCCGGCGCCGCGGCGGCCACGGCCGTATCCGCGCCTTCGGTTTCGATACCCAACACCGACACGTCGGTGACCGGATGCACCAGGATGTTGCCGATTTCGTTGATCACCATGAGCAGGAGGCCCGCGCCCAGGATGGCGCCCGCGATTTTGTTGAGCTCAAACGAATCCATTGCTTTCCGGTCCTCGATTCACCGCGCCGGCACCCTAACGGCTTCCCCGTATTGGCCGCAACCCGTATAACACCGCTGCTTTGGCCGTGCCAGTTCGCAGACCCCCACCATGCTGGCGCCGGATACTAGCCGGCGGCCGCGGAAGCGGGATGCGGCACGGCGTCGCAGCAACAGAACCGGAATAGGGCATGCGTGGTCCTGACAGACCGTTAATCGTGATCCCCGCGCGTATGACATCGACGCGTCTGCCGGGCAAGCCGCTGGCCGAGATCGCCGGCGAGCCGATGATCGTGCAGGTCTGGCGGCGGGCGGTCGAGGCCGCCGTCGGCCCGGTGCTGGTGGCTTGCGCGGAAGCCGAGATCGCGGCGGCGGTGGAGGCCGCGGGCGGCGACGCGGTGCTGACCGATCCGGACCATGCCACGGGCTCGGACCGTGTGTACGAGGCCGTGCAGAAGGTCGACCCGGCCGGCGACCATGACGCCGTGATCAACCTGCAGGGCGACCTGCCGACCATCGATCCGGCCTATCTGAAGAGCGTGCTGGCCCCGCTGGAAACGCCTGACGTCGATATCGCGACGTTGATGGCGGCGATAACCGAGGACTATGAGCGAACGGCGCCGAACGTGGTCAAGGCCGTGGTGTCGCTGCCGCCGGGCAGCCGGACAGGGCGGGCACTGTATTTCACCCGCGTCCTGGCGCCCAGCGGCGACGGCCCGCACTTTCATCATTTCGGCATCTACGCCTATCGGCGCGCGGCGCTGGAGCGGTTTATCGCGCTGCCACCGGGGCATCTCGAACGGCGTGAGAAGCTGGAACAGTTGCGCGCGCTGGAGGCCGGCATGCGCATCGACGTGGCGCTCGTTGACTCCGTCCCCTTCGGTGTCGATACTCCGGCCGACCTCGAGCGCGCCCGGCGCATACTGGCCGGCCGCTAAGAGTCTCCGGCAACAGAATAGAAGCGAGCGCCCGCGGCGCGGAAAACCGTCATGGCTGAAACATCGTCCGATCCGAAAAACACCGTCGCCTTCCAGGGCATCGTCGGGGCCTATTCGCACCTCGCCTGTCGCGAGGCGCTGTCGCATATGACGCCGCTGCCGTGCGAGACCTTCGAGGATGCGTTCGCGGCGGTGTCGGAAGGCCGGGCTTCGCGCGGCATGATCCCGATCGAGAACTCGGTCGCCGGGCGCGTGGCCGATATCCACCACCTGCTGCCGCGCTCGGACCTGCATATCATCGGCGAGCATTTCCAGACCGTGAACCACCGGCTGCTGGCGCCGAAGGACGCCAAACTGGATGGCTTGCGCGAGATACACAGCCACGTGCACGCGCTGTCGCAGTGCCGCCGGCTGATCCGCGAGCTCGGCGTCAAGGCGGTGGTGCATGCCGATACCGCGGGCGCCAGCCAGATGGTCGCCGAGCTGGGCGATCCCACGGTTGCCGCCATCGGCTCGTCGCTGGCGGCCGAGACCTATGGCCTCGAGACCCTGCGCGAGGACGTGCAGGACGTGAACAACAACGTCACCCGGTTCCTGATCATGGCGCGCGAGCGCATAACGCCGCATGTCAAGGACGGGCCGGTGATGACGACGTTCTTCTTTGGCGTGCGCAGCGTGCCGGCGGCGCTCTACAAGGCGCTGGGCGGTTTCGCCACCAACGGCGTCAACATGACCAAGCTGGAAAGCTATATGGAGGGCGGCTCGTTCGAGGTGGCGCAGTTCTACGCCGATATCGAGGGCCATCCCGACGAGCGCCGCGTGCAGTTGGCCTTCGAGGAGATCCAGTTCTTCTGCACCAAGTTCAAGACGCTCGGCACCTATCCCCAGCACCCCTCGCGCTACGAAAGCTGACGCGCGTCAGGTCGGCAGGCCGACACGTCGGCGGCCGTCTTCTGATTTGAGCGAAAAATCGTCGCCGGCGAACTCGGCCGCGTCCTCGGTGCAGAGCCAGGCGACGGCGCGGGCGGCCCATTCGGTCGGAATGTGGACCGACGGATCGAGCTGGCTGACCGGGTTGATGCCTGAGGCCCGGATCGCGACCTGCATGCCGGTGTCGACGGTGCCCGGGCTCAGGCCGACGACGCGGATGCCCTGGTCGGCATATTCCTTGTGGGCGCAGCGGGTCAGCGACAGCACCGCGGCCTTGGTCGAGCAGTAATGGCTCCAGCCTTCCATGGCGCTGGTGGCGGCGCCGGAGCTGATATTGATGATGATGCCCGCGCCCTGTTCCAGCATCACCGGGATCGCCGCCCGCAGGCCGTGGTAGACGCCCTTGTAATTGATGTCGACGATCCGGTCCCAGTGCTCGGGATCGGAGTCGGCGAGCCGCGCGATCGGCTCGATGACGCCGGCGTTGTTGACCAGAATGTCCAGCCGGCCGAAGGCGCTCCGGCAGCGTTCGATCAGGGCGGTGACATCGTCATAGCGGCTGACGTCGCAGGCCATGGCCTCGGCCCTGCCGCCGGCGCCGCGAATCGTTCCCGCCACCGCTTCGATCTCACCGAGGCCGCGGGCGGCGAGCACCACCGCGACGCCATGTTTCGCCAGTTCATGCGCCGTGGCGGCGCCGATACCGCGGCTGGCGCCGGTCACAACGGCGGCCCGGCCTTCAAGTGCCTGCATTACTGTAAATTCCTTCGTTTCCTGATCGCGGCCCCCGGTCGGTGGGCAAACGAGCGGCATTAGACGTCTTGTTCGGCGCAATTGTCATGCGTGAATTGCGTTAGCCGGCGGCCGGCGGCGCCGCTTCCGCCATCAGCCAGTCGCGGAAGGCGGCGATGCGGGGCAGGTCGGCGGTGTCGGCGGGATAGACCAGATAATAGGCGTCCTGGGCCGGCACGGTGATGTCGAACGGCGCCACGAGCCGGCCGTGGGCCAGGTCGTCGACGACGAACGGCCGGTGCGCCAGCGCCAGGCCGAGGCCGGCGGCGGCGGCTTCCAGCGCCTGGGCCGAGCTGTCGAAGCGCATGAGGCCGGCCGGTTGCAGGTCCGCGGTGCCGGCGGCGGCGAGCCAGCGCTGCCAGTCGTCGCGGCGCGGGTCGGCGTCGACCTGCAGCAGCGTGTGGCGGGCGAGGTCGGCCGGATTGGCCAGCGTCAGGTCGGGCGCGCTGACCGGGAACATGTCTTCGGCCATCAGCATGTCGGCGCGGAGACCGGGCCAGCGGCCGGCGCCGTAGCGGATCGCCACGTCGACGTCGTCGGTCGTGAAGTCGGCGAGCTTGACGGTCGCGATCAGGCGGACCTCGATCTCGGGGTGCCGGTCCTGAAACCGGCCGAGCCGGGGGATCAGCCAGCGCACGGCGAAGGTGGGCAAGAGGCTGACCGCCAGCGCGCCGGCGGCCCGCGTCGCCGTCAGCCGGGCCGCCGCGGCGTCGATGCTGTCGAAGGCCGATTGCAGGGCCGGATAGAAGTCCCGGCCGGCCGGCGTCAGATGCAGCCGCCCACCCGCGCGCCGGAAAAGCGACAGGCCCAGATGCGACTCCAGCGCCCGCACCTGCTGACTGACCGCCGACTGTGTCACGTGCAGCTCGCGGGCGGCGTCCGACACGCTCAAATGCCGGGCCGTGGCCTCGAAAGCGCGTAGGGCGGTCAACGGCGGAAGGCGACGGGTCATAAGCTGTGTATTAGATGAGCTAATGGAGTATCGACATTATCTAACTTGTCTTGCGGCATCCGACAACGTAGAGCATTCGGTCTTGCTTAAGCGACACTGAAGGCCGGCAGCGGGACTCCGCCGCCGGCGTGGCGACATGACCGAACTCTGGATCCCCATCACCATCGCGGCGGCGTTCCTGCAGTGCGTGCGCACGGCGATCCAGAAACAGCTGAAGGCCGACCTCAGCACCAATGCCGCGACCTTCACGCGGTTCTTCTATGGCCTGCCGGTCGCGGTGGTCTACGTGGTCGGCCTGGTGGCCTTTGCCGGCATGACGCTGCCGCCGGTCAACCCGACCTTCCTCGGCTTCGCGCTGCTCGGCGGGATCTGCCAGATCATCGCCACCTCGCTGCTGATCTATCTGTTCGGGCTGCGCAACTTCGCGGTTGGCACCACCTATTCCAAGACCGAGTCGGTGCAGACCGCTGTCTTCGGCATCGTCATCCTGGCCGAGCCGGTGAGCGTCGGCGGCCTGTTCGCCATCATCGTCAGCATGGTCGGCGTGATGGTGCTGTCGATCGTCAAGAGCCAGACCGGCTGGACCCGGCTGTTCACGGCCTGGACCGAGCGGGCGGCGATGATCGGCCTGCTGTCCGGCGCCTTTTTCGGCGTGACCGCGGTCTCGATCCGCGCCGCCGCGCTGTCACTGGGCGATGTCGGAGCCTGGATCGCGGCGGCCTATACGCTGCTCTGGGTGATCGGCCTGCAAACCGCGATCATGGGCGCCTACATGATCTGGCGGGAGCGGCCGCAGCTGCCGCTGGTGCTGTCGACCTGGCGGCGGTCGGGGCTGGTCGGCGTGACCGCGGTGCTGGGCTCGATCGGCTGGTTCACGGCCATGACCATGCAGAACGCCGCCTATGTGCGCACGCTGGGCCAGATCGAGCTGGTCTTCACCTTCCTGGTCTCGTATTTCGTGTTCCGCGAACGCTCCAGCGCCAGCGAGATCGGCGGCATCCTGCTGATCGTCGCGGGGATTATCTTGCTCTTGAATTTCCGCTGAACGTCCGGCACCGCCGTGCCGCCGTCTGGATGGCCGGGTCAAGCCCGGCCATGACGGAAGTCTTATTGATATCAATATCTTATCGTCATCGCCGGGCTTGACCCGGCGATCCAGGGACACATCACGCGGCCTCAGGCGGTTTCCTGCAGCCAGGCCTTGGCGAGCTGGTGGGCGATCGACAGTGGCGGGGGCATGCGCAGGAGCGACTCGTCCGGGCCGGCGTTCGCGACCATGTCGGCGATCTCGGGCCGGGTGAACCAGCGGGCCTCCTCCAGCTCGTGCGGGTCGAGGGTGATCTCGCGGGATTCGGCGTAAGCGTAGCAGCCGATCATCAGGTTCGAGACGAAGGGCCAGGGTTGCGAGGAGTGGTAGCGCACCTCGCCGACAGGCACGCCGGCCTCTTCCATGACCTCGCGGCGCACGGCTTCCTCCAGGCTCTCGCCCGGCTCCAGGAAGCCGGCGAGCGCGGAATAGGAGTTCTTGGGGAAGAATTGCTGCCGGCCGAGCAGCACGTCACCCTGGTGGAACACCAGCATGATGGCGACGGGATCGGTGCGGGGAAAGTGCTGCGCCTTGCAGGCCTCGTCCGTGCACTGCCGCGCATAGCCGGCCTCCTTGGGCGCCGTCGGCTGGCCGCAGACGGCGCAGAAACCGTGCCGGGCATGCCAGTCGATCAGCGAACGCGCCTGGGCCAAGATCGCCGCGTCGGGGCCGGGGCACTGCATGGCGGCGCTGCGCACGTCGAGCCAGCGGCCGTGCTCGCGGAACGGCTGGTGCTCGCGCTCGGACCCGGCGCCCGAGACGTCGACGGCGAAATGCGCGCGACCGTCGTTCAGGCCGAGGAACAGCAGCATGGCGCCCTGCTCGACGAACGGTTGGACCTCGGCCGCCGGCAGCCAGGATATCGTCGGCTGGCCGTCGGTGCGCATCAGCGCTCGCAACTGCCAGAGCGGCAGGAAGCGGCTGTCCGGCGCGGCGTATTGCTGCGCCAGCCAGTCCGGGTCGCGGCGCTGATTGCCGGCGCGGTCCAGTGGACTGCCGGCGAATGTATGAATATGGGCCATGACGATGACGGCGTTCCTTCGGACGTTCCGGGTTTGGTTTTGGACCGGTTCGCGGGGCGGGCCGGCAGGGTGGCACAAAGCAGCCGACAAGGGCAATCGTGCTCGCCGGCGGCCTTGCATCGGCGCGCGGAAAAGCTGATATAGTGCGGTTGGGAGGTTGGTGGCGGACGGACCCCTCGCCAACCCGGTCAGGTCCGGAAGGAAGCAGCCGTAACGAGACCGGTTCGGGTCGTTGTCCAATCTCCCAGCTGCCTGCCAGAATACCGAAGCCAAAACCAATCGACGGCAGGCCGGAGGCCGACACCTGCAGCCCGCATGACGGATCTTTCCAGCAGTCCGCCTGAGCCAACGTCCGAGACCGCGGCGCCCGCCTATCAGGTCCTGGCCCGGAAGTACCGGCCGCAGTCCTTCGACGCGCTGATCGGCCAGGACGCCATGGTGCGGACGCTCTCGAATGCGATCGCCGAGAACCGCATCGCGCACGCCTTCATCCTGACCGGCGTGCGCGGCGTCGGTAAAACCACGACCGCGCGGATCATCGCCCGGGCGCTGAACTGCACCGGCGCAAACGGCGATGGCGGGCCCACGGTGCAGCCCTGCGGTATCTGCGACGCCTGCGTCGGCATCGCCGAATCGCGCCATGTCGACGTGCTGGAGATGGACGCGGCCAGCCGCACCGGCGTCGACAATATGCGCGAGCTGCTGGACGGCGTGCGCTACCTGCCGGTCTCGGCCCGCTACAAGGTCTACATCATCGACGAAGTGCATATGCTGTCGACGGCGGCCTTCAACGCGCTGTTGAAGACGTTGGAGGAGCCGCCCGAGCATGTGAAGTTCATCTTCGCCACCACCGAAATCCGCAAGGTGCCGGTGACGGTGCTGTCGCGCTGTCAGCGCTTCGATCTGCGCCGCATCGAACCGGACGCGCTGGTCGCGCATTTCACGCACGTTCTGGCGCAGGAAGGCGCCACGGCCGACGACGAGGCGCTGCGGCTGATCGCGCGGGCGGCCGACGGCTCGGCGCGCGACGGCCTGTCGCTGCTGGATCAGGCGATCGCGCATGCCGGCGGCAAGGTCGATGCCGGGCAGGTGCGGGACATGCTGGGGCTCGCCGACCGGGCCCAGGTGTTCGATCTGTTCGACGCGGTGATGGCGGGCGACACGGGCCGCGCGCTGACCTCGCTGAAGGCGCAATACGACCTCGGCGCCGATCCGGTCGTGGTGCTGCAGGACATGCTGGAGCTGACGCACTGGCTGACGCGGCTGAAGCTGACGCCGGACGCCGGCGACGACGTGACGGTCTCGGCGCAGGAACGCGACCGTGGCCGGGACATGGCCGGGCGGCTGTCGATGCCGGTGCTGGCACGGGCCTGGCAGATGCTGCTGAAGGGCCTGGGCGAAGTGCGCGTGGCGCCGACGCCGCTGGCGGCGGCCGAGATGATACTGGTGCGGCTGACCTACAGCGCCGACCTGCCGCCGCCGGGCGATCTGGTCGCTAAACTGCAGGACGATCCGGCCGCCGCGCGCGCGCCGGCCGTGCCGACCGCTGCGACCGCGCCGGCGTCGACAGCGCCGGTCGCGCAGACACCCGTGGAAGCGCCGCCCGCGGACATGCCACCGGTCGAAGAACCGCCCCCGATCGAACCGCCACCCGCCGACTTGGAGCCGGCCGAACCGATCGCGCCGGCGGCGCCGACAGTTGTTCTGCGCGACTTCGCGCAGCTCGCGGCGCTGGCCGAGGAACGCAAGCAGGGCATCCTGTTCCACCACATTTGGGAGGATGTGCACCTCGTCAGCTTCTCGGCGGGTCAGCTCGAGTTCCATCCGGGGCCGAACGCGCCCGCGAACCTCGCGGTGATGCTGAAGAACTTCGCCGAGGCGTGCACCGGCGACAGCTGGGTCGTGACCATCAACAACGAGGCGGACGGCGCGCCGACGCTGGCCGAACAGAGCCGGGCGGCGGCCGAGGCGGCGGCGGCCGAGATCGCGGCGCATCCCCTGGTGCAGGCGACGCTCGACGTGTTTCCGGGATCGGAAATCGGCGCCGTGCGTGATATGCACGGGTCAGGCGCGGACGAGGCGGACGAAGACGCACCGCCGGAGGACGCGCCGGCCTTGAAACAGACGGCGAGCGATAAGGACGGACGATGAAGAATCTGGGCCAGATGCTGAAGCAGGCGCAGGAATTCCAGACCAAGATGGCCGAAATGCAGGCGCAGCTCGAGAATATCGAGATCGTCGGCAGCGCCGCCGGCGGCATGGTCCAGGTAACGCTGAACGGCAAGGGCGAGATGCGGAGCATCAAGCTCGATCCGTCATTGTGCAAGCCGGAAGAGGCCGAGGTGATGGAAGACCTGCTGGTCGCCGCCCACAACGACGCCAAGCGCCGGGTCGAGGAGCGTACGGCCGAGGAAATGCAGAAGCTGACCGGCGGCCTGCAGCTGCCGCCGGGCATGAAGCTGCCGTTCTAGCGCTCTATGCCCACCGAAACGGGGACCGTCCCCATTTTCACGGCTCAACCATCCGTCAATGCCGGTCTTGGCCCGGCAATCCAGGTGCTTTTTGAGATGCCGCATGGATGCCCGCATCAAGTCCGGGTATGACGGATAGGGACCAGGGCACCGATATCGCGTCATGATGGGACCGGAGATCGAGCGGCTGATCCAGTTGCTCGCCAAGCTGCCGGGGCTGGGGCCGCGGTCGGCGCGGCGGGCGGCGCTGCACCTGATCAAACGCAAGGATACGCTGCTGGCGCCGCTGGCCGAGAGCCTGCGGGCGGCGGCCGAGAACGTGCGCGCTTGCGCAACCTGCGGCAACCTCGACGCCAGCGATCCCTGCAGCATCTGCCGCGATCCGCGCCGCGAGGCGGCGGCGATCTGCGTGGTCGAGGACGTGGCCGACCTCTGGGCGCTGGAGCGGGCGGCGGTGTTCCGCGGCCGCTATCACGTGCTGGGCGGCACGCTGTCGGCGCTAGACGGCGTCGGGCCGGAGGACCTCAACATCGCCGGCCTGCTGGAGCGCGCGGCCGCGCCCGAGGTGCACGAGGTGATCCTGGCCACCAACGCCACGGTCGACGGCCAGACGACGGCGCATTACATCACCGAACGTCTGGCCGGTTGCGATGTGAAGGTGTCGGGACTGGCCCACGGCGTGCCCGTGGGCGGCGAGCTCGATTATCTCGACGACGGTACGCTGGCCGCCGCGCTGAAGGCGCGCAAGTCGCTCTGACGCGGCCGGCTCAGCAGCCGATTACCGGCCGAATGGCGCGCGAATAAACGGTCAGGCCGCCGTCGATCGTCTGTTCGACCGAGGACAGTCCCGTCGTCACATAAACGCGGCCGGCGTCGTTCATCTCGTCGGCGGCGCTGCTGCCGACCAGTGAAACCAGGCCCAGAACGACCAAGCCCAAGAGCCAAAGACCGAACCAAAGGGCGAAGGCTTTCGGGTCGTTGCTACTCATCTCATCATCTCCAAATCGGGCGTATCCGCCGCCCGTGCCGCCAGGCCAGACCGCGGCCTTGGCTAACTAGATATGACTCACATATCGCGTTAATCAATATATCGAAATGATATATAAAACGAAATGTGATCAGAGCCGTTGGCGCGCCCGCCCTGGATCACCGGGTCAAGCCCGGTGATGACATCAACACGTTGAAAAAACTCGCAAATCCGTCATTGCCGGGCTTGACCCGGCAATCCAGAATGGTGAGGCGTTTTCAGGTGGGCGTAGTCCGTCTGCGCCGCGGCGCTCGCGGAACCGCTCTGATTCTTCACCGCAGAGGCATCAGCCGCCGGACAGGGCGGTGGCGGGGCGGGGGGCCGCGAGGGCATCCTCGACGGCTTCGGCGGCGTCGGTGTCGTCGTCGAGCTGCAGGTCCTCGATCTTTTCCGCCCGGTTGATGATCTTGGTCGAGGAGATGCCGATGTCCTTCAGATCCTTCTCGGCCTGGGCATGGTGCCGCTTCAAATTGTCGACCCGGTCGTCGAGCCGGCGCACATCATCGAGCAGGAGCTGGACCTGGGTCTGGATAACGCCGGCGGCCTCGCGCATGCGGGCGTCTTTCAGCACCGCGCGCACCGTGTTGAGTGTCGCCATCAGCGTCGTCGGCGAGACGATCCAGACTCGGGCGCGGTAGGACAGCTCGACCAGATCGGCGAAGTTCGCGTGCAGCTCGGCGTAGACCGCCTCCGAGGGCAGGAACATGAGCGCCGAATCCGCCGTCTCGCCGGCGACGATGTAACGCTCGCGGATATCGGTGATGTGCTTCTGGATCGCGGTCCGGAAGTCGCGCTGCGCCCGCTTTTCGGACGTCTCGTCCTGGGCCGCGCGCAGCGCGTGATAGCTCTCCAGCGGAAACTTGGAATCGATGCCGATCGGCCCCGGCGGCTGCGGCAGGCGCACCAGGCAGTCGACCCGCCGGCCGTTCTCGAGCTGGGCCTGGAAGGCGTAGGCCGACGGCGGCAGGATGGCGCCCACCAGATCCTGCAACTGCACCTCGCCGAAGGCGCCGCGGGCCTGCTTGTTGTCGAGGATGTCCTGCAGGCCGATGACCTGGCCGGTGAGCTCGGCGATGTTCTTCTGGGCGTGGTCGATGACGTCCAGATGCTTGCGCAGCTCGCCGAGGCTGGCCGCCGTTTTCGATGAGGATTGCTCGAGGCTGTCGCCCATGCGCTTACTGACGCCGTCGAGGCGTTCCTGCAGGCTGCGCGTCAGCTCGGCGCGTTCGGCCGCGTTCTGCTCGGCCATCTGCGACAGCCGGCCGCCGATCTCCTGCTGCGCGGCGGCGAGGGCGGCGGCGGCGTCGCCGAGCTGGGCGATGCGGGCTTCGGCGTCCTGCCGGGCCCGCCGGTCCTGTCGGCCGACGATCAGCACGGCGGCGACGGCCGCGGCGGCCACGAGCAGCGCCGCGACGACGCCGATGATCAGCAGAGTGGGCTCCATCGAACGGCAGGCCTCGAATCTGTGGATCAAAACCGGAACAAGCCTAGCACGCCGTGCCGGAAATTGCCGGTTTTCCCGCGAACTTGACGGTTTTCCAGGCAGATACTAGGTACTGCATGGCAAGGAGTTTTCAGGGTGGCCAGCGAATCATGGCGTTGATGCCGATCATTACCGCGCCCGACCCGCGCTTGAAGGTGCTGTCCGAGGCCGTCGGGACCGTGGACGACCACGTCCGGAAGCTGATGGACGACATGCTGGAGTCGATGTACGCGGCGCCGGGTATCGGGCTGTCGGCGATCCAGGTCGGCGTGACGAAACGCGTGATCGTGACCGACGTCGCGCCCGACGACAAACCACGCGAGCCGCTGTTCCTGGTCAATCCGCAGATCGTGCGGTTCTCCGACGACATGGCGCTCTACAACGAAGGCTGCCTGTCGCTGCCGGAGCACTACGCAGAGATCGAACGGCCGGAAGGGATCACGGTCGAATTCCTGGACCGGGACGGCAGGCCGCAGTCACTGGACGCCACCGGCCTGCTGTCGCGCTGCATTCAGCACGAGATGGACCATCTCGACGGCATTCTGTTCGTCGATCATCTCTCGGCCATAAAGCGCAGCATGATCCTCCGCAAGCTGGTGAAGGCCCGCCGGCAAAAAGCGTCCGCCTAGCGCGATATGAGCCGCCTTCGGCTCGCCTTCATGGGAACGCCGGACTTCGCGGTGCCGACGCTGACGGCGCTGATCGAGGCCGGCTACGACATCGCCGCCGTCTATTCCCAGCCGCCGCGCGCGGCCGGCCGGGGCAAGCAGCCACGACCGTCGCCGGTCCAGCGGGTCGCAGAAGCTCGCGGCATCGACGTCAGGACACCCGTCCATCTGAAGGATGCCGAGGCGCAGGCGGCGTTCGCCGATCTGGGACTGGATGCCGCCGTCGTCGTCGCCTATGGCCTGATCCTGCCGCCGCCGGTCCTGGCGGCGCCGCGGCTCGGCTGCCTCAACCTGCATGCGTCGCTGCTGCCGCGCTGGCGTGGGGCGGCGCCGATCCAGCGCGCGATCATGGCCGGCGACGGCGAAACCGGCATTGCCGTGATGCAGATGGAGGCGGGACTCGATACCGGACCGATACTGCTTGAGGAACGGGTGTCGATCGGGCCGCAGACCACGGCCGGCGATCTCCACGACGCGTTGGCGCGCCTCGGCGCGCCGCTGATGGTCGAGGCGTTGGCGGGACTGGCAGACGGCCGGCTGACGTCCCGGCCGCAGGCCGAGAGGGGCGTGACGTACGCGGACAAGATCGACAAGTCGGAGGCGCGCATCGACTGGTCGCGGCCGGCGGCCGCGCTCGATTGCCAGATCCGCGGCCTGTCGCCGTTTCCCGGCGCCTGGTTCGAACATGACGGCGCCCGCATCAAGGTGCTGCTGGCCGAACCGGTGGCCGACGTTTCGGGGACGCCGGGCACGGCGATGGACGATCGCCTGACGGTGGCCTGCGGCGACGGCGCGCTCAGGCTGCTGGAGCTGCAGCGGGCCGGCAAGGCGCCGATGGCGGCCGACGCGCTGTTGCGGGGCTTCCCGATCCCGGCCGGCACGCGGCTGGGCTGACGACGGTCTCCGGGGGAGCCATGCCACGCTACCGACTGACGGTCGAATATGACGGCCGGGACTTCGTCGGCTGGCAGCGACAGGACAACGGGCCGTCGGTACAGGCCGCCCTGGAAGCCGCGATCGGCGCCTTCTGCGGGCACGAGGCGGCGGTTTTCGCGGCGGGCCGCACGGATGCCGGCGTGCATGCCGCGGCGCAGACCGTGCATGTCGATCTGGCGAAGGCGATGCCGGCCGACAACGTGCGGGACGCCGCCAACTTCCACCTGAAGCCGCGGCCAGTGGCCGTGCTGTCCGCGGTCGAGGTCGACGACGACTTCCATGCCCGGTTCAGCGCCATCGGCCGGCGTTATGTCTACCGCATCGTCAACCGGCGGGCGCCGCTGACCTATCTGCGCGGCCGGGCCTGGCACGTGGTGCCGCCGCTCGACGCCGACGCCATGCACCGCGCGGCGCAGGCGCTGGTCGGCCGGCACGACTTTACGACCTTCCGTTCGGTGCAATGTCAGGCGAAGTCGCCGCTGAAGACGTTGACCGCGCTTGACGTCAGTCGGGACGGCCAGGAGGTGCGGATCACGGCGCTGGCCCGGTCGTTCCTGCACAACCAGGTCCGGTCCATGGTCGGTAGTTTGAAGAAGGTCGGCGAGGGCCGCTGGGCCGAAGGCGAGATCGCGGCGGCGCTGGCGGCCCGCGACCGCGCGCGGTGCGGCCCCGTGGCGCCGCCGGACGGGCTTTATCTCGACGCCGTGTTCTATCCTGGCGACGCCGATTCCGCCGAACTCAAAGAGCTAGCCGAATAGCGCGTTTCCGGTGCGGTCGATGGCCAGGTGAAGCAGGTTCTCGAAGATCACCAGGCCGATCGCGACCGGGATATCGCAGCCGAGCGCGGCGCGCGCGACCAGATAGGCGATGTAGAGCGAGGTCAGCACGGCGGCGATCAGCGCCGCGTCGCCGACACCGCCCGAAAACAGTCCCGAGCCCCGCAACAGCGCGGCCGCGAACAGCAACGCGACCTGCAGGACGGCGGTCCAGTTCCAGACGATGACATAGGCGGCATAGCGGGACTCGAGATTGAGCAGCCGCGTGACCGGAAACATGAGCACCACGTAGCCGACCCAGGCGACGACGAAGTTGAACGCGAGCGCGACGAAGCTGAATGCCGGTGCCGCCGCGGCGGCGTCGTCGGCGACGAGATTCAACGACAGCAGGCTGCTGATGAAAAACAGGGGCGCGACGATGGCGGCGGCGAAGAACGAACGCCAGAAGCCGTCGGCTGATATGTTGAAATAGTTGAGG
This sequence comes from Alphaproteobacteria bacterium, assembly GCA_965232515.1. GTDB lineage: Bacteria > Pseudomonadota > Alphaproteobacteria > JANQKO01. The sequence goes on along the minus strand of CBDDPY010000002.1, from coordinate 3,671,544 downwards.
CTGTCCGGATCCCGCAGGACCAGGCGCCAGGCGCCGTAGAGCGATCCTTCGATCTCGCTGCGCGGCGGCATGTCAGGTGAAATAGCGCTGCAGCACGCGCCGGTAGATCCTGGTCAGGGTTTCGATGTCGGCGACGGCGACATGCTCGTCGACCTTGTGCATGGTGCGGCCGACCATGCCGAACTCGACCACCGGGCAATGGTTCTTGATAAAGCGCGCGTCCGACGTGCCGCCCGTCGTGCTGAGCTCGGGCGCGACGCCGGTCTCGGCCTCAATGGCCTGGCGCAGCATGTCGGTGAAGTCGCCGGGCGCGGTCAGGAACGGCTCGCCGCCGACGCGCAGGCTGAGGTCATAGTCGCCGCCGACGTCGGCGCACTCGCGGCGCAGCCAGTCGCACAGCTCGTCGCCGCGCTGGCTGGTGTTGAAACGGATGTTGAAGGCGGCCGTCGCCTCGGCCGGAATCACGTTGCTGGCCGGGTTGCCGACATCGACGGTTGTGATCTCGAGGTTGGTCGCCTGAAAATGCGCGTTGCCGTCGTCGAACCTGCGCGCCAGCAACCGGTCGAGCATGGCGAGCAGGCGCGGGATCGGATTGTCGGCAAGGTGTGGGTAGGCGACATGGCCCTGGGTGCCGCGCACCACGAGCTTACCGCCGAGCGTGCCGCGGCGGCCGTTCTTGATCATCTCGCCGAGCGTGCCGGGATTGGTCGGCTCGCCGACCAGGCAATGGTCGATCGCCTCGCCGCGTTCGTCGAGCCAGGCCAGCACCTTCTCGGTGCCGTTGATCGCCGGGCCTTCCTCGTCGCCGGTGATCAGCAGGCTGATGGCGCCGCCGAAGCCCTCGCCGTGGTCGGTCAGGAAGCCGGCGGCGGCGGCGGCGAAGCAGGCGATGGCCGCTTTCATGTCGCTGGCGCCGCGGCCCCAGAGCGCGCCGTCGATCAGTTCGCCGGCGAAGGGATCGACCTGCCAGGCCGCCGCGTCGCCGACCGGCACGACGTCGGTATGGCCGGCGAAGCAGAAATTCGGCCGGCCGTCGCCGAACCGGGCATAGAGATTGTCGACGTCGGCCGTGCCGGGCTCGGAAAACACCAGCCGGTGGCAGACGAAGCCCAGTCCTTCGAGCGTCGTTTGCAAGACGTCGAGCGCGCCGGCGTCCGTCGGCGTCACGCTGGGCCGACGGATCAGCGCGCGGGCGAGATCCAGCGGATCGATCCGCGCGTTTGCATCCATGCTTCGGGTCTTAGCTTCTGCCCGAAATCCGGTCAACTGTCCTTAAAGGGCCAGCCGGTCGACTATCGCCGATTGAATCAATCGCGCAGCAGTTCGTTGATCGACGTCTTGGCCCGGGTGCCGGCATCGACCTGCTTGACGATAACGGCGCAATAGAGGCTGGGCCCGGGGCTGCCGTCGGGCAACGGCTGGCCCGGCAGCGAGCCCGGCACGACGACCGAATAGGCCGGCACGCGGCCGTAATGCACCTCGCCGGTGGCGCGGTCGACGATCTTGGTCGAGGCGCCGATATAGACGCCCATGGACAGCACCGCGCCCTGCTCGACGATGACGCCCTCGGCCACTTCCGAGCGGGCGCCAATGAAGCAGTCGTCCTCGATGACCACGGGATTGGCCTGCAGCGGCTCCAGCACGCCGCCGATGCCGGCGCCGCCGGAGATGTGACAGTTCTTGCCGATCTGGGCGCAGCTGCCGACCGTGGCCCAGGTGTCGACCATGCTGCCGGAATCGACATAGGCGCCGAGGTTGACGAAGCTCGGCATCAGCACCACGCCGGGCGCGATATAGGCCGAACGGCGGACCACGCAGTTCGGCACGGCGCGGAAGCCGGCGGCGCGGAACTGGTTGTCGCCCCAGCCCTCGAACTTCGACGGCACCTTGTCGAACCAGGTGGTGCGTGCGCCGGGGCCGCCGTCGATGGGCGCCATGTCGTAGAGCCGGAACGACAGCAGCACGGCCTTTTTCAGCCACTGGTTCACCTGCCAGCCGCCGTCGCGCTTCTCGGCGACGCGCATCTCGCCGCCGTCGAGCGCGGTCAGCGCCGTCTCGATGGCGTCGCGCACGGCGCCCGTGGTGCCGGGACCGATGTTCTCGCGGTCTTCCCAGGCGGCGTCGATCGCGGTTTGCAGACTGTCGGTGCTCATGGCGGCCCCTCTCACGCGTTGGCGAACGGGCGCACCATAGTGACAGCGCCGCGCCAGTCAACCGGCGTCAGGGCAACGCCGTCAGCCAGGTCGTCAGGTCTGATGTGTGGTGGTGGACGTGGTCGGCGTCGGCGGCGCGGGCCGGGCTGTCGGGCGCGTCGGAGACCCAGACCGTGGTCATGCCGAGCGCCGCGGCGGGCGCCAGGTTGCGGTCCATGTCCTCGAACATGATCGCCTTCAGCGGATCGATGCCGTGCCGGGCCAGCATCTTCTCGTACGGATCCATGGTCGGCTTCGGCAGATAGTCGGAATCGACGATATCGAACACGTCCTCGAAATGATGCCGGATGCGGAGCCGATCGGTGACGCGGGCGGCATGTTCGCGGGTGCCGTTGGTGAAAATCAGCTTGCGGCCGGGCAGGCGGTCGAGCGCGGCGTTGAGCGCGATGTCCGCCGGGATGCCCGACAGGTCGATCTCGTGCACGTAATCGAGGAAGGCCTGCGGGTCCATATCCTGTTCGACCATCAGGCCGCGCAGCGTGGTGCCGTGCTGGCGGAAATGATCCTTCTGCAGACGGCGCGCCTCGTCGAAGTCGACGCCCATATAGCCGGCGATGAACTCACCCATGCGCCGGTCGATCTGATCGAACAGATTGCAGCGGCGCGGATAAAGCGTGTTGTCGAGATCGAAGATCCAGACCTCGACATGATCGAAGCTGTCGGGGTCGGTGGAGGCGGCTTGCGGCATGCGAAGGACTCTGGTGGCTGGCGTCGCCGAGGGCAAGGGAAAACCGGCGGTTGTCCTGATCAAACGCGGGACGGGTTAAGGCCGCCTTAAGCTTCCCCGGCTAGGGTCCGGAAATACGAAATTCCGCCGCAGATCAAGTACATGCCGCCACTTTCCCAGTCGCAACAGCTGCTCGAGGGGGCGTCGACGGGGGTGGCCGATCACTCGCCCGCGGGCCTGGTGGCCGCCTATCCGGGACCGGCGTTCTGCGTCGACGCGAACGGCGCGGTGCTGGCCTGCAACCCGGCCATCGAGCCGGTGATCTCGGTGCTCGAGACAAATCCGACGATCAAGCACACCTTGCTGCGGGTGATCCGCGACCGGCGCCCGAGCCTGGAGCGCCTGAAGCTGACCGGCGAATATGCCGGCCGGGTCTTCGATCTCGCCTTTCTGCCAGTCGCCGAGGGCGGCGACGCGGCGGTGCTGGCGGTCGGGCGCGACAGCACGCTGGACGTGCATTTCACCGAGGCCGTGGTGCTGTCGCGGCAATTGTTCAAGGATCTGGTGACCTGCTCGGCCGATTTCGCCTGGGAGATCGGGGCCGACCGCAATTTCGCCTTCGTCTCGCCGCAGGGCGCGCTCGGCTACGACGCGCGTGAGTTGGCCGACCATCCCGCGCGTCTGCTGGCGCCCGATCCCGACTCGCCGCCGGAACCCTGGCCGTTCGAGAGCCCCGAGCCGCAGAATGGCGTCGAGGTCTGGCTGAAGCGGTCGGATGGGCGTCCGGCCTGCGTGCTGGTGTCGAGCCTGCCGGTGCTGGACGACGACGGCAACTGGTGCGGTGGGCGCGGCGTCTGCCGCGACGTGACGGATGCGCGGGAGCGCGAGGCCGAGCTGAGCCGCGCCCGGACGCGCCAGGAGCTGACCCGCGGGATTGTCGACTCGATCCGCAACGAACTGACGCCGGACGCCATGTTCGCCGCCGCCGCGAAGCTGACGGCGCAGGCCATGCAGGCGTCCCAGGTGACGATCATTCGCGACGGCGACCGCGGCGCGGCCGAGGTGGCGGCCACGTTCGGCGATGCCGGGCTGGCGCCAGCGCCCGATGAGTTGCCGGCCGCCGACGCTGGCGACGGGGCCGATGTCGATCTGATTGCCCACGGCGCGCGTCGGACGCTGATCGCGCGGTGCCGCTATCAACATGAGTTGAAGGGCCGGTTGTGCGTGGTCTGGCAGGGCGACGCCCCGCGCGACGAGGCCGAGGACAAGTCGGTGCTGGCCGATATCGCCGGCCATATCGGCATTGCCATCGCCCAGGCCGAAGTGCAGGACCGACTGGAATACCTGTCGCGCACCGACGAGCTGACCGGGCTATTGAACCGGCGAGCCTTCGTCGAGGCGGTGTCGCAGCGGATCGCGCAGCATCGCCGCATGGGTCGGGTCGGCGCGCTGCTGTATCTCGATCTCGACAATTTCAAGGCGGTCAACGACATGCACGGCCATGCCCGGGGCGACGCGGCCCTGAGCGAGCTGGCCGGGCTGATGAGCAACGACAGCACGCGCCGCGGCGACATTTCCGGCCGCATTGGCGGTGACGAGTTCGCGATCTGGCTGGAGGAAACCGGCGCCGAGGGCGCCATGACCAAGGCGACGGCGCTGTTGGCGGACGCCGCCAAGCTGCGACGCCATTCCGGCAGCGACGATCGGCCGCTGACGGTGTCGATCGGCGTCGCGGTCGCCGCGCCCGACGCCGACTGCAGCGTCGACAGCCTGATCGCCGCCGCCGACGCCGCCATGTACCGGGCGAAGCAAGCCGGCAAGGGCGCCGTGGTGCTGGCCGGCGTTGACGAGGATACCGAGAGGTAGTGGGGAAACCGGATGCTGAGGAAGCTTTTCAGCCGCAAGCGTAAACTGGCCGACGAGCAGCTGTCTTTGAGCTACGAGGAGCAGCGGCAGCAGATTCAGAATGCCGATGCCAGCGTCCGCCTGGACCTGGCGAGCCGGACGGATGCCCGGCCGGAGATCCTGTATTACCTGGCCGAGGACGATTCCCCGGATGTCCGGCGGGCGATCGCCGCCAACGAGTCGACGCCCGCGCAGGCCGACGCGCTGCTGGCGACGGATGTCGACGACCAGGTGCGCTGCGACCTGGCGCTCAAGATCGCCCGGCTGGTGCCGGATATGCCGGAGGACGAACAGAACCGGGTTCGGGAACAGGCGATCGAGGTGCTGGACTTGCTGGCGCAGGACCAGTTGCCGCGGGTCCGCGCGATCCTGTCAGATCAATTGAAGGCCGCGGCGAATGTGCCGAAGAACGTGATCACCCGGCTCGCCAGGGACGTCGAGCTGATCGTCTCGGCGCCGGTGCTGGAATACTCGCCGCTGTTGAACGACGCCGATCTGCTGGAAATCATCGCCGCCGGCACCGCCCAGGGCGCGATGACGGCGATCGCCAGGCGCAGCGACGTTGGCGCCGATGTCGCCGATGCGGTTGTCGCGTCGCTGGACGTGCCGGCCGTGGCGGCGCTGTTGACCAACAAGGGCGCGCAGATCCGGGAAGAGACGCTGGACCGCATCATCGACAACGCCGCCGAGGTCGACAGCTGGCACGAGCCCCTGGTCATGCGCCCGGAACTGTCGATGCGGGCGGTGCGGCGGATCGCCGGCTTTGTCGCCTCTTCCCTGGTCAGCATTCTGGCCGAGCGCAACGACCTGGACGACCATACGGCGGCCGAGCTGGCGGAGGCCGTGAAGAAACGCCTGGATCAGACTGGCGGTGAAGTCGAGGCGGCCGACGAGGCCCGTGCCCGGGAGCTGTTCAAGTCCGGCCAGCTCGACGATGAAACCATCAGCGGCGCGATCGATGTCGGTCAGATCGATTTCGTCGTGCACGCGCTGTCGATGCGCGGCCAGGTGTCGTTGGAGAGCGTCCGCAAGCTGCTGAATTCCGGCAGCGCCAAGGCCATCACCGCGTTGAGCTGGAAGGCCGGGCTGTCCATGCGCACGGCCATGCGCCTGCAAAGCAAGGCCGGCAAGGTGCCGCCGAACAAGATGCTCTACGCGCGCAACGGCACCGATTATCCGATGAGCGAAGAAGACATGAAGTGGCAGCTCGACGCGTTCGCGTGAGGACGCGCGGGCGTTGGCCGGCCATCAATGCCGCTGGATGCCCGGATCAAGTCCACTGTTGTCCGGTTTAGAATTTGTGGACAGGCTGCATGGCTTGGATTCAACTGATTTTGGGAACGATCGGTTGAATTGAAGCTCGGTGAGGAGCCCAAGCCATGCGCTATCAGGATACGGTTTTCGGCGGCTTGATGAAGGCCTTTCCGCGCTGGCGGTTTGAAAAGTTTGTCACCGCTCACGGAGCCGACCACCGGGTACGGCGTCTGCCCTGCTGGACGCAGTTTCTGAGCATGGTGTTTGCGCAGCTGTCGGGGTCGCAGTCTCTGCGCGAGGTGGTCGGCGCGATGGAGCGGTTTCCGGGCAGTCATGCACATCTGGGTCTGAAGCCGGTGCGGCGGTCGACCTTGTCGGATGCCAATCGGCAGCGGCCTGTGGCGTTGTTCGAGGCTGTGTTGCAGGCGCTGGTGGCGCAGTTGGACCAGCAGGTGTCGGGGCGTTGCCGCCGGGAGATGCTGCGGTTGATCGATGCGACCCGGGTCGTGGTCGGCAAGCGGATCAGCAGCTGGCAGGCCGATGGCTGTGTGAAGCTGCACGTGGTCTACGACCCGCAGGTAGCGGGGCCGGTGTGTTTTGCCGTGACCTCGGCCCAGGTCAACGACATCACGCCGGCCAAGCGCTTCCCGCTTGAGGCCGGCGCCACCTATGTGTTCGACAAGGGCTACTACGACTTCGGCTTCTGGGCCGCGCTCGATGCTCGCGGTTGCCGGTTCGTCACCCGGCTAAAGCGCAATTCGCCGGTGCGGCTGATCGAGACCCGGCCGCTGGCGGCCGAGGGGCCGGTGCGGGCTGATCAGGTCGTGCGATTGTCCGAACGGCTGGCGCGCAACCGCCGGAACCCGTTCGACAAGCCGGTCCGGCTGGTCCGCGTGGTGATCGACAGCGGCCGCGAGATCACGCTCGTCAGCAACGATCTGACGGCGCCGGCCAGCGAGATCGCCACGCTTTACAAACAACGCTGGCAGATCGAGCTGTTCTTCAAGTGGATCAAGCAGAACCTGAAGATCCGGCACTTCCTGGGCAGCAACGAGAATGCCGTGCGCATCCAGATCCTCACCGCGCTGATCGCTTATCTGCTGCTGCGTCTGGCCCAGATCAGAACCGGCACCAGCCTTGGGCTCCAAGCCATCGCCCGACTGGTCGCCAAGACGAGCTTCCAGCGCAGGCCGCTCGCCCACCTCTTCGACCCACCGCCCGACAAGCCCAAATCCAATGGCCAGCTCAAAATCAACTTCACCCATGGCTAAACCGGACAACAGTGGATCAAGTCCGGGCATGACGAATGGGTTAGCGCAAGTCGCACAAGTTCGTCATTGCCGGGCTTGACCCGGCAATCCAGACGCGACCGAAGCGTTTGCCGAGCGCTAGCTAGAACCGGTGGATTTTCGTGCCGGCGCCGGCTTCGGTGAAGATTTCCAACAACAGGACGTGCGGCAGGCGGCCGTCCAGGATGTGGGCCGCATCGACGCCTTGATCCACCGCCTGCAGACAGGTCTCCAGCTTCGGGATCATGCCGCCGGTGATGGTGCCGTCGGTCATGCGGGTCGCGGCCTGCTCGGGCGTCAGCTCGGAAATCAATTCGCCGTCCTGGTCGAGCACGCCGGCGACATCGGTCAGCATGATCAGCTTGGCTGCGCCGAGCGTCGCCGCGACGGCGCCGGCCGCGGTGTCGGCGTTGATGTTGTAGGTCTCGCCGTTGTTGCCGACGCCGATCGGCGCGATCACCGGGATCACGTGGGATTCGGCAAGCGTGCGCAGCAGCTTGGGATTGACTTGGCTCGGCTCGCCGACAAAGCCCAGATCGAGCACGCGCTCGATATTCGAATCCGGATCGCGTTTGCTGCGCCGCAACCGCCGGGCCTCGATCAGGCGGCCGTCCTTGCCGGAGAGGCCGATGGCGGTGCCGCCAGCGCGGTTGATCTCGGTGACGACCTGTTTGTTGATCGAGCCGGAGAGCACCATCTCGACGATCTCGACGGTGGCCTTGTCGGTGACTCGCAGGCCGTCCACGAACTCGCTTTTGATCGCCAGCCGTTCCAGCATGTCGCCGATCTGCGGCCCGCCGCCGTGCACAACGACCGGATTGATGCCGACCTGCTTGATCAGCACGACGTCGCGGGCGAAACGGGCCGCCAGGTCGTCGTCGCCCATGGCGTGGCCGCCATACTTGATAACGAAGGTCGCGCCGGCATACTCGCGCATATACGGCAACGCCTCGGACAGGGTCCGGGCGGTCGCGAGGTGGTCGCTATCGTGGGCGCCAGTGCTCATGGCGGCGCCTTATAGCGCAGTCGGTGTCCGATTGGAAATGCCGTTGCCGGCGCGGGATCGATCGGCCCCTCAGGCCCCGTCCGCCAGGGGCGCCAGCGCGGCCCTGAGCTCGGCAATGCCGGCGCCTTTGACCGTGCTGGTGACGATGATCTCGGGATGAGCGGCGCCGTGGCTCGCGAGTTTCGCCGCTGTGGCCGCGACGACCGCTTCCAGCGCCTGCGGTTTCACCTTGTCGGCCTTGGTCAGCACCGCCTGGTAGCTGACGGCCGCCGTATCGAGCAGGTCCATGACCGCGTTGTCGGTGTCCTTGATGCCGTGGCGGGCGTCGATCAATAGGAAGGCGCGCCGGAGCTGCGGCCGGCCTCTGAGGTAGTCGTGGATCAGCCGGGTCCAGCGGGCGATGTCGGTCTTCGACGCCCGCGCATAGCCGTAGCCCGGCAGGTCGACCAGGTGGAGCCGGCCATCGACGGAAAAGAAGTTGATCTCGCGCGTGCGGCCCGGCGTGTGCGAGGTGCGGGCCAGCGCCTTGCGGCCGGTCACGGCGTTCAAAAGACTCGATTTGCCGACGTTCGAGCGGCCCGCGAAGGCCACCTCCACCAGGTCGGAATCGGGCAGTTGATCGATGCGGGCGACGCCGGTGACGAATTCGCTCGCGCGGGCGAACAGCAGACGGCCGCGTTCGATCGCGGCGGCGGCCGCCGCCTCGGCTTCGGTGGCTGGATCCGCCACTAGCTGTTTCCGATCGGCACGCCCATGCGTTTCATGATCAGGTACTGCTGGGCCATGGACAGCAGGTTGTTCCAGGTCCAGTAGATCACCAGACCGGCCGGGAACTGCGCCAGCAGGAAGGTGAACAGGATCGGCATGAGCAGGAAGACCTTGGCCTGCACCGGATCGGTCGGCTGTGGGTTCAGCTTCTGCTGGGCGAACATGCTGATGCCCATCAGCAGCGGCCAGATGCCGATCATCAGGAAGTCCGGCGGCGACCAGGGAATCAGGCCGAACAGGTTGAACATGGTCGTCGGATCGGGCGCCGACAGATCCTGGATCCAGCCGTAGAACGGCGCGTGCCGCATCTCGATGGTGACGTAGAGCACCTTGTAGAGCGCGAAGAACACCGGGATCTGGATCAGGATCGGCAGACAGCCGGAGGCCGGATTGACCTTCTCCTTCTTGTAGAGGGCCATCAGCTCCTGATTCATCTTCTGCCGGTCGTCGCCGTACTTGTCGCGCAGCTTGGTCATCTCCGGCGCCAGCGCCTTCATCTTGCTCATCGCCTTGTAGGACTTGTTGGCGAGCGGGAAGAACACCAGCTTGACGCAGACCGTCAGCAGCAGGATCGCCAGGCCGAAGTTGCCGATCAGCAGGTAGAAGTAGTGCAGGACGTGGAACAGCGGAATGGTCAGGAAGAAAAACCAGCCGAAGTCGACGGCACGGTCGAACAGCGGGATGTTGTAGCGGTCGCGATAGCTGTCGAGCAGATTGACGACCTTGGCGCCGGCGAATAGCCGGTTGACGACCTCGGCGCTGCCGCCGGCCGGCACGGTCTCCAGGTCTCTCAGATAGTCGGACTGGAACCGGTCGCCCTCAAGATAGCGGTGGGCGGCGGTGAATTCGCTGTCCTGGTCCGGCACCAGCGCGGTCAGCCAGTATTTGTCGGTGATGCCGATCCAGCCGTTCGGCGTCCGGTATTCGATCTTGCCGGCGTCCTGCACGTCGTCGTAGTCGACCTCGTCCAGCGTCTCGTTCATGACGCCAATCGGCCCTTCGTGCAGGATGTAGAGCTGGAACGTGTCCGGCTGACCGGTCCTCTGCACCAGGCCGAACGGGTGTAGGCTGATCGGCTGGTCCGAGTTGTTCACAATGCGCTGGCGGATCGTGAACATGTAGTCCTTGTCCAGCTCGTAGACGCGGACGAAGCGTAAGCCCTCGCCATTGTCCCAAGTCAAGGTGACCGGCGTCTCGGGCGTCAGTACGTCGCGGTTGGCGGTCCAGACCGTATCGCCGTCGGGCAGCTTGAGCTCGGCGCCGGCCGGCGCGACCCAGCCAAAGCGGGCGAAGTAGGGCAACTGGCTACCGCGCGGTGACAGCAGCGTCACGTCGGGACTGTCGGGTGTTTGGTTGACCTTGTATTCGTTGAGCGTCAGGTCGTCGATGCGGCCGTCGCGCAGCGAGATCGAGCCGCTGAGCCGGGGCGTCTCGATGCGAATTCGCGGCACCTCGGCGAGCGCCGCGTCGCGGACGGCCGAAGGATCGGCAGTCGGCGGTACGCCCGGCACGGTGGGCGCGCCCGTCGGCGCGGTCGGCACTGGAACCGTGGCGTCGCCCGTGGGCGCCTGCTGCGTGCCGGCCTGCTGTTCCGTCGTGGGCGGCGGCGGCACCAGCGTCTGTTCGAAGAACATCGTCCAGCCGACCAGGATCGCGAGCGAAATCACGATCGCCATGATCAGGTTGCGTTGGTCGGCCATGCGTTCTACTCGGCTGATTTGGCCGGCGGCACCGGGTCGTAGCCCATGCCGCCGAGTGGATGACAGCGCCCCAGGCGGCGCAACGTGAGCCAGCCGCCACGCAGCGCGCCGTGCCGACGCAGCGCGTCGAGGGCGTAGCGGGAACAGCTCGGCTGATATCGGCAGGTGCCGCCGAGATAGGGCGACAGCAACAGCTGATAGCCGCGGACAAGCAGCGTCAGAAAATGCGCGAGGAGACTCATCGGATCATGGCCTCACGGCTGGCGGTCAGGGGCCGGCCCAGCCTCGCCACCCGCATCGGCCCGGCAGGCCTTCAGCCTGCGCAACGCCGTTTTCAGATCCTGCAGCAAAGCCGGATACGGTCGCGAGAGGGCGGCCCGCCGTCCGATGATTACATAGTCGCGACGCGGTTCGGCGCAATGCCCCATGACGTCGGCGGCCGCCGCGCGCAGCCGGCGGCGGGCGCGGTTCCGTTCGACCGCGTTGCCGACCTTCTTGCTGACGGTAAAGCCGAGCCGGAGGCTGTGCTGCACCTGTTCGTCCCCTTCCAGCGCGTCCGAGGCCCACGGACGCATCTGCAAGACCAGGCCGGGAGTGATGAACCGGCGCTTGGCGCCGGCGACACGCAGGAATTCCGCCCGCCGTTTCAGGCGGCCGACGGCGGCCGGCATGCGGTCAGGCCGAGAGGCGCTTGCGACCCTTGGCGCGGCGGTTGGCCACGATGCGGCGGCCGCCGACGGTCGCCATGCGGGCCCGAAAGCCGTGGCGCCGTTTGCGCACGAGTTTGCTCGGTTGATAGGTCCGTTTCACCGGTACGACTCCGTGGTTCCGACTTCGGCCCCATGGCGCCGAAATCAAGGCCCGCTGTATAAGCGCTCGCCAGGGCCGAGTCAACGCCGCCCACCGTCGTCCCCGGGCGTGCCGACGCTGGCCGGGACCGCCGGATCCGGCGGGTCTCACGGCCCGCTCACGCTTGCCGCCCGTACTTTCACGTTTGCTTTATCGTCGCTGAAATCGGGCGCCGAAATGCATAATACATCTGGGTGGAAGGGGACGACCGCCGCGGTCACGGAAAGCAAACCGTGCGATCCGCGTACGAAAACGGCAAGTTCCCGGCAGACATGACTGTAGTCACTAAATGAGGGCCGTAATCGTGATGCGTATTCGTAGCTTCGCTGTCGCCACCGCCGCCGTCTTTTTTCTGGTCGTGAATTCCGCGCAGGCCGCGCCAAAGCCGGATCTGTGGGAGCGCTGGACGGCGCATGACGCCAATTCCACCCAAATCATCGACCACTCGGTCTGGTCGCGGCTGCTGGGTCGCTACATCAAGACCGACATCAGCGGCGTCAACCGGTTCGACTACCAGGCCGTCGATCGGGACGAAAGCAAGGTGCTGGACAGCTATATCGACGGCCTCGCCCGGACCGAGGTCAGCAAGCTGAACCGGACCGAGCAGAAGGCCTACTGGATTAACCTCTACAACGCACTGACCATCCAGACCGTTCTCGAGCACTATCCGGTGGAGTCGATCAAGGACATCCGCATCTCGCCGGGCTTCTTCTCGTCCGGCCCCTGGGGCGCCAAGCTGGTGACGGTCGAGGGTGAAAAGCTGAGCCTGGACGACATCGAGCACCGCATCCTGCGGCCGATATGGCAAGATCCCCGCATTCACTATGGCGTCAACTGCGCCGCCGTCGGCTGTCCGAACCTGGCCGATACGGCCTATACGAGCGCCACCCTGGACACGATGCTGGACGCGGGCGCGGTTGCCTTCATCAACAATCCGCGCGGTGTGCGGGTGCGGCGGGGCAAACTCAGGGTCTCGAGCATCTATGACTGGTTCGAAGTCGACTTCGGCGGCAACGACGCGGGCGTCATCGCGCATATCAAGAAGTACGCCAAGCCCGATCTGCTGGCCCAGCTTGACGGCATCCGCCGGATCAGCGGCGACAGCTACGACTGGATGCTGAACGACGTGAATAACCACGCCGAATTCGTCATGATGGACAAAAAGGTGGAACCATGAGCGAGCCATCCTCCGACGGCGACAAGGGAGGCTTTTCGTTCAAGCGCCTGTTGCCGGTATTGATCCTGGCGGCGGGTCTGGTTGCGTTCTTTGCCGCAGGCGGCCAGCGTTACCTGTCATTCGAGGTGCTGAGCGAGCACCGGGTGGCATTGACGGACTATGTCGCCGCCAATGCCGTGCTGGCAGTTGTGATTTTTCTCGCGGCTTACATCGTGGTGGTGGCGTTCTCGCTGCCGGGCGGCGCGGTCATGACCCTGCTGGGCGGTTTTCTGTTCGGCGTCTGGCTGGGTGGGATATGTGTCGTCATCGGCGCCACCATCGGCGCCACCATCCTGTTCATCGCCGCAAAGACCGCGCTTGGCGACGTGCTGCGCGCCAAGGCCGGGCCCTGGGTGCGGAAGATGGAAGAAGGGTTCCAGGAAAACGCGCTCAGCTATCTGCTGGTGCTGCGCCTGGTGCCGCTGTTTCCTTTTTTCGTGGTCAATCTGGTGCCGGCGTTCCTGGGCGTGCCGCTCAGGACCTACGTGATCGGCACCTTCTTCGGCATCATGCCCGGCACGTTCGTCTATGCCAGCGTCGGCAACGGCCTGGGCGCGGTGTTCGACGCCGGCGAGACGCCGGATCTCGGAATCATCTTCAAGCCGGAAATTCTGGGCCCGATTATCGGCCTCGCCGTGCTGGCGCTGATCCCGGTTGTTTACAAGCGCATCAAGGCGCGGAAACAGGCGGCCGGTTGACGCGAGATTAATTTCCCGGCACCTAGCATTCGTTTGTTTATTAGGGAGTGTAGATGGCCGACGCGCTGAAGGTGGATCTCTGCGTTATCGGCGCCGGCTCGGGCGGCCTCTCGGTCGCGGCCGGCGCCAGTCAGTTGGGCGCCTCCGTGGTGCTGCTGGAAAAGCACAAGATGGGCGGCGACTGCCTGAACTACGGCTGTGTGCCGTCGAAGGCGCTGTTGGCGGCCGGGCACGCCGCGGCCGCGCACCGCCACGGCGCCGCCTTCGGCGTCAACGGCGCGGCGCCGGTAATCGACGGCCAGAAGGTGCACGACCATGTGCATGGCGTGATCGCCGCCATCGCGCCGCAGGATTCGGTCGAACGCTTCGAGGGCCTGGGCGTCAACGTGATCGAGGCCGCCGGCCAGTTCATCGCCCGCGACAGGATCAGGGCCGACGACCGCGAAATCCAGGCCCGGCGTTTCGTCATCGCCACCGGCTCGCGGCCTCTGGTGCCGCCGATTCCGGGCCTCGACGACGTGCCATACGCCACCAACGAGACGATTTTCGACAACACGGCCGTGCCCGAGCACCTGATCGTCATCGGCGGCGGCCCGATCGGGCTGGAAATGGCCCAGGCGCACCGCAACCTCGGCGCCGAAGTGACGGTGCTGGAGATGTTCGACATCCTGCCGAAGGACGATCCGGAACTGGTCGCCGTGATCCGCAACCGGCTGCGTGGCGACGGTATCGATATTCAGGAACGCAGCCGCGTCGTCGGCGTGCGCAAGACCGCCACCGGCATCGGCGTCGATGTCGAAAACGGCGACGGCGGGCGCGCGGTCGAGGGCACGCATCTGCTGCTGGCGGCCGGCCGCAAGGCCAATGTCGAGGATCTTGGCCTGGAAGCCGCCGGTGTTTCCTATGCGCCGACGGGCATCGAGGTCGATGCGCGGCTGCGCACGACAAACAAGAAGATCTGGGCCATCGGCGACTGTGCCGGCGGCCATCAGTTCACCCATGTCGCCGGCTATCACGCCGGCATCGCGATCCGCAATATCCTGTTCCGCCTGCCGGCCAAGGCCGACCACTCGGCCGTGCCGTGGGTCACCTACACGGATCCGGAGCTGGCCCATGTCGGCCTCAACGAGGCGGACGCGAAAGAGAAGCACGGCGATATCCGGGTGCTGCGCTGGCCCTATGCCGAGAACGACAGGGCCCAGGCCGAGCGGCTGACCGACGGTCTGATCAAGGCGATCACGGCCAAGAACGGCCGCATTCTGGGCGCGACGATCGCCGGCGCGCATGCCGGCGAGCTGATCCAGCCCTGGGTGCTGGCGGTGTCGAACAAGATGAAGATCTCGAAGCTGGCCTCGATGATCGCGCCCTACCCGACGCTGGGCGAGGTCAGCAAGCGCGCCGCCGGCAGCTACTTCACGCCGTCGCTGTTCAGCGACCGGACCCGCAAGATCGTCCGTTTCCTGAACGCCTTCGGCTGAACGTGCCTGTGAATTCGGGTTAAAGCCTTAATTCGCAAGCCTTTTCAGGCTATTGTTTGCGGCATGAGTGGGGAGCGCCACGCGTTGCCGTCATGGACCACCGGCCTGTCGTCGCGGCTGCTGGTGTTGACGATCTTCTTCGTCATGCTGAGCGAAGTGCTGATCTACGTGCCGTCGATCGCGCGTTTCCGCATGACCTACTTCGATGCGCAGCTCGACTCCGCCTTTCTCGCCTCGTTGGCCCTGAAGGCGACGCCGGACTACATGGTCAGCGCCGAGCTCGAGGGCGAGCTGTTGAAGAATGCCGATGTGCACATGATCGTGCTGAAGCGGCCGGAATTCCGCACCCTGATGCTGGGCGAGGAAATGCCGCCGACGATCGACGCCACCTTCGACATGCGTGGCGCCGAGCCCATGGGCCTGATCGTGGATGCCTTCGAGGCACTGTTGGAAGGCGAGCGCGTGATCCGCGTCGTCGGCCACGTGCCGGAGGGCGAGGGCTTCATCGAGGTGGTGATGGACGAGGGGCCGTTGCGCGCGGCCATGATCGAATACTCCGTCAACATCCTGAATCTGTCGATCGTGATCTCGCTGCTGACGGCATCCTTGGTTTATCTGTCTCTGCATATCCTGATGGTCCGGCCGATGCGCCGGATCACCGAAAGCATGGTGGCGTTCCGCAAGGCGCCCGAGGCCGGCAGCAGCGTCATCGCCCAAAGCACGCGCGGCGACGAGATCGGCACGGCGCAGCGCGAGCTGGCGACCATGCAGGGCGATCTCAGGACGGCGTTGAAGCAGAAGACCCGGCTGGCGGCGCTCGGCTCGGCCGTCAGCAAGATCAACCACGATCTGCGCAACATGCTGGCGACGGCGCATCTGGTCTCGGACCGGCTGAGCGGCAGCGACGATCCCGAGGTCCGCCGGGTGACGCCGACCCTGATCGGGGCGATCGACCGGGCCATCGGTCTGTGTACGCAGACGCTCAATTTCGGGCGGGCCGATGAGAGCCCGCCGAACCGTCGGACCTTCGTGCTGGCCGAGTTGATCGACGACGTCGCCGCGCATGTCGGCCTGCCGCCGGACGGGCACGTGCAATGGTGCAACGAGGTGGTCGGCGACTTCGCCGTCGACGCCGACAGGGAGCACCTGTTCCGGGTGCTGCTGAACCTCGGCCGCAATGCCGTGGAAGCGATGCAGACGACGGGCGAGGTCTGCATCCGGGCAAAGAGCGACGGCACTGATGTCATCATCGAGGTCGTGGATACCGGCCCGGGACTGCCGGAGAAGTCGAAGGAAAACCTGTTCCAGCCCTTTGCCGGTTCGGCTCGGGCGGGGGGTATCGGCCTGGGCCTGGTGATCGCCCGCGAGCTGGTGCAGGCGCATGGCGGCGATCTGGCGCTGGCGAAAAGCGACGCCAGCGGCACCACCTTCCGGATTCATCTGCCAGGCGCCGCGGCTGCCAGCCAACCGGCGCGGCAGGCTGGATGATGTTAACCCGTCATTAGGGCGCCCAACGCCAGAATAGCTTGGTTTCTGGCCAATCTTTTCTCGAAGCGGAGCCGCTCGCGATGCCTGGGGGCCGTTTGTTTGCCTTTGCCGTGCTGGTTATGGTCGGTTCGACCAGTTGCACGTCCGTCGTGGTCGAAAACGTGGTTGACGAAACCTTATCGGCCTATGCCGAGGCGGACTGCGCGGCCAAGAACCTGCTGTTCGGCGAGGCGGTTTGCAACAAGCGTTCCGTCGGCGCGCCGCCGCCGGTCTATTGCTACAACACCCTTGGCGACGTCGAATGTTACGACGTGCCCGACCCGGGCGGCCGGCGGTCCACTGGACCGACCGTAGAAGAGCAGGAAAGTCGCGAGATGTGGGTCAATGCCGGCGAGACCGGCGTCGCCGCCGGTGCGGAGAAACGGCCGGTCTGGGAGCGCCTGTTCTCCCAGGATTGATATGCGCGGCGGCGCGCGCCACAATCGCGCGCCATGGCCTGGGACCCCGAGAAATACCTGAGCTTCGCCGACCTGCGGCTGCGGCCGGCGGCCGAGTTGCTGGCGCGCGTGCCGGCCGGGAATCCGGCCGTCGTCTACGATCTCGGTTGCGGGCCCGGCAACGTCACGGCGCTGTTGCGCGAGCGCTGGCCGGCGGCCGACCTGACGGGGGTCGACTCCTCGCCGGAGATGCTGTCGAAGGCGGCCAAGGTTCTGCCCGACACCCGGTTCGAGCAGATCGACGTGGCCGACTGGCGGCCGGCCGCGGCGGTCGACGTGATCTACAGCAACGCCGCGCTGCACTGGCTCGACAACCATGCCGGGCTGTTTCCGCGCCTGCTGGGCATGCTGGCGCCGAACGGGGTGCTGGCGGTGCAGATGCCGCGTAATCACGGCGCGCCGTCGCATACCGAGATGGTCGCCGCGGCCGAGGCCGGGCCCTGGGCCGAGACGTTGCGGCCATTGCTGCGCGCGTCGCCTGTGGCCGCGCCGGCGGTCTACTACGACATCCTGCGGCCGCACTGCGCCGTCCTCGACATCTGGGAGGTCGACTACATCCAGGTGCTGGACGGCGACAATCCGGTGGTCGAGTTCACGCGCGGCTCGGCGTTGAAGCCGTTGCTGGATGCGCTGCCGGCCGACCAGCGCGCCGATTTCGAGGCAGACTATGCCGGCCGCATCGCGGCGGCCTATCCGCCGCAGTCCGACGGCCGCACGCTGTTCCCGTTCCGCCGCCTGTTCATGATCGCGATTGCCGGCGCTTGACCGCCGCGCCGCCGAAATGATCGTCTTGTTCACAGATTTCGGGCTGGAAGGACCTTACGTGGGCCAGATGAAGGCGGTGTTGCAGGCCGGTGCGCCCGGCGTGCCGGTGATCGATCTCTTCGCCGATGCGCCGACGCACGATCCCCGGGCGGCCGCCTATCTGCTGCCGGCCTATGCGGCCGGGTTTCCGGCCGACGCCGTCTTCCTGTGTGTGGTCGATCCGGGCGTCGGCGGCGACCGCACGCCGGCCATGGTCATGGCCGACGGCCATTGGTTTGTCGGTCCGGAGAACGGGCTGTTCGCGATGATCGCGCGGCGGGCCGTCGACGTGCGCTGGTGGCCGATCGACTGGCGGCCGGACCGTCTGTCGGCCTCGTTCCACGGCCGCGATCTGTTCGCGCCGACAGCCGCGCGGCTGGCTTGCGGGCAGACCCCCACCGAACCGCCACAGCCGGCGTCGGCGCTCGACCGGCCGGACTGGCCGGACGATCTGGCGGAAATCGTCTACTTCGACCGCTTCGGCAACGCCATGACCGGCCTGCGCGCGTCGGAGGTGCCGGCCGATGCGCTGCTCGAGGTCGCCGGTCGGCGGCTGCAGCGGGCGCGGATCTTCTCCGACGTGCCCGAGGGCACGGCCTTCTGGTACGAAAACGCCAACGGCTTGGCCGAGATCGCCGTCAATCGCGGCCGCGCCGCCGATGTGTTGAACCTGGACCTCGGCGCCGAGGTCGGGATCGCCACATGATCCGGCCGGGCCCCCGCAATCTGATCACCGACGTGTCCGGAATCCGGGTCGGCAATGCCGAGGACCCTGCCGCGCATACGGGCAGCACGGTACTGCTGCCGGACGAACGGGCGGTGGCGGCGGTCGACGTGCGCGGCGGCGCGCCGGGCACGCGCGAGACCGAGCTGCTGCGCGCCGACAACAAGGTCGACCGGGTCGACGCCATCGTCTTGAGCGGCGGGTCGGTCTTCGGGCTTGCCGCCGGCGACGGCGTCGTTTCCTGGCTGGCCGAGCGCAAGCGCGGCTTCGCCGTCGGCGCCTGGCGCATGCCGATCGTGCCGGGCGCGATCCTGTTCGATATGGCGAGTGGCGGCGACAAGAACTGGGGCGCGGATCCGCCCTACCGCGAACTCGGCCGGCGGGCGGCGGACAATGCCGCGACCGATTTCGCGCTCGGCAATGTCGGCGCCGGCCTGGGCGCGCGCGCCGGCAACCTGAAGGGCGGGCTCGGCAGCGCATCGGCGATTGACGATGATGGCCTGGCGGTGGGGGCGCTGATCGCGGCCAATCCGACCGGTTCGGTCGTGATGCCGGGCTGCGATGCCTTCTGGGCCTGGCCGCTGGAGCAGAACGGTGAATTCGGCGGCCGCCGGCCGCCCGCCGGCTACGGCCCGGCCGAGCTGGAAATGCCGTCGGAAGCCCGGCTGCAGGCGCATACCACGATCGGCGCGGTGGCGGTGAATGCCGAGCTCAGCAAGGCCGAGGCGAAGCGCGTCGCGGTGATGGCGCATGACGGTCTCGCCCGGGCGATCCGGCCGGTGCACACGCCCTTCGACGGCGATTGCCTGTTCGTGGTGGCGACGGGCGCGCGGCCGCCGAGGGCGGCGGCGGAAGGCGAAATCGCGCGTATCGGCATGATCGCCGCCGACTGCGTCGCCCGGGCCGTCGCGCGCGCGGTTTACGCGGCCGAGGATTTAGGCGAGATTCCAAGCTATCGAACCGTCCATGCCGGGTAAGACGGCCGGCGCCAAAGGGAGGACTAGGACGATGAGGCGTATTCTCATGACCGTGGCGGTGGCCGCGGCATTCGCGCTGCCGATCGCGGCGCAGGCCGCCGGCAAGACCGTAACCATCGGCATGCGGCTGGAGCCGCCGGCGCTGGACCCGACCACGGGCGCGGCGGCCGCGATCAGCCAGGTCACCACCTACAACATCTTCGAAACGCTGACCAAGCTCGACAACACCGGCAAGGTGCACCCCATGCTGGCCGAGAGCTGGACCATCTCCGATGACGGCCTGAGCTATACCTTCAAGCTCGCCAAGGGCGTGAAGTTCCACGACGGCAGCGATTTCGACGCGGAGGACGTGGTCTTTACCTTCGAGCGCAACAAGGGCCCGGACAGCAAGAACAAGCGCAAGAAGACGTTCGAGAAGATGATCTCGATCTCGGCGCCGGATTCGCACACCGTACAGATCACGCTGGACGCGCCCTACAGCCTGCTGACCTTCGATCTGGCCCAGGCGGTCTCGGCCATCGTCGCGCCGGAGACGGCCGCCAGCAACGAGACCAATCCGGTCGGCACCGGCCCCTACAAGTTCGACAAGTGGGTCAAGGGCGACTCGGTGACCATGGTCAAGTTCGCCGACCACCGCAACGCCGCTGATGTGCAGATGGAACGGGCGACTTTCCGCTTCATCAATGACTCGGCGGCGCAGGTCGCGGCCCTGCTGGCCGGCGACCTCGACTACATGCCGGCGTTGAGCGCGTCCGAGATGTTCGGCCAGTTCGAGACCCATCCGGAATTCAACACCCTCCAAGGTACGACCGAGGGCGAGACCATCATCGCCATGAACAACGGCAGCGAGGCGCTATCGGATGTGCGGGTGCGCCGCGCGATCATGCACGCCGTCGACCGCGAGGCCGTGATCGAGGGCGCGTCCGGCGGCTACGGCACGCCCATCGGCACGCACTTCGCGCCGCACCATCCGGCCTATGTCGATCTGACCGCGATGTCGGCCTACGATCCGGAGAAGGCCAAGGCATTGCTGGCCGAGGCCGGCTATGGCGATGGGCTGGAGCTGTCGTTGAAGCTGCCGCCGCCCTCCTACGCCCGGCGTGGCGGCGAGATCGTCGCCGACATGCTCGGCAAGGTCGGCATCGCCACCAAGATCGAGAATGTCGAATGGCCGGTCTGGCTGGATCAGGTCTACAAGAACAAGCAGTACGACCTGACCATCATCAGCCATGTCGAGCCCATGGACCTCGGCATCTACGCGCGCGAGAACTATTACTTCAACTACGACAGCGCCGAGTTCCGCGCGATCCTGGCCAAGGCCGACAGCGCCACCACGGTCGACGAGCAGACCAAGTATCTGCAGGCCGCGCAGCGCAAGCTGGCGGAAGACGCGGTCAACGGCTTCATGTACGAGCTGTCGAAGCTGGGCGTCGCCAAGAAAGGCCTGACCGGCCTCTGGAACAACTGGCCCGCCTTCATCAACGAAGTCGCGACCATGCGCTGGGAGAGCTAAGCCGGCTACTGGCGTCGGCCCTCACCCTCCCAACCAGCTAGCGCTGATTGGGTCCCTCCCTCTCCCGCGTGCGGGAGAGGGGTTACAAACCGCGGCAATAGCAGCTCCCTCTCCCGCTTGCGGGAGAGGGTTGGGGTGAGGGCAAAGCTCGCATCCAACAAAATACCCCGCCGTCCGCTTGCACGCGGGCGGCGGGGTTTCGTTTGTTCAGGTGACAGCGGCGGCCGTCAGCGGAGGTAGATGTGCACCTCGCTGGAGGACGCGTTCGGGCTGGTAGTGGACGCCAGCGACACGCGGCTGGCCGGCAGGCCCATGTCGGTCAGCGTGCGCAGCACCCGGTTGGCGTTGCGCTTGGACTGTGACTGGGTCGCGGCGACCTCGGACGCGGTGCCGACCGCCGGCACCACCGCGACCAGATCGAACTGGGCGTCCGGACGGCGGTCGAGCGTACGCGACACCGCGGTGTAAAGCGCCTGCTCGTAGGGCACATCGGGCCGGTCGAAGCGGATCACCACCAGCGGCCGCCGGCCCGTGGTGCTGAAGCCGCTGCGCGGCGTCGACGAGGTCGCGAACGGCGACGGCGCCGCCGCGGCCGGGGCGATACCGGCGCCCGCGCCCGCACCGGCGCTGCCGGTGCTGTAGGCGCGCGCCAGCAGACTGCTGCCGAACAGCTCGCCGTTCTTGATCGAGTTCGAGAGCGTCGTCAGGTTGGCGCGTTCGTTGCCGACATAGGCGGTCTGGCGCGACACGTCTTCGTTCAGCTCGGCCAGCAGCCGGTCGACCAGCACCACGGTGCGGTTGGTCTCGTCCTCCAGGATCGCGAGCTGGCGGTGATCCTCATCAATGGCGCCCGACAGGCTGTAGGACGCGCGGGCCGATTCGAGGATGTAGGCCGCGAGCGACGAATTGGACGCCACCAGGTTGGCGAGCGAGTTCATGGCCGCGATATCGGCGTTCAGCCGGTCGAGCTCGGCCTGGGCGGCGTTCCACTGGCTGACCAGCACCGGATTGCCGGGCGTGGTGCCGAGCTGCAGCCGCGCCGTGACGGCGGCGACGGTGCCGTGATAACGCTGCGCGTTCTGCGTCGTGGTCTGACGGATCTGCTGCAGTTCGCTGTTCTGCTGGCTCAGGCGGCCCTGCAGCTGGCGCAGCTCGCCGCGCAACTGGCCCACCTTTTGGCCGACGAAGGTGCCGGTGGTCGGCGTGTTGGTGATCGGCTGCGGCGCGAAGTTGGTCGTGCCGAGCGCCGGTGGCGGCGCCGGCAGGCCGGGCGGCGCGGGTGCCGCCTGCGCCGTCGGACCCAGCGTCGGCTGCTGGTTCGCCTCTGCGGCGCTGGGTTGAATCGGGACTTGCTGCGAAGCCTCGCCGGCCGGTTCGTCGCCGGTCAGCGACGGCCACAAGGCATCGGATGCAAACGAACAGCCGGACAGCAGCGCTGCCACGCTGAACAGAGCGAGTGTCGATCTATGCAAAATAGGTTCCCCCAGCCCAATCTACGGAGCCGTTGTCAGTGGCGCGGGTCAAGCCGGTCTCATCTTTGGGCGACAAAACATCAGGCGGCAAAACGGCGTGCGAAAAAACGACGCTAACCTTTTGATCTTTTAAGGCGGCGTGATATTAGCCAAACCGCCCACAGCGGACAAGCGACGAATTCCAAACACAATTCGTGTTGCATCTCAGCCACGCGGATCTTGCCATACCGTTAAGTTTTCAGTAGGTAGTCTCGTCTTTGCGGTTCCGTGACAAAGATGCGCGGAACGTAAGGGATGCGCGCTCGTAGCTCAGCTGGATAGAGCACCAGACTACGAATCTGGGGGTCGGGAGTTCGAATCTTCCCGAGCGCGCCAATCCTTCTCCGAACATTCCCAACGACTTAGTGGTTTTGCCATCTGAAACGGCGCCGGAACTTTGTCCGTACGCTTGCTCCGTTTTGACGGGGCAAATCTCGCGGATTTTGGCGCTTGCGTTTCCATGCCAAAATTTTACGGAGCAAGGGACGGGGCAAGCGGAGAGGTGATTGATGACGAGTGGACGCGATGATTTTGAGATCAGACGAAGCCCTATCGATGAAGTAGATGGGAACTATGCAGACCTGACGCTTGCCGAGCTTCACTATTATATCGATAGCGACGAGCGGGCGCCGGCTCGTGCTGCGAAGAGCAAAGCCGAGCTCTACCGCCGTCAACATCGAGACCGGATAGAGCTCGAGAACGTGGCCGAACGGCGAGAGGTTGGGCGGCGCAAGTTCGAAGATGGAATGCAGGACCGCCGTGAGGCTTTTGCTCTCGAGCTCGAGGACCGGCGTGAAGCCGCGCAGCGCGAGACAGCGGCAAAGCAGCTTCAGCTTGCCGAGGAACAGCACGATACAGCGCGTTCCGCCGCGCGAGCTGCACGGGCTGCTGCCGCGGCCGCTTTTGGGCTACTGGTGATAGCGATCTTGCAGTTTTTTCGAGACGTCTATTGACTGCCCGTCGAGGTCTCTTGAGCAGGTTTCTGGATGGCCGTGGAGGACCAGACGAGGGCGGCGATCCAGCCGAGGCCGGACCGAAGTGTTTACCTGCTGGCCGAGATCTTGCGCCGGCGTCTTGCCGCGATCGCCAACCCCTAAGCCGGCCGGCCCGACGTCTTGCTCGCACCAGGTCACAGCACTAAGGGTGTCGAGCGGTCTTAAGCGTCGATTTCGGCTTTAAGAATGACTGGTGGTCGACCACAGTCGCCTTACTGGTAGACTGCAACTTCTTAATAAAGACAGGTGTTGTCAACGCGGCATTGAGATATAAATGACTAAAGAAGGCGTGGCCATACTCACAGCGTGACCCGAGCATGGCCTCGCCAGGCTAGTAGTTTATGCGGATCGTAATCGTTAAACCGCGAATCCGCACTTCCAGATCAAAGACAATCCGCCTTCGACCTCTCTTCGGCTTATAGCCGTGTTTATACTACCATTTCTTTTTTCCTTTTCTCGGTTGGTGCGATTTTCGCGCCAACTTGCCTCAATGTTGGGGATGCTGGTTGAACTGACAACAGTGCTTCGCCAAATTTTTTTCAGATTCTTGCAGACGTGTTTGAATGCGCTCTGGCTGCATCGTCAGTTTAGAGATGATAGTCGGAGCAAGAACGGGGCAAGAAACGGCTAACCCATTGATTTCGCTAGCTCGATCTCAAACCTACGAATCTGGGGGTCGGGAGTTCGAATCTTCCCGAGCGCGCCAATCCTTTTCCCACATTCCACGAACGAAACCGGTGCGCCTGACCGGCTTGCCGGCGCTGCACAGGACGTGTCGCACGCTTGTCGGACGGCGATGCGACCTGCTATTGCCGGTGGGATGGAGTTGGGACCGCGGGTAACGGGCGCTGCGTTTTGCGATGATTCGGCCGAATCGGTCGTTGGCGGCGTCGCGGCAGCCGGGCGGTGGAACGGCGTCGATACCGCCGGAGTTTGGTTTTGCGAAGCACAGAGCCGCGTCGATTTCGCCGTCTGATCGCGCGGTGCGTCATCGGTGTCCTGCTGGTTCTGACACCGGGACCGGCACATGCCGAGATCACTTATGACGTGACGCTCTCGGAGATCGAGAACGACCGCTTGGCCGAGCTGCTGCTGGCGGTGTCCGAGCTGGAACGCCGCAAGGGCGAGCCGGTGGCGACGGAAGGCGTGCTGCGGCGGCGGGCGCGGGACGACACCGCGCGCCTGCGCGAGGTGTTGCGGGCCGAGGGCTATTATGCCGGCACGGTGGCGTTTCAACTGCAGCCGCCCGTCGAGGCCGATGGCGCGTTCGCGGTGACGCTCGATGTCGAGACCGGACCGCCGTTCAGCCTGGAAGGCGTCGATATCCGCTTTCGCGGCGATGGGCCGACGCCCGATCTCGGCGGTTTGAACTATGACGAACTGGGCCTGCTGCCGGGCGCCCGGTCCCGGGCCGAGGACATTCTGGCTGCGCAGCAGCGCCTGATCGAACGTCTGGGCTGGACCGGCTATCCCTATGCGGTGGTCGCGGACCGCGAGGTCGTGGTGGACCATGCCATGACATCAGTCTCGGTCTCGTTCGTCCTGGCGCCGGGGGCCTACACGGTATTCGGCGGTACCGAGATCGCCGGGTTGGCGGCGGTGGATGACGAGGTCGTGCGCCGCGACGTGCAGTGGCAGGAGGGCGCGCCGTTCGATCTGCGGCAGGTCCGGGCGACGCGGCGGGCGCTGTCGCGGAGCGGCCTGTTTTCGTCCGTGTCGGTCAGCTATCCGCAGACCGGGCCGCCGGACGGTCGGGCGCCCATGCGCATTGCGCTTATCGAGGACGCGGCACGCTCGGTCGGCGCGGGTCTGAAGGCATCGACCAGCGAAGGACTCGGCGCAACCGCGTTCTGGGAGCATCGCAACTTCTTCGGCTCGGCCGAACGCCTGCGCGTGCAGGCCGTGGCCGCTTCCGAGGCGCAGTCGCTGGAGACATCGCTGCGCATTCCGGCGTTTTTGGCCGACAGCCAGTCGCTGATCTTGAGCGCGACGGCGTCGCGCGAGCGGCCGGAGGCGTTCGACGCCGACACGGTCGGCGCCTCGGCGGTGATCGACCGGCCGCTTGGCGAAGCGTTCCGGGGCTCCGCCGGCGTCAGCATCGAGCGCACCCGTCTGGAGGACGAGTTCGGCGACGAAAAATTCAATCTGATCGGCCTGCCGCTGGCGCTGATCCGCGACACCACGGACGATCTTCTGAACCCGACCAGCGGCGGCCGGGCGCAGCTCTCGGCGACGCCCTATACCGGCATCGGCGACACCGATGCCAATTTCGCCGTGCTGCGGTTCTCGGACAGCGCGCATCTGGCGCTCGACCGCGACAAGCGGTTCATCCTCGCCGGCCGCGGCACCATTGGCAGCATCGTCGGCGAAAGCCGTCGCGGTGTGCCGTCGGACAAGCGTTTCTATGCCGGTGGCGCCGACACCATTCGCGGTTACGAGTTTCAGCTCGTCGGTCCGCTGGATGCGGAGGACGACCCATTGGGCGGCCGGGCGCTGCTCGCCGGCTCGATCGAATTTCGGGCCCGGATTACCGAGACGCTCGGCGGCGTCGTGTTTCTCGATGGCGGCAACGTCTACGAGGACAACCTGCCCGACCTCGACGAGGAGCTGTTTTTCGGCGCCGGCGTCGGATTCCGCTACTTCACGCCGGTGGGGCCATTGCGTCTCGACGTCGCGGTGCCCCTGGACAAGCGCAGCGTCGACGACGATTTTCAGATCTATGTCAGTCTCGGACAGGCGTTTTAGCCGGCAATGACCCGCATCAGGCGGCGCGCCTTTTGGGTTTCGGGCGTCCTTGCTTTCGTCGTTTTGCTGCCGCTGTTGCTGCTCGCGGCGGCGAATACGGGGCCGGGGCGTGCGGCCGTCGAGGGCCTGATCAACCGGTTTTTAGCGGAAGATGCGCGCGTCACCGGTCTCTCGGGTCGCGTGCCCGACCGGCTGACCGTCGAGCGGCTCGAGCTGCGCGATCCGGATGGCGTGTGGTTGCGGGCGGACGAGCTGCGCCTCGACTGGTCGCCGAGCGGACTGCTGCGGGGTCGTTTGGATATCGACGTCTTGCAGGCCGCGCGGATCACCGTCGAGCGGCAACCATCGGCGGAGCCCGGCGCCGGCGACGATCCGGTCGATATGGCCGCCCTGCTGCCGCCGGTCGATGTCGCCGTCAACGATCTGTCCGTGCCGGTGATCGATATTGGGGTGGATGTGCTGGGCGTGCCGGCCGAATTGACGCTCGAGGCCACGCTCGACATTCCGCGCGATGGCCGCGCCATCGCGGTCGAGGCAAAGCTGCGCCGCACGGATGCGCCGGCAAGGGCGGATGTCCGGCTGACACACGATGCGGTCGCCAACCGCTTGTCGCTTGATGTCGAGGCCGAGGAGCCGGAAGGCGGTTTGCTGGCGCGCCTGCTTGATTTGCCGGGGCTGCCCGCGGTGCGTCTGCGGGCCAAGGGCGAGGGTCCGGTCGACGACCTGACACTCACCCTCGACGCCGATGCCGGCGACGTCGCCTCGGCGCGGGCCCAACTGACGCTGGCGCGGGTGGAAAACGGCCTGCGGGCGCAGTTGGCCGGCGACGCCGCAATCGCGGCGGCGTTGCCGATTGCATACCGGCCCGTGGCCGGGCCGAACATCTCGTTCGAGGCGGCGCTGACGCGTTCCGCTACCGGACCGATCGATATCGACAGCGTCCGGATCGAGACCGAAGCGCTGCGCGCCGCTGCCTCGGGCCGCGTTGATCCGATCGGCGAGCGCCTGTCCGGAAAGGTCACAATCGCCGGCCGCCTCGCGCCGTTCAGCGATCTGACCCAGATGCCGCTGCAGGGCGCGTTTGACGCGGCGGTCGAACTCGACGGCGATCTGGAGAATATTTCCGCCGTCTATGCCGTGACCGCGCAGGACGCCGGCGTCGACGCATTCGTGGCGCGGACGTTTGGCACCGAAGGCAATGCCGTTTTCAAGGCGGCGGACGGCGGGGAGATCGGCTTGCGCGGCCGCTTTGCGGCGGACGGACTGACGCTCGAGGGCGTGCCGCCGCCCGTGATCGCCGGCGATGTGAATGGCGATTACACGATGACGGTCGAGGCGGCCGGCGGCGTGCAGATCGCGTCCATCAACGTAACGGCGGCGCCGCTGTCGGCGACGGCCTCGGGTCGTATCGAGGCCGACGGCGCGTTGGACCTGACCGCCGCGGTCGAGATTACCGACATTGCCACAATCGCCAAGGACGACCTGCCGGATCTGCGGGGCAGCGCGGCCGCCAACGTCCGGATCGAGGGCAACGTCGACGGCGAGATCGGCATGGCGCTCGACGGCGAGGTGCAGCGGTTCGCGACCGGCATCGCAACAGTCGACGCCCTTGTCGGCGAAGAGGTGGGCTATCGGGCATCGGCGCGCTATGCGGCGGTCGCCGGATTGCGCGTCGAGACCCTGCGCCTCGCGGGCGGCGGCGTTACGCTGACCGGCAATGCCGCCGTCGATGGCGCCTTTGTCGACCTCACGGCGGATCTGGCTGTCACGGTTGCCGATCTGGCCCCGCTGACGCCGGCGCTGGGCATCGATGTGGCCGGCGCGGTCAATGGCCGGGCGCGATTGCGGGGCGATCCCGCCGATCCGGCAATTGTCCTGAATGCCGACGGGCGGCAGATCCGGATTGCCGACATCGACGGCGTCACGGTTTCCGTTACAGCTGATGTGCCGAAGCCGGTGTCGGCGCCGGCCGGCGAGGTGACGGTGTCGGCGGCCTGGCGGGATCTGGCGGCGGATGCGCAAGGTGCGTTCCGTCTCGACGGCAACATCGTCGAGATCGCCGGCCTTCAGGTGAGCGGTGACGCCCTTAGCGCCGATGCGGATCTGACGGTCGACACGACGCGCGGGTTGGTCAGCGGACCGATCAAGGCGCGCCTGCCGCGCCTGCAGGCGCTTTCGTCGCTGGCCGGCGTCGATCTCGACGGCAGCGCCGAGATCGACGCGACGCTGGCCGCCGATGCGGATGTGCAGACGCTGGCCGCCAAAGTTACGGCCATGTCGCCGCGGCTGGACGAACTGACCGCGGCCGGCCTGCAGGCGAGCGCCAATCTGCGGCGGCCGTTCGACGCGCCGGCGGGCGACTTGCAGGCCGTCGCCTGGGAAATCGATGTCGGCGGTCAGCGCCTGCAAGACTTGGGCATCGGCGCTGCGCTCGCGGGCAATGCGCTGGATTTCAATCTGCGGGTCAACGGACCCGAAAGCCTAGACGCCGTTTTGGAAGCCGGTGGCGCCATTGGCTGGCGCGAGCAGACGGTGGAAGCGGTCGTGGACCGGCTCAACGGTCGTCTCGCTGGGGAAGCGCTAGGCCTGGCCGCGCCGGTCCGGATGACGCGAACGGACACGGCCATTGCGGTCGCGGACCTGGATCTCGGCATCGGCGCCGGCCGGGTGCGCGGCGGTCTGGACTTGGGCACCGAACGGGTCGCGGCGGATATCGCGGTCGACGCCTTGACGGTCGGACCGTTCGCGGCGTTGATCGGCGGGCCGGCGATCGACGGCACGGCGACGGCACAAGTCAAGCTGACCGGCACGCCGACGGCCCCGGATCTGACGGCCGAGCTAAGGATCGCCGACTTGACGCTGCTCGACCAGGCGGGAGGCGACTTGCCGCCCATCGGCGTCTCGGCGCAGAGTGCCTGGCGCGATGGGCAGGCGACGCTTCAGGCCGGCATCGAAGGGGTCGATGGCCTGACCGCGCAAGTGGCGGGCAGTCTGCCGCTGCGGGGCGATCTCGTGGCCTATCGCTTCACTCTGCCCGAGACCGAGCCGTTGGACGTACGCCTGACGATCGACGGCGACATCGCGCGGTTGAGTCCGTTGTTCGCGCCCGACGGCCACAGCATGACCGGACGGTTCGCCGGGGAGATCTCGGTTGCAGGCACGTTGGCGCGGCCGCGTGTCGAGGGCGAGGGCGGCCTGACGGATGGCTTCTACGCCAACGACGCCAGCGGTTTCGTGCTACGCGATGCCGGGCTGCGGCTCGCCGGCGACGAGCGGCGCTTGCTGCTCCAGAACCTGACCGCGACCGACGACAGTAACGGGCGTCTCTCGGGCGGTGGCGCTGTCACGTTCGGCGAAGGGGGCATCGGGAGCGTCGATCTGTCCGTGAACCTGACGACACTGAGCATCGCCCGGATCGACGAGGTCCATGCCACGACGAGCGGCGACCTGCGGCTGGCCGGGCCGTTTCGCGACCTGCTGTTGTCGGGCACGTTGACCGTGGACAAGGCCGATATCGAGATCCCGAGCAAGCTGCCGGTCAGCGTCAGCAGCATCGAGGTGACCGAGATCAACTTGCCGCCGGACCGTCAGACTGGAGAGACGGAGGCGGCTCCGTCGTCGACGGATGAGGCCGAGGGCGACGTCAGACTGGATGTGACGGTCGACTTGCCGGGCCAGGTGTTCGTGCGCGGGCGGGGGCTCGATTCCGAGTGGCGGGGCGGCTTCCAGGTCGGCGGCTGGCTCAGCCGGCCCGTCGTCAACGGCCAGCTCGAGATCGTACGCGGCACGTTTGCGCTGGCCGGCCGGTCGTTCGAGTTCCAGCGCGGCCTGATCGACGTGTCGACAACGGAGCGGGGCAATGTCGACGCCGATCTCGATTTGCAGGCGGCGGCGCAGGCCGCCGACATCACGGCCGAAGTGCGCATCGACGGGCCGGTGCTGAGCCCGGAGGTCACCTTGCTGTCGACGCCGCCGCTGCCGCAGGATGAAATTCTGTCGCGCGTGCTGTTCGGCAAGGATGTCGGCTCGCTCAGCGCCGTCCAGGCCTTTCAGCTTGGCCAGTCGGCGCTGGTGCTGTCGGGCCAGCTCGGCTCCGGCGGCATCGTCAGCGACATCCGGCGGTCGTTGGGACTGGACGCGCTCGATATCGAGAGCGGCGAGGGCGAAGGCGTCGGGAGCGCGACACTGAGGGCCGGCAAGTACATCACCGACGACGTCTATCTCGGCATGCGCCAGGGCCTGACGGCGCAAAGCTCGCGCGCGGTGCTGGAGTACAAAGTGCTGCCCTGGCTGTCGCTCGAAAGCTCGGTCGGCGCCACCGCCGACAGCGACATCGGCGTCACGCTCGAGCGGCGCTATTGAGGGGATGCGCCGCTGAGAGCACGGGTATCTGGATTGCCGGGTCAAGCCCGGCAATGACGAATAGATAGAAAATTCAATAGCTTATCCGTCATGCCCGTGCTTGACACGGGCATCCAGGAGCAACGTGTGCCGTCTCTCGATGTGTGGCGATTGCCCCGCCGTCAGTCTATTAGGCCGTGGCTCGCCGCACGATCAATCCATCGACGGCGACGACGCCGTCGCCGGCGGCGTTGACGATCAGCGGGTTGATCTCGGCCTCGACGATGTCGTCGATCTCGGCCAGCGCCGACAGCGCGACAATGGCGTTGGCCAGCGCATCGCAATCGCCGGGCGGCAGGCCGCGATAGCCGCGGATCGGCGCGAGGCCGCGGACCTCCTCGATCATCGCCTGCGCATCGCTGCGCGACACCGGGGCGAGGCGCGTGGCCGCGTCGGCATAAATCTCGGCCAGCACGCCGCCGGCGCCGAGGGTGACGGTCGGCCCGACCAGCGGATCGTGGCGATAGCCCAGCAGCACCTCCGCCCGGCCGCGCGCCATCTTCTGGATCGTGAGGCCGGCGTCCGGCGCCGTGGCACGCGCCTTTTCGAGGATTTGCCCGCAGGCCGCGGCCAGCGCCTCGGCGTCGCCGATATCGAGCACCACGCCGCCGGCCTCTGTTTTGTGCGCGATGCTGGCGGCGGCGACCTTCACCGCGACGGGGTAGCCGATCCGCGCGGCGGCGTCGATGGCCGCATCGGCGTTGGCGACCCGCTCGGTTGGGGCGGTGGGAATGCCGAGCGCCGCGAACACGGCCATGGCGGCAGCTTCATCGAGCGCGTCAGGCGCGATCGCGTCAAGCTGTTGTTTGGCCTTGGCGACGGCGGCCGTATCGCTGACGGCCGTTTCAGTGGGCGGACGTCGGGTCAGGAAGGCGGCGAGGCCGTCGGCGCAGGATTCGGGTGTGCGGAAGGCGGCAATGCCGTCGGACACCAGTCGCCGCAGCGACTCGGCGGCTTTGGGCGCGAGGTAGACCGCGAGCGGCTTGGGCGAGTCGGCCCATTGCGCCAGCGGCGCCACGGCGAGCTCGGGCCGGAACTGCGCCGATGAGCCGACCACCATCACCACCGCGTCGCAATCGGGCATGGCCATCAGGTCGCCGATCACGCCGCTGACGATCTCCGGCTTGGCGCCGGCGAGCGTCAGGTCGACCAGTCGTCCGCCGTCATGCGGGACGCCGGCCGCGGCGAGCCGTTGCTGCACGGCGTCCGACGCGGGCAGCACCTCGATACCCAGCGCGCCCAGATTGTCGATCACCATGGCGGCGCCGCCGCCGGTCGTGGTGGCGACCGTGACGCGCCGGCCGGCCGGTGGCTGGCGGCCGACGAACAAGGGCGCGGTCTCGATCAGCGCTTCGAAGGTCTGTACGCGGGCGATGCCGTGCTGGCGCACGAAGGCATCGAAGGTCGCATCGGAGCCGGCGATGGCACCGGTGTGCGACTGCGCCAATGCTTGGCCGACCTCGGAGCGGCCGAGCTTGTAGGCGATCACCGGCTTGCCGGCGGCATCGGCGCGGCGGGCCATGGCGGCGACGGCCTCGCGCGACCGCAGCGTTTCCAGGAACAGCAGGATGGCGTCGGTATTGGGGTCGTCGACCAGCATCTCGCCGATCTCGCCGACGCCGAGATCGGCTTCGTTGCCGACGGAGACCAGCGCCGAGAAACCGATGCCGCGCGCCTGCCCATGCGACAGCAGCGCGCCGATCAGACTGCCGCTCTGCGAGATTACGCCGAAGCGGCCGGCGGTCAGCTCGGGCAGCTCGAGCATGGCATTGGCGCTCAAGGTGACGCGGTCGGCGATGTTGATCAGGCCGATGCTGTTGGGTCCCAGCAGGCGCACGCCGCCCGCGCGTGCCGTCGCCAGCAGGGCGTCCTGCCGTTGTTGCCCGTCCGCGCCCGCCTCGGCGAAGCCGCCAGCCAGGAGGGTCGCGCAGGGAATGCCGAGCTTGGCGCAGTCTTCGATGGCCGACACCGCGGCCGCGCCGTTCAGCATGATGAAGGCGTGATCGATCGGGCCCGGCGCGTCGCCGAGGCTGGGATAGCTCGGCACGCCGAAGATCTCGTCGCGGCCCGGATTTATCGGCAGCAGCCGGCCGGCATAGCCATGTTTCTGCAGATACCGCTGCGGCCGGGCGCTGGTCTTGGCCGGATCCGCCGACGCGCCGACCAGCGCGATGCTGCGCGGTTTGAGCAGGGCCCGGGCCAGCGACGGATCGGTCATCCTGCGGGCCCGCTGGTCACGACGCCTTCGGCGGGCGTTGGGAGAAGCGGCGGCCGAAGACGCCTTCGGCGATGCGGTTCTTCATCATCTCGGTCGAGCCGCCGGCGATCTGCCAGCCGCGTGACTTGCGGAAGCAGTATTCGACCAGCGATTCCTTGGAATAGCCGGTGCCGCCCATGACCTGCATGGCCTCGTTGCAGATGTCGAAGCCGGCGCGGTTGCAGAAGGCCTTGGCGATCGAGGTCTCCTGCGCCGACGGCAGGCCGCGGTCGGCATTGATGGCGGCGCGGTAGAGCAGCAGCCGGCCGGCGTCGATCTGCACCTGCATGTCGGCGAATTTCCACTGAATGCCCTGGAAATCGCAGAGCGGGCGGCCGAACTGCTCGCGCGTCATGGCGTGTTCGCGGGCGGTTTCGAAGGCGAACTGGCCGAGCGCCAGCGAGCGCGCGGTGTTGCCGATGCGCTCGGCGTTGAAGCCGGCGATCTGCTGCTTGAAGCCGCCGGGTCCCAGCAGCACGTTCTCGGGCGGCACGTAGACATTGTCGAAATAGAGCGCGCACCATTCCTCGCCGTTCATGTAGGTCGACGGCTGGCCCAACTCGAAGCCGTCCATGCCGCGCTCGATCAGCACCGAGCCGATGCCGCCGATGCCCTCGCCATAGCGCAGGTAGACGAGAAAGACGTCGGCGTCGGGCGAATTGCTGGTAAAGACCTTGCCGCCGGTAACGCGGAAACCGTCGCCGTCGGGCCGGGCTGACGTGCTGAGGTCGGTGACGGCCGAGCCGGCGTTGGCTTCCGTCATGCCGAGCGCGATGATCGCCTCGCCGGCCAGCAGCTTCGGCAGATAGCGTTCCTTCTGTTCCGGCGTCGCGTACTCCGCCATGGTGCGGATGGCGCCGAAATTGCCGGCCTGGACGACGTCGGCGCTGCGCGGACAGACCAGCGCGACCTGCTCGATCGCCAGCACCGCATCCATCAGCGTGCCGCCCTGGCCGCCGTCGGCCTCCGGGATGGTAATGCCGATCAGGCCTTGTTCGGCGAACAGGCGGGCGACGTCGAAGGGAAATCCGGGCGCGTGCGCGCGTTTCAGGGCATCGGCCTCCAGATGCCGGCGCGCCAGACCGCGCACCGATTCCTGAAACAACCGCTGCTCTTCGGCTAACTGAAAGTCCATTTTGGCGGGTACTCGTTCGGGTGTTTTGGGGACAGTTATGTGATCCCCGAAATACTAGCAGAGCGAGGCCGCACTTCCTACGCAAACCGGCGGAAAATCAGCGTTTTTCAGTCCACCACGGTGGGTCGCAGGGCGCGGATTTCCGTCGGCAACATGCCGTAGATCTGCTCCATCTCACCTTCCGAGATATGTGTCTCCAGCATGGCGAAAACGGCGAAGACGGCGTCGGCCGGGCTGACCCCGATATTCGCCGGCAGGGCCTCGCCGATATGGGCCAGGAACTGTTCCTGCCGGCGTTCCCTGGTGGGCGTTTTTGCCGGCACCCAGCCCTCGTAGTAGATCCCGCGCACCAGCAGCGGCAATTGGGCGGCCAGATCGACGGCCTCGTTCACCACCAGCCGGTCGCGCAGCGCGTGCAGCACCACGCGCAGGATGTCGTAGGCGGCCCGCCGGTCGTTGAGGTCCAGGTCGGCGATGAGCTCGTTCAGCCAGTGGTTGGTGACCTGCAGGGTGCGGTCGAAAACGGCCAAACCGGTCCGCGACATCGGCGACCTCCATCGGCGTGCCATATCGAAGGCGAATGATTGCGGCCCATTCGAAGCCCGAACGGCGGCGTCGGCCTTGATTTGGGTCAAGTTGCGGAGCCGCCGGCGGCGGCATGTTGGGGCGTTCCCGCCGAATTCGCCGGCCCGATCGGAGCTCAGTGTCGCCGTGCGGACACGCAACGTCATCATTGCCCTCGTCCTGGTCGCCGGGCTTGCCGGCGGCGGCTGGTACTGGTGGCAGAGCCAGCAGGACAAGCTGCCGGTCGACATCGCCGTCGGCAACGGCCGCATCGAGGCCGAGGAAGTTCACGTCGCGACCAAGTATCCCGGTCGCATCGTCACGGTGCTGGCCGAGGAAGGCGATATGGTCACGGCCGGCCAGGTGCTGGCGCAGATGGACGTCGACGAGCTGGAGGCGAGTCTCGCCAGGGCCGAAGCCGATATCGCGCAAGCCCAGGAGGAAGTGGCCGAGGCCAAGGCAGACATCGTCCAGCGACAGAGCGAATTGAAGTTTGCCGAACAGGAACTGGGCCGGGCGCTGTTCCTGATCCAGAAAGGCCATATCTCGGTCGAGCTGGCCGACCGCCGTCAGTCCGAGCGCGATATCGCCAAGGCGGCGGTGGCCGCCGCGCGTGCGCACCTCGCGAGCTCGAAACGCGCGGTTGAGGCCGCGGAGGCCGAGGCCCGGCGGATCCGCACGCAGATCGCCGAAGCCGAGCTGCGGGCGCCGCGCGACGGCCGGGTGCAGTACCGTCTGGCCGAGCCGGGCGAGGTGCTGGACGGCGGCGGCCGGGTGCTGACGCTTCTGGATTTGACCGACGTTTACATGACGATCTTCCTGCCGACGGCGCAGGTCGGCCGGGTTTCGGTCGGCTCGGAGGCGCGCATCGTGTTGGACGCGGCGCCGGAATACGTGGTGCCGGCCACGGTCTCGTTCGTGGCGGCGGAAGCCCAGTTCACCCCGCGCGAGGTCGAGACCCGCACGGAACGCGAGAAGCTGATGTTCCGGGTCAAGGTGAAGATCGATCCCGACCTGCTGCGCCAGCACATGGAACGGGTGAAGACCGGCCTGCCCGGCGAGGCCTTCGTGCGGTTGAGCGCGAACGCTATTTGGCCGGACCGGCTGGCGGTCAACCTGCCGCCGGCGCCGTGACCGAACCGCAGGCATCGGCCGCGGTGCTGGACGGCGTCCGGCACCGCTACGGCGATGTCGACGCCCTGCGCGACATCACGCTCGACATTCCCGCCGGCCGCATGGTCGGCCTCATCGGTCCCGACGGCGTCGGCAAGTCGACGCTTCTGGGCCTGATCGCCGGCGCGCGGCGGATCCAGACCGGCCGGGTGCAGGCGCTGGGCGGCGACATGCGCAGCCGGCGGCACCGCCGCACCGTTTGCCCGCGCATCGCCTATATGCCGCAGGGGTTGGGCAAGAACCTCTATATGGACCTGACGGTGGCCGAGAACCTGCATTTCTTCGGGCGTCTGTTCGGCCAGGGCAAGGCGGAGCGCGAACGGCGCATCGCGGCGCTGCTGGCGGCCACCGGCCTCGATCCGTTTCCGGACCGGCCGGCCGGCAAGCTGTCGGGCGGCATGAAACAGAAGCTGGGCCTGTGCTGCGCGCTGATCCACGATCCCGATCTGCTGATCCTGGACGAGCCGACGACCGGCGTCGATCCCCTGTCGCGGCGGCAGTTCTGGGCCCTGATCGACCGCATCCGGGCGCAGCGGCCGCATGTCAGCGTGTTGGTGGCGACGGCCTATATGGACGAGGCGGCGCAGTTCGACTGGCTGGTGGCGATGAACGACGGCGCCGTGCTGGCGACCGGCACGCCGGCCGAGATCGAGGCTCAGGCGGGCGCCGACGACCTGGAGGCGGCTTTCGTGAATTTGCTCCCGGAAGACCGGCGGCGGCGGCACCGGGCGGTCACCATCCCGCCCCGCCGCCCGCATGACGGCGCGCCGGCGATCGAGGCGCACGGCCTGACCCGGCGGTTCGGCAAGTTCACCGCCGTCGACAACGTCAGCTTTCGTATCGAGCGCGGCGAGATCTTCGGCTTCCTCGGCTCGAACGGCTGCGGCAAGACGACGACGATGAAGATGCTGACCGGGCTGCTGCCGCCGACCGAGGGCGATGCGCAATTGTTCGGCGCTCCGGTCGACGCGCACGACCTGGCGACGCGCAATCGTGTCGGCTACATGTCGCAGTCATTTTCGCTCTATGCCGAGCTGACCGTGCGGCAGAACCTGGACTTGCACGCGCGGCTGTTCCATTTGCCGGCTGAGCGCCGCGATGCGCGGATCGCCGAGCTGGTCGAGCACTTCGGCCTGGCCGATCACATCGACGCGCTGACCGCCGATCTGCCGCTCGGCGTGCGGCAGCGCCTGTCGCTCGCCGTCGCGGTCATCCACGAGCCGGAGATGCTGATCCTCGACGAGCCGACATCAGGCGTCGATCCGATCGCGCGCGACGGTTTCTGGGAGCTGCTGATCGACCTGTCGCGGAACCAGGACGTTACGATCTTCATCTCGACGCACTTCATGAACGAGGCGGTGCGCTGCGACCGCGTCTCGCTGATGCACGCGGGCCAAGTGCTGGCGAGCGATACGCCGGCGGCGCTGGCCCGGGCGCGGGGTGTCGACGGTCTGGAAGAAGCGTTCATCGCCTATCTGGAGGACGCCGCCGGCGGCGAAACGCCAGCGGACGATGGCCGCGCGATTGCGACGCCGATGACGGACCTGGACGTCCATAGCGCGCCGGCGAAAGGGTTCAGCCTCCGGCGGCTGTTCGCCTACAGCCTGCGCGAGGCCATGGAGATGATGCGCGATCCGATCCGGCTGACCTTCGCGCTGCTGGGCACGGCGATCCTGATGCTGGTCTTCGGTTACGGCATCTCGTTCGACGTCGAGGACATGACCTACGCCGTCCTCGACCGCGACCGCACGCCGGAAAGCCGAACCTATCTCGAGGGGCTGGCGGGCTCGCGCTATTTTTTGGAAAAGCCGCCGGTCGCCGACCATGCCGAGATGGACCGGCGCCTGAAGAGCGGCGACATCACGCTGGCGATCGAAGTGCCGCCCGGTTTCGGCAAGGACCTGCTGCGCGATCGCCGGCCCGAAATCGCCGCCTGGATCGACGGCGCCATGCCGTTCCGGGCGGAGACGATCTACGGCTACGTCGCCGGGCTGCACGACCATTACCTTGCCGAGCTGGCGCGCCGCGGCGAAGTCGCGCCGCCGCCCGAGCCGCCCTTAGAGCTGGAACCGCGGTTCCGCTACAACCAGGACTTCAAGAGCGTGTTCTCCATGGTGCCGATGAACATTGCGCTGCTGCTGATCTTCATTCCGGCGATCCTGATGGCGCTCGGAGTCGTGCGCGAGAAGGAGCTTGGCTCGATCACCAACCTGTACGTGACGCCGGTCAGCCGTCTCGAGTTCCTGCTCGGCAAGCAACTGCCGTATGTGGCCGTCGGCATGGTCAACTTCGTGCTGATGCTGCTGCTGGCGGTGCTGCTGTTCGAAGTGCCGGTAAAGGGTAGCGTCGCGGCGCTGACGCTGGGCGCGTTGTTATATGTCGTGGCGACGACCGGTCTCGGCCTGGTGATCTCGACGTTCACCAAGACACAGACCGCCGCCTTGTTCGGCACGGCGATCGGCACGACGCTGCCGGCGGTGCAGTTCTCCGGCATGCTGCAGCCGGTTTCGGCGCTGGAGGGCGGCGCCGCCGTCGTCGGCACGCTGTTTCCGACCACCTACTTCATCCATATCAGCGTCGGCAGCTTCACCAAGGCGCTGGGCTTCGCCGAGCAGGCGCCCAACTTCCTGGCGCTGGCGGCGTTCATCCCGGTTCTGACCCTGCTGAGCCTTGCGCTGCTGCCCAAGCAGGCGCGTTGAGATGCGGACGCTCAGCAACATCTACCGCCTCGGCATAAAGGAGCTGTTCAGCCTGCGCCGCGACCCGGTGCTGCTCGGGCTGATTATTTGGGCCTTCACGCTGTCGGTTTACAGCGCGGCGACCGGCATGTCGCATGACCTCAACAACGGCGCCATCGCCATCGTCGACGAAGACCGGTCACAGCTCTCGACCCGGATCCGCGAGGCCTTCCTGCCGCCCTATTTCAACGAACCTGAGATGATCGACTTCGCGGACATCGACGCGGTGCTGGATTCGGGCCGCTACACCTTCGTGTTGGTGATCCCGAGCGGGTTCCAGGCCGATATCCTGAGCGGCAGCCAGCCCGGGCTGCAGGTCAATATCGACGCCACCGTGATGATGCAGGCGGGCATCGGCAACGGTTATATCGGCAACATCCTGCATCAGGAGATCGCACGGTTCGTCGCCGGCGCCCAACCGCCTCACGGACCGCCCGTCGGCCTGACTGTGCGCTATGCCTTCAACCCGAACCTGACCGGCGCCTGGTTCACCAGCGTCATGGAGATCATCAACAACGTGACCATGCTGTCGATCGTGCTGACCGGCGCGGCGCTTATCCGCGAGCGCGAGCATGGCACCATCGAGCATCTGCTGGTCATGCCGCTGACGCCGTTCGAGATCATGATGGCCAAGGTCTGGGCGAACGGTCTTGTGATCCTGGTCGCCGTCGCGGTGTCGCTGTGGGTGGTGGTCGAGACGCTGCTGCAGGTGCCGGTCGCCGGCTCGCGGCCGCTGTTCCTGACCGGCACGGTGCTCTACCTGTTCTTCGCCACGGCGCTCGGCATCTTTCTCGGCACCATCGCGCGGTCGATGCCGCAGTTCGGCCTGCTGTTCATCCTGGTGGCGCTGCCGATGATGATGCTGTCGGGCGCCGAGACCCCGATCGAAAGCCAGCCCAAGCAGCTTCAAGCGATCATGCAGGCGGTGCCGTCAGTGCACTTCGTCAATTTCGCCCAGTCGATCCTCTATCGCGGCGCCGGGCTCGACATCGTCTGGCCGAAATTCGGGCTGGTGGTCGGCATCGGCGGCCTGTTCTTCGCCTTCGCCGCCCTCCGCTTCCGCCGCAGCATTGCCACGATGCGCTGAACCGACAGCGTGGAACGTCGGCGGCGGGGTGCTGCTTCTATAGGAAAATTCCGGTGACAGTAACCTTATCTCGCGCGCATCGCACACTGAATTAAGGTTACTGTCACCGGAACTAAGCATCATAGCTGGGTAGCCCTATTTCACCAGCAGGCAGGCGCAGTGGGCGAGCTCGTGGATGCGGCTGGAGACGCTGCCGATCAGGATCTCCTTCAGGTTGCTCAGGCCGCGCGAGCCCATGACGATCAGGTCGATGTCGCTGGATTCGGCATATTTCACGATGGTGCGGGCCGGGTCGCCGTCGGCCAGCGTGGCGTCGACCTCGGTCAACCCGTGCTCGCGGGCCTGTACCACGGCGTTCTCCAGGAGCGCGTTGCCGAGCCGCTCCAGCGAGTCGCCGCTGACATATTCCGGCCAGAAGGCGATGCCAATGGTCGCCGTGCGCACCGGCTTGACCTCGATCGGCGCGTCCAGACGTTCGGTCTCGGCCAGGCCCCGGACCGCATCGGGGCTCTCGCCGCGCAGCAGGACATGCACGATCGCCAGCTTGGCGCGGTACCTGACGGCGATATCGATGGCCGCGGCAAGCGCCTTGCGGGAATGTTCCGAGCCGTCAATCGCGGCGACGATGGAATTGAACATGACGTCCGGTCCTGTTGTTGGCGATGGCCAGCGCCGCGCCGCTGTCCGACAGAGCAGGAAACATTCTGATATCGCGCCGCCAGGGCGGCCTTGAGACGGATCAAGCTTGTCTACCGGGCAGACGCCGGCGAGCGGTAGCTGAGCTATTGACGCTTCTCCTGTAAGTTCATATATCTAGATGTATGAATATAAAAGATATGCAACAGGCCGCCCGGCGGGCGAGCGAGTTGATGAAGGCGCTGTCGAATGAGAACCGGCTGATGATCCTCTGCCAACTCGCGGACGGGGAGAAGTCCGTCGGCCAGCTCGCGGACGCGCTCGGGCTGCGCCAGGCGGCGGCGTCACAACAATTGTCGTTGCTGCGCAAGGACGGCTTGGTCACGCCGCGGCGCGAGGCGCAGACGATCTACTACGACCTTCACGGCATAGCGGCGCGGCGGGTGATCGAGCTGCTGTACGAAATCTATTGCGCGCCGGCCGGGCGGGAGAGCGAACGACTGGCCGAGACCGTGAGCTGAGCACACCACGAACCGAGGGACTGACGATGATGACGAACGCTGCGCCCGCGCAACTGCATGAGATCGACGCCAAGACCGCGCATCGCTGGCTCGAGGACGATAAGGCGGTGCTGATCGACGTGCGCGAACCGCTGGAATACAACCGCGAGCACATCATCGGCGCGCGCCTCGTGCCGCTCGCCGGTTTCGACCAGGCCGATTTCACGCGCGACGCCGACAAGATCGCCGTGTTCCACTGCCGCACCGGCAACCGCACGGCGATGGCGGCCGAGAGCATCCTCCGCACCGGCTTCCGCGAGGTCTATCACCTCGACGGCGGGCTCGAGGGCTGGAAGCGAGCCGGTTTCCCGGTGCATCTGAGCAAGAAGGCGCCCATCGACATCATGCGGCAGGTGCAGATCGCGGCCGGCTCGCTGGTGGTGCTGGGCGTTGTGCTGGCCGTGCTGGTCTCGCCCTGGTTCATGGGGCTCAGCGCCTTCGTCGGCGCCGGTCTGGTCTTCGCCGGCGCGACCGGCTTCTGCGGCATGGCCCGCATGCTGGCGCTGATGCCGTGGAACCGCCCGTTCGCATCGCCGCCGTCCGCCGCCGGCCAGGCCGCGGCCTGACGCAGATCAAGCCGCGCCGTCCGGCGCTTGGCTACCCTGGTTGGCATGACCACGCCCAATCCGCACGCCGGCAAAGCGACGCATGACGACATCCTGCGCATCCTCGGTGAACTCAGCGACGCGAAGGTCGCCGCGATCGAGGCGACGGGCGCGACGCTCGGCGATCTCGAGGAGGTGAGCGCCTGGATCGCCGGCGCGGACGACGTCATGGGCGAACTGGAGAAGCCGGCCGCCGGCGTCGTCGGCGAGGTCTACGAGATCGTCACGGCCGACGAAGTCGAGGAAGAAGAAAAGCGGCTCTAGGCCGCACCGGTTGCCTCGTCCACTTCCTCGGCCAGCGCACGCAGGGCCGGCGCAACGGCCACAGGATACGCCGCGGACGTTTCAAGTGATTTGAGCGGCGCCGGCAATGCGGCCAGTTGCGCGCCGACGCGCCCTCGAATGTCGTCGAGGCTTTCGGCCGGACCGACATGCACGCCGCCGCGCATCACCGGCCGCAGCAACGGCTGGCCCGACGGGCGGTCGCCGATCAGCGTCAGAACGTCGCCGTTCATGACGCCGTCGCCGTCGAGGCGGCGGTAAACCTGTTTCCGGCCGGGCCAGGTGGCCTTGCCCGAGGAGCGCTTGCGGCGCGGCCGGCCGGCATATTCCTGCAGCTTGTAGGCGCAGTCGAGATAGGGCGCATCG
Source organism: Alphaproteobacteria bacterium (assembly GCA_965232515.1). GTDB lineage: Bacteria > Pseudomonadota > Alphaproteobacteria > JANQKO01. The sequence goes on along the minus strand of CBDDPY010000002.1, from coordinate 3,629,443 downwards.
GCCGAGGTCGTCAGATGCGTGCCGATGCCGAAGCCGTCGATCGGTGCGTCTTTCGCCAGCAGCTCGGCGAGCTGGTATTCGTCGATGCCGCTGCTGGCGAAAATCGACAGGTCCTGCAGGCCGGCCGCGTCGAAGACCCGGCGTACATCGCGCGCCAGCGCGGCGAGGTCGCCACTGTCGAGCCGCACGCCGGCGATGGCGATGCCGTCCGCGGCCAGTCGTGGCGTCAGTTCGACGACCTTTCGCGCCGCGGCCACCGTGTCGTAGGTGTCGATCAGCAGCACCGCGTTCTTCGGCCGCGACCGGGCGAAGCTCTCGAACGCCGCGGCCTCGTCGTCATGCGCCTGGATGAAGGAATGCGCGACCGTGCCGTAGGCCGGTACGCCGTAGCGGCGTTCGGCCAAAACGGTGGCGCTGCCGGCGAAGCCGGCGAGGTAGGCGGCGCGAGCGGCGAACAGGCCGGCCTCGGCGCCGTGCGCCCGCCGGAACCCGAAATCGACCAGCCGCTTGCCTGGCGCGGTCAGCACCATGCGCGCGGCCTTTGAGGCCACGAGCGTTTGGAAATGCAGGATGTTGATCAGCCGGCTTTCGACGACCTGCGCCGCCGGCAAGGGCGCCGTCACGCGCAGGATCGGCTCGTCGGCGAAAAACACCGTGCCTTCCGGCATGGCGTCGACGTCGCCGTGAAACCGGAACGCGGCCAGATAGTCGATCACCGCGTCGTCGACATGGCCGGTGCCGGCGAGCCAGTCGAGCTCGTCGCCGGTGAATTGCAGGTTCGAGAGGTAGTCGACGGCCTGCTCGAGTCCGGCGGCGATCAGGAAACTGCGCCGCGCCGGCAGCCGGCGCACGAAGAACTCGAACACCGCCGTCTCGGTCATGCCGCGCGCCAGATAGCCCTGCAGCATGGTGAATTGATAGAGATCGGTGAGGAAGCCGTCCGTTGTCATCGCCTTGCCGCCCGTCCGGCAGAGCTAAGGCGATCCGCGCGGCCGGCGTGATGACGCAGATCAATTCGGGCACTAACCCCGCAAGGCTGCGAGCTGTTCGCGGTAGCCGGCGGGATCGATGTGGACGTCGATGAGTGCGGGGCCGGGCGTTTCGTTCGCTTGGCCGAGCGCGTCGCGGTAGGCGTCGACCGTGTCGACGCGCCAGGCCCGGCAACCGAAGCCTTCGGCCACGCGGGCGAAATCTGAACGCGGCCAACGCACGCCGCGCGGGCTCAGGCCGCGGCTCTGCTGCTTGATGTCGATCAGCGACAGCGCGCCGTCGTTGAACACCACGACCGTGATGTTGGCGTCGTGCTGGGCGGCGGTGGCGAGCTCGCCGGCGCACATCATGAAACCGCCGTCGCCGGTAAAGGCGAGCGCGCCGCGCACTGGATCTTCGAGCGCGCCGGCGATGGCCGCCGGCAGAGCGAAGCCCATGGTGGCGAGGCCGTTCGAGATCAGCATGTCATTGGCGCGCTGGGCCTGCCAGAAGGCCATGGCCGAGATCATGTGCGCGCCGGCGTCGACGGTGACGCGCGGATCGCCGGTCAGCTCGGCCTGGGCGATTTCGACGACGCTCTGCGGGTTGAGCGGACCGGCGCCGGGATAGGCGAGCCCCGCCGTCATGCCGGCCCGCAGATCCGCGATTTCTTCCGCCGTCCAGTCGCTGCCGCTGTTGCCGCCGCGGAGCGCCGCGATGCCGGCGTGGAGCGGGCCGTAGATGCCGGCGGTGGGCGTCACGTAATGCACGGGATGCGGCGCCAGGCCGACCTCGACAATCGCTTTGTCGTAGGGCCACGGCTTCAGGATGAACTCGACGGGATCGGCGCCCAGCAACAGGATCAGGTCGGCTCGGTCGACACAGGCCCGTTCCGCCTGACCGCCGGTGAAGACGCCGGCGAACTGCGGGTGATCGTCGGGGATCACGCCCTTCGCCTTGTAGGTCACCAGCGCCGGGCAGCCGAGCTCGGCGATCAGCGCCGCGACAGCCTGCGTCCCGGCCAGATCGCGCGCTTCCAGGCCGGCAACGACGACGGGCCGGCGCGCGCCGGCCAGCAGTTCGCGGGCGGCGGTGGAATCGAACGGTTTGGGTGCAGACGGTTGCACGGTTGTCGGCGAGGCGACCTCGCAGGCGGCGCGCGCGGCGACGGCCGTCAGCTCGATGTGGACCGGACCGAGGGGCGGCGTCGTTGCGACAGCCAGCAGGCGGTCGATCTCGTCGGCCGCGTCGGCGCCGTCGAGCCGGCTGTGCGCCTTCGCCACCGGTTGCAGCATGGCGTGCTGGTCGAACACCTGGTGGGTGACATAGCCCTGCTGGGCCGGATTGAAGCCGTCGGTCAGCAGGATCAGCGGCGCGCGGTCGAGCGACGCATAGGCGACGCCGTTGACGGCGTTGGCCGTGCCCGGCCCCTTGGTGGTCAGCGCCACGCCCGGCGCGCCCGACAGCTCGGCCGTGGCCGCGGCCATCATCACGGCGGCATCCTCGCGGCGGGCAAGGACGAAGTCGATGTCCTGTTCGGCGGCGGCGTCGATCAGGTCGAGGCTGCTGCCGCCGCCGGGCACTCCGAACATCCGCTGCACGCCGCGGCGCTTGAATGCCGCGATCAGGGCTTCGGCGACGGTCATCGACGTCATGACCGGTCCAGGATCAGGCTGCCGCTGGCGTGCAGGCGGACGGTCCAGCCCGGCGGCACGACGAGCGTCGATTCGCGCTCTTCCACGATGGCCGGGCCGGTGAGCGTGTCCGTTGCGGACAGGCTGTCGCGGGCGTAGACCGGCGTCGGCGCGAAGCCGCCGGTTTCGGCGAAGTAGACCTGCCGCTCGCCCTTGCTCGCCGGTCCCGCGGCGGTTGCCGATGCCGAGAGCGACAGGTCGGGCGTCGGACCGGAAACGACGACGCGCCATGAGATGACCTCCGGCGCCATGTTCTCGTTCCGGCCGTAGAGATCGCGATAGACCTTGGCGAAGCGATTCTCGATCGCCGTGCGGTCGGCGGCGGCGATGGTGTCGAGATCGACCGGCACCTCGACTTCATAGCCCTGGCCGACATAGCGCATGAGGGCGCTGTATTCGGCGGCCATGTCCGCGTCGGCGACGCCCGAAGCCGCCAGCAGCTCGTGGCCGCGCGCCGCGAGATCCCGGACCATGGCGTCGACGCGGGCGAAATCCAGGCCCGCGAGCGGCTGCATGTCTGCCTGCACGAACTCGAAGGCCGTTGGCGAGGCGAGCAGCCCCAGCGCCGAGGCGACCCCGGCGCCGGCGGGGCAGATCAGCCGGCCGATGCCCATCTTCGCCGCCAGGCTGCAGGCATGCACGGGGCCGGCGCCGCCGATCGGCACCAGGCGATAGCCCTCGACCTTGCGGCCCTTTTCCAGCGCGTGGATGGTCGCGGCCTGAGCCATGTTTTCGGTGACCGTTTCGTGGATGCCCCAGGCCGCGTCGATGGCGGAAATGCCAAGCGGCTCGGCGATGCGCTCCCGGATCGCCGCCATGGCCTTCGTGGCATCGAGGGGCATGTCGCCGCCCAGAAAACTGTCGGCATCGAGGTAGCCGAGCAGCAGATCGGCGTCGGTGACGGTCGGCTCGGTGCCGCCCAGGCCATAACAGGCCGGGCCAGGGTCCGAGCTGGCGCTGTCCGGGCCGACCTGGATCAGGCCCATCTTGTCGAGCCGGGCGATACTGCCGCCGCCGGCGCCGATCTCGATCATGTCGACCACCGGCACCTGCAGCGGCAGGCCACTGCCCTTGGCGAAGCGGAACATGCGCGCCACCTCGAAGCTGGTGGTGCGGCTCGGCCGGCCCTGCTCGATCAGGCAGGCCTTGGCCGTGGTGCCGCCCATGTCGAAGCAGAGCAGCTCGCTCTCGCCGGCCAACCGGCCGTAGAGGCTGGCCGCCTGGGCGCCGCCGGCCGGGCCCGACTGCACCAGCCGGATCGGGTATTCGACGGCGGCGCTTTGGTGCACGGTGCCGCCGTCGGACAGCATCAGGAACAGATCGCGGGCGATGCCGAGATCATGGATGCCGGCGGCGAGGTCGGCGACGTAGCGCCGGAACAGCGGCTGCACATAGGCGTTGGCGACGGCCGTCGAGCTGCGCTCGTACTCGCCGATCTCGGGGCTGACGTCGCTCGACAGGCAGACGTTCAGGCCGGGCGCGTGCTCGGCGAAGATTGCCTTTACCCGGCGCTCGTGGGCGGGATTCTTGAAGGCGTGCAGGAAGACAACGGCAACGGCCGCGATATCGCTGTCCGCCATTTCCCGTGCCAGGATGACAACGGCCTCATCGTCAAGCGGCGTGATCACGTCGCCGTTCGGCGCCATACGCTCGGCCAACTCGAAACGGTTCTGCCGGGACACCAGCGGCGGCGGCATCTCGAGTTGCAGGTCGAACAGGTCGTAGCGCCACTCGCGGCCGATCTCCAGCACGTCGCGGAAGCCCGATGTGGTGATCAACGCCGTCTTCACGCCCTTGCGCTCGATCAGCGCGTTCGCCACCAGCGTCGTGCCGTGGATAACGTTGCCGACGGCGGCCGGCGCCACGTCGTGCTGCCGCAGCAGGCGGCGGATACCGTCGAGCACGGCGCGCGACGGATCGTCCGGCGTGGTCAGCACCTTGCCGTTCTTCAAGTCGCCGGTCGCCTGGTTAAGCAGCACCAGGTCGGTGAACGTGCCGCCGATGTCGACGCCGATACGATAGGTCGCCTCGCTCATGACGCCGCGCCGTCCGGGGTGACGAGACCGGCGGCCAGGTCGGCCGCGGCCAGATCCGGCGGGCGATCGGCGGCCGGCCCCATGCCGCCGCCGCCCGGCGTCTGGAACGTGGCGACGTCGCCCGGCTGGAGCGCGACCTGCGCCTTGGCCGGTATCTTCTCGCCGTTGACGAGATCGAGGCCGGGGCTGCCGGGCCCGCCGCCCAGGAGGCCGCGCGGCGGATAGACAATGCGCTCGTGTCGGATGGTCATGGTGATCGGGCTGTCGGCGACGGACTTGAACGAGAGCCGCTGCGCCGGCCCGCCACGGAAGCGGCCGGCGCCGCCGGTGCCGGGCACGAAGGCCTTCTCGGTGACCAGCAGCGGCACCTGGTTCTCGAACTGCTCGATCGGCTGGTTCGAGACGTTACTGGGGAAGCTGAGACAGCCCGGACCGTCGCTGTTGGGCCGGGCGCCGTGCCCGCCGTTCATGAAGAACATCTTCACGAACGGCTTGCCGGTGGCTTCGTCGCGGCCCTTGAAATAGACGTTCCACAGCGGCGAGCCGGACTCGGCCGCGACCCGGTCCGGCACCACCCGGGCCAGCGCGCCGAACACCGCCGGCGGCACGTAGTGGCCCGACAGGTGCCGGCCCCAGACCGGCGCCGGCCGTCGGGCGTTCAGCAGACAGCCGTCGGGCGCCGTCACCGCGATCGGCCGGAACGAGCCATCGTTGTTCGGCGCCGTCGGGTCGAGCGCGCATTTCAGCGCATAGCAGGCGTAGGCATAGGTGTAGTTCATGACGCAGTTCACCGGACGGTCGATCTGCGGCGAGGTGCCGGCGAAATCGACGGCGATCTCGTCTCCTGATATGCGGATCGTGCATTTCACGGTCAGCGGGTGATCGAAGCCGTCGACGGTCATCTCGTCGGTGAATTCGCCGTCGGGCAGGTCGGCGATGGTTCGGCGCATGCTGGCCTCCGAGCGCGACAGGATCTCGGCGATCACCGCGTCCAGGTCCTCGATGCCTTCGTCGTCGAGCAGCTGGAACAGCTTCTCGGTCGCCATGCGGTAGGCCGCGAACTGGGCCCGGATGTCGCCCAGCGTCTCGTCCGGCTCGCGCAGGTTCTCCTGCAGAAAGGCGACAACGGTCCGGTTCTCGACGCCGGCCTCGACAATCTTGCAGACCGGGATGCAGAGACCTTCCTCGTAACAATCCTTGGCGGTCGGCGAGGGCGCACCGCCGATATCGACCGTGTGCGCCGTGCTGCCGGCAAAGGCGACGATGCGGCCATGGCGAAAGATCGGGTGCACCATGGTGATGTCGTTCAGATGGCCGGTGCCGAGCCAGGAATCGTTCGAGATAAGCACGTCGCCCGGTTGCAGCGTGTCCTCGGGATAGATCTCGAGGATCGCCTGCAGCGTGCGCGGCAGCGTGCCGATGAAGGACGGGATGCTGCGCCGTGTCTGGATGAATTGGCGGCCCTGCCGATCCAGCAGGCTGAACGCCATGTCCGAGTTCTCGCGCACCACCGAGGAGAACGAGGTGCGGATGAAGCTCTCGGCGACCTCGTCGATCATGCCGTTCAGCCGTTGCCAGATCAGGCCCAGTCGGACCGGGCTGATGTCCGTCATTCGTCGCCCCCGCTATACCGTTTCGTAAACCGCCGTGCGCCAGTCCATATGACCGTCGGACCGGCCGCGCACCACGTCATCATAGAGTGCCTGCAGCCGCCGGGTGATTGGCCCCGGACGGCCGTCGCCGACCGGCAGCCGGTCGACACTCAGCATCGGCACGATCTCCTGGCCAGTGCCGCAATAGAAGCCCTCGTCGGCGATGTAGAGCTCGGTGCGGTCGATCTCTCGTTCGACGCAGACGAGGCCGTTGGCGCGGGCGAGCAGGATCAGCGTGTCGCGCGTAACGCTCTCGAGAATGCCGCTGGTGACGTTGGGCGTGATCAGCATGCCGTCGCGAACGATGAAGATGCAGCCGCCGGGGCCCTCGCTGACCGTGCCGCGCTCGGTCAGCAGGATGGCGCCGTCATAGCCGGCGGCCTTGGCGTCGAGACCGGCGAGCCGGCCGTTCAGATAGTTCGCCGTCGCCTTGACGCGCGGCGGACTGGCGTTGTCGGCGAGGCGCCGCCACGAGCTGACGCCGAAGTCGCGTCCGGTCTCGAAGGCCGGCACGCGCGGCCGCGGCCGCGAAATGATCGCCATGCCGACCGGGCCGGTCGCCGTCATATCGCCCCACTCGTCGATATAGGCCTGCAGGCGCACATAGGTGTCCTCGCGATAGCCGTTGGCGGCGACGTCGTCGATGACCTGTCGGCGGACGGCCTCGAAGGACGGCGGGTCGTCGAAGCGCAACAGGCGCATGGAATTGACGAACCGTTCGATATGCTCGTCGAGGCGAAACAGCCAGAGCTGATCGGCCGTGGCGTTCCAGTAGGCGCGGATGCCCTCGAATACCGTCGCGGCGTAGGTCAGGCCCGGGGCCATCACCGAAATCTTGGCCTCGGCCAGCGGCACGCGTTGGCCGTTCAGCGTGACGGACTTGATCTTGGCGCGCGGGTCGGCGGGACCGTGGTTCATGGCTCTGCCTTTTCGGTTTGCGGTCGGGTCGCGAGCGTTGGCGCGCCGGCCATGCGGAAGGCTCGTCGTCGGCGAATCAGCAGGAATCCGGCCAAGCCCATGATCGCCAGCAGGCTGAGAAACGCCGGCCGTTGCAGAACGAAGCCGAGATTGAGGTCATGCGACGAGGCCAGCAGCAACGTGATGCGGAAGTTCTCCTCGAGGATCGGCATCAGGATGAAGCCGATCAGCAGCGGCACCGTGGGGATCGCCAGCTTGCCCATAGCGTAGCCCAGCAGGCCGAACAGAAACACCAGCTGGATGTCGAACACCGAGCCGCGCAGCGCATAAGCGCCGGCCGACGCAATGACCAGCACGGCCGGAAACAGCAGCCGCTTGGGCACGGCGACGACGCGCCGGGCCATGCGGATCAGGCCGTGGCCGAGGATCAGGTTAAAGAAGTTGGCGATCAGCAGGGCGGTGAAGATGGCATAGATCTCGATCGGGTTTTCCTGGAACACAACCGGCCCCAGCGTGATGCCCTGGATCAGGAAGGCGCCCATGATCAGCGCCGCCGCGATGTCGCCCGGAATGCCGAAGGCCAGCAGCGGAATCATGTTCGAGCCGGAGACGGCGTTGTTGGCGGCTTCGGCCGCGGCCACGCCCTCGATTTCACCCTTGCCGAAGTTTTCCGGCTGTTTCGAGGCGCGCTTGGCTTCGCCATAGGCCAGGAACGCGGCCACGGTGGCGCCGAGGCCCGGCATGGCGCCGATCAGCGTGCCCATGCCCGACGACTTCGCCAGCGTCGGCAGGCAGCGGCGAAACTCGGGCCAGGAGATCCGGTTGTCGGCCCGCTTGGCGGAGAACGAGACCGTCTGCCGGGCGAGCTTGTGCAGCGGCTGCTCCATCTGGCGCAGAGCTTCGGAGACCGCCAGCATGCCGATCAGCATGGGGATCAGGCCGATGCCTTCCTCCAGCTCCAGGCTGCCGAAGGTCAGCCGCGGCGTCGCGGCGATGGGGTCGAGCCCGATCATGCCGATGCCCATGCCCAGCAGCACGGCGACCAGGCCCTTCCACAGCGAGCGGCCGGAGAGTGCGCTGAGCGTGACCAGCGAGAAGGCGGTCAGCAGCATGTATTCCGGCGGCCCGAAATGCAGCGCGATGGCGGCGAGCGAACCGGCGGCCAGGATCAGGCAGATGTCGCTGAAGGCGTCGCCGAACACCGAGGAATAGAGCGCCATTTTCATGGCCTTGCCGCCCTTGCCCTGCTGCGCCAACGGATAGCCGTCGAGCACGGTCGCGGCGGCGGCGGGCGCGCCGGGAGTCTTGACCAGGATGGCGGTAATGCTGCTGCCGAACAGCGATCCCTTGAACATGCCGAGCAGCATGGGAATGCCGATCCAGGGATCGAGGTAATAGGTGTAAGGCACCAGCAGGGCGACGGCCATGGACGCCGTCAGACCAGGCACCGCGCCCAGGATCTGGCCGGCGATCAGGCCGACGAAGACGGCAATCAGCGCCTCGGGCGAGGCCGCCAGCAGCATGCCGCCGATGATGCTGTCCATGCCGCGTCCTCAGCCGCCGAGGTTCGCGAGCAACGGTTCGATCCAGTGCCCGCGCGGGAGAAAGATGTTGAAGCCGTACTCGAAGGCCAGGAACAGCCCGCCGGTCACAAGCACCGGCGGCGCCGTCAGAAAGACCGGCCGGCGCTCGCCCAGGATCAGCGACGCCACGACGATGAACAGCAGGCTCGACGGATAGAAGCCGAGGCCCGGAACGAGCAGAAGGGCGAACAGCAGGCAGACGCCGATGACCGACAGCGCTTGTGGGCCGATGCCTCGCTCGTTCGCGTCGACCTCGACGACGGCGAGGCCTGGGTTCAGCCATAAGCGAAGCAGCCGCACCAGCATCACGGCGCCACCGAGCAGGGCAACCAGGTAGACCGTGAAGCTGGGCGGCAGGCCCTGGGCGTAGCCGAAGCCTTGGGGGTCCTCGACGCTGGCCGGCACGACCCAGAGCACGATTCCGGCGACGCCCGCCAGCAGCGCCATCAGCAGCAGCGCCTCCCGATGCCGCGGCGTTGCCAACATCGCCGGAATCAGCTCGCTATCCGTCTTGCCGGACCGATCAATTCAGATCGATCTTCGACAACACCTCGCCGGCGGCCTTGTAATCGGCGTGCACGGTCTTGGTGAAATCGGCCGAGTTGGCGAACTTCGGTGTCGCCTTCAGCTTTTGCAGCAGGTCCTGGAACTTCGCCGAGGCGACGATCTCGGCCAGCACGGTGTCCCACTTTTCGGTGACGTCCTTGGGCAGGCCGGCCGGTCCGGCGAGGCCGAAGAAGATTGCCGGGGCCAGCGGATAGCCGGCTTCGGTCAGCGTCGGCATGTCGGGCGCGGCCGGATTGCGGTTCGGCGTGGTCTCGGCCAGCAGCCGCACCTTGCCGTCGGCGAGCGGTGCCGCGAAATCGGTGATCGCGGCCATGTCGATGGTTTTGCCCAGCAATGCGGCGAGCGCCTTGGCGCCGCCTTTCGATGGGATGAACGTGGTTTGCGCGCCCTCCTGGGCGAAGGCCGCCTGCACGGCGACGTGCGGGCCGCCGCGCTGCACGGCCGCCGACCAGCGCAGGCCGCCGGGATTGGCCTTGGCGAAGGCCATCAGGTCGTCCAGCGTCTGCCAGTCGCTGTCGGCGCGCACGACGACGGGCACCGGGCTGGAGACGAACTGGCCGATATAGGTCAGATCGGTCAGCGGATCGTAGGGCGCCTTCATCATGTGCGTGCGGATGGTGATCGGGCTGGTCGAGATGAAGCCGATGGTGTAGCCGTCCGGCTTGGACTTGGCGACCGCGCCGATGCCGATGGTGGCGCCGCCGCCGGTCTTGTTCTCGACCACGAAGTTCACGCCCATGATGTCGCTGGCCATATCGGCGATGAAGCGCGACGTGGTGTCGCCGCCGCCGCCGGCCGAGTACGGCACGATCAGCTTGATCGGTTTCGATGGATAGCTGTCGGCGAGCGCTGCCTGTCCCAGCGCCATGACTGCCAAGCCGCCGAGGATGGCGGGCAACAGAAATCGATGTTTTGCCATTGTCGTTGCTCCCTGTTGTGGGCTGCCGCCGGGTCGGATCGGCGCCTGGATTGGGCCGGTGTCCCATTGGGCCGGGAAAGCCTAAACAGCGGTAGTAATGACGACAAATGCCAAGTTATGATGACTCTATGAGTAAAACTCATGAATTAGAGGTTTAAGCCATGAACTTCCGGCGCTTGCAGGCGCTGCGGGCCGTAATCGAGTCGGGTTCGGTGACGGAAGCGGCCGGCCTGATGAAGCTGACTCAGTCCGGCGTCAGCCGTCTGATCGCCGCGCTCGAAGATGAGATCGGCTTTGCCATTTTCGAGCGCCGCCGGGGCCGGCTGCAGATCACCGCGCGCGGCGAGGTCTTCTTTCGCGAGGTGGAGCCGCTGCTGGCCGGCATCGACCAGCTCTCGCCGATCGCCGAGGAAATCCGGACCGACCGGTTCGCCCGCCTGCGCCTGGTCGCGCTCAGCTCGCAGATGCACGGCCTGGCGCCGCTGGCGCTGAAACGCTTCTCGCAGCAGCATCCGACGGCGGCGGTCACGCTGACGATGCGCAGCCGGCGGGAACTGATTCACTGGACGGCGGGCCAGCAATTCGATCTCGGTCTGGCCGCGATGCCGGTGGAGCAGCCGGCGCTGAATGTCGAGCCGTTCATCAGCTTTCCGGTCGTTGTCGCGCTGCCGCCCGGTCATCGGCTGTCGGAGCGGGAAAGCGTGCACGTCACCGACCTCGCCGACGAACCGTTGATCAGCCTCGATCCGTTCGGCCTGTTCGAGCCTGGCGTGCGCGGCCGGTTCCTGTCGGCCGGTGTCGAACCGCGGGTCAAGTTCGAGACCACGTCCATGTTGCTGGCCGGCCAGCTCGTGGCCGAAGGTCTGGGCATCGCCATGATCGACCCGTTCGTGGCCAATACGCTGCGGCCGCAGGGCATCGAGATACGGACGCTGGCGCCGGTGTTGACCTACGAATACGGTTTGATCTGGCCGGCCGGGCGGGCGCCGTCGCCGCTTGCCGCAAGCTTCGCCGATTGTGCCGCGGAGGTCGCCGAGACGCTGGCCGCGCCCTGGCGGATTTGACCCATGTCAACGTCGGCCGCGTCCACCGGACTAGCGTGGCGTGAGGATCCGCCGCGTTGGCGCGGCGGCCAGACGAAAGGCCTGTTCGATGCGTCAGGGAACGACGTGGGTGTTGATCGCGGATGGCAGCAAGGCGCGGCTTGTCCGGCAGGAGCCGCCCGGCGACGGCGGCGGCCTGACCCCGGTGCGCGAATTCGACGGCGCCAACCGGCCCAGCCGCGATCTGGCCAGCGACCGGCCGGGCCGCACCTTCGACCGCGCCGGCGAGGGGCGGCACGCCATGCAGCCGCCCACCGACCCAAAGCGGCATGAGAAGCGCCGCTTCGCGCAAGAGCTGGCCGGATTTTTGGCTGCCGCGGCCAAGCGGGGCGCGTTCGACAGGTTGATCCTGGTGGCGCCGCCGCAGGCGTTGGGCGATCTGCGCGACGAATTGCCGAAGGCCGTCAGCGACCGGCTCGCCGGCCAGCTCGCCAAGGATCTGACCAACCTGCCGGTCCATGAACTGCCGGCGCATCTGGCGGCGATCTCACGCGGTTCGCCCGGCTGATCTGGGTCAATGCGGCGGTCGTGACGCCCTCGCTTACTGACAATTCGCCGCGCGATCGGCGCATTCGCGAGGGTGATCGATATGACAGCCAAGGATCTTCGATTTTCCGACCAGGCCCGCGTCAGCATGCTGCACGGCATCGACCTGCTGGCGGATGCCGTCAAGACCACGCTGGGGCCGAAAGGCCGCAACGTCGTGCTGGAGCAGTCGTTCGGCGCGCCGCGCATCAGCAAGGACGGCGTGACGGTCGCCAAGTCCATCGAGCTTGAGGACAAGTACGAGAACATGGGGGCGCGCCTGCTGCAGCAGGTCGCGGTGAAGACCAGCGAAGAGGCGGGCGACGGCACCACGACGGCCACCGTGCTGGCCCAGGCGGTCGTGCACGAAGGCGACAAGGCGGTGGCCGCGGGCCTCAACCCCATGGACCTGAAACGTGGCGTCGATCTGGCCGCATCTGTCGTGGTCGACGCGTTGGTGCGGCTGTCGACGCCGGTCACCACATCCGAGCAGATCTGTCAGGTCGGCGCGATATCCGCCAATGGCGACCGGCGGGTTGGCGAGATGATCGCCGAGGCCATGGACGCGGTCGGCCGCGAAGGCGTTATCACGGTCGAGGAGGCGAAGGGTACCGACACCACGCTGGACGTGGTCGAGGGCCTGCGTTTCGACCGTGGTTATCTGTCGCCCTATTTCGTCACCAACGCCGAGCGCATGCAGGCCGAGTTCGACGACGCCTATGTCCTGCTGCACGAGGCGAAGCTGTCGAACCTGCAGCCGCTGCTGCCGCTGCTGGAGGCGGTGGTGCAAGCCGGCCGGCCGCTGCTGGTGATCGCCGAGGATGTCGAGGGCGAGGCGTTGGCCGCGCTGGTCGTGAACAAGCTGCGCGGCGGCCTGCGTGTTGCGGCCGTGAAGGCGCCCGGCTTCGGCGACCGGCGCAAGGAGATGCTGCAGGACATCGCCGTCCTGACCGGCGGCCAGGTGGTCTCCGAAGATCTCGGCACGAAGATCGAGAACGTCTCGCTCGAGATGCTGGGACAAGCCACGCGCATCGTCATCGACAAGGACGATACGACGCTGGTCGGCGGCGCCGGCACGAAAGAGGCCCTGGAGGGCCGCTGCGGCAGCCTGCGCCAGCAGATCGCCGACACCAGCTCGGACTACGATCGCGAAAAACTGCAGGAGCGTCTGGCGCAGCTGTCCGGTGGTGTTGCCGTGGTCAAGGTCGGCGGCGCGACCGAGGTCGAGGCCAAGGAACTGAAGGACCGGGTCGAAGACGCGCTGAACGCCACGCAGGCCGCGGTCGCCGAGGGCATCGTCGTGGGCGGCGGCGCGGCGTTGCTTTACGCGGCGCGTGCGCTCGACAAGGTCAAGCCGTCCGACCGGGACCAGCGGGTCGGCGTCGACATCCTGCGCCGGGCGCTGGAGGAGCCGGTCCGCCAGATCGCCGAGAACGCGGGCGTCGACGGCGCCATCGTCAGCAACAAGCTGCTGGAACAGGACGACACGCATTTCGGTTTCGACGCCCAGAACGAAGCCTATTGCGATCTGGTCGCGGCCGGGATCGTCGATCCGGCGAAGGTCGTCCGCATCGCCCTGCAGGATGCGGTGTCGATCGCGGGTTTGCTGATCACGACCGAAGCGGCCGTGGTCGAGGCAACCGAGCCGCCCGAAGCCGCCGTCGATATGTGATGACGTGAATTTGTGGGGTTCGTTCGAGGAGTTGGGCCGATGCTGAACATAAACACCGACAAGGTCTGTTATCTCGTGGTCAAGGCGCGCGAGTTCGATGTCAAGGAAGCGCCGGAAGGCATGTATGACGGTTCCGACGCCGCGGATGACGGCTTCGCCGCGGTGCTGGAGGACACGCCCGACGATCCGGTGTTCGAGGAACTGACGAGCTTCCTCAACGACCTCAATGTCGACGAGATGGAGGAACTGTTGGCGCTCACCTGGCTGGGCCGCGGCGACTATACCGTCGACGACTGGCAGGACGCGCTGAAGCAGGCGCGCGAGGTGCGCGACGAGAAGGCGCCGCAGTACCTGCTGGGTATCCCGTTGCTGGCCGACTATCTGGAAGACGCCCTGTCGCGCTTCGGCCTGTCCTGCCAGGACTTCGAGATGGGTCATCTCTAACCGACCGGGAGCGGTCTGACCGCCGTGGACCAGCTCGATCCGGTCTATCGGCTGGGATTGTCGCTGGCCATCGGGCTGCTGATCGGCGTCGAGCGCGGCTGGCACGAGCGGACCGAGCCGGAGGGCGCCCGTGTTGCCGGGCTGCGCACCTTCGGCCTGGTCGGGTTTCTGGGCGGCCTGTGGGCGATCCTCGCCGACGTGCTCGGCGAGCTGTTGCTGGGATTCGGCTTTATCGCCGTCACCGCCGTGATCGTGGTCGCCCGACTGCGCGCCACGGCGGCGCGGCCGGATTATGGCGTGACCACCGTTGTCGCGGCCATGATCGCCTTCGCGCTCGGCGCGCTCGCCGTCGCCGGCGATGTCGTCATCGCCGCCGGCGCCGCCGTGGTGACCGCCGTGCTGCTCGGCATCAAACCGGAGCTGCATCGCTGGCTGACCCGGATCGAGCATGACGAGTTGCTGGCGGGGCTGAAGCTGGGCGTGATGTCTCTGGTGCTGTTGCCGTTGCTGCCCGACCGCGGCTTCGGACCGTGGCAGGCGTTGAACCCCTACGAGATCTGGCTGATGGTGATCCTGATCGCCGGGATCTCGTTCGTCGGCTACGCCGCCGTCAAGATCGCCGGCGACCGCCGCGGCATTCTGCTGACGGCGCTTGCCGGCGGGCTGATCTCCTCGACCTCGGTCGCGTTGACGCTCGCGCGCCTGGCCGGGCGCAGCGGCGCGCAGGACCGGCTGCTGGCCGCCGGCATCGCGCTCGCCTCGCTGACCATGTTTCCGCGCACCGTGCTGATCGCCTCGTTGATCGCGCCGGCGCTGGCGCCGCATCTTGCCTGGCCGCTGGGATTGGCGACACTGGCCGGATTGCTCGGTGCGTCGATCCTCTGGCGGCGCGCCGAGCCGACCGAGCCGGCCGAGCCGGCCTCGACCCTGACGCCGCGGAACCCGTTGCAACTGGCCATGGCGCTCAAGTTCGGCGCGCTGCTCGCGGGGATCATCCTGTTCACCAGGGCCATGCAGGCCTGGCTGGGCGAGACCGGCGTCTATGTCGCCGCGGCCATCGGCGGCGTCAGCGACGTCGACGCCATCACCCTGTCGTTGGCGCGGATGACCGGCGAAGACGGCCTGCTGCCGATCGCCGCGGCCGGCATTGCTCTGGCGGCGATCGCCAACACGGCGGTGAAGAACGGCATTGCCGCCGCCGTTGGCGGGCGCCGGCTGGGTGGCCTGCTGCTGCTGACGCTCGGCCCCAGCATGCTTGCCGCCGCGGCCGGGTTGGCATTTACACCATTTCCATAGCCGGGCTTAGCGCTCAGTCGATCAGATCGTGGACCTGCATGGTGCCGTCGCAATGCTGCAGCATGGCTTGGCAACCCTGGTGCTCGACACTGTTGTCGGTGAGGGCGGCCCACAACAGGACGGCGCCGTTGTCGAGATGGTTCGACAGGTCGGTGGCGAACCTTTGCGGCAGCCATTGACCGGCAAGCGCGTCGAAACGCGTGACGTCCTGGGGCATTCTGGCGAGCAGGTAGTCCGCGAACGGTCCCCCCGAGGCGACCAGCCGACCGTCGTTGCCGACCATGCCCAGGCGCGTCATCGGCGCATCGATGATTTGCGGCGGCCAACTGAAGGTCGCCGGCTGCCGGATCTCTGGCTGCAATTTGGCCGAGACAGGCGTCAGCGGTAGCAGGCGAAGGCCGAGCAGGTCTTCAACGCGCGGCTGGCTGCCGATCAGGGTGAAGCCATTCCTCGGCAGGTTGGCCGACTGCCAGGCGTTGAAGGCCTGACTCAGGCCGTCGCCGCTCGAAAAAGGCGCGACCGCATACCGTTGTTTGGTCGCTGTCGTTGCCAACTCCCTACGCGCACTCCAAGCGCTCCCTCATTGCCGCTGCGTGTCGATTGCCGGCGGTGGATGGTCAGAAACAAGCGAACTCAATTGCTTCAATGCAGTCTGATCTCTTCGTCACCTTCCGCCAGATCGGCGAGCCGGTTGATGTCGACCCGTACATCGCGTCCCTGAGCGCTGATCTTGATAACGCGCATGGCCTGAAGACGTGAGAACATGCGGCTGACGGTTTCCAGCGTCAGGCCGAGATAGTCGGCGATATCGCAGCGCCGCATCGGCAGATGCAGGGCCGTCGGGTCTTCGTTGCGGCGTTCGGCCTGGTCGGACAGGTGCAACAGGAACGACGCCACCCGCTCCATGGCCGTCTTGCGACCGAGCCAGAGGATCTGATTCTGCGCCGAGGCCAGGTCGTTGCAGGTAATGTCGAGCAATCGACGTCCCAGACCCGGCATATTGTCGACCAGCCGGTCGAGCTGGGCCCGATTGTAGCGGCAGACCCGCACGTCCGTGACGGCTTCCGCCGACTGGCCGTAGGTCCCGACCGGCGTCAATCCGCCGAACTGGCCGGGGAATATCCAGCCGGTAATCTGGCAGCGGCCATCGGGCAACAGCTTGTAGAGCTTGACGACACCCTCGATGACCTCGATCAGGTGGCTGGCGGGGTCGCCCTCGTAGAACAGTGTTTCGCCGGCCTGCGCGGTCTCGATGTTGGTGACCGTCGCCAGCTTGTGACGGTCCTTTTCGGCCAGATTGGCGAACGCGTTTGCACCAGAAGCAGGATAACCACCGGGGTTCGTGGAAAGCGCCAAACCCTGCATAGCCGATCTCCCTCTTTCGCGGCCTGGTTGCCGGTTGTCTGAGGGGAACGTTAGGCATGCCGTGTCACGGAAAGTTGTCGGCCGCTGCGGTTCTTTGCCGCAACGGGTGACGGAATGTGACAGTCTGTGACAAACTCGTCGCGGACGGACGATGCGCCTTTATTGGGGCGACAGAGGCGCGTCGCGATGTCCAAAGGGTCCATTGGGGACAACGGAAATCCGGACCACCATGCGTCAGGACGCTCATGTCTTAGTGGTCGACGACGACCCGCGCGTGTGTGAAATGCTGCGCGAGTTCCTGAGCGGCGAGGGGTTCCAGGTTTCGCTCGCCGCCGGCGGCGACGATATGCGCGCGGTGATTGCGAAAAGCGGCGTCGATATCGTGCTGCTCGACCTGGTCATGCCCGGCGATGACGGGCTGACCCTGGCGCGGGAATTGCGGCGGGACACCAACGTGCCGATCATCATGCTGACCGGTAAAGGCGACGTGATCGACCGCATCGTCGGCCTGGAAATCGGCGCCGACGATTATATCGCCAAACCCTTCCATCTGCGCGAGGTGCTGGCGCGCATCCGCAGCGTGCTGCGCCGCTGCATGCCGGGCAGCGAGAGCGAGCCGCCGTCGGCAGCGACGAACGCGATGGCGACAGCCTGCCTCGAGTTCGATGGCTGGCGGTTCGATCCGGCGCGGCGCACGCTGCACAACGCCGATGGCACGGCAATCGATCTGACGACGGGCGAGTATGAGCTGTTGCGCGTGTTCGTCGAAAATGCCGGCAAGGTCTTGAACCGCGACCAGTTGATGGACCAGGCAAAGGGGCGGGAATGGACGCCCTACGACCGCGCCGTCGACACCCAGATCGGCCGACTGCGGCGCAAGATCGAGCCCGACCCGGCGAAGCCCGTGTGGATCAAGACCGTGCGCGGGGTCGGCTACGTCTTCACGCCGCAGGTGGTGCGCCGGTAACGGTCCCGGTGATTACCTGTCCAAGGCCTGCCGGACCTTCGCTGCCAATTCCGCAAGGCTGTGGGGCTTGCGCAGCAGGCTGGCCGCATCGATCTGCGCATGATCCCGGAGCACGGCCGGTTCGGCATAGCCGGAGGTGAACAATATCTTCAATCCGGGCCGGCGCCGGTCCGCGGCCTCGGCCAGGTCGATCCCGGACAGTCCGCCCGGCATGACGATATCGGTGAAAATCAAATCGACCGCTATGCCCTGATCCAGCAGCGTCAGGGCGGTCGGGCCATCCTCGGCCTCGATCGTCCGATAACCGAGTTCCGCCAGACGGCTCAGGGTGACGGTCCGAACGCGCTGATCGTCTTCGACCACCAGGATGGTCTCGCCCCGACCTCCTGGCGTCGCGGTTGCCAAGGCCTCCGTTGTGGTTCCCCTCGCGTCACCGCGGACACGCGGGAAATACAGCTTCACGTTGGTCCCCACGCCGGCCTCGCTGTAGATCAGGGCATGGCCGTTTGATTGTTTCGCGAATCCGTAAACCATGCTGAGGCCGAGACCGGTACCGGTGCCGGCGCCCTTGGTCGTGAAGAATGGTTCGAAGGCCCGCTCCCGCACGTCAGGCGTCATGCCGGTGCCCGTGTCGCTCACTGACAGCAAGACATAGTCGCCGGGCGTCAGATCCTCCAACTGGGCGGCGGCGACCTCGTCGATCTCGGCATTGGCGGTTTCGATCACCAGCGATCCGCCGTCGGGCATGGCGTCGCCGGCGTTGATAGCGAGGTTCAACAGCGCGTTCTCGAACTGGCTGGGATCGATCTCGACGCCGCCGAGATCATTGGCCAATACGGTGCTGATCTGCACGGCTTCGCCGACCGCGCTGCGCAGCATCTGCGACGTGGTCAAGATGACATCGTTCAGGTTCAATACCTTCTGTTCAAGCGGTTGGCGGCGACCGAAGGCCAGCAATCGGCCCGTCAGGTCGGCGCCCAGTTCGGTGGCCTCCATGGCCTGCTGGATCAGGCGTTGCAGACGATCATCCTCGCCCGCGCGCATCTCGAGCATTTCCAGATTGCCCAGCACGACCGTCAGCAGGTTGTTGAAATCGTGGGCGACACCGCCGGTGAGCTGACCCAACGCCTCCATCTTCTGCGCCTGGTGAAGTTCTTCCAGGCGCTTCTTCTCGCCGGTGAGGTCGCGCAGAAAACCGGTAAACATAAGGCGTCCACCGAGTTGCATTTCGTTGACGGCCAGATTGAGCGGGAATATCGAACCATCCTTGCGTTGGCCGTTCACCTCCCGGCCGGTGCCGATGATCCGCTTCTCCTTGGTGTCCCGATAGCGGGCAAGATACCGGTCATGCTCGTCGCGCATGGGTGGCGGCATCAGCATTCGGACGTTTTGGCCGATCACCTCGACGGCGGCGTAACCGAACATCGTTTCCGCGTGGGGGCTGAAGGATTCGACCGTCCCCAGTTCGTCGATCGTGACGATTGCGTCCGGTACCGTCTGCAGCACCGAGCGCAGACGTTCTTCGCTCTCCCGAAGCTGCTCCTCCGAGCGTCGGCGCTCGGTGATATCGTGCTGGATGCCGACGAAGTGGGTCAGTTCGCCGGCGTCGCTGAATACCGGCGATATCTGGATTTCATCGAGAAAAAGCGAGCCGTCCTTGCGGTAGTTGCGCAGCACGACCTGAACCGGCCGCCTCGCCGCCAATGCCTGGCGGATTTCCTCCAGGGCCGGCTGGTCCCGATCCTGTCCCTGCAGAATCCGGGGGTTATGTCCGATCAGCTCGTCGGCGGCGTATCCGGTCATCCGCTCGATGGCCGGATTGGCGTAGACGATCGGGTTATCGTCCTGCCGGGGGTCGGTGATCATGATCCCGCTGTCGGCCCCGGCGATGGCCTTGTTGGTCAGGATGAGCGCTTCGTGGGAGCTGTTCAGGTCGGATTGCATCTGGTTGAGCGCGGAGACGACCTCGTCCAGCTCGTCGTCCGCCGTCGTGCTGTGCCGACGATCCAATGTCAGCGACGGCACGATCGGATGTCTGGCGCCAAATCCGCGTACATACTCGGCGATCGTCTGAAGATGACGCGTGACCAGATATTGGAACGTGACGAGGATAAACCCCGCCACCAGAAAGGTCTTGACGCCGTTGCCCAGCAGGATGACCAGGACCTTGTCGTATAATTGCTGGTAGACCGCGTCGAGGCTCGTCGTGACCTGCAGTATCCCGATCGTCAGGTCCTGATCGCGATACCTGAAAACCAATGGGTACTGCCTTGAAATGAAGTTGTCGGACTGTTCTTTCCCGGCCGACCATTCGATATTCCCATCGACGGTGATGGTGAGCTCTTCGATGTCCGGCAGGCTGAGCATGCCGTTGAGCTGGGTCTGGACCTGACCTCTGTCCGACACCCATACGTTGTTGATCAGGCTGTCCAGGTTGCTGGCGACGATCTGTTCGAATTCGTCCTCGATTTCCGCGATACCCTGCTCGTAGTCGAGATAGAGCTGTATCGCCGTCGTTATCAGCGTGATGAAGGAACTGAACAGCACGACCGCAACGATAAGCCGGCGGGCGATCGGACGGCGCGATAGCCGTAAACGCTGCAAATGGGGCAACCGTTGGGTCAACGTCCGTCGCGCAGTAGCG
Organism: Alphaproteobacteria bacterium; assembly: GCA_965232515.1. Taxonomy (GTDB): domain Bacteria; phylum Pseudomonadota; class Alphaproteobacteria; genus JANQKO01. Next base: position 3,609,089 of record CBDDPY010000002.1, on the reverse strand, counting down.
GTTTCAAGGTTTCGTCGAACAGGCGCTCGTAGGTGCCATCTTCTTTGATTTGTTTGATCGCTGCCGAAACATTCGCGACCAGGCCCTCATGCCGGTTGTGCAGATACATGTACATGTCCTGCGCGGCCAGAGGCGGCGCCAACAACTTTACCCCTTCCAGCCGAAGCGTCTGCAACATCTGTAGGCCCTGCCATTTCTCGAAGACGACAACGTCGGCCCGGTCGTTCTGCAGAAGCCCGAATAGCTGTTTCGGGTCCCGCACCGTTTTTACCGATTTCGCCTCGGTGGCGTTCGCCTCCACGATCTTCCAGCCGTTGATGAAAGCGACGTTGTAGGGGCGAAGGCTGCGCCAATCGGTGGGCGAGAAGTCGACGTCCTTGGCAAAGGCGACGAACTCCCAACGCATCATCGGCTCCGGCACGCGGCGCATGTTCGGGTAGAGACCTTCCAGGCCGGCCGTGCGCACGACCGTGCCGTCATCGATACCCTTTTCGAGATTGATCAGCGAGCGTTCGCCTGGCAGACGATGGACCTCGACCTCGATACCGATTCGCCTGAAGATCTCGAACGTCAGGAGGTCCTGGAATCCGGCCTGCCGGTCATCGGCGAGCGGCGGCGCCGATGTCGTGTTGATCACCAGCCGCGCGGTGGCGGTGGCGGGAAATGCCAGCATCAACAACAGTAGCGGCAGCAGCGGGAGCGCGGAAAGCCGGCGCAATCCCGGCCGTCGGGTTCGAGGTCCAGAAATCACACGCCTGAATTTTTTCCCTCGCGCTTGCACACCAGCCGTCGGGCATTTGCGAGCCTGGATTTCCCTCAGACCTTGCCGCAACGCCGCCCAAGTCCCTCAAAGCGTTATCCCCAATTCAAGGTACCATCAAAGCGACGCCTCGCGCAGGATTGATCCAGGTCATGGCCGCGCGCCGGCCGCCATTCCAGGCTGGTTGCGGGTTCAATCTTCGTTCGTCCAATCCGCATGCCGTTGGAATCGATTCACAAGCCGCGTCAGCAGTCCGCGCCGTCGCCGAACCTGGACGACTACGACCGCCAGCAGGCCGGCTTCGATTGGCGGACGGCCGAGGGCTGGCTGGCTGGACTGCCCGGCAACGGCGGGCTGAACATCGCCTATGAGGCGGTCGACCGCCACGTGGCCGCTGGTCACGGGGCCAGGACGGCGATCCGCTGGATCGATCCCGGCGGGCAGGCGGTCGACGTCAGCTACGACAGTCTCGCCCGCGACAGCAACCGGTTCGCCAACGTTCTTGACGGTCTGGGCGTCGGCAAGAGCGATCGTGTCTTCATGCTGCTCGACCGCCGGCCGGCGCTCTATGTCGCCGCCATTGGGACCTGGAAACGTGGCGCCGTGCTGTGTCCGCTGTTCGCCGCCTTCGGGCCGGAGCCGATCCAGGCGCGCATGTCGATCGGCGGCGCCAAGGCGCTGGTCACGACTAAACGTCTCTACCGGCGCAAGGTCGCGGGCATTCGCGAACGCCTGCCCGATCTGGAATACGTGATCCTGGTTGACGGGCCGGATGACGACGATGGCTCGGTCGAGGACTGGTCGGCGCTGATGGCGGCGGCCGACGACGACTTCACCATCCCGCCGACCGATCCGGAAGACCTGGCGATCCTGCACTTCACCAGCGGCACCACCGGCACGCCGAAGGGCGCCATGCACGTGCATCGCGCGGTGGTGGCGCATCACGCGACAGGCCGTCTGGCGCTCGACCTGCAGGACGACGATGTCTTCTGGTGCACGGCCGATCCGGGCTGGGTGACCGGCACCTCCTACGGCATCATCGCGCCGCTGACCTGCGGCGTGACGCTGATCTCGGATGCGCAGGAATTCGACGCCGAGCGCTGGTACCGGATCCTGCAGGACAACCATGTGACGGTCTGGTACACGGCGCCGACGGCCGTGCGCATGCTGATGAAGCTGGGCGCCGAGGCGGCCCGCGGCTACGACCTCTCGGGCTTACGTTTCATTTCGAGCGTTGGCGAGCCGTTGAACCCCGAGGCCGTGACCTGGGGCATGGAAGCTTTCGGCCAGCCGATCCATGACAATTGGTGGCAGTCGGAGACCGGCGGCATCATGATCGCGAACTATCGCGCCATGGACGTGAAGCCGGGGTCCATGGGTCGGCCGTTGCCGGGCATCGAGGCCGCCGTGGTACGGCGCGAGGACGACGCGATCGAGGTCATCGAGGAACCGGACGTCGAGGGCGAGTTGGCGCTGCGCCGCGGCTGGCCGTCCATGTTCCGCGGTTATCTCGACGAGGAGGCGCGCTATCAAAAGACCTTTGTCGGCGACTGGTACCTGACCGGCGATCTCGCCCGCCGCGACGCCGACGGCTATTTCTGGTTCGTCGGTCGGGCCGACGACGTGATCAAGTCGGCCGGCCATCTGATTGGGCCGTTCGAGGTCGAGAGCGCCCTGATCGAGCATGCCGCCGTGGCCGAGGCGGGCGTCATCGGCATGCCGGATCCGATCTCGATGGAAGTCGTGAAGGCCTTCGTCGCGCTCAATCCCGGCTACGAGCCGACGGACGCGCTGCGCCGCGAGCTGATGGCGCACGCCCGCAAACGGCTCGGCCCCGCCGTGGCGCCGCGCGAGATCGCCTTTCAGGACAACCTGCCCAAGACCCGCTCCGGCAAGATCATGCGCCGGCTGCTGAAGGCGCGCGAGCTCGGTTTGCCGGAAGGCGATCTGTCGACCCTGGAGAGCGGCGCATGAGCGACAAACCGCACCTGTCGCCCGAGCACGTGCAGAACCTGTGGCGCGAAATGATGCGCATCCGCCGCTTCGAGGAGAAGTGCGCCGAGCTCTACAGCGCCGGCAAGATCCGCGGCTTCCTGCACCTCTATATCGGCGAGGAGGCGAACGCCGTCGGCGTCATGCAGGCGCTGACGCCGGACGACGCGATCGTCGCCACCTATCGCGAGCACGGCCATGCGCTGGCCCGTGGTCTGCCGATGGACCGGGTCATGGCCGAGATGTACGGCAAGGCCGAGGGTTGCAGCCGGGGCCGCGGCGGCTCGATGCATATCTTCGATGCCGAAACGCGGTTCTATGGCGGTAACGCCATCGTCGGCGGCGGATTGCCGATCGCCGTCGGCCTGGGCCTGGCCGACCGGATGCAAGACCGGCAGCGCGTCACCTGCTGCTTCTTCGGCGAGGGCGCGGCGGCGGAGGGCGAGTTTCACGAGTCCATGAACCTGGCGGCGTTGTGGAAGCTGCCGGTGCTGTTCGTCGTCGAGAACAACGGTTACGCCATGGGCACGGCGCTGGAGCGGTCGGAATCGCAGACCGACCTGACCCGGCATGCCGAGAGCTACGGCGTTCCGGCCGCGGCCGTCGACGGCATGGATGTGGTCGCCGTGGAGGCGGCGGCGCGCAAGGCCGCGGCGCATGTTCGGAGCGGCGAGGGGCCGTATCTCTTGGAGAATCGGACCTACCGCTTTCGCGCCCATTCCATGTTCGACGCCGAGCTCTACCGCGACAAGGCCGAGGTCGAGGAATGGCGAAAGCGCGATCCGCTGAAGCTGTTCGGTGACTGGATCCTGGCGGCCGGTCTGGCGCACGAGGCGGATCTGTCGGCCGCTGAAGACGCGATCGCGGCTGAGCTCGCGGCGGCCGTCGATTTCGCCGAGGCCGCGCCGTGGGAACCGGTCGAGGACCTGGCCCGCGACGTGATGACGCCGGCGCCGGGGGCGGCGTCATGACCGAAACCCAAATCACCTATCGTGACGCCATCAAGGAGGCCATGCGCGAGGCGCTGACGCGCGACGACCGCGTGTTCCTGATGGGCGAGGATGTCGGTCGCTACGGCGGCGCCTATGCCTGCAGCAAGGGTCTGCTGGACGAATTCGGACCGGAGCGCATTCGCGATACGCCGCTCGCCGAGTCCGGATTCGTCGGCGCCGGCATCGGCGCGGCCTTGGGCGGCATGCGGCCCATCGTCGAAATCATGACGGTGAATTTCAGCCTGCTGGCGCTCGATCAGATCGTCAACAACGCCGCGACGCTCCGGCACATGTCGGGCGGTCAATTCTCGGTGCCGCTGGTGATCCGCATGGCGACCGGCGCCGGCCGGCAGCTCGCCGCGCAGCATTCGCACAGCCTGGAGAACTGGTACGCGCACGTGCCGGGCATCAAGGTGGTGGCGCCGGCGACCATTCCGGACGCGCGCGGGATGTTGTCGACGGCGCTGGAAGATCCGGACCCGGTGCTGATCTTCGAGCACGCCACGCTCTACAACGTGAACGGCGCGCTGCCGGAAGGCGCGGGCGCGGTCGACATCGCGCACGCCGCCATCGCCCGCAGCGGCACCGACATTTCGCTGATCACTTATGGCGGCAGCCTGGCGAAATGCCTGGAGGCCGCGACGGCTTTGGAAGAGCAAGGCGTTTCCTGCGAGGTGTTGGACCTGCGCGTGCTGCGGCCCTTGGACGAGAACGCGATCCTGGATTCGGTGGTCAAGACCCGCCGCGCCGTCATTGTCGACGAGGGCTGGCGCACCGGCAGTCTTGCCGCCGAGGTCAGCGCCCGGATCATGGAAGGCGCGTTCTACGATCTCGACGCGCCCGTGGGCCGGGTCTGCAGCGCCGAGGTGCCGATCCCGTATCCCCGGCATCTGGAAATCGCGGCGACGCCGCAGGTGGACAACATCGTTGCGGCCGTGCGGGCGACCATGGGCAGCGATGGCTGACTTCGTGATGCCGTCGCTCGGCGCCGATATGGACGCCGGCACGCTCGTCGAATGGCTGGTCAAGCCGGGCGATCATGTCGACCGGGGCGATATCGTCGCCGTGGTCGAAACCCAGAAGGGCGCCATCGAGATCGAGATTTTCGAGACCGGCACGCTCGTCGGCATCGCCGTCGACGTGGGCGAGGAGGTGCCAGTCGGCACGCTTCTGGCGACCATCGATACCGGCGATGGGGCCGTGGCGCCGCCGAAGTCGGCCGCACCGGCGCCCGCCGAACTGGTCCCGGCGGCCGCGCCCGTCGCGGCGCCGTCGCCGCCCGTCGCGGTTCCGGAGCGCGGTACGCGCCGGCGGGTCTCGCCGGCGGCGCGGCGCAAAGCCGAGGCGCTCGGCGTCGATCTCGCGCGCCTGCACGGCAGCGGTCCTGGCGGCGCCATCGCCCTTCGCGACGTCGAGGCGGCGGCCGCCAAACGCGCCGGCCCGGCGGTCAAGCCGGGCCTCGACCTGACGGAGATGCGCAAGGCCGTCGCCGCCGCCATGGCCCGCGCCAAGCGCGAGATCCCGCACTACTATCTCGGCGCCACCATCGACCTGACCGCCGTGACCGAGTGGCTGACGGCGGCGAACGCCGAACGCCCGATCACCGAGCGGCTGCTGCCGGCGGTGCCGCTGCTGAAGGCGACGGCGCTCGCGCTCAGGGAGTCGCCGGGGCTGAACGGCCTCTATGTCGACGGTGAATTCCGGCCGTCGGAGCCCGTGCATCTCGGTGTCGCCATCGCGCTGCGCGGCGGCGGTCTGATCGCGCCGGCGATCCACGATTGCGACCGTCTCGGCCTCGACGACCTGATGGCGGCGCTGCGCGATCTCGTCGGCCGGGCCCGCACCGGCCGAATCCGCGGCTCGGAGATGAGCGATCCGACCATCACCGTCACGTCGCTCGGCGAGGACGAGGTCGAGACGCTCTATCCCGTGATCTATCCGCCGCAGGTCGCCATCGTCGGCTTCGGCGCGCCGTCCGACCGGCCCTGGCTGGTCGATGGCGACGTCCGTCCGCGTCGGCTGGTCAACGCCACGCTTGCCGCCGACCATCGGGTCAGCGACGGCCGCCGCGGCAGCCGTTTCCTGAAACGGCTTGACCGCTTGTTGCAGGAGCCCGAAACGCTATGACCGACGCCGAAATCGCCGATCTCGTCCGCCGCACGCTGTTCGAGGTCGCGCCCGACCTGGAAGGCGAGGAGATCGAGCCCGACACGCCGTTCCGCGATCAGTTCGAGATCGATTCCATGGATTTCCTGAATTTCGTGACCGGCCTCGCCGCCGCCACCGGCATCGAGGTGCCCGAAGCCGACTATCCGCAGCTGCAGAGCCTGAACGACTGCGTCGCCTACCTGTCGAAGAGATAGAAGCCGCCGGCTTGTTTTTCCGGTCCGGGCAATTGCTCTGGATTGCCGGGTCAAGCCCGGCAATGACGAATTGTCATTAATATCAACACTTTACCGTCATACCCGCGCTTGACGCGGGCATCCAGCGACATCTCAAGCCACGTTAAGAAGTGAATTCGTCTCTCGGCCTTCGGGGGCCTCGCCGCGTTTGCCGAAGATTCATCTCGGATACGTTATCAATCCCGGGATTTGGGCGTTTGAATTAACCAATTTGACATAATAACATCACAGGCGGCGGGGTCGGTCGCGCGTTTGCGCTTCAGATAAGGATAAGAACATGGCGCAGGCAGCGGCTTTCCTGGACGTCGTCGAAAAGATCTATGCGTCAGCGCTGGACGACCGTATGTGGGCGTCGGCACTGGACGGCATGGCCGACCTGCTGGACGCTGTCGGCGTCAGTTTCGAGATTATCGACAAGAAGAGCGGCCGGCCGGTCATGATCGAGCTGGGCAAACGGCTCGAGATGGTCAATTCGGCGGAGTACCTGAACTACTACGGCGGAATCTCGCCGCGCGTCATCCGCCTGGGGCAGATGCCGTCGGGCCGCGTCTCCTACGACCACCTGATCATCAGCGACGACGAGATCGACAGCGACGAGTTCTACAACGACTGCCTGGCGCCGCAGGGCTTGCGCTATTTCGTCGCCGGCCATGTTCTGAACACCTCGGGCCACGCCGGCGTCATCGCGGCGCAACGCTCGCCAGGACAAGGCCATGTCGGCAAGGCCGAAGTCGAGACCGTGCGCCGGCTGCTGCCGCATGTAAGCCAGGCGCTGGACCTCAAATTCAGGCTGCATGACGCCGGCCTGCAAACCGATTCCCTGCTCGGCGGGTTGGAAGGCCTGGGCGAAGCCGCCGTCCTCATCGATCGCTCGGGCGCTGTCTTGTGCGTCAACAGCGCCGCCGCCGAGGTTTTCTCGGGCGGCGATGGGATCACGGTCGTCGATCGCCGGATCTGCATTTCCGACAAGAATGCAGCCGCCCGCTTGGAGGCCGCGCTTGCGAGCCTGCCGACGGTCGTGGGCGAAGCGGACGATATCGGCAGGCGTAACTTCGCGGTACATCGGCCAAGCAGACGACGCCCCTATCTTGTCGCGGTCCGGCCGTTGCCGACGCCGTCGGCCACGGTTCTAACGACGCCGGCCGCGGCGATCGTGTTCATTCGCGATCCGTCGACGTTCGTCCGCCTGGACGCCGATCTGCTGCGGGAGAGCTACGATCTGACCGCGGCCGAGGTAGACATCGCCTGCGCCATCGATATCGGCCTGTCGGTCTCGGAACTGGCCGAGCAGCGCGGCGTCGCCGTCTCCACGGTCCGGACCCAGCTCTATGCCCTGATGGCGAAGCTGGACGTCAACCGCCAGACCGATCTGATCCGCCTCCTGCAGCAATATCGCCGGCCTTTCTGACCGCCGTCCAAGCACCGGCCAGGGTTAACGCTTTCCTACATTCGTAGGATGCGCGCCCTTTTCGCGGTCCCCTAGGCTGGGGACCGGCGAGGAGGTCCGCCGACGGGAATTTGAACCTAGAGACCGCTGAGAGGGACAGCCGTCGTTTGTTGGGCGTGCGAGGTTGTCATGTGCCAAATCCGTCGAATGCGAAGCTCCAGCCGTGCCGACGCGCGAACACGACATAGATTTGCCCTCCTGACAGCCACCGTCCTGGCGATATCGGCGCCGCCGGTGGCGGCCGATCCGATTTTCATGGGTCTCGGCTTCCTTGACGGCGATTTTTCCCAGCGGACCGAGGCGGCGGCGATTTCCGCCGACGGCACGACCGTGGTGGGCACCGCCGGTTCTTCGCCGGTCGCCGGAGTTGTCGGCACGTCCTTCCGTTGGACATTCGAGACCGGCATCGTCGATTTGGGCACGCTTGGTGGCGAAAGACCGCGAAGCCGTCCTCTGGGGGTCTCCGGGGACGGCAGCACCGTGGTCGGTTTTTCAACGACGCCCACGAGCCAGGGTGAAGCCTACAAATGGACCCTGTCGAACGCCGCCACCGGCGCCGGCAGCATGGTCGGGCTTGGCGACCTGCCGGGTGGGCCGTTCAGCCCCCGACCCGGTCCGATAGATCGGAACTTCAGAAGCCAAGCCACGGCGATTTCCGACGACGGCAGCGTCATTCTCGGCTCCGGAACCGACGATACCGGCACCAAGGGGGCGTCATTCAGCGGTGGCCCGTCCGATCTCGGTATCGGCGACGTGGTACCGCAAGCCATTTCGGGCGACGGCCGGTCGTTCGTGAGCACCACCGCGAACGACGCCTTCGACGGCCGGGCCGAAGCCACCCTGTTCAGCGGCGGTGCGCAGTTCCTGGGCGTGCTGCCAGGCGAACTTGCGAGCAGTCAGGCACTGGACATCTCGCAGGACGGCAGCACGGTCGTCGGCCTGTCCAGCAGACGGGCCGCGGGGACAGGCGCGATTGAGAGAGAGGCGTTCCGCTGGACGGCGGAGACCGGCATGGTCGGCCTCGGCGACCTGCCCGGCGGCGACTTCGACAGCCGCGCCTTTGCCGCCTCGGGCGACGGGTCGATCGTCGTCGGCGAAAGCGAAACCAGCAGCGGCGGCGCGACCAGGGCCTTCATCTGGGACGAGAGCAATGGCATGCGCGACCTGAAGCAGGCGCTGCGCGACGATTTCGGTCTCGGCACACCCGGCTTCACGCGGCTGAACGAGGCGACCGGCATTTCCGCCGACGGCCGGGTAGTCACCGGCACCGGCATCAATTTCAGCAATCGGCTCGAAGCCTGGGTGGTGATCCTCGATCCGCTGACGCCGGAGAGCAACGAATTCATCTGGGCCGGCGCCTGCGGCACCTCGTTCTGGCACGACACCTGCCAGCTCAACGGCGAAACCGTCACGAACTGGCGGGACCCCAACGGCGAACCCACGATCAGCACGCCCGGCACGTCAGATCCGGGCGTCGATGTCGTCCGGATCGACAACGCCGCCGTCACCCTGCAACAGCAGCCGGCCAACATTCAGTCCATTCAGGCGACGGGATCGCTCGCCGTGCAGGCGGCGTTGAGCATTGCCGAGGATTCGAGCGCGCAGCGGCTGACCGTCAACAGCGACCTGACCACCGACGGCGCGCTGCAACTCAACAGTCAGGCCGAGTTGTCGGACGACTTCACCGACCAGTGGCTCGGCGGCACGATTTCTGGTGACGCCGCCAACGTGGCCGCCGGGACCAGCAAGCTGGTCGTCGGACCGCGGGCCATTCTCGAGATTTCCGGCGGCGACAAGATGCTCGACACCAATCTTGTTGTGCAAGGCGGCGGACAGGTCGTACAGCGCGACGGCCAGCTCAGCATCGGCAACGGCGCGCATCTGGAGACCGAGGCGAATGCCGGCTATCAGATCGTGGCGGGCGGCATCGATTCAGGCGAAGCCATCGTCAATGCCGGCCGGTTCGCCAAGGTGACGGACGAGAACGGCCAGGGGTCCGAGCAGGTTACGATCGACGCCGATGTCGTGAACAACGGTGGCCGCATCGAGACGGAAATCGGCCGGCTGACCTTCACGGGCCGCAACACGCACAATGGCGGCGAATACCGGGCCGGCGACGGCGCGACGTTGGAGTTGCTGGACGGCGTGACGGAGGTGACCGGCTCGCTCGACGCCAGCGGCGCCGGCAATCTGGAACTGAACGGCGGTTCCTACACGGTGAAACCCGGCGCCGAGGCGACGTTCGATTTCAACGGCGATGTCGGCGTGCTGCTGAATAACGTGCTTCTGGACGCGCAGGGCCGGCTGACCAACCAGGGCCGCATGACCTTCCGCGAAGGCACCATTGCCGGCGGCACGGTCGACAACGGCAATGTGACCGGCGGACTTGCAAACGCGGCCGGTGGACGTTTTCAGATTCAGGAGCAGGGCGGCCCGAAGACCCTGCAAGGCGTGTTGCTGAACGCCGGCACGATCGAGCACCAAAGGAACGCCGATCTTCTCGTCGACGGCGGCCGCATCGTCAACCAGACCGGCGGCGAATATACGCTCGCCAGGCGATCGCGCATCATTGGCGGCGGCGCATTCGACAATGCCGGCGGCACGCTGCGAGTCAATGCCCCCGGTGTCCTTTTCGAAGGCCCGCAAATTTCTGCCGATTTCAACATGTCGAACGGCGGCCAGTTAATCATCGAAGAAGGCTTCCTGGAGCTGCAGGGCGCGGGCAACCATCAGGGGTCCGGCGTCTTCGACACCCGCGACAGGGCCGGAGACCTTGTTAACACGGGCGGCCTGTCATTCGTCGGCGATCAGACTTTCAATGGCGATTTCCGGATCACCGGCTCCGGTGCCACAAACATCGTCAACGCTTTCAACATCCAATCCGGGACCGTCACCGCCGACATGATCGGCCCAACTGGAAATGTGAGGATGAGCATTGGAGAGGCGGCCACCGGCAATCCGTCGATCAACGCCACCGGTGGCACGTTCGTGAACAAGAGCCAGTTCTTCTTTTCGCGCGGCAGCCTGACCGGCGGTACCGCCACCGACAGCGGCAGCATCAACGGCTTCGAGAACCAGGGCGGTACGGTTTCGATCACCACCTTCAATAACAGATTTGTGAAGATCGCCGACGGCGTGCTGCGCAACGTCGGCGCCAGCACGGGCGCCGGACTTATCGAGCAGGAGGGCGACCTCGACGTCGTCAACGGCTTCATCCTGAACGACGCCGGCGGCGTCTACGAATTCAGGATTGCCGAAATCGGCCGGGCGGCCAATCCGGACACGTCGGGCGCCTTCCGCAACCGCGGCGGCACGCTGAAGAAAACCGGCGGCGGCAACGCCGACATCCGCGTCGGTTTCGAGATGAGCGGCGGCGAGGTGCAGGTCGAAGCCGGCACGCTCAGTTATTTCGGCGCGGTCAGTCACACCAGCACCGGCCAATACACGATCAGCGAAGGTGCGTCGCTGAAGTTCCAGCATACCGGCGAAAACGTCTTCCGGGGCGACTACCGGATCGACGGCCAGGGCACCGCGGAGCTGGTCGGCGGCCGCGACCTAAAGACCGAGGGCAACCTCGTGATCGATCTGAACGGCCCGGGCAAGTTCATGTTCGACGGCAGCACGATCGGTGGCTTCGGCGACAGCGGCACCGCATTGATCAACCAGGGCAATGCTGAGTGGAAGGGCGGCACCTTCGGCCTGTTCAAGAACGACGGCGGCCACGTCGACGTCGTTGCCGGCGGCCTCAACAAGAAACAATTCTTCGATGTCTTCGAGAATACCGGCACGGTCGCGCACGCGGCGGACGCCACCGTGACCTTCAACAGCAGCAACAGCCGGCTGATCAATTCAGGCACCTACAATCTGCACGGCAATCTGGCCGGCGAGCCCGCCACCCAAGGCGTCATCGAAAACCGAAGCGACGGCGTCTTCAAGCTGGCCGCCGAAAACGTGGTCCGGACGTTCCGGGGCGACTTCGACAATGCCGGCACCGTTGAGGTGGCCCAGGGCAGCACGCTCAACCTGCGCGGCGACGTGGCGCAGTTCGGCCGAAATCTGCTGCTGGACTTCGAGCTCGACGGCGGCACCTGGATCGCCCATAACGGCGCCCTGATCCGGCTGGAAGAAAACGTCGACCGTGTCGTCGCCAGCAGCGGCAATGTCATCATGAACGGCACCGGCCGCCTCGCCGCCATCCCGGATGCCACCAACGCGACCAATCAGGACTTCACGAACAACGGGCTGTTCTCGCTGAACCAGAACGCCGTGTTCGATACGTCAGCGGATTTCGTGAACAACGCCACGCTGACGATCGATTCCACCAGCACGCTGAACGTGAACGGCCAGTTCGAGAGCAACGACGGGGCGTTGAACATCATCAACGGCATGCTGACGACGACGGACCTCGACGTCGACGGCGGCAGCTTCGCCGGCGTCGGCACCATCAACGCCCAGACGTTCAACAACTTCGGCGCGCTGCTCGGGCCGGGCGTCTCGCCGGGCATCCTGGAGATCACCGGCGATTACAACCAGTTCGTCGACGGGCTGCTGGAGATCGAGATCGCCGGCACGGAGGTTGGCAGCGAATACGACCAGCTGCAGGTCGGCGGCACCGCGACGTTCGCCGCCGGCACCGGCATCCTGATCCAGCTGCTCGATCCGCTGAGTTTCGAGAGCATCGCCAATCCGTTCCTGCCGTCGGTCGGCGATATCTTCGACATCGTCGTGGCCGAAACCATCGTCGTGCCGGATCCGGCGAACCTCATCGATCTGTTCGATTTCGGCCTGCTGCCGACCGGTCTGGTCTTCGCGCCCATGCTGATGGATTGGGAAGGCGAATTGGATGTGTTGCGCCTGCTGGTCGAGGCGGCGCCGACAACCGTCGCCGATGTGCCGGAGCCGCCGACCGTTCTGGTGCTGTTGATGGCTTTGGCCGGCTTCGCCTGGATGCGCCGCCGGCAAACCTAAAAGAACGGGTGGGCGGCGGCGCGAACTGGACTATCTTTCATCCGTTACTGTCGGTTTGTTCACGGATCGGGGGATGCGGATGCCGTGCAAGATTTTGGGGATTTCGGGCAGTTTGCGTGCGGGGTCGTTGAACACGGCGTTGCTGCGCACGGCGCAGGAAGTGGCGCCGGACGGGATCACGATCGAGGTCGCCGATCTCTCGAATGTGCCGCTCTATAACGAGGATGTGCGACAGCAGGGATTGCCGGACAGCGTGGTCCGGCTGCGCGAGAGCATCGCCGCGGCCGACGCGCTGCTGATCGCGACGCCGGAATACAATTATTCCATTCCCGGCGTGCTGAAGAACGCGATCGACTGGGCCTCGCGGCCGCCGGACCAGCCGTTCGACGGCAAGCCGGTGGCGCTGATGGGCACCAGTCCGGGACGTCTCGGCACGGCGCGAGCGCAATACCACCTGCGCCAATGCTTCGTGTTTCTGAACGCGCCGGTCCTGAACAAGCCCGAATTAATGGTCGGCGACGCCGGCACCGTGTTCGACGATACCGGCCGGATGATCGACGAAGCCAATCGCGGCCGCGTCGTCAAGCTGCTGGAGGCGCTGGCCGCCGCGGCTACGCGCTAGCGCCGTCCGCGGGTCGGAATGGAACAGGTGCACGCCCTCGAGCCGGCGATCGTCCTGCTGTTGGTCGGCATTCTGGCCGTTGTCCTGACGCGGCCGCTGCGGCTCAGTCCGATCGTCGGCTATCTGATCGCTGGCATGTTGATCGGACCGCACGGCCTGGCTCTGGTCGCCGAGAGCGAGACCACGCATCTCCTGGCCGAGCTCGGCGTGGTCTTCCTGCTGTTCGATATCGGCCTGCACTTTTCGCTGCGGCATATCTGGGATGCCCGTCGCGACATTCTGGGCTTCGGGCCGCTGCAGATGGTGACCTGCACGGCGGCGTTCGGCGCCATCGCCATGCTGGCCGGGTTCGATCTCAGTCTGGCCATCGTGATCGGCGCGACGCTGGCCTTGTCCTCGACGGCCGTCGTCGTGCAGACGCTGGCCGGAAAGGGGCGCAATAGCTGCCCCATCGGCCTGACGGCGACGGCGATCCTGATCTTCCAGGACATCTGCGCCATCTTCCTGCTGATCCTGGCGACGTCGCTGGAAGGCGCCGAGGTGTCGATCGGCAGCGCCGTCGGTCTTGCGGCCCTGAAGGCGGCGGCTGCCTTTGCGGCGGCAATCCTGATTGGCCGTTATCTGATCGGCCCGCTGTTCCGGCTGATCTCGGCCACGCGGAACGAGGAAGTCTTTACCGCGATGGCGCTCTTGATCGTGCTGCTCACGGCGGCGGCTACCGGCCTGCTCGGCCTGTCGCTGACGTTGGGCGCGTTCCTTGCCGGCATGATCATTTCCGAGACGCCCTATCGGCATGTGATCCAGACCGAAGTGAAGCCGTTTCGCGGCCTGCTGCTGGGCTTTTTCTTCATCACCATCGGCGCCACGCTCGATATTGATGTTCTGTTGCGTGACTGGGGCATGATCCTGGCCGCGGTCGTGTTGCTGTTAGGCGTCAAGACCATGGTGATCTTCGCCGCGGCGCTCGCCGTCCGCACGCCACTGCCCAGCGCCGTCGGCCTCGGCTTCCTGCTGTCGCAGGGCAGCGAGTTCGCCTTCGTGATCTTCGGCATGCCGGCGTTGCGCGAGGCCCTGGGATCCGACCTTTCGGCGGTCCTGATCGCCGCGGTGGCGGCCAGCATGGCTCTGACGCCCAGCGTCGCGGCGATCGGCCATCGCCTGGCGATGCGGCTGTCGGACCGCGAATTCGCGGCGCAGCAATCCGAGGCCGCGGCCGAGGCAAGCCAGCCGGCGCCCGTCGTCATCGTGGGCATGGGCGAGATCGGCCGACGGGTCGCCGACGGTTTGGAGGCCCACGGCATCGGCTACACGGCGTTCGACATGGATCACGACCGGTTCATCAGCGCCAACACCGACGGCTATGCCGTGTCGTTCGGCGATGCCGGCGATCCCCGCCTGATGGCCACGATCGAGCTGGAGCAGCGGCCGACCGTGGTGGTGACCATCAACCGCTATGAGATCTCAAAGGCAGTGACGCCGGTCATCCGCGAGCGCTATCCGCACCTGACCCGCTTCATCGCGGTCGACGAAGACGACGAGAAGCAGAAATTCGAGGATCTGGGCATGCAGGCCGTCGTCACGCGGAGCATTCCGGCGGGGCTCGATCTGGCCGCCGTCGTGTTGCGCCACCACGGCCTGTCGGACGAGAAGATCGCCGACTGGATGCGCGACGTGCAGATGCAGTCGCTGACGGTGATCACTAATAAAGCCGCCTGACCCTCACTAACGATCGAATGGCCACCAGCGCACGGGCGCCGCGATCGTCTCGGCAAGCGCCCGGCCGCTGCGCCAGGCAGCCTCGACACGACCGTCCAGGCACCAGTCGCCGCAGGCGCCGATGCCGGTAGCCTTGTCGTAGACGAAGTCTTCGCCGAGCGCCTGACGGACGGCGGCGTAGCGCCAGCGGCAGCCTGCCACGAACGTCGGTTTGCGTGGCGCCAAGCCGGTCACGCGCCAGAATTCGTCCAGCATGGCCTGCAGCACATCTGCTTCGTCGTCGTCGAAATGCGCCTCGCTCCAGTCGTAGGTGGCGTGGATCACCCAGTTTTCGCCATCCGGACGGCCGGGTTTGCTGCTGTCGCGGGCGATCCACTGAATGTCGGCGTCGTTCACGAAGGCGGCGTCGAAGGGCAGCTCCAGCGGTTCAGGGAACGATACGGCGGCCGCCCAGCAGGGCGACATGCGCACGTCGTCGAGGCGCTGGGCCAGATCGCCGGCGCCGTTCAGCATCGGCTTGGCCTCCGGCGCCGGGATCGCCAGCACGACGTGATCGTAGTGGTTCACGTAGGCGCCGATCTCGTTTTCGACCCGACAACCCTTGCCCGGTTCATAGTGGACGCGGCCGATCTGGGTCTGCGCATGCAGGCCGATGCGTTCGCCGTACTGGTGCACGATTTCGTTCATCGTCGGCAGGGCGACATAGCGCTTGGTACGGTCGTCGATCCGCTGCACCTTGCCGTTCCTGAGCGCAACGATCTCGCCGGTCCAGAGCTTGGCCCAGCCCTGGCTGACCCAGTCCTCGACCCGCTCCGCGAATTCGTCCGACACGGTGGTGAAATACTGCGCGCCGAGGTCGAACTGGGCCGGCTGATAGCGGTGGGTGCAGATCCGTCCGCCGGCATTCAGCCGCTTTTCGAACACCGTCACCCGATAGCCGGCGCGCATCAGGTTGACGGCGCAGGTCAGGCCGGCGGTGCCGGCGCCGACCACCGCCACCGTGCGGCTTTCGGCCGAGGCGCGCAGGCGATAGCGCGACGGCAGCACGAAACCGAGCACGAAACCGATCGCCATCGCCGTGGTCGGCCCGAGCAGTCGGAAAGCGGCGATCGGCAGGCCGCCATACTCGACGGCGTCCGGCGGCACGGCCAGCCACATGGCGAAGATCGACGCCAGCAGCGTCATCGTCGCCTGGATCACCGCGTCCAACAGCCGCCGGCCTCGGAACACCGGCGTCCAATCGCCCAGCACCGAGAAGCAGAGCGCGGTCGCCATGCTGACCAGGCCCCAGGGCAGCACCTGGCCCAATTCCTTCAGCTGCCAGTCCGGATTGATAACGCTGAAGAACAGCGCGACGGCCGAACCAAGCGCCCAGCCCTGCAGCGCGATCAGCAGATAGCCGACGAAGCGCTGGTCGCCCGAAATCGTGCCGCGCCCCTTGGCCAGCAGGTCCGGCAGCACCCAATATTTCACCACCAGCGCGCCGCAGATCACGGTTGTGTGCATGACGGCGGCGGGCAGGGCCCAGCCGATGAAGGTGAGCAGGATGCGCCCCTGATGGACGTCCTCGAGATCGCCGAAAAGGTCGAGATCCTGCGCCAGCAGCCAGGCCGCGGCGCCGGTGAAGACGGTGACGACGGCGATCAGGACGCTGGCGTAGAGCGGCGCATAGAAGTCGAAGCGGGCATGCTGCCGTTTCAGGCGGAAGCCCAGCCAGCCGAGACGTTCGTACGCGGCGTGCTCCGTGCGTTCGCAATAGAGGACGGCGCAGCACAGAAAACGGACCATGCGCTCGTAGGCATCGGACAGACGGTCGTCCATCAGCCCGGCGACGGCGTCGTCGATGCGCGGGCCCGCCTGTCCGTTGCAATCGGCGTTGTCGCAGGTTGCGGCCTGCGGCGTCGCGGCCAACAGGAACGGTCGCAGGGATTCGACGCGCTTCAGAACCGATTTCAGATTGTCCTGATGGTTTCTGAGGAAGACCTTGAAATCGCTGCTCTGTTCGGCCCAGGCCTCCATCTTGCGGTGCAGGTAGCGCAGCCGCACATACTTGCCCATGGGCGTGTCGGGTTTCGACAGCGAGCCGTCGACCAGCGTCGGATCGTCGAACTCGTTGCGCACGGCCTGATAGGACTGGTTGCGATTGATCCGATAGGCGACGGACAGCACCTCGGCCGCCAGGCCCTGCGCCTTGAAGGGGATCGCCGCCAGCTTGTGCAGACGGGCGCGAAGGTTGCCGTCGATATCCCGCAGGCCGCGCACCGACGGCAGCATGATCGTCAGCACCGATGCGGCCCAAGTCGGCGCCGAGGCCGTGATCTTCGCCTTTTCCTCGTCGCTGACGTCGAGCGCGACGAAGAATTGGCCGAAGAACTCCCGCAGCTCCTCGTTGCCGGCGATCAGGATCAACAGGACGTAGACCATTGCCGACACGCCGGCATAGACCAGCGCGAAGACGTAATAGCGAAACACGGTGGTGAACGCGCGCGCCGGGCCAACCGGATCGGTGTCGTTATAGACATCGGCGACGAAGCCAATGGCCGGCTGGTTGAACCGGATGAAGGCATAGACGATGACAACCGTAATGCCCGCCCAGAATACCGGCTCGTGCAGCCACTCGGATAACGTGGTCGCGAAAGGCATCATCGCACCATCCATCGTCCCCCTCCTAAGACAGTCGGGTGCCGCCCTTGTAATCGTCAGGTTGTTTTGTCGTTAGCCCTCAACCCGCAAGTATTGTCAAATACTAGCACCAAGCCTGGGGCGTGCCTACTCGTTCTGAAATCTGCGGGTGAAATGAATTTTGGTGTCGAGGTCAGACAAAGGCTGTGAAATCGGTCACAACTCTGCCTTTTAGTGCCGGAAGACGGTGAAGGGCGGCAACAGTACTACCCGCGTTGCAATAACAATACGCGGCGGTGCAGTCGTTGCATGGCGGCGTCGGCGATGCCGAGCGCGTCGAGATGGGCCACTGTCTGCGCCAGATAATCGGCTGACGTTCCGACATGGCCGGCCGCCGTGGCGATTACCGAGGCAAGACGCTCGTCGGGCAGACGGCCCGCATAGCGATCCTGGCGCCGGTTGACGACGAAGGCGATGGCCGGCACCGTTCCCGCCGCCGTGCGCACCGGCAGCCAGCGGGGACGATACTCCGGCGTTTCCATCTCGCGCGCCCAAATCATATCGGTCTCTGTTTCGACGTCGGCCGCTGCGATCCGATAGACCACGCCCCGGCAGGCGCCGCCATGGTCCAGGCCGAGAACGAGACCGGGCTGCGCGCGCGTGCCCCGGCCGACGCAGGCCCATAGGCAGAATCGGCGGTGGAAGCCGTAGAGCAGCCCCGTCCGACGCTCAGCGAAGTGGAAGGCCGGATTCCAGATCAGCGAGCCGTAGGCGAATATCCAGACATCGGCGCCGGGACGGCGCTGTTCCAGCATCGCCCGCCGCGAGGCATCCCGCTCGGCTTTCGACAGCATCGGCACGGTGTCGGTCGCGGCCAGGCGCGTCAGAACGCCGCTCATGATTGCTTCGCGGGTCAGCTCCATGCCACCGAAGGGTAGGAGCGGCCGACCGCCACCTCAAACGAGCAATACTTGTCCGCCCCATTAGGTTTCCTGATGCGTTCTCGGGCCAGGACGGGCTATGCGGCCTGCAACAGGCTGACGGTGGCGATTGGAAACAGCAGGCCGAGCAGCAGGAAGGTCAGGGGGCCGCCGCGGCGGATGAACGCGGCGATCAGCAGGGCGGCGCTGGCGGCCATGAACGCGGCCCAGGCCGCGACCAGCGACAGGGCGATCTCGATCGACGCCTCAAGTTTCGCATACAGGTCATCGGCGACGACCTCCAGATGCAGCCAGTTCAGGAACTCGGCGGTCAAGACCACGTAGCCGTACATGCCCAGCATGATTTCCTGGAGCGAGATGACCGTCAGCACCAGGATCGTGCCGGCGCTGCCGAGAAAGGCGTGGCCGAAGCGCTTCGCGAACGGCAGCGCGGCGGGCGCGGGCGGATCGGCCGTCTGATCGTCGTTGCCGGTCACGGCTGTCGGGTCAGCGGGCGTCCATCAACCGCCGCATGGCGTCGAGCTGGCCGTCGGGGCAATCGAGGTCGGATTCCGTTGTCCGGAAGGTGATGCGCGTCGCGCCCAGCGCCTGCCATTGTTCGATCAGACCCAGCCATTCCTGCGGCCCGCCGGTATGGGCGTACACCGTGGCATCGACGCCGATCTCGGCCGGGTCGCGGCCGGCTTCGGTCGCGCTGCCGCGCAGCAGGTCGAAATAGCGCCGCACCTCGTCGTCGGGTTCGGCCCGGGAATAGACGAACCAGCCGTCGGCGATGCGGCCCGTCCGGCGCACCGCGGCGTCGCTCATGGCGCCGAACCAGATCGGGATCGGCCGCTGTAGCGGCTCCGGGTTCAGGCCGGCGTCCGCGAAGTTGTGCCATTCGCCCTCGAAGGTCACCAGGTCCTCACACCACAGGCGGCGCATGACCGCCACCTGCTCTTCCATGCGGCGGCCGCGGTTGCGGAATTCCATGCCCAGCGCGTCGAACTCGACCTCGTTCCAGCCGAGGCCGACGCCGAGCCGCAGCCGGCCGCCGCTCAGCACGTCCACTTCGGCTGCCTGTTTCGCCACCAGCACAGCCTGGCGCTGCGGCAGGATCAGGATCGCAGTAGCAAGCTCGATGGTCGTGGTCAGGCCGGCGAGAAAGCCCATCAGCGCGAACGGCTCGTGGAACATGAAATCGCGTGTGTAGAGCTTGGCGAACTCGGGCCCGCGCGGCGTGCCGGCGCCCAGCACATGGTCCGGCATCGAGACATGGGCAAACCCCATCTGCTCGGCGGCCTGAACGAAGTCGCGGATCGCGATCGGGTCGCGGCCGATCTCGGTCTGCGGAAACGAGATGCCGATCTGCATGGCTGCCTCCCTCGTCCACCTTTTGCGCGTTTTCCGGGCCCAGCCTATCATGCCCAACACGCAAGCAACGAATGGGAGAGACGGGATGACCGGCCGCGTGCAGGACAAGATTGCCATCGTCACGGGCGGCTGCTCGGGCATTGGCCGCGCCACGGCGCGACGCCTGGCCGAGGAGGGCGCCAAGGTGACGATCACCGATATCAAGCAGGCGGCCGGCGAGGCGGCGATCGACGAGATCGGCCATGGGACCACGTTCATGGCGCATGACTGCCGTGACGAGAAGGGTTGGCGGGAGGTGGTGGAAAGCGTCGTCGAGCGCTTTGGCGGCCTCGACATCCTGGTGAACTGCGCCGGTATCCTCGGCACCGGACCCACACCCGACCCGATGGAAACCACGCTCGAGGAGTGGCGGGCGATCCAGAGCGTCAACATGGAAGGCACGTTCCTCGGCTGCAAAGAGGCCGTCCGGGCCATGGCCGCCCGCGGCGGTGGCGGTTCGATCATCAACCTATCGTCGGTAGCCGGCCTGATCGGCACGCCGCTCTGGGCCTATGGCGCCAGCAAGGGTGGCGTCCGTCTGCTGACCAAGTCGGTGGCGCTCTATTGCGGCCGCAAGGGCTACAAGGTGCGCTGCAATTCGATCCATCCGGGCCTGATCGACACGCCCATGGGCGACCAGGTCCTGAACTGGCTCTACGACGATCCGGCCAAGGGTCTGGCCGACCGCGAGCGTCTGGTGCCGCTGGGCGAGGTCGGCCAGCCCGAGGACGTGGCCAACGCCGCGCTCTATCTGGCGTCCGATGAATCCCGCTACGTCACGGGCGCGGAACTGGTGGTCGACGGCGGCTATACGATCTACTGACGCCCTGAAAGGGGTCGTTAAGTAACTTGGGTTAGGAATCTACCGCAGATCTGCCTTCTGCCCGGCAAGCTGCGGAGACGGCGCGTGGCCCTACGCTTTCGGTACCTGCTGGCGGTGGCGTTCATTTCGGTCGCCATCATACCCGTGCTGTTCCTGAGCGCGTGGTTTCAACGCACGGCGCTGGACAACGAGATGTCCGCGGTGCGCGAGAAGCACCTGTTGCTGGCCAGCAATATGACCGCGGCTCTGGAGCGCTACGCCAAGGACGTCGAGGCCACGTTCGGCATGATGTCCCGCGTCGCCGTCTCGGACCTGCCGCTTGACAGCGTGACCGATCTCGCCCGGCAGTTGGGCTTCCGCCATTTCTGCCTGATCGATGACGGCGGGCGCATTGAGCGGCAACTGAACCTCAATGGCGACAGCCCCTCGCGGCTGCCACCCGACGTGCTGACGCAGGTGCGGTCGCTCGCCGACGGCCGCCGGCTGTTTGGTCCTGTCGCCGCCGACGCGGCCGGCCGGCCGACGATTTATCTGGTCCGGCGTCTGGCCGACGGTCACATCGCTTTTGCTCGGATTTCCACGGATTATTTCGTGCGCCTGCAGCAGGCGATCACCTTCGGCCGCAAGGGCCACGCCGCGATCGTCGATCATCAGGGCAATCTTCTGGCCCATCCCAATCCCGACTGGCATCTGGAGCGCAAGAACATCGCCAAGGTCGAGCCGGTGCGCCGTATGATGCTGGCCCAGACCGGCGTGGCGACCTTCTATTCCCCGGCCATGCAGCGCGACATGGTGTCCGGCTTCACCAGCGTGCCCAGGGTCGGCTGGGGCGTGATGGTGCCGCAGCCGATCGAGGAGCTCGAGGAACGCGCCTACGCGGTGCAACGGACGGCGCTGGGCGTGATGCTGGCCGGCCTGGTGGCGGCGGCGATGATCTCATGGCTGGTCGCGGGCTTGCTGATGCGGCCGATCGACGGCGTCGTCAGCGCGGCGCGGCAGATCGCCCAGGGACGTCTGACCGCGCGCATGCTTGCGGGATCGCGGTCGACGCCGCTGGAGTTCCGGCAGCTGTCGAACGGCTTCAACGCCATGGCCGAGCGGATCGAGGACGACCAGAAGGTCATGCAGTCCGCTCTCTCGGAGGCCCAGCTTGCCAACCGTACGAAATCCGAATTCCTCGCCAACATGAGCCACGAGTTCCGCACGCCGCTGAACGCCGTCATCGGCTTTTCGGACACCATGCGGCAACAGGTTTTGGGGCCGTTAGGCAATCCGCGCTACCGCGAATATGTCGATAACATCCACCATTCGGGCCAGCATTTGCTGGCGATCATCAACGACATCCTCGACCTCTCGAAAATCGAGGCCGGCCAACTGGAGATCGAGGACGAGGTGTTCGACATCGCCGGCATGATCGAGGAATCGCTGATTCTGATCAGGCCGCGGGCGGCCGAGGCGGGGCTCGAGGTCAAGGTCGACATCGAACCGGGCCTGCCGCCGCTGCGCGCCAGCAAGGTCAAGCTCAAGCAGATTCTGGTCAACCTTCTGGCGAACGCGGTCACGTTCACGCCGGCCGGCGGCCAAGTCAGGCTCAGCGTCGGCCATGTCGCCGACGGTGGCGTGCTGATCCGGATCAGCGACACCGGGATTGGCATGACGGCCGACGAGATCGAACTCGCGCTGCAGCCGTTCGCCCAGGTCGACAGCAAATTAAGCCGGAAATACGAGGGCACCGGCCTGGGCCTGCCGCTGGCAAGGCGGCTGATCGAGTTGCATGGCGGCCGCCTCGAGATCGAGAGCCAGCCCGACATGGGCACCACCGCCGACGTCATTGTCCCGGCCGATCGGGTCATGCTTCCCGCAGCCGCCGAGTAGCCGGGACGAAATTCAGCAACCCAACGGCGATTTGGCGGATTTGGCCATGGCCGGCCGAGCGCCCGGCTTAACGCCTTCGTAATCGTTGCCGCAGATCATCGATGGTTCGGGCTTTGGCCTCGGTCCGCGATGTCCGCCCGCCAGGAACCGCCACATGACGATTTATGGACCGTCCAAGGAAGAGGACCTGCTCGAGGTCTGGCGGCATGCCAAGGGCATCCAGGACATCTACAACAATTACGAGATGCCGAACTTCGTCAGCGACAACATGATCGCGCTGAACCGAAGCCTGTCATTCGTCCACGACAAGAAGTTCTTCGAAACATTCAAAGAGTTGGCGGCCGACAGCGCGGATTTCGCCAAGCTCTGGCGGCTCCACACGTATTGCTGGGCTGGCCGGACGGCTTTGTCGGTGCCGGGCGATTTTGTCGAATGCGGCGTCTACAAGGGGTTCTACTCGGCCGTGCTGGCCCGGTACCTGTCGTTCGCCGAGTGCCCGCGGCAGATGTATCTCTATGACACCTTCGAAGGGCTGCCCGAGGCGCAGAGCAATGCCCGGGAGCGCGAAGCGACCAATCCCTATTACGAATGGGAGGGCACCTACGAGGAGGTTGTCGATCGGTTCGCCGACTTTCCCAACGTGCACGTCATCAAGGGCACCGTTCCCAGCATATTGGAAGAGCGGGCGCCCGAGCGCATCGCGCTTCTGCATCTCGACATGAACGCGGCTGCTGCCGAGACGGCGGCGCTCGACCGGCTGTTCGACCGGGTTTCGGACGGCGGCATCGTTCTGATGGACGATTTCGGCCGCTGCGATCTGCCCGGACTGTTCGGCGCGCTCTACAACTGGATGCTGAACCGCGGCTATATCGTTCTTGAGCTGCCCACCGGCCAGGGCATGGTCATCAAGCGCGACCGGCCGCCAGGCTGACCGGCGGACGACGCCAGATCCCGGTCGTTGGATCAGGCATTCGGTTCCAGCATGTGCTCTTCCATGTAGACCTGAATGACCTCATCGAAGGATGCCTCGGCATGGATGCCATGCCGGTTGGCAAACTCGGATTCGAAGTATTTCGGCCAGTCGTCGACCAGCCGCTGAAAGGCCGGGTCGGGACGCCATTCGATCTTGCCCAGCGCGCGGTTGCCGGCCGCTCGGGCGGCCGCGTCGACCATCTCCTGCACCGTGACCGACAGACTGGGAAAGTTCATCGACCGGCTGGCGCCGAAAGCGTCGGGTGGAATGTCGTGGGCCGTCGCCAGTCCCTGTGCGACACGCCGCGGCGAGATCACCGGGAATCGCGTGTCCGCGGGAATGGGACAATAGGTATCCTGACCGTGTAGCGGCTCGCGGACGATGCCCGCGATCACGTTCGAGACGACATTGTCGGGCTTGCCCGGCCGGATGATAACGACCGAAAACCGCATCCCGCGGCCGTCGATGAAGCCCTGGCGGGTGTATTCCTCGATCAGCTGCTCGCCGATCAGCTTGTAGGCGCCGTAGGCGTTCTGCGGCCGCTGCACGACCGTGTCGTCGACCACGTCCGGCAGCGGCGCGCCATAGGTCGACATGGAGCTGGCGAAGACGAGGCGGGGCGGCCGCCGTAGCTGTCGGCAGCGCTCCAGCAGGTTGACCATGCCCGTCAGGTTGACGCGCCGGCCTTCGTCGAAGTTGGCCGCCGTTTCGCTGGTCAGCAATGCGGCCAGATGGAAGATGCTGTCGGTGTCGTCAGTGATCGCCGCGGCCAGGAAGTCCGGATCGGCGCAATCCCCGGTCATCACTTCGACGCGGTCATCCCCGGTATAGTCGCGCCGGGATGGAAACCGGTCGGCCAGAACCAGCCGATCGATCGACTGCGCCGTTCCTTCCGGCCCGACGAGCTGGCCGCGCTGCAGCAGTTCCCTGGCGAGATAACTGCCGATGAAGCCGGTCCCGCCGGTAATCACCACACGCATGACGCGCCTCCCGCTTCAGCCCCCCGGCAGCGCCCTTGGAATCGTGCCATCCATGACCGCGACCTCCTTGCGATAGCGCCACAGCGTGAACAGGCCGAGCGGACCGACGGTGCGCTGTTCCAGGAGACGCAGCTTGCTGTCGCCGAACAGGACGTCGGCCGTCAGGTCGGAGTTCCAGCCCATCAGCCGACAGGCGGGCGCGAACAGGCGCTCGGCCACCGCCATTGGGCCGCTTTCCCGGGCCACGTGATTGACGACGATAAGCTGACCGCCGGGCGCGCAGACCCGTTCCAGCTCGCGCCACACACCGTGCGGGTCGGGCACGGCGGTCATGACATACATGGCGACGACGGTATCGAACTCCCCGTCGGCAAAGGCGAGCTGGGCGGCGTCCATCTCCAGGATACCGCGCATATTGTCGAGATTGGCGGCGCGTCTTCGCGCCTTTTCCAGCATCTCCGTGCTTAAGTCGATGGCCGTGATCTCGGCGTCCGGTCCGTAAAGCGGCAACGACAGGCCCGTTCCGACGCCGACCTCCAACACCTTGCCGACATGCCCGTTGACGAGCGAGACCGCCTGTTTCCGGCCCGCCGTGGCGACGGCGCCAAAGGCAACATCATAGACGGGCGCCCACCAGGCGTAGGCCCTGCGAACTGTTTGGCGATCTATGGAACTCACTCCTGTGATACGGGGACGCCCCCTTGGTTTATGACAGTCATCCTACATTAAAAGACCGCGATATCCGCAACCCCGGTCCCGCAGATGTCACCGCCTGTTGCGACGCCTGCCGACGCCATAAAGCGCATGTCCCACCAATGCCGCAAGCAGGATAGTACCGCCCAGCAGCGTGCCCTCGCTCGGCCGTTCGTCGATCACCAGCCAGACCCAGACCGGTCCGAACACCACCTCGGTCAGCGACAACAGCGCCAATTCGGCCGCCGGCAGGTGCCGGGCGCCCCTTGTGAAGATGCTTAGTCCGACGGCGATGATCGCCGCGCCGTAGAACGCGCATAGCCAGAGGTCCCACGCACTGATGGCGAAATCGCCGCTCTGGCTTGCGATGACGATGCCGGCGACGCCGCCGCTCATGAAGCCACCGATACAGACGACCGGCAGCATATCGGCGGCGCGGCCATAGCGCAGGGCCACGGTCAGGCCGGCGAAACCCAGCGCGGTCATCAGGCCAGTGAGATTGCCGAACAGATTGCCGAGCGCGATGCCCTCGCCGACCATCACCGTGATGCCCAGCATGGCCACGGTCATCGTCACCCACGTCAACGGGCGAACCGGTTCGCCGAGCAGCATGCGGCTGATGATCGCCGCCATGAACGGCGCCGCGCTGAGCAGGAACAGCGTGTTCGCGACGGTCGTGTGGGTAATCGAGAAGATGAAGCAGATCGATGCCGTTGCCAGGCAGGCGCCGCCGGCAAACCCGGCCCAGCCGGCAAGACGGAAGGTGGTGCCGATGCCGCCGCGGTCCCTGAGCGACAACAACAGCAGCAATGCCAGGCCCTGCGCCAGCGAGCGGTAGAAAACGATCTGCCAGGCGTCCGCCGCCTCGATCTGCCGGACGATCAGTCCGCCCAGGCTGAACACCACGCCGGAGAACAGCACCAACAGGCAGCCGCGGATGTATCCCGCCCTCTGGTCGTGCGTCATGGACGCATGCGTCATGGCCGCTGGACCCCCACGATCGGTGCCGGCCGTCAGGTCGAATCTTCGCCGGCGGCGACGTCATAGTTGCTCGGCGCCGTTTGCAGGCGACGGATATCGGCGTCCTCGGCGATCGCGTCTTCCTGCGACGCGTCCGCCATATGCACCACGCGCTGCGGGAACGGGATCTCGATACCGGCGTCACGGAACTTCTGGTCGATTTCGTAGCGCAGGTCGCTGCCGATCACCAGCCTGTAGATCACGTCATCGGTGAAACAGCGCAACTCGAAGTCCAGGCTGCTGTTACCGAAATCCCGAAACAGCACGAACGGCTCGGGCCAGGACAGCACGCGGTCGTGCGCGCGGGCCACGCCCAGCAGGATCTCGCGCACTTGCGCCGTGTCGCTGCCATAGGCGACGCCGACCGGAATCTCGATCCGCCCATATCGGTCCTTATGAGTCCAGTTCATCACCGAGTTGGACAGCAGATCGGCGTTCGGAATGATTACCGAGGCGCGCTGGAATGTCTGCAGTTCGGTCGCCCGCACGCTGATGCGCTTGACGAAGCCCTCGTTCGTGCCGACCACCACCCAGTCGCCCACCTTTACCGGCCGCTCGATCAGCAGGATCAGGCCGGAGACGAAGTTGTTGACGACATTCTGCAGCCCGAAACCGATGCCGACGGAGAGCGCGCCGGCGATCAGGGCAATGTTGGTGAGATCGATGCCAACCGTGGCGACCGCAATTGCGATCGCCAGCACGACGCCGAGATAGCCGAAACCCGAGGCGAGCGAGTTCTGCACGCCGACGTCGATCTGGGTCTGCGGCAGGAGCTTTTCGGCCAGCGCCCGCTGCAGAACCCGCGTGACGACGATCGCCAGGATGAAAACGGCGATGGCGATGGCAATGTCGGTCAGCGAAATGGTGACGTTGCCGACGGTGAAACCTTGCAGGAATTCGGTCGTCCAATCCCAGACATCGCGGATCGGCACGCCCCAGGCCGGTACGATTGCGATCAGGCCGAAGGCGAAGACCAGCACGTCCAGCAGGGCCCGAAGCCAGAACTTCAACACCAGCCTCGTACGATGCCGGATGCCGAGCGTACGGACCATCCAGCTCGCCCGCAGAGCCGCGCCGACCAGTTCGCGCAACAGGCCGCGCAGCACGAACAGCACGCCGATAATGATGCCGGTGCCCAACAGGTTGTTGATCAGGTAGACGCCGAACATCGGGTAGCCAACGAGGCAGCTCAGGATGCTCGCGGCGGCGATCAGCATGATCACGACCCGCAACGACCGCCAAAAGCGGCTCGTCTCGGACGCAGGTGGGGCGTCTTCCGCCTCGTTCTCACCGTCTGGCGTAGCGGTCTCGCGCCATAGGCCGGGTTGCATCAGTAGGAGAATGGCGACGGCGGCGACCGTGCTCCAAAACGATTCCCAAACCGAGTCGACGGCTGGCGACACCGCGATCTCGTGGACCGTGTTGTTCAGGAACAAGCCGATGGCGATGATGCAGGCCAGCAGCCCGACCCGCCGGTTGAGCTTGATGGCTTTTTGCGGCGGGATCGGCGCCAGGCGCCAGTCGGGCCAATCCGGCGACAGCACCGCCCGGGACATGGCCGTGGTCAGCACGAACAGGATCATCGCGGCGCAGAACATCACCACCATGTCCTGGAACAGGCCCGAAACGACGGCGGCGTCGCTGCTGGCCCGCCAAAGCAAGCCGGCGAAAATAAGCGCCGGCAGCACGCCGCTGGCAGTGCCTTCGGCGACGGCGCCGACGAAGCGGCGGGCATAACTCGGTTCCTCGATGGCGGATGTGCGGCCGAAACGAGTCAGCACGATCCGGCGGATGAACCAACCCAAGGCCGCCGCCGCGGCGAGAACGACGAAGGCGCGCCACAACAGCGCCGGCGAGCGTTGCGCGCTCGGCAACGTCCGCCACCATTCGCCGGGCGCGCGGGCCAGCGCCAGGAAACGCTCGACGATCGCCGGGGCCGCCGCCCGAAAGGTGTCCGGCGCCAACGGATAGGGATAGGCCGTGAACAATTGCTCCAGAAGCTCCGCCCGCGCCAGCTCGGTCAGCGTCGAGAGGATCTCGCCGGTGCGCGCGATGGTCAGTTCGGCCTGTGCCACCCGTGCGCGGTAAAATTGTACGCTCTCGCTGAATTCTGCGCGGTTCGAGGCGACGTCGTCGGGTTCCGGCGGTTCATTTTCGGCCGGTGGCGGACCGAGGGCGTCAAGCAGCCGCTGCGTCGAGGCCGCCTCGGCGCTGGCATCGTCGCGGGCGGCCGTCGCCTCGTTGCGGATCGCCAGCACACGCGTCCGCACCCGCTCCGTCCGTTCCGGCGTCTGCAGGGCGCTGCGGCTGTAGTCGCGCGCCCGGTCCAAGTCGCGGGTCCAGCCTTCGACCACGACGCTGAACGGCCGTGACGGCGTGCGCGATTGCGCCAACAGATCCGTTGTCAGGACGCAAAGCAACGCCAGGGCGACAAACGAGACGGTCAGGCGCGGGGCCAATGTCTTATCCCGGAAGGAATTCCCAATTCGGCAGTCTATCATGACGGTTGGACGACCGTGCTGTGTCAACCTTTGGGATGCATCGCGTGGTTCCGTCTAGCCGGCGAAGATCCGGCCCCAGCCGGTGACCCGTTTCGGATCGGCGCCCGCGAGCTCGAGGGCGCGCAGCACCACGACGCTGATGCTGTCGTAGATCGGAATGCCGTGGCGTTGCTCCATCCGTTCGGCCAAACGTGCGCCGCGCAGATTGGTGCAGATAACTGAAATGGCCTCGGGTTCTGCCGCGGCGACATCGTCGATCATGCCGGCAATGGTGTCCTCGCTGACTTCCGAGAAGTCGAAATTGCGGCTGATGCCGAGATGCCGTTCGGCGACGCATTCGAAGCCGGCCTCGGTATAGTTCGCGATGATCCGGCCCTGCACGTCGTCGGTGTAGGGCGTCACCAGACCGAAGCGTTTCACGTCATGGCGCCGAAACAGGTCGTTGTTGGCCAGGATCGACGAGGTCGCCGCCGCGCCGGTCCGTTCGGTGATGCGGCGGCAGAGTTCTTCGTCGTGGGCGAAGCCCATCCAGCCGG
Source organism: Alphaproteobacteria bacterium (assembly GCA_965232515.1). Lineage (GTDB taxonomy): Bacteria > Pseudomonadota > Alphaproteobacteria > JANQKO01. Next base: position 3,579,834 of record CBDDPY010000002.1, on the reverse strand, counting down.
CGGAGGTCCCGTTCCAGGCGATCACGTTGCATTGCGCATCGGCCAGCAGGTCGGCGGCCGCCAGCCGGGCGTCCTGATCGAACTGTCCCAGCGCGCCGTCGTCGAGCGAGATCTCGGTGACGCGGAAGCGACCGAAATGCGCCGAAACCTCGGGCAGACCGTCCAGCATGGCCGTCGTCATCGGCTCCAGCACCGTGTTCGACGAGGGCGTCAACATGCCCAGCAATATGCGATCGCTCATCTCAAGCCTGCTCCGCCATCTCGCGCAACCGGCCGCGTTGGATCTTGGTGCCGTTGGCGCTTTTCGTTGTCGGGAATTCGCCGAGCGCGATCACGCGCTGCGGGGCCTTGAACTTGGCCAGGCCGTTCAGACAATGCTGTCGCACCGCGTCTTCGTCCAGGGTTGCGCCCGATTGCAGCGTGACGAAGGCAACGGCGCGCGGACCTTGCGGCGTCGAGACGCCGACGACCTGGCAGCCATCGATGCCGGGGTGCGCCTGGATATGGCTTTCGATCTCCAACGGGCTGACCAGGAAGCCGCCGAGGCGCAGGACGTCGCCCATGCGCGACAGATAGACGAAGGTGCGGTCGTCGGACATGTAGCCGAGGTCGCCCGTGCGCACGAAGCCGTCCGGCGTGATCGTCGCCGCCGTGGCCTCCGGGTTCTCGAAATAGCCGAGCATTTGGCTCGGTCCGCTGAGCTCCAGCTCGCCGGTCTGCCCGAACGGCAGCAATTCGCCGCTGTCGACGTCCCGGACCCTGGCGGCGGCTTGCGCCGAGACCAGACGGCCACCGCCCGGCCGGCGTTCCGCGACCGGCAGCGCGGGGTCGCGGACGCTGAACAGCGCCTGTACCTCGCTCATGCCGTAGAGGCCGCAGAGTTTCCAGCCCCGGGCGTCGGCCCGTTCGACGATGTCGCCCAACGAGGCGTCGAAGGCTGCGTAGCCGGAAAAAGCGACACTCGGCAGCACGTCCTTGCGGTCGGTCACGCGCAGGATCGCATCGACCATGTCGTCGGTGACGTTGAGGTGCCGGACGTCGTAGCGGTCGATCAGCGCAACCGCTTCGTCCGCGTCGAAGGCGCTTGCGATGACCAGTGGCAGACCGCCGGCCAGGCCGGCCATGGCCTGGGAAAAGCCGAACACGCCGCAAAGCGGCAGGGTTTGCAGCATGGCGCCGCCACTCGGCCCGTAGCCGAAGGCGCGCGCGACGTCACGGGCGTGCCGGGTGATGCCCGCCTGGCTGTGCAGAACGAATTTCGGCGCCTTGGTGGTGCCCGAGGTGGTGAAGATGTTGCAGCCCAGATCCGGCGCCGCCGCGTCGGCGTCGGCCGGCGCCGCCCGCTCGAGCTCCTCGTAGCGCACGACCCGGCAATGCGTGGCGCTCGCCGGCATCGCGGTCTCGGCATCGTCCTCCCGATAGGCGATGACGGTCGACAGCCGCGTCAGCGTCGCAGGGTCCACGTCGCCCAGGATCGCGGGGAAATCGATACCGCGGAATCCGGGCCACATCGCCAGCACCTTGGCGCCCGACCGGCCGACGATGTCGCCGACCTCGGCGCTGCGAAACCGGGTGTTCACGGCAACCGCGATCGCGCCCAGCCGGGCGCAGGCGGCGCTGAGAATGAGGTAGGCCGGCGTGTTCGGCAGCCACAGGGCGACCCTGTCGCCCTTGCCGACGCCGAGGCCGGCGAGCCCGCCGGCAACGGCGCGGCTGCGCGCTTCGAAAGCCGACCAGCTGATCGACCGATTCTGATAGATCAGCGCCGGCCGGTCGGGGAATTGCGCCGCGCGCGCCGCGATCAGGCCGGTGATGGTATCCATGCGACGCCGGTCGGGCCGTTCAATCCTCGCCGCGCACCTTGCGCAGCAGGGTTTCCAAATCCATCGGCACGATCGTGATTTCCTCGGTGCGGCGGTCGATGTCCTCGCTCGACATCGTCCACTCGTCGCCTTCGATCTCGGCGATGATCGTGGTCATGAAATCGCGATAGTGCTTGAGCGCCATTTCGGCGTTCAGGTGATCGGCGATGAGCGCCAGCGCCAGCTGACTCGGACCGCTGCCTTCATAGCCCCATTCGAAACCGTCGGCGTTGAAGTTGCGCAGGTCGGTGCGCGGATCCAAGGGCACGTCGTCGACCGTGACGATCGTGCCCTGTGGTCCGCGCAATCCTTTGTAGATCTTCATCGCGCACTGCGGCCGGGCGGCCGCCGTAGCGGACTAGACGATCTCGAACAACCCGGCCGCGCCCATGCCGCCGCCGATGCACATGGTCACCACGGCATACTTGTCGCCGCGCCGCTTGCCCTCGATCAGCGCGTGGCCGGTCATGCGGGCGCCGCTCATGCCATAGGGGTGGCCGATCGAGATGGCGCCGCCGTCGACGTTCAGGTTCTCGTTCGGGATACCCAGCTTGTCGCGGCAATACAGCACCTGCACGGCGAAGGCCTCGTTCAGCTCCCAGAGGCCGATCTCGTCCATTTTCACGCCCGTCCGCTCCAGCAGGCGCGGCACGGCGAAGACCGGACCGATGCCCATCTCGTCGGGCTCGCAACCGGCGATGGCAAAGCCGCGGAACACGCCCAGCGGCTGGATGCCGCGCTTTTCGGCTTCCTTGGCGTCCATGACGATGCAGGCGGACGCGCCGTCGGAGAGCTGGCTGGCGTTGCCGGCGGTGATGTGGCCGTCGGGGCCGGTCACCGGTTCCAGGCCGGCCAGGCCTTCGGCGTTGGTGCTGGGCCGGTTGCCCTCGTCTTTGGTCAGCGTGACCTCTTCCTCGTGGGTCTCGCCGCTTTCCTTGTCGGTGACGATCTTGATCGACGGCATCGGTACGATCTCGTCGTCGAACTTGCCGGCCTGCTGACCGGCGGCCGTGCGCATCTGGCTTTGCAGGGCGTATTCGTCCTGGTAGTCGCGGCTGACGCCATAGCGGTCGGCCACGGTCTGCGCCGTCTTCAGCATGCTGTCGTAGATCGACGGCTTGTGCTCGACGATCCAGTCGTTAGCCGAGTGGTAGCGGTTCATGTGCTCGGTCTGCACCAGGCTGATGCTCTCGAGCCCGCCGGCGGCCATGACCGGCACGCCGTCGACGATCACACGCTGTGCGGCCATGGCGATGGTCTGCAGGCCCGAACTGCAGAACCGGTTGACGGTGGTGCCGCCCGTTGTCACCGGCATGCCGGCGCGGATCGCGCATTGCCGGGCGACGTTGCCGCCGGTCGCGCCTTCCGGGTTGGCGACGCCCATGATCACGTCCTCGACCTCCTCAGGGTCGACGCCGGCGCGCTCGACGGCGTGCTTCAGCACGTGGCCACCCAAATCGGCGCCATGGGTGTTGTTGAACGCGCCGCGATAAGCCTTGCCAATCGGGGTGCGGGCGGTCGAAACGATGACGGCGTCGGTCATGATCTGATGTTCCCTCCGGATGCGACGTTCCAGGCAATATAGCGACGCCCAGACAGCCAAACCAGACGGCATTTCAGAGTCTGTTAACCATCGCTCTCTACACCCTGTCGGACGATGTCCCTGTCCGATGTCCCGCGCAAGGCCGACGATCCGCTGGCGTTGAAGTCCGACGGTCTGGCGCGGCTGCAGGCCGGCGATGCCGCCGGGGCCGAAGCCGCCCTGCGCCGGGCCGCCGAAGCGCTGCCGGCCGATCCCGAACCGGCGTTCTATCTCGGCAATCTATTGCTGGCGACCGGCCGGCCCGGCGAGGCGGCGGACTGGTTCCGGCGCGCGCTGGCCCGCGCGCCCGACGTGCGCGAGGTGCATAACAATCTGGCTGCGGCGCTGCTGCAGGCCGGCGACGCCAGGGCCGCGGCGATGGCGGCCGAGCGCGGGCTTGCCGTCGACGACGGCTTCGCGCCGCTGCACAACACGCTCGGCAATGCGCTCACCGCGCTCGATCAGATGGTGCGGGCGGCGGCGCATTACGACCGCGCCTATGCCGCCGACCCCAGCCTGCTGTCGGCGGCCGTCAATCGCGCCAATATCCTGCGGGACCTGGGCGAGCACGCGGCGGCCGAAGCGCTCTATTCGGAGGTTCTGGACCGCGATTCCACGCTGGCCGCGGCCCATCTCGGTCTTGGGCTGTTGCATCAGGCGACCGGCGCCGCGGATCGGGCCGAGGCCTGCCTGCGCCGCGCGCTTGAGATGGCGCCGGGCGATGCCGCGGCGTTGAAGAACCTGGCCATCCTGTTGATCGGCCAGAGCCGTCAGCATCAGGCGCTGGCGCTGCTGCGCGACCTGACGGCACTGCATCCGGACCTGGCCGGCGGCCATGCCGATCTCGGCCAGCTACTGCAGACCATGGGCCGGCACGACGAGGCCGTGACGGCTTTTCGCCGCGCCCTGGCGATCGATGCAGAGGACCGGCATTGCCTGCCGTTTCTCATGCAGTCCCTGATGTATCAATGCGATTGGGACGCGCTGCAGGGTGTCATATCCGACGTTGTCGCCGACATCCGCAGCAGCCTGGCGCGGGGCGGCAAGACCGCCGCCCCGCCGTTCTGTCTGGCCGCGACCGACGCGCCGGGCGACCTGCGGCTGGCGCTCGCCCGGCATTATTCGGCGCGCTGCATCGCCGCCGTCGCGCCGTTGCGCGAACGCTTTGTGCGGCCGCCGGCCCGCCCGCGCGGCGCGAAACTGCGCGTCGGCTATGTTTCGCCGGATTTCCGCCGACACAGCGTCGGCATCAGCTTTCGCGACCTGCTGGCCGCCCATGACCGCGCGGGCTTCGAGTGGCACGGCTACGCGCTGCGCGGCGACCTGGCGGACGAGATGACCGATGAATTCGCCCGCCGTTTCGACAGCTTCACGCCGCTAGACGGGCTCACCGTCGACGGCGCCGCGGGCCGCATCGCTGCCGACGGCATCGACGTGCTGATCGATCTCGCCGGCCATACCCGGCATTCGGCCATCGAGATCTTCTCGCTGTCGCCGGCGCCGGTGCAGGCGCATTATCTCGGCTATGGCGCCACGTTGGGCGCCGACTGCATTCCCTATCTGATCACCGATGCGGCGCACACGCCGCCGGCCATGGCCGCGCAGTGCAGCGAGCGGCTGATCTACCTGCCGGACACGTTCATGGCCGCGCCGCGGGCCGAGATCGCCGATGAAGCGTGGCAACGGGCGGAATGCGGTCTGCCGGAGGACGGATTCGTCTTCGCCTGCTTCAACGCGCACCACAAGTTCGATCCCGAGACCTTCGCGGCCTGGCTGCGGCTGCTGACGGCGGTCGACGGCAGCGTGCTCTGGTGCCGGTCGGGCACCGACCGGGCGGTCGAGAACCTCCGTCGCGTGGCCGTCGCCGCCGGCGTCGATCCGGCGCGGCTGGTCTTCGCTGGGCATTTGCCGCACGCCCGTCATCTGGCGCGGCATCGGTTGGCCGATCTGGCGCTGGACACGCGCCACCACGCCGGCGGCGTGACCACGCTGGACGCGCTCTGGGCCGGTGTGCCGGTGCTGACCATCGCGGGCGCGACGCAGCCATCGCGTACCGGCGCCTCGATCCTGACGGCGGCAGGTCTGCCGGAGCTCATCAAGACGTCGCTGCCGGACTACGAAGTCGAAGCCTTGCGTCTGGCGAGCGAGCCACAAACGCTGGCGGAATTGCGCCAACGCCTGCAGGCCACGCGCGAAACCTGCGCCCTGTTCGACCAGCCCCGGCTGGCCCGACATCTGGAATCGGCGTATATGACGATGTGGCGGCGTCACGCGGACGGTCTGCCGCCCGAAAGCTTCCACGTCTCACCGCTGCCGCGCTGACCGACGGCGGCGGCGCAATCATGTTCCGGACGAACCGGGCAAGCGGAGGAATCGACATGGACCTGACCAGCCGGCTGGAACAGCTCTACGCCAGCGCCGTCTACGACGCCCTGCGCGCCAAGGGACACGACAACTGCGTGCTGCCGCCGGATATCCGCGCGCTCGATCCGCGCCATAAGCTCGCCGGACAGATCCATACCATCGACGGGCATTACGAGGACGGGCAGGACCCGGACGAGACCTTGCTGGCCTGGGCCACGGTGCTGTCGAAGGCGCCGGCCGACCGGGTGCTGATCTGCCAGCCCAACAACGACATCGTCGCGCTGATGGGCGAGCTCTCGGCGGAGACGTTGAAATACAAGGGCGTTCGCGGCTATATCGCCGATGGCGGCTGCCGAGACGTGCACCGCCTGCTGCAACTGGATTTCCCCGTGTTCGCCAAGTTCAACACGCCGAAGGACATCGTCGGCCGCTGGGTGGCCGCCAGCATGGGCGAGCCGATTGAGATCGGCGGCGTGACCATCCATTCCGGCGATTATGTGCTGGCCGACATCGATGGCGTCGTCATCATTCCGCAAGCGCTCGCGGAAGAAGTCGTGGCCGAGACCGAGGCGGTGGCGGCCACCGAGAACCAGATGCGCGACGCGATCCTGAGCGGTGTCGATCCGGTCGACGCGCTGAACACCTACGGCAAGTTTTGACCCAACCGAAACGCATTGCCCCGGCGCCGGCACCGGCGCAGATCAGCCGCACGCCCCGGCTTCGCGGCCCGCGCGCCATGGGCCGCGTGAACTGGCTCGGCGTCTGGACGCTCTATGCCAAGGAAGTGCAGCGGTTCCTGAAGGTCGGCATCCAGTCGATCCTGGCGCCGGTCAGCACGACATTGTTGTTCCTCGCCATTTTCACGCTCGCCTTCGGCGACCGTTTCAGCGGTATTGCCGGCGTGCCGTTCGACCAGTTCCTGGCCCCTGGCCTGATCATGATGGCGATCGTGCAGAACAGCTTCGCCAACACCTCGTCGTCGATCCTGATCTCGAAGATCCAGGGCAATATCGTCGATCTGCTGATGCCGCCGCTGACCGCCGGCGAGCTGACGCTCTGCTATGCTCTGTCGGGCATGACGCGCGGCATTCTTGTGGCGTTCGCCGTCGCCGCCGGCATGGCGTTGTTCGTCGAGCTGTCGCTGCACGCGCTCTGGCCGATCCTGTTCTTCGCGGCCGCCGCGTCGCTGCTGATGTCGCTGCTCGGGATTGTCGTCGGCATCTGGGCCGACAAGTTCGACCATATGGCGGCGATCACCAATTTCGTCATCACGCCGCTCGCCTTCCTGTCGGGCACGTTCTATTCGGTCGAACGCTTGCCCGGCGTCTGGTACACGATCAGCCACGCGAACCCGTTCTTCTACATGATCGACGGCTTTCGCTACGGCGTCATTGGCCATGCCGACGGGGCGCTCGCCATCGGCGTCGGCCTGCTGCTGGGCCTGATCGTCATGCTGTGGATTGTCAGCCTGGAGCTGCTGAAGCGCGGCTGGAAATTGAAGGCCTGACAAGGCGCGGGCTTGGCGATTGACAATGACTTGCCCGCGGCCGATAGTTTTTGCATAACCGATGATCCAGCGGCGCTAAAGGCGCCGCGTTTTATTTTGGAGAGGTCGCGTGACGTCAGCGATTCTGCCGACCTATGCTCGGGGCGAGATTTCCTTCGAGCGGGGCGAGGGACCTTATCTCTTCGACGCCGACGGGAAACGCTACCTGGATTTCGGCACCGGCATCGCGGTCGCCTGCGTCGGGCATAGCCATCCGCATCTGGCCGACGCCATCTCCAAGCAGGCGCAGACCCTGATGCACGTCTCCAATCTCTATACGATTCCGGGGCAGGAGCGTTTGGCCGAGCGGCTGACCGCGAACAGCTTCGCCGACTTCGTGTTCTTCTGCAATTCCGGCGCCGAGGCGAACGAGGCGCTGATCAAGTCGGCCCGGCGCTATCATTTCGCCCACGACAGGCCCGAACGCTATCGCATCATCACCTTCGAGAACGCTTTCCATGGCCGTACGCTGGCGACCATCGCGGCGACCGGGCAGGCGAAGGTGCTAGAGGGCTTCGGCCCCAAGGTCGAGGGCTTCGATCACGTGCCGGTGGGCGATATCGACGCGGTGCGCGACGCCATCACCGATGAGACCGCGGCTGTGCTGATCGAGCCTGTGCAGGGCGAGGGCGGCATCATCGTGGTGCCGGACGAGTTCCTACGGGAACTGCGGGCCCTCTGCGACGAGCACGGCCTGCTGTTGTGCATGGACGAGGTGCAGAGCGGCATCGGGCGTACCGGCAAGTTTCTGGCCCACGAATGGAGCGGCATCCAGCCGGATATCGTCAGCCTGGGCAAAGGCATCGGCGGCGGCTTTCCGCTCGGCGCTTGTCTTTTGACCAAGGATGCGGCGGTCGGCATGGTCGCCGGCACGCACGGTTCGACCTATGGCGGCAACCCGCTGGCCATGGCGGCGGGCAACGCGGTGCTGGACGTGATCCTGGCCGACGGCTTCCTCGAACACGTGCAGAAGATGGCCGACCGCCTGCGCACGGGCCTGGAGGCGCAGCGCCAGCGCAACGTCACCATCGTCGAGGAGATCCGCGGCCGCGGCCTGATGCTGGGCTTCAAGTCGCGGGCGACCAACGCCGACGTCACCGCCGCGCTGCGCGAGAAGGGGCTGCTGGCGATACCGGCCGGCGACAACGTGGTGCGCCTGCTGCCGCCGCTGATCGTCGAAGAAGAACATGTCGACGCGGCGCTCGACATTATCGAGCAGGTGGGTGGGGAGTTGTCGACATGACGGGGCCGCGGCATTTCGCCGACATTGACGCCGTGGATAGCGACGCGCTGCGCGACATCCTGGAGGGCGCGAAAGCGCTGAAGAAAGCGCGGGCCGGCAAGGGTCAGGCGGCGCCGGATGCGGGCGCGCCGCTGGCCGGCAAGCTGCTGGCGATGATTTTCGAGCAGCCGTCGACTCGCACCCGGATCTCGTTCGACGTCGGCATGCGCCAGCTCGGCGGCGAGACCATCGTGCTGAACGGTCAGGATCTGCAGCTCGGCCGCGGCGAGAGCGTGGCCGACACGGCCCGTGTGATGTCGCGCTATGTCGACGCGATCATGCTTCGGACCAAGTCGCATGCCGTGCTCGAGGAGCTGATGGCCTATGCCACGGTGCCGGTGATCAACGGGCTGACCGATCTGACACATCCATGTCAGCTGATGGCCGACGTGATGACGTTCGAGGAGCATCGTGGGCCGATCGCGGGCAAGGTCGTGACCTGGTCGGGCGATGGCAACAATATGGCGACGTCCTGGATCCAGGGCGCAGCGCGCTTCGGCTACGCTCTGCGGCTGGCCTGTCCGCCGGAACTGCAGCCGACGAGCCAGGCCATCGATTGGGCGCGACGGCATGGCGCCGATGTCAGCGTCGGTTCCGATCCCGATGCCGCGGTCGCGGGCGCCGATTGCGTGGTTGCCGATGCCTGGGTGTCGATGCACGACGATCCCAACAGCGACCGACACAACATGCTGGCGCCGTTCCGCGTCGACGAACGGCTGATGTCGCGGGCGAAACCCGAATCCGTTTTCATGCACTGCCTGCCGGCGCATCGCGGCGAGGAAGTCACGAACGAGGTAATGGACGGACCGCAATCCGTGGTCTGGGACCAGGCCGAGAACCGTCTGCACGCGCAGAAGGGCATCCTCGCCTGGTGTCTGGCCTAGTCGCGGCGCGGACGGGAACGGGGCACAAGGCCACCGAACAGCATTTGGCGCCAGAGATGACAGATGACGATCTGATCCGGCCGTTTCAGATCGAAGGCGGCGGCCTGCGCGGACGACTGGTGCGGCTGGGGCCGACGGCCGACGAGATCATCCGACGGCACGGCTATCCGCCGGTGCTGTCGGAGTTGTTGGGCGAGGCGCTGGCGCTGACAGCGCTGCTGGCCGGCGCGCTCAAGTTCGACGGCGCGTTCTCGCTGCAAGCCCGCGGCGACGGGCCGGTGTCGATGCTGCTGGCGGACTATTTTTCGCCGGGCCGTATGCGCGGTTACCTGAGCTATGACGCCGACCGGCTTGCCGAGCTCGACCTGCACGAGACGGGCAGCGCCACCGTGCCGCGCCTGCTGGGCGGCGGCTATCTGGCCTTCACGGTGGATCAGGGCGACGACACCGAACGCTACCAGGGCATCGTCGGCATGGAGGGCGCGACGCTCGCCGACTGCGCGCACCACTATTTCCGCGAATCCGAGCAGATCGATTCCGCGATCCGGCTGGCCGCCGCGCCGGATCCGAAGGGAGCCTGGCGCGCCGGCGGCGTGATGATCCAACGGCTGCCGGAAGGCGATCCGGCGTTGCTGGCGCGCGGCGCCGAAGCGCGCCCCGAAGACACCGAGGACGACTGGCGGCGGGCCGTCACCCTGCTGGCGACAGCGCAGTCGGACGAGCTGCTGTCATCCGACGTCACGCCGGACCAGCTGCTCTACCGCCTTTATCACGAAGATGGCGTGCGCGTGTTCGAACCGGTGCCGCTCAGCTTCGGCTGCACCTGCTCGCGCCAGCGCGCCGATCGGGTGTTGCGCTCCCTCTCGGACGCGGCGCTTGAAGACCTGATCGTCGACGGCCGCCTGGACGTCACCTGCGAGTTCTGCAATTCGTTCTATGAATTCCAGCCCGATGACTATCTCGCCCGCCTGCGGTCTTGATTTTGCCGCAATACGCGGATATCGCTGACCGCGCAACAGCAACAACTAATCCGGTCATGCGCGTGTCGATCAAGACGTTTCCCATCGCCGTTTTCGCCGCCGTCGCTTTCCTGCTGGCAGCCTGCGAAACGCCATCGCCGACGCCGGTCTACCCGGAGGTCTCGTTCCGTCATCTGCCGAAACTGAAGCTCGACGTGGCGGCGATCGACATCCAGCAGACCTATGTGCCGCCGTTGCAGGCGCCGAACGTGGAACACCAGTTTCCACTGAAGCCCTCGGACGCGGCGCGCCGCTGGATCGACGACCGGTTGATGGCGGCCGGCAGCAACGGCGTGGCGACTGTGATCATCCAGGACGCCAGCGCAATTGAGGAAAAGCTGCCCACGCAGGGCGGCATCCGCGGCGTCTTCACCACCCAGCAGTCCGAACGCTACGTCGCCCGGATGACCGTGCGGCTCGAAGTCAGCAACGCCGGCGGCCTCGGCAGCGGGTTCGCCGCCGCGTCGGCGGCGCGCAGCCGCACCGTGCCGGAAGACGCGACGCTGAACGAGCGCGACAAAACCTTCTTCGAACTGACCGAAGGCCTGGTGCAGGATTTCGACCGCGCCATGGAAAAAGAGATCACCGACAACCTGCGCGGGTTCCTGGTGAACTGAGCGGCGGACGCTGCTGGATGTCCGTGTCAAGCACGGGCATGACGACTAAGGTACTGACGTTTTGTACAATTCGTCATTGCCGGGCCTGACCAGGCAATCCAGGGCTTTGCGCATCAGCCTTTGCTTAGGTGCTCGCCGAGCCGTCGCATGAAGGCGATGCAGGCATCGACCTGGCTTTGCTCGATAAACTCGTCGGGCTTGTGCGCCTGTGCGATGTTGCCCGGGCCGCAGATCACCGTCGGCACGCCGGCATGCTGGAAGGCGCCGGCCTCGGTGCCGTAGGAGACGGCAAAGGTCTGGTTGGTGCCGGCGAGCGCCATCACCAGGCTTTCGGCCGGCGAGCCGTTCTGCGGCGCCAGGCCCTTGATCGACGAACGCACGCGCGTGGTGATATCGGCCTCGGGATAGACCGCGCGCATCTTCGGCAGCAGCTGTTCGCGGGCGAAGGCCTCGACCCGCTCGCGGATCTCCGGGCCGTCGTCCGCCGGGACGGCGCGATACTCCCAGACGAACTTGGTCTCCTTGGGAATGATATTGAGGGCGGTGCCGCCGCGGATGGTGCCGACATGCACGGTGGTGTAGGGCGGATCGAAGCGGCTTTCCGGATCGGCCTTGGTTTTCATCTCCTCGGCCAGTCCCTGGATGAAGCCGATCAGCTCGGCCGCGTAGAAGATCGTGTTGACGCCGCTCTGCGTGGCGCTGGAATGCGCTTCCAGGCCGCTCAGCACGGTCTCCATGCCGTAGCAGCTCTTGTGCGCGTTCACGACCGTCATGTCGGTCGGCTCGCCGACGATGACGGCGCGCGGCCGCGTGGTCAGGCCGTCGATATGCCGGATGATGCCGTCGACGCCGAGGCAGCCCACCTCCTCGTCATAGGAAAACGCGAAATGGATGGGCGAGGTCAGGTTGCGGGCCTGGAATTCCGGCAGCAGCGCAAGGGCGATGGCGATGAAGCTCTTCATGTCGCAGGTGCCGCGGCCGTAGAGCCGGCCGTCGCGCTCGACAATGTCGAACGGATCGCTGTGCCAGTCCTGGCCGTCGACCGGCACGACGTCCGTATGGCCGGAGAGTACGACGCCGCCGTCGATCTCCGGGCCGATTGTGGCGAACAGGTTCGCCTTCTCGCCAGTCTCGTCGTGGATCAGCGCGGATTCAATGCCGTGTTCGGCCAGATAGTCGCGCACGAAATGGATCAGCCCCAGGTTCGAGTCCCGGCTGGTGGTGTCGAACGACACCAGTTTCTCGATCATTTCACGCGGACTGTAGCTGGCGGCCATGGCGTACTCCGGCGGTGGGGAAACCAAGCGGCGAACGATACCGGCGCCGACACTCCGGGTCCAGTCGCGCTTACGCTTCCCAGAATGCCCGGGTGAACAGCACCAGCACCGTGAACAGCTCCAGCCGGCCCAACAGCATGGCGGCCGACAGCAGCCACTTCGCCGGGTCCGACAGCGGCGCATAGTGGCCGGCGGGCCCGATGATCTCACCCAGTCCGGGGCCGACGTTGGCGAGCGCTGACGCGGCGGCGGAGATCGCGGTCATCGTGTCCAGCCCCAGCATCGTCAGCAGCACGGCCAGCACGCCGAAAACCAGCGCGAACAGGAAAAAGAAGCTCATCACCGAATCCATGACCGATTCCGGGATCGGCCGGCGGTTGAACTGGGCGACGAACACGCCGTGCGGTTGCAGTAATCGGCCCATCTGCGTGCTTGCCGCCGCATAGAGCACCTGAAAGCGGAAGATTTTGATGCCGCACGAGGTCGACCCGGCGCAGCCGCCGATGAACATGATGAAAAAGAAGGCGGTGACGGCGAACGGCCCCCACTGCATGTAGTCGGTGGTGGCGTAGCCTGTTCCGGTCAGGATCGAGACCACGTTGAAGGACGTGTAGCGCACGGCGTCGGCCACCTGGACGTCGTTGCCGAAGATCTGCCAGCTGGCCAGCGCGGCGATGACGACCGCCAGGATTGCGACGAACCAACGGACCTGACTGTCGCGCCACAGCAGCAGGGGGTGGCCGCGCAGCGCCTGAAAGTAGAGCAGGAACGGCAGGCTGCCGACGATCATGAACAGCGTGGCGATGTAATCGATCGAGGCGCTGCGGAAATGGCCGACGGACGCGTCCGAGGTCGAGAAGCCGCCGGTCGCGATCGTCGTCATCGCGTGCGCCACCGCCTCGAAGCCGGTCATGCCAGCGCCCCAGTAGGCGGCGGCGCAGATCACCGTCAGGCCCAGGTAAATGACGCTGATCACGGCGGAGATCTGGGCCGCGCGCGGCAAGACCTTTTCCGACCGGTCCGAGGATTCCATGCGGAACAGCTGCATGCCGCCCACCCGCAGCATCGGCAGGATCGCCACCGCCGTGACGATGATGCCGATGCCGCCCATCCACTGCAGCAGCGAGCGCCAGATCAGAATGCCGGGCGGCGCCAGGTCGAGGCCGGTGATCACGGTCGAGCCAGTCGTGGTCAGACCGGACATAGCCTCGAAGAAGGCGTCGGTATAGCTCAGATTCAACTCGGAAAACGCGAACGGCAGCGCCGCGAAAGCCGGCAAAACGACCCAGGTGAGCGTCGTCAGCAGAAAGGCCTGATGCAGCCGCAGCCGGCCGTCGATACCGCGGCTGACCAGAACCAGGCTGGTGCCGACGAACAGCGTCACCGACGCCGCCGCCAGGAAAACCTGCCAGTCCGGATTTTCGACAACCAGGTCCAGCAGCACCGGCACCAGCATGGCCAGACCAAGGGTGGTGAGCATCAATCCAATGACGAGAAGGATTGGGCGGAAATTGCTCACGTCGGCGGACGCGTCGTTCGCGACGATTCGGCGGCGCGGCGCGGCGGCCGGATCAGTTCAACTGCCGCGGTTCGTCGGGTATGTCGAGCGAGAAGGCCGGAATCGCGATCTCGATCCGCTCGCCCTCCGACGTGCTCATCTCGTAGCTGCCGACCATGATGCCGGAGGTGGTGTTCAGCGGCGTGCCGCTGGAATACTCGAACACGTCGCCGGGTTTCAGCACCGGCTGCTCGCCGACGACGCCGGGGCCGCGCACTTCCTGCACGCGGCCCATGGAATCGGTAATCCGCCAGTAGCGGTTCAACAGCTGCACGGTCCGCGAGCCCTGATTCTCGATCCGCACCTTATAGGCCCAGACGTAGTAGTTCTCGTCCGATGACGACTGGTCCTCAAGAAAGGTCGGCTGAACCTGGACTTGGATGTCGTACGTTGTTTCCGCGTACATCCCGGCCTCCCGAATGGCGACGCCCGGATGGGCGATGGTTACCGCTGATGCCGCCAATATTGCGCCACCATGGGCGGTTGTCCAGAGCCGGGGCGGGCCGCCGGAACGGCGGCAGCGCTTACTGTACGAAGACCTCAACCCGCCGATTCTGCGGCTCGCGCGTACCGTCGGGCGTCGCCACGGCCGGGTTGGTTTCGCCATGCATACGCATTTCGATCGCGTCCTCCGGAATGCCGGCCGCCGTCAGCGCGTCGACCACGGCCTGAGCGCGCTGGCCGGACAGCGACAGGTTGTAGTCGGCTCGCCCCGACCGGTCGGCGTGGCCGTGCACCGCGATGCGGGCATCGGGATCGGCGCGCAGATCGCTCAAGATCTGTTTCAGAATGGCCTGTCCGGCCGGGCCGATCTCGGCGCGGTCATGGGCGAAGCGCAGCACGTAGACGTCTTCCATGTAGGTGAGAGCGGCCGGGAAGGCCGTCGGGTTCGGGCCGGCCGGCAGTGCGGTCAGCTTCAGCGACCGCTCCAGCCGGTCGAGGTCGGCGGCGAGACCGTCGCGGCAGGCGGCGATGTGATCGGTCTGCCAGTTCTCTTCCTGCTGCTCCAGCCAGCAGTCGTAATGCAATTGCGCCCGAGCGGCCAATTTGGGTTCCTGCCGCCGCGCGTCGGCCGCGAAGGCCGCCAGCAGCCGCTGCCGGGCGTCGCCGATGGCAGCAACGGTCTCGCGCGGCAGCCGCCAGCCGTCGGGCGCCTCCGGGGCCGTCTCGCCGGCCTTGGCCGCGATCAGGCCCTTGCGGGCGAAATGCTGCGAATCGACCCAGTCGTACTGGGCGGCCTCGGACTGGGCGAAGGCCAGATATTCGCCTGCCAGCGCCTGTTGAAACCGGTCGCCCGCCGGCGCCGTCGCCTGTAGCTCTTCCATATCCCAGGTGGTGCACCCGGCCGTCGCGACCACCAGTGTGGCAATCGCGCCGTATCTTGTGATGACTTCCCGCATCGCCCCGTCTCTCCTTGCAGCCATTTGGCGTGTCGAGACGAGGTCGTAACCGTGGAAGTTGGCGCTTCCGTGCCGGGATTGTGACCCTTTGGCGAAGAAATTGCGGCCGAATCGGGACGCGGTTAACTGAAAGGCTTACGCAGCAGGTTGCCGTCGCCGGATCAGGTACTTCTGCTCGCCCTCCAGCACCAGCTCGCCGCTCTGGTTGTGCACGGTGGACGCCACCGTGACGACGCCGGTGCTGCGCTGCGCTTTCAGGTCGGTGATCGTCAGCATCGGATAGACCGTATCGCCGGCATAGACCGGCTTCAGGAACCGGCTGGACTGCTCGATGAAACCAATCAGGGCATCGCCGATCACGTGCGGAAAGATGCCGGCGCCGGCGGCGGTCTGGATCAGCACCTGGAAACCGTGCGCCAGCAGGTCCCGATGGCCGCGGGCGCGGCAGTATTCCACGTCATAGTGGATCGGATGGTTGTCGCCGGACGCGGTCTGGAAGGCCGCGAAGTTGGCCTCGCCCAGCGTCCGCGAGGGGATGTAGAACTGCTCGCCGACCTGCAGGTCCTCGAAATACTTCGGCTCGGCGAATTTATGATCGGCCGGCGAAAACGGTTTGTCGCTCATTCCGCGGCCTTCCCCACCGGATCGCGCAGGCGAACGGCGCCGCCCTCGGCGAGCGCCAATATCTCCGCCTCGGCATAGCCGAGATCGGCCAGAACAGCGCGTCCGTCGCCGCCCAGCGCCGGCGCGCGATGTCGGCCATCGTCGTCGTCCTGGTCGAGCGCGCCCGGCAGACGCGGCATCGGCAGGACGCCGAGCCCCGGCTGGTGCCGCATGGGCGCCGCTCCGACGGCCGCGACGTGATCGTCGGTGAGCCAGTCGCCGTAGTCGTTGATCCGGTTGCAGAGCACGCCGGCGGCGCCCAGACGGGCGAGCCAGCCGTCGGTCGTGTCCTGGGCCAGGATATCGCGAACGATCGGCGCCAGTGCATCGATATGCTCGGCCCGGCTCTGAAAGCTGACGAAACGGGGATCGTCGGCCAGGTCGGCGCGATCCATGGCGGCGCAGAGATCGCGGAAATGGGATTCCCGCACCAGCGTCACCGCGATCCAGCCGTCCTTGGTGCGATAGCTGCCGGCCGGCGCGTTCAGTGGTCGCGCCTCGCCGCCCTCCAGATGGTGCTCGACGATTTTCGAGGCCTGCAGTGCGGCCGCGGCCTGCATCAGGTTGACATCGATGAAGCGGCCGTGGCCGACGTCGCGGCGGGCATAGAGCGCGGCCGAGACGGCCTGGAACGCGTAGAGCGCGGTGATCTCGTCGATGATGATCAGGCCGACCCTGTGCGGCTCGCCGTCGTTGCCCCGGTTCGCCGACATCAGGCCGGAAAAGGCCTGGCCGACGGTATCGGTGCACGGTCGGTCGGCATACGGTCCGGTCTGGCCATAGCCGCTGACCGACAGATAGATGACGCCGGGATTGTCGCGGCTGACATCGTCATAGCCGATGCCGAGGCGGGCGGCGACGCCGGGGCGCGAGCTTTCGATCAGCACGTCGGCGCGGGCCGCCAGACGCCGCGCAACGGCCAGACCGTCGGGCGACTTCAGGTCGACGACAATGCTCTTTTTGCCGCGATTGTGGGTGAGCTCGGTGGCGGAATGGTCGCCATGGCGGGTGCCGAGCTGGCGGGCCCAATCACCCTCCGGCGGCTCCAGCTTGACCACCTCGGCGCCCCATTGCGCCAGCAACATGCCGCAATAGGGACCGGCGACGCCCTGGCTCATGTCCAGCACGCGCAAGCCGGCAAACGGTCGATCGTAAGACATGGACCCGATGTTACGGGCAATCCGCCGTGCCCGTGAAGCGGCGATTACGACACGGCCGCGTTAGCCCGGTCGGGCAGCCATTGCACGGTTGGCAGGTGCAGCGGCCGGCCGCTCGCCGCCGTCTCGGCCGGCGGCAGAATGTCGAGGTTTGGCCAGAAGCCGGTCTCGAGGCTGTCGGCATAGCCGGCCGGTAGGCCGCGCGCGCGCATCTTCCGCGCCGCCGACATGTGGTCGTAGGCCAACTGCCGGTGCTGGATCTCGATACCGTCGCCGGCCGGCCGCAGCAGGCTGTACCAGACCTGGGTGCGGCCGTCGTTCGCCGGCATGCCGACGACGCCGGCGTTGTGCCACAGTTTGCCGTCGACGACCTGGCTGAACGGCAGACCGCAATGGCCGCCGATCACGGCGTCGCCGCCGCAGAGCGCCAGCTCGGCCAGCTTGACCGTGGCCGGGTCGGACGCGAAGACGAAGCGGTTGATGCTGGACGCGGCGCCGTGCACGACCGTGAACTGGCGGCCGTTCAGGCGGAAGCGCAGGCGGTGCGGCAGCCCGTTCATCCAGCGCCGCGCGTCCATGCTCAGATGCGCGTCGGCATAGGCGTACCATTGCACCGACAGCAGGTCGCAGTCGCTGCCTTCCTCGAAGCCGCAGCCGCAATCCTCAGCGCCCTGGCCCAGGCTCTCCTCGCAATTGCCCATGACGACATGCACGCCGGCGGCGCGAATGGCGTCGACCGTGGCCTGCGGATCGCTGCAATAAGCGACGACGTCGCCGGTGCAGATCACCTGATCCATCGGCACGCCGAGGCGCCCGGCCTCCGCCAGCACGGCGACGGTCGCTTCAAAGTTGCTGTAGGGACCGCCGAACACCAGGACGGGCCCAGCCAGCTCGCCCAGGTCACCGATCCGGTGGCCCTGCTCGATTCTGACGGTCATGGGTGCGCCGTCAGTCGCCGACGCTGCAGGAGCCGCCGCCCAGGACGCAGAACTTGGCGCAATGCGGATGGTTGAGCTTTACGTCGCCGCCGGCCTCGGCCAGCGTTGTGCCCATCTCGAACTCGGTGTCGTAGGGCAGCAGCGTGCAGGGCACGACCTTCGGTTTGTCCTCGCCCTTGCGCTTCACCACCATGCGCTGGCTGGCGCACATCATGTCGTCGGGATTGACGTTGAGGATACCCCAGCAGGCTTCGGTGATCTCGGGCACATCCACGGTCTCGTCCATTTCGGGAAACAACACCATGGCGGCGGGGTCGTTATGGTCGATACGGATGCCGTGCGCCTTGAAGGTCCGGCCATAGCCCTCGCGCAGCCGATCCTCGCTCTCTGGCCAATATGTCCGGCCGGCAGCGTTGATGTGGAAACCGTTCTCGGACAACCAGGTCAGGCCTTCGATCATGCGATCCCAAGCATGCGCGCCGCGTTCGACCTCGTGCAGCTCCTTCGAATAATGGTCGATGGAGACGCGGAGGCAGAGTTTGTCGCCGTAGCGTTCCTTCAGGTCCAAGAGCGGCGCCTTCAGCTTCAGCATCGGCCGCATCGCATTGGTCAGGACCAGGACGTCGTAGCCGCGGCTGAGCGAATCCTCCAGCATGGGGATGATTTCGGGATTCATGAACGGCTCGCCGCCGGTGAAGCCGATCTCGTCGGCCTGCCAGTCGCGATCGAGCTCATCCAGCAGCGCCGCCACTTCGGCGGCCGAGATATAGGACAGGCGGTCGTTGGTCGGACTGGATTCGATGTAGCAGTTGGTGCAGGTCAGGTTGCACAGCGTGCCGGTGTTGAACCACAGGGTTCTGAGCCCGTTCAGAGCCACGGAGGCACGTTTCTGGCCGTCGGCGGTGGTATCGGGATCACGAAACTTGGTCGCGTCGAGACGTGTGACGTCCTCGACGGCGCTGACATTGCTCATAAACGACTACCTTCCCCTATCAGCCCCCACAGCAGCATCCGACCTGCTGCACCGCAGCGAACGTGTGGCGTCGAACCAACGATGTCAACGCTTTACCCCGCATCCTCGCGGACGCGTGATCCAGGTTTGATGCCGCCTCTCCCCACGGCGATTCTTGTTTTGGCCCGAGTATAAACCATTGATCGGCGGCGGATATCGTATCAAATTGCGAAACACGCGTTGTCTATCGGCGTCGCGCGGGCGTAGCTCAATGGTAGAGCAGAAGCTTCCCAAGCTTACGACGAGGGTTCGATTCCCTTCGCCCGCTCCAGCCGCCGACGATTTTCCGGAAAATTCGAGGCGGCAGGATGAAATTCGGCGTCACCATATTTCCGACGGACTATTCGATTTCGCCCGCCGATCTTGCGATGGCGCTGGAAGAGCGGGGCTTCGAGTCGCTGTGGCTGCCGGAGCATTCGCATATCCCGGCCTCGCGGAAATCGCCCTGGCCCGGCGGCGGCGAGCTGCCGAAGCCGTACTACGATTGCTTCGATCCCCTGGTCTCGCTGGCCTCGGCCGCGACCGTGACGACTGATCTGAAGCTCTGCACGGGGATCTGCCTGGTCGTGCAGCGCGATCCGATCCAGCTCGCCAAGGAAATCTCCACGCTCGACCAGATCTCCAAGGGCCGGGTGATCATGGGCGTTGGCGGCGGCTGGAATGCCGAGGAAATGGCCGACCACGGCACCGACTTCAAGACCCGGTTCAGCCTGATGCGCGAGCGCATCGCCGCCATCAAGGCGATCTGGACCGAGAAGCAGCCTGAGTACCACGGCGACTTCGTCGATTTCGAGCCGATGATGACCTGGCCCAAGCCGGTGCAGAAGCCGCACCCGCCCGTTATCGTCGGCGGCGGCTTCCCGCACGGCGCGCGCCGGGCCATCGAGTATGGCGACGGCTGGATGCCGATCGGCGGCCGGTCGCTGGACATCCTCGACGTGATGCCACGCTTCCGGCAGATGGCGGCGGAAGCGAACCGCGACCCCGAGACCTTCCAGGTGACGGTGTTCGGCGTCGCGCCGGACGGCGACGACATCAAGCGCTACGCCGATGCCGGCGTCGCGCGCGGCATCTTCCTGCTGCCGTCGGCGGCGGGCGACGATGTCCTGCCGCGTCTCGACCGGCTCGCCGGCCTTATCGGCTGAACGTTTCACTGGGCCGGCGCTCGTGACTATTTCGTGACCTCCGGAGCGGAACCGTCGTCGCCGCGTCAAGCGGCTGTAACATTTCCCCACTAGCGTCCGATCAACGAGACGCAAGCGAAGATCGCACGGCCCGGCAGGGTCGAAGCGGCGCTGCGGTCAACAACCGTATGCAGGGGGCCCCGATGTTCCATAAAGACACCGCCCAGATTCGTTCGTCCGAGCTGTCGCCCCGCTGGCGTCGCCGTCTGATCTCCGGCACATCGGCGCTCGCCCTTGTGCTGGCGAGCGGCCAGGCTCAGGCCGTGGTCTTCGTCAACGAGTTCCACTACGACAACAACGGCACGGACAGCGGCGAGTTCATCGAAATCGTCGGCACGGCGGGCACGGACATAACCGGCTGGAGCATCGTCCGCTACAACGGCAACAACGGGAACGTCTATACCAGCCCGGGGCCAAATCCCGCCGGATCCGACGTGTTCAGCGGCATTCTTGGCGACGATACCGGCAGCGGATTCGGCTTCGCGACGGTGAACTACAATACCAACGGCCTGCAAAACGGCCCCGCCGACGGCTTCGCGCTGGTCGACAACACGAACAGCGTCATTCAGTTCCTCAGCTACGAGGGCTCGTTCACCGCCAACAACGGACCGGCGGCCGGCATGTCGAGCGCCGACATCGGCGTCTCGGAAAGCGGCGGCACGCCGGCCGGCGCCTCTCTGCAGCTGAGCGGCCAGGGCCTGCAGGCAAGCGACTTCATCTGGACCGCGCAACCGGCGGCGACCGCCGGCGCCACGAACACCAATCAGGTTTTCGATACGCCGATCCCGCCGCAGCAGCTGGCGATATTCGAAATTCAAGGCGCCCAGCACGTCTCGCCGTTCGAGGGCCAGCAGGTCGAGACCTCGGGCGTGGTGACGGCGCTCGCCAACGACGGCTTCTATCTGCAGGACCAGCAGGGCGACGGCGACACCGCCACGTCTGACGGCATCTTCGTCTTCACCGGCGGCGCGCCCACCGTCGCGGTGGGCGACGGCGTGACGGTCGTCGGCACGGTCGACGAAGAATTCGGCTCGACTGAGATCGATCAGGTCAGCCAGATCGACACCACCAGCAGCAACAACGCGATCGCTCCGACCTTGGTCGGCATCGGCGGCCGGCAACCGCCGACCGAGATCATCGACGATACCGGCGGTGCCGTGTTCGATCCCGACAACCATGGCCGCGACTTCTACGAGAGCCTGGAGGGCATGCTGGTCACGGTCGAGGACGCGCAGGCCGTCGACAACACCAACCGGTTCGGCCAGGTCTACGCCATCGCCAACAACGGCGACGGCACCACCACGGTGAACAGCCGCGGCGGCATCACCATCAGCGCCGATCCCGACCCGAACAATCCGCTGGACGCCGACCTCAATCCCGAGCGTTTGCTGATCGATGTCGATCTGGATACCGGCAGCGCGCCGGACACCAATGTCGGCGACGGCCTGGGCGACATCACCGGCGTCGTCGATTTCGGTTTCAACGACTATTTCATCCGGCCCCTCGATCCGGTGCAGGCGACCGACGGCGGTCTCGTCAGCGAGACCAGCGATCTCGTCGGCACGTCGGATCAGGTGACGGTCGCCAGCTTCAACGTGCTGAACCTGGACCCGAACGACCAGGACGGCAGCACCGATATCGCCAACGGTCAGTTCGCCGACTTGGCGCAGCAGATCGTCAACAACCTGAACCGGCCAGATATCATTGGCCTACAGGAAGTGCAGGACAACACGGGCTCGACCAACGACGGCGAGACCAGCGCCAGCCTGACCTACGAAACCCTGATCCAGGCCATCGTCGATGCCGGCGGACCGCAGTACGAGTTCATTGACGTGCCGCCCGAGGACGGCCAGGACGGCGGTCAGCCCGGCGGCAATATCCGTGTCGGCTACCTCTACAATCCGAACCGCGTCGAGCTGGTGCCCGGTTCGGTCGAGCGCCTCGAGGATACGGACGGCGACGACGCGTTTGAGAGCACGCGCAAGCCGGTGCTGGCGACGTTCCTGTTCAATGGCGAGGAAATCACGGTCATCAACAACCACTTCTCGTCGAAGGGCGGCAGCGATCCGCTGTTCGGGACCACCCAGCCGCCGGCCAACGGCAGCGTCGACGAGCGCGAGGCGCAGGCCCAGTTCGTCAACGACTTCGTCGACCAGCTTTTAGCCGCGGATCCCGACATGAACCTGATCGTGCTGGGCGATCTGAACGAATTCCAGTTCTATACGCCGCTCGAGCTGTTGGCCGGCGGCCTGATCGATCCGGTGCTGTTCAACCTGGTGACCGAAAGCGGCCTCGACCCGACCGACATCTATTCCTTTATCTTCGAAGGCAATTCGCAGCAGCTCGACCACCTGCTGGTCAGCGCCAACCTGCTCGATATGGCGATGCCCGAATTCGACATCGTCCACACCAACACCGGCTTCCGCGATCAGGCCAGCGACCATGATCCGATCCTGGCCCGCTTCACCTTCCCGACGTCGGTCGCGGCCGTGCCGGAACCTGGCAGCCTCGCATTGTTCCTGGCGGCGCTCGGCGGATTCTGGTTTCAACGACGCCGCCGTCGCCTTGCCGCCTGATCGGCGACGCCCTACGCTTCCCGAGGTTCGCGCCGATGCAGCAACAATGGGGGTCGTTCGGGCATGACCGGGCTTCGCGGGTTATTCGCCGTGTTGAGCGCAATGGCGCTCGCGACGAGCGCGATCGCCGCCGATAAGGCCGGCAGTTTCGCCCTGAAGGGCGCCGGCCTCGCCAGTTGCACGCGGTTCGTCGAGGCGCTGCAGAGCGAGAGCAGGGAAGCGCTGCTGTTTGCCGGTTGGGTGCACGGCTACCTGACCGCGATGAACGAGGTCAACGATCAGACCTACGACCTCCTGCCCTGGCAACAGCCCAATATGGTGCTGCTGTCACTCGATCAATATTGCCGGGCCAATCCCGAGCTGCGGTTCTTCCAGGCCGTGGCGGCCATGCGCCGCAGCCTCGAGTCCCAGCGTCTGACCGAGCAGTCCGATTTGATCGAGATCCCAACCGGCGGCAAGCGCGTTCGGCTCTACCGAACGACGATCGAAAAGCTGCAAATCCAGCTTGCGGAACTCGGCCATGACGGCGTGCGACCGACGGGCGAGTTCGACGAGGTCACGCGAGCCGCGCTGATCGAATACCAGCGCGACCGGAACCTTCCCGCCACTGGCTGGCCAGATCAGAACACGCTGAAATCGCTGTTTTATTGACCATCGCGCCGGGATTCTGCGGCAAATGGCTGTGGTCGCGCGCGGGTTTGCGCGAAGATATTGCCGATGTCGAACAAAGGAAGGGCTGCCGCGCCCCGCCGATCGGCTTGGACGGCGTGCGGCAGACCCTTGCTGCGTGCGTTGTTTAGATCGAGAAGGGGTGTTCCGTCAGACGATCTCTACCCGCAAAAGCGCGCGGACATGCTGTATCTGATTCAGGATTGTCGCGACGGGCGAACCTGCAAACAGCAATCCGACCGCCTTGTTGCTGAGGCGTTCGGCGACGATTGAACCGGAATCTCCGCCGGCCGACATGTTTGTCGTGATGATCTGATCCCGGAAACGCGCCACTCTGCCACCGCCGTAATTGACGTCGACCGTGGCGTTGACGGTCGTAATACGGCCGGTGCTGTAGCTGGTTGTCCGCCCGGTCTTGTGAACCGGCATGCCGACATTCACGCCGCTTCGCGGGATCCATCCCTGTAGGTGGCCGAGCCAATGGATCTCACGTTTCAGATCGTGGAACTGACCTTCCGCCACCGCCGCGTCGACGAGGTTGCGGTGAAATCGACGATCCACGGGGGGCGAAAAGGTAATCGGCACGAACCGGTGCAGTCGTGCAATCCGATCCGACGGATCGACGCCGCCGTCGAAGGGGCCGGGTTGCAGGATCGTGTCGCCTATGCTGGCGTTGTTGCTGTTGGCCAGCACGTGATTGTTACTGAGAATGTAGTAGCGCCCGGGTATGCCGGCCGGGTTGCTGCCGGTGCCCTGAAGATCGTAGACGCAAGTGCCGATCGTACCGGCGGTAACGGCCACGTGCGCTACGCTGTAACCGCCTGAGGCAGGCCGCGTCCGACGGGCAAGCGCCTCGATACCCACTTCTATTGGTTCTGCTTGACCGGCGAACGGTTCGCCGATGGCCAGAACATCCGTTGGCAGATCATTGATCTTCTCGGGCACCATGTCCTCTGGTGCCAGGTCGGCCGGGTCGAGCTTATGTGACACCAGCGCGAGTACGGCGGGCTTTCCCGTCGGCTCGCCATTTGACCATTTGACGCCCAGGCCGACGCCGACAACATTGGCCTTCGGTATCTCGACCTGCATGATGTCCTCGACCGCTTTACCCTGTGCTTTGACGACGTTACTGCTGGTCGCGGTCTTGGGTTCCAGAACCATTTTCGTTTCGTCGATACTCATGATCAATTCTCCCTCTCTCAGTCCGCGTGCAGCGGTCTGATGGTGCCGATCTCATCAACGACCACTGTGTAGCCCTCGATCTCAGTCGGAATCTGAGAGACGAACTGCGCTTTGTCGGGAGTTTTGGCGTCAACAAAGACCTGTATGACCGGTATGCCCTGTCGTTCGCCGATCCCGACGCCTTGGACGCCGGGTATGGCCATCAGGGAATCCTCGTGCGTGCTTAGTGCTTCTTCGATGGTCATCGCATGCATCACCGTTCGATGCGCTCGCAACCGTTGGCGGTTCGGCACTTGCGAAGGGAGCTCAGACGTCGCTGTGCTCCGACGCTAAGCCTGGCTGCGTGCAATCAATCCCGATCAAAACTCAGTCGCTCCAGACAACGACTGCACGCCATGCGAATTTTTGTCTTTGATTTTGGGGGTTTGTCCGTCCGCCACTGGATCGTGAAAGCGAACAAACCAGACATAACAATATTTCTACTTAAATCACTACTTTAACTCGAAGAATTTTAGGCTGTTATAGCAATAACTGCAAGGAAGAATTTGCGCATTTAGAGAAAAAAGCGACTTCGATATCTTCGAAGGTCCAGTTTTTCAACCGGAACACGACAAACCCCACCGAAGCGGCATGAACGCAAAAGAACCGCTTTCGTGCCAAGAACGGGATGCGGGACTGTATTTGTCGATCGTCAGTCGACAGTTTGTGCCGACTGCACCAGCGCGGCGGCGGCGGCAGCGGCCTGCTCTGGCTTCAGTCCGCGCTCGAAGGCGGCGCGCCACTCGAAATCGACTTGTCGAATGTCGAAGCCGAGGATGGACAGCTCGCATTCCGCCCAGCTAAGCCAGTACTCGAAATGACCGCCGGAAAATCCGTGAACGGGAAATGTGACGACCGTTTGATCCGACAACCCACTCTTCCTCTCGGTTCGATTGCATTTCGCGGCAGCGCCGCTGGCTGCGCATGCTTGGGCAGATTGGTTAGCAATTCGTTAACCATATATGGCGCGCCAGGGTCAGGTCAGGAACATGCCGCCGTTCACATGGATCGTCTGGCCGGTAATGTAGGCCGCCTCCGGTAGACAGAGATGCCGGACCATGCCGGCGATTTCTTCCGGCCGGCCCAGACGGCCGGCCGGGATCTCGGCGCCGCCCATGCGCGCCGGTCGGGCGCCCGCAGACGCGCCGCGTACCGTATCGATCGAGCCCGGCGAGACGCAGTTGGCGCGGATGTTGTGCGGCGCCAGCTCCACGGCCAGCGCCCGCGTCAGGCCGACCAGGCCCGACTTCGCGGCGCTGACGTGGGCCCGGTTCGGGGTGCTGATATGGGTCGAGATGCCGCCGATCGTGACGATCGCGCCGCCGCCGGCCTCGATCATGTGCGGCACGCAAGCCTGGGCGCAGTGGAAGGCGCCGTCCAGCGGCACGGCGATGATGTCACGCCAGTCGTCGTAAGAGATCTCCAGGAACGGCTGCTGCCGCCGCACCGCCGCATTGCTGACCAGGATGTCGATCCGGCCGAAGGCGCCGACCGTCGCGTCGACCATGGCCCGCACCGCATGCCCGTCTGTCACGTCGGCAACATGGGCGAGGCCGTTGCCGCCGGCCTTATTCACCTCGGCCGCGACCGCTTCGGCCGCTTCGGCGTCGCCTCGGGCGTTCACCACCACGTTTGCGCCATCGGCGGCGAGCGCGAGCGAGATGGCCCGGCCGATGTTGCGCGCGCCGCCGGTGACGATCGCGGTCTTGCCCTGCAGGCGTGGATGGTTGTCGCCGGTCATGGTCGCTCGCTCCTCCGTTTGTTCCGCCGCCATCTTCAACACCTTGCGCGGCGGCGCAAACCTCAATTCCGCCGCAATGCCGGACCATGGTTTGCCGGCGCCAAAATAGCGGGATAGTGTGCCGGGGCCGTCGGCCAGATGTCCGGCGCCCGATCGGTAACGCGGAGCGAAAATGATGCGATGGGTTCTTTGCGGTGTGTTGGCATTGTGCGCCGGCGTGTGGAGCGGCAGCGTGCTCGCCGTCGATGCATCGGGCAAGTTCGCCTCCAAGGGCGTCGGCCGTTCGACCTGCAAGGATTTCGTGCAGGTTGTCGATAACAAGGAGGGCAAGGCGCTCATCTATGCCGGCTGGATCGACGGCTATATCAGCGCATCCAACCTCTACGTGCGCGAGACCTACGATCTGCTGCCCTGGCAGGGATCGGCCGTGATCTTTTCCTCCCTCGGCAAGTTCTGCCGCGAAAATCCCGAGCTCGACTTCCAGCGCGCCGTTATCGTCATGGTGCGGACACTGCACGAGCAGCGGGTGGTCGAACAGTCGGCGGTTGTCGAGATTCCGGTCGGCGACAAGGTCTTCAAACTGTATTCGGACACGATCCGGCGCACCCAGGAGAAACTGGCCGAACTGGGACACTATTCGGTACCGCCGACCGGTACCTACGATCGCGACACGAAATGGGCGCTGGAGGCTTATCAGCGGGCCAAGGGCCTGCCGGTGACCGGACTGCCGGATCAGCCGACGCTGACGGCGCTGTTCTATCGTCAAGCGAGCTAGGGGAAAAACAGTCCGGGCAGCCAGAGCGTCCAGCTCGGGAACAGAACCAGACAGGCGAGCAGCAGCAGCAGCGCGCCCAGGAACGGCGTCAGCTCCGCGACCACGGCGGCGGCGCGGGCTTCGGCCTGCGCGGCTGACAGATAGATCAGGAAACCAACCGGCGGCGTGATCAGGCCGATCAGCGTCGCCAGCACCGCGACCACGCCGAGCTGCACAACGTCGATGCCGACGGCGAGCGCCGCCGGCGTCAGGATCGGCACCACCACGACCAGCAGCGTCACCGGTTCCAGCACCGTGCCGAGGCAGAGCAGCAGCACGGCAATGGCGGCGAGCACGACCGTCGGATCGTCCGAGAACGCGGTGACCGCGCCGGCCAGCGCCCGCGCCAGCCCCATATTGGCGATGATCCAAAGGAAAATGCCGGCAACCGAAATGATGACCAGCACGCGGCAGGAATCGAGCGCGGCGCGGCAGACCGAGCGCCACAGGCCCGAAAGATCGAGGTCCCGGTAGAGGCCGACGCTGACGACGATGGCGTAGACCGCGGCGACGGCCCCCAGTTCCGTCGTCGTGGCGATGCCGCCGACCAGGCCGACCACGACGATCACCGGCATCAGCAGAGCCAGCAACGCGTTGCCGGCGGTCCGCAGAAGACGCCGCCAGCCCTGCCATGCGGTCGACGGATAGCCGCGGCGCAGGCTGATCAGATATGACGCCGCCAGCAGGAACGCGCCCATCAGCAGGCCTGGGATGACGCCGGCCAGGAACAGCTTGCCGATCGAGGCGCCGGCGAACAGGCCGAACACCACCAACGGGATCGACGGCGGGATCACCGGGCCGATGGTGGCGGACGCCGCCGTCACCGCGGCGGCGTAGGCCGGCGTGTAGCCCTCGCGCCGCATCGCCGGCACCATGACCGAGCCGATGGCAG
The DNA here is from genome assembly GCA_965232515.1 of Alphaproteobacteria bacterium. Taxonomy (GTDB): domain Bacteria; phylum Pseudomonadota; class Alphaproteobacteria; genus JANQKO01. The sequence continues at coordinate 3,551,576 of CBDDPY010000002.1, read as the reverse complement.
ACGCGTCGGCCACGGCCGAGCCGGAGACGCCGGCGAACACCATGCTGGCGAGGATATTCACGTGGCTGAGGCCGCCGCGGATGTGGCCGACGGCGGCGCGGGCGAGGTCCAGCAGCCGCCGGCTGATGCCGCCGGTATTCATGATCTCGCCGGCCAGGAAAAAGAACGCGATGGCGGCGTAGTTGTAACTGTCGAGGCCCTGCACAAAGCCCTGGCCGATGACCATCACCGGCAGCTTGGGCCAGAAGACCAGCGCATAGGCGGCGCTGGCGAGACCCATGGCGAAGAACACCGGCACGCCAAGGCCGAGGCCCAGCAGCATGACGCCGAACAGGACAGTGAGCTCGGCGATCATGGCGCGCCGTTGTCCGCGCGGCTCAGCAGGCGCCAGAGCTCGATGCCACCGGCCGCCGCCAGACCAATGCCGCCGGCCACCACGGGGTAGTATTTGATCGACGCGTCGATCTCCAGGCTGCCCATCTCGATGCCGCCGAAAGCGGTGAGCGTTTCCATGGAGACGATGGCGAGCGCGATGCCGCCCACGATCGCAAGTGCATTGACGCCAATGGCGATGGCGTTTCGCAGGCCGGCCGCGCGCTCTTTAGGCAACAGATCGACGAGCAGGTGTCCCCGGTCGAGCCAGAGCTGGATGGCGCCGAGCCAGGCCATCCAGCTCAGCAGCATCACCGAGACTTCTTCGACCCAGAGCAGCGACGCGGCAAACGCATAGCGCAGCACGACCTGGGTGAAGGCCAGCAGCAGCATGACCAGCAGCGACGCACCAATCAGCGGCGTCAGGCCGCGCGTCAGATAGTTACGAACCGTCTCCGCCCGCATCGGCGAAGCTTAACCTTCGTCGGCGCTACTTCATGCCGTTGATGTCGTCGTACATGCCGGCGGGCCAGGCCTTGCCGTCCATGCCCTCGATCACCGGCCGGGAGGCGGCGCGGAAGGCGGCGACATCGGGCTCGACGATGGTCAGGCCCTTGTCCTTGGCCGCGGCGAAGGCTTCCTTCAGCTCCTTGTCGTAGACCGCCCTGGCGTCGGCATAGGCGGCGTCGGCCGCCTGCCGCACCCACTGTTGCTGCTGTTCGGTGAGCGACTGCCATTTCGCGCCGCTCATCCAGACGCCCATGCCGGAATGCAGATAGTCGAGCGGCGTGAAGTAGTCCTGCACCTCGGTATAGCCGGCGGCGACGACGTCGAAGATGCCGTTGTCCTGGCCATCGACCAGGCCGGTCTGCAGCGCGGTGTAGAGCTCGGCCGCCTTGATCGGCGTCGGATTGGCGCCCCAGACCTCGAAGGTCTTGGTGATCGCCGGAATCAGCGGCGTGCGGATCTTCATGCCCTTGATGTCGTCGGGCGTGCGAACGGCCTTACCCTTGGTCGAGAGCGCCCGGGGGGAACGGTCGCCGACATAGCCGAGATACTTGAAGCCGATGGCGTCCTCCGCCTTCGCCATCATGCCGGCGAAGGTGTCGCTGGCCACGAACCTGCGCCAGTGGTCCTGGTCGCGGAACAGATAGGGCGCGAAGACGATGAAGAAATGCCGCGCTTCCTTGATGGCGATGACGCCGCCGATATCCATCAGATGCAGATCCAGGCTGCCGGCCCGCAACTGGGCCCAGAGTTGCGGCACGTTGCCGAGCGCGCCGCCGGGCACGATATCGACGGCCATGCTGCTGCCCGACAGCCGGTCGAGATGGCCGGCGAAGCTCTCGGCGGCGATCTGGAACGAACTCGTCGGCGGCGCCACGTGCGCCAGCTTCAACGTCACGTCGGCTCCCTGCGCGGGCAAGCTCAGACTTGCGGACATGGCCAACGCGGCCAAGCCCAAGGCGGATTTCCTGATGGTCATCGACGTCTCCCCAGTGTCCCCTATGTCGGCCGGCGTGTTCTACTTGCCGGACCGGTTCGTCACGCGCTATGTTAATTAGTAACAATTGTTACTATTGTCACCGCGCCTGTCAAGCAGGCTCGGGCGCAGCGACACGGAAGGAGGGCCCATGACGCAATCCGTGATATGGCCTCGGACGGACGGCGCGCCGGTGATCCATGACATGGCGTCCATGCCCTGGGCCGAGGCCGGCAAGTCGGGTCTCTATCAGAAGGTCGTCTACGCCGATACGGAGCGCGGCAAGTATCTCGGCCTGATCCGGTTCGATCCGGAAGTCCGGTCGGGCCTGCACCAGCACCAGGGTGTCGCGATCAGCTATTTCCTCTCCGGATCGCTGACGGATTTCGGCGACTCGGCGGTGCAGGGCCAGGCCGGCATCAATCTGCGCGGCGACACCCACGACGCGGTGTCCTACGACGGCTGCCTGCTGGCCGCGCGGCTGGAGGCGCCGGTGATCTATCCGGAAGACGCCGAAACGCTGCATCAGCTGCATACCGGCGCCACCCGGTCGGCGTTCCAGGAGATCAGCCCGGAAATCCGGCCTGACATCAACGTGACCGTCGCCGATCTGCGCGAGATTCCGACCTCGGTCCCCCGCGTCAGCCGGCAGACGATCTTCGACTACGCGCCGGCCGAGACAGACCATCGGTTCGTGACGCTGCGCTTGCAGCCTGGCGCCGAGGTTCCCGCGCACCGCAACAGCGCCGTGGTCGATTGGTTCGTGCTGGCCGGAGACATCGAGGTCGGGGACGCGACGGCGCACGCCGACTGCTTCGTCACCGCCGGGCCCGGCGACCACGTCGCCGCGCGCAGCCGGGCCGGCTGCTACCTGCTGGCCTGGGCGGAAGGGCCGGTGGAATGGGGGGACGCCGCCCTGCCGGACCTCTACGGCTTCTAGTCCGGTTCAATCGTTGGGGCCCAAGCCCTCGGCGGTGCGTTCCAGTTTCGCCAGCAGGCGGGACAAGGTTTCGGATTCGGCCGTGCTCAGGCCGGCGAACAGGGCCGTCACCCGCCGTTTGGCGTTCGGCGCGATCGCCATATAGACGCGCCGGCCTTCGTCCGTCAGGCTGCACAGCGTCCGTCGCCGGTCCTGCGTATCGGCCGTGCGTGCGAGGCGGTCCTTCGCCGCCAGCCGGCGCACGGCGCGGCTGACGTTCATTTTGTCCATGCCGGTCAGCGCCGAGATTTCGTGTGCCGCCATCGAACCGCGGTTGGCCAGCGCGATCAGCACCCGCCATTCGTTGATCGACAGGTCATGGTCCTTGCCGAACCTGGTGAAGAACGGCTTCGCCGTCAGATTGACGACGCGCATGAGCTGAAAAAACGGCGAGTCGTCGATCCGGAGCGGATTCTCGTCCGTGTGGGGTGATTTCGTCGACAAGTCGGTATGCGGTGCGAAAAGGGGCGGGTTCAGCGACGGCGGCCATATTGGCGACCGCCGTCGCGGAAGCGTCGCGGTTGATCGTCGTTCAGCGCGGGGCTGGAAAGAAGTCGACCGGCTTCATCAATTTGTTTTCCTGCTCGACGAGCGCGCCCAGCTTGGCGCTTTCCTGCGTATAGGCGAGCCAGTCCGGATCGGCCCACATGGCGTTGCGCTTGGCCTCGCGGTCGCCGGCGTTTTCATACACCCAGATGTGGATGTACTGATTCGGATTGCCGGTTTCGGTGGCCATATAGGCGAGCGGCTGGCCCAGATGGCGCGTCTGCGGCTCCTTGCCCATTTTCTCGTATAGCGCCAGATGTTGCTTGATGGTACCGGGCCGGCAGGTATAGGTACGGACGTCGAGCAGCATGATTCCCTCCACAACAGATTGATGCATATCGCCCGAACCATAAATCAGGCGACCATTTTGGTCACTGGCCGTTGCCGCGTCCCCCGGTGCAGTATCCGGCGCCATTCGGCAATCGGGGTCGGCATGGGCCTTCGGCCGTTTCAACGCTTGAATTGATCGCCTCGTGATGGATCTCTTCGTCGCCGGCTATGCCGGCTTGTTTGCCAGCGCGTTCTTGGCCGCGACGCTGCTGCCGTTCTATTCGGAGCTGGCGACCGCGGCGATGTCGGCCTCGGACGCGTTCGATCCGGCCCTGGTTCTGATCGTCGCCACGGCCGGAAACACCGCCGGTGCGACGATCAACTGGGGTCTGGGCCGGTATCTCGTGCATTTCCGGGACCGCCGCTGGTTTCCGCTGAAACGGAAGCAGCTCGACCGCGCCACCGACTGGTTCAACCGCTACGGCCTCTGGTCGCTGCTGCTGTCCTGGCTGCCATGGGTCGGTGATCCATTGACCGTCGTCGCCGGCGTGCTGCGGGTGAACTTCTGGCTGTTCCTGCCGCTGGTGATGGTCGGCAAGAGCGTGCGCTACGCCGTCGTCATCGCCGTCGCCATGGGCCTGTTCGCCGCGTAGCCCCGCCCAACCCGCGCTTGGCGTCGCCTCCCGGCTTCGCGCTATCATCGGCGAAAACGCGCGGGGGCGGGCGCCGGACGTGACCCAGGAAGACAGCCATCCGAACACCGTTTTGCGGCTCTACCGCCTGTTCCAGGAGCTGTTTCTGTTCGACCGCGCGGACGGCGGCCTGGTCCGTCGGGTCGGCGCCGAGCTCGAATGGTTCAGCCTGCCGGGCGGCTGGACGCTGTTCGAGGAAGGCGCCGAGGCCAATGCCCTATACATCGTCACGTCGGGCAGCCTGGGCGTCTTCGTCAGCGACGGCGCGGACGGCTCCCGGCTCATCGCCCGGCTCGGCGTCGGCGAGACCGTCGGCGAGATGGCGATGATTTCCGGCTCTCCGCGCAGCGCCAGCATTCGGGCGCTCCGCGATACCTCACTGCTGCGTCTCGGCAAGCCGGGCTTCGACCGGCTGATGGCCGAGCATCCGGCGGCAATGATGCCGATCGCGCGGCAACTGGTCGAACGGCTGCAGCGCCTGACGGTGGTCAAGGACCACCCGCCGGCGCCGGGCACGATCGCGCTGCTGCCGCTGACGCCGTCGGTGCCGATCGCCGAGCTCGCGCGGTCGCTGTCGGAGACCTTGTCGGCCGACGGGCAACGCGTGCATCTTCTGGACGCCAGCGCGGCCGTGCATACCGAGGACTGGTTTCATGCCATCGAGTCGGCGCATGACCTGATCCTCTATCGCGCCGACTGCGACGCGACCGCCTGGTCGCGCCTCTGCCTCCGCCAGGCCGACCGCGTCGTGCTGCTGGCGGACGCCGACGAAGCGCCACCGCCGGAATTGGCCGCGGCCGAGCTGCTTGACCGGGCCGGCCTGCCGGCAGCCGAGCTGGTGCTGCTGCAGGAATCGGAAACGGGCATGCCCAGGGCGGGCCAGGCCTGGCTCGACCGCTACGGTCCGACCTGCCGCTGCCAGCTTCGCCGCGGCCATGGGGGCGACCTTGCGCGACTGGCCCGCCTGTTGAGCAACAAGGCCGTCGGCCTGGTGCTGTCCGGCGGCGGCGCCCGCGGTTTCGGTCATATCGGCGTCGTCAAGGCGTTGCGCGAATATGGCGTCACCTTCGATTTCGTCGGCGGCGCCAGCATGGGCGCGATCATCGCCGCCGGCCTCGCCTTCCAGTGGGACGACGACGAATTGCGCGCGCGCATGCATGCCGCCTTCGTCGCCAGCGATCCGCTGAACGACTACACGCTGCCGCTGGTGGCCCTGATCAAGGGTGGCAAGGCGACTCGGCGCCTGCGCACGCATTTCGGCGAAACGCTGATCGAGGATCTCTGGCTGCCCTATTTCTGCCTGTCGTCCGACCTGACGGCGGGCAGCGCGCGCGTGCATCGCACCGGGCCGCTGTGGCGGGCCCTGCGCGCCAGCATCGCCATCCCCGGCGTGCTGCCGCCCGTCGTGGATGCCGGCACGGTGCTGGTGGATGGCGCGGTCATGAACGCCCTGCCGGCCGACGTCATGAACGAGATGATGCACGGCACCATCATCGGCGTCGACGTCGCCGCCGACTGGTCGGTCTCGGCCGAGATCGACAGTTTCGAGACCGGCATGCTGCGCAACCTGATGAACCTCCGGCGCGGGCACGCGCCCGGCATCGTCAGCCTGCTGATGCGCGCCGCCACCGTCAGCAGCTCGGCGCAGACCCGCGACTCCCGTGCCCATGTCGACCTTCTGATCGAGCCGCCGCTGGACGACATCGGCATCCGCGACTGGGGCACGTTCGACGCCGCCATCGAGACCGGCTACCGGCATACGATGGAAGTGCTGGAGCGGGAGCGGCCGGCGTTGCCGACCGCCTGAGCTATTCCGCCGCCGACCTTGTCCCCCGCCTTGCCGGATCGATCAATTCACGCAGGACGTTGCGGACGATGTGATGGCCGGTCGCGGCCTGCATGCTGAGGATCGACTCCGGGTGGAACTGCACCGCCTGGACCGGCAGGCTGCGGTGCCGCACCGCCATGACCAGACCGTCGCCGTTGGTCGCCGTCACCTCTAATGTTTCGGGCAGGGCATCGCGCACCGCCACCAACGAGTGATAAGCGCCGACGGTGCAGGGGTTCGGCAGGCCGTCGAAGATGCCGTCGCCGTCATGGTCGACCGTCCAGGTCTTGCCGTGCCGCGGCACGTCGAGCACCGCCAGTTCCCCGCCGAAGGCCTCGACGATGCCCTGCAGGCCCAGGCAGACGCCGAACTGCGGCACGCCATGCTCGGCCAGGCGCCGGACCAGTTCGGGCACGCCGAAATCGGCCGGCCGGCCGGGACCTGGCGAATGCACGACCAGGTCCGGGTCGCCGCCGACAAGGGTCTCGAACGGCGTGCCGGCGCGGTAGGTGCGGACATCGGCGCCGGTCTGTCGGAAATAGTCGGCCAGCGTGTGCACGAAGGAGTCTTCGTTGTCGACCATGACGATCGAGACGCCCTCGTAGCCGCCGGCCGGCGTCGTTGCGGCCGGCTTGGCGACTGGCTTGCCGACGTTGGCCATGGCGTTGAAGAAGGCCGTCGCCTTGATGCGTGTCTCCGCTTCCTCGTCGGCCGGAATCGAATCGTAGACCAGCGTCGAGCCGGCCCGGTAGTCGGCGACGCCGTCATGCAGGTGCACGGTGCGGATGGTGATGCCGGTATTCACATCGCCGTTCAGCAGCATGGTGCCGATGCCGCCGCCGTACCAGCCGCGCGCCGAGGTCTCCATCCGCTCGACCAGGCGCACCGCCATGCGTTTCGGCGCGCCGGTCAGCGTCACCGCCCACATATGGCTCAGGAACGCGTCGAGGCCGCGGAAGCCCGGCCGCAGCCGGCCCTCGACATGATCGACGGTGTGGAACAGGCCGGCATAGCGCTCGATGAACCGGCGGGTCAGCAGCTTCACCGAGCCCGGCACGCAGATCCGCGACTTGTCGTTGCGGTCGACGTCGGTGCACATGGTCAGCTCGACCTCGTCCTTGTCCGAGTTGTAGAGCTGCTTGATGCGGTCGGCGTCCTCCATGGCGTTCTCACCGCGCCGGATGGTGCCCGAGATCGGGCAGGATTCGACCCGGTCGCCATCGATGCGCACGAACATTTCGGGCGAGGCGCCGATCAGCTGCTCGTCGCCGAACTGGCAGAAGAACTCATACGGGCTGGGATTGACCCGCCGCATCAGGTGGTAGAGCGCCGACGGCGCGCCGCTGAACGGGCTGGAGAACTTACGCGACAGCACCACCTCGAAGATATCGCCGGCATGCATCCGCTCCCGCGCCGCGTCGACGTTCGCCATATAGGCGTCGGCCGTATGGTCCGAGGTGATCTCGCCGCCGGTTACTGCCGCGGTGCTGGCCGTGACCGGCGTGAACGGGGCTTCCGACAGGCCGGCGGTGTCGTCGCCGTCGCGGGCGAACTCGAAGCGGAAGACGCGGGCCAGCTCCTTCGCCCGATCCAGGGCATAGATCCGGTCCGGCAGGAACAGATGCATGTCCTTGGCGCCGCCGCTGCGGTCCTGGGTCAGCGCCATGGCCTCGAACTGAAAGATCAGGTCGTAGCCGAAAGCGCCGTAGAGGCCGAGGAACCCGTCCTCGATGCCCTCGAAATCGGCCAGCAGGGACCGGATCGGCGTGAACACGGACGGCTGCTGGCTGCGCTCTTCTTCCGGGAACACGGTCGTCGACGGTGGCACTTCCAGGGTCAGCCGGCGGTCGGATTGCTCGATGACCTCGACCGCGGTGTCGCCGGTGAAGGCGGGCGTCAGGATGCGCAGCAGGGTTTCGCCGCGTGGGTTGAGGGCGTTGATCGTCATCCGTCGGTCGCGCGAGACCAACTCCAGCGGTGGATCGACGAAGCCGAAGTCCAGGCGCGAGTAGCGGTCGGGGTCCTCGACGCCGGAGGAGAGAAAGATGCCGCGCTGGCCATCGAGCTGATCGACCAGAAAATCGACGCCGGTCTCGAAGTCCAGCAACTCGGTCTGGCGCTCGATGCGGACGCCCGTCCGGCTGGTGAAGGAATAGGTCATGTGCTGTGCCTCTGGCTGGAACGAGAGCCCGCGCAAAGCCTTGCGCCGGCATCGCTCACATAATCAAAACACTGATGAAATACAGTGCCTTATGAAGAATTGGATTGGGAAATCCGGATATGTCGCGCGTGCGCGCGGCGTCTATCGACGCGTCACCAGAGGCAGCAGACGAACTTGCGCGGGTGTTTGACCATATCCATTGGCGCGTCTCCTTGAACGCCGAATTACGCTAACATGGCGCCGCCGAAGCGTCCAGTCCAGCCGTCCGCGAACCGTCCCATGTCGACCGAGATCCTGAAACAGAGCTACGAGGACGCGCCTTACGACAGCCGTCCGATCCCGATGTCGCATATCGACCGGCTGGCCGTGCTGGGCCGGCTCCACGGCCTGACGCCCGCGCCCATCGACAAGGCCCGGGTGCTGGAGGTCGGCTGCAGCGGCGGTGGCAACCTGCTGCCCATGGCCTGCGACCTGACCGGCAGCGAATTCCTCGGCATCGACATCTCGCCACGCCAGATCGCCGACGCGCAGGCCGCCGTCGACGATCTGGGGCTAAGCAACATTGCGTTCCGGACCGGCGATATCATGGCGCCGGGCGACACCGGCGACTTCGACTACATCATCGCCCACGGCGTGTTTTCCTGGGTGCCGCCGGAGGTCCAGGACGGGCTGCTGCGGCTCTGCCGGGATTGCCTGCGGCCCGGCGGCGTCGCCTATGTCAGCTTCAACACCTATCCCGGCTGGCATCTGCGCGAGTCGGTCCGCGGCCTGATGCTGCACCATGCCGGCCGCTTCGACGATCCGGCCACGAGGGCCACACAGGCCCGCGCCATCCTGCATGCGCTGACCGGCACCTATCAGGCCGGTGATCCAGCGGTCTCGGCCCTGCTGCAGCGCGAGACGCAGAACGTCGACGCCCTGTCGGATGCGTTCCTGCTGCACGACCTGATGGAGACCGAGAACCACCCGGTCTATTTCCGAGACTTCGCTGCACGCGCTGACGCGGCCGGCCTGCAATATCTGAGCGAGGCCAATGTCGGCGCCTCCTATAGCCTGAACTTCCCCGACGAGGTGCGGCAGATCCTGGCGACGGCCCGCGACCGCGTCGACCGCGAGCAATACATCGATTTCTGGCTGCACCGGTCGTTCCGCGAAACGCTGCTCTGCCGCGCCGACGCCGCGCCGTCGGCCGAACCGCAAGCGGCGGCGCTGACCGATCTCTGGGTCGAGTCGACGTTGCGGCCGCTGCCCGGGCCGGCCGTGATTCCGCCGGAGGCCGAGCTGCGGTTCCGCAGCCCCGAGGGCGCGCGCATCGGCGTCGCCGAGGCGACGCATAAGGCGGCGCTGCTGCGGCTCGCCGATGAACCCCTCGGCACAGCGCCCTGCGCCGATATGCTCGACGGCGAGGGTGTCGCCGCGCTGCTGCTAGAGCTGTTCGGACGTAACCTCGTTGGCCTGTCGACCCGCGCACCCGCGTTCGTCGCTGAGGCCGGCGACCGGCCCACGGCGAGCCCGCTGGTACGGACGCAGATCCGCGACGGCCAGGCGGTGACCAACCAGCGCCACCGCAGCGTGTCCATCGATGACGCGCTGACGGCCGAGGTGCTGCGCCATCTCGACGGCGCGCAGGACCGGGCGGCGCTGCTGGCGATGCTGGAGCGGCGACGGGTGACCGGCCTGATCGATCTCGCGCCCGATCAGTTGCCGGCGGCCTTGGAGGTGGCGCTGTCGCAACTTGCCGAAAATGCGCTGCTCCTGACCTGATCGCTCGACTGAATGAACGTTGACAGTACCGACGTGCTCAATGTTACCTGTCGCGAGGTAGCGTGGACGGTCGGAAAGTCGCCTGCCGCCGGGGTGCCCGCGAGGGCACCTGCCGCATGAGGGAATGGCGCCCCTCCCACGTTGCCGCTCACAATCAATGCCGCCGCAACCGTGCCGTCATGACAGGTTCGTGGTTGGGAAAAGCATTTGCACACCTCGCATTGCGGAACCGTGCTATCGTCAGTGGCTAACGCAGGTACGAGCCGACGCCCTCAGCGATCGCCTGATCCGGCACTAGGCAGTGCGGGCCGGCGGTCTTAAAATGCGTGGCGGGGAGTAACCGGCCTTTGCGTAACACCGACAACAACTGGTCCGACGAGATCTTCGCCGTGCTGCGCGACTACGACGTAGCGCAGGTCGCCTACGTGCCTGATGCCGGGCACAGCCGTCTGATCGACCGCTGCATCGCGTCGAACGAAATCACGACGGTGCCGCTGACCACCGAAGAGGAGGGCATGGCGCTCTTGGGCGGTGCCTGGCTCGGCGGTCAGCGCGGCGCCATGCTGATGCAGAGCAGCGGCGTCGGCAATTGCATCAACATGCTGGCCTTCACCAAGACCTGCCGCTTTCCGCTGCTGATGCTGGTGACCATGCGCGGCCAGTGGGGCGAGTTCAATCCCTGGCAGGTGCCGATGGGGCAGGCGACGCCGGAGGTCCTGGAACTGTCGGGCGTCATCACCATGCCCGTCGACGACGCCGCGCGCATGGGCGAGACGGTCGCGGCCGCGGCCCGCATGGCCTTCGAGGGACCGGCGGCCGTCGCGGTGCTGATCTCGCAGCGCGTCATCGGCGCCAAGAGCTTCGGCAAATAGGGCGGGCAACGCGATGGATCGGAACCGGGCCGAGAACTATCCCCTGCGCCGCCGGGATGTCGCCGCCCGCCTGCTGGCCGACCGTGGCGACATGTTGGTGGTCGGCGGCCTTGGCGCGCCGGCCTGGGACATCACGGCGGCCGGCGACACGCCGCTGAACTTCCCGCTCTGGGGCGCCATGGGCGGCGCCGCGGCAATCGGTCTCGGCCTGGCCCTGGCGCAACCGACACGGCGCGTGTTGGTGCTGACTGGCGACGGCGACATGCTGATGGGCGTGGGCTCGCTCGCCACCATCGCGGCGCAACGGCCGGCCAACCTGGCGATCGTCGTGCAGGACAACGAGCGTTACGGCGAGACCGGCATGCAGACGACGCACACCGCCGGCGATGTGGATCTGGCCGGCATGGCCGCGGCCGCCGGATTCCCGGTCGTCGGCCGGGCGGCGGACGAGGCCGAGTTCGAAGCCGCGATCCCGGTGATCCGCGAGGCCGCGGGCCCGGTCTTCTACAACGTCAAGATCCGGGCCGAGATGGAAGATTTTGTCATGCCGCCGAAGGACGGCGCGCACCTCAAGGATCGGATGCGCATCGCGCTCCTCGGCCCCGACGCGGTCTAAAGGCGCACCCTTCGAGACGCGGCGTTGCCGCTCCTCAGGGTGAGGTCAGAACCCGATATCCAGCTCCAGCCTCATGCTGAGGAGGCCCCGCAGGGGCCGTCTCGAAGCATGCGCCATCAGTCGTTGGTAACGACCTGACGTATCAGTCGCGCGGCTGCGGGACGATGCGCAGATACGGCTTCGGCGCTTCCCAGCCGCCCGGGAACTTCTCCTTGGCCTCCTCGTCGGAGACGGCGGGCACGATGATCACGTTCTCGCCCTGCTTCCAGTTCACCGGCGTCGCCACCTTGTGCTTGGCCGTCAGCTGGCAGGAATCCAGGACGCGCAGCACCTCGTCGAAGTTCCGGCCGGTGCTCATCGGATAAGTGAGCTGCATCTTGATCTGCTTGTCCGGGCCGATCAGGAACACCGTGCGTACGGTGGCGTTGTCGACCGCGGTGCGGCCTTCCGACGTCTCGCCGGCGCCTTCCGGCAGCATGTCGTAGAGCTTCGCCACCTTCAGCTCGGGATCGCCGATCATCGGATAGTTGACGGCGTGCCCCTGTGTCTCCTCGATGTCCTTCGACCATTCCTTGTGGTTGTCGACGGGGTCGACGCTGAGCCCGAGGATCTTGCAGTTGCGCTTGTCGAACTCGGACTTCAGCCCGGCCATGTAGCCAAGCTCGGTCGTGCAGACCGGCGTGAAGTCCTTGGGATGCGAGAACAGGATGGCCCAGCCGTCGCCGATCCAGTTGTGGAAGTCGATCGTGCCTTCCGTGGTCTCCGCGCTGAAGTTGGGGGCTTCACTGCCGATACGGAGTGTCATACGTCCTCTCCCTCTATTCTGCTGTCGATTTCATGCCCGATACCCGGCGCCAGGCCGGGGAAACGCTGATGTCGATACCTGAGAGCGCCGGCCCGCATGTGAGCCGTCGCTAACATACGCTACATCCGTTCGACGCCGCGTTCACCCTTAAACCTAGGTGGTTGCGGCGCGGTGACATTGCGAGCTAATTCACAACCACCCAGCGCAGGTTGAAGAAGTTGTCGGCCCGTTGCACCAGGTCGACGTTTTCCTTCACGCCCCAGGCCAGCGACTGCTGATGCAGCGGGATATGGCCGACGGCCTGCTTGTGGATCGTGAAGGCCTCGTTGATCATTTCCTGCCGCCGCGCGGGATCCAGCTCGCGGCCGATGGCCGCCACCAGCTCATCGGTGCGGGCGTCGGAGTAGCCACCGAAGTTCCACGAGCCCAGCCGCTTTTCCTTGTTCGGCGTCGACATCAGGAAGCGCAACGGATGGTGGGCGTCGTAGGTGCCCGAGGTCCATCCGAGCAGATAGAAGCTGGTGTCGAGCTCGCGCAGCTTCTTGAAGTACTGCGCCTTCGGCATGGCGTTGAGCTGGACCTTGACGCCGACCTTGGCCAGCATCGAGACCACGGCCTTGCAGATGGACTCGTCGTTCACATAGCGATTGTTCGGGCAGTCCAGGCCCAGCTCGAAGCCGTCGCCGTAACCGGCCGCGGCGAGACCGTCCTTCGCGGCCGCCGGGTCGTAGGCGTAGCGGTCGTTCAGCGCCGGATCGAAGCCGTTGATCCCGGGGCCGATCATCAGGCCGGTCGGCGTCGCCTGGCCGCGCATCAGTTTCTTGTTGATGGCGCCGACGTCGATCGCCTGATAGAGCGCCTTGCGCACGCGCACGTCCTTCAGCGGGTTCTTGCCCTTGATGTTGGAATAGATCAGCTCGTCGCGGCTGATATCCATGCCGAGGAAGATCGTCCGCAGCTCCGGTCCGCTCAGCAGCTTCACGCCGTCGGTTTTGACGATGCGGTCCATATCCTGCACGGGCACCGGATAGACCATGTCGCTTTCGCTCGACAGCAGCGAGGCGATGCGCGTGGCATCCGCCATGATCGGCGACACCGTGGCCTTGGTCAGGTTGTGCTCGGGCGTGTCCCACCAGGCGCCGTTGGGCGCCAGCTCGGTGCGCACGTCCTGCTCGCGCGAGGTGATGCGGAACGGGCCCGTGCCGTTGGCATTCGTGGTGGCGTGGTTCTGCACGTCGCGCCGTACGCTCGCGGCGTCCGTCGCCTTGTTCTCCGCCGCCCAGCTCGCCGACATGATCAGCCAGTTCGAGATTTCTTCAGGCAGGATCGGCGCCGGTCCGTTGGTGACGACATCCACGGTCAGATCGTCGACCACCTTCACCTCGCGGATCGAGCCGACCATCGAGCGGATGCCCGAGCCCTCGGCGCTGGCCCGCTCGAACGAGAACTTCACATCCTCGGCGGTGAACGGCCGTCCGTCGTGGAACTTGACCCCGCTGCGCAGCTTGAAGCGCCAGACGTCGGCGCCGGCCGATTCCCAGCTCGTCGCCAGGGCCGGTTCCAGCGCCAGATCCTTGCCCCGCCGCAGCAGGCCCTCATAGACGTTGCCCAGGAAGCCGAGCGTCAGGCCCTCGGCCAGGCCGTGCGGATCGAGCGTCGCCGCGTCGCCCTTCGACGACCAGCGGAAGCTTTCGGCCTGCGCGCCGCCCGCCAGAAGTCCCAGCGCCAGCGCAGCCGCCATCATTCTTGTGTACATGTCCCACAAGCCCCCTATCGAAATCCCCAAAAAAATCAGGTGTGAACCTTGATGCCACCACTACCGGGCGGATCGGTCAATGCGCTCAGCATATCCTCGACCGTCTCCCGCGGTAAATTCCGCGTGATGAAGACGATACGGCTGCGCCGATCCTCGCCCGGCCAGGCTTCGAGCGTCACCGGCGGATGAAACAGATGCTGGACGCCGTGGATCACCACCGGCTTGTCCGTCTCGAACAGATTCAGAATACCCTTCACCCGCAGCAGGTCGTCGCCGCGATAGGTCGCCAGCAGCTCCATCCAGGTGGCCAGCGCCTGCCAGGACAGCGGCTCGTCGAAATACATGCAGAAGGCGCGGATGCTGTCGTCGTGCCGGTTGACGTCGTTGTGGCCGTGTGCGTGGTCGTGCCCATGGTCATCGTCGTGATCGTGCGCATGACCCTCGCCATAGGCTTCGTCCTTCAGCCAGCGCTGCACGTCGAGGCTCTTTGTCTCGGGGTTGTAGAGGCCGGCGTTGAACAGATCAGCCGGGTCGATCTCGCCATGTTGGATCCGGCGCACGCTGACCGCCGGGTTGAGCTGCCGCAGCCGGTCGCTCAACGCCGCCATATCGTCGTCGTCCGCCAGGTCCGACTTGGTGATCAGCACGCGGTCGGCGACGGCGGCCTGCTTTACCGACTCGGCGTGATTGTCGAGCGTGGCGTCGCCATTCACGGCGTCGACCGTCGTAATCACCCCGTCCAGACGATAGCGCATGACCAGGAACGGATCCGCCATCAGCGTGTGCAGGATCGGCGCCGGATCGGCGAGCCCCGTGGTCTCGATCACCAGCCGGCGGAATTCCGGCACCTCGTTCTTGGCCCGGCGGATATAGAGATTGCGCAAGGTGTCGACCAGCTCGCCGCGGATCGTGCAGCAGAGGCAGCCGCTGCTCATCAGCACGACGTCGTCGTCCGACTGCTCAACCAGCGCGTTGTCGATGCCGATCTCGCCGAATTCGTTGATCACCACGGCCGTATCGGCCATGTCGGCATGCTGTAGCAGCCGGTTCAGCAGCGTCGTCTTGCCGCTGCCCAGAAAGCCGGTGATCACCGAGACCGGCAACAATTCGTTTGGCGGTTCCATAATCCAAGCCTATAGCACAGACAGCGGGTCGGCACGCCAATGGCCGATCGGCGATGCCGGATTTCACATGCCTGGATGACCGGATCAAGTCCGGGCATGACGGTCAAGGTATTGAAATTACGACAAATTCGTCATTGCCGGGCTTGACCCGGCAATCCAGGGCCACGGCGCACGATCACGTATCCGCGCCCGTAATGTGGCAGCCGGCGATATAGCCGAAGGTCATAGCCGGGCCGATGGTGATGCCGGCGCCGGGATAGGTGCCGCCCATGACGCTCGCCATGTCGTTGCCGGCCGCATAAAGCCCGGGGATCGGCGCGCCGTCATCGTTCAGCACCTGGGCGTACCGGTTGGTGCGCAGGCCCGTGAAGGTGCCGAGCTCGCCCGGCACCATGCGCAGTCCGTAGAAGGGCGGTGTCTCCAGCGGTGCGACGCAGGGGTTGGGGCCGTGCTTCGGATCGCCGTTGAAATGGTTGTAGGCGTTGTTGCCCTTGTGGAACTCCGGGTCCTCGCCCCGCGCCGCCGGGCCGTTGAAGCGCTCGACGGTGGCGGTCAGGCCGCCGCCGTCGACGCCCAGCTTCGATGCCAGCTCGGCGAGCGTCTGTCCTCGCTGCACATAGCCCGAGCGCAGATGCGGCCCCAGCCGGCCAGGGGCCGGCGGCGCCGCGCCCAGGCCATAGCGGCGGATCGCCCGGTGGTCGGTGATCAGATAGGCCTCGATCTTGTCGTCGTCGCGGCAGGCCTCGAACATACCCGGCACGAAGTCGTGGTACGAATCGGCCTCGTTGGCGAAGCGCTTGCCGTGGCGGTCGACGGCGATGACGCCCGGCTTGCCGCGGTCGACGAAATGCGGGAACGGCGCCGTGCCGCCGTCCGGCTGCGGCACCAGCGAGACGGGCGTCCAGGCAGCCGGATGCGCCGCGTCGTTGGCGAAGCCGGCGCCCGCGGCTTGCGCCAGCCGCACGCCGTCGCCGGCATTGGAGTCGGGCGGCAGCGAGGTGTGGTTCTTGCCCGCCCGGACATGGTCGTAGTGCTGCGCCTTCATCTCGGCGCTTTGCGGGAAGCCGCCGGCGGCGAGCACCACGCCCTGACGCGTGCGCACTTCGGTCTCGACGCCGTCGCGGTCGACGATGGCGCCGACGACCTTGCCGTCCTCCGTCAGCAGGCGCGTCAGCGGCGACGACAGCCACAGCGGCAGGTCTTGCTCGAAGGCCGTCAGCGCCATGCGGGCGATCAGCGCGTTGCCGTTGGCGATCCGGGTGCCGCGCGGAAATCGCAAGCGGTCCATGGCGTGCCGCGCCATGATCCGCGCCACATAGGCCGCAGAGCGGGCCGAGCGCGTCATGTTCAGGAGATGCGGCAGGTCGTCGCGGCCCACCATCATGCCGCCCATGATCATCATCGTCCTGAGCGGCGCCCGCAATTGCCGGAACCGCTCGCCCAGCAGGCGGCCGTCGAACTGGTCGGGCAGCAGCGACCGGCCGCCATTGGCGCCGCCCGGCAGGTCCGGGTGATAGTCGGCCCAGTTGTCCATCAGCGTGTAGCGCACGTGGCTGTGGCTCTCGAAGAAATCCAGCATGCGCGGCCCGTGCTCGACAAACGCCTCGGCCTTGTCGCGGTCGAGCCGGTTGCCGACCTCGTTCTGCAGATACGTCAGCGCGTCTTCGGGACTGTCGGCGATGCCGGCCCGCTGTGCATGGCTGGTGCAGGGAATCCAGATCACGCCGGCCGAATAGGCCGTGGTGCCGCCGAATTCCGGCGCCTTTTCGGTCAGGATCACATCGGCGCCGTGATGCGCCGCGGTCAGCGCCGCCGCGAACCCGCCGGCGCCTGACCCCACCACCAGAACATCGCACTCGACATGGCCGTTACCCGCCATCGACACCCCTCCGAACTCATATATTTTGCCGGCTATCCTGCACAAAGCCGCCGGCGTTGCACGTGCGAATAATGAAGGGTAGGGATGCGGCGACATGCTTGCGCAGATGATCTTCGACGGCCCGGCGGATGCGCGTCTGACGCTGGCGTTGGCCCACGGCGCCGGCGCGCCGATGGACAGCCCGTTCATGGACGCCTTCGCCGCCGGCATCGGCGCGCGCGGCCATCGGGTGGCGCGTTTCGAATTTCCCTACATGACCCAACGGCGCGAATCCGGCCGCAAACGGCCGCCGGACCGGCAGCCGGTGCTGCTCGACGCCTGGCGTCAGGTGATCGCGACGCTGGGCTCTGAAAATCTCGTCATCGGCGGCAAGTCCATGGGCGGCCGTATGGCGAGCCTGATCGCCGACGAGGCCGGCGTGCGCGGCCTGGTCTGCCTCGGTTATCCCTTCCATCCGCCGGGCAAGCCGGAAAAGACCCGCACCGCGCATCTGGAAGCGCTGACGACGCCGTGCCTGATCGCACAGGGCGAGCGCGATCCCATGGGCACGAAGGCGGATGTCGCCGGCTACGCGCTGGCGCCGTCAATAACCCTTGAATGGCTGCCCGACGGCAACCACGACCTCAAGCCCCGCAAGGCCTCCGGCCGTACCGAGGCCGAGAACTGGGCCGACGGCATCGCAGCCGTCGCCGATTTCCTGGATCGATTGTAGGGACGGGAACGCTTAGAGGGTCATGTGGCGGGCGCGGACGGCGCGTTCGATGGCGGCGGCGGCGAGGCGGTCGATGTCGAGCCGTTCGCGGAGCATCTGCAGCAGGCGCATTTCTTCCTGCTCGACATGCAGGTCGGCCGCGGCGATCTCGCAGCCCAGCGCGTAGGCGGTCTCGCTCAGCTTCGCCGGCAGTGAGCCGGTGATCAGATCCAGCACGCCGTCGAGGCCGCCGTCCTTGGACAGACGCTCGGCGCATTCCTCGGCGATTTCCACCAGTTCTTTCGCGTCGAAATCGCTGAAAACAGGCAGATTCTGTACCATATCGCCGATCCGCTTCAGCTCGCGGTCGGTCATGTCGCTGTCCGCCGCCGCCATCAGCACCATGACGTGGATGAGGGCGGCATGCGGACTCAATAAGTCGTCGCTCATAAGGCTCTCCTGAACGAAATCTGGCCGCAACATATGAACGTCGCGCGCCCGCGACAAGGGTTATCGCTTAAGCGGTCTCGCCGCCGAGGAACGCTGCCGTTTCAGCGATGGCGTCGGCCAGGCCCACCCGGTTGACCTCGACGCCGTCCGGGAAGGCCGTCGTTAGTCGGGTCGGCGTCCGCGCGTCCAGCATGACAAAAACCCCGGTATCGTCGGCCCGCCGCAGCAACCGGCCATAAGCCTGCTTCAGCCGTAGGCGCGTGATCATGTCGTCATAAGCGCTGCCGCCGAAGGCCGCCTTGCGGGCCCGGTGCAGCAGGTCGGGTCGGGGCCAGGGCACCCGGTCGAAGACGATCAGCCGCAACGACCGTCCCGGCACGTCGACGCCGTCGCGCACGGCATCGGTGCCCAACAGGCAGGAATCCGTCTCGGCCCGGAAAATGTCGACCAGCGTGCCGGTGTCCATGGCGTCGACATGCTGCGCCAAGAGCGGGATGCCGGCCGCGTCCAGCGGCTCGGCGATGCGGTCGTGGACGGCGCGCAGGCGCTGGATCGCGGTGAACAGACCGATAGCGCCGCCGCCCGCCGCCTTGAACAGCTCGCGATAGGCGGCGGCCACCTGGTCGGCGTCGTTGCGCTGCACGTCGTTGACAATGAAGACGCGCGTTTGGCCGGCATAGTCGAACGGGGAGGCGAGGCTCGCGCGTTGCGCCGGCAGCGGCAGGTGCAGCGCGCCGGTGCGGACCTCGGCCGACGTCCAGTCGTCGGGGGCGTCGGGCGGATTGTCGCGCAGCGTCGCCGACGTCACCAGCACGCCATGGGCGCGGCTCAACAGCTCGCCGGCGAAGGGAATCGTCGGATCGACCCAGTGGCGATACATGCCGATATCGGTTTCGCGGCCGTCGCTGCGGCTGACGCCGAACCAGTCGACGAAGGCCGCCGGCGTTTCGCCGCCGAGCTGGCGCAGCATCTGCCGCCAGGCGCCGACGACCATCTCGGCCCGGCGCTTCAGGCCGCGCACGCCGGCCTCGATGCGCACGCGCGTCGGCGTATCGAGTTCGTCGGCCTCCTCGTCCAGGCGCGCGGCGAGACGCTGCATCAGTTCGGTCATCGGCCGTTCCAGGCGGGCGAGTGCCTCGCCGAGCGTTGCCGCCGCGTCCAGCAGGCCCGGCACCGGCTCGCCGGTCGAGCATTCTAGGTCATAGCGGCTGTTCGGATTGTCGCTCCGCGCCAGCACCTGAGCGCGGACATGGTCAAGGAAGGTTTCGGTCGGCCCCACCGGCGCACCCTCGGCCAAGCGCTTCAGCCAGCCGTCTGCCGGCAGCACGCGGGCGGCCCGCTGCACCTCGTCGAGCGCCTTCTCGGCCGCTTCGCTGCCGGCCGCCAGATCGCCGATCCGGCTCGCCAGCCCTCGCGCCCGGCTGCCGCGCCGGCCTGCCTCGCTGCCCAGCAGCCAGCGCCGCATCTCGGCGCTCTCGCTGCCGCTCAGATGCGCGCCGAAGGCGCTGTCGGCGGCGTCGAAGACGTGATGACCCTCGTCGAAGACGTAACGCAGCGGCAGGTGGTGGTCCTCGCCGCCCAGCACCGCCTGCACCATGACCAGCGCGTGATTGGCGATGACGATGTCGGCCGAGCGCGCCTTGCGGATGCCGCGCTCGATGAAGCATTTGCGGTAGTGCGGGCAGGCGGAATAGATGCACTCGCCGCGATGGTCGGCGAGCGCCAGCGTGCGGTTCTGCCCCAACAGGCCGATGAGCCAGGACGGAAAGTCGCCGCCCGTCATGTCGCCGCCGCTGGTGTGCGCTGTCCAGCGCGCCATCAGCCCGGCGGCGACCGTGTCGGCCGGCCGGCCGCCGCCCGATTTGACGGCGTCCTCCAGGTTCAGCACGCAGAGATAGTTCTCCCGGCCCTTGCGCACGACCGTCTTGGCGGTCTTGGCCGTGGGCGAGGGGTACAGCCGGTCCAGTTCCTGATCGACCTGGCGCTGCAGGTTGCGGGTATAGGTCGAGATCCAGACCGTGCCGTCGTTGCGCTCGGCCCACAGGCTCGCGGGCGCGATGTAGCCCAAGGTCTTGCCGACGCCGGTGCCGGCCTCGGCCAGCACCATGTTGGGCGCGCCGGCGACGTTGCGCGGCGCGAAGGCGGCGGCCGTGGCGGCGGCATAGTCGGATTGCTGCGGCCGCGGCTCGGCGTTCTCGTCCAGCAGCTCGGCGAGCCGCGCGCGGGCCTCGTCTTCGCCCACGGCCGTATCGCCGGACGGCGTCGGCGGCGCGGGTTCCTCCCAGGTCGGCAACCGGTTCCAGACATCGAGGCCGTTGAACGGTCCGACGTTCTTGCGCGGCGGCCCCAGCGCCGTGGTGACGGCCTCGCCCCAGAGCCAGCCGGCCTGTCGCATGGCGGCGGCGATGGCCGCCGCGTTGTCCTGATCTGGCAAGCCGGCGGCGAGCATGCGCAACAGATGCTCGGACGCCTGCAGCAGCGTCAGCGCGGCCTGCTCCGGCCCGACCGGCGGCGGCAGGCCGAGCGCGGCCGCCAGTCCGCCTGGCGTCGGCAGGCAGAACCGCGCCGGCAACGCGAAGGCGAAGAGCTCCAGCAGGTCGTAGGCGCGGAAGCGCGGGATGCCCAGTCGTCGCGCCACGGCGCGCCCGTGACAGACCAGCGGCGGCGTCTGCTGCAGCCGCGCCGGAACCGCCTGCGGCGCCAGCTCCTCGACCTCGCCGTCGGGGCTCAGCCAGACCGCCTGGCGCGGCCCGACGATCAGGGCGGGGGCGTCCGGCGGCGCAATCCGCTGGCTGGGCTCTTCGACAGGGTCCGACATGGGCGGACTATAGCCCGATATGCCTAATCTGCATCGCCGCCTCGAGCGTTGACGCCGGTCGCGGCTGCGGTATGGTGCGCCCCGCGAATCATTCGGAACCGACCGCCCATGCCCGAAAACGCCGACACCGCGTTGCAAAGCAACGCCTGGCCGTTCCAGGAGGCCCGCAAGCTGCTCGACCGTCTGAAGGACGGCGCGCCCGAGAAGGGCTACGTGCTGTTCGAGACGGGTTACGGGCCGTCCGGCCTGCCGCATATCGGCACGTTCGGCGAGGTCGCCCGCACCAGCATGGTGCGCCATGCCTTCGTGCAGCTCTCGGACCTGCCGACCCGGCTGTTCGCCTTTTCCGATGACATGGACGGCCTGCGCAAGGTGCCTGACAACATCCCGAACCGCGAGATGGTGGCACAGCACCTGGGCAAGCCGCTGACCAAGGTGCCGGACCCGTTCGGCACGCATGAGAGCTTCGGGCATCACAACAACGCCCGGCTGCAGGCGTTCCTGGACGATTTCGGCTTCGAGTACGAGTTCGTCAGCTCGACCGACTGTTATCTCGGGGGCCGGTTCGACGACGCGCTCCTGCGCGTGCTCCAGCACTACGACAAGATCATGCAGGTGATCCTGCCGACGCTGGGGCCGGAGCGGCGGGCGACCTACAGCCCGTTCCTGCCGGTCTGCGCCAAGACCGGCCGCGTGCTGCAGGTGCCGGTGATCGAGCGCGACGAGGCCGCCGGCACCATCGTCTACGAAGACGAGGACGGATCGAAGGTCGAGACGCCGGTCACGGGCGGCCGCTGCAAGCTGCAATGGAAGGCCGACTGGGCCATGCGCTGGTACGCGCTCGACGTCGACTACGAGATGTCGGGCAAGGACCTGATCGACTCAGTGAAGCTGTCGAGCCGTATCGATCAGATCCTCGGCGGCCGGCCGCCCGAGGGCTTCAACTACGAACTGTTCCTGGACGAGAACGGCGAGAAGATCTCGAAGTCGCGCGGCAACGGCCTGACCATCGAGGAATGGCTGCGCTACGCCGCGCCCGAGAGCCTCTCACTTTACATGTTCCAGGCCCCGCGTAAGGCGAAGCGGCTCTATTTCGACGTCATTCCGCGCGCCGTCGACGATTACCTGACGCACTTGGGCAAGTACACCCAACAGGATGACGACGCGCGCCTCGCCAATCCGGTCTGGCACATCCATGGCGGTGCCGCACCGCAAGAAGACGTGCCGTTGACCTTCAGCCTGCTGATGAACCTAGTCGGCGCCGCGCACAGCGACGACAAGGAAGTGATCTGGGGTTTCATCGAGCGCTACGTGCCGGGCGCCACGCCCGCGAACCATCCGATCCTCGACCGGTTGGTCGGCTATGCGCTGAACTACTACCGGGACTTCGTGCTGCCCAACAAGACCTATCGTGAGCCGGACGCCCGCGAGCGTGCCGCGCTCGACGATCTGCACAAGGCGCTGTTGGAGATGGACCCGGTCGCGTCCGCCGAGACGATCCAGAACGAGATCTACGAGATCGGCAAGCGGCATGAATTCGAGAACCTGCGCGACTGGTTCCGCGCCCTCTACGAGGTGCTGTTCGGCCAGAGCCAGGGTCCGCGCTTCGGCTCGTTCGTCGCCCTCTACGGCATTCACGAAACCGCTGTTCTCATCGGCCGCGCGCTCGCCGGCGAAGACCTCGCCGCCGACGATCGCCCCGCCAGCAAGGCGGTTTGAACGCGCTGACGTGACAGGCAGCGAGAGAGCTTATCGACGCTCGGTGCACTGCTGCCCTGGATTGCCGGGTCAAGCCCGGCAATGACGAAATTATAGCAAATTCAACAATTTATCGTCATGCCCGGGCTTGACTCGGGCATCCAGTCGGCGGTCGCCGATGTCTGCTAAATCGCCAGATCCTTGGTGTTGTAGTCGCGGATCACCCGCTCGAAGGTGTCGTCGCTGAAGGCGAAGTCGTCTTCCAGGCCGGCGAACGGCTGGTAGCGGAAGGGCGCCTCGTCGGGAAAACGCTGGCGGCGGGCGTCGATGGCGACGGCGATCACGGACGCGCGCTCGAAGATGCGCTGTTCGTCGTAGACCTCATCGGCGCTCATGCTGAGACTGCCGCGCTGGCCCAGCACCGATGTCCGGCGGTGGAAGCCGAAGGTGAGCGAGATCCGGATATCGGGCGAGGTGTTCGCGAACGAACCGTGCAGCATCTGGCGGTTGACCATGGTGACGTCGCCAGGGGCGCAGATCAGCGGTACGGCCCCCGGTAGCCGGTCGCTGCCGCCGTTCTCGGCGACCAGCCGCTTGATGTCGATGCGGCCCAGCTTGTGCGTGCCCGGCATCACCCAGAGGCAGTTCGCGGCCGTCGTCGGATAGAGCTGAACCTGAAAATTGAAGCCGTGAATGCCTTCGTCCCAGTCGGGCGACTCCCAGTGCGTCACGCCGTCCTGGTGCCAGGCGACCGAGCCGCCAAGCCCTGGCTGCTTGACGAAGATCGCATCGTTGTAGGGCACGAAGTCGGGGCCGTTGATCGCCTCGGCGATGGCCAGCAGCGCCGGATGGCCGTAGACACGCAGGCCCGCCGGCATGGCCTGGCACATGCCGTACATCAGATAGACCACATCCTCGGGCGCGTCCGCGTCCGGCGTTGGCTGGGTCATCTGGCTCGGATGCCGGCCGTTCAGCTTGTCCGTGCCGCCCCAGGGGTCAGACAGCGGCTTGATGAAGGTATAGGGTTCGCGTGCGTAGTCGCGGCCGAGCGCCGGTCGGCCCTGCGCATCGACCGCGGCGCCGGGCCGGACGGGCGCCCGCTCGATCATGTCGTTGGCGTCGGCGCGCAGCTCGGCGATCTCGTCCGCACCGATCACGTCTTCGAAGACATAAAATCCGCGCCGCCAGTAAGCGGTCAAAATGTCGGGATGCAGCTTGCCATCGGCGTCGAAGCGAACCGGACCACGGTTGCCGATCTCTTTGGCCCGCCGCTCGCCGTCGCGCAGATAGTCGGCCATATCGGCGCCATACTGCGCGCGCGTCGGCGCCGTCGCGGGTTGCGAATGCTGGTCCATGCCCCGTCTCCCGGCCTGCTCGGGACCAGGTGGACTCAGCCGGACCACGGTCCCATCAGATCGGGAACGAGCATATCACCGATCGTTTGATGCCGACAAACCGGCGGCGACGGTTAGAGCGCCGATGTCGTCTTCGAGTAGTCCCAGTAGAGGTCGCGGGCCTTGTTGGTGACGGGGCCGCGCTGCAGGTCGCGATCCTCGACGCGGATGACCGGCGTCACCTTGCCGTAGTTGCCGGTGCTGAACACTTCGTCGGCGTCCATCACGTCGGCGAAGGTGACGGTCGTCTCCTGCACTTCGACGCCGTCGTCGCGCAGGAGCTGGATCGTGCGCTGGCGGGTAACGCCGTTCAGGAAGGTGCCGTTCACGGCCGGCGTCTTGGCGATGCCGTCCTTGACGATCCACAGGTTCGAGGTCGCGAACTCGGCGACGTTGCCGTTGGCGTCCAGGATCACGGCGTTGTCGAAGCCCCGGTCCTGCGCCTCCTTCAGGGCGCGCGCCGTATTGGGATAGAGGCACGTCGCCTTGGCGTCGGTCGGCGCCATCTCGCGGGCCGGTCGCCGACGAGACGACAGGCAGACACCCATGCCGGAGAAGTCGGGCATCGGCGACTTGTAGACGGCGAGCACGAACGTTGTCGTCTCGGGATCGGGCAGCAGGAACCCGCCGGACGCGTAGTACATCGGCCGGATATAGAGCTCGGCGCCATTCTCGAACTTGCGTGCGCCTTCCAGGCACAGCTCGGTGATCTCCGCCGCCGTCATGGTCGGCTCCATCATCAGGCTGCGGGTCGAATTGATCAGGCGTTCGCAGTGCTGGTCGACGTCGGGCGCGCAGCCGTCGAAGGCCCGCGCGCCGTCAAACACTGTCGTGCCGAGCCAGAATGCCTGGTTCATCGGCCCGGTCAACTTCGGGTTGCCCTCGATCCACTCACCGTCCACGTAACAGATACTGTCCATTGGCCCGTCTCCATTTTCGCGCAACGCGCGTGGCTTATTTGCCGGCAACATAACGTGCGGCCTGCCCGACCGCCAGCCCGGCGAGGTGACGGTTTGTTTCAGAATTCTGGGTTTATCCCAATGACCGATTGGTTAAGAAACGGCGCTATCGGCCGGCCAAATCAGCCCTGCTGGCCGATCCAGACGATGCGCGACATCCACGCCACCTCGTCGGCTTCCAGCGTGAAGTCCGGATAGCCCGGATTGATGGACCGCAGCTCAATGCGGTTCGCGGTGCGCCGCACCAGTTCCTTCGCCATCACGTCGCCATGACGCGACTTCACGACGATGCGGTCGCCGCGGCGGGGATCGGCCTGGGGCGAAACGATGACGTAATCGCCTTCGCGCAGCACCGGATACATGCTGTCACCGGTGATCTCCATGGCGAAGGCGTGCGGATCGGAAATGTCGGGGAAGTCCATCTCGTCTTCCCAGCCGGACACCGGATAGCCGTGCTCGTCGAAGCTGGCCGACGTGCTGGCGTGGTTCATGGCGATCAACGGGATGCGCCGGCCGGAAAACCGCATGCCGTCGCCGGTGCGGGCGATGTGGGTGACCAGGTCGGGCAGCGTGCTGCCGGTGGCGTCGAGGATCTTGGCGACGCTCTCGGTGCTCGGCCAACGCGGCTTGCCTTCGCGCGAGACCCGCTTGCTCTTGTTGAACGTGGTCGGGTCGAGGCCGGCCTTTTTCGCGAGCCCGGAGACGGACAGACCATGCTCGGTGGCGAGAGCATCGATCGCCGCCCAGATGCTCTTGTGCGTCAGCATCACGTCACCTTATATAAGACCGCCGTCGCTTGGAATAATAAGAAATACTAGGAAAATTCAGGGATGTCCGGTGCGATATCTGTGACGTGTTGAGAACAAAAGCAGAGGGAAGAGGAAACACAGGAACGCGATCATCTGGTCGCGCCGATGCCTGATTTTTGGCGCGCGGCCCTACCGTTGCTGCATCTGGTCGAGCCCGAGACCGCGCACCGGTTGACGATCGGCGCCTTGTCCCTGGGGCTGGTGCCGCGCGACCGTTCGGTGGATGACGCCTGCCTGGCGACGCGCCTGTTCGACATGTATCTGCCCAACCCGATCGGATTGGCGGCCGGTTTCGACAAGGATGCCGAGGTGCCCGAGCGGATGCTGGCCTTGGGATTCGGCTTCGTCGAGGTCGGCTCGATTACGCCGCGGCCACAGGCGGGCAATCCGCGGCCGCGGATCTTCCGGTTGTCGCGCGACCGCGCCGTGATCAACCGGCTGGGATTCAACAATCATGGATTGGCGGCGGCGGCCGAACGGCTGCGTGGGCGCATGGCCACGGGCGTCGTCGGGGCCAATCTGGGCGCCAACCGCGACAGCGACGATCCCGTCGCCGATTACGTCTCCGGTATCGCCGCCATGCATGGCCTGGTCGACTATTTCACCGTCAACATCTCGAGTCCGAACACGCCGGGCCTGCGCGATCTGCAGGCCGGCGATCGTCTGCGGCGGTTGCTGTCGGCCGTGCTGTCGGCGCGGGACCGGCACGGCCGCAAGGCGCCGCGGCTGACGCCTGTTTTTGTCAAGCTCGCGCCCGATATCGGCGAGCGGGAGATCGTCGAGATTGCCGAGGTCGCGCTTGACGTCGGCGTCGACGGCGCGATCGTCGGCAACACCACGATCGGGCTTCGCAACGACCTGCGTGACAGCCGCCGCGACGAGCAGGGCGGCTTGAGCGGCGCCCCGCTGCTCGACCTCTCGACCGATGTGCTGGGCAGATTCTATCGGGCGAGCGCCGGGCGGCTGCCGCTAATCGGCGTCGGCGGCGTCGATTCCGGCGCCGCCGCCTATCGCAAGATCCGCGCCGGGGCCACGCTGGTGCAGCTCTACACCGCGCTGATCTTTCAGGGACCGGGGTTGGTTCGCCGCATCAAGCGCGAACTCGCCGATCTCGTGCGCGCGGACGGCTACACGTCGGTGACCGACGCCGTCGGCGCCGACATCGATCTGTCGACCAACGGGCAATAACCCTTCCTGCGCCGTCCGCGGGCGCCGGTTCGCTATTGGCTCGACCTTGGCCGGCGCCGCTGGTTGCCGTGGTCAGGCCGACTTCGACAGCCCGATCCCCGACATCTGCCGGTCGAGCCCGCCGACGATCTTGTCGGCGGCGTTCTGCAGCGATCCCAGATAGACCGACAACCGGTCCTCGCGATAGCGTTCGGCCGGCATGCACAGCGACAGACTTGCCACGACGCGTTGTTGCGCGTCGCTGACTGGCACCGCGACACAGATCCGTCCCGGCCGCAATTCGCCGTGGCTGACGAAATGGCCGGCCCGCCGGATGGTCAGCAGGCGACTGCGAAACTCGCTCCACTCCTGACCGAGACCGGCATCCGCGAGTTCCCGTTGGTTCCGCCGGTGCAGCGTGCGCAGGCGGCGCGTCGGCGTGCGCGACAGCATCACCTTGCCACTGGCGCCAAGATAGATCGGCGAGGTGACGCCGCGGCGCGACTCCTCCGATCGATCATGCGGCGCCTGCTCATGGTGCAGGCAGATGGCACAGTCGCCATAGGTGCGGTACAGCAGAACGCTCTCGCCGCTCTGCCGCATCAGACCGGCCGCAACCGGCTGTGCCAGTGACAACAGCGGGTCCTGCGTTCGAATGCGTCGATCGAGCGCAATGATGCCAGGCCCAAGTGTGTAGCCGCCGCCCGATATCGGATCCAACAAGCCGATTCCGCAAAGGCTCTTGAAATAGCGATATACGGTGCTGCGGGAGTAATTCGTCGACTCGACGGCCTGTTCGACGGTCCAAACGGGACGTTTGTCGTCGAACAGCGACAGCAAGCCGAGCATGCGATCTAAACTGCTCACTTCTTTGACCCCCAAAATTACGATCCGCGACATCGCAGACCGCACGACGCAACTCATACGTCACACGAATTTCTAAAGTTGTTCCTAATGAATCTCAACCCTGACGATGGCGTTCGAGGATTCTTCCCAAATCGAGGTAGATTCGCCGCTACCGCGTGGCCTTGGCGGCGACCACGGTGCCGAGCGCGCCGAACATGAACAACGCCGACAGCCAGAACACGATCTGCGGATCGCCGCGATCCATGATCCATCCGAAGATCGCCGGCGTGATCGCCGAGCCGACGTTCAATCCGGTCGACACGAAGCCGAACACCTTGCCCATCGAGCCGGGCGGGGTGACCGCCCGCACCAGCATATCGCGCGACGGCATGATCATGCCGTGCAGGATTCCGGCCAGGCCGAGCACGCCGATCAGGACCAGGATCGGCATGGCGACATTGCCGACAAAAAGAATCAGGCAGGCGGTGGCGCCGAAGCCGGCCATGGCGACGCTCGCGTGCCGGGTCGTGCGGTCGGCGATGATGCCGCCCAGCAGGATGCCCAAGGCGCCGCCGACCAGAAATGCCGTCAGCGCCGCGCTGGCGTCGGTCAGCGGCATCTCGAACACGGCGACAAAGGCGGCGATGCCGAAATTGCTGAGGCCGCTCGACGACATCGCCAGCATGACGAAGAACAGGAAACACATAAGGATCGGCGCCGACAGCAGCAGGCGGGCGCCGTTGGGGGCCGCCGGTCCCGTCGTCGCCTCCGGCTTGCCGTCTGACCGGCCATTGTTGCTGTCGAGCGCATCGGCGTTCAACAGCATGGCCAGCGCGACGACCAACCCGACGCAACCGGCGGCGATCAAGGCGTTCTGCCAGCCCCACAGCTGGTGCGCCGCCAGGATCGTCAGCGGCGCGGCGGCGTTGCCGGCATAACCGCAGAAGGTGTGCAGGCTGAAGGCGCGGCCGATCCGGCGCTCGCCGATGTTGGCCGAGATAATGGCGTAGTCGGCCGGGTGGTAGACGCTGTTGGCGAGACCGGCGACGGCGGCGAAGACCAGCAACCAGTAGTAGGAGCCGGTCAGGCCCATGCCGATGATGGCGGCGGATTCGAGAACCAGACCGGCGATCAGGATCGGCCGCGCCCCGAACCGGTCGACCAGAAAGCCGACCGGGATCTGGGTGACGCCCGAGACCACGGCAAACGTCGTGGCCAGCAGCCCCAGCGCCGCGTAGCCGACGCCGAGCTCGGCCTTCAGCACCGGAAACAGCGGCGGCAGGATCAGCATGTAGAAGTGGCTCAGGAAATGGCCGGCGCCGATCAAGCCGATCACGCGCAGGTCCCGTCCGCCCGTTTCCACGGTCGCTGTCATGCCGATATCGTCACCAACTGCCGCTCGTTGCCGGCGGCAGGGTAGCAGGTGATGTCGGTGGACGGCCAGAATTCCGGCCGTCCGGTCGGACGTTGGTGTTTTCCGCTAGCCGACGGCGGCGGGGCGGTCGGAATCGGCGAGTTGCTGGCGCACGCCGTGGAGAATCTGCTTCATCGGCGATTCGTCTTCGGCCGCCGGCGGTGCGTCGGCAAAGCCCAGGTCGGCCGATTGCGGATCTTCCTCGGCATGCATGGCCAACAACGCATCGGCGGCATTGTCGCCCTCGGCGGCCGGCTCGTCGGCCGCGACGTCCGCCGGCTCGGAATCCGCCGACAGGGCGTCCGCCGGCTCGGTGTCGTCCGGGATCAGCGCATCGGCCTCGGCTGGCTCGGCCGTCTCAGGCGTCTCGTCCGCCAACGGTTCCGCGCCGATGGCATCCGGATCGCTCTCTTCGGCCGTCGGCTCGGTCAACGCCGCTGCGGGCGGCTCGGCCTCGGCGGCATCCACGGCCGGCGTTTGCTCGGCCTCGTCGATCAGCGGTTCTTCCTCGAAGGCTATTTCGTCTTCGGCGTCCGCCAGGGCGACCGCGTCGTCGCCGGCGACATCGCCGTCATCGGCCGGCTCCATGGCGGCCACGGCGTCCGTATCCGCGTCGCCGGTCGCGTCAAGGCCGTCGGACAAGGTATCGTCGAGAGCTTCCTCCGGGTCGGCAACGAGCTCGGCGGGGGCGTGGGGCTCGTTTTCCGCGACATCGTCTTCGGCGACCTGGACGTCCGGAACTTCGGCCGCCGCCACCTCAGCTTCCGCAGCCTCGGCCTCAACGGTTTCGGCTTCCGCGACGTCGACGCCGGCAGCTTCGGGCTCGGCGTCATCGAGCGCCGACACGGCCGCGTCGGCATCCGATGCGGGCGCCTCGTCGGCCGGCGCGTCCGCCTCGGTGTCGGCATCCGACGCCTCGACGGCGGCCGGCGGTTCGTCGCCTTCGGGCGTCGGTGCCGCGTCGGCCTTCGTCGCCAGCATGGCGCTGAACTTCGCCTCCAGGTC
Source organism: Alphaproteobacteria bacterium (assembly GCA_965232515.1). Taxonomy (GTDB): domain Bacteria; phylum Pseudomonadota; class Alphaproteobacteria; genus JANQKO01. The sequence goes on along the minus strand of CBDDPY010000002.1, from coordinate 3,521,178 downwards.
GTGCATGGTGGCGGCCAGCGCCTTGCCGTTGCCGGCCTCGACGGTCAACAGCAGGGTGTGCAGCATCGAGCGCAGTTGCTCGTTCTCTTGGTGCAGGGCGTCGAGGGCGGCCTGGCGCATGGCGGCCTCGGCCGACTGTTCGCTGATCTGCGCTTCAGCCACGCTCATCAACGAGACCAGCCGGTCGCTATACCGTTGATGTTCCTCGCCGATCAGCGCCAGACGCGCTTCGGCGGAGACGACGCGAGCCTGCAATTCCTCGATATTCGACACTGCCGGCGTTCCTTCGTTAACGAGCCCCTACCGAGTTGTCGCCGACAAAGGTTTTGGTTTTATTAATGATACCGGCCGTGCGGACGCTGCCGCGACTCCGCCGGGGGCGGCACGGAGGCGACGGCCAGGGTGTGTTCGTCCGGGGCGACGCCGCTGGCGCGAAGGCGCGCGGCAATCGACAAATGTTGACATAAGCCCGCGATTTGTCAGAGGTTTGCCGGAATAAGGGGAAAGCAATGCAAACAAATGACAGGTGTCGAGGTAGGGTACGTTTGGTGCCCGATTGAGAATCGATGTGCTGGTTCGTCGTTGTGATGTTCGGATCGCAGCGTAACGACAGCCGCCCAGCAGGTTGATCGCAGGCCCGCCGCCCGACCATCACGCTGCCGAGGGAGGTTCTCGTGAGGCTCCGGTATATTTTGTTCGCGGCACTATCCATGGTCACCGTCATTCCGGTGATCTTTTTCGGCGTTTGGCCGCACTCACAGGCACTTCAGAACGAATTCGAAAACGTCACCGACCGGCATCTGCTGCTGGCTCAGAACCTCAGCGCGGCGCTGGAACGCTACGACCGCGACGTGAAGTCCAGCTTTCGGGTTCTGGCCGTTAATCTCGTGCATGGAAAGACCATCGACGGCACGGGCGAACTGCTGTCGAATCTGACCTTCCGGCACCTCTGCATCGCCCGGCCGGAGGACGGCCGCATCGTCGGTTCGCTGGGTGACGAGCGTTACCCCTGTCCGGTTGCCGTGCCGCCACAGCGTCTGGCGCTGTTCAAACAGCTGGTGGAGCCCGGTAGCGTTCGCTTCAGCGGCGTGATGGCGGGCCCCGACGGCCGGCCGACACTGTATCTGGTGACCGAAATCGAGGGATTTCTGGCCGTCGGCGCCGTGACCACGGAGTATTTCATCGAGTTGGGCGAGGACATCGCCTTCGGCCGCGGCGGTCACGCGGCGATCGTCGATCACACCGGCCGTGTGCTGGCGCACCCGCTGCCGGAATGGCGCGAGACGATGCGGGACATGTCCGACCTGGAACCCGTACGGCGCATGTTGCAGCGGGAGACCGGCACCGCGACCTTCTACTCCCCGGCGCTGAAGGAGGAGATGATCGCCGGGTTCACGGCCGTTGCCTCGAACGGTTGGGGCGTGATGATTCCGCAGCCCGTCGCCGAGTTGCGTGAAAAGGCCGAAACCATCCGCCGCTCGGCGCTCGGCGTTGTCGCCCTGGGCTTTGCCGCCGCCGCCGCGGTCAGCTGGATACTCTCGGGCTATCTGACCCGGCCGGTCCAGGCGGTTGCCGAGGCGGCGAAGAAAATGGCCGGCGGCGACCGCTCCGCCAGGGTGCGCTCGATCGGCTGGCACGAGCCCCGCGAGCTGCGCGAGATGGAGCTGTCGTTCAACGCCATGGCGGCGGCGATCGACGCGTCGAGCCGGCAGGAGGCAGAGGCGCGCAAGAAGGCCGAGTTCGCGAGCCGCGCGAAGACGGACTTTCTGGCCCATATGAGCCACGAACTGCGCACGCCGTTGAACGCAATCATCGGCTTTTCAGAGTTGATGCGCGGCGAGTTGTTCGGACATCTCGGTTCGTCGAAATACCGCGAATACGTCAACGCCATCCATCAGAGCGGCAGCCATCTGCTGTCGGTGATCAACGACATTCTCGACATGTCCAAGATCGAGGCCGGCGAGACGGACCTGCACGACACGACATTCGATCCGGCTCCGGCGCTCGAACGAACCGTCGAGATCGTCAGGACCAAGGCCGACGCCAAGAAGATTGGCATCGAATTGTCGTTGCCGCCGGCGGCGCCGCCGGTGATCGCCGACGAACGGCTGTTTCGGCAAATCTTCGTCAATCTTCTGTCGAATGCGGTGAAGTTCACGCCCGACGGGGGCGCCGTGACGGTATCGGCGCGGCCGCTGGACGACGGCGGCTACGAGTTCTGCGTATCGGACACCGGTGTCGGCATTCCCGAGGCCGAGATCGAAATGGTGCAGCAGCCGTTCCAACAAGGCGAAAATCCGTTTACGCGGCGTCATCGCGGCACCGGCCTTGGCTTGCCGATCGTGCGCTCTCTGGTCAATCTGCACGGCGGCAGCTTCGCCTTGCGCAGCAGCGTCGGCAAGGGCACCGACGCCATCGTGCGGTTTCCGGTCGATCGGATCGCTGCGGCGCCGGTGGCCGAGACGGCGCTGCCGCCGGCCGAGTCCGCTTGACAGGCGAGCGCCGACGACCGCTCGCCCAGGCGGTTTCTCGCGCGCCTCGACGCGTCAACCATTTGGCAAGCTTCCATCTGTCATGCTGTCGGCCGGAGCTGAATATGGGCTGGCAACGGAAGGGGAGCTGGCAATGGCGTATATCGGCTTGGCCGACCAGCGGAAGCACAAGCGTATCTCGATGATGAGCGATGCCCGCCTCGAGGTCGACGGCGCGGAATATCGCTGCTCGCTCTTGGACATGTCGGTGGGCGGCGCTGCCATCATGACACCACTGACGCTGTCGCCCGGGAGCCGCGCGGTGCTCGAGATCGACGGCATGGGCCGCTTCGACGTGCGGATCGTACGCGGACTGGGGATTGGATTGGCGGTCAGTTTTGACGTCACGCCGGAGCGGGCTAATGCGCTCGGGCGAGAGCTCAGCCAGGCGGTGTCCGGCAAGGTCTGAACGGCAACCTGACGCCGGCGCGGCCGGTTTGGCTAGTCTCGCGTGTCGTTGGTGGCCGGCGATGGCCGCCAATCGCCGGGGATGTTTCCGACAAGCAAGCGGTTGATCGCACCATCCGCGTCGCCTAGCGGCAGGATCAGGCGGTACCATTTGGTGACCCGGATCGCCGCGGGTGGCCGGTGCTCCGTATAGATCGGCTCGCGGCGCTTGAGGACGGCCTGATAGACATAGGTGAAGAACGTGGCGACGGCGGTGCTGGTGCCGATATCCGACACGCGCTTGCCCGTCATGTCGAATCCGGCGCGTTCGGCGATCTTGCTGCCGTAGAGGCGGTAGCGGAAGTCGGTGCCGCCGTCCAGGACGTCCAGCAGCATCACATTGCCCAATGCGGGTCGCATTTCGACGGGGTCGATCGCGGTCGCGCGGGGCAGGCCGTCGGCCTGCCGTAGGCGCTGCCAATAGTCCATCAGAAAGCGCAGAGGGTTGTGTTCGAGGTTTTCCGGCGCCGGCGACCAGATCAACTTCGGCACATCCATGCCCTGCTCGGTGCAATACCACTCGATCGCGGCATACTCGCCGGCGGCGAGGCTGGTGGCGGGATTCGACTTTCCAGGCGCGGACATCCGGGTGCCAGTCCGTTCAGCCAGAGGTCTCCATCAGCAACTATTACCCGTATCCGCCTGAGAATTCGTTACCGCTAATGCGATGCCGCTTGGCCGCTCAGGGTCTGTCGAAGCCGATGGTTTTGACTTTCTTCAGGACGGGGCCTGACAGCATCGGAATGACGAAGGCGGGGATCTGGACGATCGCCAGAAAGGCGATGACCTCCTGGTCGGCGCCGCCCGCCAGTGCCGCGATCAGCAGGCCGACATTTCGATAGCCGGCCAGCAGGCCGACCGTCAGCGACATTTCGAATCCCGACTTCACGAACAGGAAGGCGCCGAGGAGTTGCAGCAGCGGATTGAGCAGAAATCCGCAGGCCACGGCGATAAGGACGTATTGCGGGTCGCGGATTGCGATCTCTGCGACACCATCCATCAGGGCCGCGGCCAGCAGCGTCAGGGTCGCGATCGACAGGATGTCGATAAGGCCGCGATTCGCCTTGCTGACACGTGCGGTCAGCGGAATCCGTCGCAGCGTCAGACCGATGATGAAGCCTGTGCCGATGATGACGGTCAGCCGGGACATCAGCTCCGCCGAGTCGATTTGCAGGTGCGGCCCGACCAGCCATTGCGCCAGGAACGTCACGGTCAACGGCGCCAGCAGGTGGGCGATCATGGCGACCACGAAAGCGAGCAGCGAGTCCAGGCCAAGCAGGAAGGCAATGGCTGGCGCCGCCAGCAGCGGCGGCGACAGGGCCGCCAAAATCAATCCGTCGGCGATCCCCTGTGGCAGACCGTAGGCCACAAGGACAACCTTGGCCTCAAGCGCGACGAACACCGGCAGCAGCAGCAGAACGGCGAAGAGCAGGCCCGTGATGGGCCAGACCTGTTTGCGGAAGCCGGCGAGACGCTCGAAGTCGACCTGCAGCAACCCGAATACCAGGGTGGCGATCAGCAGGACCGACAAGAAGGGCTTAAGCGCCTCCGAGATCGCCGGCACCGCGAAGCCGACGATGACGCCGCCGAAGACGACGAAACGGCCATAGTAACGAAGATTGGCCGAGCCCTTGTCGTCCGCGTCGGTGCTGATCAACCGGCGGCCGATCTCATTGTCGGCGAGCTCGGTCCTGGCTTGATGCCACAGGCCGTCGCCCGATCCGGCATGATCGGAATCATCCGTCTGGTTCCCGGCGGATGGCAGGGAAGACGGGGCATCTCCAACAGCAGGCGGCCGCTTCTGCCGCTTTCCCTGCGAAGGCATTCCTGCCTCTCACATCTTGCGAAACTGACGAGCGCCATTCTGTCGGACGACCATTAAGAATGCGTTCAGCAGTGGCACGGTTTAGTGGCGCTGCCGTTCGATTTGAACGGTTTATCAACTTCCGATTGTGATTTTTTTCCGAATCCTGCGATTGCCGTGCGCTGATTAGGGCATCTTTAAGCACGGTCGACTAGATTCCCCTCATGTCAAAGCCCGGCGTATCGGCGGGGCTGGCGCGCTGGCCCGTTGGGCCTTTCCGCCGGTCAAACGGGCCTGAACTGTTCTATGGGTTCCTTCATGGTCGCGATCCGTCCCATCAGGTCCACTCAGCGGCCGGCCGAAAACCGGACGCTCGCGTCGGATGCCGATGACCGTCTCGATGTCGGCATGGCGCTGTTTGATTCCGGTCTGCGGCTGACGGCGTGGAACCACGACTTTTTCGAGTTGCTCGAACTGCCGGTCGCCTTCGCCCAGCGTGGACGGGCGTATGAGGACTTTCTTCGCTTCGCCGCCGCGCGTGGACAATTGAGCCTGGGCGAGACCGAGCGGCAGACGATCCGGTTGATCGACCAGGCTCACAAGGCGCAACCCTTCCGAGAGGACTGGGCGCGTCGGGACGATTGCACGATCACCACCGTCACGGCGCCGCTTTACGGCGGCGGTCTGATCCGGGTCTGCGCCCGCAAGGATGCCGACGATGCGCTCGACCAGTTTCTGCGCCAGCATGCCGCGGTCGCGGCCCGTGCCGAAGTGCTGGATGCGCTGGACTGCATGGCCGACGGCTTCGCCCTGTTCGATCAGGACGACCGGTTGATGTTCTGCAACGAGCGCTATCGCGACTATCACCCGGTGATCGCCGACCGCCTGCTGCCCGGCTCCCGCTACAAGAGTTTGCTGCGGGACGCCTTCGCGCTAGGACAGTATTCCAGCGAATACGAGTCGGCCGAGAGCTTGCTGAAGTTGCGCAAGGACGCCATTCGTGGACGCCGCGACAGCTTCGAAATCCAGTTGGGCGACGGGCGCTGGCTGCATTGCAGCGAAACCAGCACCAGCGACGGCAACACTGTCAGCATTCGTTCCGAAATTACCGAGTTGAAGCGGCGCGAAGCCGAACTGACGCGATTGAGCGAGGTGTTGAAGGTGCAGAATCTGCACTTCGACACGGCCTTGAACAACATGGCCCAGGGGCTTTGCCTGTTCGACTCGGACCAGCGTCTGATCGTCTGCAATCAACGCTACCTGGACATGTACGGGTTTTCGCCCGACGTCGTGAAGCCCGGCATCCGGCTGCGCGACATCATGGAATACAGCATTTCGCTGGGCAATTACCGGCGCGACGAAGCTGGCCGGGCGTTGGCCGAGCGGCCGAGCCAGGCCGCGCAGCGGCAGCAGTCGATCATCGAGCAGCGCCTGGGCGACGGCCGCGTTATCGCCGTGCTGCATCAGCCCATGGCCGGTGGCGGTTCGGTCGCCACCTACGAGGACATCACCGCCCGGGCGCAGGCCGAAGCCAGTCTTCATAAGCATGCCGAGGCGCTGGAACGGCGCAACCGGGAACTGCAGGAATTCGCCTACGTCGCCTCGCACGACCTGCAGGAGCCGTTGCGCAAGATTCAGGCCTTCAGCGACCGCTTGGTCAAAAAGTGCGGCGACCAGGTGAGCGAGGACGGTCAGCTCTATATCGGCCGCATCCAGGACGCCGCGGGGCGCATGCACGAGCTGATCAACGACCTGCTGACCTATTCGCGCGTGACCTCGCGGACCGAGCCGTTCGAGCCGATCGACCTGAACAAGGTCATCGAGGAGGTTCTGTCGGATCTGGAAATCCGCATCGCCGAAACGGAGGCGACGGTCGAGGTCGCCGAAATGCCCGATATAGAGGCGTCCGCGGTTCAGATGCGGCAGCTGTTCCAGAACTTGATCAGCAACGCGCTGAAGTTCCGCCGTGACGGCGTGCCGTCGCGGGTCGAGATCACGGCCGAGCTGATCGCATCGGACGGCGAGGGACCGGTCGCGCGCGCGGACGCCGAGGCCTGCCGCATCAGCATCGCCGACAACGGCATCGGCTTCGATGCCAAATACGCCGAACAGATCTTCGGGATCTTCCAGCGCCTGCACGGACGTGGCACCTACGAGGGCACCGGAATCGGACTGGCGACCTGCCGGAAGATCGTTGAACGCCACTACGGCGCCATAGAGGCCCGCGGCGTCGAGGACGAGGGCGCCACGTTCATCCTCACGCTGCCCCTCAAGCACGAGCAAGGGACGGAAATGCAATGAACCGACGGGATTCCATCTCGATTCTGGTCGCTGACGACGATCCGGACGACCGGATGCTTATCGAGGATGCGTTCAAGGAGAACTGCATCGGCAATCACCTCGACTTTGTCGAGGACGGGGAGCAGCTCCTCGCCTATCTGCGCCGGGAAGGCGATTGGGCGCATCTCGACGGCCAACCCTATCCGGGCCTGGTTCTGCTCGACCTCAACATGCCGAAGATGGACGGCCGTGAGGCGCTGCGGCAGATGAAAGAAGATGAGCGGTTCCGCACGATACCGGTCGTCGTCGTCACCACGTCGAAGGCCGAAGAAGACATCCTGCGGACCTATGTCACCGGCGTGAACTCCTTCATCACCAAGCCGGTAACGTTCGAAGGCTTGGTCGAGGTCGTGCGAATCCTCAGCAATTATTGGATCGAGATCGTCCAGCTGCCGCCGGGTTGCGTGCGGCACGCCTGATCCGCCGATCCTCTGTAGGCGACGCGTAGAGAGAACGGATGAGTGAAGCCGCGCGCATACGCTGCCTTCTCGTCGAGGATGACGAGGACGACTACCTGTTGCTGGACGATCTGCTCAGCGACTCCAAGCTGTTCAGTCTGGACCTGACCTGGGTCCGCAGCTTCGACGAAGCGCGCAGCCAGCTCGAAGCCGAGATGTATGACATCGGTCTCGTCGATTACCGGATCGGCGCCGAGACCGGTCTGGCCTTCATCCGCGCGGCGGTTGCCGAGGGCTGCCAGGTCCCGCTGATCCTGTTGACCGGCCTGGCGAACCGGGAAATCGACGTCGAGGCGTCCGAAGCCGGCGCAGCCGACTTCCTGGAGAAGGGCAGCCTGTCGCCGGAAATTCTGGAACGGACCATCCGCTACGCCATCGTGCAGGCCCGCAACCGGGCCGACCTGGCCGAGCGTACGGCATTGCTGACCGCGACGTTGGAGCATACGGGCGCGGGCATTGCGGCCTTCGACCGCGGCATGCGACTGGTTGCCTGCAACAGCCGTTTGCGGGATCTGCTGGAACTCGATGCATCCGGCGCCGGTGAGAGCGACGAGAGCGCCGTTTCGTCGGGCGCCGACAAGCCGGTCGGTGATGCCCTGCTCGGCTTGGTCGATATCGCCGCGCTGCAGTCGGAGGGCGCGCAAGAGGTTACAACCCCGCAGGAGCACATCCTCGAGGTGCGCCACAACGCGGCGCCGCAGGGCATGCATGTGTTGATCTGCCTCGACATTACCGAGCGCAAGGCGGCCGAAATCGAGCTGGTGCGATCGAAGGAGGCGGCGGATTCGGCCAACCGGGCGAAGTCGGCGTTCCTCGCCAATGTCAGTCACGAGCTGCGCACGCCGCTGAACGCGATCATCGGCTTCTCGGAAATCATGATGCAGGAGCTGCACGGACCGCTCGGCGACGAGAAGTATCGTGTCTATATCGATGACGTCTACCACAGCGGCGAGCATTTGCTCGGCATCATCAATAACATCCTTGACCTGTCCAAGATCGAGGCCGGCATGACCGAGATTCATGAAGCGGCCGTCGACCTCGAGCTGCTGGTGTCCTTTTGCCTGCGCCAGACGGCGCCTCAGGCGGACGACAAAGGCGTCCGTGTGGAGTCGCGGATTGCGTCCGATCTGCACGCGGTCCAGGGTGACGAACGGGCGCTGCGCCAGGCCTTGATCAATCTGTTGTCGAACGCCGTGAAGTTCACGCCGGGCAACGGCACCGTCACCCTCGAGGTAGATCGGGCAGGCGACGGCGGTCTCGAATTCACCGTGCGGGACACCGGCATCGGCATTGCCGCCGAGGACATTGAAAAGTGTCTGACGCCCTTCGGCCAGGCCGACAGCGAGCTCAGCCGTCACTACGAGGGCACGGGTCTCGGCCTGCCGCTGGTGAAATGGTATGCCGAGCTGCACGGCGGCAGCTTCGAGTTGGAGAGCGAACCGGGCGTCGGCACGACGGCGCGCATCCTGCTGCCGAAGGACCGCATCGTCGCGCCGGCGGCGCTCGTTGTCGGCTAGCCGTTGCTCCGGGCGTCGGGGCCCGCGGGCCCCGAAACGGAAATCGGAAACGAAGGGATCAGTTCTGGAATCCGGCCGGCGTGGCCGGCCCGGTTAGACCGCCGCGCCTTTTTGGCTCAGCAGATCCCGCGCCGCGCCGAGCGAGTTGATCAGCATGATCTCCGACGGTGCGAACTTGACGCCGAAATTGGTCTCCAGCGCCAGGACCAGCTCGATGTGCTTCATGCTGTCCCAGCTCTTGGCCGTGGTCGGACTGGTTTCGTCACTGACCTCGGCGACCGACATTTCCAGGACGTCTGCCACGATCTGATGCAAAGCTGACATAGCGCAAAGCCTTTCTGCTTCGGTTGGTAGTGAACAGGCCGGCCGTCGGCCACCTGTCAGGGGTTGGTTCCGGCGAACACAAGGTCGCGCACCTGGCTCGGCCAGCGTTCGGGATCGAAACCGTGCTGCACGAACGCCGCCAGCACCCAGCGCTCGATGCCGAGACCGATGCAGGCCGTGAAGGCGGCCAAGCCCTCGCTATCGGTGATGTCGAAGCGCTCGCCGAAGAAGTTGCCGTGCAGGTTGACTGAGCCGCAGGCCAGCCGCCGCTCGCTGCCGTCCTCGCGAACGCCGATCGGCACCATGATCTCGTTCTTCACCTCCTGGGCCTGCTGCCAGAAGGTTTTTGCCGCCGAGACCGTGGCGAAAAACGGATCGGCCGCGGTTTCGACCTGGCAGGCGAGGTCGAATGTCTCGGCCAGCTTCGCGACCAGGGGCAGTGCCCGCTCCCGGCTCCGTGTGACGAAGTCCTCGGTGCCGATGAACACGATCTCTCGGACGCCGAACTCCCAGAGCCGGTCCAGGCCCGACACGTTGCGGGATTCAAAGCGGAAGACCCGGCCGTTCCAGGACAGGACGCGGCCGTCGTCGGCGATCTTCTGGCCCTGCAGCGACGGGTAGCAAGGGAAGCAGGCAGCCGGGTTCAGACACATGCCCGGCAGGTGCACGTGATCCTTCGGCGGCAGAACGGTCTCGTCGACATTGCTGTTGGTGACGCGGAAGTTCTCGATCGCGTCGAAGTCCTCGATGATGTGGCCGACAAAGCAGACGGCATTGGGGTGCGATTCGAAATAGCCGCAGCGCGCCAGCAGATCGGCCCGGATCAGGGCCGGATACTGGCGCTCCTCGAACGGGAAATTCTGCCGATAGAGGTCGGCCGCGGCCGCGTCGATGGCCCGCGCCAGGTTAAGGGCCGGGCCGGCCAGCGATACATGGCCGCCGCCAAAGTCGTAGAGCCAACCGCGGCGTTTCAGCTCGCCGTGCACATCTGTGTGAAAAGGGTTCGGATCGCGACGTTCGGTCTGCAGGAAGACCTTGGTGTCGAACTGATGCACCCGCTTCAGCATGGCGTCAAGGAACCGACCGAGCTTTTCCCGCACGTCGGCGTCCCACATGGGATCGGTCAGCTCGGCGGCGATGTTGGTGCGGTCGGGGTTGACCCGCAGCGTGGACAGATGCGGCGACACGAACACCGACTCCTTCTCGATGTCGGCGGCGAGCGTTTCGTCGATTTGTCGTGGCAGGTCGATGACGATCGTCATGACATGATCTCCCAGGCAGTACGCGGGGTCAGAACTGGTAATAGATGAACGCGGTCTCGCCGGTCGCCAGGCCGAGCGCCACGGCGACGACGATGCCGCAGGTTGCCGCCCAGCGCAGCGTCGGTCGCCAGAGCAGCCACTTCGACAACGACAGCTCCTCGTAGTCGGCCGGGTCCGAGCTGATCTTGTGGCGGTACAGGATCTGCTGCGTGTTCGGCATCATCAGGGCGATGGCGGCCAGCAGCGTGATGACGGCGACGGCGTCTGGATAGGACACAGTCGGCACGTTGACGGTCGCGACCCAGCCGCTGGCGTCGGCGCCGGCGCCGACCATCGCGGTCAGGATGACCAGCGCGGTCGACACGTCCGGCGCCCGGAAGAACACCAGGCCGGTAATGACCACCGACATTGTCAGCAGCCAGCCCGCCGGCGCCGGCAGCGTCGGCGCCTTGGATTGGCGCCAGGCGTGATTGATCGCCATGGCCAGGCCGTGGATCGCGCCGAAGATGACGAAGGTCCAGCCCGCGCCGTGCCAGATGCCGGCCAGCAGAAAGGTGAAGAACACCGGCACGGCGACGGAGGCGACAAATCGCTGAGCCTTCGAAGACTTGTTGGCCATGGCCCGCCGGGTCGCGGCGACGGCCAGCGGTGAATACAGATAGTTGGTGAAGAACCGCGTCATCGTCATGTGCCAGCGGCGCCAGAAATCGGTGATGCTGGTCGCTTTCAGCGGCGAATTGAAGTTGAACGGCAGCTTCAAGCCGAACAGCAGGCCGGCGCCCAGCGCCATGTCGGAATAGCCGGAGAAGTCGAAATAGAGCTGCACGGTGTAAGCCAGCGCGCCGATCCAGGCCAGGCTGGTCGATGGCAGCGCGCCGTCGGCGACGCCGTTGAAGACTGCGTCGGCATAGGGCGCGACGCTGTCGGCCAGCACCATCTTCTTGAACAGGCCGAAGCCGAAGACCGTGATCGCGATCGAGATTCGCGACAGATCGAGCACCTTGTCGTCTTTGCGCTCGAACTGCGAGGTCATGTCGCGCTGCAGGACCAGCGGACCGGCGGTCACGTAGCCGAAGAACGAGCCGAACAGGAAATAGTCGACGATCGACAGGCGCGAGACCTGGCGGTTGTAGACCTCGACCAGGAAGCCGATCTGGATGAAGGTGAAGAACGAGATGCCGACGGGCGCCAGCACGGCGACATAGTGATAGTTCGCCTCGGTCAGCGCGTTGATATTGTCGATCAGGAAGTTCGTGTACTTCAGATAGCCGAGCAGGGCGAGGTTCGCCGCGATCGCGAGGATAAAGATCGCCTGTCGCAGCTTCGGCTGCTGATCGGTGCGCAGCATGGCCCGGCTGAACAGGTAGTTCGTGCCGACCGAACCCACCAGCAAGGCGCCATGCGCCAGGCTCCATTGCGCATAGAAGATAATCGACGCCAGCGCCAGCCACGCCAGCGCCGCCCGCTTGCCGGCCGTGCGGTGCACGATCGCGAAGATGATGAAGCAGATGGGCAGAAAGCCCAGAATGAACTCAACGGAATGGAAAAGCATGACGGTTGCTCCAACGGGCGGCCGGCTAAAGCGACGGCGCCTGTGAGCGGCCGGACACGACCTGCGTCAGCAGTTTCTGCAGGCAGACCGGCCGGCTGTGCTCGGAATCGATATACATGTCGGCCGTGCAGCCGACCCGGGCGGGATCGAAGCTGCCGGCGGTGCGGGCGCCGTACTGCGCGGCGAGATCCCGGGTCAGGGCCTCGACGGCGTTCAGGTGATCGGCATAGTCGCTGCCGGCGACGGCGTCGTGGAACTGCGGATTGAACGGCGGATGGGCCAGCACAACATCGACGTCGTGGTTCTGCAGCAGCGCCAGCATGCGGCGGAAGGCGTCGACCGTGTCGGCGTTGATCCGTGGCGGATGCCGGCGGACGTGCTGGGCCATTTCCAGCGCCCGGTCGCGGACATATTCAGGCGTGAAGGCGGCGAGGTGCTCGCCCGACCAGCGGATCGAGCCGTCGGCCATGAAGATGTCCAGGTCCTCGGCGAAATCGGCATCCGTCGGGCCGGGCCGGTTCTCCGCGCGCAGCTCGCGCAAGCCGCCGGTGATGGCCAATCGCAGGGAGAACAGGTCCAGCACCGGCTGCAGATGGTAGTCCTCGTACCACGGCCGTTTCGGCAGGCCGAGGCGGGGTTCCATGGCCCGGAAGGACGGGATGCCGCCCAGCCAGAGATAGTCGGTCCGCTCCGCGACCGGCGTGAAGGTGGCGTCGCGCACGCTGATCACAAGAGTCTTCGGCAGGCGGTTGTAGTCGAGCAGGTGGCCGACCATGCCGATGGGATCGTCGTAGTAATCCCGGTGCACATGGGCGTTGAAGAAGTCCACGCCCGGCACCAGGCCGGCATGCGCTTCCTGCCAGTGACTGGCGCCCAGGATGATCAACTCGGGCGTTTTGGTCATCAGCCGGATCTGATGCCGGCGGACGCCGCGGATCTCGAAGTTCAGGTCGTAGAGCGCGTAATTCTGGCCGCCATGGAGGGTCTGGGCGACCTCGGCCTGCGCCGGCTCCTGATAGATCAGGGGGGTGAGGTTGTGATTGGCGAAGGCGACGCCCGTCAGCACGCCGACGATAACCAGCGCCATCAGAAAGACATATTGGCCGGGGCCGATCTCGCTCTCACCGTCTTGCGCCGACAGCGCGCCAATGGCTGAGATGTCGGAGCCTTCCGGCGCCTGGGCAACGTCGTGATCTTGCGAGTCGTCGGGATTGCTCGGTGCTGGCAGGGCGCCGCGCGCGGTGGCTTGCATCTGTCGCCTCTTTTACTATCGGCTCAAATTTGAATACTGGGCGAACGAATGCGCCGGTTCCGAATTCGTCGGAAGTATGCGCGAGAACGAATAAAAAACCGTAAAACGGGATTTACGGTTGGTTTAGCAAACGAACGCGGCCGACCGCCTCGCCGGCCGCGATTGAGCGGTTCGGCCTAAGCGGTCGCGTCGCCCGCGACCCGGTCGAACCCGTGTTCCGTCAGGAAGGTGAACAGCGACGAGCCCAGGCGGTCGATGTCGTCGAAATAGCCGTCGATGACGATCTTTTCCCGATCGATCCGGCAGTTCCGGCCCCGTTCGACCTGCAAAATCCGGTGCACGCTGATCTGCGGCGCCGTATCTGCCGCGGTCCTGACCGATTCCGTCGTATGGATTTCCAGGGCGCCATCGACTTCGTGCTGGGCGCTGCTGAACTCGTAGCACAGATCGTCGTCGAGCTGCGCGGCCAGGCGGTCGCCGGCAACGGGGTCGACGTGGTTCAGCGTCCGGAGGAAACCGAAATAGTCGAGAATTTGGCGGTTCTGTGCCTGCATGGCTCTGCTGCCCTCCGTTAACCGAACGCCGCACCCGTGCGGCTCCCAACCGCTATCATTGCAGGTGGCGGGCCAAACGGCCGAACCCCGGAATCCTGGGATTTCCGGACATTGCCGATACGAGATGGTACAATTTGTGTCAGAAAAACGTCCCGCTTTGAGCCGTGATTGTTTGATTTTGATGCAAGAATACTTGTGAAATTAGAGATCATTTAAGAAAAATTGAATTTTTATTAAAGAGACGATTTGTATTTATATAAAATACCAAACAAAACTTGTTGCAGCCGCGCCGCTTCCCACATCCAGTCATATCCGCTGAGGTCGCGATCGGCGCGGTTCCGGTTATACTGTCTGGCAACACGACGGTCCGGCCTGAAAGGTCGAAAGAGACCGTCGGCGCGACCATGACACGGTGTTCAATGATATTTCTTGCCAGTCTTTCGCTTGTCTGGCGGCGCGCGCGTTGGGCCGGCATTGGCGGCTTGCTGCTGCTGGCGCTTGGTTGGCAGGGCGCGGTGGCGCAGTCTCAGCTCGAGGTCACCATCGATGGCAAACGCTATCGCCTCGAGGGAGAATTCCTGCTGACGCCGGTGCCGGTCGAGCAACCGGCCGCGTCCGCTGAGCGCGACGCACCCGCGGCGCCACCCGCGGCTGAGCCGCCGAAGGCTGAAAAACCGGCCCCGCCGGGGCCGGCCGTGGTGACCGGCCGCGCCGCGCCGGTGGTGGTCGATGCCGGGCCGCCCATCGCCGGCACCGAGAACGAGCGGACGGTGCTCGCGCTCGTGAAACCGTATTTGCGGCTCGGCCGTCCCGGCCCCGATACGGTCGATTGCGGCAAGCCCTGGGCCTGTGTGGCCGATCTGAGGTCGAATCCGCAGTATGCCGGCATGCGCGGTGTCAACGGTTCGATCCTGCAGGCGGACCGGCAGTGGCGAAGCTGGCGGACCAAGGACGGCGGCATCGCGATCCTGCCCGGCACCCATTCGATCCGCGTCATCGGCCAGCATCAGAACGCCAACGGCAAGATCGCGACCGAGACGTTCGCCCGTAATGCGTCGCGCCTGCGGGCGCAGGACAAGACGCGGCCGACCGTCATCGATTGTCGCGACGGCTGGCCCGGCGGCGGCAGCTTTTGTCTGAGCCACAACGCCGACCGCATCATGACCATGGAAGGCTTCACGGTGGCCGGCAAGGCTTACGGCAAATACACCGCTGGCATCGGCGCCACCAGCCGGCGGGACTCGCGGCTGGTGCTGATCGACATGACCATCAAGGGCATGGACAATTGCGTGCGCACGACCGGGCGCTGGGTGATGCTGTTCAACACGCGGCTCGACGGTTGCGCCAACTCCAACGGCGCGCACGGCATCTATGCCTCGGGCGATTGGCGCCGCAAGCGGTTCTGCCCGATGCTGGTGATGGTCGACGTCACCTCGGTCAACAACGTCATGGCGCATGGCGCCAAGAGCCGTTGCGCCGTGAACTACTTCCAGGGCGGCGTCTACGAGGCGTCCGCCGGCGCCTGCATCGAGGTGCCCCAGGGCGGCGCCACCGTGATCCGCGAGGTCAGGTGCGTGAAGCCGAACGGCCCGCAATGGCTGGCCATCGGCTTCGGTACGGACAAGGCGAACCTGAAGGACGGCTCGCCGCGCACCGACAAAAACTACGGCGAGGCCAATCTCTGCGCCTGGATGACGCGTCGGGCCCAGACCAATCCGGATGTCTCCGACATCGCCATGGGCCGGATCACCATCCGCGGCCTGCACGTCGTCAACAAGCGCGTCGATCAAGCCGGCAAGCCGAAGGGCGTGGCGATCTGGGCCAATCCGTGGAAGGGCAAGAACGTCGTCTGCCGCCCGCCGCACGAAGCCATCGGCGTCACCGCCGAGGGCGGCCCGCTCGGCTTCACCGGCGCGTGGAACCGCAGCGAAGGCTGACGCCGCCGCCCGTGGTGCGCGACGGGGTTGTCGAACACCACGGGCGGCGGACAGTCACACCGTCCTAACGCCGGATGAAGTCGGCGACGACGGCTGGCGCGGCGGCGTCGAAGCCGACCACGTCCAGCATGCCGGCATCGTCCGGATCGGCGATCGAAAAGCCGTTCGACACCATGCCGACCACCACCAGCTTTGCCGCGATACCGGTCTTGCGCCGGTAGTCGCGCAAGGCCTGCACCGGGTGGATCTTCCCGGCCCAGGTCTCCGAGTCCGTGTAGACCACGAACGCGTCGACCTCGAGTCCCCGATCCAATGCGTACAGCATCGGCAGGGCACAGTCGGTGCCACCGAACGGCAGATCGGCGGTGATCCGCAGAACGTCCGCCAACCGCTGTCCCGGCGAGATCGGCAACGACACCAGGCCGTGGTCGGCGCGGCTGCCACCGAACATGCCCCGCGACTGCAGCCGGCCGGCCGACGAGAAGCCGACGGTGCGCACGTGGCGCTCCGTCGCCGCGGTGACCAGCACCATGGCGGCGGCGGCCTCACGCGGCGTCAGCGGCGAGCCCGCGACCTGGCCCCAGGTCATGCTGCCGGACACGTCGAGCGCCAGCAGCAGCCGCTTGCCGGTCGGCTCGACGTTGGCGAAGGCCCGGTAGAATGCGGCGTCCAGCGCGTCGATCACCTCCGCGACCGGCTCCCATTCCAGCTTGCCCCGCAAGCCACGGCCCTGCGCGTAGACGGACTGCGCCACCAGCAGCGCCAGCGGATGCACCCGCGCCTTGCGCAGCGCTTCGCCGTCGCCCAGCCGCGTCGCGACCTGGGCGGCCGCCTCGCTCATCGGCCGCAGCAGACCGACCGCCGACATCTTGGCGAGGCTGCGGATCGTCGCCGTCATCGGCATCCGTTCCAGCAGCGCCGCCCAGACCGCGACGTCGTTCAACGCGTCGGTCGGCAACGCCTCACGCGGCAGGCCGTGCCGCCGGATCAGCGCCGGCACGTCGGCCCCCGGTGCCTGCGCCGCATCGAACCCCTGCGCCAACATTGGCAACGCGGGGGCGCCGCCGCCACGCAGGGCCCATTCGAACAGCGCGCGACGCTGCGGATCGGCCGTGACCGGGTGCGCGAGCCGCAACAGGTCGCGGTGCGACCAGCCGTCCCGCTGCCGGTACTTGACCATCTGCAGCGCCAGCCGGTCGATCGGCTGATCGCCGTACCAGCTTGCAACCGCCCGCCGCAGGCCGCGGCCCCAGCCGCGAAAGCCCTCGACGAACTCGGCGAAGTGGAACAGGTGCGTGCCGGTCCGCGCCACCTGGGGCAGCGCGGCCAACGCCGCCTGTCGGGTCGCCTGATCGTCGCTGGCCGTCGCCATGGCGAGCACGAACAGCGCCGGGTCGTTCTTTGGCGTGCGGCCGGCATCGGAGATTTCGACCACGCGGGCAACGACCCGCGCGCCGTCGGCGGCCAGGCAACGTTCGACGGCTTCGGCGTTCTCGCGCGTCAATGCGCGCGGCGCGATGTAGAACGTGCCGTCCTCGCTGCCGAGCACCAGAAACCGGTCGAGCCGGTCCCAGTCATCGACGGCGAAGGCATGCCCGCCGGCCGCGTTCGCCACCTGGCCGGGCAAAGCTTCGTGCTGCGGCGTCCGGCGCCGCGAAAACAGATCTCGCAAAGTCATCGTCTCTACCCCAACGGGGCGGTCCGGGCGTGTCGTTCGATCAGGCGGGCATCGCCCGCATCCACGGGGGGTTCGCGCCCTCGGTGGGGCGCCTACACTGGCCAAACACCAGTTGCCTTATGGCTACGATAAGCCTGATCTGCCGGCCCGGACCGCCGGTTCATGTTTGGATTGCGTGCGCGTCGCACTGTCGCCGCGGCAAGGCTTGGGCGTGTCGGCGGACCAGGCGGTCTTCGCCCGCGTTCACGGGACTCACGTCCTCGGTGGAACGCTGCGACGGGCTTTCCGCCCTTTCGTCGCTACGATAAGCCTGACCCTTCGGCCCAAACCTCGTGGATCTGTCGACGCGGGACGCCGACCGATCAGTCAGGCCCAACCTGGGCCTGCCGGTTTGCTGCGGTGATGTTGTGCTGTCGCGCGGATCAGCGGCCGGTCGTCAGTACCGATAATTCGGTTTGCCGGCCGACGTATTCAGCCAGGTCTCGCGAACGGACGTGGCGACGTACGTCGACGGCGTTTTCGACCAGCCGTCGATAAATCGCGTATTCGTCATGCCATCCTCCGTCTCAACCCAACTGCCTTCAGGCGGTTTCGGTGCCCGGGCGTGTTTGTGAACCAGGTAAGCCTAGTGCTCTGCCAACTGAGCTATCCGAACCAGTGTTCGGAGGCGGAATCGAACCGCCGACCATTAGGTTAACGATAAACCTGCTTCTCCGGCCCGGACTTCAGGACGACATCTCTCGTGACGCGTCCCCGAACTCCAAAAACCTGTCCCGGTCGGGCGTGTTTCGTCGCTGGCGCCACGTTGTGCTTTGAAAGCACGATGCTTGGGGAGCGATAAGCCAACAACCCCGGCCCGACCAAGGCGGCAACTTTTAGAGACACACGATTAAGTAGTAAATGCAAATATATTTTCTATTTTTGGTGTGGCGTTGAAATTTCCGGTCGCGGTCGGGTGCATCGGATGAAATGTTTGCAAATCCATCGCCGCGTCGCCGTCCCGTGCTGCGCGCCGATTGAATTCCGCTTAAACTCGGCCGCCGGGAACCAGTCTGTTTTGGGAGGAATGTCATGGATGTGCGCACGCAGATGCGCCGCGCCGCGCAGTTTTATCCCACGCGGGAGGCGATCGTCGCCGGCGGCCGGCGGCTGACCTTCGCCGAGGCCTGGGCGCGCGGCGTGCGCATGGGCAACGCGCTGATCGCCATGGGCCTGAAGCCCGGCGATCGCGTCGGCGTGCTGGAAGACAATTGCGTCGAGTCGGCTGACATCTTTCTGGGCGCCGCCGTCGCCAATGTCGTGCGCGTGCCGCTCTATCCGCGCAACGGCCGCGAGGCGCATCTGCACATGCTCGGCCATACCGGCTGCCGGGCGGTGATCGTCGCCGACAAGTACGCGCACGAGGTCGACGGCATCGATGCCGAGCTCGACGATCTCCGGCACATCGTCGTGCGCGACGACGGCTACGAGGCCTGGCTCGCCGGCCATTCCGATATCGATCCCAACCTCGAGATCGATCCCGACGACAATTACATCATCCGCCATACCGGCGGCACCACCGGCCAGTCCAAGGGCGTCGCCTATACGCATCGCGCCTGGCTCGCCGCCGGGCGCGACTGGTTCTATCTCTATCCGCCGGTCGAGCCGGGCGATCCCTGCCTGCATCTCGGGCCGATCAGCCACGGCTCCGGCTATCTGTTCGTGCCGGTCTGGCTCGGCGGCGGCTGCAACGTCATGCTCGACCATTTCGATCCGGTCGAGACGCTGGACGTCATGGAGGGCGAGGGCATCGCCTATATGTTCCTGGTCCCGACCATGCTGAACGCCCTCAACCATCTGCCGGGCGTGCGCGAACGCAACTGGTCGAAGTTGAAATGCCTGCTGATCGCGGCGGCGCCGATCGCCGACGACACCGCGCTCACCGGCCGCGAGATCTTCGGCGACGTGCTCTATCAGGGCTATGGCCAGACCGAGGTGCTGCCGGTCGCCATGATGGGCCCGCGGCAATGGTTCGCCGACGTCGACGGCTCGACGCCGCTGCGTTCCTGTGGTCTCGCGCTGCCGTTCGCCCAGCTCGAGATCCGCGACGACGACAACAAGCCGCTGCCGCCCGGCCAGGCCGGCGAGATCGCCGCCAAAACCGACGGCCAGATGGTCGGTTTCTGGAACAATCCCGAAGCCACGGCCGAGCGCCTGGTCGACGGCTGGGTGCTGACCGGCGACATCGGCATGCTGGACGAGAACGGCTATCTCTACATGCTGGACCGGTCCGACGACATGATCATCTCCGGCGGCTACAACATCTGGCCCGCCGAGCTCGAGAACGTCATCACCGACCATCCCGCCGTGGTCGAGGTCGCCGTCTTCGGCGTGCCGCACGAGCGCTGGGGCGAAACGCCCATGGCCGTCTGCGTCACCGACGGCGAGACGCCGGTATCCGAGCAGGAAATCATCGACCTCTGCACCGACCGCCTCGGCTCCTACAAAAAGCCCGGCCGCGTCGAATTCCGCACCGACCCGCTCCCCAAAAGCCCGGTCGGCAAAATCAAACGCAAGGACCTCCGCGAACCCCACTGGTCGGGCCACGACCGCCGCATCGCGGGGAGTTAGCGAAGTGATGGCAAATGACGACGCTGCGGATTATGGGCCGTTTTGGCGCAGGCTGGCAGGCGGTGGCGTTATTCGGTCACGAGTTCGTTAGTCGGCCTTACGATTGTTGAGCGCGGCAAGCCCGGATTGTGGCCATTGTCCCCCGGAGCGCCCAAGCCCCCGGCGATGCGGTACCGCTCAACGGACGGCATGCTGAAGGCGTGTTTGGTGTTCGAACCCTCGGGACCTTTCCACTCGACAAATCAGAGGGAGGGAAGATGCAGTGCCGTCCGGCTCATAGACCGCGACCGTCTGGCGACCGGGATAGATGTCGCCGAGTTTTTGTAGGTTCGGCGAATTGGTGACGTCGAACAGCCGCCGGATCGCTTCGACGCTGGTGGTCGCGTTGTACAGGTTGCGCGTCCCGCAATCAGACCGAATTGCGCCGTTTGTGAATAGGTTCAGCCGGTGAGTGCAGGCTAATTTTCCGCGACCACCTTCCGCAGAAAAAAGCGCTGATTACCGGTTCGCAAATGCGTGATATCGACACTGAAGCCTTTGCGCATCAGAAAACGCAACGCCTTGAAACGCCAAGTATCTGAATTTGTTGTCTCGACCAGCGCAAACTGACAATGCGTCTGGTAGGACCATTCGCTGCCGAAGAAGGCATGGAAGGTCTCCGGGGTGATAATGCGCTTGTGGTCGAACGCGTTGGCCATAGATGACAGGCCGCGTGGCACCTCCACGTGCAGGATTCCATTGGGCCGTAGGACGCGCCAGATCTCTTCAATGAATTCCAAAAAGAAATTCCGCTCGTAACCGAACTTCTCGACGTTGTGCGGCACGTGCTCAAGTATGTGTTTTGCCAGAACATAATCGAATGAGGCGGATTCGAACGGCCATGGCAAGTCGAAGATATCAAGCTTGTCGACGTCGTTTCTAGAAATTGCGTCTGTATTTATCCAATTCGCTTCCCTGGGCCGGACGTCTTGTCCGCACGCCAGATTGAGCTTTCTTAGGTCTGCATTTTCTTCAATTGCGCGAAAATCAAAACCCATCTGATCCCCAATGATTTGCGCCTAAGAAGAGTGTATGAGTGAATTCGATATCTTCTACCGTGTAAACCGCTTTCACCTAGACGCGTTGAGGCGAAGGGCCTGACCGTGACGGCCGAGCATGACCTGTGAAACTGGGTCGATTGCATACGGCGGGCAAGGGCCGACATCAATCCGAGCTTCGATCCGGCGAAGAACAAGGAAATTGGAGACCGAAACGCGCTGTGGATCGAGGTCAGACATGGCCATGTGATCGCCGCGATCGTGCTGCGGCAGTATGAGGGCAGCGTCGGGGACACCTGCTGCGCTCGGGCCGGCTCTGGCGGACGCCACAGGACGCTCAGAGGGATGCACCGATATGCGAACGCCCGCCGGACCTGTTGGGCGTTATCGTCCAGCGTGGCGGGCTCTACTCAATGCAATAGCGGCGCGGGCAGGGGATCGGCCGTCATCTGCAACGCATCGCCAAGGCCATGATGCTAGCGCCGGGGCCTGCCAACATTGCGCAAACATCTTCCGCTTAACTTCCCTTTGGTTTTGCGTCAGTTCATGGGGTGTTCGCGTCATTTGGCGCGAACGCGCGTCGCGGGGTTGTCGGCGATATGTGAAGAGAGTTAAGGGATTAGATGGTGCCCACAGTGTGATTTGAACACACGACCTCTCCCTTACCAAGGGAGTGCTCTACCCCTGAGCTATGTGGGCGCAGGTGTGGCGCGGAAACTGCCATAGGGCCGGGTGGCGTGCAAGGCGGGAATACAAGGATCGCCTGACAGGCGTCCACTTGACCGCCGGGAGTTCGGCGGGGCAGGTTCGAGCCGGCACGATACGCCTGGAACCGAGCATGACGAGCAAAAACGACAAGGAAAGCGCAAAGCAGGCCGCCCGCCGCGAACGTGAGGAACGGCTGGCGCGGGCGTTGCGCGACAACCTGCAGCGGCGCAAGGCGCAGGGGCGCGGGCGGGCGGATGCGGCCGCCGCCGACACGCCGGCCGACGGCGACGTCAAAAAATAGCCGCATTGCCGCTGATAATGCGCCGCTGGCCGCGTCTGTCGGGCCGGCAGATGGCGGTTTCATTACATGTTGCAATGCGGTAATAGTCCCGCCGCGAGCACGATGCGGGACGCCGGCCCGAGCCGCGCGCCTTGGGGAACCACATGGATAAAATCCGTATTCGCGGCGGTCGGCCGCTGAACGGCCGGATCGCGATCGGCGGCGCCAAGAACGCCGCCCTGCCGCTGATGGCCGCCGGCCTGTTGACCGACGAAACGCTGACGCTGCGCAACCTGCCGGATCTCGCCGACATCCACACCATGCTGCAGCTGTTGTCGCAGCATGGGCTCGCGGTCGAGCTCAACGGCGGCGACCCGGCGGGCGGTGTTACCGGTCGCGTCGTCAAGCTGCGCGCCGACGATATCCACAACCTGACCGCGCCCTACGACATCGTGCGCAAGATGCGGGCCTCCGTGCTGGTGCTGGGACCGCTGCTGGCGCGCTTCGGCCAGGCCATCGTCTCGCTGCCGGGCGGCTGCGCCATCGGCACCCGGCCGGTCGACCTGCACGTGAAGGGCCTGGCCCAACTCGGCGCCGAGATCGACCTCGACGACGGCTATATCTCCGCGCGCGCCCCCAAGGGGCTGACCGGCGCCGTGGTGCGCTTTCCGATGGTTTCGGTCGGCGCCACCGAAAACCTGCTGATGGCGGCGACCCTGGCGCGCGGCGAGACCGTGCTGGAGAACGCCGCCCGCGAACCCGAAATCGGCGACCTCGCCGCCTGTCTCAACGCCATGGGCGCGCGCATCGAGGGCATCGGCACCGACATGCTGCACATCACGGGCGTCGAACGCCTGCACGGCGCCGATCACAGCGTGCTGCCCGACCGCATCGAGACCGCGACTTACGCCATGGCCGCGGCGATGACCGGCGGCACGGTCGAGTTGATCGGCGCCGACAGCAGCCTGATGGAAGCCGCCGTCGGCATCCTGAACGAGGCCGGCGTGGCTTTGGACCTGACCGAGCGTGGCCTGAAGGTCTCGCGCAACGGATCCGCATTGAGCGGGGTCGACGTCACGACCCAACCTTATCCCGGCTTTCCGACCGACCTGCAGGCCCAGGTCATGACGCTGATGACGGTCGCCAGGGGCGCGGCGATGATCACCGAGACGATCTTCGAGAACCGCTTCATGCATGTGCCCGAGCTCGCCCGCATGGGCGCCGACATCCAGGTGAAGGGGCCCGTGGCCATGGTGCGCGGCGTCGAGCGGCTGTCCGGCGCGCCGGTGATGGCGACCGATCTTCGGGCCTCGGTCTCTCTGGTACTGGCGGGACTCGCGGCCGAGGGCGAAACCGTCGTCAATCGGGTTTATCATCTCGACCGGGGTTATGCCGATCTGGAAGCCAAGCTCGCCGGCTGCGGCGCCGAGATCGAGCGGGTCAAAGGCGAGTAGTTGTGGGGGGACCGTGGCGGCGTTGATGAAGTTGGAGGCGCAGGACGCCGACGATCTGGCGGTGATCTCGTCCTGCCTGCAGGACGGCCTGACGCGGGTGGCCGACATGACCTATCAGCGCGGCCAGCGCCGCTTCGTTCTGATGGTCAACCGCTTCATGTGGGAGCGCGTGCACGCCCGCGCCAACAACAAGATGGCCGAGGGCGGCGAGCGCATCCGCTGCGGCGTGCATTTCGACAGCGTGTTGAACGTGCGCGTTCAGAACATCGCCCAGGACGATCGCGGCGGCCTGCTGCCGTTGCTGGCGTTGACGGCAGCCGAGACTGAGACCGGCGTCGACATCACGCTGACCTTCGCCGGCGGCGGGGCCGTGCTGCTGCAGGCCGAGGTGATCGATTGTCACCTGGCCGATATCGGCGATTCCTGGCCGACGCCGAACCGGCCGGAACATCCCGACGACGCGCCGGCCTGAACGGGGGAATGACCAGCCGATGCGCGCCAACGACCCCCTGGTCATTGCGCTCCCCAAGGGGCGGATCCTCGGCGAGGTGATGCCGATCCTGCGCCGGGCTGGCCTCGAGCCGGAGCCGGCCTTCGACGATCCCAATTCCCGTCAGCTGCGTTTCGCCACGCGCGACCCTGATGTCAGCATCATCCGCGTGCGCAGCTTCGACGTGGCCACGTTCGTGGCGTTCGGCGCGGCGCAGATCGGCGTCGCCGGCAACGACGTGCTGATGGAGTTCGACTATTCCGAGCTCTATGCGCCGCTCGATCTGAAGGTCGGCCACTGCCGTCTTGCCGTCGCCGAGCCGGCCGAGCTCTTGGCCGAGGACGATCCGGCACAGTGGAGCCACATTCGCATCGCCACCAAGTATCCCGAGATCACCCGCCGCCACTTCGCCGCCCGCGGCGTGCAGGCCGAATGCATCAAGCTGAACGGCGCCATGGAGCTGGCGCCCGGCCTGGGCCTGTGCCGGCGCATCGTCGACCTGGTCAGCACCGGCGCGACGCTGCGCGCGAACGGCCTGGTCGAGGTCGAGACGATCGCCGAGATCACCTCGCGGCTGATCGTCAACCGCGCCGCCTTCAAGACCCGGCCCGAGCAGATTGGCGATTGGATCGGCCGCATTGGCGAGGCCCTCGATGCCGCATAGGCTGAACAGCACCGACGCCGGCTTCGCCGACGCCTTCGCGGCGCTGCTGGCGGAAAAGCGCGAGACCGCGAGCGATGTCGCGGACGTCGTTGCCGACATCGTTGCCGACGTCCGGGCGCGCGGCGATGCCGCCGTGCTGGAACTGACCGAACGTTTTGACCGCGTCGCCTACACCGCTGACCGGCTGCGTTTCACCACAGCCGAGATCGATGCCGCCTGGTCCGAATGCGAGCCCGAGACGTTGGACGCGCTGAAATTCGCCGCGGACCGCATCGAAGCGTTTCACGCCCGCCAAATGCCGTCGGACGACCGTTTCACGGACGCGAGCGGCGTCGAGCTCGGCCATCGCTGGACCGCGATCGCCGCGGTCGGGCTCTATGTGCCGGGCGGGCTCGCGGCCTATCCGTCGTCCGTGTTGATGAACGCGCTGCCGGCCAGGATCGCCGGCGTGCCGCGCGTCGCCATGACCGTGCCGACGCCGGACGGTACGCTCAACCCGCTGGTGCTGGCGGCCGCCCGTATCTCCGGCATCGACGAGATCTATCGCGTCGGCGGCGCCCAAGCCGTGGCCGCGCTCGCCTACGGCACCGATACCATCGCGCCCGTCGACAAGATCGTCGGGCCCGGCAACGCCTATGTCGCCACGGCCAAGCGGCAGGTGTTCGGCGACGTCGGCATCGACACCATCGCCGGCCCGTCCGAGATCCTGGTGGTGGCGGACGCGGAGAATGACCCTTCCTGGATCGCCGCCGACCTGCTGTCACAGGCCGAGCACGATACCGCCGCGCAGTCGATCCTGATCACCGACGATGCCGCCTTCGTTGAGGCCGTCGCTGCCGCCGTCGAGGCTCAGCTCGCCGCGGCGCCCGACAGCCATATCGCGGCCGAAAGCTGGCGCGACCACGGCGCATTGATCGTCGTCGAGGATCTGATGAGCGAGGCGCCCGATCTGATCAACGCCATCGCGCCGGAGCATCTGGAGCTGGCGATCGCGGCGCCCGAGCCGCTGGCCGCCAAGGTGGGCCAGGCCGGCGCCATCTTCCTCGGCCGGCACACCCCGGAAGCCGTCGGCGACTATGTCGGCGGACCGAACCACGTGCTGCCGACGGCGCGGCGGGCGCGCTTCGCCTCCGGCCTGTCCGTGCTCGATTTCGTCAAGCGCACCAGCCTGATCCGCTGTGACGCCGACGCATTGGCTGAGATCGGCCCGGCCGCGATCGCCTTGGCCGAGGCCGAGGGCTTGCCGGCGCACGCTCGCTCCATCGCCATCCGGCTGAACCGTCGGGATTGAGCCGATGCCTGGCGCGCTCGACCGTTTGGGCCGCTGACCGGGGCGCATGGTGTCGGACGACCAGCGCATCGTGCACATCGCGCTCGACGAGCGCACGGTGATCCGGCGTTCACCGGACATCGAGCACGAGCGCCGCGTCGCCATGTACGACCTGTTGGAGGAGAACCGCTTCCGGCCGGTCGGCGATTATCAGGGCCCCTACAGCCTCGAGCTCGGCATGGAGGAGAACCGGCTGGTCATGGCCATCGGCGACGCCGACGGTGCGCCGCTCGGCCGCGTGCTGCTGCCGCTCAGTCCGTTCCGCCGCATCATCAAAGACTATTTCACGATCTGCGAGAGCTACTACCAGGCCATCAAGACGGCCTCGCCGTCGCAGATCGAGGCCATCGACATGGGCCGCCGGGGCCTGCACAACGAGGGCGCGGAGCTGTTGCGCGAGCGCCTCGCCGACAAGATCGAGATCGACGAAGACACCTCGCGCCGCCTGTTCACGCTGGTCTGCGTCCTGCAGATCCGGGGGTGAGGAGGTGAGGTCTATGTTGACTGTACTCGACCCGTCCCGCTCCCCAACCCGACCACCCACGGAAGTATGCTCAATGGGTGGTCGGGTGGGGGAGTGGGACGGGTCGAGCCGCGGCCCGAAGGGCCGCTCATAAAGATGTCGACGCTCCCCGGCAGCCTGCTTTTCGCCTGCAATCTCAACGCCGTGCGCTCGCCCATGGCGGAAGCGATCGCCAAACACCTGGCCGGCGACCGCGTCTACGTGGATTCCGCCGGCGTGCGTACCGGCGAGCTCGACGGCTTCGCCGTCGCGGTGATGGCCGAGATCGATATCGATCTCTCGCGGCACAATCCGAAGAGCTTCGACGATCTCGAGGACAGCTCGTTCGACCTCATCATCTCGCTAACGCCGGAAGCTCAGCACAAGGCGGTCGAGATGACCCGCACCATGGCCTGCGAGGTCGAATACTGGCCGACCTTCGACCCGACCATCACGCAGGGCAGCCGCGAGCGGATACTGGAGTCTTATCGCGAGGTTCGTGACGGGCTGCTTCAGCGCATCCGCGCCCGGCTGTTGAACGGTGAAAACGGCGGCGGATCGGCGACGTGAACGCCTGTTTACCAACCAAATCGCTTGCTTTTTTGGCCTATCGTTCGCATCTTCCTGGTCGCTTAGGGACAAAAGAAGGATAGGGAATGGCGAAAGAGGAACTGCTCGAATTTCCCGGCACGGTCACCGAACTGCTGCCGAACGCGATGTTTCGCGTAAAGCTCGACAATGATCACGAAGTTCTGGCCCACACGGCCGGCAAGATGCGCAAGCACCGCATCCGGGTGCTCGCCGGCGACAAGGTGCTGGTCGAGATGACGCCCTATGACCTGAGCAAGGGTCGGATCACCTACCGCTTCAAATAATGTCGGTTTCTGCCGTGCCGGCAGCGCCCGCCGATAACGCCGCTCCGCGCCCACGACTGGTTCTAGCCTCGGCTTCGCCACGCCGGCTGGCGCTGCTGCGGCAAATCGGCGTGACGCCGGACGCGGTGGCGCCCAAGGATGTCGACGAGACGCCGCGCCCGCGCGAGCGGCCGGTCGATCTGGCGCGGCGGCTGGCCGAGGCCAAGGCCGCGGCGGTCGACGGCTGCGCCCATGGCGACGCCTTCGTGCTGGCGGCCGATACTGTCGTGGCCTGCGGCCGCCGCATCCTGCCGAAGGCGAACGAACCGGCCGAGGCGCGGAGCTGTCTGAATCTGCTGTCGGGCCGCCGCCATCGCGTGCTGACCGGCGTGCATGTGATCGCGCCCGGCAACCGCCGGACGACCCGTCTGGTCACGACGACCGTCACTTTCAAGCGGCTCACGCCGGATGACATCGACTGGTACCTCGACAGCGGCGAATGGCGCGGCAAGGCCGGCGGCTACGCCGTTCAGGGCCGCGCCGCGATCTTCGTGCGCGCGCTGAACGGCTCTTATTCAAACGTCGTCGGTTTGCCGCTGTACGAGACCGCGGCCCTGCTGAACGGTCTAGGCTTTCCGGTGCACGAAATGGCGACAGCGGAGGCGGCGCCGGCATGACCGACGAGATCCTGGTCAATGTCGGCCTGCTGGAAACGCGGATTGCGCTGCTCGACGACGGCCGCCTGGCCGAGTTGATCTTCGCGCCGGCCGGCGACACGGCCATGGTCGGCCGGCTTTATCTCGGCCGGGTCACGCATGTGGCGAACGGCGTGCAGGCGGCCTTCGTCGATATCGGCCTCGATCGCAGCGGCTTTCTGCCGGCGCGTGACGCCCGCTACGCCGACGGTGTCGGATCGGTTGGCGACCGGCCGCGCATTGCCGAGGCCGTGCACGAAGGACAGGCCGTCCTGGTGCAGGTCACGAAAGAACCGATCGGCGACAAGGGCCCGCGGCTGACCACCGACATCACGCTGCCGGGCCGGCATCTGGTGCTGGCGCCCTGGCGGCGCGGCGTCAGCATCTCCCGGCGGATCGACGACGCGACCGAACGCGACAGGCTGGCGGCGGCCGTCGACGGGCTCGGCGGTAGTGGCGGCCTGATCCTGCGAACCGCGGCCGTCGGCGTCGACGCCGAAGACCTGCGCGACGAGGCCGCCCATCTCGTGGAGAGCTGGAACGATATCTCGGCGCGTCTGGACGCAGCCGAGCCGCCGGCCTGCATCGAGGCCGGCATCGATCCGGTCTGCGCCGCTTTACGCGACCACATGTCGCCCGATGTGCAGCGCGTCGCGGTCGACGACGGCGCCGCGCTCGGCCGGCTGCGCGACTATTGCGCCGGCGCCCTGCCCTGGTCCGTCGATCGCTTGCAGCGCCATCAGGGACCGGCGCTACTGTTCGACAGCTACGATATCGAGGGCGATATCGACGAGGCGCTGCAGCCGCGCGTGCCGTTGCCGTCGGGCGGCGCCATCGTCATCGAGGCGACCGAGGCGCTGACCGCCATCGACGTCAATTCCGGCCGCTACACCGCCGGCGTCGACGCCGAGGAGACGGCGCTTCGGACCAATCTGGAGGCGGCCGAGGAGATCGCCTGGCAGCTGCGCCTGCGCGACATCGGCGGCATCGTCGTGGTCGACTTCATGCGCATGAACGCCGAGGGCAACGTCAACAGGTTGCTCGAGACGTTCGGCCAGGCGCTCGCCCGCGACAGGGCGCCGATCCGGGTCGCCGGCATGTCGGAGCTGGGTCTGGTCGAGATGACCCGCCGCCGCGTGCGCGAGCCGCTCGCGCATCTGCTGACCGAGCCGGTGCCCGATATCGCTGCCGGCGGCCGGCAGCCGACCGTCGCCGCGGTCACCTCGGGCCTGCTGCGCCGGGCCGAGGCCGAGGCCGCGGCGCTGCCCGGCCGGCCGCTGCTGATCTCGGCCGCGCCGGAGATCATTGCCCGGCTCGGCGACGACGACGACCGGCTGACCCAGGCGCTCGCCAACCGGCTCGGCTGCGCCGTGACGCTGCACGCCGATACGGCCTGCGGCCGCGCCGACTACAGGATCGGCCCGGCATGAGCGGCGCCAACGACAATACGCCGCTCAAGGCCTGCGCGATCTGCGGCAAGCCAGCGGTGGCGCGCTACCGCCCGTTCTGCTCGCGCCGCTGCGCCGACGTCGATCTCGGCCGCTGGTTCGGCGGCAATTATGCGATTCCCGCCGTCGAACCGCCCGACGACGTCGATGCGGAAGATATCGAGCGTCTGATGGCGGACCGCGACGAGGCCGACGATCGCTGACCGCAGTGGTCCGGAAGCTCTGGACAGGCCGAACCGATTCCCGTAAACAACCTCGTCCTCGCGAACCGGCCCCGCCGGTCCGCCGAGCCGGCGCCCAGGTAGCTCAGTTGGTAGAGCAGTGGACTGAAAATCCGCGTGTCGGTGGTTCGATTCCGCCCCTGGGCACCACCTTCGCTCTTCGAGCGCCTGCCTGCGCGAAGCCGTAGCTTTAGGGAAGGCGGCTTGCGAATGAGGACATACCTCACCTTGTCTATTGCCAAGTTTGCAATGCGGCCTCGCCCTACGACCGTTGCGGCTTCAGGCGGTTGCGACGGTAAGCGTTTCCGATATTTGGCGACCGCTTAATGCCCGCCTTAATCCTAAATTAAGCGAACAAGAATATTGCCTGTGGTTGTGGGTGGTTCAGTGGGGGTTCCGCCGTCCACAGCGGTTCGATGGCCCGATCGTGGGCCAGCGCAATGGCGCTTCGGCGCCGACGGTGTTGGCTGACGGACGACCCGGAAATCCTGCTGAACGTTTTTGACGTTTGCACGGAAGGGTGCGTTGTCATGGGTATCGCCAGAACACTCGCCGAGATGATCATGCGGGAGCATCTTTACCGCCCGATCCGGGGAAAGCTGCTTCTTATCGGCCGGCAGACCGTCCAACTGTCGCGTCAGCAAGCGATGGACATGGCGCATGAGTTCGGCGTCGACACGGGCGACATCGGCATCGACGATCTGGAGGTTGACCGGCAGACAGTGGCCGCGGGACAGCATCAGGACGAGGAATACATCACCGACGATTCCTTCTTCCGGTTGCTCGGCGCCACCGATATCGCCTGGCTCGATCACAGCGACTACGAAGGCGCCAATATCATCCATGACCTGAACCGGCCGATACCGGATGAATTGGATGAATACGCCGATTTCATCATCGACGGCAGCACCTTCGACAATGTGTTCAGCCCGGGCGATGCGATGCGCAACATCGCGCGTCTGTTGAAGCCGAACGGGCGCGTTTTCACGATAAACCAGGCCAGCAACCATCACCTTCCG
The DNA here is from genome assembly GCA_965232515.1 of Alphaproteobacteria bacterium. Taxonomy (GTDB): domain Bacteria; phylum Pseudomonadota; class Alphaproteobacteria; genus JANQKO01. The sequence goes on along the minus strand of CBDDPY010000002.1, from coordinate 3,490,210 downwards.
TATCTGATTTTCACGGCGCATTGGTTCCTGGACTATTTCGTCATGAACCGGTTTTCGGACTGTAAGATCTATCATGTGATCCTCGCGCCCGATACGCCTTGGCTGATTTGGAGCTTCGACTACGACGCCTTTTCCAAAGACCAGCCGCCGATCCCGAACATCACGGTCGATACCGAAATGGGCGTGGTGGCTTTTGCCGAAAAAGGCGCCGACAGCCGCTGGGACGTGGTGCCGAACCAGCAGCATTATCGCTCGGACGCCGACTGGAAGGTGTTTTCGGAAAATCTGGAACTGCTAAAGAAAAGCGAGCGGCCGTTCCATGCGCTTAATCAAGCGGAATTGGCCAACGTCAATAAGTTGCATGGCTACGACTTCCTGCCGCTGGAAGCGCAGGACGAACGGCTGGCAGTGGCGCAGGCCTGACGATCGGTGGCGGCTATGCGCCGTCGCGCGCGGCGCCAGTTCGGATCGAAACGCAAAAAAACAGGGCGCGGCATCGCCGCGCCCTGGCTGAAGTTGGTTGCCGTGGGCGTCTGGGAAGGCCCGGGCAACGTGGAGACCTATTTGGCGAGGCAGCTGTCGACGTTCGCCGGCGTGCATTCGTCCAGGCCGGTATAGATATCGCCGTCGAAGCTTTTGCCCGCGAGCATGTCGTTCATCACGTAGATGGCGCGGTAGCCCATCTCATAAGGCCGCTGCCCGACCTGAACGTGGCTCCGGCCCTGTTTCAACGCGGTGATCTGCGGCGGCAGCGTGTCGGACACCACGATGGCCAGCTTCTTGGATTTGATCTTGTCCATGTGCAGATCGGTCATCTGGGCATAGGCCTGCGGTGCGAATTGCGGCCAGCCGCCTTCGAGAATGAACGCATCCAGGTCCGGATTCGCGGTCAGCACGTCGGTCATCATCTGCACGCCCAGCGCCGCATCGTCGTTGGTGTAGAGCGGGCACCCGTCGATTTCGGTCCAGCCGTTCTGGCCGGTCAGGCGGTCGATGCCCTTCTGGCCCGACAGCACATCGCGCGAGCCTTGTGCGCGCTGGTTGATGTTGTCCGCGGCCGGGCCGCCGAGCACCAGGCAGACCGACCCGCCGTTCGGCTTCAATTCCTGCAGGTATTCGGCCAGCCGAACGCCGAGGTCATAGTTGTTCGTGCCCAGATACAGCTTGCGAACCGCGGCGTCGCTCGGCAGTACGTCGGCGTCGATCGTGATGACCGGAATGGACGGCTTGCGCCGCTTCAGCAGTTTGGCGACCACCGGCGCGTTCGACGGCGAAATCGCCATCGCATCGACGCCGCGCGTCAGCAGGTCCTCGATGATCTGCAACTGATCGGCTTCGGTGTGGGTCGACGGCCCGATATACAGGCACTCGATGCCGTCGAGCTCGCCGGCCGCCTTCTTGCAGCCGTCGCGAACCAGGTCGAAGAACGGGTTGTCCATCGCCTTGACGACAATCGCCAGCGTCTTGTCCGCGGCCGCCGAGGTGCCGGCCATCAGCGCGATCGCCGCGGCCAATCCCAGCGTTCTGATGCTTGCTTTCATGATGTCTCTCCCTGGTCGTCGTTTTTGTCTGGCCTGAAACAGGCCGGTTGATGTCAGCCCGGGTACCAGATCTTGCGCGGATCGTCGGCGCTTCGGCGATAGGCCCAGGCCTCGTCAATCAGGCGGTGCAGGTCGTACCGCGGCGCCCAGTCGAGCGCCGCGCGCGCCTTCGCGTTGTCCATCCAATTGCTGTGGTAGTCGCTGGCGATCTCGACGTTGTCCAGCGCTTGCGTCTGGTTCAGATAGCGGCCGACCTCGGCATAGTCGACGGGCGCGTCCATGCAGATGTTGAACAGCTGTTGGCGCGCGTTCGGATTGTCGAGCGCGCAAAAGATGGCATCGACAAGATCGGACAGATGCACGAAGTTCCGCGTCAGCGGCCGTCCGGTCGTGTCGAGCAGGATCGGAACCGTCCCGGCCGCCGCGTATCGGCGGGCGGCCTCGGGCTCGACCAGATCCTTCCAGACGGGCCCGCCGAGACGTCGTCGCCGAACGACAGCGAAAACTTGAAATCGTCCTTTTCCATGATCCACGGCGCGCGCAGGCAGCACCAGTCGATCCCGTACTGCAGGCCGAACTGCTCGAGCATCACCTCTTCGAGGACCTTCGAGAGCGCATAGCAGCCGGGATAGGCGTGATGCGGCGTGTGTTCGGTGATCCGGTCGCCGCGGTCATGGAAGAAATGCCCGATGCCGGCATCCCCGCCGATCAGGATGAATTGCTTAGCCGTCGGCGACTGGCGGAATTCCTCGAGCAGCCAGAACAGCCCCTTGACCGCCACATCCATGATCTGGTCGGGGGTTTCCTTGCAGGTCGCCGTGTGGATGACGTGGCTGACGCCGGACATGGCCCACGAAACGACGTTTCGGTCGTCGATCGATCCGCGCACGATCGTCAGCCGGTCACGGGCCGGCAAGGTGCGGTTATGACAGAGCGCCACGACGGACGCGTCCGGCGCCACGTTCTCGTCGAACAGTCGCCGCATGACCTCGCCGCCAACCTTGCCGGTCGCTCCGGTCACCAGGATCTTCATGACCTGCCTCCCGATATACTAATAATACTAATTTATCCTATCGGTCAATGCGCGAATCCGTCGAGCGCATTGGGGTTGCCGGTTGGGCTCAAGGCCCTTTGTTTGCCGGGATATCGCAAGAATTCAAGGATCTTGACGCCGTTGCGACGCGATCGAAGCGGAATTCGAATTGACGCCTTCTGGATAATATTGCTAATTTTTTCTTCATTGAAAGTTGGGCGGACGTACATTTGATCGAACGGAAACGCCACGTCGCCATGCCCGCTCGAGCCGGCTTGGGGCGGCGTCCGCGCCGGGCCGGCGCCGGTGGAAACGCGGTCGCGTTTGAACGTCGGCGGCGCAACGTGTATCTGAGGGCGGGGCGCGTCGGCCATTCCGATGGCGACTGGACCAAAGCTCGGACGCTACGGTCATGGCGCCCGAACGGCTCTGGCGTCCACTAGGGCGCATGCGATCGTGGTCCACATGAACAAGAAAACCGAGCATCGAAAAACGCCCGCGCCCAAGGTCACGATGACAGACGTCGCGCGACGCGCCGGATGTTCGCAGTCCACCGTCTCCGTCGTGCTGAACCAGTCGCCGAACATCCGGATTTCCGAAGAGACCAAGAACCGGGTCCTGCAAAGCGCGCGCGAGCTTGGCTACAAGTGGCGCGACACGCGGCGGCCGCGGTCCGATCGCGAGCAGACGCCGCATATCGCCATTATCTTCGACCGCATCGGCACCAGTCCGGAAGCCGCCGTCTCGATCGACGGCGTTTGTCAGACTGCCTGGGCCGCGGGCTATATGGTGACGGTCTATCAGACGCTGGATGACGAAGAGCTGGAGGCGCGAACCATCAGCCATGTCCTGGCGCAGGATGTCGGCGCGATCCTCTACGCCAGGATCATGACGCGCGAGGTCCGCCTGCCGGAAGCCCTGCGCCTGGCGAACGTGCCCGTCGTACTGCTGAATTGCTATGCCCAGGAACGGGTGTTTCCGACCGTCGTGCCGGGCGAGGCAGCCGGGGGCCATCGGGCGACCGACGTGTTGATCAAGGCCGGGCACCGTCGGATCGCCATCATCACCGGCGAGATGTGGATGGATGCGTCCAAGGCCCGCCTCCAGGGCTACCGCCGGGCGCTCGCCACCGCCGACATTCCGTTCGATCCCGAGCTGGTCCGGGACGGCAACTGGCAGACCAGCGCGGGCTATGAGAACACGCATGCGCTGCTCGATCTGCCGTCGCCGCCGACGGGTATCTTCTGCTCGAACGACCGCATGGCCGTCGGCTGCTACCAGGCCCTGAAGGAACGGGGCTTGCGGATTCCCGACGACATCAGCGTCGTCGGCTACGACGACGAAGAAGTCGCCCGGCATCTGGCGCCGCAACTGACGACGCTGATCCTGCCGCACCGTGAAATGGGCACCTGGGCGTCCGAATACGTCACCAGCGACATCGTCTCCGAGCAGGAGCGGAACATCCTGCTGAAGATGGAATGCGTGCTGGTGGAGCGCGACTCGGTCGCGCCGCCGCGGGCCTGACGCCGCCCGGGGGCGCTTGCGTTGTAGGCTACACAGATCCGGCTTCAACGAGGAAGTTGTTCGCGGTGCACATCGCTGAATCGTCCGAGGCCAGGAACAGCACCATCCTGGCAAGGTGCTCCGGTCGCAGCAACTCCGGCAGGCACTGGCGCCGCCGATGCGCCTCCAGCGCTTCTTCCGTTGCCCATAGTTCGCGCTGGCGCTCGGTCATGACCCAGCCCGGCACCACCGTATTGACCCTGATGTGATGCTGGCCCAGGTCCCGCGCGAATGACCGGGTCATGCCGTGCACGGCGGCCTTCGCGGTGGTGTAGACGGGCATCCCGCCGGTGGCTTCCAGCCAGGAATTCGAGCCGAAATTGATGATCGATCCGCGCCGGCGGGCGATCATGCCGGGCGCGACCGCCTGAATGGCGAAGAACATGTGCCGGAGATTGGTGGCGATCCGCTCGTCGTAATAGTCCGGCTCCACCGTCTCCCAGGCGTGCCGGTCGTCGCGCGCGGCGTTGTTCACCAGGACCGCCGCCGGCCCCAACGCGTCTTCAAGCGCGACGAACGCGCGCCGCAGGGCGGCGATATCCCGCAGGTCGCAGGGTTCGAACACACAGTCGACGCCGTCGTCGCGAAGCTGCGCCCGCAACCCCCGGCCGCCGGGTTCGTCCAGATCGACGAAGCCGATCCGCGATCCCTGCGCCGCGAAGGCGTGAACGATTTCCTTGCCGATGCCCGAGGCGCCGCCCGTGACGAATACCGTCGTGTCTTTGAGGCTCGTGTACTGCGTGTATGGCTGCATGATGTCTGTATCCGGTTCTGTCAGATCCGCAAGCCATGCCGTTTATGCCGCGGGGATTCCCGTCCGTCTGGCCTGCGTACCGGACGGGCTACGACACTGAAACTAATAGATAAACGAAAATATCGGTAAAGATGGTTGCTGACAAGGCAATGTGCTTGAGCCGTTCGATTGGTCATTTCTCTCAGTTTTTGAACGTATTTGAGGCCAATTTGTGTCACATGCGCTATCCGATACGTCGGTTTGGCGGCTGGTCGGCATGCGTGAGAGAAGCGTACTGCGACAGTTCGCATCGAAATTGACTAATACTAGTAATAGATCGATAATGCGATCCGCTCGACAATGGCGGGCGCATCGGACGACGGCGCGCCGTGCCAACAACAGGGAGAACATACGGTGAGGAAAACGCTTCTCTTGGGGCTGTCGTTGACGGCGGCCCTGGCGGTCGGCGCGAACGCGCGGGCCGAGGACAAACCGTCGTTCGCGTTCGTGGTGAACGCGGCGTCCGATTTCTGGAAGCTCGCGGAAGCCGGGGTCAAGAAGGCCCAGGGCGAGCTGCCTGGCTACGATCTGCAGTTCCGTTATCCCGCCCAGGGCACGGCCGCCCTGCAAAACGCCTTGATGGACGATCTGGTCGCCGGTGGGATCGACGCGATCATGATCTCCTCGGTGGACCCGAAGACGTCGATCGACGCTTTCAACCGCATCGCCGTCCAGGTGCCCCTGTTCACGACCGACAGCGACGCGCCCGACAGCGACCGCATCGCCTATCTCGGCTCGTCGAACACGGCGGCCGGCGTTCAGGCCGGCGAGATCGCGGTCAAGGCGATGCCGAACGGCGGCAAGTGCATGGGCTTCGTCGGCTTTCTGGGCGCCGACAACGCGCGCGAGCGGATCGACGGCTTTAAGCAGGCGGTCGCCGGCAAAGGAATCGAGCTGGTCGATACCCGCGCCGACGACGTCGACTTCGCCCGGGCGCGCGCCAACGTGGACGACGTGCTGGTCGCCAACCCGGAAATCGACTGCATGGTCGGCTTCTACTCGTACAATCCGCCCAAGATCTACGACGCCCTGCGCGCCGCCGGAAAGCTGGGCGAGGTCACGGTCATCGCCTTCGACGAGGATCCGGTCACGCTGGGCGCCGTGCGCCAGGGCCTGTTCGCCGGCACCGTCGTGCAGGATCCCTTCGAATGGGGCTATCGCGGCATGAAGCTGATGGCCGCCTACCGCGAGGGCGACAAGTCAATGATCCCCGCCGACGGCCTGATCATCGTGCCGACCAAGGTCATCACCAAGGCCAACGTCGACGCGTTCGAGACCGAGCTCAAGTCGCGGCTCGGCAAGTAGACGCCGCCCCGAACCGCGCCGAAACCCGCTGACGGTTTCGGCGCGGTTCGGGCATCGCCAGCGCTTTCCATGTGAAGAATGCTGTCGGATCGTCCATGCGCAAGCACCCGCCGGCGCTCGTCGAGCTTATCGACATCCATAAGACCTATCCCGGCGTCACGGCGCTGGCCGGCGTTTCGCTCACCATCCGCGCCGGCGAGGTCGTCGGCCTGATCGGTGAAAACGGCGCCGGGAAATCCACGCTGATGAAGGTCCTCGGCGGCGTTGTCGGACCCGACGACGGCGTCATTCGCATCGACGGCGCCGCGCATGCCCGGCTCTCGGTCGCACAGTCGCTCGCCGCCGGTATCGCCTTCGTGCATCAGGAACTGAACCTGTTCGACAATCTGGACGTCGGCGCCAACATCATGGTCGGCCGCGAGCCGTCAGTGGGTGGGCCGTTCCGCTTCGTCGACAACGCACGGATCCGCGCGCTGGTGCAGCCGAGCCTCGACAAGCTGGGGGTCGACTACGGCGCCCGCACGCCGGTCGCCGAGCTTTCGATCGCGCAGCGGCAGCTGCTCGAGATCGCCCGCGCGCTTACCCATGACGCCCGCCTCATCATCATGGACGAACCCACGTCCAGCCTGACGATCGCCGAAACGGACCGGCTGCTGCGGATCGTCGACGAACTGAAAGCCGACGGCATCGCCATCATCTACATCTCGCATCGGCTGAGCGAGGTCGCGCGCTGCGCCGACCGCGTCGTGGTGCTGCGCGACGGCGCGCTCGCGGGCACGCTCGACCGGGGTCAGATCGAACATGACCGCATGATCCGGCTGATGATCGGCCGCGACCTGCAATCGCTCTACGCGCCGCCCGCGCGCCCGCCGGGTGACGTGGCGCTGGCTGTCCGCGGCGTCAGAACGGCGGCCTTTCCCGAGAGCGCGGTCATGCTCGAGCTTCGCCGTGGCGAGATCCTGGGTCTCGCCGGCCTGATGGGCTCGGGCCGCACCGAGCTGGTCCGCGCGATCTTCGGCATCGATCGCATGCTGGCCGGCGAAATCCGCCTCGACGGCGCGCCCGTCGACATCGCATCGCCGAAGGACGCCATCGACCGCGGCATCTATCTGGCGCCGGAAGACCGCAAGCAGGAGGGGTTGTTCCTCGACATGTCCATTCGCGAGAACATCACGCTGCCGGATCTCAGGCGTCATGCGCGGGGCCATCTCGTCGACCGCGCGTCCGAAACCGATTGCGCCGAGGCGCAGCGACAACGGCTGGCGATCCGGGTGCCGGGCGTCGAGGTCGCCGCCAACGCGTTGTCGGGCGGCAACCAGCAGAAAGTGGTGCTGGCGAAATGGCTCGCCATGCGGCCGAGGGTCATTCTGTTCGACGAACCGACCCGCGGCATTGATGTGGGCGCCAAGAACGAGATCTACCGGCTGCTGCGGGAACTGGCCGATGCCGGCGTCGCCGTCCTGATGATCTCCAGCGACATGGAAGAGGTGATCGGCGTGAGCGACCGCATCGCGGTTGTCCACGAAGGGACGATCGCGGGTTTCCTCGACCGCGCGGAATTCAGCGAATCGAACGTGCTGACGCTTGCCGTCGGCACGTCGATCGGGCCCGTGACCGCGCCATGCTGAAAAAGGATCTCGGCCTCCTGGTGCTGATCTTCGTGGTCGGCGGCGTCGTCGCGCTCATCAACCCGCGTTTCCTGTCGCCCATCAACATCGCCAACACGGCGAACCTCGTCGGTCTGTTTGGCATGTTCTCGCTGGCCGAGGCCTTCGTCATCATCACCGGCGGGATCGAGCTCTCGGTCGGTTCGATCATCGCCCTGCTCGGCGTGATCTTTGTCGACCTCGTCGTCACGCACGGCGTGCCATGGGGCTACGCCCTTGTCATCGTGATGGTGCTCGGCCTGGTCATCGGCGTGTTTCACGGGGTTCTGGTCACGAAGATGGGCATGCAGCCCTTCGTGGTCACGCTGTGCGGCCTGCTGATCTATCGGGGCGCCGCCCGCTTCTATACCGAGGACGCGACGGCCGGCTTCGGCTTCGGCGACAGCTTTCCCACGCTCGAGTGGCTGACGACCGGCCGCTTTCTCGGCATACCGCACAGCTTCTTCGCCTTCGCCGTGATCGCCGTCGTCATGTGGGTGGTGCTGCACCGCACGGTCTTCGGCCGGCATCTCTACGCGGTGGGCAAGAACGTCGAGGCCGCCCGCCATTCCGGCATCCGGACCGAGCGCGTCATCATCGCGGCCTATATCATCTGCGCCGTCCTGACGGCGGTCTCGGCGGTGTTCTTCGCCATGTACACGCGGTCCATCTCGCCGGCCTCGCACGGCTCCTTCTACGAGCTCTACGGCATCGCCGCGGCGGTGCTCGGCGGGTTCTCGTTGCGTGGCGGCGAGGGATCCATCGTCGGCGTGGTGCTGGGCGTCATCCTGTTGCAGGTCCTGCAAAACCTGGTGAACCTTCTCGGCATTCCCAGCTCGCTGAACTTCGCGGTCATGGGCACGGTGATCCTGGTCGGCGTGCTCATCGACCAGCAATGGTCGAGATACCGGACGGCAAAACGGCGCTAGCGCCGAAACACCACGCGGTTGCGGCCGCCGTGCTTGGCGTCGTAAAGGGCGGCGTCGGCCTCGGCCATGACCTGCTCGGCCGAGTCGTGCGCCGGCGTCGCCGTCATGCCGCCGATGCTGACGGTCAGCCACAGCACCTCGTCCTCGGTCGGAATCTCCAGCTTTGACAGCGCGAGGCGCAGCCGCTCGGCGGCCTCGTAGCCGAGTTCGGGTCCGGTCTCGGGCAGCATTACGGCGAATTCCTCGCCGCCGATGCGGCCGATATGGTCCGACCGCCGCAAGGTTTCGCGGCAGCATTTGGCGACCTGACGCAGCGCCTCGTCGCCCGCCGCGTGGCCGAACCGGTCGTTGATCGACTTGAAGTGGTCGATGTCCAGGATCAGGAACGACAGCTCCCTTTCGTGGCGCTGGGCCCGCAGGAATTCCGATTTCGCCGCCTCGAGGAAGCTGCGCCGGTTCGACAACTCGGTCAGCGGATCGATTGAGGCCAGGAACTCCAGCCGTTCGTACATCTTCTTGGCGTCGTCGATGTCGCGATAGATCGCCAGATAGCCGCCGCCCTCCAGCGGATTGCCCCGGCATTCGATCCAGTTCCCGGTCACCATCTGGCGCTCGTACTGCACCGGCACCGGCGAGCGGGCGATCTCCTCGCGGCTCGCGACCAGCTCGTCGACGTCGCCCGGGCCGTATTCGCCGCGGCCGGCGAGCGCGTAGCGGAATGCCTTGCCCGGGTTCTCGGCCGCCAGGATCGTCTCGCCATCGAGCTTCAGAACCTCGAACAGGCGGTCGTTCCAGGCCACCAGCTTTAGGTCCCTGTCCAGCACCTGAACGCCGTCGGGAATGGTGTTCAGCGCCGTCGCCAGGACGTCGTGCTGATGCTGCAGATCCTGTTCCGTCTGCTTACGGCCCGTGATGTCGGCCGAGATCGTCGCCGTCGAACCGTTCGACAGACGCTGCTCCGAAATCAACAGCCAGCGGCCGTCCTGCCGCTGCTGCTCGAAGGGCTCGCCCGGATTGCGATGCCGTTCCATGCGGTCGGCGTACCAGCCTTCGGGATCGGCGTCTGCGTCGGGGTAGAGGCCGGCCGAGATGGCCGCGCGGATATGCGCTTCGAACGTGGTGCCGGGCTCGGTCGTCTCGACGACCTCGCCATTGATCTCGCGAAAGCGGCGGTTGCAGACCACCAGCCGGTCGTCCGCGTCCCACAGCACGAACAGCTCATCCAGCCGTTCGATCGCCGCCATCAGCTGCCGGCTGTGGCTTTGCGCCAGGATCTCGGCGGTGACGTCGTTCGCCGAGCCGCGATAGCCGGCGAAATTGCCCTCGGCGTCGTAGACCGGCCGGCCGCTGGTGCGCAGCCATTTCATGCCGTCCGGGCCTTCGCGCTGGAACACGAAATCGCTGAACGGCTCGCGCCGCTCCAGCCGCGCCAGGTGGGCGCTCCACGCCTCCGCGCTCACCGAGGCCGGGCCGCCGATTTCGGCCCGGGTCTTGCCATAGTGCCATTCCGGCCGCACGCCGGTGATGTCGAAGACGCTGTCCGACATGTAGGTGAAGCGCAGGTCGGCGTCGGTCTCCCAGAACCAGCCGTTGCCGACGGCCGCGAAGTCCTCCAGCCGACGGTCGGTGTCGTCCGGCGTGTCCGCTGCCGGATCGCGTTCCGCGAGCGTGGCCTCGAGTTCCCGGACTCTCGCCCGGAGGCGGGCGAGCTCGCCGCAGATGTCGATGCTGAAGTGCCTGGACATGGGGTACCGATTTCGCGCCGATGCGGATTCTCGACGATTTTCGTAAACGAATTGTCGAAAGACCGTGGTTCGGGGCGCTCTTAGATTGGTATTCGTCGGTCATTGCTGTCATTTGGGGAATATATTCATCAAAATACGCGTTGAGGGAGGGTTGAGGCGTTTGCCGGCGACCGGGCGACGCGGCAGGACATGACGGTTCCGCATTGCTCACGCATATGGAACCGGCCTAATTTCTGGTCTGGGCGTGGGAAATAGCGGAAAGCGGAGGATCGAGACATGAGGGGAGCGGGCAAGGTCGCCATCGTTACGGGCGCGGGATCGGGCATCGGCCGGGCCGCCGCCGTGGCGCTGCTGCACGAGGGCTATCAGGTGGCGCTGGCCGGACGCCGGGCCGAGGCGCTCGCCGAGACCATCGCCAAGGCAGGCGAGGCCGGATCGCGGGCACTCGCCGTGCCGACGGACGTCGCCGATCCGGATTCCGTGAACGCGCTTTTCGACAAGTCAGTCGAAGGCTTCGGCCGGCTCGACGTGCTGTTCAACAATGCCGGCCAGAACGCGCCCGGCATCCCGTTGGAAGAGCTCAGTGTCGAGCAATGGCGCAGCGTCGTCGATGTCAATTTGTCGGGCATGTTCTACTGCACCCAGGCCGCCTTCCGGGTGATGAAGGACCAGTCTCCGCGCGGCGGCAGGATCATCAACAACGGCTCGATCTCGGCGCACGCGCCGCGGCCGAACTCGGCGCCCTATACGGCCACCAAGCACGCCGTTACCGGGCTCACCAAGTCGACCGCCCTCGACGGCCGCAAATACGACATCGCCTGCGGCCAGATCGACATCGGCAACGCCGAGACCGAGATGGCCGCCCGCATGGCGGAAGGCGTGCCGCAGGCCAACGGCAAGATCGAGGTCGAGCCCTTGATGGATGTCAACAACGTGGCGCGCGCGGTGGTGCATATGGCGAGCTTGTCATTGGACGCGAACGTCCAGTTCATGACCGTGATGGCCACCAAGATGCCGTTCGTCGGCCGCGGTTGAGTGTCGCCACAGTCTGCCAGTCGAGCAAGAGGAGGGGTAATGAGCTACGATCTCGATCAGTTCTGCCAAGACAGCCGTGCGGCGCTCGCCGCCGAACCTGGCCGCGATGGCCGGGACAAGGTCCGCCGCAATCTGGAACGGCTGTTGACCGATCCCGATTTCCTGGCCGCCGAGCTCGGGCCCGACCAGGCGGTCGGCCGGCGCACGCTCTACGAAGATCCGGACATGGGCTTCGTCGTGCTGGCCTACGTCACCGACGAGGGCCACAAGTCGCCGCCGCACGATCACGGCACGTCCTGGGCGATCTACGGCCAGGCGACCGACTATACCGACATGACCGAGTTCGACCGGCTCGACGGCGGCGCCGGCGCCGGGGCGGCCAAGCTGGAACAGATCAAACACTACCGCCTCGATCCCGGCATGGCCGGCCTCTACGACGGTGCCGAGATTCACGCCATCGACTATCCCGCCGGGGCCCGCTTCGTGCGCGTCACCGGCGCAGACCTCGATCACGTGCCCCGGCTGCGTTACGACATGGACGCCGGCCAGGCTGTCGTCATCGAAAGCGCCACGGCCAGCGATTGATAGCGCGCGGCGGCCGGGACCGATCCGGCCGCCGCGATTACCTGATCGTTTGAAATAGTTTGCCGATCGGCAAAGCGGGGTCGATAAAGGAACGCCTGACGTTTCTTTTTTATTTCATTTTTCAAGATAAACACTAAATACTCATGTCTATTTTCTTTGCAGAGAAAGATTTTTCCTAAAATTTTATCTAAATCGACTGTATTCAATTACGTAATTATAAGAAAGCTCTGCCATCTTCTCTTCAACAGGAGGAGCGAAACCCGAAAATTGGGAGGGGTGCTCATGTTGAGGAGACACGCGTTGCTGCTGTCGGCCGGACTGGCCTTGTGCCCGGTCGGCGCGCTGGCGCAAAGCGACGATCGGTCATCGGCCGCACTGACCGCGAGCACGATGTCGCAAGGCAATGACGGTCAAACGATCGTCGATCCCGGCCATCCGGCCTATCCGAGCGCGCTAGGCTTCAATCTGGTGCCCGGCGACCCGGTGCCGGCGCTGCAGCCGGGACCGCGGCCGGCCGAGCCGCCGCCCGATCCGCCGGCCTTTCTGGTCACCTTCCCCTGGGACACGGCCGAGCTGACGGATCTGGCGCGGTCTGAAATCGCCGCCGCAGCGGAGCAGATCCGGGCGCTGGGCGGCCCGGTGCGTATCCTGGCCATCGGCCATACCGACCGTTCGGGTCCCGACGATTACAATCTGGCGCTCTCGGCACGCCGCGCCGACGCGGCGCGCGCCGAGCTGGTCCGCCTCGGCATCCGTTCGCGCGACGTCTCGGTCATCGCCCGCGGCGAGTTCGACCCCGCCGTGCCGACGCCGGACGGCGTGCGCCAGTCGGCGAACCGCCGCACCAACATTCAGGTCTCGTTCAGCCATACGCCCGCCTGGGCCGATCTCGAGGCCGGTTGGCAGGCCTTCACCAGACGCGACTACGGCACCGCCGCCGCTTTCTGGCGGCCGCTTGCCGAGCGCGGCGAGGTGCATGCACAGACCTATCTCGGCTTTCTCTACGAGACCGGACAGGGCATGCCGCGTGACGATATTCAGGCCGCCCGCTGGTACGCCATGGCCGCCGCCAAGAACCAGGTGACGGCGCTGAACCGGCTCGGCGTGCTCTACGCCACCGGCCGTGGCGTGCCGCAGGACCATCAAATCGCGGTCGATCTGTTCCACCGCGCCGAGGCCCAAGGCTATGTCGCCGCCCAGTTCAACCTGGGCGTCATGCTGGAAAGCGGTGATGGCTTGCGCCGCGACCTGCGCCAGGCGCTGAGCGATCTGAAACAGGCGGTGCGCTGGTACGAAACCGCCGCCCGGTCCGGCTTCAGCCCCGCCCAGACCAATCTCGGCAACATGTACTTCTTCGGCCATGGCGTCGAACAGAACTACGGTCGTGCCATGTCCTGGTATCGCCAGGCGGCCGAGCGCGGGGACGCCATCGCGCAGAACAACCTGGGCGTCATGTTCAGCATGGGCCTGGGCACCGCGCCGGACAAGGTCGAGGCTCTGATGTGGTTCGAGATCGCCGCGCCCATGAGCGGCGGCGACCGGCTGGTGCCGACGGACCTGCCATCCGACGCGGCGATCGGCGTGCGCCGGTTCTATGAGCAGGTGCGGGCGAACCGCGATGCGCTGATTGGCACCATGCGGGCCGACGAGGTGGCTCGAGCGCGGGAGGCCACCCGCGGCTGGCTGGCCAGCATTCAATGGAACGCGAACACGGAGCCGCGCTCATAAAAGTCGCTGAAGAGTTGTCGTCGTCTCCTCGCGACGCTTCTCGGGCCGGTTCGGCAGTCAAACGCCGGGCCGGCCCTTTTTCTTTGGATCGGGGGTGAACGAATTGAACGGCGCGAAAGGATTGGGCGGGGGGCGGATGCGAGCTCCTACCGTGGGCAGAAAGCGATCTATCCGCAAGGCTCAACGGACAACCCCTCCGGCAGCCGGGTCGTCGCGTCTCCGCAGGCCGCGTCCAGTTGCCGCTGGGTCAGGCCGCGGGCTTGCGACAGGTCGGCGGCGCGCAAAGTGGCCTTACGCAGCTTGGCGTCGCCCAGATCGGTCCGCTGCAGGCTGGCGCCGTCGAGATTGGCGCGTTCTAGATCGGCCCGCGTCAGATCGGCGTCGTCCAGCACCGCGCCAGCCAGCACGGCCCGATGCAGGTCGGTGTCGGCCAGGCGAGCCTCGCGCAGGTCGGCGGTCTCCAGAACGGCCCGCTCCAGGTTGCTCCGGCGCAGATCGGCGTTCGCCAGGTTGGCGCCGGCCAGCGTCGCCCGCTTCAGATCGGCCTCGCGCATGTCGCTGTCGCGTAAGTTGGCTTTGCTCAGGTCGGCCTTCTCGAGGTCGGCCTCGCGCAGATCGCTGCCGCTGAGATCGGCCCCACGCAGGACGGCCTTCTCGAAGTCCGCGTCCTGCAGCTTGGCGCCACTCAAGACGGCGTTGCTCAAATCGGCCTGTTCCAGATCGACGCGCCGCAGGTCCGCCGCCCGCAGGTTGGCGTTGCTGAGGTTGCCGCCCTTGAGCTCGGCGTCCCGCAGATTGGCCCGCGCCAGGTTGGCGCCGGTCAACGACAATCCGCGCAGGTCGGCGTCCCGCAAATCGCAGCCGGGACAGCGGCCGTCCGCGGTTAACCGGTCAACGTCTCGCTGATCGAAGGCCTGGACCGGGGCGCTGATGACCAGCAGCAGCGCGAGCAGCGCGGTTCGATAGATCATGGCGTCCTCCACGTCGCGTCACGTCCGCCGCTGCCAAGCGCGGCGGCCGGCGGGCTTTTCGCCGTTGGCGCGAGTGCCGACGGTCTTGGGGCCCGCCTTATGGCGATATGTAAACGCGCAATGGATGGCGTCGCGCCGCCGTCCGCATTGATCTAGTCGGTTGTCTGGCGATCAGACGGCGACGCTTTCGCGTGCGATGCGGCGGAGATGACGGGGCGCAATGCCCAGATCGTCCAGCTCGCGCGCATCCAGCGCCGCCAGCTCTTTGTAAACGCGCCGATAAGCCTGCCACCGGCGCAGGCGCGCCGCCATGGTCGCGATCAGCATGTCACACCTGCCTCACATCCAATTTGTCGGTGCCGGACGGCGCGATTTCGTCGCCGTCCGTCAACCGTCATCTATGACGACCGGTGCCCGGTCGCCATTGCGTTTTTTGCACGGCTGGGCTGATCCCGGCGCAGGCCGGCCGGACCTGGTTGTCCGACCGGCCGGCGGGGCGGCGCGGCCTCAGGCCACGGCGGCGCCGGGCTGCGGTTTCAGATGCGCGACCTTGGGCATGACCTCCTCGGCCAGCAGCCGCATGGAGTTGTGCCAGGCTTCCGGCTGGTCGGCATAGTCGAAGCAGAACACCAGCAGCATGCCGAAGCCGCCGACCTCGTGATAGACCTTCTCGATCTTCTCGGCCACCGTATCGGGCGAGCCGATCAGCCAGTTCTTCTCGGCGCAATAGGCCGGCGTCACGTCGGAATCCGGCACGTCGGGATGATGCTTCAGGAACTCGGTGAAGCCGAACGACGCCAACAGCGGCAGGAAGTATTCCTCCATCATCCGGCCCATCATGCTGTCGACCGACAGCTTCCAGGCCTCTTCGTCGGTCTCGGCCACGAAGACCTCGCGCACCATGCGCCAGTCGC
Source organism: Alphaproteobacteria bacterium (assembly GCA_965232515.1). Classification (GTDB taxonomy): domain Bacteria; phylum Pseudomonadota; class Alphaproteobacteria; genus JANQKO01. The sequence continues at coordinate 3,474,422 of CBDDPY010000002.1, read as the reverse complement.
CGCGAAACGGGGTGCGTCCGCTGCGCCGCGCGCCTTCCTCGACGGCTTCCCAGTGGCTGCCGACATAGGCCGGGTTCAGGTTCAGGCTCATCGGGATGTAGCCGTGCTCTCCGGCGATCTTCAGCGTGTCCGAGCTCTTGCTCAGGCCGGCGACGCCGATCGGCGGATGTGGGCTCTGCAACGGCTTCAGATGCGGCTTGAGTGAATCGAACATCACGTCGGTCTTGGTCACGTGCCAATACTGACCCTTGTGATCGAACGGCTCGTCCTCTGTCCACAGGCGCAGGATGATCTCCAGCGCTTCCCGCGTCATATCGCGGTTCTGGCCGGACATGCCGTCGACGTTGAACATGGCCCAGTCGCTCGGCAGGCCGCTTGCCGCGACGCCGAAGTTCAGCCGTCCTTGCGAGATATGATCGAGGATCGCCACCCGGTTCGCCAGCTCGGCCGGATGATGGTACGGCAACAGGAACCCGCCCGGGCCTAAGCGAATGTTCTTGGTCTGCATCAGGGCCTGCGCCACCAGCAGGTCGGGCGAGGGGTGCGGCTCCCACGGCGCCGTGTGGTGCTCGCCGATCCAGCCCTCCGAGAAGCCGAGCTCGTCGGCCCAGCGCAACGTCTGCAGATCGAACTGATGCCCGTCGTACAACGGCCGCTCCGGCGGATGCGACGGCATCGTGAACAAACCGTACTCCATGACGACCCTCCTGAATGATTTTGCTGTTACGCGACACGGCCGACATGGCCGCGCACAAACGCTCGTTTGTTTTTCAATGGTGACGGGATTTGGCGTCCATCGCAAATTAGCGATGTCTTACGTCGCGGCGAGCGTCACGCGGTTGTCATGCGGCGCGCGCTGAACTGTCACGTGTCGGTCAACACACGGTAACGCCGCCGCTCGAAACTCCCCGCTCCAGAAATCGAATTCGCTAAGGGAGTCTCGAACGAGATGCGGCAATGGATTCTTGGCGCCGCTGGCGCCGCCGTCGTGCTGGCCGGCAGTGCCGGCGTGGCGCAGGCTCAGACCGAAATTCAGTGGTGGCACGCGTTCTCGCCCGACGGCAAGTTGGGCCAGACGTTGGTGCGCTATACCGAGGAATTCAACGCCTCGCAGGCCGATTACAGGATCGTCCCGGTCCATAAAGGCAGCTATTACGAAACGCTCAACGCCGCTGTCGCGGCCTATCGGGCCAAGAAGCATCCGGTGATCGTGCAGGTCGTCGGCCGCGGCGCCGCGACGATGATGAATTCGGGCGCCGTCTATCCCGTGCATCAATTGATGAAGGACGGCGGCTACGACATCGACTGGTCGCGCTTCATCGGGCCGGTGCTGTCCGCGTTCAGCGACGCCAACGGCCCGGCGGCGATGCCGTTCAACACCTCGACGCCGATCCTCTGGTACAACGTCGACGCCTTCGAGAAGGCCGGCGTCACCAACGTGCCGCGCACCTGGGACGAGCTCGGCGAGGCCGGCCGCAAGCTGGTCAAGGCTGGCTACGAATGCGGCATTACGTCGGCCTGGCAGATCTGGGTCCATCGCGACAACTACAGCTTCATCCAGAACCAGCCGATCGCCACGCACGGCAACGGCATGGACGGCTTCGATGCCGAGTTCGTCTACAATCAGACCCGCTTCGTCGATCACATCAAGCGCGTGCGTGGCTGGGTCGACGAGGGCATCTACACCTATACCGGCCGCACCTGGCAGGGCGGGCACGAGGCCTTCTACGCCGAGAAATGCCCCATCTTCCTCGAGAGCTCGGCCGGCTATGGCGGTATCTCGCGCAATGCCAAGTTCCGCTTCGCCGCCAGCTTCCTGCCGGTCGAGGCCGATAACTTCTATCCGAGAAACAGCTTCCTCGGCGGCGCCGCGCTTTGGGTCATGAAGGGCCACGACGAGGACGTTTACAAGGGCACGGCCGCCTTCTTCGCCTTCCTGGCCAGCCCCGAGCAGCAGCTCGACTGGCACAAGAACACGGGCTACGTACCGATTTCGCTCGACGCCTACGACCTGGCGCAGAAGGAAGGCTATTACGACGAGTTCCCGCATCAGGAAATCGCCATCCTGTCCTTGTCGCGTTCGGTGCCGACGGTGAACACGCGCGGCATGCGCCTCGGTTTCGGCGTGCAGAACACCGAGATCCTGAACGAGGAGCTCGAGAACATCTGGGCCGGCAAGAAGCCCGTCGAGCAGGCGTTGAACGACGCGGTCAAACGGGCCAACGCCAATCTGCGCCGGTTCGAGCGCACCGCCGGCAATTGACGCGAGGCTATCGCATTGAGGCTCCGGCGGCGGTCGCCGCCGGAGCCGTCGGCGTTCCGCCGGCCATCGACGTCTTGGGGATCGAGACGTGATCAAGCGCGTCACTTTTTCGAACAAGTCGCTGCCCTACCTGCTGCTGACGCCGCAGCTGCTGATCCTCGCCGTGTTCTTTTTCTGGCCGGCCGGGCAGGCGGTCTATCAGAGCTTCTTTCTGAGCGATCCGTTCGGCGCGACGCAGATTTTCGTCGGCCTCGAGAACTTCCAGACCCTGCTGGTCAGCCCGGAATACTACGACTCGATTCTGGTGACGCTGGTGTTCAGCGGGCTCACCACGGCGGCGGCGCTGCTCTCCGGTTTCGTCATGGCGGTGTTCGCCGACCGGGCCATCCGTGGCGTGCTGGCCTTCAAGTCGGCGCTGATCTGGCCCTATGCCGTCGCGCCCGCCGTCGCCGGCGCGCTGTGGATCTTCCTGTTCCACCCGACCTTCGGCTCGGTCGCGGGCATGCTGATCGCGATGGGTGTTGATTGGGATCCGCTGCTGAACGGCGCGCATGCCATGACGCTGGTCGTCGTCGCCGCCGCCTGGAAGCAGATCAGCTACAACTTCGTGTTCTTTCTGGCCGGCCTGCAGGCGATCCCGAAAAGCCTGATCGAGGCCGCCGCCATCGACGGCGCCGGGCCGGGCAAGCGGCTCTGGTACGTGGTGATCCCGCTGTTGTCGCCGACCACGTTCTTCCTGATCGTCATCAACATCGTCTACGCCTTCTTCGACACCTTCGGCATCATCCACGCCGTCACGGGCGGCGGTCCCGCCGGCGCCACCAACACGCTGGTGTTCAAGGTTTACACCGACGGGTTCGAGAACCAGGACCTCGGCGCCTCGTCGGCCCAGTCGGTGATCCTGATGTTCATCGTCATCGCGCTCACCGTCCTGCAGTTCCGCTACATCGAGCGTCGGGTCAGCTATGCCTGACGCGGGCTACCGGTCATGATCGAACGCGCGCACTGGTTCGACCGGCTGACCTACGGCGCGCTGATCGCCGGCGCGATCATCGTCTGCATGCCGATCTACTACGCCGTGATCGTCGCCTCCATGCCCGACGGCAGCGAAAGCGACGCCGTCTACCTGCTGCCCGGCGGGCATCTGTTCGAGAACCTGGCCAACGCCTGGAACAAGGAAGGGCTGGGCCGGCAGCTGTTCAATTCCGGCGTCATGGCGGTCGGCGTCACCGTCGGCAAGATCGCGATCTCGCTGCTCTCGGCCTTCGCCATCACCTATTTCCGCTTCCGGTTCCGGATGACGGCGTTCTGGCTGATCTTCATCACGCTGATGCTGCCGGTCGAGGTGCGCATCGTGCCGACCTTCGAGGTCGCGGCCAACGCGCTCGCGCCGTTCCAGGCGATCCTCGAGTTGCTGGCGGTCCAACAGATCGCCGGCTGGTTCGCCGGGCACACGATCGACATCAATCTGGAATGGAGCCTGCTCGATTCCTATACCGGCCTGATCCTGCCGCTGATCGCGTCCGCCACCGCGACCTTCCTGTTCCGTCAGTTCTTTCTGACCGTACCGGAAGAGCTGTGCGAGGCGGCCAAGATCGACGGCGCCGGACCGATGCGGTTCTTCTTCCGCATCCTGCTGCCGATGTCGACCACCAGCATGGCGGCGCTGGCGGTGATCCTCTTCATCTTCGGCTGGAACCAATACCTCTGGCCGCTTCTGATCACGACCGATCCCGACATGACCACCGTGGTGATCGGCGTCGCCCGAACGCTGCCGACCGAGGACGCCGACGCGCAATGGAACCTGACCATGGCGACGGCGATCCTGGCGACGCTGCCGCCGGTTGCCGTCGTGCTGTTGCTGCAGCGCTGGTTCGTCAAGGGATTGGTCGACGCCGAGAAATAGGAAAGGAATGGCCCATGGCCGATGTCGAGATCCGCGCCGTTCATAAGTCCTATGGCAATACGGAGGTCATTCACGGCGTCAGCGTCTTCATCCGCGACGGCGAGTTCGTGGTCATCGTCGGCCCGTCCGGCTGTGGCAAGTCGACGCTGCTGCGGATGATCGCCGGGCTCGAGGCGATCACGTCGGGCGACATCGCCATCGACGGCCGCATCGTCAACGAGGTCGAGCCGAAGGACCGCGACATCGCCATGGTGTTTCAGAACTACGCGCTCTATCCGCACATGACCGTGGCGCAGAACATGTCGTTCGGCTTGCGCCTGCGCCGGCTGTCGAAACGCGATGTCGCCGAACGGCTGCAACGCGCGGCCGAGATCCTGCAGCTCAGCGACCTGATGGACCGCAAGCCGCGGCAATTGTCCGGCGGACAGCGTCAGCGCGTCGCCATGGGCCGGGCCATCGTGCGCGATCCGGCCGTGTTCCTGTTCGATGAACCGCTCTCCAACCTCGACGCCAAGCTGCGCGTGCAGATGCGGCTCGAGATCAAGAAGCTGCACCACGAGCTCAAGGCGACCAGCGTCTATGTCACGCACGATCAGGTCGAAGCCATGACCATGGCCGACAAGCTGATCGTGATGAATTCCGGCGTCGCTGAGCAGGTCGGCGCGCCGCTCGACATCTACGAATATCCGGCCTCGGCCTATGTCGCCGGCTTTATCGGTTCGCCGGCCATGAACTTCCTCGCCTGCGAGGTCACCGGCGACGGCCGCGTCGTGCGCCTGAACGGCTCGGGCGAGCTGATGCTGAATGGCAACGGCGCCGCGGCCGGCGGCGGCGCGGCCACGGCCGGCATCCGGCCCGAGCATATCGCGCTCTGCGGCGGCGGCGAGGCCGACCTGCACGTCACCGCCACCATGGTCGAGCCGCTCGGCGCCGATACGCTGGTGCACGGCGCGCTGGCGCATGACGGCGCCGCCGCCGGCCACGACCTGACGGTCCGCCTGCCCGGCATCGTCCGGGTGCAGGCGGGCGAGCAACTGCCGCTGCGCATTGACCGCGCGTGCATACACTTGTTCGATGCCGAGCACGGCACACGGATCAACTGACGCCGATGTCTGGAGGAGTACCCCTATGACGGCCCGGAAGAACGTTCTGCTAATCGTCGTCGACCAATGGCGCGGCGATATCCTGTCGAAGCTCGGCGACCCGCTACTGCGAACACCGAACCTCGACATGCTCTGCGCCGAGGGGGTGACCTTTCGCAACCACTTCACCCAGGCCGTGCCCTGCGGCCCCGGCCGGGCCTCGCTGCTGACCGGCATGTACATGATGAATCACCGGGCGGTGCAGAACACGATCCCGCTGGATTCCCGGCATACCAACCTGGCGCTGGAGGCCCGCAAGGCCGGCTACGACGCGGCGCTGGTCGGCTACACCACGACCACGCCCGATCCGCGCATTACTGCGGCCGACGATCCGCGCTTCAAGGTCCTCGGTGACCTGATGGACGGCTGGCGGCCCGTCGGCACGTTCGAGCCCTACATGGAGGGCTATTTCGGCTGGGTCGCCAGCAAGGGTTTCGCGTTGCCGGACGACCGCGCCGATATCTGGCTGCCGGCGGGCGAGGCGACGGATCAGCGCGGCGCCACCGCCCGGCATTCGCGCATTCCGGCCGAGCTGTCCGACACGGCCTGGTTCACCGAACGCGGGCTGACTTATTTGAAGGCCCGCGGCGATAATCCCTGGCTGCTGCATCTCGGCTATTACCGGCCGCATCCGCCATTCATCGCGCCGGCGCCGTACCATGCCATGTACGACGCTGCCGACATGCCGCCGCCGGTGCGCGGTGACGACTGGCAGGGCGAGGCCGAGCAGCATCCGTTGCTGTCGTTCTATCTCAACGACGTGGCGCAGAGCGGTTTCTTCCGCGACGGCGTCGGCCTTGCCCGCGACATGTCGGAGGCCGACGTGCGGCAGATGCGGGCCACGTACTATGGCCTGATGTGCGAGATCGACGATCAGCTCGGCCGGATCTTCACGCATCTGAAGGAGACCGGGCAGTGGGACGACACCCTGATCGTCTTCACCTGCGATCACGGCGAGCAGCTTGGCGACCACTATCTGCTGGGCAAGCTCGGCTATTTCGATCAGTCCTATCGCATCCCCATGATCATTCGCGATCCCGCGCAGGCGGCCGACGGCACGCGCGGCACCATCGTCGACCGCTTCACCGAAACCATCGACACCATGCCGACGATCCTGTCCTGGCTTGGCGCCGAGATCCCGCGCCAGTGCGACGGCCGTTCGCTGCTGCCGTTCTGCCACGATGCGCCGCCGGCCGACTGGCGCGCGGAAGTTCATTACGAGTTCGACTACCGGGATATCTTCTACAGCAAGCCCGAATCGGCGCTCGGCCTGCACATGGACCAGTGCGCGCTCGCCGTCATTCAGGACGAGAAGTACAAATACGTGCACTTCGCATCGCTGCCGCCGCTGTTCTTCGATCTCTCGACCGATCCGAACCAGTTCCGCAACCTGGCGAACGATCCGAGCATGGCGCCGAAAGTACTGGAATACGCTCAGAAGATGCTGTCCTGGCGCCAGACCTACGCTGAACGCACGCTTACCGGCTATGCCTCAAGTCCCGAGGGGTTGCGAATTCGGGCCTAAAGCGTAGTTTTTTCTCAAATCGTGCGAGTTGTACTATTCATGGTTAACGCGCGCGAATATACTGACCCCCTTTACGACGTCATCAGGGGGATATGAATGTCGGATTTCGGACTCGGGCCACTCGGATTACTGAAGGACTTCGAATCGCGCTACTATTCGAAGCGGGGTGATAAGCGCCGTTTCAACGACATGACGGCGAAATTAAAGGTCATCGAGGAGCATGACCTTTCCTATGTCGAGAATACGCTGGTCGCCGACGGCATGGGACTTATCCTGCCGGAAGAATGCGGCACCATTGTTCGCGAGCTGAAGCGCTTTTTGTCGCTGCCGATCCTGTTTCCGCCGAAAGCGAACAAGGAGATCGCGGCGACTCGGGAATACAACGTCTATGTGCCGGCGGCAAAGGTCGACATGGCCTGGCATCAGTTCATCCTGCGCACGCGGGATTACCAGGCGTTCAGCGACAAGATCGGCTTCTTCCTGCACCACGAGCCCGAGGATTCGCGCTCGGCCGGCCGGGCGAAGTATTCCGGCGAGCTGTTCTTCCAGACCAAGGCGCGGTTGGGCGACGCCTACGGACCGCCGGCGCCGTTCATCTGGGGCATCCCGGTGGCTTGCGACATGGCCGCGCCGTGCCAGTGGAACACCAACGAACGTCCGCCGGGCGGCGGCGCGTTCGGCCGCGCCATGGCCGGTCAATCCGTCTAGTCAGAACCTGACGGACCGCCCGGGGTCTCTGAGCGGGTTAGTCTGCGCCTGCGATCCGGCTGAGCTGCGGCGACCAGTGGGTCATGCCCAGCCGGTCGTAGAGCCGGCGCGCCATGGCCAGCTCGCGTTGCGCATCGGCATGCTGTCCGGCCGCGGTGAAGTGCTCGGCCAGCGCGAGATGGCAGTGCGCCAGATCGGGCAGCATCTCCAGCCGGTTCGCCAGGTCGCGGGCCGTGGTCAGATGGTTTAGCGCGTCGTCGGGCATCCGCGCCCGTGTCGTCGTCAGCCGGCCAAGCATGCGGTAGAGCCAGACCTTCAGCCATTCGTACCGGCGCTCTTCGGCCAGCGACAGCGCCCGCCGCCCCCGGGTCAACGCCCGGTCGTCGTCGCCGGCAAGCCGATGCGCGGCGGCCAGCAGGCCGGTGCTCCAGGCTTCGAAGAAGATCAGGTTGGCCTGCGTCGATTCGGCGACCGAGCTCTCCAACAGCGGCAATGCCGCCGCGTGCGCGCCCTGCAGCGCGAATGTGTAGCCCAGCGGCCCGGCCAGCAGGGGATATTGCGAGCGGAAGCCGTGCGTCTGACAGATTTCCAGGCCGCGATTCAGGACCTCGGCCGCCTCGGACAACTGCCCGGCGGTCAGCGCCGCCACGCCCCAGCCGTGGCAGGCCAGCCCCTGATCGAACGGACGGTCGACCTCCTCGGCCGCCCGCCAGGCCGAACGGGCATGCGCGAAGGCGTTCTCGAATTCGCCGATAAAGGCGTGCGCGCGGGCCAGTGTCATCAGACACAGCACGGCGCCGGTGCCCGTGGTGCCGAGCCGTGGCGCGAACTTGGCGCGCAACAACAGATCGGCATTGGGCGTCAGGATCTCGATCGTGCGCCGGTAGTCGCCGTGGAAGAAATGCGCCTGCGACAGGAAGAACTCGGCGACGACGCGGATATTCTCGTCGCCGACGCGGCCGGCGGCGGCGCAGGCGCGATGACCGGCCGCGATCGCCTCCTCCACGTTGCCCTCGTAGTTCAACACTTGCGTTTTCGAGATATTGATCAGCGCCAGCCGTCGGGCGTCGGCGGCGGCCTCGGCCAGCGTCTCGGCTTCGGCCAGGTAATGATTGGCGAGGTCCAGCCGCCCGGTCGGGCTCAACGCCGTCCGCGCCTTGAGGCGCAGATCGATCGCCTGTTCGGCCTTCCAGGAATCGTCGGGCAGGCGGTCCAGGATCTCGATCGCCTGCTGCGCCAGCTGCGCGGATTCGCCCAGCGCCGTGCGCTCGAAGGCCTTGCTCGCCGCCCGGTCCAGATAGGTCACGGCCTTGCGCCATTTCTCGCCGCGCTCGGCGTGAAATGCCAGCAGCTCGACCTGGGCGTCGAGCGCGTCTGCGTGCGCCACTTCGATCACGTCCACCAGCTCGGCATGCAGGTCGCGGCGCTTGTCCAGCAGCACGCTGTCATAGGCGACGTCGCGGATCAGCGCGTGCTTGAAGGCGCAAGCGCGCTCCGGCGCGGCGGCGTCGGCGTGGATGAAATCGCCCGCCTGCAGGTCGGCCAGGACCTGCTTCAAACGACCGTCGGACAGACCGCTCATCGGCGCCAGCAGGTCCAGCGGTACGCTATTGCCGATCACCGAGGCGGTTTGCAGCAGCTGCTTGTGCTCGAACGACAGGCGATCGATACGGGCCGCCAGGATGGCGTGCAGCCGGGCCGGCACGTCGGTGGTCTTGAACTCGGATACCAGGCGGTAGTCGCCATGGCTGCCGGCCAGCGCGCCGGTCTCCACCAGGGCCAGGATGGCTTCCTCCAGGTAAAGCGGCAGGCCTTCGCCGCGCAGCGACAGGAACGTCTTCAGCGGCTCCAGATCGGCGTCCCGGCCGATCAGTCCGTCGAGCAGCGCCGCCGCCGCGTCGTCGTCCAGCGGATCGAGCTGCAGGCGTTGATAATGCGCCGCGCCGGCCCAGGTGTCGTCGAACTCGGGCCGGCTCGTCGCCAGCAGCAGGATGCGCGCCATCGCCAGTTGCGCCGTCAGCCGGTCGATGACCAGCCGGGTCAGCGAATCCATCCAGTGCAGGTCCTCGAACACCAGGATCAGCGGATGCAGCTCGGCCTCGCGCAGGAAAATGTCGCTGACCGCATTGACGATCCGGTCGCGCCGTTGCTCCGGCCCCAGCGACAGGAACGTCGAGTCCGTCGCGGGCAGGCCCAGAACGGCATAGATCGCCGGCAGTTGCGGCCGCAGCCGGCGGTCGAGGGCGCTTATCTTGGCGCGCACCTTCAGCGCGGCGTCGTCGCCGCTGTCGCCGTCTTCCAGGCTGAACCAGGAGCGGAGCAGGGCGCCGATCGGCAGATGCGCGCTCGTCTTGCTGTGCGGCGTGCCGCCGCAGACATGCACGGTCCAGTGTCGCGCGGCCGCCGAGCGGGTGAACTCGTGCACCAGCCGCGACTTGCCGATGCCCGGCTCGCCGATCAGCGTGACGACGCGACCGCGGCGCGACAGCGCGCTGTCGAGCGCGCCGTCGAGCGCGTCGAGCTCCGCCGTGCGGTTGACGAAATTCGCCAGGCCATGCCGGGCCCGGGCCTGCCATGGCGTGCGCATGCGGGCCCCGCCCGTCACCTCGAAGGCGTCGACGGTGCCGCTCAGACCCTTGACCTTGACCGGACCGATCGGGCGGGCGTCGATAAATCCCTGCGCCAGCAGCACCGTGCTCTGCGTCGCGCAGACCGTGCCGGGCTGCGCCAGCTGTCCCATGCGGGCGGCCAGATGCACGGCCGGGCCCATGGCGTCGTAGCTGGCCGACAGCCCGGTATCCAGCGTCCGCACCATTACCGGGCCGGAATTGAGGCCAATGCGCAGCGCGTTGCCGCCAAGCGCCTCCTGCATGTCGAGCGCCGCGAAACAGGCGCGCGCGGCGTGATCCTCGTGTGCGACCGGCGCGCCGAACAGCGCCATCATGCCCTCGCCATGCACCCGGTTGACCGTGCCGTCATAGCGGTGCGCGGCGGTTTTCATCAGGCCGATGGCCTGCTCGACACGGCGTGCCGTCTGTTCGGGATCGATGTCGCCGCCCTGTGTGGCGTTATCGACGATCTCGACGAACATGACGGTCAACTGTTTCCGCTCGCCGCCCAGCGCGCGACGCAAGTCCGATGGCGTCGTGTCGGCCTCGCCATCGACCGGCGATGCGCGCCGATGCTCGGGCGCCGCCGTCAAGGCGGCGCCGCATTGGCCGCAGAAACGGTGGTTCGGCGGATTGGCGTAGGCGCAGGCTTCGCAGATCAGGTTCAAGGCGGCCGTCCTGGCGTCGTGTCCCGCGAGAGTTAACCCAGGCCAATTCTATGTCAGCTAAACGGCCGGACATAGGCTTTGACGGCGGCGTTTGATACCGGTCAACGCGGCGGGCCTGGGAATGCCGGATCGTCGTCGCCATATACCAGCTAGCCGCCGAAATGAGCCTCTCGATGCAAAATCGTTGTTCGCGCGCCTGGATCGGTCCGGCCGGACGCCGATTTCGGCGGATCCCGGCGGGAATCGTGGCGCTGGCCGCCGTCGCCTTGATCGCGGGCTGCGCCGAGCCGCGCCCGCTTCAGGAACGGTTCGAGGAAAGCTGTCGGGAACGGGGCCTGGAGCCGGAAACCCCGGCGTTCTCCGAATGCATGCGCCAGCAGTTCGCCGCGGAGCAGAAACGCCGGACCTATCAGTATATCCAGCGGCACATCATCGATTCGCGCCCCGGCGGGCCATAACGTCGCCCCGCCCTATGGCCGGTATTCGGTCTTACCGATGAAACGCTCGCGCACGTGCCGCGAGATGACGTCGATAATCGCGACGGTCACCAGGATCATCAGGATGATGAAGGCGGCCTCGTCCCAGTTGTAGACGCGGATGCGGTCGGAGAGCTGCAGGCCGATGCCGCCGGCGCCGACGATGCCCAGAATGGTCGCCGAACGGGTATTTGATTCAAAGTAATAGAGCACCTGACTCAGGATCACCGGAAACACCTGCGGCAGCATGCCGAAGCGGATGACCTGGATCTTGTTGCCGCCGGCGGCGCGTACGCCTTCGACCTGACGCTTGTCGATATTCTCGATCGCCTCGGCGAACAGCTTGCCGAAGGTGCCGGTATCGCCGACGGCGATCGCCAGGATACCGGCGAACGGCCCCAGACCGACGACGTTGATGAAGATCAGCGCCCAGATCAGCTGGTCGATTCCGCGGATGCCGTCGAAAAACCGGCGCAGGCCGAAATGGAATACCCATTGCGGCACCACGTTCTTGGCGCCCAGGAACCCCAGCGGCACGCCCATGATCGCCGCCAGCAGCGTACCCAGGAAGGCCATGGCGAGCGTCTCGAAGATGCCGCCCATGAAATCCCAGAAATAGCCGTTATGCGCCGGTGGCAGCATGAAGCCGAGCACGTGCCCAAGCTTGCCGAGGCCGCCGAAGATCTTGTCCAGATCGAAGAAGCCCGTCGCGCCGAGGGCGTAAATGCTGAACGCGACGACGGCGGCGATGATCAGCCGGTCGCGCAGCTTTTCGGCCGGCGTCTTGCCGAACAGTTGCGGGTGGCGTTGACGCAAGGCCGCAGTCGAGGACGGGCCGTTCGCGGACGGCGTCACGACAGGCCCTCCTCTCCGATCAGATAGTGGCGCAGCTTCTCGCAGGAGATGTCGATGCAGACCACGGCGGCGACGATCATCAGCACCAGCGCGCTGACATCGGTGTAGATGAACTCGCGGATCACGAACATCAGCTCCTGGCCGATGCCGCCGGCGCCGACGAAACCGATCACCGCCGCGCCACGCACGTTGATCTCGAAGCGCAGCAGGCCGTAGCTCGTATAGTTCGGCAGCACCTGCGGGATCACCGCGAAACGGATCATCTGGAACCAGTTGCCGCCGGCCGCGATCACGCCCTCGATCGGTTTGGCGTCGACGTTCTCATTGACCTCGGCGAACAGCTTGCCGAGCGCGCCGGCCGTATGCACGGCGATGGCCAGCACGCCCGCCAGCGGTCCCAGACCGAAGGCGAAGACGAAGATCAGCGCGTAGACTAGCTCCGGTACGGCGCGGGCGATCTCGGCCAGGCGGCGGGCGACGAAATAGACCGGATAGTGCGGCATCAGGTTGCGCGAGGCCGGGAAGCAGAACACGAGCGCGCCGATGCCGCCCAGCAGCGTACCGGCGAAAGCGATCAGCACCGTGTCCCAGAGCAGACCGAGCCAGCGGGGAAACGCCCAGTACCACTCCGCCACGTCCTCGGCCAGGTGCCCCGGCCGCAGCACCGGCGCGATGTCGTTCAGGTAATTGGCGAAACCCGGCAGGCCCTCGACGAAGGTGTCGATCCGGACCTCGCCGATATAGACCGACGCCGCGATCGCAAGCCCGAAGAGGGCGGTGCCGGCAGCCGTCTGCAATCGTTTGGCGCGCCGCGCGGCATCCCGCGCCGCCTCGAACGCCGCAACCGGATCGCCGCCGCCGGTCGCCTGAATCGTGTTTGTCATGAAGGTTTGATGGCCGGAGCAGGTCCGGGATCGGCCGTCGTCACGGATGCCGACGGCCGATCCCGGCTTACGCTTGTCATCAACCTGTGCGGCGCTTCGCCTGGTTGGCCTTGATCATGCGCACGATGCCTTCATAGTCCTCGTGCGTCACCTTGCGGTAGCCGCTGGCCTTGCCGTCGGTCAGCGACTGCCAGGCGTTCGGGTCCTTGTCCTTCATGTTGTAGAGGACGTTCTGCACGTCGGCCCGCATCTGGTCGGGCAGGTTGGTCGACATCGCCCAGGGGCTCGCCGGCAGCTTCGGCGATTTCCAGATCACCCGCCACTGGCCGGGCTCGATCATGCCCTTGTCTTCCATCCGCTTCGGGTTCGAGCGGGTCTCGTCGCGCCACCAGGTGGCGGCGGCATCGTAGGTGCCGTTCAGCACCGCCATGACGCTGTTCTCGTGGCTGCCGGAAAAGCCGGTCTCGCCGAAAAACGCGTCCGGATCGTAGCCGGCCTCGGTCATGAAGAAACGTGGGGCCTGGTGGCCCGAGGTCGAGTTCGGGTCGGCGAAGGCCAGCTTCTTGCCCTTCAGGTCGTCGATGTTCTGATAGGGGCTGTCGGCGCGCACCACGACCACCGCGTGGTAGCCGAAATTGCCGTTCTTATCGAGCTCGCCGACCATCGGCACGACCTTGCCGCCGGTCACCATCCAGGCCTTGGCATAGGACGCCGGACCGAAGCGGGCGATCTCGATCTTGCCGGCCTTCACGCCCTCGATGATGCCGGCATAGTCGGTCGCCGTGCGCCATTTGATGGCGACGCCCAGCTCGCGCTCCAGGTATTCGCGCACCGGCTTGTAGCGCGCGATGCGGTCGGCCTCGTTCTCCGAGGTGATCACACCCAGCGTCAGCTCGGGATACTTCGTCCGCCAGTCGCCGGCCGTCGCGGCGCCGGCGCCCATGCAGACCGCGGCCGCCGTGGCCGTGATCAGGAATCGTCGGGTCAGTTGCATGTCGGCTCTCCTTTGCCAGGGGGTTGCTGCAACAGTGATGGGGATCAGGCGGTGGCGGCGGCCGGTTCCATCTCGGCCGCGCCCGGCACCGCGACGGGACGCATCTCGCCGCCCCATTCGTCGACCGTACCGTCGACGCCATAGATCTCGCGCGCGTCCGCTTGCGTCAGCGCGGCCGGCGCGCCGTCGAAGACGATGCGGCCGTGGGCCATGCCGATGATGCGGTCGCAATAGTGCTTGGCCGTGTCCAGGTGGTGCAGGTTGCAGATCACCGTCAGGCCGTCGTCGCGGTTGATCGACGACAGCGCTTCCATCACCCGTGTCGCGTTCGCCGGATCGAGCGAGGCGATCGGCTCGTCGGCCAGGATGATCGACGGTTCCTGCACCAGCGCGCGGGCGATGGCGACCCGTTGCTGCTGACCGCCGGACAGCGTGTCGGCCCGCTGCAGGGCCTGTGGCAGCAGGTCCAGGCGGTCGAGCGCACGTACCGCGACGGCCCGTTCCTCGGCGCTGAAATGCTTGGCGAGTGTCGGCAGCGTCGCCTTGTAGCCGATGCGGCCGACCAGCACGTTGGTGATCACGTCCAGCCGGTTCACCAGATTGAACTGCTGAAAGATCATCGCGCAGTTCGCCCGCCAGTCGCGCAAGCCCCGCCCGCGCAGGCGCGATACCTCGGCGCCGTCATAGCTGATCGCGCCGGTGGTCGGATCGATCAGCCGGTTGATCAGCCGCAGCAAGGTCGATTTTCCGGCGCCGGAGCGGCCGATCACGCCGACCATCTGACCGTTGGGTATGCGCAACGTCACGTCGTCGACCGCGATCACGGCGCCATAGTGCTTCGAGGTCGACGTCAAGCTCAGCATCGCAGGTCTCCATGCCGACCGCGCCATCGCCGCCGCCCGGACCGCGAACGAATTACACGCGTCACCAATCTGGCCGGCAGGCTACGAGGGGAGGCTGACGGATTTGTGACAGCGCAATGAAGCTTGCGAGGCGCTTTCGCGACAGCGCCTGGGTGGGAGACGGCCGGCTAGCGCAAAAACTTCCGCATGAACACGCGTTCGAAGCCGTCCTGGCCGCCGCGGTGGGTCTCTTCCCAGCCGAGATGTTCGTACATCGTCACATTCTCGGTCATGGTGATATGCGTGTAGAGCCTGAGTTCGTCGAAGCCCTGCCGTTTCGCCTCCGTCTCGGCGAACGCCAGCAATTGCCGGCCCAGGCCGGCGCCCTGGCGATCCGGGTGCACGGCGATGTTCGCGACCAGCAGATGATCCGCCTCCGGCACCAGCTCCAGTATGGCGTCGATATCGGGCGATTCGCCGGCCAGCCAGACCTGATTGTCTCGCACGGCCTGCGCATAGTCGGCCGTCATCGGCATCGGCTCACGGTCCATGCGCGGAACGTACTTGGCGTAGGCCGCGCGCACGACAGCCCGGACCGCTGGCGCGTCGTCGTCCGTTGCCCGTCTCAACGGAAGCGCCAAGGCAACCTCCGGTCAGCTCTCGCTGGCGGCCGGCTCGGCATCCGCGTGGCTGGGCTCGACGTCCTGGATCGGCGTCGCCATGCGCTCGACTCGCGAGGCCGGCGTCGTGTTCAGCATCAGGCGGGTCACGTCGGGCCGCGAATAATGCCCCACCGGATCGGCCGCCGATTTCGCCAGCGAGATCATGCCCAAATCGATATCGGCATAGATCAGGCCTTCCTGGTCTTCCGGCAGGCGTTCGTTCAGCGGGCTGCCGTCGGGACCGTAGATCATGGCGAATCCGCCGCCGGGCTTCAGCATGGCCTTCTTGTCGTCGGTGTCGGCCAGCATCTCGATCATCTCCGGCGACACCGTGGCGCACGGCGCCAGCACGAAGCATTGGCCCTCGGCGGCATACATCTGGCTCGCCGCGTTGTTCAGCTCGGGGCCCAGCGCATAGGCCATGCCGCGATAGAGGCTGAAGCTCGGCCAGGACGCCACGTGCACCTGCTCGTGCATGGAGAACATGGCGTATTTCGTCAGCGGCTGCAGATGCTCCCAACAGCAGAGCGCGCCCAGCCGGCCGATGCCGGTCTCGTAGACCGCGAGGTCGCTGCCGTCGCCCTCGCCGAACACCGTGCGCTCGACATGCGTCGGCTTCAGCTTGCGGCGCGTGGCGATCACCTCGCCGTCGGCATCGATCAGGGACTGGCCCATATAGAGGCTGCCGCCGTCCTTCTCGCTGTAGCCCAGCACCACATGCAGGCCGGCCTTCCGCGCCGCCTCGCGAATGCGCAGGTCCTCCGCGCTGCCCAGGACCAGCGCGTTGTCGTGATAGCGCTGCACGAACTGCATGCCCCAGGCCGGTGCGCCCAGCCAGATCCACCAGGGATAGCCGGGAATCCAGGTCTCGGGAAAGGCGATCAGCTTGGCGCCGTTGCCGCCGGCTTCCTCGATCAGCCCGACGGCCTTGTCGACCGTGGCCTCGAGATCGAGAAACACCGGCGCCGCCTGCACGGCGGCGACCTTGAAAGCGGGGTGTTTGGCGGGCATCGGTCGGATCTCCCTTTCGCGTGAACGTTGCGGCTATTCGACGAGGTGGGCGGCGACGGCATCCTCGTCCCAGTCCAGGCCCAGGCCCGGCTTGTCCGGTATGTGGACGTCGCCGCCGCTGATGTCATAGGGCTGCTGCAGGATCGGGTCGGCCCAGCTCTGCCATTCCAGCCAATGCGCCGTCTCCGTCACCCGCATCACATGCGCGCCGACTTCCGGATAGAGATGCGTCGACATCGGCAGGCCGGCGGCGGCCGCGATGCCGGCGGCCTGCAGCCAGCCGGTGACGCCGCCGATGCGCATGAAGTCGGGCATCACCAGATCGCAGGCATGCATGCGCACGGCCTTGTAGAGATCGCGGGGCCCATAGAAATTCTCGCCGATCTGCAGTGGCGTCTTCAGCTCGGCCGCGAGCTGCGCATAGCCTTCGAAATTGTCGTAAACGACCGGCTCCTCGATCCAGGCGAGGCCGTAATTGTCGATCGCGTGGCAGCGCTGCAACGCCTCGCCCAGATGCAGGCCCTGATTGAAGTCGACCATAACGGCCATGTCGTCGCCGACGGCCTCGCGGACCGCGTCGAGCGCCGCCAGGTCGTCGGCCACCCGCTCGCGCCCCATGCGCAGCTTCAGGCCCTTGAAGCCGCCTTCGTCGCGCAGCTCGACGGCCTCGGCCCCGATTTCAGCCGGTTCCTTCAGCCACAGCCCGTTGCTGTTATAGGCCGGCACCGGACCGGTGCTGCCGCCCAGCAGCACGCAGAGCGGCACGTCGGCGGCCCGCGCCAGCGCGTCCCAGGCGGCCATGTCGAGCCCGGCGACGGCGATCATCGACAGCCCCTCGTAGCCGACGAAATGCAATGACTTGCGGCCGGCATCGTAGAACTCGACCGGCGCCACCCTCTTGCCCTTCAGCATCTCGCCCAGATCGTGCAACGCCGGCACCAGATAGCGCATGGCCTTCGGCACATAGGGTTCGAGGTAGGCCCGCCCGGTGATGCCTTCTTCGGTCTCCAGATCGATCAGGATCAACGGCCACTCGGTAATGGTGGCGATCCGCGCCACCACCGGCCGCGCCAGCGCCAACAGCACCGGCCGCGCACGAATGTTCCGCAGCGTCAGACTTTCGACCGCCATCTCCGCTCCCCCGACAAGCGACGTCCCCGACCAAAAACGATACCACCGCCTACCCGACCCAGCGACTCCTTCCGACCACACCCGCAGGAACTTAATTCCGGTGACAGTAACCGTAATTCGCGTGCTTCGCTTCCAGAGTTACGGTTACTGTCACCGGAACTTGAATTAGCCGGCGTGCAGGAAGCGGGCGGCGGCGTCCCACAGCCGCATCCGGCCGGTCTCGAGGTGCATGACATGGGTGCCGGCCGGCAGCTTGATGTCATGCACCGCCCGCGCCGCCGTCAGCTCGGCGGTCAGGTTCGCGGCGTCCGCGTCCGTGCAGAGGCTGTCCCATTCGCCGCGTAGGATGGCGGTCTCGGCGGTTATCGAAGCGGACGGGTAGAGCCGTTCGCCGGACCAGGTATCCTGGATATCGGCGGCGGGACCGGTGGGGATTTTCACCGCCGCCGGCGTCCGGTTGCGGGCGTACGGATCGGAATCGAGATAGGCCGCGGCCCAGCGCGCGAAGTGCCGGTCGGCCAGCAGCGGCGCGTGACCGCTCGGCACGTAGCCCAGGAAACGCCTGCGTTGATCGTCCGCCGTCACCAGACGCCAGGGCGCCGTGATCCTTGGCTTGGCAGGCCCGTCCCGACATACGATCGGCCCGAACAGCGCCAGCCGGCGCACCAGGTCGGGCCGTTGCGCTGCGAACAGGCGCGCCGGGATCGTGCCCCAGGAATGCGCGATCAGGTCGATGCGGGCAGCGCCGGTGCGGCCGTGCACGAGCGCGCAGGCCGCCGCGATCTGTTGTGCCGCATCCGCAGCCTTGCCGATGGGTCCTGCCTCCGCAACGACCGCATCCCAATCGATCGCCGATGCGCCGAAGCCGGTGAAGTCGAGGCCCCATGGCCAGAAGCCCTGGCCTGCCAGATGATCGGCCCAGGACACGCCGTCGAAGGCGAAGGTAAAGGCGAGCTCGGTCGGAAACGTGGCGCCATGCACGTAGAGAACGGGCGGGGCGTCCGCGATGACTGGCCGCCGCTCCCAAAGCGCAATGTTGGAAACGGGGAATGACAGATCGGGCAGGTCCCGTCCGGCGATATCGTGTCTGGCGATCATCCGCGTCCCCTCGGCCCGTTCATGGCGAACGGCGGCAAGGCTAACGCTCAGGGCAGCGCGAATGCTTCGAGGCGGATCGAAACGAGGTAAGCGAGCGTCAGCACGGCCGTGCCGGCAAGGCCGGCGGCCAGCGCCTGGCGCATCAGCAGGTGTTGCTGTTCCGGCGCGCCGCAGATCGCCGCGGCCAGCACCACGCGGGCCGGCGAGGCGAAGCTCAGGTTCGAGCCGGCCGAGTTCTGCGCCGCCGCCGTGCTCAACCGGTCGAGCCCCAGCTGCTCGGCGAGCGCCATCTGCAGGGGCATGAAAATCGCGTTCGAGCCGACGTTGCTGGCGGTGAGGAAGCCGCCGAGCGCCCCCAGCATCGTGACCGACAGCACCGCGAACGGGCCCAATCCCCGCGACATGGCGCCGGCGATCGTCTCGATCATGCCGGCGTTCAGCATCACCTGCGCCATGGCGAGAAAGCCGAGCACGGGCAGGTTCGCCAGCACCCACCGACTGGCCCCGGTGCGCATCATGACGCCGGCCTGGCCGGCCGGCAGGCCGTGCAGGGCGATGCCGGCCGCCGCGGCCGTCAGCATCCAGAAGCCGGGATGATGCACCGGCGACAGCACATAGCCGAGCGCCGGCAGCTCCCAGCGCAGCAACGATGTCGTCCAGGCGCCGATATCAGGCACCAGCCGCGTCAGCAACAGCGCCGCCAGCAGTGCGGCGAGCGGCGCCAGCGCCTTCGACAGACCCGCCGGCAGCGGCCCGTCGCGGCGACCGCGCGCGATGCCCAGCAGCACCACCGCGAGACCGGCGAGGCAGCCGCCGAGCTCGGTGCCGAGCAGCAGCGACAGGCCGGCCAACGCCGCCGTCAGCACGGTCGACCAGACGATCACCCGGACGACGGTCGCAGCGTTACGCGGCAGGCCGCCGACATGGGCGGCGATGCCGCCGCAGAGCAGGACGAACGGCCAACTCAGCAGCGCCGACATCGCGGCGATCTCGTCCGTCGGTAGCCCCGACAGCTCGGCGCCCAGATAGGTGCCGACGCCGAGCGCGCCCCAGGGCACCGCGCATTGCCCCAGAAGCGCCAGAAAGGCGGCGCGCAGCGGCGGCTGACCGAAGCGCTCCAGCAGCGGCGCCGTGACGATGATGCCGACGCCGAAGCCGGTGGCGGACTCGAAGAACACCGAGACGCCGAACAGCATCACCAGCAGCCGGTCGCCCGCCGCCGGCAGCAATTGCCGCAGCGCGTCGGCCAGCACGTCCAGCGCGCCCGTCACCGTCAGCACCTGGTGCAGGGCGATGCCGCCCAGCAACACGTAAGCCAGCGTCAGGCTGGTCAGGCTGCCCTTGGCGACGCTGGCCAGCACGGCATCCAGCGGCCCGGCGAAGGCTGGCCAGAACAACGCCAGCAATGCCGCATAGGTGGCGCAGCCCAGCGCCGCCGGTCCGGCCGGTTGGCGGAAACCAAGAATAAGGACGACCGCCAGCAGGATCGGGCTGGCCGCCACGGCGCTGTCGAGCATGGGGAACCGGTTCGATGTGACGCCTCGACCTTACCGGGCGCCACAAGTTTGCGAAAGGCGGCGCCAACGGGCCGCGACTACGGCCCGCCGGCTTATCCGGCCCGCCCGCGCAGGCGCCCACCTTCAGGTCCACTGCCGTGAGCGCAAAAACTAGCGGTCGTCGCTACCGGTCTTTGGAGGCTGGTCGGCCTCGATCGACGGACGGACAGCGCCGGCGACGGCTTCCTTCTGCGCGTGCGTCAGCGGCTCGCCGTTCGGCGTTTCGGCGACGCGCACCGTCACCTCGCGGTGGGCGAAACGAATGCCCTCGCTCTCGAACAGCGCGCGGATGCGGGCATAGACCTCTTTCCGCACCTGGAACTGGTCGCCCGGCCTGGTCATGAACTTGACCCGGATGATCATCGCCGAGTCTTCCATCTGATAGACGCCCTGCGACTTCAGCGGCTGCATGAACTTTTCGCCCAGCTCAGGATGCTCCAGCAGCTCCTGGCCCAGTTTTTTGATCAGCTTGCGCACCTTCTCAACGTCGGTGTCGTAGGTCAGCCGCAGCGGCAGCTTCATCATCACCCAGTCGCGCGAATAGTTCGTCAGGTGTCGGACCTCGCCGAACGGAATCGTGTGCAGCGGTCCCATGTGATGGCGTAGCTGCATCGACCGGATCGAGATCTTCTCGACCGTGCCTTTGACGTCGCCGAGGTCGATGTACTCGCCCTTGCGGAAGGCGTCGTCCATCAGGAAGAAGGCGCCGGAAAAAATGTCGCGGATCAGCGCCTGCGCACCGAAGCCGATGGCGAGACCGACGACGCCGGCGCCGGCGAACAGCGGCGCGATGTCGACGCCCAGCTCCGACAGGGCGATCATGCCGCCGATCACGGCAATGACGATGAACAGGAAGTTGCGGAACAGCGGCAACAGCGTCGCCAGCCGCGAGGTGCCTTGCGCGCCGCCTTCCTCGCCCGGCTCCGGCTCCTCGTCGAAGCCGCCTTCCTCGGCGATCCGGCGGTCGATGGCGATCCGCACGCCGGCGAAGGCGAGATAGGCCAGGAAGCCGATCAGCAGGATTTCCCACAACGAGTGCAGGATGCCGCCGTCCTCGGTCAGGTTGACGCCCCAGAGGTCGAAGATCAGCCAGATCGAGATCGCGACGGTCATCACCGCGGCGGCATGCTCCGCCAGCTCCTTGAAGCCGCGAACCGGCGCTTCCGTCAATGCGTCCTCGCTCGCCGTCTCGTCCGCGACCTCCGTGTCGGTATCGTCGTCGGCGGTCGCCTGCCCGCGTTGCGCCGCGCGACGCGTAAAGAGCCACTCGATCAGCAGCAGCGCCGCGCCGTAACCGGCGATGGCGAACAGGATGATCAGTACCGGATCCCCCACAAGACCCAGCGCGTTCGGCAGGTCGAGGACCAGGCGCACGCTGCTCACCATCCAGGCGACGACGAAGTAGAGCACCGCCAGAATGTGCCAGACGGCCGCGACGAGCCGCATTAATCCGGGCTTCGCATCGGCCGCGCCGGCGCCCAGGATCATACCGGCCACCGTGCGCCGCTCGACGATGGCGAAACCCGACAGCAGCACCGTCGCCAGCAGAGTCGTCACCATCAATGCCAGGACATGGGCGTCCCGGTTGAGCGCCAGGGCCTCCATCCACAAGCACGTGCCGATCGATATCGCGCCGATGATCAGGATGCCCATCAGGCCGCGATGCATGCGTACGGCGTCCGCGTCGGACAGGTGCAGCAGGCGGTGGCTGGGCGTGTCGTAGGCGAACAGGTTTTGGAAGAACACCGACATGGCGCGCACGATGGTCACGCCAAAGATGACGATCAGCTGCGTGTTGCGGACATGCGTCTCGCCCTGATCGAAGGCGAGGCCAACCAGCAGCGCGAGGGCGAGACCGAGTGCGATGGCGACGATCTGCATCAAACCCCGCAGCAGCAGGTAGGAGATCTTTTCGACCTCGCTTTCGGGCGTCGGGTTGAACAGGTGCTGGAAATGCGACCGGCCCCACCGGTTGAGCAGCGTTTCCGCGCCGTAGCCGACCACCAGGAACAGAACGGCCATCAGCGCCGCCGGCAGCGGCCAGTACATCGACCCGCCCGGATCGTATTGCCGCACGGTCTCGCCGGCCCGGTCGGCGAACTGGCTGGCGCCGGCCAGGATCTCGCGAAACCGCGAGCGGACTTGCAGCGCCTGATCCTCGATCACGGCCGACTTGTTCGGCTCGGCCGCGTCGCCTTGGGCGTCGCCTGTGCCGGCCGGCGTCTCGATGACGACGACCTTCGCGCCCTGATCGCGCGCCTCGCCGATCAGGCGTTCCAGCTCGGCGGCGTCTGTTGCCCTTAAGCTTTGCGCGCCCACCTCGACAACGCTGAACAGCGTGCACAGGGCGAGAAATGTTGCCGAAATCCGGGTGGAAACGGCCTTGAAACGATCCATCGTCATCGTCCGACGCCCCCATCCACGACAGACTCATTTTCGAATACCAGGAATCTAGTGCGCTTATTCTGTGAGCAAATTCGCCGTGCGGCAAATGCGCCGACACATCGCTGCTTTGATGCCGTTCGAGCCGCCGATGTTACGCCTCGGGTTTCGCCGGACCGGATGGGGCGCCGTATTCGGCGATAAATTCTTCGAACGCCCGGTCCAATGCGTCCGCGTCGGCATATCTGTCGAGGTTTTCCAACAGCACGACCAGCAGGTAGTTGTTGCCGAGATGCCACTTCGCGTTCAAGTCCCTGAGCCGGGCATAGGCCGTTTCGCTCAACGCCGCATTGAACCGTTTCGGCAACGGATACCGCTTCGCCATCCCATTCTCCCCAATTCGCCAAGGACCGCTTTAGCGTGACGCCGTTGTCGGGGCTGGTCTAGACTTCCCGTGTCGGCCGTACCGAAGCCATTCAAATCAAAATCAAATCGGTCGTGACGCCGGCAGACAGGGGAGAGGCTCATGAAAACTTTCACGACGGCATTGTTGGGGGCATTAACGTTCGTTTCCGTCGCGGCGGGTGCCGTTTCGGCGGCGGAGCCGGGCAAGCCCGGCGGTACCATGGTGATCATTTCCAGCCAGGTGCCGCGGCACTTCAATCCGGCCGTGCAGTCGGGCACCGCGACGGCCATTCCGGGCACCCAGATCTTCGCGACGCCATTGCGGTTCGATGCCGACTGGAAGCCGCAGCCCTATCTCGCCAAGAGCTGGTCGGTCGCCGACGATGGCCTCTCCATTACCCTCAATCTGGTCGAGGATGCGCGCTTCCACGACGGCAAGCCGGTGACCTCGGAAGACGTCGCGTTTTCCGTCGAGACCGTGAAGGCGAACCATCCCTTCAAGTCCATGTACGGCAGCATCGACCGCGTCGATACGCCGGATCCGCACACCGCCGTGCTGCATTTCACGCAGCCGCATCCCGCCGCGCTGCTGGCGATGTCGTCGGCGCTGCTGCCGATCATTCCGAAGCATGTTTACGGTGACGGCCAGGACCCGAAGTCGCATCCCCGCAACGGCCAGGACGTGGTCGGCTCGGGCGCCTTCAAGTTCGTCGAGTACAAGCAGGGCGAATACATCATCCTCGAGCGCAACGACGACTACTTCATCAAAGACCGGCCCTATCTCGACCGCATCATCATCAAGATCGTCAAGGACGCCAGCAGCCGCGTGATCGCGATGGAGCAGGGCGAGGGCCACATGTATCCCTTCGTCATCGACTCGCGCGACATCCTGCGCTTCGAGAAGGCCAAGGACCTGGTCGTCGAGGAAGATGGCTACGCCGCCGTCGGCGCCATCACCTGGCTCGCCTTCAACACGCAAAAGCCGCCGCTCGACGACGTGCGCGTGCGCCAGGCCATCGCCTATGCCGTCGACCGCAACTTCATCATCAACGCCCTGCACCGCGGCATGTCGAAGGCGGCGACCGGTCCGATCGCGCCGGGCAGCCCGTTCTATACCGACGAGGTCGCGCGCTACGACGTCGACCTCGACAAAGCGAAGGCGCTCTTGGACGAGGCCGGCCATCCGGCCAATTCGGACGGTATCCGCTTCACGCTCGAGGTCGATCACATCCCGGCCGTGCCCGAGCAGCAGAAGGCGATTGCCGAGTATTTGAAGCCGCAGCTCAAGAAGGTCGGCATCGACGTGCAGGTGCGCAACTCGCCGGACTTCCCGACCTGGGCCAAGCGCGTCTCCAGTCACGAGTTCGACATGACCATGGACATCGTCTTCAACTGGGGCGATCCGGTGATCGGCGTGCACCGCACCTATCTCAGCAGCAACATCCGCAAGGGCGTGATCTGGTCGAACACCCAGAGCTACAGCAATCCGGATATCGACGCGCTGCTCGAAAAGGCCGGGCTCGAGAGCGATCTCGACACCCGCCGGGCGCACTACGTCGCTTTCCAGAAACAGGTGGCCGAGGACCTGCCGATCTACTGGCTCAACACGCTGCCCTACCGCACGGTCTACAGCCAGGACATCGGCAACGCGCCGACGACGATCTGGGGCGCCATGTCGCCGCTCGACGAGGTCTACTGGAAGAAGCAGCCGAACTGACGCCGGCCGCCGGCGATGCGGGCGCGGGTGGGCCGCCAGTTCACTTATCCTTCTCCCTCCAACGCGTTGGGGGGAGAAGGCGCTAGCGGCAGGACGTCATGCAGACGCTGAGCGGCGTCGGCCAGCGGATCATGTGGGGCGTGATCCTGCTGCTCGCCGTGATCGTGCTGAATTTCAGCCTGATCCACATGGCGCCCGGCGATCCGGCCGAGGTCATCGCCGGCGAGATGGGCGGCGCCACCGAGGAGATGATGGCCTCGATCCGGGCCACCTACGGGTTGGACAAGCCGTTCCACGAGCAGCTCCTGGTCTATCTCGGCCGCGTCGTGCAGGGCGACCTCGGCTACTCCTTCTTCTTCGACCGGCCGGTGACCGAGCTGATCGTCGGCCGCATCATGCCGACCATCATCCTGGTCGCGACCTCGCTGCTGCTGGCGGTGCTGGTCGGCACGCTTTTGGGCGTCATCGCCGCGCGCAAGCCGAACGGCCTGCTCAGCCACATCGTCACGGTGCTGGCGTTGTTCGGCTATGCCGCGCCGGTGTTCTGGACCGGCATCATGCTGCTGATCCTGTTCGCGTCCTGGATTCCGCTCTTCCCGGTCTCCGGCATGTATGACGTCAGCAGTCTGGGCCGTGGCGGCTGGGCCTATTTCCTCGACGTGCTGCACCATCTGGTGCTGCCGGTGGTGACGCTGTCGACGATTTACCTGGCGATCTACAGCCGGCTCGCGCGGGCGAGCATGCTCGACGTGCTCGGCAGCGACTATATCCGCACCGCCCGCGCCAAGGGCCTGAGCGAGTTCCTGGTCGTCTACAAGCACGCGCTGCGAAACGCCGTGCTGCCGGTCGTGACCTTCGCGGGCCTGCAGTTCAGCCAGCTCTTCTCCGGCGCGGTGCTGGTCGAAACCGTGTTCAACTGGCCAGGCCTTGGCAGCCTTGCCTTCGATTCCATCCTGCGCCGGGATTCGCCGACGCTGCTGGGCATTCTGTTCTTCTCGGCGCTGATCGTGATCGTCGCCAACATCCTGACCGATCTCTCCTACCGGCTGATCGATCCGCGCATCAAGACGGGGGCGCAGGGATGACGGACAAGGCGCTCAGCGACGGCGGCGTGACCACGGACGACGGCCTCGATTTCAGCCTCAAGGTCGAAAGCCCGGCCCGCGAGGCCTGGCGCATGTTCATCAAGAACGGCGCCGCCATCGTCGGCCTGGTGATCCTCGGCCTGGTCGTCGCCACCAGCCTACTCGGTCCGTTGATTTACCAGGTCGACCCCTTCGACATCGTCTGGGCGCCGCTGTCGCCGCCGGGCACCGAGGGCTTCCTGCTCGGTACCGACTATCTCGGGCGCGATCTCGTCGCCGGCATCATCTATGGCGGCCGGGCGACGCTTGCCGTCGGCGCCGCGGCGGCGCTGATCACGCTGGTCATCGGCCTCACCATCGGCGCGCTTGCCGGCTACTACCGCGGCTGGGTCGAGAGCGTGCTGATGCGCATCACCGAATTCTTCCAGGTGCTGCCGCCGCTGCTGCTGGCGATGGTGCTGGTGATGCTGTTCTCGCCGTCGCTAACGACCATCGCCATCGCCATCGGCGTCGTCTCCTGGACCGGCGTTGCGCGCCTCGCCCGGGCCGAGTTCCTGCGCATCCGCGAGCTGGAATACGTCAAGTCGGCCCGCGCCATCGGCGCCCGGCACAGCCGCATCATCTGGCTGGTGATCCTGCCGAACGCCGCGCCGCCGCTGATCGTCACGGCGGCGCTGTCGGTCGGCGTCGCCATCCTGTTCGAGGCGGGCTTGAGCTTTCTCGGCCTCAGCGACCCCAATGTCATGAGCTGGGGCTATCTCATCGGCTCGAACCGACCGTTCATCCTCGACGCCTGGTGGGCCGTCACCTGGCCGGGCGTGGCGATCTTCTTCACCGTGCTGTCGGTCAGCCTGATCGGCGACGGCCTGAACGACGCGCTGAACCCCAAGCTGAGGCAGCGATGAGCACCGGCGCGCCGTTGCTCTCGGTCTCCGACCTGCGGGTCGAGTTCGACACCCGCGATGGCATCGCCCGCGTGATCGACGACCTCGCCTTCGACATCAAGGCCGGCGAGACGCTGGGCATCGTCGGCGAATCCGGCTGCGGCAAGAGCATGACGGCGCTCGCCATCATGCGCCTGGTGCCCGAGCCGCCGGGCCGCATCGCCGGCGGCCGGGTGGCGCTCGATGGCGAGGACCTGACCGCGGCCGACATCGTCCGCATGCGCGAGATCCGCGGCAACGACATCTCGATGATCTTTCAGGAGCCGATGACCTCGCTGAACCCGGTCTTCACCGTCGGCGAGCAGATCGCCGAAACCGTGCGCCTGCACGAGGGCCTGGGCCGCCGCGAGGCCGAGGCGCGGGCGGTCGAGATGCTGCGCGCCGTCTCCATCCCGGCGCCGGAGACCCGCGTGCGCGAATACCCGCACCAGCTTTCGGGCGGCATGCGTCAGCGGGTGATGATCGCCATGGCGCTCGCCTGCCGGCCCAAGCTGCTGATCGCCGACGAGCCGACGACGGCGCTTGACGTCACCGTGCAGGCGCAGATCTTCGATCTCCTGCGCGCGCTGCAGGAACGGACCGGCACGGCGATCATCCTGATCACCCACGACATGGGCGCGATCGCCGAGATGGCCGACCGGGTCGTCGTCATGTATGCCGGACGGAAGGTCGAGGACGGCCCCGTCGCCGAAATTCTCTCCAACCCCGGCCATCCCTATACGCAAGGCCTGATTGCCTGCGTGCCGCATCTCATGGCCGACCCCCCCATCGAGCGCCCGCCGCTGATGGAGATCCCCGGCGTCGTGCCGGCCATGACCCAGCTCGGCGCCGGCTGTCCGTTCGCCCCGCGTTGCGCCCATGCCATACCGCGCTGCGGCGAGGCGATGCCGGGGCAAGCCACCGTGGCCGCCGGCCATCACGCGGCCTGCTGGCTGCTGCACCAGGACCAGGCGGTGCCGGCATGACAACGACGGACGGCGCGCTGCTGCAAGTGCGCGACCTCAAGGTGCATTTCAGCCAGCGCCGCCCGCATCCGCTCGCCGCGCAGCCCCGGGTGCACGCCGTCGATGGCGTCAGCTTCGACGTCCGGCGCGGCACCACCTTCGGCCTTGTTGGCGAGAGCGGCTCCGGCAAGACCACGACGGCGCTCGCCGTCATGCGCCTGGTGCCGGTCACCGAGGGCGACATCGCGCTCGGCGACGACGACGTGACGGCGGCCGAGGGCGAAACGCTGCGCCTGTTGCGCCGACGCATGCAGATCATCTTCCAGGACCCGTACTCGTCGCTGAACCCGCGCGAGCGGGCCGGTGCCATCGTCCGCGCGCCGCTCGACCTGATGCGCGTCGGCAAGCCGGCCGAGCGCGACGACCGGGTGGCCGAACTGTTCCGGCACGTCGGACTCAGGCCCGAGCAGCGGGCGCTGTTCCCGCACCAGTTCTCCGGCGGTCAACGCCAGCGCATCGGCATTGCCCGTGCGCTCGCCAGCCAGCCCGAGCTGATCGTCTGCGACGAACCGGTCTCGGCGCTCGACGTGGCGATCCAGGCCCAGATCCTGAACCTGCTGCGTCGCCTGCAAGGCGAGTTCGGCTTGACGTATCTGTTCATCTCGCACGATCTCGGCGTCGTGCAGTACATGTGCGACGAGGTCGCGGTGATGTATCTCGGCCGCATCGTCGAGCGCGCGGACCGGATCTCGCTCTTCAAGCGGCCGCTGCATCCCTATACCTGGGCGTTGCTCTCGGCCGTGCCGTCGGCGCGAATCTCCAGCGAAGCTCGGGAAGACCGTATCCGGTTGACGGGCGATCCGCCCAGCCCCATCGATCCACCCGAGGGCTGCCGCTTCGCCTCGCGGTGCCCGTTCGCGGAGGCCCAGTGTCTCGCCCAAACGCCACCCTTGCGCGAAATCGACACTGGCCATACGGTCGCCTGCCATCTGGTCGGCGATGATGGCGTCGCACCGCACCAGCGCATGGCCGCGGCCGAGTAAACGAACAAGAACGCCAACGACAGGGGATTGCTTCCGAATGCGTTTCGTCATTGCCATGATGCGGCACGAAACCAACACGTTTTCGCCGCTGCCCACGCCGTTGACGTCGTTCGGCCGCGGCGGACCCGGCGGCGGACCGGTCAGCGGCGACCGCGCCATCGCGGCCTATCGCGGCACCAACAACCCGATCGCCGCCTTCATCGACATCGCCGAAGCGGAAAATGCCGAGATCGTGCTGCCCATGGCGGCGAACGCCTCGCCCAGCGGCCCGGTGACATCCGAGGCCTTCGAGACCATGGCGACGGCGATCTGCGAGGCCGTGGCCGCCGGCTGCGACGCTGTGCTGCTTGATCTGCACGGCGCCATGGTGGCCGAGGAATATGACGACGGCGAGGGCGAGCTGCTGCGCCGCATCCGCGAGATCGCGCCCGGCCTGCCGGTCGCCGTGGCGCTCGATTTCCACACCAATCTGACCCAGACCATGGTCGACAATGCCGACGTGATCACGGGCTATTGCACCTATCCGCATGTCGACATGTACGAGACCGGCAAGCGCGCCGGCCGCACGTTGATGCGGATGCTCAAGGGCGAGATCAAGCCGGTCACGCTCTGGCGCTCGCGGCCGATGCTGACGCACATGCTGCGCCAGACCCCGGCGAGCCAGCCCATGAAGGACATCATGGACATGGCCATGGCGGCGGAAGCCGGTCGTCAGGTATTGAACGCATCCGTCTTCGGCGGTTTCCCGCTCGCCGACATTCCGCACGTGGGCGTCAGCGCCGTGGTCGTCGCCGACGGCGCCGGCGATTCGGCCGAGCATCTGATCGACCGCATGATGGAGCTCGCCTGGCAGCGCCGCGAAGACTTCATCTTCGAGATCGAGCCCATGGCCGACTCCATCGCCAAGGCGAAGGCGCTGGACGACGGCCCGGTGATCCTCGTCGACCACGGCGACAATTGCGGCGCCGGCGGTAACCAGGACGTCATGGAGGTGCTGGAAGAGGTCATGCGCCAGGGTCTCGAGGACGTCGCCGCCGGCCCGATCTGGGACCCGGCGTCGGTGGCGCAAATGATCGAGGCCGGCGTCGGCGCCGAGGTGACGCTGCAGCTCGGCGGCAAGACCGATATGCCGGCGCTGGAACTGCAGGGTCGGCCGCTGGACGTGACCGGCCGGGTGCGCTGCATCACCGACGGCCGTTTCCGCATCACCGGTCCCATGGCCACCGGCACCATGATCAACATGGGCCGCACCGCCGTTCTCGACACAGGCCCGGTCCAGATCGTCGTCTCGGAAGACCGCTTCGAGCCGTTCGACACGGGCTGCTTCACCCACGCCGGCATCGATCCAGCAAAAAAGAAATACGTGTTGATCAAGTCGCGGCAGCATTTTCGCGCCGGCTTCGAACCGATCGCCAAGCACATCGTGCTGATCGCCGGCCCCGGCGTCTGCAGCTCCGACTACAGCCTGTTCCCGTTCAAGAACCTGCGTCGCCCGATCTATCCCCTCGATTGGAACGCGCCGCCCGGTACGTCCGCCGCGTAAGGTAACGATGTCCGAACGATGCCGCTGAAAGCCCGCCGCGAACAAACGCGTCCGCAGCCTTACATCCCCGACTCGGGCCTCACCGTCGTCGGCGCCGCCACCGGCGCGCCGCCGGTCATCGACCTGTCGCTGAACGAATCCGCCTTCGGCGTCAGCCCACTGGCCGTCGCCGCGGCGCAGACCCGGGCCGAGCGCCTGCACCGCTATCCCGATCCCGCCAGCACCGACCTGCGCGCCGCCATCGGCCGCGCCTTCGATCTCGACCCCGACACGCTCGTCTGCGGCAACGGCTCCGAGGAGATCCTCGATCTCGTCGGCCGCCTCTACGCCCGGCCTGGCGACGAGATCCTGTTCGCCGATTACGGCTTTCTGCAATTCCCCATCGTCGCCAAGCGGGTCGGCGCCACGCCCGTCACCGCGCCCATGCGCGATCTCAGGGTCGATGTCGACGCGTTGCTCGCCCGCGTCACGCCGCGCACGAAAATCGTCTTCCTCGACAACCCCAATAATCCGTGTGGCCGATACGTGCCCGCCGCCGAGGTCGAGCGCCTGCGCGACGGCCTGCCGGCCGACGTGGTGTTGGTAATCGACTCGGCCTATGCCGACTTCGTCGACCTGCCGGACTATACCGCCGGTCACGAGTTCGTCGCCGGCCATGAGAACGTCATCGTCACCCGCACCTTCTCCAAGGCCTGGGGCCTGGCCGCGCTCCGGGTTGGCTGGGGACATTGCGCGCCGTCCATGGCGGCCACCATCAACCGCATGCGCGCCATCGGCAACATCAACGCGCTGGCCCAGGCCGCCGCGGTCGCCGCGCTGGCGGATCCTGACTTCGTCAAGCGCGTCGCCGCCGACACCGCGGTCGAGCGTGATAGGCTCTGTGCCGCGCTCGCCGGCCTCGGTCTCGAGACCGTGCCCAGCGTCACCAACTTCGTTATGGTCCGCTTCCCGCAGACCGGCAACCACCGCGCCGGTGCCGCCAAGGCGCATCTCGCCGACAACGGCATACGCGTTCGGGGCGTCGACGATTACGGCCTCGAGGATTACCTTCGCATCACCATCGGCTTGCCGGCTGACAACGACGCGGTAATCGCGGCGCTGACCGGGTTCTTGGTCTGAAATGGGCGCGTCGATCGCCATCGAGCATGTCTCGAAAAGCTTCGGCGGCATCCAGGCCGTTAACGACTGCTCGTTCCGGGTCGAGAAGGGCAGTATCACCGGCCTGATCGGCCCAAACGGCGCCGGCAAGACCACATTGTTCAACACCATCGCCGGCGTTTTCCGGCCCGAAGCCGGGCGCATCCGGCTCGATGACCGCGACATCACCGGCATGGCGCCGGAGCGCCTGTTCGACCTGGGCCTGGTGCGCACCTTCCAGATTCCGCACGAGTTCTCGGCCATGACCGTGCTGGAGAACCTGCTCGTCGTGCCCGGCGGCCAGACCGGCGAGAGCCTGGTCCAGTCCTGGTTCGCCTGGGGCCGCATCAGGCGCGAGGAGGCGGACGTGCGCCGGCGGGCCGAGGACGTGCTCGATTTCCTCAATCTCTCGCATGTCCGCGATGCGCTCGCCGGCGAGCTCTCGGGCGGCCAGAAGAAGCTGCTCGAGCTCGGCCGCGCCATGATGTCCGGCGCCAGCACGGTTCTGCTGGACGAGCCCGGCGCCGGCGTCAATCGAACCCTCCTGGCCAAGCTCTGCGCCGACATCCAGCGCCTCAACCGCGAGCACGGCTATACCTTCTGCATCATCGAGCACGACATGGACCTGATTGCCGAGTTGTGCGATCCCGTCGTGGTGATGGCGCACGGCAGCGTGCTGACCCAGGGCCATATGGCCGACATCCGCAAGGACCCCGCCGTGATCGAGGCCTATTTCGGCGGCGCGGCCGACCGGCGGGCCAGCGCATGACGGCGGCGCTGTTGCAGGCGAGCGACGTCTACGGCGGCTATGGCGGCGCCGACATCCTGAATGGCATCGACCTCGCCGTGAACCCGGACGAGATCGTCGTCATCATTGGCCCCAACGGCGCCGGCAAGTCGACGGCCATGAAGGCCGTCTTCGGCCTGGTGCAGATCCGCGAGGGCGCCGTCACCTGGGACGGCCAGGACATCACCAACCTGTCGCCGGACCGCGTCGCCCGCCTCGGCCTCGCCTACGTGCCGCAGGAGCGCAATGTCTTTCCCAACCTGACCGTGCACGAGAACCTGGAGATGGGCGCCTATATCCGCGCGGGCGACATTTCCGAACAGCTCGCCCGTGTCTACGAGGTGTTCCCGCCGCTCCGCGACAAGCGCCGCCAGGCGGCGGGCCTGCTCTCCGGCGGCCAGCGGCAGATGGTCGCCATGGGCCGCGCCATGATGCTCGACCCGCGCCTCCTGCTGCTCGACGAGCCGACGGCCGGGCTGGCGCCGGCCTTCGTCGAGCAGATCTTCGAGCGCATCGTCGAGATCAACCGCGCCGGCATCGCCATCCTCATGGTCGAGCAGAATGCCCGCCACGCGCTTGAGCTCGCCGACCGCGGCTACGTCCTCGTCAACGGCCAGAACAGCTTCACCGACACCGGCCCCAACCTCCTCGCCAACCGCGAGGTCGCGGAAGCGTTTTTGGGGGGATGATGGTGCGAGCACAAATACCAGCCCTCACCCTCCCACGCGACTACCGTCGCGCGGGTCCCTCCCTCTCCCGCAGGCGGGAGAGGGGAAACAAACAGCAGCGGCAGCGGCCCCCTCTCCCGCTTGCGGGAGAGGGTTGGGGTGAGGGCTATCTGACGTCGCTATCGCAAACACCTCGAGCAGGATAAGGATCCACCCCCTTGCTCGAATTCATCAACTTCTACCTGATCCCCGGCATCGTCCTCGGCAGCATCTATGCGCTGGGCGCCATCGGCGTGTCGCTGATCTTCGGCATCCTGCGCTTCGCCCATTTCGCCCACGGCGACATGATGACGCTGGGCGCCTACGTCGCGCTGCCGCTGGTCGTCGGCCTCGGCTTCACCGTCTACGCCGCGCTGCCGGTCGCCATGGCGGGCGTCGTGCTGATGGCGATCCTGATCGACCGGCTGTTCTACAGGCCGCTCCGCGACCGGCCGACGATCATCGTGCTGGTCGCGTCCTTCGGCGTTGCGCTCATGCTGCGCGCGTTCATTCAGTTCGTCTGGGGCCCGCACAGCCATGTCTACGAAAAGGGCTTTCGCAAGCCAATCGTGTTCGATGGCCTGCGCATCGCCGAGCGGCATATCTGGATCGTGCTGCTGTCGATCGCGCTCGTTGTCGCCTTGCATCTCTTCCTGACCCGGACCAAGACCGGCAAGGCCATGCGCGCGCTCAGCGACGATCCCGATCTCGCCCGCATCACCGGCATCAACACCGAGCGCATCGTCGCCTGGACTTGGGTGCTGGGCGGCTGCCTCGCGGGCGCGGCCGGCGTCTTCCTCGGCATGGACACCCAGATCACCACGCTGATCGGCTGGAACATGCTGCTGCCGGTGTTCGCGGCGGCGATCCTGGGCGGCATCGGCAAGCCTTATGGCGCCATCGCCGGCGGCCTCGTCATCGGCATCGCCGAGGAGCTGTCGGCCTATCCCTGGGTCGGCACCACGCCGCTCTTGGATCCGACCTACAAGTCGGCCGTCGCGTTTGCCATCATGGTGGCGATGCTGCTCTGGCGGCCGAGCGGCCTGTTCAAGGGAAGGGTTTATTGATGGCCGATCTCGCGACCTTTCTCGCCTATCCCGTCAGCCTGCTGACCATCGGCGGCATCTACGCGGTGATGTGTCTCGGCCTCAACGTGCAATGGGGCTTTACCGGCCTGTTCAACGCCGGCATCGCCGGCTTCTTCGCCGTCGGCGCCTATACATCCGCGATCCTGACCACGCCGGCGCATGCCGACTATCTCGGCGGCTTCGCGCTGCCGGTGCCGGTCGGCCTGGTCGCGGCGATGCTGACCGCGGGCGTGGTCGCCGCCTTCATCGGCTGGCTGACCCTGACGCTGCGCAGCGACTATCTGGCGATCGCCACCATCGGCATCGCCGAAATCCTGCGGCTGATCGTCAAGAACGAGGACTGGCTGACCAACGGCCCGCGCGGCATTCCCGGCATTCCGCGCCCGTTCGAGAGCCTGCCGCCCTTCCAGAACAACCTCGCCTTCCTGCTCATGGTGCTGGCCATCGTCGCCGTCATTTACGTCGCCATGCAGCGCGGCCTGAACTCGCCCTGGGGTCGGGTCATGCGGGCGATCCGCGAGAACGAGCTGTCGGCCCGCGCGGCCGGCAAGAACATCATGGCCCGCCGGCTCGAGGCGTTCGTGCTCGGCTCCATGATCATGGGCCTCGGCGGCGCGCTGATGGCGCATTCGATTCGCTTCATCGGACCGGAATCGACCGAGCCGCTGCTGGTCACCTTCCTGGTCTGGGTCATGCTGATCGCCGGCGGCAGCGGCAACAACCGCGGCGCCATCCTCGGGCCGATGCTGATCTGGGCGATCTGGTCGCTGACCGAGCTCGTCACCCGCCAGCTTCCCAGCGACTGGGCCCTGCGCTCGGCCTATATCCGTGTCTTTCTGATCGGCCTCGCTCTGCAGATCATCCTGCAACGCTTCAGCCGCGGCATCCTCGCCGAGCGCCCGCCCGAACCGATCCCCCTGGATGACGGCGATCGGCCTTCGGCAGATCGCTAAGTTCCGGTGAAGTTCCGGTGACAGTAACCTTAATTCGCTCGTGAGTTACAGTTACTGTCACCGGAATTAATCCGCGGACCGCAGCGCCTCGAACAGGCTGGCGAAAAGGACCGTGGCGCGCCGTTCGTCGATGGCGCGGTCGGTGTTGAGCGTGACCGCGGCGCAGACGCGCTCGCCGTCGGCGCCTTCGGCGGCGGCGGTGAAGTTGAGCACGCCGAGCTCCGAGCCGCCCTTGTAGGCGACGCGGACCCAGTCGGCGGCGTCGATCGGCCCGGGATTGATCGTCACGGCCGGCGCCGCGAACAGATTGTCGATCAGGCCGCAGAGCTCGCGCGCCGTGAAGAACCATTCGATCCCGACGGTCGGCGTCGCGCCGAAATCCTTGGTCTCGCCGAGATCGCGCGCGGCGAGTTCGGCCAGCAGGCGCCGGCGCCCGTCCATGTCTGCGTCTTGGTAGCGTCGCCGCAGGTCGGGCAGGGCGTCGGTCTTGATCAGGGCGGCTTCCCGCGTGGTCAGGAACGGCCGGTTGCGCGGCGACACCGCCTCGACGGCATCGCGCCCGAGGATGCCGATCATCGCGTCGGTGGCGGTGTTGTCGCTGATCGCGATCATCAGACCGGCGAGCGTTTCCAGCGTCACTGGCGCGCCCGCGGGCCAGTCCTGCAGCATGCCCGACGGGATCGAGCGCCAGGTGTGCCGCAGGGCGACAACGCGATCGCGCGCGAGGTCGCCGGCCGCGACCCGGTCCTCATAGGCCTTCAGGATCGCCAGCTTGAAGGCGGAGCCGACGGCGAGCGGCCGGTCGGGCTCACGTTCGCCCAGCACCGTGTCGCCGCGCCGGACAAAGGCCGATACGTCGTCGGCGAGCTCGACGAACTGCGCGATCAGCTCAGAGGGGCCGGCATCCGTCAACGACGGTACGCCGAAGAACAACCCGATGAACTGGCCTTGCGCGTTCAACGCTGCGCGCACCGGCATCTCCGCGCCGGCCAGCCGCAGCGTGCCGCCGCCCCGCTCCATGCCAATTGAAACGAAGGCGCCATATTGTTGATTCAGCGAGGCAATGATCGCCTCGATCTGCGCCAGCGGTATCTGCGCCAGAAACGCCGGATCGAACCAGTCCGGATCGATGCTCTCGGCGGTCAGCAGACGCTCGACCGCCGCGCTTTCGCTGATTGGGGGTTCGTCCGCCGCCGACTCGCTCACCACCCCTATCTGGGTCGCGACGAGCAAGAGAACAACGGCGAGATAGACGACCCCCTCCCTGAACAAAGAACACATACGCATGACCCTACGAACAAACAGGGAGAGGGTCGTTACATGGGGTCAGTCCGAAT
Organism: Alphaproteobacteria bacterium; assembly: GCA_965232515.1. Classification (GTDB taxonomy): domain Bacteria; phylum Pseudomonadota; class Alphaproteobacteria; genus JANQKO01. The sequence goes on along the minus strand of CBDDPY010000002.1, from coordinate 3,438,020 downwards.
AAATCTCCAGCACCTTCAGGTCGCCGTTGGCCTGGACTTCCCAGTGGCCGATGGTGCCGGCGACGTCGCCTGAGCCGTCGAACTCCTGGTCGCCGGCGGCGCCGACATAGTCGATGTCCTTGCCGTCGGCGATCAGCTTGCGGGCCTTCTCCCACTGGCCCGGCTCGACCTTTTCGCCCGGCGCGCAGCAGACCTGCCGCAGGGCGTCGCGGATCTTCATGCCGTCGGTGGAGCCGGCCTTCTCGATGGCGAGCGCCATCATGAACGCCGCGTCATAGGCTTCGCGGATATAGAACTTCTCCTTGGTGGTCTCGAAGGCCGCCGAATAGGCCTTCTCGAACGCCATCGAGGCAGACGTGTCGCCCGGCGCCTCGGCGCCGGTGCCGAACGAGCCCTTCAGGTTGTCGGCGCCGATCTCTTCGACCACTTCGGTCTGGCGCATGCCGTCGGTCATGATGAACTGATCGAAGAAGCCGTTCTCCAGCGACTGCCGCATGATGATCTTGCCGCCGCTGTCGGGGTAGGCGATGGTCACCAGCCCCTCGGGATCGCCCGACGCCAGCGTCGCCAGCTCGGCCCGGTAGGAGGCCTTGTTCTCCTCGTGCGGCTGATCGCCGGTGATGGTGCCGCCGAGCTTGGTGTAGGCCTCGCGGAAAGCCTCGGCCAACCCCTTGCCGTAATCGTTGTTGATATACGTCATCGCCACCCGCTTGATGCCGCGCTTGTGCACGACGCGGGCCAGCACCACGCCCTGATAGGCGTCGCTGACGGTGGTGCGGTAGAGCAGGTCCTTGTCGTCCAGCGTCGTGATCGCCGGCGAGGTCGAGGCCGGCGAGATCTGCGGAATGCCGGCCGGCACGGTGACGCTGGTCGCCGACGAGATGGTGGCGCTGCTGGCCAGCGCGCCGACGATGCCGGCCACGCCGTCGACGGAAACCAGCTTCTGCGCCGCGTCGACGGCGCCGGTCGGATTGCTCTGGGTGTCGCCGGTCACCAGCACCAGCTTGCGGCCGCCCAGGATCCCGCCCTGCTCGTTCACATGCGTCACGGCCAGCTTCTGGCCGTCGATGATCGGCGGCGCATAGGCGGCGAGGCCGCCGGTCATGCCGTTCAGCGTGCCGATCTTCACGTCCTGCGCCGCCGCGGGTCCGGCCGCCGCCAGCGCCAGCACGGCGGCGCCGACCGCCGTCGTGATCCAAAGGTTGGTCAGGGAACTAGTCGTCTTACGCATTGTCGTCTCCCGGTTGGTCTTGCGTGCCCCACGCCCCAAACACTTGTCCGGAATATTAGCATTAAGCGCGGCCGATGCGCGCTATCGGAATTCAGCTTTTCGGCTTGCGCTGTTCGACCGGACCGCCGGCGCCGCGCCAGCCGGCAAAGCCGCCATGAATGCGGCAGACAGGTTTCAGGCCCATGTCCTGCACGGCCTTGGCCGACAGCGCCGAGCGCATGCCGTCGCCCGAGGCGCAGAAGAAGGCGAAGCGTTTGCCGCTCTGGAAGATCTCCTTGGCGTACGGGCTGTCGGGGTCGACCCAGAACTCCAGCATGTCGCGCGGCGCATGATAGGCCCCGGCAATGGTGCCGTCGCGCCAGACCTCGCGGATGTCGCGCACATCGACGAACACAATGTCGTCGTCGCCATGCCGGGCCAGCGCTTCGTCCAGCGTCCAGGTCTCGATCTCGGCCGCCGCCGCGTCGGCCAGCGCCCTTACCCCGATCCGGCTCATCGGCCGCCGTCCGCCGGATAGTGGTCGGGGATGATGGTCTGCTCGCTCATCGGCGGCCGCACGTAGCCGCCGGCCCGTTGCCGCCGCGGCAGCTTGACCGGCTCCGGCGTCAGATCCTTATAGGGAATGACGCTCAACAGGTGACGGATACAGTTCAGCCGCGCCCGCCGTTTGTCGTCGGATTCGACCACATACCAGGGCGCCTGCTTGATATCGGTGTGCTGGAACATCTCGTCCTTGGCCTTCGAATACTCGACCCAGCGTTTGCGCGACTCCAGGTCCATGGGGCTCAGCTTCCAGCGTTTGGTCGGCGTTTTGATGCGGTCGCTGAAGCGGCGTTCCTGCTCTTCGTCGCTGACCGAGAACCAGTATTTGATCAGGACAATGCCCGAGCGCACCAGCATGCGCTCGAACTCCGGCGCCGAGCGCAGGAAGTCGCGATACTCCTCCTCGGTGCAGAAACCCATGACGCGCTCGACGCCGGCGCGGTTGTACCAGGAGCGGTCGAACAGCACCATCTGGCCCGCCGCCGGCAGATGCGCCACATAGCGCTGGAAGTACCATTGCGTCTTTTCGCGGTCGGTCGGCGTGCCCAGGGCCACCACGTCGCAGATGCGCGGGTTCAGGCTCTGCAGGATGCGCTTGATCGTGCCGCCCTTGCCGGCCGCGTCGCGGCCCTCGAAGACCACGACCACCTTCAGACCCTGGTCTTTGATCCATTCCTGCAGCTTCACCAGCTCGATCTGCAGACGCGTCAGTTCGCGCTTATAGATCTTACCCTTCAGCCGCGCCGGCTTCGGCCGCGACGCCTCGCTGTGCCGCTGCTCATAGGCATCCAGCGAGATCTCCCGATCCGACGGAAACCGTTGGTCGCCTTTGCCCTCGCCACGGCGATGTTCGTAGGCCGCAATGGCGATTTGCTGGTCCGATTTCGATCGCCTGCCGGCGTTGCCGCTCGCGTGTTTGCGTTTCATCGCCGCTTTGCCCCCGTTTGGCTGCTTTATCGCCTGCCTATAATCCCGCATGGCGCGACGTCCGGCAAATCGATGCCGGCGCGACAAACGCAAATGTTCGGGCAGACGCTAGTTCAGATACGGGATTCCGGTCGTCCCGCTGCCGGCAATCTCCGTCCCCTTCGCGAGAGACGTCTTGCGCGTCATGGGAATGAGCTCGCCCGCAAGCCGCATCCGGCCGACCTCCATGATCATCTCGCTAACAACAGCCGAATGCGGGCGTTCGGAGATGGCGTCGAACCAGCGTTTGATGTTGGGATGCTTGCGCCATTCCGCCTCGGGAATGATTTCGCCGGCCGCGTGCGACACGAACTCATGATAGCCTTGCAGGTCGGCGAAGCTGATCTCGTCGCCGCAGACGTAGTTGCTGTGGCCAAGCCAGCGGTCCAGGATTCCCATCGACTCGTAGAGTACGTGCCGGCCTTTCTCGATCTCCCGGGAATAGTCGTGCTTGCCCCAGATGCATTCCGCGAAGTGCGAATAGAAAAACGCCCCGGCGCCGCGGCGGAGCGACGTCGAATGCCAGTGCAGATACTGCTGGATCAGGGCGCGCTGTTGCATCGTGGCGCCGAACCAATGCGCCGGCGCGTCGTATTTTTCGTTCAGGTAGAAGGCGATCGCCGCGCTCTCCCAGACGACGAAGTCGCCGTCGCAGAGGATCGGGATCTGCCCCGTCGGGTTGTAGTTGTCCTTGAAGTCTTGCGCCTCGTTGCTGCCGTCCAGGATGTTGACGACCTCCTGCTCGAACGGAATGCCAACCTCCAGCAGGAACTGATGCACGGCCCGACAGGGCTGTGATGTCGGGTGGTGCAAAAGGCGTACAGGTGCGGTCATGATGACGTCCTCCGCTGTCTTCTTGTTTTCCGATAAACGCCACTGGACTTGACGTCTGTCAGCCTAGGCGGCGCGAACGCCGTCGACCAAGTAACATCCTCTTGTGCGACAGCAGTCGGCAGCGGAGGAAGCCATGACCGATCAGGCGACAAAACAAACGGCGCTCGTCACGGGCGGCGCCAACGGCTTCGGCGCGGCGGTCGCCGTCGCGCTGGCGGCGCGCGGGCTGAACATCGCCATCGCGGACGTGGATTCGGATGGCGCCCAGTCGGTCGCCGCGCGCTGCCGCTCGGCCGCCACGGACGCACAGGCGCTGACCTACGATCTCGGTTCCGCCGATGGACCGGCGGCCATGGTCACGGCGACCGTGGCGCAATTTGGCCGGCTCGACGTGCTGGTCAACGCAGCGGCTTACGCCACGATCGAGGCGTTTCTCGAGATGACGCCGGCCGCCTGGGAGCGCAGCCTGCTCGTCAACGTGCGGGGCGTGGCGCTGGCGATCGCCGCGGCCGGCGCGCAGATGCGGGCGCAGGGCAGGGGCCGCATCGTCAACGTCACCTCGGCGGCCTCGCGCATGGCGCTCCCGACCTACGCGGCCTATGCCGCCAGCAAGGCCGCGGTGGATTCGCTCACCCGCACGGCCGCCGTCGCGCTCGCGCCACACAACATCCAGGTCAACAGCATCGGCCCTGGCATGATGGACACCGAATTGCAGGACCGTACCGAACGCCTGATGGCCGAACTCGAGGGCCGCGACGACCTCGACGCCTTCAAGGCCGAGCGCACTGCCCGCATCCCCCTCGGCCGTCGCATGACGCCGGACGAGATGGCTGACGCCGTCTGCTGGCTCGCCCTCGACGCCCCCGACTACATCACCGCCGAACGCCTCAACGCGTCCGGCGGCATGGACAGGGATTGAGCAACTGGCATGACGGTGCCAGCGCTAATTCTGCTTGTTTGCAAGCTCGGTCAAGATCATGAGTTGGAGCATGAACAGCGCGCGGTTTGTTTCGACCGCTTCTTTATCTTCCGACGAACTCACGAGAGAGATCGTCGCTGCCTCGGCATGCAGCAATGTTGACTTCGTGAACATCTTGGTGCCGTTGGGATTGTGAATCTCCCTTGTGTTGGTGAAGGTCGTGAAGACGTCGTCCCGCGTTTGCTCCGGCGTACCAAATACAAACTTCGTACCCTGCGGCGCGCGGGCCCTGAGTTGTGTTGCAACTCGGTCCTGTGAAAGTTTGTACTGCTCGAAGCTGGGATTGGGTTCCGGCGCATAGAGCGTGTAGCTGACCCGGGACCCGGGAACACAGCTCGTTTGCTGGCAGACATTCATGTGTATTCGCCCGCGAGGGATGAACTGGTAGTCAAATCCGTCCACGCTGAACAATGGCTTGGATTGCTTGGCGTCTTGCGCCCAAGCCGGAGGGGTCGGCAGACCAACCGCGACGAGGACGAAGAGGGCGATCATTATGTAGTTCGCAAGCCCGAACATAGCCCGACTCCTGGCCAATCGCTGAGCCCTCAATGGCAACAGTCTAGAGCATTTATCGCATTGGATGTGCGCCCAAATGCGTTAATTCGGGTTGAGATCGGTTCAGGCCGTGGCCGGCAAGGGGCGCCTGGCCGCTTGCTGGCCAACAAATCTGTGGCCGTCAGCCCAGAAATTCGGCGACGCGGGCATCAAATTTTTCCGGGTTCTCCATGAACATGAAGTGCGCGCCGCCTTCGTCGGCTTCGAAGATCTCGACCTCGCCGTGAGGCATCTGTTCGGCCTGCCAGACCACGGACGTCCAGGGCACCAGGCTGATCCGGCCGCCGATGCAGAGCGCCGGCACCGCGATCCGGCCCATCACGTCGCGCCAGTCGTTGTGGACATGGTCGACCACCAGCGCCGCCGCCTTGTCGCGCGGGAATTTCAGGTTCAGCGCGATGCTGCCCTCGACGATGTCTTTCGGGCAGTCCGGCGTGAACATGCCGGTGACGAACCCGGTCGTGACCTCGCCGTTTGCATCGTTCGCGAGCGCGATCGCGGTCTCGAACGTGGCCTCGGGCGTGAAGATGGCGCCCGCCTGCGGCCGCGTCTGGTCGTCGAGCGTCGGGTTGTCCGAGAGCGAGGGCGGCTCGTCGACGAAGACGATCTTGGCGATCCGGTCGGCGCCATAGAGGTCGTAGAGCGCCCAGATCACCGAGCAGCCCATCGAATGCCCCATCAGCACCACATCGTGTAGGTCAAGGCCCTCGATGACGTCGCGCACATCCTTCGCCAGCCGGTAGACGCGATAGCCGTGGTCGGGCTTGTCGCTGTCGCCATGCCCGCGCATGTCCAGCGCCAGCACCCGGTGCGTGTTCGAGAAGTGATTGACCTGGTGATGCCACTGTTCGGCTGTCTGCGACCAGCCCGGGATCATGACGAAAGGCTGTCCCGACCCCGCCTCCAGGTAGCTGAGCCGCGCGCCGTCCGAAGTGGTGAACGATTTCTTCTCCGCATTGACCTCGAACATCGCTGATCTCCCCACGATCCCTGCTGGCAGGCATGTATTTCCAAACCAACAGTCTGCCAGTTTGTCAGTTACAGGGCGACGATCACGATCATGCCGACGCGACAGACCTGCAAAACGTCAGCGGATCGTTCGGTTAACCGTTCAGGCTTGATCGAGGTGTCGCCCGAGCCATGCCGTCCTGCCATCCGAGGCCAGCGACGGCAGGCGTTCGAAGCCACATTTCTGCCAGAACCGCACCGCACCGTGGTTGTGCGCGTTCGATCCGACATGCACGCCGGTCGCGCCGAGTTCCCGCGCCTCTGCGAACCACAATTCGAGCAATGACGGGCCGACGCCCTGGCCCTGCAATCGCGGCAGCAGGTTCATGTGCAGATGCGCGGGGAACGCCGCCGTGATCTCATCGGGCGTGCGTCGCGGGTGATGGATCATGAAAAAGCGGCGCTCGTCGGCGGTCCGGATCGATGGCGGCGTGCCGCTCGGATCCGGATAGATGGCGCGCAGATGCGGCCACCAAGCGCGTTCCAGCTCGGCTTCGAACGCCCGCGTGTCAACGGCGCCGACGATGAATCCGGCGACGCCGGCCGCGTCCTCGGCCACGAAACAGGTGTGCGGGCGCAGCTTCGCGTAGGGTGCCGAGTAGATGTGCCCCATCATTCGGCCGTCCGCGTAGAGCGCGCTGGCGTCTCCGCCGATATGGCCGGTGGCGAGCGATATGGCATAGAGACTGTCCAGGTCCCGGTCCTGAAAGGTTCGCAACTCGACCATCGGCAATGCGCGACAAACGCCCTGGCTTCGGGATTGCAGATTACGCACCGGGTTTTCAGCACAAGCAACGGATCGGCGCAACGCCGATGCACGCCAACCTCAAGCTCAGCCGGCGAGCAGGAGCGCGACACCGGCGACCGTGACGGCGACGCCGAGGCAAAGTTGCAGATTGAAGCGGGCCGCGTGCAGGAGCAGGGCGCTCAGCGCCAGCGTCACGAGCGGGTAGGTCGCGACCAGCGGCGAGACCAGCGTCACGGAGCCGCGGGACAGCGCGGCATACATGGTCAGCACGGCAAGGCCATTACTCAGACCCACGGCGGCGAACCAGGCGGCGCCGGCGCGGCCCAGTTGCGGCGTTCGGCCGTTGGCGCGCAACGTCACCGCGCCGGCGATGACCATGGCCGAGATGGTGTAGCCGATCAGCGTGGCGGCAAACGCGCATGGCCACAGCGCCAGGCCGAGCTTGACCGTCGGCTGGATGGCGCCGCGGATGCCGGCGGCGGCGAGCGGCAGGGCGACCGCCCAGATCGGCCAGCGCGCCGCCAGCCAGGTCCGGTCGGCCGACAGCGCGGTGACGGCCAGGACGATGGCGGCGATGCCGGCGAGCTGCAGCGGTCCCGGCCGTTCGCCGAGCGCGATCACCGCGAACAGCACGGCGAACAAGGGCGCCAGGTTGCCGAGCGCGCCGGCGACGTTCGGGCCCATGCGCCGGTTGGCCTCGAAGGTCAGCAGCGTCACCGCCGCCGGGAACAGCAGTCCGACGGCCGCGAAAACGGCGGCGGCATCGACCCGCCAGCCGGCCGTATCCAACAGCCACGGCGCCGCGGCCCAGAACAGCAATGCCGACGTCGGAATGCTGACCATGGTGCCGGCGAGCGGCGGCAGATGGCGCAATCCGAACTGCGTCAGCACCAGGGCCAGCCCGAAAAACCCGGCAGACCCGAGCGCCAACAGCCACGCGGCGTCACTCATCGCGCTCAATACTGCCGGCATGAACAGTCATGCCGTCTGGTTTAGAGGTGCCGGCCGGCCACCGCCAACAATTGTTTCGTTCCCGTTGGCGTTGTGCCCTTGCGGCGGTTTCACGCGTCGTGTCAGGCTGACACGACAACGGGAAAGGACTGGTGATGGCCGCGTCGACGAACACTGCATCCGAGAGCCGCGCGAACGAACGTGTCGCTTACTTCAACGGCGAGATCGTGCCCGAGAGCCGCGCCGTGGTGTCGTTTCGCGACCGCAGCTTCAAGTTCGGCGACGGCGCCTTCGACACCAGCCGCACCTTCGCGCACAAGCTGTTCAAGCTCGACGAGCATCTCGACCGTTTCTACCGCACCCTGCGCTACCTGCAGATCCCGCCGCCCATGAGCAAGGACGCGTTCCGCGACATCACGCTGGACGTGCTGGAGCGCAATCTGCACCTGATCGACGATCACGAGGATTACTGGGTCTCGCAGCGCATCTCCCGCGGGACCGACATCCCGGCCGGCGACATCCATGAATCGACCGGGCCGACCGTCATCGTCGAATGCACGCCGCTGCCGTTCAAACCACGTGCGCCGCTGTTCCGCGACGGTATCGACGTGATGGTGCCGTCCGTGCGCCGGGCCAGCCCCGAGGCCTTCTCGCCGCGCGCCAAGACCCACAACTATCTGAACCTGATCCTCGGCGACGAGGAGATCCGCCGCCAGCACCAAGCCGGCGACGGCCGCCATCCCTGGGCCATCCTGCTCGACGAGAACGGCCATTTCGCCGAAGGCATGGGCTCGAACATCTTCTTCGTGATCGACGGCGCGCTGGTCACGCCACGCGACGACTACGTGCTCGCCGGCGTCACCCGCGACACGGTGTTCGAGCTGGCCGACGATCTCGGCATTCCGTACGAGCAGGCCGACATCGCGCCCTACGATGCCTACAACGCCGACGAGGCTTTCATCACGTCCACCAGCTTCTGCATCTGCCCGGTGCGCAGCGTCTCCGGCGTCGCGATGGACAGCGGTGGCGTGCCCGGCCCCGTCACCAGGCGCCTGACCGACGCCTTCATCGCCCGCGTCGGCGTCGACTTCGTGCAGCAATACCTGCGGCACCTGGACTGATCGCCTCGCATTCAGTCCATTTCGCGGCATGAGTCAGGGCCGGGGTATCGTCCGGCAGCTCGGCCATCCCAGCGGCTTCGGCGGCCGGTTGTTGCTGCACATGCTGAACTGGTCCAACGCCGGCATGAACCGGCTGGCGCTGCAGACTCTGCAGGCCAGGCCAGACGACCGCGTACTCGAGATCGGCTTCGGCGGCGGCGATCTGATCAAGCGCCTGCTGGCGCAGGCCGCGCCGCCGCGCATCGTCGGCCTGGAACATTCGGCCACCGCCGTCGTCGCGGGCCGCCGGCGGTTTCGCCGCGCCATCGACGCCGGCGCCGTGGAACTGCACCGGGGTGACGCCGCCGTCATGCCCTTCGCGGATGGCGCCTTCAGTCATGTCTGTGCCGTCAACGTCATCTACTTTTGGCCCGACACGCCGGCCGTGTTGCGCGAATGCCGTCGAGTGCTGGCCGCCGGCGGCCGCTTGGTGCTGTGCTACAACGAAACCCCACCCGACGGCGCACGCCATTACCGGCCGGCCGAGATCGAGGCGCAGGCTCTGGCCGCGGGCTTCGCCGAGGCCACGACAACCACCGCGGCCGACCGGTCGAACGGCCGTTATTTCTGCACGCGGGCGGCGTGACGCCGTTCACAAGCCGTCCGAGCGCCGAAGCTTAGTCTCGAACATGCGTTGTCGATGTGCTGGGCGGTTGCCATCGAAGCGTCCCATCGTTGGTGCACGACCCGTGCACGTCTGATCGCGTTCCCTGTGCGGACGCACCGCACAAGACATGGAGTGATCCGACATGACGCCAGAGCAGAAACGCATTCTGCGCGAGACCTGGGCGCTGGTGACGCCGATCGCCGATACGGCGGCCCGGCTGTTTTATGACCGCTTGTTCGAAGTCGATCCCAGCGCACGGCCGCTGTTCAAAGACACGGACATGGCGGCGCAGCGCGAAAAGCTGATGGCGACGCTCAGCGCCGTCGTCGACAATCTGGACGACCTCGAGTCGATGGTGCCGGCGATCGAGGACCTTGGTCGCCGACATGTGGGCTACGGCGTCACCGATGCGCAGTACGACACCGTTGGCCAGGCGCTGCTTTGGACCTTGGCGCAGGGCTTGGGCGCGGCCTGGACACCGGAAGCGGAATTGGCCTGGACGGACGCCTACACGACGGTTGCCGACATCATGCGCGACGCGGCGTCGGCCGAACCCGTCTACGAAACGTCGAACGACAACCGGCCTTAAGTCACGCGGCCGTCACGGCCAGGCTGGATTTATCGTCGCCCTGGTTCTCTTTCAGGATATCGAGCAGGGCGGCGATCTTCGGCGAATTGGCGCCCTTGCGCCAGATCAGCACGATTTCCGCGCGTTCCTGCCCCGACGGCAGCGCGTGGACGCTGAGACGGTCTCGTCCGGGAAAGGCGCTCAGCACGCTGCGCGGCAACATCGACATGCCCATGCCGGCGGCGACGCAGCCGAGCATCACGTGATAGGACGAGATCTCGATGGTGCGCACCGGCATATCGCCGCGTCCCTCGTACCAGGTCTCCAACCGCTTGCGATAGGGACAACCGTTTTCGAAGGCGACGATCGTCTGCGGCGTGTCATCGGCCACGTCGATTGGCTGTTGCTGCGCCGATGCGACGATCACCAGTTCCTCATCGAACGCATGCGCCTTCTCGAACGGTGCATCGGGGACGGGCTCCGCCACGAATGCGGCATCGAGTTCGCCCGCCAAAACCCAGGTTGCGAGCTGCACCGGGTTGCTGTCGCGGAATTCCAGCTCCACCTCCGGATAGCGCTGGTGATAGGTGCTGAGCGGCCCCGGCAGCCGCACCGCGGCCGTGCTCTCCATGCCGCCCAGCCGAAACAGGCCGCGCGGGCTCGGGTCCTGCACCGCGTTGCGGGCCTCCTCGGCCAGCGTCAGCAGCCGGTCGGCATAATCGAGCAGCACCTGACCCGCCGGTGACAAATGCAGCTTCTTGCCCTCGCGGATGAACAGCTCGACGCCCAGGTTCTCTTCCAGCTGTCGCACCCGCGTCGTGACGTTCGACTGCACGCGATGCAGCTGGCGCGCGGCGGCGGTGATGCCGCCGGCCTCGACGACGGCGCGGAAGATGCGCAGATCCGACAGGTCCATAAATCTCTCCAAGAGAACGAAATCATCTTAATTATTCATTTTTCATGAAGTTCGGCAACCGCTAAATCCTCCCCATCCGCTGGCGAGGCCACGGACAACCCAAGAAGGAGGATCTGGGATGCAAGCCGATGATGAGTTCGATCTCGGGAAGATCGACGTCCGATCGCTTAACCCGGCGCAATGGGATGCGCTGTTGCGCGACGGCGATCGCCGGGCCCGCGTCGAACGCTCGCGCGCCGCGCACGACCTGTTTGGCGGTCTGTTCCGCCGGCTCAAACGCGCCGTGAAGCAGTTTTTCTGGCTCGACGCGCCGGCTCAGGCGCAGGCCGAACGCTGACATCAGCCGATAAGAGGAGGGCTTCGACATGACCCCCGATCAGAAACGCCTCGTACGCGAGACCTGGGACCAGGTGACCCCCATCGCCGATACCGCGGCCATGCTGTTTTACGACCGGCTGTTCGAGATCGATCCGGATCTCCGCGATCTGTTCCGCGAGACCGACATGGCGGCGCAGCGCGACAAGCTGGTGGCGACGCTCGCCCACGTCGTGCAGAACCTGGACTATCTTGAGATCCTGGTGCCGACCATCGAGGATCTGGGCCGCCGCCATGTCGGCTACGGCGTGACCGGCGCGCACTACGACACGGTCGGCGCCGCGCTGCTCTGGACGCTGAAGCGCGGGCTGGGCGACTCCTGGACGTCGGAAACGGAAGCCGCTTGGACCGCGGCCTACGGCACGATTTCCGGTATCATGCGCCGGGCGGCGGCCGGCGTGACGCCGGCGGACAGTGTTGTTACCTGTTAGTTGAAACGGCGCAGGAGACCGGACTGACGTGACGGAAACCGATGACCGAGGAATCGCGGCGGCCGAAGTCGTGCTGCCGTGCGTCGTCCTTGACGAGACGCTGGCCTTTTTCCGCGAGCGTCTCGGCTTCCGTCTCGACGTGGTCTTTCCGGCCGACGATCCGGCTGTCGCCGTGCTGTCCGGCCACGGTTTGCGCCTGCGTCTCGACCGCGATGCCGAATGCGCGCCGGGCGTGATCCGCCTGCATTGCGGTAATCCGTCCGATCTCGCTGACGGCGCGCCGACGCTGACCGCGCCGAACGGCACGCGCATCGAGCTGGTCGCCGCCGACCCGCCGCTCGACCTGCCGCCGCCGGCGCCATCCCTTGTGGTCACCCGCATGACCGACGGCGCCGATGCCTGGGGCGTCGGTCGCGCCGGCATGCAGTACCGCGATCTCATTCCCGACCGTCAGGGCGGGCGCTTCATCGCCTCGCATATCCGCATCCCCGACGGCGGCCCGGTGCCCGACATGGTGCACTTCCACAAGATCCGCTTTCAGATGATCTACTGCTACAAGGGCTGGGTCGATCTGCTCTACGAGGATCAGGGGCCGCTGTTCCGCATGTTCGCCGGCGACTGCGTGCTGCAGCCGCCCGAGATCCGCCACCGCGTCGTCGAATGCTCCCCCGGCCTGGAAGTGGTCGAGATCGGCTGCCCGGCCGAGCACCTGACCTGCGCCGACCACGCGCTCGAACTGCCGACATCTTTGGTCAAGCCCGACCGCGACTTCGGCGGACAGCGCTTCGTCCGCCACCAGGCCGCGACCGCCACGTGGCGTCCCTGGCGCTTCGACGGCACGGAAACCCGCGACATCGGCATCTCGGCCGCGACCGACGGCCTCGCCGATGTGCGTGTGGTCCGCTTCCCGTCCGGCGGCGGCTTGCCGCCGCACCGCCACGCGGCTGAATTCCTGTTCGGCTTCGTGTTGACCGGCGCCGCGACGCTCAGCGCTGACGGCGACGACCCGCAGGCGTTGGCGCCCGGCGACGCCTTTGTGATTCCCGCCGACATGACTTACGCGCTCAACAGCGACAGCGGCGATCTGGAGCTGCTGCACGTCGCCCTGCCGGCGGATTACGGCGCCACCGTCTAGTCGATTGACTTTCCACGGCATGCCGCGAGAATGCGGCCATGCGGTATCGGCCCGCCACGACGTTGAAACTGAAAACGTTCCTCATCCCGGGGACGGAAGGTTTCTGCGCGCGCTAAGCCGATAGGCGCATCGACCATCGACAGGCCCCGCCGGACCGGACGGGGCCGTTTCTTTTTTCGAGTGTCCGTTCCGCCGGCAGCGCCGCAAACCGGAGCAGACACATGCAACAGCAAACCACACCGATACAGGGCCTCTGGCTGCCGCTGATCACGCCGTTCAACGACGGACGTCTTGACGAAACCTCGCTCACGCGCCTGATCGCGCACTACCTCGACCAGCCGGTCGACGGTTTCATCATGGCCGCGACCACGGGCGAGGGCCTCACCATCGACGACGCCGAGACCGAGCGCCTGGCCGCCATCGCAACGGAGACGGTGAACGGCCGGCGGCCGGTGTTCCTCGGCCTCTCCGGCAGCGATACCCGCCGGCTGACCGCGGCGCTCGACCGCGCCGAGACCTGGCCGGTCGACGGCTATCTCATCACCTGTCCCTACTACAGCCGGCCGCCGCAGGAAGGCCTCTACCGCCACTTCGCCACGCTCGCCGGCCGCACCGACCGTCCGGTCGTGCTCTACAACATCCCCTACCGCACCGGCGTCAACCTCGCGAACGAGACACTGCTGCGCCTGGCCGAGCTCCCGAATATCGTCGGCGTCAAGGACTGCTGCGTGAACGCGGCGCAGTCCTTCGACCTGCTGCGCGACCGGCCGCCCGGATTCAGCGTGCTGACCGGCGAGGACGCCCTGTTCTATACGGCGCTCACCCAGGGCGCCGACGGTGGCATTCTCGCCTCGGCCCATATCGAGACCGCGGCCTTCGCCGCCGTCCGCGACGCGTTGATCGCCGGCGATCAGCCGGGCGCGCTGCGCCTGTGGCGCGACCTCGTCGATCTCGCCCGCCTGCTGTTCGCCGAGCCCAGCCCGGCGCCGATCAAGCACTGCCTCTGGCGCGCCGGCCTGATCGCGTCGCCCGAGGTCCGCCTGCCGATGACCGAGGTCAGCCCCGGTCTCGCCGACCGCCTCGCCGCCGAGATGAAGCGGCGTCGGGCATGAAAACGCGTCATCGTCGGTTGAATATTCGGCGATTGCCGGGCGGGGCATCCGGCGCGAGGGTGACGCTCCTTCCGTAATCAAGGAGCGTCACCCATGTCGAGCCCCGTTCTCTGCGAGATCGCCGACGGCATCGCCACCCTCACCCTGAACCGTCCGGCGAAGCTGAACGCCATCAACTACGCCATGGCCGATGCGTTGATGGCGGCGCTCGACCGCCTGGAGACGGACCCCAACGTTGGCGTCATCATCGTCACCGGCGCCGGCGATCGCGCGTTTTCCGCCGGCGCCGACATCGCCGAGTTCTCGCAGAGCGTCGCGGCCGGCCCGAATGCCGCGGTGCGCGACTTCGTCCGCCGCGGTCAGGCCATGACCGCGCGGCTCGAAGCCTTCGTCAAGCCGGTGATCGCCGCCGTCAACGGCCTCGCCTATGGCGGCGGCTGCGAGATCACCGAGGCCGTGCATCTCGCCATTGCCAGCGACCGCGCGTCGTTCGCCAAGCCGGAGATCGCGCTCGGCATGCCGCCGACCTTCGGCGGCACGCAACGCCTGCCCCGCCTCGCCGGCCGCAAGCGGGCGCTCGAACGGCTGCTCACCGGCGACAGCTTTTCGCCCGAGACGGCGCTGGACCTCGGCCTCGTCAACCAGGTCGTGCCGCACGACGACCTGCTGCCCGCTGCCCGCGCGCTCGCCGAACGCATCCTGCGGCATTCGCCGCTGGCCATCGCTGGCATCATCACCGCGGTCACGCGCGGCCTCAACATGGGCATCGCCGAAGGCCTGCAGACGGAGAGCGAACAGTTCGCCCGCCTGGTTCCGAGCCACGACCTGCGCGAGGGCCTCGACGCCTGGCAGGCCCGCCGCGCGCCCGCCTATGCCGGCCGCTGACCGCGCATCTATTGCCGTCGCCGGCGTTTCGACCGATCCTGATCCGAACGGAACAGGAGCATCGACCATGGAAGCGGTAACGGACGCCAGCCATCTCTACGAGGTCGAATACCGTGCGCGGCATGCCGAACGCCCCGGCTTCCGTATCAACGAAATCCGCCTCTCGCCGACCCAGAAGGTGCCCTGGCACTATCACAGCCAGATCAGCGATACCTTCTACGTCCTCGAGGGCCGCCTGCGTATCTTCCTGCAGAACCCCAAGGCCGAGCTGACGCTCGAGCCGGGCGAGAGCTATGCCGTCGAACCCCGCCGGCCGCACCTCGTCACCAATGCCGGCGACACGTCGGCCACCTTCCTGATCCTGCAGGGCGTCGGCGACTACGACTTCGTGCCGCTGGTCTAGCGGGCGATATCGCATGCTTCGAGACGGTCCCTCCGGGACCTCCTCAGCATGAGGTAAGGCGTTGATATAAAATGCAAACCTCATCCTGAGGAGCGCCCGTAAGGGCGCGTCTCGAAGGATCGGCCATCGAATGTCGAAGGGCAGCCCGCGCTAGGCCGCGAAGTCCCGCAACACCTGACCCGGCCGGCCGCAGTCCTGGATCACGCCGTCGGCATCGAAGGTGCGGACGCCGTTGATCCAGACGCCGTGCAGGCCGACAGCCGGCGTGTCCAGGCGCACGGCGCCGGTCGGCAGGTCGTTCACCTTCCGCTTCTCGCCGCGGCCGACGGTGGCCGGGTCGAACAGCATCAGGTCGGCCCAGGCGCCGGGCACGAGGCGCCCGCGGTCCTTGATGCGATACACATCGGCCGCCCGGCTGGTGACCATCCGTACCGCTTCCTCCAGGCTCAGGTCGCCGCGCTCGCGCGCCCAGTGGCCCATCAGGTGCAGTCCGAAACCGGCGTCGCACAGGAACGACAGGTGCGCGCCCGCGTCCGACAGCGCCACCGCCGCGTTCGGATGCTTCAGCAGGTGGATGACGTTGTCCTCGTCGATGTTGAACAGGCTGACCTGGAACAGCGTGTCGAGGTCGTCGGCGAGGCCGAAGTCCAGGAACCAGTCGAAATTGTCCTTGCCCTCGGCGCGCGCCATTTCGCCCACCGATTTGCCGACGAGGTGCTGGTGCTCGGGCTTGCCGACCTCGGCAATGAACATGGTGTCCCACTGGTTGGTGAAGCGGTTCGGCACGCCCGGCACCGCGACCTCGTCGCGCAGGCCCTGGCGGAAGGCGGGATCGGCCAGCACGCGCTTGTAGTCGTCGGTACCTTCCGCCTCCATCGCCGGCCGCCAGGCGATCAGCGCTTCCAGCGGGTAGGGGTGGCGCATGGTGAACTCCATGCCCAGCGGGAAGCAGCCGACTTGGCCGATCAGCTCGCGGCCGCGCCCATTGGCCTCGGCAATCTCACCGAGCTCGCGGAACACCCGCTCCGGGTCGCCCGGATCGATGAACATGGCGGCGATCATCACCGGCCGGCCGTTGTTGGCGGCGATGTTCTCGAGCCACGGAATATCCGACCGCGTGCCCTTGGTCAGCATGAAGACGCCGCGCCCGGCCTCGCCCAGCGCCCCGGTCAGCTCCAGCATCTCGTGATCGTCGGCCAGCCGCGACGGCATCGGCACGCCGCCTTCGCCGTTATGCTGTTCCAGCGTCGAGGTCGCGAAGCCGACGGCGCCGGCCGCAATCGCCTCGCGCACGATCTGCTTCATCCGCGCCACCTCGTCCGGCGTCGCCGCGCGTTTCGACGCGTCCGCGCCCAGCACGAACGTCCGCACCGAGGAATGGCCCACGAACGCCGCCACGTTCGGCACCACGCCGCGCCGCGTCAGCGAGTCCATATAATCGGCGTAGCTCTCGAAGTCCCATTCGATGCCGGCCCGCATGGCCTCCAGCGACATGCCTTCCACATGGGTCAGGTTGCGCATGGTGATATCGCGGTCGCCCCGCTTGCAGGGCGCGATGGTGAAGCCGCAATTGCCGATCACCACGGTGGTGACGCCAAGCCCGCTCGACGGCGTCGCGTAAGCGTCCCAGGTCAGCTGCGCGTCGTAATGCGTGTGGATGTCGATGATCCCCGGCGCCAGCGTCAGGCCTTGGGCGTCCACGGTCTCGGCCGCCGCGCCCAGGTCGTCGCCCTTGGCGCCGATCATCGCGATGCGGCCGTCTTTCACGGCCAGGCTGCCCTCGAAAGCGGGGTTGCCCAGGCCGTCGCAGATCGAGGCGTTGGTGATCACCAGGTCATGCATGCGAATTCCTCCCACTCGTCGTTCTTCGTCGCCGTAGCGCGCCCAAACAAAACTATACCAGGCCGCGACTGCGGCCCGCCGGTCGTCCGGCGCGCCCGCGCAGGCGCGGACCGTTAGGTCCGCTGCCGTGAGCGAAAACAAACGCGCGGCCGCTTTCCACTTCATGGGAAGCGGCCGCGCGTCTGAAATTGTGTATGCTTTTCGCGCCGAGCGCTACACGGGAGGAGGGAACGGATATGGACGGCTTGACCGGCAAGGTCGCGATCATCACCGGCGGCGCCAAGGGCATCGGCGCGGCGACGGCGCGCGGCCTGGTGGCCGCCGGCGGCCGGGCGCTGATCGCCGATATTGACGTGGAGGCCGGCGAGGCGCTCGCGACCGAGCTCGCCGACGCCGGCGAGT
Source organism: Alphaproteobacteria bacterium (assembly GCA_965232515.1). GTDB lineage: Bacteria > Pseudomonadota > Alphaproteobacteria > JANQKO01. Next base: position 3,420,369 of record CBDDPY010000002.1, on the reverse strand, counting down.
TTATGGCGACGGATGTCACCGACGATGCCGCCATCGCCGCCTGCGTCGGCCGCGCCGAGGCCGCCTTCGGCGGCATCGACGGCCTGGTGAACGGCGCCGTTGTGTTCAAGGACGACGGCCTCGACTCCACGCGCGAGCGCTGGCTCGCCGGCTTCGACTGCAACATCGTCGGCCCGGCCCACATGGTCGAGGCCGCGGCCCCGGCCATGCGTCAGCGGGGCGGCGGCGCGGTAGTGAACTTCAGCTCCATCGCCGCCAAGTTCGGCCAGCGCGGCCGCGGCATCTATCCTGCCACCAAGGCCGCGATCCGCCAGGTCACCCGCAATCAGGCCATGCATTATTCGGCCGACCGGATCCGCGTGAACCTGGTCTCACCGGCCTGGACCTGGACCACGCCGATCATCGACGCCGCCGGCGGCGACCGCGCCAAGGCCGACCGGATCGCGGCCGACTACCACCCGCTCGGCCGCGTCGCCGATGCCGAGGAAGTGGCGGCGGCCGTGCTGTTCCTGTTGTCCGACAACGCCCGCTTCGTCACCGGCATCGACCTGCCCGTCGACGGCGGCTACGCCATCACCGGCCCCGACCAGGGCACGCCCACGCAATACCGCCTTTCGGAGTGACGCCATGACCATCGCCGAGACCCGCAACGAGCCAACCTTCACCGCCGACGACGTGGCGGCCCGTATCGCCACGATCGAGCGCATTCCGTTGGCGCACCTGCCGACGCCGCTCGATCACTGCTCGCGCTTCACGGCGGAACTGGGCGGCCCGCAGATCTGGCTCAAGCGCGACGACCTCACCGGTCTCGCTTTTGGCGGCAACAAGACGCGCCAGCTCGAATTCCTGTTCGCCGACATCAAGGCCAAGGGCGCCGACACCATCGTCGCCGGTGCCTATACGCAATCGAACTGGTGCCGGCAGATGACGGCGGCGGCCTGCAAGCTCGGCCTGAAGGCGTCATTGGTGCTGCTGCACGGACAGAAGGGCGGCGTGCTGCAGGGCAACCTGCTGCTCGACCACCTGATGGGCGCTTCGGTCGAGGTCGTCGACGAGGACGACATCCAGAAGCTGCCGCTGCGGCTCGCCGAGAAGGCCGAGATCCTGGCCGCCGCCGGCGCCAAGCCCTATGTCGTCGCGCCCTTCGACCTGCCGATGCTGTCGCTGTCCGCCGTCGGCTATGTCAACGCCGCGGTCGAACTTGACGGGCAATGCGCGGCCGCCGGCATCGACCCGACCCATGTCTATACATCCGGCGCCAACATGACGCCTGCCGGCCTGGCGCTGGGCCTGAAGGCGTTGCGCCCGTCCGCGCGCCTGGTCAATGTCGCGCCGATCAAGTGGGACGAAGACCGCGCCGTCGACATCGCCCGCATCGCCCGGGGCTGCGCCGACCGCCTCGGCCTCGATCTGACCGTCGAGCCCGGCGATATCGACAATCATGACGGCTATATCGGCCCGGGCTACGGCATCGTCACGCCGGAATCGCGAGCGGCGTTGCGCCTGCTGGCCCGGACCGAGGGCGTCTTCCTCGATCCGGTCTATTCGTCCAAGGCCATGGCCGGCCTGATCGACCATGTGAAGACCGGCCGTCTGACAAAGGACGACACCGTGATCTTCCTGCACACCGGCGGCACGCCTGCGCTGTTCGCCTACGCCCACGATGTGCTGGAAGACTAGGCACGCCGCCGGGTCGCGCCATGACGGAGATCCGCAACCTCCTGCGCAATCTGCCGCCGGACGACGGCGCGGAGGTATTCGAGCCGTTGTTGCAGCGCCGGGGCCTGCGCCTCGAACGCATCGTCTCGCGCGGGCAGGCGACGCCACCCGGCGAATGGTACGACCAGACCCAGGACGAATGGATCCTGCTGCTGGCCGGCGCGGCGCGCCTGCGTATCGAGGCCGCCGACGGCGACCACCACGACCATGACCTCGCACCCGGCGACAGCCTGCTGCTGCCGGCCCATTGCCGCCATCGCGTCGAAATGACGGCTCCGGACGGACCCACGCTCTGGCTCGCCCTGCACCTGGAGAATGCGTGATGGCCGAGAGCCGTTCGGTTCTGCCAATCCTGATTGACCTGAACCGCGCCAATGTCACGATTGGGTTCGTTCACGATCGACGGGAGGGCGATGCATGAACGGTTCGCGGAGGTTGGTACTGGCCGGCTTGTTCGGTGCGCTGATCTGCAACGGCGCCTGGTCGCAACCGCGGCCGACGCAGGCGGAGTTGAACGCGGCCGACCGTTCGTCCGACTGGCTGCTGACGAACCACGACTACGGCGGCCGGCGGTTCGTCGCTCTCGATCTCGTCAACCGCGACAACGTCGCCGGCCTGGCGCCGGTTTGCCGCATCGACATCGGCGGCACTGATCCCTTCTACCCCAGTCCGTTGGTCGACCGCGGCGTCATGTACTTGACGACGACTGTCGAGACCGTCGCGCTCGACGCCGCGACCTGCACCGAGCGCTGGCGGCATCTCTGGACGCTGAAGGCCGACAGGCGCTGGGCGTCGAATCGGGGCGCCGCCTTGAAGGCCGGTCGGCTCGTGCGCGGCACCGCCGACGGTTACCTGCTGGCGCTCGACGCGGCGAGTGGAGCGCCGATCTGGGACCGGCAGATCGTCGACGTCGCGGCCGGCGCCAGGGTGACCATGGCGCCAGTGATCTTCGAGGATCTGGTCATCATCGGCCCGGCCGGCGGCGAGAACGCCGTCAAGGGCTGGGTCGGCGCCTTTCGTTTGCGCGACGGCGAACCGGTCTGGCGTTTCAACACCGTGCCGGCGGCCGGCGAGCCTGGCGCCGAGACCTGGCGCAACGCGCCCGACCGGGTTGTCGGCGGCGGCGGCATCTGGACGCCGCTGTCGCTCGACGTCGCCACGGGCACGGTTTTCGTGCCGGTCGGCAATCCGGCGCCGTATTTCCTCGGCGAGGTCCGGCCCGGCGACAACCTCTATACCGATTCCGTGTTGGCGCTCGACGCCCGGACCGGCGAACGCCGCTGGCATCATCAGACCGTGCCGCACGACATCCATAACTGGGATCTGACCCAGGCCAGTCCGTTGTTTTCGACCGTGATCGACGGGCAGGCGCGCGACCTCGTGACCAGCGTCGGCAAGGAGGGCGTGCTGCGCGTGCTCGACCGCGGATCGGGCGCGCTGGTCTACGAGGTCCCCGTCGCGACGCAGAAGAATGTCGACGCGGCGCTGACGCACGAGGGCGTGCATGCCTGTCCCGGCGTGCTCGGTGGCGTGCAGTGGAACGGCCCCGCCTACAATCCCGGCCTTGATGCGCTGTTCGTGTCGTCGGTCGATTGGTGCGGCACCTATAACAAGCATGTCGATGTCTTCTACCGGCCGGGCGAGGTTTATATGGGCGGCGGCTTCCGCCCCGATCCCTTGGCGGATGCGCATGGCTGGCTCACCGCGATCGACGCCGCGACCGGCGCCATCCGCTGGCGCTATCGCTCGGATCGCCCGATGCTGGCCGGTATCGTCGCCACCTCGGCCGACCTGATCTTCACCGGCGAACTGACGGGTCATGTTCTGGCGCTCGACGCCCGTGACGGCAGGGTGCTCTATCGGCACGACCTTGGCGCGCCGCTCGCCGGCGGCGTCGTTACCTATGCGATCGACGGCCGGCAGTACCTGGCCGTGACCTCGGGCGCGGCGGCGCGATTCTGGTGGCTCCGTGCAAGCACGGCCAAGGTGACCATCTTCGCCTTGAAGGATTAGGAGTCATGTCTTGGATTAAATGAGGTTGGCCGCGATTCCATATCGCGGCTGGCAACCAACCTCATTTAATCCAAGACCTGACTCCTATATGCAAAAACCTCTCAGCCGCGCCGCCGCCGGGCGAGGCCGAGACCGGCGAGGCCGACGGCAAGCAGACCCAAGGACGCCGGCGCGGGCACCTCTACGGCTTCGCTAGGGGTGAAGACGGCAAAGGTGGCGATCTCAATAAGGTCCAGGTTCAAGTCAATCGGCAAAGACGCGGGCGACGAGCTGACTTCATCATCGGCCTCGTCATCGTCGTTCGACGCGACGATGGCGGTAAACTCGATGCCGTCGGTTGCGAACGGCACGAAAATGTCGCAGGAGGGTCCACAGCTTCTTGTCAGCCCCGCGTCGCTGTCGAAGTCACCGAGCGGGCCGTCTAACAGCACGCTGTCGAGCAAGGCCGAGGCCGCCACCACGGCGTCCGCTTCCGTCGTGAAGGCGAAATCATCGGCCGCATTGTCGCAACCGCTGAACCGGGAAATGCAGGTTCCACCGATAAACTCGACGTCGAACAGTGTGCCGCCAACATCGACCCCAGTGGCGCCGAGCAAGAAGCCCGATGGGCTGACGTCGAGCACGGGCGCGGCTTTCGCCGTCTGCGGCAAAACGAGCGTCAGTGCCGCCGCGATGATGAGTGTCCTGAGCATAGTCCCCCCTGTTGGAATAAGGCCCATCTGCCGATGAAAACTGGCGCAAGAATAGGGCCAAAATAAAACAATCTTCAAGATCAAAGGATTAGGGGTCAGGTCATGGACCAAATGAGGACGGCCGCGGTTCCATATCATGGCTGGCAACCAACCTCATTTCCCTGACCCCTAGATGGCCTGACCCCTAGATCGCCGGCTGCACGAAGTGGCCGGGGGCGATCGCGTCGCGCGGGCGCCGTACAAGTCGCGCCCGTCGTACTGCGCCGCCGTGCCCGAACTGTCGGTGCTTGCTAGTCGGCCGTCGTCCGGATCTCCGACGCTGGCGCGACCGGAACCTGCGCGCCGTCGCCGTCCATGGCGCGGCGCAGGGTCGGTGACCAGAAATCGATCACCGCCATGATATGGGCTTCCAGGATCTGCGCGGCGGCGTCGGCGTCGCGGTTCTCCAACGCTTTCAGGATGTCGCGGTGCTGATCGCCAGCCGTGGCGCCGGTCTCCTCCTTGTCCTCGTTGCCGAAGGTGTAGCGGTGCATGTGCAGCGCGCAGCGCGTCAGGATCGGTTCCAGCGCCGTCAGTCCCGAGGCCTGGAAGATCGTCAGGTGGAACTCCCGATCGAGCTCGCTCGACTGATAGTGATCGCCGATCGCCTGCGCCGCTTCCATGCGCGCGATCAGATCGTTGAGCGCCTCGATATCGGCCACCGGCATCGCCGCCGCGGCGAGGCGGATGCCGTCCGTCTCCAGATCGATACGGATGCGGGCCATCTGCGCCGCCTCGGCCGGCGAGGTCGTCGACACAACAGTGCCCTGATAGCCGCGCCGCGCCACCAGGCCGTCCTCCTGCAGGCGCAGCAGCGCCTCGCGCACCGTGCCCTGGCTGCAGCCCATCTGTTGGGCGATGTGCTGCTCGACGATCGCCGCACCCGGCAGCGCTTCGCGCAGCAGGATCGACCGCTTCAGCGCGTGGTAGACGGCGTTGCTCTTGCGCACGCGCAGCAGCGGCGTTTGAGCCTCCGCCAGGGCTGGCGATAGCTTCAACATATTGACAGGCGCTTCCAGACCACGAATCATTATCGTTATCGATAATGATAATGATCGCCTCAGGCGATGCAACGGTGGAGGTGGCAACGACCCTCTTGTCGGGGACCGCGAACCTATTGCCTGAACGGGCGGCCGAGCAGACGCGCCGCCGCGATAGCGATCGCCGGAGGCGCTGACGGATGGCCGAACCGGGGGTCGTCCAGCCCGTCGACGACGCGGCGCGGCACGAGCTGCTGCAGATCCGCGACCTGACGGTCGAGTTCCGCACGCCGATCGGCATCGTTCGCGCCGTCAACGGCGTTTCCTACAGCGTCTCGCCCGGCGAGATCGTCGCCGTGGTCGGCGAATCCGGCAGCGGCAAATCGGTCAGCGCGCTGGCGACTCTCGGCCTGGTGCCGCAGCCGCCCGGCCGCATCGTCGGCGGCACGGCGCATTTCCGCGGCACCGATCTCCTGCAGCTCGACGAGGACGGCATCCGCCACATCCGCGGCCGGCAGATTGCCATGATCTTCCAGGAGCCGATGACCTCGTTGAACCCGGTGCTGTCGATCGGCCGGCAGCTCACCGAAACCATGCGCCTGCATCTGGGCCTCTCGGCATCGGCGGCCCGCGAGCGTGCGATCGAGCTGCTGACCATGGTCGGGATCTCCGATCCCGCGCGGCGGCTGACGCAATATCCGCATCACCTCAGCGGCGGCATGCGCCAGCGGGTGATGATCGCCATGGCCCTGAGCTGCGAGCCGGCGCTGATCATCGCCGACGAGCCGACCACTGCGTTGGATGTGACAATCCAGGCGCAGATCCTGGCGCTGATGCAGGACCTCTGCCGGCGGCTCGGCGTTGCGCTGATCATCATCACGCACAATCTCGGCATCGTCGCCCGCTACACCCACCGGGTGAACGTGATGTATGCCGGCCGCATCATCGAGCAGGGGCCGGCGCGCGAGATCTACCGCCACCCCAGCCACCCCTACACGATCGGTCTTTTGGAATCGGTGCCGCGGCTTGACCGCCCGCGCGGCGCTGCGCTCGATCCGATCCCGGGCAATCCGCCGGATCTGACCGCGGACATTGTCGGCTGCGCCTTTCGGCCGCGCTGTCGGTTCGCCACCGCGCAGTGCGGCGAAGAGGTGCCGCCCCTGCACCATGTCGGCGGCGGTCACGATTCCGCCTGCTGGCAGATCGCGGCGCTGCCGTCGGTAACGCCGGCCTGAGGGCGCGCGGAACCATGCTGCAGTCGACACATGCATCCGGTTCCGCCGAGTCCCTCCTCGAACTGGACGGGCTGCAGAAATACTTCCCCGTCACCAAGGGTATGCTGTTCGAGCGCGTCGTCGGACAGGTCAAGGCCGTCGATGGTGTCAGCTTTACCATCGCGCGCGGCGAGACGCTGGGGCTCGTTGGCGAATCCGGCTGCGGCAAGACGACGATCAGCCGCTGCATCCTCAAGCTCGAAGAACCGACCGGCGGCGTGATCCGGTTCGCCGGTGACGACATCGCCGCGCTCGACGGCGACGGCGTCAGGGGCTTCCGCCGCCGCGTCCAGGCGATCTTCCAGGACCCCTACAGCTCGCTGAACCCGCGCATGAAGGTGGGCGAGATCATCGGCGAGCCGCTCTACATCCATTGGGACGCGAGTGAGCGCGGCGCCATCGATGGCCGCGTGCGCGAGCTGCTCGACGTCTGCGGTCTCGCCGCCGGCTTCGCCGAGCGCTACCCGCACGAGCTCAGCGGCGGCCAGCGGCAGCGGGTCGGCATCGCCCGGGCGCTGGCATTGAACCCGGACTTCATCGTCTGCGATGAGGCGGTCTCGGCGCTCGACGTCTCGATCCAGGCCCAGATCATCAGCTTGCTGGAGGCGCTGCGCGCCGAGTTCGGCCTGACGTACTTGTTCATCGGACACGACCTCAGCGTGATCCGCCATCTCTGTCATCGGGTCGCGGTCATGTATCTCGGCAAAGTCGTCGAGATCGCCGAATGCGACGCGCTGTTCGACAACCCCCAGCATCCCTATACGAAAGCCCTGCTGGCCGCCGTGCCGGTGCCCGATCCCGACATCGAGGCGACCCGGCCGCAGCAGGTCATCGGCGGCGAGGTGCCGAGCCCGATGGATCCGCCGCCGGGTTGCGTCTTTAACCCGCGCTGCCCGATCGCCGTCGCCGGCTGCCGGCGCGACCCGCCGCCGCTGCGCGAGGTCGCCGACGGCCACTGGGCCGCCTGCACGGAGATTGGTTCCTGACAGTACCGGCGCCGGGGGGCGCCAGAACCCGCAACGATCCTGCAACCACAATTGCCGATGGGAGGCGAAAGATGACCAGGAAAACAACGACACCCTTACCTGTATCGTCTGAGGACCGCGTACGTCGTGAGCTTGAACAGGCCTACGACTTCGACCCGCGGGACCCGCTGTTCGGCCTCGACCGGGCCGCGCTTTCCGGCCCGCGCCTCGAGCGCCGGACCGTGCTGCGGCTGATGGCGGCGGCGGGCACGCTCACCGCCGCTCATCTCATGACTGGCATCGGCGCCCGGCCGGCCATGGCCGCGAAGCGCGGCGGCCATCTGCGTGCGGCCTGGGCCGGCGCCAACGAGATTGTCACGCTGGATCCGGCCCGCATGAACCAGGTGCTGCAGTTCCAGATCACCTCGAATGCGTTGAGCGGACTCACGCACATCAACGCCGATCTCGTCGCGGAAGGCGATCTTGCCACCGAATGGTCGGTGTCCGACGACGGCAAGGAATGGACCTTCAACCTGCGCGAAGGCGTCACCTTCCACAACGGCGATCCGTTTACCGCCGAGGACGTGGTCTTCACCTACAACCGCTCCAGCGATCCGAAACAGTCGATCCATTCCCGCGTCGTCGCCAACGTCGCCGGCATCGAGGCGATGGGCGACTACAAGGTGAAGATCGCGCTGAAAGCGCCGCAGGCCTCGTTCCTGGTGAAGACGCTGGAACGCTCCAGTGGCCGCGCCATGACCATCGTCAGCCGCGGCGCGCTGAAGGCCATGGGCGATCCGCAATATGGCCTCACGCCGGTCGGCACCGGGCCGTTCAAGATCACGTTCCATCAGCTTGGCCAGGGCGTCGTGCTCGAGCGCAACGAGAACTACTACGACCCCGAACGGCCAATGCTCGACAAGGTTACGATCACGCCGATCTCCGACCCCGAGCCCTTGGCGGCCGCGATCGAGGCCGGCGACGTGCAGCTGATCGGCGGCAACGCGCCGGCGCCCGAACTGATCGACCGCTTCGAGGCCAATCCCGACCTCGTCGTCAACGATACGCCCGATCCCGGCTTCCAGGCCGTGTGGATGAATCCCTGGCGCGATCCGTTCCGCGTGCCTGACTTCAACAAGCCGGTCGCGGAGCTGATGAAGGAGAAGGGCTTCAAGGTGCGGCTCGCCATCGCCAAGGCGCTCGACCGCGACCGCTATATCAAGCAGGCCCGGTTCGGCCGCGGCATCCCGGCCTTCGGTTCCGTCAACCCGGCCATGGGCTTCTATTTCGATCCGGACCTCGAGAAAGACAGCCCGCAACGCTACGAGCTCGAAGTGGCGAAGCAGCTGCTGGCCGACGCCGGTTATCCGAACGGCGAGGGCTTCCCCAAGCTGAAGCTGCTGCACTCGCCGCCGAACCGGCGCGAGTCCCAGGTCGTCGCCGGCATCCTCAGGCGCAACCTCAACATCGAGGTCGAGCTCGAAACCAAGGATGGCCCGGTCGTGCTCGACGACTATCTGAAGATGAACTTCGATCTCGCGCGGCTCGGCAGCGGCGGCGATTTCGATCCCGACGACGCCATCGTCGACTGGATGCAGACGGACTCCAAGTTCAATGGCCTGAAGCGCGACAAGGAAAAGATGGCCTTCGGCTATTTCTCCGAAAGGCGGGCCGACGAGCTGATCGATAAGCAGCGGCTCGAGACCAATCCCGAGAAGCGCAAGGCGATGGTGCAGGAGGCGAACCGCATCACGTCTGAGAAGGTTGCCTGCGCCTTCCTGTTCCACCCGATCTCGATCCTGGTGCACAGCAAATCGGTCGACTATCCGGCGATCAGCCGCATTCCCGGCCTCGTCGAGCTCGACCGCGTCACCATGGCCTGACCGAAGGGGACACCACAGCGGCGCATCGGCACCCCGGTGCGCCGCCGCCCCACTTCGACAGCCAAACGGTGACACCGTGACGAACACTGACAGCAACCGAACCGTCAGCCCGCCGCGTGCGCGCGAGCAGAACACGCGTCCAGCGCGCCACCCTCGTCATCCTGGCGCAGGCCAGGATCCATCTGCATTCGCCGCCGACACGCCCGCCGCCCCATGGATCCCGGCCTTCGCCGGGATGACAGGCGCGGCCGTGCGACAGATCGGACGCTAACGCCATGACGAAATACCTTTTGCGACGCACGCTCGGCGCCATCGTCGTCATGTGGGCGGTGGCGACCTTGGTCTTCTTCATGCTGCGCGCCGTGCCGGGCGACCCACTCTTGGCCATGGTCTTCGACACCGGCGATCCGGCCGCGGCCGAGCAGATGCGCGAGGACTTCGGCCTCGATCAGCCGACCTACGTGCAGTACGGCAAATACTTCGTTCAGGTGCTGCAGGGCAATCTCGGCGCCTCGATCTACGGCAGCCGCGTGCCGGTCTCGCAGATCATCGCCGAGGCCTTCCCGCGCACCATCTCGCTCACGGTGCTCGCCTTCTTTCTGGCGCTCATCATCGCCGTGCCGGCCGGCCTGATCTCGGCGCTCCGAAAACACTCTGCGCTCGACCACGGCGTCACGGTGGTCGCCTTCCTCGGGCTCAGCATGCCGGACTTCTGGCTGGCGATCCTGTTGATCATCGTCTTCGCGGCCCAGCTGCAATGGTTGCCGGCCATCGGCTACGTGCCGCTGGCCGAAGGCTTTTGGCCCTGGTTCTCGCACCTGATCATGCCGGCGATCGCCGTCGGCACGCCGTTCGCGGCGATCATGGCCCGCATGATCCGCTCGTCCATGCTCGAGGTGTTGAAGACCGACTTCATCCGCGTCGCCCGCTCCAAGGGCCTGCTGAAGCCGCAGCTCGTCTTCGTGCACGCCCTGCCGAACGCCCTCATCCCCGTCGTCACGGTGATGGGCATCGCGCTGGCGCTGTTGATGGCAGGCGCGGTCGTGGTCGAGAACGTCTTCGCCATCAAGGGCCTGGGCCGCGTGCTGATCCAGGGCATCCTGAACCGCGACTATCCCGTGGTGCAGGGCGCGATCCTGGTGGTCTCGGCGATCTTCGTCTTCTCGAACCTGGTGGTCGACATGCTCTACACCGTCATCGACCCCCGCATCCGGTACGAGTAGGCGGCCATGAGCAAGACCGACACAATCGCCGCCGCCGATTTCGCCGCGCCCAAACCTTTGAGCCGCGGCCAGCTCTGGTGGCGCTACATCCTGCGCGACAAGAAGGCGCTCGTCGGCCTGATCATCCTCGGCCTGTTCACGTTTGCGGCGATCGCCGCGCCGCTGATCGCGCCGTTCGATCCCAACGACATGGAATACGACATGATCGGCGCGCCGTCGCTGGCGCACCCGCTGGGTACGGACGATCTCGGCCGCGACCTGCTCAGCCGGCTGATTTATGGCGCGCAGGTGTCGCTCTTCGTGGGCGTCTCGACGGTGCTGATCGCGCTCGTCGCCGGCCTGATCCTGGGTGTTGCCGCCGGCTATTACGGCGGTTTCATCGACACCATCATCATGCGCTACATCGACCTGCAATGGGCGTTTCCGAACTTCATCATCGCGGTCTATCTGGTCGCCGTGTTCGGCACCGGCCTTGCCAACGTGATCGTCGCCATTGCGCTCGCGTTCGTCGACGATTTCGCCCGCATCGCCCGCGGCATGGTGCTGACCATCAAGGCCGAGCAGTATGTCGATGCCGCGCGCACGGTCGGCGCGTCCGACGTCCGCATCATGTGGCGGCACATCCTGCCGAACGCCACGGCGCCGATCATCGTCCAGGCGACGGTCAGCGTGTCCTACGCCATCCTGGCCGAGGCCGGGCTGTCGTTCCTCGGCCTCGGCGTCGAGGCCTCGACCCCGACCTGGGGCCTGATCCTGGCCGAATCCCGCAGCTTCATTTCGCGTGCCTGGTGGCTCGGCGTGTTCCCCGGCGTCGCCATCATGCTCACCGTGCTCAGCATCAATTTCCTTGGCGACAGCCTGCGTGATCTACTGGACGTTCGCGAAACCAAGGACGTGACCTGAACTATGCCCGACATCGCCCTCGACACCGCCACGCTCGCCGAGCTGCAGGCGCACCTCACCGGCGGCGACCTCACCGCCGTCGCGCTGGCCGAGCTGTGTTTCGCGCGCATGGACGCGCGCGACGGCGGCGTCAACGCCATCATCGAGCGCAATCCGGATGCGCTGGCGATCGCCGCCGGTCTCGATGCCGAGCGCGCCGACGGCCGGGTGCGCGGCCCGCTGCACGGCCTGCCGATCGTCGTGAAGGACAACATCGACACATCGGATCGAATGACCACCACGGCCGGCTCCATCGCGCTGGAGGGCACGCGTGCGGCGGCTGACGCCTACGTGGTCGAGCGCCTGCGCGAAGCCGGCGCCGTCATTATCGCCAAGAGCAACTTGAGCGAATGGGCCAACTTCCGCAGCATGCAATCGTCCAGCGGCTGGAGCAGCCGGGGCGGGCAGACCCGCAACGCCTACGCGCTCGACCGCACGCCGGGCGGTTCCAGCTCGGGCTCGGCCGTCGCCACGGCCTGCGGCTTCTGCGCCGCCGCCATCGGCACCGAGACCGACGGCTCGGTCGTCGGTCCCGCGGCCATGAACGGCATCGTCGGCATGAAGCCCACCATCGGTCTGGTCAGCCGCAGCGGCATCGTGCCCATCGCCCACAGCCAGGACACGGCGGGCCCGATGACGCGCTCGGTCGCCGATGCGGCCGTGCTGCTCGCCGCCATCGCCGGCCCCGATCCGGCCGACCCGGCGACCGAGGCCGCCAGCGGCTGGCCGGTCGACTACATGGCCGCGCTGACGTCGGGCGGCCTTCAGGGCGCGCGCATCGGCGTCGTCCGCGCCTACTGCAGCCTGCAGGCCGGCGTCGACCGCATTTTCGAAACGTCACTCGCCGCCTTGCGCGAGGCCGGGGCCGAGCTGATCGACCCGGTCGACTATGCCGACCTGCCCCGGCTGACGGTCGCCGAGGCCGAGCTCATGAGCTACGAGTTCAAGGCCGACCTCGACGCCTACCTGGCCGGCCGCGGCGGCGATGTGCCGGTGCGCTCGCTCGACGACGTCATCGCCTTCAACGAAGCCAACGCCGAGCGCGCTATGCCCTATTTCGGCCAGGACCGCATGCACCGCGCCGCCGCCAAGGGCCCGCTCACCGAGCCCGCCTACCGCGAGGCCGTCGCCACCGCCCGGCGCCTCAGCCGGGAGGAGGGCATCGACGCCGCGCTAGCCGCCCACGGCCTCGACGCGCTGGTGGCGCCCACCACCTCGGCGCCGTGGCTCATCGACTGGGTCAACGGCGACAATCGCTCGATCGCCGCCGCCCAGGTCCCCGCCGTCGCCGGCTATCCCCACATCACCGTTCCCGCCGGCTACCTCCACGGCCTCCCCGTCGGCCTCTCCTTCTTCGCCTCGGCCTTCCAGGAAGCCACTCTGTTCCGGCTCGCCCACGCCTACGAACAGACCACAAGAATCCGCCGCCCCCCACCCGACCCGACACCGGCAACCGTCGACTTCATGGACGAAGGTTGAGAGCCGGCATGCTCTACTGTTGAGTGGCCGGTCCGGCGACTTCGTTTTTCGGCAACCGAAACCCGCACTCAGCGCATAATTTCGCTCTTGGCGTCCTGTACGGTCGCTCGCACGCCGGGCAGGGGCGGCCATACTCTGAGAGGCGCACGGCATACAGTTGATCGGGATGATCCAATCTGTGGCCCGTTATGTCCTCGTACGCATCAAGAGCCCGGACGCTTTCGGGTACGCGCAATAGCGCTTCTTCCAACGAGCAGCCATGTACCTTCCGGTACCGCATCACGGCGGAGATGCGCCCTTGCAGATGAACCGACACCCTCTCGTATTCTTCGTCGGTGAGCAGAGGCACGTGCCTCCTGAGTTTGAAGCTGTACAACGTCCGGGCCATTTTCTAGATTTCGCCGAGATGCGTTCGAAAGCAACTGCAATATCTTCAGAACTGTCGCTTCGACAGCTTGTTTGGCTCTTTGATTCCTTGCCGGCTGCATAAGACCGTTATTCGTAGAACTTCCCCGAATAGATAATTTCTGCCGCCTGTCGCCAGGGATTGTTGTGCTTAAGCCGAGAAGCCGGATTGCTCAGGTGAGCCTGGCCGTATGCGCTCGCGGCTTCGAGAAACGAACCAATTGATCCGTTCTCCCAGCCATTCGCGCCCCGGCCATAAGGCGAACTCGGTTGAGTGGCTTCAATTCGCTGCTCTTCGTTCCAGTCCTCCGAAAGTGCCGACAGGAATGCAATGAACGAGGCTTCATCGCAGATGTTTTCGAGCACTGTTTCCAGCTTCTCCTTCATGATCCGGCGAAGTGATCATGGGTATGATTGGGTGTCAATGACCTGGATATAGTCAGCCGCAGCAATTCAAGCCTGGCCAGCGCTGCGCTCAGACAATCCGGTTTACGTTCAATCGCCGATCTGGCGATGAAGGGGTCACCTGGAGGGAATAATGCCGACGACATCGCGGAAGGCGAAGAACCGCGAGACGACATCACCACCGCCACTCGACATGCGACCGCTGACGCCGCGGCTGATGGATGCCTTAGGCACGGTGCTTGCTGGCAGTTGGGGGCGGGGGTGCTGGTGCATGTATCCGCGCCTTAGCGACGCCGAGACGCGCGACCTGCCGGGCGAGGGGTCGCTAAACCAGCGCCGGCGCGATGCCCTGACCAGCCTCGCCCGCCGTCGTAGTCGGGCACCGGGACTCATCGCCTTCTACGGCGACGACCCTGTGGGCTGGATCGCCGTTGCGCCGCGGGGCGAGCTCGGGCGCGTCGACCGCTCGCGGGCGACGCCGCGGGTCGACGACGTCGACGTCTGGGTCATCCCCTGCGTCACCGTGCGCAAGGCCGAACGCGGCCGCGGCATCGCCGTGGCGCTGATTCGCGCGGCGGCCGACTATGCCTTCGAGAAGGGCGCGCCCGCGGTCGAAGCCTATCCGCGCGCGGGGGCCGCCCGTACCGGCGATGACAACGCCTATTTCGGCACCGAGCCCATGTTCCGCCGCGCCGGCTTCAAGGTGATCCGCAAACCCCCCGCCGACCTGCCGCGCACCTGGACGCCCCGCGTCACCATGCGCCGCGTCGCGCCGGCCTGATCTGATCCGCCACGCTTCACGAAATGGTGTCAGGTCTTGTGCGCATAAAGTCCAGGCGAAGGCTCGATGACATTAAAATTGCGCGTTGCTTGATTGCAGCGCCTGACCCCGATTTCTTTGCAGGTCCCGGACCGTCATGGCGGCAACCCTCCCGTCCGGTGTACGGAAGCTCCTTGCCGTCCGGATGCCCTAGTCGAAAAACGCCTCATCCAAGACTGAACTGAACGGGACGATGTTGAGACGATCGTCCTCCGGCACACCGTCCAGTTCGTCGGCATACAGCGTCTTGTTCAGCGCCCCGGACCCGACGGCACGGCTCTTCAGCGCCGCTTCGAGCGAACCATTTCGGTTGTCATTTGGCGGCCAGATTGCGCCGGGGATCTCCGGTACCGGATCGTAGAATTCCGAGAGCAGACCGTTGAGCATCGATCTTGGGATCAACTCATACGTCTCGCGTCTTTTGAGCAGCGGTAGGCGTCTTGGAGCGAGTTCGGACCGGTGGAGCAGAATGTGGCTCGCCGGCGGTAGCAACGAGGGAATGACGTCCGTCCAAACCACCGCATCATATAGATTGCCGCCAACCGAAAAGATCATCTGGGTTGGCAAGAACAAATCGCGGCCGGTCCGTCTGAGCCATGACTGGCGTTCCGGTGCTTTGTGGTTCCATGACCAAATGTCGTTCAGGACACGTTGCGGCAGCCGCAAATGGCCCACCTGCCCCAGGGTGTCCGATTGTTGAATGAGCATGCGAGCGGCGCCTGCCGCGTGACGGTGATATGAGGAAATGAAGTCCTCCGGATTCCACGTGGCGCGTGTCGGGTCATTTAGTTGAGGATCGGTGACGTCGAAGTCGAACTGCTCGACAACCTTACTCACCTCGATCGCGGCCTCGCGAGCGAACGGCGACGGGCGGGCGAAATTGAGCAACAGGATCAGATCAGGTGGTGGCTGGTCTTCCAGGTAGGTTTCTTGTGTGAATTCGAAAATGAAATGGACATCCGTCCACTCATTCTCATAGACCGCCTGACCATGCCCAACGTCATAGTTCGGTTGCGCGGAAAACCATAGCTCCAGAGCTTCCGGCGTTGTGCGTTCGCCGTTTCGCGCATGAAGCAATAGATCGAAGCTCAAGGATACACCCTACCCATCACCGACGGGCTTTTCAGATCCAGCTGTCTAACATCTGCGGATTGTCGCTTGTAGAATTTGAATTCGCGAATTCTGCGCCTGCCGATCGAAAAAATCAGCCGAACAACAACGCTTTCCGTGGAGGTGGCCGCCTCGGCGACAAACGAAGTTCCATGCCGACGTCGTCGACATACGGTTAGCAGTACATGTAAGGGTCATCTAACCTCGCAGATGCGCCAATCTCTGACACCCCCAGACATTTTGCCAGGAGACCGTCCCCGGTATGCAAGAGCAACAAGCCGTCCCGTCCGCCGACGCCCCGACAACCAGCGACACCATCGAAACGCTGCTGAACCGCGTCAGCGTGCGCAAGTTCACCGACCGGCCGGTGGCGCCCGAAACGGTCGACGCCATTCTCGGCGCCGCCTTCCGCGCGCCGACCTCGTCGAACATCCAGGCCTACAGCGTGATTGTGGTTCGCGATCCGGAAATAAAACGGCAAATCCATCCAATTACCGGAAATCAGCCGCATATTCTTGAAGCACCCGTGTTTCTTGCGTTCTGTGCCGATCTGACCCGGATTGAATATGCGACCAAGCGGCACGGCCACGACATCGCCGACAACAACCTCGAGATCGGCCTCGTGTCCAGCATCGACGCGGCGCTCGTCGGCATGTCGGCCTATCTCGCCGCGGACTCACTGGGCCTCAAGGGCGTGATGATCGGCGCCGTGCGCAACGACGCCGTCGCCACCGCGCGCGCGCTCGGCCTGCCGCACCGGGTTTATTGCGTTTTCGGCATGTGCCTCGGCTGGCCCGCGGAGGCGCCGAAGCAGAAGCCGCGCATGGAATACGGCGCCATGGTGCACGAAGACCGCTACGGTGCGCTCCGCGGCAACCGCACCATGGTAGAGGAGGTGGCCGATTACGACGCCGCGCTCGCCGCGCACTACGGGTCTGTCGGCAAGCCGACCACGCCCGACTCCTGGAGCGACGAAATGGACAAGAAATTCGTGCCCCAGCTTCGCGACAGCTTGCGCGCCCAGCTCCACGAACTCGGCTTCGACTTCCGTTGAGCCGTCGTTGGGCGGTATCTGAATCCGGATGGTGCTGACCAGCACCCGCCACGGCTCAGGCGCATTGGCGGGTGCTTTGTCCGATCGTCGCGACGTTTTTCGCCGACGATCCAGTTAGGCGAAGGTCATTCGCTGCCTGAATTCGAAGCGGCCGGACCATCGTCTCTCAATCGCCGCCTGGCGCCAATCAATCTTCCACGCCAGCCGGCGACGAGGAAAACCACAAGCAGAACGAGCCAGGCCAACTCCGACCCGATAAGGATGGCGTTGTCCGTTGGATCGCAATTGCTCAACCTGACACAAGCACCGGAAACGAACGCGCCGATACCGGCACCCATGACAATTCGGCTAAGCACGACGTAAAGAACGATGACGACCACCCGCCGCGTTCTTGATGGATAGAGATAGTCGCTCTCTTCGATGGAACGGTCTCTGCGCAGATGTCGTTCGTCGATGTTCCCGGCATCTTTGAACGTCACCACGGAATGGGACATCAGGTCATGGAAGGCTTGATGACGTTTCGTCATCAAGACCCAAAGGAATGAGGGTAGGCCAAACAGCGCTTTGACCACGAAACGCAGCGTGGCACGAAAGATGTCGAGGTTGCCGCCGTGCCGCGCGTTTTGAACCCGAATGCCGAAAATCCGATGTCCGATCGTGGCGCCTGTGGTCGAAACCAGCACAGGCTCCAGCAGAAATATCAGGAAGGCGACGATGCCAGCCTTCACGATCCCGTGGAGGTCGACGGATGCAATTGCGATGGCGCTACCGAAGAACGCCGTGGCGAAGATGATGCTGTCGACGAGGGCCGCCTGAATTCGACGATAAATGCTTGGATAAAAAACGTCGCCAGAACCGCCAGCCATGAATTCGCTTTCACGGGACGTTAGAACGACGAAAGCGTCGTGAGTCCGGGCGTGGGTTCGCCAACTCACCTGCAATACGGTCCATCAACCGATCCCCAGTTTTCGGCAGACTTCTTGAGACGTTAACACACCATGGTTGTGCAGGAGCGAGTCCTGATCTTGTATCCCCTCAACGACGCGCGACAGCGCTGGCGTCTGCGGCCAGCGACGGCTTGACCGAAATCAAGTTTGGCCGATATGGGTCCGCGTATCGTGATGGACTGGAACGGGGAGGCGTGCATGCTGAAAAAGGGATTCAAGGCCTTGCTGGCCGAGGCGAATGCCGCCATCGAGACGGTCTCGGTGCCGGACCTGCCTTATCACCAGGAAGATCCCGACACCATCCTGGTCGACGTGCGCGACGCCTGGGAGCGCGAGGAGCACGGCGTGATCCCGGGCTCGATCCACGCCTCGCGCGGGCTGCTCGAGTTCCAGGCCGATCCCGAGAGCCCGGCCTACAACCCGGAGCTGAAGCCGGAATGCCGGATCATCTGCTATTGCGGCACCGGCGGCCGCTCGGCGCTGGCGGCCAAGACCCTGCTCGACATGGGCTACCGCGACGCGGCCTCGCTCGCCGGCGGCTTTGCCGCCTGGAAAGCCGCGCAGAACAACAAGCGCTGACGCCGTCGGAGAAACGCCGTCACCCGGGCTTCGGGCTGAAATATCGCTCGAACTTGTCGGCGACGCCC
Source organism: Alphaproteobacteria bacterium (assembly GCA_965232515.1). GTDB lineage: Bacteria > Pseudomonadota > Alphaproteobacteria > JANQKO01. The sequence continues at coordinate 3,401,772 of CBDDPY010000002.1, read as the reverse complement.
TGATAGGCATCGGCGTCCGGCGGGGTGTCGCCTTTCTGGGCGATGTTCGGCCATTGGGCCGAATAGTCGCGGTTGAGTTCGAGCCAGGCCTCGGCGCCTTGATCGGTATCCGGCAGGATGGCCTCGGCCGGGCATTCCGGCTCGCAGACGCCGCAGTCGATGCATTCGTCGGGGTGAATGACGAGCATGTTCTCGCCTTCGTAGAAGCAATCGACCGGACAGACCTCGACACAGTCCATGTACTTGCACTTGATGCAGGCTTCCGTCACCACATAGGTCATGATGCATCTCCGAACGGCGTTCCCGGGCGAACGGCGTCGCGCGACGTCACGCCGCCGGCAGCAGGCCCTTGTCCCGCAGGAGCTGTTCGAGCTCACCGCTTTCGTGCATCTCCCGGACGATATCGCAGCCGCCGACAAACTCGCCTTTCACATAGAGCTGCGGGATCGTCGGCCAGTTCGCATACGCCTTGACGCCCTGGCGCAGCGCATCGTCATCGAGCACATTCATGCCGACGAACGGCACTTGGAGCTGAGACAGGGTCGCGGCGACCATGGCCGAGAAGCCGCATTGCGGAAACCGCGGCGTGCCCTTCATGAACAGCACGACGTCGTTCTGCGAAACCGCCGTGCCGATCTGCTGCAAAGCCTGAGACTGGTTCATTCAGCGCATCTCCCGTGATCATGCGGATGGGTGTTCGGAATCCGGCCGGCGCGGCGCCGTCCTGCGCCCGTCCGCCGCGGAAGACGGCGCGCCGTCGGGCTGGCGATCGTTGACCAGCGCGGCCGTCTCCGGCGCGAGCTCGGCCAGCGAGACGCGGTTCAGGAACAGCAGGACGTTGCTCTTCAGCGCTGCCCAGAGAAAGTCGGTGCCGTGCAAATTGTGGATCTCGACCGCTTCCAGCGTCGTCGCATTCAGGGGCCGCTCGGACGGGCTTGCCGGCGCGTCGACGGCCTGCAGGATTTCCGCCACGGTGATCCGATCGGCGGGTCTGGCCAGCAGATAGCCGCCGCCGGGGCCATGTCGGGCGACGACAAGGCCGGCGTCGCGCAACCGCGCCATCAGGCCCTCCGTATACGAGACCGAACGATTGATCCATTCGGCAAGGCCACGGGTCGTGCAGGGTTTGTCCGCGTTCTGCGACGCCAGACGGACCAGCGTTTCGACGCCCATATAGGCGCTGGGGCTGATTTGCATGTCGTATCACCCTTTGCTGCTATCGCCAAACTGATAGCGAAACCAAACTAATTTAGTATGAAATCGAAATCATAATCTTGTCAAGTTAGTTTGAAAGCGCTACTATCTTGCGTGGATAGGACGGGCAGAGGGAGCGCCACATGGACAGCCGAGTCATCGCCGAGCTGATCCTGCATCTCGGACGGATCGCGTCGGGCGAGGGCCTGGTCGGCGGTCTGACGCCGGGCCAGTGGGCCGTTTTGAGGTATTTCGCCCGCGCCAACCGCTTTTCCCGCACGCCCTCGGCGTTCGCGGCCTTTCACGGCACCACGCGCGGCACCGCCTCCCAGGCGATCAAGAGCCTGGTCGCGCAGGGTTTCCTGCGGCAGAGCCGGTCCGAATCCGATGGCCGAAGCGTGCGGCTGGACCTGACCGACAGGGCCCGGGACATGATCGCCGACGATCCCATCGAGGCCCTGGTGCGGGCGGCCGACGCGCTGCCGCCCGGCCTGCGCGGCAACTTTGCCCAGGTCCTTCAGCGCATGCTTGGCCGCGTCGCCGCCGAGACGGACAGGCCGCTGTTCGGCACTTGCGAAAACTGCGTGCATTTCGAAGGCGACGGCTGCTGTCGCGCCGGGCCGGCGACCTATGCCTGCGGCTTTATGAACGAACCGCTGCTCGCGGCGGAACTGGACGAGCTCTGCATCAACTTCGCGGCCGACGGCACGGCGCCGCCGCGACCGACCGGCGTCGGCACGGCGTAGCGATGCCGGATTCCGCGGCGGCAACGCGGGCATTGGCCCGGCGGGTACGGACGCATCTGCGGAACGTCGCCGCGGCGGCCGCCCCGATTACCTATCAGGCACTGGTCCAGGCCCTGGCGCTCGCGCCGCCGCTGACGATCCACCGGGTCACGTCGGCGCTCGAACAGTCGATGCGGGATGACGCGGCGAACGGCCATCCGTTCATTGCCGCGCTGGTCGTCAGCAAGGCCCGCGGGGGGTTGCCGGCGCCGGGCTTCTTCGATGCCGCGCAGCGGCTCGGCCGCTTTACCGACGACGGCTCGGACACCGGGGCGTCGGCGTTTCATGCCGCGGCATTCGCCGCGGCGGTCGAATTCTGGCGGCGTCCGCCGGACGGTCCGGAAGCGGATCGCGCCGCCTGACCCGGACCGACGGCGCAGGACCGGTCGAAGCAGGAGATCCAAAGGATGTTCATTCAAACCGAAGCGACCCCCAATCCGGCGACGCTCAAGTTCCTGCCGGGCCAGGCGGTGATGCCCGGCGGCACGGCCAACTTTCCGACGCGCGAGGATGCGGCGGTCTCGCCGCTGGCGGCCGGTCTCTACGAGATCGACGGCGTCGCCGGCGTGTTCTTCGGGGCCGACTTCATCACCGTGACGAAGTCCGACGATCGCGATTGGGCCCGGCTCAAGCCCTCGATCCTGGGTCTGATCATGGAGCACTTCACGTCCGGCGCGCCGCTGTTCAGCGGCGGCGGCGGTGCGGTGTCGGCGCATGCCGGCGCCGACGAGGACGACGAGATCGTCGTCCAGATCAAGGAGCTTCTGGACACGCGCGTCCGGCCGGCCGTGGCCCAGGACGGCGGCGACATCCTGTTTCACGGCTTCGAGCAGGGCGTCGTCTACCTGCACATGCAGGGCTCCTGCGCCGGCTGCCCCAGTTCGACGGCGACCCTGAAGGCGGGGATCGAGAACATGCTGCGCCACTACATCCCCGAAGTCGTCGAGGTGCGGCCGGCATGACGCAACGACCGCCCGCGCGCCGGCAACGGTCCGCGCCGACGCCGGTGGCGAACGCCTGGGCCGGATTCACGCGCGGCGAGCTCGAAACGAAGCGCGCGGAACTCCGCGGGCTGATCGACGGCGGCCGGCTGAGCGACCGTTCGCTGGATCAGCAGTTCACCGAAATCGCGCTCATCGAGCGTGAGCTGGCGAGACGCGATGGCGGGTGACGGCTATGCGAAGTTCAAGAACGATCGGGGCATTCCGGAGATCCGCATCGGCGTCAAGGAATTCAAGTGCGCCGGCGCATCCACGCCCCACGACCATCCGCATATCTTTCTCGAGATGGGCGCGGCGGACACGATCCGCTGTTCCTACTGCGCGACGCTGTTTCGCTACGACCCGCGTCTCGGCCGGCGCGAGGCCGATCCGCCGGACTGCGTGTTTTCCGACGCGGGCTAGGCTTGTGGGCGTGCGCATCTCGTGCGCTTGCGCCTAGGCGGGGCGCACCGCATGCAACGCCCAGACCACGATATCGACGTTCAGATCCTGGCCGGGATGCGTGCCGACGGCGCCGCCCACACCGTGCTCGATATTCGCGAACCGGCCGAGGTGGCGATTTGCGTCATCGACGGCAGTGTCACCATTCCCATGCAGCAGGTGCCGCGACAGATCGAAACGCTGCCCCGCGCCCGGCCGCTGGTCGTGGTCTGCCATCACGGGGTGCGCAGCGCCATGGTCACGGCGTTTCTACGCGACAACGGCTTCGACAATGCCTGGAACCTGGCCGGCGGGATCGACGCCTGGTCCCGGCTGATCGCGCCGGACATGCCGCGCTACTAGAAAGGATCGTTATGGATGCCATAGCCACGCCGCTCTCCGTGAAAAAGTTCGTCCAGGCGCGTCACACCGTGACGGCGCCGCGTCAGGGCCTGTTCGAGATCACTGGTGATGTCCGGAATTGGATCGACGCGAATGCCTTGGCGGCGGGGCTGTTGACGCTCTTTATGCGCCATACCTCGGCCTCGCTGCTCATCCAGGAAAACGTGGACTCCGACGTGTTGCGCGATCTCGAGGATTTCTTCGCCGCGCAGGCGCCGGAAGGCGCGACCCATTATCGCCATGACGCCGAAGGCCCTGACGACATGCCGGCTCATATCAAGGGCGCGCTGACCCAGACGCACCTGGCCGTTCCCATCGCCGACGGCGAACTGCTGCTCGGCCGCTACCAGGGCATCTTCATGTTCGAAAACCGGCGCACGCCCCGGCCGCGGGAGATCGTTTTCCACTTCGAAGGGCAGTGAGCGCGCCCGGACGTTCGGCGCTGGCGCTACTCGCACGAGGTGGTCGAGAAGACGCCCTCGGGGCTCTCGAACAGCGTCGACGGCGCATAGACGGACCCGACCGCGTCGCCCGAGCCGACCGCGCAGACCCAGTAGAAGCCGCAGAACGTGACCCGGTCTTCCAGCCAGTGGGTCCAGTTGGCGGCTTGGTGGCGGGCGCAGAACCGATCGTCGCCAACGGCGCCGACCGGTGCGCCGAGCCGCGCCGCCATCTTGGCGACCGCCGCCATCTGCCGGCCCTCGCGCGCGTAATAGACGGCGTCGTCATAGCCCCACCAGTCCCAGCAGCCCTTCGGGTTGCCGCCGAACGGATTGGTGAGCGGCGAAGGTATGATCTGCGCCTGCGGATACAGCACGACGATATCGTTGGCTTCCGCCCAGCCGTTATAGCCCGTCGTCCGCGCGTAGAGGTCGCCGATCCGGTCCGGCGTCTGTTCGCAGCCGTGAAAGGCGATGTGCAGCCGGCAGGTCTCGCCGGCCTCGCAGGCCGCCGGCACATAGACGAACCCGGTCGCGGCCATGCCGTGCGCTTCCGGATCGGCGAGAAAGGCGCTTTGGTCGAAGGCGCGCAGACGCGCCGGTTCGGCCGCCGCCGGCGCTGACAGGTCGCCGTACAGCCAGGTCAAGATGTCGCCGGCCTGGTCGATGCCGCAATCGTTGACGAAGGGCGGCCGGGTCGCCGCGCAGGCGTTGGGGCCGTCGGGCGCCAGGAAGGCATGGCCGGCCGGCACGTCCGTCACGTATCGGATATCCGCCGCCGCGACCCCGGCGGCGAGATAGAAGTCCCGCGCCGCGTCCATCGCCGGCCGCCGCACCGTCCGATCCTTGCTGCCGCTGAACAGGTAGACCCGGTCGCCGGCAAGGCCGCGCAACGGATCGATCCGCCCGGCCGCCGCGAAGCCTTCCGCGGCCGTCCGCAGGGCCGCCGCGTCGGGGCCGCCCGGCGCCGTCCGCATGCACTGGTTCAGCGCGGTCAGCACATCGCCGCGCGCGCAGTAATAGGGCCCGCCGGCAACGACGCCGGCGCCGGCGATACGCTCGGAAAACGCCACATGCATCTGCACGGCCATGTGGGCGCCGCTCGACAGGCCCGATACGGTCGTCGCGTCTTGGGCGAGCGTCAGTTCGGGCAGCGGCTGCGCTTCGGCGGTGCCCGCGAGCGTCAGAACGAGCAGGACCGTCCGCAACAGTATTCTGCGCATCCGTGCCCTCCACCGCGGCGCAGCAACCTATGTTGCGATGCAGTAGCACGACGCGGATAAAGCGGCAACGCGCCGCGCCTTGCCCCGCCGGCGGTGTCTGCTGCGAATCCGGTTCGCTGCTTCCGATGCGCCCCGGTTTTCCTGCCAAAATCGGATAAAGCCGGCGAAGGTTGGATTTCGCGCGCTGCCGCCAGCGGACAGGATGGCCCGACGGCATGGCCAACCGCACCTGCGCCATGCGGGACGGAACAATCGGAGTTGCAGGCATGGCGCGGTATCGACACTACGTAAAAATTCCTTCGGCGGTGCTGAAGCGGCGGCTGTTGACGGTGCGGCCCGGTGTGACGGGGCAGGCCGTTTGCCTGGACCGGCTCGCGGACGGACTTCAGTTCCTGCGCGCGGACTGGGTGTCGACCTGGCTCGATCCGCGGAACTGCTACACGGCGCCGGGGACGGAGATCACCGCCACGCGCGCGATCACCACCGAAGGGCGGTTGATCTGGCTGGTCAGGAACCCCGCCTACCGGCGGCCCTATCACGCCCGCGCCGTGCGGCCGGCCGATGCCGTGGACGAGGCATTGACCGCCTGGCGGCGGCGGCAGGAAATGAAGCGCCTGAAGCCCGAGGTTCGGCGGATCGTGCGCGACCTGCGCTGGCTGCGCGTGCGCCACGAGGTGACGGTGGCCGACGCCTATGCCTCGCCGCTCTGCGAGGAGGGCGTGGACGGTTTCCTGCGCGCGCTCGGGCTCGCCCGCTGGCGGCGCTTTCCCGGCTGGCTGATCGCCTGGCTCTTCGCCGTCGACCGGCAAATCGGCTTTGTGCTCTACGAAGCCCACCTGCGCCGCTTGCGCGAGGCGCACCAGACGCCTGGCGCCGCGGCCCTCACCGCGCCGGAACGGTAGCCGGCCGACAGGGCGAGGGCTAGGCCGCCTTCCTGGCGACGATGAACACGGCCTTGCCGCGGGCCGGCTGCCATTGGTGGTCGATGGCGAAGCCGGCGGCGGTCAGGCTGTCCGTCAGGTCCGTCGTGGTGAAGACCCGGAGCAGGGGCAGCAGGCCCAGGCGCCGGCCGATGGGCCCGATGATCTTGAAGATCTTCATGGTATCGCCCACGCATGTCGTGCTGCTGACGAATACGCCGCCGGGCTTCAGCAGGCGATGCACCTTGGCGATGGTGGCGTCCCTGTCGTCCAGCAGATGCAGGACGCTGTGGCCCATGACCGCATCGAAACTGCCGTCGGGCGCCTGGAAGTCGTCGATGTCGGCCTGTTCGAAGGTCACGTTCTTGACATCGGCCGCTGCGGCCTTGCGCCGGGCGATGTCGATCATCGCGGCCGAGAAATCGATCGCCAGGATGTGCTTCACGAACGGCGTATGCGCGATGGCGGTCCCGCCGGTGCCACAGCCGAACTCCAGGACTTCCATATCGGACCGCAGGTATTGGCGCGTGGTCCGCAGCTTCCGCTGGTAGGCGTCTTGGTCGGCGATCGGCTTCTTGGCATAGCGTTCGGCAACGCGGTCGTAGAAGCGGATGTCCGGCTGCATGTTTTTCTCCGTTGCAGACATCTTAGAACGGCTTCCGGCCGATGCAGGCAAGGCTGAGCTGCCGGCTGACGGCATGGGCGTCGACCGGCGGGCAGTCGACATCGCGCAGGCCCGCGGCGCGGAGCCAGCGCTCGGCCTCGGCCGGGGTCACCCGGTGCGTGCGCCATTTCAGCTGCACATAGATGCCGAGGGCGCTGCGGCGGGTCAGGCAGGCGATCAGCCGGCCGCCCGGCTTCAACACCCGGACCATCTCCGCGAGCGCCGCGCCCGGATCGGCGAGGTGTTCCAGCACATGGCCGGTGATCACCAGATCGAACGCGGCATTGTCGTAGGGCAGGCGGCAGACGTCGCCTTGCCGCAATGTCGCCTCGATGCCGAGATCGCGGAACTGGCCGTGAGCCAGCGCCAGCATGCGCGGCGAGATGTCGATGGCGTCCAGCCTGAACGGATCCGGCAGGACGCGGGCAAGCGCGCAGGCAAGGGCGCCGGTGCCGACGCCGCAATCGAGGACGCGACGCCGCGTCTTGCGAACGACCGGCGCGTCCTCGGACAGAACGCGACGGAGCATTGCCTCGTAGGCATGCGGCACGCCGAGCCGGTCAATCGTTCGGCCCCAGTCCGGCGCGGCCCGGTCGTAGTTGCGGCTAAGCTCGACCGCGCTCAGCGGTCGGCGCCGCAGCGAGATCTGCCACGAGCCGATCCAGCGGGCCAGCACGGGAATCGTGTCGTCCTCGGCGCGGACAACGGCGGACGTGGCGGGGTGACCAAGGGAATGCATGGGGTGGCTCCTTTCGCGGCCTACCTATCCATGCATCGATCAAATAGAAATTGCCGAAATTTCGATTTTCGTTATACGAATATGCATGGATCGAGTGATCGCCGCCTTCGACTGGAACCAGGCCCGGGCCTTCCTCGCCACCGCCGAGGCGGGCTCGCTATCGGCGGCCGCCCGGGCCCTCGGCCAGACCCAGCCGACGCTCAGCCGGCAGGTCGCGGCGCTTGAGGCCGACCTCGGCGTGACGCTGTTCGAGCGGGTCGGCCGCTCGCTGGCGCTGACCGAGGCCGGGCTCGCGCTGCTCGATCATTTCCGGTCCATGGGCGATGCCGCCGGCCGCATTTCGCTGGCGGCGTCCGGCCGGTCGCAGGCCGTCGAGGGCCTGGTCCGCATCACCGCGACCAACATGCTGGCGACATATCATCTGCCGGCCATGCTGAAACGGCTGCGTGCGATCGCGCCGGGCATCCAGATCGACATTCTCGCCGTGAACGAGGTCCGTGACCTGACCCGGCGCGAGGCCGATATCGCCATCCGGCACGGGCGGCCCGAACAGCCGGACCTGATCGCCAAACTGGTCGGCGAGACCACCGCCCACCTCTACGCATCGCCCGACTATCTCGACCGCTACGGTCGGCCCGACACGCCGGCCGACCTGTCGGACGCCGACTTCATCGGCTTCGAGCATCCCGAGCGGCTGCCGCCGGTCCTGAACCCGTTCGGCCTGTCGCTGACCGTGCGGAACGTCAAGCTCCTCACCGAGAGCGGCACCGTGATGCTGGCGCTGATGCAGCAGGGCCTCGGCATCGGCATCCTGTTCAAATACGATGCGGCCCAGATGCCCGGCCTCGAACCCATTCTGCCCGACGTCGTGTCGATCCCGGTGCCGATCTGGCTGGTCACCCACCGCGAGCTCCACACCAGCCGCCGCATCCGCGTCGTCTACGACCTGCTGGCCGAGGAACTGAGCAAGGCGTGAGCACGCTTGGTCATGGCGCGCCCACGTCCAAATTCGGCTGCGCCGGAAGCTGTCATCCCGACAGGAGCTCGCCGATGGCGATGGCGACGAGCAGCAGCCCCGCCGCCGCCTGTACCCCACGGACAACGCGTTCGAGAACCGCCGGCCGTTCCTGAATGAGGCGGATCACCGATTGCCGGAACAGCACGGTTGCCACGGCGACGCCCGACAGCGTCAGCGCCACGCCCGCCACCATGGTCACGGCGAAGGCGAGGCCCGCCTCCGGCACCCCGCGCGCCATGGCGAAGGTCATCACGAACAGCGTCAGCGGGCAGGGGATCAGACCCGCCGTCACGCCCGCGGCGACGCCGGTCCTGGCATCGACGGCATGCGGCCGGTGGCGCATGGCCTGAAACAGCATCCACAGCCCGATCAGACCGAGCAGGCCGCGGCTCAGGTCCTCCAGCAGCGGCGCCTCGCCGACCCCGCCGAGCGTGCGCGTCAGCAGGGGCAGCGACAGCAGCGCGATGACGATGGCCGACGTGACATGGGTGAAGGACAGCGCCAAGGACACGAGCAGGCCCCGGCTGAGACCTGTCGGCGACCCGGCGAGATAGGTGGCGAGCACCGCCTTGCTGTGCCCCGGCGTCAGGGCATGCACGGCGCCGAACACGACGCCGAGCGGCAGAAAGGCGGCGAGCGTCGTCCAGTCGCCGTCCTCGGCAAAAAGGCCGATGTGCCCGCCGAGCGCAAAATAGATCTCGCGCTGGATCTCGATGATCGCTTCCAGCACACCGCCTCCTCGAGCGGATCATAGATACGTGGCGATGCTCACCTCGGAAATCGCCGCGGTCATTATGCCAGGAACCGTTGCGTCGTTTCCGCGCCGCGGCCGGCTTCGCGGGCGCCGCGGGCAGGGACGGCGCGCTATGAGCGTGGCTTCAGGTTGTCCGGGTCGTAAAGCGGCGCATATCCGACGCCGGCCACCGCGACCGGGTAGGTCTCGCCGAAATACTCCACCTGGAACGTCTTGCCCTTGACCGCGTGCGCGTGCGGCAGATAGCCGAGCGCGATGTTCTTGCCGATCGACGGGCCGTAGGCGATGGAGGTGGTGAAGGAGCGGCGGCCTTCGGTATCGACCAGGGTGTCGCCGGTCGCCGGATCCAGGATCGGCAGGATGCCGACGGGATAACGGGCGACGCCCTTCGAATCCACGTTGTCGGTCATCACCAGCGTGCAGAGCATGGCCGGCTGATGCGCCCGCGCGCGGTGTTCCAGATAGGCTGCCTTTCCGATGAAGTCCGCATCCTTGACCTTCGGGCGCGCCAAGTCGGCTTCCAGCAGATTGTACTCGGTCAGCAGATCCGCGTTCTGCAGACGCAGGCTCTTTTCCATCCGCCGGGAATTGGCGTAGGTCTCCACCCCGAACGGCATGACGTCCAGGGCCCGAAGCGCATCCCAGACCGCGAGGCCGTCCTCGTAGGCCGTGTGCAGTTCCCAGCCCTGTTCGCCGACATACGAGATGCGGAACGCCGTGACCTCCTTGCCGGCGATCTCGATTTGCCTGATCGCGGCGAAGGGGAAGTTTTCGTGGGCCAGGGCATCCGGCGCCGTCACCGCCTTGCGCAGCGTCGCCCTGGCGTTCGGGCCCCAAAGCCCGATCGTGGTGAAATCGGTCGAGACGTCGGCAATTTCCACGTCATGGCCGAGATCGGCCGCCATGCGTTTCATGTAGACGAAGTCCCGGTTTCCCGCGTCCGCGCCGTCGATGAAACGGAAGCGGTCGGCCATGCGGAACACCGTGAAGTCGGCCTTCACCATGCCCCGTTCGTCGAGGAAGTGGGTGTAGATCCCCTTGCCGACTTGATTGTCGCCGCCGACCCTGGCGACGCAGAGATGTTCCATGAACTTGACGTGGTCCGGTCCGGTCACGTCGTACATGGCGAAGTGCGAGAGGTTGACCATGCCGACGTCGGCGCTCATCTCGAGATGCTCGGCGTTCGAGACGCGCCAGAAATGCCGGTTGTCCCATTCGTTTTCGCGCACCGGCACCTGATTTCCGTACTTCTCCAGCAAATGTTCGTTGCTGGCGTAGCCGTGCGCGCGTTCCCACCCGCCGAGTTCCATGAAATAGCCGCCGAGCTCCTTTTCGCGCGCGTAGAAGGGGCTGCGGCGCACGTCCCGGCCGCCGGCGAAGGGCTCGCGCGGATGCACCGCCGGATTGTAGATCTTCCGCGCGGTTTCGGTGCAGCGCGCGTGGATGAACGCCTCGTCGGTCTGGAACGGATAGAAGCGCGCATAGTCGATCGCATGATGGTCGATCTCCGTGCGCCCGTCCGTCATCCAGTCGGCGATCAGCTTGCCCATGCCCGGACCGTCCTTGACCCAAATCGCGACGGCATACCAAAGGCCGCGCGTCTTCTGGCTTTCGCCGATCGAGGGGCCGCCGTCCGTCGTGACCTGCAGCAGGCCGTTGAAGGATCGTTTCTCGTCGTAGCCAAGCGCCGACAGAACGGGCGTCAGCTCCATCGCCCGCTCCAGCGGTTCCATGACCTGCTCGATATCCAGGTCGCGCTGGGACGGCGAAAGGCGCGCTTGCGTTTTCTCCAGCAGGTCCCGCGGATGGCAGAGGCGCGGCTCGGTTTCCTCGTAGTAGCCCCATTCGATCATGCCGCCTTCGGTCGTCTTGGGATCGCCCGTGTCGCGCATATAGGCGGAGTTGCCCTGGTCGCGCAGCAGCGGCCAGCCGATGTCCTTGCCGGTGCCGGCGAAGGCGTCATAGGGGCCGAACCAAAGCAGCGGATGGTCGACCGGCATGACGGGCAGGTCCTCGCCGGCCATGCCGGCGACGAGACGCCCCCAGAGGCCGGCGCAGACGACGACGCGGTCGGCCAGGATCCTGCCGCGCGGGGTTTCGACGCCCCGGATGCGGCCGTCCTCGATGATCAGGCCGGTGGCGGGCGTGTTCGCGAAGGCTTTCAGCTTGCCGGATTTCTCGGCGTTCTCGACCAGCAGGCCGGCCACGACCTGCGAACGCGGAACGACAAGCCCGGCATTGGGGTCCCACATGCCACCCTGCACCAGGTCTTCCTCGATCGGGGGGAACTTCTGTTTGATTTCGGCCGGGGTCACCAGCCGCGCGCCGGTGCCGAAGGCCTTGCCGGACGCGACCTTGCGCTTGATCTCGTCCATCCTGGCATCGTCGCCGACCCGGGCGACTTCCAGCCCGCCCACCTTGGCGTAGTGGCCCATCTTTTCGTAGAAATCGATGGAATAGAGCGTGGTCCAGCAGGAGAGGAAATCGTGGCTGGTCGCGTAGCAGAAATCCGACGCATGCGATGTCGAGCCGATATCGGTTGGGATCGACGATGTGTCGATGCCGACGATGTCGTCCCACCCCCGCTCGACGAGGTGATGGGCGACCGATGCCCCCACGATCCCGCCGAGGCCGATGATCACGACGTTCGCCCGTTCCGGTATCCGTGCCATGTCTCTCTCCGCATGCTGGCGGTCTATCGACGCCCGATTCCGTCTTGAAATATGGACACGATCCGGCGCCGGGGAAAATGTCTGAAAGCGACCTTTTGCGGACAAGGCAGACGATTCGCCGCCCGGGTTCCGGCGCGATCTGCGGCCGCACGCCGAGTCGATCCGCAAGAACATCGAACCCCACGCGCAGACCGTGCCGGGTTTGAGAAATGCGGGCTAGTCGCCCGCTGGCTGGGCGATGGTGGTCAGGTGCTCTCGGATGACGCGCCGCGGCATCGCGATGATATCGTGCGCTTGCCGGCGCCGGATGGAATGTCCATGCTCGTCGTCGCACAGGATCTTCGCGGGGTGAAATGACCGGGACGAGGGGACCGAACGCCCCGCCGCCACCCATTGTGGCGGCGATCTGGCAACATGCCGATAACCGATCGGAGCAGGACGGCGTCGTCGACGAACGTCGTTGCCTTAGCTACGGACAATTGAGATCGGAGATCGACGCCTGCGCTCTGACGCTGCGGACGCTCGGCATCGAGGCCGGCGATCCGGTGCTGGTGCTGCTCGACGTCTGCGCCGAGTCGGTCGTCACCTACTGGGCGCTGCATGCGATCGAGGCCGTTATCGTCGTCGGCGATCCGACCGGCACGGGCGCCGACGTCGACCACTATCTCGAGGTCACCGGCGCGCGGCACGTGCTGGCCGGCCGGCGCGCGGCCGCATCCATTCCACCGCCGACCGCGGCGGCCTGGCACACGTTGTCGGACTCGACGGACGGCGCCTTGCCCCATTGGGTGCGGGGCAAAGATCCATCGGCCGCCGTCCGGCCTGCCGCCATGCCGGACCATCCGGACGACTGGGCCGTGGTGCTGTTCAGTTCCGGCACCACCAGCAAGCCGAAGGCGATCGTCCACAGCCGCGCGACGCTGCGGGCGCTGCACGAGGTCCTTATGCGGACCTGGAAGCTCTCGCCCGGCGACGTCGTCCTCGGCGCGCTGCCGTTCCACACCATCTACGGCCTGATCTTCAGCGCCGCGTCGGTGATCTACGCGGGCGCGACCCTGGTCCTGCTCGAGCGCTTCCATCCCGAACGCGCGCTGGCCGCCATCGAACGCCACCGCGTCACCACCGCGGCCTTCGTGCCGGCGATGGTGCTGATGATCCTCAACCTTGAGGGCAACGACCGCTACGATCTCTCGTCGCTGAGGGCGCTCTACACGGCGTCGGCGCCGATCAGCCATGCCGACGTCGAGCGGTTCCGGGCCTTCAGCCGCGTATCGCTGATCGCGAACTACGGCATGACCGAGATCCCCGGCGCCGCCGTCGAACCGGCCGACGAACCGCATCTCGCGCACGGCGTCGGCAAGATCAGCCCGGGCTTCGAGGTCTGCGTCCGCGACCCCGACGGCCGGCCGCTCGCTGTCGGCGAGACCGGCGAGATCACCATGCGCGGACCGACGCTGATGCGCGGCTATCTCGGCGATCCGGCGCTGACGGCCGAGCGCGTGCGCGACGGGTGGATCCATACCCAGGACATCGGTCGCGTCGACGCGGACGGCAACATCTTCCTCTCCGGCCGCACGTCCGAGATGATCATCCGCGGCGGCCTGAACATCTCGCCGATCGAGGTCGAGAATGCGCTCGCCCGACACCACGCCGTTCTGGACGTGGCGGTCGTCGGCACGCCGGACGCCGTGCTCGGCCAAAAGGTAACCGCCTTTATCGTCGCTCGTGACGCCGGAAACGACGACGTCGCCGATGGGCTGACGCAACATTGCCGGGAGAACCTTTCGCCCGCGAAGGTCCCGGCCGAATTCATCGTGGTCGACGAACTGCCGCGAAACGCCGGCGGCAAGGTGCTTCGCAAGGAACTCATGAAACGGCACGCCGAACACACAACGCCATTGGAAATGAGGGGAGGGTGATTTGGACGGGATCGTAACGGCCGAGGTCGCGCAACCCGGCGTCGCGCTCATCACCATCGACCGGCCCGACAAGCGGAACGCCATGACGCCCGCGATGATCGCGCAGATGCTGGAGGCCTTTCGGACGTTCGACGCCGACGCCTCGGTGCGCGCGATCGTGCTCACCGGCGCCGGCGACAAGGCCTTCTGCGCCGGCCACGACATCAAGGCCATGGCGCCGGGCAATCTCGGCCATCTCTACGAAGAAGAACACATGCAGGTCTTCCTGTGCCCGCGAAACACCATGAAACCGGTGATCGCCGCCGTCAACGGCGCGGCCTACGCGGGCGGGTTCTGCCTCGCGCTCAACAGCGATCTCAGGCTGGCGACGCCTGACGCGACCTTCGGCGTGCCGGGCGCCAGGCTCGGCATCGTGCCCATCGCCGGCCAGTCGTCGCGCTTGCCGCACCTGCTGCCGCCGGCGATCGTCAACGAGATGATCATGCGCGGCACCGAGCTGTCGAGCGCCCGCGCCGAACACTTCGGCTTCGTCAACTTGGTGGTGCCCGCGGCCGAGCTCGTCGACCGCGCCGTCGGCATGGCCGCGGAGATCGCCGTCATGTCGCCCGTCTCCGTCCAGTCCTACAAACGCATCGCCCTGACGACGCTCTACCAAAGCGTCGAGGCGGCCGACGCCATGGAATACTGGCTCGCCATGGCGGCCGGCCAGGGCGACGACATCCAGGAAGGCCTCGCCGCCTTCCGCGAACGCCGGCAACCGGACTTCAAGGCCCGCAAAGACGGCGCGTGAGACGGTCGCGGCGCGAGATCATGCCGCGAATAGGTCGCGCGATTACGTTTCCGGTTCCGGGCTGCTTTGCCCCAGGCGCGGCTCCGTCCCGGCCAGCAGCCGCCGGATGTTGGCGCGATGGCGCACAATCACGTAAAGGCCGCCGGCAATCACCAGCAACTGATAGGGCAACGGGTGCGCCAAGCCGAAGATCAGGGCGACCGCGGCCAACGCCGCCAGTATCGAACCGAGGGAGACAATCCGAAAAACCGCCAGCACGACGCCAAATACCGCCGCGGCGCCCAAACCGACCGGCCAGGACATCGCCAGCAACACGCCCAGCCCCGTCGCCGCGGATTTGCCGCCGGTAAAGTTCAACCAGATCGAACGGCCATGCCCCAACAACGCCGCAAGCCCGGCCAGGCAAACAGCCCAAGGCGCCCAGACCGGCGGATCGAGCGCCGTCGGCGGCGTGACGGACGGCAACGTATAGAGCCAAGGAAAAAACCAGTGGGCAAAGACGATCGCCCCCGCGCCTTTCAGCACATCGACCAGGAGCACCACCAACGCGGGCCATTTCCCGAGCGTCCGCAAGACGTTCGTCGCGCCGGTCGATCTGGAGCCATGCTCGCGGATATCGATGCCCTTGAGCAGTCTGCCCGCCAGATAACCCGTGGGTACCGAACCGAAGAGGTAGGCGATCGCTAATCCAACCGCGCTCGCTATCCAGAAAACCAAGGCGCTTCACCTCGACGCGCTAGTTGCAGGCCATCATACATTGGCCGTCTGCCCGTTTGACCGCGATAGCCATCTCGGCGCCGGCGCTCTCTTTCTTGCCCATGCCGCTTGCCGACTGGAACACCGCCGGCTTGCCGCAGGTGCGCGGATCGAGCGCCGCCGTCAGCGCCAAGCGTCAGTTCCGCGTTGGCGTGCAAGCGGATGACGGCCTCGAACTGCTGGGCGACTAGCTCGCGCCGCCCGCGTCACCCGGTTCGGTCTCAAGGCGGCAGGCCGCATGCAGCGCCGCGTAGCCGCGGTCGGCGCGGGCCGGGATCGTGCCGGTGGTCTTGCATTGGCCATAGACCGAGCAATAGCAGAGGCCGAAACGGATGCGGTCGAGCACGGCGTCGATCTCGGTGCGCTGTTCGGGGTCGTCGATGCGGATCGAGTAAAGACGCTGCCGACCGCCGGCGGGAATGATCCGGCCGTCGTTCAGGACCGAGGCGGTCGAGGTCACGCCCTCGCGCTGGATCAGGGTCAGCAGTTGCCGCCAGTCCTCCGCCGCGCCGCTGCCCAGCGGCGCGCCGTCCACATTGATCAGCACCTGGCGGACCCGCGCCGGCCCCGGCCCCTGATTGATCAGGCTCAGCACCCGCTGCAGGCCGCCATTTTCCTGATTGAGCTGGAAAGACACGGTGGCCTCGGCCCCGCCCTTGAGGCCGGCCAGCGTCTCCCGGCCGATCCGGGCCTGTTCGTCCAGGGCCGCCTTCACGCCAAGCCCCAGCCACAGGACCGCGCCGAGAAGGGCCAGCAGGACCAGCAGAATCAGCAGGCGCAGGACCGACCCCCCGCCGCCGGATTGCATACCGGTCTCAGACATGGCCATCGCCCCCTTGCTCCGGACGCGGTCCATCCGTCGCCCAAGCCGGCGGCTCGAAGGTCAGGAAGTCCCGGATCTCCTTGGAATTGGCCGCCACCGTCAGCGGGTTCCGCACCCCCGGCAGCACGCAGACGTCGAACAGCTCGGCCAGCGCCCCGTCGAAGCGCAGCCAGTGCACCACGTCGCCGGTGGCCAGCGAGACGATCTGCACCCCGCACCAGGCCTCGGCGTCCTTCTCCGCCAGCCGGTCGGCGAGCGCGAGGCCGTCGAAGCGCTTGTAGCGCGGCTTCGACAGCGTGACGATCGCATGGCCGTCGCGAAAGGCGAGCCCGCGCAGGAAGCCCGGGCAGAACGCCACCGGCTCGAACGCGCCGCTCTTCAGATGGATGTGCCCCAACTCGCCGCTGCCCGAGTTCAACACCCACAGCCGCCCGTCGTACACGCGCGGGCTGTGCGGCATCGACAGGCCCTCGGCGACGATCGCGTCGGTCTCCACATCGATGACGATGCCGCCCTGCTCGCGCCGGTCGCGCCAGCCGTCGACCACATCGGCGCGGCTGATCGCGGTGACGTATTTCGGCGCGCCCGCTTTCATGGCCAGACCGTTCAGATGGCAGCGGTCCTCCGGCGCCAGCTTGGAGATGAAGGACGGCTTCCAGATCGGCTTGAAGCTGTGGGTCCGGCTCGGCTCGCACAAACAGGAGTAGCGGGTGTTGACGAACACGATGACGCCGTTCTGCCGCACCCCGATCTCGTGGATGTCGATGCCGCCCAACACCTGAATGTTGCGCGTCACATAGGCCTTGTCGTGCACGCCGTTGACCATTTGATTGGCCGCCAGCACGTTCTCCAGCCGCACGATCTCGGTCGCCCTGCCCAGATAGAGCCGGTTGCCGTCGCCGGCCACGCCCATGGCGTGATGATAGCCCGCCTGATGCAGGGCCAGCTTGCCGTCGGCATCGTGGCCGATCAGATAGAGCCCGCCCGCCTGATAGGAGGTGAAGGCGAGCGCGACCCCCTGCTGGCGCAGGAAACCGGCGAGCCCGCTCGAGAAGCTGATATCGATCTTCCCGTCGGCCGCCGGCTTTGCCTCGGATTTTGTCTCGTCTTTCGCCTCGTCAGGCGCCGATTGATCCATAGTCAATCTCGACCCCAAGCAACCGACATCATTTGTCCGCCGGAGCATTCATACCGCGTCGCGGCGATGCAAGCGGTTTTCTTGTCCGCCGGTATTGCGAGAGCGGCGGTCGATGCGGCTTGCGGCCGGCACGTTCACGAATTTGAGACCGCATCGAAGTTGCCGACGGTGTCGGTTTGCGGTACTACTACTAAAAATAGTAAACGCTCAAAGGTTGGGCGGCAGCGTTTCAGGGGGTCTCCGATGACAAGCCGGCATTCCGCGACCGCGATGCGGCCATGCGTGCTTGATGCGGACAGTGGCGCATCGGCGCGGCGTTCCTGGCGGACCGGGCTGCTGGCAACGACGGTGCTGACGGTCGTGGCGCTGGGGTCGACGGTTGTCGGCGCGCCCGCGGCCCATGCCCAGGCGCTGCCGGTGGGCTGTGTCTCCGATGGCGCCGATCCGACGATGGCGGCGGCCGGCGACACGGTCACCTGCCTGGCGCCGCCGACGCCGATCGACCCGGTGTCGACCACCGTCGACGACCTGACCGTCAATGTCGGCGCGCTCGGCACGCCGACCACGGTGTCCGGCGTCAGCCAGACCGGCGCCGGCCCCCAGACGCTGTCGGTCGCCGAAGACTCGACGGTCTCCACCGCCGCGGGGGACGCCGTGGCCATCACCACGACGGGCGGGCCGGGCGGCCTGACGATAACCAGCGGCGGCACGATCAGCGGCGGCATCGCCGGCGACGGAATCGATGCCGATACCGCCGTCGGCAGTGGCGATCTGACGATCAGCAGCTCGGGCGCGGTCAGCGGCGGGTCGAACGGCATCGTCGCCGACCATCGAGGCAGCGGCGCGCTGACCATCGAAACCGCCGGGGTCGACGGCGCGACCGGCGACGGCATTGACGCCAGCAACTACGGATATGGTGGTGCCATGTCGATCACCGCCACCGGCGCGGTCAGCGGCGGGGTGAATGGCATCGATGCCAGTAACGGCGATTACAACGGCGACAGCCTGACCATCATCGCGGCCGGGGTCAGCGGCGCCACCGGCGACGGCATCGAGGCCTACGGCGGCTACTACAGCGGCAGTCTGTCGATCACCACCTCGGGCCTGGTCAGCGGCGGGGTGAATGGCATCGATGCCGCCAATGAGGGCGAATCTCTGTCGATCGGCGCCACCGGCGCGGTCAGCGGCGGGGTGAATGGCATAACGGCCGACAATGGCGGCGGCACGCTGGGCATCACCGCCGCCGCGGTCAGCGGCACATCCGGCGACGGCATTAATGCCAGCAATCGGAATAACGGTGGCGGCGGCGCCGGTATTGCCGATTCACTGACGATCCGCACCTCGGGGGCGGTCAGCGGCGGCGACGACGGGATCGATGCGTTCTCGGAAGGCGACTCGTTCTTCCTCATCAGCGCCTCGGGCGCGGTCAGCGGCGGGGACAATGGCATCATCGCCCTCAACGAAGGCAGCAGCAACCTGACGATCCGCACCTCGGGGGCGGTCAGCGGCGGGTCGAACGGCATCGTCGCCGACCAGAACGGCAGCGGCGCGCTGACCATCGAAACGGCCGGGGTCGACGGCGTGACCGGCGCCGGCATCGCCGCCGGCAACTTCGGATATGGTGGTGCCATGTCGATCACCGCCACTGGCGCGGTCAGCGGTGGGGTGAATGGCATCGATGCCAGCAACGGCGATTACAACGGCGACAGCCTGACCATCATCGCGGCCGGGGTCAGCGGCGCCACCGGCGACGGCATCGAGGCCTACGGCGGCTACTACAGCGGCAGTCTGTCGATCACCACCTCGGGCCTGGTCAGCGGCGGGGTGAATGGCATCGATGCCGCCAACGAGGGCCAATCTCTGTCGATCGGCGCCACCGGCGCGGTCAGCGGCGGGGCGAATGGCATAACGGCCGACAATGGCGGCGGCGCGCTGGGCATCACCGCCGCCGCGGTCAGCGGCACATCCGGCGACGGCATTAATGCCAGCAACCGGAATAACGGTGGCGGCGGCGACGGTCTTGCCAGTTCACTGACGATCACCACCTCGGGCGCGGTCAGCGGCGGCGACGACGGGATCGATGCTTTCTCGGAAGGCAACTCGTTCTTCTTCATCAGCGCCTCGGGCGCGGTCAGCGGCGGGGACAACGGCATCATCGCCCTCAACGAAGGCAGCGGCAACCTGAGCATCCAGGCCACCGCGACGTCGTCGGTTACCGGCGGAAACACCGGCATTCATGCCGTCGATTACAACGACGGCAGCCTGACCATCCGTGCCGCCGCCGTCAGCGGCACCGCCGGCGTCGGTATCTTCGCCAACAACGAGGGCGGCGGCGACCTGACCATCGAGGCCGGCGATGTCAGCGGCGGCGGCGTGCAAAACGCCATCGCGGCCTATAACAGCAGTGCCGTTGGCGGCGACATGTCGGTCACCACCACGGGCGCGGTCAGCGGCTCGGCCGTTGGCATCTTCGCCACGCAGAACGGCAGCGGCGCGCTCACCATCGCGGCGGCCGATGTCGCCGGCGCCACCAACTCGGCCATCATCGGCATCAACAACGGCACCGATCTCAACATCACGGCCTCGGGCGCGGTCAACGGCGCGTTGGCTGGCATTGTCGCGACCAACAATGGCAGCGGCGCGACGACGGTCGCCGTCACCGAAACCGCGTCGGTTACTGGCGGAACCGTTGCGGGCGTGAGATTGGTCGGTTCGGCCCAGGCCACGCTCGACAATGCCGGCGCGATCAGCGCGGCCTCCGGGCTCGCGGTCTTCGGCAGTCAGGCTGGCGATACGATCAACAACAGTGGCGTGATTACCGGCTCGGTCGCGCTGGCGAACGGCGTCGACGCGGTCAACAATCTGGCCGGGGGACAGATCTTCGCCGGCAGCGAGATCAGCCTGGGCGTGGGCGAACTGTTCGGGAACGGCGGCGCGCTGTCGGTCGGCGCGCTGGGGCTGGGCGCCCAGACCGTGCTGACCGGGGACTTGACGCAGACCGCCGGCGGCCTGTCGCTGTTCGATCTGGACGCCACCGGGACGGCCGATTTCCTGAACATCGAAGGCTCGGCGACGCTCGGCGGCACGCTGCAGTTCCTGGTCGACCCGACGGTCACGTTCATGGCCGGCGATACCTTCGATCTGATCCTCACCGAGGGCGATCTGATCCTGGGCAACGACTTCGCCTTCGAGGCGCTGGTGCTCGACACCAGCCTCAGTTTGGACGACGCCTTCGATCTCACCTTCCTGCAGGACATCACCGATCTCTTCGACTTTGCCGTGGTCGACACCAACAGCTTCCGGTTCGAGCTCACCGCCCTGGCCGATTTCATGTTCGTCCCGGCGCCGTCCCCGGTCTCGGTGCCGGACTCGGCGCTCCTGTTCGCCACCGGCCTGCTGGGCGCCGGCTACCTGCGCCGCCGGCAACGGCGAAAAACCCCCGCCAACCGCTAGCCCGCGGCCCTCACCGGCGTTCGCCGCCGCGACAAACGTCCGCCGCGCGGGGTCCCACCAAACCACATCATTTCGACATTTTCGGAACAATCGAAACGACCCGGATTTCCGCCGTTTATTTCGCTTGACGGTTCCTGTGCATGGGGTTGTTCCGCGATCTCCGCCGCGCGACCCCCCCCCCCCCCGGTGGCTCACTCGGCCGCGGCCGGGACCGGGCTGTTGATCTCGGCCAGCGGCTGGCCGAAGGCCTTTTCGATGGCCGGGATCACGTCTGAGGCCAGCAGCTCCATCGAGCGGATTGCCTTGGCGCTGTCGACGTCGCCGACCTGGAAGTAGATCGCCATCTGCGTCGGCCGGTAGAGCCGGATCTCCTCGACCAGGCGCTCGGCCACGGTCTCGGGCGCGCCCAGCGGCAGGTTCGCCTCGATCTTCTCCAGCGGCAGCTCCTCGTCGAACGGCTCCTCGGCGATCCAGTAGTCGTCGACCACGGTCTCGCGTCGGGTGCGCAGGGACACGGCGATGCGCTGCTGGTAGCGGGCGGATTCCGCATACGCCTCGGCGTCCTTGCGGTCGTGCGTCACGTGGCAGAAGCGCAGCACGCCCAACGGCATGGTCTCGGGATCGCGGCCCTCGGCCGCAAAAGCTTCCGCCACCTGTTCCCGCAGCCGGCCCAGCCGGCGGCCGCTGCCGAGCACGCCCGAGATGAACGGCGTGTAGCCCTTGACCGCGGCGCGGCGGTGGAACTCCGGGTCGTTGCCGGCGATCCAGATCGGCGGGTGCGGCTCTTGCACCGGCCGCACGTTGATCGCCGTCTGCTGCTGCTGGTAGTGCCTGCCCTGATAGCTGAAATGCGGCTGAGCCAGGCCCTGCTCGATGATGTCCAGCATCTCGTGCGTCATCGCCTTGTTGTCGGCGAGGTCGACGCCGAAACGCTCGAACTCGTAGGCCTGATAGCCGCTGCCGACGCCGAGGTCGAGGCGGCCGCCGCTCAGCGCGTCGACCATGGCGATCTCACCCAGCAGGCGCGCCGGCATGTAGAGCGGCGGCACGATCACCGCCGAGCCGAGCCGGATGCGTTCCGTCACCCCGGCGCAGTGCGCCAGCATCATCAGGGGCGAGGGGCAAAGGCTGTAGTTCGAAAAGTGATGTTCGGCGAACCAGGCCGCGGCGAAGCCGAGCTGTTCCGCGATCCGCGTATGCTCGACCGCCTCCGCCAGCACCTGGCCCGAGCTCTTGTCGCGCGCCCGCTGCTGCAGGACGTTGAACAGCGCGAATTCCATCACCGCCTCCCCACGTGACCCTGACGCCCGAACGGTGGCATATAGTGGGCGACGCCGCAAACGAGGCCATGCCGATGCTGGAACCCGACGCGCCCGCGCACCCCGTCTGGATGGAACTGGACCTGGGCGCGCTCGCCGGCAACTACGCCGAGATCCGCCGCCGCTTCGGCCCTGACGGCAAGGTCATCGCCGCGATCAAGGCGAACGCCTACGGCAACAGCGCCATCGACGTGGCCCGCACGCTCGGCGACCTCGGCGTTTACGCGTTGGCCACCGCGTCGGTCGCCGACGCGCTCGCCGTGCGCCAGGCCGGCATCGAGACGCGCTTGCTGATGTTCGGCGGGCCGCTGCCGGCGGCGATGCCGGACCTGCTGCGCCATGGCCTGATCCCGACCGTCTACAACATGGATTTGGCGCAGGCGGTCTCGGCCGCGGCCACCATGCCGACGCCCGTCTATGTGAAGGTCGATACCGGCATGGGTCGGCTCGGCGTGCCGGTCGAACATGCCAGGGCCTTCATCCTCGACATCGCCGGCCTGCCGAACATCGCGGTCGAAGGCGTCTACACGCACGCCTCATTCTTTGAGGCCGATGACGCCGAGCGGTCGCGCCAACGCATTGCCGCCTTCGACGCATTGCTCGCCGAACTCGCCGCCGCCGGCCTCGAGGTGCCGGTGACCCAGGCCATCGCCAGCTCCAGCCTGCTCGCCGGCATCACCTCGACGGCGAACGCGATCTGTCCCGGGCACCTGCTCTACGGCGTCTCGTCGGTGGCTCCCGGCGTCGGCGACATGTCGGGCTTCCGGCCGGTCCTGCGCGAGATCGGGACCCGGCTGATCCATGTCGGCCATCCCGCCGGCCGGCCGGACAAGACGGTGGGCGTGGTGCCGATCGGCCTCTACCAGGGCTATCGCAACCCGTTGCCAGGCGCGCCGGCGGCCATGTTGTTGCGCGGCCGGCGCGCGCCGGTGACCGGCGTGTCGCTGGAATACACCAAGCTCGACCTGACCGGCATCGACGCGCCGGAACTCGGCGAAGAGATCATCGTCATGGGCGAGCAGGGCGGCGAATCGATCAGTCTCGAGGAGGTCGGCGCCTGGCAGGGCGCGCGGGCGCACGAGGTGCTGATGGCCTTCGACCAGCGTTTGCCCAGCCGCGTGCGGCCTGCCGACTAGGCCCTTGTCTTTCCCGCCCGCGCCGGCTAAGCCGGGGCAACATCCACTGTCACGGATTGATCACATGCCGTCCTTCGACATCGTTTCCCGCGCCGACCTGTCCGAGGTCGATAACGCGCTCAACAACATGCGCCGCGAGATCGAGCAGCGCTTCGACTTCAAGAACAGCAAATGCAGCATCGAGCGCAAGGACGAGACGCTGACGATCCTGGCCGATGACGAGCTGAAGCTGCGGCAGATGCGCGAGCTATTGCAGGGCCATCTGACCCGCCGCGACATCGAGGCCGGGGTGCTCGACTACCAGACGGCCGAGAACGCGGCCGGTCAGTCCATGCGCCAGGTCGTGAAGGTCCGCCAGGGCGTCGACCGCGAGCTATCGAAGAAGATCGTCAAGGAAGTCAAAGGCAGCAAGCTGAAGGTGCAGGTGGCGATTCAGGGCGACGAGCTGCGCGTCACCGGCAAGAAGCGCGATGATCTGCAATCGGCCATCGAGCTGGTCAAGGGCATGAAGAACGAGCTGCCGCTGCAGTACGTGAACTTCCGCGACTGACCCGGATTGTTCAGGCGGCGCCGGTGAGCCCGGCGCCGCGGGCGTGCAGCCGTTCCGCCAATAGCTGGATGCAGCCGGCGATCTCGCCGTCCGACAGCTCCAGCGCGGCGTCGAGGATCACCACCTCGAACACGGCGAGACCTTCGATGGGTGAGGGGACGGCGCGGCGGAACGGCCAGATCCCCGTGGCCTCGGCGACGTCCAGGCGCGCCTCGTCGAGCTGTGATTCATCGCCTTCGAGCACGATCTGAAACGAGTTGCATTGCGGCGGGTCCGGCGTGACCCGGACACCCGGCAGCGGCCGCAGCGCATCGGCGATCGCCCGCGCCTTGGCGAAGTAGGTCGGCATCAGCGGCAGCTTTTCGTCCAGCCCGCGTTTCGCCGCGATGACATAGGGAAACAGCGTGCTCAGCCGCGCGCCCGCGCGCTGCTGCCAGAGTCGCGCTTCGGCGATCAGATCGTCCGGACCGGCAATGGCCGCGCCGACCGGACCGTTCAAGCCCTTGTAGAACGACACGTAGGCTGAATCGAACAACGCGGCGATTTCGGCATGCGGCCGGTCGTAGTAGGGCTGGATCTCCCAGATCCGCGCCGCGTCGGCGTGGAAGGCGATGCCGCGCCCGCGCAGCTTTTCCGAGATCGTCACCAGGTCGTCCCACGACGGCAGCCGCCAGCCGAGGTTGCGGATCGGCAGCTCGACGACGGCGGCGCCGATGGGACCGGCCAGGCCGTCGACATCGGCCGGCGCCGGCGGCCGGTTAGGGTGACCGAGAGCCATCGACTTCAGGCCGTGCAGGAACTGGTACGACCGGGCCTCGTCCTCCTCGATGTGGCTGCGCGTATGGACGGCGATGGTCGGTGTGCCGGCGCGCTCGCACCAGAGCCGGAGCGTGATCAGCTGCGCCGTCTTGCCGCTCGGCATGAATACGGCCGCCGGCTTGCCGAGCAAGGTCGCGATGCGGGCCTCCAGATCCTCGATTAACGCGCCCGTGCCGCTGGAGTCCGGTTTTGCCTCGGCGTCGACATAATCGGCCAACTCGTTCAGCTGTTGGCGCGCCGTTTGCGCGTGGCGATAGGACAGGGCGTGTCGACAAGCTTGCTGGATGGCGTCGGGATCTCTGTCGGTCATCTGTACTGCTTCGGTTGAATTGGTTGGCGGGCAGACTAGCATTCGCGCCTTCGTCCTGCCCAGGCATGGCGACGGGAATTGTTCTGTGCCGTTCCGATATAGCTTGATCGGCTGGCCGGCCGCTCTACCTACAAGGTCGGGAACGTAGAAATGTGGGGGTTACCGAACCGGACGTCGCCTGATCCTTGACGATCATGCACTCGTTGACGTCCGGCTTTTTTATGTCGGCCCCCGCCGTCCCGTCACACGTGCATGGCAGGAGCCAATTCATGATCACACTCAACCTCAACGGCGAGGTGCGGCAGGTCGAGGCCGAGCCGGACACGCCGCTCTTGTGGGTAATTCGCGACGAGCTGGGTCTGACCGGCACCAAGTTCGGCTGCGGCATGGCGCTGTGCGGCGCCTGCACGGTCCATGTCGATGGCGTGCCGACGCGGTCGTGCTCGATCGCCGCCGCCGATCTCGAGGGTGCCGAAATCGTCACTATCGAGGCCGTGGCCGGCAAGGCGGCGACGGCGGTGCAGACCGCCTGGGAAAAGCTCGATGTTGTGCAGTGCGGCTATTGCCAGTCGGGCCAGGTGATGTCGGCCGTGGCCCTGTTGGCCGAGAACCCGAAGCCGAACGACGCGGACATCGACGCCGCCATGAGCGGCAATGTCTGCCGTTGCGCCACCTATGTCCGCATCCGCGCCGCGATCCACGAAGCGGCCAAGCTGATGGAGGCCTGATCCGATGCTGGGCAACTTGAAACATAGCCTGCAGCCGACCCGTCGGCATTTCCTGAAGGCCAGCGCCATGGCCGGCGCCGGTCTCGTCATCGGCCTGCAGCTGCCGACCCGCGCCGCGAAGGCGGCGGCGCCGGCCCCGGCCGGCGGCAAGATCGTGCCGAATACCTTCGTGCGCATCGCACCAGACAACACGGTCACCGTGCTGTCCAAGCACATCGAGTTCGGCCAGGGCGTTTACACCGGCCTGGCGACTCTCGTGGCGGAAGAGCTCGATGCCGACTGGGCGCAGATCCGCGTCGAATCCTCGCCGTCGGACCCGACGCTCTACAACAATCTGCATTGGGGTCCCTACCAGGGCACCGGCGGCAGTTCGAGCATCGCCAACTCATATGCGCAGATGCGGCAGGCCGGCGCCGGCGCGCGGGCCATGCTGGTCGCCGCGGCATCCAATCATTGGGGTGTGCCGCCGAGCGAGATTTCGGTCGAGAGCGGCGTGATTCGCCACGCGGCCACCGGTCAGGAGACGACGTTCGGCGAGATGGCCGACGCGGCGGCGAAGCTCGAGCCGCCGGTTGAGGTCGTGCTGAAGGATCCGGCCGATTTCAAGCTGATCGGCAAAGACGTGCCGCGCGTCGACTCCCCTGACAAGACGCGGGGCGCGGCGCAGTACACCATCGACATGACGCTGCCCGGCATGCTGACGGCCGTTATCGCGCGCCCGACGCGGTTCGGCGGTAAGGCGGTCTCGGTCAACGCGGAGGCGGCGAAGGCCGTCAAGGGCGTGATGGACGTGGTCGAAATCCCGCGCGGCGTCGCGGTGCTGGCGAAGGGCTTCTGGGCCGCCAAGACCGGTCGGGACGCGCTGGAGATCACCTGGGACGACAGCGCCGCCGAGCGCCGCGGCAGCGCCGAGATGATGGCCGAATACAAGCAAATCGCCGGCAAGCCGGGGGACATCGCCCGTCAGGACGGCGATGTCGACGCGGCGATGGCGAGCGCGGCGCAGGTGCTGGAAGCGGCCTATGAGTTCCCGTTCCTGGCGCACGCGCCGATGGAGCCGCTCGATTGCGTGGTGCAGCTCGGCCCTGACTCGTGCGAGATCTGGACCGGCTCGCAATTGCAGACCATCGACCACATGACGGCCGCTGGCATCGCCGGGCTGAAGCCGGAGCAGGTCAAGGTGCACACCATGCTGGCCGGCGGCAGTTTCGGCCGGCGGGCGACGCCGGACGCGGACATGGTCAGCGAGGCCGTCTCCATCGCCAAGGCGATCAACGGTCGGGCGCCGGTGAAGGTCGTCTGGACCCGGGAGGACGACATCCAGGGCGGCCGCTACCGGCCGATGTACTACCACACGCTGCAGGCGGGCCTGGACGCCGACGGCAAGCTCGTCGGCTGGCAGCACCGGATCGTCGGCCAGTCGATCCTGAAAGGCACGCCGTTCGAGGGCGCGCTGGTCAAGAACGGCATCGACCAGACCTCGGTCGAGGGAGCGAACAATCTTCCCTATGAGGTCCCCAACATCACAGTTGATGTGCACACGACCGATGTGACGGTCCCGGTGCTGTGGTGGCGCGCCGTCGGCAGCACACACACCGCCTACTCGACCGAAGCTTTCATCGACGAGTTGGCCGAGGCAGCAGGCAAAGACCCGCTCGAGTTCCGGCGCGGCATGTTGCAGCAGCATCCGCGGCACCTGGCCGTGATGGAGCTGGCGGCCGAAAAGGCCGGGTGGGGCTCGCCGCTGCCGCAGGGCAGAGGGCGCGGTATTGCCGTGCACGAGTCCTTCAACTCGTTTGTTGCCGAGGTTGCCGAGGTCAGCGTCCGCGACGATGGCACGGTCAAGGTCGAGCGCGTGGTTTGCGCCGTCGACTGCGGCGTGCCGGTAAATCCGGACGTTGTTCGGGCGCAGATGGAGGGCGGCATCGGCTATGGCCTGAGCGCCATTCTGCAGGAGGCGGTCACGCTCGACGGCGGTCTCGTGGAGCAGTCGAACTTCCACGACTACCTGCCGCTGCGCATCGACGAGATGCCGAAGGTCGAGGTGCATATCGTGCCGTCGACAGCGGCGCCGACGGGCGTCGGCGAGCCGGGCACGCCGCCCGTCGGTCCGGCGGTGGCGAACGCCATCTTCAACGCCACCGGGCAGCGTATCCGGTCGCTGCCGCTGTCGCAGCACGATCTGGGTCAGGCCTGATCAAATCTGGCGGGGGCGCGGCCGTTTCGCTGCGCCCCTTCGCCTTCGGCCTCAAAATCCGTAGACGAGCGATATCTTCGTCTGTGTATCGGTGCTTTCGTTATCATCCGGCGGATTGGAATTGTGCCGGATTTCGAACGACAACCGCCCCGAGAGATCGCCGATGATTTTTGTGCTGAGCGCCGTCTCGTTTTCGGTGCGCCGGCGCTCGCTGTCGACGATGAATTCGGTATCGTTGCTGAACTTGGCCGTTTCCGAAATCTGCCAGGCGAAGCGCGAGGCCGCGCGGAACAGCAATTGGTCGTCGACGTCGCCGGTATCCTCGACCTTGCTTTGACGCGCGCCGGGACCGGCCTCGAGGGCCCAGCTCAGGCGTTCGCTGTCGAACACGCGATAGCCCAGACCGGCGCTTTCGATAAACTCGTACTCGAAACCGCTGAAGCGGTCGTCGCGATATTCGAAGAAGCCGAAGGCGTACCAACGCTCACTTAAGGCGTAGCGCGGCTGGAGGTCGACGACGAGACGTTGCTTCGTCGTGTTCTCGTCCTCCCGCCGGACGTCGAAGTCGAGCTTGCCCTCGGTCTCCAGCTTGCCGCTTTCATAGAGCGTCTTGATGGCGACGTTCAGCTCTTCGCTCTCAGTGTTGCCGGTGTTCTTGCTGCCACCCAGCGCGATCTCGCCCGATAGCGGCCATGGCACCTCTGGCTCCGCGACCGTGGCAGGCGCGGTCGGGGCTGCCGTCGTCGCGGCATCGGCAATCGTCGTGGCAAAGCCCGGAAACGCGGCGCTGGCGCCGGCGACGATGCGGTCGCGGTATTGCGGCGCGATCTCGACGGCCTGCCGGACGATGGCGTCGGTCGCTGCCGGGTTGGCGGCAATAGCGCCAGCGACGACGTTGACGATGGCGTTGGCGTCGCCGCGGTCGGCAGCACGAGCGATCAGCTCGACGGCCGCCGGCGGCAGCGCCGGCACGGTCTGGGCCCGGGACGGCGACCATACGGCGAGCAGCAGCAGGGTCAAACATCCCGCCCGAAACAATGGCTTGATAGGAAGGGTCCGCATCGGCTGATGCGGGCCGGTCTAGCGGTCAGTCGCCGCTGTCGTCCAGTGACATTAAGGCGGCATTGCCGCCCTGCGCCGTGGTGTCGATGGACAGCGTGCGCTCGGTCGCGAAGCGGTGCAGATAACGTGGACCGCCGGCCTTGGGGCCGGTGCCGGACAGGCCTTCGCCGCCGAACGGCTGCACGCCGACCACCGCGCCGATCTGGTTGCGGTTGACATAGGTGTTGCCGACGCGCAGGCGCGCATGGATGTACTCGACCGTGGCGTCGATGCGGCTGTGAATGCCCAGCGTTAGGCCGAAGCCGGTGCCGTTGATGGCGTCGATCACCGCCTCGAGGTGGGACTGTTGATAGCGCACGATGTGTAGGACGGGTCCGAACACCTCGCCGTGCAGCCAGTCCAGGCTGTCGATCTCATAGGCGCGCGGCGCGACGAAGGTGCCGTGTGCGGTTTCCTCCCCCATCTCGACCTGCCGGATGAGTGTGGCTTCGCGGTCCATGCGTGCGGCGTGGTCTTCTAGCATCTGCCTGGCGTCATTGTCGATCACCGGGCCGACGTCGGTGCGCAGCAAGGCGGGGTCGCCGACACTCAGCTCGTCCATGGCGCCGGCCAGCATGTCGATAGTCTTGTCGGCGACATCGTCCTGCAAAAACAATACGCGCAGCGCCGAACAGCGCTGGCCGGCGCTCTGGAAGGCCGAGGCGACGGTGTCCGTCACCACCTGCTCGGGCAAGGCCGATGAATCCACCAGCATGGCGTTCTGGCCGCCGGTTTCGGCGATCAGCGGCACGATCGGTCCGTCGCGCGCGGCGAGCGTGCGGTTGATGATGGCCGCGGTCTCGGTCGAGCCGGTGAAGGCGACACCGGCCAGCCGGGGATCGGCGATCAACGCAGCGCCGACGACCTCGCCCGGACCGGGCAGCAATTGCAGGGCCTCGGCGGGCACGCCGGCTTCGTAGAGCGCCGAGACCGCGGCGTGCGCGATCAGCGGCGTCTGTTCGGCCGGCTTGGCGATCACGGCGTTGCCGGCGGCCAGCGCCGCCGTCACCTGACCGCAGAAGATCGCCAGCGGAAAGTTCCACGGGCTGATGCAGACGAAGACGCCGCGGCCGTGCAGGGCGATCTCGTTGCGCTCACCGGTCGGGCCCGGCAGCGCCAGCGGCGCGGCGAAATCGGCCCGGGCACGGGCCGCGTAATACCGGCAAAAATCAATAGCCTCACGCACCTCCGCCACGGCGTCGGGCAGGGTCTTGCCGGCCTCGCGCACGGCCATCGCCATGAAGCGCGCCATATCGCGTTCCAGAATGTCGGCCATGCGGTCGAGGCAGGCGGCGCGCGTATCGGCCGGCGTCGCGTCCCAAGCCGGCGCCGCTGCAGCAGCGGCCGACATCGCGGCGGCGGCATCCTCAGCCGTGGCGTCGACGACGGCGCCGACGATCCGACGGCGGTCCGACGGATCGGTGACGTCGGCGACCTGGCCTGGTTGGGTTTCGCCGGCCACCAATGGCGCCGCCATCCAATTGCCGTCCACCGCGGCGTTGATCTCCGATGCCAGCGGTCGCAGCACCGTGATGTCGCTCAGGTCCAGGCCGACGGAATTGCGCCGCTCGTCGCCAAAGATCCGGGACGGTAGCGGGATGCGCGGATGCGGCGCCGCGTCGAGCGCGCGGGCCTTGGCGATGGGGTCGGCGACGATGTCGTCGATCGGCGCCTTTTCGTCGACGATGCGGTTGACGAACGATGTGTTGGCGCCGTTTTCGAGCAACCGGCGCACCAGATAGGCCAACAGGTCCTCGTGGCTGCCGACGGGCGCGTAAATCCGGCAGTCGACGCCAAGACCGCCGCCGACCACCTGCGCGTAGAGCGCATCACCCATGCCGTGCAGGCGCTGGAACTCGAAGTCACGCCGGTTGCCGGCCATCTCGACCACGGCGGCGAGCGTGTGCGCGTTGTGGGTGGCGAACTGCGGATAGAAGGCCTGTTCGTCCGCCAGCAGCCGCTTGGCGCAGGCGAGGTAGGAAACATCGGTGTTGAGCTTGCGCGTGAACACCGGATAGCCCGCGAAGCCGCCTTCCTGGCTGCGTTTGATCTCGGTGTCCCAGTACGCCCCTTTGACCAGCCGGACCATCAAGCGCCGCTTACCGCGCCGCGCGAGGTCGGCGAGCCAGTCGATCACCGCCGGCGCGCGTTTCTGATAGGCCTGCACCGCGAGGCCGAGGCCGTCCCAGCCGGCAAGCGCCGGGTCGGTCGCCAGCGCGTCGAACAGATCGAGCGAGGGGTCGAGGCGGTCTGCCTCCTCGGCGTCGACGGTGAAGCCGATGCCGGCGTCCTTCGCGGCGACGGCGAGCGCCAGCAGGCGCGGCCGCAATTCGTCCGTCACCCGCGACATCTGCGCCAGCTCGTAGCGCGGATGCAGGGCCGACAGCTTGACCGAGATGCCGGGACCGTCGATCGGGCCGCGACCGTTCGCGTGCCTGCCGATGGCGGCGATCGCCGATTCGTAGGCCCGTGCGTAGCGCTCGGCGTCGGCGGCGGTCTTCGCGGCCTCGCCCAGCATGTCGTAGGAATGCCGATAGCCGTTCGTTTCGGCCTCGTCGGCGCGCTTCAGCGCTTCGGCGATGGTGCGCCCCAGGACGAACTGCCGCCCCAGGATGCGCATGGCCTGGACCACGGCCTGGCGGATCACCGGCTCGCCGCTGCGCGCCACCAGCCGCCGCAGCAGGGCGCCGAGATCGTCTTCCCGCAGGCTTCCGAGGCGGATCACCCGGCCGGTCAGCATCAGCGCCCAGGTCGAGGCATTGACGAACAGCGATTCCGACCGGCCGAGATGGGCGTCCCAGTCGGCATCGGCCAGCTTGTCACGGATTAGTCGGTCGGCGGTCTCGGCATCGGGAATGCGCAGCAGCGCTTCCGCCAGGCACATCAGCACCACGCCCTCGCGGCTGTCGAGGTCGTACTCGTGCATGAAGGCGTCGATGCCGCCTTCGCCGATGCGCCGCCGGCGCACCTCCGCCACCAGCGAACGCGCCCGCGCGTCGATGCCGGCGAGCTGCTCGTCGGCCAGATCGAGCTCGGCCAGCAGCGCCTGCAGGCAGGCGGTTTCGTCCTTGCGATAAAGCGCCGATATGGCGGCCCGCGGCGGCGTTTCAGCCGGCGGCTCGTGCGCGAAAATCATGCCCCAACCCGGCATCGATTCGACGGTGCCCTAGCATACGCCGTCCGGCGAAAAAGTCGCCGCTATAACATCGCCACCCACTCCTTGGCCCAGTCGATGGCCTCCTCGTCGGGCAGCGGCTGGGTGCAGGCGTCGATCTCCAGCCGTTCGCCGACGCGGGCGCCGCCGAGCTCGGCGAACAGCGTGTCCATCTGGCGGCCGGCATTGCAGAAGGTGTCGCTGTAGGTCTGGTCGCCAAGGGCGATAACGCCATAGCGGATGCCGGTGAGATCGGGCCGGTCCTGCGTCAGCCGGTCGTGCAGCGGCATGATGTTGTCCGGCAGTTCGCCGAGCCCATGCGTCGCCGTGCACAAGAGTACGACTTTGTCAGCCTCGAGGGCGGGCGGGTCCGCCTCGAAGTCCTCGATCACATCGATCGCGTGGCCGTTGTCACCCAGTTCGTCGCGCAGCGTGTCGGCAACCATCGCCGCGTTGCCCGACTCGGTGCCGACGAAAATCACGATATCGACCATGGCGCGCCGTTCTCGCTCGGTCCGCTGCAAATCCAATCTTACGGAAAATATGATACCAATCGAACAATAAATTGTCTATTCTTGTATCTCTTTCTGACGACTCGGGAGTATCCTGCGATGGTGACCGACGCGGACATGATCGAGCGCATAGGCGGCGGCGGCCGGTTGGATGCGGACGACGAGCTGTCGCCCGGCTATCGCGGCGAGTTGATGCGACTGATGGTCGTGTTCGTGGATTCGGAGCTCGCGGGCGCCGCTGGCTTCGTCGATCACATCAACAGCGCCCCGGGCCTGCGCGAACGCAGCATCGCCGCCCGCATGGTGAGTGAAAAGTTCGCCCATGCGGAGGCCGTGCTGGCGCTGCTGGAACGTTTCGGCGTCAACCCGGCGCTGTATCTGCGTTCGCACCCCTGGGCGGCGCGGCTGAACCGCGAGCTCGATCTCGGCACCCGCCGCATTGCCGGCGACAAACGCTTGAACGTCTTCCACTATCCGGTCCAGGGCTGGCTGGACGCGGTGACCATGAACATGGCCATGGGCATCGCCTCGTCGATCCAGTTGGCCGAGCTGGCGGCGTGCTCTTATGCGCCGCTCGCGACCGTGATGCGTGACGTGGTGCCGCGCGAGGCCGAACACGCCGCGTTGGGCGAGACCGGCCTGCGCCAGGCGATCGAGCGCACCGGCGACCGACTGGCGGCGCAGGCGGCGGTCAACTACTGGCATCCGCGGGTCGCGGCCACGTTCGGCCGGCTGGATTCGCGGCGGTTCGAGCTCTATCGCAGCTATGGCCTGCGGCAATACGGCAACGCCGACCTGCTGGCGCGTTGGGAAAGCGAGATGCAGACACGTCTGGCGGCGTTGGAACTTGAGGCGCCAGTCGCCACCGCCGGCGCGGTCTGAGCCGGCCGGCCTAATTGCACAAAAGAAAAGGCCCCGACGTGCGGGGCCGAATTCAGGTGTTGTGACGAACACCTACCGGGACAGGTGCGGCGCCAGTTTTTCGCGTGCGGCGCCGAAGGCCTCGACGCTGTCTTCATAGGCGTCGCGGACGACGGCGTAGTCCTCGACGACGTCCTTGTCGATACCGTCGGCATAGAGCTGTACATGCAGCCGCTCGCAGGCCTCCAGATTTCGGTCGGCCTCCAGCCGGACGCGCATGTAGGCGCGGGCCAGCGATTGCGCCTCCTCGGAGAGCACGTCGTAGGTTGCGATGTCCGGCCGTTCCGCCGTTGCGAAGTCCGGCCGCAGCAGGTCCCACATGGCGGCCCAGTCATCGCGTTCGGCGCCGTTCGCGACGTGCCGATAGCCGAAGCGGGCCAGGATGCTGCGGCCGTCGGCGAACAGCCGGTTCGGCAGCTCGGCGACGCCTTCTTCACGCATCATCGCGCGTCCTCCTACTGTGCCGCCGTGGCCGGCTCGTCGGCCTCGTAGCCCATGCGCATGTCGTAGTCGGCTTCGATGTCGGCGGGCACTTCCAGGCCGACCTCGGCCAACCGCGACTCAAGCAATTCGAGATACTCGGCCTGAAGCTCTTCAGGCTTCTTCACCTTGATGCCGTATTCGTAATACTTGTCGAACATCGCGGACTTCGCACCGCCGGTCGACGGCCGGCCGTAGAAGCCGAGGCCGACGCGCATGAATTTCGGAATGCGGGTCTGCATGAAGGCGCGCGTCTCCTCGCCGCCGAACTCGATACAGCGCTTGGACGCCCAGACGCCGAACGCCAGATGGCCGTGCTCTTCCTTGTGAATGCGCACGTTGACGCGGGCCCAGGGCTTGTAGGAACACTCGCGGTATTGACCCAGAAACGCCACCGCGGCCGGCGTGACGACGGTCGAGAACAGCGCCACGTCTTCCCAGCACTCGAACCACTGCGACCAGTTCTCCTTGCGGAAACCGTTGATCACGTTGACCTTCTTCGGATCCGGGTTGTCGGGATGCTGGACCAGTTCCTGCAGCCGGGCGTCGACATCGACGCCGAGATCCTGCAACAGCGCCCAGACATAGTAGCCGTGGCCCATCTCCTCCATGACCTTCTTCGACAGCCGGTAGGCCTCCTCCGGCCTTGGCGCGAAGCGCATGTTTTCGGCGACGCGCTGGGCGCCGGCATATTCGGAATCGGCCTGAAAGGTCATCAGATGGATCAGCAGCTTCCGATAATCCTCGGGCATTGGATCGCCCTTGTCGTAAGTCTTCCAATCCGGCATCGTGGCTCTCCAATATGATACCAATTTATAGGATAGATCGTAGTATATGTATCATTTACGATCTGTCAACGCCATTGCGCCGCTCTGGCGGCCGTGGACAAGGCCAGGGGTGTGAACTATGTCCGGCGACAGACTGAATCGACCAACAGGAGGCCGAAGCGCGCCATGACCCGGCGGCTCGACGGATTGATCGACAAGCTCAGGCGGCAGATCGACTTGAAGGGGAAGTCGGTCATCGTCACGGTGTTCGGCGACGCCATCCTGCCGCATGGCGGTTCGGTCTGGCTTGGCAGTCTGATCCGGCTGGTCGCGCCGCTGGGCCTGAACGAGCGCATGGTGCGCACGGCCGTGTTCCGGCTGGTGGCCGACGACTGGCTGGCCGCGCGTCAGCTCGGCCGGCGCAGCTATTACAGCCTGACCGAAAGCGGCCGCCAGCGCTTCGAGGCGGCGCACCGGCGGATCTACGCGCCGCCGCGGGCGCCGTGGGACGGCCAGTGGCGGCTGGTCCTGGCCGGCGAGCTCGACAGTGCGGCGCGCGAGGCCGTGCGGCGCGAGCTGCAATGGCTGGGATTCGGCACGTTCGCGCCGACCGTGCTGGCGCATCCGGCGCCGGACATGGAGGCGTTGACCCAAACCTTCCAGGATCAGGGTCTGACCGACCGGCTGGTGGTGATGACGGCGCAGGCGACGAACCAGCTGCCGGCGCTGCAGGCGCTGGTGCGTGGCGCCTGGGATCTCGACCGGCTCGCCGCCGACTACGCGGCCTTCGTCGATCACTTCCGGCCGATCTACCAGGCCTTGGGCGAGGCGTCGGCGCCGGACCCGCGGAGTTGCTTCCTGGTCCGAACGCTGCTGGTGCACGACTATCGGCGGGTGCTGTTGCGCGATCCCATGCTGCCGGACGAGCTGTTGCCGGTCGACTGGCCGGGCCGGCCCGCCCGCGCGCTCTGCCGCAACCTCTACCGCCTCACGGCCCTACCGGCCGAAGAACACCTGATGGCCGCGGCGGAAACGGCCGAGGGGCCGTTGCCCGAGGCCGCGGCCTACTTCCGGGAACGTTTCGGCGGGCTCGCCGCCGACTGATCAGGATTGTTGTCGGCGCTGCGGCGGGTCAGCGTCGTCGACCGACCATTCGTCGCCCAGCAGTTCCGGTTCGTCGAAGGCCTGCAGGTCGGCGAAATGGGCCTGCTTGTCCGCGTCGAAGAAACTGGCGGCGACCCCGCCGGCGAGGCGCTCGGCACCGAACCCGAGCAGCGGGATATCGCCGCTGACGGGGCCGTGGCTCAGCGTCGAGGCATAGTTGAAGCAATGCACGTTGGCGAGCCAGCCTGGGCCGTCGGGCGCGCGCGGCAGGAAAGCGAAGTCCGGACCCAGATAGGGAAACCGGCCGAACTGACGGGACAGTTCGCCATCGTCGATGGCGACCCGGTCCTGCCAGAGCAGCACGTGATCTGCGAGCGCCGCCAGCTCGGGCCGACGGCCGATGTCGACGTCGAAGCCGGTGCCGATGATCGCGTGGTCGGCGTGAAACACGCCCTTGGGTGTGTCGATGGCGATGCCGTCGCCGTCCGCTTCGGCCCGCCGCCAGGGGCAGCCGAGCTGCAGGTGATAGTTGGCGTGCCGTGAGAGCCGCAGCATGGATTCGCGCGGCGGCGGCACCTGTTCGTCCAGCACGTAATGCAGAAAGCGCCAGCGCCAGGCGTCGTCCAGGTGCGGAAACGCCAGCGCATAGCCGGCATAGACCGCGCCCTTGGATTTGTTGACGCGCGGCAGGTCGTCGCGGCGCACGAACTGCCGCACCTCGGCGGCGCCCATCTCGAGCGCGACGCCGGCGTTGTCGCAGGCCGAGGCGCCGCCGCCCAGCACCGCGACCTGCCTGCCGGCAAGCGCCGCGAAATCGATGTCGTCGGCCGAGTGGCTGCAGCGATCGGCCGGCAGGCCCGCGGCGACGGCCGGCGTATAGGGACCGCCCAGCCCGTCGCGTCCTGTGGCCAGCACCACTTTGCGGGCCCGCAGCACGTCGGGGCCGCTCGCCCTTTCGAGATCAAGGCGGATGGCGTCGCCTTCGGACGCAAGCGATGTCATCGTCACGCCGTTCTCGACCGGCAGGTCCAGGACCCGGCGGTACCAGCGCAGATAGTCCATCCACATCGTCCGGTCGATGCGGCCGAGCGCCTCCCAGGCATCGACGCCGAACTGCGCCTCGTACCAGGCCCGGAAGGTGAGGCTGGGCAGGTCGAGCGCCGGGCCGACCAGGTGCTTGGGCGAGCGCAGGGTGGCCATGCGGGCATAGGTCACCCAGGGGCCTTCCTGACCGTCCGGCTGGCTGTCGATCAGGCGGATGTTGCCGACGCCGACACGCCGCAACGCGAAGGCGAGCGTCAGGCCGCACATGCCGCCGCCAACGATGGCGACGTCAACGAGCTGGCCGCCGTGCCCGTCATCGTGCGGCACGACCCAGTTCCGGGGCGGATAGTTCAGATAGTCCAGATCGCGTGCGATCCGCCGGGCGAGGCGTGCGAGCCCTGTTTCCGATACGCTGTGAGGTGGTTCCTGCGACATGGGCCGCAGGCTACCCGGTTCGCCCTCTTGTCGCCTAGTGGAATTCGATGGACGGCGGCGCCGTCAGGGCAGGGTGATCGACATGCGCGACGTCACCATTTCGAGCTCGTGCACGAGCTGCTGACCCATCTTGCCGCCGTCGCCGCGCACCTTGCCGCCGACCACGGCGCGCATGGCATCGAGATGGGCGTCGATCAACCCGACCTGCTCGGCATCGAGGTTCGTCATGTCGTCCATGAACACGCACAACGACCGGCCGAAGCGGCTGACCAGCGGATAGCCGTAGGTGCCGCTTTCGCCGGTCAATTCCCGCACCGTGTTGGCGACGTGCTGAATGTCGAAATCGTTGTTCAGCTTCATCTCGTTGAAGGTGTCCTGCAGCGCGTTCATCTCGGTCATGAAGCGTTTTTCGAACTTCGCCTGCAAGGCATAGACGGCGGTTTCGGCCTCGATCAGCAGATCCGGATCGACGCCGCGTCCGGGTCCCAGCTTTTTCAACAGCAGGTTCGGCGGCACGATCTCCTCGAAGTCGCCCGGTTTGCCACGCGGCGGCGCGGCGGATTTCGCTGCTGGCTTGCCCATGATTCCCGTCCCTTGAACGTTCGTCTCGCGGTCTGATCAGCGATCGGTGCCGCCGCGCCGCCGTTCCGGGCCGCCATAGCCCGCCAGCCGATCCTGCCGCCGGCAGGGTCCGAAGAAGGACTTGGTGCGGATGAACGGGCGCGGCCGCTCGACCAGCGAGACGATGCGTTCGTACAGCGCTTTCGGCGTGATCGGCTTGACCAGGAACTCGCTGACGCCGGCATCGCGCGCTTCGATCACCTCGGTCGAGCTGCACGAACTGGTGATCATGACCACGGGCAGGAACGGGTTCGGGCTCTTCTCGGACTGTCGGATGCGCCGGACCAGTTCGACGCCGCTGACCGGTTCCATGACCCAGTCGGTCAGGACGATGTCCGGTGGCGAGGCGCAGACCTCTTTGAAGCCGGCGTCGCCGTCCGTGGCTTCGCGGATGTGCTTGACGTGCAGGGCGTCCAGGATGGTGACGAGCAGTTCGCGGATCTGCGGATTGTCGTCCACGACCAGCACGTCGAGGGGACCAAGGTTAAGCGGCCTTAGCTGCTTTGCCTCGAAGGGGTGTCCGTAGCTCGAGAGCATGACATTCCACCATGTCTCCCCCAATTTCCCGCCATTCGACCATCACCCGATTGGATAACTTATGTAAAATTTTGTCTTTTTCGACAGATTTGTAGAAAACCTGCCGTCATGATTGAATATATGGTTGGTCGGCTGAAAATTATGTTAATGCGAGGGTGAGCGCACAGATATGTTTACTTCAATATATGGAAGTTTATTCTTTGAATTATCTCTAATTTTCGGAACTTTCTCTGCGACACGCGCAGAATGTCAGGCCTGAAGTTGCCGGACCGGCGCGCCGTCGAGGTAGCCGGCGATCGCCTCGACCATGTCGCCATAGAACACCCGATAGGTATTTCCCGTGACGTAGCCGATATGCGGCGACAGCACGACGTTATCGAGGCGGCGGAGCGGGTGGTCGGTGGGCAGCGGCTCGATGTCGTAGACGTCGAGGCCGGCGCCGGCGATCCGTTTCGCTTCCAATGCCGCGATCAACGCGGCCTCGTCGACGATCGGCCCGCGGGACGCGTTGATCAGATAGGCATCCGGCTTCATCCGCGCCAGCTCGGCGGCGCCGATCAGGCCGCGCGTGCGGCCGCTCAGGACCAGGTGGATGGTGACGAAATCGGCCTGCGCAAGCAGCTCGTCCTTCGAGACCAGCGTCGCGTCGAATTCCGCTGCCCGCTCACCCGTCAGGTTCTGGCTCCAGGCCAGCAGGTTCATACCGAAGGCCTTGCCGATGGTCGCGACCTGGCTGCCCAGTCGGCCGAGGCCGATGACGCCGAGCGTCGCGCCCTCTAGGTCGCGGCCGAGCGTCGTCTGCCAGCCGCCCTCGCGCATCCGGCGGTCCTCGAACGGCAGCGAGCGCGCGGCGGCCAGGATCAGCGCCCAGGTCAGCTCGACGGTGTTGCGGGCGAGGCCCCTCGTGCCGCAGACCATGACGCCGTGATCGGCGGCGGCGGCGAGGTCGATGGATGCGTTGCGCATGCCAGTCGTCACCAGCAGCTTCAGGTTCGGCAGCTTCTCGAACAGCGCGCGCGGAAACGGCGTGCGCTCGCGCATGATACCGACGATCTCGAAGTCGGCGAGCCGCGCGGCGACGGCGTCACCGTCGCCGAGATATTCGTTGAACACCGTCACCTCGGCGTCGCCCGGCAGCACCGACCAGTCCGCCATCTTCAATGCGACGTTCTGGTAGTCATCCAGCAGCGCGATCTTCACCATGGGGTTCTCTCCGGCCAGCCTAGCCCAGCTTAGCGATAGAAGGTCTCGACCAGGAACAGCGGAATCGCCGGCACGTAGGTCACCAGCATCAGCACCGCCAGCAGCACGCCGATGAAATAGACGTTTGTCTTGGTCACCGCCCAGACGTCGGCCTTGGCGATCGAGCAGGTCACGATCAGGACGCTGGCGACCGGCGGCGTTTGCTGGCCGATCGCCAGGTTCAACGTCACGATCAGGCCGAAATGCACGGGATCGATGCCGAGCTGGTGCACGATCGGCATGACGATGGGCACCACCAGGATGATCGCGGCGGCGCCGTGCAGGAAGAAGCCCAGCACGATGAACAGCACGTTGAACATCGCCAGGACCAGGATCTGGTTGTCGGTCAGGCTGATCACCCAGTTGGCGAGTTCGTGCGGCAGCCGGGTCTGGGTCAGGTAAAGCCCCAGCAGCGCCGAGGTGACGATCAGCAGCACGACGACCGAGGTCTGAATCGCGCCCTCGACCATGGACCGCGCGAGCTGCGCCCAGGTCAGCTCGCGGTAAATGACGCCGCCGATGAAGATCGCCGCGACCACGGCAAGACCCGCGCCCTCGGTCGCGGTGACGATGCCGCCGAAGATGCCGCCCAAGATGATGATCGGCAGCAGGAAGGCCCAGGCCGCGTCCTTGAAGGTGCGCCAGACATGGCTGATCTGGAAAACCTCCTCGACCGGATAGCCGCGCCGGCGGGCGAACCAGTAGGAGAGACCCATCAGGCCGGCCGCGCCGATGATGCCGGGCACGACGCCGGCGATAAACATCTGGATCACCGAGGTGTCGGCGATCACGGCGTAGAGGATCATCGGGATCGACGGCGGGATGATGATCGCCAGCGAGGCGGACGACGAGGTGACGGCCGCCGCGAAGGTGTTGGGGTAGCCGCGCTGGCGCATGGCCGGGATCAGGATCGAGCCGATGGCGGTGACGTCGGCGACGGCCGAGCCCGAGATCTCGGCGAAGAACATCGAGGTGGCGATGTTGACCATGGCGAGGCCGCCGCGGATGAAGCCCAACATCGCCGAGGCGAAGGCGATCAGACGCCGCGAAATGCCCGTCGTGTTCATGATGCCGCCGGCCAGCACGAACATCGGGATCGCCAGCAGCGGA
Source organism: Alphaproteobacteria bacterium (assembly GCA_965232515.1). Classification (GTDB taxonomy): domain Bacteria; phylum Pseudomonadota; class Alphaproteobacteria; genus JANQKO01. Next base: position 3,360,574 of record CBDDPY010000002.1, on the reverse strand, counting down.
AACTTGGTCGCCGCCTCGAACATCACCACGCCCATCGACAGGAGCGCGCCGAAGCCGTCCGTCAGCACGATGGCCGACACCGCGACGACGCCGAGCGCGATGGCGATCGGCATGTTGATCAGGATCAGCGCGATCAGCGCGACCAGCATGATGAGCGCGGCCATGACGGTCGGTCCGCCTCAGCCGTCGCCGTGGGCGAGGCGCCGGCCTTCGCGCGCCGCCCGCCATTCGTCCGGCAGCGTCAGCAGCTCGGCGACGATGAACAGCACGGCGCCGATTGGGATGATCGACTGGGTCACCGACATGTGCACCCAGGGCAGGCTGGTCAGCGTGTCGCCGGCGATGATGATGATGATCTGCCAGCCGCTCCAGGCCAGGATCACGAAGAAGGCGATCACCAGCACCTCGACGAACACCAGCAGTATCAGGCGCACGTTCGGCGGCGCGACCTGAACCAAACCCGGAAAGCCCAGATGCCCGCGCTTCAACGCCGCCAGCGAGGCGCCGAAATAGGACAGCCAGGCCAGCATGATCGGCACGACCTCGTCGTACCAGGTCAGCGAGGCGCCGAATTTCCGGGACAGTACGGCCCAGACAATGATGACGACCAAGGCCGACATGAAGAACATGCAGGCGAACTCAAGCGCCCGCTCCAGCACCCGGCGCACGCTGCCGATTACGGACATGCCGCCCCACCCCCGTTCGATCCCAGACAAATTGCGTGATGCAACGGCCCCGCCGCCAAGCTCGGACGGCGGGGCGCCACTGCGATGGTCTGTCGCCGTCTAGCAGCCGTTGGCGAGCGCCAGCGCCTTGTCGACCAAGGCCTGACCGCCTTTCACTTCCTTGGCGAACTCGGCATAGACCGGCTTGCTGGCCTCGACGAAGGAGGCGCGGTCGGCGACGTTGTACTGCATGCCCGCGTCACGCAGCTGTTTCAGGTTCTTCTCGTCCAGCTCGGCGGCCTTCTTGTAGGTCCAGTCCTGGATGTCCTGAGCGGTGTCCCAAATCACCTTCTGCGCCTTCTCGTCCAACCCGTCCCACTTGCGCTTGTTGATCAGCAGTACGAAGGGTGCGTAGACGTGGTTGGTGACGCTCAGGTACTTCTGGACCTCCTGGAACTTCGCGGCCCAGATGTTGGTGTAGGGGTTTTCCTGACCGTCCATGACGCCCGTCTGCAGCGCGACGAACACTTCCGAGAAGGCCATCGGCGTCGGGTTGGCGCCATAGGCCTCGAACATCTTGATGCGCCAGACGCCGCGCGGCGTGCGCAGCTTGATGCCATTCAGGTCGTCGGGCTTGTTGATCGGCCGGACGTTGTTGGTGATCTGCCGGAAGCCGTTCTCCCAGACGCCGAGCAGCTTGTAGCCCTGGCTTTCGAGCTTCGGCGCCATGGTCGGGAAGACGATTTCGCTGGAGATGCAGCCGGCATGGACCCGGTCCTTCACCAGGTACGGCATGTCGTAGAGGCCGAATTCGGGCTGGATGGTCGACATAACGGTCGAGATCGTCACCATTTCCTGAGTGCCGAGCTTGACCTTCTGCAGCATTTCCTTGTGGTTGCCGATCTGGCTGCTGTGGAAATAGTCGACCTTGACCTCGCCGCCCGAGCGCTCGTCGACCCACTTCACGAACTGCTCTTCGGTGACGTAGATCAGGCTGCCGGGCACGCCGGCCGATCCCAGCACCAGCTTGGTCTCGGCCTGAGCTGGTGTCTGCAAAGCGGCCAGTCCTAAGGCCGCGAGGGCTAGGCCCAAAACGCGTCTCGTCGCCATTGTTGTCTCCTCCGCGGATAATTTGGTTGTTTTGCGCGCCGAGGCGCGTTTTTTCAGGTTACGGCGGTTATACTAGCGGCCTGACGAAACACCGATCAACCAGACGGCGGACGGGCCGCCGTCGCGGCCGTCGGATGCCAAGGGATACGCGACGCATGGCGAGTAGTACGGAACGGATGATTGCCGAGAAGGACGGCGGCATCGGTTGGATGATTTTCAACAACCCAGGCCGGCACAACGCCGTGTCGCTCGACATGTGGCTGGCGGTGCCCGAGATCCTGGCCGACTTCGAGGCCGACAACGATATCCGGGTGATCGTGCTGCGCGGCGCTGGCGAACGCGCCTTCATTTCCGGCGCCGATATCTCCGAATTCGAGGAGAAGCGCGGCACTAAGGAGGCGGTCGCCAATTACAACGCCGCCGGCGAGCGGGCGCACAAGGCGCTGACCGGCACGTCCAAACCGACCATCGCCATGATCCGTGGCTATTGCATCGGCGGCGGCCTGGCCGTGGCGCTCGACTGCGACCTGCGCATCGCGTCCGAGAACAGCCGGTTCGCCGTGCCGGCGGCCAAGCTGGGGCTCGGTTACGGCTACACCGGCATAAAGCGGCTGTGCGACGTGGTCGGCCCGTCGTTCGCCAAAGAGATCTTCTACACGGCGCGGCAGTTCTCGGCGCCGGAGGCGATCCAGATGGGCCTGATCAACCGCAGCCTGCCGGTGGCGGCGCTGGAGGCCTATGTGCGCGACTATGCCGAAACAATTGCCGGTAACGCGCCGCTCACCATTGCCGCCGTGAAACGCGCGGTGGCCGAGGTGCTGACCGATCCGGACAAGCGGGATCTGGCCGCCTGTCAGGCCATGGTCGATGCCTGTTTCGCCAGCGAGGACTATATCGAGGGCCGCACGGCCTTCATGGAGAAACGACGGCCTGCGTTCCAGGGCCGCTAGGCGGCGAGGCCAAGCGATGAAAGACAGCCTGCAGCCGGGGCTGACGACGACGCGACGGTTCGAGATCGACGAACACCGGACCATCGCTTTCATGGGCGCGAAAGGGCGCGTCTATGCGACGCCCAGCATGGTCGCCGACATCGAGATCACCTGTCGCGATATGCTCCTCGAACATGCGGACGGCGGCGAGGACTCGGTCGGCATGCGGATCGAGCTCGATCATCTGGGCGCGACGCCGCTCGGCGCCTGGGTCGATATCGAGGCGCGCATCGCCGGGGTCGAGGACCGCAAGGTCACCTTCGACATCTTCGTGCAGGACGCCATCGAGTTGGTGGGGCGCGGCCGGCATGTGCGCTTCGTCATCGAGGTCGACCGCATGAAGGATCGCCTGGCGGGTAAGCGCGACAAGCTCGCCAAGCACTAGACATCATCACGACGCTTTTTGGATTGGGAGGAAGAGGTCCGATGACCGAGCAGGTCTATGTTGAGCGCGACGGCGCCGTCGCCACGGTGGTGCTGAATCAGCCGGAGCGGCGCAACGCCATGAACCTGGCCATGAACCAGGGCCTGAAGCGGATCATGGACGAATGCGACGCCGATTCCGATCTGCGCTGCGTCGTCATTCGCGGCGCCGGCGGCAAGGCGTTCAGCGCCGGCGCCGACATCTCCGAGTTCGAACAGACTCGCAGCAGTAAGGAAAAGGCCAAGGCCTTCGCCGAGATCACGCATCCCGCCATGGACGCGGTGCGCGATTGCCGGCATCCGACCATTGCGCTCATCGAAGGCATGTGCGTCGGCGGCGGCTTCGGCGTCGCGGCGCTCTGCGACTTCCGGGTCTGCGGCGAGTCGAGCCGCTTCGGCGTGCCCGTGAAAAGGCTGGGGCTTGTCGAGTCGCCGGACGAGCTCGACATGATCGTCAAGAAATTCGGCGTCAACGTGGCGCTCGAGATCCTGGTGCTGGGCGAACTGATCGGCGCGGCCGACGCCCTGCGTTTGGGCCTGGTGACGCGCGTGGTGCCGGACGACCAGGTGGCGGACGCCGCCTACGACATGGCGGCGAAGATCGCCGAGGGCGCGCCGCTGTCGGCCCGCTGGCACAAGAAGTTCATCTACCGCAAGCTCGATCCCGCGCCCTTGACCGAGGCCGAGCGCGAGGAAGGTTACGACTGCTTCGACACCGAAGACTTCCAGATCGGCTACAAGGCGTTCCTGGCCAAGGAGAAGGCGAAGTTCGTGGGCCGCTGACGCGTTCGCGTAACGGTCAGGGCTCGACCTGCGACATGATCGCGAGCGGCCGTTCGTCGGGATCGGTGAAGAACGCCATCCATTCTTCCATGCCGTCGTCGTGCCGGTGGATGATGTGGGGGGCGCTCGTGAATTCGATGCCGCGGCCGCGGAGCTTCTCGTAGGCCCGCGCAATATCGGGAACGCGGAAATAGATAACCGACTCGTCGGGCAGGGCGTCCTTGATTTCCTGCAGGAAGAGGCGCGTGCCGCCGCAGTCGAAGAACGCCAAATTGCCGAACATGTAGAGATGACGCAGTTCCAGGACATCCCGATACCAGGCCGACGACCGGTCGAGGTCTGAAACGGATCTGGAGATTTGCCCGATCGGGCCCAGGCTCACATCGGATTCCATGGATTGCTTTCTCGCCTGAAGGGCGCTGTGCCGTGGCACGGCGAACCACTGCCTAAGCGCCTGTTTGCTGTCCAAGCCGGTCTTCGAAACCGCGTTGGCGATATGGAACTTCACGGCATCGACGCTCACGCCATGTCGACGTGCGATCTGGCGGTTCGACATCCCGTGTTGCGCCGCGTGAACGGTGCGCCACTCCGCCGGCGTCAGGATGTCGTTGTACGGCGGTCGCCCGCGCTTCGCCTGCCTTGTCATCGCGCGACTCTAGCGACGCGTTGAGCGAATTACACTCCCCCGGCATGATCGCGTCACGTGGGCATGAGCCGAATCCGGCGGACAGGTTCAATCCGAATTAGGTATCCGCCGCGGTCCCGCGATGCCATAATTTGGATGGGAGTGACTCCAGACAAGCGTACCTGTTCGACGAAAATCGTCGGAAGAGGGGGATACCCCTTTTCCGCATAAGAAGGAGGTATGTCCATGGGACGCTCAGCAACAGGGTATTCGACACCGTTCATCGCCACCGCGCTCGTCGCGCTGTTCGCCGCAACGGCCGCGCGGGCGGACGACAAGGTGCATTTCCAGACCGATTGGATCCCGTCCGGCGAACACGCCATGTATTACGGCGGCTGGACCAAGGGCTTCTGGAAAGAGCAAGGCATCGACATCAACATCACCCGCGGCTACGGCTCGGGCGATACCGTCACCAAGATCGCGACGGGCGCGGCCGACTTCGGCGTCGCCGACATCGGCGCGCTGCTGACCGCGAAGGCCCGCACCGGCGTGCCGGTGAAGACCGCGATGTTCCTCTATACACACTCGCCGCATTCGCTGTTCGTGCTGAAGAGCTCGGGCATCACCAATTTCAAGGGCCTGGAAGGCAAAAAGATCGGCATCACGCCCGGCAACAGCCACAAGGTCTATTTCCCGAAGGTGGCCGAGCGGGCCGGCACCGATCCCGACAAGATCGTCTGGTCGATGACCGATGGTGCCGCCATGGCGCCGTTGCTGATCTCCAAGCGCATCGACGCCGCGCCGTTCTATTCCATGCACCACTACTACCAGAACAAGGCGGCGAAGGCGGCGGGCGAGGAGATCGTCGTGCTGCCGTTCGAGAAGGTCGGCTTCGCCATCTACGCCGCCTCGATCGTCACCACCGAAAAGATGCTGAACGAGAAACCGGATCTGGTGAAACGGTTCCTGACGGCGACGCAGAACGCCTTCAAGTGGGCGCAGGCGAACCCGGAGGAGGCCTGCAAGCTGCATGTCGAACGGGTGCCGGAAGTGGCGCTGGACGACTGCATCGGCAGCATTACCGCCACGCTCGACTTCGTCATCAACGACCATTCCGCGAAGACCGGGCTCGGCCTTTACGATGACGAACGTCTCGGCTTCACCTGGGAAACGGTGGCCGCGGCGCAGGAGCTCGACAAGAGCTGGGATCCGAAACAGGCCGTCGACATCAGCCACGTGCCGCAATGAGCCTGACCTGATCGCCGGTCCGGGCGGGGCTGCCGGCAGCCCCGCCCGGACTTACGCGCTTCAATAGACATCGTGGGGTCCGGCCTTGATTGAGATCGGCAACGTTTCGAAAACCTTCACCACGCGCGACGGCAGCGCCGTGACGGCGCTGAGCGGCATCGACCTCGACATTCCCGACAACCAGTTCATCTCGCTGGTCGGCCCTTCGGGCTGCGGCAAGTCGACGTTGCTGCGGCTCGTGGCCGGCTTGGTGCCGCAAGATGCCGGCCGCATCGCCATCGACGGCACGGCGGTCACCGAACCGCGGCGCGAGGTCGGCATCGTGTTTCAGAACGCGACGCTGCTTCCCTGGGCGAGCATCGTCGAGAACGTACTGTTCCCGCTCAAGATCATGCATGCGATGCAGGCCGACAGCCGCGACCGCGCGCACGATCTGCTGCAGCTCGTGGGCCTCGGCGGCTTCGAGGACCGCGAGCCGCGCGAGCTGTCGGGCGGTATGCAGCAGCGTGCCGCGATCTGCCGGGCGCTGGTCCACGATCCGGCGATCCTGCTGATGGACGAGCCGTTCGGCGCGCTCGACGCGTTGACCCGCGAGGAGATGAGCCTGGAGCTGCTGCGAATCTGGACCGAGCAGCCGAAGACCATTCTGTTCGTCACGCATGCCATCACCGAGGCGGTGCTGCTGTCCGACCGGGTGGTGGTGATGTCGCCGCGTCCGGGCCGCATCGACGAGATCATCGACGTGCCGCTGCCGCGGCCCCGTAGTTTCGATATGGAAGGCTTGCATGAGTTCCAAGACTGCGCCCAACGCATCCGAAGCCTCATTTTCGGCCGATCCGGACGAAGCCTCGCCGGCGCCGCCTAGATCGCCCCGGCTGTCGCGCTTCGGCCAGGAAGTCCTGCTGCCGACGGCGGTGGTCGTCGGTTTGGGCCTGGTCTGGGAGGCGAGCGTCCACCTGTTCGACATCCCGGTCTACCTGCTGCCGGCGCCGAGCGTCATCTGGACCGACTCGGTCGCCATCGCCGGCACCGTCTGGGGCCACACGCTGGCGACGCTCTATACCGTGCTGGTCGGTTTTGTCGTCTCGATCGTCATCAGCCTGCCGCTCGCCGTGGCGCTGACCTCGTCGCGCGCGGTGGCGAACGCGATCTATCCGATCCTGGTGCTGACGCAGTCGATCCCCAAGGTCGCGCTGGCGCCGATCCTGGTGGTACTGCTCGGCGCGAACGAGCTGCCGCGCATCGTTGTCACGTTTCTGGTGGCGTTCTTCCCGCTGGTGATCGCCATCGCCACCGGCCTGATGGCGGTGCCGTCCGAGTTGATCGAGCTCGGCCGTTCCTACAAGGCCTCGATCTGGCAGGAGCTCTACCGTATCCGGCTGCCCTACGCGATCCCGTTCATCTTCAGCGGTCTGAAGGTGGCGGTGGCGCTGTCGGTGGTCGGCGCCGTGGTTGGCGAGTTCGTCAATGCCGATCAGGGCCTGGGCTACCTCATCGTCTCGGCGACGGCGTTCTTTCAGGTGCCGGTCGCCTTCGGGGCGCTGATCATTCTGTCGGTCATGGGCATCGTGTTGTTCCAGGCCGTGGTGGTGATCGAGCGCGTGCTGTTCCCCTGGTCGGCCGAAAGCGGCCAGAACACGATCGCCTGACGCGGGCGGCTTTCGAAGGAGCTTGAGATCATGGCTATGAAAATCATTCGCGGCGGCCGGCTGCTCGACGTAGCGGCGCACGCCGCGCCGCACCGCGACATCCTGATCGACGGCGACACGATCCTGGAAATCGGGGCGCCCGGCATGGCCGCGCCCGAAGCGGCCGAGACCATCGACGCGGCCGGCCGACTGATGCATCCGGGCCTGATCAACGGCCACACGCACAGCCACGGCAACCTGGCGAAAGGCACGGGCGAGCGCTGGACGCTGGAACTGCTGCTGACGGCGGGACCTTGGATCAGCGGCGGCCGCGAGACCGAGGAGAAGTATCTTTCGACCCTGATTGGCGCCTGCGAGATGCTACTCAAGGGCTGCACCGCCTGCTACGACCTGATGATCGAGCTGCCGATCCCGACGACCGACGGCGTCGGCGCCGTCACCAAGGCCTATGCCGATGTCGGCATGCGCGCCGTGGTCGCGCCGATGGTCGCCGACAGCAGCTTCTTCGAGGCCATACCGGGGTTGATGGGCGCGCTGCCAGACGCGTTGCAGGCCGACGTCGAGCGCCTCAGGCTGCCCGCGCACGAAACGACGCTTGCGGCCATGCGCGAGATCGTCGAGTCCTGGCCGCACGACCGCGAACAGCTTCGGCCGGGCGTGGCGCCGACGATCCCGCTGCACTGTTCCGACGACTTCATGATCGGCTGCCGCGATCTCGCCCGCGAGCACGGGTTGGGGCTGCACAGCCACGTCTCGGAATCGAAGGTGCAGGCGGTCAGCGGCATGAAGGTCTATGGCAAGACCCTGACCGCGCATATCGACGACCTCGGTCTGCTGGGCCCCGATTTCGTCGTGGCACACGGCGTCTGGCTCGACGACGACGATATGAAGCGGCTCGGCGACCGCGGCGGCTCGGTCTCGCACAATCCCGGCAGCAACGCGCTGCTCGGCAACGGCATCGCCGACGCCCGCCGCATGCTCGAGCTCGGCGTCAATCTCGGCATCGGCACGGACGGCGCCAATTGCTGCGACCACCAGAATATGTACGAGTCGATGCGCGTCGCCTCTTACGTCAGCCACGTGCGCGGGCCGGACTGGCAGCGCTGGCTCAAGCCAGAGGAGATCGTCACGGCGGCGACCGAAGGCAGCGCCCGCGCGCTCGGCTTGGACAAGATCGGCCGCATCGCGCCGGGCTACAAGGCCGACATCGTGTTCCTGGATCTGACGGCGATCAACTGGATCCCGGTCAACGATCCGGTGAACCAGCTCGTCCACACCGAGGACGGCTCATCGGTGCACAGCGTGATGATCGGCGGCCGCATGGTGGTCGAGAACCGCCGCATCGCCGGCATCGATTTGGCCAAGATCGCCACCGACGCCGAACGCGCCCACGAACGCCTCGCCGCCGTCAACGCGCCCAACAAGGCGCTCTACGACCGCCTCGAGAGCATCGTCGGCTCGTTCTGCCCGGGCCTCGCCAAGCAGCCCTACCACCTCCACCGCTACGGCGCCCCGCCGCATTGATTACAGACTACGTCGACCGGAGCCTGATAGCCGACCCTTCGAGGCTTCGCTTCGCTCCGCACCTCAGGGTGAGGTTTGTGTTTGATATGGAGGCACGACCTCATGCTGGAGACCTTTGCACGGTAGGTGTTGTTTGTCGCTATGTTCGAGCTTGGCGCTGGGTTGTTAGCGGCGATCGCGCCTGTTTTCGAGCCGCTGACCGGCTTGAGGCCTGTTTGCTGTCGATGAGGTCGATATCGAGCGGCCTCAAGTTGCGCAGAGGACGGCGAGGCGTCGCAGGTTGTAGGCGAAACAGGCGAGCGTGACGGTGACTTCGTTGCGTGCTTGGCTGAAATGCGGCAGGCGGCTGAGGCGGTAGCTTCGTTTGAGGGTGCCGAAGATCTTCTCGACCGGTCGGCGCCGGGCCACCAGCCGGTGGTTCCGGGCGGTCTCTTCGGCGTTGAGCGGCCTGCCTTTACGGGCATGGCGCATGACCCCGTCGGCGATGCCGAGCGCCGCCAGATGATCGCGCAGGCGCCGGGCGTCATAACCACGGTCGGCATAGACGGCCTGCTCGTCGCCCTGAACCAAATCGGCGGCAAAGTCGATCTCCTGGCGATTGGCCGGCGTCAGAAACAGGCCGCGGATCAGCGCCGAGCCCTGATCCACGGCCACATGCAGCTTGTAGCCAAAGCTATAGCGCCGGCGCTCGTTGTTGGTGCCAAAGCGCGCATCCGGATCGGTCCGGCTGGTCCGGCCTTCCTTGATCCGAGGCCGCCGCGCCGCGCTGCTCACCAGGCTGGCATCAATCAACGTGCCTTGTTTGAGCACGACCTGGTGCGCTTCGAGCTGACGCGACAACTCCCCCATCAGCGCCTCAAGACGCGCCGCCCCGCGTAGACGGTCCCGGAAACGGTGGATCGTCGAGTGATCGGGAACCGGATCGCTCAGGCTCAGACCGACAAACCGACGGAACGAGATCCGGTCCGCCAACGCCTCCTCCATCATCGGATCCGACAGATTGTACCAGCGCTGCAACAGCAGCACCTTGAACATGATCAGCGCCGGATAAGACGGCTCGCCCCGACGCGACGGATAAAGCCCCTCCAGCAGCGCCTCAAACGGCCGCCAGTCCACAAGATCATTGATCTTCGACAGCCGATCGAACCGAGCGCCAAGCCGCGCCTCGACAACCGCGTCCTCAAACCCCAGCTGACCAACACGCTTGCGAGACATCTCAAACCCTCACCGACAGCCCCTATACCGTCAGTGAATCACGCTTCCCAAAACCGTGCAAAGGTCTCCATGCTGAGGAACGCCCGTCAGGGCGCGTCTCGAAGCATGGCGACCGGTTCTCGGTTTTGAACTTCGAAGCTACTCGCCGCCGGGCATTGCGCGGTCAAGCATCAGACCGATAGGGACCATCTTGCCGATCAGGTTGTCGGTGAAGCGGGTGAGGGTAGCTTGAACTTGGCTGCGGACGTCAGCGTCGAGGTCGGCGTCGGGTTTGCCGATGCCGGCCAGCATCCAGGCGGCGCGTTGCCGGGCGGCGTCAAACGTGCCGTCGATGGCGAGCTCGAGACGCCCGCTCGCGGCCATCGGCGCAAACAGCGCCCAGAGCATGGCGAGGAAGCCGGGCCAGTGGGCGAGGTGGCGGTACATGGTGGCCATGACGCGGCCGTCCTCGCGGTCGCCGAGGCGGTTCAGGTCTTCAACCAACGCCGCGACGTGCTCCGGCATGTCGGCGAGCGACATGAGCGGCGGCAGGCTGCCGGCGACGCCGTCGTCGGCCGGTTGTGCGGTCGGCGATGGGCCCATGGCCGGTTCGTCCTTCAACGCCATGACCAGCGCCGTCAGCGCGATCAGGTTCATGGCGTTGCTGCGGTTGTAGCTCGCCAGCACGGTGCGGATCTGCGCTTCGCCGTCGGCGTCGACGCCGGCCGCGCGCAAGGTTGCTGTCGGGATCGGCGGGATGACCGGGAGGTCGAGGCTGTCTTTCAGGCCGTCGGCGGCGACCGACACGGCGCCCGACTCGTAGACCGGCTTCAGCGCCTCCCAGCACCAGGGAAGCGCGCCGGGGAAGGTGGCGAGATGCCGCCAGACCAGGTTGACGACAGGCACGCCCAGCGTCGCGCGGATATCGTCGTAGAGCGCGGCGGTTTCGCCGGTCGCGTCCGTTTCCGCGACGGCCGGCAGCGGATCGACGGTGCCGCCGCTCATGCCGTTGCCGCCATCATGGCCTGTCCACGCGCGCGGATCTCGTCCGGCAGCGGTTTCGGCCGGCGCGCCGCCATGTCGAGATGCACGCCGAACTGGCTCAGCTCGGCCGCAAGTTCGCCGGTGCTGGCGTTGTACATGCGGTTCAGCACCCGCATGGACGAGCCGCCGACATGCATGACGGCCGAGCGTATATGCACCCTGTCGCCGGCCTGGAGCTCGCGTAGAAACCGGAGCTGGAACTCGAAGGTCGAGAAGCCGATGCGGTTCTCCTGCATATAGGCCGGCGTCATGCCGAAGGCGCTGATCGCCTGCGGCGTCGCGGCCGAGAAGCGGTGCACGTAGAACTGAAAGCCCATATGGCCCAGCACGTCGATCTCCCAGGGCTTCACCGTGTCGCGCACGGTGTCGATAAAGGCGCTGTCGTCGGCCGGCGCCGCGCGTTCCTCGCGCGCCTCGCCGTCCCAGTCGATGCGGCCGGCGAGCGCCCGTTCCTGCAGCTCGGCCGGGAACGGCAAAGCCTTGCGGTCGTCGAGATGGAAATGCAGCAGGCGCTGCTCGAGCGTCGCCGCGACCTCGCCGCTCGCCGAATTGATCACTTTATGGCCGAGCCTGACGCCCTTGTCGTCGGCGTCGATGACGCCGCTCTCGATATGCAGGATGTCGCCGGCGCGCAGCTCGGCGAGATAGCGCGTGTAGCAGTCGACGGTCGCCAGCGCATGGCGCGTCTCGGCCATGTAGTCCTGGCCCAGGCCGACACCCGCCAACATGTTCAACGTCGCGTCGCTGAAGCGGTCGTAGTAGTAGGCGACGGTAAAGTGCTCGACGACGTCGCACTCCCAGGCATTGACGATGCCGCGATAGGTTTCCAGCCAGCCGCTCATACAGACGACCTCCCACACGTTGCGTTTTGGACCGGTTCGTGACCGGCCTCAGCATGCCGCATCCGGCCGCCGCTTGTCCAAGCACTCACGTGTTGGTCAGCGACCGCGCGGTGTCGCGGATGCGGTGCCAGGCGGCCTGGACGTGGTGGCGTTGCGTTTCGGTCTGGCCGATGGAGAAGCGGATGGCGTATTTGCCGGCGACGATGGCCTGGGTCAGGTAGAGGGCGCCGGACTCGTTGAGCGCCTGCAGGAGCTGCTTGTTCAGGCGTTCGATCTCGGCCTCGTCATCGACGTCGGCGGGACGGTAGCGGAAGCAGAAGAGGGCGAGCCGGGCGGGCGCCAGGATCTCGAAGTCGGGTTCGGCGGCCATCTGGCCGGCCAGCTCCTGAGCGAGCGCGATGTGCGCGGCCACGCGTTCGCGCAAGCCGGAAACACCAAAGTTGCGCAGCACGAACCAGAGCTTCAGCGCCCGGAAGCGACGACCGAGCTGCACGTGCCAGTCGCGGTAGTCGATGGCGCGGCCATGCTCGGCGTGCTTCAGGAATTCCGGCAGGATCGAGAAGGTGCGGATCAGCGCGTCCGGGTCGCGCACGAAATAGGCCGAGCAGTCGAAGTTGGTGAACAGCCATTTGTGCGGGTTGAAGACGAAGCTGTCGACATGCTCGATGCCGTCGATCATCCAGCGCTGCTCGGGCAGCACCAACGCGCTGCCGGCCCAGGCCGCGTCGACATGCAGCCAGACACTGTGCCGACGGCAGATCTCGCCGATCGGCCGCAGCGGATCGAAGCCGCCGGCGCCGGTCGTGCCCAGGCTGGCGACGACAATCGTCGGCCGGCAGCCTTCGGCTTTGTCGGCCTCGATCGCCTTCTCCAGCTCGGCGGGGATGATGGCGAACTGGTCGTCGACGGCGATCTTGCGCACGTTCTCGCGGCCGAAACCGGCGATCTTGGCGTTCTTTTCGGTCGCCGAATGGGTTTCGCCCGAGCAATAGGCCGTCAGCCGGTCCTCGGCGCGAAAGCCGTGCTCGTTGATGCCGTAGTCGGTCGCCTGCTCGCGCGCGGTCAGGATGGCGCAGAGGATCGCGGTGGATGCCGTGTCCTGGATGACGCCGGTCCAGCCGTCGCCGAGCCCGAGGATCTGGCGCAGCCAGTCCATGACCCGGGTTTCCAGCTCGGTCGCGGCGGGCGAGGTCTCCCAGATCATGCCCTGCGTGCCGAGCGCCGCCGTCAACATCTCGGCCAGCACCGACGGCCGACTGTTGTTGGCCGGGAAATAGGCGAAGAAGCTCGGGTGTTGCCAGTGCGTCAGGCCGGGCACGATGATGCGCTCGAAATCGCGGAAGATTTTGGCCATGTCCTCGGGCTGCTCGGGCGGGCTCGTCGGCAGCTGCGTCGCGATGTCGCCCGGCGCCACCTGCGCCTTCACCGGATATTGTTCGACGTTGTCCAAGTAATCCGCCATCCAGTCCACGAAGGCGTGGCCGTGGCGGCGAAACTCGTCGCTGTTCATTGCATCTTCCCCACTCAGAAGACGTATTAGAGCGCGACGGGCAGCGACAGGAAACCGCGGAAACGAGCGCGGCCGCCGCGTACCGGCGCGCCGTCGGGGCGCAGGTTCGGAAAGCGCCGCAACAGCTTTCCGATGGCGACCTGGCCTTCCATGCGGGCGAGCGACATGCCGGCGCAGGCATGGATGCCCGAGCCGAAAGCGAGGTGCCGGTTCGGGCTGCGGGTGATGTCGAGCCGATCGGGGTCCGAAAACTGCGACGGGTCGCGGTTCGCCGCGCCGATGCAGACATGGATATAGGTGCCGGCCTCCATGGCGACGCCGCCAACCTCCGCGTTTTGGGTCAGCCGCCGGTTGCCGAGCTGGTTCGAGCTCTCGAAACGCAGGAATTCCTCCACCGCCGACTTGATGAGGTCGGGTTCGCGGCGCAGGCGCGCCATCTCGTCGGGAAAGCGGAACAGCGCCTCGACGCCGTTGCCGATCAGGTTGGTGGTGGTCTCGTGGCCGGCGTTCAGCAGGAAGATGCAGTTGTGCAACAGCTCCAGCTCGGTCAGCGTCTCGCCGTCTTCCTCGGCGGCGATCAGCTTGCTCAGGATCTCGCCGTCGTCGTGCGCGCCGGCGTGTTTCTTTCGGTCGGCGATCAGCCCGCGCAGATAGTCCTTGAAGTCGGCCACGGCTGTGCAGCCTGTGTCGAACTGTTCCTTGGTGAGCACCGGCTCGAGCGCGCCGAGGATGGCCAGCGACCAGCCGCGCAGCGGGTCGCGTTCGTCCTGCGGGACGCCCAGCATGTCGCCGATCAGCTGCACGGGCAGGGCCGAGGCGAGATCGGCGATCAGATCCATACGGCCGCTATCCTCGGCCCGGTCCAGCAGATGGTCGACCTGCGCCTCAACCCGGGTTTGCAGCGCCCGCAGCGCCCGCGGCGTAAACGCCGGGGCCAGCAGCTTGCGCACCCGCGTGTGGTAGGGCGGGTCGTTGAACACCAGGCTGGTGGTGTGGTGCTCGTAGAGCAGGCTGTCGCCGAGATTGGGCTTGAAATCGACCTTCTTGTCCGAGCTGAACAACACCGGATCGCGGTAGACCGAGACGATGTCGTCATACCGGGTCAGAAAGTAGGACCCGTCCGCCAGCCGCCGCACGGGATCGTGGCGACGCAGCGCGTGATAGGTGGGGTAGGGGTCGTCCAGAAATGTCCGATCCAGCCGGCGGAGATCGAAGCTTTCCGCCAGACCGCGATCGTCTTTGGCGCTGGAGTCACGCGCCGCGCTGTCGGCCGTCATGAGTCTTCTCCGAAATTACGCATTGTGAGAATTGTATCATAATACATAATTTCACAACACCGCTGCCCCTGCCGCCGTCGGCTGGCGCCGCCGCTGCCCTTCTGGCACCATGCGCCGATGCCGCACGGAACCGGAACATGAGCGAGCAGGCGCCTGGGGCGGTCAACGACGATGATGACGTCTCGGCCGCGCTTGGCAAACGACTCATCGCTTCCGGCGTTCTGACGCCAGCCGGTTTCGAACGGGCGCTGCGGTCGCCCGACCATGGCCTATCCTTCGGCGCGGTGCTGACCAGCCTGGGTCTGGCGTCGGAACATGATGTCGCCAAGGGCTTGAGCGACGTTCTGGGGCTGGACCTGGTCGCCGCCGTGTCCTTCCCCGAAACGCCGGTGCTGGCCGGCCGCACCAGCAAGCGGTTCCTGCAGCGCGAGCGTCTGTTGCCGCTGGCGGAGAAGGACGATGCCGTGGTCGTCGCCATGGCTGACCCGCTGAACCGCGAGGCGATGCGGGCGATCGAGGTCATGGCCGGCAAGCCGGTAATCCCCTGCGTCGCCATTCCCGGCGAGATCGATGCGGCGATCGAGCGGGTCTATGGCGGCGACGACGGCGGCGCGGCCCGGCCGACAGGCGTGACGGTGGTCGGCCGCGATGCCGAACGCCTGCGCGACCGGGCGAACGAGGCACCGGTCATCCGCCTCGTCGACCGCATGCTCGACCGCGCCGTCGAGGCGCGGGCCTCCGATATCCACATCGAGCCGTCGGACGCCGGCCTGCGGCTGCGCTACCGCATCGACGGCGTGCTGCGCACGCAGGATTCGCCGCCTGCCGACCTGCAGGCCGCCATCGTCTCGCGCATCAAGATCATGTCGATGCTGAACTATGCCGAGCGCCGCCGGCCACAGGACGGCCGGGCGCGCGTCGTCGTGCGCGGCCGCGAATACGATCTCAGGATCTCGACCATGCCCGGCATCCACGGCGAGGGCGTGGTCATCCGCATCCTCGATGGCGGCGGCGTCGACCTCGATTTCGACGCCATGGGCTTCGAGCCGGCCTGGCGCGAGACCTATCTGGATCTGCTGCAACGCCCGAACGGCATCATCCTGGTCACCGGACCGACCGGCAGCGGCAAGACGACGACGCTTTACGCCTCGTTGCAGCGCCTGAACGCGCCCGAGCGCAAGATCGTCACCGTCGAGGACCCGGTCGAGTACCAGCTCGACGGCATCACCCAGGTCCAGGTCGACCGCGCCGTCGATCTCGATTTCGCCGCCGCGCTCCGGGCCTATCTGCGGCACGATCCCGACATCGTCATGGTCGGCGAGATCCGCGATCTCGAGACCGCCCAGATCGCCGCACAATCGGCACTGACCGGCCATCTGGTGTTGTCGACCGTGCATACCAACAGCGCCGCCGCGACAGTGACACGCCTCACCGACATGGGCCTCGCCGACTACCTACTGACCGCGACGCTGAACGGTATTGTCTCGCAGCGCCTGGTGCGACGGCTCTGTCCGCATTGCCGCGAGCCGCATCCGGCCGGCGCCGAACTGATCGGCCAGCTCGACCTGCCGGGCGATGCGACGCTCTGTCGTCCGGTCGGCTGCGACCATTGCGACGGCACGGGCTATCGCGGCCGTATCGCCATCGGCGAGGTGCTGCCCGTCGACGAGCAAATCCGGCAGTTGATCATGCGCCAAGCGCCGGCGACGGAGATCGAGGCCGCGGCCGTGGCGACTGGGATGACGACGATCCACCGCGACGGTCTCGCGAAGGCGCTCGCCGGCACCACCAGCCTGGATGAAGTCCTGCGCGTCACGCTCGGCTGACGGCATGGGGGCACGGCCGCGCGGCTTCACGCTGATCGAGCTGCTCGTGGTGCTCGCCATCGTCGCCACGGTTCTCACCCTGATGACGCCGATGATCAGCCGCTTGCTGCCGGGGGCCGAGCTGAAGGCGACGGCGGCGGCTTTGGTCACCGAACTGCGGGAGGCCCGCGCGCAGGCAACCGGCCGACGCCGGGCAACGACGGTCCGGTTCGACGCCGACACGCGCGCGCTGCCAGACGAGATCACGCTCCGTCTGTTCGATGCCAACCTGGAACCGCTTGACCGAAAGACGGATACGATCCGGTTCTTTCCCGACGGCAGCTCGACGGGCGGCCGGGTGCGCCTGGAGGCCGGCGATGAACGCTACGACATCGATATCGACTGGCTGACCGGCCGCGTGCGGTCGACGGAAGCGCGCTAGTTTGTTCGGACGATGTCCTGATTCTCGCCGTCGCCGCCTTCGGACCCATCAGCGCCCAACGTCGACAAACTGAAGCTGGCGCCATCGCCGGTATAGACATAGGCGCGGTCCCAGGGATCGACCGGCACCTCGCCGCCCCGCAGATAGGGGCCGTCCCAACGGCGGGCGTCCGCCGGCGCCGCGATCAGGGCTTGCAGGCCTTCCTGCTCGGTCGGGTAGCGGCCGTTGTCGAGCCGGTAGAGGTCGAGCGCGGAAGCAATATTGTCCATCTGCAGGCCGGCGGTGTCGCTGCGCGCGCCGCCGAGATATTTCAGGACCTGCGGCCCGACCAGGCCGCCGATGAGCACCAGGATCACCAGCACGACCAGCAGCTCGATCAGCGTGAAGCCACGCTCCGACCGCCGTTCACGCTGCCCCCGGCGTGCCATGCCAGCGATTACTCGGCCGCTTTGGGCAGGTTCTTGCGGGCGGCGACCGCGTCGGCGACGACGCAGAGGATCTCGAACATGATGGTGGCGCCGACCATGGCCGTGTTGCCGCTGGGATCGAACGGCGGCGCCACCTCGACGACGTCGCCGCCGACCAGGTTCAGGCCCTGCAGACCGCGGATCATCATCTGCGCCTCGACCGTGGTGAAGCCGCCGACCTCGGGCGTGCCGGTGCCCGGCGCATAGACCGGGTCCAGGCCGTCGACGTCGAAGCTGACATAGGTCGGGCCGTCGCCGACGACGCGGCGGGCTTCCTCGATCACGGCTTTCACGCCGAGCTCGTAGAATTCCTCGATATAGATAACCCGCATGCCGGAATCGTGGCTGAACTTCCAGATGTCGGGATCGTTGACGCTGCCGCGGATGCCGATCTGCACCGTGCGCTTGGGATCCAGCAGGCCTTCCTCGACCGCGCGGCGGAACGGCGCGCCGTGGTGGAACTTGGAGCCGAGATAATCGTCGCCGGTGTCGCAATGGGCATCGAAATGCACCATGCCGACCGGCCGGTCGGCGGCGATGCCGCGCATCACCGGCAGCGTCACCGAATGGTCGCCGCCGGCCGAGATCGGCGCGACGCCGGCGGCATGGAGCTTGCGGTAGAAGTCGGCGATTTCCTCGAGCGCGCCTTCCAGCCCGAACGGCTTCTCGACCCAGGCGTCGCCGACATCAGCGACCCGGCAGATGCGGTGCGGCGCGATCGTGCTGGCGTGGTTGATGGTCCGGATCAGGCTCGACTGGTTGCGGATCTCGCGCGGCCCGTGCCTTGCGCCCGGCCGGTTGGTGACGCCGCCATCGAACGGGATGCCGACCAGACCGATGTCCACGTCGGCCAGGTCCTCCGCATAGGGCGCGCGCATGAACGTCGGCAGGCCGACATAGCGCGGCCGCTTCATCGGATCGGTGAATTCGGGATAGTCGGACATGCCAGCCTCTTGCCGTCGCTGCGAGGGGTGCGGATCGACGGTTCCGTCCGCCTGTCGTCTTGCGCTCAGATGTACGACAACGGAGTCGGCGGTACAAGATGGCGGCGCGCCAGCGCCGGTTCAAATCGGGCTTAGTCGGCGCCGACCGTCATGCGGTGCTGCTGGGACGTTTCGAGGGTGCTGGTCTGGGCCATGGCCATGACGGTCACGGTCAGGACAAATCCGAGGCAGGCACCCAACAGTCCGGTTATCTTGGCGGCGACGCCGATGCCTCGAAGCACGTTTTCCTCCAGTTCCCGCAGCAGACGATCAACACATCGTCAGGATAGCGGCAAACTGCGCGGTCGTGGTTAATATTGTCTAAGCGTCCCGGAAATCGGGCGCGAAAAATGGGCGAGGGCATCGATCGGCAACATTCTGACGTGCGGCGGGAAGGCGAATCGTCCCGCCGGCATGGTGTGCTGAGCCGGTCGGCAAGCAGGCGGAGGGGTCCATGGTGGCTGTCGACACGATCTTGAAGCATTTGCGCGAACTGTCGGTGCTGGGAGCGGTGGTCTGTCTCGCGACGTCGCAAGTGGTGGCGCAGGACGCGGCCATCCTCTCGGCCAAGGACATTCATCATCCGGTCCTGGCCCGGAACGGCATGGTCGCGAGCCAGGAGGCGACGGCCACGCGGGTCGGCGTCGAGATCCTGAAGCAGGGCGGCAACGCCGTCGACGCGGCGGTCGCCGTCGGCTTCGCCCTGGCCGTGACGCTGCCGCGGGCCGGCAATCTGGGCGGTGGCGGCTTCATGCTGATCCACGATGCCGCCGGCGACGAAACCGTGGCGCTGGACTATCGCGAGATGGCGCCGGCGGCGGCGAGCCGCGACATGTATCTCGATGCCGACGGCAACGTCGACAAGCAGAAGGCCCGCTTCAGCCATCATTCCGTCGGCGTGCCCGGCACCGTCGCCGGTCTGGCCCTGGCGCAGGAACTCTACGGCACGATGCCGCTGGAGCGCGTGATCGCGCCGGCAATTGCGCTCGCCCGCGACGGCATTGTCGTCAGCGAGGACCTGGCTTCGTCGCTCGCCAGCCGGCAGAAGCGGTTGTCGAATTGGCCGGCCTCGGCGGCAATCTTCTACAAGCCGGATGGCGGGCTCTACGAACCCGGCGAGCGGCTGGTCCAGGAAGATCTCGCCCGGTCGCTGGAGCTGATCGCAACGCAAGGTCCGTCTGCCTTCTATGAAGGCGAGATCGGCGAGCGCATCGCCGCCGAGATGGCAGCGCACGACGGACCGATCACGCTCGCCGACCTCCAGGCCTACGAGCCGGTGGTGCGCGAGCCGGTGCGTGGCCGCTATCGCGACGTCGAGATCGCCTCGATGCCGCCGCCCAGCTCCGGCGGCATTCATATCGTGCAGATCCTGAACCTGCTGGAGCGCTGGCCGATCGGCGAGCTCGGTCACAACAGTGCCGACACCATCCATCTGATGGCCGAGGCCATGAAGCTCGCCTATGCCGACCGCTCGGAGCATCTGGGCGACCCTGGCTTCTGGCGCGTGCCGATGCAGGGCCTGACCGCGAAGGCCTATGCGGCCGAGCTCGCGCTTTTGATCGACGGCAAACGGGCGCGATCCGCCGAGGAAATCGGCCCGGCCGATCCGATGCCATTCGAAAGCAACGAGACGACGCACTTCTCAGTGATGGACAACAAGGGGAATGTCGTCTCGAACACCTACACGCTGAACTTCAGCTACGGCACCGGAATCACTGCCGCCGGTACCGGCATCCTGCTGAACAACGAGATGGACGACTTCGCCGCCAAGCCCGGCGTGCCGAACGCCTACGGTTTGATCGGCGGCGACGCCAACGCCGTCGCCCCGCGCAAGCGGCCGTTGAGCTCGATGAGCCCGACCATCGTGTTCAAGGACGGCGCGCCCTGGCTCGCGACCGGCTCGCCGGGCGGCAGCCGGATCATCACGACCGTGCTGCAGATCATCATGAACGTGGTCGATCACGAGATGAATATCGCCGCCGCCTCCGCGGCGCCGCGCATTCATCACCAATGGCTGCCCGACGAGTTGCGCGTCGAGACCGGCTTGAGCCCCGATACCATCCGGCTGCTGGAGGATCTTGGCCACAAGGTCGTTGCGAAGAACGCCATGGGCAGCACGCAAAGCATCATGCGCGCCGAGGTCGGCTTTCTCGGCGCGTCCGACCCCCGCCGGCGCGGCGCATTGACAACGGGATTCTAGAACAGCAGGGAGAGTATCGTGGCGTCGATCAGTGAAGTCGCCGAGGCACAACGCGCCTTTTGGAACGGCGAGGCGAGCGATTCCTGGATCAAGGAACAGGAACAGCGGGACCAGACGCTGGCCCCATTAGGCGAGCTGGCGATGGCGCGCCTGCCGCTCGAAGCCGGCAGTCGCGTTCTCGACATTGGCACCGGTTGCGGCGACACCAGCCTCGCGCTCGCGGACCGCATCGGCGCGGACGGTTTCGTCCTTGGCGTCGACCTTTCCGAGCCGATGCTGGCGCGGGCCGAGGAACGTCGCCGCGCGGCCAGGATTTCGCAGCTCCGTCTCCTGAGCGGGGATGCCGCGACGGAGACGTTCCCCGACGGGCCGTTCGATGCCGTGTTTTCGCGGTTCGGCGTGATGTTCTTCGCCGATCCGGTCGCCGCGTTTCGCAATATCCGCGCGGCCATGCGGGCGGACGGTACGTTGGCCTTCGTCTGCTGGCGGCCGGTCGCGGAGAACCCCTGGGTGGCCGTGCCGCGAGAGGTCGTGCTGCGGCATGTGACGCCGCCGCCGCAGGCGCCCGACGCGCCGGGTCAGTTTTCCTTTGCCGACAGGACCCGTGTCGAGGGCATCCTTGCCGATGCCGGGTTCGCTGACGTCCGCTTCGAAGCCCATGACCGGGAATTCACGATCACGACGTCGCGGGATCTCGATGCCGCTGTCGAAGCCGTCATGGTGCGCGGTCCCGCCGGTCGGTTTCTGCGCGATGCCGACGAGGCCACGCTGGCGAAGGTCCGGACCGACATGGCGCCGGTGATCGCGCCGCTAATCGGCGATGCGGGGCTGGTCCTCGGTTGCGGCGTCTGGGTCGTCTCTGCCAGGAGTCCCTAGCTGTCGCCGAACAGGAACGCGAGCAGGGCGAAGCGGCGGCCCGAGACCATGTGCATGACCTCGTGCAGCAGCGAGCAGGAAAACACGATCGCGGCACCGGTCGGCGGCCGGTAGCGCTGGTCGCCGAATTCCGGGAACCGCAGCTCGCCGCCCTCGTAGTTCTCGGTGTTGAGATTGATGGTCACGGCGAACCGCCGGTGCGCCACGATGGCGGCGGTGTCGTCGCGGTGACCGTGGGCCTCGCCGCCGCGTTCGCCCTCGTAGCAGGCGATCCGGTAGTGCTCGCGCCGGGTAATCGGGTACTGGAACGCCTTCTTGATTTCCGGGAACAGTCTTGAGCTCAGTCGTTGGTCGATGAAGGCATTGGTATCTGATGTGACGACCCAGTGGTCGATGCGGTCGACGCGGCCGTAATCGTCGATTTTCATCTTGCAGTCGCTGGTGCGGCCTTGCACGACGTTGTGGCCGGACTCGACGAACTCGTTGCCCTGAAACCGGTAGATCGAGATCAGCTTCTGGCAATCTTCGGGACTCAGCACGTCGGGCACCAGCAGGACCGGTGGGTGCATGTCCAGTTGCCGCGTCGCTCGCGCCTCGGCCCGCGCCGCGATCAGCTCCAGCACTCTGTCGGCATGGTCCGGGTCGGCATCGTGGGCCACCAGGGCGATATGCTGGTTCGGCGCGATCAGAATCGTAACCGAATCGTGTCCGGGGCCGGCATCGAACGCGGCGAAAAGGGCGCCGGATTGATCGCGCAGCGTGGTTGCCGCCGTCGTCACCTCGTCGCCGGCAGGTGGCGTGTCGGCCGGCAAAACCACGAACAGCTTGGCGCCGACGGCATCGACGCGTGCGCGTTTCGCCTCGAAGGCCGAGAGCTGTGCGTTGACGGCCCGGCTGTCGCGCTGCAGCACCAGGACAATGTAGTTGCCGGACAAGTCGTCGGCATTCAGGTCGACCGCCGTGCCGGCCATGTCGGTCAAGGCCGTCGCCGGCATGATGTCGCCGGGGGTTAGTGTCTGTGACGCCATGCCTGAAGCTCTCTCAGAGATCGATCGTTCCGGAATGTGTATCCCACCAACGAAGCTATCACAGCGTCGCGGCGTCGGCAGTGGCGCGTGCATGCTACACCGTGTCGCATGCACGTTGCCGGAGCGGGGCCGAACACCCTATGATCGCGCCGCCGTCCGGACCGGAAAGCACGGGTGGCGGGATCGGGAGAGGCCGGATGAGTGAACGCGGGTTGGACACGTCGCCGACCGTGTCGGACGAGGTGAAGTACACCACCTGCTACATGTGCGCCTGCCGTTGCGGCATCAAGGTGCACCTGAAAGACGGCGGCATCCGCTATATCGAGGGTAACCGCGACCATCCCGTGAACAAGGGCGTGCTCTGCGCCAAGGGCTCGGCCGGCATCATGCAGCACTATTCGCCGGCGCGGCTGACGAAGCCGCTGAAGCGGGTGGGTCCGCGCGGCGAGGGCGCGTTCGCAGAGATCGAATGGGACGAAGCGCTCGGTCTTGCCGCCGGTTGGCTCGGCGAGATCCGCGGCAGCGATCCGCGCAAGCTCGCGTTCTTCACAGGCCGCGACCAAAGCCAGGCGCTGACCGGCTGGTGGGCGAGCCAGTTCGGCACGCCGAATTACGCGGCGCACGGCGGCTTCTGCTCGGTCAACATGGCGGCTGCCGGCCTCTACACCATCGGCGGCTCGTTCTGGGAGTTCGGCGAGCCCGACTGGGAGCACGCGCGCCTGTTCCTGATGTTCGGCGTCGCCGAGGACCATGACAGCAACCCGATCAAGATCGGTCTGTCGCGGCTGAAGGAACGCGGCGCCAAGTTCGTCTCGATCAATCCGGTGAAGACCGGCTATTCGGCCGTCGCCGACGAATGGATCGGCATTACGCCGGGCACCGACGGCCTGTTCGTCGGTGCGCTGATGCACGAGCTGCTACGCGCCGGCAAGGTCGATCTCGAATACCTCGTGCGCTACACCAACGCGCCCTGGCTGGTGGTGCGCAATCCGGGCGAAGCCGACGACGGCCTGTTTGCGCGCGACGACGACGGCAATCCGTTGTGCTGGGACGTGACGAAAGACGCGGCAGTGAACGCGCTGGAGGCCGATGTCAGTCCGGCGATGAAGGGCCAGTTCACGTTGCCCGACGGCCGCGTTGCCGTGCCGTCGTTCCAGCTTCTGGCCGAGCGCTACCTCGATCCGGCCTATGCGCCGGGGGTGGTGGCCGAGCGCACGGGTGTCGACGCCGATACGATCCGTCGCATCGCCGCCGAGCTGGCGCACGCCGCCTTCGAAGAGCAGGTCGTGCTGGACGTGCCCTGGACCGACTGGGCTGGCCGCCGGCACGAGAAGATGATCGGCCGGCCGGTGGCGATGCACGCCATGCGCGGCATCTCGGCCCATTCGAACGGCTTCCATACCTGCCGCATGCTGCATCTGCTGCAACTGCTGCTGGGCAGCGTCGATGTGCCGGGCGGCTTCCGCTACAAGGCGCCCTATCCGAAGCCGATCCCGCCACCGTTGAAGCCGACTGGCAAGGCGGATCAGCTGGCGCCGAACACGCCGATGCCAGGGCCGCCGTTGGGTTTCCCGACCGGGCCGGACGATTTGCTGGTCGAGGCCGACGGCACACCGCGCCGCATCGACCGGGCGTTTTCCTGGGAAGCGCCAATGGCCGTGCACGGCATGATGCACATGGTCATTACGGACGCCTGGAAGGGCGATCCGTATCCGGTCGACACGCTGTTCATGTACATGGCAAACATGGCCTGGAATTCGGCCATGAACACGGCCGAGACCATCAACATGCTGACCGACAAGGATCCGGAGACCGGCAACTACCGCATCCCCCGCATCATTTATGCCGACGCCTATGCCTCCGAAATGGTCGCCTATGCCGACCTGATCCTGCCCGACACGACCTATCTCGAGCGCTGGGACTGCATATCGCTGCTGGACCGGCCGATCTGCGACGCCGACGGCGCCTCGGATTCGATCCGGCAACCGGTGGTGGCGCCGGACCGGGACGTACGGCCGTTTCAGGACGTGCTGATCGATCTCGGCGCCCGGATCGGGCTGCCGGGGCTGGTCACCGAGGACGGATCGCCGCGCTATCCCGGCGGCTATGCCGATTACATGGCGAACCACGAGCGCGCGCCGGGCATCGGCTCGCTCGCCGGCTGGCGCGGCACCGATGGCGGTGAGGAAGGCCGGGGCGCGGTCAATCCGAACCAGCTCCAGGCCTATATCGACAACCAGTGCTTCTGGCGGCACGAGTTCGAACCGTCGGAACGCTATTTCAAGTTCGCCAACCGGGATTATCTCGACAAGGCCGTGGCGCTGGGCCTGATCGGTCATGCCGATCCGATCATTCCACAGCTTTACAGCGAGGAGCTGCAGCGTTTCCGCCTTGCCGCCCAGGGCCACGGGCCATCGCAGCCGCCCGAGCAGCATCGCGCGCGGGTGGCGCGGTACTTCGATCCACTGCCGTTCTGGTATGCGCCGTTCGAAGATGACGCGCTGGCGAGCGAATCCGAGTATCCGCTGCACGCGATCACCCAGCGGCCGATGGCGATGTATCACTCCTGGGGCTCGCAGAACGCCTGGCTGCGGCAGATCCATGCCGCGAACCGGCTCTACGTGCCGCGCGCCGCGGCCGAGGCCTTGGGCATCCATGACGACGACTGGGTGTGGCTCGAAAGCCGGCAGGGCCGGATCAAGGCGCAGGCACGGTTGATGGAAGGCGTAAACGCGCACACCGTCTGGACCTGGAACGCCATCGGCAAGCGCGCCGGTGCCTGGAACCTGTCGGCCGACGCGCCGGAATCGAAGAAGGGCTTTCTGTTGAACCATCTGATCGACGATCTGCTGCCAGCGCGCGAATCCGGTTATCGCTACGCCAACGCCGACCCGGTGACCGGTCAGGCGGCCTGGTACGACTTACGGGTGCGGATGCGCAAGGCGGACGAGAAGGAGGCGGGCGAAGCCGCACCGCAGTTCGACGTGCTGCCGAGCCCACCCGGCACCGCCGAGCGGCCGTCGGTGCTGCGCTACGGCGCCAGCTTCCAAAAGCGCGGCGAGGATGCGGCATGACCAGCCTGCCGCGACAATCGCCGCCGAAGAAGCTGGGTCTCGTCATTGACCTCGACACCTGCGTCGGCTGTCATGCCTGCGCGGTGAACTGCAAGGAATGGAACACCGGCGGCTATCCGGCCCCGCTGACGGACGAGAAACCCTACGAGGCCGACGTCAGCGGCGTCTGGCTGAACCGCATTCACACCTTCGAGGCGGGCGAGGGCGCGGCCAGCCGCACGGTGCACTTTCCGAAATCCTGTCTGCATTGCGACGACGCGCCCTGCGTCACCGTTTGTCCGACCGGCGCCTCCTACAAGCGGGCCGATGACGGCATCGTGCTGGTCGAGGAGGACCTTTGCATCGGCTGCAAGCTCTGCTCCTGGGCCTGCCCTTATGGCGCGCGGGAGTATGACGCCGACGCGGGCGTGATGAAGAAATGCACGCTGTGTATCGACCGGATCTACAACGAGAATTTCGACGAGGTCGACCGCGTGCCGGCCTGTGTCGCCACCTGTCCCGCCTCGGCCCGGCATTTCGGCGATCTGGCCGACCCGCAGTCCGATGTGTCGAAACTGGTGGCGGACCGCGGCGGCTTCGATCTGATGCCGGAGATGGGTCTGCGGCCGACCAACAAGTATCTGCCGCCGCGGCAACTGACTGCGGACGACGGCCCGACTTCCGGCCCTACCGCCCTGGAGCCCGCGCCGGAAGGCGGTTTTCTGGGCTGGATTGACCGCGTGTTATCGCGGTAGGACGGTGGTAGTGCTTATGATCCGTCCGTCCAGCTCGTCAAGTTTGCTGCTGTAACGCCGTGCATCCCGCGTTCTCGGTCATTATCTTCACGACGGCCTCTGGCCTGGGCTACGGCCTGCTGGCGGTGCTGGCCGTGGCGGCGGCGCTGGGCGTGGTTCCGGCCGAGCGCTGGCTCGGCTTCACCGGCCTGGGTCTGGCGCTGGGACTGATTACATTCGGCCTGCTGTCCTCGACCTTTCACCTGGGCCATCCCGAGCGCGCCTGGCGGGCGATTTCGCAGTGGCGCTCATCCTGGCTGTCGCGCGAGGGCGCGGCGGCGCTCGTCACCTATGTGCCGGCCGCGTTGTTCGGCATCGGCTGGGTGTTTCTTGAGCGCAACGACGGCTTCTGGGCGCTCTGCGGCCTGTTGAGCGTCATCGGGGCGGTGCTGACGGTCTATTGCACCGGCATGATCTACGCCTCGCTCGCGGCCATCCCCCGCTGGCACCATCCGCTGGTGACGCCGGTCTACCTGGCCCTGGCGCTGATGACGGGCGCGATCTGGGCCGACGCCCTGCTGCGGCTGTTCGGACACGAATTGATCGGAATGAACCTGCTGGCCGTCATCGCCATCCTGCTGGCCTGGCTGCTGAAGGCGGCCTATTGGCGCGCGACCGATGCCGCGGAGCCGGTTGCGACGGCCGAGACGGCGACCGGTCTTGGCGGCCTCGGCCGGGTGCGCCTGCTCGACGCGCCCCATACCGAGGCCAACTACCTGCAGCAGGAGATGGGCTATCGCGTCGCCCGCAAGCACGCGTCCCGGCTGCGCAGCCTGACATTGTTCTTCGCCTTCGCCCTGCCGCTGCTGTTGACCATGCTGGTGCTGCTGCTGACGCCGCCCGTCGCCAACGTGCTGGCCGTGCTCGCCGCGTTGTCGGCCGGTCTGGGCGTGGTCATCGAGCGCTGGCTGTTCTTTGCCCAAGCGCAGCACGTGGTGCAGCTCTACTACGGCGAAGCCGCGGTCTAACCAGCTTCGAGCAACCGCACCACGAGGCCGATCAGCGCGATCGCCGCAATCAGTCCGAGGACCGCGATGCGGAACCGGCGCCGGTTGGCCGCCATCCGCGCCAGGTCGTTGGCCCGCGCCACGGCCGCCTTGGCGTCCTCGCCGGCGTGCCGCTCGGGACTGTTCAGCGCCTGGGTCTCGGCCAGGTTGTTGCCGAGGATCACGTCCCGGTAGCGTGGTCCCGAGGCCATGGCGCTCAGGCCGCCAGCAGCGAGTCCGCCCGGTCGCGGGCGTTGGCCGCGCCGGCGGCGTCGCCCAAGCCGTCGAGCGCAGCGGCGTAGTTGCGCCAAGCTGGTGGGCTGTTGGGCTTCAGCGCCGTGCGTTCCGCCAGCAGCGTACGCGCCAGTTCCAGACGCCCGCCGCGCAGGGCCGCCTGGATCAGCATCTGCTGAAACAGGTCGCGCTGGGCGTGGCTGCCGCCGACCGGATCGAGCCGGTAGCGCAGCGGTAGCAGCAGGTCGCAGGCGCGGCCGTAGTCGGCGCGGCGCAACGCCGCGATACCCTCGCACAGCGGCACGCCGACATCGGCAATGACTTGCTCCTGGTCGGTTCCGGCCTGGTCCGCCGCGGCCTTCAGTGAGGCCAGCATCGCCGCGGCCTCGTCGTCGCGGCCGGCGGCAGCCAGCGCCAGGAAATAGTGCGCATCGGCGAAGAACAGCAGATGGTCGTCGACATGCGTCGCCGCCCGGTCGGCAAGCTCGGTCCAGCGGTCGCCGACATCGATGCCGGCATCTTCGAGGCGCCAGAGCATAGCGGCGCCGTTGCTGATATCGAGCAGGTCGTCGGTCGATTCCGCGCGGACCTTGTTGTCATAGAGCGCGAGCACCGCGTCGTATTGACCAAGCTCCAGGTGATAGAGGCACTTGTGCCACCAGACGTGGAAGACGAAGTTGTGCACGTCATTCCAGTTGTCGGCCAAGCCGTCAATCCAGGCGATGCCCTCCCGGTGCCGGCCCTGCATCTCCATCACGTGCGCCACCGCATGCGCGGCCCAGACGTCGGCCGGGTTGATCTCGACCGCGCGCCGGCCGGCGGCTTCCGCATCGGCGTAGTTGCCGGCTTCTTCCAGGCCGAAAGCGTACATGCCCTGGACGAAGCCGTAGCCCGGCGTGTCGGGCGTCCAGGCCCAGGAGGTCCGGGCGACGGAATCCCGCATGTTGCGGCTGTCGCCGAAATAGAAGTGCGTGTAGTGGGCGAGCTTGAGGGCCATCAGGTCGAGCGGATCGTGCAGCAGCAGCTCCTCCCAGACCGCCGTCGCCAACCGCTCGTCGCCGTCGCACCAGGCGCGTAGCGCGCGGGCGTGCCGGCGTTCCCGCTCGCTGCCGCCGCGGCTCTCGATCGACGCTTCCGCCTTCTCCAGGCTCTGCCGCGCCTTCACTTCCAGCGCCGGCATGGCGAACAGCTTCATGAAGTAGCCGCGAACGATCAGGCCCATGGCCATGTCGGGATCGGCGGTCAGCGCCTGCTTCAGGTGCGCCCCGGTATCGAGTTTGAAGCCGGCATAGTGCGTAATCGTGTCGTCGAGATGGCCCACCGCGGCCTCGTTGTCGGCCGTCACCTCCAGGCCCCGAACGTCCGTCAGCATGCAAGCTTCCTCCCGTATGCCATACGCCAAGGCTCGAACTTAAGCCATTTCGCCGTAGAATGTCCCGGCCACCTGCGTCGGGCCCACCTTGTCTTGGCCCGGCGTCGCAACATACTCTCACCCGCACACCGGACAGAATGGGAAACATGCCGATGGACTTCCAACTCAGCCCCGAGCGCCAGAAAATCCAGGCCCGGGCGCGCGAACTGGCGCAGGGTGAGATCGCCGGGCGGGCGGCCGATGTCGACCGCAGCGAGCAATACCCCTGGGACAACGTCAAGGCGCTGAACGAGGCCGGTTTCTTCGGCATGACGATACCCGAGGCCTATGGCGGCCCCGGCCTCGATTATCTGGATTCGGTGCTGGTGATTGAGGAGATGGCGAAAGTCTGCGGCGTTTCGGGCCGCATCGCCGTCGAGGCCAATATGGGCGCCATCGGCGCAGTTATGGCCTATGGCAGCGAGGAGCAGAAGCGGCTGGCGGCCGACCTGGTGCTGGCCGGCGACAAGCCGGCGATCTGCATCACCGAGCCGGAAGCCGGCAGCGCGGCAACGGAAATGACCACGCGGGCCGACAAGCGCGGCAACCGCTATGTCCTGAACGGCGCCAAGCATTGGATCACCGGCGGCGGCGTCTCGCGGCTGCACCTGATCTTCGCCCGCGTGTTCGACGAGAATGGCGAGGAAGAGGGCATCGGCGGCTTCATCGCCGTGCGCGACGAGACCGAGGGGCTCCGGATCGGCGATCGCGAGCCGACCATGGGCCTGCGCGGCATCCCGGAAGCGCAGGTGTTCTTCGAGGACATGGAGCTGCCACCATCGATGCTGGTGCTGCCGCCGCGCGGCCTGAAGAAGGGCTTCGCCGACCTGATGACGGCCTATAACGGCCAGCGGGTCGGCGCCGCGACCGTGGCGCTTGGCCTGGCCCAGGGCGCCTACGAGATCGCCCTCGACTATGCCAAGCGGCGCGAGCAGTTCGGCCGGCCGATCTGCGAATTCCAAGGCCTGCAATGGATGTTGGCCGACATGAGCACCAAGCTCGCCGCCGGCCGGGCCCTGATCCACAAGGCGGCCAGCAGTTCCGTCGACGGGTTCCCGGATCCGCTGCAGGCCGCCCAGGCGAAGATCTTCGCGTCCGAGTCGGCCATCGAGATCAGCAACAACGCGCTGCAGATTTTCGGCGCCGCCGGCTATTCGCGGAACAACGCCGTCGAGCGCATGGTGCGCGACGCGCGCATGTTCACCATCGGCGGCGGTACGGCGCAGGTGCTGCGCACCATGGTCGCCGGCCGCATCCTCGACCGCAAGCTGCCGCAGACCCGCGACGGCTATCTGAAGCTGGCCGAACGCGAGGCCGCGAAGACGGCGGCCGAATAACGACAACAATTTTGCGGCGGTCGGGGAGGGGCGTGGCATGAGCTGGGAAAAGGAGATCGAGGAGCTGCGCCGGCGCGAGGCGCTGGCCCGCCGCATGGGCGGGCCGGAGAAGGTCAAGCGCCAGCACGACGGCGGCAAGCTAACGGTGCGCGAGCGCATCGACCGGCTGCTCGATGCCGGCTCGTTCCACGAGGTCGGCGCTGTCGCCGGCCGGGCCGAATACGACGCCGAGGGCAACCTGGTCGATCTGCAGCCGAGCAATTTCGTCTGTGGCCGCGGCAGGATCGACGGCCGGCCGGTCGTGGTCGGCGGCGATGATTTCACCGTGCGCGGCGGCGCGGCCGACGCCTCGATCTGGGAAAAACAGGTCATCGCCGAGCAGATGGCGAACGAGCTGCGCCTGCCCATCGTGCGTCTGGTCGACGGCACCGGCGGCGGCGGTTCGGTGAAGTCGCTGCTGATGGACGGCTATACCTACGTGCCGGCCAATCCAGGCTGGGACTGGGTCGTCGCCAACATGGGCACGGTTCCGGTCGTGGCGCTGGCGCTCGGCTCGGTCGCCGGCCTGGGCGCCGCCCGCGCCGTCACCAGCCACTATTCCCTGATGGTCAAGGACATCTCGCAGGTCTTTGTCGCCGGTCCGCCGGTGGTGGCGCGGCTCGGCGAACCTGTGACGAAGGAAGAACTCGGGGGCGCCCACATCCATGCCCGCAACGGTGCCATCGACGATGTGGTCGACAGCGAGGAAGAAGCCTTCGAGCGCACCCGCCGGTTCCTGTCCTATCTGCCGCAATCCGTGCACGAGGTCGCACTACGTGGCGAAGTGACCGACGATGCCGGCCGGCGCGAAGACTGGCTGATCGAAGCGGTGCCGCGGGACCGGCGCAAGCCCTACAAGATGCGGCGCATCATCGACGCGGTGGTTGATCAGGGCTCGTTTTTCGAGATCGGCAAGCTCTATGGCCGGCCGTTGATCACCGGCCTCGCCAGGCTCGACGGCTGGCCCGTCGCAGTGCTGGCGGGCGACCCCTACCATTTCGCCGCCGGTTGGACGGCCGAGGCCTCGCACAAGGCGACGCGGTTCATCGATCTCGCCGAGACCTTCCACCTGCCGGTCGTGCATCTGGTCGACAATCCCGGTTTCGTCATCGGCGTCGCCGGCGAGAAGGCGGCCACCATCCGGCATGGCGCCCGGGCGCTGGCCGCCGTCTACCAGGCGACCGTGCCCTGGTGCTCGGTGATCGTCCGCAAGGTCTTCGGCGTCGCCGGCGCCGCGCACTCGAACGCCTCACGGCTGAAATACCGCTACGCCTGGCCGTCCGGCGACTGGGGGTCGCTACCCTTGGAGGGTGGCATCGAGGCCGCCTACCGCGCCGACCTGGAGGCGTCCGACGACCCCGACAAGCTGCTGGCCGAGATCCAGGCCCAGATGGAGCAGGTCCGCTCACCCTTCCGCACGGCCGAAACTTTCCTGGTCGAGGAACTTATCGATCCCCGCGACACCCGGCCGCTGCTCTGCGAATTCGCCAACCTCGCCGCCCCCCTCCGCACCCCAGGTCCGTCGGCCTTCCACATGCGGCCATAGCGATCAGTTCTCCGGTGTTTTCAGATAGTCGGCCGGACTTAGGATCGGGATGCTCATGAACGGATGCATCGTGAGGAGATCTTGGTCACCGCTGACGACAAGATCGGCTTCGCCGTTCACAGCCACTTCTAGAAACTTGTCATCGTTTGGATCGCGGCAAGCCCTGATAGGCCGCAGGATGGTTACGAATTCGGCGATCCGGCCGAGCAACCGAATGAATTGCTGTCGGTCGGCTAACGAAATGTAAGCGTCGAATTTGCTGCGGCCGAGAACGTCGGCCAATTCCATCATTGTTGCTTCTGATACAAGCAGTCGGCCATTCTCGATGGCTTTGTGTACAGCTTGCGCTGGTAGCGAATTGGCCAAGAGCAGCCGGCTGACCAGGACTCCGGTATCGACAACAATGCGCGTGCTAGGCATCGTCGCCGAGGATTTCGGCGAGCTTTTCTTCCGTTAGTCCGCGCGCGGCAGCCTGTTCGGCGACACGGTCGCAGAAATGATTGAATTCCGCGACATTGAGTGCCGTCAGCTTCTCGTATTCCTGGACCGACAGCATCACGGCCACATCTCGTTTTTGCCGTTGGATGACGACGGGCTCGTGTTGCGCCGCGTCGAGGACGGCGGCCAGGGCTTGCTTTGCTTCCGTCGCGGATACATAGCGCATGACAGACTCCATCATTCGTCGCTGTCTAATTTAGACAAAATAGACAAATCTTACAACCTTGATATGGCCAAAGGCATTTGATGTGGTCCCGTCACTATGCCGTGCTGGTAAGCTCGGTCAGTCTTTGTCAGCCGCTGAATTCGGGAAGGGATCGTCATGCAGTTGGACAACAAGATCGCCGTCGTCACCGGAGGCGCGAGCGGCATCGGCCGCGCGTTGGCGCGGCGGTTTGTCGCCGAAGGGGCGGCCAGGGTCGTGGTCAGCGACATCGATACTGAAGGCGCACAAGCCGTCGCCGACGAGATCGGCGGTATCGCAATTCCGGCCGATGTCGGGGTCGAGGCCGACGTCGCCCGGCTGGTCGAGCTGACGGAGACCGAGGTCGGGCCGATCGACCTGTTCTGCGCCAATGCCGGCATCGCCATTGGCGGCGGGTTGGAGACGTCGGAGGCCGACTGGCAGAAGTGCTGGGCCGTGAACGTGATGGGGCATATCTATGCGGCACGGGCGGTGGTGCCGCGTATGGCCGGGCGTGGCGGCGGCTATTTCATGACCACGGTGTCGGCCGCCGGCCTGCTGAGCCATGTCGGCTCGTCGACCTACTCGACCACCAAGCATGCCGCGGTCGGTTTCGCCGAATGGCTGTCGATCGCCCATGGCGACGACGGCATCAAGGTGTCGATCCTGTGCCCGCAGGCGGTGCGCACGGCGATGACGGCCGGCCTGGAGGAGGGCGGCGTCGCCGGCATCGACGGCATGATCGAGCCCGAGCAACTGGCCGACACCGTGATCGAGGCGCTGGCCGAGGAGCGCTTCCTGGTGCTGCCGCATCCGCAGGTTCTGGGCTACATGCAGCACAAGACAGCGGACTATGACCGCTGGCTCGGCGGCATGCGCAAGCTGCGCCGTCAGTTCGGCGACCGGGCCTAGGGCTTAAGTCACGATCTAACCGGACCGATTTCCTAGCCGGCGGTCGCTGCGCCGGCCTTCAGGACCCCGGTCATGGTTAACGGCGGTATACGAACCCGTAACCCATGACTGCCATCATGGAGCCGCTCGCGGGGGTGGCGTCTCTTTTTGTGGGTTAGTGGGCTCTGATTTGAACGCGATCAAGGTTCTGTTGGTTGCGCCCGAGGCAAATCTCGCGAGCGCGGCGAAAGCCGTGCTTGGCGGCGGCACCTTCGACCTCGTCCATACGCCGCGCCTGGCGGCCTCGTACCAGCCGGCGCTCGCCGCCGGCGGCTATGACGCCGTTGTCATCGGCGCCGAGGATGGATCGGAAATGCATGCCGAGCTGGCCTCGCTGAAGACCGTCGCGCCCGGCCTGCCGACGGTGGTACTGACCGAGCGGTTCGATCCGATCACCACGGTCGAGCTGGTCCGGCAGGGTGTGCAGGACTTCGTGCTGGCCGCCGAGATCGGCGTGCCGGACCGCCTGGCGACGGCCATCGGCTGCGCCATCACGCGATCCGATCAGAACTACTACGATCCGCTTACCGGCCTGCCGAACCGGCTGCTGCTCTACGATCGTCTGGCCCAGGCCATCAATCACGCGAAACGCTATGACGAGCGGCTGGCGGTTCTGTTCTTCGATCTCGACCGCTTCAAGATGATCAACGATACCCTGGGGCACCAGGCCGGCGACCGGCTGTTGAAGACCGTGGCCAGCCGCCTGTCCGATGGTTTGCGGAACAGCGACACGGTCGCGCGTCTTGGCGGCGACGAGTTCGTCGCCGTCGTCGCCAACCTGGCGAAGCCCGTCACGGCCGGCCGCATCGCCGAAAAGACCCTGGCGCAGCTGTCCGAGCAGATCCGGATCGGCAACGACCGGTTCACGGTCTCGCCCAGCATCGGCATCGCGGTCTATCCGACCGACGGCGACAATGCCGACGAGCTGATCAAGTGCGCCGACGCGGCGATGTATCAGGCCAAGCGCCAGGGCGGCAACCGCTACATGTTCTATCGGCCGGACATGAATGCCGAGTCGAACCGGCGCCTCGGCCTTGCCTTCGCGCTGCAGGGCGCGATCCAGCGGCGCGAGTTCGCGCTGCACTATCAGCCCCAGATCGATCTCCTCACCGGCAACGTGGTCAGCGTCGAAGCGCTGATCCGTTGGCATCATCCCGAGCGCGGTCTGGTGCCGCCCGACCAGTTCATTCCGCTGGCCGAGGAGTTCGGGCTGATGGAAAGTCTCGGAGAATGGGTGATCAAGACCGCCTGCCGGCAGTGCCGGACTTGGCGCGACGACGGCCTGCCGGCGTTCCGCGTCGCCGTCAACCTGTCGGCGCATCAGTTCAACCAGGACGGCCTGCCGGACAAGATACTGGCGTCGCTGAACGACGCGCGGCTGGACGCCGACTGTCTTGAAGTCGAGCTGACCGAGAGCAGCGTCATGCGCGACCCCGATTCGACCCGCCACATGCTGCAGGGCTTGAGCGATCTCGGCGTGCGCATCAGCGTCGACGATTTCGGCACCGGCTATTCGTCGCTCGCCTACCTGAAGCGCTTCCCGCTCGACGTGCTGAAGATCGACCGGTCGTTCGTGAACGATATCACCGAGGACCCGAACGACGCCGCGATCGTCAAAACCATCATTTCGCTCGCCGAGAATCTGAACCTGCAGGTCGTCGCCGAGGGCGTTGAAACCCGGCAGCAGATGAACTTCCTGCGCCGGCACAATTGCCGGCTGGCGCAGGGCTATTATTTCGGCCGTCCGGTGCCGGCCGACGAATTGCCGGCGCTGCTGCGCCAGATCGAGGCCGACCGCGCGGCCTGATTGGTCTCCCTCAAGTTCCCACCCGCAACGGACTGACCAGACCGCGCAGCGTGGCGATCACGCTCAGCGGCGTCAGCCGGCCGGTGGCCGGGTTGTCCGGCGTCGGCACGCCTTCGATGGTCATCTCGAAACGGGCGGCCTCGGCCTCGACCCGGATCCGGTGGGTATTTCGCGTCACCGTCGGGTCGGCCCAGATCTCGACCGTGGTCCGGTCGGGGCCGATCCCGGCCAGGCTCAGCGCCACGGCGACATTGATGTTGGCCGGAAAGCCCTCGGCAGCCGTGCGGGCCGGACCGTCGAAGACCTTGATCGGCTCCGTCACCGCGTCCATGTCGAGGCCCAGCTTCTCGATATGCGGCGCGCCCTTCAGGCCGCGCGGCGGCTTGCGGGTAATCATGGTCACGGCATGGATCTCGCCCTCGGCGGCGGCGCGCACGGCGTCGAGCCCCAGCAGCGCGCCGGTCGGCACGATGATGCGTGCGCCGCTGGCGGCAGCTTGATCGATCAGATCCATGCGACGCAACAGAACGCCCACGGACAAGGGCATGAAGATGCGGCCGGCGGCAACGGCGGCGTCGGCGATCTCGTCGAAGACGGCCGCCGGCGCGCATTCAATGACGATATCAGCGATCTCGGCCAGGTCGGCCAGTCCCACCACGGGGACGGGCTTACGGAATGGCGTCAGCCGATCGGCCGCGCGTTGGCGGTCTCGGGCGGAGACGGCGCCCAATTGCAGGCCGTCGATACCGCGATCCAAGGCAGCCGCCACATCGAGGCCAATCGCGCCAAGGCCGCCAACGCCCACCCGAAGAGGACTTCCTGCCGTCATTCCCGCCGTCTCCTTCCCGTCTGTCCGCCAGCCGCCAGTGTACCGAATTGCCGCATCACGAATTCGTTAACCATGAATGCGGTATGAATCACGGCGAATCGATCAAATTTGCCCCGTTTTGTCGGTTTTGTGTGACCGGGATTACAACGCCTTCGGCCAAGACGCATTAAGTTGTTAATATTGACAGCACATAAGGTTCGGGCCCTGCTGGAATGCCATGATATCGGCCTTTCGCCGGACGCCCGTGAAAGTTAGGGGTCAAGGCGATGACGGGACTGGTACATCTACATGTCCGGCTGGCGATATTGCTCGCGGCGATCGGCTTGGCGATTCTGACGGTAGCGTCGCCGGCGTTTGCCGACGATGCCGATCCGGCAGCCGTGGTGAGGGGCCTCGGCGATCGGGCGGTTGCGATGCTGCGGGACGAATCGCTGTCGCCGGAGACGCGGCAGGAAACCTTCCGGGAGTTGTTGAGTGAAGGCTTCGACATGCCGCGGGTCGCGCGCTTCGTGTTGGGCCGCTACTGGCGGCGCGCCACCGAAGCGCAGCGCGACGAATATCTGAGTCTGTTCGAGGACTATATCGTCGGCAGCTACGGTGCCCGCCTCTCGGCCTATGGCGGCGAGACGCTCCGGATCGCCGATTCGCGGCCGGATGGCGCCGGTTATGCCGTGGTGCGCAGTAAGATCGTGCGCCCCGAGGGGCCGCCGATTGCGATCAACTGGCGGCTCTACGAGGGCGAATTCGGCTGGCGCATCGTCGATGTGGTGGTCGAGGGCGTCAGCTTGTCGCTGGTGCAGCGGTCCGAGTTCACCTCGGTGATCCGCAGCGGCGGCGGCAACATCGAGGCGCTGTTGGGCGCATTGCGCAAGAAGCGCGGACTGATGGAATCCGGGCTGGCGGACACCGGCCGGTCCGCCGGCTGATATCCGGCTAACCGTTCGGCGCGACGTCGAGGCGGACCACCACATCGGCCAGGTCCGCCTTCGGCGTGGCGTAGCGCTGCATCACCAACGGGTCGTGGCCCGGGATGATGTGCTGCGGTGATTCGGCGAGCCGACGCATCTTTTCGTAGCCCTCGACCATCTCGGCGACGTTGAACACGATCGGGAACGGCGAGACCGCTTCCATGTTCTCATAGAAGTGGCTGGCGTCTGACGCCAGGACCACCCAGCCGCGCTTGGTCAGCACGCGCACGCATTGCAAGCCCATTGTATGGCCGCCGATCCGGTGCACGCTGATGCCGGGCGCAATCTCGTCGTCGCCGTCGTGGAAGGCGACGCGACCGTCGAAGATCCGCCGCACCATGGTGCAGACGTGCTCGGCCGAATACGCGTGACCGAACGGCGCGTGACACATGTGCCGGCCGGTCGTGTAGATCAGCTCGTCGTCCTGGATGTGGAACCGGGCTTTCGGAAAATCGTCCAGCGTGCCGGCATGGTCGTAGTGCAGGTGGGTGACGATCACGTCCTCGACCTGGCCGGCGTCGATGTCCAGCATCGACAGGCCCTCGCGCGGCAGCCGCAGGATCTGTCGGCCGCGGCGTTCGCCCTCGGCGTGGTCGAAGCCGGTGTCGACGACGATGGTCCGGTTCTCGTTGACGATGGCCCAGACGTAATAGTCAAGCGGCATGTGACCTTCATGCGGATCGGTCTGGATGAAGTTATGGTGCCGCTGCCGCTCCTGCAGCGTGCCGTACTTCACCGCGAAGACCTCGTAGGTTTCCGGACCGCTCATACTCTCCTCCCTTGCAATTACCGTCCGCGTCAACGCGCCGTGATGCCGCCGTCGATGACCAGCTCGCTGCCGGTCATGAAACGGCTGGCGTCGGACGCCAGATGCAGAATGCCCTCGGCGATATCGGTTGGATCGCCGATCTCGCCGGTCGGCTGCACCGAGTGCATGAAAGCCTCCCATTCCGCTTCGCGGCTGGGCTCGCGGGCCTTGGTCATCGGCGTGCGGATGAAGCCGGGATGCACCGAATTGACGCGGATGTTGTCGCCGCTGGCCGCGAATTCCATCGCGGCTGCCTTGGTCAGCAGGCGAACGCCGCCCTTCGAGGCCGCATAGGCGGCGGCTTGCGGCATGCCGACCAGGCCCAGGACCGACGAGATATTGATGATCGACCCGCCGCCCGATTGCCGCATCGCCCG
Source organism: Alphaproteobacteria bacterium (assembly GCA_965232515.1). GTDB lineage: Bacteria > Pseudomonadota > Alphaproteobacteria > JANQKO01. The sequence goes on along the minus strand of CBDDPY010000002.1, from coordinate 3,322,068 downwards.
CGCGCCGTGCTTGACGCCCAGAAACACGCCATCGAGATTGACCGAGAGGCAGGCCCGCCAGTCGTCGAGCGTGGTATCGACGATGGGGCGCAGGCCGCCGCTGACGCCGGCATTGTTGACCAGTATGTCGAGGCGGCCGGTTCGGCGCATCAAACCGTCGACGACGGAGGTCCAGTCGGCTTCGTCCGTGACGTCGTGGCGCACGAAAGCGGCTTCACCGCCGGCGGCGTTGATTGCTTCGGCTGCCGTATGGCCGTCCGCCTCGTTGCGGTCGGTTAGCAGCACCGTGGCGCCCTCGCGGGCCAGCAGTTCGGCTGTCGCCCGGCCAATACCCGACGCCGCGCCCGTGACGATCGCGACCTTTCCCTGCACCCGCGCCATGCCGCGCCTCCCTTGTCCACAGAAACCGGCGGCAAGCATGCGTTGCTTCGTTGGCCGGATCAAAACTAGTCCTCATAATAGCCGCCTTTGGCCAATCTCCGAGCAAGCAACATTCAGAAAGGAAGCGTCATGGACCGGGAGCAACTGGAACGCGGCTTGAAAATCCGCCGCGAGGTGTTGGGCGACGAATATGTCGACAGGGCCTTGAACAACGTCGATGACTTCAACAGCGATTTCCAGGACATCCTGAACGACTATTGCTGGGGCGGCACCTGGGGGCGCGGCGTGCTCAGCAAACAGCAGCGCAGCATCCTGAATCTCGGCATGCTGGCCGCCCTCGGCCGCAGCCACGAATTCGGCCTGCATTTCCGCGGCGCCATCAACAACGGCCTGACGCAAGAGGAACTGAAGGAAGTGCTGATCCAGATCGCGGTCTATTGCGGCATTCCCGCCGGTGTCGAGTCGTTCCGGATCGCCCGCGGCATTCTGGACGAGATGAAGGCCGAAAAAGCATGAGCGACGGCAAGATCGGCTTTATCGGCCTCGGCAATATGGGCGGGCCGATCGCCGCCAATATCGCCAAGGGCGGGCACGATTTGATCGTGTACGACGCGGCCGGCACGGCGGACCGGGCGCCGGCCGGTGCCGACATCGCGGCCTCGGTCGCCGAAGTCGCCGCCGCGGCCGAGACGGTCTTCCTCAGCCTGCCGGACGGACCGGTGGTGGCCGCCGTCGCCGAGGAGATCGCCGAGAGCAACGCGCGCGTGACATCGGCGCTGGTCGATCTCTCGACCATCGGCATCGCCGCGGCGCAGCAGGTGCATGCCCGGCTGTCGCGGGCCGATATCGCCTATCTCGACGCGCCCGTGTCCGGCGGCACAGCCGGCGCCAAGGCCGGCACCATCGCCGTCATGTGCGGCGGCGATAAGGCACTGTTCGAGCGGTTGGAACCTGTTCTGTCGTCGATGTCCCGCAACGTGTTCCATGTGGGCGACACGCCCGGTCAGGGGCAGGCGATGAAGCTCGCCAACAATTTCCTCTCGGCCACGGCCATGGCGGCGACCAGCGAAGCGGTGGCGTTCGGCGTCGAGCAGGGCCTCGACATGGCGCAGATGCTGGACGTGCTGAACGCGTCGAGCGGCCAGAACACGGCGACGTCGGACAAGTTCCCGAACCGCATCCTGCCGGACAAATACGACGCCGGCTTCACCAATACGCTGATGACCAAGGACGTGACGCTCTATCTGGAGAACGTGCGCGCCGCCGGCACGCCCGATACCATGGGCGCGACGCTGGCGGAGATCTGGCAACGTTTTCAGGCGGTTGAGCCGGACACCGATTTCACCCGCATCTATCCCTTCGTGCGCGATAAGCGCTAAGCAGAAACGGCCATGCTGTCGGGCTTGATGCAGGACCGGCCGCTGCTGCTGCCGACCGTGCTCGAGCACGCGGCGACGTGGCATGGCGATGCCGAGATCGTCTCGCGGGAGGCCGATGGCGAGATCCACCGCACCAGTTATGCCGAGACGGCTACGCGGTCGCGCCGGTTGGCGTCCGCCCTCGCGCGGCTCGGCATTCGACCCGGCGACCGTGTCGGCGCGCTCGCCTGGAACAGATACCGCTATGTCGAGCTGTTCTACGGCGTTGGCGGTTTGGGCGCCGTCCTGCATACGGCCAATCCACGTCTGTTCGCCGAGCAGATCGTCTACACCATCAACCATGCCGGCGACCGGCTGCTGTTCGTCGATCCCGATTGCCTGGAGCTCGTTGAAACGATCGAGCATAAGCTGACCGACGTCGAGCACTACGTTTTGCTGACCGATCGGGCCGGTCTGCCGTCGACGCGCCTGCCGGCGGTGCTGTGCTACGAGGATCTGTTGGCTGACGGCGACGCCGGTTATTCTTGGCCGGTGCTGGACGAGCGCTCGGCCGCCAGCATGTGCTACACCTCAGGCACGACGGGGCAGCCAAAGGGCGTGCTCTACAGCCACCGGGCCTCGATCCTTCAGGCGATGGCGATTTGCGGTCGCGACGGCTTCGGCATCAGTGGCCGCGATACAATGCTGCCGTTGGCGCCGCTGTTTCACTGCAACGGCTGGAGTTCGCCGTTCTCGGCTCCGATGACGGGCGCCGGGCTGGTGTTGCCGGGACGTGCCTTCGACGCAGCGGACCTCTACGACCTGATCGAGTCCGAGCGCGTCACGCTGTCCTTCGCCGTGCCGACGGTCTGGCTCGACCTGCTGGCGCATCTGGACCGGACGGGGGAACGATTGGACAGCCTGCAGCGCGTCGGCTGTGGCGGCGCGGCGCCGCCGCGCGCGTTGATCGAGCGGCTCGCGCGCGGCCACGGCGTCGAACTGGTGCATGCCTGGGGCATGACGGAAACGACCGCTGCCTGCACCTTCGGTCGGCCCGACACCGACGAAGTCGGCGATGCGGCGATGACCGCGCGGATCAGCCAGGGCCGTGCGGTGTTCGGTTGCGAGTTCCGCGTCACCGACGACGACGGCTGCCCGTTGCCGCATGACGGCCGGTCGGTCGGCCAAATCGGCGTGCGCGGTCCGTGGATCACGGCCGGTTACTACGGCCGTGACGACGATCCGGTCGTCGATGCGGATGGCTACCTCGCCACCGGCGATGTCGGCACCATCGATGCGCGCGGCCGGATGCGGATTACCGACCGCGCCAAGGATGTGATCAAGTCGGGCGGCGAGTGGATCAGCACCATCGAACTCGAAAACCTCGCCGTTGGCGTCCCCGGCGTGGCCGAAGCGGCCGTGATCGGCGTGCCGCATGCGAAGTGGCAGGAGCGGCCGCTGTTGCTCCTGGTGCCGGACGCCGGTGTGACGCTCGATACCGATGTCGTACGTCGGCACCTGTCGGCGCACGTGGCGAAGTGGTGGCTGCCCGACGAGATCCTGGTCGTCGACGACCTGCCGCACACGGCCACCGGCAAAATTCTGAAGACGGCGTTGCGGGAACGCTATAGAAACCAGTTCGACGCCGCCGCCATTGGCGTAGCTGAGGGTCGAGAATAAGGGGAGCTGTCGATGGCGGCGCGCCGACCGTCTCTGGTCGCGGGCCTGGCATTGACGATCGTGCTGCTGGCTACGATCGTCCGCGAGACCTTGGATCTTGAAAGCGCGGGCTTGCTGGCGGCCGCCGCGCTGATCGTCTACGTCGCCAGTCAGGTCGTCGCCCTGCCACGCACCGGCAAGATCATTCTTGGCGCCGGTCTGGTCGTGGGCATATCCATTGCGCTGCAGATCGACGATACCGTCGCCAAGACGATCGAGGCGCTGCGCACGGCCTGCTATTACGCCACCATGTTCACCGCGGTCGGCTTCCTGCGCACGGCGGCCGAGGGCAGCCGCATGATCCGCCGCTGCGGTCAGCAGCTGATTTCACAGCCGCCCGGCCGGCGCTACGCCGCGCTGACCATCGGCGGCAATCTGTTCGGGCTGATCCTCAGCTTCGGGTCGCTGCAGCTGCTCGGCACCATGGTGCTGCGGACCAATACGCTGGCGGCGGCCGGCGGCAACGAACGCATCCAGGCGGTGCGCGAACGGCGCATGCTGCTGGCCGTGCTGCGCGGTTTCTCCATGTCGCCGGCCTGGTCGCCCTTGTCGGTCACCCTGGCACTGTCGCTGTCGTTGACGCCCGGCGCCGAGTGGCAGCAGGTTCTGCCAATCGCGTTTGCAACTGCGGTGTTGATGCTGGCGTTCGGCTGGCTCTACGACAGGATGACGGCGCCGCGGCCCCAGGCGCCGCCACCTGTTATGCACAGCGACGACAACTGGTCTGTGCAGCTGCGGCTGATCGGTCTGGTGGCGTTTATCTTTCTGGCCGCGTTTACGGTCGAGGAGATGACCGATCTGCGGCTGATCGTCGCCGTCATCGTCACCGTGCCAGTGATCGCCACCGGTTGGATCCTGGTCCAGGGCCTGTTCATGGGCGCCCGGCGGGCATTGGCCTGGACTTGGCGGCGGCTTTGGCGGCAGACGGTTTTCGTCTATCCGGCCTACCGCATGGAGATCACCATTCTGGTCAGCGCCGCTTTCGCCGGCAGCATGATCGCGACGGTGTTGCCGACCGAGCAGATTGCCGACCTGCTGCTGTCGGGCGTGCTGCCGACCGTGATGGTGCCCGTTCTGGTCGTCTGGCTCGTCGTGCTCGGCGGACAGCTCGGGCTCAATCCGATCATCACGGTCATCGTCGTCGGCACGGCGATGCCGGCGCCCGACGTGCTGGGCATTCCGCCCTACATGCTCGCCGCCGCTTACATGGCGGGCTGGGGGCTCTGCATCGGCGCCTCGCCTTTCACGCTGACCACCCTGATCATCGCGCGGATGTCCGGCCGTACCGGCCGCGAGGTCGGGCACGACTGGAACGGCCGCTTCACCATCCTCGGCCTGTTCGCGGTCTCGATCTGGATGGTCGGATTGACGATGGCGTTGATGCGCTAGGCGGCGGCTGCAATGATCTGCGCCGAACCCGCCGCTGACAGTTTGGGTGGTGAAGGGGGAATTGACGTGTTTGGGAGGAGAGGCGCGTGAACAAGATCGATCTTGACGGCCGCACGGCCGTTGTCACCGGCGGTGCCCGCGGCATTGGGCTCGCCGTCACCCAACGGCTGCTGGCGTCCGGCGCGCGGGCGGTGATGTGGGACGTCGACCAAGCGGCGCTGGACGCGGCGCGGCGCTCGCTCGACGCCGACGACGTGTTGAGCGCGGCGCGGGTCGACGTGACCGATCCGGCCCAGGTACAGGACGCGATCGACGTTGCCATCAACAGCCACAGCAAGGTAGACATCCTGGTCAACAACGCCGGCATCGCCGGGCCGGTGCTGAAGACCTGGGACTATCCGGTCGACGAATGGCGTCAGGTCATCGATCTGGATCTGACGGCGGTGTTTCTGTGCTGTCGGGCCCTGGTGCCGCACATGATGCAGAACGGCTATGGCCGCATCGTCAATATCGCGTCCGTCGCCGGCAAGGAAGGCAACCCGAATGCCTCGGCCTACAGCGCCGCCAAGGCCGGTGTCATCGGCCTGACCAAGTCGCTGGGCAAGGAACTGGCCGAGAGCGGCGTGATCGTGAATTGCGTGACACCGGCGGCAATCCGCACGGACATCTTCGACCAGATCACGCAGGAACACATCGACTATATGCTGTCGAAAATTCCCATGGGGCGTCTCGGCCTGACCGAGGAGGCGGCCGCCATGGTGGCCTGGCTGGCTTCGAGTGAATGCTCGTTCTCAACCGGCGCGGTGTTCGATTTGACCGGCGGCCGCTCGACTTATTGATTTAGTCGGGCTTGACCCATCCCACTCCCCCACCCGACCACCCACGGAAGTATGCTCAATGGGTGGTCGGGTGGGGGAGTGGGATGGGTCAAGCCCCGGCCATAACGGCCGGCGCCACTAAAGCGTGATGCCGCCGTCGATGACCATGACCTGACCGGTGGTGAAGACGCTCTCGTCGGAGGCGAGATAGACCGCCATCACGGCGATCTCCTCGGCCGTGCCCAGCCGGCCCATGGGCTGGCGCGCGATGAAGGTCTTGCGCGCCTCCACGGGATCGTCGAAGGCGTTGATGCGGTCGTCCAATGAGGGCGACTGCACCGTGCCCGGCGCCAACGCGTTGCAGCGGATGCCCTGTCCGACATAGTCGGCGGCGACGGACTTCGTCAGGCCGATCACGGCGGCCTTCGAGGCGCCGTAGGCGCAGCGAAAGGCGATGCCTTTCAGCGACGAGGCGACCGAGGCCATGTTGATGATCGAACCGCCGCCATTCTCCAGCATTGCCGGCAGGAATGCCTTGATGGCGCGGTACATGGGCTTCACGTTCAGCGCGAAGGCGAAGTCCCATTCGTCTTCCGTGCACTCGAGCAGCGCGCCGTGATGCACGAAGCCGGCGCAGTTGAACAACACGTCGACCGGGCCGTGCGCGGCCGCCGCCGCGGCAATGGCATCGGCGTCCAGCACGTCGAGCGCCTGCGCCGTGGCGCCGGCTCGGCCCTCGAGATAGGACAGCTTGCCGGCGTCGATGTCGGTGGCGACGACCTCGGCGCCCTCGCTCAGAAAGGCTTCCGCCGTCGCCCGGCCGATGCCCTGTCCCGCCGCCGTCACGAAGCATTTCTTTCCGGCCAGCCGTCCGCTCATGTGTCCCATCCCTGTTCTTGTTGTTGCCGCGCGCCGGTCAGGCCGGCGCGCTCAGTTCGTCCTCGATGTGCGCCCGGACGATATCGTCCATGTTGGCGTCGCCCTTGAAGCCCAGCGCCTCGGCGCGGGCCGAATGCGTACCCTTCGGCCAACCGTCGACGATCGCCTGGATGTCGGGATCGATCTTGAAGTCGATACGACCGACCTTGCGGTCGCCGGCGACCCGGCCGATGGCGGCGACCGACTCCGCCTGGCTCACCCGCAGCCCCGGCAGCAGCAACGCCCGGCTGTCGCCCAATCCCTCGGCGTCGAGATCGTGCATGTGCATGAAGGCGTCGATGACGGCACGCGGCGACATTATCGCCATCTCGCTCTCCGGCCGGACCGGACATTCGAAATCGATACCGTTCAACGGCTCGCGGACGATGCTGGAGGCGAAGCCGGACGCCGCCTTGTTGGGCTTGCCCGGCCGCACGACGATGGTCGGTAACCGCATTGCCCGGCCGTCGATATAGCCCTTGCGGCTATAGTCGTTGACCAGCAACTCGCCGATCACCTTCTGGGCGCCATAGGAGGTCTGCGGCATCAGCGGCGTGGCATCCTCGACCACATCGGGGATCTCGCGGCCGCCATAGACGGCGATCGAGCTGGCAAAGACCAGCCGCGGCGCATGCGGCAGGGCGCGGCAGGCGTCCAGCACGAGGCGGGTGCCGTCCAGATTGACCTTGTAGCCGAGCTCGAAGTCGGCCTCGGCGCCGGCGCTGACAACAGCGGCCAGATGGAACACGCTCGCCGTATCGGCATCGATCAGGTCGGCGATCAGGTCGCGGTCGGTCAGATCGCCTGTGACGACCTTGATCCGGCTGTCCCCCGTTTCGTCGGCCGGCGGCGCTACCATGTCGAACAGCACCAGTTCGTCGATGGTCTGCTGAGACCCGTCCGTGCCGGCAAGCTTGCCCTTCTGCAGCAGCTTGGCCGCCAGCTTCCGGCCGATGAAGCCGCCCCCGCCGGTAATCACAACTTTCATGCGCTAGCCTCCCTCGATAACCGGCATAACTTAGCACCGTGCGGCCGGCAAGCGTGACAGCGAAACGGCTATGTGCCGGATCGCGGGCAAGGTTGTGATTTTTCCGGGGCTGTCATTAAACGGCAGCGGCAACTGCCTAAGTTGTGATCAGAACCTGATGGTTGTCGCGCGCCCGGCATCCCGCGTCGCGACATATACCCCGGTCCGTCCGGGTGGAGGGCAATGTGTTGAACGATGTCTATTGCGATGTCTCGGAACCGCCGATCGAAGAGCTGCTGGCGGATCCAATCCTGCATCTGGTGCTGCGGCGCGACCGGTTGTCGCTGGACGACACCCGTTCGGCGATCGTCGACGCCCGGCGGCGCCTGAAGGCCGGCGCCGGAAGCTATGCGATCGATGTGCACCGGGCGGCCTGACGCCGCCGGGTCGGCCGCCGCCGGCTAGGAGGCTTGGCCCCAGGCGGAGTCCCAATCCTGGCCCAGCATGTCGTGGGTCTCGCCCGATCTGGCGTAGAACCGGTTCGGCTTCTGGAAGATCGCCAGCATAAGCCCGCCTTCGGGCGTGGTGGCGGCATGCCGGCTGCCGGCCGGACGCCAGACGAAATTTCCGGCCGTGACTTCGCCGTCCGGATCGAGCAGCCGGCCTTCCAGCACGTAGGTCTGTTCGATCTGCACGTGCTCGTGGTCCGGCAGGCTGGCGCCGGGATCCATCTTCAGCAGCGCCGTCAGCAGGCCGGTATTCTTGTCCAGCAGCAGCGTCTTCACGCGCACGCCCGGAAAGATGGTGTCTTCCCATGGCATGTCGTCGATATTCACGAAGCGCGAGGCCAGCGGCCCCAGGCCCTCATGGTTCGGTGCGTTCGGCGTCACGGCGGTCATCGCGGCACTCCATCCTCGTTGCGCCGTTATGATGCCGCGTCGGCGGTCCGCCTTCAATCGATCGCGCGTTTACCGATCCAGGATCGGCTGGATACGATCCATGGCCTCGGTCAGGCGCTCGAGCGTGCTGGCGAAGCAGAGCCGGATATAGCCTTCGCCCTCGGGCCCGAAGGCGATGCCGGGGGCGAGCCCGACCCGCGTCTGGCGCAGGATCTCCTTGCAGGTCTCCAGGCTGTCGGTCATGCCCTCGACCTTGAAAAACGCGTAGAACGCCGCCTTCGGCCGGTGTACCCGGACTCGCCGCATGGCCTGCAGCCGGTCGATCGCCAGGTCGCGCGCCGCGCGGTAGCGGTCGATCATGTCCTTGACGAAGGGCTCGCCGTCGCGCACGGCGACGATGCCGGCCATCTGGCTGAAATGCGCCGGGCAGGAATAGTGGAACTCGATCATCTTCTCGAGCGTCGGGCCCAGGCTCGCCGGGGCGGCGATCCAGCCCAGCCGCCAGCCGGTCATGCACCAGGTTTTCGAGAAGCTGTTGACGACGATGACCTTGTCGTCGGGCTCGGCGATGTCGATGAACGACGGCGCCACCGGCCGATCGTAGACCAAGCGGCTGTAGACTTCGTCCGAGACCAGCCAGATCCCGCGCTTGCGGCAGAATTCGAGCAACCGCTCCTGGTCCTCGCGCTCCATCAGCCAGCCGGTCGGGTTGCTCGGCGAGTTGATCATCACCGCCCGCGTGCGGCTGTCGACCTGCGCCGTCAGGCGGTTGAGGTCCAGCCGCCAGCCGTCATTGCCGAACTCCAGCGGCACCTGGCGCGGCTCGCCGCCCATGATCGCGATGGTCGCGGTCAGGTTCGGCCAGATCGGGCCGTTCACCACGACATTGTCGCCGGGCTCGGTCAGGACCTGCTGTATCAGGTTGATCGAAGCCATGCCGGACGCGGTGACCGTGATCCGGTCGATGTCAACGGGCTTCGCGTGCAGGCCGTTCATGTACTCGACGATCGCGGCGCGCAGCTCCTCGACGCCGCGGTTCTCGGTGTAGAAGGTTTCGCCGCGGCTCAGCGAATCCGCGGCCGCCTTGCTGATGAATTCCGGCGTCGGCAGGTCCGGCTCGCCGTACCAGAGGGCGATGACGTCCTCCAGGCCCATGCCGGCATTGGCGACATCGCGGATTTTCGAGGACGTAAGGCGGTCGATCCGGCCGCGGGCGCCGCTGGCGCCGACGTCCAGCGGTCCCGCCGCCGGGGCCACGGTTCGTTGCAGCGGTTTTGTCATAACGCCGACGTGGTTCCTTCGATCTGCGGATACAAGCCCGATTTCGCCGGTCGTTCACACGACCGCGTGATGGTTGCGACGGATGCTAGCGCCCGCGACGTTAACAAGCGGTAAGGTAAACGGCGTCTAACGCATTCGGACAGCCTTGGCCAGCGCGTTTCCAGGCGAGCCGGAAACTTCCAGGCCGCGACGGCGGCCCGCCGGCTTATCCGGCGCGCCCGCGCAGGCGCGGACCGCAAGGTCCGCTGCCGTGAGCGCAAAAATGCCAGCTAGTGATTTGGCCGGGGCACGGCCGAGCCCGAGGCGCCGACCAGGAAATCGAAGTCGCAGCCCTTGTCGGCCTGCATTACATGGTTGACGTAGAGCTGGGCATAGCCGCGCTCGTAGACCTGTGGGTTCGGGGTAAAGGCCTCGCGCCGGCGGGCCAGTTCCTCGTCCGAGACGTCGAGATGCAGCCGGCGATTGGCGACGTCCAGCTCGATCATGTCGCCGTTTTGGACCAGCGCCAGTGGACCGCCGATAGCCGATTCCGGACAGACATGCAGGACCACGGCGCCATACGCCGTACCACTCATGCGCGAATCCGAGATCCGCACCATGTCGGTTACGCCCTGCTCCAGGATCTTCTTCGGCAGCGGGAAGTTGCCGACCTCCGGCATGCCCGGATAACCGCGCGGGCCGGCGCCCTTCAGCACCAGGATGCAATCCGGATCGACGTCCAGATCAGGATCCTCGATCTTCTCGTGCAGCTCCTCGTTGGTCTCGAAAACGACAGCGCGGCCACGATGCTGCAGCAGCTCCGGGGTCGCCGCCGACGGCTTAATGACGGCGCCGTCGGGCGCCAGGTTGCCGCGCAGCACGGCAAGGCCATTCTCGGTCTTGAACGGCTTGGCGAGCGAATAGATCACCTCGTCGTTGAAGTTACGGGCCTCGGCCACGTTTTCGCTTACGCTCTTGCCGCTGACCGTGACGTGTTGCCCATGCACCTGGCCGCTGTCCACCAGGTCCTTCATCACCACCGGCAGGCCGCCCGCGTAATAGAAGTCCTCCATCAGGTATTCGCCGTTCGGCTGCAGGTTGACGATGCAGGGGATCTCGCGGCTGAGCCGGTCCCAGTCGTCGATATTGAGCTCGACGCCGACCCGGCCGGCGAGCGCGATCAGGTGGATAATGGCATTGGTCGAACCGCCGATGGCGGCGTTCACCCGGATCGCGTTCTCGAAGGCCTCGCGCGTCAGCACGGTCGAGATGCGCTGATCCTGCTTCACCATCTCGACGATGCGCCGTCCGGTCAGGTGCGCCGCCACTTTCTTGCGCGAGTCGACGGCCGGGATCGCCGCCGTGCCCGGCAGGCACATGCCCAACCCTTCCACCATGTTGCCCATGGTGGACGCCGTGCCCATGGTCATGCAGTGGCCGGGACTGCGCGACATCGCCTGCTCGGCGTCCATGAAGTCCTGCAGCGTGATGTTGCCGGCGCGCACGTCCTCGCTCATGCGCCAGACGTCGGTGCCCGAACCGATGTCGCGGCCGCGGAACTTGCCGTTCAGCATCGGCCCGCCATGCACGACGATGGACGGCAGGTCCACGCTCGCCGCGCCCATCAGGTAGGCCGGCGTGGTCTTATCGCAGCCGGTCAGCAGCACGACGCCGTCGAGCGGATTGGCCCGCAGCGTCTCTTCCAGGTCCATGCTCATCAGGTTGCGGAACATCATCGTGGTCGGCCGCATCAGGGTTTCGCCGATGCCCATGGTCGGGAACACGAAGGGAAAGCCGCCGGCCTCCCAGATGCCGCGTTTCACCGACTCGGCGACATCGGTCAGGTGCGCGTTGCAAGGACTTAAGTCCGAGGCCGAGTTGGCGATGCCGATCACCGGCCGGCCGTCGAACAGATCCGCCGGCCAGCCCTGGTTCTTCAGCCAACTGCGATAGGCGAAGCCCAGCAGGTCGGTGCGGCCGAACCATTCGCGGCTGCGGTTGCTGTTCATGCGATCGGCCATGTTGTGTCCTCCCGTCGGCGATGTCTTGATTGATCGCTATCCTAACGGGCATTCGGGTCGGCTGCCATGGCCACCGTCAGGCGGATTGCCGTTCCGTCTCCGATTCTTCTTCTTCCGGGCGGTATTCCAGAAGGTCGCCGGGCTGGCAGTCCAGCGCCGCGCAGATCTTGGCCAGCGTTTCGAAGCGCACGCCCCTGACCTTGCCGGACTTCAGCACCGAGACGTTCTGTTCGGTGATGCCGATCCGAGCGGCGAGCTCGCGCGAGCGCATCTTGCGCCGCGCCAGCATCACATCGAGGTTGACGACGATCGGCATATCAGCCCCCTAGATGAACTGCCGGTTCTCGTCCGCGACCCGCGCCGCCTCGTGCATGACCCAGCCGATCACGATCAGCAGGCAGCCGAACAGCAGGGTGGCGTAGTTCGTCGATGAGATCGAGATCTCCAGCATCCGCTTGCCCGGCGCGTTGTCGTAGGTCATCAGCAGCACGGCGAGCGTATTGATCGGGATCGACAGCCCGCCACTGCCGGCGAGCGCCGTTCCCGCGGCGCGGATATGCCCGGCGGCGACGGGGGCAAAGATCCGGCCCCGTTCGTAGCAGGCGAACAGCCGGCTGATGCGCCACATGGCGTAGACCAGCAGGCCCATCGGGCCGGCCAGAAGGATGATCAGACCGATCCGCTTGATCGTCGTGAAGCTGCTGCCGATCAACAGATGGTCGTAGTTCTGCAGTATCTGCGCGTCGAACATCGATGGTACGGCCGCGAAATAGAGACTAAATCCACCGGTGCCGGCGGCGCCGATCAGCGCGGCGATCTTGAGATAGCGGCTGATCGTGCGGATGCGGCCGAAGCGGCCGTTTTCGATCCTGTCGAGATCATTTCTGGTATCTGTCACTGACATGCTCCACAATACAAAGAATTTAAAAATTAATGTAAAACAATAAATTTTGGTTGTGAAGCGTGAATCTTCGAATTGACTGCCTCGCGTTGACCGCATTGCCTTTCATCGCGGCATTTCCGGGTGACGTAAGTTCGTATTTTGTTCTAATCTAGGCCCGGGACATACTTGTTGGTGGCGGGCATTTGTCCCGCGGGGGAGGTGAGATGCAAAGCTTCGAGCAGATCTACGCGACGGCCGCGAAACGCCATGGCGGCCCGGCGGCGCTGGAAAAGCTTTTGTCGAAACCCAAAAGCAAGGCGGCCCTGAAAAAGATCGGCGACGACCGATACCTGGCGGGCATTACGAAGTCGGTCTTCATGGCCGGCTTTTCCTGGAAGGTGATCGAGCAGAAATGGCCGAACTTCGAAACCGTGTTTTTCGACTTCGAGCCGCGCCGCGTCGCCTTCATGCCCGATGAGGCGCTGGACGCCCTGCTGCAGGACAAAGGCATCGTGCGCAACGGTCCAAAGATCCGGGCCACCCGCGACAACGCCCGCTTCATTGTCGATCTGGCCGAGGAACACGGGTCGGCCGCCAGCTTCTTCGCCGACTGGCCGTCGGACGACTATATCGGCCTGTTGGCGCTGCTGAAGAAGCGCGCCAGCCGCCTGGGCGGCACCTCGGCGCAGTATTTCCTGCGCTTCATCGGCAAGGACTCGTTCGTGCTGTCGAAGTCGGTGGTGGCGGCGTTGAAGGCGCAGGGCGTCGTCGACAAGGACCCGACCTCGAAACGCGATCTCCGCGCCGTGCAGGAGGCGTTTAACGCCTGGTCTGCCGAAAGCGGCCGGCCGATCACCCAGGTCAGCCAGGTGCTGGCGCGCAGCACCGATGGCTGAACGGGTTATTGAGCTTCAGTCGAGCCAGAATGGCTTGCGGGCTTCCTGCGTCACGTCGCTGCGATTGAGCCCGATGTCGCGGAGCAGATAGGCGTTGAGTTCGCCCAGGCGATAACGTTGGCTGGCGCGGTCCTGCCAGCGTAACAGCGCCCCGATCACGCGGCCGCCAAGCGCGGCGAAGGAAAACCGATGCCGCCCGTGCATCGCGCCATCCAGGACGTCGGTCGATCTGTCGTCCGTATAGATTGTCGTACCCATCGTTCGATCCCCTCTCGTTGGCAACCGTGGCGTTGCGTTGGTCTACGCCAAACCTGCCAACGAAAGATTAATCATTCAAACGAATGTATTTGATATTATAGTTCAGTTTTTCTGAAGTAACGGTATTGGCCATGACAGCCACGCTCGACATCGATTTGCTGCGGACGTTGGCGGCGATCGCCGATACCGGCAGCTTTGGCCGCGCCGCGACCCGCGTTCACCGCTCGCAATCGGCCGTCAGCATGCAGATGAAGCGGCTGGAGGAAACCGTCGGCCGGCCGGTCTTCGCGCGTGAGGGCCGCCGCATGCGGCTGACCAACGACGGCAAGTCGTTGGTCGCCTATGCCAACCGCCTGCTGGCCGTGCATGACGAGGCGGTGGCGCATTTCGCCGAGCCGGCGCTGTCGGGCAATGTGCGCCTCGGCACGCCCGACGACTACGCGGCGAACCTCTTGCCGTTGGTGCTCTCGCGGTTCGGTGAACTGTATCCCAACGTGCATGTCGAGGTGCATTGCGGGCACACCAATGCCCTGCGCGCGGGGTTGGACGACGGCGCGCTCGATCTCGCGCTTCTGTCCCGGGCTCCTGGCGAGGACGAGGGGCTGGTGCTGTTGCGCGACCCGCTCGTTTGGGTGACGGCGCAGCAACAGGAAACGCATCGGCGCGACCCGCTGCCGCTCGCCGTATATCCGCCGCCTTCGCGATACCATCAGTGGGTGATGGCGGCGTTGGGTGACGCCGGCCGCGCCTATCGCATCGCCTATACCAGCTCCGATCTGCTGGTGCTGCAGGGCGCGGTCTCGGCCGGCTTGGCGGTCGCCGCGATCGCGCGCAGCTCGAACACGCTGCGGCTTCGGGAACTCGGTCCGGACGATGGCATGCCGACACTGCCGGAGGTGACGATCGCGCTCGTCACCTCGCGCCATGGCGGATCGCCGGCGAGCCGGCGCCTGGCCGAGGAAATCGCCGGCAGCCTTGCCGAGCGGCAGGTCTGACGGTCGCGTTGTCGCAACGATCGCTTAACCATATTGCAAGCTCTCGGCGGCAAGTTGCCGGGGTCCGTGTCCCGGGTCGCTCGCAGATGATGTTCGCCGGTCATTTCTTCATTCTCGCGTCCTATGCGGTCGTGTCGGCCGTGATCGCGCTGGTGCTGCCGCAATCGGTGTCGTTCATCGACACCATGACGGCGTCGGTGATCGGTGTCTGCGTGTTCCTGGCCGCCGCGCTTGTGCATGAATCGGTAGCGCGCCGCCGCGAGGTTCAAAGCATGGCGCAGGAGCTGGTCGCCGCCTGGCAGGCGCAGGCGGGCGAGATCGATTTTCTGCGCGACTGCAACGGCGAGCTGACGCGCCGGCTCGACGCCGCCAGCGGCGAACTCAACGAACTGCGCCAGGCGATGGGCCAGGTCGCCGAGCGGGCGAACGAGGTTGTCGTCGCCGAGATGAAGGTCCTGCAGAACCAGCTCAACGACATCTCCGTCCGCCGCCAGCACTCGGACTCGCCGTCGGCGCCGCATGTCGACGGCGACACGGCCGACCCGGATGCGGGGGGCGCCGAGCCGGCGTTGATCGCGCTGCCGCAGGTCATCGAGCCGCCGGCCGACGATGCCGCCGTCGTGCAGATGGTGTTGCGCGGGCTGGAACAGAACCGCGTCGACGTCTACCTGCAGCCGATCGTCAGCCTGCCGCAGCGGAAGACGCGCTTCTACGAGGCCTTCTCGCGGATTCGCACCGAGGACGGCCGCATCATGTTGCCCGAACACTATCTGGCGCTGGCCGAGGACCGCGGGCTGATCTCGGTGATCGACAACCTGCTGCTGTTCCGCTGCGTGCAGCTGATCCGCAAGGTCAAGAAGCGCGGCCTCGACGTCGGCTTTTTCGTCAACATCGCCTCGCACACGCTCAGTGACGAGAACTTCCTGACCCAATTCACCGACTTCATGGAGATGAACGCGGAACTGGCCGACTGCATGATCCTGGAATTGAGCCAGACCGACGTCGCCGACTGCTGGCCGGCGGTCGCGGACCGGATGGCGCAGCTCGCCGGCCTCGGCTTCCGGTTCTCCATGGATCAGCTCACCAGTCTGGACATCGACTACGAGGAACTGGGCCGCCGCCGTTTCAAGTTCGTCAAGTCGCCCGTCGATCTGCTCCTCAACGGGATCGGCGCCGACATTCACCCGATGGACCTGAAGCAGGCGCTGGCGCGGCCGCGCATCGACCTGATCGTCGACAAGATCGAGACCGAGCGGTCGGTCGCGGAACTCCTGGACTATGACGTCGACTTCGGCCAGGGCTATCTGTTCGGCGAGCCGCGCCCGAGCCGGGACGGATTCTGATCCAAATCTTCGACAAGCGCCATTGACGCGCGGCGACGCCGACCGTAAACAGCCGGGTCGCAAGTTGGGGTCAATCGAAGCGAATCATGCACGTTCCTGTCCATGACGGTATCGACCGGCTGATCAAGCCTTACAAGGCGGTGATCTGCGATATCTGGGGCGTCGTCCACAACGGCATCGCGCCCTATCCGGGGCTGCTCGACTGTCTGGCGCGGATCCGGTCGGCCGGTCTGCCCGTGCTGTTGTTGTCGAACGCGCCCCGGCCCAGCCAATACATTCAGGAGTTCCTGACCGGTATCGGCGTGACGATGGCCTACTACGACCATATCGTCACCTCGGGCGACGTCACGGTCGCCGCGATCAACCGGCGCGCCGATGCCTGGCACGCGGGACTCGGTGCTACGGCGTTTCACCTGGGCCCCGACCGCTGCCGGACGCTGCTGGATCATCTGGACTGCGGCGAGGCGCCCTTCGAGGAGGCCGACTTCATCGTCAACACGGGCCTGGTCGACGACGAGACCGAAACCGTTGACGACTATCGCGACATGCTGGCGCGGGCGCTGGCGCGGAAGCTGCCGATGGTCTGTGCCAATCCCGACGTCGTGGTCATGCGCGGCGACCGCATGATTCCCTGTGCCGGCGCGCTGGCCCGGGCCTATGACGAGATCGGCGGCAACGTGTTCCAGCACGGCAAGCCCCACGCCAGCGCCTTCGACATGGCGTTCGAGCGCCTGGGCGGCATCAGCCGGGGGCACATCGTCATGGTCGGCGACGGTCTGGAAACGGACATCAAGGGCGCGGCCAAGGCCGGCATCGATTCGGTGTGGATCGCCGGCGGCATCCATGCCGAGGATGTCGGCTACACACCGGGCGGTACGCTCGACGAAGCCAATGTCCGTGCCGCCTGCGAAGCGGTCGGCGCGCGGCCTGTCGCCGCCATGACCTCTCTCGTGTGGAGCGGCGCTGAAGCCTAAGTGACGGCCGCGCGTTGCTTGAATTCGGCCGTGTCCCAAGCGCGGCTTTCCATGACCGCGCGCAGCACCTCGACCGCGTCCCAGATATCGACGTAGCGCAGATAGAGCGGCGCGAAACCGAAGCGCAGGATATCGGGCGCGCGAAAATCGCCGATCACGCCGCGGGCGATCAGCGCCTGCATGATGGCGTAGCCGTCGGCATGGGCGAACGAGACCTGGCTGCCGCGCGCGTCGGCGGACCTGGGCGAGGCCAGCGCGAAGCCGTGACCGGCGCAGCGATCCTCGACCAGATCGATGAACAGGTCCGACAGCGCCACGCTCTTGGCCCGCACCGCGGCCATGTCGACCTCGGCCCAGATATCCAGCGCGGCGTCGAGCGCCGTCATCGATAGCACCGGCGGCGTGCCGCAAAGCTGACGGTCGATGCCGGCCGCCGGCGCGTAATCGCGGGCGAAGTCGAACGGCCGGGCGTGGCCCATCCAGCCCGACAGCGGCGCGATCAACGCATCCTGGTGCCGTTCGGCGACGAACAGGAAGGCGGGCGCGCCGGGGCCGCCATTCAGATACTTGTAGCCGCAGCCGACGGCGAAATCGGCGCCGGCGCCGGTCAGATCGACCGGAAACGCGCCGGCCGAGTGCGCGAGATCCCACAGCATCAGGGCGCCCGCCGCCTGCGCCGCCTTCGTCACGGCCGCCATGTCGTGCATCCGGCCCGACCGGAAGTCGACCTGCGTCAACATCGCCACGGCCACGTCCCGGTCGATGGCGGCGGCGATGTCGTCGGGCTCGGCATAGCGGATTTCGTAGTCGCCGCCGAGCAGTTCGACGATCCCCTGGGCGATGTAGAGATCGGTCGGGAAGTTGCCGGCCTCGGACACGATGACCCGCCGGTCCGGCCGGAGTCTCAGCGCGCCGATCAGCAGCTTGAACAGGTTGATCGAGGTCGAATCGGCGACCGTCACCTCGTGCGGCGCGGCGCCGATCAGCGGCGCCAGCTTGGCGCCCAGCCGTCGCGGCAGGTCGATCCAGCCGGCCGCGTTCCAGCTCCGGATCAGGCCCTGGCCCCATTCCTCGCGCACCGCGTCGTCGAGCCGGCCGGCGGTTGTTGTCGGCAGCGGGCCCAGCGAATTGCCGTCGAGATAGATCAGGTTCTCCGGCAGTACGAAGCGCCGGCGCCAGGCCGCCAGCGGGTCGGCGCCGTCGCGTTTCAGGCAGTCTTCGCGTGGGATCGTCGTCATGGTCGGGAGAGTGCGGCAATCGGACCTGCCGGGCAAGCGCCACGGAGTTAACGGCCGGTCAACGCTTTCGTGTTTCGGTTCCGTGACGGCCGGCATTGCGATGTTGCACTGCCAAAGCTATATTGCGGCGCAATATTCGAATCGTCCGTTTTCCCGCAATCCCCGAAAAAGGTGCGTTCAGTATGGACACGCAGGTCAACCCGCCGGCGCCGATCGATCTCCATCGCGAGCTGCACGGCTATTTCATCGAGGATATCCAGGAGGGCATGTCGGCCTTCTACTCACGAACCGTGACCGAGGCCGATATCGTGCTGTTCGCCGGCATCTCCGGTGACTTCAATCCGTTGCACCTGAACCGTGAATTCGCCGAGCAGACCCGCTTCGGCGGCAATATCGCGCACGGCATGCTGACCGCCAGCCTGATATCGACCGTCGTCGGCACCAAGTTGCCCGGGCCGGGCGCGATCTATATGAGCCAGAACCTGCGCTTCACGGCACCGGTCAAGGCTGGCGACACGGTGACCGCGCGGGTGATCGTGACCGAGGTCGATGCGGCCAAGCGGCGCTGCCGGCTCGACACCAAATGCACCGTCGGCAACCAGATCGTGGTGAGCGGCGATGCGCTGACAATGGTGCCGTCGCGCAAATCCTTCGAAGCCGCCGCGACTTGATTACCGCCCGCCCGGCGGCATAATCGCGGGGGCTGCCAGCGGGCGCAGCGAAAAACCGAAACGAGGCGATATGCGCGTCGTGCGCGACTTTGTCGATTTGCCGGCCGACCAGCGCGGCGGCGTGGTCGCGCTCGGCAACTTCGACGGCGTGCACCGCGGCCATCGCGAGATCATCGCCACCACCGCGCGGACGGCGCGGCGGCTCGGCGCGCCGCTCGGCGTGCTCACCTTCGAGCCGCATCCGCGCAACGTGTTCGCGCCGGAAGCGCCGCCGTTTCGTCTGACGCCGTTCCGCAGCAAGGCGCGGCTGCTGAGCGCGCTTGGCGTCGAGCTTATGTACACGCTGCGTTTCAACGAGCGGCTCTACACCAAGCCGGCCGAGGACTTCGTCCGCGACGTCCTGGTTGGCGGTCTCGACGTGCAGGGCATCGTCGTCGGTTATGACTTCGTTTTCGGCCACCGCCGGTCCGGCGATGCCGACCTGCTGGTCCGCCTCGGTCAGGATTTCGGCTTCGAGGTGTCGGTGCTGGCGCCGGTAACGCACGACGAGGATGTCTGCTCATCGACGATCATCCGCGTGAACCTTGAGACCGGCCGGGCGAAGCGGGCGGCCGAGCTGCTCGGCCATTGGTGGGAGGTCGAGTCCCACGTCCGCCGCGGCGATCAGCGCGGCCGCCAGCTCGGCTTTCCGACCGCGAACGTCTTTCTCGGCCGGCGCAGCCTGCAGCCGGCGCTCGGCGTCTACGCCGTGCATTTCGGCCTGCCCGACAACGGTAAGACCACCTGGCTCCCGGCCGTCGCCAACCTCGGCTACCGGCCCACCTTTGGCGGCGATTCGGTCGTGCTGGAGGCGCATCTGTTCGATTTCGATGGCGATCTTTACGGCCGCGAGGTGCGCGTGGCCTTCGTCGAGCATCTGCGCGCCGAAAAGAAGTTCGACGGCCTCGAGGCCTTGAAGACGCAAATCGCCGCCGACAGCGCGCAGGCGCGCGAGCTGCTGGCGCTGCCCGAAAACACCGTTGGCCGCTTCGCCGCCACCGTCGACCTCGCCAGTCAACGCGAGGCCGGCAGCTGAGCAGGCCTCGCCGCCTGTCACAACCGGTCATCCTGGCGAAGGCCAGGATCCAATCGGACGGTCGAAATGGATTCTGGCCTTCGCCAGAATGACCCATTAGGCATGTGGCGAATGAACGATTCTAGAATTTCGCGGGGGCAGGGATGCAGGAAGCCTTGAAATCGGATGCGGGCGGTAACGGCCGCCGGGAACGCCTGATCGAAATCGTCACGGCCAAGTCGCTGATCCGCGACCGCGAGATGAAGCTCGTGTCCGGCGCCACCAGCAAACACTATTTCGACATGAAGCCGACGATCTTCGATCCCGAGGCGCTCAACCTGATCGCCGAGCTGATGCTGGAAGCGATCGGCGATGCGCCCGTCGACCTGGTTGGCGGCCTCGAGATGGGCGCCGTACCGATCGCCGCCGCCGTCTGCCAGAAGAGCTTCCCGGACAAGCCCGTGCGCGGTTTCTTCGTCCGCAAGCAGCCGAAGGACCACGGCACCAGGCGCTTGGTCGAGGGTCTCGGCGACAGCGATCTCACCGGCCTGCGCGCCGTCATCGTCGAGGACGTCACCACCACCGGCGGCTCGTCCATGAAGGCGGTGAAGGCGCTGCGCGACGAGGGCGTCGTCGTCGACACCATGCTGACCATCGTCGACCGCGAGGAAGGCGCCGAAGCGAACGTCGCCAAGGAAGGCCTCAAGCTGGTGCCACTGCTGACGGCCAGCGATTTCACGCTTTAGGGGCTGAACTCAGTCCGTTTCCCACGGAATGATCGTCAGATCCGGCCAGTGTCGGCGCCAGCGCCTGACCTTCTTTTCATTGATCTCGGGCGTGATCTGGCGCTTGTTGGGACGTGCGGTCATCGCGAACAGGTCCTCGAGACCGAAGGGCGCATAGATCTCCGGTTTGCCGTCGCGCAGCTTGACGGCAACGGCGGTCGCGGTCGTCGGCCAGGTGTCGATAGCGGCGTGGACCGACGGGTAGGGCGGGATGGCGTAGCCGAAGCGCCGGGCGTACCAGAGGTGCACCCGCGCCTGGTTCTTCACGTCGAAGGCCATTTCCAGATCGCCGAAAGCGTCGGTCAGGGCGGCTTCGAGCGCGTTTTCGGGTTCCTCGCTCAGGTCGTCGGGATCGAAGAAGACCACGTCGATATCGCTGATCCCGGCGCGGCTCGGTCGGCCGCTCAAGCGATTCCAGACGCATTGCGTTATGCAGCCGGCGCCGACATGCCAGTCCGGCGGGTTCCGATCCGCGAGCCACGTCAGGATCTCCCACAGCCAGTTCTCCTGACGGATGATGTCGGCGAGCCTGTCGTCTAGCGTCGTCACGGGCGGCGGAAACGGCGATTCGCGCAGGCCCTGTGGACAGGTCCGGTCGGGGCTGATAGAAGGCGGCGCATGCGCCAGTGCATCGTGCGAATAGGGTCCGATTCCGGCCGAATTATCGGCCCGGCCTTCGTCTGAGGGCCGGGACGCTTGGTCGTGCGCGGGGCCCGACCTCCAGCAGCCATATTCGTTTTCCTTGGATCGCCACCGGCGACGTTCACGTAAGGCGCGTCGATCATGACCACCGACTATAAATCCACGCTATTTCTGCCGCAGACCGACTTTCCGATGCGGGCCGGCCTGCCCAAGCGCGAGCCGGACTTCCTGGCCCGCTGGGAGCAGATGGACCTCTGGGCCCGCCTGCGCGCCGACGCCAAGGGCCGCGAGAAATTCATCCTGCATGACGGCCCGCCCTATGCCAACGGCAACATCCATATCGGCACGGCCATGAACAAGATCCTGAAGGACGTGGTCAACCGGTCGCAGCAGATGCTGGGCAAGGACGCCAATTACGTGCCCGGCTGGGACTGCCACGGCCTGCCGATCGAATGGAAGATCGAGGAGCAGTACCGCGAGCAGGGCAAGAACAAGGACGAGGTGCCGGTGGTCGATTTCCGGCGCGAATGCCGGACCTTCGCCGAGCATTGGATCGGCGTGCAGGCCGAGGAATTCAAGCGTCTGGGCGTCGCCGGCGACTGGCAGCGGCCCTATACGACCATGTCCTACGACGCCGAGGCGCAGATCGTCCGCGAGCTGTTGAAGTTCCTGATGGACGGCAGCCTCTACAAGGGCGCCAAGGCGGTGATGTGGTCGGTGGTCGAGAAGACCTCTCTGGCCGAGGCCGAGATCGAATACCACGACCATACCTCGACCACGATCTGGGTCCGGTTCCCGGTGATCAAGGCCGCCGACCCGGCGCTGGACGGCGCCTCGCTGATGATCTGGACGACGACGCCCTGGACCATGCCCGGCAACCGGGCGCTCGCCTTCTCGCCCGATGTCGCCTATGCGGTCTATGAGGTCGGCACCGTTGGCGAGGGCAGTCTCGCCAAATCAGGCGAGCGCCTGCTGTTGGCCAAGGACCTGGCCGAGGAGGTGCGGGCGGCGGCCAAGATCGACGAGCTGCGCCACGTCGCCGACGTGTCGAACCTCGCCGGCACCGTCTGCCGGCATCCCTGGCGCGGCAAGGGCTACGACTACGACGTGCCGCTGCTGTCGGGCGATTTCGTCGATGCCGAGCAGGGCACCGGCTTCGTGCATATCGCGCCCGGCCACGGCGCCGACGACTTCGAGCTGGGCGTCGCCAACGGCATCGAGGTGCCGCAGACGGTGGATGCCGACGGCACCTATTTCGACCATGTGCCGATGTTCGGCGGCCAGCACGTGTTCAAGGTCGACGGCCCGGTGATCAAGGCCCTGATCGAGGCCGACGCCCTGCTGGCGAAGGGCAAGCTGCGCCACTCGTATCCGCATTCCTGGCGCTCGAAGGCGCCGCTGATCTTCCGCAATGCGCCGCAATGGTTCATCTCGATGCGCACGACGGGCCTGCGCGATACGGCGCTCAAGTCCATCGAGGACACCGCCTTCTATCCGAAGAGCGGCCAGCGCCGGCTCTACGACATGGTGGCGAACCGGCCGGATTGGCTGGTCTCCCGCCAGCGCGCCTGGGGCGTGCCGATCACGGTGTTCGTCAATAAGCAAACCGGCGAGCCGTTGCGCGACAAGGCCGTCAACAAGCGGATCACGGACGCCGTCGAGGCCGAGGGCTGCGATGCCTGGTTCGACAGCGACGCCGCGCGGTTTCTCGGCAACGACTATCCGGCCGACGACTACGAGAAGGTCGACGATATTCTCGACGTCTGGTTCGATTCCGGCTCGACGCATTCCTACGTGCTGGAAACACGGGACGATCTGGAATGGCCGGCCTCGCTCTATCTCGAAGGCTCGGATCAGCATCGCGGCTGGTTCCATTCCTCGCTGCTGGAGGCCTGCGGTACGCGCGGCCGCGCCCCATACGACGCGGTGCTGACGCACGGCTTCGTCATGGACGGCGAGGGCCGTAAGATGTCGAAGTCGCTCGGCAACACCACGGCGCCGCAAGAGGTGGTCGACAAATACGGCGCCGATATCCTGCGGCAATGGCTGGTCGGCTCGGACTTCACCGAGGATCTGCGCATCGGCCCTGAGATCCTGAAAAGCCAGGTCGATTCCTACCGCCGGCTGCGCAACACGCTGCGCTTCCTGCTCGGCAACCTCGCCGGCTTCGACGAACGCGAGCGCCTGCCGGTCGCCGACATGCCGGAGCTCGAGCGCTGGGTGCTGCACCGACTGGCCGAGCTCGACGCGCTCGTGCGCGAATGCTGCGAAAGCTACGACTTCCACCGGCTGTTCGTGCAGCTCTACAACTTCTGCACCGTCGATCTGTCCGCGGTCTATTTCGACATCCGCAAGGACGCGCTCTATTGCGACGCGGCCATGTCGACGCGGCGGCGCGCGGCGCGGACGGTGCTGGACCAGTTGTTCTCGTGCCTGACGGCCTGGCTCGCCCCGATCCTGTGTTTCACCGCCGAGGAGGCCTGGCTGCAGCGCTTCCCGGGCGACGATTCCAGCGTGCATCTGCGGCTGTTCCCCGACGTGCCGGCGGACTGGCGCGACGACGCGCTCGCGGCGAAGTGGAACCAGGTCCGCGATCTGCGCCGGGTGGTGACGGGCGCGCTGGAGGTCGAGCGGCGCGAGAAGCGCATCGGCGCCAGCCTGCAGGCGCACCCGGTCGTCTACGCGCCGGCCGACACGGTGGCGGCGCTGACCGATGTCGACTGGTCCGAGGTCGCGATCACGTCGGGCGCGACGTTGCAGGCGGGCCCGCCGCCGGCCGACGCGTTTCGCCTCGAAGGTGTCGCCGATGTGGGCGTGGTCGTGAATCTGGCCGATGGCAAGCGCTGCGAGCGCTGCTGGCAGGTCCTGCCGGAAGTCGGCGCGGACGCCAAACATCCCGATCTCTGCCGTCGCTGCGTCGACGCGGTCGAGGCGGCCGCCGGCTGAGGACTTGCCGTTGCGTATCTTCCTGCTTGGCCTGGCCGTGGCCATCGTGATCTTCAATCTCGATCAGTTCGTGAAGATCAAATTGATCGATCACGTCCAGGCGGCGGGCGGCTATATCGAGGTGACGCCGTTCTTCAACCTGGTCATGGTCTGGAACCGCGGCATCAGCTTTGGCATGTTCCAGGCCGGCGATACCGGCCGCTGGATCTTGATCGGCCTGACGGCGGCCATCGCCATCGGCCTGCTGGTCTGGCTCTGGCGCGTGCAGTCGCGGTTGCTGGCCTGCGCGCTCGGCGCGGTGATCGGCGGTGCCGTCGGCAACATCGTCGATCGGCTGGTCTATGGTGCGGTGGCGGACTTCTTCGATTTTCACGTTGCCGGATATCACTGGCCGGCCTTCAACGTCGCCGATTCCGCCATTGTCGTCGGTGTTGCAATTATGTTACTCGATTCCTTGTTTACAAAAGACGATGCGCATAAATAAGGGTCGCCAATCCCTTGTTCGGGAGGATTAGCAACGTGCGTACGCGCGGACATGCGATCGCCAGGCTGAGCCTGGCTTGCAGTCTGATACTGGTGTTGGCCGCCTGCGAAGGTATTCGCGACCAGCTCGGCTTCAACAAGAAAGCGCCGGACGAGTTCACCGTGGTCAAGAAGGCGCCGCTGGTGCTGCCGCCGGACTTCTCGCTACGTCCGCCCGCGCCCGGCGCGCCGCGTCCGCAGGAGCAACAGCCTGAGCAGGCCGCCAGGTCAGCGCTGCTCGGCACGCCGCCCAATCGCGTGGCCGATCGGCAGCCGACCCTGGCGCCGGCGCCTGCCCCAACCGCGCGCCTGAACGCGCCGAATCTGCCGGCGAGCCAGACCGTCGGCGAGGCGGCCCTGCTGCGCCAGGCCAATGCCCAAGGCGCCGACGGCGGGATTCGCGCCGTGGTCGACCGCGAGACGTCGGCGCTCGCCGACAAGGACCGCTCTTTCACCGACCGGCTGATCTTCTGGCAGGAAACGCCGCCGCAAGGCACGCTGATCGACGCCCAGAAGGAAGCCCAGCGTCTGCGGGAAAACGCCGCTATCGGCGAGCCGGTGACGGCCGGGGAAACTCCGATCATCAAGCGCCGCCGTCGCGGGTTTCTGGAAGGCATCTTCTAGGACCGGTTGCTCGCGCCAACGGTGATCACGCGCCCTTGACCGAATGACGGCTTGCACCGTGGCGTAATCGGCGCATATTCACCGGAGCACCACATCCCGAAGGGAGCGCTTTCGGTGATCCGACGATTGCCCCGTCTGTTGGGCGGCGCCGCGCTGTTGCTGTCCGCCACTGTTCCGGCCGCCCAGGCCGATCTGTTCAATCCGCGTGTGTTCGAGCTCGATAACGGCCTACAGGTCGTGGTCATCGAGGACCATCGCGCGCCCGTCGTCAGCCATATGGTCTGGTACAAGGTGGGCGCCGCCGACGAGCCGCCGGGCAAGTCGGGCATCGCGCATTTCCTCGAACACTTGATGTTCAAGGGCACGGAGAAGATCGCGCCGGGCGAATTCTCCAAGCAGGTGGCGCGCATCGGCGGCCAGGACAACGCCTTTACGGCTCAGGACTATACCGGCTACTTCCAGAACGTCGCCGCCGACCAGCTCGAGACGGTGATGGCGCTCGAGGCCGACCGCATGGTGAACCTGCGGCTGGCCGAAGAAGACGTGCAGACCGAGCGGCTGGTGATCCTGGAGGAGCGGCGGTCGCGCACCGACAACGATCCCGGCGCGCAGCTGTCGGAAGCGGCCCGCGCGACCCAGTACAAGTCGCACCCCTACGGCATCCCGATCATCGGCTGGGAGCATGAAATGAAGCTCTTGAGCCGTGAGGATGCGCTCGACTTCTATGAAAAGCACTATGCGCCCAACAACGCCATCCTGATCGTCGCCGGCGACGTCACGCCCGGTCAGGTGCGCAGCCTGGCCGAAAAGCACTATGGCGCGATCCCGGCACGCGAGGTGGCGTTGCGTCACCGGCCGCAGGAGCCGCCGCAGCTGGCGGCCCGGCGCGTCACCATGGAAGATCCGCGCGTGCGTCAGCCGTCGCTGCGCCGGACCTATCTGGCCCCCAGCCGGGCGTCGACCAACAGCCAGCACGCCGTGCCGCTGCAGGTCTTCGCCGAGATCCTGGGCGGCGGCACCACCAGCCGGCTCTACCGCGATCTCGTGGTCGAGCAGAAGCTGGCGAGCTCGGCCGGCGCCTTCTATCGCGGCGTCAGCCTCGATGCGACGACCTTCTACCTCTACGCCACGCCGGTCCCCGGCGGCGATGTCGGGGCCGTGGAAGCCGCAATGGACAAGACGCTGGAAAAGGCGCTGACGACGCCGATCACCAGGGCCGAACTGGAACGTGCCAAGAACATCCTGCTCGCGGCCGCGATCTACGCGCGCGACAATCTCCGCTCCGGGCCACGGATCTTCGGCGCGGCGCTGACCTCCGGCCTGACCGTCGAACAGGTCGAGTCCTGGCCCGATCAGGTTGAGGCGGTGACCATCGAAGACGTCACGGCCGCCGCCGCTTACGTTCTGGATATCCGTCGATCGGTGACCAGCATTCTTTTGCCCAAGCCGACAGGTTAGGAGATCGGCCCGATGTATTTCCGTCATGCCCGCCTGACGGCGTCAGCCGCCGCGGCATTCCTGTCGATCGGCCTGAGTTCGACAGTGGTCGCCGCGCCGACCGAGATCACCGAGGTCGTCAGCCCCGGCGGCATCAAGGCCTGGCTCGTTCAGGAGCCCTCGGTGCCGGTGATTTCGGTCGAGTTCATCTTCACCGGCGGCGCCGCGCTCGATCCGGCCGGCAAGGAAGGGCTCGCCAACATGGTCTCGGGCCTGCTCGACGAGGGCGCCGGCGAGCTCGACAGCCTGGCCTATCAGACCCGGCTGGAAGACCTCGCCGTCCGGTTGCGCTTCGATTCCGGCCGCGACCGGTTCGGCGGCAGTTTCAAGACCCTGAGCCGCAACCGCGACGCGGCCTTCGAGATGCTGCGGCTCGCCATCAACGAACCGCGTTTCGATTCCGTTCCGGTCGAGCGCATCCGCCAGCAGATCATCGTCGGTCTCACGCGCGAGCTGGAAGATCCGGGCAGCATCGCCAGCCGGACCTGGTTCGAGACGGCGTTCCCCGACCATGTCTACGGTCGCCCGGCCGACGGCACCATCGACAGCGTCAAGGCGATCACAACGGACGACCTCAGGCAGTTCGTGGCGCAGCGTTTCGCGCGCGACAATCTGATTGTCGGCGTTGTCGGCGACATCACGCCGGCGGCGCTCGGTCCGTTGCTCGATCACGCCTTCGGCGGTCTGCCGGCCACAGCCACGCCCGTCGATGTGCCAGACGTGGCGCCGCCGGAAGACGACCGTCTGACGGTCGTGCGCAAGGACATCCCGCAAAGCGTCGTCTTCCTCGGCATGCGCGGCATCAAGCGCGACGATCCCGATTGGTATGCGGCTTTCGTCATGAATTATGTGCTTGGCGGCGGCGGCCTGGGCTCGCGCCTCAACGACGAGGTGCGCGAGAAGCGGGGTCTCGCCTATTCCGTCTACAGCTATCTGCTGCCGCTGCAGCATACCGGCATCTATGCCGGCGGCGTCGGCACCCAGAACGCGCGCGTCGGCGAGTCGCTGGATATCTTCCGCTCTGAGCTGCGGCGGCTGAGGGACGAGGGCATCACGGCCGAAGAACTGGCCGACGCCAAGACCTACCTCAACGGCTCGTTTCCGCTGCGCTTGACCAGCGGCGCCGGCATCG
Source organism: Alphaproteobacteria bacterium (assembly GCA_965232515.1). GTDB lineage: Bacteria > Pseudomonadota > Alphaproteobacteria > JANQKO01. The sequence continues at coordinate 3,293,878 of CBDDPY010000002.1, read as the reverse complement.
CGCGGCTTCTGGTCGCCATTCAGCGCCAGAATCTCGGCATCGACTATATCGACCGGCGGCCGGACTATATCAACGCGGTCACGCTCGACGACATCAAGCGGGTCGCCGAGCGGCTGTTGACGCCCGACAACCTGCTGATCGTGGTTGTCGGCGACCCGGAAGGCATCGAGCAGGACGGCTGAGCCCCGTCTGAACCGCGGCGGCGGATTGTCACGAATCCGGCGCCCGCGCCGTCTTAACTGACGGCATTTCTCAAGCTTCGGCCCGCCAACAATTGAAACACGTTGTTGCGGTTCGCGACATCGTGCGGAAACGCCGATGGCCGAGAGTGCACGCGGTTCAGTTTGCCTTTGCAAGAGGCCGAAGATGCGTACTTTCCCGACCCGCAAGCGGATTCGATGGCTTATCGGACCCGTCCTCGCCATCGCTGTCTGTCCGGCATTCGCCTCTACCCTGCCCGAAGCGGCGGAACAACAGGATCGGCGCGCCGTGCTGGCCTTGCTCGCCGACGGCGCTGACGTCAACGCGGTCGACCAGCGCGGCGCCACCGCGTTGATCCGCGCCGCCAGGCGCGGGGACAGCGGCATCGTGCGGATCCTGTTGGCCGCCGGCGCCGACATGCGGCACCGCGACGATCGTGGCATGACGGCCCTGATCGAGGCCGCCGGTTGCGGGCATGCGGATGTCGTCGCATTGCTGCTCGGCCATGGCGCGGCGCCCGACAGCCGCCACGCCGAGACCGGCGCGACGCCTTTGATCGTCACCGCGGCGCGCGGCAACGGGGAAATCGCCGCCATGCTGCTGTCCCAGGGCGCCGCGGTCGATTTTCGCGACCGAAACGGCAATACGGCGCTGTCGATGGCGGCCGAGACCAATCAGCCGCATCTCGTCAGCCGGCTGCTGCGCGCGGGCGCTGACCCGAATCTGGCCAACTACGGCGGCTGGACGCCCTTGCACAAGGCGGCCTACGCCGGCCATGGCCGGGTTGTCGATTTACTGCTGGGCGGCGGCGCGGACGTTCACCTGTCGATCGGCAGCGGCCTGACGCCCTTGCATCTGGCGGCCTATGGCGGCGCGGCGCGTGTCGCCAAGGTGCTGCTGGCGGCCGGCGCCGACGCCCGAGCTCGCTCGCCGCAGGGTTCGACACCGCTCGCCATCGCCGCGCTGCGCGGCGATCGCGCGCTCGCCCGGTTGCTGTTGCAGGCCGGCGCCGATCATTAGCTCGTCACGAACGAAAATTGCGCTTTTGCCGGCCCGTGAGCCGGTTCACAGCCTGCCCATTCCGCGCTTCCTAGCTTGAAGGGTACCCGGTGGTGAAAGCCGGGTGCGCGAGCCGAAACGGCTCGCCTCGAACCGAGAAAGGAAAAGCAGATGGCACGCGTATCCAACGTGAACCTTGAGGTTGGCCGCAACGGCTCGACCGAGTTTGCTCGGGTTCGTTGCCGGGTAAACTTTTCGGCGACGGAGCAGGAATTGAACATTCCGTTTCTGGTGTTCGCCGATCTCTACGACCGCGACGACGGCCGCGATCAATACATCGCCCACGACACTGATCTGTTCGCGACGCAATTGCCCAACGGCAACCGTGACGATTTGATCGGCGAAGTCGGGCGGCGGACGGTGCGGCCGAACGGTCAGGCATTCCGTGATCTCGACATCCGTCGGGACTTCGACTTCGGCAACCAGGAGGCCGGCAACGAGGAATATATCGCGTTGATCTCGGCCTATCCTGACATCCGGTCGGACACGCGCTTCAGCAACGAGGTGTCGGCCAACCTCGGCTGAGCGCGGAATTGCTGCGGTTTGGTAATGCGTTAAGTTCTGGCGCAGGGGACCGCGGACATCGCCACGGCCCCCTGTCGCCGGACGGGCCGCGTCAGGCGGCCTGTTTTTCAAGCATCGGCGGCTTCGTCGCCTGGAAGCTGTCGCGCTTCTCCATGGCATACCACCAGCGACCCAGATTCTCGAGGCCGTCGAACAGCGGCAGTCCGCCCGGCATCGATCCGACATAGTGGGCGATCGGGGCCAGCAGCAGGTCGGCGATCGACACGGCGTCGCTCGCGAGATAGGTCCGGCCGTCAAGGTGCCGGTCGAGAATTTCGTTGTACTCGCGGATAAGCGGCTTGGCGGCCTCGATTTTCTCCATATCGGGCGTGCCGTCCGGGCCCGAGGGAAAGGCGAACTGGGCGACGAAGTTGAAGATCATGGCGTTGACCAGATAGTGGTTGATGGCGCTGATCCACTGGTTCATCACCGCGCGCTCTTTCAGGTCGGCCGGCTGCAGGGCCGGGCCGTCGAAGCCCTCGTCGATATAGCGGGCAATGGCGGACGTCTCGAACAGCGTGAAATCGCCGTGCGTCAACACCGGGATGCGGCCGAAGGGATGCAGCTTCTTGTGTGCGTCTGTCTTCAGATCCGGCAGCGTGTTGCTGCCGACGGGCTGCAGCTCGTAAGCGACGCCCTTTTCCTCGCAGGCCATGCGCGCCGTGCGCAGAAACTGGCTGTTGGCCGAGCCGTGAATGATAACTGTCGACATGGTGCTGTCCCTTTCATGTCCTCGGATGTGTCATGGCCGCGTCCCGACGGCCTGGGCGAACTTCTCGAACGCGCCGGACCAGCCGCCCTCATGCGCACAGGCGATGACGGCGTCCTGGAAGCCGGAATGAGTAAGCGTGATCTCGGTCTGACCGCCGTCGATCGGACGCAATACGATCTCGACCAGCGTCGGCGCCATCTTCGTGGCGTCGAACAACTCCGGCGCGCCGTTGCAGTGGTCTGTAATCTGAAAGCTGAGGCGCTTCGGCGCATCGACGATCAGGTAGGTGCCGCTCAGCACGCCCTCATAGCTGCCGTCGGAGGCGGCCATGTGGATGCGGAACGCCCCGCCGGGCCGCAGATCGATTTCGGCCCAGTCGCTGGTAAAGCCGGCCGGTCCCCACCACCCAACGACCAGTTCGGGTTCGGTCAGCGCCGCGAAGGTCAGTTCCGGGCTCGCATTGACGGTCTTGCGCACGCAGACCGACAGCAGGTCGTCGGTCGCCGCATCGTCGGTCAGCATGCGGTCAGCGAGGTTTGCCATCGGGCTTCTCCTTGCTTTGCTTCTCGAGGAAGGCGCCGAGGGAGTCCAACTGGCCCTCCCAGAAGGCACGGTAGCGGTTGACCCAATCGGAGGTCCGCTTCAGCGCCTGCGGGTTCAGGCGAATGATCCGCCGCTGTTTGTCGATCCGACGGCTGATCAAGCCCGATTTCTCCAGCACCTTGATATGCCGCGAGACCGCCTGCGGCGTGATCGAAAACGGCGCCGCCAGATCGCCGACCGGCGCTTCCCCGTCGGCCAGCCGCTCCAGGATCGCCCGGCGGGTCGGATCTGCCAGCGCGGCAAAGGCGGCGCTCAGGGGATCGAGGGCTTCTGTTTGCATAATTAGCCAATCAGTTAATTAACTAATTGATTGATAAATGAACCGTCGAAATGAGTCAATGGCAATTTTCCGTCGCGGTACACAGGACAAAAAAAGGGGCCGCGGCAGATGTCTCTGCACGCGACCCAAGGGGGCCTCCCATTGTCGGCGGGTTGGTCGGTTCGTCTCCTGTTGTCCGGGATGCGATCCTTAGGCAGCGGCGCGGCGGGCCTTCACTTTCTTGTAGACCACCGGCAGCAGCGACAACGCGGCCAGGCCGACAAGCGCAGTGACGATCTCCGGCGTCAGCACGCCGGTCAGCGTGAAGGCCTGGCCGGCGTCGAAGATGCTGCCCAGGCCAGCGCCGACCGAGGCGAAGACGAAGCTGCCCGGGATGATGCCCACGAACGTACCGATCATGTAGGTGCGCAGGCTTACGCCCAGGAAGGCCGGCACCAGGTTGACGACGAAGAACGGGAACAGCGGGATCAGCCGCAGCACCAGCAGATAGCTGAGCGCGTTCTCGCGGAACCCGTCCTCCATTTTTTTCAGCGCCGGACCGGCCTTGGCGCGCAGCGCGTCGCCCAGCGCGGTCTTGGCGACAAGGAAGATGCCGGTCGCGCCCAGCGTTGCGCCGATCACCACCCAGATCGTCCCGCCAAGGGCACCGAACAGAAAGCCGCCGGTGACGGTCAGCACGGCGCCGCCGGGCAGCGACAGTGCCGTCGCGGTCGCATAGACGACGATAAACAGCGCGACGGCCAGCAGGGTCTGCTCGGCGACGAAGCCGGTCAGCAGCGCCCGGTGTTCGCGCAGGGCGTCGAAGGTGACGTATTGATCGAGGCCGAGCGCGAAGAAGGCGCCGATGGCGGCCGCCATCACGGTGAGCGGGGCCAGGCGTTTGACCAGGCCGGCCTTGGCCGGGGCACCGTTGGCGGTAGCGGATACTTCGGTCATGACAGTCTCTCCTCGTCGGCCCGCCGCGTCTGCGGCGAACCGTGAAAGCGTTTTCGAATAGTGTTGGTTGGGGTGGTCGGCGGCCTACGGCAGGTGCTGCACCAGGCCGACCACCTTGCGGGTGCGGTCGCTGAACAGCGTCGGCGTGTAGTAGCTGCCGGCCGCCCGCTTGTTCACCTCGCCGAGCGTCGGATAGGGCGCGATGATGTTGGCCATGGCGCCGATCTTCAGGCCCTGGCTGATCGCCAGCACCCAAGGCTGCAGCAGCTCGCCGGCATGCAGCCCGGCGATGCTGGCGCCCAGGATCTTGCCCTTCGGCCCGACCACGACCTTGACCAGGCCGTCCGTCTCGCGCTCGGCCTGGGCCCGGTCGTTCTCGGCGAACGACCAGCGCACGACCTTGACAGCGTCCCCATGCGTTTCGCGCGCCTGCGCCTCGGTCAGGCCGACATGGGCGATCTCGGGGTCGGTATAGGTGACCCAGGGCACGGCGTCGTGATTGGCCTTGGCCGGCAGGCTGAACAGCGCGTTGCGGATGACGATGCCGGCGTGATAGCCCGCGACGTGGGTAAACTGGTAGCCGCCGGCGACGTCGCCGATGGCGAAGACGCGCTTGTTGGTGGTCCGCAGGCGCGCGTCGATGGTGATGCCGTGCGGCGAATACTCAATGCCGGCGGCATCCAGGTTCAAGCCGTCGACATTGGCGCGGCGGCCGGCCGCGACTAGCAGATGCGAGCCGCTGACGGTGCGTTCTTGGCCGTTTTGCTCGATGCTGACGGCGATGCCGTTGCCGTCGCGTGCGACAGATGCAATGGAAATGCCTTCCAGCATGGCGACGCCTTCATCGGCCAGGCGCTGGCGCACGATCTCGGTGACCTCCGGATCGTCCTTGCCCAGAATTCGGGCCATTTCCAGGATCGTCACCTCGGCCCCCAGGCGGCGATGCGCCTGCGCCAGTTCGGCGCCGATCGGGCCGCCGCCGATGACGATCAGATGTTCCGGCCGGTCGGTCAGGTCGAAAATCGTCTCGTTCGTCAGGTAGGGCACGTCGGCGAGGCCCGGGATCGGCGGCACGGCGGCCGACGAGCCGGTGGCGATGACGAAGCGACGCGCGCGGATGCGCTGGCCGTCGACCTCGATCTCGCGCGGCCCGGTGAAGCGGCCGGCGCCCTGGATCACCTCGACGCCCAGGCCCTCGAAGCGTTCGACGGAGTCATGGGGCGCGATGGCGGCGATGACGCCGTGCACATGATCGTGCACGGCCGCGAAATCAATCTCCGGCTCATGGCCATTGACGCCGAACCGGCCACTATGGCGCACCGTATTGGCGGCCTGCGCGGCGGCGATCAGCGCCTTCGACGGCACGCAGCCATAATTCAGGCAGTCGCCGCCCATCTTGCCTTTTTCGATCAGCACGGTCCTGGCGCCCATCTGGGCGGCGCCGGCCGCGACCGACAGCCCGCCGGAGCCGGCGCCGATGACGGCAATGTCTGCTTTGATCACCTTGCTCATGATCTCGTCCTCTCCTCGCGCCCCAACGCGTGGTGCGGGCGGGCCGCAGGGACCCGCCCATCGCACGTCGCCGGTCAGCTCTTGACGACGATCTTGTAGTCGAGCGTCGGGTTCAGCGGGCAGGAGTAGAGATACTCGCCTTCCTTCAGCGTGATCTCGTAGTCCTTGGTGGCGCCCGTGGTCAGGCCGCCGCCCGAGACGCTCGGCAGGGTGGCCCGGCCGATCACGCCGTCGCCGCGCAGCCAGAAGCCGAGCGCGTAGGGCACGTCGCGGTTGGTGACGCGGAAGACATGCTTGCCGGGCTTCAGCTCAAGCACCTTGGACTTGGTCAGGCGCTCGTCGCCGGAGGTGTTGTTGATGGTCTCGCAATCGGCCTTGCTGGCGGTCTTGAAGCCATGGTCGACGCCATGCTCGGACTCCAGGAACTGGCAGGCGGTCTGGGTCAACTCGACCACGGTCGGCTCGGCCGCCTGTGCGCCGCCGGTCATGGCGATGGCCAGGCCGCCGGCGGCGATCAGGCCTTTCAGAAACGAAGTATTCGACATGGGGGTTCTCTCCTGGTCGGAAGGTTTGCGGTTCGATGCCCGAAAGATGGGAAGGGTGACGCAGATTGGAAATATTCCAGAACTTCTGTTTTGATAGCTGTTGTGCATTGAACTAGCCTAAAACTGGCTATTTTCAGTGAAATAGCGCCCGCGATTACAATTTTGTGATAGCTTGTGAGCAAGTTTTGGACGAATGGTGAAGACATCGGGAGGTATGGTTAACCGTTCATGGAAATGCACCAGGTGCGCTATTTCCTGTCCGTCTGCGAGACGCTGAACTTCACGCGGGCCGCCAAGGCCTGCGACGTGGCGCAACCGTCGCTGACGCGGGCGATCCAGAAGCTGGAGCAGGAGCTGGGCGGTCCCTTGTTCCGGCGCGAGCGCAACCACACTCATTTGACCGATCTCGGCCGGCTGATGCAGCCGCATCTCAAGGCCGTCCACGAGGCGAGCCTGGCGGCGCAGGCCGAAGCCGCCGAGTTCCAAAACCTCGAAAAGGCGCCGCTGAAGCTCGGCGTCATGTGCACCATCGGGCCGCGGCGCCTGATCGGCTTCCTCGACCGGCTCAGGCGCGAGATCCCGTCGTTGGACCTGAACCTGCACGAGGCGAGCGGCAAGCGGTTGACCGAGCGGTTGCTGGCCGGCGACCTCGACGTGGCGCTCGTCGGCCTGCCGTCCTACCCGGACCGGCTCGATATCGTGCCGCTTTACGACGAGCGCTACATGATCGCCTTTCCGAAGGGGCATCGCTTCGAGGGCATGCCCGCCGTGCCGCTGTCGCAGCTCGACGACGAGGACTATCTGCAGCGCGTCAACTGCGAATACATGGACCATTTCAACGAACTCGGCCGGCCAAAGCCGTTCGAGGTCCGGTTGCGTTACTCGAGCGAGCGCGAAGACTGGATCCAGGCCATGGTGCTGGCCGGCATGGGCTGTTCGGTCATGCCGGAATACCTGCCGGTGATGCCGGGTATCGCCACCCGCGTGCTGGTCGAACCCGAAATCGCCCGCACCATCAGCCTCGCCACTGTCGCCGGCCGCCGATTCTCCCCCACCGTCGCCGCCTTCCTGCGCCTCGCCCGGCATCACAATTGGGAGGGCTGACGGCAGCAAACGGGAAGCGGCGCGTCGCTTACGGGCTTATGTTTTACCTGTTACGCTAGCGCACGATTCGAGAACGACCATTGCCATGAGCCTGCAAGCTTCCACCGATCACGACGGTACCGCCACGGCGCCAAAGATCCGCGTGCTGCCGGAGACGACGATCAACCGGATCGCGGCGGGCGAGGTCGTGGAGCGGCCGGCGAGCGCGGTGAAAGAGCTGGTCGAGAACGCCATCGACGCCGGCGCACGGCAGATCGACGTGGTGATTGCCGAGGGCGGACGCGAGCTGATCCGGGTCTCGGACGACGGTCGCGGCATGCGCCCGGCCGAACTAGATCTCGCGGTCGAGCGCCACGCCACCTCGAAGCTGCCCGACGACCGCTCGCTTAACATCGACTGGCTGGGCTTCCGGGGCGAGGCGCTGCCCTCGATCGGTGCCGTCAGCCGGCTCAGCATCGCGAGCCGCACGGCAGACGCCGATTCCGGCTGGGCGATCCGGGTCGAGGCGGGCGCCAAGTCGCAGGCAGCACCCGCCGCGCAGCCGCCCGGCACACGGGTCGAGGTGCGGGACCTGTTCTACGCGACGCCCGCCCGCCTCAAGTTCCTGAAGTCGCCGCGCACCGAGTTCAGCTATGCCGCCGACGTCGTCCGGCGGCTGGCCATGAGCCGGCCCGACATCGGCTTCAGCCTGACGGACGGCGGGCGTTCGGTGCTGAATCTGCCCGTCGCCGACGGCGATCTGTTCGATGCCCGCCTGAAGCGGCTCTCGGCCGTGCTGGGCCGGGATTTCGCCGAGAACGCGTTGCCGATCGACGCCACGCGCGGCGATTTGCATCTCACCGGCTATGCCGGCTTGCCGACCTTCAACCGCGGCAACGCGCAGGCGCAGTACCTCTTCGTCAACGGCCGGCCGGTGCGCGACAAGCTGCTGAACGGCGCGGTGCGCGGCGCCTATGCTGACGTGCTGGCGCACGACCGGCACGCGGTCGTGGCCCTGTTCCTCGACATGCCGGCGGAACTGGTCGACGTCAACGTGCACCCGGCGAAGACGGAGGTGCGGTTCCGCGATGCCGGCCTGGTGCGCGGCCTGATCGTCAGCGCCATCCGCCACGCGCTGGCCGAGGCCGGCCATCGCTCCGCCACCACGGTCTCCGATGCGGCGCTCGGCGCCTTCCAGCCGGCGAGCCTGCCGCCGTCGCGCGGGCCGAACCTGTTTTATCACCAGCCGGCTTCAACTGTGCCGGCCGGTCTTGCGGAGGCCGCGGCGGCCTTCCAGGCGCCGCTGCAGCCCATGGCGCGCACCGAACCCGATGCCGACGCCGCGGTCGAGGTGGCGGCACAGCACTATCCGCTGGGCGCGGCCCGGGGCCAGCTGCACGAGACCTATGTGGTTGCCCAGACCGACGACGGCATCGTCATTGTCGACCAGCACGCGGCGCACGAACGCCTGGTGCTGGAGCGCATGACGGCGCAGATGGCGGCATCCGGCGTTGAGCGGCAGATGCTGCTGCTGCCCGACGTGGTCGAGCTCGACGAGGCCGACGTCACCCGCTTGAGCGAACGCGCGGCCGAACTCGCCGAGCTGGGCCTGGTGCTGGAAGCCTTCGGGCCCGGCGCCGTCATTGTGCGCGAGGTGCCGGCGCTGCTGGGTGAGACCGATGTCGCTGGCCTGGTCCGCGACCTCGCCGACGACCTGGCCGAGCTGGACCAGGCGCTGGCCTTGAAGGAACGCCTCGATCATGTCTGCGCCACCATGGCCTGCCACGGCAGCGTCCGGGCCGGCCGCCGGCTCACCCTCGACGAGATGAACGCGCTGTTGCGCGAGATGGAACGCACCCCGCGCGCCGGCCAGTGCAACCACGGCCGCCCGACTTACGTCGAGCTCAAGCTCGCCGATATCGAAAAACTCTTCGGCCGGCGGTAACAGGATCCCGGGACTTCCCGTCATCCTGGCGCAGGCCAGGATCCATATCGGCGGCTGCAATGGATCCCCTGAGTTCACAAACGAAGTGCAACACCTTGTGTTGGAGGTGTTGCGATGGGATCCGATTACGCCCAGTTGTCACTGGAAGAGCGGTGTGAGATTTCCCGCCTTCAAACCGCCGGCCGCTCGATCCGGCAAATCGCGGCAGCTCTGGATCGCGCGCCATCAACAGTCTCTCGCGAACTGAAACGCAACAGCGGCCGACAGGTCGGCTACAAGCCAGCCTATGCCCAGCAGCAGGCCCGCGCCCGGCGCTGGTCCGGGCCCCGCCTGCAACGCGATCCGAGCTTGCGCGACCGCGTCCTCGACGGCCTCAAACGCGGCTGGTCGCCGGAACAGGTCGCCGGCCGGCTCGCCCACACCGCCGGCCAACACGTCATCTCGCATGAAAGCATCTACCGCTTCGTCTATGCCCAGCTCGCCCGCACCCAGGACTTCCGCTGGCGCCTGCTGCTGCCGCGCGGCAAAAGCAAACGCGGCTGGCGCGGCCGCAGGGGCGGCAGCCCGGCCAGCTTCATCGCCGGCCGCGTGCCCATCGCCGATCGCCCGGCCGACGTCGACGACCGCACAACCCCGGGACACTGGGAAGCCGACCTCATGCTGTTCGCGACCTACGGCCAGGCCATCCTCGTCTGCCATGAACGTCTCTCCCGCATCCTCCTCGCCACCCGGCCACCGGGTAAGGCCGCACAGCCCATCGCAGACCACCTGCACGCCCTGTTCGCCGACCTGCCGCCCGACCTGCGCCAGACCGTCACCTTCGACAACGGCACCGAATTCGCCCGCCACACCGAACTCCAGCACATCGACATGCAAACCTACTTCTGCGACCCCCATGCCCCCTGGCAGAAGGGCGGCATCGAAAACGCCATCGGCCGCTTCCGACGCTTCATCCCCCGAAAGACAAACCTCGACGAGCTCAACCGCCGGCGCCTGCACCAATACCTGCGCGCCTACAACACCACGCCGCGGAAATGCCTTGACTACAGAACCCCAGCCGAGGTCTTCATCGAACACCTGTTGCACTTCGAATGTGAATCCACCTCCTGGCCTGCGCCAGGATGACAAAAAGCGAGCCGGGTGTTCGGTCATTAACTTGGCTGATATTCCAGCAGGAGCATCCGGGCGGCGCCGTAGCGGCGATCGTCGACCGGCGTGAAGCCTGCCGGTACATCCAGTTCCTCGTCTTTGCCCAACTCGACCACGACGACGGCTTCCGCCGCGAGCCAGCCGTCCGCCGCCAGCGCCGTCAGCGCCGGTACGGTCAGGTCGCTGCGGTAGGGCGCGTCGAGCAGCGCCAGGCCGTGCGGCCGCGTCGCCGGGCCGGGTTGGGTCGCATCGCGTTGCAGCACCGAGACATTGGGCGTTTCGCCGAGCGTCGCGGCGTTCTGTTTGATCAGCCGCACCGCCGCCGCATCCTGCTCAAGAAACGTGACATGCGCGGCGCCGCGCGACAGGGCTTCGAAGCCGAGCGCGCCGGTGCCGGCGAAGGCGTCCAGCACGTCGACGCCGGCGGGCATCGGGCCGGCGTCGCCGGCATAGGGCCCGTGGGCCAGCAGGTTGAACACCGCCTCGCGCGCCCGGTCGGCGGTCGGGCGGATGTTGCGACCCTCGGGCGCCGAAAGCCGCCGGCCCCTATGCCTTCCGCCGACGATTCGCATCTTTTTCCGGCGCCAGGCCGAAGCGTTTCGCCTGGCCACCCAACTGGTCACGCAGCATCCGCCGCGGCACCGCCTTGACCTCGCCGCGCGGCAGGTCGCCGAGCTGAAACGGGCCATAGGAAATGCGGATCAGCCGCGAGACCTCCAGGCCCAGATGCTCGCAGATGCGCCGCACCTCGCGGTTCTTGCCCTCCTTCAACCCCATCGTCAGCCAGGCATTGGCGCCCTGCACCCGGTCGATCCGCGCGTCGATCGGGCCGTACTTCACGCCATCCACGGTCACGCCTTTGGCGAGCGCCGCCAGCGCCTCGGCCTCGGGCTTGCCGTGCACGCGCACGCGATAGCGCCGGGTCCAGCCGGTCGACGGATGCTCGAGATAGCGGGCGAGCTCGCCGTCGTTGGTCAGCAGCAGCAGGCCTTCGGAATTAATGTCCAGCCGGCCGACAGCGATCACCCGGCCGAGCTCGGCCGGCAGCCGGTCGAACACGGTCGGCCGGCCCTCGGGATCACGGTGGGTGGTCAAGAGGCCGGTCGGCTTGTGATAACGCCAGAGCCCGGTCGGCGCCGCGTCCGGCAACGGCTTGCCGTCGACCAGAATACGGCTCGCCGCCGTCACGTTCAGCGCCGGGCTGTCGATCCGCTTGCCGTCGACCTTGACCCGGCCGCCGGCGATCCAGCGCTCGGCCTCGCGCCGTGAGCACAACCCCGCCCGCGCCAGCCGCTTCGCAATCCGCTCGCCTTCAACCATCTCGATAACGGCCGCTATTCAAAGGGTTTCACCACAGAGAGCACAGAGGACACAGAGAAAATGAGCTTTCAGGGCGCTCTGCGCCCGCTGAACCCCCTCTGTGTCCTCTGTGCTCTCTGTGGTCAACACAAAAGCATTAAAGGCGAGCTGCCTGGCTTGCTTGACCGGCCGTAGCATCGCCCGCATGTTGCCGGCATGACCGAAGGGAAGCAGGGCTTTATGGATCGGGCGCTGGCGGAAGCGCGGGCGGCGGCCGAGCGGGGCGAGGTGCCCGTCGGCGCGCTAATCGTGGGGCCGGATCGGCGGGTTTTGGCGGCCAGCGGCAACCGCACCGAGGCGCTCGCCGATCCGACGGCGCATGCCGAGCTGCTGGCCATTCGCGCGGCCTGCGCCGCGCTCGGCAGCCCCCGGCTGACCGGCTGCGATCTCTACGTCACGCTGGAGCCGTGTCCGATGTGCGCCCAGGCGATCAGCTTCGCCCGCATCGCGCGGTTGTATTACGGTGCGGCCGATCCCAAGGGCGGTGGCGTCGAGCACGGCCCCCGCATCTTCCACCAACCCACCTGCCACCACCGTCCCGAGCTTTATCCCGGCATCGCCGAGGCTGCCTGCGGCAAAGTGCTGCGCGACTTTTTCGCCGCCCGCCGCTAGAGTCAGGGGCAATCCCAGGTTCAAAATCAATCCAAGACCGCACATCCGAGGAGAGGACGTCGACCATGATCCCTGAATTTTCGCCGCGTTCGAGAGAGCTGCAGGAAAAGCTGCAGAAGTTTATGGATGAGGAGATCTATCCGAACGAGAAGGTCTTCAAGGAGCAGCTGGACGAGGGCGGCAATCGGTGGAAGGTGGTGCCGGTCATGGAGGAGCTGAAGGCCAAGGCGCGCGAGCGCGGCCTGTGGAACATGTTCCTGCCGGAGAGCGACGAGGTCGAGCCGATGAGCAACCTCGATTACGCGCCGCTCTGCGAGATCATGGGCCGCTCGACGATCGCGCCGGAGGCCACCAACTGCTCGGCGCCGGACACCGGCAATATGGAAGTGCTGACCCGCTACGGCACGCCCGAGCAGAAAAAGCAATGGCTGACGCCGTTGCTGAACGGCGAGATCCGCTCCTGCTTCGCCATGACCGAGCCGGCCGTGGCCTCTTCCGACGCCACCAATATCGAGTCTTCGATCGTGCGCGACGGCGACGAATACGTCATCAACGGCCGCAAATGGTGGAGCAGCGGCGCCGGCGACCCGCGCTGCAAGATCTTCATCTTCATGGGCAAGACCGACCCGACCAATTCCGACAAATACAAGCAGCAGTCGATGATCCTGGTGCCGATGGAGACAGACGGCATCAAGGTCGAGCGCATGCTGACCGTGTTCGGCTATGACGACGCGCCGCACGGCCACGGCGAGATCACCTTCGACAATGTCCGGGTGCCGGCGTCCAACATGCTGCTGGGCGAGGGCCGCGGCTTCGAGATCGCGCAGGGCCGCCTCGGCCCGGGCCGGATCCACCACTGTATGCGCCAGATCGGCGTCGCCGAGCGTGCGCTGGAAGACATGTGCAAGCGCGCCAAGTCGCGCATCGCCTTCGGCAAGCCGGTCTCCGAGCAGACGGTGACGCTGGAGCGCATCGCGGAGGCCCGCATCGGCATCGATCAGGCCCGCCTGCTGGTGCTGCACGCGGCCCACAAGATGGATGTGGTCGGCAACAAGGAAGCGCGCAAGGAGATCGCCATGATCAAGGTGGCGGTGCCGAACATGACCTGCAAAGTCGTCGACATGGCCATGCAGGTGCATGGCGGCGGCGGCGTCAGCCAGGAGTTCAACCTGGCCTTCTCCTATGCGCATTCCCGCACGCTGCGCTTCGCCGACGGTCCGGACGAGGTGCACCGCAATCAGATCGGCCGTCTCGAGCTGCGACGCCACAACTGACCGCCACGGTTCGCCGCATTAATAGGGCGTGTCCCTATTAATGCGGCTGGCATCAGAGCGTCGGGCCGGTGTCGTCCAGCGCGTGGGCGGTGAGCTCGCGGGTGATGTAGTCGAACGCGTCGTCGATCGAGTCGGTGTGATGGAACAGGTCGAGATCGTCGGCGTTGATGGTGCCGAAGCGCACGAGCGCGTCGAAGTTGATCACCTCGTTCCAGTACTCGCCGCCGAACAGCACGATCGGCAGGCTTTTCTTCATCTTCAGCGTCTGAATCAGGGTCAGGATCTCGAACAGCTCGTCCAGCGTGCCGAAGCCGCCCGGCATGGCGACGATCGCCTTCGCCATGTAGGTGAACCAGAACTTGCGCATGAAGAAATAGTGGAACTCGAAACCCAGCCGCTCGCTGACATAGGCGTTCTCGAACTCCTCGATCGGCAGCGAGATGGTCAGCCCGATATTCTTGCCGCCGGCCTCGGCCGCGCCGCGGTTCGCGGCCTCCATGATGCCCGGCCCGCCGCCGGTGCAGACGACGAAGCGCTGCGTCTCGCCCGGCAGGTCCATCGACCATTTGGTCAGCCGCTTCGCCAGCTCGCGCGCCGCCTCGTAGTAGGTCGACAGATGCAGCCGCATTTCCGCCTCGGCGACATCGCCGTCGCCCGCCTTCGCGGCCTGCAGGCGCGCCTCCGCGGCGTCGCGGTCCATCAGCCGGGCCGAGCCGAAAAAGACGATGGTGTCCTGGATCGCTTGTTCGTCGAACCGCGCCTTCGGTTCCAGATATTCGGCCAGGATCCGCAGCGGCCGCGCTTCGCGGCCGGACAGAAACTCGGGATCGTTGTATGCTTTGGTTAGACGGCGGGAAGCGTCGTCCATGATCAGGGGGCCCTCAATCTTGCGTCGTACGAGCCGACGGTCAACGCTAACATGACCGGCGGCATCGCGCGGGGTCAGTGGGATACTTAACATGACGAAGGTAAACGAGTTTTTTTCGGCCCACTATGCCGAGGCCCGGGAGAAGTTCCTTGCCGCCGCCGCGGCTGCGGGCGCAACCCTCGACAGCATCGAGAATCCCAACACCGGTCCGGACGGCGGCGCGCTGACCACGGATACCGCCTGGTTGGGCCCGGAATCGGCCTCCAGGCTCCTGGTCCTCAACTCGGCCACCCATGGCGTCGAGGGATTCTGCGGTTCCGGGGCCCAGATCGGCCTGCTGCTGAGCGGCGACCTCGATGCGCTGCCTGCCGACACGGCCGTGCTGCTGATCCATGCCATCAATCCGTTCGGATTCGCGCATCTCCGGCGCGTGAACGAGGACAATGTCGACATCAATCGCAACTTCATCGATCACGACGCCCCGCATCCGGCCAACGAGCCCTACGACTCCGTCCATGCGCTCGTGGTGCCGGCCGACTGGGACGGGCCGGCGCGGGCGGCCGCCGACCGCGGTATCGACGACTACATCTCGGCGCATGGCGAGTTCGCGTTCCAGTCGGCGGTGACCGGCGGCCAGTACGGCCATGCGGACGGCCTGTTCTACGGCGGGCAGGCGCCGGTCTGGTCGAACCAGATTCTACGCCGGATCATCGACCGTCAGGTCAATGGCCGCGCCCATGTCGGTTTCATCGATTTTCATACCGGCCTGGGGCCGCGCGGCTATGGCGAACCGATTTTTGTCGGTCAGCCGAACAGCGCCGACCATCACCGTGCCCGCGACTGGTATGGCGATGACGTTACCTCACCGGAGGTCGGCGACAGCAAAAGCGCCGTCGTCCAGGGCACGCTCTCCAATGCCTTCACCGCGGCCCTGCCGTCCGGCACCGCCTATACCGGCATCGCGCTGGAATACGGCACGGTGCCCGTGCTCGACGTGCTAAACGCGCTTCGGGCCGACAACTGGCTGCATCTACACGGCGATGTCGACACGCCGCTGGGCCGCGACATCAAGGCGCAGATCCGCGCCGCCTTCTACGGCGACGACGATCCATGGAAGGCCGACATCTTCGCGCGCGCCCGTGAGATCGTGGCCAAGGGCCTTGCTGGCCTCGCCAACGGCTAGTCGTAAGCGCGCAAAAGTTCGTCGACCGTGCGTTCCAGCTGTTTAACGGTGTTGCAGGTGCGCGCCAGCCGGCAATGCGGGGCGTAGCGCGGCATCTCGGAATCGCCGCTGCCCCAGAAATTCTTCGGCTCCGGATTCAGCCAGATCAACTGCTTCGACCGCTGGGCGATCTCGGCCAGCAGGTCGACCCGCGGATTGGTGTCGTTGCTGCGGCCGTCGCCCATGATGATCACCGTCGTGCGCCGGTCGATCAGGCCGGGCCAGCCGTCCATGAAGTCCTCCAGCGCCCGGCCGTAGTCGGTCGAGCCGAAACCGATATCCTTCAGCACCTGCTCGATCGCCTGCTCGACGGCATGCTCGTCGAGCGTGCCGCCGACCTCGACCAGCCGGTCGGAGAAGGCGAAGGCATGGATATCGGCGATCACGTCGTGCAGGGCATAGAGGAACATCAGCAGGAATTGCGCCGCGGCGGCGACCGATCGGCTGACGTCGCAGATCGCCACGACCTTGGCGCGGTCGCGCTTGCGGTGCTTCCAGACGATGTCGAACGGCACGCCGTCGTGGCCGACGTTCCGGCGCAGCATGTGCCGCACGTCCAGCTGACCGCGCTTGGTCTGCTTGTGCCGGCGGCTGTGCTTGGCGGCAATGCGTTTGGCCAGCCGCCGCACCACACGTTCCATGGTCGCGAATTCATGGCGCGGGATGGCGCTCAGCCGGGCGTCGGCCAGGAACTGCTCGCGCAAATCCCGGCTCGTCGGCGCCGCATAGAGCGCGTATTGCCGGTCGACATAGGCGCGGGCCTCGTCCAGCAGGTAGCTGCGGCCGCGCTCCAGCATCTGGGCCCGGGACATGTCCGCCGGCTGACCGCCGCGTTGGCCTTGCGCGATTGCCGCCTCCAGGTCGCGCAGGCCCATGGCGTCCAGCAGTCGGCGGGCCAGCAGGCCGCGCTGGCTGGCGAAGCGGATCTCGGCGACGCCGCTCGCCGCCGCAGCAGCCTCCATCGCCGCTGTCAGACCGGCCATGTCGCCCTCCGTCAGCATCTCCGCCAGCGGCAGGTCGTCGGCCGGGCCGTCGCCGGGCATGCCATCCGGCATGTCAGCTTCGAATTCAGATGGCGCATCGCGGTCGAAGAACAGCTCGAAACAGGTGTCGAAACGCTGCTTTTCGTCGACCGTCTTCGCCAGGATCAGGCCCAGCGTGTCCTTCAGGCGCTGGCGGTCGTCATAGCCGATATGCGCCACCGCCTTGGCGGCGTCGATGCTTTCGCCGATCGTGACCGGCACATCGGCGCCGCGCAGCGCCCGGACGAAGGCTTCAAGCGTTGGCTGCATCGGCGAAGCGCTCGCCTTCCTGCCGCGCCTTGCGGGTCAGCTCGTGCAGCTGCGCGCCCGCGGCCTCGATGTCGCTCTCGAACTTCAGCAGCACGTTCAGCGTGTCGCGCACCAGCTCGGCATCGAGATGCTCGGCGTGCAGCAACAGCAGCACCCGGGCCCAGTCGATGGTCTCGGCGACCGACGGCTGCTTCTTCAGGTCGATCGTGCGCAAGCCCTGGACGAAGGCGATCAACTCGCGCTTCAGCCGCGCCGAGATGCCCGGCACGCGGCTCTCAACGATGCGCGTCTCCAGCCGGGCGTCGGGGAAGTCGATATGCAGATGCAGGCAGCGCCGTTTCAGGGCGTCGCCCAGCTCGCGCGTGTTGTTGCTGGTCAGGAACGCGATCGGCGGCACGCCCGCCTTGACCGTGCCGATCTCGGGGATCGAAACCTGATGCGCCGACAGCACCTCCAGCAAAAAGGCCTCGAACTCCTCGTCCGCCTTGTCGATCTCGTCGATCAGCAGCACCGCGCCGGCCGGCTCGCGCAGCGCTTTCAGCAACGGCCGGGGCTCCAAAAACTGCTCGGAGAAGAAGATGTCGTCGAAACCGTGCAGCCGCTCGAGCGACTTCTCCAGGCCCTTGGCGTCGTCCAGCAGGTCCGCCAGCTTCTCCTTCAAGATCTGGGTGTAGAGCAGCTGCTTGCCGTATTTCCACTCATAGAGCGCCTTGCTCTCGTCCAGACCCTCGTAGCACTGCAGCCGCACCAGCGGCAGGCCGAGGAAACCGGATGTCGCCAGCGCCAGTTCCGTCTTGCCGACGCCGGCCGGCCCTTCCACCAGGATCGGCTTGTCGAGATGCCGGGCGATATGCACGGCCGTGCAGATCTGCCGCGTGGCGATATAGCCGGCCGCGGCCAGCCCCTCGGCAATGCCGTCGATCGAGGCGAGTTTGTCAGGCCTGCTGTCGGTCATACGCTATCTTCTTCTGCGGAAACGGGAATATCGCTCGCGGGCACCACTAGCATAGCACCTGCCGCGCGGAAAAGCCGTTAACATGCCGTCTGTAAAGAGGCCTCAGTGGTAACGCAGATGACGGCCGATCCAACGCCCGGCGACATCAGGTTGACGACGGCCGACCGGCATTTTGACCGGTTCGATGCCGTGCTGGAGGTTCTGCATGCGGCATTCGCCTTACAGCCGCGCGAGACCGACCCGCCGTCGTCGGCGCACGCCGAGACGGCAGAAAGCCTCGCCGCGCACGCCGCCAGTGGCGGACTGGTGATCGCCGAGCGGGACGGCCGTCCGATCGGCTGCGTGTTCTTTCGGGAGGAACCGGACAGCCTCTATCTACACAAGCTCGCCGTCGATCCGGTCGTCCGGGACCAGGGCCTCGCCCGTCGGCTGGTCGATGCCGTCGCGGCGGAGGCGGCTCGGCGCGGCCGCCACCGTCTCAGCCTCAGCACCCGGAAGGCTCTGCCCGAGAACGTCGCCCTGTTCGAGCGCCTGGGCTTCGAAAAGGTCGGCCAGGGCACGCATCCCGGATACAGCGCGCCGACGTTCTGGAAAATGGTCAAGCAGCTCGCGCGGAAATAGGTACTGTCCCTCTTAGTGGCGGTGCCTGGCCAGAGCCATCGGAGTCAGTGCACCTGTTTCGCCTGTCCTTCCCAATAGGGCTTGCGCAGCTCGGTTTTCAGGATCTTGCCGGCGCCAGAGAGCGGCAGCGGATCGGTCACGAAGCTGACGCTGCGCGGGCACTTATAGCCGGCGATCAGCGCATGGCAGTGGGCGATCAGGCCGGCCTCGTCCAGCGCGGCGCCGTCCTTCAGACGCACGATGGCGTGCACCTGCTCGCCCCATTTGTCGCTGGGCACGCCGATCACGGCGCATTCGGCGACCGCCGCGTGCTGATAGACGGCATTCTCGACCTCGGCCGAATAGACGTTCTCGCCGCCGCTGATGATCATGTCCTTCACGCGGTCGACGATGTAGAGGAACCCATCGGCATCCATATAGCCGCCGTCGCCGGTATGCAGCCAGCCGTCCCGCAGGGTCTCGGCCGTCAGCTCCGGCTTGTTCCAATAGCCCAGCATGACGTTCGGGCCGCGGCCGCAGATCTCGCCGACCGTGCCGCGCGGACACTCGTGGCCGTCCTCGTCCAGGATCTGGACCTCGATGCCGAGCGCCGCCAGTCCCGCCGACGTCATCTTGTCGGCGTGCGGGCCGTCCGGCTGGTGATAGCGCGCCGTCAGCAGCGTCATCAGCGGCGCCGCCTCGGTCTGACCGTAGCCCTGGATGAACTGCACCTGCGGCATTACCTGCATGGCCTGCCGGATGACCGCTTCGGGCATCG
Organism: Alphaproteobacteria bacterium; assembly: GCA_965232515.1. Classification (GTDB taxonomy): domain Bacteria; phylum Pseudomonadota; class Alphaproteobacteria; genus JANQKO01. The sequence goes on along the minus strand of CBDDPY010000002.1, from coordinate 3,274,329 downwards.
GCGATGCGCCATAAAGCATCGTCTTCAGGCTCGACACGTCGTAGTCGGCAAGGCGCGGGTGGTTGACCAGCATGTTGACCATGGTCGGCACGAAGACGCTGTTGGTCACGCGATAGCGCGCGATCGCGGCCAGCGCCGCGTCCGGGTTGAAGCTCGGAATGAAGCAATGGCTGCCGGCGACCATGGTAATGCCGATGGTGGCGCAGCCGTCGGCCAGGTGGAACATGGGCGCCGCGTGCAGCCAGTTCGTATCTTGGTTGAAGCCAACGCCCGGCACGATGAACAGCGCGTTGCTGACCAGGTTGGTATGGCTCAGCATCACGCCCTTGGATTGCCCGGTGGTGCCGCCGGTATAGAAAATGCCGGCCAGCGTGTCGCCGCCGGCCATGGCATCGTCGGCCGCGGCCGAACCGTCGATCAGGCTTTCGTGGTGGGTCATGCCGGCCGGCGCGGCCTCGTCGCCGAGATAGACGAGGTGATCGACGCTCTCAAGATCGTTGCGGATGCGCGGCAGCATGTCGGTGAAATTGTCGTCGACGAACAGCACGGACGCGCCGGAATCGTTCAGCCAGTAGACGATCTCGGGCGGCGCCAGGCGGGTGTTGATAGGCACGAAGACGCCGCCGGCCCAGGGCACGGCGAACAGGAACTCGAGATAACGGTCGCTGTTCAGCGCCAGGATCGCCACCCGGTCGCCATCCCGAACACCCAGGTTCCGGATGCCGGCGGCCAGCCGCGCCACACGATTGCCGAACTGTTCCCAGGTCCATTGCCGGTCCTCGAACCGTGTGGCCGTGCCGGTGCGGTTGATCTGCACCGCCCGCTTCAGGGCCTGCGTCAGTTGCATCACCATTCCTCCCCGCGACAACTGGGTTATGATCCCGCTTGCGCGTCAGTTTAACCGTTGCGCGCCTTTCGGTAGAGGGGGCAGCCCGTGAACCAAGCCACTAGTGCCTATTTTGCGCGCGACTACAGTCACGCCCGGTCGATGTTCCGGGAGGCCGCGGCAGCGGCCGACCTGGACGTGAAGGTTTATGAGAACCCCGCCAAGGGACCGGATGGCGGGTCGCTCAGCATCGATGTCGTGCGCGCCGGCCCCGCCGATGCGTCGCGCGTCGTCGTGGTGAATTCAGCGACGCACGGCGCCGAGGGTTTCTGCGGTTCCGGCATCCAGGTCGGCTGGCTGCGCAACCGCCGCGACCGCGAACTGCCGCCTGGCGTTGCCGTTTTGCTGATCCACGGCTTCAACGCCTACGGATTCGCCTGGCTGCGACGGGTCAACGAGGACAATATCGACCTGAACCGCAATTTCATCGATCACGACGCGCCCTATCCGTCGAATGACGAATATGCCGAACTGGCCGATGCCATGCTGCCGGCCGATTGGGAGGGGCCGGCGCATGCCGCGGCCGAGAAGCGCCTTGCCGATTACGCCGCCGAACATGGCGAACAATCGCTGTTGCGCGCTTCGCGCGGACAATACGCCTTTCCCGATGGTATGTTCTTTGGCGGCAATGGTCCGACCTGGTCACACCGGACCTTGGCGGCGATCGCGGCCGAGCACTTGAGTGCCGCCCGTGACGTCGCGTTCGTCGACATGCATACCGGTCTCGGGCCCTATGGCGTCGGCGAGGCCTTGTGCTACCACCCGCCGGGCACGGACGCCCACGATCGTGTCGTCGCCTGGTACAGCCAGCCGGTGACCGTGCCGCATACCGGCGACGCGGTGTCAACGGTGATCGACGGCAAGGTCGGTTATGGCTTGCAGCGCTTTCTGCCCGATGCGCTTGTCGCCTCGGTGACGCTGGAGTTCGGCACCTATCCACTGCGGGTATCGTTGGGTGCGATCCGCGCCGATGGCTGGCTGCATCTTTTCGGCGATCCGGCCAGCGAACTCGGCCGCCGCATCAAGCGACAGATGCGCGACGCCTTCTATCCCGACAAGGACGACTGGAAGTCGATGATATGGTCGCGCGGCGATCAGATCATCACCCAAGCCATCGCCGGCCTTGGCGGACTCGGCTGACGCCTCGCTTGTTCGGGACGGTCCCGCTTGCTAGCGTTTTCGGTTTGGGGATCATCGCGCGCCCGACCGGGCATAATTAGAAGGCCGCGGTGACAACGAAGAAGCGAAAATGGGAGGTCACGATGAGGCGGCTATTTCCGATTGGCGGTCTGTTGATGTTGTTGCCGATTGGCGGCGCGATTGCCGACACCACCGACGTCACTTGGCAGGATCGGGTTGTGATCGAGAAGCAGGGCGATCACTGCGTTAACGATTCCAACTGCTTCAATCGCTACCACCCGGCGATCCCGCCCGCCGCGCGGGCGAAGCCCGGCGACGTCATCGTGCTGCACACGCGGGATGCGCTCGATTCCGATTTGACGCTCGATTCCAACGCCGACGATCTGGCCGCGGCCGACCTCAACCTCGTGCATCCCATGACCGGGCCGGTGTTCATCGAAGGCGCCGAGCGCGGCGACGTGCTGGCCGTGACGCTGATGGATATCGAGCCCGATCAGTACGGCTATACCGTGATCGTGCCGGGCTTCGGCTTCCTGCGCGACCTCTATACCGAGCCGTATCTCGTCAATTGGCGCCTCTCGCGCACGCATGCCGAGTCCGATCAGATGCCGGGCGTGAAGGTGCCGTACGAAGCCTTCATGGGTTCGGTCGGCGTGTTGCCGGGCGAGCCGGAGGTGGTCGCCTGGCTGGAACGCGAAAGCCAGCTCGCCGCCGTCGGCGGCATCGCCCTGCCGCCGCAGCCGATCGGCGCACTGCCGTCCGACGTCTGCGGGCCCGAGGGCAGCCACAAGGATTCCTGTTTACGCACGGTCCCGCCGCGCGAGAACGGCGGCAACATGGACGTGCAGCAAATGCAGATCGGCACCACGCTGCTGCTGCCCTGCTTCGTCGACGGCTGCGGCCTGTTCGTCGGCGACGTGCATTACGCGCAGGGCGACGGCGAAGTCTCCGGCACCGCGATCGAGATGGGGGCAATCGTGACCGTCACCACCGAGATCCGCAAGGGCCAGGGCAGTGTCATCAAAGGCCCCGAGGTCGAGGGCGGCAGCCAGATCAAGGACATCGAGCCGTCGAAGTTCTATCAGACCGTCGGCCTGCCGCTGAAGTCGGTCGGCGAGGTGCCGCCGCCGCTCGCCTATCTGGAAAGCCAGAAGATCGCCGATCTGACGAACCTGTCGGAGGATCTGACGCTCGCCGCCCGCGATGCCTTGATCAAGATGATCGACTACATTCAGCGCGAGCACGGCCTCGACCGCGAGCAGGCCTACATTTTGGCGAGCGTCGCCGTCGACCTGCGTGTCGGCCAGGTCGTTGACGTGCCGAACTATGTCGTGACGGCGGTACTGAATCTGGACGTGTTCGAGTAATGATCCGCCGACGATTTTTGCAAGGGTGTGGGCTGGCCGCGGCGGCGCTTATTCTCGGCGGCCACACGCCATACAACCAGTGGGTCGTCTACCGAAAGAAGCACCTGCTGATCGGCTGTCACAAGGGCGATCTACATGGCTACGCGCTGGCGAAGGCAACGGTCGCCGCGCTGGATCGGCATCTGCCGGCGGCGAAGGCCCGGGTGGCGCGGGCGCCGTACGTGGGACGGCTGGCGAGCTTGCTCGCCACCGACCAGCTTGAGACCGCCGTTCTGACTGAAGCCGAAGCCGTGGCGATGCGCGACGGCGTCGAGGGCTTTGCGCCCTACGGACGTGTCGATCTGCGCACGTTGATGCCGATCGGCGATCGGCTGCTGGTTGTGCGAGCCGACTTCCCCAAACGCCATGCCTGGCTGCTGACCGAGGCGCTCAGCCACACCGACCTGTCCCGTCTGCGTGATAACACGAGCCCGTCGCGGCCGGCCTGGCACGCCGGCAGCCTGGCTTTCTTCGACGGCAAGCCGATTCCCAAATAGGTGCCGTCGGCGTTTGTTTTCCGGGTGCGGCCGATTGCCCCGGTGAGACAGTTGGTCGCGACCGTTAACCGAGACAAAGTGGTTGGGAAGGACTAGATAGCTTTTTGCGAAAGCCGCCCGCAAGGGCGGCAGCGGCAGGGGAGGCCGCGGCAAACTGGCGTTCGGGGAGGCGTGTCGGCTCGAGGAGTAGCGCATGCCGGATCTGTTCGACGCGGTCCTGCTGGCCCGGTTCCAGTTCGCCTTTACCGTCGCCTTCCACATTGTCTTTCCGTCCTTCACGATCGGGCTCGCCAGCTATCTGTTCGTGCTCGAGGGTTTGTGGCTCTGGCGCAAACGCGACGTCTATCTGCGGCTCTACAAATACTGGTCGAAGATCTTCGCGCTCAGCTTCGGCATGGGCGTCGTCTCCGGTATCGTCATGAGCTACCAGTTCGGCACCAATTGGGGGCCGTTCGCCGACGCCACGGGTCCAATCCTCGGCCCGTTGATGGGCTATGAGGTACTGAGCGCGTTTTTCCTGGAGGCTGGCTTCCTGGGCGTCATGCTGTTCGGCATGAACCGGGTCGGCAAGGGTCTGCATTTCTTCGCCACGGCCATGGTCGCGCTCGGCACGCTGTTCTCGGCCTTTTGGATACTGTCCGCCAACAGCTGGATGCAGACGCCGACGGGCCATGGCTTCGTCGACGGCCAGTTCGTGCCGGTCGACTGGTGGGCGGTGATCTTCAATCCTTCGTTTCCTTATCGCCTGGTGCACATGGTGCTGGCCGCGTATCTCACGACCGCCTTCATCGTCGGTGGCGTCGGCGCCTATCACCTGTTGCGCGATCGCGGCAACGAGGCCGCGCGCATCATGTTCTCCATGGCCATGTGGATGGCGGCGCTCGTCGCGCCGGTCCAACTGGTCGCCGGCGACCTGCACGGCCTCAACACGCTTCAGCATCAGCCGGCCAAGATCGCCGCCATGGAGGGCCACTGGGAAACCAGGGCAGGCGCGCCGCTGGTGCTCTTCGCGCTGCCCGACATGGAGGCCGAGGCGAACCGGTTCGAGCTGGCGATCCCCAAGCTCGGCAGCCTGATCCTGACCCATGACATGGACGGCGTGGTCAAGGGGCTGAAAGCCTGGCCGCCCGACGAGCGGCCGAACGCGGCCCTGGTGTTCTGGAGCTTCCGGATCATGGTCGGCATCGGTCTGTTGATGATCGCCGCCGGCCTTGCCGGGTTATGGCTGCGCTGGCGGGGCCGGCTCTATGACAGCGTCTGGTTCCACCGTGCCTTGATGCTCATGGCGCCGAGCGGCCTCGTCGCCGTGATCGCCGGATGGGTGACCACCGAGGTCGGCCGCCAGCCCTATGTCGTCTATGGCCTGATGCGCACGGTCGACGGCGTTTCGCCCATCGCCGCGCCGGCGGTCGCCACCTCGCTGCTGATGTTCGTAATCGTCTATTTCCTGGTTTTCGGCGCCGGCATCTACTACCTGCTGCGGCTGATGCGGCAACCGCCGACATCAGCCGAGGCCGGCCCGGCGCCCGGCGTGCCGGAACGCGCCGCCGGCGTCACGCCGGCCCAGGCGATCCGGCCGGCGCACTAGGGGAGGATTCGTCATGCCGCTCGACCTGCCGCTGATCTGGGCCCTGCTGATCGCGCTTGCCGTCCTGATGTATGTGCTGATGGACGGGTTCGACCTGGGCATCGGCATCCTGTTCCCGTTCGTGCGCGGCGAACGCCAGCGCGACGACATGATGAACTCCGTCGCCCCGGTCTGGGACGGCAACGAGACCTGGCTGGTGCTGGGCGGCGGCGGATTGTTCGCGGTGTTTCCGCTGGCCTATTCCGTGATCATGACGGCGCTCTACGCGCCGCTGATCGCCATGTTGCTGGCGCTCATTTTCCGCGGCGTTGCCTTCGAGTTCCGCTTCAAGGACCCGGCGCACAAGCCGATCTGGAATGTCGCCTTTGCCGGCGGCTCCATCGTCGCCACCTTCTGCCAGGGCATCGTGCTGGGCGCCTTCATTCAGGGCATCGCCGTCGTCGACCGGTCCTATGCCGGCGGCTGGTTCGACTGGCTGACGCCGTTCAGCCTGTTCACCGGTCTGGCGTTGGTGCTGGGCTACGCCTTCCTGGGCGCGGGTTGGCTGATTATGAAGACGGAAGCCGATCTGCAGGAACGCTGCTACCACCTGATGTCGCGGCTGGGACTGGCGATCGTCGCCGCCGTCGCCGTGGTCAGTCTGTGGACGCCGCTTTTAAGCCCGGATATCGCGGCGCGCTGGTTTTCCTGGCCCAACATCGCCGTGCTGTCGCCGGTGCCGCTGCTGGTCGCGGCCGCGGCGTTCGCCCTCTACCGCGCGCTCCGCCGCCGCTACGAGGTGCAGCCGTTTCTGCTGGCGATGGCCCTGTTCCTGCTGTCCTACTTGGGGCTCGGCATCAGCCTGTTTCCCGCCATTATCCCGCCCGACATCACTATCTGGCAGGCCGCCGCGCCGCCCGAGAGCCTCAGTTTCCTGTTGGTCGGCGCGTTGATCCTGTTGCCGATCATCCTCGGCTATACCGGCTACGCCTACTGGGTTTTCCGCGGCAAGGTCCGCGGCGACGGCTATCATTGAGGCGACAGACAGTGCCGCAAGCTCTGAAACGCCTGCTCTGGTTTGTCGGGCTCTGGATTGCCGGCGTATTGACGCTCGCCGCCGCGGCCTATGTGCTGCGGCTCGCAATCGGGCTATGACGGGCGCTGCCTAGCTGGCCTTGGCGTTGACAATGTCCATGCTGTCCAGGCTTTCCAGCACCGACCAGAACCGCTCGACCTGTTTGTCGCGCCGTTCGAGGTGCCGGAAGATCTTGATGTCGAGCCGGATCTCCTTGCCGACGACGCCGACCTGTACCAGCGATCCGTCCGCCAGGTTCTGTTCGATGCACGACTTCGGCAGCCAGGCAAGGCCATAGCCGAGCAAGGCCATTTCCTTCAGCGAGGACGCGATCGAGGACTCGTAGACGATATCGAATGCCGCCTCCAGATGGTGGCGTCTGATGTGGTCGCGGACGATCCGGCCGAGATAGGTGTGCGCGGCGTATTGCAACAGCGGCAGCGGCTGCCCGACCATACCGGACGGCTCGATCAGATCCAGTACCTCGGCATCGGCCGCAACGACCGGCACCACGATCTCGGTATCGAGTGTCAGCGACGGAAAATCGACGGGATCGATTAGGATCGCGTCGCCGTCGTCGTGGTAGCAGACCAGAAAATCGCAGGCGCCTTCCTCCAGCGCGGCAAGGAACGCCTCGGCGCTGGCAAAGGCTGTCAGCACCCGGCTGTTGACGAAGCCGGTATGGCGTTCAAGCCGTTGCAGCCAGCGCGGCAGATAGTTGCCGGCGAGACTGTCGAGGCAGGCGAAGCTGAGGGCGGCCGCGTCGTTGCGGGCGCTGGCGCGGAGCTCGTTGCGGGTGCGATAGGCCAGATGAACCATCTGTTCGGCGACCGGCCGGAATTCGCGTCCTGCTTCGGTCAGCCGCGCCGGAAACGTACTGCGGTCGACCAGCTCGACGCCGAGCCAGGTCTCCAGCGCCTTGATCCGCCGGCTGAAGGCCGGCTGTGACAGGTTCCGCTCCTTCGACGAGCGGTGAAAGTTGCCCGTGCTGCACAGGCTGCAGAAATCTTCCATCCATCGAAGGTCCATGGCGACCCACCTCCTAGAGCGGAAGAGCGCGGGCGGTGTCGCGGTATCGGCGCAGCCGCCGCGCCTGACCTGAGATGATACCGCTTTTGCATCGATCAATCACAAGTTTGCATTGGACGCTGTTCCGGCCGGTTTCTACGCTCGATGGCAAATCCATGAAAACCAACAGGAGGCTTGAACATGCGGACATTCGAACGCGGCAAGACCGTCTTATCCGCGTGCCTGGCGGCGGGGCTGTTGGCGACCGCCTTGGCCAGCACGCCGGCGCCGGCGAAAACGCCGAAGGACACGTTGGTGCTGGGCTGGACGCTGGCGATCTATCGCACGCTCGACCCGGCCGACATCGGCGAGACCTTTGTCGACGAGATGATGAACAATGTCTGCGATCCGCTGGTGTTCCAGGATTATGAGAATCCGGCGAAGCTGGTCCCCGGCATCGCCGAAAGCTGGTCCGTCACCGACGACGCCCTGACCTACACGTTCAAGATCCGCAAGGGTCTGAAGTTTCCGTCCGGCAACCCGGTGACGGCGCATGACGCGGCCTGGTCGATCCAGCGCAACGTCAAGCTCAACCTGAACAGCGCGGTGATGCACAAGGAATGGGGCTTCACCGACGAGAACGTGATCGAGAACGTGACCGCGTCCGACGACCACACGCTGGTCGTCAAGGTGACCGAGCCGTTCGCGCCGCCGCTCTTCCTGGCTCAGGTGTTCACCGGCCGCGCCGCCTTCACGCTCGACCGCAAGGAGATCATGAAGCACGAGAAGGACGGCGACTGGGGCAACGGCTGGCTGTCGAAAACCTCCGCCTGCGTCGGTCCCTATCGCGTCAAGACCTGGAAGGCGAACGACGTCTTCATCATCGAGCGCAACGACGACTACTGGCGCAACGAGGTGAAGATCAAGCGCATCGTCGTCCGGCACGTGCCGGAAGGCGGCGCCCAGCGGCTGCTGCTCGAGAAGGGCGACATCGACATCGCCCGCAACATCACCTCGTCGGACTTCGAGGCCATCGAGAGCAACCCCGATCTGGTGCTGTTCAACAACCCGATGCACTCCTACTGGTATATCGGCCTCTGCACCTGCGACGACGTGCTGCAAAGCCGCGACATCCGAGAAGCCTTCAAATGGCTGGTCGACTACAAGAAGCTCGAGAGCACCGTCATGCGCAATGTCGGCGTCGCCCGGCAGAGCGTGGTGCCGATCGGCGCCTTCGGCGCGATTCCATCGGAAGAAGAGCCCTACAGCCTCAACCTCGACAAGGCGAAGGAACTGATCGCCAAGGCCGGCTACGCCGACGGGTTCAAGAAGAAGCTGATCATCGATCAGGTCTTCCCGTTCCCGGAAATCGCCCAGCACGTTCAGGCGAACGCCGCCAAGATCGGCATCGAGCTCGAGATCCAGCCCATGGCCGCGGCGCAGCTCTACGGTCAGTTCCGCAGCCGTGATTTCGAATCCGGCATCTTCGCCTGGACGACCGGCGTGCCCGACGCTCACGGTATGGTCTCGCGACACGTCTTCAATCCCGACAACAGCGACGAATTCAAGGGCACCATGTTCCCGGCCTGGCGTGTCGGCTGGGATGTCGCGGCGCTGGGGCTGAACGAGAAGGTGCTGGCGGCGAAGATGGAGACCGACACCGAGAAGCGCCGGAAGATGTATCACGAGATCCAGCGCGTCCAGCTCGCGGAGTCGCCCTTCGTCTACATGTTCCAGAAGATTGAGAACATCGCCATGCGCAAGGAGGTGAAGGGCCTGCCCATCACCGCCTTCAAGAAGTTCTACGCCATGGCCCACAAGGAGTAGGCGGCGTCGGACGGCCGCGGCCCAACTTGGCGGGCCGCGGCCGGCATCTGTTATCGTTTAACTGCCGGTCGCATGGCGGCCGCGCTGGGACAGGGCCATGGCAGTCAGCGATCGTAACATTGAGCCGATCGGGGCCGTAGCGGACCGCGACGCCCGCCGGCAGGTCTGGCTGGGGCGCGCGGGCGCGGCGGGACGCCTGATCGTCTCCGTCTTCGTCACGCTGCTGGGACTGCTGGCGCTGACCTTCTTTATTGGCCGCATGCTGCCGATCGATCCCGTGTTGGCCGTGGTCGGGGACCAGGCCGACCAGGCCACGTACGAGATGATGTACCGCAAGCTCGGCCTGGACCAGCCGCTCTACGTCCAGTTCTGGACTTACATCTCATCCGCGGCCCGTCTCGACTTCGGCGTCGGCACCTTCAGCGGCCAGGAAGTCGCCACCGACATCGCCCGCGTCTTCCCGGCCACCCTCGAGCTCGCCACCGTCGCCCTGCTGGTCGGCGTCTTCCTCGGCATTCCCATGGGCGTGCTGGCTGCCGTGTTCCGCAATTCGCTGATCGACCACATCACCCGGATCATCGGGCTGGTCGGCTATTCGACGCCGATCTTCTGGCTCGGCCTGATGGGCTTGCTGGTGTTCTACGGCATGCTCGGCTGGGTCGGCGGCCCGGGCCGGGTCGACAGCTTCTATATCGACATTGTCGAGCCGGTGACCGGCTCGATCTTGATCGACGCGGCGCTCGCCGACGAATGGGACATCTTCTGGAACGCCGTCAGCCACATCGTCATGCCGGGCAGCATCCTCGGCTTCACCGCGCTCGCCTATATCGCCCGCATGACGCGCAGCTTCATGCTCGAGCAGCTCAATCAGGAGTATGTCATCACCGCGCGCGTCAAGGGCCTGTCGAACCGGCAGGTGATCTGGCGCCATGCCTTCCGCAATGTCGCCGTGCCGCTGATTACGGTGATCGCGCTTTCTTATGGATTCCTCCTGGAAGGCGCGGTGCTGACCGAGACGGTCTTCGCCTGGCCCGGCTTCGGTCAGTATCTTACGAACGCGCTGCTGCAGGGCGACATGAACGCGGTGCTCGGCTGCACGCTGGTCGTCGGCGTAATCTTCATCGCCCTCAACCTGCTGTCCGACCTGCTCTACCGTCTGCTCGACCCGAGGACGAAATGACCACCGGCACCGACATCAAGGTCAAGCGCGGCAGAGGGTTGCGCGCCTGGCTGATGGCCGAGGTCGCCGAGACCGTCATGCAGGCGCGGCTGCAGCGCGCCTATCTCGGCTGGCTGCGCTTTATCGAGAACCCGCTCGCGGTGATCGGCCTGTCGATCATCGTCGCCCTGATCCTGGTCGCCCTTTTTGCGCCGCTGATCGCGCCGACTTCGCCGTCGGCGCAGAATCTCGACATCCGCCTGCTGCCGCCCAGCGCCGATCACTGGTTCGGTACCGACGAGCTCGGCCGCGACACCTTCACCCGTGTCGTGCACGGCTCCCGCATCACGCTCTACATCGTCTTGCTGGTGGCGCTGATCGCGGCGCCCGTCGGCCTCGTGGTCGGCACCATCTCGGGCTATTTCGGCGGCTGGATCGACACGATCCTGATGCGGCTCACCGACATCTTCCTGTCGTTCCCCAGCCTGATCCTGGCGCTGGCCTTCGTCGCCGCACTCGGGCCCGGCATCGAGAACGCCATCATCGCCATCTCGCTGACGGCTTGGCCGCCGATCGCACGCCTCGCCCGGGCCGAGACGCTGACCGTGCGCTCCAGCGACTATATCAGCGCCATCGAGATCCAGGGCGCGTCCGCCTGGCGTGTGATCTTCCGCCATATCGCGCCGATGTGCGTCTCGTCCGTCGTCGTGCGTATCACCCTCAACATGGCCGGGATTATTTTGACGGCGGCCGGGCTCGGCTTTCTCGGCCTGGGCGCGCAGCCGCCGTCGCCGGAATGGGGCGCCATGCTGTCGACCGGCCGGCTCTACATGTTCGAGCAGTGGTGGCTGACGACCATGCCGGGCCTCGCTATCCTGACCGTCAGCCTCGCCTTCAACCTGTTCGGCGACGGTCTGCGCGACGTGCTGGACCCCCGCGAACAATGACATCGGCTGCCGAACCCATTCTCAGCGTCGACGACCTCTGGGTCCGCATCGCGACCCATCACGGCGTCGTCGAGGCCGTGCGCGGCATTTCGTTCGAGGTCGGCCGCGAAAAGGTCGGCATTGTCGGCGAGTCCGGTTCCGGCAAGACCATGACCGGCCGCTCGATCCTGCGGTTGACGCCGAAGTCGGCCACGGTGTCGGCGAAGCGCATGGCCTTCAAGGGCACCGACCTGCTGTCGCTCAGCGAGGCCCGCATGCGCGACGTGCGCGGCAACGGCATCTCGATGATCATGCAGGATCCGAAATACTCCCTGAACCCCGTGGTCCGCGTTGGCGAGCAGATCGCCGAAGCCTTCCGCGTGCACCACAAGGTGGCCAAGGCCGAGGCGCGGGAGCGCACGCTCGAAATGCTGGCCGCCGTCCGCATCCGCGACCCGGGCCGCGTTTACCGTCTCTATCCGCACGAGGTCTCCGGCGGCATGGGCCAGCGCATCATGATCGCCATGATGCTGATTCCCGAGCCCGACCTGATCATCGCCGACGAGCCGACCTCGGCCCTCGATGTGACGGTCCGCATGCAGGTGCTCGACGTGTTGAATGATCTTGTCACGCAGCGCGGGCACGGCTTGATCTTTATCAGCCACGATCTCAATCTCGTCGCCGGCTTCTGCGACCGCGTGCTGATCATGTATGCCGGCCGCATCGTCGAATCCTGCGCGGCCGCCGATCTGCACAACGCACGTCATGGCTATACCCAGGGGCTGCTCAACTCGCTGCCGCGGCTCGACGAACGCCGCGATTATTTGCCGGTGCTGGACCGCGATCCGGCCTGGCGCGACGGACCGGTGCTGTCGTGAGCGCGCTGATCGACGTCAGCGATCTTCGCATGTCGTTCGGCCACGGCGCATCGCGGGTCAACGCCGTCGACGGCGTCAGCTTCTCGGTCGGCGCCGGCGAAGTGTTCGGTCTGGTCGGCGAATCCGGCTGCGGCAAGACTACGATCCTGAAGGCGCTGTGCGGCCTCAACCGCGCCTGGACCGGCGAAATCACCATTGCCGGCCAGCGCATGACGCCGCGTCGCGAAAAGTCGTTCTACAAGCTGGTGCAGATGGTGTTCCAGGACCCGTACGGCTCGCTGCATCCGCGCCATACCGTCAACAGCACGCTGATGGAGCCGATCCGCATCCACAATCTCGATGACCCCAACCGCCGTATCGACAAGGTGCTGCGCGAGGTCGGCCTCGGCCCGGATTTTCGCTTCCGCTATCCGCATCAGCTCTCCGGCGGCCAGCGTCAGCGCGTCGCCATCGCCCGCGCGCTGATCGTCGAGCCGAAGGTGCTGTTGCTCGACGAACCGACCTCGGCGCTGGATGTATCTGTGCAGGCCGAGATCCTGAACTTGTTCGCCGAGATCCGGCGCATCGAGGATCTGACCTACATTCTCGTCAGCCATGATCTCGGCGTCGTCGTGCATATGTGCGAGCGCGTCGCGGTGATGAACCACGGCGCGATCCTGGAAACGCTCGATGTCGACGATCTGATGGCGAACCGCTGCCAGCACGCCTATTCTCGCGAGTTGCTGGAATCGAGCCGCGGTTACGCCCACAAGCTCTCCGCGTAACCGCCGCAGCCGTCAGGGGAGAAGAGATCGGACGATGGCGCACTCCGTTTCCGTCGAACAGTTTCTGAACGTCCGCAGCGCGACGACGCCGAAATTCGCGCCGGACGGCTGTACGCTCGCCTATCTCTCGAACGAGAGCGGCGTCTGGCAGGTCTGGGCCCTCGATCTCTCTGATCCCGACGCGGCCTCGCGCCAGCTGACCTTCCATGACGATGCGGTCAGCAACATCGCCTATGCGCCCGATCGCGACGACCTGATCTATGTGATGGATTCCGGCGGCGACGAGCGGCACCAGTTCCACCTGCTGTCAAACGGGGCGGCGTCAACGGCGCTCACCGAGCTACCGGACGTGATGCACAATTGGGGCGGCTGGTCGCGCGACGGCGCCAACATCGCCTTCACGGCCAACCGCCGCGATCCGGCCTTGATGGACGCTTTCGTCATGGACGTCGCCAGCGGCGAGGCGACGCGCGTGTTCGACGCCGACGGCTGGTACACGGTTGCCGCCATCGCGCCCGATACGGCGCGGCTGCTGTTGCTCGAAAGCACCGGCTCGTCCGATCAGGAGTTGCACCTGCTGACGGTCAAGACCGGCGAGCGGCAGCCCTTCACCCGCCATGCCGACCGTTGCCGCTATCAGTGCTGCCGCTGGCGCGCGGACGGCGCCGGCATCTATGCGCTGACCAACCAGGGTCGCGATCATCTCGGTATCGCGCTGTTCGATACCGCCAGCGGCGAGCTGGTCTGGCTGTACACGCCCGACAACGATGTCGAGGAAATCGCGTTGTCGAAGGACGAAACGCGTCTCGCCTCCGTCACCAACGTCGACGGCTACGCTCGTCTGGCGGTGCACGACCTGGCGAACGGCGAAACAACCGAGGCGCCGCCCCTGCCACCCGGCAAGATCACGGCGCTCGACTGGTCGCCGGACGGCGAGCGCCTCGCCTTCGCGCTAAACGGTTCGACCCACAATGCCGACATCTGGCTCTGGGATCTGAACGACGACACGGTGCGTCAGATTACGCGGAGCGACCGTGCCGGCGCTGATCGGTCGAGTTGGATCGAGCCGCAGCTGATCCACTTCCAGACCTTCGACGACCGTCGCATCCCGGCCTTCCTTTACCTGCCGCCGGGGCAAGCGCCGGCGGCAGGTTTCCCGGCCGTGATCTTCGTGCACGGCGGGCCGGAATCGCAGTATTTGCCGGAGTTCCGCCCCGACATTCAGTTCCTGCTGGCCCGCGGCTATGCCGTTCTGGCGCCGAACGTGCGCGGCAGCACCGGCTATGGCGCGGCCTACGCGGCGCTCGACGACGTCTACAAGCGCATGGACAGCGTCGCCGACCTCAAGCACGCGCGGCTCTGGCTCGGGGCGCGCGCCGACATCGACGATGCGCGCATCGCCGTCTATGGCGGCAGCTATGGCGGTTTCATGGTGCTGGCCGCGATCACCGAGTATCCCGACCTCTGGAAGACCGCCGTCAACTTCTACGGCATTGCCGATTTCCAGACCTTCTTCGAGCGCACGGGCCCCTGGCGGCGCAAGCACCGGGCCATGGAATACGGCGACCCCGTGCGCGACGCCGACTTCCTGAAATCGATCTCGCCGATCCACAAGGTCGACCGCATTCAGGTCCCGTTGTTCGTCGCCCAGGGCCTGATGGACCCCCGCGTGCCGCCGCACGAAAGCGAACAGATTGTCGCCGCGCTTCGCGACCGCGGCTTGCCGGTGGACTATGTGACGGTGCCCGACGAAGGCCACGGCTTCATGAAGCTGCCGAACCGCATCAAGATCTACGGCGCCATGGCCGAGTTTCTTGACCGGTACCTTTAACGGATAACTGGCACATGGTTTCGTGGCCGCTGGATGCCCGTGTCAAGCACGGGCATGACGAAATGGGTATCGAAACCAGCCCTGACTCGTCATTACCGGGCTTGACCCGGTAATCCAGACGCAATGCGTTGCCCTCGAAAGCAAAGAAGCCGCCCTGAGGGCGGCTTCCGGTGGTAAGTGACGGTTGATGCCTCCAATCACCGCTTCGAATAAGGCGGCATTGGGAAGACCGGCTTCGCCGTCGCGATCTCGGCCGGGTAGACGACCTCCGGACCGTTTTTCTGGTTCTGCATGATCACGAATTCCATATTGATCTGCTTGCCGCTCTCCTCGATGTGGTACGGCCCGGTCATCACCGTGATCTTGTCGTTGAGGTCGAGCGCCGCCTGCTTCAGCTTCGCTGGCTCCAGCGAGTCGGCCTTCTTGATGATCTCCTCCAGCACGGCGCCGGCGGAATAGGCGAGCGCGGTCTGGAAATCGGCCGGATAGGCGACGTCCGGGTACAGCTTGCCATAGCGCTCGACCACCTCGGCCCGGCTCAGGCCCGCGTTGACCTTCCAGTTGATCTTGTCGTGCAGCAGGGTCTGGCTGACCAGATAGTCGGCATCCTGGCCGATCTCCAGGAACTGCGGCTGCGAGGCGTAGACCATGTATGTCGCCGGGAAACTGGCGTCGAGCTCGCGCAGCTGCCGCGCGATGATCATCTGGTCGCCCTCGTACGACGTCGGATAGAAGGCGTCCGCGCCCGAGGCCAGCGCCTTCTGGATGATCACCGAGAAGTCCTTCGTGCCTTTGGCGAACTTCTCCATCATCACCACTTCCATGCCAAGTTCCTTGGCGAGATCGGCGGCGCCCTTGGTGATGCCGGCCGGGAACGGCTCGTCGAGATAGGCAAACGCGACGGTTTTCACGCCCATGGCGTTCAGGGCCTTGACGCTCGGATGACCCAGCCGCGAGGCGGCGATCTGCGAAGCCGAGACCACGTACTTGTAGCCCTGATTGTAGATCGCGTCCGACGAGGCCGACCAGATGGTCAGAAACTTGCCGTACTGCTCGGTCGTGTTCGCCGCGGCGCCGGTCAGCGTCGAGCCGAACGGCCCGAAGGCGATGTCGACGTCGTAGTCCTTGATCAGCGTCTCGTAGACGCGGGGCACCATGGTTTTGTCGCTGCGGTCGTCGAGCGTGACCAGCTCGATCTTGCGCTGCTCGCCGCCGACCGTAATGCCGCCGCGGCTGTTGACGTCGTCGATCCAGATCTTCAGGCCGCGCTCGCCGGACTGCGCGGCCAGCGCGAAGCGGCCGGTCGACGACACGGTCATGCCGATCTTGATCGGCTCGGCGGCGGCGGCGAATTCCGCCGATGCGAGAACGCCGGCGGCCAGGGCTGCCGTCGCGGCGAGCATGGTTCTGCGAGAAAGGGTCATTTTCGACTCCCCTGTTGTTGATTAATTGACACTGACGGATCGGGTGTCTGACAATCCGACCTGTTCCCCGTTGCAGGGGGCCGGTTTCATGTTGGTGGCATGAGTCTGGACCCTGCAATTCCTTCCGTCAAACACCGCATGACGCAGCAGACGACGCAGGAAATCGCCAAGCCGCGCCTTGGCAACGCCGACACCGTGCGGCGGCTGATCTGGTATGGGCTGGTCGGCCTGATCCTGGTCTGGTGCGCGGCCGTGCCGCCGGCCGGCGGCAACCTGTCGCTTTATTTCTCGCTGATGATGTGGGTGACGCTGGCGACGGGCCTGAACTTCATCGCCGGGTTCGCCGGCTACATGCCGTTCGGCTATGTCGCCTTCTACGGCATCGGCACCTATACGACCGGCATCGCCGTCAAGGTGCTTGGGTTGTCGGTCTACGCCGCGGTGCCGATTGCCGGTGGCGTCGGCGTGCTGCTGGCCTTGCTGTTCGCGCCGACGCTCAGGCTGTCGGGCATTTATTTCGCCATCGTCAGCCTGTCGCTCGCGATCATCTGTCAGCGGCTGGTCTCGCTACTGCCCGAAGAGATCACCGGCGGCAGCCTCGGCATCAATCTCGGCGTTATCACCGTGCGCGAGCACGGCTACTACACGATGCTGCTGGTCCTGGTGCTGGCGCTGCTGACCGCGTCCTGGCTCGCCCGCTCGCGCTTGGGCAAGGCGCTGAAGGCGATCCGCGACGATCCCGAGGCGGCCGAGGCCATGGGCGTCAACGTACCGCGCTCGCGGCTGTTCGCCTGGCTCTTGTCGGCGCTGTTCGCGGCGCTGACCGGCGGCGTGCAGGCCTGGTTTACGGGCGCGCTCGATCCGCAGACGGCGTTCGACGTGCTGATCACCGCCAAGACCGTGATCTACGCCATGGCCGGCGGGCTTGGCACCGTGCTCGGTCCGCTGATCGGCACCGTCGTGCTGGTCTGGGTCGACGAGCTGATCTGGCGGTCGTTTCCGGTGCTCAATAACTTCCTCCTGGGCCTGATCATCGCGGCCCTGATCCTGTTCGTGCCGCGCGGCATCGTGGGTTCGCTGATGCAGCGCTATCCGCGCGTCCGCCGGTACATCATGTGAGCCGGCTATGAACTCGGTGCTGCTGATCAACGGACTTCTGGGCGGGATCGTCTTCGGCGCGGTCTATGCGCTGATCGGCGCCAGCCTGAACGTGCTCTGCGGCGTGCTGCGCATCATCAACTTCGCGCACGGCGAGTTCATCATCGCCGGCGGGTTTTTCGCCTACGTGATGCTGACCTTCCTCGGGCTCAATCCGCTCTATACGCTGCCCGTGGCCGCCGCCGCCTTCTTCGTCGCGGGTTATGGCCTCTACTACCTGCTGATCCCGCGGCTGGCGCGCTCGGACGAGCCCGAGACCTCGAGTTTCCTCTTGATGTTCGGCGTCTCGCTGATGCTGGTCTCGTCGATGATCTGGATCTTCGAGGCCGACGTCCGGCCGGTGAATTTCAGCTTCGATCCCATCAACATCGTGCTGTTCACGGTGGAGGACGCCTACGGTCCGGGCCGCGACGGCCGGGTCATCGTGCCGACGGCGCGGCTGGTGGCGCTGGGCATCAACGCCGCCATCATCATTGCCATGACCTGGTTCCTCTACCGCACGCTGCCGGGCAAGGCCATGCGGGCAGCGATCATGAACCGCGAGGCCGTGCAGATCGTCGGCATCGACATCCACCGCCTCTCGGCCTGGGCCTTCGGCCTCGCCGCCGCATTGGCCGGCGTCACCGGCGTGGTCATGACGCTGGTCGTGCCGTCCATCGACCCGAACGGAGGTGCCGACTTCACGCTGATCGGCTTCATCGTCATCGTGCTGGGCGGCCTCGGCCATCCCGTCGGGGCGCTCGCCGCCGGCATCCTGTTCGGCCTGGTCGAGCAGATGTCGAACGTGCTGCTGCCGCAGGCCGCGGCGCAGATGCTGGGTTTCATGATCCTGGTCGCGGTGATCTTCCTGAAACCCGCCGGCCTGTTCGGCCTGGAGCGCAGCCGGTGAGCGCGGCGTTGCTCAGCGTCGACGGCCTGGTCAAGCGTTTCGGCGGCCTGATCGCCGTGCGCGAGGTCAGCTTCACGGTGAATCGCGGCAACATAGTCGGTCTGATCGGCATCAACGGCGCCGGCAAGACCACGCTGATGAACTGCATCAACGGCATCTACCGCACCGACGCCGGCCATGTCGCGTTCGACGGCCATGACATCACCCGTCGCACGCCGCACGAGATCGCCGCGCATGGCGTCGGCCGCACGTTTCAAGTGCCGCGCACGTTTCATCGCCTGTCGCTGATCGACAACCTGATGATCCCGGTGCTCGGCTCCGATCTCAGCGATGCCGAGTTGACCGAGCAGGCCGAGGCTTGCCTCGCCCGCGTCAACCTCTACGACCTGCGCGCCAACAACGGCGAGGAGCTGTCGGGCGGCCAGCAGAAGCTGCTGGAGTTGGCCCGCGTGATGATGTTCGATCCGCAGCTCATCCTGCTCGACGAGCCGTTTGCTGGTGTCAATCCCAGCCTCTGCCGCATCATGATCCAGGAGATCGAGACCATGCGCGCGGCTGGCACCACGTTTCTGCTGGTCAGCCACGACCTGACCTCGATCTACCGGCTGTCGGACCACTTGCTGGTGCTGAACCAGGGCGAGATCATCGCCGAGGGCGGCGTCGCCGACGTGCGCGACAACCCAGATGTGATCGAGGCCTATCTCGGGAACTGAGCCATGACCATGCCGGCGACAGCGACCAGTGCGGACGACATCGTCATCGAGATGAGCGACGTCTATGCCGCCTATCACGGCGACATCTCGGTCCTGAACGGGCTGTCGCTGAAGGTCCGGCGCGGCGTCGTCACCGGCATCATCGGCCCGAACGGCGCCGGCAAGTCGACGGCGCTCAAGACCATGTACGGATTCCTGACGCCGTCGCGCGGCGAGATCCGTCTTCGCGGTGAGGTCGTGAACGGCCGCTCGCCGTCCGAGATGGTGACGCGCGGCGTCAGCTTCGTGCCGCAGAACCGCAGCCTGTTCAACGACCTCTCGGTCGAGGACAACCTGCGTCTCGGTTGCTGGCACTTCCGTCGCGACAAGCCGCGCGTGCAGCAGGCGCTCGACCGCGTCTACGAGATGTTCCCGGCGCTGCGCGAGAAGCGCGCCGACCTCGCCGGCACCATGTCCGGCGGCCAGCAGCGCTTTCTCGAGCTCGGCCGCTCGCTGGTGCTGGAGCCGGAGATCGTCTTGCTCGACGAGCCGACGGCGATGATCGCGCCGCGCCTGTCGCGCGAGCTCTACGATTTCATCGCCGGTCTGCCGGAACACGGCATCACGGTGGTGCTGGTCGATCAGAACGTGCGCCAGTGCGCCGCCGTGTCGGACCACATCTACGTGCTCGACCTCGGTGCCACGCGCGCCGAGGGCAGCCGCGAGACCTTCGGCGACGATCAGCAGTTGCGCGAGATGATCCAGGAATGGCTTGATTACCAGATCGATTGAGATGGCGGGGTAGGGACATGGCGACCGATTTCGGTTTCACGCAGATACACGAACTGGCCGAGGCGTACCGGCGGGGCGATGCCAGTCCGGTCGAGGTCGTCGACTCCGTGCTCGACCGTATCGAACGTCTCGATGTCAAGCTCGGCGCCTGGCAGGTCGTCTATGCCGACGAAGCCCGGCAGGCGGCACGGGCGGCCGAGGCCGCGATCCGCAGCGGTCACCGCATCGGCCCGTTCCACGGCGTGCCGTTTGCTCTGAAAGACATCGTCGATCTCGAGGGCCGGATCACCACCGGCGGCTCGGAAGCCATGCAAGATCGGGTCTCGCCGACGACCGCGACGATCGCCAAGCGGCTGATCGCCGCCGGCGGCGTGCTGATCGGCAAGACCAAGACCGTCGAGGTCGCCATGGGCGGTTGGGGCACCAACCAGCGCATGGGCACGCCCTGGAATCCCTGGGACGCAGATGTCAAACGAACGCCGGGCGGCTCGTCCAGTGGCTCGGGCGTCGCCGTCGCCGCCGGCCTCGCGGCCTGCGCCGTCGGCACCGATACCGGCGGCTCGGTCCGGCTGCCGGCCGCCTGGTGCGGCATCGTCGGCCTGAAGGTGACCGAGGGTCGGCTGCCGACCGACGGTATCCTGCCGCTGTCGCATACGCTCGACACGCCCGGCCCGATGGCGCGCAGCGTCATGGACGCCGTGCAGATGTTCGAGGTGATGGACGGCCGGCATCCCGCCGACACGGAGGCGGACTGGCAATCTGGCGACGGCCTGTTCGCCATGCTGACCAAGGGCGTTGCCGGCCTGCGTCTCGGCAGCCTGACCGAGGCCGAGCGCGCGGTCGTCGACGCCGAGACCTTGCGCCTCTACGACGCCAGCCTGGAGACCCTGGTGGGCCTCGGCGCCGAGATCGCGCCCTTCGAGCCGCCGCTGTCGTTCGACGCGCTGAAGGACGGCACCGGCATCCTGATCGCGTCCGAGGGCTATCACCATCAGGGCTGGCTCTACGAGCAAAATACCGATTTGGTGGACGAGGACGTGCGGCCGCGGATCATGGGCGGCCGCGAGATCAGCGCCAAGGCCTATATCGCCGCCTGCCTGCAACGAAGGCAGGATCAGGCCGACTTCCTCGAGCGGATGCGCGGGTTCGACGCGGTGCTGACACCGACCGCGCCGACCTCTGCTGTCCCGGTCGAAAGCGTCGACCAGACATCGACGCCGGCCTACTTCACCCGCGCGGCGAACTATCTCGGCATGTGCGGCCTGTCGCTGCCGAACGGCCTGACGTCGGACGGCCTGCCGGGTTCGCTCCAGATCATGGCCCGTCCGCACGACGAGGCCATGGCCATCCGCATCGGCGCCGCCTTCGAGGCCGCCGTCGATCCCATCGGCCGCCCCCCGATGGCTTAGCGATCGGCCCTAGGTGGACGCCGGCCGCAGCATGTCGAGGTGCGGAATGTCGCCCTCGTCGAGATAGTTGTCCGAGCAGCGTTCGAAGCCGAGCCCATTGTAGAACTTTTCGAGATAGGTCTGCGCCGACACCGCCACCGGCGCCGGCCCGAACGTTCGCTCGGCATAGGCGATCGATTCCACCATCATCTGCCGGCCGAGGCCGGTGCGGCGTTGATCGGCATGTACGACGACGCGACCGATGCTGACGGCGTTCTGTTCGTCCGCCGGCGGCATCAGACGCAGACAGCCGCCAAGCGTTTCCGGCGCTTGCCACCCGGCGAGCAGATGGTGCGCGTCCCGGTCGCGGCCGTCGATGTCGCGGAACAGACAGGTCTGCTCGATGACGAAGACGTCCTGGCGCAGCTTCAGGATGGCGTAGAGTTCGTCGGTGCTCAGCTCGGCGAAGGTTTTCCAGATCATGGGTATCTCCGCATGACGAATCAGCGGAACGTTCGCACGGCAATGGCGATGCGCGATGTAGTGGTGATCACACAGCCGGCCGCAAAGATATAGGCCAATGTCGGAAACCAACTCGGCAGCAGACAGAACAGCACGAAGAAGATGATTGTCTCCGTGCCTTCGGTCAGGCCGCCCAGATAGTAGAGCGACTTCGCGCCCCGCGACTGCGTTTCCAGTCCATGCTTGGCGGCGAAGATGGCGAACGTGAGAAACGTGGTGCCGGTGCCGATGAAGGTCGCCAGCAGCAGTGCCGCCGGCAGGGCGTTCTCCGGCCGCGCGGCGGCAAAACCGACGACGACGGCGGCATAGACCAGGAAATCCAGCACGATATCGAGATAGCCACCGATATCGGTCTTGCGCCGCGCCCGCGCCACGGCGCCGTCGAGACCGTCGGCGAGGCGATTGAGCGCGAACAGGAACAAGCCGGCGCCATAGGCCTCGACCGCGATGGCGGCGGCGGATCCAAGGCCAAGGACGAAGCCGACCGTCGTGACCGTATTCGCCGATACGCCGGCGCGTGCCAGCGACCGGCCGGCCACGTTCAATGGCGGATCGACGAGTTTTCGGGCGACGGCATCGAGCATGCTGCGACGGTGATAGCGTCTCAAGATTCGTGACGCCAGACACAATTCCGCTGGCGCGATGCTGGTGTCAGAAAACGGCAGTCAATGACGGTGATGATGCCGTAGGATCGCGTAAATGGGGTGACCGCGCCCGTCGGACGGCGGGTTGGGATGCAGACAAAAAGGGGAAGGCCATGTGGGGTCGACGGACAATTTGGACGCTATTGACGGTTCTGCTGATGGCCGGTGTGGGATGGCCGGTCTCGGCGGCAAAGCTCGATCATCCGCTGCCGGTGATTTTCGTGCACGGCGACAGCGATACGGCCGGTCTCTGGATCGCGCAGATCTGGCGCTTTGAATCCAACGGCTATCCGCGCGACCGGCTGTTCGCCATTGATCTCGACCATCCCGGCGCCGGCTCGGACGACAATGTGCGCGAGGAAAACCGCTCGACCACGACCGACGTCGCCGCCCAGCTCGCGGGTTTCGTCGCGCGCGTGATGCTGCAGACCGGCTCGGACAAGGTGGTGCTCGTCGGCAATTCGCGCGGCTGCAGCACCATCCGCAACTATGTGCAGAATGCCGGCGGTGCGCCGAACGCGGCACTGCTGGTGCTCACGGGCTGTGTCAATCACGGTGTCTACGCCGCGCCGGGCGTGCGAATGGGCAGCGAATACAACGGCGCCGGTACGTTCCTGTCCAAGCTCAATGCCGTGTTCGAGGTGGTGCCTGGCCTGACGACGGTGACGCTGCGCTCGGACAGGTTCGACAAGTACGCCCAGCCGACCGGCGAATGGATCGGTCAACCCGGTAAGCCGACCGGGATTTCCTACGACGCGCCAGAGCTGCGCGGCGCCATGAACATCGTGCTGCCGGGCGTCGACCACCGCGAGACCGCCTATTCGCCGGCCGCCTTCGTCGAAATGCACAAGGTCGTCGCCGGCCACGCCCCGGCGACGACGGAAATCGCGGCCGAGGATGCCCCAATTCTCGACGGCGAGGTCAGCGGCTGGGCCAACGCGCGGCCGACCAACCTGCCGCTGGTCGGGGCCAAGCTCGCTGTCTATGCCACGAATGCTGAAACCGGCGAGCGCTTGGGCGATCCGGTGCACGAGAAGGTCATCGGCGCCGACGGCCGCTGGGGACCGTTCGAAGCGAAGCCGGACCAGCCCTACGAATTCGTCATCGAGGCCGAGGGCTATTCGACGCATCACATCTACCGCTCGGCCTTCCCGCGCGCGTCCGACGTCGTCAACCTGCGGCTCTATCCGGCCGCCGAGGCGCCCGATGGCACGGCCGTGGCGGTCGGCATGATGCGACCGCGCGGCTACTTCGGCGGCCAGCGCGACGAGATTGAATTCAACGGCGAACCGGCCCCCGGCATACCCGACAGCGAGGTGCCGGGTGTCTGGAAGACGACCTTTGCCGCCGATACGGCCGAGCCGCAAACGGTGGTCGGCCGTTTCAACGGCGAAACCATCGCCGCCCGGACCTGGCCGGCGGCCGAAAACCACGTGGTCTGGATCGAACTGACCCATTGATGCGTGACACGCGTCCGCCGTCGTCGGCCTGATGCCGGTGGCGGCGGATATCAGTGACTTTCCGGCATCGGACCCTGCGACGAATTGCCATCGTCCCCGCCGCGCTATCGACGGCGCTCCGGGACTGTATGACAATCGGGTGACAGGCGTGCCGCCGGTGGTAACGTCTGCCGGGAAGCACGAGTTCGCCGATGTTGAAACTGCGACGGATCGCCATCGACAGCTATCCGGAGAACATGGCGCTGTTGTCGCGCGATTGCACGGTCTACCGGGCCGAGGAATTCCGTGCGCTGAAGAAGATCGAAGTCGTCTCCGACAGCCGGCAGCTGCTGGCGACCCTGATGATCGCCGACGATCCGAGCATCGTCGGGCCCGACGAGCTGGGGCTGGGCGTGCAGGCATTCCGTCGTTTCGGTATGCCGGAGGGCAGCCAGATCCGCATTGCCCAGGCGACGCCGCCGCGCAGCCTCGAGGCCGTGCGCGCCAAAATCAGCGGCCAGACGTTGTCGCCGGGCCAGATCGAGGCGGTGATCAACGACATCGCCGCGCACCGCTATTCGCCGATGGAGATCGCCGCCTATCTGATCTCGTCGGCGAGCTTTCTCACCACCGACGAGATGCTCGGCATTACCCGGGCCATGGCCAAGGTCGGCAACCGTCTGGAATGGGATGCCCCGCTGGTCGTCGACAAGCATTGCATCGGCGGCATACCGGGCAACCGCACCTCGATGATCGTCGTGCCGATCGTCGCGGCGCACGGTCTGCCGATCCCGAAGACCTCGTCACGCGCCATCACCTCGCCGGCCGGCACCGCCGACACCATGGAAGTTCTGGCCAATGTCGATCTGTCGATCCACGAGATGCGCCACGTTGTCGAGCACGGCAAGGGCTGTCTGGTCTGGGGCGGGCATGTCAACCTGTCGCCGGCAGACGACGTGCTGATCTCGGTCGAGCGGCCGCTCGGCATCGACACGCGCGAGCAGATGGTGGCATCCATCCTGTCGAAGAAGATCGCCGCCGGCTCCACGCATCTGGTCATCGACATTCCGGTCGGCCCCAGCGCCAAGGTACGCAGCCAGGGCGATGCCGTGCGTCTGCGCAAGATGTTCGAATATGTCGGCGACCAGATTGGCCTCGTGCTGGATGTCGTGCTGACCGACGGCGCGCAGCCCGTTGGCCGCGGTATCGGGCCGGTGCTCGAGGCCCGCGACGTCATGGCGGTGCTCGAGAATGCGCCCGACGCGCCGCCCGACCTGCGCGAGCGGGCGCTGTTTCTGGCCGGCCGCGTACTGGATTTCGATCCGTCGCTGCGCGGCGGCGCCGGCTATGCGCGGGCGCGCGAGCTGTTGGAGACGGGCCAGGCGCTTGACGCCATGCAACGTATCGTCGACATGCAGGGACGCAATGAGATCAGCTATCCGTTGGGCGATCTGACGCATGACATGCCGGCGCCGCGTGATGGCGTCGTCACCGGCATCGACTGCTATCGCCTGGCGCGGATTGCGCGGCTGGCCGGCGCGCCGATGGACAAGGGCGCCGGCATCGCGCTGGCGAAGAAGCTCGGCGAACCGGTGGAGGCGGGCGAGCCAATCTATCGAATCCATGCCTGCGTGCCGTCGGACTTCGATTTCGCCAAATCGCTGGCATCGGAGGACTCGGGCTATGCGGTAACACCCGATCCCGGCACGGGCGGCGCGGGGTCGTGACCGCCGTGCACGCGATGCCGGGTTCTGCCGGTCCGGCCCAGGCGCTCGCTACCGTGCTCGGACTGCCGTGTCACGACATCGCGGTGCATCGCTTTCCCGACGGCGAGAGCCTGGTGCGGGTAGCGCCGGCCGACGAGACCGTCTTGCTTTACGGCTCGCTCGACAACCCGAACGACAAGCTGGTCGAGCTGATGCTGGCGGCGTCGGCATTACGCGACGGTGGTGCGGCGCGTCTGGTGCTGGTCGCGCCCTATATGTGCTACATGCGCCAGGACATCGCGTTTCACGCTGGCGAGGCAGTGAGCCAGCTGGTCGTCGGACGGTTTCTCGCCGGTCTGTTCGACCGCGTCGTCACTGTCGATCCGCACCTGCACCGTACGCCGGATCTCGCCGAGGTCTTTGTCGGCTGCGAGACAACCGTGCTGTCGGCGGCCGGTCTGCTGTCGGCCAGCATCGCGGACGAAGAGAGTTTGAGCGAGGATCCGATCCTGGTCGGTCCCGACGCGGAGTCCCGGCAATGGGTCGAGGCCGTGGCCGGGCCGTTGCGGGCCGACGTTCTGATCGGCGAGAAGCATCGGCAGGGCGACCGGCAGGTGCGGATCGATCTGCCGAACGCGGGTCGGGTGCGCGGCCGGACCGCGCTGATCGTCGACGACCTCGTGTCCAGTGGCGTCACCCTGTCGGTCTGCGCCGCCTGTCTGCGGGACGCCGGCGCCGCGCGCATCGAGGCGTTGGCCGTGCATGCGCTTTGCGGCGATGACGACCTCGCCGCCATGCGGCGGGCCGGCATCGACCGGTTTCGATCCACTGACAGCGTTATGCACGCCAGCAACGCCTTTTCCCTCGCGCCGCTGCTGGCCGAGGCGCTGGCCAGCGAGTGCCGGCCATGACCGTACGTCTGAAATTCTGCGGCGCTGCCGGCACGGTCACCGGTTCCTGCTACTGGCTGCAGCATCCCCGTGGCCAGTTCCTGGTTGATTGCGGCATGTTCCAGGGTTCCAAGACCTTGAAAGAGCTGAACTACGGGCTGTTTCCGTTCGATCCGGCCGGGCTCGACTTCGTCCTGCTGACGCACGCCCATATCGACCATGCCGGGCTGATCCCGAAGCTGATCAAGAACGGCTTCTCGGGGCCCGTCTACGCCACCGCCGGCACGCGCGACCTGTTGTCCTACATGCTGCCCGACAGCGGCTATATCCAGGAAAGCGAGGTCGAGCATCTCAACCGCCGCAACGCGCGGCGCGGGCGCAAGGCAGTGACGCCGATCTACACCCGCGCCGACGGCGAAGCGGCGCTCGACAGCTTCCGGGCCACGGATTACGAGCGCTGGTACGAGGTCGGCGAGGGCGTGCGGGCGCGCTATTGGAACGCCGGCCATATTCTCGGCGCCGCGTCGATCGAGCTCGAAGTCGCCACCGGCGCGCGCGACCGCCGGCTGCTGCGTCTGCTGTTCTCGGGCGACATCGGGCCAGAGCACAAGCTGTTCCATCCCGATCCGGACGCGCCCGAGAATCTGGACTACGTGATCTGCGAATCCACCTATGGCGGCCGCCCCCGGCCAACGGTGACGCCGGAACAGCGGCGCGCCGTGCTCGCCGCCGAGGTCGGCCGGGCGCTGGCGGATGGCGGCGTCCTTCTGATCCCGTCCTTTGCCGTGGAACGCACCCAGGAGCTGCTGGCCGACCTGTCGATGCTGATGGACCGGGGCGAGGTGTCGCGGGTGCCGGTGTTCCTGGATTCGCCGCTGGCGATCAAGGCGACGGAGGTCTTTGCCAGCCATGCGGCAGATCTGGAGGACGTGAACGGCAGCGGCGATTTCTTCCGGCATCCCAACGTGCATTTCACCCAGACGGTCGATCAGAGCAAGGCGATCGGACGCTATCGCGGCGGCGTCATCGTGCTGGCCGCCAGCGGCATGTGCGAGGCCGGCCGCATCCGCCATCACCTCAAGCAGCATCTGTGGAACCGCAAGGCGACGGTGCTGTTGGTCGGTTATCAAGCGCCCGGCACGCTCGGCAGCCTGCTCCAGCAGGGCGCGTCGGCGGTGCGCATCCAGGGCGAGGATATTCGCGTCCGCGCCAATATCCGCCGCATTGACGTCTATTCCGGCCACGCCGACGGGGACGAGCTGCTGGCCTGGCTGCTGGCGCGCCAGCCTGTGAAGGGCGCGACGTTCCTCTCCCACGGTGAGGAGAATGGACTGACGGCGCTACGCGACGGCCTGATCGCCGCCGGCGTCGCCGCCGACCGGGTCATCGTGCCGCAGCTCGACGACGAGGTCGACCTGATCGGCGACGGCGCCCGTCTGCGCCCGCATGCCGCGCCGCGCCGTTTGCCGCCCGAGGCGGTCGGTCGTCCCGACTGGCACAACGAACTGGCCCAGTTCTCCCTCGACCTACGCCAGCGGCTCGAACAGGCGGCCGACAATCGGACGCGCCGGGCCATCATGCGGCGCGTCGCCCAGGCGCTCGACGCCGACCGTTAGCTCTCCCGCAGCGCGCGGGCCATGTGGTCGAGCAGCGGCTTGAGCAGATAGCTCAGCACCTGACGCTCGCCGGTCTGGATGAAGACCTCGGCCGGCATGCCCGGCAGCAACGTCAGGCCGCCGAGCTTGGCGCGCTCGGCGTCGTCGATACTGATACGGGCGGCGAAGTAGGACACGCCGCGCTGCGTGTCGTCGATCCGATCGGCCGAGACGCCTTCCAGCCGACCCGTGATGGCGGGCGTGGTCTGCTGATCGAAGGCCGAGAAGCGGATCGTCGAGGCCAGGCCGGGCCGCAGCTTGTCGACGTCCTGCGGCGATACCTGCGCGCGCAGCACCAGCTCGTCGTCATGCGGCACGATCTGCATGATCGGCGCGCCGGCCTGGATGACGCCGCCCACGGTATGCGCCGTCATGCCCAGCACGACGCCCGCCTGCGGGGCCGTGATGTCGATGCGGGCCAGGCGCGTTTCCGCCGCCACCCGGCGCTCCGTCAGGTTCAGGATGCGCGTCTGCACGTCGTGCAGCTCGGCCGTCACCGCCTCCCGCATGTCCTGCGCCGCTTGCGCGATCTGCAGCTCGACCTCGCCGATAGCGTTCGCCGCGCGTGCAATCTCGGTGCCGTGCTCGGCGCGCTGCGCCTCGATCCGCGCGGCCTCGCGCTCCAGCTCCAAGACGCGGGTCAGCGGCGAATAGCCCTTGTCGTGCAACGTCTTGACGCCGACGAGCTCGCGTCGGATCAACTCGATTTGCCGGCCGCGCGCGGCGCGCTGGGCCTTCAGCCCCTCGATCTGTCGGCGTAGACCGGCGATCCGCTGGGTCAAGATCTGTCGCTCGCCATCGCGCGCCGCGCGGCGGGCCTCGAACAACGCCGTCTGGCCGTCAAGGATCTCGCGGACTTTCGGTGATTCCGCCGCCAGCAGCGCAGCGCCGAAATCAATGCCCTCTGCCTCGACCAGTTCCGCGTTCAGGCGGTCGCGGCGCGCCGCCAGCGCGTGCAGCTGATCAACGATGATCGCCAGACCGGCGCGTTCGAGCGCATCGTCCAGCCGGATCAGGCGCTGGCCCACGGCGACGCGTTCGCCCTCGCGCACCAGGATCTCGCCGACGACGCCGCCGTCGAGATGCGCGACCGTCTTGCGGTTGCTGTCGACCACGACCGTGCCCGGCGCGATCACCGCGCCATCGATGCGGGCCGTGACCGACCAGCCGATCAGGCCGCCGAACAGCAGCACGACCAGCGCCAGGCCGCCCAGGATATAGCGCCAACTATTGTCCTGCCGCGACGGCGTCGGTGTGGGCGCGGGCAGTCGTAGGATCTGTCGGGTCATGATGCCTGCCTCGTTTCGAGCGCGGCGACATTGTCGCCGGGAATGCGGCTGGGCCGTGTCGTCGCCGCCAGGACCTCGTCCTTGTCGCCGAAGGCGACCTGGTGGCCGTCGTCCAGCACCAGCAGCTTGTCGACCGAGGCGATGGCGCTCGGCCGGTGCGCGATGACGATCACTGTCTGGCCGCGCGCCTTCATTTCCTGAATGGCGTGCGCCAGCGCCATGTCGCCGACGGCGTCGAGATTGGAATTCGGTTCGTCCAGCACCACCAGGGCCGGATCGCCGTAGAGCGCGCGGGCAAGGGCGATACGCTGCCGCTGACCGCCGGACAGCATGCGGCCGCCGTCACCGATCTGGGTCTCGTAGCCCTCGGGCAGTTGCAGGATGGTGTCATGCACCCCCGCCCGGCAAGCCGCGGCCACGATGGCCTGATCGTCCGCCGCGTCGGCGAAGCGACAGATGTTCGCCGCCACGCTGCCGGCGAACAGCTCGACATCCTGCGGCAGATAGCCGATGCTGGCGGCATGCTGCGCCGCCGGCCAATGCGCCACCTTCGCGCCGTCCAGGCGCAGGCTGCCGTGCTGCGGCTGCCAGACGCCGACCAGCAGCCGGACCAGCGTTGACTTGCCGGACCCGCTCGGCCCGATCACGCCGAGCGCCTTCCCCGGCTCCAACGCGAAGGAGATATTGTGCAGTACCGGCCGGATGGCGCCCGGCGCGCCGGCGGTGACGCTTTCGACGTCCAGCCGTCCCTGTAGTTCGGGCAGTTCCACGCGCTTGGCCGGTGACGGCACCTCGCGCAGCAGTTGGTCCAGCCGGCGATAGGCGGCGCGGGCGGCCACGAACGGCCGCCAGCTGCCGATCGCCATCTCGACCGGGGCCAGCGCCCGGCCCATGATGATCGAGGCGGCGATCATGGCGCCGGGCGAGATCAGATGATCGACGGCCAATGACGCGCCGACGCCCAGGATCGCGGCCTGCAGCGCGAAGCGGATGGTCTTGCTCAGCGCCGTCAGGCCGCCGGCCCGGTCGCTCGCCCGACACTGCGCGTCCATGGCCGCGCCGTGATGCCGCCGCCAGCGGCGACGCAGTCCCGCCAGCAGCCCCATGCTGCCCAGCACCTCGACGTTGCGCAGGCCCGAGTCGGCCATCGCCCGGCTTTCCGCCGTGGCTTGCGCGGCGGCGCCGAGCGGCCGGCGCGTGGTGAATTCGTTCAACAGCGCGATCGTGAACAGCAGCGCCGCGCCGGCCATCGCGACATAGCCGAGCAGCGGATGCAGCAGATAGATCGCGCCGATATAGATCGGCGTCCAAGGCGCGTCGAACAGGGCGATCGGTCCCTGGCCGGACAGGAAGTCGCGGAAGCTGCCGAGATCTTGCAACGGCCGTTCGGCTTGATCGCGGTTGGCCAGCAGCGGCCGACGCATGGCCGCATCGAACACCCGGTCGACAATCGGGTCTTCCAGCCGCGCCGCGGTCCGCACCAGCAGTCGCGAGCGAACGAATTCCAGGCCGCCCATCACGATCAACAGCATGGCGACCATCACCGACAGCGCGGTCAGCGTCGGCAGGCTGCCGCTGGTCAATACGCGGTCGTAGACCAGCAGCATGTAGAGCGGCACCGACAGCATCAGCAGGTTGATGAAGAAACTGAAGAAGCCGGTCATCAACAGCCGGCCGCGGCAGCGCGCCAGGGCCTGGCGCAGTTCCGATCGCGTGTGGTGGTTGGCAGGCATGTTCGCGTTCCCCTCGCCGGCGCCGGAAGGTGAGGACGGGGGCCCGGCACGCCACCGGGCCCCCGCCCCTGGACGGAGCGGCTCAGACGCCGTTCTGCTCGTCCTGCAGGATGACGTTGCTGGCCGAGAGATCGGCGAGCGCCACGCCCAGCAGGGTGACCTGGTCCGCGCCGCCGGCGCCGTCCAGATCGATCACCGTCGAGGTCTGACCATCGACAAGCGCTTCGGTCGACGCGGCCTGCACCGCGGCGAAGTCGGCGAAGCCGAAGTCGCTCACGTCGAGCCGGTCCTCTGATGTGCTGAACTGCGCCACGCGGTCCTGGCCGGTGCCGATCTCGAACAGGAAGGTGTCGGCATCGTCGCCCGCGTTCAGGAGGTCGTTGCCGGCGCCGCCCGAGACCGAGCCCGTCACCGAACCGTCGTCGCCCAGGTTCACGACATCCGCGCCGTCGCCGGTATCGAGATCGCCATCGATGACGCCGCCGTTCACGTTGACGGTGTCGGCGCCGTTGCCGAGCTGGACATCGCCGTCGATCTCGCCGTCGTTCTGGTTCAGCGTGATGTCGCCTTCCGACCCGCCGGCATCGATGCCGATGCCGTTGCCGCCACGGATCACGCCCTCGTTGGTGATCGTTCCGTTGAAGGCGACGCCGTCCTCGATCAGAATGCCGGCCGCCGTTTCGGACACGATGGTGCCGTGCTCGCCATTGTCGATGCTGCCGGTCACGGTCGCGACATCCTCGCCGGAGCCGTTGAAGAAGCGCACGCCGGCCGGCACGTTGCCGTCGCCGCGGCCCTGGATCAGGCCGTCGTTGTCGAGCGTGATGTTCTCATTCAGCGCATCTTCGCTCGACGAGCCGACCTGGACCGACACGCCGCTGCCGTCATTGCCCCGACCGGCGTCGATTTCGCCATTGCGGCTGTTCGTCACCGTGACGTTGTCGGCCGTGCCGTCGAGATAGAGCGTGCCGTTGCGTTGGTCGCCGGTGCCGACCACCTCACCATGGTTGTTGAAGGTGACGTTATCGCCATCCAGGTTCACGGCGCGGCTGCCGGACTCGACGCGGCCGAAGTTGTCGACGGTCAGGTCGTGCTCGGCATTGCCGATATAGAGGCCGTTGCGCGGACCTGAAATGACGCCGCGCGCTTCGTTGGTGATCGTGCCGTTGAAGCCGACGCCATCCTCGACCACCAGGCCGCCCAGGAAGCCGACATTGACTTCCGTCGTGATCGTCCCGGAATTGGTGACGCTGCCCGACACCGTCGCCTGCGGCTCGCCGGATCCGTTGAAGAAACGCACGCCGCTGGAACCGTTCGCGACGGCCCGGGCGCCATTCTCGAACGCGGCCTGGCCGCGTCCCTGGATCTCGCCCTCGTTGTCGATGACGATGTTCTCGTTCAGTGCGTCCTCGCTCGACGAACCGACCTGCACGGCGATGCCGTCGCCCAGGTTGCCCGCGCCCGCGTCGATGTCGCCGCGCCGGCTGTTCGTGATGGTGACGTTGTCGGCCGTGCCGTCGACGTAGAGCGTGCCGTTACGCTGGTTATCGGTGCCGACCACGTCGCCGTGGTTGTTGAAGGTGACGTTATCGCCATCGAGGTTGACGGCGCGGCTGCCGGATTCGATCCGTCCGGAGTTGTTGACGGTCAGATCGTGCTCGGCGTTGCCGACATAGAGACCGTTGCGTGGACCGGAGATGACGCCGCGACGATCGTTCGTGATCGTGCCGTCGAAGCCGACACCGTCCTCGACCACCAGACCGCCCAGGAAGCCGACATCGACTTCCGCCGTGATCGTGCCCGAATTGGTGACGCTGCCGGACACCGTCGCTTCCGGCTCGCCCGAGCCGTTGAAGAAGCGCACGCCGCTGGAGCCGTTCGAGGCCGCGCGGGCGCCGTTCTCGAACGCGGCCTGGCCGCGCCCCTGGATCTCGCCGCTGTTGTGGATGACGATGTCTTCGTTCAGGGCGTCCTCGCTCGACGAACCGACCTGCACCGAAATGCCGTCGCCCAGATTGCCCGCGCCGGCGTCGATTTTTCCGTGGTTGCGAACCGTGGTGTCGTCGGCCGTGCCGTCCAGATAGACGGTGCCGTTGCGCTGATTGTCGGTGCCCAGAACCAGGCCATGGTTGACGAAGGTCAGGCCGTCGCCGTCCAGGTTGACCGCCCGGCTGTCCGAGCTGACGCGGCCGCGGTTGACGAACAGGCCGTCCTCGTGGTCGCCGTTGCCGAAATAGACGCCGTTCTGGTCGCCCGCGATCACGCCGTTCCGCTCGTTGACCAGCCGGCCCTGGAAGTTCACGCCCTCGGCGGCGCGCACGCCGGCCGTGGTGCCCTGGTCGCTCTCGGAATCGATGGTGCCGCGATTGCGGATTTGACCGGTGAAGGTCGAGCTGCCCTCGACGCCCGAGAACAGGCGAATGCCGTCGCCGGCGAGGTTGCTGCTGGCCGCCGCCTGGCCGCGGCCCTGGATGACGCCGTCGTTATGCACCTCGGCGTCGACGCTCTCGCCCAGCTGCAGCGAGATGCCGGCGCCCTGGTTGCCGTTGCCGGCGTCGACCCGGCCGTCGTTCTCGATCTCGTAATTGTCGGCGGACGCGTCGGCATAGATCGTGCCGTTGCGCTGGTCGCCGGTGCCGCGGATGTCGCCGCGGTTGACGACGCGCACGCCGTCGCCGTCGATGTTCACCGCGCGGCTGTCCGACAGGATGGTGCCGCGGTTAAACAGAAAGCTGTCGGTTTCGCCCTCGAAGGCGAAGTTGACGCCGTTGAAGCCGCCGACGATCAGGCCGGCATTGTTGATATGCGCATCTTCGCCGTTGACCTCGATGCCGTTCTGGCCGCCATCGATCAGGGCGCCGCGCTGGTTCGAGACATGGGCCCGGTCGCCGTTGATCTCGATGGCGGTGTCTTCCGCCTCGATGGCGCCGCCACGCCGGTTCGTGATGCTGGCGCGGTCGCCGTCGACCTGCACGGTCGCGGTTTCGCCTTCCGTCGCCAGCCGGCCGGCATTGCGCAGCGACACGCGGTCGTCGTCGATGGTCAGCACCGGCGCGCCGTCGACCTCCGAGGCGTCGCCGCGCCCGACGACAAAGCGCTGGCCGTCGAAGTCGCTGACCCGCGCCTGATCGTCGTTGTTGGGAATTACGGTGGTGCCGCGCAGCCGCGCCAACAGTCCGTTGAACGAGGCCTGCGCGCCGAAATTGAGGAAATTGAATAAACCCAAAGCCATTGGAGTTCTCCCGATTTTGCAACGCCCGAGCGGCGTTGGGGTTGTGCTCGTCGATAAATCGGCATTTAGAAACGTTCCAGAATTGCGAAATTGAACATGAACGAATAACGCCTGTTAGAATTTGCATAGGCCTGCGGCCATCGACAAAAACGCAGGCACCGGGAGGGAAGGCGAGGCGCATGAAGATCACCGGGCATGAGATCCTGCATTGCGACGCCGGCTGGCGGGTTTTCTCGTTTTTGAAGCTGCTGACGGATGCCGGGTTGATCGGCATCGCCGAATACAACGAGTGCTATGGCAGCCCCGGCCTATCGGGCGTCATCGCGCGACTGGCGACAGGCTTGGAGGGCGCCGACGCCAGGCATCACGAGAAGTTGAGCCAGCAGCTCTATGCGCTGACCCGCGCGGCGCCGGGCGGCATGACGCAGCAGGCCGTGGCGGCGATCGAAAATGCGTTGCTCGACTTGAAGGGCAAGGCGCTTGGCGTGCCGGTCTATCAGCTGCTCGGCGGCGCCGTCCGCGACCGTATCCCGCTCTACTGGTCGCATTGCGGCTCCTACCGCATGTCGGAAGCCAACGCCGAGGCCATGAACCGGCCGCCGTTGCGGAATCTGGATGACGTCGTCGCGCTCGGCCATGAGGTGCGGGATCGCGGCTTCAAGGCGCTGAAGACCAACATCTTTCTGTTCGACCGGGATCCCGGCCTGCACCTGCCGGGTTTCACCGCCGGCCCCGGCTGGCCCGAGCTGAACTGGGACGCCGGTCTGGTCGCGGGCATGCGCGCCCAGCTCGAAGCCTTCCGCGATGGCGTCGGGCCCGACGTCGGCATCCATCTCGATCTCAACTTCAATTTCAAGCCGGAAGGCTACCTGCAGGTCATGCGCGGTCTCGACGATCTCGGCCTCGCGTGGTTCGAGCTCGACCTCTACGATCCCGTTGCCCTCCGGCAGATCCGCGATGCCGTAAAGACGCCGGTCGCGTCGTGCGAGTCGCTGTACGGCCTGCGCGGCTACCGGCCCTATTTCGAGCACCGGTCCATGGACGTGGCCATCATCGACGTGCCCTGGAACGGCATCTGGCAGTCGCTGAAGATCGCCGGCATGGCCGAAGCCTTCGAGGTCAACGTCGCGCCGCACAATTTCTACGGCCACCTCTCGACGCTGATGGGCGCGCATCTCTGCGCCGCCGTGCCGAACTTCCGCATCATGGAGATCGACATCGACGACGTGCCCTGGAAGGACGAGATCCTGACCTACGCACCCCAGATCGACGACGGCGACCTCCTGCTGCCGCCCGGCCCGGGCTGGGGCGCCGACCTCAACGAAGATGTCATCCGCGCCCACCCGCCGAAAACGCCGATGTGAGGGTGATGGCTGAGACCCGATAGCGCGCTTCGAGACGCCGGCTTCGCCGGCTCCTCAGCGTGGAGACCTTTGCACGGTTTTGGGAAGCGTGATTCACTGACGGTATAGGGGCTGTCGGTGAGGGTTTGAGATGTCTCGCAAGCGTGTTGGTCAGCTGGGGTTTGAGGACGCGGTTGTCGAGGCGCGGCTTGGCGCTCGGTTCGATCGGCTGTCGAAGATCAATGATCTTGTGGACTGGCGGCCGTTTGAGGCGCTGCTGGAGGGGCTTTATCCGTCGCGTCGGGGCGAGCCGTCTTATCCGGCGCTGATCATGTTCAAGGTGCTGCTGTTGCAGCGCTGGTACAATCTGTCGGATCCGATGATGGAGGAGGCGTTGGCGGACCGGATCTCGTTCCGTCGGTTTGTCGGTCTGAGCCTGAGCGATCCGGTTCCCGATCACTCGACGATCCACCGTTTCCGGGACCGTCTACGCGGGGCGGCGCGTCTTGAGGCGCTGATGGGGGAGTTGTCGCGTCAGCTCGAAGCGCACCAGGTCGTGCTCAAACAAGGCACGTTGATTGATGCCAGCCTGGTGAGCAGCGCGGCGCGGCGGCCTCGGATCAAGGAAGGCCGGACCAGCCGGACCGATCCGGATGCGCGCTTTGGCACCAACAACGAGCGCCGGCGCTATAGCTTTGGCTACAAGCTGCATGTGGCCGTGGATCAGGGCTCGGCGCTGATCCGCGGCCTGTTTCTGACGCCGGCCAATCGCCAGGAGATCGACTTTGCCGCCGATTTGGTTCAGGGCGACGAGCAGGCCGTCTATGCCGACCGTGGTTATGACGCCCGGCGCCTGCGCGATCATCTGGCGGCGCTCGGCATCGCCGACGGGGTCATGCGCCATGCCCGTAAAGGCAGGCCGCTCAACGCCGAAGAGACCGCCCGGAACCACCGGCTGGTGGCCCGGCGCCGACCGGTCGAGAAGATCTTCGGCACCCTCAAACGAAGCTACCGCCTCAGCCGCCTGCCGCATTTCAGCCAAGCACGCAACGAAGTCACCGTCACGCTCGCCTGTTTCGCCTACAACCTGCGACGCCTCGCCGTCCTCTGCGCAACTTGAGGCCGCTCGATATCGACCTCATCGACAGCAAACAGGCCTCAAGCCGGTCAGCGGCTCGAAAACAGGCGCGATCGCCGCTAACAACCCAGCGCCAAGCTCGAACATAGCGACAAACAACACCTACCGTGCAAAGGTCTCCAGCGTGAGGCTGGGCATTGATATCAGTGCCCGACCTCACCCTGAGGAAGCCGCGTAGCGGCTGTCTCGAAGAGTGTGCCATCCGGTCCGGACGTCGGCGTCAGGCCGTCAACCCCATATACTCCCGCAACATCTCCTCATCTCGCAGCGCGTCGCTGGGGCCGTCGAAGGCGATGCGGCCGCGGTTCATGACGATGCAGCGGTCCGAGAAATCGAGGGCGAAACGGATGTGCTGCTCGACCAGGATGATGGCCATGCCCGACTCCTGTTTCAGCGTCGTTGCCGCCCGCTCCAGCTCGTCGACGATCACCGGCGCCAGGCCTTCCGACGGCTCGTCCATCAGCAGTGCTTTCGGATTGCCGACCAGCGCCCGGCCGATGGCCAGCATCTGCTGCTCGCCGCCCGAGAGCTGGTTTCCACGGTTGCCGCGCCGCGCGGCGAGCTGGGGAAACAGCTCGAACACGCGGGCTCGCGTCCAGGCGCCGGCCCGGCTCGCGACGTCCAGGTTCTCCTGCACGGTCAGCGATGGAAACACCTCGCGCTCCTGCGGCACGTAGCCGAGTCCGGCGGCGTTGCGCCGGTGCGTTGGCGCCGCGCCGATATTTTCGCCGGCAAGACCGATCGCGCCGCCGTGCAGCGTCGTCAGGCCCATGATCGTCGCTAGCAAGGACGACTTGCCGACGCCGTTGCGGCCGACCAGGCTGACGCTCTCGCTGGCTGCCAGCCGCAGCGACACATCCTCCAGCACCACGGTCTCGCCGTAGCCGGCGCGGACGCCCTCTAATGCCAATAGGGATTCAGCCATCGCGCCGCTCGCCCAGATAGACCGCGCGCACGTCGGCGTTCTCGGCGATGTTGGCCGGCGTGTCCTCGACCAGCACGGCGCCGTCGACCAGCACCGTCACGCGCTCGGCGAAGCGGAACACCACGTCCATGTCGTGCTCGATGATCAGGATGGCGATGTCGTCGGGCAGGGTTTCCAGCAGATCCAGCAGCAGGTGGCTCTCGGTCGACGGCACGCCGGCCGCCGGTTCGTCCAGCAGCAGCACCGTCGGCTGCTGGCCCAGCGTAATGGCGATCTCGACCAGGCGCTGACCACCATAGGCGAGCTCCGCCACCGGCGTCAGAGCATCGTCCGCCAACCTTAATCGCTCAAGCAACGCCATCGCTTCGTCGACGACATCGGCGTTGCGCGAGAACGGCCGGAACAGCCCGGCGCCGCGGCCGCGCCGCTCGGAAATTGACAGGGCGACGTTCTCCAGCACGGTCAGCGCGCGGAACAACTGGTTGATCTGGAACGTGCGGCAAAGACCGGTCTTTACCCGCGCTGCCTGATCGAGGCGCGTGATGTCCCGGCCCCCGATGAACACCGTGCCCGACTCCGGCGGCAGCGCGCCGGCGATCAGATTGACGAGCGTCGTCTTGCCGGCGCCGTTTGGGCCGATCAGCGCATGCCGCGCGCCCTTGTCCAGCGCCATGTTGACGTCGCGCGTGACGTTGAGCGCGCCGAAGCTGCGGCAGAGATCCCGAACCTCGAGCGCCGCCGTCACGAAGGCCGAGCCCGCAGGCGCTTGGTCATGGCGTCGACGGCGCCGAGCAGGCCGCCACGGAAGAACAGCACCACAAGCACCAAGACCAGGCCGATGCCGAATTCCCAGAATTCCGGGCTCACCTTCGCCAGCTCGTCCTCCAGGATCACGTAGACGAGCGCGCCGACGAAGGCGCCGTAGAGCCGGCCCGTGCCGCCCAGGATCAGCACGATCAACACCGTGCCCGAGCGCGCGAAACTGAGCACGTCCAAGGTCACGAACACGGTCGCCTGCGCGAACAGCGCACCGGCGAGACCCGCCATCACCGCCGAGATCGTGTAGACCGTGACCAGCCGGCGGCGTACCGGCGCGCCGATGGCATGCATGCGCGCCCGGTTCTCCCGGATCGCCACCAGCGCCCGGCCGAATGCGGAATGCACCAGCCGGCGCGCGAACAGGAAACAGAGCGCCAGTACGACGAGCGCGTACCAGTAATAGGTATGGCCCCAGAGATCGTTCTCGAATACGCCCAGCAATGGCGCGTAGCTCATGCCCAGCAGGCCGTCGAAACCGCCGGTCCAGTCCTCGGCCACGTTGGCGAATTCTTGCAGCAGGATCGCCGTCGCCAGCGTCAGCATCAACAGCGTCAGGCCGTGATAGCGCAACAGCACCAGGCCCGAGACGAGGCCGACGAGGCCGGCGGCGAGCCCGCCGAGCAGCAGGCCGCTGACCGGCTCGGTCCAGCCGGCATGCGCCGACAGCATGCCGGTGGCGTAGGCCCCGACGCCGAAGTAAGCGGCATGGCCCAGCGTAACGATGCCGGCATAGCCCAGGATCAGGTCCAGCGACAGCGCGAAGATGATCATGATGAGCACCTGCGTGCCCAGGACCATGTAGTCGGGAGCCAAGAAGAACGCCGCCACCGCGGTCAGCCAGGGCAGGGCCTCGACCGGCCGCCAGCGTTCGCGGTCCCGCAAATAGGCGCGCGCCGCGTCGGCCGAGACCGTGACCGTCGTCATGCCGCGTGGTCCCGGCCGAACAGCCCGGCCGGCTTCAGCAGCAGCAGGGCCACCGTCGCGGCATAGATGAAGAACGCGCCGCCCTCGGGCCAGTAATACTTGCCGGCCGTGTCGATGACGCCCAGCAGCACGGCGGCGACGAATGCGCCGCGAATGCTGCCGAGGCCGCCGACCGCGACGACGATCAGGAAGAACACGAGATACTGGATGGCGAAGGTCGGCGACATGCCGACGATCTCGATGGCGAGCCCGCCGCCGAGGCCGGCAAGGCCGCTGCCCAGCGCGAAGGTCAGCAGGAACAGCCGGTCGACGTCGATGCCGACCGACCGCGCCATGCGCCGGTTGTCGACGGCCGCCCGGATCTTGGCGCCTACGATCGTCCGCTCGAAGCCCAGCCAGAGCCCGAGGATCATCACCAGGCCAACGATGATGGTGAAGAAGCGGTAGGTCGGGACCGTCCTGAACCCGAGATCGACCTGGCCGGTCAGGAACGCCGGCATGGCGATCGACGGCGGCGCCGGTCCGTAGATGAACGTCACCGTCGCGACGGCCATGAACACGAGGCCAATGCTCAATAGCACCTGATCGAGCTCATCGGCGGCATAGAGCCGCCGGTAGAGCAGGCGCTCCAACGGCACGCTGATCGCCGTCACGATGACGAAGGCGAGACCGAGCGACACGAGAAACGGCACGCCGAGCCCGTTCATCAGGCTGACCGTGGCGTAGCCGCCGGCCATGGCGAAGGCGCCGTGCGCCAGGTTCACGAACCCCATCAACCCCATGGTCAGCGACAGGCCCACGGAAATGACGAACAGCAGCATGCCGTAGGCAAGCCCGTCGAACAGGATGCTGACGACAGCGGTCACGGCGCGACGACATAAAACCCCTCTCC
Source organism: Alphaproteobacteria bacterium (assembly GCA_965232515.1). Classification (GTDB taxonomy): domain Bacteria; phylum Pseudomonadota; class Alphaproteobacteria; genus JANQKO01. Next base: position 3,233,871 of record CBDDPY010000002.1, on the reverse strand, counting down.
CGCTCGCGGGAGAGGGGAATAAATGTTCAGGTCGCGCAAAGACAAAGGCAGTTGTTGGTCGATGTCGCCGCGAACGCAGGTGGCATCCTCACCAACCATTTCCTCCACGCAGCCTACTTGCACTTGCCGATTTTCAGCGCCTTGCAGGGGTCCTTGACCTGCGGCACCGTGTCGATCACCTGGATCGCCAGGCGGCCGTCCTGCTTGACGATTTTGTGCACGTTGGCGTCGTGCACGATGTCGCGCGTGTCGGCGTCGATCATGATCCGGCCGCGCGGGCTGTCGAAGGTCCACCCCGCAAGTGCCTTGATCGTGCCCTCGGCGCTGATGTCGCCGTTCTGCGCCTTGATGGCGTGCGCGATGGCGGCCATGCCGTCCCAGCCCTGCACGGCCATGAAGTCGGTCGTGCTGTCGGCGCCGTACTCCGCCTTCCATGCCTTAACGAAGGCCTGGTTCTGCGGATTGTCATAGTCGGCCGCGTAGTGATGCATGGTGATCAGGTCCAGCGCCGCGTCGCCCATGCCCTGCAGCTTGGTGTCCTGGGTGATGTCGCCCGGGCCGATCAGCCGAATACCGGCGTCACGCATGCCGAGCGCGGCATAGGTCTTGACCACGGCCGCCGCGTGGTTGCCGGCCGGCACGAAGACGTAGAAGCAGTTCGGCCCCTTGTCCTTGACGCGCTGGAAGAACGGCGTGAAGTCCGGCACCTCGCGCGGGCCGCCCATGGGTACCGCGTCCACCAGCTGGCCGCCGGCTTCCTCGAGGCCTGTCTTGAAGGCGTTCAGGCTGTCCTTGCCCGGCGGATAGTCGGTATAGCCCACCGCCGCCGTGCCGCAGCCCAGCTTGTCGTGCGCATATTTGCCCATGGGATAGCCCGAATGCCACATGGTGAACGAGACCCGGGCGATATAGGGTGACAGGCTGGGGATCCAGGCCGTGCCGGCATTCATCACGATCATTGGCACCTTGCCCTGCGTCGCCAGCGGCGCGCTCGCCATGGCGTTCGGCGAGAACACGAAGCCGGCCAGAATGTCGACCCTCTCGCGGGTGATCAGCTCCTGCACCGCGTTCTTGGCGATGTCGCCGCCTGGCCGTTTGGAGTCCCGCTTGATCAGCTTGACCGTATGGCCGCCGAAGGCCTCGGGGTGCTGCTTCAGATAGAGGTTCATGCCGCGGTCGATCTGCTCGCCGAACGACGCGGCGCCGCCGGAATAGGTCAGCACGACGCCGATCTTGACTTCCTCGGCCACTGCTGCCGTTGCTATCAGGCAGGCTGGCAGCAGCGCCGCGACGATCCCCCGGCGCAGCCTATGTTTCTGTCCCATTGCTCGCCTCCTCTCGTGTTCTTTTTTATCGCGGTATCGTGACCGCTGTGGCGAAGCCTAGCACCCCCGCGCGTGTTGGCGAAGTCCGCGCGAATTCGCTATCGTGCTCGGCAATCAGACGCGACGGGAGGCGCTCCACATGGATACGAATGGCGGTTTCAACGTCGATCGGCTGGTCGAGCCGGACCGGGTGCACCGGGCCTGCTATACCGACGAGGCGGTCTTCGACCTAGAGATGGAACGGCTGTTCCACAAATCCTGGATCTATGTCGGCCACGAAAGCCAGGTGCCCAATCCGGGCGACTTCTGGACCACCATGATCGGCAAGCAGCGCATGATCATGTCGCGCGGCGACGACGGCCGGGTGCACGTGCTCTACAACCGCTGCCCGCACCGCGGCGCGTTGCTCTGCCCCGAGCAGCACGGCAATGCCGGCAAGGCGTTCCGCTGCTCCTATCACGCCTGGCAGTTCTACATGGACGGCACGGTCCGCCAGATCCCGGTCCGCGACGGCTACGACAATACGCGCATGTCGATGGACAGCCCCGACGCACAGGTGAAGCCGGCCGAACGCAGCGGCTCCTATCGCGGCTTCGTCTTCGCCAGCCTCTCCAAGGACGGCCCTGACCTGGAAACCTGGCTCGGCGGCGCCAAGGTCGCCTTCGACGACATGTGCGACCGGGCGCCCGAGGGCGAGGTCGAGGTCGTGCCGAACTGCTTCCGGGTGATCCAGAAATCCAACTGGAAGATCTTTCTCGAGAATCAGCTCGACGCGCTGCATCCGTCCATTACGCATGAATCGACGGGCGTCGCGGCCTCGGCCGTGGAACGCGACTACGAGGACCGCACCGGCGAGAAGCCGCCGATGTCCTACGGCATGCTGTCGGCCTTCTCGCTGCCGTTCGAGAAATGGGATTCGCTCGAGACCGTCGGCTTCCCGCACGGCCATTGCATCCTGCAGGGCTATATGGGCCTGCGGCCGCGCGATCCCGACACGCTGGAATACGAAGCGGTGATGGAGAAGGCCTATGGCAAGGAACGCGCCGCCGAGATCCTCGACGTCAACATCCACCACGTGCTGGTCTATCCCTGTCTCTCGGTGCAGTCGCCGCTGCAGCAGTTGCGCGCCGTGCGGCCGCTCGGCGCCGACCGCACGCTGACCGAGATCTGGCATTTCCGGCTGAAGGGCGCGCCCGAGGCGATCTACCGGCGAGCGCTCGCCTACTACTATCATGTGAATTCGCCGTCGACGATGGTCAACGCCGACGACCTGCATAACTTCTGGTCCTGCCATCAGGGTCTGCAACTGGACGGCGGCGAGTGGGTCAGCTTCCACCGCAACGCCGGCCAGGACACGGAAGCGGACGGCGTCATCACCTCGGTCACCGGCATGAGCGAGGCGCCGATGCGCAACCAGTTCCGGGCCTGGAAAGAATACATGTCGGCGGGGGTCTGAGATGGCGGGCAAGGCAAACGGCGCCGTCAGCGCCGAAACCCAGCGCGCGGTCGAGCAGTTCCTCTACCGCCAGGCCGAGGTGCTGGACGAGCGCCGCTGGGACGACTGGCTGCCCATGTTCACCGATGACGGCCTCTACTGGATGCCGGTCTCGGAAGACCAGGACCACGGCGAGGGCGTGCCGAACATCTTCTACGAGGACGCCTTCCTGATGGACATGCGCATCAAGCGCATCAACCACCCGCGCGCGCATTCGCAGCGGCCGCCGAACCGGATGAGCCACGTGGTCTCCAACGTCGTCATCGATTCCGAAGATCCCGCGACCGGCGATATCGTCGCGCGCTCGCGCTTCCATGTCAGCGAATACCGCAACGACGAGATGCGGCACTTCGCCGGCAAGTATCGGCACGAGCTGAAGAAGACCGACGACGGCTACCGCATCAAGATGCAACGGGTCGACCTGGTCAACGTCGAGGGACCCTGGGAATACGTGCTGCAGTACTGGCTCTAGCCGATAGGGAAGGGGGGCAGATGAACGTCGAGATCCGGCAGGACGGTTTCCGCGACGTCGTCGGCGACGATGTCGTGATCGAGCAGATCGGCAGCGGTTTCGCCTTTACCGAGGGGCCGATCTGGCACCCGAAGGAACGCCATCTGATCTTCAGCGACATGCCGGGCGATCACATGCGGCTATGGCGCGCCGACGGTGGCATCGAGACCTTCCGCCAGCCCAGCGACAAGGCGAACGGCAATGCCTACGATCGCCAGGGCCGCATCGTCACCTGCGAGCACGCCACCAGCCGGGTCACCCGTACCGGCCTCGACGGCGCGATCGAGGTGCTGGCGAGCCACTGGGACGGCAAGGAGCTGAACAGCCCCAACGACATCGTCGTCAAAAGCGACGGCGGCATCTATTTCACCGACCCGACCTACGGTCGGCTGGAGTATTACGGCGTGCCGCGCGAGGTTGAGCTGCCGTTCCGCGGCGTCTACCGCATCGAACCCGACGACAACCGGCTGACGCTGCTCGCCGACGATTTCGGCCAGCCGAACGGCTTGTGCTTCAGCCGTGACGAAACGCGCCTGTTCGTCAACGACACCGAGCATGCTCACGTGCGGGTTTTTGACGTCGCCACCAACGGTACGCTCGCCAACAGCCGTGTCTGGGCCGCGCCGACCGGCGAGGGCGATGGCGGGGCGGACGGCATGAAGATCGACAGCGCGGAAAACCTGTTCTGCACCGGCCCCGGCGGCATTCACGTGTTCGATCCTCACGGCGAGTGCCTCGGCGTCATTCGGTTTCCTGAAATCGTCGCCAACTTCACCTGGGGCGGCGACGACCTCCGCAGCCTGTTCGTCACCGCCTCGACGTCGCTCTATCGCGTCCGCGTCAAGGTGCCGGGCCTAGTGCTGTTCTGACGCGTCAGCGCGGGCTCGGTGTCACGGAGTCCCGCGTCGGCCCGCGGCGGATCTCGTCGAGGTAGAGAACCTGTGTCGGCAACTCCTGCTTGCCGGTCGCCGCGCGCCAGCGGCTGACGAAGCTGCGATAGATGCCGAATTTGAAATAGACCTCCTCGGCCGTCATGGTGGCGCCAGCATAATCGTAGACCGGCGCGCCGTTCACGAAGACCCGGAAGAAACCGTCGTCCTCGCGCGACCAGCGGACATGCACCGCGATGTCGTGCCAGCGTCCGCGAAAGTCTTCCGCCGCGATCAGCGGCAACAGCGCGACCGTGTGGCCCGGCACCTGATTGTCGACATGCAGGCCGCCGCCGGCGTTCTGAAACATCCAGACGACGTGATCGCCGCGCTGATGGAACTGACCGATCGCGACCTTGGTCGGAAACACGTTCGGCCAGTCTTCCGGCGCGAAGATCGACCAGCCGTACCAGAATTCCCGGCCCTCCTTCTGCCGGTCGCCGCGCTGGATCAGCTCGTGCCGCTCGCGGTCCTGGGCGCAATCGTCCCAGCCGAACCGCCGCGGATCGCGGCCGCAATCGCCGGCCCGGACCTCGAACCGCAGCGACTGCGTGCCGGCGCGCACCGGATGCCCGTCGGCCTTCGAGACGACCTGGTAGCCGTGCGCCTTGAACCCGTCCGGCAGGCTCTTGGCGAACACCCATCCCGAGGCGACGTCAGCAGGCAGCATTTCATTCGCCGCCAAGGCCGGCCCGACAATAGTCGCGCCGACCGCCGCCAGCAGCAGCAGTCGGCGCAACACGAACCCGTTCCCGTTCGGCCGGCGCATGCACATCACATCTCATGGCCGGCGGTCCCGTACAAGTCCGGATCGGACTCAGAAATCTTCCTTCGTGGCGAGGGCGTAGATCGCGTTGGTCTGGATCTCGCTGACGCCGTTCTCCCACAGACACTCGATGCAGACGTTGCGCACCTGCGCCGCGATCGTTGGTCCCATCTGTTCCACCGTCCAACGGAAGCCGGCGCCGAGCACGACCGTCCACCATTCCTCGGAACTGCGCAGCTTTTGCCGGTCGTCGACGGCGACGACATCGACGTCCGGCACGCCGCCGTCGCGCAGCAGTTGCCGCACCGCCTCGGGATCGCTGATGCGGTCCCACGGATTGAACGCCGCATGCAGATCCGGTCGTACACGTCGAACCGCGGACCAGAAGTAGGACGCGCCCGGCTGGCAAAAGCGCGGACCCCAGGTGGTGATGGCGAGCTGGCCGCCCGGCCGTACCATGCGCCAGAGCTCGGCCACCTGTCGCTCCATGTCGGGCAGGAAGAAGATCGTGAAGACACAGATCACGGCGTCGAAATGACCGTCCGGATAGCCAAGCTGCGCCATGTCGCCGGTGCGGAATTCGACGTTGCGCAGGCCCCGCTCGGTCGCCTTGGCTCGCCCCTTGGCCAACAGACCCTCGGCCAGGTCGACGCCGATCACCCGGCCAACCGGACCGACGCGCTCGGCCGCCGGCAGCGCCGAGGCGCCGGTGCCGCAACCGACGTCCAGCACGGTGGCGCCGGGCCGGAGGGCGAGCCGATCGACGGTGGCACGGCCGTGCCGCGCCCAGAAGGCCAAAGGTTCGTCGTCGAAGTGGTCGGCCGCCGCGTTGTAGGTCGCCGCGGCCTTCGCCTTCGCGGCGTCGGTCGCGGCATCGATGATCGGCTTTGAAACAACATTCATCTGAACTACTCCTCAAGTATGGCGTTGGGATCTGGATCGAGCGACGCGTGGTCAGGGCGCATAGCCGCGTACGGCCCAGGCCCGGGCGTGCAGGCGGAAGGGTCCATCCACCTCGTCGCCCAGCAGCGTGCGGCGCAGCGTCCGTTGAAACCCGTCGAGCTCCGCATCGGACAGCCGGTTCAGGAAACGCCAGGCCCGCGACGGACCTTCGGCGAACGGCGTCCAGAAGTCGTCGAAGTCGGAGAAGGTCATGGGCAGGGTGATGGACGTCTCGACCACGTCGCGAATGCCGCCGGCGGTCCAGAGCGCATGCAACTCGCCGCGGCCGCCCAGCGGAATCTCGGTCGAGAACTCCGCCCGCGCCTCGGGATGAAGCGCGAACAAGACGTCCCAGACCACGCGGAACATCTGCATGCCGTCGGCGAAGTCCCATTCGCAGGCCGCCAGCACGCCACCGGGCCGGGTCACGCGGCACATCTCGTTGAGCGCCCTGTCGGCATCGGGAATGTTGTGCAGCGACAGCAGCGCCAGGCTGGCATCGAAGAAGTCGTCCGGGAACGGCAGGCAGCGGGCATCGCCGTCCATGAAGGATTGTCGCGCGTCGCGCGCGTGCGCCTGGGCGTGGGCAACGAATGACGGTGTCGGGTCGATGCCGACGGTCTCGGCGTCCCCGACCGCGCCAACAACGGCATCGGAGAGCGCGCCCGTGCCCGAACCGATGTCCAGGATCTGGGTCGCGGGGCCGATCCTGGTGACATCCAGAAACCGTTTCGCGAGCTGTCGGCTCCAGCGGCCCATGTAACGTTCGTAGGCGGCGGCATCGGCATAGTCGGCTTGCGCGGGTGAAGCCGGCTGCGCCGCGTCGGCGATCAAAGTGTCGGTCATGTGTTTCTCCGTTGGGAACGCTTACCGGGACACGACGGACGGGCCATCCGCGTGAATTGGCGCGGGGCGGACGACGCGATGTGTCACCATGCGCCCGTGCAATTCGGCGACGATCCGGCGGCCCGTGCTTTGGAACAGGAACGGCAGCACGGCATGGACGGCGACCGCGAAGCCGCCGGCCAGCAGGCGCAGCGCGAAACTCGCGGCCATGGCCATGTGCTGGAGATAGGTCTCGTTGACCGAGGCCGGATGCGCGGTGAAGAGCGTCTTCAGCATCGCCGATCTCCCCCGTCAGGCCGCATTCGCCGGACGGCGCACGACCGGTTCGTCTTCGATATCCCAGCCGCCGCAGCCGGGGATCGGATCGTTTTCGGGCCGCACGCGAGGCACATGCAGATCGAAGGGCCCGCCGGCCTTCTTCCAGGCGTCGATGCCGCCCTTCAGGTGGCTGCTCTTGGCGAGCCCGGCGGCCTGCGCGGTCTCGACCGCCATCGCCGAGCGCTCGCCGTAGGCACAGAAGAACACCAGCCGCTTGCCGCCGGTCGTCGCCAGCTCCCGCAGCAAACCGCCGTCCGCCAGGTTCTCGTTCAGCCGCCCGTAGGGGACGTGCAAGGCGCCGGGGATGCCGCCATGCCGGGCACGCTCGGACCGCTCGCGTAAATCGATGAAGGCAATATCCGGCCGGTCCAGCAGGTCGCGGGCCTGCTCGAACCGCAGCGCCCAGCCGCGAGCGTCGATCTCGGCCTGGGCCAGGCCGATCTGCAGGTTCGCCGGCACGGCCACGTCTATCATTTTCGGGTTCGGCAGGTTCAAGCCATTCATCAGCGCGACGTATTCGTCGACCGATCCGACCTGCAGGCGCGGATTGCAGGCCTTTTCCTCGCCGATGGTGCTGACGGTCTGGCCGTTATAGTCGTGGCCCGGAAAGACCAGCGTCTCGTCCGGCAGGCACAGCAAGCGGTTGAACAGCGAGTCGTATTGCGCCGCCGGATCGCCGTTCTGAAAGTCCGTGCGGCCGGTGCCGCGGATGAACAGCGTGTCGCCGGTGAACACCCGGTCGCCCAGCAGGAAGGAATAGGAATCGTCCGTGTGACCCGGCGTGTGAATGGCCACGAGGCGCAGGCCGTCGAGGTCGATCACGTCGCCGTCGGCGAGCCGCAGCGCCACCAGGTCGGCGGCTGTCTCAACGCCCATCACGGTGATGCAGCGGGTGCGGTCGCGCAGCGCGCCGAGGCCGGTGATGTGGTCGGCATGCAGATGCGTATCGACCGCCTTGACGAGCTTCAGCTCCAGATCGTCCAGCAGCTTGAGATAGCGGTCGACCTTGTCCAGGACGGGATCGATGAGCAGCGCTTCGCCGCCGCGCCGGCTGGCGATCAGATAGGTGTAGGTGCAGGAAACGCTGTCGAAGAGCTGTCGGAAAATCATAGGTCTGTCTCGTTCATGAATGAAATGGATTAACGCGGCGGTCGCCGGGACGCGCGGATCCGCGCCCCGGCTGGCCGCAATGTCAGCCGATCTGATTAGCTCTTGCTCTTCTCGGCCCTGGGCAGATCGTCGGCGTTGCCCCACTCGGCCCACGAGCGGTCGTAGCTCCGGATCCGCGGATAGCCGAGCAGCCGCAGGGCGAGATAGGAATGCGCCGCGGCCTTGCCGACCTGGCAGTGCACGGCGACGTTCTTGTCCTTGGTCACGCCCTGGCTCTCGAAGTGCGCCAGCAGAACGTCGGCCGGCTTCAGCGTGCCGTCGGCGGCAAGGTTCTGCTTCCAGGGAATATTGCGGGCCCAGGGAATGTGGCCGGCGTCATACGCCTTGGTCGGCCGCACGTCGATGACCACAACATTGCTGTTACCGCTGCGGTCCAGCAGCCAATCGGCCGACGCCATCCGGCGCGGAATTGCCGTCAGGGTGAATTCCGTCCGCTGGTATCGGGTCGGCTTGGTGCTGACCGGACGGCCTTCCTTCTGCCATTTGGGGAAGCCGCCGTTCAGGACGCTGGCCTTGCGGTGACCGAAATACTCCAGCATCCAGAACAGCCGCGCGGCGTGAAAGCCGCCCTTGTCGTCGTAGAACACGACCGGCGTGTTCCGGTCGATGCCGCGGGCTTCCAGCATTCCGACGATCTCGTCGTGCGGCAGCAGGTCGCCTTCGATGTGACTGTTCGGATCGATGATGTCGTCGGCGCCCAGATGCACCGCGCCCTCGATATGGCCCTTGTCGAAATCAGCCTTCGGCCGCACGTCGACGACGCGCACGCCGGGCTGGTCCAGCATCCGGTCGAGCTGCTCGGTCGAGGTCAGCAGCTGTGGGTTGGCATAGTCGGCATTGGCCGCATGCGTGCAGGCCGCGCCGAGGAGCAGCACCATGGCGGGTGCCAGCAGTCTCTTGATTACATACGTCATCTTATTTGTCCTTTGGTTGGAGCTTGAGGCCGACGCCCGGTCGGAGAGGCGTCTAGGCCGGCTGCGGCACGATGCGCAGGTAGGGCTTGGGCGCCTGCCAGCCGTCCGGAAACCTCTTCTTCGCTTCGTCGTCCGAGAGGGCCGGCACGATGATCACGTCGTCGCCCTGACGCCAGTTCACCGGCGTCGCCACCTGGTGGTTGGCGGTGAGCTGCAGCGAGTCGACCACCCGCAGCACCTCGTCGAAGTTGCGGCCCGTGCTCATCGGATAGGTGATGATCAGCTTGACCTTCTTGTCCGGACCGATGACCAGAACGTTGCGGACGGTGGCGTTGTCGGCCGCCGTGCGCCCCTTGGCGCCGCCGGTGGCGTTCGGGTGGATCATTCCGTAGAGCTTCGCGACCTTCAGGTCGGGGTCGCCGATCATCGGATAGTTCGGCGCCCGGCCCTGCGTTTCTTCGATGTCAAGCGACCAGTCCCGGTGGTCCTCGACCGAATCGACGCTCAGGCCGATGATTTTGACGTTGCGCTTCTCGAACTCGGGCTGGAGCTTCGCCATGTAGCCGAGCTCGGTGGTGCAGACGGGCGTAAAGTCCTTCGGATGCGAGAACAGGATGGCCCAGCCGTCGCCCATCCAGTCGTGAAAGCTAATATGACCCTCGGTCGTCTCGGCCTGAAAATCCGGCGCGGTATCGCCGATTTGCACTGTCATCTGCTGTCTCCCATTGGCATTTCGTGGGTTGGCGGTCGGTTGCTGACCGCGTGCCGCCGGTAAATGCGTGTTCGCCGTTGGAGACAGCGTTGGTCGCTGCGTTGAATTTGCGTGGATTCGGCCCCGAACTCGTCTAAATCAGTGAAAATGGTCACAGCCGCGGGTTATCTGGGGCTGCAGCAATGGCCATTTCGGCGTGTGAGCAGGGAGACATGTCCGGCACGACACCTCTGGAGCTGCGGTTTCTGGGGCCGCTCGCGGTAACGCGCGGCGGCGAGCGGCAGGATTTGCCGCCGTCCAAGAAAACGCTGGCGCTGCTCGCCTATCTGACGTTGACCGGCCGGCCGCACCGGCGGGACAGTCTGTGCGACTTGCTCTGGGATATCCCGGACGACCCCCGCGCCGCCTTGCGTTGGAGCCTCAGCAAGCTTCGCCCGCTGGTCGACGAGGCCGACCGGCCCCGGATCGTCGCCGACCGAACAAACGTGGCGTTTGAGCCTGGCGACGCGGCGGTCGACGTGCTGCAGATCCGCCGGGCGCTGGCGAACGGCATCGCGGACATACCGACGGCGGATCTTGCGGCACTGGTCGACGCCTTCAGCGGCGAATTTCTCGAGGGACTTGATCTGCCCGCCTGTCCCGGTTTCCAGGCCTGGTGCGTGGCCGAGCGCGAGGATCTGCGGACCCAGCGCGCCGATCTTCTCGCCGAGCTGGTGCGGCGGCTGACCGATACGCCGATGGACGCCCTGCCTTATGCACGGCAGCTTGTCGAGCTCGACCCGTTCGACGAGGCCAGCCGCGCCGGGTTGGTCGAGCTGTTGATCGCCGCCGACCGTCGTGCCGAGGCCGAGCAACAATATCGTGCCGGCCTGCAGGCGCTCGGAGAGCTGAAGGCGCCGCTGTCGGGTGAATTGGAGGCGGCCTGGCGAACGTCCCGCGCGGATGCAACGTCGGCGGCACGGCCCATCAGGACAGTTGAACCGTCGGCGGCAAGTCCGGACCGGCCGATCGTCGCGGTGCGTCCGTTCGACTGCCAGGACGGCGAAGGCGACGCACAAAGGCTGGTCGCCGGCTTGACCGACGAGCTGATCGCCGCGCTGGCATCGTGGCGTACGTTCCCCGTCGTCGGCCACGAGGCGATCCTGACTCAGGATCACAAATCCGTTGATCCGCGCGAACTGGCCCGGCAAGTCGGCGCCCGCTATGTGGTCTCCGGCGGATTGCGCCGCGTGGACAATCTGCTGCGCTTCAACGTCAAGCTGATCGACGCCATCTCCGGTTATCAGGTGTGGACGGCGCGTTTCGACCGCCTGGCCGACGACGGTGTTGAGATCGTTGACGAGATCGCCGCCCGCATCGTCTCGTCCGTCGCGCCGGCGGTCGAGCAGGCCGAGTTTCGCCGGTCTGTCGCACGGGCGGCCACGGATCTGTCGGCCTGGGACTGCTACGTCCGCGGCGTCGCTAACCTGAACGAGGCCAATGCGGCGGGTACCGACCGTGCCCGCGCCATGTTCGTGCGCGCCATTGCCCAGGAACCCGACTTCAGCGAAGCTCATGCCGGGCTGGCCATGGCCCATCTCCGCGATCTCTTGTTCGAACGCAGCGACGAGCGGGCGCGATCGTTGGCCGACGCTTTCAGCTCGGCCCATCGCGCCGTTGCGCTCGACCATGAATCGCCCTATGCGCATGTGGCGCTCGGCAGTTGCTACGTCTGGGCCGGTCAGCAGGAGATGGCGATCGCCGAGATGCGCAAGGCGCTGGCGCTCTGTCCCTGCAACACGCATGCGCGCTTCTCGCTCGGCAACCAGCTCGACATCGCCGGCCAGCACGAGGAAGGCATCGCGCTGCTCGAGGACGCGGTGCAATCCAATCCCCGCAACCCGCGCGGCCAGATGTACCTTTGCAGCCTGGCCCGGGCGTATCTGAACGCGCGCCAATACGAAGAAGCGCACGACCTGCTGCTCGACGTGATCGGCCGAACGCCTGGCGATCCCTATGCGCATTTCCTGCTCGCCATCTGCCATGGCCTGCTCGACGAGCCGGACGCGGCCCGCGTGGCGGCCGATGCCTGTCGACGGATTCAGCCTGACTTCATCGAGAAGCGCGTCGAGTGGCGGATCTATCGGGACGACGCGGCCAACCAACGTCTGCTGGATGGGTTGCGCCAGGTCGGTTTGCTCGATGCGGCGCAGGCGCCGTCCGGGCCGGACGCCGAGGCGCTGCCGGCGAGCCCTTCGCCGTCGCTGCGGCCGGCGCCGATGGAAGGCGAACGCAAGCGCGTCACGGTGATGTTCGCCGACATCAAGGGATCCGGCGCGCTGATCGACGGCCTCGATCCGGAGTCCGCGGTGGAGCGGCTGGCGCCGGCGTTGCGGGTCATGACCGCCGCGGTCAACCGGTTCGAAGGCACGGTGTGCGACGTGCACGGCGACGGCATCATGGCCTTGTTCGGTGCGCCACTGGCGCACGAGGATCACGCCGTCCGCGCCTGCCACGCGGCACTGGCGATGCAGGAGGCGATGCAAGAACTGTCGGATGCCGACCTCGCCATCCGTGTCGGTCTGCATTCGGGCGAGGTCGTGGCCGGTTATGTGGGCGAGGCGCTGTCCCGGCGTTACGACGCCAGCGGTCCGACCGTGCATCGGGCCTATCGTGTGGAGCAGCAGGTGGCGCCGGGGCGCATCGGCTTGACCGCCGAGACCCATCGCCAGGCCGAAGGGTTTGTCACGGTCCGGCCGTTGGGCTCGGACAGCGGATTGTTCGAGCTGACCGGCAGCACGGCGGCGCGGACGCGCTGGGAGGCGCAGACCACGCGCGGCCTGACCCGCTTCATCGGCCGCGAGGCCGAGCTGGCGAAACTGGAACGCGCGCTCGAACGCGCGGCGGCCGGACAGGGCGAGGTGATCGCGATCGTCGGCGGACCCGGCATGGGCAAATCGCGGCTGGTGCACGAATTCCTGAAATCGCCCCGCACCCAGGAATGGACGGTGCTCGCGTCGGCGATGGCCGCGCATGAGCAGAATACGCCGACCTGCCTGCTCTGCGACTTGGTCGGCGCTTGGATCGGTGTTGGCAAGCGCATCGCCGCGTCGCGGATCGCGGCGAAGCTGAAGGAGAAGATCGACGCGCTCGATCCGGCTTTGAACGCCATTCTTCCACCATTGCAGGCGCTGCTCGATCTGCCTGTGGATGATGACAGCGGCGATTGGCAGCGGCTGAGCGCCGAGGAACGCCACCAGCGCACCCGCGACGCCATCCGGCAATTGTTCGTTCGGATCAGCCTGGCACGCCCCCTGATCCTGGTCGTCGAGGACCTGCACTGGCTGAACGACGAGACGCAGGCGCTGCTCGACGGTCTCGTCGATGCACTTGGGGGCGCGCCGCTTTTCCTGCTGGTCACCTATCGGCCGGAATATCGGCACGACTGGGCCGGCAAGAGCTATTTCCGCCTGATCCGCGCCGATCCGATGCAGGCGGAGACGGCCGATCTCATGCTCCGCGCCCTGCTGGGCGACGATCCGGCGCTTGATCCGTTGCGGCGGCTGATTGTCGAGCGCACTGACGGTACGCCGTTGTTCCTCGAGGAGACCGTCCGCAATCTGCAGGAGTCGGGCGTGCTGGCGCGCGACCGTGGCCGGTTCCGCTTGCGCAAGCCGATTGACGATCTGGAGATGCCGTCGTCGGTGCAGGCCGTGCTCGCGGCGCGCCTGGACCGATTGCCGCCCGCCAGCAAAAGCCTGCTGCAAACCGCATCCGTTATCGGCAAAGACGTGGCCGTCGCTTTCCTGCGGCCAATCGCCGGGCTCGATGCGCCGACATTCGATGCCACGTTGGCCGATCTGCAGTCGGCGGAGATCCTCTACCAGACCCGGCTGCCGCCCGACGCTGAATTCACGTTCAAGCATGCGCTGGTGCACGAGGTCGCCTATGACAGCCTGCTGCTGGGCCGTCGCAGGGCGTTGCATGTCGACCTGTTCCGCGTGATTGAGGCGCAGCACCGCGATCAGCTCGACGATTGGGCGGAGAGCCTGGCGCGGCACGCGTTTGCCGGCGAATTGTGGTCCGAGGCCGTGGCCTACCTCCAGCGTGCGGCGACGAAAGCCGTCGAGCGCTCGGCGCATCTCGAAGCCGTCGATTATTTCGAGAAGGCGCTGGCGGTTGTTCCTAACCTGCCGGAATCGACGGACCGCGACCGGCTGGAGCTGGGCATTCTACTGACCTACGGTCCCATCCTGGCGATGACGGGCGGTTGGGGCGTGGCCTCGGCCGAGCAAGCCTATCTGCGCGCCCGCGAGTTGGCGCAGGCGATCGACAGCCCGGCCGACAGGTTCGCCGCGGCCTGGGGCGCATGGCTGAACGAGCAGTTTCGCCCCAAGCCGACGGCCGCCCGGCAAATCGCCGCCGATGTGTTGGCCATTGCCGAAACCCAGACCGGAACCGAGTTTCCGTTGCAGGCGCACCACGCCGCATGGACCACGGCGATCTATGCCGGCGAGCTGGACTCGGCCTTGGCGCATGCCCGCGATGGCATCGCGATTTACGATCCCGAGCGCGATCACGCCCAGACCTTTACCTATGGCGGCCATGACCCCGGTGTTTGCGGCCATGCCACGGTCGCGCTCTGTCAGTGGCTGCTCGGTCAGCCGGATCAGGCGCTGGAGATGGCGCGCCGGACAGTTGGCCTGGCGAACCGGCTTGGACACCAGCCCAGCCTGGCGCTGGCGCACTGGCATCTCGCGCGGCTGCACCAGTGCCGCCGCGAGGCGCCGCTGGCCTTGGAGCATCTGCGGCGGACACTCGACTTGTGCGCGGAATCCGGCCTGCATCGCTTGGCGGCCCGGTGCATCATCGCGGAGGGATGGAACCGGGTGGCGTCCGGTGAGCTCGAAGCCGGCCTTGCCCGGATGCACGACGGCATGGCCGCCTGGCAGGCCGCGGGCTTGCACCGGGACCGGCCCCGGGACAACGCCTTGCTGGCGATGGCCTATGTGGCCGCCGGCGAGCTCGAGATTGCGCGCGAGACCGTCGAGCGTGCCGTCGGCATGGTCGAGAAATCCGGCGAGCGCACCTGGGAGGCGGATGTCCTGAGAATGCATGGTGATGTCGTGCTGGCGTACGATGCTGGTCAAAGCCAGGACGCCGAAGCCATGTTCCAGTCGGCCCTGGAGGTTTCTCGTGCCCAGCAGGCGAGATCCCTGGAACTGCGTGCCGCGACCAGCCTCGCGCGGCTCTGGCGCCGGAATGACGAGCGCCGGAAGGCCCGGGACCTGCTGGCGCCGCTCTACGGCTGGTTTGGCGAAGGCTTCGAGACGGCCGACCTGACCGACGCCAAGGCGCTGCTCGACGATCTGGACTGACGACCCCTCGCTGGACGATGCGGGGTTTTGCTGTCGGCGCGATCCGGCTAACGTTCGCCGGGGACCCGTGCAATCACCAGTTGGGGAGTCGTATCCGTCATGCCGAATGACCAGTCCGTCGCTGCTGGCTCGAACCTGCCGAGCCTTGATGCCGAGGAGATCCTGCAGGGCATTCTCGGCTGGGTCGAGATCGAGTCGCCGTCGTTCGACGCGGCCGCCGTCAATCGCATGGCCGATCACGTCGAGCACGGCGCCCGGCAGCTTGGTGCGCGGATCGAACGCGTGCCGGGGCGCGACGGTTACGGCGATATCCTGAAGGTGCGGACGCCGTGGGGCGGGGAAGGACCGGGCATCCTGGTGCTGAGCCATATCGACACCGTGCACGCCATCGGCATCATCGACGAGACATTGAAAGTCCGCCGCGAAGGCGACAAGGTCTACGGTCCCGGTATCTACGACATGAAGGCAGGCGCCTACATCGCCCAGCACGCTTACCGGCACCTGGTGCGGAACGGCGAGGAGACGCCGCTGCCGATCACCTTTCTCTACATCCCCGAAGAAGAAGTCGGCAGTCCGGTCTCGCGTGAGATGATCGAGGCGGAAGCGCGCAAGAACAAATACGTGCTGGTCACCGAGCCGGCGCGCGAGGGCGGCAAGGTCGTCACCTGCCGCAAGGGCGTCGCCCAGTTCTGGATCCACGTGAAGGGCCGGCCGTCGCATGCCGGCGCCAGCCATCAGGACGGCCGCAGCGCCATCCGCGAGATGGCGCGCCAGATCCTGCGCATCGAGGAACTGACCGACTACGACACCGGCATCACCGCCAATGTCGGCCGCGTCGAGGGCGGCACGATGATGAACGTCGTGCCGTCGGAATGCACGGCCGAGGTCGATATGCGGCTGCCGAACCCGGAGGTGGCCGAGGCGATGTGCGCCAAGGTTCTTGGCTTCACGAGCTTCGACCCGGACGTCGAGGTGACGATCACCGGCGGCATGAACCGGCCGCCCTATATCAAGTCGCCGGAAATCGCCGCCCTGTTCAATCATGCCAAGGCGCTCGCCGACGAGATCGGCTTCGAGCTCGAGGACTGCAAGATCACCGGCGGCGGCAGCGACGGCAACTTCACCGGCGCGCTCGGCATCCCGACGCTCGACGGCCTCGGCGCCGACGGCTATGGCGCCCACAGCCACGACGAGCACATCTTGTACTCGTCGCTGGTCGAACGCACGGCGCTGATGATCCGGCTGTTTCAGACCCTGGAGTAAGCCACCTCGGAGAAGCGGCCGGCCGACCGGGATTTTTGGACCCGAATGCGGCGGCGCGAGGCGGTGGAGGACCTCGCGCCGCGCGCATCCTGCTGCGGGGCATGATCGCGGCCGGCGGCAAACTGGTTCGACGGGGCGACGGCGGCCAGCGGGGCGGGGAAGGTGCGAACCTTCTCCTTTCAGTGGGCGGTGGAGGGCAGAGAGCCGTCCGCCGCCCCGTCGATGGCGCCAATCTAGGTTTCCCCCGTCCGGATCGAAATCCCCAAATGGGGAGGGGTATCCCGCCATTTAGAAATCTGTAAGGCGGCTGATGGAGTCTGCCGCCATGACGGACGCATCGCGCCTGCTATTTGTCGACGACGAGGAAGCGGTTCTCAGCGGATTGCGGCGGACCTTCGCCGGCGATTCCGCGGGCTACGACCTGCATTTCGAGACCGATCCCCGGCAAGCCATCGAGACGGCTCGGAGCATCCAACCCCATGTTGTCGTCTCGGACATGAAGATGCCGGGCCTCACCGGGCTCGAGATGGTCGTCGCCATGCGCGGGCATCTGCCCGACACACGCTTCATCATGCTGACCGGCACCGCTGATCTCGACACGGCCGTCGACGCTATCAACACCGCGGCCGTATTCCGCTTCTACACCAAGCCCTGCGATCCCGATCGCCTGCGCGAAGGCGTGGCCGCGGCGCTGGCGGACATCCGGCCGTCCAGCGTCGCCGGCGGTAGCAGCCTGTCCGAACGTATCGGTTTGGCGGCGCTGAACCGTTTGTCCCTGGCCGTGATCGTCCTGAATGCTGGTGCGCGGGTGGTGCTGACCAACAATGCCGGCGCGCGTCTTTTGTCGGCCGCCGACGGCTTGACCCTCGGCACCGGTGAGATCTGCCGTGCCGCCGACCCGCCGCAGACCGCGGAACTGCATCGGCTGGTGCGGGCGGCGGCAGAGCGGGACGGCGAGGGGCTCGGCGAGGGCATGCTGGCGCTCGGCCGTCCGTCGCTCGCCCGGCCGCTCGGGGTGGCCGTAACCGCCGTCGAGGAAGCCGCCGGCGCCGCGGAGGCCTTGGCCGTACTGTTCATCGCCGATCCCGAAACCTTGCAACCACCGGCGGCGCCGGCGATCGCCCGTCTGTTCGATCTGACCGGCGCGGAGTCGCGTCTGGTACACGCACTGGCGCTCGGCGACCGGCTCGAAGCCGCGGCCGAACGTTGCGGCGTCACGGTCAGCACCGCCCGGACCTATCTCAAGCAGGTCTTTTCCAAGACCGAAACTTCACGCCAGTCCGAGCTGATCCGGCTCGTCCTGACCTCACCCAGCATTTCGACATCCCCGTAGCGCGGTATCCGGCGGTCTCGCCGGGCGCGTTCGGCGGCATGGTTAACGCCGCCGAAAGATCACCCTCAAATGGGGACTGCGGATCGCCGGCATTTTCTGCATCTTTTCCGAAATGACGCGCGAACGGTTCCGGAAGAAATAGCGGTTCCAGAATGCGGGATTTTCAATCGCCCGTTAATCAAGCTTCCGTACTGTTTCCGATCATTAGTTTGTGATTATTGGTGTCATCAGGAGATAACCATGAAGGGTGTGGTTTTTACTGAATTTCTTGAGATGGTGGATCAGGCTTTTTCGCCCGAGATCACTGAAGCGATCGTCATGGAAAGCGGTCTGGAATCCGGCGGCGCCTACACGACGGTCGGGACGTACGACCATAGCGAAATCGTCGCCCTGGTCGGTGCGCTCAGCGCCAAGACCCAGCAAGCCGTGCCGGATCTGGTCAAGGCATTCGGCCAGCACCTGTTCAATACCTTCGTCAAGGTGCATCCCGATTTCTTCGTCGGCAGCAGCAACGCCTTCGATTTCCTCGAGAAGGTCGACAGCTATATCCATGTCGAGGTTCGCAAGCTCTATCCAGACGCCGACCTGCCGACATTGACGTGCAACCGGCCCGATCCCTCGACGCTGGTGATCGACTATGCCTCAGAGCGCGGCCTCGCCGACCTTGCGCACGGCCTGATCGAGGCCTGCCTCAGCCACTTCGGTGAGTCGGTGAAGCTCGAGCGGACCGATCTCGATCCGCCCGGCACGGCGGCCACGTTCCGGCTGACCCGCATCAACTAGGCATCCGAGCCCACCCATGGATCCGCATCTGCTGCAGCGCCGCTACGAGCGCGAGAAGGCCGCCCGCCAGCAGGCCGAGTCGCTGCTCGAGGCCAAGAGCTTCGAGCTCTACCAGGCCAATGGCGAGCTCAAACGGATGGCCGACGAGGTGGCCGCGCAATCGTCGCAGCTGAACGCGATCCTCGATCGCTCGCTCGCCGCCTTCCTTGTGGTTGACGCCGATGGCGTGATCATCCGGGTCAATCGCATGACGGAGGTCAGCTTCGGCGCCGATGCGCAGACGCTGACCGGCCGCCCGGTGGCGTCGCTCTTCGCCGAGGATTGTCGTAATGACGCCGAGGCCCTGATTCAGGCCGCGGTCACGGATCTTGCCGCCTACGCCGACGACGACAGCGAGCGCGATCTGTCGAGCGAGCTGACCGGTCTCGCGGCCGACGGCCGCACCTTCCCGGTCGAAATCGGCGTGTCCCGGCTCGAGCATGCCGGCCAGGTGCATACGGTCTGGATCTGCCGCGACATCACCAAGCGTCGGAAGACCGAGGCGAAGCGACAGGCGCTGGAGCAGGAGCTGCGCCAGGCGCAGAAGCTGGAATCGCTCGGCACGCTCGCCAGCGGCATCGCGCACGAGATCAACACGCCGGTGCAGTTCATCAGCGACAACATCCACTTCCTGAAGGACATGATGGCCGACCTGGAGCAAATCTTCGCGGCCCATGCGATAGCGATGACGGCGCTGGAAGCGGCCGGCGGCGCGGAAGTGGTGGCCGAGGTCAAAGCCGCCGAGGATGAGGCCGACCTCGAATTCCTGATGGAGGAGGCGCCGCGCTGCATCGAGCAGAGCCTGGAAGGCGTCAAGCGGATCAGCAAGATCGTCGGCGCGATCAAGGAATTCGCGCACCCCGGCACCGACGAGAAGACGGCGATCGACCTGAACAAGGCGTTGAAGACCACGGCGACGGTGTGCCGGAACCAGTGGAAGTATGTCGCCGAGCTGGACTTCGAGCTGGCCGACGACCTGCCGAAAGTCATGGGCCATCCCGGCGACATCAATCAGGTCCTGCTGAACCTCATCGTCAACGCCGCGCATGCCATCGAGGAGGTCCCGGGCGAGGCGTTGGGCAGGATCCGGATTGCGACGCGCAGCGACGCCGACCGGGTCGTGCTGACGGTGGCCGACTCCGGCTGCGGGATTCCGAAGGAAAACCTGGAAAAGATCTACGATCCCTTCTTCACGACCAAGGGCGTCGGCAAGGGCACGGGTCAGGGACTCGCCATCACGCACAACATCGTCGTCGCCAAGCATGGTGGCGCCATCGATATCGACTCCGAGATTGGCGCCGGCACGAGGTTCCGGATTTCGCTGCCGGTCCAGGATGCCGGAAGCCGAGAGGCCGCCTGATGAAACCTCGCATCCTGTTCGTCGACGACGAGCGCAACGTGCTGGACGGTCTGCGTCGCATGCTTCGCTCGCACCGGCGGGAATGGGATATGCAGTTTGCCGAGGGCGGCGAGCAGGCCTTGGCGATGGCCGATGAAACGGCGTTCGACGTTGTCGTCTCCGACATGCGCATGCCGGGTATCGATGGCGCGCAGGTGCTGTGCGGTTTCGCCGAGCGGCAGGCGGCGAGCGTCCGCATCGTGCTTTCCGGTCAGGCCGATCGCGAGGCGGTCTATCGCACCGTCGGTCCGAGCCATCAGTTTCTGGCGAAACCGTGCGACGCGGACCTGCTGACGTCGGCCGTCGGCGCTGCATTGCGGACGCGATCTGGCGTGTCTGACGCGGCGGCGGCATCGCTGCCGGGACTGCCTTGCTTGCCCAGTCCGCAGAGCGTCATCGATAAGCTTCGCTACACGCTGTCGCAGGACACGCCGTCGCTCGACCAGCTGGCGGAAATCGTCGCGGATGATCTCAGCCTGTCGGCGAAGATCCTGCAGCTCTCCAACTCCGCCTATTTCGGCATCGACAACGTCATGTTCGTGCCCGGTCAGGCCGTGCGCATGCTGGGCGTCGATGTCATGCGCGACCTGCTGGAACTGCCGGGCTTCTGCCGGCCGCTGGACGAGGCGGCGTCCTGGGCCGATGCTTTTCTTGCCTGTTGGCGCCGGGCCTGCCGCGCCGCGGCAATCGCCGAATGCATCGCCGGCGAAATGGACCTGAGCGAGACGCAAAAGCTGCTCGCCCGGCAGGCCTGCAAGTTTACCGAGCTTGGCCAGGCAGCAACGCTGGCCTGTGATGGGCCGGTGGAAGACGATGTGTCGCCGACTTCCATGTTCATGGCCAGCTTATGGGGCTTCCCGACGGAACTCGTCGAACTGTTGGCGGACGGGACGGGCGCCGATGCCGGCGATCACCTCTCGATCCTGATCGACACCGTGCGGACATTGGTGATCGGGCCTGAAGACGCTGCGGAACCGGGCCGCGCGACCGAAACCGCGCCGCTGATCGAGTCCGTGCGCAGCACCTTGCGGCAAAAGGAGGTTCGGCTGTGAGCGCGAAAGTCCTGTTCGTCGACGACGATCCGAACGTGCTGAACGCGTTCAAGCGCCGCCTGCGCAAGCAGGTGGAGATGGTGACGGCGACCGGCGGCGCCGAGGGCCTGACGGCGCTGGCCGAGCAGGGACCTTTCAGCGTCGTCATCAGCGACCAGCAGATGCCCGAAATGGACGGCGTTGCCTTCCTGAAGAAGGTGGCGACGCGCAGCCCCGACGCCGTACGCATGATGCTGACCGGCAATGCCGATCAGGAAACCGCCGCTCAGGCCATCAACGACGGCAACATCTTTCGCTTTCTGACCAAGCCTTGTCAGCCCGAGGATCTGCTGGCCGCGATCAACGAGGCCAAGGAGCAGTACCGCCTGCGCCGCGCCGAGCGCGACCTGCTGGAGCAGACGCTCGCCGGCAGCATCAAGCTGTTGATCGATATCCTGTCGCTACAGAACGCGCGCACCTTCGACGCCACAGCGCGCATGCGGGCCTGGGCCCGGCGTCTGGTGCCGAAGCTGCGCGGCATCGACCCCTGGCAGCTCGACATGGCGATCATGCTCGCCGGTCTCGGCCGCATCGTGCTGCCGACGGATGTACTCGCCAAGCTCGAAGGCAAGGCCGAGCTGTCGCCGCGCGAGGCCGAGCTGGTGAACCAGTCGCCCGGCGCGGCGCGCGATCTCGTGCGCAACATCCCGCGTCTCGAGGCCGTGGCCGACGCGATCTACTATCAGAACAAGGGCTTCGACGGCAGCGGCTTCCCCGACGACGACAAGGCCGGCGAAGACATCCCCGTCGCTGGCCGGGTTTTGAAGCTGCTCACCGATCTCTCCGGCCTTTGCGCCGACGAGCAGGTTTCGGATGACGCCCTTGCGGCGCTCAAGGCAAACGCCCAGCTCTACGACCCGGCATTGATCGACCTCGCGGCGCAAGCGCTGACCGGCAGCGGAAGGGCGAGCGAAGGCGTCACCGAGGAGCGGGAGGTCGACATGTCGCTCGGACGCCTGGCCGTCGGCGATCACCTGTTGGAAGATGTCACCAGCGAAGACGGCGAGATGATCCTCGCGGCTGGCCACGCGCTCACCGAACCGATGATCCACAAGCTCTGGCAGCTCAACAAGCTGAAGAAGATCCAGGAACCGATCCGCGTCCGCCGCCGTTTCAAGGTCGACTAAGTCGAGCCGATTGTCTGCAGCGCCGTGCGCAGATGCGCGGCCATGGTTTCGCCTGCCACCGTCGGCGCGCGGTCGGAGGGCGCGATCAATGACAGTCGCAGATCGGGCAGCCGCCCGTCGGACAGCGGCACCGCGGCCAGCCGCCCGTCCGCCAGCTCCTCGGTGAAGCCAAGCTGGGTATAGAAGGCGATGCCGGTGCCGCGCAGCACCAGACGTTTGATCAGCGCCATCGTATTGGAGATCAGCACCGGTGGGTGTGCGCGTCTGAAAGCTTCCATCTCTTCGCCGAAGAAGCGCTGCATCGAGCCCGAGCTTTCCTGGTAGATCAGCGGATAGTCGCCGCAATCGGCGAGGGTTACGGACCGCCGCGCCGCCAAAGGGTGATCGGGCGGCATGATCGCGCACATGCCGCTGGCGATATCGTGCAGCACCTTGACGCCGCTGCCCGGCGCCGGATTGAAGGTCAGGCCGAGATCGGCCTCGCCCTGCGCGACGGCCTGCAGCGCCTCGATCGGATCGCCCGTCAGCGCCCGGATCGCGACGGCTGGATAGGTCGCGGCGAAGCGCGCCAGCGCCTCCGGCAGAAAGTGCACGGTCAGGCTGTCGAGCGTCGAGATGGTGACGACGCCGCTCACCAGGCCGCGCAGATTGTCGACCTCGCCCTTCAGCCGGTCGAAGTCCTGCATGGTTTCGCGGGCGTGACGCAGCACCAGGCGGCCGGCCTCGGTCAGCCGCAGACCGCTTGGATGTCGCTCGAACAGCGGCGTCTGGAAATAGTCCTCCAGCTTCTGGATCTGGCGGTTGACGGCCGAGGCCGAGATGTTCAGGCGCACCGAGGCCTTGCGGATCGAGCCCTCGCGCGCCACGGCTTCGAGATAACGTAGAACAGCCGCATGCATGCGCCGTCGCTCAATCCTGCCGTCGTGGCCACTCCGTCACGGTCGGGTGATCCTGCGCGGTGCGGTATTCCGGCGTCAAGCCGCCGGGCCGGCCCCAGCCGGTGACGGCGTCGCCGAAGAACTCGGCATTGATCGCGGCAAACGCGGTTGACGCCGCCGGCACCTCGTCGTCGGCCCAGATCGCCTCGACCGGGCAGACCGAGACGCAGAGCGCGCAGTTCACGCATTCGTCGGGCTGGATGTAGTACATCCGGCCGCCCTCGTAGATGCAGTCGACCGGACAGACCTCCGTGCAGACGCCGTCCTTCACGTCGATGCAGGTCTCGGCGATGACAAAAGCCATGGGATTACTGCCAGCTCAGCGGCCCCGCCAAACCGCCGCGCGCTTTTCGCGGAAGGCGGCGACGCCCTCGTCGGCATCGGCGCTTTCCAGCGCCGCGACGACCGCCGGCTGCCGCAGGTTGCGCGCCTGTCGCGCCGTCAGGTGGCCGGTGTCGGCAACGCAGCGTTTGATCGCCTTCAGGCTCAGCGGCGCGCACGCCGTAACCTCGCCAACCCACCGATCGACGGCCGCGTCCAACTCGTCGTCGGCGACGACTTCGTTGACGAGGCCATGGTCCGCGGCTTCCGCCGCCGAGATCTGCCGCCCGGTCAGCAGCATGCCCATCGCCACCGTGCGCGGCAGCCGACGCGGCAGCGTCACCATGCCGTCGAGCGGCAGGCGGCCGACGCGCGGTTCCGGCAGGCCGAACCTGGCGCTTTCGGCGGCGATCACCAGATCGCAGCCCAGCACCATCTCGAAGCCGCCGCCCAGCGCCAGACCGTTGACCCGGGCGATCACCGGCACCGACAGCCCGGCCCCAAGCGCAATGCCGCCGAAGCCTTCGTCGCCGGTGCCGGCCCAGTAGGCGACACCGCCGGGCCCGCTTTCCTTCATGTCGGCGCCGGCGCAGAACGCGCGGCCGGTACCGGTCAGCACGACGCAGCGCACATTGCTGTCGCGGTCAATCGCCCGCCAGATCTCGCGCAGGGCCGTCTCGCTCGCCGCATCGATGGCGTTCAGCCGATCCGGCCGGTTCAGCGTCACCCGGGCGATGCCGTCGGCGACCTCGAAATCAACACTCATGCAACGGTCTTTCTTTGTGTCTACGCGGCATCAGCGCCCTGGCTCAGCTCGGCCAGGATCGCATCGCCATGCTCACCTAGTTGCGGCGGCGGCTGGCGCACGGCGAAGGGCGCGGCCGACATGTCGATAGGCGAGGCGACCAGGCGCACCGGCCCGCCGGCCGTCGGCGCCAGCTCGACGATCATGTTGTTCACCGCGGTCTGCGGATCGGCCAACGCCTCGTCGAGTGACTTCACCGGCGCGCAGAGGATGTCGACCTCGTCCAGCCGCGCCAGCCAGTGCGCCGTGCTCTCTTGCGCGAAGCGCTCGCAGAAGATCGCCTGCAGCTCGGCCCGATGCGCCTTCTGCTGTTCCAGGTCGGCGAACTCCGGCTTCTTGGAAAGATCATCGAGGTCGAGCGCGGCGCAGATGTCCTGCAACGGGTTCACCTTGAAGGCGCCGACCATCACAACAGCGCCGTCGGTGGTCTCGAACACGCCCGACAGCGGCATCGCCGCCCAGTTCAATTCGCGCCCGCGCATCATCGCGACGGCCGCTTCCTGCATCTGCATGGCCAGCATCGAGTTGTAGAGCGAGACCGCGACCTGCTGGCCCTCGCCGGTCTTGTCGCGCTGCAGCAGCGCCAGCAGGATGCCCTGCACCAGATGCATGCCGGCGGCATAGTCGGCAAGCGCCGTCGGATAGACCGACAGCGGCAATTCGGGATCGGCGCGCCGGTGCATGGCGCCGCTCATGGCCTGCGCCAGCACGTCCTGGCCGCCCTTGTGCACGTAGGGCCCGTCCAGGCCGAAGCCGGTGCCGACCGCATAGATAATGCGCGGGTTGAGGCGTTTCAGCGTTTCGTAGCCGAAGCCCATCCGCTCCATCACGCCGGGCCGAAAGTTGTTGACCACGACGTCGGCCGTCTCCAGCAATCGCAGCACCACCGCACGGTCGGCTTCGGCCTTCAGGTCCAGCGCCAGGCTGCGCTTGTTACGGTTCAGACTGGCGAAGACCGGATTGTTCAGGCCATCGGGATCCTCGCCGACGCTCCAGCGCGACAGGTCGCCAACCTTGGTCTTCTCGATCTTGATCACGTCGGCGCCGTAATCGCCCAGCATCTGGGTGCAGCACGGCCCCAGCATGACTTGCGTGAAGTCGATCACCCGCACGCCGGTGAGCGGCAGCGCCATGTCCGTTCCCTCGGTCATCAGGCCGCCTCCGTCGTCTGCGCATTCGCCGCCGGTTGATCGCCGGGATCGGCGCCTTGGGCGCGCATCTGCTTCTGGATCGCCCGCGCGTCGACCTCGCGCACGGTGCTGCCGGCGTTCAGCGCCAGCGCCGCGGCGATGCCCGCGGCCTCGCCCATGGCCATGCAGGGCGGGATCTCGCGGCTGATCTTCTGCGCCGACGGCGTCGCCGAATAGTGCCGGCCGGCGACCAGCATCTGGTCCACCTGCTTCGGCAGCAGGGCGCGGTAGGGCGTGTAGTAGTCGCGGCCGCGGCAGACCGTGTCGTGGAAGTGCACGCGGTTGACCACGTCCTCCTTGGTGACGACATAGTCGCCCTCCAGCAGGCGGGTCTGGCGCACGCCGGTCTGCGGCGCGAAATCGACGAAATAGGCGTTTTCGAAGCCGGGCATGTTCTCGCGCGCGAAGTCCAACAGCGCCTGCATCCGGCGGCGACCCTCGAACTCGGCCGCGGTCAGGTCGGCGACTTTCAATCCGTCGAAGCCGGTCATGTGCGGACAGTTGCACCAGACAATGCCCGGCAGCGGCGTCTTCAGCCACCAGTGCTGCCAGCAGCCCTTGATGATGCGCTTCGCCTGCCGGTCCAGCGCAGCGAAGCGTTCCGGTTCCTCGAACTCGAAGCGCGCCGCCGCCTCGGTGTCGACGCCGCCCATGCGCGTCACCGTGGTCACGATATAGGCGCCCTCGGCATAGGCGGCGCCGGCGTCGGCCGCCACGTCCAGATCGCCCGAGGCGTCGATCACCACGTCGCCCAGAACAGCCTGCGGGCCTTCCTTGGTCTGCACGATGACGCCCTTGGCGCGGCCGTCCTCGGTGATCGTCGAGGTGAACCAGCTATGCAGCCTCAGCTCGATCTTGGCCTCGCCGACCATGTCGATCGCCGCCTGCTTGAAGCCGTCGGGGTCGAAGGCGGCCGCGAAGATCACGGGATGCGGCTTCGACTGCGTGTGGAAGTCGAACAGACCCCAGCGCGACCATTTGCGCCACATCTCCTGGCTCTGCCGCACCTGCGGGTCGCGGTCGGCGTCGGGCGGATAGACGCAGAGGCCGCGCCGCGCCATGCGCTCGATCATCTCCATGGCGAGGCCCCGCACCGAGATCTCGGTGTCGTTGTGCATGTCGTCCAGCACCAGGACCATGCCGCCCGAGGCCAGGCCGCCGAGATAGGGATAGCGCTCGACCAGCGTCACCGAGACGCCGTTGCGCGCCGCCGAAACGGCGGCCGAGATGCCGGCCGGGCCGCCACCGACCACGACCACGTCGGATTGGGCGACGACGGGCGCATCTGACTGCGGGCGGATCACACTATGCGGGGTTGGCATAAACTCTCTCCATCAATCGGGCTCAATAGACGTCGGCGGGCTTCCATTTCAGAACCCGCCGCTCGACCAGTGTCGTGATGCTGAAGGCCGTCACCGCCAGGCCCGCGCCCAGGATCACGGTGGCGTAGAGCAGCGGCGAGCGGAAGTTGTAGGTGGCCTCGATGATCAGCGAGCCGAGCCCGTAGTTCGAGCCGATCCATTCGCCGACGATGGCGCCGATCACGCAGGTCGTGGACGCGATCTTCAGCGCCGCGAACAGGAACGGCAGCGAGCTCTGCAGCCGGATCTTCCACAGCACCTCCCGCTCGCTCGCCGACAGCACCCGCATCAGTTCCAGCATCTGCGGGTTCACCGCCTTCAGCCCGCGCACCATATTGACCAGCGTCGGGAAGAAGCAGATCAGCGCCGCGATGACGATCTTCGGCGCGTAGCCGTTGCCCAGGATCAGCACCAGGATCGGCGCGATGGCGATGATCGGGATGGTGTTGATAAACACCGCGATCGGATAGAAGGCGCGTTCGGCCAGCTGGTTGTGCACGAACCAGACCGCCAGCAGCACGGCCACCGTATTACCGACGATGAAGCCCGACACCGCCTCTAGCAGCGTCGGCCAGAAGTTCAGCCACAGGATGTCGCCTTGTGTGACGAACACCTCCAGCACCTGGATCGGACTCGGCGCGATATAGGTCGGCACGCCGAAGCCGGCGACGATCAGCTGCCACAGTAGCAGCAGACCGACGGCGGCCAAGATCGCCGGCGCCCGCCGGCGCCAGACGTCGCGGCGTTTCGTCTTCGCCTTCCCCGCGTCGGTGTCCGACCAGGCGGCGTTGCTGTCGACGCTCGCCATCACGCGCCCTCCAGCAATTGCCGCAAGTGCGCGGTGACCTGTACGAACTCCAGCGTGTCGCGCAGCGCCAGCTTGCGCGGGCCCTCGAACGCGGTCTCGACATAGTCGCGCACGCGGCCGGGATGGGCCGACAGCACCAGCGTCTTCTGGCCCAGGAAGGCGGCCTCGGGAATCGAATGGGTGACGAAGATGATCGTCGTCCCGGTCTCCTGCCAGATCCGCAGCAGCTCCTCGTTCAGCTTGTCGCGGGTGATCTCGTCGAGCGCGCCGAACGGTTCGTCCATCAGCAGCACCCGTGGCCGGCAGACCAGCGCCCGGGCGATGGCGACCCGCTGGCGCATGCCGCCCGACAGCTCGTGCGGCAAGGCGTCTTCGCGGCCGGCAAGCCCGACCAGCGCCAGCAGTTCGTCCGGTTCGGCATGCTGCTCGACCGCCTCGACGCCGCGCCCCACTTCCAATGGCAGACGCACGTTGTCAATGGCGCTGCGCCAGGGCAGCAGCGTCGCGTCCTGAAACACGAAGGCGAAGTCGCGGGCCAGCCGTGCTTCCTCGGGCGTGCGCCCGAACACCGAGATTGCGCCATCGCTGATCGGCGCCAGATCGGCAATCGCCCGCAGCAGCGTCGACTTGCCGCAGCCCGACGGTCCCAGCATGGTCACGAAGCCACCGGCCGGCACGTCGAAGCTGACGCGGTCGAGCGCCGTCACGGTGCCGGCCTCGCCCGAGAACCGGACCGTCAGGTCGGAAACGGCGATGGCGGTGGCGGCAGCATCGGCGGCGTCGGCCGGCATGGCGTCCGCCGCCGTGGCGACGGCCGGCGGGCTCATCCGATCTGCCTGCGCAGGCCTTCCGTCGCCGCCAGCACATCAGTGGTCATGACATCCCCGACCGACGGCACGTCGCCCTTGAACTGGCCGAGCTTGGCGTAGATGTCGATCTGCGCCTGCCAGTTCTCCGGGTTCATCGCCGCCCAGCCGTCCTTCGCCGTGGTCTCGTTGAACGAGAAGCCGAGCACCGGGTTCACCGCTTCCAGCTCGCTGTCGCGATCGAGGTTGCGATACTCCGCCACCAGATGGTCGACGGCGGCCTCGGGGTTCTTGCGGGCATAGTCCCAGCCGCGGGCCGAGCCGGTTAGATAACGCACCAGCACGTCCTTGTGCTGCGCCAGCATGTCGTCAGTCGTGTAGTAGACGTTGGCGTAGAGCTGGATGCCGGCGTCCCACAGCATCATGTCGACGCGGTCCTCGCCGAGAATTTTCAAGGCGTTGGTGTTGGTCTGCCAGCCGGTCACTGCGGCGGCCTGGCCCGTCATCAGCTGGTTCATGTCGCTGCCCATCTTCACGACTTCGACCTGATCCTCGGCGATGCCGTTTTGGGCCAGCAGCGCTTTCAGCAGGATCACCGCCGTCGGCTGCGTTGCGATGGTCTTGCCGATCATGTCCTTCGGCGTGCGGATCGGGTCCTTGGCCAGCGAGAAATACGTGAAGGGGTGCTTCTGGTAGCCGGCGGCGAAGGCTTTCACCGGGATGCCGGCCGAACGCGCCAGCATCAACGACGGGCTCGACGACAACTGACCGGCCTGCGCCCGGCCCGCCGCCACCGAGGCGACGCCGTCGACGCCCGGACCGCCCGGCGTCACCTCCAGCTCGATGCCTTCCTCGGCATAGAAGCCCATGCGCTTGGCCACGACCTCGCCCATGATGCCGTTGCTGGCGAGCCAGCCGAGCTGCATGTTGACCTTGGCTTCGCCCGCCGCCAGCGCTTCCACGCCGATAAGCGACGACGTCGCGGCGATGCCGCCCAGCGCCGTGCCCAGCTTTAGAACGTCACGACGGCTCCGTGCCGACGAACAGGATGTTTCGCGTGCCATGTTTTCGCCTCCCCAGCGCGCATGAGCTATCGTTTGAACAAGACATCGATCCGATCCGGATCTTGGCGCGCGCACCGCGGAACCCCGCGCGCCATCCGTTCGATTGGCAAAATGGTGAACCCGCGGAGCGTTCTAAGAAAGCGCTATTTTTTCACTGCCCCGTTGCTTTTTCGGCAACGCTTGTCTTGGGCGATCGTGTCGGCGAGCGGGGTGCGTTCGATGCCCGCACCCCGCCCGGCCGATCGAGGTCACGCTGCGGCCTTCGCGCGCTCCTTTTCCACTTCGGCACGCAGCGCCTTGATGTTGTTGATCCGTCCGCCGACGATCCAGTCGCCCTGACGGTAGTCGTCGAAGAAGACCCAGACCCGGTTATAGGCCTCGTCCTCGTTCCATTCGGCGCCCTCGATCTCGTAGACCGCGCGCGCCACGTCCTCGCCCAACCGATGCTTGCTGTCGTTGTCGAGCAGCGTCTGCAGCGTCGTGAAGGTGAAGCGATAGAGCGGCTTCGGCGGCGTGCCGGAAATCTGGCTCACATGTGTCGCCGGCAGCTCGTGCAGGTAAACCCAGGTGAACGCCTCGGCGAACTTGCTGCCCGACAGGCCCTCGTAGTCGATGGCGATACGCCCAACCTTGTCCAGCAGCTTCTCGCGCTTCTTCTCCGGCAGGGTGCCTTCGGCAACGGTCAAATCAACGATTGGCATGATCTCAACTCCGTTTCTGTGCCGGTTTTCGCGCGAAGGCCGGGGCGGCACGCTAGCCGCGGCCGGTCGGCTCGTCTTTCGCCGCGCGGTTGCCGGCGGGGGATGGCGACGAGCCTGTCAGGGTGTTACCGCCGTCGTGAAGCGCCGTTCCCACAGACGCCAGGCGACCAGCAGGTTGACCAGCACGAACAGCGGCACGCCGATCATCGGCGCGATCGACATGGGATAGGTGAAGACCGCACGAGCGTCCGGCAGGCTGGTGAAGACCTGCAGCGGTCCCGGCAACCCGAGCTGCAGCACGATCGGCGCCGCCGGCACGATGACCAGCGCGCCGATCAGGTTCCAGACCATGAAGGCTTGCGCGCTGATCTCGCCGCGCTTTGCCCGCGCCGCGATCCAGAACGCTGAGATCGCGAACAGCAGGTCGGGCACGCCGACGAGGTATTCGAAATAGGCCGGGAACTCGCCGGTCCAGGTTTTGTAGGCCGTGCCCAGCGCCGTCAGCCGCAGGCCGTGGAAATAGGCGAACCAATGCCACGGCGTCGCGTCGACGATATCGCGCAAGCCCTGCCGCACGCCGGCGAACAGGATCACCGGCACAACCGCCGCGGCAACCGTGATGACCTGAAGCCAGAGCCCCGGAAGTGTCTTCATTAAGCCGTCGGTCACATACACGCCGCGGGCGCCGAGCACGCTGGTGACGATCGCGTAGACCGCGAGCCATGCCAGATAGACGTAGACGGCCGGTCTCCGAACGCGCCAGGCGATCACGAACAGAAATCCCAACTCGACGGCGACCAGGAACGGTGTCAGCGACAACTGCATGGCTCGTCTCCTCCCTTGTCACCAGGTCTCGGCGAAGGGCCGGATCACCAGATCGAAGCTCCAGGTCGAACGATGCTGGTGCGCGACATGGAAAACCTCGTCGGCGATCGCCGCTGGCTGAGCGTAGTAGTCCTCACGCGCCTCGCTCCAGTCGTCGGGCGGGGTCAGCCAGGACGGCTTTTCGACATCGGTGCCGATCCAGGTCACGTCGATGGCGGCGTCGATGGTGATGTAGGCCACGTGCACGCCCTGGGGTCCGAGTTCGCGGGCAAGCGCTTCCGCCAGCACGCGCTGTCCCGCTTTGCTCGGTGCGAACAGCGCGTATTTGGGCACGCCGCGGTGCGCCGCCGTGTTGCCCGTCACCATGATCGCGCCGTTGCCGGCGGCGATCATGTCGGGCGCCAGCGCCCGGGCCAGATAAAGCAGGGCGGTGGTGTTGACCCGGAAATTGCGCTCGAGCTCCGTCGGATCGGCCTCGAGGAAACCCTTGAAGGTCGCCGCGACGGCGTTGTGCACCAGCACCTCTGGCTTGCCCATATCAGCGCGCACGGCGTCGATGGTCGCCGTCAGCGCGTCGAGATCGCCGATGTCGCAGACGAAGGCTTTGGCGCCGTCGATCTCGGCTTCCAGCGCCGCCAAACGTTTGGCGTTGCGCGCCACCATGGCGACGCGATAGCCGCCGGCGGCGAAACGGCGGGCGAGCGACGCGCCCGTGGCGTCGCCGACGCCGGTAATCAGAGCAACCGGTTTGGTCATGATCGTGGCTCCCGGTCAGGCGGCGACCCGTTTCGGACCATAGGGCGCGCCGTATTTCGGGTCCGGCCGGCCGGCCCGAAGCACGCTGTGGATCGCCGGATCGACCTCGTAGGTCCGCACCCACTCGCGGTCGCCCTTGTTCATCAGCCGGTTGGAATGCGGCGAGCCGGCGCGGGTCGTGTATTCGACGTGCGCCATGCGGCAGGCCTGGCCACCCCAGTCGAAACCGTGCACGGCCTCGCCGGGCCGCACGAAGCGGGCGCGGTAGAGCTTCCAGAACTGGCCGTCGTGCTCGTAGATCACGAAGCTCAGCTCGTGCGTGTCGTACTGCCAGTGCCAGACGCCGCTCTCCTCGACCTTGCGCCAGTCGCTCAAGCGGCTGCCGTCCTCGAAGCTCTCGCCGCGGACGTCCCATTGCAGCGTATCGGTCATGGTTGGGTCTCCTTTCCCTTGTTCGCGACCGCTTATTCGGCCGCTGTCGTCAGATCTTTCGTCCTCGGTCATCCCGGCGTAGGCCGGGATCCATGGTTGGTGCCGTCTTGATGCCGGCCTTCGCCGGCATGACGGGTAGGGGCCGTATGCGACGCGTTCATGTCTGTGCTAACCGGCCTTCTGCAGCGCCGTTTTGATGAGGGGCGCGTAGCCTTGCGTGGCGATCGCGCGGCCGACATGGGCGAAGTAGGCGTCGTTGCCCTCGATGCCGACGGCGTCGACCAGGCGGTTGACGTAGCCGAACAGCGCGATGACGTTGATCGCGTCCTCGATCGCCTGCTCCGACCAGCCGGCGAGGCGCAGGTCCGCGATGTCGCCGGCCGTGATCGCCGCCGGCGTCCTTGTGAGCTTGCCGGCGAAGTCCAGCAGTGTCTGGAGTTTCGCATCCGTCGCCGACGGCGTGTCCTCGACCGCGCCGTCGATCGCGTCCGCCGCGACGTTCATGCTGGCGAGCGTCGCCCGGTGCGCGCCGACGCAAAAGCCGCAACCGTTCAGATGCGAGACGTGCGCGGCCAGCAGCTCGCGGTCCGACTTCGACAGCTCCGACGCCCGCGTCATCACGTTTTCGATGAATTGCAGCATCGAGCCGTAGCGCTCGGGATCGCGCAGGAACAGGTCGGCGACGCCCTGGAAATGCTGGGCATAGCTGAGATGGGGCATGGCGTGATCTCCTTTTCTGATCGTTCGATATGAAAAAGGTCAAAAAAAATCAGTCGAGTACGGAAAGCGCGGTGCGGATATGGCGGTCGACCATGTCCTGGCCGCAGCCGGCGCGCAGCAGCAGGCCGATCGAATAGGTCGTCGTCGCGAAGAACTCGGCCAGCGCCGCCGCATCCTTGTCGGCCGTGATCGTCCCTGCCGCCTGCGCCTCGCGCAGGACCGCCTCGAAGGCCTCGCGCATCATCGTCATATGCGTCTGCACTTTCCCGGCCGCCTCGGCGTCGTGCGGCGCCAGCTCGATGGCCGTGTTGCACATCAGGCAGCCGGAATCCGGTTCTTCCGCCTGCACCCGGTCGCGGGCGGTCGTCAGCGCCGCAGCGATGGCGTCGGGGCCGGGCTCGGCATCGCGCAAGGCCGCGCCGATGTCGCGCGTCACCGTGTCGCGATAGTGGTCCAGTGCCGCCAGGAACAGGCCGTGCTTGCTGTCGAAGGCGTCGTAGAGGCCGTAATAGTTGACGCCGGTTCGCGCCACCAGGTCGCGGATCGAGGTGTCGAAATAGCCCTTCGACCAGAACAGATGCATGGCCTTGTCCAGGGCCTCGGCGGGGTCGAATTCACGCGGCCGTCCCACGGCTGGTCTCCTTTTTCAAATCGTTCGCTATGAAATGGGAACGAGTTATCCAACGTCAAGAGGTCGAATGCATATTGATCGATCGTTCCAAACTCGCTAGCGTATCCGAAACAGGAGCCTTCCATGCCCTGGGAGAAGCAGTTCGACATCGATCAAGCCCTGCAACGGGCCATGCAGGCCTTCTGGGCGCGCGGCTACGAGGCCACGTCCATGCAGGACCTGGTCGACTGCATGCAGATCAACCGCGGCAGCCTCTACGCCACCTTCGGCGACAAACGCAGTCTCTTTTTGCAGGCGCTGCGCCGCTACGACGAACGCCACCGCGCCGACTGGATCGCCGCGCTTGAGGCATCAAGCGGCGCGAAATCGGCCATCGTCGCGGCGTTCGACAGCGTCGTCGACGCCGTGCTCTATGACGGCGCGCGGGACGGCTGCCTGCTGGTCAACACCGCGCTCGAGCTCTCACCGCACGATTCAGAGGTTTCCGCCATCGTCGCCCAGGGTTTGAGCGAAATGGAGGACTTCTTCCGCCGCATGATCGAAAAGGGTCGCCGGACCGGCGAAATCCCGGCCCATGTCGACCCGACCGAGACCGCGCGTGCCCTCCTGAGCCTGTTCATCGGCCTGCGGGTGCTGTCGCGCAGCCGGCCGGAGGCCATGCTGCTGCGATCGGTGGCGCATCAGGCTGCGAAATTGCTGGAATAAAAAACTTTTGTCGCGTTTGGAATGATCATTCCAATCATAAATCACGGGAGGACAGCATGACCGTATCCTATGTCGAACGCGCCGAGGCCAATGCCGCGACAAACGAGTTCTACGACAAGGCCGAAGAGCGTTTTCAGATGCTTCTGAACATCTTCAAGGTGTTCGGCCACACGCCCGAACTCGGCACCGTCTTCACCGACATGATCATGGCGATCCTGAAGGACGGCGAGATCGACTGGGTCACCAAGGAGCTGATCATCCTGAAGGCGACCCATCGCAACGACTGCCAGTATTGCGTCGTCCAGCACGAGACGCTGTCGAAGCGGCTCGGCATCTCGGAGGAGAAGATCGCCGACATCGGCGGCGACCGTTACAAGGACAGCCCGCACTTCACCGAGGCCGAAAAGGCGCTGATGGACCTGACGGTGCAGATCGGCATCGACGCAAACAACGTCCCGGCCGAGCTCTGGGAACGGCTGCACAAGCACTTCACCGAGCCGCAGATCGTCGAGGCCGTGTTCACCATCACGATCTACATCGCCGTCAGCAAGTTCGGCGATGCGCTGGGCGTCGCGCTCGAGCCGGTCTTCTCCGGCATCGAGCCGATCCTGCCGATCACGCACTGACGCGGCGGTATCGCCCAGTTCCTTCTGCGCATAACCGACGCCGAGAGTGAATTGCGGATGAAACGGTCGCCGGGGATGCGGCGGCGGCCGGTCTTGCGCTAACATCGACTTGGCCGTCCGGCGTTGCGACGTTGGCCGGCGCGTTGATATCGCGTTCCTGTGTGGTTGCGTTTCGAGTGCGGCAGACGATGGGAGGGACACCGTCATGCAGGCAGCACAACCACGGCGCCGATCGACATTGATTGCGCTTTTCACCGGCGCGGCCGTCCTGATGGGCATCACAGGCGCCAGCGCGGAAAACGGCGGCGATGTTCGCGAGTTCCGGATCGGCCAGGACGTCCGATCGCTCTCGACCGACGACTATTACGCCTTCGCCTGCGCCGCCGACGGCGCCCGGACGGATATCAAGCTGACGTCCTGGGTTGACTTCGCGGCCTGTCCGCCCAACGACCGCGGCCTGCACGAGGTGCGCTTCGACTACAAACGACCCGACCATGAAGTGACGGCCTACTCCCGCAAATGGCTCGGCACCAAGGTCGCCGGCCACCGGGTCTGGCTGTCGCTGTTGATCGACGAGGCCGGCGCCGTCGCCGGCATCAAGTACCGCACCGATCCGACGGCCAGCGAATTCTTCAAGAAGAAAGCCTATCTGCTCGGCCAGCGGGTCAAGCGGCAATACGGCGACATGCCCTGGCAATGCCAAAAGGTCGCCGGCGCAGACAAGCTCAGCCCCGTCGGCGGCGTCTACATCAATGAAGAGTGCCGGCAGGAGCTGACCGACCGCACGATTTTCATGACGACCAAGCTCTACCGCGAGCCAGGCCAGGACTTGGAAGACTTCGTCAACGAAACCCGCGTCGCCATCTACCAGAAAGGCATCGCCGACTGACGATCCGGTTGTGGCTGCTGTCCGTTCGGTCGGCCCCTGGATACCCGTGTCGAGCACGGGCATGACGAAGGATGGGACGGGTTGACACAACTATCGTCATTGCCGGGCTCCGACCCGGCAATCCAGGGCAACCCGCACTGGACTCGAAACAAAGAGCCTCAGGTTCGCGCCGCTCAGCGATCAATCACGTTGGCGTAGATCTCCAGCTCGAACGGCGCCGTCGCGCCGCTGACGTTTTGGATCGTGAACGTCGCTGGCAGCACCAGCCGCGCCTTGCCGCCGTCCTGGACCTTCTCGCCCAGCACCCGGTCGGCGCCGACGACGTCGAAACGGATCGCGGCCTTCTGTGCCGACAGCACCGTGAACAGCAATTCGATCGCCTTCTTCGGGACCTCGAGTGGTCCGACCTCAAGGTGCACGCCATCGCCGTTCGGCGTCGGCGGTACGGTCACGGTCAGCAGGAACTCCTTGCGGAAGCTGGGATTGTTGTGGGCGCTGGCGGTCAGGCAGAACGACGTTGCCAGCAGCAGGACGGCGATACGCAAGCCACATCGGATGTCGGCCATGTCGCGCCTCCGGTCGATCGATGCCGTTCGCGAAGATGCCGACCGTAACATGAGGCCGGCGCAATGCGTCAACGGCCGGCCGTTCGATGTCGTTGCAGCGCGCCGCCGATGTCCCTAAGCTTGTCCGCGACGCCGAGGCGTGTGCCGGGTTGAGGGTAAGAGGGCCACGCCCCGCCGTTCCCAAATGAACCTGAATGAGGGAGGGAACTATGCGTTGGTGCAAACCGAAAATCCGCGAGATCAGCGTTGGCATGGAGATCAACTGCTACGCCTGCGCGGTCCTGTAGCGCTTAAACAGTCCTGAGGCCGCGCGCGTCGCGGCCTCCTCCATATCCGGGACATATCGACGGGGCCGGCGCCCCGCCGTCAAGCGTGAGGAAATTTTGCCATGTATGCCAACAAAGGTTGGAAGCGTGCCGTGCTGGGCGCTTCCGCAACGTTCCTGCTTTGCGCGCTCGCCGCGCCGGCCTCGGCCGATGGCGATACCACGATGCAACGCCTGCTCGACGCGGCGAAAGAACCGCAGAACTGGCTCACCCACCACGGCAGCTTCGCGTCGCAGCGTTATTCCACGTTGGACGAGATCAACCGCGAGACCGTCGGCGAGCTGAGGCTCGCCTGGACATACGCCATGGGCGGCATCGAGGGCGGCGGCATCTGGCCGCACGGCGGCCTCGAGGGCACGCCCATCGTCGAGGACGGCTTCATGTACGTCACCGACGGCTGGGGCTCGGTCTACAAGCTCGACATTCGCAACGGCATCGGCCGGCTGGTCTGGAAAATGGATCCAGACACCGACAAGGACTGGGCCGGCAACGTCGCCTGTTGCGGCGTCAACAACCGCGGCGTCGGCCTGTGGCGCGACAAGGTGTTGAGCCACACGCTCGACGGCCGGCTGATTATGACCGACAAGGCCACCGGCGAGGTCGACTGGGAGCGCAAGGTCGCCAACCCGGAAATCGCCGAGACCATCACCGGCGCGCCGCTGATCGTGAAGGACATGGCGATCACCGGCACGGCCGGCGCCGAATACGGCATCCGCGGCTGGATCGCCGCCACCGACCTCAACAACGGCGAGGAGAAGTGGCGCTTTCATACCATTCCGGGACCCGGCGAGCCCGGTCACGACACCTGGCCGACCACGCACGACGCCTGGAAGAACGGCGGCGGCTCGACCTGGGTCACCGGCTCCTACGATCCCGACACCGATCTGATCATCTGGGGCGTCGGCAATCCGGGACCGGATTGGGACGCCGAATACCGGCCCGGCGACAACCTCTACACCAACAGTGCCGTCGCGCTCGACGCCGATACCGGCGAGCTGAAGTGGCACTTCCAGTACACGCCGAACGACCCCTACGACTATGACGGCGTGAACGAGCAGGTGTTTGCCGACGCCATGGTCAATGGCCAGCAGCGCAAGGTCGTGCTGCATGCCGATCGCAACGGCTTTGCCTATGCGCTCGACCGCGCCACCGGCGAGTTCCTCTGGGGCAAGCCGTTCGTCGACCGCATCACCTGGACGCCATCGCTCGATCCGAAGACGGGCATTCCGGTGAACTACGACCCGGACTCGAAGATCCAGAGCTACGCGCCGGGCACCGCGCCCAGCCGCTCGAACAAGGTCGGCGTGTCCTGCCCCGGCAACATGGGCGGCAAGAACTGGCCGCCGACGTCCTACAACCCGGAGCTCAATCTCTACTACATCCCGGTCATCGAGAGCTGTAACGAGATGACCAACGAAGAGATGATCCCCGGCGAGTCCTACAAGCCGCGGGAATTCTTCACCGGCGGCGGGCCGCGGCAGCATGAGCCGATCTACGGCAGCATCGCCGCCATCGACGTCAACACCGGCGACGTCAAGGCCAAGTACCGCACCAAGTATCCGATGCTGGGCGGCACGCTGGCGACAGCCGGCGGCCTCGTGTTCACCGCGCATCCCTCGGGCGAGATCCTGGCGCTCGACGCCGAGAACCTCACCGAGCTCTGGCGCTTCGAGACCAATGCCGGTGTCAACGCGCCGCCGATGACCTACAGCATCAACGGCAAGCAGTACGTCGCGATCCTGGTCGGTCTGGGCGGCGCCTGGCCGAAATGGTTCGTCGACAGCACCAAGGGACTCGAGAAGATGGAGCCGAGCTCCATGCTGTTCGTGTTCTCCCTGTAATCACCTGAAAAAAGGGCGGGCCGAAAGGCCCGCCTTTTCTTTTTCGGTTCACGCACCGTGGCGGTCGCCGTCAGAAGCGTTTGCACTCGCGGGCGTCTTCACCCCAAAAGGCCACGCACTCGGCCTTCGTCGGATCGCCTTTGCCCACGACAGCCGCGTAGACATAGTCGGCGACGGCCTCGATCTCTTCCGGCCGCAGCAGCTTCGCGGCCTTCGGCGGTGCGTCGCTGCCGATCTCCTGCCGGGTC
The DNA here is from genome assembly GCA_965232515.1 of Alphaproteobacteria bacterium. Taxonomy (GTDB): domain Bacteria; phylum Pseudomonadota; class Alphaproteobacteria; genus JANQKO01. The sequence goes on along the minus strand of CBDDPY010000002.1, from coordinate 3,194,992 downwards.
ATCTCGAAGCACGGCATCTGTTTCTTCCAGGCGCGTCGGTCGTGGTACGGCATGCGCGTCGCCGGCCGGCCGCAGCGCACCACTTCTAGAAACTGCTCGCGCGTCAGTTCCATTTCGCGCAAGGACAGCGCGGCGCCGCCATATCCGCCGCCGCCCGCGCCGTGCCATTTATGGCAGCCGACGCAGTTCGCCTTCTTGTAAACCGCCTTGCCCCGGTCGTTCGCGTCTGACGGCGCTGCCGCCAGCACGCTGTGAAAAATGATCAACAGGCCTGCCAACCCCCAACTTGAACGCCGTCCGGCGGCGTCCCTTTCAGGCCACGCAGTCTGTTGTCGCGTCAACGTTTCCCTCCCCGTTGAGATATCGTTAATGAATTGGACTCTACCGTGCCGATGCGTTGCGGGGTACCGTCTCGCGCGAGGCGGCCGATTCGAAAGGCACGTCGCATGATTAGATGTCGCTCGCTGTTGCGGTTCGCGTTTCTGCTGCTGTGCCTGGCCGTCGGCCCGGCGCGGGCGGAAGACACGGTCTCGATCAGCCTGGTCCTGGCGATCGACGATTCCAGCAGCATCAAGCAACCGGACTACGAGCTGCAGATGCGGGGCATCCGCCGGGCGCTGACATCCGACCGCTTCGTCGATTGGCTGGAGAATCAGCCGGGCGGCATCGCCGTCACCGCGTTCCTGTTTTCCGCGTCGAAGAAGCAGACCGTGATCCTGCCCTGGACCCGGCTGCTGAACGCGCGCGATGCAGAAGCTGCGGCGCGGCGGCTGGAAGGATCGGCGAAAACGCGCCTGACCGGGCTTACGGCGGTCGGCGCCGCGCTCGATTTCGCCATGAACCTGCTCGAGACCAGCGGCATCCCCGCGCACCGGCAGGTGATCGACGTGTCGGGCGACGGCGAGAACAATGACGGGCCGGGACCGAAGCAGGCGGTGGCGCTGGCCGAGCAGCTCGGCATCACCATCAACGCGCTGGCGATCCTGAAATACGATCCCGATGTCGGCGACTTCTACCGTCAGAACGTGCGCACGTCGAACGGCTTCGTCATCGAGGCCGACGACTTCGACGACTTCGAGGCGGCGATCCTGAAGAAGCTGCTCCTGGAAGTGGCCGGCGAACGGCCGACGGCCGAGCCGCGCGAACGCGGCCCGGCCGATACCGGTTAAGCGTTAAAAGCGAACAATTGACCTCAGATACCGGCGCGCTTCGGCAGACCGGTATACATATGCACGTGCGTGTTCGAGGCGAACGGCCCGGGCAGGTGGCCGTAGGTTTTGCCGTCGCTGTGCCAGGCGATGGCCAGTTCCGCCATCAGATGCTCGCCCGTCAGTTGCAGGCACGGTTTGAAGCTGCGTTCGACAACGGCATGGCCCTTGGCGTCGGTCTTGAACACCGACTCCGAACCGTCGCGCGCGCCCAGCGGCAGATCGTAGGTACCGGTGAATGGCTCGGTCGGCGGCCAGGCGAAGAAGTCGTGCCACATGGTGTAGGTCCCGTTCGGCACCAGGTCGGTGAAGTCGACGCGCAGATGGCCTTGACCATTGGTGCAGGTGTATTTGCCCTTGCCCTTGGCGGCGAACCACTGACCCAGCGTCACGCCCAGCGCCTTGCCCTTCTTCCACGGACCCAGATTGTCCGGCTCGAACGGCGTGTGCTCGACCGGCTCGGCCGTGGCGTAGAGCGGCAGGTTCATGTCCCGGGTCGCCGCCGTCGGCCGGTAGACCAGGCCCGAGCCCGGCACGCGCTCGACGAAGACGTCCTGCTCCGGCAGTTCCTCGTCGATATGGAACAGAAAGCTCAGATCGATGCTGACCGGCGCGTCATAGGTCTTGGCGGCCGCCGCCGCGGCTGTCGCGCCGCCGGCCGTGGCGGCGATGCCGCCGGCGTTCGCCAGCGCATAACCGACCAGCGCAAAGCCGAGGGCCGAGGTCGCGGCCGCGATCAGCAATGTTCGTTTCGTTGTCATCAGACGTTCCTCCTTCTCCTGATCAAACGTCGTGTCAATCCGCGACCGGCAGACCGCTCGGTACCCGCTCGGGCACCAGGTCGCTGCGGTCGCGACTACGGGGATCTGTCAGCGCCTTCAGGAAGGCGACGATGTCGTCGACCTGGGCGTCGTTCAGCCGGCGTGGCGGCAGCTCGTTCGCCCGTGCGATGGCCTGGCGCAGGACCGGCGTCTGCTGCACCCAATTGTCGCGGCGCAGATAGTCGTCGAGCCGCGCCGGATTGACCGGCCGGTAGAGCAGTTGCGAACCGATGGCTGTCCGCTCGACGACATGCGCGAGTTCCGGCAAACGGGCCTGGCGCGCGTCATAAGCGGCGAGCGCCGACGCCGGGTCCAGATGGTGCCGCACCACGTCTTCCAGGCTGTCATAGGTCCCGGCATGGCCCCACGGGCCGGTCAGCTCGACATTGCGCAGGGACGGCGTGCGGAAACGGTACTTGTCTTCCGGCCGAAACGTCACCCGGTAGCGGCCGGCATCTTCCAGTCGGCCCATGAAGCCCGTCGCCCGCCAATAGGAGCGGTCGAAACCGTCGTTCTTGCCGGGTCCGATCTGCGGCATGGCGACGGCGTGGAACTGCTGGTCGGTCTGGAACTTGCCGCTGTGGCAGTCGCCGCAACCGGCCTCGCCGTAGAACAGTTCCATGCCCCGCCGTGCCGGCCGGCTCAGCAGGTTGGCGTTTCGCGTCCGCAGATAGCGGTCGAACGGACTATGGTCGGGCCGGAAGGCGGCGTTCTCGAACGCCGCGATCGCGTTCGCCGCGTGTACGAAGGTGACGTCGTTGGCGGTTTTCACCTGGTCCGGATAGGCCGCCATGAACATCTCGACATATTCCGGGATCGCCTGCAGCCGCCGCGCCAGCAGCGCCCAGAGACCGTCGGGGCCGTCCAGTTCGTCGAGCGCCGAGGCCGTGGCGATCGGGTTCTCGCCCTTATGGCCGGCCATCTCGATATCGGAAACCACCGGGAACATGGCCTGCACGGCCAGCACATTGTCGAGGCCCGCCGGCAGCTGCTCGCGCGCGGGCGACCAGAAGCCGCTCGGCCAGTTGTTGTTGGCGTCGCGCTCGACGCGGCCGTCGTGGAACAGGCTGGTGTATTCCATGGCGCCCAGGAAATAGAGCGCCTGCGCGTTGCGCGGCACGCGGCCCAGCACCGGCGTCGCCGCCGTGACGTGGCGGTCCTTGCCCAGCCCCGTGGCGCCTTCGCCGAAGGAGAGCGCCACGCCGTCGGCCGTGCCGAGGTTCGGATGGTGGCACGTGGCGCAGGAAATGTTCTTGTTGCCGCTCAGGATCTTGTCGAAGAACAGCATGCGGCCGAGCGCGACCTTGGCCTTCGCGTTCGGGCCGTTGTCGTAGAAGTCGCTTTCGCGCACTGGCTCGATGCCGGCGGCCGGATCGGTCCCGCCCTGGGCCAGGGCCGCCAGCCCCAGCAACGCCAGCGCGGTTGCGGTGATCAGACGGATGTTCATGAGTCCACCTCTGGTTCGTCGATCGCAACGGCAACGCGCCAGCCTTGCGATGCACGTGTTCTCCCGAGGCTAATCTGGTGCGGCGGCTTTTCTGTCTTGTGTCCGGCCCGCCGGAATATGGTTTCAGTTGTTTCGTGATACCCGCGCGGGTGGCGTGCTCCTGAATTTGACGGCAGGTATCGCGCCGCAAGGCGATACCTGCTATCAATGACGCATTGGAATCGGTCGACTCAGGGGACCGAACCGTGACCGCCGCCACCGCCACGGCCGACGCAATTCTCGACGCCACGGAACGTTTCGTCCGTCGCGATGGCTATAACGGTTTCAGCATCGACGACATCGCCGCATCGGTCGGCACGGACAGCGCCGGCGTGCTGGCGCATTTCGCCTCCAAGGCCGACATCGGCGCGGCGCTCGCCCGACGCTATACCGAGCGGTTTCTGACCGCTATCGGTGGCGCTGACGATCCGTCGCTGCCGCCGGCCACGTTGCTGTCGCGCTATGTCGACGCCTTCCGCCATGCGCTGGTGCAGGACGGCCAGATGTGCCTGTGCGGCATTCTCGGGGCCGAGGTCTCCAGCCTGCCGCTCTCCGTCGCCGACGAGGCCAAGCAGTTCTTCCAGCGCAACGTCGACTGGCTCGAGACCGTGCTGGGCCGCACCACGGATCCCGATCTCACCGATTCTGGCAGGCGCCACCAGCGCGCGCTCAGCATCCTGTCGGCGCTCGAAGGCGCCATGATCATCGCCCGAACGCTCGATCAGACCAACGTGCTGGACGAAGTCGCCGAACAGATCGTCCGCGTCGACGAGGTGAAGGAGTCGGCCTGACGCGCTAACGCGCCACCAAGGCCCAACCCTGCTCGGCAAGCGACCGGGCGTAATCACCGAACTTGACGGCATCGGCCGAGCTGGCGTTGCCGTCGAGCCCGCGCTTGTAGACGCCTTGGACGATGGCGGCCGAGCGGAACAGGGCGAAGACGATAGCGTTGGTCAGATCGGGGATTTCGCTGCGGCCGGCGGCGCGGCAATAGCGTTCGAGAAACTGCCGCTCGCCCGGCAGGCCCATCGCCTTCAAATCCAGGCCACGGAAGCTGCCGTGACCGTGCACATCGGCATGGTGCCCGGTGCAGCAGGCGGCGAGGTCGGCGAATGGGTGGCCCAGAGTCGACAGCTCCCAGTCCAGCACGGCGACGATGCGCGGCTCGTCCGGGTGCACGATGGTGTTCTCGATGCGATAGTCGCCGTGCACAACAGCGGCCATGTCGGGCTCGTCGGCGCCCGGCATGTGTTCGGGCAGCCATTCGATCAGCTTTTCCATCGCCGGAATGTCGTCGGTCTGGGCCGCGCGATACTGTTTCGACCAGCGGCGGAACTGGCGCTCGAAGTAGTTGCCCGGCCGGCCGTAGTCCGACAGGCCGACAGCCGCGACGTCGACGCTGTGCAGCGTGCCCAGCACCTCGGCCAGATGGTCGTAGAGCGCCCGGCGTTCCTCAGGCGTGAACTCGGGCAGCAGCGGATCCCGCAGCACCCGGCCATGCACCCGCTCCATCACGAAGAAGCTGGTGCCGATGACCGTATCGTCTTCACACAGGTGATAGGTGCGTGGCACCGGCACGCCGGTCTCCGCCAGCGCCGTGATTACCCGATACTCACGGTCGACCGCATGCGCGGACGGCAGCAGATCGCCCGGTGGCTTCTTGCGCAGCACGGCCTCGCGGCCGCCGGCGCCAGCAATCAGAAACGTGGGGTTCGACTGGCCGCCGCCGAATTGGTGCACCGTCAGCGGCGCGTCGAAGCCGTCGAGATGCCGGGCCAGATATCGTTGCAGCGCCGCCTCGTCGAACCGGTGCGCCGCGCGCACCGCCATGGTCTGCACGCCAGCCTGCGCCTCGCCCATCCCGCTTCCCGTCCCATGCCGGTCTGTTGGTCGTTCCGGCCATTATGCCGCCGCGCCGCCGAACGCGCGATGGCGTTTTGGCAGCGCGGCTGCGGTTGGAACAGGTCGTTCGGGTCTCAGTGTTCCCGAAACGCGCGCTCCAGCGACTGCATGAACGGCTGGCCCAAATATTCCAGCATGGTCCGGTCGCCGGTGGCGATATAGGACTCGGCCGGCAGACCGGGCGTCAGTTCGATCTCCGGCGCGGCCGTCTGCAGGTGGTCGCGGTCGACTTTGATCTTGGCCAGGAAGAAGTATTCGCCCGACCGCTCGTCCTCCAGCGCGTCGGCCGAGACGTGCGTCACCTCGCCGGCGATGCGCAGCATGTGGCGCTGGGCGTAGGACGGGAAGGTGACGTAAGCCGACAGGCCGGCATGCACGTCGTCGATGTCGGTCGGCGAGACGCGGGCCTCGATGATCAGGTCGTCCTCGGCGGGGACGATATCGAGGATCGGCTGGCCGGTGCGGATCACGCCACCGACGCTGTGGAACGCCAGCTTGTGCACGGTACCGGCGACGGGTGCCAGGATCTCGGTGCGCTTCAGGCGGTCGAGGCTCGCCGTGATCTGCTTCTCGACCTCGATGCGCTGCTCCTGAACCAGCGCCAGGTTTTCGGCGACGTCCTCCATGCGTTGCAGCTTCAATGTCGCCCGCCGCAACTCGGTTTCGCCGATGGCCTCGCGCGTGCGGGCCAGCGCCGCCTGCAGCTCGCCTTCCTGGCCTTGCAGCGAGGCCTCGGCGCGCTTCAGCGCCAGCAGCCGCGGCTTGCGGGCATGACCCTTCGCCATCAGCTCGGCCACGGTCTCGATCTCTTCGCCGATCAGCTCGTTCTGCCGGCGGGTGCCGCGCAACTGCTTCTTGATGCCGCCGATCTGCTGCTCGAGCTGCGCCAGGCGCTGGCCGAGGATCGACTGCTGGCTGTCGAAATTGTCCCGTCGGGTCGCGAACAGGCTGCTTTGCTGCGTAATCACGGCGCGCACGTCGGAATCGTCCCGATCCGCGAGCGTGTCATGCGTAAAGGCGACGTCCTCGCGGCCCTCGGCCTCCGCCCTCAGTCGGGCTTCGGTCGCCGCCAGCGTGCGCAGTCGGGTCATGAACGCGCCCACCTCGGCCCGGGCGCTGACGTCGCCCAGCACCATCAGGACGTCGCCCTCGGCCACCTTGTCGCCTTCGGCGACGCGGATCTCGCGGATGATGCCGCCTTCCAGGTGCTGCACGGTCTGGCGCCGGCCTTCCGGACTGACGATACCGGCGGCGATCGCGGCCGCAGACAATTGCGCCGTCGCCGCCCAGCCGCCGCCGATGGCGAAGAATAGCGCGCCGGCGAGAATGCCGAACCAAGTGACGGAACGCAGTTCCTTGCGAAGCGGGCCCGGCGTGCCGATGGCGCTGGCCGACTTGACGTGATCGTTGGCGGCCTCGGGCATCGGGTTCTTCTGCTTGCTCATCATGTCCTCCCAGCCTGCACGGCGGCATTCTCGCCGACCGGCGTCGCCGACCGTTGCGTGGTGGCGACCGTCTTCGGTCGCGGCATGATCTGCGCCAGGATGTCGTCGCGCGGCCCGAAGACGGCGACCTGGCCGTCGCGCAGCACCATCAGCTTATCCATCTGACCCAGAATGCGCGGATGGTGGGCGACCAGCACGATAGTCGCGCCCCAGCCCTTGGCGGCCTCGATGGCCGTCATCAGGGCGAGCTCGCCGTCCTGGTCCAGATTGGCGTTGGGTTCGTCCAGCACGATCAACTTCGGCCGGCCGAACAGCGCCCGGGCGAGGCCGATTCGCTGACGCTGACCGCCCGACAGCAGCGAGCCGTCGTCGCCGATCTCGGTGTCGTAGCCGTCCGACAGCCGCAGGATCATGTCATGCACACCGGCGAGCTTCGCGGCCGCGACGATCTCGGCCGGCTCGGCGTCGGCCCAGAGCCGGGCGATGTTCGCCTTCACCGTGCCGCTGAACAGCTCAACGTCCTGCGGCAGGTAGCCGATAGCCGGGCCCAGATCGTCGGCCGGCCAGGCGAACAGATCGGCGCCGTCCAGCCGCACATGGCCGCGCGTCGGCGCTGCCGTGCCGACCAGCATGCGGCAGAGCGACGACTTGCCCGCCGCCGACGGGCCGATCATGCCCAAGGCCTCGCCCGGCTCGAGCGCGAAGCTGACGCCGTTCAGCACCGGTTCCTCGCGCCCGTTCGGCACCCACATTACCTGCTCACAAGCCAGCCGCCCTTCCGGCGCCGGCAGCGCCATGGCGGTTTCTGTCACCGGGGCCTGTTCGAACAGTCGCTTCAGGCGGCCATGCGCGTCGCGCGCCGCGACCAGGCCCTTCCAGGCGCCCATGGCCTGCTCGACCGGCGCCAGCGCCCTGCCCAGGAGGATCGACGCGGCGATCATGCCGCCGGAGCTCAACTGGGACTCCAATACCAGATAGGCGCCGACGCCCAGGATCGCGACCTGGGCGAACACCCGGAAGAAGCGTGAAAAGCCGAGCAGCGCGGCGCTGCGGTCGCCGGCCTTCAATTGCTGGTCCAGACCCTCGTCCTGTCGCCGGGTCCAGCTGGCGAGGAAGTTCGGCAGCATGCCCATGGCCTGAAAGACATCGGCGTTGCGCACGGCGGCGTCGGCGTCCCGATAACCGCTCAGCGACACGACGTTCGATGCGCGTAGCGGCTTGCGCGACAGGTATTCGTTCAGCAGCGCCACGACGAAGATCATGACGGCGGCGCCGAGCGCGACCATGCCGAGCCAGGGATGCAGCAGCCAGATCACGGCGACGAACAACGGCACCCAGGGCGCGTCGAACACGGCGTTGATGCCCGAGCCTGAGACGAAGCCGCGGATCGTCGAGAGGTCGCGCAGCGGCTGGGCGCCGGCCGAAAAGCCGTTGAGCGCCGCCCGCGTGCACGACGCAATCAAATCCGGCGCCAGCCGGCGTCCCAGCCAACGCGCGATGCGTGCCAGGATCTGACTGCGCGCCATATGGATCGCACCCATCACCAGCACCGCAACGCCGGCGATCAACGTCAGATACAACAGCGTCTCTGTCCGGCCGCTCGACAGCACCCGGTCGAAGACCTGCATCATGTAGATCGGCGACGCCAGAATCAGAATATTGATCAAACAACTGAAAAGGATCAGTGCGGGCAGCGCCGTCCGGCAGTGCGTAAGCGCTTCCTTGATCGGATTGTTCTCTGCGCGTGTTGAGACAGCCTGCATGTCGGCCCCCCACGTTTCTTGGTTTTGACGCGGCGGACAGTTGCAGGACGACGTTTCGCCAGGATGTCTCGAAACGGTTGTCGTGTTTCATTTGTTTCGTGCCCGACGCGAGGTTGCGGTCATGTCGTATCGAAACAAAAGAAACAACAAATCCGGCACGTGAAATTTCCAGGAAACGTTGTGCCGTCAATGTCCGCCGCGCCTTTTGGGGGTCAGTGCGTCCTGTTGGCCGCGCGGCGAACACGGAAATTTCAGGAGAAGAACAATGGCAGTAACCGCCTCATTTTCAGCGCAAACGGGCGTGCTTTCGATTGTCGGCGACAACGCCGATAACGTGATCAACATTTCTCGGGCCGCCGACGGCACCATTCTGATCAACAACGGCGAGGTCGCCATCGTCGGCGGACCGGCGACCGTCAACAACACCACGACGATCCTTGGCTTGGGACTCGACGGCAACGATCAGATCACTTTGAACGAGTTCAACGGCGCCCTGCCCCGCGCCTTTCTGTTGGGCAGCAGCGGCAACGATTTGCTGATCGGTGGCAGCGGCCAGGACACCGTCCTTGGCGGCAGCGGCAACGACACGATCCGCGGCGGCGACAATGCCGACCAGATCTTCGGTGGCAGCGGCAACGACGTTTTATTGGGCGACCGCGGCAACGACAACGTCAACGGCGGTGCTGGCAATGATCTGCTGATCTGGAACAACGGCGACGGCTCCGACACCATGGAGGGCGGGGACGGCAACGATTTTGTCCAGCTCAATGGCGCCAACGGCGCGGGCGATGACATTTCGATCGACCCGAACGGCGATCGCATCCGCGTTCAGCGCAACAATCTCGGGCTGTTCACGCTCGACATCGGCACCGTCGAGAACTTGGACATTAACGGCCAGGGCGGCAACGACGTCATCGTCGGCAGTGTCGGTCTGAACGGCTTGATCAGTCTCGATCTCGATGGCGGCGAGGGCAACGATCTGCTGATTGGCGGCGACGGCATCGACGTGCTGCGCGGCGGTGCCGGCAACGACACGCTGCTCGGTCGCCAGGGCAACGACGTTGTCCTCGGCGAGGACGGCAGCGACCTGCTGATCGTCAACAACGGCGATGGTTCCGATTTTCTGGAAGGCGGCTCTGGTACCGACACCGTTCAAGTCAACGGCGCCGATGGCGCCGGGGACGATTTTTCGATCTCGCCGAATGGCAACCGGGTACGCTTTCAGCGCAACAATCTCGGTCTGTTCACCCTCGACATCGGCACCGTTGAAAATCTCGACGTCAACGGCGGCGGCGGCAATGACATCATCGTCGGCAGCGTCGGCCTTGCCGGCCTGATCAGCCTCGATCTCGACGGCGGCGAGGGCAACGACCTGTTGATCGGCGGCGACGGGGCCGACGTGCTGCGCGGTGGCGCCGGCAACGACACGCTGCTCGGCAATCGTGGCAACGACATCGTGCTCGGCCAGGACGGCAACGACCTGCTGATCTGGAACAACGGCGACGGCTCCGACTTCCTGGAAGGCGGCGAGGACATCGACACCGTCCAGATCAACGGCGCCAACGACGCCGGCGACGACATCCGCATCGATCCGAACGGCGAGCGCGTCCGCGTGCGGCGCAACAATCTCGAACAGTTCGTGCTCGATATCGGCACGACCGAAAACCTGGACATCAACGGCCAGGGCGGTAACGACATCATCATCGGCAGTGTCGGCCTGAACGGCCTGATCAGCCTCGATCTCGACGGCGGCGAAGGCAACGACTTGCTTATCGGCGGCGACGGGGCCGACGTGCTGCGCGGCGGCGCCGGCAACGACACCCTGCTCGGCGGTCGCGGCAACGACATCATGCTCGGTCAGGACGGCAATGACCTCTTGATCTGGAACAACGACGACGGCTCCGACTTCATGGAAGGCGGCGATGGCCTGGATACGGTTCAGGTGAACGGCGCCAACGGCGCCGGCGACAGCTTCCAGATCGATCCGAACGGCGAGCGCGTCCGTTTCCGGCGCACCAACCTCGGCCTGTTCACGCTCGACATCGGCACCACCGAGAACCTGGACGTGAACGGCCAGGGCGGCAGCGATGTCATCATCGCCAGCAACGGCCTCGCCGGTTTGATCCAGCTCGACCTTGACGGCGGCGAGGGCAACGACCTGATCATCGGCGGCGACGGCGCCGACGTGATCCGTGGCGGCGCCGGCAACGACACGCTGCTTGGCCGAACCGGCAACGACATCATCCTGGGCGAGGACGGCAACGACCTGATCATCCACAACAACGGCGACGGCTCCGACTTCGTCGAAGGCGGCGACGACAACGACACGCTGCAGGTCAACGGCTCGAACACCAGCGGCGACATGGTCATGGTGACGCCGAACGGCAACCGCGTGCAGGTGCAGGGGACCTACCCGAACCAGTTCACCCTCGATATCGGTACGATCGAAACGCTCGACGTCAACCTGCTCGCCGGCAACGATCGGTTTACCGGCAGCAACGGCCTCGCGGGCCTGATCTCGCTCGACATCGACGGCGGTCTCGGCAACGACATCGTCACCGGCGGTGACGGCGGCGACACGATCAAGGGCGGCGGCGACAACGACCTGCTACGCGGCCGCGACGGCAACGACACGCTGATCGGCGGTACCGGCAACGATTTCGTTTTCGGCGAGAACGGCAACGACCTGATGGTCTGGAACTTCGGCGACGGCAACGACCTGACCTTCGGCGGCGCCGGCCGGGACACCTTCCAGATGACGTTCAGCAACCTCGATGACGAGATCGACCTCAGCGCCAGCGGCAACTTCCTGCGCATCGAGCAGGTCAATCAGACGCCGTCTGTGCAGACCGTCGGCTCGACGGAGGTCATCGACATCCGAACGGGCGACGGCGACGACGAGGTGACGGTCAACGACCTCAGCGGCGTGCCGGACCTCGAGACCGTCATCATCGACGGCGAGGAAGGCGACGACATCGTCAACGCCACCGACCTGCAGGCGGGCATTGCGCTCATCGCCCGTGGCGGAGACGGCAACGACATCATGTTCGGCGGCGACGGCAACGACGTCATGATCGGCGAAGACGGGCGTGACATCATCATCGCCAACGACGGCAACGACTTCGTCTCCGGCGGTGAAGGCAACGACATCCTGATCTCCGGCAACGGCAACGACGTCGTTCTCGGCGGCGACGGCAACGATGTGCTGTCGGGCGGTAACGGTAACGACATCCTGCTGGCGGGTGACGGCAATGACGTCATCAACGGCGGTGCCGGCACGGACTTTATCGACGGCGGCGCCGGCTTTGACTCGGCCATCAACGGTGAAACCGTGATCAACGTCGAAAACGTGAGCCTCGCTTCGGCGGCGCCGGCCGAGTTCAGTTTGTCGGCGTTCCTGCGCGGCGAGGTAACGGTCCGCTACGACGCCAAGCTGCATGGCGTCGACACCTTCGCCAACTTCAATCCCGGCGAGGACAAGATCATCGTCGCCGGCTTCGACCAGGCCATGATGGCGCGGACCGAGGCCGGCTTCATGCGGCAGAACGCCGATAGCTTTGTTCGGTTGGTTGACGACGGCAAGAACACGAAGATCCAGTTCGACGCCGACGGCGCCGGCAATGGCCACGGCTTCCAGGACCAGTGGATCCTGGAGGACTTCAGCGGCCGCGACCTCAACGATCTCGTGGACGACATCCTGTTCGCGTAACCCTCGTACCTCCCTAGTCAACTCGCCCGGACGCGGTCGCCGCGTCCGGGCGTTTTCTTTTTCCAGCGGTCATTGGCCAGGGCAGACGGATTGCGCGACCGTCTTAGCCAAGAAAAAAGCCCGGGTGCGGTAACCGCATCCGGGCTTTTCCGTTCCGGCGATTGCCGGGGAGATTTAGGCCCGTTGCCGGCGCCTCGACCAGGCGAAGCCGAGCAACGCGCTGCCGAACAGCAGCATGCTGCCGGGCACCGGCACGGCGTTCGGATCGCCGTTCGATGCCATCACCGTGACCGACGCCGATACCAGATCGACATCGATCGGACTGCCGAACAGTTCGAGCTCTGACAGGACAGCGTCGGTGTTCGACGCCAACAGCGTGCTGGTCCCGGCCGCATCCGCGCTGAATGCAAAGCTGAACAAGGTCGTGACCGTGTCGGCCGGAACCGTGAACGGTGAGTCGAACAGGCCGAACAACCCGCTCGTACTGGCAAAGCCGGCGGCGGGTACGCCCGGCGGGATGACGGACATTGTCAACGCGGCGCCGGGCGCAACCGTCGCAATGCCGAAGAGATCGGCCGGCAGGCCCGGGAAGCCCGAAATGAACGGCGCGCCGGCGACGGCCCCGGCGCTGGCGCCGAGCGAACTCAGAATTGCGCCGGCGTCGTTGAACGAGATGCCCAGGCTGGTCGTGTCAAAGACCGTATCCGCGCCGACGCCGGTGGTGTCCAGCACCACGTCGACGCTGAAATTGGCGCCCTGATTGACGGTGCGCGTGTTTTGGACTCCGATCGTCGCCGGATCGGCGTCGACCAGAATAACGGCCGCCGTGGCCGCATGGCCCGACAGCCCCAGCAGGCCCGCTAAGGCCATGCCGAGGGTTTGAGACGTTTTCATTGTTGTTACCCCAACAGGAGATCCCACCCCTGCTATGGTTAAAGCAAATTGCGTGCCATAGAGTTTTTCTTAGCAAAACCAATGATTTATGCGAAATGCGCCGATGACGTGTGTTAACGCTACCGACACCTTGGATTGTCCCGGAAATGAGTGTGAAAAATCGCTTATATTTCAGTGGGTTACGCAAAAACTTCCGCGCCGTGGCGACGACAACCGCGTGGACGAGAAATCACCTGAAAACTTCTTTTAATTCAATAAGTTAATGCCGATTTGGCGATGCTGATGGCGTATCAGCTGTAAAGAATTCCGACAATTCGATGCGATGGCCCGTCGGCGCCGGGCACGGCACCGACGGGCCATCGTCCCGATCACATGTTGTAATAGAACTCTTCGCGCACGATCTTGCCGTCTTTGACGGTATAGATCGCCATTTCCTTCATGGCGTTGCGCTCGCCCGAAGCCTTCTCGGTGGCGTCGATTTCGAAGATCACGCCGAACCGGTCGTCGCCGTGCAGATACGGCCCGTCGACATTGGCCGAATGCACCTCGAACGACGAATTCCACCAGTCGTGCTTGCCCTTGATCGCCGCGACGCCGACGGCCTCGGCGCTGTCGGCGCCCGGCATCGCCATCGCTTCGACCGAGACGGCGTCGGGATGATAGAGCTCGTTCAGACAGGCCTCGTCGTTGTTCTCGCGACAATAGCCCACCAGCTTCTCGGCCGTCGCCCGTGTTGCCTCAGCTGACATCGGTGTCCCTCCGAAATGTGTGCAAGGACGTCAGTCTAGGCGCGGTGACACAGCGCGACAATTTCACAATCGTGTCAGTTTGCGGACTGCTGCCACCACGTTGTCAGCATCTACTGATCGGCGCCTTCATGCCGTTGCGCCGAAACGGCCGTGTTCGTCGATTGCTTTCGGCCGCGCCGGCCATCGGAAACATCTATCGTCGGGGGCGCCGCCGTCGCCGCCAACGCACAATGGCAAGTCGACGGGAATGCTTGGAAACCGCGGCCGACGATCCGCTCGGTCGGCCTGTCGTCCCAGGCGCGAGCGCTGTGCCAAACGCCGGTCGTCCGGATGCAAATAGATCGAACAGAACTACGTATCGGGAACGCGGCATGGCGGGCTGGCAGAGGTCGGCGATTTTCGGCAACCCGGACGGCAGGGCGATCGATGACAGAGACCTTTGTGCTGGAACGTTTCCAACCGCCGCCGAAGCGGCGTATTCCGGTGGACGGCGATCCCGTTCGGCGGCTGCCCGATTGGGGTACCCGCATCACGACGGAAAACTTCATCGCCGAGTGGAACCCGCCGGGCAGCTACGAAGTCAACGTGGTTCTGCCCTGGCCGGCGGTCAAATTCGTCGCGACTCACGGCCACGGCGCGCGGGCGTTGGACAGCGACCGGTTGACGCGCGTCAGTGCAGCGGCCGGCGCATCCGACATCGTGCCGGCCGACTGCGGCTATCGCGCGATCGCCGAAGTCGGATGGTTTGGCGTGGTTTTGTTCAAGCCCGAATTTCTGACGCGGCTGGCGGGCGACGGCGGATCAAACGCGGTTGATGCCCTGGTGCCGGTCTCGGTCGACTTCGATCCGGATTTCGCGACGTTGAGCCGACACTACAGACACGCGTTTTCAGGCAGCGACGGCGGCAACCTCTTGTATCTCGAATCCGTGGTGGCTTTGTTGGGCGTCCACGTGCTCAGGCATGCAAGCGGCACTGCAAAACGGCATGTCGGCGGGCCGCCGCCGCGCGCGGCAAAGGAGGTTCGCGAAGCTGTGCAGTACATCGACGCCGGCCTTGCCAGGCGATTGAGCCTTTCCGAGATGGCCGACGTCGCCGGCATGGGCATCTATGAGTTTTCCCGTTGCTTCAAGACGGTTGTGGGGACGAGCCCTCACCGATACGTGCTTAAACGGCGCGTTGAGCGCGCCCGCGAACTGCTTGCGACGACGGACCGGCCGATTGCGGATATCGCTTATGCCGTCGGGTTTTCGTCGCAATCCCACATGACCGACACGTTTCGCCGGCTGCTGGACACGACCCCGGGCCGCTACCGGCGCGACGCGGTCCAGTGAGCGACGCCGGCCGGTCCGATCGCAAGATTTCTGAATCGCTTCCCAGATCTTGGAATACCCCGACCGCCGGCGGCGGCATCGTTACCGCATCAGCAAGCCTCGCGGAGGGAGAAGTTTCATGTCCGGCAATCGCGGCGTCGTCTATCACGGCGCCAAGGATCTTCGTGTCGAGTCGTTCGATTTTCCGAAGATGGAGCATGACGGGCGCAAGCTCGAGCATGCCGTCATCCTCAAGGTCGTCTCGACAAACATCTGCGGCAGCGACCAGCACATCTATCGCGGCCGTTTCACCGTGCCGCAGGGCCATGTGCTCGGGCACGAGATCACCGGCGAGGTGATCGAGATGGGCGCCGACGTCGAGCTGCTGCAGGTCGGCGATCTCGTTTCCGTGCCGTTCAACGTCGCCTGCGGCCGCTGCCGTAATTGCAAGGAGGCGCGCAGCGACGTCTGCGAAAACGACCTCGTCAATCCCAATGCCGATCTCGGCGCCTTCGGCTTCGACCTCAAGGGCTGGGCCGGCGGTCAGGCGGAATACGTCCTGGTGCCGTACGCGGACTACATGCTGATGAAGTTCCGCGACAAGGAAAAGGCGATGGCGAAGATCCGCGACCTCACGATGATCTCCGACATCCTGCCCACCGGCTTCCACGGCGCCTACACCGCCGGTGTGCGGCCGGGCAGCCACGTCTATATCGCCGGCGCCGGGCCGGTCGGCCGCTGCGCCGCGGCCAGCGCCCGGCTGCTGGGCGCGGCCTGCATCATCGTCGGCGACCAGAACCCCGACCGCTTGAAAATCCTGCAGGATGCCGGCTTCGAGACGGTCGATCTGCGCGACCCGGCGCCGCTGCGCGACAAGATCGCCCAAATCCTCGGCGAGCCTGAGGTGGATGCCGGCGTCGACGCCGTCGGCTACGAAGCCCACGGCCTCGGCGCCGACGCGGATGCCGAGCAACCGCACGCGGCGCTCAACAGCCTGTTCGACGTGGTCCGCGCCAGCGGCCGGATCGGCGTGCCCGGCATTTACGTCGGCGCCGATCCGAAGCCGGTCGACGCCGATGCCGGGCAGGGGCGGCTGCATCTCGACTGGGGCAAGATGTGGACCAAGTCGATCCAGGTCATGACCGGCATGGCGCCGGTACAGAACTACAACCGCTATCTCACTGAGGCGATCCTCTGGGACCGCATGCCCTATCTGTCGAAGGCATTGAACGTCGAGGTCATCAGCCTCGACAAAGCGCCCGAGGGTTACGCCAACTTCGACATGGGCAGCCCCGCCAAATACGTCATCGATCCGCACGGGCTTCTGGCGGCCTGACGCCGACGGCTGTAACGCGAGACGATCGCGCGCGCGTGGTCGTCTCGCGATCCCGCGGGCTAGCCGGCTTCGGGTGACGATACGCACTTTTCGTCAGATGTCATTTCGGGCATGTTCTAGCTCGGGGAACAACAGGCAGAAGGAGTGGGATGCCGTCAGCGCCGGAGGGAAACGTGCCAGCGCCCGAAATCCGCTTCTTCCGCGACCGCCGGGGTCATAACGTCGCCTATGCCCGGCATGGGGCAGGGCCATTGGTCATCTGCCCCGCCTGGTGGGTCAGCCATGTCGAGCAGGACTGGACCCACGACGCGTTCCGATCCTTCTTCAGCCGTCTCGGCGAAGGGCTGACGCTGGTCCGCTACGACCGGCCCGGCGTCGGCTTGAGCGACCGCGAGGTGTCCGCCCGCAGCCAGGCCGACGAGGTCGAGCTGCTCGACGATCTCGTGGCCGAGCTTGGCGTCCCCACCTACGGCTTCTTCGCCATGTCCTGCGGCGCGCCGGTCGCGCTGACGCACGCCGCTCGCCATCCCGACCGCGTCGATCGCATCTGCCTCTACGGCGCCTATGCCGAGGGCCGGGCGATCTGCGCGGCGGAAGTGCAGAACGCGATCCTCGCCACGGTCAAGGCCCATTGGGGTCTCGGCTCCCGGGCCATGGCCGACGTGTTCCTGCCCGACGCCAGCCGCGAGCTCATCGATATCTTCGCGCGCTATCAGCGCGACGCGGCCTCGGTCGACGTCGCCGTCCAGCTGCTCGAGCTGACCTACGCCATGGATGCCCGCGATGTCCTTGGGCAGGTCGCGGCCGAGACGTTGATCCTGCACCGCCGCGGCGACCGGGCCATTCCCTACGAGTCGGCCCGCACGCTCGCCGCCGGCATCGAGGGCGCCCGCCTCGTCACGCTTGAGGGACGAACCCATCCGGCCTGGGTCGACGGCGACGAGATCGCCCGCATGGCCAATCGTTTCCTGCGCGGGCTGGACACGGACGTTGCCGATGCGCCAGAAGCGGTCACGGATGCCTGCCGCCTCGACCGCGACAACCGTTGCCTGATCGCCGAGGGCGAGCGCATCGATCTTACGCCCCTGCAGTTCGCGGTTCTGGCCGAACTGACCGCGGCCGAGAACCAGGTCGTGACGCGCGACCAGCTGCTGGAAAAGGTCTGGAAGCAGCCGTTCGAGGGCTCCAACCGCATCGACTCGCTGATCCGCGGTCTGCGCCGAAAGCTTGGGCCCTATGCGCCCTCCATCGAGACCGTGATCGGCCACGGCTACCGCTTCGCCGGCTGGACGAAACAGTAACCCAACCGCATTTCTCATCCCTTTCTCAGGGCATTCTCATCCGTTTCTCAAGCGGCGTCCGGCGATCCCGCCTAGTTAGGTCGACGACAGTTTCAACGGATCGACGGGTCCCAAGACAATGAAACCGACCCTGTTCCTGGCCTATGCGCTGGCGGCCTATACCGTCGGCGCGGCCAACATCCTCTACATCGCCGGCTTCCTCGCCGATATCGGCGTGCCCAAGGGCATCGGCGACGGCGAGCCGGCGGCGCTCTGGTTGGCCATCCTGATCGATGTAGGCCTCGTCGGCCTGTTCGGCCTCGTGCACTCGCTGGCCGCGCGCACGTCGTTCAAACGCTGGTGGACGCGGATCGTCCCGCCGCCCATCGAGCGCGCGACCTACCTCTTCATCACCGCCGGCATGACCGTTGTGCTGGTGACCTTTTGGCAACCCATTCCAATCGTCGTTTGGCAGGTCGAGAAGGCCCCGTTGGTCGCCGTGATCTATGCCGGCTACCTCGCCGTCTGGCTGATGATGTCAGCGGCGACATTCCACTTCGGCCATTTCAGCTTCTTTGGCCTCGCTCAGGCCTGGGCGCACTTCCGCCAGTCGCCGCGGCGCGACGCGTCGATGACCGTGCGCTACATCTACGCGCTGATCCGGCATCCCATCAGCCTCGGCTGGATGCTGGCGCCCTGGCTGACGCCGGAACTGACGGTCGGTCACATTGTCTTCGCCACCGCGACCTTCGTCTACGTCATGATCGCGACACCGTTCGAGGAAGCCGACCTGATCGCGGCGCTGGGCGACCGGTACCGCGACTACCGCAGGCGCGTCCCCGCCTTCCTGCCGTTTCCCCGGCCGGCGCCGCGCGCCGCGAAACTGACCTGCCGGGAGGCGGCGAATGACTGATCCCGCCGCCCGAGCGAAGGCGGTCGCGATGCCGGCTCACGTTGGCGTGCGTTACCTGACCGTCAATGGCGCCCGGCTCGCCTATGTTGACCAGGGCGCGGGCGCGCCCATCGTCGCCGTGCATGGCGCGCTCTCGGATCTGCGGATCTGGCAGGCGCTGGGCGCGACGCTCGCCGTCGACAACCGGTTTATCGCGCTGACGCAGCGCTATTTCGGTGCCGATGCCTGGCCGGACGCCGCCTCGCATTTCTCGCGCGAAACCCATATCGCCGATCTCATCGCGTTCATCCAAGCGCTCGACGCCGGCCCGGTCCATCTCGTGACCTGGTCGTATGGCGGCGAAGTCGGTCTATACGCCATGCAGCGCCGGCCCGACCTGTTTCGGTCCGCGGTGCACTACGAGCCGTCGCTCGGCGCGCTGCTGACCGGGATCGACGGTGGGCCCGACGCGCAGGCCGACTTCGCGGCGACGCTGGCGCCGGCGCTCGCGGCGCTGCAGGCCGGGCGCGTCGAGGACGCCGGCCTTCGTTTCCTCGAAGCCGTGTTCTCCCTGCCGCCCGGCGGCGCCGAACGCGAACCCGAGGCGATGCAGGCTCTGGTACGCGACAACGCCCGCACGCTGGCGCCGTTCCTCCAACTCCCGTCGCCGCCCGCGCTGGCGGATGCCGATCTCGCCACCATCGAGACGCCGGTTCTGGCCGTCCACGGCGCGCGCACCCATGCGCGCTACAAACTCATTGCCGAGAAGCTGGTGTCCGCATTGCCCAACGCCGCGCTTACCGTCCTGTCGGACGTCAATCACGACGGCCCCTACCGCGAACCGGCCGCATTCGCCGCGCAGGCCATGCGGGCAGTGCGGCAGGCGGACTAGCCTTGTCCGAGACCGGCCGTCGGCACGCAGGCGACCAGATGGCCCGGGCGCACCTCCACATAGGCATAGCGGGCGCGGTCGTGGCGCGGCTCGGCGAAGACATAGCCGGGGGGCGGCGGCTGCGCGGCGGTGGCGCGGTCCCGCACTCGGCGCGTTCCGTCGGACGCGGCCGCCAGTTCCGGAACGGCGCCCAGCAGGCGTCGCGAATAGGGGTGGCACGGCATGTCGAAGAACGAGGCCTTGCCGGCGGCCTCGACCAGTCGGCCGTGGAACATCACCGCGACCCGGTCGGCGATCTCCTCGACCACGCCGATATCGTGGGAAATGAACAGGGCGGCGAAACCCAGCCGCGCCTGCAAGGTTTTCAGCAGGCCGAGGATTTCCTTCTGCACCGTCAGGTCCAGCGCCGAGACCGGCTCGTCGGCGACGACGAAGCGCGGGTGCGTGACCAGGGCCCGGGCGATGCAGACGCGTTGGCGTTGGCCGCCTGACAGCTCGTGCGGATAACGGTCGCCGAACTGCGCGTCGGGCATCTGCACGGCGGTCAGGATCTCGGCCACCCGCGCCGTCTTGTCGGCGCGCGCCAGGGCCTGTTGATGCCGCAAGCCCTCGGCCACGATATCGCGCACCCGCATCCGCGGATCGAGCGACGAATACGGATCCTGAAAGACGATGCCCATGTCCCGATAGGCGGCCCGGCCGGCCTTGGCGCGCGGCGCGCCGTTCAGCAGCACGGTCCCGGCCGAGACCGGCACCAGATCGAGGATGGCGCGGCCGAGCGTCGTCTTCCCGGAGCCCGACTCGCCAACCAGGCCGACGATCTCGCCGGCGTGCACGGCCAGCGACACGTCGTCGACGGCCCGCGTCACCGCCGGCCGCGACCAGGGCCAGGTCCGGGCGCCTGCGAACGTCACCGAGACGTCGCGCGCCTCCACTATTGTCGCTGCCGTCGCCGCGCCGTTTGTCTGCCCGCCCTTGCCGGGCAGCGCGTCCAGCAGCGCGCGCGTATAGTCGTTCGTCGGCGCCGCCATGATCCGGTCGACGGCGCCGGTCTCCATCACCACGCCTCTGCGCATGACGACGACGCGCGCGGCATACTTCGCCACCAGCGGCAGGTCGTGGCTGACCAGGATCAGCGCGGTCTCCAGGTCGCGCACCAGATCCATCATCAGATCCAGCACCTCTTTCTGAATGATCGCGTCCAGCGCCGTCGTCGGTTCGTCCGCGATCAGCAGGTCCGGCCGCAACAGCAGCACGGAGGCCAGCATGATCCGCTGCCGCATGCCGCCGGAGAAACTGTGCGGATAGCGCGCCAGAGCGGCGCCCGGCTCGGGAAGGCGCACGCGCTCGAGCATCGCCGCCGCCTTCGCCTCGGCCTGCTTTCGGCTCAGGCCGTCATGCAGCATCGGCCCTTCGGTCATCTGCCGGCCGATGGTCAGCGCCGGGTTCAACGACACCATGGGTTCCTGAAAGATCATGCCGATGCGCCTGCCGCGGATCTGCCGCATCTGCCGCGGCGGCAGCGTGTTCAGATCCGCGCCGTCGAAGCGGATGACGCCGCGGTCGATACGGCCGCCCGGCGGCAGCAGGCCCAGGATTGCCCGGCCGATCATGGTCTTGCCCGATCCCGATTCGCCGACGATGCCCAGCCGCTCGCCGGGTTCGAGCGACAGCGAGACGCCGTCGACCACCGGCAGGCGGGTCCGGCCGTCAAAGGCCGGAAACGAGATCGTCAGGTCTGATATGTCGAGCAGGGCGGCCATCAGGCGGGACCCGTCAGGCCGCGCATGCGCGGATCGAGCCGGTCGCGCAGCGCGTCGCCGAAGATGTTGACGCCCAGCAGCGCCAGCGAGATGCAGGTGCCGGGAAAGATCGCCAGCCACGGCGCCTGCACGAAATAGCCGCGCGCCTCCGACAGCATGTTGCCCCAGGTCGGCGCCGGCGGCGGCACGCCGAGCCCCAGGAACGACAGCGCGCTTTCGGCCAGCAGGGCCGAGCCGAACAGCGCCGTGCCCATGACAATCAGCGGCGCCGTGCAGTTCGGCAGCACGTGGCGGAACAGCGTGAACAGCGGCCCGTTGCCGATGGCGCGGCTGGCCTCGACATATTCCTTCTCGCGCACCGACAGCACCGTGCCGCGCACCAACCGGATGACCGACGGCATATAGGCCAGCGCCAGCGCGACGATCACGCCCCACTCGCTGGGCCCGGCGATGGCCATGATCGACAACGCCAGCAGCAGGCCCGGAAACGCCAGCAGGGCGTCCGTCAGCATCATCACGCCGCGATCCAGCCAGCGGCCGAAGAAGCCCGACAGGCCGCCGATCAGCGTGCCGAACGTTACCGCCAGAGCCACCGTCGACAAGGCCACGACCACCGACGTCCGGGCGCCGGCGATGATGCGCGACAGCATGTCGCGGCCCCATTCGTCGGTGCCCATCCAGTGCGCCGCGCTCGGCGGCGCGAAGCGGTCGCGGAAGTCGGGCGCGACCGGATCGTAGGGCGTCCAGACGAAGCCGGTCAGCGCCGCCCCGATGACCAGGAACAACAGCGCCGACCCGACGATGCCGTTGGCCCGGCGCAGGAACCAGGGTCGGCGCGCGGGCGGCCGGTCTGCGATCGCGGGCGCGGAGCCGAGTTTGTCGTTGACGGCCATGCGCGTCAGATCCTGACCCGCGGATCGAACACCATGTACAGCAGGTCGACCACCAGGTTCACCATCACGTAGATGAAGGCGATGAACAGCAGGCAGCCCTGCAGCACCGGATAGTCGCGGGCGTAAATGGCGTCGACCAGCAGCCGTCCGACACCCGGCAGGCTGAACACGGTCTCGGTCACCGAGGCGCCGCCCAGCAGGCCGCCCAGGATCAGCCCGATCACGGTCAGCGCCGGCCCGAAGGCGTTCTTGAATACGTGTCGCGCCAGCACCACGCCTTCAGACAGGCCCTTGGCGCGGGCGTGCGTGATGTATTCTAGCCGCAACACCTCCAGCGTCTGCGAGCGCAGCATGCGCGCGATCATCGCCATCTCGACCAGCGCCAGTGTTGCCACCGGCATGATCAGATAGACGATGCCGCCGGTGAGATCCTCGATCACCGAGACATAGCCGATCGACGGCAGCCAGCCGAGCGTGATCGCGAACAGGTAGATCATCATCAGGCCGAGCCAGAAGCTCGGCAGCGACAGGAACAGGATGCTGACGAAGACGATCGAATAGTCCGTCAGGCTGTTCTGTCGCCAGGCTGCGACGATGCCGGCGGGCACCGCGAACAGCACCGCGGCCAGGATCGCCAGTCCCGTCACCGTCGCGGTCACCTCGAAGCGGCTGGCGATCGCCTGCAGCACCGGCTCGCCGGTATTGATCGAGACGCCGAGATCGCCGCTCAGCATGTTGCCGAGCCAGATCATGAACTGGATCGGAATCGGCTTGTCCAGGCCCAGCTCGCGCCGCATGTCCTCGAGCGCGATGTCGCTGTCCAGGTCGTTCAGCATGATCGCGGCCGGATCGCCAGGGATCAGCCGGATCAGCAGGAACACGATCACCGACACCAGCAACAGTGTCGGGATCGTCATCAGCAGACGCCGGATGGCGTATTGCCACATGCGCGCGGATCCTTACGCTCGGCCGGCGCGGGCGGCGGCGCCGACGCCGCCCCTTTGCCGGACGCGCGTTACTCGCCGAGCGAGATGCCCCAGAACCGCGTCCGTCCGCCCGGCCAGGCCTTGAAGCCCCGCACCCGGCTCGACAATGCCGTCGACTGCGGCTGGCTGTAGAGCCCGATCGCCGGCACCTGTTCCAGGAACATTTCGTGCAAGGCATCGCTGATCGCCGCGCGCCTGGCCGTGTCCGTCTCGTTCATCAGCTCGCCGATCTTAGCCAGCGCCGCCTCATCGGCCCATACCTTGCGGGTCTGCGTGCCCGAGAACATGTCCCAGGATAACGCCGGGTCGAGGCGCGGCGAGAAGCCGAAGGACTGGATCTGGTATTCGCCCGAGCGGTAGAGGTCGAGCTGCGCGCCCCAGTCCAGCACCTCGATCTCGACGTTCAGACCAACCGCCTGCCACATGGACTGCGCGACCACGGCCTGGTTGAAGATCGTCGGCGACCGGCGGCTGGTGATCAGCTTGATCGGCTCGCCGTTATAACCCGCCTCCTTCAAGAGCGCCTTGGCGCGGGCTGGATCGTGGCCATAGGTCATCCGCTGGGTCTTGGTGTAGTACTGCGACATCGGCGGGATCGGCGAGGCGTTGTGGGAGTCGTACCCCATCAACGACGCCAGCTCGTCGACGTCGAGCGCCGCCGCCAGGGCCTGGCGCAGCGGTCGGTTGTTCATGAACGCGTCGTGCCGCGAGATCAGGAAGCTGCCCCAGGCCGGTGTCTGCTGCACCACGACCTCGAAGCCGGCTTCGCGCATCTCCTGCACGTCGCTGGTCGAGATCGACATGAAGTCGATTTCGCCGGCGCGCATCGCCGCCTTGCCCGAGGCCGCGTCTGGCACGACGTTGAAGACCAGGCGGTCGACGAAGACCTCGCGCTTGCCGGTATAGCCGTCCATCGGACCGGCGGCCAGCGTGTAGTCGGCGAACTTTTCCAGGACGATGCGCTGGCCCGGCTGCCATTCGACGAACACGAATGGGCCGGTGCCGATCGGCTTGTCCCAGGACCCGTCCGCCTTCAGGCTTTCCATGTGCACGACCCCGGTCGCGCCGCAGTCGAAGCGCGCCATGTCCTTCAGGAAGAGCGGCGACGGCCGGTCGATGCGATAGACCACGGTCAGGTCGTCGGGCGTCTCGACCGCCGTCACGTTGACGCCGTCCTCGCCGTTGAAACGGGTGCGGCAGCGCCACTTCGTGCCGGCGTCCATGTAGCGGTCCCAGGACGCCTTGACGTGCGTCGATGTCAGTGTGTCGCCGTTATGAAACTTGACGCCGCCGCGCAGCTTGAAGGTGTAGGTCAGGCCGTCGTCCGAGACGTCCATGCTCTCGGCCAACACCGGCCCGACGCTGAGGTCGTCCTTGTAGCCGACCAGTCCCTCGACGATGTTCAGATGCAGGGCATCGGTGAAGCCCGAGCGGTCGACGCCGGGATTGGTGCTGCGGATATCGCTCTGCGTCGCGATCCGTAAGGTGCCGCCGGCGGCCATGGCGGCCGCGGGCATGAGCGCGGCCAGGCCGATCGCGGCCGCGCCGAGAAATCTCCTCGCGCTTTGCATTTGTTTCTCCCTGCTGGTCGTTTGAGGTGCCCTCGGTTTCTTGTCGCTGTCACTCCGCCGCCTCGGTGGAATGCCGGGCCGCGCCGGCATCGAGCCGGTAAACGGCATACGCGGTGTCGTCGCGGTAGGGCGCCGGCCGGGCGTGCATCTCGCCCGCGGCCGGATCGAAGATCACGGTGGCGACCGTGCTCGAGACGTGGCCGCTTCGCCCGGCCGTCGGCGGCCGGCGGACGGCATAGGGCCTGCCGAAATCGTCGGCGAACGCGGTCTTGAAGTCGGCGACTGTCAGCGCGCCGGCGCGCGGCTTCAGATGACCCATGACGCGCCGGTCCCGGTAATAGGTGCCCGGCGTGGGATCGTCCATCACCCGGTCCCGTACCTTGACCTGCGCTACGGGGCTTTGGAAATGGTTGGCGTGCGCGAACAGACCGTCGTCGCCTGGCCAGAGCGGAAAGACCTCGCCCGGCGTGGTTTCCAGGTTGATCGCCTCGTCGCCCGGCGTATGCGCCAAGGTCATGTTGTTGGAGACGGCGCGTTCGGCCGTCGTCACCGCGCCGATCGCCTCGGCCAGCGTCGGCGCCTCCAGGATCCGGCGGCGGATCAGCGACAGCGGCACGCCGCTGCGGTCGAAATCCCGATCGCATTCCAGGTTGTTCGCGGTCACCGAAATGCCGGCGCTGTTGAAGCCCGATCGCGCCAGGCCGCCGGCCTCGACGAAGGTCAGGATCGTTGGTCCTTCCTCCGGCCGGATGCGCAGCACGATGGCCGAATGCACGCAGTCGGCGTTGAAGTCCCAGTTCTGGCCGTGGATCAGCTTCCCGGACGCGGTCGCCCGTCCCAGCGCCAACGCGCTGGTGCAGCCCTCGGCCGGCATCGCCGCCTGTGCGGCCTGCGCGGCCTTGCGCCCCGCCGGCGTGCGGCCGTTGAAGATCTCCGAGCGGGCATTGACCACGATGATTGTTTCCAGATCGGCCTTCGCGCCCTCGGCGATGCCTTCCATTTCGACCTTGAACCGCACATCCAGCGTGCCGATGGCGGGCGCGAACTCACGCGCCAGTCGCTTTACCTCGTCCCAGGCGAAGCCGCGCGCGGCCATGGCGCGGACGTAGATCGCCTCGCTGCGGTGGATCCGCTCGGCGGCCTGCCGGCCATAGCTCAGGCCCCGCTCGCGCGGCGGTCCCTCGATGTCGATCAGCGGAAATGGGGTCACGTCGTCTGATTGCATAGGCCTAAGATTGATTTTGTTAGCGATTTGAGTCAATCAAACAATTGCACTGGCTTGCGAAAAAGTGAAATCCTTCGTCGAGCGGCGGGAATGCCCGGCGTCCGCCAACGGACCGGTGATTTGCGCTTTCGCGCCGCTTGGCCTATCCGTGGCCGGGTCGCGGAAAGGAACCCATGTCGGCATCGGAATTCACGGCGCTGCACCATCGCCTCGCCCAACAGATCGTCGAGCACGCGCGGCGCGAAGGCCTGTTACCGGACACGCACCTGTCGGCCGGGCCGCTTGCCGAGCGCTTCGGCGTGTCGCGGACGCCCGTGCAGCGCGCCTTGCAGCTTCTCGAAACGCAAGGCGTGGTCCGTCTCGAGGAAAAGCGCGGCTTCTTCCTCACCGTCCACGACGGCGCGCTGGCGGCAATCGACGACGGCGATCTGCAATCGCGCGAAGACCATATCTACTGGCGCATGGCCAACGACCGGATCGACGACACCCTGCCGACCATGATGACGGAAACCGCGCTGATGGAGCGCTACGGCGCCTCCCGCCGTCTGATCCTGCGGGTG
This sequence comes from Alphaproteobacteria bacterium, assembly GCA_965232515.1. Lineage (GTDB taxonomy): Bacteria > Pseudomonadota > Alphaproteobacteria > JANQKO01. The sequence goes on along the minus strand of CBDDPY010000002.1, from coordinate 3,168,306 downwards.
TTGCAGCGCATGATGCGCGAGGGGCTGGTCGCGCCGCGCGAGGGCAAGGGCTGGCTGATGACGCACATCATCCGGACACCGGAGGAAAGCCAGGCCAGCTATCGCTTCCGCATGCGTATCGAGCCGGCCGCCTTCGACGAGCCGGGCTATGCCGTCGATCCCGGCACGCTGGCCCAGCTCCGCCGCGAGCAGGAGCACATGATCGAGGACGCCGAGAATCCCGACCGCTCAATGCGCAACTTCGAGCGCAACTCCCGCTTTCACGAGACGCTGGTCGCCTGGTCCGGCAACCGCTTTCTGTTGAGCGCGATCGCCCAGCACAACAAGCTGCGGCGTCTCGCCCAGTATCGCGGCTTCGTCCGGCCGCGCCGGATCGTGCAGTCCTCGAAAGAGCATCTGCAGATCCTGGATGCCATCGTGGCCGGCGATCTCAAACTGGCGCGCCGCCGGCTCGAGCATCATCTCAGCACCGCGCCGGGCGCGAAATCGATCCTGCCGATCAAGGACCGCCCGGCCGGGTGATCCAATTCGCCGGTTTGCCCCTAAACAGAAGGGTGGCAGGAACATTCGGCGCGGCGCGATAGATGCAGGTTCGCAATCTGGTTCTGGTTCTGGGCGATCAATTGTCGCCCGGTCTGTCGTCGCTGCGGTCGGCGGACCGCCGGCGCGACCGGGTGCTGATGGTCGAGGTCCAGGAAGAAGCGACCTACATCCGGCACCATAAGAAGAAGATCGCCTTCCTGTTCGCCGCCATGCGCCATTTCGCGGCCGCGCTGCGCGACGACGGCTGGACGGTCGATTATGTGAAGCTCGACGCGGACGGGAACACCGGATCGTTCACCGGCGAGGTCGAACGCGCGGTCGGGCGGCTCGGCCCGGCGCGGGTCGTCGTCACCGAGCCCGGCGAATGGCGGGTGCGCGCCGCCATGGACACCTGGCCGGCCCGTCTCGGCCTGCCCGTCGGCATTCTCGATGACGACCGGTTTCTCTGTTCGCGCGCCGAGTTCGCCGACTGGGCCGCCGGGCGCAAGCAGTTGCGCATGGAGTTCTTCTATCGCGAGATGCGGCGCAAGTCGGGCCTGCTGATGAACGGCGACGAACCCGAGGGCGGGCGCTGGAACTTCGATGCCGAGAATCGCAAGCCGGCGAAGGCCGACCTGCTGATGCCGCGGCCGCTGCAGGTCGAACCCGACGCCGTCACGTCAGAGGTGCTGGCGTTGGTCGGCGACCGCTTCGGCGATCATTTCGGCGACCTGACGCCGTTCTGGTTCGCCGTCACCGCCCGGCAGGCCGAGGCTGCGCTCGACAACTTCATCGAGACGGCGCTGCCGTCGTTCGGCGACTACCAGGACGCCATGCTGACCGGCGAGCGCTTCCTCTACCACTCGGTGCTGTCGCTCTACATCAACGCCGGCCTGTTGGACCCGCTCGCCGTGTGCCGCCGGGTCGAGGCCGCCTATCGCGACGGCGCCGCGCCCTTGAATGCGGCCGAGGGCTTTATCCGCCAGATCATCGGCTGGCGTGAATACGTGCGCGGCATCTACTGGCTGAAGATGCCGGCGTACGTCGACCGGAATTTCTTTGCCGCCGACCGGCCGCTGCCCGAGTTCTATTGGACCGGCGAGACCGACATGGCCTGTCTTCGGGCCGCGATTACCCAGACTAAAGAAGAGGCCTATGCCCACCATATCCAGCGCCTGATGGTCACCGGCAATTTCGCCATGCTCGCCGGCGTCGATCCGGCCCAGGTCCATGAATGGTATCTCGCCGTCTACGCCGACGCCTACGAATGGGTCGAGCTGCCCAACACGCTCGGCATGAGCCAGTTCGCCGACGGCGGCCTGCTCGGCTCCAAGCCCTATGCCGCCAGCGGCAACTACATCAACAAGATGTCGGACTATTGCCGCGCCTGCCGCTACGACGTGAAGCAGAAGACCGGCGACGACGTCTGTCCGTTCAACCCGCTCTACTGGGACTTCCTCGCCCGCAACGCCGACCGCCTGCGTGGCAACCCCCGCCTCGCCCAGATCTACCGCAGCTGGGACCGCATGACCGACGACAAGCAAACCGCCTACCGCGACAGCGCCGCCCGGTTCCTGGCCAGGCTCGGCTAGCCGCACAGCGCCAAACGTCGGATGGCGTTGATCCTGATCAGCGAGAAACTTTTCGGTTGATGGGAAATTCTTCGATTGAAGCCTGTCAGTCGTCGTCGAATTCGATCAAATCATCGATGGAAATCTTTGCAGCCATCCATATGTGGCGTGTTGGACCCGAGCGTGTCGCGCAAGCCGTTCTTAGCCGCCCGCGAGGTCGCCGAATACGGGACGTGAAAGAAGCTGCGGCGCCGCCTGTGTCGACGACACGGCGCGCCGGAAGGGAGGCGGCGGAGAGTCATATGAGCTCGCTTCGCGCTTGAAAACCAGACCATCACGGAGGGAGCAAGCGATGACCGAGACCATGAAAGCCGCCGTCGTCACCGAGTTCGGGAAGCCGTTGGATATCCGCGAGGTTGAGAAGCCGGAAGCGGCGGACGGTAAGATCGTGGTCAAGATCGAGGCCTCGGGCGTCTGCCACACCGACCTGCACGCGGCCCAGGGCGACTGGCCGGTCAAGCCGACCCCGCCCTTTATCCCGGGTCACGAGGGCGTCGGCACCGTCGCCGCCGTCGGCAAGGGCGTGACGTCGGTGCGCGAGGGCGACCGGGTCGGCGTGCCCTGGCTGCACACGGCCTGCGGCCATTGCCGGCATTGCGTCGGGGGCTGGGAGACGTTGTGCGAAACGCAGTCGAACACCGGCTACAGCGTCAACGGCGGTTTCGCCGAATACGTCCTGGCCGATCCGGGCTATGTCGGGCATTTGCCGGAGGGGCTCGATTTCGCGCCGGGCGCGCCGATCCTCTGCGCCGGCGTCACGGTCTATAAGGGGCTGAAGGAGACCGAGACCAGGCCCGGCGACACCGTCGCTATCGTCGGCGTCGGCGGCCTCGGCCATCTCGCCGTGCAGTACGCCAAGGCCATGGGTCTGCACGTCATCGCCGTCGATATCTCTGACGAGAAGCTCAAGCTCGCCACCGCGTCGGGCGCCGATCAGGTAATCAACGCCGCCACCACGGACCCCGCGGCAGAGATCGGCGGCGCCGGCGGCGTCGAGGGCGTGCTCGTGACCTCGGTCTCGCGCGACTCGTTTGCGCAAGCGGTCGGCATGCTGGCCCGCGGCGGCACCATGAGCCTGATCGGCCTGCCGCCCGGCGGCTTCGAGCTGCCGATCTTCGAGGTCGTGCTGATGCGCAAGACCATTCGCGGCTCCATCGTCGGTACCCGCAACGATCTGGCCGAGGCGCTGTCGTTCGCGGCCGAGGGCAAGGTCGCGGCGCATTACGCCACCGACAGCCTCGACAACATCAACGTCATCTTCGACCGGATGCAGCAGGGCCGCATCGACGGACGTATCGTCATGCAGATCTGACGATATGACCGGGGGTCGATGAGCGCGGTCGCGCGATGACGGAGGCGATCAGCGGCTATCTCTTCTACGAGATCGCGGCGCTGCTGGTGCTGGCTGCGACGGTCGGCGCGGTCGGCCTGATGCTGCGGCAGCCGCTGATCGTCAGCTTTATTGCCGTCGGCATCCTCGCCGGCCCCTCGGTGCTCGACATCGCCCGCTCCGACGCGCAGATCGATCTGCTGGCCGAGCTCGGCATCGCCGTGCTGCTGTTCCTGGTCGGCCTGAAGCTCGATCTCAACCTGGTGCGCACGCTCGGCCCCGTGGCGCTGCTCACCGGGCTCGGGCAGGTCGCGTTCACCACCTTCTTCGGCTTCCTGATCGGCCTCGCGCTCGGCTTCGATGCGTTGACCAGCGTCTACATCGCCGTCGCGCTGACGTTTTCCTCGACGATCATCATCGTCAAGCTGCTGTCCGACAAACGCGAGATCGACTCGCTGCACGGCCGCATCGCGCTCGGCTTTCTGATCGTCCAGGATCTGGTCGTCGTGCTGGCGATGATCATGCTCTCGGCGCTGGGCGTGGGCGCCGCGGCGGACACGGCGTTTGCCGACGTGCTGCTCGTGTTCGGCTATGGCGGGTTGATGCTATTGGCGATCGCGCTTTTCGTGCGATTCCTCGCGAGCCCGCTGGTCGAGCGTCTGTCGCGGTCGCCCGAGCTGCTGGTGTCGTTCGCCATCGGCTGGGCGGCCATGCTCGCGGCGCTCGGCCACTATCTCGGCTTCGGCAAGGAACTGGGCGGCCTGCTCGCCGGCGTGTCGCTCGCCTCGACGCCGTTCCGCGAGGCAATCGCGGCGCGGCTTGCCTCGCTGCGCGACTTCCTGCTGCTGTTCTTCTTTATCGCGCTGGGCGCCTCGCTCGACCTCAGCGTGCTGGGCGCCAGCGTCGGCCCGGCCATCGTCTTCTCGGCCTTCGTGCTGATCGGCAACCCGCTGATCGTGCTGGCGATCATGGGCGCCATGGGCTACCGCAAGCGCACCGGCTTCCTCGCTGGCCTGACGGTCGCCCAGATCAGCGAGTTCTCGCTGATTTTCATGGCCATGGCCGTGTCGATCGGCCATGTCGCCGGCGACGCGCTGGGTCTGGTCACGCTCGTCGGCCTGATCACCATCGCGGCGTCGACCTACATGATCACCTATTCGCACCAGCTCTACGACCGGCTGGAGCCGCTGCTCGGCCCGTTCGAGCGCGGCCGGCCGTCGGGCGAAGAAGACGCCTGGCAGCCGCGCGGTGGCGGCTACGATATCGTGCTGTTCGGCCTGGGCCGCTACGGCACGGCCATCGCGCAGGAGCTGCATGGCGACGGCTGCCGCGTTCTGGGGGTGGATTTCAATCCCACCGCCGTGCGTCACGCCCGGGCGTTGGGCATCGATGTGATCTTCGGCGATGCTACCGATCCCGAGTTCCTGGCGCATCTGCCGCTCGGCGGCGTGCGCTGGGCGGTTTCGGCCGTGCCCGAACACGAGACCGGTCTGACGCACGACGACCCGCGGCGGTCGTTGATCCTCAGCCTGCGCGACCTGCGCTTCGGCGGACGCACTGCCGTCGCGGCCCACAGCGAGGACGCGGCGGCGCAATTGCGGGCGGCGGGCGCCGATCTGGTCCTGCTGCCGTTCCGCGACGCCGCCGCGGAAGCCGCGGCGCTGGTACTGGAGGGCCGCGCGCCGCGACCGCTCGAACTTGGCGATCCCGAGGGTCAGAAGGAACTTGTCTCATGACCGACAGCCCACAAGCCGCCGGGCGCGCCGGCAAGGTCCATTCTTTTCGACACATCCTTGCGATCTGCGATCTCGATGACGAAAACGATGCGGCGATGCGGTTGGCCGCGGACCTGGCCGAGGCGGGCGGCGCGCGCCTGACGGCGCTGGCCATCCGGCAGCCGGCGTCCGATCTGGCGCAACTCGCCGAGTTCACGGCCGTTTCGCGCGCCGAGGTCGAGCGGCGCCTACTGGGCGAGGACCGCGAGCGGCTGCTGCAACACGTCGCCCGCGGCGCGTCCGGCCTGCCGGTCGAGACCGTCATCCGCAGCGGCAAGCCGTTCCTCGAAATCATCCGCCAGGTGCTGGCCGAGGACCACGACCTCGTGGTCAAGACCGCCGAGGCGCCGGACGGCCTGCACCGCTTCCTGTTCGCCAGCACTGACCAGCATCTGCTGCGCAAATGCCCGTGCCCGGTCTGGCTGCGTCTTGCCGACGCGCGGCGGCCGGCGAAGACGGTGCTCGCCGCGGTCGATGTCGACGAGGTCGCCGCCGGCGAGCCGCAAACGCAGGCCGCGCTCAACCGCGTGATCATCGAGACGGCGGCGCGGATCGCGCTCTTCGAGGGCGCGGTGCTGCGCGTCCTGCATGCCTGGGAAGCGCCGGGCGAGGGGCTGGTGCGGCAATGGTCCGATACCGGCCGCAGCGACGACGTCGTCCGCCGCTATCTCGGCGACGTCGAGCTGCAACACTGGCGAGCGCTCGACCGCCTGATCGCCTCGGCCGGCACGTGGCTCGGCGAGACGACGCTCGCCCGGGTGGCGCTGACCCCGCATCTGGTGCGCGGGCCCGCGACGACGGTCATTCCGGAGCAGACGCAGGCGCTGAACGCCGACATCCTGGTCATGGGCACCATCGCCCGGACGGGCGTGCCCGGCTTTATCATCGGTAACACCGCCGAAGACGTGCTCAACAGCGTCGACTGCTCGGTCGTCACCGTCAAACCGCCGGGCTACGTCAGTCCCGTTCAGAACTGACGCGCCCGGCGGTTTCGTCGTCTATGCGGTCTGGCCGGCGAGGAAACGCTCGGCGTCGAGCGCGGCCATGGCGCCGGTCGCGGCCGAGGTGACGGCCTGCCGGTAGACCGGGTCGGCGACGTCGCCCGCCGCGAACACGCCGGGCACGCTGGTTTCGGTGGCGTCACCGGCGAGACCGCCACGGGTCGTGAGATAGCCGCCGTCCCGGTCGAGCTGTCCCGCGAACAGGCCCGTGTTCGGATCGTGACCGATGGCGACAAAGACCCCGTCGACATCGAGATCCCGGGTTTCGCCACTCGCGACGTCCGTGACCCGCAGGCCGGTGACGCCGGCCTCATCGCCCAGCACGTCCGCGACCTGGTGGTTCCAGAGCACGGACACCTTGCCGTCCGCGACCTTGGCGAACAGACGGTCTTGCAGGATCTTCTCGGCCTTCAGCGCGTCGCGCCGGTGCACCAGCGTCACGTGGCTCGCGATATTGGCCAGATACAAGGCCTCCTCGACGGCGGTGTTGCCGCCGCCGACCACCGCCACCGGCCGATCGCGGTAGAAGAAGCCGTCACAGGTGGCGCAGGCCGAGACGCCGCGGCCCTTGAAAGCCGTCTCCGAATCGAGGTCGAGATAGCGTGCCGCAGCGCCAGTGGCGACGATCAGACTGTCGGCCGCATAGACGCCCGTCTCGCCTTCCAGCCGGAACGGCCGGCTGGACAGATCGACCGCCCGGATCTGATCGCCGATCAGCGACACCTCGAGCCGCTCGGCGTGCGCGCGAAAGCGGTCCATCAGCTCGGGTCCCTGCAGGGTCACGTCGCCGCCCGGCCAGTTCTCGACCTCGGTCGTGGTGGTCAGCTGCCCGCCGACCTCCAGGCCCGTGATCAAGGCCGGCTTCAGGCCGGCGCGCGCGGCGTAGATCGCCGCCGTATAGCCCGCCGGCCCGCTGCCCAGGATCGCCAGGCGATGATGCGAAACGTCACCGCCGGATGCCTTGGCGCCGCCCAACAGCGGATCGAGCTCACCCGCCGCGTCGAGCGCGGCGAGGTCGTCGAAGCCGCCGATATGGCGGTCGCCGATAAAGATCTGCGGCACCGTGCGTCGGCCCGAGCGCTCGATCATTTCCGCCTGCAAGTCGGCGTCGTGCGTGACGTCGATCTCGGTATAGGCGGCGCCCTTGGCCTGCAGCAGCGATTTTGCGCGGGCGCAATAGCCGCAATAGTCCTTGGTGTAGATCACGATCTCATTCATGGATCGATCTCCTTTCCGGCCACATGGGCCTTACATCTTGATCAATCGGTCATTATATAGTGCGAATGAAGGGCGGCCGAAGCCGCCGATGGCAACTAGATGGGTATTCTAAACCAATCGGTCAAGAAGTAGGAGGATCACCCATGCGTGAACGGAAACCCATGGGCCGGCCGCGCGAGTTCGATACCGACGCGGCGCTGGAACGGATCATGTCGGTGTTCTGGACCAAGGGCTACGACGGCGCCTCCATGGCCGACCTGGTCGACGCCACTGGCCTGAAGAAGGGCAGCCTCTACGCCGCCTTCGGCGACAAACGCGCCATGTACCACCAGTCGCTCGCGCGCTACGACCGCACCCATATCGATGCGGCGGTCTGCGATCTGTCGGACGCCACGCGCCCGCGCGCCCGCATCGACGCCTTCCTGCAATCGGCGATCGACGAACGGTTGGGACGGGGCGATCCCCGTGGCTGCTTCGTCTGCAATGCCTCCATCGACCAGGCGCCCGTCGATCCCGCGGCCGAAAAGCTGGTGCAAGCCAGCCTCGACCGTCTCGAAGCCGCGCTCGCCGCGGCGATCGCCGAAGACCGGGACGGTTCGACATCGGCCGTCCGCCGTCAGGCCCGGCATCTGATGTCGGTCTATTTCGGACTCCGTGTGCTCGCCCGCGCCGGCGCCGCACCCGCCGTTCTCAACGACGCCAAACGCGCCGCCGTACAGACGCTCGATCGTGTCTGAACCGGCGGCATAGAGGACTTGGTCATGACAGTCAGAACCGGCATTCGCAGCCGCGCCATCGTGATCGGCGGCTCGCTCGGCGGCCTGTTCGCCGGCAACATGCTGAAAGCCATCGGCTGGGACGTCGACATCTACGAACGCTCGCCGCATGACCTCGACAGCCGGGGCGGCGGCATCGTGCTGCAACCCGACGTGGTGGAGGTCTTCCGCCGCGCCGGCATCGATGCCACACAGATGGACCTCGGCGTGCGCTCGCGCCATCGCACGGTCTTTCGCCCCGACGGCGCAATCGAGAGCAAACAGCGCGCGCCGCAGACCCAGACCTCCTGGTCGCTGATCTACACGACCATGAAGCGGGCCTTCGGCGACGTGCATTACCACCAGGGCAGGACGCTCGTCGACGTGCATCAGGACGATGCCGCCGGAACGGTAACGGCCCTATTCGACGACGGCTCGGAAGCGACTGGCGATCTGTTGATCGGGGCCGACGGCAACAACTCGACCGTGCGGCGGCTGCTTTGGTCCGAGGCAACGCCAAGCTACGCGGGCTATCTCGCCTGGCGCGGCCTGGTGCCGGAGTCCGCGATGCCGGACACCGCGCGCGACGGTCTACATGGCGATTTTGGCTTCGCCAACAACACCGGCTCGCACATTCTCGGCTATCTCGTGCCCGGCGACGGCAACGACACGCGCGCGGGCAAGCGCTACTACAATTGGGTCTGGTACCGCACCGCCGGCGAAGACCGGCTGCGCGACATCATGATCGACATGGACGGTCGAGACCGCGGCTTCGCCATGCCCGAAGGCATGCTCGCGCCCCGCTGGCGGCAGAATGTCTACGAGGAAGCCGACGACCTGCTGCCGCCGCCGTTCCGCGACATCGTCCAGGCGACACCTGAGCCGTTTGCACAGGCCATCCGCGACTTGACGGTCGATAGCATGGTCAAGGGCCGGGTGATCCTGCTGGGCGACGCCGCCTTCATCCCGCGCCCGCACACGGCCGCCAGCACTTCGAAGGCGGCCGCCAATGCGTTGGCGCTCGCGGACGCGCTCGCCGCGTCGCCCGACGATGTCGATACGGCGCTTCGGCAATGGGAGCCTGGCCAGCTCGCGCTCGGCCGGGCGCTTTATCGGCAGGGCACCGGAATTGGCGACTATCTGCTGTTCAAAAAGCCACCAGTCGTGCGGGTCGGATAGGCGGCGGCAGGCAAGGAGAGATGGCGGCGCGCGAGGCCGGAGCCGATCCGGCCCCGCGCGCCAATAACCGTCAGTTCATCTTCAACTTCTGCCGCACCTCGTCGGCGACCTGCTTGATTTTGGCCTCGGGCTCGGCGCCCTCGACGATTTCGACCAGGCCGGCGGCGATCAGGTCGGTGACGGCGACGCCCTCGGGGCCCGGATAGGAATACCAGGGGCCGGAATAGGCGGCGACCTGCGCATGCGCCCGCCGTGAGTTTTCGTTCGCGGCGTAGAATTTGCCAAGATACTGGTCGTCCTCCAGGACGATGGCGTTGGTCGGCGCATAGCCGGAGTTCTCGACCACGATCTTGGCGCCCTTCGGACCCGTCGCGAACTTGATGTACTCCCACGCGGCCTTCTGTTTTTTCGCATCTTCGGTCAGCATGACGATGGCCGAGCCGCCGGTCGGGAAGTAGACGGATTTCTTGTCTTGCGCCGCGACGATGATCGGCAGCAGCGTCACCGTGAAGCGGTCGCCGGCGCCCTCGATCATGCGGGTGAGATACGACGAGCTGTCGATATAGATGCCGAGCGTGCCGGCGGCGAAGGCCTGCCGCGCGGCGTTGCCGTCATAGCCTTCCATGCCGGCCTCTTTGGCGAAGCGGGAGTAGAGCATCGCCGCGCTGACGCCGGCCTTGTCGTCGAAGGTGATCGCGGTCTCGTCCGCGTTCATCGGCCGGCCGCCGTAGGAGCCCAGCATGCTCTGGAACCGCCAGTCGTGCGCCGCGACCCAGACGCCGTCCGTCGTGTCGCCCAGCGCGTCGATCTTGGCGGCCAGCGTGATCAGACCGTCGAAGTCGGTCGGAAACGCATCCATGCTGCCGCCGGCCTTGGCCACCAGATCCGGGTTCACATACATCACCAGCGTCGAGGCCGAGGCGGCGATCGCGTATTGCTTGCCCTTGTACTGGCCGAGCGAGCGCAGGGCCGGCGTGTAGCCCTTGGCCTGGAACGCGGCGGCGTCACCGATCATCGGGTCCAGCTCGACCGCGAGGCCACGATCCTGCAGGATTCGCCAGCGGTTCAACCCGACATACGCGACGTCCGGCAGGTTGTTCGCCACCGACTCGCGCAACAGGCGCTGCACGCCCTCGGCATAGGTCTCGGCGGGCGCGTCGAAGGCGATCTTGATGTTGGGGTTCTCGGCCATGAAGGCGTCGGCGATCTTGCCCTGCACGTCCTTCCACAGGTTCGGGATCGAATAGTGCACGGTCAGTGTTACGTCCTCGGCCTTGGCCGGCGCGAACGCCAGGAGGCTCAAGGCCGTGGCGGCAAGAATGATCTTCTTCATTGTTGTGCTCCTGTTGTGCTCCTCAACGGGTTGACGTCGATCCGGCGCTTGTCGCGCTCTCTTTGCTTGTCTCATTTGCCGGTTCAGCCCTTCAGGCCGCTCATCGTCACCCCCTGGATGAAGCGGCGCTGCGCCAGCAGAAAGCCCAGCACCAGCGGCGCCGTCACCACCGTGGCGGCGGCCATCAGCGGCCCGAAGTCGGATCCGGCCTCCTCGTCGCGGAAATAGAGGATGCCGCGCGGCGGCGTCGCCAACGCCGGATCGCTGATCGCGATCAACGGCCAGAACAGGTCGTTCCAGTGCGCGACCACCGAAAACACCGCGAATGCGCTGACCGCCGGCCAGGCGTTCGGAAAGGCGATGCGCCAGACGATCGCGGTCTCGCTCAGGCCGTCGACGCGGGCGGCGTCGATCAGATCGTTCGGCACGGTGGCGAAGAACTGTCGGAACAGAAAGATGCCGAACACCGAGATCACGAAGGGAACGATCAGCGCCGCGTAGGTATTCAAGAGATTGAATTCGGCGAGGCCGAGAAAGATCGGGATCGCCGTCACGTGGTACGGCACCAGCAGGCCGGCAAGCACCAGCCCGAAGATCAGGGCCTTGGCCCAGAACTGCCGCCGCGCCAGCGCGTAGGCGCAGGGCACGGCGATCAGGATCTGGAAAAACAGGATGCCGCCGCAGACGATCACGCCGTTCAGCAGGAACTGCAGCAGCGTCACCTCCTCGAACGCCTTGACGTAGTTCCGCCATTCGATGCGGCTCGGCAGCAGGTCGATGCCCGGCGCGAAGATCTCGTCCGCCGGTTTCAGCGACAGCGAGATCATCCAGACGAACGGCAGCAGCACCAGGCCGGCGCCCAGCAGCAGGAGAACCGTGGTCAGCGTCCGGCCGGCGGTGCGTCGCGCGCTCATCGGTAATGCACCCGCCGTTCCAGCACGCGGATCTGCGTCAGCGTCAGCACCAGCACGAAGGCGAAAAAGACCATGGTGATGGCGCTGGAATAACCCGCCTTGAAATAGACGAAGCCCTCCCGGTACATGGCGTAGACCAGGGTGTCGCTGGCGAAGCCCGGGCCGCCCTTGGTCAGGGTGGCGACGGTCTCGAACACGCGGAAGGCGCGCGTCGCCGTGATCACCACGACGAACAGCGTTGTCGGCCCCAGCATCGGCCAGGTCACGGTCCAGAACCGTTCCCAGCCGGCCCGCGCGCCGTCGACCTCGGCCGCGTCGTAGAGGTGCCGCGGGATTGCCGCCAGCCCCGCCAGGAACAGCACCATGTTGTAGCCGACCGTCTCCCAGATGCCGATCGCCGCCAGCGTGTAGAGCACCAGCCCACGGTCGGAGAGCCAGGCGTGACCGCTGAGCCCGGCCAGCGCCAGCGACTGGTTGACGAGGCCCAGATTGGGATGCAGCAGCATCTGCCAGACCGTGGCCATGGCGACCAGCGTCGCCGCCACCGGCAGGAAATAGGCCGTGCGCAGAAAGCCGGCGAGGATGCCGCTCCACCCGGCGACGGCGTGAACGCCGAGTGCCACAAGCAGCGCGAGGATCATCGAGGCCGGCATCACGATCGCCACGTAAACCAGCGTGTTGATTACCGCGCGCTGGCCGATCCGGTCGGTGAACAGCGTCACGTAGTTGTCGAGCCCGATCCAGACGAAGCTGCGCGCGCCGAACTGGTAGTCCGTGAACGACAACACCGCGACGATCAGCACCGGCACGAAGATCAGCATCAGCATCGCGACCGTCGCTGGCCCGACCAGCCAGAGGTCGGTCAGCGCCGCCCGCAGGCCGACCGGCAGACGCGCCGTCATCGGCCGGCGCCTTCGGACCGGGCCGTCGCCATCGGCGCGCGCCGGACCAGCGTGGCGTCGAGTCGCTGGCCGGTGTCGGCGTCGAACAGGTGCGCCTGGCGCGGATCGATGTCGAACCGCAGGGCGTCGGCCGGCTGCTGCAGCGGCTCCTCGGTCGGCAGCACCGCCTGCATGGCAATGGTATCGGAAAGGCGCACGGTGGCGATCGCCTGAGCGCCGAGATATTCGGTGCGCACGAGCTGGCCGCCGATCGGGCCGGTCGCGACCGGCCGCAGCGATTCAGGCCGCAGGCCAACGACGACCTTGGCCGGTGGCGCCGCGCCGTCGACGGCGAAGGCGTCGAACGGCGGTTCCAGCCGGCCGTTCGAGACATCGGATGTCAGCAGGTTTATCGGATGGTCGCCGATGAAGGCCGCCACCCTGGTCGAGGCCGGACGTTCGTAGATCTCGCGCGGCGCTCCGACCTGGGCCAGCCGGCCGTCCATCATCACCGCGATCCGGTCCGACATGCTCATGGCCTCGGCCTGGTCATGGGTGACGTAGACAAAGGTCCGCCCCGTGCGCCGGTGCAGCTCGACCAGCTCGCCGCGCATCTGCACCCTCAGCTTGGCGTCGAGGTTGGACAGCGGCTCGTCCAGCAGAAAGGCGACGGGGTCGCGCACCAGGGCGCGGGCCACCGCGGCGCGCTGCTTCTGACCGCCCGACAGCTCGCCCGGCTTACGGTCCAACAGCGCGCCGATATCCAGCATGTCGGCGATCTCGCGCACCTGTCCGGCATGGTCGGCGATTTTTCGGCGGGCCGACGGCATCAGCCGGTCGAGCAGCGGCAGGCGCTCCAGGCGGTTCATGTTCCGCATCGCCAGCGGCAGCATGATGTTGCCGCGCACCGACATGTGCGGATAGAGCGCATAGGACTGAAAGACCATGGCGATGTTGCGCTCGGCCGCCGACAGCCGTGAGACCTCGCGGCCGCCGATGCGGATCTCGCCCGACGATGGCTGGTCCAGGCCGGCGATGATCCTGAGCGTCGTCGACTTGCCGCAGCCCGAGGGGCCGAGCAGCGCCGTGAAGCTGCCGTCGGCGATCTCCAGCGACACGCCGTCCAGGGCCAAGGTGGCGCCGAAGCGCCGGCTGACGTCCCTGAGTTCAATCATCTCGCCTGTCATTCTTTGTCTTCTTGCTTACAGATATACGGCGTCCATGGAAGTTTTATGACATGTCCGGCAACCGCAGCAGGATCGGCAGCAGGGCGTCCCCGACCGCGTCCACGCTGTCCATCTGGCGCACCCCCTCGATCCGCGGCGCGTCCGCCAGTCCGAACACGGGTTTGTGGAAATGCAGGCCGTAGGCGGCCTCGGTAATGGTGCCGTATTGCCCGCCCACCGCGACCAGGGCGAGCGACATGCGGGCCACCAATACGTTGCGGGCCGGGCCCAGACCGGTCGCCAGCGGCAGGTCGATGAAGTTGTTGGCTTCCGCCCAATGGTTGTCCGGCACGATGCCGATGGTCAGCGCGCCGGCGCGTTTGGCGCCCTTGGCCGCGGCCTCCATCACGCCGGTCTTGCCGCCGCACAGCACCGGCACCCCGAGCGCGCCGACGGCTTCACCCATTTGTTCGGCCAGCGCGCGGGTCGCCGGGTCGGGATCGCGGGGGCCGATGATCGCCACCGGCACCAGCCGCCGGCGCGCATTTGCGTGCACCTGGGCGACGGCGTCGCGCATCGAGATCTCGGCCGCGTCCGCAGGCGCCGGGTCCGACGTCGCGTGCCACGTCCAATGCCACGGATCGAGAACAAGATCGGGCGCGTGGCGCAATTGGCCCGTGGCGGGCGAGTATGTCAGCATGCGACCTCCTGGACTTTCCGACCAAGACGGTATAGTACGGGATTGTAAGTTTTCTTACAAACGGCAGAAGAGTCCCGCATATGCCGGCCAGCATCCACGAGGCCGTTCTCACCGATCGACAGCGGAAAATCCTGGCGGCCGTCGAGGCGCAGGGCTTCGTGACGATCGAAGGTTTGGCCGAATCCTTCCAGGTCTCGGCCCAGACCGTCCGGCGCGACATCATCGCGCTCGATGCCGCCGGCCTGCTGCAACGCTTTCACGGTGGCGCCGGCATCGGCGCCGATAACACCGCCGTGCGGCTCGGCCATCATCACAAGCGGACCATCGCCACCGACGCCAAGCGGACGATCGCCCGCCGGGCCGCCGCCATCGTGCCGGCCGGCGCCAGCATCTTCCTCGATGTCGGCACCACGATCGAGGCGGCCGCGGCCGTGCTCAACCGGACCGAAAACCTCACCGTGTTCACGAACAGCATGAACGCCGGCGCGATGTTCGACGCCCAGGCCCACGACGTGCACGTGCTGGGCGGGCAACTCGGCGGCGGCGACGGGTCGCTCGTCGGCGAGACGGTGGTGACAGCGCTGGCCGAGTTGCGGCTCGACTACGCGCTCATCGGCTGCTCGAGCATCGAGGACGGCGGCGCCGTCATGGATTTCGACATGCGCAAGATCGCCGTCAAGAAGGCGGCCATGCGCGCCGCGCGCTGCCGCTGCCTGCTGGCCGCAGCCGATAAGTTCGGCCGCTCGGCCCGCGCCGTCATCGCCATGACGCGCGACTTCGACCACGTCGTCTCCGATCAGGCGGCAATGGCGACCGATCGGCTCGTCGGCTGACGCAAACGGCGGCGCCGGTCGCGGCTGTCGCGGTTCGGGCCGCCCCGCCAGCCGCGGGCCGGCCGAAAGACCAGGTGACGTATGCGCTAATCCGTGCCGACGCCGGGATCGAATCCTGACGTCCAGCGGTCATTCGCATTGCCGGATCTCGACGCTTCCGATCGACCGTCGGCGGCATATGCGGCCACCGCCTTCAGCGCGCTATGGCGCATGCGTGACTTGCGGGGCGCGCCCTGCCGCTTATGCGGTTTGCACATCAGGCAGCCGGCGCGCGTCGATTTCGGCCCCTTCCTCTTGTGGTGCATCGTGCGTCTCCATTCCCAGGCGTCGTCGGTCAGCGCCGCGCGAGTCCGTTGCTCGCCATGTCTATGGGCGGATCAGAGATGCTTTTCTCGGCGCGAAGCGTCAGAGCCTGTCCTGCACGGTCGGCGCCAGGAAATCGATCTCGTCGTCGGGGCCGGTGTCGTCGATGAAATCACCGGCTACGAAGCCGATGGCATCGTGTCGCAGGCGCAGGGATGCGTGGCCGATACCGGCCGCCGGAACTTCCAATACCCATTGAACGGCTGGTATGTGCCTGAAAACACGGCGCTATAGGCCGCGTCAATAGCTCTTCCCTTGACAATCAATTTCTAATCTTGGCCGGAGCGCCTCACGTTATTCGCGTCGTGGCTTGAGCAATTCGACATCGCGAATTTCGGAGGAACATGTCCATGAAGACGCACCATTTGGCGGCGATCGCGCTCGGCGTCTCGGCGCTGGCCGCGCCGGCCTTCGCCGATCAGCCGCCGCTGACCCAGGATTCCGGCGCGCCGGTTGTCGACAACCAGAACTCCAAGACCGCCGGCTCGTTCGGCGGCGTGCTGCTGGAAGACTTCCACCTGATCGAGAAGCTCGCCCGCTTCAATCGCGAGCGCATTCCCGAGCGCGTCGTGCACGCGCGCGGCACCGGCGCCGAAGGCGCGTTCGTGGTCACGGATACGGCCATCACGGAATACACGGCCGCATCGCTCTTTGCCGAGACCGGCAAGCGGACGCCGGTCTTCGTGCGCTTCTCGACCGTGATCCATCCCAAGGGCTCGCCCGAGGGCCTGCGCGATCCGCGCGGCTTCGCCGTCAAGTTCTATACCGACCAGGGCAACTGGGACCTCGTCGGCAACAACCTGCCGGTGTTCTTCATCCGCGACGCCATCAAGTTCCCCGACATGGTGCACAGTCTGAAGCCGTCGCCAGTGACCAACCGCCAGGACCCGAACCGGTTCTTCGACTTCTTCTCGCACATCCCTGAATCGACCCACATGTTGACCCAGGTCTACACCGATCTCGGCACACCGGCCGGCTACCAGTTCATGGACGGCAACTCGGTGCATGCCTTCCGGTTGATCGACGCTGACGGCAACCAGGTCTTCGCCAAGTTCCGCTGGACCTCGCGCCAGGGCGTGAAAACCCTGACGGCCGAGGAGGCGAACGCCAAGCCGTTCAATTTCGCCACCGACTCGCTCTACACCGAGATCAATGCCGGCAAGCATCCGCAATGGGACCTGCACGCCGTCATCCTCGATCCGGCCGACATCGACAAGCTCGACTTCAACCCGTTCGACGCCACCAAGGACTGGCCCGAGGACAATCCGCTGTTCAAGACAGTGCCGATCGGGACCATGACGCTCAACAAGGTGCCGGAGAACTTCTTCGCCTCGACCGAACAGGTCGCCTTCGCGCCGGGCGTGCTGGTGCCGGGCATCGCGGCCTCGCCCGACCGCCTGCTGCAAGGCCGTCTGTTCGGCTATGCCGACACCCAGCGCTATCGCGTCGGCACCAACTACCAGATGCTGCCGGTCAACGCGCCGCGGGTCACCGTCCGCAACAACAACCAGGACGGCAGCCTGAACTTCGGTCAGCCGCGTGGCGAGGTGAACTTCCAGCCGTCGCGCACGACGAACGACAACGCCTTCTCCGACAGCCCCGATGTCGTCGCGCCGCGCTTTGAGGTCAGCGGCATTGCCCAGAAGCAGGCGATCGAAAAGAAGCGGCCCTTCGCGCAGGCCGGCGACTTCTACCGGTCGCTCGACGAAGGCCAGCGGGCGAACCTGATCTCGAACCTCGCGGGCGACCTCGGTCAGGTCCGCAACGCGGAAATCAAGGAGATCATGGTCACGCACTTCTATCTCGCCGACCAGGAGTATGGCGCGCGCATCGCGGAAGCCGTCGACGTCAATCTCGACGCGGTGCGGACGCGGGCCGGCGCGATTAGGCAGGCGTCACTGTAACGACGGTTGCCGGGACGGCGCGGTGCGTTGCGAACCCCCCATGCGCACCGCGCCGTCTTTATCCTCACGGAGGAACATGACGATGTCGAAATGGCTGTTCGCGCTGCTGATCGTCGTTTACGCCATCCCGGCGCCGGCGGAACCGCGCTACACACCTGAACAGATCGCCGAGATCTATTTCGACGCCGCGCGCCAGGGCCGGGTCGATATTCTGCGGGGCCTGATCGATGCCGGCGCGCCGGTGGACGCCCGCAACGCCAAGGGCTACACGGCCCTCATTCTCGCCGCCTACAACGACCGGCCGGCGGCGGTCGATTTTCTGGTTTCGCGCGGCGCCGATGCCTGCGCGACCGACCGCGACGGCAACTCGGCGCTGATGGGCGTTGCTTTCAAGGGCCACGACCGCATGGCGGCGAAGCTGATCGGTCTGGGCTGTGACGTGAACGCCCGAAACGACAGCGGCCAGACCGCGGTCATGATGGCGGCTTTGTTCGGCCGCACGGCCCAGGTCCGCATGCTGCGCGCGGCCGGCGCCGACGTCGCCCGGCGCGACCTCCTGGGCAACACCGCGCTGCTGCTGGCCCGTATCCAGGGCAACGACGAAATGGTCGCTTTGCTGACCGGGAAATAGGGGGCTAGGCGCCGAACATCCCGGTCAGGACGTCGGCGATCGCGCGGGCTTCGGCTTCTTTCGACGATCCGGCACGCCAGGCGACGCCAATCGAGCGGCCGACGACCGGTTCGACGAACCGCCGCACCGCGACCGCCTCGCCGATCTGCAGACCGTTCTCGACCGCCAGCCGGGGCAACAGCGACACGCCGAGGCCGCCGGCCACCATGTTCACCAGCGTGGTCAGCGACGTGGCCGCCACCTGCGCGCTGCGGAAGCCGCCGCTTTGCGCGCAGACGGAGAGCGCGTGATCGCGCAGGCAATGGCCGTCTTCCAGCAGCAGCATGTCCTCGTCGACCAGGTCGTCCGGCCTCAGGTCGTTCTTCCGCGCCAGCCGGTGCTGCGCCGGGGCGGCGACCAGAAATTCGTCGTCGAAGACCGAGACCGCTTCGATCCCGCTCGCCCGCCAGGGCAGGGCGATGATCGCGGCGTCGAGCTGATGCGTGCGCAGGCACTCCAGCAGGCGGTCGGTCTTGTCCTCATGCAGATAGAGTCTGGCGTGCGGATAGGCGTTGCGCAGCGCCGTCACGGTCTGGGCGAAAACGAACGGCGCGATCGTCGGTATCGCGCCCAGTTGGAACGGGCCCTCCAGCAGGCGGCCGGCGGTGTTGACCGAGGCGACGAATTCGTTGGCCTCGGCCAGCACCACGTTCGCCTGCCGCACGGCCGTTTCGCCGGCATGCGTCAGCCGCGCGCCGCGGGCCTCGCGTTCGACCAGCCGGACGCCCAACAGGTCTTCCAGCTCCTTGATCGCCGCCGACAGTGTCGGCTGCGTCACATGACAGAGTTCCGCCGCGCGCGAAAAAGACCCGTTTTCCCCCAGCGCGACCAGAAACTTGAGCTGTCGCAGGGTCGGTGTTGCCATAGGGAAAATTTGTGCATGGCGTGGTTGCGATCAAGTTTCCCTCTGCCTCGGTGCAGCGTGCCGTGGTTGAAATTGACGTGAAGATGTCGTGAGGACGCCGGCCCCGGCCTACCGGCCGGCACCGGCGCGGTCGTCGAACACCTCCTGCGCGCTTCTCAGGCCGTGCAGGGCGGCCGGGAAGCCGGCATAGACCGACATCAGGATCATGGTCTCGATGATCTCGTCCTCCGTCACGCCAACGTTCAGCGCGCCGTGGATATGCACCTTCAGCTCCGGCGCGGCGAAGCCGAGCGCGGCCAGCGCCGCGACCGTCGCCAATTGCCGCTGCGGCAGCGTCAGGCCGGGCCGGCAGGCGACGTCACCGTAGGGATATTCGATGACGAAGCGGGCGAGGTCGGGCGAGGTGCGGGACAGCGCCTCGGCCACGGCCTGGCCCTGGCCCTTGGTGATCTGGTTCAGCCGCTCGAAGCCCCGGGCATAGCGGTCCTGCTGCATGTCGCAGGCGGGCGTGGCGGTGGATTCGATGCTGGCAGGGGTGGCGGTCATGGCGGGATCTCCGGTCAAGAGGGTCAGTCCGAGGCCGAAAAAGATCGGCGTGAATAGATGTCGCGGCATGAACATGAGGGGCTCCGTGTTGGCTGCTTGCTGGACTGACTCCCAGGTAATGCGCCAGTGGACATGCTTCTAATTCATAAATTTAATAGCCGATATGAATGATTCGAACTTGAAGTCGCTCGACATGTCGGCGCTGCTGGTGTTCGACGCGCTGCTGGAAGAGGGCAGCGTCACCGGCGCGGCGCAGCGGCTCGGCCTGACCCAGTCGGCCGTCAGTCACGCCCTCAAGCGTCTGCGCGATCTCTGGCACGACCCGCTGTTCGTGCGCCGCGCCGGCCGCATGGCGCCGACCCAGCGCGCGCTGGCGCTGGCGCCCGGCCTGACCCGGGCCTTGGGCGAGCTCCGCGCCGTGGTGGGCGAGGCCGACCGCTTCGATCCGGCCCGGAGCCGCCGCCGCTTCGTGCTCGGCATGTCGGATTATGCGGCGTCGTTGTTCCTGCCGCCGCTGCTGGCGCGCGCCGCCGGGGATCTCGACCGCCTGACGTTCCTGGCGCGCCACACCAGCCATGCCATCGGCCTCGAGATGCTCGATCGCGGCGAGGTCGAATGCGTGATCGGCAGTTTCCCGCCGCCGCCGTCGCGCATGCGCGAAGCGGTGCTGCTGGAAGAGGATTTCGTCTGCGCCGCCCGCGCCGGCCACCCG
This sequence comes from Alphaproteobacteria bacterium, assembly GCA_965232515.1. Lineage (GTDB taxonomy): Bacteria > Pseudomonadota > Alphaproteobacteria > JANQKO01. The sequence goes on along the minus strand of CBDDPY010000002.1, from coordinate 3,148,008 downwards.
TTGTTTCAGGATGGCGCCGTTTTCGACCTCGCGGCCTACGCCGGCGCACGTCACGTCAATGTTTCGCTGGCGGGCGAACCCGCCGGCCTGCCGGATCGGTTCCTCGCGCGCCGGGGTTTGACGCGTCACATCGTCCTCGGCATCGGTCATTTCCTGCTCTTGCCGCAGGTCCTGGCGTCTTCCGACCTGGTCGCCACCGAACCCCGCACGGTGCTCGCCCCCTTCCTCGACGGCTTCGGCATCACGACGCGGCCGCCGCCGTTCGCCACCGACCGCTTCACCTTCTCCATGATCTGGCAAGCCCGCTCGGACCGCGACGCCGCCCTCCACTGGCTCCGCGACCAGATCCAGGCCATCGCCGCCGCCGAAACCGCCCGCCGCCGGGATCGACAATAATTCCGGTGACAATTCCGGTGACAGTAACCGTAACTGGGCTGGCCTCTTCCACGCAATTCCGGTGACAGTAACCATAATTCCCGCGTGTTCGCGCGGTTGCCGGGACTCGCGACTAACGGCCGTTATCGTTTCCACCTTGATTGGCCTCAATGCCGCGCCGGCCCGGTCGCGGCTTGATGTGGCGAACAGGGAGAGCTTTTCATCGATGCGGCCGGCGTACCGATCACGGCGACGGCGGCAACCTCAAGCACTGGGGGAGTAACGGAATGAATGTCAAGATCGCCGACGTGATGGCCAGGCGTGTCATCGTGGCGCAGCCGCACCACACGGTCGCACATGTGCGCAACCTGTTGCAGCGCAACCGCATCAACGCCGTGCCGGTCGTCGGCCCCGACCGCGAGGCCGTCGGCATCGTCAGCTCGGCCGATGTCGCCCGGCGCCTCAAGGACGAGACGCCGATACGGCGCATCATGACCGACGTCGTGACCACGGTGCCGGCCTACAACGACGTCAGCGCCGCGGCGCGCGCCATGCGCAAGCGCAAGATCCACCACCTCGTCGTGACCCACGAAAAGCGGGTCGTCGGCATGATCAGCGCGTTCGATCTGTTGAAGCTGGTCGAAGGCCACCGCTTCACCGCCAAGCCTGGCCCGACGAATGCCAAGAAGTCGCGGACGTAGTCGGGGAAAGGCCGGTCAATCCCGCTTCACCCGGCGGAGGCCGAGGCTGTTGCCGTCGCGGTTGCCGCAGCCCTTGCAGCGCAGCTTTCTTGCCAGATCGGCGACCCGCGTCGCGCCCGGCCATCGGCGGCGGAATCCGGCGGGATTCAGCACCCTGCGATGCCGGCACCGGACGCACATGGCCTCGAACCGGTCCCAGTCGCCGAGGTCGTCCAGTCGCACGTCATCCAGCTTGCCGACAGAAATGTTCTTTAAACGTTCCATTTGGCCACGCTATCCCGAACCCGGTGCGCGAGTCCATGCGCCTTGCGCCGTCCGGCCGCCGCCATCGGCGCCGAACGGTGCTATCGTGGCCGGCCATCCAACCCGCACCATGATTCAGCCGCAGGAACCACGCCATGAGCGCCGCCCGCATCAGCCGCTACCCCGTGCCCGACATCGCCGACCTGCCCGAGGACATCCGGGAAAAGGTTCTGGTGGTGCAGGAGAAGGCCGGCTTCGTGCCCAACGTGTTCCTGGCGCTCGCCCACCGGCCTGACGAGCTGCGCGCCTTCTTCGCCTATCACGACGCGCTGATGCATAAAGACGGCGGCCTCAGCGACGCCGAGAAGGAAATGATCGTCGTCGCCACGTCAAACGACAACGGCTGCCTCTACTGCGTCGTGGCGCACGGCGCCGTTCTGCGCATCCGCGCCAGGAACGCGCTCATCGCCGACCAGGTGGCGGTGAACTACCGCAAGGCGGACATCACGCCACGGCAGGTGGCCATGCTGGATTTCGCCCTCAAAGTCTCGAACGATTCCAGGTCGATCGGCGATGCCGACTTCGACACCCTGCGCGGACACGGTTTCAGCGACGAGGACGTCTGGGACATCGCCGCCATCACGGCCCTGTTCGGCCTCTCGAACCGCATGGCCAACGTCACGTCCATGCGCCCCAACGACGAATTCTATGCCATGGGGCGCGGGCAGGGTTGAGCGCCCCGGCTCCCGCCATCGCCCGAAGTCGTCTCGATGCGGCTTTTTTCGGTCAACCGGCCTCGTCCAGGCAAGCCAGTTGCTGCGCGCCCGGCATTTGAAAGGGGCGAAGCGCTTCGAAGGCGCGGCTGGCCGTCAGGACCCGCTGGTCCGAAAGACGCGGGCCGATGATCTGAAACCCGACGGGCAGCCCGCCGCGCGTGAATCCGCAGGGAATGCTGACGGCCGGCTGGTGGGTGTAGTTGACCTGATAGAGGAAGTGGTTGAACAGGCAATAGAGCCGGTCTTCGGCACTGGCCGCCGCGTCGAAATCGGGCGGGTTGTTACGCCCCACGTCGAATGCGGCGACCGGCAACGTCGGCGTAATCAGCAGATCGTAGGTCTGATGGAACGCGGCCATCTTCTCGGCCATATCCGCGCGAACCTTGCCGGCTTCCAGCAGATCGAAGGCCGACAACGCTTCACCCCGCCGCGCGTTCGCCACCAGAACCGGGTCCATCATGGCGATCTGCGCGTCGGATCTGCCGTGGATCTTGGGCACCTGATAGGCCGAGTTCATGACCTTGTAGGCCGCGAAGGTATCGCCGAGGCCGGGATCGGCCGCTTCGACGGCGGCGCCCAGTTCCTCGAACACGCCGGCGGCGTCTGCGACGATCTCGGCCACCTCGGGATCGACCGTCAGGTATCCCAGATCCGCGCTATAGGCGATGCGCAGACCTTTGACGCCGTCGTCCAGGCCGATGCGATAGTCGCGGCCGTCGTAAGCCAGCGCGAAGGCATCGCGGTGATTGGGTTCGGTGATCACGGTCATGGCGAGCGCGGCGTCGCTAACGGTTCGGGTCAGCGGGCCGAAATGGGCGCAGGCAATGAATGATTCCGCCGGATACCGCGGCACGCGGCCATAAGTCGCCTTGATGCCGAACACGCCGCAAAGCGCGGCGGGCGCCCGGATCGATCCGCCGCCGTCGCCGCCGATATGCAGCGCGCCCATGCCGGTCGCCGCGGCGATCGCGGCGCCGCCGCTGCTGCCGCCACAGGTCTTGGCCGGGTTCCAGGGATTGCGGCTGACGCCGGTCAGCGGACTGTCGGTGACGCATTTCCAGCCGAATTCGCACAAGTTGGTCTTGCCCAGGAACACGGCGCCATGGTCGCGCAGCCGCGCCGCGTGCAGCGCGTCGTCGTCCCAGGGACCCTGCTCGGATACCGTTCGCGAACCGTGCAGCGTCGACCATCCCTTGACGGGATGGCTGTCCTTGATGGTGGTCGGCACGCCGTCGACAAGGCCGCGCGGCTCACCGCGCATCCATCGCGCCTCCGCGTCCTTGGCCGCCTGCAGGGCCTCGTCATGGGCGACGAACCGGAAGGCGTTGAGCGCGCCGTTGAAGCGGTCGATACGGTCCAACGCCGCCTTGGCGGCCTCGACCGGGGAGAGCGTTTTCCGGCGAAACCGCTGCAGCAGTTCGGTCGCGGAGAGCAACGCCACGTCGTCGGACATGAAACATCCTTTCTCGTGTTACCGGCCTTCTCGGACACGCTCCGCCAACATCGGAATGATCTTGTCGCGGCCGATCCTGATGTCCTCTTCGATCGCCGACCGGACGCGCGCGGGATCGCCGGCCCTGAGGCCTCTGATCACGTCCTGGTGTGGCCGGACGCCGTCTTCACGACTGTCGAACCGGGGATAGAGCAGGCTGAGCGACGGGCCGATCGACACCCACAGGCTTTCGATCATGGTCAGAAGCCGGGGCTGGTCGGCGCGTTCGTACAAGGAGAAATGAAACGCCTCGTTCATTTCAAGCGCGGCCCGGTAATCCCGCCTTGCCCGCAACTCGGCGAACGTCATTTGAATGGTCTGCAGGTCGTCGACGAACGCCGCGTCGGCCCGCTCCGCCGCCGCCTGCGCCGCCATGCCCTCGAGCGCCTGCCGGATACCGGAAATCTCGTCGTAGCGTTTCGGCGACAAGTTCGGCACGACGATGGTTTTCGGGCCGACGACCTCCAGCGCGTCTTCCGCTACCAGGCGCCACAGCGCCTCGCGGGCCGGTGTCATGCTGACGTCGAGGGCGCTGGCCACGGCGCGGTTCGTAATCCGCTGACCGGGTTCGAACGCGCCGGCTTTCAGCGCGCGCTTCAACTGCCGGTAGACGCGTTCCGAGAGCGTGTTCTTGTCGGTCAGCGGTTGTAGTTCGGATACTGTCGAGACATCGGCCATTGATTGAGTCCAAGCGTTTAAAGGTCATCTCACCGCCGGTCCGCGGCACCGGTTGGGCAAGCCGGTCAACCGCCGGCTTACCCAACCGACAATGCCAGTCCGATAGGCGTCCCGCTACTTCGACAGGAAGTCCGCATAGCGGCGTCGGATCGTGTCGAGATTCTCGCCGATCCACGCCGTATCCAACTGAATCTGACCGGCAAAGTTATCGGGATGCGCATAATAGTCGGCCCGTTCTTCGACGCTGAGCAGTTGCAGCACATCCCGGTTCGCCGTGCCGTAGAAGAACGTCCGGTAGAAGGCGAGATGCGCCTCGGGCCGCTTCATCCAGAAGTCCAGGAACTTGTAGGCGGCCTCGCGGTTCGGCGCCTGCGTCGCGATCCCCCATCCGGCCGAGTTTGTGAACGCACCCTGCCAGACGAGCGAGAGGGGGAACCCTTCGTTTCTGAGCGACATCGCCCGGCCGTTGGTCATGATCGATGCGACGCACTCGCCGTCGCGCATCAGCTGCTGGCTCTGGGAATAGCTGCTCCAATAGGCCGCGACGTGCGGCTTCAACTGTTCCAGTTTCCGGACCGCCCGGTCGATGTCGATCGGGAATAGCTCGCCGGGCGAGACCCCGTCGGCTACCAGCGCCGCCAGCATCGGCGTGTGGTTCTCGGTCGTGCCGCCGATCAGGCAGCGCGCGCCCGGAAACCTCTCGACATCCCAGAAATCGGACCAGCTCCGCGGACCGCCGTCGGGAAATGCATCGGTCTTGTAGACCAGCATGCTGGCGCCGGCCGTGCGCAGCAGGCTGCGGCCGTGACAGGTTCCCTCGACGCCGTATTTCGCGGCGTTCGACACGCGGGCGCAGTCGAGTTCCTCGTAGACCTCGGCGTCGCCGATCACCGCGTCGTCCGTCGTCGTCAGGATGTCGAATTCGACGTTCCCCGCCTTCAGCATCGCCCGCAGCTTGCCGTTCTGCTGCTGGACCGTGGCCGGGACATGGATGATCTCGATTCCCGTCTCCGCGGTAAAGGGATCGAAGAAGTGCTCTTTCAGCGCCGCGCCGAAGCTGCCGCCGGTCGAGACCACGACCAACTCTTCGGCCGCCGCGCCGGCGCCCCCGCCAAGCGCCAGGACGCCGGCGGCGCAAAGGGCCAAGGTGAGTTTGCGTAATTCCGTCATCTGCTACCTCCCTATCGTTGAGTGCGGAATGGGATCTCCGGCGGCTCTCGCGGCCGTCTTGTTCATGGGCGTGCGTCCGGCAGCCGGCGGGCCTGCCCGCGGCGCAGGAGCCAGGTGAGCGACAGCAGCAGCAGCGACAGCAGCATCAGCACGGTCGAGATCGCGGCGACGTTGGGCTGCACGCTGGTTTCGATGTTCTGGAACATGATCCGCGGCAGCGTCGCCTGGCGGACGCTGGAGACGAAGTAGCTGATCACCGGCTCGTCGAACGAGATGATGAAGGCGAAGATCGCGCCGCTCGCCACGCCCGGCATGATGATCGGCAAGGTCACCCGCCGGAACGCCGTCCAGCGGTTGGCGCCCAGGTTCATCGCCGCCAGCTCGAGATCGGGATCGAAGCGATGCAGCGCGGCCGAGACCGTCAACATCACGAACGGGATCGCCAGCACCGCGTGCGCCATGACGAAGGCCGCCACGCTGCCGATCAGTCCGACCTCGACGAAGGCGAAGAACATGGCGATGGCGACCACGACGTTCGGCGCGATGATCGGCGAGACGATGAGCAGCCGCACCGCCGTCTTGCCGCGAAAGCGTCCCCGGACCAGCGCCAGCGCGGCGGCCGTGCCGAGCGCCGACGATAGCGCCGCGACCAGCAAGGCGATCTGCAAGCTGAACAGCGCCGGGCGCGTCCACATCGGTTCGGTGAAGATCTCGACGTACCATTTGAGCGAGAAGCCCTGCGGTGGAAACGACAGATAGTTGGCGTCCGAGAAGCTCATCGGCACGACCAGCAGGACCGGCAGAACCAGGAAGGCGAGCACGCCGTAGGCGAGCGCGGCCGTCAACGCGCCGGCCGGGCGCAGACCGCGAAATGTCGCCACTGCCGTCATCGGCCGCCGACCTCCGCGTCGCCGTCGAGGCGGATGAAGCGGCCGAAGGCCAGCACGACCGCCAGCGCGCCGAAGAACAGGACGGCCGACAGCGCCGCGGCCAGACCCCAGTTGCCGCCGTACGCCGCTTCCTGACCGATCAGCATCGCGGCCATCATCGACTTCGGCCCGCCGACCAGCGCCGGCGTCACGAAGAAGCCGAGCGCGATCACGAACACCAGGATGGCGCCGGAGAGCACGCCGGGAAGGCTGAGCGGCAGGGTCACCCGCAGGAAGGCGCGCAGGTCGCCCGCGCCCAGGCCCTTCGCGGCGCGCAACAGGTCGTCGGGAATGGCGTTCAGGCTGGCATAGAGCGGCAGGATCATGAACGGCAGCAGCACATGCGTCATGGCCACGATCACTGTGCCGTCGGTGTACATGAAGCGCGTGCTCTCGGCGATCAGGCCGAGGTCGCGCAGGCTCTTGGTGACCACGCCGTTATGCGCCAGCAGCACCACCCAGGCGTAGCTGCGGACCAGAACGCTGATCCACAACGGCAGCAGCACGCAGCCGGCGATGATCAGCGCGCCGGTGCCCTTGAGGCGCGCCATCAGCAGCGCCACGGGATAGCCGAGCAGCAACGTCAGCAGCGCCACCAGCGCGCTCACCCACAGCGTGCGCCAGATGATCCGCAGGAACAGATCTTCGGACAACAGCAGCCGGTAGTGACGCAGCGTGAAGTCCGGATCGAACAGGCTGGTCTTCACCAGGCCCAGCACCGGCGCGACGAAGACCAGCAGAAACAGGGCCAGCGTCGGCAGCAGCAACAGCCAGCACGGCCCCGGCGACAGCTCGCGCGCCGACGCGGCCACGCCTTGCCGGCCGTCGACCGGTGGCCCGCTGGCTTCGGTGGCGGTGATCGCGGTCATGGGCCGGCCGCGCCGTCGGTCGGGTAGACCAGGGCGTCGCGTTGATGCCACGAAATCGCGACGCGATCCCCAAGGCCGATCTCATCTCCGCCTTCGCCCGTCCCGGCCGGAAGCCGGGCGCGCATTTCCGTGGTGTCCAGCGCCACGACGTACATATTGGTCGCGCCGCCGAACACGATGTCGCGGACGCGGCCGGTCAGCGCGTCGGCCACGTCCCGGCGGTCCGTCGGCCGCAGCCGCACATTCTCCGGCCGGACCATCAGTGTCGCCTGCCTGCCCGGCGTCAGGTCCCGCGCGCCGGCCGCCGCCCGTCCCAGCATGCGATGACCGCCGGTGGATCGCAGGGCCACGACGTCGGCGCCGGGTTGCCCCGGATCGGCCATGGCACCCGGAATGAAGTTGGAGTCGCCGACGAAATCGGCGACGAACAGCGACGCCGGTTCGTTATAGAGGTCCTGTGGCCGGCCGATCTGCTCGACCCGGCCATGGTTCATCACGGCGACGCGGTCCGCCATGGCCAGCGCCTCGCTCTGGTCGTGGGTCACGAATAGAACCGTGATGCCGAGCCGCTGCTGCAGGCGCTTGATCTCGAGCTGCAGCTCCTCGCGCAGCTTCTTGTCGAGGGCGCCCAGCGGCTCGTCCATCAGCAGCAGCGGTGGCTCGAAGACGATGGCGCGGGCCAGCGCCACCCGCTGCTGCTGGCCGCCGGAGAGTTGGGACGGCATCCGTGCCGCATAGCCGTCGAGCCGCACCGTCGCGAGCGCGCGTCGGACCGCGTCGTCGCGGCGGCGGCGCGGCCAGCCGCGCATCTCCAGCGGAAAGGAAATGTTCCGCGCGACCGACAGATGCGGGAACAGCGCGTATTTCTGGAACACCATGCCGATGTTGCGCTTGTTCGCCGGCAGCGGCACCACGTCCCGGCCGGCGACGTGGATCCGGCCGGCGGTGGGGGTTTCGAAGCCGGCGATCGACATCAGGATGGTCGTCTTGCCCGACCCGCTCGGGCCGAGCAGGGCCACGAACTCGCCGGGCTTGAGCGTGAACGAGACATCGTCGACCGCGACGACGCTGCCGAAATGCTTCGACAGGCCGCGCACCTCGACATCGGCGCCGAAGTCCGCCGACGGCTGGTCGTCGCGCGACAGGTCCCGACCGCCGTGCGGTTGCGACGTGTCGATCGCCGCCAATGGCTGTTGCTTCGCCATACCTCTCCTGCCCCGGGCGCTTGGTCGTTGTTCGTCGCCTGCCTGCGCGCCCGCCCTACCGCGACGGTCACGACTGGTTAGCATGGTGCATGATTTTTCTGCAACATATTTGTTATAGCAAAAATATCACTGATCAAAAGCCCGTTGGATGAGTTCCTGAAAAATGTTGATTTTTAGCGGAGTTTTTGGATTCACCCGCAATCGATTTGACGGAAAAATTTATATGCTATAACAAAAATGATCATCGCCCTTCGATGACATCAAACCCCAGAGATCCGCCAGCCAGGAGGTGACGACGTGAACGAGCCCGCGATCAGCAACCGGAAGTTTGCGCGGGCAGGGCGCTCCTGGTCGGCGCTGCGGGCGGAATTGGAACGGCGCCGGGACGGCGATATCGCCTGGAACGACCTGCGCAACCTCAAGGCCGCCTACGACGCGGGCGAGGACGTGGCGCGCGTCGCCTGGGAGGCCTATGCGCTGTTTCAGGGCGACAATCTTCTCTACGGCAACCTGCTTTATCCCAGTCTGCCGGCGATGGCCGACGAGGTCGTGGGCATGGCGCTCGAGCTGCTCAATGCACCCGAGGCCGCCAGCGGCACGATCACAACCGGCGGAACGGAAAGCATCATCCTGGCGGTGAAGACGGCCCGGGACCAAGCTCGCGCGGCGCGGCCCAGGTCCGGATCGCCCGAGATCGTCGCCGCCCGAACCTGTCACCCCGCCTTTAACAAGGCGGCCGAGATGCTGGGGCTGCGGGTCGTCCGCGTGCCGACCGGCGACGATCTCCGCGCCGATCCGGCGGCCATGGCCGCGGCGATCACGCCGAACACGATCATGATCGTCGGCTCGGCCCCCTCATATCCGATCGGCGGCGTCGACGATGTCGCCGCGCTGGGGGCGTTGGCGCGCGCGCACGGACTCTGGCTGCATGTCGACGCCTGCGTCGGCGGTTTCTTTCTGCCCTTCGCCCGCGACCTCGGCGAACCGGTGCCGGATTTCGATTTCTCGGTTCCGGGCGTCGCCTCGATGTCCGTCGACCTGCACAAATACGGCTATACCAGCCGCGGCGCCTCGCTGCTGCTGTTGCGCGATCCCGCGATGGCGCGGTTCCAGGGCTTCACGTTCGACGACTGGCCGACCGGCGCGTTCGCCACCATGACCGTCGCCGGCTCACGGCCGGGCGGCGCCGTGGCGTCGGCCTGGGCGGTGATGAACTATCTCGGCTATGACGGCTATCTCGACCGGGTCGGCGAGATCCTGGACATCCGCCGTCGCCTCGCGGTCAAGGTCAACCACATCGCCGGCGTACACGTCCTGGGCCGCCCCGCCGCCGGCATCGTCGCCATCGGCGGCGACGGCGGCTTTGACATGGCCGCGGTCCGCGACGCCATGGCGGCCAAAGGCTGGCAATTCGGTCCCCTTGTCGACCCGCCGGGGCTCAACCTCCTGCTCAATCGCCACCACGGCGCCATCATCGAGCCTTTCGCTGCCGACCTGGCCGACACCGCGGCTGGCGCGCGCGCAGGCAAACTCGCGAGCGGCGCCACGCATGCCAGCTACGGCAGCTGACCCGAGCCGTCGGCCTTGAACGCGTCCCGTCCGGGACGGCGTCAGGCGGTCGCGCGGCTGGCGTCGAGAAATGCGGCGATGGCCTCAGCGATGCCTTGCGGGTCCTCCCAGTGCGGGGCGTGGCCGGCGTTCGCGACGACCGAAAACTCGGCCGCGGGCAGGGCGCTCGCCATCCGGATCTGACTGTCGCGATCGCAAAGGCCGTCCTGATCGCCCCAGAGCAGCAGCGTCGGCGCGGCGATCCCCGACAGCTCTGGCGCGAGGTCGTCGGCCAGCATGGCGTCCAGCGCGTCGTGCCAGATCCGGGCCGGCAGTTTGCCGCTCTCGGCGACGATGCCGTCCATGAAATCCGATGGGACAGGGCGGGCGAGCGTGCTTTCCTGGAATTCGCGTACGAAGCCGGCGTCGACCGGATCGGCGAGCGCCGCGATCGCGTCGCAGAAGTCGTCGTCGATCGCCGGATTGCCCTGCAGCGTCGTCAGCGCACCGAGCAGGACCAGCGCCTCGACGCGCGTCGGCTGCGCCAGCGCGAGCCGGGCCGCGACCATGCTGCCCATGGAATGACCGACCACCGCGGCGCGGTCGATGTCGAGATGGGTCAGCACAGCCGGCAGATCGTCGGCAAAGTCACGAATGGTGTAATCGCGCGCCGGCCGGTCCGACTCGCCGTGCCCGCGCAGGCTGACGGCGATCGCCCGCCACGCCGGCGGCAGCGCGTCCAACAGCGGAACGTAGGACCGCCAGGAATCGCTATAGCCATGCAGAAGGAGCACGGCCGGGCCCCTGCGCTCGCCCTGCGCGGCGCCGTCGAGCGTCACGCCAGTCTGTGTTTCGATCCGGAAAGTTTCGCGCGTGGTCATGGAAGCAGGCTCCGTTGTCGAACGTGTGGCCGAGAGGAAAGTGAAGGAAAAAGGGACGGCCGGATGACCGTCCCTTTTCCTGTTCAGATGGTGGCCGGTGTTACGCCGCGGCGCTGTGGCCCATGCAGGCGCGGCCGATCGCGTCGATGTGCCGGTGGTCGGTGCCGCAACAGCCGCCGAACACAATCATCTGCGGCAGCCGGTCCTTCAGCGCCCGGTACTGCGCGCCGAGCTCCTGTGGGTTGCCCTCGTCCAGCTCCTCGGCCTCGTCGAGCTCGGCGTGGCTCAAGGTCGAGGCGTTGGCGCGCAGGCCGCGCAGGCGCTGCACCCAGGTCTCGCCCGCCGCCAGCGCATCCTCGAAATGCGTCGGATGCGCGCAGTTGATCATGTAATAGGCCGGGCCGGTCTCGGTCGCGTCGTCCACCGCCTCGATGGCGTGTTGCAGCGTCTCGCCCGTCGGCAGCCGGCCGTCGGTCTCGACCGTGAACGAGATCACCACCGGCATGCCGGCGTCCCGTGCCGCCCGGGTCAGGCCGGTCGCCTCCGGCACGTTGGTCATGGTGATGGCGGTGACCATGTCGGCCCGGGTCTCGGCGAAGGTGCCGATCTGCTCGGCGTGGTAGCCCGCGGCCTCGTCGGCGGTCATCACGTCGGCCGGATCGTAGCCGTCGCCGCGCGGCCCGACGCAGCCGCTGATCACCACCGGACCCGCGGCTGCGGCATGTTCGTCCCGCATCTCCTCCAACAGCGCCACCGACTGCCGGTTGGCCTCCGCCAGCGCCGCCTTGGAATAGCCGAGCTTCCCGGCCCAGTCGGCGCTCGCCCGCCAGGTCGGCGTTTCCAGCACGATGCCCATGCCCTGGTCCTTGGCGATGGCCGTATAGCTGCGGAAATAGCGCCGCAGCGCATCGCGCCCGGCATCGTCCTTCAACAGGTCGAAGGCGGCGAAGTAGGGCAGGTCGAGCCCGTCGTGAAAGATCAGCGTCGTCTCGATGCCGCCGTCGGTCAGAAACAGCTCACCGCCCAACTGCGGCAGCGCGTGTCGAAATCGTGCCATATCGGGTCTCCCATCCGTCTGGTTTGGCGGGCGCCCGTGCGGCCGCGGCGCCGGCGATATTCGTTCAGTCGCGGAGGGCAAGATGGCGGCCGCACGTCTCAGAACTGTGTCCGAAACAGCGCCGGAACCGGCAAAATGGTTTCGATTGTTTCCGGGGGACCGCCCCGCCGCCGTCACCGCATCAGGTTCGGCAGGAACAACGCGATGTCGGGCACGATGGTCAGCACGACGATACCGCCGAGCATGACAAACCAGAATGGCAGCGCCGCCCGCGCGGCTTCCGCCAGGCTCACCTCGCCGCGCGTGATGCCGGTCAGGACATAGAGGTTCACGCCAACGGGCGGGGTCAGCATGCCGATCTCGATGCAGACCGTGATCACGACGCCGAGCCAGACCGGATCGAAGCCGAAGCCGACCATCACCGGAAACATGATCGGCACGGTCATCAACAACAGCGACAGTCCGTCGAAGAAACACCCCAGCACCAGATAGATGGCCACCATGCCGGCCAGAACCGCGTAGGGCGACAGTTCCATCGCGGCGAGGCCGGCCATAATGTCGCGCGGCAGACCCAGCGCGCTGATCGCCTGCGCCAGGATCAGCGCGCCGACGCCGACGAACAGGACCGTGCCGAATGTCGTCGTCGCCTTGTACAGCGCCTCGATCAGCTTGGCCCAGGTAAGATCGCCCCAGGCGACGCCGACGAGAATGGCCGCCGCAACGCCGAGGCCGGCCGCTTCCGTCGGCGTGGCGAGGCCGAGATAGATCGTGCCCAGCACCGCGAAGATCAGGATGACAAGCGGCCAGACGGACAGGACCCGCAGCAGCGCGATCCGCCAGACCATACCGGGTTCGTCATCGGGAGCCAGGCCGGCGCGCCGCACGGCGGCGATGGCGATGACGACCAGAAAGGCGGCGGCCAACATCAGTCCGGGCCCGATGCCGGCCAGGAACAGCTGGCCGATCGAGACGCCCTGGGTGGCGCCGTAGAGCAGCAGCGACAGGCTCGGCGGGATCAGCAGGCCGAGCGTCCCGCCCGCCGCCAGCGTGCCGACGACGAAGGGCTTGTCGTAGCCGCGCGTGCGCAGTTCCGGATAGGCGACCGAGCCGACGGCGGCGGCCGTCGAAGTGCTAGCGCCACTGACCGCGCCGAACACCGTGCAGACGGCGATGTTGGTGTGCAACAGCTTGCCGGGCACGCGCTGGAACAGCGGCGTCAGCGCGTTGTAGACCCGGGTGCTGACGCCGCTCAGCAACATGATCTCACCCATCAGGATGTAGAGCGGCACGGCGCTCAGTGTGAATTCGTTGAACGTGTTCCATATTGCCGTGAACGCCAGCTCGGTCGCGCCGCCGAGAAACAGATGCAGGATCGCGAAGCCCGTCAGCGCTAGGCCGACGCCCAGCGGCGCGCCGGTCAGGCCGGTGACGATCAGGCCGATGGCGAAGACGACCCAGATCATGGCACGGGCGGCTCCGCCGGATCGTCGCCGTCGTCGGGCCGTCGCGTCGCGCCGCGGAACTGCCAGACGGCCACCAGCGTCATCAGGATGACGGCGCCGAAGATGATCCCGACCCAGGGATAAAGCGGGATGTCGCCGATATAGGTGAGCGACTGCCGCGCATATACGTAAGCGAAGTAGTCATAGGCTTCCCAACCGAAGGCGGCGCCGAAGACGATCGTCAGCGCCAGCGCCGACAGCTGCTGCAGCTTGCCGGCACGGCCGCCGAACCTGTCGGTCAGAATATCGACCTTGATGTGCTGACGGCGAAGCTGGACGCCCGGCAGCACCAGGAAGACCATGGCGCAGAACAAGAGGCCGACAATCTCCTCGGTGAAATGGAACGGCGCGCCGACGGCGTAGCGCATGACCGAGCTCAGGACGACGAAGCCCGCCATCACCGCTATCAGCACGACGGCGACGGCCGTCGACAACCGGCAGATCGCCGTCAGTACGGTATTCATGGGCGGTGGATTCCGAGTGCCGCTCGGGGACCGGTGAACCGGCCCCCGAATGCCCCGCGTTGCCGCATGCTAGCGGTTGCCGATCACTTCGGAGATCAGCTTGTAGTCGGCCAGCGCCTGGCCGCCCATCTTCTCGGCCTTACCCTGCCAGACCGCACGCGCCGCCTCGGCGAAAGCCTGCCGGTCGGAAGCGCTGTAGTCCGGCATCAGATTGGCCTTGCCGCCGGCGAACTTGGCTTCGGCCTCGGCGTCGTGACGTCCGGTCAAATAGGCCTCGAAGCTGCGTGCGGTGGCCTCCTCGGCGGCCTGCCGCAGCGCCGTCTTGTGCGCGTCCGAAAGCGCGTCGTAAGCCGAGCTGGAGACGATGATGTTCAGCGGATGCAGCACGTAGGGAAACAGGTAGCTGCCGTTGGGCGCGACTTCGTGCAGCGAGATCGTCGACGCGAAGGCCGCCGGGTAGACGGCGCAGTCGACCACGCCCGTGCTCATGGCGACGTACAGGTCGTTCTGTCCGATCACCTGCGCGGCCACGTCCAGCTTCTCGAAGATTTCGATCTGGAAGGCCTCCCAAACCCGGACCTTCTTTGCCTTCAGGGCGGCCAGCGAGTTGATCGGCTCGCGGCAGAAGACATGCGTCCTCGCCGCCGCGTGTCCGACAAAGCCGACCAGCGTGATGCCGGCGGCGTCATAGCTGCGCTGATAGATGCCCCGCAATGTCGGCAGCAGATCGCTGACGACGGCCGGCTCGCCGACCACGCCCGGCGGCAGCGTCAGGGCGTATTCCGGCGCCTCGCGGGCGAGATAGCCGGGATACAGCAGCGCCGCCTGGACGACATTGCCCCGCGGCAATGTCCGCAACAGATCGGGGTCCTTGATGCCCAGCGACCCGCCGGCATAGAGCTCGATCGCGAACGACCCGTTCGTCAACTCGCCGACGCGGTCGGCGAACCACTGGGTGTCCTTGGCTTCGATGCGCGTATCGACAACGGCAGCGTGCATCTTCCACTGCACGTCGGCCGCCAGTCCGGCGCTGCTCGACATCATCATGGCCGCCGCGGCGGCCAGGCCGGCCGCCCGGGCCGTGCCATGGAATTGCAGGTACGTCATTCTAGCCTCCTTCACCTTCTTCTGCTTTTGCGGGACCTTCTTTGGGGGGACCGACATATCCGTAGGTGTCCGCGGCGGCGCTGGCCGAGACCTTGCCGTCGGCCAGGTCGCGCGCCACGGCGTCGCGCGGGCGTTCGCGCGCATCGCCCTGGCCGCCGCCGCCGGCCGTCTCGATCAGCAGCCGGTCGCC
The DNA here is from genome assembly GCA_965232515.1 of Alphaproteobacteria bacterium. Classification (GTDB taxonomy): domain Bacteria; phylum Pseudomonadota; class Alphaproteobacteria; genus JANQKO01. The sequence goes on along the minus strand of CBDDPY010000002.1, from coordinate 3,132,821 downwards.
GGCGACGAGATCGGTGACGATCTTCGAGGGGATTTCAGACTCGCTCCCGTCCCGGCGAATGATGCTGCGGGCGCGGGCGCCGGCCTGGCCGCCGGCATAGCCCTGGGCGGGATAATAATGTCGCTCGCCGCGGTGGGTCAGGATCATCCGGCCCTCCAGCAGCTCGAATTCCTTGACCAGGCCCAGCCCGCCGCGGTGGCGTCCGGGACCGCCCGAATCCGTTCTAAGCGCCGCGCGTAGGACCCGGATCGGCGCGCCCAGCTCCAGCGTCTCGATCGGGATGTTGGTGCAGTTGGTGCTGTCGGTCTCGATCACGTCGACGCCGTCCGAGGACTCTCCGGCACCGCTGCCGCCGACCAGCAGCTCGCCGGTTATGTAGCGGCTGTCGTCGTCCCGTGAACCGGCGAAGATCAGCAACAGCAGCTGGCCGGCCGGATCGGCGGTGATCCGGTCGGGCAGGGCGTCGCGGAAAGCGCCGAGGATGGTGCCGGCGATCCGCTTGATCGCCGCCGAGCGCGAATTCACCGGCGCCGGCTCGACCGGATTGACGAACGAACCTTCCGGCAGGTCGATGGTGATCGGGCGGAAACAGCCACCGTTCGACGGGATCTCGGGTCCGGCGATGGCGCGCAGTGCGAAGTAAACGCCGGATTGCGAGGCCGACGGCACACAGTTGAAGGGGCCGGTCAGCTGCCTGTCCGTGCCAGCGAAATCGACATGCACGGCGTCGTCCGAAACGTCGACGCGCACCTCGATCCGCACCCGGCGGTCCAGCTCGATGCCGTCGTTGTCGAAATAGTCCGTATACCGGTAGCTGCCGTTCGGGATCTTGCGGAACGCGTCCCGGGTCAGGCGTTCCGACCGGTCCAGCAGATCGTCGAACATCCGTTGCAGATGCTCGGCATCGAAGGCGTCGGCCAGCGCGCGCAGTCGGCGTGCGCCGACGGTGCAGGACGCAAGCTGGGCGTTCAGGTCGCCCATCAGCATGTCGGGAAACCGCACGTTCTGACGAATGATGCCGACCAGCGTTTCGTTCTCGGTGCCAGCATCCCGCAGCTTGACCGGCGGGATGCGGAGGCCTTCCTGGTAGATATCTGTCGCGTTCGTCGGCAGCGAGCCCGGCACCATGCCGCCGAGGTCCTGATGGTGCGTAATCGTGCAGCTCAGCGCGATAGGCCGGCCACGGTGAAACACCGGCACGGCCATGGCGATGTCGGGTATGTGGGTGCCGCCCAGATAGGGGTCGTTCATGATGTAAACGTCCCCGTCCTTGGCGTCGGCGAGCGGAAAGGCGCGCAGCAGCGCCTGCACGCAGGGTATAGACGCCGAGAGATGGCCGGGCACAGACAACGACAGGGACAGCACCTCGCCGCCCGTCGTGAACAGGCTCGCGGCCGCGTCAAAGCCCTCCTTCACCAGCGGCGAGAAGGACGAGCGGATCAGCTTCAGCTGCATTTCGTTCGAGATGCCGTCGAGCTTATGGCGCAGCACTTCGACGGTGACGGGGTCGAGCGGCTGCTCCGCGGCCATTGCCTCCGTAGCGGTCATGGCTCAGCCGGTCTTTCGGCGCGTAAGCAGGATATTGCCGCCGTGTTCGACGCGCAGGCGCCAGGCCGGCGGCACCAACAGGGTCGTGTCCTTCTGCTCGACGATAACGGGGCCATCGATGCCGCATCCCTCGGGCAGGGCGTCACGATGCAGCACGATCGCGTCGACCTCTCCCACGCCGGGAAGGTGAATCGCGCGGTCCGCCGTCGCCCGGACGGCAGCGACGGGGGCGGGCGGCGGTGCATTTTCCGCCGTCAGGTCTGTCGCGCGCGCCTGGCGCACGACGCGAAGATTGACGACGCGCACGGCCCCGTCATTGCTTTGCCCGAACACCCGGTCGTGCGCGGCATGAAACGCCCGCCGCAGCGCGGCTGCGGGATCGGCTGCGCCCGGATCGGCCGGCACCTCCAGGTGGAACGACTGGCCCGTGTAGCAAAGGTCGGCGAAGTGCGACAGCTCGGTGTCCCGTGGTGCCAGGCCGTCGGCCGTGACGAGATCGGCGCATTTCGCGTCAAGCGCCGCGAAGGCGCCGCGCAGTGCGTCCGCGTCGAGCGTGTCGAGCGGTGCCAGCAAAGGCGCCGAGAGCTCGTGTTCGACGGTCGCGGCGAGCAGGCCGTCCGCGGCCAGCACGCCCGGGTGCGGTGGGACCAGAACGGTGTCGCTGCCGAGCTCGTCGGCGAGCGCCGTGGCGTGCAGGCCGCCGGCGCCGCCCATGGGCACCAGCGCGAACCGGCGCGCGTCGAAGCCCTGCTTGATCGAGACGAAGCGGATGCCTTCCGCCATCTGGCCGTTCAGAATGGCGTGAATGCCCAGCGCCGCGTCCTCGACCCGGAGGCCCAGCGGTCCGGCGATCATTTCCTCGATTGCCTGATACGACAGCGCCGGATCCAGCGTCAGGCTGCCGCCGGCGAAATAGTCCGGATTGAGGTAACCCAGCACGACCGACGCGTCGGTGACCGTGGCCTCGGTGCCGCCGCGGCCATAGCAGGCCGGGCCGGGCATCGAACCGGCCGAGCGCGGGCCGACCTTCAAGCCGCCGGCGGCGTCGATCCAGGCGATGCTGCCGCCGCCCGCGCCGATGGCGTTGACGTCGACCATCGATACCCGGACCGGATAGCCGCCGACGTCGCCCTCGGCGCGGGTCAGCGCCTTGCCGTCCGAGATCAGCGCGATGTCGCAGCTCGTGCCGCCGATATCGACGGTGATCGCATTGTCGATTCCGGCGCCTGTCGCGGCCCGCCGGCCGCCGACGATGCCGCCGGCCGGCCCCGACAGGGTCAGGCGCACCGGACGGCGGCGGGCGCTCGCCACCGAGACGATGCCGCCGCGCGACTGCATGACCTGCAGCGGTGCGCCGACGGCCTTGTCGCGCAAGCCCGATTGCAGGTTGCCGAGATAGGTGTCGACGACCGGCTTCACATAGGCGTCGAACGCGGTCGCGACCGTACGCTCGTACTCGCGTTCCGCCGGATCGACGTCGCTCGAGATCGACACCGCCAGCCCGGGCGCCATCTCCTCGATGATCTCACGCGTGCGCTGTTCGTGATCGGGCCGGCGGAATGAGAAGAGATAGCTGACCGCGATCGCCTCGACGTCCAGTTCCAGAAGCGACCGCACGGCGGCGCGCACGTTGGCTTCGTCGAGCGGCACCAGCACGCTGCCATCGGCGGCGACGCGTTCGACGATGTCGCGACGATAGCGACCGGAGGCCAAAAAGACCGGCGTTTCGGGCGCCAGGATCAGATCGTAGAGGCCGCTGCGCATCTGGCGGCCGATTTCCAGCACATCCTTGAAGCCTTGGGTCGCGAGCAGCCCGACGCGCGCGCCCTGGCGCTCGATGATGGCGTTCGTCGCCACCGTGGTGCCATGCACGAACCGCGCGATTCGCCGGGGGTCGATGCCGCATTCGGCGACCAGCCTGTCGACCGCCCGCAGCACCGCGCGGCTGGGATCGTCCGGCGTGCTCGGCTCCTTTGTCAGGTAGGCGAAACCGTCGGACCCGCGGCAGATCAGGTCGGTGAAGGTGCCGCCGGTGTCGACGCCGATCTCGAATGTCGGATGTGGGGCGTTCATGGCGGTGGCCGTCGAACGTCAGTGCCGCTGGGGCCCGGCCCGCGCGCCCGACTGCAGCCCGTCCAGCACGAAGGTTTTCAGCAGCGCCCGCTGCCGGGCGAAGAAGGCCTCGTCGCGATCGAACACGCTGTAGAAGGCGAAGCCGCGCAGCATGGCGTGGGTCGTATGCATGACATCGACGACGACCTGCTCGGGCGCGCCGACGTCCTTGAAGAACGACCACCAGACATCGGCGAAGATTCTAAGCGCCCGGGCCCGGTGCTCGACGGCCTCATCGCGCAGATGCGGTTCGGCCCGGGTGCCCAGGAACAGCTCCCACACGGCGACATAGCGTGGCGTGCAATAGACGTTCCAAAGCCGGGCCACCAGTGTTTCGACCCGCTGTTCGAGCGGTTGGCCCTTGCCGGGATCCAGGCTCGTCTGCGCCGCCTGCTCGACCATCAGCTGATCGAAGGTGCCCATCAGCAGCTCGTCCTTCGAGCCGAAGTGATGCTGCATGGCGCCGAGCGAGACGCCGGCCCGCCGGGCGATCCGCGTCGTCGTCGCGTTCGCGTAGCCGCTCTCGGCCAGCAGCTCGATCGTGGACTCGATCAGGGCGTTGCGTGTCTCCGCCCGCCGTTCCTCCTGCGTCCGCCGCTTCCGCCGTGGCCTCGCCGCCTCGTCCCGCGCGCCAGTGTTCTCGATCATTCGGTCATGCTCCCATCGCCAAAAGAAACATACAATAATTGTTTATTTTAAATCAACTGGAATTCACACGACCTCGACCAGTTATGGCAGCTGAGCCGTATGCACGGCAGTAACGAACCCCGCCTGGTGATGACGGGCATTGGATTTATTACGGTATTTCTAGAAATATCGTAATATATTGATTTCAAATTACTCTTTCTTCTTGACTGTCCCTGTGCATGGGGTTGTTCCGTGATCTCCGCCGCGCGACCCCCCCCCCCGCCCAAATGGGCTTCGGCGGGGCAAGCCCCTCCGTTACCCCGCCATAGCTCGTAGAGCGACTGCGGGTGAGCGCAAAGAGAGCCTCGGCCGGCAGGGCCGGCCTAGGCGATCGCTTCGACCTGGGCCCAGGCGGCTTCGGCCATGGGGATGGCGCGCTTGCCTTGGGCGAGCGCGTGCTCGTTGGACGCCGTGCCGTCGAGGTAGCGTTTCATGATGCCCTGCAGGATCGCGGCGAGCCGGAACATGTTGTAGGCGAGGTACCAGTCGAGATGCTCGATGCCGTCGCGGCCGGTGCGGCGGCAATAGGCGTCGGTATAGTCCTGCTCGCTCGGCAGGCCGAGCGCTTCCAGGTCCTCGCCGGCGAAGCCGCGGAACAGGTTGCCGCCCAGGCGCCAGGACAACAGGTTGTAGGTGAAGTCGCCGACCGGATGGCCGAGCGTCGACAGCTCCCAGTCGAGGATCGCCAGCACCCGCGGCTCGGTCGGGTGAAAGATCATGTTGTCGAGCCGGTAGTCGCCATGCACGATCGAAACCTCGTCGCCCGGTGGGATGTGCTCGGGCAGCCATTCGATCAGCCGCTCCATGGCCGGGATCGGCTCGGTCTCCGACGCCCGGTACTGCTTGGTCCAGCGCGAAATCTGGCGCTCGCGGTACTGGCCGGCCTTGCCGAAACCGTCTAGGCCGACGGCCATGTAGTCGACCTTGTGCAGGTCGGCGAAGGCCTTGTTCATGCCGTCGTAGATCGCCGCGCGTGCGTCCTTCGGCAGGTCCCGCAAGGTCGGGTCCCAGAACACCCGGCCCTCGACGCAGTCCATGATGTAGAAGGCGGTGCCGATGACGTCCTCGTCCTCGCAGAGCGCATAGGTCTTCGCCACCGGCACGTCGGTGTCGTAGAGCGCCGTGATCACCCGGTACTCGCGGTCGACGGCGTGCGCCGACGGCAGCAGCTTGCCCGGCGGCTTGCGGCGTAGCACGTAGGATTTGCCGCCCGCGTTCAGCTTATAGGTCGGGTTCGACTGGCCTCCCCGGAACTGCTCGACGGTGAGGTCGCCGTCGAAGCCTTCAACGTTTTCGGCCATATAGCGCTGCAGCGCCGCCTCGTCGAACCGGTGCTGCTCGCGCACCGGCTGGGTGCCGGTGAATTGGTGCTGATCTCTGCTCATGGCCGCCGGCCTGCCTCCCGGAAAACGGTTATTCGTTGCTGCCGCATGTTAGCCCATCAACCGCCGCGCTCAATGGCCCGCCAGCCGATGTCGCGGCGGCAGAAGCCGCCGGGCCAGTCGATCACGTCGACGGCGTCGTAGGCGCGGGATTGCGCCTCGGCGACGTCCTGGCCGAGCGCCGTCACGCCCAGCACCCGGCCGCCATTGGCGTAGATGCGGCCGGCCTCGGCGCGCGTGCCGGCATGGAAGATGGTGATGTCAGGCAGCTCGCCCGCGGCGCCCAGGTTCTTGATCTCGCCGCCCTTCTCGTAGTCGCCTGGATAGCCGCGCGCGGCCATGACCACGGTCAGCGCGGTCTCGGGAAACCAGCGCAGGTCGAAGCGGTCGAGCACGCCGTCGCGCGCCGCGATCAGCGCCGGCAGCAGATCAGACATCAACCGCGGCAGCAGCGCCTGGCATTCCGGGTCGCCGAAGCGCACGTTGTATTCGATGAGCTGCGGGCCGCTCGCGGTGATCATCAGCCCGGCATAGAGCACGCCCTTGTAGGGCCGGCCCTCGGCGGCCATGGCTTCCAGCGTCGGCTGAATGATGCGCTGCATCACGGCTTCGCAGAGTTGGTCAGTCATCACCGGCGCCGGCGAGTAGGCGCCCATGCCGCCGGTGTTCGGGCCGACGTCGCCGTCGCCGACCGTCTTGTGGTCCTGCGCCGTCGCCAGCGGCAGCGCGTTTTTGCCGTCGCAGAGCGCGAAGAAGCTGGCTTCCTCGCCCTGTAAAAACGCCTCGATGACGATCTCGGCCCCGGCCTCGCCGAAGCGGCCGCCCAGGATCTCGTCGACCGCGTCGTTGGCTTCAGCGACCGTTTCGCAGACGATGGCGCCCTTGCCGGCGGCCAAGCCGTCGGCCTTGACCACGATCGGCGCACCCTCGGCGGCGATATAGGCCTTGGCGTCGCCGGCGTCGGTGAAGCGTTTGTAGGCCGCGGTCGGAATGCCGGCGCGCGCGCAGAGGTCCTTGGTGAAGGCCTTCGAACCCTCCAGCACCGCCGCCGCCGCGGTCGGCCCGAAGGCCTTGATGCCGGCCGCCTCCAGCTGGTCGACCAGGCCCGCCACCAGCGGCGCTTCCGGTCCGACGACGACGAAATCGATTTCTTCCGAGCGGCAGAAACCGAGCAGCCCTGCGAAGTCCATGACATCGATGTCGATGCAGGTCGCGACCTCGGCGATGCCGCCATTGCCCGGCGCGCAGAACAGCGCGTCCGTCAGCGGCGATGCCGACAATGCCCAGCACAGCGCATGTTCGCGCCCGCCCGAGCCCACCACCAAAACGTTCATGGCTCTAGCTTTGCCCTCCGATCCGCCCGTCGCCCCCCTTGTATCACAGCCCAATCTGGCGCACACATAGGCCATGAGCGAGTCGCCCACGGAGGCAGCCGGCGCGGCGCCGAACCTGCCGGAATATTCGGTCGGCGAGCTGTCGTTCGCCCTGAAACGCGTGGTCGAGGACAGCTTCGGCTATGTCCGCGTGCGCGGCGAGATTTCCGGCTTCAAGCGCGCCGCCTCCGGCCATCTCTACCTGTCGCTGAAAGACGACAAGGCGGTGATCGACGGCGTCTGCTGGCGCGGCACGGCGAACGGCCTGCGCTTCAAGCCGGAGGACGGCCTGGAAGTCGTCTGCACCGGCCGCCTGACCACTTATCCCGCCCGTTCGCGCTATCAGATCGTCATCGAGCGCATGGAGCCGGCCGGCGTCGGCGCGCTGATGGCATTGCTGGAGGAGCGCCGCAAGAAGCTCGCCGCCGAGGGCCTGTTCGACGACGACCGCAAGCGCGCGCTGCCGTTCCTACCCCGGGTGATCGGCGTCGTCACGTCGCCCACCGGCGCGGTGATCCGCGACATCCTGCACCGCCTGCGCGACCGCTTTCCGAGCCATGTCGTGGTCTGGCCGGTGCTGGTCCAGGGCGAGGGCGCCGCCGAGCAGATCGCCGCCGCCATTCAGGGTTTCAACGCGCTGCCGGCCGACGGGCCGGTGGCCCGGCCGGACCTGCTGATCGTCGCCCGCGGCGGCGGCTCGATCGAGGATCTCTGGGCCTTCAACGAGGAGCCCGTGGTCCGGGCCGCGGCCGCGAGCAAGATCCCGCTGATTTCGGCCGTCGGCCACGAAACGGACACGACGCTGATCGACTTCGTCAGCGACCGGCGCGCGCCGACGCCGACGGCCGCAGCCGAGATCGCCGTGCCGGTGCGCAGCGAACTGCTGGCCCAGCTGCGCGATCTTGAACAACGCGCCGGCGCCGCGACGCAACGTCTGGTGGTCGAGCGCCGCCGGCATCTCGAAGGCCTGGTGCGTGGCCTGCCGCGGGCCGGCGACCTGCTGGCCATGGCGGCGCAGCGGCTGGACGACGCCGGCGGACGGCTGGGGCTGGGCCTGCGCGGGATCGTCGCGCAGCGCGCCGCTGACCTCCGGGCCGTGGCGGCGCAGCTGCGGCCGGCGCTGCTGGCCCAGGACGTGGCGCGGCAGCGCGAGGGGGTTGCCGGTTTGATCGAGCGCCTGCAGCGCGCCGGCGGCCGTCAGATCCAGGACGCCGAGCGCCGTTTGGCCGCGGCTACCCAGTTGCTCGAAAGTCTGTCCTACCGCAACGTGCTGGCGCGCGGCTATGCCGTGGTGCGCGAAGCGGGCGGCGGACCGGTGACCGCGGCGGCGGCGACAAAGCCCGGCATGGCGCTCAGCATCGAATTCCATGACGGCAGCGCCAGCGCGACGGTCGATGGCGAGGCCGCGCCGGCCCGCCGCGCGACACGGCGCAAAAAGACGCCCGACGGCCAGGGCACGTTGCTCTGATGGATCTGCCGGAACGCGAAGCCGTGTTGCTGTATGGTGCCGGGCTCTACGAGGTCGTTCGGCCGGGCAGCTACGTCACCTGTGCCATCACCGGCCAGCGCATCGCCGTCAACGCCCTGCGTTACTGGAGCGTCGCGCGACAGGAAGCCTATGCCACCGCGGCGGACGGCTTGACGGCGGAATGCGGCGAGCGGGAGGACGGGTAGCGGATATGCGTCGGGTATTGTTGGCGTTAGCGGCCGCGTTCACGTTTGTCAGCACCGCCTGGGCCGATGTGCTCAGGCTCGACGGCGATATGGTGCAGGGCGGGCTAGTGCGCGGCTGGACCCAACCCGACGCCCGCGTGGTGTTCGACGACGTGGCCGTCCGCGTCGCCGCCGACGGCGCCTTCGTTTTCGGCTTCGGCCGGGATTTCGCGCCAATGGCGGAGCTGACGGTCACCCTTCCCGATGGCAAGGTGGTTCGGCGTCAGCTCGAGGTGAAGCGTCGGCAATACGATATTCAGCGCATCGACGGCCTGCCGCCGAAGATGGTGACGCCGTCGGCCGAGGCGTTGCAGCGCATCCGGCGCGAGAATGCCTGGATCGCCGAGGTGCGGCGGCGCGATACCCCGGCGACCTGGTTCCAGACCGGTTTCGTCTGGCCGACACAAGGTCGGATCACTGGCGTCTTCGGCAGCCAGCGGGTGCTGAACGGCGAGCCGCGTCGTCCTCATTTCGGCATCGATATCGCCGCACCCACCGGTACCGATGTGACGGCGCCGGCCGACGGCGAGATCGCGTTGGCGAACGACGATCTCTACTTCACCGGGGGCACCGTGATGATCGATCACGGCCACGGCCTGACCTCGGTCTACTCGCATCTGTCGCGCATCGACGTGGCCGTCGGCGACAAGGTACGGCAGGGCGACCGGATCGGCGCGGTCGGCTCGACCGGCCGCTCCACCGGCGCGCATCTCGACTGGCGCGTCAACTGGTTCAAGCAGCGCCTGGACCCGGCCCTGCTCGCCGGCCCGATGCTCGGCGCGTCGACAACGAAAAACTGACGGCAGCGGTCAATCCGGCCAGCGCCGGTGCGGCCACAGCCATTGCGCCGGTCGGGCGCGGATCCATTGCTCCAGCAGCGCGTTACACTGTGTCGTCAGCGTCAGCACATCGGCCGCGCGGTCGCCGCTATCCGGCAGCGGCATCGGCGGCAGCACAGTGACCCGGAAATGCGCGCCGCCGAGCCGTTCGCAGACCGCCGGGATGACCCGGGCCTTGAACCGCAATGCCAGTTGCGCCAGCGCCGGCGCGGTCATGGCCTCGCGGCCGAAGAACGGCGCCGAGATGCCGTCGTTCATCTTCTGGTCGACCAGCATGCCGACGACACCGCCCTTCGACAGCACCGAAAGGATCTGCCGCGCACCGCCTGCGCCCTTGGGGATCTGCCCGGCGACCCGGGTCTCGCGCGACCGGCGGACCAGCCGATCGACGGCCGCGTTGTTGGCGGCGCGGTAGACCAGGTGCATGTCGATGCCGTGACGCTGGGCGACGATCGGCAGAATCTCCCAATTGCCGATATGACCGGTCATGAACAACGCCGGACCGCCATCCGCGGCCAGGGCGTTCAGCGTGTCGCGGCCGACAATCTCGATCCGGCCGCCCGGCTCGTCCGTGAACGTCATCCGATCGAGATGCGGCAGTTCGGCGATGCAGCGGCCGAGATGCGCCCACATCTCCGACAGGGTTGCCGCGACAGGTACGTCCGGCAAAACATGGGTTAGGTTTCGGCGCGCCTGCCGCGACGCGCCGCCGGCGAACCGGCCGACCAGCCGGCCGAGACCGCCGCCCAGCGCCGATGCCATATCCAGCGGCAGCATGCCGAACAGGCGATAGAAGACGTGCGCCGCCGCGGCCGCCAAACGGTCGCTAAGCATTCACAGCCACGCTGTCGAGCAGCTCCATCACGGCCGTCGGGGCGTCGAACGCCAGATGCACATTCAGGACTTCGACCATGGGCCGGGCTTCGGCAGGCAGGCGCACGTGATCCTTGGCCGTGGTGACCGGGATGGCGTCGGCGGCACTGGCGTCCTCGACCAGGCGCATGATTTCCTGCGGATCGTAGACGTGATGGTCGCGGAAGCTGCGTTGTCCGACCAGTTCGGCGCCGACGGACCGGACGGTGTGAAAGAACTTCTCCGGCCGGCCGATGCCGGCGAAGGCGAACACGCGGCGGCCGGCGAAACGCATGGCGTCCTCGTCGGGGATCAGTCGCGCCGGCAGCACGGGCAGGTGTTTCGGCAAGACTGGCAGCGGCGCCCGCGCGGCGGCGCCAGCGGTTTCGATCAGCACGACGGCATCGGCGCGCGCCAGGCCATGCCGCGCCGGCTCGCGCAGGGGGCCAGCCGGCAGCAGCCGTGCATTACCGAAGCCATAACCGGCATCGATGACCAGGATGGACAGGTCTTTGATCAATGAAGGGTTCTGAAAACCGTCGTCCATGACGATGGTATCGGCGTCGGCGGCAACCGCCGCCGTTGCGCCGGCGACGCGGTCGTGGGCCAGCCAGGTCGGCGCCCGCGCCGCCAGCAGCAGGGCCTCGTCGCCGACCTCGGCCACCGTGTGCAGCGCCGGGTCGACGCGAACCGGCCCCGAAATGCGTCCGCCATAGCCGCGGGTCAGGAAATGCGGCCGCCGCCCGCGACCGCGCAGCATCCCGGCAAGGGCCAGCGCGGTCGGCGTCTTACCGGCGCCGCCGGCAACCAGATTGCCAATACAGATCACCGTCGTCCCGACGCCTCTCGGCGTCACGCGGCGGCGGTTCAGATCGGTCCCGACCTGATAGGCCCAAGCGGCCGGCGCCAGCAGCCGCGAAAGCGCGCCGTCGTAGCGCCAGAACTCAGGCGCTTTCACGCAGGCTCTCGGCCGGTGGCAGGAATCCGAGTATCTCCGATTTGACCGCTTCGAGCACCTCCCGGCCTTCGGCCGCGACCTTGGCGGCGGCCAACGCCCGGCGGTCCAGAAGACCCTCGTCCTTCGTCAGCCGCATGATTTCGGCCGCCAGGCTGGCGGCGTCGGTGACGGTCGCGGTGGCGTTGGCGGCTTCAAGCGCATCGACCGTTTCGGAGAAGTTGAACATGTGCGGCCCGTACAGGATCGCGGAATCGAGACGCGCCGCCTCCAACGGGTTCTGACCGCCATGGGGAATCAACGACCCGCCGACAAAGACGATATCGGCCAGACGATAGAACAGACCGAGTTCGCCGATGGTGTCGGCCAGATAAATGTCGGTCTCGGCATCCGCCGGCTCGAATCCGGCCCGGCGGCGGACCTTCAATCCGGCCTCTTTCAGCGCCTTGGCGATCTCGGGCCCGCGATTGGGATGCCGCGGCACGATGACGGTCAGCGTTCCGGCAAAGTTGCGGCGCAGGATCTTATGCGCCTCGCCGATGATCAGTTCTTCGTCTGCATGCGTGCTGGCGGCGAGCCAGCGTGGCCGGTCACCGAACATGCGGTCAAGCTTTTCCAGGTCTTTCCCTTCCGCCGGCAATGGATTGCCGGCCCATTTCAGGTTGCCGCGACAGGTTGCGCTGGCGGCGCCGAGCGAGGTCAGGCGACCGATATCCGTCAACGTCTGCGCCAGGCAAAGATCGAAGCATTGCAGCATCGGCGCGATCAGGCGGGGATAGCGCTGCCAGTTCTGAAACGAGGCTTCCGATACCCGCGCGTTCAGCAACAGCATGGGCACGCCTCGGCCGTGGGTCTCCATGATCAGGTTCGGCCAGAACTCCGACTCGACCCAGATGGCGAGGTCGGGCCGCCAATGGTCGAGAAAGCTGCGCACCCCGGCAATGCGGTCGACGGGCACGTATTGGTGAAAGGCGCGAGCGGGCAACCGGCTTCCCATGAGCTTGGCCGACGTTACGGTGCCGGTGGTCAGAAGGACATGCATGTCCGACCGCTCGGCGACCAGCGCCTCGATCAGCGGCAGCACCGACATCGATTCCCCGACGCTTGCCGCATGTACCCAGATCAGAATGCCGTGAGGGCGGGGCTGACTGGGAAAGCCCAGTCGCTCCCGGAACCGGGCGCCGTCCTCCTTGCCTTGGGCCAGGCGACGACGCAGATAGGTGTTGATCAGCGGGCTGCACACCTTTGTCGCCGTGCGATAAAGGAAAGGCGTGACGAGGGACGATGTCATGTCGAGGTCTGTCCCAAGGGGGCCGGTTCGATCGATTGCTGGCCGACCTCGCGGTCGGCGGCATCCGATACGGCGTTGAGTGCGGTTTCGACCGACAGCCGGACATCCTCCAGCGCTTCTGCGTCGAGCGCGCGCGGCACTTCGATGGGCGTGCCCCAGACAAAGACGCCCCTGCTGAACGGCAACGGGATGACGAACCGGTCCCAGGTGTTCAAGGTTATGCGGCGCGACGTCGCTTGACCCAACGGAACGATCGGGACGCCGCTGAGCCGCGCCAGTGTGACAATCCCGTCGCTGGCGCGCATCCGGGGACCATTCGGTCCATCGGGCGTGATGTTAATGCACTCGCCTGATTTCAGCGCCTTCATCATCGCCCGCAGTGCCGCGGCGCCACCCTTGTCCCTCTCTTTTCCCGCTTTCTGCTTCGAGCCGCGGATTGTGTCGAAGCCAAAATGCCCGATGGTCCGAGCGATCAGTTCGCCGTCGCGATGCTGCGAGATCAGCACCCGGACCGGCTGCGACCGCCGCCAGCTATACGGCATCATCAACAGGCGCCCATGCCAGTAGGCGAGAATGAAGGGGAGTTGCCGATCCCAAAGCCGGCCGGGGATTTCGCCGCCGATGACCTGCCAGCGGCCGGTCGCGTAGCACAGCCGAATGTATTGCGCGGTCAGCCAACAGACGATGCCGTGTACCGCGTTGCTTCGCAGAATGCGTTTGCTCAGGCGCACGGAACCGGATCAACCGCTGGCGCCGGCCAGCCGCACCTGCTGCTGCTCGTCGTCGAACTGCAGGGCGTAGAGCTTGGCATAGCGGCCACCGCGGGCGAGCAGTTCCGCATGGCTGCCGGCTTCGATAATGCTGCCATTCTCAATCACGTAAATCCGGTCGGCCGCCACCACCGTCGACAATCGATGGGCGATGACCAGCGTGGTCCGGCCCTGCATCAGTTCCGTCAGAGCGGCTTGAACCTGGCGTTCGGATTCGGAATCGAGCGCCGACGTCGCCTCGTCCAACAGGAGGATCGGCGCGTTCTTCAGCATCGCCCGGGCGATGGCGACGCGCTGGCGTTGGCCGCCGGACAGCTTGACGCCGTCTTCGCCCACAGTGGTGTCATAGCCATGGGGCAGGGCCATGATGAAGTCGTGCGCCGCTGCGGCCTTGGCCGCGGCCACGATCTCGTCCTCGTCGGCATCGAGGCGGCCGTAAGCGATGTTGGCGCGGACGCTGTCGTCGAACAACGTCGTGTCCTGACTGACCAACGAGATCGCCGCCCGCAGCGAGGCGATGGTGACGTCGCGGACATCCTGGCCGTCGATGGTGATCCGGCCGTCGGTCGCGTCGTAGAACCGCGGCATCAGGTTAAGAAGCGTCGACTTGCCGGCGCCCGACGGGCCGACCAGCGCCACCGTTTTACCGGCTGGCGCCGTCAGATTGACATCGGTCACCGCAGGCGCGCCGTCGACATAGCGGAAGCCGACCCGTTCGAACACGACTTCGCCGCCCGTGACGGACAGCGGCTTGGCATCGGACGCATCGACGATCTGCGGCTCGCGGTCCAGTACCTGGAAGATCCGCTGCGCCGCGGCCAGGCCCTCCTGCAGCGCCGCGTTCAGGCTCGCCAGGCTCTTTACCGGCTGGTAGGCCAGCAGCAGCGCGGCCAGAAATGAGGTGAAGGCGCCGAGCGTCATCGCGCCGGCGTGGGCCTGCCAGCCGCCATAGAGGATGGCGACGGCAACGGCGATGCCGCCCAGCGCCTCCGTGAACGGCGCCGCGGCCGAGCGCGTTCGGATACCCTTCAGAATATGTTTCAGCCGCCGCTCGACGGCCTCGCCGGCGCGAGCGGTTTCGTGCGCTTCCATGCCATAGGCCTTGACCAGCCGGACGCCGTCCAGGGTTTCCGCAAGATGCTGGGTCAGCTTGCCGGTCTCGACCTGGGTCGCGGCCGATACCTTGCGCATGCGCTTGCCGAGCTTGCGGATGGCGAAACCCGCGAGGGGGAAGACAAAGATGGTCAGAAACGCCAGTTTCCAGTCCTGGATAAACATGACGACGGCCAACGCGACGACTGTCAGCAGATCCTTGACGATGCCGGTAATCGCCCGGCTGACCGCGTCGCGCAGCAAGTTGGCGTCGTAAAGAAAGCTGGAGATCAGCTTGCCGGTATGGATTTCGTGCAGATGCGCCAGATCGGCGCGAATCAGCCGGGCATACATCTGCACCTGTGTCTCGGCGATGATGCGCTGCCCCACATTCGCCATCAACACGCTCTGGCCATAGGTCGCCAGGCCCTTGGCCACGGCCACCGCCAGCACGGCTGCCGGCACCAGATACAGCATCAGTGTCGACTGCTTGATGAAGACCTCGTCGATGGCTGGCTGCAGCAGCCAGGCATTGGCGCCGGTCAAGGCCGCGACCAGCGCCATGCAGACGGCGGCCAGCACGATGCGGCCGGCATGGGGCCGCACTTTTTCGCGCAACAGCCGGGTCAGCAGCGCGCCGGTCGAATCTGCTTGGTTTTGAGCCATATTCCGAGGGCAGGGCGGTGCAAGGTCGCAGTTCGTGCCACGAAAAGTTGCTGCATAACATACCACGCGTGGTGAATCGGCGACAAATTGGGTGCGTAGAGAGTCTGATCAAAATACGGGACGACCGGCCCGTTTTCGTGCCGGTAGAGGCGTTTCCAAACAGCTAACCAGGCGACGGCTTGCCGTGCCGACGTGAGACGAGGATAATCAGGCCGCAATTCCAGGGACGAGCCAATGAACGCCAAGCCGGAGATCCATCCCAGCGCCTGTCCGCACGACTGTCCGTCGACCTGCGCGCTGGAGGTCGAAAAACTGGACGATTTTACCATTGGGCGGGTGCGCGGCGCTGCCGAGAATCTCTACACCGACGGTGTGATCTGCGCCAAGGTCGCCCGTTATGCGGAGCGTATTCATCACCCGGACCGGCTGAAATATCCGATGCGCCGGGTCGGGCCGAAGGGGTCGGACCGGTTCGAGCGAATTTCCTGGGATGACGCGCTGGACGCGGTCGCCGAGGGCATGTTGCGGGCCGAGCAGGCGCACGGTTCGGAAGCCGTCTGGCCCTACTACTACGCCGGCACCATGGGCCTGGTGATGCGCGACGGAATCAACCGTCTGCGGCACGCGAAGAATTATTCCGGCCAGTATTCGACGGTTTGCACCACGTTGGCCTTCACCGGTTTCATCGCCGGCACCGGCAAGCTCGCCGGCGTCGACCCGCGCGAGATGGCCAAGGCCGATGTCGTGGTGATCTGGGGCACCAATCCGGTGAATACCCAGGTCAATGTGATGACGCATGCGGTCAAGGCGCGCAAGGAACGCCAGGCCAAGATCGTCGCCGTCGACACCTACCGCAACGGCACGGCGCAGCAGGCCGATATGCACCTCTGCGTGCGGCCGGGCACCGACGGCGCGCTCGCCTGCGCTGTGATGCACGTGCTGTTCCGCGACGGCTATGCCGACCGCACCTATCTCGAGCGCTATACCGACGTGCCGACCGAGCTGGAGCAGCATTTGCAGTCGCGCACACCGGCATGGGCGTCGGAGATCACCGGCCTGGGCGTCGACGAGATCGAGGCCTTCGCCAAGCTGATCGGCGAAAACAAGCGGACTTTCCTGAGGCTGGGCTATGGCTTCACGCGCGGCCGCAATGGGTCGGTGAACATGCACGCGGCGCTCTGCATCGCCGCGGTGACGGGCGCCTGGCAGTACGAGGGCGGCGGCGCCTTTCACAACAACGGGGCGATCTTTCACTGGGACAAGACCCTGATCGAGGGTCTGGATGCGCGCGACAAATCGATCCGCGTGCTCGATCAGGCCCGCATCGGGCCGATCCTGACGGGCGATGCCGAGGCGTTGCATGGTGGACCGCCGGTATCGGCGCTGTTGATTCAGAACACCAACCCGATGATGATCGCGCCCGATTTGAATAAGGTGCATACCGGCTTCAACCGCGACGATCTGTTCGTCTGCGTGCACGAGCAGTTCCTGACCGAGACGGCGAAAATGGCCGATATCGTGCTGCCGGCGACGATGTTCCTGGAGCACGACGACTTTTATCAGGGCGGCGGCCACCAGCACATCCTGATGGGCGCTAAGGTGATCGAGCCGCCCGAGGAATGCCGCTCGAACCATGAGGTGATCTGCGCGCTGGCGTCCCGGCTGGGCGCCGAGCATCGCGGTTTCCAGATGAGCCCCTGGGAGATCATCGACGAGACGCTGAAATCCTCGGGCTGGCCCGACGCCGAGACGGTGAAGCGCGAACGCTGGATCGACTGCCAGCCGGATTTCGAGACGGCGCACTATCTGCACGGCTTCGGCCACGCCGACGGCAAATTCCATTTCAAGGTCGATTGGTCCGAGCCCAAGCCGCACGGCTTCGGGCCGAACGGCGCAGGCTCGGAACCGCCGGCGCTGCCGGATCATTGGACGGCGATCGAAGAGGCCACCGACGAGCTGCCGTTCCGGCTGGTGACGGCGCCGGCGCGGAACTACCTCAATTCCAGCTTCACCGAGACGCCGACCTCGATCAAACGCGAGCAGCGGCCGACGGTGATGCTGCATCCCGATGACGCATCGGCGCTCGGCGTCGGCGTCGGCGACGGGGCGCGGGTGCGCATGGGCAACCGGCGCGGCGATATCGTCATCCACACGCAGATTTTCGACGGCGTGCAGCGCGGCGTCGTGATCGTCGAGAGCATCTGGCCGAACCACGCCTTCGAGGAGGGCATCGGCATCAATGCGCTGACCGGCGCCGATCCCGCCGCCCCGGTCGGCGGCGCCGCCTATCACGACAACGCGGTATGGATTAAGGCCCTCTGACGCCGCGTTGGTCAGAACAACAGGTCGAAACGCTGTTCCGTGACCTGCCTGCCCCAGGTCACACCCGGATTCGAGTCGACAAGTCGGAAGCCCGCTTTTTCATACAGGTGCCGGGCGGCGGTCAGGCCTTCGAAGGTCCAGAGGTAGATGCCGCGGCGGCCGCTCTCGCGGGAAAAGTCGACGGCCTGGCGCAATAACTCACCACCGGTGCCGGTGCCGCGCAGGCGGTCATCCATGATGAACCAACGCAGATGCGCCATGTTTTCATCGGCGCCGATGTCGTTGCCGATGATGGTGATCGAGCCGAGGATCTCGCCGTCGCGGACGGCAATGCGGAACAGATCTTTTTCGGCATCGAAGTTCGTCAGGAATGTCGCCATTTCGGCCGCGATCTTGGTCTCGAAGGCCAAGCCGAAATCCCATTCGCGCGCGTAGTAGAGAGTTTGCATCTCGCAGACCCGTGACAGCGCGCCAGGTCGGTAGCCGGTGATCTCGACATGGCTGTCGATCGGCATCAGCTTGCCTCCCGTTTGCTCAGCAGCTTCGCCACCAGGTCATGGGCGTCGGCATCGGTCAACGGCGTGCGTCCGCTCAACAGCCGATGCCAGATCAGCGCGGTGATGGCGTCGCTTGCCCATTCGATGTCGAAGTCGGCGGCGAGCTGGCCGCGATCGACGCCGCGCCGCAGCGGTTCCGTCAGCAGCCCGCGGCGGCCGATTACCAGGCCGCCGCGCACCGCGTCGGCAGCGGCCGGGTCGTGCTGGGCTTCGGCGATCAGGCCGGCCAGCACCCGGGCCGCCGGTGTGCGCCGGTAGATCGAGAACAGCCCGGCGAGCAGGCTTTCGAGATCCCGGAAAACGTCGCCGGTATCGGCATTTAGCGCGTCTCGCGGCACGAGATCGTTGTAGACCTCGACAAACAACGCCGGCTTGGACGGCCACCACCGATAGATCGTCTGCTTGCCGACGCCGGCACGGGCGGCGATGTGCTCGATCGTGGTGGCGTGGTAGCCGTCGGCGACCACGGCGTCGGCCGCGGCGGCCAGGATCGCCCGATGCTTTGCCGGCGAGCGGCGTGAGCGTGGCGGCGAGGGGTCCGTCATCAACATGATGCGGTATATAAGCGAGACGAGACGTCTCGTCTCGCATGGTTTCGAACCGTTATCGGCGCCGTGGAATCCTATGAGCTCAGGCGGCGGGCAGGAGTTCTTGGACCAGCGCCACCCAGTAACTGGCGCCGATCGGCAGGATCTCGTCGTTGAAGTCGTAGGTCGGGTTGTGGACCATGCAGCCCGAAGGCCCGCTGGTGCCGTTGCCGACCAGGATGTAACTGCCCGGTTTTTCCAGCAGCATCCAGCCGAAATCCTCCGAGCCCATGACCGGCTCCAGTTTCGTGTTGACGTTCGCCTCGCCGACGACGGCGGCGGCGGCGCGCGCGGCGATCTTGGTCTCGTCCGCGCTGTTGATTGTCGGCGGATACTTGCGCTCGTAGCGGAAGTCCATCTCGATGCCGTGCGACGCGCAGATCCCGGCCGCGATCTCGCGCATGGCCGCTTCGATCTGGTCCTGCACCTTGGTGCTGAAGGCCCGGACCGTGCCGTTCAGGGTGGCGGTCTCCGGAATGACGTTGCCGGTATGGCCGGCATGGAACTGGGTCACGCTGATCACCGCCGGCTCCAGCGGGTTCAGCCGCCGGCTGACGATGTTCTGAAAGGCCATGACCATTTCGGCGCCGGCCACAACCGGGTCGCGGGCCCGGTCCGGGAAGGCGCCATGGCCGCCGACGCCCTTGATCTCGCAGGTGAAGAAGTCGGCCGAGGCCATCTGCGGGCCGGTGCGCACGGCGAACTGGCCGACCTCGATGCCGGGGAAGTTGTGCATGCCGTAGACGCTCTCGACGGCGAATTTCTCGAACAGACCGTCGTCGACCATGACCTTGCCGCCGGCCTCGTTCTCCTCGGCCGGCTGGAAGATGAAATACACGGTGCCGTCGAAATCGCGGGCCTCGGCCAGGTGCTTGGCCGCGCCCAGCAGCATCGTCGTGTGGCCATCATGGCCGCAGGCGTGCATCTTGCCGTCATTCACCGAGCGGTGTTCGAACTCGTTCAGCTCATGGATGTGCAGCGCGTCCATATCCGCGCGCAGCCCGATGGCTCGGTTGCCGCCGCCGGCATGCAGCGCGCCGACGACGCCGGTCTTGGCGAGGCCGCGATGCACCTCGAGACCGAAGCTTTCCAGCTTTTCGGCGACGATGTCGGCGGTGCGGTATTCCTCGAACGCGGTTTCGGGATGGCGATGCAGATCCCGCCGCCACTTGGTCATCTCGTCGTGGAAGCTGACAATATTCTCGTTCAGGTTCATTTACCGCATCCCCAATCGCTGCATGATGTTGTCGGTAAGATTAGCGTTCGCGGCAAGGAAATGCGACAGCTAGGAAGTTTGTCACTCGCGCCGCGCCGTCGCGGCCCAAATCGCGGGTGAATAGAGGGCTCTTCGAAAAAAAAGAACCGGCCCCCGCCGCGACTGAGGATGGAAAGGCGAGACGGGGGCCGGCAGCCGACATTCGGGAGGGTCGGCTAGAACGAAAGCGGGTCGGGCGCCGGTCCTTCAATCAGCGCGGCGACCCGGGCACGATCAGAACTCGATAATCGTGCCGATAATGACGCTGGTGGCATCATTCTCGGCCGCGGGGTCGTCGAGGTTGTCGGTGACGTCCCAGATGGTCACGCCGCCGGTCAGCAGCACGCCGGGCCCGAGATCGTAGGTGCCGCCGATCTGGAAGCCTTCGGTCTCGTCCTCGCCCAGACCGGCGCCTTCCTCGACTTCCGCATTCACATACTGCACGCCCACGGTCCAGGGGCCATGGGCATAGGCGAGACCGACGGCCCAGTCGGTGCGATCGGTGTTGCGCCCGCTGGAGCCCTGGTCGTCTTCCTTGTATTCGGCGCCGAAGGTGAAGCCGGCATAGCCGACCTCGAACCCGAGACCCCACTGGTTCTGGTTTTCGGCCGTCGGGTCGCTGACCTCGAGGTCGCCGGCGGCATAGCCGGCATATGCTCCGACATCGATATCGCCAAACGAGTTCACGTAGTTCACACCGATTTCGACGATTTCCGACTGCTGGCCGGGGGTCTCCTCGCTCTGGAAGCCGCTGTAGCTGCCGCCGCATGCGAAACCGGAATCGCCGCCGGCGGTGTTCTCCTCGCAGTTGTCCGGCGTGTAGGACAGGCCGAGCTGAATGCCGGCGATGCGCGGCGTGAAATAGGTCAGCTTCTCGGAGTCGCCGGAAATGTTGACGATGGTCGCCGGCGTACCGACAGAATTCGTCAGCGAGGCGAAGACGTCGTCCGGCGTCGACAGGCCGACGCCGGCGATCGGCACCGGCGCGCCGTAGAACATGGCGTCGGTCGCGGGGTCCTCGGAGCCGACCTCGAGGCGTCCGTAGGCGCCCTCGAAGTAGATGTAGCTCTCATCGATCTGGTCTTCGCAGGTCTCCGCCTCGAGCTTGATGTTAACGCCGACCGTCAGACCATTGTCGAGCACCGTCTCGCCGAAGAAGGCAACCTCCGCCTCGCGCGCGATTTTATGGTCACGGCGGCCGTCGGCCGCCTCGCCTTCGCCGTCATCCTGATCGCCATAAACGAAAAACGCATTGAAATAGCCGCCGAGCCCGACGCGGATTTTATCGGCGGCAACGGCCTGGCCGGCCGCCAGACTGACCGCGATCAACGCAGTCGAACGCAGTAACGCTGTTCTTTTTGTCAACTTCCGCGCCCCCTCTCGGCACACATACGCGGGCTCGACGATTGGTCGGAACATCGAGCCTGATAATGCGAATGATTCGCAAAACCGGATTTGACGCTACACACACGCAGATGCTTGCGCAAGCGTTTTCTTGCGATCAATTCTCATTTTCAAATGAGTGTGGCCGATACCCCGAACGGCGGCTACCAATTCACCCCGGCTGGGCGTTTCACGGTGGCGAGGAAGTCCATCAGGTGGTCGTGCAGGGCCGGGCCGGCGACGATCACCGAATTGTGCAACGGCTCGGGATCATTGTAGGACAGCGGATGGCCGCGGGCATCGCTGGTGCGGCCACCGGCCTCGTGCACAATCAACTCGCCTGCGGCGATGTCCCAGTCGCTCTTGGTATTGAGCGAGACGCAGCCGTCATAACGGCCGCAGGCGACCAGCGCCATGCGATAGGCGATCGAGTTGATCGCCGCGAACTCCAGATCCTCGGGCGGCGCCGACCAGCCGGCCCGTTCGAACATCCGGCTGCCGCTCAGCAGCTTGGCGCCATGGAAATCGGCGCGGCTGCTGACGGTGATCGGCTGGCCATTCAGACGGGCGCCGCCGTCATCGAGCGCCTCGAACAGCTCGTCGGTGGCTGGATTGAAGACCACGCCGGCGATCGGCTGGCCGTCCTCGACCAGGGCGGCGCTGATCGTGAACTCGGGCTTTTTCTGCAAGAAGGCCCGCGTGCCGTCGATCGGATCGACGACCCAGACCCGCTGCCGTTCAAGCCGTGCCGGATCGTCTTCGGTTTCTTCGGAGAGCCAGCCATAGTCGGGGCGCGCCGCCGTCAGCCGCGATTTGAGGACGTCGTCGATGGCGTGGTCGGCTTCCGAGACCGGGTCGCCCGGACCCTTTTCCCAACTCTCGACCTCGCCATGGAAATAGTGCAGGGCGGTCGGGCCCGCCGACCGCACGGCATCGATCAGCAGGGCGTGGTCTTGACTGAGGCCGCTCAAGTGCCGGCGACCGTCATGCCGTCGATGCGCAGTGTCGGCGCGTTGCTGCCGTAGCGGAATTCCAGGTCGTTGGCCGGCGTCATGGCCCTGAACATGTCATTCAGATTGCCGGCGATGGTCAGCTCGCTGACCGGATAGGCCTTCTTGCCGTTCTCGATCCAGAACCCGGCGGCGCCGCGGCTGTAGTCGCCGGTCACGCCATTGACGCCGAAGCCGATCAGCTCGGTGACGTAAAGACCGGCCGGGATTTCGCCGATCAGTTCGTCCGGCGACAGGCTGCCGGGCTCGAGATAGAGGTTGCTGGTGGACGGCGAGGGCGGACCGGCGGTGCCGCGGCTGGCATGACCGGTACTGGTCAATCCCAGCTGTCGGGCCGAGCTCGAATCCAGCAGCCAGGTTTCCAGCCGGCCGTTTTCGATCAGGACGGTTTTGCGGTTGGCAACGCCTTCGCCGTCGAACGGCTTCGAGGCCAGGCCACGGCGGCGGTGCGGATCGTCGACGATGCGCAGACCGTCGGCGAATACCTGCTCGCCCATCCGGTCCTTCAGGAAGCTGGTGCCGCGGGCGACGGCGGCTCCGGATATCGCGCCGGCGAAATGCCCGAGCATGCTGCGCGAAACGCGCGGGTCGAAGACGACGGGCACCTGCTGCGTCGCCACTTTCTTCGGGTTCAACCGGGCAACCGCGCTTTCGCCGGCCTTGCGGCCGACGCTCTGCGGATCGTCGAGGTCTTCCGCATGGCGGGCCGTGGAGTGCTCGTAGTCCCGTTCCATGGCCGTGCCGCTGCCGGCGACCACGGAAGCGTAGAAACCGTGCGTCGACGTGGCATAGCCGCCGGCGAAGCCGTGGCTGGTGGCGAGCGCGATCCGGGCGCGGCTCCAGCTGGCGCCGGCTTCTTCGGAGAGCGTGACGCCCTCGACCGCCAGCGCGCTGGCTTCCGCCGCGGCGGCCTGGTCGTAAAGGGCCCGCGCGTCTGGCTCGTTGGCATCGTCAAGATCGAGATCGGCGACGGATTTGCATAGCAGCGCCTCGTCGGCGAG
This sequence comes from Alphaproteobacteria bacterium, assembly GCA_965232515.1. Classification (GTDB taxonomy): domain Bacteria; phylum Pseudomonadota; class Alphaproteobacteria; genus JANQKO01. The sequence goes on along the minus strand of CBDDPY010000002.1, from coordinate 3,109,426 downwards.
GCCGCAATTGGGATCTTCCGGCGCCGTGCGCGCCATGGCGACGACGCGCTCGACGAGTTCATCGAGCGCCGGCCCGCTGAAATCGTTCGACGAGACGAAGGCCTGGCGCTTGCCGACAAAGGCGCGCAGTCCAAGGTCGCGGCCCTCGGAGCGCTGCAGGTCTTCCGGCTTGCCGGTGCGGTAGCTGACATCAAGCGATATGCCGTCGAACACCACCGCGTCGGCTGCATCGGCGCCGGCACGTTTCGCCTTATCGATGAGATCGCTCAGCAGATTCAGGTAGTCGCTGGCGCCGCCGTTCGGCTGCGGCATGTAGCATGCTCCTTCGGGATGTCGGTTCGAAACGATGCGGCCGGACACTAGCACATATATGACAGCGCCTAGGTCTGGCAACGCTGCAGATCGTGCACGTGGACGAACGATGCTGCAAACCTGCGAACCGTTTTGCGAGATTTTTACGAATGCCCGCGAGGATGGTCCGGCAATGCGTGACGTACGTCGAAGCGGACGTGCCGTGTATGGAGAACCAGATGTCGCCCGGTCCCGTTCCGATCCTTCGTATGTCAACCGATGCCCGTCATGCCGCGACCGCTGCCGACCTGCTGAACGTGCGCGAATACCATCTCTTCACGCTGGCCCGCCGACGGCAGCTGGGTCGACCGGCGACGGACCGCGATGTCGAGCCGCATTTCATGCGCTACCTGAAAAGCGGCGAAGTGCCGGCCTGGGTCGCGACGTTCAGCCGCGACGTTATCGCCAAGGCCAATAGCGATGACTTCGATCCGCAGGCTTTCGGTGGTCAAAGCGGCGAGCGGCAGGCCTTCCAATCGGCGTCGGTCCACCGCCGCTTCGAGATCGGCAACGTGATCATTTTCGCCGTTGCCAGCATTTGCTGTTGGCTGATTACCCAGTACGCGGGCATCTGATCGTTTCACGTTCTCGTCGGCACTGCCGCGGCGGCGTTTTCCTATGCGCCTGAGCAGGCTACAGTTCCGGTCGTTACGGGCGGAACGGGGAGCGGGACATGGCGTTGGCGTCCGCGCCGGCGGCGGACACCGCGGCCGAGGGCGCATCGGTCGCAATCAACGGTCTGCGGTTCGATGTTGGTGGCCGAAAGGTCCTCGACGTGCCGGACTGGTCCGTGGCGCCGGGCGGGCAGGCGCTGTTGCTCGGGCCATCGGGCAGCGGCAAGACCACGCTTTTGAACCTTTTGGCCGGCCTGTTGCGGCCGACGGACGGCTCGGTTGCCGTTGCCGGCCGGGATCTCGCCCAAATGCGACCGGCCGAGCTCGATGTGTTTCGCGGCCGTCAGATCGGCATCGTGTTCCAGTCGTTGCATCTGGTCGGCGCGCTCACGGTGTCCGGCAACCTGCGCCTGGCCCGCTATCTCGCCAAACTCCCGAACGACGATGCTGAGATTGCGGGGCTGCTGGACGCGCTCGGCCTCGCTGAAAGAGCATCGGCCAAGCCGGCCGACCTGAGCCAGGGCGAAGCGCAACGCGTCGCGATCGCGCGGGCGCTGGTGAACGCCCCGACCTTGTTGCTGGCGGACGAGCCGACCTCGGCGCTGGACGACGCGAATTGCCAACAGGTCGTCGCGCTCCTGCGTCGGCAGGCCGCGGCGCATGGCGCGACCCTGTTGATCGCCACCCATGACCAGCGCCTGAAGGACGTTTTTCCCAACCGCCTCGATCTGCCGGCCCGGCCATGAATTTGTTCGTGCTCAGCCTGGCCTATCTCCGCGAACGGGCGCTGAACTCGCTGCTCAACATCCTGCTGCTGGCCATCGGCGTCGCGACGATCACGGCGCTGATCCTGTTCAGCGCGCAGATGCGGGATCGGCTGGCCAAGGACGCCCGCGGCATTGATCTGGTGGTCGGCGCCAAGGGCAGTCCGATGCAGCTGATCCTGTCGAGCATCTATCATGTCGACGTGCCGACCGGGAACATCCCGCTCGCCGAAGCCGAGGCGCTGGCGGGCCATCCCATGGTCGCGGCCGCGATCCCGCTTGCCTTGGGCGACAACGCCGCCGGTTTCCGCATCGTCGGCACGGTGCCCGACTATCCCGCGCACTACGGTGCCATGCCGGCGGACGGCCGGCTGTGGCAGGCGCCGTTCGAGGCCACAATCGGGGCCGAGGTGGCGCGGTCGACCGGCTGGCGGTTGGGCGACGCTTTTGTCGGCAGTCACGGACTCGTCGGCGCGGATTTCACCCATGGCGATCACCCCTATCGCGTGGTCGGTGTCCTGGCACGCACCGGCACGGTGATCGATCGCCTGGTGCTGACGTCGATCGAAAGCGTCTGGCAGGTCCACGATATCGAGCACCGGGAGACCGGTGCGGCGGCGCAGGCCGACGAGGCAAAGCCGGAGGCTGAGGACGATCACGACCACGACCATGCCGACGAGGCGGCGGATCGTGACGCGCGCGAGATCACCTCGCTCCTGGTGCGCTATCGCACGCCGCTGGCGGCCGTCAGCATGCCGCGCGAGATCAACAGTCGCAGCGCGCTGCAGGCCGCGGCGCCGGCGCTGGAAACGGCGCGTCTGCTGACGCTGGTGGGCGCCGGCCTCGACACGCTGCGCGGTTTCGGACTGCTGCTGATCGCCAGCGCCGCGCTGGGCGTTTTCATCGCGCTCTACAACGCGACGCAGCAACGCCGTTACGACCTCGCCGTGATGCGCAGCCTGGGCGCGTCGCCGGCCAAGCTGATGGGCCAGATCCTGCTCGAAGCGTTGTTGCTGGCGACGGTCGGGACCGCGCTCGGCCTTGCCGCCGGGCATGCGGTCACAGAGCTGCTCGGACGGCTGCTGCCGGAAGCCGCGGCCATGGGCCTGACGGGCTTCACCTGGGAGCCGGAAGAATTTCTGATCGTCCTGCTGGTGCTGGCGGTCGGCGTCGTCGCGGCGCTGCTGCCGGCGGTCCGGGCCTATCGCACGGATATCGCCAAAACGCTGGCGACGCGTTAGCATGTCTGCCTCATAGCGACCAAGTGATGCCCATGAGACAGACGAAAACACGTCGAGTTATTGCGGCCATTGCCGCCGCGGCCGGATTGAGCGTTGTGACGTTGGCAGGCGGCGCCTGGGCGCTGACCGAGCAGGCACTCAGCGAAACCGAAGTCGAGGCGCTTCAGTTCTATCACGATCCGACGCAGCTCAGCGAGGGCACGGTGCCGTGGCAGACCCTGGCCGACATCGAGGTCACGGTGTCGGCGCCGGCGCCGTTCCAGACGACCATGACCCGGGATTTCGGCGAGTCGGTGCGTTCGCTCGACGGCACGACCGTCAAGCTGCAGGGCTTCATCTTCCCGCTGCAAGGCGGCGAGAGCCACGAATACTTCCTGTTGAGCGCCTATCCGCCGGGCTGTCCGTTCTGCCTTCCCGGCGGACCGACCAACCTTGTTGAGATCAAGGGCGCCGAAGCGGTCGATTACACGCAGGAAGCCGTGCTGATCGAAGGCCGGTTCGAGATCCTGAAGGACGATCCCACGGGCCTCTACTACCGTCTCAGCGAGGCACGACAGGTCGCGAACTAGCGGCCGGCGGCGTTCACGCGTCCGATCACAATTTTCGCCATGCGGCTTGACGGCCGTGGCGATCCCACCAAATCGTGGTCAAGATGGCATCGTCCGGATAGGGCCGGTGATGGGGCCGGCGACCTATCGGCGCGATCGACCTCGGACTTCGGACCATAGGGAGGCTCACATGACTACGTTGCCGGTAACACGACGCGAGATGCTCGTCATTGGCGGTGTCGGCTTTGCCGCGGCGCTGCTGTCCGGACCGCTGGGCTTGGTGCGCCCGGCATTCGCCGAGCCCAAGGTCGGCAAGACGGCTCCCGATTTCACGGCGGTCGACAGCAACGGCAAATCGCATTCGCTTGCCGATTACCGGGGCCGGACGGTGGTCCTGGAATGGACCAACCATGGCTGTCCCTTCGTCCAAAAGCACTACGGCACCGGCAACATGCAGACGTTGCAGCGCGACGCCGCGGACAAGGGCGTCGTCTGGTTGTCCGTCATCTCGTCGGCGCCGGGACGGCAGGGCTATGTCGAGGCTGAAGACGCGAACCGCCTGAGCAAGGAGCGCGACGCCGTGCCGGCGGCCGTCCTGCTCGATCCGAAAGGCAAGGTCGGGCGCAGCTACGACGCCCGCACCACCCCGCATATGTATGTCATCGACGCGGCGGGCAAGCTGGTCTACATGGGCGGCATCGACGACCGTCCGACGGCGAACTGGGCCGATGTGGAAGGCGCCACGAACTATGTCCGCGCGGCGCTCGACGACATCGCCGCCGGCCGGCCGGTGGCGACGCCCACGGCGCGCGCCTACGGCTGCTCGGTAAAATACGGCCGGTCGTCCGCCTGAGCGTCGGCATGCGCCGCGGAGGCGTTTGCGGCGCCATTGTCCTGATCCTGTCCCTGTTGCTGCTGCCGGCGACGGGTTCGGCGCAGGACGCGGGCCGGCTGTGGTCGGCGCTGACCAAGGGCGGCCACATCGCGTTGATGCGGCATGCGCTTGCCCCGGGTACGGGCGATCCGAGCGAATTCCGGATCGATGCCTGCGAGACGCAACGCAATCTGAACGGCGAGGGAAGGGCGCAGGCGCGGCGCATCGGCGAAGCGTTTCGGCGGAATGGCGTTGTCGTCGACCGGGTTCTTTCGAGCCAGTGGTGCCGTTGCCTTGAAACGGCCGAACTGCTCGCGCTAGGTGACGTCGAGGCATTTCCGGCGCTCAATTCCTTCTTTCGGGCGCGCGAGCGCGAGCCCGAGCAGACCGGGGCCGTTCGTACCTGGATAGCCGAACTGCCGCGCGACGGCGCCAGCTTCGTCATGGTGACGCATCAGGTGAACATCACGGCGCTGACCGGCGTCTTCCCGAGATCGGGCGAAATCGTTGTTCTGAAGCTGGACGGCGCGGGCGGCTTCGAGGTCGCAGGCAGGATTCAACCGCTATGAACATGCGTCGGCGCGATATCGTGTGTGGCATGGGCGCTTTGGTAATCGGCAGTGCCTTCGCCGTCCCGGCGGTCGGGCGAGCGCGCGATCCCGTCGCGCAGGCCGCGCTGGATCTCCTGGAGAGCCTCGACCCGGACCGGCGACGACAAGTGGTGCACGGCTTTGACGATGCCGAACGGCGCGACTGGCACTACACGCCGCGGTCGCGTCCCGGCCTGGCGCTGCGCGACATGAACGATGGTCAGCGCGCGCTTGTCTTCCGCCTGCTGCGGACCGTGCTCAGCGAGCAAGGAACGCGCAAGGTCGATCAAGTCATCCTGTTGGAAGGCATTCTCGGCGAGATCACCGGCAATCCCGGTTTTCGCGACCCGGAAAACTATGCCGTCGCCATCTTCGGCGACCCCGCCGGCGCCGCGCCCTGGGGCTGGCGGTTCGAGGGTCATCATCTGTCGCTCAGCTTTACCGTCGCGCCGGGCGCCGGCATCGCCGCCACGCCGGCCTTCTTGGGCACCAATCCAGCGGTCGTCCGGCCGGGACATCGCCATGCCGGACTGCGGGTCCTTGACGACGAACATGACCTCGCCTTCGGCATCGTCAACGGATTGACCGGCGCGGGGCGCGAGACCGCGATCCTGCGGCCGCGAAGCTTCGGCGACATTCTGACCGGACCGGGACGCGAAGACAGCCTGCGCCAGCCGCAGGGCCTGCCGCTCGGCCAGATGCCGGACGCATTGCGCGGGCAGGCGCTGACGCTGATCGACAGCTATCTCGGCAACATGGCGCCGGCGATCGCCGAGCGGGAAATGCGCGATCTGCGCGCGGCCGGCCTCGACAACGTGCATTTCGCCTGGGCCGGCAGCACGACGCCGGACGCCGGCCATTACTATCGATTGCACGGTCCTACGGTGATCATCGAATACGACAACACGCGCAGCGGGGCCAATCACGTGCATTCCGTCTGGCACAATCCCCGCGACGGCTTCGGCGCCGATCTTTTGCGGGCTCACAACGAGCGCGACCACGGCTGATATCAATAGTCATTGGGCTTGACCCGTCCCGCTCCCCCACCCGACCACCCACGGAAGTATGCTTGATGGGTGGTCGGGTGGGGGAGCGGGACGGGTCAAGAGCCGGTCTTCATGGCCGATGGAATGCCCCCGGCACGCGAGGCGGCAAAGAAAAAGGGCGCGTCCAGCGACGCGCCCTTTCGTTTTGTCGGATGCTTCCGACTTACCACATGGCGACCGGATGCCCGATCGAACCGGTGGCGCCCTTGATCGGCACCGGCGAGTAGAAGTAAGCGAACTGATACACGCCCGCTTCGGCCAGCGGCGTCAGGTTCAGGTTCTCCTGATTGACGATGCCGTGCCGTGTCTGCAGGTAGGTGTGCACGCAGAACACGCAATCCGGATCCGGATTCGGCACCGCGTCGCCGGGCCAGGTGTCGAAACCCGTCACGCCCGCCTGTACGTCCTCGGCGATCCAGCGCGCGACTTCCATGCCGATACCCGGGACACCTGAGTTGTACTTCTCGTTGTCGGTGATCCAATACTTCGACCAACCGGTGCGGATCACGATGGCGTCGCCGGGCATGAACTGGAAGTTCTCCATGCCCTGTTTTTTCAGGGCGGCTCTGACGTCATCCATGGTCACGAGGTCGCCTACTTCCATGGCCTCGACGCCGCGGGCGCCGGCGATGTCGAGCAGGATGCCGCGGGCCATGATCGGATGCAGCTTCTCGGTGCCGAGCTTGAGCAGACCGTAGGCCGAGCCCATTTCGGCGGCCGTGAAGCCGTTGTACCAGCGCATGTTCGCCTTGTCCGACGGGTCGCCGATGGCGACGCCGATATGGCCCAGGCCGTCGAACTGTGTGCCGGCCTGACCGATCTCGGTCGACAGGAACTCATCGTTGTACATCAGCTTCATGGCGCCGAACGGGCCGCCGGTCGGCGTGCCGGGGATGCGCAGCACGAACTTTCGGTCGCCGAACATCGGCATCGCCGCCTCGTACTGGTGCCCCAACTGCATGGTCTTGCCTTGCTTGATCATCGCGACCGCGCGCATGACCACTTCCGGCTTGGTGTACCAGTTGGTCGAGCCGGCCTCGTCGCCTTCACCCCACATCGGATGCGGCCACCACTTCGAGCCCAGCGGCGTCTCCATCACATCGCCGTCGACCCAGGCCTTGCCTTTGCAGTCCTTCCAATCGTCCTTGCAGGCGGCCGATGCGCCGCCGGCCGTCACGGCCATCGCGGTGCCGACGACGCCTGCGATCGTGAGTGTCCTTATTGATGTCATATGCTTTCCTCCCCACTGCAAATTGCGTCCCTAACGACCCCTAGGGACCATTAATGCGAAAAGGTTAGCGCAACAGCAGGACGGAACGCACGCGCCTTTTGCAACGCGTGGATCGGGGAGGAAACTGGCTCAGCGGCGAAACTGCTTGGCCAGCGCAAGGCCCTGGCGCTGGTAGTGCGAGCCCATGTCGGTGCCGTAGAGTTTGTCGGGGACGTCGGTCAGCCGGTCGTAGATCAGCCGGCCGACGATCTGGCCATGCTCCAGCAGGAACGGCACCTCGTGGCTGCGCACTTCCAGGACCGCCCGCGTGCCCTGACCCCCAGCCTCGGCATAGCCGAAGCCCGGATCGAAGAAGCCGGCATAATGCACCCGGAATTCGCCGACCAGCGTGTCGTAGGCGACCATCTCGGCGGCGTGGTCCGGCGGCACGGTGACCGCCTCGCGCGAGGCCAGGATGTAGAAATCGTCGGGGTTCAGGATCAGCCCTTCGTCGTTGCGATTGTAGATCGGCTCCCAGAACTCCTCGGCTTCGTACTCGCCGACCTTTTCCACGTCGATCAGCGCCGTGTGCCGTCTGGCCTTGTAGCCGATCAGGCGCGACGCATCGGTGCCCTTCAGGTCGACCGAAACGGCGATGCCGTTGGCGATGTCGGGACCGCCGTCCGGCGCGTGCACCAGCGGCGTATGTTCCTGGAGGCGTTTCAGATCGGCATCGGTGAACTCGCGGCTGCCACGACGGAAGCGAACCTGGCTCAGCCGCGTGCCCTTACGGACCAGCACGCTGAACGTGCGCGGCGCAATTTCGGCGTAAAGCCGTCCCTGATAGCCGGCCTCGACGCGGTCGAACGAGACGGCGTTGTCGGTAATGAGCCGGGTGAAAATGTCGAGCCGACCGGACGAGCTCTTCGGATTGGCGATCGCCGAGATGCCGGCCGGCAGCTTCAGATGCTCCATCAGGGGCACGATATAGACACAGCCGCGCTCCAGCACCGCGCCGTCGGTGAGATCGATGCGGTGCATGCGGAACTGGTCGATCTTGTCCTTCACCCCCGATCGGGCGCCCGGCAGGAAGCTCGCCCGTACGCGATAGGCATGCTCGCCCAACCGCAGGTCCAGGCTGGCCGGCTGGATCTGGCCCTTGCCGATCGGCTCCGTCGCCTGGATCTGGCCGGCGTGGATCATCTCCGTCAGCGCCGAGGAGGGCAGGATACCGGCCCGAGTCGAGGCCTTTCGTGCCGGCGTCGTGCCGGCGTCGGCAAACAGATCGTCGGTGTCCGGGTCGGGCCGGTCGTTCAGGGTATCCACGCTCATCCGCGTCAATCCGCTCTCGCTTCGTCGGATGGAAAATAACACTTATGTTGCAATAACTTAACGGAAATTTGCCGATGCTTCATGCGCCGGTTTGTCCACAGGACGGGCCCCGCCGGCGGCCAAAGTTACGCGGGTTTAGCCGATTCTCCCCAGGTTTCACAGAGCGCAGCACCCCCGCCTGTGTGGATCGATTGCGGGAAAACACGCCTGCCGGGACAATCTCAGGGATACTGAACCAGCGTCAGAATATTGCCGTCCGGATCCTGGACATGGGCCAAGGTGCCGCCCCAGTCCTGCTGCGCCGGCGGGTCGTCCAATCGTGCGCCCCGGTTCTGCAATTCGGTGCAGACGCTGTCGATATTATCGACGGCGAAGGACAGACCGACAAAGCGGCCGACCAGTTCACGTTCCTCCGCGTCGTCGGGGTTCGCGGTTTCCAGGATCAGGCGCGCCCCGCCGGTGTCGAAAACGGCGATGTCGTCGGTGGTCAGGGTGGCCTTCAGGCCCAGAGTATCAGTGTAGAACGGCCGCGCCGTCCGCATATCGAATGTAAAGACGCGAATGGCATCGATCGGCCCCAGAAGCATGGCTGGATCTCCATCGTCGCTTGCGCCAATTCTACAGTCGCCGGAACACGGGCGGGAAGTGCAGGCCCCGCGGCGCTGCACTTGCTATGATCTGGTATCGGGATGGAGGCCTCTCAAGCATGATCGTCAAGGAAATTCGCACCACGCTGCTGCGTGTGCCCTGGGTCGAGCCGCCGCGGGCCGGGCTCAGCATCGAGCAGTTCCGCGAACTGGTGGTGGTCGAGGTCGAGACGGCTTCAGGGCTCGTCGGCATGGGCTATCTGCAGCTGCTGGGCGGCGGCCTGAAGACGGTCGAGGCCTGCCTGAACGAGCTGATCGCGCCGCGCCTCGTCGGCCGTGACGCCAGCGACATCGAGGGCATCTGGCAGGACCTCTGGCGCGGCACATACTGGATCGGCCGCATGGGCGTGGCGCTGTTCGCCATGTCGGCGGTCGACATCGCGCTTTGGGATATTTTGGGCAAACGCGCCAATCTGCCGCTGCACCGGCTGTGGGGACATTGCCGCGACGAGATCCCGGCCTACGGCAGCGGCTGCTGGCGCGGCCTGGGCGGCGACGGCATGGTCGAAAAGGCGCAGCGCTATGTCGACCAGGGCTTCGACGCCATCAAGATGCAGGTGGCGCATTTGCACGACTGGCGCACCGATGTGGCGCACGTCCGGCAGATGCGCGAGGCGCTGGGACCCGACATCGATATCATGATCGACGTCAACATGGGCTGGACCGCCGATCAGGCCATCCAGGCCGGCCGCAAGTTCGAGGACTACGACGTCTATTGGCTGGAAGAGCCGGTCGTGGCCGAGGATTTCGCCGGCTACATGCGGATCGCGGACGCGCTCGACCTACGCATCGTCGGCGGCGAGAGCCATTTCACCCGCTTCGACCTGCGGCCGTTCCTGGAGAACCCGAAGCTGCCGATCCTGCAGCCCGACGTCATGCGTGGCGGCCTGACCGAGCTGCGCAAGATCGCGGTGCTGGCAGATACCTGGGGCATGACGATGGCGCCGCACCTGTTCTCCGAGCTGATGGTGCAGCTGATGGCGTCGATCCCGAACGCGCACATGATCGAATACATGGGCTGGCTGGACGATCTCTGGGTCGAGCCGGTGCTGCCCGAGAACGGCGTTTTCCGCGCTCCGGAACGTCCGGGCCACGGCCTGACCGTGAAGCGCGAGGTGATGCGCGAATTCAAGGTCGATTGAGACACGAGGAAGCGAGGGAGACCGATATGCAGTTCCTGATTATCGCCCGCGACGGCACCGACGCAGAGGCGCTGCAGCGGCGCCTTGCGGCCCGCGAAGCGCATCTCGCCAACGCATCACGACTTCAGGCGGACGGCCACCTGCTGATCGGCGGGGCGCTGCTGGGCGACGACGGCGGCATGATCGGCTCGGCCGCGGTCGCCGAGTTCGACAGCCGCGAGGAGCTGGACGAATGGCTGCGCACCGACCCCTACGTCACCGGCGACGTCTGGCGGGATATCGAGGTGCTGCCCTACCGCGTCGCGCCGCACTACGACTTCGGCAAGCCGAAGAAGGAGGCGGCGGAATAGGCGCTCAGCCGGCGACAACGGCGGCCAGCACGATCCAGCCGAACCAGGTGTTGGACCTGAACGCCGTGAGGCAATTGCCGGGGTCGTCGAAATCGGTCCGCGCCGCCTGCCAGGCGAGCTGCGCGGCGGCGACCGCCATGCCGGCATAGAACGGCCAACCGAGGCCGACCGTCCAGCCGGCTGCCGTGAACAGCGCAATGGCGACGGCATAGAACGCCCATAACGCTGGCCGCGTGCCGGCGCCGAGCCGCCGCGCCGACGACTTCACGCCAATCAGTGCGTCGTCTTCCTTGTCCTGGTGCGCATAAATGGTGTCGTAGCCCAGTGTCCAGGCGATGCCGCCGACATAGAGCAGCAGCGGCGCCCAGCCGAGCTCGCCGCGGACCGCCGCCCAGCCCAGCAGGGCGCCCCAGTTGAAGGCGATGCCGAGGAAGAATTGCGGCCACCAGGTGATCCGCTTCATGAACGGATAGACCGCCACCGGCAGCAGCGAGGCGACGCCGACCAGGATGGCGAAGGCGTTGAATGTCAGCAGGATGCCGAGACCGGCGAGTGACAGGCAGATCATGAAGACGACGGCCTGGGTAACGCTGATCTCGCCGCTTGGGATCGGCCGGGCCGCGGTGCGCTCGACCCGGCCGTCATAGTCGCGGTCGGTGATGTCGTTCCAGCAACAGCCGGCGCCGCGCATGATCAGCGCGCCGAGGCCGAACAGGAGGAACAGCACCGGATCGGGCCAGCCGTCGGCCGCCAGCGCCAGCGACCACCAGCACGGCCAGAGCAGCAGCCAGGTGCCGATCGGGCGGTCGAGGCGCGCCAGCCGCAGGTAGGGCCGCCAGGCCGCCGGCGCCGCCCGCAGCGTCCAGTGGTCGGGCCGGATGTCGGTGCGGGCCGAGGTGATATCGATTCTGCGTCCGGCCACCATAGGTTAGGCTCATAGCGTCTTAACCGGGACCCGACAAGCATGCCGCCATCGCGCCCGAAAATCCGGCTCTACGTCACGGACGATCTTACGGCCGGCAGTCAGTTTCCGGTCAGCGGCAATTCGGCGCACTACCTGAGCCATGTGATGCGCAGCGCGCCGGGCGACGAGATCGCGGTGTTCAACGGGCGCGACGGCGAATGGCGTGCCGAGATCGACGCCGTCGGCAAGCGCGACAGCCTGTTGCGACCGGTCGAGCCGTTGCGGCCGCAGGCCGCGGGCCCCGACCTCTGGCTGGTGTTCGCCCCGGTCAAGCGCGCCGGTACCGACTTCCTGGCGCAGAAGGCGACCGAACTGGGTGTCGCGGTGCTGCAACCGGTCACGACCCGGCGCACGGTCGCCGATCGTATCAATCTCGAGCGCTTCCAGGCCAACGCCATCGAGGCCGCAGAGCAGTGCGGTCGCCTGACCGTGCCTGACGTGCGCCCGATGGCGTCGCTGCCGGACCTTCTCGATGCCTGGCCGAGCGGCCGGCGGCTGCTGTTCTGCGACGAAGCCGGGACGGCGCCGCCGCTGCCGGCGGCGCTGGCCGGCGCGCCGACGGGCGACTGGGCGGTTCTGGTCGGCCCGGAGGGTGGTTTCGAGGCCGATGAGCGCGAGCGGCTACGTGGCGAAGCTTTCGTCACGCCGGTCAGCCTGGGTCCCCGTATCCTGCGCGCCGAGACGGCGGCGCTGGCGGCGCTGACTCTCTGGCAGGGGATCCTCGGCGACTGCCGCTAGTGCGGCCGTCAAACGCCGGCGATCAGCGCATATTTGCCATGCGTGCCAAGGGCTTGCATCCGCCCGTCGGTTCCGCTAAGCGATGCCGATGTTAAGTCCGTCCAAGGTGCCGGTTGGCCCGGTCGCGAGCGAGCGCGAACTCGTCGAATATCTGGCGCAGGGCTGCAAGCCGGCGTCCGCGTGGCGTATCGGCACCGAACACGAAAAATTCGGCTATCACCTGGACGATCTGCGGCCGCTCGAATATGCGGGCGATCGCGGCATCCGTGCCATGCTGGAGGGCCTGCAGCGGTTCGGCTGGCAGCCGGTCATGGAGGGCGACAACGTCATCGCGCTGAGCATGGGCGGCGCCTCGGTCTCGCTCGAGCCGGGCGGACAGTTCGAACTGTCCGGCGCCGCGCTCGAAACCCTGCATCAGACCTGCGACGAGGTGCATACCCACCTGGCCCAAGTGAAGGAGGTCGCGGGCGAGATCGGCGCCGGCTTCATCGGCCTCGGCTTCAATCCGAAATGGTCGCGCGCCGACATGCCGCTGATGCCGAAGGGCCGCTACGGCCTGATGCGGCGTTATATGCCGGCCAAGGGCGATCTCGGTCTCGACATGATGTTCCGCTCCTGCACGGTGCAGGTGAACCTGGACTTCGCGTCGGAAGCCGACATGGTGAAGAAGTTCCGGGTCGGCCTGGCACTGCAGCCGATCGCGACGGCGCTGTTCGCCAATTCACCGTTCACCGAGAACCAGCCGAACGGTTTCCTCAGCTTCCGCAGCCATATCTGGACCGATACCGATCCCGACCGCACCGGCATGCTGCCGTTCGTGTTCGATGACGGCTTCGGCTTTGAGGCCTATGCCGACCACGCGCTCGACGTGCCGATGTATTTCGTCTACCGGGACGGCAAGTATATCGACGCCACCGGCCAGTCCTTCCGGTCGTTCATGGCCGGCGAGCTGCCGGCCCTGCCGGGCGAGCGGCCGACGATCCGCGACTGGGAAGACCATCTGACGACGCTGTTCCCGGAAGTCCGCATGAAGCGGTTCCTGGAGATGCGCGGCGCCGACGGCGGGCCCTGGGCCCGGCTCTGCGCGCTGCCGGCGCTCTGGGTCGGCCTGCTCTATGACGGCTCTGCGCTGGACGCGGCCTGGGACCTGGTCAAGGACTGGACGGCCGAGGAGCGCGAGACGCTGCGCAACGAGGTGCCGCGGACGGCGCTGGCAACCGCGTTCCGGGGCCGGGCGGTGCGCGACATTGCCGCCGAGGTCATCGCCATCGCCGAGTCCGGTCTGAAGGCGCGCGGACGCCAGGGCAGTACAGCGCCGGACGAAACGGAGTATCTCGAGGCGCTGCAGCTCATCGTCGACCGGGGCACGACGCCGGCCGAAGAACTGCTGGAACGCTTCCACGGCCGCTGGCAGGGCTCGGTCGATCCGCTGTTCACCGAGTGCGCCTACTGACTGATCGCTGGATCGCACCAGGGGCTTGACCCCCAAATGGGGGATGTGCCTACCATCTTCGACTGCTAGGTGTAATCGATCCGCCCGCGATCACGCGGCGGATGAAAGTTGCTGTGGGGGCCATGCGTCGGCATCGCAAGTTTCTGCGACGATGCGGTCGCGCCATCCGAACCGGTTTCGGGCCGGGGATGGCCGTGTGCGTGCTGCCGGCGCTGGTACAGGCCAAGGTGATCACGGCCTTTCCCGACAGCTTCGACGTTTTCGGCGATTTCCGATCGTTCGACGGCTCTTACGTGGCGGCCGCCGATCCGTCCTACGGTCGGGCGGGCACACAACTTCGCCGAAGGCTGTCGTCCGGCTATGCCGACGGCAACGACAGTCCGGCCGGCGCCGCGCGGCCGAATCCGCGCCAGCTCAGCAACCAGCTCGGCGCGCAGACCGCGTCCAATCCCAATACGCGCGGCTTGAGCGACATGGTCTGGGCCTTCGGCCAAATGCTGGCGCACGACACCAATTTGACCCAGCCGCCGACCTTGGCCCCTGAATCGTTCGACATTCCGATTCCGCCGGGCGACAGCGTCGGCGCCGCCGGCGCCATCCCGTTCGAACGCTCGCGTTTCGATCCGGCGACAGGCGGATCGACGCCGCGACAGCAGATCAACCAAATCACCAGCTGGATCGACGCCTCGTTCGTTTACGGGTCTGACGCAACGCAGGCGAACGCGCTGCGGGCGAATGACGGCTCGGGCAAGCTCCGCACCTCGGCGGGCGACATGCTGCCCGTCGATCCTTCCGGCCAGTTCGTCGCCGGCGATGAGCGCGCGAATGAAAATCCGGCGCTGACCGCATTGCACACGCTGTTTCTACGCGAGCACAACCGCTTGGCCGATGGGATCAAAGCCGCCGATCCCGGCCTCTCCGGCGATCAGGTCTATCACCGCGCGCGCGAGATCGTCGCCGCGCAGGTCCAGGCTATCACCGTCAACGAATACCTGCCGACGGTGCTGGGAACGGATGCGCTGTCGGACTATGCCGGTTACCGCGACGACGTCGATCCCTCGATCAGCAACGTGTTTTCGACGGGAACGTTCCGGTTCGGGCATACGCAGCTCTCCAATGAATTCCATTTCCGCTTCGGCGACGGGTCGACCGAGGTGCGTCCGCTCGGCGACTGCTTCTTCAATCCGACCTGCCTGCAGGACGTCGGTGTCGATGCCGTGTTCCGCGGTCTCGCCGAGCGCTATGCACAGACCATCGACAACCAGATCGTCGATGCCGTCCGCAACAACCTGATCACGGGCCCGGGCATGGCGATCCTGGTCGATCTGTTCGCGCTGAACATCCAGCGCGGCCGCGATCATGGCTTGCCGAGTTACGAGGAGGCTCGGCTTCTGCTCGGGCTCGATGCGCTCGGCACCACGGATCTGCCGATCCCGCAGCATGTCTTCGATGCCTATTCTGAAAACGGCATCATGAACCCCGATGGCATCGACTTCTGGGTCGGCGCGCTGGCCGAGGACCCGTTCGGCGACGGCGTTGTCGGCGAGCTCCTGCATACCGTCCTGAAGGAGCAGTTCGAGGCGCTCAGGGACGGCGACCCGTTCTGGTATGCCGCCGGCCGGTTCGGTGCCGAAACGATCGCCTGGCTCGACTCGTTGTCGCTCGCCGACCTGATCCGTTGGAACACCGGCGCGGACGAGATCCAGGACAAGGTGTTTTTCACGTTTGAGGCCAAGGCGGTGCCGGGGCCGCCCGGTTGGTCGCTGTTCCTGCTCGCCTTGCTGACATCGGTCGGCTTCCGCAGGCGGCGGTAGCCGTGTTTGCACCGGCTTAGGCAATCGCCGATCATGCCGGTGGCAACGAATCGGGAGGCGGCGATGACGGCTTACGCGATCGGCTATTTCACGGTCTGGGACGAGTCATGGTCGGAGGGCGACTACGGCGCCGAGGTCACGAAGCTGGTCGAAAAGCACGGCGGCCGGTACCTGGCCTTCGCCGGTGACACCGAGGCGCTGGAGGGTGCGCCGACCGTGCCCGACGCCCTCGTCGTGATCGAGTTTCCGGACATGGCGGCCGCGCGCGCCTGGTACAACGATCCGGACTACGCGCCCTTCATCGAGCGTCGCAAGGCCGGCTCCAAGGCCGACATCCTGCTCGTCGACGGCGCCTTCTGACTGCTCAGGCGGCGGTGCCGCCGACGGTCAGCGCCTCAAGATGCAGCGTCGGCTGGCCGACGCCGACGGGCACGCCCTGGCCGTTCTTGCCGCAGGTGCCGATGCCGGTGTCGAGCTGCAGGTCGTTGCCGATCGCCTTCACGCGGGTCAGCGCGTCGGGCCCATTGCCAATCAGCGTCGCGCCCTTCACCGGCGCGCCGACCTTGCCGTCCTCGATGCGATAGGCCTCGGTGCAGGTGAAGACGAATTTGCCGCTGGTGATGTCGACCTGGCCGCCGCCGAAATTGACCGCATAGATACCGTTGGTGACGCCGGAAATGATCTCCTGCGGGTCGCGGTCGCCGGCCAGCATGTAGGTGTTGGTCATGCGCGGCATCGGCATGTGGGCGTGGCTCTGCCGGCGGCCGTTGCCGGTCGGCGCCACACCCATCAGCCGGGCGTTCAGGCGGTCCTGCATATAGCCTTTCAAAATGCCGTCTTCGATCAGCACGGTGTATTCGCTGGGCGTGCCCTCGTCGTCGACGGTCAGCGAGCCGCGCCGGCCGTCGAGCGTGCCGTCGTCCACCACGGTAACGCCGTCGCTGGCCACGCGCTGGCCCATCAGGCCGGCGAACGCCGAAGTCTGCTTGCGGTTGAAATCGCCTTCCAGGCCATGGCCGATGGCCTCGTGCAGGAGAATGCCCGGCCAGCCCGGCCCCAGCACCACATCCATTTCGCCCGCCGGCGCCGGCACCGAGTCCAGGTTCACCACCGCCTGCCGCAGCGCCTCGTCGACCTGGGCCTGCCAGTTTTCCGCCTTGATATGATCGATGTAGCCCAGCCGGCCGCCGACACCGTGGCTGCCTGACTCCTGCCGATCGCCGTCGCCGACGACAATACCGACATTCAGGCGGACCAGCGGCCGCACGTCGCGCACCCGCTTGCCGTCAGCGCGGATGATCTCGACCGCCTGCCATTCGCCGAACAGCGAAGCCGACACCTGCCGCACACGCTCGTCGGCGTTGCGGGCGTACGCATCGATATCCTCCAACAGCTTGACCTTGGCGCCGAACTCGACCTCATTCAGGGGGCTGTCGTCGGGATAGAGCGTCCGGTTGGTGCCGGGCGGGGCGTCGGCGAGCGTGCCGGAATGGCCGGCCTTTACCGCCTGGACCGCGTCCGAGGCGCGGCGGATGGCGTCTTCCGACAATTCGGAGGCATGCGCGTAGCCGGTCGATTCGCCCGCCACCGCACGCAGGCCGAAACCCTGATTGGTATCGAAGCTGGCGCTACGCAACCGGCCGTCGTCGAACGCGAAACTTTCGGTCTGCCGGTACTCGAGGAACAGCTCCCCGTCCTCGCAGTCCTTCAAAGCCTCGGCGACGATCGCCTCGGTCTTGGTCTCGTCCAGATCGGTGCGCTTGAAGAACAGATCCTTGGCGTCGAGGCGATCGGTCATGCGGGAAAATCCCTTCGTCGGTTGCCGCCGGCGCGACGGCGTGAATCGGTGTCTCCGTTGTCAATATGGCGCGCCGGAGCGCCATCGTCACCCCCGGCTAGGCGACCTGAACAACGGCCGCGGCTCGTGAGGTTGGACGCGACTTTCTTAATATTTCTGCGACATTTGGTCGCGAACGCCCCGCACCGCCGTCTCGCCGTGTCGACCGGTCTGGCTTACCGTTTGATTTCACAGGACAAAATGGCAAGACTGCCGCCCCTGTTCGGGGGTGACGTACTGGTGACGTCCAGGCTCTCCGGTTGTTCGCGTCTTTAACCGTAGTGTACATAAGATCCAGTAATCCGGGGGCGCAGGTGTGATTTGTTATGCCTCGACGAAAGCGCAAGGGTGATTCATGACGTTTAGGCGCAAGTTGGTTGCCGCGATGGCAGCTTCGACCGGTATGGCGTTGACAAGTGGTGCGTGGGCCGATGCTGGACAGCCGGTACCGTGGCAGCTTGGCCAGCAAAGAATGGTGACGCCGGTCGGCCATGACGGCGCGGTTTTTCACGACTACCTTTTGCTGCCGATCATCACGGTCATCTCGATATTCGTCCTCGGCCTGCTGCTTTACTGCATCATCCGCTTCAACTCGAAGGCTAACCCGACGCCGTCGCGGACAACGCATAACACGCTGCTCGAAGTGCTTTGGACCGCGGTGCCCATCATCATCCTCGTCGTGATCGCCGTGCCGTCGTTCAAGCTGCTGTATTTCGGCGACCGTGCCGTCGACGCCGAAATGACCATCAAGGCGACGGGTTATCAGTGGTACTGGGGTTACGAGTATCCCGACCACGGCAATTTCTACTTCGAAGCGGTCATGCTCGAGGACGACGAGCGCACTGAAGATCAGCCCCGGCTGCTCGCCACCGACACCCAGGTCGTGGTTCCGGTCGATACCAGCATTCGTGTGCTGGTGACGGCAGAGGACGTTCTGCATGCCTGGGCCGTGCCGTCGCTGTTCGTGAAGATGGACGCGGTGCCGGGCCGCCTGAACGAAACCTGGTTCAGGGCCGAGGAGGAAGGCACCTACTACGGCCAGTGCTCGGAGCTGTGCGGCGTCCGGCACGGCTTCATGCCGATCATGGTCAAGGTCGTCTCCAAGGAAGCATTCGCCGAGTGGGTGAAGCAGGCGCAGGAAGAATACGCGGCGAAGGATGCCGACACGCCGGTCAAGCTGGCGGCCGAGACGGCCTCGTCGAATTGACGCAGCGCGAAACGAAGCAGGGATCAAGCTTATGAGTTACACTTCCGGCGCCGACGCGCACAGCGATCACGACCATCACGTGCCGACCAGCTTCTACAAGCGCTGGGTCTGCTCCACGAACCACAAGGACATCGGCACGATGTACCTTGTGTTCGCCATCGTGGCCGGCATCATCGGCGCCGCTTTCTCCGTGATCATGCGGATCGAGCTGGCCGAGCCCGGCGACGGCATCCTCGGCGGCGACTATCACATGTTCAACGTGCTGGTGACGGCACACGGCTTGATCATGATTTTCTTCATGGTCATGCCGGCGATGATCGGCGGCTTCGGCAACTGGTTCGTGCCGCTGATGATCGGCGCGCCGGACATGGCGTTCCCGCGC
Source organism: Alphaproteobacteria bacterium (assembly GCA_965232515.1). GTDB lineage: Bacteria > Pseudomonadota > Alphaproteobacteria > JANQKO01. Next base: position 3,090,322 of record CBDDPY010000002.1, on the reverse strand, counting down.
ATGAACAATCTCAGCTTCTGGCTGCTGCCGCCGGCGTTCATCCTGCTGTTGATCTCGCCCTTCGTCGAAGGACCGCCCGGCGGCACCGGCGTGGGCGGTGGCTGGACGATCTATCCGCCGCTGTCGGCCTCGGGTCAGCCGGGCCCGGCCATGGATTTTGCGATCTTCAGCCTGCATATCGCCGGCGCGTCCTCGATCCTGGGTGCCATCAACTTCATCACCACGATTTTCAACATGCGCGCGCCGGGCATGACGCTGCACAAGATGCCGCTGTTCGTCTGGTCGATCCTGGTGACGGTGTTCCTGCTGCTGCTGTCGCTGCCGGTTCTGGCCGGCGCCATCACCATGCTGTTGACCGACCGCAACTTCGGGACGGCGTTCTTCGATGCGGCGGGCGGCGGCGACCCGATCCTGTTCCAGCACCTGTTCTGGTTCTTCGGGCACCCCGAGGTCTACATCCTGATCCTGCCGGGCTTCGGCATCGTCAGCCAGGTGATCTCGACGTTCTCGCGTAAACCCGTGTTCGGCTATCTCGGCATGGCGTATGCCATGGTGGCGATCGGCGTGGTCGGCTTCATCGTCTGGGCGCACCACATGTACACCGTCGGCATGGACGTCGACACGCGGGCCTACTTCACGGCGGCGACCATGGTCATCGCGGTGCCGACCGGCATCAAGATCTTCAGCTGGATCGCCACCATGTGGGGCGGCTCGATCGAGTTCAAGACGCCGATGCTCTGGGCCGTGGGCTTCATCTTCCTGTTCACGGTCGGCGGCGTCACCGGTGTCGTGCTGGCCAATGCCGGCATGGACATCGCGCTGCACGACACCTACTACGTCGTCGCGCACTTCCATTACGTGCTGTCGCTCGGCGCCGTGTTCGCGATCTTCGCCGGTTTCTACTACTGGATTGGCAAGATGAGCGGCCGGCAGTATCCGGAAGCGCTCGGCAAGCTGCACTTCTGGATCACCTTCGTCGGCGTGAACCTGATTTTCTTCCCGCAGCACTTCCTGGGGCTGGCCGGCATGCCGCGGCGCATTCCGGACTATCCGGACGCTTATGCGGGCTGGAACTACATTTCGTCGATCGGGTCCTACATCTCGTTCGCCGGTATGTTCCTGTTCCTGTACATCCTGTGGCGGACGTTCCGCGCCGGTGAGCGGTGCGCCGAGAACCCGTGGGGCGAGGGTGCGACCACGCTTGAATGGACGCTGCCGTCGCCGCCGCCGTTCCACCAGTTCAACGAGTTGCCGCAGATCAAATAGCGGTGGCATCGCGAGGAAAGCAACGAGGGCGATAGGCTTTTGTCGGACACAACGGTCGTCATATCCACGGCCAACGCGCGTCTGGGCTCGGACCCGGCGCGCGTCGCCGACTATGTGGCGCTGCTGAAGCCGCGGGTGATGAGCCTGGTGCTGTTCACCGGGTTCGTCGGCCTGGTGCTGGCGCCGGGCGAGATCCATCCGATCATCGCGGTCATGGCGCTGTTGTGCATCGCCGTCGGCGCCGGCGCGTCGGGGGCCATCAATATGTGGTACGACGCCGATATCGACGCCGAGATGGCCCGCACGGCGGGCCGGCCGATACCGGCCGGCCGCGTCGACCCCGGTCAGGCGCTCGGCTTTGGCATGACGCTGGCGATCGGTTCCGTGCTGGCCATGGGGCTGTTCGTCAACGTGGCGGCCGCCGGCATTCTGGCCCTGACCATCAGCTTCTACGTCCTCGTCTATACCATGTGGCTGAAGCGGCGCACGCCGCAGAACATTGTCATCGGCGGCGCCGCCGGCGCGTTTCCGCCGATGATCGGCTGGGCCGCGGTCACGGGCGACGTGTCGTTGGCCTCCGTCGTGTTGTTCGCCATCATATTCATGTGGACGCCGCCGCATTTCTGGGCCCTGGCGCTTTATCGCTCCGGCGACTATCGCCGCGTCGGCGTGCCGATGCTGCCGGTCGCCCGGGGCAGCCGCGAAACCCGCCGGCAGATCCTGTTCTATACGCTAGCGCTGGTGCCGCTGACGCTTGCGCCGAGCCTGATCGGCCTGGTGTCATGGGCATACGGCGTCGCGGCCGGCGTCCTGGGCCTGATGTTCATCGGCCACGCTGTCCGCGTCTGGCGCGGCAACGACGAGGATCACGGCCCCGCCCGACGCATGTTCGGCTTCTCGATCCTCTATCTGTTCCTGATTTTCAGCCTGCTGCTGGCCGATCGGCTGCTCGGGTTCGGGGGCTGAGATGCCGGTTTCCGACATGCATCGCAAAAGACGGGGCCGGAACTACGCCTTGGCCGGCGTGCTGCTGGTCCTGGTCGTGCTGTTTTTCATTGTCTCCCTTGTGAAGATGGGAGGGTTGAGTTGAACGATCTGCAAAAGCGCAACCGCAAGACCGCCATCGCCGCGGCGGGAATCGTCGTCGGGATGATCGGACTGTCCTATGCCTCGGTCCCGCTATACGAGCTGTTCTGCCGGGTAACGGGCTATGGCGGCACCACGCAGGTCGCGGAAGCGGCGCCATCCGAGATTGGCGAGCGCCGCATCAAGGTCCGCTTCAACGCCGACACGGCAAAAGGCATGCCGTGGCGCTTTCAGCCGGTCCAGCGCGAGATGGAGGTCCGGGTGGGCGAGTCCGCGCTCGGTTTCTACGTCGCCAAGAACCCGACCGATAAAAGCGTCAAGGGCACCGCCACCTTTAACGTGACGCCGCTGAAAGCTGGCATCTACTTCAACAAGATCGAATGTTTCTGCTTCACCGAGCAGACGCTGACGGCCGGACAGTCCATCGATATGCCGGTTTCATTCTTTGTCGATCCGGCGATCTCGGAGGATCCGAACCTGGACGACGTGAAGACGATTACGCTGTCCTATACCTTCTTCCCGATGAAGGACGACGATGACGACGAACCGGTCAAGGTCACGCAGCGTGCCGATCCGGACGCGACCGACGATACGTCGCTGAATTAGCTGGCGCGCGGATCGGAACCGAAACGATGAAAAACGTAAGTAATTGGGAGCTAACTCGTAATGGCTGACGCCCACGCCCCCGCACACGACTACCATCTGGTCAACCCCAGCCCCTGGCCGGCGCTGGCGGCGATCGGCGGCCTGGTGCTGCCCGTCGGCTTGGTCTGGTACATGCACGACGGTCCGCCGTGGGTCATGATCATCGGCCTGCTGATCATCGCCTATACGATGTTCGTCTGGTGGCGCGACGTGATCCACGAGGCCGTGGTCGAGGGCGACCATACGCCGGTGGTTCAGCTTGGCCTGCGCTACGGCATGGTGTTGTTCATCGCGTCCGAAGTGATGTTCTTCGTCGCCTGGTTCTGGGCCTATTTCAACGCGGCGCTGTTTCCGACAGAGCAGATGGGCAGCATTTGGCCGCCCGACGGCGTCGAGACCTTCGATCCCTGGCATCTGCCGCTGCTGAACACGCTGATCCTGCTGACGTCGTCCACGACCGTTACTTGGGCCCACCATGCCGTCCGCGAGGGCAACCAGAAGGGCGCCGTGCAGGGTCTCACCGTCACCGTGCTGCTCGGCCTGTTGTTTACCTGCGTGCAAGCCTATGAATACGCCGTCGCGCCGTTCGCCTTTACCGGCGGCATCTACGGCTCGACCTTCTTCATGGCGACCGGGTTCCACGGCGCGCACGTGATCATCGGCACGCTGTTCCTGATCGTCTGCCTGTTCCGTGCCGCCAAGGGCCACTTCAAGCCCGATCATCACTTCGGGCTCGAGGCAGCCGCCTGGTACTGGCACTTCGTCGACGTGGTCTGGATCTTCCTGTTCTCCTGCATCTACGTCTGGGGCGCCGGCACGATCGCGGGGCATTAGCGGAGCACACGGCATCGGGCCGGCATGGAGCAATCGCCATTAGCTGCCGGCCTGACCTGCCGATGTCCGCGCTGCGGCAGGGGAAAGCTCTATGACGGGCTCCTGCGCGTGGCTGCGAGTTGCGACTATTGCGGCCTGGACCTGTCGGCCCAGGACAGTGGCGACGGCCCGGCGGTGTTCGTCATCTTCGTTGCCGGTTTTCTCGCCGTCTTGCTCGCCTATATCGTGGAGATGACATTCGCGCCGCCGGCGATCGTGCATCTGGCCTACCAGGTTCCGTTCGTCATCGGGATCTCCGTGCTGCTGCTGCGGATCTTCAAGGCCGTGCTGATCGCCTATCAGTTCAAGCACAAGACCCCTGGCTTCGACACCGACTGACCATGACAGGCTTTGGAATTCGGCCGTCCTTCTGGCCGACGCTGCTGACGGTGTCGATGCTGGTGGTTCTGGTCGGGCTCGGCACCTGGCAACTGCAGCGGCTGGAATGGAAGACGCAACTGATCGCCGAGCGCGATGCCGGTCTGGCGGCGGCGGCCGTGCCCTTGCCGGCGGATGACGCCGCGCTGGCGGCGCTGGAGTTTCGCAAGGTTACGGCGAGCGGCCGGTTTCTGCACGATCGCGAGCTCTATGTCGGCTCCCGCACCAACCGCGGAAAGGCCGGTTATCACGTGCTTACGCCGCTTCAGATCGGGGATGGCACCGTTCTGTTGGTCAACCGCGGCTGGGTGCCGCTCGACCGGCGCGATCCCGAGAGCCGGCGTGACGGACAGGTGCCGGGTCCGGTCACGGTGATCGGCATTCTGCGCGTAAACGCCCATGCCGGCTGGCTGACACCGGAGAACCAGCCGGCCGACAATCTCTGGTTCAGCTACGATCTGCCGGCGATGGTCGAGGCAACCGGTCTGCCGCTCCGGCCTGCCATTCTCGAGGCCGATGCCGATGAGATTCCCGGCGGTCTGCCCGTCGGTGGGCAATTCCGCGCCGAGATCCCCAATCGGCATCTGGAGTATGCGCTCACCTGGTATTCATTGGCGGTGGTGCTGGTGGTGATCTACATCGTCTATCACCGCCGCCGCGACGGAGACACGGCATGACCGCTTATCAGGATCTGGAGCGCATCTTCGAACGCCGAGCGCTGTTGTCCGAAGCCCGCGGCATGCTGCATTGGGACCGGGCGACGATGATGCCGGCGGGCGCGGCCGAGGGCCGGGCCGAGCAGATCGCCACGCTCGCCGTGCTGGCGCAGGACATGCTGACCGAACCGCGCGTCGCCGACCTGCTGGATGCGGCCGAGGCCGCGGCCGGCGATCTCGACGACTGGCAAGCCGCGAACCTGCGCGAGATGCGCCGCGCCTGGCGCTATGCCACGGCGGTCCCGTCGTCGCTGGTCGCCGAGATCGAGCGCGCCGGCAGCGCCTCCGAGATGGTTTGGCGCGAGGCCCGGCCGCAGAACGATTTTGCGCGGCAGCAACCCCATCTGGAGGAGGTGCTGCGGCTGACAAGGGAAATCGCCGACTGCCGGACCCAGGCCTTCGGCTGCGCGCCCTATGATGCCCTGCTCGATGAATATGAAACCGGCCTGACCTCGGCGACCGTCGATCGCGTGTTCGACGACCTTGCCGAGTTCCTGCCCGACTTCCTCGACGATGTGCTGATGCGGCAGGGCGCGGCCGAGCCGCCGCTGCGGCCCGAGGGGCCGTTCGACATCGCGGCGCAGCAGCGTCTCGCCGCCGATTTCATGACCGCGCTAGGTTTCGACTTCGCGCACGGCCGGCTCGACGTCAGTGCGCATCCCTTCACGGGCGGCGTGCCCGACGACGTCCGTATCACAACGCGCTACACCACCGACGACTTCACGTCGGCCCTGATGGGCGTCCTGCACGAGACCGGCCATGCGCTTTACGAACGCGGCCTGCCGTCGGCCTGGCGGCGGCAGCCGGTCGGCAACTCCGGCGGCATGCTGCTGCACGAGAGCCAGTCGCTGCTGATCGAGATGCAGGTCTGCCGCGGCGACCACTTCCTCGGTTACGCCCTGCCGCGCATGGCCGCGGCCTTCGGCGGCGACGGCGCGCCCTGGGGCCAGGACAACATCCTGCGGCTCTATCAGCGCGTCGAGCGCGGGCTGATCCGGGTCGACGCCGACGAGGTGACCTATCCGCTGCACATCATCCTGCGTTACCGGCTCGAGCGGGCATTGCTGTCAGGCGATCTGCCGGTCGCCGACCTGCCGGCGGCCTGGAACGACGGCATGGCGGAGCTGGTGGGCGTTCGCCCGCCCGACGACCGGGACGGCTGCCTGCAGGATATCCACTGGATGGACGGCGCGATCGGCTATTTCCCGACCTATACGCTGGGCGCCATGGCCGCGGCGCAGTTCTATGCCGCCGCGGTGGCGCAGTCGCCGGATATCGTCACCGGGATCGAAGCCGGCGACTTCACGCCGCTGCTGACCTGGCTGCGCTACAACGTGCATGGCCAGGGGCGGCGGCACGATGCCGACGGCCTGCTCCAGCGGGCGACCGGCCGGCCGCTGGACGCGGCGCCGTTCAAGGCGCATTTACAGGCGCGCTATTTGGGGTAGGCTAGCGCCCGCTTTGCCACGCCGTCGGAGATCACCGCGTTGAATTACATCAGCACCCGAGGAACGGCGCCCGAATTGGGCTTCGAGGACGTGCTGCTGACCGGCCTGGCGCGCGACGGCGGCCTTTACGTGCCCGACGCCTGGCCGGACCTTTCGGCCGCCGATATCAGATCGTTCGCCGCCATGCCCTATCACGCCGTCGCCACCCGGGTGATGGCGCCGTTCGCCGACGGTATCGAGCCGGATGCTTTCGCCGATATCGTCCGGACCACTTACGAGGTCTTCGACCACCATTCGGTGGCGCCGCTGCGTCAGCTTGGGCCGAACGAGTGGCTGATGGAGCTGTTCCACGGACCGACGCTCGCCTTCAAGGACGTGGCCATGCAGTTGCTGGCCCGGCTGTTCGAGCATGTGCTGGCCCGCCGTTCGCAGCGCCTGACCATCGTCGGCGCCACCTCGGGCGACACGGGCGCGGCCGCCATCGAGGCCTTCCGCGACCGCGCCGGCATCGACGTGGTCATCCTGCATCCGCTCGACCGGGTGTCCGAGGTGCAGCGCCGGCAGATGACCACCGTGACCGCGGCGAACGTGCACAATATTGCCGTTCAAGGCACGTTCGACGATTGCCAGGCGCTGCTGAAGGCGATGTTCAACGACATGGCCTTTCGCGACGAGATCGCGCTCTCCGCGATCAACTCGATCAACTGGGCCCGCGTGCTGCCGCAGGCAGTCTACTATTTCACCGCCGCGGCCGCGCTCGGCGGCCCCGACCGGCCGGTCGCGTTCTGCGTGCCGACCGGTAATTTCGGCGATGTCTATGCCGGCTATGTCGCCGCCGCCATGGGCCTGCCGGTCGAACGGCTTGTCGTCGCCACCAACCGCAACGACATCCTGCACCGCTTCTTCCAGACCGGCGAATACCGTGTTGGCGAGGTGCACGCGACCCAGAGCCCGAGCATGGACATCCAGGTCGCCAGCAACTTCGAGCGCCTGCTGTTCGATCTCGCGGGCCGCGACGGCGCCACCGTGTCGGCGCATATGCGCGATCTGTCGGCGAACGGCGGTTTCGCCATCGAGGCCGCGCGTCTCGCCAATACCCGTGCGCTCTTCGACAGCGGCCGGGCCGACGAGGCCGAGACCACCGCCATGATCGGCCGGGTTCACGCCGAGACGGGCCTGCTACTGGACCCGCACACCGCCGTCGGCGTCGCCGCCGCCCGCGGCCGGACGCCGGACGACACGCCGGTCGTGGTGCTGGGCACGGCGCATCCGGCGAAGTTCCCCGATGCCGTCGAGAAGGCGACCCGCCGGCGCCCCGAGCTGCCCCCGCGTTTGGCCGATCTTTACGATCGTGAGGAACGCTACGACGTGCTGCCGAACGAGCTTGCCGCCGTCCAGGCGCATATCCGCGGGCTGATCGGCGGCCAGGCATAGATTTCAACCGGAGGCTTGCGCCCGTGACCGTTGACGTAACCACCCTTGCCAATGGCCTGCGCGTCGTCACCGACGCCATGCCGCGTCTCCAGAGCGCCTCGGTCGGCGTCTGGGTCGATGCCGGCGCCCGTTACGAGACGCCCGAGGTTAACGGCGTCGCGCACCTGCTCGAGCATATGGCCTTCAAGGGCACCAAACGGCGCAGCGCCCAGGCGATCGCCGAGGAGATCGAGGCGGTGGGCGGCCACCTGAACGCTTACACCAGCCGCGAGCAAACAGCCTATTTCGCCCGCGTCCTGCGGGACGATGTGCCGCTCGCCGTCGATATCCTGGCGGACATTCTGCAGCATTCGGTGTTCGACGCGGACGAACTCGAGCGCGAGCGCACGGTCGTGGTGCAGGAGATCGGCCAGACCGAGGACACGCCCGACGACATCATCTTCGATCAACTCCAGGCGACAGCCTATCCGGATCAGCCGCTCGGCTGGTCGATCCTGGGCACAGTCGAGCGGGTCGAGAACATGGCCCGCGAGGCGCTGGCCGGTTTCATGCAGCGGCATTATCTGGGCCCGCGCATGGTGCTGGTCGCTGCGGGCGCCGTCGAGCACGCCGCCATCGTCGCGCTCGCCGAAGCGGCCTTCGGCGACCTGTCCGCGGCCGACGCGCCCAGTTTCGCGCCGGCCAGCTATGCCGGCGGCGATTACCGCGATCAGCGCGAGCTGGAGCAGGTGCATTTCGCCATGGGCCTGCCGGGCCTGCGCTATCACGACGACGATTTCTATGCCTCTCAGGTGATGTCGACCGTATTGGGCGGTGGCATGTCGTCGCGCCTGTTCCAGGAAGTGCGCGAGAAGCGCGGCCTCTGCTATTCGGTATTCAGCTTCGCCTCGTCCTATCTCGACGGCGGCATGTTCGGCGTCTATGCCGGCACCGGCGCGGATCAGGTGGCCGAGCTGGTGCCGGTCATGTGCGACGAGCTGACCCGGCTGGCCGACGATGCCGGCGACGAGGAGGTGGCGCGGGCCCGGGCGCAACTGAAGGCCGGCACCTTGATGTCGCTCGAAAGCTCGTCCGGTCGGGCCGAGCAACTGGGCCGGCAGATGCTGATTCACGGCCGTCCGCTGCCGGTCGACGAGATCGTCGGCGAGATCGAAGCGGTCGATACCGCGGCCGTGCGACGCGTGGCGGCGCGGATCTGCGGCGCCGGCCAACCGGCCGTGGCGGCGCTCGGACCCATCGACAAGCTTGCAAGCTACGACCTCATCGCGGCAAAATTTGGCTGAACGAAAAGGGTGGCGGTCAAAGGTCCTTGTCAGCATTTCTCCGTAATCCACCATGGTCCGGCCCGGCGCCGGTGGTCCAGGGCAATCGGGTCTATCTGCGCCCGCCGCAATTGACCGATTGGGCCGATTGGGCGCGTCTGCGCGCGGCCAGCCGAGAATTCCTGACGCCATGGGAGCCGACCTGGTCGGTCGACGAACTCACGCGCAACGCGTTCCGCCGGCGGCTGCGGCGTTATCACCGGGATGCCCGCGACGGCTTCGGCTATGCATTTTTCGTGTTCCGGCGCTCCGATGACCGGCTGGTGGGCGGCGTCACCTTGACCAACATCCGTCGCGGCGTCACCCAGTCCTGCTCGCTCGGCTACTGGATGGGCAAGGACTATGCCGGCAAGGGGCACATGTCGGACGCGGTGAAGGCGATCCTGCCGTTCGTGTTCGGCGAGCTGCGGCTGCACCGGCTGGAGGCGGCCTGCCTGCCCAATAACGACCGCAGCAAAGCCGTTCTTCGCCGGGTCGGTTTTCGCGAGGAAGGGCTGGCGCGCGAATACCTGCGGATCAACGGTGCCTGGCGCGATCATGTGCTGTTCGCCATGCTCGGCAGCGACAAGCGCGAAGCCGTTCCCGCGCCGGCCGAAGGCGCGACCGTCGGATCCTGATCAGGTGCTGTCGAATGCGGGCTAAGCGTGGCCCGCGTCGGATGACAGGAACGAGACGTCGATCCCCAACTTGTTGATCGCGCGTTCCCATTTGCCTTCGAGATCGCTGTCGAAGACCAGATCCAGATCCGCCGGCGTGTGCAGCCAGCCGTTTTCCTGGATTTCGCTGTCGAGTTGACCTGGCGCCCAGCCGGCGTAGCCCAGCGCCAGCAGGCTGCGCCGCGGTCCTTCGCCGACCGCGATCGAGCGCAGGATATCGACCGTGGCCGTCAGGCCGAATTCTGGGTTCACCAACAGGGTCGATTCCTGCTGGTAATCGCCGGTATGCAGGACGAAGCCACGTCCGGTCTCGACCGGTCCGCCGACATGGACGCGGATTTCGTTCTCGACCTCCGGCACGTCGATGGTCAGCTGATCCAGTAGATCGTGGAACGAGATGTGATCGGCGAGCTTGTTTACGACCAATCCCATGGCGCCCTGCGCCGAATGGGCGCACATATAGATCACGGTACGCTCGAAGCGCGGATCCTGCATCGAGGGCATGGCGATCAACAGTTGCCCTTCCAGGTAGCCTTCAAGATTTTCGTCGTTGCTCATGCTAAAGAGATTTAGGCCTTGGGCTGCCGATGCAAGGTCACGAGATTGTCAAAACCAGTTTTACATTTAGCCCCATATAACCGGCGGGGCGCAATCATTTGCTGACCGGGCTAGGATCATGGCAATGGCGTTAAGAATGTCTCAATGCGGCGCCGCCGCGGCAATCGGTCTGTTTGTCGCCGTAACGCCGGCCATGGCGGCTGACAGTGCCTGGGTCGACAACCAGGACAGTCACATCCGCCTGGTCTCGGCGCAATCCACGGTCGGCGACGGCGCCAGCATTTCGGTCGGTCTGCAGATCCGCCTGGAGCCCGGCTGGAAGACCTACTGGCGCGATCCGGGCGATGCCGGTCTTCCGCCGCGACTGGACTGGTCGGGCTCGCGCAATGTTGCCAACGCCGAGATCGCCTGGCCGGCGCCGAAGCGGTTCACGGCGTTCGGTTTCGACAGTTTCGGCTATGCCGAGGAAATCGTTTTTCCGATCGACATCAAGCTGCAGCGGCCGGGCCAGCCCGTCGCCGCCCGGGTCGCGGTGGAATACATGGTCTGCGCCGAGATCTGCGTGCCGGCGAGCGCTGAATTGGCACTCGACCTGCCGGCCGGACCGGCGGCCTCGACCGCGCATGCCGCGCTGATCAACGATTATCTGCATCGCCTGCCTGCGGACGGCCCCGAAAGCATCGAGGCGATCAACGTCCTCAAATCAGGCGACGATCAGGTTCTGGAAGTCGTGGTCCGCGGCGAAACGGCGTTCCAGGCGCCGGACATGTTTGTCGAAGCGCCGTTCCCGTTTCGCTTCGGCCGGCCCGACGTGCAGCTCGATGACGACGGCCGCCGCGCCCGTCTGCGGCTGCCTGTCCATGCCAGCGGCACGGCACAAGTGCTGGCCGATCAGAACCTCGTGCTGACGCTGGTCGACGGCAAGCGGGCGGTCGAGTTCAAGACCAAGGCCCGGCCCGGAAGCTGACTCGACGCGCCAGCGGGCCGATCGGATCGTCATTTACCGATTTCCGTTGTCGCCTCGGGCGGCATGCTTTTCAATGCACCGTCGGACGGCTATAAGCCGGTGCGCAGGGGATTGCCGGGGCAATCCGGGACACTTGGAGGGATGACGATGACGATCAGCGTAGGGGACAAGATGCCGGAAGGCACCATGATGACGATGGGCGACGGTGGCCCGCAACCGGTGCCGACATCCGAATTGTTTTCGGGCAAGAAAGTGGTGTTGTTCGGACTGCCGGGCGCATTTACGCCGACCTGCTCGGCCAAGCACGTACCGAGCTACGTTCAGCATGCCGACGATCTGAAGGCCAAGGGCGTCGACACGATCGCCTGCATGTCGGTGAACGACCCCTTCGTCATGGGCGCCTGGGGCAAGGACCAGAACGCCGGCGACAAAGTGATGATGTTGGCCGACGGTTCGGCCGACTACACCAAGAAGCTGGGCCTTGAGCTTGACCTGACGGCCCGTGGCATGGGCGTGCGCGCGACCCGGTTCTCGATCCTGGTCGACGACGGTACCGTCAAGGCCATCAATATCGAGGAAAACCCGGGCGAAATGGCCGTATCCGGCGCCGACACCATCATGGGGCAGGTCTGAGACCAGATACCCGCCTCAACCGGCCATAGTGATCGAAAAGGGGCTTCGGCCCCTTTTTCTTTTACCTCTGTTTGTTTACATAGGCGGACCAAACCAGCGATGGAGGTGAACATGCGCCGGCGCATCAGACGATCGGGCAATCCGGTCGCCCGCGCGTTGACCCAGCCGTTGCTTCGACAGCGGGTGGTCAGCGCCAAAAAGGGCAAGGGCTCCTACAAACGCCGTCCGAAACATAGCGGGCGGCGTTTTTCTTTGCCGGCCGGCCGGTGCTCGGCGGAATCAATCGGTCGACAGACGGCCGCGCACCGCGGCCCGCATGCCCGCAACGGCCATCAGCAGTTCGTCGACTTCGCGCAGCAGCGCCGGCGCCTCGGTTGCGTCGATGTCGCCGTCATCTGCCAGGAACTCGCCGGCCCGGTTGAAGACGTCGCCTGCTTCCTTGCCGATATTGGTCAGATGCGCCAGCCATTCCGGCTCCGCATCGGCATCGGGAAGGCGCAACAGCACACAATCCTGCGTTGCAGCCAGGTGTCCGCTGACCGGCATTTCGCCGGTGGCCGTTTCCAGCGCCAGCACGACGTCGATCGGCATATGCCGGTCGGCATGCGCCGGATTGCCGTATTCGGACAGCGTCGACTTCGAAACCCGGCACATTTCGGCGGCTTTCGCCTCGCCGCCGGCGGCGTGCAGCAGCGCGCGTACCGCCGTCTTAACGTCGCCGTAACGATCGGGATGGAATGAATGAATTCGGCTGCGGCTTTGCATGCCCGGACTTCCATACAGCTATTCCGGTTGTAATCGCGGCAGCCTGCGGCAAAGTTACGGTCATGGCAATGGGAATAGTTAAGGGGATCGGGCCATGTTCATTTCATTGAGTGGATTTACGATTTTCGTCTTCGCCATTGTCGTGCTGGCGTTGTTGCTGGTGGCGATGGGCGTGAAGTCTGTCGAGCAGGGCATGGAATACACCGTCGAGCGGTTCGGCAGATACACGCGGACACTTCGGCCCGGCCTGCATCTGATCGTACCGATCATCGACCGGATCGGCGCCAAAATGAACATGATGGAGCAGGTCCTGGACGTGCCGACGCAGGAAGTCATCACCAAGGACAACGCCATGGTGGCCGTCGACGGTGTGGTCTTTTATCAGATCCTGGATGCGGCCAAGGCGGCCTATGAGGTTCGCCAGCTCGAGCTCGCAACCTTGAACCTGACCATGACCAACATCCGGACGGTCATGGGTTCCATGGACCTGGACGAACTGCTGTCCAAGCGTGACGAGATCAATCACCGGCTGTTGACCGTGGTCGACGAGGCGACCACGCCGTGGGGCGTGAAGGTCACGCGGATCGAGATCAAGGACATCGCGCCGCCGCGCGATCTGGTCGACGCCATGGCCCGGCAGATGAAGGCCGAGCGCGAAAAGCGGGCCACGATTCTGGAAGCCGAGGGTGATCGGAACGCCGAGATCCTGCGCGCCGAGGGACAGAAGCAGTCCGCGATCCTGGAGGCCGAGGGCCGGCGCGAGGCCGCCTTCCGGGATGCCGAGGCACGCGAGCGCGAGGCCGAAGCGGAGGCCAAGGCGACGACCATGGTGTCGGAGGCGATCGCGCAGGGCGACGTGCAATCGATCAATTACTTCGTGGCGCAGCGCTACGTCGAAGCGCTGGGCCAGTTCGCCACCTCGCCGAACCAGAAGATTCTGTTCATGCCGCTGGAGGCGTCGTCCGTGATCGGCGCGCTGGGGGGCATCGGCGAAATCGCCGCGCAGGCCTTCGGCGCCGGAGGCGGTCAGGGTAACGGCAGCCAGCCGCCATCCCCGCCGCGGCCGACCCCGCCGGCGCCGACAACGCCGCCGGCATCCGCCGGTCCCAACCGGCCAGCCGGGCCGTGGAGCGACGGCGCATGATCGAACAGTGGCTGATGACGCTGGACTATTGGGCCTGGTGGGTCGCCGGCGTCGCGCTCGTCATCCTGGAGATCGTCATCCCCGGCGCGGTGTTTCTGTGGATGGGCATCGCGGCCGGCGTTGTCGGCCTCGTCGTCCTGTTCGTGCCGGGCCTCGACTGGCGCTACCAGTTCCTGATCTTCGCGGCGCTGTCGGTCATCAGTATCGCCGCCGCCCGGCGCTATCTGAAGCGCAGCCCGATCGAGACCGATCATCCGACTTTGAACCGCCGCGGCGAGCAGTATGTCGGTCGCACTTTGACGCTCGCCGAGCCGATCGTGAACGGCAACGGCAAGGCGCATATTGACGATACGATGTGGAAACTGTCCGGGCCGGATCTGCCGACCGGGGCGCAGGTCAGAGTGACCGGTGTTGACGGCGTCGTGCTGCAGGTCGAGGCCAGCCTGCCCTAGCCGCGATTGGCGCTAGCGCAGGTAGGGGGTCATGCCCTCGCGGGCGAGGGCGTCGGCGCGCTCGTTTTCGGGGTGGCCGGCATGGCCTTTCACCCAATGCCACGCGATCTCGTGATTGGCCAACAGCGCGTCCAGTCGGCGCCAGAGGTCTTCGTTCTTGACCGGCTTCTTGGCCGCGGTCTTCCAGCCGTTGCGCTTCCAGTTGTGAATCCAGCTGGTGATACCGTCCTTCAGATAGGTGCTGTCCGTGTGCAGGCGTACCTGGCACGGCCGCTTCAACGCCGACAACGCCTCGATGGCCGCCGTCATCTCCATCCGGTTGTTGGTGGTCTCCCGCGCGCCGCCCTTCAGCTCCTTCTCGTTCCCGTCGAACCGCAACAGCACGCCCCAGCCGCCCGGCCCCGGATTGCCCGAGCAGGCGCCATCGGTATAGATCTCAACAACATCAGCCATATCTAGTCCAATCCGTAGGCGCCGGCGCCGGGCACGTGCTGGTGAAAGCGAAGCCGGGCCAGGTATTCCAGCGGATCCTTCGGTTTCACCAGCGCGCCGTCGACCTGGTTCAACCAGTCGAACAGCCGCGTCAGCAGGAACCGGAGCGCCGCCCCGCGCGCCAGCCATGGCAGGGCCTCCATCTCGTCGGCGCCGATGTCGCGGACCTCGCGGTAACCGCGCAGCAGCCGGCGGGCCTTGGTAATGTTGAACTCGACATTGCCCTCGAAGCACCAGGCGTTGAGGCAGACCGCAAGGTCGTAGGCCAGCGCGTCGTTGCAGGCGAAGTAGAAGTCGATCAGACCCGACAGCTTCTCGCCCAGGAAGAATACGTTGTCGGGAAACAGGTCGGCATGGATCACGCCCGACGGCAGGCCGCTTGGCCAGTTGCGTTCGAGGTCGCGGAACTCTGATGCGATCTCACGCGCGAGTCCCTGCATCACGGTGTCCGCCCGCAACTCCGTCGACACCACCAACCGCCGCCAGCCGTCGACCGACAGATCGTTGGCGCGGGTCAGCGCAAAGCCGTCGCCGCCGAGATGCATGCGCGCCATGGCCGCGCCGAGCTCGCCGCAATGCTGCGCCGTCGGTCGCTTCGGCCAGACCCCCTGCAGGAAGGTGACGATCGCCGCCGGTTTCCCGGCGAGCGTACGCAGGGCGACGCCGTCGCGGCCGTGAAGCGGCGTCGGGCAAGGCACGTCGCGCATGGCCAGATGGTTCATCAGTCCCAGGAAGAACGGCAGATCGTCCGGCCGGACGCGTTTCTCGTAGATCGTCAGAATGAAGCTGTCGCGGTCGGTCTGCAGCAGGAAGTTGGAGTTCTCCACGCCCTCGGCGATGCCTTTGCAGGCCGTGACCTCGCCGATGTCATAGCCGGCAACGAATGCGGCCAGTTCGTCGTCGTCGACTTCCGTGTAGACAGCCATGGAACCGTCGCCGTGGTGGCGTGCTCAGGCGCTCGCGCGCAGTTCGCGCGGCAGCTTGAACTCGACGTTTTCGGACGCCGCCTCGACTTCCTCGATGCGGACCGCGTAGCGGTCGCGGAAGGCGCCGATCACCTCCTCGACCAGCAGTTCCGGCGCCGACGCGCCGGCGCTGATGCCGACGGCGCGCGCTTCGACCAACGCCGGCCAGTCGATGTCGCCGGCGCGCTGCACCAGCATGGCCTGCGGGCAACCGGCCCGCTGTGCGACCTCGACGAGACGCAGCGAGTTCGACGAGTTCGGCGCGCCGATCACCAGGAAGGCGTCGCACCGCGCGGCGATGGCCTTGACCGCGTTCTGCCGGTTGGTCGTGGCGTAGCAGATGTCTTCCTTTTTGGGCCCGACGATTTCGGGGAAGCGTTGACGCAGCTTGGCGACGACATCGGCGGTCTCGTCGACCGACAGGGTGGTCTGGGTGATGTAGGCCAGCCGTGCCGGGTCCGGTGGGTCGACGATCTCGGCATCGGCCGTGGTCTCGACCAGGCTGATGGCGCCATCTGGCAGCTGGCCCATGGTGCCGATCACCTCCGGATGCCCGGCATGGCCGATCATCACGATGTGCCTGTCTTGCGCGAAATGCCGCTCGGCCTCGCGGTGCACCTTCGAGACCAGGGGGCAGGTGGCGTCGAGATAGAACAGCTTGCGGCGCTGTGCCTCGGCTGGCACCGATTTGGGCACCCCATGGGCCGAGAACACGACCGGTGCATCCGCGGGCACCTCGTCCAGCTCGTCGACGAAGACGGCGCCGTCCTTCTCAAGGTTCTCGACCACGAACCGGTTGTGTACGATTTCGTGCCGCACGTAGACCGGCGGTCCGTATTTCGCCAGCGCCAGCTCGACGATCTGAATCGCCCGGTCGACGCCGGCGCAGAACCCGCGCGGCGCGGCCAGCAGGATATCCAACGGCGGCTTTGTCGTCGGTTTTGTCATCGCGTCATCTACCGGTGAACCTGCGCCGACGCCGTTCTTGTGCATCGCGGCGCATATCTCTAACGTGGCGGCGCCGTTGCGGCCGTCAACCTCGACGTGGCAGCGCCGCAACCTATTACAGTCTCCGTTCGGAGGAAAGGGTAGTCATGGCCGATCCGGTTGTCGCGCAGACCGCGCCCTACGAAGTGCAGGTCGAGGCCGGCAAATCCTATTTCTGGTGTGCCTGCGGCAAAAGCAAGATGCAGCCGTTTTGCGACGGCAGCCACAAGGGCTCCGAATTCACGCCGGTCGCCTACAAGGCCGAGGCCAGCCGCAGCGTGTTCTTCTGCGGCTGCAAGAACACCAAGAATTCCCCCATGTGCGACGGCAGCCACAACGCTCTCTAATGAGACAATGAAATTAGCCCGCCGGCATGTCGGTTCGGGTCTGCTGGCGGTCGCTTCGGTGGCCGTGCTGACAGGCTGCGATACGCTTTTTCCGAGCCCGCAGGGACCGTGCCCCACGGTGTCGATCGTCAGCGATGCGGCGCGCCTGACCCAGTATCGCGAGGGTGCTGGGCGCGACCTGACCGACGTGCGCTATCAGGCCGAGATCAGCAACGTCCAGTTCAGCTGCCGCTATCTGCGCGATGGCCGGCTGACGGCGGCGCTGGCGATCGATATCGTCGCCACCCGTGGGCCGGCGGCGGAGGACGGATCCACCAACTTCCCGTTCTTCGTCGCCATTGCCGATTCGCGCCAGAACATCCTGGCCAAGGAAGTGTTCGACAGCGTCATCGAATTCGACCGGCGCCAGCGCCGGGCCGGCGTTCGCGAGGAAATCGACCAGGAGCTGCCGCTCTCGGGCGAGGATAGCGGCGCGAACTACGAGGTCCTGGTTGGCTTCCAGCTGACCGCCGAACAGCTGGAGCAGAACCGCCGCTAGGCGGCCGCCCGCGCGGCCGGGGGTCCGCGTTGACTTGGGCCGGTGACGGCCTATGATCCTATCTATCGACGCGGTCGCAAGGCGGCGCCGACCATACAGATGATCCCTGCGGGAGAGCGCGACGGGCCACAGGCCGTGGTCGCCGCCGAAGGAGCAACCGCCCCGGAAACTCTCAGGCACCCGGACCGCAGGGGGATGGCTCTCTGGAAAGCGGGCGTGTTCGATAGACCCGAACGCGCTCCACCGAAGGGGGAAGCCCGATACGCGGTTCGCCGCCGTGCCGGGTGAATATCTCAGGTCCGACGACAGAGGGGGCATGACGCAGCCAAGGGGGCTGTCGTCAGGCACCTGGTGTCGGAGGATCGGATGGCCAGTAACGGGGATCAAGCACTCAAGCAAACGCCGTTGCACGCCCTGCATGTTGAGCTGGGCGCCAAGATGGTTCCGTTCGCCGGCTACGACATGCCGGTGCAGTATCCGCTGGGGGTGCTCAAGGAGCATCTACACGCGCGGTCGGCGGCCGGCCTGTTCGACGTCTCGCATATGGGGCAGGTGCG
This sequence comes from Alphaproteobacteria bacterium, assembly GCA_965232515.1. Classification (GTDB taxonomy): domain Bacteria; phylum Pseudomonadota; class Alphaproteobacteria; genus JANQKO01. Next base: position 3,072,093 of record CBDDPY010000002.1, on the reverse strand, counting down.
GCTCCGGGGCGACGATCCCGCAACGGCGCTCGAGACCCTGGTTCCGGGCGACATTCAAGGGCTGGCTCAGGGCAGCCAGCGCTATACGCTGCTGACCAACGAGGCCGGCGGCATCCTCGACGACCTGATGGTAACCAACGCGGGCGACCACCTGTACCTGGTGGTCAACGCCGCCTGCAAGGACGCCGACATCGCGCACATGCGCGACCGCCTCGCCGGCCGCGCCGACGTCGAGCCCTTCGGCGAGTGGGGCCTGCTGGCCCTGCAGGGCCCAGCCGCCGCCGCGGTGATGGCGCGCCTCGCGCCGGGCGCCGAGCAAATGACCTTCATGACATCGCGCAAGCTCACCGTCGCCGGCATCGACTGTGGCGTCAGCCGGTCGGGCTATACCGGCGAGGACGGCTTCGAGATCTCCGTCGCGCCCGACCAGGCTGAAGCGCTGGCGCGCGCCCTGCTGGCCGAGCCGGAGGTCGAGGCGATCGGCCTCGGCGCCCGCGACAGTTTGCGGCTGGAGGCGGGCCTCTGCCTCTACGGGCATGACATCGACGAGACGACGACGCCGATCGAGGCGGCGCTGCTCTGGACCATCGCCAAGCGCCGGCGGGCGGAAGGCGGCTTTCCAGGCGCCGAGAAGATTCTGGCGCAGATCCAGGACGGCCCGCCGCGTCGGCGTGTCGGCATCAAGCCGGACGGTCGGGCGCCGGCGCGCGAGCACACGGAGGTGGTCGACAGCGACGGACGGCGCATCGGCGAGGTCACCAGCGGCGGCTTCGGCCCGTCGGCGGAGGGGCCGGTGGCGATGGGCTACGTCGAAACGGCGCATGCCGCCGCCGACACACCGCTGGGTCTGATGGTGCGCGGCAAGGTCCTGCCGGCCAGTGTCGTCAAGCTGCCCTTCGTGCCGCACAACTACTATCGCGGCTGACGCCGCCAACAAGCTCTGGAGGCTTCTGCAATGAGCACAAAGCGTTACACCGAGGAACATGAATGGGTCGGCCTGGACGGCGACGTCGGCACCTGCGGCATCACCGACTTCGCGCAGGAGCAGTTGGGCGACGTGGTCTTCGTCGAGCTGCCCGATGTCGGCAAGCAGGTGAAGAAGGGCGACGAGGTGGCCGTGGTCGAGTCGGTGAAGGCGGCGGCCGAGATCTACGCGCCCGCCGACGGCGAGGTGGTCGCCGTCAACGACGCGCTGGTCGACGATCCGGCCCAGGTCAACGCCGATCCCATGGGCGGGGCCTGGTTCTTCAAGCTGAAGCTGGCCGATACGGGCGCGCTCGACGCGCTGATGGACGAGGCCGCTTACAAGACCTTCGTGGAGGGCCTTGATTGATGCGTTATCTGCCGCTGACGGACGCCGACCGGCAGGCCATGCTGGGCTCCATCGGTGTCGGCGCGATCGACGACCTGTTCGTCGACGTGCCGGAGAAGGCGCGCCTCGCGAAGCCGGTCGACCTGCCGCCGCATGCCGGCGAGCTTGAGGTCGAGCGGGCGCTGGAGGCGCTGGCCGGCGACAACCTGTCGGCGCGTCAGGCGCCCTGCTTCCTAGGCGCCGGGGCCTACCGGCATCACGTGCCGGCCTCGGTCGACCACCTGATCCAGCGTAGCGAGTTCCTCACTTCCTACACGCCCTATCAGCCCGAGGTCAGCCAAGGCACGCTGCAGTATCTGTTCGAATTCCAGACCCAGGTCGCGCTGATCACCGGCATGGAGGTGGCGAACGCGTCCATGTATGACGGCGCCACGTCGTGCGCCGAGGCTGTGATGATGGCGGGACGTGTGACCCGCCGGGCGAAGGCCGTGCTGGCCGGCAATCTGCACCCGCACTACCGCGAGACGACGGAAACGCTGCTGCAGTTCACCGACTTCGCGGTCGAGACCCTGCCGCCGGACGCGAGCGGAAGCGGCGACATCGCCGCGGCGATCGACGACGACACGGCCTGTGTCGTCGTGCAGAACCCGGATGTGTTCGGCCGCATCGCCGACCTGCGCCCGCTCGCCAAGGCGGCGCACGAGAAGGGCGCGCTGCTGGTGGTCGCGGTGACGGAAGTGGTCTCGCTCGGCGCGGTGATGCCGCCCGGCGAGATGGGCGCCGACATCGTCGTCGCCGAGGGCCAGAGCATCGGCAACGCGTTGAACTTCGGCGGGCCGTACTTGGGCCTGTTCGCCTGCCGCGACAAACACGTGCGGCAGATGCCGGGCCGGCTCTGCGGCGAAACCCAGGACGCCGACGGCCAGCGCGGCTACGTGCTGACGCTGTCGACGCGCGAGCAGCATATTCGTCGCGAGAAGGCGACGAGCAACATCTGCACCAATTCAGGCCTGTGCAGCCTCGCCTTCACGATCCACATGGCGCTGCTGGGCGAGGCGGGCTTCCGCCGCCTGGCGCAGATCAACCACGCCAAGGCGGTCACGCTCGCCGAGCGCGTAGCCACGCTGCCGGGCGTCGAGCTGCTGACCGACGCCTTCTTCAACGAGTTCACGCTGCGGCTGCCGAAGCCCGCCGCCGACGTGGTCTCGGCCCTGGCGGCGCGTCAGGTGCTGGGCGGCGTGCCGGCAGGCCGGATATTCCCGGAGGTCGCCGGCATGGAGGATCTGCTAATCCTCGCCGCCACCGAGACCAATACGGACGCCGATATCGACGCGTTGGTCGACGGCTTGCAGGAGGTGCTGTGATGGGCCATTCGAGCGATCTGTCGAAGCCGCGCGCGGCCGGAAACGAGACCGGCGCGCCCGAGACCTGGACCGGCCATCGCGGCCTCGACCACGAGGAGCCGCTGTTGTTCGAACTCGACGCGCCGGGCCGGACGGGCGTCGACCTGCCCGAGCCCGCCGCCGTCGCCGACCGCCTGGGCGGGCTCGCCCGCAACCAGCCGATCGGCCTGCCGGGCGTGTCCGAGCCGCAGGTGGTGCGCCACTTCGTGCGTCTGTCGCGCAAGAACTACGCCATCGATTCCGGGCTCTACCCGCTCGGCTCCTGCACCATGAAGCACAATCCGCGGCTGAACGAAAAGCTCGCCCGGCTGCCGGGCTTCGCCGAGCTGCACCCCATGCAGCCCGAGGAAACGGTGCAGGGGGCGTTCGCCCTCATCGACCAGCTGGCGCACTGGCTGAAGACCCTGACCGGCATGCCGGCCGTCGCCATGTCGCCGGCCGCCGGGGCGCAGGGCGAGCTCTGCGGCCTGATGTGCATCCGCGCGGCCCTGGAAGACCGGGGCGATGCGCGGGAGATCGTGCTGGTGCCGGAATCGGCGCACGGCACCAATCCCGCGACGGCGGCCATGTGCGGCTACCGGGTCGAGGCGATCCCGGCGGACGACCGCGGCCGCGTCGACCTCGCCGCGCTGAAGGCCAGGCTCGGCCCCAAGGTGGCGGCGATCATGCTGACCAACCCGAACACCTGCGGGTTGTTCGAGAACGACATGATCGAGATCGCCGACGCGGTGCACGACGCCGGCGCCTTCTTCTACTGCGACGGCGCCAACTTCAACGCCATCGTCGGCCGCGTGCGGCCGGGCGACCTCGGCATCGACTGCATGCACATCAACCTGCACAAGACCTTCTCGACGCCGCACGGCGGCGGCGGGCCGGGCAGCGGGCCGGTGGTGCTGTCGGCGGCGCTGGCGCCGTTCGCGCCGCTGCCGGCGGTGGTGCACGGGGACAGCGGCCTCAGCCTCGCCGAGCGGCCGGCCGACGCGGCGGAAGTGGCCCGGAGCTTCGGCCGCATGAAGGGCTTCCACGGCCAGATGGGCATGTTCGTGCGCGCGCTCGCCTACATGATGAGCCACGGCTCGGACGGCCTGCGGCAGGTGGCGGACGACGCAGTGCTGAACGCCAATTATGTCCGCAGCCAGCTCGCCGACGTGATGACGCCGGCCTTCGACGGCGTCTGCATGCACGAGGTGCTGTTCGACGACCGGTTCCTGAAAGACACCGGCGTCAGCACGCTCGACTTCGCCAAGGCGATGATCGACGAGGGCTTCCACCCGATGACCATGTATTTCCCACTGGTCGTGCACGGCGCCATGCTGATCGAGCCGACCGAGACCGAGAGCAAGGACAGCCTGGACCAGTTCATCGGCGCCATGCGGCACCTGGCCGGGCAGGCCAAGGCCGGCAACACCGAGCTGTTCGAGCAGGCCCCGCGCCTCGCCCCGCGCCGCCGCCTCGACGAGACGGCCGCGGCCCGCAAGCCGGTGCTGCGCTGGCGGCCGCCGGTGCAGGAAGCGGCGGAGTAAGGTCGCCCGCCCGCCCACCTTCGCTCTGCGAGCTTCGGCGGGGCAGGCCCTTCGCTCCAAGGAGCTTCGGAGGGTAGAGGGGGGGTAGGCGCGGGGGAGATCGCGGAACAACCCCATGCACAGGAACCGTCAAGGAAAACGATCGGCGGAAATCCGGGCCGCTTCGATGCTTCTAAAAGTGTCGAAATGTTGGTTTTGACGGGCGGCTGACGCCGCGGCCGTCCAAGATCGGGTTGCGCCGACCGGCGCGCGATGGCCGACGCTTCGAGACGGCCGCGGCGCGGCCTCCTCAGGGTGAGGGATGGGTTCGACAGCGATGCCGCAGCGTGAGGTGTGGCGTCGATATCAATGCACGCACTCATGTTGAGGCGGGCCCGCAGGGCCCGTCTCGAAACTGGCGATATCGGTTCGCGGCGGCGTCGATACCGCACCGGCGCGGCCGGGCATGCGGCCCGCCGGATCGGCGCGCGACGTCCGGCCCCGGCCGTCCTTGCCGGGATCCGGCAGGGCGGGGCTCGATACGTCGTGGCTTTTTCGGGTGGCGATCAGTGGTGTCGGCGCGCTGGAGAACGCGGCTCGGCCGCCGGCGCGTCCGGGTCGGCGTCGGTCTCGAGATATCGGCGCATCTTCTCCTCGGCGCGGGCGTAGAACGCGTCGACATCGGGCGTTGTCGCGTTCCCGGCCGCCCGCGCCTCGAGCGCCTTGCGCCAGGGCCCGGCCGCCAGCTCTTCGTAGAGCGCCTCCAGGCGTTCGTTCTGCTCGGCTTCGTCGTCGATCTCGGCGATTTCGGCCAAGCGTTTGGATACCTCGATCATCGGCTTGCTTTTGCTCGCGTGACGCACGCCCTCGATCGACGTACGCCATCTACCTAATGAGCCGCCGTCGCCGGGATATGACCGATTTCAGACAATGGCGTCCGATGGGGCGAATGTTTCGCCGCCGCACCCCGGAGGTGCGTGCCGGAAGGCGGATGGGCTAACGCGAGGTTGATTCCGGGGCCAGGTGGTCGAGCGGCAGGGGCGCGGCGGCTTTGAGGGTTTCGATGGCGATGTTGCTGCGGACGGATTTGACGATCGGCAGCTCCAGGAGCTTGTCGACGAGGAAGCGCTGGTAGTGCTGCAGGTCGGGCACGACGACCTCGATCAGGTAATCGTCGTCGCCCGAGACCATGTGGCAGGCGACGACCTCGGGCAGCGCGGTGACGCCCTCTTCGAAGGCCGTGGCCCGGTCGTCGGCGTGCCCGTCGATGCTGATGCCGACGAAGACGGTGAAGCCGAGGCCGATCCGGCCGCGCGGCAGCATGGCCCGGTAGCCATCGATATAGCCGTCCCGCTCCAGCCGCCGGACCCGGCGCAGGCAGGGCGAGGGCGAGAGCCCGACCCGCTCGGCGAGCTCGACGTTGGAGAGCCGCGCGTCCGCCTGCAGCGCCGCGACGATGCGGCAGTCGATGGCGTCCAGATCAGTTTTTGGCATATCCGTCCGAAATCACGATTAGTTTTGGCGGAAGATTGCGCACTATCCGTCGAATCCAATGCAATTCGCAAGGATTCGCCCTCGATATCCGCGCCATAGTTGTCGCCCGAGTTCACTGCTTGCTTCGAAGGGGATTGCCATGACCGACCATGCCGGCCTGCTCGCCGCCGTCGACCGCTATTTCGACCTGATGTACGACTCCGACACGTCGCGCTTCGACCGGGTGTTCGGCCCGACCGCTCAACTGCACGGCTTCTTCAACGGCGAGATGCGCATGCTCACCGCCGCGACCTACCGCGAAGCGCTCGAGAGCCAACCGTCGCCCAAATCGCAAAACGCCCCGCGCGAACAACAGATCCTGCTGCTCGATTTCGCCACCGACGACCAGGCCATGGTCAAGATCCGCGTCCGCATCAACCAGGCGGTCTACGTCGATTACCTCACCTACCACCGCATCGACGGCGACTGGCTTGTCACGGCCAAGGGGTTTCATGGCGGGACGTGAGCGGGGCCGACGTGAATAACCTGTCAGGACTGGCCGGGCTTGCGGCAAACCGCAAATCCGGCCAGTCGACTGAGTGAGGTCCGTCCGGGACCGATCGCGGCGTCGTCCGGAGCCGGACGGTTATCGGCGCGACGTGACGACGACAGGCGCCGCTGCACTTCCTGCGCCCATGCCCTTGATGCGGTCGTGAATTGTATCGACCAGCTTTTCGAACGCGGCGTAAACGGCCTTCACACCCAAACCGCACAGAAACGCCGTCGCGTTTGGCGCGATGTTTATCCCGTTCGTGATCTCGCCCGGCCGTAGTTGGAAGATCTCAACGACAATCACCGCGAATACCGCGCCAAGGAAGACGCGGGCGCGATGGCCATACAATCGGCGCGAGTCGAAAGCCTGGTTGCTGGCCTTTTCCGACAGTGATTTTGCGAGATAGACGCAGGTTCCGACGCCGCCCCAGAAAAACGGAGACAGAAATCGGCCGCCAAATTCGTGGACCTTGAAAAGGACGGCTTCGGTCGTGCCGGGCTGGGAGACCTCGGTAACATCTCTGAAATAGAGGCCAAAGACCTCCATCGCCACGCCGCAGACGAAAAATACGAGCCCCAACGCGATAATCCAAAATGTGCCGAGGAACAGGTTCTCGGTATCGATGATCGTTCGACCGTTCACGCCGCTCGGGATAAACGGCTGCGCCGTCAGCGCCGAATAGTGTTTGTAGAGATCGTGGTAGTGCGCCACCCGAGCGTTCGCGTTCTCTGCTGTCCGGCAGTCGGTTACGGCCTTCAGCAATGGGCCCGTGAATTTCGCCGGCCGATCCAGTCCTTTCTCGGCCACGTATTTCAGCAGCGCTTCCGCTTCTTCGATGGAGACCGCCTCGCCGGCGTCTGGATAGACTTGATCACTCGAAAACCACCGGCTGACGAGGCGGCGGCCGCTAGATCCGCCGGCCTTTGTGGACGTCGCCGGTTTGCTCAACCTTGCATCATGTACAGAGCCCGATTCCTTTGCCTTAGGGCGACCGTCTGGCGCGCTCTTGTGGTGAATTGCCGCCGTTTTGTCATGCGGTGGTGAACTGGTGGTGTTTTCCGCAACAGGACCCTTGATGGACGCAGTCGCAATCGACATCTGGCTCCTCCATAGGCTTGCCGGAGCGATATCCCCAAGTGTCTCAATCGACGCCGTCAAAAAGCACCGCCGTCCGTGCGTCGGCCATGTCGGCTGCTGACGGCAAAATCCCTGTTGAGTTCATCCGAGCACTTGCGGCATGGCTGTCCCGTCTGGTTGCCAATGCTGCCGCTTACGGCCCTTTTTCGTGCATACAGCTGCCTAGCCGATCATATAACGCGCAGAACCACCCCCATGATGTGAAGCACGTCACCAAAGTGGCCTATTCGTCGCCGTCGACCGCGATTTCGACCTGATAAACGACTCCGACACGTCGCGCTTCGACCGGGTGTTCTTACCCACCGCGCAAATGCACGGCTTCTTCAACGGCGAGATGCGCATGCTGACCGCGACGACCCACCGCGAGGCGCTCGGCAGCCAGCCGTCACCGAAATCGCAAAACGCCCCGCGCGAGCAACAGGTCCTGCTGATCGACTTCGCCACCGACGACCAGGCGCTCGTCAAGATCCGCGTCCGCATCAACAAGGCGGTCTATGTCGACTGCCTGGCCTACCATCGCATCGATGGCGACTGGCTGGTCACGGCCAAAGGGTTTCATTATGGAAGGTAGGTGACGGCCGGTGTGTAGCCGGCTGTACATCCCGTGTTAAGTGCACTGTCACCGTAATCAACCGTAAAGTCATAAAATACGGCTGCGCATTGCGGTATGATAGCTCCAACTCAGTCTGAGCGCAGACCTACTGGCTCAGCACGACCGTGTTTCCACCAATCAATCCACACCAACAGGGTGAATTTCACCTCTCATGAACCTGCGAAACGTGCGCGATACTTGGGAGACCTCTGCAATACAGATCTGAACTGACGCCACAAATGTAACCACGCCAGTGGCTGTACCAAACCATAGAACCCACTCTGGGGTTGCTGCATTGAATATCAAACGCTGCCATGCGAAAGAAAAAGCCAATATTGGTATTCCAAGATGACTTGTGGTCGCAAAAATTTTTAGAAACAAATAATAGTAGGCAGCAATAGAATTGCGTGCGCTGGGGCTGGCAGATTTCACGAGAAGCAAGATTGGAAGCGATCCGACACGGCTTAAAGATGGTGTGGTCATCGCGTCGAAAAATCGACGCTGGCTTTCAACCAGATCGGATCCCGGCTCTCCTAGTCTATTGATAGCGCTATGAGCACGTCTATATGCTAGCACTACTCCCGCATGTGTTTGGCAAAATGAAATCATGAATACTGCCAACATGAAGAAAGATAGGATGTCGAACAAGGCTCCATCAATACATCCAATACCAAATGGAAGTGTGTGATCCTGTTCAACGCAATTGTTGGTCTTGGAGGGTAAAACAACAAAAAAAATCAATATTATTAGCGTAAGCCAAAGCCTATTGCTCAATTTTGACTGAGCGCCAAAAGCTTCTGCATGATCTTTCGTAACATGATATGCGCTATTTTCATCAAGAGTAGTCATTGTTATCTCGTCTTTTGTTGCCCAAGGGCGTATATATGTAAAATTTCAACTGGAGTTCATAGCTACAATGCAGAACACGTGAAGGTTTCGACCGTGTACCGCTCAAGCTCACAATCGACAACACGGACAGGACCGCCTCTAGTCTGTGCTCAATGTCCAGTCACAAACTCAAGTGACACCAGTCTAGCAACCATTGCGGGATAGAGGCATACGGAACTAGCGCAAGATTGTCCGTACGTTTCATGCGGCAATCGTATTGCTCGAATGGCGTGGTCGTATCTATATGGACTCCGGATCGGGTTTTGCCTCGGCTCCGTCCGTCTAGACGGCGATATTGATGCGGATTGTTAGGTCCTGCATCAGCATCGTCATGTCCGGGACGACTTTTTGGCGATTCTGGATAACAATCTCTCCACATAAACACTCCGCGATTGGCGCGTGGCCTCTGCTATGAGACCAACAAATTTTTCCTGAAACTTTCGCGTTCAGACATCGTCGACCGGCGCCGGGATTTCGAAGATCGTGCGGCGGTCGATGAGGAGATCCAGGAAGCGGCGGGCGCGGAGCGATAGCGTGCGGGGTTCGGTGTAGACGGCGTGGATGGGGAGGCTGGGGACGGTGTGGTCGGGCATGACGATTTCGAGGTCGCCGGTCGCGACCAGGGGGGTGACCAGCCAGATGGGGAGGATGGCGATGCCGAGGCCCTGGCGGACGGCGGCCTGCATGGCGTCGGCGTCGTCGAGCTTGATCGTGCAGTCGACGTCGGCGACGTGGCGGCCGTGCTCGCTCTCGAACACCCATTGCACGGCTTCGGCGAAACGCGAATAGCCGATGCAGAGATGGTCCGCCAGGTCGGCGGGATCGCGCGGGGCCGGGCGACCGTGCAGGTATGTCGGGCTGGCGACGGCGAAGCGGCGGACGCGGCCGAGCGGGCGGGCGCGGAGCGCGCTGTCCTTGAGCTCGCCGATGCGCAGCGCGAGCTCGACGCCTTCCTCGACCAGGTTCACCTGGCGCTCGGTCAGGCGGAGGTCGAGGGCGACGTCCGGGTACTGCCGGCCGAAATCGGCGATGAGCGGCATCAGCAGGTTGCGGCCGACGGATGACGGGATGCTCAGGGTCAGCGTGCCGGCGGGCTGGGGCGTGATGTCGCGGGCGCTGGCGCGGGCGGAATCGAACATCTCGAGGATGGCGCGGGCCTGCTCGTAGACGCGCTCGGCCTCTGATGTCGGCACCAGACGCCGGGTCGAGCGCAGGAACAGCTTGGCGCCGAACTCGCCCTCCAGCATGGCGATGCGTTTGCTGATCGTCGGCTGGGTGGTGCCGAGCCGGCGCGCCGCGCCGGAAAAGCTGCCGCTTTCCAGGACGTGCACGAAGGCCGTGAGGCAGTCGATCCGGTCCATCGCGTCGGTCCGTTGGTTGCGTGCGCTCAGGCAGGGATGGGTTGGCGGGGAAGCGGGCTCGGGTAACGGAACGCTGCTGGTGGCGCCGCCGCGAACCGATATCGCCTGCTTCGAGACGACCCCTTCGGGGTCTCCTCAGCATGAGGTAAGGTGCTGATATCAAACGCAAACCTCATCCTGAGGAGCGCCCGCCAGGGCGCGTCTCGAAGGATCGGCCATCGGTTGGCGATGTCGCCGGAGCCAAAGGCGTCACGATGTCCGCTTGCTTTCACCAAATGCCATCCCGCTTCAGGTGCTCGGAGATATATTCCAATCAGGAATTTATCTTATCCGGATAGTGTTATTCCGAATGAATGGGGCGTGCAATAGAGTTTGGCCAACAACAAGGATGGGAGGCCGCTCATGCACAAAATCGGGATCGTCGGCGCGGGGATCGCCGGGCTGCACCTGGCGCTCTATCTGCAGCAGCGGGGGATCGAGGCGACTGTTATCACGGACCGGGAACCGGACGCCTATCGCGATTCACGGCTGCTGAACACGGTGGCGCACCACCATACGACGCTGACGCGCGAGAGCGCGCTGGGCGTGAACCACTGGCCAGCAATGGCCGACCATTACCACTATCACGACCACTGGTTTAACTTCCCCGAGCCGCTGAATTTTCGGGGCCACTTCAAGAAGCCGTCGCGGGCCGTCGACTATCGGATCTACCTGCCGGCGCTGATGAATGACTTCTCCGATCGCGGCGGTCGAATTGAGTACCGCCGGATCGAGGAGAACGATATCCAGCCGCTTGCCGAGCGGTTCGACCTGCTGGTCGTCGCCGTGGGCAAGGGGCCGCTGGGGGCAATGTTCGGCCTGGACGCGGCGGAATCGCCCTACCGGCAGCCGCAGCGGCGGCTTTGCGTCGGCCTCTATACGGGCGTCGCGCATCCCGAGCCCATGAACGTGACGCTGTCCGTGACGCCTGAAATGGGCGAGCTGATCGTCATTCCGACGATCACCTTCGACGGCATCGGCACGGCGCTGCTGATGGAGAACATCCCCGGCACCGAACTGGAGGCGACGGTCACCACGCGATACGAAGACGACCCCAAGGCGTTCCTGCAAGTGATCTTGGAGGCCCTGGAGAAGCACCATCCGGCGGTCTACGACCGGGTCGATACGGCGCGGTTCGACCTGTGCCAGCCGGTCGACGTGCTGCAAGGCGGCGTGGCGCCGACCGTGCGGGAGACCGCATTCGAGTTCGACAACGGCAGGTTCGCCGTCGCCGTCGGCGACGTGCACGCGACGCTCGATCCGGTGAACGGGCAGGGCGCCAACATCGCGTCGTACTCGGCCTTCGTGTTGGGCGAAGAGATCGCCGCGGCGTCGGTGCTGGACCGGCGCTTCGTCGAGAAGGTGAACTGGAAGCGGCAGGACCGGGTGCTGGGCGCGGCGCGCTGGACCAACCTGGTGATGGAGCCGCCGTCGGAAGCGCTGCAGATGCTGATCGGCGCGATGAGCCAGAACAAGGCGCTCTGCGACGAGTTCACCGAGAACTTCAACGCGCCTGAGCGGCAGTGGGACAATCTCGGCTCGCCGGCGCGCATCCAGGCCTGGATCGAGCGGGCGTCGGCGAACGCCGTCGCGGCGGAATAGGCGGGCGGCGCGATGCATTGCCTGACCGTGATCTATCCCCGGCCCGACGACGCGGCGGCATTCAAGGCCTATTACGAGGGCACGCACCTCAAGCTCGCCGAGAAGCTGCCGGGGCTGCTGCGCATGCACTTCGCCTATCCCGAGGCGGTGGGTCCGGTTAACGTTTTCTGCATTTTCCAGGCCTATTTCGAGGACGGCGCGGCGCTGGGGGCGGCGATGGCGTCGGACGCGGGGCGCGCGGTGGCGGACGACGTGCCGAACTATTCGCCCGGCGGCGCCGAGGTGTTTCATTTTCCGGTGGAGGCGTAACGCGATGCGGCATCCCGATCCGGCGGCGTTCCGACGGGCGATGTCGCGGTTCACGACGGGCGTCACGGTCATTACTTCGCGCAACCCGGACGGCCAGATCGCCGGCATGACGGCGAACAGCTTTACGTCAATCAGTCTCGCGCCGCCGACCGTGGTGGTCTCGGTGATGACGGGTCGCACGCTGAGCGCCATCGAGAGCAGCCGCCGGTTCGGCGTCAACGTCCTGCCGGCCTCGGCGCGGGACCTCTCCAACCACTTCGCCGGCAAGCGGGTGCCGGGGCTGACGCCGGACTTCGAGGATGTCGACGGCATGCCGAAGCTCGTGGGCGCGCTCGCCTATTTCGACTGCGCCGTCGAGCAATCGATGGTCGTCGCCGACCACACGCTCTTGATCGGCGCGGTCCAGGCCTGCAGCCACGGCGAGGCCCAGCCGCTGATCTTCTATTCCAGCCAGTATCACGACCTCGGCGCAGCGGCGGACGTCTGAGCGGCGGAGTTATGGTTACTGTCACCGGAATTCTGTGACGCGCCGTCCTAGTGGCGGTAGAGGCTGACGAGGCGGGCGATGAGGACGGCGAGGTAGAGGGTGCCGGTGACGGCTTCCAGCGCCGACCAGATGCGGGCGGCGGCGGTGAGCGGGGTGATGTCGCCGTAGCCGAGCGTCGTGAGGGTGACGAGGCTGTAGTAGAGGAGCTGGTTCCAGACCATCCCGGCGTCCGCGTCGGCGAGGCGGAACGAGCCGGGAGCGAGCGCCTCGATGACGCCGTAGCAGACGGCCCAGACCACACCGGTCAGCAGATAGACGGCGATGGCGCCGCAGATGGCGTCGACGCCGATGCGTTCCGCCCGCAGCACGCGCGCCAGCACCAGGGCGAGCACGTAGGCCGCGAGGCCGATCAGCAGCAGATCCGCGACCACGTCGATGGGCTCGGCCCGCCAGAGCGGATGCAGCCAGCTCAAGTAGAGCCAGGGCACGGCGAAGCCGAGTGCGACGGCCAGCGTCGACCGACGGCCGCCCGCCGCGAACACCGCGGCGAGCAGCACGAGCGTGAACAGGACGGCGATCAGCAGGCTGCCCGCCGGACTGCCATCCAGCGCCGGCGACAGCACCAGCAGCAGCACGAGCGATGCCAGCAGCAGGACGAAGCGGTGGCGGCGGACGTCGAGCCTGCCGACGAAGGCGGGCGCGGCTTCGGTGACGGCAGGCATGATCCGTCCTCCCTATTCGGCCGGGGCCAACGCCGGGCTCGCCGCCGCGCTGTCGCCGCGCGGGATCTTGACGCCGTGGAACAGCGTGTAGAGCACTGGCACGGTGGCGAGCGTCAGGATCGTGCCGACCGACAGCCCGGCCGCGATCACCACCGCCATGGCGAAGAACAGCGGATCCGGCGGCAGCATCAGCGGCAGCAGGCCGAGGATGGTGGTGAGCGTCGTCATCATCACCGGCTGGAAGCGGCTGACCGAGGCGTTGATGACGGCGTCGTAGGGCGTCGCCCCGTCGTCGATCTCGACCTGGATCTGGTCGAGCAGCACGATGGCGTTGTTGATGATGATGCCGGCGAGACTGAGGAAGCCGAGCATCGCCATGAAGCCCATGAACGCGCCCGTCGCCAACAGGCCGATGGCGGCGCCGACGAAGGACAGCGGGATGGTGATGAAGATGATCGCCGGCTTGGCGAAGGAGTTGAACTGCCAGACCAGCAGCAGCACGATCAGCGCCAGGCAGTGCGGCACGAACTCGAACAGCGCGTCCTGGCCCTTTGCCGCGTCCTCGGGCTCGCCGCCGATCTCGATGCTGTAGCCGGCCGGCAACTTGGCTTCGATCTCGGCGAGCGCGGGCTCGAGCGCCTGCACCAGCTCAATGGCCTGCAGCCAGGAGTGCTTGGCCTGCACGGTGACGGTGCGCTTGAGATTATAGCGCTCAATGCGGCTGTACTGATTGACCGGCACGAAGTCGGCGACGTCAGACAGCAGGACGCTATGGCCGCCGCTTTCCGAATAGACCTCGATCGAGCGCAGCCGGTCGAGATTGGTGCGCTCGGCGTCGGCCGCCCGGAGCACGATCGGGATCACCTGGTCGCCCTCGCGGTAGGCCGTGACGGTGCCGCCCGAGAAGAAGGCGTTCAGGCTCTGGGCAATTTCTTTTGAGGTGACACCGGCCCGGCGCGCCCGGGTCTGGTCGATCTTGACCTGGATCTTGGTGGTCCGGTTCTCCCAGTTGTTGTGCACGTCGATGGCGCCGGGTATGGCGCGGAGCGCCGCCTCGACGTCCTTGCCGAATGCCGCCACGGTGTCGAGATCGCGGCCGCGCACCCGCACTTCCAAAAGTCCCGTCTCGGAGTTGCCGAGGAAGAACTTCTTCAGCCGGCCGAGCGCCTCGGGATGGGTTTCGGCCAAATAGCTACGGGCGCGTTCCTGCACCACGTCGACGGCGGCGGCGTCCGTGACGGTGACCAGCACGAAGGCGACATGCGGGTCCTCGTCACGCGGTGCCAGCGGCACGAAGAAGCGCGGGCCGCCGTAGCCGACATAGGCGACGTTGGCGACGACCTCGGGATTGACGGTCTCGTCGCCGAGCCATTCGACGACGTCGCGCACGGTCGCGTCGGTGGCCTTGGTCGTGGCGCCGTTCGGCAGGTCGAGATAGATGTAGAACTGGTTGCGTGAGGATTCCGGGAAGAACTGCTGCGGCACCTGGCCCAGCAGGATGAAACCGCCGACGAGGCCGGCCGCGACCGCGCCGACGAAGGGGATGCGCGCCCTCAGCAGCAGCCGCAGGAAGGCCTTGTAGATGCGGTAGACGCGGCCGTCGAAGGCGGCCTTGACCTGTTCGGGCGTCTGCTTGGGCTGGCCCATGAACCAGACGCAGAGCAGCGGCGTGAAGCACATGGCCAGCAGCCACGAGGTCATCAGCGCGATCAGGATGACCAGCGACATCGAGCGCATGTACTCGCCTGAGCTGTCGCTCGCCAGCATCAGCGGCATGAAGGCGAGGATGGTGGTGAGCGACGAGGTCAACAGCGGCAGCGAAAGCTGTTGCCCGGTGCCGAGCGCCGCCTCGCGGCGGCTGGCGCCTTCGGCCATGCGCCGGCCGATGTCCTCGGCGATGACGATGCCGTTGTCGACCAGCAGGCCGAGCGCGATGATCATGGTCGCCAGGCTGACGCGCTGCAGCTCGATGCCGAACACGCTCATCAGCACCAGCGAGACCAGCATGGTCAGCGGCACGATCGAGCCGACGATAAGGCCGGTGCGCCAGCCCAGGAACAGCATGACCATGGCCAGCACGATGCCGAGCGTCTCGTAGACGTTGAGGGTGACGCCTTCGACCGACTCGGCGACGTAGTCCGCCTGGTAGGTGGCGAAGTCGAGGGCGTAGCCGACCGGCAGCTCGGCCTCGATCTCGGCGATCTTCTCTTTGATGCGCGGCCCGAAGTCGAGCACGTTGACGCCCGTCTTCTGCATCGAGACGGCGAGCACGATGGCCGGCTCGCCGTTGTAATAGGCGAGCGCCTGCGGCGGATCCTCGTAGGCCCGGCGCACGTTCAGCACGTCGCGCAGATAGGCGACCTGCTCGGTGGCCGGGATGGTGATCACGGTGTCGCGGATGTCGTCGATGGAATCGAAATTGCCGCTCGGCTCGATGACGACGCCGTAGCCGCCGACTTCGACGCGGCCGCCCGGCAGGATGATGTTCTGCGCCTCCAGCGTGGCGATCAGCTCCTCGGGCGACAGACCGTAGCGGGCGAGCCGCGCATTCGTGGTTTCGAGGTAGATCCGTTCCCGCTGCACGCCATGCAGCTCGACCCGGCGGATGCCGTCGACGGCGTAGAGCTCGTCGCGGATGTCGCGGGCGACTTTGCGCATCTCCTCGAACGAGAAGCCGTTGGCGGTGAGCGCGACGGTGGCGACGTTGACGTCGCCGAAGTCGCTGTTGACGAAGGGACCGATGGCGCCGCGCGGCAGTTGCGGCCGGGCTTCGGCCATCTTGTTGCGCAGGTTCTGCCAGATCGGTTCCATCTCGAAGAAGCGGTCGTAGACGACGACGTGGATGATCGAGACGCCGGTCTTCGAGCTGGACTTGATCTTCTTGACCTCGGGGATGCGGCGGATTTCCTTTTCCAGCTTGCGGGTGATCAGGTTTTCGACGCGCTCCGGCGACATGCCGGGGAAATAGGCGGCGACCACCGCCTCGCGCACCGTCACCTCGGGGTCCTCCTTGCTGGGGTAGTTCAGGAACAGCAGCACGCCGGCGATGGCCAACATGGCCACAACAAGCGCCGTCAGGCGGGTGTTGTTAAGCGCGAATCCGGTCAGGTTCATGGCTCAGGCTCCCTCCCCATAGGGCATTTCTTTGGTCATCAGGCGGACCTGCTGGCCGTCGCTCAGGAAGTCGACGCCGGCGATGGCGATGATGTCGCCGGCCTTCAGGTCGCCGGCGATCTGCACGTCGTTGTAGTGCAGGTTCTCGATCTCGACAGGCACGCGCCGGACCGTCGAGCTGGCCTTGTCGAAGCGGAAGACATGGTTGGCCTGCCCGTTGCCGGAGGTGATCGCCGCCATCGGCACCATCAGACCGTCGCCGCGCGTGGCCGTGTCGGCGAACCGGAACGTAACCTCGGCCGACATGCCGGCGCGCAAGCCGTCGGGCGCCTGGCGCAAGGTCACGGTCACGGGAAAGGCGTTGGCTTCGGCCGCCCGGCTGCCGATCTCGGTGACGACGCCCGTGGCGGCGGGGACTTTGCCGCTGGGGAACGCGACGGCGACCGCCTCGCCCTGGCGCACGCGGTTGATCAGCGTCGGCGGCACGCGCAGCGTCACTTTCAGCTTGCGCTCGCCGCTCAGCTCGAACACCGGCTGGCCGGCCGCCACTTCCTCGAAGGCCTCGATGGTCTTCTTCGAGATCACGCCGTCGAACGGCGCCCGCATCAGCGATTGCCGCAGGTCGCGCTGGCGCAGGCGGAGCTGCGCCCGGCGGGCGCCGAACTGGCTCTCGGCCGCGTCGTGGCTGGCGACCGCGGTGTCGAGCCGCGCTTGCGCGATCCAACCCTTGTCGAAAAGGATGCGCTGCCGTTCCAGATTCTGGACTTCTTCCTTGTAGACGGCATGCGCGGCGGCGACCTCGGCCTCGGCGTGATGGATATGCAGCCGGAACGGTTCCTGGTCCAGCTCGGCCAGCACGTCGCCGGCCTTGACCCGGTCGCCCAGGCGGACGCGCAAGCTCCGCACGCGGCCGGGGATCTCGAAGCTGAGCTGAGTCACATCGACCGGCTCGACGATGCCGGCGATCCGGCGTTCCTGCGCCGCGGTGCCTGACGTCAGGGTCGTCCACTTGATCGACCGCACGGCGTTCTTGTCGACCTGCGCCGCCTCCTGGCAGGCGGGCAGGACCAGCAGGACGGCGAACGCGCCAGCCAGGCCGGTCAGGCGCATCGTCCGATGTGGATATGTTGCGTTCGCTTCGGTTCCCATTTTCAGCCTCTCGTCGCCTCGATTGCGGGCCGGTCGCGGCCCTTGCACGGTCGACAATGTGCGGCCGGGGCTGGGCGAAGAGCAGTGTGTCACCGTGAGTCACGGTGCCGTCGACAGTCTGGGAGGTGGCTGCTAACCTGTTGCGGGGTCTCGCATTTAGAGAATATGAGAGGCAGCGGTGGCCGTCTCCGAATCATCATCTCAGGGCCAGTCGGCGGGCGGCGCGGCGCCGTCGGATGCCGCCGTGCGGGCACAATTGGCACGGATCCTCGGCAGTGCCGACTTCGCGCAGTCCGACCGGATGAAGTCGTTCCTGTCGTTTGTCGTGGAGGAGGCGCTGGCCGAGCGTGGCGACCGCCTGAAGGAATACACCATCGCCACCGAGGTCTTCGAGCGCGACGAGAGCTTCGATCCGCAGACCAATACGATCGTCCGGGTCGAGGCCGGGCGCCTGCGCCGGCGGCTGGAGCGCTATTACCTGACCGATGGGCGGGCGGACGGCGTCCGGATCGATCTGCCGAAGGGCACCTATGCGCCTTTGTTCCGGGCGACGCAGCCGGAACAGTCGGACGCGCCCGCGCGGCCCGAAGCAGCAGCGGAGCTGGATGCCGCATCGGGCGACGTGGCGCTGGCGCTGCCGACCGGGCCGGCGATCGCCGTGCTGCCGTTCGAGAACCTTAGCGGCGATCCCGGCCAGGACTTCTTCGCCGACGGCGTTACCGAAGAGATCATCAGCGACCTGACCCGGTTTCCGAACCTGCGGGTGATCTCGCGCCACTCGACCTTCAAGTACAAGGGCCAGCGCATCGACGTGCGCGACGTGGGCAGGGATCTGGGCGTCGGCTACGTGCTGGAGGGCAGCGTGCGCAAGGCGGGCGACATGGTCCGGGTGACCGGTCAGTTGATCGACGCCGCCAGCGCGACCCACCTGTTCTCTGAAACCTACGACCGCGACCTGTCGGCGCAGAACATCTTCGAGATCCAGGACGATATCGCCGACCGTATCGTTTCCGCCGTCGGCCAGCCCTATGGCGTCGTCGCTCGCGCCGGCGCGCGGCTGGCCCGCGCCAAGTCCTCGCAGCACCTCGACGCCTATGACGCGGTGCTTCGGTTCTACGAATACTGGTTCAACGCCGAAACCACACAGCACGAGTCGGTGCGCGCGGCGCTCGAGCGGGCCGTCGAGCTCGATCCGGGATACGCCGGCGCCTGGGCGGCGCTGGCCGCGATGCATCTCGACGAAGCGCGGTTCCGCTTCAACCCCCGGCGCGACGGCGACCCGCTGGACCGGGCGCTCGAAGCGGCGCAGCGGGCGGTGCTGCTCGATCCGGAAAGCTCGATGGCCTACCACTATCTGTTCAGCGCGCACTTCCATCGCGGCGAGCTTGACGACTTCCGGGCGACGGGCGAGCGCGCCGTGGCATTGAACCCGAACCATGCCGACATGCTGGCGGATTACGGGATCATGCTGGCCTTCAGCGGCGAGTGGGAGCGTGGCGTCGGTCTCGCCGACAAGGCGATCGCCTTAAGCCCGACCCATCCCGGCTGGTTCCACGTGGCCGCCGTCGTCGACCATTACCGACAAGGCGACTACGAAGCCGCATTGGCCGAAGCCAAGCAGTTGCAGATGCCGCAGTTTTTCGCGGCCTACATGCTGCTGGCCATGTGCTACGGCCAGCTCGGACGCGAACGGGAAGGGCACGCGGCCTGCGACAAGCTGCTGGAACTCGTCCCCGACATGGGCGCGTATGTCCGGGACTTCCTCGCCGCCTGGAACATGCCCGAGGACCTGATCGGTCAGGTCGTCGATGGCCTGCGGAAGGCGGGCCTGCGCGTTCCCGATTGAGCCGGCTGACGCCTTTTTTCTGGATTGACGGGTCAAGCCCGGCAATGACGGTTAGCTTTTGATTCCAATAAGGAATTCGTCATGCCCGGGCGCGACCCAGGCATCCAGCGGCATGCGAAGCCAAGGCTGATCTTCGCCTGTCGATCAGATCCTCCGAGTCCCTGCCAGGACCATGTGACTCACCGTGACAAGCTCGTATTCGCGGGCGGTCTCGATGACATTTGTCGTCGGAGCGGGGCGCTTTGAAGGGCGGCGCGATGGCAAGGGTGAGTGAGATGAAACGCAAATTGGTCGCGATCCTGGCCGGCGATGTCGCCGGTTACGACAGGCTGGTGGCCGAGAACGAAGAGTTGGCGGTGCAGAACTGGAAGGCCTACCGGGCATATGTCGGCGACGCCGTGGACGACCATCAGGGGCGGCGGTTCGATGGCGGCGGGAACGGCATGGTGTTCGCGTTCGGCAGCGTGCTTGACGCCCTGCGCTGCGCCGTCGACGTGCAGCAGTTCCTGCGCGACGTAAACGAGACGGTGTCGCCGGAGCGGCGGATGCTAATGCGGTTCGGATTGCATCTGAGCGAGGTGGCCGTCGACCGCGGCGCCTATCGCGGCGACGGGGTCGCCGTCGCGGCCGGGCTGGAGGCGCTGGCGGCGCCGGGCGGGATCTGCGTGTCGGACATGGTCTACGGCAATGTGGCGGCCAGTCCCGAGTTCGCCTTCGCCGCGCTGGGCGAGGTCAAGCCGAACGACGGCGCGCCGCCGATGCGGGCCTACCGGGTCGAGCTTAACGGCGCCGATCATGCGTCCGCGGCGCTGACGTCGGAGCAGGCGCCGGCGGACGAGGCCGGCGAACAGGCGAGCGTCGCCGTGCTGCCGTTCATCAATCTGGGCCACGACCCGCGTGACGACTATTTCGTCGACGGCCTGAGCGAGGACATTATTACAGGCTTGGCGGCCTGGCGGTCGTTTCCGGTGATCGCGCGGAACTCGACCTTCGCCTACAAGGGCAAGTCGCCCGACGTGCGGGCGGTGGCGCGGGATCTGGGCGCGCGCTATGTGCTGGAAGGCAGCGTACGTATGGTCGACCAGCAAGTGCGGGTGAACGTTCAGTTCGTCGACGCCGCGCGGGGGCGGTTGCTCTGGGCAGAGACGTTCGAACGCGAGGCCGACGATGTCTTCGCGCTGCAGGACGAGATCGGCCAGCATATCGCCGCCACCATCGCGCCGGAGGTCGAGCGGGCGGAACGCGACCGCGTCACCAGGGCGCGGCCGACTGATATGACGGCCTGGCGCTATTGCCTGAAGGGCCGGGCGTTGATGGAAACGTTCACGGCGGCCGACAACGCCGAGGCGCGGACGATGTTCGAGCAGGCGATTGCGCGCGACCCGGGCTACAGCGGCGGCTACACCGGTCTCGCCTATAGCTACCATCGCGAGATCTGGTTCGAGACAGCGCCCAACCGCGGCCAGGCGATCGCGGCGCAGCTCAAAGCCGCGCGGCAGGCCGTCAGCCTGGACCAGGCCAATGCCGAGGCCCATTGCGTGCTCGGCTTCGGGTTGATCTGGGACCGGCAGTTCCATCTGGCGATCGCCGCCGGCGAGGAGGCCGTGCATCTGAACCCAAGCAACGCGCTGGCCTACGCCCAGCTCGGCATGGCGCAGAGCTTTGCCGGCCGACCGCAGGAGGGGATCATCAACCTGGAGCGGTCGCTGCGCCTGAACCCACAGGATCCGCGCATCCATTTCGTCATCACCATGCTGGCGCGCGCCCACCTCAATGCGCGGGCGCCGGAGGCGGCGGCGCGCTGGTCGGAGGCCGCGGTGCAGCGGCGCGCGGACTATCCGCTGGGCCATCTCGTGGGCGCCGCGTCGCTCGGCCATCTCGGGCGCAGCGCCGAAGCCCGCGCTGCGCTCGACGAATGCGAGCGCCTCGATCCCGGCTTCGCCCGGCGCTGGGCGCTCAGGCCGATGTACAAGAACCCGGCCGACGACCTCTATTTCCTCGACGGCCTGCGCGCGGCGGGGCTCGATGCCGCGGCCGAGCTCGGATGATCGTGCCGGACCGTGGGGCGTGACATACTAAACGGCGCGGGCCGGAAACGGCCTGCCTTTACGGGGATGGTGGGGGAGATGAGACGCAAGCTGGTCGCGATCCTGGCCGGCGACGTCGTCGGCTATAGCCGGCTGATGGGGCTGAACGAGGAACTGGCGGTTCAGAACTGGACGGCCTATCGCGAATACATCGTCGACGTGGCGGAAGACCACCATGGCCGGCTGTTCAACTCAGCCGGCGACAGCGTGGTGTTCGAATTCGGCAGCGTCCTCGACGCGCTTGCTTGCGCCGTCGACGTGCAGCGCTTCCTGGCCGACGTCAACGCCGACGTGCCCGAGGACCGGCGGATGCTGATGCGGTTCGGATTGCATTTGAGCGACGTGGTGGTCGACCGGGGCAACTATCTCGGCGACGGCGTCAACGTCGCGGCGCGGCTGGAGGGGCTGGCGCCGCCGGGCGGGATCTGCATTTCGGACATGGTGCACGGCAATCTCGCCGCCAGCCCTGAATTTTCGTTCGTCGATCTCGGCGACGTGACGCTCAAGAATATCGGCCGGCCCATCCGCGCCTATCAGGTCGTCATGAACGGCGACGAGGCCGTAAACCCGGCCCCGGCGGTCGAAACGGCTGTCGAACCGGCGGTCGCGGACGAGGACTGGCAGGCGGTGGCCGTGCTGCCGTTCGACAATATGGGCGGCAATCCGGCGGACGACTATTTCGTCGACGGCCTGACAGAAGACATCATCACGGCATTGGCCGCCTGGCGCTCGTTCCCGGTGATCGCCCGCAACTCGACCTTTGCCTACAAGGGCCAGTCGTCCGACGTGCGCGTCGCGGCGCGCGAGCTCGGCGCCCGCTACGTGCTGGAAGGCAGCATCCGCACCGGAGCCGGCCGGGTCCGGGTCAATGCCCAGTTCATCGACGCCGCGACGGGCCATCACCTCTGGGCGGAAAAGTTCGACCGCGAGGCCGACGACGTTTTCACGCTGCAGGACGAAATCACCGACCATATCGCGGCGACGATCGCGCCCGAGGTGGAGCGGGCCGAGCGCGCGCGGGTGGCGCCGGTGCGGCCGACCGACATGACGGCCTGGCGGCATTGCCTGCAGGGACGGGCACTGCTGGAAGCTTTCACGCCCGCCGGCAACCGGGAGGCGCGGGACCTGTTCGCGCAGGCGATCGGGCTCGACCCGGCCTATGCCGAGGGCTATGTCGGCCTTGCCACCAGCTATCACCGAGACCTGCTGTTCCGATCGGTCGAGGATCGGGCGGCGGCGATCGGGGACATGCTGGCGGCGTCGCGGCAGGCAGTGACGTTGGATCCGGCGAATTCCGAGGCCCATTGCGTGCTGGCCTTCGCCTTCACCTGGGACCGGCAGCTTACCCAGGCGATCGCGGCCGGCGAGGAGGCGGTGCGGCTCAATCCCTCGAACGCGGTGGCGTTCTCGGCGCTCGGCATCGCGCAGAGCCTCGCCGGCCAGCCGGACGACGGCATCGTCAATATGGAACGCTCGCTGAAGCTGAACCCGCAGAACCCGCGCATCCACTTCACCATCGTCATGGTGGCCCGCGCGTATCTGAACGCGCGGGCGCCCGAGGATGCGGCGCGCTGGGCCGAGACGGCGATCCAGCGGCGGGCGGACTATGCGCTGGCGCATCTGGTGCACGCCGCGGCGCTGGGGCATCTGGACCGGGCCGACGAGGCGCGGGCGGCGCTGGCGGAATGCGAGCGCCTCGATCCCGGCTTCGCGCGGCGCTGGGCCTTGCATCCGCTCTACAAGAACCCCGCCGACGACCTCTATTTTCTCGATGGCCTGCGTCAGGCGGGCTTGGACGCGGCGGCGCCGGACGAAAAGCCTTAGTCGGCGGCCTTGTCGCCATCCCGCTGCCGGGCGGCAAGTTCGTCGGTGATGGCCCGGAGCGTGGCGCCGAACCGGGCGGTGTTTTTGTCACCGATGGCGGCGTCGAGGGCGGCGTTGATGGCGTTGAAGGCCGGACGGCCGGCCTCGATCGCGGCCTCGCCCTGCGGCGTCAGTTCGAGGATCCAGGCCCGGCCGTCGGTCGGGTGCGGGGCGCGGACGATCAGGCCCGCCGCCGTCAGCCGGCCGACCATGGCGGTGATCGCTGACTCGTTCTGCTGCAGCAACTCGGCGAGCTTGCGCTGGGTCGGCTCGGACAGGCTGGCGACAAGCTGCAGCACGGCGGCTTGCGCCGTGGTCACGCCGGCCGTGTCCAGCAGCGCCCGGTCGGCCTCGGTGCGCAGGCGGTGGGCGGCGATCTGCAACAGAAAATAGAGGCGGTGTTCGGCGGCCGACATGGCGCACAGACTAACGGCTGTCGATCACGCGCGCCAATCTTCGCGGACCGGCACGACGCTTTGCCCTGGATTGCCGGGCCAAGTCCGGCAATGACGAATTGTTTGTTGCGTCAATGCCTTAACGGTCATGCCCGGACTTGATCCGGGCATCCAGCGGCACCCGGGGCGGCATCCTTAACTGCCGGCCTTGCGTTCGTCCGTATAGGTGATTATTTACTTCATAAGTGAAGTAAATGGAGATTTGGCATGGGCGCGATCGATGTTTGGGCGCAGATCACGACGCCGCGCATGGCGGCGGCGCCGTGGCTGAAAACGCTGCTGCGCTGGACCGGGCGGCCGGACGACGGCAGCGTGCCGACGGTCGAGACGACGCTTGCGGCCATGGATGAGGGCGGGGTGGAGATTGCCCTGCTGTCGGCCTGGTGCGGGCCGGACGGGGTGCTGATTTCGAACGAGGACGTGGCCGGGAAGATCGAACAGGCGCCGGACCGGTTCCGGGGCCTGGCGACGGTTGACCTTCGGGAGCCGATGCAGGCAGTGCGCGACATCCGGCAGTGGGTGGATGGCGAGCGCTTTGTCGGCGTGCGGGTCGTGCCCTGGCTCTGGGACCTGCCGCCGAACGACCGGCGCTACTATCCGGTCTACGCCGCCTGCATCGATGCCGGCGTGCCGTTCTGCACACAGATCGGCCATACCGGGCCGCTCTGCCGCTCTGAGCCGGGCCGGCCGATCCCCTATCTGGAGGACGTGCTGCTCGAGTTTCCCGAGCTCGTCGTGGTCGGCGGCCATGTCGGCTTCCCCTGGGTGAACGAGGTGATCTCGCTCGCCCACAAGTTCCCGAATTTCTATGTCGACACCTCGGCCTATGCCGTGCATCGCCTGCCGCCCGAGCTCGTCGCCTTCATGAAAGGCGCCGGCAAGAGCCGCGTCCTGTTCGGGACCAACTGGCCCATGCTGTCGCCCAGCCGCTGCCTCGCTGGCCTCGACGCCCTCGACCTGGCCGACGACGTGCAGGCGCTGTTCCTCTCCGGCAACGCCCGTCGCGTATTTGAGCTGTCAGCGGCGTGATGCCGGCTGCGGCTGCAATTAACACAGTAGATGACTCGGATATTGTTCGGTCCCCGCCAGAGGATTGGGCGATGTTCGGCTGCCTTTTCCCGGCTTTCCGCCAAACGATGCATCACAAAACTGAAACAAGACCCGCCAATTAACTCGGAATAACCAAGCCAAGCGCTTGGTAGAAACAAATTCGGTTCTTCGGCTAAGATTCCCCCTACATATCCCGCGCGCGGTGCTCCAAAGGGGATGTTGGAGGGCGGCGACGCGGACCCCGGGACGGCATCAGGGAGGGCGTATTATGCGGCTGATCCGGACATGGGGACGATGGGGGATTTGGGGTGTCTTTGCCGCGGCCGCGTTGATCGAGTGGCCGGGCGGCAGCGCCACGGTTGAGGCCGCGGCGCCGGCGAACGTCTCGCAACAGCTGGCCGACGAGAAGGGCTGCCTGTCCTGCCACGAGGGCATCGAGCGATTCAGCGACGGGCCCATGCAGGAAACCATCGAGTTGATGGGCGTCGATGTCGGCGATCCCGGCGGCTGCGTCGTCTGCCACGGCGGCACCCCGAACGCCACCACGGCCGAAGCCGCGCACCAGGGCGCGCCGGCCGAGCTTTCCAAGAACGACGGGCCGGACATGTTCTTCCCCGATCCGGGAACGGTCTTCGTCGGCGAGCGCACCTGCGGCCAGTGCCACCAGGGTTATGCCTCGCGGTTGTTGAAGTCGCTGATGAACACGGAGGCCGGCAAGCTGCAGGGCAACCTCTGGTCCTGGGGCGTGCAGACCGACCGCAAGGTGGTCTGGGGCAACTACACGCAAACCGACGAGGACGGCATCGAACCGGCGGTCGGCACTGACGCCTACAAGGCATACATGACGGCCTTTGCGGAAGCGCATCCCGACCAGATGCCGACCGAGATGAAGCAGGTCCCGGCGGTCGACGTGAACCAGATCTCGACCCATCCCAATCTCGCCGGCATCACCTATTCGCGCCAGCAGTGCCAGCGCTGCCATGTCGGCGTGTCGGGCCGGGAAAAGCGCGGCGACTATCGCGGCACCGGCTGCTCGTCCTGCCACGTGCCCTATTCCAACGAGGGCCGTTACGAGGGCGGCGATCCGACCATCAACAAGGAACAGTCCGGCCATCTGCTGGTCCACCGCATGCAGGCGACCCGGAAGTCGAAGGTCTCGCACAACGGGCTCGAATACTCCGGCATTCCGACGGAAACCTGCAACACCTGCCACAACCGCGGCAAGCGCATCGGCGTCAGCTATCAGGGCATCATGGAATTCCCCTATGGTAGCCCGTATAACGCCGGCGGCGGCAAGCAGCCGAAGCTGCATACCAAGAACTATCTCTTTATCAAGGACGACCTGCACCACCAGGTCCAGAGCCGGGCCGGCAACCCGCAGGGCGGCCTGTTGTGCCAGGACTGCCATACGTCGATCGACATGCACGGCGACGGCAACCTGTTCGGCACCACGCTGGCGCAGGTCGAGATCGAGTGCGAGGACTGCCACGGCACGGTGACGAAGTTCCCCTGGGAGCTGCCGCTGGGCTATGGCGAAGAACACGCCATGGACATCGGCGACACGCCGCGTGGCCTGACCGACGAGCTGCCGGACTTCATGTACTTCGCCACGGAGTACGAGGCCGAGGACGGCTATCTGCTCACGGCGCGCGGCAACCCGTTCGGCAACGTGGTCAAGCGTGGCAAGCGCGTGATCCTGCACTCGGCCACCGGGCTCGACTTCGACGTGCCGGTGCTGAAGCAGTTGCGCGAGGACAATGCCTGGAAGTCGCCGAACGCCATGGTGGCGATGTCGGCCGTCGGCCGGCACATGGAGACCATGGAATGCTATGCCTGCCACGCCGACTGGGCGCCGCAGTGCTATGGCTGCCACATCACGGTCGACTATTCCAAGGACAAGACAGACGTCGACTGGATCACCACCGCGAACGACCGCGGGGCGAACGGCCTGTCGGCCGACTATCCGCTCGGCACCAACGGCCTGAAGAGCGAAGGCAAGGTCTCCGAGACGCGGTCCTATCTGCGCTGGGAGACGCCCACGCTCGGCATCAACGGCGAAGGCCGGGTCAGTCCGCTGATGCCGGGTTGCCAGGTCATCACCACGGTGATCGACAAGGACGGCAACACCGTGGTCGAGAACAAGATCTGGATGACGCCCGAGGGCAAGGGCCTCGACCACGCGGCGGTGCAGCCGCACACGGCCGGGCGCCAGGCGCGGAGCTGCGAGAGCTGTCACAACAATCCGAAGACGCTGGGCTACGGCATCGAGGACGGGCGGTTCCTGCAGGGCTACGACAAGGGCTTCGTCGTCGATCTGGAGACCAACCTGGGCCAGACCATTCCGAAGCAGTTCCAGACGCAGTCGCCGGCGATCCCCGACCTCGACCACGACCTGTCGCAGATCGTCACGCGCGACAACGAGCAGCTGGTGACGGTCGGCTCGCACTGGCCGCTAACCAGCCCGCTGCCGGCGGCGACGCGGGCGAAGATGGAGCGCACCGGTCTGTGCATGGGCTGCCATCAGAATATGCTGGACGAGAAGCTCTGGGCCAAGGTGAACACGCCGGCCTTCGTCAACAACGAGCAGCACCGCGCGGTGATGTCCAAGGCCATCCAGGCCTATTCGCGGGAACGGCCGTGAGCATCGGAGAGGGGAGGAGCGGACGATGCAACGACCTCTAAGTCGCCTCTGCGCGGCCGGTCTGGCGGCCGGTCTCGCGTTCGCCGGCCTGGCGGCGTCTGCCCAGGACGTGTCGGACTATTCCGTGCGCGAGCTGTTGCTGCCCTGCACCGAGGGCGACAACGACTCGCGCGGCGGGGCGGTGCTGGAGATGGAGTGCGAGCAGTATGTCACCGGCTTCACCGACCTCTATCTGCGGGCCGGCCTGGCCGAGCGCGACAAGGTCTGTCTGCCGACAACGGGCAACCGTGCCGACGAGGTGCGCTGGGCCTTCATGCGCTGGGCGCACGACAACTTCGAGCAGCGCGACATGCCCGCCGTCGACGGCCTGATCGCGACGCTGAAAGCCCGCTTCCCCTGCGGGTAGCGGGCTGACAACGGCGGCGGTTGACGAGCGTCTAGACGCCGAGCTGTTGCGCGGCCATCTTGGTGCCGGCGATACGGGCGGCAATTTTTTCGAAGGCGATGTCGCGGGCGATGTCGGGCGAGCCGTGCTTGGGCTTGACGTCGATGCTGAACGGCGAGAAGCCGCAATCGTCGGTCGAGCCGAGGCGCGCCACGGGGATGTGCTCGGACGCAAGCAACAGGTCGTCGCAGATCTCGCTCGGCGTCTCGACGCGCGGGTTCTGCGGGTTGATGACGCCGATGAAGCAGACCTGGGGCACGCCGTCGGCGTCGTCCCGGCTGTGCTCGCCGATCAGCTTGTAGACCCGTTCCTTGTCCGGCTCGCTGGCGAGCTGGATCAGAAAATAGCCGGCGTTCATCTTGAACATGCTGGGCAGCAGCTCGGCATAGTCGACATCGGCGCTGTGCGTTGAATCGCAGTCGCCGCCGGGGCAGGTGTGGATGCCGATGTTGCGGCGCTCGTCGGCCGTGAAGCGGTTCAGCACGTTGTTGTTGAGCTCGATGAAGTGGTTCAGCATGCCGCGGCCGGTCCAGGGATTGTTCGGATCGTTGCGGCAGGCGAGGCGGCCTTCGGTGAAGTCGATCGAGACGCGCACGGCGCCGGCGTCGAAGCACTGACGGATGTCCTTCTCGCACTCGTCGCAGAGATCCTCGAGAAAGCGGTCGCGCTTGTAGCCCGGCACGTCCTGGTCGAGCGGATACAAGAGCGCCAGCATGGACGGCGCGATCACCGCCTGCTTCACCGGCTTGGTGGCCATGGGGATGGCCTTCTTGAGATAGTCGGCGGCATAGGTCTTGTAGCGGAACGGACCGCCGGTCAGGCGGGGCAGCTGCCGGTGATGGCCGTCGGTGAAGATGGCGAAATACTGGCCGTCGGCGGCCAGGTGCTCGGCCAGGCCGGTGCCGCCCAGCGTGTCGGTCAGCGGGTAGGTGGCGAAGCTGGAAGCGCGCTGCTCGCCGTCGGTCACCATCGGCGAACCCGTCGCCTCCATGCGTTTGATCGAGTCGAGACAGGCCGCGTCCTGTTCGGCGACCAGCTGGTCATGGGTGATCTTGCCGGCATCGTAGTCCGCGAAGGCGGCCTGAAGTTTCGATGGCCGCGGCAACGAGCCGACATTCTCGGTGGGGATAGCCATGAGTGACGCCCTTTCGTTTCTGATTATGTAAAGTGCGAGATCAATCCTAGACCCGTTCGGCGCGGGCTCAAAAGCGGCAGTGCGGCCGGACGGGGTGACAAAATGGAGGCATGCCGGCCGCCGTTTCCGTCACCGGCCCTGGCCGCTATGCTGCGCGGCATGGCCAACACCCTTGCACAAGCGCTGGCGCGGTTGCGCGCCGACGACATTGCCGGCGCGCGGGAGCTGCTCGATCCTGTGTTGGCAGCCGATCCCGACCATGCGCCGGCCCTCGCCCTGAGGGGCCTCAGCCGCCTGATGGCGGACGACCTGGACGGCGCCGTTGCCGACCTGAGCCGGGCCTTGGAACAGGCACCGTCGGACGCGGCGGCGCGAGCCAATCTGGCCTCGGCGCTGCGCCGCCGGGCCGACGGCCGGCTGGCGGCGGGCGCGGCGGACGGCGCGCGCGACGATTACCTGGCGGCGCTCGACCGGGCGCCCGACGATGCGCGGGCGCTGTTCGGCCTGGCCCAGGCGGAACAGGAGCTGTGCCATTTCGACGATGCGCTCGCCGTCTACGAGGCCTATCTCGGCGCCGAGCCGGACGATGCCGATGCCCATCTTGGCCGCGGCTATTGCCTGCAGGAGCTGCGGCGGCTGGACGACGCGCTGGCCGCCTACCGCGCCGCGGTAAAGCTCGACCGTTCGCGCTATGCCGATGCGGTCAAGAGCCTGACGACCGCCTCGCACGGCTGTCTCTGGCTGTCGCCGGCGGCGATGAAGCGCGCGCTCGGCCTTACTTCCTGACGCGGTGGGCCTTGCGGTAGACGCCGGGGCCGGCGTCGACGTCGGTGCGGAGCGCGCGGAAGCGCTCGGCGGCGGCGCCGTCGAGGGTCTCGAAGGCGTAGCTGAACTCCTCGCGGCGGACGGGGATGCACTGGGCGACCGGCGTGCCCTTGGCGAGCACGCCCTGGAAATCCGGATCGCGCCAGGTGGCGACGAAGTTCACGAAATTGTCGGCATAGAGGTCGGCGTCGACCAGGCCGGTCAGGCTGGTGAACGGCAGGTCGGGGCGGTTGACGGGATGCGTGCAGAGCAGCGACCAGCCAGGCGCCAGTTCGACGGTCCAGAACGAATTGAACTTGACCAGAACGGCATCGTCGGCGAAGAGCGGCGTGCCGCCGGCCTGGCTGTTCAGGTGCAGCGTCATCGGCGACCGGGTGTGGCGGCCGGTCAGGGTCGGCGGCAGGTCCCAATCCCAGTCGAAACGCCCGTTGGCGACGCGGATGTCGCAGGGCAGCGGCATCAGGAAGCCGTGCGCCATGGCATCGACGAAGGGCGGGCATTTCTTCACCGTCATGATATCGGCGCCGAGGTCGTCGTCGAACACGCGCATCGGCATGGACTTGAACCAGTCGGGCAGGCCCGTCTTGGCCGGCACCGGCCGGGGCAGCAGCGCGTCCAGCTCGGGCGGGCAGCGGAAGGTGATGCGCATGCCGCTCAAGCCGGCTGCGGCTCGGACGCCAGCTTGCCGTCGGCCGCGTCGTCCTTCCGCGCGAAGGCGTTCTCTTCGTCCGCCATGGCCGCATCCGCCCTTTTCGCCTGCTCGGCCATCACCGCTTCGCGCGCCTTCTCGGCCCGGCGCTTCAGTTCGTAAACGACGGCAACGGCGACGGTGAGCGCAATGAAGATGAAGGCCAGCGCGTTGACCTCCGGCGTCGGCGTCTTGCGCGCCAGCGCGGCCAGCTTGATGGTCAACGTGGTCTCGGTGCCGATGGCGAAGACCGTGGTGTTGAAGTTCTCGAACGACTGCAGGAAGGCGATGACGCCGGCCGTCAGCAGGCTGGGGCGCAGGAACGGCAGGGTGATCGAGCGGAACACCTGCTGGTGGGTGGCGCCGAGGTCGAGCGCGGCTTCCTCGAGCGCCGGATCGAAGCGCTGCAGCCGCGCGATGAACATCAGCATACAATAGGCCGAGATGAAGGTGCTCTGGGCCAGCGTCGCGGCGAACAGGCCGCCGCCGACGCCGAGATTGTTCCAGAACACCAGCGTCGAGATGCCGAGGATGATGCCCGGCGTCAGCAGCGGCGAGACCAGGACGCCATAGAGGAAGGTGCGGGCGCCGGTATCCAGCCGCGTGATCAGCAAAGCGCCGGCGAGCCCGAGCCCGAGCGACAGCGCGACAACGCCGATGCCGATGATCAGCGAATTGACCACGGACAGCCAGAGCGGGCCGTTCTGGAACAGCTTGCCGAACCAGGACAGCGTGAAGCCCTCGAACGGGATCGCCGTCGGCGGCACCGCGACCGTGTTGAAGGCGGCGACGACCATGAACACCAGCGGCAGGAACATGTAGAGGAAGAACAGCATCAGATAGCCCGATGTCGCCATCTTCATCAGCCCCTGGGCCGGCATGCTGAGGATGCCGGTGGCCTGTTCGGCCCGCCACATCATGCGCTCGGCCTCCTCAGGCCCGTAGCGCTGCAGCAGGAGCTGGTAGGTCGTGTTGCGGTAGATACCGAGGAGCAGGATCGCGAGGCCGAAGACCAGCGTCGCGATCAGGACACCGATCATCAGGCCGGCAATGAAGCCGAGGAAGCCGGAGCCGAACAGGCCGCGGTCGAGCCCGATCAGGGCGCAGGCGACGACGACGAGGCCATAGCCGAGCGGCGCGATCTGCTCGAGCGATTTGAGAATGAAGCTCCGCATCGCCGGCCCCTACTTCGCGATGTCCTGCAGGCTGACCTTGAACAGCCGCATCATCAGCATGATGAAGACAATGCAGGTGAACAGCAGCACGAAGGCATAGGCCGAGCCCAGGCTCCAGTCGCCGCCCTCGTAGAACTGGTCGTAGATGATCTCGGTGAACCATTTCGACGTCGTGCTGCCCAGCATCACCGGCACGGCGTAGGAACCGGCGGCGAGCATGAAGGTCATGATGCAGCCGACGGCGATACCGGGCTTGGCGTGCGGGATGACGATGGTCCAGTGGATCAGCCACCACGGCGCGCCGAGGTCGCGGGCCGCCTCGACCTGGTTCGTGTCCAGCGTGTCGATGGTGTTGTAGATCGGGAACACCATGAACAGGATGTAGGCGTAGGTCATGCCGATCAGGACGGCCGCGTTGCCGTCGCGCCAGTCGATCGGCCCCGACGCCAGGCCGGTCGCCTGCAGGGCCTGATTCACGATGCCGTCGCTGGACAGCAGCATCAGCCAGGCGAAGGTGCGCAGGATCTCGTTCACCCAATAGGGCACGACCAGCGCCAGCATCAAGAGCGCCGTCGTCTCCTTCGGCGCCGATTTGGCGAGATAGAAGGCGACGGGGTAACAAACGACCAGCGCCACCAGCGTCACCATGATGGAGGCCCAGATGGTCTTCCAGAAGATCGGCCGGTTGGCGTCGTTGGTGAACAGCTCGGTGTAGTTGGCGACGCCGTAGCGCGGCTCGGCGGCCTGCGCCGTCTCGGCGACGAGCTTGTCGTTGGCCGCGATCTCCGCCGTGATCGCGCCAAGCCGGGCCTCTGCCTCTGTCTTTTCCGCGCGCAGCTCGTCGGGCGACTTTGCGGCCTGGTTCCGCGCGCCGAAGGGACTGAACGCGCCGGACGCCGCGCCGCCGGAACCGTTCTGCGCGCCCTCGCCCGCCAGCGCCTTGTCGATCTGCGCCAGCCGGCGTTCGAGCCGGCCCTGCTCGACGAACAGCCGGTCCGTCGCCGCCCGGGTCTGCGACACCAGGGCCGTGGCCGCGCGGTCGGTGTAGAGCACCGATTTCTCGATCATCAGGAGCTGCGGCAGCACGATCAGACCGATCAGCCAGATGCCGCAACCCAGCAGCACATAGGCGGTCATGATGGCGCCGTAGCGCTTGCTGAAATCGGCCAGCGCCGTCATGACGCTATTCCTTCGCCATCTCGCCCCGGGGCAGGGCCACGGCTTCGTCGGCGTCAAAGCCGATATCGACCTGGTTCCCGGGCTGAAGATGCGTCGTGTCCTGGTTGTTGGTCAGATGCACGACGATGTCGCGGCGGCCGCTGCCCTTGACGAACAGGTTGAGATACGAGCCCTCGAGGTCGAGCCGGTCGACCGTCGAGGTGACGACATTGTCCGGCGGCCCGCCGTTGACGAGGCGGCAGCGTTCCGGCCGGGCGAAGACGATGGCGTCGTCGCCGAGGATCAGCCGGCGCTTGTTGCGCGCCCGCAGGCGCCCGAAATCGGTATCGACGATGGCGTAGTCAACGTCCGTCTCGACCACGCGGCCAGGGAAGGGGTTGTTCTCGCCGACGAAGGTGGCGACGAAGGCGGTGTCGGGATCGTTATAGACGGCGCTGGGCGCGTCGACCTGTTCCAGCACGCCGTCCGACATCACGCCGACCCGGTCGGACATGGTCAGCGCCTCGCCCTGGTCGTGGGTGATGTAGATGAAGGTGACGCCGGTGCGCTTCTGGATCGCGCGAAGCTCGGCCCGCATATGCTGGCGCAGCTTCAGGTCGAGCGCCGACAGCGGTTCGTCGAGCAACAGCACCGAGGGCTCGACGGCGAGCGCCCGGGCGATCGCGACGCGCTGCTTCTGGCCGCCCGACAGCTCGTCGACCATCTTGTCGCCCTGGCCTGGCAAGGCGATCAGGTCCAGCAGCTCGTCGGCGCGGCGGCGCTGGTCGGTTTTCGAGGCGCCGCGCACGCGCAGGCCGTAGGCGATGTTCTCCCACACCGTCATCAGGGGGAAGAGGGCGAGGTTCTGGAAGATCAGCGCCGTCGGCCGCTTGTTGGGGCCGATGCCGCGCATGTCCTCGCCGCCGATCTTGACCACGCCCTCGGTCGGCTCGATGAAGCCGGAGACGAGGCGCAGGATCGTCGTCTTGCCGCAACCCGACGGGCCGAGGAAGGAGAAGAACTCGCCGGCCTTGATCTCGAGGTTGGCGTCCTGCACCGCCGTGAAATCGCCGAAGCGCATGCTGACGCGCTCAAGCTGGATGTCCATCATGGTGATGCGCCCCCTGACGCAATAGCGTGCCACGGCAGGCGCCCCCGAGGCGCCGATGGGCGCCTCGAGGGGACCGCGACACCGATGGAAGAGCCGACTATGCGGTTTCCCAGCGGGTGATGTATTCGCCGCGCAGCTTGCCGAACCAGCCGGCTTCCGGCTTCCACCACCACAGATTGGCGATCGACTCGCCATTGGGGCCGAAGATGAACTTGAAGCGTTCCTGCGCCGCCGCGTCGAGATAGGCCTCGGCGCCGATGGCGGCCGAGTTGTAGCCGGAATGCGCCGCGTGCATGCCGCCGCCCTCGGCCGAGGTAACCCAGTTGATGAAGGTGTAGGCCTGATCGATGTTCTTGGCGCCCGACGGCAGGCAGCAGGTATCGAGCCAGGTCAGCGCGCCTTCCTGCGGCGCCACGTATTTGATCCTGCCGTCGGTCTCCTTCCACATGCTGATGGCGGTGCCGTCCCAGGACTGGCCGATGACGCAGCCTTCGGTGGTGAAGGCGCCGGTGAGCTGGGCGGCGGTCTTCCAGAACACCTTGACGTTCTTCTTGTTCGCCAGCGCGACTTCCAGCGCCTTGTCGAAGACCTGCTTCGCCTTGGCCTCGTCGAGATAGGCCTCGTCGAGCATCTTGCCGGTGCCGTCGAGCATCAGCGCGATGGTGGTGAGGCCGGAGCGGGGACGCACGGTCATGCGGCCGGCATAGTCGGCGTTCCATTGATCGTTCCAGGACGCGGTCTTGTAGTCGAGATCGACCACGGAGGAATCGAAGGCGAGGCCCTCGGTGCCCCAGTTGAACGGCATGGCGTAGCGCTTGCCGCGGCGCGAGGCGCCGAGGTCGAGGGATTTCTCCCAGATCGCCGGCTGGACCTGGTCGGCCTTGACGCGGGACTCGTCGACCGGCTGCAGCAGGTCCGTGCCGTCCTCGTCGCTGGCGTCGTACCATTGCTGCAGCGCCGACACCGACGGGAAGACAACGTCGAAGCCCTCGCCCTTGGCGGCGCGCAGCTTGTTCAGCACCTCGTTGTTGGTGCCGTAGGTGGTCAGATTGACCTTGATGCCGGTCTTGCCCTCGAAGGTCTTGACCATGTCCTCGGAGACGTATTCGTCCCAGGCATAGATGTTGACCTCGCCGGAGCTGGAAAACGCCGATTTGACATAGGCCGGCGCGGCCGCGGCGGCGACGCCGGCGGCGGCGCCCTTGACCACGGTTCGCCGCGAGAAGCGGGCCGCGGCGCGCTGCGTCGCGTTTGAGTCTTTGGACATTCCATTCCTCCCTGCGTGATGAACAGATGCTGTCAGAATTCGTGACAGAATTGGATGAAAAGGCACACGTTCCCGGACCCCGGCCGTGTCGCCGTTGTCCGCGTGCCCGTCAGGAATCCGCACCCTAGAAGCGGTTCTTTGCCGCATTGTGACAGTTCCAAGTGATGCGGTCGAAACTTCTCTATGTGTGTGACAGTTCTCGTTTCCCCATTATGTAAAATGCAACAATCATCCTAAACCCGTTTCGAGGGCTGCTGAAAGCGGCCTTGCGACGGACGTGGTGAATGGGTTGGGGGATTCCTGTCATGGCAGGCGTTGACATCCGGAATTGGACCGGCGCGATCGGCTATCGCGCCAACTCGGTCGAGCTGGTTGAGACGATCGACGACATCGTGCGGGTCGTGATCGACAACGATCGCTATCCGTCGCCAGTGCGCGCCAAGGGTTCGCACCATTCGACCACGCGCTGCGTCGTCGCCGAGGGCGGCACGGTGATCGACATGACGCGGATGAACCGGATCCTGGACGTCGACACGGACGCGCGGACCATCACCATGCAGGCCGGCGTGCTGCACATCGACGCGGCCCGCGAGCTCGAACGGCACGGCCTGCAGTTCTACGTCAATTGCGAGATCGGCAATCTGACCGTGGGCAGCGGCGCCTGCGGCGGCACCAAGGACGCCTCCTTCCATTCCGCCGCCGAGGGCTGGGAATACGGCCAGGTCGCGTCCTACGTAATCGCCATGACGGTGGTGCAGGCGGACGGCAGCCTGCGCGAGATCACCGAGGCCGAGCCGGATCTGCTGGCGGCCATGCGGTCGAGCTACGGCATGCTGGGCATCGTCGTCGAGGTGACCTTCCGGGTGAAGGAGATCCAGCCCATGGCGGTCGAGCATGTGCGCTACGACCTCGACGATTTCGTCGCCCGCCTCGACGACCTGCTGGCCGAAAACCGGTCGATGATGCTGTACCTGTTTCCATTCCTGGACAGTGTCGTCGTCGAATACCGGTCGGAGGGCACGGGTCCGATCCGATCGAACAGCTGGCAATGGCGGCTCAGGAACACGACCTGGTCGACGCTCTGGCCGGGCTTCGCCAAGACGGTAACGCGGTTCGTGCCGTTCCGGCAGCTCCGGTCATGGATCATCGACGCCGTGAACCGGCTGACGCAGCTGGTGATGGTGAAGCTGATTACGGCCGACGACACCAGCCCGGCCGACCAGATCATCCGTTATGCCGAGACGGCCGGCTATGCGTCCTACACTTTCAGCATCTGGGCCTTTCCGCGGGACGGCTACGGCGCCGCGATCCGCGCCTACTATGCGTTCTGCCGGGACTATTTTCGCGACCACGGCTATCGCTGCGATTTGATGAACGTCGGCTACTACATCGCCCAGGACCGGCAGTCGCTGTTCTCCTACACGCGGAACGGTCCGGCGCTGACGCTGGACCCGGTCTCGACCGGCGCGACGGGCTGGCACCGCTTCATCACCGCCTACAACCGGTTCTGCATCGCGCATGGCGGCAAGCCGTTGTTCAATCAGAGCCCGAACCTGACCCGCGATCAGGCGCAGGCCGCCTTCGGCCCTGAGATTGCCAGCTTCGGCGTCCTGCGACGGCGCTTGGACCCCACGGACCGCTTCTACAATGCCTTTTTCAGGCGGTTGTTCGAGACGGACTGATCGCCAATCCCTACCGCTTGATCGCCAGCAACCTGCGGAAGATGCCCTTGACCGTGGCCGTGAGGCGGGTGCGGTTGTAGAGGTCGCCGGTCTGGCGGATCGCCTCGGCCGAGGTCGGGTAGGGGTGGATGACGTTGGCGAGGCTGCCGAGGCCGGTCTTGCTCTGCATGGCGAGCGTGATCTCGCTGATCATGTCGCCGGCATGCGGATGCACGATCGAGGCGCCGAGGATCTCGTCCGAGCCTTCCTTGACGTGAATGCGCACGAAGCCGTCGGTCACGCCCTCGACGATGGCGCGGTCGACCTCGGCGAACGGCCGGGTAAAGGTCTTGAACTTGATGCCGCGCTCGACGAGGTCGTGCTCGTAAAGGCCGACATGGGCGATCTCGGGATCGGTGTAGGTGGCCCAGGGAATCAACAGATTGCTGAACTTGTCGCGGCCGAAGAACAGCGCGTTACGCACCACCAGGCGCGCCATGAAGTCGGCGGCATGCGTGAACTGGTATTTCGTGGCGACGTCGCCGACGGCGAAGATGTTGCCGTTCGACGTCTGCAGCCGGTCGTCGACCTCGACGCCCTTGGCCGGGTCGTAGCGCACGCCCGCGGCTTCCAGGTTCAGGCCCTCGACGTTGGGTTTGCGGCCGGTGGCGATCAGCAGGGCGTCGAGCTCGATCTCGCGATCCTCGAGAACAACCGTGATGGTCGGCCAGGGGTTGCCGTTCCCGGCCGGCTTGTGCCGGACCTCCTTGTATTTGCAGTTGTAGAGGATCTCGACGCCGTCGTGCGCCAACGACTTGGCGACGATCTCGGCGGCATCCGCGTCTTCCTTCGGCAGGATGCGGCCGGAGCGCGCCATCACCGTGACGTCGGCGCCGAAGCGCTGGAACGACTGCGCCAGCTCGATGCCGATGGCGCCGGTGCCCATGACGCCGAGCCGCGGCGGCAGCTCGGTCAGGTTGAAGATGTTCATGTTGGTGTGGAACGGCGCCTCGGCGAGACCCGGGATCGGCGGGATCGCCGGCGTGCCGCCGGTGGCGATGCAGGCCTTGGCGAAGTGCAGCGTCTCGCCGTTGACCTCGACCGTGTTCTCGCCCGTGAAGACGCCCCGGCCGACATAGACATCAACGCCGAGGTCGGTGAAGCGCTTGGCGGAATCGTGGCCGGAGATCTGTGCCCGGATGCGGCGCAGCCGTTCCATGACCTGGCCGAAATCGACACGGACCTTGTCGGCCAGCTCGTCCGGATCGATGCCCTCGATATGCACGCCCATGGCAGCGGCCTCGCGCACATGCGCGGCGGCCTTGGCGGCGCTGATCAACGCCTTTGACGGCACGCAGCCGACGTTCAGGCAGTCGCCGCCCATGAGATGTTCTTCGATCAGCGCCACCTCGCCGCCGAGGCCGGCCGCGGCCACGGCCGTCACCAGACCGCCGGTGCCGGCGCCGACGACGACCATGTTGTAGTTGCGCTTGGGCTTGGGGTCCTGCCATTCGCGGGGATGCACGTTGTCGAGCAGCTTTGCGTTATGCGCGTCCAGCGGCTCGACGCCCCAGCTCTCGACCCGCTGCATGCCGGCGAGGTCGTCGTGATAGGTCGGGATCTTCGACAGCTTGCTGTCGCCGTCGCCGGCGAGATCCCAGCCGGGATTGACGAAGTCGAACCAGGAGACGGCGCCGCCGCCCGCCTTCTGCTTCACGGCGCCGCGGCCCTCGTCCTCTGCGAAGCGATAAAACAGGCCCTCGTTCTTGAAGTCGTGCTCTTTCAGCACGTGGTGGAAGACGCCCGTGCCGAGCAGCATGTTGCCGATCAGGACGGCCTGCGCGTAGTCGCTCGCCAAGCCGGACGACACCATCCAGTCGCAGGCTTCCGTGCCGACGAAGCATTTCTCGTAGGTCTGCATCCGGAACCGGCGGTCCTTTATCTCGACATTCTCGCGGATCGCCCGGGCGATCTCGTCGCTGTCGACCTCCGAGTTGAATTGCGCCGTCTCGTCCGCCGTGGGTGTCTGTTGCTCGCTTGCCATGGCCTGCCCCTATCACATGTCGTTGCGCATAAGAATTAACGAATGAGCGCGCTGGCGGACCATACGGTCCGCGACGGCACGCCCGTCTGGCATATAGGTGACGCGATCGGCGCGCCGGAGGTTACAGGCGGCGGGTAACCCAGATTTGATGCCGTCGTGAGGTCATATGGTCCGCCAGGTGCGGATGGCGAGCGGCGCGGCGCGGCCGCGCAGCGGTTGCGGGTCGGCGGCGGTGAGATCGGCCGCGACATCGCTGCCGGCGGCCGACGTCGCGGCATCCTCGCTGACGATCATCTCGACCGCGAGGTCGCGGGTCAGCGCCTCCAGCCGGCTCGCCACGTTGACGGTGTCGCCGACGACGGCGAATTCGAGGCGCCGGGCGCTGCCGATATCGCCCAACACGACCGGGCCGTAGTGCACGCCGACGCCGATGTGGATCGGCGAGCGGCCATGGGCGTCGCGCGCGGCGTTCCAATCGGCGATCTCGGCCAGCATGGCCTTGCCGCAGGCGATGGCGTTGGCGGCATCCCGCGGTCCGGTGCGCGGCGTGCCGAAGGTCGCCATGACGCCGTCGCCGAGATACTTGTCGAGCGTGCCGCCGTGATCGAAGACGCAGCGCTCCATGCGGCCGTGGAAGTCGCGCAGCAGGACGATGACCTCGTCGGCGGTCATGTCCTCGGCCAGCCGCGTGAAGCCGACGATATCGACGAACAGCACGGCGACGTCCTGCTGTCGCACGGCGCCCAGTGGCTCGTCCGAACGGGCCAGCTCGTCGACGATGTTGGGCGCGAAGTAACGCGCGAGGTTGGTGCGCTCGCGTTCGGCCAGTGCCTGGTTCTCGACCAGCCGGCGGGCCCGCCAGACGCCGGCAGCGAGCGTGCCGGTGACCAGAAGCAGGACGATGATCTCGGTCAGGCGCGGCGTCAGCGGCACGAAATTCGGCTGCAGAAAATAGGCGAGCTGCTCGGGCCCCGACAAGGCGACGAATTCGTCGGTGCCAAGCTGCGGCAGTGAGTCCGGCAGGTTCATGGCGTAGACGGTGCCAGCGCCCCAGGCCGCGGCCAGTGTCAGGCCGCCCCAGACCACGAGGCGCGGCGAATAGGTCAGTGAGAGACTGCTCAGCAGCAGGAAAAGATAAGCGAAGTTGCCGAAGCGGAAGGCCATCTGCGGCGGCCATGGGTCGACGTCAGTGAGTGGCGGCACCAGCAGCGTGTAGGCGATCAGGCAGGCGTCTAGCAGCACCGCGGCGTAGCGCATCCAGGGCGCGTAGAACCGCGTGTTGTTGAGCCCGTAGAGGCCGAGACCGATCAGGCCGAACAGCCCCACCAGCGGCAGGTAGTAGGCTGACAGGAACCAGGGATTGGAGACCAGGATCCAGATCGCTACGGTGATGACCACCGCCATGCGTACGCGCACCACCAGCCGCAGGCCGTCGTGCTCGGCGCGCGTGAACGCGGCCTCGAGCCTGCTGCCGCGGCCGCCCGAGATTACTTCCGTCGCTGTCGTCATGCTCGCAAACCCGCCCCGTTCGCCGATCCCCTGCGGGTAATCTAGCGCCGGAGTACGGCGGAGTAGACCGAATTGATCGTGTCTGGGAGACCGGCTGCGATCATGTGAGCGACCGCGGGAATTCGCGGGGCTTAACGGCGGCAGTACAATGGGACGGGAATCGGTTCGAACACCCGCCCTAGCGACGGCATTTCTGATTACACAAGTTCTGCTGAAACAAATGCGAGGTCAGAATGGACGCCGATCTTATCTCACTGTCGGTCGGGATTGTGGGTACAGCAATTACGATCGTATCATTTCTTTTGGGCATAGTTGCGTATCGGGACAACGTTCGTCTCAAGAAGGAATCGAAGACGATAAGCTGGGATGACACATTGTTAGCGATCGACTCCATATCTGAGAAAATGAAGCGAGATAGCTATGTTCCGGATGTCATATTTTCACCGGACTCCAAGGGTGGAATTCTTGGTGAACTGCTTGCGCTGAAGTTCGAAAAAAAGATTCCAGTCATTGTCGGGATTTGTCTGTTTGCCAATACCAACTGCAATATCGATTTTTTCACTAAATGGCCGCACATCGAGTCGAGTCGGTGGAAGATGTATATCCCCCATATGGATGAGATTGGCGACGTTTCAGAATTGCGCCTACTTATTGTGGATGACAAGACGTTTTCTGGAGAGTCGATCGGCCAACTGAGAACGAAGTTCCTCGAACTCGGGTTCGACCTCACGAACATAAAGGTATTCACCTTGGCGGCGACTGGAATGGCAGAGATTAATCGCGCGAACATCGATTATTTCTTTAAGTCGTTCGAGTCACACGATTTCTATCTTCCCTGGGGAAAAGCGGACTGAGTGCCGTTCTGTCTGATGCCGGCATTCTGGTTGAAGTTTTGTTTTGCGGCGATCCGCGCGCCGGCGCTTGCGGATCCGGCGCCGGGCCGCGACACCCGTTCGCTTGACGGTACCGCCACTCGTCGCCGAAGCTCGCGGTAGCAGACGAAAGGGAGGACCGATGGAGCTGTACGAGGTGATGCGAACGACGTTCGCGGCGCGGGACTATACCGGCGAGGAACTGCCCGACGCGGTGCTGTACGACATTCTGGAGAACGCGCGGTTCGCGCCGTCGGGCGGCAACCGGCAGGGCAACCGGGTGATCGTCGTGCGCGACGCCGCCACCCGCGACCGCTTGGCGGCGCTGGGCGAGCCGGCGGCCAAGCTCTATACGGCCCAGGTGAAGGCGGGCGAAAGCCCGTTCAACACCGTCGTGCCGAGCAAGATCACCGCGGCCGAAGCCGAAGCGACGGTGCCGCATCCGGCGCTGGTCGAGCCCTGCCGCAATGCATCGGTGGTGCTGGTGTTCGTCGTGGACCTGAAAGTGGTGGCGTCGATCGACCGGGACCTGGACCGGGTCGGCGTGATCAGCGGCGGCTCGATCTTTCCCTTCGTCTGGAACGTGCTGATGGCGGCGCGGCAGGAAGGCTATGGCGGCACGATCACGACGCTCGCCGTGGCCCAGGAACCTGAGGTGCGCGCGTTGTTGAACATTCCCGAGGATTTCGCGGTCTGCGCCGTGGTGCCGCTCGGCAAGCCGGTGAAGCAGCTGACCAAGCTGAAACGCCGTCCGGTCGAGGATATCGCCGTGCGCGAGACATTCGATGGCGCGGCGTTCAGACAAGAGTAGAATAGTCCGGAAACGAATCCAGTTCTGCGGCGTATATGGCAACGGAAGGGAGCTTGAGGGATATGCGCCAATTGCTTGTCGGCCTTGCCGCCGGAACAATGTTGTTGGCCTGCCAGGCTGTGCCGGTGGTGCCGGCGGGCGGGCCGGCGCCGCCGTCCGCGTCCGAGATCGAGGATTCGCTGCGGCGGTCGCTGGCCGAGGATCGGCGGGGCCCATGGGCCGAGCCGCGCCAGCGCAGCGCTGAATTGAAAGGGCTGGAGCTGCTGGCGTTGGATCCGCTGACGCCGACGCGCTGGTATGCCGACGTCGCCGTGCTGTTTGATTACGGTGAGCGGCCGCCCGACGTCATCGGCTTCAAGCGCCAGCGGCTCGGCACGTATCAGGTCCTGCTGGAGCGAGTTGACGACGGCTGGGTCGTGCGCCGGTTCTACCCTTTGTTTAAGGTGCAGCCATTGCCGGGTGTCGGTTGAGGCCGCGGTCAAATCCGGCATTGCGGACGGTCGCGATATCGTAACAATGGCGACGCAATGTGCGCGCGCTGAACGGATTACGGATCGCGATGAACCGGCTTATCGAATTGGAAGGGGTCTCGAACTTCCGCGACCTCGGGGGCTATGAGACGGCTGACGGCCGCAGCGTCAAATGGCGGACGATTTTCCGCTCGGACACGCTTGCCTCACTCACAGACAACGATGTCGAGACGGTTTGCGGCCTGGGCGTCACCACGGCCTGCGATCTGCGATACACCGAGGAACGGGCGAACGAGCCGTCCCGTTTTCTGGACCACGACAGGGTCGAAGTGCTGGCGCTTGGCCTGGAACGGCGGCCGGGGACGTCGTTCCTCGATTCGTTCGAGCTGTCGACCGACCCGCGTGAAACGGCGCGCACATATCTGCTCGAAAACTACCGTGAATATCCGTTTCTCTATGCTGGAGCCTATCGCGCCATCTTCGAGCGCCTGCTCGCCGGCGAGCAGCTGATCATTCATTGCACCGCCGGCAAGGACCGCGCGGGAACGGCCGCCGCCATGGTGCTGACGGCGCTCGGCGTGCCGCGCGAAACGGTGTTCGAGGACTATCTGCTGACCAATACCTACTGGGACCGCGGCGGCCGCGAGCCGCCCGGCATGGACGACGACACCATTGCGGCGATCTTCTCGGCCGAGGTCGAGTACCTGGCGGCGGCGTTCGAGACGATCGAGACCAATTTCGGCACCGTCGATGCCTATCTCGCCGACCGGGTCGGTCTCGACGAGGCCAGCCGGCAGCGCTTGCGGCAGGTCTGTTTGATCTGAACAGATATCCGGTTCCATGACGCAGCGCCTGGGTGCGCAGTTGGGGCGAGCGGCGTGAACTCGGATCAGCTTGTCCGGCGATCGCCGCCGACCGTCAAAAGCGTTCTGGGACGTTCGGCGGCGGCGATGCGAAACGACGGCAGTCTTACGGTCGCGGTGGTGCCGATGCCGATCCGGCTGTAGAGCTCGAAGCTGCCGCCGTGCTGTTCGACCAGCGCCTTGGTCAGCGGCAGGCCGAGGCCGGTGCCTTCGTATTTGCGGTCGAGACCGCTGTCGATCTGGGCGAACTGCGAGAGCGCCGTCGGGATGTCCTCGGGCGCCATGCCGATGCCGGTATCGACG
This sequence comes from Alphaproteobacteria bacterium, assembly GCA_965232515.1. GTDB lineage: Bacteria > Pseudomonadota > Alphaproteobacteria > JANQKO01. The sequence continues at coordinate 3,028,171 of CBDDPY010000002.1, read as the reverse complement.
ACCTGGAACACGAAGCCGCTGTCGGGTCGGCACCAGGCACGCAGCGTGACCGAGCCGCCGGGCTCGGTGAACTTGATGGCGTTGGTCAGCAGGTTCACCAGGATCTGCTTCAGCTTCCGTTCGTCGGCCAGGAGGCGCGGCAGGTTGCGCTCGACCTCGATCTCGAGCGCGACCTGACCGGTATCGGCGCGCGACTGCACCAGCGTGCGCACGGCCTCGATCACGTCCGGCACGGCAATGTCGCATTCGTCGAGCTCGTCCTTGCCGGACTCGATCTTGGCGAGGTCGAGAATGTCGTTGATCAGGCCGAGCAGGTGCTGGCCGCAATCGTGGATGTCGCCGGCGTAGGCGCGGTAGGCGTCCATGTCCGACGTCTCCAGCGCATTGTCCCGGATGACCTCGGAAAAGCCGAGAATGGCGTTCAGCGGCGTCCGCAGCTCGTGGCTCATGGAGGCGAGGAATTCCGACTTCGTGCGGTTGGCAAGCTCGGCTTGCTCCTTCGCGGTGCGCAGCTCGTCCTCCGCCTCGACGTCGGCGGTGATCTCGCGCGCCGTGCCGCGGTAGCCGACGAACGTGCCGTTCGCGTCGTAAACCGGCTTGCCGCTGACCGAGTACCATCGGGTGCGGCCGTTGTCGTAATCGATCGAATAGCGGAAGTCGCGGAAGTTCCGGCGCGCCGCCAGATCGGCCAGATGCCCGGTCATCTGGGCCTGCATGTCGGGATCGCCGGCGGCGATCTCGGCCCGGGTTCGGCCGATGAGGTCTTTCGTATCGAGGCCGGCGCGGCTGGCGCCGTCGGAGATGTCGTCGAACCGGAGATCGGCATCCATGGACCAGAACCAGTCCGATGCGACCTCGGCATAGTCCTGAAACCGCTGCTTGCTCTCATCGATCCGCTGCGCGGCGTCGCGCGACTGCCGGATACGGATGCGGTGGTTGCGGCTCGCCGCCGCCGCCGCGAAACCGGTCACGACCGGGAAAGCGGCAAATGCGGCGAGCAGGGCCAGCTTGGCCGCGGACCATGCCGGCCGGAAGCGCGTGCGGATGGCGAAGTTCTGACCGTTGACGGCGAGACGGTCGGTGGCGGTCAGAACTGGCAGGCGCGGCCAGATCGTCGGCGCGAGCCGGCCGTGCCGATAAACGATGTCATCGCCGCGGACGTCGCGGAACGCGATCTCGATATCGTCATAGGCTTCGACGACATCGCGAAAGAAGCCGTCCTTGTCGATATGAAGGGCGACGAGGCCGGACAGCTGGTTCCAACGGCCGCCGGCGGTCGCCGGTGAAACATGACCGAGATAGACCGCTCTCAGGATCAGCCAGCCGTCGCTGGCCGCGTCGAGGCTGACAATCTCGGACGCCGCGATCCAGTCGGTGTCGACGGCCAGCTCAAGAGCGTCGCGGATGCCCGGATGGGAGCCGATGTCGAAGCCGATGAGCCGGGCGTTTTCCGGCGTCAGCGGTTCGGTGAAACCGATCGGATAGAGCCGATCCGGCGCGCCGGATGCGTCTATGGCGCGCGGGCCGTCATGGCTGGTGATGCCGACCGTCGGAAAAGCCTCGGCGCGCATGCGGCTCTCCCAGTCCGTGCGCGCCTCGGCGTCGACCACGTCGATCTCGGACGCGGCCCGGATGAAGGGATAGGTGGTGAGAAGACGCCGGGACAGGTCGAGGAACGCAAAGGGCCTGAGCTCGTCGCTTGCCTGCAGCACGCCGGCGAGCGACGTGAGCACGGCTTCGGCGCTGGCCGCGCGCGCCGTCAGCTGGCGTTCGATCAACTGTGTGCGCTGATCGAGCGTCTGGATATCCGGTTGCAGGCCGAGCCAAAGGCCGAACGCGCCGCTGCCGGCGCAAAGCAGGGACAGCCCGACGGCGAAGCAGACGACTTCCCAGGGCCTGAACAGCATCGGATCAGGAGCGGGGCTGCGCCGTCCCAATTCTCTTGGCCCGCCGAGCCAAGCGGTCCGAGATGGTCAGGCCGCTCGCCGCCAGGAGCTCGGCATTGAGCCAGAGGTCCCGCCGCGAATTGCTGACGATGGGAATGTCGCCGGGCGACGTGCCGTCGAGAATGCCGAGCGCCGTGCGTGCCGCCCATTCGCCGTGCTCCTGCGGCACCTTGGTCACGCCCAGGATCGTATAGGGCATCATCCAGTCGTGATTGGTGATGCTGAAGCGGCGTGTCGTGTTCAGGACCACCTGCCTGGCGGCTTCGCTGTCCCAGTCGTTAATGCCGGCGCGGCTGCCGATGATGATGAAGTCGTAGTTCTGCGCCGCCCGATACGCGGCGCGCCAATCGCGCATGGCTGGCGCCAGCACGTGATCGAGTTCGAAGCCGAGACGCGCCGCGGCCGCCTGGAACCGCTTGAGGTTCTTCTGCTCGGTCAAGGTGTCGGCGCCGAGGTACAACGCACGCCCAGCGCCGGGCGACACCTCGAGCGCGTGTTTGAGCATCGGCACGATCGGCGCGACCTCGATCATGCCGGTGACGTTCGTATAGGGGAAGCCGTACTCGTCGACCGTCCAGTTCACGCCGCAGAACACGAAGGGGATGCGGTGGTCGCGATAGAACGGCTTGATCAGGTATCGGGCGGCATTGTCGTCGGCTGTGATCACGACGTCGGGCCGCCAGTCCTCGATGATCGATTTGGCCGCGCGGGCGGCGGCCTGCTTGTCCGCATCACTTTTGCGGCGCTTGGTGTCCATGTCGAACTGGCGGACTTCGCATTTACCGTCGAGCACCGCGCGCAGGCCGGCTTCGACCCCGTCCGACCAGGCGTAGCCGTGGTGATAGGAGGATACGAACAGGCATCTCGGGAGATCTTGCGCCGGCGCGTCGACAGGTGTGCCGGCCGATATGGCGCAGATGGCGAGGCCGGCGGCGGCCAGGCGTTTGGCAAGCCTCATCAACCACTCCTCCTGACGCGATCGCGCCCTCGGCGCCATACCGCATCATTGGGTAGAGTGGTTAAATTCGAACTAACTGATAAGGCGAATAACCGGCTGACCTGACCCCGTCCGGCGGTGAAAGCGGGGCTCGCCGCGACGCTCCATCGGCTCAGTTCAGGTGGCGGCGGAGGTCCTTGATCGAGTTATCGATCAGCGCGCTGCCCTGGTCGCCGCTGACATGTTCGGCGATGACCTGGCGGGCCGCATCGACGGCGACATCTATGGCCGCGTCGCGGACTTCCTTTTCGGCCTGGGCCTCGGCCAGCGCGATTTTGTCCAGCGCCTGCTGCTCGCGGGCTGCGATCGAGCGCTCCAGGCGCGCCGCCGCGGCTTCCGATTCGCGCTCGGCTTCCTTTTGCGCATGGGCGACCATCTCGTCCGCCTCTTTCATGGCGTCGCGGTGCTTGCGCTCGTAATTGGCCAGCAAGGCCTGCGCTTCCTCGCGCAGCCGCCGGGCCTCGTCGAGCTCGGCGCTGATCTTGTCGGCCCGTTGGTCGAGCGCGCCGGTGATCATGCCCGGCACCTTGTAGTAGAAGATGATCGCCACGAAGATGACGAAGGCGAGGCCGACCCAGAAGGTGGGATCCGTAAACATCAGCCGGCCTCCTTCATCGCCGTATCGACGGCGCCCGCCACCTGATCGGCGGCGACCTCGCGGCCGATCAGCTTGGCGACGCTGGCCTGCGCCAATTCGACGGCGACATCCCGGACCTCGGCCATGGCCTGGGTTTTGGCGTCGGCGATCCGCTGGGCGGCCGCCTCGGCTTCTTTGCTCAGGCGTTCGGTGACCTCGGCGTTGCGGGCGTCCGCCGCGGCGGCGGCCGCCGCCGTCACCTCGGCGAGCGTCGCCTTGGCCCGCGTTCGCGCCTCGGCCAAGGCCGCTTCGTACTCGGCGAGCACGCTGTCGGCCTGGGCTTTCAGCTCGGCCGCCTTGTCGAGATCGGAGGCGATGCGTTCCGACCGGGTTTCCAGCACATCGGTAATCCGCGGCAACGCCACCCGCCACATGAGCAGGTAGAGAACCACGAAGGTGATGCCCAGCCAGATCAGCTGGGGCAGGAAACTCGCTATGTCGAATTGCGGCATCGCACGCGCCCCCGGTCAGGTCATGATCTGAAGGATCGGACCCCTGCCTAGAACACGAACAGGATGATCAGCGCGACGACCAGCGCGAACAGCGCGATGGCTTCCGTCAGCGCGAAGCCGAGAATCACCCTGCCGAACACGGCGCCCGCGGCCGCCGGATTGCGCATGGCGCCGGCGACGTAGTTGCCGAAGATAAGGCCAATACCGATACCCGCACCGCCCATGGCGATGGCAGCAAGACCGGCACCGATCAGTTTCGCGGCGGCTGGATCCATGATTCTGTTCCTTCAGTTGACGTTATATGGGGAGGAGGGGTGAAAAAGGCGAGGCCGTCCGATCAGTGTTCCAGGTGGACGGCATCGTTGATGTAAAGGCAGGTCAGGATGGTGAAGACGTAGGCCTGCAGGCCGGCGATGGCGATCTCGAGACCGGTCAGGGCCACGATCAGGATGAACGGCAGCACGCCGAACACGCCCATCTGCACGACGAAGCCGCCGAACACCTTCAGCATGGTGTGGCCGGCGGTCATGTTCGCGAACAGCCGTACCGAGTGGCTGATCGGCCGCATGAAATAGGACAGCACCTCGATCGGCACGACCAGGAACAGCATCGGCAGCGGCACGCCCTTGGGCACGAAGAAGGTCAGGAAGTGCAGGCCGTGCGTGGCCAGCGCCACGAAGGTCACGATCACGAAGACCATCAGCGCCAGCGCGCCGGTCACCGCGATATGGCTGGTCACGGTGAAGCTGTAGGGCAGCATGCCGAACAGGTTGCAGACCAGGATGAACATGAACAGCGAGAACACGAAGGGGAAGTATTTGCGCCCCTGCGCGCCCACCGTTTCCTTCAGCATGTCGGCGATGAACTCGTAGGCCATCTCGGCCATGGATTGCCAGCGGCCGGGGACCATCGAGCGGCTGCGCACGCCCAGCGTCAGAAACAGCGTAATGGCGATCACCGCGGCGATCATCCAGGCGCCGGAATTGGTCAACGAGGCATCCAGCCCGCCGAGCTTCAGCTCGACCAACGGCTTGACCTCGAATTGGAGCATTGGGCTGTCGCCTGCCGCCATCCTACCTGTCCTGCCTCGCCTTCTTGCGGTCCGCCGCCTCCCGCTGGGCTTCGGCGTCCATTTTGTTAGCCACCTTGACGACGTTGTTGATCCCGGCGGCGGCGCCGAGCACGAACATCACCAACATGATCCAGGGGGTGGTCTCCAGCCAGTAGTCCAGCGACCACCCAATCCCGGTGCAGACGACGATGGCGGTGACAAGTTCGATCGAAACTCGCCAGGCCAGGCCCACGCCGCTGGTCGGCGGTTCGTCCTCCGGCTTCTCTTCTACGTCGAGGCCCTGTTCATGCCGCGCCTTGTTGATGCGGGCGCTCAGGTCGTCGAGCGAGGGAGGTTTGTTCGGGTTGGACATCACCGTCGCCTGCGGGGCGCCGGGCGGATCGACATCCACCCACCACCATGCCGAAAGCGCGGGCAACATAGGAAAGGGGCCTGACCCTGTCAAGGCACAAACGGGTGCCCTTAAGTGATTGAACGGATTTGCAAAATCCGAACCCGCGTCAACCTGTCGCGCGCATCCTTTCAGCCCGCTCCAGGTCGACGGAAACGAGCTGCGACACGCCGCGCTCGGCCATGGTGACGCCGAACAGGCGGTCCATGCGCGCCATCGTGAAGGCGTGGTGCGTGATGACCAGGAAACGCGTGCCGGTGACGCGGCTGATTTCGGTCAGCAGGTTGCAGAAGCGCTCGACATTGGCGTCGTCGAGCGGCGCGTCGACCTCGTCGAGCACGCAGATCGGCGCCGGGTTGGTCAGGAACACGGCGAACAGCAGCGCCAGCGCGGTCAGCGCCTGCTCGCCGCCGGACAGCAGCGACATCACCTGCAGGCGCTTGCCGGGCGGGCTGGCCATGATTTCCAGGCCCGCCTCCAGCGGATCGTCCGATTCGACCAGCGCCAGGTGCGCCTTGCCGCCGCCGAACAGGCGCACGAACAGATCCTGGAAATGCGCGTCGACCTTGCCGAAGGCTGCAAGCAGACGTTCGCGGCCCTCGCGGTTGAGGCTCGAGATGCCCTGCCGCAAGCGGGCGATGGCGGCCTCGAGGTCGGCGCGTTCGGTGCGCATGGTCTCGAGCTGTTCCTCGAGCTCGGCCGCTTCCTGCTCGGCGCGCAGGTTGACCGGGCCCATATTGTCGCGCTCGCGCTTCAGGCGGCCGAGCTTGGTCTCGACGTCCTCCAGCGGCGGCAGTTCCTCGTCGGCCTCGACGCCGCCGGCCGCGAGCGCCTGCTCCGGCGCACAGTCCAGCGTCTCGGCGACGCGCCGCGCGATCTCGGCGCAACGGTCCTTGGCCTGCTGCACGGCGGCTTCCTGACGCACCCGGTCCTCGCGGGCCGACGCCAGCGCCTGCTCGGCCCCGCGCCAGGCCTTTTCCAGCTCGGCGACCCGGGTCTCGGCGCTGGCCAGCGCGTCGCCCGCTTCGTTGCGCTCGGACTCTGCGGCGCCGATGTGATCCAAGAGCTCATTGCGCCGCGCGGCGATCTCGGCCGGCTTCTTCGCGACCTCGGCGAGCTCTTCCTCGGCTTCGCGGCGGCGCTCGGCCAGCTCGCGGCGCTGATTCGCGGCGGCTTCGGTCCGGCTGCGCCAGGCCTCGGCCTCGCGCGCGATGGCGGCGATTCGCTCGACCCGCGCGGCGGCCTCGCGACGAAGCTGCGATTCGGCGTTCCGCGCCTCGGCCAAGCGGCCACGGAGATCGTCGAGCTCGCGCCTGAGCGTCGCCTGTCGCTCGCGCGCCGGATCCAGCGGCGGCAGGCCGTCGAGACTGGCGACGGCCTGGTCGTGGGCGGCGCGGGCCTCGTCCAGATCCGCCGTCACCTGCTCGATGGTCTGACGCAATGCGGCGAGCCGCGACGAGCGTTCGGTGGCGGCGCGTTCGGCGGCGTTGTGCTGCTCGCGGGCGGCATTGCGCTCGCGCTCGGCGGCGCGCGCCTGCTCGCGCGCTTCGGCCTGGCGGGCCGCGGCCTGCTCGGCCCTGCCGCGCGCGGCATCGAAGCCGTCCTGCGCCTGCCGCAGCCGGCCCTCGGCCGGTTCGCGCTGGTCGCGCAGTTCGGTCAGGCGGTTGTGCTGCCGCAGCCGCACGGCGGCCTTGGCTTCGGCGCCGGCGGTGACGGTATAGCCGTCCCAGCGCCAGAGCTCGCCGTCGCGGGTGACCAGCCGCTGACCCTGCCGCAGCCGGGTGCTGAGGCGCGGGCCGTCGAGCGGCTCGACCACGCCGATCTGATCGAGACGGCGGGCGAGCGCCGGCGGCGCCTGTACGAAGCGGCCGAGCGGCGTGGCGCCGTCGGGCAATGCCGGGGCGCCGTCGATGGCGGGCAGCGCCTTCCAGTGCACGGGCGCGGCCTCGTCGGCCGGCACGTCGAGATCGTCGCCGAGCGCCGCGCCCAGCGCGGTCTCGTAACCCGGTTCGACCGTGACGGCGTCGATCAGCGGTGGCCAGAGATCGGCCTCCTTCACCGCCAGCAGGTCGGCCAGCGCCTCTTCCTCGGCCAAGAGCTTGGCGGTTACGCTTTCGGCCGCCTGCAGCATGTCGCGGGCCGTGGCCAGCTCGTCGTCGACGGCGGTGCGGGCGGCATCCGCCTGCTCAAGCACGGCGCCGGCCTCGTTCGCCTTGGCCTCGGCGGCGTTGAGCGCGCTGCGCGTCGCGTCCAGCGCCTCGTCGGCCTGCAACTCGGCTTGCAGCCGGTCCTGCGCGCTCTGATCCTGGGCCCGGCGCTCGGTCAGACGCTCGATGCGGCGCGCACCGTCCTGGATCTGCGAGGTCAGACTTTCGCGCTGCGCCACGGCGGACGCAATTTCATCGGTCAGATTCTCGAGCTCGGCGTCGCGGCCGGAGACCTCGGTACTCGCCGCTTCGACCCGGGCCGTGGCCTCCGCCTGCGCCGCCTGCTCGCCCTCGCGCGCGGCGTCGAGCTGGCCGCGTTCCTGCTCCAACGCGGCAATCGCGGTATCGGCGTCGCTTTGCAGCGCCGTCTCGCGGCCGTCGTCGGCGTCGATCTGGGTCAGCCGCGCTTCGAGCTGCGCCTTGCGGTCGGTGGCCTGACGCTCCTCGGCGTCGAGGCCGTCGCGGGCCACGGCCAACCGATGCAGTTTGGCGGCCGCCTCGGCCTCGCGCTGGCGCAGGGCCGGCAGGCCTTCGGCCGCCTCGGCGTGCCGGGTCGCGGCCTGGGCGGCGCCGGAGGTCAGATTGGCGACCTGCGCCTCGCCCTCGCGCAGGCCGGCGTCCGCCGCGGCCAGGGCTTCCGACGCGGCCAGGTGATTCAGATGCAGCAGAATCGCCTCGAATCGACGGATCTGCTCGCCGACGCGGCGATAGCGGTTGGCCTGCCGGGCCTGGCGCTTCATGGCCTGAAGCTGGCCCTCGAGCGCCGCCATCACATCTTCCAGGCGCTCGAGATTGGTCTCGGCGCCGCGCAGCCGCAGCTCGGCCTCGTGCCGGCGCGAATGCAGGCCGGTGATGCCGGCCGCCTCTTCCAGCAGCGCGCGACGGTTGGTCGGCTTGGCGTTGATGATCGAGCCGATGCGGCCCTGGCTGACCATCGAGGGCGAATGCGCGCCCGAGGCGGCATCGGCGAACAGGAGCTGCACGTCGCGGGCCCGAACCTCGCGGCCGTTGACGCGGTAGTTCGAGCCGCTCTCGCGCTCGATGCGGCGGCTGACCAGCAGTTCGTCCGAATCGTTGAACTGGGCCGGCGCATTGCGGTCGACGTTATCGATCGAGAGCGCGACTTCCGCCAGATTGCGCGGCGGCCGGCCGGCGGTGCCGTTGAAGATGACGTCGTCCATGGCGCCGCCGCGCATCTGCTTGGCGGACGCCTCGCCCATGACCCAGCGCAGGGCCTCGACCAGGTTCGACTTGCCGCAGCCGTTCGGGCCGACCACGCCGGTGATGCCCGGCTCGATGACGACCTCGGTATGCTCGACGAACGACTTGAAGCCGGTCATGTGAAGCTTGACGAACTGCAACGCGGGCGCTCCGGACGACTAGCGGGCTGTTGTGGCGCGCGGCGACCGGCCGCGAACGGTCATTGCCGGGCTTGACCCGGCAATCCAGGCGACGGCGGCCGTGGATGCCCGGGTCTGGGCCCAGGCATGACGGTGGGGGGAGGTGTTCGATTCGAAGCCGACCGTCATCCTCAGTTCAGATACTTTTTCAGGACTTCGTCGAATTCGGCCAGCGACATGGCGCCGGAATACTTGTCGCCGTTGATGATGAAGCTCGGCGTCGAATTGACGTCGTACTTCTCCTGGCCCTCCATGCGCGTGGCGACGATGCTTTCGGCCAGCTTCTGGTCGCCGAGACAGGCGTCGAAGCGGGATTTCGAGATGCCGCCGAGGCGGCCGATCTTGCGCAGCTCGGCGATCGGATCGTTCGAGCGGGACCAACTGCTCTGCTGGCGGAACAGCACGTCGATCATGCCGACGGCGCGGTCCGGGCCGGCGCAACGCGCCAGCATGGCCGCGGCCAGGCCGAGCTGATCGAAGGGGAATTCGCGGAAGACCATGCGCACCTGACCGGTGTCGACATATTTCTCGACGAGACCCTTCAGCGTGTTGTTGTGAAAGCTGGCGCAATGCGGACAGGTCATGGAGGCATATTCGATCACGGTGACGGGCGCATCCTCGCTGCCGATCGCGATATCGCCCTCGGCGTAACCGTTTTCGGTCGTCGCCCAGGCGGTCCCGGCCGAGAGCGTCAGCGCCGACGCCGCAGCGCCAGTCATGAAGGTGCGCCGGGCAATTTGCAAGCGTCGATTTACATCAGGTTGGGTCATTTTGCCTCCAACCCACAAAATGTGGGGCAACTATAGGCGGGGCGATGGGTCCTCACAAGCGAACTTTCGCCACGCCGGGTGGATGGAACGGGTTCATGGATTCGCCGATCCGGTGGGTTATTGCGCCACATCGCTATGGCGAGAATCAGGCAGAAAACTTGCCATTACGTTGCTCGCGATCGGCCGAATCGGTTTCGGCCGCCGATTCGCGGCCGAGCAGGCTTTCGCCCATGCGGGTCAACGCGCGCCGCAGGCGCGGATCGTCGGTGCCTGCCAGCACGCCGGCGAGGTCGTGCCGCTCGTCGGCCGTCAATTGACGCCGGCGAGGGCGGCGGTCCGTGCGGGGCTTCGGCAGGGGCCCGTGCACCAGGCGAAGCCGGCCGACGGCGTTGAAGCCGTAATAGCCGTTCACGCGCTCGATGATCAGCGGACTCAGGTGCTGGAACTCCGGCGCCGAGGCGTGCTGGATGCGGACGTGCAGGACGCCGTTGCCGGTGGCGCCCCGCGGGAACACCAGCCGTTCCGGCGCGCTGCGGGCGGCCAGATAATCGCCGACGATGGCCGGCCAGCGGGTCACCACCTCCATTTGGGCGAAGCCCTGGCGTCGCAAGGCGGCGCGCGTGATCTTCGGCAGCGCCCGCGCGATGCCGTAGGCGCCGCCCCAGCTCTTGCGCTTGCTCATGCCGCCATCTTGCGCCAGCGTCGCGATTGCGTCATCAGGGAACGACCATGCCGCACATAACAACCAAGTGAACGGTGATATGGCCGTTTCGGTTCGCGAAAGCAATCTGCCGGCGCTGCTGCTCGACTGGTACGACCGGCATCGGCGCGTGCTGCCATGGCGGGCCGGGCCGGGCGAGCGGCCCGACCCGTACCACGTCTGGCTGTCCGAGATCATGCTGCAGCAGACCACGGTGGCGACGGTGGGGCCCTATTTCCTGTCTTTTCTGGCGCGCTGGCCCACGGTCACGGCGCTGGCCGCGGCGCCGCTCGACGACGTGCTGCATGCCTGGCAGGGGCTGGGCTACTACGCCCGGGCTCGCAATCTGCACAAATGTGCTGGCGTTGTGGCCGAAACATATGGCGGCGTCTTCCCCGACAGCGAGGCTGAACTGCTGACGTTGCCGGGCGTCGGGCCCTATACGGCCGCCGCCATCGCCGCGATCGCCTTCAATCGGCCGGCGACACCGGTCGACGGCAATTTCGAGCGGGTGATGGCGCGGCTGCATGCGGTGGAAACGCCGCTGCCGGCCGCCAAGCCCGAGCTCAGGGCGCTCGCGGCGGCGCTGACGCCCGCCGAACGGCCCGGCGACTACGCCCAGGCCGTCATGGACCTCGGCGCGACGATCTGCGTGCCGCGGCAGCCGCTCTGCGGCCGTTGTCCCTGGCAGGCGGCCTGTGCGGCCCACGCTGCCGGCATCGCCGCCGAACTGCCGGCGAAGTCGCCGAAGAAGGCCCGGCCGCTGCGCCGCGGCGTCGCCTTCTGGGCCGTGCGCCGCGACGGCGCCGTGCTGCTGCGCCGGCGGCCGGAGGACGGCCTGCTCGGCGGCATGATGGAGGTGCCGTCGACGCCGTGGCGCGAGACCGTCTGGCCGGCCGAAGAGGCGCTGGCGCACGCGCCGCTCGCCGCCGACTGGCGGCCGCTCGCCGGCAACGTCGCGCACGGCTTCACCCACTTCCAGCTCGAGCTCGACGTGCTGGCGGTCGAGGGCATCGAATCGGACGCCGCCGGCGTCTGGTGCCCGGTCGACGATCTCGGCAGCCAGGCTTTGCCGACGCTCATGAAAAAGGTGGTCCGGCATGCGCTCGACGGCCGGGCGCAATACGGCCTGAAGCTGTAGCTCTTAATTCCGGTGACAGTAACCGTAACTCGAATCGCTGGCATCGAAGTTATGGTTACTGTCACCGGAATAGGTCGTTGCGAATTGCGGTTACTGTCCCCGGAACTTCGTCGGTGGAGTCAGTGGCCGACGGTGGCCTGGATCAGCTTGCCGTAGAGGCGGCGGCGGGCGGCGGGGTCGGCGGGGCGGACCCAGTCGCGGTCGATGCCGTCCCAGTCCGGGTCCTCGGGCGCGAGGCCCAGCGTGCGGAGATAGCCGTCCTCGACGATCAGGTACTGCCGCCGGTAGGCGAGCAGCGTGCCGCCGTGCGCGGTCCGGATCGTTCGCGCCTCGGCATAGTCGGCGCTCCAGATGTTGATATGCGCCATGCAGCGTCCGGGACAGAGCAGGCGGCCGAAATCGTCGTCGCGCCGGCCGTCGAGCACCTGCAGCGCGTGCGGCCAGCCGTCGAAGCCGGTGCGGCGGGCCATGAGGGCGAGGCAGTGGCGTCGCTTCACGCTGCTGGAAATTTCGGCGCGGCCGGCGCCGCGGAATTCACGCAGCCGGCGGGCCTCGGTAAGCGCGGCCTCGTTACCGTCGCGGACGGCGGCGTGCAGCGCTCGCGCGCGGTCTTTCAGAATCTTGACGGGGTCCAACATGGTCGTTTCTCCACATCCGGATCGATCCCGCTCCATTTGATCCGTGAGAACCGACAGGTCGGCACAACAGGGTCGTGTCAGGGTGGAAGGCCTTTCGGCGGGCGTGGCGCCCCTGCGCACCGACGCCGGATATGCGCCGGCGACGGCCCGTATGTCAAGGCCGTCCGTCTGGCACGCTAATGCAATTCGGCGCGGAGTTGCTGGCGGAGCACGTCGATGGACACGAGCTGGCCCTGGTGCTCGAAGCACCAGAAGGACCAGCCGTTGCAGGCGGGCAGGCCCTGGACGGCGGCGCCGACCTGATGAATGGAGCCGCTGGTCTCGGCCGAGATCAGCGTGCCGTCGGCGCGGACCTTGGCGGCGTGCCGGCGGTGCTGATCGTAGAGCACGGCGCCGGCCGCCAGCATGCCGCGCTCGACCAGCCAGCCGAACGGCACGCGGGGCTGCGCGCGTTTGGACGGCGTGATCTCGAGCACGTCGTCGGCCAGCGTCTCGACCGCGTCGATGCGCGCCCGCGCGATCTCGGCATAGCCGTCCTCCCGCTCGATGCCGATGAAGCGGCGGCCGAAGCGGCGGGCGACGGCGCCCGTGGTGCCGCTGCCGAAAAACGGATCGAGCACGACGTCGCCGCGGTTGGTGGACGCCAGCAGGATGCGGTGCAGCAGCGCTTCCGGTTTCTGCGTCGGGTGCGCCTTCTCGCCGTCCTGCTTCAGCCGTTCGGCGCCCGAGCAGATCGGGATCAGCCAGTCGCTGCGCATCTGCACGTCGTCGTTCAGCGCCTTCATGGCCTCGTAGTTGAAGGTGTAGCCCTTGGCGTCACGGCCGGGCGCGCACCAGAGCAGGGTCTCGTGCGCGTTGGTGAAACGCTTGCCACGGAAGTTCGGCATGGGGTTGGTCTTGCGCCAGACCACGTCGTTCAGAACCCAGAAGCCGAGATCCTGCAGGACGGCGCCGACGCGGTAGATGTTGTGATAGCTGCCGATCACCCAGAGCGTGCCGTTGGGCTTGAGCGCGCGCCGGGCCGCGGTCAGCCAGGCGCGGGTGAAATCGTCGTAGCTCTCGAAGCTGTCGAAACGGTCCCAGTCGTCGTCGACGGCGTCGACCTTGGAATTGTTCGGCCGGTGCAGCTCGCCTTCGAGCTGAAGGTTGTAGGGCGGGTCGGCGAACACGACGTCCACCTGGCCCGGCGGCAGGCGGTCCATTTCGGCGATGCAGTCGCCGACGATGACCTGATCGAGGGGGAGCTTGGGATCCGGCATAACGGGGCCGGAGCATGATTCGCGCGGCGAATCACGTCAATATATTTTTGGATTCAGAAGGTTAACGGCGACTCATCGAGTCCGACTCGAGCTGTTGCCGGATCGGCGCGAAGGAGCGGCGGTGATGCGGCGTAACGCCAAGTTCGGCCAGCGCGGCGCGGTGCTGGGCGGTGCCGTAGCCGACGTTGCGTTCCCAGCCGTAGCCGGGATGCGCGGCGGCCAGGCCGGCCATGATCCGGTCGCGCGTGACCTTGGCGACAATCGAGGCCGCGGCAATCGCCGGGCAACGGGCGTCGCCCTTGACGATGCACCGGGTCTGGCAGCCGAGACCCGGGTCGCGGTTGCCGTCGACCAGCGCCAGCGCCGGCGGACGCGGCAGGGCGGCGACGGCGCGGCGCATGGCGAGCATGGTCGCGGCCAGGATGTTCAGGTCATCGATTTCCGTGACGCTCGCCTGGCCGACGCCGACCTCGGCCGCGGCTTCGATCGCCGGCAACAGGGCCTCGCGCCGGGCCGGCTTCAGCGCCTTGGAATCGGCGATGCCGGCGGGAACGTTGTCGGGATCGAGGATCACCGCCGCCGCCACGACCGGCCCGGCCCAGGGCCCGCGGCCGGCCTCGTCGATGCCGGCCACCGGGCCGGGTCGGTCAGCCATTGGGCCGGGCAATCCGCAGGGGCGGTCGCTCGGGTTCGTCCGGCTCGGCTTCCGCCGGCGCTTCGTCGACGGGCGCTGCAAAGACGGCGTCTGCCGCCGCCTCGGCGGTTTCGGCCTCAGCCTTGCCGTCTTCAGTGGCAGTTTCCGACTTGCCGCGCATGCGGTGATAGAGATCGGTGCCGCGGTCGCCCAGCCGCAGGGAAAACTTCCTGGTCTCGGCCACGGCGCGGTTCGAGGCAGCGACCACGGCGCGGGTCTCGCGGCCGTAAAGCGCCCGCAGGAGCTGCCGGAGCGACAGCACGCGATGCCACTGCACCCGCTCCATGCGGCGGGCGGTAACCAGCCAGAACGGGCTGATCATCAGGCTGAGCGCGATCACCGACACCAGCATGCGGTTGTCGTCGGCGCTGATCACGCCGGCGGCGATGCCGGCCGCGGCCAGCACGAAGGAAAACTCGCCGATCTGGCCGATGACGACGCCGGCGAGCCAGGCGCGCGGCCAGGGCTCGCCCGCCATCCGCAGCACCAGCACGTTCATCGCCGTCTTGAACAGGGTCACGATGATCAGCAGTACGATGACCTGGCCGAGATTGGCCCAGATGTAGCCGAGGTCCAGCAGCAGGCCGATCGACAGGAAGAACGCCATCAGCAGCACGCTCTGGATCGGCATGGTCGCGCGCAGCACGCCGGGCCGGGCGTTGCTGTTGCCGATCCAGAGACCGGCGAGGAAGGCGCCGTAGGCCGGCGACAGGCCGAGCAGGCCCGAGAGCAGGGCGGCGCCGAAACAGAAGGCGAGCGCCGACAGCGCCGCCAGCTCGATATTGTCGCCGAGCTGTTCGGCGAAGGGAATGCGCACCCGCTCGCGCCGGGTGAGATAGGCGATCATCGCCGCCAGCAGGCCGATGGCGACGACGGTCTTGGCGACGCCGGCGAGGTCGAAGCTGGCGCTGCGGGCCATGGATTCGATGACCAGCAGCATCGGGATGACGGCCAGGTCCTGGGCGATCAGCACGCCGACGGCCGTGCGGCCGACATCGCTGCGCAGCTCGCCGATGTCCTGCAGGATCTTCATGGCGACGGCGGTGCTGGAGATCGCGACGACGAAGCCGCCGAGCACGGCCGCCTCGGTCGACCAGCCGAACAGCCGCGACAGCAGCAGCATGATGCCGACGCTGAGGAATATTTGCGAGCCGGCGCCGATCAGCGCGACCCGATAGACCCGCTTGAAGCCGCGCAGCGACAGCTCCATGCCGATGGTGAACAGCAGCAGGAGCACGCCGAGCTCGGCGAAGACGTTGATGGCGTCGCGATTGTCGATCAGGCCGAGGATCGAGGGGCCGAGACAGACGCCCGCAAAGATGTAGCCGACGATCGGCGGCTGGCGCAGGCGCTGCAGCAGCAAGCCCCAGACCAGCGCCGTCATGGCCACGAGACCGATTTCGATAAGGGCGTCAGCGTGCATGGCGGCGCGACCTTAGCACAGGCCCAGTCGCCGGATTGGCGGCAAACATATGACCAGTTGCCACTGCCGCATTGGCCGTCACCACCCCCATATCGCTCTCGAATCGTCTTATGGCCAAAGCAATAGCACGAGCGCGGTTGATAGAGCGTGTAGAGATACGGTGAATTTGCGGCCGATATGCGGATCGCGGCCGCTGTCGCGGCCGGCAGGCCAAGGAAACGCCTCACCAGTAACGCTAAATAGTAGCGTTAAAGAAAAAACTGTCTTCACTTACGGTTATTTGAGTTGAAATTTTCATCATTAGAGCATACATTCGAATATCATAGAAAATGACAAGTAAACATAAAAAATATCTAAAATCCAATATAAAAATACTATCGATTTGTTAAGCACTGATCCCGTAGACACATCCGGGGGACATACGGGTATGCAATTATTCTCATCAGCGTCCGGTTCATCCGTGCGCCCGTCATGCGGCGGGCCGGTCAAGCGCGCGGTCAACCGGCAGGGAAACTGGGACGCCTGGCGGCGCAGTCCGACGGCGCACCTGGCGTTGATCGTGTCGCTGGTCATGTATCTGGCCTACGGCTACGGTCACGACGCCTGGAGCAACACTGCGCTTATCGCCGTTACGATCTTCATCGCCGGCTTCATGCCGACCTATGCGCGGCTGAGCAACGATCTGACGGACTGGGCGAACGATCTGTTCAGCTCGGTGACGTTCGGCCGGCTGGCGCGCTTCGGCGGCCAATTCGCCTTCAATCTGGCGGCCATGTCGTTCCTGGCCTATGGCGGCGGCTTGCGGCCGGAAGGGCTGGCCACGGTCGGCGGCGTCGCCGGCGCGGCGGCTGTCACCACGTTGGCCTCGCAGGGCGCGCAATACTTCGGCTTCTTCCTGTTCCAGCGGCGGATCGGCGACTGGTACAGGAATATTCTCATCGGTCTGTGCGCGACCATGGTGCTGACCGGACTCGGCACGGCCGGTTTGCCCGTGCTGCGCGAGATGTTTCTGATCACCGGCATCGGCTTCGGCGCCGTGATCTTCGGCCTCGGCGTGCTGTCGGATCTGCGGGCGTTGCTGTATCCGAAGGGCGGCGTCGGCCTGTTTCTCGGCACCTTCAACCCGTTCCACGAATCGCACCTGCGGCTGGTCCGCGAGGCGCTGGTGGACCGTGAGCTGGACAAGGTCGTCATCCACCCGACCGTGGTGCCCTGGCTGCACCAGCGGGCGCTGCAGCGCGGCGAAATCCAAATCGCCGGATTCGAGGGCGGCTATCAGGTCTACGAGCTGACCGACCGGGCCGACCCGCATGCCAACTATTTTCCGACCGGCGACCGCTTCCTGCTGCCGGCGACCCGCCGGCAGCTGATCGAGATGGCGATCGCGGAAGCCGGCCTCAGCGACCGGGTCGAGGTCGCCTACATGCCCGACATTTATGAGAAGGAGGGCTTTTTCGGCGTCATTCGCGAGCTGCGCCGGGCCCATCCCGGCCAGCCGATGCACGGCATTCACGGCAGCGATTTCGGCGGCATGCACGCGCGCCTGATCATGGACGAATGCGGCTGGATCTATCCAATGCCGTTCCTGCGCCGCGACGAGGTCTCGGCGACGGCGATCCGCAACGGCGCCGACGGCATGACCGCGAACGCGGTGGCGGCAGCGCTGCACGATATGCAGACCGGCCGGCTGGGGCCCGACTTGCATCGGCCGGCGGCGACGGACGTGGCGACGAACCAGGCGACGCCGCGAGGAGGCGGGCATGACGATGACCTTTGAGCCTTCCGTCGTGACCAAGATCGTCGGCAACGCCGAGGAAATGGCGCAGGTCCTGGCCATCCGCGCGGCCGTGTACCTGGCCGAGCAGGCCTGCCCGTATGACGAGGAATTCGACGGCAACGACTACAGCGCCACGCATGTGCTGGGTCTGGTCGACGGCCGGCCGGCGGCCTGCGTGCGCTGGCGCTGGTTCGCCGACTTCGCCAAGGGCGAACGCATGGCGGTGCTGCCGGGCTATCGCGGCAGCGGCGTCTCGGGACGAATTCTCGACAGGAGCTTCGAGCTATGCCGGCGCAAGGGGTATCGGCGCGTGCTGGTGCACGCCCAGCGGCATCTGGTCCGGCATTGGCAAAAATTCGGTTTCCGGGTCAAAAACGATCAGGTCTTCCGATTCTCGGACTTCGAATATGTGACGATGGTCCGAGATCTGCCGGCGGATCCGCAGGCGCTGAACGCGGACAGCGATCCCATGCTGCTGATTCGCCCCGACGAGGATCCGGACCGGCCCGGCGTCCTGGAACGGTCGGCGCAACGACAGACGCCCCGGCCGGGACGCCTGTCGCTGGCCTGACCGCCGTCCCTCCCTCAGGCTTGAGTTCCAGCGGTCGCGGCCCTATCGATCTCGCGTCGTTCCGCCGCGCTGAGGCGTTCCCCGGCCGCCGCCCGGATGATGCCGGTGTCGGGGAAGCCCTGCGCATGTGCGGTAACGCTCCAGCGATAGGCCTCGGCAAACGACTGCTCGGCGAGCTCGCCGGTCATGTGACAACGAGCGAGCCAGTATTGCGCGCGAGCCATGCCCCCATAGGCCGCCTGCCGTATCCAGAAAAACGCCATCTGCGCGTCATACGGCACCACGTCACCCATGGTGTAGAGGATGCCGAGATTGAACTGCGCCTCCAGATGCCCGGCTTCGGCCGCCGCCGTGAGCCAGGTCAGGGCTTTTCCCTCTCTGCCCTGCTTCGCCAGCAACGTCATCGCCGTGGCGAAGATCGCTTCCGCATCGACTTCGCGGATCACGATCTGCGATTGAAGAAGATTTGGTTTCGCTCTCATGGTTGAGCGTCCTTGCCCTCTCAACATAGGGTAAAGGTATGGTTAAGGGGGTAGGGCCGGAAGACCGAAAGACGCAAACCTGAGATGCAAAATCGCAAAAGGCGCAACGGCCTACGCAATTGGGACGACATGCGGTTCTTCATGGCCGTGTATCAGGCCGGCAGTTTCGCAAAGGCCGCGGACCGGCTGAAGACCGATCAGTCCACCGTGGGCCGGCGCATTCAGAGCCTGGAAGAACATCTCGGGGCCAAGCTGTTCGACCGCCACGGCAAGGGCATCCGGCCGACGCCGACGGCGCGCGGATTGCTGGATTACGCGACCGAGATCAACGATGCGGTCGCCAACATCGAGCGGCGCTTCGGCGGCATCGACGGTGAGGTCGCGGGCGTGGTCAGGGTGGCGGCGACGGAAGGGCTGGCGGCGGCCTGGCTGACGCCGCGGCTGGCCGGTCTGCAGATCGCGCACCCGGAAATACTGATCGAGGTGATCGCCGGCAACGAGCGCGTCGACCTGTCGACCCGGCAGGCCGACCTGGCGATCCGCCTGGGCCGGCCGACCGAGCCGAAGCTGGTGGCCCAGCGCGTCGGCATGATGCGGTTCGCCATGTTCGCGGCGCAGTCCTACGTGGACCGCTTCGGCCTGCCGGAGACATTGGAGGAATTGCAGGCGCATCGCCTGGTCGATCACAACGGCCTTGGCGGCGCCGCCATGCGGGTCTGGCGCGACATCGTCGCCGAGCATGACGCCGTCGTCTTCCGGACCAATTCGTCGGTTGCCTATCAGTACGCCATCCAGGCGGGCTACGGCCTCGGCCTGATGCCGGCTTACAGCCGCCAGGTGTTTCCCGACCTGACCGCCGTGCCGCTGGAGCTCGACATCGCCAGCGAGATCTGGCTGGTCTCGCACGAGGACACCAACAATATCCGCCGCACGCGGATCGTCATCGACTATGTGCGCGAGCTGTTCCAGCGCGATCACGCCGAGTGGTTCGCATAATTTGCGCTCACGGCAAGCGGACCTGACGGTCCGCGCCTGCGCGGGCGCGCCCGATAAGCGGGCGGGCCGCGGTCGCGGCCTTGAACAACATTGTTCGCTCGCGGTTTGATCAATCTTTCGCGTCCATGACCAGCACGGCGGCGCCGGTGAGCTCGCCGGCGCGCAGGCGGCGGAGCGCTTCGTTCGCCTGCGCCAGCGGGAAGCGTTCGATCTCGGTGCGGATCGGCACTTTTGGGGCAAGCTCGAGAAACTCCTCGCCGTCGCGGCGGGTCAGGTTGGCGACCGACCGGATGCTGCGCTCGCGCCAGAGGATGTCGTAATCGAACGACGGGATCGGGCTCATATGGATGCCGCCGCAGACGACCACGCCGCCCGGCGCGACGGCCTTGAGCGCCGCCGGCACAAGGGCGCCGACCGGCGCGAAGATCAGCGCCGCGTCGAGCTCGTCGGGCGGCGTCTCGTCCGAACCGCCGGCCCAGTCGGCGCCGAGGCGCCGGGCGAAGGCTTGCGCCGCCGTGTCGCCGGGACGCGTGAAGGCGAAGGTCTGCCGGCCTTCGTGGGCGCAGAGCTGGGCGACGATATGGGCGGCGGCGCCGAAGCCGTAGATGCCGACGCGGCGTGCGTCGCCGGCCATGCGCAGCGTGCGGTAGCCGATCAGGCCGGCGCAAAGCAGCGGGGCCGCCTCGGCGTCGTCGTGGGATCCGCTGATCGGGAACACGTAGCGCGCGTCGGCGACGACATAGTCGGCGTAGCCGCCGTCGATCTGGTAGCCGGTGAAGCGCGCCTCCGGACACAGATTCTCGCGGCCGCCGCGGCAATAGTCGCAGGCGCCGCAGGTCCAGCCGAGCCAGGGAATGCCGACCCGGTCGCCGCCGCGGAAGCGCGTCACGTCCCTGCCGGTCTCGACGATGCGGCCGACGATCTCGTGGCCGGGGATGATCGGCAGCTTCGGCTCGGTCAGGTCGCCGTCGACCACGTGCAGGTCGGTGCGGCAGACGGCGCAGGCCGAGACCTTGACCAGCACCTGGTCGGCGGCCGGTTCGGGGCGCGGCACGGTGCGCCGCTCCAGGCCGCCGTGCGGCGCGTCGAGCACCATCGCCTGCATCGCCGTGTCCGCCATTGCGCCCGCGACCTCGGTTGCCGTCCGACCCGCATGCTGCCCAATCGTCGGGCAGATCGGATTGATCCAGTTCAAGTCATCATAGCAGGCTGAGCTGGTCGCCCTGTTCGGGCGGCGGGCAGAACTGGCTGGTGTCGAGCTTCAGGCGCCGCTCGTTCAGGCCGAGCCTTTTGGTCGCGAGCTTGAAGCGCCGGGCGATCATCGCGGCGTAGGGACCGCCGCCGGTCATCCGCTTGTTCCATTGCGCGTCATAGTCCTTGCCGCCGCGGGCGGCGCGGATATGGCTCATGATGCGGGCGGCGCGGTCGGGATAGTTCTCCTCCAGCCATTCGCGCCAGAGGTCTTTGATCTCCAGCGGCAGCCGCAGCAGGATGTAGCCGGCCTCCGTCGCGCCGGCCTCGGCCGCGGCCTCGAGGATGTTCTCCAGCTCCGGATCGTTCAGCGCCGGCACCATGGGCGCCGCCATCACGCCGGTCGGCACGCCGGCCCGGCGCAGCGCCGCGATGGCTTCGAGACGTCGGTTCGGCGTCGGCGCGCGCGGCTCCATGCGCCGCGCCAGCGTCCGGTCGAGCGTGGTCACGGAGACGCAGACCTTGGCCAGGCCCCGACGCGCCATCGGTCCGAGGATGTCGAGGTCGCGGACGATCAGGTTCGACTTGGTGACGATGCCGACGGGGTGGTTGAAGGCGTCCAGCACCTTCAGGATCTCGCGCGTGATGCGCATGCGCTTTTCCAGCGGCTGATAGGGATCGGTGTTGGTGCCCATGGCGATGACCTTGCAGGCGTAGCGCGGCCGTCGCAGCTCGCGCGCCAGCAGGGCCGGCGCGTCGGGTTTCATCAGCAGGGTGCTTTCGAAATCGAGACCGGGCGACAGGCCGAGAAAGGCATGCGTCGGCCTGGCGAAGCAGTAGATGCAGCCATGCTCGCAACCGCGATAGGGATTGATCGACTGATCGAAGGCGATGTCGGGCGATTGGTTGGTGGCGATCACCGTGCGCGAGCTGTCGCGGATGACCTTGGTCCTGAGCGGCGGCGGCTCCGCGTCGAGCACGCCCCAGCCGTCATCGGTGGCGACGCGCTGGGTCGCCTCGAAGCGGCCGCTGGCGTTGCTGACGGCGCCGCGTCCGCGGCGGCCTTGGGGGTGGATTTTCGCCCGCTCGGTCATTGAGAACATAATAAGAACATTTGCGAATCGATTCAAGTACGCCCAAGCGGGCTATGATCCCGGCCATGTCGGCAACGAGCTTGAGCGTGGTCATTCCGACTCTGAACGCCGGGGCGGTCCTGGCGCCCTGTCTGGCGGCGCTGGACGCGGCTAAAACCGGCGGATTCCTGTTGGAAACTATCGTCGTCGACGGCGGCTCGACGGACGACACCATCGCCGTGGCGGCGGCGTCGGGCGCCCGGGTGATCGCGGCGCCGGCCGGGCGCGGCCAACAGCTCGCCGAGGGAGGCGGGGCAGCGACGGGCGATTGGCTGCTGTTTCTGCATGCAGACACCCAACTAGCGGCCGGCTGGGAACGGGCAGCGGCCGATTTCATGGCCATGCCGCAGAATGCCGAGCGGGCGGCGGTGTTCCGCTTCGCGCTCCGCGACGACGATTCCGCGGCCCGGCGGTTGGAGCGCATCGTCGCCTGGCGTTGTCGGGTGCTGGCGCTGCCCTATGGCGACCAGGGGCTGTTGATCGAGCGCGGCTTTTACCATCGTCTTGGCGGCTTCAAGGCCGTGCCGCTGATGGAAGATGTCGACATCGTGCGACGGATCGGTCGGCGACGCCTGACAATGCTCGAGGCCAAGGCATGGACGTCGGCGGCGCGTTATCGCCGGGGAGGCTATCTCCGACGCTCGGCGCGCAATCTCACCTGCCTCAGCCTCTACTTTCTCGGCGTACCGCCGGCCGCTATTGCCAGGATCTACCGGTGACGATGTGATGCGGCTGCGCCGACAACTGGTCGTGTTCGTGAAGGCACCACGCATCGGCACCGTGAAGACACGCTTGGCCGCAGCCATCGGTCCGGTCGCCGCCTGGCGCTTCTACCGCACGGTCACGGACCGGCTGTTGCGGACCGTCGGCGACGAGCCGGGCTGGCACACGTCGCTCGCCGTGACGCCGGACGAATTCTGCCGGCACGGCCGTTATTGGCCGCGCCGCGTAGCGCGGTTCGCACAAGGCCGAGGCGATCTTGGCGTGCGTATGGGCCGGGTGATGGCAACGCGGCCACGTGGTCCGGTCGTGATTGTCGGCAGCGACATCCCCGACATCCGCCATCACCATATCGTCGACGCCTTCGCCGCGCTGGAGACGCACGACGCGGTGTTCGGACCGGCGGCCGACGGCGGCTATTGGCTGGTCGGCCTGAAGCGCCGGCCCCTCCGGCCCGATATCTTCCGGAACGTTCGCTGGTCGACGGAGCACGCGCTGGCGGACACGCTGCGCAACCTGCCGCACGGTTGTCGCACGGCCCTGCTGGAGACACTCAACGACGTCGATACGATCGACGACTACCGGCGCTATCTGGCGGAGATTTGAACGGTTCCGAGGCTTTACTGCGCTGCCGGCTGTTCGTGCTCGCGCAGGCGCGGCAGCAGCTCGGCGAAGTTGCAGGGCTTGTGACGGATGTCGAGCTGGTCTTTCAGAATATGGTCCCAACCGTCGCGGCAGGCGCCGGGCGAGCCGGGCAGTGCGAACAGATAGGTGCCGCCGGCGACGCCCGCTGTCGCGCGCGACTGGATCGTCGAGGTGCCGATGAACTTGTAGCTGATCATCCGGAACACCTCGCCGAAGCCGGCGATTTCCTTTTCGTAGACCTGATGGAAGGCCTCGGGCGTGACGTCGCGGCCGGTGACGCCGGTGCCGCCGGTGGCGATCACCACCTCGACCGACGGATCGGCAATCCAGGCACGGAGCTGCGCGACGATACGGTCCTGATCGTCGGTGACGATCTGCCGGTCGGCGAGCGTGTGGCCGGCCTCCGTTAGCCGTCCGACCAGCAGGTCGCCCGACTTGTCGTCGGCGAGGCCGCGGCTGTCGGAGACGGTGAGGACGGCGATGTTGACGGGGTGGAAGGGTTTCGTCTCGTCAATTCTGGACATTGCTTGCGACCGTGAGCGTGCTGTCGTCAAGCTTCAGATAATAGGGCCAATGTCCGGTGGCAACAGCATCCAATGACGGCGTGTCCTGGCCCAGCCGCTCGCGGTAGATCCAGAAGTTGGTCAGCACGCGCTCGACGAAGGTGCGGGTCTCCTTGGACGGGATGCTTTCGATGAACAGGAGCGGGTCGCCCTCGTACGGCGTCGACTTGAGCCAGCGCTCGAGGTTGCCCGGGCCGCCGTTATAGGCGACGGCCATCATGAACAGGTTGCCGCGCACGGCCGGGTGGTTGTTCAGGTAGCCGAGATACTTCTGGCCCAGCGCAATGTTCAGGCCCGGCGAGAACAGCTTGCCCTTGCCGCTGCCGCGCAGGCTGCGGTCGCCGGCGATGTAGCTGGCCGTCCGCGGCATCAACTGCATCAGGCCGCGGGCGCCGGCATGGCTCTTGGCCCGCACGTTGAAGCCCGATTCCTGCCGCATGAAGGCGTAGACCAGCGCCCGGTCGACTTTGAAGCCGCCTTCCGGCTGCCACGGCGGCACCGGGAACAGCGCGCTGTCGAAGGGCTGACCGTCGGCGTCCTTGACGCCGCGGGCCATGCGCAGCTGCGTCGCCGGGATGCCGAGCCGGTTGGCGAGGCCCAGGAGAGCGACGCCGACCGAGCGGTCGGACGACAGATAGGCGGTGCGCAGCTCGCGGTCGGCGAGGTGGTGCTGGCCGACCTGGGCCAGCGCGATGGCGCGCTCGACGGCCGGAATGTCCAGGAGGCGCGAGGCGTCGGTGTGCCGCAACGGCGGGCGGTGCCAGGAAATGCCGGTGTCCTTGCCCAGCGTCCGCGCGGCGATCTGGCCGTAGAACGTGCGCGTATGCACCGCGGCGATCTCGAGCAGGCCATTCACCTGCTCCGGTTGCCGGTCGACAAGGTAGGCGCGCGCGGCCCAGAAAGCGCCGGCGGCGACGTCCCAGGGCGATGCCGTGGCCGACTTGGCCAGCGCCTCGAAATGCTTCTGCGCCGCCTTGAAGTCGCGCAGGCGCCAGGCCGCGAGACCGGCGGTCCAATCGGCCTTTGTCACCACATGGCGCGAGCGCTCTGCCGCATCGACGGCGAAGTCGAAGGCCTTCTTGTCCTCGCGATTGACGAAGTAGGAGGCGGCGATCTCGGCCAGGACCTGATCCCGCTCGACCTCGTCGAGCAGCTTGGCGACGTCCTTGCGCCGCAGCAGCTTCAGGGCCGCGGTCGGCCGGTCGCGGCGGAGATTGCGGGTGATCTGGCGCTTGAAGCTGCGGATCTGCCGGCGCGTCTCCTTGCTGCGGGCGCGCGACGAACGGTAGATCGGGCCGGCCGGCGCAACGTCGGCATAGCTCATGGAGGACTTCGGCCGCACCGGCCGCGACGGCGCCTTGTAATTGTCCGGACGCCGCTTCAGCGCCAGGCGGAAAATCCGATCGGCGTCGGGCAGGTCGGCATAGGCATCCATCCACTTCTTCAGCTCGACATAGCGCGAACGATACTTGGTCGGATGCATGTAACGCTGAAACAGCACGTGACCCATCAGCGCATCGCTGCGCAACTGCCGGATCTGACGGTCGGCCTGGTTCCAGCGGCCTTCCTCCTGCAGCGTGAAGATGCGGCGGTAGCGGGCGACATCGTCGGGCGACAGCACCAGCGGGGTGCCATCGACGATCGACGGCGTATCGCCATCGTTGGTCAGACCCGACTTCTCCAGGCTCGCGGCGGCGAACAGCTGCGCCGAGAGCAACATGGCGGCCAGGAACGCGGCGAGCCCAAGCCAGCCAAAATTGGTCGAATCGTGGCGGCGGCGAGCGACGGACGCGGAGAATATGGCAACTTTGTGACGCATCATGACCAGGTTAATAGAACATTAAGCCGGCCATAGCAAGTAACAAATTGTTAACCATAATGAATTGGTAACGATTAGAGGCCGGATACTTAATTAATCACTTAACTCATCTTAAGGTTAAAATGCGGTTATTTACTTCGAGGAGGTCTTTCCATACGTCTTTCTTTAGGGCGGGCTGTCGCAGCAGAAAGGCGGGATGATAGGTCGGCATGGCCGGAATCTTGCCGTCACGGCTCTGATACTCGAACCAGCGGCCGCGCATCCGCATGATGCCTTCTTTGCGTTCGAGCAGGCTCGACGCCGATGTGCCGCCGAGCAGAACCAGCACTTTTGGCGCCACCAGCTCGATATGGCGGCGGATGAACGGCATGCACATGGCGCTTTCCGCCGGCGTCGGCTTGCGATTGCCCGGCGGGCGCCAGGGCAGGATGTTGGTGATATAGGCCGAGGTCCGGTCCAGGCCGATCGAGGCCAGCATTTTGTCCAGGAGCTGGCCGCTGACGCCGACGAAGGGCAGGCCCTGCCGGTCCTCGTCGGCGCCGGGCGCCTCGCCGATCAGCATGACATCGGCGGCCGGATTGCCGTCGCCGAACACCAGGTTGGTCGCCGTGCGTTTCAGGGGGCATCCGTCGAAGGCGGCCAGCAGGTCCCGCAGTTCGTCGAGGTTTTTCGCGGTTTCCGCCAGTTTCCGCGCGCTTTCGCCGGCGGCCTCGGGCGATTCCATGCGCAATCCGTCGCCGGGCGTCGCCGGCTTGGCAGGGGTCCGTCGTTCCGGCTGCTTTGGCGGCGTCTTAGTCCGCTGCTCGAGCGCCGCGGCCGAAAGCTGAAACCGATCGATCGGCCGCTCGCCGATGGCCTCGTCGGCGCCCATATCTATGTACCAGCGGAGTAGATCTAAAGCCGATTGCGGTTGCTGCATGGCCGGACGCTAGCACGAGGGGGCCGGCCCGCGCAGCATGACGGCCCGTCCGCCGCCGGTGCGGCGTTGACCGGGTGCGGGTTTCAACGGCATAAACGCCTGCGGGGACGGCAAATTAACCAAGTCGGCCGGCACGGATATGGCGACGCGGGGAACGCGACGCGATACGGACGAGAGGAGGAGCTGTGGCACGCGAATCGATGGAATACGACGTCGTCATTGTTGGCGGCGGTCCCGCCGGACTCGCGGCAGCTATCCGCTTCAAGCAGCTGTGCCAGGAAAACGATGTCGATCTCGGCGTTTGCGTGCTGGAAAAGGGCTCGGAAGTCGGCGCCCATATTCTGTCGGGCGCGGTGTTCGACCCGCGGGCGTTGAACGAGTTGCTGCCGGACTGGGCGGACCGCGGCGCGCCGCTGGAAACGCCGGTCAGCGGCGAGAAGTTCTATTTCCTGACCGAACACAACGGCATTTCCATGCCGACGTTCCTGCTGCCTAGGGCGACGCGGAATCACGGCTACTACATCATCAGCCTGGGCAATCTGTGCCGCTGGCTGGCCGAGCAGGCCGAGGCCATGGGCATCGAGGTTTATCCGGGCTTCGCCGCGGCCGAGGTGCTGTACGACGACGACGGCCGCGTGCGCGGCGTCGCCACCGGCGATATGGGCATCGGCCGCGACGGCGAGGCGAAGGCGTCGCACGAGCCCGGCATCGAACTGCATGCGAAATACACCATGTTCGCCGAGGGCTGTCGGGGCTCGCTGACCAAGACGCTGATGGCGCGCTTCGGCCTGGCGGCGTCGGCCGATCCGCAGACTTACGGCATCGGCCTGAAAGAGTTGTGGGAGGTGCCGGACGAGAATCACCAGCCGGGACTTGTCGTCCACACCGCAGGCTGGCCGATGGACCGCAAGACCTATGGCGGCTCGTTCCTCTATCACCTGGAGAACAACCAGGTCGCGGTCGGCTATGTCGTGGCGCTCGACTATGAAAATCCGCATTTATCGCCGTTCGACGAGTTCCAGCGCTACAAGACGCATCCGCTGATCCGGCCGCATCTGGAGGGCGGCAAGCGCATCGCCTATGGCGCCCGGGCCCTGAACGAGGGCGGGCTGCAGGCGATTCCGGATCTGGTGTTTCCCGGCGGCGCCCTGATCGGCTGCGCGGCCGGGTTCCTGAACGTGCCGAAGATCAAGGGCAGCCACAACGCCATGAAGACCGGCATGATGGCGGCGGAAGCCGCGTTCGCGGCGCTGCGATCGGCTGGCGAGGAAGCGACGGCGCCGTTACTGAGCGACTATCCCGCCGCGTTCGAGGAATCGTGGGTCTATCGCGAACTCTACGCTGCCCGCAATTTCCGCGCGGCCTTTGCCAAATGGGGGTTGATCGGCGGTACGCTCTACAATGGCCTCGAGCAGTTCATCGGCGGCCGCGTGCCCTGGACCTTCCATCACACGACGCCCGATCACGAGAGCTTGAAGAAGGCCGCCGACTGCGCGCCGATCGACTATCCGAAGCCCGATGGCGTCGTCAGCTTCGACAAACTGTCGTCGGTGTTTATTTCGAACACAAATCACGAGGAAGATCAGCCGGTGCATCTGACGCTTAAGGATTCGTCAGTACCCGTGGCGCATAACCTGGCGCTCTATGATGCGCCAGAACAACGCTATTGCCCGGCGGGCGTCTATGAGATCGTGCGCAACGACGACGGCAGCGAGCCGCGGCTGCAGATCAACGCCCAGAACTGCGTGCACTGCAAGACATGCGACATCAAGGACCCGACACAGAATATCAACTGGGTCGTTCCGGAAGGCGGCGGTGGCCCGAACTATCCGAATATGTGACCGCCGGACCGAAACCCGGCGATTACCTGGTCCGGCGCGCATCACCACTTGCAATTCGTCCGTCTGTGGCGTTTTGATACGGGCCGACGATGTTGCCGATTTCCTGAATCCCGAGAACTGATCGACGGGTTGCAGTCATGGATACGCGAACCAAGCTGATCTGGGCGGCGCTCATCGTGGCCGGCGTTACGGCCGCCTGCAGCCCGACGGCAAACCGGGGCGCGGGACCGGCGGGCGGCGGCGCCGGGCTGAACGGCGGCGAATCGGCCCTGGGCAGCTATCTGGCCGGCCGCAGTGCCCGCTTCGGCCGCGATACCTCGGCCGCCGCCGATTATTTCGACCTGGCGCTGGAGGAAGATCCCGAGAACCAGACGCTGCTGCAGCGCACCTTCATGCTGATGCTGGAAGAAGGGCGCATGGAGCGTGCGGTGGAGCTGGCCGAGTTGCGGACCCAGACCAATCCTCGGGCCGTGATGGCGCAAATGGTGCTGGCCATCGACGACATCCGCGACGGCCGGCTGGATGTCGGCCAGCAGCGGTTGGACCAGCCGCAACGCACCGGGTTCGCGGTGTTGCTGCGGCCGCTGCTGCTGGCCTGGCTCGCCGCCGGCAAGGACGACGTCGAATCGGCCATGGCGGCGCTGGACGGTCTGAGCGACCGCGCGGCCTTTGCCGCCTTCAAGTCGTATCACTCGGCGCTGATCTATGACTATCTCGACAAGCCGGCCGAGGCCGAGGCCGCCTATATCGAAACCCGCGGCGGTGGGGCCGCCAACGCGACGCGCGTGGTTCTGGCCTACGGCTCATTTCTGTTTCGCCAGGACAGGGCCGACGAGGCGCGCACGCTGTTCGAGGATTATCTGACCCGCGTGCCGGAGAACCCGGTGATCGAGGCGGCTTTGGCGGAGATCGCGGCCGGGCGGGGCGTGACGCCGCCGGTGCGGACCATCGAGCACGGCATCGCCGAAGCATTCTATGGCGCCGCCGGCGCGCTGGCCCGCGACCGGGCGGGGAACGCGGCCAAGGTCTACGTTCAGCTGGCGCTCTATATGCGGCCCGATCTCGACAGCGGCCATATGCTGCTGGGTGAGATCTTCGAGAACGACGAGCGCTGGGGCGAGGCGATCGCCGTCTACAAGGCCATCCCGCTGTCGTCGGCCTACAGCTGGGACAGCCGCCTGCGCACGGCGACCAGCTTGAACCGTCTGGACCGCGTCGACGAGGCGGTCGAGCTGCTGCGCAGCATGGTGGACGAACGTCCGCTGGATACCGGCGCACCGATTGCGCTGGCGGATATTCTGCGGACGCACGAACGCTACGAAGAAGCGGCCGTGGAGTATGACCGGGCGATCGAACGCACCGGCGACCTGCAGGAGCGGCACTGGGCCTTGCTCTACACGCGCGGCATCGCGCGCGAGCGCTCGAGCGACTGGGACCTGGCGGAGGCGGATTTCCTGCGCGCCCTGGAGCTGCGCCCCGATCAGCCGCTGGTGCTGAATTACCTCGGTTATTCCTGGGTCGAGCGGGCCAAGAACCTGACCGAAGCGCGGGAAATGATCGAGAAGGCCGTCGAGCAGCGGCCGAACGACGGTTATATCGTCGACAGCCTGGGCTGGGTGCTGTACCGCATGGGCGAGTTCGACGCGGCGGTCACGCATCTGGAGCGCGCCGTCGAACTGCGGCCCGAGGATCCGACCATCAACGAACACCTGGGCGACGCCTATTGGCAGGTCGGCCGCCGGCTGGAGGCGCGGTTCCAATGGCGGCATGCATTGGCGTTGGAGCCGGACGAGGAGCAGATCCCGGTTATCGAGACGAAGCTCGACGAGGGCTTGCAGCCGGTCAAGCCGGTCGGCAGTGACAGCTGACGGCGGGGCGCTACGCCTGACGGCGTTCGCCAAGGTCAACCTCTATCTTCATATCACCGGCCGTCGGCCGGACGGCTATCATCTGCTGGACAGCCTGGTCGCCTTCGCCGATATCGGCGACGAGGTCGTTGTCGCGCCATCGGAAAAACTGACGCTCCAGGTCGACGGCCCGTTCGCCGCGGCGCTCGAATGCGGCGACAACCTGATGTTGTCGGCGGCGCGCGCGTTGGCGGCGGCGGCCGACAGGCCGGCGGCGGCGGCCATGCGCCTGACCAAGCGGTTGCCGGTTGCGGCGGGTTTGGGCGGCGGGTCGGCCGATGCGGCTGCGGTGCTGCGGGGCTTGAACGAAATTTGGGATCTGGGGCTTTCGGTTGACGCGTTGCGCGACATCGGCGGCACGCTCGGCGCCGATGTTCCGGTCTGCCTCGAAACGCGCACTGTTTTCATGGCCGGCATTGGCGACGAGATCACGCCGGCGCCGATGCTGCCGCCGGTTCACGCGCTGCTGGTCAATCCCGGCATCGTGCTCGCCACGGCCGATGTCTTCGCCACGCGGCGGCAGGCCGACGACGCGCCGGGCCGGTTCGACCGATCTCCGGCGGACGTGGCGGCGCTGGCCGGATTGTTGGCGCACCGGTCGAACGGACTGGAGGCGGCGGCGCGGTCATTGGCGCCGGCCGTCGGCGTTGTGTTGGACCGCCTGTCGACGCTGCCGGGCGCCTTGCTGGCGCGTATGAGCGGCAGTGGCGCGACCTGCTTCGCGCTGTTCGACGACCCGGGTGCGGCCAGGGATGCCGAGAGGGCGCTGCGTCGCAGCGAGCCGGGCTGGTGGAGCGCGGTGACCCGGTTGGGAGCGCCGGCGTGAGCGCGTTTCGATGGCTTGGCGCGGGTGCCGTTGCCGCGGCGTTGGCGCTTGGCCTATCGGGCTGCGGCAATTCCACGCTGAATCAGAGCGAATGGTTCAACCAGTCCGCATGGACGGAAGACGACAGCGATATCGCCCGCACGTTCAACGAAGCCACCGTCGTGCTGCCGCGCGGGCACGGCAACGCACCGTTGACGGCGCGGATGACCGACCGGCAATTGTCGGCGTTCGTCCGCGGCGACGCGCGCGGCTTGCGCTATCCGACGGTCATCTATCTGCATGGCTGCACCGGGCTCAGGAACACGGAAACGCTGAAGGCGCTGGCCCGCCGCGGCTTCGCGGTGATCGCGCCCGACAGCTTCTCGCGCCGCTACCGGCCGTTGCAGTGCCGGCCCTCGCGGCAGACGGGCGGCGAGAACCGGTTCGTTTTCGATTTCCGCATGGCCGAGATCTCCTATGCGCTGCACCGCATGGAGGCGCTGCCCTGGGTCGATCCGAATCGGCTGTTTCTGATGGGCACCAGCGAGGGCGGCGTCGCGGCGGCGCTTTATCGGGGCACCGAATTCCGAGGACGGGTGATCGCGCAATGGACCTGTCACGGCGGCGCGCTGATCCGCGGCCTGGCGGCGCCGGCGGACGAGCCTGTCTTGGCTCTAGTGCAGGCGGACGATCCCTGGTACGACGCCAGCCGAACGGTCGGCCAACGCGGCCATTGCGGCGCCTTCATGGCCGGCCGGCCGGCCTCGCAGTCGATCGTGCTGGATCAGCAGAACACCCACGACGTGTTCGAGAACCCCGCCGCCATGCAGTACATCCTGGACTTTCTGTCGGCCGTCGCCGGACGACCGAGCTGAGACGGCGGCGGTCAGGGCGCCTTTTCGACCGCCTTGCCGTTGAGCGCGACCAGCTGAACGATGGCTTCGCCGACGCCGGTATCGGCCGTCAGGCGGAACGGGATCAGCGGCAGGTCGGCGACGAGCGGTTTGAACCAGATATCCGCGACTTCGACGCCCCTGACCGGCGTGAGCCATGGTTTGCGGGAGAAACCGACGATCCGCTCAAGGGTGACCCGGCAATGCTGGCTCGGCCGGCCGCCGCCGCCGAGACGAACGGGTGTGCTGCTGGCGACGTGCGAGAAGTTCAGATCATAGCGGCGTCGTCCGTCGAAGACCGGCACCCGTTCGGCACATGGGGTGCTGGTGCCGGCAAGCAGGCTCGCACGCAGGGAGGCGCTGAGTGGATCCAGCGTTTCGACCGTTGCCGCGACCGGCACCGGTGGTCGATCATCATCCGCCGGCGACGGGTCGATGACGGCCGCGACCCGACCGGACTCGTAGACGTTGCGAACGGAACGATCCTCGCCCATCCAGATGTTGTCCGCGCGATGCTCGGCCGGTTTGATCCGTCGCGATGCGATGGCGCCCCGCGATTCGGCCTGCGACAGGAAGCCGACGACCATGTCGATCAGGCCATCGGTGCGCGTGACGCTGCGCAGATGATAGCTGCTCTCCGACAGTTCGGCGTCGAGTTCGACCGATCCGACGCTGAATCCGCCGAGATGGATGCTGTATTGCAGCGAGACCTGTTGTGCCGCATCGGCCGATCCGATCGGGTGAAGTGCGAGGAGACCGAAGACGACAAGAACAATCCAACGGCCCGACATGAGGTCGGGCGCGCGATAAGACTTTTTGCCTCGAGAATTGGCAATTTGTCTTGTTTGAAGTAATGTCGGTAACTTCATCTTAACGGTTATTTAATCGACTCAATAGATAACATCGTCGTGGCAATCTGCTGAACGGGGGTCGCAACCAGATGCCCAACGCTTTCAGAGGTTTGCCGCAAATGTTGCACGAAAGCAACAGGCGGTAATTATTCCGGTACACGACTTGTGAGGTTCTTGCATCGGTATTTGCTGAAACGTAGGTTTCACGCGATTATCTATGTGCCGAATCGGTTCCATGTCCGGCGCTACCTTGCAATGTGCGTAATTTGGATGAAGGAAGGTGGGGTAAAGACTGGTTTCCCAAGGGCATTTCACCTTGATCGGTGATGGTAAACCCGTTAACTTTCCAGCGCGTTTTTTTGGAGGTCCTTCAAACATGATCGTGAAAAAGACTTTGACTGCCATCGGTCTCGTTTCGGCGCTTGTTGCAGCGCCGGCGGCATCGTTCGCCCAGTCTCAAGCAGCCCAGACCGGCACCGGTGAGGCTGCGGGCGTGACCGCTGGTCAGGAAGGGGGCATCGCGGGCCTGTCGACGACTGCCGTTGTCGGTGGTGTTGCAGCCGCGGCGGCCTTGGCGATTGCGATTGCTGCGGTCTCGGACGACGACGACGATTCGACCACTGCTACGTCGACGGCAACTCAGACCACTCCATAGTTTTGACGGCCGCTTGGCGGTCGTGTTCCAATGTTTGTTTGGTGGGCAGATCGGCGTATCTCGAGCTGCCTGCCGGGGGATGGGCAATGACGAGGGCTAAGTCGGCGGCAATCTGTGCCGCTTTTCTTTTGGCGGTGTCATCCAGCGCGCTTCAGGCGCAATCCCAAAGCACCAAAACTGGCACGGGCAACGCGGCTGGCGTCACCGCCGGTCAGGAAGGCCTGGCGCCAGGGTTGACTTGGGGCGCGGCTGTATCCGCAGCCGGAATCGCCGCGGCAATCGCCGTTGCCATCGCGACTGTCTCCGATGACGACGACGACAACGTGTCGACCAGCACGAGTACGTCTACGGCGCCGCAAACGAACTAGATTCTCTACCTAACGTTCCGGCGCGTTTGGTCGCTGGGTTCCCAACAAACTAGATGCGACTGACCTTTAGGCACAACGCCAGGGTGGCTAAGGGGGCGTGAGCTTGAGCTATGGAGCGCCATTCGCGAGATTACGGCAGTTTGCTTTTTTGCCGTTATGTTGCAAGCTTGACCGGTCGGATCACTGCATCCAAGACAAGCCGAGATCACAACCGAGTTGCCATTTATGCGTACACTGAGTTTTGTCCTCGTATTGCTGATTGCCGCTGCGGCCGTCCCGACCACGTCGCTGCGTGCGCAATCCCAGGCCGAGCAGACCGGTTATGGCGTTGCGGCCGGGCAGGGCGCGCGGGCGCCGCGCGGCGGTGTTGCCCTGACCACGGGCACACTGACACTGGCGGCCATTGCCGCAGCCGCCGCGGCGGTCGTGGTCTCGGTGTCGACCGACGATGACGACGACGATGCGACCAGCGGCAGCGCCGTCACCGCGACATCAACAAACTAGGTCGCTCGCCGCGAGTCAGGCCGGTGTTATCCGGCAGGCTTCAGCACATCGTATGAAACCGGTGGCAGCGACCGCGTGAAGTGCTGCCGGCTGCGCCAGACGAAGCCGTCCTCGGGGTCGACCCAGTAGACGTTCTCGAAGTCCCATTGCAATGTACGCGCTGAACTGCGCTCGCGCACGACGATGGTGTCGAACGTCAGTTCGACGATATCGATCTTGGCGTCGCCCAGCACTTCGAAGGTCGAATCGATCGGCACGCCGTAGCTCTGCTTGAAGTCAAGATCGACCAGGCGCGTGTATCGGGCGCCGTTCTCGACGACATGCAACTGCTTGTCGACGGGATCTTCGCCGACATCGACTGTGCCGAGCAGGTTTTCGTTGAAGCCAACTGTGCGCACCAGGCGGCCGCCGCGGATCACTAAAATCGACTTGTCGGACGCTACCCAATGCTGGTCGCGGCCATCGATTTTGCCAAGCACGAGAAAGTCCTGCGGTCCGCGGCCGACCCTTGCAGTCATCGAGGCATATGGTAGTTTCGTCACCGCCTCGCGCTTGAGGGGAAGTTCGGGGCCACCAAACGCCGCGGACCGCATGACGTTCGCGAAGTTTGAGATGACGGGACTTTCGATGCAGCCCGACGCAATCAAACCAGTCCCGCCAAACAGCACGGTTCTGCGCATCATGGACTTCGGCTTCAATGTCGGCATGGCTGCCAGCAATCCTTGGGAGACGTTAGATGTGGCATAGGCTCGCCGTTTCAGCAAGCAGCCTGCCGGCTCTGGTTGGCGCCGTGACGTTGGCCGCGGGGATTGCAGCGACAACCGACACCATAATGGCGCAGGACGGCCTGACTTCGCTCGGTACCGTTGGCGCTTTGCTCCGGCAAATGGAGGATCTGCAAGGCAGCGGCGCTCTGGAGGCTTTGCCGCGCGAGGTGCCGTCGCGGCTCGACAGTTCGCGGCAAAAAGGAGCAGACGGCGCGCGCCGCTTGGTGCCGCCTACGGAGATTGAAGCAGCCGTCAGCGAGCTGCGGCTTCGGACCGGCCAGCTGACGCCGGAGCAGCGCGTGCTGGTACGGCGCTACTGCAATGGCGAGCTGCCGCCGGAGGAGGCTCGCAATATCGACCTGATCGAGGCCTTCTCGCGGCTTGAGCGTGACTATTGCCTCCGCACCCGAGAAGTACTGCTGCAATACGGCTACGACACGTTCTTCCAGGCAATCCGTCCCGAGGCGTTGGGCACGGGCGCTATTCCGCCGGATTATGTGCTTGGCGTCGGCGATGAGCTCGTCGTCACATTCTACGGTCAGGACAACAACACCTTCATTAGCCGCGTCGATCGGGAAGGCCGGCTGCTGATTCCGCAATGGGCGCCGATCGCCGCGGCCGGCCGCAGCTTTGGCAGCCTGCGCCGCGAGATTGAGGCGCGCACGGCGACCTCGCGCCTGAACACCGAGGTTTTCATCGCCCTTGGCGCGATCCGCAACGTCACTGTCAGCATGGTCGGCGAGGTGCGCGAACCCGGCTTGATGCAGCTGACGGCATTGTCGAGCATCGTCGATGCTATTTCGCTCGCCGGCGGCATTCGCAAGACCGGCAGTGTGCGCCGCATTCACGTGCAGCGCGGCGACAAGATCTTCTGGCTCGACGCCTATGACCTGCTCTATTCCGGCGTCGCCATGCACGACCTGCGCCTGTTCGACGGCGACCGCATCATCGTGCCGGCGATCGGCGCCACCGTGGCGGTCAATGGCGACGTCAAGCGGCCCGCGATCTACGAGCTGCCCGACGGCCGCGACAGCATGACAGTGGGTGAGGTCGTGGATCTGGCCGGCGGCAGCCTCCGGCCGCAGGGCATCAAATTCATGCACCTGACCTTCGACGAGACCGGCAGCGAGCGGCTGATCGAGCATACCGACCCGAACCGCATTGTCCGCGGTGGCGACATCGTGCTAGTGACGCGCCAACAAGACATTCAGCTCGGCGGCGTCGAGATCGATGGCCATGTCCGGGTGCCGGGGCGGCGGTCGCTCGCCAGCGCGCAGACGCTCGGCAGCCTGGTGGGGAGTCCCAACACGTTTCGGCCAGATCCTTATCTGCTGTTTGGGGTACTGCAGACGACTGATCCACAGACCCACGCGCGTCGGTTCTTCCCCGTCAATCTGTTCGACATCCTAGATGGCAAGCAGGACTTCAGACTGCGTGACGGCGACCGGCTGATCGTGCTGTCGGCTGAGGATATCCGCTATCTGTCGTCCCAAGACGTGCAGGACATTGTCAGACAGGGCATTGAGTCCGAGCAGATTCGTCGGGATGTGCGACGGGGCGACGGTGAAGACGAGCGGCGGCCCGCCGAGAATCAGACCGCGCAGAGCGTGGACGGTACCGCGTCGGGCGGTGGTCTTTCGACACTGCAACGGTTTCTGGCTGGGGCCAACGCAACCAGCGAGCCGCCGGCGCGCGAACAACAATCTGACCGCCAACCTGACGACGAACAACGGCAGTTGATCGATGCCCGCGAGGAAGTCTGCCAGGGATTAAAGGATCTGGCAGCCATCGTGGCGACGACGTCGTCGGGCCGCTTCGCCGGCGCCGTTCGGACGATTGAGACGGCCGATGGACTGGCCGAGGGGAAGCGGCGCGAGTGTCCCGAGATCTTCGACCGCTTCGGTGATCTGTTGCCGCTGGCGCTGGAACATGTCGTCACCGTCAACGGCGAAGTGCGGCGGCCGGGCGCCTATCCGGTGGTCGGCGAGGCGCCCGTTGCGTCGATCATCGCGGTTGCCGGCGGTCTGGCGCGCGAGGTCGACCTGACACGGGTCGAAGTGTCGCGCTATACGCCCGACTCGATCCGCGGTGCCGCCGACACTTCGCGTGGCCTGGTAAATCTGGCGAGCCTCGGCGCCGACAACGTCGCCGTCGGGCCCGGCGACGTGATCCGCTTCAACCCGGTCTTTACCGACCGCGATACCGGACCGGTGCTGCTGGTCGGCGAGTTCGTCCGTACGGGCCTTTACGAAATCCGGCGTGGCGAGCGGTTGTCAGAAGTGATCGCGCGGGCCGGTGGCGTTACAGCCCAGGCTTATCCCTACGGCGCCATCTTCACCCGCGAACGGGTGAAGCGTGAGCAGGAACTCGGCTTTCAGCGAGCTGCGCGTGAACTGAATTCGGCGCTGGCGGTGGCTGCCGTACAGCGAGGCGTGAATCCGACAGCAATTCTAGCCCTTCAGGAGCTGTCCGGGCGTTTGGAATCAGTCGAGGCGCTGGGGCGCGTCGTCATCGAGGCCGATCCAACGGTGCTGCAAGTGAAGCCGGAACTCGATGTGGTCCTGGAACCCGGCGACCGGATCTTTGTTCCGAAACGGCCGAACTTCGTGACGGTCATTGGTGACGTGCTGAACCCCAGTGCCGTGCAGTTCCGTGCTGGCGCGACGGCGGATCGATACATCCGTCAAGCGGGCGGCTATCAATCGTCGGCGGACGAGGATCGCGTGTTCGTCGTCTATCCGAACGGCGAGGCCGAGCCATTGGCGCTCAGTCCGTGGAACTTCAATCCAGTGCAGATTCCACCAGGCAGCACGATTGTCGTGCCGAAGGATCCGGTGCCGCTGGATCTGCTGACCATTGTGCGCGAAGGCGCGTCGATCGTCAGCCAACTCGCGGTGACGGCGGCATCACTGGCCGTAATCTCGCGCGATTGATCGCGCGGTCGGGCGACTGGGAGCGGTGCGATCGGCTAGCCATCTGATGTGTATGCGCGGCAGACACGTGTGGGCTTCTGTTGTCGCTATCGCCCTGGGTTCGACGTCTCTTACGGCGATCGCATCGGCGCAGACCGCCGATCGGGAACCTTACTACAAGCCGTCGGCGAATGATTTCGGCGGCGTCGGGCTGTTGCAGACCCGTACGGCGCGTTTTCACGAGGACGGCACGCTGGATGTCGGCGCCTCGTTCGTCGACCCCTATCGCCGTTACTACGTCACGTTCCAGATTCTGCCATTTCTCGAGGGCACGTTCCGCTATACGGACATCCGCAACCGGTTGTTTTCCGACATCCCGGAGTTCAGTGGGGATCAGTCGTTCAAAGACCGCGGCGCTGACCTGAAGCTGATGCTTTGGCCGGAGTCCAAATACGTGCCGCAGATCGCCGTCGGTGTGCAGGATGGTCTCGGCACCGGACAATTCTCCGGCGAGTACGTCGTCATGAGCAAGCGGTGGTACGATTTCGATTTTAGTTTCGGCATGGGCTGGGGATTGTTGGGGGCTGGCGGCACGATTCGCAACCCGTTTACCTCTATTTCCGATCGGTTTGAAACGCGAGGTGGTCGAGGGGGGCAGGGTGGCGAGCTGATCTTCGACAATTTCTTTTCGGGCGAGACCGTGGGTCTGTTCGGCGGTGTCGAGTGGTACACGCCTGTCCGTGGCTTGACCTTAAAGCTGGAGTACGACGGCAATGACTATCAGAGCGAACCACTGGGCAACAGGTTCGAGCAGAGCACGCGGTTTAATTTCGGTTTGAACTATCGGCCGTTCGAGTGGCTGGAAATGGCGGCGGCCTACGAGCGTGGCAACGAGTTCATGTTTCGCGCCTCGCTGCGCAGCAACGTCAAAGCGCTGGGCCTGCCGAAGCTGGACGATCCGCCGCCGAAGCTGAAGATCCGCGAAAAGCCGGCGCCCGGCGCGCCTGTCGAAGCGGCGCCAGCATCGCCGACGCCTGAGAACGAT
This sequence comes from Alphaproteobacteria bacterium, assembly GCA_965232515.1. Classification (GTDB taxonomy): domain Bacteria; phylum Pseudomonadota; class Alphaproteobacteria; genus JANQKO01. The sequence goes on along the minus strand of CBDDPY010000002.1, from coordinate 2,989,080 downwards.
GCGCCGTCGCCGGATCCGGCCGTGCCGCGCGACATCGAAGACACCGATGTCCATGTCATTGCAGCGCACGATCTATACGACAATCTTGAGGCGGCGGGATTGGATGCGGAAACCATCGAACTGAGTGACAGCGAGGCGCGCATTTATCTTGCCCGCGACGTCGCCGATGATCCGCAGGCGCATGTGGCCGACGTGGCCGAATCCGTAGTCGCCGCCATTCCCGGCGCAATCGAGCGCGTGGTCCTGGTGCAGCCCGATGAAGACGGCCGGGAGCGCCGGATCACCATAGATCGGCGTGAGGTCGAGCAGTCGGCCATCGTCGACTATCTGTTCGATGGCCTGGAAGCCGAGGGCTACGAGGTCGAATCGCTCGATATCTCACACCGGCAGGTGAAAGTCGTTGTTGCCGGCGTGGCCGCCGCCCGCGGCGCGCGCGACCGACGGGCGGCGCAGGTGCTGCTGGAAGCGCTGCCGACACCGGTGGAGCGCTTCGAGATCGTTCATATCGATGCCGGCGTCGAAGTCGATCGCGTCGTTGTCGAACGCGACGATGTGAAACGGGACGCGCAGGTCGATGCCCTGTTCGATGGTCTGGCCGCGCAGGGCTTCGAGCTTGAGTCGTTCGAGTTCTCCGACAGCCAGGCCACGGTGTACCTGTCCGACGAGCGGTCCCGCTCGCGCGAGGACTATGTGGCCGCGGCCCGGCTGGTCGCCGATTCCGCGCCCGAGCCTTTCGATGAGGTGGTGCTGGTTGGCCTGAAGGCGGGCGTCGAAGCGTCCCGGGTGACGCTGCGACGGCAGGCCGTGGCGACCGGTCTGACGGCCGGACAGGACGCCGTGCGGCCGCCGATCATCGAGGAACTGGTGCCCGATCTGAGCCAGGACGAAAAGCGGGCGGTCGCCGAGAAGGTCTTCGATGAGTTGGGCGAGCAGGGCTTTGGCGTCGATGCCTTCGAGTTGACCAGGTACAAGGCGACGATCTTCGTCACGCCCGGCAAGTTCCGCCAGTTCGCGCGCAATACCGGGCGTGCCGCTCGCGCCGTGGCCAATCACGTCCCGGACAGCGTCGAGGAGATCGAGGTCGTGACTTTGAACGCGGGCCTCGAGATCGCTCGAGTCACCCTGTTCCGGCACGATCTGGAGGCCGCCGTGGCGCGCAACGGCAGCCCCGAGGAGGTCTGGGCCAACGCCAAGATCGAGGGCCCGGTCGCGGCGCTGCGGCCGGAGGGATCGATTCCCAAGGACGCTATTCGCAACCCGAAACGTTATCCGACGTTGAGCTGGAACGTCCGCCCGGCGCTCAGACAGCAGATCGGCGGACCGGACGGCTTCTACATCTATCAGATCTGGCTGGCGGCGACGGCCGAGGCCGAGCTCTACCGGGGCCTGCGCGTCACCGGCACCATCGGCAAGAACATCACCAACAATTTCGACAAGCTGACGCTGGAATCGGACAGCGTGCTGCCGCGGGTGCGCAGCGATATCGTGAAATATCTGCAGCAGGGCGATGATGGCAACATCGTGCGCCTGCAGGCCGATTACCTGTTCCTACCGTTCCCCGACTGGTCGGCCCGGGTCTCGGCCGGGCTGTTGGAGGAGATGTTCGCCGGCGTCGGCGCCGAGGTGCTGTACCGGCCGTTCGGCTCACGGCTGGCAATCGGAGTGGACATCAATCGGGTGCGACAGCGCGACTTCGACCAGCGCTTCGATTTCCTCGATTACAAGGTGACAACCGGGCATCTGAACGTCTATTACAAGTTTCCATGGTTCGGTCTCACGGGCGAAGTACATGCGGGCCAATTCCTGGCCGGTGACCGCGGCGCACAGTTCGTTCTGTCGCGGTCTTTCGAGTCGGGTATGCGGCTTGGAGGCTGGGCGACGTTCACCGACGTGTCGGCGGAGGATTTCGGCGAGGGCAGCTTCGACAAGGGCTTCTTCATCTCGATCCCGTTCGAATTGCTGCTGACCAACTCGACCCGCCGCCGCGGCACCTTCGCATTCCGCCCGCTCACCCGCGACGGCGGCCAGATGCTGTCAATCTCGAACCGCCTCTACGGCTTGATGGAGGAAGGCAACCTCGACAACATCGCCCAGGACTGGTCACGGTTGTTGGATTGAGCCGCTAACGCTTATGTCAGCTGGCGATGTGTTTTGCGTCGACTGTGACAATTGGCTTTTGCCTAGGGAACCAACGAACTTGGAAATTCTTGGCAATTATCACGAAGAATTCTTTGTTGCATCCGACATGTGAAGTTGGTCCTTTGTGCGGGGTTTCCCAAATAGTTCGGCAGGAATTACTACATTTTGGCATTGCGGCTGCAGAATTTTCCGAAGCAGGGCGGCTTAGGGTCTGTTATGAAGGAAACAACAAGAATAGATCATGGAGTGTAGTGAGTTGGACGCTATTTCCCAGCCGAAGGTGTATAATGAAGGTGATGTTATTGATCTGCATTTTCTGTTTCAGGCCTTGTGGCGCAAGAAACTATGGATATTGCTGGCGACCGCGATAGGGCTAACATGGGGAATTCGTAATCTCGCCAATTTTGTTCCAGTCTATGAAGCGCGATTGATTATCTCACCTATCAATACGACCGCACCCTCAGATTTCAGCGGGTCATCGGCTCAGTTCTCTAGCATCGCCAAAGCGCTCGGAGTTGGCGAAGGACTGGGCGAAGAGCAGCCGACCAGCTTTGACCGGCTGCAGATCGCCCTGTCGTCGGTGACGCTTGCCAAAGAGATTGAAGCCGAGCACAAACTCCTTCGGCGCATTTTCTCCGGTTGGTGGGACGATAACGAACAAAAGTGGGTACGGCCGACGGGCGCTCGCTTCAATTTCGAGCAACGGCTCAAGAAACTGTTGAAGCTGGAAACTTGGGAGCCGCCATCAACCGAAACGCTTGCCGAATATCTCGGATCGACGATCACTATCAACGAGTTGGAAGACCTGCCGTTCAAGGAAATCATTTACAGGAGCGCCGATCGGGAACTGGCGCTCGATATGCTGCAAACAGTCTATTTCTCAGCTGATGAATATGTCCGGGCTCAAGAGCGGATCGAAACCAAGGAACGCCAGAATTATCTAGAAGCCCAATTGAGCCGTGAGACAGTGGTGGACAAGAGAAGTGTCCTAATTACGCTGCTCAGCCGGGTTGAGTACACTCTGATGTTGTTGGAGGGAAGCTTGCCTTACGCGGCGCAGATCGTCGAAAAGCCGTATGTATCGAAAAAGTCGGTCCCGCCAAATCTAATTCTATTGGTGGCAGTTCCGACCATTCTTGGATTCGCGTTAGCGATAGTTGTGGTCAGTCTTTTGGTTGTGTTTCGTCAGGAAAGTCGCTAGTCGGACGACGTCTTTATACAGGTCCGATGGCGTGTCTAGGTGGCGCGCCCGACGAAGGTGAGATATGGGCTCTTCTGAGTATTCTCAGAAGCTTTTTCAATATCTGGAGGCTAAATGCGCAAGCTTCAAAAGCAAACTGGCGGAATAAGAACCCTGATTTTCAGTTGGGGAATGTTTTATTTCGTATTGTTTGTCTATCGAAGCGTGTTTTCCGTGTTGGGTGAAGTCGTCGTGATGCGGCTTACGGGAATTCCCGACACCGTGACTTATCAGAGTTCCAGCGCCGGCGACGCGTTCGAAGGATTGATGGCCCTGAGTTTCAGCTCGATCGGCCTCCAGATGCAATACTGGGCAACTTTGTTCACGAAACTTGTAGGGGGAATTTTCAATCTATTGACGGCAGGAAATCCAATTCTGATTAACATTGGATTTCAATCCATCGCATTCTTAGGTCTGTATATTCTATTGTCGGCAGTGCCGGTCCATCATCGCCGGTTTCTGTCTGTCCTGGTTATGACACCGTCTTTCACGCTTTGGTCGTCGATTGCATCTAAAGAATCTATAATAGTTTTACTGATTTGTATTATTTGCAAGTACATAATAAATATTTATATGGGTAAGCCAAAATTGAGATTTATCTACATGCTCTCGATGTTGGTTCTGTTTTTATTCAAACCTCATTTTTTGATAGCTGTATTATTTATCATAATCGGCAGTCTGATCGCGAGAAAAGTTCGACAGAAAGCGACCATTGCAATAATTGGATGCTCGGTATCTCTGATACCTCTCTACATTTTTCGCGATCTTATCGACGATTTTGCCTTATCTGTGACAATTTGGTTGGCGGAAGAGAAGGGACGAAGCTCGCGCGAGCCGTTCTTGACGGAACAGTATGATGTCTTCTTAAAGGCGCCGGAAGGCATGTTCAAGGCGTTCTTCGGGCCGGTGGCGTCCGAAGCGACAAGTGGTGTTCTGCATGCATTTTCCTTTATCGAGAGTTCGCTCATCGTTGGAGTTATTTTTGTGTTTCTTATCCAGCATTCCGCCCGACTGCCGGTCTATAACTTCCTAATGGGGATCTTTGCGCTGTTTTGGGTGATGTTCCCGAACTTTCCCCAGGGCGTGGCAAACCCTGGGACGGCCATACGGTATCGGACCGACTACATCATTCTGATTTTCGTCGTGATCGTTTTCCTAATGACCCGCGAGGCATATTTCGGCATTCTATCGAAGCAGTCTGGAAGGCGTGTCGGCCGGCAAGATGCAAAATTGGCCGTCAACGGCCAGTCGGCATGAGCTATACATTGACTGGCGACAGCACGACGTCCAGTCGATAGGTGGCAAGATCATCGTGTCCGAGATTTTGAAAGTGTCGCGACATTTTTGACTTCGGCGTCGGCAGTTGGTCCCAACGATCCGCGCGAAGCACTTGGACATCGAAGCCGGCATCAGCGGCCAGTTTCAAGATTTCCGAGACCCTCAATCTGTTTGTATAGAATCCGGAGGTTGCAAACAGGTCGCTTTCCCAGATGGTGTCGCTGAAGCGGAGACTGTTCAGGGCGCCGCCAAGATGGTCCGTGAGATCGATTAAATGCACCGACACGCCTGAGGGGCTGAGAACGCGGTGCATCTGCTTGAGATAGTCTCGAAATTCGCTCTTCCGGATGTGTTCCAGCACAGCGATCGACCAGATGAGGTCAACCGACTGATCCGGAATCGCCTCGAGCGATTTCAGGCCGTCCGTCAAATAGTGGGCGTCGCAGGTCGCCAGCAGTTCGCCGAGTGTTTGCGCAGTGCTAGTCGCCGTCATGTCGAAACCCTGGGCGGCGAGTTGTGCGCGCATCTGGTGGTAGGGGCCCATATCCGCTATGGCGAACGCGCCGACATCAATCAGATAGGATTGCGTGGCGCCGAACGCCCTCATCGTTAGCGCCGAGAACAACGAATCGCCGGGACCGAGCTCAAGTCCGACAAACGGCTCGCCTGGCTGGCCGCGACCCGCATAGTCGAACATCAGTTTCAGATTGCTTAGGGCGTATTCCGGATTGTCCATCTTTCCATGGCGGAATAGCGAAAGCTTGCGCCAAACTGCCGTGCTGAGCGGTATGCGGGAGAGGATCAATTTGGCTGGTAACCTGACCCACCATGGAGTTAGCTTTGCAACCGACACGTAGTTCTATGTCCTCATGACCGTATTGACACGACCGATTCTGGCCGAGGTCCCTCTGGATGCTGAGATTGGACTTGCCGCCGCCAGGGTTGTCGGTTGCGAGCCGGGCTGAACGGCACACCGATCAGCTTGTACGGAGAGTTGGTACATTGGCACCGAGGCCGGTTCAGGAGATTGAATGAAAAGACGCTTGCGGCTCCTCTATGTTGTCAATGAAGCTTACTTCTTCATGTCGCATCGCCTGCCGATTGCGAGGGCGGCGCTGGCCGCGGGATTTGACGTCCATGTTGCCGCACCGAGCGATCATGTCTGGGCGCCGAAAACATTCACTATCGATGATTTGCGGGCCGAAGGCTTCAAATTCCATTCGATTCCTTTGTCACGTCGCGGCAAGCACCCGATCACCGAGCTGAAGACGATCTACGGTTTATACCGGTTATATCGCGCATTACGGCCCGATATCGTCCATCACATAACAATTAAGCCCACGCTTTACGGTGGGCTTGTCGCAAGACTTGTCGGCGTCCCAGCGATGATCTGCGCCATTACCGGCCTGGGCGACGCCTTCATCGCTTCGGGCCATAAAGCATCGATCCTGCGCAGACTTATACTGTTTGGCTACCGGCTCGCAATGGCGCACCGAAATGCCAAGGTTATTGTTCAGAACCCGGACGATGGCGAGATGCTGCTCTCGACGCGCGCCGCGAAATCCGAGTCGCTAGTTCTAATTTACGGCTCGGGTGTCGCCCTCGATCTGTTCGTGCCGACAGAGGAGCCCGATGAGATCCCGTTGATCATCATGCCGGCCCGCCTGATATGGGACAAAGGCGTCGGGGATTTTGCTTCGGCAGCGCGGATTTTGAGGCAACAGGGGGTGTCCGCGCGGTTTGTCCTGCTTGGCGATACGCAGCCAAGCAATCCCCGCGCCGTCCCTGTTTCAGTGCTACGTGACTGGCAAACCGAAGGATTTGTCGAGTGGTGGGGACGGCGGGAGGATATGCCTGCAATTTATGCGGCGAGCCATATTGTCTGTCTGCCCAGCTCATACGGCGAGGGTGTTCCGAAAGTGCTGATCGAAGCCGCCGCCGCTGGTCGGCCGACTGTCAGCACCGACACGCCCGGATGCAGGGATATTGTTCGGAATATGGAGAATGGACTTTTAGTGCCCCCGAAAGACCCCCATCGACTTGCCACGGCCCTAAGTCGTCTGATCGAGGATCGGGATCTGCGTCGAAGGATGGGCCGCCGCGGCCGTGAGATCGCCGAGACGGAGTTTTCCGAGAAGGAAGTGGTACGTCGAACGTTGGAGGTCTATGAAGCCGTGCTTGGCAATTGTGGCCTACGCGGTGCCCTCACGAGGCCCGACACCGTTGCGAAAGAAGTGGTTTAGCGCCGGTTTGATGCTCCAACCATGATTGGAACATCAGCACCGTCCAAAGGCGATAGCCGCTGCTCGTGCGCTCGGTAATGAAATCCGTCCAGAATTGGCGAATGGGCACCGGATTTAAGTAGCCTTCGCGCGCCAGTCGTTGCTCGTCCAGCAACGTTTCCGCCCAGTCACGCAACGGGCCCCGCAGCCAATCGTCGATTGGCACGCCGAATCCCATTTTCGGCCGGTCGGTCAGTGCTTTCGGCACATAGCGCTCCAGCATTTGGCGCAATAGCCATTTGCTGCTGCCTCCGCGGATCTTCATATGCCTCGGGAGACGCCATGCGAACTCCACGACTCGGTGGTCCAGGAGCGGCACGCGGGCTTCCAGGCCGACCGCCATGCTCGCCCGATCGACCTTGGTCAGGATATCGTCGTGAAGGTAGGTCAATATATCGAAGAGCTGCATCCGCTCCGTGAAATTGGGGATTTCCTCGGCGATCGAATGATCATTCAGCACGCCGTGCCGTTCGCGGCCCCCGACGACGAGTTCTTCCGGCTGATGCCAATGGGTATGTTGACGACGATAGAGCGCGTCCGGATTGTCGATACGCAGAACGTTGGAAAGGACATGCATTTTCCGGCCAGGGGTCGGCGGCCGGAGACTGCGAGGGATAGTCCGGAACAGATGGTTCCAGGTCGATTCCGGCAGGCCTTCGATGATGTCGCCCAAGAACCTGCGACCGGATAGCGGCAGCGCGCCGATCCGCCGCCACCAAGTCTCGCCCCAGGCGTAGCGAGTATAACCGCCGAATAGTTCGTCGCCGCCGTCGCCGGACAGCGCGACAGTAACGTACCGGCGCGTCATGGCAGAGATGAGATACGTCGGTATCTGAGAGGAGTCGGCAAACGGCTCATCGAACATGTCGGGCAACGACGGCACCACGGCCAACGCATCCGTCGGCGTGACGTACAACTCGGTGTGATCCGTACCGAGATGACGGGCGACCGCCTTGGCGTGGGGCGCTTCGTCAAAGCCCTTCTCGTTGAAGCCGATCGAGAATGTGCTGATCGGTCCGACGCTCTCATCCTGCATCATGGCAGCGACGCAAGAGGAATCGATCCCGCCTGAAAGAAAGGCGCCAATAGGCACATCAGCTACAAGGCGTCGCTTGACGGCATCGCGCAGCAACATCTCGAACTGGCATACCGCATCGGCGTCGCTCAGGGTGGACCGGTCACGCACGCCGTCCCGGGCAATGCTCCGGATGTCCCAATAAAGATTAGTCTGGACTGTCGCACCGGGACGAAACCGAAGCAGATGACCTGGTGGAAGTTTGGAAACACCCTTGTAGATGCTCATTGGGCTCGGCACATAGCCAAAGCGCATATAGGTGGTCAGCGCATCGCGGTCGACCTCGGGCCCCCAGTCCGGTTGCTGCGTCAGGGATTTCAGTTCGGACCCGAACACGAACACATCATCATGCTGGCCCCAGTACAGAGGTTTGATGCCAAGCCGATCCCGCGCCAAGTACAATATCTTATCGGACTGATCCCAAAGGGCGAACGCGAACATGCCGATGAGGCGCTGCAGCGTCGTTTCGACGCCCCAGGCCGCGCAGGCCTCAAGGACGACTTCGGTATCAGAGTTGCCGCGAAAGCGCTGCCCGGATTGCTCCAGGTCCCGGCGGAGTTCCCTAAAGTTATAGACCTCGCCGTTATAGGCAATCACCCAGCGCCCGTTCGTCGATACCATGGGCTGATGGCCGCCGGGCGAAAGGTCGATGATCGAAAGCCGGCGGTGCGCCAAGGTCAACCCCGCCGAGGCATCCGTCCATAATCCAGCGTCATCAGGCCCGCGATGCCGGATCGCATCGGCCATGGCACGTCCAATTTTGTTCGAGGCCGATGCCGAACGAGTTTTGCGCAGATTCAGGAAGCCCGCGATTCCGCACATATCCGTTCAGGCCGTCATACCGGGCATGGGTGTGCTCGTCTCAGCGCTCGCAGAGGAAATGCCAGTAGGGAATGCTCGACGACACCGTGACCCGCCGGAAGCTGTCTTGGAGGCCTGTGATCTCACTGCGGCTGAACCTCTGCTCGATGCGAGTAAAAAAGCGGTCATAGACGTCCTGGCGTATGCGTTTGATGGACTTGCCGCAATAGAAGTCGTAGAGCGGGACGCGGGACGACAATCCGAACGGCCGGAGCATGACGCCGAGCCAGACCAACGGAAGATAGATAAACAGAGTTCCCATCCAGGTGAAGACATTTCGGAATGTCCGGTTTGAAACTCGGCTTGCGCTCTTGCGGACCCAGGTCACGACATGCAGCAGCGTTCGATAGTAGGCTGGCCGGGCATCGAGCGCGGAATATAGGTAGACCAGCAATAGCGGCGCATAGCGGGCTATGTCGCGCACCGCGTCAAGTGCGTTGGTCGGTAGATGATGGGCGACGCCCAGGCAGAACCCGAAATCCGCGAAATCCGGCCTGAATGGCAGGTTCTGTAGATCGGCCATAAAGTACACGGCGTTGTCGGCGCTGCGAAGGTTTCGCCTGGCAACGAATATGGCTTCCGAAAAATCGACGAGCACAAGCTCTCTGGCGATATTGCGTAGGAAATAGCTCCACCTGCCGACCCCACATCCGAGGTCGCAGATGCGTTGGCCGGTCAGCGCGTTGATGTCCACGACGTCAAAATATTGATGGAATTCTCGCTCATGCTCGGGCAGAACCTGATCGAATTTCTGCCACTCTTCGCCAAACGTGAACTGGATGTCGTGCGCCAGACTGCCGACCTCGTCGGTGTTGTCGTCCTGCTCGGAGGGAAGCAGCCGTCTCAGCTCTTTCGGATATTGGGACGGATCGAGCAAGATGATTACGTCGTCGACAATGGGGTAGCATTTCCCATCGACTTCGAGGCCGCTGTCAGTCAGCGCGACGGATCGGGCACCGAATAGGTCCTGGAGCAGATCAAGTTTTCGGCGGTAGTACGACGTGTCAAATGTCATGGATTTGCAGGTTAATTGCCACTACGGACTGTCAACGCGGTTAGGCGAATATCCACAAAAACGTACGCGTAAGGCGGCGTATGAGACTTGGTCAAACGTCAGCGGCAAGAACTGCGTCTTGCCGTCAGATCTTGCCGCTGACCTGCTGGGCGCGATGCCAGCTCCGATGTTCCGAGTGTGGGTCGGCCAGGTCCTCGTAAAGGTCGTCATAGCGTTTACAGATGGCGGCAAGGCTATAGTGCTCGGCAATTCGCGTCCGTGCTGCGCAGCCCAACCGCGTGCGGGCCTGTTCGCCAATGTCGACCAGCGATGCGAAAGCTGAAGACAGCGCGACTGGATCTTTGGCCGGCACCACACGGCCTGTCTCGCCAACTATGATGGCCGCGTCACCGACGTCGGTGACGGCACATGGGACGCCACATGCCATGGCTTCGCCGACGATGTTCGGAAATCCCTCAGCATTTGACGCACAGGTCGCGATGTCGAGCGCGGCGGTGATGTTCGCGATATCGCGGCGTTCGCCTAGAAGATGCAGCCCGGTGGCATTAATTCCGGTCTGCTCGATCAGGGCCGAAAGTTCGGCGTTCCTCTTGACAATGCCACGACCGACCATGACGAATTGAACATTCCTACGTGTCCGCTGGAGCTTTGCCGCCGCGCGCAGGAAGTTCTCCTGATCTTTCAGCGGGTCGAATCTGGCTACAAGCCCGATTAAAAAGGCATTGCTATCTAGCCCAAGTTCCTGACGCAATCGCGCGCGGGCGACAGGGCTCGGATTGAATGCATCCAGGTCAAATCCATTTGGCAGGAGTTCCCATCGCGTCGGCTTGTAGCCGAGACGTTCATGCTCGATCCGTCCGGCAACGGAGTTCACAATAACGGCGGCCGGTCGGCCTGAAAGCATGGCGAGCGATTTCAACAGCAGGGCGCCCGTTCCTTTTGTGTAGATAGTGCCCGTATTTGAGCAACGTAGGTTCCAGACAATTTTAGAAACTCCGGCCAGTTTTCCGAGCAGCAGGCCGATAAGGTCGGCATGGTACAACCAAGATTGCAGGATCTGCGGCTGCTCCCGGCGCAGAAGAATCGCGAGACGAATTAAGGCGACCACGGCGCTCAACCGCTTTTTCAGTCGGATCGTATGGACATCTATTCCAAGCTGGCGGATCGGTTCCGCGAGGGTGCCGTCGCTGCCAAGGCAGACGACGGTGTTTTCGGTGCGCATGCGGTCTGCTCCTTGCAGATACTTGTACAGCATCATCTCGGCACCGCCGGTTTCCAGGCTTGTGATGAGATGCAGGACCCGGACCATCGATATACGACTGCTGAATGCCTCAGGCGAATTTCCGCGCGACGAACTCATTGCAGCCGTTACGGCCGCCGACGGTGCGGATTTTGGTCAGCGCGAAGCCTAGGGCGTGGAGCTGGTCGACGATTTCTTCGGGGCGTGCGACTTCGAATGGATAGCCGCCTAGCCAATCTAACATGTCGTACCAGAGGCTCATTCCGCGCTCGAGCTCGACGCGGCCGCGGGTCAATCTCACGAGATAACGCAGACCGACGAGATAGGGGGCAAAAATTGCGATGGTAATGACCCGGCTCAGGCGGTTCCGGTTGAATTGTATCTTAACGATCCGCCAGAATCGGCTAAGCAGCCCCTGATCGTTGTAGATCGACAGCATCAAGGTCCCGCCAGGAGCAACGGCCTGTGAGACGGTATCGATAGCCAGGCGCATGTCGCCAGTGTGGTGCAGGACTCCCCACGAATATACGATGTCGAACTTGCCTAGCTTGTCTATGAACGCGCCGTCGAGCACGGATCCCTGTTTGATTGTCCAATGCCCATTGCCATATGCGTATCGGTCTCTGATAAATCTCGTGCAGGCAACGGAGTCGGGGTCATAGTCGAAAGAATAGACATCCGCGCCAAGCCGGCACGCTGCAAGGCTGAGCAAGCCCGACCCAGATCCCGCATCCAGTACCCGCATGCCATTGAGATTCTGTATGCGCAACATCTCTTGTAACGAGCTTTCAGCTCGGGCAATGCGTGCATCGCTTAGGTGCTTCACGAACCGCTGCCAGTTGGCGCCAAAGCCAAATCGCAGTTCGGCACCGTCGGCGTTTATGGCCTGTCTCACGACGTTGTCTTCAAGGTCATGACGGGCGGGGCCAGTACGGCAGACGTGCCGGCGGTCTTTTCAAGCGTTGTTAGGCAAAAGTCACCGACATTCATGTCTTCATCCCGAGGCACAAGCTGCAATTCTTTATGCGATGTGAACTTGCTGTCGAACAGCAGGTGAGTTAGGCCATATTGCTCGACGAATTTCGGTAGAGGCTGCCGTAGCACAGGGAAAAAAGGTTCCGCCCAGCGAAAGCCAAATCCGTGTGTTCCCCACAGGACGGGTTTGCCCGAATGATAGGCAACAGCGTCGGCGAGGTTCGTTGGCAGGCACAAAACGCGCGCATCTGGCGATTTCTGCAAGTGACCGATAATTGTCATCAAGTCCGGAGACATTATTCCGGTCAGGTGCGACGATTTCCGTTGCCTTGCGACCGTCCAAATGTAGTGGGCCAACTGCGATCCGGCACTGATATAGAAAGCGACCCAGCCTATCCAGGCATCTTGCGGCGCCATGCTATGCGGCAATGCGATCGCCACGAGGAGCGAGAAAGGCAAACCATATTTGATGTATTTCGTTCCTTCGCCGAGACACCGCAGCGGGCCGACATAGAGTGTGATCGTGGCCCAGATTAGGGCGGCAATGGAGGTGATGACGAAGAACTGCAGCACTGGCGACAGCGTTTCGAACTGCCAGAGTGTGATCGGAAGCGCAAAAAGCCAGGGGTTGAATTGTAGCAGCATTCGTGCCTGGTTCAGAACGGCTCTGCCAAGATCGCCATGTCGGTGAAATCCGTTCGGACGGCCGTCCCCATAGACGGGAGAATTCTTGATCTGATGCGCGCCCAAATACCGCCAGTTCCGGTTCCAGAAGGTCACGATATCCCAATGAGCACGTAGGATTTTCACGAACAAACGCGGCGCAACAGCGCATGCACTGGCATAAGCGGCCGCAAGCGGAACGAGCCATACTGGGTCGGCTTGCCAGATGGCGAGAAAAGGAACTAGGAACCAAAGCAGCTGCATCGACAGCTTGTGCGTGAAGAAAAGAGCGGTTCCAGCGATGATGGCGCAGCCCAGTGCGAGATAACTGCCCGCGGTCCAGCCGAAGGCTGATAACAGGAAAAGCGCGAACAGCGGAACCGCGAGAGCTCTTGAAGTCAGGCTGCTGTACTCGATCACCAAGACCGAGGCGATGGCATAACTCATGCCGACCATGAGCGCTGCCGGCGGTCCGAACTGCAAGCCGGCCCAGATAACCGCGGCAATCAGGACGGTACTGTCGAGCAGGCTGGAGATGAGCCAGTGATAACGGTCGAGAATATTTTGCGGGAATAGTCCGAGGAAAACCGAAAATCCCGGTGGATACCATTGCTCGTTCGACTCCAGCAGATACACCGGGGGCAGGACGATAGGAAGCTTTCGATCTCGGCGGAACGCATCGGCGGTGAGCAGGAAGTAGAAGGCATCGCAACCTCTGTTGCGCGTCTGCCAGTTGGGCCAAAGGCGTGCGAAAAAAAATACCAGCAACGAAATGGCTACAACGGCCGATATCTCGAACACGCTGCTTACGAGCCGCTTTGCTGCTGCAGGTCCCACAAGCGCCGGAAGCGGCGGTCGCCATCCAGCAGTTCACTCCAAGTGCCCTGTTCCACAAGGTGGCCGGATTCAAGGACGAGAATGCTGTCGGCGTCCCGCACCGTGGACAGTCGATGAGCGACCACAATGATCGTCAGCTCCCCGCGCAGATTGTCAATCGCGTCCAACACGACACGTTCGGAATCGGAGTCGAGTGCGCTGGTCGCTTCGTCGAGAATAAGAAGCTTCGGCCGGCCGACCAACGCGCGCGCAAGACCGATACGTTGGCGCTGGCCGCCGGAAAGGCGCACACCGCGGTCGCCCACCACAGTGTCGTAGCCCGACGGCATCCGGCTGATGAACTCGTGCGCGTTGGCCTGTCGGGCAGCCGCGATCATCTGGTCGTCGCCGACGTCTTGGTGGCCCCAAAGGAGATTTTCACGGATCGACGCATTGAACAAAAAGGTGTCCTGCGGGACATATCCGATGGCGCGGCGCCATGCCGGCGTCGGCAAATCATTGAGCCTATATCCGCCGATCAGGATGTACCCGGCGCTCGGTTCGACCAGACGCAATAGGCAGTCGACGAGGGTCGACTTGCCGGCGCCCGAACTGCCGACGATGCCGACGTTGTGGCCGGCGGGGATCGCAAACCTGATCCGGTCCAGTACCGCCGTTTCGTCATAGGCCGCGCAAAGATCGACGACCTCGACTGAGACCTGTTGTTCCAGCAGTTTCTGGGGCAGGGCGCGCTGATCCTCGACCTCGAGCCCCGCGACGGCCCTGGCGAGCAGTCGCTGCGCCGTCTCGACGGCCGGTGTGTAGACGTTGAGGAGTTGCATATTCTGCTGCGCGACCGAGAGCTTGGGATACAACCGCAAAAAAATGGCCAGAACGACCAGAATGGACGCCGAGTCGATGCCAAACGCCGTCGTTCCGACGGCAAGCAGGACGCACAGCCCAGTTATCGCCGTAAGCTCAAAGATCGCGCGCAGGGCGTTCGGGTTGAACGAACTCCAAAAAAACAGGGGCCGCATTTGTTCGGTCAGCGTCATGAACTTCGCTTCGGCAAGCTGCTCCGTCGCCGTTGCCTTGACCAGCTTGGCGCCGCCGACGAATTCGTTCGCGGCTTCCTGCAATTCGTGCCCGCGTGCACTGATGTCGACGCCAACACGATAGGCAAAACCCATCAGGCCGCGGGTCAGGAAAAAAATTGCGCCGGCCCCGAGCAGCAGGACAGCCGTGACCTGCCACGATACGATCAGCGCGAGACCGATATAGATTGTCGTGACAAGAACCGTCGCAATCAGCTGGCTAAGGAGATAAAAGGCCCCGCCGACACGATTTGTTTCGGTAATCAGCCCGTTAATCAATTCTCCCGACCGATTTTGATGAAAGAACGACCAGGCAGACCGCAGGTAGGATGCCAACAATGCGTCGCGCCAAATCTTGACATAGCGGCTTTGCAGGCTGGCGGCCAGCCAGCTTTGCGCGATGAAAACGCTGGTCTGCAAAACGAAGACAACTGTGATGATGGCGACAAGGATGGCGACATTCGGTTGCAAATTGAACCAGGCAAAGCCCTGCGCGACCGTCGTCGCGACGATTGTCGTCTTGTAGCCCTCGCCAATGCCAATCATGCCCAAAAGCGGCAGGATCAAGGCAACGCCGATACCTTCCACAAAACCGGTGAGCGCCATCACAGCGAACAGAATGTATAGACGTCGGCCCAGGCGCCGGCGTGCATCGATGAACAGATTTCTAAGACGTGACGTCAATGTGGAATCTGGCCGGCCGACGCCTGGGCGCTTGTCGGGATATTCGGCGAATGTTCCTTCTTGCGGATCACCTCGAACCGGCCCTTGTTCCAGCGCGAACCGGCGAACGTGCCATCGACAATGGCTTCGAGGCATTCCCGCAGTTGCCTTGCTCGTGCGCCGACGACGTGTCGATCAAGCACCAACGCGCGTCCACGGTCCGCTATTTTCTGCGCGCGTTCCGGTTCATTTTCCAGGAGGTGATGCACTTTGTGCACGCCTTCCGGTTCGCACACGATGGCGTTTTCGCCGTCGACGAAACCAAGATCCTCGAAGCCGGCGCAGGGATCGCAAACAAGGACGGCGCCGGCAGCAGGAATTTCAAAGTATTTCCGGATCGGATAGCGCAGGGCGGACCCGCAGGTATAGCCATAGCGCGCCGTCTGCATTTTCCGTCGAAATGCGTAGTTTACAATTGCCTGTTCGGTGCGAGTCGGGGGGCCAAGGAGCCGAAATCTTCGAGCCAATTCAAATGGAAAACCATAGTGCGCTTTCGACGCCCTGATTCCGTTTTCCTTTAGAGTGTCTATGGCAATACGCCGTGCCCGATACATCGCGCCGAGGATCGACCACGGCGTTGAGCGATGCGCCAACGGTGTCCAGCAGAGCTCGTGTTCGCTTACATAGTGATGAAATTCAACGACACGATTGCGGCTCTCTCGAATGAACTCGAAGTAATTGTCATTAATTCTTTGTCCGAACGATTCTTCCTTAATAAAGCGGAGATTTTTTTTCGATTCTATCGAATTAATACCCCAACCGATTAGGTAAGTGTTGATCTGATTCAATATATCGATTTGTTTTGCCGAGAAATTGTACGGATCGCTTTCAAGCATCAAGGCGAGTTTTGGACCATCGAATTTCAAGAAAAATTCGAACATATCATCAAAATGCAATAAATCTTCGTTAGGAAATGATCTCGCGTAATGTCGTAGTCTATTTTCAATATTTTCTTTTGGATAAAATCTAGTTAATGTTATGTGAATGCTAGAAATAATGATGTCGAAGGGACCATGCTTGTCTGAAAATGCTTTGCATCCACGTTTTAGTTCATCAGATGCGGTATATCCGGGTCCGTAACAATACAAAACTCCGGCTTTAGATAGTATGTTGGGAATTAGGTTCCTGGATGGATTTATATAAGATAAAAGGCTGTCAAGATACAGGATTTTTATTTTATTTTTTTTCATTTATATATTCCAAATAATTTATTTATTTTCGACAAGAAATACCATAACTATGTTCTCTTAATGGAACAATTTTTTCAATTGTAAAGCCGGCCTCTATCATTGGAAATACGTAGTTCTCTATTCGAAAAACTTCGAATTGATCACGAAAATCGGAAATGAATTCCGAATGAGTTTCCGGCATGAAATACCCGACACCTGTCATTTTGGGCCGCCGCCGACTGCCGCTGAATGCCTGGCTCAGACTTGCCTTGGCGACTCTTTTCAAAGCTGACAAGGTTGGACGCAGATTTTCATTCGACAGTTGAATCAGAGCATCATGCGTATTGGGGACAATGTGCAATGCTAGGCCGCCAGGTTTTAGTGCTGCCAAGATCGCCGTATAGAGAGATGGCAAGTCAGGAACATGTTCTAAAAGATAGTCGGAATAGATCAGATCATATTGAGCATGATGTTCATTCATAAACGTCAAGAAATCGGCGGAGCGAAGTCGAATGCCATCAATTCCGATCCTGCTCAATAATTCTTTACCTATATTAATCGATGGCACGTCTGCCATGAAACCGTGATAGGGTTGGTCAATGTCTATGCCATCAACTTGCTCTGCGAATTCCCTCATCAGCAGAGCCTTGAAGCCGATGCCGCATCCGAGCTCAAGCGCCCGCTGGTAGCGATCACTAAATAGTTCTGGCAACAACATGCGTTGGAGGACAAATTCCAAACGTCGAGTGCGGAAGTAATTTGGACCTACTCGGTCCGCGGCTGCCTCGCAGAACGATGCCGTAAATTGCTCTATTTCAGTTTTCTTGAGCACGATACTCGAGAGATCGATTTAAGTTGATGCTTTTGAGTGGAGTTTTGTTAAGTGTTCATTTTGTGCGCTTTTTGGATTTTCGATATTGCGTAGAAATGAGGAATATCAAGACAAGGAAAAGCATCTCGCCAAGATGGTAGTGCGATTGACGCCCGTCACTCTTTGGTAAAATGCTTTGAGAACAAATCTGAAATATAATTTCTGGAAAGCTTTTGCAGTGGAATCCATTTTGCGGCTTGCCAGTTCGCCAGTCAGTTCAGTCGTCGATGGTATAATTTCTTAAGAAGCGGGATAATATCGTTTCAGGTCTCATCCGATGCCTCTTCAATTGTGATGAGTGCCCGAGCCGGTCACGACGCAAGGCAGAACGGTCTCTGGAATCCGCGCAATCTGGCCGGGACAGCCGAGCACCAGGGGCGGATCGATCGGCAGCGTTGTGCGGCGCCATATGTAGACGGTCTGATCGTCCAATCGTGTCGTAGCACCCGTATACGGATGGTTCACCGCCCCGACCACCTATCATATGCCAATCGCCGAAATTTTCCAATCGATCCGCCGGTCTTCGGGCTTGTGTTGTAGGCAATGGCTGGCGGTTCCGTGTTGCGGTCTTGGTTCCAGCGAGCGGTCCGCGATGCGCGGCAGGCATTCGGCGATCAGTTCGAGGGCGCCGACCTCCGCCGTGTTGACCAATTCGGTAATCGTCGTATCCGAGGCGATCGGAAACCGCTTCTGTCCATAGACCTTACCGTCGTCCACGCCATCCCCGGGTTCAAACAGCGAAATTCCTGTTTCGGACTCGCCCGACAGAATTGCCCAATTGAGCGGTGTGCCGCCTTTGAATTTGGGCAGAAGCGAGGCATACAGGCCGAGTGCGCCTAATGGAAATTTGGCTCTGACTTGCCGGCCCAACATGTGATACCAGACTGCCGCCAAAAGAACGTCGGCATTGGTCTCGTTCGCTGAATCGATGATCGTCTGGCTATTTTCGTATTCGTACGACGGTATCTTGCGACGCTCGCACCAAGTTCCGACATTCACTTCACGCATTTCCCTGACCGTTGGGCGCATATGATATCCGGAAAGGCCCCTTGACTTGGACGACGCCAGCCAAACCGACATTCATGTCCAGCATCTAATTGCCGATTGCCAGGGTGAGATCGGTCGATCCCAATAGTAAAATTCACATAATTTCCACTTGCGCCAGATCGGGCGCGGTTCTCGTCAGATTGTCTGTCTTGAGCGTCTTTTCAGTTCGGATTCGAGCAGGTGCGCATAGTGTGCAACCTTTGTTTTGGAGGTTGCCTCGAGGCTGTGGAGCTTTTTCGCGAGTTGGCGCGCCTCTTGCCCCATGAATTGCGTCTTTTCCTGATCGCTCAACAGAAAATCCACTCTCTCGGTCAATACGTCGATATCTTTTGTCGGAACGAGAAATCCGGTTTTGCCGTCGTGCACCAACTCTGCATGCCATTCGACGTCATAAGCTACGACCGCAGAGGCCGCAGCGCAGGCTTCAATAAGACTAAAGCCGCCCATCAGGCAAAGTGAGATGGCGCTTGCCTGCCTTAGCGCCGTCACTTCTTCCCGAGGGATGAAGCCGACCATCCGGATAAATCTCTTCAGACGCTCATCTTCCGAGACGAGTGCGCGCAGTCGATTTTCTTCCGTACCGCCACCTGCCAACACAATAATGAAATCGCTGCGATTTTTCGCCAGTCGGCGTGCGAGTTCGAGAACATCGTCCACGTAATTTTCTCTGGACAGGCGTCCGACGAAACTGACTATCTGGACGTTGCGGTCTAGTCCGTACCGGTCCCGAACGTCATACGATACAGCATGCCGGAAGTCGTCAAAGTTGATGCCGTGAGGAATTACCCGTGTCGAATCGGCGCGTGCGCCATTGGCGATCGCGTAGTCTCGCAGACTGTCCCGGATCGGCAATATCAACGGTGTGTGCGACAGCACGAAACGCTCGAGCATCTTCGCAATCCGCCTCGATCCGAAAACGACGGGCGCACCCTGTGCGCCATCTAGAGAATGCCGGTTATCATATTCCGCATGTATCGAGACGCAGGTTTTCACATTGGGGCGCAGCATACGAACGCAATAGCCGATGAAGCCCATCCAATAAGGATCGGTTGCGCGGATAATGTCGATCCGTTGATTGTCGACCAGCTGAATTGTTTCGCGAACGACCCCTAGCAGGTGAATGCTGAGGCGCAATTGTCGCCGCAGCCAGCGACCCGGTTTGATTCCGCCGAGTTCGTAAACCTGATGGACGTCGTTCAACCTGATAACCTGATGTTTCCGGGTAAAGGGATGGACCGTGACGACGCGTTCGAAAAATCCGCCTTCGTCTCTGTCGAGAACCATATGCACGACGTTTTTTCGCGCCAGGCTCTCGAATTCGGCGGAAACCAGAAACATGATGCGCGGCTTGCCCGATCCCATCTCACACGAGCCTCCGACGCGTGCTACGGGCGATCTCGCGCTTCGCCGCCGGCCCATCAGGGTCGTCGTCGAGATTGACCTCGGTCAACCTTAGGGCGCCGTTGCCGCAGGCGATCACGGGATCGCCGTCAACTGCGTCAATTATCTGGCCGGGAACCGCCAAAAAGGCGAATTCTGGTTCCAGCAAATCAGCTCGCCAGATTGTGACTTTTTGCGTCTCTTCCAAAGTCGAGCTAGCGCCGGAGAATGGTCGAGAAGACGCTCGAACCAAGCGGTGAATAGATTTGGCATCCTGCCGCCAATCGATCCGGGCATCCTCGGGACGACGGCTGTAGCAGCGCAAGCTCTGGGCAAGATCGTTAGGCTGCGGCGTCGGCTTCAATGAGCCGCTGGCAATTCCGTCAACTGCGTCTACGAGCTGCTTGGGAACCTGTTGGTTCAGCCAGTCATATACCTCGGAGATGTAGCTGTCCGGTCCCAACGGAAATTTTGTCCGCAACAGCACCGGTCCGCTATCCAAGGCGCCTGGTTCCATCTGGTGGACGCACAGTCCGACATGCGGTTCATCAGCGAGTATCGCCCAGTTCGGACAAGCGTTGCCTCGAAACCTCGGCAGGTCGCCTGCATGCGCGTTGATGATGCCGTGCGGAAATGCCGCTATCGCCGCGTCTTTGATGATGTTCAGCCAATTGACCGAAATTGCTATGTCGCACTGTGCCGCGCGAAGTTCCGCCACGCGTTCTGGCGTGTTGATGTTTGCCGAATTGAAAAAACCTACACAGGCGTTGTTAGCCAGTGTTTCGAAATCGACTTCCCGCACGTCGTAGTAAGGCTCGGCGCGACAGGTCGCGACGAAACCAATCTGATGGCCATCGCGCCGCAGCAATTCGGCACATCGCAGTAACATGCCAGTGCGGCCGATCAATGCCACCCTCATTGCGTTTCGCTGGCGTTCGCAGGTTCAAGCTCTAATGCCAAGCCGCTGGCCAATGCCGACGCGACGGCACGCCGCGTGTCGCCGAAATCACGGCGGCCGCGAACCAGTAGCTCGCCAACGCGCAGGCCCGCGGCGTGCAGGTCGACGACCGGTCGCGGTCCGACATATTCGGTCGTCAAGGTCATGGATCCCGGCGTAGCCGAATTCTCAGGTATTCTGTTGACCGAGGCCGCCCGTACGGCGTCGAGGTCGACACGGCCACAGATATGCACCAACGTTACGGCATTATCTGCAAGCCACTTGGCGGATATGCAGCCGCCTTCCGAGATCAGCATCCGGTGGTCGCGATGTTCCACAAGCACGATGGCATCAACGCCCGCCAACCTATCCCGCATCGCTGTTGCCTCACCGTCAAAAAGCTCCGCTGCCGGAATTCTTATGACGTTGGCGTCGAGGGATTCGAGAACCCTTGCTGTCTCGCAACCGAACGGGTCTGAGCCGACAACTGCAATCGAGCACTGAAACACCTCGATTTTTGCCTCAAGCAAAAGCTTGAGCGCGAGCATCCCGACATAGCGGAATGTCATCAATCGGTGGTGCGTTTCCTTCGTCCCAAGCACCGGAACGTCGAATTCGCGGCAGGCGATAACATCGATGTCGGCATCGCGCAGCTCCCAAGGTTCCCACATGAGGGCTATGGCAGCATCAGGAGGCAATCGACGAAGCAGATCGCGATCTAGCGGGCGCACAAAGCCGAGATTTGTCACTAAGTGGCTGTCGGGAGCGTGGTCGGCCGGTGGGCATGTGCTGAACTCTATTTGTTTGCGGACTCCCAACCGGCCGGCCCAGCTGCGTACATAGTCGAAAATGTCGGCGGCCCTACCATGTTGGGAATCGCGAGAGACGGCGAATACGTAATTGGCGCCGGCCATAGCGGCAATGAGCGGCGTTACAGCGAAAGTCGCCGAGCCGGCTTCGGTAAGAACATTGATATCGCTGAGGTCGAGCTCAAAATCTTCGATGGCAGACGCCATCAGGGCCTCGACTCGGGTCTGATTAGTTACGTATCGCAACCGGAGAGCCGAGCCCGATCGGTGCTCTGACAGTATAATTTCACAGTGTCAGGTCACCGCGACTAAACGCATGGCGCAACCGATGCGGGCAGGGCACTTTCTCCGACCTCATGAATTCACACTGGCGACTGAGTGTTGCTCATTCGCGGCCATCTCCGGATCGATGTCCTGGAGCAAAGCTGCGACGGCATCGTAGTTCGGTTGCACGGTATGACGCTCGATAGAGAAGTTTGCCGGCCGGGTCCTACCGAGGTTTGGCAGCCCGTAGCCTGAGCACAGCTCGCAAATACTCACACTACCCTGAGCATCAAGAATTCGGCGTCGGAAGTCGCGCGCGTTGTCGCCATTGAATACCGCTTGCAGGCCGGAATCGAAAACGTTGCCAAGGACGAACTCGCCGTTCGGGTCGCGGCAACAGGGCACGGCATCGCCATTCCAGTTCAACTGGATCGAATTCCATATCCAGGTACATTCATTGTCGGGTACATGTTTTGGCTTCAGGATGCCTTTCTCGAAGGCTTCCTCGTCATAGTACCAGTACTTCTTATCCTTCGGCAGATAGGCGTGCGCCTCCAACATATTACGGGCGCAGGGGTCGATAATGTTCGCCTTGTCGATGCCGATGTCCTCCGCCCAGCGTAGGAAGTCTTCGACTTGATGCTCGTTGTGGCGCATCACGATGAAGCCGACCTCGATGGTTACATTAGAGTTGGGATGCTTTCGCCGTTCTTCGATCAGTTCGTAGAGGTTCTTTTTCGCCTTATCCAGATTGCTGCGGACGCGATAGGTCCGGTGTGTGCTGTTGTCCGTACCGCCGATCTGAAAGCTGATCTGATTGATATCAGAGTAAATGATGCCCTTGGCGTCGACAAAGTCGCCATTGGTGCATGATTCGACGTAGATGCCCTTTTCTCTGGCATAGCGGATCATGTCGTAGGCGTCGCGGTGCATGAACGGCTCGCCCATGAAATAGAACATGAGCACGCTGGTGCTGCTGGCAATATCGTCTATGAACGTCTTGTAGGCGTTGGGGTCTAGCATGCCGTTTGCGCGCTGCATATCGCCCTTGCCGGTCTCACAGACCGGGCAGCGCGCATTGCAGACATTGGTCGGTTCGATCGAAACATGCACAGGCGCCATCAGCGGCCCCGTCCGGCGCAATTGCGCCATGGTGGTGTTGTACAGCAGCGACTGCCAGCCGCGCGGACGGCTTTTCAATATGTTGCTCACATATTGTGCTTTACGTATGAATGATGCCATCAGATCGCCCTAATTTCCAAACCGTCGTGGCAAGGTCCGAAACTGCAATGCAGACATTGCTTGCAGACCTCGATTTGAGTTCAAACTCATCGCTTTGTTATTCGCCGACGGGAAGCCAAGTTTCTCTTATCAGCGCGGCCAGGACGGATGCTTAGACAGCAATGTCGAAAGCGTCCGCGCCAGCCAATCGTCAACGTCGTCTGCGGATTTAAGGACGTCGGCCGGCTCATGATGCACGGTAACACTCTTGCCCGATTGGTCTGTGACGCTGATTGATATGCCCCCGACAATACCTCCGGCAGTTTCGTCGTAACGGGTATCGGCATCCAGTATGGCCGCCATCTCCGGCGTGTGCGGCCATTGCCTGGCGAATGCTTCGCCGATCTTCCGTTCGATTCGGGTCATCAGGTCTTCGCTCACCTGCGTCGCATGCCTCGATTAGTGACGTGCGGCAAATTGTGGTGACAGGAATGTCTGGCACCATTCTTCGAAACATAGCAGAGACCAGATCAGTAGCCGTCGGTTTTCACGGCCCGACAGGTGATCGTCGACTAAATCCGTCACCGTCGCCCTGTCGAAGTAATCGTATATCGCGCCATTCGAGCCGAGCAGCCGCTCATTGACATAGTCGATGCTTTCGCCGCGAAACCAAGTAGCATCGGGCGCCGAGAAGCCCTGTTTGATCCGGCCAGCGACATCTGCGGGCACATACCGCCGCATCGCCTTGCGCAAAAGAAGTTTCCCGTCTTTCGTCTTCTCGAAGTATTTCCGCGTTTTCCGGCCGGGTTCGTTCTCGTTCAATGCGACAACTTCGCCAAGCTTGCCCAGCTTCAAGCGAACCGGACAGCGCATGGCGAAGTCGACAAGATCGCTGTCCAGGAAAGGCACGCGCGTCTCCAGACCATGCGCCATCGACAGCTTGTCTTCCACCAAAAGGAGACCGTGCAAGAATGTCTTCGCTTCAAAATACAACGAATGATTTATGTAGTCCCCCGGCGTCGTCAGTTCATGCGCATGCGAAATGAACACATCACGAAAGATATCTCGCGTGTCCAAGTTGCAGATTTCGTGGCCTAGCGGTGCAAACAGTCGCGTAAATTTTCCGTCGGGCACGAGCCGCTGCCAGTACGAGTAGTATTTGTCGGCATATTGCTCAAAGCTGTCATTGACGACGGCGCGGTAGTACCGCCACGGATAACCGCCGAACAGTTCGTCACCGCCGGCGCCTGATAGCACAACCTTGCCGAACTTTCCGGCGAGCTGTGCGGCGTAAAAATTCGGATAGCTCTGTCCAACGCGCAGATCTTCAAGGTGCCAGACAAGGCGTGACATGCAGCGTTCCATGTCGCCGGCTTTCAACACCATTTCGTAATGTTCGGTGCCAAACAGATACGATAGATGTTCGGCCGCCGGTCGTTCGTCGAAACCCAGTTCGATGCCCGAGGCGGAACTGAGATCGAAGCCGACGGTGAAGCTCTTGAGGTCGCGGAAATGGGCGCTGGCGATCGCTGTTATCGATCCGGAATCCATGCCGCCGCTCAGGTAGGCGCCGACGTCAACGTCGCTGACGAGCTGGCGGTTTACCGCCTGCCGGAACAGCGCATCGAGTTCGTCAAGATAGGCTTTTTCGTCGCCGGGATTGCCTGGTTCCGAGAAAGCGAAATCCCAATACTGTCTCGGCTCAGTCATCGCGCCGACCTCCGCGCTGATGCGCAGATAGGTACCCGGCTGTAGCAGTCGTACACCAGCGAACAGACACTGATCGGTAAATATGTTCTGGAACGTGAAATACTCGGCAAGTGCGTTGGGGTTCAATCTGGCGTCAAGATCAGGATGTGCAAGCAACGCTTTAACTTCCGACGCGAATAATAACTTGCTGCCGACACGGGCATAATAGAGCGGTTTGACGCCAAAGCGGTCACGCACGAGCCAAAGCTCACGGTCTTTTCGATCCCAGATAGCGAACGCGAACATGCCATTGAAGCGGTCCAGGGCGGCTGGACCCCATTCGGCGAAGGCGTTTAGCGCGACTTCTGAGTCGGTGCGCGAGCGAAACTGATAGCCAAGCGCCTCCAATTCGATGCGCAGTTCCTGAAAGTTATAGATCTCGCCATTGTAGGTCAGGACATAACGGCCATCGGCCGTCGCCATCGGCTGGTGGCCGGCCGGAGACAAGTCAATGATTGACAATCGCCGGTGCCCCAGGCCGGTCGGCCCCTCAGCGAAGACACCTTCGCCGTCGGGTCCGCGATGAATGATGGCGTCGGTCATGCGTTTGACAAGCACGCCGGACGCCGGTTCACCGTCCAGGTTCAAGAAGCCTGCAATGCCGCACATGCCGGTTACGTGCGCCGACCCGTCAATTCGGATTGCCTTGCTTGCGCGCGATTATCGTTATGCCCGCTTCCTCGACAACCTCGCGTTCAGTGCGCATGTCGGCGGCGGCGCACCATTCACGAACCTGCTCTGGCGTTTGTCGATGGGCATTCGCGGGCGCGTACCAGTCGAAATTGATGTGGTTGAGCTCCTCGAGATCGAACTCGGGCCGATAGACCGCTTTGAAGATGTGCCAATAGAACAAACGCTGCAGATTGATACGGCCGGCCGGAATGCCCAACAGATCGATCGGCTCGGGAACGTCGATCTCCAAATCCAGTTGGCCGAGGACGGCCCCTGGCTTGGTCAATGGCATGACTGCTTGCCAGGCTTCGTTCTGGTCCAATTGCTGAAGCTGTGCGCGGACGTAATCGTCAGTAAATTCACGTATCGGCACCTTCCTATTGTAGACATAGAACTGAAAGCGGCCGCCCGGGCGCAGTAATTTCGCCAGGGAGGACAGCGCCTTTTCTGTCGAGTCGGTATGATGCAGAACTCCCTCGGAAAAAAATAATGTCTACCGATCGGTGCGGTAATGGGAGATCCGTGATGTCGGCTTGCATGAACGCTGCATCCAGGTGGTGCTCGGTGAACCGCCGCATGGCAACGTCCACTGCGGTCGAGATATCGACAGCCAATTTCGTAGCTGACCTCGCCAAGCTTCCGATTCGAACGAATCGCGCTTGTGCCATTTGAAACCGAACGTGTCGCTGGTCTGTGCCTGTTCATCTGAGACAGTACCGCCAATTCGCAGAATACCGTCTCGCATAACTGTTGATTGCCCAGCTATGTCACACGTGGATCCCTCCTCGGGCAGGGCGGCAACTAGCAATTGCTCCAGCCAGTGTGGCACGTTGGCATCAAATACTACGGATGGCGTCGACGACATAGGCGTAGTCTTCCAGGTTCATGCGATTGTGCAGCGGTATTGCCATGCTCTCGGCGTCGCAATCTCGGGCGGCGGGACAGTCGTCCGGACGGCATCCGAACTGTTCGCGATAATAGGTCAGCATGTGCACGGCATGGGTGCCCGGCCTGGTCGACACTCCTTTGTCCTGCAGCCGTTGCATGATCTCGTTGCGCGCCGCCGGTGCGCTCTCTGGGTTGACATAGGTTACGAACGCCTGCCAGGCATGCAGGCCGTCAACCGGCTCATCCGGTAGCCGAAGCCAGTTGAGGTCGTAGAGCTGATCCCGGTACCAAGCGGCCCATTTTGAGCGCTCGGCGACGAAACGTTCAAGTTTATCGAGTTGCACGAGGCCGACCGCGCCCTGCAGATCGGTCATGCGATAGTTGAAGCCAAGGCAATCGAAGTCGGGAAGAATGTAGGGCTTGGGACCGCGATGGCGTTGCTCTTCGGAAATCGTTGCGCCGTGGTTGCGGGCCTGGGACGCGCGCTCGGCGATCGCATCATCGTTCGTGGTGACCATGCCGCCTTCTCCGGTCGTCACCGACTTACGCGGGTGAAACGAAAAGGCAGCGACGTCGCCCAGTCCGCCGGCCTTGCGACCCCTGTGGGAGGCGCCGGCGGCGCAGGCCGCGTCCTCGATGACTCGAACGTCTGCCGGCAAAACTTTCCTTAGCGCGTCGATGTCGGTACAGAGTCCGAACAAATGCACGGCGATGACCGCCCTGGTGCGCGGCGTCAGCTTCGAGGCGATCTGCGTAATGTCGACGTTGAAGGTTTCCCGGTCGACATCGACGAAGACAGGCGTCGCCCCGCACAAAACGACGACATTGGCTGTCGCCACCCAGGTAAAGGCTGGCACGATAACCTCGTCGCCGGGTCCGATGCCCAGCGATGCCAGAGCTAGATGCAACCCGGTCGTACACGACGTCACGGCGATAGCGTGCTTGACGTCGTGCAACTCCGCGAACCGGCGTTCGAACTCGGCGACCTTCGGACCTTGCGTCAACCAGCCGCTTTCGATCGGTTCGCGGAGCGCCTGCCATTCCTCTTCGCCGATTGACGGCAGGGCGATGGCGATGTTGCGCTCAGGCATTATTCCGCTGCCCTAAGCCGGCGGGCGGCGACTTCCGACTTGTGCAGATTGCGCCATTCGATCAGCCGCCGCAAACCATCTTCAAGTTCGACCTCGGCCGCAAAGCCGATTTCGTCTCGCGCCTTGCGAGGATCGCCGATACGGTTCTTGACGAACGTCTGGCCTTCCAGTTCGTAGTGAATGCCCAAGTTCGAGCCCGTCAGGCGCAAGAGAAGTTCCGCCAGTTCCTTGATCGACGTACGCGTGCCCGTGCCGACATTGTAAAACGCGTCCACGGCATCGGCCTTCATCGCGCAGATATTGGCTTTGGCGCAGTCTCCAACGTAGATGAAATCATAGGCTTGGCTGCCGTCGCCGTAGACCGTCGGCGGCTCGCTCTGGTCCAACCGGTCGAGGATTTTCATGATCACGGCGATATAGGCGCCCTTGTAGTCTTGGCGGGCGCCGTAGACGTTCATGTAGCGTAAGCCTACCAGCGGCAGGCCGTAGCGGTGATGATAGGCGCGCGCCATCGCCTCGCCGGCGATCTTGGTGGCGCCGTAAAAGTTCGTGTTGTTGAACGGGTGATCCTCTCCCATCGGCTCGACAATGGCATCGCCGTATACTGAAGCCGATGACGAGTAGACCAGTCGCTTGACGCCCTGGGCAACGCAGGCCTCCAGGACGTTGAAAGTGCCTCGAATATTGACGTCGAACGCGGCGCGCGGAAATTCATGGCATTGCAGCAGCCAGAGCGCGGCGAAATGGAACACGCCGTCGGCATTCTTCAGCGCGGCGTTCAGGATATCGGTCTGGCAGATGTCGCCGCCGATGTCGTAAATGCGAACCCGCGGATCGCGGAGCGCCGCCACCAGGTTCTCCTCGCGGCCACGGACGAAGTTGTCGTAGATCAGGATTTCGCCGATATCCTCGCGGACAAGCGCGTCGACGGTGTGGGATCCAATCAATCCGGCGCCGCCAATCACAACGAATTTCTTGCCACGAATATCCATCTACTCGCGTTCCTCTTGTCGAATGACGTCGCGCAGGACGGCGATAATCCGGTCCTGAACGTCCGGCTCTAGATAGGGGTGCATTGGCAGGCTGAGAGCCTGACGGCTGTGCCGGTCGCTGACCGGCGCTCCGTCGGGCGCTACCTGAAACTGACGGTAAGCGGTCTGTCGATTGAGCGGCATCGGGTAGTAGACCGCCGTCGGAATGTCCTCGGCTTTGAGCGCCGCCTGCACGTCGTCGCGCCGGTCCAGTCGCAGCGTGTACTGCGCCCACACCGATGTGCTACCCGGCGCCAGTGCTGGTGTGACGGCCACGTCCGACAGCGCGACGGAATAGCGATTGGCAACCCGTTGTCTCGCCTCGATTTCGTCGGGAAATATTGACAGCTTTTCCAGAAGGATGGCGGCTTGCAGCGTGTCGAGGCGAGCGTTCAAGCCGATGCGGACATTGTCATACTTGTCATTGCCCTTGCCGTGCACCCGCAGGGAGCGCATGGCCGTCGCGGCTTCGTCGTCGTCGGTAAAGACGGCGCCGCCGTCGCCGTAGCATCCCAACGGCTTGGCCGGAAAGAAGCTAGTCGTGGTCAAATCGCCAAGCGTGCCGACGCGCCGGTTGTCGAAGGTTGCGCCGAAGCTCTGCGCAGCGTCGGCAATGACGGCCATCCGGTGTTGCTCGGCGATTGTCGTCACGGCTCGGTAGTCGGCTGGCTGGCCGAAAAGGTCGACCGGGATGACTGCGCGCGGCCGCAATTCGCCGTCGGCAATGATTTTCGAAATAGCGGCGTCGAGACTGTCGGGATCGATATTGAAAGTGTCCGGCAGAACATCTGCGAAGACCGGCGTGGCGCCGCACAGTGCGACGACCTCGGCCGTCGCCGCGAAGGTGAAGGCCGGCACGAACACGGCGTCTCCGGCGCCGATGCCCAGGGCGCGCAGCGCCAGGCTCAGTGCGTCGGTGCCGTTCGAGCAGGTAATGCAGTGTTTGGCGCCAGCGAACGTCGCCAGCCGGGCTTCCAGTTCCTGGACCTCCGGCCCCATGATAAAGGCCCCGCGGGCCAGCACGTTTTGTATGGCGGAGTCGATGCGGTCCTTTATGCGAGCACGCTGCGCTTGCAGATCGATGAAATGGATTGGCGCCATCGCCGGTTCGGTCTGGGCCAGGTTCGGACTAGTCATCGACGATCTCGACCAAACGGTCAGGCGCCGCCTCGCGGTAGCGACGGCCGCTGCGCGGGCAGACGAGATCGCCACCCAGCACTTCGCCGGCGTGGCTGACCCAGCCTATACGGCGGGCCGGTACGCCCGCCATCAAGGCATACGACGGCACGTCTTGCGTTACCACGGCGCCGGCACCGATCATGCTGTATGCGCCGATCTCGTTACCACAGACGATGGTGGAATTAGCGCCGATTGTGGCGCCACGGCGGACAATGGTTCCGCGAAACTCGTCCTTGCGGTTCACATCGGCCCGTGGGTTGAGCACATTCGTGAAGACACAACTGGGTCCGCAAAACACGCCGTCTTCAAGGGTCACACCCTGATAAAGACTGACATTGTTCTGGACTTTGCAATCATCGCCGACATTAACATTCGGTCCGATCATTACGTTTTGACCGACCGACACATTGCGGCCGATCTTCGTGCCACCCAATATGTGGCAAAAATGCCAGATTTTTGTGCGACCGCCGATTTCTACGTCTTCGTCGACATAAGCCGATTCATGGACCATGACATCGGAGGTGAAGAAGATTTTAGCGGCCGATGACTCGTTGCACTTCACGGTTTGTCCGCTCGCCATCGACTGCTCTGCTGCATCGAGTACGCGCAGAACGCTCAAGCCCTCACGTCCGTCGGTTTGCGGCTTGATGCCGCCCGCAACGCAATCGAGAAAGTGTTCGCTTTCACGCCGGAGCGGTTCGTCCTCGCCGACCGGCACTGGCACACCATCGGCCTTTTCCGGCATCGGCAAACCGTTTCGCCAGGTGATGCGATGCGGGTAGAGAGTCAGCTTCTCGGACCAAGGCTGCAGATCATCGAACACGACCATGGCCTTATCGCCGACCGCCACCAGCTTCTGCTCCTTGAACGGATGCAGCCAGGATACAAAAATGTGGGCATTCTCACCGCCCGGAAATGCCAAGTTGGTAACTGTGACGTCGGCGACTGACTTGTGCAGGTAATAGGACCCGCTGGCTGAAACTGAAGCCGGTTCGTTGCCTATCAGGCTGAGGATCATCGACAGGTCGTGCGGCGCGAAGCTCCAGAGGATGTTCTCCTCCTGCCGGATGCGTCCTAGGTTCAGCCGATTTGAATAGACATACTGCAGACGTCCGAGTTCGCCGGCCGCAACTAGTTCCCTAAGACGCAAGAATGCGGGATGATACTGAAGGATATGGCCTACCATCAGGACCAAGTGGCTTTCTTCCGCCAGCTGGCAAAGCTCTTCCGCTTCGCTGCATCTCAGTGACAGCGGTTTTTCGACCAGCACATGTTTGCCGGCCAATAGCGCTTGCCTTGCTTGGCTATGGTGATGTTTCGCAGGAGTTGCAATTACCACTGAAGAAATCGACGAATCGTCAAGAATGTCCTCGAAACCCATAGCAGTCGCATCATAACTGTCGGCGAAGTTTGCGGCGACAGAAGGATCCTGATCATGAACAGCCTTCAGGGTACCCAGTTCGCCAAAACTGCGAACGTGGTTTTTCCCCCAGTAGCCGCAACCAATGACAGCAACGCTCTTCTTAACATCTCGCGAGTGCAGATTTGGATCTTCGTGGTTTATCGACCTACTCATAGCGAAGTTTCTAACGGTGTTTTTAGTGGTCGGCGCAAGCAGGAATCGCCTGCAGGATGTAGCACCAAAATCTCGAATTCATTTCATTGAAGCAAAACAACGCCCTTAAGCACATGCCGGTAGGTGTTCGGCAAGGCTTTGGAGTGGATCTAACGATTGAGAATGAACTACGCTCGGTAAGCTGCCGCAAGCCGGGTGAGAATCACCGAGCTAAGCAGGCCATATTCATTCAGTATCTTTCTGGCGATGTCAAGGTAACCTGACTTCAATGGTCACACTACGCGAGCTTGCGAACTATGAGCCGTGCATACAGTGCTTTCGGTTGGCGCTGCCAGATAAACACGATCCATTTTGTCAGCAGCGAAATGGCTGAGGGCACGGTCGCTAGCCGGTCCGCGATTTTTGCGATCGCTATCGTTTGTTGGATGACACCGCCAATCGGGCCCTAGAAGATCCTCTGAAATTTCGCAGTGGTTGCTCGGCCGCCCTCCCGATCTCGGCTGTGCCTGACGTCTGCGCCCGCGCCTGTTCTTGACCAAAAGCCTGCACCGGCTTGGTTGCACGGTCATGCAGGGCTTGTTGATAGCTCCGAAGCGGTCGCAACAGGTAGGAACTAACGCAGCTAGTGTCCCGGCCCTCATCGTTGCTCTTAGTAGGGATTGCCATCGCTCAGGCCTCCTCGACGATGCGGTAGACGCGGCCGCGACCGTCGACTGTTTCCGAGGCTACTGCGAGGCCGAGCTTCTTCTTTAGCGCACCGCTGATAGCGCCCCGCACTACTTACGGCGCAACTATGCGATTAGGCTAGACTGTTTTGTGCTCGGCTGAGTGCCTTGACGTTTGAATCTTGTCGCCAGTCTTATGACATTCTCGGACTTGCCGTCAGACCGGTCTGTCGTTTCGATTTTTTTGCGGCCGGCTCATCGCCGTCCGTCGACTCCGCCTCGATGCCAATCGCGCTCAAACCGGGAGGGGCGTTGATTAGAGTCATGCGCCGCTCACCGGCCTCGCGCCAGGCCGGGACGCCGGCAGCAGCTGGTCGCTCATCCAGCCAGCCTTGCTTCAGCACGCTCTTGAGGCTGGCGGTGGCGGTCCCGCCTTTCGGCTTCGAGGATTTGGACAGCGGCAGGGCGGCGCCGTCCTCGCGCTACGCCGCTGACGTCAAGATGACGAGCTGGGTATCGGTGATCTTGGCCATGTCGAGCCTCCGCCGGTGTCCGGCGCCGCAATTGCTGAGGCGCTTGCACCATTGGAAGGCCCGCCGGCGGTGCCTGCCGGGCTGGCAGGCCGCCCTATCAATTGGGCGGCCTGCGCGAAGCGTCAATAATACCTGCTTGTATTGCGGTGCAAGTGTAGTCGTTTCAGTGGCAGGGGTTCGGGCCATTCAGGCCTTGATTAACGTCGAAATCGGCGACAATGGCGGCGAGCTCGGGATCCCGGATGCTGCGGGCCGGAGACTGCGGCCGGGGTCGGTCGGCTGGGCGACGTTGTGCCGGGGCGATTGCCCCGAGGCTCCTGCCTCAACCGCGTCCTCCAGCTTCGCCGCTACCGCCGCAAACATCCAGTTCGCGACTTCAATCTGATCATCGTCTCTGACGGCCTCTTCGCCGATAGCGGGAAGGGGCGCTTCCATTGCGGCGGAAGTTCGGTCCATGGTGAGCGAGGACAATCGGCTGAAAAAAGCTCTGCAGATACCCCGAGCTCTTGAGCGGTGAGGGATAGGTCTATCGATATCAGAGTTCTTCAAGTTATGGATCGAATTCGGACTCCGGGGGAGTCCCCGTTCAGGAATTCGACACCGGCTCGCTCCAACGCCGTTTGTACAGCATGTACACTCCTAGCGTTTCCGCGCAAGAAACAGCCACTTGCCTCCAACCGCCTTATGGTTGGGACTGAGAGACCGGCTTCTGCCGCCAGCTTACCTTGGTCCCAACCAAGCAAGGCTCTCGCAGCACGCAGATGACGAGCGGTCAACACCAAGCCATTAGAGCGTGATGGCTCGCTTATTGACAGCTATCGCGCAGATTTGATAGTTTTAGTATCAATATAAATATATTTTAGATCACATTTTGGTTCTTGGCGATTTCGCTTTCATGAAAACGACCGCGAATCGCCCCCACGGACCTTCGAATAAGGTGAAAAGGATGAGCAATGATTCGACTCCGAGACGAACACGACTATGACGAAATCCGACGTGAGCTTTTTGCTCTGGAAGAGATCTGCGATGGTGTCGTCCGGTTGGCCACTTTGGCTAGCGCGCACTCTGCCTTGCGCCCCAACATCGAAAGCGATCTCGACAGTTTCATCGTCGGCTTGAGGCATCTGCGCGACGCCGAAGTCGATCCGGCGCTGACGTTGCGGCGAGAGGCGGTCAACCTTTTCGAAGAACTTCGCGACGGTCCGGACCGCAGCCGACCAGCAAAGAGCTGACAAGTCCGCCCGCCAACTGCTCCGGACTGGCTGCCGTTACACCAAGGTCTTCCCGCCAGTGATCGGTGCACGAACAATGGCGGTTGAATTGACTCGATATTGAGGCCGGCAACTATGACTACCCCCGTTACGCGTGAGCTGGCACATCACGCATTCCTGCGCCAGCGGCTGAAGGCAGACTTCCCAGACGCCGACGACGAAACGCTTCGGGATACGTTGGAAGGTCTAACGAACCTCAATGAAATGCTCGTCGAGATGACGCGATCATATCTCGACGACAAGGCGCTTGCGACGGCACTCCGCCAACGCATCGATGAAACGCGCCAACGTCTATCGCGGTTCGAGGAAGCAGCGGACAAGAAACGGTCGCTGATCGCCGCCGTGATGGACAGAGCCGAGATCAAGATGATCAAGGAAGCGGATTTCACGATGTCATGCCGACAGGCGCCACCGTCCCTAACAATAGTAGAAGAGGATCAGCTGCCGGCCGAGTTCCTCGTCCCACAGCCCCCGAAATTAGATCGCCGACGTTTGCTTCAGTCGCTTAAGGATGGCGAAACCGTGCCCGGTGCGGCCCTCTCGAATGGTGGCATCACGATCTCGGTGAGGACCAAGTGATGCCTTTCACCGACGAATAGAAGAAGGCGCTCGGCGCCAAGCTCAATTCCAAGCACATCAAGTCGAGGACACGCGAAGGCCGCGAATTGAGCTACATCGAAGGCTGGCACGCGATCGCTGAGGCCAATCGGATCTTTGGGTTCGATGGCTGGGACCGGGAGACAATCGAAGCCCGCTGTGTTTGGCAGGGCAAACAGAATGGCAGACCGGCATGCGCCTATATCGCCCGGGTTCGAATGCGGGTCCGTGCCGGCGACCTACTAGTCATTCGCGAAGGCAGCGGCTTTGGCCAATCGGATCCATCATCTCCCGGAGAAGCGCACGAGAACGCCCTCAAGGAGGCCGAGACCGACGCGACAAAACGTGCCTTGTCGACATTCGGCAACCCCTTCGGACTTGCGCTTTACGACCGAGAGCAACGCGGCGTGCGGCAACCAAGGCGCGGCCGGGCTGCGAAGGAAACCACGGCCGTTCGTTGGGTGTTGCGAGCCGAAAACGGTCAGCCGGTTGATAGCTTTCAGGATCCGGCCGAGTTCTGTGCCGAGTTCCGCAAGCTGATCGCAGCTGCGACCAACCCGGATGCGCTCAAGGCTGTCCATGGCAAAAATGCCGATACGCTTCAGCATCTCAAGGCATCCCTTCCCGAATTGAAGGGCGCGCGCGGCAGGCACTATGCCGACATCATCGAAGCCCTGATCGCGGCACAATTTGCCACACTCGAATCAGCTCCCGCCCGAGCTCCTGAAACGCCGGAAAGGAAGGGCACCGCCATAGACAAGTCGGTACTGCCGCTCGGCGAGCCGAAGCGGATACGAAACAAGAACCACCTCCAATATGTCGCCAAGCAGCCGTGCATTGTTTGCGGTCGTCGCCCAACGCAGGCACACCACCTGCGTTTCATGCAGCCGAACGCCATGGGGAAGAAGGTCAGCGACGAATGGACGGTGCCGCTTTGCGCCCTGCATCATCGCAATTTGCATGATGCGGGCGATGAACGTGGCTGGTGGGCCATGACCAAGATCGAACCAACAGCCGAGGCAAAACGGCTTTGGCAGAGCTATTGCAGTGTTGAAATCTGATAGCCGATCGAATTTCGTATCGGCCCACCGCCAACGCGCTGTAGCTGGCTGACGTGGCTGTATTGGCCGACTGATTGCCTTGCATACGTCTGCTCTGCTTACGCGGCCTGGCGGCGCAACTCCATTCATGGCTGTTTCGGCAAACCAGTAAGTTGTTCAACTCCCATTTATGGTTTATTTGAAATCGTTCAAAGCAACTACGATCTCACAAACTTAAAGCGCCAAACTCGTTGCCCTACGTCGGTCTTCGGACATTGGGTAGCGATATCCTTTGTGTTGGCAATCGAGATCGTCTTTGGCTTCGGTACAACAGTCCCGCACAGCACCGGCATTGGAATCGCCGCACCACATAGAGCTTTGCACATCGGCGGTTACAGCTCGGGCACCTGAACCAAAACCGGCTGCCGCCAACGTTCGATGGCCTGCGCTCAAAGCCGATAAGGCTTTCGCCGTCATGCCAGCAGTTCTCGCGATCCATAAATCTATAGGTGACCCGGAGCATCTGTTTCTCAGAGTCGTCGAACGTCGTTAGTGAGAACGACACGCCGCCAAGAGTTCCAGCCAGGGATAGTCTGCTGCGGGGCTACCGTGCTTTGCGTCGAACAGACCGCCCGCCTTGAGGTCGCCGATATCGATGGAGCCGACCTCGTCGGTCAACCGTCGTTTGCTCCAAGGTCGACGACCGGAACCGAGACTACCCATGACGACAATACTCTTTATTTTTCCGAAATCTTCGAAGGTCCGATCTCATAACCTTGGCAATGGGCGAGCGTCGACAGGAAGTTAATGGCAAGCAAATAGAGAGATTTCTGGATCGACCTAGTATGTCTGGGGCATATCACGTTTCGTGCTTATTGCGCCCAATTGCTTCACTGTTCTGATAACGGACACTGATCGATGGGACGCCACAAAATCTTAACGGCTCTCGCGCCAATTTGTGCGTTCGAGCGCTGGTCCCGCGTGTGACCCATTGCATTGCGGATGCCGGGCGCTTGGGGTAACAGGTGGGCGGGCCGGGGCGAGATTTGAGGGTTGGCGATGGATGATCTGAGCGACAGCCGGCAGGCGGCGGCGATGGTCGTCGGGGTGCCGGGGGCGAAGCCGGCGCGGGCCGGCGCCGACGACGATGCTGCCGCGGCGGCCGAGACGCCGCCCGTGCAGGTCAGCGCCGTGGTGCCGGTCTACAACGAGGTCGAGAACGTTGCCGACCTTCTGGCCGAGATCCATGCCAGCCTCTCGGGCTTCGGCCGCAGCTTCGAGATCATCATCGTCGACGACGGCTCCAGCGACGGCACCCAGGCCACGGTCCAGGACTGCGCCGCGCGCTATCCTGAGCTGCGCCCGGTGTTCCTCGCCCGCAATTACGGCCAGAGCACGGCCATGCAGGCCGGCTTCGACCACGCGCGCGGCGAGGTCGTGGTCACGCTCGACGGCGACCTGCAGAACGACCCCGCCGACATCCCGCTCCTGGTCGAGACGCTGGAGCGTGAGGACGTCGACCTGGTCTCGGGATGGCGCCGCGACCGGCACGACGACTTTCTGCGCGTGCGCCTGTCGCGCGTCGCCAACCGTCTGATCTCGCGCATGACGCACGTCTCGCTGCACGATTATGGCTGCACGTTGAAGGCCTACCGCCGCGACATTCTCGACCAGATCACCGTCTCGGGCGAACTGCACCGCTTCATCCCGGCGCTGATGGCCCAGGTCGGCGCCGAGGTGCGCGAGGTCGTGGTCAACCACCGCCCGCGCACCCGCGGCCAGTCGAAATACAGCCTCGACCGCACGCTGCGCGTCGCCCTCGACCTGATCCTGATGGTGTTCCTGCGCAAGTACATCCAGCGACCGCTGCATTTCTTCGGCGGCCTCGGCGCCGTTTTGGGCACGGCCGGACTGGCGATCTGCCTCTATCTGGTGATCCTCAAGCTCGGCTACGGCGAGCAGATCGGCAACCGGCCGCTGCTGACGCTCGGCGTCTCGCTGACGGTCAGCGCCCTGATCCTGATCGTCCAGGGCCTGCTGGGCGAACTGATCGTACGGCTGCTGCATCAGTCCGACAATCAGCCGCAGTATCGCGTCCGGCTCGGCCGCAAGAACACGCCATCGACGGCGTCCGGCGACGCCTGAGGCCACGAGCCGCCGGCCCGGAAGCGACGCGGCCGCCCGCATGACCCGCCGACAGCTCGTCACCACGCTGTTCTCGCTGGCCATCACCGGCGGCGTGCTCTATCTGCTGCTGACCGACCAGGTCATGGCCGATCTGCGCGCGCTGCTGCCGCAGGTCGATCTGCGCTACGTCGCCGCCGCGCTCGGCGTCGGCCCCGTCATCCAGTATCTTCGTGCCTGGCGTTTCACCCGTCTGCTCTGGCCGAAAGACGCCGCCGGCGGCCGGCCGACGCTCGCCATGTACCGGGTCGCGACCTTCCTCTTGCTGTTCAACTACCTGCTGCCGTTCCGCGCCGGCGAGTTGTCGTTCCCGCTGATGGTGAAACAGCGCTTCGGCGTCGATCTCACCTCCAGCGTCGGCGTGCTGGTGGTCTCGCGCGTGCTCGACCTGCTGGTGATTGTCGCCACCTGCGCCATCGCCGCGGTCGTCGTGATCGTCGACCGGCCGGCCCTGGTCCAGATTGGCCTGGCGGTCGCCGTCGCGGCCGTCGTCGCGCTTGGCCTCACGCCCTGGATCGCCGGCGTATCGCAGCGCTTTCTATTGCCGCTGGTCGGCCGCTGGCCGAAGCCGGCGGAGCTGCTCGGCCGGCTGCTGCAGGGGCTGCACCGAATCGCCCGGGCGCGCGACTACCTGCCGGTTCTCGCGCTCTCGGTCTCGATCTGGCTGCTGCAGTTCGTGTTCTGTCTGTTCTGCCTGCGCGCCGTCGTCGACGACGCCGGTTACTGGCAAGGCATGTTCGCGGGCGCCACGGCGCTGCTGGCCTGGTCGCTGCCGATCAATGGCATTGCCGGGGTCGGGCCGGTCCAGGCGGCCTGGGCCTTCGCCGCCCAGCTCGGCGGCATCGACTGGAGCGCCGGCATTGCCAGCGCGCTCCTGTTTACCGGCGTCGGCTTGCTGTCCATCCTCCTGCTGTCGCTGCTGGTCTTGATCGCCGACGATTGGCTGGGTCTGGGCCGCGCCCGCTCGACGACCTGATCAGCGCTCGGCGTGCAGGAACGCGTCGGTTTCGCTGAGGGTCAGGCCGGGCGGCGGCGGCAGCGCCGCCAGCCGCCGGTCGTCCTTGTAGAGGAAGGTGGTGATCTTCTCGCCCAGGCCCTTCAACGGCGTGCGCCGCGCCAGCCGGCCGACGGCCAGCATCGGCCCCGCCGGCAGCGGCAGGGGCAGGCGAAAACCGCCGCGCCGCGCCTCCAGCCGCTTCAGAAAAGCATTCAGGGCCACGCCGCCGGCGTGATAGAGCGCGACCGTGCCGACCGGCGCCGCGGCCCTCAGCGTGTCGCGAACGCCGCGATCGAGATCGGCCAGCGCCACCGGATAGACCCGCGGCGCGCCCAACACGAACCGCACCGACAGCGGCAGCCTGGTGACCAGGCTGACCAGCATCTTGAAGGCGGTCTGCGGCGGCTCGCTCATTACCAGCCCGCAGACCAGCACATTGCCGCCGAGCGTCCGCACCCGATCCTCGACCAGGTACTTGGACCGGCCATAGGCGCTGGGCGCGTCGGCGCCGGCGGCGACCGAGGACATGAAATAGAGCTTTTCGGCCGAATCCATCGCCGCGGCGACGTTGTCCAGGATCGCCAGGTTGCGATCCGTCGCGGTCTCGACGTCGCCGCTGCGGACCCAGGCCAGGTGCAGAACGGCGTCGGCTGATCGCACGGCATCCGCCGCCGCGGCCGGCAGTGGGGCGGTCAGGTCTGCCGCCAGGTAGGCGAGCTTGCCTTCGTCCGCCAGCAGCGTGGACGGGTCGCACCAGGGCGACACCAGGCCCAGGACGGGTCCGGCATCGTCGGCGAGCAGGCCCTTGATCAGCGACTGCGCCAACGGCGCGTTGGCGCCGGTCACGACAAGCCGGTACTCAGCCATCCATCACCTCGGTGACGATGCGGGCGGCATTGGCCATGATCGTGAAGGTCAGCGGCTGGGCCGGGCTGTTGGCGAACAGGGCGGAATCGATCACGTGCACGTTCGGCGCCAGCTCGCCGTTGCGCGAGGCCGGCAGCGCGCTGCTCTCGGGATCCAGGCCGCCGGCATAGTGCGAGCTGGTGGACGACAGCATGGCGGGGAAGGGGGGCACGATGAATGGCGACCGCGCGAGCGCCCGGCGCAGTTGCCGCCGCGCGCGGTTCAGGGTCGCGGCCGACTGGCCCGGCCGCACGGGTCCGAATTCCAGGCTGCCGCCGCTGCCAAGCTCCAGGCCGAAGCGCGGCGAGACGCCGCCATCGATATAGAGCTTGGCCAGCAGCACATGCGCCTTCAGCGCGCCGGCGAGATACTTCGTCAGGGCCCAATAGCTGGCCGGCGCGTAGAAGCGCACGAGATAGTCCGGCACCGGCGCGACGTGGGCCTGAGCGTAGACCTCGTCCGCGCCGTTTGGCGGAAAGCCGATCACGGCATTGGCGATGGCGACGTAGGACGCGAGATCGCGATCCAGGCGGCGGCCGAGATAGAAGATCGGGAAGACGTAAAGATCGTTGTCGACGAACTGCAGTCGCGTGCCGGCGTCGGCGAAGCTGCGCAGCGCGATCTCGCCCGAGCCGATGCAGCCGGCGGCGCAGAACACCTTGTCGAAGCCGCCATAGCTGCCGCCGACGGTGGTCACGCCGACGCCGCCGCCGTTTTCGCTGACCAGGCGGTCGACTTTTTCTGGGATCCGCCGGTAGCTCGAATCCAGGCCGCGACGCCGCAGGCCGACATTGCCGTTGAAGATGGCGCCGCGAAAGCAGCCGTAGAAGCACCCGCCGCATTTCACGCAAGAATGCGTGTGGTCGGGCCGGGTCTCGATGCCCAGCCGGTTCAGCCCGGAAATGACGCCGCTGCCGTTCGCGCCGGCGCCGCGGGCCGCGGTTTGAACCAGCCGCTCGCACAGCGCCGTTGCCGGGATCGGCGGCCGCGTGACATAGCCGTCGCCGAAATAGCCGTCGATGCTGTCGTCGCGGCCGGCGACGCCGACATCCTCGGCGACGCGGCGATAGTAGGGCGCCAGGTCCTGGCGCGATACCGGCCAGCCGGCCATGTCGCGGTCGGTGAAGGGAAACAGCGACGCGCTCCAATAGTTGGTCAGGCCGCCCGGCTCGCGGCTGTGCCAGAACGCCCGCTTCACGTCGCTGTCGTGGCGCGGCACCAGCTTGCCGTAGTTGGTCTTTGGCGGTGGGAACTTGGCGCCGACCTGGGCCTTGACGGCGGCGTGGACCCGATCGAAGTCGTCCGACGTCCAGTCTCGATGGTCGATACCGCCCAGGCGAGACGCCATCGGCGCCACCGCCACCTCGCCGTCCCGGTCGAAGACGGTGATGTCGCAATCGGGCCGCCGCTCGCGTAATGTCGAAATCGCCGCGAACGCCGCCGCGCCCGAGCCGATCACAGCCACCTTCATTTCTTGCCGATCCGTCCCGACAGGCTTTGCAAACCCTGTTGCATGGCACGTAATGCACATCCGCCAGCAGGTCAAACCCGAACCGGCCCCCGGCCGGGATCTTCGATCGACGGGAATGCCGGCGAAACCCGCGCTGGCGACAGTGCAACGAATGTGTAAATGTCCGGTTTCGGTGGCGCGGACCGGGGGGACGCCGCTGAAAGGCGCGTATGGATGAATTTCCAAAGCTTTCTGGCTTGCCTGTGCTTGCTCGCCATCGGCGCGGTTGTGTTTCGTGGCGTGCCGTTCGCGGAAGACGTGTTCGAGACCGGCGACGCGGAGGGGCTGCGACGCCTCGCCGGGCTGCCGATTCATGACCTGGCGGCCCTGAAGCGGCGTCATGCCGCATCGGTGCCGCGCTATGATATCGGCCTGTTCGGCAACAGCCGGGCGGTTCAGGTCGGCGTCGCCGATATCGGCATCGACGACGCCCGGTTCTTCAATTTCGCGGTGCCGGGCACGACGTTGCGTCAAAGCGTCGAACTGCTCGAGCTGCTGGTCGAGGACGGCAGCGCGCCCCGCGTCGCCGTGATCAGCGTTGACAATGCCGTGCTGCACTTCCAGTCGCGGCTGGCCTATCCCGGCCTGATCCGGCGCCTGCCGGACGCCGCCGCCGGTGCCTGGCAGATCTGGCGATCGGCCGACGACGGCTGGATCATGGCCGTCCGGGCGCTGGTCGACGATATCAAGACGGGTTGGGCCCAGATCCGGCATGTCTACAGCTTCGGCCAGATCTACAGCCGCTTGAGCTTCATGTTTCCCGATGTCTTCGCGGCCCCGACCGTGTTCGAACTCGCGTTCCGGCGCGACGGCAGCCGGCCGATAGCGATGCCATCGGCGCGGACCGATCCAATGACGCTGCCGTCGGCAAAACCGTTCGTGCTGGCGCAGGCCTATATGAAACAGGATCTGGCACGTCTCGCCCGCATTCAGGCGCAGGGCGTGATCGTGCTGCTCTATGAATCGCCGCTCTATCCCGGCGATGCGGTGCAGACTGCCGCTACCGAGGCAGCCGACGCCCGGCCGCTGCGCGCCCTGTTCTATGAACGCTGCCGGACGTTGGCGTTGACCTGCCTGCCCGCCGCGCGTCTGGGTCGGACCGCCGTGCCGCCGTACTGGCCCGATTGCTGCCACGCGCCGGCC
The DNA here is from genome assembly GCA_965232515.1 of Alphaproteobacteria bacterium. Taxonomy (GTDB): domain Bacteria; phylum Pseudomonadota; class Alphaproteobacteria; genus JANQKO01. The sequence continues at coordinate 2,946,949 of CBDDPY010000002.1, read as the reverse complement.
GTGCTGCTGGGGCCCTATATCGCCGATCTTCTCGCCGGGGCGGGCGCCTGACGTGCTGTTCAACGATTATCGCTTCCTGCTCCTGTTCCTGCCGCTGGTGCTGCTGCTGTTTTTCCTGGTCGCGCCGCGGGACCGTCGGCGCGAGCTGCTGATCCTGGCCTCGCTGGTCTTCTACGGCTATGCCGGCATCGATCATGCCGTGGTCCTGGCGCTCGGCGTTGTCTGGGTCTACGTGGCGACCCGTTCGGATTCAATTCGCGGCAGTCGCCTGCGGTTGATCGCCGCCATCGTCGGGCCGTTGGCGGCGTTGTTCTATTTCAAGTATGCCGGCTTCGCCGTCGACTCGCTGCGGCTGGCGACGGATGGCGTCGTCGGCACCTCGTTCACGCTGTTCGACGATGTGCTGCTGCCGGCGGGCATCTCGTTCTTTACCTTCCAGATGGTGGCCTTCGCCATCGACCGCTATCGCGGCCAGATCGTGGGGCAGCCGCCGCTGCGCAGTTTCGCGCTCTATGTCAGCTTCTTTCCGCAGCTCGTGGCCGGGCCGATCCTGCGCTTCGATCAGGTGTCGGGCGCGATTCAACGTCTGGCCGACTTCGTGCCGGCGCGCCGCGATATCGAGGCCGCCGTCGGCTTCATCTGTCTGGGCCTGGCCGCCAAGGTGCTGGGCGCCGATGCGCTGGCCAACGTGATGAAGCCGTTCGTCGCGCATCCGGCGCGGCTCGGTCTCGACGGCGCCTGGTTCGTGGCGCTCGGTTACAGCTTTCAGATCTATTTCGATTTCTTCGGCTATTCGCTGATCGCCATCGGCCTCGGCCGGCTGTTCGGCTTTCACTTCCCCGACAATTTCCGGCGGCCCTACGAGGCGCTGAACCCGCGTGACTTCTGGCGCCGCTGGCACATCACGCTGTCCTACTGGATCCGCGACTATCTCTATCTGCCGCTGGGCGGCAACCGGCGCTACGCCGTAAATATCGCCATCGTGTTCGCGCTCTGCGGTCTTTGGCATGGCGCCGGCTGGAACTTCGTCGCCTGGGGCCTTTATCACGCCGGTCTGGTGGCGGGCTACCGGGCCGTGCGGCCGGCCTGGGACCGGCTGCCGACCCTGTTGCAACGGGCGTTGACCTTTCTGCTGGTGACGCTGGGCTGGAGCCTGTTCCTCTACGACTTCGAGGGCGCGGCCGCCCTGCTGCAGAGTCTCGTTGGCTTGGGCGAGGGCACGGCGCGGTCGCCGACCTACGGCGCCTGGCTGCTGCTGGCGGCGGTGGCGGCGGTCTGTTTCGGCGCGCATTTCGAGCGCATGGCGCTGCGCGACGACCGTAACGGCCTGCGGGCCGTGGCCTATGGCGGCGGGCTCGCCTGCCTGCTGTTCGCGGCGTTCGCCTTTATTGATCGCTCGCAGACCTTCATATATTTCCGCTTCTGAATATCCGACGGGCCGATCCCTTCATGACCACAACTCAGCGCCATATCGCCGTTCTGACCGGCAAGCGCGGCGGCTACGGCGCCATGCGGCCGATGCTAAGAGCGATCGAGGAGGCGCCGGACCTCAGGCTGTCGCTGATCGTGACCGACCAGCACGTAAACCCGAAGTTCGGCGCGACCGCCAGCGAGGTGGCCCGCGACTTCGAGATCGCGGCGGCCGTCGATATGGGTCAAAGCGGCGACAGTCCAATGGAGCGCACAGCGGCGATCGCCACCTGCATGGCGAAGATGGCTGATGTGCTGAACCGGCTCCGGCCCGACATCCTGATGCTCTACGGGGACCGCGGCGAGGTCGTGGCGGCGGCGGTGGCGGCGGTCAACCTGTCGGTGCCGATCGCGCACATGCAGGGCGGCGACGTGTCGGGCAATGTCGACGACCTGTTCCGGCATGCCGTCAGCAAGCTGGCGCACCTGCACTTCCCCTCGACCGAGGCCAGCGCGGCGCGGATCCGGGCGATGGGCGAGGAGCCCTGGCGCATCCACGTGGTCGGCGACAATCACGTCGATCCGATGTTCGCCCTCGAACAGCCCGAACCGGACGATCTCAGGCGGCGCTACGAGATCGCGGATGACGAGCGGCCGATCCTGGTGCTGCAGCATTCGGAGACCATCCGGCCGCGCGACCACCGCGCCGACATGGCGGGAACACTTGCCGCCGTGCTCAACACCGGCCGGCGGGCGCTCGCGGTCTATCCCTGCTCGGACCAGGGTTACGAGGGCGTGATCGCGGCCATCGAGGCGCGGCGCGGCGCACCCGGCCTGTCGATCCACACCAACATCGACGCGCCGGACTTCCTCGGCCTCATGCGTATGGCGGCGGTCATGGTCGGCAACTCGTCGGCCGGCCTGATCGAGACGCCGTACGCCCGCATCCCCGCGGTGAATGTGGGCGAACGCCAGCGCGGACGCGAGCATGCCGAGAACGTCATCCATTGCGAGATGGGGCAGGAATCCGTTGCCGCGGCGCTCGACCGGGCGTTGAACGATCCGGCCTTCGCGGAGGCCGTCGCCGCCTGCCGGCAGCCGTTCGGCGACGGCCAGAGCTACAAGCGCATCGTCGAAGCGCTGCGCAAGACGCCGCTCGGCCAAGAACTGCTGGAGAAGCGGTTCGTCGAAGCCTCCTAAGGCGGTGGACGCCCGCCGGTCGAAGCGTTATGCATCGGCCTGATTTCATTGGTCCTCGATATCGAGCAGAAGCGAAAGCAAACGCATGCGTGTTTTGATCCTCGGCGGCGACGGCTATCTCGGCTGGCCCACCGCCATGCATTTCTCCGCCGCCGGCGACGACGTCTGGGTCGCCGACAATTTCGCCAAGCGGCAGTGGGAGCTGGAGGAGGGCATTCAGCCGTTGCGGCCGGTGCCGACGCTGCACCGCCGGGTGGCGCGCTGGCGCGAGCTGAACAACAACCCGATCAACCTTCGGGTCGGGGACCTGACCAACCACCGCTTCGTCTACAAGCTGCTGGAGGAAGCGCGGCCGGACGCGATCGTGCATTACGCCGAGCAGCCGTCGGCGCCGTACTCGATGCAGAGCCGGACGACGGCGGTGAACACGCAGGTCAACAACGTCGCCGGCACCATGAACCTGCTGTTCGGGATCCAGGCCATCTGTCCCGACACGCACCTGGTGAAACTCGGCACCATGGGCGAATACGGCACGCCCAACATCGATATCGAGGAAGGTTACCTGACGGTCGAGCACAACGGCCGTACCGACACCGTGCTCTACCCCAAGCTGCCGGGCAGCTTCTATCACCTGTCCAAGGTGCACGACAGCAACAACATCTACTTCGCCTGCCGGATCTGGGGCCTGCGGGCGACCGACCTGAACCAGGGCGTGGTCTACGGCATCGACACCGACCAGACCGCGCTGGACGAGACGCTGGCGACCTCGTTCCACTACGACCACGTGTTCGGCACGGTGCTCAACCGGTTCCTGGTCCAGGCCAGCCTGGGCCTGCCGCTGACGGTCTATGGCAAGGGCGGGCAAACGCGCGGCTTCCTGAACATCCGCGACACCCTGCAATGCGTCGAGCTGGCGGCCCGCAATCCGGCCGACCGAGGCGAATTCCGTGTTTTCAATCAGTTCACCGAGCAGTTCTCGGTGCGGCAGCTGGCCGAAATGGTGGTGGCCGCCGGCAGCCGGCGCGGCCTCGACGTGAAGGTCGATCAGATCGAGAACCCGCGTGTCGAGCGCGAGGAGCATTACTACAACGCCAAGCATTCCAAGCTGGCCGACCTGGGGCTCGAGCCGCACCTGCTGACCGAGCCCGTGCTGGACGACATGCTGGATACCATTCTGCGCCATAACACGGCCGTCGACACGTCGACTCTGCTGCCGTCGATCCGCTGGGCCGGCGGCCAGGTCGAGGCCAAGGCCTAGCCGGGCGGGGCGACGCGATGGATCTTCAAGCCTTTTTCGATGCGGAATTCGACGAGCACGAGGCCGTAACACGCGCGACGCGCGCGGCCGTCGCCGAGCCCTTCGGTCGGTTGCTCGAACACTGCGTGACGGCGGTGCGTGCCGGCAACAAGCTGCTGATTTTCGGCAACGGCGGCAGCGCCGCCGATGCCCAGCATCTGGCGACCGAATTGACCGTGCGCTATAAGCGCGACCGCGCCGCCATCGCCGCCGTCGCGCTCACTACCGACAGTTCGGCGCTGACGGCGATCGGCAACGATCTCGGTTTCGAACAGCTCTTCGCGCGCCAGATCGAGGCTATCGGCAAAAAGGGAGACGTCGCCATCGGCATCAGCACGTCGGGCCGCAGCCCGAACGTGATCCGCGCCCTGCGTCAGGCGGCTGACATGGGCATTGTGCCCGCGGCCTTGAGCGGCGGCGATGGCGGCGATCTGCCGGGTGTCGCCAACCCCCTGCTGCTGGTGCCGTCGGCCACGACGGCGCGCATTCAGGAAATGCACATCACGCTCGGCCAGATGCTCTGCGGCGCCCTCGAAATCGAGCTGGGGTTGGTTTAGGCGATCGCTACTTGCCGACCACCTTCTGAGTATCCAGCACCATGTTCTGGCGGACATAGTCGACGATCAGGTCAACGCAATTGGCGACGTCGTTGTTCACCGTGTCGACCACGAGCTCAGGCGTGTCCGGCGCCTCGTAGGGCGCCGAGATGCCAGTGAAGTCCGGGATCTGGCCGGCCCGGGCCTTCTTGTAGAGACCCTTCGGATCACGCTGCTCGCAGGCCTCGACGTCGGCCTTGATGTAGATCTCGTGGAACATGTCCCCGGCCGCCGCCCGCGCCCGGTCCCGGTCCGAACGATACGGCGAGATGAAGGCCGTCAGCGTGATCATGCCGGCGCCGCCCATCAGCGCGGCCACCTCGCCGACGCGACGGATATTCTCGGCCCGTTCTTCCGGCGAGAAACCGAGGTCGGCGCAGAGCCCGCTGCGCACGTTGTCGCCATCCAGCACATAGGTCTGGTAGCCGAGATTGAACAACCGCTGCTCCACGGCCACGGCCAGCGTCGACTTGCCGGCGCCGGACAGGCCGGTGAACCAGAGCACGCCGCCGAAATGGCCGTTGCGCCGGCTGCGGGCTTCCTCGGAGACGTCATGCTCGACGCGCTGGATGTTGGTGGCGCGGACCGTGCGCAGGGCGCGCTGGTCGGCATAGCCTTCCATCGAGATGATACCGCCGCCGGCGATGTCGTAGCCGTCGACCAGCACGAAACGGCCCGTGCGCGGTGCGTCGGTGAAGGCGTCGAGCGCCAGCATACGGTCCGAGCGCAGGGTGAGCTCGGCCACCGCGTTGCGCTCGACCTTTTCGGCCGGCGCGGTCGACAGGTCGCCGGTATCGATCACCATTTCGATCGACTGTACCGTCACCTTGGCGTCGAGCGTATTGAGCTTGAGCTTGTAGTTATTGCCGACTTCCAGCGGCTTGCGGCCGAGCCAGAAGAGCCGGGCGCGGAACACGTCCGATTCGATCGGCGCGTGGAATTCATGGCTGATCACTTCGCCGCGCTCGACGAAGATCTGCTCGTCCAGCGTGACCCCGACGCACTGGCCGGCGCGCGCCTTGATCGGCGCGTGCGGCACGTTCCAGGCCTCAATGGATTCGACGCGCGCGGTCTTGTTGGACGGCGAGAACATCAGCGTGTCGCCGACCCGGATGACGCCGGTTTCGATGCGGCCGGCAATGATCCGCCGCTGATCGAACTTGTAGACGTCCTGCACCGGCATGCGCAGCGGCAGATCGTCGGGCTGCGTCACGATCTGGAAGTGATCCAGCGCTTCCAGCACGGTCGGGCCGTCATACCAATCCATCTCCGTCGACCGATTGGCGATATTGTCGCCGTTGCGGGCCGAAACCGGGATGAAGTAGGTCGGCGTCACGCCGATACCGCTCAGATACTCGTTGTATTCGCGCTCGACCTGCTCGAACCGGTCCCGGCTATGGCCGACCAGGTCCATCTTGTTCACCACGACCGCGACCTGGCGCACGCCCAGCAGGTGCAGCAGATAGCCGTGCCGGCGCGACTGCTCGCGCACGCCTTCCTCGGCGTCGATCAGCAGCACGGCGGCGTCGCTGGCCGCCGCGCCGGTGACCATGTTCTTCAGGAATTCCTTGTGGCCCGGCGCGTCGATGATCACGTAGTCGCGCTTCGCCGTCTTGAACCAGATCTGCGAGGTGTCGATGGTGATGCCCTGGTCGCGCTCGGCCTGCAGCGCGTCCATCAGGAAGGCCCATTCGAACGGCATGCCGCGCCGCTCGCACATGGCCTTGATCGCCTCGTACTTGCCCTCGGGCAGCGAGCCGGTGTCGAAGAACAGCCGGCCGACCAGCGTCGACTTGCCATGATCGACATGGCCGACAATGACGGTTTTCAGGAACTCGCGGGGCTGTGCAGTCATCTTGGCCACATCCCTTACATATAACCGTCGGCGCGCAGGCGCTCGAAAGAATCTTCCGACTCGTGATCCATGGCCCGTCCGGCCCGTTCGGCGACCTTCGTCGTCTCCAACTCGGCAATGATCTCGGCGACCGTGGCGGCGTCGCTGTCGACCGGGAAGGTAATGTCCTTGTCGCCGAGCGAGCGGTAGCGTTTGCCGTTGTTGGCGAAGTAGAGCGGTATGGTTGGGATCTTCTCACGCTCGGTGTAGCGCCAGATGTCCACCTCGGTCCAGTGCAGCAACGGATGGATGCGCAGATGCGTGCCCTGGGGGAAGTCGGTGTTGAACTGGTCCCAGAACTCGGGCGGCTGGTCGCGGAAGTCCCACTGACCGGTCTCGCCGCGCGGGCTGAAGTAGCGCTCCTTCGCCCGCAGGCCTTCCTCGTCGCGGCGGATGCCCGCGAACAGGCCCTGGAATCCCTCGCGTTCGACCATGGCCTTCAGACCGGCGGTCTTGCGGGCGGCCGAACGCGTCGCCGGCGGCAGGCTCGCATCCATCTCCTCGACCGGCGGGCAGTCGCCCAACAGCAGGTTAAGGTTCCACTCTTTCGAATACTTCGCTCGGAATTCGTACATTTCCGGGAACTTCTTGCCGGTATCGATATGCAGGCACGGGAACGGCACATGGCCGAAAAACGCCTTGCGCACCAGCCAGATCATGACGTTCGAGTCCTTGCCCAGCGACCACAGCATGGCCAGCTTGTCGATGCGGTCGAAGGCCTCACGAATGACGTAGATGCTTTGATTTTCCAACGCGTCGAGATGATCCATGATGACCGGCAGTATGGCTGTTGATCGATGGCGGGCGTGTTGCCTGCGGGATTATGTCAAGTCTTGATCGGGTGCGATGCGCAGGCGATTGCTGCAGTGCAATAAGCCGCAGAAATGGCCCAAGCATCCGCTCTTGTCAATGGGACAAAAGCGTTAAGATCCGGCTCAAAAATGGTCACAAGGCCACCCGGGCAGACTAGTAGATTCCGGCCCGCAGCAGATCGTGCATGTGCAGGATGCCGGCCGGCTGACGGCCGCCGTCTCTGGTCACGAACAGCACGGTAAACGGGCGCTTGCCCTGGTTCATTCGGGCCAGCGCCTCGGCCGCCATCGCCTGGGCGTCGATCACCTGCGGATTGGGGGTCATGATGTCCGCGATGGACCGGTTCAGAAGGTCGTCGCTGAGGTGCCGCCGCAGATCGCCGTCGGTGACCACGCCGACCAGCCCGCCCGCGTCGTCCACCACGCCGACGCAGCCGAGCGATCCGCCGGTCATGGCCTTGACCGCGTCCGGCATCGACGCCGCGATGTTGACGGTCGGCACCGCATTGGCGGCGCGCATGATTTCCGACACCCGCACCAGGGACTTGCCGAGCTTGCCGCCGGGATGAAAGACGTGGAACTGATCGGCGGTGAAGCCCTTGCGTTCCAGCAACGCCACCGCCAGCGCATCGCCGATCGCCAGCGAGACGGTGGTCGTGGTCGTCGGCGCCAGGCCCATGGGACAGGCCTCTTCCATGGGCGGCAGCAGAATGGCGACATCGGACTGTTCGGCGAGCGTGCTGTCGGCGCGTCCGACGATCGCCACCAGCGGAATGCCGAATCGCCGTGTATAGGCGATCAGATCGGCGAGCTCGGGCGTTTCGCCGGAGTTCGACATCAGCAGCACGGCGTCGTCGGTCTTGATCATGCCGAGATCGCCATGGCTCGCCTCGGCGGGATGCACGTAAAACGCCGGCGTGCCCGTCGACGACAGCGTCGCGGCAAGTTTGCCGGCGATGTGACCGTTCTTGCCCATGCCGCTGACCACGACCCGGCCGGCCACGGCGGACAGCATCTCCACCGCTTGCGCGAAACGTGCGTCGAGAAGATCCGCCGCCGCCGCGATGCCGGCCGCTTCGGCGCGCAGAACCCGCTTGCCGGCATCGATATCGTCGGTCGCCTGGCCGGTTTCGGCCGGCGGCAGGCTTGATTCGGCTTTCGCCATGGACGTCGCCTTCGATGTGCCAGCCGGTGTTAGCGGTATTCGGCGGCGCGTTCAAGAGGGCCCGCCGCCGGAAAGCCGCCGTAAAGGCCCGTTCTGTTGTTGACGGCGCGTTTACCTTGCTTGATAACTGATGCAAAGCACGAACCAGCGACGATCAGCAACGCCGGACATCAGAGGGGAGTTCGACCTTGCCGCCAACGGCCGCTCAGTCTGTCGGTCCGCGGATGACGCAAGTCAGATCGTGATAGATGCGTAATCACACCAAGGCCGGCGGAAGGTAGACAGGGTGGACGGCACGACCGGCATCATCGTCTGCCTGTTTACGACCCTTGCGGCGGCGCTGATCAGCGGCACGGTGTGCATCTTCGCCGACGATCTCGGCCGGGTTCTGAACGTCGTCGACAAGCCCGATGGCCGGCGCAAGATCCACCCGCGCGCGACGCCGTTGGTCGGCGGTCTGGCGGTGATGCTGCCGCTGCTGGCGGCGGCGCCGATTTTCGCCGTGGTGACCAATTTTACCTCGTTCTATCTGGCGCTGTTCGCCGCCGGCATGGTCTGCACCGTGTTGGGTTTTGTCGACGACCGCCAGCACGTACGACCGTCGGTCCGGCTGCTGATCTCAATCGGCGTCTGCGTTGCGGTGCTGCTGCTGGTGCCGACGTTCGAACTGACTTTCTTCAATTTCACTTTTCTTGACGACGCGGTCTTTCTGAGCGGCTGGGGCATGCTGTTTACGCTGATGTGCCTGGTCGGGCTGCAAAACGCGGTCAATATGGCGGACGGCAAGAACGGCCTGGTGATCGGCCTGAGCCTGATCTGGTCGACGCTGCTGATGATCGTCGGGCCGGCGCATCTCGGGCCGCTGCTGGCGGCGATGATCGGCGGACTGGCTGTTGTCTTCGTTTTCAATATCCATGGGCGGCTGTTTCTGGGCGATGCGGGGGCTTACTCGATCAGCATGATGGTCGGACTGCTGGCGATCTATGTCTACGCCGTCGAATTCGTCATCGTGCCCGCCGATCTGGTGGCGCTGTGGTTCCTGATTCCGGTGGTCGACTGCGTCCGCCTGATGGTGACCCGCATCGCCCGCGGCAAATCGCCGTTCGCGCCGGACCGCGACCATCTGCATCACCTGCTCTACGCCAACATGCCGTGGCGTTGGGGTTTGACGGTCTATCTCGGTCTGGTCGGTCTGCCGAGCTTCGCCGCGACAATGAATCCTGGAACTACGCTCTACTGGGCGCTATTTAGCTTGGCGTGCTATGGCGGCATCCTGGTTTTGAAGGTCAGACAGCCGTCGGAAAGCCGATTGAGCCTGAGCTAATTCTGCGGTATCGCAACGGCCGGGCGGTTCGGCGCAGCCGTCGGAATGGGGCGTGGCCAAGTGGTTAAGGCACCGGTTTTTGGTACCGGCATTCGCAGGTTCGAATCCTGCCGCCCCAGCCAACCCCACCGTCAGACGATGGTCGCCGCGCCCCAGTAGACGAATCCGATCAGACGCGGCCGCCACGGCAGGTAAGCGGCATCGATCGCCTGCAAGGCGAAACCTGTCCGATTGATCAATTGCGGAAAGTCGACCTCGAAGCGACCGCGCCCGGCGGCAAGACGCCGGAAAGGGCCCAGACGCCGTTGCCAGCACGCCACGTTCGCATCGGGCGCCTTGCTGGGCTCGCAAAACAGCAACCGTCCGGTCGGCTTCAGAACCCGCCGTATTTCGCTCAACGTCGCCGCCGGGTCGGCCATGCGACGCAAGGCGTCCGTCACCACGACGGTGTCGATGCTGTCCGCGGCGATCGGCAATCCGTCAGGCGTCCATTCGCGCAGCGTCAGGGGAAACGGCAGGTCGGCCCGGTCGAGCAATGTCTCCGAGGCGCCGATGCCGATCAGGGACGCGACCTTGCGACCGTCATAGAAAGGCAGGTTGCGGCCCGAGCCAATGCCGATTTCGAGCACCCGGCCCGCGGCTCTCGGCACGATGGCGGCCCGCTGTCGGCGGATCGCGTCGCCGCGGCAGAGTGCCGCCATTCGATTGGTCAGGGTTCGAATCCAGATCGGATCCCGGCTCATCGGCATCGGGTGCCCGGTCCGGCCGACGCTCAGGTCGTTGCCAAATGACTGGCAGGACCTGGCCGCACCTGTCGAAACCGGACCGAGCATTCCGTGCGTCATCCCCACGCCACGGCGTCTTGCGCCGCGGCGCCGGACAACGGCATCTCTGACTTGGGTCGCTGCCGCCGGAACGGCATCGCGCGTTTGCGGCTCAAGAGCGCCCGGTGACCGGTGGCTACGGCGATCCCGTGCTTGTCTTGTGCCGCCATTGTTCATGACCCCTTGGAAACATGTCGTGCTGACCGTTACGCAATCTGCACGCGCGTTGTTTCCGCCGGATGTCGCGGCGGCCGGCCAATTGTTTCAATCGTTTCGGTGGTTCGGATCGCGCAACAGCGCCGGGTACCGCCGATCAATACCCCGGATCGTCCAGGTTCAGCAGGGGGAAGGCGCTGAAGACGTGGGGCGCGTCGACGGGTTCTGCCCGGGTCAGGTGCGAGGGCTCGATTTGGTCGAAGCCGGTGACGCCCAGCAGGCCGAGGCAAATCCGCACCTCGTCCTCCAGGATTTCGAACATGCGGACGACGCCCTCGACACCGCCGGCGGCCATGCCGATGCAGGGCAGGCGGCCGAGGCCGACCAGATTGGCGCCGAGCGCGATGGCCTTGACGATATCCGTGCCCCGCATGAAGCCGCCGTCGATGGCCACGGCCGCGCGGCCGGCCACCGCCGAGACCACCTCGGGCAGCACGTCGAGGGCGCCGCGGCCGTGATCGAGCTGCCGGCCGCCATGGTTCGACACGTAAATCACGTCAACGCCATGGGCGCAGGCCATCTCGGCGTCTTCCGCCGTGGCGATGCCTTTCAGGATCAGCGGAATGTCGTGCCGGTCCTTGAAGCGCTTGACGTTGCTCCAGTTGAACGCGGCCTGGTGGTTGATGCCGGTGGCGCTCAGACGCCAGGGCTTGATGAAGCGCTTGGCGATATCCCGCTCGCGCCGGCTGTACATCTGGCTGTCGACGGTGATGCAGAAGGCTCGGCAGCCGGCGTCAACGGCCCGGCGGACGTGGTCGTCAACGAAATCGTCGTCGCCACGCACGTAGAGCTGAAAGATCCTGCAGCCGTCGGCGGCGGAGGCGATGGTCTCGATATCCGGCTTGCTGACCGAGCTGTGGATGCTGACGCAGCCGAACTCGGCGGCGGCCTTCGCCGCGGTGACGCCGCCGTCGGGGTGGAAGGATTCCAGCGAGCCGACCGGCGCGATGGCGATCGGCAGCCGGAGCGGCGCGTCTAGAAATCGCGTCGTGCAGTCAACCTCGGAGACGTCGCGCAGCACCCGTGGCCGGAAGGCGACGCTGTCGAGCGCCCGGCGGTTGCGCTTCAACGTGGTCTCGGTCTCGGTGCCGCCGACCAGGTAGTCCCAGATGTCGGGCGACAGCCGGTTGCGGGCCGTCTTGACGAATTCGTGCAGTGTCTGGAATTCGGTTGCCGGATTGGCGGTCATACGGTCTCCTCCACGGCCGCCATGTCCGGCGCCCGTTCATGCCACGTCGTCGCCCTCTGATAGGCCGCGCCGGCGGCGAGCAAGGTCGCCTCGGCGAAGGGCCGGCCGACCAGCTGAAAGCCGACCGGCAGGCCATCGGCACTGAATCCCGCCGGCACGCTGAGCGCCGGCAGGCCGAGATAATTCATCGGCCGGGTGAAGCCCGTCAAGCGCTGCAGCATGGCCGGCAGGGCGTCGCTGTCGCCGACATCCAAGTCGGCGAGCGTCGGCGCCGGCATCGGCACGGTCGGCAGCAGCACGACGTCGCAGTGGCGGAACACGTCGCTGGCGAAGGCGTCGAGAAACCTGGCCCGCAGGCTCAACGCTTCGAGATAGCGGGTCGCCGGTAGCAGCAGGCCCATCTCCATGCGCCGGCGCACCTGCGGGCTGTAGTCGTCGCGGCGCTCGATCAGCCATTTGCGATGGATCGTCGCGCCCTCGGCACGGGTGACGATGGTCGACAGCGCGTTCATCCGCGCCTGGTCCGGCAGCGCGACCTCGACGACGTCGGCGCCCTGATTCTCGAGCACCGCCAGGCTGTCGGCGACAGCCGCTGTCACTTCCGGCGCCACCTCGACCCCGCCATGGTCGACCGGCACGCCGATTTTCAGCCCGCCGATACCTTGGCCGCAGGCTTGTTCGTAGTCGTCGACCGGCTCGCGGCTGCTGGTCGGATCGGCGGGGTCGTAGCCGGCGAGCAACCGGGTCAGACGGGCACAATCCTGCACGGTCCGGGTCAACGGGCCGAAGCAGTCGAGCGAGAACGACAGCGACACGCCGCCATGGCGGCTGATCCGGCCTTGGCTCGGCTTCAAGCCGACCAGCCCGCAGAGCGCCGCCGGGATACGGATCGAGCCGCCGGTGTCCGAGCCGAGCGCGCCGTAGACCAGCCGCGCGGCCACCGCAGCACCCGAGCCCGACGACGAGCCGCCCGGCGCATGCGCCGGGTTCCAGGGATTGCGGCAGGCGCCGTAGTGGATGTTGTGGCCAGTCGGCCCGACCGCGAACTCGGACATGTTGAGACCGCCCAGGCACAAGGCGCCGGCCGCCGCCAGGCGCGCCTGCACGGTGGCGGTGATGTCGGGCACGAAGTCGCGGCGGATCTTGGTGCCGCCGGTACAGCGCCGGCCGGCGCGGTAGAACATGTCCTTGTGCGCCATCGGCACGCCGTGCAGCGGCCCGAGCTTGTCGCCACGCGCCAGCGCTTCGTCGGCGGTCCGCGCGGCGGAGAGCGCGTCCTCGGCCTCCAGCGTGATGAAGCAGTTCAGCACCGGCTGCAAACGCTCGATGCGGTCAAGGCAAGCGCGCGTCACCTCGACCGACGACAGCTGGCGGTCCGAGATCGCGGCCGCCACCTCGACCAGCGATAACGATGTGATGTCGTGACTCATGGCGCGTCCTTGGCGGCCAAGCGCGCGACGACGACATCGTAGCCAGCGGGCGCGTCGTCGAAGCCAAGCGACGCGGCGGCGTCTTCCGCCAGCGCATCGATGGGCGCGAAGAAGCCCGCCAGCCCCGCCGCGTCCGCCATCGGTAAGTCTTTTCCGTGCCAGCGGCGGAACAGCTCCCGTACGAATTCGGTTTTGTCGTCGCTCAAGGGTCGTCTCCGTTCAGATCACGCCGGCGGCGCGCAGGGCCGCCAGCTCGTCGGCGCTAATTCCGAGTTCGCCGAGGACTTCGTCGTTGTGCTCGCCGAGCCGCGGGCCGGCATGGCTGATGCGGCCGGGCGTGCGGGACAGGAAGGGGAAGACGTTCTGCATCTTCACCGCGCCCAGTTCATCGTCCGAGACCTCGACGATGTCTTCGCGGGCCTGGTACTGCGGGTCGTCGAAGATCTGCGCCACGTCGTAGACGGGCGCGATGGCGGCCTCCGCCTGCTCGAACGCCGCCAAGACCTCTTCAAGACTATGTCGGCCGATCCAGCCGCCGACAATGGCGTCGAGCGCATCGACATGCTGCAGCCGGCTTTCGGCCGTGCGGAACCGCGGGTCTTCGGCCGCCGCCTCGCCGCCGGTCAGGTGCAGCAGGCGTTTCAGGATCGCCGGCGCCGCCGATGACAGCGCAACCCAACGGCCGTCCGCCGTCCGGTAAGCGTTGCGCGGGGCGTTGCTGACCGAGCGGTTGCCGCTGCGCTGCTGCACGACGTCGAGCTGGTCGAACACCGTCGGCTGATAGCCGAGCAGGGCGAACAGCGGCTCGTAGATCGACAGATCGATGAACTGGCCCTGGCCGCTGCCCTTCGCGTCGCGTTCGTAGAGCGCGAACATGGTGGCGAACGTGCCGTACTGGGCCGCAACGCCGTCGGCCAATCCGAACGGCGGTAGCGTCGGCGGGCCGTCCGGCTGGCCGGTGACGTGGGCGAAGCCGCTGAAGGCTTCCGCCAGCGTGCCGAAGCCCGGCCGCTGGCTGTAAGGCCCGGTCTGGCCGAATCCGGTGACGCGCACCATCACAAGGCGGGGGTTGAGGGCGTGCAACACTTCCCAGCCCAGACCCCAGCGCTCGAGCGTGCCGGGGCGGAAGTTCTCGATCAGCACGTCGGCATCGGCGATCAAGCGCTTGAAGATGTCCTGGCCGTCAGCCTGCTTCAGGTCCAGCGTGATGCCGCGTTTGTTGCGGCCGACCACCTTCCACCACAACGGCACGTCGTCCTTGCGATAGCCGGTCTGGCGCAACGGGTCGCCCTTGGGGTGCTCGACCTTGATCACGTCGGCGCCGAAATCGCCAAGAAGCGTCGCGATCAAGGGGCCGGCGAAGATCGTCGCGGCGTCGATCACCCGAAGGCCGCTCAGCGGCGGCTGTGTTCCATCCGTCATATCGCTCTACCGTCTCGCCGCGTCCGTCGCCGCCGGTTAGGCTATGTTAGCAAAACCAAAGAAACCGGGAGGTCGCCATGCAATTGATCGATTCCGATGGGCCGGGTCCACGGCGGAATTTTGTCGGTTATGGCCGGCACGTGCCCAAGGTCGTCTGGCCGGAGGGCGCGCGTGTCGCCGTCAGCCTGTGCCTGAACTACGAGGAGGGATCGGAGAACTCGGTGCCGGCCGGTGACGGCCGCAACGAGGTGATGGGCGAGATCCCCTACGCCATGGACGCGCAGTACCGGGATCTCTGCGTCGAATCGGTCTACGAATACGGCAGCCGGGCCGGCATCTGGCGGCTGCAGCGCCTGCTCGATGCCTACAACATGCCGGTGACATTCTATGCCTGCGCGGTGGCGCTGGAACGCAACCCCGAGGTCGGCGACTGGATCCGCGAGGCCGGGCACGAGCCCTGCTCGCACGGCTGGCGCTGGGAGGAGGTCTGGACGCTCAGCCGCGAGGAGGAGAAGGCGCATATCGATGCCGCGGTCGAGACCATCGAGCGCTTGACCGGCGAGCGGCCGCGCGGCTGGTACTGCCGCTACGGTCCGTCGGTGCATACGCGCGAGCTGCTGGTCGAGGAGGGCGGCTTCGTCTACGATTCCGACGCCTATAACGACGACCTGCCGTACTATGTCGAGGTCGGCGGCAAGCAGCACCTGGTGCTGCCCTACACGCTGACCTACAACGACGGCCGCTTCGCCTTCCCGAACGGCTATACCGATCCCAACGCGTTTTTCGACCATCTGAAGCGCGGATTCGATTGCCTGTGGGAGGAGGGCGAGACGCATCCGCGCATGATGTCGATCGGCCTGCACTCGCGCTTCGTCGGTCAGGCGGCGCGGATCTCGGCGCTGCGGCAGTTCTTCGACTACGCGCTCGAGAAAGGCGATGTCTGGTTCGCCCGCCGCATCGACATCGCCAACTGGTGGCACGAACACCACGAGTCGTTCGCGCGTTAGCAGCTGTTGTACGGCATCAATGGATCCCCTGAGTTCACAAACGAAGTGCAACACCTTGTGTTGGAGGTGTTGCGATGGGATCCGATTACGCCCAGTTGTCACTGGAAGAGCGGTGTGAGATTTCCCGCCTTCAAACCGCCGGCCGCTCGATCCGGCAAATCGCGGCAGCTCTGGATCGCGCGCCATCAACAGTCTCTCGCGAACTGAAACGCAACAGCGGCCGACAGGTCGGCTACAAGCCAGCCTATGCCCAGCAGCAGGCCCGCGCCCGGCGCTGGTCCGGGCCCCGCCTGCAACGCGATCCGAGCTTGCGCGACCGCGTCCTCGACGGCCTCAAACGCGGCTGGTCGCCGGAACAGGTCGCCGGCCGGCTCGCCCACACCGCCGGCCAACACGTCATCTCGCATGAAAGCATCTACCGCTTCGTCTATGCCCAGCTCGCCCGCACCCAGGACTTCCGCTGGCGCCTGCTGCTGCCGCGCGGCAAAAGCAAACGCGGCTGGCGCGGCCGCAGGGGCGGCAGCCCGGCCAGCTTCATCGCCGGCCGCGTGCCCATCGCCGATCGCCCGGCCGACGTCGACGACCGCACAACCCCGGGACACTGGGAAGCCGACCTCATGCTGTTCGCGACCTACGGCCAGGCCATCCTCGTCTGCCATGAACGTCTCTCCCGCATCCTCCTCGCCACCCGGCCACCGGGTAAGGCCGCACAGCCCATCGCAGACCACCTGCACGCCCTGTTCGCCGACCTGCCGCCCGACCTGCGCCAGACCGTCACCTTCGACAACGGCACCGAATTCGCCCGCCACACCGAACTCCAGCACATCGACATGCAAACCTACTTCTGCGACCCCCATGCCCCCTGGCAGAAGGGCGGCATCGAAAACGCCATCGGCCGCTTCCGACGCTTCATCCCCCGAAAGACAAACCTCGACGAGCTCAACCGCCGGCGCCTGCACCAATACCTGCGCGCCTACAACACCACGCCGCGGAAATGCCTTGACTACAGAACCCCAGCCGAGGTCTTCATCGAACACCTGTTGCACTTCGAATGTGAATCCACCTCCTGGCCTGCGCCAGGATGACAATTTGATTGCAGGTGTCTCAGCTGGTCATCCTGGCGGAGGCCAGGATCCACCGCGGCAGTCGATGCGGATGCCAGTCAGTGCCGGCAGGCATGGCGCAACGTCTAGAACGGGTCGTTGTCGAGGTTCTGGAAGAACTCGCGGTACTGCTGCTCGCCGATGCCGCAGTCGTAGCGGTCGCTGCCGGCCGTGTAGTGCAGCAGCGGCCGGGGCGGCGATGGCGGCTGCAGGCCGGCGATCTCCAGGATCATCTTGCGGCGGATCGCGGCGGCGAAGTCCTGGAAGCTCTCGGCCACGACGATGAAGGCGCCGGGGCCGCCGATCACGCATTCCCAGTAGTAGCGGTCGAGGTCGGGCAGGCTGGGGAAGCCGAACACATTCGGGCGGTTGTTGATGATCGGCAGGCCGTTGATGGTGACGCCGGCGGCGATCGCCGTCTGGCGCGCCTCCCAGACCCAGCGGCCGTTGTTGTTGGGCCCGTCGCCGGAGATGTCGATCACCCGCCGCGTGCCTTCGAAGCCGTTGCCGTCGAACATCGGCAGGGTGAAATCGATGGCGCCGCTGATCGAGGTGCGCTGGCCGCGCGATAGCGGCGCCGCGTTCAGGATCGCCGCGAAGTCGCGGGCGCTGGCGGCGTCGTGGACGGCGCGCCAGCCGACCACGGTCCAGCGGTGCTCGAGGCCGGCCCATTCCACGTAGGTCAGCGCGATGCGGCCGATGAAGCCGCCCTGAATCACGTCGATGACCTCGGGGCTGGTCAGCGCCGCGACATAGCCGTCGCGCTGAAGCTGCGCTTCGCCGGCATCGATGCTGCCGGAAATGTCGACGGCCAGGATCAGCTCCAGGTCGACCGGTTCGTCCGCGGCGACCGCGTTCGTGGCGAATGCCGCCAGCAGCAACGGCAGGCCAATCGTCATCGCCCATTGCCAGGCGCGAAAATGACGCGTCATGCCCGCTAGCCTGCAATAGGATGTGGCTGAACGGAAATCACAAGATAGGCACATCGGGGACAATGACGGATCGCTATCGCCTGATCGGCACCAACGGCTCGCCCTATTCCATGAAAATGCGCGCGATCATGCGGTATCGGCGGCTGCCGCACGACTGGGTCATGCGGACGCCGGCGATCCGGGCCGAGGTGGCGGACGTGAAGCCGCCGCTGATCCCGATCCTGCAACTGCCCGAGGACGGCAGCTATCACGTCGATTCGACCCCGCTCGCCTATTTGCTCGAAGAGCGGCACCCGGACGCGCGCTCGATCATCCCCGACGATCCCGGCCACGCCTTCCTCAGCGACCTGATCGAGGACACGGCCGACGAGTGGGGCACCAAGGCCATGTTCCACTATCGCTGGGCGCGAAAGGTCGACCAGGACTACGCCGCGCGCTGGATCGTCAACGACCATCAGCCCGAGCTCAAGGGCGAAGCCTATGACGCCGCCGTCACCGCCTTCACCGACCGGCAGGTCGGCCGCATGGCGCTGGTCGGCTGCACGCCGCAGAACGCGCCTGTTATCGAGGAGACCTATCATCGCGTGCTGGCGCTGCTCGACGGCCATGTCGGCCTCGACAGCTATCTCTTCGGCAGCCGGCCGTCGCTCGCCGACTTCGGCTGGTTCGGCCAGCTCAAGACGCTCGCCACCGATCCGACGCCGGCCGAGATCATGCGCACATCGGCACAACGCACTTATGACTGGGTCCGGCAGATGGACGACCTCTCGGGCCTCGAAGGCGAATGGCTGTCGGCCGACGCGCCATTGCCGCCGGCGGTGATCGGAATGCTGCGGCTCGCCGGCGAAGTTTATCTGCCGTTCCTGGCCGCGAACGCGCAGGCCGCCGCGGCCGGCGCCGAGTCGTTCGAGCTGGAACTGCTCGGCCGCGCTTACGCGCAGGGCACCTTCCGCTATCAGGTGAAGTGCCTCGAGCGGCTGCGCGCGCGGCTGCGGGCCGTGCCGGACGACGCCCTGGCGCGGATCGAGCCGGCGCTCGACGAGACCGGTTGCTGGACCTACCTGGCGCCATAAGGAGGCGACGACATGCCAGCGAAACACAATCCACCGTTTCGCGCCGACCATGTCGGCAGCCTGTTGCGTCCGGCCCGATTGCAGGAGGCGCGCAGCAAGAGGGCCGCCGGTGAGATCACCGACGACGAGCTGCGCGCGGTCGAGGACGCCTGCATCCGCGACGTGGTGGCGCTGCAGGAGGAGATCGGCCTGCAATCGGTCACCGACGGTGAGTTCCGGCGCACCTGGTGGCATTTCGATTTCCTGTCCGGGTTCGACGGCTTCGAGCTCGGCGCGCCGCTCGACAAGGGCACGTTCAAGGACAGCGACGATCAGCCGCCACGCGCCATGGTGACGGCAAAGCTAAGCCGCACCCGGCCGGTGATGCTCGATCACTTCACCTATCTGCGCGATCTGACCGCCCGCACCGCCAAGTTCACGCTGCCGGGGCCGAGCATGGCCCACTTCCGCGCCGGCCGCGAGGGCATCAGCATCGAGGTCTATCCCGACCTACAGGCCTTCTGGGACGATCTGACGGCCGCCTACCGGGCCGAGCTCGCCGATCTGGCGGCGGCGGGCTGCCGCTACGTGCAACTCGACGACATCAGCTACGCCTATCTCTGCGACACCGATATCCGGGCCGGCCTGAGGGCCAGGGGCGAGGATCCGGACGCACTTGCGCTGACCTACGCGCGAGCGCTCAACGATGCGATCCGCGACCTGCCGGCCGATGTGACGACCGCCATGCACATGTGCCGCGGCAACTTCCAGAGCACGTGGGCGGCGCAGGGCGGCTACGAGGCCGTGGCAGAGCGGGTTTTCAGCACCGTGAACGTCGATGCGCTGTTCATGGAGTACGACACCGAGCGGGCCGGCGGCTTCGAGCCGCTGCGTTTCGTGCCCGACGACAAGGTCGTGGTGCTCGGCCTCGTCACCACCAAGACGGCGGATGTGGAGCCAAAGGACGCGCTGAAGCGTCGCATCGACGAGGCGGCGCAGTACATCGATATCGACCGCCTCTGCCTGAGCCCGCAGTGCGGGTTTTCGTCCACGCATCACGGCAACAAGATCGACGAGGCCGACGAGATCGCCAAGCTCCGCCTTGTCGTCGAGGTGGCGCAGGAAGTCTGGGGCTAGCCGTCTACTCCGCCGCTTCCGCGTGCGGGGGCCAGACGCGCGGCCAGAGGTCGCATTCGATGGGCGCGCCGGGCGCCAGGTCGGGCTCGCGTAGCTGCGGCATGATGTTGGGGCGCGGATAGTAGGTGGCGTCGTCGCCGGCCCAGCGGCTGACAAGGGCGCGGCGGCGCGTCGTCGACGTGGCGTTGCCGGGTGCGCCGTGCACGGTCAGGCCGTGGTGCACCGTGCAGTCGCCGGGCTGCATCTCGAATTGCGCGAAGCTGAATTCGTCGCGCCGGGCATCGATGTCGGGCACCGGCGGCAGCTCTTCCTTGTAGCGCGTGTCGCCGGTGAAGCTCTGGGCCCGGTAGCGCTGGCCCCAGCGGTGCGAACCCTTGATGTACTCGACCGAACCGTTCTCCGCGGTGACCGGATCGAGCGCCAGCCAGACCGTGCAGATCTGGTTGCCGTTCACCGGCCAATAGGGCAGGTCGTGGTGCCAGGGCGTTCGGGTCGGCGTGCCCGGCTCCTTCACCAGCCATTGATCGAAGAAGATGCAGACCTGCGTCGACCGCATCATCGCCGCCGCGATCTTCGCCGCCGGCGACTGAAAGACGTAAGCCCGGCAATCGTCGTTGTAGGTCCAGACGTAGATATCGGCGAAGAACCGGCCCTTGTCCTTCTGCGCCGTCGCCAGCTCCTGCACCATCCGGCTCGGCTTGCCCATGCAATCTTCCACGGCCGCGCGCAGCCGTTCCACCCAGTCGGCATCGAACATGCCGCGCAGACAGACGATGCCGTCTTCCTCGTAGGCCATGATCTCGTCCTCGGTCACATCGCGCAGCGGCAGCTCGTTCATGCGGCCATCCTCCCGGGTATTTGCGGTTGCAAGCGACAGCTTAGCGCATCAGCCTACGCCGATTGATCACTTGAATGTCACTTGCCGGCCTCAATCCCGGCCGATTAGGTGCGGTGGGAAGAAATCCAAACACAAAGGTGAGTTCGATGTACCGATTCCTCCTCAGGCAAATAATGGTTCTGGCATTGCTGATTCCTGCGGCAACGGCGGCGCAGGCGGATGCCGGCCTGGTGACGAAGCAGAGCCCCTATGGCGTCGGCGAGACGCTCGACCGGTTGGAGAAGGTGCTGACCTCCAAGGGCATCACGGTGTTCGCCCGGATCGACCATGCCGCCGGCGCCGCGAAGATCGGCTCCGAACTGCCGGCCACGGAAGTGTTGCTGTTCGGCAATCCGAAGCTGGGCACGCCGCTGATGCAGAGCAATCCGACGATCGGCATCGACCTGCCGCTAAAGGCGCTGGTCTGGAAGGATTCGGCCGGACAGGTCTGGCTCGCCTACAACCAGCCCGCCTATCTTTCGGACCGTCACGACATCAAGGACCGCGACAAGGTCTTCGCCAACATGAATGGCGCGCTCGACAACCTGACCAACGCCGCGCTGAAGAAGTAGGTTAGCCGCCGCCCGACGACATCATTCGTCGGGCGGCGCGGTCGGGGCCGTAGTACTTCGCCAGATAGTCGAGAACGAGGTCGCGCTCGTCGGCCTCGAGCTCTTCCATCTCCTGTTCCTCGACCATCCAGACCAGCGCCTCGTCCCAGCCATCGCGCGTGAGGCCCTGCTGCGCCACGAGCTTCATGGAATGGCAGCCGGCGCAGGCGCTGTAGGTCTCGTCGCGGCCGATATCGTCGGGCATGCGGTCGTAATCGTCGACCGCGCCCTGCTGCGCCGGCGCCAGCGACGCGTAGAGCAGGGCGGCGGCAACGACCACCGGCATAACAAACGCAACGCGCATGTCACGCGACCCGAACGGCGATCCGGTGCATCGAGTTGTTGAGATAGCCCTTCGGGTTCCAGGCGATGGCGAACGGCTGGCTGCGGCCTTTCACGTCGGTCGCCCGCGCCCAGACCTCGTAGTAGCCGGCCTGCGGGAAGCGCAGGGATGCGCGCCAGCGCTGCCAGGCGTAGGGGTTGGCGGGCGCCGACAGATCGGCCTGGACCCAGGTCGCGCCGAAATCCATCGACACGTCGACCCGCGCCACCTCGTCGTCGCCGGCCCAGGCATGGCCCGCGACCTCCAGCATCGGATTGCTTGCCGACACCGTGGTCTCGTTCCGCGGCCGGGTGATCAGCGATTTCACCGGCATCGCCTCGATGATCTCGAAGTCCTCCTTCGGCACCTTCTGGCCGGGCGCCACCGGATACTTCGGCACGCGATACGAGGTGCCTGTCATCTTGGCGCCGTCGTGCACCTGGTCGCGCAGCCAGATCCGGGTCAGCCACTTCTGTGAGCAGGAGCCGGGCCAGCCGGGCACCACGAGCCGCAGCGGTGCGCCGTTCATGGGGTGCAACGGGCCGCCGTTCATCTCGAAGGCGATCAGATTATGTGGATTCATGGCCTTGGTCATCGGCACGCCGCGCGAGATCGGCCGCTTGTCGGGCTTGCCCGAGAGGTGCGTGTCGGCGCCGTAGTGGGCCGTATAGACGGCGCTGTTCTTGACGCCGGCGGCTTTCAGCACGTCGGCGAGCCGCACGCCGGTCCATTCGGCGCAGGCGACCGCACCATAGGTCCACTGGTTGCCGCGGGCCGGCGGGTCGAAGGCGGCGCGGCCGTTGCCGCCGCACTCGATCACCAGGCGCTCTGTGACGACCTCAAACTGGCCACGCAGATCGCCGATCGTCATGGTCATCGGGTTGCCGACCTCGCCATCGACGGTGAGCTGCCAGTCAGTCGCCGACATCTCGTCCGGCGGGACGCCGTTGTTGCGGATGAAATGCCGCGACGTCGGGGTCACGTCGTCGTCCAGCAGATGCGCCGGCGTCTCGGCGTTGACCGGCCGGTCGTTCAACACCGTCAGGCCGTCCTTGCCGGTGATGGCGCCGTGCGCGTCGGCCAGCGCCAGCGGAATAAAGCCCGACGGCATGTTGCGGTGGAACGGGATCGCGGCGCCCACCAGCGCGCCCATGGTGGCGAGCCCGGCGCCGCGCAGAAAACCGCGCCGGTCCCTGTACGGGACGCGTCCGAAAATCAGCTTGTCGGCCCGTTCCGGGTCGTCGCGGTAGAGATCGAACAGATCGCGTTCATCGGTTGGTGTGGTCATCGTCGCCCTCCTCATCACAATGACATCACGGTTCGTTCCGCGTACGCCAAAGCGTCGCGAACGATCCGCATGATCGCCCTGATTCAGGTCATATGGGGTGTGATAAGCGCGTGGCGGTTGCGCCGCGGCGCGATGTCTCAGGTCAGACCGTGATAGTCCTTGAACCAGGCGACGAACTTCGGAATGCCGACGTCGATGGGCGTCGTCGGCTTATAGCCGAGGTCCCGGTTGATCGCGTCGATGTCGGCATAGGTGTCCTTCACGTCGCCGGGCTGCATCGGCTCCATGATCTTTTCCGCTTGGAGGCCCAACGTCCGTTCCAGCACCTCGATCATGTGCAGGAGTTGTTCCGAGCGGTGGTTGCCGATGTTGTAGAGCCGGTGCGGTGTCTCGTCGCCATCGCTCGGCGGATTGTCGAGCGCGGCCAGCACGCCGGCGACGATGTCGTCGACATAGGTGAAGTCGCGCCGCATGTCGCCCTGATTGAACACCCGGATCGGCTTGCCCTCGATGATCGCCTTGGTGAAGATCCACATCGCCATGTCAGGCCGGCCCCACGGTCCATAGACCGTGAAGAAGCGCAAACCCGTCTGCGGCAGCCGATAGAGATCGCTGTAGGCGTAGGACAGCAGCTCGTCCGATTTCTTGGTCGCGGCATAGAGCGAGACCGGTCGGTCGACGTGGTCGGCCTCGGCGAACGGCAGCTTCGTGTTGCCGCCATAGACCGAGCTCGAGCTGGCATAGACCATGTGCTTACAGTCCGGCAGGCCGCGCTGCAGCTCCAGCATCGACATGTGGCCGACCAGATTGCTGTGCACATAGGCGAAGGGATTGTCGAGCGAGTAGCGCACGCCGGCTTGGGCTGCCAGATGCACGATGCCGTCGATCCGGGCATCGGCCACGGATGCGGCCAGCGCCGTCTGGTCGGCGATATCGACCTCGCGAAAGCTAAACCCGTTGCGGCCGCTGAGCTGCTTCAGCCGCGCCCGCTTCAGCCCGACGTCGTAATAGTCGTTGAGATTGTCGACGCCGATAACCTGATCGCCGCGGTCCAGCAGCGCGCGGGTGACGTGATAGCCGATGAAGCCGGCGGCGCCGGTGACCAATACGGACATCTGAGGCACTGAACCTGAATCGTTGGACGGCGGCGGCAATCTAGACTGCCAATTGCGTCAAATCACCCCATTTTGGCACTGGCCTGGGTTATAAGCGGTTAACGCTGAATTGGACCCGCATGCAGGACGCGCAAGCACAGTTTCAGGCCGCCGTGGCGGCGTTCCGGTCAGGCCGTCTGGATGCAGCGGCCGAGATCTGTCGCGAACTCCGGGCCGTGGCGCCGGATAATCCGGCCGTCCTGCATTTGGCGGGCACCATCGCCCTGCGTCGGGGTGAAAAGGACGCGGCGCTATCCCTGCTGACCGCGGCAAGCGCGGCGAACCCGGCCGACCCCGCGATCCAGGTCAATCTCGGCAACGCCTACAAGGCTTCCGGCCGGTTGGGCGAGGCGGCCGAGGCCTTCCGCGAAGCAACAAAGCTGACGCCGGGACATGCCGGCGCCTGGTTCAATCTGGGCAATGCGGTCGCCGCGATGGGGCGCGGCAAAGAAGCCGAGGACGCCTACCGCAAAGTGTTGAGCCTGCAGCCCGAGCATGCCGGTGCGTCGTTCAATCTCGCGGGCCTGCTGGCCGGGCGTGGCGCCCATGGCGACGCGCGCGAAGCCTATCGGCGGGCGGTGGCGGCTAATCCGGAATCGGTCGCGGCGCAGCTCGGGCTCGGCAACATGGCGCGGCTGACCGGCGATCTGCCGGCGGCGATCGACGCATTCGAGGCCGCTCTCGCGTTGCGGCCGGACCATGCCGCGGCGGCCCTGGCGCTTGGGCACGCACAACGCGAGTTGGGCGATCTGCCGGCGGCGATCGCGGCCTACCGGCGGGCCGGCGAGGATGCGGCGGCGCTGGCGGCGCTCGCCAATGCGCTGGGCGACGCTGGCGACCTGACCGGCTCGGCCGCGGCCTATGAACGGGCGCTGGCGGAGGACGACACGAACGCGGCGGTCTGGTCCAACCTCGGCTGGACGTATGTCGAGCTGGACCGCCTCGATGAAGCGGTGGCGGCCTGCGAGCGGGCTGTGGCCATCGATCCGGGCTTCGCCAACGCGCACTATCACCTTGGCCTGGCGCTGCAGCGGCGCGGCCGGCCCGAGGCGGCGCGGGAAGCCCTGGAGCGGGCGATCGCGATCAATCCGCGTTACGTCCGGGCGCATGCGACGCTGGGGCTGGTCTATGGCGACCTCGGGCGCGACGCCGATGTGGCGCGGATGTTCGACTATGATCGGCTGCTCGGCCGCCGGGATTTCGAGACCGTGGACGGCTTCGGCGGGATCGAGGTGTTCAACCGGGAACTGGCGGCCTATGTGCGCCGGCACGAGTCGCTGCTCTGGGACCGCCCGGGCCGGTCGACGACGCTCGGCAGCCAGACGCTCGATATCGCGGACGATAGGGCGCCGGTCGTGCGGGCCTTCGACGGCATGGTGCGCGCGGCGGCGTCAGGCTATCTGTCGCAACAGCTGGCGGACGCCGCCTACGACTATTTCCGCGAGCCGCCCATGGACTGGCGTCTCGTGGTCTGGGGCGTGGTGTTGCGCCGTGGCGGCCATCAGAGCCCGCACAACCATCCGAGCGGTTTCATCAGCGGCGTCTACTATGTCGAGCTGCCGGACGCGGTGGCGACCGCGGCCGAGGCGCCGGCCGGCTTCATCGAGTTCGGCGCCTCCAACGTCACCGATGCCGGGGGCGGCAACCGGGCGCTGGCGCAGACGCGGGTGATCCGGCCGGAAACCGGCGCCATGCTGCTGTTCCCGTCCTATTTCTGGCACCGCACCATCCCGTTCGAATCCGACCAGGAGCGGATCAGCGTCGCCTTCGACGTGGTGCCTAAGAGCCCTTGAGCCGTCGCTCGCGGTGCCAGATGTAGAGGCCGCTGCCGATCACCAGGGCGGCGCCGGCCAGCATGCCGCCGCTCGGCAGGTGGCTCCAGATCAGATAGCCGAACAGGATCGCCCAGACCATGGACGTGTAACGGTAGGGGGTGACGGCGGTGGCCTCGGCGAAGCGGAAGGCCTCGATCTGCAGGTAGTGCGCGCCGGCCATCAGCATGGCCGCCAGCGCCAGCACGCCGGCGTCCTGCCAGGGCATGGGCGTCCAGCCGTAGTAGGTGAGGCTGATGGCGCCGGCGATGGTGACGGCGGTGGTCGTATAGAACAGGATGCCGACCGACGATTCCGTGGCGGCGATGCGGCGGGTCAGGATATCGCGCAACGCGCCGCAGATCGTCGCGCCCAGCGGCAGCAATACGGCCCAGGCGACGACGTTGCCGCTGGGCCGGGCCATCAGCAGGACGCCGCCGAAGCCGACGATGACCGCCGACCAGCGTCGCCAGCCGACCCGCTCGCCCAGCATGAAGGGGGCCAAGGCCGTGGCGATCAGCGGCCCCGCGAAGGCGACCGCGATGGCGTCCGCCAGCGGCAACAGACTGAGGCCGGTGATGAACAGGAAGGTCGCGACGACGACCAGCATGGCGCGCAGCGCCTGGCCGCCGTGATTGTGCACGCGCAGCACGCCGAGTCCGCCCATGCGCCAGATCAGGAAGGCGAGGGGCAGGAACACGAAGCTGCCGCGCACGAACAGGATCTGTCCGACCGGATAGCCAGCGGTCGTCCACTTCACTAGCGCGTCGTTCAGCGTCAGCAGCGCGCAGCCGACGATCATGTAGACGATGCCACGGCCCGTGGCCACGGTCAGCCCCCGCACGCCGCCGGCGCGCTGACGTCCTGTCGCTTCTGCGGTCATTTACCGGTCGCGTCGATCTGGCAACAACGAAAACATCGCGGATCGCCGCCTCGGCCTAGCAGCATCAGCGCGATGTCATGCGTGACAAGCGTAACGGTTGTGTCGTGGCAAGGAAACCGGACTTCTCGATCGCCGGTCAGCCATGCGCCACCGGCATGGCCTAGTCGGCAGCGAGGCGCTCGTGCTGGGGCTTCGGTGGGCGGGCGAGGCGGCGCATCTCGGCCTGTTCCTCGTTCGCGCGTTCGGCCAGCAGCAACGCCTGGTCGCGACCCGTGAGGTAGGGCGCCGGCCAGTGCTGCGGCGTGTAGCCGTAATGCGCCGCCGCGCGCAGGGTGAAGTAGGGATCGGCCAGGTGCGGCCGGGCGAGCGCCACCAGGTCGGCGCGGCCGGCGGCGACGATGGTGTTGATCTGGTCCGCCGTGGTGATGTTGCCGACGGCCATGGTCGCGACATCGACCTCGTTGCGGATGCGGTCCGAGAACGGCGTCTGGAACATGCGGCCGTAGATCGGCTGCTGGTCCGGCACGGTCTGGCCGGCCGACACGTCGATCAGGTCGCAGCCATGCTCCTTCAGCAACCGCGCCACCGCCAGCAGGTCGGCGTCGCTCAGGCCGTCGGGCATCCAGTCCGTCGCCGAGATCCGGGCCGACATCGGCTTGTGCGCGGGCCAGATCGCGCGCACCGCGTCGAACACCTCGAGCGGGAAGCGCATGCGGTTTTCGACCGTGCCGCCATATTGGTCGCTCCGCTTGTTGGTCAGCGGCGAGATGAAGCTCGCCAGCAGATAGCCGTGCGCCATGTGCACCTCGCACATGTCGAAGCCGGCCTCGTCGGCCCATTTCGCGGCCTGGACATAGTGGGCGATGGTTTCGTCCATGTCGGCCCGCGTCATCTCGCGCGGGGTCTGGCTGTCGGGGAAGTAGGGCAGCGGCGAAGGCGCGACGATCGGCCAGTTGCCGTCCGCCAGCGGATGGTCCATCTCCTCCCAGCCGAGCTGGGTCGAGCCCTTGCGGCCGGCATGGCCGAGCTGCATGCAGATCCTGGCCTGGCTGTTGGCATGCACGAAGTCGACGATGCGCTTCCAGGCGTCGCGATGGGTCTCCGAATAGAGCCCTGTGCAGCCCGGCGAGATGCGCGCGTCGGCCGAAACGTTGGTCATCTCGGTGAAGACCAGGCCGGCGCCGCCGATGGCGCGGCTGCCGAGATGCACGAGGTGCCAGTCGTCCGGCATGCCGTCGGTCGCCGAGTATTGGCACATGGCAGAAACCACGACGCGGTTCTGCACCACCATGTCGCGCAGCTTGAACGGCAGGAACATCGGCGGCGGCGGATCGTTGCGCGGTACGTCGAAGCCGGCAGTACGGGACTGCTCGGCGCACCAGTGCGTTACGTCGTCGACCAGCTTGGCGTCGCGCAGGCGCAGATTGTCGTAGGTGATCTGCTTCGACCGCGAGAGCAGCGAGAAATTGAACTGCACCGGGTCCATGTCCCAGAACCGGTGCACGTTCTCGAACCAGACCAGGCTGACGTCGGCCGCGTGCTGGATCTTCTCGACTTCCGGCCGGCGGACGGCATCGTAATCGGCGAGCGCCGCGCGCACGTCGTTCGGCCGCGCGGCGAAGGCGTCGGCGAGCGCGATCGAGTCTTCCATCGCCAGCTTGGTGCCGGAGCCGATGGAGAAATGCGCGGTGTGGGCGGAATCGCCGATCAGCACGACATTCTCGTGCACCCAGCTGCCGCAGCGGATCATCGGGAACGTGCGCCAGAGCGAGCGGTTGGTGAGATACTCGCACTCCGGCAACTCGTCGGCGAACAGCGCTCGCGTGAAGGCGACGGTTTCTTCCTCGCTCGCCTGGTCCAGCCCGGCCTTGCGCCAGGCCTCTTCCGTGGTCTCCAGCACGAAGGTCGCGTAGTCACCCTTGTAGCGGTAGGCGTGCACGTTCCAGATGCCGTGCTGGTCTTCCTTGAAGATGAAGGTGAAGGCCGGCAGCGCCGCCTTGATACCCAGCCAGACGAACTTGTTGCTGCGCCAGTCGATCTCGGTCCGGAAGCTCGCCTCGTAGGTGTCGCGGGTGACGCTGTTGATGCCGTCCGAGGCGACCAGCAGGTCGGTGTTCTGGCGCAGAGTCTCGACGTCGGCAATGTCGGTCTCGTAGCGGATGTCGATGTCCAGGCCGGCGGCGCGCCGCTGCAGGATGTTCAGCAGTTCCTTGCGGCCGATGCCGCAGAAGCCGTGGCCCGTCGAGCGGATCACCTGACCCTTGAAATGGGTGTCGATCTCGTCCCAATAGGCGAAGTTGTCGAGGATCTCGTAGTAGGTCTCGGGATCGCTGTCGCGGAAGTGGCCCAGCGTCTCGTCGGAAAACACCACGCCGAAGCCAAACGTGTCGTCCGGCCGATTGCGCTCGACGACGTGGATCTCGTGGCCGGGATCGGCCTTCTTCATCAGGATCGCGAAATAGAGCCCCGCCGGACCGCCGCCGATGATGTCGATCTTCATGCTTCGCCGTCCTCGCCCTGACCCCGTCGCTGCGCTAAGACTGATGTCCCGACAGGGAGATAAATTATTTTAAGTTTAAAACAATTTTTGCCGTCAGAAAACGCCGGCCTGTCGTCCCGACCGGTGCGATTTGTCGCAGCTATCCTTGTGACTTTGCTGTTTGCGGCAGTCGAAGCACGGTCTGGCGCGCCCGAATCCGTGGCCTTTGAGCGCCCGACAGCCGACGGCCGGCCAATTCTGCTCTCCGGCATTCTGCTTCGCCCCGATGGCGCGGGGCCGTTCCCGGCCGTCGTGCTGCTGCATCATTGTGACGGCATGGTCGGCGCGCAGATCGCCTGGGCTTTCCGTCTGGCGCAATGGGGCTACGCCACGCTGCGGGTCGACAGCTTCACGCCCCGGGGCGAGGTCTCGGTTTGCGAACAGCCGCTCAGCGTCAATCCCTTCACGCGCGCCGACGACGCCCATGCCGCGCGCGCCTGGCTCGCCGCCCGGCCCGACATCGACCGGCGCCGCATCGGCGTCATCGGCTGGTCGCATGGCGGTTCGGCGGCCGTACTGTCGGTGCGCAAGATCGCCGGCGCCCGGGCCGAACCGTTCCGGGCCGCCATCGCCTTCTATCCCTGGTGCCCGGATTTGCTGGTCGATCTGGACGCGCCGCTGCAGATCCTGATCGGCGATGCCGACGACTGGACGCCCGCCGATCGCTGTCGCGGCATGCGCCAGGTCGGCCGGACCGACCAAAGCGTCACCTTGCAGGTCTATCCCGGCGCCCATCACGGCTTCGACGGCGAGGGGCCGGCGCTCGAGGCGTATGGTCACCGGATCGTGCCCGATCCGGCCGCGCGCGCCGACGCCATTCAGCGGGTCCGCGGCTTTCTCGACCGGCATCTGCGCTAGACTGCGTATGCAAGGAACACAGGAGGCCGGAATATGACGGTTGAGGGCAGCGTGGTGATGGTCACGGGCGCCGCCGGCGGGCTGGGCCGGGCGGTGACGCAGGCCTTTGTTAATGCCGGCGCGCGGGTGGCGATCATGGACGCCAACGTCGAGGGGCTGGCGGAGCTGGACGACGACGCCTGCGCCGTCGCCGGCGCCGACAACGTGCTGGCGCTGCCGGGCGACATCGCCGACCCGGCCTATATCGCGGATACGGTGGAGCGCACTGTTGAGCGGTTCGGTCGCATCGACGTGCTGATCAACAGCGCCGGCCTTGGGATGGGCGTAATCCGGCCCGACCATATGGACGATCTGATCGGCATCGACGAGATCGACGCCGACGCCTGGCGTCAGTTCATCGATGTCAACCTGACCGGCCCGTTCCTGCTGATCAAGGCTGTCGCCCCGCACATGAAGGCGCAGCGGCGGGGGCGGATCATCGCCATCACCACCAGCTTCTTCACCATGCTGCGCGACGGCTTCTCGCCCTACAGCGCCTCGAAGGCGGGGCTGGAGGCGCTGCTGTCCGGCTTGGCCCGCGAGTTCAAGGACAGCGGCATCACCGTCAATATCGTCGTGCCCGGCGGGCCGGCCGACACGCCGATGGTGCCGCTGGAATCGGGCTTCGACAGGGCCGACCTGATCCGGCCCGAAGCCATGGCGCCGCCGATGCTGTGGCTGGCCTCGCCGGCCGCCGACGCCGTCACCGGCCGGCGCTACATCGCCGCCAACTGGGACACTCAGCTGCCGGCGGAAGAGGCGGCGAAACGGGCCGGCGACGCCATCGGCTGGCCCGAACTGACCAAGAACGTCGTCTGGCCCACCGCGTTACCGGAGTAGCCCCATGAGCAAAGTGATCGACTATTATCTCACGGCCGCGTCGCCTTGGACCTATCTGGGGCATCCGCGGCTGACCGATATTGTCGCCAAGGCGGGTGCCGAGATCCGCTGCAAGCCGGCGCATTTCGGCGAGATCTTTTCACAGACCGGCGGTCTGCCGCTGCCCAAGCGCGCGCCGGCGCGCCAAGCCTACCGGATGATGGAGCTGCAGCGCTGGAAAGCCCGGCTCGGCCTGCCGATCAACGTCAAGCCGCCGTTCCACCCCGTCGACGACGGCACCGCCAATCGCATGATCGTCGCCGCCGGCCAGGCCGGCCTCGATCCGCTGGCCGTCGCCTGGGCGCTGCTGCGGGCCTGCTGGGAGCAGGACCGTAACCTTGCCGATCCGGATCACCTCCTCGCGGCCGTCGGCGAGGCAGGTTTCGATGGCGCGACGCTGCTCGCCGCCGCCGAAGGCGATGCGGCGCAGGCCGAATTCCGGCGCAACATCGATGACGCTTTGGCGGCCGGTGTCTTCGGCGCGCCGACCTACGTGATCGACGGCGAGCTGTTCTGGGGCCAGGACAGGCTCGACTTCGTGGCCGACAAGCTGGCGGCCTGACGGCGTATTCGCGCGGCCGATCACATTTCCCGGCGCGGGCGTTTCCGGCCGGCGGCTTCGTTTGGCTTGGCCCCGTGTCTCTGTTAGGTTGCGCGAATCATGACGGCCAAAAATCCGACCTCAGGCCCGGTCTGGACTCGCGCGTCCATCGCCGGGGCCGCGGCACTTGTTCTTCTCGCCATTGCGATGCTGTCGTCGGCGCCGGCGCGCGCCCAAGACGGCGCGCTCGTGGTGATGATCGTGGACGTGCAGCGGGTCTTGCGCGACTCGGCCGCCGCCAAGAGCGTGATCGGACAAGTGGAGACGCAGCGCACCAACTACGAGCAGCAGCTCGAGCAGCGCAAGCAGGCGCTGAAGGTCGAGGAAGACGAGTTGCGCCGGCAACAGGCGATCCTCTCGGGCGAGGCCATGGATCAGCGCCGGCGCAAGCTGGAGCGCGACTACGCCGACCTGCGCCGGGACGCCGAGCAGCGCCGCAACCTGCTGAACACGGCGTTCAATTCCGGCATGCGCCAAGTCCGCGAGGCCATGGCGCGCGCGGTGGCCGAGGTGATGCAGGAAAAGGGCGCAACGCTGACGCTGCCGCGCTCGGCGGTGCTGGTCTTCAACGACAAGCTGAATGTCACGGAGTCGGTGGTCGCCCGCCTGAACGAGGCCATGCCCGAGGTCACCGTGAACTTCGACGCGCCGGCCGCGAACTAGCTTATTTACTACACCGCGTCCTTGCCGGGCCCGTAGGGCGCGATGTCGCGCGTGTCTGTCACGACGTGGATGAGCGCCGGGCCGGGATGGGCGAGCGCGGCCGCGAAGGCGTCGGCGAATTCGTCGGTACGGGTCACGGACCAGGACGGCGCGCCGTAGGCCGCGGCGACGGCGGCGAAGTCGGGGCTTTGCAGCCGGGTGGCATAGTCTGACGCCTCGCCGTATTTGCTGACCTGTCCTGCCAGGATCGAACCCTGGGCCGCGTTGTCGCAGACGATGAGCTTGATCGGCAGGTCTTGTTCGATCGCGGTCATCAGCTCCTGGCCCGTCATCATGAAGCCGCCGTCGCCGACATAGGCGATGATCGCCGCCTCGGGCCGGGCCAGATGCGCGCCGATGGCGCCGGGCACGGCATAGCCCATGGCGCCCGACATCGGTCCGGCCGTGCTGCTCGGTCCGCGGCTGCGGGTATAGCGATGGATCCAGCGCGAAAAGCTGCCGGCGTCGGTCAGGATGACGCGGTCGGCCGGTGTGGCCATATCGACGACATGCGCGATCTGGGCGAGATCCACCTCGCCGGCAATCGGGACGGCGCCGGGCGTCGACAGGTTCAGAAACGCCTGATGCAACCCGTCCCGCCAATCGAGGCGTTCCGTCGGTGGCGCCGACAGGCGGGGCGTCAGCGCCGTCAATGTCGGGCCGGTATCGGCGCGGATCGCTAGGTCGGCGCCGAAGCGCATCAGCACCTCGGCGTCGGGGTGGATGTGCAAGAGCGGCAGGCCGTCGCGCAGCAGATTGTCGTCCTCGGCAGTGATGCCGTCCAGCCGGCTGCCCGCCGCGATCAGCAGGTCGCAGTCGGCAAAGGCCCCGCGCTGGAAGTCGACGCGGTTGATCTCCAGATGGCCGGCATAGGCCGGATGCTCGTTGTCCATCACGTCCTGGCGGCGATAGGCCGCCATCACCGGTGCGCCGAGTGCCGATGCGAAGTCGGTGAGCGCGCCGTGAGCCCCTTCGAAGGGAATCTGCTCGCCGGCGATGATCAGCGGCCGCCGGGCGTCCCGTAGCAGTACAGCGGCGTCCGCCAGCAAATCCGGTTCGGGTGTCAGCGTCGCGCGCGCCGCGGCCTCGGGCAATTCAGGCTTGCCAATCTCGGCTTCGGTCAGGTCGCGCGGCAGGACCAGCACCACCGGGCCGGGGCGGCCCTCGGTGGTCTTGGCGATGGCGCGCGCCGCCGCCTCCGGAATTTCGTCGGCCGCCGCCGGCTCGATCACGGCCTTGGCGAGCGAGGCGAACATGGCGTGGTGATCGACTTCCTGGAATGCCTCGCGGCCGCGCGAGCGCCGGCGCACATGGCCGATGACCAGCAGCAGCGGCGTCGAATCCTGCCGCGCCGTGTGCAGGCCGACGGCGGCGTTCGACGCGCCCGGACCGCGGCTGACCAGCACGGCCGCGGGCTTGCCCGTCAGCTTGCCGTAGGCTTCCGCGGCGAACGCGCCGCCGCCTTCCTGGCGCACGGAAACCAGCCGAAAGCGGTTGCGTTGCCGCCTGAGCGCTTCCAGCACGGTCAGAAAGCTCTCGCCGGGCACCGTGAAGCCGACCTCGATGCCGTGCGCGATCATCGTGCGCACCAGCGCCTCGCCACCGTCCATTTCAGTTCCTCGCAGACCGGCCGGGCAGCATGCCCGAGGCTAAGGTCAGCGGCAAGACGTGTCCCGGCCGGCGAATTGGTGTTTACTTGCAGCGGAACGAGGGAGGTTCGACATGCAGCAGGACGCGCCGGCCGATGCCGTGCCGACGATCCAGGTCGAGAACGAACGGGTGCGGGTGGTCGAATGGCGCTTCGCGCCCGGCGCCCATACCGGTTGGCATGTGCACGAATTCGATTACGTCGTGGTGCCGCAAACGGACGGCCTGCTGAAGATCGATACATCAGACGGCTGGCAACAGGCGCAGCTGACGGCCGGCGTGCCGTATTACCGCCAGGCCGGCGTCGAGCACGACGTCTATAACGGCGGCGAGAAGGAACTCGTTTTCGTCGAGGTCGAGATCAAGGCCCATGGCATCGCGCCGGCCTGAGGAGGAGTAAGGCATGCAGATAGCGGCGAACGGAATCAAGGTGAATTGCGAGTTGGCGGGTCCCGGCGGCGCGCCGGTGGTGGCGTTGAGCCACTCGCTGGCCTCGAGCCGGCGGATGTGGAAGCCGCAGCTCCCGAGCCTGACCACCAAATACCGTGTGCTGAACATGGATACGCGCGGCCACGGCGGCACCGAGGCGCCGGACGGCCCCTACAGCCTCGATATGCTGGCCGACGACGCGCTCGGCGTGCTGGATGCACTGGAGATCGACCGGGTGCACTGGGTCGGGCTGTCGATGGGCGGCATGATCGGCCAGAATCTGGGCCTGCGCGCGCCGGACCGCTTGGCGTCGCTGACGTTGAGCAACACCACCAGCCGGGTGCCGGGCGAGGCCAAGCCGATGTGGGATGAGCGCATCGCCATGGCGCGGACCGACGGCATGGCGGCGCTGGCGGAGCCGACGCTGGAGCGCTGGTTCACGCCGTCGTACTTCGCCGAGAACGGCGACGGCGTCGAGCGGATCCGCTCGGAGATCCTGAGCACGCCGGTCGCCGGCTATGTCGGCTGCTGCCAGGCGATTTCGACACTCGACTACACGGACCGTCTGGGCGAGATCAAGACGCCGACCTTGGTGATCGCCGGCGAGGACGACCCCTCCACGACGGTCGAGGCGGCGGAAACCATCAAGAACGGCATTGCCGACGCGCAGCTCGCGGTGATCGGCGACGCTCGCCACATCGCCAATGTCGAGCAGGCCGCGATCTACACAGAGACCCTGATGGGCTTCCTGAAGGCGCATTGAATCTGCCGTATCGGAGATGGCCCAGACACTGACCGCGCTGCACCGGATCGGCCTCGCCGGCACCGTCTGGACGTTGTTGCTGGCCGGATTGCTGTCACTGGAGGCGGCGGCCGAGCCGGTCTGGCCGATCGCCGCATTGACGGCGATCGACGTGCTGCCCTTCGTCGCCGCCGCGGCGATCGGGACGGTTGTCGTCGGATCGTCGTTGCAGCGAATTCGGGGGCTGATATTGGCGTCGCTGGCTGGGCTGGCGGTTCTGACTTACCTGCCGTTCGCCGGCATCGCCTGGCCCTCGCATCTGGTGCTGGGCGCGCTGTTGGCGTCGCCGATCGCCGTTCTGATCAGGCATGGCGACCGGGTCGCGCTGTTCTTCGCGCTGCTGGCCGTCGGGGTTGCCGCGCTGACGCTGACGACGGGCGCGATGCAGGGCGCGGGCGGCGACCTGCCGGTGCGGCTCGCGATCATGGGCATTCTGATGACCGCGGCCGTGATCACGGCGTTGCTGTTCGGTTCGCTGGGGCGGCGCGCTAGCTGACCCGTAGCCGGGCTTCGCCCAGGCCCTCGATGATGCTGGCCATTTCGTCGCCGGGGGACAGCCATTTGGTCGCCACGACCGAGCCGGTGAGCACGATCTGCCCGGCCTGCAGCGGCTTGTCGCGCGCGGCCAGGCTGTTGGCGAGCCAGGCCAGCGCCTCGAACGGATGGCCCATGACGTCGCGGCCGTGGCCCTCGCCCACGGTCTCGCCGTTGATGGTCATCCGCCCGGCCGCGGTGGCGAGGTCGAGCTCGCGCCAGGCAGTGACTTCTGGTCCGACGACGCAGCCGAAGTTGAAGCTGTTGTCGGCGATCAGCGTGGCGCCGTCGAGCGTGCCGTATTCGCAGGCGCGGTCGTCGACGATTTCGATCGCCGCCATGCAGGCGCCGACCGCGTCCGCCACCGAGTCCCGGTCGTAGGGCGTGGGGCCGGCCGGCAGGTCGCGGTCCAGCCGCACGGCGATCTCGGCCTCGACGCCGATATGCACGAAGTCGGCGGCGCGGATCTCGCCGAGCCCATGGTGGATGCGGTCGGCGAAGATGCCGCCTTCGCAGGGATGGCTGACGCCGACCATCTCCTGCATGACCGGCGTCGTCAGCGCGACCTTCCAGCCGCCGAGCGACTTGCCGTCGCGGGCGTAAAGCGTCTGCAAGGCATCCTGCACGGCATAGCCCTCGGCGACGTCGCGCGGCTGCAGATCGCCGCTCAGCGCGACAAGCTGCGCCTTCGCCCGATGGTCGTTGTAGAGCTTCCCGGCAATGCGTTCGATGCGGTCGGTGTCGGTCACGAGGCGCCTCCTTCTGGCCAAGCTTTCTTGCCCGCTTGCTTGACTTGCCCCTCATCATCGGCCATTTCGGCCACGAGACAAGGCCCGGGGATGCGTGGATGAGCAATAACTGCACGGTATTCGTCGAAAACACCGGCGAGAGCTATGAGTGCGGCTTCGACGAGCTGGTGCTGGACGCCGGTCTGAACGCCGGCCTGCACCTGCCGCACAATTGCCGGGGCGGCGCCTGCGGCGAATGCAAGGTGCAGGTCGTCAGCGGTGAGGTCGACCCCGGCTGGGCGATGAATTTCGGCATCGACGACGCCGAACGGGCCGAGGGCAAGTGCCTGATCTGCCAGTCGAAGCCGCTGACGCCGGAGCTGCGCATCCGCTCGCTGGGCGAAATGACGGCGGTGGCCGCCGACGAGGTGCTGGTGCGGCCGGTCGACGTCCGCGCCCGTGTGGTCGCCAGCCACGCCGTGACGCCGTCGGTGCGCGAGGTCGCCGTGGCCCTGCCCGCCGATGCCGACTTGCGCTTCCGCGCCGGGATGCACATGGAGCTCGCCGTGCCGGGCGTGCAGCCGAGCCGTACCTATTCCATGGCCGACGCGCCCGACGCCGACGGCCGGGCGCCCGACGGCCTGCTGCGGTTCTTCGTGACGCGGCACGCGCAGGGCAAGGCCAGCGGCTGGATCCACGACAACCTGACCGTCGGCGATCATGTCGATCTGCACGGACCGTTCGGCGACTGCACCTGGCGCGGCGACGAGGGGCGGCCGCTGCTGGGGCTTGCCGGCGGCACCGGCCTGTCGCCGGTATTGAGCAACTTGACCCGCGCGCTTGCGGACGGAGTCGACCTGCCGGTGCTGCTGGTCCTGTCGGTGCGCACGGCGGCCGAAGTGTTCGCGCTCGACCGACTGGAGACGCTGCGCCATCGCCACGCAAATTTCGACTATCGCGTCACCCTGACGCGCGAAGAACCGCCCGCCGGTAGCGGCTGGCTCGCCGGCCGCGTGCCAGATTGGCTCGACCGAGAGGTCTGGGACGCGGCCCAGCGGCAATGCTTCATCGCCGGACCGCCGGAATTCGTTGACGCCTGCGCGGCGCGCCTGACCGAGCTCGGTGCGGCCGCGACGCAGATTCAGCTGGACAGCTTCCTTGCCACGGATCCTGGCGGCGTCAGCGCAAGTGCTGCTCCAGACGCTGCCGGCTGAACACGAAATCCTCGTAGCGCCTGAGGTGGTGGCATTCGACGCAGCCGCTGACATCGTCGCTGGCGTGCCGTCCGCCCGGATCGAACTCGCCGTAGGTCCATTCGCCGCTGCGCCGCTGACGCAGCGAGGGCGCCTCGCCCTGGCCGGCGCTTTTCTGCATGACGTAGACGGCGATCGGACCGGCGGTCAGGAAGCCGCCGTCCGGATCGGTCAGCGGCCGGCCCGCGTCGTCGAGGCGCGCCGCATGCACCTCCATGATCAAACGGGTGCCGGTCGGAAACGGTCCGCCGCGCCGGACCGCGTCCACGGCGGTCGGGTTGGCGTAGAGCCGATGGATCATCTTGCGCAGCGGTTGATCGATGGTGGCATAGTGCAGGTCCGAGGCGCGGTAATCCGTCGGCCAGGTCAGCCGGTCGGTGTCGGCCGGCGCCGCCGCTGTCAGGATGGCGCCCGCCAGTATCGAGCCCCAGAGACGCATCCCGTCAAGTCTTGGACGTTAGGGTCGGTGCGTCAATGACCCTATGTCGGCGGACCGGAACAGCATGGTCAGGCCGAAGGCTTCCGATGCCGGCAACTGGATCTGCATCCGATCCCGTCCGGTGACGGCGATATCGCGATCCGCGAAGAACCGGCCGGTCGCCGCGAGATCGCGACAGCGGAATCCGACGGCGGCAATGAACGGCAGGCAGGGCGGCATTACGCCGGGCACAATCTCGGCCAGTCGATCTGGCGTCAGAAACCGAATGCGGCCCCGGCTCAGGCCGATTTCGGCTTCGCCCTCGGATATCGGCGCCGGACGCGCCAGCAGCCGGCCAAAGCGGTCGGCGGCCTCTGCCGGGTCGTCGACGCAGACCAGCACCTCGGTCAGCGCCTCGACGCCGTTGGCATGCGTCAGGAAGCGCGGCTGCCAGACCAGTTCCGGCGTGTGATGCGTGACGATTTGAATGCGCCCCTCGGGCATGTCGTCGGGCGGCATGCGGACGACGCTGAAGCGGCCGGTGGCCGTGCCGCCCTCGACATCGATCGGGCGTTGCAGGTTCACCAGCGGCAGCGGCGCGAGGTCCGTTTGGGTCAGCGATGTGTGCCGGCTGGCCGCGTCGGCGGCGGCGAAAGCGATGAGATGGGCGCCGGGATAGCGCGCCAGTCGCGCCTTGAGTTGCGTCGCCAGCGGCGTATCGGCGGTGGCGCTCAGGATTTCCAGATAGCCTTCCCGGAACATGGCGCAATGGTTGCTGGTGCCGCTTGGCGTGTCGTTGCCGGCGGCATCCCGGTTCATATGCACGGCGCGCGGCGTCAGGGTGAAGCCCAGGCGCGATAACGCGGCCGGCACCGCGTCCAACTCGGCGACGAACAGGCCGACGTGGTCGAGGAAGACCTGGCCCGGTTCGGGAACGAAACGATCCTGCATCCTGGTCACCGTCTTGTGCTCACGTTCGTTTCCTTTCCACTGGTTGAGAATACCTCGAAGCCGCGCCGGCCTTGGGCAAATAGATGCTTGTCGCCCACCTTCGACCGCGCCAGACTGAATGCGGCGGCGATTCACCGCCGCAATTGTTGTGTGTTCAGTGCTTCGCGGGAGGGGGTCCATGCCGCGTAAGGGGGTTGGGGCCGGTCTTGTTGGACTGGCCCTTTGTGGTGCCTGCATCCAAACGCACCTGGCGGTCGATGCGCGCGCGCCGAAAGAGCCATGCGACGACAGTCGTCAAGAGCTCAACTGATGCGGCTGACGATGGGCAGCTTCGATCATGTTGGGCAGCCATTGTTGCGCGAACTCATCGAATACTGGATGGCGGCGGCGCGTGACCGGGACATGCCCGCGCGCCGAGACATCGATCCCGCTGAGATTCCACGCCTGCTGCCGTTCGTCTGGCTTTGCGACTATCTGTCCGAGGGCCAGCGGTTCCGCTACCGGCTGATGGGCGATCATGTCCGTGACGCCTATGACAGCAATATCACCGGTCGCTATCTCGACGAGATGGTGGCGCCTGATGCGCAACAGCGGGTGTTCTACTATTTCCGCAAGGTGGTCGAGTTGCCCTGCGTCGCGCATATCAGCGGCCGACTCTACGCCGAGGCCAAGAAGCCGGCGCAGGGCGAGCGAGTGCTGCTGCCGTTGTCGTCCGACGGCACGAACGTGGACATGATCCTCGGCGCGACCGTGCATTCCTGGATCGGCGGCGTCCGGCGGACCGTGCCGGTGGGCGTGCAGGTCCGCACCTTCACGCCGATCGACGGAAGTCGCGCGTTTGAGGACCGGCCGCTGGGCTAGCCACACGTCCCTTGGTGCTATACTCGCGCTCGTGACAGTGCGAGGAGGACCTGAATCATGTCGGTGCAGCCCGAGGCTCAGGACGCGGTCGAACCGGTCCTGTTGCGCGACGATGCCGACGGCATCGCCACGCTGACGTTGAACCGGCCGGCGTCGGGCAACAGTCTGTCGCATGGCCTGGTGCACGATCTGCAGGCCGAGTTCGACCGGATCGCCGAGGACGACACGGTGCGCGTCGTGGTGATCACGGCGAGCGGGCGGCTGTTCTGCACCGGCCACGACCTCAAGGAGTCCCTGGCGACGAATTCCGGCGAGGAGAAACGGGCCGCCAATCTGGTCTGCAACCGGATGATGCAGTCGATTGTGGATTCGCCGAAGCCTGTTATCGCCAAGGTGCAGGGCACGGCCACGGCGGCCGGGTGTGAGCTCGTCGCCAGCTGCGACCTGGCGATCGCCTCGACCGAGGCCAAGTTCGCCACCCCGGGCGTCAATATTGGGCTCTGGTGCCTGACGCCGCAGGTCGCGCTCAGCCGCGCCGTCAGCCGCAAGCACGCCATGCAGATGCTGCTGACCGGCAAGCTGATGGATGCCGAGACGGCCGCGCGTTTCGGCCTGATCAACGAGGCCGTGCCACCGGCGGCGCTGGACGCGACCGTGACCGAGCTGGCGACGGTTATCGCCTCGAAGTCGCCGTTTGCCGTGGCGCTGGGGAAACGATCATTCTACCGGCAGTACGAGATGGACAGGGCCCAGGCCTATGACTATGTGGCTGACCAGATGGTGCGCGCCTTCCAGGCCGAGGACGCCCGCGAAGGCATCGCCGCCTTCCTGGAAAAACGTCCACCGGTCTGGCGGGGGAGGTAACCGCGCCATGCGCCTGGAAAACAAGATCGTCATTATCACTGGCGGCGGCTCGGGCATCGGCCGCGCGGTCTGCGACCTGTTCGCCGCCGAAGGCGCCGATCTGATGATCGCCGACAAGAATGCCGGAGCCGCCGAAGCCGCGGCGGGGGCGGCGCGGGCGGCCGGACGCCGGGCCGAGGCGACGGCGGTCGACGTTGCCGAGAGCGCTGATGTCAAGCGCATGATCGACGACACTGTCGCCGCCTTCGGCCGCATCGACGTGCTGGTGAACAACGCCGGCTACGGCATTACCGGCAGCGTCGTCGAAACCGACGAAGC
This sequence comes from Alphaproteobacteria bacterium, assembly GCA_965232515.1. Classification (GTDB taxonomy): domain Bacteria; phylum Pseudomonadota; class Alphaproteobacteria; genus JANQKO01. The sequence continues at coordinate 2,905,570 of CBDDPY010000002.1, read as the reverse complement.
GGATTGGGACGCGCTGATCGCGGTCAACCTGCGTGGCGTCTATCTCGGCTGCAAATACGTCATTCCGGTCATGCGCCAACAGGGCGGCGGCGTCATCGTCAATACCGCGTCGGTGGTGGCGGCGATCGGCATTCGCGACCGCGCGGCCTATGTCGCGTCCAAGGGCGCGGTCGCGGCGCTGACCCGGGCCATGGCGCTGGACCATGTCGACGACGGCGTTCGCATCAACGCGGTGGCGCCGGGCACCATCGAGACCGCCTATTTCGACGAGATGTTCGCCAGCAGCGACGATCCCGGCGGTCTGCGCCGCAGCCTCGAGGCGCGCCATCCGATGAACCGGCTCGGCACGCCCATGGAGGTGGCCTATGCCATGCTCTACCTGGCGAGCGACGAATCCGGCTTCAGCACCGGCAGCGTCCTGACCGTTGACGGCGGCATGTCGGCGCAATAGCCGCGGGCGCCGCCGCGTCCGGGACGCGGCGACAACAGAGGAGAGGCCGTCTTGAACTATCGCAGGTTCGGCCGGACGGATCTGATGGTCTCCGAGGTGATCTTCGGCGGCGGTTGGGTCGGCGGCATCCTGATCCACCGCGACGACGACACCAAGCGCGCCGCCATCCGCCGCGCGCTGGACGCCGGCATCAACTTCATCGATACGGCGCCGTCCTATGGCGACGGCCAATCGGAAGAGGCGCTGGGCTGGCTGCTGGCCGAGATCGACGAGACGCCGTATCTGTCCACGAAAGTCAGGCTCGATCTCGGCGCGCTCGATGACATCGGCGACCAGATCGAGGCCAGCGCTGAAGCCAGCCTGAAGCGGTTGCGGCGCGGTTCCGTCGACCTGCTGCAGCTGCACAACCCGATCGGCGCCGCGACCACCGACACGATGATCGGCGTCGACCAGGTCATCGGCCCCGGCGGCGTTGCCGATTGCCTCGACCGGTTGCGCGAGCAGGGGCTGACGCGCTTCACCGGCATCACCGCGCTGGGCGATGCCGCCAGCCTGTGCCGCGTCGTCGACAGCGGCCGGTTCGATACGGCGCAGGTCTACTACAACCTGCTCAATCCGAGCGCCGGCCAGGCCATGCCGACGGCGTGGTCGGGCCACGACTTCAACGGCCTGATCGCGGCCTGCAAAGCGCGCGACGTGGGCGTCATGAACATTCGGGTGTTCGCCGCCGGCGTGCTGGCGACGGATGCGCGCACCGGCCGTGAGGTCATGATCACGGACGCGACCGTTGTCAGCGAGGAAGAGCAGCGCGCCCGCGCCGTGTTCTCGGCGCTGGGCGATGCCTATGGGACGCGGGCACAGACGGCGATCCGCTTTGCCCTCGCCGACGAGGACATCAATTGCGTCGTCCTGGGCCTTGCCGAGCTCGATCACCTCGAACAGGCCATTGCCGCCGCCGAGATGGGCCCATTGCCGCGCGAGGCGCTCGAACGCCTCGAAGCGGTATACGGCAGCGACTTCGGCCGGATTTAGGTCTTCGAGGGCAGGAAGCCGTAGAGAAACGTGTCGCAGGCGCGCTGGGCGAACTCTTCCGGCGGCACCGGGCCGTTGGGGTCGTACCAGATGTAGGTCCAGTTCAGCAGTCCGTAGAACATCATCGCATAGGGCTTGCGCAGGCGACGGTCCGTCGTCAGTTCCGGCCTGAGCGCCGCCAGCATGTCGGCGACGAGCTCCACCAGTTCCCGCTCCGCCGCCACGATCTCGGCGCGCTGCGGTTCCGGCAGGCAGTCGAGGTCGTGCATCAGCACCACGTGTTTCTCCGGCACGGCGGTGTAGACCGAGAGCGAGGCCGAGACGAAGGCGCGGAACCGGCCTTGCGGGTCGTCCGAACTGTCGTGCGCGCCCACCAGCGCCGCCCGCAGATCGCGCATATGCGCCTGCAGCATGCGGTAGAGCACGTCCTCCTTGGACTCGAAATAGTGGTACAGCAGCGGCTTCGAAAAGCCGCAGGCTCTGGCCAGTTCGGCTATGGACGTGCGCGTGAAGGTGCGTTCGGCGAACAGGCGCGCCGCCGCCTCGATGATGCGCCGTTGCTGATCCTCGTGCCGCTCGGCCCGCGTCTTCGCCATCTATCGCGGCGCGCCTAACGGCCGTGAAATGTTGGCCGGCGCTTTTCCTGGAAGGCCTTGAAGCCTTCGACGCCGTCCTCGGTGCGCAGGGCCTCGGCCTGGCCTTCCGCCTCCAGGTCGAGCGTGCGCGCGTAGTCCGCGCCCTCGGCCAGGATGCGTTTCGAGATCTTGAAGGCGATCGTCGGTCCGGCGGCGATGTTGCCGGCGAGCTTGCGCGCTTCCGGCAACAGATCGAGCCGGGCGAGCGCCCGGTTGATCAATCCCATGTCGCTGGCCTCGCGGCCGCTGATCAGCCGGCCGGTATAGATCAGCTCCAGCGTCCGGTGCGTGCCGATGCGGTCGGCCATGAACCAGTGGCCGCCGGAATCGAGGATGCAGCCGATGTTGCGGAACGGGCTGCCGAGCACGGCGTCATCGGCGGCGAGCACGATATCGCAGGCAAACGCCAGACCGAAGCCGATGCCGAGGCACGGCCCCTCGACCGCCGCCACGGTCGGCAGAGGGAAGTCCTTGACCCGCTTCAACACCGGGTTGATGCCGTCCTTCAGCAGGGCCTCGTTGTCATCCGTCGCCGGATCGGCGCCGGCGATATCGCGGCCGGCGCTGAAGGCGCCGCCTTCGCCGCGCAGCAGCAGGCAGCGCGCGTCCGACGCCTCGACCGCGTCCAGGTGCTCGGCCAAGAGCGCCAGCTCCTGCGGCCGCAGGCTGTTTTTCGATTCCGGTCGGTTGAAGGCGATTTCGGCGACCGCGCCCTGGCGCTCGAGCAGAACGGTGCCGTCGCTCATGCCGCGGCCTCCTTCGCCGCCGGCCGGCAGGCCATCAGGCTCATCAACTGGCTCGACATCACCGTCCGGCCGTTCTGATTGACGGCGTTCCACTGCAGCGTCACCACGCCGTCGCGGCCCGGCTTGCGGTCCTTCTTCTCGACCACCTCGGCTTCGAGGTGCAGCGTGTCGCCGATGAACACCGGGGCCGTGAAGCGCAGCTCGTTGGTGCCGTAGTTGGCCAGAATGGAGGGCGAGCCCGCCGGCACGCCAAGGCCCGCCATGAAGGCGTTCACCATCAGGCCGGGCGCGATGCGCTGTCCGAACATGGATTTCTCGGCATAGTGCCGGTCCGTGTGGATCAGGAACATATCGCCGGTCAGGGTGCACCACATGACGATATCGGTTTCGGTGATGGTCCGGCCGTGCGTCACCATGCGGTCGCCGACCGAGAGCTCGTCGTAATACTTGTCCAGCAGGCCTTCGGCCATCGTCGTCTCCTCCCATTACCGCGGACGCCGGCACTATAGCCGAAAGCGGGCTATCGGCCCGCCATGCCGGCTGTGAATTGAAAAATTCGGCAGTTTTGGTATAGAGCCGCCCGTCAGGTCCCATGGCAGCGCAAACGTGAGGTGTTGGTTCAACAATGAGTGCCGACAAAACGAAAAAGAGCGATTCCAGCTCTTCGTCTTCCTCGTCCAAGTCGGACAGCGGCTCCAAGTCGAGCGACTCCGGTTCCGGTTCCAGTTCCAGCAGTTCGTCGTCCGGCGGCGGCAAGGCGCCGGCGCGGCCGATCAGCTATTTCTCCAGCGTCTCCACCGACGAGTACCGGGATGGCTGGAACGCCGTTTTCGGCAAGCCGGACCGCAGGCCGGCGCGGGCCAACGGCAAGGCGGCAAGCGCCACGGCGAAGCGAAAATCGGCCCCGAAACCGGCCAATGGCGGTGTCGAGGTGAGCTTGAGCGCGCGCGATCTGACCAAGGATGAGCGCGAGGTGCTGATGGCCGCGTTCCGGCGCAAGGCCAAGGCGCGCCGCATCGACCTCGACCGTCGGGCCAAGAACGGCAAGCTGCGCCTCGATCTCACCTGTCGCATCGACAAGGTCTGACACTATCGGCGCGCCAACGCGCCGGCGGTTTGAACGGTCACTGAATTTCGGCACCGGATCAGCCCGTGCCGGTTGCCCGTGTCACGCGTTTGCGATAGGCCTTGAGGTCAAGCAACGCGGCGCCGCGACGCGCCGTCGGACACGCACAGGGAAAGGACATCGCCATGCGTCTCGGCCTTCTCATGGGCTATAGCGGCCCGCATTACGACCCGCACATGGATCTGATCTTGGAGGCCGAGCGGCTTGGGTTCGACAGCGTCTGGACGTCGGAGGCCTGGGGCTCGGACGCCGTGACGCCGGCGACCTGGATTCTGGCCCGCACCACGAAGATCAAGGTCGGTACGGCGATCATGCAGATGCCGGGACGGACGCCCGCCTGCACGGCGATGACGGCCATGACCCTGCAGCAGCTCTCGGGCGACCGCTTCATCCTCGGTCTCGGCCCGTCGGGCCCGCAGGTGGTCGAAGGTTGGCACGGCGTGCCCTATGGCCGGCCGCTGACCCGGACGCGCGAGTATATCGAGATCGTCCGTAAGATCTTCGCCCGTCAGGAGCCGCTGACGCACGAGGGCTTCCACTATCAGATCCCTTACAACGGCGAGGGCGCGACCGGCCTCGGCAAGCCGCTGAAGACCATTTTGCACCCCAAGCCCGACCTGAAGATCTACACCGCCAGCATCGCCCCCGCCGGTATCCGCACCAGCGCCGAGGTGGCCGATGGCATCTTCCCGTTCTTCATGATTCCTGAGCGCTACGACGCCTACGGGACCTATCTGGCGGAAGGTTTCGAGAAGGCCGGCGGCGGCAAGGGGCTCGACGATTTCGAGGTCGCGCCGTTCGTCTCCGTGGCCATGGGCGACGATCTCGACGCCTGCCGCCTGCCGATCAAGGAGAACCTGGCGCTTTACATCGGCGGCATGGGCGCGCGCGATAAGAACTTCTACAACGACTACGCCAAGCGCATGGGCTACGAGGAGGCGGCGGTGAAGATCCAGGACGCCTTCCTGGACGGCCGCCGCGCCGAGGCCGTGGCCGCCGTGCCCGACGACCTGGTCGACGCCATGGCGTTGGTCGGTCCTGCCGACCGCATCCGCGACCGCCTCGAGGCCTGGAAGGACGCCGGCGCCAAACGCCACGTCGGCTCCATGCTGGTCCGGGTGAATAAGCCGGAGGCGCTGCAGGTGCTTGCCGAGGCGGTGCTTTAGCGGACGGCGATCAGGGCTTAATCGAAAAACACCTCCAAAAAGACGGAGCGGCGCCTTTAACGCCGCTCCATTTTTTTGACAGGTGGACCGGCGGTGGTCGCCGGTCCGGGGGTACGTCACGACATCAGAAGACGGGGATAATGTCGTCGGGATCGAAGGCGACGGTTTTGCCGTCGATGCCGATCTCGGGCAGGGCCGGGAACTCGACGCCGTAGGGGTCGAGCAGGCCCTTGAGCTTGAGCACGGCGGTGCGCCAGTTCTCGCGGCGCTCCTCGTCGGTGAGGATGCCGAGGCCGGCCTCGCGGGCGGTCTCCTCCAGCAGCTTGTGCGCCGGGCGGAAGGTCGGGCCGAGCTCCCAGAAATCCTCCGGCGGCAGGTAGAGGATACCTGAGAGGAAGACGAAGCCGGCGCGGATCTGCTTGGTGATGATCTCGCGCTGCTCGTTGGTCAGGTTCGGCAGGATGTTCTCCAGCACGGTCAGGCAGATGCCCATGTGCCGGGCCTCGTCCTGGCCGACGCGCTTGAAGCATTCCTTGAACACCGGGATCGAGGTCTTCTGGTACATGGAATGGAACAGCGTCGACGAGGCGACCTCGCCCATCAGGAACGAGGTGAACAGGATCGGCAGCTGGAACTTCAGCACGCCCTTCTGGAAGCCGGACCAGTAGCGGCAGCCGTTGTGGTAGTACCACTTGATGTTGTTGCGGGCGAGCTGGCCCAGCGGCGTCTCCGGCTCGAAATCGAGCGGGCCGTTCGGCGTCATCGCCTGGATCGCGCGCTGGCAGATCTCCTCGTGATTGACCTCGTCGCGGACGATCGAGAAGAAGCACTTGCGGATCGGGTCTTCCTCGTGCGTCTCCCAGGTGTGAATGAAGGCGCGCGAGAACACGGCCGGGCCGGAACCGTCGAACACGCTCAGCAGCGTAAACCAGTAGGAGATGGCGTAGCGCTGATCGAGCGTGAAGGCGCTCGGATCAAGCGTGTCCCAGGGCAGCTTGTTCGGCGCCCAGCCGGGATCGCGGGCGGAATCGTAGATTGCCTCCAGCTTCGGCGTCTCGACCCGCCATTCCAGCGGAAAGATGTTCATCTCAGGAAAGGGTGGCGGATCTTCCGCGCCAAACAGCAATTGCGCGGCGTCCGGCTCGGCGCCGCTGGTTTCGGCCGGCGGCATCTCTATCCGTTCGGCCAGGTTGTCGGCTTTGCCTTGCTGAAGCGTGTCCAGCGCCATCGATCGCTCTCCTTGTCCCCATTTGCCCTTGTCGTGGCGCACGTCCCCACACGCTAGCCACTCGACTGCATCCACCCGTCAAAAGGTACGTTGGATTTACCAATTGGTCAATAGATTTATTTCCGTTCTGCAGCCATGCCAACTGGGCTGCGTTCAGGTCTGTATCGAACCTGGATGCGTCCCAGATTGATACAGAATTTGTTGTGCCATTGGCGAACTACAGTCGAAAAAGGCCGGATTTCCGTACCGGCAAAAACTGGCACGCGCGATGCAATGTGGAGAGTGAACCCTTCAAGGCTTCCCCCCCAACCTGATGGGTTCCGACCTCCCTGTTAGACTCGCCCCCGGATCTTCTCCGGGGGCGCTTTTTTTCTGGCCCCGTTGGCGGCCACCACCTAGGTTGACACCATGACATCTGGGGTCGCGAACGAGCTGGCGACGGTGGGCGAGCCGCGCCAACTGCATATCCGCTGCGGCAGCGACATCAAAGAGACGCTGGCGGCTGCCGCTGTACCGGGGGATTTTCTCGAATTCGCCGACCCCGTTTGCCGGGGGCCGGTGCCGGCGGGCGTCGAGGTTGCCGAACTGCACCGGCGGCGCGGGCGATTCATCGCGGAGGCCTGGCGGCAGGGCACGGCGGCGGACTGCCAGGCCCGTCTCGAGCGCGAATGGGCGGCGCTCGCCGATGCGGCAAACTACGACCGCGTGATCCTCTGGTTCGAGCACGACCTCTACGACCAGGCCATCCTGATCCGACTGCTGGACTATTTCAGGGGCCTGCCGGATCTGCACGACCGCCTGTACCTGCTCTCGACCGACCATGTTCCCGGCATTGACCGGTTCGTCGGCTACGGCCAGCTCGACCCGACGCAGCTCGCCGGCCTGCTCGGGCAGGAACGGCCGGTGACGGCTGAAATGTTCGATCTCGCCAGCCGCGCCTGGCGGGCCTTGCAGGATCCCGATCCGACGGCGCTCGCCGCGTTGGCCGCCGAAGACCCGCCGGCGTTGCCATATCTGGCTGCCGCCCTGCGACGGCATCTGCAGGAACTGCCCTGGACGGATTCCGGCCTGAGCCTGACCCAGCGCCTGACGCTCCGCGCCGTGACCGAAGGCGCCGACACGCCGGGCCGGGCGTTCCATGCCCTGCACACGGAACTCGAGGAACGGCCGTTCCTCGGCGACCTGATGTACTGGAGCGATATCGAGTCGCTGACGTCGGCGCGGCGTCCGGCGCTGACGCCGGCGGCCGGTTGGCGCGATCCCATCGCGCTCACCGAGTTCGGCCGCGCCCTGCTGGCGGGCGAGGCCGACTGGATTGCCGAGAACGGCGTCGACCGTTGGTGCGGCGGCGTGCATCTGCGGAGTCCCGGTCCGCTCTGGCGTTGGGACGCGGCGAGCAACGGCGTCGTGCAAGGCTGAGCCGGCCGAATCGGCTATAGTCCGCTCCCGCCGGACCAAGCGACAGATGGAGATACGGATGGCGGACCAGGTGGCAGTTGTTGGGCGCGATGCGCCCATCGAAGACCGGTTGATTGTCGGTCTGGATCTGCCGTCGGCGGATGCCGCCCGCGCGCTTGTCGATCGTCTGGGCGATACGGTGCAATTCTACAAGATCGGGCTGCAGCTGCAGTTCGCCGGCGGCATCGATTTCGCGGCCGAGCTGATCGCCGACGGCCGGAAGATCTTCCTCGACACCAAGCTGTTCGACATCGAGCAGACGGTGGCCAGCGCCACCGACAGCATCGCCCGCCTCGGCGTGCATTTCCTGACCGTGCACGGCGTCGGGCCGACACCGGCGGCGGCCGTGCGTGGCCGCGCCGACAGCGACCTCAAGCTGCTGGCCGTAACTGTGCTGACCAACTTCGACGCCGACGACATCCGCCGCATGGGCTACGCCTGGGACTTGGCGGACCTGGTCCTGCATCGTGCCCGCGAGTCGGTCGCGGCCGGCTTTGACGGAATCGTCGCGTCCGGCGCCGAGGCGGCACGCCTGCGCGAGGCGTTGGGCGATGGCCCGATCGTCGTCACGCCCGGCGTGCGCTCGGCCGGCGTGCCGCACGGCGATCAGAAACGCGTCGTTACCCCGGCCGAGGCCATTGCCGGCGGCGCCGACTACATCGTTGCCGCCCGCGAGGTCACGCAGGCCAAGGATCCCAAGGCGGCCGCGCAGCGTCTGCAGGACGACATCCACACGGCATTCGCCGCGCGGATGTCCTAGCCAGGAATTCTCGCCGCAACCCGCCGCCGCCGCCGCAAGGCCAGCAACGACAGCATGCCGGTCGCCAAGATCGACAGCGTGCCGGGCTCCGGCACATCGAAGGCGAAGTTGTCGATGATGCCGCCGGTGAACGCGATTCGCCGGATCGCCGCGTCGGGGCCGAAGCCGACGAAGTTGGCCGGGTCGTTCACGACCGTGATTTGATTGCTCGACACCGTGCCGATGACGTTGTCCATATCGTCGAACGCGGTCGCCGTGAAGGCGCCACCGCCGGCATTGTCGACGAAGAAAAACCGCACGCCGGTTGCCAGGTCGCGGAACATCACCGAACCGGGATTGCCGCCGAACACATAAGACGATGGCGGCGAGGCGTAGAAGGCCGGCGTGCCCGTGAACAGGACTTCGCCGCCGTCGAATGCCGCGCCGATGCGTGAAAACGCCGTGGTGCCGGTACCCGCCGGATCACCGGCCGGGATGCTACGAACCGCGAAGCCCTGGCCGGCGTTGAAATCGATGATGGTCGGCACCGCCTTGGCCGAACCGGAACCGGCGATCAGGGTAGCGACGAGGATGACGGAAACGACAGCTATTGAAATGATGCTATGATGGCCCTTGTGCTGGCACGGTGCCATGATCAACCCCCTTGTAAAGTGCATATACAAGGTAAACGCATGAAGTTGGTGGCCGTTCCCATTGCACTGTTCACGGGTTCGTGAATAATGACGATCAACCGATAACAAAATTAAAGGGGGGCCGACGCCATGACGTCGGGAATTCGGTTCGACCCGGAGCACTGCGCCGCCGCGGCGGAGTCCTGTGGGTGCTTGAACATTCGCAAGGCGTCGCGCGTTGTCACGCAGCTGTTCGACGAGGCGCTGGAGCCCACCGGCCTGCGCTCGACCCAGCTCGCCATCCTGATCACGGTCGCGGGGCACGGGCCGGCTAGCGTCGCCAAGCTGTCGCGCGAGCTCGTGATGGACCCGTCGACGCTGGCCCGTAACCTGCAGCCGCTGATGCAGCAGGGATTGATCGAAAAGACTGCCGGTCCGACCGGCAATCGGAAGCTGATCTCCCTGTCGGAGGACGGCATCGCCGCAATCACCCGCGCCATACCGCTCTGGGAGGCGGCGCAGAAACGCCTGCTGAAACATTTCGGCAGTCAGCAATGGCCAATGTTCATGTCGTTCCTGTCGCAGGCCGTCGCGGCCGGTCAGAGCGCCCGGTCGGAATCTGGCGGCTCCGTTCAACCGTTGCTCCCGGCGGCCAGCGCCTAACCCGCAACACGACCATTCGGGCCGTGGCCTTCCGCCCGCTGCCGGTGGCATACTGGCGGCATCGGAAACGGGAGGGATGGCATGCCGGACGTCGACCTGACGCCAACGAATTGCCTGCCGGAAGGCGGTCTTAGCGGCACATTCGTCGGCCGGGCATGGGTGCCCGGCACGGTTCCGGGGCCGAGTCCGGTGCTGGTGCGCGACGACGGCGTGTTCGATCTGAGCGCCGTCGCGCCGACGCTGGCCGGCCTTCTGGCGGCGGACGATCCGGCCACGACGGCGACAGCGGGCGCCGGCGAACGTCTCGGCGACGTCGCCGACATTCTCGCCAACAGCCACCACGCCGCCCGCCGGGGTGACGCGCCGCATTTTCTGGCGCCGGCAGATCTGCAGGCGCTGAAGGCCTGCGGGGTTACCTTCGTGCGCAGCATGCTCGAGCGCGTCATCGAGGAGCAGGCCAAGGGCGATCCCGACCAGGCCGCCGAAATTCGCCGCCTGATGGCCGAACAGATCGGCGACAGCCTCGCCGACATCGAGCCGGGCTCGGACGGCGCCATGGCGGTCAAGCAGGTGCTGGTCGAGAAGGGGCTCTGGTCGCCCTATCTCGAAGTCGGTATCGGTCCCGACGCCGAGGTCTTCACCAAGTCCCAGCCAATGGCGTCGGTTGGGACCGGCGCCGAGATCGGCGTGCATCCGGCCTCGACCTGGAACAATCCGGAGCCGGAGGTCGTGCTGGTGATCGCGCCGGACGGTCGCGTCGTCGGCGCGACGCTGGGCAACGACGTGAACCTGCGCGACGTCGAGGGCCGCAGCTCTCTGCTTCTGGGCAAGGCCAAGGACAACCGCGGCTCCTGCGCCGTCGGGCCGTTCGTGCGGCTGTTCGACGACAGCTTCACGATGGACGACGTGCGCCGCATGGACATCCGCCTGACCGTCGCGGGCGACGACGGCTTCACCGTGGACGGCGTCAGCTCGCTGTCCGAGATCAGCCGCGATCCCGCCGACCTCGCGGGCCAGGCCATCGGCGCCCATAACCAGTATCCCGATGGTCTGTTGCTGTTCACCGGCACCATGTTCGCCCCGACGGAAGATCGCGACGGTCCGGATCAAGGCTTCACACACCATCTGGGCGACGTGGTGACGATCTCGACGCCAATGCTCGGCGCGCTGATCAACCGGGTGAACCATACCGACCGGCTGCCGCCCTGGACCTTCGGGGTCGGCGAGCTGATGCGGAATCTGGCCCTGCGTGGCCTGCTCGGGCGGGCCGCGTAATGGCGGCCCTCGACCCAAACACGCTTGAAACACTGCGGGGCGTCGGCACGGCGACGCTGACGATGCAGCTTCTGAAGCGCGGCTTCCGCAATGTCTTCATCCAGGACGCCAAGCCGCTCGATCCGGCGAACAGCCGCTTCGCCGCCGAGGCCTACACCTTGCGCTTCATTCCCATGCGCGAGGATCTGAGCCGGCCGGAGGTGCTGGGCGATCCCGAATATCCGCCGCGCAAGGCCATCGAGGACATCCCGCCCGGCCAGGTCATGGTGATCGATTGCCGCGGCGACCGCCGCGCCGGCGCGCTCGGCGACATCCTGGCGACGCGGCTGCTGGCGCGCGGCTGCGCCGCCGTGGTCGCCGACGGACCGATGCGCGATGCCGCCGCCGTCGCCGCGGTGGGCCTGCCGGTGTTCTGCAACGGCTCGGCCGCGCCGGCGAGCATCACCGTGCATTTCGGCGCCGACATCGGCCAGCCGATCGCCTGCGGCGGCGTCGCGGTGTTTCCGGGCGACGTGCTGGTCGGCGATACCGACGGCGTGGTCGTCATTCCGCGCGTCGTCGCCGACGAGGTCGCCCGCGACAGCGCCGAGCAGGAGGTGCTGGAGGAATTCCTGATCCAGCGCGTCCGCGACGGCCACCCCACCATCGGCACATACCCGCCCAACGAAGAAACGCTCGCCGCCTACGACGAATGGCGCGCGGCGCGGGATGGAAGCTAAGTCAGAGTAGAATCACCACAAAGACGCAAAGACACAAAGATCACGCAGGATATCCGGCGATCCTGACGTCTGACCTTGGTGTCTTTGCGTCTTCGTGGTGAAAACTCTTTGGAAGTGGACGCCTATGACGCGCGGGCTTTTTCCCGCAAGGCATCGATGGCTTCGGGGTTGACCAGGGCGGTCAGGTCGCCCGGCGCGTCGCCCTGAACGACGGCGCGGACGACGCGGCGCAGGATCTTCATGTTGCGGGTCTTCGGCAGGTCGTCGACGAACAGCAGGCGTTTCGGTCGGAACGGCTTGCCCAAGCCGGCGGCGACGGCATCCGCGATTTCCGCCTCAAGCGCCGCGTCCACGGCGACGCCCGGCGCCGGCACGCAGACGCACATGACCGCCTGGCCGGCGATCGGATCGGGGATGCCAATGGCGGCGGTCTCCGAGACCTTGCCGGTCGCCATCACCAGGCCCTCGATCTCGGCCGGGCCGGTGCGCTTGCCGGCGAGCTTCAGCGTGTCGTCCGAGCGGCCGTGCACGTACCACATGCCGTCGTCGTCGCGCGAGGCCCAGTCGCCCTGCCGCCACATGTCGCCGAACATCGACCAGTAGGTCTCAAGGTAGCGCTCGCGGTCCTGCCAGACGCCACGGCTGAGGCCGATCGAGGGGCGGCGCAGCACAAGCTCGCCGACCTGGCCTGATGGTACCGACCGGCCCTGCTCATCGACGATGTCGGCGCCCATGCCCGGCACCGGGCCGCCGAAGGCGCAGGACTTCAGTGCGTGGTGCATGGTGCCGCAGAGGATGCCGCCGCCGATCTCGGTGCCGCCGGTCCAGTTCAGCAGCGGGATGCGGCCTTTGCCGACATTCTCGAAGCACCAGGCCCAGGCCTCGTCGGTCCAGGGTTCGCCGGTCGAGACGATCGTGCGCAACGACGACAGGTCGTACTTCTCGACTTCTTCGACGCCGTTGCGCATCAGCGTGCGGATCGAGGTCGGCGCCGTGCCCAGAACGGTGACGTCGTGGTCCTGGGCGAGCTTCCACATGCGCCCCTTTTCGGGATAGTCCGGCACGCCTTCGGCCATCAGCAGGCTGCCGCCGGCCATGGTCACGGCGACGGTGATCATCGGCCCAACCACCCAACCGAAGTCGGTCAGCCACATCAGCCGGTCACTGGCCTTGAAGTCGAGGCAGAGCGTGAAGTCGATGGCGATCTTGATCGGGAAGCCGCAATGGGTGCCGACCGTGCCCTTGGGCTTGCCGGTCGTGCCCGAGGTAAAGACCAGCAGCACCGGCGTCTCCGCGGGCACGATCTCCGGATCGCCGCGGTCGGGCTGGCCGGCGACCACGTCGTGCCACCAGCGGTCGCGCCCCTCATGCCAGTCGAGGTCGTTGCCGCGCGAGCGCAGCACGACGACATGCTGGAGCGTTGGCACCTCGGCCGCGGCCTGGTCCAGCACCGGCTTTAACGGTACATCGGCGCCGCGCCGCCGGGTGCCGTCGGCGCAGATCACCGCCTTCGCGCTGGCGTCGTTCAGCCGCGTTGCGATCGCCTCAGCGCCGAAGCCGGAAAACAACGGCACGGCGACGCCGCCGATGCGGGCGATGGCGAAAAAGGCCGCCGCCGTCTCCGGCAGCATCGGCATGTAGATGCCGATGGCGTCGCCTGGGCCCAGGCCCAGCTGCTTGAGGCCTTCGGCGAGCCGGCAGGCCTCGGCGTCGAGCTCGCGATAGCTCCAGGCACGGGTCTCGCCGGTCTCGGACTCCCAGACGATGGCCGTCGCGTCCTCGACCGGCGTGCCGCGATGCCGGTCCAGGCAGTTCAGCGTGAAATTCGTCGTGCCGCCGACGCACCATTTCGGCCAGGGCAGGCCGTCCGACAGGTCGAGCACGGTGTCATAGGGACGCTCGAAGCGGACGTCGAGCCACTTGATGACGGTGTCCCAGAACCATGCCGGCTCGGCGTCCGCTTTCGCCACCAGCGCGTCATAGTCGGCCAAGCCGACATGCTTCAGGAACGCCGTCAGCCGGCTGTTGGCGATGGTCTCCGCATCCGGCCGCCAGACAATCTCCCCCGCCATGACGCAACCCTCCGAACAATTGTTTGTTTATCGGCCGGCATGGTGGCGCAAACCAACGGCGGGGCCAAGGCCCCGCCGTCACGGTCGCGATGGTCGTAACCGATATCGCATGTTTCGAGACGGCCCCTGCGGGTCCTCCTCAACATGAGGCTGGCCCCTGATATCAATTGCCTGCCTCACCCTGAGGAGGCCGCGCAGCGGCCGTCTCGAAGGGTCGGCTATAGGTCTCTTATGGGTGCCGTCTGGTGTCAGGCAAGCGTGCCGCGGATCGGGTAGTTGCGTTCCTGGATCACGCCGATGCCGCGGGCGATGCCGGCGAGGTCGGGCCGGCTGAAGGGCGCGTTGGAGACGTCGATGATCTGCACCTTGCCCTCGGGATTGACCACGAACAGGCCGGGCTCGGCGAATTCCCTGTCGGTCTCGGTCTCGGCATAGGGCTGGGAGATGTAGAGGCCGAGCGACCGCATCTGGTCGACGCTCAAGCCGTATCCGACGGGCAGGTCGATACCCATCTCGGCGACATCCGGCTCGGCCTTCTCCTGCGGGTCGGCCGAGATTGCGACGATGTCGGTGTTCAGCTTGGCGAAGTCGTCCTTCATCTCGTTCAGACCGCCGAGATAGCGCTTGCAGATCGGGCAATGTTTGCCGCGATAGACGACCACCAGCTGCCAGCGGCCGTCGCCGCCGATCTGCACGTCGCCGCCGCCCACGGCGGGCAGTTCGAATTGCGGCATGGCGTCTCCGGGATGAATTTTTGTCGACATCGGTGCGATTTCTCCTGTCGGTCGATAGTTTTGGACTGATTGGTATATAATCGAACGATGACGCGCCCGCCAGAGGCGCGTCGGACAAATTTCCGCGACTGCTAGAAGTCAGCCAGATCTGGCAGGCGGGTGTGCCAGTCCGTCGCCTGTTGGAAGGCGTCGCCGAGCCGGCACAGCGTCATCTCGGCGAACGGCCGGCCCACGAGCTGGAAGCAGGCGGGCATGCCGGCATCGCTGAAACCGCCGAGCATGCTGAGCGACGGCAAACCGAGAAAGCTGATCGGCCGCGTCATGCCGGAAACCCGCAGGATTACCGCCGGCATATCGTCGTCGTCGCCGACGGCGATCTCGTCGAGGCGCGGCGCCGGCATCGGCATGGTCGGGATATGCAGGACGTCGCAGGCGCCGAGCACGTCGTCGACGAAAGCCTGCGCGATGCCGGTGCGCAGCGTCAGCGCTTCGATATAGCGCGTCGCCGGTTGGAACAGCCCCACCTCCAGCCGCCGGCGCACTTGCGGCGCATAATCGTCACGGCGGTCGCAGAGCCAGCGGCGATGGATGGCGGCGGCCTCCGACGACAGGATCACGTTCCACAGCGTGTTGATGGTGTCGTGGTCGGGCATGTCCACCTCGACCAGCTCGCAGCCGAGGTCGGTGAAGGTCTTGCGGCTCGCGTCCATCATCGCCGCCACGGCCGGATCCAGATCCTCGTTGTAGTAGCTGGTCGGCACGCCGACGCGCAGGCCGCGGACATCCTGGCCGCAGGCCGCCTCGTAGTCGTCGATATGCCGCCGGCTCGAGGTCGGGTCGTGCGGGTCGTGGCCGGCGATAACGCCGAGCATGCGCGCGGCGTCGCGCACCGTGCGGGTCAGTGGCCCGCAGCAATCGAACGAGAAGCAAAGCGGCGTCGCGCCGTAGCGCGTGACCCGGGTCTGCGTCGGCTTCAGGCCGACAACGCCGCACATGGCGGCGGGGATCCGGATCGATCCGCCGGTGTCCGAGCCCATGGCGCCATAGACCAGCCGCGCCGCCGTCGTCGCGCCGGAGCCGCTCGACGAGCCGCCCGGTGCGTGATCCGGATTCCAGGGATTGTGGCAGTCGCCGTAATGCAGATTGTGGCCGGTCGGCCCGGTGACGAACTCCGACATGTTGAGGCCACCGAGATGCAGCGCGCCGGCTGACTGCAGACGCAGCAGGACCGTCGAATTGTGGTCGGCGACGAACCCCTTCGAGATCTTCGAGCCGCTGGTCGTGACCTTGCCGGCCCGGTAGTACATGTCCTTGTGCGCCAGCGGCACGCCGGCGAGCGGTCCGACGTCATCGCCGCGGCCGATCGCCGCATCGACCCGCTCGGCGTCGGCCAGCGCCGCCTCGGGCTCGAACGAGATGAAGGCGTTGAGCGTCGGCTCGAGCTTTTCGATGCGGGCGATGGCGTTGCGGGCGACTTCGACCGCGGAGACGTCGCGGCTAGTGATGCGGTCGGCGACCTCGACCAGGCTCAGTTCGGCCAGCTCGCGGCTCATGATTTGTCGTCCGTTTCCAGGAAGCTGATGAAGCCCGCGGGTTCGGCGTCAAAGCTCATTTTCTTCGCCGCGGTCTCGGCGATCGGTTCCTGCGCCGTCAGGATGGCCCGAATGCCGGCGGCCTCGGCATCGGACAATTCCAGTCCATGCCACATGCGGGCCAGATCCCGCACGAAGTCGTCGTCAATCTTGTTCATGCGCCTCCTCCCAAGGTCATTGCAGCGCCGGTCCCAGCGGCCGGCGGTCGCTGTGGTCAATAGCCGGCGGACAGATCCACCAGATCCCGCATTGGCTCGCCGCGCCGGCAGCGGTGATACTGCTCGGCCAAAATGACCGCGGCGGTGGCCGGTTCCGACAGGCTGGAGATATGCGGCGTGACCAAGATCTTATCGTGCCGCCAGAAGGCGTGTGCCGCCGGCAACGGTTCGTCGCGGAACACGTCCAGTGTCGCCCCGCGGAGCTGGCCCGACGTCAGCGCCGCCAGCAAGTCGGCGTCGACCAGATGATCGCCACGCGCCACGTTGATCAACGCGGCGCCGCGCGGCATCTGTGCGAACGTCTCGGCATTCAGGATGCCGCGTGTCTCTGTCGTCAGCGGCAGCAGGCAGACCAGGATTTCGGTCTGTCGTAGCATCGACGCCAGGCCGTCAGCGTCATGGAACGTTTCCAAGCCCGCGACCTGCTTCGCCGACCGGCTCCAGCCGCAGGTCCGGAAGCCCAGGCTCGACAGCTGCTTTGCGCAGACCGTGCCCAGATGACCCAGCCCGAGGATGCCGACGGTCCGTGCCGGTGCGTCTTTTTGCGGCAGGCGCTCCCAGACGCCCTGCCGTTGCTGGGCGGCATAGTCGTCGCTGCGCAGGTGATAGCGCAGCACCTGGCCGGTGACATATTCGGCCATCCGGTCGGCCATCAGCGGGTCGACCAGCCGTGCCACCGGCAGATGCCGTGGCATATCGGGGTCGGAGAGAAAGTGGTCGACGCCGGCGCCCAGCGAGCAGACGCCTTTGAGGTTCGGCAGGGTCGACAGCACGCCTGCCGGCAGCTGCCAGACCATGGCGAAGTCGATGTCGCCGGGTGCGCCCAGATCGGGCCAGACGCAGATTTCCGCGTCGGGCAGGGCCGCCCGCAGACGGTCCAGCCAGACTTGCGCGTTCGGCCAGGGGCAATGGATCAGAATAGCCAAGGATGGGGACTCTTCGGTGTTGCTCTTGTTGCGCGGCGAAATGTTATCATCGCGCCCGCCAATTCAAAACCGGTCCACAGGAGCAGGTATGTCCCGAGAGATCGTCGTGGCCGCGGCGCAGCTCGGCCCGATCGCGCGAGCCGAGAGCCGCACGAGCGTCGTCAACCGCATGATCGCGCTCATGCGCGAGGCGCATGGCCGCGGCGCGCGGCTGGTGGTGTTCCCGGAACTGGCGTTGACCACGTTCTTTCCGCGCTGGTGGATCGAGGACCAGGAGGAGCTCGATAACTTCTACGAGCGCGAGATGCCGTCGAACGAGACCCAGCCGCTGTTCGAGGTGGCGAAGGAACTCGGCGTCGGCTTCTATCTCGGCTATGCCGAGATGACGCCCGACAAGCACCGGTTCAACACAGCCATCCTGGTCGACCAGGCCGGCGAGATCGTCGGCAAGTACCGCAAGGTGCACCTGCCGGGCCATGCCGAATACGACCCCGAGCGGCCCTGGCAGCATCTGGAGAAGGGCTATTTCGAGCCCGGCGATCTCGGCTTCCCGGTCTGGCGCAGCATGGGCGGCGTCATGGGCATGTGCATCTGCAACGACCGGCGCTGGCCCGAGACCTGGCGCTGCATGGGCCTGCGCGGGGTGGAGCTGGTCATGCTCGGCTACAACACGCCCACCGGCAACGCCGTCGCCAAGGAGGCCGAGCACCTGCGCATGTTCCACAACCACATGTCCATGCAGGCCGGCGCTTACCAGAACGGCACCTGGGTCGTCGGCACAGCCAAGGCCGGCATGGAGGAGGGCGTGCACATGATGGCCGGCTCCTGCATCGTCGCGCCGACCGGCGAGCTGGTGGCGCTGGCCACCACCGACGGTGACGAGGTCATTACCGCCAAGGCCGATCTCAGCCGCGGCCAGTACATCAAGGACACGATCTTCAACTTCGCCGACCACCGCCGCACCGAGCACTACAGCATCATCGTCGACCAGACCGCCGCCGTGCCGCCGGCCGAATGACCAACGAACCCGCCGCCCCAGAAGGACGCGCCATGAGCCAGCGTATCGTCGTTATCAACCCGAACTCGACCGAGGCCGTGACGCAAGGCATCGATGACGCGATGGCGGATCTGCGTTTCGCCGACGGGCCGGAGATCGATTGTCTGACGCTCGCCGAGGGACCGCCCGGCATCGAGACCCAGCGCCATGTCGACGGCGTCGTCGATCCGCTCTGCGACCTGATCAAGCGCGAGGACAATCAGGCCGACGCCTTCGTGGTCGCCTGCTTCTCCGATCCCGGCCTGCATTCGGCGCGCGAGACGACGGCGCGGCCGGTGCTGGGCATTTCCGAATGCGCCATGACCACGGCGCTCAATTTGGGCGACCGTTTCGGCATCATCGCCATCCTGCCGGCCTCGGTGACGCGGCACCGGCGCTACATCCGGCAGATGGGTCTCGACGATCGCTTCGCCGGCGAGCTGCCGATCGGCGTCGGCGTCACCGGCCTCGATCAGGAAGACAAGGTCGAGGCGCGCATGGCCGAGGTCGGCGGCCGCGTCGTCGACGAGTTCGGCGCCGACGTGCTGATCATGGGCTGCGCCGGCATGGCCCGCTACCGCACCCGGCTCGAGGACCGTCTCGGCGTGCCGGTCATCGACCCCAGCCAGGCCGCCGTCGCGCAGGCCATCGCCGCCGTGCGCCTCGGCTGGAAGACGGCGCCGACGCGGGCGAACTAGGACCAGCCCCCGGCCGTCCACCGCCGTCAGTTGGCGCTGGTGGCCTTCTGCTTCAGCGCCTCGATGGAGAAAACATAGTCCTGGCCGGTAAGCGGCTTGTGGCAGGCGAGGCACTTTGCCTCGTTGAGCCCGGTCTTGTGGGCGCCATCCGTGCCGAAGACCGCATAGCGCCAGTCGCCGTTGCGCAGGATCTCGGGCGCCGTGTTGCCCCAACCGGCCTGCTTCTCCATGGCCGTGTAGACGGCCAGTTTATCGGCCTCGAAATGCCCATCGACGCCGGTCACCGGCTTGCCGTCGGCATCGAACTTGGCCTTGAAAACCTCGACGAAGAGATACGATCCATTCGGAAACGTGCCGCCGGCCTTGGCCGCCGCCAGCGCCGCCGGGTTGGCGTAGTAGTGGCGCACCTGCTTTCGCTTTGGAAACGAGATCGTCGTGTAGTGGGTGAAGCTGTCCTTGTAGTCCTTCGGGAAGCTCAGCAGGTCGCCCACCAGTTCGGGGAACAGCGATGACGTTTCCTGGCCCGGACTCGCCGGCAGGCCGGCGAAGAACGCGGCGACGTTCTCGATGTCGGTATCCTCGAGCTGACCGGCGATGGCGTTCATCAACGCGTTCTTGCGCTCGCCGCCGCGAAACGCCTTGAGCTGTGCTGTCAGATACTTGCCTTTCTGGCCGGCCAGGTTCGGAATGTCGTCGCTGACCGAAATGCCGTTGATGCCGTGGCAGGCGGCACAGACCTCCGCCGCCGTTGCCTCGCCCGCCGTCACGTCGGCGGTCTGCGCGGATACGCCGTGACTGAACAGAACGGGGACGAACAGACTCACTGCGACGAACGCTTGCATGTTGCGCATGATCTCCCTCCCGAATTGCCCGTTTCTTGGCGAACGGTTTCTGGTTTGCATGGCATGGGTTGCCACGCGTCATTCGTTCCACCGCCCTGTGCAGCAGGCAAATGACATTCGCTTGAGATACGCTTCAACAGGCCGAAACGATCCGCCGGCCGCGTCGCCGCGCGCGATCTGCAACAGTGAGATGGGGGCAGCGGGCGGCGCTATTCCGCCGCGTCTTTATCGGCCCACTTGCCCAGATCGAACAGCGGCTCCTGGTAGTCCAGAAGGGCCTGGTATTGCTGTTCGACGTCGTCCTCGAACAGGCCCTTGGTGATGCCGCCGATCAGGCGGGGCAGGCTGTATTTCAGGCCGTTCATGCCGCCGCCGGAAAAGCCGATGCTGAGCGTCGCGCCGAAGGTGAAGACGTGCAGGTGACGCAGCCAGGGCGCGGTACCCGGCGCCTTCTCGGTCAGCGCGCAGGCCGGGTCGAGATAGGGGTAGGAGGCGATCCAGGGATTGGCCTCCTCGGGCGGCGGCGTATAGCGGTCGGCCCAGGTGGCGACATGGGGGGCGATGTCGGCCAGTTCCGGCCGCAGGCTCATGTCGACCGTGATGCCGGTGCCGCAGATCACGAAATCCGCCTCCGTCACGCCCTTCGGCGTCTCGATGCGGATGCGGTCGCCGTCCATGCGAACCGCGTCCCACGGCGCGCCGGTATGCAGATGGAAGTTCTCGTGCCGGGTCGCGCGCTCCCAGGTCTCCGGCGGGCAGGGCTCGCGCTGGCGCAGTAGATAGTTCATGAACCGCCAGCGCCATTCGGGCGTGAGCTCCGCGAAGTTGCGCAGGAATCCCGCCAGCTCGAGATGGATGAACGGCTGCACCCGGTTCAGTGTTTCACGGCGTGAAAACACATGCACATCAGCGGCGCCCTGCTCCAGCGCCACCGAGGCCTGGTCGAAGGCCGACGCGCCCGCGCCCAGCACCGCCACCGTCTTGCCGCGCAGCGCGGCGAAGTCGATCGCCGGGTCGGCGGCGTGCCGGAAGCGGTCCGGCGGCAGGTTGTCGCGAACGATGTCTGGCACATACCACTCGCCGGTACCGTCGAGGCCGGTGCAATAGACCACCTTGCGGGCATAGATCGTGTCCGGCAAACCCGCGCGCGTCAGGTGCAGCCGGAAGATGCCGTCGACCGGCTCGGTGCGCTCCAGCCGGCAGTCGTTCTCGACCGGCAGGTCCAAGAGGCGGCGGAACCACATCAGATAGGCCATCCACATGTCGGTCGGAATCTTGCCCAAAGCCTCCCAGGCGGCGGCGCCATGCTGCGCCTCGTACCAGGCGCGAAAAGTCAGGCTCGGCACGCCCAGATCGATGCCAGTCAGGTATTTCGGTGAGCGCAGCGTCGGCATGCGGGCGAAGGTCATCCAGGGGCCTTCGCGGCCGGCGGGCGCGGCATCGATCACCAGCACATTCTCGACCTTCTCGCGGCGCAGGCCGAAGGCGGCGGCAAGCCCGCTCTGTCCGGCGCCGACAATGACGACATCGTAGACATGCGCGCCGTCCGGGCCGGCCATCGGCCGCAGCCACGGCTTCGTCGGATAGGCGGTGACGGCCAGATCGTGCGCGATGCGCGCCTCCAACGCCGCCAGATCCGCAACCCCACTCAACGTCATCACGGTTACTCCCGCATCAAACCTGCCGTTGACTTAGATCATTTGGCCGGCCGCGCCAAACTGTCAGCATCCCGTCAAATAACTGTCATGCGTTGGCAATGGAGGCCGGCATGCTGACCTGGGAGGATTGTCTCGGCTGCTGCGACGTCGAGGAAGACCTGATCGACGCCGTGGCCGAGCACGAACATTTGCCGGAAATGCTGGCGCTCGAGATGGCGAATTATCTCGTGCATACGGCCGAGGGCGGTCCGCGCCTGAAGCAGATCATCCTCGACGACATCGACGCCGCGCGCGCCCGCGGCGACCTGGCGCACGCCGCCAAGCTGGTCGCCACCATGCGCCACTTCATCGACTACGCCCGGGCGCATCACCTCAAGATTTGAACCCTCGAGCGATCTATTTTTGGCTGCGGCCTTGCGCCAGCAGCCAGGCGAAGACCATGGTCGCGGCCGTCGCCCCAATCAGTTGCGCGATGATAAAGCCCGGCGCGTCCATGGGCCGGATACCGGAAAAGCTGTCGGTGAAGGCACGCGCGACAGTCACCGCCGGATTGGCGAACGAGGTCGATGAGGTGAACCAGTAACCGGCGGTGATATAGAGGCCGACGGCGAACGGCACCGCCTCGGGCCGGGCGCGCAGGCAGCCGAGGATCGTCGCCACCAGGCCGAACGTCGCGACGAACTCGCCCGTCCATTGTGGAAAGCCGGTCCGCGCGTTGACCGAGGCGGCCAGCAGCGGCGCGTCGAACATGGCGTGCGCGGCGATCACGCCGATCAGGCCGCCGACGACCTGGGCGCCCAGATACATCAGCGCGTCCCGTGGGCCGATTGCGCGCTGCAGAAAGAACGACAACGTCACGGCCGGATTGAAATGCGCGCCAGAGACCGGCCCGAAGATGAGGATCAGCACCACCAGGATGGCGCCGGTGGCGACCGTGTTGCCCAACAGCGCAATAGCCACATTGCCGCCGGCGAGCGTCTCGCCCATGATCCCGGAGCCGACCACGCCGGCCAGCAGAAACGCCGTGCCCAGGGCTTCGGCGGCCAGGCGGCGGGGAAGGTCGACCGTTTCCATTGCCATCGCGCCGCGTCAGGCCGAGCGAGGCATGGTCTGGCCGATCTCGGCCAGACGTCGTTGCAGCGCCAACCGGTCGAGGGCGTCGAGCGGCAGGTTTGCGAATATCGACAGCCGGCGTTCGATCTGGCCGTAGATTTCGGCGAAGAAGGCCCGGATCTCGGCCTCCGTGCCGTCGAACGCCGCCGGGTCCGGAAAGCCCCAATGCGCGGTCATCGGCTGGCCGGGCCAGACCGGGCAGGCTTCGCCGGCAGCGCTGTCGCAGACCGTTAACACGAAATCCATGATGGGCGCGTTGGCCTGGGCAAACTCGTCCCAATCCTTCGACCGCAGACCGTCGGTGGCGTAGTTGAGGCTGCGCAGCAGGTCGAGCGCGTAAGGGTTTACCTGGCCGGTCGGGTGGCTGCCGGCGCTGTACGCCTGGAACCGGCCTTGGCCGACACGGTTCAGGACGCATTCGGCCATGATGCTGCGGGCCGAATTGCCGGTACACAGGAACAGAACGTTGCGCGTGTGCTGGGACATAAGCGGTTTCCTCAGGCGGCGGGCTGCTGCCGGTGGGCTGCGGTGATGGCGGCGACGACCGACCGCACCTGCATGTAGCCGGTACGCATCAGGAAGGTTGGCGCACGGCCATAGCTCTTCATGCCGACGGTGTAGAAGTCGGGCTCGGGATGCCGCAACTCGGCGGCGCCGTGCGCGGCGACGGTATTGCAGGTATGACGTTCCGGATCGATCAGCGGCGCCAGACCGGCCGGACAGTCGAGCACGGGGTCGAGATCGAGCCGCAGAGCCTGTGCCAGCGTCGGATCGGGCCGCTGGCCGGTCGCGCAGATCACCTGGTCGACGACCAGCGACGCGGGCATCGTGCCGTCGCTGTGGCCGACGACCTCGACGCGGTCGCCGTCGCGGCGCAACGCGCTAGCCTGGAACTGGCTGAACAAATCGATGCGCTTGTCGCGCAGCAGGTCGGCGACATCGCGTCCGAGCCGCGCCCGCGCCGACAGCGGATCGTCACTTCGGTCGTCCATGATCTGCCGCGCCCGGCTGCCGCGAATGGCCCAGACGATCTCCGTGCGGGGGGCGTCCAGCGCCAACTCCGACAACATCAACAAACAGTTCGCGGCCGAATGGCCGGCGCCGACGACCAGGGCGCGCCGGCCGGCGTAACGCGCCCTGTCGCGGCCGAGGATGTCGGGAATGCCGTAATGCACGCGGTCTCGAAGCTCGGCTTCGCCGGTGACGGGCAGGCCGCGGCGACCCAGCTGGTTGGGCGTCATCCAGGTGCCGGATGCATCGATTACGGCCCGGGCCGGCACATCGGCATCACCGCCCTCGCCATCCTGCACATGCAGCACGAAGCGTGCTTGGGTGTTGCCGGGATCTTGCCGCCGGATCGACGTCACCCGACGCCGCAGCCTGACGCACGCCGCCATCGCGGGCAGGCGCGACAGAGGTTCAAGATAGTCCGCCACGACATCGCGGCCATGCGGCATGGCATCCGGATCGGGCGGCGTCCAGCCGTTGCCTCGCAGCATATCGGCTGAGACCGGGTCCAGGCATTCGTGCCAGGGCGAAAACAAGGGCACGTGCGCCCACTGCCGGATATTGGCCGCGATGTTATCGCCGGCCTCGAATACCAGCGGCGTTTCGCCCGCCGCCAGCAGATGCGCGGCCGTCGCCAAGCCTATCGGGCCGGCCCCGATCACGGCGATCGGCAGCTCCTGTTGGCGCATATGCTGTTGTCCCCCGCTCGACGTCAGCCTTCGGCCGGTGGCGCGTCCTGCAGCCGCCGGACCGCGCCGGTGTCCTTGCCGAAAACGCGGATCTCGCCATAGGTGTGGAAGGTCTCCCAAGCCACCCCCTGCGGATCGGCGGTCCAGGTCTTGTCGCCCTTGGCGTAGCAGCACTGGGCGGCTTCTTCCTGCAGGACCTGCGCCTGTGCGGTGGACAGGCGTTCGGTCACATCGGCCAGCTCGTCCGCTGTTTCGACCTGAATGCCGAGGTGGTCGATGCCGCGACGGCCGCTGCGGTCCGAGATGGCGAAGTTGACCGCCGGATCGTCCAACAGCCATTTGGCGTAATCGTGTTCGCTGACATTGGGCTCGGCGCCGAACAGCGTCGCGTAGAACCGGATCGACTCGTCGAGGTTTTCGACGGCCACATGCACGTGCAGGCGTTTCATCGATATCGTCTCCTATTCCGCCGCGGGCGCGCAGACCGGCACGGCGCAATCGCCGGTCTGTCCCTGGCAGCAATTCTCGGTCAGATAGGCCAGCAGCTCGTTCATGGCGTCGAACTGGGCGGCGTAGATCATCGACCGGCCCTCGCGCCGGCAGGTCAGCAGGCCGGCCTGCTTCAATTGATTCAAGTGGAACGACAATGTCGCCGAGGGCAGACCGAAGCGGGCGCCGATCCGTCCGGCCGGCAGGCCGTCGCGGCCGACCCGCACCAGCAGGCGAAAGATGTCGAGCCGGGTGTCCTGGGCCAGCGCGCCCAGCGCGCCGATCGCGTCTGATTTCTCCATATCTCCAAAAATATCGAGATATCGCGCTCTGTCAAGAAGGCGTCACATACTAGGGAGCGACCATGACGTCAGAATGACAGTCGAGGCGGGTGACGGCAGCAGGCGGCAAGACGGCCGCATGTCATGTCAAATCGTTGAAAAAACCGCTGAAATCCGCCCGCGTCGTTGCCTTGTTCTCGGCCGGGTGGTAAGGATGATCCCAACGAGATCCTTCAAGCTTAAAACAAATACGCACGGGGAAATGAGGCCATGATCGGCATCACGGCATTCGGCGCTTACGTGCCGCGTCTCAGACTCAGCCGCCAGGCAATCGTCGAAGCAAATTCCTGGTTCAATCCGGGCATCAGGGGCCTGGCCAAGGGCGAGCGTTCGATCTGCAACTGGGACGAGGACAGCCTGACCATGGCCGTCGAGGCCGGCCGCGACTGCTTTGCCGGCGACGCGCCCGCCGACCTGAAGGCGATCTATCTCGCCTCCACCACGCTGCCGTTCCAGGACCGCCAGAACGCCGGCGTGCTGGCGACCGCGCTGAACCTGGGCGAGGACATGATGACGATGGACGTCACCGCCTCGCAGCGGGCCAGCACCTCGGGCCTGATCAACGCGCTGAACGCGCTCGCCGGCCAGGGCGGCCAGACGCTTTATGTCGCGACCGAAAAGCGGCGCACCAAGTCGTCCGGCACGCACGAGCTGCTCTACGGCGACGGCGCCGCGGCGCTGACACTCGGCAGCGACGGCGTCATTGCCGAGTTCGTCGCCGCGCATCAGGTCGCCACCGACTTCGTCGACCATTACCGCGGCGGCAACGAAGACTTCGACTACAATTGGGAAGAGCGCTGGATCCGCGACGAGGGCTATTTCAAGATCGTGCCGCGCGCGCTGGACGGCCTGTTCGCCAAGACCGACATCAAGCCCGGCGACATCGACCATTTCGTGATGCCGACGGTGATGCGCCCGGTGCCGGGCCGCGTCGCCAAGAAGGCCGGCATCCCCGATACCGCCGTGCGCGACAACCTGCATGGCGTCATGGGCGAGAGTGGCACGGCGCACGCGCTGATCATGCTGGTCGACGCGCTGCAGGACGCGAAGCCCGGCCAGACCGTGCTGCTGCTGGGCTGGGGCCAGGGCTGCGACGCGCTTCTGTTCCGCACGACGGACGCGCTCGCCGGCTTCAGCGGCCGCCAGGGCGTGAAGGGTTTCCTCGCCCGCCGCAAGGAAGAGACCAACTACAACCGCTACCTGTCGTTCAATCATCTGGTGACGCAGGACCGCGGCATCCGCGCCGAACTCGATAAGCAGACCGCACTGTCGACGCTCTACCGCAAGAAGGACATGCTGACCGGCTTTGTCGGCGGCAAGTGCGGCCGCTGCGGCACGGTGCAGTATCCGAAATCGAACGTTTGCGTGAATCCGAACTGCGGCGCCTTCCGCACGCAGGAGGATCACCCCTTCGCCAACATTCCGGCCAAGGTCCAGAGCTGGACCGCCGACAACCTGACCTACACACCCGATCCGCCGCAGCATTTCGGCATGGTGGTGTTTGAAGAGGGCGGCCGGCTTATGGCAGACTTGACCGACGTGGACGTCGGCGGCGTCGACGTCGGCATGCCGATGCGCATGGTCTTCCGCATCAAGGAGCACGACGAGCAGCGCGGCTTTACCAAATACTTCTGGAAGGCCGCGCCTGACCATACCCGTCAGTAGATCCGACCCTAGAGACCACAGACAGGCGTGCCGACAGGCGCCAGCGATAGGAGAGAGACATCATGGCAAGCGGTATCAAGGATAAGGTCGCCATTCTCGGCATGGGCTGCTCGAAGTTCGGCGAGCGCTGGGACATGGAGGCCGAGGACCTGATCGTCGAGGCCTACGAGGAATGCCTCGAGGACGCCGGCATCGAGACCAGTCAGATCGACGCCGCTTGGTTCTCGACCGCCATCGAGGAAGCGCATGTCGGCAAGTCGGGCGTGCCGCTGTCGGTGGCGCTCCGCCTGCCGTACATCCCGGTCACCCGGGTCGAGAACTACTGCGCCAGCGGCACCGAGTCGTTTCGCGGCGCCGTCTACGCCGTCGCTTCCGGCGCGGCCGATATCGCGCTCGCCGCCGGCGTCGAGAAGCTGAAAGACACCGGCTACGGCGGTCTGCCGCAGCGTAACCGCGGCGTGCTGCAGTCCATGTACTGGGCCAACGCGTCGGCGCCCGGCAGCTTCGCCCAGCTCGCCAGCGCCTACCGCGAGAAGCACGGCGTCGATGCCGATGAGCTGAAGCGCGCCATGGCGCAGATCTCGGTCAAGAGCCACGCCAACGGCGCCAAGAACCCGCGCGCGCACTTGCGCAAGGAAATCGACATCGACACCGTGCTGAACGCGCCGATGATCGCCGAGCCGCTCGGCCTGTTCGATTGCTGCGGCGTGTCGGACGGCGCGGCGGCGGCCATCGTCACCACGCCGGAGATCGCCCGGAGCCTGGGCAAGACCGACCTCGTCTCGGTGAAGGCGTTGCAGCTCGCGGTCTCGAATGGCGTCGAGGCCAGCCACAATTCCTGGGACGGCAGCTACTTCATGACCACGCGCAAGGCGGCGGAGCGGGCCTACAAGGAGGCGGGCATCGAGAAGCCGCGCGACGAGATCAGCATGTTCGAATGCCATGACTGCTTCTCGATCACCGAGCTCGTGACCATGGAAGACCTGTATTTGTCGGAAGAGGGCAATGCCTGGCGCGACGTGCTGGACGGCTTCTACAACGCCGACGGCCAGATCCCCTGCCAGATCGACGGCGGCCTGAAGTGCTTCGGCCATCCGATCGGCGCCTCGGGCCTGCGCATGCTCTACGAGATGTACAGCCAGATCCTGGGCCGGGCCGGCGACCGCCAGCTCGAGAATCCCACGCACGGCATGACCCACAATCTGGGCGGCTTCCCGCACCAGAACGTCTCGTCGATCTCCATCGTCGGCCGCTACGACGGGTAAATCGCCACGGCCTGTCGTCATTGCCGGGCTTGACCCGGCAATCCAGGTGACGGGCGGTTAGGCCGTGCTCCTGGATGCCCGGATCAAGTCCGGGCATGACAAACAAGCAACCGGATATCGTTAACGCGGGGGCGCTTCGGCGCCCCCGTTTTTTTGTCGAGTAACGAAACTCGCGGGATCGTGACGCGGATCACCGACGGCCGTCGGCGCTCGCGTTAGGAATTTGCTAACATTTGACGCGCAAATGTCGTTTGGCGACAGACGACCGGCGGGAAGAGGGGAAAAGAGATGCGAACGCACCGCATTCCAATGGTTGCCGGCTTGTTGTGTCTTGCCATGGCGGCGGGCGGACCGGCGCCCGTGAACGCCCAGAATCTCTTCGAGAGCCTCCTGAAGGGCGCGACCAAGGGCAATCAATCTCAGGATCAGGACAACAGCGGCCGCATGGGCCTGCAGTCGGGCGGCGGCGGTGCCGTCGGCGGCGACGGCGCCGCGGCGTTGGTCGAGGATGTGAAGAGCGCGCCCGACGCCGGCGTGTCCTTCCTCGACTACGTGTTTCCGGGGCAAACCATCGACCTCGGCAGCAAGGGCACACTGATCCTGTCCTACTTCGATTCCTGCATGCTGGAGACCATCCAGGGCGGCCGGGTCACGGTCGAGCGCGGTGCCAGCGCCGTCGATGGCGGCAGGGTCAGCATGGAGAAGGTAGCCTGCCAGGGCGATCAGATCGTCGTTGCCGCTGCGTCCGGCGAGGGCGGCGCGGAAGCCGGCGCGGCCGTGACGCGGGTCCAAAAGGACACACCGTTCTCGGGTCAGGACTGGTCGGAATGGACGGTCAAGGTCGCGCGACCGACTTTTAAATGGACCTCGACCGGCGGCGCCGCCACGGTCTCCGTTATCGACATGGACCAGGAGCCGCCGCAGGTCATCTGGCAGGCCAGCGTCGACGGCGACCGGGTTGAATATCCCGCCGATGCGCCGGCACTGGAAATCGGGTGGCCCTACCAGGTCAATGTTGCGATGGCCGGCAGTGCCGCGCTGGAAGCCCTGTTCTCGATCGACCCGGACCTGGAAGGGCCGAATACGGCGCTCAGCCGGGTGGTGCCGGTCAGTCGTTGACCGGCCGCGTAGGCACCCGTGGCGGGCACGACGCGCGCGAAACCGGCCTTTGGCCGCGGGAACTGGTCGCGGCGGCTGCTCATCGCGGGTTGTCTGGGGCTGGTCCTGGGCGCCATCGCCATCTGGCCGGACGCCAGATTGCTGCATCGAATGGGCATCGACGCACTGATCGCCGCCCGGCACCAGACCGAAGGCCCCCTGTTTCCACCGTCTGATTCCGCCGTCGTCGCCGTGGTCATCGATGAGGAGACCTACCGCACGCCGCCGTTCATCGACACGCCGAAGGTGGCCTGGACGCCGCTCCTGGCCGAGATCATCGATTCCATCGATAAAGCGGGCGCTCGGGTCATCGGACTTGACCTGATCTATCCAACCAGCCTGGACCGGCGGGGCCTGCTGCCGGGCTATGACAAACCGTTGCTCAAGAGCTTTTTCCGCGCCGGTAGGGCCGGTCGTCTGATCCTGGGCGAGACCCGGTTGTCGCAACAGACCATTCGGCCCTACCTGGGCCAGATACGGGCCGCGGGCGGTCCATCGAACGTCAAGTCGCTCAATCTGGTGCTGGATGCGGACGAGGTGGTGCGGCGCTATCGGCCGACCGTGCCGACCGAGGCCGGCGGTGCGGTCACGACCTTCGCGGCCGAACTGGCGCGGCGCGCCGGATTCCCGCTGCCGGACGGCGAATTCCTGATCAACTACAACACCGGGGCCGGCGACGTGCCGACCTACAGCCTCGCCGACCTGCACGCCTGCCGAGAGACGGGGCGCGACGCCTTTTTCGCCGAACATTTCGGCGACCGCATCGTCATCATCGGTTCGGCGCTGGACCTTGAGGACCGGCGGGTGCCGGCCAAACGTTTCGCCATTTCGCGCGACAACGGCGGGCCGGCGCGCTGCGTCCTGCCGTTCGACGCCGATCGCTTCGGCGCCGTCGCCGACCGCCGCTCGATCCCGGGCATTTATGTGCATGCGGCGGCGGTCAACACCATGGCCAAGGACAACGCATTGACGCTGTTGCCGGCCGTTGGGGTCTTCGCATTGGTCGCGGCCGGGGCCTCGGGGTTGGCGCTGCTGTTCTTCCTGCTGCCGCCGATGACCGGCCTCGTGGCTGGCGCCGCGACGCTGGCCGCGGAAGGCATTGCCGCCTTGCTCGCCTTCCGGTCCGGCGTGGTCTTGCCGATCGGCGCCATCCTGCTGGCCGCCATCGTTGCCTATACCATTGTCTATGCCTTCCGCTTCGTCGTCGAGGACAAGGCCAAGCGCCGCATTCAGCACGCCTTCCGGCATTATCTGGCGCCGAGCCTGGTCGACCGGCTGGCGGACGATGCCGACAGCCTGAAGCTCGGCGGCGAAAGCCGCCGGGTGACGATCTGGTTCTCCGATATCGTCGGCTATACGGGCATCAGCGAGCGCTTGCGCGACACGCCGGAGCTGCTGGTCGAGGTAGTCAACGAATACTTCACCACCGTGACCGAGATCGTCGAGCGCCATGGCGGCTATATCGACAAGTTCATCGGCGACGCGGTGATGGCGGTCTGGGGCGCGCCGCTGCCCGATGCCGAGGCCGAGCGGCACGCCGTCGGCGCCGCCGTCGACTGCCTCGCCGCGCTCGATGACTTCAACCGCGATATCGTGCGCGGCAAGTACGGCCTGCCGGATATCGGCACCCGCATCGGCATCAACACCGGCGCGGCCGTGGTCGGCAACATGGGCTCGACCGCGCGCTTCAACTACACGGTAACCGGCGACACCGTAAACTTGGCGGCCCGGCTCGAGGGCGCGAACAAGACCTACGGCAGCCTGCTGATGGTCGGCGAGGAGACGGCCCGCAAACTGGGTGACGAGTTCGTGTTGCGCCGCCTAGATCGCCTGGTGGTCAAGGGCCGGACCCAGCCGGTCAAGGTCTACGAGGTGGTGGGGCGTCGCGCCGAGGTCGGCGACAACCGGTTAAGCGGCGTGCGCGCCTTCCATTCGGCGCTGGCACTCTACTACCGGCGCCGCTTCGCCGACGCCATCGCGGCCTTCCAACGCCTGGCTGGCGATGACGAGGCGGCGGCCATGTATGTCGAACGCTGCCGGCACTATCTGGCCGAGCCGCCGCCCGCCAATTGGGACCGCGCCTTTGTCGCGACTACGAAATGATGCCAATGGGCAAAGAGCTCGACCCGTCCCACTCCCCCACCCGACCACCCATCAAGCATACTTCCGTGGGTGGTCGGGTGGGGGAGTGGGACGGGTCGAGTACAGGCCCTATGGGCCAGTAGATTTACGATCTCAGAAGGAGGATCGATATGTCGGATACATCAAGGCCAAAGGCTTCGAAGCGACAATTCGGACGCCGAGCCGTGGTCGCCGGCCTCTCGAGCGTGGCCGCCAGTGCCGTCGCCGCGCCGGCGCTGGCGCAGTTCCGCTTCGGCTTCGGCGGCTCGGACAATGATTCCGGATCCGGCCTGAACCTCGATCTCGGCCGCATCCTGCAGGGCGCGCAGG
This sequence comes from Alphaproteobacteria bacterium, assembly GCA_965232515.1. Taxonomy (GTDB): domain Bacteria; phylum Pseudomonadota; class Alphaproteobacteria; genus JANQKO01. The sequence goes on along the minus strand of CBDDPY010000002.1, from coordinate 2,873,745 downwards.
ACCTGTTCGAGGGCCTGAGCCTGGGCGAGGACGACGAGATCCGCATCGGCAACGAGCTGTTCGGGCGCCTCGTCGACAAGTCCGGCGGCGCCTACGGCAACGCCAAGGCGCAGGCCGGGCTGCGGCGTTTCGCCGACCCGCTGATCGCCACCTCGGGGCGGAGCAAGCTGCCGTGGGAGGTCGTGCTGATCAACGACAACACGCTGAATGCCTGGGCGCTGCCCGGCGGCAAGATCGCCGTCAACAAGGGCGTCCTGCGCTACGCCGCCGACGAGGCCGAACTCGCCGCCGTGCTCAGCCACGAGATCGGCCATGCCGAGCTCAGCCACGGCATCAAGCAGATGCGCTCGAAAAGCTTCAACAAGGGCCTGACCGCGCTCGGCCGCGAGGCCATCATGGCCGAGATGGGCAGCGGCGATGCCTACATGACCGACAAGCTGATCGACGCCCTGGAAGACCCGCTGTTCGACATGGTGACATCGGGCTATTCGCGGGGCGCCGAGCGCGAGGCCGACCAGCATATCCTGACGGTGTTCGGCCGCACCGGCCATGATCCGTCCCGCGCCGCGAACTTCTTCAAGACCATGCTGCAGGTGACGCCGCGCGAGACCGAGGCGACGAACTCGCTGTTCTCGACCCACCCCGACACGCAGGAGCGCATCGAGAAGATCGAGTCGACCGCCCGCGGCATGCCGGCGCCGACCTCGCCGCCGCCGATCGACGGCTACGCGGCGGCGAAGAAGAGCTTTCCGACCCGCCGCCGCTTCCGCAAACGGGCTTGATCGTTAGCCTTCAGATGCGCCGCCCGCCGCCAGTTTAGCGGCGTGGTCGACCACCTGATGGCCCCACATCGACCAGGTGTGGATGCCCGAGACCATCATGGCGATCGTCAGCGCCTGGGTCAGTTCGCCGATGGTCAGGCCGGCACGCAGGCCCGCCTCGACATGCGCCTTGGCGCCATCGACATGACCCTCGACGACATCGAGCACGGTGAACAGCAGCTCGCGCGTCTTGACGTCGAGGTGCCCGTCGGGCGGCACCGCATGCACGTATTCCCGCAGCACCAGATAACCGTCCACCACGTGCGGCGCATGTTCGCTCAACACCCGGATTGATTCCGGCAGGTATCCCGTGGTGTCGTGAAAATGCGCCTGCGCTGCCGCCGCCGCGTTCGCCTTGTCATTGTTCGTTGTCATGGCTTCCTCTTGGCAGAGATCAATCCCCGATGGCACGGATCATAGCGATAAACGCGCGTTCATGTCGCCGCGGCGGGCGCAGTGTACGAACCGTTGCCAGCTCCCATGCCAATTCGTTCGGCAAACCGTCGATCGGCACAAAGCTGACGCCGTCGAGCCGCAGGCTGCGGGCGCCGTCCGGCACCAGCGAGACCCCAAGACCCGCCGCGACCAGGCTGAGGATCGTGTGCATGCGCTGCGCCTCCTGCACGATGCGCGGCAGGAAGCCCGCCCGGCGGCAGGCCTGGATGATGCGGCCTTGCAGAACCGGGCCCTGGCGCGCGGGGAAGAGCACGAAGTCGCTGTCGGCGAGAGCCGAGAGCTCGATCGTCGCCGCGCCGGCCAGCGCGTGCGTCGCCGGAACCGCGGCGATCAGCGGGTCCCGACTCACGGTTGCCACCGTCAGGTCATCCACGTTCCGTAGGGGCGGGTGAACAAAACCGATATCGAGGCTGCCGTCGCGCAGTCCGTCGAGTTGGGCCTCCGTCGATTGTTCCTCCAGGCGGATCTCGACATCCGGAAATCGCTCCCGAAACCGGCGCAGCACCTCAGGCAGCAGCCGGTAGAGCGCCGCGCTGACGAAGCCGATGCGGAGCTCGGCGATTTCCTCCGAGGCGGCCCGCCGCGTCAGCCGGATCGCCGCGTCGGCTTGGGCGAGCGTGCGCGCCGCCTCCGCCTGGAACACCCGGCCGGCGGCGGTCAGCGCCACCCTGCGGCGGCTGCGTTCGAACAGGGTCACGCCGAGCGCGGCTTCCAACCGCTTGATCGACTGGCTGAGCGGTGGTTGCGTCATGCCAAGGCGTTGCGCGGCGCGCCCGAAATGCAGTTCGTCGGCCACGGCCGCGAAATGCCGGAGGTGATGGAGTTCGATCGTCATATCGCCATAGTCTCAATAAAGCTCTGATTGATATTTGAAGGCGACATGGCGGATCGCAACGTCTGAAGCACCCCGAACTTCGACAAAGGACTTCGACGATGCGCACCCTGCCGACAATCCTGGGCTTGGGCGTCCTTGCCCTCGGGCTCTCCGGCCCGGCCCACATCGCGGCCGCCACGCCGCGGGCCGAACGGGCCGTTCTGTTCTATTTCGACGGCCTGCACCCCGACGCCATCGACCGGCTCGACCTGCCGAACCTGAAGGCCCTGCGCGCCGGCGGCACGGATGTCGACGACGCCGTGATGGTGTTTCCCTGGCATCCGACCACGGGCGGCTATGGCCGCATGCATTCGACCTCGCTGCCGAACCCCGTGACCATGGCGGGCAATTTGTTCCTCAGGCCCGATCAGCCGATGCTGCAGCACCAGTTCCCGCGAAAGGTCACCACGGCCGTCGCGGTCGGCAGCAAGGCCTACGACACCATCACCCGCGGCTTCAGCTTGGTCGAGATGCTCGACACGTCGGACACGGCGCTGACCGACGCCATGCTGGACCTTCTTGACCGGCACGATCCCACCTTCTTCCGTATACAGCTGCAGGATCCCGGGCGCGCCGGTTATCGCACCATCAACGCGCCGGACGGTACCGCCTGGCAGGCCGATATCTGGCATCCCGACTCGCCCTATGCCGAAACCGCGCGCGCGGCCGACCGCCAGCTCGGCCGTTTCATCGCCAGGCTGAAAGAGCTCGACCGCTGGGACGAGACGTTTTTCGTCTTCATGGCCGACGGACAGGGCCGGCACGGCTGGCATCTGCCCATGGATGAACAGAGCTGGCGCACGCCGATGATCTTCCACGGGCCCGGCGTGCGGCAGGGCTATACGATTCCCTATGCCGAGATCATCGACGTCGTGCCGACCATCGCCGCGACGCTGGGCGTGACGCCGCCCAATCCGGGTCCGGGGGCCGGCCGCGTGCTGGCCGAGATATTCAACAACGGGCCGGCGGCGGCGCCCGACGGTGAACGGCAATTGCTGCGCCTGAACGAGCAGATCAAGGCCCACCTCCTGGTCGCGGCGGAGCTGCGCCTGCTGTCCGTTGCCGATCCCCGCGCCGACAATGCCCTGATGCTGGAGCGCAACGCCCGCACGCCCGGCGATCCGCCGCCGTTCTTCGGCATCGCCCAGATCGATCGTTGGCACGAGGCAGGATCGATCGACAACCTGCTTACCCGCAACGATGCAGCGCTGGCCTACTTGCGCGCGCAACTGGCGCGTTTCAAATCCACCCCCAGTCCGACCGCGGATCGAAGCTGAGCACCACCAACGTCGCCCCGACCCGGCGTCAAGCTAGGGCGGGTCGGGGCGACGGCTTGAAATTCATGCCAAATGAGTGCATATGCACGTCATGGGCAAAACATCTGCAAAATCGGCGCTGGCCCTGTCGCGGGAAGTGGCGGGGAATTGCGCCTGCTTCAAATCCCGGCAGACGGCGCGACTGATCACCCGCGCCTACGAGGAAGCCATCAAGCCGACGGGGCTGAAGGCCACCCAATTCACTCTGCTGACCGCGGTCGTTTACGCGCAGGGCGCGGCGACGCTGACCGATCTCGCCGAAAATCTGGGCATGGATCGGACCACGCTCAGCCGGAACTTGCGGCCGCTCGAGCGGCAGGGGTTGATCAAGATCTCGGCGGAAGGATATCGCCGATCGCGCCATGTCGACATCACGCCGGCAGGAGAGCGGCTCCTGGCCGAGGCCGTGCCGCTCTGGCGCCGCGCGCAGCAGCAGTTGAAGTCGTCGCTCGGCGCTGAGGCATGGGACGGCTTTCATCGCCATATGGCGCTTGTCGCATCTGTGGCGTGATCTAAATCATGTCCAGCCGCGTACTAAACTTTGCCAGATAACGTGTATATGCACGTCTTCGAATTCACGGGTGTCCGGGTGTTGGAGGGGTAGGTATGCGGCAATCCACGAAGGGTCGTCTGAAGCGCAGCCTGGCGACGCTCCTGGTCGGCGGCGGCGTGCTGGTCGGTCTTGGCGGCATGGTGCGGCTGACCGCGCCGAGCGACGAGGTCGCGGCAACCGAGGAACGCGTCCTGAGCGTTGCCGTCATGCCGGCGACGCTCGTGCCCGGCTATGCCGTGCCGCGCGCTTTCGTCGGCCGCATCGAAGCGCGGCGCGAGAGCCGGGTTGGGTTCGAGCTGCCGGGGCTGGTGACCGAGGTGCGCGTCGACGAGGGCGACGTCATCCGCAAAGACCAGGTCATCGCCCGGCTCGACACGGACCAACTGGAGTTGCGGCGGCAGCGCTTGGTCGGTCAGCGCACCGAGCTTAAAGCCAATATCGAGCTGGCCCGCGCCACCCGCGCCCGGCAGGAAATGTTGACCAAGCAGGGGCACTCGTCCCGCCAGCGCTTCGACGAGGCGCGGTTCGAGGAGGCCGCGTTGCTGGGCCGGTTGCAGCAGGTGGACGCCGACATCGCCGCCGTGGCGCTGGATATCGAAAAATCGACGTTGCGGGCGCCGTTCGACGCCATCGTCGCCGCCCGCGCCGTCGATGAAGGCACCGTCGTGTCGACCGGCCACGCGATCGTCGATCTGCTGGAGGACAGCTATCCCGAGGTTCGGATCGGCGTCGCCGGCGACGCCATCGCCGCCATCTCCGTTGGTCAGACCCACACGCTCGACGTGCGCGGCAACGAGGTTCCGGCCGTCGTACGCGCGGTCCTGCCGGTGCGCGACCGCGCGACGCGGAGCGTCGATGTGATGCTGACGCTGCAGGCGCCCTTCAATGGGATCCGGCGCGGCGACCTTGCGCGGCTGCAAATCGACCGTTCGGTCACCGAGCCCGGCTATTGGCTGCCGCTGACGGCGCTGACCGAAAGCGTGCGCGGGCTCTGGGCGGTTTATGTCGTCGACGCCGCCAACAGCGACACGGCGGTTGTCGAACGCCGCGAGCTGGAGCTGCTGCACCAGGAAGCGGACCGGGTCTTCGTGCGCGGCACGCTCAGCGACGGTGAGCGCGTCGTGGTCGGTGGCCGGCATCGGCTGGTGCCGGGTCAGCGGGTGCGGGTCACCCCGGCGTCGGACGCCTTGATCGCAGCGCTGGAGGGCGACGCGCGATGACGTCGGATCCCGAACGTAGCCTCGCGACCCTGCTGTTCCGGAACCGGCATTTGCTGGTTCTGGCGATCCTTGTCATCCTGGTCGCCGGTCTGTCGGCCGTGTTCTCGCTGCCGCGGCTGGAAGACCCGCGCATCGTCAACCGCAATCCGATCATCATCACGGCGGTTCCCGGCGCGTCGGCCGAGCGGGTCGAGACGCTGGTCACCGAGGTGCTGGAGGAATCGCTGCAGGAAGTCGCCGCGATCAAGGACATCGAGTCCACGTCGCGCGCCGGCATCTCGATCATCTCGGTCGAGCTCAAGGAAACCATAACGTCGTCGAAGAACACGGAAATCTTTGCCGAGATCCGCGACGAGATCGGCGAGGTGCTGCCGGAGCTGCCGCCCGAAGCCCTGGCGCCGGTGATCGACGACAAGCGCGATCCGGCCGCTTTCACGCTGATCGTCGCGGTCCGCTGGACGGCCGACGGCGCGCCCGGCCTTGGCATTCTGAACCGGTTGGCGGAAGACCTCTCCGACCGCCTGCGCAATATCGACGGCACCGAACTGGTGCGGCTCTACGGCGAGCCGGACGAGGAGATCACGGTCACGGTCGACTCCGACGAGCTGGCCGAGCTTGGGCTAGACGCGAACGACGTGGCCCGCCGCATCGCCGCTGCGGACTCGAAGACGCCGGCCGGCGTGCTGCGCGGTGCGCGCTCGGATGTACTGCTCGAGGTGCGTGGCGAACTGACCTCTCTGCAGCGCATCGCCGATGTCCCGTTGGCTGATGGCGATACGCAGGCCATGGTGCGCCTCGGCGATGTCGCCGACATCCGCCGCGACTGGCGCACGCCGCCCAACGAGATCGCCATGATCGACGGCGGCCGGTCCGTGTTGGTCGCCGTACGCATGGGCACGGGCAAGCGGGTCGATCTCTGGACCGCCGAGGCCGATGCCGTGGTCGACGATTTCGCCGCCCAGGTCGGCGGCGGCGTCGCCATCGACCGCATCTTTCAGCAGGAGCAATACACCACCGGTTTGCTGCGCGAACTGGTCGGCAATCTGCTGGCCGGCGCCGCCGTGGTGATCGCCGTCGTCTTCCTGATGATGGGCTGGCGGCTGGCGCTGATCGTCGGGCTGGCTCTGCCGCTGGTGATCGGCACGGTGCTGTTCGGCCTGCAGATCGGCGGCAACGCCATCCACCAGATGTCGATCTTCGGCATGATCATCGCGCTCGGCCTGTTGATCGACAACGCTATCGTCATGGCGGACGAGGTCGCGAAGCGCAAGGCCAAGGGGGCGACGGCGCTCGCCGCGGTCGACGGCGCCGTCCGGCATCTCTTCCTGCCGCTCCTCGCCTCGACATTGACGACCGTGCTGGCCTTCGCGCCGATCCTGCTGCTGCCGGGCGGGCCGGGCGATTTCGTCGGCTCGATCGGCGGCAGCGTGATCATGGCGCTGATCGCCTCATTCGCCATCGCCATGACTATCACCGCCGGCCTCGCCGGTCTGTTCGCCCGGCCGACGCCGCCCGGCGCCAAGAAACGGTTCTGGCGCGACGGTCTGGGCCCGGCCTGGTTGACCGGTCTCTATCGCCGTGGCCTGCTCGCGGGCCTGCGCCTGCCGGTCGCCGCCATCCTGATTGCCAGCTTCCTGCCCTTGAGTGGCTTCATCGCGGCACGTTCGCTCGGCAACGAGTTCTTTCCGCCGGTCGACCGCGACATGTTCCAGGTCCAGGTCTGGCTGCCGTCCGACTCGGCGATCGACAACACGCAACGGCAGGCGATCGGCATCGAGGCGGCAATCCGCGAGTTCGCGGCCACCAAGCGGGTCTACTGGCTGGTCGGCGGCAGCTTTCCGACGGTCTACTACAACCTGATCATGAACCAGGACAATGCCGGCCATTACGCCCAGGCCATCGTCACGGCAACTTCGAATGAGGACGCCAAGGCGATGATCGCGCCGTTGCAGGCCGAGCTCGATCGACGCTTTCCCGAGGCTCAGATCGTCGTGCGGCAGTTCGGCCAGGGGCCGCCGGTCGTCGCCGACGTCGAGTACCGGGTGTTCGGGCCCAGCATTCCGGTGCTGCAGGACCTGGGCGAGCAGGTGCGGCTGGCGCTGCAGTCCCATCCGGATGCCCTGCATACGCAGGCGACCATGCCGCGCGGCGAGCCCAAGCTCTGGCTCGAGGCCGACGAGGACGCCGCGCGTCTTGCCGGGCTGACGCTTAACGATGTCGCCAGCCAGCTGCAAAGCAATCTCGAGGGCAGCGTCGGCGGGTCGGTGATCGAGAATCTGGAACAGATGCCCGTGCGCGTGCGTTACAGCCAGTCGCAACGCGCCAGCCTGGATGACATCGCCTCCACGCAATTCGTCCGTGCCGGCAGCGACGGTTGGGTGCCGCTGGCTGCCATCGGCAAGATCGGCCTCAGGCCCGATCTCGGCGGCATTACCCGGTTCGACGGCGAGCGCACTAACATCATCAAGGGCTATACCAGCAACGATGCCCTGCCGATCGACGTGACCCGGGCGGTCGAGGAACGACTGGCCGCGAGCGGCTTCGCGCTGCCGCCCGGCTATCGCATCGAAAGCGGCGGCGCCGCGGAGCAGGACGCCGAGGCCAAGGGCAACCTGGTGATCTATGTGCCTGTATTGGTGACGCTCACCATCGCGACGCTGGTCCTGACCTTTAACAGCGTGCGGCTGGCGGCGCTTTTGAGCGTGGTCGCCGCGTTGTCGGTCGGACTCGGGCTGCTGGCGACATGGCTGATCCAGTTCCCGATCAGCTTCAACACCATTTTGGGCACGCTCGGCCTGATCGGTCTTGCCTTCAACAACTCAATCGTCGTGCTGGCGGCGATCCGGGCCGAACCCAACGCGGCGGCGGCCGAGCCGACGGCCATGGTCGAAGCCGTGGTCGGCACCACGCGGCATATCCTGTCGACGACGTTCACCACCATCGGCGGGTTCCTGCCATTGCTGATCATCGTCGGCGGCGATTTCTGGCCGTCGCTGTCGATCGTGCTGGTCGGCGGGGTCGGCGGCTCGATGATCCTGGCGCTGATCTTCGTGCCTGCGGTCTACGTGCTGCTGCACCGTCGGGCCGTGCCGGCTACCGGCTCGCCGGGCATGTCGGCGCAACCGGCAGCGGCTTAAGCCGGCACGTCCGGGGCCTTCACGGCCGTTGTGGCGATATCGCACGCCGTGTTGATATCGCCCGACGTCTTGTGAATCGGGGCGATACGCTGGTTGGTCGGGACGAAGGACCGCGCCGTCCCGGCGCGACCAAACGTTTTCGCCAGGCCGTGACGTATTGCCGGCGCCGTGCATCTAACGGTGCGTCTTTGGACGTATCTGTTACCGCGTTAAGGTAGCGGCGGCGGCGACTCGGCCGGCCGAGAGATTCGAGGATGCGCGGATGTTTCCCCTGTCGCACATGCTGAAGTCGTTCGTGCAAACCGGCACGCTGAACGTGATCGATGCCGACGACCGCGTTCATGTCTTTGCCGGCGCGCCGGGGCCGGTCGTGACCATGCGGCTCAGCGATCCGACGCTTTACCGCAAGCTGTTCTTCAATCCCGAACTGCATGCCGGCGAAGCCTATATGGACGGCCGGCTCAGCTTCGAGGACTCCGGTCTACGGGATTTTCTGACGCTGTTCTCGATCAACCGTCTGGCGCTGGGCTCCTATCCGCTGCAGCACGTGTTGCGGCGCATCTCGCGCATGCTGAAGAAGTTCCAGCAGGCCAACCGGGTCGGGCAGGCACAGCAGAACGTCGCCCATCACTATGACCTCGGCAACGACTTCTACAAACTCTTCCTCGACGACGACATGCATTACTCGTGCGCCTATTTCCGCGACGATGGCGACAGCCTGGAGGCGGCGCAGCGCAACAAGATGCGGCTCTTGGCCGCCAAGCTCGGCCTCAAGCCGGGCCAGCGCGTGCTCGATATCGGCTGCGGCTGGGGCGGACTCGGGCTCTACCTCGCCGGGCTCGAAGATATCGAGGTGCTGGGCGTCACGCTCTCGGAAGAGCAGCACGCGCTGGCGCAGCAGCGCGCGCGTGACGCCGGGCTGGAGGGCCGGGTGCGTTTCGAGCTGCGTGATTACCGCGAGGTCGAGGGCCGCTTCGACCGTATCGTCTCGGTCGGCATGTTCGAGCATGTCGGCGTGCATCACTACGGTGAGTTCTTCGCCAAGATCAACGATCTGATGCCCGACGACGGCCTGATGATGCTGCATTCCATCGGCCATATGAGCCCGCCCGGCACGGCGAGCCCGTGGCTCAGGAAATACATCTTTCCCGGCGCCTATTCGCCCGCGTTGTCTGAAGTCTTCGAGGTCGTCGAGCAGCACAGCCTCTGGGTCACCGACCTAGAATTCCTGCGCGTGCACTACGCCAAGACGCTGCTGGAATGGGACCGCCGCTTCCAGGCCAACCGGGCGCAAATCGAAGCGATGTACGACGCCCGCTTCGCCCGTATGTGGGAGTTCTATCTGATCAGCGCCGAGATGATGTTCCGCACCGGCAGCCAGCTCGTCTTCCAGATGCAGCTCTCCCGCCAGCGCGATGCCGCCCCGATCACCCGCGACTACATCACGGACCTGCAGCGTGACTATCTGGCGCGTGAGACAGTCGACACCGCATCGCGGTCGGCTTCGCTGGGTGATTGACGCGGCGCTATCCGAAGGCGGAATCGTTGGCCGCGCCGAAGTCGCCTTCCAGGCGGTAGACGGCCTTCGGGCCGAAGCCGCGGATGTCGTGCGTGCCCATGTTCGAGAAGGCGAAGTCGTTGCCGATCAGCGCGTGCGTGTCGCCGCTGACCAGGATCTCCATGGGCTGGCACAGCGGCTCCAGCCGGGCGGCGAGATTCATGCCCGGGCCGAAGATGTCGTAGACGTATTTCTGCACGCCGACGACGGAGCCGATCACCGGGCCCGAGCTGATGCCGACACGGCAGCGCCATTCGAACTCGCTGGTGCTGTTGCGGCGTTTGAGAAACCGCACGAAGCGCAGGGCCACCTGGGCGACGTTGCGCGCGTGATCCGGGTTCGGTTCCGGCACGCCGGCGACGGCCACATAGGCATCGCCGATCGTCTTCAGTCGCTCGCAGCCGAACTGTTCGACGATGCGGTCGAAGCCGGTGAAGATGTCGTTCAATTCGGCGATCAACTTGGTCGGCTCGTGCGTGATCGACATCTCGGTGAAGCCGACGAAATCCAGCATCAGCACCGATGCCGCGTCATAGCGGTGCGGCGTGGTGACGCCGAACTCCTTCCATTCCTCGTAGACCTGCTGCGGCATGATGTTCAGCAGCAGCTTTTCGACCCGCTCCTTCTCCTTGCGCAGGTCGCGGTTCTGCCGCTCGATCATGTTCGAGTAGGACTCGATCATGTATTCCAGTTCGCGGATCTTCGAGATGTTCTGGCACTGCACCATCAGCTCGCCGTCGATCGAACCCTCGGCCGGCACCACTTCGATCGCCAGCACGATGGTGCGGCGTTTCGGTTTGACCTCGACCTCGAATTTCCAGCTCTGCGCTTCGCTGAGGCGCGCCTTCGCCATCGGCAAGTCGAAGTCGGGCAGGATGTCCAGCAGCCGCACCGAACCCTCATTCACGGCCGGGAACCATTCGGCGAACATGGCGTTATGGATCAGCAAGCGGAACTCGTTCGGCTCGACGACGGCCAAGCCGACACCGACCGTGTCGAGCAGGGCCGCGCGGAAGCGGTCCATGTTCATGGCGATATCCCGGGCCGGCTCGCTCACGTCGCCTGACCGGAGATCACGTAGGCCGACCGGGCCTCGATCTCGCTCATGATGGCGTCGACGTCGGCCGGCTCGATCTCGAACTCCAGCAGCGTCTCGCGCAGCAGCCGGGCCATCTCCTCATACGCCTCGCGATCGATATGGTGCGACGCGTGCACCTTGCGCAGGGCCTCGTTCGAATAGCTGGCCGGGCCGCCCATGGTGTCCGAGATGAACTTGGTCTGGTGATCCACCAGCCGGCGCATGTCGACATCGTCGAAATACGGACCGATGATGTCGGAGTCCAGCACCTTGTCGTAGAACGCGCTGACCACTTTGCTGACGGCGCCGAATCCGCCGTATTTTTCAAACATTGTTCTTGCCATCGGCCGCAACCCGCCTTGCGCCCCCGTTTGCCCGAATGCCGCCAATAGTCGCATGCCCGAACAATGGCCGGCAAGGCTCCGCAGCTTGCTCGGAAAACGCCGGAAATCGGCGCATTAGATCAACTTTTTGCGACTATGGTTAATCTCGTCACCATCGCCGGTCTCTAACCCGCTAGGGCTTCTGACGCTTTCGCGGCATCGACCAGCAGGGACAACTTCAGCCAGCGCCGGATTGTCTTGCAGAGCGCGGCGTCGCCGACGACGACGATTTCCTCGTCATCCAATGCGCCCGCCAGCGACCGCTTGCCGATCCAGACGCTGGCCATGACCGGAACGCTGGAAGCGACGTAAAGGTCGACCTCGTGCCCCGGATCGGACTGGCAAAGATCGACATCGTCGTCGTCGATGACCAGCCACCAGCGGCTCAGCTCGCTTGGCGCGTCGTGATAGTCGAACTGCATGACCGTACGTCCGGTGGGCATGACCGAGGTATCGATGCGCCGTTTCATGTCCCACATCAGCACGCCGGCATCCCAGTCCGGTCCCTCGAGCGCGCTCTCCACCCATTGCTGGCCCCAGAGGCCCAGCGCGACGATGATCGGCTGCAGCGCTTCGCCCGATTGCGTCAGGCGGTAGGCCGAGGTCTGCGATCCAGCCGGCCCGTCACGTTCGATGACGCCTGATGTCTGCAGCTCCTTCAGCCGCTTCGACAGCAGGGCCCGTGACATCAGCGGCACGCCGCGATGGATTTCGTTAAAGCGCGAGCTGCCGCAGATCAGCTCGCGCAGGATCAGCGGCGTCCATCGCGTGGTAACGATCTCGGCCGCCTTGGCGACAGGGCAGAATTGCCCGTATTCCGTTTCTTTTTTCATGGCTCGACGGTCCTGACTGGGTTGCCGGATCGGCGTCTGTCGATATGTAGGCGACGGCCAATCCCGTGTCCGGTTCATTTTCTGAACTGGATCGTCGGTTCTCGCTTTCCGATCTCCCCGCCACGTCCAGGGGCCATCTGGTCTCGGGCGTGCAATCGAATGGAGACAAGAATGACTCTTGCACAAGATTCTGTCGAGAAAACCGTCCGCCCGCACAATGCCGTGCCGTCGGCGACCTGGTCGTCGGCCGGCCGCGCCTACGACGAGGTGAGCCGGGGCATCGCGGACGCCATCGAGCACTGCATCAATCGTCTGGCGCCCGAGCCGGGCGACCGCATTCTCGACGTCGCCACGGGCACCGGCTGGACCGCGCGGCGGCTGGCCGACCGGGGCTTCAAGGTCACCGGCGTCGATTTCGCGCCCGACGTCGTCGCCGCGGCGCGGGACTTCGCCGGCACGCGCGGTCTCGATATCGCATTCGACGACGGCGACGCCGAGCTGCTGGCCTATCCGACGGGCGCCTTCGACGCCGTGATCTCGACCTTCGGCGTCATGTTCGTGCAGCGGCCGGCAGACGCCGCCGCCGAGCTTGCCCGTGTCTGCCGGCCGGGCGGCCGCTTGGCGCTGGCGACCTGGACACCGGACGGCAACGTCTTCGAGATGTTCAAGGTGATGAAGGCCTTCATGCCGGCGCCGGCCGGCACGCCGCCGGCCTCGCCGTTCGAATGGGGCAGGCCGGAACGCATTGCCGAACTTCTCGGCGACGATTTCGACCTCACCTTCGAGCACGGCACCTCGTACTATCGCGAGCCGGACGGCCTCACGGCCTGGGAGACGTTCTCAACCGGCTACGGCCCGCTGCGCACGCTCGTGGCGAGGCTCGACGAGGCGGCCTGCCAGGACCTCAAGCGGAAGTTCGTCGCCTTCCATGCGCATTTCGCGACCGAGTTGGGGATCTGCGTCCCCAGAGACTACCTGATCGTCCACGGCGTCAGGCGCTAGGCCGCCCGCGGCGTTAGCGGCTGAGCGATCTGAAGACCGCGTCGATCTGCGCCGCCGTGGCATAACGCCCCGGCACGCCTGTCCGGCCGTCGCACCCGGCCGGCGGCTTGTCGACATTCCGCAGAAAATCAATCAGCAACGCCGCCGCCTCGTCCTGTTGCGCCGCCGGCAGCCGCCGCACCCGCGCAACCACATCATCAAATCGAATGTGCATGCCTCAAAGTTAAGCACGCCGTCCCAACCGTGATGTGATCCATGTCATATTTTTGCTCGGTCTGCGCTGGGAATGGATATGGACAATCTGCTGGCATTTCAGATCGCGTTTCTATGGGGCGTGCTGGTGTGGGCGTTCCTGATCGTCTACGCCTTCCGGCGCGGTCGGCGCGCCGCCGCCATGTTTCAGGCCGCCGGCCTGCTGGCGTTCCTCGTGACGGCCTTTCTCGTGTATCCGGATCTGCTCGCCTCACCCGACTGAGCGGGACGGCGTGGTCTCGCGACATTGATGGCGGCGACGCCGGCGATGATCGCCGCCAGGCCTAGGCCGACCGGCCAGCTGATCGTCTCGCCCAGCAGGACCACGCCAAGCAGGACGCTGATGCCGGCCCGAAGATAGCTCTGGCTGGCGACGCCCATCGACCCCAGCGTTCGCACCAGCCGGAAATAGAGCAGCAGCGCCAGCGCCGTCGACAACACGGCCAGTATGGCCGTGGCCATGATCGCCGCCATCGAGGGCTGCAGCGTCCACGGCCGCTCGACGGTGAGGCTGAGCGGTACCAGGCAGACCGTCGCCCAGATCATCGTGCCGGCCGCCGTCACCGCCGGCGGCTGGCCGGCGAAGCGCTTGCCGTAGATCGCCGCGATCGCATAGAGCACGGCGCCCGCCAGCACGGCAGCCTGCGCAACCACCTCTCGGCCCAGTCCCTGCAGCACGTCGATGCCGATGATCAGGACCACGCCCGCCAGCCCCAGCAGGGCGCCGAGCAGCCTGCGGCCGTTCACCGCCTCGTGCCGGGTCCAGAGCCACGTCATCGCGAAGACGAAAATCGGCGACGTCGAATTCAGCACGCCCGCGAGACCGCTGTCGACATGGCGCTGTCCCCAGGCCAGCAGCGTCCAGGCGCCGATGCTGTTGCAGAAGGCCTGCACCAGCAGCGCCCGCCACATCTTGGTCTCGCGCGGCAGACGATGGCCCTGCCACCGCGCCAACGCGGTCAGCACCGCCGCCGCCGTCGCGACCCGCACCGCGATCACCGTCAGCGGCGGGATCTCCGCCACCGCTACCTTCAATAATGGATAGGACGCCCCCCACAGGAACGCCAGCAACCCCAACAGCGCCAGCTCCACCGCTCGGTTTGACGCTCGCGCCGCATTCGCCATGAGCCGCCTGCCTTCCCGCCGATGTCATTCAGTGAACGTCGGCGAAGGTAACGCTTGGTTCTGGCCCGTGCTTCGGTGTGGATCGAAGTATGCCGCTGAAATTGAATTCTACTTCTTAGTGTATATAAGTTAGATTTTTCTATGATAAGATGCGTTCGTTCCAAGATGACCGGGAGCGGGCGGCAGAGATGATGATCCCACGGGTGGAGGGTTTACGGAAGCGGTGTGTGGCTCTGACCGTGGCTTTCGCCGTTGCGCTGGTATCGGTGTGCATCGTTCCGACGACGGCCGACAGCAGTGACGCCAGGCCGGAACTCGAAACATCGGCGTCGATCGGCGACTACACCTTCCGGATCTATGACATCAGATGCGGCATGATCGGTTGGCGCATCAGCTTGGAGGACCGCCTGGTGATCGAAAACGCCGGCCGCATCGTCGACGAATTAGAAGAGCAACACATCTATGTCGGTCCGAGAGCGTTGCCGTTCTGGGACCGTGTGCCGCCTATACCGCTGGGCAAGGACATGACGGGCGACGGCGAACCGAACGTACTGGTCGCCACTTATTCCGGCGGCGCGCATTGCTGCTATTCCTACCATATCTATTCCGTCGGTAAGGCCTTCCGGAAAGTGCAGGAGTTCCATACGGGCGACTCCCCAATGAGTTTCTCGAACCTCGACGACGATCCGGCGCTTGAGGCGCAGCTTTACGACTTTAATTTCGCCTACTGGAAAACGAGTTTCGCCAGCTCGCCGGCGCCCGGCGTCGTGCTTAAGTTCCGCGACGGCAAGTACCGGTTCGCGCCGGAACTGATGCGTCGGTCCGCGATCTCCGAAGAGACGCTGCGGCGCGAAGCGCAGGCGCTGCGCAACAGCGAATATTGGGGCAGCATCGACGTCTACCCCTACGACTTCAAGCTGTGGGACATCATGCTGGAGTTGATCTATACCGGCCACTACGCCCGGGCGCGGCAATTCCTGGACGACGGGTGGCCGCCGGACTTCCCCGGCAAGGAACGGTTCCGCTACGAGTTCTTCGACTGCCAGCTCCGCCGCAGCGACTACTGGCCCGGCGTCGCGGCCATGAACGGCATCTCCGCCGATCCGCCCCTGCCGGAATGCCCGGATCACGTCCGGGCATGACGTATGAGGTGACTACTCGGCCGCGACCCGGTCCGTAGCCAGGCCGTCGAGATAGGCGAGCACCTCGCCGCTCGGCATGACGTCGGCGTATTTCGAGTCCATGTCGAACAGGTTCACCTCGTGCGACAGCGGCGCGCGGTCGGCGACGCAGTCGCTGGGGACAACAGGGCGGAAGCCGCCCGAGATGGCGTCGCAGGTCGTCGCCCGCACGCAGCCGCTGGTCGAGTTGCCGACGATGATGGTGGTGTCGACGCCGAGGCCGGTCAGCATCGACTGCAGGTTGGTGCCGTAGAAGGCGCTCGGGAACTTCTTCACCAGCAGGTGGTCCGATTCCTCGACCGGCAGGCGCGGGTCGATCTCGACGTCGGTCGAGCCGTAGAGCAGGTTCTGCACCAGCGGCACCTTCTGGCCGAAGGTGCCGGCGTCGGCGAGATCCTTGTGATAGGCGACCGTGGTGAAGATCACCGGCGCGCCGATCCGCCGCGCCGCCTCGTTGATCGCCTGGATGCGCGGGATGTGCTCGTCCATGTCGATATACATCTTGCCGGGCTCGGTAATGCCGCGGCTCATGTCGATCACCAGCACGGCCGGCCGCTTGCCGAAGCCCAGGCGCTCGCTGAATCCGATCTTGTCGTAATAGTTCTGCTGGCTGTCGATGTCCGTCATGTTCGTCCTTCCTCGTCCGTATCAGGTCTCGTCCCAAACCGCCTCGGTCAGCGGCAAGTTCTCGATATCGGCCGCCGTCAGCGGCCGGTCCGGCGTGACACCCGCCTGCTGCAACAGCGAGGCGACCTGGCGCACGTGCTGGGTCGAATGCCAGACCGTGCGTTCCAGCATCTCGTGCCGCGACGTGGCGCCGAAGTAAGTCGGCACGTCGCCCGAAAAGTCGCCACCCCTGGCGTCCGCCCACCAATCCTGGAAGCGGGCGCGCACGGCCTCGCCGAACCGGGCGATGTCGGCGCTGCTGGTCATGTCGTCCGGCGGCGGCGCCACCATGGTTTCGTAGGTCAGCGTCGCGCCCGTTTCCTCCATGTCGAGGAACGCCACCGGGATCTGGAAGACATGGTGCATCAGCACCCGCCAGGATCGCGGCCGGTTCGGCAGCTCGTCCTCGAGGCGCGCGTCTGGCATCTGCCGCGTCAACCGGATCGCCGTTTCCAGGATGCCGTCATAGCGTGCCGCCAGCGCGTCCGGCGACAGCTCGGGCGCGGTGTCGTCCTCGAGCTCCAGGAAGTCGACCACATCCTTGATGACCTGCGCGAAGACGAACTTGTCGCCCTTCGACACCACGGGCACGCTACGCGCGCCGAGCGCCTGCAGCGCCGCCATACCGCTCTCTTCCAGCACGTTTACGGATTCGAATTCGATCCCACGGACCGACAGGTAATCCTTAACCCGGAGACAGCTGGTTCAATGCGGTTGCCAGAATACCCTGATCGCGTCGCTCATTCCGTTCTCCTGACCACTATCCAAATCATACAACCTGCGCGCCCGATGTGGGTGCCTAATCGCTCGCGGCTTCCGGGAAATGGCATGCCGCCAGATGGCCGTTGTCGCCGGCAAGCTCGGGCGCCCGCTCGACGCAGGCGCGCGGCAGCCGGGTACCGTCCTTGGCGGCGACCGTCTCGACATCGGGCCGGTCGGCCAGCAGCCGGGCCTTGTAGCAGCGCGGATGGAAGCGGCAGCCGCCGGGCATGTCCGTGGCCGAGCCGATCTCGCCATGCAGCAGCACGCGGGTTCGCTGGCGCTCGAGATCCGGGTCCGGCACCGGTACGGCCGACAACAGCGAGACGGTATAAGGGTGGCGCGGCGCGCGGTAGAGATCGTCGCGCGGACCGATCTCGACAATCCGGCCGAGATACATCACCGCGACCCGATCGCTGACATGCCGCACAACGGCCAGATCGTGGGCGATGAACAGGAAGGTCAGTCCTGCCTGCCGCTGCAGCGCGCGCAGCAGGTTGATGATCTGCGCCTGGATCGAGACATCAAGCGCCGAGACCGGCTCGTCCAGCACCAACAGATCCGGGTTCAGCACCATGGCGCGGGCGATGCCGATGCGCTGGCGCTGCCCGCCCGAGAACTCGTGCGGATAGCGATCGAGGTGCGCCGGTTGCAGGCCGACCTTGTCCAGGATGTCCAGCAGCCGCTGCTGGCCGTCCTTGTCCCAGAGGCCATGCACGACCAGCGGCTCGGCCAGGATCGACGACACCTTCTTGCGGGGATCGAGCGAGCCGTAGGGGTCCTGGAACACCATCTGCGCCCTGCGCCTGAGCGGGCGGACTTGGCGCGGCGACAGGTCCGTGGTGTCGGTGCCGTCGAATTCGATGCGGCCGCCGTCGGGCGCGAGCAGTCGCAGCGCCAGGCGCCCGAGCGTGCTCTTGCCGCTGCCGGTCTCGCCGACCAGGCCCAGGGTCTCGCCCCGGTAAAGCGTGAACGTCACGTCGTCGACCGCCTTGACCGTGTGGCGTCGGCGGCTGAACAGGCCTTCCGACTTGCTGAACGTCTTGCTGACGCGCGCCATCTGCAGCAGCACGTCCGCGTCGCCGGTCATTGGTTCCGCCATGGCCGTCACTGACTCCCGCCGGCCGAAAGCGCGCGCCAATGCAGGCAGGCGCTCAAATGCGCGTCGCGGTCGGTCGGCATCAACGCCGGCCGTTCGGCCGCGCAATCCGTGCGTTCCGATCCGAGGAAGCAGCGTGGCCGGAAGGCGCAGCCCGGCGGCAACGTCTCCAGGTTCGGCGGCTGGCCTTCAATCGCCGCCAGATCCTCGCCGGCGGGCGCGTCGAGCCGGGGAATGCTGCGCAGCAGCGAATGGGTGTAGGGGTGCCGCGCCGCCGCGAAGCCCTCGTGGATCTCGCAATACTCGACCACGCGGCCGGCATACATCACCGCCATGCGGTCGGCGTATTTCGCCACCAGGCCCAGGTCGTGCGTGATCAGCACCATGCCCATGTCATAGGACTCCCGCAGCTCGGCCAGCAGTTCCAGGATCTGCGCCTGCACCGTCACGTCGAGCGCCGTCGTCGGTTCGTCCGCGATCAGCAGCGCCGGCTCGAGCGCGATCGCCATGGCGATCAGCGTGCGCTGCCGCATGCCGCCAGACAGTTGATGCGGATAGTTGTCGATAAGGCGGGCGGGGTCGGGAATATGCACGCGGGCCAGCAGCTCGACGGCCTGCTCTCGCGCTTCCCGAAGGCCGACCGGCCGGTGCGCGCGGATCACCTCGACGATCTGCGCGCCGATGGTGAAGACCGGGTTCAGCGCCGTCAGCGGGTCCTGGAACACCATGGCGATGCCGGCGCCGCGGATGTCGCGAAGTTCTTCCGTCGACAGCTTGGTCAGGTCCCGGCCGCCGAACAGGACCTCGCCGCCGACCACCTTGCCGGGCGGCGGCGTCAGGCCCAGCACAGACAGGAAAGTCATGGTCTTGCCGGAGCCGGACTCGCCCACGACGGCCAGGGTCTCGCGCGGCCGGATCGCCAGCGAGACGTCGTCGACCACGGCAATGGTGCCGGTGTCGGTCGGGAAGGCCGTGCGCAAGTTCCGCACGTCTAGCGCGTATGTCGCTTGCGGGGTTCCGTCCGGCATGGCGCTACAACATCCGCGAGCCGGCATAGCGGCGCATCTGCGGGTCCAGCGTGTCGCGCAGGCCGTCGCCCAGCAGGTTCAGCGCGATCACGACGATGGCGATGCAGGCGCCGGCGGAGATCGAGATCCAGGGATTGGAGATGATGTAGCTCTGCCCGTCCGAGATCACGTTGCCCCAGGTCGCGGCCGGCGGCTGCACGCCGAGGCCGAGATAACTGAGGCCGGCCTCCGCCAGGATCGCGGTCGCGGCGCTGACCGTAGCGACGACGATGACGGGCGGCAGGGCGTTCGGGATGACATGTACGAACAGCACGCGGCTCGCCGTCATGCCGATGGCCTGGCTGGCCTCGATATAGGGGCGCGGCTTGATCGTCAGCACGACCGAGCGCATCACCGCCGCGACCCGCGGCGTATAGGCGATCGAGACGGCCAGGATCACGGATTCGAGCGACGACCCCCGCACCGCCACCAGCGCCAGCGCCAGCAGGAAGCCGGGAAACGCCAGCAGGATGTCGTTGCCGACCATGATGACACGCTCCACCCAGCCGCCGGCATACCCGGCGACGGCGCCGATCAGCGTCCCGAATGTCAGCGAGATCACCACCACCATGGCCGCGACCTGAAGCGAGATCTGCGCCCCCCAGATCAGCCGCGACAGCACGTCTCGGCCGAACTGGTCGGTGCCCAGCGGATGCTCCCATGACGGCGGCGCCAACGTCTTCAGCATGTCGGTTTCCAGCGGCGAGTAGGGCGCGAAGACGGGCGCGCCGATGGCGACGATGGATATGGCCGCGATAACGATCAGGCCGGTCATGAATCCCGGATGACGCAGATAGCGGGACCGGATGCCGCCAAAGGCCGTGCGCGCCGGCGCCGTCGTCGAAGCGTCGGTCATCCCGTGCGCACCCGCGGATCGACGATGCCGTAGACAATGTCGAGACTGGTGTTGATCAGGACGACCGCGAGCGACAGCACCATCACGCCGGCCTGTACGAGCTGATAGTCGCGCGCGAAGATCGCCTTCAGGATCATCGAGCCGAGGCCGGGCCGGCTGAACACGGCCTCGACCAGGATTGCGCTGCCGAGCGACCAGGCGAAGGTCACGCCGATGACCGACAGCACCGGGATCAGCGCGTTGCGCAGCGCCAGGCGGTAGACCACGCGGGTCTCGCGCACGCCCATGGCCCGGGCGACGCGGACATATTCCTGTCCCAGCACCTCCAACATGGCCGAGCGCGTCAGCCGCGCGATATAGGCCGCGACCGACGTGCCGAGCACCAGCGCCGGCAGCGCCAGATGGTGCAGCTGCGTCAGCACGTTGTCGGACGAGCTGGCGCCGAGTGCCGGGAACAGCGGCAGCTCGTGCGCGAAGATCAAAATCCCGACAAGGCCGACCCAGAACACCGGAAAGGAAATACCGGCGAGCGCGATCAGCATGACGCCGAGATCGGTCCAGCTGCCCTGCCGCACCGCCGATATGACCCCGAGCGGGACGCCGATCACCACCGCGATGATGATGCCGGCCAGCGCCAGCGCAGCCGACCAGGGCAGGCTCGCCAGCACCTCGTCCAGCGCCGGTTGGCCGGTCACGACCGAGGTGCCGAGATCGCCGCTGAAGGCCCGGCCCATGAAGCGCAGGTATTGCTCGTGGATCGCCAGGTCGAGACCGAGTTCGGCCCGAAGCGCGGCCAGGCTTTCCTCGGTCGCGTAGTCGCCCAGCATGTATTCCGCCGGGTCGCCGGGGATCAGCCGCAGCAGAAAGAACACCACGGTCACCATGCCGGTGACCGTGATGCCCATCAGCAACAAACGTTGCGCCAGGTATTTGACCACGGCGACCCCAACCGCTTCCGAACGCGGGTTAGCGGTTCAGCGACACCGAATACGAGTGCATCGTGAACAGCGAGTTCTGCACGAAGCCGGTCACCGCATCGGAATGGGCGATGAACAGCCGGTCGGCGTAGAGCGGCAGCACGGGCACGTCCGTCATGGTCTGCTTCAGGAGCTGCCGGTAGATGCCGGTGCGCTTGTCGGCGTCCAGTTCGCCGGCGGCCTGGGCCAGCAGGTCGTCCGCCTTGTCGTAGCGCGCCGTGTTCAGGCCAGGCGGGAACGACTTGGTGGCGTAGAGCGTCACCAGCGGCGAATCCGGATCGGGCGGGCCGACCACGCCGGTGACGACGGTCATGACGTCGCCCTTGGTGCGTGCCTGCAGGTACGCGCCGCGTTCCAGGATCGTGATCTTGGTCTCGATGCCGATCTTGTTGAGGTCGTTCGCGACCGGAATGATCAGCTGGTCGTACGGGCTGAGGCCCACGCTCACCAGCTCCAGCTCGAACGTGCCGACGCCCGATTCCGCCAGCAAGGCCTTCGCCTTTTCCGGATCGTGCGGGTATTGCGGTACGTCCTCGGTGTATTCCGGGAACGACGAGGTCAGCACGCTGTGGCCCATGGCCTTGGTGCCCTTGAAGTAGCCCTGAATCAGGCCTTCGCGGTTGACGCCGTAGGCGATGGCCTGGCGCACCTTCACGTTATCCAGCGGCTTCTTCGACGTGTTCAGTACCAGGTTGATGGTGTGGTTCGCCGGCCGGTCGTGCACGGTGACGCCCTTGGCGTTTTTCAGCCGGTCGATGATCACCGGCTGCTGCAGGGCGAAGAAGATGTCGATCTCGCCGTTCTCCAGCGCGATCGCCGCCGCCGTCTCGTCCTTGATCAGCTTGAAAGTGACGCCCGAGATCTTCGGGGCGCCCTCGAAATAGTCCGGGTTGGCGGTGACCGTGACCTGGTTGCCGGGCGTCCATTTCTCGAACACGAAGGGTCCCGTGCCGATCGGCTGCATCTGGTAGTTCTTGTCGCCGATGTCCGTCACGGCCTTGCGCGAGACGATCCAGCCCTGGTTGAAGGCGGTCAGCTTGTTCAGCAGACCCGCGTTCGGCTTGTCGAGCATCACCTTGACGGTCAGCTTGTCGACGGCCTTGACCGCGGTCACGCCGGCGAGCTGGCCCGCGTAGCGGCTCTTCGTCTCCGGATCGAGGACGCGTTCCAGCGAGAACTTGACGTCGTCGGCGGTGAGCTCGCCATAGCCCTTGTGCCAGGTGACGCCGTCGCGCAGCGTGAAGGTGTATTCGGTGCCGTCGTCCGACACGGACCATTCGCTCGCCAGATCCGGCATGATCTTATTGGTCGCCTGATCGTATTTGACGAGGCCGTTATAGATGTGCCCCGCGACGGTCTGGTTCTCGATGCCAAAAATGCGCGCCGGGTCCAGCACGCCCACATCCGACCCGATCCGAACCCGCAGCATGTCGTCCGCGGCGTAGGCGAACGGCGTGATCGTCAAAATGGAAGCGACAGCGGCGAAAACCGCGAACGCTGCTTTCACCAAAGCAGATGCATGGTGTCTTTGATACTCAGTTTTCATGATCGGTAACCCCTCCCAGGCGCAATAGTATTCCTTGCCCGAACCAAGGCTGTCAAATTCAGACGGCCGTTAGTTTTTGATGGAAGTTTTTCCGAGTATTGGCCGGCAAACCCACTCGTTATTTACAAAGATTTGCTTCGACTTCGTCTCTGAACGCGGTGCGCTGTCGGCATGAATGGACCGTTGCTTGTCTTCGTCGCCAACTGCAGACGATTTCGCGCCGCCACACGGCGTTCTGCATCCGACGTGCGGTTTGACGTGAGAGGGTCTGGAGCTGTCGGGGATAGCCGCAAGCGACAATGCGCCGCGATCCCGCTCAATGCACCTGCCGCTCTTGCCCCTCCCAGTAGGGCTTGCGGAGCTCGCGTTTGAGGATCTTGCCCGAGGGGTTGCGGGGGAGGGCGTCGGTGAAGGCGTAGCGGCGGGGGACCTTGTAGCCGGCGAGGCGTTCGCGGGCGAAGGCGTCGAGGGCGGCTTCGCTCGGCGGTGAGGACGGGTCCTTCGCGACGATGATGGCGAGGACCGTTTCGCCCCACTTGTCGTCGGGGATGCCGATCACGCCGATGTCGGCGACGTCGGGATGGGCGGCCATGGCGCTTTCGACCTCGGCCGGATAGATGTTCTCGCCGCCGGAGACGATCATGTCCTTCAGGCGGTCGTGGATATAGAGATAGCCGTCTTCGTCGAAATAGCCGGCGTCGCCGGAATGGAACCACTCGCCGCGGATCGCCTTGGCGCTCTCCTCGGGCAGGTTCCAATAGCCCTTCATGATCTGGCCGCCGGCGACGATGATCTCGCCGACCGTGCCGGGCGGGCAGTCGTCGCCGTTGTCGTCGACCACGCGGATCTCGGCCGAGCGCATGGGCTTGCCGCAGGACTTCATGCGCTCGCCGCCGTCATGGTCTTCCGGCGGCAGATAGGTGACGGCGCCGCTGGTTTCGGTCAGGCCGTAGACCTGCGCGAAGTCGCAGCCGATCACCTCGACCGCTTCCTGCAGCACCGGCAGCGGGATCGGCGAGGCGCCGTAGAGCACGGATTCCAGACTGGAGAAGTCGGTCTCCCGGCAGCCGGGCGTTTGCAGCAGGAA
Organism: Alphaproteobacteria bacterium; assembly: GCA_965232515.1. GTDB lineage: Bacteria > Pseudomonadota > Alphaproteobacteria > JANQKO01. The sequence continues at coordinate 2,849,899 of CBDDPY010000002.1, read as the reverse complement.
CAGGATGACCGCCGGCACGAACAGCGTCTTGGTGATGCCGTATTCGGGAATCGTCCGCAGGATCGCGGCCGGGTCCACGTCGGCCATCAGCACGTTGGTCGCGCCCATGTAGAAGCCGACGAAACCCCATTCGTTGCCGGCGACATGGAACAGCGGCATCGCCACCATCGAGACATCGTCGACCCGCCAGTTGCCCCAGTCCTCGATGGCGACCGCGAACAGCGTCATGAAATTGTCGTGCGTGATCTCGACGCCCTTGGGGTGGCCCGTGGTGCCGCTGGAATAGACTTGTATGCAGGTCTCGTGCGGCGCGCCGTCGCGCCGGGGATCGGCCGCATCGTGCGCGCCGTGCCAGTCGTCGTAGCCCGTCCAGACGCCGTGACTGTTGCCGTCAAGGTCCGGCAAAGCGACAATCTTTTTCACCGTCGTCAGGTCGTTGCGGATGCCCTCGACCAGCTCGTAGAAATCCGGCCCGACGAACAGCAGGTCGGCCTGGGCATCGTTGACCACGAAGGCGACCTCGGGCGGCGCCAGGCGGAAATTCACCGGCACCAGCACGGCGCCGGCCTTGCAGGCGCCGTAGTAGAGTTCGAAGAAGGCATCCGTGTTCTTGGCCAGGATCGCGACCCGGCCCTGCGGCTGGACGCCGTCGGCGATGATCGCGTTGGCGATGCGGCTCGCGGTGTCGTCGAGCTGCCGGTAGCGGGTCTCGCGGCCCTCGAAGATCAGCGCCACCTTGTCGCCGCGCTCGCTGGCGTGGTGGCGGATCATGTCCGCCATGCGGGAAAACCGCGCCGCCGGTTTTGTCGAATTCCCCATCAATCCGTCCCCTTTGACCCCCGAATCCCCCTTTGCATGGGGTTGTTCCGTTGTTTCCCGGGCGCGGCCCCCACCCCCTTGCCTCTACAGCGAGCGGCCGATGATCTCCTTCATGATCTCCGACGTGCCGCCGGCGATGCGGGACATGCGGGCATCGGCCCAGGCGCGGGCGATCGGGTATTCCCACATATAGCCATAGCCGCCGTGCAGCTGCAGGCACTCGTCCAGGACCTTGTTCAGCAGTTCCGTCGTATAGAGCTTGGCCATGGCGGCGTCCGTCGCATCGAGCTCGCCCTTCAGGTGCATCTCGATGCAGCGGTCCACGAAAATCCGCACGACGGTGGCCTCGGTCTTGATCTCGGCCAGCTTGAACCGCGTGTTCTGGAACTTGGCGATCGGCCGGCCGAAGGCCTGGCGGTCCTTGGTGTAGTTGTTGGTCTCGTCCAGCGCCGCCTCGATCGCCGTGGCGCAGCGGATCGCGACCAGCAGGCGCTCCTGCGGCAACTGCTCCATCAGCTGCACGAAGCCCTTGCCTTCCTCGCCCAGCAGATTGGTGATCGGCACCCGCACGTTGTCGAAGAACAGCTCGGATGTGTCCTGCGCCTTGTAGCCGATCTTCTCGAGATTGCGGCCGCGCTCAAAGCCCTCACGCTCGCGCTCGACCAGAATCAAACTCACGCCCTTGGCGCCCTCGGTCGCGTCGGTCTTGGTGACCGTAATCACCAGATCGGCGAGCTGGCCGTTGGTGATGAAGACCTTCTGGCCGTTGATGACGAAATGGTTGCCGTCGCGCACGGCCGTGGTCTTGATGCCCTGCAGGTCGCTGCCGGCCACGGGCTCGGTCATCGCGATGGCGCCGATGGTCTCGCCGGTTGCCATCTTCGGCAGCAACTCGCGTTTCTGGTCCTCCGAGCCGTAGTGCAGGATGTAGGGCGCGACGATCTCGGAATGCAGATAGAAGCCGGGCCCCGTGGCGCCGACCTTCGCCAGCTCCTCGATGGTGACGGCGCTGTAGCGGAAGTCGGCCCCGGCGCCGCCATACTCCACCGGCATGGTGGCGCAAAGCAGTCCGGCCTCGCCGGCGGCGCGCCAGGCCTCACGCGAGATCTGGCCGTCCTTCTCCCACTGGTCGTGATAGGGCACGATCTCCTTCTCGACGAACCGGCGCGCCGTCTCGCGAAAGATCTCGTGTTCCTCGTCATACAACGTGCGTTCAAACATAAATGTCTCCTCCGTGCGGTCCGCATTCTAACGAACGGCCGTAATTTTCGAAAACGATGGTGTTAAGCGCTGGCCCCGCCGGTTGTCGCGGCCTAAAAAGAGGGCAGATACGACCGGAACGACAACAGGGTAAGGGTGTAAACGCCATGACGAACGGACAGATGGTTAAGGACAAGGTGGTCATCGTGACCGGTGCCGGACGCGGCATCGGCCGGGACATCTCGCTGCTGCTGGCCGCCCAGGGCGCCAAGGTGGTGGTGAACGATATCGGCGGCACCGAGAAGGGCGAGGGCTCGGACCGCACGCCCGCCATGGAGGTGGTCGGCGACATCAAGGAGGCCGGCGGCGAGGCGGTCGCCAACTACGACAGCGTCACCGACTTCCAGGCCGCCCAGAACATGGTGCAACAGGCCGTCGACACCTATGGCCGCATCGACTGCGTCGTCAACAATGCCGGCATCCTGCGCGACGTCATCTTTCACAAGATGACCGAGGACGACTGGGACTCGGTGATCTCGGTGCACCTGAAGGGCAGCTTCAACGTCGCCCGCGCGGCGGCGACGCAATTCCGCGAGCAGCAGTCCGGCGCCATGGTGCACATGACCTCGACCTCGGGCTTGGTCGGCAACTTCGGTCAGGCGAACTACGCTGCGGCCAAGCTCGGCATCGTCGGCCTGTCGAAGTCGGTGGCGCTCGACATGGCGCGCTTCAACGTGCGTTCGAACTGCATTTCGCCGTTCGCCTGGAGCCGGCTGATCGGCACGATCCCGATCGCGGACGAGGCGCAGCGCGAGCGTGTCGAGAAGATCAAGAACATGGTGCCGGCCAAGATCGCGCCGCTGGCGGTCTATCTCTGCAGCGACGCCGCCTCGGAAGTAACGGGCCAGATTTTCGGCTGCCGCCACAACGAGATCTTCCTGTTCAGCCAGAACCGGCCGATCCGCTCGGTGCAGCGCAGCGAGGGCTGGACGCCCGAAGCCATTGCCGAGCACGCCATGCCGGCCATGAAGGCGCATTTCTATCCGCTGGACCGCTCGGCCGACGTGTTCAGCTGGGATCCGGTCTGAGCCGGGGCGGGACGAGATGGCGATCGATTACGACAAGCTGAAGAACTGGGACTTCGGCGAGATCGAGCAGACCTACACGACCAAGGACTCGATCCTCTACGCGCTTGGCCTCGGCCTCGGCGCCGATCCCATGGACGAGCGTCAGCTCCGCTTCGTCTACGAGGACGGCATGGCGGCGCTGCCGACCATGAGCGTGGTGCTGGGCTATCCCGGCTTCTGGCTGAAGGATCCGGAGACCGGCGTCGACTGGGTCAAGGTGCTGCACGGCGAGCAGGGCATCATCGTGCACAAGCCGCTGCCGGCCGAAGGCACGGTTGTCGGCAGGACGCGGGTCACCGAGATCATCGACAAGGGCGAGGGCCGGGGCGCGTTGATCCTGTCCGAACGTGACGTCGTCGACAAGGCGAGCGGCGACCTGCTGGCGACACTGACCTCGACCACGTTCGCCCGCGGGGACGGCGGCTTCGGCGGGCCGGAAGGACCGTCGCCGAAACCGCACGCGCTGCCTGAGCGCGATGCGGACGAGGTCTGTGACCTGCCCACACTGCCGCAGGCGGCGCTGATCTACCGGCTGTCGGGTGACTTCAATCCGCTGCACGCCGATCCCAAGGTCGCGGTCGCGGCCGGCTTCGAACGGCCGATCCTGCACGGCCTCTGCACGCTTGGCGTCGCCGGGCACGCGCTGTTGAAGACGGCCTGCGGTTACGACCCGGCGCGCTTCAAGTCCATGGCGCTCCGGTTCTCGGCCCCGGTCTATCCGGGCGAGACCATCCGCACCGAAGTCTGGCGCGACGACGGCGTGATCTCGTTCCGCAGCAGCGTCGTCGAGCGCGACGTGGTGGTGCTGAACAACGGGCGGGCCGAGGTCGCCTGAGCATGGCCGAACGGTACGACGCGTCGGCGCTGATGACGTATTGCGCCGACCTGTTCGCCGGCCTCGGCATGCCGGCGGCGCGCGCCAAGGTGGTCGGCGAGCTGCTGGTCGAGGCCGACCTGATGGGGCACGACACCCACGGCCTGGCCCAGGCGCCGGGTTATCTCGGCGACCTCGAGGCCGGCAAAATGGCGGCCGACGGCGAGCCTGACGTGGTCGCCGATCGCGGTGGAGTCCTGACCTGGGACGGCCGGTATATGTCCGGTGTCTGGCTGGTCGCGCACGCCATCGAGACCGCCATGGGCCGTGTCGCCGAGCACGGCACGGTCTCGGTGTCGATCCGTCGCAGCCACCACATCGCCTGTCTCGCGGCGTTCCTACCATTGGCCACGGAACGCGGATACGCCGTGCTGCTGACCTGCTCGGACCCGTCGGTGAAAGCCGTGGCGCCCTATGGCAGTTATCAGCCGACCTTCACGCCCGACCCGCTTGCCTTTGGCTTTCCCACATCCGGCGATCCGGTGCTGATCGACATCAGCGCGTCCGCCACGACCATGGGCCTGGCCGGCCGTTTCGACGCGGCGGGCGAGCGCCTGCCCGGTCCATGGCTGATCGATAATCAGGGCCGGCCCAGTGACGACCCGGCGGTGTTGAGTGCCGATCCGCCCGGTGCCTTCCAGCCGTTGGGCGGCCCCGACCGCGGCCACAAGGGTTTCGGCCTGGCGCTGATGATCGAAGCGTTGACCTCGGGGCTGTGCGGCTACGGCCGCGCCGAGGGACCGACGCAGTGGGGGGCCTCGGTGTTCCTGCAGATCATCGACCCCGCCGCGTTCGGCGGCGCCGAGGCGTTTCGGCGCGAAACCGGTCATCTGGCTGATGTCTGCCGCGCCGCGGCGGTGCCGGACGGCAAGCCGCCCGTGCGCATGCCGGGCGACGGCGCACTGGCGCGAAAGCGCGCGGCATTGGAGAATGGTGTCGTACTCTATCCGACGATCATGGGGGCGCTGCAGCCCTGGGCCGACAAGCTCGGCGTCCGGCCACCTCGGCCGCGCGCCTAAACGGGAAGGAACGAATCATGCGTGAGAACAAAGTCAAAAAGATCTGGGCCGAGGGCGGCGCCGTCGTCAACGCCTGGTGCGGCGCCGCGGATTCCTATAGCGCCGAGGTGTTGGCGCACGAGGACTTTGACAGCGTCACCGTGGACTGTCAGCACGGCATGGTCGATTTCCAGGCCGCGATCCCGATGTTCCAGGCCATCGCCACGACCGACAAGCCGCCGCTGGCGCGCGTCGCCTGGAACGACCCGGCGCCGATCATGAAGCTGCTGGACGCCGGCGCCTATGGCATCGTCTGCCCGATGGTGAACAACCGGGCCGAGGCCGAGAAGTTTGTCGGCGCTTGCCGTTACGCGCCACAGGGCTATCGCAGCTTCGGGCCGGCGCGCGGCATCCTTTATGGCGGCGCCGACTATGCCCAGCACGCCAATGACACCATCATCACGATGGCGATGATCGAGACCCGCGAAGCGCTCGACAACGTCGCCGAGATCGTGTCGACGCCGGGATTGGACGGCATTTACGTCGGCCCGAGCGACCTGTCGATCAGCCTGGGTTTTCCGCCCAGCCCGGACCCGAGCGAGCCGACCGTGGTCGACGCCATCGAGACCATCAAGACGGCGGCCAGAGAGGCCGGCATCGCCGCCGGCATCCATTGCGGCTCGGGCGACATGGTCAAGCGCATGGTCGACAAGGGCTTCCAGTTCTGCACCATCCTGAACGACGTCCGCCTGATGGCGCTGGGCGCCAAGGCCGAAATCGCCGCCGCCCGCGGTAACTGAAGGCGCGCCGGGCTGACCTGTGAGCAAGCTGCCGCCGCAGGTCGGCGACGATCTGGTCTGGGCCGAGCGCCGCGCCGAGCCCCGGTCGGCGCCGGCCTTGTTCCTGGACCGCGACGGCGTGATCGTCGAGGAGGTGCATCACCTGCGCCGGCCCGGGGACGTGCGGCTTATTCCGGGGATCATCGAGGTGGTTGCCGCGGCGAACGCGCGCGACCTGCATGTCGTCATCGTCACCAACCAGTCGGGTATCGGCCGGGCCCTGTTTGGTTGGCCAGACTTCGCGGACGTACAGGCGCGCATTCTGTCCGAGCTCGATGCCGGCGGTGCGCGCATTGACGCCATCATGGCCTGCCCGTTCCATCCCGACGCCGAGCCGCCCTACGCGCATCCCGATCATCCGGCGCGCAAGCCCAATCCGGGCATGTTGAACACGGCTGCCGCAATGCTGCGGATAGAGCTCGGTCGATCCTGGATTATCGGCGACCATGCCCGCGATATCGAGGCCGGAAAGAAGGCGGGGCTTGCCGGCGGCATGCATGTGATGACGGGCTATGGCGCCGCGCATCGCGAAGCCGTTCTGGCCGAAGCAGATGACGCGTTTCCGGTCTTGCCGGCGGAGTCGGTGTCTGACGCCTTGAAATTGTTGCCGTTTCTGCGCGGTCCATGAACGCGAGTTCCGCGCGTCCGCCGTTATGGGTCTACGGCGCGCTGTTGCTGTTGGGCACCATGTGGGGCGGCAGCTTCAGCCTGGCCAAGATCGCGGTCAGCGCCGGCGGTCATCCACTGGGCGTCGCCATGTGGCAAGGCTTCGGCGGCGGCGCCGTGCTGATGGCGGTCGGCTTGCTGCGCGGCCGGCCGCCGCCGCTGTCGGTACGCTACGCGGCATTCTATCTGCTGACCGGCGCCACCGGCATCGCCCTGCCGTCGGCGGCATTCTATACGGCGGCGCCACACCTGCCGGCCGGCATCCTGTCGATGCTGGTCACGACCGTCCCGATGATGACCTATGGCCTGGCGCTGACGCTGTCGATGGAGCAGATCACGCTCAGTCGGTTGGTCGGGCTGACGCTGGGCCTCGCCGGCGTCTGGCTGATCATCGGGCCTGAGGCCAACCTGCCGGGCGAAGACGGTCTGTTGTGGGCTTTGGTCGCGCTGATCGCGCCGGTCTGCTACGCCGTAAACAACATTGTGGGCACGCGCTTCCGGCCAGTCGATGCCGACAGTCTGGCCTTGGCCGCCGGCATGTTGCTGGGCGGTGGTCTGCTGCTCGGCACCGCGGCGCTGCTGACGGGCAACACCTACAGCGTCCTGCCGCCCTGGGACGTGACGCATCTGGCGATCCTGCTGCTGATCCTGATCGCGACCTTCGCGCAATTCCTGTTTTTCGTGATCCTGAATCGTGCCGGGCCGGTGTTCTTTAGCCAGGTCGCCTACGTCGTCACCGTCGCCGGCGTGCTTTGGGGCATGCTGTTGTTCGGCGAGACGCACAGCGCCTGGATCTGGCTCAGCCTGGTGCTGCTGCTGGGCGGCGTCGCCCTGGTCAATCCGCGCAAGGCCTAAACCACACCGATCTCGGCCGCGATATCGAGCAGCACCTCGTCGTCGCCGCGGCGTGCGATCAGCGACAGGCCGAGTGGGCAGTTCTGATAACTGGCCAACGGTAGGCTGATCTGCGGACAGCCGGAGAGACCAGCGATGCAGGTCAGGCCGAGGATCCGATAGCGGAAGTCGTCGAGCTCGTCGGCCGGCGTGTCCTTCAGCGGCGCGATGCCGGGCGCCGTCGGCAGGCAGAGTACCGCGCCATCCGCCAGCAGGTCGTTCATGCGTTCGGTGATCGCGGCGCGCGCGGGCCGGTGTGCGGCGGCTTCGGCCTCGCTGATCCCGGCTGCCATCTCGAACCGCTCGCGCACGCCGGAGCCGAAATCGGGATTGTGCGCGCCGACCCAATCGCCATGGCATTGCCAGACCTCGAAGGCCTGCAGCACGCGAAAGTGCGGCATCCAGGAATCGAGGCCGTCCGGGCTGACCGTGACTTCGACGCCGTTGCCGATCAGGGCGGCCAGCCGCACCACGGCCGGCGCGAGCGCCGAGGCGATTTCGCCGGGCAGCATGTCGAAGGCGTCGCGCGCCAGCAGGATCGATGGCGGTCGGGGCTTTGCCGCATAGTCCGGCAGCAGCACTTCGCCGACGCGCTGGAACAGTTCGCCGTCTCGCGTGAACCAGCCAACCGTGTCGAAGCTCGGCGCCAGCGGCACGGCGCAATCGATGGGTATGCGGCCATGCGTCGGTCTGAGGCCGAACAGCCCGCAATAGCTCGCCGGAATGCGGACCGAACCGCCGGTATCGCTGCCCAACGCGAAATCGACCGCCTTGCCGGCGACGGCGGACGCCGACCCGCTGGACGAGCCGCCGGGAATGCGGCCGGGCGCGGCGCTGTTCACCGGCGTGCCGTAGTGCACGTTCTCGCCGTTCAGGCTGTAGGCCAGCTCGTCGGTATGGGTCTTGCCGATCAGATCGGCGCCGGCGTCCAGCAACATCCGCACGGCCGGCGCGGTTTCGGTCGCGGCTTCGTGCGTGCGCAGCCATTCCGGATTGCCCGCGCCCGTCACGTGTCCGGCGATGTCGTAGAGGTCCTTGGCGGCAAACGTCAGGCCCCGCAAGGGGCCGCTCTCCGCGCCTTTGATGGCGACTTTGTCGTGGCTGATGAAGGCGCCGAGATTGTCCGTCACGCGTTCCGACCTTTCGTGGCTCTTATCAAGTGTCGTGCGGCGCCTACCATATCGGCTAATCGGTTCATCACGGCGCGAAATCGTTCGCCTCTCGAGCGCGCGCGCATGCCATGCTATCGGGCGCGACGAATCGATCTGGATCGACCATGACGACACGCCAGCTTTCTCCGGGCGCGCTCTCGTTGAGCGACCTGCGCTGCATCGCGAACGGCGGCGTCAAGCTGACCCTGGACCCGGCATGCCATGCCGCCATCGATGCCGGGGCACGGGCCGTGCGCGACGTCGTCGACAAGGGCGACACCATCTATGGCGTCAATACCGGCTTCGGCTTGCTGGCGCGCACGCGCATCGACGACGCGCAACTGCAAACGCTGCAGCGACGTTTGGTCTTGAGCCATGCGACCGGCCTTGGCGCGCCACTCGCCGACGATGTCATTCGGCTGGTTCTGGCGCTGAAGGCCGGCAGCCTCGCGCTCGGTCATTCCGGCGTCCGGCGCGAGGTCGTCGAGGCTTTAGTGGCGCTGTTCAACGCCGGGGCTTATCCGGTCGTGCCCGAGAAGGGCTCGGTCGGCGCGTCGGGCGACCTGGCGCCGCTCGCGCATCTCAGCGCCGTGCTGATCGGCGAGGGCGAGGTCCGGCTGAACGGAAAGGTGGTGCCCGCCGCCAAGGGCCTGACGAAAGCCGGACTGAAACCGCTCGCGCTGGAAGCGAAGGAAGGGCTGGCGTTGCTGAACGGCACCCAGGTCTCGACGGCGCTTGCGCTCGCCGGGCTATTCGCCGTTGAAAACGTGTTCGCCGCCGCGGTTGTCGCCGGCGCCATGTCGGTGGATGGTGCGCTTGGCAGCACGACGCCGTTCGACCCGCGCATTCACGCGCTGCGCGGCCATGCCGGACAGCGCGATGTGGCGGACGTTTATGTCCGTCTGCTGGACGGCAGCCAGATCCGCGATTCCCATATCGATTGCGACCGGGTGCAGGACCCCTATTCGCTACGCTGTCAGCCGCAGGTGATGGGCGCCTGTCTGGACCAGATGTCGCATGCGGCGACCGTCCTGGGCACCGAGGCGAACGCGGTGTCCGACAACCCGTTGGTCTTCGCGGACCGCGGCGAGGTGCTGAGCGGCGGCAATTTCCATGGTCAACCGGTGGCCTTTGCGGCCGACAACCTGGCGCTGGCGATCGCCGAAATCGGCGCGCTGGCCGAGCGACGCATCGCGCTGCTGGTCGATCCGAACATGAACTCCGGCCTGCCGGCCTTTCTGATTCCGGACAGCGGCCTGAATTCGGGCTTCATGCTGGCGCAGGTCAGCGCCGCGGCGCTGGTCAGCGAAAACAAGGCCCTGGCGCATCCCGCCAGCGTCGACAGCCTGCCGACATCGGCCAATCAGGAAGACCATGTCTCGATGTCGACCTATGCCGCCCGGCGTCTCGACACCATGTGCGAGAACGCCGCCGGTGTTATCGCCATAGAGTTGCTGGCCGCCGCCCAGGCGGTTGAGTTACGCCGGCCCCTGGCAACGTCGCCCGATCTGTCGGCCGTGCATGGACAACTTCGGCGGATCAGCCCGTTTCTGGCCGAGGACCGGTCGCTTGCCGCGGAGATCGGCGCCGTCGCGGCATGGATCCGGCAGGGCGGGTTCCGCGGGTCCGTTGGCGAAGGATTGTTCCGGCCCTGACGCGCGGGCCAACCGCGATGTCAAACCCAAGTGATTCCACGGGAAGTCCTGTGTTTTCCCCGGAATTGGTTTGACAGAGTTGCCACAAGATCAGATGATATCGGCAGATCGGCCTAATCAACGGGAGGCGATAGGGCCAAGTTTCGGTTTGTCCAATTCTAATATAATTGACGACAACGCGGCTGTCGCGAATCGAATATAAAAAGTCGTCTTATGGATATTGGGCGCGAGCTGAGAATTTCTATGGTTCTATTTGACGCCTTTTTGCGGACGTCTCGATAGAATTAGCGACCGAAACGCAGCGATCACGACAATCTTCAAAGCAGGGAGCAGATAGATGGCCAGGAATGGGAAGGCGAAGGTTCACCCTTACGTCCCGGAGATTTACGAGCAGTTCAAGAAGGGTGAGGTGGACCGGCGCGAATTCCTGCGCACCGCGACCTTGCTCGGCGTGTCGGCCACGGCGGCCTACGCCATGGTCGGCCAGGTGACCGGCGAAAGCTTCGTCCCGAAGGCGCAGGCCGCGACGCCGAAAATGGGCGGTAACATGCGCTGCTCGATGCGGGTGCAGGAGATGACCGATCCGGCGACGTTCGACTGGACGCAGAAGTCGAACCAGGCGCGGCAGATCATCGAATACCTGACGGTAACCGGCACCGACAACGTGACCCGCCCCTATCTGGCGGAGAAGTGGGAAGCGTCGGACGATCTCAAGACCTGGACGCTGCATCTGCGCAAGGGCGTGAAGTGGAACAACGGCGACGATTTCGGCGCCGATGACGTCGTGCACAATTTCGAGCGCTGGCTCGATCCGGCGACGGGCTCGTCCAACATCGGTCTGTTCTCCGGCATGGTCGAGGACATCGACACCGGCAAGAAGGACAAGGACGGCAACGCCGTCATGTCGAAGCGCATGATCTCGGGCGCGGTCGAGAAGGTCGACGCGCACACCGTACGGCTGAACCTGAAGTCGCCTGAGCTGGCGGTGCCGGAGAACCTCTACAACTATCCGACCGCGATCGTGCATCGGAAGTTCGACGAGATGGGCGGCGACCTGTCGAAGAACCCGATCGGCACCGGCCCGTTCGAGCAGGTCGAATACCGCGTCGGTGAGAAGTACGTGGTCAAGAAGCGGCCCGGCTACTGGGGCGGCGACGTCTATCTCGACCAGATCACCTATATCGATCACGGCGACGACTATTCGGCGCTGCTGAACGCCTTGATCTCGGGCCAGGTCGATATGGTCTACGAGGTCGACATCACGCAGATCGACATCGTCGAGAAGGTGCCGCATCTGGTGCTGCACGAAGCGGTGACCGCACAGACCGGCGTCGCCCGGATGCAGATGGATCAGAAACCGTTCGATGACGTCCGTGTGCGTCAGGCGGTGCAGGCCTGCATCGATCATCAGAAGCTGCTCGACATCGCCTATCGCGGCCGCGGCGCCATCGGCGAGGATCACCATGTCGCGCCGATCCACCCGGAATACTTCGCCCTGCCGAAGATGAGCCAGGATTACGACAAGGCGAAGAAGCTGCTGGCCGATGCCGGCCACGGCGGCGGGTTGAACCTGAAGATCGATCTCGGCTCGGCCGACAAGTGGCACGCGGACGCCATGCAGGTCATGCGCGAGCAACTGGCGCCCGCCGGCATCAATCTCGAGCTCAACATCATGCCCGGCTCGTCCTACTGGGAAGTCTGGGACAAGACGCCGTTCGGCTTCACCTCCTGGACCCACCGGCCATTGGGCGTCATGGTGCTCAACCTCGCCTATCGCGCCGGCGTGCCCTGGAACGAGAGCCACTACAGCAATCCCGAGTTCGAAGCGGCGCTTAACGACGCCAGCGCCACACTCGACGTGGCCGAGCGGAAAAAGAAGATGGAGAAGGTTCAGACCATTCTGCAGACCGACGCCATCATGGTGCAGCCGCTCTGGCGTGGCGTTTTCTCAGCGACCAGCAAGAAGGTCGCCGGCTACGCAACGCATCCGACGCAGTACCACGACTTCCGCAAGGTCGGGTTCAGCGCTTGAGTCAAGTTGTGCGGGGGCGGCCAACGCCGCCCCCACCGACAACCCAGCCAGAACAACCATCGCGACAGATGATGGGCGCAGCAGGGGGCGCATAGATGCTGGTATTTTTAGCCCGGCGGTTGGCCTACATGGCGCTGACCATGTTGGTGCTGTCGCTGATCGTGTTTCTGGTCTTGGAGTTCTCGCCCGGCAGCATCGCCACGAAGGTTTTGGGGCCGTATTCGTCCGAAGAACAGCGCGCGATCTGGCTCGAAGAAAACGGCTACAACGAACCGCTCTTTATTCGTTATTTCGACTGGCTCGGCGGCTTCGTCACCGGCGATCTGGGCGAATCGATCAAATACAAGGTGCCGGTCAACGACATTCTCTGGGACCGGCTGGCCAACACCGGGATCCTGGGGCTGGCGACGTTCCTGGTCATGATCCCGCTGTCGCTGACGCTGGGCGTGCTTGCCGGCATGAAGGAGGGGTCCTTTCAGGACCGCTCGATATCGGTCATCGGTATTGTCTTCACCTCGGTGCCGGAATTCGCCAGCGCCGTGCTGCTGTCGACGATCTTCGTTTTCGGCCTGGGCTTGCTGCCCGGCACATCGGGGATGACGGACGGATTCAATTTCGTCGAACTGATCCTGCCCGTGATGGTGCTGGTGCTCTACGACTTCGGTTATGTCGCGCGCATGACCCGCGCGTCCATGGCCGAGGTGATGACGACGCACTACATCCGCACGGCGGTGCTGAAGGGTCTGCCCTATCGCGTGGTGATCATGAAGCACGCGCTGCGCAACGCCCTGATCGCGCCATTCACGGTGATCATGCTGCAGATCAACTGGCTGCTGTCGGGCGTCATCGTGGTCGAGTTCTTCTTCGCCTATAAGGGCTTCGGCGCCTTGCTGCTGGAAGCGTCGCTGGCCCAGGATATTTACGTGATCGAAGCCTGCGCCATGGTCGCGGTCTTCGTCGCGGTAAGCACGCAGACGTTGGCCGATATCGGCTACACCTATCTCAACCCACGCATCCGGTTCAGCTAGGCGAGGCGCGGTATCATGGCAGACACGACGGCCGATATCCCGAAACGGGAACCGCTGATCTTCCGCATTCTGAAATCCTTTGTGCTGTTGCGCGAAAGCGGCGTCGCCATGATCGGCGCCGTGATCATCGTATTCTGGGTGTTGATGGCGCTGTTCGCGCCGCTGATCGCGCCGTTCCCGCCGAACGCGACGCTGGCGCCGATGCTGCCGCCGTTCTCGCCGTTCGACGGTCCCGAGGGCGGCACCTTCTGGCTGGGCACGGATCATATCGGCCGGGACATCCTGTCGCGTATCATCTACGGCTCGCAGACCGTGCTGATCTACGCGCCGGTCGCGACGATCTGCGCCTACGCGGTCGGCATTCTGATGGGCGTCGTTGCCGGCTACAAGGGCGGCTGGTGGGACGATATCCTGTCGTTCGTCGCCAACCTGATCCTGTCGTTCCCGGTGCTGGTGCTCTACGTCATCATCATCGCCACGGTCGGCGCCTCGGGGATCAACATCCTGATCGCCATCACCTTCGCCAGCGCGCCGGGCATCATGCGCATCGTGCGCGGCCTGGTGCTGGACCTGCGCACGCGGGACTATGTCGCGGCGGCGCAGACGCGCGGCGAGTCCTCGATGTGGATCATGCTGGTCGAGATCTTGCCGAACGCGCGCGGGCCGTTGATCGTCGATGCCTGCCTGCGTCTGGGATACGTCACCATCACCATCGGCGTGCTCGGCTTCCTCGGCCTCGGCCTGCCGCCGCCAAATCCTGACTGGGGCGGCATGATCAACGAGACCCGCACCATGGCGCAGGTGTTCCCATGGATGAGCGTGTTCCCGTGCCTCGCGATCTCCTCGCTGGTGCTGGGCTTGAACCTGCTCGCCGACGGCTTGCGCGAAATTTCGATCAGGGATTGAGGGACCGGCCATGACGGCACCGGCGACGGGCAACGGCGGCGGCTCCATGGAGTCGGTGCTGGAGATCGAAAACCTGCACATCTCGTACTTCACGCGGGCCGGCGAAATCCCGGCCGTGATCGACTTCTCGCTGACGTTGGAGCATGGCCAGGCGATCGGCCTCGTTGGCGAATCCGGCTGTGGCAAGTCGACCGTCGCCATGGCGGTGATGCGCTACATGGGCACGGCCGGCAAGATCGTCGGCGGCTCGATCAAGTTCAAGGGCCGCGACATGATGACCATGAGCGAGGAGGAGCTGCGCCAGCTGCGCGGTTCCGAGATCGCCATGATCTATCAGGAGCCGATGGCCGCGCTGAACCCCAGCCTGACGCTCGGCCGCCAGCTCATGGAAGTGCCGCTGTTCCATGAGGACATCAGCGAACAGGACGCCTACGATCGGGCCCGGCAGATCTTGGCCGACGTGCGCCTGCCCGACCCGGACCGGGTCATGGCGGCCTATCCGCACCAGATCTCGGGCGGCCAGCAGCAGCGCGTGGTCATTGCCATGGCGCTGCTGTCGAACCCCAGCCTCCTGTTGTTGGACGAGCCGACGACGGCGCTCGACGTGACGGTCGAGGCCGGCATCGTCGAGCTGATCGCCGAGATCAGCGAGAAGTTCGGCACCAGCATGCTCTACATCTCGCACAATATGGGCCTGATCCTGGAGACCTGCGACAGGGTCTGCGTCATGTATTCGGGCGAGGTGGTCGAGGAGGCCGAGATCGGCGAGATCTTCGAAAATCCACGGCATCCCTATACGCAAGGCCTGTTCGGCTGCATTCCGGTGCCGGCGGCCGACAAGAACAGCCGGCCACTGGTTGCCATTCCCGGGCAGTTGCCGCTGCCGCATGAACGCCCGCAGGGCTGCAACTTCGGTCCGCGCTGCAACTATGCCCAGGCCGGTCTGTGCGACAGCCACGACATAAAGATGAGCGAGATCCAGCACCCGTCGGCGGACCACCGGGTGCGTTGCTTGCGTTGGAACGATCTTGCCGGCGAACCGCCGCCCCCGCCGCCGCCGACCTTCGAGGAAGTGCCGCCCGGCGTCGAGGTGCTGCATATCGAGGATATGCAGAAGTACTATCCGATCCACGACCGCTCGATCAAAGCCATGCTGTCGGGCGAGACGGTGCGCTACGTGAAGGCGAACGAGCGTCTGAACTTCAAGGCGCGCAAGGGCGAGACGCTGGCCATCGTCGGCGAGTCCGGATGCGGCAAGTCGACCTTCGCCAAGGTGCTGATGGGCCTGGAGACGACGACTAAGGGCGAGATCGTCTTCAACGGCGAGCAGATCGGCGAGAAGCCGGTCGAGCAGCGCACGCCCGAGGAGATCGGCTCGCTGCAGATGGTGTTCCAGAACCCGAACGACACGCTGAACCCGTCGATCACGGTCGGCCAGCAGATCGCCCGGGTGATCCGCAAGTTCGGCGTCGAGAGCGACAAGGACAAGATCCACGAGCGGGTCATGGAGCTGCTGGACCTGGTGAAGCTGCCGCGCGCGTTCGCCGACCGGCGGCCGCGCCAGCTGTCGGGCGGCCAGAAACAGCGCGTCGGCATCGCCCGCGCGTTTGCTGGCAACCCGGCCATGGTGATCGCCGACGAGCCGGTCTCGGCGCTCGACGTTTCGGTGCAGGCGGCGGTGACCGACCTGCTGATGGATATCCAGCGCAAGTTCGGTACCACGCTGCTGTTCATCAGCCACGACCTCTCGGTCGTGCGCTATCTGTCGGACCGGATCGTGGTGATGTATCTGGGCCAGATCATGGAGCGTGGCGGCACGGAAGAGGTCTTCTCGCCGCCCTATCACCCCTATACCGAAGCCCTGTTGTCGGCCGTGCCGATCGCCGACACCTCGGTCTCCAAGCGGCACATCGTGCTGGAAGGCAACCTGCCGAGCGTGCTGAATCCGCCGAAGGGTTGTCCCTTCGCGACCCGCTGTCCGCGAAAAGTGGGGGCGATCTGCGACGAGCAGCCGCCGCCCGAGCAGGAGGCCGCGCCCGACCACGTCATCGCCTGCCACATCCCGCTCGCCGAGCTGCAGCAGGTCGAGCCGGTGATCACCGTCGAGGTCGACGCGGCGGAATAGGGGCGAAGCGGCGGCGACCGCCGCTCTATGGCCGATCCTTCGAGACGGCCCATTGGGCCTGCTCAGGATGAAGCCCTGATCCTATATCGACCCCCAGCCTCATGCTGAGGAGCGGCGCGGCCGCGTCTCGAAGCATGCGATATCGGTTGACGCCCTCGCCACCTAAACCCACGGACAGTGGCTGTTGCTGCCGCCGAAGGTCTTGCCCTCGGCGAAGCGGCCGAGGCTGAACGGCTGCAGCTCGGAGACCGCGTTGCCGCCCGCCAGTTGCTTCGCCAGCAGCTTGCCGACGCCCGTCATTTTGAAGCCGTGGTTGGAGTCGGCCAGCATGAACACGTTCGGTGAGATCCAGTCGAAGATCGGCACGTTGTCCGGCGTGAAGGCGCCGATGCCGCCGTTGCGCCGCTCGCGGAAGTTCTTGCGGCAGCCCTCGAACCGGCCCATCAACTGGCCCATGGCCGCGGTCAGATAATCGGCGAATTCCGGCTCGGCCTGGTAGTCGTCGTTGTCGTGGCCGTAGGGGTCGAGCGCGGCGTCGGGGCCGATCAGCACCGGAATCGAGCCGCCCTGCACACCGGGCCGGTCCATGCGTTCGGCCGCGTTCTTCCAGTAGACGTACAGATGATCGTCGAGCTCGCGGCCGTCCGGCGTGACGACCGGCGTGTTCATCAACTCGACGTGCAGCACCGGCGGGTCGCGGTCGTCCGAAGTGCGATAGGGCTCATCGACATAGACCTCGCCTTCGACCAGCCGCCAATAGGTCCACATGTCCTTGGTCGCGGCCGTGCCGTCGGGATAGCGGCAATCCATGGTCGCCGGCTTGTCCAGCATCTGCCAGTGCTTGCTGACCCAGGCGCCGGCGCTCAGCACCACCATGTCGACCTTCATGTCGCCCTGGTTGGTGTGCAGCGCCTTGACGACGCCGTTCTCCACGTCATAGCCCGTCACCTCGACGCCCGACAGCAGCCGCACGCCGTGCTGTTCCAGCTTCGCCGCCATGCCGCGCACGAACTGCCAGGTGCCGGCATAGCCCGACGGCTTCTCGTGCAGCGCCACGTCGATGCCGTCGGTCTTGAAGTCGGGCCAGATGCCTGTCAGGAAGTCGCGCGCCTCCTGGCCCACGTAGAGGTCGGACGTATAGCCGACCGCGTTCTGGCTCTTGTGCATGGCCGCGTAGTCGTCGGTCTGGTTGGTCTCGCCGCAGGAGATATAGCCGGTCTGCTGGAAGCCGAAGTTGATCGGGTCCTGCATCCAGACATCGACCGAGTGGCGCAGGATCGCGTGCAGCGGCTCGGTCATGTAGAAGTTGCGCACGCAGCCGCAGGCGATGCCGGTGGCGCCGGCGCCGGGCCCGGTCTTGTCCAGCACGACGATGTCGGCGCCCGAGCCGCTGCCGCGGGCCTCCAGCTCCATCGCCAGGTGCCAGGCCGTGCTCATGCCGTGCACGCCGGCGCCGATGACGGCATAGGTCGTGGACTCGGGCAGCGTGGTCATCGTCAACATCTCCTTGTTCGCACACGGCCGCGGCGGAGGCGGCCGCATGTCGTTGTCTACGCTATAGCATTGGGGAAAGGGCCGGGATGGCCCAATGGCGTCGCCGAATGGCCCGTTTGCTCACGTCGCGGCGGTGGTCCACCGCTGCACCGGCGAGTCCTTCGGCCGCAGCAGGAACCGCCGCGCCAACTCGGCATAGCCGCGCATCACATAGCCGCCGTTTTGCGCCGCGATCCGCCCGCGCGCCGCACGGTAGACCCGCGGCAGCTCGTACCAGGCGAGGCGCGGGTCGTCGTGGTGCACCGCGTGCAGGTTGTTGTTCAGGAACAGAAGCGAGATCAGGCCGTTGCTCTCGATGATCGCGGTCCGGTGGTCCGGATCGGCCGCCGCGCGGTGTTCCGCAAATGACCGCAGCAGCGTCAGCGAGATACCGGGCCAGACGAAAAACAGCAGATAGTGCCAGAGCGGGATCTGGCAGACCGCGAGAGTCCAATACAGAACCGGCGTGACGGCGGCGCCATGCAGCAGCCAGTGCCCGAGGCGCCGTCGGTCGCCCGCGGCGATGCGGTGGAGTTCCGCGTGCCAGAAGCGGACGCAAACATAGATCGGCCCCAGAATCAGTCGACCCGCGAGCGTGTTCATGACCTGCAACAGCCAGCGATGCGGCGACCCGAAGCGTGCCCAGTCCTCGGGCCGAACGTAGAACGATTCCGGGTCGTGTGTCGGGCAGGTCAGCGCGTCGGTGCGGTGATGGGCGATATGGATCTCGCGGTAGAGCGTATAGGGTAGCCAGAGCGCCAACGACGGCAGGGCGATGGCGGCGTTCAGCCAGGACCAGCGCGTCGGATGGCCATGCACGATTTCATGCTGCAACGATCCGTGCCAGCAGACGAACCAGCCGCCCAGCAGCGGCAACAGCCAGATGGGCAGTGTGTGATGGTGCCAGGTCAGCAGACCGAAGCCGACATAGATACCGGCCGCCACGGCCCAGGTCGGCAGCTCGAACCGACGCCATGCGGCGTTCGTCCAATTTTTGTCACAAGCGGGCCGTTTCGCCATCGATTGCATGTATCCGCGCAAAAGCTTTCCAGTGTCGCGATTGATGGCAAAACGGCAGTTTTCCGGGATTCGATCGGCAAACCGACCGTGCCGCGTGTCGCCATTTAAGATGACGTCAGGTTAGAAGAATGCGCGTTGTTGAAGCAACGAGGGTTTGTGCTACAATTCGCAAATATTGTATTAAATTTTATGTATTGGTGATTTTACGAAACAATATGCTGATGAGTTTTAACATTAGAGAAAAAGCGCACAGGATTGCAAACCATGGACCGGCGTGACACCGTTCGCTTGTTTCGCAGCAATTTGGCCCAGGCCATGGAGCGGACCGGGCTCACGCAATCCGCTCTGGCGCGGCAGGTCGGCGTCGACCGTTCGACGTTGTCGCAACTGCTGTCCCAGGAAAATGACCGCCTGCCGCGCGCCGATACCGTGGCGGCCATGGCGGCAACGCTCCAGGTCAGCCTCGACTGGCTGTTGGGCTTGAGCCATGACGCCCAGCTCGGCGCCGACATTCTCGAGCAGTCCCTGCAGATCGAGCGCAGCGATCCGCTGAGCAGCGTGCGGCGCCTAGCGGACTGGTTCGAGGAGGCGTCGGGCTACAAGATCCGCTACGTGCCCACGACGATTCCCGACCTGATGAAGACCGATCGGGTCATTGAATATGAATACGTGCCGTCGGAAACCGTGCGGACCGAGGACGCGCGCGTGCAGGCTGCGGGCCGGCTGGAGTATTCCCGGCTGCCCGAGACCGACATGGAGATCTGCAACACCGTCCAGCACCTGCAGGATTTTGCGCAAGGCAAGAACATCTGGAATGGCCTCGACCGGGACGACCGCATCGAGCAGTTGCGGCTCATGATCAAGCTGGTGGAGGAGCTGTATCCGACCCTGCGCTGGTTCCTCTATGACGGCCTGAAACGCTATTCCGTGCCGGTGACGATCTTCGGTCCGCAACGCGCCGCCGTCTATGTCGGCCAGATGTATCTCGTCTTCAATACGACCGAGCATATCCGGGTTCTGACCCGCCATTTCGACGGTCTGATCCGCGCGGCGGTGGTGCAGCCGCCCGACGTGCCGGCGTTCTTGCGCAGTCTGCTCACCGAACTCGAATCGGGCACGGAAGCGTGAACCTCGCCGCCCTCGCGATGTACGATCTGCCGCGAATGCGGCCGGCCGTCGACGCCTGGTGGCAGGGTCTGCGGCGCACGCTGGGCGCGGAGGGCTTGGAAGATTTGCCGCCGCGTCTGGCGCGGCCGACTGACCACAAGGCCCTACTGACATCGCCCGAGCTGTTGCTCGCGCAGACCTGCGGATATCCGTTGACCCATGCGTTGGCTGGCCGGGTCGTGCTGGTGGCGACCCCGGCTTACGCCGCGTCGGGATGTGTCGGCCCTACTTATGTCAGCCATCTGATCGTTCCCGCCGACAGCACCTTTGGCACGATGGCGGACCTGCGTGGGCGGGTCGCGGCCGTCAACGGCTGGGATTCGCAATCCGGCATGAGCGCCTTGCGTCATGCGGTCGCGCCGCTGGCCCGGGACGGCCGCTTCTTCGCCGATATCGTCGTCAGCGGCAGCCACGTGCAGAGCATCGCCAAGGTCGCCGCCGGCGACGCAGACGTCGCGGCGATCGACTGCGTCACCTATGCGCTGATCGAAAAGTACGATCCAGCGCTGCTGTCGGCGGTGCGCATTCTCGATCGGTCCGCGCCCGCGCCCGGCCTGCCTTACGTCACGCGCGGCGGCGCGAAGCCGGAACTGGTCCAGCGCCTGCGCGCCGGGCTGGCGCGTGCCGTCGCCGATCCGGCGCTCGTGGATGTGCGCGCGAACCTGCTCATCGCCGATATCGCGGTGCTCGACCTCCCGGCCTACGACCGCATTCTGGAAATGGAAACCGCGGCCGCGGAAGCGGGTTATGCCCGACTGAACTGACGCGGGCGGCGCCCTGAGCTAGACTGCCGCGATGACCGTCCGTGACCGCAATGCGTTGCTTTCCGCCGCGGCCGTCGCGCCGCTGAACCGGCGCTCGGACGCGAGGGGTTCCCTGCAGCTGCTCGGCCATATTGGCGTACTGGCGCTGACGGCGAGCGGGATCGCGGCGACGCTCGGCACCTGGTGGATGCTGCCGGCCATGCTGCTGCACGGTATCGTGCAGGTCGCCCTGTTCGCCGGTCTGCACGAGACCGTGCACTACACCGCGTTTCGCAGCCGCTGGCTGAACGACATCGTCGCCACCGTCACCGGCCTGGTGCATTTCCTGCCGGCGCGGTTTTTCCGCCGCTTCCACACCGCCCATCATCGCCACACCCAGGATCCGGCCCGCGATCCGGAACTGGCCGGGCCCAAGCCGGCGACGACGGCCGGCTATCTGCTCTACATCTCGGGCTTCCGCTATTGGCGCGACCGGTTCGGTGAGCTCGCGCGGCATGCCGTCGGCCGGGTCCAGGCTGGCTTCGTGCCCACGGCCGAACGTCGCGCCATCGCCTGGGAGGCGCGGCTCCATCTGCTGGCGTATGCCACCGTGCTGGCGGTCTCCGCTGTCACCGGATCGTCCGCCGCACTCTGGTTCTGGGTTCTGCCGGCCGTCTTGGGTCAGCCGTTCCTGCGGCTCTACCTGCTGGCCGAGCACACCGGCTGCATTGAAGACCCCAACGACATGTTGCGCAACACGCGCACGACATTCGCGACGCCACTGGTGCGGTTTCTGATGTGGAACATGCCGTTCCATACCGAGCATCACGTCTACCCCGCCGTGCCGTTCCACGCCCTGCCGCGCCTGCACGACCTGATGCGGGATCGACTGGCCGTCACATCGCCGGGCTACGGCGTGTTTCATCGCACCTATTGGCGTGCGTTGCGCGCCGGCGAGGGAGCGGCATTCGTTGAGCCGGCCGCCGACCTGCGGCCGTCGTAGGCCCTGAACCTGAGCGAGGACACGCCATGACGGACCAGGATCGTTTCGCCAATGCGCGCGAGGTGCGTTCGCCCCGGGGCACAGAGATCAGCTGCAAGAGCTGGCAGGCCGAGGCGCCCATGCGCATGCTGATGAACAATCTCGATCCGGATGTCGCCGAGAAGCCGAACGAACTTGTCGTCTATGGCGGCATCGGCCGCGCGGCCCGCGACTGGAAATGCTTCGACCGCATCGTCGACAGCCTGCGGGCGCTGGAAGACGACGAGACGCTGCTCGTGCAGTCGGGCAAGCCGGTCGGCGTGTTCCGCACCCATGCCGACGCGCCCCGGGTTCTGATCGCCAATTCCAATCTGGTTGGCCAGTGGGCGAACTGGGACCACTTCCACGAACTCGACCGCCAGGGCCTGATGATGTACGGCCAGATGACCGCCGGCTCTTGGATCTATATCGGCAGCCAGGGCATCATCCAGGGCACCTACGAGACCTTTGTGGAGGCCGGCCGTCAGCACTACGGCGGCGACCTGTCGAGCCGCTGGATCCTGACCGGCGGGCTCGGCGGCATGGGCGGCGCGCAGCCACTCGCCGCGACCATGGCCGGCGCCTCGCTGCTGGCCGTCGAATGCCGGGCGAGCCGCATCGAGCGCCGCATCGAGACGGGTTATCTCGACCGCTGGACGGCCGATCTGAACGAGGCGCTGGACTGGGTCGGCGCCGCCTGCGCCAACAAGCAGGCCCTTTCCGTCGGCCTGCTAGGCAACGCCGCCGACGTGTTCCCCGAGCTGGTCAAACGCGGCGTCATGCCTGATATCGTCACCGACCAGACCGCGGCGCACGATCCGCTGAACGGCTATCTGCCGGTCGGCTGGACGGTCGAGGAATGGGAAGTGAAGCAGCAATCAGATCCCGCCGAGGTCGAGGCCGCGGCGAAACAGTCGATGGCGCAACAAGTGCGTGCCATGCTCGACTTCCACGCCGCCGGCGTGCCGACCATCGACTACGGCAACAACATCCGCCAGTTCGCCAAGGAGGCGGGCGTCGATCACGCCTTCGACTTCCCCGGCTTCGTGCCCGCCTACATCCGGCCGATGTTCTGCCGCGGCAAGGGGCCGTTCCGTTGGGCCGCGCTTTCGGGCGAGGCCGACGACATCTACGCCACCGACGCCAAGGTGAAAGAACTCGTCGCCGACCCGCACCTGCACAACTGGCTCGACATGGCGCGCCAGCGCATCCAGTTCCAGGGCCTGCCCAGCCGGATCTGCTGGCTCGGCCTCGGCGACCGCGCCCGCGTCGGCCTCGCCTTCAACGAGATGGTGGCGTCAGGCGAGCTGAAAGGCCCCGTCGTGATCGGCCGCGACCATCTCGATTCCGGCTCGGTCGCCAGTCCCAACCGTGAGACCGAGGCGATGCAGGACGGCTCCGACGCGGTCGCCGACTGGCCGCTCTTGAATGCGCTCCTGAACTGCGCCGGCGGCGCCACCTGGGTTTCGATCCACCACGGCGGCGGTACCGGCATCGGCTTCAGCCAGCACGCCGGCATGGTCATCCTCTGCGACGGTACCGAAGCCGCCGCCCGCCGCCTCGCCAACGTCCTGCACAACGACCCGGCCTCGGGCGTTATGCGCCACGCCGACGCCGGCTACGACGACGCCATCCAATGCGCCCGCGAGCACAATCTCAAACTGCCGATGCTGGATTGAGCTCACACCGATATGGCAGCGGCATGACCTGTTGGCGGGGCGCGGAATTGGTGTAGCATTCCGTCTCTTCTGCATTAGATCTTTGTGGCGTGGTGCCGCGGCTGCCGCTTCCGGGCCGCGGATGCGCCTTCCGACATGGGATTTGCGACGATGAACGTAGTCGACACGCCGCTTGAGCGGACCGAGAAGTATGGCGTCGGGCAACCGGTGAAACGTACCGAGGACCCGCGCCTGTTGACCGGCGGCGGCCGCTATGCCGACGACATCAACTTGCCGCGGCAGGTCTACGGCGTGCTGGTCCGTTCGACGATCGCGCACGGCGTTATCGACACGCTCGGTACGTCCGAGGCGTCCGCCGCGCCGGGCGTGCTCGCGGTCTACACCGCCGACGATCTCACTGACTACGGCGATCTGCCTTGCGCTTTGCCGCTAAAGAGCCATGACGGCCGGCCGCTGATCGTGCCGCCGCATCCGGCGCTCGCCGTCGGGCGGGTGCGACATCTCGGCGATCCCGTGGCGCTGGTCGTCGCCGAGACGCCGGCGCAGGCCAAGGACGCGGCGGAGCTGGTCATGCTCGATATCGATCCGCTGCCGGCGGTGACCACGGTCGAGCAGGCGGTGGCACCGGACGCTTCGCAGATCTGGCCCGACGAGGCGCCTAACAATATCTGCCTCGACTGGAAGAACGGCGACGTTGAGGCCGTCGAGCGCGCCTTTGCGGAGGCCGCGCACGTGACGCGGCTCAGGATCGACAACAACCGTCTGGTCGTGGCGGCGCTGGAACCGCGCGCGGCCGTCGCCGAATACGACCCGGCCGAGGAACGCTTCACGCTGCATGTCGGCGCGCAGGGCGCGTTCGGGCTGCGCAATTCGCTTGCCAACAACATTCTCAAGGTGCCGCCCGAGAAGATGCGCGTGCGCATCTACGATGTCGGCGGTTCGTTCGGCATGAAGGCGCCGCCGTACCCGGAATATGTCGCGCTGCTGCATGCCGCCCGGGCGCTGGGCCGGCCGGTGAAATGGTGCGACGAGCGGAGCGAGAGTTTTCTTTCCGACCAGCACGGCCGCGACAGTCTGGTCGACGCCGAACTGGCGCTGGATGCCGACGGCAACTTCCTGGCCGCGCGCATCACCGGCTTCGCCAATATGGGCGCCTACCTGTCGACCGTCGGCCCCAACGTGCAGTCCGGCAACATCCACAAGAACCTGCCGAGCTGTTACCGCACGCCGGCCATCGCCGTGCGCATGAAATGCGTGTTCACTAACACCACGTCGGTCAGCGCCTATCGCGGCGCCGGCCGGCCGGAAGCGAACTACTATATGGAGCGGCTGATCGACAAGGCGGCGCGCGAAACCGGACACGACCCCGTCGCGCTGCGCCGCCGCAACATGATCCCGTCAGACGCCATGCCGTTCACGGCCGCCTCGGGCCAGGTCTACGACAGCGGCGACTTCGCGGCGCTGATGGACGAATGCCTAGAGGCGGCCGATTGGTCGGGCTTTCCGGCCCGGCGGGCGGCGGCGCGCGAACGCGGCAGGCTGCGCGGAATCGGGCTTGCCAGCTATCTCGAGGTCACGGCGCCGCCCGGCAAGGAAATGGGCGGTATCCGCTTCGATGCCGACGGCGGCGTGACCATCATCACCGGCACGCTGAACTACGGCCAGGGTCACGCCGCGACGTTCGCGCAGATCCTGCACGACAAGCTGGGCGTGCCGTTCGAGCAGGTGCGCTTGCTGCAGGGCGACAGCGACGAACTGATCGCCGGCGGCGGCACCGGCGGTTCGCGCTCCACCATGGCCAGCGGCAACGCCATCCTGCAGGCCGGTGACCAGGTCATCGCCCAGGGCCGGCAGCTGGCTGGGCATTTCCTGGAGGCGGCCGTCGAGGACATCGATTTCGCCGACGGCGTTTTCCGCGTGGCCGGCACCGACCGCACGATCCCGATCATGGATCTCGCGCGCCGCGCGCGCGCGGCGGGCGACCTGCCGGACGATGTGCCGGCGAACCTCGATGCCTCGCTGATCGCCGACACCGGGCCGTCAAGCTATCCGAACGGCTGTCACGTCTGCGAGCTCGAGGTCGATCCCGAGACCGGCGCCGTCGAGATCGCGGGTTATGTCGTGGTCGACGATTTCGGCACGCTGGTCAACCCCATGCTGGTCGAGGGTCAGGTGCATGGCGGCGTCGTCCAGGGCATCGGCCAGGCGTTGATGGAGCAGGCGGTCTACGACGGCGAGGGCCAACTGCTCAACGGCTCGTTCATGGACTACGCCATGCCGCGCGCCGACCAGGTGCCGGACTTCGGCTTCGCCTCGCATCCGGTGCCGGCCACGACCAACGCGCTCGGCGTCAAGGGTTGCGGCGAGGCCGGCGTCACCGGCGCGTTGCCGGCGGTGATGAACGCGCTGGTCGATGCGCTGGCCGAGTTCGGCATCACGCATATCGACATGCCGGCGACGCCGGAACGCATCTGGTCGGCGTTACGGGCTAAGCGTTAGCGCTGTCGCGTTCCTTGATGCGGCCATGCCAGGCGGCGATGTTTTTCAGATCGGGATTCATCGGCTGGTCGATGCCGTTGAAGAAATCGACGAAGACGAACAGCATGATGTCGGCCAGCGTGAATCGGTCGCCGCAGACGTAGGCTCTGTCCGCCATCAGGCCGTCGAGCCATGCCAGTTTTTCCTGCGCCGACGTTTTCAGGTCGTCGGCCGCTTGCGGGATGCAGTGAATCCGTTCCTGGAACATCTTCAAGCCGGTTGAATAGCGGAATCCGTTGGCCATGGGCTCGAGGATGTTCAAATCGATGCGCCGCACCCACATTCGGGTCTCCGCCTTTTCTTCTGGCGTCGATCCGATCAGTGTCGGCGCTGGCTGCTTGTCCTCGATATACTCGCAAATGGCAGTGATTTCAGAGAGATAGGTGCCGTTGTCGAGTTCCAGGCAAGGGCATTGGCCGGACGGATTTTTGTCGGTATAGGGCGCCTGCCGGTTCTCGCCGCCACGCAGATCGATCTCAATCACAGGTAGAGTCAGATTTTTTTCTGCGAGGAACATGCGCACGACTTTCGGGTTCGGTCCCACGGAGTTGAAAAGCCTCATTTCACAATCCTTTTTAATTATTGATCCACGCTGACGTGACGCGCCGTCAGGCGTTAGTATATGCAATGCTTTTCAAAGCTTGGCGTGGGGAATCTGATTGGCGTCAGCCAACCAAGTATATCCCGCACGGGCAGCGGTGAGGCGATGTCGGCAAGCAGTTGCAGACCGGAATCGAGGCAGATCGCGATCGTCGTCGGCAGTCGCGAGGATGCCGAATCGCTCTCCGCGTTGCTGGAAGAAAATGGCTACACGGCCGTAAACTACCTCAGTGCCTGGGATTTCCTCGACGTCGCCGACATCGGCACGATCTCGGGCCTGCTGATCGACGCCGACCTGCCGGATATGGACGGTTTTGCGATCCTTGACCAACTTCGCGGCAGCGGTCTCTTCGTTCGACCGACCGTGCTGCTCGGTCCGAACGAGGTCCGGCTCGCGGTCCGGGCGTTGCGGGCTGGCGCCTACGACTACATCGAGCGCCCGGCATCGCCGGCGATCCTGCTCGACAGCCTGGAGCAGGGGCGGCGGGAGGCACAGCCGGCGGCCGTGCGCCGTAACCGCGACAGCATCGCCGCGGATCGATTCCTGTCATTGTCCGATCGTGAGGTCGAGGTGTTGCGGCATCTGGTGAGTGGCGCGCGGCGAAAGGAGATCGCGGCGCGCCTCGGGATCAGTCACCGTACGGTCGAAGTTTATCTCTCGCGTATCAGCCGCAAGATGCAGGCGCGAAGCACGCCTGAACTTATTCGTCTGGCATTGGCCGCGGATATTCATCCCAGCCGAGATTAACGCTCGAATCACGCCCCTTCGTGTACGTCAAATGCCGTACGTCGTAAGACAGGCTAGGCGCGGACACCAATTAGCGCCAAGATTCATCAACGGCGATGTTCGCAATTCGAGATGAAAGCAGGACGATAGGAGACGTACGATGGAAAACGCGGTGGGGGGCGGTATGGACGTGGTCGAGCGTTCACTTACCGCGCGTGAGTTGCAGTCGGCGCTCTCGGCGCTGCGCGACGCCGCGCTTCGGGCGGACTTCAAGCTGGTGGCGCATTTGATCGAGGTGGCAAACCTTGCCGTGGTCGAAGACGCTCACGAGCTGGAGGCCACTAGACACTGACCGATCGGCCGGTCCGAGCTGACCGGCCGCCAAAGCGAGCCGTGGTGACGGGGGTGTGGCGGGCGATCTGACAGACGATGACCTGGACCGGATCGAGATTTTTCTTGGTCTGGCCGAACGCGTCCTGGCCCGGCATGACATTGTGGTCACCGCCGACGACGATCTCTGGCGCTGGCTCGAGACGGCGGAGCGGCATCGCGATGTCGCCCGGTTCATCTATCCGGGGTTCGATCCGCGTCGGCACTCACCGGATGCGTTTGTCGCGCGCTGGTTTCGCATGCGCATCGGCGACGACACCATTGCCTGGACCTGCCAGCGGCTCGACGTCTGCGATGACTACAAGCAGGTTCTGCGCGAGGGGACGCTCTGGGGTGGTCCGGACGGTGCGCCGCCGACACCGCTCGGCGGTTTTGTCGACGACCCGTCGATGCCGCCGATCCGGGGACGCGTCGGCCATGGCGGCGCTGCGGTTGTCCGACCGCCATGGCGCGGGAATGATTTTTCCGGTCGCCGTTTGACCTGGTATCTCACCCGTATCCCCCGCGCGTTGGCGATGCGCGACTGGCAGGTCGATTGGTGCACGGGCCTGGTTGACCGCGCCATGGCCGACAACGGCGTGCAACGGCGCGTCTATGGCTATACCAGCACGACGCTGTTTTCGACGGGCGTGTTCGAGCCGCTCGGTCTCGAGTACGACGTCTACTGCAACGCCATCAGCCGCGCGGAGATGCTCGACCAGCTCGCCGACGACACCTCAGCACTCCGCCGAGAAGTAGACCAATGATCCGGTCACCGACGCACCGTCGAAGATCGGAACTTCCAGACGCCGATAGCTCAGGCTGGGGATCGCGCCCGGCACCCTCAGCACCCGCGTAATGCGCCCGTAGTGCGGCCGGCCCTCGACACGAACCTTCCGGCTGATGCCACCCATGACCAGGCGATGACTGTCGCTGCCCAGGTCGCCGAGCGTGCGGCCGGTATGATTGGCGCCGAAATGGTTGACGATACCGTCGCCGCAATGGAGATAACGGGGGTTGTTCGGGTCCTCGAAGCCCATGCGGTAGAGCCAGGGCATCCAGGAATGCTGTGCCAGCCTGTCGAAACCGATGTCGTCGAAGGTCGGCCGCCGCATCTCCTCGTACATGGCGAGGAACGTGCGCATGCCGGAGTCCTCATAGCCGCGGGCGAGATCCAGGTCCAAGGTTCGAACCACGATTTCGTTGCCAAGCTTGTCGGCCGCCGTTTCGACGTTGATGACGCCGTGCCGCGTGCGATGGCCGTTCACGATGATGTTTCGGGCCGGCGTGTCCGTGACGAGCAGGCCCGGTTCGTCAGGCTTGGTTGTCGACGTCAGCGTCGGCGCCGGAAATCGCTTGGCGCAGATCCGGGCCCTTGGGCATCTCAGGGACGCGCGCCCGCGGCAGTCGTAAATGCGTGCGGCCGTCTTGGCCGCTTCGTCGCCGTGCCCTTGCAGCATCAAGCGGCGTGATCGCGCCATCGTCGTTTCGCAGACCGCTAACGCTCTGCTCATACGTCGCCCCAACCATCAGCGCCCCCTATAGGGTCGATATTGAACCGAAGACACCATGTTGTCGATGTTAAAAGGTTCCGCGATTTGGGAATTCGAATTCTGGTTTGCGGCGCGTCATCTGAAGAAATTTGCACGTTACTGTCTTCTTTTCAGGAACATTCCAACTTTAGGTCGAAATCTGAGATTTTCTTGATTCTTGTTAAGTATAAAAACTCGAATCATGGTTAATTATTAGTTAACAATAAATAATTCCTTTTAAAATTCATAAAATTTTTGCAAAATCATGTCCGCAGGGTAATGAGGACAACAGCATGATGAGATCGAAGTTTTTTGCGGCCGTCGCGATAACGGTCGGTTTGGGCGTGGCGGCGCCACTTGCCGCGCAAGAGACGTCTCTATTGCAGGTATCGGAAGCGCCGCGTTATCAGATCGTTACGGCGGAAGGCGGCGGCGTGCTGCTGCTCGACCGCGAAACCGGCGATACCTGGCGGTTGCAGACTCAAAGCGGCGCGCCGCGTTGGGTCGAAGTTGAGTTCAGATCGCCGCCGACACGGGTCTATCACGGCCTGCGGCGCGAACTGGTGCGTTAAGCACAGCTCAGCACAGGGTGGTCGACAACGCCCCGCGCGCCGTCACGGCACGCGGGGCGTTTTCTGTTTCCGCCAATCTGTTTCCCCGTCTGAATTGTTCCTGGCCAGGCTTGCCCTGGCCCGACCCCCGTGCTTGTTTAGCGGTTGATTCGGTCTATTCGCCGCCGCTTGGCGGCCCGCATGTGACCGGACGATCGAGGATCAGCCGAAAAGGTGCGGCATGCTGGGACGCGCACGCGCGAAGGTAAGCTCGGCGTTCAACGTGACCCCATTCGCCTGCATGCATATGGAAGGCTGGGAGGTCTACAGCGACGGCGTGACGCAGACCCTGACCGAGGAGGGACTGCATTTGCGCACCGAAGCCGGCACCTCGCTGATCAGTCTGACCAAGTCCCACGACGTGCACCTGCTGATCCGCGATCAGACGGTTTGGCGCAAGATCCGCTTCGAGCTGCAGTTCAAGCCGCTGTTCGCCAGTACCGATGACTGGGTGCCGACCTACTATATCGGCGACAATCCGGAACCTTCGCACAGTGACTTCACGACCAGCGTGATCGGCCTGCCGGACGCGCAGGGCTGGTACGTGACCAGCGGCGCGCGCGAATTCGCGCCGAACGATCAGACGCGGAAGACCAGCGTGTACGTCGGCTGGCGGGTGCCTGAAGACGAGGTCTTCGAATTCCTCGTCTTCAGCATCGGCATGTTCAGCGACTGACGCGGTTCCGGCAGTCGGCGTTTGCACCATGGTCAGCCAGCCGCCGCGTGTACGATGGCGTCATGGATAACGTAGCTGTCCTGTTTAAGGCGAACGGCGATGCGCGCGCGGCGATCGCCGCCGGGCTTGGCGGTGGCGCCGAGCCGGTCTATCTCGGCGATGCCTCGGAGTCGGAGCGCGCGGCCCTGCTGGCTGGCGCTGCCGCCGTGCTGTCCCGCAATACGGATCACGAACTGCACGATGACGAGTGCGCCCTGATCGCCGGCGCCAAGCTCTTGCAGTTCGTTTCCGCCGGCATCGATTTCATCCGGCTTGACCGGCTGCCCGCCGGTCTCCCTATCGCCTGCAATGCGGGCGCCTATGCCGAACCGATGGCCGAGCATGGCATGGCCATGGCGCTCGCGGCGTCGAAGCGGCTGCTGATCGAGCATCGGAACCTGCAGGCGGGTCAGTTCAATCAATTCGCCGCCAACAGAATGCTCGGCGGCGGCGTCTGCGGCATCGTCGGGTTTGGCGGTGTCGGCCAGGCGACGGCGCGCCTGGCGCGGGGGCTCGGCATGCGGGTCATGGCGATCAACCGGAGCGGCGTCACGGATCAGCCGGTCGAGTTCATCGGCCCGCCGGAAGCGCTGGGCGAGGTGTTGCGCGCCGCCGACGTTCTCGTCATTGCAACGCCGTTGACGCGGTCGACGACGGGTCTGATCGGTCCGCAAGAGCTGGCCCGCATGCGGCCGGACGCGATCCTGGTCAATCTGGCGCGCGGCGAGATTATCGACGAGGCGGCGCTTTATGCGCACCTGAAAGAAAACCCCGACTTTACCGCCTGCGTCGACGCCTGGTGGGTCGAACCCATCCGCCACGGCGCGTTCCGCATGGACCACCCGTTTCTCGACCTGCCGAACGTGCTGGCCTCACCGCACAACTCGGCGTCCGTGCCGGGCGCCGGAGCGATCGGTCTTCGACGTGCCGCCGAGAACATCCGCCGCGCGCTCGGCGGCGAGGCGCCCCGGTCTCTGGTCGGCCCGGACGACCGCTTGGCTTAGTGCTAGTCTTTCACGGCCGACATTGAGTGGAGAGCCGGATGACCATTGCCGAACTGACCGCGGATCATTACCGCATCCCACTGCCGGTGACGCTGTCGGACTCCACGCACGGCGACATCCCGTTTTTCGATCTGGTGACGGTGCGGTTGCGGGACGCCGACGGCGCCACGGGGCTCGGTTACACCTATACGGTCGGCCCCGGCGCGGCGGCGATCCATCGGCTGATCGACGGCGATCTGAAGCCGCTGCTGCTCGGCAAGGACGGCGACCGGATCGAAGCGCTTTGGAAACGCATGTGGTGGGGCATGCATTATGCCGGACGCGGCGGCGCGGGCAGCTTCGCCATGGCCGCGATCGACATTGCGCTCTGGGAT
The DNA here is from genome assembly GCA_965232515.1 of Alphaproteobacteria bacterium. Taxonomy (GTDB): domain Bacteria; phylum Pseudomonadota; class Alphaproteobacteria; genus JANQKO01. The sequence continues at coordinate 2,817,952 of CBDDPY010000002.1, read as the reverse complement.
CTGAAAGCGTGCCGGCTGCGGACGCCGCTCTGGCGCCTGCTCGGCGGCCACGACCCGCGGGTCAAGGCCTATGCCGGCGGAATCGATCTGCAGTTCACGCTTGACGCGCTGTTGCAGCAAACGGACGACAATATCGCGAAAGGTTTTCGGGCGATAAAAATGAAGGTCGGGCGGCCGCGGCTGCATGAGGACGTGGAACGCGTCGCCGCCATGCGCGAACGGCTTGGGCCCGATGTCCCGCTGCTGGTCGACGCCAATATGCGCTGGCGCGTCGACGAGGCGATCCGCGCGTCCCGCGCGCTGGCCGAACATGACGTATTCTGGCTGGAGGAGCCGACCATTCCCGATGACGTGCCTGGCCACGTGAGGATCGCGCAGGAAGCACCGCTGCCGATCGCCACCGGCGAGAACTTCCGTACCCTGCATGAATTCCGCCAGATGATCGCCGCCGGCGGCGTCGATTTCCCCGAGCCGGATGTCTCGAACTGTGGCGGCATCACGCCCTGGATGAAGGTCGCGCATCTGGCCGAGGCGCATAACCTGCCGGTCACGTCGCACGGCGTGCATGACCTGCACGTGCATCTGTTGGCCGCCGTGCCGAACGCCTCCTTCCTTGAAGTGCACGGGTTTGGGCTCGAGCGTTTCATCGCCGAGCCGCTGGAGATCGTCGACGGCTACGCGACCGCGTCGGAACGGCCCGGCCACGGCGTCGCGTTCGACTGGGACGGGCTTGCGGCCCTGCGCGCCTGACCGCATGTGCACCGCCGTTTTGTTGCGTCGCCCGGGCCATGCCTGGCCGGTGCTGTTCGCCGCCAACCGTGACGAGATGACAGACCGGCCCTGGGCGCCGCCGGCGCGCCACTGGCCGGACCGCCCCGATGTCGTGGCCGGCCTCGACCATCTGGCGGGCGGCACCTGGCTGGGCCTCAACGACGACGGCGTGCTGGCTGCCATCCTCAACCGTACCGGCAGTCTGGGACCGCAATCGAACAAACGCAGTCGTGGCGAGCTGGTGCTGGAGGCGCTCGACCATGCCGAGGCGTCTGCCGCGGCCTGGGCCTTGGCGGATTTGGATCCCGATGCCTATCGCAGCTTCAACCTGATCGTTGCCGACGTAGACGCGGCGTTCTGGCTGCGCAACGCCGACAATGCCGCGGGGATCGAGGTGATGCCGCTGCCGACCGGTCTCAGCGTGCTGACGGCCCACGACCGGAACGATCCCGCGTGCGCGCGGACCCGGCGCTATCTGCCCAGGTTCGAGGCCGCCGACGAGCCGGCGCCGGAGGTGGACGAGTGGCGGGCCTGGCAGGACGTCCTCGCCGATACCTCGTTCGATGCCGCCGACGGGCCGGCCGCGGCCATGTCGATCGCGACGGATTGGGGCTTCGGGACGACCTCCAGCTCGCTGATCGCGTTGCCGGTGCCGCCGACGTCACTGACATCGGAACGGCAGTCGCCGCGCTGGCTGTTCGCCGCCGGCCGGCCGGATCAGGCGCGTTACGAACCCATTGCGCTCTGACCGATTGTCGCAGCCGTCGCGTGCGGGATTGCCTTTCCCGATTGCCTGCGCTTTGTTGCGTCAACAGGTGGCGTTGGTGCTGACGAAACGCGATAAGCAGGTGCCGGAATGACGGCGGGCGCTTCCAGCGACGAAGAGGTATTCGGCCGGCTGCAACAGGCGGTCGCGCATCATCGGTCTGGGCGGATCGACGACGCCTTGACGCTCTATCGGTCCGTGCTGGCGGACCGGCCCGACAACCGGGATGCGTTGAACCTGGGCGGCATGGCGGCCTTTCAGTCGGGCGATCCCGCAACGGCGCTTTCCATGCTCGGCAAGGCGGCGGCCGTCTACCCGGACTTCGCAGACGCCCAGGCAAACTACGCCACCGTGCTGCTGGCGCAGGATCAGTCTTCGGCGGCCGAGGCGGCCTGCCGGCGGGCGCTCGATGTCGATCCCAACAATCTCACGGCGCTGTTCACGCTCGCCAACCTGCTGCGCATGCGTGAGCAGATGGACGAAGCGGTTAATCTCTACCGGCGTATCCTGGCGCTGGCCCCGAACTACGTCGAGGCGCGCGCAAATCTGGCGAACCTGTTGCTCGAACAGGGAGCGCTGGCCGAAGCCGCGGCGACCTACCGCGAGGCGCTGGCTGCCAGACCCGATCCGGAAATCATGAAGAACCTGGCGAACGTGCTGCAGGAACTCGGCGCGCTCGATGACGCGATCGCCATGTATCGGCAGTCGATCGCCGGCCGGCCGGATCTGGGCGAAAGCTACAACGGCCTGACCAATGCGCTGATGCAAAAGGGCGATGTCGACGGCGCCATGCAGGCCTGTCGCAGGCATCGGCAAGTCGATCCCGGAGGCATGCGAGCGCTCGCCAACGAGGCCATGCTGCTGAACGAGGTCGGCGACCGGGAAGCGGCCGACCGTCTGCTGGATTTCGACCGGTTTCTTGCCGTCAGAACCCTCGATCCGCCGCCTGGCTACGCCGATAGGGCGGCATTTCACGCGGCGTTGATCGACGCGCTGCAGGCGCATCCCAGCCTGCGCTTCGAACCGAACCATTCGACGACGCGACACGGTCACCAGACCGCCGACCTGATGAAGCAGCAGCACACAGGTCCTATCGGCGATCTGCTGGCGATGATCGAGCGGGCGGTCGCCGAGCGCATACAGGCGATCGAACGCGATCCGGAACACCCGTTCCTGGCCGATCCGCCGGCGCGCTGGCGGCTGAACGTCTGGGGCACGTTGCTTGCCGGCGGCGGCCATCAGGCGCCGCACATTCACCCGTTCGGCTGGATGAGCGGGGTCTACTACGCCCGATTGCCTGATGTCGCCGATCCGTCGGCCGAGCCGGAAGCCGGCTGGATCGAGTTCGGCCGGCCCGGCGCCGACTTCCTTTGCCGTGCCGAACCGTTGACCCGCCTGGTGTCGCCGTACGAGGGCATGATCGTCATGTTCCCATCCTATTTCTATCACCGTACGGTGCCGTTCAGCGACAATACCCTGCGTGTCAGCGTGGCCTTCGACGTCGTCCGCGCGAACTGACGAACCAAAGCGTACCCGGTCGCGATCAACGGTTGACTGCAATGCGGAATACGCTGATCATTTCATATGATGTTCATCATATGAAATGCATGGCGAAGGTATGAACGGCGCGTCGACAACGTCGCGGCAGGCTCAAAAGCAGGCGTCGCACGACACCATCGTCGCCGCGGCCGCACGGCTGTTCCGTGAACGCGGCATAGACGGCGCCTCGGTCGCGGACGTGATGTCGGCGGCCGGGCTCACGCATGGCGGCTTCTACAGTCATTTCGAAGACAAAGAGGCGCTGGTCGCGGAAGCCCTGTCGGCGGCGACGAACCACCGCGAGCGCTGGATCGAGCCGCGCCCCGACCTGGACGAGGCGGCTTGGCTGGCCTGGATCGCCCGGCGGTATCTGAATGTCCGGCATCGCGACGATCCGGGCGACGGCTGCCCGTTTCCGCCGCTGTCGCCGGAAATCGCCCGCGACGGGCCCGACGCGCGCCGTGTCTTCGAGACCGAGTTGCGTAAGTCGGCCGATCGCATGGCGGCCTGCTTGAGCGACGGCGCCGATCTGGGCGCGCAAGACAAGTCCTATGCGGTTCTCGCGCTGTGCGTTGGCGGCTTGATGCTGGCGCGGGCGGTTGAAAGCGAAACCGTATCGAAGCGCATTCTGCGCGCCAGCCGGCATCTGGCCGAACGGGCGGCCGACAAGGATTGACGGGCGATGGCCCGGGGAGGGACACGTGGATTATGAATTGCTGACCTTCGAGCGGGACGCACACGTCGCCCGGATCACCCTGAACCGGCCGGATGCCGCGAACGCCCTCGACCTTCAGATGACCCGCGAACTGCTGCACGCGGCGATCCGCTGCGACGAGGATCCGAAGATCCGGGCCGTGCTGCTGACCGGGGCCGGCCGTATGTTCTGCGCCGGCGGTGATCTCAAGGGATTTGCCGCCGCCGGTGACGGGCTGCCGGCGCTGCTGAAGGAGATGACGACCTATCTGCATGCCGCGGTTACGCGTTTCGCCCGCATGGACGCACCGGTCATCGCCGCCGTCAACGGCATGGCCGCCGGTGGCGGTCTCAGTCTGGCGGTCGCCGCCGATCTCGTGCTGGCCGGTGTCTCGGCCAAGTTCACGCTCGCCTACACGGCGGCCGGGCTGTCGCCGGACGGCAGCTCGACCTACATGCTGCCCCGCCTGATCGGCCTGCGGCGGGCGCGCGAGCTGATGCTGACCAACCGGGTCCTGACGGCGGACGAGGCGGCCGGGATCGCCATGATCGACCGCATCGTGCCGGACGACGACTTGATGGCCGAGGCCGGCAAGCTCGCCCACGAACTGGCGACCGGCCCGACCCGCGCCTACGGCGCCGTCAAGAAGCTGCTGCACGAAAGCTTCAACGACACGCTCGAGGGACAGATGGAGCGGGAGGCTCAAGCCATCGTCGAGATGACGAAGACGGCCGACGGCAGCGGCGGCATCGCCGCGTTTGTCGCCAAGCAGAAGCCGTCGTTCAACGGCGCATGACGTCGCCTGGCGCGCAACAGGCAATCACGGGAAAGGACAGCAGATGATCTCCGCGGCCGAACATCCGAAGAAGGCGGTCCAGGTCCTGGGCAAGACCATGGCCTATGTCGAGATGGGCGAGGGCGACCCGATCGTCTTCCAGCACGGCAATCCGACCTCCTCATACCTCTGGCGCAACGTGATGCCGCACATGAAGCATCTGGGCCGCTGCATCGCGCCGGATCTGATCGGCATGGGGGACTCCGACAAGCTCGATAATGCCGGACCTGACAGCTACCGATTTGTCGAGCACCGGCAGTATTTCGACGGCATCCTCGAGGCGTTGGGCGTCACCGGAAACGTCACCTTCGTGATTCACGATTGGGGTTCGGCGCTGGGATTCGACTGGGCGAACCGGCACCGCGAGGCGGTCAAGGGCATCGCCTATATGGAGGCGCTGGTGCAGCCGGTCACCTGGGACGACTGGAGCAAGGAGGCGACGCCGGTTTTCCAGGGTTTCCGGTCGGAGGCTGGCGAGGCCATGGTTCTGGAGAAGAATATTTTCGTCGAGCGGGTCCTGCCCGGCTCTGTGCTGCGGGGGTTGACCGACGACGAGATGGCGGTCTACCGACGCCCCTTTGAGGAAGCGGGCGAGGACCGGCGGCCGACACTGACCTGGCCGCGGCAGATTCCGATCGAGGGCAAGCCGGCGGACGTTGTCGAGATCGTCCGGAACTACGCCGATTGGCTGAAGGGCAGCCATGTGCCGAAGCTCTTCATCAATGCCGATCCCGGCGCCATTCTGATCGGCAAACAGCGGGAGTTCTGCCGCACTTGGCCAAATCAAACGGAAGTCACGGTTCGCGGCAGCCATTTCATCCAGGAGGACTCGCCCGACGAGATCGGCAAAGCGGTGGCGGACTGGTATGCCGGTCTGTCGTGAGCTGATGCCGAGGGAATACCCGCAAAACCGGTGTTACAAATTGAAGCAATATTTGATCTCTCACTGAAATCAGACCGATTCGCCTAGATAAATCTGTGCTATTTGCTTTTTGTCGTGCATTGGCGCGAGTGCAGACTCAGGTTTGTCGCAGGTAAATCTCGCCTCGACGCCCATATCCGACTTGCCGAATTGGGATCGGCGCTGCTGTTGCGCAAATGCAGCCGATCTCACTTATAGGGTGACGGGTGACTCATGTTGTGTATGCTTCTGGGCGATTCGTGGAGGATGGGGCATTGGCGTTAGGACCAAATGACCTCCGCACCGCTGTTGTCGGTGTCGGGCATTTTGGGCAGTACCACCTCGACAAGTATGCTCATTTGCCGGGCGTGCGACTGGTTGCCGTCGTTGATATCGACCAGCCGCGTGGCGATATGGCGGGTCGGCGCTTCGGTGTGCCGGCTTTCACCGATTATCGGCAGCTCGATGGCCTGGTCGACGCGGTCAGCATCGCGACGCCGACCGTTACCCATTTCGAGATCGCGAAGTTTTTCCTCGATCGCGGCGTTCACGTCCTGGTCGAGAAGCCGATCACCACGACGCTGACCGATGCCGACGAGCTGATTGCCTTGGCCGCGCGCCAGGAAACCGTCCTGCAGGTGGGGCATCAGGAACGGCTGTTCGCCGCCCAGCTCGACCTGCCGGCGCTGACGGTCGGCCCACGATCCATCGTCTGTCGCCGCACGGCGCCGCCGACGGGACGCAGCCTCGATTGCAATGTGGTGTTGGATCTGATGATCCACGACATCGATATTGCGCAATCTCTGCTCGGCACCGAGATCGAGGGTCTGAGCGCCAGCGGCATCAGCATCTACTCCGGCTCGGAAGACGAGGCCGAGGCGCGGGTCGATTTCGTCGGCGGCTGCGAGGTGCACCTCTATGCCAGTCGCTCGGCCGAGCGCGCCGAGCGCACGGTCCGCATCGGCCAGGCCGACGGCGACGTCGATGTCGATTTCCTGAACCGGACCTGCCGCCACGCCCGGCACGGCGATATCTCGACGTCGGCGCGGCACGATCTGACCGGCGGCATCAACGGATTTCCCCAGACCGACGTCGTGGCGCTGGAAGTAGGGGCGTTTCTGCATTCGATCCGGACCGGCCGTCGGCCCTTGGTCAGCGGCCAGGATGGTCGCAACGCGCTGGCCCTGGCGCTGATGGTGAACGACGCCATTTCGGCGGCCGCGCCCGAGGTGGCGGAAACGCGCGCCGCGTCTTGAGCCAATCTGCCGCACCTGTCACGACGGCGCCCGCCGCCGCCGTCGCGTTCGTCGATCTTGAGGCGCAGCACGCCCGGATCGAATCCGACGTCGCCGCGCGGATTGCCGGCGTGCTGGCGCATCGGCGCTTTATCAACGGACCGGAAATCGCCGAGCTTGAGACCGAGCTCGCCCTTCGGGCCGGCGCCGGCCATTGCGTCGCCGTCGGCAGCGGCACGGACGCCCTGCTGGTGGCGATGCTGGCCCAAGGCGTCGGCGCCGGCGACGCGGTCTTCGTGCCGGCCTTCACCTATATGGCCTCCGCCAACGCCGTTGTTCTGGCCGGGGCGACGCCGGTCTTCGTCGACATCGATCCGGCCCGGCTGACGGTCGATCCGGCCGACCTGGAACGCCGCCTGGCGCAGGTGCGGCGGAACGGCGCCTTGACACCACGCGCCGTGATGCCGGTCGACCTGTTCGGCCTGCCGGCGGATTACGATGCCCTCGACGAGATCGCCCATCGGCATGATCTTTTCATGCTGGTCGATGCGGCGCAGAGCTTCGGCGCCCGCCTCAACGACCGCGCTGTCGGTAGTTTCGGCGACGCGACGGCGGCGAGCTTCTTTCCCTCCAAGCCGCTTGGCTGTTACGGCGACGGTGGCGCGCTCTTCACCGACGATGCCGAGCGGGCGTCACAGTGGCGCAGCCTGCGCCATCACGGCGTAGGCGAGGACATGATGCTGTCCGAGCGGGTCGGCCTGAACGCGCGCCTCGATTCCCTGCAAGCCGCCGTCCTGCTCGCCAAGCTGGGGATCTTCGATTCCGAGCTCGAGGCGCGGGAACAGGTGGCGCAGCGCTACGATGCGCGGCTGGCGAACGTGGTGCAGGCGGTCGCACCGCGGCATCCGGCGGCGCTAAGCGCCTGGGCCAGCTACGCCGTGCGGGTGCCGCGGCGCGATCACGTCGCGGCGGCGCTCAAGGCTGCGGGCATCCCGACAGCGGTCTACTATCCGTATCCGCTGCATTCGCAGCCGGCCTATCGGTCGTATGCGGACGGCCCGCTGCCCGTGGCCGAAACGGTGAGCCGGGAGATTCTGAATCTGCCGATCCATCCCTATCTGACTCCGGCGGATATCGACCGGATTTGCGACAGCCTCGACGCCGCCGTATCAAGCTGAGCCGCCGTCGCGGTTCGGTTATGCTTGCCGGCGCGCTGACGACGCGTGGGATAACGAACCGGCGACAGGGGTGGGAGTGAGATGTCGAACGAATCCGAGACCGACGACAAGCCGTTCGGGATGCCGGATGACGAACTGGCCGCCTATCCGACAGTGTTCCGCGACGGCCTGTTCGACGGTCAGGCGGTCCTGGTCTCGGGCGCCGGCAGCGGCCTCGGCAAGGCGATCGCGTTCCTGTTCGCGCGCCTCGGCGCCGATCTGGTGATCTGCGGCCGGAACCGCGACAAGCTCGACGTTACGGCCGAGCGGCTACGCGCCCTCGGCGCCGGTGTCGACGTGCACGCCATGACGATCCGCGATCCCGAGCAGGTCGACGCCATGTTCGCGGCCGCCTGGGACAGGTTCGGCCGCCTCGACGTTCTGATCAACAATGCCGGCGGCCAGTTCCCGCAGCCTGCCATCGACTTTTCGGTCAAGGGCTGGAACGCGGTGATCGACACCAACCTGAACGGTTCCTGGTACATGATGCAGGCGGCCGCCCGCCATTGGCGCGACGCCGAACATCCCGGATCCATCGTCAATATCGTCGCCAATTTCTGGCGCGGCATGCCGGACATTGCGCATACGGGTGCTGCGCGGGCGGCCGTCACCTACCTCTCCCGGTCGCTGGCCGTGGAATGGGCGCCGCTGCGCATCCGCGTGAATTGCATCGCGCCGGGCGTGGTCGAGACCGAGGGTTTCAACGTCTATCCGAAGGAAGCATCGGCCCGGTTCAAATACGCCAATCCGATGCTGCGAACCGGCGATGTCATGGATGTCGCCGAGGCCTGCGTCTATATCGCTGCCCCGTCCGGCAAGTTTCTCACCGGCGAGTGCATCACCGTTGACGGCGGTCAGCAGATGTGGGGCGACAACTGGGCCTACGCGAAGCCGGACTACTACAACATTCCCGATTGAGGCGACCTCGCGTGCTTCGGCGCGTTGCCATTGGACTCATTGTCTTCCTGCTGATCGCCGCCCTCGGCCTCGGCCTGCTCGCGGTCGAGCGCAAGCGCGCGCTGCAGGCGCTGATCGATAACCGCCTTGGCGCGCTCGGTCTGTCCGATGTGACGGTCGAGGTCGGCGAGGTCGAGATCTCGCACGCCGTCCTGTCCGGCGTCACCGCGGGCGAAGCCGTGCAAGCCGCGCGGATCGTCATCAGCTACGACCTCCGCCACCTGCTGGATCTTCAGCCGCCTCGGATCGACTCCATCGACATAGAGGGACTGGTCGTCGACGCCGGCGCGCTGGACCGCGGACCAATTGCGCGTTTTCGGGAAATGCGGACGGACGCGGATACCGACGGCGGTGCACCTCTGTCGCTGCCGATCCGCATCGGTCCCATCCGATTGCACGATGCGATGGTGTCGGCGCCGACACCCTGGGGCGACGCGACGCTTCGGATCGATGGCGCTGCGGGACCAATAGACCCGGACGCGATCCCGGTCGAAGCCAAGGTGCTGGCCACATCGGCCTTCGGTCAATTGGACGCCGAGCTACGCGGAACGGCGTCGCTGCTGGGTAACATCAGCGGCGAAATCACGCTGGCGTCCGAGCGCTTCGTCATGGCCGACCTGACCGCTGTCGGCATCGCCGGACGGATCGAAGGCGCTATCACCCGGGACCGTGTGCCAACCTTGGACGGTAAAGTTTCGTTCCAGGCATTGGATCTGGGGGATATTCGGATCGGCACGGGCCGGTTCGCGACGCGGTTTCAGGACGGCATCGGATCGGCCGAACTCACCGTGTCGTCGCCGCACCACAAGGCCGAGCTCCGCCTGTCGGCCGAGGAGACCGACGATCCCTTGCGTCCCCGGATGGCAATTGGGCTCGACGCCGAAGTGGACGCGGCCTCCAGCCTGCTGTCGCTCGTCGGCGCCGAGGCGCCCCGCGCCGGCCGGGCAACTGTATCGGTTGTCGCCGATGGCCGTGCGGATTTCGCTGCCCCGCTACCGTCGGCGCCGGCCGCGATCGTGCAGTACCTGACGGCCGGTTCGTGGCGCGCCAGCGTCGCCGCCGATTTGACAGACGTCGCGCACGATCAACTGGTTGCCGGGCTGTCGGCCACGGCCGGTTTGGATCTCGCCGCGGTCGACGATGTGCTGATGTTGACCCTGCCGGCGCCGATCCTGCTCGACGCCGCCGAAATCGACGCGGCTGCGTTGCAACGTGCGGGCCTGCCGCCGGAATTCGCGCGCCAGTTCGCCGGCGCGTTCTCGGCCAGCATCGGCGCCCGGCACGCCGATGCCGCGCAGGCCCGGATCGCCTTCGCCGAGGACACGGCGTCGTTCAGCGCCATCGCTTCGGTCTGGAGCGAGAGCAAGGCGCGGGTATCGGTTTCGTCGGCCCTGGACGGAACCGTACGCCTGACCCCGATACCTCGGCTCGCCCGCCTGGCGTTCGACCGGCTCGACGCCGAGCTGCGCGATCTGTCGGCCGCGGACCAACGCTTCTCCCGTATCCAACTTTCGGCCAGCGGAACCCTCGTCGACGAACGGGTGACGGCAAGCGGTTTGCTGTCGTCCGCCATGCCGTCGCTGGCGCAGGGCAATATCGCGGCGCGCGATATCGCGGCCGAGTTGCCACTCGAGATCGAGCTGACGCCCGCGCGCGTCGTCGCCAGGCAGACGGGCCCGGCAAATGTCAGACTCGGTGATGTCGCCGTCGCCGAGGCCTTACAGCTGCTGCAGCCGCTCGAACTGGTGCTGACCCCGCGTGGCGACACGTCCGTTGTCGTGCCGTTCGATGACGTCGATTCCCTGCAAGTCCCGCACGATCTGGTCCTGACCAGCAACGATATCGAGATGCGTGTCGTTGCCGGCGACGACAGGCCGCTGGTCCGGATCACGCCCCTGACAATCGATCTCGCTGGCGCGCTGGTCGATGGCGCCACTCATAGAGGACGCGCGCGCATTTCGACACAGACCGTGCAGGCGCCGGCCTACGACCTGACGGCGGGCGGCATCGACGTCACCGTAGGGACCGGGGCACGAATCGAGGCTGCGTTCACGGTCGCCGAGGTCGCGCACCCCTCGGCGCCGCCGTTGATGCTTGCCGGCGACGCCGTGCTCGACGGTGACGCGGTGACGTTCGCGCTGCGGCCGAAAACCGCCGACACCGACATCGAGATCGATATCCGAGGGAGCCATGACCTTGCGGCCGCCGAAGGACGCGCCCGCATCGAGGTGCCGACGCTCACCTTCTCGTCGGGCGCGCTGCAGCCCGAGGATCTGACGGCCTTTCTGTCGGACCTCACGGACGTATCCGGCGCCGTCGATGCCGTTGCGACCGTCGACTGGGGTGCGGATGGCGTCGACGGCACGGCCGAGGTGGGGGCCACCGACATGTCCTTCACGGCGGCGGGCGTGAACATTGCCGGACTTTCGACCACGTTGAACTTCACGTCGCTGCTGCCGTTGGCGAGCCGGCCCGCGCAGCCGCTGACGATCCGGACCATCGATGCGGGCGTGCCGCTCCGCGATCTGTCGGCGCGCCTCGGTTTTGCCCTGGACGACGCCGGCAATGCCCGACTGGATCTGCCCGCGGCCACGGTCGCTTTCGCCGGTGGCCGGATATCGCTTGCCGATGCCGGGCTCGATACCGGCCAGGCGGAAAATCGTCTCACCCTGCAGTTTGATCGGGTGGATCTCGCCGAGCTGCTCAAGCTCGTTCAGCTCGAGGGCCTGTCCGGCACCGGTGTGCTGAACGGATCGCTGCCGGTCGTGATCCGCGACAACCGGATCGCGGTTGTCGACGGTGCGCTGCGGACGGCCGGCAGCGGCGTGCTGCGTTACCGGTCGCCGACGGCGCGTCAGGCGCTCGAATCCGGCGGCGAGTCGGTTGACCTGCTGCTGCAGGCGCTCGAGAACTTCCAGTACGACACCCTGTCCTTCTCGGTCGACAAGCGTCTCGACGGCGAAACGGAACTCCGCCTGCAGACCACCGGCAGCAATCCCGACGTGCTGGACGGCTATCCCTTCGCCATCAACATCAATCTCAGCGGCAACGCCGACCAAATCCTTGCCTCCGTGCTGGAGGGCTTCCGCTTGTCCGATTCCGCTCTGCGCGCTATCGTCCGCTGACCTTGCCGGTTCGGGTTGACGGTATGATCGATGTTTTTTGCAGGCACGTTTCCAACCGTGCGCGGCTCGCGGCCGTTGCCCTGTTGGCGTTCGGGATCGCGGCCTGCACGCCGGCCGTGCGCGTCGAGGCGCCGAAGGAGCCGATCACCATCAACCTGAACATCAAGCTCGACGCGGAGGTCCGCGTGAAGCTGGAAGAGACCGCCAAGGAAGACATCGAAGAGAATCCGGATATCTTCTGATGACAGGTTTACGAACTGACAGACGGAACTTGGTCGCCGCGCGCCGACGTTGGCTGGGCGCGCTGCTGCTCGCGGCCGGCGTGATGCTGGCGCCCTTGTCGATTGGCGGCGCGCTGGCGCAGTCGCTGGATCAGCTGCGCGCGTCGGGCGTCGTCGGCGAGCGGTTCGACGGCCTCCTGGTGGCGCGGCAGGGCGGTGCGCCGCAGGGCGTCATCAACGAGGTCAACGCCAAGCGCGGCAAGATCTACGCCGACCGCGCCAAGCAACAGGGCGTGTCGCCCGATCAGGTCGGCCGCGTCTACGCCCAGCAGATTATGCAGCAGGCCCCCGCCGGCACCTGGTTCCTCGACGAAGCCGGCAACTGGCGACAAAAATAGCCGTCCGGCTCAGTCCACGCCTTCGACCAGGATCACGTTGCCCGTCGACGCCGACTGCCTGACGGCTTTCGGACCGGCATATTCGTCCGAGTCGTACCAGGCCTTGGCCTGCTCGAAGCTCGGGAACTTCAGGATCACCGTGCGTGGGGGCGGCGCGGCGCCTTCCAGGCTATCGAAGCGGCCGCCGCGCGTCAGGTATTCGCCGCCGTATTGTGCGACCGTCGCCGGCACCTGCTCGCGATACCTGGCGTAGGTTTCTTCATCGGTGATGTCGATCTGGGCGATGAGATACGCAGCGGGCATGATGTCGCTCCTTTGTTCGGGTCCGGTCGATAGCGGTCAGCCGGCATGGTAGCCGTGATTAATCGCCCGGCGAATCGCTAATCTGTGCGGCTTGCAAGGGATATGGCGTGTGGAGCCGCGCGCGGGCCTGCGCTACCATCGCGATAACGGGACAATGGTCAGTTTTGTGGGACGAAACGTATGGACGGCGTGATTATCAGTGGTGAGCGCGAGGAGAAGCAGGCGGCGCTGGAGCGGCGGATCGCTCTGGCGGCGGGCGGGTTCGAGGCGCTGGGGATTGGCGACAACGATGCCGTGGCGCTGATACTGCGCAACGATATCGCCTTTTTCGAGGCCTCGATGGCGGCGGCGGCGGTCGGCGCCTACGCGGTGCCCGTCAACTGGCACTTCAAGGCCGACGAGGCCGGCTACATCCTGCGCGACTGCGGCGCGAAAGCGCTGGTCGTTCACGCCGATCTGTTGCCTGGCGTGGCCGACGGCATTCCTGCCGGGACTCATGTCTTCGTCGTCGAGACGCCGCCGGAAATCCGGAATGCCTACGGCATCGGCGACACCGATGTGACGCTGCCGCCTGACGCGAAAGCCTGGGACGGGTGGGTCGAGGCGCAGGCGCCGCGCGCCGAGCCGCCAAAGCTGGCCCGGACCAGCATGATCTATACCTCCGGCACGACCGGCCGGCCGAAGGGCGTGCGCCGGGCGCCGCCGACGCAAGCGAACATCGATGCCATCGGCCGCATGGTCGGCCGCGTCTTCGACATCCGGCCCGGCGGCAAGATGCGCACCGTCATCACCGGCCCGATGTACCACTCCGCGCCCAATGCCTATGGCCTCGCCGCGGCCCGCGACGGCGGCTTCGTCGTGCTGCAGCCGCGCTTCGACGCCGAGCAGCTTCTGGCGTTGATCGAGCGCCACAGGATCACGCACTTGCACATGGTGCCGACCATGTTCGTGCGTCTGCTGAAGCTGCCGGACGCGGTCAAGCGGAAGTACGACCTGTCGTCGCTGAAATGGGTTGTGCATGCGGCCGCGCCGTGTCCGGCCGAGGTCAAGCGGGCGATGATCGAATGGTGGGGGCCGGTCATCGTCGAGTATTACGGCGCGACCGAGACCGGCGCCGTCGTCTTCCACGACAGCCACGAGGCGCTGGCCAAGCCCGGCACCGTCGGCCGCGTGATCGAGGGCGGCGAGGTCAGGATCTACGACGACGACGGCAAGGCGTTGCCGGCGGGCGAGATCGGCGAGGTCTACCTGCAGCTCGACGCCTATCCCGCCTTCACCTATCACGGTCTTGACGGCAAGCGGCAGGAGGTCGAGCGGGACGGTTTGGTGACGGTCGGCGATGTCGGCTATCTGGACGACGACGGCTATCTGTTTCTGTGTGATCGCAAGCGCGACATGGTGATCTCGGGCGGCGTGAACATCTATCCGGCCGAGATCGAGGCCGAGCTGATCGCCATGCCCGGTGTGCACGACTGCGCCGTGTTCGGCATCCCCGACGACGAGTTCGGCGAGAGCCTGTGCGCGCATGTCGAAACCGAGTCGGGCGTGACGCTGGATGAGGCCGCGGTGCGGGCATTCCTGCGAGAACGGCTTGCCAACTACAAGCTGCCGAAGCTGATCGAGTTCAGCGCCGCGCTGCCGCGGGAGGACTCGGGCAAGATCTTCAAACGCAAGCTGCGCGAGCCGTACTGGCGCGACGCCGGCCGCACGATTTAGGCCGGCTCCATAAAGGGGTCCATACCGATGATCGGCGGTGACAACAAACACGCGCCGCTGGCCGAGATCACAGGCGCGACGCGAGTGCCGTTGGATGACGTTGCGGACGGCCGTATTCTGGCCGTCGTATCTTATTGGCGGGAACAGCGGCATGGCGCCGAGATGCCGCGCCGCGCCGACATCGAGCCGACGGCGCTGCGCGGCAATCTCGACCGCATATCGCTTGTGGACGTGTCGCACGATCCCCTGCGCTACCGGTTCCGACTGGTCGGGACGGGCGTCGCGCGCGTCGTCGGGCACGACAATACCGGACAATGGGTCGACGAGATCGAGCCGGAGGCCCAGCGGGATATCTTGATCGCGCATTATAGCGAGGCCGTGGCCGAACGCGCGCCTGTGGTGCATGAGGTGCGCTCGCAGAGCGCCGACGGCGCCTATCGCTACATCCGCATTTGCTGTCCGTTGTCGGAGGACGGCGCAACCGTCAATATGCTGCTGCTGGCCTCGTTCAGCCTGGACGACGGATAGACGGCGGTTTGGGAGGAGCTGAATCTTGGGTGATTTTCTGATTTACGAGCAGGACGAGCATGTCGTCACGCTGACCATGAACGCGCCGGAAAGCCGGAACGCGCTGTCCTACGACGGCCAGTATGCCGAGTTCGTCGAGGTCTGCCAGCGGATCAACGCCGACATGAGCGTGCGCGCCGTGGTGCTGACCGGCGCCGGGCCGGCCTTCTGTGCCGGCGGCAACGTCAAGGGCATGCGCGAACGGGCGAGCGGCGGCCACTGGACCCCGTTCCAGGCGCGCGAGTTCTACCGCAACGGCATCCAGCACATCCCGCTCGCGCTCTACGAGCTGGAAGTGCCGACGATCGCGGCCGTCAACGGCCCCGCCATCGGCGCCGGCTGCGACCTGACCTGCATGTGCGACATCAGGATCGCCTCCGAGAAGGCCCGCTTTGCCGAGAGCTTCGTCCGGCTCGGAATCATACCGGGCGATGGCGGCGCCTTCCTGCTGCAGAAGGTTGTCGGCGTTTCGAAAGCCGCCGAGATGACCTTCACCGGCGATCAGATCGATGCCCAGGAGGCGTTGGCCTGCGGTCTGGTCTCGAAGGTCGTGGCGCCGGATGAGCTGATGCCGGAAGCCCGCGCGCTGGCAGGACGCATCGCCGCCAATCCGCCGCACGCGCTGCGCATGGCCAAGCGGCTGATGCGCGAGAGCCAGCATGCGCGCCTCGACACCGTGCTGCAGATGTCGGCCGCCTACCAGGCGCTGGCGCACCACACCGCCGACCACGCCGAGGCCGTCGAAGCTTTCTTTGAGAAGCGCAAGCCGGAATTCAAGGGCAGCTGACGGGCAGGCGGCGCGCCGGGGGCGGAACCGGGTGAAGCTGCCTGTGGGTGTCGGATGACGGCGAAGGTGGTCGTGGTCGGCGCCGGGTTTGGCGGCCTGTCGGTTGCCGCCGCGCTGGCGCGCGCCGATGTCGAGCTGACCATCATCGATCGTCGCAACTATCATCTGTTTCAGCCGTTGCTCTACCAGGTCGCGACGGCCGGTCTGTCGCCCGCCGACATCGCCTGGCCGATCCGGCGGCTGGTCAGGGGGCAACGGAACTGCCGGGTCCTGCTGGGCGAGGTCGACGGCGTCGACACGGCGGCCCGCGACGTCCTGTTCGACGGGCGGCGCGAGCCCTACGATTTTCTCGTCCTCGCCACCGGCGCCCAGCATGCCTATTTCGGACATGATGAATGGGCCGCGTTCGCGCCGGGTCTGAAACGCATCGAGGACGCCACCGCCATTCGGCGCCGCATTTTGCTGGCGTTCGAGCGGGCGGAGACGACGGCGGACGAGGCCGAACGGCAACGGCTATTGACCTTCGTCATCGTCGGCGCCGGGCCGACCGGCGTCGAGCTTGCCGGCGCGATCGCCGAACTGGCCAACAAGGCGTTGGCCGCCGATTTCCGCAACATCGATCCGCGCCAGGCGCGCGTTGTCCTGGTGGAGGCCGGCGACCGCGTTCTGGCCGCGTTTCCGGGATCGCTGTCGGCCTTCGCCGCCAGATCGCTCGAGCGGCTCGGCGTCGAGCTCCGCTTCGGCGCGCCCGTCGGTTTGTGCGACGAGTTCGGCGTGGAAGTCGACGGTGAGCGGATTCCGGCCGAAACCGTGCTCTGGGCCGCTGGCGTCGCGGCCTCGCCGGCGGCGGCCTGGTTGCACGCCGACGCCGATCGGGTCGGCCGCGTGCTGGTCCGGCCAGATCTGTCGGTACCGTCGCACGACGAGATCTTTGTCATCGGCGACACGGCGGCGCTCGCCTCGGGCGACGCGTTGCCGGGTATCGCGCCGGTGGCGAAACAGCAGGGCAGTTATGTCGGCCGCCTGATCGCCGCCCGCGTGGCCGGGCGGCCCGCGTCGCCGCCGTTCCGGTATCGCGACCGCGGCAGCCTCGCCACCATCGGCCGGACATCCGCTGTCATCCACTACCGGTTCCTGCGGTTGCGGGGCTGGCTGGCCTGGTGGCTGTGGGGCTTTGCCCACATCTATTTTCTGATCGGCATGCGCAGCCGATTGATCGTCGCGATCAACTGGTTCTGGGCCTATCTGAAGTTTGAACGGGGGGCCCGGTTGATCACCGGGCGCGATCAAAGCTGATTATCCCAACGCTCGGGATACGGCCTTTATGGCCGATGGTCTCAAATTTCGCCGGCCGCGCGTTGCCGCTCGCGGAAGCGCTGCAGTTCGGGACCGAAGCCTGACACCGTCATCAGCATGTCGACGTTGCCGCCATCGTCCGACAACGGCAGGCTCAGCCGGTGCATTTCGTGGGCCTGGCGAATTTCCAGAAATCGCATGACGTGCAGCAGCGGCTCCCGCGCCGCCACGGCCTCGGTAAAGTGGCGGATCAGCAGTTCGGCATAATCGGGCGGTGACAGCTCTTCGACGGTCAGACCCGTCGGGTCAAGGCCGAACGATTGCACCACGTGCGTGCCGATCAGCCGGAACCGGAAGCGGAGCGGCTCATGCGTCACTTCGATCAGATTCACGCGGCCGAGCGCCCCGCCGATTTCCTCGGGTCTGATCGCGGCGCGGGGCGGCATGACGCTGTCGCCGCGCTTCGCTTCCCAATAGGCGAGCACGGCCTGCATGCTCTCGTCCTTCAACGCCGAGAGCGGCAGGCGTTCGTCCTCGGTGCCCTGCGAGATGCTGTCGTCGTAAAAAGTCATGTTCGTAAAAACCGCGATAAATACAACAAAAAGTTGATTATCACGTATGCCGGGGCGATTGCCGCAGTAACTCAACCATCGCATGCCAATCCTAATACACTCTGAATCGCGACGGTTTTCCTGATTTGTTCTTTTACCTTGATGCGCACGCTCGATTTCGCAAATGCCTTCTTTGTCAATGACTTGCGGCGCAAAATCGCAAGAATGCGACGCTCTATCGACAGAAATGCAGTTTTCTGCCGTGATAGTCGCTGGATATGTTGTCACCATGACGTCACACGACGGTCCCCGCCCATGCCCTTCGGCCTGCTGAAATACGGATTTCTGCCGCGCTACCCGGCCCGGCGGCAGTTTCCGGCCGAAAAGGACCTGAAATCCGCCTACGACGTCGTCGTGATCGGCGCCGGCGGCCATGGCCTGGCGACGGCCTACTATCTGGCTCGGGACTGGGGCATCACCGATGTCTGCGTGCTCGACAAGGGTTACCTGGCCGGCGGCAACACGGCGCGCAACACCGCGATTATCCGGTCGAATTATCTGACGCCCGAGGGCGTCCGCTTCTATGACGAATCGGTCCGGCTGTTCCAGACCTTCTCGAATGACCTCGACTACAACATCCTTTATTCGGAGCGCGGGCATCTGACGCTCGCGCACACCGACGCGGCGCTCCGGACCATGCGCTGGCGGGCCGAGGTCAACAAGCATCTGGGCGTCGATTCCGAGTTGATCTTCCCGGACGACATCGCCCGGCTTTGCCTGCCGCTGAACCTGTCGGACGACGTGCGCTATCCGATCCTGGGCGCGCTCTATCACGCGCCGGGCGCGATCGCCCGCCACGACGCGGTCGCCTGGGCCTATGCCCGGGAAGCCGCGAACCAGGGCGTCGAGATCCACCAGCGCACCGAAGTGACGGGCATCCGGCAAAGCAATGGGCGCGTGACGGGCGTCGAGACCACGCGCGGTCCGGTGGCCGCCGACCGTGTCGTGCAGGCCGTGGCCGGTTCCAGTTCCCTGTTGGCGGCGATGGCGGGCTTCAAGCTGCCGATCCGGACGATCCCGCTCCAGGCCTGCGTGTCGCAGCCACTGAAGCCGTTTCTCGATCCGGTCATCGTTTCCGGCAGCCTGCATGTCTACGTCTCGCAGACTCCGCGCGGAGAGCTTGTCATGGGCGGCGCCACCGACCCCTATTCGCTCTACAGCACCCGGTCGACGCTGGAGTTCAAGGAAACCCTGATGGCCGACATGCTGGAGCTGTTCCCGTTCCTGTCCGAGGCCAAAGTGCTGCGGCAATGGGCAGGCATGGCGGACATGACGCCCGACTTCGCGCCGGTCATGGGCCTGACGCCGGTCGAGAACTATTTCATCGACGCCGGCTGGGGCACCTGGGGTTTCAAGGCGACGCCGGTCTGCGGCAAGCGTATGGCCGAGACCGTCGCCAACGGCAACGTGCCGGAGATGCTCGAACCCTTCCGTCTGACGCGCTTTCAGGATTTCGTCCAGTTGGGCGAAAAGGGCGCGGCGTCGGTCGGGCATTAAAGGCGGTCGCGATGAAGACCATGCGCTGCCCATTGAACGGCCCCCGAAACATCTCGGAGTTCGTCTGCGGCGGCGAAGTGGTCCACGAACCGGATCCCGCGACCGCCGATGAGGGCGCGTGGGCGGACTATCTGTTCCTGCACGACAACGCCGCCGGCGTCGTCCGCGAATGGTGGTTCCACGTGCCGACGTCCTTCTGGTTCATCGCCGAGCGCGATACCCGCACGGACGAGATCCTGCGCACCTATCCCTCGAGCGAGTTCTTCGTCGGCCGCAAGGACTATGGCGAATGAGCCGACTGGGCGACGCCTACGGCACGGCCATCGACCGGACCGAGCCAATCTCGTTCCGCTTCGAGGGCAAGAGCTACGAGGGCTTCGCGGGCGACACTCTGGCCTCGGCCCTGGCGGCGAACGGGGTCTGGCTGCTGTCGCGGTCGTTCAAGTACCACCGGCCGCGCGGGCCGCTGACGATGGCGGGCCAGGACGCCAACACGCTGGTGCAGATCGGCGACGAGGCCAGCGTGCTCGCCGACCGCCAACCGATCTATGAGGGCCTCGAAGCCCGCGGGCAAAATTATCTCGGCAGCCTGACCCGCGACCGTGGCCGGATGATCGAAAGCGTCGCGCGCTTCCTGCCGGTCGGCTTCTACTACAAGGCATTTTTCCGGCCCAAGGGCGCCTGGCGCCATTGGGAAAAGCTGATCCGCCGCGCCGCTGGCCTGGGGCGCATCAATCCGGCGGCGCCGGCGGGCTACTACGACAAGGCCTATGCCTTCGCCGATGTCGCCGTGATTGGCGGCGGCCCCGCCGGCATGAGCGCCGCGCTGGACGCCGCGCGGGCCGGCGCCGAAGTCGTCCTGATCGACGAGAACGCGACGCTCGGCGGCAGTCTCGGCTATGCCCGGTTCGACGTCGACGGCAGCCGCGCCGGCAAGCAATGCGCGGAACTGAGCCACGCCGTCGCGTCCGAACGCAACATCCGCGTGATGACATCGACGACGGCGAATGGCTGGTTCGCCGACAACTGGCTGCCTTTGATCCACGGCAACCGCATGACCAAGCTGCGGGCGACGTCGGTGGTCGCCGCCACCGGCTCGATCGAGCAGCCGATGGTGTTCCGCAACAACGACCTGCCCGGCATCGTCATGGGATCGGCGGCGCAGCGCCTGATCCGGCTCTATGGCGTCAAGCCCGGCAACCGCGCGCTGGTCGTTACGGCGAACAGCGATGGCTACGGCGTCGCGCTTGACCTGGACGACGCCGGCGTCGAGTTGTCCGGCGTTCTCGATTTGCGGCCGGAGCCACCGGAGTGCCCGCTGCGTGCCGAGGTTCGGGATCGTCTGATCCGGATCGGCGATGGCCTCACGGTTTGCGAGGCCGGCACCCGGCCCGACCGCAATCACCTGGCCGGCGTCAAGCTGGCGGCGATCGTCGGACGCGGCGAGTGGGCCGAGACCAAGGAAGTTATCCGCTGCGATCTGCTCTGCCTCAGCGTCGGCTACGCGCCGACGGCGCAACTGCTGCTGCACGCGGGCGCGCGGGCCGGCTTCGACGCCGAGGCCGATACCTTCCGGATCGAGGACGTGCCGGCGCATCTCTGCGCGGCCGGTTCGGTCAACGGCTGTTACGACCTCGATGTGGTGCTGGCCGACGGCCGTCGCGCCGGCGCTCAGGCGGCGGTGGATGCCGGCTTCGCCGCCGAAGTACCGCCGGCGCTCGAACCCGCCGCGTCACCTGACGTCTGTTTCGACTTTCCGATCTTCCGCCACCGCAAGGGCAAGGACTTCGTCGACTTCGATGAAGACCTGACCGTCGCCGATCTGCGCAACGGCGTGGCTGACGGTTTCGAGCATATCGAGCTGTTGAAGCGCTATTCGACCGTCGGCATGGGGCCCAGCCAGGGTCGCACGGCGGCGCTGAACACGGCGCGCCTGGTCGCCGAGGAAACCGGCCGGCCGATGTCCGAGATCGGCGTCACCACGGCGCGACCACCCTTCGCGGCCGAAAAATTCGGCCATCTGGCCGGCCGGGGCTTCCATCCCGTACGCCACACGGCCATGCACCACCGGCATGTCGACGCCGGTGCCCACATGATGGTCGCCGGCGCCTGGCTGCGTCCGGCCTGGTACGGGGCCAGGCAGGACGGGCCGGCCTGCATCGACCGCGAGGTCGCGAACGTGCGCGAGAATGTCGGCCTGATCGATGTCTCGACGCTCGGCGGCCTCGACGTGCGCGGGCCCGACGCGGCCGAGTTCCTGAACCGCATGTACACCTTCGGCTATCTGAAACAGCCGGTCGGCCGCGCGCGTTATGTTCTGATGACCGACCGAACCGGTGTCGTGGTCGATGACGGCGTCGCCTGCCGCTTCCACGACCGGCATTTCTATGTCACGGCGACCACCGGCGGCGTCGACGGCGTCTACCGCCAGATGCTTTGGCACAACGCGCAATGGCGGCTTGACGTCGACGTCGCGAACGTCACCGCCGCCTATGCCGGCGTCAATATCGCGGGTCCCAATGCCCGCCGGGTCCTGCAGACGATTTGCGACGACGTCGATCTGTCGGCCGAGGCGTTTCCGTATATGGGTGTCCGGCAGGGTATCGTCGCCGGTCTGCCGGCGCGCATCCTGCGGGTCGGTTTCGTCGGCGAGCTCGGCTATGAGATCCATGTCGGCGCCAGTCTGGGCGAGGCCTTGTGGGACGCGTTGCGGGCCGCCGGCAAGGGCTTCGGCATCGTGCCGTTCGGCGTCGAGGCGCAGCGGGTGCTGCGGCTGGAGAAGGGACACATCATCGTTGGCCAGGACACCGACGGCCTGACGACGCCGCCGGAGGCGGCGATGGCCTGGGCGATCAGCCGCAAGAAACCTTACTTTGTCGGCAAGCGGGCGATCGAGATCCACGAGGCCAAGGGCCTGGCCCGGTCTCTGGTCGGCTTTACGTTGGACGATACGGCCGAGCCGTTGCCGAGCGAATGCCATTTGGTGATCCGCGACGGCGACATCGTCGGGCGGGTCACCTCCATCGCCCGGTCGGCGATGCTGGGGCGGGTCATCGGCCTCGCCTATGTGGCGCCGGACCAGACCGAAAACGGATCCCGCTTTCAGATCAAGGGCCCCGGCGGCCGCATGTTCGAGGCCGAGGTCGTGCCGTTGCCGTTCTACGACCCCGACAACAATCGGCAAGCGCTTTGACCATGGCGAGCAATCCGGCCGATTTCGCCCGGCGGTCGCCGCTGCACCGCGTACTGACCTCGGCCGGCGCGGAATGGACGGCCGTCGCCGGCGGCTGCATCCCGATGTCGTTCGACGGCGCCGACGAGACATCCCGGGCGAGAACGCTCGGACTGGCGGATCTGAGCGTCCTGCCGCGTATCGGATTCAAGGGGCGCGAAGCGCCGGGGTGGCTTGAGCTGCAGGGCCTGACGCTGCCGTCGGCGCCGAACCTGGCCCGACGGTTGGACGACGGCGCGGTCCTGGCGCGGCTCAGCGTGGAAGAGCATCTGCTGCTGTCCGATTTGCCGGCTGCCGGCGATCTCTGCGCCCGCCTGATGTCGGCCTGGTCGATGGATACGGCCGATGGCGTTTATTCGCTGCCCCGCAGCGACAGTCATGCCTGGCTGTTGATTACCGGCGCGCGTGCCGTGGAGATGTTTGCCAAGCTTTGCGCCGTCGATCTGCGCGCGCACAAGTTTGCCGAAGACGCGGTCGCCCAGACCTCGGTCGCGCGGATCAACGGAATCGTGATTCGCGCCGATCTCGGCGACGTGCCTGGCTTTCACCTGCTGTTCGATTGGGCGTCGGCCGATTATCTCTGGGGCTGCCTGATGGACGCGGCCAATGAGTTCGGCGGCGGGCCAATCGGCCGAAACGCCGTCCTCGACCTGGTTACAACCTAGGCCTCCAGACAAAAGACGGGAGCACGCCATGGCGGACGTAAAGACAGATATCGAAATTGCCCGCGAAGCCGAAATGCAGCCCATCGAGCAGGTTGCCGGGCGCCTCGACATTCCGGGCGGACATCTGTTCCGCTACGGCCCCCACAAGGCCAAGGTCGATCTCGATTATATCGCCGCGCTCAACGACCGGCCCGACGGCAAGCTGATCCTGGTCACCGCGATCACGCCGACGCCGGCGGGCGAAGGCAAGACCACCACGACGGTCGGTCTGGGCGACGGTTTGAACAAGATCGGCAAGGCGGCGGCGATCTGCCTGCGCGAGCCCAGCCTGGGACCGTGCTTCGGCGTGAAGGGTGGCGCGGCCGGCGGCGGCTACGCCCAGGTCGTGCCGATGGAAGACATCAATCTGCACTTCACCGGCGACTTCCACGCCATCGGCGCCGCGCACAACCTGCTCGCCGCGCTGCTCGACAACCACATCTATTGGGGTAACGGCCTGCAGATCGACGCCCGTCGGATAAGCTGGCGGCGAGTGGTCGACATGAACGACCGGGCGCTGCGTCAATCTGTGATCAATCTCGGCGGCGTGGCGAACGGCTTTCCACGCGAATCCGGCTTCGACATCACCGTCGCCTCCGAGGTCATGGCGATCTTCTGCCTGGCGACCGATCTCGCCGACCTGCGCCGGCGTCTGGGCAACATCGTCGTCGGCTACACCCGCGAGCGCGAACCGGTCTACGCCCGCGACCTGAAGGCCGACGGTCCCATGTCGGTGCTGCTGAAGGACGCGATGATGCCCAACCTGGTGCAGACGCTGGAGAACAGCCCCGCCTTTATCCATGGCGGCCCGTTCGCCAACATCGCGCACGGCTGCAACTCGGTCATGGCCACGAAGGCGGCGCTGAAGCTCGCCGACTTCGTCGTCACCGAGGCCGGTTTCGGGGCCGACCTCGGCGCCGAGAAGTTCTTCGACATCAAGTGCCGCAAGGCCGGTCTGGCGCCGGACGCCGCGGTCGTCGTGGCGACCATTCGGGCGCTCAAGATGCATGGCGGCGTCGCCCGCGACGCGCTGGGCGAGGAGGATGTCGCGGCGGTCGAGGCCGGGCTCGACAATCTCGGCCGGCACCTGCGCAACGTCGGCCAGTATGGCGTCCCGGCCGTCGTCGCCATCAACCGCTTTACCGCCGACACCGACGCCGAGCTGGAGGCCGTGCGCCGCTACTGCGCCGAATTCGGCGTCGAGGCGTTCGAGTGCAACCACTGGGCCAGTGGCGGCGCCGGCATCACCGACATGGCGACCCGGGTGGCCGAGTTGGCCGAGAGCGGCACGTCGCAATTCCGCACGCTCTATGCCGACGATATGAGCCTGTGGGACAAGACCCGCACCATTGCGCGCAACATCTACGGCGCCGACGATATCATCGCCGACCAGAAAGTGCGCAATCAGTTCCGCGACCTGCAGGCGCAGGGCTTCGGCCATTTCCCGGTCTGCATCGCCAAGACGCAGTACAGCTTTTCGACCGACCCCAACCTCAAGGGCGCGCCGACGAACCATGTCGTGCCGGTCCGCGAGGTGCGATTGTCGGCCGGTGCCGAGTTCCTGGTGGTGATCTGCGGCGAGATCATGACCATGCCCGGCCTGCCGCGCGTGCCGGCGGCGGAAGCGATCCATATCGACGCGGAAGGACGGGTCGAGGGGCTGTTTTGACGGCCAGCCGCCGGCGTGTGTGATGATGCCGGGTTTTCTCGCGTTAACCGGTTCTTAGCCATAATGCGCCGAAGTTCAGGTCCAGCACCGCCCGCGCAACCGCCTTGCGGCTCCGTTGATGGACCAACAGACGCAATTATACGATCTCGACGCCGACGCCCATGTGCCGCGCGAGCACCGCATGGTCTCGCGGCTCTACCGGTATTGGCAGCGCGCGCGCGGTAGTCGGCCTTACCCGGCACTGACCGACATGAGTCCCGACAGCCTGCCCGGATCCTGGCCGCACCGGTTCGTCCTGCATGCGATGGACGGCAACGAGTTGCGGATCGCCGATGTCGGCCCGTCGGTCATCGGCGATTGCGCCGTCGATATCGTCGGGCGTTCGGTCTCGGACGTTCCCGACGACTGCCTGTTGGGTGTCGGTCTTAGCCATTGCCGACAGGTGCTGGACAGCGGCGCGCCGCTGTCCTGGGGCGGCCGCTACCTCAGCCGGCGGAAGACGACGATCTGCTACCGCAGCATCGTCCTGCCGCTCAGCGGCAACGGCCGGACCATCGATGCGCTGTTCGGCGCGGCGAACGGCAAGCAGGTGGCGCCGGACGCCGACGGTTAGCCTTCGCGGCGGCGGACGCCTTCCCGATAGGCGATGTAGAGTCCGCAGGCGATGATAATGGCGGCGCCCAGCAGGGTCATGGCATCAGGGAAATCGCCGAAGATCGCATAACCCAGCAACGTTGCCCCCAGCAGCTCGGCATAGACCAGCGGCGCGATCACCGACGCCGGCCCGTATTGCAGTGCCTTCACCACGAAGATGTGGCCGAGACCGCCGAACAGCCCAAGCCCGGCGAACAGCAGCCAATGCGATGTCTCCGTCGGCCAGGTCAGGTGGGCCGGCAGGACGAAGCTCATGCCGATGGTGCCGACGATTGCGGTATAGACCATGGTGGTCTCCGGTCGGTCGACGGCGGCGAGCTGTCGCGTCAGGATCTGGTAGACGGCGTAGCAACTGGCGCTGCCGATCACCAGCAGCATCGCCCAATGCGCCGACTCGGTGCCGGGCCGGATGATGATCAGCGCGCCGATAAAGCCGACGGCAACGGCCGACCAGCGCCGGATGCCGACGCGTTCGCCCAGCATCGGCACGGACAGCGCGGTGACGATGAAGGGCGCCGTGAAGGTAATCGCCGACAGCGTCGCCAGCGGCAGATGGGGCAGGGCGTTGACGAACAGCACGGTCGAGGCCAGCAACAGCGTCGAGCGCACGAGCTGGCGGATCGGACTGCGCGATTTGAACACGCGCCAGCCGTGCCGCGGAAGAAAGGCGATCAGCACGTAAAGCAGGTGGCCCGCGAACCGGGCCCAGATCACCTGCACCACCGGATAGCTCAGCACCAGCACCTTGGCGGACGCGTTCAAGACCGGCAGTGCGCAGACCGCCAGGCACATGAAGCCGATGCCGATCAGCACGTCGCGGCTATCGGGCTCGCGCAATGCCGCCACCTGCGACGGGGCGGTACGCTCAACGGCGGATGTAATGGGTCGTTCTCCGGTTCGGCGTTTCAACGCCTCAGGATCATCCACTTAGTATGCGCGCCACTCTTGGCAAAACGATTAATCCGCAGCGCTGCCATGACCTCCCCGCATGCCGCTGAGGTGTGTCAATGGCCAAATATTCGGAAATGTCACTTCTTGGTCACACAAATGAAATTCGGCTTTGTTAATATTAAGAAAGTAGTCGCCTTAAGGGTACATGACGGTATCAAGTCATAGGAACAGATACTCCGGGCGCGGTAGGGGGCGACATGACTAAACCAATACTCGAATAAATTCCATACTAAGCCCTTGTGGCGACATATCACGTCTGAAGCCCTCTTCAGCGCATCGGATCGTGCACCCTGACGCCAGGGTGTGACTGGAATCGATTGCAACCACGGTAGTTGAGGAGAGAATCCATGGCATTCAAATACCTCACGCCAGCGGTCGGCGTGCTGTGCCTCGGCGCGGCAACGGCGTTTGCTGGATCGCCGAAGGAAATGGGCGATGACGCGTTGGCGCGCGTTGTCGGGGGCGAGCTCAGCGTCGAAACCCCGCTCGCGCCCACCGGCGGCATCATCGCGGCCGGCGACGGCAATGTGACGCTTACCGAAAACGGCGACGTCGATCTCTCGGGCGACGCCCAGAGCATGGCGACCGGGCTGGAAGTGTTCAACACGGCGCATTCCAACATCGGTAGCGGTATCAACCTCGCGGTCGAGCAGAACGGTCTCGAGGCATTGTCCGGCGCGACCAGCTCGGCCAGCGACTCGACGCTGGACTTGATCCAGGAAAACATCATCACGCTCAGCTCGGCCCACAGCGCCAGTGCGGAATCGCTCATCAACTACACCACCGCAACCACGAGCGGCATCGCGACCACGGACAACACGACGAACAGCTCATCGGTCAGCACCGGCGCCATCGACGTGGACGTGCTCGGACTCGTTGAAGTGTCGGCGCCGACAGGCACGGGCTTCGCCATGGCAGGCGACGCCACGGTCAACATCGAGACGTTCTCCGTCGACGTCGATGTCTTCTCGCTCAACGGACCGAGTCTCAATGCCGGCATCGAAGGCGCCGGCTGCTACGTGACCGGCGGCAACTGTAACGCCAGTCGCGAAAACGACACGACGTCAGGACCGGCCGTTGCCGCGGCGTCGGTTGTCGAAGCCAGTGGCCAGGGCCTGCACGGCGAAGTAATCAGCCTCGGCAACGGCGAAGGCGAAGACGGCATCGGCGGCGGCATCGAGGTCTCGACCGAGGATGTCGTTTCCCTGACCGACAACGCGCAGCAGGGCGTCACCGGTCTGAAGGTCGTCAATGCCGCGTCGAGCGTCGTGGGCAGCGGTGTGAACCTGTCGGTCAACCGTTGCTGCTCGCGGTCGTTCAGCGGCGGCGCCAACAACCTCAACCAGTTCAACAGCGTGCATGTCCGGTTCTAGGACCGGCGGCGCTAGACGAACGGGAACGTAATGAGACAGCGCGGTCGGCACGACACAAACACGGTCGAGCAGGGACCGCGCGGTAATGCTCTTGAGGAGACGGTGATGACTTTAGCAAAACTAGCGGCAGGGGTCGGCGTGATTGCCCTGCTGGCGACGCCGGCGTTTGCCGGTCCGGTCGAGATGACCGACAACAGCCTCGCCCAGGTTGTCGGTGGCGAGACCGACTTCAGTGGCGGCGTGATCCAGGCGGGCGACGGAGATGTGAATATCTCCGCACGCGGCGAAATTAACCTGGACGGCAATGCCCAGGAGGGTGCAACGGGCCTCGAGCTGTTCAACAGCGCTGACAGCGCGATCGGTAGCGCCGTCAATATCAGCGTCATTCAGAATGGCGAAGAAGGCGCGGTGGGGAGCTCCAGCTTCTCGAACACGATCGCGGACACAAGTCAGGTCAACGAGATCGTCGCCAGTCGGACGCAGAATGCCGGCGCCGGTGCGCTCAACAACTTCACGACCGTGACCGCGGCCGGCACGCTCGACACCGACCAGACGACCAGTTCGGTTTCGGCCAGCCAGGCGCAGTTCGAAATCGACGTGCTTGGCGTCATCGAGGTGTCGGTGCCCAACAACACCGATATCGCGGTCGCTGGCGAGGCCTTTATAGACCTCAATGCCGGCGGCATCGAAGTTGGGCCGTTCGAGTTCTCCGGTCCAGGCCTCGAAGTCGGGTCGGAAGGTGATCCGGTCGATGCCGCCTTCTGTTTTGGTGGCGGTTGTACGGCGGATCGCAACATCGGCACGTCGTCGACGCCCGCCGTCGCGGCCGCGAGCGTGCTTGAAGCCGAAGGCACGGGCCTGACCGGTGAAGTGATCTCGCTCGGCAACGGCGACATCACCAAGGTCGCCGATGACGACGTCACGCTGTCGGGCGCCGCGCAGAGCAACGCCACCGGCCTGAAGATCGTCAACGCGGCTTCCAGCGCCGTCGGCACGGGCTCGAACCTTTGGGTCAACCGGTGCTGCGGCGGGTCGTTCACGACCTCATCGCGGACAGTGCGTCAAAGCAACGTGATTACGGGACGGTTCTAGGCAACGGCCGTTCCGGGGGTTTAGCGAGCTTCGAACGACGGGAGATACCTCCATGTCGCATGGAAGACTGCTAGTCGGACTCGTTGCTTGTCTCTCGTTGGCCGCCGGCGTCAGCCAGGCCGGCGGCCGCGAGATGACAGACGACGAACTGGACGCCGTGAAGGCCGGCGCGTTTGAAGTGGCCAGCACGGCGCCCAATCAACTCAGCTTTGCGATCGACGATGTCGGGGGGAATCGGTTCACCGTCGATGGCACCGGGGACGTGACATTGAGCGCCATTCCGATCGGAGTGGTGGAACCGACGCAGACCTTCGTGACCAACACGGTCACCAGCAGCGTCAACGTGTCAGACAGCGCGCAGCAGAACCTCAGCGCCCTGGTCAATCTCAATGCCGCCAACGCGGTGATCCAGGTTCTCATGAACCTGAACATCAATGTCGATTCGACGGTCAACAATCTGACGCAGACCAATCTCGGAGGGTTTCAGTAAAATCGGGATGAGATCTGCATGTGGACTTGTAGCGGCGTCAGTCCTGGTGTTCTGCGGCATCGTTGCCGCGGCGGCGCCGGCGGCTGACGCTGCCGATTTTCGCATCAACGGCCAACGCTTCACGAAGTCGGTCGTGTCGCTGCAGGAGATCCGCCAGAATCAGGTGGTTCGGCAGAACTGGGACTTCACCTGCGGTGCCGCCGCGTTGGCGACCATCCTGCGCTATCAGCACGGCCTGGAGGTCGAGGAACGCGAGATCGTTGAGACGCTGGTGCCGGTGTCCGGCCGGTCGCTGAACGCGATCCTGCGGGACGGCTTCTCACTGCTCGATCTGAAACGGTATGCCGTCGCCCGTGGCCTTGACGCCAAAGGCTATGCCGAGCTGACGCTCGAGGATCTGCAGGAGTTCAACATGCCGGCGATCGTGCCGGTGTTCCTGTTCGGCTTCAATCACTTCGTCATCTTCCGGGACGTCAAGGGCGACCGGGTCTTTGTCGCCGATCCCGCCGTCGGCAATGCGGTGATCCGCAGGGACAAGTTCCTCGATGCCTGGCAGGACGGCATCGGCTTCTTCATCCTCGACGGCTCGGGCGGCGCCGAAAGTGCCGACCGGCATGAGCTGGAACTCGAGCGGGTCGAGCTGCTGTTTCCGGACAAGCGCCGGAACATCGCGTTGATGAGCCGGCGGCTCGAGCTGCGCACCCGCCGCTCCCTTTCGGGCCGCATTACCTCGGTGCTGGAAGGCTTCGGCACCGATTTCACCACCTCCATCGTCAATCAATCCGTATCGCTATCGGG
This sequence comes from Alphaproteobacteria bacterium, assembly GCA_965232515.1. GTDB lineage: Bacteria > Pseudomonadota > Alphaproteobacteria > JANQKO01. The sequence goes on along the minus strand of CBDDPY010000002.1, from coordinate 2,787,553 downwards.
CAGCGGGCTCGATGCCGCCGGGCAATGATGCACCGGGCGTTCGCGGCGTTGCTGACGGGTATCGGCTTGGCCGCGGGGCCGGCCTTCGGTCAGGCGTTAAGCGACGACACGCGCGACACGCTGATCCTGGAACTGCTCGACCGGATCGAGCGGCTTGAAGGCCAGGTTGGCACGCTGACGCGGGAGCTCGAACGCGAGCGCGCGCAACGCGATGACGAGCCCGAGATCAACCTGTCGCTGACGCCGGCGGTTGCGCCGAGCTATCTCGGCAACGTCATCAACGGCATCGGGCGCGTGCGGACACCGGACGGATCGCTCGGTGGGCCGCGCTATGCGCCGCGCCCGAAACCGCCGCTCGCGCAGGCGCAGGCCGAGCCCGCCGCGCAGGCCGAGCCCGACGCGCAGGACGATTCAACCGGCGCCGTGATCCACCGCGAAGACCTCCGGGGCCTGGAGGCGGCGCTGCAGCGGCGCAACCTCCTGTTGCTGCCGCCGGGCGGCCTCGAGGTCGAGACCAGCTATACCTACTCGCACTCCTCGTTCGACGCGATCAGCATCGAGGGCTTCGCGCTGCTGCCGGTGCTGGTGATCGGCGACATCGTTTCCGAGCGCGTCCGGCGCGACACGCTGATCGGCGAGTTCAGCGCCCGGGTCGGCCTGCCCTTCGACAGCCAGGCCGACATCAGCATCCCCTACCGCTACGTCAGCTCGGAGCGCATTACGGCCTCGCAGCCGGCCGAGGAGATCGACGACGAGAACGACGGCATCGGCGACATCCAGATCGGCCTCAGCAATCAGGTCTTCTTCGCCCGCGGACCTTGGCCCGACATATTGGCACGCATCGAATGGAAACCGCCGACCGCGGAAGATCCGTTCGAGAACGACGCCGATCTGGCGCTCGGCACCGGCTTTCACTCCATCCGTCCGACCGTGACCTTCGTCAAGGCGGTCGACCCGGCCGTGCTGATCGCCTCGCTCAGCTATACCTTCAATCTCGAAGACGACAAGCCCGTGGGCGACGTCGACCCCGGCGACATCGTCGGCATCAGCATCGCGTCGGCCGTGGCGCTCAGCACGGATCTGTCGATCAACTTCGGCTGGAGCCAGGATTTCCAGAGCAAGAGCACCGTCGACGGCTTCGACGTGCCCGGCTCGTCCGGCACCGTCGGCAAGTTCCAGTTCGGCTTTTCCTACATCCTGACGGACCAGACCTCGGTCGACTTCAGCCTCGGCGTCGGCCTGACGTCGGACGCGCCCGACCTGGATGCGACCCTGGCGTTTCCGATCCGACTCTGGTGACCACCGGCGCCGGGCCGTGCGGGAAGAATGACAATTCGGGAGCTTCGTGGAGAGATGATCGCCACCGCGCATAGATTGATCCTTGCAACCGCGTTTCTTTGGCTGGCGATGCCCATAGCGTCCGCCGCCGACAAGGACGGCGCCTTCGCCCTGAAAGGCATCGGACGATTGAACTGCGCGCAGTTCGTCGATGCCGCCAAGAACGGCACGAACCGGCTCTATCAGTTCGGCGGGTGGCTGGAGGGCTATGTCTCGGCCTACAACCACCTCTCACCGGACACGTTCGACGTGCTGTCCTTCGAGAGCCCGGACCTCTTGGCCAGAATGATCGGCAGTCACTGCAGCAACAACCCTGATGACCGGTTCGCCGATGTGGTGGTGGCGCTGGTCGGCAAGCTGAAAGACGAGCGCATCGCCGTCCGCTCGAAGCTGCTCGAGCTGCCGGGCGAGCAGGGCAGAACCTACCTCTACGCCGAGACCCTGCGGCGCACGCAACAGGCGCTGAAAGAACGAAACTACTATCAGGGCAGCGTCGACGGCGCCTTCGGCCCTGCCACCAAGGCCGCGTTGCAGAGCTTCCAGCGGGACAATTCGCTGACCGCCACGGGCGCGCCGGATCAGCAGACCTTGCGGCGTTTGCTGCACTAGGAAACCGCCGGCGACACGCCGACGTCGGACCGCGGCAACGAATTCGATTTACCGCGAGGGCCGCCTTGCGCATACTTTCATCAGATAAATCGAATTTTATTGGAAAAACTGAACGGGTTGGGAGGTCGTTATGACGTTGGCGTTCGACAGACAAGTGACACGCAAAGGCGTTCGCGCGACGGCGGTCGCGATCGGCCTTGGTTTGACGGCGATGCTGACGGTCGGGCCCGCCGTACCGGCGGCGCAGGCCGCCGAATACAAGATGGTCATCGCGCACCTGCTGCCGGAAGATCTGACCAACAACGAGGTTCATCCGGCGCTGGTGCATTTCGAAGCGCTGGTCGAGGCCGCGACCGACGGCGACATCGATGTGCAGATATTCGGCGGCGGCGCGCTCGGCTCCGAGGTCGAGAACGGCAAGGAGGCGCAGGTCGGTAAGACCCTGCAGTCGGCCGTGATGTCGTCCGGCGCCATGTCGTCCTTCTATCGCGAGTACCAGATCATCACGACGCCGTTCCTGTTTCCGAACTACGCCGTGGCCCGGGCCTATTTCGACGGCCCCTGGCACGCCGAGTTCATGAAGGGCGCCATCGCCTCCAGCAAGCTGCGCTTTCTCGGCACCTTCGATGACGGCGGCGGCTTCGTCGCGTTCACGAACAACAAGCGGCTGATCAAGACCGTCGACGACATCAAGGGATTGAAGATCCGCGTCGAGGAGAACCCGGCCCATGTCGCCACCATGAAGGCGCTCGGCGCCTCGGCGACGCCGTTACCCTGGGGCGAAGTGGTCACCGCGCTTGGCACCGGTCTTGCCGACGGTCAGTTCAACGCGCCCGGCGTCAGCCGCGCCTTCAAGCTTTGGGAGGTCAACGACTACACCACCTGGAGCGGCCACGTTTACAATTCGATCTCCTGGATGGTCAGCGAGAACTGGTATCAGTCGCTGCCCGAGAACTACCAGCAGGTGATTGTCAATTCGGCCCGCGAGGCGGTGCAGATCTCGCACGGTATCGCCGCGCTCGCCGCGGTTCAGGGCTGGAACGCGTCCTGCAAGGAATTCAAGGAATGCCACATCCTCGCCGCGGCCGAGAAGGAGAAGATGGCGGCGCTGGCCCGCCCGGCCTGGAAGCAATGGATCACCACGGACTTCGGCATCGACGGCAAGCTGGTCGATGACTTGTGGGCCGAGGTCGACGGCATCAGCGCCGAGGTCGACAAAATGAACATGGCTCGTTACGGCAGCAACTAGACCCTTCGGACGCCGGGCCGCAATCGTTCGTACGGCCCGGCGTCCGAGGCGAACCGCCGGAACCTGCCCTTAGAGATGTTGTCCAGTCGTGCCCGCGCCGTCAGCGATGGGTTGAACCGCGGCGTCATTGCCGTTTGCGTCGCCTTCGTCCTGGCGATGCTGTCGATCTCGTTCATCGGCTTTTTCTACATGGTGGTGACCGGCGCGGCGCTCAGCTGGACCTATTCGCTGGCGCGTCTGTTCATCCCCTGGATCGGTATGCTCAGCATCACCGTCGCCTTCAAGAGCGGCGAGCATGTCGCCATGGCGGTGCTGCTTGAACGGTTGCCGGCGGCGCTGGCGGCCGGACTGCGCTACATCGTACTGGCCGTGCTGGCGCTGTTCAGCCTGCTGCTGGTCTGGTTCGGCTGGGACTTCGTCGTCAACTCGACGCAGTACTACATGGTCTCGGACCAGCTGCAGGTGCATCACCGCTGGGTCGTCGCCTGCGTGCCGGTGACGGGCCTGATCCTTTTGATCCATCTTGTCAGCGGTATCGATCTGCTGAGCCCCCGCATCGCCGATAGCGGAGACGCGCGATGACGGCGGCGCTGCTGGTCTTCGTCGTGCTGCTGGTCATCGGCGCGCCCGTCGCGCTGGTGATGGCGATGTCGGGGCTTGCCGGCGCGGCGTCGCTCGGCGGCGTCGACTTTCTCAGCATCATCGCCGACCGGATGTTTTCCGGCGTCGCCGGCTATGTGCTGATGGCCGTGCCCTATTTCATCTTCACCGCCGAGCTGATGAACTATGCCGGCCTGACCGAGCGGCTGATCACCTTCAACAACGCCATGCTGGGCCGCGTCCGCGGTGCGCTCAGCCACGTCAACATCACGGTCAGTGTGTTTTTCGCCGGCCTCACGGGGGCGGCGATCACCGACACCGTGGCCATCGGCAAGGTCCTGATTCCGGCCATGAAGGACGAAGGCTACGACGCCGACTACAGCGCCGCGGTCACGGCCTGCTCGTCGATCATCGGACCGATCATCCCGCCCAGCGTGGTGATGGTGGTCTACGCTTCGATCCTGCGCGACATCTCCGTGATCGACCTGTTCGCGGCCGGCATCCTGCCGGGCCTGCTGATGGCGGCGGCTTTGCTTGTGGTCAGCGGCATCATCGCCTGGCGGCGCGGCTATCCCAAACATGGCGGCGCCAGCCTCGCCGTGGCGCTGCGGGCGTTCCTCAGCACCGTGCCGGCGCTGCTGGTGCCGGTCATCATTCTGGGCGGCATCCTGAGCGGTCTGACCACGATCACCGAAGCCTCCGCCTTCGCCGCCGTCTATACCGTCGGCATCGGCTTCCTGGTCTATCGCCAGCTGACGCCGGCCAAGATTCTGCAGGCGCTGATCACCACCGTGCGGTTCAGCGGCGTTGTGTTCTTTCTGCTGGCGACGTCCACCGTGCTCGGCTGGTTCGTCACCCGGTCCGGCATCGCCCGCGACGCGGCCGAGTTGATCGCCACCGCCAGCGGCGATCCCATCGTCCAGATTATGCTGGTCAATCTGCTGTTGATCCTGATCGGCACGGTGCTGGACGTTCTGCCGGCGCTTGTCGTGGTGGCCCCGGTGCTGGTGCCGGCAATGCTTCAGCTGGGCTTCGATCCGCTGCATTTCGCCATCGTCATGATCCTGACGTTGAACGTCGCCAACATCACGCCGCCCGTGGGCATGACCTTGATGACGGCGGCGCAGATCGCCGGCGTATCCTATGAACGCGCGATCGTCGCCGCGCTGCCGTTCTATCTCAGCCACCTGTTCGTGATCGTCGTGGTCTCGGTCTGGCCCGCCTTCGTCCTCTGGCTGCCGCAATTGTTTGACTGACGTCGGTCGCGGATTATGTTGCCGACGTCGACAGGCAACGGATTATTGGGTCATGACGAAATCCATACGCATCGGCGGCGCCAGCGCGTTCTGGGGCGACACCTCCATCGCCGCGCCGCAATTGGTCTATGGCGGCGGGATCGATTATCTGGTGTTCGACTATCTGGCCGAGGTCACCATGTCGATCCTGGCGCGACAGCGGGCCAAGTCGGCCGAGCTCGGCTATGCCACGGATTTCGTCTCGGTGACCATGAAGGCGCTGCTGCGCGACATCGTCGAACGCGGCATCAAGGTGATCTCCAACGCGGGCGGCACCAATCCCCTGGCCTGCCGCGACGCGCTGCTGCGGGTGGCCGAGGAGGCCGGCATCGAGGTCAAGATCGGCGTCGTGCTGGGCGACGACCTGTTGGCGCGCGAGGCGGAATTCCGTGACGCCGACACGCGCGAGATGTATGCCGGCGCGGCTTTTCCGGACCAGGTGATGTCGGTCAACGCCTATCTCGGCGCCCGGCCGATCGCCGCGGCGCTGGCCCGGGGCTGCGATATCGTCATCACTGGCCGCTGCGTCGATAGCGCCGTGACGCTCGGCGCCTGCATGCATGAATTCGGTTGGACCGACGACGATTTCGACCGCCTGGCCGCCGGCACGCTCGCCGGCCATATCATCGAATGCGGCGCCCAATGCACGGGCGGCCTGTTCACCGACTGGCGGCGGGTCGAGAGCTGGGAGAACATCGGCTACCCCGTCGCCGAGGTCTCGGCCGACGGCAGCTTCACTATCTCCAAGCCGCCCGGGACCGACGGGCTGATTTGCTTTGGCTCGGTCGCCGAGCAGCTGCTTTACGAGATCGGCGATCCCGGCGCTTACATGGTGCCTGATGTCGTCTGCGACTTCACCGGCGTCGAGATGAACGAGATCGGTGACAATCTGGTGCGCGTCAGCGGCGTGCGCGGCCTGCCGCCGACGTCGACCTACAAGGTCAGCGCCACCTACCGCGACGGCTACCGCAGCCAGGCGCTGATGGTGATCGGCGGCATCGACGCGGCGGCCAAGGCCCGGCGCACCGGCGAGACCATCGTCGCCCGCACCCGCAAGATGTTCGCCGACCGCAATCTTGGCGACTACAGCGAAACCCGCATCGAGGTCGTCGGCGCCGAGGAGATGTATGGCGCGCAGGCCACGCCGACGCCGCCGCGCGAGGTCGTCCTGAAGATGGCCGTGAAGCACGACGAGAAGGCGGCGCTGGAGATCTTCGCCCGCGAATACGCGGCGCCCGGCACCTCGATGGCGCCGGGCACGACGGGGTTTTCCGGCGGCCGGCCGGCGCCAGTGCCCGTGGTGCGGCTGTTTTCCTTCCTGATCGACAAGACCGACGTGCCAGTCCGGCTCGATATCGACGGCGCGTCGGAAACGGTAGCGGTCCGCACCGCGGGCGGCTTCACGGCCAGCGCCAGCGAAGCCGTCGAGGCGGTCCCGGCCGAGGCGCCGAACGGCGAGACCGTCACGGTGCCGCTGGTCCGGCTCGCCTACGGCCGCAGCGGGGACAAAGGCAACAATGCCAATATCGGTGTCATCGCCCGCAGGCCCGAGTATTTGCCGCTGCTGCGCTGGGCGCTGACGGAACAGCGCGTGGCGGACTACTTCGCGCACAACCTGGAAGGCAGGGTCGAGCGTTTCGATCTGCCCGGCCTGCATGCCATGAACTTCCTGCTGCACGACACGCTCGGCGGCGGGGGCACGGCCTCCCTGCACACCGACAATCTGGCCAAGGCCTACGCCCAGGTCTTGCTGGACATGCCCATCGAGGTGCCGCACGCGCTGGCGGCAACGCTCGACGCCGCCTGATGCCCCGCACGCTGAGCCATACCGAGGCGCAGCGTTACTACGACCGCTTCGGCAAGCGACAGGACGGCGAGGGCTGGTATGAGGATGCCGGCCTGAAGGTGCTGACCGATCGCGGCCGATTGCGGCGGGCCTGGTCGGTACTGGAATTCGGCTGCGGTACGGGACGGTTTGCCGAGTCGCTGATACGGCATCACTTGCCGTCGAACGCCGCCTACCTCGGCCTGGACGTCAGCGCGACCATGATCGGTCTCGCGCGCGACCGGCTGCGGGACACGACGCAGCATGTCGAATTCCGGCAAACCGACGGGGCGATCGTTTTTCCGATTTCGGACGGATCGGTCGATCGCGTGATCTGCACCTACGTGCTCGATCTATTGAGCGACGCCGATATCGACGCCTTTCTGAACGAGAGCCGCCGCGTGCTGACGCCGGAGGGGCTGCTGCTGCTCGCCAGCGTATCGCGCGGCCAGTCGGGTCTCGCACGCTTCACCAGCGGCTTCTGGGCCTTCGCGCACTGGCTGCGGCCGACGCTGGTCGGCGGCTGTCGGCCGCTGGAACTGAAGGACCGGCTGGTTGCCGCTGGCTGGACCATCGACCATCGCGAATTGGTGCGGGCCTGGACGGTGACGTCGGAGGCGATCGTGGCGTTCAAATCACCGACCTAGCCCGCATTTCCGTCCGTGCCGCGGCGTATTATGGTTAACCCATTGTAAAAATGATATTTTTCGCTGCGCAAGCATCGGATAGTGGCGGCTTACCGTATGGCGGTAGAACGATGGGCAGATGCTGATGTCTAAGGAGAAGCCAAAGATGTTGACCGAAGCCATGCCCCGCGCCGCCGCCCAGAGCCGCGGGTCCGATCAGCGGATCGACAGGGTCGAGGCCGCGCGGCGCTTCATCGACCAGACCATCGACGAGGGCGAGGGCGGTCCGCCCACGCTGGAGCAGATCGCCGCCCATGTCGGCGGCAGCCCGCATCATCTGCAGCGCACCTTCAAGCGCATCATGGGCATCAGCCCGGCGCAATACGGTGACGCCCGGCGGCTGGAGCGGTTGAAGCAACGCCTGAAGGAGGGCGACGACGTCACCGGTGCGCTCTACGAGGCCGGTTACGGCGCGTCCAGCCGGCTCTACGAGCGGGCGCCGGGTCAGCTCGGCATGACGCCCGCGACTTACGCCAAGGGCGGCAAGGGCGCGACCATTGCCTATGCCGTGGCCTCGACACCGCTGGGCCATGTTCTGGTCTCCGCCACGCGCACGGGCGTCTGTTTTATCTGCCTAGGCGACAGCGAGGCCGAGCTGGTCGAGAACCTGCATGACGAGTTTCCCGAGGCCGACGTTCATCATGATGAAGACATCCTGGCGGACTGGCTGGAGAAGACCGTCGCCTACCTCGACGGCCGGCTGCCGCATCTCGACCTGCCGCTCGACGTCCAGGCGACGGCGTTCCAGCGCCGGGTCTGGGAGGAACTGATGCGGATTCCGGTGGGCGTCACCCGGACCTATTCGGATGTCGCCGAAATCGTACTCGGCAAGGCGGCGGGGCGGCGGGCCGTCGCCCGGGCCTGCGCCACCAACCCGGTGCCGCTCGCCATTCCCTGTCACCGCGTGACCCGCGGCGACGGCAGTCTCGGCGGCTATCGCTGGGGCATCCCGCGCAAGCGGGCGCTGATCGACCTGGAGAAAACCCAAGCCCAGGGGAGCGGCGATTAAGCAAACGTCCTCAACGCTTTACGTTGGCCGCGCCCCCGGTTGACGCTATGCTGAGCCGCATTGAGCTCAGGGTATGGAAGAGGCTGGGGGATGATCTGTCGATTTTCGTTGGGGCTGGTGACGGCCCTGTCGATCTCCGCCGCGCTGTCGGCGCAGGCCGGCACCAGAGGCGGTATCTACGACTTCAACGCCTTTTTCGCCGAGCGGCACCCGTTTGACGCCGGACCGTTTCCCGGTCCGGCGTCGGGCCTGCCCGCCCCGCTGCCGGCCGGCTACGGCGCGCCGAGCTACGTGCCGCCGGTCCAGGTGGCGCCGCCGCCGCCGACTTTGCGCTACACCCCGCCGCCACAGACACTGGCCACCAACGTCGCGCAGGTCCAGCCCGCCGCCGGCGCGCCGGCGCAGGACGATGGCTGGTTCGGCGGCTGGTTCGACGGGATCTACGTCTCCGCCGGCGGCGGCCTCGATTGGCCGGAGGACCAGGAGGAGACGGTCGGCGGCACGGATGTCGACATCGATGTCGACAGCGGTTTCGTCGCCGATCTGGCCGTGGGCACCAACGTGACGCCCAATATCCGGACCGAGCTGGCCTTCGCCTATCGGTCGGCGGATCTGGACGAGGCCAAGTCCGGCGGCAACACGGCCGAGGCCGACGGTGACTATACGAACATCGCCGTCATGTTGAACGGCTACTACGACATTCCCTTCGAATGGTTCGTCCGGCCGTACATCGGCGCCGGCATCGGCGTCGCCTTCGCCGAGGTCGACGAGGTCACGGTCGGCGGCGTGACCACCTCGGGCGACGACAGCACCGAGTTCGCCTTCCAAGGCATCGTCGGCCTGTCCTATCCGGTCTGGGACGGTCTGGCGCTGACGCTCGACTACCGCTATTTCGGCACCTCGGACGACGATATCCAGTCGAACACCGTGCAGGCGGGGCTCCGCTACCAGCTCTGAGTTTGTTGCCGGAACCACCGGATTAGTCGATCTGCCGATCGCGCTGGGATCGATCCGTAAAGTCCCGAATTGGCGCTGCTTGAGATTTGTGCGAAAGTCCGCCGATGATTCATCGCTTCCGATCTCACTGGAGTCGGGAGGCGTTCGCTTGAGCGACGACTGCGCATGAGCCTGGTGCTCGATTTCATCGAGTTCGTCGAGCGGCAGGCCGGCAACTCGGTGCAGGATCTCCTCGACAAGGTCCTGAAGAAGAGCCGGATGCTCACCCAGGCAGAGGCCGGCACCATCTACCTGCTGCGCGATGGCGACAGCGATGCCTGGCTCGAGCCGATCGTCTTCCAGAACGATGCGGTCGCGCTGGAGCCGGAGATGATCCGGGTGCCCGTCGACGCCAGTTCCTTGGCCGGCTACGTCGCCATGACCGGCCGTTCCATCCGTATCGACGACGCGACCGATCCGGATGTCGACTATCCCTTCGGCATTCGCAGCGACGTCTTACGGGCGCAGGGGTACGAAAGCTGCGCGCTCCTGTGCTTTCCGCTGACGACGTTTCAGAAGAAGATCATCGGCGTGGTGCAGCTGATCAATCGGCTGAGCCCAACCAAGCGGCCGATCCCGTTCGAAGCGTCGCAGGAAGACCTGATCGTGCCGATGAACCAGGCCATCGCCGGCGCCATCGAGCGTGCCGTGATGCTGGAGGAGATCGAGCGCACGAACGCCCAGCTCATGGAGTTGAACGAGGATCTCGAGGGGCAGGTCGAAACCCGAACCCGCGAATTGCGCGCGGCCAAGGAAGCGGCCGAGCGCGCCAACCGCCTGAAGTCCGATTTTCTGGCCACCATCAGCCACGAGATCCGCACGCCGATGAACGGCGTCATCGGCATGACGGGCTTGCTGCTCGACACCGAGCTCGACGACGCGCAGCAGAACTTCGCCGTCGCCGTCCGCGAGTCCGCCGACGCGTTGCTGACCATCATCAACGACATCCTCGACTATTCGAAGCTGGAGGCCGACCGTCTCGAGTTGGAGATCATCGACTACGATCTGACGTCGGTGGTGGAGAGCGTGGTCGAGCTGCTGTCGCCCAAGGCGCACGCCCAGAACTTGGAGATCGCCTCGCTGATTTCCAGCGAGGTGCCGCGGTCGTTGCGGGGCGATCCCGGCCGCCTGCGGCAGATCCTGTTGAACCTGGTCGGCAATGCCGTGAAGTTCACCGAGACCGGCACGGTATCGCTCGAGGTGTCGGTCGCGGGGAACGATGGCGCCGCGCCGGAATTGCGCTTCGAGGTGATCGACAGCGGCATCGGCATCGCGCCCGAGGCCCAGTCGCAGCTGTTCGACAAGTTCACCCAGGTCGACGCCTCGATCACCCGGCGCTACGGCGGCACCGGTCTGGGCCTGGCCATCTGCCGGCAGCTTGTCGAGCTGATGGAAGGCGAGATCGGCGTCGACAGCGCACAGGGCCGCGGCAGCACGTTCTGGTTCACCATTCCTTTCGAGATCGGTGAGAGCGTGCATGTGGCGCCGGACGCCGGCGACATCGCCGGCCTCAGGATTTTGGTGGTCGACGACAACGAGACCAGCCGCCGGATCTTTTTCCACGAGCTCACCGGGGCCGGCGCTGCCGTGACGCTGGCCGAAAGCGCGCCTGCCGGGCTGCAGACGCTGCGGTCGACCGAGCCGCTGTTCGATATCGCGGTGGTCGACAAATCGATGCCGGACGTGGATGGTGAGCAGTTCGGCCGGGATGTTCGGGCAAACGAGGCATGGGCGGCCATGCCGATGATCATGGCGAGCTCCGCCGAAGAGCTGGGCGACGTCAAACGCGTCAAGGCGATCGGTTTCGATGCCTATCTGTTGAAACCGGTGCGCCGGGCGACGCTGTTTGAACGGATCGCCATAGCCGTCGGCAAACGGGAGGAAAGGCCGCCACCGACCTATAGGGGGGCGTTGGAAGCGATGCATGGCGAGCGTCCGGAAGACGGGCTGCGGGTTCTCGTGGCCGAGGACAATCAGATCAACCAGGTCCTTACAGTGACCATCCTCGAGCGCGAGGGACATCGCGTCGATACCGTCGCCAACGGCCTTGAAGCCGTTGCCGCCGTCCGGACCATTCCCTATGACGTCGTGCTGATGGACGTCCACATGCCCGAGATGGACGGCATCGAGGCGACGGCGGCAATCCGCAAGCTGCCGGGCGAACGCGCCGCCGTGCCGATCATCGCGGTTACCGCCAATGCCATGGAGGGCGACCGCGAACGGTTCCTCGATGCGGGCCTGGACGACTATCTGTCGAAGCCGATCGACATCAACGAGCTGACCGGCATGTTGCGCCGGATTGGCGATGCCAAGAACAGCCCCGATGCCGCAACGCCCGCCAGTCCGGCGCCCGACGCCGGCGGCGCGGTGCTGGATCTCGATACGGCGGTGCTCGACCGGCTGCAGGACAGCGTCGGCGACGCGGCGCTGAACAAGATGGTCGCGGCCTATCTGGGCGATGTGCGCGAGCGGGCGCGCCGCATTTTCGACGCCGCGGGCAGCGCCGACACGGTGAGCCTGCTGAACGAGGCGCACGACCTGAAGAGCACGTCGGGCGCGCTCGGCGTGAGCCGCCTGTTCGGTCTTTCGCGCCGGATTGAAGAAGCCTGTCAGCAGAGCCGGCTGGCCGAGGCCGTGGCGCTGGTGAAGGACATCGACGGGGTCGTCGATGATGCGGTCGCCGCGCTGACGCAGCGCTTTCCGAGCACCGTCGCGGCGGCCGATACCGCCGGCGAACAGCCGTCGGTCTAGGCGCGGTTCGGCCGGTTACCTGAGAGCGGCGAGCGGGTTCGTATCGATTCCGGCGAGGGTGCGGATCAGGGACGTGACGTGGCCGACCACCGCGTCGAAGCCCGGCAGCTTGCCGATATGCTCCTCGTCCATATAGATGCCGCGATTGATCTCGATCTGCACGACGTGCACGCCCTGCGCCGGCCGACCGTAATGATAGGTCGTGAAGCCGCCGGCATAGGGATTGTTGCGGCCGACCAGATAGCCGAAGCCGGCCAGCGTGCTGTGGATCAGGTCGATGACGGCAGCGCCGCAGGTGGTCCCGAAACGATCGCCCAGAACCACGTCTGGCCGCCGCCGGCCGCCGTCGCGCTCGCTGGGGCTTCCCATCGACGGCATGGAATGGCAATCGATCAGGATGGCGCAGCCGAACAGCTCGCGGGTGCGCTCGATCAGGTCCTGCAGGGCCCGGTGGTAGGGGTAGTAGATCTTGCGGACCCGGCGCTCCGCCTCGGCGTAGGGCAGCTTGTCGCGATACACCTCGGCGCCGTCGGCGACGACCCGGGCGATGGTGCCCAGACCGCCCGCGACCCTGAGCGAGGTCGTGTTGATATGCGGTGGCAGCTCGTCCTCGAACATGGCCGGGTCCAGCTCGAACGGCTCGCGGTTGACGTCGAGGTAGACCCGGGCATAGAGCGCCCGCAGCAGCGGCGAGCCGTAGCTGGGCGCGGCGCCGAACAGGTCATCGACGAAGCTGTCCTCGGACCGGCGCAGGGTCCGGGCATCCAGCGCTGAGGCCCGGACGAAGGAATCCGGATAGACCGTCCCGCTGTGGGGGGATGCATACAGCACCGGTGAGGTGATCTCGGCCGGCGACAGAACGTCGAACGGTGGTGTCGCCTCATCGCTCGAGATATCTTTTCGCGCCCTCATTCCCACTCAATCGCCCGCTGCTCGTTTGCCGGCACATCCTGCCGTCCCGCCGACCGCGAAACGCCGCCGACCTGCATGGCCGGCCCGCCCATCAGCGGCAGATCTTATCATGCCTCTCGGGCGCAATCGATTGGTCCGTTCGGTTGCGGCCCCAATGATGGCCGTCACAGTCGCTCGCCGGCCTTTACGCTTTGCTAGGGATAGTCGACTAGCGTAAGCCGATTGGCAGGGACGCTCAGCGCTCAGTACGGGTTCAAGATGGCGAAGATTCTGTTGGCCGAAGACGACGATTCCATGCGCATGTTTCTGCAGCGTGCGCTGGAACGGGCCGGTCACGAGGTCTTCGCCGTGGCCGATGGCGCCGATGCGCTGCCGGTCTTGGCGGAAGGCCGCTTCGACCTGCTGCTGGCGGATATCGTGATGCCGGAAATGGACGGCATCGAGCTCGCCCGCCAGACCGTGGCGATCGATCCCCGGGTCCGGGTCATGTTCATCACCGGCTTCGCCGCCGTGGCCCTGCGTAACCGAGACGCCGCCCGGGTCGACGCCAAGGTGCTGTCCAAACCGTTCCATCTGCGGGACCTGGTCGACGAGATCGAACGGACGCTCGCCGCCTAGGCGGCTCTCAATTCCGGCACCGGCGCCTCACTTCGGCTTGTGGGCATAGGCCTCGGCCGGGACCACGGTCCAGGTATCGGCGGATTCGCCAGGTTTTTGCCACTCCATCACCAGACAGGCCGTGTTCAGCCGCTGGAAGAACAGCGCCTCGACGGCATACCAGCCGGCCTCGGGCACCTGAACGGTTGCCGGATCCAGCGTTTCGCAGGGATGCCGGCCGTCATGCTCGTAGACCTCGACGCCGCCGATCGAAACCCTGAGGCCGTCATTCGACCAGAATGTCAGCTTGTAGGTGCCGGGCTCGGGGAAATTCAGATAACCGTTGATGAACGCGATGACCAGCTCGTCCGCATCTGATGTCAGCACGTTCTCGCCCAGCTTCGAGTCCTCGTAGGTGAAGCCCTGCAGCGGCTTGCCGGGTTTCTTCAGATCGCCGTAGCCGAGCCAGGATTTGGCTTCGTGCAGCGATTTCGCTTCCCGATAGATGTACTCGACATAAGCGCCGGGTTTCAGCGCGCCGGCATCCGGTTGCGGGTTGGCCGGCGTCAGTTTGTGGACGTCGGCCGCGATGGCCGCGGCGGACCAGCCGGCCAGCATCAGGGCCGCGAGAACTGGGCGGAACGTGAAAAATCCTGGCGTCATGTTGGTCCTCTTATCGATACTCCGTCAGCGGCAAGACGACCCCGGTCCCGTTGACCGGGCATGTTTCCAGATCCTCGGCCATCCGCATAGTGAAAATTGGCGGCAATGGCGGGACTTGCAAGCCTCGGGGCTTTGGCCTATATCGCTTGAGTTTTCGAGACGATGCCGGCAAGGAACGGTGTCGGCTCACCCCCGGGCGCGTAGCTCAGTGGTAGAGCACTGTGTTGACATCGCAGGGGTCGCTAGTTCAATCCTAGCCGCGCCCACCACCCTTCGCCCTGCGGGCTTCGGGTGGCAAGCCACCCGAAAACGCACCTTGGGCGAAGGAGTGCCCTCCGAAGCCTTAGCGTAGGAGGGCTGGTTCGCCCTTTTCCCACTGGGCCCACCACTCCAAACATCTCGAATGGGCTATCGGTCCCGATCTCAGCGGCCGTTGCCGGCCGCGCGCGTGGTGCCGAGGCCGTGCGGCGCCGGCGCCATGGTCACGATCTTCGTGAACAGCCGGTCGAACCGGCGCTTGCGGTCGTCGCCGAATAGCGGGTCCTGATTGCGGGCGAAAGCCGCTTCGATGAATTCCCAGTCGCGCGCCAGCAGATGCCTTTCCGTCAGTGGGATCAACTCGGTTTCCTCGATCCGCACATGGTCGCGCTCGAAGGCGATATAGGTCGCCGCCGCATCCTGCAGCGGCGACATCGCTGTCGCGCCGTCGGTTGCCAGATCTGCCAGGCTCCGCTTCAGGCCGGCAAGCAGGCGTTCGCCCTCCCGGTGCTGCGCTTGCAGCCGGTCCAGAAGCGCGCCGGCGGCCGGATGGCGCTGCTGCAGCGCCGGAAACAGATATTCGTCCTCCTTCGGGTGATGGTAGCGGTCGAGGAAGCCGTCGATATAGTCGATGATCGTTTCCAGCAGCACGACATCCGGCGTGGCGCCCGTGCGCTGCTGGTCCTTCAGAAGTCCTTCCAGGCAGAACAAGACGGTGGCGAAGCGCCGGTGCTCGCTCCGGATGATCTCGATGGCCTGTTCCATATCGTCTGTCCCAATGGCACGGATCCGCCCATATCAGCTCGGCCATACTGGGACCCCGAACCGTGCCTGCCCTTGATTGCGATCAAGGCGTTCGGCTGGTTTTTGGCCGATTTTGCCGGGATCATGGATGTCGAGACGCTCCTGAAGCACGACTGCCGGGCGCCGCGGTACACGAGCTACCCCACGGCCGCCCAGTTCACCGCCGAAACCGGCCCCGCCGCCTATGCCGACTGGCTGGCGCGGCTCGCGGCCGACGCGCCGGTTTCGCTCTATGCGCACGTGCCCTTCTGCCATTCGCTCTGCTGGTATTGCGGCTGCAACATGCAGGTGGTTCGCCGCCGGCAGTCGACCGACGCCTATGCCGATCTGCTGCTGCGCGAGATCGATCTGGTCGCGGAGCATCTGCCGGCCCGGCTGCCCGTCGGCCAGATCCATTGGGGCGGCGGTACGCCGATGACCTTGGGCGCCGACCGGCTGATTGCCATCGTCGACCGTCTGCGGGCGCGGTTCGATGTCGGTCGCGATGCGGTGCTGGCGCTGGAGGTCGATCCCCGCATCGCCCGGCCGGCCGACATCTCGGATCTGCGGCCGATCGGGCTGACCCATGCCAGCATCGGTGTGCAGGACTTCGATCCGGACGTGCAGCGCGCCATCAACCGCGTCCAGAGCGTCGAGACGACCCTGCGCGCCGTCGCCCTGCTGCGCGACATCGGCGTGCGCGACATCAACTTCGATCTGATCTACGGCCTGCCGGGCCAGACCGAGGCCGGCTTCGCGCGCACCATCGCGCAGGCGCACCGCCTGGCGCCCGACCGGATCGCGCTGTTCGGCTATGCCCATGTGCCCTGGATGAAGCGGCACCAGCGTCTGATCGACGCCGACCGTTTGCCCGATGCCGCCGCGCGGCTGCGGTTGTTCGCGCTGGCCGAGGACATGCTGCTGGACCTTGGCTACGACAAGATCGGCATCGACCACTTCGCCCGCCGCGACAGCGAGCTCGCCGCCGCGGCGCGGCAAGGCCGGCTGCGGCGCAACTTCCAGGGCTACACCAGCGACGCCTGCGAAACGGTTCTGGGCTTTGGTGCGTCGGCGATCGGCGGCCTGCCCGACGGCTTCGTGCAGAACGCAACAGCCGCCCGCGACTATCGCGAACATATCAAGCAAGGCCGCCTGGCCACCGTCCGGGGCGTTGTCCGCTCGGCCGACGACCGGCTGCGCGGCGAGGTGATCGAACGGCTGATGTGCGACTTCGAGGTCGATCTGACCGAGGTTTGCCGAACCCATGGCGTGTCGCCGAGCGAACTCGACTTCGACACCATGCGGCTCGACGCCTTCCGAGCCGACGGTCTCGTCGCCACGGACGGCAATGACCTCCGCATCACCGCCGCCGGCCGGCCGCTGGCGCGCGCCATCGCGTCGGTCTTCGATGCCCATCTGGCGCCGGACGCCGCCCGGCACAGCCGCGCGGTCTGACGTCCATCTACGGCCGTATGGCATTTCCGTCCGGGTTGCTATGATCCGCCATCGAATCTAGTCGGAGGATCGGGCGTGACGGTACATCCCCAGGTACAGGCCATGTTGGACAAGATGGCGGCGGCGAACCTGCCGGCCGTGCACACGCTGTCGCCGGAAGCGGCGCGCGTGCAGATGGAGGAGACCGTGAAGGCGCGGGGGCTCGACCCGACGCCAGTGCCGCGGATCTGGCAGCGCGAGGTGCCGGGGCCCGCGGGTCCCATTCGCGTCCGCCTCTACCGGCCGGAGGACAGCGACCGGTTGCTGCCGCTGCTGGTCTATTTCCACGGCGGCGGCCATGTCATCGGCAGCCTGGACACGCACGATTCCGTCGCCCGCAATCTGTGCATAGGCGCGCACTGCATGGTCGCGTCCGTCGACTACCGCATGGCGCCTGAGGCCAAGTTTCCGGCCGCCGCGGAGGACTCCTACGCCGCGACCGCTTGGTTGGCCGCGCATGCCGCCACCATTGGCGCCGACGGCAGCCGGGTCGCTGTCGGGGGCGACAGCGCCGGCGCCAATCTTGCCGCCGTCGTCGCCCTCATCGCGCGCGACTCCGGCGGCCCGGCGCTCGCCCTGCAGCTGCTGGTCTACCCGATCGCCGACTACGCCTGTGACACGCCGTCCTACGCCCGCTATGCCGAGGGCTACGGACCGCTGGACGCCGAGGGCATGTACTGGTTCCGCGACCATTACCTCAATGGACCCGAAGACGCCGGGGACTGGCGCGCCTCGCCGATTAAGGCCGCGCGCTTTGACGGTCTGCCGCCGACGCATCTCGTCACCGCCGAGTGCGACGTGCTGCACGACGACGGCATCGCCTATGCCGAACGGCTAAGGGAGGCGGGCAATGCCGTCGAGCATGTGAACTATCCCGGCATGATCCACGGTTTCTTCTCGTGGGCGCCGATGCTGGACGATTCCATCACCGCCCAGGCCAGAGCCGCCGACGCGCTGAAGCAGGCCTTCAGCTAACGGTGGTCTGGTCCGGATCGTCCTTCGGCCACAGCACCAGGTAGTTGGTGAGATTGTATTTCACCTCGCGGACCGGCGGCGCGCCGCGGTGCAGGTGGGTCCAGAACGGCGGGAAGATCAGCATGGCGCCCGCCCGCGGCTTCACACGGGCATTCTGGAAGGCGAACTCCGTATAGCCGCCGTCCTCGACGTCGCGGAGATAGGTGATCGTCGACAGCAGCCGGTCGTGCGAGCCCCAGGGGCCGGCGTCGATATGGAACGAATAGCCCTGTCCCGGGCCGATGCGTTCCATCAGGGGCGCCGTGACATAGGAGTTCTCCGGCTTGATCAGAAACATCAGGCTCGGATACTTCTCGGCATAGGCCTCGATGTTCCTGTAGGTCGCGCGTTCGACTTCCTCGATCACGTCCTTCCATTCCGAGATGTGCTGCGGGCTCAGCATGGTCCCCGTGCGTACCTTGGGATTGACCCGCACCGCCGTCCGGCTCGCTTCCTTGCGCGGATCGGCCTCGAAGCGGGCGATCAGCGACTCGCAGAAATCCCGGCTGAAGGTGTCGGGATACATTTCCAGAAAATGCGCCGTGGGGGCCGGCTTGGGATTGGCGCTCAAGTGTGTCTGCCCATCTGTCCGAACGGTTCGCCTGTCGGCATGGCTAACCTAGGCAGCCCTGATGCTATTGCAAGGCGGCGGCGCGCAGTTCGGCTTCGAGCGCGTCATAGTCCACCGGCGCGCCCAACCGTTCGGGCCGGCTTTGGGTCTCGATCGCCTGCACCATCCAGGCGAGCGCCTGGTTGTAGGGCGTCGGAATGCCCAGCGCCTCACCCTCGCGCACGATGGCGCCATTCAGGGCCTCGACCTCGGTGCGCTTGCCTTGCTCGATGTGCTGCAGCATCGACGGCTTGTTGAACTTCGGCTTGCAGAAGTCCTTGATGGTCTGCATGGGGTCGTCGTCGGGCAGCGTCACGCCCTTGGCCGCGACCACCGCCAGCGCCTCCTCGACGATCTTGGTCTGCAGCGCGTCGGCCGACGGGGTCAGCGGAATCTCGCCGACGCGCAGGCCGGTCACGGCGCAGATCGGGTTGATGGCGCTGTTGTGGATGAACTTGTTCCAGATATAGGCGACGATGTCGCCGACGATGACTGGCGCGAAACCGGCCGCTTTGAGCGTCTCGTCCAGCGCCGTCAGGCGCGGCGTCCGGCTGCCGTCGAGCTCGCCGAGCCAGGTTGGGCCGGCATGCGTATGGCTGACACGGCCGGGCCCAAGGACCGCGGCGCTGTGATAGCTCAGGCCGCCCAGCACGCGCGCATCGCCCAGGACGTCGCGCATCTGCTCCAGGTTGCCGATGCCGTTCTGCAGGGTGATGGCATAGCCGTCGTCCTTCAGCACGGCCTTCGCGCTCTCGGCGGCGTCGCGCGTCGCGTAGGTATTGACCTGAATGAAGGCGATGTCGGCCGGTGACACATCGGCCGCCGTCGTCGCGGTGTTGAGCGTGATGCGAAGATCGCCGGTAATGCCGTCGAGGTGCAGGCTATCCGTCTTGATCGCCGCCATATGCTCGGCCCAGGTGTCGAGCAGCGTCACCTCGACCCCGCTGCGCGCCAGCAGGCCGCCATAGAGCGAGCCCATGCCGCCGCCGCCGACGATGCAGATGTGCATGGCATTCCTCCCGAAGATCGGCGGCGGCAAGACTAACACGAAACGGGGGCGCCGTTCTGCGGCGCCCCCGTCGTCACGTGTTTGGCGTTCGCGGTCAGGCCGCGAGCTTCGCGGCGATCTGCGCCACGTGCCGGCCCTGGAAGCGGGCGAGCGACAGCTCCTTCTCGCTCGGCTGTCGGCTGCCGTCGGCGCCGGCGATGGTGGCGGCGCCCAGCGGCGATCCGCCCCGGGTCTCGGAAATGTCGGTCAGCTCCGGCGCCGCGTAGGGCAGGCCGACCACGACCATGCCGTGATGGAACAGCGTCGTGTGGAACGAACTGACCGTGGTCTCGTTGCCGCCGCCGGTGCCGGTCGAAGCGAACACGCTGCCGACCTTGCCGACCAGTTTGCCGTCCATCCACAGCTTGCCGGTCTGATCCAGGAAGTTGCGCATCTGCGCCGCCATGTTGCCGAACCGGGTCGGCGTCCCGAAGATCACGGCGTCATAGTCGCCAAGCTCGGACGGTTCGGCGATCTCCGCCGCCTGATCCAGCTTGGCGCCGGCGGCGCGCGCCCGGTCCTCGGTCATCAGCTCCGGCACACGCTTGACGGTTACCTCGGCGCCGGCCTCGCGGGCGCCCTCGGCCACGGCGTTCGCCATCGTCTCGATATGGCCATACATGCTGTAGTACAGCACCAGTACCTTGGTCATCACACACTCCTTTGACGGGATCGGTTGGGCTAGTTGAGGTCGAACAGCAGGAACTCGGCCGGCGTCTCGCCGACAAGAGTCAGGCTGTCCGTTTCGCTGATGGCGACGCCGTCGCCTTCGCTCAGCAATTGGTCGTTGAGCCGCAGGCTGCCCTTGGCGACTTGCAGCCAGGCATGCCGGTCGGGCGACAGGTCATGCGTCAGGCCTGCGCCCGCATCGAGCGTGCCGGCATAGATGCTGACGTCCTGATTGATCGACAGCGCCCCGTCGCCGCCATTGGGCGAGACGATCCGGCGCAGGCGGTTCCGCTTCTCGGCCGCCGGCACGGCGATCTGGTCGTAGCCCGGTCTCAGTCCGGCCGCGTTCGGCAGGATCCAGATCTGCAGGAAGCGGGCGGTCTCATCCGCCGACGGGTTCAGCTCGCTATGCTCGACCCCGGTGCCGGCGCTCATGCGCTGCACCTCGCCGGCACGGATCACGCCCTCGTTGCCGAGCGTATCCCGGTGCGCCACCTTGCCGTCCAGCACATAGGTCACGATCTCCATATCCCTGTGGCCGTGCGTGCCGAAGCCGGTTTGCGGCGCGACCCGGTCGTCGTTGATCACCCGCAGGTCGCGGAAGCCCATATGCCGAGGGTCGTAATAGTGGCCGAACGAGAAGCTGTGCCGGCTGTCGAGCCAGTCCAGCCGCGCGACGCCGCGCTCGGCGCCAGGACGGATACGCAACATCTCCTTTGCTCCATGTCTGGTGGTATCTGGGGGTTGCTTCGTTAACCGAAAGATGGGCGGTCATCGATTGGTTGCCAATAGGCTCGAAAATCACAATACTGTCGCTCAATTGGAAACGATCGGAGTGGGATGATGGATCGCCTCGGCGGTATGGAAGTGTTCTCGCGCGTCGTCGAAACCGGCAGTTTTTCCGAGGCGGCACGGCAGCTCGGACTTTCGAAATCCGCCGTCAGCAAGCAGGTCAGCGCGCTCGAGGACCGGCTGGGCGCGCGGCTGTTGAACCGGACGACGCGGCGGCTCAGCGTCACGGAAGTGGGCGAGGGTTACTACGCCTGGTGTCGGCAGATCACCGAGCAGGTGCACGAGGCCGAGCTTTCCGTCAGCCGCCTGCACGCCGAGCCGCGCGGCGGCCTGAAAGTCAACGCGCCGGTCTCCTTCGGCTTTCTCCAGCTGGCGCCCATGATCCCCGAATTCCTCGCCTGCTATCCCGACCTCGATGTCGACATCACCGTCAACGACCGCTTCGTGGACGTCATCGACGAGGGCTATGACGTCGTCATCCGCATCGGCAGGCTGGCGGATTCGAGCCTGGTGGCGCGGCGCCTCGGCTCGGCCGAGCTGGTGGTCTGCGGCGCCCCGTCCTACCTCGAGGCGCATGGCGTGCCGGCCAGCATCGACGATCTCTCGCGCTTCAACTGCCTGGCCTACAGCCAGGCCGGGCCGGTGGTGGAGTGGCGGTTCCAGGGTCCCGACGGCCCGCGCACGTTCCGGCCGAAAGGCAGCGTCCGCGCGAACAATGGCGATATCCTGCGCCACGCCGCGCTCGGCGGAGTCGGGCTGGCGCGCCTGCCCATGTTCATCGTCTGGCAGGACCTTCGGTCCGGTGCTCTGAAACAGGTGTTGGGCGAGTTCCGCGATGCCGCGCCAGGCATCTACGCGCTGTATCCCCACAACCGGCACCTGTCGGCCAAGGTCCGGGCGTTCGTTGATTTCCTGGCCCACCGCTTGGGCGAGCACCCGTGCTGGGCGGCCCGGCCGCCGTCGGGCTCAGAACAGGCGTTGGCTGGCGATGGCGGCGCCGTCACGCAGGCTTCGTAGCTTTGCCCAGACCACGTCCTCGGCGACGCGGCCCATGCCGGCCGAGGTGTCGAAGCCGCAATCCGTGCCGGCGATGACGCGGGTCGGATCGCCGACCGACCGGGCGATGCGCTCGATCCGGTCGGCCACCACTTGCGGATGCTCGACGAAGTTCGTCAACGTATCGATCACGCCGGCGACCAGCACCTGATCGTCGTCAAGCCGCGCGTCGGCAAAGCAGCGGTATTCGTGGGCATGCCGCGGATTGGCGAACGGCAGCACGAAGCCGCCGACATCGGCCTGCCGGATTGCCGGCAGGATCTCCGCCAGCGGCACGTCGTTGTCGTGCGGGCCTTCGTAGTTGCCCCAGCAGACATGCAGTCGGATGCGGTCGCGTGGCAGGCCGGCGATGGCCCGATTGATCGACGTTACCACGCGTTCGATGAAGCCGATGAAATCGGCGAGCGGCCGGTCCTGATAGGAGAGATGCCGCTCCAGCGCCAGGTCGGGACAGTCGAGCTGCAGCACGAAGCCACGCTCGACGATCGCCCGGTACTCGACCTGCAAGGCATCGGCCAGCGCGTCGAGATAGGCCGTCTCGCTGTCGTAATAGTCGTTGCGCATGGCGGCCGCGACGATCCCGGGCGAGGGCGCCGTCAGGAAGGCTTCGGCAAAGCAGCCATCGATCTCGGTCAGCACGCGGGCGAAGTCGTCGCATTCGGCCTGCACCGCGGCCGGGTCGACGTATTCAACGGCGCCGACGGCGGTCGGCGGATCGAAGTTGCTGACGGCAGTGAGATCCGCGGCTTGGCGCTCGCGCTGCGCCCGATAGACCGGATAGCGGGCGACGTCCTGCAGCACGCGGCGGCGCCATTGGCCGGCGAAGCCGGTCATACGGTGCTGCACATAGAGGAAGAAGCCCTCGCGCTGCTGCTCGCCGTTGTTGCCGATATCGATGCCGGCCTCGATCTGCTTCGGCACCACCCAGGCGGTCGCCGCCCGTCCGGCCGTATCCAGCTCGTCGGAGTCGATCGGCTCGCCGTGGGCGCGGCGGGCATACAGGCGTACAAGGGCCGGTGGTCGCGGCAGGCTGCCGGCGTGCGTGGTCAGGATACGTTCTTCGCTACGCCGCATTTGATGCCTCGCGCGTCCGCGGCGGGCGATCGCCCGCCGCGACCGTTATCAAAGCACACGTTGCTGCGGGAAACACACCGTCACGGTGGTGCCCACGCCGACATCGCTCTCGATTGCGAACGTGCCGCCGTGCAGCTCGACCAGCGACTTGACCAGCGGCAGGCCCAGGCCGGTGCCGTCATGGTCGCGCGTCATGGCTTGCGCCAGCTGGCTGAACGGCTCCATCACCATTGGAATCTTGTCGGCCTCGATGCCGACGCCGGTGTCGCTGACGCGCAGCGCCAGCCCACCATCGGCCTCGATATCGGCCGACACCTTCACGATCCCGCCGTTCGGCGTGAACTTGACCGCGTTCGAAAGCAGATTGATCAGGATCTGCTTCAGCTTGCGTTCGTCGGCCCGCAGGCGGTCGATGCCGTCGGCGATCTCGACGTTGATGTCGAGGCCGGCATCGTCGGCCCGGTTTTTGATCAGACGGACGCAGGCCTCCGTGACCTCGGGCAACGCGACCACGTCATCGTCGAGGGTCATGCGTCCGGAATCGATCTTGGCCAGGTCGAGAATGTCGTTGATGATCGACAGCAGGTGGTGGCCGCTGTCGTAGATGTCCTGGGCGTACTCGGCGTACTTTTCGACCGAGCCCGGCCCAAAGGCATTGCTCTTGATGCCCTCGGCGAAGCCGATGATGGCGTTCAGCGGCGTGCGCAGCTCGTGGCTCATGTTGGCCAGGAACTCGGACTTGGCGCGGTTCGCCATTTCGGCCTGTTCGCTCGCCAGGCGCTGCGCCTCCTGCGCCTCCTTTTCGGCCGTCACGTCGATGACCAGGACCTGCAGAGCGGTCTCGCCCTCCCACTCGACCAGCGTGACGACGCAGTTGACCCAGATCGACTTGCCGTCCCGCCGTCGGCTGCGCACGTCGTAGCGTGACGGCGCCGCTTCGCCCCGCAGGCGCGCTTTCGTGTAGCGCCGCAGCCGTTCCCGTTCGCTCGGCGTGACCAGTGCCTCCAGCGAGTCGAAGGCCAGGAAATCTTCGATGCGCTCATAGCCGAAGATGTCGGCGAAGGTGCGGTTGATGAACAGCGGCTTCCAATCGGCATCGACGATCAGCGTGCCCTGCACCGACCCCTCGACCAGGTTGCGGAACTTCTCCTCGCTCGCCCGCAGGGCCAGCTCCGCGCGTTTGCTGTCGGTGATGTCGAACGTGGTCGCCTGGACCGCCTTCTGGCCTTCCCAGCTCACGACCGACACCTGGTTCTCCAGCCAGACCACGCTGCCGTCCTTGCGCACGCCGCGATAGGCATAGCGGATCGGCACGTTCTGGTCGCTGAAGCGCTGCCGGCTGTATTCGGTCAAGCGCGCCCGATCTTCCTCGAAAAACAGATCCGCCACCGATTCCATCGCCAGGATTTCGTCGATGGTGTAGCCGTAGATGTCGGCATAGGCCTGATTGACGAACAGAGGCCGCATGTTTCGTTGGATCAGGATGCCCTGGATCGAGCCCTCGACCAGGAAGCGATATTTCTCCTCGCTCTGCCGGCGGACTTCCTCGGCGAACTTGCGATCGCTGATGTCGATGATGGTGACCTGCCGCGCCGGCTTGCCGTCCCATTCGATGGCGTGCGACAGGGTCTTGATCCAGACGATCGAGCCGTCGCGACGTCGGCACCTGAGCTCGATGGCTTCGTTGCGGCCTTCTTCGCGGTGCTGACGGAGCCGTTCCAGGTCCGCGGCGATGATCAGCGAGTCGACCTTCTGGCCCAACAGCTCGTCGATGCGATAACCCAGGATTTCGGCCAGCGTCTGATTGGCGTACACGAATTCGCCGGCCTGATGCACGATGACCCCCAGGATCGAGCCTTCGACCAGCGCGCGGAAGCGCGTCTCGCTTTGCCGCAGGGCGCGCTTCGTTTCCAGCGCCGCGCGCTCCGCCAGCTTCTGGCGGTGTGTGTCGATGACGATGCCGTCATAGCCGGCGATCCTGCCGTTGTCGTAGGTCCGGGCATGGATCCATTCCGTGCACCAGAAGCGGCGGCCCTCCCGGTCGTAGACCTGGCATTGCACGTCGCCGACATGGCCATCCTGATCGGCATGCCGAAGTAACGCCGCCCGTGCCTCCACATCGGCATAGTGCTGGTGCCGGGGGGTATTGAAATGCGCCATGAAGGCGTCCGGCCGGTCGAAGCCGTGCATGCGGGCCATGGCCGGATTGACGTCGAGGTACCGGCCCATCGCATCGATGCGGTAGATGCCCACGGCGGCGTCGGCGAACAGGCGCGCAAAGTCGGCGTCCGTCGGCATCGACGGACCTTGACCCAGTGCCTCCAGCTTGCCGAGCTTCACCAAATGCCCACCGTTCCCGATCGATCGCCGGGGACCGGACAGTCGGCCGGAGATCTCAGGTTAAAACCGAGAATGCCCCCGGTTTGACTGTCTCTGACGCCGATTAATTAACAGATAACGCCGGTGGTTTCCCATGTCGAAGCGAAGTCAAAAAAGGGAAAAATCCCTAGATTGCCCTTGGCGTGTTCGCGTTGATCTTTGGCGTCTTGCGAGAATTTGGTCCGACGTCAGATTTCATCTTCCTTGCGAAGCATTCGCAACACTTGGCGAAAGCCCTCCGCCGCCTCGTCCAGGTCCTCCTCGGTATGGGCGGCGGACAGCAGACCGCCCGGCCAGGCGCTGAAATCGGCGCCATTGAGCAACATCGCGATCCGGAATTTATTCACGAGTCCGGGCGGGTTCGTTTTCAGCTCGTCGAATGAATAATCGGAAGGATCGAAGGTCGCCGGCGAGACCGCGCCGCCCTTCGGATTGGTGAAGATGTGGAAGCCGGAGAAGGTGCCGTAGACGGCCCAGCCGACCTTCTCTTCCTCCAGCACCGCGTTCAGCTTGCGCCGCAGCGACGCGGCGAGCGCGTTCGCCCGCTCGCAGGCATCGGTATCGGCGATGATCTGCAGCGCGGCGATGCCGGCCGCGGCCGAGACCGGGTTGGCGTTGAAGGTGCCGGGGTGGGCGATCTTCTCGCGTCCCTGTTCCCGGGTGGCCGCGAAGTCGAGCGTATCCAGAATGTCCTTGCGGCCGACGACGGCCCCGCCCGGCAGCCCGCCGGCCAGGATCTTTGCCAGCGTGGTCATATCGGGTGTCACGCCGTAGTGCGCCTGCGCCCCGCCGCGCGACACCCGGAAGCCCGTCACCACCTCGTCGAAGATCAGCAGCACGCCATGCGTCTGCGTCAGCTCGCGCAGGCCCTGCAGGTATTCGCCGCTGACCGGCACCATGCCGAAGCTGCCGCCGGTCGGCTCCAGGATCATCGCCGCGATGTCGCTGTTCGCTTCCAGCGCCGCGGCCACCGCGTCGAGATCGTTCGGCGGCAACAACACCACGCCTTCGGCGACGCCGGGCAGCACGCCGACCGTCGGCTCGCCGCTGAAGTGGCTGTTGTAGCCGGACGTCATATGGTCGTGCCAGCCGTGGAAGTGGGTCTTCAGACGGATCACCTGACGCCGGCCGGTGAAGGCGCGCGCGAGCCGCAGCGCCATGTGGGTTGCCTCGGTGCCGGATGAAGTGAAGCGGACCCGCTCGGCGCTCGGGATCAGCTGCTTGACCAGCTGCGCCCAGCGCACTTCGCGTTCCTGGTTGGCGCCGAAATGCGTGCCGTCCTGCAGCGCCGCCTGCACCGCGGCGACCACCTCCGGCCGGTTGTGCCCCAGCAGCAATGCGCCGTGGCCGCCGAAGAAATCGATGTAGCGATTGCCGTCGACGTCCCACTTGTAGGCGCCTTCGCCCCGCGTCACGTAGATGCCGTAGGGCTCCAGATAGCGGCCGTCATGCGTGACGCCGCTCGGAAACAGCTCGTGCGCCTCTGCGGCGAGCTTCGCGGAGGCGGGCGTCTTGGCGCAGTAGTCGGCGACGATTTGCGAATTCGTGGATAGCGCGTCTGGCAAGGCGGTCATGGCATCGCTTTCGATGATTTGCTTTGGCGAGGATCGGTTGGATCATCATACACTTTACCGGCATCGCCGGTACCCGCGCTACGGGTCCGCGTAAAAGGACAGGTTCGATGGTCAGCGCGCCCTACATCGGTGTCGACGTCGGCGGCACCTTCACCGACATCTACGTCGTGGACCCGGCGAACGGCCAGGTGCGCGAGGCGTTCAAGCTGCCGTCAACACCCAACAACCCGGCCGTGGCCATCCTTACGGGCCTCGACCGTCTGAGCGGCGCGCCGCCGGCGCGGGTCTTTCACGGCACGACCGTCGGCACCAACGCGCTGATCCAGAAGCGCGGCGCGCGAATGGCGCTCGTCACCACGACCGGCTTTCGCGACGTGCTGGAGCTGCGCCGTCAGGCGCGGCCGCGGCTCTATGACCTGCGGCTCGTCGTTTCGCCGCCGCTGGCGCCACGCGAGCGCCGCTTCGAGGTAGACGAGCGCATGGCCTACGACGGCGCCGTGCTCACGCCGCTGGATAAAGAGAGCCTGCATGGCGTGGTCGAGGCCCTGGCCGCGGCGGATGTCGAGGCGGTCGCCGTCGACCTGCTGCACGCCTACGCCAACGACGCGCACGAACGGGCGGTCGCCGCGGCCATCGCCGACCGGCTGCCCGGCATCTACGTGACGCTCGGCAGCGAGGTCTGCCGCGAGTTCCGCGAGTTCGAGCGCGTCAGCACCACGGTCGTGAACGCCTATCTCGGCCCTGTCGTCGGCGGCTATGTCGCCGACCTGCAAAACCGTCTGACAGCGCGCGAGACCGGACCGCTCGCCATCGTCAAGTCGAACGGCGGCGTCACCTCGGCGGCGAACGCCATGCGCTATCCCGTGCACCTGATCGAGTCGGGGCCGGCCGCCGGCATCATGGCGGCCGTCGCGCTCGCTGGCGACGAGGGCATCGGCAACCTGATCGCCTTCGACATGGGCGGTACGACGGCCAAGGTCGGCGTCATCCAGGACGGCGCGCCGCGCCTGACGACCGAGTTCGCGGCCGACCGCTTCGTCGAGGGCCGCGACCACGGCGGCTATCCGATCAAGAGCCCGGTGATCGACATGATCGAGATCGGCGCCGGCGGCGGCAGCATCGCCCGGCTCGACCAGGCCGGCGTGATCAAGGTCGGGCCGGAAAGCGCCGGCGCCGATCCCGGTCCGGCCTGCTACGGCCGTGGCGGCGAACGGCCGACCGTCACCGATGCGCATCTCGTCGCCGGCACGCTGGCCGCTGAATCCTTCGGCGGCGACGGTCTGACGCTCGACGTCGATCTAGCCCGCGAGGCCATCGAGCGCGACATCGCCGCACCGCTGGGCTGGCGGGTCGAGCGGGCGGCGCACGCGATCCTGCGGCTCGCCACCGCCAACATGGCCGAGATGGTGCGCCTGGCGACATTGCGCCGCGGCCTCGACCCGCGCGACTTCGCGCTGCTGGCCTATGGCGGCGCCGGGCCGCTGCATGCCGCCGAGATCGCCCGCGAGGTCGGCGTCGCGACCGTGTTGGTGCCGCCTTATCCCGGTCTGTTCAGCGCCACCGGCACGCTGCTGGGCGGCATCCGGCACGACCTGGTGCAGACCGTAATGCGCGACCTTGCCGATATCGATCCGAAGGCGATCCCGGATGCCTTCGCCGCGTTGCGGATAAGGGCGGATGACGCCGTCGCGGCCGAGGCCGAATTGACCGCCGGCGCCACGCCGCGCCTCACGCGTTCGCTCGACCTGCGTTTCAAGGGCCAGCTCTTCGAGCTCAACCTGCCCCTGACCGATGACGCGGACGACATGGCGGCGATCGAGCGCGCGTTCCGGGACCTCTACCGGCACACCTACGGCTACGACCTGCCGGCGGTCGGCGTCGAGGTCGTCAACGCCCGTCTGTCGGCGAGCCTGCCGCTCTGGCCGCACGGCCTGCCGGCCGCCGCCGCGCCGACCGATGCGACTACCACGACACGCCGGGTGGTCGATGCCGCTGGTAGGGCGACCGAGCTGCCGGTCTGGCCACGCGGCACAATTCCACCCGACGAACCCGTCGATGGCCCGATGCTCGTGCACGATGACAGCACCACGGTCCGCGTGCTGGCCGGCCAGCGGGTTAAGGCGCTGCCGTCTGGCGTCCTGCAAATCGTTGATGCGGAGGGTTGAGCCGATGAACCGGTCTGGCGACAACATGCTGCGTCACAGCGATCCCGTGACCTTCGAGGTCATCCGCGGCGGCCTCTATGCAATCTGCGAGGAGATGAAGAGCGTGATGACCCGCGCCGCCTTCTCGCCGCTGCTCAGCCTGTCGTCCGACCTGTCCTGCGCGCTCCTGGACCGGGACGGCGAGGTCGTGGCCCAGGGCAACGACATTCCCGTGCATCTCGGCAGCATGCCGTTCACCGGCCGCGGTGTGCTGTCGGTGTTCCCGGCCGAGCGCTGGCGGCCGGGCGACGCCGTGCTCACCAACGATCCCTATCTCGGCGGCAACCATCTGCCCGACATGACCCTGATGTCGGCGATCTTCGACGGCGATACCTTGCTCGGCTTCTCCGCCAGCCGGGTGCATTGGCCCGATATCGGCGGGATCGCCGCCGGCAGCTCGTCCGTTACCGATCACGCCCTGAAAGAGGGCATCCGCGTGCCGCCGGTCAAGGTCGTGCACGGCGGCCGGTTCGACGACGGCGTGCTGGATCTGCTGCTCGCCAACGTGCGGGTGCCGGACGATCGCATGGGCGACTTCAAGGCGCAATACGCCTGCAATCTGCGCGGCGCCGAGCGGGTCGGCGGGCTCGCGGCCCGCTATGGCGCCGATGTCGTGATCCAGGCCTTCCGCGAATCTCAAGCCTACAGTCAGCTTCAGGTCGAAGCGGCCCTGCGCGAGATCCCCGACGGCGTCTATCGGGCCGAGGACCACATCGACGGCGACGGCTACAGCGATTGCCGTTCGGGCGACGAATTCCTGGTGCGGGTCGCGGTTGAAAAGCGCGACGCCGCCATGACGTGCGACTTCACCGGCACGGCGCCCGCGGTGCGCGGGCCGGCCAACGCCCCGCTCGCGGTGACGGCGTCGGCCTGCTACTACACGCTGCTGACGCTCGCCGGCGGCGAGGTGCCGCCGAACTCGGGCGCCTACCGGCCACTGCGCCTGATCGCGCCGCCCGGCACGCTGGTAAACGCGACCTATCCGTCGCCCGTGGTCTCCGCCAATACCGAGACCTCGACCCGCCTCGTCGATCTGCTGTTCCAGGCCCTGGCCGCCGCCGTGCCCGAATGTGCCGTCGCCGGCACCTGCGGCTCGGCGAACGTGTTGACCATCGGTGGGTTCGACAGCTTGCGCGGCCGGCCCTTCGTCAACTACGAGACCATCGGCGGCGGCATGGGCGCGTCGGCCGCGGGGCCGGGCCTCGGCGGCTTCCGCGTGCACATGGGCAACACCATGAACCTGCCGGTCGAGGCGCTGGAGAACGCGCTCCCGGTCGAGATCCGCGAATACGCGCTCATAGACCATTCCGGCGGCGCCGGCCGGCACGCCGGCGGCATGGGCTCGCGCCGCGTGATGCGGGCGCTGATCGACGGCATCGAGTTTTCGCTGCTCAGCGAACGCAGTTTCCGGCCGGCGCCCGGCATCGCCGGCGGCGGCTCGGGCCGGCCATCCCGCTATGCCGTCCGCCGCGCCGACGGCCGCGAGGAAGTGCTGTCGTCGAAAACGCCGGCGGCCATCCTCAACAAAGGCGACGAACTGTGGCTGGAAACCGCCGCCGGCGGGGGCTGGGGCGCGCCGACCGACGATGATTGATCCCGTCCGTCAGCCCGGCGCGCAGGCACGAATGACGGCTTCGAAATCGGCTTTCGGGTGGTTGCCCTGCCAGAACGGGCTGATGATCGGCAGATCGATACCGGACTGGCGATAGGCCTCGATCCGCTCGCGACAGTGTTCCGCCGTGCCGGCGATGCTGGTGGCGTCGATCATCTCGTCGCTGACGGCGGCGATCGCCGCCGCCCGATCGTCGTCCGCCCAGGCCTCGGCAATGGCCGCGGCCTCGTCCTCGAACCCGTGCGAGGCGATCAGCCGGTTGTAGCGCGGAAAGAATCCGGCATAGAAGGCGAGGCCGGGCCGCATCACGTCGAGGGCTTCGGCCCGCGTTTCGGCGACCGCCGTCGGCAGCAGCGACGTCACGTCGATCGCGTTGGCGTCGCGGCCGGCCTGTCGGGCGCCGTCGGCGAGATGCGCCATCGCCTCGGCGCCGGTCCGTAACGTGCTGCGGGTCAGGATGACGCCGTCCGCGAGCTCGCCACAGACACCGAGCATCTTCGGAAACAGCGCCGCGACATAGATCGGGATCTCGCTGCGCCGCGGCATGAACCAGAGATCGAAGTTCTCGATCTGCACCGTTTCGCCGTCGTATTGGACCTGTCCTTCGCGCAGCAGCGTGCGGACGATCGCGACGGCGTCGCGCACGCGGGCGAGCGGCTTGCCGTATTCGACGCCATGTTCGGGCTCGACCTGCACCTTGTGGCTCGATCCGATGCCCAGTGTGAAGCGGCCGTCCGACAATTCATCGACCGTCGCCGCCGCCATGGCGATGGTCGGGATCGAGCGCACGAACAGGCTGGTGATGGCCGTGCCGAGTCCGATGGTCGATGTCTGCATGGCGCAGCCGGCGAGCACCGCGAACTGATCGCCGCCATGACCTTCCGCCACCCAGGCCGACTCATAGCCCAGCGACTCGGCCAGCCGCACGCAATCGACGATCTCCGATGCCTTGAGACCGCCGGAAAACCCAATGCCAAGCCGCGCCATACGATGCCTCCCGATGATGTGTGGAAACTGTTGCCGGTCGGAAACTGCGGTCTAGACGCCGACGACCAGCGTCGAGGTCATCTGCCGCAAGGCCTTGACCAGCGCCATGCTTACGATCTTGCCGGTCTTCCGGTTGGCCGCCGAGACGGCGACGTCCTCGACGAAATGCAGACTGCCGAACTCGCCGGAAGCCTCGATCTCGACCACATGCGTCTCGATGCCGGGGTCGGCGACGATCCGCAGCTGCGCCCGGTCGAGGCCGACGCTCGCCAGCGCCGCCGCCGCCGAAATATTGACGTTCGCCGGGTAGAGCCGGGCGCCCTCCCGTACCGGTCCCTCGTAGATCGTCAACGGCTCGCTCAGCGACGCCAGGTCGCATTGCCGTTCCGCCGGCGTGCCGAACCAGGCCGAGGGGTCCTTGCGCACGGTGATGGCGACATGGTCGAGATCGCCGACGGCCGCGGCCGACAGCATGTCGAGCGCGCCGATGCCGGCGGCCGGTAAGATGAGCCGGCGTCCCCCATCGGCGGCCGTCTTCAACAGGCGTTCGCGCAAGTCATCGTCCACCAGCGCGCCGATCGACGTCACCATCAGATCGGCGCCCGCCATCAGCACCGTCTCGCCATGCTCGACGACCGCGTTGTGGCCCGCGCATTCGACGACAAGGTCAAGGCCGTGACTGAGGAACTCGTCCACATGCACGGTCAGCGCGAACGGCGCGTCGGTCGAACGCCGCCGAACCAGCACGGCCGGGCAAACGCAGTTGCCGGCTTTTCCCTCGGCAATCGCGGTCACGAAATCGCGACCGATCGCGCCATGGCCGATGACGCCCACGCGCAGCATGGCAGTTTCCCCAGCGGACCTCCTTTCCGACGAGTGTAGACGATTGCGCTCGTGCCGCACGATACCTAGTTTGGCGTCCATGCGGATTGTGATCGTCGGCTTCGCGATGCTTTTGGCCGCCACCGGCATCTGGTCGGTGGGCTATCTTTGGTTTCTCGGCAGCGTTCCGGCCGAAGCCGTGCAGCTGCCGGCGGACGAGGGCGACTGCGTCGCGGTCTTCACCGGCCGCAACGAACGTGTGCGGGCCGGTGCCCTGTTGCTGACCGCCGGCGGCCCCGCCCGAATGTTCGTCTCCGGCGCCAAGCATGGCACCGACCCGGGTTACATCGACGGCCTGCGGTTGGAGCTGCCGGAAGTGTTTGGTTGCTGCGTCGAAATCAGCGACGAGGCCCGCAGCACCGAGCAGAACGGCATCGAAACAGCGGCCTGGGCGCTGCGAACGGGTTGCCGCCGCATCTGGCTGGTCACCGACGACGTACATCTGCCCCGTGCCGAGGTCGAGCTGTCGGCCCGGCTCGAGAACATCGTCATCCTGCCGTGGCCGCTCTCGCGCTACGTGCCACCGGGACAACGCCGGGCCGTGATGTCGCGCGTCACCGCCATGGAGTTCAACAAATACGTCGTGGCCGCGATGCGCCATCTGATTCGATTCGGCGGCTGAAGCAGGCGGCTGGGTCGCGCAGATCCGGCACTTCACCGGCCGCGGCACGGTCCCGACCGTGTACCATGGTCGACGGCGCCACGATCACCGGTGCGCCGGCCAGAACCTGACCGATGTCCATAACCGAAACGACAGCCGAAACGACGACCGGGCTGGGCCGGGCCCTGGTGCTGGCCACAGTGTCGCTGTGCACGCTGCTCTATGCGATGACCATCACCATCGCCAATGTGGTGCTGCCGCAGATGCGGGGCGCGCTGTCGGTCACGCAGGAAGAGATCGCCTGGGTCGTGACCTTCAACATCGTCGCCACCGCCGTGGCGACGCCCTTGACCGGCTGGGCGGCCGGGCGGTTCGGCCGCTTCAACCTGATGTTCTACGCGGTGCTGGGCTTCACGCTGGCCTCGATCCTGTGCGGCCTGGCGGACTCGCTGGAGCAGCTCGTGATCTACCGCGTCGCCCAGGGCGCCTTCGGCGCGCCGCTGGTACCGCTGTCGCAGGCGATCATTCTCGACACCTTTCCGAAGCGTCAGCACAGCGTTGCCACCGCCGTCTGGGGCATGGGCGTCGTCGTCGGACCGATCATCGGCCCGACGCTGGGCGGCTATGTCGCGGAGCTGCAGAACTGGCGCTGGGTCTTCTTCATGATCGTGCCGTTCGGCGTCATCGCGTTGATGGGCGTCTGGCTGTTCATCACCGACCGCCGGCGGATCGATCCGGTGCGCCTCGACTGGACCGGTTTTCTGACGCTGTCGGTGGCGATCGCCGCCTTTCAGATCATGCTCGACCGAGGCGAGCGCCTCGACTGGTTCGAGTCGGGCGAGATCGTCATCGGCGCCGGCGTCGCGCTGGCCGCCTTCTATCTGTTCGTGGTGCACAGCCTGACCGCGGCGCAGCCGTTCCTCAGCCCACGGCTGCTGGCGGACAGGAACTTCGCGGTCGGCCTGTTCCTGGTGCTGCTGTTCGGGATGCTGAACTTCACGCCGATGGTGCTGTTCCCGGCCTTGCTGCAGGAATTGCGGGGCTACCCCGATTCGGTGATCGGCCTGCTGCTGGCGACCCGCGGCCTCGGCAACATGTTGAGCTTCCTGGTCGTCATCCCGCTGACCCGGATGTCGCCGCGCCTGGCCTTGGCGATCGGTTTCGGTGCGCAGGCGGCCTCCGGGTTTGCCATGGCGGGCTTCGACATCAACCTCACGACCTGGGGCGTGGCCTGGACCAGCATGCTGCAGGGCTTCGGCGTCGGCATGACCTGGGTGCCGCTCACCATTATCGCCTTCGCGACGCTCAATCCACGGTTCGTGCCGGAAGGCACGGCCGTCTTCCACCTGCTGCGCAACATCGGCAGCAGCATCTTCATATCGCTTTCGGTGGCGCTGGTGATCCGTTCGACAAAGACGACCTACGCCGGCATGACCGAGCATGTCTCGCCGTTCAACGAATTGCTTTCGATGCCCTGGGTCAGCGGGCTGTGGTCGGCCGACGGCGCGGCCGGGCTCGCCGTGCTCAGCGGCGAGATCGAGCGGCAGGCGGCGATGATCGGCTACGTCAACGCCTTCTACGCCTTCGCGATTACCGGCGTCATTGCCCTGCCGTTCATCTGGTTGGCCCGGCTGCCGCGGCGGGATTCCTGACGCGCGAACCCTGCCCGCGCTTGTGGCGCGGCCCGCAATGTGCGAGCCATGCGGGGCCGGTTACGTATCGACCGGCGAGACGGGGCGACGACATGACCGACGATACCCAGACACCGGAAGAGCAGATGCTCGCGACGCACGAATTTGCCGCGAAGGCGCTCGAAGAAATTGTTCGCCGCGGCACCGATGACGGCTACAGCCCCGATCTGATGCATGTCGCTTTCTGCGTCACCAGCATCGGCTTTCTGTCGAACAGCTTCGGGCCGGCCCGTACGAAGGAGCTGTTGCGGCAATTGATGGCCCAGGTCGACTCGCTGCCCGAAGCCGGCACACATTGAGGGTTGTATAAGCGCTTCCTTAACGCGGCATAAAGCATTTACCTGGGCTTAAAGCCTTATCCTGCATTTTAGCGTCGGATTTGCTGCGCTGGCCGGAAACCGGCAAGAAGGATCCGATGGGCATGTTGCAGGCATTTCGTCCCGGCTCTGGGGACGAAGATGGCGCCGAATTGAAGGTCTCCCTCGGCACCAGGTTTCGCGCCTGGTGGGAGGGCTGCGACGTCTCCGATCTGATCGACAGCGCGGCGCCGGGCGGTGCGGCCGATGACGCCAGCGAGGCGGCGGTTGCCGCCGATATCCCACCGTCTGACGATTTCCCCGAGTCGCCGATGCCGGGCGAGGTCGATCACTGGACCCCACAGCGCATCGAGACGGTGCAGCGCATGTTCGGCCAAGGCCGGCATCTGCCGGGCATTGCCTCGGAAATCCGGGCGCTCACCGACCGGCTGGAGCTGACCGATCAGATGAAGGTGCTGGAGCTGGGCGCCGGCCTCGCGCCGCTGGGGCGCCTGATCGGCAGCCATACCGGCGCCCGCGTGACCTGCGTCGAGCCGGATCCGTGCCTCGCCGAGGCGGCCGGCGGGTTCGTCGTGAACGAGCGGCTCGATGCCTGGGTCAAGATCGTGAACGAGTCGATCATGGAGATGGAGGTGCCGGCCCAGTCGCTCGATGCCGTCATCGCCCGCGAGTCGCTCTATACCATTCAGAATAAACCGCCGCTGCTCGGTCGGCTGGTCGAGTTCCTGAAGCCGGGCGGTCAGTTCCTCTATGTCGATTTCATGCTGAAGACGCCCGAGCCGAAAGACCCGGCCGTCGAGGCCTGGCGCGCCATGCAGCCCGATAATCCGCATCTGATCGAGGCCATCGAGATGCGCAACATCATGGGCTATTTCGGCTTCAAGGTCCGCACCGCCGACGAAATCAGCGACCAATATGCCAAGCGCGTACTAAAGACGCTGAAGGAGTTCTCCAAGTCGTTGCAGAGCATGCCGCTGCAGCCGCGTCAGAAGAAGTGGCTGCTCTGGGAGGTCGATCTCTGGTCCAAACGCGTCGCCGCCATCGAAAGCGGCGAGGTCGGCGTATTTCTGGCCCACGCCCAGCTGCCCGAGGAGGGCGGCGGCGAGGACTAGCGATTTGGCGCGCCCTTTGTTGACAGACGCCGGCCGGATCAGTAGTTTGCCGCCGCCTCATGGGTGAGGTGCAGACGGAGTTCGGGCCATGAAGGTCGTCAATTCGCTGAAATCGGTCAAAAAGCGCCACCGCGACTGCCGGGTTGTGCGTCGCAAGGGCCGCGTGTACGTCATCAACAAGACCAACCGCCGGTTCAAGGCCCGTCAAGGCTGACTGTCCGGGCGCTGCGGCGCCCGACGGAACGACCGAGATCCGCCCGCTCCGGGCGGATTTTTATTTTCCGTATTGCGAAATCGTTTCCATTAATTGGCAAATTTGCCGCCATCGCCTACATTCCTCCCTGAAACGGTCGACGGGCCGATAATCAAGGGAGGGGACCGGGCCGATGCGCATGCCGGAACCCGATGCCGGGACCATCGCGCAAGCCGCCGAGCTGATCGCGGCGCTGCGCCAGATCGTGCCGGGCGAGGGGGTGATCGCCGACGATCAGGAGCTCCGCGCCTACGAAAGTGACGGTCTGACGGCCTACCGACAGGCGCCGCTGGCGGTGGTCCTGCCCGAGACCGTCCCGCAAGTCGCCGATGTTCTCAAGCTCTGCGGCGAACGCGGTGTCAAGGTGGTGCCGCGCGGCGCCGGCACCTCGCTGTCGGGCGGCGCCCTGCCGCTCGCCGACGGCATCATTCTCGGCCTCGGCAAGTTCAACCGGATCCTGGAGATCGATTTCGAGAACCGCTGCGTGCGGGCGCAGCCGGGCGTCACCAATCTCGGCATCACCAACGCCGTCGAGCATGCCGGCTTCTATTACGCGCCCGATCCGTCGAGCCAGATCGCCTGCACCATCGGCGGCAATGTGGCGGAGAATTCCGGCGGCGTGCATTGCCTGAAATACGGACTGACCACGAACAACATCCTCGGCCTGGAAGTCGTGCTGATGACCGGCGAGGTGCTGCGCCTCGGCGGTAAGCACCTGGACTCCGAAGGCTACGACCTGCTCGGCCTGATGACCGGCTCCGAGGGCTTGCTCGGCGTCATCACCGAGGTCACGGTGCGCATTCTGAAAAAGCCCGAGACCGCGCGCGCCCTCTTGATCGGCTTTCCCAGCAACGAGGCGGCCGGCGACTGCGTCGGCCGGATCATCGGCGGCGGCATCATTCCGGGCGGCATCGAGATGATGGACCGCGATGCCATCCACGCCGCCGAGGCCTTCTGTCATCCGGGCTACCCGCTTGACGTCGAGGCGATCCTGATCGTCGAGCTCGACGGACCGCAGGTCGAGGTCGACCACCTGATCGAGACCGTCCGCGGCCTCGCTGAGGCCTGCGGCGCCGTCAGCCTGCGGGTCAGCGAGAGCGAGGAGGAGCGCCTGCAGTTCTGGGCCGGCCGCAAGGCGGCCTTTCCCGCCGTCGGCCGCATCAGCCCGGACTACTACTGCATGGACGGCACCATCCCGCGCAAGCAGCTGCCCGTCGTGCTGGCCCGCATGACCGAGATGTCGAAGAAATACGGGCTCCGCGTCGCCAATGTGTTCCATGCCGGCGACGGCAATCTGCATCCGCTGATCCTCTACGATGCGAATGAGCCCGGCGAGCTGGAGAAGGCCGAGGAATTCGGCGCCGACATTCTCAAGCTCTGCGTCGAGGTCGGCGGCGTGCTCACCGGCGAGCATGGCGTCGGCGTCGAGAAGCGCGACCTGATGGAAACCATGTTCAACGAGGACGATCTGAAGCAGCAGCAACGGGTGAAATGCGCCTTCGATCCGGACCAGCGTCTGAATCCGGGCAAGGTCTTTCCGCAGTTGCACCGCTGCGCCGAGCTCGGCCGCATGCATATCAGCCGCGGCCAGATCCCGTTCCCCGATCTGCCGCGATTCTAGGATGGCGGAACGTCTGACGCCCGCCGATGCCGCGCAAGCATTGGACTGCGTGCGCTGGGCTATTGCCGAGGAGACGCCGCTCGAAATCGTCGGCGGGGGCAGCAAGCGCGCGCTGGGCCGGCCGACGGCCGGCGAGCACGTGCTGGACCTCTCGGGCCTCTCGGGCGTCAGTCTCTACGAACCGGACGAGCTGGTGCTGACGGCCGGCGCCGGCACCCCGCTGGTCGAGATCGAGGGCCTGCTGTCGCAGAACCGGCAACAGCTCGCTTTCGAGCCGGCCGACTACGGCCCGCTGCTCGGCGGTGCCGCCGGCGCGCAGACGCTGGGCGGCATGATCGCCGCGAACCTGTCCGGGCCACGGCGCATCAGATCGGGCGCGGCCCGCGATCATTTCCTCGGCATTAAGGCCGTCAGCGGCCGGGGCGACGCCGTCAAATCGGGCGGCCGGGTGGTCAAGAACGTCACCGGCTACGATCTCTGCAAGCTGCTGGCCGGCAGCTACGGCACGCTCGCCGCCATGACCGACGTCACCGTCAAGGTGCTGCCGGCGCCGGAGAAGACCCGCACGGTCCTGGTCTTCGGACTCGACGACGAGACCGCCGTCGCTGCGCTGTCGCAGGCCGGCGGCAGCCCGCATGAGGTCAGCGGCCTGGCGCATCTGCCGGCCGCCGTTGCGACTGACTCGTCGGTCAGCTATGTGGCCGGCGCCGGCGCCGCGGTCACCGCCGTCCGCGTCGAGGGGCCGGGACCGTCGGTCGACCATCGTTGCCGGGCCTTGCGCGAGGAGCTGGGCGGCTTCGGAGCGGTCGAGGAATTGCACAGCCAGAACTCCCGCACCCTATGGACGGAAATCCGCGACGTGCAGCCGCTGTTGGGCGACCAGGACGGCAATGTCTGGAAGCTGTCCCTGACGCCGACGGCGGCGCCGGGCATCGTCGGCCGCATCCTGGGCCAGACCGACGGCCGGGCGCTGTTCGACTGGGCCGGCGGCCTGGTCTGGCTGTCGCTGGCGTCGGCCGAGGACGCGCACCATACGATCGTGCGCGACGCCGTCGGCGGCGAGGGGCATGCGACGCTGATGCGGGCGCCGGCCTATGTGCGCTGGAAGGTGCCGGTGTTTCAGCCGCAGCCGGCGGCGCTGGCCGCGCTCTCGCGGCGCGTGAAGGAAAGCTTCGATCCGCACGACATTCTGAACCGCGGTCGCATGTTCGCGGAGCCTTGAGCCCATGCAGACGAGCTTCTCGCTGATCCAGCTCGCCGATCCGGACATCCAGGAATCCGAAAAGATCCTTCGGGCCTGCGTGCATTGCGGCTTCTGCACGGCGACCTGCCCGACCTACGTGCTGCTGGGCGATGAGCTCGACAGCCCCCGCGGCCGCATTTACCTCATCAAGAACATGCTGGAGGCTGACGCGCCGGCGACCGAGAAGGTCGTCAAGCATATCGACCGCTGCCTCTCGTGCCTGTCCTGCATGTCGACCTGTCCGTCGGGCGTGCACTACATGCATCTGGTCGACCACGCCCGCAAGCATATCGAGGAGACGTATGTGCGGCCGTTGCCGGACCGGCTGTTGCGGCGCCTGCTGGCGCTGGTGTTGCCGCGGCCGGGCCTGTTCCGGCTGGCGTTGGTCGGCGCCAAACTGGCGCGGCCGTTCGCCTGGGCGCTGCCGGGCCGGCTGAAAGGCATGGTCGGCATGGCGCCGGCGCGCCTGACGTCGCCGTCGTCCGTCGACCGGCCGCAGGTCTTCCCGGCCGAAGGCCC
Source organism: Alphaproteobacteria bacterium (assembly GCA_965232515.1). GTDB lineage: Bacteria > Pseudomonadota > Alphaproteobacteria > JANQKO01. The sequence continues at coordinate 2,747,230 of CBDDPY010000002.1, read as the reverse complement.
GCGCCGCAAGCGGGTGGCGCTGCTGACGGGCTGCGCGCAACAGGTCCTGGACCCCGCCATCAACGAGGCGACCGTCCGGCTGCTGACCCGGCACGGCTGCGAGGTCGTGGTGGCGAGTGGCGCCGGCTGCTGCGGAGCCTTGACTCATCACATGGGCCAGGAGGCGGCCGCCTTCGCCAGCGTGCGCGCCAACGTCGACGCCTGGACAGCCGAGCTCGACGGCGACGGCCTCGACGCTATCGTGGTGAACGCGTCGGGCTGCGGCACCACGGTCAAGGACTACGGCTTCATGCTGCGCGAAGACCCGGCCTATGCCGACAAGGCGCGGCGGATATCGGAGCTCACGCGCGATATCTCCGAGCTCATGCAGGATCTCGGCCTGCGCAGGGCGGCGGGCGCGGCCGACCTGAAGGTCGCCTATCACTCGGCTTGCTCGCTGCAGCACGGCCAGCAGATCAAAACCACGCCGAAAACCCTGCTTGCGACTGCCGGGTTCCAGGTCCTGGACGTGCCGGAAGGGCATCTCTGCTGCGGCTCCGCCGGCACCTACAACCTGACCCAGCCCGAGATCGCCACCCGCCTTCGCGACCGCAAGGTCGCGAATATCGAGCGGCTGACGCCCGACGTGGTCGCGGCCGGCAATATCGGCTGCATGGTGCAAATTCAGTCCGGCACGCTGCTGCCTGTGGTGCACACCGTCGAGCTGCTCGATTGGGCGACAGGCGGTCCCAAGCCGGTCCGACTCGCGACGCCGTGAACGGCCGGCTCTTTTCGTCGCCGGGTTTGCCACCTATCTTTTAGGACATGCGCCGACTGCTTGCCGCCATTCTGCTCGTCGTGCCGCTGCTAAGCGGCGCGTCGGCATCGGCCGACCAGACGGATGCGCGGCTGGACGAGTTGTTCCAGCGCCTGCTCGTTACCGGCGATCTCCGCGAGGCCCGCACCATCGAGCACCTGATCTGGGGCATCTGGATGCAGTCGGGCAGCGACACGGTCGATCTCCTGATGCAGCGCAGCGTCAAGGCGATGTCCGAGGGCCGCTTTGCCGAGGGCGTCGGCCTGCTGTCCGGCATTGTCGAGATCAAGCCGGACTATGCCGAAGGCTGGAACAAGCGCGCGACGCTCTACTACATGATGGGGCGGTTCGATGAATCGATCGCCGATGTCGAGAAGACGCTGGCGCTCGAACCCCGCCACTTCGGCGCGCTCAGCGGCCTCGGCCTGATCTACAGCCAGCGCGAGGAATGGGACAAGGCGCTCGACGCCTACGAACGCGCGCTCGCCGTCAATCCCCACCTGCCCAACGCCGAACAGGCCATCGACGAGTTGACCAAAAGGGTCAAGGGCGAGCGGATTTAGCGTCTGCCTGGCGATCCGGTGGGAACTTATTTCCCGCTGCCGCGTCTAATGTCTGTGGATGACACTGACGAGGGGGTGGCTGGTCGGATGCAGCAAGCGGCAACTCGGGCAAATCGATCGTCGGGATCGGACCTCGATCTGGCGGCGAAGGCCGTACGCGGCGACGCGGTCGCATTCGAGGCGATCATGCGCCGACACAATGCGCGTCTCTACCGGGCGGCGCGCAGCATCGTTAAGGACGATGCAGAGGCGGAAGACATTGTACAGGAAGCCTATGTCAGGGCCTTTGCCGCGCTGGACCGGTTCGACGGCCGCGCCAGCCTGTCCACCTGGTTGGTGCGGATCGCCGTGAACGAGGCGCTCGGCCGGTTGCGCAAGCGGCGGCCGACGGTCGACCTGCATCAGCTTCTCGGCCTGGACGAGGCTGGCGGCGACGGCGGCGCGGCCTCGTTCGGCGTCCGTCCCGAGACGCCCGAGGCGGCGGTCGCACGCAGCGAGCTTCGCAGCCTGATCGAGGCCGCGATTGATACGCTGCCGCAGGCATTTCGAACCGTTTTCGTGCTGCGCGCTGTCGAGGAGTTCAGTGTCGACGAGACCGCCGACTGCCTCGGCATACCGAAGGACACGGTGAAGACCCGCTATCACCGGGCCAAGCGCGCGCTGCGCAATACGCTGCACCGCGAGGTCCAGCTGGCGATCACGGATGCCTTTCCGTTCGGCGGACGCCACTGCGACCGCATCGTCGATACCGTGCTGAAGCGGCTCGGGCTGGCGCCGCCAGGCTGACCGTTCCGGCCGTTTTTCTTCCCTGATTGCACATCGTCATTCGGCCGCACGGCCGGAGAGGCACGAGCGCGCCTGCATGCAACCCGGCGGCTCGGGCGAACCAAGCAAACCGAAACAGGAGGTAGCAATGCAACACGCCGAAATTAGCGCCGATACGCCGATCGTCGAGGTCTCCCGGCGCTCTCTGTTCGCGCGCACTGGCGAGGCCATGCTGTCGGCAGGCGCCGTCGCGCTGCTGGCCGGCTGCGAGAGCATAGCCGCCGGCGAGGGCAGCGACGCCCGGATGGTCGCCGACGACGTCGCCATCCTGAATACGGCGCTTGGCGCCGAGCAGGAAGCCATCGCCGCCTATCAGGTCGGCGCCGAAAGCGGTCTCTTGCAGCCGGCCGTGCTGCAGGTCGCGGTGAAGTTTCAGGGCCATCACAAGGAGCATGCCGATCTGCTGGCGTCGACGGTGGCCAAGCTCGGCGGCAACCCGGTTGATCCGGCCGCCAGTTACGACTTTCCCGTCGACAGGCTGAAAAGCCAGGCCGACGTGTTGCGCTTCGCCGCGGGGTTGGAGAAGGGCGCCGTCAGCGCCTATCTCGGCGCCGTGCCGCTGTTCCACAACCGCGACCTGTCGAAGGCGGCGGCCAGCATCCTGGGCGACGAGGCCATGCACTGGGCGGTTCTGCGGCAGGCGCTGGGCGAAGATCCGGTGCCCGTCGCCTTTGTGTCCTGACGGTCGGCATCGCCTGTCGGACCGCTGAGCGACGCGGCATGTCTCGCTATCTGTTCGCGTTGGCGCTCGCGGTGGCCGGTCTCGCGCCGGCCGCCGCGGCCGGCGGCGATCCGGCAAACGGCGCGCGCATCTATGAGCGCTGCGGCGCCTGTCATTCGATCGAGCGCAACCGCACCGGTCCGCGGCATTGCGGTCTTATCGGCCGCGCTGCGGGCAACGTGCCGGGGTTCAAGTATTCGCGCGCCATGGCGCGATCCGGCATCGTCTGGACCCGTGAAACGCTCGATGGATTTCTCGAAAACCCGCGTGCGATCGTGCCGGGGAATCGGATGGGCTATGCAGGCGTGAAGGACTGGGCCGAACGGCGCGATTTGATCGCCTATCTGGAAAGCGTGCCGGACTGCGACTGACGTCGCTTGCCTTGCCGGCGGCTATTTTTTCGACAGGCGCTTCTGCAGGGCCACCAGATAGTTCCGGTCGGATGCGGTGAATTCGCCGGCGTCGATGTCTTCCCGGTAGCCTTCCAGCTCTTCGCGGGTGTCTTCGGAGACATCGTGGTCGCGCAGGATGCGGTCGATGAGCGCCAGATCCTCGCGCGCCTCGCCCGCCGAGATCGGGATCACGTTGTCGGTGTCGCCGTCGGCGTCATCGTCGTCCGCGTCAACGACCTCGTCGTCGGAATCGTATTCTTCGTATTCGTCCTCGTCCTCGGTTTCGACTTCCGCCGGGACCAGCACGTCGTCCCAGCTCAGGCCGGCCTCGGTCAGCGCCTGTTGCGCCTCGCGCGCGGCCGCCGTGACGGTCGCGTCGTCCGCATCGTCGAAGCGGTTCAACAGGTCGAGCAGTGTCTGCCGGTCGAGTTCTGCCATGGCCGGTATCCCGAAGTATTTGCGCCGTTTACGGCGCCCTATCTACAACTCCTTCGAGCGCACGACCATCATCTTTTCGATCTGCATGTCCAGCATCGTGTGGTGGATGCCGCCGATGCCGTGGCCGGATTCGCGCAGGCCCGCGAACGGCATCCAGTCGACCCGGAACGCCGTGTGGTCGTTCACCATGACGGCGCTGGCGTCGAGCCGCTGATAGGCTCTGAGCGCCGTGTCCAGATCGCGCGTGCAGACCGCGGCCTGGAACGCCACCGGCAGGCTGTTCGCCCGGTCGATGGCGTCGTCCATGTCGCTGTAGGAATAGACGCAGACCACGGGGCCGAAGATCTCGGCCGTGCTGACCTTGGCGTCGTCCGGCGGGTTCAACAGCACGGTGCATTCGTAGCAGGAATCGGAGATCCGCGTACCGCCCGAGATCAGCTCACCCCCGCCGTCGGTCGCTTCCGTCACCCATTGCTCGACCCGGTCGACTTCGCCGTGGCGGATCAGCGGCCCGACCTCGGTCTCCGGCTTGGTCGGATCGCCGATGGTCATCTTGCCCGCGAGATCGGCGAGCCGCGTCGCCACCTCGCGGGCGATGGACTCGTGCGCGAACACGCGCTGGACGGACACGCAGACTTGCCCTGCGTGATAGAAGCCGCCCTTCGCCAGCAGCGGCAGCACGTCGTCGAGGTCGGCGTCGGCGGCGACGATCACCGGCGCCGCGCCGCCATGCTCAAGCGCGCAGCGCGTGCCCGGCGCCAGCTTCGAGCGCAGCGACCAGCCGACGCCGGCGCTGCCGATGAAGCTGAAGAACGCCGTGCGCTTGTCCGTCACCATCATCTCGCCGACCTGACGCGTCGCCGTCGGCGCGGCCTGGCACCACTCCGGCGGCAGGCCGGCCTCGTGCATGATCTTGACGAAGCTCATGCAGGCGAGCGGCGTCAGGTTGGCGGGCTTGACGATCACCGGACAGCCGACGGCGATCGCCGGCGCCACCTGGTGCACGATCAGATTCAGCGGATGGTTGAAGGCGCTGACCGCCACGACCACGCCGATGGGCTCGTGCCGGGTGAAGGCCAGGCGGTTCATCGAGCCCGGGTTCATCCGCATGGGGATCTCGGTGCCGGCCTGGGTGCGCAGCGCCTCGATGCAGAGGTTCACGCCGTCGATGGCACGGGCCACCTCGACGCGCGAGTCAATCAGCGGCTTGCCCCCCTCGCGCGCCGCCTCGACGGCCAGCTCCTCGGCCCGCGATTCGATAATATCAGCGGCGTTCTCCAGCACGTCCAGGCGCTCGGCCGGCGACAGCCAGGCATCGCGGTTGCGGAACAGGCCATAGGCCGTCGCCATGGCCTGTTCGGCCGCGGCCTCGTCCGCCGTCTCCACGGTGGCGATCAGCGCGTCGTCGTAGGGCGCGCGGACCTCGAGATCGGGTCCCTTGCTCTTGGCGTCTGCATACAGCAGTTTGTAATGCGTCTTCATGGCGTCCCCTGTCTCTTGGTCGAGCGGCCCCCTGCGGCGCTGCGCAAGGTTAGCGCAAGGCCCGGCACGGCCCAACTTCATTCCTGTCAACCGGGACGCGAACCGCTGCTATCTTACCGGCCAATGCATAGAGAGCCGGATAGGGAGAATGCCGACATGTCGAACCCGATGAGCCTCGAGAACCGCACGATCCTGGTGACGGGCGCCGCCCAGGGCATCGGCCGGGCCGTGGCTGAACTCTGTGTCGAGCTGGGCGGCCGCGTCGCCGTCGCCGACATGAACGGCGAGGCGGTCCAGGATCTCGCCGCCACGCTCGGGCCCGACCGGGCACGGGCCTATGTCGGCAACGTCGCCGAGGCCGGCTTCGTCCAGGACATGGTCGCCGACATCGCCAACGCCTTCGATGGCATCCACGGCCTCGTCAACAATGCCGGCATCATCCGTCCGGCGATGATCGACAAGATGCCGGTCGCGCAATGGCAGGAGGTGATCGATGTCAACCTGACCGGCGTGTTCCTCTGCCTGCAGGCGGTCGGCCGCCACATGCTCGAGCGCGCCAAGGACGGCGAGAGCGATCCCGGCCGCATCGTCAACGTTTCCTCGGACGCCGGCCGGCGCGGCACCATCGGCCAGATCAACTACGGCGCCGCCAAGTCGGGCGTGCTCGGCATCACCATGAGCGCGGCGCGCGAATGGGCAGGCCACGGCATCACCGTCAACAGCGTCTGTTTCGGCGTCGTCGCCACGCCCATGACCGAGACCATCCGCGGCGAGAAGTTCCGCGACCGCTATCTGGCGCAGGTGCCCATGGGCCGGTTCTCGACGCCGGACGAGGTGGCGCGGCCGGTCTGCTTCCTGCTGTCGGACGCGGCCTCCTACATCACCGGCCAGCATCTGTCGATCGACGGAGGCTTCCATATCGGCTTCTGAGCGCCCGACGCTCGGCATCGCGCTCATGTTGGGCGCGATGCTGCTGATGCCGGTCTATGACGGTATCGCCAAGTATCTGAGCGTCAGCTATCCCGTGCCGCAGGTCGTCTGGGGCCGCTATGTCGTGCATTTGGCCGCGCTGCTGCCCGTCGCCCTCTGGCTCTACGGAATACGCGCCCTCTGGCCGCGCGAGCCCGGCCTGCAGGTGATGCGCGGCGGGCTGCTGCTGGGCGATACCGTGCTGTTCTATTTCGCCCTGTCGCTGCTGCCGATGGCCGAAACGCTGGCGCTGTTCTTCATCTTCCCGCTGGTCGTCACCGTCTGCGCGCCGTTCCTGCTGGCCGAGCGGGTCGGGCTTCGCCGCTGGCTCGCGGTCATCGTCGGCGCGGTCGGCGCGCTGATCGTGATCCGGCCGGGCGCCGGCATTTTCGGCTGGGGCGCTATCTTCGCGCTCGGCTCCGGCGTGCTCTACGCGCTCTATCTGATCGCCACCCGACGGCTCGCCGGCAACGCCCCGCCCATCGTGACGCTCACCTACACGGCGCTCGTCGGCGTCGTCGTCACCACGGCGGTGCAACCCTTCGTCTGGCTGCCCCTGACGGCGGACGCGCTGCTGCTGATGCTGGCCATGGGGCTGATCGCGGCCACCTCGCACTTCCTGCTGATCCGCTCGTTCGACCACGCGCTGGCCTCGCAGCTCGCCCCCTTCGGCTACAGCCAGATCGTCATCGCCGCCATCTTCGGCTATGTCGTCTTCGGCGACTTCCCCGACGCCTGGTCCTGGTTCGGCATCGCCGTGATCGTCGCCAGCGGCGTCTTCATATCGCTCCGCGAACGGGTCCGCGCGATCACGTAGTCGTGCACGTCGGGCCGATTGCTTTTGTTTACCGGCCGGTTACAGTTCTCGGCCAAATTGGCTTGAAATCGGCAATTTCGGGTGTCTTTGCTTCAATGTATCGGCTGTTTGCGAGGATTGGCTTGATGGTTCTGGCTGCCGGGCTGCTGCCGGCCTGCGGCAACCGCCTGCCGGACACGCCGGTCGGCTACGTCGCCCAGTACGGCATCGCCGATCCGGCGCCGCAATCGTTCAAATACTGCTTCGGTCATGGTTGCCGGGAGTCGACGCAAGTGTCTCTCGACGGCGGGCCATGGCGCGAGATCCGCGATCTAATGTCCGCACCGGCGCCTGACGCCGAGGCCGAACGCCGGCTGCTGTCTCAGGCGGTCGCCATCTACGAACGCCACGCGTCGGTACAGGCCGGCACCCAGAACGACGGCGGCATCGACGGCTGGTTCGTCAACGGCCATCGGCCGGGCCAGCTCGACTGCGTCGACGAGTCCGTCAACACCACGACGCTGCTGCTAATGCTGGAAGGCGAGGGGCTGCTGCGCTGGCACGATGTGGCCGGGCCGGCCGCCCGCGGCTATTTGATCGACCGCTGGCCGCACCAGACCGCCGTCATCGTCGAGCGTGCCGGCGGCGGCACCTACGCGCTCGATTCCTGGTTTTACGAAAACGCCAAGCCCGCCGCCGTCGTCCCGCTCACCGTCTGGCTCGACGGTTGGTCCCCCGGCGATCCCCTGCCGTCGGCGACGAGGGAAGGCTGAGCGACGATCAGGCGGCCAGCGCCTCCTCGACGAAATCCAGCCGGTCCTGACCGAAGAAGATCTCGTCGCCGACGAACATGGTCGGCGCGCCGAAGACGCCGCGCTCGACCGCGGCTTGCGTATTCGCCATCAGCTTGTCCTTGACTTCCTGCCGGCCGATCCGGTCCATGAAGTCCTCGGGCGCGAACCCGGCCGCCTGCAGGGCTGCCCCCAACTCCGTCGGTTCGTTCAGGTTGCGCGGCTCGACCCACATGGCCTCGAACATCGCCTTCACATAGCCGTCGAAATCGCCGTCCATCTGGTACGACACGGCGCCGCGCATCATCGCCAGCGTGTTGACGGGGAAATGGGGGTTGCGCTGGAACGGCACGCCATAGCGTTTCACGAACCGGGCGCCGTCGATGCCCATGTAGGCGCCCTTGGCCGGGATCTCGGCCGGTGAGCGGTTCCCCGTCGCCTTGAACACGCCGCCCAGCAGCATCGGCGTCCAGATCAGCTCGGCGCCGGTGCGCGCGGCAATACCCGGCAGCTGCGTATAGGCCAGATACGCGTTCGGACTGCCGAAATCGAACAGAAACTCCACGGATTTGGTCATGCCCCGCTCCCAGATCATGGTTCATTCAACTAAGCGTTCGGTGCCACGTGCACGGCGCTTGGTCTCGGCGGGGGTCATTCTAAGCAACCTGTCTCGGCCCGTAACGCTGAATTGCGGTTTGCCATCACGTCAGGGCGCCGATCGGGGAAGTCTGGCTGTCCTCGGAAGGCCGCGCCGGTGCGCCCGTCAGACTCGAGCTGCTGAATTGACTCACCGTTTCTCTTCGAACCTTGTCAAAACCAATCTCAATATGAGCGAAAACACAAAAGGTATGCCGAGCGTAGGAATGAGCATTATTTTGTTTATCTCAAAGAGAAATGTCGTGTAGCTCTTGTATGTCGATGAAAGTTCTCTCATCATCATTTCAACATCTTCATACAAGTAGTAAGATACGGGATTGTATTCTTTTGACAGCGGGAAAATAATCAAAAAAAAGCAAACAAAAATGTAAAATTTATAATATCGATAGTGGAATTCAAGATATTTTCTTGATTCGATCCAATCATTTTCCTTATTTTTTCGATTCATTCCCCTATTTCTCGGATTCATTCGATGAAAGTTCCCGTACTCTGAAAACATGACCGCACGGGTTTTGACCAATCTGCTTAGTGTTAAATATATGAAAATCAGCATGCAAACATAAAGGACTGCCAGTGAAACAAAATAAAAACTCATCGAATTCACGACATAAACCGAAAAAGGGACGACGATGTCAATATTTACTTCATCAAGATTGATGCCAAAAAACAAATATAGTAACGACCATCCAATTTGACAGAAACATGAAAATAGAAACACAAATGACGTGAATGGGATTCCAAGAATTTTGGATCGCCCTACAAAAGCATGGACACTCTTTTCGCTTTTGTCGAAATAGATAAACCCCAAACTGTATGACCCCCCTCAGTTCGAATACGACACCGGATCGAGTGCACTGACGACCAACCGGTAGCCTAAGTGCCGACCCTAACGCGGATCGACCCGGCCAGGCCTCACCATTTCTCGAGCCAGGGCCGCAGGTCCAGCTCGTGCGTCCAGGCCGTGCGGGGCTGCTGATGCAGCATCCAATAGTTCTCGGCGATGGCGTCGGGGTTCAGGATGCCGTCCTGGTCCTTCATCGCGTAACGCTCGGGGAACATCTCTTCGATCCATTTGGTGTCGATGGCGCCGTCGATCACGATATGGGCGACGTGAATGCCCTTCGGCGCCAGCTCGCGGGCCATGCTCTGCGCCAGCGCTCTAAGGGCGTGCTTGCCGCCGGCAAAGGCGGCATAGCCGTCGCCGCCGCGCATGCTGGCCGTGGCGCCGGTGAACAGAACAGTGCCCCGTTCGCGCGGCACCATGCGCTTGGCGACCTCCCGGCCCATCAGAAAGCCGCCGAACGCCGCCATCTCCCAGACCTTGTAATAGACCCGTGTGGTTGTCTCCAGGATCGAGAAGCGCACGTTGCCGCCGACGTTGTAGACCGCGACCTCGATCGGCCCGATATCGCGTTCGATGCGCTCCACCAGCTCGATCGCCTGTTCCTCCTTGCGCGCATCAGACCCGAAGGCATGCGCGACACCGCCATCGGCCTCGATCTCGGCGCGAAGATCGCTCAGCGCCTCGGCCTTGCGCCGGGTGATGCAGACCTCGAAACCCTCGCGCGCGAAGCGCCGGGCCACCGCCCCGCCCAGCGCGTCGCCGGCGCCAACGACCAATGCGACCTTCTTGCTCATGCCCGTTTCTCCCATGTCGATCGGGTTGTCCGATTGGCGGCGATTATAGACCGACAGGTCCATATCGCCGACATGGTTGAGTCAGAATAGACTTGAAGGCGCGCGCGAACGTGGTATTGCTCGACCTCGGCGAGCCGTCCGCACAATGCCTTGGGGGTTGGACGGCGAACCGCAGACCCGCGGCAAGCGGGCGATCGAGCAGTGGCTTCGTCGGGCAGACGACATGGAATATTTTGTCCAGCAGCTGATCAACGGCATCACGCTGGGATCGATCTACGGCCTGATCGCCATCGGTTACACGATGGTCTACGGCATCATCGGCATGATCAACTTCGCGCATGGCGACATCTTCATGATCGGCGCCTTTGTCGCGCTGATCACGATATTGCTGCTGGGCATGGCCGGCTTGAGCTGGATCCCGCTCGCGCTGCTGATCACGTTGATCGTGGCCATGCTGCTGACCTCGGCCTATGGCTGGACGGTCGAGCGCCTCGCCTACCGACCGCTTCGGGGCTCGTTCCGGCTGGCGCCACTGATCTCGGCCATCGGCATGTCGATCTTCCTGCAGAACTACGTGCAACTGGCCCAGGGCGCGCGCGTGAAGCCGCTGCAGCCGGTGGTGCAGGGCGGCTTCACCTTCATGGAGCGGCCCGACGGCTTCACCGTCTCGCTCAGCTACATGCAGATCGTCATCGTCGTCGTCACGATTGCGCTGATGGCGGCTTTCTCGCTGCTGATCGCCCGCACGTCGCTGGGCCGGGCGCAGCGGGCCTGCGAACAGGACCGGCGCATGGCCGCGCTGGTCGGCATCAACGTCGACCGCACGATCTCGCTGACCTTCGTGATGGGCGCGGCGCTCGCCGCCGTCGCCGGCATGATGTTCCTGTTGTATTACGGCGTCATCGACTTCTACATCGGCTTCCTCGCCGGCATCAAGGCGTTCACTGCGGCGGTGCTGGGCGGTATCGGTTCGCTGCCGGGCGCCATGCTGGGCGGCCTGCTGATCGGCCTGATCGAGACCTTCTGGTCGGCCTATTTCACCATTGAGTACAAGGATGTCGCGGCGTTCGGCATCCTTGTGCTGGTGCTGATCTTCCTGCCCACCGGCCTGCTCGGCAAACCGGAAGTCGAGAAGGTCTAGTCCGTGGCGGTACGCACGCTGAACGGCGTCGCCGGCGAGTTCCGTCTCGACATCCCGGCCATATTGAAGGACTGCCTAATGTCGGCGCTGATCGCGCTGGCGCTGGCCGTGTTCATTATCGGCCTGCGCACGACGGACGGCTCCGGCGGTCTTGGCCTCGATTTCCGCTGGCAGGCCGTCGGCATCGCCGTCGTCGCCGTCTTCGTCGGCCGGTTCCTGCTGAACCTGTGGTGGGCGCGCCGGGCGCCGAAACCGAAAACGGCGGCGGCCGAAGGCGGCGCCGCCGCCAGCGCCGCCGAGGCCCTCAAGACCTTCGTCAAGGTCGCGGCGCCGATGGCTATCGTCGGGGCCATCGTTCTGCCCTGGATGCCCTTCGCGGACCGCTATCTGCTCGATGTCTCGATCCTGGTGCTGACCTACATCATGCTCGGCTGGGGGCTGAACATCGTCGTCGGGCTCGCGGGTCTGCTCGACCTGGGCTATGTCGCCTTCTATGCCGTCGGCGCCTATTCCTACGCCCTGCTGGCGCTCTATTTCGATCTCTCGTTCTGGGCCTGCCTGCCGCTCGCCGGCGCGTTTGCCTGCCTGTTTGGCGTTCTGCTTGGCTTCCCGGTACTGCGCCTGCGCGGCGACTATCTCGCCATCGTCACGCTCGGCTTCGGCGAGATGATCCGGGTGATCCTGCTGAACTGGTACGAATTCACTAAGGGCCCGGACGGCCTGTCCGGCATTCCGCGACCCAGCTTCTTCGGCCTGCCGTTCAGCCGGCGCGCGCCCGAGGGTACCGAAACCTTCCACACCTTCTTCAACCTCGACTTTTCCTCCCTGCACCGGATCATCTTTCTCTACTACCTGATCCTGGTGCTGGCGCTGCTGACCAACTGGTTCACGCTGCGCCTGCGCCGGCTGCCGATCGGACGGGCCTGGGAGGCGCTGCGCGAGGACGAGATCGCCTGCCGATCGCTCGGCATCAACCCGACCAACACCAAGCTCACCGCGTTCGCCATCGGCGCCATGTTCGGCGGCTTCGCCGGCTCTTTCTTCGCCACCCGGCAGGGATTCATCAGCCCGGAAAGCTTTACCTTCATCGAATCGGCGGTGATCCTGGCGATCGTCGTGCTGGGCGGTATGGGCAGCCAGGTCGGCGTCGTCGTCGCGGCGGTGCTGCTGATCGGTGGCACCGAGCTGTTCCGCGGCCTTGCGGAATACCGCATGCTGGCCTTCGGCGGCGCCATGGTCCTGATCATGGTCTGGCGACCCCGCGGTCTGCTGGCGCACCGCGAGCCGACGCTCAAACTCTCGTCGGCGCCGGCGCGCGGCGGGGGGGCGCCATGAGCACCGCCGCCGACGCTCCGCCGGCCGCGGCCGCCCGCTCACTGCTGGCGGTCGAGCACCTGACGATGCGGTTTGGCGGCCTGATCGCCATCGACGACGTCTCGTTCGACGCCGCCGACGGCGAAATCACCGCCATCATCGGCCCGAACGGCGCCGGCAAGACGACCGTGTTCAATTGTCTGACCGGCTTCTACAAACCGACCTCTGGACGGCTGACGCTGACGGCCGCGTCGGGCGGCTTCCTGCTGGAGCGCATGGATGACTTTCGCATCGCGCAGCAGGCCAAGGTGGCGCGGACATTCCAGAACATCCGCCTGTTCCCGGCCATGTCGGTGCTGGAGAACCTCGTGGTGGCCCAGCACAACAAGCTGATGCGGGCATCCGGCTATACGTTCGCCGGCCTGTTCGGCCTCGGCGTCTATCGGCATGCGGAGCAGGACGCGGTCGAGCTCGCGCGTTACTGGCTGGAGCACGTCAACCTGACGGCCCGCGCCGACGACAATGCCGGCGACCTGCCCTACGGCGACCAGCGGCGCTTGGAGATCGCGCGCGCCATGTGCACCGAGCCGGTGCTGCTCTGCCTCGACGAGCCGGCGGCCGGTCTGAACCATCGCGAGTCGGCCGAGCTCAACGAACTGCTGTTGTTCATCCGCAACGAGCACCGTATCGGCGTGCTGCTGATCGAGCATGACATGAGCGTGGTCATGGGCATTTCCGACCACATCATCGTGCTCGACTACGGCCGCAAGATCGCCGACGGGTCTCCCGAGGCCGTGCGCAACGATCCGAACGTGATCCGCGCCTATCTTGGCGAGGAGGAAGACGAAGAGCTGCCGCCGGAGGTGGCGCAGGACCTGGCGCTGGAGCAGGGATCGACCGGCGGCGACGATGCGGGAGGGCGCGCGTGAGCGGCCTGCTCAGCATCTCGGGCGTCGAGACCTATTACGGCAACATTCAGGCTCTGCGCGGCATCGACCTCGACGTCGAGACCGGCGAAATCGTCACCATGATCGGGGCCAACGGCGCCGGCAAGTCGACGCTGCTGATGACGATCTGCGGCGATCCGCGCGCCGCGGCCGGACAGATCCTGTTCGACGGCAACGATATCACCACGACGCCGACGCATGAGATCATCCGCCGCGGCATCGCCCAAGCGCCCGAGGGTCGCCGCATATTCCCGCGCATGACCGTGATGGAAAACCTGCAGATGGGCGCCGTCAGCACGGACCCGGCGAATTTCGACGACGATCTCGCCGAGGTCTTCGAGCTGTTCCCCCGGCTGCAGGAGCGTCAGGGCCAGCGTGGCGGCACGCTGTCGGGCGGCGAGCAGCAGATGCTGGCGATCGCGCGGGCGCTGATGAGCCGGCCGCGCCTCCTGTTGCTCGACGAGCCGTCGCTCGGCCTCGCGCCGCTGGTCGTGAAACAGATCTTCGACGCCATCCGCCAGATTAACGAAGAGCGGCGCATGACCATCTTCCTGGTCGAGCAGAACGCCTATCACGCGTTGAAGCTGGCGCATCGCGGCTATGTCATGGTCAATGGCGAGGTCACAATGTCGGGTACGGGCGCGGAGCTGCTCGCCCGGCCGGAGATCCGCGCCGCCTATCTCGAGGGCGGGCATTGAGCGAGCTTCTCGGCAATGGCCTTGGCACCTTCATCGGCATCACGCTGATTTTGGCGGGCGGCGCCGGTTTTCTGATGGGCCAGGCGCTCGCCCGCGGCTGGCGGCCGGTCTGGCAGTCCTTCATTTACGGTGCGCTATTGGGCTTTGCCGACCGTTTCATTATCTACGCGCTGTTCGGCGGCGATCTGCTGTCGCTGACCGGCTATCTCGTCGACACCGCCGTCATCATTGCTATCGCTCTCATCGGCTACCGTCTAACGCTTGCCCACAACATGGTCGCGCAATATCCCTGGCTCTACGAGCCGAACGGCCTGTTCGGCTGGCGCGAAAAGCGGCATCAGGACTAGCGCCAGTTGGCACTGGGCTCGACCCATCCCACTCCCCCACGGAAGTATGCTTGATGGGTGGTCGGGTGGGGGAGAGGGACGGGTCGAGCCACGGCCCAGAGGCCCAAAAAGATTAACGTTAACCTTTGGGAATGATTGATCGAATCCGTTGCAGTCGTGAAACGCTGCACCTAAGGTAACGGCAATTTTGAAGTTTGCTTACACGTCAACGACAGATCCCGCGAGCCATCTATCGGCGGCGGGGCGCAAGAGGGAGACCACACAACGATGAAACGTATTTCGTCAGTTCTGCTCGCCGCCAGCGCGGTAGCAATGCTCGGCGCGATGCCGGCGAAGGCCGAGATCGCCATCGCCACGGCCGGCCCGATGACCGGCCAGTACGCCAGCTTCGGCCAGCAGATGAAGGCCGGCGCCGAGCAGGCCGTGGCCGACATCAACGCCGCCGGCGGCGTGCTGGGCCAGAAGCTCAGCCTGTCGATCGGCGACGATGCCTGCGATCCGAAGCAGGCGGTCGCGGTGGCCAACGAAATGGTCGGCAACGACGTCGTGTTCATGGCCGGCCACTTCTGCTCGGGCTCGTCGATCCCGGCCTCCAAGGTCTACGAGGAAGAAGGCATCCTGCAGATCTCGCCGGCCTCGACCAATCCGAAGTTCACCGACGAGGGCGGCGACAACGTCTTCCGCGTCTGCGGCCGCGATGACCAGCAGGGCCTGGTGGCCGGTGGCTTCCTGGCCAAGCAGTTCGCCGGCAAGAACGTCGCCGTCGTGCACGACAAGACTGCCTACGGCAAGGGCCTGGCCGACGAGACCAAGAAGGCGATGAACGCCGCTGGCCTGAAGGAGAAGCTTTACGAGGCCTACACCGCCGGCGAGAAGGACTACTCGGCGCTGGTCTCCAAGCTCAAGCAGAACAGCATCGACGTGCTCTATGTGGGCGGCTACCACACCGAGGCCGGCCTGATGGTGCGCCAGATGCGCGACCAGGGCATGAAGACGCTTCTGGTCTCCGGCGATGCGCTCGTCACCGACGAGTACTGGTCGATCACCGGTGCCGCCGGCGAGGGCACGCTGATGACCTTCAGCCCGGACCCGCGCAAGAACCCCAAGGCCGCGCCGATCGTCAAGGCGTTCCGCGACAAGGGCATCGAGCCGGAAGGTTATGTGCTCTACACCTACGCCGCGGTGCAGGTCTTCGCCCAGGCCGCCGAGAAGGCCGGCTCGACCGATCTGGACAAGGTCATCAAGGCCATGAACAGCGGCGAGTTCGACACCGTGCTCGGCTCGCTCAGCTTCGATGACAAGGGCGACGTGACCCTGCCGGGCTATGTCTTCTACGAGTGGAAGAACGGCAGCTACGACTACCTGAACTAGGCCGCGTCAAAACGCGTTCCGAACCGAACGGCCCGGCCACCTCGGCCGGGCCGTTTTATTATTATCGACTGCGGTGCTTGGACACTTGTCCATTCGCACGTCTCGATCCAAGAACTTCCAAACCAAAGCTGGGCACTACCATTATTTCCCTCTCCCCCCAAACCGCTTGCGGTTTGGGGGGAGAGGGTAGGGTGAGGGGGGCACCGCGCGAAGCGCGCTTGGCTGCATTCGCAACCGGCGTGTCCTCCCGCATTGCCCTCACCCTCCCACGCGACTGATGTCGCGCGGGTCCCTCCCTCTCCCGCTAGCGGGAGAGGGGGTCTCATGGGCGAGCTTGAGTGCTTGTTACCCCGCCGGCACCCAGGCGATGCGCAGGACGTTGGTGGCGCCTGGGGTGCCGAAGGGCACGCCGGCGGTAACGACCAGGCGCTGGCCCGCCGCGGCGATGTTTTCGTCGCGGGCGACGTTGCAGGCGCGGTCGATCATGTCGGCGAAATCGTTCGCGTCCTCGGTTTCGACGCAGTGCAGGCCCCAGCCAATGGCCAACCTTCGCGCCGTCGCCACGCGCGGTGTCAGGACCAGGATCGGCGATGTCGGCCGCTCCCGGGCCGCCCGCAGGGCGGTCGATCCGGATGTCGTATAGGTGACGATGGCCGCGGCCGAGATCGTCTCCGCCACCTGCCTGGCCGCCGCCGTGATTGCATCGGCCGCCGTCGCCTCGGGATCGGCATGCTCGGCGTCCATGATGCCGCGGTAGAGCGGGTCCGTTTCCACCCGTTCGGCGACCCGGTTCATCACTGTTACCGCCTCGACCGGATGCTCGCCGGCGGCGGTCTCGGCCGACAGCATCACCGCGTCGGCGCCGTCATAGACCGCCGTCGCCACGTCCGACACCTCGGCCCGCGTCGGCACCGGCGCCGCCACCATGCTTTCCAGCATCTGCGTCGCCACGATCACCGGCTTGCCCGCCTGCCGCGACAACTGCACCAGCCGTTTCTGCAAGCCCGGCACTTCCTCGACCGGCAGCTCGACGCCTAGATCGCCCCGCGCCACCATCAGCGCGTCCGTCAGGTCGACAATCTCGTCGATGCGGTCGATCGCGGCCGGCTTTTCGATCTTGGCGATCACGCCGGCCTGACCGCCGATCAGCTTCTTCGCCTCGGCGATATCGTCCGGCCGCTGGATGAAGCTCATGGCGATCCAGTCGACGTCGGCGTCGAGCGCGAAGCGCAGATCGGCGCGGTCCTTGTCGGTCAGCGCGGCGACTGGCAGCACCGCGTTCGGCACGTTGACGCCCTTGCGGTTGCTCAAACGGCCGCCGGTGATGATCCGGCAATCGGCGAAGTCGGCGCCCGCGGTCTCGACCTCGAGCCGGACGCGGCCGTCGTCGATCAGCAGCTCGGTGCCTTCGCTCAGCGCCTCGAACACTTCCGGATGCGGCAGCGGCGCCCGGGTGTCGCAGCCCGGCAGGTCCTCCAGGTCGAGGCGATAGGCCTTGCCGTCCTCGATCATGGTTTCGCCGTTGGCGATCTCGCCGATGCGGATCTTCGGCCCCTGCAGATCGGCGACGACCGATATCGGCCGGCCGGTCTCCTGCTCCAGCGCCCGGATGATCTTCAGCCGCGCGCGATGATCGGCATGGCTGCCATGGCTGAAGTTCAGCCGGAAGGCGTCCGCGCCGGCGTCGAACAGCGCGCGGATGACCGGCGGCTCGCTGCTGGCCGGTCCGAGCGTCGCCAGGATCTTGGTATTCCGCTGCCGTCTCATCGCCGCCACCTTAAGCCGCGCGACCATATCGCGCCAGCGGCCACACGCACCGAAGGCGAAAAACTTCTTGTGAGCTAGCGTCTTAGCTCGGATCGATGAGGATCGCGCGGAAGTCGTTGACGTTCGTCAGCGTTGGGCCTGTTGTCACCAGATCGCCCAGCGCATCGAAGAAGCTGTAGGCATCGTTGTTGGCCAGCATCGCCTCGGCGTTCAGACCCAACTCGGCCGCGCGCGCAAGCGTGTCGGGGCCGATCATGGCGCCGGCATTGTCCTCGGTGCCGTCGATGCCGTCGGTGTCGCAGGCGATCGCGTGGATGCCGGCGGCGCCGTCCAGCGCCAGTGCCATCCCCAGAAGGTATTCGACATTGCGGCCGCCGCGCCCGTCGCCGGCCACGGTCACCGTGGTTTCTCCGCCCGACAGCAGCACCACGGCCCGGTTGCGGTCCTGCGCCAGCGCCGCATGCTCGGCGCCCAGAACGCGGGCCTCGCCCTCCAGGTCGTCGCCCAGGATCTCGACCTCGTAGTCGGCGGCCCAGGCCGCCTCGGCTGCCACCGAAAGCACCTTGCCCGGCGTGGCGACGATCTTGTTGACGGCTCTGCTCAAGCGCGGATCGCCCGGTTTGGGCGTTTCTTCCGCGGCGCTGGACAGGAATCGCGCCACGCTCTCCGGCGGCTCGATGCCGTACTTCTCCAAAATCGCGCGGGCATCGGCGAATGTCGTTGGGTCGGGTACCGTCGGTCCCGACGCGATCACGGCCGGGTCGTCGCCGGGCACGTCCGAGATCGAAAGCGTCAGGACCTGGGCCGGCGCCGCGGCGGCGGCCAGCCGGCCGCCCTTGATGGCCGACAGATGCTTGCGCACCGTGTTCATCTCATCAATCGGCGCGCCTGACTTCAGCAGCGCCCGGTTCACCGCCTGCTTGTCCTCGAGGCTGATGCCGGCCGCCGGCAGCGTCATCAGCGCCGACCCGCCGCCCGAGATCAGCACCAGCGCCAGGTCGTCCTCACCCAGACCAAGGGCGATCTCCAGCATGCGGCGCGCGGCTTCCAGGCCGGCGGTATCGGGCACCGGGTGCGCCGCCTCCACGACCTCGATCCGCTCGGTCGGCATACTGTGGCCATAACGGGTCACGACCAGGCCTTCGACCGGCGCCGACCAGTTGTCCTCGACGGCTTTGGCCATGCTGGCGGCCGCTTTGCCGGCGCCCAGGACAACCGCCCGGCCCTTCGGCGCGCGCGGCAGATGCGGTGGAACACAGACAGCGGGATCCGCCGTCGCCACCGCGACGTCGAACATCGCGCGCAGCAACTCTGCTGGATTGTCGTGCATGGCCCTCAACCTACTCGTACTTTTGAGTATATAACGATGCTGCCATAAGTTCCCAATGGCGAAAACGAGGTTCCCAATAGCAATAATGCAGGACCAGATGGCCACAATTGACACACCGTCAAAACGCCGCGGACGCCCGTCGATGGGCGCGACGGGCAAGGAATCCGGCCAGGTCCAGTCCCTTGTGCGGGCGCTGACGCTGCTGGACCGCGTGTCCGAGCACGAGCATGGCGTCACGCTTACCGATCTCGCCCAGGACGTCGGTCTGGCGCCGTCGACCGCGCACCGTCTGCTGAAGAGCCTCGAGCAGATGGGTTACGTCGACCAGGACGCCGAGCGCGGCCTCTGGTTCGTCGGCGTCAAGGCGTTCACCGTCGGCAGCGCGTTTGTCAGGGCACGGGACATCGTCGCCATCGCCCGGCCGTTCATGCGCGAGCTGATGGAGGAGGCGGGCGAGTCGGTGAACCTCGCCGTGCTCGACCATGACGAGCCGGTCTATCTCAGTCAGGTCGAATGCCGGCAGGTGATGCGCGCGCACGCCCTGCCGGGCGCCCGGCCGCCGGCGCATTGCTCCGGTGTCGGCAAGGCGCTGCTGGCGGCGCTGCCGAAGCGGAATGTCGAACGCCTGCTGACCCGGACCGGGCTGCCGCGCATGACGCCCAAGACGTTGACCACGATCGACGATTTCGCGGCCGAGCTGGCCCGCGTGCGCGAGGCGGGCTTTGCCGTGGACGACGAGGAGCAGGCGCTCGGCATGCGCTGCGTCGCGGCGGCCGTCTACGACGAGAACGGCGACGCCGTCGCCGCCGTGTCGCTCACCGGACCGTCCGCGCGCATCGCGCATGACCGCGTGCCCAAGCTGGGCGAGCTGGTTGGCCGCACGGCCGCGCGGATCACGGAAGCCATCGGCGGCCGCAGGCCCGACTAGCGCCGGCCCGTCGGGTGGCTGCGCGCTTCCCGTGCCATTTCGCCGCGGTATATAGTTCCAGCCATGTTGGATGATATCGCCACGCCCACGGCCGATGCGGCCGCGGCCGTCGCGCCGGCCTTCGAGCTGGCCAATCCGGACGGCGCGGCGCGGGCGCTGCTGATCTGCGATCACGCCAGCCGCGTCGTGCCGCCGGAATACGACTCGCTCGGGCTCGACGACAGCTTGCTGCAGCGGCACATCGCCTGGGACATCGGCGCCGCCGATGTGACCCGGCGCCTCGCCGGCCTGCTGGACGCGCCGGCGGTGCTGTGCGGCACCTCGCGCCTGGTGGTCGACTGCAACCGGCCGCACGACGACCCCAGCCTCATTCCGGCGATCAGCGACGGCATCGTCATCCCCGGCAACAGCGATGTCGACGCGGCCGAAAAGCGCCGCCGCATCGAGCGCCATTTCATTCCCTATCACCGTGAGGTCGAGCGCCGCCTCGACCAGTTCGCTGCCCGCGGCGTGGTGCCGGCCGTGATCTCGGTGCACAGCTTCACGCCCGTCATGAACGGCTTCGAGCGGCCCTGGCATGTCGGGCTGCTGTCGGCCGTGGACCGGCGCATGGCCGCCCCGCTGGTCGACGAGCTGCGACGCAACCCGGCGCTCACCGTCGGCGACAACGAGCCCTATACCGGCGACGATCCGCGTGGCTATGCGATCCATGTCTACGGGCACGTGCGCGGCCTGCCGATGGCCGTGTTCGAGGTCCGGCAGGACCTGATCGATACCCATCACGGCGCCGAGAGCTGGGCGCATATCCTGTTCGCCGCGCTCAGGCCGGTGCTGGCCGAAGCCGACCTCTACCGCCTGGAGCCGAAATAGCCATGTCGATCCAGCAGCCGTCCTTCACCATCGGCATCGAGGAGGAATACCTCCTGGTCGATCGCAAGACACGGGATCTCGCCGTCGAGCCGCCGCCGTCGCTGATGGACGAATGCGAGAAGCGGCTGCAGGGCCAGGTCACGCCCGAATTCCTGAAGTCGCAGATCGAGGTCGGCACCCGGGTCTGCGCCACGGTGGCCGACGCCCGCAAGGATCTGGCCGTTCTGCGCGCGACCGTCGCCGAGGTCGCCGACAAGCACGGCCTGGCGCCGATCGCCGCCTCCACGCACCCGTTCGCCAACTGGCAGGCCCAGCAACATACGCAGAAGGACCGCTACGACGACCTCGCCCGCGATCTCGCCGGCGTCGTCCGCCGGCTGCTGATCTGCGGCATGCACGTGCATTGCGCCATCGAGCCGGAAGACCTGCGCGTCGATGTGATGAACCAGGTCAGCTATTTCCTGCCGCATCTGCTGGCGCTCAGCACCTCGTCGCCGTTCTGGCAGGGCGAGGACACCGGCCTCATGTCCTATCGCCTCACCGTGTTCGACGCGCTGCCACGCACCGGCGTGCCGGAACGGTTCGATTCCTACGGCGAGTACGAGCGGCTGGTCTCGCGCCTCGTCGGCGCCAACCTGATCGAGGACGGCTCGAAGATCTGGTGGGACGTGCGGCCGAGCTGCCGGTTCCCGACGCTGGAGATGCGGATGACCGACATCTGCACCCGCCTCGACGACACCGTCACCATTGCCGCGCTCTACCGCTGCATCATCAGCATGCTCTACCGTCTGCGCCTGATGAACCAGCGCTGGCGCATCTACCCGTTGATCTGCGTGCAGGAGAACCGCTGGCGGGCACAACGTTACGGGCCGACCGACACGCTGATCGATTTCGGCAGCGGCGAGCAGGTGCCGCTGGCCGATCTGATCGACGAAGTTCTTGACCTGGTCCGCGACGACGCCGAACGCTTCGGTTGCGTCGAGGAGGTCGAGAACGCCCGCGACATCATTGCGCGTGGCACCAGCGCCCAGAGCCAGCGCGCGATCTATCAGCGGACGCTGGACGAGGGCGGCGACAAGCAGGCGGCGCTGCATGCCGTTGTCGACTGGCTGATCGAGGAGACCGTGCGGGATCTTTGAGGCCGGCTCGTGACCGCCTATATGACCGTAGGGCGCCGATTCAGGAGGATGTGATGGCTGACCAGACCAAGATTGACGAAAAGACCCAGGTCGAACTGGAAGCCGCGGCCTTCCGCCGGCTTGTCGGACACCTGCGCGAGCGTACGGATGTGCAGAACATCGACCTGATGAACCTGGCCGGTTTCTGCCGCAACTGCCTGTCGAACTGGTACCAGGACGCGGCCGCCGAAAAAGGCATCGAGCTGGAAAAGCTGGAAGCCCGCGAGATCGTCTACGGCATGCCGTTCGACGAATGGAAGGCGAAATACCAGACCGAGGCGACGCCCGAGCAAAAGGCCGCCTTCGCCGAATCGCACAAGGCCGCCGGCCACTAATCGGTTAGTCCGCGCAGGCCATTTCTGCGCGTTGCGCGGATGCCCTGATCTGAGTATGTTCGCGACCCGGCCGGGCCGACCGGCGGGACATCATATTGTCATCGGCGACACGTATTCAGTCATCAGGGAGCGCATGGCCATGGCCGACGTTGGCGGCATTGCAGCGGATCGCTTGCGGAGCTTCATCGAGCGCATCGAGCGGTTGGAAGAGGAAAAGGCGGCGCTGGCCGCCGATGTCCGTGAGATTTATTCCGAGGCCAAGGGCGTCGGTTTCGATCCGAAGATCATGCGCCAGGTGATCAAGCTGCGGAAGCTGGACACGGCCGAGTTGCAGGAACAGGACGCGCTGCTGGACACCTACAAGCACGCGCTGGGCATGGAGTGAAGGGGATGGCACGCGAGATCAAATCGGTCGCCGTGATGGGCGCCGGCACCATGGGCGCCGGCATCGCCGCGCATTGCGCCTCCAAGGGCTTCGACGTGCTGCTGCTGGACCTGCCGGCCAAGGAGGGCGACCGCAACGCCATCGCGCTTGGCGCCAAGGACCGGATGGTGAACGGCAAGCCGGCGGCACTCGACGATGCCGCCGACGCCGAGCGGATCGCGGTCGGCAATTTCGAGGACGACATCGCCAAGGTCGCCGACTACGACCTGATCGTCGAGGCCGTGGCCGAGAACCTGGAGATCAAGCGCGGCCTGTTCGAGCGGTTGGAGGCGGCGCGCCGCGACGGCTCTGTTCTGTCCACCAACACGAGCGGCATCCCGCTGAAGGACATCGCCGCCGGCATGCCCGAGCGCCTTCGCCGCGACATCGCCGTCACCCACTTCTTCAATCCCGTCAAGGTCATGAAGCTGGTCGAGCTGGTGCCCGGCGAGGACACCGAGGCGGAGGTGATCGACGGCTTGGCCCAATTCATCGACGGCGGCCTCGGCAAGGGCGTGGTCTGGGCCAAAGACACGGTCAACTTCATCGCCAACCGCATCGGCTGCTTCTGGATGCTGGCCGGCCTGCACGAGGCCGACAAGGCCTTCGCCGAGGGCCTGACCATCGAGGACATCGATGCGGCCATGAGCGCGCCCGTCGGGGTGCCGGCGACGGGCCTGTTCGGCCTGGTCGACCTGATCGGGCTCGACGTCATGCACCTGGTGGCGGAGAACCTTGCCGCCAATCTCGGCGCCGACGATGTCGGCCGGCAATACGCGTCGTTCCCGCCGAAGATCGAGGCCATGCACGGCCGCGGCCAGCTCGGCCGCAAGGCGGGCGGCGGTTTCTACCGCATGCGCAAGACCGACGACGGCGGCCGCCTGAAGGAAACCTTCGATCTCGGCACCGAGGACTGGCGCGACGCCGCCACCGCCGCGCTCGACGCCGACCACCAGACGCTTCCTGGCCTGCTCATGGCGGACGATGCCCTCGGCCGCTTCGCCTGGCGGGTAATGGGCGCGACGCTGCTTTATGCGGCCGATCTCGTGCCGGACATCGCCGACGATATCGTCAATGTCGACCGGGCCATGCGCTGGGGCTTTGCCTGGCGCCAGGGCCCGTTCGAGATGCTGGACGCGCTCGGCCCGGCCAAGGTCATCGACCGTCTCAAGGCCGAGGGCAAGCCGCTGCCGAAGATGCTCGCCGTCCTGCAGGACGCCGGCGCCGACAGCTTCTATCGCAACGACGGCGCCGAGTTCCTGGGCGTTGACGGCCAATGGCACGCCGTCTCCTAGCGCCGTTGCTGCTGGGCGGCCTGCTCGCCGCAGCGACCGCGTTCACTGCGTCGGCGGCCGAGGTCATGCGCTGCTCCAGCACCGGCCTGCAGCCGCCGGTGCCGGCGACCTCGCTGTCCTGCATCTTCCCCGGCAGCAACGAAGGTCGGCGCACGTCGTTGGCCGATCTCTATGCGGACGGCTGGAAGGTCCGGGCCATGGCACGCGAGCCGGAGCGCGGCCAGCCGCCGCGCCCGGTCTGGTGGATGTATCTCGACCGCGACTGATCGCCGGCCGTGCTAACCTCTCGGTCAACGGGAGGTTCGGCAATGGCCAGACAGATCATCAAGGAATTCGAGGTGCCGGCCGGCCACGGCGGCGCCTTCGAGGTAAAGCGCGGCCAGATCCTGCAGATCTATCAGGTCGAGGGCCGGCAGGTCGGCGACGTCGCCTTCTTCAACGCGCACGATTTCCGCGAGAGCTTTCACGTCGGCCAGACCTGGGCGATCAACGTCATGCTGGGCATGGGTACTGGGCGCAACTACAAGCATTTCTACTCCAAGCCGCCGCGCGAAAATGTCATGCTGACGGTGATCGAGGACACCGTGGGCAACCATTTCGGCAGCATGGGCGGCCGCTGCAGCCGGCGGCTCTACGAAATGCGCGACAACGATCACGACCATCGCTCGTGCCAGGAAAACCTGGCCGAGGCGCTGGCGCCCTACGGCATCGTCGGCGACGACATCGTCGACGTCTTCAACTGCTTCATGAATGTCGAGATCGAGCCCGATGGCCGGTTCACGATCCTGCCGCCGACGGCCGAGAAGGGCGACCACATCGACCTCCGGGCCGAGATGGACATCCTCGGCGCCATTTCCTGCTGTCCGCGCGAAATCGGCCCCGTCAACGACGGCCGACTGAAGCCCTTAGGCATCAGGGTCATCGACGACGGGACGGACTGAGGTTGGCGACGAAAATCCCCAGCAGAATCAATGCCAGCGCGGCGAGCTGGTTCCAGGCCGGCTGTTCGCCCAGTACCAAAACCCCCAACATGACGGCGATCATCGGGACCAGGTAATTGCCCTGCGCCGTAAAGCCGGCGCCGGCGCGCCGGATCAGCGCGAAGAAGGCGATCGTGGCGCCCGCCGTCGACACCAGGCCGAGCCAGACGATGCCGAGCACCGCCGGCCAGTCCGGCGCCGGCGCCGACATACCGTCGGTCGCCACGGCGAACGGAAACAGCATGACGGTGGCGCACAGGCTGACGGCGAAGCTGCTGACCAGATGCGGCTGCGGCGGCATGCGGCGCGCCACGACCGCATTAATGGCGAAGCTGAGCGCCGCCGCCAGCAGCAGGACTTGTGCGCCCAGATCCTCACCCAGCCCCCGAAGCACGTCCCAACCCACAAGCGCGATCAGCCCGAGAAAGCCGATGCCCACGCCGATCAGCCGCTGCGGCGTCAGCTTTTCGTCCGACGTGAAGCGATGCGCCAGCAGGATGGTGAACAGCGGCGTCGCGCCGATCAAAATCGCGGCAAGGCCGCTGTCGACATGTTCCTCCGCCGCCGCGATCAGGAAGAACGGCAGCGCGTTGCCGAACAGCGCGACACCGGCGAGGCACCACCAGATCACGGCGTCCGTCGGCAAGGCCTGCCCCTGGCGCTTCACCAGCAGGAACAGGAAACCGGCGCTGATCGCCATGCGCCCCAGCGTGATGGTTGCCGGCGACACGCTGTCGACCGCCAGCTTGATGGCCAGAAAGCTCGACCCCCAGCCGAAGGCAAGCAGCACCAGCAGCAGATAGTCGTAGCTATCGACGGTCCGTTGAGAGGACAAAACGAATTCCTGGTTGCCGGCTCAGGACATGTGGCGGCGCGGCCGGATTGATGACATGAACCCGGTTAGTGGCTGGTTGGCGTGCCTAACGCAATAGAAATGAGCGCCATCCTGTTGTTCTCTTGACCTTCCAGTGACTGGAATGCCTATGTCGAGGCTGCCAATGGTGGAACAAGCGCACATATCGGAATCCGAGACCGCGACCGAGGTTGTAGACGATCCCGTCTGCGGCATGCAGGTCGATCCGCACACGTCGCCCCATTCGGCCCGCCATGACGGCGAGACATATCACTTCTGCTCGGCGCATTGCCGGGGCAAGTTCGTCGGCGATCCGGACAAATATCTGCATGGCGCGGGCGATGCCGCCGAACCGGCGCCGGCGGGCACACGCTACACCTGCCCGATGCACCCCGAGGTCGTTACCGAAGGGCCGGATTCCTGCCCGCTTTGCGGCATGGCACTCGAGCCCATGGGCATCCCGGCCGCCGACGAGGGCCCGAATCCCGAACTGATTGATATGACCCGCCGGTTCTGGGTCAGCCTGGTTCTGTCGCTGCCGCTGCTGGTCATGGAGATGGGCCAGCACCTGTTCGCCTTGCCGATTGACCGGGTGGTGCCGCCGGCGGTCAATCCCTTGCTGCAGTTCGTCTTCGCAACACCGGTCCTGCTCTGGGGCGGCTGGCCGTTCTTTCAACGCGGCTGGGCCTCGATCCGGACCGGCAATCTCAACATGTTCACGTTGATCGCGGTTGGCACCGGCGCGGCTTACCTCTATTCCCTGGTCGCCACCGTGGCGCCGGGCGCCTTCCCCGACGCCATGCGCACATCACTCGGCCTGGTTCCCGTCTACTACGAAAGCGCCGCCGTCATCGTCGCCCTCGTGCTGCTGGGCCAGGTGCTCGAGCTGCGGGCGCGCGAGCGCACCGGCGGCGCGATCCGTGCCCTGCTGCGGCTCGCGCCGGAGACCGCGCGCCGGGTGCGATCCGACGGCGTGGAGGAGGAGGTGCCGGTCGACGACATCGGCATCGGCGATCTGTTGCGCGTACGGCCGGGCGACCGGATCGCGCTCGACGGTGTTGTCACCGAAGGCAGAAGCGCCGTTGACGAGAGCATGCTGACCGGCGAACCGATCCCGGTCGAGAAGACAACGGACGATCGCGTCACCGGCGGCACGCTGAACGGCACCGGCAGCTTCGTCTTCCGGGTCGATCGGGTGGGCGAGAACACCATGCTGGCCCAGGTCGTGGCCATGGTCGCGGAAGCCCAGCGCAGCCAGGCACCGATCCAGAAGCTGGTCGACCGCGTCGCCGCGGTGTTCGTGCCGGCCGTGATCGCCGTGGCGGTCGCGGCCTTCGCGCTCTGGCTGGTCTTCGGCCCCGAGCCGGCGTTGGCATTCGCGCTGATCGCCGCCGTCAGCGTGCTGATCATCGCCTGTCCCTGCGCCTTGGGTCTGGCGACGCCGATGTCGATCATGGTCGCCACCGGCCGCGGCGCCTCGCTCGGCGTGCTGATCAAGAACGCCGAGGCGCTGGAGCGTTACGCCCGGGTCGACACCATCGTGGTCGACAAGACCGGCACGCTGACCGAGGGTCGGCCGCGCCTGACGCAGGTGACGCCGGTCGCGGACGGCGATGCCGATGAGCTGCTCCGTCTTGCCGCCAGCCTGGAGGCCACCAGCGAACATCCGCTCGCCGACGCCATCGTCGCCGGAGCCGAGGCCAAGGGCCTGGCGCTCGCCAAGGCCGACAGCTTCGACAGCATCACCGGCAAGGGCGTGCGCGGTGTCGTGGCGGGCCGCGCGGTGGCGCTTGGGAATGGTCAATTTCTGGCTGAGGTGACGGAAGGTGAGAACCCGCTGGCCGCCGAGGCCGACCGGCTGCGCGGCGACGGCAATACCGTGATGTTCGTGGCGCTTGACGGTCGGATCGCCGGCCTGATCGCCGTCGCCGACCCGGTCAAGGACGGCAGCCGCGAGGCGATCGCGGCCCTGCACCGTGCCGGCCTGACCGTGGTGATGGCGACCGGCGACAACCGGATCACGGCCGAGGCCGTCGGCCGCGACCTCGGCATCGATCAAATCCACGCCGAGGTGCTGCCGGCCGGCAAAGCGCGGCTCGTCGCCGACCTGCAGGCCGGCGGCGCGCGGGTCGCCATGGCCGGCGACGGCATCAATGACGCGCCGGCGCTGGCCCGGGCCGACGTCGGCATCGCCATGGGGGCGGGCGCCGACGTCGCGGTCGAGAGCGCCGGGCTCACATTGGTCAAGGGCGATCTGCGCGGCCTGGTGCGGGCCCGGCGGCTGGCCCAGGCGACCATGGGCAACATCCGCCAGAACCTGTTCTTCGCCTTCGTCTACAACTCGGCTGGTGTGCCCATCGCCGCCGGCATCCTCTATCCGGTGTTCGGTCTCCTGCTCAGCCCGATGATCGCCGCCGCCGCCATGAGCCTGAGCTCGGTCTCGGTGATCGGCAACGCGTTGCGCCTGCGTACGGCGAAACTCGGAGACTGAGCTTGCCTCGCCGCCGACTGTTGCTTGTCGCGCTCGCCGTTCTCGCCGTCGGCGCGGGCGGTCTTTACTGGTATGTCGACCGGCCGGCGGGCGCCGTCGTGATCGATGCCACCGACGCCGCCGCCGTGGCCGAGGGCAGGGAGATCTATACCGAGCACTGCGCCGCCTGCCATGGCGCCAACCTCGAAGGCCAACCCGACTGGCGGCGGCGACTGCCGAACGGCCGCCTGCCGGCGCCACCGCACGACGCCACGGGCCATACCTGGCACCATCCCGACCTGCATCTCTTCGAGCTGACAAAGCGCGGGCCCGCCGCCTTCGTCGGCCGGGGCTATCAAAGCGACATGCCGGCCTACGAGGGCATCCTGTCGGACGACGAGATCGTCGCCGTGCTCGCCTACATCAAAAGCCGCTGGCCCGCCGACATCCGCGCGCGCCACGACATGATGAACCGGCACATGCGGCAGTGACCCGGTCCGACCTTCGGGAACCGATATCGCATGTTTCGAGACGGACCTTGCAGGTCCTCCTCAACATGAGGTCGGGCATCGGTATCGAACCCCAACCTCATCCTGAGGAGCGCCCGGCAGGGCGCGTCTCGAAGGATCGGCCATCAGGTTCAAATGACGGCGGTCCCGACAAACCGCCCCAATTCGCCCGCTAAAAATTCTCCACCCAGGGCCGCACCTCGACGTTGGTCGACCAGGCGCTGCGGTGCTGGGCGTGGGTCTGGTAGTAGGTCTCGGCGATGGCGTCGGGGTCCAGGAACTTGTCGCCGTCGTCGTGGCCGATGCCGCCGTCGATGACGAAATGGGCGACGTGAATACCGTCCGGCTGCAGCCCGCGGGCCATGGATTCGGCGAGCGCCTTGAGACCGTATTTCGGCACCGCGAAGCCGGCCGACTGGGCCAGCGCCTTCACGCTCGCGGTCGCGCCGGTGAACAGGATCGAGCCCGACTTGCGCGGTTGCATGCGCCTGGCCGCCTCGCGGCCGACAAGAAATCCGCCGAAGCAGCCGCGCATCCAGGCCTCGATGAACTCGTCCGCCTCGATGTCGACGATGGGTTTGCGCACCCGGCCGCTGGCGTTGAAGACGGCGACGCCGGCCGGTCCCAGCTCGGCTTCGGCCGCCTCGAACAGGCCCTGAACGTCGGCCTCGTTGGTGGCGTCGCAGGCATAGGCCTTGGCCGTGCCGCCGGCCTGCGCGATCTCGTCAACGATGGGCGCGAGCTTGTCGGTGCTGCGTGAGGCCAGGGCGACGGCGTAGCCGGCCTTGGCGAAACGCCGCGCGACGGACGCGCCCAGGCCCGGTCCGACGCCGACGACGATGGTGGATTGCTGTTCGGTCATGTCCTACTCCGCTGCGGTCGCCTGCGGCGCCGGATTGTCGAAGGCGGCCAGCAGCTCGCCCTCCTTCACCTTGGCAGCCGCCAGGTGGCGTTCCTTCACGTGCCCGTAGCCGCGGATCTCCTCCGGCACGCGGGCGATCTCGCAGGCGAGCGCGTGGTTCTCGACGTTGAGCGCGCCCAGGATCCGGTCCATGGTCTCGCGATAGTCGACGATCAGCTGCCGTTCGGTCTTGCGCTCGTCCGTATAGCCGAAGATGTCCCAGCGCGTGCCGCGCAGGCCCCGCATCCCGGCCAACAGCTTGAAGGCCTTGAACACCCAGGGCCCGAACTCCTTCTTCTGCAGCTCGCCGGTCTCCGGATCGCGGTTCGAGAACAGCGGCGGCGCCAGGTGGAAGGTCAGTTTGTAGTCGCCCTGGAACTGGGTGCGCAGCTTGCGCTCGAAGTCGCCGTCGGTATAGAGCCGGGCGACCTCGTACTCATCCTTGTAGGCCATCAGCTTGAACAGATAGCGCGCCACCGCCTCGGTCAGCCCGGTCTTGCCCTTGGCCCGCTCGGCCTCGATGTCGGCCGTCTTGCGCACGTAGTCCAGATAGGCCTGGGCGTAGACGGCGTTCTGATAGTCGGTCAGGAACTTCACCCGCCGGTCGATCACGTCGTCCAGCGTCTCGGCCGGCGGCGTCGACGGCGCGGCGATCTGCGGCGTCGCCGCCGCCTCGACGGCGCCGAGATCGTGCGCGGCAAGCCGGCCGAGCGCGAAGGTCCGCTTGTTGTTGTCGACGGCGACGCCGTTCAGCTCGATCGCCTGGTGCAGCGCGTCCTCGCTGATCGGCACCAGACCGCGCTGATAGGCATAGCCCAGCATGAACAGGTTGGTGGCGATGGAATCGCCCATGATCGCGGTCGCGAGCTTGGTGGCGTCGACGAATTCGCTCAGGTTATCGCCGGCCTCCTCGCGGATCATCTCGCGCAGCCGTGCGTCCTGAAAGTCGATATTGGGGTCCAGCGTGAAGCCGGCCGTCGGGATCAGGTGGCTGTTGACGACCGCGTGCGTGCTGCCGCTCTGCACCTTGCGCAGCGCCTCGCCGCTCGCCGCCACGACCATGTCGCAGCCCAGCAGCAGGTCGCAATTGCCGTCGGCCATGCGCACGGAGTGAATGTCCTCCGGCTTCCCGGCGATGCGTACATGGCTCATCACCGCGCCGTTCTTCTGGGCGAGGCCGGTATGGTCGAGCACGGTGACGCCCTTGCCTTCGATATGCGCCGCCATGCCCAGCAACGCACCGACGGTGACGACACCGGTGCCGCCGACGCCGGTGACGAGGATATCGTAGGGCTTGTCCACCTCGGGGGCCGCCGGCGCGGGCACGGCCGCCGCGGCGGCGTCCAGCCCGCTCTTCGGGTCGGCCTTGGCCTTGCGCACGGTGCCGCCGTTCACCGTCACGAAGCTGGGGCAGAAGCCCTTGATGCAGCTGAAGTCTTTGTTGCAGGCGGACTGGTCGATCTGCCGCTTGCGACCGAAGTCGGTTTCCAGCGGCTGCACCGAAACGCAGTTCGACTTCACCGAACAGTCGCCGCAGCCCTCGCAGACCAGATCGTTGATGAAGGCGCGCTTGGCCGGATCCGGGAAGGTGCCGCGCTTTCGCCGGCGGCGCTTCTCGGCGGCACACGTCTGGTCGTAGATCAGCGCGGTGACGCCCGGCACCTCGCGCAGCTCGCGCTGCACCTTGTCCAGCTCGTCCCGGTGCCGGATCGTCACACCCGGCGCCCAGTCGGTGCCGACGGCGTATTTCTCCGGCTCGTCGGTGACGACGACGATCTTCTTCACGCCCTCGTGGTGCACCTGCTGGCTGATCTGCCAGGGCGACAGCGGGCCGTCATGAGTCTGGCCGCCGGTCATCGCGACGGCGTCGTTGAACAGGATCTTGTAGGTGATGCTGACGTCGGCGGCGATCGAGGCCCGGATCGCCAGCAGACCGGAATGGTAATAGGTGCCGTCGCCCAGATTGGCGAAGATATGCGGCTCGTCGGTGAAATCGGCCTGGCCGATCCAGGGCACGCCTTCGCCGCCCATCTGCGTGAAGGTCTCGGTCGACCGGTCCATCCAGACCGCCATGAAGTGACAGCCGATGCCGGCCATGGCGCGGCTGCCGTCCGGCACCTTGGTCGAGGTGTTGTGCGGGCAGCCCGAGCAGAAGTAGGGCGTGCGCTCGACTGGCGCCGGCTCGGCGCTGTGCGCGCCTTCCTTGCGCTCCAGCACGGCCATGCGCTCCTCGATCTGCGGCGAGGTGACGTAGTCCTTGAGCCGGTCGACGATGATGCGGGCGATCTGCGACGGGGACAGCTCGCCGTGGCTCGGGAACAGCCATTCGCCGTTCTCGTCGAACTTGCCGACGACGCGCGGCCGCACGTCCGCCCGCCAGTTGTAGAGCTGCTCGCGGAACTGGTTCTCGATGACGGCGCGCTTCTCCTCGATCACCAGCACCTCGTCCAGGCCCTCGGCGAAGGCGCGCACGCCCTCGCGCTCCAGCGGCCAGGGCATGCCGACCTTGTAGAGCCGGATGCCGATGTCGGCGCACATCTTCTCGTCGATGCCGAGATCGTCGAGCGCCTGGCGCACGTCGAGATAGGACTTGCCGGTGGTGACGATGCCGATGCGCGGGTTTGGCGAGTCGATGACCACGCGGTCGATCTTGTTGGCGCGCGCGAAAGCGAGCGCGGCATAGACCTTGTGCAGCTGCAGCCGCTCTTCCTGCTGCCAGCGGTCGTCCGGCCAGCGCGCGTTCAGACCGCCGTCGGGCATCTCGAAGTCGTCGGGATAGGCGATCTCGAGGCGGTGCGGATCGACATGGATCGAGGCCGAGCTCTCGACCAGCTCGGTCACGCACTTGAAGCCGACCAGCACACCGGCATAGCGCGACATGGCCCAGCCGAGGAGGCCATAGTCGATATATTCCTGGACGCTTGCCGGATACAGCATCGGCATCATCCAGGAGGCGAGGTTGTGCTCGCTCTGATGCGGCAACGTCGACGACACGGCGCCATGGTCGTCGCCGCACATGATCAGCACGCCGCCATGCGGGCTCGTGCCGGCGGCGTTGGCGTGGCGCAGCACGTCGCCGCAGCGGTCGACGCCGGGGCCCTTGCCGTACCAGATGCCGAAGACGCCGTCGTATTTCGGCTTCGGCCCCAGATTGACCTGCTGCGTGCCCCAGACGGCCGTCGCCGCCAGATCCTCGTTGATGCCGGGCTGGAACTTGACGTGGTTGCGTTCGAGGTAGGTCTTGGCCTGCCAGAGCTGCTGGTCGTAGGCCGCCAGCGGCGAGCCGCGATAGCCGGAAATGAAGCCTGCCGTGTTCAGCCCCGCGGCCATGTCGCGTTGCCGCTGCATCAGCGGCAATCGGATCAGCGCCTGAACGCCGGTGATATAGACCCGGCCGGAATCGAGACTGTACTTATCGTCGAGGCTGACCGCTGCGAGCGTCATAGGCATTACCCCAGGTTGGTGCGGCCTGTATGGTAAAAAGGTAATCCTTACTGACCTATTTTACAAATGAGATTTCCTTTTCGTCGCCCATAACCCTTTGTCATGTATGGATTATTCGGACGATATACGCCTTCGTCCGCCCACGATCGCGCGCGCGTCGGATAAGCTCTGATATGGCTGAGCGGCCTTTGCCGCCAAGTGGTTAGCCTCAGTCCGCACCGCCGCGTACTTCGATGCCGAGGTCGCGGACCTTGCGGTACAGCGTCGAGCGACCGATGCCGAGGCGGCGGGCGATTTCCGACATCTGGCCATCGTATTTTTCGATCGCCAGGCGAATCATGTCGCCCTCGACGTCTTCCAGCTTACGGATATTGCCGTCCGACAGGAACAACTGCCCGCCGTTGCCCGGCGTCGGCGGGGCCGGTGCCTGCGAAGCCGGCGTCATCGGCATTGCGGTCTGCCCCATCGGCGCCATGACGGGTGAGGGCGCCGATGACGACATCTCCGGCTCCGCTCTGGCGATACCGCAGAGTTGCGCGATTTGCGGAAAATCTCCCACGTCCAACGCATCGCCGTCGCACAGCACGACGGCGCGGAACACCGCGTTCTCCAGCTGCCGCACGTTGCCTGGCCAGGGATAGCTGCGAAGCAATTGCATCGCCCCGGTCTGGATACCTTTCACCGCCTTGCCTTCGGTCGCGGCGAAACTGGCGATGAAGTGGTCGACCAGCGGGCCCAGATCCTCCGGCCGTTCCCGCAACGGCGGCACGTAGATCGGATAGACGCTCAGCCGGTAATAGAGATCCTCGCGAAACTTTCCTTCCTGCACCATCTGCTGCAGGTTGCGATTGGTGGCCGAGATCAGCCGGATGTCGATCTTAATCGGCCGTTTGCCGCCGACCGGATCGATCTCGCCCTCCTGCAGCGCCCGCAGCAGCTTGACCTGAATATCCGGGCGCAGCTCGCCGATCTCGTCCAGGAACAGGGTGCCGCCGTCGGCCTCTTGGAACTTGCCGACATGCCGGTCGCTGGCGCCCGTAAAGGCGCCCTTTTCGTGGCCGAACAACAGGCTTTCGACCAGATTCTCCGGGATGGCGCCGCAATTGACGGCGACGAACGGCTTGCCGGCGCGTTCGCCCGAGCCCTGGATGGCGCGCGCCACGACCTCCTTGCCGACGCCGCTTTCGCCCTCGATCAGGATCGGGATGTTCGACGTCGACGCCCGCTCGGCCAGGTCCATGGCCTGGCGCATCACCGGGCTCTCGCTGATCAGGTCGCCGAACGTCATCTCGCCGGTGATCTTCCGCGTCAGCCGCGAGATCTCGCCGGTCAGCGCGTTCATCTTCAGCGCGTTCTCGATCGACACCTGCAGCCGTTCGGGACTGGCCGGCTTGACGATGAAGTCGTTGGCGCCGGCCCGCATGGACTTCACGATGGTGTCGATGCCGCTTTGCGCCGTCAGCATGATGACGGGAAGGGCCGGATGTGACCGGCGCACCTCTTCCAGCACCTTCATGCCGTCGATATCAGGCATCACCAGATCCAGCAACAGCAGATCGACGCCGTTCTGCTTGGCGTCCGACAACCGGTCGATGGCTTCCTGGCCGCCGCTGGCCGTCTGGGTCTGATAGCCCTGTCGCTCGATCACCGTCTCCAGCAGCCGGCGCTGCGTCGGATCATCGTCGACGATCAGTATGGTCTGCGGCATGCGTGGTCTGACTCGTTAGCTGCGCGAAGATGGCCGCCATCCCAGGTCCGTGGACCCGAGAAATGACGCTATCATCTGTGCCAATACGGGACAAGACGGGTATAGCACATCTTTCCTTTCGACCAGGGACTGGTCCCGGCCCAAAAGGTCTTATCACTAAAAAGTCACAGAAATTCTTAAGAAAACGGCCAACGCGGCGGCATTTTGGCGCGAACATCGGAACTCGCCGCTGTTTTGATCGAATTTGATCGAGCGGCGGCCGTCTTCTGCCGGCAGGCCGGCGGTCGTTGTTGGCGGGGGAGGGGCGCGATCAGCGACGGATCAGAACAGCCAATGCACCCAAAGAATATCGATTGCCGCTGCCAGCAGCAGCCAGGCCAACGCGCAGGCGCCGAGCATCAGCACCGCCGCACGTCTGGCCGACAAGCGATTTGACATCGTACCGCCCCCCAAGTTCATGTGCGGCATGAGGATCACTTTCCAAGCAGACCTGCCTATCTCTTAAGCGAAATTGATGCCAGTTTGCCCAAATGCAGCCATTTCAATGACTTAGCGATCAACCGGCGGATAAATCCCCGCAGAAAGTGTAAACAAAACCGACACACTGTCGGAATTCTTCACACTTATCCGCTACGAATGGATGCGGTTCGCGCGATTGCCGGCATCAGCGCGATCACGTCGGGGGGAGCTTGCAGTCATGCCGAGTGAGAGCCGCACGATCATCTTTTCGCATCAGGAGGTCATGGACGCCCTGGTGTCCTATGCGCGGGCGCGCAAGATGAAGATCCCGCCGGGCGTCGTCCGCGGCGTCGAGGTCACCGGCGATGTCGAGTTCATCGTCAGCCTGGAGATCTTCGACGATCGGGCGGGGCGGACGAACGCGCTGATCTTCACCTTCGACGAGGCCGGCGCGGCCATGATTCACTATTGCATCGCCTCGAAGATCCCGCTGCCGCGCGACGGCGTCAAATCGCTGCAGTATCAGAGCGGCGCGATTTCCCTGCATATGACACGCGACGTCATGCTCAAACGCATCGGCGGCTGAGGCCGGCGTCATGGACCTCGACCCGTCCCTTCGTGGCCGGAAGTAGCGACCTTCCAACCGGCGTGACGACTTGGCGCGGACACGCCGCTTGGATGCGGCGCGCGCTTGGCCTATATCGACAATGACCTTCGCCGAGGAGTGTCCGTCATGAGTGGTTCCGCCGCCTTGGGCCAGTTGCCCGAGTGGGATTTGAGCGATCTTTATCCGGCCATGGATTCGCCGGCCCTGTCGTCGGATCTGGACGCCATGGCCGCCGCCGCCGCGGCCTTCAAGGCCAAATACGCGGGCGCCGTGGCGTCGCTCGACGGCGCCGCCCTTGGCGCCGCGGTCGCCGAGTTCGAAGGCATCACCGAGACCCTCGGCCGGATCATGAGCTTCGCGCATCTGACCTACGCGTCCGATATGAGCGATGCCCGCATCGGCCAGTTCTTCCAGACCATGCAGGAGCGCGAGAACGCCATTTCCGCCGAGCTGCTGTTTTTCGGCCTCGAGCTGAACCGGATCGAGGACGACGACCTCGAGACCAAGCTGACGGCGTCCGAGCTGGCGCGTTACCGCCCCTGGCTGCGCGATCAGCGTGTCTTCCGGCCCTATCAGTTGAGCGATGAACTCGAGAAGGCCCTGCATGAGAAGCGCATAACCGGCCGCGCCGCCTGGACCCGGCTGTTCGACGAAACCATGGCCGGCCTGCGGTTCGACGTCGATGGGCGCAAGCTGACGGCCGAAGAGACCCTGCATCTGCTCTCGGACAAGGACGGCAAGAAACGCAAGCAGGCGGCCGCCGCGCTGGCCCAGACCTTCCAGGACAACATCCGGCTGTTCGCGCTCATCACCAACACGCTCGCCAAGGACGGAGACATTGAGGGGCGCTGGCGCAAGTATCCGGCGCCGGACACCGCCCGGCATCTCTCCAACCAGGTCGAGGCCGAGGTCGTCGACGCCTTGCGCAATGCGGTGCAGGAGGCCTATCCGCGCCTGTCCCACCGTTACTACAAGCTCAAGGCCGGCTGGATGGACAGCGAGCGGCTCGACTATTGGGACCGCAACGCGCCGCTGCCCGAGGATGACGACCGGATCATTCCCTGGACCGAGGCGCGCGACGTGGTGCTTGACGCCTATGGCCGGTTCTCGACCGATCTGGCGGCGATCGGCCGGCGCTTCTTCGATAATGCCTGGATCGACGCGCCGGCCAGGCCCGGCAAGTCGCCGGGCGCCTTCGCGCATCCGACCGTACCCAGCGCGCATCCCTATCTGCTGCTGAACTATCAGGGCAAGACGCGGGACGTGATGACGCTGGCGCATGAGTTGGGCCACGGCGTGCATCAGGTTTTGGCCGGAGAGCAGGGCGCGTTGATGGCCGAAACGCCGCTGACGCTGGCCGAGACCGCGAGCGTGTTCGGCGAGCAGCTGACCTTCCGCGCGCTTCTCGATGCCGAGAGCGATCCCGGCCGCCGCAAGATCATGCTCGCCGCCAAGGTCGAGGACATGATCAACACGGTGGTGCGGCAGATCGCCTTCTACGAATTCGAACGCCGGCTGCATGACGAGCGCCGTGGCGGTGAGCTCACCGCCGACCGGATTGGCGAGATCTGGCTCGCCGTGCAGGGCGAGAGCCTGGGCCCGGCGATCAAGCTGACGCCGGACTACGCCGCCTACTGGTGCTACATTCCGCACTTCATCCATTCGCCGTTCTATGTCTATGCCTATGCCTTCGGCGATTGCCTGGTGAACTCCCTCTACGCCGTCTACCAGAACGCCGAGCAGGGCTTTCAGGACAAGTATCTCGACATGCTGCGCGCCGGCGGCACCTTGCGGCACCGCGAATTGCTGGCGCCCTTCGGTCTCGATGCCGGCGATCCCGACTTCTGGCGTCGCGGCCTCGGCGTCATCGAGCAATTCATCGACGAGCTGGAGGCGCTGTAGCTTGGCCAACGACCGTGAAGAAAGCCGCGTATCGGGCCGGGTGAAGCGCTACGCACAGGTCTCGACCGCCGTCGGCGGCCTGGCCGCGCGTCTGGCCGGCGAACGCTTCCTCGGCATCAAGCTCGACCGCGACAAGCACGCCAACGAGCTGCGCATGGCCCTCGGTGGCCTGAAAGGCCCGCTGATGAAGGTCGCCCAGATCATGGCGACCATCCCCGAGGCGCTGCCGCAGGAATACGTGCAGGAGTTGATCCAGCTGCAATCGAACGCGCCGGCCATGGGCTGGCTGTTCGTGAAGCGCCGGATGGCGAGCGAGCTGGGTGCCGACTGGCAGAAATCCTTCGACGAGTTCGAGCATGAAGCCGCCGCCGCGGCGTCGCTGGGACAGGTGCACCGGGCCCGTCTCGACGACCGCGTGCTGGCCTGCAAGCTGCAGTATCCGGACATGCAGTCGGCGGTCGAGGCCGACCTGAAGCAGCTCAAGCTGATCTTCGCGATCTATCACCGTTACGACAAAAGCATCGACACCAGCCACATCCACGAGGAGATCGCGGCCCGTCTGCGCGAGGAGCTGGACTACGAGCTGGAGGCGCGGCATATGCGCCTCTACAACGCGATGCTGGGCGGCGAAGCGCATGTGCATATTCCCGGCGTGCTGCCGGAATTGTGCACCAAGCGGCTGCTGACCATGGCCTGGCTCGACGGCCGGTCGCTGCTGGATTTCAAGGATGCCGACCTCGAGACCCGCAACGCCATCGCCAACAACATGTTCCGGGCCTGGTATGTGCCTTTCTACGACTACGGCGTCATCCACGGCGATCCGCATCTCGGCAACTACTCGGTCCGGCCCGACTACGGCATCAACTTGCTCGATTTCGGCTGCATTCGCGTCTTCAAGCCGAAATTCGTCGCCGGCGTGATCGACCTGTACAAGGCGATTCGCGACGACGACCGCGAGCTGGCGGTACACGCCTACGAGACCTGGGGCTTCTTCGACCTCTCCAACGAGGTCATCGACACCCTCAATATGTGGGCGAACTTCGTCTACGGGCCGTTGCTGGAGGATCGCCAGCGGCGCATCCAGGAAATGGAATCGAGCGGCATCTACGGCCGCGAGGTGGCCGAAAAGGTCCACCGCAGGCTGCGCGAGCTGGGCGGCGTGCGGCCGCCGCGCGAATTCGTCTTCATGGATCGCGCCGCCATCGGTCTCGGCGGCGTTTTCATGCATCTTGCCGCC
Source organism: Alphaproteobacteria bacterium (assembly GCA_965232515.1). Taxonomy (GTDB): domain Bacteria; phylum Pseudomonadota; class Alphaproteobacteria; genus JANQKO01. The sequence goes on along the minus strand of CBDDPY010000002.1, from coordinate 2,708,147 downwards.
GAGATCAACTGGCACCGGCTGTTCCACGACCTGATCGACGACTTCGACGTGAAGGCCCTGGAGAAGCGTCAGACCGCGGCATTGAAGAAAGCCGGCGTGCCGCTCCCCGGATAAGTCCGGCCGCTCCGCGTCGCCGGTACAGCAAGCGATTGATCCGCAACGGCCTTTGTTATATTGCTGGCCACCTTAACCCGTACGATTGTTGGGGGATCAATATGAGCGACGAGGCACGTGGCCACATGGATATTTCCGCTCAGCGCCAGATGTGGCGCAACTTCATGAAGCTGACGAACATTTCCGTCGTCGGCATTGTCATTCTCTTGGTTCTGATGGCCATCTTCCTGCTCTAACCGACCTGATGACAGGCGCCCTGCCGTGTCATCGGCCCGCTCCGCCGCCGGCGCTGCCGGGCCGCGTTTTCCCTGTTCCGATACATCGACCGCAACGTCCGGCGACGCCGCCGACCTGATCGGAGTTCGTAAGGCATGAAGATCGCCGTCCTGAAGGAACGTCGCGCGCACGAGACCCGCGTCGCGGCGACGCCCGAGACCGTCAAGAAGTTCGCCGGACTTGGCGTCGAGGTCGCGGTCGAGACCGGCGCCGGCGCCAGCGCCAGCATCCCCGATGCGATGTTCGAGGAAGCCGGCGCCAAGATTGCCGCCGATGCCACGGCGGCCTTGGATGGCGCCGACGCTGTGCTCAAGGTTTCCCGGCCGTTGACGTCGGAGGAAGGAGGGCCGGACGAGCTGGCGCTTCTGAAATCCGGTCAGATCCTGATTGCCGCGCTCAATCCCCTGATGAACAAGCCGCAGGTCGAGGCCTTCGCCGCCGCCGGCGTCACCGCGTTCGCCATGGAGTTGATGCCGCGCATCACCCGGGCCCAGAGCATGGACATTCTCTCGAGCCAGGCCAATCTCGCCGGCTACAAGAGCGTGCTCGACGCCACCGAGGCTTTTGGCCGCGCGCTGCCGATGATGATGACGGCGGCCGGTACGATTGCGCCGGCGCGCGTGCTGGTGATGGGCGCGGGCGTCGCGGGGCTGCAGGCGATCGCCACCGCCCGTCGGTTGGGCGCCATCGTCTCCGCCACCGACGTTCGGCCGGCCGCGAAGGAACAGGTCGAGAGTCTGGGCGCGACGTTTGTGATGGTCGAGGACGAGGAAACGGCTCAGGCCGAAACCGCCGGCGGCTACGCCAAGGAGATGAGCGACGAGTACAAGCGCAAGCAGGCCGAACTGATCGCCGAAACCATCACCAAGCAGGACATCGTTATCTGCACCGCGCTCATCCCCGGCCGGCCGGCGCCGACGCTGATCAACGAGGACATGGTCAAGACCATGAAACCCGGCTCGGTGATCGTCGATCTCGCGGTCGAAAGCGGCGGCAACTGCACGCTGTCGACGCCCGGCGAGATCGCCGAGGCCCACGGGGTCAAGATCGTCGGCCATTACAACGTGCCGGGCCGGGTGCCGGTCGATGCCTCGGCGCTGTTCGCCAAGAACCTGCTGAACTTCCTGACGCCGTTCATCGACGCCGAGACCGGCGCCCTGCAGATCGATTGGGAAGACGAGCTCGTCCAGGGCACGCTTGTCGCGCACGACGGCAAGGTCGTGCATCCGATGCTGACCGGTGACGGCGGCTGAGGCCGCGTCCCGTGAACCTGACGTAAGGACACCGAAAACATGGACGTCGCAGCCACCGTCGATCCCTTCATCTTCCGCCTTGCGATCTTCGTGCTGGCGATTTTCGTCGGCTACTACGTGGTCTGGAGCGTGACGCCCGCGCTGCACACGCCGCTGATGTCGGTGACCAATGCGATCTCGTCCGTGATCATCGTCGGCGCCTTGATCGCCGCCGGACCGGCTGATATCAGCCTGTCGAAGATATTGGGCGTGATCGCCATCGCGCTCGCCGCCGTCAACATCTTCGGCGGCTTCACCGTCACACAGCGCATGCTGGCGATGTACAAGAAGAAGAAATAGCGGGGGCGGGGCAATGTCTGCAAACCTCACGGCGCTCGCCTACCTGGTTTCTTCGGTGCTGTTCATCATGGCGCTGCGCGGGCTGTCGTCGCCGGACTCGTCGCGCGCCGGCAACATGTACGGCATCATCGGCATGACCATCGCGGTGATCACCACGATCATCGATCCCGAGGTCGTGTCCTATGTCTGGATCCTGATCGCGCTGGTCGTCGGCGGCGCGATCGGCACGGTGATCGCGCTGAAGATCCAGATGACGGCGATGCCACAGCTGGTCGCCGCCTTCCACAGCCTGGTCGGTCTCGCCGCCGTGCTGGTCGCCGCCGCGGCGCTTTACAATCCGGCCGCCTACGGCATCGTCGACGAGACCGGGGCGCTGAAGCTGGTCAGCCGCATCGAGATGTCGCTCGGCGTGGTGATCGGCGCCATCACCTTTTCGGGCTCGCTGATCGCCTTTGCCAAGCTGCAGGCGCTGATGTCGGGCAACCCCATCGTGTTCAAAGGCCAGCACGCGCTGAACGCCCTAATCGGCCTCGTCATCGTCGCGCTGATGGTGGCCTTCTGCGTCGAGCCCGAGGTGAATTACTTCTGGCTGATGACGCTGATCGCCTTTGCCATCGGCTTCCTGCTGATCATCCCGATCGGCGGCGCCGACATGCCGGTCATCGTCTCGATGCTGAACTCCTATTCGGGCTGGGCTGCGGCCGGCATCGGCTTCACGTTGGAGAACACGGCGCTGATCATCACCGGCGCGCTGGTCGGCTCGTCCGGCGCCATCCTCAGCTACATCATGTGCCGGGCCATGAACCGCTCGTTCATCAGCGTGCTGCTGGGCGGCTTCGGCGGCGACAGCGGCGCCGCCGCGGCGACCCGCTCCGACAAGCCGGTCAAGCCCGGCAGCGCCGACGACGCGGCCTTCATCATGAAGAATGCCGGCTCGGTCATCATCGTGCCGGGCTACGGCATGGCGGTGGCGCAGGCGCAGCACACATTGCGCGAGATGGCGGACCTGCTGAAGGCCGAGGGGGTGAACGTGCGCTACGCCATCCACCCCGTCGCCGGCCGCATGCCGGGCCACATGAACGTGCTGCTGGCCGAGGCCAACGTGCCCTATGACGAAGTGGCCGAGCTGGAAGAGATCAACTCCGACTTCGCCAACACCGACGTCGCCTTCGTGATCGGCGCCAACGACGTCACCAACCCGGCCGCCCGCACCGATCCCTCCAGTCCGATCGCCGGCATGCCGATTCTCGACGTCGACAAGTCGCGCACCGTCCTGTTCGTCAAACGCTCGCTGTCGCCGGGCTATGCCGGCATCGACAACGATCTGTTTTATGCCGACAACACCATGATGCTGTTCGGCGACGCCAAGAAGATGGTCGAGGACATCGTCAAGTCGCTCTAGCGCGGAGCAGAATCATGGCCGGACGCCTCGAAGGTAAGATCGCGCTGATCACTGGCGCCGGCTCGGTCGGACCGGGCTGGGGCAACGGCAAGGCCGCGGCCGTGCTTTATGCGCGCGAGGGCGCACAGGTTTTCGCCGCCGATATCGATCTCGACGCCGCGCGCGAAACCCAGTCGCTGATCGCCGAGGAGGGCGGCGTCGCCGAGGTCTGCCAGACCGATGCCACCGACAGCGACGCGGTCGCCGCCATGGTGCGGACCTGCACGGATCGGTTCGGTCGCATCGATGTGCTGCACAACAACGTCGGCGGCTCGGCGCCCGGCGGTCCGGTCGAGATGCCGGAAGAGGTCTGGGACCACCAGATCGACATGAACCTGAAAAGCGTCTATCTCGCCTGCAAGCACGCCTTGCCGGTCATGGAGGGCCAGGGCGGCGGTTCCGTCGTCAACATCGCCTCGATCGCCGGCCTGCGGCACATGGGCAACGATCACGTCGCCTATGCCGCCGCCAAGGCCGGCCTGATCCAGTTTTCCCGCCATCTCGCCGTGAAATACGCGGCCCGGAACATCCGCTTCAACACCGTGATCCCGGGGTTGATGCACACGCCGCTCGTCGAGGCGCGACTGGCGGGCCAGTATGCCGGCGGCGAGGCGCAAGCGCTGATCGACAAGCGTAACGCACAGGTGCCGATGGGCCGGATGGGCGATGCCTGGGACGTGGCCTACGCGGGGCTCTATTTTGCCAGCGATGAATCGAAATACGTCACCGGGGCCGAGATCCTGGTCGACGGCGGACTGACCGCGCGGGCACGTTAGCCGGTTTCGGCTCGCTCCTCGAATTCGGCGTCCGACGCGGCGAGGTCGATGACGCGCGCCGCCGGGAACCTGATCGTCACCGTCGTGCCGACGCCAGGTTCGCTGTCGAGCGAAAACTCGGCGTCGTGCAGTTCCGCGAACGCCTTGGCCAACGGCAGGCCGAGGCCGGTCCCGGTGGGTGTGACGGCCGGCGCGTTATTCGCCTGGCCGAACGGCTGAAGAACTTTCGCCATGTCCTTGCGTGCGATCCCGACACCGGTGTCGGCGATCGCCAGGATCAACTCGCCGGCGGGGCCGGGCGTCGCGGACAGCGTCACGGTCCCGCCGGCCGGCGTGAAGCGGATCGCGTTTGCCAGCAGGTTGATCAGGATTTGTCGCAGTTTGAGTTCGTCCGCGTAAATCGCCGCTGTCGTCGGCTGGGTTTCCAGGGTCACGCCGCCGTTGGCCGCGGATTGCTGCACCATGATCATGCAGGCATCGATCAGGGATTCGAGGTCCAGTTCCTGTTCGCGCAAGCTCGCCTTGCCGGCGGCGATTTTCGACAGATCGAGGATGTCGTTCACCAATTCGAGCAGAAACTGACCGGACTCGTGGATATGGTCCGCATACTCGACATACCGCGCGTTTCCGACCGGCCCCATGCCGTTGGTCGCGATGATCTCCGAGAAGCCAATGATCGAGTTCAGCGGCGTGCGCAGCTCATGGCTCATGCTGGCGAGAAACTCTGATTTCGCCTGATTTGCCATTTCCGCCTCGATCTTGGCCTGCAGCAACGCGGCCTCGGTGCGGCGCCGCTCGCGTAGGCTGCGCCAGGCGCAAAGGCTTTTCAGGACGCCCATGACGGCCAGCAGCGACGCAAGACCGATTAGGACCGTGTTGCCGAGCCCTTCGACGGCATCGGCCCGGTCCGTCATATCGACATAAACCTCGACCGCGCCGACCGCTCGGCCGTCGCGCAGGATCGGCACATAGGCTTCGCTGACCAGCCGGCGCTCGGGGCCGAAGTCCTGGCTCCGTTCGATCTCGGCATAAGGCTGACCCGACGCCATGACGTCGGCGAATTTGGTGTCGGACGTGCGGGTCCCGATATCGGCCGCCACGCCGAGCCGCGTCACGCCATCCGCGTCGAGAATGCGGTAGCGAAAGACGTTTTCGATGCTGTTGGCGATCTCGACCAGATGGCCATCGCTCTCCAACGGCTGCCGGCCCGACAACAGTCGCTGCACATCGACGTGATGATGCACCAGCTCCTTTTCGAACACCTGGGCCCATTGCGCCGCCGTCTCGCGGGCCTCGTCCTCGATCGCTTCGGTGATAACCACGCGCATGCCGACCCACGCGGCAACGAGCGCCGCGCAACTGATGGCGAAAAACATCAGCAGAAGCTTCGCTTCGGAGGATTTCGCGAGCTCGCCAAGCGAAGCGGGTTCGCGATCTTGCAACAACAGCATGCGGTCGGCCCTCATTACCCTCATGCTTTTATATCTACGAACGGATTCGCAACGCGTGTCCGTCACACAAACTCACTTACAAATACGAACAACAACTGGTTTTGATGCCAAAAAAGTTGATCGACCGACGCCGAATCAACGGTAATTAACCATATTCCCCATTAATGAACTCTTGTGAAGGCATGCGTGTGCGTTTTGGCGTGACCAGTGTGAGGCATGCAGGGGGCGCGATGCGGCGCGCGCGAACACGTCCCGGCGGCCTGACCGGGGCAAAAAAACACGTTGAAATCGGAAGATCGTGGTGCCGGAACCGGTCCGGCAGGCGAAACGGGTCTATAGCAGACCTTCGCGCTGCGCCCGCTTGCGGGCAAGCTTGCGGGCCCGGCGGACCGCTTCGGCCTTCTCGCGTGCGCGCTTCACCGAGGGCTTCTCGTAGAAGTTGCGAAGCTTCATCTCACGAAAGACGCCCTCGCGCTGCATCTTCTTCTTCAGCGCGCGCAGGGCCTGGTCGACATTGTTGTCGCGGACGAGGACGTGTACCAGGGTTTTTCTCCCTAAACGATTAGACTTCGGCCACAATGATCAAGGGGCCGGGTTATACCGCAGCGGGTCTGATATGTGAAGCCTGAAGCCGCAAGGCCGGGCTGTGCATGGCGCCTGCCGAATGACCTTTACCGCGTCTGGTCAGCAGACCATATTGGCCTTATGGCTTTGTTAAAAATCGCGAAAATGGGCCACCCGGTGCTGCGCCGGCCGGCCGAGCCCGTTGCCGATCCGACCGGCGCGGATGTGCACCGCCTGATCCAGGACATGTACGAGACCATGGTCGACGCCAACGGCGCCGGCATCGCCGCGCCGCAGGTCCATGTGCCGCTGCGCGTGGTGATGTTCCAGATCACGCCGGCGCGGGCCGAGCAGGCGGGCGAGGACGACGAGGTCCTGCCGCTGACGATCCTGATCAACCCCGAGGTGGTGTCGCTGGGCGACGCCGTTGTCGAGGACTGGGAGGGTTGCCTGTCGGTGCCGGGCCTGCGGGGCCTTGTGCCCCGGTTCGACCGGATCCGCTACAGCGGCCTGACGCCAACCGGCGAGCGGCTCGAGCGTGAGGTCGACGGGTTCCACGCCCGTGTCGTTCAGCATGAATGCGATCATCTGGACGGGATTCTTTACCCGCAGCGCATGACCGACCTGTCGAAGCTGGTCTTCGAGAGCGAATTCCGCCACATCGTCGCGGAAGCGCAGGCCGTGGCGGAGGACGACGAGATGGTGGAGGCGGCGGAAGCATGAGCGAGCACTTGACGACGGAACGCATCGCGATCCTGACGGCGGCGCTGCCGAACGTCCCGTTTGACGGCTGGACGCGCGGCTGTCTGCGCAAGGCCGCCGTCGCCGCCGGCTATGACGAGGACATGGCGGGCCGCGCGTTCCCGGGCGGCGCCGCCGATGCGGTCGATTGCTATGTCGCCGAGGCCGACCGGCAGATGCTTGAAGAGCTTGAGCGCCGCGATCTGCCGTCAATGAAGATCCGCGAACGGATCGCCACCGCCGTGCGGGTGCGGCTCGAGCAGGCCGCCAGCCACCGCGAGGCCGTGCGCCGCGCGCTCGCCGTCCAGGCGATGCCGAGAAACGCCCGCCCGGCACTGAAATCGCTCTACCGGACCGTCGATGCCATGTGGTACGCCGCCGGCGACAACGCGACGGATTTCAACTTCTATACCAAGCGCGCACTGCTGGCCGGCGTCTATTCCTCGACGCTGCTGTTCTGGCTGAACGACGATTCCGACGATTTCGCCGACAGCTGGGACTTTCTCGACCGCCGGATCGAGGAGGTCATGAGCATCATGACCGTGCGCCGCCGGATCGAGAAGGTGACCGACCGCTTCCCCGACCTGCCGTCGCCGTGGGCCGTGCTCGGCCGCCTGCGTCACGGGACGCGGCGCACCGCCTGATCCCGATCAGCGATCCTCGGGTTTCAGGCGGGTGACGTGCCCCATCTTGCGGCCGGCGCGGATGTCGGATTTGCCGTAGAGGTGCAGATGCGCCCCCGGCTCGGCCAGGATCTCGGGCCAATCGTTGACCTGATCGCCGATCAGATTCCGCATTTCGGCCGCCGCCAGGCGCTCGACCGACCCCAGCGGTTGTCCGCAGATCGCCCGGATATGCTGGGCGAACTGGCTCGTGGGCGTCGCCTCGATCGTCAGATGGCCGGAATTGTGTACCCGCGGCGCGATCTCGTTGACCAGCAGCCGGTCGCCGGTCGTGACAAACAGCTCGACCGCCATGACGCCCACATAGTCGAGGTCGTGCAGCATGGTCGCGGCCAGGTCCTGCGCCTCCCTTGCCAGCTCCTCCGGAATGCGGGCCGGCATTGTGCTGGTGTCCAGGATGTGATTGGCGTGCCGGTTCTCGATCACGTCGTAGCACCGGATGCTGCCGTCGACGCCGCGCGCGGCGACAACCGAGACCTCCATGCGGAAGTCGACGAACGCCTCCAGGATCGACGGCGCCTCGCCGATTGCCCGCCAGGCCGCGGCCGGATCGGCGATCGCCTCGATCCGGATCTGGCCCTTGCCGTCATAGCCCAGCCGGCGCGTTTTCAGCACCGACGGCGTGCCGATCCGGTCAATGGCGACCGCCAGCTCGGCGGCCGACGCGACGCCCATATAGTCGGCTGTCCCAGCGCCGATGCCGCGGGCGAAATCCTTTTCCGTCAGCCGGTCCTGCGCGGTCGCCAGCGCCTTTTGGCCGGGCCGCACGGGCACATGCGCCGCCAGGCGGTCGGCCGTTTCGGCCGGCACGTTCTCGAACTCGTAGGTCGCCACGTCGATGGCTTCCGCGAAGGTGTCGAGCGCCCTCCAATCGTCATAGGCGGCGACGGTGGCTGCCGCCGATACCTGGGCGGCCGGGCTGTCGGTGTCCGGCGAAAAGATATGGCAGCGATAGCCCAGCGGCGCGGCCGCCAGCGCCAGCATGCGGCCGAGCTGGCCGCCGCCGAGAATGCCGATCGTCGCGCCGGGCCGGAAGACCGTCATCTCGGTTTGTCAGCCGTCGTCGTCGGGGGTCAGCGCCACGGCGTCGGTCTGGCGTTTGCGCCAGTTGTCGAGCGCCGTTGCCGCCGCCGGGTCGGAGAGCGCGACCACCGCGGCCGCCAGCAGGCCCGCGTTCACCGCGCCGGCCCGGCCGATGGCGAGCGTGCCGACCGGAATGCCGGCCGGCATCTGCACGATCGACAACAGGCTGTCCATGCCCTTCAACGCCTTGCTCTCGACCGGCACGCCGAACACCGGCAGCGGCGTCATCGCGGCGGTCATGCCGGGCAGGTGCGCGGCGCCGCCGGCGCCGGCGATGATCACCTTCAGGCCCCGGTCGCGCGCACCGTCGGCGTATTCGTAGAGCCGCTCCGGGGTGCGGTGCGCCGAGACGATCCGGGTCTCGCTCGCGATCCCGAGTTCCGTCAGGACGTCGGCCGCGTGCCGCATGGTTTCCCAGTCGGACTGGCTGCCCATGATGATACCGACCGAGGGGGCCGCATTGGCCATTGTCGTGGTCCCGATGGCGTTGACGAGGCGGCGAGTATAGGTGGCAACCCGTTCTGGTCAACGGGGTTTGCCGGAACCGATTCTGCAAGTCGATGTCACAAGTTGGCAATGTTTGTTAACGATTCGGGCTATAATCGCCGGTGGTTTCCTGCGCGGTGTCGCCGATGGGGCGATGCCGCGTGTTGTCAGCGCGACGGCGCCGTCAGAATTGCGAAGCGATGAAGATCGGAGAAACCAAGCCAATCCGGGGGGTCGCCGGCACGCGGGACGACAAGACGTCGACGCGGAAGCCGACCGTGGCGGCAACCGGCGCGGCCGCCGACAGCAACGATTCGGCCAGCATCCTCGGCGTGCCCGAGGCCGAGCTGACGCCGAAGGTGCGCGCGGCGATCATGACGCTGATGGAGGAGGTCGAGCGCTTGCGCCGCGATCTCGCCGGCGCCCAGACCCGATTGAGCCAGCTCGAGCAGCTTGCCGATCAGGATACGCTCGCGCCCGTTGCCAACCGGCGGGCTTTCGTCCGCGAGTTGAGCCGCATTATTTCCTATGGTCAGCGCTACGGCACCGCCAGCAGCCTGATCTACTTCGACGTCAACGGCTTCAAGCAGATCAACGACACCCACGGCCATGCGGCCGGCGATGCGGCGCTGCTGCATGTCGCCGACACGCTGACGCGTCAGGTCCGCGGCTCCGACGTGGTCGGCCGCCTGGGCGGCGACGAGTTCGGCGTGATCCTGACCCATACGGACGAGCAGACAGCCAACGTCAAGGCGGCGGCCCTTGCCGCCGATATCGCCGCCGTGCCCGTGCCGTGGGGCGACGACCACTTCACCGTATCGGTGGCATATGGCGTTGCGGGATTCGCCGGCGACGAGACCACGGCGGGCGACGCCATGGCGGCGGCCGACAAGGCCATGTACGCCCATAAGGCGGCGATCAAGGGCGGATCCTGAGAACCGATTCGGGGTGATTCGCCCGAAAATCGATCACGGCTTCCTGACCAAAGCGCCGTGGAGGCGTCGGTATCGCCCGCATTCGCATCCCGGCGATTCGCGCGCCGCGCGGGCTCAGGCGATGATGTCGGGCGTCAGCTGGCTCTCGACCCGGGCGATCAGGTCCTTCAGCTGAAGCTTTCGCTTTTTCAGACGCTGCACCTTCAGCTGGTCGTAAGTGCCTTGTTCCACCAGGGCATCGATCGCATGGTCGAGATCCCGGTGCTCCTGCTGCAATGCGACCAGCTTCGCCTCTAGCTCTTCACGCTCCATGGCGCTCCGGCGAATCTTTGGAATATGGTCACAGCCTACCATAGAAGCGCCCGGAAGTGGCCTAGGACTTTCCTGTTCAATTGCTGCGATGGGCTGTCATCCGCGCGCCGAAGTGGCTATATTATGACCACAATCAATGTGATTGGAGGACGCGTATGATCGAAGGCGTTTCTGTCGAAGAATTGCGTACCGAGCATCAGAATCTCGAACAGCAAATCGTCGAAGAAAACCTCAGGCCGCATCCCGATGAACTCAGGATTCAGGCACTGAAGCGCCAGAAGCTTCGCATCAAAGACGAGATCGCTCGCTTAAGTCCCGAGCCGGCGCACTGACGCCGGCCTGATCAGGTCCCGCGCGGCGGATTCTCCGCTTACCGCGCGGTCGAATTTCCTTAACGTCAGCTCTGACGGGCGGCGCAACCGAGAAGTTGCTGCCGGTTTTTGGAAAACCGGTGTCCCCGGCGTGCGCTAAGCGTCGCGGATCCGATCGCGCAGGACGTATTTCTGGATCTTGCCCGTCGACGTCTTCGGCAGGGTGTCGAACAGGACGACCGTCGGGCACTTGAAGTGCGCCAGATTCTCGCGGCAGAAGTCGATGATGTCCTTCTCCGTGACTGCCCTGGCGTCGGGCTTGAGCGTGACGACCGCGCAGGGCGTCTCGCCCCATTTCTCGTGCGGCTTCGCCACCACCGCCGCTTCCAGCACCGCCGGGTGCCGGTAGAGCGTGTCCTCGACCTCGATCGTCGAGATGTTCTCGCCGCCCGAGATGATGATGTCCTTCGAGCGGTCCTTCAGCTCGATATAGCCGTCCGCGTGCATGACGGCGAGATCGCCGGAATGGAACCAGCCGCCGGCGAACGCATCCGTGCTGGCGGTCGGGTTCTTCAGATAGCCCTTCATCACCACGTTGCCGCGGAACATGACCTCGCCCATGGTGGCGCCGTCGCGCGCGACCGGCGTCATGCTCTCCGGGTCCATCACGTCGAGCGCCTCCAGCATCGGGTAGCGCACGCCCTGGCGCACGGTCTTGGCGGCGCGGTCCGCCTCCGGCAGCGCGTCCCATTCCGCGTGCCAGGCGCAGACCACGGCGGGCCCGTAGGTCTCGGTCAGGCCGTAGACGTGGGTGACGCCGAAGCCCATGGCCTCCATGCCCTTGATCACGGCGGCCGGCGGCGCCGCGCCCGCGGTCATGACGCTGACCGGCCGGTCGAGCTTGATCTTCACGTCGTCCGGCGCGTTCGCCAGCATGTTCAAGACGATCGGCGCGCCGCAGAAATGCGTCACGCCATGCCGTTCCAGGGCCTGGAAGATCGGCCCTGCCTCGACCCGGCGCAAGCAGACATGCGTGCCGCCGTAGGCCGTCACCGTCCAGGGAAAGCACCAGCCGTTGCAATGGAACATGGGCAGCGTCCAGAGATAGACCGGCTGCTGCGGCAGGCCCCAGCTCATGGCGTTGCTGACCGCGTTCAGAAACGCGCCGCGACGATGGTAAACCACGCCCTTCGGATTGCCGGTGGTGCCCGAGGTGTAGTTCAGCGAGATCGCCTGCCATTCGTCCGCCGGCCAGGACCATTCGAAATCCGGATCGCCTTCGGCCAGCAGGGCTTCATAGTCCTTCTCGCCGATCAACGCGTTGTCCGGCCCCAGCGGATCGTCGATATCGATGATCGTCGGCGGGGCGTCCATGCGGCTGACGGCGTCGCTGACCACGGGCGCGAATTCCTTGTCGACCAGCAGGATCTTGGCCTCGCCGTGCTCCAGGATGAAGGCGACCGTGGCCGCGTCCAGCCGGATGTTGATGGCGTTCAGGACGCCACCCGTCATCGGCACGCCGTAATGCGCTTCCAGGTGCGGCGGGATGTTCGTCGCCATGACCGCCACCGTGTCGCCGAGGCCGATGCCGCGCTTCGACAGCGCGCTCGCGAGCTGCCGGCAGCGCCGGTAGAAATCGCGGTAGCTGGTCTGCGTCTCGCCGTGAATCCAGGCGATCCGGTCGGGGTACACGGCGGCCGTGCGCTCCAGGAAGGAGAGCGGCGACAGCGGCTGGTGGTTGGCGGCGTTCTGGTCCAGGTCGGTGGCGTACGGGTTCGCGCTCATCGGCCTCAAATCCCTGTTTTTGCTGGAGTTGCGTGCTTTTCGGCAACCTACCCAGTTTTCCGGAGGCCGACAAGGCGAGGGGTGGCGGGCCTGCCCGATTTTCGCCGTATTCCGCCCCTATTCAGCAGGTATGACGCGCCGCCACCATATCTTGCTCGGTCTCGCTGGCGTCCTGCCGCTGGCGGCGCTGACGCTTGTCCTGCTTCCGCGGGCGCCGGGCTACGAGGATCTGGCCGCGGCCGACCGCTGCCTTGCTCAGGCGATCTATTTCGAGGCCCGCGGCGAGCCGTTCGAGGGCCGCATGGCCGTGGCCCAGGTGATCCGCAACCGGGTCGCCGACCGGCGCTACCCGAACGACGTCTGCGGCGTCGTCTTCCAGAACGCGCACCGCCGGCACGCCTGCCAGTTCTCCTTCGCCTGCGACGGCCGCTCGGATGACCCACACGACATGACCGCCTGGCGCGACGCCGTCGACCTCGCCAAGCTGGTCAACGAGGGCGGCCTCCGCGACCTCACGTCGGCCGCCACCCACTACCACGCCGACTACGTCGCCCCCGACTGGGGCAAGGCCTTCGACGCCACCGTCACCATCGGTCGCCACCTCTTCTACCGCAACGACACCCGCTCGCCTTAAGCGCGCGGACCGCGCCGTCATAGAACCCAAAAGGCCGCGACTACCGCCCCCTGGCCGTCTCCTGCCGGCGGATGGCGCGGCCGGGGCGGGCGCCTGTGGAGGCGCCGTCGCGCCAGACCGCTTCGCCGTTCACCAGCACCAGCTCGATGCCCGCCGCCGGCTGCGTCGGCGCCTCGAAGGTCGAACGGTCGAGCACGCTGCCCGGATCGAACAGCACCAGATCGGCGTGATAGCCCGGCCGCACGAAGCCGCGATCGCCAAGGCCGAACTCCGTCGCCGGCAGGCCGGTCATGCGATGGACGGCGTCCGCCATGGTCAGCACGCCGAGCTCCCGCGCGTAGTGCCCCAGCACGCGCGGGAACGTGCCCCAGAGCCGCGGGTGCGGATGGCTGTCGCTCGGCAGGCCGTCCGAGCCGATCATGCTGCGCGGATAGGCGATGATGCGCTGCACGTCGGCCTCGTCCATGGTGAAGTAGACGGCGCCCGCCGGCTGCAGTTCGGCCGCGGCCTCGAGCGGGCTCAGGCCCAGTTCGGCCGCCACCTCGGCGAGGTCGCGCCCGGCGCAGTCCGGCCGCGCCTTCGACCAGGTCACCAGCGTTTTCTCCGCCATCTCGACCATTTCCGGCAGCAATACCGTCGAGCCGGCCACATACGGATAGACGTCGAGGCCAATGCGCTGCTCGCCGCTGAGCCGGTCGAACAGCGGCAGCGTCTCGCGCGTGCGGCCGTAGTTCGCCGTGCCCATGCACTTGTGGTGCGAGATCACCACCTGCACGTCGGCATGCCGGCCGATCGCCGCCGCCTCCTCGATCGAGTCGACGACGCCTTCGGCCTCATTGCGGATATGCGCCGTGTAGATGCCGTCGCCGGCGGTCAGCGCCTCCGCCGCGCCCATCACCTCCTCGGTGCGCGCGGCCTTCGCCGGCGGATAGAACAGGCCGCTCGACATGCCGATGGCGCCGGCCTCCATGGCGTCCGCCATCAGGTCGCGCATGGCGCCGATCTCGGCATCGGTCGCCGGCCGGTCCAGATCGTCCATGCAGTTGTAGCGCAGCACCGAATGGCCGATCAGCGTCAGCGAGTTCAGCGCCGCCGGCTGATCGTCTAGCCGCTTGAAATAGTCGTCAACGCTGGCGAAGCAGTATTCCGGCCGGTCGGCCAGCAGGTCGAACGGCGGCGGCGGCAGGCCGGGCCGGGTCAGTGGCGCGACGCTGATGCCGCAATTGCCGACCACCACCGTGGTCACGCCCTGGCTCGCTTTCGCCGGCACGTCCGGCTGCGCCAGCAGGTAGCGGTCGTCATGCGTATGCACGTCGATGAAGCCCGGCGCCAGCGCCTTGCCGGCGGCATCGATCTCGACCACCGCGCCGCTGCCGCCGAGGTCGCCGATCGCGGCGATACGGCCGTTCTCGACGGCCACGTCGGCCGTCACCGCCTCGGCGCCGCTGCCGTCGAAGACCGCAGCGCCCCTGAACATCAAATCGCACCGCGCAGGCGCTTCACTCATCTGCCAACTCCCGATTTCCAATCCCGCGGCGGCAAGCCTCGCACGGTTCCAACGCTGTCGGCAAACCCTCGACCGCGCGGCCGCATATGCTATGCAGGGGGCGGGGAGGAGACGGCCTGATGACCCAGACGACCAACCAGCTCACCGGCGGCGAGGCCGTCGTGCGCATGCTGCAGCGCTATGACGTGAAGTACATTTTCGGCCTCTGCGGCGACACCAGCCTGCCGTTCTACGACGCCCTGCACCGGCTCGACCACAGCATCACCCACATCCTCAGCCGTGATGAGCGCTCGGCCGCCTACATGGCCGACGGCTATGCCCGCGTCACCGGCAAGGTCGGCGTCTGCGAGGGCCCGAGCGGCGGCGGCGCGACCTACATCCTGCCGGGCCTGGTCGAAGCCAACGAGTCCTCCTATCCGGTGCTCGCCATCACCACCGACATCGCCGTCGGCAGCCGCGGCAAGTACACGCTCACCGAGCTCGACCAGAAGGCGCTATTCGCGCCGCTGACGAAATGGAACGCGGTGATCGACCGCGCGGCCGACGTGCCCAAGCTCCTGCGCGCCGCCTTCAAGGCCATGACCACGGGCCGGCCCGGCGCGGCGCATCTCGGCCTGCCGTTCGACGTGCAGAACGCGCCCGTCGACGAGAGCGATGTCTGGGCCGAGCCGGCGCATGGCCGCTACCCGGCCTGGCCGACCGCGCCGGCGTCCGACGACGTGGCGCTTGCGGCCGAACTGCTGCTTGCCGCGCGCGAGCCCATCGCCATCTGCGGCGGCGCCGTGATCAATGCGGGCGGCGAGGCCGAGCTGCTGGCGCTCGCGGAAGCGCTCGAGATGCCGGTCGCCACCACGATCAGCGGCAAGGGCAGCCTCGCGGACGACCATCCCCTGAGCGTCGGTGTCGTCGGCAGCAACGGCGGCACGCCCGAGACGCGCGCGCTGGTCGACGCCGCCGACCTGGTGCTGTTCGTCGGCTGCCGCGCCGGTTCGGTGACGACCGAGCGCTGGCGCCATCCCGCGCCCGGCGCCGCCAAGGTCATTCACATCGACGTCGACCCCGGCGTCATCGGCGTCACCTATGCCGCCGATGCGGCGCTCGTCGGCGATGCGCGCCTCGCGCTCGCCGCGCTCAACGCCGAAATCGGCGGCCAGCGCCGCGCGCCCGGCGATGCGCTGAACCGGGCCGCCGTCGCCGCCGCCCGCGAAGCCAAGTTCGCCGCCTTCCAGGAGCTGGCGACCAGCGACGCGACGCCCATCCGGCCCGAGCGCGTCGTCGCCACGCTGAACGAGATCCTGCCGGCCGACGCCGTCATCGTCGCCGACCCGGGCACGCCGTGCCCCTATTTCGCCGGCTACTACCGCCTCGGCCAATCGGGCCGTCAGTTCATCTCGAACCGCGCCCATGGCGCGCTCGGCTATTCGCTGTCGGCCGCCGTCGGCGCGCATTTCGGCCGGCCTGACGTCAAGACCGTCTCGGTCATGGGCGACGGCAGCTTCGGCTTCACCAGCGGCGAGCTCGAGACCGTGGTGCGCCTCGGCCTGCCGATCACCTTCGTGGTCATCTCGAACGCCGTCTTCGGCTGGATCAAGGCCGGCCAGAAATCCGGTTTCAACGAGCGCTATTTCTCCGTCGACTTCAGCCGCACCGACCACGCACGTGTGGCGGCGGCCTACGGCGTCAAGACCTGGTCCGTCGAGGACCCGGCGGATCTCCATGCCGCGCTCGCCGCCGCCTGCGCCCACGACGGCCCGGCTCTCGTCGACATCATCTGCCAGCCCCTCCAAGACGCCCGCGCCCCCGTCAGCGAATGGGTCGCCTGACGCTGGTGATTTTGGAGCGCGCAGCGCTCCAGGATTCACCGCAAAGACGCAAAGACACCAAGATCCAGACGTCTCGATCGCCAGATGTTCAGCGTGATCTTGGTGTCTTGGCTTCTTTGTGGTGAAAAACCGGTTTGTTAATGCGCCATGAGCACGGGCAGCTCGGCGTGGGTGAGGATGTGGCGGGTGGCGCCGCCGAAGATCATCTGCCGCAGCCGGTGCTGCGTATAGGCGCCCTTGATCAGCAGATCGGCGCCGACATTTTTCGCTTCCGCCAGCACGGCCTCGCCGACGGACAGGTCGCCCGGAGAAATCGTGCGCGCCGTGGCGTTGATGCCGTTGCGGACCAGATGGTTCGCCATCTGCTCGCCGCTCGGTCCCGGCACCGTGCCGTTCTCAACGGTCAGCACCAGCACGGAGACGGCTTGGCTCAGGAACGGCATGCCGAGCGCCACGGCGCGGGCCGTCTCGGTGCTGCCGTTCCAGGCGATCACCACGGTGTCGCCCAGACCCTGCGGCGCCGCGGTCGGCGCGATCAGCACCGGCCGGCCGCTCTCGAACAAGGCCGCCTCGCAGGTCGCCTGCCAGTCGGCGCCGCCGCGCGGTCCGATGCGGGCGATCACGACCAGGTCGAACAGGCGGCCGTATTCGCCGACGATCTCGCCTTCCTGGCCCTCGACATCGCGCCAGCCGGCCGTCACCTTCTCGCGGGTGAAGGTGACCTCGCGGTAGGGAATGCCCTTGGCGTCGGTGAATTTGGTGAAGCGCCGTCCGGCCTCGGCGATGCGGTCCTCGTCGGAGGCGAGCTGGGTCAGCGACTCCGCCGGCAGGGCGATGCCTTCGCCGGCGACGATAACAGGCGTGCGCCGGACCAGCAGGCCTTCCAGATAACTGCCGAAGCGTGTCGCCACGAGATGCGCCGTCGCCAGGGCGGCCTCGGCCGCGTCGTCGTCGTGGAACGGCAGGAGAATCGTCTTCATTACGCATCTCCCCCTATCGACCCGAACGGGCGGCCGGTGAAACGCGTCGGCACCCCCGTCCGAGCTCATTGCCCCTGCTGGAGAGTCTAGCAAGATCAACCGCTTCGGTCTCCCCCAATCGCCGGGCCATTAACCATTCCGCAAGCGTCTGAGCGCGCGCAGCGCCCAAATTCCTTAACCACCAAGACGCCAAGACACCAAGATCAGACGGCGCGATCACCGGCCAATCCGCGTGATCTTGGTGTCTAGGCGTTTTGGTGGCGAGAATCCGGCGCGTGCCGCTCGCATCAGATTGACGACGGTCAGCGCCGCAGTTCCGGCCAGATCAGGCCGACCAGAACCATGGCGGCGAGGCCCTGGGCCGCGGTCAGCATCACCGCCAGCGGCGCGCCGAGCCAGTCCGCCAGCATGCCGATATAGAGGAAGCCCAGCACGCCGGTGCCGATGCAGACCGAGACCACGCCCATGATCCGGCCGCGGATCGCCGGCGGCGCCGACAGCAGCGTGATGGTGCTCTGCATCGACGAGAAGCAGGCGCCGGCGACGCCGATCGACAGCAGCACCGTCGCCGAGACCGCCGGCATGCCGGTCGCGCCGAACACCAGCACCAGGGCCAGGAAGGCAAAGGTGCCGTAGAAATAGATCCGCCGGTAGTGGGCCTGCCGGGCCCGGAAGGCGATCACCAGCGCGCCGATCAGCGCGCCTGCGCCCTCGGCGCTCATCAGCAGGCCGACGGCGCCCGCCTCCAGGCCCATGATGTCGCGGCCGATCACCGGCACCATCGAGGTGAAGGGAAAGCCCCAGATATTGAAGATCACGGTGACCGCCAGCGTGCCGACCAACGCCCGGTCGGTGCGCAGATACTGCAGGCCCTCGAGGATGTTGCGCAGCACGTTGCGGCCGATGCCGCCGGCATGCGTCTCGGCGAAGTCGACGCGCGCCAGCAGCAGGAAGCTGACGGCGAACAGGGCGGCGCCGACGAAGAAGCTGCCGTCCAGGCCGATCAGTTGCAACAGGAATCCGCCCAGCACCGGCCCCAGCATGCGTGTCGCGTTGTTGGTCGCCGCGTCGAGTCCCATGCCGGCGCCCAGCCGGTCGCTGCCGGCGATCTCGCCCAACAGCGTGCGCCGCACCGGCAGGTCCGTGGCCCAGAACACGCCGCCCAGCAGCGCGCCGAGCGCGATGTGCCAGAGCTCGATGGCGCCGGTCAGCGCCAGCAGGCCGAGGCCGCCGCTCACCGCCGTCATGCCGACGATGACGACCTGCAGCAGCAGCCGGCGGCTGACCCGGTCGGCAATGGCGCCGGCGAAGGCGCTGAGCAGCGCCATCGGCAGGATGCGCAGCATCGTCATCAGCGCCACCTGGAACGGCGAGCCGGTGCGGTCGAAGACATAGACGCCGATCGCCAGCATCTCCAGCCAGCGCTGGGTGCCCAGCAGTGCGCCGGCCAGCCAGACCTGACGGAAGGCCCGGTCGGCCAACAGCTCGAGCGCGCCGCTCGAGGTGCGCGGTTGGGCCGCCGTCACGGCGCCGCGCCCGAGCGAAGCCCGCTGTCCGGGCGTCTGCCCAGGCACTGCCGCATGGCTGGCGTTTCCTCAGGATGGTCTTTGTTCTCGAACCATCAAGGATAGGCGCGAGCGGGCCGGTGCGCCAGCGTCGTCAGGCGCGGCTATTCGTCGGGGAACGCCCGCACGACGTCGACGCCCAGCTCATGCATCAGCATCAGGAAGTCCGCGTTATCGCGGTCGGAGGTCCAGACGGTCAGTTTCGTATAGTTGTCGGCCAGTTCGTCGGGCGAAACCTGCGCCTGTCCGGCCCAGACCTCGAAGGGGCTCTTCAGCGACCCGACCAGCCAGACAAGGGTTTCGACCATGGCGCAGCCATTCTCGCCGGTCAGGTCCAGCTCGAAGGCATAGGTGCCGGCGGGCGGCAGCCGGCCCTCGTCAAAGGCAATGATTGTTTTAGCTTGCGTCATCTCCGCGACCCTCCGACGACACGCGTATCCTCGCATACATAGTGTCGCCGCGGGAGATGTCAGTATCGCGATTTACAATGTCAGGCCGCCATCGATGGCGATGGATTGTCCGGTGACATACGCCGCCGCCGGCGACAGCAGGAAGGCGATTACGTCAGCCACCTCGTCCGGCATCCCGATGCGGCCCATCGGGATGCGGGCGATATCGGCCTGCCGCTCTGGCCGGTTCGGATCGAGGCCGATCTCCTGGTCCTTGCGGATGTAGCCGGGCACGACGCAATTCACCGTCACGCCGTGCGGCGCCAGCTGCACGGCGAGCGCCTTCGCCATCGCCTCCATGCCGGCCTTGGCCGTGGCTGACGCCGGCGTCATCTTGCTGGCGAGCTGGAAGCCGTGCGCCAGGAACGTGCTGAGCCCGATCACGCGTCCGTGCGGCGCCGCCTGCAACAGCGGCAGGGCGGCGGTCGCCAGCCGGAAGAACGCCCCCTGGATCGCCTCGATCGACTGCATCAGTCCGGCATCGTCCAGCTCCCCGAAACCGCGCCAGTCCGGGAACCCGGCATTGTTGACAACAGCGTCGAGCCGTCCGAAGCGGTCCTGTGCCGCCGCGACGAGCTGGCCCGCCATGGCATGGTCGCACAGGTCCCCAAGCATGGTCGTGACGGCGCTGCCTGCCGCCTCACTGTCCGCCGCCACGCGCCTGAGCCCGTCTTCATTGCCGCGCGTATGCAGCAGCAAGCCCGTCTCCGGTCCGGCGAGCTTGCACGCCAGCGCCGCCCCGATCCCGCTCGCTGCGCCCGTGATCAGAACCGCGCGTTGGTCCGTCACAGCGTGTGAATCTCCACCGCTTCATCGCTTTCGCGCGCGAGCGCGTTGCGCAGCGGCTGGCCGAAATCGTCGGCCTCGATCTCGAACACGTCGCCCGGCTGCGTCTCCAGGCCGTCGGCGAAGCTGACCGTGGCGGTGCCGAAGAAATGCACGTGCACGTCGCCCGGCCGCCGGAACATGGCGTACTTGAAGTGATGCCGCTCGAGATTGTCGATCGAGTGCGACATGTTCGCCTCGCCGGACAGGAACGGCTTCTCGAAGATGACCTCGTTGCCGCGGCGCACGCGCGAGACGCCGCGCACGTCGTCGGGCGGCGCGCCGGTGCGCAGCTCCGGACCGATGGCACACGCGCGCAGCTTCGAGTGCGCCAGCAGCAGATAGTTCTGCTTCTCGAGCACATGGTCCGAGAACTCGTTGCCGAGCGCGAAGCCGACGCGGTAGGGCTGGCCGTCCGGCCCGATCACGTAGAGCCCGGCAAGCTCCGGCTCCTCGCCGCCGTCGAGCGCGAAAGCCGGCATGGCGAGCGCCTGCTCCGGCGGCGCCAGGCAGCCGCCATCGCCCTTGAAGAACCATTCGGGCTGCGCGCCGTAGGCGCCCTTGGCCGGCTTGCCGCCTTCCAGGCCCGACTTGAACATCTTCATCGAGTCCGTGAGGTCGTCCGCGTCGCCGTCCATCTTGGCGTGCAGGTTGTGGCGCGCTTCCGCGCTGCCAAGATGGCTGAGCCCGGTCCCGGTGACGAGACAATGCGCCGGATCCGGATGGTCGAGCGGCGGCAGCAGCCGCTTCTCGGCGATGATCGCGGCATAGTCCGCCGTCGTGCTGCCGATGCGGGCGTTCGCCAGCTCGGCGATCGGCGTCTTCGCCGCGATCGCGTCCTTCGCCAGCGCGTAAGTGCTCGCCGTCTCCTCCAGCAGGTTCAGCCGCGCGCCGTCGGCATCGACCGCGCCGACACGCCGCGCGCCGCCCGCGTCCAGGAACTGCACCAGGTTCATCGTTTCCCTCCCATCACCGGCTTTGTCGTCAGCATATCACGCGCCGTCGGCGAGCGTGCCGATGTCGTCGCCGATCAGCCGGTAGGCGACGCGGTTCTGCCGCGCGCCGTCGAATGAATCGTAAAGCGCCACCGCCGGCGCGTTGCCGGCGTCCGTATGCCAGTCGAGCCGCACGATGCCGCGCTCCCGCGCCGCGCGCGCGACGCCTTCGAACAGCTTGCGCGCCACGCCCTGCCGCCGCGCTTCCGGCCGCACATAGACGTCCCGGATGTACCAGCCGACGGCCAGCAGCCCCGGATCCCAGACACGCGAGAACATCGCAAGACCCGCCGGCACGCCGTCGCGATAGGCGATCAGGCAGTCGTAGAGCCCGGTGCCGTCCGGCCCGTTCGCCGTCAGTTCCGCCCGCAATGCCGCCCGCGCCAGCCCCGCGTGCCGGCCATAGTGCCGATGCAGCGCCTGAACCATGTCGGTCAGATCGTCCAGATTGTCCGGGCCAGCCGCCCTGATCTCGATCTCCACCATCGCCATCCTCCTGACCCCGCGGCATCGTCTCGCCGACAATGCTACATGCCCTCACCCCAACCCTCTCCCGCAGGCGGGAGAGGGGGCCGCTACCGCTGCGGTTTGTAACCCCTCTCCCGCTTGCGGGGTTGGACGTATACGTCCAACGGAGGGACCCGACCAGCGTCAGCTGGTTGGGAGGGTGAGGGCTCGTGGCAAACGTTCGTGCGGTGTCCTGCGCTCTGTGGTTCTACGCCAAAGGATGCGATGCTAAAGATGAGGCAACGGGAAGATCAAATAACGGGAGGGACGGCGCCATGAGCAGCCGGTACGACGCGGTCTACGGCGACTGGCAGCGCGACCCGCAGGCCTTCTGGGCCGAGGCGGCCGAGAACGTGCACTGGTTCAAGCGCTGGGACCGTGTGCTCGACGACGGCAACCCGCCGTTCTACCGCTGGTTCGCCGGTGCCGAGACCAACACCTGCTACAACGCCGTCGACCGCCACGTCGAGGCCGGCCGGGGCGACCAAGCGGCGATCATTTACGATTCACCGATCACCGGCGCGCTGCGCACACTCAGCTTCGCCGAGCTGCAAGCCGAAACCGCGCGCTGCGCCGGCATGCTGAAAAGCCTCGGCGTCGAAAAGGGCGACCGCGTCATCATCTACATGCCGATGGTGCCCGAGACGGCGGTCGCCATGCTCGCCTGCGCGCGCATCGGCGCCATTCATTCCGTCGTCTTCGGCGGCTTCGCCGCGAAGGAGCTGGCGACCCGCATCGACGACGCCAAGCCGAAGCTGATCGTCACCGCCTCCTGCGGCGTCGAGCCGGGCCGCGTCGTCGCCTACATGCCGCTCCTGAACGGCGCCATCGAAATCGCTCGCCACAAGCCCGACGCCTGCATCGTGCTCCAACGCGAAATGGAACAGGCCGAACTGACGCCGGGCCGCGACCATGACTGGCACGAATTGATGGCCGCGGCGCAGCCGGCCGACGTCGTGCCGGTCGCCGCCACCGACCCGCTCTACGTCCTCTACACCTCGGGCACAACCGGCGTGCCCAAGGGCGTCGTGCGCGACAACGGCGGCCACCTGGTCGCGCTGAACTGGTCGATGAAAAACATCTACGGCGTCGATCGGGGCGAGGTCTACTGGGCCGCCTCCGACGTCGGCTGGGTCGTCGGCCACTCCTACATCGTCTACGCACCGCTGTTCCACGGCAACACTACGGTGCTGTTCGAGGGCAAGCCCGTCGGCACGCCCGACGCCGGCGTGTTCTGGCGCGTGATCGAGCAGCATGAAGTGGCGGCATTGTTCACCGCGCCCACCGCCTTCCGCGCCATCAAGAAGGAAGACCCCGACGGCGAACTCCTGAAGAAATACGACCTCTCGGCCTTCCGCACGCTGTTCCTCGCCGGCGAGCGGGCCGATCCCGACACCATTCAATGGGCCGAGCGCATGCTGCAGAAGCCGGTGCTGGACCATTGGTGGCAGACCGAGACCGGCTGGTCGATCGCCGCCAATTGCGTCGGCCTGGGCCAGCTCCCGGTGAAGTACGGCTCGCCCACGAAAGCCGTGCCCGGCTACGACGTGCGCATCGTCGACGCGCAATGTAATGAGGTGCCGCGCGGCGAGACCGGCGCCATCGTCGTCAAGCTGCCGCTGCCGCCTGGCTGCCTGCCGACGCTGTGGCAGAACGACGACCGTTTCGTCGAAAGCTATCTCAGCGAGTTCCCCGGCCACTACAAGACGGCGGACGCCGGTTACCAGGACGCGGACGGTTACCTCTACATCATGAGCCGCACCGACGACATCATCAACGTCGCCGGCCACCGGCTCTCGACCGGCGGCATGGAGGAAGTGCTGGCCGCCCATCCCGACGTCGCCGAATGCGCCGTCATGGGCGTCGCCGACCAGCTCAAGGGCCAGGTGCCGGTCGGCATGATCGTGCTGAAATCAGGCGTCGACCGCGGCCACGACGAGATCGCGCGCGAGTGTGTCCAGTTGGTACGCGAACGCATCGGCCCGGTCGCCGCCTTCAAGACCTGCACCGTCGTCCAGCGCCTGCCGAAGACCCGCTCGGGCAAGATCTTGCGCGGCACCATGCGCGCCATCGCCGACGGCCAGACCTACAATACGCCCGCCACCATCGACGACCCCGCCATCCTCGGCGAGATCGAGGTGGCCCTCAAAGACGTCGGCTACGCCCGCAAGGCGGAGTAGGGCGCCGGGCCCCATCAGCCCTCACCCCAACCCTCTCCCGCAAGCGGGAGAGGGGGCCGGCACCACTGCGGTTTGTAACCCCTCTCCCGCTTGCGGGGTTGGACATGTATGTCCAACGGAGGGACCCGCGAGCGTCAGCTCGTGGGAGGGTGAGGGCTGGTAGACGCGCTGCCGCATTCGATCATGTTGGCCGACACTTTCGAGGCCCGTACGCCGCTCGCGCAAAGCCGACGCCCCGTCGAATTCCTCGGGCACCCTAAGTTCCGTATAGGCCCTATAAGAATTTGCCAGATTGCTTCCCCGGACCCCATCGCCCCATCTCTGGGAGCGGGCAGCGACGCCATTCCAACTGGCCGGTCACGCTGAGGAGATCTGGGCCGCAAGGCTCAGAAAGTGCGTCCATCGGAAACGTTTGCGCCAGGGGCTATTGTCATGAAACGTCTGCTTTCCTTAGGCTTCGTCCTCGCCGCCCTGACGGCGGCGCCGCATGCGGCCGACGCGACGATCATCACGCAAAGCCGTGATTTCCGCGCGCTCTCCTTCGCCTCGATCACCGGGCCGGCGGACGCCAGAATATCGACGAACGTCACCTTCGCAGCCTTCGATCCGACGTTGGGCACATTGGAGCGCGTCGAGCTTCTGCTCGAGGGCTTTGCGGCCTTTTCCGGCACATTGACCTGTACCGGGCCAACCGTCGTTGGAACCTGCAACGGTATCTCGGCGTTGACGCAGCTGCTTCTTCGCATAGATGGCCCACTCGAGCCGTTTACCCTTGTCGGCGAGCGTTTGTTCGAGCAGCTGCCGCTCGGCAGCACGGCCATGGGGGCGCTGTCCCCCGTGGGCGGCGGGTTTACCGTTGAGGCCCATGAAGTCCCAGATACTGAAGGTATTTTCGCCGATACGTCGCAGTTCCTCGCTGGTCCGATGTCCTTCGAGTTCGAAGCTTTCTCCGGCTTCTTCAGCACGACAAGTCCTTTGGGCGTGGTGTTGGACCGGAACGAGTTCAATGGCACCGCGACACTGTCGTACATCTTCAGCGAGGCCACGGACGCGGTTGCCGTGCCGGCGCCGGCCAGCCTGCCGCTCTTCACCGCCGGGCTCGCGGCACTGGGCTTCGCGGGCTGGTGCAAACGGCGAAACGAACGCGATCGTCAGACGGCGTAAGGCGACCGCGCCGCGCCGGCCTGGCGGCGGCCAATGTTCACGGGCTAGCCGCTACAGTGTCTTGTCCGAGGCCTCTTGCACGCCCTCCTGTACCTCGCCCGCCCGCACCGGCGACAGCCGCGCGGCCTGTTCGGCGGCCTGGCGGGCGCGGGCGTAGTAGCCCTGCTTGGCGAGCGCGTAGGCGAGGTTGTTCCAGGCCGCGGCCGAGGTCGGCCGCTCCGCGATCGCGTCCTGGAAGGCGCTGACGGCGCCGGCGAAGTCGTCCTGGCCGAACAGCGCGTTGCCGAGCCCCATGCGCGCGGTGAAGCTGTCGGGCCAGCGCCGGGCGATGGCGCGGTAGGCCTCGGCGGCCTCCGCAAGGCGCTCCGCCCGCTCCAGGCCGATCGCCGCCGTCAGCACCGTCGCCGCGCGCGCCGTCGCCGGCAGCCGGTCCGGCGGCAGCACCACCAGCGCCCAGTTGCTGCCGCGTTCCCAGGTCCGCTCGAAGGTCGAGAGATCGAGGCGCTGGCGTTCCGTCAGACCGGAATGCAGCACGATCTGCTGCGCGTCGAGGTCGTAGCCAATGGCGACGGCGTAATGCCATTGCGGATACCAGTCGAAGCCCAGGTTCTGGAACACCACGACCGGGTGGCCGGCGGCGATCTCGGCCAGCAGGTTCCGCAGACCGTCGACCGGCGTCGCCAGCCGGCCCTGCCGCCGGGCCGCGGCCAGCATGTCGCTGCGCAGCGTGCCCTCGCGCGACGGCGTATAGACCTGGGGCACCAGCTCGTCCGGCGTCACCGGCTGGCCGGCCCAGGTCGCGGCCATGGCGAGCGCCGCCGGCCCGCATTGATACTCGTCCTGCGCATAGAACGGCACGTTCGCCACCTCGGCCCGCGCCGGCAGGCCGTCGCCGGCCGCCAGCAACTCAGCCGTCCGCGGCGCCGTACAGGCGGCAAGGCCGAGCAGCAGCAGGGCCGCGGTGACGAGCGCGCGCATCAGCGCGCCGCGCAGCGGGTGAACGGAAACACCTTGGTCAAGCACAGCAGGTCCGTGATCAGCAGCACCAGGAAGATCACGACGGCCGCGCCGACCACCGCGCCGACCGCGCTCTGGCCGGCCGGGTCGTCTTTCAGGTGCGTCGCGATCTGGGCGATGTCGGCGTCCGACAGCGCGCCGGCGCGCGACCGCGCCTCGGCCGGATCGATGCCCATGGCCTCGAGCTGCTGGCGCACGTCGTCGCGGGTCAGGAACTGCATCACGCGTTCCCGATCGGCGTTCGCCGTCTCCTCGGCCAGGATCTCGTCGGTCGGCACCATGCCGGCCTGCGCCGTCTGCAGCGGGCCCGAGGCCAGGAACAGCCAAGCCGCCAGCCACGCGGCAAGCGCGCGGGTTCTGCGCCGAAATGTCATGTTTCCCCCTGTCCTACGCCGTGGTCGGAAAAAATTCAGCGGCGGAGACTAGAGGAAACGCGTGCGCGGACAGAGAGAGAAATCGCCCCGTCACACCCTTAACACGGGCTGAGTCAATTCGGTGACCGGGCAGGGGGCGAGCGCCGGCATCACCGCCGACAACCGCTATCCGCTGTCCATGCCGAAGCAGATGACGTTGCCGTCGGGATCGGCGATCTCGAATTCGCGCATGCCGTAGACCGTGTCGCTGACGTCGCGCGTGATCTCGACACCGGCCGCGCGGCAGGCCGCGCATTGCGCGTCGACGTCGTCGACATGCACATAAGCCTGCCAGCCGCCTGACGTCGGCGCGGGCGGACCGTTCCAGGCGTCGACGAACAACACCGCGCGCCCGCGCGCAAAGATGCCGAATCGCGGCGGCGTGCCGCCTTCCTCGACCACGGCAAAGCCCAGCTTGTCGGCATAGAACGCCCGCGAGCGCATGTAGTCGGCCGACCGCAGCACCGGCGTCGCACGCTGAAACTCGATATCGTCGGATTCCGCCATGTCCCTACCCCCGTAAGCTATCTGTTCACCATTTCAACCTACCGTCCGGCCGCAAAGTTCACTATCCCAAAGCAATGGGTGCGGCAAAATGACGGCCAGCTTCCGCGGCGCCAACGCCAGTATTTTTGTCGGCGGGCCGAGCTACCGCTTCGTTCGCCACTACGACCAGCGCGGCAAGCCGAAGGGCTACACCAACAGCTACCGCATCGTCGGCGAGGACGGCATCGCGATCTTCAGCTGCGACACCATCGGCTACGGTCACGGCAAGGAAACCGCGTTCCATGCCGGCGAGGCGGGACCGGTCGCCTTCCGCTTCTGTCCGAACCGCAGGATCATGGCCTTCGACTACACGGCTGTGGACGCAGACGGCGAGTTGATCGGTCAGGCCAGGATGCAGACCGGTTTCGGCAACCGCTACTGCAGCCTGCGCCACGCGGATGGCATCGAGCAGGCCGTGCTGATCGATCCCGCGCCCTGGACCGAGCGCTATATCGGCCAGGCGCTCGGCAACGTCACCGGCGCCTACGTCTTCGTCGCCGACCCCAAGGACAAGGACCAGCCGCCGCTCGCCAGCCTCGCCCGCGAGCGCAGCAAGGCGCCGATCACCCACACCGGTCTGCGCGGCTTCATGCTGAAGCTGATGGCCGGCACGGACTGGGTGCTGCGCCTGACGCCGGCGGCCGCCGACCGGTTCGATCACCGGCAGATGATCGCCGCCTGCCTGCACCATCAGGAAAACCACGTCCGCGCCGACCAGTCATCCTGAGATCGGGCGGCGGCCCGGGTTCCGGCGCGCCCCGCGGCTGCGCGCGACGACGACACAATTGCAACAAATCTGTCATCGGCAGACATCCGCCGGAAGCATCGCGCCGTTACTGCTGACCCTGGCGCGGTTCACTGCCCTGCCGGTCTGATGCGTATCCCGTCCTTCCGGCACTGACCGCGCCGCAACCGCTGCGGGCCCAGGCCCCCGGTGCGGGAGGCTGGACGCAGCCCTCGGAGGCGTCCACGCGCCAAGCCTGGCGCCGGCCCCCGTCCAACCTCCCGGACGGGGGCCGGGTGCCGTCGCAGGTGTTGGTTTTTTGGTCACGGCGCCGCCTCATCGCGACCAACAATGCTACCCTCCCAACCCAAACAACCGCGAAGCCGCGCATGATCCTCGTCGGCCAGTACGACTCGCCCTTCGTGCGGCGCGTCGCCGTCACGCTCCACCACTACGGCATGCCGTTCGAGCGGCAGGTCCTGTCGGTGTTCGCCGACGCCGACGCGGTGCGCGCGGTCAACCCGCTCGGCCAGGTGCCGGCGCTGCGGCTGGACGGTGGCGAGACGCTGTTCGACAGCGCCGCGATTCTCGATTATCTCGACGAGCGGGCGGGCCCTGAGCGGTCGCTGACCCCGGCGGCGGGCCCGGACCGCCGGGCCGTCCTGCGCCTGACCGCCGTCGCCGCCGGCCTCGCCAGCAAGTGCGTCGCCTACCGCGGCGAGACCGTGCGCCGTCCGCCAGACAAGCGCGATCCCGGCCAGGCCGCGCGCCTCGCCGGCCAGATCGCCGCCGCGCTCGCCTGGCTCGAAGCCCGCGCCGCCGGTCCCTGGCTGCACGGCGACGCCATGACCCAGGCCGACATCACCACCGCCGTCACCATCACCTACATCAGCCACAAGCTGCCCGATCTGTTTTCAGCAGGGGCCTATGCCAACCTCCGCGTGCACGCCGAACGCTGCGAGCTGTTGTCGGCCTTTGCCGCGGCACGGTTTGGCGAGGGCTGATTGCGGCCGGAACACCAATCTTCCGGACGGCTGTGGTGGGTCATGAGACGGCATCGCGTGGTTAGTTATTCCGAGATTCTCCTGCCCTGGAGGTGAACAAGTCATCGCCAAAAATCGCGCTGCGTTCGCAGCGGCGAATTTGCGGCGAAATGTGATCGCCCAACCCCTTTAATTCGAAAACGGATCGAATATCTCGGCGAGCAGGAGTGGGGGACACGCATCGAGAGGGTCAGATGATCACACGTCCTACCGTACTTGCCGCCGCCACCGTGTCATTCCTGTTCGCAGCACCCGTTCTGGCGCAGAGCACGCCGCCGGCGGGCTCGCTCGGCGGCACTGCTGTCGAAACGAAATCCGAGTCGACGCTGCCGCTGCACTACGGCAGCACGCCGCCGGCCGGCGCGCTCGGCCGGTCGGTGCCGCAGCCGCATTGGCCGAACGATCTGCCGGTCACCGCGGCAACCGGCCAGAGCCAGTATGTGGCGATGACCGGCGAACGGCTCGGCAACTGGAACGCCAAGGTCGATACCTTCATGGACCTCGGCCGCGACAAGAGCGCCTCGCTGCAGGTCAAGGAACAGCTGCAAATCGCCTGGAACGACGTCAACGGCAAATTCGACACGCTGTCGACCGCGCCGTCGGCAAACTGGACATCGGCGCGCGCCGAGTTCGAAACCGCCTGGTCCGCGTTCAAGGCCAAGTGGGACGGCGCCCAGTCCTAGGCTGCGCGACAACGGAAACATCGGGCGGCGCCGGAAGGGCGCCGCCCTCTTTTTCTGTCTATCGCTCGGTTAGGATCTGGGCGCGCCAACGCAATCCGTCGGTCCGATGCGCCCGCGGCGGTCGAGAAGACCTAATGCTGGGACGAATTGGCCGTGCTTCGGCTCGATCGGGCATCCAAAAACGCCTGCTTGTCGGGTAAGTCACGCGCTATTTGTTCTTTAAGAAACACATCTATTAATTGATTTTCGACACACGTTACTTTGTCGTTAACAGTTCATTAACTATTGTTTCTTAATTGTTTGCTTACTGGGGGTTGCGTCGAGATTGGGCGTCCCATGTCCGAAAAAGCCCCCGTTCCCTACAACGAAGCACAACGTCTTGTCGCGTTGCGTTCTTATCAGGTGCTGGATTCGGCGCCCGAGCAGGCGTTCGACGACGTAACCCGGCTCGTCGCCAGGCACTTCAACGTCCCGATGGTGCTGGTCTCGCTGGTCGACGAGGCGCGGCAATGGTTCAAGTCGCGGGTCGGCATCGATATCGCTGAGACGCCGCGCGAGACGGCATTCTGTGCGCATGCCATCCTCGGGACCCGGCCGCTGGTGGTTTGCGACGCCACCTGCGATCCGCGATTCCGCGACAATCCGTTTGTCACCGGCGCGCCGCATATCCGCTTCTATGCCGGCGCGCCGTTGATCAACGCCGACGGCTTCAGGCTGGGCACCCTCTGCTTGATCGACGACAAGCCATGGATCGGCTTTTCGCCGTCACAGGAAGAAGACCTGATCGCCTTCGCCGCGCTCGTGATGGAGCGCCTCGAAGCGCGCCGGCAACCGCCGTCGCCGGCCGTCGAGACGTCGGCATCCGGCAAGACGGACGTAACGCTGGAGGAGACGGTGGCGCATCTCGCGCACGAAATCTTGACGCCGTTGTCGGCCATTGTCGGCCACGCCGAGGTGATCGAACGCCTGACCAGCGACAAGGACGAGCCTTGCCGCTCGCGCCACAGCGCGCTTCAGATCGGCGACATGGGCCGCTATGTCTGCGAGCTGGCGCAACGCACGCTGGACGCCGCCAGTCTGCGCAATGGCGACATCGAGTTGCAGAATGACTGGGTGAGCCTGACGGACGTCGCCGGCGAGGTGAAGAAACTCCTGCTGCAATGCGCGGCGAAGACGAGCGTCGCGGTCGAAATCGAACCCAGCAATTTTCTCTACGACCTGCAGGCGGATCGGCTGCGATTGCAGCAGATGCTGCTGAATTTGCTTGGCAATGCGGTGAAGTTCACGCCCGCCGGCGGGCGCGTCACGCTGCAGGCGCGGTTGAATGCCGAGGGCGGGCTCGATCTCACCGTGTCCGACAACGGTCCCGGCATGACCTTCGAGGAAGCGCGGTCGGCGCTCCAGCCGTTCGGCCGGATCAGGCGCGACTCCGACGCCAAGGTCGACGGCTTCGGGCTCGGCCTGCCCATGACCCGGCGCCTGATCGAGCTGCACGGCGGCCGCCTGCTGATCGACAGCGTGCGCGGGCGCGGCACCGCCATCACCTTGCGGTTTCCGCCGCAGCGGCTGCGGCGGAACGATGCGGCTGTCACCGCCGTCGAGACCATCCGGATCGACACCCCCCAGCACATCGCCCTCTGACCGTCGCAAATGCTGGGGCATTCCGCCGGATTTTAACCATAATCTGCTGAAACACTCGCGCATCAACGATGTTGCGTCAGCGTTGGGAGCCGTATGATGGTCGGGCTGCCGGGCGCTGGCGCCGGCGCGGCGTGGGCATGGTTTGATGGATCTGATCGGACTGGCGATCAAACGGCCGATGGTGGTGACGGCGGCGGTGCTGATGATCCTCGCCTTGGGCTTGGTCGCCTTGAAGACAATTCCCATTCAGCTGACGCCCGATCTGCGGCGGCCGGTCCTGTATATAACGACCCACTGGTCGGGCGCCGCGCCGCTCGAGATCGAGCGCGAGATCACCAATCGCATCGAGGAGGAACTGGCCGGCCTGAAAGGCCTGCGACACATGTTCAGCTCCTCACGGTTCGGTCGCAGCAGCGTGACGCTGTATTTCGGCATTGGCCAGAACATGGACCGGGCCTTCATGCTGGTCTCGAACCGGCTGGGCAAGGTCACGAACCTGCCTGACGATGCCGGCCGGCCGTCGATTTGGACGTCGGGTTCCGAGGATGTGCCGATCGCCCGCCTGGCGCTGACGCGCAAGCCCGGCAACGCGCGTGACATCGAGGCCTATGGCGAGCTTGCCGAGGACGTCATCGTCGACCGGCTGCAGCGCGTGCCCGGCGTCTCCGGCGTCAGTAACACCGGCGGCACCCGTCGCGAGCTGCAGGTGATCGTCGCGCCGGAAGTGATGGCCGGCTACGGCCTGACCGTGCCCAAGGTGATGCAGGGCCTGCGCGACGCCAACATCTCGCTGTCGGCCGGCGCCGTCGACGAGGGCAAGCGCCGCTATCTGGTGCGCACCGATTCCGAGACCGCGTCGGTCGAACAGATCCGCGCCGTCGTGCTGCAAACGTCCTACGACGAAGAGACCGGCCGGTTGGCGGATGTGACCGTCGACGATGTCGCCGACGTGCGTCTGGCCTATGCCGAGTCCAACAGTCACCGGCGCCTCAACGGCGAGCCGATGATCCGTCTCAATGTCGTGCGCGAGACCGGCGCCAACGTGATCGAGACCATGACCGGCGTGCGCCGTGCCGTCGACGAGATGAACGCCGGGCTGCTGGCCCGCGAGGGCCTCGATCTGCGTCTCTATTACGACGAGACCGTCTATATCGATTCCGCCATCGCATTGGTCGAGCAGAACATCTGGATCGGCGGCGGGCTCGCCGCGCTGGTGCTGCTGCTGTTCCTCCGCTCCTGGCGGGCGACGGCCGTGGTCGTGCTGTCGATCCCGATCTCCGTGATCGCCGCCTTCGTCGTCATGGCGCTGGCCGGCCGCTCGCTCAACGTCATCTCGCTCGCCGGCATCGCCTTCGCGGTCGGCATGGTGGTCGACGCCGCCATTGTCGTGCTGGAGAACGTCTTCCGTCTGCGCCAGCACGGCACGCCGGCGCGCATGGCGGCGCTGCAGGGCGCGCGTCAGGTCTGGGGCGCGATCCTGGCCTCGGCCGTCACCACGGTCGTGGTGTTCATTCCGGTCCTGCTGCTTGAACTGCCGGCCGGCCAGTTGTTCCGCGATATCGCCGTGGCGCTGTCGGTCTCGGTGCTGCTGTCGCTGATCGTCGCGGTCACCGTGATCCCGGCGCTCGCCAACCGCCTGCTCGACCGCGCCGCCACGGGCGAGGGCGGGAGATTCCGGCTGCCGCTGGTCGACAGCGTGGCGGGGCTCTTCGTGCGCGGCGCGCTCGCCGCGATCGGTATGGTGATCGGCAACCGGGCCGCCTGCCTGGCCGTGGTCACGGCAATCTGCGGCGGCGCGGCGCTGGCCACCTACCTCTTCATGCCTCAGCTCGACTATCTGCCGGACGGCAACCGCAACTTCGTCGCCGCCCGGCTGCAGCCGCCGCCCGGCTACAATCTCGACACCACCTTTGCGCTCGCCGAGCGGATCGAGGCCGCGGTGCAGCCGCTGTGGGAGAAACCGGCGGACGATGCATCGTCCGACGCGGCGGCCGATCCCGACGAGCCGCCTGGTATCGCGAACTTTTACTTCGTCGCCTTGCGCAACTTCACCATGGTCGGCGCCAGCAGCCGCGACATCTCCCGCGCCGGCGAATTGGTGCCGGTGCTGCGCGACGCCGTGGTCATGGATCCCGGCACCCGGGTCTTTGTCTCGCAAAGCTCGATCTTCGGTCGCGGCATGGGCGGCGCGCGCCTGATCAAGCTGGTCATCACCGGGCCGGATATGGACGCTATCCTGGATACCGCGCGTCGCGCCGACGATATGCTGGGCGCCGCATTCGGACCGGACGCGGGCGTGCAGACACGCGTGCGGCCGGGGCTCGAGCTCGGTGCGCCCGAAATTCGGGTGGCGCCGGATCTGCGACGCCTCGCCAATGCCGGCCTGACCGCGCGCGATCTCGCGCAGAGCATCAATGTGATGAACGACGGCGCCAAGGTCACCGAGGTCAATCTCGGCAGCCGCCGCGTCGACATCGTGTTGATGGGCCCGCGAGACCGGGTGCGCACGACCCAGGGCATCGGCAATCTGCCGATCGTCACCGGCACCGGTCAGGTCCTGCCGGCGGGATCGCTGGCGGACATCGGCCTTACGACGGGGCCGATGGAAATCGTGCACAGCGAACGCGAGCGCTCGGTGTCCATCGAGGTCAAGCCGCCGCAGCACATGGCGCTGGAGGACGCCGTTCAGCTCATTCGCGACCAGGTCGTGACGCCGTTGGAGGCGAGCCTGCCGCTCGGCATCAAGCTGCGGCTGTCGGGGGCGGCCGACAATCTGACCAAGACCTGGAACGCGCTGCAGCTCAATCTCGTGGTCGCCGTGTTCATCGTCTACCTCGTCATCGCCGTGCTCTACGAGAGCCTGGTCTATCCGCTGATCATCCTGCTGTCGGTGCCGCTGGCCACGGCCGGCGGTCTGCTGGCGCTGACGCTGCTTAACATCTGGACCATCCAGCCGCTCGACATGCTGACCATGCTCGGCTTCGTGATCCTGATCGGCATCGTCGTGAACAACGCCATCCTGCTGGTCGATCAGGCCCTGCAGAACAGCCGCGGCGGCATGCCGTCGACGGCCGCCATCGTCGCCGCGACCCGCAACCGCATCCGGCCGATCTTCATGTCCAGCCTGACCAGCATCTTCGGATTGCTGCCGCTGGCGCTGTTCCCCGGCGCCGGCTCCGAGCTCTATCGCGGGCTCGGCACCGTGGTTATCGGCGGCCTGACGCTTTCGGCCGTGCTCACGCTCGCCATCATTCCGCCGTTGCTCGCTCTACTGCTGCCGCGCAATCCCGAGCGGCCGGCCGTCGCCGAGGAACCCCTGCGCGAAGCGGCGCAATGACCGGGCCCCGCATCGCGGCGGCGCTGCCGATCGTGCCCGTGCGCGACGTCGCCGCGACGGTCGCGTTCTACACTGATGTGCTCGGCTTCGACGCCCGCCTCGTCACCGACGACAACAGCTTCGCGGTCGTCGGCCTGGACGGCGCCGGCATTCAGTTGCTCAAGACCGACGATCCGCAGGCGCTCAGGGCAACCGCCAACAACATCTCGATCTACATGCCCGTGCATGGCCTCGACGCGCTCTACGAGAAACTGCGGCCCAAGCTCGACGCCCTCCCGGCCGGCCGCGTGCGCCCGCCCTTCGAGCAGCCCTACGGCATGCGCGAATTCCACGTCAAGGACCCGGACGGCTGCTTGCTGTTCTTCGGCGAAGAAACCTAAAGAGGTTCACCACAGAGAACACAGAGGAACAAAGGTTTTTTGGCGGGCAGCGCCGAAAAAGCAGGTTTGTTTCGCTGTGTCTTCTGTGCCTCTGTGGTTCAGATTCCGGTTTGTCATCGACACTGTGCGCCCGTACATCTTGCCTGGATCGTTGGGAGCGGCATACACTTTAGGCGAGAATTTCAAAATCAAACGAGGCGCTAAATGTTTCAAAAGTTCAAGGCTGGCATGGCTTTCGCCGTGATTCTCGCGCTCCCGGCGCTGTTGCCGGCACGGCAGGCGGCGGCGGTGGTGTTCACGGACCCAGCCGCCTTCGATGCCGCCCACCCCGGGTTGGCGCTCGACGACTTCGAAGGCATTGCGCCACGGCCTGACAGATTCACGGACGTATCTACGTTCTCCGGCGGCACGATTACAGGGAATGTTCCTATTGCGGCCCCCAGGGCAGTGTGCGGCACGCAATCGGATGTCGTGGGTGTCAACGCGACCAGAGGAACATTGAATTTCGGCTTCACGGCACCGGTGACGGCGGCCGGGCTCAATCTCTCGGTCGATGCGGAGAATTGCGGCGTCGGCGGTATCAATGGGACGCTGACGGTGGAGGTGCTGCTCGGCGCGATAGTACTCGCGACGGAAGAATTTACACCGTTGGAGATGAGTTCGATCAGCGATGGCAGTTTCCGTGGTTTCTCCGGGCTTGGCGCGTTCGATACGCTGCGTGTAACGGCCAATAGCACGCTGGATGTACTTTTAGTCGACAATCTGCGGTTCGGCTCCGTGGAGATCCCGGAGCCCGGCACGTTGACGCTCCTCGGCGCCGGCCTCTTCGGCCTCGCCAGTGCGCGGCGGCGGCGCAAGGCCGCCTAAGCGCGCCAAATTCACCGGAAAGACGGTCGCGCTGGCGTGCGACCGCTCTCCCGGAATCTCCGCGATGGCAGTTATGTCGATCGCGAGCTCGGGATCGTAGAGGCGCGCTGACTGCACCGCGCCGAGGGCGCACAAGCGTCGACCGACACTTGCGGTCACGGCTTGTGCAGGCTTCAATCAATCTGCCTGTTCCACTGCGCCAAGAGGCCGCCCATGCGCCGCATCGCCGCCACGCTGATTCTGTATTTGAGCGTCATTGGCGCAACCGCGGCCGCGCAGGAACGCGTCGACCTGGAGCTGGTGCTACTGGCGGATGCCTCGCGCTCCATCGACGACGCCGAGATCCGCTTCCAACGTCAGGGCTATGCCACGGCGATCGTGCATCCCGAGGTGCTGAACGTCATCACCGGCGGCTACTACCAGCGCATCGCCGTGACCTATGTGGAATGGGGCGAGGCCGACTCGCAGGACGTCGTCGTGCCCTGGACCGTGATCGACGGCCGCGAGACCGCCGCCAAGTTCGCCGCCGACCTGATGGCCGCCCCCCGCAAGGCCTTCGGTCCGAACGCCATCGGCAGCGCGCTCGCCACGGCGCAGGCCCTGATCCAGACCAACGACATCATGGGCAGCCGCCAGGTGATCGATTTCTCCGGCGACAGCGCCTACACCTGGGGTGGCGTGCCGCTGCCGGAAGCGCGCGCCTACGCGCTCGCCGACGGCACCGTCATCAACGGCCTCGCCATCCTTTGCCGCGACCGCGACTGCAGCGGCCGTCCGGTCGACTACGACCTGGAAGCCGCCTTCGAGCAGTACATCACCGGCGGCCCCGGCAGCTTCGTCGTCACCGCCGACGACCGCGAGAGCTTCGCCGAGGCCGTCCGCCGCAAGCTGATCCTGGAGATCGCCGGCCTGCCGATGCCGCAAACCGATGGCTGAGTCTGCTGCCGTCGCGCTGATCCGCGACTTCTACGACTGCCGCCGCGCCGGCGATCCGCGGGCGCTCAGGCCGTTCCTCGCCGACGACGTCGTCTGGCGCGAGCCCGATGTCGGCGACCACATGGGCGAGCTGGTCGGCGCCGATGTCGTCATCGACATGATCGAACGCGCCCTCGCGACGACGGGCGACAGCTTCGCGCTCACCATCGCCGAGGCCGTCGGCACGGGAACGGACTGCGCGGTGCTGATCAACTGGCAGGCCCGTAAACGCGGCCGCCTGATCGAGGGCCGCGAACTCGCCGTCTACCAGGTCCGCGACGGCCGCATCGTCCGCGCCCAGTTCTTTCCCGAGAATATCTCCGACGACCAGGCTTTCTGGTCCTGACGGTTATCTACAGCCCGAGACTGTCCCGCGTGCGGCGGCCGGCGATGCCGTCGGCGGCGAGACCGACCTTGGCCTGATAGTCGGTGAGCGCGTCATGCGTCTGCCGGCCGAAGACGCCGTCGCTGGTCAGGCCGTAGCCCGCCGCGATCAGCCGGGTCTGCAGCGCCCGCACGTCGGCGCCCCGCATATAGGGCGCGCGCAGTCGCAGGCTCCGCGGCTCATGCGCGTGAATGAAGCCGTAGGCGGCATAGGTCCGTTTGCCGATGGTCCGGCCCGGCGTGTACCAGACGCGCACCGCCGACCAGTCGTTCTCGGGCGACACGTCGATCACCAGCGAGTTGCGGTGAATACGCCCCCGGTTCAGCCAGTTGGCATGGTCGACGACGATCTGCCGCTTGTTGCGCACGTCAGTCACCACGGCGACATGGCCGTAGGGCAGGCGCTTCGTCCGCCGCATGACCAGCACGGCGCCCGGCCGCGGCGTGCTGTCGCGCAGATAGCGGTTCTTGGCGCTGCGCCACCAGGTCCAGGCATTGCCGCGGATCTTGATGCCGGAATGCAGGCGCGCATACGGCACGCATTCGAGCGGCCGCTTCGGCGTGATGATCCGTGCGAGCTGCCTCAGCTTGCGGCGCGGTTCCGAGCGGACTGGCTTGGTGTCCGGCAACGGCGCCACGATGTTGGCCGCCGTCTGCACCGGCTCCGTTGTGACGCCGGTGGCGGCCTCGGCCCCGCACACGATCATTCCCGTCAACAGCGTCGCCGCCGCCGCTCGCATCCCCGCAAACATGAATTCCCGCAGATCCCCCAAGAACCCGACACAACCGTTAGACGGTAGCGGCCGGCGTGGCGCCGGCGGCGTGTCAATTTTGCGGCGTTAATTGGCCCGATTCGCGCGCCGGCGCAACAGGGGGAGCGCGGCGGCCATGGCGAGGAGCACCAAGGCGAAGGAGATCGGCACCGCTTCCAGGCCGATCGTCTCCATCAGTGGGCCGACCGTCGCCGGCCCGGCGATGCCGCCGGCGGCATAGGCCAGCGCGAACATGGCGCTGCCGGCGACCAGCAGGCCGCCCTTGAATTCCTCGCCCAGCCCCGTCAGCGCGCAGGCGTAGATGCCGGAAAACGCGCCGCCCAACACGAACAGCAGCAGCCAGACCAGCCAGCCCTGCGGATCGGCGAGCGGCAGCAGCAGCGCCGCCAGGGCCGCTATCAGCGCGCAGGCCGCCGCGACCGCCCGCCGGTTCAGCCGGTCGAGCGCATAGCCGACAATCGGCATCGAGCCCAGCACGCCAATGAACAGCACCGTCACCGTGGTCGCGGCCCAGCCCTCGCTCAGGCCCTTCTCGACGAAATAGACCGGCAACAGCGAGATAGCGGCCGCGTCGACGAAGGCGAACACGCCGACCATCAGCACCAGATGCGGCGCCGCCAACGCGAAGCCGAGCAGCGAGCCCGGCGGCGCGGGCTCGGGCCGGACCCGTGCGCGGCGCGTCAGCACGGCGAAGCTGAAGGCGATCAGCGCCACCAACGCCGCGCCGGCGGCGAAGCCGAAGCCGCTCTCCTTGCCGAAGGCCGGCACGCCCAGCGGACCGATCGCGAAGCTGACGCTCAGCACGGCCGTGTAGATCGACGCCACGCGTCCGCGCAGGTTCTCGGTGCAGGCCGCGTTCAGCCAGGCCTCGCCCAGCACGAACACGACGTTGATGCAAAAGCCGAGCATGAAGCGTAAGCCGAACCAGGCGGCGAGCGACGGGAAAAGCGCGAAACCCAGGATCGCCGCCGCCGCCAGGCAGAGGCTGCCGACCACTAGCCGCGCCGCCGGCAGCGTCGCCGTCAGCCGTGGGATCAGGAACGTCGCCGTCGCCAGGCCCAGCGCCATGGTGGCGGCATTGGCGCCGACAATGGTCTCGCCATAGCCGCGGTCGGTCAGGATCAGCGAGATCAGCGGGTAGGTCAGGCCCAGCGCCATGCCGAACGCGGCGATGCCGAGCGTCACGGCGACGATCGAGGCCCAGTCCGGCGTGTCGATGGCGGGGGCGGCGGCGTTGGCGGCGTCGGTCATCGGATGAACCGGATCCAGCGCCACAGGTTCAACAGCGAGGCCAGCGACGCCGCCACGTAGGTCAGCGCGCAGGCGCGCAGGATCCGCCGCGCCGCCGGCATGTCCTCCGGCGGCAGATAGCCGCCCTGATCGAGGATCGGCAGGGCGCGGCGAAAGCTGGCGTCGTATTCGACCGGCAAGGTGACGATATGGATCACCACCGAGACCGCCATCGTCAGCACGCCGGCGACCAGGCCCAGCAGCATCAGCCCCGGTATCCGCACGACCAGGCCGACGATCGCGCTGCCGAACACGATGATCGAGCCGATGCGTTGGAACGCGGCCGTGCTCTTGACCAGCTGCGTCCGACGCATCAGCGCGGCATCGCCGTCGCGATGCTGGAGCGCGTGGCCCACCTCGTGCGCGGCGACGGCGACGGCGGTTACTGACCGGCCGTCATGGTTGTCCCGCGACAGCCGCACGGCGCGCGCCTCGGGGTCGTAGTGGTCGCCGCGGTCGGTCACCTCGACCTTGACTTCGTCGAGCCCGGTCTCGTCCAACAGATGCCGCGCCAGCTCGCCGCCGGTGCCGGGAAAGTCCGACCGGTCGGCGCTGTAATGCGCCAGCACCGCCTTGGCCCAGATTGACGGTCCGAAAACGAGCGCCAGCAGCGCGCCGATGCCGAGAATGATCACCACGACGCGCTATTGACCCCATGCTGATTGCCGGCGCCCAGCCGGACTGGCGTGCCCTAGTCCGGCAACGTCTCGCCCGAACCGCCGAACTCGGACGGCAGATCCTTGAATTTCGGCAGGCCGTCCTTCACCGACACCGTCTTCTCGCCATAGAACACGTGCAGTGTCGGCGCGTGCTTCAGGTCCGGCACCACGTTCGGATAGACATCCGTCAGCGACATGTTCGGATGGTCGCTGAAGATGTGCCCGCCGCAGGTCTTGCAGAA
This sequence comes from Alphaproteobacteria bacterium, assembly GCA_965232515.1. Taxonomy (GTDB): domain Bacteria; phylum Pseudomonadota; class Alphaproteobacteria; genus JANQKO01. The sequence continues at coordinate 2,667,994 of CBDDPY010000002.1, read as the reverse complement.
CTTGCGGGCCGAGTTCTCGGTCCTGTTGTAGGTGCCGATGTTGCCCTCGCCCTGGGTCACCGTGACGCTGCCCGGAGGCCACAGGCTGAACGAATTGATCGGCGCGCCGGCCCATTCGGCGCAGTCCGTGCAATGGCAATAGCCCATCGCCGCCGGCTCGCCGCTCACCTCGAACTCGACCGCCCCGCAAAAACAATGTCCCTTATAGGGTCCTGCCATGATGGTCTCCCTCCACGTCGTTGAGCGCGGCCCCGTCACCTATTCACGCCGTCGCGAACCTGCCCGGACGAAGCGGCGCTGCCGCCACTATGAAAGCCCCGACACTGAAAGCCAAGCACGGCGTTGTCACACCGCCGTGCGGTCGGCGCCAGGTGTTAGGATGAAGCAAACCGCGTGACGCCGTCTTGGAAACTGGGAACGCTGCCATGAAAATCACCGACATCACCGCCTATCCGATCTCCTTCCCGATCCCCGAGGATAAGGGCGTGACGCTCGGCATCGGCCGCGCGGTCAAGCGCGACGCCGTGCTGGTCAAGGTCGAGACCGACGAGGGCGTCAGCGGCTGGGGCGAGGCCCATGCCGGCCGCGCGCCCGGCGCCGTCGCCCAGCTCGCCAACACGACATTGAAGACGCTCGCCGTCGGCATGGACGCGCACGACGTGGTCGGCGTCTGGGATCGCATCTACCGGATGCAGCTCGCCAGCCACGGCATGGGCGCGGCCTGTGCCATCGCCATGAGCGGCATCGACATGGCGCTCTGGGACATCCGCGGCAAGGCCGCCGGCTGGCCGCTCTATCGGCTCTTGGGTGGGCGTGCGAAGCCGATCCCGGCCTATGCCGGCGGCGTCTCGCTCGGCTATCAGCCGCCCGCCGAACTGGTGACCGAAGCCAGCGCCGCGGTCGAGACCGGCTACCGGGCCCTGAAGCTCCGCCTCGGCGACAATCCGGCCGACGACATCGCCCGGGTCGAAGCCGTGCGCGACGGCCTCGGCCCTGATATCGACATCCTGACCGACGCCAATGCCGCCTATACGCTCAGCCATGTGCGCCGCGTCATGCCGGCCCTCGACGCCGCCGATGTCGGCTGGCTGGAAGAGCCGTTCCCGCCGCACGACCACCGCCGCTATGCCGACGCCGCCCGCCTCGGCCGCACGCCCTTGGCGGCCGGCGAGAACCACTACACCCGCTTCGAGTTCCACCGCCTGATCGAGGATGGCCACATCTCGATCGTCCAGCCCGACCTGTCGAAGTCAGGCGGCATCACCGAGGGCCAGCGCATCGCGGCGCTCGCCTCCGCCTGGAAGCTCCCCTTCAACCCGCACACGTCGCTCACCGGCCTGAACGTCGCCGCCAGCATCCACCTGCTCTGCAGCATCGACAACGCCGGCTACTTCGAAGCCGACATCTCCCGCCACAATCCCTTCCGCGACGACCTCTGCGACTGGCAAGCCGACGTCGACAGCAGCGGCCACGTCCACCCACCCGAAGCCCCCGGCCTCGGCGTCGCCGTCGACGAATCCGCGCTCGCGAACTTCCCGCTGATCGACGGGCCGGGCTACGTCTGAGGGGCGGGCTTGGCATGACAATCGGTTATTGATTGTCGTTCAATATATGCATAGGCTATGCATATGAATCCCGAAGCAAACCATGTTGCCGCGCTGGCGTCGTTGGTGCAGGACCGGATGAGGGGAGCATTCGACGATGTGTCGGCGAGCGGGGCGGCGTTGTTGCTGACGTTGCTGAACCGGGGCGAGCTGACGGTGACGGCGCTGGCGGACATTCTCGGCGTGGCGCAGTCGACGGCGACGCGGTTGATTGACGGTCAACAGCGGCTGGGACTGGTGCGGCGGGCCGGGAAGGCGGGACGCGAGGTGCGGGTGGCGCTGACAGCCAAGGGCCGGCGGCGGGCCGACGGTTTGCAGCGGGCGCGGGCAGACGCCGCGGCGGCGTTGCTGGCGCCGCTGACCGCGGCCGAGCGTCGGACGCTGGGCGGGCTCGTCGACAAGCTGCTCTATCACGCCACCCAGTCGCGCGCCTTCGCGCGGCACACCTGCCGCTTTTGCGATCACCACGTCTGCCGCGGCCGCCGCTGCCCGATCAACCGGCGGGCGACCGAGCTCGAAAAGGCCGACGGCGCGCCGACGGGGAAAGGGAGGGACACATGATCCTCGAACATTTGGGCAAGCGGCCAAGCATTCACGAGACAGCCTGGGTGGCACCCGACGCCACGGTCTGCGGCGACGTCAGCATCGGCGCCGGCGCGCGCGTCATGCACGGCGCCCGCATCGTCGCCGAGGGCGGCCGCATCGCCATCGGCCGCTGCGGCATCGTCATGGAGAACGCGGTCGTGCGCGCGACGGCGGCGCACGACTGCCGGATCGGCGATCACGTGTTGATCGGGCCGGTCGCGCATGTCGTCGGCGCGCGGATCGACGACAAGGTCTTCCTCGCCACCGGCGCGGCGATCTTTCATAACTGCCATATCGGCAAACGCGCCGTCGTGCGCATCCACGGCACCGTCCACGTCAACACCGTGCTCGCGCCCGACAGCACGGTGCCCATCGGTTGGGTCGCCGTCGGCGACCCGGCGCAGCTCTTCCCGCCCGACCGGCACGACGACCTCTGGGCCGTGCAGCAAACCCTCAACTTCACGAAGACCGCCTACGGCATCGACCCCCCGCTTGCCGACGGCATGGCCGAGATCACCGAAACCGTGTCCGCGCGGCTGGCGGTGCATGCCGAAGACAAGGTGGTCGGGTCGTAGACGTCGAAAGCCGACCGACGGCAGATCTGGCGTTCGCATCTGGATTGCCGAGTCAAGCCCGGCAATGACAAATAGATGCACAATATCAGAGCCTTAACGTCATGCCCGGGCTTTACTCGGGCATCCAGCGGCATCGATGCCGACCAAGCATCTGGCAGAAATCGTGGGATATTTGACATTGCTGCCAGAGCGCTTCAGCGGGCATGATGCCGGCGAAACCGACGCCCGTGGGAGACCGACATGCCGACAGCCTCGAACCGCTGGCCGACCCGGCATATCGCCGTGCTTGCCTACCCCGACGCCAACAGCCTGGACGTGATCGGGCCGCTGCAGGTCTTCGCCTCGGCCAGCCGCTACATGCGGCGGTTCATGGCCGACGACGATCCGGCCCCGCGGATCAGTTACATCACCGAGATCATCGCGCCTGAGGCCGGGCCGGTGCGGATGTCGGCCGGCTTCGATCTGGTCGCGTCCCGCGGCATCGATCAGGTCAGCGACGGCCTCGACACGCTGCTGGTCGCCGGCGGCGATGGCCGGGTTGCGCTCGAGCGTGACGGCCATGTCCTCGACTGGCTGCGCGCCATGGCGCCGCACGTGCGCCGCATCGGCTCGATCTGCACCGGCGCCTTCGTCATCGCCGCGGCCGGCCTGCTCGACGGCCGGCGGGCGACGACGCACTGGCGGCATTGCGGCGAGCTGGCCGACGTCTATCCCACCGTCGCCGTCGAGGCGGACGCGCTCCACGTCCGCGACGGCCCCGTCTATACCTCGGCCGGCGTCAGCGCCGGCATGGACCTGGCGCTCGCCCTGCTGGACGAGGATTGCGGCCGCCGCATGGCGCTCGCCGCCGCGCGTGAGATCGTCGCCTTCCTGAAGCGCCCCGGCGGCCAGTCGCAGTTCAGCGCGCACCTGGAGGCGCAGGCCGCCGAACGGGCGCCGCTCCGCGACCTTCAGGACTGGATCCTCGACAACCTCGCCGCCGATCTCTCGGTCGAAGCGCTCGCCGACCGCGCCGGCATGAGCCCGCGCAATTTCGCCCGCGTGTTCGCCGGCGAGACCGGTTCGACGCCCGCGAAGTTCGTCGAGCACGCCCGCCTCGACGCCGCCCGACGGGCACTCGAGGACAGCGCCGCGCCCCTGACGCTGATCGCCGAACGCTGCGGCTTCGGCCATGTCGAGACCATGCGCCGCGTCTTCCACCGCCAACTGAACGTCTCGCCCCAGGACTACCGCCACCGCTTCCAGGCCCCGGCGGCGCGGGCGTCGTAGGCCTTGGAACAGAGACCGCCCCGTCGTCATTGCCGGACGTGATCCGGCAATCCAGGCGGCGTTTGCCCCCGGCACCAAACTGGATCACCGGGTCAAGCCCGGTGATGACAAGATGAGGAGACCAATGCCATGAACCTGCGCGAAGAACGCAACGTTTGGCTGCTCGCCGCCTGTCAGGCGCTGTTCTGGGGTGCGCTGATGATCGGCATCACCATGTCGGGCCTGGTCGGTCAGATGCTGGCCGCGCACAAGGCGCTGGCAACGCTGCCGGCCGGCATCCTGGCGCTGACCACCATCTTCGTCACCCGACCGGCATCATTGCTGATGCAGCGCTTCGGCCGCCGCGCTGGCTTTCACCTGGGCGCGCTCGCCGGTCTGATCGGCGGCGCGGTCTGCGCGCAGGCCATTTTCGCCGGCGACTTCGTCATGTTCTGCGCCGGCAACGCCATCCTCGGCGCCTACCAGGCCATCGGCCAGTACTACCGGTTGGCCGCCACCGACGCCGTCGCGCCCGAGCGGCGCGGCCGCGCCGTCTCCACCGTGATGGCGGGTGGCGTGCTCGCCGCCCTGGCGGCGCCGACGCTGTCGGTCTGGTCGAAGGACCTGTTCGCGCCCGTGCTGTTCGCCGGTTCGTTCTTCGCCGTGTCGGCCCTGAGCCTGGCCTCGGTCGCACTCATCGCCGCGCTGGTCGAGCGGATACCCGACGCGGCGCCGGAAGCGGGCGGCGGTCGGCCGCTCGGCGAAATCCTGCGCCAGCCCATTTTCATCGCCGCCATGGCCAACGCCGGCATCGCGCATGGCGTGATGATCCTGTTCATGCTGGCGACCCCGCTCGCCATGGTCGCCTGCGGCTTCGGCGTCGGCGATGCCGCCACCGTGATCCAGTGGCATGTGCTGGGCATGTTCCTGCCGGCCTTCTTCACCGGCCGGCTGGTCGACCGTTACGGCGCGCCGGGCGTCGGCCTCGTCGGCGCCGTGATCCTCGGCCTCAGCGCCGCCGTCGCCGCCGCCGGCATCGACTTCCTCAACTTCGGCGTCGCGCTGGCGCTCCTCGGCGTCGGTTGGAACTTCATGTATGTCGCCGGCACCGCCATGATCGCCGGCGCCCACCGGCCCGAGGAACGCGGCCGAGTCCAGGGTCTCGCTGAGATGGGCATCGCCGGCATCGCCGCCGCCGCTTCCTTCGCGTCGGCCGGCCTCTTGAATGGCCTCGGCTGGACCGCCGTCAACATCGGCGCCGCGCCGCTGCTGATCACGGCTGCCGGCCTGACGCTCTGGTTCCTCCGGCGCGAGCAGCGGCAGGTTCCGGTCGGCGCTTGACGCCGCGCAACGCCTGACAAGACGTTCACTCCGGCAGCCCGAGGTCGCGCAGGATGGCCAGCGCCCGCGCCAGCTCCGCGCTGTCCCGGCTCAGCCCGTGTTCGCCGAAATGGCTCGACGAAATGCCGGGATCGGCCTCGACGGCCTTGGCCACCTCGGCCCGCGCCGTGTCGTCCCGTCCGAGGCTGTGGAAGGCCAGCGCGCGCCCCATATGCGCATGGGCAACGTGCACCGGGTCGGGTTTGCGCTCGAGGAATTTTTCGAACGCGATCAGCGCTTCCTCGGGCTGTGCCGCGTCGAGATAGGCGAAGCCCAGGTCTTCCAGAAACCAGGGCGGATAGTAGGGGCTCAGGCGCATCGCCGTCCTGTACCGGCGGATCGCGTCCTGCGGCCGGCCCGCATTGCGCAGGATCAGGGCCAGCAGGCCCACGTTGGTCGCGTGGTTCGGATTGCCGGCGACGGCCCGCTCGGCCGCCGCGACGGCGGCGTCATATTCCCGTTGCGACAGGTGGATCATGCCCTGCAACGCGTGGACGTCGGGCAGGGTGTCGTCGAGCGTTCGGGCTTTTTCGGCCAGCGACGCGGCCAGCGCGAAGGACCCTGCGCGATCGTCGCTCCAGCCCTGAAAACCATCCTGCCAATGGGTCCAGGCCAGCATCACATGGGCGAGCGCATAGCCCTCGTCGACCGCGATGGCCTGCTCGAAACGTTCGCGCGCGGCGGCATTGTCCGCCTTGTTGACGCGGTAGAAGTGCTCGGCGCCGCGGCCGAGCAGGTGCCAGGCCTCGAGGCTCCGGGTGTGCTTGCGGTGGACGCGGGTCTCCTCGCCGGTGGTGAGCTTGATGCGCAGAGCGACGACGATCCGGTCGGTGATCTCGTCCTGCATGGCGAACAGCTCGGTCATGTCGCGGTCGTAGCGCTCGGTCCACAGATGCATGCCGTCCACGGCGTCGATCAGCTGGGCCGTGATGCGCACCTGCTCGCCCGACGTCCGGACGCTGCCTTCCAGGACGTAGCGGACGCCCAGATCCTCGGCCACCTGCCGCACGCTCGCCGCCTTGCCCTTGTAGGCGAAGCTGGAATTCCGGGCGATGACGAACAGCCGCGAGATCTGCGACAGCGCCGTGATGATGTCCTCGGTGATGCCGTCGGCCACGTGGTTCTGGCCGGCATCGCCGCTCAGGTTCTCGAACGGCAGCACGACGATGGACGGCCTGTCCGGCAACGGCAGCGCCATGCGCTCGACCACGGCCGGCTCCACCGTCGGCGTCCAGGGCCGCCACCAGACGGCCGCGGCGCCCATGCCGGCCAGCACGACTGCCAGCGCCGCTACCGCTGCCGGCCCGCGCCAGGAATGCTTCGCGCGCTTGCCATCGCCGACGACCTTGCCGGCGGCTGCTGCCGAGGTCAGCACGCGATAGACCGGCACGGGTTCGGCGATGTTCTTCACCGCGTGCTCGCCGAGATATTCGAAACCGAGATCCGGCTGCTTCCTGACCTGGTCGAACACCGTGCCGGAAACAAAGACGCCGCCGGCGTCGGTCAGCGCTTCCAGACGCGCCGCGACGTTTACGCCGTCGCCCAGCAGGTCGCCGTCCTCGTCGATCACGTCGCCCAGATTGACGCCGATGCGCAGGCGCATGCGCCGCCCCTCGGGCAGGCCCGCGTTCCGCGCTTCCTGGTCGCGCTGGATGTCGACGGCGCAGCGCACCGCCTCGACCGGGCTGGCGAATTCGGCCACCACGCTGTCGCCGGCGCTGCCGAACACCCGGCCGCGATGCCAGGCGACCCGCTCGCCGATCAGATCCCGGCAGGCGGTCAGCGCCGCGACCGTCGCTTCCTCGTCCGCCTCCATCAGCCGGCTGTAGCCGACCACGTCGGCGACCAGGATCGTGGCGAGGCGGCGTTCCATGTCGGGCGCGTCGAGCTGCCGCGCCGTCTAGGAACGCCGCGCCGCGACCGCCATCCAGATGGCGAGCAGAACCCCGGCCAGCAACGCGGGGATCGACACCCACACCGGCACGGTAATCGTGCCGACCACGATTCCGAAGCCGGTGACCAACCGGATCGCATGCACGATGGCGCCAACGGCGAAGAAGATGCCGGCGGTGTAAAGAGCGGCCTTTTGCAACGGCGTTCCCCCAGACAAGTGCGTCGGCCACCACGATAGCCCGCATGACCCGGGCAACGGCAGGGCCGGCAAGCAAGCATCCGCGCCGCGGCCGCGCGCCTTCATTGATTTGCGTCAATCCGGATTTTCGGGTTTGGGCGGACCCGGTCCTTCCGCCTGAAGGATTGATGTGATAGGAACAAAAAGCGAACAAAGGAGGTGGACATGAAGATCGACTACGTGGAACTGCCGGCGACGGACATGGCCGCTATGAAGGCCTTCTACGGCGCCGCGTTCGGCTGGACCTTCGAGGACTGGGGCACGGACTACACGGCCTTCTCGAACGCCGGCCTCGAAGGCGGTTTCCGTCCCGCCGACACGGCGCCACCGGGTGGCGGCGCCCTGATCATCCTCTACGCCGACGATCTGGCCGCGGCCGAGAAAGCGGTCATCGACGCCGGCGGCCGGATCACCAACCGTCACGACTTCCCCGGCGGCCGCCGCTTCCACTTCACCGACCCCTCCGGCAACGAGCTGGCGGTCTGGACCAAGGCCTAACCCAGGCGATGACACGGCCGGCGTGGCGGACGTTGGAGCCGGGGGGGGGGGCCGCGCAACCCGATCTGAAAGGCTTGCGGTTGGTCTGCGGAACGTCGCCCGAGGCCTTAGCGGCGTGTCACTTCGTATGGCAAACCGCCTCTATGTTGTAGCCGTCTGGATCCAGCAAATAGGCCGCGTAGTAATCGGGATGATAGTGCGTGCGGAGGTTCGGTTTTCCGTGCTCAATTCCGCCGGCGGCCATGCCGGCCGCGAAGAAGGCATCGACATCCGACCGTGACGCCGCGCTGAATGCGATGTGGACCCGAGGGGTCATCGGCGCGCCATGCGATAACCAGAATTCGCCCGCCGGATCGGTGCTCTTGCCGTGTCCCTGCCGAACGCCAAAACTCACCGTGTTCGGGTCGTTCTTGCACAGGACGTAGCCCAGGGCCCCCAGCGCTTCGGCGTAGAACGCCTTGCTGGTTTGGATGTCGCTGACGGTGATACCCATATGGTCGATCATGGAACGTCATTCCAACATGGTTGTGCGGTTTAATCGCGTCGGCGCGCCAACGCGCCACGCCCAGACCGGCGAACAGGATCTATGAGTTCACCGTCAAGTGCGCGACGGTGGGCCACTGGACGCTCACCAACCACTTCCGGCTACGCCTCAAAGTTGCATTACATTGGGTCACATTGACGCGGTTGAATAGGCGTGCTCTGATTATCGCTCAATCGATTATCGCTCAATCAATGGCGGTTGCAAAAGCTCCGCTCAGAATGCGGCGCCGCGCTCGGGAGAAATAAAAATGACGGCAAGACCTGCAGTCGCGCTTTTCGCAGCTTCCTTTCTATTTCTCTTTGGCTTTTTGCAGACCGCGCAAGCAAATCTTATCGGATACAATTTCAACCTCAATGACAACACGGGCAATCCGGCCCACACGGGCATGCTCTTCCTCGACGAAAGCCTGCTTGGGAACGATGCCTTTATTTCGTTCAACGAAATCGCAAACGCCGGAATGCCCGGCAGTCTCATGATCTCCCTTAACGGTTCATCCTTCGATTTGACTGGTGCCGTTGAACCCGCAACCGACGGCGTCTTGACGAATGCCATGGGCGAGGTCGTTTCATTCCATGACGTCACCAGCAGTTCAAACATAGAGTTTGCAGGAGCCTCAGATTTGCTCAGCATCGGTGAATTTAACGCGGGTTGGTCTTTGATAGCTTTTGGCCGGACTGTCGACGTGGGTCCTTCTCATGATTTCGAACGCAAGACGGCCGTACCGGAACCGGCAACGTTGCTTTTGTTTGGCGTGGGCCTGGCGGGCGTCGTCGGGACATCGATCCGCCGACGCCGCAGGTTTAGATTGCAGTGACGAATTGCGCTGCGAGCGCGCTTTGTTTCGCCAGTGAGTGAACAGCCACGCGTCCGAGTTCCGGCCGCTTAGGCGTCTGCGACGCGGCGTCAGCCCGCCGCCGCGCGCCGGCGCGCCGATCGTATTCTGGCTATGGCATTAGCTCAGCCAAAACCGTCTCGATCGTACGCACGATCTCTTCCGATTTCCGCGGATCGGTGGCGTCGGGATGGGGTGTGGCGAAATCGCCTGAGTCGTTGTCGAAATATTGGCCGGACGCGGTCGCGAATTCGTCCGCCAGCGCCGCGCGGGTCAGAATCTCGGCGCCGATGCGGATATCGCCGCCGGCGACGCCAAAGCCTTCCTTCACCATCTTGCTGCCGAGCAGCGATCCGGGATTGACCGCGACGATGATTGGACCGCTTTCCTCGAGCCCCATGGCGCGCGACCACATCGTCAGCGCCAGCTTGCTTTGCGCATACGCCTCCATATCGGCCAACCTGACCTGTCCGGTCAGCGCTTGTGGATCGACCGGCGCCTGCGCCGCCGACGACAGATTGATTACCCGCCCGTCCGCTTTCATCACGGGCAGAAGCCGTTTCGTCAGCAGGTAAGGGGCGATCGTATTGACCGCGAACCGCACATCGAGCCCGTCCCGCGTGATCGGATCGGGCGTCTTATAGACACCCGCATTATTGATCAGCACATCGAGCGTCGCGTGCTTATCGGCCACGGCCACCGCGAGCGCCGCCACATCGGCCATGTTGGACAGATCGGCCACATGGCTTTCGACGAGCCCGCCATCCGGCAACGCGGACAGCGACTTTTCCACATCCGCCAGCTTCGCCGGATTGCGACCGTGCAGCAGCACGTGGTGACCCGCCGAGACCAGCATCTTGGCCGTTTCCAGCCCGATGCCGTCGGTCGACCCGGTAATGAGAATCGTCTTTTGCATGGTCTTGCCGTCTGAGCGTTGGTTCAGGAAATGGCGCCGTTCGTCGCAGAGCGTGCCATCGGTCGTCTCATCGATGCGCAACAATAGCCGTCAGGCGAGGTCGTCCTTGCCTTCGATCAGGAAGTGGTGGCTGTTCGAGCCAGCGGTCCGGGCCTCCAGATGCGGCAGATACGCAGGATCGCTCATGAAGGCCTGTGCGGCTTCCTTCGAGGGCCACTGGATGATGATGCGCAGCGCGGCGCTTTCGCCGTCGCCTTCGAGGCGTTCGTGGCTGGCCGTCCGGGCGAGATATTTGCCGCCATGCTTGGCGACCAGCGCATTCGCCGGACCGATATAGTCCGGGATCCAGCTCTCGCTGGTGGGGGTGACGGCGAGGACGGAATAGTAGGTCATGGGTGTCTCCCTTGGATCTTGAAGTGAGGCCCAACCTGTCCGGGGCTCACCGCTCAACCTAATTATTGTTTTTTCTATATAAAGATCATATTTTCGAGTTCTAAATTCGGTTTTTCGATATAATCGATGGATTCAGACAGCCTGCGGCTCTTCGTCCTCGCGGCGGAACAGCTCAATATCAGCGGCGCCGGCCGGGCGCTCGGCCTGGCCCCGGCCGTGGCCAGCGCCAGGCTCGCGAAGCTGGAACGAACGCTGGGGGCGGAATTGCTGCACCGCTCCACCCGAAAGGTGGCGTTGTCGCTGGACGGCGCCGAATTCCTTCCCTACGCCAGGGAGATCCTCGCGCAGGAAAGCGCGGCGCGCGCGGCACTGGGGCTCGAAAGCGCGGCCGCGACGGGTACCTTGCGGTTCGCGGCGCCCAGCACCTTCGCCCACCTCTATATCGCGCCGCTTTTGCCTGAATTCCTGGTGCGTCACCCCGATCTCAGTCTCGACCTGCGGCTGTCCGACACGCCATTCGATCTTATCGAGGGCAGCTTCGACCTCGCCCTGCGCAACGCGGCGCTCAGCGACAGCAGCCTCAAGGCGCGCAAGCTTGCCGATGACCGGCGGATTCTCTGTGCCTCGCCCGACTATCTCGACCGCCAAGGCTTGCCGCGCCATCCCGACGACCTCGCCATGCATCAGCTGGTCGGGTTCCGGGACCTGTCGCCCAAACGGCTGATCGGGCCTGACGGTACACCGGCACAGTTCGATCCACGCCGGGCCGGATGCCGGCTGGTTGTCGACGACGGCTTGAGTCAGAAAGTGGCGACAACAGCGGGCGCGGGCATTTCGATGAATTCGCTGTGGAGCGTGCATCGCGAAATCGCCGACGGTTCGCTTGTCCGCGTCCTGCCGGCATACGAGATCGACGATCGCGCGGCCCTGTGGCTCATCTATCCGCAATCGAACGTGCTCACCGCGAAAGTCAGAACCTTCATCGACTTCCTGCTGGACAAGATCGGCAATCCCCCGGTTTGGGACGCGGCCTGACGGCGATCGCCGCCTCGAGCAGCCCGTCGGAAGTCGCCTAGCGCCGGAAGAACGTGATGAAGCCCAGCGCTGCGGCGCCGAGCGAGAAGGCGGCGGCGAGGCCGAACATGTGCGGCCACGAGAGCCCCGCCGCGATACCGGCGAGCACCGCGCCGAGCGCGCCGATGCCTTCCAGCAGCACGAAGGCGAGACCCAGCGTCGTCCCTTCGCTGTGGCCGGTGTGATCGACCGCGCCGGCGAGAACGGCGGCGCGGATCGCATCCAGCGCGGCGACCGCGACGATCATCGCGGCGATCATGGCCCAGAGCGATGGCTGGAAAACCAGCAGCGCGCTCGCGAGTGCCGCCGTGAGATTGCCGAACACCACGACCGGCCGGCGCCCGGCGATGTCGGAGATCTTGCCGATCCAGGGCTGCGCCAGCGCGCCGACGATCAGCATGGCCGAGAACGCGATGCCGGCCGCCGCCGGCCCGAATCCGTGACGGTCCGCGAGATAGAGCGGGATCATGCTGAGAAGCGCCATCAGCGCCATGTTGTAGAGGCAGATCATCCCGACCATGCGGAGACCGTTGCCCCGCCGCCACATGTTGAGAAGGCCGAGCATGTCCTGCGTGCTGACCGACTTTTTTTCGATACGCGGAACCGCGCGCGCCACCCGGAAGAAGCAGAACCCCATGACCGCGGTGGGAAGCGCCGAGATCGCCAATGCCGCGCGCCAGTCGACATACGCGAGGAGAAAGCCGACGGCGAGCGGCGCCAGCACCTCCGCCAGCGAGCCGCCGATGGCGTGAATGCCGAGCACGTGAGCGCGCCGCTCTTTGTTTTCGCGCACGAGCGCGCCCGTGGCGATCGGGTGCCACGCCGCATCGCCCATGCCGGCGACGGCGAGCAGCAGCGCGAGGCTCCAGAATCCCGGCGCCATGGCGGCCAGCAGATAACCAACGCTGACCCACCAGAACGTGACGACCAGCAGCCGGCCCTGGTTCGAGACGTGATCGGCGAGGATGCCGGCTGGCAGATAGGCGAGCGCGCCGCCGATGCTGCAGATCGTGAACAGCAGACCGACCTCGGCCGGCGAAAGCGCCATGGCGATGCCGGCCGTCGGCACGATCAGCCACAGCGCGCTGAGCGGCCAGTCGTTGGCGAAATGGCCCAGCGCGAACCATGTCAGGAGGCGGCGGTTTTCCATGGCGGCGTCAGGCTCTGATCCGGACGGGCGGGCATCGTGCCCGAAATGCTGGCGCAGCCTAGGTCAGAGCGGCGTGTCTTTCAGTCGACATCAAGACGAATTACATCTAGAAATCGTCAAAGATCATGGCCAGCCCGAAACACCATCCCCTGAGCGATCCCGGCGAAACGCGCGTGCCGCGTTATCTGGGGGAATTAATCAGGCCGACATCCGGCGAGAGCTACGACTGGCACACCCATCACTTCGGGCAGCTCATCTCCGCTGCGTCGGGGTCCATGTATGTCGGCACGCCGGGCCGCGTCCTGTTGCTGAGCCCGGCGATGGCGTTGTGGATTCCGCCGGGCGTCGAGCACTGGATGCGATACGGGTCGAACAACGAGATGCGCTATGTCGATGTGCCCCAGGACGAAGCCGACAAGATCGGCGCGGTATGCCGGATCATGGCAATGACGCCGTTACTGAGCGCCCTGATATCCGCCACCATGCCCGACAACGGATCGGGCCGCGCGAACGACCACAACGATGCGCTTCACGATCTCCTGCGTCACGAACTCGTCGCCGCCCCGGACGTACCGCTCTCGATCGCCATGCCACGGGACCATCGAATTCGCCGTCTTGCCGAAGCGGCGCTCGACGACCCGGGCGTTGTCGAGTCGGTCGACTCCTGGCTCGCCGAAGCCGCCGCCAGCCGCAAGACCATCGAACGGTTGTTTATTGCCGAAACAGGCATGCCGCCGTTGCGCTGGTTGCGGCACGCGCGCGTTCTTCACGCGATTTCGAGGCTTGCCGCCGGCGAGAAGGTCAGTTCGGTCGCGTTCGACATGGGATATGCGTCTTCAAGCGCGTTCAGCTACATGTTTCGCCGCACCCTCGGACGTAGCCCGAGCGATTTCTGCGCGTGAGCCCCGGCGACATAGCCGCTTTCAAAACCCGGTCCCGCTTCCGCTGACCGACTCCGGTCAGTCTTGATCCGGAAATCTGCACGACGTTCCACGACCGGTTTCGATTGCGCGCCCGACGTTGAGCTACGGGTTGGACCTGCACGACCGATTTTGGAGACAAGCCGGTCGTGAACCAGACATCTCCCTGACGTCTAATTCTAGCCAGGAACGGCCATTGCTCATCAGCGCCGCAATGACCGCTTCGAGTCCTTTGCGGGCGTTCACTTGACACCGTTTCCTCACAGTGAGACTCGAGAAAGCAGTCTTGCTGGACGGCACGTATCGGAAGGAGTCGATCCGTCATGTATTCACGTCTGGATGATTTCAATCGAAAACCCGAGCCGTTTTCCCGTTACACAACCGATATGCTCTGGACCGATCCCTGGATCGCACAGCAAATGCTAAAAGTGCATCTGGACGAGAGCACTGACTTGGCCTCGCGGAAGAGTCAGACCATCGACGACATTGTGGGATGGTTTGACCGAAAGATCGGCCTGTTGGGTAAGAACGTCTGCGATCTGGGCTGTGGGCCGGGACTATATGCAAGGCGCATGGCGACAAGAGGCGCTCGGGTGATCGGCGTCGATTTCTCGGTCGTTTCACTCGACTATGCGAGGTCCGAAGCCGCCGCCCATAATCTGGATATCGAATACCGAAAAGCAGACTATCTGATCGACGATCTGCCCGATAAGCAAGATTTCATCAGCTTGATCTGGTGCGACTTCTGCACGCTCCCACCCGAGAAGCGACGCACCCTTCTGAAGCGGATTAAAGGAATGCTGAACCCCGGCGGGAGATTCGTTTTCGATGTGGCAACCACGCAGCAATTCGAGAAACGGCGTGAGGTCATGACCTACGGTCGCCGTCCTATGGGAGACTTTTGGTCGCCGGACGACCACTTCGGTTTCCAGACCACCTTTCTCTATGATCAAGATAAGATCGCCCTGGACCGTTATCTGATCGTTGCGCCGGAACGTCGGTTCGAGATTTTCAACTGGATGCAGTATTTTGATCCCGAGATGATCTCGAGCGAAGTGCACGAAGCCGGGCTGGTCGTAGAAGAAGTCCTTGATGTCATGACCGGAGAACCTTGGACGCCGGAAGCAGGAGAGATTGCCGTTGTTTCGCGTATGTGAACTCTGCTTCTATCGCGGTTTGGAGCGTAAGTCCTCTTCGTCTGCAGAGCAGACGTTGTCGAAGACGAGGCGAACCTCCGGTTCGGGTCACAAGCGGACCTGCTGCTCTACGGGGATGAACGGCCGCTATTGAGTCTGAGTCCCGAGCGGACCTTGGTCGAACCTGGCCGTTTTCGGATCGGGAAGCGGCCACCCACGGCTGCAGTCGCCTAGGTTGTAAATGGTCAGGCGGAGACGAGCCTCGTTTTCCGGCAATTGCCGGGTGACGGCGCTTGCATATACCGTTGGGAATGCCGACGACGCACGAGAGACCGATAAATGACCATTGAGTACGCAGCGGCATTCGCCGTCGCCATGTTCCTGTGGACGCTGTTGCCGGGGCCTGGTCTCGCGGTCGTCGTTTCGCGCGCGCTTGGATCGGGACCCAGGGCTGGTTTTGCCGTGATTACCGGCCTGGTCATCGCAGACCTCATCTTCCTGGGCATCGCGTTCGTCGGGCTCCTGGCGATCGCGACCGTGATGGGACCGATGTTCCAGGTCGTGAAGTATGCCGGTGCGGCCTATCTGATCTGGCGCGGCTATCGGGCATTGGTCGAGGCAGACGATCCCGCGGTTGTGCAAGCTGAAGCGAGCGGCGCGTTGCTGCGCGACATCGGTCTCGGCCTTCTGGCGACGCTCGGCAATCCAAAGGCGATCCTGTTTTTCGGCGCGATCTTGCCGACATTTGTCGACATGACGCGGGTGGGGGTTGCCGACTTCCTGGTGCTGGCCGGGATCGTCGCCGGCATCTCCTATCTCGTGTATGGCGGCTGCATCGTCCTGGCCGATCGCGCCCGCCGCCTCCTGGCCGCCACAACGCTGGCCAAACGGCTGAAGCAGGCGACCGGGATGCTCCTCATCGGCTCCGGCATCGTCGTCGCGACGCGTTAGCTCCCACGTGCCTTTCGGCCGTGCCAATGGACTCGGCCATTGCGCTTCCATAGACTGCCGTCAACTTCCCATCCTGTATTTTTCACTGCCCCGGAAGGGTGTTTGCCGGTCCCTTACCGTGAGGGCTCGTGGGATATCGGTTCGTCGGCAACGGGGAGGTGGCAATGAGGCGCTGGGCCTTTGTTTCGTTATGTCTCGCTGCATTTATCGGCGGTGTTTTTGAGACCGACCTGGGGGCGGCCCAAGCCCAAGACGCCCCCGATTTTGTCGTGACTTCCGGCGTGCCAACGATGATCTATGGACAGCGCAACGAATGCGCGAAGGATGTCGCGCCATCCTTTGAAGCGGTCTTGGCGGCAAATGCCGTGACCCGACCGCCGGCGCATGGCGCGCTTTCCGGCGGCGGCGTCAGCGAACGGTACAGCAATCGCTGCAACAGGCGCGTGCCGGTAAGAGCGATCATGTACACATCAGATCCCGGCTTTACCGGGACCGATTCCGTCACCTTCTGGGGCCGGGATACGGTTGTTATCAACGTCGTCCCGGCAGCGGCGGCGCGGACGCCGAATTCGACCGCGCCGAACGCGGCGGCCGATGTTCTCGATCAAGCTCCGGCCCGACGTGACGATGGCTGGGCGGTCGCCGCCCCCTCCGAGGCGGGCTTCGACCCCGCGGCCCTGGCTGCACTCACTGCGGAAATCGAGAGCAACGACATCCCCAACGTTCACGCCGTCATCGTCGAGCATGCCGGTCGCCTGGTATACGAGCAGTACTTCTCCGGCCAGGACGAACGATGGGACCGTCCGATCGGAGACATCAGCTTCGATCACGATAGCCTTCATGATCTGCGGTCAGTGACCAAGAGCGTCACGACAGCGCTCTTGGGAATCGCGCTCGGCGATGACTATCCAGATGCGATCGAGCGGCCGATTGTCGAATCCTTCAGGGATCTCGACGGAAAGTTCGGGGCCGGCGTGGAAGACATCACGCTGCGCCACGTCCTGACCATGACCGCGGGTCTTGAATGGAAAGAGCTCGGCGTTCCCTATGCCGAGAACGACGAAATTCGCATGAATGACGACCCGGACCCGATCGGCATGGTGCTTGGCCGTTCCGTCCGCGATCCGGTCGGCAGCCGGTGGACCTACAACGGCGGTCTGACCCAGCTTCTGGCCGGCCTGATCCATCGCAAGACCGGCAAGCACATTGACGAATTCGCCGAGGAAACGCTGTTTGGCCCCCTCGGCATCACCCGTTACGAATGGCTGGGATCGCCCGTCTGGCGCCCGGAGAAGTTCCCCAGTGCCGCATCTGGATTACGGCTGCGGGCACGCGACCTCGCCAAGTTCGGCTCGCTGTTTCTGCATAAGGGAGCCTGGAAGGGGCAGCAGATCGTCCCCGCGGCGTGGGTCGAACTATCCACCCAACGGCACGTCCAGAACATCGCCTTAAGCCCGGATGGCGCCATTGGCTACGGCTTCATGTGGTACGCCGGCCAGACGAGGGGAAACGATGGCGACCACGTCGTTGCCGCCCTCGGACGAGGGGACCAGCGCATATTCATCGTGCCCGAAAAGCGGATCGTCGTGACGGTGTTCGCGGGCAACTACGGAAATCCCGAGCATAGAAGTGGCAGCAAAGTTTTTGCCCGGGTGATGGCCGCGCGGCTGAGCGGCAACTAGCTGTGGAGCCTCAATAGGTTGTCCACTTGCAATCCGAGGCGGCTATTGGGTGACAAGCAGACCTGCTGCTCTACTGGGATGAGCGGCCGTTAGTGAGTCCCGAACGGACCTTGGTCGAACCCTGACATCGTCGATCACAAAGTCAGCCTTGTCGACGAACTCTTGCCCTGGCGTTACGCTGCCGCGGCAGCGCAACTGGAATCCGTCGATACGCACCAGAACACACTTAATGGAAAGTCTCGGGGGACATGACCAAGCCGGACACCGACACCGTGAGGAAGCTTACAGGGCGGTGCTATTGCGGCGCGACGACGATCAGCGCGACGCAGTTGCCGCAAACCATCGCCTACTGCCACTGCATTGACTGCCGGCGGGTGACGGGTGCGCCCGTCGCGGCGTTTGCGGCATTCGATGAGACAGCGGTGACGTTCACGCCGAACGAAGGGCGCAAGGTGATCGCCAACCCTGGCGTGGTGCGTACGTTCTGCCCGGTCTGCGGATCTCCGATCTCGGGGCGGTACGCGTATCTGCCGGGACAGGTCTACATCCCTGTCGGCGTTCTCGACCAGGCCGACGACCTCGCTCCGCAACTTCACGCTCATGAATCGCAGCGATTAACGTGGCTCCACATTGATGACGATTTGCAGCGCTTCGCGACGACCGCGCGGTCACAACTCGTTGATGCCGAAGATGAATAACGTCGACAGGCAAGGTGGGTCAGATCGGACGCTTACCGTCCGGCAGCGATCCGCGCGTCGATCATTCGGTTGCGGACGACGTTTCGCGAACGTCCGACTCGGGTCATATCGCCCCCTATTGAACCTCGGGCCACGACGTCCAGTTGAGATCCAGCACCGGACATTTGAATGGGTGATGCCGATCGCCGTTCGTCTGTAATTTGGGCTGTTGGCAACCAGGCCGTGGCGCGGCGTTTACGAGCCCACGGCTATTTGAAAGCATGTCTAGCCCGCATTTCTCACTCCCATCATGGTCTGCGCGGCGTCGTGCTGCCGACAGGGCAGGAGCGCTGCGCGGCGCGATGTGGGGCATCGGGTAAGCAGCGCGACGCCCCCTGTCGGCAGCACGGCGCCGCCCGAAGGGTCGCGCGCAGGCGTCCGCCCGCGGCGTCGCGGCCCTCAACCGTAGCCCCCGCTACGCTTTTCGGCCCGCTCCTGGCGGAGCGGACGCCTGTGCGCGACGCAGACCGTGATGGGGGTGAGAAATGCGGGCTAGCCATGCGCTCGGGAGCACCGATTCCATGACAGTGCCCGTCCGCCTTGCCGAACCAGGGGGTCTGGATGTCGTGCTCGAACTGATCGCGCCCTGAGCGTTGTTAAGGCTTGAGGTGCCGATAGACCAGCTCGTCCGGATCTTGACGCGGCGCTGTTGTGTCCAAAACAGCGCCCAAGCGCTCCGCAAGCCTGCGGGATCTGGTGTTCCGCGGATCGATGTAGCTGACAAGAGTCTTGAGGCGCAGCGTAGCGAAAGCCCACGCCCGCAATGCCAGTGCCGCTTCGTACGCGTAGCCCTTTCCCTCGGCGTCGGCATAAACAAGCCAACCCAGCTCGTGTTCGGGAAAGAGCGGTCCGTGATTGATGCCCACCTGTCCGAGACACTGGCCGGAGTCTCGGGCATCCACCATCAGCGCGCCGTGCCCCATCAGCGTCCACTGGGCAACGTCGTGGCAGAAGATGCCCCAGGCGACATTGGTCGAAAAAGGGCCGCCCATGTGGACGGCGCGTTCCGAGAACATCAGCTCGGCATACAATGGCCAGTCTTCCATTCCGGGCGGGCGGAGGATAAGCCGCTCGGTCTCAATCGTCGGTATCTCGATCATCCGATCCCTCGTGCTGAAGCCTGAGGCAATAAGCGAGCGAGTTTATCGTTTTGTCTGAAGCCCGCATGGCCAACTGCCGCCATCGACCGTTCATGGTCGCCAATCTGTGAATGCCGAAATAGGTCACGATCTGCCGAAGACCGGCGCCAGGATATCTTGAAGTCGACCGACCCGAAGCAACCGCTCTGCTTACTGACGTGAACGGTCGCTATGCGGACAAAGCGAACATTCAACAAATCTTCCTGAACGTCTGCTTTGAGTTGTTTTGAGGAAAAACTCTGTGAACATCTATATTGTTTACGGGCCTTGCCGCTCAGCGCCATCGTCTTCGAAGATTTCTTCAACCGTTAGCTCAAACAGCCGCGCGATTTTGAATGCCAGCGGCAATGAAGGATCGTATTTTCCATTCTCGATTGCGTTGACGGAATTCCTCGAAACGCCGAGCTCTCTGGCGAGATCGGCCTGTGTCCAGCGTCGTTCAGCACGCAAAACCCGGATGCTGTTTTTCATTTTTAGTTCAGATGCCTGGGCCTATCACCGTTTCGATGCCCACCAAACTGAATGGCTAATGGCGAATACAGCGCACAACAAAATAAAGGTAAACGATACGCCCAACACGAAGCCAACCGCGGCAGGCGACAATCCGCTTCTTGAAAACGCTGCAATGCTTGTGATCACACGCTGAATATCCGGCGTTGCGACCATCAGCATCACAAATGCGATGGAAAGGGGAACGCCAACCCCGCTGGCTACCGCGAGGGCGTACCTTATGCCTGCCGATTTTATTTCGTCGGTTCCCCGAAAAATTGAGATGAAAGTCCACGCCGACCACATGAGACAAAGAACCGTGAAGATAACGGTCGCGAAAAACGGAACACCAAACACCCAAATGTAAGCGGCGCCGAGAAAAGCGACGACAGATATCGCTATCTGAGATCGTGTAGAGGTTGGCATGAAAAGCTTCCTTACCATTTGGACAAGTTAACTTGTCATACCTGCTTGATGGATGTCAAGCGCTCGATGCACTCAATGGAGGGAACGCGTCAAATCGACATTCATATGAAACACGTCGATGCGACGTCGTAGTTTCCTTGTTCCGATGCCTAAAGCGGCCCTTCGCCGCCTCGCAGCACCCGGGTAGGTATGGGCTCAAGGCGTCATTCGCCGCAAACCCGACGAATGATCGATCCGTGGCCGAAACCGGCCATCGTCTCTCGATCCGGTCGAACAACGATACCGGGTCAACTCCCCTTTGTTGAAGCTCGGGCCACGACGTCCGATTGAGATCCAACACGGGATATTTGAACAGGCGCTTCCGATCACGGATCGATTGTGATTCAAGCTGGCGGCAATAAGGTTGTGGCAGGCGTATACGAGCCGGCGTCCTAAAGGGAGAACAGACTAAATGGCGGTGTCCATCCGTCTTGCAAAATCGTCTGACAGCGACGTGCTGCTCGGGCTGATCGCGGCCTACCACACGTTCGAGCAGATTCCGCATGATGCCGTCGCCACCGCCGCTGCCATTGCGCCGCTGTTGGCGCAGACCGACGCCGGGCGCGTCTGGCTGGTCCGTGACGATGAACATGTCGTCGGCTATGTCGCGCTCTGCTTCGGCTACAGCATCGAGTTCGGCGGACGCGATGCCTTCGTGGACGAGATGTATCTCGTCGAGGCGGCGCGTGGCCGGGGGCTCGGCAAATCGGCGCTGGATCAGGTCGCGGACGCGGCGCGCGGTCTCGGCGTCGAGGCGCTGCACCTCGAGGTCGCCCGCGCCAACACTCGCGCCCAGCGCCTTTACGATCGCCTCGGTTTCGCGATGCGCGACCGCTATGTCCTGATGTCGCGCATGCTCTGACCGCCGGCCGAGCGTTCGCGGTTTGACACGGTCGTCGCGTCGGCTATCGTCGAAGGACGGTTTCGGGAGTGATCCGGGGGGATGTCGGTTTGTGTCTCGGGCCGGTGGTTCCAGTTCCGAGTTGACAATAGCGCCATAGCGCGGTGCCGGCGCGGGCGGTGACGCCGCGCTGGCTAAATCGTAGCAAAAGCCTTCGACCCGAGTTCGGCCGAGCAACGACTCGAGAGGGCAACGCTATGAACGCGACACAGTCGGACACATCCCACAACGGCAACCCGGTCGACGAACTCGACGTGTTGGTGGTCGGCGCCGGTTTCGCCGGGCTCTACCAGCTCGACCGCCTGCGCAGTCTCGGCTATGCGGTCCGCGTGTTCGAGGCCGGCGCCGGCCTCGGCGGCATCTGGCATTGGAACTGTTATCCCGGCGCCCGGGTCGATACCTATGCGCCGATCTATCAGTATTCGCGCCCCGACCTCTGGCAGGACTGGACCTGGGGCGTGCTCTATCCAAATTGGGAGGGGCTGCGTGAATACTTCGACTACGTCGACCGCAAGCTCGACCTCAGCCGCGACATCCGCTTCGACACCCGGGTCGAGCACGCCGAATTCGACGAGGCGCGGCGGCAATGGACCGTGCGGGCGAGCGACGGCGCCGTCGTGCGCGCGCGTTTTCTCGTCGTCTGCACCGGCTTCGGCTCCAAACCCTACATCCCCGATTTCGACGGCATCGACAGCTTCAATGGCCCATGCCATCACACGGCGCTCTGGCCGCAGGACGGGCTCGATCTTGCCGGCAAGCGCGTCGGCGTCATTGGCACCGGCGCCAGCGGCGTTCAGGTGATCCAGGAGCTGGGGCCGCAGGCGGCGCACCTGACGGTGTTCCAGCGCACGCCGAACCTGGCGCTCCCCATGCGCCAGCGCCTGCTCGACGCCGAGACCGAGCAGCGGATGAAGCGGGACTATCCCGACCGCTACAAAGTGCGAAGCCAGACGTTCGGCGGCTTCGACTTCGATTTCGTCGCCAAGCCGTTCGCCGAGACCTCGCCCGAGGAACGCAACGCCGTCTACGAGGAACTCTGGCAGGCCGGCGGCTTCCGCTTCTGGATCGGCACCTTCCAGGAAGTGCTGATGGACGCCGACGCCAACCGCACGGCCTACGCGTTCTGGCGCGACAAGGTCCGCGCGCGCATCAAGGATTCGGCCATGGCGGAAAAGCTCGCGCCCACGGACGCGCCGCACCCCTTCGGCTGCAAGCGTCCGTCGCTGGAGCAGAGCTACTACGAGGTCTTCAACCAGGACAATGTCGACCTGGTCGATATCCGGCAGTCCCCGATCGAGCGCATCACGCCGACGGGCGTGCGGACCGCCGACGACGCGCACGACCTCGACGCGATCGTGCTCGCGACGGGCTTCGATGCCGTGACCGGCGGCCTCACCGCCATCGACATCCGGGGCACGGACGGCGAGACGCTGCAGGAGAAATGGGGCCGGGGTGTGCGCACGCATCTCGGCGTCGCCAGCGCCGGCTTTCCGAATATGCTGTTCCTCTACGGTCCGCAGAGCCCGTCCGGCTTCTGCAACGGCCCGAGCTGCGCCGAACTGCAGGGCGCGTGCATTGTCGAGACGCTGGAATACCTGCGCCGCAACGGCCACGCCCGCATCGAGGCAACGACAGACGCCGAAGTGGCCTGGACCGCGCACAATACAGAGCTCGCCGACGCGACACTCTTCCCGCAGGCCGAGTCCTGGTACATGGGCGCCAACATTCCGGGCAAGCCGCGCGAGATCCTGAACTATCCCGGCGGTCTGCCACTCTACCTGCAGAAGTTCCAGGAGAGCGCCGATAACGGCTACGCCGGCTTCCTGCTCGATTGAATCTTGGCTGCTCCACGGGCGGGCGCTTGTCATCGGACGGCGCGCCCGCCCATACTATTGGGGCCTAACGACAAGCAGGAAACAGCCATGGCGCCCACCATCGCAGACCTCGACGCCACCCTCGGCGCCACCATCACCGACATCGACCTTTCGAACCTGGATGACGAGACCTGGGCCACCGTCGAGGACGCGTTTCACCAATACGCGCTTCTGATCTTCCCCGGCCAGAACCTCAGCCGGGCGGCGCAGGAGGCCTTCGCCGCCCGCTTCGGCGAGATCGAGATCCTGCGCGGCGACAGCGACGCCAAGTCCGTCGAGATTAGCAACGCCAAGCCCGACGGCTCGGTCGCCAAGGCCGAGGAGCACCGCTTCAAGGTGCTGCGCGGCAACGAGGGCTGGCACACCGACAGCTCCTACATGCCGCTCGCCGCCAAGGCCTCGGTGCTGTCGGCGGTCGTGGTGCCGCCAAGCGGCGGCGAGACCGAGTGGGCCGACATGCGCGCCGCCTACGACGAGCTGGACGACGTGCGCAAGCAGCGCATATCAGGGCTCTCGGCGTATCATTCGCTCTACCAGTCGCAGGCCAAGATGGGCTACGAGATCAAGACCGGCGCCGGCTACGGCTATCACACCAAGGGCGCGCCGCTGCGTCCGCTGGTCAAGACCCATCCCGTCACCGGCCGCAAGTCGCTGTTCATCGGCCGCCATACCTACCGCATCCCCGGCCTCGACGACGCCGAGGCGCTGGCGCTGCTCGACGACCTGCAGGACTTTGCCTGCCAACCGCCCCGCATCTACACCCACCATTGGCAGGCGGGCGACACGATCATCTGGGACAACCGCTGCGTCCTGCACCGCGCGCGGCCCTACGACTTCGACCTGCCGCGGGTCATGCGCCACACCCGCGTCGCCGGCGATCCGGCGACCGAGCTCGCGCACGAGACCACACCGGACGACCGCGCTGAGGCCTACGCGCCCACCGCTTCCAACCGCTAGGCGTCGCCGCCGGCCCCAGCCCCACCGACCTCGCGTAACGGAGGACGCATGAAGATCTATTACGCCCCCAACACCCGCGCCGTGCGCATCGTCTGGCTGTGCGAGGAGCTGGGCCTCGATTACGAGTTGGAGCAATTCACGCTCGGCGACCCGCGCATGCGCGCGCCCGAATATCTCGAGGTGCATCCGCTCGGCCGTGTGCCGGTGCTGGAGGACGGCGATATCAGGATCTTCGAATCCGGCGCCATCGTCGAATACGTGCTGGCGAAATACGGCGACGGCCGCCTGGTCCCGGACCAGTCGACGCCCGCGTTCGCCGACTACCTGCAATGGCTGCACTATGCCGAGGGCATGCTGATGCCGCCGGTCAACACCCTCGTCGTCGAGACCATCATCCTGCCCGAGGACAAGCGCAATCAGGTGAACGTCGACCGCGCCATCAAGCTGCTCACCCGCATGCTAGGCGCCGTCGACAAGGCGCTCGACGGCCGCGATTACCTCGCCGGCGATTTCTCCGGCGCCGACATCATGACCGGCCACGCCAGCATCGTCGCCAGTCGCCTCGGCGCCGACATCAGCG
Source organism: Alphaproteobacteria bacterium (assembly GCA_965232515.1). Classification (GTDB taxonomy): domain Bacteria; phylum Pseudomonadota; class Alphaproteobacteria; genus JANQKO01. The sequence goes on along the minus strand of CBDDPY010000002.1, from coordinate 2,643,233 downwards.
ACAAGCCGAACCTCGCTGCTTACATCGACCGCCTGAAGGCGCGTCCCGCCCTGCAAAAAGCCTTCGCGACCAAATGATCGGACGTTCCACATGATCGACGCCTACTACTGGCCAACGCCGAACGGCTGGAAGATCTCCATCGCGCTGGAAGAGATGGAGCTCGACTACCGCGTGGTGCCGGTTGCCATCAACAAGGGCGACCAGTTTGCGCCCGAGTTCCTGGCCATCAGCCCCAACAACCGCATGCCGGCCATCGTCGACCACGACCCGCCCGGCGGCGGCGACCCGGTCTCGGTATTCGAGAGCGGCGCCATCCTGATTTACCTGGCCGAAAAATCCGGCCGCTTCATGCCCACCGACCTGCGCGGCCGCATGGAAGTGCTGGAATGGCTGATGTGGCAGATGGGCGGCGTCGGCCCGATGTTCGGCCAAGCCGGCCACTTCCGCTTCTACGCGCCCGAGCAGCTCGCCTATCCCAAGGAGCGCTACGACAACGAGATGCACCGGCTCTACGGTGTGCTCGACCGGCGCCTCGCCGACCGTGACTACGTCGCCGGCGACTACTCCATCGCCGACATGGCGATCTGGCCCTGGGTCATCACCTACAAGCGCCAGGAGGTGGACCTGGAGAAATTCCCCAACGTCCGGCGCTGGTACAAGACCCTTCAGCAGCGCCCAGCCTTGCGCCGCGGCTACGACGTCGGCCGCGAGTTCGGCAAGCCCACCGGCGACTGGGACGAAGAAGCCCGCAAGAACCTCATGGCCCAGGCCAACCCCGGGCGGGGGTAGGGGAGCGCGCCCGCATGATCGACATCAACGGCATGGCGCACGTGATCCTGACCGTCAGCGATTTCGAGGCGGCGCGCGATTTCTACTGCGAGCTGCTGCCGTTCCTCGGCCTCACCAAGGTCTATGACGGGAACAACTTCGTCTATCACGTCGGCGGCCGCACCGCGCTCGGCATCCAGCGCTGCGCCGAGGAATACGGCGGCGAGCGTTTCGCCCAGAACCGCGTCGGCCTGCATCACCTGTGCTTCCGCGCCCGCGCGCGCGAGGACGTCGACGCGGTCGCCACCAAGCTGCGCGAGATGGGCGCCCATATCGACCGCGGTCCCATCGAGGGCGACTTCGCGCCCGGCTACTACTACATCGTCTTCGAGGACCCCGACGGCATCCGCCTTGAGATCAACTTCGTGCCCGGCAAGGGCTTGCTTGTCGGCGACACGCCGCTCAGCCCCAGCGACGACCCCAACTGGGACCAGAACGCCTGAGGTCTTTGCGGTTGACTTGACCCGTCCCGCTCCCCCACCCGACCACCCATCAAGCATACTCCCGTGGGTGGTCGGGTGGGGGAGCGGGACGGGTCGAGCCCCCCGGCCAAGCGGCCGAGAGGCCGTCGCCACAACGCCGGCTCAGTTCAGGTGCCTGGCGAAGAAGGCCTTGATGCGCCGGCGGGCGTCGGGCGCGACGGCAGTCCCCTCGGTCCAGCCCGACCACGGCCCGTCGAAGCCGTGCACGGCGTCGGGATAGATCTTCAGCTCGATCTCGACATCGCGTCGGCCGGTCCGCGCCATGGTCGCGCAATAGGTCGCCGACACCGAGGTATCGTTGGCGCCGATCAGGATCAGCAGCGGCGCGTCGAGGTCTTCGAGCGCGGCGTGACAGACCGGATAGACGGCGATCGCGGCGGCGAAGGCGCCGTCCCGTTCGACGCCATGCCACCTGCCGTTCGCGAACGTCCGGTGGCTCGACACCGCGGTCAGCGCCGCCTGTCCGCCCGCCGACCAGCCGATGACGCCGACCCGGTCGCCGTCGACATACGGCAGCGACGCCAGCAGCCGCCGGCCCCGATGCGCGTCCTGCGCCTGCTCGGTGTCGAGGAAGCCGCCCATCGAATAAGGCCGGCCCGTCGACGGCGTGCTGTTGCTGTCGATCGCCAGCGCCACATAGCCCCAGCCGACCATCGTCTCGGCGATGCACAGATAACCGGGCTGGTGGCCGCCGCTCCCGTGCAGCAGGACGACGGCCGGAAACGGGCCGGCGCCGGCCGGCTTCAGCAGATAGCCCGTGACCGAGGCGATCTCGCCGTTCCGCCGGGTGTCGGCGATGTCGACCCGCTCGACCGCGTCATCCGCCGGGGGCGTGCAGGACGGCGCGGCGGCCGAGGCCGGCTCGGGCGCGGCCAACCAGACCGCGGCCGCAAACAGCGTGATCGTCAGATGCCTCAACGTCGCCTCCGAGGTCGGTCTCGGCGCATCCCCCAGTCTTCCGCAGACCGCCGGCGTCGGCAAGTGCCGCGACGGCCGGCGGTGCGAGCCCGCTCATGCCGGCCGGTCTTCGGCCCGGATGAACATTGCGCGCATTATCGGCGCACGGGATTTTTGTCTTGTGCTCTAATGCCCGGGCCGTCGATAAGAAGACAAAACGAGGGGAGGCGTGGCGATGTCGCGGTTGCTGCTGGGCCCGTTGCTGGGCCTGGAATCGGAGTCCGTCTACACGATCTGCTTTCTGACCGAGACCTCGGTCGCGAGCGCCGCCGTCACGTTGAACGGCGCGCCGCACCCGGCGACGGAGATCGCCGCGCTCCGCACCGGCAAGTACTGGCGCGCCGAGATCGACATCGCCCCGCCCGCGGCCGGCGCCTGGATGGACTATGCCATCGCGACCGACGGCGCCGCCGCCACCGACCAGAACGGCCGCGACGCCTGGCGCTTCCACGTGCCCGCCGCCGATGCCGCGCCGGCGATCGCCTACGCATCGTGTAACGGTTTCGCCAGCGCCGACCTCGTCGCCAAGACCGAGGCGCCCTATGCGCTGTGGGAGGAGATGAAGGCGCGGCACGCCGCGAACCCGCTATCGCTCCTGGTCATGGGCGGCGACCAGATCTATGCCGACGAGGTCTGGGGCAAGGTGCCGGAGGTCGCGAAGTGGGCCGAGCGCCGCCGCCGCCGCCGCGTCACCCAGCGGCCGTCCAAGACCATGCGGCGCCAGCTCGAGACCTTCTACGAAAATCTCTACCAGGCGCGCTGGAAGTCCCCCGTCATGAGCGAGATGCTGGCCTCGATCCCGTCGGTCATGATGTGGGACGACCACGACATCTTCGACGGCTGGGGCAGCTATCCCGACGACCTGCAGCAGAGCCCCGTCTACCAGGCGATCTTCGCTGTCGCCCGGCGCTACTTCGAGCTGTTCCAGATCCGCTCCCGCGCCAACCGCAGCCTGCTCGACCCCGCGGCCGACCACTACGCCTTCGCGCTCGCCTTCCGCGGCCAGCACATCCTCGGCCTCGACAACCGGGCCGAGCGCACCCGCGCCCGCGTCATGAGCCCGGCGCAATGGCAGGCCGTCAACGCCCGCCTGCAAGCCGTCACCGCGGGCAACCTGTTCGTGCTCTCGGCCGTGCCCGTGGTCTACCGCGACTTCTCGGCCGTCGAGACCGTGTTCGACGCCACGCCCTGGGAGGAGGAGCTGACCGACGACCTGAAGGACCACTGGCGCTCCGAGCAGCACGAGGGCGAGCGCGCCCGCCTGATCATGCGGCTCTTGGAGAACGCGCAGCAACGCCCCGGCTGCCGCACCGTGATCCTCTCGGGCGATGTGCATATCGGCTGCGTCGGCGCCGTCATCGACCGGCGCGACGGCCGCCCGCGCATGGTCCACCAGGTCGTCTCGTCCGGCATCGTCCACCCCGCGCCCAGCCGCCTGCAATGGCTCGGCATCATGGCCGCGACCAACGACCACGCGGAATTCCTGAACGAGGACCGCACCATCGAGATCGCCATGCTCAAGCCCTTCGGGTCGGACAAATACATCCGCGCCCGCAACTACGTGACGCTGGACGAGGGCACCGACGACAAGCTCTGGGTCAACTGGATCTGCGAAAACGGCCGCCAGCCCAGCTTCCCCCTGGCCTAGCCCGGGCCGGCCCCGCCGCCATTACGCCGGCGGGTCCTCCGACAGGATGAACACCGCGTCCATGGCCTGTTCGCGGATCGGGATCGCCGCCTGATAGGCCTCGCCGTTGTACCAGTCCCGCGCGGCCTCAGCGTCGGCGAAGCGGATGATGATGGCGCGTTTGTGCGCATGGCTGCCGGCCAGCACGTCCGCCACGTGCCCGGCCGAGACCAGCTCGCCGCCCGCCGCCTTGATCGTCGGCCCGGCGATGGCGCCGTATTCCTTCAACTTGTCGGCATCGTTGATGGTCGCGTGCGCGATGACGTAGGCGCTCATTACAGCGGTCTCCCTCGGGTCCTGGCGGGTCGATTTCCGATTCTGCGGCCAATCGGCGGGACCTTCAACCGCCGCGCGCGCCGCCGTGCCCTGGGAAGTCAAATCGCCCCACACCTGCTATCCTGCCGCCACAGGCGAATGCCTGCGCCCCGTTTATTCGCCAAGGACGAGAAAAAAATGTCGCCTTACCTTGTTGAGTACCGGCTCCAGGACCTCATCGCCGCGATCCAGGTGATGGGCTCCTATCCCAAATTCACCTCCCGGGAATCCGACAAATGGGAGGCAAAGCTCGGCAAGCCGAAAAGTGGCGCCGACTGGTACGAGGTCTGTTCCGAGCATCCCGAGTTCTTCCGCACCAGCACCTCGAACCGGCCCGAAGACCAGAAAGGCATCGGCCTGCGGCTGCGCTGGGCGCTGGACGAGGATTACAGCCCCGGCGAGCGGGTCCGCGTCGACCAGGCCCGGCTGGACGGCATGACATCGTCCGAGCGGCGCAAGCTCACCCGCCCGCCGCTCGAAGGCCCCCAGATCGAGGCGCTGATCGGTTCCTGCATCGAACTGCACAGCCGCGCGCTCGCGCAAAAGAGCGGCACCTCCTGGCCGACCTCGCTGGTGCCGGCCGTCACCGGGCTCGCCGGCGTGGCGCTGGGCTTCCTCGGCGCCTGGCTGCAGATGTCGACCGGCGCCTAGCGCATCCCGCATTCGGGCCCGGTTCAGCGAAGGCGAGGAGGTTTTCACCACGAAGGCGCAAAGACGCAAAGAACAAACCTGTTTATCGGCGCTTCGCGCCAATCAACTTCTTTTGGTTCTTTGTGTCTTCGTGTCTTTGTGGTGAATCATCCCCTTTTGGGCCGGCCCAACAGGAGAGAAGCGGAAGGACTATGACCAAAACGGACAAAACCCTCTGCATCGTTGGCGCCAGCGGCCTTGTCGGCTCGAACATCGTCAAAGCCGCGCTCGACCGCGGCTACACCGTGCGCGGCACGCTGCGCGATGCGAACGCGGCGGACAAGGCGCCCTACCTGATGGCGCTGCCCGGCGCCGCCGAGCGGCTGACGCTCCACAGCGCCGACATGGCCCACGAAAATAGCTTCGACGCCCCGCTCACCGGCGCCGACGCCGTCTTCATCGCCAGCCTCATTCCCACCTATGCCGGCCCCTCGGGCAAGCCCGCCCGCGAGATGGACGACGAACAGGGCTATGCCGAGATCATCATGCCGACCGTCAACGGCTGCCTCAACATCCTGCGCGCCGCCGCCCGCCAGGGCGTCAAGACCGCCATCATCTGCAGCAGCACCAGCAGCACCAACCCGGTGCCGCCCGTGCCGGTCAAGAACGAGGTCGACCACTGGTCCGACGAAGCCGAACAATGCCGGGCCAAGAAATACACGTCAGCCACCAAGACCGTGATGGAAAAGGCCGCCATCGCGTTTGCCGCCGAGCACGACATGCGCCTCTGCATCCTGTTGCCGACCGGCATGTTCGGCCCTGTCATCCTGCCGGGACATCTCGAGCACAACCCGCACAAATGGCTGCGGTCCCTCATCGCCGGCGGCCCGCCGCGGCACGCGACGGTCCCCAACGACTCGACCTCGATGATCCACCTCCACGACCTCGCCGCGCTATTTTTAGCGGCCTACGAAAACGAGGCCGCGTCCGGCCGCTACTACGGCGTCTACGACAGCTGGCACTGGCAAGACATCTACGCCGAGCTCAAAAAGATCCTCCCCGACATGGCCATGCCCGCCCCCCTCACCGAGCCGCCCGTCACCCCCACCGGCTTCGACTTCACCCGCCGCAACAGCTTCAACGTGCCCTTGCGCGACATCCCGACGTTTCTGCGGGAGACGGTTGAGTGGTTGAAGTCGGAGCCGTTTGGAGGCCATCGCGCGACGCGATCTTGAAATTCGTCCGCCGTTCTGATCGACTGCTCGTTAGACGTGTTCGGCGCGCGGTGACGTGGGTGCGCACCGACCTAGTTTCACTTGGTATTGGGACGCCTTTTGATCGTCTTGCAGTCGCCCCGAAATCTACCGGCCGCTGCGGGCCGACAGCAATTAGTTACTCAACGGCCAGCATATGACCTGATCAAAGAGTCTGTTTCGTCGCAACTAATCGCTCGCCATGAATGTCGCCTTGTAACGCTCAGGCAGATCTTCGCTTTCGCCCAGCGCCCTTACCAGGTGGTGGCATTGCCAAATTGAACTGAGGGACGTCACACGGTATCGCACCCGCACCATTGCGACGGCATCGTTTTCGTTGCTGGAATCTGGATAAAGAAATTGAGTGCCAAGTCCGTTTGGATGCGAGATTTCAGAGAGATCATTGTAATTCTTCATAGTTGATAACAGTTCACGTACATCGTTGACGTCTAGATCCTGCCCAGTAGCCTTCAGCTTTTCTATCGCGAGGGTGAATACACCAAACTTCTGGTCCAAGTAGGCGACGTAGTTTCCGTCGATCTTTTCGAGATGTCGCATTGCATCCATCACGTGCACCGGTTCAACGGACTTACCTCTAATTCCTGCATAGAATCGGGTATGTCTTGCTTCCAAACGCTCAAGATCTCCGGCATCAATTAGTCGCCTCATTTCGTGTAAATAAAGACATCCCATCGCAACCGTCTCGATAAGCGCACGACCAATCACAGTAGCAGGCACTATGCGGCTTTGGCTTACGAGCGAGCGAATTGTGTCCGCAAGGTCCACACATCGTTTTGCATAGCTTTGCCTAAGTTCCATTATCGAAAATAGGGTGGTTCCGGATGGATTGAATGTGAATGAAATAGGCTTTTCCGCAAAGGCCCGCAGTTCACGTTCAACCTGCTCAATTCTTGCAGCGGCTATTGGATTGGTCTCAAGCGATGTCTGTTTGTTCATTTGTTTGCCGCAACATATTGCTGATCATCGAAGTCGTGGTTCCAATGGCCATTGCCCCGCTCTTTGATCATCTACCCATAAGAAAGTGTGTCTTTTTCAGCGGTCTGGAAAAGTTTCGACGGTTGGCTCGGGTATTGAGTCGAACTCAGAAAATTTTGGAAGAATCATTTTTCTAATACATCTGAAACGAAAGTATTTTTGCTAAAGACAGGTAGAAAAGCTCCCTCAGCGATCATCTTTGAATAAGCGCCAAACGCATCTTCGACAGAGATTTGTTCTGCTTCGGTGGCTATGCGCAGCAAGCCTAATGATCCGGTGACACGGTCCGCGCCAATCTCGTGCGTTGCAGCTTTTCGCGCCTTACCGTCGTCCATACAGATCATGGCGGTAGTCGATTTTGCAAACGCTATGCATTCCGTTTCACCAGGGCCAAGATTGTACGTGTCGAGAAGCGAAATAAAGAGATCTGCGTTCACCGCGCTATCATCAAGAAGCTCAATCTGCCCGGCGCTTATGGCTGTGTCGACAACGCTCTTTATTGATGCGCATTCGCTTACAACAATAGGCCCAACTTGAGCTGACAATACCTCTAGCTCAAGAATGGTGTCGAATACCTCGCCATGAGCAAGATTAAAGAGGCAACTCGCGTCAAATATATAGTTCACGTGTTTTGGCTGGCATGAATCGCCATGATTTCGGGAATCGACATTTCAAGAGCTTCTGCGGCCCTGCCGATTGAAACTTCGCCAGCCCTTATCCGATCTACTGCCGAACGCAGTAGTGATGTCGGGACCGACGGAAATCGAACTTCAGGCCGAGGTGGAAGGCCTGCCTGATCCGACCGTTTTTCAGGGCTTCCGTAGCGGTCGGTCAGCTCCTTGTGAAGGGCTGAACCGCCGCCGGAAGGCAGCAGTCCTAGGTGTTCGCATCGTATTGCAGCTGCCCAGAAGCTGACGCCAAAGATGCGAGCCAGGTAATTGATCTCAAGATCACCGAGCTCCTCATCGGTGATTCCCCTTACTTTGCGGATTGTCTTCAGAGCTAGTCCGATGGCTTGTGCTGGCATGAGCAAGATCGAGGCAAATGCATTTGCTTCCCGCTCAAAGGCAACCTCTTCGCCTCTACCAACACTCGATTGGACGTCCTGATCAATCACAGCGACTGACGACCGCGGATTATGATGTGCGATGAGGTGTCCAACTTCGTGCGCCAACGTGAAAAGCATCCGAGGAGTGAACCGAGCCGACAAAAGTACAAACGGGACACCATCCAGATAACCGGACGCTCCATCGATCTCACTGTTGCGGATCACCAGAAGAACTACGCCCATCTCCTCTTCCACAATTCGTGGAAGAGAAAGCAGGGGGCTCAGTTGATCATTGTTACAGAATAGCGCGCGGAACTTGTGGGCGTTCGTCTCTGCCGTATCCGGACCACGATTGAATTGGCCATGCCAGCGCAGAGCACTCGATGCCTCAAACGTCATGAGCGAAAGTGGATCGGCTATTCTGCGAGACAGCTTCGACCGCACCACATCGTCGACGGAACTTCCTCCTATTCGTGCCCTTCGGAAAAGAAGTTCTGTCTCGGCCTCACGGCCCGTTGGCGACCGAAAATCACCGACATGCAATCCGAGGGTTTGCGCAATCGAGCGAAGTTCCGACATGGTCGGCGTCTGACCATTTTCCAATGCTGCAAGACGTTCGGCACTGATGCCGGATTTTTCACTAAGTCTATGTCTATCAATTCGGCTTTCGCTAATTACTTCCCGAAGTCTGTCCATAACTCAACCTCTTGCTTGGACACTGAGAAGCCAATCAAGCACACTAGCAGTTTGATCTTGGGTAAGTTTCTTTTGACGTCCGATTAGGTCGAACACGCGGTTGCCAGATTTTCCAATGATCTTTGACAGAACCGCAATTGTTTCCGCACGAGCAGTTTCGTATTCGCTTGCTCGACTTAGAAACACAGCCTCGTCTCCGACCAAATAGTTCTGAATCCGACGCTGAAAATTCTGGTGAGTATCGGCAGAATGCTGAGATCCGTCGCTGTTGACTATTACGTTGCCGATGAGTTGACCATTAGGCGAGTGGGAGAGTCGATACTCCGGAAATCGATGATAAGCGGCGAGTTGATCGATCTTTTCTGCGACGCGAAATCCGCCAATCACGAATTGACGTTCATTAGCGACGCGGCCGCTAACCGCGAAAACCCAATCGCCGACAGTTACGGAACTGCGGATGTTTGGGACGCATGCTCCAAGTGTCGGTGCAGGACCTTCAAAAATCGGATCGTTCAGTATCCACCCATGGCCGGGGTCTGCCTTCCCGAAAAGAGTGTAGATGAAACTGCTCATCTATTTGCTCCGTCCCAGTATGAAATTTGACCCGTGGCCGCTTGCAGCATGCCGTCGTAGTGCAAGCTAGTTGCAACGAAAGCATCCCGAACACTTGTCTCGATCAGTGTCCAGCCGTGAAGTTCGATTGCTTCCTCTAAAATTGCGAACGCGCGATCAGCATGCACTGCATCCAATGATCCATGGATTTTGTAGGTTTCTGCCTGTTCCGCTGACATACCGTAGTGGTTTGTGTAAGCGTCAAATATCTGCGGACTCAGTTTGGAATAGAAATGTTCGACCGCCCCGGCGCCTAGCATGTGACACCCCGCACCCCGTGAACCAATATCACTATACAAGGCGATTGCGGCTGAGTTTCCGGGCGTCGGCCATGTCTCCTCAAGCTGCTTCATGGACAGGCCGCCGGTGATCAAGAGCCTTTCGATGAGGTCTAGATGGCTTGGCCCTGTGCTGTCTTCCGTGCACTCTTCGAGATAGGTCTTAAGAAGAAACTCGAAAATTAGTTCGCTCGTGCCGCTTGCGACATCGAGCGCTTCTTTCCGAAGTCTTTGACCTGCGCGTGTGCGAATCCAATGTTGGGTCTCTGCCGCAAGGACTTCCTCTAACGATAGCTCTTTGCGTTCCACCGCCAACCACATCGGATGCAGATGAAACGGGAACAAGTCGTATAGCGAAAGCAGCCGTGCCTTTGGCGATTTCATCGACATCTCACAAACCTATGAGAGTTGCCACACACCATATGCCAACCCGGCGATTGTAGGGCAAATTCGTTGAAAGAACAAACAACGAACAAACCTAACCAAAAAATTTCATTTGCAAGTTCATCGACCTAAGTGAGGTGGAAATTGGACCTCAATGACGATCACCATCTACCCCGGCGGCGTCGCCACAATCGCCTCGTAGGAATGCCGCCGCGTGATCAGGCCGGCATGCATGAACACGTCGACCGTGACGGCGTAGGCCTCGGGGCTGATCTCGACGTGGGGGGACCAGCAGCCGAGGGTTTGGTAGAAGGCGAGGGTGGCAGTGAGAACGTCGCTGTCGATGTCGGGGAAGAATGACGCTTCGGCGCGGGCGACCTCGGCGGCCGGCGTTTCGATCAGCCAGGCGCGGGCCTTGCGGTAGGCGCGCATGAAGGCGGCGGCCATGTCGGTCTGGAGCCAGTCCCGGGTGGCGGCGAGGCTGGAGAAGGCGACGGGGCCGATGGCCGCGCCGACCGAGGCCACGACGTGGCCTGATTTGTCGTGTTCGAGCTGCTGCGGGGCCGGGCCCTGGAGGTGGATGTAGTCGCCGTCGCCGTTACGGAACGCTTCGATCATCTCAGGTGTGCTGCCGGCGTCGACAGCCGTGATGCTGCCGAAGTCCAGGCCCTGCTTGTGGCAGGCGTATTTGAACATGGCGAGCGGCTGGCCGCCGTGGTCGACCAGCACGCGCTTGCCGGCGAGCTTCGCCCAGCCGAAATCCGGGTCGGGGGCGCGGGCCGTGAGGAAGAACCCGTCGCGCTCGTTGATCTGGGCGAAATGCACCGCCGGCGGCGTCTCGCCACGCTCCAGCGGCCCGAAGCCCTGGCTCAGCGCCGACTGCACCACATGCGCCGTGCCGGCCTGCAACGAGGCAATCGCCGTGCGCCCCGGCGCCGACACCGCGTGCTTGGGCGTCAGGCCCTCGTCCTCCAGGAACCCGCCGGCGATGGTCGCGATCAGCGGACTGTAAAAGGCCGAGAACCGCGTGAACTCGATATTGATCACGTCTGCCATCCCCACCTCCCGTCACAATCGCAATGTCAAACAAACAAGATGGTTTAACCACAGAGTTCACAGAGGACACAGAGAACCAAAACGTTTGTTGGCGCGAAGCGCCGAACCAACAGGTTTGTTCCTCTGTGTGCTCTGTGCCCTCTGTGGTGAATTCTCGCTTGTCTGTTTAACCCGTTACGCCGGCGGGTCGCAGGGCTCGGTGCCCATGTCGGCGGGCACGCTGACTTCCAGCAGCTCGAATGAATCCGAGGTGGCGATTTCGTTGTGCGGCGTGTTGCCGGGGATGTAGATGCTGTCGCCTTCGGCGACGCGCACCACCTTGCCGCCGGCGAACTCCAGGTCCACCCAGCCGGTCAGCATATAGACGAGCTGGCCCTCGCAGAGATGCACGTGCCAGCCGGTCGGCTCCGACAGGCCCTGCGACGACGAGGTCACCTGGGCCCGGATGCGGCCGCTGCTGCCTTGCGTCACACCGAGCTCGCGGTACTGCATCCAGTCGCGCCGGCCCTTCACATAGATGGCTTCGTCCTTCTTGGCGACCATAACGCCGCCGCCGATTTCCATCGCCGCCGGCTTCTCGGCAACCGCAGTAGCTGTGGACATGGGCATCTCCTCCCTAGATTGCGTGTCCGCTCGATATCGGATCGTGCAATCGTAGCACCGCCCCCCGCCGCCACAAGCAAAACCGCCCCGCCCATTGCCGGGCTGCCAGCTAAAAGAAGGAAAAAGACTCACCACAGAGGGCACAGAGCACACAGAGGAACAAACTCGTTTTTTCGGCGCTTCGCGCCAACCAGCTTTTTGGTTCTCTGTGTCCTCTGTGAACTCTGTGGTTAGCCCCTTTTGGTTGGTTATCCTGCCGCCTCCACCGGCACGAAGATTTCGATCTCGCGGCCGACGCCGGGCAGCGCGTGGTTGCCGAGGGAGCGGGCGGCGTCGCCCAGGTGCCGGCCCACGTCGCCCGAATAAACAGCGGGCTCGTCGAGCTTCTTCGCCACCGCGTCGAGCCGCGCGGTCTCGTTCACCGCCGTGCCGACGATGGTGAAATCCAGCCGGTCCTGCGAGCCGACATTGCCGTAGGTCAGCTCGCCCAGATGCAGCGCCACGGCGCAGCGGATCTCGGCAGCCAGACCGCCGGTCCGGTTCGCTTGCTCGATCCGCCGCAGGCTGTCGCGCGCCGCCGTGTGCGCCCGGCGGCAGACCGCGGCCGCCGCCGCCTCGGCCGCCGCATCGTCGATCGCGTCGGGGAGCGGGAAGATCGCCAGCACCGCGTCGCCGATCAGCTTCAGCACCTCGCCGCCGCGTTCCGTGACCGGCGTCGCCGTGCAATCGAAGAAGCCGCTCAAGACGTCGAGGTAATCCTCGCGGCTCAGGCGCTCGGCGAGCGCGGTCGAGCCGCGCAGGTCGGCCATGAAGATCACTGCCTTCAAGCGCTCGCCGTCGCCGCGCCGGGTCTGGCCCTCGCGCACCCGCGCGCCCGTGCGTTTGCCCAGATACGTGTTCAGCAGCACGGCCGTGTTGGCCCTGAGCGTATGCACCTCGTAGAGCCGGCTGATCACCACGGAGTTCTCGAACACCATGCCGAGGTCCGCGGTCGAGAAGCCGTCCGCGTCGCGCGAGGTCAGCGTCATGGAATGGATGCTGCCGTCCGAGAACGGCAGCGGCATGGCCACGTAGTCCGTGGCGCCCTCGGCCTTGAGGTCGTTCATCACCGGGAACGGATAGCGCGGTTCGCCGGTATCGAGGCGCTGGCGCACGCCGCCCAGGCCGTCGGTCACGAACTTGACCGGGCTGTTGAGATAGGCTGGGCTCTGCAGCGCCCCGTGCGGCGTGTAGATCTGCGCCACGCCTTCGCGGTCGCTGCGCCAGTTGTAGGTGGTGCCGGCGAGCTGCGGGTGCAGGGTCCAGATCGCGACGCTGATCCGCCACAGCGGCACGCCCGCGGCGATGAGCTTCCTGCCGAGCTGCTCAGTGAGCTCTTCCGGCGAGGCGGCGTCGCCCGCCGACAGCAGCAGCCAGTCGGTCAGCGGATGCCGCTCGGTCCGGAGCGGCGTCATCGCGTGCAGCGTTTCGCCGTCCCGCGTCCATTGCTCGATCGCCTGCGGGTAGAAGGCGATATGGCCGGCGATGGGGTCGGCCTCGGCGAGCGGCGTTTCGTAGCTCCAGGCCGCGGGCTCCACGGTCCGCTCGCCGAGCGTCAGCCGCCAGTGCGTGGCGTTGCCCTTGAAGGGACAGAAGGTCTGCAGCTCGATCCGCTGCAGGTGGTCCATCGCCACGTCGGCGCGCGGCACGAAGATCACCGAGGGCAAATTGGTCTCGTGCAGGATCTTGGCGTCCGTCGTGTCGGCGAGCATCGCGCCCGCGTAGACGCCCTGCACGCGGCCGGCCAGCGGCTCGATAACGATCCGGTAGCGTTCGTCGGCCGGCCCGTCCTGTCGCGCGTCCTGCTGTTCCTGTCGGCCCTGCATGCGGCCCGCCGGCTCCCCACCTGCCCAGGCACTTATATGTGACCCCCGGCGACGTCTTACCATGTGTCGCACCGTGCCGCCCGCCTCAATTCGCCGTGAAAGGCGGGCGCGGCGGGCGGCGCGGCTACTTCAGGATGTGAAACGGAAAGGTGTCCGATCCGCTCTCCGCGGCCAGTTCATCGAAGTGGCGCCGCGCTTCCGCGACATCCGCGCCGCCCGGCAACGGCACGGCGTAGACGTCGACCGGCTCCATCTTGCCGCGGACAATCGCCTTGCCCAGATGCGTGAGGCCCGTTTCGTCGTCGAGATGGTCCCTGGCGAATCCCGTGACGGCGACGTCGAGATTGAACGCGCGTGCGAACGCCCGGAGGCTGCCGATCTTCTGATCGACGTTTTCCAGGATGCGAAACGCCCGGTTCGCGCCGGCGCCGATCACGCCGACGCTGGAATCGAAGGTCGTCACCAGCGCATGGCTTCTGAGCAGCGGCCGGAATTCGGTGTTTCCGCGCAGCGTGATCAGGGCGCTCTGCGCCTCGATGGCGCAGTTGAGCGCCCGCCGGGCGTGGTCTTCCCGCTCGACCGGCGCGTTCCAATAGGCGACCAGGCAGTCCGGGTCCCAGGAATCGATCGTGCCCTCGGCGTCGCGGACCGCGTCGACGACGATCCCCTGGATCCGGTTCAACAGCGCGCTCGCCTCGTCGGCCGAGAGCATGTCGGTATCGCAATCGAGATCGAAAATCATGACCGAGACGACCACGCGCCGCGTCGTGACGGCCGCGCCATGGCCCTTGGCGACGACCGCCATGTCGTCGTCGGTCACGCGGCCCGACAGCGTCGCCGCGATCTTCACGCCCTTCGCCTCCAGGTCGAGCCGGAGCAGGCGGCGGAACGCCTGCACCAGGGGCTGGCGCAGGACGATGAGCGCCGCCAGCGCCACCAGCGGCCAGGCGAGCGGCGTCAGCGCGTTGATCAGGCTAGCAGGGTCCATGCGGCATGCGGCGCTCGGTTCCTCGTCGCGGCGGGCGGCAAGTATAGGACGACAGGAAGGCATCCTTCATCTCCGACCGTGGCCATGCGCGGGCGGCGGTCGGTGGACACATCTGAAACCAAACCGCGCGGGTGCGGACATGCGTTGGAAACATGGACCCGGCAGGCTGGGCGTCCTCGTTGGTGTCCGACACGGTCGGCTTGGCCGCGGCCCGCCCGGGCCGCCAAGCCACCGCGACGGACTCCGCCTCGGCCTGGACCGGTGGCGGCCTCGAACCGCCGCCGGCGACTCGGCGGCCCCGCTCGCGGGGCCGCTTTTTTCATGGCCGTGGGGGCGTCATTTCGACAGAAATCGAAATAAGCTAAGTCCTTGCGAGGGCAGGATTCATTGTTCTTGACCGTTCCTGTGCATGGGGTTGTTCCGCGATCTCCCCGGCGCGTACCCCCCCCCCCGGGACCCTGCAAAACGCACAAAAAACGGCGGCGCCCTGGGGGAGGGGCGCCGCCGTGGAAAGGCCGGGGATGTCTGCGCTGACTTGGGCGACGAATGCTGGGACGGCGATCCCGATTGCACTGCCCGGTGGCGACGTCTCCCGGCGATAAATCCGTGCGTCCTGGTGGCCGGGCTTCAGGCCGCGGCCTTCTTCTCCAGCGCCGCGATCAGCATGTCCAGCTTGCCGCCGTTGCTGCGGATCAGCGCCGAGAACTCGGCCCGCTGGGTCACGGCCATCGACACGCCCTCGATGATCACGTCGATGATCTTGGCCTCGCCGTCGCGGGTGCGGACCCGCCAGTCGATGTTCAGCGGCTGGCCGTTCGGGCCCGCGAAGCGCGTGCTGACCAGCGTGTCCTTCTCGTTCAGCTCGCGGGCGCCCTTGATCTTGACGCTGACCTCGTCGAGCTGCGACAGGCGGCGGACATAGGTCTTGACCACATAGGCCTCGAAGGCCTGGACGTAGGCGGCGCGCTGGGCGTCGTCGGCCTTGCGCCAGTGGCGGCCCAGCACGGCGCGGCTCAGCGTGCGGATGTCGAAGCCCTCGACGAACAGCTGGTGTAGCGCGGCGGCCTTGTCGTTGGCGTCGATCTGCCGGTCGGTCAGCAGGGCCACGGCGTTCTCGCTCAGCTTGGCGACATGCGCGGTGGCGCTGGCCTCGTCGGCCTGGGCCGGCAGGGTAGCCGCGCTCAGCAGCAGGCCGGCGGCGGCGACGGTGGTGGCGGTGGCTTTGACGATACGACCGAACAGCATCTGAACTCTCCTCTCGATCGGGTCCCGCCTGCTTTGGCGGAGTTGGTCGAGACCCCCAGGTCCTCGGTTCGTGCCCCTGGCCGTTTCCGGCGCCGGGGCGGCTCACCCCGAACCTTGCAGGGCGCGGGCCAGTTTGTGGCCGAAATGAGGCAGAGTTGGCGATTTTCCGCTAAGCCGCTGAAAACACGGGGCCATCGCGGCTGAATTGGATTTTCTGCGTATTTGTCCCGTATTGACGCGCAGATTTTCTGTCCCAGAGCGGGACAACGCGGCCCAGATCCGGCCATCTGAGACGGTTTTCAGGTCCCGGACCCGGCAGAATGCGCCCCGAGCCCGGATTCCTGCGGATTTCTCTGAGAAAGAACTGCCGCTGTCCCGGTCTGGGACAGATCAGTCGCCGGTATAGTGCGGCTCCGGCCGGACGTGCAGGTCTTCGTAATGCACCAGGACCGGGTCGCCGAGCGGGCAGGGCGCGCCGTCGCGGAAGGCCCATTCGCCGCGATCGCAATTCTCGGCCCGGACATAGCCATTGATGAAGAAGCGGCGGTCGCCGGCGCTCGGATTGGGGCCGGAGCCGTGGACCGTATAGGGATGCCAGAGCGCCAGGTCGCCCGGCGCCAGGTCCAGGCTCACCGCGCCGGCCGGGTCCAGGCCCAGGGCCTCCAGGTCGGCGTCGGCCATGTCGTAGTCGGTGACCCGGCCCGGCCGCTCGATCCGCAGGACGCCGCGCCGATGGCTGCCGGGATAGACCCGCATGCCGCCGTTCCGGGGTCCGTGGGGATCGATGGCGATGCCGGTCTGCACGTAGGAATTGGCGAGATCGCGATAGGCCTCAACCGGCCGGCGGAACATGGCGTCCTGGTGGTAGGAAAAGCCCACGGCGCACGCACCCGGCGGTTTCCAGTGCAACTGGTTAATGATCTGTTTCAGATCGCGGCCCAGAAGCGGCGCCAGCAGGTCCAGCATGCGCTGGTCGCGGCGCACCCGCTCCAGCACCGGCTCGACATAGGCCGGCCATTGGACCATGGGCACGATCGCGCCGAGGTTGGCGTCCGTCTGCACCCGGTACAGCAGGTTGCCGTGCCGGAAGCTGGCGCCATGCGCCAGGCCCTGTTCGTAGAGCCGGTCGAAGGCGGCGGTGATCTCGGCCACCTCGTCGGGCCCGAACAGGGCACGGACCACGGCATAGCCGTGCTCGCGGTAATGGGCCAGGTAATCGCCGTCCATGCGTCCGTCCCGTGGTCGGGGCGGGCCGCATGCGCCACCCGCCGGTCTCCCGCCTCCGTATCTACCCCGCCTTGGTTAAGGTATTGAGACCAAACGGTCCAAGGCAAATCCGAGACGAGGACCGCTCAGCCGACGAAGTCGGGGTCCGGCAGCTCCTGGAAGACGCGGACCAGACCGTCGTCCCAGCCGCCGCGGATGGATTTGAAGTAGGCGTCGCCTGCATCGATCCGGGTGCGGTTGTCGGCCGTCAGGCTGTCCTTGGCGTAGCACAGGAGATCGATCGGCAGGCCGACCGAGACGTTCGAGCGCATGGTCGAGGCGTAGGACAAGAGAACGCATTTCGCCACTTCCGGCAGGCTCGCGCCGGGCTCGACGATGCGGTCCAGGATCGGCTTGCCGTATTTCGTCTCGCCGATCTGCAGGAACGGCGTGCCGGCGGACGCCTCGATGAAGTTGCCGGCGGCGTAGACCTGGAACAGGCGCGGGCGCTCGTCGCCGATCTGGCCGCCGACGATGAAGGCGGCGTTGAAGTCGATGCCCTGTTCGGCCAGATGCGGCGCGTCGATCCGGTGCACCTCGCGCAGCGCATCGCCAACGGCGCGCGCGGCGCGGTACATGGTCGGCGCGCTCATCAGGTCCGGCACCTCGTCGCCACCCGGCGCGCAGCCCTCGTTCAGCAGGTTGATGACGGATTGCGTGATCGCCAGGTTGCCGGCCGACAGCAGCACGATGACGCGCTCGCCCGGTTGCTCGAAGACGAACATCTTCTCGACGCTGGCGATCTGGTCGACGCCCGCGTTGGTCCGGCTGTCGGCGGCCAGCACCAGACCGGCATCGACGAAGACGCCCACGCAATAGGTCATCGCGGCGGCCGGTTACGGCGCGGCATTAGGATCGGCCAGGGATCTGGCATGCGCGGGACGGGCACGTGGATAACGCATGGCTCGCCGGCAGCGACCGCTTCCCTCAGCGCCGTCTCCAGCTCGGCCGGTGTCTCTGCCCGGCGGCCGGCCGCGCCGAAGCTTTCGGCCATGGCCGCAAAGTCCGGATTGCGCAGGTCGGTCGCGATTACCCGGCCGCCATGCATTTCCTCCTGCATGCGCTGCACGTTGCCGTAGGCGCCGTCGTCGAACACCACGGCGACGACGCCAATGCCGTGCTGCACCGCGGTCGCCAGCTCCTGCACATTGAACATGAAGCCGCCGTCGCCGTTCACCGACAGCACGGGCCGGTCCGGCCGCGCGACCTTGGCGCCGAGCGCCGCCGCGTAGCCGTAACCGAGCGTGCCCTGATAACCCGACGACAACAACGTCCGCGGTTCGTGAACCGGGAAGGCGGCGCGCGCCATGTAGCCGACTTGCGTGAACTCGTCGACCAGGATGCCGTTCTCCGGCAGGCCTCGGCGCAGCGCGTTCAGCCAGGCCATCTGCGGCGCCAGCTTGTCCTCGAACAGCGCCAGCATCTCCGCCTTTAGCGCCGACAATTCTTCCTCGCGCGACGTCCGCGCGCGATTGTGCTTGGCGAGCGCCGGCAGCAGGGCCGCGAGCGCCGTCTTGGCATCGGCCGCGATGCCGACGGCCGGCGTCGAGATGCGTTTCAGCTCGGTCGCATCGATGTCGATATGCACGATCTTGAGACCGGCATCCGTGCCCCAAGACATGCGCTGGTGCTGCAGCCGTGTGCCGACCGCCAGCACGACATCGGCCGTCGCCCAGAGCCGATGGCCTACTGGTTGGTTCTGCGACAGGTAATGCCGATCGTCGATCGCGCCCCGGCCCATGCGGTGGCTGATGACCGGGGCTTGCAGCATCTCCGCCGTTTCCAGAAGCTCGGCCTCGGCGCCGAAAACGCCGCCGCCGACGAAGATCAGCGGCTGTTCCGCTTCGCCCAACAGCTTGGCCGCTTTCTCGATCAGATCGACATCGACGGGCGTCGGCGGGGCGGGCGCGGCCGGCAGCGACTCGCCGACCTCGGTTTCCGTCGCCATGATGTCGAGCGCCATCTCCAGCTCGACCGGGCGTTCCCGCCCGGTCCGCATCTGCTTGAAGGCTTCGGCGACCAGGCCAGGCACGTGCGCCGGATGCTCGATGCGCTCGGCCCATTTGGTCAGGCCGCGGATCAGCGCCAGCTGGTCCGGGATCTCGTGCAGCATGCCGAGACCGCGGCCGATATAGGCCGATGGGATCTGGCCGGTCAGCGCCAGCACCGGCGTGTTGCAGCCATAGGCCGTCGACAGCGCAGCCGTCGTGTTCAGCAGGCCCGGGCCCGGCACCACGGCGAACGTGCCGACCTTGCCGGTGGCCGCGGCATAGCCGAAGGCCATGTAGGCCGCGCCCTGTTCATGCCGGGTCTGGATGACGCGGATCGCATTGCCTTCGTCGTGCAGGGCGTTGAAGAAATGATCCATCTGGACGCCGGGCAGACCGAATACGGTATCTACGCCATGCGCCATGATCGATTTGACCAGCGCCCGTCCGCCCGTCATCCGCGCCATCGTGTCCTCTCCTCCCGCAGGTCCATTTTTCCGGCAGGGGCACTTTGCCCGCTGGCGTGCGCGAACGCCAGCCGCCTTGTGGCGGCAAGCGGTCGTCGATCGTTTGTCGATATGGCCCGGCCGTCGCCGGGATCGGCGCTACGGGCGTTCGTCGTCGCCGCTGTCTTCGGGCGGTGCGGCGCCGAACACATCCTCGGCCGACAGCTCCCGCTCTTCCGGCTTCGGCGCCGGCGCTTCTTCCAGAAGCGGATCGGCCGCCGGCGCGGGCTCGATGGGCGCTTCGGTGGCGGCCTCGGCTTCGGGCTCCGGTTCGGGCACGGGCTGGGTCGACGGCATGCCGGCGGCCTCGGCGGCGGCCAACTGCTCGGCCTTGGCCTTGGCAGTCGCCTTTTCTTCCTTCAGCTGTTGCCGCCGCAGCTTTTCCTGCGCCTTCTGCACGGCCGCGTCGAGATCGACCTGCGTGGTCAGGCCGAGCGTGACCGGGTCCTGCGGCTTGATGTTCGGCATGTTCCAGTGCGAGCGGTCGCGGATCGACTGGATCGTCGGTTTCGTCGTGCCGACCAGCTTGCCGACCTGGGCGTCGGTCAACTCGGGGTGATTGCGCAGCAGCCAGGCAATGGCGTTCGGCCGATCCTGGCGTTTGCTGAGCGGCGTGTACCGGCCGCCGCGGCCGCGTGTCGGCGGCAGCTCGACCGGCGGCTTCTCCATGGTCAACATGATGTTCGGGTCGGCGACGCTGCGCTCGAGGTTCTCTCGCGTGATCTGGCCCGTCGCAACAGGATCGAGGCCCTGGATGCCCTGCGCCACCTCGCCGTCGGCGATGCCCTTCACTTCCAACGGATGCAGGCCGCAGAAGTCGGCGATCTGCTCGAACGTCAGCGACGTGTTGTCGACCAGCCAGACGGCCGTCGCTTTCGGCATAAGCGGTTTGGACATACCGTTTCTCCCACGGTGCCGGGCGGCCCGGATTCGGACCGCCCAAATTCAAACTGTCATGAACAAGCGCGCTTTATAGTGCAAGTGCGCCCCGACACAAAGCCCGTGTCTACGAAATCTCAAGCACGATCTTACCGATATGGCCGCTGCTTTCCATGCGCGCATGGGCGCCGGCGGCGTCAGCCAGGGGATACGTCGAATCCATCACCGGCTTGACCTTGCCATCGTTCAGCAGCGGCCAGACCCGGCTGCGCAATTCCTCGGCGATGACGGCCTTCTGGGCCACTGTGCGCGGCCGCAAGGTCGACCCAGTCAGCGTCAGGCGCTTCAGCATCATCGGCAGGAAATTGAACTCCATCTTCGGGCTGCGTAGAAAGGCGATCTGCACCAGCCGCCCCTCGACGGCGAGCGCCTGGACGTTGCGGGGCATGTAGTCGCCGCCGACCATGTCCAGGATCAGATCGACGCCGGCGCCATCGGTCAGTTCCCTGACGGTCTCAACGAAGTCCGCCTCGCGGTAGTTGATCGCCTGGTCCGCGCCCAGCGCCTCGCAGGCCCGACACTTGTCGGCGCTGCCGGCGGTTACGAAGACGCGCGCGCCGAAATGCTTCGCGAGGCGGATCGCCGTGGTGCCGATGCCGCTCGACCCGCCATGGATCAGGATGGTTTCGCCCGACTGCAAACGGCCACGCTGAAACACGTTCGTCCAAACCGTGAAGAAGGTCTCCGGCAGCGCGGCAGCCTCGGTCATGCCGAAGCCCGTCGGCACCGGCAGGCACAGGTCTGCCGCGGCCATGCAGTATTCGGCATAGCCGCCCCCGGCGACCAGCGCGCAGACCCGATCGCCGACCGCCAGGCCGGTGACACCTGGGCCAACGGCGACGACGCTACCGGCAAGCTCCAGACCCGGAATGTCCGGCGCGCCGGGTGGCGGCGGATAACCGCCCTCACGCTGCATGCAGTCCGGGCGATTGACGCCGGCCGCGGCGACCTTGATCAAGACCTCCCCCTCGCCATAGCTGGGCAGCGGCCGTGTTGTTGGCCGCAGGACCTCCGGGCCTCCAGGCTCGGTGATCTCGATCGCGGTCATGTTGTCGGGCAACGTCGTCATGGCAAATCCGGCTCGGGTCTGGCGATAATGGTATCCGGTCTAGTATGTTCGACAACGGCAGGCAACCGGCGAATAGGCCGGCACAGTCAGGGAGGCAGTTCAATGGATTGGGATACGTTGGATCCGCCACCGAAGAAGCCGGAGAAGCCCAAGCTCGAGGAAATGTCGATCGAGGCGCTGCACGAGTATATCGACGACCTCGAGGCCGAAATCGCGCGTGTCCGTGAGGCCATCGCCCTCAAGGAAGACGCGCGCGGCGGCGCCGAAGCCTTCTTTAAAAAATAGAAACTGCCGAGGTTACCCCATCTAAATCCACAGTCTATCCACAAGAAAAAACGAAAAAATTCAAATTTGTTAACGTTTTTAAGATTTCATTAACACTTCAGGCCTACCGTCTCCACTATAGCTTGATTGATTCCAGTCAAGCTTGTCCCAGCTGGATCTCATCCAGTCTGTTGACGCCTCCCTGTTGACTCGAGCCGCGCTCCCGCGCGGCTCCTTTTTTTGCCTATTTCCTTACATTCCGACGGAATTTCGGATGCATGCGCCACTGTGCTGTTGGGCAAACGCTGGTTAATTGCGGCAACGCGAGAATTTGGTGGCGACTTAAAATGAGTTAACGAATCGTTTTCGGACTTGACCGTCTTTGCACAGTGTTTAAGGTCACATCTTGACAAAGACGCGAGTCTGACAGGTCGAGGCGACAACAAAAAAAGGGGCTGCCGGAAACGGCAGCCCCTTAACTAATTCCGCACCTCGTCGCCAGTGATCGGCTGACCGCGGGCTGTTGGACATTTCAACGGGGCCGACTACCATGCCCGCCGTTCCCGACAACGGCGAGGCGCGACATGGCGGATCCGAATTATCTGAAGCGCGATACGTTGAGCCTGCACGCGGGCCAGCGTCCGGACCCCGCGACGGGCGCGCGCGCCGTACCGATCTATCAATCGACGTCGTTCGTGTTCGACGACACCGACCATGCCGCCGCCCTGTTCAATCTGGAGCGCGCCGGTCACATCTATTCGCGCATCTCCAACCCGACCGTGGCCGTTCTGGAGGAACGCATTGCGGCGCTCGAGGGCGGCGTCGGCGCCATCTGCACGGCGAGCGGCCAGGCGGCGCTCCATCTCGGCATCGCGACGCTGATGGGCCACGGCGGCCATATCGTCTCGTCGGCTTCGATCTACGGCGGCAGCCACAACATGATGCAGCACACGCTGCCGCGCTTCGGCATTACCACGACATTTGTCGACCCGCGCGATCCGAACGCGTTCGCCGCCGCCATTCGGCCCGAGACGCGCCTTGTCTTCGGCGAGACGCTGGGCAATCCCGGCCTTGAGGTCATGGACATGGCAGCCATTGGCAAGGTGGCTCACGATCACGGCCTGCCGCTGATGATCGACAACACCTTCGCCACGCCGCACCTGTTCCGGCCGTTCGAGCATGGCGCCGATCTGGTCATGCATTCGGCCACCAAGTTCCTCGGCGGCCACGGCGTTGCCATCGGCGGCGTGCTGGTCGACGGCGGCACCTTCGATTGGGAAGCGTCGGGCAAGTTCCCGACGCTGACCGAACCCTATGATGGCTATCACGGCCTCGACTTCGCCGAGGAGTTCGGCCCACGCGCCTTGATCATGCGCGCGCGTGCCGAGGGCCTGCGCGACTTCGGCGCCGCGATGCCGCCGCAGAACGCCTTCTACATTCTGCAGGGGGTGGAGACCCTGGGCGTGCGCATGCAGCGTCACGTCGAGAACACCCGCAAGGTCGTCGGCTTTCTCGACGAACACGAGGCCGTCGAATGGGTCAGCTATCCCGAACTGCCGAGCCATCG
Organism: Alphaproteobacteria bacterium; assembly: GCA_965232515.1. GTDB lineage: Bacteria > Pseudomonadota > Alphaproteobacteria > JANQKO01. The sequence goes on along the minus strand of CBDDPY010000002.1, from coordinate 2,619,711 downwards.
CGACCACAACCTCGCCAAGACGCTGTTGCCCGATGGCTGCGGGGCGATCTTCAGCTTTGGCGTCAAGGGCGGGCGGGAGGCCGGCCGCCGCTTCATCGAGGCGTTGGGTCTGTTTTCGCACCTGGCCAATGTCGGCGACGCGAAAAGCCTCGTTATCCATCCGGCCAGCACCACACATCAGCAGATGGACGCCGACGCACTGAAGGCGGCCGGGATCGGCGAGGAGTTGGTGCGCCTGTCGATCGGTCTCGAGGATCCGGCCGATCTGGTCGACGATCTGAAGCGCGGCCTGCGCGCCGCGCAGAAGGGGTAGCCGTCATGGAACTGACTGTCGACGACCGCAAGGTGTTCGCCGCCACCGGCGGCAAGCCGTTCGATCCGTCGCTGCCGACGATCGTCTTTGTCCACGGCGCTTCGTTCGATCACACGGTCTGGACCCTGCAGACGCGATACTTCGCCTGGCACGGCTATGGCGTGCTGGCGGTCGACCTGCCGGGCCATGGCCGGTCCGAGGGGCCGTTGCTGGAAACGATCCCCGAGATGGCCGATTGGTTGATGCGGCTGCTGGACGCCGCCGGCGTCGGCAAGTCGGCGCTTGCCGGCCACAGCATGGGCGCGCTGGTGGCGCTCGACGCGGCGGCGCGCCATGCCGACCGGGTGATGTCGATCTGCCTCTTGGGCGCCGGCTATCCGATGCGGGTGAACGACGCCTTGCTGCAGCCGGCGAAGGCGAACGAGCATCTGGCCATGGACCTGGTGAACAGCTGGGGTTTCGGCCGCAACGCCCAGTTCGGCGGCCACCGCGTGCCGGGCCTGTGGATGATGCGCGGCGGCCTAAGGGTGCTGGAACATGCCGGCGACGGCGTGCTGTTCAACGACCTGAACGCCTGCAACGCTTACAACGACGGCGAGGCGGCGGCCGAAGCCATCAGCTGTCCGGCGCTGTTCGTGCTGGGCGAAAAAGACATGATGGCGCCGGTCAAGGTGGCGCGCGGTTTGGCCGCCGCGATGACGCAGGCCGACGTGACCGTGCTGAAAGGCGTCGGCCACATCATGATGGAAGAGGCCCCTGACGAGACCCTGGACGCCATGCGGGCATTCTTCTAGCGGACCGGCTCCAAACGAAAGCGCCCGCCCCGGGCAGGACGGGCGACAATCGATTTCGATTGCTTAAACGTCGGGTTACGACGACTTGATTTCGATCTGTTTGGTGGCCTGCTTCGCTTCCGGCTTTTTCGGCACGGTGACGTGCAGGACGCCCTTCTCGAACTTGGCCTGGATGCCGTCGACGTCGACCTCGGGCGGCAGGCGGAACGAGCGGAAGAAGCTGCCGTAGCGGCGTTCCTTGACGAGCGCGTTCTTCTCCTTTCGCTCGGACTCGACCTTCTTCTCGCCCTTCAGGCTGAGGACGCCGTCGGTCAGCGTGACGTCGATGTCCTTTTCGTCGGCGCCCGGCAGTTCGGCGTCGATGTGATAGGCGTCGTCGGTTTCGCTGACGTCGATGCTGGGCGTCAGATGCGCGATGCCTTCGGCCTGCGGCGAGGCCACGTCACCGCCCCAGGCGTCGTCGAACAGGCGGTTGATCTGCTGCTGCAGATCGCCGAACAGCGGGCTTGAGGCCGGAAAGCGGCGGTTCCAGGGAACGAGGCGATTGGATGCCATGATCAACTCCATCGAATTCCGGATGGGCCCCGCCGGCGGACGCACCCGTCCTGTCGTCCCGCGAGCGGCGGGGCCATCACGTTGCTGTGGTTAACGGTTGGTTGAGGCGTCAGGCCGCAACGGCGTCGATCTTGATCTGCCGCGGGCGCTTGTGCTCCGGCACCTCGCGGACGAGATCGACGTGCAGCAGGCCGTTCTCCAGCCGCCCACCGACGACCTTGATGCTGTCGGCCAGCTCGAACCGGCGTTCGAACGGGCGTCCGGCGATGCCGCGGTGCAGGTACTCGACGCCTTCCTGATCGGCGATCTGCTTGCCGGTGATGACCAGCGTGCTGTCGGTCACGGTGACGTCGATATCCGCCTCGCGGAAGCCGGCGACGGCCATGGTGATGCGGTAGGCATCCTCGCCGGACTTTTCGATGTTGTAGGGCGGGTAGGTCTGGGCCGGCGCATCGAGGCCGCCGATCGCATCAAAGACGCGATTGAAGCGGTCGAAACCAACCGTAGAACGATAGAGGGGGGTAAGGTCAAAGCGACGCATGGCTTGATATCCTCCTTCATGAGCAATACCAGCGTTTCAGTGGCCCGCCGTTTTCGGCCGGGCCGGCGATGTTCCCGGGCCCATATCCGGCACCCGGTACAACCTCTAGATATGGCCGTCCGCGGCCGATTCAAGACCGGTCCGAACCGGCCAGTTTCTTAACGATTCCGGCCGATAATCCGACCTATTCACGGGCACACGTCGGCAGACGAGGGACAGGTTTTGCGGGACGTCGAGATGCCGGCCGTGGGCGGCGATGCCGATCCCGTCTATTTCGGCCGAACCTTTGATGAGGCCCTGCGCCTGCTGCAGGAGGCGCGGGACTATCTGACGGTCAAGGGGCAGCGGGATGCCTCCGGACTGCCGGTCGACCGTGGCCTCGCCTACAGCGTCGAGAGCATGCGGCTGACGTCACGCCTGACCCAGGTGATGGCCTGGCTGATCGTGCAGCGGGCGGCCCATGCGGGCGAAATTGCCTCCGAAGAGCTGGCGTCCGAAAATTGGCGCTTGGGCGGCCAGACCGTCTGCCTGGCCGAAGGTCCCCTGCCGACGGCGGGATTGCCGCGGGATCTGCTTGAGCTTTTGGATCGAAGCGAGGGCCTGTACGCGCGGATCGCGCGCCTGGACGAGATCGTGGCCCGGAACAGCCGCCCCTGACGTGGGTGCCGCCGCCGCTCAGCCCAGATTGAAATCCTTGAACTTGTTGCGGAACCGCGCCACGCGGCCGGTTTCGAGCACGCGCTGGGGGCCGCCGGTCCAGGCCGGATGCGTGTTGGGATCGATATCCAGCTTCAGGACATCCCCGGCGCTGCCATAGGTCGAGCGGGTCTTGAACTCGGTACCGTCCGTCATGACCACGGTGATTTCGTGGTATTCGGGGTGGATTTCTTTCTTCATCGCGGAACTCCAGGATCTCGACGCGCGTATATAGCTAACGGGCGGGTCGGTAGCAAGAACCCTTTGCGTTGAGCCGGCCCCCACCTGTTGCTATACCCCCAAAGGGCGGTCTGGCGGGACGGATGCGACGGACGAGACGGGAAGCCGGGTGAGCGACAAGTCGGGAGTTGAGGACACGTCGGGCGATCGGCGTCTGACCGGGCTGCGGCGGCTGGGGCCGTTCGTGCGGCCCTACATTCACGTCATGCTGGGCGCCCTGGTGGCGCTGATCATCGCCGCCGGCGCGGTGCTGGCCATCGGCCAGGCGATCCGCCGGGTGGTCGACCACGGCTTCGCCGAAGATGCTCATCTGATCGACCAGTACTTCATCGGATTGTTGGGCGTGGTCGCGGTGCTTGCCGCCGCCACGTTTATGCGCTTCTACCTGGTGACATGGCTGGGCGAGCGGGTGGTCGCCGACATCCGCAAGGCCGTTTACGACCATGTCATCGGCCTCAGCCCCGCCTTCTTCGAGACCACGCGGACCGGCGAGGTGCTGTCGCGGCTGACCGCCGACACCACCCTGATCCAGACCGTGGTCGGCTCGACCGCCTCGGTGGCGATGCGCAACCTGCTGCTGTTTCTCGGCGGCTCGGTGTTGCTGGTGATTTCCAGCCCGAAGCTGACGGGCCTCGTGTTCCTGATGCTGCCGGTCGTGATCCTGCCGATCGTGATTTTCGGGCGCAAGGTCCGGCGATTGTCACGGGCGAGCCAGGACCGCGTGGCCGATATCAGCAGTCATGCCGGCGAAAGTCTCAACGCCGTGCAGATCGTGCAGGCCTTCGTGCACGAGGCGATCGACCGGGCGCGGTTCGCCGAGGTCACGACGTCGGCCTTCGACACCGCGGTTAAGCGCACCCGGGCACGGGCCTGGATGACGGCCATGGTCATGCTGCTGGTCTTCGGCGCGGTCGATCTGGTGGTCTGGATCGGCGCCAAGGACGTGGTCGAGGGCGTGATGTCGGGCGGCGAGCTGGCGGCCTTCGTGTTCTATGCGATCGTCGTTGCCGGCGCGCTCGGCGCCCTGTCCGAGGTGTTCGGCGACCTGCAGCGCGCGGCCGGGGCCGCCGAGCGGTTGATGCAGTTGCTCGATATCGAGCCGGAAATCGCAGCGCCGGCGCAACCGTTGCCGCTGCCCGAGCCGGCGCGCGGGGCCGTCACCTTCGAGGCCGTCGGGTTCAACTATCCCTCGCGGCCGGAGCAGGCCGCCGTCATCGACTTCGATCTGACGATCGCGCCCGGCGAGACCGTGGCGCTGGTCGGGCCATCCGGCGCCGGCAAGAGCACGATCTTCCAACTGCTGCTTCGGTTCTTCGATCCGCAGTCCGGGCAAATCCTGCTGGACGATGTCGACATCGCCGCCGTCGAGCCGCAGGCGCTGCGCAGCCGGCTGGGCCTGGTGCCGCAGGATCCGGTGATCTTCGCCGCCAACGCCTTCGAGAACATCCGCTACGGCCGGCCCGAGGCGAGCGACGACGAGGTCAGGGCCGCGGCGGTGGCGGCGAACGCCGCCGCCTTTATCGACGAGCTGCCGGACGGGTTCGAGACGTTCCTGGGCGAGCGCGGCGTCCGGCTGTCGGGCGGCCAGCGTCAGCGCATCGCCATCGCGCGGGCGATCCTGCGCAATCCGTCCGTGCTGTTGCTGGACGAAGCGACCAGCGCCCTCGACGCCGAGAGCGAGCGCATGGTGCAGGCGGCGCTGGAAAAGCTGATGGCGGACCGCACGACCGTCGTCATCGCCCACCGGCTGGCAACGGTGCTGCGGGCCGACCGCATCGTGGTCATGGATCAGGGCGCCATCGTCGAAACCGGCACGCACGCGGAACTGATCCAGCGCGACGGGCTTTACGCGCACCTGGCGGCGCTGCAGTTCGAGACCGGCCAGGCGGTCCCGACACCGCGCATTGTCGCGGGCAACTAACTCCGTTCTAACGTTGCGTTAGCTTCAATTCGATGCGCCGGTTGCGGCGGTAGGCGATTTCGTCGTAGCGGTCGTCGAGCGGCTGGAAGGCCGCGAAACCGGTCGCGGCCAGGCGTTCCGACGGCACGCCCTGATCAACCAGGAATTTCGTCACCGAGATGGCCCGGGCGGCCGAGAGCTCCCAGTTCGATGGGAACCTGGCGGTGGCGATCGGCCGGCTGTCGGTATGGCCGTCGACGCGCAGGATCCAGTTGATTTCGCCCGGGATACGCTGGGAAATCTCCAACAGCGTCTCGGCGAGTTGCGCCAGTTGCGCCCGGCCTTCCGGTTCCAGCTCGGCCGAGCCGCTGTCGAACAGCACTTCCGACTGGAACACGAAGCGATCGCCAACGATCTGAATGTCGCGGCGGCTCCCCAGCACCTCGCGCAGCCGGCCGAAGAATTCCGAGCGGTAGCGCGACAGTTCCTCGACCTTGCCGGCGAGCGCCCGGTTCAGGCGCTTGCCGAGATCGGCGATCACGGCCTCGCTTTCCTGGTCTTTCAGCTCGGCGGCGTCGAGCGCCGCGTTGAGCTTCTGCAGCTCCTGCCGCAGGGCCAGGATCTGCTGGTTCAGCCGCCCGATCTGCGCCCGCTGTTCGCCGCTCAGCTTCTGCTCGGCGGCATAGTCCTCGTCCAGGCGCTGATAGAGGTCCAGCAACTCGGACAGGCGCACGTCGCGGTCGGCGATTTCCTTCTGCGCCAGCAGCGTCCGCTCCTCGGCGTCGGCCAGTTGCGCCTCGAGCTCCTTGGTGCGGTCTCGGAGCGAGCCAACCTCGGTGCGGCTCTCCTCGAGATTGCCGGTGAGCTGTCCGATGCGGCTCTCGAGATCCGAGCGAAGCTCGCGTAACGCGGCGATGTCGCGACGCAGGCTCGCCATCTCGCGCAAGCGCAGCTCAAGCGTCTCCTTGCTGGCGGTAACCGTCGCCTCGGCCTCGGCGAGCGCCGTTTCGGCCGCCTCGGCCCGGCGCTCCAGTTCGCCCGCGCGGTCGGTCATGCGCTGCAACGACAACACCAATTCGTCGCGTTCGGAGACGGCTGTCTGCAGCGAGCTCGACAGCTGCGCCACGTCGAGCCGCAGATTGGCGTTGTCCTGCCGTTCCAGCGCCAGCAGGTCGGCGAGTTCCGAGACCTGCCGATTGAGGCGGTCCAGCGCCTCGTCCTTGCCGGTAATGGCGCTGCTGAGCACGACCTGAGCCAGCACGAACACGACCAGCAGGAAGATGATGACCAGCAGCAGCGTGGTCAGGGCATCGACGAAACCCGGCCAGTAGCTGGCTGATTCGCTACGCGATCGCGGACGCATGGCCGGCTGCCAATGACGGCCGCGCCGTCAACGCCGTTCTTCGCCGAGCGCGGCGATGGTGCGGGCCAGCAGTTTGATCTCGCTGCGCAGCTCGGCGATGGTCTGGTTGCGGCCCTCGCTCATCTCCTCGAGCAGGCGCATCACATAGACATCGAGGTTGCGCAGGTGATTGCGGCTGGCATCGTCGAGCCCGGCCGACGCCTGGTCGGCGCCCTGCGCGATGCGCTGCAGCACGGGCTTCATCTCCATCTGATGCTCGACCAGCCTGGCCATCAGGTCCTGCTCGCTGTGCATCTGGTCGGTGAGCGTGGCGAGGCGTTCCGACAGCGTCAGCATGGCCGTCTGGCCCGACGATCGGCTGTCCTCGGCCCGCGCGATGGTGCGTTGCAGGTTTTCCAGGCTGTCGGCGGTCTGTTCGAGGAGCGCCTGCACATAGACCGGCACGGACTGATCGCCTTCCGCCAGGCTCGAACCGCTGGACAGGCGCGTGCGCGTCGACAGCCATTCCTCGAGATCGAGATAGAAGCGGTTCTGCGCCTGGCTCGCCTGCAATTCGAGGAAACCCAGAACCAGGCTGCCCGAGAGGCCGAAAAGCGAGGACGAGAAGGCGATGCCCATGCCGCTTAACGGCGACTCCAGGCCGGTCTGCAGCTCGCTGAAGAAGGTGCCGAAATCGCCAACCGCGGGCGACAGGTTGCCGATCGTGTCACCGACCGCGTTGACGGTGTTCAGCAGGCCCCAGAACGTGCCCAGCAGCCCGAGGAAGACCAGCAGGCCGGTGAGATAGCGGACGATGTCGCGGCGTTCGTCGAGGCGCGCGCCGATGCTGTCGAGCAGTGAGCGCATCGACAGCGCGGACAACGAGACCCGGCCCTGACGCTCGCCCAGCATGGTTGCCATGGGCGCCAGCAGAACCGGCGCGGCGGTGATCGACAGGCCGGGTTCCGAGCGGCGGAAGGTCTCGATCCATTCGACCTCCGGCCTTAGATTTGCGACCTGCCGGAATGCATAGACGACGCCGAACAGCAGCACCGCGATGATCATTCCGTTGAGTGGCGGGTTGGCCTGGAAGGCGCGCGCGATCGGACCGAAGAGGACGCCGGATACCGCCACCACGGCGATGATAAAGATGATCATGCGCGTCAGGTAGCGGGTCGGTTTCGTCAAGGAGTCACCTCGCCAATGTATTTGCGGAGATGTGCTGCGGTGCCGCCGCCGCTAGGGGGACAGCAGCACGACGTCGACGCGGTCGCTCGCGCCGCCGTCACGGGCGATGCCCAGGGCGCGGACATCGATCCGGGTGCTGCGCAGACCTTGCTCGATCAGGAACGACCGCACGGCGAGCGCCCGCGACAGCGACAGGCGACGGGCCCGGCTGATGTTGTCGCCGTTCGTGCTGGCGAAGGCCTTGAGTTGCAGCCGGGCGTCGGTGGCCTTCAGCTGCGCCGCGAGCGCGCCCAGCTTCGATTCGATGTCGCGGGACAATGCCGAGCTTCCCTGCGCGAACTCGACTTGCAGGATATCGCCGCCGGCCGGCGGCAGCGCGACCATCCGCGTGGCCTCGGTCGGGGTGCTGTCCCTGGCCGGAGTGGGCGCCGTCGCCGCCGTCGGTGCGGGTTCGGCGGCCGTCAGCGGCGCGGCCGTGACCTGGCCCCTGGGCACGCTGGGGACGTCGTCCTGATTGGCCGGCGCGGGACTCGACGTGCTGACGGCCGGCAGGGGCGGCGGTGGTGGAGGTGGCGGTGCGGCGACAACCGGCGTCGTCGTTGACGGTGCAGCCGACGTCGCCGGCGGCCGCGGAAGCGCCGCTGCCGGTGGCGGCGCCGCGGCGATCTGTGTCGGTGGCGCTGCTTCGGCCGCCGGTGGCGGTTTCGGTTGCGGCGCGGCAGGCAGCGGTCTCGCCGACGTCGCCGGTGGTTTGCTCAACGGCGCGGGCGGCGGCGGAAAAGCGGCGGTCGGCGACGGCGCGACCGGCGCCTTCGAGGCCACTTTCGGCGCCGATGGCGGCGGCGACTGCCGGGTGGTGTCGATGCGTGGGGCGGTCGATCTCAATGCGGCGGTCGTGTCCGCGTCAGCCCGTGGCGGCGGCGCCGAAGGGGCGGCTGCCGCTGGCGCCGCGGTGCGAACCGGCGCCGGGGCTCTGAGGGCGGGCGGTGGCGTCGGGGCCGGCGCCGCCGCAACCGCCTGCGGCTTCGATGCCGGGATCGGCGCGGACAACACCGGCGTCCGCGGCACCGCGGCCATGGCTGGCGCGCTGCGTTGCGGCGGCCGACGCAAGGTCGGGGCGTTGCGGCTGCCTGGCGGCGTCAGGGTGATCCGACCGGCGCTCCGCTCATTCGGATACAGCAACTGCTGCTGCGGCAGCGACCCGATGGGCGCCAGACCCGGCGCGACCGTGATTGGCCGCTGGCCGGCCGGTGCGTCGACGACGCCGAGATCGATTTCGACACTAGGCCGCCCGCCGGCGCCGACGGTATAGGTGTTCTGCGCCATGACCGTCGTCGACAGCCAGATGCCGACGGAAGCTGCGGCAGCCATGGTCAAGCGGCAGGATTTGATGGCCCGATGGCCATTGAGGCGAAAGGCGCCGCGCATGCGATACCCCAGAGAACCTTCCCCCGAGCCTTCGGCGGCCTTCAGCGACCGCTTCGAATCCGGCGCAAACGATATCTCAATGCGATACATCGGGCAACGCGTCGCGGCTGGACGGCCGCCGGCGGCGCGTAATCTAGGTGCCAGCCGCGTGAACATCGGCGACCTCATTGTCGATCGGTCTTTGTGACAGCAGCTTGCGCAGGCTCTCGTGCATGCGGTCATTTCCCGCGATTATTTCCCGGTCAGCAAAAATCGCGTCACCACCTTTATAATTCGTAACGTAGCCGCCGGCCTCGCGAACAAGGATCGCGCCGGCGGCGACATCCCAGGCGTCGAGGTCCGCTTCCCAGAACCCGTCGCAGCGTCCGGCCGCCACGTAGGCGAGGTCGAGCGACGCGCAGCCGAATCGCCGTACGCCGGCCACTTTCGTCATCACCTCGTCCAATACGGAGAGGAAACCGGCGCGATCGCCGCGACCGAGATGCGGAATACCGGTGGCAAGCACCGCATCGCTCAGATTTTCGCGGGCCGACACGCGCAGCCGCCGGTCATTCAGAAACGCCCCCTGGCCCTTCTCGGCCCAATAGATCTCGTCGCTGATGGGGTTATAGATCACGCCGGCGACGATCACGCCATCCCGCTCGAGACCGACCGAAACGGCAAAATGCGGAATGCCGTGCAGGAAGTTGGTGGTGCCGTCCAGCGGGTCGACGATCCAGCGATGACTTGGATCGTCACCGTCGACGGCGCCCGATTCCTCCATCAGGAACCCGAATCCGGGACGGGCCCGGGACAGCTCCCGCCGCAGGATGTTTTCGGCCTTGACGTCGGCCACAGAGACAAAATCGGCCGGTCCCTTGCGCGAGACCTGAAGATTTTCGACCTCGCCGAAATCACGCACCAGCGCCCGTCCGGCTTTCAACGCGGCGCCGGTCATGACGTTGATCAGCGGTGACTTAAGGGCCATTGCAGAAATCCAATTCTCCAGCCGTCAGGCGTCGGCCCGCTTCACGTAACTGCCGTCCTCGGTGCTGATAACGACGCGGTCGCCAATGTTGACGAAGGGCGGCACGGTTGTCCGGAGGCCGTTTTCCAGCATGGCCGGCTTGTAGGACGCGGCGGCCGTCTGGCCCTTGACGGCGGGCTCGGTCTCGGTGACGGCGAACGTCGCATGCTCCGGCAGGCTAAGTCCCAGCGGGCTGCCTTCATGGCTTTCGATGATCACGGTCATGCCGTCCTGCAGATAAGCGGCCTGATCGCCCAGCAGATCCTTGTTCAACTCGACCTGCTCGTAGGTCTCGGAATCCATGAAGGTGAAACTGTCGCCGTCGCCGAACAGGAACTGGTGCTCCTTCTGGTCGAGCCGCACGCGCTCGACGCTCTCAGAGGCGCGGAACCGCTCATTCAGCTTGCTGCCGTTGCGCAGATTCCGCAGTTCGACCTGCATATAGGCGCCGCCCTTGCCCGGCTGGGTGTGCTGGATCTTCATGGCCCGCCAGAGTTCGCCATTATGCTCGATGACGTTGCCCGGACGGATGGCGTTGCCGTTGATTCGCATGGCATGATCTCGTTGGAATTGAGCCGCGTTAACGCGCCGCGGAAGCTATCAACTCGCCTGCCTCGGCGCAACGCTGAAGCCGTGGCAAATCGCGCGGCTGGCGAAGGCCGGGAATTCGTGGATAATGCCGGCCAAGACATCATCCAAAATTCAGGGAGTCGTGACATGACCATCACCCGCCATGACGTCGGTCCACGCATGAGCCAGGCTGTCGAATACGGCAATCTCGTATTTCTCGCCGGTCAGGTCGCCTCGGACCCGTCGGCCGACGTCAAGGGCCAGACCCAGCAGATCCTCGACCGGATCGACAGCCTGCTGGCCGAATGTGGCAGTAATAAGTCGAAGCTGTTGTCGGCGCAGATCTGGCTCTCGGATATCGGCACCTTCGCCGACATGAATTCGGTCTGGGACGCCTGGATCGATCCCGAGAACCCACCGTGCCGGGCCTGTGTCGAGAGCAAGCTCGCGGCGCCGCAATTTGTTGTCGAGATCATGGTCACGGCGGCGAAATAAGCGGCATCAGGACGATCTTGATGCCGTCTTTGACGACGGTTGCGGCGGCGGTGCTTGGCGCCGTCCTGCTGGCTGGCTGCGCAGTCTGCCCGGACTGTGAGGGTGACGGCGCCAAGGCAGCCGTCACCGGCTATTGCTACCGTACGCTGGCCGACGTCGACTGCTATACGACGCCCGAGGTAAACCGACAGCCGCTGTCGGTCTTACGACAACCCGTCGATTAGCCGCCAGCTTTGGCGGCGCGCGCAATCTCGGCATTGAAGGCTTTGACCGCAGCGGCCGGGCCGTCGGGATGGTTCCAGATCCCGCCGACGACGGCCAGAAAGTCGGCGCCGCCGGCGACCAGAGGCGCGCAGTTCTCGACCGTGATGCCGCCGATGGCGACGCATGGGATCTCAAACAGCTCGGACCACCAGTCGAGGATCTCGGTGGTCGCGACGGTTTTGGGCTGCTTGGTGCCCGTCGCGAAGAAGGCCCCGAACGCCACGTAGTCGGCGCCGGCTTCGCCCGCTTCCATCGCCAGATGGCGGGAGTTGTGGCAGGTCACGCCGACGATGGCGTCGTCGCCGACCAGGCGCCGGGCCTCGGCGTAGGCCGTATCCTCCTGGCCGACATGGCAGCCGTCGGCCCCCATCTCGGCTGCGAGATCCGGCCGGTCGTTGATCAGAAAAGCGACGTCGCGCGCATGCGCGACCGGCATCAGCACCTCGGTCGCCCGGCGCACCGTGTCGTCATCCACATCCTTCAGCCTGAGCTGCAGGCAAGCGACATCGCCGGCGTCGAGCGCGGCCGCCAGATCGTTGCCAAATGAGGCCGGATCGATGGCCGGCGGCGTGATCGGATAGAGCCGGCAGCGGTCCCGCGGTTCGGCCAAGCGCCTACTCTTTGCCCTGATAGATCCGGATGATCTTGTTCAGCATGGCGATGGCTTCCTCGCGCGGCCGCTGGAAGGTGTTGCGGCCGATGATCGAGCCGTTGCCGCCTCCGTCGCGGATCGCCCGGGCGTCGTCGTAGACCTGGTCCTCGCCCTTCTTGGCGCCGCCGGAGAAGACGACGATGCGGCGGCTGTCGAAGGCAGCCTGCATGACCTGGCGCACCCGCGCCGCCTGGGTCGCCAAATCGACACCGTAGAGGTCGTAGACCTTCTTGGCCTCGCCTTGCATCAGATGGTCGCTCGGCAGCTTCACCTTGATGATATGCGCGCCCAGCAGCGCCGCCATGTGTGCGGCATAGGCGGCCACGTCCATGGCCGTCTCGCCGTCCTTGGTGACGTCGCCGCCGCGCGGATACGACCACACGACCACGGCGAGGCCGACGGATTTGGCCTCCTCGGCCATCTCCCGGATCTCCTCCATCATGTCGTAGGAGGCTTCGCTGCCGGGATAGATGGTGAAGCCGATGGCCGAGCAGCCGAGCCGCAGCGCGTCCTTGACCGATGCCGTGGTCGCCTGGTCCTTGGGCTCCTCGCCGGGATAGAGCGAATTGGCGCTGTTCACCTTCAGGATCAGCGGGATCTGCCCCGCGAAGGTGCTGGCGCCAGCCTCCACCATGCCGAGCGGCGTCGCGAAGGCGTTCAGGCCGGCGTCGACGGCGAGCTGGAAGTGATACTGCGGATCGAAGGCCGGCGGATTGGGGATGAAGCTGCGGTGCGGGCCATGCTCGAAACCCTGGTCCACCGGCAGGATCACCATCTTGCCGGTGCCCCCCAGCTTGCCGTGCATCAGGATGCGGGCCAGGTTGGCCTTGGTGCCCGGCGTATCGCTCTCGTAGTTGTCCAGGATCTGGCGGACTTTCCGCGTCAGCTTCATATCGACGGCCCCTTGTCTGTCGTTGTCAGTTTTGGTCGGCGATTTCTGCCGTGAATACCGCAGCTATCGCAGTGTTGGCAATCACACTTGGTCCCCGGTCAACGCCGCACGGCAGGCGGCGTCGATATCGGCCGAGACCAGCAGATCGACGGCGGCCGGCGCCGCCGCGTGAACACGGGCCTCCATCGTTCCGGCAGCGCTTTCGACCTTCTCGCGCACTTCCGCCGGACCGCAGAACACGATCTCAGTCCAGCCGTCTCGCAAGGCCTGCAACGCCAGCGCGGCATCCGTGCCGCAGTCCAGCAAGCAGTGGAATTGCGCGTGCCGATACGCCGACGAAGCCTGGTCCAGCAGGCGTCGATAGAAACCAGGCCCGGCATAGCTGGCCCCGCCGGGTGGCGTCAGCAGCATTATCGGCTTACCGGTCTGTTCGGCGACGGCAAGGGCGGCGGATAACTGGGACACATTGTGAAAGATTACAGCGACCCCAGTCATCCGGTCATTGATAGAGCGCAACCACGCCTGGCAGCGGCCGGCCTTCCAGCCATTCCAGGAACGCGCCGCCGGCGGTCGAGACATAGCTGAAGTCCCGGGTCACGCCGGCATTGTTCAGCGCCGCCACGGTATCGCCGCCGCCGGCCACCGAAACCAGGCTGCCGGATTTGGTCAGCTCGGCCGCGGCCCGCGCCACTTCGTTGGTGCCCTGATCGAACGGGGCGGTCTCGAAGGCGCCGAGCGGCCCGTTCCAGATCAGCGTCCGGCAGCCGCGCAGCCGTTCGATCAGATCGGCGACGGCGCGCGGCCCGACATCCAGGATCATCATATCCTCGGCCACATGCTCGGTGACGACCGTCGACGTGTCGGCGTTCGGCTTCAACTCGTGCGCCAGCACCACGTCTCGCGGCAGCATGATCTCGCAGCCCGACTGCTCGGCCGCGTCGACGATCTCGCGAGCCATCTCGGCCATGTCATGCTCGCACAGCGAGCGGCCGACCTCGACGCCTTCGGCGTGCAGGAACGTATTCGCCATGCCGCCGCCGATGATCAGGCAATCGACCTTGTCGATCAGGTGATTGAGGACGGCGAGCTTGGTCGACACCTTGGCGCCGCCAACCAGCGCCGCCACCGGCCGTTCCGGCGTCGCCAATGCGCGCTCGAGCGCGTCGAGCTCGGCTTCCATGGCCCGCCCCGCGGCGGCCGGCAACAGCCTGGCGATGCCTTCCGTCGAGGCGTGCGCCCGGTGCGCGGCCGAGAAGGCGTCGTTAACATAGAAATCGCCAAGCGCGGCCAACTGGCCGGCGAAGGTCTCGTCGTTCGCTTCCTCGCCAGGATGGAACCGAAGATTTTCCAGCACGGCGATCTCGCCGTCGGCCAGACCGTCGACCACGGCCGCGGCCTTCTCGCCCACGCAATCGACGGCGAAGGACACCAGACGCTGGCCGAGCGCGGCGCTGAGCGGCGCGACGACGGCACCGAGCGACATCTCCGGCACTGCCTTTCCCTTCGGCCGGCCGAAATGCGACATGATCACGACCCGCGCGCCCCTGTCGGCAAGTTCGGTGACGGTCGGCACGGCGCGCTCGATCCGCGTCGCGTCCGTCACCTCGCCGCCTTTCATGGGCACGTTTAGATCGAGCCGCAGCAGGACACGCTTACCCGCGACGTCGAGATCGTCGAGTGTCGCGAACTTGGCCATGGTGGTGGATCCTCAGCCGAGCTTGCCCAAGGCAACCGCGGTGTCGCTCATCCGGTTCGAGAAGCCCCATTCATTGTCGTACCAGGACAGCACGCGCACGAAGCGGCCCTCGATCACTTGCGTCTGCGTCAGATCGAAAATCGACGAATAGGGATTGTGGTTGAAGTCGATCGAGACCATCGGTCCATCCGATGTGCCGAGCACGCCCTTCAGCGGCCCGTTCGCCGCCTTGACGATGGCGTTGTTGACGTCATCGACCGTGGTCTTGCGTCCGGCCCGGAAGGTGAGATCGATCATCGAGACGTTCGGCGTCGGCACGCGGATGGCGGTGCCGTCGAGCTTGCCGGCGAGCTCCGGAAGCACGAGCCCGACGGCGCGGGCGGCGCCGGTCGAGGTCGGGATCATCGACATGCCGGCCGAGCGGGCCCGGCGCAGATCCTTGTGCAGCGTGTCGAGAACGGGCTGATCGCCGGTATAGGCATGGATCGTGGTCATGAATCCATGCTCCAGGCCGACCGCCTTGTTCATTACCTGGGCCACCGGCGCCAGGCAGTTGGTCGTGCAGGAGGCGTTCGAGATCACCTTGTGCGACTTGCGCAGCTTCTTGTGGTTGACGCCGTAGACCACCGTCAGGTCGGCGCCGCTGGCCGGGGCCGACACAAGCACCCGCTTGGCGCCGGCCTCGAGATGCATGCCGGCGGCGTCCTTGGACGTGAAGATGCCGGTGCATTCCAGGGCCACGTCGACGTTCAGCTTGGCCCAGGGCAGCTTGGTCGGATCGCGTTCGGCGGTCACGACCATGTTGCCGCGGCCGATATTCATGCCCGTCTTGGTGGTCCGGACCTTGCCGGGAAACGGGCCGTGCACGGAGTCATGGGCGAACAGGTGCGCGTTGGTGTCGATGGGGCCGAGGTCGTTGATGCCGACGACTTGGATGTCCTTGCGGCCGGACTCGTGAATGGCGCGCAACACCAGGCGGCCGATCCGCCCAAAACCATTGATCGCAACACGCACAGCCATGCATTCCTCCCGGGGGTTGTATTGACGCTAGCGGTTTATAGCCGGTCTTTGGCGGCATGAGCCACCGCTTCGGCCGTGATATTGAAATGACGATAGAGATCCTTGGCCGGGGCCGAGGCGCCGAAGCCGGTCATCCCGACGAAGCCGCCGTCGGGGCCGATATAGCGTTCCCAGCCGTAGCCGACCGCGGCCTCGACGGCGACGCGGACCGTGCCCGGACCGAGGATGGCCGCGCGGACGTCGTCCGGCTGGGCATCGAACAGCTCGCAGCAAGGCATCGAGACGACACGGGTCGGCGTGCCGTCGGTCTCCAACAGATCGGCGGCGGCGAGCGCGATCGAGACTTCCGATCCCGTCGCCAGCAGGGTGACGGCGGCCGCGCCGTTCGCGGACCGCAACTCGTAGGCGCCACGCGCGCTGAGGTTCTCGTCCGTGTGCGCCGTCCGAACGGTCGGCAGGCCCTGGCGGGTCAGCGCCAGCACCGACGGCCGGTCGCGGCTGGCCAAGGCCAGCTGCCAGCACTCGGCCGTCTCGACCGCGTCGGCTGGCCTGAACACAGCCAGGTTCGGCATGGCGCGCAGGCTTGCCAGATGCTCGATCGGCTGATGGGTCGGGCCGTCTTCGCCGAGGCCGATGGAATCGTGCGTCATCACGTAGACGACGCGCTGGCGCATCAGCGCCGACAGGCGGATCGACGGACGGCAGTAATCGCTGAACACCAGAAACGTGCCGCTATAGGGAATGACGCCGCGATGCAGCGCCATGCCGTTCATGGCCGCGGCCATGCCGTGCTCGCGCACGCCGTAGTGAATGTAACGGCCGCCGAAATCGTCCGCCGTGATCGGCCGGTGCTGCGAGCTGCGGGTATTGTTCGAGCCGGTCAGGTCGGCCGAACCGCCGATCGTCTCCGGCAGGACCGCATTGATCACGTCGAGCACGTCGCCCGACGCCGCGCGCGTCGCCACGGTCGGCGCAGACTCGCTGAGGCCGCGCTTGTGCGCAACGATCGCCGTGTCGAGTTCGGCCGGCAGCTCGCCGATGGTGGCGCGCTCGAATGCCGCGCGGATATCGGCGTCGGCCGCGTCGAAGCGTTGCCGCCAGGATGCGTGCGCATCTTCACCGCGTGTCGCGGACTGCCGCCAGGCGGACCGAACGTCGTCCGGCAGGTCGAACGGCGGATGCGACCAGCCGAGCTTCGCGCGGGCGCCCGCGATCTCCTCGTCGCCGAGCGGCGCGCCATGTGTCGCCGCGGTGCCACCCTTGGTCGGCGCGCCGAAGCCGATCTCGGTGCGGCAGGCGATCAGCGACGGCCGATCGCTGGCGCGCGCCGCCTCGATGGCGGCGGCCACGGCCTCGGGATCGTGACCGTCGACGGCGCTCACGTCCCAGCCATAGGCGGCGAAGCGCGCCTGCTGATCGTCGCTGACGGTCAGGCTGGTCGGACCGTCGATGGAAATCTGATTGTCGTCGAACAGCACGATCAGCTTCGACAGTCGCAGGTGACCGGCAAGCGACGCCGCCTCGTGGCTGACGCCTTCCATCAGATCGCCGTCGCCGGCGATGACATAGGTGTAATGGTCGACCAACGCGTCGCCGAAACGGGCGGCGAGGATGCGTTCGGCGAGCGCCATGCCGACGGCGTTGCCCAGGCCCTGGCCCAGCGGTCCTGTCGTGGTTTCAATGCCGGCCGCGTGACCGAACTCCGGATGCCCAGCGGTGCGGCTGCTCAACTGACGGAAGCGACGGATCTGGTCCTCGTCAATGTCCTCGTAGCCCGTCAGATAGAGCAGGGCGTAGAGCAGCATCGAGCCATGCCCGGCCGACAGGACGAAGCGGTCGCGGTCCGGCCAGTCGGGGGCGGCGGGATCGAAATTCAGGAAGCGGGTAAACAGCACGGTCGCGACATCGGCCATGCCCATCGGCATGCCGGGGTGGCCCGACTTGGCGGCCTGGACGGCGTCCATGGACAAGGCGCGGATCGCGTTCGCCATGTCGTTATGGCTGGCGGCAACGGGCGCGACTTTCGCGTCGGTGACTGTCATCTCAATGTGTCCCGGCTGGGTTCGGAATCGGAAGTCCGGCAAGCAGTTTGCTGTCGGCTCGAAGGTTGCGTCTGCAGCATGGTGCGCCGGCGGGGATTTCGGTGCGGAAGCGGCCCGGTTTTCCGGGCTGTCGACGGCGGCCAACATGACGACCACGATCCGATCCGTCAAGCACCCGATGGGCGTCTCCGGACGGCCGGTGGCGGGGCAGGCCAGGTTGGTTGACGGCACTTCCCGCTGGTGGTTATGCTGCCGCGTTTGTGACGGCGTAAGTCTTTCTGGAAAAAGGCGAATTTGCCTCATGACCAATATCGAGGCGGCGAAGGTGCGTTTGGAGTCGGCGGTCGGTCGACTGGAAAACGCGGTCGGCAAGATGCAGGCGCAGCAGCCGGCGAGCGACGAAACGGCGCGGCTGTCGACGGAGCTGGCGGCGCTGCGCGACGAACGCGAACGGCTGATGCGCGAACTGGATACGATTCGCGCCGATTACCGCAAGCTGCGCGAGGTCACGGCGACGGTGTCGAACCGTCTGGATCATGCCATCGGCGATCTGAAAACGATGCGGGGCGCGTGACGTGGCGCAGGTCACCGTCACCGTCAACGGACGAGACTACCAGATTGCCTGCGACGACGGCGACGAGGAGCACGTCACCGAGCTGGCATCTTATTTGGACGAACGGGTCGGCGAGCTGACCGGAACCGTCGGCCAGGTGGGCGAGGCGCGGCTGCTGCTGATGGTCTCGCTGTTGATCGCCGACGAGCTGGCAGAAGCTTATCATGAGCTCGACGACCTCAAGGCCGGCGGCGCCGGCGCCGGGGCAACGGAGGGCGATAACGGCGCGGCCGAAGCGATGGAGGATTTGGCCGCGCGGGTCGAGACCGTTGCCGCCAGCCTGGAAACGACTTAATTAGACATCCGGCGGGCACTGCACGATGCGTGCAAGCGTTACGGTCCCTGGGCCAATATCGACTGTGACGGGAGCTGTCCCTTCCGGGATCGTGGTCTCGGTATCAACGGCGCCCACCTACGTTATGTAGGCCACAGGAGAGCGAGAAACGCTCACGGTCGCTGCGGTCCCGCTTTCGACATCACATGGCCCGGCAAGGCAGTTTCCAAACACATGCAGCCAGTGGTTAGCGACGAACTCAAGGCGCGCAAGCAGGCGCTCCGGTCAGAGACGCGGGCGCGCAGGCGGCGGTTGGCCGCCACCGGCGCGGACGTGGCCGGCGGGCGGGCCGTCGCGCACTTCCGCGAGGCGCTGCCGCTGCGCGGACGGACGACGGTTGCGGGATACTGGCCGTTGCCGGACGAGTTCGACTGCCGGCCGCTGCTGTCGGCGTTGCATGCCGATGGCCATTTCTGCGCCTTGCCCGTCGTGACCGGCCGGGCCGAACCGCTGGTGTTTCGCGCCTGGACGCCGGACACGGAATTGCAGACCGGATCGTTCGGCGTGTCGGTGCCGCCGGATAACGCCGCGGCGGTGCGGCCCGATGTCATCGTCGCGCCGCTGCTGGCCTTCGACGATGACGGCTATCGCCTCGGCTATGGCGGTGGCTACTACGACCGCACGTTCGCGGCATTGCGCGCGCAGGACTGGGGCGTGTCGGCGGTCGGGCTTGCCTTCGCCGGCCAGCGCGTCGAGGCCCTGCCGCACGATGACGGCGACGAGCCGCTGGACTGGCTGGTCAGCGAGGCCGGCGCCGTCCGTTTTCCGGAGCGCGCCGCATGAAGACGCTCTATCTCGGCGACATCGTCGGGCGCACGGCGCGCAACACGGTCGGTCAGCGCCTGCCGAAGCTGATCAAGAAGCTGGCGCTCGATTTCGTCGTCGTCAACGGCGAGAACGCGGCCGGCGGTTTCGGCATCACGTCGGAGATCTGCGACCAACTGTTCGAGGCCGGCGCCGACGTCATCGTTACCGGCAACCATGTCTGGGACCAAAAGGAGATCCTGCCGGTCTTCGAGCGCGAGCCGCGGCTGCTGCGGCCGCAGAACTTTCCCGCCAGCGCGCCGGGCAGCGGCATCGGCCGTTACAAGGTGAAGGGCGGTCGGACGGCGATCGTCGTGCAGGTCATGGGGCGGGTGTTCATGGATCCGCTCGACGATCCTTTCGCCTGTGTCGACGCGGCGCTCGCCGACATCGAATTGGGCCGCGACGCGCAGTTCGTGATGGTCGATATTCACGGCGAGGCCACCAGCGAGAAGATGGCGATGGGTCATTATCTCGACGGCCGCGTCTCGCTGGTCGCCGGCACGCATACCCATGTCCCGACGGCCGACGCGCACGTCATGGAGGGCGGCACCGCCTATATCAGCGATGTCGGCATGTGCGGCGACTATGCGTCGGTGATCGGCATGGACAAGGTTGAGCCGTTGCAGCGGTTCACCCGCAAGATCGCCACCGGCCGCTTCACGGCGGCGCTGGGCGAGACGACGATTTGCGGGGTTTATGTCGAGAGCGACGACCGCACCGGTCGCGCCACTTATGTGGCGTCGCTGCGCGAGGGCGGACAGCTTTCCGCCTGCTGGCCGCGATAGCGGCTAGGCGCCGTCGCCGGACTGGTTTGAGGTGTCGTGCCGGAACTGCGCGGTCAACGCCGCAGTGGCACCGGCGACCTGGTCAGCCAGCGACTTGGCTTCGGCGGCCGCGGTCCGTAGACGCGTTGACGTTTCCGCCACCTCGAGCACGGCATCCAGCGCCGCAACATTCATGTTGTTGCTGACGCGATAGATCTCGCCGATTACCTCGTCGATGCGGCGCGCGATGTCGATCCACTCGGGCAGCGACTCCGCGTCCAGCACGAGCGGTTTTTCGTCTTGGACTCGTCCCACTTCACGCCCTCCCGGTGGCGTCGCAGGATGTGCAAAAGGTTGGCATTTTCGGACATCGGCATTAAGGAAGCTTTACGTTCGGCCGGCCGTGCCGGACCGGCGCCACGCCTCAATCTTGCCATATTGCGTTGTTAGGGCTAATTGCTGCAGGTTGCCACAATATCTAGTAGATGTTGGGCGGGTTGCATACAAGACAAGGGTAATCTTCGACCATGGCCGGTCATTCCCAATTCAAGAACATCATGTACCGCAAGGGCGCGCAGGACGCGAAGCGCGCCAAGGTTTTCGCCAAGCTTATTCGCGAGCTGACGGTCGCCGCGCGCCAGGGGCTGCCTGATCCGGCCATGAACCCCCGTCTCCGCGCCGCCATCCAGGCCGCGCGCGCCGCCAACATGCCGAAGGACAATGTCGAGCGCGCCATCAAACGGGCGACCCAGGGCGGCGAGGGCGAGGCCTACGAGGAGATCCGCTACGAGGGCTTTGCCGTCGGCGGCGTCGGCGTGATCGTCGAGGCGCTGACCGACAACCGCAACCGCACGGCCTCCGACGTCCGCGCGACCTTCGGCAAGTATGGCGGTTCGTTGGGCGAGACCAACAGCGTCGCCTTCATGTTCGACCGCATCGGCGCCATCGAGTATGCGGCCGACGCGGCCGGCGCCGACGAAATGTTCGAGGCCGCGGTCGAGGCCGGGGCCGACGACGTCGAGACGTCGGACGAGGGGCATACGATCGTCTGCGCGCCCGACGATCTGCATCAGGTGCGCGAGGCGCTGGAAAGCCGCTTTGGCGATCCGCGCAGCGCCCGGCTGACCTGGCGGCCGCAGTCGACGATCCCGATCGACGAGGACACGGCATCGACCCTGTTCAAAATGCTGGAAGTGCTGGAAGACAACGATGACGTGCAGCAGATCACGGCCAACTTCGATGTCTCTGAAGAGGTCATGCAGAAGCTGAGCGCCTGAGACCGGAGAGGGCATGCGCATCATCGGATTGGACCCCGGCCTGCGGCATACCGGGTGGGGCATCATCGAGGCATCGGGCAATCGCCTGCGCCATGTCGCGAACGGCTTGGTGCGGTCCGATCCGGATCGCGCGCTGTCCGACCGCCTGCGGCAGCTGTTTGAGGGCGTGAACGCGGTGCTGGACGACTACGCGCCCGAGGAGGCGGCGGTCGAGGAGACCTTCGTCAACAAGAATCCGACCTCGACCCTGAAGCTGGGCCAGGCCCGCGGCATCGCGCTGCTGGCGCCGGCGCTTGCCGGCCTGACGGTGGCGGAGTACGCGCCGAACCTGATCAAGAAATCGATCGTCGGCACCGGCCACGCCCAGAAGCGCCAGATCGAAATGATGGTGCAGACCCTGCTGCCGGGCGTTGCGATCGCCGCGGCGGACGCGGCCGACGCGCTGGCGGTCGCCATCTGCCACGCGCATCACCGGCAATCGGCGGCCCGCATCGACACAGCCATCGCCGCGGCGGGCGCCGGCGGATGATCGCCAAACTGAAAGGCCGCGTCGACAGCGTCGGCGACGATTGGGCGGTGATCGATGTCGGCGGCGTCGGCTATCGCGTGTTCTGCTCGGGCCGTACGCTCTCGGCGCTGCCGTCGGCGGGCGAGGCGGTCGAGGTCCACACCGAAACCCATGTCCGCGAGGACCACATCCATTTGTTCGGCTTCGCCGATCAGGCCGAGCGCGACTGGTTCAACCTGCTGCAGAGCGTGCAGGGCATCGGCGCCCGCGTGGCGCTCGGCGTGCTGTCGGTGCTGGCGCCGGGCGAGCTGCTGCAGGCGATCATGACCCAGGACAAGACGGCGCTGACCCGCGCGCCCAGCGTCGGGCCGAAGCTCGCCACGCGCGTCGTCAACGAGCTGAAGGACAAGGTCGGCAATCTCGCCCTCGGTCCGGGTGTCGTGGCTGGCGCCGAGGCGGCCGGTCCCGCGGTCGCGCTGGGCGATGCCGCCGGCGACGCGGTTTCGGCCCTGGTCAATCTCGGCTACCGGCAGCCTGACGCGTTGAGCGCGGTGCAGACGACCGTGCGCACGCTCGGCGCGGAAACGGATCTGCAGGCCCTGATCCGCGGCAGCCTGCAGGAGCTGGCCCGATGACCGACAGCGCCGGGACGCCCCGGCTGGTCAATCCCGACGGCACGGCCGAGGACGCCGGCGATGTGGGCTTACGGCCGCAGCTGTTGAGCGACTTCGTCGGTCAGCGGGCCGAGTGCGAGAATCTGAAAGTCTATATCGAGGCGGCCAAGGGCCGCGGCGAGGCGCTGGACCACGTGCTGTTCTTCGGACCGCCGGGCCTGGGCAAGACGACGCTGGCGCAGATCGTCGCGCGCGAGCTCGGCGTCAACTTCCGCGCCACGTCGGGCCCGGTCATCGCCAAGGCCGGCGACCTGGCCGCGATCCTGACGCATCTGCAGTCCGGCGATGTTTTGTTCATCGACGAGATACATCGCCTTAATCCTGCCGTGGAAGAGGTGTTGTATCCGGCCATGGAGGATTTTCAGCTCGATCTGGTCATTGGCGAGGGGCCGGCCGCGCGCAACGTGCGCATCGATCTGCCACCGTTCACGCTGGTGGGCGCGACCACCCGTTCGGGCCTGATCACGACACCGCTGCGCGAGCGTTTCGGCATTCCGGTCAGACTGAACTTCTACGATGTCGACGAGCTCGACCGGATCGTCCGCCGCGGCGCCAAGCTGCTGGACATGAACCTGACGGCGGACGGCGCGCGCGAGGTGGCAAAAAGGTCACGCGGCACGCCGCGCGTGGCGATCCGGCTGTTGCGGCGGGTACGCGACTTCGCCGCCGTCGCCGGCGCCGAAACCGTCGATGCCGTCAAGGCCGATGCCGCGCTCAACCGGCTGGAGGTCGATCAGCGCGGCCTCGACGCCATGGACCGCCGGTACCTGTCGCGCATCGCCAGCGATTTCGGCGGCGGGCCGGTCGGTGTCGAAACCATGGCCGCGGCCTTGTCCGAGCCGCGGGACGCGATCGAGGAGATCATCGAGCCCTATCTGATCCAACAGGGCTTTCTGCATCGCACGCCGCGCGGCCGGATGTTGACACAAAACGGCTTCGCGCATCTCGGGCTCGCCGTGCCGACATCGGTACAGGCGCAACTGGACCTGCTGGCGGATGACGGGAACGACGCATGACGACGACGGCCATCGATGCCGCCGTCACGGCGGCGCCGCAGCGCTTTCGATTGCGGGTTTATTGGGAAGACACGGACGCGGCCGGCATCGTCTATTACGCGAACTTCCTGAAATTCTTCGAGCGCGCGCGCAGCGAGATGGTCGAGGCCGCTGGCATCGATCAGAGCGCCCTGCTGGCCGAGGAGGGGATCGTGTTTCCGGTGCGGCGCTGCGAGATCGACTACCTGGCGCCGGCGCGCCTGGGCGACGAACTGGATGTGCATACCACCGTGCGTGCCGTCGGCGGCGCGACCATCGATCTGGACCAGGACGTGACGCGCGCCGACGCGGTGCTGGCGCGGGGCAAGATCCGTCTCGCCTGCACCGGGCGCGGCGGTCGGCCGCAACGCCTGCCGGCGCCGGTCCGTGCGGCCCTGACGGCAATGACAATTAGATCCTGTTAACCATGAACGTGTGACAAAGGCGCATGGAAAACCAAGCGGTTGATGCCCTCGCTCTAGCGGGCTCGGTAGCGGACGTAGACATGTCGTTATGGGGCCTGTTCCTGAAAGCAGATTTCGTCGTCAAAGCGGTGATGCTGCTGCTTCTCGTCGCCTCCGTCTGGTGCTGGGCGATCATCTTCGAGAAGTGGCTGCGCTTCCGCCGTCTGCGCGCGCAGGCCGACGAGTTCGAAGACTCGTTCTGGTCCGGCGGAAGCCTCGAGGACCTCTACGACCATATCGGCGCCAGACCCGATCACCCGATGGAGATCCTGTTCGCGTCCGCCATGCGCGAATGGCGCCGGTCGACCGCCAAGGGGATCGGCAATGAGCAGTCGCTCCGTGCCGGCATCAAGGAACGCATCGGTCAGGTCATGCAGGTGACCATGGACCGCGAGATGCAGCGGCTGGAACGCTATCTCGGCTTCCTGGCGACCGTCGGCTCGACGGCGCCGTTCATCGGCCTGTTCGGCACCGTCTGGGGCATCATGAACAGCTTCCAGTCGATCGCGCTCAGCAAGAACACCAACCTAGCCGTCGTCGCGCCCGGCATCGCGGAAGCTTTGTTCGCGACGGCGCTGGGCCTGATCGCCGCGATCCCGGCCGTGGTCGCCTACAACAAGTTCTCCGACGATCTCGGCCGCTACGCCAATCGCCTCGACGGCTTCGTCGGCGAGTTCTCGGCCATCCTGTCGCGTCAACTCGAGGAGAGGCAGGGCTGATGGCGGTCTTTATGCGTCATGCCAAGGCGCGCAGCGCGTCGGCCCGGCATCGGCCGATGTCCGAGATCAACATCACGCCGTTCGTCGACGTCATGCTGGTGCTGCTGGTCGTGTTCATGATCACCGCGCCGCTGTTGACCGTCGGCGTGCCGGTCGACCTGCCGAAAGCCAGCGCGCAGAACCTGCAGGGTTCGGAAGAGCCGTTGACCATCACGGTCGATACCGCCGGCAAGGTCTTTCTGCAGGAGACCGAAATCGAGATGTCGGAGCTGGTGCCGCGCCTACAGGCGATCGCCCAGACCCGCAACGGCGAAACGCGGATCTTCGTCCGCGGCGACCGCGCCATCGACTATGGCCGGGTGATGACGGTGATGAGCACGATCAATGCCGCCGGTTTCAACAAGGTCGCGCTCGTTGCCGAGGCGCCGACCGTGGACAATTAGGGCGAACCGTTGCGTAACGGGCTGATCATATCCGCCATGCTGCATGTCAGCATGATCGTACTTGCGGTGTTCGGTCTGCCCAGCCTGTTCCAACCTGACGAGCTCGAGACACAGCCATTGCTGGTCGAACTGGTGACGGTCGACGAAGTCACCACCAGCCAGGCGCCGCCGGAGCCGGAACCCGAGCCGGAGCCCGTCAAGGAAGTCGAGGTCGAGAAGAAGCCGCCGCCGAAGCCGCCCGAGCCCGTGGCCGCGCCAGCGCCGCCGCCGCCGGCCCCGCCGGAAGCGAAGCCGACGCCGCCGGCGCCGAAGCCGGAACCGAAGCCGAAGGAACTGGCGGAGGTGCCGAAGCCGGAACCCAAGCCGAAACCGAAACCCGAACCGCAGGCCAAGCCGGTCGACCTCTCCAAGGCGCCGAAGCCGCGGACCAAACCGGTCAAGCCGGAGAAGCGCTTCAGTGCCGACCGTATCGCCGCGCTGCTTGACAAGCGCATGAAGGATCAGAAACAGCCCGTCGCCAAGGCGGCGGAGACAACGGCGAAGGCGGCGCAGGCCGAACGGAAGCCGACGCCACGAGTGGCGCTGAGTTCGGACCAGCCGTTGACGATGAGCGAGATCGACGCGATCCGGTTTCAGATCCAGCAATGCTGGTCGATACCCGCCGGCGCGCGAGATGCCGAGAACCTGATCGTTCAGATCAGGATCTTTCTCAAGCCGGATGGTTCGCTCGCCCGGCCGCCCGAGATCATCGATGGCGGGCGCATGACTCGGCCGGGCGAGGAGTTCTTCCGGGTCGCCGCGGAGAGCGCGCGCCGCGCCGTGCAGAAGTGCAGCCCCTTGAAGAACCTGCCGGTCACAAAGTATGAGCGTTGGCGCGAGATCACGCTGACCTTCAACCCGAAGGAGATGTTGCAAGGATGATCCTGGATCGTAGCCTTCTGCAGATACCGGTCTGGCGCACGCGCGTACTGACCGCGGTTGCATTGCTGGTGCTGTTGGCCGGCGGACCCGCGCGCGCCGCGCTGGAAATCGACATTACCCAGGGCAACGTCGATCCCCTGCCGATCGCGCTCCCCGAGTTCTTCAACCCGGGGGGCGCTTCCGCGCAGACGGGCAAGGACATCTCCGGCGTCATCACCAACAACTTGGAAAGATCGGGTCTGTTTCGCCCGCTCAATCCGTCGTCGTTCATACAGAAACCAGAATCGATGCAGGTGCAGCCGCGGTTCGCCGATTGGCGGGTGCTGAATGCCCAGGCGCTGGTCACCGGCAAGGTCGAGCTGCAGCCGGACGGGCGGCTGCGCGTCGAGTTCCGTCTTTGGGACGTGCTGGCCGGCGAGCAGATGACGGGCCTCGTCTACTTCACGACACCCGGCAACTGGCGGCGGATCGCGCACATAATTTCGGATGCGATCTATAAGCGTCTGACCGGCGAGGAAGGCTATTTCGACACGCGGGTCGTCTACATCGCCGAGAGCGGGCCGGCCGACCGCCGGGTCAAACGCCTGGCGATAATGGATCAGGACGGCGCCGGCCATCGTTTCCTGACAGATGGCGGCCACCTGGTGCTGACGCCGCGCTTCTCGCCGACGCGGCAGGAGATTACCTATCTGTCGTACATCGCCGAGAAGCCGCGCGTGTATCTCTACAACATCGATACCGGCAAGCAGGAAGTCCTCGGCGACTTCCCCGGCATGACCTTCGCGCCGCGCTTCTCGCCGGACGGCAACCGGGTGATCATGAGTCTGGCGCGGAACGGCAATTCCGATGTCTATGTGATGGACCTCCGGACCCGCCAGATTCAGCAACTGACGAGCCATCCAGCGATCGATACGTCGCCGTGCTATTCGCCGGACGGGAGCCGAATCGTTTTCAATTCCGACCGCGGCGGCAGTCAGCAGCTCTACGTGATGAACGCCGACGGCAGCGGCGTACAGCGGATTTCCTTCGGTGATGGCAGATATGCAACACCCGTCTGGTCGCCGCGTGGCGATCTGATCGCCTTTACGAAGATTTCAAAAGGCCGCTTCTTCATCGGCGTGATGCGCGTCGATGGCAGCGGCGAACGCCTTTTGGCCGAGAGTTTTCTTGTCGAAGGGCCGACTTGGGCCCCGAACGGCCGGGTCCTGATGTTCTTTCGGCAGGAGCCGTCCGACAATCAGGGCAACGGCGGCAGCACGCGTCTCTGGTCCGTGGACCTTACCGGTTACAACGATCGCGAAATAATGACACCGATCGACGCTTCAGATCCCGCTTGGTCACCGCTATCACCCTTGAATCGTTAACCATATCTAAGTACATTCCGGCGCAAATGCAGGTATCAACTCCCGGTGACGCAGTTAAATGGGAATGAGGGCAGATTGTCGGAGCGTTTGCCGGGTACTGTAAGTAATCCTCGTTACTCATCTCCGGGACACTTTGCGTCAGCGGTCAAAAGGAGCCTCCTTGATGCGCTTTGAAAAATTTGGGTTAAAAGGCATTTGTCTTGCCGCGGCGGTTTTGCTTGTAGCCGCGTGCGAAACCGCACCGGA
Source organism: Alphaproteobacteria bacterium (assembly GCA_965232515.1). Lineage (GTDB taxonomy): Bacteria > Pseudomonadota > Alphaproteobacteria > JANQKO01. The sequence continues at coordinate 2,591,909 of CBDDPY010000002.1, read as the reverse complement.
GGAGTCCGCCGATACCAGCGGGCAGGGCGGCGCTCAGCAGACGACCAGCACGCAGACGACGACCACGACGTCGCCGTCCGTGTCTTCGACCCAGGCGCCGGCTGGTCCGACACCCGGCAGCTACGAAGACTTTGTCGAGAATGTGGGCGACCGCGTTTTTTATGATTTCGACAAATTCGATTTGAAGCCGCAATCGCGCGCCACCATCGAGCGCTGGGCCGCTTGGCTGAAGCAGTATCCCGATGTCACGGTCACGGTTGAAGGGCATGCCGACGAGCGCGGTACCCGCGAGTACAACCTGGCGCTGGGTGAGCGGCGGGCGACGTCGGCGAGAAATTACCTGATCGCGCTTGGCGTCAATCCCGACCGGATAGCGACGATATCGTATGGCAAGGAGCGGCCGGGCTGCGTGGCTCACAACGAAGCCTGCTGGTCGCAAAACCGCCGCGGCGTCGCCGTCGTCAACTAGCGCTTCGGCGCTGCGTTTCCAGCGCCAATTCCGAGTTCGACGGGATGCTGGCTGCTCCGAGCCAGCATCCCGTTTTCGTTTTCGCCGACATGAGGCCTGGGTGCATCGGCGCGAACCGATCCGCAGGCGAGCGGGTGATCGTATTTTCGCCGCATTCTTTCGACAGTCTGCCGTCGAGCCGCCACTGGACATGCCGCCGCGGCAGATCAGGTGGAACCGAGCCATGATCCGAAAACCAACGCTATTTTTCTCGATGGTAGGAATCGTCGCGGCGATCGTTCAGCCCGATGTGGCGACGGCGCAGAACGTCGATGCGCTGGTCGATCGAATTGAGCGTCTGGAGCGTAGTCTCCGCGACCTCGAACCTCTGGTCTATCGCGGCGAGACGCCGCGCGGCGGTGTGACCGCCCGGTCGCCCGACAGTTTTTCGGCGCCCTCGACGGCGCGTATCGCCGAAGCCGAAGTGCGGATGACGCAGCTCGAGAACGAGCTGCGTAACTTGACCGGCCGCATCGAAGAAGTGAGCTTCAGGCTGCGGCAGATCAGCACCCGGCTGGACAAGCTGGTTGGCGATGTCGACTTTCGCCTCGGCGAGCTGGAGCGCGGCGCGGGCGCGCCGCCCCAAGCTGGGGCAGCGGCGGCCGACGGCGTTTCGCCGCCAGCCGCGCCACCGGCCGCGACCGGCTTCGGACAGCAGGTTCAGGCCGCGGCGGGCCAACGCGAAGGCACGCAGCAGGCGGCGGCGGCGCCGGCCGCGCCCGGCACGGTGTTGCCGGACGGCTCGCCGATGGAGCGCTACAACTTCGCCTTCTCGTTACTGCGTAAGTCTGAATTCGACCGAGCGGAACAAGCATTTACGGAGTTTCTTGCGGCGCACCCCGACGATGATCTGGCGGCGAACGCCCAGTACTGGCTGGGCGAAACGTTCTATGTGCGCAATCAATTCGACGCCGCGGCAGCGGCTTTCCTGCAAGGCATCAAGCAGTATCCGGCCAGCACCAAAGCGCCGGATACGTTGCTGAAGCTTGGCATCACGCTGCGCGAACTGGGCCAGCCGGCCGAAGCGTGCAACACCTGGAACGAGCTGCTGCGCAGCTTTCCCGATGCCGATAACCGCATCCGCAGCAACGCGGAACAGCAAAAGCAGCGGACGGACTGCGGCTAGCGTCGATCTTGCGCGCGCCGCCGGACGGTTTGCCGTCGGACGACTTCGACGCCGCCATGGCGGCGCTCGGCCCGTTCGAAGATGCGCCTGTCGTCGCCGTCGCCGTGTCCGGTGGTGCGGACAGCTTAGCGCTGACCTTGTTTGCCGATGCATGGGCGAACGGCCGCAACGGCAAGGTCATCGGCCTCACGGTCGATCATGGCATGAGGCCGGAGGCCGCGGCGGAATGCCGTCAGGTCGGCGTGTGGCTCGCCCAGCGGGGGATCGAACATCACACCCTGGTCCGGCATGGCCCGCTGCCGGCGAGCGGCATTCAGGCGGCTGCACGGCAGGCACGATATGATCTGCTGACCGGCTGGTGCCGGCAGAATGGGGTATTGCACCTTCTGCTGGCGCATCACCGGGACGATCAGGTCGAGACGTTTCTCATGCGGCTTGAACGCCATAGCGGCCTCGACGGCCTGGCTGGCATGTCGGCGCTGTCCGTGGTTGCCGGCATCAGGCTTCTGCGCCCGCTGCTGACCACGCCGAAATTGCAACTCGTCGAGTTGCTCGAGCAAAACGATCAATGCTGGATCGACGATCCGAGCAATCGGGATCCGGCGTTCCGCCGCAGTCATCTGCGCCGACGGCTGTCGCGGCTGACCGCGGCGGAGTTGGCAGGGCTGACCCGGACCGTCCACGCCTTCGGCCAACACCGCCGCGCCATGTCGGCGATGACATCGGATCTCGCGGCAGCCGCCGTCGACCTGCATCAGGCCGGATACGCCTGCCTTTCGCTATCGCGTTATGGCGCGGCGCCGATGGCGGTCCGACAGCGCCTGCTCAGCCGTCTGCTGATGTGCATCGGCGGTTCGTTCTATCCGCCCCGTGCCGGTCCGCTAGCGGCGCTCGACGGCTGGCTGGTCGGGTCAGATACATCCGGCGGGCGCACGCTCGGCGGTTGCCGGCTGTTGCTTGGGCCTGGACGCTTGCTGATCTGCCGTGAAGTCGGCCGCTTGAGGGAGACGGTTGATGTCGTCCCCGGGTGGCAGGGGCGCTGGGACCGATTTTCGATCCGGATCGCCGACGGCATCCGATTGTCCGATGACGGCATGTTGCAGGTGCGGCGGCTGGGCGCGGAGGGCTGGCGTCAAATCGCCGAAACGGCGTTTACCACGCTTCCGAGGGCTGTCCGGCCGAGCCTGCCATCCCTTTGGCACTGCGATAGACTGCTATACGCCCCGCATATCCCCCTTATTTGCCCGAAAAGCGACACCGAACCACCATTTTCGGCCATTTTCAGTCCGCCCCAATCGCTGGTTTCGGACAGCTTCACGCTTGCCTAACGATTTGGTCACATTATCTTTAAAGCCTAGCTTGGAAATGTTGTAATGAATGGGCGTCGACCTTAAGTCCTGGCATCAGCTGCCATCAAGCGAGGCGCCGGCGGCGCGGGAGAAGTAAACGTCGTGAATAATTTCAGCCGCAACATCGTTTTGTGGGTGATTATCGGCTTGCTGGTGCTTGCCGTTTTCAATCTATTTCAAAGTCCTTCCCAGCGCGGGCCGAGTTCGACGCGCGCCTACTCCGATTTCCTCGCGGAAGTGAATTCCGGCGACATTCGCGATGTGACCATTAAGGGCCGGTCGATTTCCGGTCACTATACGGATGGCCGCGCCTTCAACACCTATGCGCCCGACGATCCCGATCTGGTCCAACGCCTCGCGGACCGCGGTATCACGATCAACGCGGCGCCGGACGAGGAAGGCACGCCGACGCTGTTCGCGATCCTGCTGAACTGGTTCCCGATGCTGCTGCTGATCGGCGTCTGGATCTTCTTCATGCGACAGATGCAGTCCGGCGGCGGTAAAGCCATGGGCTTCGGCAAATCGAAAGCCCGATTGCTGACCGAACGATCGGGACGCGTCACATTCGATGACGTCGCCGGCATCGAGGAGGCCAAGGAAGAACTGGAAGAGATCGTCGAGTTCCTGAAGGACCCGCAGAAGTTCCAGCGGCTGGGCGGGCGCATCCCGAAGGGCGCGCTGCTGGTCGGCCCGCCTGGTACCGGTAAGACGCTGCTGGCCCGCGCCATCGCCGGTGAGGCGAACGTGCCGTTCTTCACGATTTCCGGCTCCGACTTTGTCGAGATGTTCGTCGGCGTCGGCGCCAGCCGTGTGCGCGACATGTTCGAGCAGGCGAAGAAGAACGCGCCCTGCATTATCTTCATCGACGAAATCGATGCCGTCGGCCGGCATCGCGGCGCCGGCCTCGGCGGCGGCAACGACGAGCGCGAGCAGACGCTGAACCAGCTGCTGGTCGAAATGGACGGCTTCGAGGCGAACGACGGCGTGATCCTGATCGCGGCGACGAACCGGCCGGACGTGCTGGACCCGGCGCTGCTGCGTCCGGGCCGTTTCGACCGTCAGGTCGTGGTGCCCAACCCCGATATTCTCGGCCGCGAGCAGATCCTGAAAGTACATATGCGCAAGGTGCCGATTGCGCCCGACGTCGATGTGCGCACCGTGGCGCGCGGCACGCCCGGCTTTTCCGGCGCCGACCTCGCGAACCTGGTGAACGAGGCGGCGCTGCTGGCGGCGCGCAAGAACAAGCGCGTCGTCACCATGAACGAGTTCGAGTCCGCCAAGGACAAGGTCATGATGGGCACCGAGCGGCGCTCCATGGTCATGACCGACGACGAGAAGGAAATGACGGCCTATCACGAGACCGGTCATGCGCTCGTCAGTCTGTTCATTCCGGGCAACGATCCGCTGCACAAGGTGACGATCATTCCGCGCGGACGCGCGCTGGGCGTGACCATGAACCTGCCGGAGCGCGACCGTCTGAGCCACAAGAAGATGGAGATCGAAGCGCGCCTGGCCATGGCCTTCGGCGGCCGGGTCGCCGAAGAGCTGATCTACGGCAAGGAGAATGTCACCACGGGCGCCGGCAACGACATCCAGCAGGCGACCAATTGGGCGCGGGCCATGGTGACGGAATACGGCATGAGCGAGAAGCTCGGTCCGTTGCGTTATCACGAGAATGACGAGGAGATTTTCCTCGGCCATTCGGTCACCCAGCGTAAGAACATCTCCGAGGCGACGGCGCAGATCATCGACGAGGAAATCCGGAAGTTGGTCGAGACGGCCGAAGGCCGGGCGCGCCAGGTGCTGGAAGAGCATATGGACGACCTGCACAATGTGGCCAAGGCGCTGCTGGAGTACGAGACCCTGTCCGGCGAAGAGGTTCGCGGGCTGCTGCGCGGCGAAACCATCGTCCGCGAGGATCTGAGCGAGCCACCCGAGGACGCCGCGGCCTCGACCTCGGTGCCATCGTCCGGCAAGCCCAAGGGCAACGAAAATCCGGGCAGCATGGAGCCGGAACCGCAGCCGGGCTCCTGAGGACCGGCCGGCTTCGGCCGGCCGCACCATTTCTTCGATGACCGCTTCCCGATCGTTAGCCGCGTTGCCGCGCGTCGTCGCCGACGATACCCGGCTTTACCTGCGTCCAATCCCGGCCCGTACCGGCGATCTCGGGCCGGCCTGCCGGCCGCTCGCCGGCGGTCCCCTCGCCTTCGAAGATCTGCAGGTACGGCTGCGGCCGGGCGATGCCGATGCGATTGCCTCGATCGATCAGGTCCTGGAATGGGCGGCATCCGTTGGCGAAGCGCGTCATGCCGAGGTTCAGGCGCGGCTGGGTCGGCTGACGGCGCCCCGCGCCGATATCGCCGGTCTGACGATGGACCGGCCGCGGCTGATGGGCGTTTTGAATGTGACGCCGGACAGCTTTTCGGACGGCGGCGCCTTCGTCGACACCGAGGCGGCGATCGACCACGCCTGGGAAATGGTGCAAGCCGGCGCCGATCTCATCGATGTTGGCGGCGAGTCGACGCGTCCCGGCGCGGCGGAAACACCGGCCGGCGTTGAGGTCGAGCGTATCCTGCCGGTGCTGGCCGGACTGTCGAACGCGCCGTCGCCGCTGTCGATCGACACCCGGCATGCCGCCGTCATGCGATCCGCGGTCGCCGCGGGAGCCGCCGTCATCAACGATGTCAGCGCACTTCGCCATGAGCCCGAGAGCCTTGCCGTCGCCGCCGGGAGCGGCCTTCCGGTCGTGCTGATGCATGCGCAGGGCGATCCGGCGTCCATGCAGGACGATCCCGTCTATGACGACGTGCTGCTCGACGTCTACGACTTTCTGGCGGATCGGATCGACGTCTGCGAAGCGGCCGGCATCGCCCGTGAGCGGCTGGTTATCGATCCCGGCATCGGCTTCGGCAAGACGTTGTCGCACAATCTCCAGCTGCTGCGCGGGCTGTCGCTGTTCCACGGCCTGGGCTGCCCATTGTTGCTCGGCGTGTCGCGAAAGGGATTCATCGGGCGATTGAGTGGCGAAAAGACGCCATCGGCGCGTCTGCCGGGCTCGCTTGCGGCCATGCTGCAGGGACTGGCTCAGGGCGTCCAGATCGTCCGCTTGCATGACGTTGCCGAAAGCCGTCAGGCCGTGACGATTTGGCACGCACTGATCACAGGCGGCTCATGTTAAGCGTTGCGCAGGAATCCCCGGCATATGTTAGGTTTTGACCGGCCGTGATTCGTCGGCGAACGCGCGTGGGTGTGTTGCATGGGTCGCAAATATTTCGGCACGGATGGCATCAGAGGCACGGCCAATACCTGGCCGATGACGGCGGAGACGGCGCTGCGCGTCGGCATGGCCGCCGGGCGTCACTTCACCAGGGGTGACCACCGCCACCGGGTCGTGATCGGCAAGGACACGCGGCTGTCCGGCTACATGATCGAGCCGGCGCTGACCGCCGGGTTTACCTCGGTCGGCATGGACGTTGTGCTGGTCGGACCGATGCCGACGCCGGCCGTCGCCATGCTGACGCGCAGCCTGCGCGCCGATCTCGGCGTGATGATCTCGGCCTCGCATAACTCGTTCGAGGACAACGGCCTGAAGCTGTTCGGGCCCGACGGCTACAAGCTTTCGGACGAGATCGAGCTCGAAATCGAGCGCCGCATGGACAACGGCTTGGACGACAGTCTGGCGCCCGCCGCCAAGCTCGGCCGGGCGCGTCGCCTGGACGACGCCGTCGGCCGCTATATGGAATTCGTCAAGAACACCTTCCCCAAGGATCGGCGGCTCGACGGCCTGAAGATCGTCGTCGACTGCGCCAACGGCGCCGCCTACAAGGTCGCGCCGACCGTGCTCTGGGAGCTGGAAGCCGAAGTCGTGCCGATCGGGGTCAATCCCGACGGTTTTAACATCAACCGCGACTGCGGCTCGGTGCATACCGACTTCATGCGCGAGCAGGTCGTCGCGCACGGCGCCGATCTCGGCATCGCGCTCGACGGCGACGCCGACCGGCTGGTGCTGTCGGACGAGCACGGCCAGCTGGTGGATGGCGACCAGCTCATGGCCGCCATCGCCGACTACTGGCTGCAGACCGGCAAGCTGAACGGTGGTGGCGTTGCCTCAACGGTGATGTCGAACCTCGGGCTCGAGCGGTTCCTGCAGCATCTCGGCCTCGACATGCATCGCACGCAGGTCGGTGACCGCTATGTGCTGGAGGCCATGCGGCGCCTGGGATTGAACGTCGGCGGCGAGCAGTCCGGCCACATCATCCTGAGCGATTTCTGCACAACCGGCGACGGCCTCATCGCCGCCTTGCAGGTGCTGGCCCTGGTGGTGGCCGCCGGCAAACCGGTGAGCGAGGTCTGCCGCTGCTTCCAGCCGCTGCCGCAGCTCTTGAAGAATGTCCGGTACAAGGGCGACTCACCGCTCGCCAGCGACTCCGTTTCCACGGCGATCAAGACGCAGGAGAAGCGTCTCGGCAAGACCGGCCGCATCCTGATCCGCCCGTCCGGCACCGAGCCGGTGATCCGGGTGATGGCGGAGGGGGAGGACGAGGCGCTGATCGGCAACATCGTCGACGAGCTCTGCCACGTGATCAGCCAGGTCGGCGCGGTCGAGGCGGCCGAGTGAAAGGACGCGTGCTGATCGTCGCCGGCTCCGACTCCGGCGGCGGCGCCGGCATCCAGGCCGACATCAAGACCGTGACGGCGCTGGGCGGTTATGCCGCCACCGCGATCACGGCGCTGACGGTTCAGGACACCAAGGACGTCTACGCCATCCACGAGGTGCCGGTCGATATCGTCCGCCAGCAGATGGAAGTGGTGATCGACGATATCGGCGTCGACTGCATCAAGACCGGCATGCTGCACCGGACCGAGGTTCTCGAATCCGTTGCCGACGTGATCGCACGCAAGGCCGCCGGCGTGCCGCTGGTGGTCGATCCGGTGATGGTGGCGAAGGGCGGCGCCCGCCTGCTCGACGCGGATACGACCGGCGCGCTGCGCGACAAGCTGATTGGCGCAGCGACCGTACTGACGCCCAACGTGCCGGAGGCCGAGATCCTGAGCGGCGAGCGCATCAAGACCGACTCCGATCAGGAACGCGTCGGCCGTGCCCTGTGCGCGCTCGGGCCGAAGGCGGTGCTGATGAAGGGCGGTCATCGGCCGGGCGACGAATTGCGCGACGTGCTGGTCACGGCCGACGGCGTCGAGACGTTCCGCTCACACCGCATCGATACGCCCCATACCCACGGCACCGGTTGCACGCTGGCATCCGCCATCGCCACCGGCATCGCCCAGGGCCTGAGCCCGCGCGATGCCGTGATGCGGGGGCGGGATTATGTGCAGGAAGCGATCCGGACCGCGCCCGGCCTTGGTGCGGGCCATGGTCCCTTGAATCACGCTCACACGGTGCGCGGCTAGCCCCAGATCGCGTCGGCCAGCTCGACGACAAGCCTGAGCTTCGCCTTCTGGTCGGCCTCGCCGATGCTGTTGCCGCCGGCGACGCTGGCGAAACCGCATTGCGGGCTGACCGCCAGGCGGTCCAGCGGCACGTACCGGCTTGCCTCGTCGATACGCCGGCTCAACTCGTCGACCGGCTCCAGTTCCGATGTCTTCGTGCTGATGATGCCGAGAACCACCGATTTATCGGCGCCCATCAGGCGCAGCGGCGAAAAATCGCCGGCCCGCGGGCTGTCGTATTCCAGAAAGAACGCGTCGACCGGCAGCTCGCCGAACAGGCGTTCCGCGACCGGCTCGTAGCCGCCTTCCGCCATCCAGCGCGAGCGGAAGTTGCCGCGGCACATATGCATGCCGACGGTCATGTCCGACGGCACGTCGGCAAGCACACGCCCCATGACGTCGAGATACATGCCGATGAAAGCTTCCGGCGCCTCGCCGGCATCGCTGATCTGCTGCCGCACGTTGGCGTCGCACAGCATGGCGAGCGGCACCTCGTCGAACTGCAGATATCGGCAGCCGGCCGCGGCGAGGTCGGCGATCTCCTGACGATAGACCGCGACAAGATCGTCCCAGAACAAGCCGAGCTCTGGATAGACCGTGGGATCGACCGCCTCGCGGCCGCGGAAGAAATGAAAGGCGCTGGGTGACGGCATCGTCGCCTTCGGCACCGCCGTCGTGTGCCGGGCGATGGTCTGGAACTCGGGCAGGCAGATGGGCCGCGTGCGGCGCAGCGGGCCGTCGAAATAGCAGGTTGGCCAGGTATAGGTCTTGCCCTCGGCGTCGCGGAAGCTGAAACGGCTGTCCTTCAGACTGAGTCCCGAGAGACCGTCGAAGTAGAAGCCGAACCAAGAGCTGCGCCGAAACTCGCCGTCGGTGATCGAGCGCAGGCCGACCTCTTCCTGCAAGCGGATGGCGTTTGCGATTTCCTCCTCGACGGTTTTTTCAAACGCGTCGTCGTCGATCGCGCCAAGCCGATGCTGCCGTGCCGCCTGCTTCAAATTCTCTGGCCGCAGCAAGCTGCCGACATGTTCCGCGCGATGCGGCAGGTGATCGTTTTCGGGCATCGCCATCCGCGCCTCCGCAATCCGGAATCGGCCGAAAGCTTGGCACGCCGCAGCATTCGTTGCCACCGTAGCGCGATGGGTCAGATAACGATGCCCCGCGATCCGGGCGCGGAGCGGGCGAGTTCCGACAGCGTCGACAGCGCCTGGCCCAGCACCGCGCGGTCGCGCGCGGCGATCAGGGCCAGACGCACCGCATGCGGCGCCGTGGTCTGGCCGACGGCGAAGGTGCCGGCGGGCACGATGCGCACGCCGCGTTGCGCCGCCGCCGCCGCGAAGGTCTCGCGCCGCCAGGGACTCGGCAGGTAGAGCAGGCCGTGAAAGCCGTTCGGATGGCTGTGCCAGTCCAGGCCGTCGAAAGCCTCGGTCGCCAGGTCCTGGCGCGCCGTCGCCTCGTCGGCAATGCTCTGGGCCAGCTCATCGCCGGTGCCGTCCTCGATCCACATGGTGGCGATCTCGGCCGTCAGCGGCGGCAGGCAGACCGCCTGCATGTGGATCGACTCGGCGATCCGTCCGGCGAGCTTCTCCGGGCAGGCGAGCCAGGCGACCCGCAGGCCCGGCGCCATGCATTTCGAGGCACTGGTCACATAGACCACGCGATCCGGCGCCAGGGCGGCCATGGGCGGCGCGCGCTCGGCCGGCAGGTTGCCATAGACGTCGTCCTCGACGATCAGCATGTCGTGCGCCTCGGCGATCGCCAGCAGCTCACGCCGCCGCTGTTCGGGCACGTCGATCGATGTCGGATTGTGGATCGTCGGGTTGGTCACCAGCACCCGCGCGCCGGTCTCCGTCGCCACCTCGGCCAGCGCGTCGGGGATGATGCCATCCGCGTCCATGGCGAGGCCGCGCAAGCCGACGCGGCAGATCTGGGCGGCTTCGATGATGCCGCCATAGGTCAGCTCCTCGGTCAGCACGGTGTCGCCCGGCTGCGTCAGGGTGAGCAGCGCCGTGGTCAGGCCCTGCTGAACGCCATTGGCGAGCACGACACAGTCGGGCGTCGCCTCGATGCCGACCCGGCGCATCCAAATGGCGCCGGCCGCCCGATGCCGCTCATGCCCCCGATCGGGTGTGTAGCGCAATAGGGCGTCGAGATCGGGGCGGCGGGAGAGATCGGCGAGGGCTCGGCGCAGGGCCTCCGACGGCAGATCGTAGAGCGGCGTGTTGACGCTGAGATCGATGATGTTCGGGGCCGGATCGGGAAAGTAGGGCGAGGCCACGGCGTAGCCGGGCGAGGGCCGAACGAAGGTGCCGCGGCCGACATGGGCGGATACCGCGCCGCGCTGCTCGGCCAGCGCATAGGCCCGCGTCACCGTGCCGACCGTGACGCCGAGCCGCCAGGCCAGCTCGCGCTGCGGGGGTAGCCGCGAATCCGGCGGCAGATCGCCGCTCCGGACCGCGTCGTCGATGGCGTCCGCGATGGCCGAATAGAGCGGCCCGTCGCGGTTCGACAAATCGGGAACCCAAATTGTCATCATGACAATATTTCGCTTGTTTGGAGACAATGTCAAGCTTATTGTCACATTGTTCCAAAAACGTCAGGGAGATTGTTGGCAACAACATATTGATGGAGTCAGGCAATGAGCGATTTTGCGAAAAATTGGACGCATACAATCCATCCGAACTTGAATCGGCGGCCGGCCGGCAAATGGACCAACGGTCTGGTACGGCGCCGCTTCGGGCTCTTCGATCTGCTGCTGCTCTGGCAGTCGCGTGCTGCCGAACGGCATGCGCTAGGCGAAATGGATGACCGCATGCTCAAGGACGTAGGCCTGACCCGCATCCAGGTTGATCAGGAGAGCCGCAAACCTTTCTGGCGCGCTTAGATCCTTCAATTGTCCCCGCCGTCGGCAGGCGGCGGGGACATGGCGCCGCCAAGAGTCAGTGCGGGCGCCGCGACGCAGCAGGAATGTCCCAATGCAGATCAAGCTCTATCAGATCGACGCGTTCACCGACCGGCCGTTTGCTGGCAATCCCGCCGCCGTCTGCCCGCTCGACGACTGGCTGGACGATGCGACGCTGCAGGCGATCGCTGCCGAGAACAACCTTTCCGAGACGGCTTTCATCGTATCGAACGACGAGGGCTATCATTTGCGCTGGTTCACGCCGGCGGTCGAGGTCCCGCTCTGCGGCCATGCGACGCTTGCCAGCGGTCATGTCGTGCTGAACTATCTGCGTCCGGGAACGGACGCTGTGGCGTTCGACACGCTGTCCGGGCCGCTCCATGTGCGGCGCGACGGCGACCGGCTGAAAATGGATTTCCCGGCTCTGCCGCCCGAACCTGTCGAGCCGCCGCCCGGCCTGGTGGAATCCATAGGCGGCGCGCCGGTCGAGATCCTGAAAGCCCGCTTCTACATGTTGGTCTATGCCAACGAAGAAGAGATCGAGGTACTGACGCCGGACTTCAACAGTCTTGGGCGGCTGGAAGGCGCGAATGTGATGGCGACGGCGCCGGGCCGCGACGTCGATTTCGTCTCACGGTTCTTCGCGCCGGTCTCCGGCATCAACGAGGACCCGGTCACGGGTTCGGCGCATTGCATGGGCGCGCCTTACTGGGCGATGAAGCTCGACAAGTCGGTGTTGACGGCGCGGCAAATTTCCGAGCGCGGCGGCGATCTCGTATGCGAACTGATCGACGACCGTGTCCATCTCACCGGCGCCTGCGCCTTCTATATGGAGGGGACGATCACGCTGTGAGCGAGATCGTGCAGGCGCGGACCGGTGCGGATCTCGACGCCGTCAAGACGCTGTTTCGTGAATATGTCGACGACCTGGAATTCGAGCTCGATTTCCAGGATTTCGAGGCCGAGCTGAAAGACTTTCCCGGCAAGTACGGGCCACCGACGGGCGCGCTGCTGTTGGCGAAGCTTGATAGCCTGCCGGTCGGCGTGGTCGGCCTGCGCGACCTCGGCGACGGATTCTGCGAGATGAAGCGGCTTTATCTCCGGCCGACGGCGCGGGGCACTGGCCTCGGCTCCCGGCTGGTCGATGCCGTCATTGCCGAGGGGCGGCGCCTGGGCTATCGGGCCATGCGGCTGGATACGGTGACCGACGCACAGCCGCGGGCAATCGAGATCTATCTCGCCCGGGGATTCCGCGAGATCGAACCCTACTGCTTCAATCCCGTGCCCACCGCCAAGTTTCTCGAACTCGACCTGCGTTAGCCTGGCGCTGAGCCGCCGGTAAACCAGAACTCGATCTCTTCGGTCGACTGCTCGAAGCGCGCCGCGTGCGTGGCGCCGGGCGGGATGTGATACCAGCTGCCGGCCGCGAAGCGCCGCTCCTCCCCATCGATCAGCAGGATCAGCTCGCCCTTGGTGATCAGACCGTGATTGTCGCTGTCGTGATGATGCGGCTCGATCTCCGTGCCGGCCGGATAAGTGGCGAAATAGACATCGCAGCCCTGGCCGCGCAGCCGATACGCGTCGAAGCGCTCGCTGTAGGGCTCCAGCCGCCGGATGGCGTCGGGAAAGGTCGATTGAGACATGGGTTTCGTTCCGTCACAAACCTGTCGGGATGTCCAATGCTGTGAAGATAGGCTTGCCGTATTTGAAACATAAGTCGATAAATTTGAATGTTGTTCTTTCAAAAATGAAAGATTTCTCATGTCGGAAAGCTGGGATGACCTGCGCTATCTGCTGGCCGTGGCCCAGTCCGGCAGCCTGGCCGAGGCCAGCCGGCGACTGGGCGTGTCGCCGGCAACCGTGTGGCGCCACATTGCGGCGCTGGAGGCGGAACTCGGGCTGAAGCTGTTCGCGCAGCGCCGCTCGGGCTATGTGCCGACGGCCGACGGCGAGCTGCTGCTGCGCACGGCCGAGACCATCGAGACGGAGCTGTTCGCGGCCAAGCGCCTGCTGTCGGGACGGTCGCCGACGGTCGCCGGCGACGTGCGGATCACGGCGCCGGAATTCGTCGCGGCCGAGCTGTTGTCCGGCGGTCTGGGGCAGTTGCAGCGGGATCATCCGGGATTGCGGGTGGAGCTGGTCAGCGGCAGTCCGGCGGCTGAGATCTCCGGCCGCGATACCGACCTGGCGCTGCGCTTTCAGAAGCCAGCGCAGGGCGATTTCGTCGCGCGCGAGTCGTTCGCCGTCGGCTTCGGGGTCTATGCCGCGCCGGCCTATCTCGACTGTCGGGGCCGGCCCGACAGCGTCGATCGCCTGACCGATCACGATGTGATCGACTTCGACATCTCCGCCGGCCACGTCGCACCGGCGAAATGGCTGCGCCGCCGTCGCCAGGGGACGACCATCGCCCTGCGCAGCAACAGCCCGCATGCCCGGTTGACCGCGGCCCGTGCCGGGGTCGGCATCGCCATGCTGCCCTGTCTGCTGGCCGACGGCGACGCGGGACTGCGGCGGCTGTTCGGTCCGGACGAGCTGGGGCGCCTCAGCATGTGGTTGCTGATCGACCGGCGCATCCGCGACCACGCGCGGACCAAGGTCGTGGCCGGTTTCGTCGTCGATGCCCTGACCCGCGAACAGGCGTCACTCGCCGGCGCTGGCGTCAGCGCCGGCTGAGGTCTTCGACCAGCGTGGCGAAGCGGTCGAGCTCGTCCTCGGAATTGTAGTAGTGCAATCCCATCCGGTTCATCAGTTGGATGTCGCGACCGCCCATGTCGATCCGGGTGCTGAAGACCGAGGTCGTGCCGATATTGATGTTGCGGTCCGCCATCTCGCGCACGACGTCGTTCGGATCGACCCCGTCGATCGAGAAGCTGATGATCCCGCATTTGCGGGCGCCGAGATCCTGAACCCGAACCGCCGGAATTGAGTCGAGGCGTTGGCGCAGTCCCGCCGCCAGCATGTCGACGCGCTGCTCGACGGCGTCCATGCCCAGCGCCAGCGCGTAATCGACGGCGACGCCGAGGCCGATCTTGCCGGCGATGTAGCTTTCCCAGTTCTCGAAACGCTTGGCGTCGGGCCGCAGTTCGTAGCGGTCCGGCGCGACCCAGTTGGCCGCGTGCAGGTCCAGAAACGGCGGCTCCAGCCTGTCCAACATGTGGCGGGCGACGTAAAGGAACCCGGTGCCCCGGGGGCCGCGCAGATACTTGCGGCCGGTCGCCGACAGCATGTCGCAGCCGATCGCCTGCACGTCGAGCGACAGATGTCCGGCCGCCTGGCAGGCGTCCAGCAGAAACGGCACGCCGGCGGCCCGGGCGACGCGTCCGATCTCGGCCGCCGGATTGACGAGGCCGCCGTTCGTCGGCACGTGGGTTACCGCGATCAGCCTGGCGCGCGCGTCGATCAGGTTTTCCAGCGCCGCCACGTCGAGCTGTCCCGCCGCGTCGTTCGGCACCACGACGATCTCGGCCCCGGTGCGCTTCGCCACCTGCAGGAAGGCGATGTAGTTCGAGGCGTATTCGGATATCGCCGTCAGGATCCGGTCGCCAGGCTGGAACGACATGCCGTAGAAGGCCATGTCCCAGCCGACGGTCGCATTCTCGACCATGGCGATCTCGTCGGCATCGCAATTCAGCAGCGTGGCGATGGCGTCATAGCTGTGCGCCACGGCGGCCTCGCAACGGTTGGCCGCCTCGTAGCCGCCGATCTCCGCCTCCAGCGTCAAGTGCGCGGTCAGACTGTCCAACACTTGGCGCGGCATCAGCCCGGCGCCGCAATTGTAGAGATGCGCGACGTTGGCGCAGCCCGGCGTGTCGGCCCGTACGGCCGCGACATCGATTGTCATGAGTTGGTCCCTATTCGTGTCCGGCGACCGGTTTCGGCCGGTACGGCGCGTCCAGCGCGGCGATCTCGTCGTCCGTCAGCTCGACCTCCAGCGCGGCGACGTGGCTCAGCACGTGCTCGACCTTGGAGACGCCGACAATGGGCGCGGTGATGTGCGGCTTGCTTAAGTGCCAGGCGAGCGCCACCTGCGTCGGAGCGACGCCGCGCTTGTGCGCGATCTCGACGACCTTGTCGGCGATCTGGAAATCCTGGTCGCTGTAATAGTCCTGCTGCGCCATCGGATCGTTCTTCGCCCGCGCCGTGTCGCCGCCGCCCTGCCGGTGCCGGTTGCCGGCCAGGAAGCCGCGCGCCAGCGGGCTCCAGGGAATGACGGCAATGCCCTCGCTGCGGCAGAGCGGCAGCATCTCGCGTTCCTCCTCGCGGTAGATCAGGTTGTAGTGCGGCTGCATCGAGACGAACGGCGCCCAGCCGTTGCGGCGCGAAATCTCCAGCGCCTTCATGAACTGCCAGGCCCACATGCTGGACGCGCCGATATAGAGCGCTTTGCCGGCGCGCACTACGTCATTCAGCGCGTCCAGCGTCTCCTCGATCGGCGTCTCGTAGTCCCAGCGGTGTATCTGGTAGAGGTCGACATAGTCCATCCGTAGCCGCTTCAGCGACGCGTCGATGCCCTCCATGATGTGCTTGCGCGACAGGCCGCGGGCGTTGGGATCGTCCTTCATGCGGTTGTAGACCTTGGTCGCCACCACCAGCTCGTCGCGCGGCGGCCCGATGTCGGCGAGGATCTTGCCGACGACCTCCTCGCTGGCGCCGAGCGAATACATGTCGGCCGTGTCGATGAAGTTGATGCCGGCATCCAGCGCCGACTTGACGATCGGCCGGCTGTCGGCCTCGTCCATCACCCAGTCGCGCCATTGCGGCGCGCCGAAGGTGAGCGTGCCGAGGCACAGCCGCGAGACCTTCATGCCGGTATTGCCGAACGGGACGTATTGCATGGTCATCTGTCGCCAGCTCCGTCTGTCGAATTCTTGGTCAAAGCGAAGATTGCAGGGTGTCGATCAGCCGGTCGATATCGGCCGTGTTGTTGTAGACGTGCGGCGTCACCCGCATCGAATCGCCGCGCAGGCTGACATGCACCTGAGCTTGTGCGAGGCGTTCCAGCAGCCCGTCCGGCGGTCCGCCCGGAAAGCGGAGGCCGAGGAAGTGGCCGGCGCGGTAGCGCGGATCGGAGGCGATCAGGCCAAGCTGTTCCGCGCGCGCCGCGATCGATCCGGTCATCTCGGTCAGCGTCGTTTGCACGGCCGCGGGCGTCCAGGCCAGCAACTGCTCGAGCGCGGCGATGGCCATGGGCAGCAGATGAAAGTTCGCCGTCTCGCCCATGTCGAACCGCCGCGCGCCGGGCTGAAAGTCGTTTTGGTAGTTCACCAGCGCCGTGAAATCCTCGCTGCCGGCTCGCGCCATCCAGTTGTGTTCCAGCGGCCGGCCTTCGTGGTAGCGCGGCGCCACGTGCATGAAACCCAGCGAGTAGGGCCCCATCATCCATTTGTAGCAGGCGGCAATGGCGAAATCGGCGTGCGCCGCTTGCACATCGAAGGGCAGCGCGCCGATCGACTGCGTCAGGTCGAGCACGAAGGCCGCGCCAACCTCGCGGCATCGGCTGCCGACAGCCGCCACGTCGATCAGTCCGCCGTCGGTCCAGTGGCAGTTCGCGGTCGCGACCACCGCGGTGTCGTCGTCGATGGCGTCGAGGATCGCCGACGTCCAGTCGCCGTTGTCGGGCCGCTTGACGGTGGTGAACTTGCCGCCGGTCTCGCGCGTGCGCTCGCGCCAGACATAGACGTTGGAGGGAAACTGGCTCGCCAGCACCACGACGCGCTGATTGCGCCCGATGGGGATGTTGCGGGCGGCAGCCGCGATCCCATAGCTGGCGGCCGGAATGACCGCGATGTTGTCGGCTTCGCCGCCGATCAGCTCGGCGAACAGACCGCGGGCCTTCTCCGGGCCTGTGAAGAAGTCCGGCGGGGTTATCTGCCACGGCCGGGCCTTGCGGGCGACCCCGGCCTCACCGGCGGCCACGACCGGCTTCATCAGCGGCGACATATAGGCGCAGTTGAAATAGGCCACGTCGTCGGGCAGGTCGAACAGGGATCGTTGGCAGGGAATCATGCGCTGACGCCTCGATCGGGAACGCGAATTCGAAGGCCGCATGACAAACGCCGGCGGCCATGGAAGTCAACCGGGTGCCGATGCCCGACCGCGACAAATCGCCCGTTGACATGGCAAGGCGCGTCCATACTATCGCCGCCGTCCGACGTCGTTAATGGGACTTTTGCATACGCTGCGCAATATGCTTCGCGACCCCGCCGGCAGCGATCGCATGGAATAGGAACAGTCCAAATCAATCGCATGGACCTCGATCCGAGGCCGGCATTGCCGCGTCTTCGGAGGCTCGGCCAGCGGGAATGTGTGTCGGCGTTGTCGGGGCAACGCCCACTGAAGGGAAGAAGTCGATGAAGCCGAACCTTGCGCCCGACGTGCCGAATTTCTCGTCCGGCCCCTGTGCCAAGTATCCCGGCTGGAGCCCCCAGGCGCTGGCCGACGCGGTGCTCGGACGATCGCACCGGTCGAAAGACGGCAAGGCGCGCCTGTCGGCGGCCATCGAACGGACCCGGGATCTGCTTGGCGTGCCGGCCGACTATCGCATCGGCATCACGCCGGCGTCCGACACCGGCGCCGTCGAGATGGCCTTGTGGTCGCTGCTCGGCGAACGCGGCATCGATCTGCTGGCCTGGGAGAGTTTCGGCCACGGTTGGGTGACCGACGTGCTGAAGCAGCTGAAGCTGGAAGACGTGCGAGTGCTCGAGGCCGGCTACGGCGATCTGCCCGACCTGTCGCAAGCCGATCCGGCGCGCGACATCGTGTTCTGCTGGAACGGCACCACCTCGGGCGTGCGGGTGCCGGATGGCGACTGGATCGCCGACGAACGGCAGGGCCTGACGATTTGCGATGCGACCTCGGCCGCGTTCGCCATGGCGCTGCCGTGGGACAAGCTCGACGTCACCACCTTCTCCTGGCAAAAGGTGCTGGGCGGCGAGGCGCAGCACGGCATGCTGATCCTGAGCCCGCGCGCCGTCGCCCGGCTCGAGAGCTACGCGCCGCCCTGGCCGCTGCCGAAGATCTTCCGTCTGACCAAGGGCGGCAAGCTGATCGAGGGCGTGTTCAAGGGCGAGACCATCAACACGCCGTCCATGCTCTGCGTCGAGGACTATCTCGCCGCGCTGACCTGGGCCGAATCGGTTGGCGGACTGGACGGTCTGATTGCGCGGTCGGAGCGTAACCTCGCCACGATTGCCGACTGGGTTGCCCGCACCGGCTGGGTCGACTTCCTGGCCGCCGATCCGGCGAGCCGCTCCTGCACGTCGGTCTGCCTCTCGATTGTCGACGACTGGTTCGCCGGCCTGCCGACCGACCGGCAGGCTGCCGTTGCCAAGCAGCTTGCCGCGACGCTCGAGCAGGAGGGCGTGGCGCTCGATATCGGCGCCTATCGCGACGCGCCGCCGGGCCTGCGCATCTGGTGCGGCGCGACCATAGAGACCGACGATATCGCCGCCCTGCTGCCCTGGCTCGACTGGGCCTATGCCGAAACCAAGACGGCCCATCGGCCGGCCGCCTGAGGATCCGATACCATGGTGAAAGTACTGATTTCCGACAAGATGAGCCCGCGCGCGGCGGAGGTGTTCCGCGGCCGGGGCGTCGATGTCGATGAGCGAACCGACCTCAGCCCCGAGGATCTGGTCGCCGCGATCGGCGACTATGACGGTCTCGCCGTGCGGTCGGCCACCAAGGTGACATCAGATGTCCTGAACGCGGCCAATGGCCGGCTCAAGGTCGTCGGCCGCGCCGGCATCGGCGTCGACAATGTCGATATCGAGGCGGCGACGGCGAACGGCGTCTGTGTCATGAACACGCCGTTCGGAAACTCGATCACGACGGCCGAGCATGCCATCTCGATGATGCTGGCGCTGGCGCGGGAGATCCCGGCCGCCAATGAATCGACCCACGCCGGCAAGTGGGAGAAGAGCCGCTTCATGGGCGTCGAGCTCTACGGCAAGGTGCTCGGCATCATCGGCTGCGGCAATATCGGCTCGATCGTGGCCGACCGGGCGCAGGGCCTGAAGATGCGCGTCGTCGTCTACGACCCGTTCCTGGCGCTCGAGCGCGCCGTCGAACTCGGCATCGAGAAGGTGGAGCTCGACGAGCTGTTGGCCCGCGCCGACTTCATCTCGCTGCACACGCCAATGACGGAATCGACCAAGGGCCTGCTCAACAGCGAGACGTTGGCCAAGGCCAAGCAGGGCGTGCGCCTGATCAACTGCGCGCGCGGCGGCCTGATCGTCGAGGCCGACCTGCTGGCGGCGCTCGATTCCGGCCAGGTCGGCGGCGCCGCGCTCGACGTGTTTTCGCAGGAACCGGCGAAGGAGAACGTGCTGTTCGGCCATGACAAGGTCGTGGCGACGCCGCATCTCGGGGCCTCGACCTCGGAAGCGCAGGAGAATGTCGCCGTTCAGGTGGCCGAGCAGATGTCCGACTACCTGCTCGACGGGGCGGTCACCAACGCGCTGAACATGGCCTCGGTCACGGCCGAGGAGGCGCCGCGGCTGCGGCCCTATTTCGATCTCGCGCGCGAGCTCGGCAGCTTCGCCGGGCAGCTCACCGAGACGGCGATCCAGGGCGTGCACATCGAATACGAAGGCCATGTCGCGACGCTGAACACCCGGCCGCTGACCTCGATCGTGCTGGAAGGATTGCTCAGTCCGCTGATGGACACGGTCAACATGGTCAACGCCGCGGCCATCGCCAAGCAGCGCGACATCGACGTGCGCGAGACGCGCGACGAGGCGCCCGGCGACTACCAGACGCTAATCCGCCTGACCGTCACCACCGAGCGGCAGAGCCGGTCGGTCGCCGGCACGCTGTTCGCCGACCGGCGGCCGCGCATCGTGCAGATCAAGGGCATCAAGCTCGAGGCCGAGACGGCGCCGAACATGCTTTACGTCACCAACGAGGACAAGCCCGGCTTCATCGGCGCGCTCGGCACCACGCTGGGCAATGCCGGCGTCAATATCGCCACCTTCCATCTCGGCCGGGCCGAGGCTGGCGGCGATGCCATCGCGCTCATCGAGGTGGACCAGGCGGTGTCCGAGAAGGTGCTGGCCGAGGTGCGCGGCCTCAGCCACGTCGTCCAGGCGAAGCCGCTGACCTTCGGTTAGCGGCGGACGGCGCGGCGCCTGCGTGCCCGCGCTGTCTCGTGACCGGGTTGTGAGCTAGACTTTCGACGCCATGGACGATACGGCCAATCTTGCGCTGCTGCCCGAGGGCCTGCACGACGATCTGCCGCCGCTTGCCGCGCACGAGGCGCGGGTCATCGAGCGGCTGATCGGCGCCTTTTCGGCGCAGGGCTACGAGCGCGTCAAGCCGCCGCTGATCGAATTCGAGGAGAGCCTGCTGGCGGGGCCGGGCGCCAGCGTCGCCCGCCACATGTTCCGCCTGATGGACCCGATCTCGCAGCGCATGATGGCCGTGCGCGCCGACATGACCACGCAGGTCGCCCGCATCGCCATCACCCGGCTGCGCGAGCTGCCGCGGCCGCTGCGGCTTTGCTATGCCGGCCAGGTCCTGCGCGTGCGCGGCGCGCAGCTGCGGCCCGAGCGGCAGTTCGCCCAGGCCGGCGTCGAGCTGATCGGCGCCGATCTGCCGGCGGGCGACGCCGAGGTCGTGCTGCTGGCGGCCGAATCGCTGAACGCCGTCGGCGTGAAGCAGCTGTCCGTCGATCTGACGGTGCCGAGCCTGGTGCCGATCGTCTGCGATCACTTCGGCCTGGAGCCGGTGCTGGCGGAGCGGGTGCGGGCCGCGCTTGACCGAAAGGACCGGGCCGCGCTCGACGGTCTGCCTAACGATGCAAAGACGCTGCTGTCCGGGGTTCTGGATGCAGCCGGACCCGTCGCGACGGCGCTGCCGGCGCTGCAGTCCCTGGCCCTACCGGCCGACGCCAAGGGGATTGTGAATCGGTTGGCCGAGGTCGTCACTGTGCTGCAGGCCGATGGCGAAGGTCTGACGATGACGGTCGATCCCGGCGAAAGTCGCGGTTTCGAGTACCAGACCGGCGTCAGCTTCACCTTGCTGGCGAAGGGCGTGCGGGGCGAGCTGGGGCGGGGCGGCCGCTACGACTTGGCCACCGGCGAGCCGGCGACCGGCTTCACGCTCTATATGGACAGCGTGATGCGAGCACTACCAAGTCCTACCAATGACCGAACGCTCTATCTGCCGGCCGGGACGCCGGCCTCGGCCGCAAAAAGCTGCCGGGCGGATGGCTGGCGCACGGTGCGTGGCCTCGCCGCCGTCGAGTCGGCGCCGGACGAGGCGCGCCGGATGGGCTGCAGCCATGTCTTTCTCGACGGCGCCGCCGTCGAGGTGAACTGACCCGATCGCATCGCCGCGGTCTCGGGCAACCGGAACGAAGAGGGGCACGCATGGCCAATGTCGCGGTGGTCGGCTCGCAATGGGGCGACGAGGGCAAGGGCAAGATCGTCGACTGGCTGTCCGAGCGGGCGGCCGTGGTGGCGCGGTTTCAGGGCGGCCACAACGCCGGGCATACGCTCGTTATCGACGGCAAGACCTACAAGCTCAGCCTGTTGCCGTCCGGAATCGTCCGACCGGGCAAGCTGTCGGTGATCGGCAGCGGAGTCGTCATCGATCCCTGGGCGCTGGTCGAGGAGATCCGCGCCGTGCGCGAGATGGGCGTCGAGGTCGGCCCCGATAATCTGCGCATCGCGCACAACGCAACGCTCATTCTGCCGCTGCATCGCGAGCTCGATGCGCTCCGCGAGGAGGCGCGCGGCAACAGCGCCATCGGCACCACGCGGCGCGGTATCGGCCCAGCCTACGAGGACAAGGTCGGCCGGCGCGCGATCCGGGTCTGCGACCTCTCGGATCCGGACACGCTCAGCTTCAAGGTCGACCATCTGCTGGTGCACCACAACGCGCTCAGGCGCGGATTGCAGCAGCCCGAGGTCGACGGCGTTGAACTGATCGCCGAACTTCAGGCCATCGCTCCCGAGATCTTGCCCTATAGTTCCGTGATCTGGCGCGACCTCGACGAGGCCCGGCGGCAGGGCGAACGCATCCTGTTCGAGGGCGCGCAGGGCGCCATGCTGGACGTCGACCACGGCACCTATCCGTTCGTCACCTCGTCCAACACCATCGCGGGCGAGGCGGCCGTCGGCTGCGGTATCGGCCCGGACGCGGTGAATTTCGTCCTCGGCATCACCAAGGCCTACACCACCCGCGTCGGCCAGGGCCCGTTCCCGACCGAGCAGGACAACGCCGTCGGACGCGGCCTGGGCGAGCGCGGCCACGAGTTCGGCACCGTCACCCAGCGCCGGCGGCGCTGCGGCTGGTTCGACGCCGTCATGGTGCGTCAGGCCGTCAAGGTGAGCGGCATTCACGGCATTGCGCTCACCAAGCTCGACGTGCTGGACGGCATGCCCGAGATCAAGGTCTGCATCGGCTACAAGCTCGACGGTGACGACATCGGCTACCTGCCGGCCGAGTCCGAGCGGCAGCACCGGGTCGAGCCGGTTTACGAAACCCTGGAAGGCTGGTCGGAAAGCACGCGCGGCGCGCGCAGCTGGGCCGATCTGCCGGCAACGGCGATCAAGTACATCGTCCGCATCGAGGAACTGATCGGCGTGCGCGTGGCGCTGCTGTCGACCAGCCCGGAGCGCGACGATACGATCCTGGTGCGCGACCCCTTCGTCGATTAGCGGAAGACCGCCGCCGTCCTACCTGTCGGCCCTACCGTTTCGTGCGCTGTTCGACCATGGCCTTGCGCATGGCCTTCTGCAGCTTTTCGAAGGCCCGGACTTCGATCTGCCGGACCCGCTCGCGGCTGATGTCGTATTCCTTGCTGAGGTCTTCCAGCGTTGTCGGGCTTTCCTGCAGCCGCCGCTCGGTCAGGATGTGCCGCTCGCGATCGTTCAGATGCGTCATCGCCTGCTTCAGCAGGTCGCGGCGGTTGCTCAGCTCCTCGCTTTCCGCGAGCTGAGTCTCCTGATCGATCGTGTCGTCGACCAGCCAGTCCTGCCACTCGCCCTCGCTGTCGGCGCGCACCGGCGCGTTCAACGAATTGTCCGGTGCCGCCAGCCGGCGGTTCATCGACACCACGTCCTGCTCGGGCACGTTCAGCTTCTTGGCGATCAGCGCCACCTGGTCGGGATGCAGGTCGCCTTCCTCGATCGCCTGTAGTTGCCCTTTGATCTTGCGCAGGTTGAAGAACAGCTTCTTCTGCGCCGCCGTGGTGCCGATCTTCACCAGCGACCAGGAGCGCAGGATGTATTCCTGGATGGCGGCCCGGATCCACCACATGGCATAGGTGGCGAGACGGAAGCCGCGCTCCGGATCGAAGCGCTTGACCGCCTGCATCATGCCGACATTGCCTTCGGCGATCAGCTCGCCGACCGGCAGGCCGTAGCCGCGATAGCCCATCGCGATCTTGGCCACCAGCCGCAGATGGCTGGTGACCAGCTGATGCGCGGAATCGATGTCGTCCTTTTCCCGCCAGGCTTTCGCCAGCATGTACTCCTGTTCGGGCTCCAGCATCGGAAACTTGCGGATTTCCTGCAGGTAGCGGGACAGGCTGCCCTCCGGCGTCAGCGCCGGCAGATTGACACTCGAGAGGCTTCGCTCGCTCATGGGAACGCTCGTTCGGAAGATGGATTTCTGGTCAGGGAAGAACTAGAGCTATTCAGTTCGTGGACTTTTGTCAAGAAAACGCCGTTCAGTTGTTTCGCACGAATGTTTCATTCTGGGTCACTCAAGGGCGCCCAACGCATCGACCAGCGCCCCCATATCCGCCGGCAAGCAGCTTTCGAAGCGCAACGAGTCGCCGCTCACCGGGTGCCGGAAACCAAGCACGCTGGCATGCAACGCCTGGCGACCGAACGACGCTATGATATGGGTCAAATGCGGCGGAAGCATGGCGTGCCGCTTGCGCCGCGCACGGCCATAAACCGGATCGCCCAGCACCGGATGGCCGATCGAGGCCAGATGCACCCGGATCTGGTGCGTGCGGCCGGTCTCCAGCCGGCAGGCGAGTAGGGCCGCGGTATTGCCGAACCGCTGCTGCGTCTCGTAGTGGGTGCGCGCCGGCTTGCCGCCGCGCGACACCACGGCCATTTTCTTGCGGCTGCGCGGATCGCGCCCGATCGCGCCCTCGATCTCGCCTGCCGCCGGCGCCGGCGCGCCCCAGACAAGCGCGCGATAGACCCGCTCGATATCGTGGCGCGAAAACAGCGCCGACAGGCCGGCATGCGCCCGGTCGGTCTTGGCCGCCACCAGCAGGCCGCTGGTGTCCTTGTCGAGGCGATGCACGATGCCCGGCCGTTTGACCCCGCCGATGCCGGACAGGCTGCCGCCGCAATGCGCCAGCAGCGCGTTGACCAGCGTCCTGTCGGGGTTTCCCGGCGCCGGATGCACGACCAGGCCGGCCGGCTTGTCGACCACGATCAGCGCGTCGTCCTCGTACACGACCTGCAGCGGGATCGCCTGCGCCTGCGGTTCGGCGTCGGCCGCCGGCGGCACCGTCAGCCGCCAGGTCTGGCCCGGTTTGACCCGGTATGACGGCTCCATTATCGTCCCCGCGCCGTTGCCGGCCTGGCCCGCTTCGATCAGCGCCTTGATGCGCATGCGTGACAGTTCGGGCAGGGCGTCGGCCAGCAGGCGGTCCAGCCGCTTGCCGGCGTCCGCGTCGCGGACGCTGACGGTGTGGACGATCTCTTCCGACGGGCCTGACATGATCTCAGACTGGACACAGAACACGACCGCACTCAAGTGGCTCGTCGGCGTGATGACCACATTGCTGGTGATCGGCCTGATCGCGCTGGTCGTCGGCATTGCCCGGACCAGCGGCGATCTCTCCGAGAGCATGGCGGCGGCCGAGCGCGTGTTCGGCGAGATCGAGGTCGCGCTGCCGGCCGACGACCGGGTCGTCGATGTCAGCGCCAGCGGCGACCGCCTGTCGGTGCGCGTCGCCGACGCCGACGGCAACGAGCGGGTCATCGTCTTCGATCTGACGACGGGCCAGCGCCTCGGCGTCGTGCGTCTGGTGCCCGGCCCGTGATCCTGTTCACGCCCCAACAGCTCGACGCCATGAAGGCCGCCGCCACGGCAGCCTTTCCGGAAGAAGCCTGCGGCCTCCTCGTCGGCGCGCGCGAGGCGGACGACCAGATCCGGGTCACGCAACTTGCGCCCGGCGCCAATCTCGCGGCCGACCGCCGGCGCCGGTTCGAGGTCGACCCGGCGCTGCGGCTGCGGCTGCAGAAGGCGCTGCGGCAATCGCCGCGCGATATCGTCGGGCATTACCATTCCCATCCCGACGGCCCGGCGCGGCCCTCGGCGACCGATCTTGCCTGGGCGACCGAGCCCGATCTGGTCTGGGTCATTCTCGCCGTCGAAAACCGCGAGGTCGGCGAGGTGGCGGCGCATCGGCTGACGGCCGACGGCGCCGGCTTCGAGCGGCTGGACCTTGCCATCGACGCCGGGGCGCGCCCGTGAACTTCACCAGCGACAACGCGTCCGGCGTCTGCCCCGAGATCATGGCGGCGCTCGCCGAGGCCAACAGCGGCAGCGCGACCGCCTACGGCGCCGACGAGATGACGGCCGCGGCGCAGGACGACCTGCGGACGCTGTTCGACTGCGATCTCGTCATGCATCCCGTCGCCACCGGCACGGCCGCCAACGCGCTGGCCCTGGCGACGCTCGCGCCGCCCTACGGCACGGTCTATTGCCACCGCCACGCCCATATCGAGGAGGACGAGTGCAACGCGCCAGAATTCTTCACGGGCGGCGCCAAGCTCACGCTTCTCGACGGGCCGCACGCCAAGTTCGATGCCGCGGCGCTCGCCGAGGTGCTCGCCACGGCCGGCACCGGGGTCGAGCATCACGCCCAGCCCGCCGCCGTCTCGGTCACGCAGGCGAGCGAGCAGGGCGCCGTCTACACGGTGGATGAGGTCAGGGCCATCGCCGAGGTCGCGCGGGCGCACGGCCTGCCGCTGCATATGGACGGCGCGCGCTTCGCCAACGCCGTCGCCCATCTCGGCTGCGCGCCGGCCGACGTCACCTGGCGCGCCGGCGTGGACGTGATGTCGCTCGGCGCCACTAAGAACGGCGCCATGGCGGCCGAGGCCGTGCTGTTCTTCAAACCCGAACTCGCCCGCGACTTCCGCTTCCGGCGCAAGCGCGGCGGCCATCTGTTCTCGAAGATGCGCTTCCTCTCGGCCCAGCTCCGCGCCTATGTGCGCGACGATCTCTGGCTCAAGAACGCCCGTCACGCCAACGCCTGCGCCCGCCGCCTCGCCGACGGTCTCGCGGCCCTGCCCGGCGCCGAGCTCGAACATCCGGTCGAGGCCAACGAGGTCTTCGTCCGCCTGCCCGAGGCCGTGATCGACGGTCTCGCCGCCGACGGCGTCGGCTTCCTGCGCTGGGGCGGGCCCACGGCGACCACGCTCCGCCTCGTCACCGCCTTCAACACCGATCCCGACGACGTGGACCGCCTGATCGCCAGCGCCCGCCGCCATCTGGAGGCCGCCTGAGTTGGCCCGGCGGCCTTAGCACCCCCTTGACCTGGGCCCGCTCTGCCGCTACTTCTCGGCTTTCCGCCGACGTCCCCTTCGTCTAGCGGTCAGGACGCGGGCCTCTCACGCCCGAAACAGGGGTTCGATTCCCCTAGGGGACGCCAACCACCCTTAGCCTTCTGAGGTGGTTGGAGGATGGAAGCAATACCCTCATCAATTTGTTTTCGATGCTCCGATTTGCGCACGCGAACGTCGTCTGTGACAAATTCAGGGCATTATCGCGCACGGTCTGGCAAATCTGACAATTAGCGCCACAATAATGACACAGCCTGCAGGTCGGGTCGGGAGGCCGCTGAGCAATGCTGTATCATTATGTCGCCGGGATCGCGGGCGCGATCGCACTGGCGCTGGTGGTGTATCACATCGGTCAGGCGTATTTCTGACGGAAGACACCGCCGCTGATCCACATCCTCAGGAAATGGCCGCGGACGCCGGGCGGTGCCGCGCGAACTGCGCGTGCACCCAGGCGACGCCGGGGTGGTCGGCCCATTCGTCGTGCCAGGCCTTGACGCTGGCGGGCATGGGTTCCGGTTTGCTGATCGTCGGCACGCCCGGCGGGTTGGCCGCGGGCGCTAGCAGGGCCGCCGCCGTCAGGTCGGCGACGCTGAACCGGTCGCCGACGAGATAGCCGCTGTCGGCGGTTTCGCGCGCCACGAAGTCGAGCGCTTCGCGTGTGCGGGTCCGTGCGGCAGCGACGGCGTCCGGACCGGTCACGCCGTTTCCCTTGCGCATAAGACCCCGAACGAACGGCAGACTGCTGCGGTAAAGCGCGCGCACCAAAAGGCTCTTTTCGCCGGCGAATAGGCGGCTGAGATAACCAAGCTCGCCGATCATCTCCGCGAACAGCGCGCAGCGCACGGCCGGCCCGACGTCCTCGTCGAACCAGTGTTGTAGTTCGAGCGCGCGTTCGCGCTGATCAGGCGCCTCGGGGTAAAGCGGCGGTTCGGCATACCGCGTTTCCAGCTCGTCGATGATGCGCGCCGTACCGTGCACGAGCGTATCGCCGAACCGCACGACAGGCGTCTTGGTCTGGCCGGTCAGGCGGCGGATGGCCGGAATATGCGGCCCGGGCAGATAGCTCTGCCGCCGATGCGGCACCTGTTTGAAGTCCAGCGCCCAGCGCACCTTTTCGTTGAAGTGGGAATAGGGAAACTGCAGCAGCTCGACGGCCGGTTCCATCATCCGCCTCCCTTATTACATGTTGATCGACATGCTAATTGCAGTACAGTCGACATGTAAAGAGTGATACGGGAGAACCGGATATGCGGTACCGGCCGGAACACAAGCAGCAGACCAAGGCGCGCATCGTGCAGCAGGCCGGTCGTCTGTTCCGCCGCTTCGGCTATGCCGGCGTCGGCATCGACGGCATCATGGCGGCGGCAAAGCTGACACGTGGCGGCTTCTACGGTTATTTCCGCTCGAAGGCCGAGCTGTTCGCCGAGGTGATGCGCGGGGAGCACGACTTCAACAAGCGCCTGCAGGCGCGCGACGGTGAAACGTCGGCTGAGCTGACGCAACAGGCGCTCGAGGTGGTGGCAGGCTATCTGCACCCCGACAACCGGCGCCGCGTCGGACAGGGCTGCGCCATGGCCTCGCTCTCGGTCGACGTGGCGCGCGCCGGACGTCCGGTGCGCGAGGCCTACACACACAAGGTCGAGGAACTGGCCGGCGAGTTCGCCCGCGGCCTGCCGGATGCGGACAGTCGCGATCCGCGCATCCTGGCGAGCATCGCGCTCTGCGTCGGCGGGCTGATCGTCGCCCGCGGCGTGCACGACGATGCATTGGCAACCAACATTCTCGATGCCTGTCGCGCGGCGGTGGGCGAGAACCTGGTGGCTGGTCGCTGAACCGATCGTCTTCTGCGATTGACGAGGTGCGGCATTTCCTGCTCCAACAGGCGCCGGAAGGATCGAGCCGCCATGCCTGACATGCCATCGAGCGAGGATACATTCGCGCCAACCTACCGCTTCGACGCGGCGCTGCATCGGCGGATCTCGGCGAACGTCGCCGCCTTTGATGTCCAACAGCGGTCCGACAACGGCTTGAAGCGCGCGGCGGTGACGGTGCTGCTGGTCGGTATGGACGACGGCGACGCCGCGCTGATTCTGACTCGCCGCGCGACCGGCCTGCGGCGGCATTCCGGCCAATGGGCGTTGCCGGGTGGCCGTCTCGACGCCGGCGAAACGATCGTGCAGGCCGCCCGCCGCGAAATCGCCGAGGAGATCGGCCTCGCACTGCCGCCGTCAGCAGTCATCGGCCAGCTCGACGACTATCCGACGCGTTCCGGCTATCTGATCACGCCGGTCGTCGCCTGGACCGACCGGGGCGGCGATCTGGTCGCCAACCCCGACGAGGTTGCGGCCATCCATCGCATTCCGCTGACCGAGCTGGACCGGCCGGACTCGCCGCAGTTCGTCGCCAATCCGCACGATGTCAGGCCGATCATCAAGGTCCTGATCGGCGACAGTCAGATCCATGCGCCGACCGCGGCCGTGCTCTATCAGTTTCGCGAGGTCGCCCTGCACGGCCGCGGCACGCGCGTCGACGGCTACGACCAGCCGGAATGGGCCTGGCGCTAATAAACGATCCCGCTAATGCTGCGCCGCAGCAAAGACACACGCTGATCACACGATCCTTCGTAACCGCCCCCTAGCATCGTCGCATCGAGTGGGATGCCGGTTCGCCAACTTGAACCGACGTTGGCGATACCTGCTGCAGCGGAGGTGCAAGCCCATGCCCAACTTGCAGTTTCAGCGACGTCGGCAGGCGCGCTTCGGTCGCGCCATCCATAGCGCGATGCTGGCGGGGATGGTGATCGCGGCGTTTGTCCTGGCGCGGCCGGCACAGGCCGCCGTCATTTCGGTCGATACCAGCCTCGACTTCTTTCAGGAGGTCATGCCGTCGAACCCGGTGCCGAGCGATGCGACCGGGACGGCGTCGCTGCGTGTCGATACCGAGACCGGGCTTTACGATCTGACATTGTCCGTGCTGGGCATCACCCAGCCCGAGCTGTTCGATGTCGGCGGCAGCCCGGTGCATATTCACCTGGCGCCCGCCGGGTCGAACGGTCCGATCGTCGTGAATGTCGGCGCTGACGGCACGTTCAGCGACATCCTCGACGGCGCCACGACGGTGGGCTTTCAACTTATTGTCGACGATGGCGCCTTCACCGCCATGATCGAAGATCTGTTGAACGGCAACCTCTACTACAACGTCCACACGGATGACTATCAGTCGGGGGAAATCCGGGGTCAGATCATCGTTGCCGAACCGATGGGCATCGGTCTTTTCGGTATCGGTCTGCTCGGCCTAGGCCTGGCGCGGCGTCGCTGGACGTCGGGCTAACCGAGCACCGAGAAGCTGCTCTCCCGGTTGATTTCGCGCCGGCGGGAATAGAAGCCGATATCGACCTCGCGGCCAATGTGCCGGAGCGCGAAGCGCACGGGCTCGGCGTCGTGATCGCGCCCGCCTTCGCAGGCCAGGATCAGCTCCGCCATCATGGCGCCGGCGACAGGCGCGTTCTTGAACTGATTACCGCTGCTGCCGACCGCCATGTAGAAGCCCGGCAGGTCCGACTTGTCGTAGATCGGGATCCAGTCGTCCGACACGTCGTAGAGATCGACCACGCCCTTGGTCTGGTTCGGGATGCCGAGGCTGGGGATGCGCTGGGCGGCGCGATAGACCTGGGTCTGCCATTGCGCCGTGAATTCGCGGTTGTAGTCGTCGGGATCGACCCATTCGCGGTCGTCGCATTCCGGATCTTCGCTGCCGATCAGGATGTGATTGCCCAGCTCCGGCCGGCTGTAACAACCGATATCGCTGTCCGAGATCACGAAGCCGTCGGCCTCGAAATCGAAGCCGACCGGCGAGGGCACGTGCGCCACCTCTTGGCGCAGCGCGCGTGTCTTGATGTTCATGCCGGCCTCGACGCCGGCCAATTGGTTGATCTTGAAGGAATGCGGTCCGGCGACGTTGACGACAACAGGCGCGTCGATGTCGCGGCCGTCGGCGAGGCTGATGCCGCAAACGCGGCCGTCGGCCTGCCGGATGGCGGTGACCTCCGCGTTGAACAGGAACTCGCCGCCCGTCGCCTCGACCGCGCGTTGCACGTTGTGGGTCGCGAGCTGCGGGTCGCTGATATAGCCGGCCTTCGGGAACAGCACCGCGCCGGCCAGCGCCTCGCCGGTCGCCTCGCCGAAGCCGGGATCGTCCGGCAGCTTCACGGGGCCAAAGCGGTGCAGGTCGTAGATCGGCAGCTTCGCCTTGACGTCGGCCGGGCCCAGGTCATGCCAGGGCACGCCGATCTCGTCCATGGTGCGGCAGATCGGCTCGAGATAGCTGTTGAGCTCGGTCTTCATGACGATGCAGCCGGTCTCGTGGAACCTGGCCAGGCCGCGCTCGTCGTCGACACCGATATAGCCGGGCCAGTCGGTCCAGTAGTGGTAGCCCTCGTAGGCCAGCGCCGAGCCGTCGAGCGTCGAGTAATGTGTGCGGATGATGGCGCACGAGCTGCCTGTCGAGCCGTAGCCCGCCGCCGGCAGCTTGTCGACGTTCAGCGTGCGATAGCCGCGCTTCGACAGTTCATAAGCCGTGCAGGCGCCGATGATGCCGGCGCCGATGATGATCGCATCATAGTGCATCGTCCAAGCTCCCCTTGTCACTTGAACCAGAAGGTGTCGGGCCGGTAGACGCCGATGATGGCGCCGGGGTCCCAATTGTAAATCGCCTCGGTGGGCACGTTCATCAGCCGGTTCGAGACCACGACCGGCTGGCGCACGCCCGAGATGACGCCGATGGAGAAGATCTGCTCGGCGTGGATCCGCAGCATCTGGTGCCAGATCGTCGCGCGGCTGTCGCGGTCGGTGGCGGCCAGCCAGGCCGTGTTCAACCGCAGCAGCTCTTTCACTTCCGCCAGATCGACCGGCTCGCCCGAGGTGCCGCCGGTTTCCTCGTAGAGGCCCCATTTCGGCCATTGAAAATCGATCCGGCTGCTCGGTACCAGCTCCTCGGGGCTGCTGTCCGCCGTCGGCACTGCGTTCAACAGGCCGGTCCAGACGGACATCATGGTCTCGCCGCTCGACACCCGCGCGCGCAGCGTGGCGCGGTGCGACGGTTTGCTGAACAGCTTGACGCCGACCTCGTTCCAGTTCTGCTCGATCAGCTCGAGAAAATCGACCTGGGTCGTCTGCTCGCCGGCGGTCTCGACGACGATCTGCAGCGGCCGGCCGTCGGGCAGCAGCCGGGTGCCCTCGGCGTTCCGTTCGGTCAGCCCGAGCTCGTCCAGCAGCGCGTTCGCGCGGCCGGGGTCGTGCTCGGTCCAGGACGTCTGATACTCCGGCCGATAGAGCGGGCTTTCCTTCAGCACTGTGTTGTTGCTCTCGCGGCCGAGGCCGAAGAACAGGAACTCGTTCACCGCGTAGCGGTCGATGGCGAGGCTCAGCGCGCGCCGGAAGCGCACGTCCTGCAGCAGCTTGCGCCAGACCGGGTCGTTGACGTTCAGGTTCGGGAACAGGGCGATCTGCGCGCCGCTGGCCTCGCGCCACAGCAGCGGCCGGTAGCTGCTGCGCGCGGCATTCTCCTGCAACAGCGCGTAGTCCTGAAACGACAGGCCGCGGCTTTGCAGGTCGCTGTCCCCGGCCGCTGCCTTTGCGGGGATCAGCGCGCTTGCCGTCACCGCCAGCACGACGCGGTCGATATAGGGCAATTGCCGGCCGGCCTCGTCCACGCGATGGAAGAATGGATTGCGCTCGGCGACGAACCGGGTCGACGGCGGGGCGTTGCGCACGATCCAGGGCTGCAGCGTCGGCTGGTCGGGATTGTTGAAGAGGTAGAGATTGTCGCGCCGGTCGTGCAGCGCCGCCCAGTTGCGGACCTTCGCCGCCTTCACCGCGCTAGCCAGCGCCTGCGGGTCGCCGTAGCGTTCATGAAACTGCCGCAGATAGTGTGCCGGCCGGTAGACAAAGAGCGGCGAGGCGGCGGCCAGGCGCGGCAGGAAGAACGGGTTCGGCCGGTCCCAGGTGTAGCGCACGGTCCACTTGTCCAGCACCTCGAAGCGTGGCGCAGCGCCGTCCAGCAGCATGGACCTGGGCAGACCTTTGGGTGACAGGTCCGGGTTGTTGGCGACGTCGTCCCACCAGTAGCGGAAGTCCTCCGATGTGAACGCGTGGCCGTCAGACCATTTGTGGCCGGGCCGCAGCCTGAGCGTGAAGATCCGGCCTTCCTCGACCTCGACGTCCTCAAGAATATCGGGCACCAGCTCGAAATCGGGCGTGTAGCCGACCAGGCGGGCGTAGCCGTAAACGACCAGAAGCTTCACGTCCTTGCCGTTGCGGATCAGCGTGCGCAGCTCGCCGCCATGTTTGCCGGGCGCCAGCCCCTCGCGGTCGAACGTGACGATGCGGGGACGGCTGGGCAGTCGTTCCTCGACCGGCGGCAGCGCCCCGGTGGCGATGGCATCCACCAGAACCGGCGTCTCGACATAACGCGCCTCGCCCAGACCGTTCGCTGCCGGCATGGCAAGGCCGAGGCCGAGCGCCAGCGTCAGGATGACCCGGCGAAAGGCGGGGGCGGGGCGGGATTGATCCGGTCGATCCGGCATGTAGCTACGCTCTCTCGAATAAATGTCGTTTCCGTGACACGAGGACATATAGCAGCGAATGCGGCCGCCGTGACAACCGGCTTGGCGCCTGCCATCATTCGCCGGGGGAAAATCCGGGCATCGGCGTCAGTGTGGAGAGGGCCATGACCTATCGGGGCAGGAAGATTCGGCGGCTGCTGGTCGCCAACCGGGGCGAGATCGCGATCCGGGTGATGCGGGCGGCGACCGAGCTCGGCATCACCACGGTGGCGATTTTTTCCGACGAGGACCGCTTCGCCCTGCACCGCACCAAGGCCGACGAGAGCTATCAGGTCGGCAAGGGCATGGGGCCGGTCGAGGCCTATCTCTCGATTGACGATATCGTCCGCGTCTGCCGCGAGGCTCATGTCGACGCCGTGCATCCGGGTTACGGCTTTCTGTCCGAGAACCCGGAGTTCGCCGAGGCCTGCGCCGCGGCCGGCGTGACGTTCGTCGGCCCGACGCCCGACGTGATGCGGCGGCTCGGCAACAAGGTGGCAGCCCGCAATCTCGCCATCGAGGCGGGCGTGCCGGTGATGCCGGCCACCGATCCGCTGCCGCACGACGACGCCGAGATCAAGCGGCTGGCCGAAGGCATCGGCTATCCCGTCATGCTGAAGGCGAGCTGGGGCGGCGGCGGCCGCGGCATGCGGGTGATCCGCGGGAGCGACGAGGTGCTGGACCAGGTCAGCGCCGCCCGGCGCGAGGCCCAGGCCGGCTTCGGCAACGACGAGGTCTATTTCGAGAAGCTGGTCGAGCGGGCGCGCCATGTGGAGGTGCAGATCCTGGGCGACTTCCACGGCAACGTCGTGCACCTCTATGAGCGCGACTGCTCGGTGCAGCGCCGGCACCAGAAGGTCGTCGAGCGGGCGCCGGCGATCTATCTGGACGACGCGCAGCGCCAGGCCTTCTGCGACGCGGCGCTGAAGCTCGCGCGCACGGTCGGTTATCAGGCCGCCGGCACGGTCGAGTTCCTGCAGGACGCCGATACCGGCGACTTCTATTTCATCGAGGTGAACCCGCGTATTCAGGTCGAGCACACGGTCACCGAATGCGTCACCGGCGTCGACCTGATCAAGGCACAGATCCGCGTCGCCGAAGGCGCGAAGCTGGGCGCACCGGGCACCGACCTGCCGTTGCAGGACGATATCCACCTCTACGGTCACGCCATGCAGTGCCGGGTCACGTCGGAGGACCCGGAGAACAACTTCATCCCCGATTACGGCCGCATCACCGCCTATCGCAGCGCCGCCGGCTTCGGCATCCGGCTCGACGCCGGCACGGCCTATTCCGGCGCGCGCATCACCCGGTTCTACGACTCGCTGCTGGTCAAGGTCACGGCCTGGGGCCGCACGGCGGAGGAGACACGCGTGCGCATGGACCGGGCGCTGCGCGAGTTCCGCGTGCGCGGCGTCTCGACCAACCTGCGCTTCGTCGAGACCCTGATCAACCATCCGAGCTTCAAGGACGCGAGCTACACGACGCGGTTCATCGACGAGACGGATGCCCTGTTCCGCTTCCCGCGCCGGCGCGACCGGGCGACACGGCTGTTGAACTTCATCGGTGACGTCCTGGTGAACGGCAACCCCGAGGTCGCCGACCGGCCGCGGCCGGCGCAGCTCCGCATGGCCGAGCCGCCGGACTGCGACCTCGGCGACGACCCGCCACCCGGCAGCCGCCAGCGGTTGGAAGAACTCGGGCCCGAGGGCTTCGCGAGCTGGATGCTGGACCAGGAACAGGTGCTGGTCACCGACACCACATTCCGCGACGCGCACCAGTCGCTGCTGGCGACCCGCTTCCGCAGCGCGGACATGGTCGACATCGCGCCGGCCTACGCCCGGCTGCTGCCGGAGCTGCTGTCGGTCGAGAGCTGGGGCGGGGCCACGTTCGACGTCGCCATGCGATTTTTGAAGGAGTGCCCTTGGGATCGCCTCGAGCGGCTGCGCGAGGGCATGCCGAACCTGTTGCAGCAGATGCTGCTCCGGGCGTCGAACGGGGTCGGCTACACCAACTATCCCGACAACGTGGTGCGCTATTTCGTCGAGCGCGCGGCCGACGGCGGCGTCGACCTGTTCCGCATTTTCGATTCTTTGAACTGGGTCGAGAACATGCGCGTCGCCATCGACGCCGTGCGCGAGACCGGCAAGCTCTGCGAGGCGGCGATCTGCTACACCGGCGACCTCACCGATCCGGAGCGGCCGAAATACGATCTCGCCTATTACGTCGACATGGCGAAAGAGCTCGAGGCCGCGGGCGCGCACATCCTCGGCATCAAGGACATGGCCGGGCTCTGCAACCCGACGGCGGCGGCGACGCTGGTCCGGGCGCTGAAGCAGGAGATTGGGCTGCCGATCCACTTCCACACGCATGACACCAGCGGCATTTCGGCAGCGAGCGTGCTGGCCGCCGTCGAGGCGGGCGCCGACGCGGTCGACGCGGCGATGGATTCGATGAGCGGCCTGACCTCGCAGCCGAACCTGGGCTCGATCGTGCAGGCGCTCCGCCACGGTCCGCGCGACCCCGGCCTGGACCCGGAGGCGATCCGCCGGCTGTCGACATACTGGGAGGCGGTGCGCGGCAACTACGCGGCCTTCGAGAGCGACATCCGTTCGGGCGCGTCGGAGGTCTATCTGCACGAGATGCCGGGTGGACAGTACACCAATTTGCGGCAGCAGGCGCGCGCGCTGGGTCTTGAGAAGCGCTGGCCGGAAGTGGCGCTCGCCTACGCGCAGGTCAACCAGCTGTTCGGCGACATCGTCAAGGTGACGCCCTCGTCGAAGGTGGTGGGCGACATGGCGCTGATGATGGTCTCGAGCGGCCTGACGCCCGACGACGTCATCGACCCGGAGAAAGACATCGCATTTCCGGAATCGGTGGTCGGCTTCTTCCGCGGCGAGCTGGGCCAGCCGCCGGGCGGCCTGCCGCCGGCCCTGCAGTCGAAGGTGCTGAAGGGCGAGACGCCGATCAGCGGCCGGCCCGGCGCCAGCATGCCGGCGGCCGATCTCGACGCGCTGCGGAAAGAGGCCGAGCACAAGGCCGAGCGGCACATCAGCGACAACGAGTTCGCCTCGTATCTCATGTACCCGGACGTCTTCACCGGCTATTGCGAGCACCGGCGGCACTTTGGCGATGTCTCGATCCTGCCGACGCCGGCCTTCTTCTACGGCCTCGAAAGCGGCGAGGAGATCACCGTGGCGCTCGAGCGCGGCAAGGACATCATCATCCGGTTCCTCACCGTCGGCGAGACGGACGAGGACGGTGAGGTGCGCGTGTTCTTCGAGCTGAACGGCCAGCCGCGCTCGATCAAGGTGGTCGACCGCAAGGCGGCGCCGACCCGCAAGGCGCATCCCAAGGCGGACGCCAACAACGACGGCCATGTCGGCGCGCCGATGCCGGGCCTGATCGTCCGCGTCGCGGTCAACGAGGGCCAGCGCGTGCAGCGCGGCGATGCGCTGCTGGACATCGAGGCCATGAAGATGCAGACCACGGTCGCCGCCGACCGCGACGGCACCGTCGCCCGCGTCGTCGCCGAGGCCGGCATGCAGGTCGACGCCAAGGACCTGCTGGTGGTGCTGGACGACGCGGCCTGACCGGTGTTCAGGAAAGGGGGGGGGTGTCGCGCGCGCGGGATCACGGAACAACCCCATGCACACGAGCGTCAAGGAAAACGAATCCCGTGGATTCAATGCTTTGCATCATTTCGATAAGTGTCGAAATGATACGCGGCCGCGCCGGTTGATCGCGGCCTAGAGATGGTGGATGTGGGCGCGGCCGATGCGGCCGTCGGCGTCGGGGAACACGGTCTCGGCGACGCGCTGGCCGCGGTGGTTGGCGTAGAGCATGGTCCAGCTGTCGACGCCGACCAGCACGTCTTGCAGCTCGAAGTGCAGCTGGCTGTCGGGGCCGAGGCTTTCGGCGAAGTAGCGGGCGAGCTCTGTTTTGTCGCGGATCGTGCCGTCGGCGCGGCCGAGCCGCCGCACCACCAGCGGCGAGACGAAGACCAGCGCGTCGGCGTAGTGCGCCAGCACGGCGGTCAGGTCGTGCGCGTTCCAGGCCGCGATCCAGTCGCGGCTTGCCGCCAGGGCGCGCTCGCGGTCAATCACGGCCGGCGCCGGCGCTGCGGAAAGGTGCCGGAATTATGGTTACTGTCACCGGAATTGAGTTACGGTTACTGTCACCGTAATTAGGTGTCGTGGTAGCCGATTTCGAGGACTTCGATTTCGTCGAGGCCGGATGGCGTGCGCAAGGTGACGAGGTCGCCCTCGTAGGCTTTCAGGAGGGCGCGGGCGACGGGGGAGACCCAGCTGATGTCGCCGGGCGCGTGGCCGGCCTCGTCGATACCGACGATGCGGACCGTGCGCTCGCGGCCCTGGCCGTCGGCGTAGGTGACGGTGGCGCCGAAGAAGACCTGGTCGCGGTTGGTCTGGCGGCTTTGGTCGACGACCTCGGCGATCTCGAGGCGCTTCAGCAGGAAGCGGATGCGGCGGTCGATCTCGCGCAGACGTTTCTTGCCGTAGATGTAGTCGCCGTTCTCAGAGCGGTCGCCATTGCCGGCGGCCCAGGACACGGTCTCGACCACCTTCGGCCGCTCGACGCCGCGGAGCTGGCGCAATTCCTCGCGCAGCCGTTCGTGGCCCGCCGGCGTGATGTAGTTCTTGGCGCCCCGTGGCAGCGCGGCCGAAGCGTCCGGCAGATCGTCGTCGCCGTCGTCGTCGGTTTCTTTCGTGAATGCCTTGCTCATCCCGCCCCAGACTAGCGTCGGCTTAACCCGCTGTCAGCGGCTATGATGTAGACTGCCGATGTGGACGGAACGGCGACGAGACGCCCAATGACCAAACAAGCGGAAACGCCCGACATCGACGCGCGCTGGCAGGCGGTGCGCGACGTCCTGGAAGCCCGGCAACGTGCGTTGCGCGAACAGATCAACGCCTATCCGCCGCCGATCCCTGCCTGCGATGCACAGTTCAACCACCTGCTGGACCAGCGCCGGGCGCTGGCCGAGGAACTGCGCGACCTCGATGCCCTGCGGCCGGCACTGACGACGCGGGGCGACGACGTCCTCGCCACCTTCCTGCGCACCTCGCAGTTCGTCGCACCTGATCTGACGGCCGGGACCGACCGCGGGTAGCGATACGTCTTGACGTTGCAATAGCCGGGCCGTCTAACCGCTTTCTCAGCGCCGGGCGGCCCTCTAAACTCCCCCGCTCGTGTGTTTCGGGGGCTCCGCGACATGACCACGGCGCAATCTGCGACCGGCACCCTGGCCGCGCTTGGCAAAGCGGGGGTCGATCCCATTTCCTTCGGCCTGTTACGGGCGGCCGGATCGACGCGCGCGCTGCCCGTCGGCGCCTATGCGATTGCCGCGCTTGCGGCGTTCCCGATATTGAGCGGTCTCGCGCTGTTCGACCCGGCCCTGGACGACCGGCTTCGTGGCGTCTTGATCGTCAGCCTCTTCTTCGCGCTGGCCGGCATACCGCTCGTCTTCGGCGGCAGCCTGGTCGGACTGCGCCTGCTGATCGACTGCAAGGAGAACATCGCCGTTGTCGCCGAGGACCGGCGCGAGGTCGAGACGGCGTTCGCCGCCACCGTGAAACGGCTGGCGGGGTTCTGGCCGACCCTGGCGGGCGGCCTGTTGTTCGGCGCCATCATTACCTTGGCGCTGTTCCACCACTTCGCGGGCGAGATGCCCGTGCTGGCGACGTCCTATAGCGTTTGGCCGCTGTTCACCGTGTTTTTCATTTCGGCGTTCGGTATCGGCGTCGGCCTGGTCTGTATCGGGTCGTCGATTTTTCTGTTCAGGGCGCTGTTCGCGACAAAGCTTTCGACGCTGTACAATTACTACCGATGCCGGACGATCTCGCGACTGCACATGCGGCTCGTGCTGATCTGCCTGGCCTGCTACGTCAATTACGTCGCCTATCTGTTCGTGTTGAAGATCTTCGGCCTGGAGCTGACGTTGTCGGTGAAGTGGCTGATGCTGGCGGTCGGCCTGCTGGTGTTCGTTCTGTTCCTTTATCCGCAGGTGCTGATCCGAAACTGGCTCAACGATTGTCGGAACGGCCTGGTCGCAGCCAAGGCCGAGCGGTTGGAGAAAATGGGCACGGCGCAGGGCGCCGAATCGACCGATGTATCGACCCTGCTGAGCGAGATCCGCGCGGTCGGCGAACTGCCCATCTGGCCGGTCAGTTGGCAGCAGGTGTCGTCCTGGTTCGGCAGTTGCATCGCACCGGCCGTCAGCCTGTTTCTCGATGCCGGCAAGATCGTGGCAGGAATGAAAGCGGTGCTGACGTTGCTCTGACCGCGTCTGGGGCGCGGTGTCGTCAGAACATCTAAGGGGGATTGCATGCGGAATCTGGTTGTCGGCAGCTTGCTGGCCGCGGTGGCCATGTTCATTTGGGGATTTCTGTTCTGGGGACTGCGGCCCGTCGATCCGTTCACGCATATGAGCCTGGCGCAGGAGCAGGCCGTGGCGGCGGTGCTGAGCGCGGAGCTGCCCGAGGCCGGCGTCTATTTTGTGCCGGACCGGGACGCGGCGGGCGGCGATGCCGGCTGGGCGGAGCGTCACACGGCCGGACCGGTCGCGTTTCTGGCCTTCCGGTCCGACGGCGCCAATCCGGAATCCCCCGTCAAGATGCTGACGGGCTTCCTGCACATGCTGGTGACGGCGGCATTGCTGGGCGTGGTGATCAGGATCAGCCGGCTGCCGGACTATGGCGCACGCTTCGGTCTGGCCGCCGTGGTCGGCGTCGGGGCGACGTTCTTCGCTTACGTGGCGCAACCCATCTGGTTCGACCTGCCCTGGGGCCACTACCTGACGCGGTCGATCTATGACCTCGTCG
This sequence comes from Alphaproteobacteria bacterium, assembly GCA_965232515.1. Lineage (GTDB taxonomy): Bacteria > Pseudomonadota > Alphaproteobacteria > JANQKO01. The sequence continues at coordinate 2,551,591 of CBDDPY010000002.1, read as the reverse complement.
CCTGGCTGCTCGCCGGCGCGGTGCTGGCCTGGTTCGTCAGACCAACACCTAGCCCGCATTTCTCACCCCCACCACGGTCTGCGTCGCGCACAGGCGTCTGATCCGCCAGGAGCGGGCCGAAAAGCGTAGCGGGGCCTACGGTTGAGGGCCGCGACGCCGCGGGCGGACGCCTGCGCGCGACCCTTCGGGCGGTGCTGTGCCACCGACAGGGGGCGTCGCGCTGCTTGCCCGATGCCCCCACATCGCGCCGCGCAGCGCTCCTGCCCTGTCGGTGGCACAGCACCGCGCAGACCATGGTGGCGGTGAGAAATGCGGGCTAGAGTTGCTCAGGCCACCGCATCGCGCCGTGAATGACGGCGACGATTTCGACGCGGTCCGCCTCCACGCTGTAGGCGACGATAAAGGGGGTGCGCGGTACGACAAGCTCACGTGTCCCTTCGACACGGCCGGGCCGACCACTGTTGGGTGCCAATGAGAGCTGACGTTCCACGCGCTGAACGATGCGTCGGACCACACGTGTTGCCGCATTGGGATTTCGGTCGGCGATATAGGCGTGAAGCGCTTCGAGATGGCGCAAAGACCGTGGCGACCAGACCAGCCTCATGCCTTCTTGGCGGTCGGCCTTGGCTTTCTGTCCTCGCTATCCCAGGACTCAATCCAGGCCATCACCTCGTCATGCGGCACGCCTTCGCCGCGCTCCAACTCGGCAAGGCCCGCATTGATTTCAGCGATCTGCCATTCATGCAGGTCCAGATATTGCTCGATCGCCTCGTTGGCGAGGAACGACTTGCTGCGTCTGGTTGCCTCGGCGAGCTTTTCCAGCCGTTCCCGGGTATCAGGCGTCGTGTGGACCGATATGACCGAACGTTCCGCCATCGGATTTATTAGCCTTATCTTTCATCAAATGTATACATCTGACGACAAATGAGGCGCCCGGTCAACGGAGATCAGAGGTCTGTTTGCTCGCCGGCGCGGTGCTGGCCTGGTTGGTCAGGCCATCGTCCAGCTAGGCCCGGCCGTCGGCTGGCGTGTCCGCATTTAAGGTGATGGGCGTGGCTCGCGCCGTTGACGACAGCGCGGCGATGCAGAACATGGCGACCGCCAGCCAGAGCAGCCCTAAACCACCAAGGGCCATGATTTCGCGCATGCTCGACGGCCTGTAGCGCGACCGATTGTGGATACTCATCGACAGAACCCCTCTCTGATGTCCACGTCGTTGCATTGGCGGTCGTTGAGACCATACCGCGCCGGCGTGACGGGGCAATGAAAGCGTTCGCATAGGGGCCGAGCTTTTTTGTTTAGCGCCGTCGGGGCGGTGGCGTTTGCGCGCGTGGCGGCTGTCAGCCGGGGGTGTCTGGACAGCGCGCGCAAACCGCCGGTCACGCGGTCTGGCGCGCGCGCCGCCGGGTGACAAGGCCGAGACCGGCCAGACCCAGACCGAACAGGGCGAGCGTGCCCGGCTCGGGAACCGCCCTGATGGTCAGGAACAGGTCGGTGTCGAAGGTGGCCGACGATCCGCCTGGTTCGCTCGACGCCAGCGCCTCGCCCATGGTGGTCAGGCGCAGCAGGTCGCCGACGGCATCGGTCAGCGTGAACTCGAGACTGAAGATGCGGCCGACCGGGGTTGCGAGAGAGAACAGGGTGGTACCGTCGGTGACATTCTCCAGCACGGACGTGAAGTTGCCCGAATTCGTGCCGTTGATGCGTTCGACCGCGAACAGGTCGAAAAACACCTCCTGCGCGGCGACCGTGAACTCGATGACAGACTCCAGTTCGGCGGCGATGTCGCCACCCGGATTGTCGCCGCCGAAGAAGCTGGGGCTGTAGCTGGCGCCGACACCCACGGCGATCGAGGCCGTGTCATCGAACAGCGAGATGCGCGACAGCGCACTGCCGCTGGCAAGCGCGCCCTGCACACCGGGCTGGGTCAGCGCGAGGCTGCCGCCCGAGATGATCAGATCGTCGGGCGACGTGGTGATGTCCGAATCGGAATCCGTTTCGCCCGAGTTCAGTGCCGCCTGCGACCGGCCGGCGGCGTCGTGCATGATGTTGGCGATCGGCACGGCGACGGCCGGCAGACCGCCAAACGTGGTCAGGACGATCGCCAGGCTCCATGCCACGGCCGGACGCGTCGATAATCGTTCGTACATAGCCAAATCCTTTCCCAGATAGCTGGGGCAAGAGATGGCGGGCGCCGACGTTCCGGTCGATCCCCCAAAAATAGGGGTGGCATCCTGTCCAATTGGGCCCGGTCAAGGGGCGATCAGGCCGGCCAGGATCGCTTTGGCAACGGCTTCGGCCCGCGACGCGGCCTTCAGCCGCCGCATGGCGTTGCCGATCACCTCGTTCACCGTGTGGGTCGAGAGATCGAGTCGATAGGCGATCTGTTTGCTGCTCTCACCGGCCGCGACCCAATGCAGGCATTCCCGTTCGCGCGGCGCGAGCTCGACCGTACGGCAAGGCGCCGGCGCCGCGAACCTGGCGTGACAGGCGCCGTGGAAATAGAGCACGGCGAGGTTGAGCGCGGCCATATGGTCGCGCAAGGTCCGGTAGGCCTCCGGGGCCTCTCGCGCCGTGTAAATGCCATAGATCGCGTAGCTGCCGCCGGGCCCGTGGATAGGAAACAGCGCGCCGGCCGAGATGCCGTGGTCGAGGGTGATGTCGGCCAGGTAGAGCAGCGCCGACTTGTCGCAATCGGTCTCGGCGTTCTTGAGCCAGGGTCGCGCGTTTTTCTTCAGGTATGCCGTGATCGGGTCGAACGGCAGAGCGCGGATGCGCTCCGTGAGGCTGGGGAAATAGGAGCCGCCGACCCTCGCGCCGAAGGTCAGCATATCGAGGTCGGGCTCGGCCAGGGCGCGGGGGCATTCGACCGGCACGCGCGGCATGTAGAATCCGTCGCAAAGGCCGCTCTCGCCGAGCGTGTCGCTGAACACGGCGCTGGCATTGTCGATGTCGTCGGCCTGCTCCAATCGGTCGAGCAGGGTCAGGGGATCCAGATTGAACATGATCGCTTCCTCCGGGCGCCGCGAACGGCGCGTCGTTGGGTCCCCAACTTTTCGGTCTTTCACGGCGGGTCGCACCGGCTTTGCCCTGGTGCGAATCTCGCTGCGTGGGAAATATGCTCTTGTTTTTGCTGGATCTTTGTGGGCTGGCTCACAGGCGAGGCGGCCGCGCCCGGGCCATGTATGAGAGCGCGTCAGCCGCCATGAAAATGAGGTCGGCCGCGACGGCCGGTCCCATAACGACGTGACAGCAGCATGGCGGCGGCGACATACTCGACGGTGGAGGCGTGAGGCGGGGACGCATGACCCAAGACGACACCCCTGTTGGGGACAGCGAGGCGCAGGTCACGGCGCTGACCGGCGTGCTGCGGCCATTGCTGGCCTCGCTCGAAGCGCTGGCCTTTGTCGCGCGGCAGCTGCATCCGCCGCGCCTGGCCGCGCTGGTGGCGGAGGTCGGCGATGTCGACGCGGATCTGCGCGACGGGTTGGCGGCATTCCGGGCCATGGATTGGCCGGCAGCGCTTGGCGGCGCGGTCGAGCGGGTCGAGGCGGCGAGCGACCAGACCTGCCGCGCCTTCGACGAGCTGCGAGAGGCCACGGACGGCGACGACGCGGTGATCGCCGCCTACCGGGCATTGCGCCGCGCGCCACGGGCGCAGGAGGCGCTCTATCCGCTGAGCCGGGCGCTCAGGCCGGTAAGCCAGTTCTTTCTCGAGGACAGCGTGCGCGACGACGAAGCGTTGCTGGCGCGTCTGCGGGAGGGTCAGGCGACGGCGACTGATGTCGGGCCGATGCATGCCGACAACGCCTATGACAGTCGCGGCGGCTTTTCACTCTATGTGCCGGAGTACTACGACGCCGACACGGCCTGGCCGCTGATCGTGGCCCTGCATGGCGGCAGCGGACACGGACGGGGGTTCTTGTGGACCTGGCTGCGCGAGGCGCGCGGCCGCGGCGCGATCGTGCTGAGCCCGACGGCGCGCGGCGGCACCTGGTCGCTGATGGGGCCGGATGTCGACAGCGAGAACATCGCCGGCATGCTGGATTATGTGGGCGAGCGCTGGAACGTCGACGCCAAGAGGCTGCTGCTGACCGGCATGAGCGATGGCGGCACGTTCGCTTACGTGAGCGGGCTGCGGGCCAATTCGCCGTTCACGCATCTGGCGCCGATCGCGGCCAGTTTCCACCCGATGCTGATGGAGATGATGGACGCACCCCGCATCGCCGGGCTGCCGATCTATCTGACCCACGGCGCGCTGGACTGGATGTTCAACATCGAGATCGCGCGGAGCGCGCGGAGCGCCTTGAGCACCGCCGGCGCCGACGTCACCTACCGCGAGATCGCCGACCTGTCGCACACCTATCCGCGCGAGGAGAACGCACGGATTTTGGATTGGTTTTTGGGTGGGCCGACTAATCCGAACTGACGGCAATCGATAGCAATCCTTCGAGACGGACCTCCGGCCCTCCTCAGGATGAGGTTTGTATTTGATATCAGTGCTTTACCTCATGCTGAGGAGCGCCCGACAGGGCGCGTCTCGAAGCATGGCGCCGGGCGATGTTCTGACGTCGGCCGCGGGTCAGATCACCGCCATGAGGTCGGCGGGTTCGGCGTCGGAGACGACGCGGTCGCGGCCGGCGGCCTTGGCGTCGTAGAGGCAGGCGTCGGCGGCGTTCAGCATGTGCTGCAGGCTGTCGCCGATCCGGCAGCTGACGCCGATGCTGACGGTGACGTTGAGGGCGCCCGCCGGCGTGGCGATGACGGCGTCGGCGACCGCCTGCCGGACCGATTCGAAAAACGAGGCCGCGGTCTCCGGCGTCACGTCGTAGGCGAAGACCGCGAACTCCTCGCCGCCGAGCCGGGCGACGACGTCGGACTCGCGCACCAACAGAGACGGCAGGAGACGGCCGATTTCGCGCAGCACGGCGTCGCCGGCGTCGTGGCCGTGGGTGTCGTTGACCCGCTTGAAATGATCGACATCGATCATCGCGGCGAAGGCGCGGGCGCCGTCGCGGCGGGCCGCGGCGTGCAGCGCGCCGGCGATCTCGAAGAACGACCGGCGGTTGGGCAGGCCGGTCAGGAAGTCCTTACCGGCGGCCTCGCGCAACGCGCGGATGTTGTCCAGCATCTCCATGTTCTGCGAGATGCGACAAAAGAACTCCTCGCGCAGGTACGGTTTGTTGAGGAAGTCGTTGGCGCCGTACTTGATGAACTTGGCCGACAACGGCGCGTCGCCGCCCGCCGAGACGCCGATGATCGCCAGCTCGTCCCGGTCGAAGCGCCTGCGCAGGTGCTGGATCAGCTCGAAGCCGTCCATCCCCGGCATGTTGTAGTCGGTGATGACGAGGCGGATGCCGGGCTCGGCCTCGAGCGCGTCGAGCGCCGCCTGGCCGCTGTCGGCCTCGCGCACGTCGAACTGATAGAGCTCGAGCAGGTGCCGGGCGAGCTGTCGCGCCGTGGCCGAGTCGTCGACGACCAGCGCCGTGGTCTCGCGGTTGCGCTGGATGCGGCGGACCATGGAAACGAGGTATTTCAGACTGGCCGGACTGTCCTTCGGCACATAGTCGATGACGTTCTTGGCCAGCAATGTCTCGCGCAAGGCTTCGTCGTAACGCGAGGTGAAGACGACAACCGGAATGCCACGGCCAAGCATGGCGTCGACGATCTCGCCATTCGGCGCGTCGGGCAGGGTCAGGTCCAGAAGCGCGAGGAAGAATTCGTCGGCCCGGCCCTCGACGGCGGCGAGGCCCTGGACCATGGTCTCGGCCAGCACCAGCTCGATGCCGAGCTCCTGGCCGATCTGTTGTTCGACGATGGCGCGGAAGACGGTCGAGTCCTCGACCACGAGGAGTTTTTGCACGGCTGGCCTCGCTTTGCCCCCAGTGCGAGCCTAGGCCGTCCGGCTTAAGGAAGCGTTTTTGGCGGGGCGCGAACAGGCCGTTGGGCTATGCCCGCCTTTCTCACCACCCTCATGGTCTGCGCGGCGTCGTGCTGCCGACAGGGCAGGAGCGCTGCGCGGCGCGATGTGGGGCATCGGGCAAGCAGCGCGACGCCCCCTGTCGGCAGCACGGCGCCGCCCGAAGGGTCGCGCGCAGGCGCCCGCCCGCGGCGTCGCGGCCCTCAACCGTAGTCCCCGCTACGCTTTTCGGCCCGCTCCTGGCGGAGCAGACGCCTGTGCCCGACGCAGACCATGAGGGTGGTGAGAAAGGCGGGCTAAGCCCGCTGCTCCCATTGATCCCGGCGAAGGACATAACGAATGCCGGAAATGCCGAAGGCCTCGAACGGGCCGTCGGCGGTCATGCCGAGCTTTTGCATGACGCGGATCGAGCCGGCGTTCTCGGGCAGGGCAAGCGCGATCAGGCGGTCGAGACCGAGGGTCTCGAAGCCGTAGCGGCAGGCGGCCTCGGCCGCCTCTGTGGCGTAGCCGCGGCCCCAGCAGGCGCTGTCGAGCATGTAGAGGATCTCGGTCTCGCCGCCGAGCTCGGGCACCAGGCGCAGGCCGGCATGGCCGATCAGTCGATCGGTTGCACGCTCGATCACGGCCCAGGGGCCGTAGCCCGGGTCGCGCCAGGCGGTGACGAAGGTGGGGATGAGCTGTTCGGCTTTGGCCCGGGCGTTGGCGGCGCTCTCGGGTCCGCCGGGCAGGTAGCGAACGACCTCGGGCTTGGCGCGGATCGCGGCGTAGGCGTCGACGTCTTCCGGTTCGAACGGGCGCAGCAGCAGGTGGTCGGTGTCGATCGTGGTCATGGCCCAAGTGTGGCGGAGCCGGCGCGGCGACGCTAGAGGCCGCAGGCCTCTTGCATGAAGCGGCGGAAGGCGGCGTTGAATTCCTGCGGCTTGGTGTAGAACGGCGCGTGGCCGGTGTCGGGAATGTCGTGCGGCCGGCCGGTCCAGATATCGCCATAGGTCAGGCCGGCGATATAGGCGTGGTTCAGGAACGGGTCCCGGGCGCCGTTCAGGATGGCGAACGGCAGGGTGCCGTCGCGCAGCATGCGCATCTGGCGCGGCCAGTCGATGACCGGCAGCTTGCCGATCATGTAGTAGCGGGCGCGGCCGTCGGTGCGGCCGACGGTGTCGTGCAGGAAGGCGCTGTCGGCGTTGTACGGCCCGGCGGTGGCGGCGGCGAAGGTGCGGCGTTCGTGCGCCGAGAAGAACTGCTTGCCGGCCAGCACGACATGCGAGTGGGCATCGTAGCCGGCGCCGAAATCGTCGGGCACGATGTTCAGCGGTGACGTGCCGGTGATGGCGAGGCCGCGGATCGGGCGTCGGCCGCGGGCGGCGAGCTCGAGCGCGACATAGCCGCCGAGGGACCAGCCGAGCACAACAGGGTTTTCCGCTTGCGCCGCGTCGAGCACGGCCTCGGCGATCTCGGCATAGGCGCTGACGGTGTAGTCGGTCTCGGGGTCGCCGTTCGTGGAGACGCCGTGGCCCGGCAGGTCGAAGGCGATCAGCCGGTGGTCGTCGCGGAAGGCGGCGAACTGATGCGCGAAGACCTCCTTGCAGGAAGAGTTGCCGTGGATCAGCAGGATGGGCGGTCCGTCGCCGCCGCTGTCGGCCATGGCGATGTCGCCATGCGCCGTTTTGAGCATGCGCTCGCGGGCGCCGAGGCGGGCCTCGCGCGCGCGCTTTTCGCGCCGCCGGCGACGCCAGGCGCGGAACGTCGTGCGCTTGACGTCGGCGAATTCGCGCAGCTCCTGCAGGGCGGCCCAGATGCCGCCGGGATAGAACACCATGATCACGACGATCAGCGCGGCGATGACGATGTTGCGCCAGGCGCCGAGGTCGGCGATGGCCTCCGACAGCAGCGTGATGACGAAGGCGGCGATGACCGGGCCCCAGATCGTGCCGGCGCCGCCCAGCAGCAGGATGCTGAGCAGCAGGGTGAGAAACCCGAGGCCGAAGGCGTCGGGCGAGGCGACGCGTACGTAGGACCCGTAGAAGCCGCCGGCGATGCCGGTGAACAGCGCACTCGCCATCAGGGTCAGCAACCGCGTGCGGGCCTCGGAGATGCCGCGCGACATCGCGTAGTACTTGTTGTCGCGCAGCGCGACGATAGCGCGGCCGAAGCGCGAGCGCGTGAAGGTATACAGGAACGCCGTCGAGGCGACGAGCAGCGCCAGGCCGATATAGTAGTAGCCGATCTTGCCGTCGCGCACGAAGCGGTAGTCGCCGAGCTTGAGCGCCGGCAGGGTGACCATGCCGGAGGTGCCGCCGGTGATGTCGGACTGGCTGATCACGACCTGATAGATCAGCTGCGAGAAGGCGAGCGTCACCAGGATCACATAGATCCCGTCGAGCCGGAGCACGGGCAACGCGATGGTGGCCGCGACGGCCAGGGCGACGAGCCCACCCAGCGGGATCGCCAGCCAGGGCGAGACGCCGAGCGTCTTGGCGGCAATGCCGTAGGTGTAGACGCCGATGGCGAACAGCGCCACATGCGCGAAGTTGAACAGGCCACCGAAGCCGAGGCTGAGATCCCAGTTGGACGCGACGACGGCGAAGACGAAGGCCAGGATCAGGAGATGCCGCGAATAGCTGTCGGTGACGATGAGCGGGAAGACCGCGAGCGCGGCGAGCGCGATCAGCACCGGGATCAGGCCGTTGCCGCGGTGGAAGGGCGGGTCGTATCTCACCGTTTTTGTCTCACTGCACCGACCGCTGGTATTTGCCGAACAGGCCTTCGGGCTTGGCGATCAGCACGGCGATCATCAGCGCGAACAGCACCGCGGGGGTCCAGTAGAGGCCGACATAGTAGGTCGAGAAGGCCTCGACCATGCCGACGATGAAGGCGGCGTAGATCGGGCTGGTGAAGCGGGCGATGCCGCCGAAGATGACGACGATCAGGGCCTTCAGCAGCGGGTCCGATCCCATCGTGGGCGTCATGAAGCGGATCGAGCCGATGAACACGCCGGCGAGCCCGGCGAGCGCCGCCGACAGGCCGAAGGCGAGCGCGTAGAGGCGCGGCACGTCGAGGCCCATGAGCTGGGCCGCCTCGCGGTTCTGGGCGACGGCGCGCATGGCCCGACCCTGGGGTGTGCGGCGCAGGAAGTAGCCGAGCAGCGCCAGGATCACCAGCACGACGACGAGCAGCACGGCCTCGTTGTGCGAGACGGTGACGCCGAAGGCCGTGAGGTCGCCGGCCGCGAGCGGCGGGATCTGCTTCGAGCGCGCGCCCCAGATCACGTTCAGCAGGTTTTCAAGGACGGCGGCGCCGGCGAGCGTGGTGATGACGGAAATCAGCACCAGGTTGGGCTGCCGCTCGAACGGCCGCACCAGCAGCACGTGGAACAGAACGCCGATGACGAACATGAAGGCGACGGCGGCGAGGGCGCCGGCGACGACCGCGTCGCCGAGCGCGCCGCCGACCTGCCAGGCGATATAGGCGCCGGCGGCGATGAAGGCGCCGTGGGCGAAGTTGAAGATGCCCAACGTGGTCCAGACGACGGCAAGGCCGGTCGCCATCAGGGCGTAGAGCGCGCCCAGGACCAGGCCGCCGGCCGTGACGAACATGAACGTTTCGGCGGTCATGCGGCCGGCTCGCCGAACAGCATCGCCATGATCTCGGCGTGCGACGGCATGTCCGATTTGTCGATGCGGCCGGAGATGCTGCCGTGGTCGAACAGGTAGAGCGTATCGATGATCTGCTCCAGGAACTCGACGTCCTGGTCGACGACGATCAGCGGCACGCCAGAGGCCTGGATAGCGCGGATCGCGTCGCACAGCTCCAGGCGCAGCTTCGGCGACAGGCCCAGTGTCGGCTCGTCCAGGATCAATAGCTTGGGCGCCGCCATCAGGCCGACGCCGACCGCGACCATCTGCCGCTCGCCGCCGGACAGAAAGCGGATCTTCTGGTCGCGGCGCTCGTGCAGGCGCGGGAACAGGTCGTGCACGCGGGCGAGCGATTCCTTGGCGTCGGCGCGGCCGGCGGCGGCGGCCGGCGCCACCGACAGGGTCTCGGCCACGGTCATCTCCGGGAACAGCAGGTTGCCCTGCGGCACCTGGATCAGGCCGGCCCGCGCGACCGTTTTCGGATCCATGCGGCGGCGGCGCACGGCGTCGTAGTTGAAGTTGCGCGAGCGGCGGCTGCCGCGCTCGCCTTCGCGGTTCAGGCGCTGGCCGTCGAAGAAGATATCGCCGGACCAGGGGTCGATGATGCCGCTGACGGTGCGCAGCAACGTGGTCTTGCCGTGGCCGTTGGGGCCGAACAGGCCGATGCTGCTGTCGGGATCGACGCGCAGGTCGACGTCGCGGAAGATCTGGATCGGCTCGTAGCCGCCCGACAGCTTGCGCAACTCCAGCAACGGCGCGGCGCCGGTCATGGGGCGACCCCGAGATAGGCCTCGACCACGCGCGGGTCGCGCACGACGTCGCGCGGCGCGCCCTCGGCGATCAGGCGGCCCTGGTCGAGGACGATCAGGCGGTCCGACACAGCGGTCAGCAGCGGCAGAACATGCTCGATCAACAGGATCGTCACGCCGGCATCGCGCAGGCCGAGAATCAGGTCGCGCATGCGGTCGACCTCGGCCTGGGTCAGGCTGGAGGCGGGCTCGTCCAGCAGCAGGAGGCGGGGCCCGAGCGCCATGGCGCTGGCGATCATCACCTGCTTGCGGAAGAACACCGGCAGGCCGCCCGCCAACGTGTTGTGCATGGTGCCGGGATAGCCGACGCGGTCGAGCGCGGCCTCGGCCCGGGCCTCGTTCTCGGCCTGGGTGCCGCGCCCGCCGCTATGCTCGATGGCGGTCAGCACGTTGTCGATGGCGCGCAGGCTAGCGAACACGCTCTCGCGCTGGAAGGTGCGGGCGAGGCCGCGGCGGCAGATCTCGTGGCCGGGCAGCGATTGGATCTCCCGGCCCTCGAAGACGACGCGGCCGCGGTCGGCCCGGAACGGCACGTTGGTGATGATATTGAACAGCGTGCTCTTGCCGCTGCCGTTCGGGCCGGCGATGCCGAGGATCTCGCCGGCCGCGACCGCGAAGCCGACGTCGTCGACCGCGGTCAGCGCGCCGAAGGATTTGACCAGTCCCTCGGCGCGGAACAGCGTTTCTCTGCCCCCCTCAGCCATGGCCAAGCAGGTTACACCAGCGCGTGACGCCGGCTATTGCGCGATCCAGGGCGGCAGCCGGAAATCGCCGTTGGCGTACTTGTCGGGCTTGATCAGCACGCGATCGCCGTCCCAGATCTGCCAGAACGACACCGGCACGTGGTCGTCGCTTTGCAGCGCCACGTGCGTCGCCGGATCGAACTCGATGGGCCCGGCGACGGAGTCGGTCTTCAGCGTGCCGATGGTGCGGCCGATGGCCTCGTGGTCGGTCGGGTCGCCGACTTTTTCCAGCGCCATGAAATACATGTTGGTCATCTCGTAGAGGCCGACGCCGTAGGCGCCCGATGTCACGCCATAGCGTTCTTCGAAAGCGCGCATCAGCTTCTGGCCGCGCGGCCAGCCCGGCGAATCCAGCGGCCCGCCGATCAGGTTGTAGAGCACGCCCGTCGACTGCGCCCCGGTCAGCTCGACGAACTCGGGCACCGACGGCGCGTATTGCAGGAAGACGACGCTGTCGGTCGGCTTCTCCAGGAACTGCTTCAGGAACAGCGCCGAATTGCCGGGCAGATAGTCGGTGTTGATGACCAGATCCGGCGGGTCTTGGCGGACTTTCGCGAGGATCGCGCGCCAGTCGCCGACCTCGCCGAACGGCACCATCTCGTCGACGGTGATCTGCCAGCCGGCGGCGTCGAAGACCTTCTTCATGCCCTCCGAGATGGTCTTGGAATAGGGGTTGTCGGACGAGATCATCGCGACTTTTTTGTCGCGGATGGCGATCTTGCCCTGCGCGCCCAGGCTCTCGATCGCCGGCAGCACGTCGGTCTCGTAGCCCTTGAAGGACGCGGTGTAGGACCAGCAGCACCAGTAATAGTCCGGGTCCTGCGAGACGATGGCGGCGAAGGACGGCGACGGCCCGGCGGCGAGATAGGGCATGCCGGCCTCGGCCATGAGATCGACCTCGAACATCGACAGGCTGGCGTAGCCCGTCAGGATCACGTGCACGCCATCGGTGCCGAGCAGGCGTTCGGCGGCGCTGCTGACGTTGGCGGCGGAATGGTCCTTCACGTCGGCGACCACGACCTCGAAGGTATGGCCGGCAACGCCGCCCTTGGCGTTCGCCTCCTCGACGGCCCATTCGACCCCGCGCACGAATTCCTCGCCGTCCGACGCCGACGGACCGGTCAGCGGCGCCAGCACGCCGATCTTGACGGTGTCGGCCAGCGCGCCCGACCAGGCGGCCACGGCGATCCCGCCCGCGACACCGACGGTGGCGGCCCAGCGGCGACCCCGATTTCTGAGTGACGACATGTCTGTTCTCCCTGTCAGAAGCCTTGTCATCGGTCGAACCTTCAGAAAAGCACCGCCAAAGCCGGCCGTACACTGGCAAAGTTTGCAAAAAGCACGCGATTTCGGCCGAAAACGGCTTGAAATGGCGCATTCCTGCTTCGAATTACCGGTCGTCGCTGTCTTGTTGCCGGGCCAATCCGGATGTTACCGTTCGGCGGCACGGCGGGGTGGCCACAAAGCAGCAAGACAAATGTCATTGCCGGCGATCGATCATAATCCGTTTGAGACCTGCGGCTCGCCGGACGAGGTCGGCCGGGTCTTGGAGCGCTATGTCGGCGATCTGGGGCTGCCGTACTACTCCTACCTTGTTCTGCGCATGCCGCGTTCGTCGCGCGGCAACACCGATTCCACGCTGGTCACGAACTATCCCGAGGAATGGCGCAGCCGCTATCTCGGCCGGTCCTACAAGCTCTACGACCCCGTCGCCGATCTGGGCGCGCGATCGCGCCTGCCGTTCACCTGGGGCAGCGATGGCTTCCTCCGGCCGTTCCGCAAGTCACAGCGGCAGATCTTCTACGAGGCGCGCGAGTTCCGCATCGTCAACGGCTATTCCGTGCCGGTCTCGGGGCCGGACGGCGATATCGGCGTGTTCTCGGTGGTCGGCACCCGCAGCCGGGACCTAGTGGATGCCGTCGCGGTGCGACGCAACGCACTACAGCTGACCGCGGTGCAGGTGCACGACCGGATGATCGGCTTTCTGCGCGGCGACGAGACGACCGCCATGCCGGCGCTGTCGGCGCGCGAGCGCGAATGCCTGCGCTGGACCGCCGAGGGCAAGACCACCGACGAGATCGCCGAGATCATCTGCGTCGCCGCCTCGACGGTGAATTATCACCTGGGCAAGGCGGTGCGAAAGCTCGGCGCCCGCAACAAGCACCACGCCGCCATTATCGCCATCCGCGACCGGCAGATCTGAGGCGGCGGATCCGTTGGCCGGCAGCTAGCGGAGGGTGTAGGACCCCTTTCCGTTGTTGCAGCCCTGGAACTTGCCCGACTCAATGCCCGGGAACTGCCCAATCGTCTTTATCTGAACGACGCCCGAGCCCTTGTCGAACTTGCCCGTACCGCCGGTAAACGTCAGGGGACCGGCGCCGTCGACCACTTCGTAGGTCGAAAAGAACTTGTCGCCGTCGGCGTCCACCGACTGGCAATAGCCGGTACTGACCGCCTTCCCGCCGTGGATGTCGCCCGCCGACACACATTTGAAGGACGACATGTGCAGCTTATCCGCCGGATCATCGGTCACCGTGGTTCCGAAAAACACCGTGCTGAAAGAGAGGTCGCCTTCGCCGCGCACGACGGTCTGGCTCGTGCCGGCCCAGCAACTTCGCCAACTCACATCACCAGCAACGGCGCCTGATGCGCCAAAGGTCAAACCCGTACACGCCACGAGGGCGGACATGACATACCTGTTCAGCATGATCGTTCTCCTCGAGATGTGTTGTTGCGTTCCCGGTTACGTAAATCGAACCGGACCTCAATCGGGCAGCGTGAACGTGTGGTGATGCCGGCGGCAGGCAACGAAGTTACGCTCTTCGGGCTCGGGAAAACGCCCAACGGGTTCGGAGGTGAACGTGCCCGTGACACCTTCAAATTTGCCCGTCCCGCCGGGAAACGTCCCGCTGTTTTGCTGACCGCGCGCATTTCCGAGGACGAAGAGCTTGTCGCCGTCGCCGTCGATCATCTCGCAGTGCGCATATGATTCGATCTCGCCGTTCCTGAGCGCATAAAGGCCGACGCAGCGTGTCGCCATGTGACGGAATGGAACGCTTTCGTCGTCGTAGGTTGATGCGCCGTGCAGGACATAGCTGAGCGAGAAATCGCCCTTGCCTCTGACTATGACGTTGTATTCGCCATGATAGCAGTTCGAGCCGGTCAGGTCGTACTCGGCCGCCGATAACTTATCGAAGGGGAATAAAACTAGAAAAGAACACAACATAAAACTCGTAGCTGGCTTAATCATCTTCAGCCTCTCTATGAGTTTTATTGATGCTCTTAAATCATACGCCTTATGGATGGATTTGTATACTGATGTGCAGAGCAGCTATTCATTTGGCAAGTCTACAAGATTGGGGATAAATGGCGGCCGCGGCGTCGGCAACGACCTCTGGTCGTTTGATGTTCGATCGGTCCACGATGCAAGGAAGATTTCGTCGCGAAACGATAATGTATTTGATTGTCGCGCTAAGTCGTGATTTGTTGTCGCAACAAATCTCAAAATACAAACCAGTGATCATAGCTGGTTGGTCGGATCCCGTGGGCTTGGTAGAGACACTGAAGGGTGTTGAACAGGTCTTTGAAACGGGTAACGACTGATGCGCCAAGCCAAGATTCTGCCGGCCCGCAGCCGGCATGTTCCGATGCCCCATGAGCCGACGGGGCGTTTGTTTCATGCCTGAGAACACTGTCGCCGACGACCGCCTGCCGGTGCGGTGTTTCGATCTCGCCGCCTTCGGGCCGGAAGACCGGTTCGAGGCCTGGCATACAGCAGCGCGGGACATCATCGACATGAAGGTCGCGCCGCAAGAGCGCGAAAACGTCGCTGCCCGGATCCGTTCCTGGCAGCTTGGCCAGATCGCGGTGATGGAAACCCAGGCCAGCGCCCGCATATCCGAGCGCCGCGCCGAACACCTTGCCGGCCTGTCCGCCGAGTTCGTCGTGCTGTGGCACTACCAAAGCGGTTTCGCGAAGGGCATTGTCGGCGACGACCTGATCTGCCTGGGGCCAGGCAATCTGCATCTGGCCGACATGTCGTTGCCGTTTCGGGTCGTCAACTCAGCGGTCCGGCACACCACCGTCATCATTCCCCGCGAGGCGATCGGTTTCGATCGGCGCCGGCACGGGGACACGATCACGGATTCAACCGATACGTCGACGGGCCGCGTCCTGGTCGCGGCCTTGAACGGTCTGATCGATGCCCTGCCGAACGCCAAGGTCGGCGAGGCCGAGGCACTGGCCAACGGTCTGTTGGGATTGATCCGGGCATTTCTGCTGGGCGGATCGGACACCGATGGCGCACAGCCGCCGGACGATACCACGGCGGGGTGGAATGCCTCGCTGGCTCAGGCCATGCGGCGCTACATCGACGAGAATCTCGAGAATCCCTATTTCGAGACCGGTGAGTTGTTCCGGACGTTCAACGCGTCGCGGGCGACGATCTATCGCTGTTTCGCCGACCATGGCGGCGTTGCGCGCTATCTCTGGGACCGGCGATTGGACCGCGCCTTTACGCTGCTTTCCGCGGGCCCGCCACAGCGCGGCCGCATCAGCCGCGTCGCCGAACGTCTCGGCTTCTTCGATGCCAGCCACTTCAGCCGCAGCTTCCGCGAGCGGTTCGGCATTTCGCCGATCGATGCGATGGAGGCCGTCGCGTCGGCGCGGTGCGGGCGCCAGAAGGCCGGGGCCTATGGGCGGGCGGCGCTGCCTCAGCTGTGGTGGCTGGATCAACTTGGAACGGCATCGGACCGTCAGTCATCGACCTGACTCGTTGCTAGCTCGCATCGCCACGCAGATTTCCCGGAAGATGAGACTGCCATACCACGAACTTGAGACACCGATCCAAAGACCGCGGCGCAAGCATCGTCTAGCTTGCAGGCATCGGCAATTGTGACGGTTCGGGTGGGGGATTGTCGTGATGACAACCAAGTACTTCGAGGAACGCCTTGACCGATTTTCAATGTCCCAGCACCGCTTCGGGCGGCCGGGCATGCCCGCGTCAATACCGTGCGCCGCGAGGGCCATGCCCATGCGCCTGACCATGGAACGCTTCGATCATGTCGAGCAGTTGCCGCTGCGCGACCTGATTGCCTATTGGCTGGCGGCCGCGGGCGCCCGCGCCATGCCGGCGCGCGCCGACATCGATCCCACGCAGATACCGAGCTTGCTGCCGTTCGTCTGGCTCTGCGATTACCTGCCCGAGGTCGGCCGCTTCCGCTACCGGCTGATGGGCGATCACGTGCGCCATGCCTACCGTGACAATGTCACGGGACGGTTTCTGGACGAGATCGAGCCGCCGAGGGCGACGGAAGATGTCGCTTACTGCTTCCGGCAGGCGGTCGAGCAGCCGTGCGTCGTGCACATCGACGGCTGGCTTTTTGCCGACACGGACAAGCCGACGCCGGGCGAATGCATCCTGCTGCCGCTGGCGTCGGACGGCGCGCGGGTGGATATGATTCTCGGCGCCACGGTCTATTCCTGGCTCGACAGCGCCCGCCGCGCCGTATCGATCGGCGATCAGATCCGCACCTTCACCCGGATCGAGGGCGGCACCGCGCGCGAGCCGTCGACGGCTCGCGATGCGAACCGCGAAAAATCGACTAACAGGCTGCTGAAATAATCCGATAGCGCGGCTGACCATCCTTCGAGACAGCCCCTATCGGGGCTTCCTCAGGATGAGGATTCGCTCTGTTTCAACACGTTATCCTGATGCTGAGGAGACGCGAAGCGTCGTCTCGAAGCATACTTGCATCGATATCACGGCATTCTCAGCAGCTTGCTAACGCGTAGCCTTCGCCATGCGGCGGACGAGGCGGATGAAGTTCTGCGTCGCCGGCGCGGGCTCGGCGCGGCGGCAGGCGAGGTTGAGCGGTGCGGCGAGCGCCGGGCGGCCTTTCAGGCGGCGGTAGGCGACGCCCGGCATGCCCAGGCGGCCGAGCGAGGCCGGCACCAGCGAGACGCCCAGGCCAGCGGCCACCAGGTTCAGCGTCGAGAGGATGCGCGGCGCCTCCTGATCAATGTTGGGGCTGAAGCCGGCGCGGTGGCAGGCGGCGATGATGGCGTCGTAGAGGCCGTGGCCGACATGTCGGCGATAGAGGATGAACGGCTCGGCGGCGATGTCGGCGAGGGCCAACGGCGGCAGGTTGTTATCGGGCGGGTCGGGCGCCAGCCGGTGGCCACTGGGAACGGCGGCCAGCATCTCTTCTTTCAGGAGCGCGTGCACGGCGAGGCCGGTGCCCTCGGGCGCGGGCGAGCGGATGAAAGCCACATCGAGGCGTTCATCGGCGAGACCGTCGACGAGCTCTGTCGTGCCGCCTTCCTCCAGTGCCAGGGAGACGTCGGCATAGGCCTCGCGGAAGGCGCGGATCACCCGCGGCACGAAAGGGTGGAACGGCGCCGAGGAGGTGAAGCCGACGACAACGCGGCCGCGTTCGCCGCGCGCCGAACGCTGCGTGGCGGCGCGCGCATGCGCCACATGGTCGAGGATCGCGCGGGCGTCGGTGAGCAACGCCTCGCCGGCCGCCGTCAGCTCGACGCCGCGCGGCTTGCGGCGGAAGAGCTGCACGTCGAGCTCGGTCTCGAGCGCGCGGATCTGCTGGCTGAGCGGCGGCTGCTGGATTCCGAGCCGTTCGGCGGCCCGCGTGACGTGGCCTTCCTCGGCGACGGCGACGAAATAGCGGAGGTGGCGGAGTTCCATAGATCCATATCTAGCAGATATGGATTTTGGCTTAAACATAT
Organism: Alphaproteobacteria bacterium; assembly: GCA_965232515.1. Taxonomy (GTDB): domain Bacteria; phylum Pseudomonadota; class Alphaproteobacteria; genus JANQKO01. Next base: position 2,533,746 of record CBDDPY010000002.1, on the reverse strand, counting down.
ATTGGATTAATGGCTCTCGCGCCGCTACGTTCAGCCCACATCTTCGACACGAATAACGAAGGGAGCGGTGGCCCATGCTTTCCATCGAACCGACCCCCGAAACGGTCGCAGAGCTCTACGCGACCATGGCGCGGAACCTGGCGATCGTCCGGCGGCGGCTGGACCGGCCGTTGACGCTCGCCGACAAGCTGCTGCTGGGCCACTTGGATGCGCCGGAGACGCAAGAGCTGGTTCCAGGCAAGAGCCAACTCCGCCTGCGGCCGGATCGCGTGGTGTTTCAGGACGTGCTGGGCCAGACCGGGATGCTGCAGTTCATGCAGACCGGCCGCGAGAAGGTGGCCGTGCCGACGACGATCCATTGCGACCATCTGATCCAGGCGCGGGTCGGCGGCGCGGCCGACCTCAAGGACTCGCTGGCGGAGAACGGCGAGGTCTACGACTTTCTACGCTCGGCGGCGGCGAGATACGGCGCCGGCTTCTGGGAGCCGGGCGCCGGCATCATCCACCAGGTGGTGCTGGAGAACTATGCCGTGCCCGGCGCGCTGATCATCGGCACGGATTCGCATACGCCGAACGCCGGCGGGCTGGGCGCGTGCGCCGTGGGCGTCGGCGGGGCGGACGCGGTCGAGACCATCGCCGGGCTGCCGTGGGAGCTGTTGTATCCGCGCCGCATCGCGGTTTATCTGTCCGGAGAACTCGGCGGTTGGACCGCGCCGAAGGACGTCATTCTCTATGTCGCCGGCCGGCTGGGCGTGGCCGGCGGCACCAACGCTGTTCTCGAGTATATCGGCCCCGGCGCGCGCACCATCAGCGCCACCGGCAAGGCGACGATCACCAACATGGGCGCCGAGCTGGGCGCGACGACGTCGGTTTTTCCGTTCGACGCGCGTATGAGCCGGTATCTGCACGCGACGGGACGCGGCGATCTGGTGCCGCATGCCGAGCGGCACCGCGACCTGTTGGCGCCCGACGCCGAGGTCGAGGCCGATCCGGAACGGTTTTACGACCAGGTCGTGGAACTGAATCTGTCGACGTTGGAGCCGCACGTGGTCGGGCCGCACACGCCGGACCGGGCGCGGCCGGTCTCGGCGCTGGCGGCCGAGGTCGCCGAGGCCGAAAACGAATTTTGCGACGCCATCAGCAGCGTCCTGATCGGCAGCTGCACGAACTCGTCGTACGAGGACATGAGCCGGGCCGCCGATGTCGCCCAACAGGCCGCCGGGCATGGGCTGACGGCCGCCGCGCCATTCCTGGTGACGCCGGGTTCCGAGCAGATCCGCGCCACCATCGAACGCGACGGCCAGATGCGGACGCTGGAAGCCGTCGGCGGCACGGTGCTGGCGAATGCCTGCGGACCCTGCATCGGCCAGTGGCGGCGGGCCGGCGACGCGGCCGACGCGCCCAACACCATCGTCACGTCCTACAACCGTAACTTCCCGCGGCGCAACGACGGCCGGCCGTCGACCATGAACTTCATCTGCAGCCCCGAGCTGGCGACGGCGTTCGCACTCGCCGGCCGGCTGTCGTTCAACCCGCTGACTGACAGCCTGACGGGGGCCGACGGCAGCGAGTTCATGCTGCGGCCGCCGAAGCCGGCGCCCGAGGTGCCGGCCAAGGGCTTCGATGCGGGCGTCCGCGCCTATGTGGCGCCGCCCGCCGGCAACGGCGGCGTCGTGCTGACGTTGAAACCCGACAGCGAGCGCCTGCAGGCGATGGCGCCCTGGCCGGCCTGGGACGGCGAAGACTTCGTGGACATGCCGGTGCTGGCGAAGGCGCGGGGCAAGACCACGACCGACCAGATCTCGCCGGCCGGTCCCTGGCTGCGCTATCGCGGCCATCTCGACCGTTTCAGCGACAACATGCTGATGGGCGCGGTGAACGCCTACACCGGCGACGTCGGCGCCGGCCGCAACGTGCTGACTAGCGCGGCGGCCGCACCCTTCGCGGAGACCGCCCGGCACTACCAGGCGCAGGGGCTGCGCTGGGTCATCGTCGGCGACGCCAATTACGGCGAGGGCAGCAGCCGCGAGCACGCCGCCCTGTCGCCGCGCCTGCTCGGCGGCGCGGCCGTGATCGCCCGCGGCTTCGCCCGCATCCACGAATCCAACCTGAAAAAGCAGGGCCTGCTGCCGCTCACCTTCACGGACGCATCAGACTACGACCGTATCTGCGAAGATGATCGCTTGAGCCTGATCGACCTCGCCAACCTCGCGCCCGGCCAGCCTGTCACCTGCCGTGTCGCCCACGCCGACGGCAGCGAGGAAACGCTGACGCTGGCACACTCGTTCACGGCCGACCAGCTCACCTGGTTCCACGCCGGCTCGGCCCTGAACGCGATCCGGGCGGCGGCGTGAAGCAGCGACATCGGGCAAGGTACGCGGCGGGAAAAGATCTATGACAGGGTGCCGGTGCGCAGCCATTCGGCGCATGCCGGCCCGAGTTCGGCGCGCGCCTTTTGCTCGTAGGCGGCGGCTTCGTCCGTGCTGAGCGTGTCGCGCCAGCGGTCGTTGGTGCCCTTGTGCAGGAAGGTTTCGGCGCCGCCCTCCCAGAATATGCCGCCGAGCGGCACGCTCGCCGTGGCGTTCGCTTTCATATAGTCGAAGCTGCAATGGGCGACGATGGCATCCCACTTGGACTCATCGATTGGGATATCGAGGAAAGATGCGATGCGCCGAATCTCGCCGGGCATATCCGCTTTGAGTTCTGCGAAATGGATCAGCATTACGTTCGGCAGTTCGCGGATCGCCCACCAGGACCGGACGTTTTCCCAGAACGACCAGAACGGAAAGCCGTCTTTTGCCAGCCAGTCGCGGAAGTACTGAACGACGGAGTCCGGCGGCGGTTCGATCGCCGGACCAACGCGCCCCGGCGTGTCGTTCAGCGCCTCGTACCAGAGCGCGTTGGCATTGGCGTGGTGGTTGTACAGGCTCCAGACGACGTCGCGCCCGTCCCGACCGATGTAGATGTACTTGGCGTCCGGCGAGAACACGAGCGCGTCGACGGGCAGATGGGTTTTCACGAACCGCCGGTGCGTCTGCTTCTCCAGCTCGGGCAGTTTGACTTCCTTGGGCGGGATGCGCAGGTCCACCCAGGGCGACATGTCCGCCACCGGCAGACCTTCCTGGCCGTTGAAGATGAGCTGACTGATGATCTGCTGTAGCCACGTGGTGCCGGATTTCGCGTAAGTGGCGATGACGATGTCGTCAGAGCGGAACTGGAAATCGTTCCAGACCGTCGAGTCGATATGATGGTTGTGCAACTCCCTGGTCTTTTCCGGCCACGCCGTTCCTTCCGGTTTCACCGTGCACCCCCATTGCCGTTCTGGTTGATGTTGCTTGACGGCAATTATGCGTCAGGTTGAGGGGAATTCCTAGGCGCGGGATCGCGGCGTTTCGCGGTTGGCGGATTGGCCCCGGTTCAACCGCATCCCGTAAAAGACACGATCCCTTCGGCGTCACGCCTTCCCGCTGGCCCTAACCCCGCATCTCGGCCAGGAGCTCGGCATGGGTCAGGCGTGGGCAGTCGTCGGCGAATTCGTAGCCGGCGGGTTGGGTGTCGACGCAGATGCTCGTCGTCCGGTCCGCCTGTTTCCACGCCGGCTCAGCGCTGAACGCCTTCCGCGTTGGACCTGGGGCCTGAACGCACGGAAATCCTGATCAGAGATTGGCCAGCCTCTATAGTCGCAAGATGCAGTCGTGTCCGACCACCTGCCCAAAGCTTGTCAGGTTGTTCGCCCCCGGAAGGCCAAACGACACGATGCTCTTTGCGACACTGGAAGGCCGCTACCCTGGATTGGCGCTGGTTGACAGCGCGACCTCGCCCTCTCAAGCGGTTGTCCGCACGCACTATGGCGCGACGTTTTTTGGCGGCCGGGTGACGGACGGTTTTCTGGCGGACGCCGTCCTGGCTTCTCGCAGGAAAGGGGCCATACGACTGGTGATTTCCGAGGCGGAATTCGAGGCGCGATCACTCCCTTCCAACCACAGCCGCATTGTTAGCCGGCTCGAGTTTACCGCCCGTGATCCAAATTTCGACGACGCCGACGGGCTCATGCAGTCGCTACCCGCTTGCTATCGGATCGTGCCGATCGACCGAAGCCTCCTGGCGCGCTGCCTCTGGCATGGCGAAATTCTTGCCGCCTGTGGAAGCGCCGATCGTTTCTTTGCGCATTGCCATGGCATGTGTCTGATGCATCACGACGAGATGTTGAGTGAAGCCTACGGCCTGTTTAAGGGCGCGGGGCGCGTGGAATTGGTGGTCTTCACCAAGCAGGGCCATAGAGGCTGCAACTTCGCCGCGATCACCTGTGCACCTCTCATCAGAAGCTATACGAGGGAAGGCGTTCCAACCTACTGGAGTTGTCATCAGACCAACACCGCCTCGATACGCGTCGCCCGGAAGCTTGGCTATCGGGATGAGCGGTCCTATCGCTGGGTTCGTTATGAAGCCCGGGCCGCTAGCCCGTGAAGACTTGCCGTCCGTTGCCGCCCATTATGCGAGGTTTGTCACGCCTTTGCGCCGCCGGCCTTAACCACCCCGCATCTCGGCCTGGAATTCGGCCTCCGTGAGGCGGGGGCAGTCGTCGGCGAAGGCGTAGCGGGCGGGTTGGGCGTCGACGTAGATGTGGCGGCCGAGGGTGAAGTCGGCGTTGTCGTCGAAGGCGTCGACCGAGATGGCGGTGACGGCGTCGGGCTTGGCCGCCAGGCGGAAGAACAGACTGGAACCGCACTTGGTGCAGTGGCCGCGCTCGGCCCATTTCGAGCCCCGGTACCAGGCGAGCGTCGCGTCCGAGATGAAGGTGGCGGGGCCGGGACAGATCACCGACATCCAGGGGCCGCCGCCCCAGCGGCGGCACATGCCGCAATGGCAGACGTGGTAGCTGGGCCTGGGCACGGCGATCTCGAACGCGACGCCGCCGCACAGGCACTGGCCGCGGCGTTTGCTTCCGGCGGACTCGATCACGTGGCGCTTCCTGTCGATCCGACCCCCGTGCGGATTATCGGACGTTCGCCGCCGCCTTGTCATGCCCGGCCTTCGGCCGGCGCTTGCGCAGGTGATGGGTGAGGGCGAGCGCGATGCAATGTTTGAGGGCGTCGTCGGGACGTGGCTGCCCGCTCGTGAACAGCAGCGCCCGGTTGCCCTCGAAGGTGAACTGGCCGGGGTAGTGCTGGCGGAAGGTGTCGGCCAGCCGGGACTGGCAGTGCACGAAAAGCGCGTAGCCGCCGGGGCGGTCCTTCAGCGCGTCGATGCGGACCGTCGTGCCGATGCGCGGGCGTGCCGGCAGGTAGGACGGCTGGCCCCATTTGAGCGTCTCGACCAGCGGGCCGACGCCGTCGGTCGCGGACGCCGTGTCGAGGATCAGGGCGCGCAGGGCCAGCAGGTCGGCGCGCAGCGGGCTGGGATAGGCGTCGAACACGGCCTTGACGGCGGGATCGTCGAAGGGGCGCTGTTTCTTCGGCATGCTTCTCCGTCCGTCTAGGCCGTGCCGACCGTCTCGACGAGCCGGACGAAGCCGCCGTCCGAGAGCTGCATGCGCGTCCAGCGGAAGCGGCTCGCTTCGATGTCGATAACAGGGCCCGGCCGCGCGCCGGTCTCGGCCTCGACCACCATGCCGGGTTCGTCATACCAGCCGATCTCGGGCAGGCGCGCTTCGGCGCGGACGATCTCGTCGGACGCGCAGGGCCAGAGCGAGGTGCCGATCACATCGCCGACATCGAGGTGAAACTGCCGCGCGCGGGGGGCGGAGCAGGCGAGCAGGTCGTGGGTCAGGTCGCAGACCAGATGTAGCGGCAGGGTGGACCGTTCGACCAGCCGGGCGAGCTGACGGTCCGCCGGCGCGTCGAGGCGGGCCGCCAGGAGGCGGGCGATGGCGGCGCGCTCGTCCGGGTCGGGCGTCTGGGTGCCGTTCTCCCAGCGCGACACCGTCGCCTGCGAGACGTTCAGCAGCTCGGCCGCATGCGTCTGCTTGCAGCGCCGGATCGCCCGCCATCTGCGCAGGCTGCGGCCGAGAAAGGCCGCGTTGTCGCCGATCGTCAGATGTCCCGTCATGCCGTCGATGAATACTTTATTCCGTGCGTTCCGCGCCCGCGCGATGCCAGATGCCGCCCAAGGGGTATCATGGATCGACGCAACTTCACACTGGTCTGGCTCTACCTGACGGGCGTGCTGGCGACGGCGCAGCTCGGCAAGATGCCGGTGCTGATGCCGGCGATCTCGCGGGAGCTCGCCATCGGTCTCGTCCTCGGCTCGGTGCTGATCTCGCTGGTCGAGTTCGGCGGCGCGCTGTTCGCGACGTCGGCCGAACGCCTGGTGCGCGCGCAGACGCACCGGCGGGCGCTCAGGGCCGGGTTGCTCTTGTTCGTGGCGGGCAGCCTGCTGGCGGCGGCGTCCGGCAACGCGACGCTCCTGTTCGCCGCCCGCGTCCTCGACGGCCTCGGCTATCTCGGCGTCGTGATCTCGGCGCCCGTGCTGATGGCGCACAGCGTATCGGTGGAGAAACGGCCTCTGGCGCTCGCGGTCTGGAGCACGTTCTTTCCGATCGGCTTCACGCTGGGCGCCGTGGTTTCCGGACCGCTGGCGGACCTGCTCTCCTGGCGCTTCGGGCTCGGGCTCTGGGCCGGCGTCGCGCTCGTACTGGTCATGCTGCCGCCATCGTTGCCGATCATCGAGCGCGCGGCGCAACACGCCGATGGTCGCCACGGTGCCCATCTTCGACCGTGGGTCTTCGCCGGCGGGTTCGGTCTCTATACCGCGTTCACGGTCGGCATGCTGGCGTTGGCGCCCGAATTTTTCGTGGCCGAGTTCGGCATGACGTTCTCGGCGGCCGGTCTCGCGACCGGGCTCGCCGCCTTCGTCAACGCGGCCGGGCTGATCGTGCCGTTGCTGCTGGCGCGGTACGGCGTGGCGTCGACGGGCTGGCAGACGGGTGTGCTGTTGAGCGCGCTGACCGTGCCGGCGGTTCTCCTCGTGTTCGTGTTTTCAGGCGCCCTCGCGGCCACGCCGGCCGTTTGCCTCTTTGTCGCCTTGAATGCTCTGTCGGGCGTCTTTCCGTCGATGGCGTTCTCGCTGCTGCCGAAGATCGCGACGGCAGGCGATCTCTCGCGCGTCAACGCGCTGATCGCGCATACCGGCGCGAGCGGGTCGCTGGCCGGCCCGCCGCTGTTCGCGCTGTTCGTCGTGCATGGCGGTTGGACGGCGGCGGCCGTGTGCGGCATCGGACTGGTTTGCTTGTCGTCGTCGGCCATGCTGTTCGCCCTGCGGACGGTCGACTAGCCGGACCGGTGTTTGACCGCAGTCGACGGGGGCATGCAAGCTGCGCCCCGGAGGGCATCCCGGCCGACCTGGGGCAGAACACATGAAGACCGAAGAGCTCGGCAATTCACGGCTCCTGAACCTGGTTTTCAAGCCTGCCGGCTGGGCCATGGAGAGCCGGCTGCGGCGCCTGTTGCACGATCCGGTGAAGATCCTTCACGGCGCCGATATCGCACCAGGCCAGACGGTCCTGGAGGTGGGCAGCGGCACCGGCTTCTTCACCCTGCCGGCGGCCGAGCTGATCGGCCCGCAGGGTCGCCTGATCGCGATGGAACCGTTGGCGGGTTATGCTGAACGCCTAAGAGAAAAGGTCGCGATGGCGGGGCTGCGCAATGTGGACGTGGTGCGGCGGGATGCGCTCGATACCGGACTCGACGATGCCAGCATGGACCGGGCGCTGCTGTTCGGCGTGCTGCCGTTCCCGTCGCTGCCGCTCGACCGTCTGTTGCCCGAGATGCACCGGGTGCTGAAACCGGACGGCGTCATGGCCGTCTGGCAGTTTCCGATCGCCGGCTGGGTGCCGGGCGCGATCCGCCGCTCGGGTCTGTTCGGCGAGCAATCGAGACGAAACCGTGTGTACACGTACCGTCGCCAACCTGATTAAATCCGAGACCTGACCCCTTTAGACCAAACGCGAACGGCTGTGGGAGGTTCTCGGGGCTCAAAACCCCATCTGCCGGCGGCCAAGATCTGTGAGGTCGGCGGGCGTGGCGCGGTCGGGGTAAGCGGTTTCGTAGTGTTCGGGCCGGAAGTCGGGGGCGCTGCGGCCGTCGAGGAAAGCCGCCTTTTGTTTTTCGAGATAGGCGCGGTTCCGGGCGCAGTCGGGGGCGGCGGCGATGTAGAACACGTTGCTCTCGGCCGTTCCGTTGTGCAGGGGCTCGACGGCGTGCACGAGATCGCAGTGCCACCAGACGGTGTCGCCGGGACCGACGGCCGGGATCGAGACCAGGCCATTCAAAAGCGGCGCGTGCCAGTCGATGTCGGGCCAGAGACCGCGGCCGGGGTCCGCGCCCGGTAGTTGGTCGTCGGGCGCGTCGGTTTGCAGCGCGCGCAGCAGCATATGGGTCATGCCCTGGGCGATGGGGATGAGTTGCAGTGTGCCGTCGCCCGGGCCCTGCGGCGTCAGAGCGGTCCAGCCCTGCCAAGTGCGGAACATGCTGCAAACCAGCAGCGAGGGCGTTGCGTTCGCGGTTGTCCGGCACCGGCCGTCGAAGGGATCGAAGGCGCGCCAGTCGCCGGCGAACACGGGCGCGTAGAGCTGTTGAAAGCCGGGCTCGAGCCAGCGCTCGGCCGCGCCGCCGTCGATATGGGGGCCGAGCGTCAACGTGCGGTCGCCGGGTTCGCGGCGGCGGACGCGGTCGGCATAGCTGTATTCGTGATCGGGATCGATGCCGGCGCCGTCGAAGCGCCAGAGATGGTTGAGGAACCGTCGGGTGTCGGCGAGCGTCGGGGCCTGGCGCGCGGCAACCTGGGCGCGCGACCAATAGAGGCTGAGCATCTGTGGCCGACCGGCACCGGGCGCCGCTTCGGCTTGCGCGTAGAAGCCGTTGCGTTCGGCGTAGGCAATGATCTCGGCATTCCAGGCTGTCGCCTGGGCTTCGGAAAAGACCTCGCGGATGATGACGGCGCCGCGGCGGCGGATCGCCGCCTTCGTTGCATCGCCAACCTTGCCGTCGCGGATGTCGGGGTAGCCGATCTCGGGAACGACGGCGCGGCCGGCGGCCTGGTCGGCAAGGATCGTGTCGACCTCGGCCTTGATGTGATCCTCCAGCTCGACGAATGCCCGCCGCAGGTCGTCCTTGCGATCGGCGAGGGATCGCTTGAAGGCGGTGATCTGATCGGCGAGATCGGTGGTCGTCATCCCAGGAGTTCTTTTCACCACAGAGTTCACAGAGCACACAGAGAAAAAAGTTTGTTGGCGCGAAGCGCCGAAAAAACAGGTTTGTTCTCTGTGTGCTCTGTGAACTCTGTGGTTAATCCGATTTAGCCTAGTCCATGTGGGCGTACATGGTGCGGCCGGGGGTGTCTAGGCGGGCCGTCAGGATCTGGCCGGAATCGGATTCGGTGATGTAGAGGGTCTTGTTGTCCGGGCCGCCATAGGCGCAGTTGGTAGTCATCAGGCCGGCGCAGGAATTGACGCGGGCGAGCGGCTCGCCGAGCGGGCTGAACAGCCAGACCGCGCCGAGGCCGGCATGGCAGACGGCGAGGTTGCCGTCGTCGTCGAGCGCCATGCCGTCGGGTCCGACGCCGCCCGACATCTGCACGAAGACGCCGACCTTGGAGGCGGTGTCGTTCAGCATCAGCGGCGCCCGCCAGACGCAGTTGGCCCGCGTCATGGCGACGAACAGCTGGGTCTCGTCCCGGTTGAAGACCAGGCCGTTCGGGCTGGGACAGGTATCGAGCACGGTCTCGAACGGCCCCTCGGCGCGCAGGCGGTAGACGAGGCCGGTCGGGTCCTGCAGGCCGGTCTGGCCCTGGTCGGTGAAATAGAGGTCGCCGCGGCTGGTGAAGAACAGGTCGTTCACGCCCTTGAAGCGCTGCAGCACCGGCCGGTCGTAGAACGGCTCGACCGAGCCGCTGTCGGGGTCGAGCAGCATGATGCCGTTCTTGTGGTCGGCGATGAAAATACGCCCGTCCTTGTGGATCTTCAGGCCGTTGGGCTCGCCGTCGTATTCGGTGACCAGCGTGAACTCGCCCGACGGGGAAATCCGGAAGACCCGGCCGAAGGGGATGTCGACGCAGTAGAGGTTGCCGTCGCGGTCGAAGGAGGGGCCTTCCAGGAACGAGTCCAGCGGCGCGCCGCGGCGCTGCACGTCGAGCCAGTCCGAACGCCGGTCGCCCTCGCGGAACGCGTCGGGCAGGCGGGCGAACACCTCGGTCTCGATCACCGGTGGCGCGGCAAACATGCGGAAATCCCCCAAAAAAAGGCGTTGATGTCGGCCGTATCGGCGACCGCTCATTATCCCAGATCGCAGCATAACAAAGCGATAACGGCAAGCCGCGCCTCTGGGCGGCTTTGCCGCGCGGTGATGGCGACCTACATATGGTTAATCAATCGCGGAGGGCGGTATGCGACGACTGATCTGGGTGGCGTTGTGTGCACCGTTCCTGTTGGCGGCTTGTCAAAGTGGTGGCGGGGGCGGCGGTTGGGCGGAACGCGAATGCCGCGAGCGCTTGCCGAACGCCAGCCAGGCCGAAATCGATGCCTGCACCGAACGCGCCTATCGCCGGGCGCGGGCGCAGGAGTACAGCCCCCGCGGTCCCTGATACGCTCGCCAGCGTTTTTTGACGCGCGCCGCTCCGAGTTTTCGACTCGGAACTCGTTTGCCCCTGGATTGCCGGGTCAAGCCCGGCAATGACGTATTTGTGTGGTCTTCGTCCCCTTTCTCGGTCATGCCCGGGCTTGACCCGGGCATCCAGTGGCATTGAAGGCAATGTGCTTTCCGCTCCCATTCGGCATTGCCAATTGTGGGCTAAGGCCCGCCCGCGTCGGGCGGCAGGCAGTCGTAGACGGCGGCGTGGCGGGTCTGCGTCACGAACTTGATGACGCCGGCATAGCGTGCCGTGCGGCCAAACTGGGCGCACTTGGCCTCGGCCTCGGCCCGAGTCACGCGCACCGGCGCGACGAAATCGTATTCGACCAGCACGCTGTCGGCGGTGCCGGAGATCAGGTTCGGCGGGCCGGCGCAGCCGGCGGCAAGCAGAAGCAGGCCGGCGACGGCGAGCATTTGCGATTGGAACGTCATTCCCCCTGACGATACGGCTGTGATCCGGGACAAATAGCGGCGCGATCACAGCATGCTTCGCGCGCGGACACCAGAGCGCGGGACGCCCGCATGACGGGGACGGGCGGCTCGGCTATGCTGCCGGCTGGTCAGGACAATCGGGGTGCGGGCATGAAGCAGATCAATGGCGTCTGGGTCTTGGATACGATCGGCGAGCTGGTCGCGCCGGCGCATACGGCGGTGCTGCTGGTCGACGTGCAGAACGATTTTTGTCACGACGACGGGCATTTCGCGCAAGCCGGCAAGGATATGACGCTGGTGCAGGCGCAGTTGCCGGGCATCGTCGATTTCGTCGCCGAGGCGCAGGCGCTGGGCGTGCCTGTCGTGTTCATCCAACAGCAGACGCTGCCGGACAACGCCAGCGATTCGCCGGCCTGGCTGCGCTTCAAGAACCGCGACGGCAAGGCGCCGGACTATACGCTCGCCGGCAGTTGGGGTGCGGCGCTGGCGGATGGCTTGGCGCCGGGGCCGGCGGATATGGACCTGGTGAAGTTTCGGCCCGACGCCTTTCACCGCACCGACCTGGACGAGAAGCTGCGGGGGCGCGGCATCGAGACGGTGGTGGTGCTGGGCTACAACACCGAGGGCTGCGTCGAGTCGACGGTGCGCGCGGCGTCCTACCACGACTACTACGTGGTCGTCGTGCGCGACGGCGTCGGCAGCCCGAACCGGGCGCAGCACGAGGGCTCGATGCGGTTGTTCGAGGAGCGCTATCCGCTGCACGACGCCGATGAGATTCTGAACGTCTGGCGCGCCGCGGCCGTGACGGAACGGGCGGCGTCATGAGTGAGGCGTATCCCACGGGCCTGCGCGACGTCGACGGCAGGAACGCCCGGCTGCGCACATTGCTGGCGGACGACGAGATCGTCGTGGCGCCGGGCGCGTTCGACTGCATCACCGCGCGGCTGGTCGAGTCGGCGGGGTTCGGGGCCATGTATGTCACCGGCTCGGGTCTGTCGATGAGTCGGCTGGGCGCGCCCGATGTCGGGCTGGTGTCGTTTTCGGAAGTGGTGGACCAGGTCGGCCGCATCGCCGACACCGTGGCCATCCCGGTGGTGGCGGACGCGGACACCGGCTATGGCGGGCCCCTCAACATCATCCGCACGGTGCGCGAATACGAGCGCGCCGGCGTCAGCGCCATCCAGATCGAGGACCAGGTCTGGCCGAAGAAATGCGGCCACGAGCTGGGCCGAAAGATCGCCGACGTGGCCGAGATGACCGGCCGGATCAAGGCGGCGGTCGATGCCCGGCACGACGACGATTTCGTGGTCATCGCCCGCACGGACGCACGGACATCAGAGGGCATCGACGCGGCGCTCGACCGGGCCGCGTCCTATGCCGAGGCCGGCGCTGACGTGCTGTTCGTCGAGTCGCCCGAGAGCGAGGACGAAATGCGGGCCATCAACGACCGTTTCGACGGGCCGACGCTCGCCAACATGGTGGAGGGCGGCCGTACGCCGTTCCTGCCGGCGGCCCGGCTGTCGGAACTGGGCTATGCCATCGCGATCTTTCCGAACTCGCTGACGCGCATGCTGGGGCGCATGGGCGAGGACCTGCTCGAGACGCTGATGACATCGGGCACGACGGAGAGCTGGCGCGACCGCATGTTCGACCACCGCCAACTCTGGGATCTGTTCGACTACGACCGCTGGCTGGCGCTGGAACAGCGGTTCCAGAAATAGACCAGGGAAAGTTCACCACAGAGAACACAGAGAACACAGAGAAACAAAAAGGTTTGTTGGCGCGAAGCGCCGAAAAAGCAGGTTGTTGAGTCTCTGTGTCCTCTGTGCCCTCTGTGGTGAAATCGGTTTTTGGAGGAGTTGCAGAATGGAGCGGATTGACTATTCGCCGATTGTCGCGCGGCCGCCGCTCAGATGGCCGGGCGGGGCGCGGGTGGCGCTGTGGGTCTGTCCCAACATCGAGCACTATCAGTATTTGCCGGGACCGGTCAGGGTGCGCGATCCCTGGCCGCGTATGCCTCACCCGGACGTGCTGGGCTACGGCATCAAGGACTACGGCAACCGTGTCGGCATGTGGCGGCTGTTCGAGTCGATGGACCGGCTCGGCATTAAATGCACGGTGTCGCTGAACCTGGCGGCGTTCGAGCATTACCCGGCGATCTTCGAAGGCTGCGAGGCGCGCGGCTGGGACTATTTCAGCCATGGCATCTACAACACGGAATATCTCTGGAACATGCCGGAGGACGAGGAGCGGGAATACGTTCGCGACAATATCGAGACCTTCCGACGGCTGACCGGCCGGCAGCTTCCGGGCTGGTTCTCGCCGGCGGTGTCGCACACGTTGAACACGCCCGACCTGGTGGCCGAGGCCGGCATCAAATACTTCTGCGACTGGTTCCACGACGACCAGCCGTTCCCCATGAACGTGCGCTCGGGCCGGCTGATCACGCTGCCTTACTCCATGGAGCTGAACGACGCCGTCCTTTACAACCAGCCGTTCGAGGCCGACGACATGGGCCGGATGATCCGCGACTATTTCGACCAGCTCTATGCCGAGACCGCGCGCGACGGCAACGGCGGCGGCCGGGTCATGTGCGTGGCGCTGCATCCCTACTGGGTCGGCCAGCCGCATCGCCTGAAACACATCGAGGACGCGCTCGCTTACGTGATGGGCCATGACGGCGTCTGGCAGGCGACCGGCGAGGAAATGGCCGACTGGTACTACGAACATTGCTGGGACGAGGTGCAGGCGCACATCGCGGCCACGAAGGAGGCGCGCCATGCGTAAGCCGCATCCGCCGGGCATGGACCACGCGCTCTACACATATTCGCCGCTGCCGCAGCGGCCGAAGCTCGTCTGGCCGGACCGCGCGCGGGTGGCGCTCTGGACCGTGCTCTACCTGGAGTATTACGAGCTCGATCCGCCCGAGGACAGTCATCGGGACCCGCGCTATCGCGGTGAATTCGGCAACTTTGCGCCGGAATACCGCACCTATTCGACGCGCGAATACGGCAACCGTGTCGGGTTCTTCCGGGTGCTGGAAGTGCTGGACAAGTACAAGCTGCCGGTGACGGTGGCGGTGAACGCGGCCGTGTGCGAACGCTATCCCTATCTGATCGATCAGTGCCGGGCGCGTGGTTGGGAATTCGCGGCGCACGGCACGCATGCGACGCGCATGCTCAACAGCCGCATGGACGAGGCCGAGGAGCGCGCCTATATCGCGCAATCGATCGAGGCCGTCGAGAATGCCACCGGGCAGCGGCCGCGCGGCTGGATCAGCCAGGACATGGGCGAGACGCCACGGACGCCGGAGCTGCTGGCGGACGCCGGGCTCGACTGGCTTGGCGACTGGCCGAACGACGACCAGCCCTACATGCTGACGTTGGACCGGCCGATGGTCTCGCTGCCGTACCATGTCGACTGGGACGACGCGCAGCTGATCTGGCTCAGGCGCATCGCCACCTGGCGCTATCCCGAGATCGTCGGCACGGCGTTCGACCGGCTCCACGCGGAGGGCGCCGAGGACGGGCGCATGATGAGCCTTGGCATCCACCCCTGGATCTTCGGGCAGGCGCACCGCATCCGCTATCTCGACGAGGCACTGGCGCACATCATGGGGCATGACGGCGTCTGGGCGGCGACGGCGGGCGCGATCGCGGATGCCTACCGCGACCGGCAGGGCGGATGAGGCTGATCGAGGCTGCCCGCGTGGTGCGCAGCAAGAATGCCGGGCCGCTGACGGTGACGGTGGACCTGATGTTCAACGACGCCGCGGCGTTCGAGCGGGCGCGGCAGTCGCCGGCGCTGGTGCCGTCCAACATCGCCGGCCTCTATGGGCTTGCGCCCGAGGCCGTGCGGGTGCTGCCCTATGCGCCGGCGCACGCCATCAAGCTGGTGCTGGACCGAAAGATCGTCGCCGGCAGTCCGGGCGACAGCGACGTCTACGGCGCACAGCAGCACGGGCCGCTGTTGGATCTGGAGCTGTGAGCGCCACGGCGCGGCTGCGCGAACGCTTCGCGGCGCGGGCCGAGCCGGGCCCGCTCAAGGCGCTCGCCGCGTCGGGACAACTCGGCTACGGCATTCCCGAGGCGGCGTTGCGGGCCGGGCTGGCGCGCGAGCCCGATTTCATCGGCTGCGACATGGGCTCGATCGATCCCGGGCCCTATTACCTGGGCGCGGGGCGCATGGCGACGTCGCCGGAGCTGACCCGGCGCGATCTGACGCTGGTGCTGCGTGGCGCGCGCGATCTCGACGTGCCGCTGCTGATCGGCAGCGCCGGCACGGCCGGCGCGGCGCCGCATCTCGACGCGACCGTCGAGCTGATTCGGGATATCGCCCGCGCCGACGGGCTGCGCTTCCGGCTGGCGACCATCGCGGCGGATATCCCGAAGGCATTTGTGCAGACGGCGTTGCGGGACGGCACGTTGACGCCACTCGGCGCCATGCCCGCGGTCGCGGCCGACGACATCGAACGGAGCGACCACATCGTCGGCCAGATAGGCACCGAAGCGTTCCGGCGCGCGCTGGATCTGGATCCTGACGTGATCGTCGCCGGGCGGGCCTGCGACACCGCCGTGTTCGCGGCCGTGCCGCAGATGCTGGGCTACGACGACGCGGCGTCGATGCACATGGCGAAGATTATCGAGTGTACGTCGATCTGCTGCGAGCCCGGGGGCCGCGACGCCATGCTGGGCACGCTCGAGGGCGACAGTTTCGTCCTGGAAAGCATGAACCCCGAGCGGCACGCCACGCCGATGTCGGTCGCCGCGCACGCGCTCTACGAGCAGGCCGATCCTTACCGCGTGGCCGAGCCGGACGGCGTGCTGCATCTGGACACGGCGCGCTACGACGCGGTCGACGCGCACCGCTGCTGCGTCACGGGCGCGCGCTGGGAACCGGCGGCGCGGCCGAGCGTGAAGGTCGAGGGCGCCGCATGGGTCGGCGAGCGGGCGGTGCTGCTGTGCGCCAGCGCCGATCCGCGCTTCATCGCCGGCCTGGACGAGATCCTGCCGCGGGTCGAGGCGACGGTGCGCGAGCTGGTGGCCGGCCAGACCGGCGGCGATTTTCAGTTCCATGTGCATGTCTATGGCCGCGACGGCGTCGGTCCGGCGCGCGGAGGCGATGCACCGCACGAGGTCTTCATCCTGGTCGAATGCATCGCCGCCAGCGTGGCGGCGGCGCGCATGGTGGCGGGCGTCACCAAGCAGTATCTGCTGCACCACGGCTTTCCCGGCCGGCTGTCGACCGGCGGCAACCTGGCGTTTCCGTTCACGCCGCCGGAGCTGGCCGCCGGCACGGCCTACCGCTTCACGCTCTACCACGTGATGCCGGTCGACGATCTGGCGCCGCTGTTCCCTGTCACCGTCGAGGATTTGTGAGGTCCGCGACCGATTCAGTGCTTCGTTGCGGTGACGATGTGGGCGGGGGCGCGGAAGGCGACGGTGCCGTCGCACTGCTTGAAGCCGCCGAGCTCCTGGATCGCCGCGCGGCGCAGCGTCTCGTACTGTGCGTCGTCGATCATGTCGGCGAGCGTCCAGCCCTTGACGTCGGTGTGCACCCAGGCCTCGATCGAGGGGAAGCGGGCGGTGCCGTTCTGCGTCTCGGTTCTGGCCTCCGGGATGCCGGCGGCCGTGAACAGTGATTGCAGATCCTTGGGATCGCCAAGCACGTAGGGTGCCCGGATGGAATCGGCGGCGGCGTCGCCGAACAGCCGCTGCAACAGGTCCGTCATGGCGGCATAGCCGGGCGTGCGGCCGAGCGCGTCCCAGACCGCGACGGCGAGACGTCCGCCGGGGCGCAGCACGCGCCACATTTCGGCCAGCGCCGCGGTGCGGTCCTCGAAGAACATCAGGCCGAACTGGCTGACGACGGCGTCGAAGCGGCCGTCGTCGAACGGCAGGGATTCGGCGAGCCCGTATTGCCAGTCGATGCCGGGCGCGACCCGGCCGGCGACGGCAAGCATGCCCTCGTTGCGGTCGATGCCGGTCACCGCGCCGTCCGGCCCGGTCCGTTCCGCGGCCTCGCGCGCCAGCACGCCGGTGCCGCAGGCGACGTCCAGCACATACTGGCCGGGCGCGATGCCCGCCGCCGAGGCGACGCGCCCGGCCCATTCCCGAAACAGCGCCGGCACGAAGAATTCCTCGTAAACGTCGGCGGCGCTGCGTATGACTTGCCCGCTGGTCGTGTCATTCATGGCTGCGTTCCATTTTTTGGTTGGTCCGGCTCGATGCAGGCACCGAACGATGTCGCTCGGCTTGTCGGAATGTTCTCGAATCGGCGCACCGTCACTAGTCCATGATCTGTAGTTATGCGGCGGTGGCCGCCAGAAACGGACGATCTGTCCAAAGGGCAATGTGGGGCTAGGGTCCGGCGGAACCTGTGAGCTGTCACACAGGTGCGGGAGGGGGCGTCAGGCTAGCTGGATTCGGCCGAAAGCCGCTCGCGCTCGACGACGTCGTGCAGGGCCTCGACGTCGTTGATCACGGCCATGTCGCGCTTGATATGCACGCCGAACTTTCGCAGGCGCTGGAACACGCGCGACAGGCTCTCGGCTTTCATGCCGAGCTTGGCCGCGATCAGCGCCTTTTCGTAGGGCAGGCGCACGGTGCAGGCGCCGCTCTCGACCGGGCTCTGGGCGATCAGGAATTCGGCGACGCGCTGGATGCCCGACAGGCCCTTCATGCTCTCGATCTCGTCGACGAGGCGGCGCACATGGCGCGAGATGGAGGCCAGCATGACCAGCGCCACCTCGGGGTTATGCGCGATGCTGCCGACGATGCGATCGACGGGAATTTCGGCGAGGCGTGCATCGGTCACGGCATGCGCGTGCGCCGGATAGTTCTGCCGCGCCAGGGCGGCGATCTCGGCGAAGCTCTGGCCCCGGGTGAACACGCCGATCACCGCTTCCTCGCCGGCCATCGTCGTGCGGAACACCTTCACCCAGCCGTCGATGACGATGAAGAAGGTGTGCGCCGGGTCGTCCTGATTGAACACCGCCGATCCGCGCGGCACCGTAACCTCGCGGATGCGCGCGGCGATGTCGGCGAAATCGGCGTCCGACAGATCGCTGAACAGCGGGTTCCGCCGCAGGAACGTCGACAAGGTCTCGTCAGCCTGGTCCTGCATACGCGTGACATCCCAGCTTGGCGTTCGGCGGACAACGTCCTGCCTTCTCTGGCCGATTTTCGCCCTCGGCTAACCAAAGTCAAATACCGGCGCACGCGAATTTGAAACAGTGATGGCGTTTTGAAGCATTCAACGCGCGCGGGGCAGGGCGTCGGCGAATGGCACGGATCATCCTTTCGTTGCTGATGCTGCTCATCGCGCAGCCATCCCTAACCGCGCAGGCGGCGACGGGAGACGGCGCCTTGCTGGCGAAGTTCCTGGACCGGCTGAAACCGGCCGACCTCAATCCATCGGCGGACCGTTACGGCAAGCCGCGGTCCGACCTTCCCGCCGTGCCGCTGCTGAAGGGCGGCGACACCGTCGGCTGGGCCTTCCTGACCTCGGATTTCGTCTCGACCACGGGCTATTCCGGCAAGCCGATCCACACGGTTGTCGGCATCGACGGCGACGCCGTGGTGACCGGCCTGCGCCTGGTCGAGCATGCCGAGCCGATCGTGCTGATCGGTATCCCCGAGCGCAAGATCCAGGCGCTGACCCAGCGCTATGTCGGGCTCGACCTGAAGGTCGAGGCCGAGAAGGAGGGGTCCGGGCACGAGCTGGAAATCATCTCCGGCGCCACGGTAACGATCATCGTGATCGACGATTCGATCGTGCGCGCCGGCCTGAAGGTCGCCCGCGCCCTGGGGCTGGGCGGTCTGGCGCCAAAGGCGCCGCCGGCGGGTCCGGTCTATGAAATCGATACGTCGCTGCAGGATGTGCGGTCCTGGATGGACCTGAGCGGCGACGGCGCCGTCCGCCGGCTGACGCTCGATATCGGTCAGGTCAACCAGGCCTTTCGCGACATCGGCGACGAGGCGGCGGCGGCGCGGCCGGAACCGGGCGCGGCGACCGAGACCTTCATCGACATGCAGGCGGCGCTGGTCAGCGTGCCGGCGATCGGCTTGAGCCTGCTGGGCGAGGCCGAATACGGGAACCTGACATCCGAGCTGGCCGCGGGCGAACACGCGATCCTGGTGGCCGGACGCGGGCGCTATTCGTTCAAGGGCTCGGGCTACGTGCGCGGCGGCCTGTTCGACCGTATTCAGGTCGTGCAGGGCGATCTGAGCGTGCGGTTCCGAGACAAGCAGCACCGCCGGCTGGGACAGATCGCGGCCGCCGGCGCGCCCAGCTTCAACGAGCTCGACCTGTTTCGGATTCCGGCCGATTCCGGCTTCGATCCGACCCGGCCCTGGCGCCTGCAGCTGCTGGTGCAGCGCGCCGTCGGGCCGATCAAGAAATCGTTCCTGACCTTCGACATGGCCTACCGGCTGCCCGGGACCTATTTGCGCGAAATTCCCACGGCGGCCACGAGCGCTCTGGCACCCGGCATCGACACCGACGACGAGGCAGCGGCGAAGGCGGCGCTGTGGCAGCGGATCTGGCGCGACCGCGCCGTCGACATCGCCATCCTGGTGACGGCGTTGGTGGTGCTGACGGTGTTCTTCTTCTTCCAGCTGCCGCTGACGCGGAACGAGACCTACGTCTTCTGGTTTCGTATCGGCTTCATGGTGTTCACGCTCGGCTGGCTGGGCTGGTACGCGAACGCGCAGCTCTCGGTCGTCAACGTGCTGGCGCTGGCGAACGCGCTGGCGAACGAGTTCAGCTGGGACGCCTTCCTGATCGACCCGCTGGTCTTCATCCTGTGGTTCAGCCTGGCGGCGTCGCTGATCTTCTGGGGCCGCGGCGTGTTCTGCGGCTGGCTCTGCCCGTTCGGCGCGCTGCAGGAGCTGCTGAACCGGGCGGCGAAGCTCTGCCGCATTCCGCAATGGACGGTGCCCTGGGCGCTGCACGAGCGGCTGTGGCCGATCAAATACATGATCTTTCTGGCGCTGTTCGGCCTGTCGCTCTATTCGTTGCCGCTGGCCGAGCGCTTCGCCGAAGTCGAGCCGTTCAAGACGGCGATCATCCTGAAATTCCAGCGGGCCTGGCCGTTCGTCGCCTTCGTCGCCGTGCTGCTGATCGCCGGGCTGTTCGTGGAGCGCTTCTACTGCCGCTACCTGTGTCCGCTGGGCGCGGCGCTGGCGATCCCGGCCAAGATGCGCGTGTTCGAGTGGATGAACCGCTATCGCGAGTGCGGCAATCCGTGCCAGCGCTGTTCGGCCGAATGCATGGTGCAGGCGATCCATCCCGACGGCCGCATCAGCCCGAACGAGTGCCTCTACTGCATGCACTGCCAAGTGCTCTACCAGCACGACCAGAAATGCCCGGTCTGCATCAAGAAACGCAAACGCCGCGCCCTGCTGCTCGGGGAGACCGGGCAGATGGCGGCCGAATGAATCCCTGAAAGACAAACAGCGAGGAGGACGACAATGACCGACAAGACGACGAAGACCGACGAGACTGAAGACGGCATCACCGTCTCGCGCCGGAACATGCTGGGCGGCACGGCGACGACCGTGCTGGCGGCGGGCGCCATGGGCGGCGGCGCGGCGGCCGTGGTTGGCCAGAGCCTCGTTCAGCCGGCCCGCGCGGCGAGCCACGAACACAGCCACGCGCTGGCCCCCGGCGAGCTCGACGAGTATTACGGCTTCTGGTCGAGCGGCCAATCGGGCGAACTGCGCATCATCGGCATGCCGTCGATGCGCGAGCTGATGCGGGTGCCGGTGTTCAACCGCTGCAGCGCCACCGGCTGGGGTCAGACCAACGAGAGCCTGAAGGTCATGACCGAGGGCTTGCTGCCCGAGACCAAGGAGTACCTGGCCGCGCACGGTATGCAGACCTATGCCAATGGCGACCTGCACCACCCGCATATGTCGTTCACCGACGGCACCTATGACGGCCGTTACCTGTTCATGAACGACAAGGCCAACACGCGGGTCGCGCGCGTCCGCTGCGACGTCATGAAGTGCGACAAGATCATCGAGATCCCGAACGCCAGCGACATCCACGGCCTGCGGCCGCAGAAGTTCCCGCGCACCGGCTATGTGTTCGCGAACGGCGAGCACCGCATTCCGCTGCCGAACGACGGCATGATCCTGGACGATCCCGAGAAATACGTGGCGATCTTCTCGGCCATCGACGGCGACAGCATGGAGGTCGCCTGGCAGGTCATCGTCGACGGCAATCTGGACAATTGCGACGCCGACTATCAGGGCAAATACGCCTTCTCGACCTGCTACAACTCCGAAGGCGGCGTGACCCTGGCGGAGATGACGGAGAGCGAGACCGACTGGGCCGTTATCTTCAACATCAAGCGGATCGAGGAAGGCGTCCGCAACGGCGACTTCGAGCGTCATAACGGCGTGCCGGTGCTGGACGGCCGCAAGGGCTCGCCCTATACGGCCTATGTGCCGATCCCCAACAGCCCGCACGGCTGCAACACGGCGCCGGACGGGCGGCACGTGGTGATCAACGGCAAGCTGTCGCCGACGGTGACCGTGCTCGACGTGACCAAGGTCGATGCCCTGTTCGAGAGCGGCGCCGATCCGCGGTCCTGCGTCGTGGCCGAGCCGGAGCTGGGCTTGGGGCCCCTGCACACGGCGTTCGACGGCAAAGGCAACTG
Source organism: Alphaproteobacteria bacterium (assembly GCA_965232515.1). Taxonomy (GTDB): domain Bacteria; phylum Pseudomonadota; class Alphaproteobacteria; genus JANQKO01. The sequence continues at coordinate 2,512,023 of CBDDPY010000002.1, read as the reverse complement.
CTACACGACGCTGTTCCTCGACAGCCAGATGGCGAAGTGGAACATGGAGGCGGCGATCCGTCAGTATGCCGGCGAGAACGTCGATCCGATCCTGGCCAAGACCGACGTGCAGTATCAGCCGGGCCACAACCACAGCAGCATGGGCGAGACCAAGGAGGCCGACGGCAAGTGGCTGGTGTCGCTGAACAAGTTCTCCAAGGACCGGTTCCTGAATGTTGGACCGCTGAAGCCGGAGAACGAGCAACTGCTCGACATCTCCACCGACCAGCCCAAGGTGGTGCATGACGGGCCGACCTTCGCCGAGCCCCATGACTGCATCATCGTGCACAGGTCGAAGGTCAGCCCGGCCTCGATCTGGGAACGTGACGATCCGATGTGGGAGGACGCGCGCCAGCAGGCCGCGGCCGATGGCGTCGATTTGGACGACGGCGCCGACGCGCCGATCCGTGACGGCAACAAGGTCCGCGTCTACATGACCTCGGTGGCGCCGGAATTCTCAATGGAGAAGTTCACGGTGAAGCAGGGCGACGAGGTGACGATCTATGTCACCAACCTGGACGATGTCGACGACCTGACGCACGGCTTCACGCTGGGCAATCACGGCATCGCCTTCGAGGTCGGGCCGCAGGCGACCGCATCGGCGACCTTCATCGCCGACCGGCCGGGCGTGCACTGGTTTTACTGCCAGTGGTTCTGCCACGCGCTGCACATGGAGATGCGCGGGCGGATGATCGTCGAGCCGCGGTCGAGCTGACGATGACGCGCGCCCGCGCCGCTGCCGGTCTGACCGTCGTTGTCCTGTTCGGGGCGGTGATGGCGGACGCCGCCGCGGCCCGCGAATGGGTCGTGGCGGCCGGTTCGGGCGCGCTGTCATCGGTGATCGAGCGGGCCGGGCCGGGCGATACCGTCCGGCTTGGGTCCGGCGATCACGCGGGGCTGGTGGTCCTGTCCCGGCCGCTCAAGCTTGTCGGCGACGCCGGCGCGCGGATCGTCGGGCCCGGCGCCGGCACGGTTGTCACCATTACCGGCGCCGATGTGACGGTGCGTGGGTTGGAGATCGTCGGCTCGGGCTCGTCGCACGAAGATCTCGATTCCGGCATCAAACTGACCAAGACGGCGAAGGACGGCGTCGTGGCCGACAACCGGCTTGTCGGCAACCTTGTCGGCATCGACGTGCACGGCGCGCGGGGCACTGTCGTGCGCGGCAACAGCATCGTCGGCCGGCGCGGTCACCGGGTGAACGAGCGCGGCAACGGCATCTATATCTGGAACGCGCCGGGCACGGTGGTGGACGGCAACAGCGTCCGCTACGGCCGTGACGGCATCTTCGTCAATACCAGCCGAAAGAACACGTTCCGGAACAACCGGTTCGAGGACCTGCGTTTCGCCGTGCACTACATGTACACGAACGGCGGCGAGCTGACCGGCAACGTCTCGCGCAACAATCATGCCGGCTATGCGCTGATGTTCTCGAAGAACCTGGTGGTGCGCGGCAACGAGTCCCGCAACGATCGGGACCACGGCATCATGCTGAACTATGCCAACCGGGCGGAGATCGAAGGCAACGTCGTTGTTGGCGGCGGCGAGAAGTGCCTGTTCATGTACAACGCCAACAAGAACCGCATCGCCGACAACCGCTTCGAGGCCTGCCGCATCGGCATCCATTTCACGGCCGGGTCCGAGCGCAACGAGATCACGGGCAACGCCTTCGTGGGCAACCGCACGCAGGTGAAATATGTCGGCTCGCGCTGGCTCGACTGGAGCGCCGGCGGCCGCGGCAATTACTGGAGCGATCACGCCGCCTTCGACATCGACGCCGACGGGTTCGCCGACATGGCTTACCGGCCGAACGACCTGATGGACCATATTCTGTGGACGCAGCCGGCGGCGCGGCTGCTGCTCGGCAGCCCGGCGGTGCAGTTGATCCGCTGGACGCAGCAGGCCTTTCCGGCGCTGCTGCCGGGCGGCGTCATCGACAGCAGGCCGCTGATGCGGCCGCCCGGGGAGGATCGCTCATGACGCGTCCGGCGGTCAGGATCGAGACGATCTCCAAGCGCTACGGCGCGCAGGTCGCGCTCGACGGCGTCTCGCTCGACATCGCGCCGGGCGAGCGGCTGGCGCTGCTCGGCCATAACGGCGCCGGCAAGACCACGCTGATCAAGCTGATCCTGGGGCTGACGGCGCCGGACGCGGGCCGGATCGAAGTGCTGGGCCAATCGCCCGGCGCCGACGCCGTGCGGGCGAGTTGCGCCTATCTGCCGGAGAACGTGGCCTTCCATCCCTCCCTGACCGGCCGCGAGCAGCTGACGCTGTTCTATCGGCTGAAGGGCGCGCCGGTGCGGCTGGCGCGCGACGCGCTGGCGCGGGTCGGCCTGGGCGACGCCATGGACCGTCGCATCGGCACCTATTCCAAGGGCATGCGCCAGCGGCTGGGGCTGGCCCAGATCCTGATCGGCAGCCCGAGGCTCGTGGTGCTGGACGAGCCGACCAGCGGCCTGGACCCGCTGTCGCGCGAGATGTTCTACGCCATGACGGCGGAGCTCGCGGCGGCCGGCGCCGCGGTGCTGTTGTCGTCGCATGCCTTGACCGAGCTGGAGGCGCGGACCGACCGCATCGTCATCCTGCGGAACGGGCAGGTCGCGGCGAACGGCCGCCTGACGGCGTTGCGCGCCGGCGCCGGGCTGCCGGTACGTATTCGCGTAGCGGCGCGGCCCGGCGCGGCCGACGCAATAGCGCGTCACGTCGGCGGCACCAGGGTCAACGGCTGCGCCGTGGAGCTGGTCTGCGCGCCGGGGGAAAAGATCCGATGCCTGTCGGCGGTGACCGCGCTCGGCGCGGCGGTCGAGGACGTCGACGTGGTGCCGCCCAGCCTGGAGGATGTCTATCGCCGCTACAGCCGGCCGGAGGAAGAGCCATGATCGCCCGTATCGTTGCCGTCGCCGTCGGTGAGATGCGCATCGCGCGGCGCAACCGATGGGTTCTGACGGCCGTCGCGTTGATGACCGTGTTCGGCCTGATCCTGGCCTTCGCCGGATCGGGCGCGGCCGGGACGCTGGGCGTCGACCGGTTGACCGTCACGGTCTCGAGCCTGGCGACGCTCTCGGTCTATCTGGTACCGCTGATCGCGCTGCTGCTGTCCTACGATTCGGTGAGCGGCGAGGCCGACCGTGGCACGCTGCCGCTGCTGCTGACCTATCCGATCTCGCGATCGGAGCTGCTCGTCGGTAAGTTCGCCGCGCAACTGCTGGTGCTGGCGGCGTCGGTCGTCATCGGCTTCGCCGCGACAGCGGCCGCCGTCGCGGCAACCGGCGACGTGACGCCGGCGAGCTTCGGACACCTATTGCGGCTGGTCTGGAGCGCGGTGCTGTTGGGCGCCGGGTTCCTGGCGCTCGGCAATGCGCTGAGCGCCTGGGTGCGGCAGTCCGGCACGGCCGCCAGCCTGGCGCTGACGGTCTGGGTGATCGCCGTGGTGATGTTCGACGTGGCGCTGCTGGGCGCCGTGGTCATGGACGACGGCGGCATGTTCACCCGGTCGGTCTTCCCCTGGCTGCTGGTCGCCAGCCCGACCGACGCCTTTCGGCTGTTCAATCTGCTGGCCATCGATGCCGGCGCCTTCGCCGGCAGCCTGGCCGGCGGCGCCCAGACGGCGGCGCTGCCGAGCCTGGCGCCGCTGATTTCGCTCATCGCCTGGCCATTGGCGCTGTTAGCCCTGGCGGCGGCGGTGTTTCGGAGGCGCGAGCCATGAAGAGATTGAAGATCTGCGGTCTGGCCCTGCTGTTGCTCGCCGGCTGCGACGAGCCGGAAATGGCGGTCGTGCCGGATCCGATCGCGCTGACCCGCGAGGCCGCCGGGCATTTCTGCCAGATGACCGTGCTGGACCATCCCGGCCCGAAGGCGCAGGTGCACCTCGTCGGCTATGAGTTTCCGCTTTGGTTCAGCCAGGTGCGCGACGCGCTGGCCTTCGACCGGATGCCCGAGCAGACGGCGGCGATCAGCGTCATCTACGTGCACGACATGGGCGCGGCGGCGAGCTGGGACCGCCCCGGCGACGACAACTGGATCCCGCTGCGCGCGGCCGTCTTTGTGGTCGGCAGCGACCGCCGCGGCGGCATGGGCGCGCCGGAACTGGTGCCGTTCGCCGACCGCGGCGCGGCCGAGGCCTTCGCGCGACGGCATGGCGGCACCGTGATCGCCTTCGCCGACATCAAGGACGCCATGGTGCTGGGACCGGTCGAGGTGGATTTGCCGGCGGCGGCAGAAGATGGCGGAGGCCTGCAGGGATGACCGGACTGACGCGACGCCGGTTCCTGGCGGTCACGGCGGCGGCCGTCGCCTGTGGCGGCAGCGCGCGGGCGGAACCGGTCGCCATCTGGCGCGGCGTCGCGCTCGGCGCGCGGGCCGAGATCCGGATCGCCCATGACGACCGCGCCGTCGCCAACGCCATTCTCGCGGACTGCCGGCGGGAGATCGCGCGTCTGGAGGCCCTGTTCAGCCTCTACCGCGCCGACAGCGCGATCATGCGCCTGAACCGCGACGGGAGGCTGGTGGACCCAGACCCGGATTTCCTGGCGCTGCTGTCGTTCGTCGTCGCGGTGCACCGGCAGACCGGCGGCGCCTTCGATCCGACCGTGCAGCCGTTGTGGGACGGCTACGCACATGGTAGGCGCGAACCGTCGGCGCCGGCCGACTTCGGGTCGGTGGACTTCTCGGGCGAAGCGGTCGCGTTTCGCCGGCCGGGTATGGCCCTGACGCTGAACGGCGTCGCTCAGGGATTCATTACCGACCGGGTTGCCGATCTGCTGCGCGCCCGCGGCCTGCGGGACGTGCTGGTCAATGTGGGCGAGTTGCGCGCCCTCGACGGCCGGGCATGGCCGGCGCGGATCGACGCGCCGGGCGCCGGGACCGTCCGGCTGCGCAATCGGGCGCTCGCCACGTCGGACACGCTGGCCACCACCTTCGATGCCGAGGGCCGGCTGGGGCATATCATCGATCCCCGCAGCGGCGCGGCCGCGACCGCCCGGCGCATAGTGACGGTTGCGGCCCGGACGGCCGCCGCGGCCGATGCGCTGTCGACGGCCTTCTGCCTGATGCCGCGACAGGAGATCCGGCAGGCCCTTCGCCGGTTCCCGGACGCGCGGATCCTGCACGCCGGCTGACCCCGGCGGGTCTTGATCAGGGTCAAGGCAGGTCCATTGGCCCCCGGCCATGCTGATCTCGGCGCGGTTGCGGCGCGTCGTGTATGCAACCTGGTTCGGGAGACGGGCGATGTCGGAAGTGCTGGACGAATTGCGGCTGGATCACGCCAATCTGGCCAAGCTGCTTGACGCGCTGGAACACCAGCTCGGCATCTTCGACAATGGCGGGCGGCCGGATTACGACGTCATCACCGGCGTCATCGACTATTGCCTGGCCTATCCCGACCGCTATCACCATCCGAAAGAAGATCTGGTCCTGGCGAAGCTGCGGGAGCGCGATCCCGAGGCTTACGAGAAGGTCCGCAACCTCGATGACGAGCATCGCAAGCTGTCCGATCTGACCCGGAAGTTCCGGGCGCTGACGGAAGAGGTGCTGCACGACGCCGAGATCCCGCGGACGGAGTTTTCCGAAACCGTGCGCGAGTTCATCAACAAATACCGCCAGCACATGGCCTGGGAGGACGACGGCCTGTTCAAGCCGGCCGAGCACAGCCTGGAAGACGAGGACTGGCACGCGATCATGAGCGAGATCGCCAGTGTCGCCGACCCGCTGTTCGGCCCGCAGGTGGCCGAGGAGTTCGAGGCCCTGCGCAAGGACATCGTCGACATGGATCGCGGCGTGCTCTAGCCGGACGCCAACAAAAACCTGCAGCATCCACGACACCCCATGTAAGGAGGCGGCGTGTGCTGCTGTGGCGATTGCTGGTTCGTTGGTCGATCGGTGTTGCGGCCTATGTCCTGCTGCTGATTGGGCCTGCTTGGTCGCTGACGGGTACCGCCGACTGGCCGCGCGGCTGGCTGGCGATTGCCGTTCTCGGCGGATCTCAGCTCGCAGTCGGGATTTGGTTGTTGAAGGCCGATCCCGATCTGCTGCGTGAACGCCTGGCGCGACCCAGGTCGAAGATCCGGCAAGACAAGATCGCGACGCTGCTGATCATGCTGTTGATGCTGGGTTGGTTCCTACTGATCCCGGTCGACGTTCACCATTTGCATTGGTTGCCGGCGCCGCCGTCGGCTGCGTCGCTGTGGGGCGGGCTCGCTCTGCATGTCTTTGGCCTGGCTATCATCGTCTGGACCTTTCGGGAGAATTCGTTTGCCGCGCCGGTGGTGAAGATCCAGGCCGAGCGGCAACAACGGGTCATCGACACCGGCCCTTACGCCGTCGTGCGCCATCCGATGTATGCCGGCATGATTCCATTCTTTGCCGGTCTGGGGCTGATCATGGAGTCGAGCGCGCTGGCGCTCGCGGCCGTGCCGATGATCGTGCTCGGCATGTGGCCGCGGATCGCCATCGAAGAAGCGACATTGCGCCGTCAGCTCGATGGTTATGACGCCTATCTCGACCGCGTGCGCGCGCGGCTGGTGCCCGGACTGTTTTAGGCCGCCGGAACGATGGATCTCCGCCGCGGCCCGGCGTAAGATCCGCCGCGGCCATGAATATCGACACCAACAGCACAGCGTTTCGCATTCTCGAACGGCTCTGCCGCCTGCCGAAGCCGGTGCGCAGCATGTCGGACGTGATGCTGAACGCCGAATTCCACGATCCGCACGCGATCCAGGCGCTGGCCGAGGCCGGTCTGATCCGCGAGCGCGGCTGGGACCAGGGGCCGGGTACGCTGTGGGTGCCGACGCCGGCCGGCGAGCGACTCTATGCCGAGCATGCCGGCAGCGACGCGACGGCCGACTGAATCGTCGGATCAATCGTCGAAGAAGAAGGCCGCGAGGCGGTCAGGCATCTGCGCCCGGTCGGCCTCGAACAGCTCCAACAGCACGTTGTCCGGCGCCGGGCACATGATGTAGCGCCACGACCCGAACTCGCGGATGCCGCTGCGGAAAGCCACGCCGTTCGCCTCTAGCCGCGAATGCAAGGCCGCGAGGTCGTCGGTGCGGATGCCGATATGGTGCACGGCATTGCGACCGTCGCCGCGCGGCGGCTGGTCGTAGATGTTAAGCCGGCCGTGGCCGATCTTCATGAACACGTTGCGCGCGCCGCCGAACTCGCCGTCGTAGAACACCTCGCCGCCCAGCATGTCGCGGTACCAGGCGACGGTGGCGTCGATGTCACTGGTGAAGATATGCACGTGGTGCAGATGCGTGTTCATCTTTTTGGCTCATCTCGTGTCGGGCGAACGCGTGCTACGCTAAAGCATGACGGGCATTTCCGAAAACATGGACGCCTATCGGCCGGCGTTGCGCGGCCGCAAGCATATGGTGGCGGCCGGGCACTACCTGGCGGCGCAGGCCGGATTCCAGGTGCTGGAGGCAGGCGGCAACGCCATCGATGCCGGCGTCGCGGCCGGCTTGGCGCTGGGCGTGGTGCAGAGCGACCTGGTGAACGTCGCCGGCGTCGCGCCGATCATTCTCTATCTCGCCGAAACCCAAGAGGTGGTGACGATCAGCGGCCTCGGCTGCTGGCCGAAGGCAGCCTCGGCCGAGGTCTTTCGCGCGCGTCACGGCGGCAGCGTGCCGGCCGGCATTCTGCGCACGGTGGTGCCGGCGGCGCCCGATGCCTGGATCACGGCGTTGCGCCGCTACGGCAGCATGCGCTTCGGCGAGGTGGCGGGGCCGGCGATCGCGCTCGCCCGCGACGGTTTCGCCATGTATCCGCTGATGGCGTCGCTGATTGCCGATCATGCCGTCGATTACAAACGCTGGCCGGCCAATGCCGAGATCTATCTGCCGGGCGGCGCGCCGCCGGCGGTGGGCGACCTGTTCGTGCAGGCCGATCTGGCGCGGTCGCTGCAATACATGGCCGATGAGGAAGCGGCGGCTGGCGGCGACCGGGACGCGGGCCTGGCGGCGGCGCGGGACGCATTCTATCGCGGCGACATCGCTGACGCGATCACGCGCTATCACGGCGAGAACGACGGCTGGCTGACATCGGAGGACATGGCGGATTTCAGTGTCGGCGTCGAGCCGCCGGTGCAGGTCGCGTTCGGCGACGCACGGGTCTATGCCTGCGGGCCCTGGTGCCAGGGGCCGGTGCTGCTGCAACTGCTGCGGCTGCTCGAGAGCTACGACCTGAAGGCGCTGGGCCACAATTCCACGGCCTATATCCATACGTTGACCGAGGCGATCAAGCTCGCCATGGCCGACCGCGAGCGATTCTACGGCGATCCCAAATTCGTGCCGGTGCCGATGGAGACGCTGCTGTCGCCGGCCTATGCCGAGATGCGCCGCGCGCTGATCCGCGACGACGTGGCCTGGGCCGAGATGCCGCCGGCGGGCGACGGCACCGACTGGCCGGCGTTGAGTATTGGCGATGCCGCCATGGCGGCGCTGGACACGTCCTATGTCTGCGTCGTCGACGGCGCCGGCAACGCCTTCTCGGCGACGCCGAGCGATACGGCCTATGACGCGCCCGTGGTGCCGGGCACGGGGCTGTGCCCGTCCTCGCGCGGCTCGCAGTCGCGGGCCGACGCCGACCATCCCTCGGGCGTGGCGCCGGGCAAGCGGCCGCGCCTCACGCCCTGTCCGGCGCTGGCGGTCTCGGCCGATGGCGGCGTCATGCCGTTCGGCACGCCGGGCGCCGACGTGCAGTGCCAGGCCATGCTGCAGGCGTTTCTGAACGTCGCCGTGTTCGGCATGAACCCGCAGGCCGCGGTCGAGGCGCCGCGCTTCGCCAGCTATAGCTTCCCCGGCTCGTTCGCGCCGCACACCTATCTGCCCGGCCGGCTGAACCTGGAGGGACGGATCTCGGAAGCGACGGTCGAGGGCCTGCGGCGGCTCGGCCACGACGTGCGCTGCTGGGACGACTGGGAATGGCGCGCCGGCGCGGTCTGCCTGATTGACGGGCAGGCGGATGGGTTACGCACCGCAGGCGCCGATCCGCGACGGGCCTGTTATGCGTTGGGGTGGTGAGGGCTAAGGCTGCTCAGCCTGGATCTATTCCCTCCGGCACCAGCACAACCCCCTCCATCAGCCGGCGCTGCGTGCGGATGACTTCGACGCTGTCGGCCTGCCAGTCGGGGTCTTGACGCACGCTGGCCTTGACCTCGATGAGGCCGGAGGGGTGGGCGATGGCGAGGTCGGTCTCGGTGGGCCGCGCGAGGTCGGCGACGACGCTGCCGGTGATACGGGCGGCGACGGCAAGGCAGAGCGCGCCGGTCAGCGGCAGGGCGCGGTGGATGCGGCCCATGGACAGCATGCGGGCGGTGAGGTGCATGGCGTCGGGCGCGACCGTGTCGCCGGCGAGCGTCTCGGCCGCGGCCGGGCCGGCGATCAGGCCGAGCTTGGGCACGCTCTGGGTTTCGGGCGGGATGTCCATGGCCGCGGCGGCGGCCTGACGGATCGCGCCGAGGCGTTGCATCAGGTCGGCGTCGGCCTCGAGCGCGTCCGGCAGCTCCGTGCCGGTGAGGCCGACGTCGGCGGCGGCGACGAAGGCCATGGCCGTGGTGGCGTCGATGAGCGAGGTCCGAACGCGGCCCACATCCGGCACGTCCAGTTCGTCGACCACGTTGCCCGTGGGCAGCAGGCGGCCGGTGACGGCGCCGCCGGGCTGGTCGAAGCCGAGGCGGATCGGCGCCGCCGTGCCGGCGACGCCGGGCAGGGCGGTGTCGCCTTCTGTGACGGCGAGGCCGTCGCGCACCGCGAAGCGCGACCGGATCAGCTTGCCGGTATTGGTGTTGTGCAGCGTCAGCACGGCCTCGCCATCGGCGGCCGGCACCAGCTTCTCGTCAACGGCAAAAGGGCCGACGGCGGACGTCAGGTTGCCGCAATTGCTGTCGTAATCGACCAGCGCCGCGTCGACCGCGACCTGGCCGAAGGTGTAGTCGACATCGGCGTCGTCGCGGCTCGGCGGCGCGACGACGACCACCTTGCTGAGCGAGGAGATGCCGCCGCCCATGCCGTCGAGCTGGCGGCCGTTGGGATCGGGGCTGCCGATGGCTGCGAGGAAGAGGGTATTCCGGGCGGTAGGGTCGGCGGGCAGATCGGCCGCGCGGAAGAACAGGCCCTTGCTGGTGCCGCCGCGGATGAAAGCGGCGGGGATGCGTCGCTGGCTCATGTGTCCAGCTCGAAATCCGCGATCGACTGGTCGAACTGGCCGTATTCGTCGTAGCCGATGAGCTGATAGAAGCGCTTGCGCGTCATCAGCCGGTCGATGATCTGCGTCTGGTCGCCGTCTGCCGCGACCTGGCGCAGGCCGTCCTCGACGGCGCGCATGGCGAGGCGGAATGCGGTCGCCGGATAGATCACCATGTTGTAGCCAAGGTCACGCAAGCTGGCGGCTCTGAGCAGTTTGGATTTGCCGAACTCGGTCATGTTGGCGAGCAGTGGTACGTCGACGGCGTCGCGGAAGGCGGCGAACTCGGCCTCGTCCGCCATGGCTTCGGGGAAGATCGCGTCGGCGCCGGCGTCGACATAGGCTTTGGCGCGGGCGATGGCCGCGTCCATGCCCTCGACGGCGCGCGCGTCGGTGCGGGCCATGATCAGGAAATCGGGATCGCGGCGGGCGGCGACGGCGGCGCGGATCTTCTCGACCATGGCGGTGGGCTCGACCAGCGCCTTGTTATCGAGATGGCCGCAGCGTTTCGGGTTGATCTGGTCTTCCAGGTGAAAGCCGGCGAGGCCCGCGTCCTCCAGCTCCTGCATGGTGCGGGCGACGTTGACGGTCTCACCATAACCGGTGTCGATATCGATCAACGTCGGCAGGGCGGTCACACGGCTGATGGCGCCGCCGCGCGCGGCCGCCTCGCTCAACGTGACCAGGCCGATATCCGGCAGGCCGAGATCGGCAGACAGCATGGAGCTGCCGAGATAGACGCCGTCGAAGCCGATCTCCTCGATCAATTGCGCGACCACGGGCGAGAAGGCACCGGCGAAGCGCAACAGGCCGCCCTGGCTGAGCGCCGCGCGCAGGTCGGCGCGCTTGGCGGTGGGCGCTTTGCGGGAATAAAGCATGCAGGAACCTCGTTAGCGATTGCCGGGCCGTTTCGACGGCGTGCTATTATCGTGGAAACGGCCCCGACAACAATGCCGCTGAGACGGCCAAGAAACGAGGACACGCCATGACGCCGTTTATCGACTCCACCGATCTCATGATGGACGGGCCGGCGCTCGCCGAACGCATGGACCGCGACGGGTATCTGTTCGTCAAAGGCCTGCTGCCGAAGGACGAGCTGCGGCCGCTGCGCCGCGCGTTCCTCGAGCTCGCCGACGGGGCGGGCTGGCTGAACCGCGACCACGACCTGATGGACGCGGTGGCGAATTCCGAAGCGGCCTGTGTCGACCCGCAGGAACCGTTCCTCGAGGTGCTGCGGCCGTTCTACGTGCGCGAGGACGTGCAGGCGATCAAGCACCACCCCAACATCGTGGCGCTGTTCGAGCGCATGTTCGGCGAGGAAGTGCTGGTGCACCCGCTGATGGTGATCCGCAACATCTTTCCGCAGCGGCCGGACTTCACGACCCCGGCGCATCAGGACTATGTGCATATCCAGGGCACCGAGCGCTGCTACACCGCCTGGATCCCACTGCACGACTGCCCGGCCGAGATGGGCGGCCTGCAGATCGCGGCCGGCTCGCACAAATCAGGCGTGCGTGACTTCGCGGTGTCGAGCGGCGCCGGCGGGCTGGAGGTGACCGATCCGCTGGAGGGTCAGTGGGTCAGCGGCGATTTCGCGGCCGGCGACGCGGTGATCTTCCATTCGCTGGTGGTGCACAAGGGCTCGCCGAACACGACGGACCGGCTGCGGCAGTCAGTCGATCCGCGCTTTCAGCGGGCGAGCGAGCCGGTCTGCGAGGTGTCGATGCGGCCCTATGCCGACATGTTCACCTGGGACGAGGTCTATGCCGGCTGGCGGTCGACCGAGCTGCAGTATTACTGGGAGAAGCAGAATCCGACCGTGGTGCCATTCGACCGGCAGTATTACGAGCGGCGCGACGACATGGCGTTCGCGATGGCGGAGGCCGGCGACGAGACGGCGCGGGCGGCGCTGATGCGGATCGTGCAACGCGATCCGCGTCCCGAGAAGGTCCAGCGCGCGAACGACATGCTGGCGGCGCTCGATGCCGCCCGCACGGCGGCACAGTAGGAGGGGGGTGAGGCGATGCGCAGCAATCCGGTGAAGGAACGGCTGGCGGCCGGCGGCAAGGCCTTCGGCACCATGGTGTTCGAGCTGACGGGGCCGGGCCTGCCGGCGATCCTGGCCGACGCCGGCGCCGAATACGTGCTCTACGACATGGAGCATTCGGGCCTGTCGATGGAGGAGATGAAGGCGCAGTTCGCCTATTGCCGGGGGCTTGACATCGTGCCGTTGGTGCGGCCGCCGGGCAAGCAGTACAACCTGCTGTCGCTGCTGCTTGATCTCGGCGCCATGGGCTTCATGCTGCCGATGGTCGAGAGCGCGGCGGAGGCGGCCGAGATCGTTTCCTGGACGCGCTATCCGCCCGACGGCGTGCGCGGCGCCATCTTCGGCGGCGCGCATGACGATTACGCCGCCGGCGACGTGCCGGAGAAGATGCGCATCGCCAACGAGCGCACGTTCGTCATGCCGCTGATCGAGACCGCCAAGGGCATCGAGAATGTGGAGGAGATCCTGGCCGTGCCGGGCATCGACGCGGGCCATCTCGGCCACTTCGACCTGTCGCTCTCCATGGGCATGCCGGGCGAGTTCGAGCGGCCGGAATTCCAGGCGGCCATCGACAAGCTGCTGGCGGCCTGCGAGCGGAACGGCAAACCGGCGGGTTGCATGGTGATGGACGTGGCCTCGGGCCGGGCCTGGATGGAACGCGGCTTCCGCATGGTGTCTTATTCCGGCGACATCTGGCTGGTGCAGGAGGGCCTGCGGGCCGGCATTCAGGGTCTCAAGGGGGCAGGGGCATGACCCTTCGAGACGCGGGCTGTGCCCGCTCCTCAGGGTGAGGGTGGTGTTGGAAGCAAGAACGGCCTCATGCTGAGGAGCCCGCGTCAGCGGGCGTCTCGAAGCATGCGATCAGAGTGACGGGGAGAGATAGCGGTATGACGACAGTACGGAACCCGGCGCGGGAGCGGTTGGAGGCGGGGGAGCTGGCGCTGGGCGTCGGGCTCCGGCAGGCGCGGACGGTCGATATCGGGCCGATCATGAAGACCTGCGGCTACGACTACCTGTTCATAGACCTCGAGCACAATTCGATGAACCTGGACATGGCGGCGCAGATCAGCGTGACCGCGCATCTCGCCGGCATCGCGCCCATCGTCCGCGTGCCGGGCTTCGACAGGCATCTGGCGACGCGGGTGCTGGACGGCGGCGCCATGGGCGTCGTCGTGCCGCATGTGGACACGGCTGAGCAGGCGGCCGGGATCGTCTCGGCCTGCAAGTATCCGCCGGTCGGCCACCGTTCGGTGACGGGCGCGCTGTCGCAGACCGGCTTCGCCAAGCTGCCCATGGGCGAGACGACGGAGATCATCAACGCCGCGACGCTGGTGGTGATGATGCTGGAGACGCCGACGGCGGTCGAGAACGTGGAGGCGATCGCGGCGACGCCGGGCCTCGACGTGCTGTTGGTCGGCACCAACGATCTCTGCGTCGAAATGGGCATCCCGGGCGACGTCGGCAATCCGCGCGTCGCCGAAGCCTACGAGCGCATCATCGCCGCCTGCCGCGCCAATAACGTCTGGCCGGGCCTGGGCGGCGTCTACGACCCGCCGCTGATGGAGCGCTACATCGCCATGGGCATGCGCTTCATCCTCGCCGGCAACGACATCACGCTGATGATGGCCGCCGCCAGCGAACGCGCGTCAACACTGCGCGGCTTCAACGTCGGCTGACGAGATTTCGCGAATTCCGGTGACAGTAACCTTAATTCGTACGCGAATTAAGGTTACTGTCACCGGAATTATCTGCCGTGGATTCGGCATCCGGAGTTATGGTTACTGTCACCGGAACTACTCGCCTCGGAATTTCTATCGGGCGTAATTTAGCAGGCAGTCCTCGCCGAGCGGCTCGAGGGGGCTGAAGTCGCGGGCGGCGAGGTGGGGCGGGCGTTCGAACGTCTCGCCGCGGTTGTCTGTTGTGCTGACGTTCAGGTAGAGCAGGACGCGGCGGAGCGGCGTGATGTTGACGCTGGAGGCGTGCACGACGTTGATGTGCATAAACAGCACGGCGCCGGCGCGGCCGGTGATGGCTTCGACGCCGTTTTCGTCGATGAGCGCGGCGATCGTCTCGGGCGTGATGGCGTAGAGGAATTTGGCGGCGCCTTCGTAGTCGTTCTTGCCGGTGTCGATGTCGGCCTCGCGCACGACGCCGTGGTGCTGTGAGCGCGGGATCAGGATCAGCGGTGCGTTGCAGGCGGTGACGTCGTCCATGAACACGGCGATCATCAGGCCGCGCGGCTCGGGGATGCCGTCGACGCGGTGATAGGTGCCGAAATCCTGGTGCCAGTCGACGATGGAGCCGTTCTGCTGTTTCACGTTGACGCGGCTCTGGTGCACGAAGACCTGGTTGCCGAGGAGCTGTTCGGCCGGGCCCAGGAGCTTCGGGTGGCGGGTCAGCGCGCCGAAGCGCTCGTCGAACAGGTGCATGCCCCAGCAGACGTGCGGCGCGCCGTCGGCCTCGCGCGCCACCTCCGGGCCGGGGCGGGCGAGCACGTTCGCCATGGCGTCTTCGAGCACGCCGCGCTCGGCCGCCGACAGCACATCCGGGACCAGCACATAGCCCTTGTCGTGGAACTCCGCGACCTGGTCTTTGCCTAGTTTCATGCCCGTTTCCTCGCATTTGCCAGGCCCGCCCGTTCGGCGTATTCGGCGGCGGCGTCCTCCATGGTCATGAAGACGGCGCCGTGCGCGCTCAAGGATTCGATCAGGTTCTCGAGCATCAGCATGCGGTGGCCGCGGCCGATGACGAAGGGATGGCAGGTATAGGTGATGACGCCCCAGTCGAGCTCGCGGGCCATGTAGTCGAAATCGGCGACCCAGTTCTCGAGTACGGCGGAGCCGGCGGCGAGACCGGGAAAGACGCCGCGCTTGCCGGCCGAGAACTCGAAATGCGGATAGTCGTCCTGGCTCCAGCTGATCGGCATCTCGATCAGGTCGGTCGGGTCGCCGAACGTCGAGGGTTCGTCGGTCTCGATACGGTCGCCCTGGCGGGCCCGGTAGGGCAGGTAGTCGTGGCCCATCATGCTGCTGTCGTAGACGAAGCCGTGTTCCAGCAGGAGGTCGACCGTGTGTTCGCTTAGATCCCAGCTGGGCGAGCGATAACCGCGCGCCGGCTTGCCGCAGAGCTGGGCGATGGCGTCGTTGCCGCGCTTCAGGCCGTCTTCTTCTTCCTCGCGGCTGAGCATGGCCGGCGGCACGTGGGTCCAGCCGTGATGGCCGATCTCGTGGCCGGCCCCGGCGATGGCGCGGCAGACATCCGGATAGGTGCCGATGGTGAGGCCGGGGATGAACCAGGTGGCGGGGATCTCGCGCTGCCCCAACAGCTTCAGCAGCCGTTCGGCGCCGACGGCCCCGAACTCACCGCGCGAGATCGGCGTCGGCGTGGTCTGGCCACGGGCGATGAACAGCGACAGGGCATCGAAATCGAAGGTCAGGCAGACGATATGGCGCGACACAGGCATTGCCTCCGGATTTGTCAGGCTTAGCCTTCCACGGCTCCGGCCCGGCGGGCAAGCAGGACGAAGCCGACGCCCGCGAACGCGAGCACGGTCAGGAACGCGAAGACGGTGGTGTAGACGCCGACCGCGCCGTAGATCAGAGCGAAGGCGGCCGGGCCGCAGAGGATGCCGGAGAAGGCGAAGAACAGCGAGCCGCCCATGGCGCGGCCGATCTCGGCGGCGGGCGTGCGGCGGGTGACCTCGGCCTGGATGACGCCGTTCCAGCCGATGGCGGTGATGGCGAGGCTGGCGAAGGCCGCATAGATCGCCGGCTGAGGCCAGCCGGCCTCGATCAGGCTGACGCCGACGGCGCCGAGCGCCATGGCGAGGCCCAGGCCCATCAGCACGCGGTTGCCGTCGCCGATGCGGTCGGCGCACCAGCCCCAGAGAATTCGGCCGACGACGCCCATGACCTGGACCACGGCGAGCACGTAACCGGCCTGGATCAGCGGCATGCCGACGTCGCGCACCAGCAGCGTCACCGTGTAGGTCATCAGGCAGAGCTGAATGCCGGCGAAGCAGAAGCTGGCCGACGACAGCCAGCGCACGGCCGGCAGGCGCCAGACCAGGTCGAGACCGCCGGCGATGCCGCCGGTGAGCCGCGCGCCCGGCTGGCGGTCGGTGTCCCAGCGCCGGCGCATGGGCTGCAGCAGCAAAACGAGGCCGAGCGACAGGGCGATCAGCAGGCCGAGGACCGCCTGCCAGCCATAGGCCAGCGCCAAAGGCGGCGCCAGGAGGCCGCTGGCGACGCCGCCGATGGGCACGCCGGTCTGCTTGATGGAGAAGATCAGGTTGCGCTGCCGGGGGGCGGCGATGCGGGCGAGCAGTTGTGCGGCTGCCGGGTTGGTCATGCCGTAGCAGAGGCCGATGACGAACGAGCCCAGTGCCAGTCCCGGCAGCCAGGGCACGGCCGCTATGGCGCAGCCGAGCGCGCAGAGCGAGAGCGCGACCTGGCTGGTGCGGATCGAGCCCCAGCGGCCGAGCCAGGGCCCGATATAGACCGTCGACAGCATGGCGCCGGCGTAGACCAGGCTGATCTGATAGCCGATCAGCGACGGGTCGAGGGCGAAAGCGGCGCCGACCTCCGGCGCGACCGCCGCCAGCGACAGCGTGCCCATGGAGGCGAGTGCCTGCACCGCCGTGGTCGCGGCCAGGACCACGGCGATGGTACCGGCCGGCGTCGGCGGCGCGGCCCGGCTGTCCCCCCGATTATCGATCAGACCCGCCCGTGCGGATCAGGCCGCCTTGGCTTGCTGCAGCAGCGACCAGACCGTTTGCGGCGTCGCCGGCATGTCGATATGGGTGACGCCGGTGACCGGATGGACCGCGTTGATCAGCGCGTTGATCACGGCCGGCGGCGCACCGATGGCGCCGGCCTCGCCCGCGCCCTTGATGCCGAGCGGATTGGTCGTGCAGGGCACGTTGTGCATGGAGAAGTCGATGTTGGGCAGGTTGTCGGCCCGCGGCATCGTGTAATCCATGTAGGAGCCGGTCAGCAGCTGGCCCGAGTCGGAATCGTAGACCGTGTGCTCCAGCATGGCCTGGCCGACGCCCTGGGCGATGCCGCCATGCACCTGGCCGGTCAGCAGCAGCGGGTTCACGGCGTCGCCGAAGTCGTCCACGACGGTATAGCGCTCGATCTGGGTGATGCCGGTGTCGGGATCGACCTCGAGCTCGCAGATATGGCAGCCGTTCGGGAAGGTCGAGGCCTCGGGCACGCGGGTGAAGCTGTCGTCGAGGCCCGCCTCCATGCCGTCGGGCCGGTTCGCCGGGTCCTTGGCGGCCTTGGCCACCTCCCAGATCGTCATGGTCCGGTCGGTGCCGGCGATCTTGAACGCACCGTCGGCGAATTCGATGTCGACGGCGGCCGTCTCCATGACGATGGCGGCGACCTGCTTGCCTTTCTCCTCGATCTTGTCGGAGACGCCGAGAATGGCGGCGCCGCCCACGGGCAACGCGCGCGAGCCGCCGGTCATGCCGTTCGGCACCCGGTCGCTATCGCCCTGAACCAGCTCGATTTGCTCCACATCGATCCCGAGCCGGTGCGACAGGACCTGCTTATAGGCGGTCTCATGACCCTGGCCGTTCGACTGGTTACCCATGAAGATGGTGACGGTGTCGTCGTCATTGAACTGGGCGACGGCGGTCTCTTCCGGTCCGCCACTGCACTTCTCAACGTAGGTGGCGAGGCCGATGCCGCGCAGCTTGCCGCGCTTCGCCGCCTCGTCGCGCCGGGCCTCGAAGCCGGCCCAGTCGGCCTTCGACATGCACTCTTCCATGACGGCGGTGAAGTCGCCGCTGTCATAGACGTCCTCGAAGGCCGTGGTGTAGGGGAGGTCTTCCGGCCGGATGAAATTGCGGCGGCGGATCTCGTCGGGGCTCAGCCCGCGCTCGCGCGCCGCGGCGTCGACCAGCCGCTCGACCAGATAGGCCGCTTCCGGCCGGCCGGCGCCCCGATACGCATCGGTCGGCACCGTGTTGGTGATGACGCCCTTGACGTTCACGTAGATCGCCGGATTGCGGTAAAGGCCGGCCAGCATGGAGGTGCCGGCGCCGGTCGGGATGAACGGGCCGAAGTTCGAGAGATAGGCGCCCATGCTGGCGTAGGTGGTGACGCGCATGCCCAGGAACCGGCCGTCGGCGTCCATCGCCAGCTCGGCATGGCTGACATTGTCGCGCGCCTGGGTGTCGGCCATGAAGGCGTCACTGCGGTCGGGCAGGTACTTCACCGCCCGTTTCAGCTTGCGCGAGGCCCAGGTCACCAGGCATTGCTCGGGATAGAGGAAGATCTTCATGCCGAAGCCGCCGCCGACATCGTTGGTGATGCAGCGCAGCTTTTCCTTGCCGATCTTCAGCACCATCTCGGCGATCTGACCGTGGATCACGTGCACGCCCTGGGTCGAGCTGTAGAGCGTCGAGCGGTCGCTGGCGGCGTCGTAATCGGCGGCGACCGGCCGCGGCTCCATGGAGTTCACGATCAGGCGGTTGTTGACCAGGTCGAGCTTGGTCACGTGGGCGGCGTTCGCGAAGGCAGCGTCCGTGGCGGCTTTGTCGCCGCTCTCCCAGTCGAAGCAGATGTTGTTTGCGAAGTGGTCGTAGATCTGCGGCGAACCATCTTCGGTGGCGCCGAAGGTGTCGCTGACGGCCGGCAGCTCGTCGTAGTCGACCTCGATCAGCTCGGCGGCGTCGCGGGCCTGGGCCAGCGTTTCGGCGACGACCAGGGCCACCGGCTCGCCGACATGGCGAACGCGGCCCTGGGCCAGGATCGGCCGTGGCGTCTGGCCGGGCGCGCTGCCGTCGCGGTTTTCGGCCGGCGCCAGGCAGGGGATCGGGCCGAGGTCGTCCGCCGCCACGTCCTCGCCGGTCAGTACGGCGAGGACACCGGGAGCCGATTTCGCTTCCGCGGCGTCGAGCTGCGCGATGGCCGCATGCGCCACCGGCGCGCGCAGGATATAGGCCCGCGCCGCGTTCGGCAGGTCGATGTCGTCGGTGTAGTTGCCCCCGCCGGTCAGCAGCCGCGTGTCCTCGAGTCGCGTGACGGACTGACCGATACCAAACTTGACCATGTAACCTCTCCCTCCGTGCCGGACGAGGATGGACCCCGCGTCCGCTGAAAATCCGGCCGCCATGTTAGGGCAGACGGCGTTCGTTAAGTAACGTCTTTCGAGTGACTATCCAAGATAGGCACCAAGCCTGTATAATGGAGATGGTTGGCCGCCGGCGGGTTTCCACCGGCGGCTTTCGTTGCCCAAACTCCGAGCATGCCAAATCTGGCGCGTGAATGCTGTCCGAGGCGCTGGCCGCCGGCGGGCGCAGTTGCGGAAAGGCCATTCGGCCGCCAAGATATGGCCCCGGGGAAGGTCGTGGCCGCGCGGTCAATCAGTCTGAACGCCGGTCGGAGGTCGTCGTCGCGCCGTTTGTAGCGTTGCAGCGCGGTGGCACAGAACGCAAGGATTGAAGCGTGAGCACAATACACTTTGAAGCGCCAGAATCCGTGGACGCGGCGGTGCAGCTGCTGGCCGACGCCGATGGCGACGCCCGCGTGCTGGCGGGCGGCACCGATCTGCTGGTGCAACTGCGCGCCGGGATGATCAAGCCCGGACTGGTGGTCGACATCAAGCATATCGACGAGATGACAAGCATCCGGCCCGATAACGGCGGTTTCCGGGTCGGCGCCGCGGTCAGCGGGGCCGAGCTCGGCGAGCATGCCGATCTCAAGGCCATGTGGCCCGGCGTGGTCGAGGCGACGGAGCTGATCGGCTCGACCCAGATCCAGGGCCGGGCTTCGATGGGCGGCAATCTGTGCAACGCCTCGCCGGCCGCCGACAGCGTGCCGGCGCTGATCGCCGCCGGCGCGATCTGCACCGTCGCCGGCCCGAACGGTCGGCGCGAGGTGCCGGTCGAGGACATTCCCGCCGGCCCGCGCGAGACGTCGCTCGCCAAGGGCGAGATGATCGTCGATTTCTGGCTGCCCGCACGGCCGGCCCGTACGGGCGATGCGTATCTGAGATTCATTCCGCGCACCGAGATGGACATCGCCGTGGTCGGCGCCGGCGTGCGGCTGACGCTCGATGACAGCGGCACGGTCAGCGACGCCCGCGTCGCCTTGGGCGCCGTGGCGCCGACGGCGCGGCTGGTGCCGGCGGCGGCCGAGGCGTTGATCGGCAGCACGGTCGACGACAACGCGCTGGCGCGGCTCGACGCGGCGGCGCGGGCGGCCTGTCAGCCGATCGACGACAAGCGCGGCACCGTCGAGTACCGCATCAAGGTGGCCGGGGTGCTGGCCCGGCGCGCGGCCGGGATCGCGCTCGAGCGGGCAAGGAGCAACTAACCGATGGCGAAGAACCACGTAACGACAACGATCAACGGCGAGGCCGTCGAGTTCCTCTGCGAGACGCAGCAGACCCTGCTGGACGTGCTGCGCGACGAGCTGGATCTGACGGGCAGCAAGGAAGGCTGCGCGTCCGGCGACTGCGGCGCCTGCAGCGTGATGCTGAACGGCCGCCTGGTCTGTGCCTGCCTGGTGCTGGGCGTCGAGGCCGAAGGCGGCGAGGTCGAGACCATCGAAGGCATGGCCAAGGGCGAGGAACTGCATCCACTGCAACAAAAGTTTCTCGAATATGCGGCATTACAGTGCGGTATCTGCACCCCGGGCTTCCTGGTCGCGGCGAAGGATCTGCTGGAACGCAATCCCGACCCGACCGAGACCGAGGTGCGCTACTGGCTGGCCGGCAACCTGTGCCGCTGCACCGGCTATGACAAGATCATTCGCGCCGTTCTGGATACGGCCGCCGAGATGAGGGGAGCCTGAACATGGGCAACGAATCGAAAACGTTCAAAGTCGTCGGTCACCGTCCGATCCGTCCCGACGGCGTCGGCAAGGTCACCGGCCGCGACCGCTTCGGCGCGGACTATTCGCTGCCCGGCATGCTGGTCGGCAAGGTACTGCGCAGCCCGCATGCGCACGCCCGCATCAAGTCGATCAACTTCGACAAGGCGCTGGCGCTTCCGGGCGTGAAGGCGGTGGCGAGCGCCGCCGACCTGCCCGAGATCCCGCCGGAGGAGGCCTATATCGGCGAGGGCCCGCTGAACATGCGGGACATGGCGCATAACTGCATGGCGCGCGGCAAGGCGCTCTATGACGGCCATGCCGTCGCCGCGGTGGCCGCGACCAGCGCGTCGATCGCCGAGGAAGCGCTGTCGCTGATCGAGGTCGAGTACGAGGTGCTGCCGCACGTCATCGAGGTCGAGGCGGCCATGGAGGCGGACGCGCCGCTGCTGCACGACGACCTGTTTACCAAGGGCGTGAAGCCGGCGCCGGAGAAGCCGTCGAACGTCGCCAAGCGCGTCGATCTGGGTATCGGCAACGTCGAGGACGGATTCGCCCAAGCGGACGAGATCGTCGAGCGCAAGTATTCGACCCAGGCCATCCACCAGGGCTATATCGAGCCCCAGGCGACGCTGGTGAACGTGGCCGAGGACGGCCAGATCCAGATCTGGTCGAGCAGCCAGGGCCAGTTCATGGTCCGCGCCTATACGGCCAAGATCCTGGGCATCGAGAACTCGCAGATCCGCGTGACGCCGGCCGAGATCGGCGGCGGCTTCGGCGGCAAGACGGTGATCTATCTCGAGCCGGTGGCCGCCGTGCTGTCGCGCAAGTCGGGCCGGCCGGTGAAAATGGTGATGACCCGCGACGAGGTGTTCCGGGGCACCGGGCCGACCTCGGGCGGTACCGTCGAGGTCAAGATCGGCGCCACGAAGGAGGGCAAGATCACGGCCGCGGAAGCCGTGCTGAAGTTCCAGGGCGGCGCCTTCCCGGCCTCGCCGGTGCAGCAGGGCTGCATGGCCGCCTACGCGCCGTATGAGATCGAGAACGTCCGGGTGATCGGCTTCGACGTCGCCACGAACCGGCCGCGGGTCGCCGCGTACCGGGCGCCGGGCGCGCCGATCTCGGCCTTCGCGGTCGAGAGCGCGCTCGACGAACTGGCGAAGAAGCTCCGCATCGATCCGCTCGACCTGCGGGAGATGAATTCGGCGAAGCAGGGCACCCAGGCCGCCTATGGGCCGAAGTACCAGGAAATCGGCATGCTGGAGACCGTGCAGGCGGCGAAGGCGCACGAGCATTATGCGGCGCCGCTGGGCCCGAACCAGGGCCGGGGCGTGGCCTCGGGCTTCTGGTTCAACATCGGCGGCGAATCCTGCGCCGACCTGCACATCAACGAGGACGGCACCGCCGTGCTGGTCTCGGGCAACCCGGATATCGGCGGCTCGCGCGCTTCGCTCGCCATGATGGCGGCGGAGGAACTCGGCGTCGAGGTCGAGAAGATCCGGCCGATCGTCGGCGACACCAGCTCGATCGGCTTCACCTTCCTGACCGGCGGCAGCCGCGTCACCTTCGCCACCGGCATGGCCGTGGTCGAGGCGGCGCGCGACGCGATCCGCGACATGCGCGAGCGGGTGGCCAAGATCTGGGACATCCCGGTCGACGCCGTGGTCTGGGAGGACGGGCACGCGCGCCCCGCCAGCAGCAACGCCGGCGACTTCGAGCCGATGTCGCTCGCCGAGATCGCCGCCATGGCGCCCAAGACCGGCGGGCCGATCAACGGCCACGGCGCGCTGAACGCGCAAGGGGCGGGCCCTGGCTTCGCCACGCATATCTGCGACGTCGAGGTCGACAAGGAGACCGGCCACGTCAAGATCCTGCGCTACACGGCGGTCCAGGATGTCGGCCGGGCGATCCACCCGAGCTATGTCGAGGGGCAGATCCAGGGCGGCGTCGTGCAGGGCATCGGCTGGGCGCTGAACGAGGAGTACATCTACAACGAGGACGGCCAGCTGGAGAATCCGGGCTTCCTCGACTACCGGGTGCCGGTGGCCTCCGATATGCCGATGATCGACGCGGTGATGATCGAGGTGCCGAATCCGAAGCATCCCTACGGGGTGCGCGGGGTCGGCGAGGTGCCGATCGTGCCGCCGATGGCGGCGGTGGCGAACGCCATCGAGAACGCGGTCGGCGTGCGTATGCCCGATCTGCCGATGTCGCCGCCGCGGGTGCTGGACGCCATCGACAACGGCGGCTGAGCCGAGCGCCCATGCCGCGGGTCGTGCTGACCAGCGGGCTCGCCCAGGTCTACACGTCGGGCGAGACCGAGATCGAGGTGCCGGGCAGCAATGTCCGGCAGCTCCTCAAGGCGCTGGACGAGCGCTACCCGGGCCTGGGCGAGCAGATCCGCGAGTCGATGGCCATAGCCATCGACGGCGAGATCTATCAGGACGCCATGTTCGAATCGGTCGACGACTCGAACGAGATCTTCATCATGCCGAAGATCGGGGGTGGGTGAGCGGCCGAGGCTCGGTCTCTTTGCCCGAAAACAAACACCCCCGCGCCAACCCTCTCTCTTCCAGGGGAGGGCTGGCGCGGGGGTGTTTTGCTGTTGGCTTGCCGTCGACAAGATCCCGTCCGACCGACACGGAAACATCAATCACGACATAGAGCGATCCCGATTGGGGGTGGCGCATCGGCGATGGCACAATGACGCCGTAGTGCGGGTTGAACGGGAGGTGGGTCATGTCGGTCGCGGCGCAGGATTCGGAGATCACCGTCACGCGGCGGCATCCGCTGATCGGTACGGAAGTCGGCGGCGTCGATTTGGCCCGTGCGGACGACGCGATCTGCGACCGCATCCGTGAGATCTGGATGCAGCACCCGCTGCTGATCTTTCCCGATCAGCCGATCAGCGATGCCGAGCAGATTGCGTTCGCGAAACACTTCGGCGCGCTTGAGATCCATCCCTCTGTCGAGCACCGGTCGTCGCGGCATCCGGAGATCTACCGGGTCGCCAACGTCGACGAGGCCGGCCGGCTACTGGCGACGGACAAGCCGGCGGCGAAGTATCTCAGCCTGACCTGGCTCTGGCATACCGACAGCTCGTTCCGCGCCGTGCCGAGCCTGGGCTCGGTGCTGCACGGCATCGAGGTGCCGGCAGATGGCGGCGATACGCTGTTCGCCAACATGTACGCGGTGTACGACGCCCTGCCGCCGGAACTGCAGGCGCGGCTGGCGGGACTGCGCGCGGTGCACAGCCACGACCACGTCATGAGCCTGACCGACGGTCTGGCGCCGGCGGACGAGAGCCATTTCACGCAACTCGACGCGGCCAGCCATCCGCTGATCCGCCGGCATCCGGTGACCGACCGGCGCTCGCTGTTCATCAGCCCGCACACCATGGCCGGCATCGAGGGCATGGGCGACGGCGAGGCGCGGGCGCTGTTCGACGACCTGATCGCGTTCGCGACCCAGGACCGCTTCGTCTATCGCCACAAATGGCGGCCGCACGACGTGATCATGTGGGACAACCGTTGCACCATGCACGCGGTGATGCCGTATGACGCCGCTAACGTGCGGCGCATCATGCACTGCACGACGATTGTCGGCGACGGTCCGGTGTTGCCGGGCTAAGCGGCCTGGGCGGCGACGGCGACGGAGTCGACCAGGCGGGCGCCGCGGGAAGCCATGAAGTAGAGGCCCATATAGTGGGTCACGTCCTGCGGGTGCGCGGCGGCGGCGCCGTAGCCGATACTCTCGGCGGTGGCCCGCGGCAGGTCGTAGGTCGAGCAGCCGCCTTCGTAGACCAGGATGTCGGCCAGGCCCGGCATCATGTCGTGGTTGCGGGCCGACAGCATGGTCAGCACAAAATCCATAACGCAGATGTCGGTGCAGATGCCGACGACCAGGATCTGCTCCAGCTGGTGCCGCCTGACCCAGTCGACGACGGCGTTGCTGCCGTCGGCCTGGAAGGCGCCGACGAAGCCGTTGATGCAGTCCTTGCGCACCAGCGTGGCGTTCGGATCATCGGTCAGCCATTCGAGCTCGGGCACCAGCTCTTCCTCGCCGGTGCCGGCCTCGCAATGCGGCGGGTAGGGCGGTTCGGGCTTGCCGGGCACGTGCGTGTCGAGGAACGCGAGCACCGGCCAGCCGCGGGTCGAGAAGTCGCGGGCCAGCCGGTCGGTCTCGGCGACCATCTTCGAGACCTGCGGGTTCTCGACCGGCGGCGCCAGGTTGCCGGCGCCGACCGTGGCGAAGCCGTTGACCTCGTCGACGATGACCATGCCGACGCGCTGGGATTGCAGCGTCAGGCTTTCGTAGGCGAGCGGCATGGCCGCGGCCAGGTCCTGCGTCAGCTTCGCGGTCGGGCTGTCGGTCATGGTGGGGAGTCCTTGATGGTCAGTATCGCAGTCGGAATAAAGCGGATCACTCGATTGCCCTCACCCCATCCCTCTCCCGTAAACGGGAGAGGGAGCTGCTGCCGCCGCGGTTTGTTGCCCCTCTCCCGCTTGCGGGAGAGGGAGGGACCCGCGAGCGTCAGCTCGTGGGAGGGTGAGGGCTACGGCACTCATCACGCCTTGCAGTGTGAAATCGGGGCGATGGGGCCGAGGGGTTTGATGACCTTGAGGCTGCCGCCGTCGGTCTTGGCGATATACATGTTCATGATCACGTGGTGGTCGGCCTCGGTGATCGTCGCCTTGCCGGTGGGGATGTCGAAGGACAGGCCCGACATGCCGTCGACCGCGGCCTCGCGGTCGATGCTGCCGGATTTCTCCAGGCCCGCCTTCAGCGCCATCAGCGAGTTGTAGTGCGTCATCACGTAGTGCGAGACGCCGGCGTCGGCCCCGTGCATGGCGCGCACGCGGGCGACGAAGTCCTTGACGCCGGGATCGTCGCTGGAGGCGACGAACGGCACGCCGACATACATGTTCTCGCCCTTGCCGGCGCCGAAGGCGCCGAGATAGGTCTCGGAGAAGCCGAGGAAGGCGATCGTGAGCTTTTTCGTCAGGCCGAATTCTTCCGCCTGCTTGATGAAGGTGATGCCGTCGGCGCCGGGCAGCGCGAACAGCAGGATGTCGCAGTCGGAGTCGGAGACCTTCTTGATCACCGAGGTGAAGTCCTTGACGCCGAAGGGCGTGTATTCCTCGGCCAGCGTCTCGCCACCGATCTGGCCGATCATGTCCTTCGCCGCCTTGAACATGTTGCGCGGCCAGACGTAGTTGGCGCCGAACATGTAGTAGGACGTGCCGATGCCCTGGTCCTTTAGGTAGGGGATCAGCGGCGCCGTGTCCTGGTTGGGCACGGTGTTGAAGAAGAACAGGTAGCGGCCGCAGCCGCCGCCCTGGTCGTCCGCGCCCTCGTAATTGGTGGCGTAGAGCAGCGGCGTCTTCAGGCGCTGCATATGCGGCACCATGGCGTTGCGGCCCGATGAGGTGATCGGGCCGGAGACGGCGATGACCTCGTCGCGCTGGATCAGCTTGCGGGCCTTCTCGGCGGCGGTCTTGGGGTCGGTCTTCATGTCTTCGTAGATGATCTCGACCTTGTGGCCCATGATGCCGCCGGCGGCGTTGATCTCGGACGCGGCGAGGTCGAGGCCGAAGCGGGCCTGCGCGCCGAACAGCTCGAGGCCGCCGGAGAACGGCTGCGCGGCGCCGACCTTGACGGTCTTGCCCTGCGAGATGGCGGGCATCGGGAACGCTGCAATACCGGCGGCCGCGCCGGTTGCCAGGAACTTACGACGATTGATTTTCATCATTCTTGTTCTCCCATACGTTGGGCGCCGGCGCGTGCGCGCCGTTCTATGACCGAATTATTGCACGAATTGTTTCCCGCAGGCCGGACCGAAGGCAATTGAATTTTGCCCGCCGGCCTGAATTCGGGAATGATGGCGCGCCCGCCGCCGTTTGCTCAGCGGGTCGAAAGCCGAGGGGACCTGTGCCACTGCTGCAAACGGTTGATCTGCGAAAGGATTTCGGCGGTCTGGCCGCCGTCGACGGCGTCGATTTCAGCCTCGAGGCGGGCGCCCTGCACGCGCTTGTTGGACCAAATGGTTGCGGCAAGTCGACGCTCTTCAACCTGATCAGCGGCGCCCTGGCGCCGAGCGGCGGCCAGGTGTTCTTCGACGGCGCCGAAATCACCGGCCTGCCGCCGCACGATATCGCGCGGCGCGGCATCGGCCGGAAGTTCCAGGTGCCGGCCGTGTTCGACGCGCTGAGCGTGGCCCAGAATCTGGCGGTGCCGGCCTGGGCCCGCGCAGGGCTGTCCTATTGGGGCGCTGCCGACACGGATATGCCGATAGCCGCGCTGGAACAGGTCGGCCTCGACGGCAAACGCGATCTGCCGGCGGGCGAACTGTCGCATGGCGAACGGCAGTGGCTGGAGATCGCCATGCTGCTGGCTTCCCGCGCGCGGCTCTTACTGCTGGACGAGCCGACCGCCGGCATGACCATGACCGAGACCGCGGCGACGGCCGAGCTGATCGGCCGGCTCGCCGACGGGGGCGACGTCACGGTGCTGGTCATCGAGCACGACATGGCGTTCCTGCAGGACCTGGGCTGCCCGGTGACGGTGATGGCCAAGGGACAGATCCTGCGCTCTGGCGATTACGCGACCATCCGGGCCGACGCCGAGGTGCGCGAGCTCTATTTCGGCCGGGGCCGCTGAATGCTGCGCGTGCGCGGTCTGACGGGGGGATACGGCCGGGCGACGGTGCTGCATGGCGTCGATCTGGAGGTGCCGGCCGGCGGCGTCGTGGCGCTGATGGGCCGCAACGGCATGGGCAAGACGACGCTGCTGCGGACCTGCATGGGCCTGTTGCCGGCGCGGCGGGGCGAGATCCGGTTCAAGGACCGGGACATCACCGGCGCGGCGACGCATGAGATCGCCCGACAGGGTCTCGCCTACGTGCCGCAGGGCCGCGAGATCTTCGACGAACTGACCGTCGAACAGAACCTGCGGCTGGGCCTGATTGGCCTGCCGGGCGGCCGCAACGCCCAGGTCCCGGACGAGGTCTACGACTGGTTCCCAATCCTGGCCGAGCGGCGGCGACAGATCGCCGGCACGCTGTCGGGCGGCCAGCAGCAGATGCTGGC
This sequence comes from Alphaproteobacteria bacterium, assembly GCA_965232515.1. GTDB lineage: Bacteria > Pseudomonadota > Alphaproteobacteria > JANQKO01. The sequence goes on along the minus strand of CBDDPY010000002.1, from coordinate 2,483,842 downwards.
GATCGGCCGGGCGCTGGCGCGGCGGCCGGACATGCTGCTGTTGGACGAGCCGACGGAAGGCATCCAGCCGTCGATCGTGCACGAGATCGCCGAGACGGTGGCGCGGATCGCGACTGACGCCGGTCTGACCGTGCTGGTGGTCGAGCAGAATGTCGACCTGGTGCTGACCACGGCGCGAACCATCGCCTTCATGGATAACGGCCGCGTGGTCGAGACGGCGCCGGCCGCCGAGGTCGCGGCCGATACCGCCATCCTCGCCCGGCATCTGTCGTTGTAGGCGCCCCCATGGCCGAAGCCGCCATCATCCTGCTGAACATGGCGTCCTACGTGCTGGTGCTGGTGCTGGTCGCGCTGGGGCTGGTCGTCGTGTTCGGCATGATGCGCGTGATCAACATGGCGCATGGCGAGCTGTTCATGCTGGGCGCCTATACCGTGGTCTGGCTGCAGTCGGCCGGCGCGCCGTTCTGGCTGGCGGTGGCCGCGGCGCCGGTCGTGGTCGGCGCCGTCGGCCTGGTGATCGAGGCGGCGCTGATCCGACATATCTATCGACGACCGCTCGATACGATTTTGGCGACCTGGGGCCTGTCCATCGCGCTCAAACAGGCCGTGGTGCTGATCTGGGGGCCCGCCTCGCACAGCGTGGTCGCGCCGATGGCCGCCGCGATCAGCCTCGGCGAATTCGCCTATCCGGTCTACCGACTACTGCTGATGGCGATCGCCGTCGCGATCATCGCGGCCGTGTTCTGGATCTTCCTGCGCACCGACTTCGGCCTGGTCGCCCGAGCCGTGATCGCGCGGCCCGACACGGCCGCGGCCTTGGGCGTCGACACCCGCCGGGTCTATCGCGCGAGCTTCGTCATCGGCACCGCCGTCGCGGGGCTGGCCGGCGCGCTGGTGGCGCCGCTGATCAGCGTCGATCCGCAGATGGGGCTCGGTTACCTCATTCCGGCCTTCATCTCGATCATGGTCGGCGGGGCCGGGCCGCTCGCCGGCGTGCTGGTCGGCGGTGGCCTCGTTGGCGGCACCAACAACCTGGCGACGGTCTGGCTGTCGCCGGTGGTGGCGCAGATCGTCGTCTTCGTGCTGGCGATCATCATCATCCGGCTGCGGCCGCAGGGGCTGCTTGGGGGCCGCGATGGCGCCTAGGTGGTTGGCCGCCGTGGTGTTCCTGGCGCTGGCGGTGTTTCCGCTCGTCAGCGCGGATTACTGGACCGGGCAGCTCACCCGCTACCTGATCTTCGGCCTGTTCGCCATGTCGCTGTCGCTGGTCTGGGGCCGTGCCGGAATCCTGTGCTTCGGGCAGGCCATGTTCTTCGGCATCGGCGGTTACGTGATGGCGGCCTGCACCATGGGCATGTTGGGCGGGGTGCTGACGTCGAGCTATCTCGGCCTAGCGGCGGCGGTGCTGGCGGCGGCGGGCTTCGCGGCGCTGCTGGGCTACTTCCTGTTCCTCGGCCGCGGCCTGAGCGGCGCCTATCTCGCCATCGTAACGCTGGCCATCGCCTATATCCTGGAACAGACCTTGAAGAGTTCCTACACGCTCGGCGCCGACAACGGTCTCTCAGGCGTGCCGCCGATCGACCTCGGGCTGTTCGGCGCATCCATCGAGCTCTGGCAGGAAATGCCGCGCTATTATCTTGTGCTGGCCGTGGTCGCGGCGGTTTACGTGGCGCTCGACCGCCTGCTGGCCTCACCCTTCGGCGTTGTGTTGACCGCCATGCACGGCGATCCCCGGCGACTCGCCTTCTTCGGCTATCACGTGTTGTCGCTGCGTCTGATCGTCTTCGTGATCGGCGCTGCTATCGCCGGACTTGCCGGTGCGCTGTTCGTGGCCGTCGACGAGTTCGCCTCGCCGACGCTGATCGGCTTCGGTCTGTCGACCGAGGTGCTGATCTGGGTGGCGCTCGGCGGCAAGGAGATGCTGCTGGCGGCGTTCTTGGGCGCGATCGCGGTGCGGCTCATGGAGAGCACCTTCGCCGAACTGCTCGGCGACTTCTGGATCCTGGCGCTGGGCCTGGTGTTCATGGCGTCCGTCGTGCTGCTGCCGCGGGGACTGATCGCGACACCGCTTATGTGGCTGACGTCAGGACGTCGGCGCGACAAGCCATGAATAACAGCGAGCCCCGCCGCGCGGGGTGCGCATTCGGCGGGGCGCATGGGTGACTCTGCAAGTTCACCGCCCGACGTGGGACGCCGGGATCATTTTTGTAAAGCTAGACTAGTTGTCGGAGCCGTTGGGCTTGTCGGGTGGTGTCATCTTTTTAACCTCCCGTGACGTTTCCGATGTTATGTCAAACGACGGATGCCGACAAGCGCAAACGCCCGCGCGGCGATTCGCGGGCGTGAATTGACGAAAAAGTGATCGCGTCGGTCCGGCCGCCGTCGCCCGCCGAACAAGGCGGCGCGACGCAATGGGCGTGACACGCTTCACAGTCATCGGCGCGTGCCGTCGCGTAGACCTGTCTGCGGCGATATGGTCAAATATTCGTCGCGCGTTATGACGCCATATCAGCGCCTCATGGCGGTCGCCCATGAGGGGGGCTAGCAACCGACAGAGTTGGGACACCGGCCGGGCCGGTGGCTCATACCAAGGGCGAATTCGCGATGGTCGATATGGTCGACAAGACCGTACACCGCGCATCCGACGATGGTGCCGCGACCGTGGCCAAAACGGCCGGCGGCACGTTGCGGGATCTGGTCTGGATCTACGTCAAGGGCTCGCTCGCGGCTGTCGCGGTGACGCTGTTGCTGGTGCTGCTCGGCCTGGAACTGACGCTCGGTCAGCTGGCCTATCTGCTGGTCGTGACGCCGGTCATCGTCGCGATCTACGTCATCGGCGACATCTACATCATCGCCCGGCACCACGCGCCGATCGGGACGGTGCTGACGCGGCTGGCGCGCGGCGAAACGCCGCCCAATGCCGAGGTGTCGAAGGCGATCGCCCGCACGCTGAACCTGCCGTTTTATTCGTTCATCCGCGTGACGTTCTTCCATGGCCCGGCCGCGGCCATCCTGCTGGTGCTGGCGATGTTCGTGCTGAACGTCGCCGTCGGCACCGGCTATCAGCCCTGGCAGGTCTGGATCCTGGGCGCGACGATCCTGATCTTCGCCTCGCCGACGCACGCCATTTTCGAGTTCTTCGCCATCTCGCGCCGCGCATCCGGCCTGGTGCAGCAACTCTGGCCCTATTGCGAGGGGCTGGAGCGGGCGGACCAGGACGACCTGATATCGATCAAGCTCAGCAACAAGCTGATGTACCTGTCGGTATTCGTCGCCGCGCTGCCGCTTCTGTTCTTCGCCGCCTCGGTGATTTTCAAGATCGACCTGTTGATCGCCGACCTCGGCATCGAGGCGACGGCGGAGATGATGATGCCGTTGTGGATGTGGATCGCCGGCGTCGTGCTGGTCTGCATGGGCGGCGCGCTGGCCATGTCGGTGCTGACGGCGAACGAGATGTCGCGCTCGGCGGCCGAACTGGCGATCGCCATGCACAAGGTCGAGCACGGCGAGCTGGACACCGAACTGAGCGTCTCGGGCACCGACGAATACGCCGACCTGTTTCGCGGCTTCAATCTGATGGTCGAGGGCCTGCGCGACGAAGCGCGCATTCTCGAGGTCTCGCACGATCTCTCGGGCGAGCTGCAGCTCGACGCGCTGCTGGGCCGGATCATGGGCGCGACCACCGACCTGCTGGATGCCGAGCGCAGCACGCTGTTCGTGTTCGACGCCAAGACCGACGAGCTGTGGTCGCGGGTGGCGGAAGGGCTGGAGAACAAGGAGATCCGCTTCCCGGCCGACGCCGGCATCGCCGGCGCGGTGTTCAGCAGCGGCGAGACCGTCAATACCTCGACCCCCTACGCCGATCCCCGCTTCAACCCCGACTTCGACCAGCAGACCGGTTTCGTCACGCGCAGCCTGTTGTGCATGCCGATCGCCAGCAAGACCGGCCACCGCATCGGCGTCACGCAGGTGCTGAACAAGCGCCGCGGCGACTTCACGCTGAAAGACGAGGCGAGACTCAGGGCGTTCACGGCGCAGATCGCCATGTCGCTGGAGAACGCGCAGCTGTTCGATGACGTGCTGACGATCAAGAATTACAACGAGAGCATTATCGAGAGTACCAGCAACGGCCTGATCACGCTCGACAACGAGCGCCGGGTCGTCACCGTCAACGAGGCCGCCTGCCGCCTTGTCGGGCTGGCGCAGGAGGCACTGGTCGGCCGCACGGCCGACGAACTCTGCCGGGACGCCAACGCCTGGATCCTGGACAGCCTCGACCGGGTCGAAGACACCGGCCAGGAGGATATTTCGGTCGATGCCGACTTCGTGCTGGCGGACGCCGAGACCAAGTCCATGAACCTGACCGTGGTGCCGCTGATCGGCCTCGAGCATGAGCATATCGGCTCGATGCTGATCATCGAGGACATCACATCCGAGAAGCGCGTGAAGACGACCATGGCGCGCTACATGAGCAAGGAGGTCGCCGATCAGCTCCTGGCCGGCGGCGAGGCGGAGCTGGGCGGCAAGGATCAGAAGGTCTCGATCCTGTTCTCCGACGTGCGCGGCTTTACCTCGTCTTCGGAATCGCTCGGCGCGCGCGAGACCGTGGCCATGCTGAACGAGTATTTCGCCGAGATGGTCGACGCCATCTTTCAGCACGGCGGCATCCTGGACAAATACATCGGCGACGCGATCATGGCGCTGTTCGGCGCGCCGTTCGACGGCCCGCACGACGCCGACGACGCGGTGCGCACGGCGAACGACATGATGATCGCGCTGCGCACGCTGAACGCGCGGCGGGCGGCCAACAACCGGGCGCCGATCCGCATCGGCATCGGCATCAGCACCGGCGTCGTCGTGGCCGGCAGCATCGGTTCGCCGCGGCGCATGGAATACACGGTCATCGGCGACAGCGTGAACCTGGCGGCGCGGCTGGAATCGGCGACCAAGTATTACGGCTGCGGCATTCTGCTGAGCGAGCATACGGTGCGCGACATGAACAACGGCGCGCTGATGCGCGAGATCGATCTGATCCGGGTCAAGGGCAAGGACGAGCCGGTCGCCGTGTTCGAGGCGCTGGACTATCACACCGACGAGACGTTCCCGCGCCTGCCGGAGGTGCTGGAGGCCTATACAAATGGGCTGTCGAAATACCGCGCCGGCGATTGGGACGCCGCCGCCGGCTGTTTCCGCGCCGCGCTTTCGGCCAGTCCCGACGATCAGCCCTCGCAGATCTATCTCGACCGCTGCGACTATTACCGCGCGCACCCGCCCGGGCCGGACTGGGACGGCGTCTGGACGATGACGGAGAAGTAGGCCGGCGTTCAGCCGATGGCGGCATGCACGCCCACCTGCCGACCCCCTTGCATGAGCGAATAGTGCAGCTTCAGTGACGCAAAATTGTTGCGGCCGATACGCGGCAAACCGAGCGGCGGCGTTAATTTTGATCGCGGCGGTGCTGAAGAGTCGCGGTTGAAATGCTATATTGAAGGCGAGCGCGGTTCGGGCTCGGCAGGGCGGTACATGATGGACGATCCTATTCAGCGTCATCCGACGCGGACAGAGCAACTCGACATTTTAGCAAGTGTTGTGGATGAGCAGACGGCGCAGGGCGACCGGCTGGTCGACCTCGGCTGTGGCGGCGGTTATGTCGCCGGTCTGATCCTGGAAAAGCGGCCGGATCTGCAGATCACCGGCGTCGACGTGTCGGAGAAGGCACTGGCGGAGGCGGCCGGAAACCTGGCGAAATACGGCGATCGTTGGCGTTCGGTCGAGGGCGATCTGATGGTGGCCTCGGAGATCGACCTGCCACGGGGTTATTTCCGCATCGTTTATTCCGCGCTGACCTTTCACGACCTGAGCGACGCGGCAAAGCAGTCGGTGATCGCCTGGGCGGTCGAGCATATGAGCGACGACGGCTATTTCCTGCTGTACGACCGGCTACGGCTGACAGAGGCCGAGCTGTTCCCGCTGCAGCAGAGCATCTGGCGGCGAATCGAACGGCTGCATGGCGACGGTATGCGCACCGCCGAAAGCTTCGAGGCTTATGTCGAAGATCTCAGCAACACCAACCGTCCGGCAAGCCTCGGCGACTATTTCGACTGGTTCGCCAGCGCCGGCATGTCGATGGTCGTCCTGCACCTGCACGGCAACGTCGCCCTGATCGCCGGCGCAAAACGGCGTTAGGCAGCGGTCGACCAGCCCGGTCCGGGGTCATGAAGCGGACCGGCGATAGTGGCGCTCATGGCCGGGACGCGGCTCTGTTAGACGTCGTCAACGTCGGCATCGTCGCGATGTCGAGCGTCTCAACGACGATATCCGCAAGGGCGGCGACCGCATCGGATTGACCGGATTGCCGGGCGAACAGAAGAATTTCTATCGGCGGCAAAGCTGGCATGCCCTGATCAGGCCCCAGCGGCCGCAGCACGGGCGTGAGCGCGCTCTCGGGCAGGATGGTCACCGCCAGGCCTGCGGACACCGCGGCGTCCAGACCGCCCCAGTTCGGGCTGTGATAGGCGAGACGATAGGATCGGCCGCAGGCGTCAAGGGCCTTAAGGGCCGCGTCCCGATAGACACAGCCTGGCGCAAAGATCGCCAGCGGCAACGGATCCTGGTCGGCGATGTTGCTGCGCGCGGATACGGCCCAGCACAACGGTTCCGACCGCACCTGCAGGCCCGTGTCGCGTCCGCATGGCTGGGACACAAGCGCGATGTCGACGTCGCGGGCCTCGAAGGAGTCGAGCGCTTCCCAACTTCTGCTACAACTCAGTTCCAGCTCGATCAACGGATAGCGTTCCGCGAAGGCGGCCAACACCGGCGGCAGGTAAGAGACCGAGGTATCGGTGGCGCCGAGCCGAACCAGGCCGGCGACACTGTCGCGACCGAAACTCGACAAGGCTTCCGCGTTGAGCTGCACCATGCGGTGCGCATAGCCGAGAAGCTTCTCGCCCTCGACGGTGGGCGTAACGTGGCGTCGGTTGCGGATCAGGAGCTTCTGACCGACGGCTTCTTCGAGCCGTTTGATCTGCATACTGACCGCGGATTGCCCGCGATTGAGACGTTCCGCGGCGCGTGTGAAATGGCGCGTTTCGGCCACCGCTATGAACGCGCGCAGGAGATCGATATTCAGGTCCGAATTCATCAGATATCACAGATCTTGATTATTCCATCATATTAATTCGTTTTCAGAATAAGTAAATGGCCTCTAGTCTCCACGCCTGTCGATTTCGAACCAGTCACGACGGGGTTTCGCGTGAAGGCCGGGATTTGGGTAATCGTTCTGTCCGCGAGCTGCATTTTGGCGCTGTCTATTGGGCTGCGTCAGGGCCTCGGGCTCTATCTGACGCCGATCTCGATGGACCTCGGGATCGGGCGCGAGACCTTCGCGTTGAGCATGGGGCTGATGAACCTGCTTTGGGGCTTGGGCGCTCCCCTGGCGGGCGCTCTGGCCGATCGCTATGGGGCCGGGCGCGTCGTCGCGGCCGCCGGCGTCGCTTACGGGTGTGGCCTGTGGGTGATGACGTTTGGCGGATCTGGCGATCAGCTGTTGCTCGGTGGCGTCCTGATCGGTCTTGGACTCAGCGGTTCCGGCTTCACGGTCATATTGGGCACGGTCGGTCGGGCAGTTCACCCGGCGCGGCGCGGCGCGGCGCTCGGCCTGGTCTCGGTTGGCGGGTCGATCGGTCAATTCGTGGCGCTGCCCTACACCCACGTCCTGATTGACGGCACCGGCTGGGCGACGAGCCTCATCGTCCTGAGCGCGACGGCGTTGCTGATCACGCCGCTGGCCTTTGGCGTCGCCGGTCGTCGCGCTGCCGAGATACCGACGGGTTCGCAATCGATGTCGGCCGCTTTTCGCGCGGCGTGTGGCGCGAAGAGCTTTTGGCTGCTCAATGCCGGGTTCACGGTCTGCGGTTTCCATCTCGCCTTTGTGGCCATTCATCTCCCCGGATACCTGTCGGACAAGGGCTTCGATCCGTGGCTGGCGGCCAGCGCGTTGACCGTTGTCGGGATCGCGAACATCGTCGGCTGCTACCTGTGCGGTTGGCTGGGCGACAGGTATCCGAAGAAATTCGTGTTGAGCTCGCTCTACCTGCTGCGTGCGGGAATCTTCGTCGGCTTTATTCTGGTGCCCGTGACGCCCCTGTCGGTGCTGATCTTTGCCGCGCTCATCGGCGTCACCTGGTTGGGTACGGTGCCGTTGACCAGCGGCCTGGTCGGCGCGATCTTCGGCACCCGGTACATGTCGATGGTCTTCGGCATGGTCTTTCTGGGCCATCAGATCGGCGGCTTTCTTGGCGCCTGGTTCGGCGGCTATGCGTTCGACGTCCTCGGTTCCTACGACGTCATGTGGATCGCGAGTATCGGCCTCGCGGTCCTCTCGGCCCTGCTGCACTGGCCGATACGGGAACGCCCGATCGCCTCGGGCGCGTCCGTCGCCGAAGTTGCGGCATGAGACCGAGACCCGCGGGCACATTCCCATACGGGCCTGTTGTCCTGCTTTCGCTGCTGGCGATCGCGTCGGGCGGCTACCTTTGGCTGACGCACGGCTTCGAGATCGTTTGGGATCTCAGCGTCGCCGGATTCACCTGCTTCTAGGCGCAAGCGCGGGGCGTCGATTTGCCATTCGGTCCGCCGCCGATCGAGCGGCGTCGTTCCGACGCCGGAATTTGCTAAGGTAATTGAAAGACCGCCGCGGCGACGATTCGCCCGCGGGGGCGATTTCGACAGGGGCGGGCGCCGATGGGGGAGTTGTGGGCGACGGTGTTGGGGCTGGCCGGGTTGCTGGCGCTGGCCGTTCTGATGCTGCCGGCGGCGCGACGGCTGAACTTTCCCTACACGGTTCTGCTGGCGGTGGTCGGCTGTGTCCTGGGCGCGGTTTCGCTGCTGGGCGAGGCGGTGCAGGTCGGTCCGGTCGGCGATTTCCTGGGCGCCCTCAAAGGTTTCGAGATTACGTCCGACGCGGTGCTGTTCGTGTTCCTGCCCGCGTTGGTGTTCGAGGCGGCGCTGGCGATCGACGTGCGGCGTCTGCTGGACGATATCGGGCCGATCCTGTTCCTGGCCGTGGCCGGGTTGCTGATTTCGACCTTCGTCGTCGGCTACACGCTGCACGCCGTCGCGGGCGTCGGCCTCATCGCCTGCCTGCTGCTGGGCGCCATCGTCTCCGCGACGGATCCGGTCGCGGTGGTGGCGATCTTCAAGGATCTGGGCGCCCCGAAGCGCCTCGCGATCCTGGTCGAGGGCGAGAGCCTGTTCAACGACGCGACCGCCATCGTCATGTTCACGATCCTGGCGGCGATGCTGCTGGGCGCCGAGGACACGGGCGTGCTGTCCGGCAGCCTGACCTTTATCAAGGTCTTCGTCGGCGGCGGTGTCGTTGGCTATCTCTGCGCGCGGGCGGTCTGCGCGGTGATCGCGCGCCTGCGCGACGTGCCGCTGGTCGAGGTGACGCTGACCATCAGCCTCGCGTATCTGACCTTCATCATCGCCGAGCACTATCTCCACGTCTCCGGCGTCGTCGCGGTTGTCGTGGCGGCATTGGTCGTCGGCTCCTATGGCCGCACCACGATCTCGCCCAACACCTGGCATATACTGACCGAGACCTGGGAGCAGATCGGTTTCTGGGCCAATTCGCTGATCTTCGTGCTGGTCGGCCTGGCCGTGCCCAGCATCATGGCCGACATCAGCGGCCGCGAGTTTCTGCTCGTCGGCCTGGTGATCGTCACTGCCTTTGCCGCGCGGGCCGTGGTGATCTACGGCCTGATCCCGCTGATGCGTCGGGTGCGCCTCGGCCAGCGGGTCGACATGGCGTTCAAGACGGTGATGTTCTGGGGCGGCCTGCGCGGGGCGGTCTCGCTGGCGCTGGCGCTGGCGGTCATGGAAAACGCCGCGATCGCGCCCGAGATCCAGCGCTTCATCGGCGTGTTGGTGACCGGCTTCGTGCTGTTCACGCTGTTCGTCAACGCGACGACCATGCGCCCTGTGCTGGCGATGTTCGGTCTCGACAAGCTGTCGCCGGCGGATCTGGCGATCCGCAACCGGGCGATGGCGCTGTCGCTCGCCAAGATCGGCGAGAGCATCGAGAAGGCGGCCGGCGAGCAGGAGGTCGATCCCGATCTGGCCGAGAATGTCGTGCGGCAGTACCGTGACCGCGTCGCCGAAGTCGAAGCCTCGGCCGATCAGCTGCAAGGCATGTCGGAGGCCGACCGCGTGCGCACCGGCCTGGCGACGCTGGCCAATCAGGAACGCAAGATCTATCTGCATCACTTCGCCGAGGGCTTCATCGAGCCGGAAATCACGCGGTTGTTGCTGGTGCACGTGGATGACGCGCTCGATGGGCTGAAGGCCCGTGGCGTCGCCGGCTACGAGGCGGCGGTGCGGCGCAATCTCGGCTTCGAGGCCGGCTTCAAGCTGGCGCTGCAGCTGCATCGCCGGTTCGGCCGGCAGGGGCCGCTCGCCATGCGCATTGCCGAGCGATTTGAAGTCTTGCTGGAAAAACAGAGCGTGCTGCGCGAGGTCCTGAACCGAGGTCTGCCGCGCGTCGCGACGATGCTGGGCGAGACCACCGGCGCGACCCTGCGGCAGTTGGTGCAGAACCGCATGGCGGCGACGGAAACGGCGCTCGCCGCCTTGCGGTTGCAATATCCCGACTATGCCCGGCGTTTGCAGGAATGCCACCTGGTCCGTATCGCGCTGCGCCTGGAGGAGGCGGACTACCACGCCATGCTGGAGGAGTCCGTCATCAACAACGAGGTCTATGACGACCTCGAGCGCGAGGTCGAGGCGCGGGCGCACGAGCTGGCCGAGCTGCCGCGGCTCGATCTCGGGCTGGAGCCGGAGAAGCTGGTCGCCAAGGTGCCGTTCTTCCGCGACCTGCCGGCCGAGCGCATCGCCGAGATCGTCGGCCTGCTGAAGCCGCGCCTGGCGCTGCCGGGCGAGCTGATCATGCGGAAGGGCGATGTCGGCGACGCCATGTATTTCATCTCCAACGGCGCCGTGGAAGTGGCGCTGTCCGAGCCGGTGCAGCTCGGCAGCGGCGATCTGTTCGGCGAGATTGCCCTGTTGACCGAAATGCCGCGGGTGGCCGACGTCAAGGCGCTGGGCTTCTGCGATCTGCTGGTGCTGTACGTGCAGGACTTTCGTAAGTTGCTGGACGTCGATCCCGAGCTTTGCGAGGTTATCGAGCGGGTCGCGCGCGAGCGGCTGGGCGAGAATATGAGCACCGCCTGATACGCGCGGTAACGCCGCCGAAACCGGCATGGATTATTGATCGGGACATGATGTTGCGACTGTTCATTTGGGCATGGCTTGGCGCCGTGTTGGCGCTCGGCGGCGAGGCGGCCGTCGCGCAGTCGAGCGTGGTCTATTGTCACGATGTCGCGCGCCAGACGGTGTCGCGCATGCTGGCGCACAAATGCGACGGCGAGGTGGTCAACGAAGCGCGCGCGGCCGAGATCAAGGCGGCGCGCATCCAGCGCATGCAGCGGGCCCTGAAAGGCGGCCCGCCGCCATTGGTGCCGGACCGCGACCTGATCAGCGTCGGCACCGGCTTTTTCGTGGCCGCCGACGGCAAGCTGCTGACCAACAAGCACAATGTCGACAAGTGCGACGTCAACACCGTCGAAACCACGACGGGCGAGCAGCGCCGCGCCAAGGTTCTGGGCATGCTGGAACGCTATGACCTGGCGTTGCTGGACATCGACCTGGCGGCGCCGGCGACCGCGGCATTCCGGAACGGCGCCGGCATGCGGATCGGCAGCCGCGCCGATCTGGTCGGCTATCCGACCCAGGGCATTGCGCCCCGCAAGCCGTTCTATACCGAGGGCGTGATCTATCGGCCCGAGGGCACGACGATCGCGGCCAGCCGGTTTTTCGTGCGGGGCGACGTCCGGCCCGGCAACAGCGGCAGCCCGGTGCTGGACGAAACCGGCCATGTGATCGGCATCATCCACGCCAAGTTCAACACGGCGGCGATCTATCAGCAGACCGGCAAGGTGATGCCCGATATCGGCGTCGCGGTGCGCAACCGGCAGATCTTCGATTTCCTGGACAAACATGACGTGCGCTACCAGACCGGCGAGTCGATCGACGTGCTCGACCGGCAGATGGCGTTCGATGCGGCGAAGCCGTTCGTCGCCCGCGTCGGCTGCTGGCGGTAGATCCGCCCACCAGCTTCGACCGTATGGCTGACGCGACCGACGACCTCGACGCGATCCTTGCGGAAGCGCACCGGCTTGGCCTGGCGCGGACAGGCGATGGACGGGTCGCGCACTATATTCCCGAGCTGGCAAAGGCCGATCCGGCGGAACTGGGCATCGCGATCTGCACGCTCGACGGCGCCTGCCATGCCGTTGGCGACGCGGACACGCCATTCACGCTGCAGAGCGCGGGCAAGGTCTTCGCACTCGCCTGCGCCATGCAGTCGCACGGCATGGCCGTGTTCGATCACGTCTCGGTGGAGCCGAGCGGCGATGCCTTTCATTCCATCGTCCGCCTGGAGGAGGAGCGCGGCCGGCCGCGAAACCCCTATATCAATGCCGGCGCGATCCTGGTCAGCGGGCTGCTGCCGGGCGCCGACGCCGCCGCCAAGGTGGCGGCGCTGCAGGCGTTCCTGGCGGAGATCTGCGATCAGACCCCGTTTGCGGTGGATGAAGCGGTTTACCGGTCAGAGGCGGCAACGGGCTTTCGCAACCGGGCACTGGCGCATTTCATGCGGCAGCATGGGCGCATCGATGACCCCGATCTGGCCGTCGACGCCTACTTCCGGCAATGCGCCATCGGCGTCACGGCCCGGCGTCTCGCCCGCATTGGCCTGTTTATGGCGAATGCCGGGGTCGATCCGGTGAGCGGCCGGCGCGTCATCGATGCCGATTGCGCGCGCACGGTGGTCGCGCTGATGACCACCTGCGGTCTCTACGACGAGGTCGGCGACTATGCCGTACGGGTGGGGCTGCCGGCGAAGAGCGCGGTCAGCGGCGCCATCCTGTCGGTCGTGCCCGGCCGCATGGCGATCGCCAGCTACGGCCCGGCGCTTGGACCCAAGGGCAACAGCGTCGCCGGCATGGCCGTGATGGCCTTCCTGTCAAAAAGGCTTGGGCTGTCGATCTTCGGCTGACGTCAGACCTCGAAATCGACCCGGCGGCCGACGCCGGGACCGGCGTCCGAGCGCTGAATGCGCTCGCGCGAGGTCTCGTCCACCTCTCGGCGGTCGCGTTCGGCATTACGTTCCGGCGCTTCGGCCGTACGTTGCTCGGTGGCGGCGGGAAGCTTCAGGCCCTGGGAAGGACTGGGATTGTTGGGACTAATTTCCATTGTCGTCTCCATTCGGCAGCTCCGCCGACCGGGGCAATTGATGGCGATCCCGGTCCGAAGCTTTGCGCGGCGCCGTGCCCGGCGCGTTGCCTTTTCGTGGATACGTGGAGGTCCGCTTCTGCGGCCGATCCCCTAACATGGGGGAAAAGTCTGAACTAATCGTTGTCGGATGCGGAACCGGCGGTAGGTGTGACGACCAAGCCGATACGAGCTTTAGTGGACCAGATAGGACCAGTAGACGAGACCCGTGCACGACATCAGCCAAAGCGCGCTGAATACGGCGATAAGCATGCCTCGTTGGGTGGAAGAAAGATTGCGCAAGACGCCCTCCGTCCGATTACGCGGTTACTAGTAAACAACGCAGATGTTGAAGCAGGTTATATGCCAACTTGCGTTTCGCAATTATTTCAACGGTTTAGGAAAAGATGTGCTGTCTCGGGTCGCGCAAGATTGACCTGATTTGGAACAGCCGCCGATGCGCCATTCTCAATCTGAGACAATCCACGGCCTGCCGGTCCGCCTTTGTGGCCGTCGCGGTCTTTACGTTCCGTTAAGGCTCGCCGGGCGACAATTGTCGGAACCAGACGTGGGAGAGAGACGATTACGAACTCCTCTCAGATCTCGATTGATCGGCCGTCCCTGCCGACGGCGTCGCGAGCCAGCCGGGCGCATGACGCCCAGATCTCGATGCGCCGCGCCATGTTGGTATGGATTGTGGCCTCAATTGTCGGTTGGGGCGCCCTGATCGGCGTGTTGCTGCCGCTGTTCGATTGGTTCGCCTGAGCACGGTCCATCGCCGCGCGGGCGGCTGACATCCGGATCGTTCAGGCGAAAACGAACAAGCAGATGAGGCCGCCGACGGAGGCGACCCACAGCGATCCCACGAGCGCGAACAAGGTTTTGCGGTTGCGTCCCTGCAGTGACGACATCGTGACATCTCCCAGCGTTGTGCGAGCGGCAAGGTGCCGCGCGGACCCCCGCGACGCTGTGATCGCGTTCACAAAATGGCCGATTTTTAGCGCCGGGCGGGCCGGACCGGAGTTCCGGCCGATGCGGTACGGCGCCGGCGGAAGGCCGCCGGCCCGCCGCGCGCGCATGGTCAGCCCGTGGCGATATACTCCCGCAGGGAGGAGGCCTCCGACTCGATCTCGGCGATGCGCCGTTTGACCACGTCGCCGATAGAGATCACGCCGATAACCGTGCCGTCCTGCATCACCGGCAAATGCCGGATACGCCGTTCGGTCATCAGCGCCATGATGTCGTCGATGCTGTCGTTCGGGCGGCAGCTCACGACCTCTCGGGTCATGAGATCGGCCACCTTGAGCGAGAGGCAGGCCGGACCTTTTTCGGCGACACCGCGGACGATGTCGCGCTCCGACAGGATCCCGACCACCTGGCCGTCGGCACCGCGCACGACAACCGCGCCGATCCGGTGCCGGTTAAGCAGCCGGGCCGTCTCGACGATTTCATCCGTGGGGCCGGCGCTCACGACGTCCTGGCCCTTGTGCTTCAGAATGGAGTCTACGTACATCTGCGTTCCCCTATCAGGGCGCCGAGCAGACCGCTTCTTCACTCCTTGTTTGCGTCAAACTCGACGCTTGGCTGCGCTTTGTTCGCAACGGATAGCGATAATGGTGCGCCGCTGCGGTCGAAACTGCAAGAGACGTCGACGTGGCCAAGTTTGGCGGTCAGGGTTTCCAGAACGGCTTGCCGGCTTCTATCTCGGCCTGCTGGCGGTTCAGGCGAATGTCCCGCAGCTCGCGATCCGACAATTGCGCCAGAAGCTTGCGCTCGCGGGCGCGTTCGCGCCAGACGGCGAATTGCTGCACTGCCCCCTCAAGGATATCGTGAAACGAAGATTTTCTCATGTTTAGAGAGGTTGTGTGGTTCATTTCGTGCCCCTATGAGAGACGATGGCCTGGTTGTCATTTCGTGACGAACCGTGCGTCGAGCAAACGATACGTTGTCATGTCAGTCATGACGTATTTTCATTAACAAACCCCTATGTTGCGGTGCAAAATTCGACGGGGTTAGGGTCTGCGCCGGCGATCGGCGCCCGAAGCCGTTTGTTAACCACCCGGACCTACACTGCAAAATTTGCACATACACTGTTCCAGGTGATCCATGGGTGAGCTGGGGGTCGGACTTCAGCGCGAACGCAATCGATTTGTCGGGTTCTCTTTCGCGGCGGCGGACCTGCTGCTGGAGCTCGACCAACGGTTGACGATCACGTTCGCGTCCGGCGCCAGCCGACTGCTTGCCGACTGCGAGGCCGAGGGCCTGATCGGCATCTCGCTGCTTGAGATGGTCGGCGTCCAGGACAGTCACTTCCTGAAGCACCTGATCGCGCGGCTCGGCCGCCAGCACCGGCTGGCGCCGACCATCGTGCACATGGCGGCGACCGGCGTCGCGGTCTGGCTCGGGGCCTGCCGGTTGCCGGCCGACAGCGAGCGCTATTTCGTCACCCTGTCGGTCGCCAAGTCGCCCAATATCGAACGCAACGCCGAGGCGGTCCGCGATCCCGAAACGGGCACGCTGGGCAAGGAAGATTTTGCGCAGATCGCCGGCGAATTAGCCCGGGTCGCCGCCGACTAGCGCCTCGACACCAAGCTGACGCTGCTGCAGCTTGACGGCCTCGACCGGCTGTCGAGCCAGGTCGACGACGCGACGCGAAGCGATATGCTCGCCGACATCGGCGCCTATCTGAGATCGGAATCGTATGGCGGCGACTCCGTCGGCCGCCTGGACGACGAGAAATACGGATTTGTCCACGACAGCTCGGTCGATCTGGATGAGGTCTCGCAGACCATCCATCAACTGTCGAAAAGCATCGACCCCTCGGGCGACGGCATCGGCTTTCAGGGCAGCACGCTCGACCTGACCTCGGAAGAAGCGATCAGCGACGTCGACGCCGGTCAGATCCTGGTCTACGCCATCAATCAGTTCGCGGACACCACGTCGGAATTCTCGATCAAGTCGCTCTCCGACGGCCTGGATCAGCTTTTAAGCAACACCAAGGATCGCGTGAACGCGCTGAAGACGACATTGGCGCGTAGCGAGTTCCAGTTCGTTTTCCAGGGCATCTACAGCCTGCGCGACGGCAATGTGCACCATTACGAGGTGTTGTCGCGTTTTCCCGATGAGAAAGACACGCTGAAGGTCATCACGTTTGCCGAGGACGTCGGCCTGATCCACGACCTGGATCTGGCGGTCTGCGCGCGCGTGATCCGGCTGATGCAAGAGCAGGACGCTCACGGCACGGCTCTGCGGCTTTCGGTCAACCTGTCGGGCCGCTCGCTGGTCAACGAGGTCTTCATCACCAACCTGCGGGCCATGCTAGCGCGGATCGGGCAGTTACGCCGGAACCTGCTGCTGGAGGTGACCGAGACCAGCAAGATCGACGATCTGGTGCAGGCCAACAACATCATCCAGGACTTCCGTCGGGACGGCCACCGGGTCTGCCTCGACGATTTCGGCGCCGGCGCGGCCTCGTTCCAGTATCTGCAGGCATTGGCGGTCGATTTCGTGAAGATCGATGGCGTCTATGTGCAGAAGGTGCTGAACCGGCCGCGTGACGCGGCGATCCTGAAGGCCATGGTTGGGGTCAGCAAGGATCTGCGCATGCAGACCATCGCCGAATGCATCGAGACCAAGGAACAGTTGCAGTTCGTCAACAAGCTGGGCGTCGACTACGCGCAGGGCTATCTGTTGGGCATGCCGAACAGCGCCTTCAACTGAGTTTCCTTCCCCTGGTATAAGCTGCCGGCATGGAACCCACCGCCGGCCGCCGGCCGATCGATCCCGATCGGATCCGCGACACGATCATCGCACTCTGCACCGCGCGGGGCGTCGACAAATCGATCTGCCCGTCGGAGGTCGCGCGCGCGCTCGACGGCGAAGGCTGGCGATCGCATCTGTCCCGCGTACGGTCGGTCGCGGCCGACCTGGCCCGGCAGGGCCGGATCGACATTCTGCGCAAAGGCAAACCGATCGATCCCGACCGCGTCAAAGGCGTGATCCGGCTGCGGCTGTCGGCATCGCCCGCGGATCGGCCCGACTGACGCGATCGGTTAGTTGGTGCCCGTGCTGGTGGTCGTGGTTGTCGAGCCGCCGGAGCCGCCGCCGCCCGAGTCACCGCCGCCGTTGTCGGACCCGCCGCTGGCGTTCGCCAGATTACGTGAATCGTCGGAGATGGCCGAGATCGCGGCCGTCGCCATGATCGCCGCGATCGAGATGTTGAAGGCGGTCTTGGGCGAGAACAGCCCGTCGATGATGCCGGCGCCGGGGGTCGGCTGATCGGGGGGCTTGGCTCGTCCGTTGCCGGCGAGCCGACGCTGGCGGGACTCGCGGGCGGCCTTGACGGCGGCCTGCCGGCGCGCCTCGCGCTCGATCAGTTCCTGACGGCGCAGATCGAAGCTGCTGGGCGGCAGCGGCGCGGCTTCGGTCGGCGCCGATTGCGCGATAACGGGCGACGCAGGAAACACGGCCGCGACGAATGCCATGGACAAGCCGACAAGTCCGGCCGCGTGCCTGCCACCGTGGTCCGATCGCGCCGTCCGTCCCATTACGGCGCCATTGAACCGGAAGAGGGGGCCAAAGGTCCAGCCCGTTCGCGTCGCCGCGTGCCCGATGGGCGGGACCTCTGCTTGCTCCCTTGCTTTACGCGCTGCGCTTACGCGAGTCCTTTGTCGACGGCTGATAGGCCATCCGCGCATGCGCCTCGCAATAAGGCGCGCCCGGCGTGCACCGCGCGCCGCAAAAACGGAAATTCTCCTCACCAGGATGCCCGATCGGCCAGCGGCAGCTGGTCGATTTCAAGGTCAGGATGGTCGCCCCTTCGCCTTGCGGCTCAGGGATCACGATCCGCGGTGTCTGTACCTGTTGCACGCGGTTTTGCTTGCGCGTGATCGCCGACTTCGTCGGCTTCGACAGGCCGAGACGATTGGCCTTGCCGATCACGGCGTTTCGGGTGACGCCTCCCAGTTCCTCGGCGATCTGCCGAGCGCTAAAGCCCTTTCCCCACAGGTTTTTGAGCGTTTCGATTCTTTCTTCGGTCCATTCCATAGGCAACGATCCTTCATCGCAGCATTGAGCCGCGTCGCCTCCCGACGGCGGCTGCATTCTAGTCGCGAGTGGGTCTCGTTAACAATAAATAAAGTGGGAACACAGGGTGAACCCTACCATATACTGTGGATAAATCGGGGGACAAGCGTGGGGGTAATGCCGTGGACCGTGTTGATGGCTGACGGCCGTATCCGGCGCTGACAGCGGGCTACGGCGAATTCTCAGTCCTGGCCCATATGGCTGTTGAAAAAATAGCCGATCCGGCGCAGATGCCAAAGGCCGTTCGTGGCGTGAAACCCGACATGGCCGCCGCTGCTGGGCAGGTCCGGCTGCAGATGGCGGTTCAGGCGCCAGTCGAACGCGAGGTAAGGCCCGGTCGGTACGATCGGGTCGTCGCGGGCCTGCAACAGCAGCGTCGGCAGCGGGATCTCGGGCAGGAACCGAAGGGCCATGTTGTCGGCATAGAAACTGGCGGCGTCCCGATAGCCATGCCGCGGCGCGGTGAAGTTGTCGTCGAAGCTGAGGAACGAGTCCGCCCGCCGGATGGCGTCGCGCTCGGTCGCGCTGAGCTCCGCGCCGGGCCGGTCGCAGACCGCTTTGAACTCACGCAGCATGGCGGTGTGGTAAGGCGCATTGCGGCGGCGCATGATGTTTCGGGTGGTGGCGGCGAGGTCGATCGGCGCGGACACCGCGGCGACGGCGCGCAGCGGCAGGTCACGGCCCGCTTCCGCGGCGAGCTTCAGCACGGTGTTGCCGCTGAGCGAAAAGCCGATCAGCAGCAGACCTTCGGCCAACAGATCGGCCGGCAGCATCGCCAGCGCGTCGCGCAGATCCTGTGACCGGCCGGCATGGTAGTGCCGGCGGCAATGCGCCGCCGACGGGCCGGCGCCGCGCAGGTTCAGGCGGACGACGTCGTAGCCCTGGGCGAGGAAGTAGCGGGCCGCGTCCAGCATGTAGACGCTGTTCTCGTCGCCGCTGAGCCCGTGGGTGAGCAATACCGTTGGTCGCCGCGATCCGGCATCCGCGTCGGCGCGGTTCTGCAACGCCCACAGGGCGTCGCCGCTGCCGTCCGGCAGAGGCAGTTTCAACCGTTCGCCAGGCAGCGGGTATGGCTTCGGCCGCAGATAGTTCCGGAGCGTTTGCAGATCGCCGCCCCACCACGGCGCACGGGGCCGGAAGGCGGCATCGTTCATGACCTGGCGCCGAGCCCTATTTGGTCGACGTGGCCGTGGTCGTTGAGGTCGATGAGTCGGTCGACGACGAGGCGGTCGAGGTGGGGCCGGGCGCGTTTATGTTGCCCTGAACGGCAAAGCCGTCCTCGATGACGGAGCCGACCGCCGCCGCGGTGCCGAACTTCAACGAGGCGCCGAGGCCGGCGGCGCCGACCGCGCCCCTGACGATCTGGCCGGTGGTGCCGTCCCAGAGCTCGTCGAAGCTCTTCTCGACCGCGTCGAGACTGTCGATGACGCCGCCGGTGCCGGTCTTCTCGGTGTTCTGCGCCAGCGCGACACCGCCGGCGAGCAGCCAGACGGCCGTTGCAAGCGCCACAACCCTCATGTCGGAAACAGGCGGAAGCGGTGGTCGCCGTCCCGCTCGATCTCGTTGATCAGGTCGACCTCCCAGGTCAGGTAGTCGCGCATGTGCTGCTCCACCGGACCATCGTGATCGTAGGGCTTGAGCCAGACGTCGTCACGGGCGTCGGCCATGTTCTCGAAGCCTTCGCTGAGCGACAGGCCGGCCGCGACCCAGGCGTCGGTGCCGCCGGCCAGCACTATGACATCGCGGTCGGTGAGTTCCGAGGCCTCCGGCGCGGCGAGGCGGGCGATGACGCCATCGGGCGAGGTGAAGACCAGCTTCTCCGCTGTCGGCAGCTTGGGCAGGCTCTGAGGCAGGCGGGCACGGATGGCGAACCAGGCGCCGGGGATGTGGCCCGATTTGTAGGTCCGGCTGAGCGCCAGATCGACGACCACGGCGGTGCCGGCGTCGAGCGCGGACTTCAAGTCGGCCGGTGTGATTTCGGTCCGCGCGGCGGCGGCGATGTCGGCGGCAGGCGACGGCTGCGGGCCGGTCGCGAGATCGGCGCCGTCGAGGCCGTTCTCCAGCACGGCCACGTCCCAGCCCATCTGCACCAGCCAGGAGGCGGTGAGCGTCGCGCGCACGCCGGTATCGTCGACCAGCACGATGCGGGCGCCCAAAGTCGGCACCCAGGTCTCGGTCTCCTGCACCAGCTGACCGCCCGGTGCGTGGTAGGCGCCCGGCAGGTGGCCGGCCTCGTATTCCTCCGACGTGCGGACGTCGAGCAGATAAAGCGAGCGGCTGTCGGCTTCGGCCTGCCATTGCCCGAGTGTCTCGCGGTCAATCACCGCCACGCCGAAGCGATCCTGCACGCGCGCCGCGGCGGCCTGAGCTTGCGCCAGCCCGGACGGCGATACATCCGGCGCCAGGCGCGACTGACCGTTCTCCAGCGTGTAACCGGCGAGATGCCAGCCCATGGTGCCATCCTTCAACGCGACCACCTTGTTCGGCACGCCGGCATTGATCAGCGACTGCGCGCCGATGATCGAGCGCGTTCGGCCGGCGCAGTTGACGACCACGAGCGCGTCGTCCGACGGCGTCACGTCGTGGACGCGATAGGCGAGTTCGGCGCCCGGCACGTCGATGCCAGTGGGGATGTTCATGACCCGGTATTCGTCGAGCGGACGGCTGTCGAGCACGATCAGGTTCTCGCCCGCGTCCATGCGCGACTTCAAATCGTCGGCGCTGATGTGCGGCGTGTCGTAGTGATGCTCGACATACTCACCGAAGGCCTTGCTGGGCACGTGCACGCCGCTGAACAGCACATAGCCGGCGTCCCGCCAGCCGGGCACGCCGCCGGCGAGAATCGAAACATCACTGTAGCCGTAACCGTCGAGTTTCGATGCTGCCCGCTCGGCCAAACCGTCATCGTCGTCGATCAGAACGATGCGAACCGACTTTCGCGGCAGCATGGCTTCGGCCAGCAGTTCGAGGCGGCTGAGCGGCAGGGCGGCGGCGTAGAGCGGATGCGCGGCGGAATGCGTGCCTTCCTCGCGCACGTCCAGCAGCGCCAGCTCGCCGCCGTCCTTGAGCATGGCCTTGACGGCGGCCGGCGAGACTTTGTTGGTCATCGGATGTTGTCGCTCGCCGGGAAGTGCGCGTAGGTGCCGGCCTCGACATCGTAGGCGACGCGCTTGTGCAGGTGGTCGAGCGCCAGGCCGTACATGTGGAACATCAGCGTCGGCGGCGCACCCTCGAGATGAATGCTGTGGATGTCTTCGGGCATCAGGGTGACGCCGGTGCCGAGTTCGACCGTGAACTGGTCCTTGACCCGCACCTCGCCCCGTCCCGGCACCGACCGATCGTCGACGCGCTCGTAGAAACGGTTGTGCTCCTTGCCCTTGAGGCCGACGATCACGGCCCAGGTGGTGTGGTCGTGCGGCGGCGTCTCCTTGCCGGTCTTGCCGGTCGACATGTAAAGGGCGAAGCGATGGTCCGGGTCTTCGGACAAGCGATAGATCATGTTGCTGTCGTCGGGCCCGAGCGGAAAGTCTTGCGCGGGGAACAGCTCGGTGTGACGGCTGAGTTCGATCAGCTCCTGCTTGATCCGTTCCAGCGCGTCGTAATTGACGCCCATGTCGGCTTCGATCCGCCGCACCTTATCGACGGTGGCGGCGACCGCGGCAGCGCGGCGTTCGGCGACGGACGGGTCGTGCTCGGCGACCGACATCGGTGGTCCTCCAGTTTGTCTCAGTGGCGGCGGGCATTCTAAGCGCTGCCCGACGGCGATGCTACTCCGCCGGGCTCGGCGTCGGCTCGGGCTGGGCCGGCTTCGCGGCCAATTGCCGGCCGCCGAGGCTGGTGACCAGGCTCAAGAGC
Source organism: Alphaproteobacteria bacterium (assembly GCA_965232515.1). Taxonomy (GTDB): domain Bacteria; phylum Pseudomonadota; class Alphaproteobacteria; genus JANQKO01. The sequence continues at coordinate 2,461,573 of CBDDPY010000002.1, read as the reverse complement.
GGCGGAATGATCAGCAGGGTCAGCACCGCCGACAGCGCCAGGCCGCCGACGACCACCGAGCCGAGGCCGCGATAGAGCTCGGAGCCGGCGCCGGGGAACACCACCAACGGCATCATGCCGACGACGCTGGTCAGCGTCGACATGAAGATCGGCCGGATCCGGTTGCGGGTGGCTTCGATGATGGCGTCGGTGGCGGCGAGGCCCTCCTGGCGTACGTGGAACAGCGTCTGATGCACGAGCAGAATGGCGTTGTTCACGACAATACCGACCAGGATCACGAAGCCGAGCATGGTCAGCATGTCGAGCGCCTGGAAGGTATAGAGGTTGAGCAGCCCCAGCCCACCGATGCCGCCCGCCGTCGCCAGCGGCACCGACAACACGATGATCAGCGGGAACAGGAAGCTCTCGAACAGCACCGCCATCACCAGATAAACGATGATAACGGCGACAATCAGGTCCACGACCATGTGGTTCCAGGTCTGGGTCAGCTTGTCGGCCGTGCCCGTCAGCGACAGTCGCACGCCCGGCGGCAGGCCCTGTGCGGTCAGCTTGTCGATGACCTCGGCGTTGAGGATGTCGAGCGCGGCCTCGAGCGGCATGGTTGGCGTCGGCCTTATCTCGAGCGTCACCGTGCGCACGCGCTCCAGGTGGCGGATCTCGGTCGGGCCGGCGGTGATGGCGATGTCGGCGAGCGACCGCGCCGGCAGGATCTTGCCGGATTCCGTCACCACGGGAAGCTGGCCGATGCCCTGGGTCTCGGAGACGGCGCGTATGGGTCCCAAGAGCGTCAAATCCAGACGCTTGCCCTCGACGGTGATCTCGGCCACGCGCAGGCCGTCGTTGAAGGCGTCGACCGTCAGGCCGAGCTCGCGCGCCGAGACGCCGTTGTCGGCCAGTCGCACGGGATCTGGAATCACGCGGACCTCGGGTGCGCCCAGTTCCAGGCCGGGGATCGGGCGCAGCTGATTGCCCTGCTCGCGCGGCAGGACCTGGCCGACGATGCCGACCGCCTGCAGGGCGACGCCGAGAATGGTTTCGAGATCGCCGCCAGAGACGTTCAGGCTGATGGTGCGGCCGCCGCCGATGCCGCGGCCGAACAGCGAGCGCTGCGAGATGAAGCCGAAGGTGCCGGGCTCGCGGAAGATCGGTTCCTGGAGCACCGGAATCATCTCCGCTACACGGGTCGGATCGACCGCGCTGGCGCCGATGAACGTGGTGCCGCGGAAGGCGACGAAGAAGAAGCTCTCCATCTTCGGCGGTTCGTCCGGTCCGGCTTCAGGCCCGGTCTCGGACGCCCAATAGGGCCGGACCGTCGATTCCAGCGACTCGGCGATGCTGGTGGTGGTTTTGAGATTGTAGCCCGGCGGCGGCAGGATCACGCCGAACACCAGATTGCGGTTGCCGTCGGGCAGATAATCCAGCTTCGGCAGGAAGGCCCAGGTGGCGATCGCGGCCGAGCCGGACACCATCGCGACAACCGCGATCGCGAGCACGCGGCTGGCCACAACGGCTCGCGTGAAGCGCATGATGGTGGCGACGAAGCCGGACGCGAAGCTGTCGATCAGCGGCAGGTGCAAGCGCTGGGTCAAACTTTTGGTCTTGTCCGACAGCAGGCGCTGCGACAGCGCTGGGATGACGGTCACGGCGACGATGAGGGACAGCATGACGGAGACCGAGATGGCGACGGCGATGTCGCGGAACAGCTGGCCGACCTCCAGTTCCATCACCATGATCGGCAGGAACACCATCACCGTGGTCAGCGCCGAGACCAGGATCGCCCCCCAGACCTGGCGCGCGCCGAGATAGGCCGCTTCCTTCGGCGGTTTGCCCTCCTGGCGGTGCCGGTAGATGTTCTCCAGCACGACGATGGCGGCATCGACGACCATGCCGACCGCGAAGGCGATGCCGGCGAGCGAGATCACGTTCAAAGACCGGCCGAGCGCCGCCATGGCGACGAAGGAGCCCACCACCGAGACCGGGATCGCCAGGCTGACCACCAGCGTCGCCCGGCCGGAGCGCAGGAACAGCATCAGCACGATGGCCGCCAGCACGCCGCCGACGAAGATGTTGGTCTGTACCAGATCGATGGCGGAATCGATGTAAACGGTCTCGTCGTAGACCTGCTTGATGCGCAGGCCCTCCGCGGGCAGGGCGCCGGCTTCGAGCTCGGCAATGGCCGCCCGGATGCCTTCCATGACCTCGATCACGTTGGCGCCGGTCTCGCGGGTGGCGTTCACGGCCAGCGACGAATCGCCGAGGTTGCGGATGGTCGCGACGGGATCCTTGTAGCCGAACTCGACCCGAGCGATGTCGCCGACCGTGACCCGGCCGACGCGGCCGGAATCGTCGTCGCTCTCGCTGCGCAGGACGACGGCGGCGACCTGCTCGGGCGTCGTGAACTCATTCTCGGTGCGGACGACGTAGCGGCGCTTGCCTTCCTCGACGTCGCCGCCGGTGATCGACCAGTTTGCCGCCCGCAGCACGTCGACGACCCGCGACACAGTCAGGCCGTATCGGGCCATCTTGGTCGGGTCGACGATGATGCGCATCTCGCGCTCGCCGCCGCCGTAGAAGTTCGTGCCCGAGACGCCCGGCACGCGTTCCAGCCGGTCGGCGACGACGTCCTCGACAAAATCGCGGTAGGTGTGGATCGGCCGCTCGTTGCCCTCGACCCGCTTGATGATGAACCAGGCAATGGGGTTGTCTTCCGAGCCCTGGGTGCTGATGCGCGGCTCGTCGACCTCGTCGGGATAGCCGTCGACACGGTCCAGACGGTTCGCCAGCAGCAAGAGCGCCCGGTCCATGTTGGTGCTGACGCCGAACTCGAGTGTGATACGCGCGCGGCCGTCCTCGGAATTGCTGGTCATCTCGACCACGCCCTCGAGGCCCTTCAGCACTTCTTCTTGACGATTGGTGAGCTCGCGCTCGACTTCCGCCGGCGCCGCGCCGGGCCAGGTCGTGGTGACCTGCAGGACCGGTCGGTCGATATCCGGCGTCAGCTGGATCGGGATGGTCTTGAGCGCCAGAAGCCCGAACATCAGCACCATGAAGACCGCCGCCAACACCGCGGTCGGTCGTTCGATGGCCAAGCGTATCAGGTCCATGATCGCTCCAGCTTACGACAAGCCGTCAGAATTGCACGGGCTGTTGCGGCCGCAATCGTTCGTTGCCGCGGATCACCACGATGTCGCCCGCCTGAAGGCCGTTTTGCACTTCGAAACGCCCGCCGACGGCCTCGCCCAGGACGATGGGCCGGGGCATGGCCTTGCCGTCGGTGACGACGAACACCATGTGGCCGCCGCGGCGGTTCAGGACCGCGTCCTTGTGCACGGTGACGGCGTCGCGCGATTTGCCGATGGGGACATGGACGGTGGCGCTCTGGTTGGCGGCGAACTGGCCGCCGTTGGTGCCGAATTTCGGCGTCAGGCGGACGGCGCGGGTCCGGGTCAGCGGATTCTCCTCCGGCACCACGGCCCGCACCATGACCTGACGGCCTTCGCCATCGATGCTGACATTGACGATCTTGCCAGGGCTGAGCGCGGCGATCCGATCGACCGGCACGTCGGCCTCGATCTCGAGATCGGCGTCGTCGAGCATGGCCACGACCGGGTCGCCAACCGTTAGATAAGCGCCGGCTTCCGTGTGCAGCCGGGTGATCACGCCGGGGTAGGGCGCCCGGATCTGCGCGTTCTCAAGATCGATCTGGACCAGTTCGAGATCGGCTTCGGCCTGCTTCACGCGGGCCCGCGCTTCGGCGACGCTGCTGCCGATCATGGCCGCTTCGACGGTCTTGTCGTCGAATTGCGCAACCCGGAACGCGGCCGACTTGTTGGTCCGCAGACGGTCGAGGCGCCGCAGCTCCTGATTGACCATGTTGAGGCGGGCTTGCTCGGTTTCGAGCTCGGCATTCTTCTCGGCGAATTCGGCGGCCCGGAGCTCACGTTGCCAGCGCAACTGGTCGACATCGAGCAGGGCAATGACGTCGCCGGCCCTGACCCGGTCCCCGACCGCGACCTTAAGCTCGGCCACCGGTCCCCGGACCCGCGTCGCGACGATGCCGGACTTGCGCGCGACCATGCGGCCGAGGACGGGGAAGGTCTGCGAAACCGGCGTCACCGTCACCTCGTCGACGCCGACGAGCGCCGGTCGGCCCTGGGCGTCAGCCGGGGATGCGGCCGCGAAGACGATCGCGGCCAGCAGCAAAAGCGCGCATAACCAACCGCCCGCGGCCAGGGGCACGGGCTGCGGAACCGGGCCGCATGGCGTATTCGGGCGGCGATTCATGCGAATCCTGAAATGTCTGTCTACGCTTAGTGGAAGTGTCGTCGCGCGGCACAAATTCAAGCCCCGCGCGCGTCGAACGTTCAAGCCCTTCCGAGGCCCGGATCATACTTCCTGCGGCGGATTACGTCGACTCTCGGAATCTTTTGGCCGGCCAAGGGCCGGTGGCTCGACCCATCCCGCTCCCCCACCCGACCACCCACGGAAGTATGCTCAATGGGTGGTCGGGTGGGGGAGCGGGATGGGTCGAGCCGGTTTCGAAGAGAAACCAACAAAGCCTACTGCGCGGCGTCCTGGTGATGGCGAATCCGGCGGGCCGGGAAGCGCAGGGTCGCCGACGTGCCGACGCCCGGCTGGCTGCGCATCTCCAGGCCGCCGCCATGCAGCTCGATCAGCGACTTGACGATCGGCAGGCCGAGGCCGGTGCCCTCGTATTTGCGGTTGAAGGAGCTGTCGACCTGCTCGAACGGCTTCAGCGCCAGCTCGATGTCGGGTTCCGACATGCCAATGCCGGTATCGGTCACAACCACGTGAAGCGCACCGTCGTCGACGATTTCCGCCGCGATGCCGACCCGTCCGCCGGACGGCGTGAACTTCACAGCATTGCTCATCAGGTTGATCAGCATCTGCTTCAGCTTGCGCTCGTCGGCATTCAACGGCGGCAGATCGTTGGGGATGTCGATCACCAGCTCGACATTGCCCTCGGCCGCCCGCTCGGCCACCAGGCGCAGACAGATCTGCACGCAGGTCGGCAGATCGATGTCGGCCTCCTGCAGGCTGTGCTTGCCGGCCTCGGCCTTGGAGACGTCGAGAATGTCGTTGATCAGCTCCAGCAGATGCTGGCCGGAATACTTGATGTCCTCGACATAGGATTTGTATTCCTTCGCGCCCAGCGGTCCGAACATCTCTTCCTTCATGATCTCGGAAAAACCGATGATCGCGTTCAGCGGCGTGCGCAGCTCGTGGCTGACATTGGCCAGGAATTCCGATTTGGCCCGGCTGGCAAGCTGGGCCTGCTCGATGGCGGCCTGCAGCTCGGCCTCGGCGTTCTTGCGCTCGGTGATGTCGCCGATCGAGCCGGCCATGCGATAGGCCCGGCCGGTCGAGTCCCGCAAGGCCAGGCCGCGGTCGAAGACCCAGCGCTCGACATCGTCGCTGCCGACGACGCGGTATTCGCACTGATAGACCGGCACCTCGCCGCGCAGATGCTGGCGGATCGTCGCCTTGTAGCGCTCGACATCGTCGGACCGGATCAGGCCGAGCCAGTCGTCGGCCGTCATCGGCGCGTCCGTCTTGTCGAGATGCAGGATGGCCATCACGCGCGGCGAGATGTAGAGCTCGCCGCTGCTGATGTTCCAGTCCCACAGGCCCTCGTTGGCGCCGTGCATGGCGAGCGTGTAACGCTCCTGGGTCTCGCGCAGGGTCTTCTCGCGGCGCTTCTTGTCGCTGATGTCGGTGCAGACAGTCAGCACGCCTTTGTCCCCGGTCCGGCTCTCGGTGATCTGGATCCAGCGCCCGTCGGGCAGCATGCGCTCGCTGGCGCTGTCCGCGGCCTGATGCTGCGCCAGCCGTCCGCGGATCCAGGCCTCGGCCATGCCGTGCGCTTCCGGTATGGCATCGGCCTCGACCAGTCCCCGGATCATGTCCTCGAATTTGATGCCGGGCCGGACCAGATCCTGCGCCGAGTCGAGCTCGGTTCGGTAGGCCCGGTTGCAGACAATCAGGCGGTCGTCCGCGTCCCACCAGGCGACGCCGTCCGGCAGCCGGTCCAGCAGGCCCACGATGAGCGCCATGGGATCGGTGGGCCCGGCCGGCGCGGCGGGTCGCTCGGGATCGGCGGTTCGGCTTTTCAGGATGGCGTGGCGAACGCCGAGGCCGGCGCCGCCGGCGGCCAGACCGCTCGTCGCGAGCAGGATTGCCGACAGCAAGCCTGTTTCGCCGGCGAACACCAGGCGAAGCAGGACCAACAGGCCGATGGCGACGAGCAACGCCGCGACGGCGCCAAGAACGCCGGCAAGACGGCGGCGGGCGGGGGGCGGCGGGTGCGATACGACGGCGCCGGCCAGCAATGGCGGCGTTGGTCGATCGGCTGTGTGCTGATCGTCGACATCAAGGGAGGCTGCATATTGCGCCATCCGATGCGGTTGAAACCTCCGGCCCGAACCAGTCTTCGGGGACTTATGGAGTCCAACAACCCGCCAAGGTTGAAATTCTCGATACGCTTGACGGGTCGATCAACGCTAAGCCCCTGCCCTGGTTATCGCCGGGGAAAGCGAAGAAATCGTAAAAACGCGCTAAACCTTATGGTTGTGTTACGGCCATTTCAGCCGCTCGCGAACGATTGTTCGACGGATCAACCCTCCCGGCGCAGGCAATCCTCGAAATGGGCCAGCGTCGCCTCGGCGAAACGCCACATATTGGCCTGCCGGTCGTCGCTGCCGGTCTCAAGCGTCTTGGCCGCCTCCAATGGGCCGGCGACGGCCATGCAGGTATGGCCCGCCGCATCGCCGTAGCGGTTGCCTGTGGGCCCGGCGGCGCCGGTCTCGCTCAAGCCCCAGTCGGCGCCGAGCCGGTCCCGGATCGTTCGCGCGGCGAGCTGGGCGTAGGGCTCGCTGCTCGAGCGCATGCCTTTCATGTCGGCATCGCCGATGCCGAGCAGAGCGTCCCGCGCCGACCGGGTATAGATAACCCCGCCGCCGAGGAAATAGGCGGACGCGCCGGGCACCGCCAGCAGGGCGGCGGAGACCAGGCCGCCAGTGGAGGACTCGGACACGGCGACCGTCTGACCGCGTTCTTTCAGCAGGCGGCTGATCCGCTCGCCCATGGCCGTGAGATCTTGCATGTCGCTCCTCGCTGACTGGCCTGTCGCGGTTCCGCTCAGTTGGTCTGGCCGTTCCGCATGACATAGCGGCCGTTCTCGACGCCCGAGAAGACCATGCTGATCTGCGGGTGCGAAACCGGCTTGCCGGTCTCGTCCGGCAGCAGGTTCTGTTCCGAGACATAGGCGATGTAGGTGGTCTCGTCATTCTCGGCGAACAGGTGATAGTAGGGCTGGTCCTTCGCCGGCCGCATCTCCTCGGGGATCGACAGCCACCATTCCTCGGTGTTGCTGAACACCGGATCGACATCGAAGATCACGCCGCGAAACGGGTGGATGCGATGACGGACGATGTCGCCGATCTGAAACTTGGCTGTGCGAATGGTCATGTCCTGTTACTCGTGACGATCATGTCTGCCGCGTTGCGACGGCCCGCCCGACCTAACAATAACGGCAATTACCGGCGTTTTTGTGGGTAATTTTACCGACTTTACTGAGGTGTCCCGGCATGTGTCAGCTTGGCGTGCCAGATCGGCAAGCGTGCTGACGGAAGTTTCATAACTGATCGCCAGTATGAAACACCCGGCCGTCCGAGGTGTTCGAGGCTCTGCCATAACTTCTTGATTCGGCTTGGAAATCTGCAGTGACGTCGATCACTGCGTGAGTGGTCCCGGGATTGCATATTCGTCACATGGTCCTTGGGCCAAATGATCAGGAATTCAAAGCGATGGAGGCCAGGATGGCCTTTCTTGCCGCCGTTACCGACACCACCGATCCGGTCGAACGGGTCGCGATCGAGCTGACGAATCATCTGGGCCATGACGGCGCGCGCCGCGCCGCGCTGTCCAATCACTGGCTCGGCGTCGTGCAGGCGATCGACCGGCTGCCGCAGAATCTGCAGCGGTTCGAGCCTGAAGAGAGGATCAGCTACGCCTGATCCGGCGCGCCGGTCTTCCGGCGCAGCATGTGCATGCAGCGGAGCTGCATGATCATCTCATTTTGTTGATTGAGCGTGTCGTGGCGCATCCAGATGACGCCGCGGTCGGGCTTTGACTTCGAGCGTTTGAGGTCGACGATCTCGGCGACCTGATGGATCGTGTCGCCGGGCCGCAACGGCTGCAGCCAGCGGATTTCGTCGATACCGGGCGAGCCGAGGTTCGGCTGTTCCAGCAGGCGCATGCGAAAGAACAGGCTCATGCTGAGCGACAGCGTGTGGAAGCCGCTGGCGATCAGGCCGCCGAACGGGGTCTCCTCCGCCGCGGCGGCGTCGAGGTGAAACGGCTGCGGGTCGAACTCGAGGGCGAAGCGCTGGATCTCGCTTTCGGTCACGGTCTTGGCGGCCGTGACGAAACGTTCGCCGACCGAAAAATCATCGAAATAACGCACCGTCACCGCAGTTTCCTCTCCACCCGGGCCAAACCGGCCAGCAGGATAAGCCCCAGCGCGCCGCAGGCAACCATCAGGCCCCAGGTCTGCTGCCAGCCGCCGCCGACGGCGACCAGAAGCGCCATCACCGGCGGGCCGAGCAGGCTGCCGGTATTGGAGCCCTGCACGACGAAGCCGTTCGTGGTCGAGACCTGGGCCGGGGTCGGCGCGTGCGCCGCCGCGCCGGCGAGCGTCGCCGCCGGCAGCAGGCCGCCGAAGGCGCTGAAAGCGAGCGCCAGCGGCAGCTTCCACACGGCGTCGACGATATCCGCGAAGATGCCGACCGCGCAGCCGGCCATCACCAGATAGGCCGTGGTCATTAAATGCCGGCGACCGATGCCGGCATGCATGGCCCAGGCGCTGGCGACATTGCCGATGACGTTGGCGGCGACCGTGATAGCGCCGAACAGCGAGGCTGCGGCCAGGCTGCGGCCCTGGGTCTCGATCAGAAACGTCGGCAGCCAGGACATCACGGCGAAGAACTGGATCGAATAGCAGGCGAAACAGCCGCCCAGCAGCCAGGGGCCGGGCCGGAGGACCGTGGCGCGCAGGTCAGCGGCGCCGAGACGGCCACCCGCGGCCGGCGCGCCTGGCCAGCGTCGCGGCGCGGTCGCCAAAACGAAGACGAGCGCGAAGGCCAGCATGACGCCGACATTGGCCAGCCATAACCCGCGCCAGCCGAAGGCCGACAGGATGAGCGGCGCCGCCAGCATGGCGATGGCCATGCCGGCCGGCATATAGGTGCTCCAGATACCGAGCGCGAGGCCGTGATCGCGCGACCGCGCGGCGGCGACGATGATGCGCGGGCCGGCGACGACGACGGCGACGAAGCCGATGCCCTCGACGGTCCGGGCCAGCAGGATGTGCCAGGCGTCGGCCGCCAGGCTGCCGCCGGCGCTGCCGAGCGCCAGCAGCAGCACGCCCAGGCCGATCGACCGCCGCGCGCCGATGCGGTCGGCGAACAGGCCGGCGGCAATGCCGAGCGCGGCGCCGACGGCGTTGAAGAGCGAGGCCATCCAGCCGGCGGTGACCAGGCTCAGCCCCAGCTCGGCGCGCATGTCGGGGATCGCCGGCGGCACCTTGCCGACCTGCAGGCCGGTGATGATGCCGGCGCCGACGGCGAGCGCGACGATTCCCCAGCGCGTGGCCGCATCGTCGTCGGCCGCCGGTCCGGAAACCGGACGGTCCGCCGCTGTCAGTCGTAGGTCAGGCACCAGCCGTCGGCCCAGAGCCAGCAGCGTTCGACCGGCACGGCGTTGTCGCGGCGCAGGCTCTTGACGAAATCCCAGCCGCCGTTCTCGAGCGCCCGCGCCAGGGCGGCTTCCGAGTCGGCATCGCGCATGCCGGCGCAGGGAAAGATGGCGACGGGGCTCAGCCATTTCGCCGAGTAGCGGTCGGTAAGGCGCTGGATGCGGAACACGGCGCCGCGCCGGGCGATCTGCTCGGGCTCGCCGGCGCTGAAGCCCTTCTCGGTGGTGAGCGGTAGGATCAGGCGTCCCTTCGGCTTCAGGCGGTCGAGCCAGATGTCGGCCGGACGCGTGGCGCCGGCATTCACGTAGATGCCGTCGGCCGGATCGAAGTCGGCCACGGCGCCGTCGCCCTGCACGACCGTGACATGCGGATATGGCGCCAGGTTTTCGGCCGCGAGCCGGGCCAGGCGGGCGTCGTACTCGATCGCGGTGACACGGCCGCTCTCGCCGACGGCATGCGCCAGGATGGCGCTGAAATAGCCCGTGCCGCTGCCGACATGCACGACATGGTCGCCGCTGGCCGGCGCCATGCGCGACATCAGCAGCGCGTGGAAGGAGGGCTGGCCGTTGTTGAGCTCGCGCTGGCGGTCGATGCCGACCAGGACATCTGCATAGAGGTAGACCGGGTCGGCGTTTGGCGACAGCACGTAGCCGCGGCCCCAGCGCAGGATTGGCCAGGGACCGGGGCCGAGAAAGCGTTCGCGCGGCACCGACGCGAAGGCGGCCTCGATTTTCGCGTCGCCGACACCGGCCGCCGCCATGATCTGCTTGGCGTAGGCGCGCCGAATGACGGCGAGGTCGCTCACCGTTGGTCGGGGCGCCCGGCGGCGGCCATCAGACAACCTTGCCGGGGTTCATGATGTCGTCGGGGTCGAAAGCCCGCTTGACCGCGCGCATCAGGTCCATCTCGACATCGGACTTGTAGCGCAGCACTTCCTCGCGACGCAGCCGGCCGAGGCCGTGCTCGGCACTGATCGAGCCGTTCATCTCGGCGACGATGTCATGCACGATGCGGTTGATGTTCTCGCGCTCGGCGGCGAAGGCCGCGCCGTCCCAATCCCTGGGCTGGGCGGGATTGTAGTGCATGTTGCCGTCGCCGATATGGCCGAACGACAGCGGTCGGATGCCGGGATAGGCGGCGGCCAGCGCCGCGTCGGCGCGGGCGATGAAATCGGGCATGCGGCTGACCGGCACCGAGACGTCGTGCTTGATGCCGGCGCCCTCGTGGTTCTGCGCCTCGGGGATGGATTCGCGGATGTGCCAGAGCGCCTGCGACTGCGCCGCCGACGTGGCGACGACGGCGTCCAGCACCTGACCGGTCTCCGCCGCGCTGGCGAGGAAATCCTCGACCGGCTCGCGCAGCCCGCCAGGCGCGCCCTGGCCGGTCACCTCGATCAGCACGTACCATGGATGCGGCGAGGGGAAGGGATCGATGACGCCCGGCACATGGGCGACGCCGATATCGATGCAGATGCGCTGGATCAGCTCGAAGCCGGTGACCTGGTCGCCGACCGCGTCGCGGGCATGGGACAACAGCTTCACCGCCGCCGCCGGATCGGGCACGGCAACGAGGGCCGTTTGCACGTCGGTCGGCAGCGGATAGAGCTTCAGCACGGCCGCCGTGATGATGCCGAGCGTGCCTTCGGCGCCGATGAAGAGCTGCTTCAGGTCGTACCCGGTATTGTCCTTGCGCAGGCCACGCAGGCCGTCCCAGATGCGGCCGTCCGGCAGCACCACTTCCAGGCCCAACGCCAGGGCCCGCGCGTTGCCGTAGCGCAGCACCTGGGTGCCGCCGGCGTTGGTCGCCAGATTGCCGCCGATCTGGCACGAACCCTCGGCGGCGAGGCTGAGCGGCAGCAGCCGGTTGACGTCGCGGGCGGCGGCCTGCAGGTCGGCGAGGATGCAGCCGGCCTCGACCGTCATGGTGTCATTGCCCAGATCGATGTCGCGGACGCGGTTCAGGCGCGAGGTCGAGAGAATGATCTCACTGCCGTCGTCATGCGGCTGGCTGGCCCCGGTCAAACCCGTGTTGCCGCCCTGGGGCACGATCGGCGTGCCGGTCTCGGCGCAGATCCGTACGACCTCGGCGACTTCCTCGGTGCTGGCCGGCCGCACCACCAATGGCACCCAACCCTGCCAGTTGTCGCGCCAGGACCGGGTCAGCGGCGCGATCTCGTCGGGGTCGCTCAGATAGCCCTTCGGTCCGACGGCATCCTTGATACGCTCCAGGACGTCAGCCGGAATAGGGCTGTGGCGGGCGGGCAAATTCATCCGTCAGATGTATTCGCTTTTGCTGGAGTGAACAAGCCGCGCTGGCGTCATAGCAGGGGTGCAGCGGCGCGGCGCAGGCGGTCGTTGATGGCCCGGCCGAGGCCGGTTTCAGGGATCGTCATCACGGCGATGCCGGCCGGCCGTTGGGCATCCAATTGTCGCAGCATGGCGAACAGATTTGCCGCGGCCTCCCGCAGATCGCCCTTAGTGCTGAGGTTCAGCGCGGTCGCGGCGGGCGCGTCCGGACCGAAGCCGAGCAGGAGTTCGCCCTGGTCTGCCTGCCGGGCGTCGAGCCGGACCGGCGCGGTCGGGGCGTAGTGGCTGGCGAGCTGGCCGGGCGCGTTGGGCCGGTCGGCCGGGGCCGGGCCGCCGAGCGGGCCGACGACGGCCTCGATCTCTTCCGCCGTGACGCCGCCGGGTCTGAGCAGCAGCGGCTTGTCGCCATCGAAGCCGACCACCGTGCTCTCGAGGCCGAGCGGGCAGGGGCCGGCGTCGAGGATCATCGCCACCCTATCGCCGAGCCCCTCGGCGACGTGCTGGGCCGTGGTCGAGCTGATCCGCCCCGACGGGTTGGCGCTGGGGCCGGCGACCGGCCGGCCGGTCGCGCGCAGCAGCCGGCGGGCGACGTCATGGGCCGGCACCCGGAGCGCGACGGTGTCGAGGCCGGCGCTGACCAGCAGCGACAGTCGGCAATCGGGCAAGCGCGGGAGCACGAGGGTCAGCGCGCCCGGCCAGAAGGCATCGGCCAGGCGGCGCGCCGGCTCGGTCCAGATCGCGTGTCGGTCGACGTCGTTCGCATCGGCCAGGTGCACGATCAGCGGGTTGAAGTCAGGCCGGTTCTTGGCCGCGAAGATACCGGCGACGGCGGGGTCGTTGGTGGCGTCGGCGCCGAGGCCGTAGACGGTTTCGGTCGGAAAGGCGACCAGTTCGCCCGCGCGCAACAGACGCGCCGCCTCGGCGACGGCGGCCTCGGTGGCGGCAGCGACGGTCACTGCTCGATGTGCCGGAGGACGGCTTCGCCGCTCGGCTTGCCCGACGGTCCGATGCAGCGGAACAGCCGTCGTTCGGCATCGGCCAGGACCTCGAAACGATCGTCCCAGAACAGCGGCCGGCGGAACTGCAGTTCCAGGTCGAGGGACGACGGTGCGCCGGTTTCGGCGATGACGCCCATGACGGCCGTCACCTGCATAAGGCCCTGCGCCAGCGGTGCGCGAAAGCCGCGTTCGGCCGCGAAGCTCAAATCGAAGTGGATACGGTTGCCAACCTCGCGCGAATAGGCCGCGACCTTGTCGGACGTCAGCTGACAAGCGCCAACGGTGGTGAAGCCGGCGCGCGGGTCCTCGACAGCGATCGGGCGCGGCGTGGCTTTCCGATCCACCTTGGTGGCAGGCAGCAGATATTCGGCCCGCATCGTCAGCGGCCGGCTGCCGTCGGCGGCGACGAAGTCGAAGGCGCAATGCAGCACACGGCCGCGCAGCGACTGGCCGAACGGCTCGACCCGGCCCCGCAGCGTCAGCATGTCGCCGATGGCGATCGGCGCAGTCTGCCGGATGCGGTGACGGGTGTGGATGCGGCCGTCCTTCGGCAGGCCGGCGCGGCCGGCGGCGATCGACGTGTCCTGGGCGAAGATGCTGACATCGGCGCGGTCGCCGAAGCGGTTGGTGTCGACGTCGGTGGCGCGGTGATAGGCGTTCTGGCGGGCGCGATCGACCGTGACCTGGAAATCCGGGAAGCGATAACCGGCCGGGATGTCGTCCCAGGCGCTGAGGTCGCCGTCCGGTTCGGGGATGTAGCTCATCTCGGGCGCGGACGGCTCAATACTTGAGGTCCAGCACGTGGCCTTCGGTGACCAGCTTGCCGTCGGCATTGAGACAGCGCAGCGCGACCAGGCCGCCGTCGCCCTCGCGCCGGCCGAACACGTCGACGGCCTCGTCCCAGAACACGGGCCGCAGGAAGCGCGTGCGCATGGTCGCGGTCTGCGGCGGCTGGCGGTGGCAGAGGATGCCGGTCATGAAGGTGTTGGTCATCATGCCCTGGGCCACCGGCGCGCGGAAGCCGCTCGCCAGTGCGGCCTTCGGGTCGACGTGAATGGCGTTGCCGACGTAGCCGGAATAGGCCTTCACCGCGTCCGGCGTGAGCTGCTTGGTGGCGATCTTCTCGAAGCCCGTCATGGACGTCGAGCTCGACGGCGATTGCTCGGCCGGACCGCTCAATGGGGCATCAGGCAGCAGCGCGATGATTTCGGCGCGCAGCGCTACATCACCGCCGCTCGAGAAGTCGAACACGAGATGAGTCGACATGCCGCGGGCGTGCGGATCAACTGCCGTGACCTCGGTCTTGACCTCGAGGCTTTCGCCGAGGCGGACCTGCCGGTGCTGCTCGAAGTGCTGCTCCAACTGCACCCAGCCTTCGAACGATATGCCTGCGGCCGTCAGCGCCCGGTAGCATTCGTTGCCGAGCAGCGTCATGTCGACGACGTCGCCATAGGGCGCGGGATCGACCTGGGCCGCGGTCAGGCAGCGCAGCTGGGTCTCGGCGCTGACATCCGTCGTCCAGTCGGGCAGCCGCTGGCCGGGGTTGAGATGTCCGCCCGTTGCGCTGTTCATCGGCATTGCCTCGTTCCGGGTTTGCACCACTTGTCCTGCATAGCATATTACCTGCAAGAGTTAAGAGCCGCGGCGCAGCGAGGCGTGCCCGCGACCTGGAGGGAGGTTGGCCGATGACCGCCTATACGGCACCGCTGAACGATATCGAATTCACGCTGAACCAGATCACCGATCTGAAGGGCCTGTCCGCGCTGGAAGGCCTGGACGCCGCCGATCCGGAGGTCGTCTCGCAGGCGCTGGAAGAGGCGGGGAAGCTCGCCGGCGGCGTGCTGGCGCCGCTCAACCATAGCGGCGATCAGCAGGGCTCGCTGCTGGAGAACGGCGTCGTGCGCACGCCCGACGGCTTCAAGGAGGCCTACGCCGAATACCGCGACGGCGGCTGGAACAGCGTACCGTTCGATCCGGACTATGGCGGCATGGGCCTGCCCTGGCTCGTCGGCGCCGCCTGCATCGAAATGTGGAACTCGGCCAATATGGGCTTCGCGCTCTGCCCGCTGTTGAACCAGGGCGCCGTCGAGGCGATCCACGCCCACGGCACGGACGAGCAGAAGGACTATTACCTGCCGAAGCTGATCTCGGGCGAGTGGACCGGGACCATGAACCTGACCGAGCCGCAGGCGGGCTCGGATGTCGGCGCGCTGCGCAGCAAGGCCGAGCCGGTCGGCGACGGCACCTGGAAGATCACCGGCACGAAGATCTTCATCACCTACGGCGAGCACGATTTCTCGGACAACATCGTGCATCTGGTGCTGGCCCGCACGCCCGGCAGCCCGCCCGGCACCAAGGGCATCTCGCTGTTCATCGTGCCGAAACTCCTGCCCAACGGCGACGGCGGCCTGGGCCAGCGCAACGACTTGCGCTGCGTCTCGCTGGAGCACAAGCTCGGCATTCACGCCAGCCCAACGGCGGTGATGTCCTACGGCGATAACGGCGGCGCCATCGGCTACATGCTGGGGGCCGAGAACCAGGGCATGCGCTGCATGTTCACGATGATGAACACGGCGCGGCTCGCCGTCGGCATCCAGGGCCTGGCCATCGCCGAGCGGGCCTATCAGCAGGCCGTGGCCTACGCGCTGGACCGCAAGCAGGGCCGGCCGCTGAACGGCGCCGACGCCGATGCCGGCATCGTCGCGCATGCCGACGTGCGCCGCATGCTGATGACCATGAAGGCCTATACCGAGGCGACGCGGGCGCTCTGTTACGTCAACGCCGAGGCCATCGACCTGTCGCGCCATCACGCCGACGAAGACGGCCGGGCGCGGTTCGGCGGCATGGCCGAATTGCTGACGCCGGTGGTCAAGGGCTGGTGCACGGATATCGGCTGCGAGGTCGCCTCGATCGGCGTGCAGGTGCATGGCGGCATGGGCTTCATCGAGGAGACGGGCGCCGCCCAGCACATGCGGGACGCGCGCATCGCGCCGATTTACGAGGGCACCAACGGCATCCAGGCCATGGACCTGGTGATGCGCAAGCTGCCGATGCAGGGCGGCGAGCTGATCGCGGGCTACGTCGCCGAGATGCGCGGGCTCGACGCGCCGCTGGCGGATGCCGGCGACGACTTCGCGGCGATCCGCACGAACCTGACCGCGACGGTCGATGCGCTGGAGCAGGCGAGCCAATGGTTGCTGACGACCATGGCCGACGATCCGAACGGCGCGGCGGCCGGCTGCTCGCCCTTCATGAAGATGTTCGGCCTGACCGCCGGCGGCTACCTGCTGGCCAAGGGCGCGCTGGCGGCGAAATCGATGCTGGCGGCGGGCGGGGGCGACAATGCCTTCCTCACCGACAAGATCGCCACGGCCCGCTTTTTTGCCGAACAACTGATGCCGCAGGCGGTATCGCAATTGCCGGCGGTGACCGCCGGCGCCGACCTGCTCTACGCCATCGCGCCTGAGCGGCTGTCGGCTTAAGGATCACAAGGTTGACGTTGACGTAAACGTCAAGTAGAACGTCTATACTCCTGTCGAAAGCCGCCGGAGCCCTGTGCGCTTGCGCGGCAATTTCGTATTCCGCGACAAGCGAGGCCCGAGTCATTGGCTGATCAACTGCGTTATCCCTTCGACCGCGTGCCTGAGCCGGCCGAAACCATCGAGGTCGCGCCGGGCGTGCTCTGGCTGCGCATGCCGCTTGAGCTGACCGGGCTCAGCCACATCAATCTCTGGCTGCTGGACGACGGCGACGGCTGGACCATCGTCGATACCGGCATGAACACGGACAAGATCCGCGGCCTGTGGGCGCAGGTGTTGGACCGGTATCTGGGCGGCCGTCCGGTCAAACGGGTCATCTGCACGCATTTCCACCCCGACCATATGGGCCTTGCCGGCTGGCTGTGCGAACGCTGGCAGGCGCCGCTCTGGGCGACGCGGCGCGAATGGCTGTTCGGCCGCATGCTCTATCTCGACGCCGCCGACGTGGCGCCGGAATACTATCTCGATCATTTCCGGCGGCTGGGCTTCAAGCCGGACGCGGTCGAGAAACTGCGGGCCAGAGGCTACAACCACTACCGCAACTCGGTCTGGGAGATTCCGGGCGCGCACCGGCGCATCGTCGATGCCGAGGTGATCGAGATCGGCGGCCGGGCTTGGCGGGTGATCGTCGGCTATGGCCACGCGCCGGAACATGCCTGTCTTTACTGCGACGAGTTGCAGGTGATGATCTCGGGCGATCAGGTGCTGCCGAAGATCACGCCGCATATCGGCGTCTATCCGTCGGAGCCGGACGCCAATCCGCTGGAAGAATATCTCGACAGCCTGGCGCATTACCGGCACCTGCCGGCCGACACGCTGGTGCTGCCGGCGCACAACGAGCCGTTCCACGGGCTGCCGGCGCGGCTCGATTATCTGCAGTCACACCACGACGAGCGCTTGGCCGCCCTGGAAGCGGCATTGAGCGAGCCAACGCGGGTGCTGTCGACGCTGAAGGTGCTGTTCCGGCGCCGGCTGAAGCCATTCGAAGCCTTTCTGGGCGTCGGTGAATCGCTGGCGCACCTGCATTGCCTGATCGGTCGCGGCCGGGTCGTGCGCAGCCTCGACGCCGACGGTGTTTACGTCTACCGGCGGACGCAAGAAGCCGCCGACGCCGCCTGATCGCTACGAATTCAAGAAGGGGAAGCCGTCAATGAACGATACCGCCGTACTGGACGTCGCCGGGGGCGTTGCCACGATCACGCTGAACCGGCCGAAGGCGCTGAACGCGTTGAACGCCGACATGAAGGAAGCGCTGTTGGAGATCAACACGCAGGTCGAGTTCGATCCCGAGATCCGCTGTGTCGTGGTGAAGGGCGCCGGCGAGCACTTCATGGCCGGCGGTGACGTCAAGGGCTTCTACGCCGACCGCGACAACAGCCCGCACCAGAAGCGGCGGCGGTTTCTGGAAGGCATCAACGCGATGCACCCAATCATGTTCTCGTTCCGCCGCATGCCGAAACCGGTGATCGCATCGGTGCAGGGCTATGCCGCCGGTTTCGGCATGAGCCTGGCGCTGGGCTGCGACCTGGTGATCTGTTCCGACGACGCCATTTTCGCCATGGCCTATGTGCGCATCGGCACCAGCCCGGACGGCACCGGCACCTACTTCCTGCCGCGCATCGTCGGCGTCAAGAAGGCGATGGAGTTCGCCATGCTGGGCGACGATGTGGACGCCGCCACGGCGGCGCAGCACGGCATGGTCAATTTCGTGGTGCCGCGCGACCAGCTCGAGGCCGAGACGGCCAAGCTCGCCAACCGCCTCGCGAACGGGCCGACGCACGCGCTCGGCAACGTCAAGAAGCTGATCCACGGCTCGATCGACCGCGAGTACGAGGCGCAGCTGCAGCTCGAGGCCGAGTGTTTCGCCTCGAACGTGGAGACGGAGGATTTCCGCGAGGGCATCTCGGCCTTTGCCGAGAAGCGTAAGCCCGAGTTCAAGGGACGCTAGTTCGATGGCGGGCCTCGCGGGCAAGACGCTGTTCATCAGCGGCGCCAGCCGCGGCATCGGCAAGGCCATCGGCCTGCGCGCGGCGGCCGACGGCGCCAACATCGCCATCGCGGCGAAGACATCAGAACCGCATCCCAAGCTGCCGGGCACGATCTACACGGCCGCCGAAGAGATGGACGCGGCTGGCGGCAAGGGCCTGCCGCTGACCGTCGATATCCGCGACGAGGCGGCGGTACAGGCTGCCGTGGACCGGACTGTCGAGGAATTTGGCGGCATCGACATCCTGGTCAACAACGCCAGCGCCATTCAGCTCACCGGCACGCTGGCGACCGACATGAAGCGCTACGATCTGATGCATCAGATCAACACGCGCGGGACCTATGTCTGCAGCCAGGCCTGCATCCCGCATCTGAAGCAGGCCGAGAACCCGCATGTGTTGAACCTGTCGCCGCCACTCAACATGGAGCCGCGCTGGTTCGGCCCGCATGTCGCCTACACCATGGCCAAGTACGGCATGAGCCTGTGCGCGCTGGGCATGGCCGAGGAGTTCAAGGGCGACGGCATCGCTTTCAACACGTTGTGGCCCCGCACGACGATCTGGACCGCGGCCATGCGCATGGTCGGCGGGCCGGATGTGGAAACGAAATGCCGCACGGTCGAGATCATGGCCGATGCCGCCTACGCGATCCTGACCAAGCCGTCCCGTGAGTTCACGGGCAACTTCTGCATCGATGACGAGGTGCTGGCGGCGGCAGGCGTGACCGACCTGTCGAAGTACCGCCACCCCGACGGCCGCGAAGAAGACCTGATGCCGGACTTCTTCATCTAGGACGACGCGTTCCGGAGGTTGCGTCTGGATTGCCGGGTCGAGCCCGGCAAACACGAAATTGGCGAAGGCTCGCCCCGTTCGTCATGCCCGGACTTGATCCGGGCATCCAGAAGACGGTGACAAGATCCGGCGGTCCACGCTGATCGATACACGCGGCAATCGCGATCGGATTGCTGTCATCTGTGTGTCATTAACGAAATCAGTGCTATATCGAGTTCAAGCGAATCCATGGGGCATTTGCGCGGATGCCGCGTAAAGGGAGACAAGCGATATGGCCGATTATCCCTGGCTGAAAAACTATGCGCCGGGCGTGGACTGGCACGCTGAGATCGAAAAGCGGCCGATGCCGGCACTGATGGACCAATCCGTGGCCAAGTTCGGCGACCGTCCGTGCGTCGACTTCCTGGACAAGAAATTCACCTATCAGCAGATCGGCCGGATGATCGACCGCGCCGCCAAGGGCTTCCAGGATCTGGGCGTCACCAAGGGCGTCAAGGTCGGCCTGTTCCTGCCGAACTGCCCGCAGTTCATCGTGGCTTACTACGGCGTGCTGAAGGCCGGCGGCACGGTGGTCAATTTCAGCCCGCTCTATTCGGAAGAGCAGCTATTGCACCAGATCGAGGACAGCCACACCGACATCATGGTGACGCTGCACCTGAAGGCGCTCTACCCGAAGATGGAGCTCATGCTGCGCGAGAGCCGGCTGCAGAAACTGGTCGTCGGCACGCTGTCGGAGGTGCTGCCGTTCCCCAAGAACCTGCTGTTTCCGATCTTCAAGCGCGGCGAGATCGCCAAGGTGCCGAACGACGCCAAGCATGTCTCGTTCCAGGAGCTGATGAACAACGAGGGCGATATCGCGCCCGTCGAGATCGACGTCGACGAGGACATCGCCGTCCTGCAGTACACCGGCGGCACGACCGGCGTGTCCAAGGGTGCCATGCTGACGCACGGCAATCTGTCGGCGAACATCCATCAGGCGGCGCTCTGGTTCCCCGGCGCGCGGCCGGGCGAAGAGAAGATGATGGGCGTACTGCCGTTCTTCCACGTCTTCGCCATGACCGTGGTGATGAACTACACCCTGCACATTGGCGGCGAGATCATCATGCATCCGCGCTTCGTGCTGGAAGACGTGATGAAGGCGATCCCGCAGAAGAAGCCGACGATGATGCCGGGCGTGCCGACCATGTACACGGCGATGGCCAGCCATCCGGCGGCGACCACGACCGATATGTCGTCGATCCATTCCTGCATGTCGGGCGGCGCGCCGCTGCCGGTCGAGGTCAAGCAGCGCTTCGAGCAGATGACCGGCGCCAAGGTGTTCGAAGGCTACGGCCTGACCGAAACCTCGCCGGTCGCCAGCTCGAACCCGCTGAACGGCGTTAACAAGCCGGGCTCGATCGGCCAGCCGTCGCCGCGCACCGTCATCAGCATCTATGACCGGGACGATCCGCATAAGGAGATGCCGCTGGGCGAATCCGGCGAGATCTGCATTCAGGGCCCGCAGGTGATGAAGGGCTATTGGGGCCGCGAGGAGGAGACGGCGCAGGTGCTGCTCGACGGCCGGCTGCGCACGGGCGACGTCGGCTATATGGACGACGACGGCTATACCTTCATCATCGACCGCATGAAGGACCTGGTCCTGGTCGGTGGCTTCAACGTCTTTCCGCGCCATGTCGAGGAATCGATCTACGAGCATCCGGCCGTCGACGAGGTGACGGTGATCGGCATCCCCGACGACTATACCGGCCAGGCGGTCAAGGCCTTCGTCAAGCTGAAGGACGCCCAGGAGATCGACGAGGAGAAGCTGAAGGAATTCCTGAAGAGCAAGCTCGGCAAGCACGAGATGCCGAAGCACATCGAATTCCGCGACGAATTGCCGAAGACCATGATCGGCAAGCTGTCGAAGAAGGAGCTGGTGGCCGAGGAAATGGAGAAATACGAGGCGGCGAAGGGTGCCGCGGAGTGAGATCACACCGTTTCACAAGGGATTGATCGCGTCTTTGCCCGGCGCCGGCCGCGCCTACGTCTAAGGGCGACCGCGGGGAGCGGTCATCGATTTGGAACCAGCGGAAAGGGGCCGCCCATGTCACCGATTATCGTCAGCCGGCATCGCTCGATTCTTGCCGCCTTCGCCATCGTCGTCGCCGTCATCGTCGCGGCGTTCCCGGCGCTCGCCGTCTCGCCGGTCAACACCAACGGCGGCGAGGCCGCGATCAGCGGCTACGACCCGGTGGCCTATTTCACCGCCGGCAAGCCGACCAAGGGCTCGGATGAGTTTACCGCGACCTGGAACGGCACGACCTTCCGCTTCGCCAGCGCCGAGAACCGCGACACGTTCCAGGCCGCGCCTGAGAAATACGCGCCGCAATACGGCGGCTACTGCGCCTGGGCGGTCAGCCAGGGCTACACCGCGACCATCGATCCGCGGGCCTGGAAGGTGGTCGACGGCAAGCTGTACCTGAACTATTCCAAGGGCATTCAGCGCCGCTGGGAACGCGATCAGGCCAACCTGATCGTCGCCGCCGACGAGAACTGGCCCGGGATCGTCGGCGAGTAGCCGCGCCGAGCGTTTCAGGCTGCCGGCAGGGCGGGTTCCCGGACAGGGACCTGCCCTTCTTGCTGTCCGAACGGTCGCAGCGACCGCAGCGCCGCCACGATGGGCCGCGCGGCAATGGTCAGCAGGCCCGGACCGTCGGCGGGCGCGCCAACGATCATGACTCCGGCTTGAAGATCGGCCCCGGTCGCGTAGTCGAGGCCCGGAAAGGTCCGTTGCATCATTAACTCCATTTTAACCAGCCGGGCAGTGCCGGGGTGGTGTGGCTCGTTTGGGATGGTTCCCTTTGCGCAGGGGAGATAAGGGTTTCGAGGCGGCGCGACAAACGATGGTTTTTCATGTTATGGATTAGCCAGAGTTATGCATGGAGCAGACGATGGCGTCCCACCTGCCACCACTGAACGCATTGCGGGGTTTTGAAGCCGCGGCCCGGCACCTGAGCTTCACCCACGCGGCGAACGAATTGAACGTGACCCAGGCGGCCGTCAGCCATCAGGTGAAGGCCTTGGAGCAGGACCTGGGGGTGCAGTTGTTCCGGCGCCTGACCCGCAAGCTGGCGCTGACCGAGGAGGGCCGGATGCTGGCGACCGCGGTGGCGGACGCCTTCACGCGTATCGGCGAGACGGCGCAATACCTGCGCAGCGACAGCCGGCAGGCGGTGCTGACGGTCAGCCTGACACAGTCGATCGGGGTGAAGTGGCTGGGTGCCCGGCTCGGCCGGTTCTGGCAGCGCTATCCCGAGATCGAGCTGCGCCTGCACCATTCCCCGCATCTCGTCGATTTCGACCGCGAGGACGTCGACATGGCGATCCGCTGGGGCTGCGGTGACTGGCCCGGCCTTACCTCTCATCTCCTGAAAAGCGCCGATGTCACGCCGTTGTTCAGCCCGAAGCTGCTGTCGGGTGACAAGCCGATCCGCGCGCCTGCCGACCTGCGTCACCATACCCTGCTGCATGATGTCGGCTATGACGACTGGCCGCGCTGGCTGGCGGCGGCCGGCGCGCCGGAGGTGGACGCCCACCGCGGCCCAACCTTCGATTCCCACAACGTCCTGCTCGAGGCGGCAATCGCCGGCCATGGCGTCGCGCTCGGCTCGACCGTGCTGCTGGCCGACGACATTGCCGCCGGCCGCTTGGCGGCGCCGTTCGATCTCAACGTCCAGCTCGACGCGGCCTATTACATCGTCTATTCGCCGCGCGACGCCGACCTGCCCAAGGTCGTGGCCTTCCGGGATTTCCTGCTGGAAGAAGCCGCCCGCGACGAGGCCGCCCGCGAACTGGCCCAGGCGAGCTGAAGCTGCACTTGCCCGCCGCCGATTTAATTCCGGTGACAGTAACCATAATTATCAAAGAGGAGCGGGCGAATTATGGTTACTGTCACCGGAATTAAATCGTAGTCATTTGCTAGCTTGCGCCATCCTCTAATGATAGAATTGAGATGCCTTCTTTCGCTTAATCGGTTTCGGCCTAGCATTGCTCTCGGTTTGATCAGAATTCGTGCCAGTCAACAGCTTCACCGATAAGGACGAAAAAATCCTGTGGCAAGGGTCTCCGCCAAAGGGCCTGATAGTTCGGCCATTCGACGTCGTGGTGACGCTGTTTTTGATCTTTTGGACAGGCGTCGCAATATTTTGGGAATGGACGGTCGTATCAAGTTTTCTAGCCAGTTCAGATGGCGACATAGGTGAGTTGTTTAGACCGCCGGCAATAATGTTTGTGGGAATTGGTGGGCTTTTCATATTAGTCGGAGTGATTGGAATATTTGGTCGGCCATTGCTCGATGCCGCCATTAGATCACGGACCGAATACGCAGTTACCAACAAACGTGCTCTGATTTCAAAAGGACTCTTCCGACGATCAGTCAAGTCGATGCCGCTTACAGAAAGTCTTCAAACTGAGCTGTCCGGCGGGACGATTGGATCAATTCGATTTGGAAGGGGATACAATCTCTTCGACTATGCGTGGGGGTTTGGCTTTTGGATCGGACCTCCTCATCCCTTCATATTTGAGCGGATCGGTGATGTGCGTCGCGTTCATGACATCGTGCGCAAGGTCCAAGAAGGAAGTGCATGACCGTGCGATCTTTTACCGACGCAAAGACTCAAAGAAGAGCCATCTTGTAGCCCGGATAAAGAACTCGTCTATCCTATTTGGCGAGTTGTCGGCGGAGTTCGTATTTGAGGACCTTGCCCATGACGTTGCGGGGCAGTTCGGTCATGAAGACGACGTCGCGGGGGTGCTTGTAGCGGGCGAGGCGGTCGTGGAAGAGCGCCTTCACGTCGTCTGATGTGAGCGTGCTGCCGTCGCGCGGCACGATACAGGCGACGGCGACCTCGCCCCATTTCTCGTCCGCGCGGCCGACCACGGCGAACTCGGCGATGTCGGCGCAGTCGGCGAGCACGTTCTCCAGCTCGGCCGGATAGATGTTCTCGCCGCCCGAGATCACCACGTCCTTCTTGCGGTCGTCGACATAGTAGTAGCCGTCGGCGTCCCGGTGGCCGACGTCGCCGGTATGGAACCAGCCGTCGCTGAAGGCGGCCTCAGTGGCGGCGGGATCGTTCCAGTAGTGGCTGAGCAGGTTGGGGCCGCGCAGCAGGATCTCGCCGGTTTCGCCCGCGGGCATGTCGTTGCCCGCGTCGTCGGCGATGCGGGCGTCGCAATGCATGGCGGGCTTGCCGCAGGAGCCGATCCTGGCGATGGAGTCCGCCTCGGGCAGGCAGATCGCGACGGGCCCGCTCTCGGTCAGGCCATAGACCTGGGTTACGGGAATGTCGCGATCGAGCCAGGCGCGGATCAGCGCCTCGGGCACCGTCGACGAGCCGGTGCCGACCAGGCGCAGGCTGGTGAGATCCGTCGTTGCCCAGGCGGGGTGGGTGATCAGTGCCTGGATCAGGGCGGGCACGCTCAGGAACAATGTCGGGCGGTCGTCGTTGATGGCCGCCAGCGTCGCGCCGGGATCAAAGCGGCGATGGATCGTCACCGTCCCGCCGGCATGCAGCACGGGCGTGGTCTGGATGTTCATGCCGCCGACATGGAACATGGGCAGGACGGTCAGCACGTGGTCTGAACTGGTGATGTCCTGGGCCGAGATGGCGTTGACGGCGTTGTAGAACAGGGCGTTTTGCGTCAGGACGGCGCCTTTCGGCCGGCCGGTGGTGCCGGAGGTGTAGACCAGCATCACGGCGCTCTCGAGCCCGGCGCGCGGATGGCTGGCGTCGTCGCCGGCGGCAGCCAGCAGCGCGTCGTAGCTCTCCCAGTCGTCCTGCGGCGGGCCGTAGGCGACGAGCCGCGTGCCGCCGAGGCCGTCGCGGATGCCGTTCGTCGCGGCGATGAACTCGGGCTCCACCAGCAGCGCCTTCGGCGTGCAGTTCTGCAGGATGTAGAGATGCTCGGGCGGCGCCAGACGCCAGTTCAGCGGCACCAGGACGGCGCCAAGGCGGGCGCAGGCGAACAGCAGGGTCAGCAGATCCGGCCCATTGAGGCCGAGATGCGCCACCCGGTCGCCGGACTTGACGCCAAGCGCGCCGTCGAGCATGGCCGCCAGGCGGCGTATTTCGGCGTCGAGCTCGGGATAGGTGATCTCGCGGCCCTCGAAGCGGACGGCGACCTTGGCCGGGCTCCAGTCGGCGCGCCGCGAAATCCAGCCGGAGATGTCCATCCGTCTAGTCGGTCTCGCCCGGCTCGTAGAGGCTCTCGCGGCCGAGGCGCTCCATGCAGATCTCGGCCGTCCAGGGCAACATCAGCGAGCCGCAGCGACTGTCGCGGTAAAGCCGCTCCAACGGCAGGGCCTTCATAATCGAGCGGCCGCCGCAGGTGCGGATCGCCAGGCGACAGATGTCGTTGGCGTATTCCATCACCGTGTATTGCGCCGTATAGGCGCGCAGCCGCGAATCCTTGGTCGGGTTGACGCCGGCCTCGCTGATCGCGCGGTGCCAGAGTGCTTTCGCCTGCTCCAGCTTGATGCGCATCTCGGCGACGGCGTACTGCTTGGTCGGCACGGCGCGCGCCTTCGACTTCGGCACGCCCGGCAGCTCGCCGCGCAGATAGCCGACGGTGAAATCGAAGGCGGCCTGGGCGATGCCCATGTAGGTCGGCGACAGGGTCATGAACATATGTGGCCAGGAGAGCGCGGCCTGATAGTAGAGGCCGCGCGGCATCAGCTGGTGGTCATCCGGCACGAAGACGTCGTCGAGCTCGAGGTTGCGCGAAACCGTGCCGCGCATGCCGACCGGGTCCCAGGTGCCGGTGATCTGGAAGCCGTCGGCGTTTCCCGGCACGGCGAGGTAGAGCGTGTCCTTGACGTTGGCGGGCGCGTCCTCGCGATCCTCGGTGCAGAGCACGCCGTAGTAGTCGGCCGCGCCCGAGAGCGAGGCGAAGTGCTTGCGGCCGTTCACCAGCCAGCCGCCGTCGGTCTTGCGCGCCGTGGTGCCGAAGGGCGCCTTGCCGGCGGCCGCGGCGCTGTTCGGCTCGGAGAAGGGCTGCGCGAAGAGCGCGCCGTCCTCGACGACCTTGCGGTAGATGCCGGCGCGACGGCTTTCGTGGCGTTCGCGCTGCTCGTCGGTCATCTGCAGATCGTCGGCCATCTGGCTGGACCAGAGCATGGTGCAGGTATGCATGTTGAAGGTCAGCGCGGTGGCGCCGCACCAGCGGCCGATCTCGGCCCCGACCAGCATGTAATCGGTGTAATCGGCGCCGAGCCCGCCATACTGGCTGGGCACGGTCAGGCCGAGAAAGCCGGCCGCGCGCAAATCGTCGTAGTTCTCGAACGGGAAGCTCGCCTCGTCGTCGTATCTCGCCGCCCGGGCTGCGAACTTGTCGCGGCCCAACTCGCGGGCGATGCCCACGAGCTCGCGCTGACGGTCGGTCATCGGCAGGTCCATCTCAGGCCTCCAGATCAGAAAGAAAGTCGGCGATCGCCGCATTGAACACGTCGGGGCGCTCGAAATTGGCCAAGTGGCCCAGTCCCGGCATGCAGTGATAGCGGGCGCCCGGGATCTTCGCGGCCATCTTCTCCATCATCGCCGCCGGCGCGTTGCCGTCCTTCTCGCCGGCCAGCACCAGGGTCGGGCAGCTGATCTGACCGAGCGCGTCGCGGCGGTCGAAGGTGACGAGGCACTGCAGAGCGGCACGGTAGGTCTCGGGTCCTACCTCGGCCATGCAGGCGGCGGCGCGGCGCATGGCGGCGGGATCGGGATCATCGCCGAACATGCCGGCGACCAGCTCATCGGCGATGTCGGCCGGCGTGAGGCCGCGCTCGACTGGCGCCAGGCGGGCATCGAGGAACTTCTGCTGCCAGTCACCGCCGGGCTTGCCAAACGCGGGGCTGGTGCCGGAAAGCACCAGGGCCGAGGTCCGATCGGGATACCTGGTAACGAACTCCTGCGCCACCATGCCGCCCATGGAATGACCGACAATGACGGCTTTCTGGTGATTCAAGTGATCGAGTAGGGCCGCGAGCGCGTCGGCCAGCACCGGCCAGGTCAGCTCAGGCGGTAGGGCCGAGCCGCCGTAGCCCGGCATGTCCCAGGAAATCGCCTGCCAGCGGTCGGCGAAGGCGTCGAGCTGGTCGTCGAAGCTCTCCTTGTTACCGCCGATGCCGTGCAGGAAGACGAGCGCTTGTCCGTTGCCGGCGTCCTTATAGGCGGGGATCACGCCAGTTCTCCCTGCAGCACGCCGTTGTCGACCACGACGGTGTTGTCGAGCGTCACCGTGCAGCGCCTGAGCGGCAGGTCGAAGTGGCCCAACGTGTGGCGGCCGGCGACCTCGTTGGCGCCGGTCGAATAGAGGAAATTGCCGGCGAACGCGCGCAGCTCCGTGCCGTTGAAGTCGTTGCGGTCGTACATGGTCATGGCGTCCCAGCGCGCGCCCGGATTCATGCCCCAGCCGACATGGCTGACGGCATAGGCTTCGTCGTCGCCCCAGGCGGCGAAATAGCTGCGCATGAGGTCGGCGTCGACGCCGTCGCCGGCGATGTCGGTGACATAGTCGTTTTCGATCGACAGCGTGATCGGGCTCTCGACATAGCGCTTGAAGGTCAGGTTCACGTCGCCGCGGTCGAGCACCAGCTTGCCGTTGACCGAGCCGGCCTTTGGAAAGCAAAGGCACAGACCGCCCGGCCAGTGGGTGATCGTGCCGCCGCGTTTGGTATAGCCCCAGCCGCCACCGGCGACAGCGCCGTCGAGATCGATCCGCAATTCGGTGCCGCCGGGCGAGCTGACGGTCATCGCGCCGGCGTCGCGCAGCATCTTAATGCCGGTTTTGGTCTTGGCCTCCAGGTCTTCCGTCGGGGCCAGGCGTTCGAGCGCTTCGGGGTGCTCGTTCGAGATCATCAGCACCCGGGCGCCGGCCTTCAGGATCGCCGGCAGCTCGGGCGCGTGTAGCAGGCCCTCGACCGTGCAGTCGACGACGAAGCCGGCGCCGCCCAGCGCCGAGATCACGGGCGCGACTCCCTGGATCACATCGCTGGCCCCGGTCGAGCGGATCGGCACCGGCACAGATTGCGGCGGCGTCGGCAGCACGACGTGGAACGGCTTGGCGCCGAGACGCTGCAGGGCGAGCTCGGCCAGATTGACGTTCACCGGCCGGGACTGGGTTTCGGAGAGGATGGCGACGATCTCGCCCTCCTGCACCGCGCACTTCTCGAACACGGCCGCGAAGCAGTCGATCCACTTCGCCTCGATGCGTTCCTGCAGCATGGTCGTCGGTCCCCATTACCGGTCGATGGAAGAGCCTAGCATTCAAAAAATTATATGAAAAGTCATATAAATTTCCGCTATGATTCAGCATGGCAGCCGGCAAGGCCTTCATCGACGACTATCTGCTCTATCTGTTGGCGCGCGCCAGCCATCAGGCCAGCCGGCAGTTCCACCAGGTGATCAAGGCGCAGGGCGTGCCGGTGCCGCAATGGCGGGTGCTGGCGACACTGAACGACGGCCCGCGCACGATCGGCGACCTGGCCGAGATCACCCTGATCCAGCAGCCGACGCTGACCAAGCTGATTGATCGCATGGCGCGCGAGGACCTGGTCCGGCGCCAACCGCACGGACAGGATGGCCGCAAGGTCGTCGTCGCCATCGCCGGTCGCGGCGAGGCGCTGGTGCGCAAGCTGTTGCCGCAGGCCAAGCGGCATGAGACGGGTGTGCTGGCCGGCTATGACGGGGATGAGGCGGCGACGTTGAAGCGTATCCTGCGCACGCTGATCGCGCGCACAGACGAGAGCTAAACGCAATCACCGATTTACGGTAGGCTAGCCCGGGGGCGGCACTTTGGGAGAACACCGATGGATCTGGGGATCAGCGGAAAGAAGGCGATCGTCTGCGCCTCGAGCCGGGGACTGGGCAAGGCCTGCGCCATGTCGCTCGGCCGGGCCGGGGCGGCCGTCACCATCAACGGCCGAGACGAGACCGTGCTGGCGGCCACGGCCGACGAGATCGTGCGCGCCACCGGCGCCGAGGTGACGGCGGTCGCCGCCGACGTCGGCACGCCGGAGGGCCAGGCGCGGCTGCTCGAGGCCTGTCCGGCGCCGGATATTTTGGTCAATAACAACGGCGGCCCGCCGTTCCGCGACTTCCGCGAGATCGACCGCAAGGCCATGCTGGACGGCGTGACCATGAACATGGTGACGCCGATCGAACTGATCCAATCGGTGATCGACGGCATGATCGCGCGCCGCTTCGGGCGCATCGTCAACATCACCTCGATCTCGGTGAAGATGCCGGTGGTTGGGCTGGATCTGTCGAGCGGCGGCCGCGCCGGCCTGACGGCGTTCCTGGCCGGCGTCGCGCGCTCCGTCGCCGACCGTAACGTGACGATCAACAACCTGCTGCCGGGTTATTTCGACACCGACCGTTTGCGGGCGGGCTTCGCCGGCACGGCGAAGCTGCAGAGCCGTTCGGAGAACGAGGTCGCGGAAGACACCGCAGCGGGCATTCCGGCCAAGCGCTTCGGCGATCCGGCCGAGTTCGGCGAGGCCTGCGCCTTCCTGTGCGCGGCCGGCAGCGGCTACATCACCGGCCAGAGCCTGCTGATCGACGGCGGCAAGTACAACAGCGCCTTCTGAGCGCGGGTTAGCGTTCTCTGCCGGCGCGGGTTGCCAGCCAGATCCCGGCGAAGACGAGCGCCATGCCCGCGGCGTGATAGAGGCGGAACGGCTCGCCGAGCAGGATCACGGCGAGGATGCTGGCGAAGACGGGGTTGAGGTTGATGAACATGCCGGCCTGACCGGGGCCGACCAGCTCGATGCCGCGGTTGTAGCAGATCCAGGCCAGCACCGACGCGCCGGCCGCCACGTAGAACACCGCGCCGGCCGCGGTCCAGGTGAGCGGCACAGTGCGGCCCGCGACCAGCGACTCCCAGGCGTAGAACGGCGCCAGGATCGCGGCGCCCAAGAGGAACAGCACGAGCAGCGTGCCGTAAGGGTCGAGCGTGGGCGGCCGGCGGGCCCACAGCACGACATAGACCGCATAACAGGCGGTGGCGGCGAGCACGATGAGGTCGCCGGCGGTGAATTGCAGCGCCTGCACGAGCGTGATATCGGCGCGAAAGATGATCGCGGCGACGCCGCAAAAGGAGAGCGCGATACCGATGGTCTGCGCCAAGCTGACGGCGTCGCGGAACAGCAGCAGGCCGGTGATGACGATCAGCGCCGGCATGGTCGCGTTGACGAGCGCACCGTTCACCGCGGTCGTGGTTTGCAGACCGACATAGACGAGTGTGTTGAAGGCGGCGACGCCGAACAGCGCCAGGACCAGCAGCAGGCGCCAATGCGCCCGCAACGCCGCGCGTTGGCGAAAGGCCGCCGGCACCGCGAATGGCGCGAGCAGCGCGGCCGCGACAACCCAGCGCCAGAAGGCGAGACCGATCGGCGGGATCTCGGCGTGGACCGCGCGGCCGAGGATGAAATTGCCCGACCACATCAGCACCGCGATCGTCAGCAGCAGATAGGCCCAGGCGGGCGATTTCGACGGCATGTTCTTATTTTCGACAAAATTCGGGATGAGTGTCGGCGGGCGCCCGCGAGTCTAGGCGTCACGGACCTATGACGCCAGCAGCGACTCCGATGGGCGGTCCGTGCTAAGGATGCAGATCATGAAAAGGTTACAAGCCGCCATTCTGGCACTTTGTTTCACCGCGGCGGCGCCATCGGCGACGCTGGCGCAGGACGACAAGCAGGGCAAGACGCCCGAGGAACTCGCGCGCGAGGCGGAGGAACTGGCGCGAGAAACCGCCAAGACCCTGATGGACACGTTGCAATTGTTCATCAACCGCATCCCGCAATACGAGTCGCCGGAGGTTCTGGAGAACGGCGATATCATCATCCGCCGCAAGCGCGCGCCGGCGGACCCGCCGCCCGAGAGCGAGCCGGAAGACACCGACACCGTCGACAGCACACGAACCTGATAGCCGGCCGCCGCAGCGGCGGTTACGATGGCGGCATGACGACTGTTCTCTTCACCCACCCGGCCTTTCTGGCGCATGACACCGGACTGGGGCACCCCGAATGCGCCGATCGCCTGCGCGCGGTTCTGCATGCGCTGGAGACCGAGGCCTTCCAGGACCTGCATCGGGCCGAGGCGCCGAAAGCGACGCCAGAGCAGGTCATGCGGGTGCACCCGGCGGCCTATATCGAAAAGGTCGAGCAGACCGCGCCCGGCGACGGCATCGTTCATCTCGACGCCGATACCGTGATGTCTCCGGGTTCGCTGGAAGCGGCTTACCGGGCCGCCGGCGCCGTCTGCGCCGCGGTCGACGAGGTCGTCTCGGGCGCCGCGCGCAACGCCTTCTGCGCTGTCCGGCCGCCCGGCCACCATGCCGAGCCGGGCCGGGCCATGGGCTTCTGCATTTTCAACAACGTCGCGGTCGCGGCCTTGCAGGCTCGCGCCGTGCATGGCCTGCAACGGATCGCCGTGATCGATTTCGATGTTCACCACGGCAACGGCACGCAGGCGATGTTCGAGGCCGACGCCGACCTGGTCTACGTGTCGACGCATCAGTCGCCGCTTTATCCCGGCACCGGCGGCGCGCACGAGCGCGGCCTGGGCAATATCGTGAACGTGCCCTTGCCGCCCTATGCCGGCTCGACCGCCTTCCGCGACGCCTTCGCCGACACGCTGCTGCCGGCGTTGGAGGATTTCGCGCCGGAACTGGTGCTGATTTCGGCCGGGTTCGACGCGCATGCCAGCGACCCGTTGGCCAACCTGGAGATGCAGGACGACGACTATGCCTGGGTCACGCGCGAGCTGATCGCGCTGGCGGACCGGCACGCCGGCGGCAGGCTGGTCTCGACCCTGGAAGGCGGCTATAACCTGCAGGCCCTGGCGACGGCCACGGCCGCCCATGTACGCGAGCTGATGACCGCCTAGCGACGACGCGGCGGTCCTGAATCTGGAGAGGGCATTTGGCCGATTCCAAGACCAAAGACAGCGACAAGCTGCCCGACGACATCCGCGCGATGAGCTTCGAGGAAGCGATGGCCGGCCTGGAAGAGATCGTGCGCAAGCTGGAAAGCGGGCAGGTCGGTCTGGAAGACTCGATCGAGATGTATACCCGTGGCGCGCAGTTGAAGAGCCATTGCCAGGCCAAGCTGGCGGCCGCGCAGGAGAAGGTCGATCGGATCGTCGTCGGGCCGAGCGGCGATGCCGCCGGGGTCGAGCCCCTGGAGTCCGACTGAGGCGCGTCGTTGGCCGATTTCGAAACCACGCTGGGCGTCGCCGCGAAGGCGGTCGAAACCGTTCTCGAGCAGGTTCTGCCGAAGGCCGATGAGGGGCCCGAGGGCCAGTTGTTTGCGGCCATGCGCCACGCGGCGTTGGGCGGCGGCAAGCGGCTGCGGCCGTTCATGGTGCTGGCGTCGGCCGAGATGTTCGATATTCCGCAGCGCTCGGCGGTTCGGGTCGGTGCGGCGGTCGAACTGATGCACACCTACAGCCTGATCCACGACGACCTGCCCTGCATGGACGACGACGACCTGCGGCGCGGGCAGCCAACGGTGCATGTCGCCTTCGACGAGGCGACGGCCGTGTTGGCCGGCGACGCGCTGCAGTCACTCGCCTTCGAGGTGCTGGCGGACGAGGCCGTGTCGCGCAACGCCAGGATCCGGGCCGAGCTGGTGCTGGGCCTGGCCCGGGCGACCGGCGGGCACGGCATGGTCGGCGGCCAGATGCTGGACCTGCTGGGCGAGCATCAGAAGCTGACCGAGCCCGCCATCGTGCGCATGCAGCGGCTGAAGACTGGCGAGATGATCGCCTTCGCGGTGGAAACCGGCGCCGTCATGAGCCAGGCGCGCGACGCCGAACGGCATGCGCTGCGCGCCTATGCCCATGACCTCGGTCTGGCGTTCCAGATCGCCGACGACCTGCTCGACGTGACCGGCACGGCGGAGGCGGTCGGCAAGGGCGTGAACAAGGACGCGGCCGCCGGCAAGGCGACCTTCGTCAGCCTGCTGGGCGAGGAGGCCGCGGTCGAGCGGGCCGAGATGCTGGCCGGGCAGGCCGTCACCCATCTGGAATTGTTCGGGCCGCGGGCCGATTCTTTGCGCGCGCTCGCCGAATTCGTTATAAATCGCCGCGCTTAGCCGCACGTCTGGATTTAGGGATACCGGCCAGTCCGGTAACGTTTATTGAGCACGCGTAAGACGCCACTATTGGATACGGTGTCGGCGCCCGCCGATATCCGATCCTTTTCAGATCCGCAACTTCGGCAACTTGCCGACGAGCTGCGAACCGCGACCATTGACGCCGTATCGAGTACGGGCGGCCATCTTGGCGCCGGGCTGGGCGTGGTCGAGCTGACCGTCGCCCTGCATCATGTCTTCGACACGCCGCAGGACACGCTGATCTGGGACGTCGGTCATCAGGCCTATCCGCACAAGATTCTGACGGGACGGCGGGACCGGATCCGTACCCTGCGCCAGGGCGGCGGCTTGTCGGGATTCACCAAGCGCAGCGAGAGCGAATACGATCCCTTCGGCGCGGCGCACAGCTCGACCTCGATCTCGTCCGCTCTTGGATTTGCGGTTGCCCGCGATCTGGACGGCGGGGACAGCAACGTGATCGCCGTGATCGGCGACGGCGCCATGAGCGCCGGCATGGCCTATGAGGCCATGAACAATGCCGGCTCGATGGACTCGCGGCTGATCGTGATCTTGAACGACAACGACATGTCGATCGCGCCGCCGGTTGGCGCCATGAGCGCCTACTTGTCGCGCTTGCTGTCGTCGAAGCCCTATCGCGGCTTTCGCCATATCGCCAAGCAGCTGGCGCAAATGTTCCCGCCGCGGATCGAAGAGACGGCCCGGCGCGCCGAGGAATACGCGCGCGGCATCATTACCGGCGGCACGCTCTTCGAGGAGCTCGGCTTTTACTATGTCGGCCCGATCGACGGACACAACCTGGACCACCTGTTACCGGTGCTGCGGAATGTGCGCGACGCGCGCCGGACCGCGCCGCTCCTGGTGCACGTGGTCACGCAGAAGGGCAAGGGCTACGCGCCGGCCGAGGAATCGGCGGACAAGTATCACGGCGTCAGCCGGTTCGATGTGATTACCGGCGCGCAGGCGAAGCCGAAATCGAACGCGCCGGCCTACACCAAAGTGTTCGCGAACGCGCTGATCAAGCAGGCCGAAGCGGACGACAAGATCGTCGCGATCACGGCGGCGATGCCGTCCGGCACCGGCCTCAATCTGTTCGCCGAACGGTTCCCGGAGCGTTGCTTCGATGTCGGCATCGCCGAGCAGCACGGCGTTACCTTCGCGGCCGGTCTGGCCGCCGGCGGCTACAAGCCGTTCGCGGCGATCTACTCGACGTTCCTGCAGCGAGCCTACGACCAGGTCGTGCACGACGTCGCCATTCAGTCGCTGCCGGTGCGCTTCGCCATCGACCGGGCCGGGCTGGTCGGCGCCGACGGGCCGACGCATGCCGGCTCGTACGACATTACCTATCTCGCCTCGCTGCCGGGCTTCGTCGTCATGGCGGCCGCTGACGAAGCTGAACTGGTGCGCATGGTGGCGACGGCGGCGGCGATCGACGACCGGCCGTCGGCCTTCCGCTATCCGCGCGGCGACGGTGTCGGCGTCGACATGCCGGAGACGGCGGAGCCGCTGGAGATCGGCAAGGGCCGGGTCGTGCGCGAAGGCTCAACCGTGGCCATCCTGTCGTTCGGCACGCGCCTGCAGGATTCGCTGACGGCGGCCGACGAGTTGGGCGCGCGCGGGTTCTCGACCACGGTCGCCGATGCCCGCTTCGCCAAGCCGCTCGACGAGGCCCTGATCCGCGACCTGGCCGAGAACCACGAGGTCCTGATCACGATCGAGGAGGGCGCTATCGGCGGCTTCGCGGCGCAGGTCATGCAGTATCTGGCGTCGAATGGTCTGATGGACAACGGCCTGAAGATCCGGCCGATGATCCTGCCCGACCGGTTCATCGATCACGACAAGCCGGATATCATGTACGCGGAGGCGGGCCTGACGGCGGCCGATATCGTCGAGACGGCGCTCGCGGCGCTCGGCCGCGCTGACGATAAGGTGGAGGCGCCGCGGCGCGCCTAAGCGATGGCGGCGGCAGCCAAGTCGCGCGCCGATGCGCTGCTGGTGGCGCGTGGCCTCGCCGAAAACAGATCGAAGGCGCAGGCGCTGGTGATGGCCGGCCTGGTGTTCAGCGGCGAGCGCCGCATCGATAAACCCGGACAGATGCTGGCCTCGGATCTGCCGCTCGATGTACGCGGCCGGCCGCATCCCTGGGTCAGCCGCGGCGGCCAGAAGCTCGACCACGGCCTCGATCATTTCGGCGTTTCCGTCGAGGGCGCCGTCTGCCTTGATGTCGGCGCGTCGACCGGCGGCTTTACCGATGTGCTGCTGGCGCGCGGTGCGGCAAAGGTCTATGCCGTCGATGTCGGCCACGGCCAGCTCGATTGGAAGCTGCGGAACAATCCAAGGGTCGTGGTGCTGGAGCGGACGAACGCGCGATATCTGACGACCGATCACATTCCGGAGCCCGTCGACATGGTGGTCTGCGACGCCAGCTTCATCGGTCTGGAAACCGTGCTGCCGGCGCCGCTGGCGTTGACCCGGCCGGGCGCGCACCTGATCGCGCTGATCAAGCCGCAGTTCGAGGTCGGGCGCGACCGGGTCGGCAAGGGCGGCGTCGTGCGCGATCCCGAACTGCACCGCGAGGTCTGCGACCGGATTTCGGCCTGGCTCGCGGCGCGGCCGGGCTGGTCGGTGCTAGGCGTGTGCGAAAGCCCGATCAAGGGGCCGGAAGGCAATGTTGAGTTCCTGATCGGCGGCCGGCGGGATGCCTGAGATCGAGATCACGGCCCTGGGCGCGCGCGGCGACGGCGTCGGCGACATAGACGGCCGTCCGGTCTACGTGCCCTACACGTTGCCGGGCGATCGGGCGCGGGTGCGTATCGACAGCGAGCGCGACGGCGCCATTCACGCGCATCTCGAAGCGTTGCTGCAAGCGGGGCCGGACCGCGTCGACGCGGTTTGCGCCCATTTCGGCGCCTGCGGCGGCTGCCTGCTGCAGCATGTCGATGAGTCCGCTTACCGCCGGTGGAAAACCGGACTGATCGGCGCGGCCCTGGCCAGGCGCGGTCTCGCGGATATCGACGTCGGCGAGCTGATCATGACCCCGCCCGCCAGTCGACGTCGGGCGGCGTTCGCGGCGTTTCGGCGGCGCAACGGCGTCGTGCTCGGTTTCAATGAACGGCGCGGCCGGCGGATCGTCGATCTCGCCGAATGCCATGTTCTGCGGCCGGCGATTGTCGATCTGCTGCCGTCGCTGCGGCAGCTCTTGAACGATCTGTTATCGATAGGTGATGCGATCGACGTGCATGTCACCGAGACCGATACCGGCCTCGATCTCTGGCTGCGCGGCGACCGGCCGCTGGGCCTGGCCGATCACGAGGCGCTGGGCGGCTTTTCCGAGGCGCAGGATGTGGCGCGGTTGTGCTGGGGCGACCCGTCGCCGGAGCCGGTGGTGGTCCGCCGCACGCCAACGGTCGCGCTTGCGGGCGTCGACGTGGCGATCCCGCCTGGCGCGTTCCTTCAGGCAAGCCAGGCCGGCGAGGCGGCGTTGTGCGACATTGTCGGCGCCGCGCTGGCCGAGAGCCGGCATGTCCTGGACCTGTTCAGCGGTTGCGGTACCTTCGCATTGGCCGCGCCCGCGTCGGCGCAGGTGAAGGCGGTCGATGCCGACGCCGCGATGGTCGAGGCGCTGGCCGCCGTGGCCGGGGGGCGTCGAATTGCCGTCGAACGGCGGGATCTGCAGCGCCGCCCGTTTTCGGTCGCCGAGCTGAATGGGTTCGATGCCATCGTCTTCGATCCGCCGCGCGCCGGAGCCCGTGCGCAGGCCGACGCCATCTCGGATTCGACGGTGTCGACAGTGGTCGCAGTCTCCTGTAATCCTGCAACCTTTGCGCGAGACGCTCGAATTCTGATCGATGGCGGCTATCGGCCGCATACCGTGACACCCATCGACCAGTTTCTTTGGTCGCACCATCTAGAACTGGTTGCGGTTTTCACGCGATAGGCGTGCTTTCTTGCAAATTTCTTACGATTCCGCCTTGACTTATGCTGCGCTGCACAATATCTACCCCTTCATAATCTTTTCGAGAGAGAAACCGATGTCCGAACAGAAATCCCGCCGGGGATGCCTGTGGCCGATGTGGCCGCACGATTCCCGGCCCACGCACGAGTACTGCGGCTCGAAGCGCCATCCCGAGAGCCCGTACTGCGAGTATCATCGCCGCATGGCGATCCGCGATTTCGAGACCGAACCGCGACAGACGTTCATTCCGCGCAAGAACGCGGCCTGACCCAAAACCCCGCCAATCACGCGGGGTTTTGTATTTCGGGCCGGCGAATCCAGATAACTTCCGGCCCTACCGTCGAAAAGACGGCAAACCGATAATTTCCAAGCAGATTTTAATCGTAGCTATCGTCGGTAGGGCGGCGGTAGGCCGATTGTAATCAACCGCACTGCCCGCGGTGTCGCAGCAGATGGTCTGCGAGCACGCAGGCCATCATGGCCTCGCCCACGGGCACCGCGCGGATGCCGACGCAGGGGTCGTGCCGGCCCTTGGTGGCGATTTCGGTCTCCTCGCCCTCGCGGCTGACGGTCTGCCGCGGTGTCAGAATCGAGGAGGTCGGCTTCACGGCGAAGCGCACGATCACGTCCTGCCCCGTCGAAATCCCGCCCTGAACGCCGCCGGCATTGTTCGAGGCGAAGCCGACCTTGCCGGCATCCATGCGCATTTCGTCGGCATTTTCGGCCCCGCTCAGCGCCGCCGCGGCAAATCCGGCGCCGATCTCGACGCCCTTTACCGCGTTGATGCTCATCATTGCCGCCGCCATTTCGGCGTCGAGCTTACCGTAAATCGGTGCGCCGAGACCCGCCGGTACGCCCGACGCGACGACCTCGATAACGGCGCCGACCGACGACCCAGCCTTGCGGACGTCATCCAAATACGCCTCCCATTCCGCCGCCGCGGTCGGGTCCGGGCACCAGAACGGGTTGTCGTCGACGGCATTCCAGTCCCAGCGGCCGCGGTCGATCGCCTGGTCGCCAATCTGCACCAACGCGCCGCGGATCGCGATGTCGTCGCCCAGGATCTGGCGGGCGACGGCCCCGGCGGCGACCCGGCAGGCGGTCTCGCGCGCGCTCGAACGGCCGCCGCCGCGATAGTCGCGCAGGCCGTATTTCGCCTCATAGGCATAGTCGGCGTGGCCGGGCCGGTACTTGTCCTTGATCTCGCTGTAGTCCTTCGAGCGCTGGTCGACATTCTCGACGACCAGGCTGATCGGCGTGCCGGTGGTGCGGCCGTCGAACACGCCTGACAGGATCGAGACCCGATCGGGCTCGCGGCGCTGGGTGACGAACCGAGAGCTGCCGGGGCGGCGCTTGTCGAGCCAGATCTGGATATCTTCCGGCGCCAGCGGCAGGCCGGGCGGCGTGCCGTCGACGACGCAGCCGATCGCCGGTCCGTGGCTTTCGCCCCAGGTCGTGACTCGAAACAGGTGGCCGAAGGTGTTGTGCGACATGGGCGGTTGTCGGTTTCGGTCCGACGTTGCGGTACCGGCTCAGACCGTGGCGATATCGGGCGCGTCGACCTGCTTCATACCCACCACGTGGTAGCCGCAGTCGACATGGTGCACCTCGCCGGAGACACCGGCGCCGAGATCGCTGAGCAGGTAAAGGCCGGCGCCGCCCACTTCGTCGATTGAGACGTTGCGCCGGAGCGGCGAGTTGTACTCGTTCCATTTCAGAATGTAGCGGAAGTCGCCGATACCTGACGCCGCGAGCGTCTTGATCGGTCCGGCCGACACCGCGTTGACGCGGATGCCCGACGCGCCGAGATCGGCGGCGAGGTATTTGACGCTGGCCTCCAGCGCCGCCTTGGCGACGCCCATGACATTGTAGTGGGGCACGACCTTCTCGGCGCCGTAGTAGGTCAGCGTGACGATGCTGCCGCCATCGGTCATCAGCTTCTCGGCATGCCGGCAAACGGCCGTGAACGAATAGCAGGAGATGTCCAGCGACATCGTGAAATTGGCCAGCGACGCGTCGAGATAGAGGCCCTTCAACTCCTCCTTGTCGGAATAGGCGATCGCGTGCACCAGGAAATCGAGCCGGCCCCAGCGTTGCTCGAGTTCGGCGAACACCGCGGTCAAGCTGTCGTCGTCGGCGACGTCGCACGACATCAGGAAATCCGAGCCCACCGATTCCGCAAGCGGCCGGACGCGTTTCGCCAACGCCTCGCCCTGATAGGTGAAGGCCAGTTCGGCGCCGTGGTCGGCCGCCGCCTTGGCGATTCCCCAGGCGATCGAACGGTCGTTGGCGACGCCCATGATCAGGCCGCGCTTGCCGGCCATCAGGCTGGTCGCATCGCTCATGATGCCCCGCTATTCCGCGATTGAACGAACGCGGCGCATCCTACAAGAAAGCCGCAGGCCGTCAATGCCGGGTGGGCGGCCGACTACCGGTATTCGGGAAGGTGTCGATCAGCCGCGTGGATCGTAGCGGTTCTTGGCGGCCCACTCTTTGACGAATGCTTCGAGCTCATCATCGGTCTTGGCGGGCAGCACGACCTGCAGATGCACGTACTGATCGCCGCGATCCTGGTTCTTGCCCTGGGCGATGCCGCGTCCCTTGAGCCGCAGCTTCCGGCCCGTATTGGCGCCCTTCGGGATGGTCAGGCTGACCGGACCGTCGATGGTGGGCACCTCGACCTTGGCGCCGAGCACGGCTTCCGCCAGGCTGATCGGCAGGTCGAGATGGATGTCGTGGCCTTCGCGCCGGAAGGTTTCGTGCGGCCGAATCGTGATCTCGATCAGTGCGTCGCCGGACGTACCGCCGGCGAGGCCGGCGTCGCCCTGACCTTTGAGGCGGATCTGCTTACCATCCTCGATTCCGGGCGGGATCTTGACGTCGAGCGTGCGGCCGTCGGGCAGGCTGATTCGGCGCGTGGTGCCGTTCGCGGCGTCGAGGAAATCGACCGTGATCTTGTACGACCGGTCGGCGCCGCGTTGGTTCTGCTGTTGCTGCCGCCGGCTCCGGCGGGCGCCGGCCCGTCCGCGCATGTTGCCGAAGAACTCGTTGATGATGTCCTCGGCATTGCCGGCGCCGAAGCCGAATCCGCCAAAGCCCTCCATGCCGTCCTGTCCGCCGCCGGCATACTCATAGCGAAAACGGTTCTTCTGATTGCCGTCGGCGCCGATCTCGCCGCGGTCGTATTTGGCCCGCAGGTCCTTGTCGCCCAGGATGTGATAGGCGGCCGAGACCTCCTTGAAGCGCTCGGCGACGGCGTCGTCGCCCGGATGCATGTCGGGATGCAGTTCCTTCGCGAGCTTGCGGTAAGCCCGCTTGATGTCCGCGTCGCTGGCCGTGCGTCCGACGCCGAGAATTTTGTAAGGGTCACGCATCCGTTTCGAGATCTATGCCAAGTGAAACATCGGTCTGCCGCGGGGATCGAATATGCGCCAAACCGCGCTCACCAGAAATAATATGGTTTCGACGCTAATTGGTTAAAGAAAATGTCGCACCAGGTCAGCGGTCCTCGCGCCAGTCCTTGACCAGTCGCTGACCGTCCAGGCGTTCAAGCGGTGTCAGATCGTCTTCCAGGCGCCGCAATTGGTCGCGCGCCTGGGCATGGCCCTGATCGGCCGCCAATTGCAGCCATTTGAAGCTGCGCGATCGGTCGCGGCCGTTGAAGTCCGGACGGTCGAGCAGCAGGCCCAGTTGATATTGCGCCTCGCGGTGCCCGGCATCCGCGATCGGCAGCCAGCGGTCGAATGCGACCTGAAAATTGCCGCTGTAGTAGGCGATCAGCCCGCTGGCCATCACCCGGTCGGCGCTGGCGTCGCCATCGGCTTTTTCGGCGGCGGGCGCCGACGGCTCGACATCGAGCGTTTCCTGCGGCGCCGCATCCCGCGCGAGCGGCGCCGAGGAGTTTTCATCGTCCGGCGTTCGCGCCGCCAGCGTTTGGGCTGGCTCGATAGGTGGGGCGGGCTCTGACGCCGCCGGCACCGGTGACGCCGATTCGCGGACCGGAGCCTCGTCCGGCGGCTCCCCGTCGTTCGACGACAATCTGCTGCCGGGTGGCGGATCCAGCACATAAGCAAAGACGGGTTGCCGCGTCGGGGCCAGTGCCGTCGCCCCGGTCCGGGTGTCCGTCGCCGGTTCGGCCGGTCGCGGTGGCGCGGCGGCGGCAGTCCGGTCAGCGTCGGCGGTCGTTTCAGGTGCGGTTTCGGCCGCGACGGCCTCGTCTTCCGAGAACAGCGCGCCCAGCCAGCTCAGCAGGGACGCGTCGTCATCGGCCGCTGTCGGCTCGGAGGGCGCCTCGGCATCGTCGGTGGCGTCGTCGACTGCGGCGACATCGCTCGTCGGTTCGCTTTCGGCAACCGGTTCGGGGACGGGCGCGGGGGGCGGGGGTTCCTCGACATAGCCCGGCGGCGGCAAGGGCGGGCCATAGGTATCCGCCTCCTGCAGCACCATCTGCGACAGCGCGGCCAGCGCCTGCTCGTGCCCCGATTTCGCGGCCAGGTACAGCCAGGCCATGGCGCGTGGTTGGCTCCGGCGGACGCCGACGCCGCGACTGTACATCAGACCAAGATTGTATTGCGCCAGGATATGGCCACCGACGGCGGCCCGCTCGAACCAATAGGCCGCTTCCTCGGGATTTTCCTCGACACCCTGGCCGCGCAGATACATGGCCGCGAGGTTGGACTGCGCGCCCGTGAGGCCGAGATAGGCGGCGCGCCGGTACCAGCGCGCCGCCTCGCTGAAGTCCTGCGCGACGCCCAGACCTTGCCGATAGAGATGGGCGATATTCCGTTGGGCCGCTGGATCGTCATCGCGCGCCAGCGGCAGCCATTCGTTGAATGCCGTTTCGTAGTCGCCGCGATCATAGGCCGAGACCGCGGCGGCAAAGTCGGCCAGCGCCGCCGCGGGCAGCGCCGTCAGCAACAGACTAACAGCGACCGCGCCGCAGCGAATCATGATCCAACATCTCGTTCAGGCGGCCGCCCTTGCGCTGCCGCCATACCGGCTTCCGACCGCCTTAGCCGCTGACGATCTTCCAGGTGCCGTCGGGCTGTCGACAGGCGGTGCCGTAGGCCTGCTCGGTCTGGCCGCCGACCGTTACGGTCTGCTGGAACTCGCGGCAATACTGGCCGGTGGCCGTCTGATAGGCCGGCTGCGGGGTAATGGTCCCCTGGTTGCCGGAGTCCGGGTTGCGCCAGGACGTGGTCTGTCCAGACGGCGCCGTTTCGAGCGTGCGCTGCGTGGTCTTGTGCATGGCGGCCTGGTCGGCGCGGTCGAGCGACTTGCCGATCGAGCTGCCGATAAACGCGCCGAGCAGCGTGCCCGCCGCGGTCGCCGCCAATTGTCCTCTGCCGGAGCCGAATTGCGCGCCGGCGACGGCACCGCCGACGCCGCCGAGGATCGTCCCCAACGTCTGCTTCTGGCCGGCGTCGCTGCCCTGACAGGCGGCCAAGAAGCCGGCACACAGTCCAATGATCGCTATTTTCCGAAGTTCCATAACAATTAGCCTTCTCCGGGGAAATTCGGTCTACCGTAAACCTTACACGGGATCGATATATGCATGCGTCATTACCGCAACACAACTGTCAGCGGTCACATGTAGCTAATATAGGGCGGTTAAGGTGGCGTTCAAACGACACAATTCCGTGCATTTTCCGCGATCTGCTACGCCATGCCGCAGTGCG
Organism: Alphaproteobacteria bacterium; assembly: GCA_965232515.1. Classification (GTDB taxonomy): domain Bacteria; phylum Pseudomonadota; class Alphaproteobacteria; genus JANQKO01. Next base: position 2,418,405 of record CBDDPY010000002.1, on the reverse strand, counting down.
CAGGCGGTATCTGCGGGATTAGTATCGGCACATTGCGCATGATCACGGGCATCGGCCCGGAAAACCTGCGCTCGATCGATTTCAAAGGGCCAAAAAAATGACGATTCCGGCGTCGAGCGATCCCTTTCAGCTGTTTGAGGCCTGGATGCAGGAGGCGTCGGCCAGCGAGCCGAACGAGGCGAACGCCATGGCGCTCGCCACCGTCGATGCTGACGGACAGCCCACGGTGCGGATCGTGCTGCTGAAAGGCCTCGATGATCAGGGCTTTGTGTTCTACACGAACCTCGAAAGCGACAAGGGCCGTCAGCTGCTGGCTTGTCCGAAGGCAAGCCTGAACTTCCACTGGAAGAGCCTGGAACGCCAGATCCGCATCGACGGCGGCGTCGAGCAGGTCAGCGACGGCGAGGCGGACGCCTACTACGCGACGCGTCCGCGCGGCAGTCAGATCGGCGCCTGGGCCTCGGACCAATCGCGGCCGCTTGAGGATCGCGCGCTGTTGGAGCGGCGCGTCGCCGAAAGCGAGGCGCGGTTCGAGGGCGGCGACGTGCCGCGGCCGCCGCACTGGTCGGGCTTCCGGGTGGTGCCGGAACGCATCGAATTCTGGCAGGGCATGCCGTATCGGCTGCACGACCGAGTGGTCTATAGTCGTCAGGCGGAGGGCTGGTCGACCCAGCGGCTTTATCCGTAACGGAGCCTTTAGTCAGAGGACGGCGACTTGATCGCAAAGGCCGAACGCGAACCGACGACGGGCATCGATCCGCAGCGGGCCGGGCGCCTGATGCGCGTCGCGACCTATGCGTCGGTCACGGTCGCCTCAATCCTGATCCTGGCCAAGTTGACCGGCTGGCTGATGACCGACTCGGTGGCCATGCTGAGCTCGCTTGTCGATTCGATCCTCGATGCCGGCGCCTCGGTCATCAATCTGTTGGCGGTTCGCCACGCGCTGACACCGGCGGACCGCGAGCACCGGTTCGGCCACGGCAAGGCGGAAGCGCTCGCCGGTTTGGCGCAGGCCGCGTTCATCGCCGGATCGGCCGTGTTCCTGCTGTTTCAGGCCGGCGAGCGGCTGATCCATCCCCGCATGCCGGTGCAAAGCGATGTCGGCATCGTCATCATCCTGTTCTCCATCGCGCTGACGCTCGGCCTGGTGGCTTTCCAGATGTTCGTGGTGCGCCGCACCGGCTCGCTCGCGATCTCCGCCGATTCGCTGCACTACCGCAGCGATCTGTTGATGAATATCGGCGTCATCGCGGCGTTGGCCCTGACGGCCTGGTTTGGGGTCGCCTTCATCGACCCGCTGTTCGCCGCGGCAATCGGCGTCTACATCCTCTACGGCGCGGTGCAGATTTTCCGTAGCGCGATCGATCCCTTGATGGATCGGGAACTTCCCGATGATCAGCGCGCACGGATACAGGAGATTGCGCGCGCCCATCCCGAAGTGTTGAGCCTGCACGATCTCAGGACCCGGTCATCGGGCGTACAGACCTTCATCCAGTTGCACCTCGTGCTGGATCCCGACATGAGCCTGATCAAGGCGCATGAAATCGCCGATCAGGTAGAAGCGAACATCATGGCGGCGTTTCCGGGCGCGGAGGTGATTATCCATCAAGACCCCGACGGCATCGAAGAGCCACATACCGCGTTCGGCGGCTAAGTCGGCTGTGTCCGATCAGAAAGACGTCATCGCCTTTCTGGCCGATGGCCGAACCCACGGATCGGCCGGTGCGCAGGTCGTGCAGGTCGAGACGCACGCGGCCATCGTATTTCTGGTGGGCGATCGCGCCTACAAGCTGAAGAAGGCGGTGGCGCTGCCCTATCTCGACTTCTCGACGTTGGACCTGCGGCGGCATGTCTGCGAAGAGGAAATTCGCCTGAACCGACGCACGGCGCCGGATGTTTATCTCGGCGTGCTGCCGGTGACGCGCGGCGACGACGGCCGGCTGGCGCTCGGCGGCGACGGCCGGCCGGTCGAATGGCTGGTCGAGATGCGGCGCTTCGACGACAGCCAGCTGCTGGACCGGCTGGCGCGGTCGGGCGAGCTTCACGATCACGCCCTCATCGACCTTGCGGACGAGGTCGCCGCGTTTCACGCCGCGGCGGCGCCGTGCCCGGCCGGCGCCGATGTCTCGGAATACCTGCGGGTCAACGCCGTTATCGCCGGCGAGTTCGATACCTATACGCCCGAGGTCTTTAGCGCCGAGCCGGCGCGACGGTTCGTCGAGGCGGTGGCGGCCGAAGGCGAACGGCACCGCGCGCTGCTGGCGCGGCGGCGGACGGAAGGCCTTGTGCGCGAATGTCATGGCGATCTGCACCTGCGCAACATCTTCCTGGAGCATGGCCGGCCGGTGATCTTCGATGCCATCGAGTTCGACACGCGCCTGTCGCACACCGACGTGATGTACGACCTGGCGTTTCTGCTGATGGACCTTTGGCATCGGGACATGCGGCATGGCGCCAACGTCGTGTTGAACCGCTATCTGGCGCGCACCGGGGATATCGAGGGGGTGGCGGTGCTGCCGATGTTCCTGGCGCTGAGGGCGGGCATCCGCGCCCACGTGAACGCCACCATGGCGGCCGGCACCCCGGACGCCGAGAAAGCGGCGGCGCGCCGGCAGGAGGCGCGCGATTATCTTGCGCTGGCGCTGGATTGCCTGACGCCCCGGCCGCCGCGCCTGATCGGCATCGGCGGGCTGTCGGGCAGCGGCAAGTCGACGCTCGCCACGGCGCTGGCGCCAGAGCCAGAGCTGGGACCGCCGCCCGGCGCCGTGCGCTTGCGCAGCGACGAGATCCGCAAGGTCCTGATGGGCGTCGAGCCGGAGCAGCCGCTGCCGCCATCGGCCTATGCGTCCGAGGTCAGCGACCAGGTCTACCACCTGCTCTACCGGCGCTCGGCGACGGCGCTCGCCGCCGGCTATTCGGTGATCGCCGATGCCACACATAGCCTGGCCGACGGCCGCCGACGGTTGGCCGAGGTCGCACGAGAGGCCGGCGTTCGCTTCGACGGCCTGTGGCTGGAGGCGCCCGCGCAGGTGATGGCACGGCGCATCGACGACCGGACGCGCGACCCCTCCGATGCGACGGTCGAGGTCCTGCATGCACAGCTGCGCGAGGATACCGGTCCGATCGACTGGCAACATATTGATTCATCAGGCAAAATCGCCGACGTCCTGGCCGCGGCCCGGCGCTGCCTTGAGGTGGATCAAACATGACGAAATGCTTACATTTATGATTCTATGATTCCCGCTCATTTGGCGCGATGGAGGTGGCCATGAGCATCAAATCCATCATGGTTCCGTTGAACGGGGTCGACGAATCGGCGGTTGCGTTGGCTGTCGCCATCGAGGTCGGCCGGCGGTTCGACGCGCGCGTGTCGGTCCGCCATACCGCGCTCGACCCCAACAAGAGCATCCCCTATCTCGGCGAAGGCATGACCGGCGCCATGGTCGAGGATGTGATGACGGCGGTCGAGAAGGAGGCCGACGAGCGGTCCAAGCGGGCGGCGGCGCAGTTTGCCGCGGCCTGCGAGGCAGCCGACGTGACCGCGGCCGAGGCGCCGATGACGCCTGGCTTCGCCGTCACCTACGACACCGTCGTCGGCCGCGAGGAAGATATCGTCGCCGAGCAGGGCCGATTGCACGATCTGGTCGTCACCGGCCGCGCCGGTCCCGACTCCGACGTGATCGAACCCGCCGCGTTGCAGGCGGCGATAACCGAGACCGGCCGCGCCGTCCTGGTGGCGCCGCTGGCCGAGCCGGCCGGCTTCGGCCGGACCGTCGCCGTCGCCTGGAACGGCAGCGCCCAGGCCGCGCGCGCCATGTCGAGCGGCCTGCCCTTTCTGGCCACGGCCGATAGGGTCACCGTGATGGCGGTCGACGAGCCCGAGCGACGCGGCCCGCCGGCCGAGGACGCCGCCGGCTTTCTGGCGGCGCACGGCGTCTCGGCCGACGTCAAACACGTCACGCCGGGCGCGGACGGGATCGGCGAGGCTCTGCTGCGCGACGTGAAGGCGGCCAATTGCGACATGTTGATCATGGGCGCCTACACCCATGCCCGGCTGCGTCAGCTCATCCTCGGTGGCGTCACCCGCGGTGTGTTGGCCAACACCGAGATTCCGGTGCTGATGGCACATTGACGGCGGCGCCTGAAATCACCGCGTAACGCAATGCTGCCACTGGTATCGGCGACGGTTATTTGTCTTAATGTGTCGCTATGCCAGAGACGATATCGAACAGCCGCCGGACGCTGGTGCTGACCGGCGCCAGCCGCGGCATCGGCCACGCCACCGTGAAGCGCTTTTCCAGCGCCGGCTGGCGGGTGATCACCTGTTCCCGCCACGCCTTTCCGGAGGATTGTCCGTGGGAGGCGGGGCCCGAGGACCATCTGCAGATCGACCTCGCCGACCAGGACAATATTGCCGACGGCATCGCCGAGTTGCGGGAACGACTGGGCGGCGGTCCGCTGCATGCGCTGGTCAACAATGCCGGCATTTCGCCGAAGAGCGGCGATGGCGACCGGTTGTCGAGCCTGACCACCGAAGCGGACACCTGGGAGCAGGTGATGCAGGTGAATTTTTTCGCGCCGATCATGCTGGCGCGCGGTCTGCTGGATGAGCTGGAGTCGGCGCACGGGTCGATCGTCAACGTGACGTCGATCGCCGGCAGCCGGGTGCATATGTTCGCGGGCACCGCCTATGCCACCTCGAAAGCGGCGCTCGCTTGTCTCACGCGCGAGATGGCGGCCGACTTCGCGCCCTACGGCATCCGCGTCAACGCCATCGCGCCGGGCGAGATCAAGACCGAGATCCTGTCGCCCGACACCGAAGAGAAGCTGGCGCCGACGATCCCCATGCGCCGGCTGGGCACGCCGGAGGAGGTGGCGAAGACCATCTACTTCCTGTGCACCGAACAGTCGAGCTACGTCAACGGCGCCGAGATCCACGTCAACGGCGGCCAGCACGTTTAGCCAAAAACGCCGGAGTTTCCATGCAAGTCATCTATTCGGACGCGCACCGCGCGCACGATCCGCAAAGCTTCATCTCGCGCGGCCGACTGACGCAGAGTCCGGAAATGCCGGCGCGCGCCGACCGGCTGATCGCCGCATTGCGCGGGACCGACAGGCCGGTGGCCGCACCGAAGAGCTTCGGATTGGCGCCGGTCGCCGCCGTGCATTCGCCCGACTATCTGCGCTTCCTCGAACACGGCGCGACGGAGTGGGCGAAGCTGGCCGGCCCCGGAACCGAGATCGTGCCGAACGTGCATCCGGGCCGGCACATGCACACCCGGCCGGAGGGCATCGTCGGTGTTGCCGGCTATCACATGGCCGATACGGCCTGCCCGATCGGCGAGGGCACCTGGAACGCGGCGCGGGCCGCCGCCGACGTAGCGCTGACGGCGGCGGACCTAGTGCTGGACGGCGCGGCCTCGGCCTACGCGCTCTGCCGGCCGCCGGGCCATCACGCCTATGCCGACATGGCCGGTGGCTTTTGCTTTCTGAACAACGTGGCGATCGCCGCCGAGCATGTGGCCGCGCGCCTCGGCCGGGTAGCGATCCTCGACGTCGACGTGCACCACGGCAACGGCACGCAGGGCATCTTCTACGAACGGCCGGATGTTTATTTCGTCTCGCTCCACGCCGATCCGACGGCGTTCTACCCGTTCTTCGCCGGTTACGCGCACGAGCGCGGCGCCGGGCCGGGCCACGGCTACAACCTCAATCTGCCGCTGACGCCGGGCAGCGGCGACGACGTCTTCCTCGATGCCGTGGACAAGGCGCTCGCCGCGATTGCCGGCTTCGCGCCAGCGGCCCTGCTGATCTCGCTCGGCCTCGACGCGCAGGCGAACGATCCACTGGGCGTGCTGAAGGTCAGCACCGAGGGCTTCGGCCGGATCGGCGCGGCCATCGCCGGCCTCGGCCTGCCCACCGTGCTGGTGCAGGAAGGCGGCTACCTGTGCGACGAGATCGAGGCCAACCTGCTCAGCTTCCTGAGCGGCTTCGAGGCCGCCCAGAAAGCCGCCGGCTGACCCCGCCTTTTCTTGCGCCCTACTCGGCGGCCGCCGAGCCGGCCGCGGCTTGGGCCGTGAAGGCTTCGAGGGCGCGGCTGAAGCGGTCGAACATCTCGTCGATCTCGGACTCGGTGATGATCATCGGCGGGCAGAAGGCGACCGCGTCGCCGGGCATGGCGCGGACGATCAGGCCCTCGTCACTGGCCGCGGCGGCGAGCTTCTTGGCCATGCCGAGCTTGGGATCGAACGGCGTCCGGGCCGCCTTGTCGGCCGAGAGCTCGATCGCGCCGACCAGGCCGACGCCCCTTGTGTTGCCGACGAGCTCGTGGTCGGCGTAGGAATGCAGGCGCTCGAGGAAGCGCGGGCTGACCGCCTGGCCATGGCCGACCAGGTCGCGTTCCTGCATTAGCTCCAGCGCCCGGAGCGCGACCGCGGCGCAGACCGGATGGCCGGAATAGGTGAAGCCGTGGCCGAAGATGCCGAGCTTCTCGCTGTTCTGCTGGAAGGCCGCGAACATCGGCTCGTTGATCATGATCGCCGAGATCGGCAGATAGGCCGATGACAGCGCCTTGGCGCAGGTCAGGATGTCCGGCTTGATGTTGAAGGTCTGGCTGCCCCACCAGTTGCCGGTCCGGCCGAAGCCGCAGATCACCTCGTCGGCGACCATCAGCACGTCGTACTTCTTCAGCACGGCCTGGATCTTCTCGAAATAGGTCTTCGGCGGCACGATGACGCCGCCGGCGCCCATCACCGGCTCGGCGATAAAGGCGGCGACCGTCTCGGGTCCTTCCTTCTGGATCAGGTCTTCCAGGTCCTGGGCCATGCGGGTGGCGAAGTCTTCTTCCGACTCGCCGTCCTCCGACATCCGGTAATAGTGCGGATTACTGGTGTGGATGATGTTGGCGATCGGCAGGTCGAAGTCCTGCTGCGCATAGGGCAGGCCGGTCAGGCTGCCGGCGGCGACGGTGACGCCGTGATAGCCGTTCAGCCGGGCGATGATCTTCTTCTTCTCGGGCCGGCCGATGGCGTTGTTGTAGTACCAGACCATCTTGACCATGGTGTCGTTCGCCTCCGAGCCGGAATTGGCGAAGAACACCTTGGAGAAATCAGCCGGGGCAACGTCTTTCAGCTTCTCGGCGAGATCGATCGACGGGTTGTGCGCCTTGCTGGCGAACATGTGGTAGTAGGGCAACGTCTGCATCTGCTTGGTCGCGGCCTTGACCAGCTCGTCCTCGCCGAAGCCGAAGGAGGTGCACCAGAGGCCGGCCAGCCCCTCGATATACTCCTTGCCGTTGTCGTCCCGGACGTAGATCCCGCGCCCCTGGGTCAGGATGTGCGGCGTGTGGTGGGCGAGGTCCGAGTAGGGATGCAGGACATGCGCGATATCGCGGCTGGCGGGCGAATTGCCGAGGTCGGTCATGAGGTCAGATCCTTACCTGTCGTGGGGCGCGGCTCCATTTGACTGCCAACTGCAGGTGAAGTCAAAGCCGGCGCCGGATCGTCGGAAAATTGCTGCTCGGAGTTAAGCTTCATTAAGGTTGCCCGGTTAGCTTACCGGGCATGGTTACCTATCGGAAGTTTTTGCGTGCCTGCGCCGCCGGGGTGATCGCGACGATCGTCTGTTGGCCGCAGCACGCCGGCGCTAGCAACGAAGCCGGCGTCGCCGCGGCCGTCCTGCCGCCCGCCCGCGGCATCCCGCCCCAGGAAGACGCCCGGGTCCTGAAGGTCGGCATCGACGTCTTCGTCAACGAGCGGGTCCAGACCGACGAGGGCGGCAAGGCGCAGCTTCTGTTCTTCGACGGCTCGGCGCTGACGATCGGCCCGAACTCCGATGTCGTGCTCGATAAGTTCGTCTACGACCCCGATGCCAAGACGGGCGAGCTCGTGTTCTCGGCCGCGAAGGGCGTGTTCCGCGTTGTCGGCGGAAAGATCAGCAAGAAACGCCCGATTACGCTGAAGACGCCGAACGCCGTGATCGGCATTCGCGGCGGCATCGCCTCGATCACCGTCGGCGAGGAGGTCACCGCCACGTTCCTATTCGGCGAGAGCCTGCAGGTCACTAGCAACGGCGTGACCAAGACGGCGGTGCGGCCCGGCTCGCGTATCGTGGTGCCCCCTCAGGCACCGCCGCAACCGCCGGCGCCCGTCAGTCCGCCGCAGATGTCGAGCGACCTCGGCGGCTTCGAGGCGCCGCCGGAAGGACCGCTGCAGCAGCCTGACGTGTTCGTGTCGGACGAGAACGTCGCCGACACGCAGATCGCCACGCTGGGCTCGCAATTGCCGCCCAAGCAGATCGCCGGCACCGGCGCCGCGCCGAAACCCGGATCCGGTCCGGGGCCGGGCGCTGGCGGGCCGTTGCCGCCACCGCCGCCTGACGGCTTTGTCAAGGACGCCAGCCAGTTTCAAACGCTGTCACAGCAGGTCAACGACGCCGTCAACTTCACCGCCGGCGGCTTCAAGGGCCGGTCCAAGCGCGGTCTCAACATTCTGGTCGGCACGTTGGACGGCACGTCGCTGAACGACCTGCAGCTTTCGAACATCAGCGTCGTCAACAACCGCTTCACGGCGACGACGCCGCAGGGCAATTTCGATCTGTTCTTTCCCGGCATCGCCGGCGACACGACGCTGTCCGGCGCCTTTGGAACCAACCTCAGCCCCTATGGCGAGGTGACGGGCGAGGTCTTCATCAGCGACGATCTCGACGTTGTGCTGTACGAGCTGGTGGGCAACGGGCGCACCATCCTGTTCGCCGGCGTGCCGACGCCGGAGGCCGGGTTGCCGGATACCGGCGCCACTGTTTACGAGGTCAAGGAAGACTTCGCGCTCGGCGGCAATCGAATCCCGTTCATACCCCCGGGTCTCGGCGGCAGCATCGATCCCAATCTCGATACCCGTGCCTACATCTACTGGGACGATAGCCAGGCGGGCGCGATCCGTGCCTTTCACATGCCGTCCGGCGTCATCGATGGCAAGGGCCCGCTGCAGCGCTCGGCCATCAGCCTGACCACCGGCGAGATTGCCACCGACGGCCTCGGCCGATCGTTTCTGCGCGGTGAGATGCGCGGCTCGTCCCGTTTTGTCGCCAACAGCCGCTTCAATATCTTCGAGGGCGGCGTCTCGACGGGCGACGTCGCCGGCGTCGATTTCTTCGGCGCCAACGGGCCGAACAATTTCGTGCTGGAAGGCAACGAGGTCGACGCCAGCGACGTCGGCGGCGACCCGGGCATCGATGGCGGTCCGCGGGGAGCCACCAACACCTTCTTCGCCAACAATCCGACGAAGCGGGTGCCGGCCGGGCCGGTCGGCGGACCGCACACGACCAAGAACATGATCGGCTTCACCGGGGGCGTCGCCGAGAACATCAGTGCCTCGAACGTGTTGATCGACGTGCAGGCGTTTCGCACCGACGAGAACGACGTCGCCATGATCTCGGTCAACACCGACGCCGCCACCAACCGGGTGTCCGGCGTGCTGACCGGCGACTCGCTGGTACTCGGCGGCTTCGACAACCTGACGGTGCCGTTCGGCGGCGCCGGCGCCATGGAGCGCAGCGCCTTCATCGACGATTACCTGTTCGGCGCCATCGAATCGGCGTCAGGTCCGGGCAGCGTCGACGGCGGCAATTTCCTCGATAATCAGGCCTATTTCACCACCCATGAAGGGGTGAAGTTCGGATCGGCCTTACCGCCGGGCGTGACGATTTGCAGTTGCGACTTCGTGCGCTGGGGCTTCTGGGGCGTCGAATCCACGGAATCCGACGGCACCCACACGGACGTGCATCTGGCCACCTGGGTGGCGGGCGAGGTCGCCAACACGGCGCAGTTCGCCACCACCACGGCGGCAACCTATACCGGCACCATCGTCGGCACCGTCCATACCGGCGGCAACATCTATCAGGCCTTCGGCAATATCAGCATGCAGTTCAACATCGCCGCCGGCAACGTGCAGATGACGTCGCTGAACATCAACAACTTCGACGATGGCACCTACGCGCTGGTCTCCTCGCCAAGTCTGGCCGGTCCCAACTACACGGCGACCATCTCCGGCAGCCGGCCCGGCTTCGGCAGCCTGAACGGGGTGATGCGCGGCTCTTTCTTCGGTCCCGGCACGCCGCCCTTCAACACCGCCGGTGACTTCGAGGTCTATGACAGCAACTCGGCGCCGTCCTATCAGGCGGGCGGCATCTATTTCGGCAAGCGCTGATTACGGCATAATGCCGCCGTGCTGAGCCTGTCGGAGCATGGCCCGCGGCCGTTGATCGCGGTGATCCTGGACGAGAACACCAGCGGGGACGCCAGTCGCTACGAGCTGTCGAAGACCTGCTTTCGCGCCATCGATCTGGCTGGCGGCGTGCCGCTCGGCATCCCCTACCTGCCGGCGCTGGTCGACACGGTCATCGATGGGTTCGACGGCCTGCTGTCAACCGGCAGCCGGTTCGCGTTCCCGGCTGACTGGTATCCCGACGGCGAGGCTTCGCGGGCGCCCGACTCCGAGCGGTCCGGTTTCGAGCGTGATCTGATGGTGGGTTTCCTGGCCCGCGACAAGCCGGTGCTGGGTCTCTGCGGCGGCATGCAGATGCTGGCGGGTTTGCACGGCTGCAAGCTCACGCCCGACGTCGGCGCATTGCCGACAACCACCATCCCGCATGACGACCCGGCCGCCCGGCACACCGTCTCGGTAAGGGCCGGCGCCCGGCTCCGCGACATCGTCGGGGTCGAGGAATTCGAGGTGAACTCGCTGCATCAAGAGGCGGTTATCGCCGCCGCCGAGGGTGTGACCGTGTCAGCCGTCGCGCCGGACCAGGTGATCGAGGCCATCGAGTTGTCGGACCGGACCTTCGCCCTCGGCCTGCAATGGCATCAGGAGCGCTATGCCGGCAGCGAGCACCCGGGAAACGCGGTATTTCAGGCCTTCGTCGCCGCCTGCCGCTGAGCCCGATCGGCTCGGATCCGACCGTTAACCCATCTGCTTTACCCGCCAAGGCGCCTTACGCTATAGACTGGCCCAAGCCGTCGGCCGGAAGCGATTGCCGGCCGTTCGACGCCAATCAGAGAACTGTGGGTGGGGAGGTTTCCATGCGCGCGCTTATGCAGGACAAGCCGCTGCTGATTTCGTCGCTGATCGACTTCGCGGCGCAGTATCACAGCGATGCCGAGATTGTGTCCCGGACCATCGAGGGTCCGATCCATCGCTATACCTATGTCGAGGCGCAGGCCCGGTCGAAGCAGCTGGCGAACGCGCTTCAGCGCCTCGGCGTCGCGCTGGGCGACCGCGTGGCGACGCTGGCCTGGAACGGCTACCGGCATCTGGAGATCTATTACGGCGTCTCCGGCATGGGCGCCGTCCTGCATACCATCAATCCCCGGCTGTTCCCCGAGCAGATCAGCTATATCGCCAATCATGCCGAGGACAAGTACATCTTCACCGACCTCACCTTCGTGCCGCTGTTGGAGAAGGTCGCCCCCAGCCTCACCACCGTCAAAGGCTATGTGATCATGACGGACGAGGCGCACATGCCCGAGACCTCGCTGCCGAACGCGCTCTGCTACGAGACGCTGCTGGCGGCCGAGAGCAGCGACTACGACTGGCCGCAGTTCGACGAGATGACGGCGTCCTCGCTCTGCTACACCTCGGGCACGACGGGCAATCCGAAGGGCGTTCTCTACGCCCACCGCTCGACCGTGCTGCATTCCTTCGCCGTCTGCATGCAGGACGTGCTCGGCCTGTCGTCGCGCGACACGGTGCTGCCGGTGGTGCCGATGTTCCACGCCAACGCCTGGGGCTTGGCCTATGCCGCGCCCATGTGCGGCGCCAAGCTGGTGATGCCGGGCGCGGCCATGGACGGCGAGAGCATCTACCAACTCGTCGACGAGGAGAAGGTGACGATGTCGGCCGGCGTGCCGACGGTCTGGCTGATGCTGTTGGCCTACATGCAGGAGCACGGCAAGAAGCTGCCGTATATGGACCGCACGGTGATCGGCGGCTCAGCCGCGCCGCAATCGATGATCGAGACCTTCGAGCAGGACTACGACGTCACCGTGATCCATGCCTGGGGCATGACCGAGATGAGCCCGCTCGGCACCACTGGCGTGATGAAGGCGAAGTTCGCGGACGACCCGTTCGAGGAGCAGCTGAAATACAAGGTCAAGCAGGGCCGGGTGGTCTATGGCGTCGAGCTGAAGATCATCGACGACGACGGCAACGACCTGCCGCATGACGGCGAGGCCTTCGGCCACCTGATGGTTCGCGGCCCCTGGATCACCAACGGTTATTTCAAGGGCGAGGGCGGCGAGGTGCTCGACGCCGACGGCTGGTTCGACACCGGCGACGTCGCCACGCTCGACGGCGAAGGTTATATGCAGATCACCGACCGCTCGAAGGACGTGATCAAATCGGGCGGCGAATGGATCAGCTCGATCGATCTCGAGAACCTGGCCGTGGGTCATCCGGACGTGGCCGAGGCCGCCGTGATCGGCATCGCGCACCCCAAGTGGGACGAGCGGCCGCTCCTGGTGATCGTCCGCAACCCCGACAGCGACGTCACCAAGGAGGCGATCCTCGAGTTCATGGAGGGCAAGATCGCCAAGTGGTGGATGCCGGACGACGTGACGTTCGTCGACGAGATCCCGCACACCGCGACCGGCAAGATCCAGAAGATCACGCTCCGCGAACAGTTCGCCGGCTACAAGCTGCCGACTGCCGACGCGGCGGAGTAAGGGCGGCGCCGAGGGCGGCTTCCTTAGAGCGTGTAACTGGCGTCGGGGTTGGGCTCGCCGTCGCAGTTGACGCGGCCGTCCTCGACCAGGTGGATCAGGTGCGAGAGCACCGAGCGGCCGGCGGCGCGGTGCAGGCCGACCGGTATGTCGGCATACATGCGCGTCACCATGTCCGGGATCCGGTCGACACCGTGTGACAGGCATTCGAGGATCTGCCGTTCGCGCTGCTCGCGGTGCGCGATGTAGGCGCGGACGTAATTCTGCGGATCGTCGATCGGCGCGCCGTGCGTCGGCCAATAACGCACGTCGTCGCGCGGCAGCAGCTTGCGCAGGCTGTCGATGTAGCGGCGCATGTCGCCGTCGGGCGGCGACACGATGGTCGTCGACCAGCCCATGACATGGTCGCCCGTGAACAGCGCCTTCTCCTCGGCGAGGCCGAAGCAGAGGTGGTTCGAGGTGTGGCCCGGCGTCCAGACCGCCTCCAGCGTCCAGCCGTCGCCGGCAATGCTGTCGCCGTCGCCGACCTTGTGGTCGGGATCGAAGTCCCAGTCGGCGCCTTCCTCGACCTGCTCGCCGGCGACGCCGCCGCGGCCGGAGCCGTGCGGGCCGTAGCCGTAGGTCGGCGCGCCGGTGGCGGCCTGCAGCGCCTTGGCCGCCGGCGAGTGATCCCGGTGCGTGTGGGTGATGACGATGTGGGTCACCGTCTCGCCGTCGATGGCCCGCATCAGGGCGTCGACATGGTCGGGCATGTCCGGACCGGGGTCGATCACGGCGACGTTGCCGTGCCCGACGATGTAGGTGCCGGTACCGTGGAACGTAAAGGCGCTGGGGTTGTTGGCGATAACCCGACGGATCAGCGGCGAGACCTGGTCGACCTCGCCGTGGGTGAACTCGAGCTCGCGGTTGAACGGTATATCCGCCATGACGCTATCCCCTCGCTTGAGGCCGCATCATTCCACCGCCAGTCGCTCCAGGTCAAATTGTTGCAGCGCAGCAATGATCTGACGCCGAAGACTAAAAAAATGTACGATTGTTGCGGGATATGCGTGCAAACCGATAAGTTTGTGATACTATCGGTATGAGCTTTTGGTTCGAGGAAACGCACTTCAAGCTTCGCGAGCCCGGACGGACAACCGTCCGGGCTTTTTCTTGCCTTGCGCTGGCCGCTTCGCTATGCCGTTCGCCCATGGCAGAACGGGACGGTGTCAGCGACTATAGTGACGATCGCGATGCGCGGCGGCGCGAATGGTTCCGCTACTATTCGGAAAAACGCGTTCAACATCAATGGTTTCAGGTCCATCTGCTGAAGGGCCTTGATGTCGAGACCGTGCTGGAGATCGGTCCGGGACTGGGATTGGTTTCCGCCTTTCTGGACAACGCCGGCTTCCGCGTCACCACGCTCGACGTGCTGCCGCGGCAATACGAACACCCACGAATCGACCATATACGGGCCGACGTACGGGAGGTGCCGGCCGAACGCCTGGCGGGATTCGATGCCCTGATCTGCTGCGAAACCCTCGAGCACCTGCATTGGCCGGATGTGGACGAGGTGCTGCGCAGATTTCGGGCAGCGGCGCCGCGATATCTGATCGTTTCCGTGCCCTATGTCGGGTTGCAGCTGGACTGGCGGCTGTATGTCAATCCACATCGCCTGCGGCATGCCTTCAGCTTTAAAAAGTTCAATAGTTTCAAGCGGTTCCGATTCGATGAGGCGGCCGATCCCTGGGGCCACAAATGGGAGGCCGGTTATCGAGGTTATGGCCTGCCGGCGCTGGAGGCGAAGCTGTCGCGAGCCGGATGGCGTGTGTTGCGGCGCGACTTCACAAGTCCTACGCGATCTGTGTTCTTTCTCGCCGAACCCGTTTGATTTTTGTGCATGGCGGCATGCATGGGGCGGTCGTTTACAATCGCGCCGGCCTTGAGGAAACTACGCCACGCCGAGTGGGCGCGTGCTGGGTACGAGCGCGTGTCGGAGGCCATGGGGGAGGGTTTGACGATATGCCGGCGGCTTTGAAGCGGGGGGATCGCGGCGACGAAGTGCGACAGCTGCAGCAGGCGTTGCGCGCCCTCGGATATCTTCGGATCGGCATCGACGGGGTCTTCGGTCGCGGCACCGAGCGTTCGGTGAAGGCCGTGCAATACGACCTGATGCGCAACGACGGCAGCAGCGCCGCCGGCGACGGAGAGGCGCCGGTCGCGGTTAAGTCCTACAATCGCCGTCGGGTGCGCGAGGTGAACGGCCGCGCCGGGCCGGCGTTAATTGCCTGCATCGCCGACATGATGGCCGACGATGCCTTCCCCAAGCTGCCGTCGGCGCCCGATCCCGTCGCCGCCAACCGGCGGGTCGGCAGCACCATCCGCAAGACCATCTCCGACGGCAGCGTCCCGGTGCCGCCGAAGTTCGTCGAGGCGATCCTGCGCCAGGAAAGCGCCATGCGGCATTTCAACGAGCCCGGCACCAACGACGAGGACAGGTTCCTGACCATGGGGCTCGATCCCGACCCCCGCCGCCCCGGCCGCATCCGTTCGCGCGGCTACGGCGTCGGCCAGGTAACGTTGTTCCACCATCCGCCGACGGTGGAGGAACTGCGCCGACTGGCGACGCTCGCCAGCAACCTGCGGGAAACGGCCCGCATCCTGCGCGATAAGTTCGATCACTTCGTCCGGTCCTTCGATGTGCGGGCCCGGGCCGACGACCGCCATGTCGAGTATGGCGACGAGGCATTGCGCCAGTGCAAGTATTCCGCCAGCGATCCGCGCTACATGCAGGATTGCGCCAATTGCGCGTTGAGCGCGGACGCCATCGACATCAAGTCGGGCAAGACGCCGCTCTACAAAAGCAGCCGCAAGTCCTTCAACCGCGCCTTCCACAACGTGCCACGGCGCGACAAGATCGGCTGCGACTGGCCTTATGCGGTGCGCCGCTACAACGGCGGCGGCGTCAATTCCTACAACTATCAGGCCAGCGTGCTGGGCATCCTAAAGACGCTTGTGCACTGACGGTTTGCCCAGCCGTATCGGCTGGGGACTTGACCCATCCCGCTCCCCCACCCGACCACCCATTGAGCATACTTCCGTGGGTGGTCGGGTGGGGGAGCGGGATGGGTCAAGCTCTATTCACCTTGAGTCAATCTCCCGTATCGGCGTAGTCGCGAATGACGTTGGGATCGGGATCGCAGCCGAGGCCGGGGCCGTCGGGCACCTCGAAATTGCCGTTCTCAGCGTCGATCCAGGTGCCCATGGGGCTGGCCTCGACCTCCATATAGAAGCGCTCGACCAGGGAGTCGATCGGCGAGGCGGCCATCAGGTGCAGCGTGGCGAGGAAGCCGGGGCCGAAATAGGGCGAGTGCGGCACGACGTGGGCATTGTGGGTCTCGGCCAGCGTCATGATCTTACGGAACTCGGTGATGCCGCCGACCTTGGTGACGCTGGGCTGGGCGAAGGTCACGGCCTCGGCGTCCAGCATCTTTTTGAACTCGAAGGCCGTGCAGGCGTTCTCGCCGGCGGCGATCGGGATGCCGCAATCGGTTTGCAGGTCGGCCAGCGCCTCGAAATCTTCGGGCGGGAAGATCGGCTCCTCCAGCCAGTAGAGATCGTAATCGGCGAGCTGGCGGGCCATGGCGCGGGCTTCCAGCGGCGTCCACGGACAGTTGGTGTCGAGCATGATCGGCACGCCATCGCCCGCCGCCTCGCGCGCGGCGCGGGTCTCGGCGACGCCGGTCTCGTGCAATTTGACGTGCTCGTAGCCCTCGGCCAGCGCCGTCGAGGTGTTTTCCGCGACCAGATCGGGATCGCGGTACTTGAACAGGCTGGCATAGGCGGGCACGCGCCGGCGCACGGCGCCGCCCAGCATCTGGTGCAGCGGCAGGCCCGCCCGCTTGCCGGCGATGTCCCAGAGCGCGATGTCGATGCCGCTGATCGCGAACATGGTGATGCCGTAGCGGCCCCAGATGTGATTGTCGCGCTGCAGCTGATCAGAGATGCCGGCGATGTCACGGGCGTCGCGGCCGATCAGGCTCGGCGTCAGGATGTGGTCGATGGCCGCCTTGGTCGCCGCCGCAGCGCCGTAGCCGAACGCGTCGCCCCAGCCGCTGATGCCGGCGTCGGTATCGATGCGGACGAAGACGTTGTCGAGCGTCGGCCAGGACCGGCCGCCCAGGTCTTCCGTCGGCGCGCCGGTCTTGAACGGCAGCCGGATGAGGAAGGTTTCGATATTGGCGATCTTCATGGTTGCGTCCCCCCGTCGGCGGCGATCCGGTAGCGTTCGACCGCCTCGTTGTTGAAGGTGAAGCCGAGCCCGGGCCGGTCCGGAATCAGGAAACAGCCGTCGGCCATCTCCAGCCTCTCGTTGAACAGCGTCTCGAACCACGGCATGTGCTCGGAATAGTTCACATTGGTCAACGCGCCGCAGAGCTGCAGGCTGTGCTCGGTGAAGGTATGCGGGCTGACCGGCACGTCGAAGGCCTCGGCCATGTGCGCGACCTTGACGAACTCGCTGACGCCGCCGACCCGCTGCAAGTCGGGCATCAGCACGTTGGCCGATTTGCGCTCCAGCATGTCGCGGAAGCCGTAGCGGGTGTATTCCGTCTCGCCGCTGGCGATCGGCGTGTCGATCTCGGCCGCGACCCGGGCCGAACCCTCGAGGTCGTAGGCCATGACCGGCTCCTCGAACCAGGCCAGATTGTAGGGCTCCAGCGCGCGGCCGAGCCGGATGGCGTGATTGACGTCGAAGCCCTGGTTGGCGTCCGCCATCAGATCGATGTCCGGGCCGATGGCCTCGCGCACGGCGGCGACGCGTTCGACGTCCTCTGTCACCGACGGCTTGCCCAGCCGGATCTTCACGGCGCCGAAGCCGGCGGCGACGAACTGCCGGGCCTGCGTCACCAGCTCGTCGACCGGCATCGAGACCCAGAGGCCGCC
Organism: Alphaproteobacteria bacterium; assembly: GCA_965232515.1. Classification (GTDB taxonomy): domain Bacteria; phylum Pseudomonadota; class Alphaproteobacteria; genus JANQKO01. The sequence continues at coordinate 2,400,767 of CBDDPY010000002.1, read as the reverse complement.
GGAGTGATAGGCCTTGATGCGGTCGCGCGTCGCGCCCAGCAGCTTGTGGACCGGCTTGCCGTTCGCCTTGCCGACCAGGTCCCAGCAGGCCATGTCGATGGCCGAGATCGCGAAGACCGGGATGCCTTTGTGGCCGAAGAAATTGACGTCGCGCCACATGGCCGCCCAGAACGCGGCGGTGTCGTGCGGGTCGCGGCCGATGACGTGATCGGCAAGGCTCAACACCATGGCGTTCAGCACATCCAGGCGCTTGGCGCTGAGCGACCAGAGATAGCCATCGCCGGTGACGCCGGCGTCCGTCTCGATGCTGACCAGGACGCAGCCGACCGACGAGATGTGATGGATCGAGGTGCGGATCGGCGCCTCGAAGGGCACGTCGACCAGCGTGGTGCGGACGGCTGTTATCTTCACGGGATTTCCCTGCTCTGCGGACCCCGCATCAAAGCAGATGTGGCCGTGGGACAACAGTCCCGACGGGGCGGCGGCTCAGTCGACGGGCAGGCGCTGTCGCGGTTCGAACAGCGGAAACAGCAGGTAGCCCGCGACGAAGCCGGCGAGGTGGGCTTCCCAGGCAATCGCCCGCACGGCGCCGAACGGATCGACGCCGCTGATGCCGAAGATCAGATTGACGGCGACGAAGGCGACCGCGGCGATAAGCGCCGGGTTCGATGCGCGTCGTTGGCCGGCCGGCCGCAGATGCGGCCGCGGCGAGAAAGCGAATCGCAGCACGGCGCCGAACAGGCCCGAGACCGCGCCCGAGGCGCCCACGACCAGTACCGTCTGGCCGGTATAGAGATACATCAGCACCGTGCCGGCCGTGGCGGCGACCAGGACGGCAAGGAAGAAGACGAAGAACCGCGTGGCGCCCAACCGCCGCTCGACCCCGGTGCCGAAGGCGAGCAGGAACGCCATGTTCATGAGCAGGTGCATGGCGTCGGCATGCAGAAAGCCGTAAGTCACCGGCGCGGCATAGGCGCTCGCCAGGACCGGCAGCGCGAACGCCCCGGTGGCGTCGAAATAATTGCTGGGCGCGAAGCCGAGATAAATCAGCAGCCGCACGGCCATGTCGCCCGGCAACAGCAGCCGCAGGATATGCACGGCCACGTTCACCGCCATCAGGATGCCGACGGCGCGCGTGATGTTGAAGGCGGGGACGCTGGCGCCCGGCGGGCGCCGGTCTCCTAATGTCTGCAAGACGATCTCCTGACGCTACGTCCTACAACATAGCGAGCCTTGCGCATTTTGCCACGTCGACGACGAAAACCGTCGCCGCGGGGATCAGGAGCTGTGTTTGACGACTTTCAGCAGTTGCGCGGAACGCACGATGTTCCGGTTGAAGGCGTCGACGCCGACCGTCTTGATCGCGATCGATTCGATACGGCGCTCGATCGCGATCACGTCCAGCTTTCCGGTAGCGACGTCGCGCTCGAGCGGCGTCCGATAGAACTCTTCGAAGATCTGCGCCAGCAGCAGCGGCATGACCGCGCTCAGATCGGAGCGCGCCTTCTTGTTGATGAGCTCGATGGTGACCACCAGCTTGGCGCCGCCAACCTGGCGGTCGCCGTCGAAAACCGGTACGTCGACCGGTTGCAGTTGGACGAGGAGCGCTTCTTCCTCCTCTTCCGGCGGCTCGACGAACGCCGTCGAGCCATCGTCGGTCTCGATGCGCTTGGTCACGACGACGTCGCTCGTCAGGGCGGCGATGCCGTCGCCGTCCAGGCTGTACAGGCCAGCGATCACGCCGCCGGTCACGATGACGGCGCCGATCCCCATCAGAATCAGCAGCTGCTTCATACGGAACCCCAAGCAGACAGAGAAAAATGTAGCAGAGAAATCTTCCTATGGTAGGAAAGCAGGCTTACCAATGCGTTAATGGAAGGTTTGGGCGAACACGGCGCGACGCATTGCTCGGATCAGGTTTGCTTCCGCAAACGAAGCGACGACGTATCGTCCAGCGCCCGGGCGACCATGGCCTCTAGATTGGCGGCCAGCTCGCGGCCGACACTGCCGCCCTCACCGCGCACCTGGCCCTTGATCACGGCCCGCATTGCCGCGATATGCGCCGCGATGGTTTCGACGTCCTCGGCGGTCAGGCGGTCGCGGCTGCGCACCAGCAGGCACAGCGCATGGCCGAACGCCGTCAACAGTGGGTAATCGTAGCTGCCGCCTTCGCCCTTGATCTCATGCGTGATCAGGTAGAGCTGCTCGTGATCGAAACGGCCTGAGCGCTTCATGGCCTCGAACGTCGCCGACAGGGCCGCGATGTCATTTTCGATACGTTGTTCGTAGGCCGTCTGAAGGGCGCTGACCGTGGCTTCGGCGTTCGCCAGCAGACGGAGGTTGAGACCGGTGCCGGGGCCGACGCGCTCGCGCAGCGTCTTCGGCGGAAAGATCTGCACGATGCCGTCCGACAGCGCCGCGGCGTCGATCTGCATCCAGGGCTGGCGCCGGCTCATGCCGTGCCGCGCTTTCCGTCGGCCCGTGCCGCGGCCAGCTGGCGGCGGCGTTCCTGTCCGCGAAAGCCGGCGCCGTCGTTGTCGCGGCGGCAGGGACCGAAATAGTTCTTGCTGCGAATGAACGACCGCGGCCGTTCGACCAGATTGGCGATGCGTTGATAGAGCGATCTCGGCGACAGCGGCTTGACGAGGAACTCGTTGATGCCGGCATTGCGCGCCTCGACCACCCGGTCTGGGGTCGAATAGCTCGAGATCATGATCACCGGCAGGAACGGATCGGGGCTTTCGTCCGACGTCCGGATCCATTTGATCAGCTCGATGCCGCAGACAGGGTCCATCAGCCAGTCGGTGATCACCAGATCGATCTCGTTCGCTTTCAGGATGTCGATGGCGTCGGAGCCGTCGCAGGCCTGTCGGATCTGCGTCATCTCGAGTGCATTCAGAATGGCCGTCACCAGTTCCCGCATGTGTCGGTTGTCGTCGACGACCAACAGACGCAGCGGCGACAGATCCAGCGGCCGTTCGTCCGGCAGATTGGATATCGCATGCTCGTTGCTCGTCATCCGACCACCCCACGTTTCTTGCTTGCCCTACGGCGTCCTCCAGTTACCGCCGTCCCCACAAAACATCGATCAAGGGACGCTAAATAATATGGACTTGAAATGAAGTTGATGTTAATAAAAACATCAAATTGTATTGATTGATTTGAATAAAATAAAATAAATAATTCTATTCAATTTTTATGTGTTCGATTTCGATTTCTTGATCGTGCCGATCGGATTTCGGAGCGGGTGCGGGAATCTACGGATTGGACGGCGGTCGACGGCGATATACCTCTTTTGGCATGGGGGGCCGTGCAAGCTGTCCAGGGGGACCGACGCATGCTCAACATCCGCCATATCAGCGGTATCGCCGCCATCTCGCTCATCGCGCTGACCGCCTGCGACGATCCGGGCGCCCGCGCCGCGTTGGGCGCCGGCATCGGGGCCGGCGTCGGCACGGTGCTGGGCAGCCAGATCGGCTCCGGCGCCGGCCAGACCATCGCCACGGCCGCCGGCGCCTCGCTCGGCGCCTATGCCGGCAGCCGGCTGTTCGCGGCCTTGCCGGCCGCCGACCAGCGGCAGGCCAAGCTGGCCCAGGCCGAGGCCCTGGAATCCGCGCCATCCGGCCAGCCCGTGACCTGGCGCAATCCCGACACCGGCACATCGGGCGAGGTTAACGTCCAGCCGGCCTTCGCTGACGCCGACGGCGGCCCCTGCCGCCACTTCGCCCACAGTTTCGACGTCGATGGCCGCCAGGAAAGCGTCGCCGGCACCGCCTGCCGCCAAACCGACGGCTCCTGGCAGGTGGTCGCCGAGGAATAGATTGTTGGGGGTATTGGTACGCCGTGTACGCCCCACGGCTTGGGCTTGGGGCTGGTCGGAGTGGCAGGATTTGAACCTGCGGCCCCTGCCTCCCGAAGACAGTGCTCTACCAGGCTGAGCTACACTCCGTTCCCGACCGGCCGGACTTATAGCGCCGCCGGACCGCTGCCGCAAGCGGCAGGCGGAGCCTTAGGCTCAATTCAGATGAAATTCAGTGCGCGCGCTCGATGCAGAAGTCGATGATATCGACCAGCGCCGCTTTCACTTCGCTCTCGGGGAAGATGCCGAGCGCGTCGCGGGCCATTGCGCCGTAGTGGCGGGCGCGCTCGACGGTGTCGGTGAGCGCTTCGTGCCGCTGCATCAGCTCCTGCGCTTTTTCCAGATCCCCGTCTTCCTGCACGCCGTCCTCGATACAGCGCCGCCAGAACGCGCGCTCGTCCTCGTCGCCGCGCCGGAAGGCCAGCACCACGGGCAGCGTCACCTTGCCCTCGCGGAAATCGTCGCCGATGGTCTTGCCGAGCGTCGCCTGCCGGGCCGAATAGTCGAGCGTGTCGTCGACGAGCTGGAAGGCGATGCCGAGATTCTTGCCGTAGCTGTCGAGCGCGGTTTCCTCGGCCTTGGGCCGGTCGGCGACGACGGCGCCGATGCGGCAGGCGGCGGCAAACAGCGCGGCCGTCTTGGCCGAGATCACCTCGAGATAGGCGTCCTCGGTGGTCTCGGTGTTGTTCGCCGTCTCGAGCTGCATGACCTCGCCCTCGGCAATCACGGCGGAGGCGTTGGCGAGGATGCGCAGGACGTCGAGGCTGCCGTCCTCGACCATGAGCTGGAACGACCGGCTGAACAGGAAATCGCCGACCAGCACGCTCGCCTGGTTTCCCCAGAGCACGTTGGCGGTGGCGTTGCCGCGGCGCAGATCCGAGCTGTCGACGACATCGTCGTGCAACAGGGTCGCGGTGTGAATGAACTCGACGCAGGCGGCGAGATCGATATGCCGTTCGCCGGCATAGCCGCAAAGGCGCGCCGAGGCCAGCGTCAGCAACGGCCGCAGGCGTTTGCCGCCGGCGGCGATGATATGGCCGGCCAACTGCGGGATCAGCGGCACCTGGCTGCCCATGCGGCCGACGATCACCTGATTGACCTTGGTCAGGTCGGCGGCGACCAGCCGTTGCAGCCTGTCCAGGTTTGCCTTTTTATGCGCCCCGCGATCGTCGGACAGCGCGATGACATCGGCCAATGTTTTTGTCCCGGTTGACCCTTTTTCACGCACGTCCGAGCATATAGGCCGATATCTACCTTGGCAAAGAGGCCGAATGTCGCAGGCGGAACGGTGAGTTAAGGGCGAAATCAGAGTTCGATATGATTGAATTGCTGCGCACGAACGACCTGGTGCAGCTCTCATGGCTGACGGCGCTGCTTAAGGATGCCGGCATCGAGGCGGTGGTACTGGATGCGCATACCAGCGTCATCGAGGGCAGTATCAACGCCATCCCCCGCCGTCTGATGGTGATCGACGAGGACGCCGCCAGGGCCCGGCGGGTGCTGGATGAGACCGGCATCGCACATGACGGACGCTAACCTCGCCGGAGCCGAAATCAGCGACGATGGCTTGCTGGACGGCCGCCTGCGTCTGCGGCAACCGCTGACGGGGTATCGGGCCGGATCCGACGCCGTGTTCCTGGCCGCCGCCGTGCCGGCGCGGCCCGGCCAGCACGCGCTGGATGCGGGCTGCGGGGTCGGCGCGGTCGCGGCGTGTCTGGCGTATCGGGTCGATCACATTCGGGTGACCGGCATCGAATTGCAGCCGATGCTGGCCGGTCTGGCCCGGGAAAACGCCGTCCGCAACGGCCTTGCCGACCGGATCACGGTCGAGACCGGCGATGTTGGGCATCCGCCGTCGGCCATTGCGGCCGAGGTCTACGATCATGTCGCCTGCAATCCGCCGTTCTATGAGGCGGGACGGGCGCAGGCGGCGCACGACCCGGTCAAGACGACGGCCCATATCGAGGGCAATGCCGATCTGTCCGTCTGGCTGCAATTCTGTCTTGCTCGGTTGCGGCCGGGCGGGACCTTGACGGTCATCCATCGCTCGGCGCGGCTGGTGGATCTGCTGGCCGGCCTCGCGGGTCGGGCGGGCGATATCGTGGTCTTTCCGCTCTGGCCCGGCGCCGGCCGGCCGGCGAAGCGGGTGCTGGTGCAGGCGACCAAGGGCGGCCGCGGGCCAAGCCAACTGGCGCCCGGGCTGGTGCTGCACGGTCCCGGCGGTGGCTATACGTCCGAGGCGGACGAGGTTCTGCGGCGTGGCGCGGCATTGCCGCTGAAGCCATCCTGACGCTTGTCGCCTTCCGACGGGCGCATTATCTAGACCCCCATGGTGCTCGACACACTTCGCTCCTGGATCCCGATCAAGCGGGCCCGGCCGCCCGTGGTGGCCGTGCTGCGCCTGCACGGGGTGATCGGACCGCAGCAGGGTCCGTTGCGGCCGTCGCTGAACCTGGCGGCGCTGGCCGGCGCCATCGAACACGCCTTCAAGCTGAAGGGCATCAAGGCGGTCGCACTGTCGATCAATTCGCCCGGCGGCGCGCCGGTACAGTCGGCGCTGATCCACGACCGCATCCGCGCGTTGGCGGCGGAAAAGAAGTTGCCGGTCTATGCCTTCTGCGAGGACGTGGCGGCGTCGGGCGGTTATTGGATCGCCTGCGCCGGCGATGAGATCCACGCCAACGCGACCTCGATCGTCGGCTCGATCGGCGTGATCTCGGCCGGCTTCGGGTTCACCGAGATGATCGAGAAGATCGGCGTCAAGCGTCGGCTGTATACGGCGGGCGAAAAGAAGAGCCTGCTGGACCCGTTCCTGCCGGAGAATCCCGAGGACGTGGCGCGCCTGAAGACCATCCAGGCCGAGCTGCACGAGGCCTTTAAGGCGCATGTCCGACGGCGGCGCGAAGGGCGGCTCAAGGACGATGAGAACAGGCTGTTCAACGGCGACTTCTGGACCGGCGAAAAGGCGCTCGAGCTGGGCCTGATCGACGGTGTCGGCGATTTGCGCACGGTGATGCGCGAGCGCTACGGCGACAAGGTCAGGCTGCGCGTGGTGCAGGCCGGCCGCAGCTGGCTGCAGCGTCGTCTGGGCATCGGGGCGGCGCCGAGCTGGGATGAAGGGTTCGCGGGTGATTTCGCGCATGGCCTGTTTGCCGCGGCCGAGACCCGGACGCTGTGGTCCCGCTTCGGTCTGTGACGCGCCGCTTGACGACTCAGGTGCAGGTCGTCAACGCTTAAGCCATGCTGAGCTTCTCGAAGATCCTGTTCACGCTCGTCCTGATCGCGGTCGTGTTCTACGGCGCGAAACTGATCGGCCGTCGGGTCGGCGCGACGGCCGCGAAGGCGCCCAAAACGACGGCCAAGGAACCGCCGAAGGTCGAGACGGTCGACCTGACGAAATGCCCGGTCTGCGACAGTTTCATCGCCGACGACGCCAAGAACTGTGGCCGCGGCGACTGCCCGCAGAGCGGCTGACGGGATCCGCCCGCATTCCTTGACCCCTTCCGGGGGCGCCGTTATTTTGCGCCGCACAATTCACGAAATGACCAAGGCTGTCCGGCCATGGCGGCGGCAAACGCCAGCGACCCGAATACGTTTCAGGGCCTGATCCTGACCTTGCAGCACTACTGGGCTGCGCAGGGCTGCGTGATCGTCCAGCCCTACGATATGGAGGTCGGCGCCGGCACCTTTCACTGGGCGACGACGCTCCGTTCGCTGGGCTCCAAGCCCTGGAACGTGGCTTATGTGCAGCCCTCGCGGCGGCCGACCGACGGCCGCTACGGCGAGAATCCGAACCGGCTGCAGCACTACTATCAGTTCCAGGTGCTGATGAAGCCGTCGCCGCCGGACTTCCAGGAGCTTTATCTCGGCAGCCTTTACGAGATCGGCATCGATCCGAAGAATCACGACATCCGCTTTGTCGAGGACGACTGGGAGGCGCCAACGCTGGGGGCCTGGGGCCTGGGCTGGGAGGTCTGGTGCGACGGCATGGAAGTCAGCCAGTTCACCTATTTCCAGCAGGTCGGCGGCTTCGACTGCCATCCGGTGTCGGGCGAACTGACCTACGGGCTGGAACGGCTGGCCATGTACGTGCAGGGCGTCGACAGCATCTACGACCTGACCTGGACGGTCGGCGGCGCCGGCAATGCCGTCGTTACCTATGGCGATGTCTACAAGCAGGCCGAGGTCGAATTCTCGGGCTATAACTTCGAGCGCGCCGACACCGAGGCTCTGTTTCGGCACTTCGAGGATGCCGAGAAGGAATGCGCGGCCCTGGCGGAAGCCGACCTGGCGCTGCCGGCCTACGACCAGTGCATCAAGGCGAGCCACCTGTTCAACCTGCTGGACGCGCGCGGCGTGATCTCGGTGACCGAGCGGGCCGCCTATATCGGCCGCGTACGGGCGCTTTCCAAGTTCAGCGCGGAAGCCTGGCTGAAGAGCCAGAACGAGCTGCCGGCCGGAACCTGATCGCCATGCCGCAATTGCTGTTGGAGCTGTTCTCCGAGGAAATCCCGGCACGCATGCAGCCGCGCGCCGCCGCCGATCTGAAACGGCTGGTGATGGACGGGCTGAAGTCGGCCGGTCTGACCTTCGAGTCGGCCGAGGCCTACGCCACGCCGCGCCGCCTGACGCTGGTGGTCGATGGACTGCCGGCCGCGCAAGCGGATGTCCGCGAGGAGCGTCGTGGCCCGCGCGCCGATGCGCCGGACAAGGCCATTGAGGGTTTTCTGCGGGCCGCCGGCCTGACGCGCGAGGCATGCGAGGTGCGCAGCACCGACAAGGGCGACTTCCTGTTCGCGGTGATCGAGCGCAAGGGCCAGGCCACGGCCGACGTGCTGCCGGCCATGTTGAGCGAGGCGGTGGCGAACGTGCCGTGGTCCAAAAGCATGCGCTGGGGCAGCGGCTCGGCCCGCTGGGTGCGGCCGCTGCACGATATCCTCTGCCTGTTCGACGGCGCCGTGGTGCCGGTGACGTTCGCCGATCTGACGGCGTCGGACCGGACCCGGGGGCATCGCTTTCATGCGGCGGATGTCTTCGAGGTTAAGGACTTCGACGACTACCGTGACAAGCTGACGGCCGCGCGCGTGATGCTCGACGCCGCCGATCGTCGTGAACGGATCAAAGCCGACGCCGAAGCCCTGGCGGCGGGCGAGAAGCTGACGCTGACCCAGGACGATGGGCTGCTGTCCGAGGTGGCCGGGCTGGTCGAATGGCCGGTGACATTGCTGGGCCGGATCGATCCAGACTTCATGTCGTTGCCGCCCGAGGTGCTGGTGACGTCGATGCGGGCGCACCAGAAATACCTCTCGCTCACCGGGGCCGACGGCAAGCTGGCGCCGCGCTTCGTCGTCGTCGCCAATCTCGAGGCCGAGGACGGCGGCGCGCAGATCGTCGCCGGTAACGAGCGTGTCCTGCGGGCGCGCCTCGCCGACGCTCGGTTCTTCTGGGATCAGGACCGCAAAAGGCGCCTTGAGGAGCGCGTGCCGGCGCTGCGCGACGTGGTGTTCCACGCCAAGCTCGGCACGCTCGCCGAAAAAGTCGACCGGATGGAAGCGCTGGCGGGCGAGCTTGCCGACCGCATCCCCGGCGCCGACCGCGACCGTTGCCGTGCCGCCGCGCTGCTGGCCAAGGCCGATCTGACGACCGAGATGGTCGGCGAGTTTCCCGAGCTGCAGGGCGTCATGGGACGCTATTACGCCCGACACGATGGCGAGCACGACGCGGTCGCCGAAGCCATCGCCGAACACTATTCGCCGCTCGGGCCGGCGGACATGTGTCCGACGGCGCCGACGTCGGTCGCCGTGGCGCTCGCCGACAAGATCGACACGCTGGTCGGCTTCTTCGCCATTGACGAGAAGCCGACCGGCTCGAAGGACCCGTTCGCGCTGCGCCGTGCCGCGCTGGGCGTGATCCGGCTGATCCTGGAGAACAATCTGCGCCTGCCGCTGCTCGAGGTGTTCCGGGCGGCCGGGCGGCTTTACGGCGAGACGGCGGCCGCGCTCGATGTCGACGGGCTGCTGGCCTTCTTCGCCGACCGCCTGAAGGTGCACCTGCGCGAACGCGGGGTGCGCCATGACCTGATCTCGGCCGTGTTCGCGCTGCCGGAGCAGGACGATCTGGTGCGCCTGATGGCGCGCGTCGATGCGCTGAACGATTTCATCCGGTCCGACGACGGCATCAATCTGCTGACGGCGCATCGCCGCGCCGCGAATATCTTGCGGATCGAAGCGAAAAAGGACGGCCGCGATTTCGATTCCGACAGCGTCGACGACAAGGCCTTCGAGCAGCCGGAAGAAAACCGCCTGTTCGATCATCTGGGCGCGGTGCAGGACCGCGTTAACGATTCATTGAGATCCGAGAATTTCAAGGACGCTTTCGCGGCATTCGCCAGCCTGCGGCCCGATGTCGACGCGTTTTTCGATGAGGTGACGGTAAACGCATCTTCACCAAATCTGCGCGAAAATCGCTTGAAGTTGTTGTCGTTGGTCGATGTGCAGTTCGCCAGGATGGCCGATTTCAGCCAGATCGAAGGATAGGGTCACGCCATGGGCAAGTGGGTGTACGGCTTTGGCGACGGCGCCGCCGAGGGGCGCGCCGAAATGCGCAACCTGCTGGGCGGCAAGGGCGCGAACTTGGCGGAGATGAGCAATCTGGGGCTGCCGGTGCCGCCGGGTTTCACCATCACCACCGATGTCTGCACCGCCTTCTACGCCAACGGCCGCTGCTATCCCGACGGCATGGAGAAAGAGGTCGGCGACGCCGTGGCCGAGATCGAACGGATCGTCGGCGCCAAATTCGGCGATGCCGCGGACCCGCTGCTGGTCTCCGTCCGCTCGGGCGCGCGCGTGTCGATGCCGGGCATGATGGACACGGTGCTGAACCTGGGCCTGAACGACGAGACGGTGGCCGGGCTGGCGTCGCGCTCCGGCAATTCCCGGTTCGCCTATGACAGCTACCGGCGCTTCATTCAGATGTATGCCGATGTCGTGCTGGGCGTCGATCACTATCACTTCGAGGATATCCTCGAGCTGCACAAGCAGGACCGTGGCGTTTCGCTCGACACCGAGCTTGGAGCCGACGATCTTCGTGCGCTGATCGACGCCTACAAGGCGAAGGTCGCCGAGGAGCAGGGCAAGCCGTTTCCGCAGGACGTGAAGGAACAGCTCTGGGGCGCCATCGGCGCCGTGTTCGGGTCCTGGCAGGTACCGCGGGCGGTGACCTATCGCCGGCTGCACAGCATCCCCGAGGACTGGGGCACGGCCGTGAACGTCCAGGCCATGGTGTTCGGCAACATGGGCGAGGATTCCGCCACCGGCGTCGCCTTCACGCGCGATCCGTCGACCGGCGAGAAGCTGTTCTTCGGCGAGTTCCTGATCAACGCCCAGGGCGAGGACGTGGTCGCCGGTATCCGCACGCCGCAACACCTGACGAAGACGGCGCGGGAACGCGCGGGCGACGACAAGTCGTCGATGGAAGAAGCGCTGCCCGTCGTCTACGGCCAGCTTGTCGACGTGTACAAGCGGCTGGAAGCGCACTATCGCGACATGCAGGACATCGAGTTCACGGTCCAGTCGGGCCGGCTCTGGATGCTGCAGACACGCTCGGGCAAGCGCACCGCCAAGGCGGCGCTGAAGATCGCCGTCGACATGGTCGACGAGGGGCTGATCAGCGAGACCGAGGCGGTGAAGCGCATGGACCCGGACGCGCTCGACCAGTTGCTGCACCCGACGCTCGATCCGGACGCCGAGAAGACCGTCCTGGCGCGCGGCCTGCCGGCAAGCCCCGGCGCCGCGTCGGGCCGGATCGTCTTCACCGCCGACGAGGCCGAGGTCGCGGCCGCCAACGGCGACAAGGTCATCCTGGTCCGGGTCGAGACCAGTCCCGAGGACATTCACGGCATGCACGCGGCCCAGGGCATCCTGACCAGCCGCGGCGGCATGACCAGCCACGCCGCGGTGGTTGCCCGCGGCATGGGCCGGCCCTGCGTGTCGGGCGCTGGCATGCTCCGTATCGATTACCGCACCGAGACCATGGCCGTGAACGGCGAGACCCTGAAGAAGGGCGACGTGATCACGCTCGACGGCTCCAGCGGCGAGGTCATGCTGGGCGAGGTGGCGACGGTCGAGCCCGAATTGTCGGGCGATTTCGGCCGCATCATGGCCTGGGCCGACACGATCCGCCGGCTCAAGGTGCGGGCCAATGCCGAGACGCCGGCCGATGCCGATACGGCGCGCAACTTCGGCGCCGAGGGCATCGGCCTCTGTCGCACCGAGCACATGTTCTTCGATGCCGAGCGCATCCTGGCGGTGCGCGAGATGATCCTCGCCGACGATACCGCCGGCCGCCGCGCGGCGCTGGACAAGATCCTGCCGATGCAGCGCCAGGACTTCGTCGACCTGTTCCGCATCATGGCCGGTCTGCCGGTGACGATCCGCCTGCTCGATCCGCCGTTGCATGAGTTCCTGCCGAAGACCGAGGCCGAGTTGAACGAGCTGGCCTCGGCGACCGGTCTCGACGCCGACCGGCTGCACCAGCGCGCCGAACGCCTGCACGAGTTCAATCCCATGCTGGGTCATCGCGGCTGCCGGCTCGGCATCAGCTATCCCGAGATCTACGAGATGCAGGCCCGCGCCATCTTCGAGGCGGCGCTCGTGGTGGGCGAGGAGCGCGGCGAGACCGTGGTGCCCGAGATCATGGTGCCGCTGATCGCCACCAAGGCCGAGCTCGACATATTGAAGGCGAAGATCGACGCCGTCGCGGCCGACATCGCCGCCGCCAAGGACAAGCCGCTCGACTATCTCGTCGGCACCATGATCGAGCTGCCGCGGGCGGCGCTAAGGGCCGCCGAGATCGCCGGCACGGCGGAATTCTTCTCGTTCGGCACCAACGACCTGACCCAGACCGCCTTCGGCATCAGCCGCGACGATTCCGCCGGGTTCCTGGAGACCTATCAGCAACAGGGCATTCTCGGGGACGATCCGTTCACCACGCTCGACGTCGACGGGGTCGGCGAGCTGGTGCGCATCGCCGCCGACCGCGGCCGCGACGCGCGGACCGACATCAAGCTCGGCATCTGCGGCGAGCATGGCGGCGACCCGCGCTCGGTGCGCTTCTGCCACGGCATCGGCCTGGATTATGTGTCCTGCTCGCCCTTCCGGGTCCCCATCGCCCGCCTCGCCGCCGCCCAGGCCGCCATCGACGATGACTGACTGCGGCCACCGACGCTGCTGAACGCTCGACCACGATAGGCTGCAATTCCTACTGGATGCTCTTGATAGGCGAGCATCCGCGTCCGATAATGCGCCCTCAGGATGGTCTTTGGGGGGCCGATTGTGATGAACTTGCGTTCTACCGCCCGCATTCCGGGCGTTATTTTTCTCCTGTTTATCGTCACTGCGTGCCAGACGGCGACGTTGAAGACGACGAATGTGTTCGAGCCGGTGCCGAACGCCCGCGTCTTGCTTATGGCGCCGGATGTTCAGTTGAGTGAGGTGCAGGCTTCGGGATTGCTGGAGCCGAAAGCGGACTGGACCGCCAAGGCCGAACGACATATCGGCGCCGCCCTCGACGGGATGATGGCCGAAAAGAATCTCGATCTGGTTCGCCACAGCCCGCCGGTCGATCCGTCTCGGGCAGCGGCGCACGGACGCCTGGTCCACCTGCACGGCGCCGTCGGCACCGCCATCCGGGTCCACAAGTACATTCAGCCGATGGCTCTGCCGACCAAAAAGGATCGCTTCGACTGGTCGCTCGGTCCCGGCGTGGCCGCGTTGCGGGAGGCGCACGACGCGGACTATGCCCTGTTTATCCATGTGCGCGACAGCTACACCAGCCCCGGCCGCGTGGCGGTGATCGTGGCCGCCGCCATCCTGGGCGCCGGCGTTCAGGGCGGCAGTCAACAAGGCTTCGCGTCGCTCGTCGATCTGCAGAACGGCGAGATCGTCTGGTTCAATTCGATCGGCGGCGCGGGGACCGATCTGCGCAAGCCCGACACGGCCGGCGAAATGCTGGACAAACTGTTGGCGGAGTTCCCGGTCTGATGCGATTGGGCAGCGTTTGCGGCGCGCTGATTGCCGCGTCGGCTTGCCTGTTCGCCGCCGAACTGAACGCGCGGGAACCGGAAGCGGAATGGCAGTCCTATCGCAGCAACGACGAAACGCAGAATATCCACGACTACAAGCCTGAACCGTTGCCCGACTTGAAGCCGGGGGAGCGGCCGGCAATCGATTCCGACGAGGCCGGCCTGTGGATGGTCATGGACCGGGTCGAAGAGGCGTTGCGACGATCCGGCCGGGTGGTCGACGACCCGGCGCTCAACGCCTATCTGCGGCGTATCGTTTGCCGCCTGGCGCCGGACTATTGCGACGAGCTTCGCATCTATGTTGTCCGCACGCCGCACTTCAACGCCACCATGGCGCCAAATGGCGTCATGCAGGTCTGGACCGGCCTGCTGCTGCGCTGCCAGAACGAGGCGCAACTCGCCTACATTCTGGGCCACGAAATCGCCCACTACCGACGGCGACACTCGGTGCAGAACTGGCGCAATGCCAGCCAGACCGCGGACGCCATGGCGTTCGTGCAGCTCTTCACCTCGGCGGCGGGCGTGGGCTTTGTCGGCGCCCTGGCGCAGCTTGCCGGCGCTTCGGCGATTTTCGCCTATGGCCGCGACCAGGAGCGCGAGGCCGATGAGCTCGGCTTACAGATGGTGATCGAGGCCGGCTACGATCCACGCGAGGCGGCGAAGTCCTGGCATGGCCTGATGCGGGAGCGCGAGGCCGATCCCGACAGCGAGGACAAACCGATTTTCTTTGCCTCGCATCCGCCGACCGAAGAGCGTGTCGAAACGCTGGAGGCGAGAGCGGCGGAAGCCGACGTGGCGAACAGCGAAATCGGCGCCGGCAGGTTCGCCGAGGCCGTCCATCCGCTGCGTGCCGACTGGCTGAAGGACGAGCTAAAACGCCGGCGTCTGGAACAAAGCGAGGTGCTGCTGCAGCGGCTGGCCGAAGCGGATGCGTCGGGCGAGCTTCGTTTCTTCCAGGGTGAGCTTCACCGCCTGCGCCGCACCGACGACGACAACAGGCGCGCGATCGACCTCTATCTGCAGGCGCTGGATGGGCCGAACGCGCCGCCGGAGACCCATCGTTCGCTGGGATTCGTCTATTGGGACAGCGGCGAGAACGACCGGGCGGCCGAAGCGTTCAGGACGTTTCTCTCGCTGCAGCCCGACGCGGGCGATGCGGCCATGATCCGAAGCTATATCGATAAACTCGACAAGGACTGACAGTGGAGTAGAGGATGCGAACAGGTTCGAAGGCGTTATCGGCGGCGGTTCTTCTGGGGCTATTGGCCGGCTGCGTGCAGTACACCCTGGTCGAACCGAAGCGGCAGATCGCCATGGAGCGATTCTCGGTGCAGCCGACGAGTGCATGGAACCGGCGCACGGCCGACGACAACGAGCAGTGGACCAAGGACGGCATTGGGCTGCAGACGTTGATGTTCTTCGACGAGATTCCCGACGGCGGCACGATCTATAAGCCGATCGGCGATGAGAAGCTGCCGACATTCGCGGCCAATATGCGGGCGAACGACGTCGTCGATCTGCTTATCGCGACCATGACGGCGCGCGGCGTCGGCGCCGTCGAGCCGGACAACCTGCGGCCGTTCGCCTTCGCCGAGCTCGACGGCTTCGCCTTCGATTTGGCGATCACCTCCAGCACCGGCGGCCAGTACAAAGGCCAGGCCTATGGCGCGATCGCCGACGACAAGCTGCATTTGATCCTCTACACCGGTCATGCCGAGTACTACTTCGACAAGGAGAAGGCCGAGGTCGACGAGATCGTCAAATCACTGACGCTCTGAGCGGCCGGCATCAAGCGTTGGCAACGTGAAGGCCGTTATTTTTCCAGGCCGATATCGTCGCGGCTGGAGACGCTGAGTCCGGCGAGGCAGTCGACGTCCTGACCGCTATTGGCGCGGCAGGACGGGAAGCTGTTCACTAACACACGGCTGATGGTGTCGCAGCCGCCGTTCTGCAGCGGAAACGTGGCGACGGTGGTCTTGGCGTCCGGCAGCGGCGCCAGGTCGAGCAGGCTGCGGCCGGCGATCACGCCTTCCTGGTCGAAGACGATCACATCCATGCTGAAGCGGTCGAGCGTATGACCCAGACCGTTGCGAATGACGAACGACGCGAGGCAACCGCCGTTGCCGTTTTCCGCTTTGTTCAGCTCGATGGCCAATCCGGCGGCCGATGCCGGTGGGACGCCCGCGGCAATGGCTGTCACGGCGCCGATCAGGCCGGCGGCCAGGACGGTCGCGCACATGCGGCGCGCGCGGCGTCCGATGTCGCCTCGATATGGGGACATCGCTTCCTCCCCCGTTGATTCGCTCAACCCAACCGTATCACACCGATGCCGGGTGCGTTTTGCGCAAGCACAGCACCGCAAAGCTGGCGCAAATCGCCATGCCGACCACCACCAGGGTCATCGGGATCTGGTCGGCGTGCGGCAGGGCGACGACGAGCGCGCTGCCGAGCGCGCCGGTACCCATCATGAAGAAGCCCAGCAGGGCCGATGCCGTGCCGGCGATCTCCGGGTGATCGGCGATGGCGCCGGCCATGGCGTTCGGCAGATGCAGGCCCATGCCCAGGCTGAAAATGAACATCGGGCCGATCAGCGCGATCACGCTTAACTCGGCGGTGAAGGCCAGGACGGCGATCAGCAGGCCGCCCGACAGGTTCACGGCGGTCCCGAGCCGCGTCATCGCCAGGATGCCGAGACGGGCCGAGATCCGAGTCGAAATGAAACCGCCCACCACGTAGCCGGCGACCGGCACCAACGTATAGAAGCCGTAGGTGTCGGGCGTGACGCCGAGCATGCCGATTAGGACGATGGGCGCGCCGACCTGAAAGGCGAACAAGCCGCCGAACTGGCAGCCAGCGCTCAGGCTGAAGGCCAGAAAGGATCTGGAGCGGAGCAACCGCCAATAGCCGCCGACGATGCGCCAAAGCGGCGTGCTGCGGGACGCGCCCTGGTTGGTCTCCGGCAGGCGCAGAACGGCGAACACCAGGATGGCGAGACCTGCGGCGCTCAGCGCAATGAAGGTCGACCGCCAGCCGAAATAGACTTCGAGCTGGCCGCCGATCAACGGGCCGGCCGCCGGCGCGATAGCGAGCGCCATGCCGATATAGGCCAGCACGCGCGCGCCTTCCGTGGGCGTGAACATGTCGCGCACGACGGCCCGGCTGATCACCGAGCCGGCGCAGCCACCGACGGCCTGCACGAACCGGGCGAGGACCAGCGCACCGATTGTCGGCGCGAGCGCGCAGGCGGCGCTGGCCACAACGTAGAGCGTCAGCCCGCCGAACAGGACCCGGCGCCGGCCGTAGCGGTCGGAGAGCGGACCGTATACCAGCTGCAATAGCGCGAAGCCGATCAGCGAGGCAGTCAAGGTGAGCTGCGCCTCGCCGGTACTGGCGCCCAGATCCGCCGCCAGCGCCGGCAGCGACGGCAGGTAGATACTGGTCGAGAGCGGCCCAATGGCGGTCAGACTCGTCAGCAGGACGATCATGTTGGAGGGCGGGGCGGTGGACACGGGCGAACCTTGCACGAGGGAGGAAGGGAAGTATGGGCTTGCGCTGTCGTGCCTGCAATCGCGGTGGCGGGTGCTGGACGGCCCATGCCGCGCAGCTTAGGCTTGCCGAAAATCTGTTGGGAGGCAGGCGTTATGTCCGTGAAGGCGTATGATTGGCTGGCGCACCACGCGCGGTACTCCCCGGATCGCACGGCGGCGGTCGATCTGCATTCGGGGCGGCAATACAGCTATCTGCAGTTCAGTGCACGGGTCGGGCGGCTCGCCCGTTACCTGCGCGACGGCCTGGGCGTTGAGCGCGGCGACCGGATCGGCATCCTGGCGCCCAACACCACCGACCATTTCGAGCTGCAGTTCGCCTGCGGTCGGCTGGGCGCCGTTTTCCTGCCGCTGAACTGGCGGCTGACGGTCCCGGAGCTGGAGTTCATCGTCAACGACGCGGGGCCGAAAGTTTTCATTTATGACGACGAATTCGCCGAGGCGGCGGCCGAGCTGAAGGCCCGCTGCGGTATCGCGCATCTCGTCGACATCAACGGCGACAACCGGCCCTCGGCTTATGAAACCGGCATTACCGGCGCCGCCGGCGAGGTCGATCCAGTCGACGTTACGCACGACGACCTGTCGACGATCATGTACACATCCGGCACGACCGGACTGCCGAAGGGCGCCATGATCACCCACGGCATGACCTTCTGGAATGCCGTCAACCTGGGGCCGCCGGCGCTGGTGACGCCGAAAACCGTGCATTTGTCGGTCCTGCCGCTGTTCCATACCGGCGGCTTGAACTGCTATTCGAACCCGGTCTTTCATGTCGGCGGCACGGTCGCCGTGATGCGCAGCTTCGATCCCGGCCGGGCGCTGGCGCTGCTGATGGACAAGGCGATCGGCTTCACGCACTTCTTCGGCGTGCCGGCGAACTTCCTGTTCATGAGCCAGATGCCGGAATTCGATACGGCCGATCTGAGCCATCTCAGCGTTTGCGGCGTCGGCGGTGCGCCCTGTGCGCTGCCGATCCTGGAAACCTGGGCCGCCAAGGGCCTGCCGCTGCAGCAGGGCTACGGCATGACCGAAACCAGCCCGGCGGCGATCTTCATCAATCCCGAGCGCGCGGTCGAGAAGGCCGGCTCCTGCGGCCTGCCGGTGCTGCATACCGAGATCCGCATCGTCGACGAGAATGGCGTCGACGTCACCGACCCGGACCAGATCGGCGAACTCTGGATCAAGGGGCCCAACATTACGCCGGGCTACTGGAACCGGCCGGAAGCCACGGCCGAGGCCATCGTTGACGGCTGGCTGCATACGGGCGACGCCGCCAAGCGGGACGAGGAGGGCTACTATTTCATCGTTGATCGCTGGAAGGACATGTATATCTCGGGCGGCGAGAACGTCTATCCGGCCGAGGTCGAGAATGTGATTTACCAGCTCGAGGCCGTCGCCGAGGTGGCGGTGATCGGCGTTCCCGATACGCGCTGGGGCGAGGTGGGGCAAGCCGTGATTGCGGTGAAGCCCGAGCACGCACTGACCGAGGCCGACGTCATGCGGCACTGCGAGGGGCGGCTCGCGCGGTTCAAGACGCCGAAATCGGTGCGGTTCGTCGAGGCGCTGCCGAGAAACGCCACGGGCAAGGTCTTGAAGCGGGATCTGCGCGACGCCGTGGCGGCGGACAGCCGGGCAGCCGAGTAGCGCTCGAGCACGAAAGCTCGCCCGCAAGGCGGTGGACCCCAGTCCGCCGCTGCGGCATATTATGTCAACTTGGCTGCGGGAGATCGCCCATGCAGATTGCCGGGGTCAACCACCTCGCCTTCATCACCAACGACATGACCAAGACGGTACGGTTCTACCGCGACCTTCTGGGCATGCATCTGGTCAGCGGCGTCGGCCATGACGGCTTTCGCCACTACTTCTTCCAGATGGAGAACGGTCAGATCGCCTTCTTCGAGTACGATATCGCGCAACCAATGCTGCGCGACAAGTTCCACGGCACGCCCACCGACCGGCCGCAGGGCTTCGATCACGTGGCGATGACGGTCGCGACGAAGGAAGAGCTGTTCGCCTACAAGGACAAGCTGGAGGCGGCCGGGTTCGAGGTCGCCGGCGTGGTGGATCACGGCACCATCTGGTCGATCTATTTCTTCGATCCCAACAACATCCCGCTGGAAATTTCCTGGGACTGCGTAGAGCTGCTGTCGACGCCGGCGATCGAGGACGACGATCCGCTGCCCATCGCTGCGGAGGGCGCCGGACCGCAGCTCGGGGTCTGGCCCGAGGTCACGAACCCGACCCGGCCCGAGGACATGGTGGCGCGTCCGGGCAACGGTCATCGGATGCGCGAGAGTTTCATCCGGCGCGGCTTGGCGCGCGCCAAGCCGGATCTGCCGGGCGCGATGGAAAAACCATCGGCAACGGCCGCGGAATAAGCGGCCGCGACAAGACAAGAGGAGGTAGACGTCGGTCGACGCGCCCGTCCGGGAAGACGGAACAAGGATCAGGTAGCGCGGAGGTTATCGACGATGTCGAGTTTGAAGGCGGAGCTGCAGCGGCTGCAGGACAAGCACATTCGTGTCTGGCCGCAATTCCAGGCTCTGGCGGCGGCCCGCAAGCAGGCCCGTATCCGCCGAAATCAGAAGACCGGTTTCGCCATGCGGCAGGAGAAAGAACGGCTGCAACAGGCCGGCAAGCTGGCGACACTTAGCCGGAACATGTAGGCGGCAGTCGAGGCAGTAGACCGAGCGGCGATCGCTCGTAACGAAATCGCATGCTTCGAGACGCCCGCTGTCGCGGGCTCCTCAGCATGAGGACGGGCATGGATATGGGGTACAGACCTCATCCTGAGGTGCGGAGCGAAGCGGAGCCTCGAAGGATCAGCTATTGGATCCCGAGATGAGCGGCTATGGCTTAGACGTCCCAGACCTTGGCCAGGACGCGGCGCCAGTTCTGGCCCAGGATCTTATCGATGCGGGTCTCCGGCCAGCCGCGACGCTGCATGGCGGCAGTGAGATTGGGATAGTCGCTTAACCGTTCGAAGCCGTTCGGGAACGGGGCGGTGGTCCCGCGGCCTTCCATCAGCCAGCGACCGTCGCCCTTGTCGCGGCGCAGCCAGTCGAACCAGTCGGCGCTCTGGCCCTGGGTGAAGTCGGTGCCGATGCCGACATGATCTTCGCCGACCAGATCGACGACGTATTCGATCGCCGCCAGGCAGTCGTCGACGGTGGCGTCGGCCTGTTGCGGCAGGAACGGCGGATAGGTGGCGACCCCGACGAAGCCGCCGGCCTCGACGATCTCCCGCAACTGCGCGTCTGATTTGTTGCGCGGATGGTCCAGCAGACCCGACGGGCAGCAGTGCGTATAGGCGACAGGCCTGGTCGAGGCCTCGATGGCGTCGGCGCTGGTCTGCGGGCCGACATGGCTCAGATCGACCAGAATGCCGAGCCGGTTCATCTCCGCCACCACGTCGCGACCGAAGTCGGACAGGCCGCCGTCGCGGCTCTCGAAACAGCCGCTGCCGACGAAGTTCTGGGTGTTGTAGGTGAGCTGCATGACCCGCACGCCGAGATCGCGGAACAGCCGCAGATATTCGATGCGGTCTTCGATACCGGAGGTGTTCTGCCAGCCGAGAATGATGCCGACCTTGCCCTCGGCCTTGGCCCGGTCGATGTCGGCGACGTTGTGCACCTGCAGCAGGATGTCGTCGTGCGCGTCGAACCAGATCTTCCATTGCGCCACGTTCGCCATCGTGTCGCGAAAGCCTTCCCAGACGCAGCAGGTGCAGTTCGCCGCGGTGATGCCGCCGCGATGCATATCCTCGAACACCTCACGGCCCCAGTTCGAAATGATCAGGCCGTCGATGACGATGGCGTCGTTATGCAGATCCGGCATGGCGTCCTCCGGGCGGTCGTGGCTCAGGTCGATGGATCAAGCTCTGCCGGCAGTTCGACCAGACTGCCCATGGTGGCGAAGTCGGCTTCGCCCATGGCCTCGACCGCGCCGATCAGGCGTCCTTCAAGGCCCATGATCTGGTCGGCGATGCCGATGATGCGTCGGTTCGGCTGAGCGTGCGGCGCCCGGTCCCGCAGCGTTTGCGCCGCCGTGTGCTCCCGCCCCGGGTTGTTCAGCGACATCAGGATCAACGCCGCCGCCGTCGATCGGCTGACGCCAGCATAGCAGTGGATGAGCGCCGGGCGGCTGCGATCCCAGCTATCAAGAAAAGTCACGAGCTCCTCGACATGACCATGCGCCGGCGCGACATAGCCCGGCATCGGCATGTTGATGTCGTCGACCTCCACGAACAGATGCGCCTTCGGGGCGACGCCGGCGGGCGTGGTGGGCGGGCCTTCGACGCCCAACAGCGAGACCAGCAGGCTCGGCTTCAGCCGGCTCGCGTGCTTGGGCATGTCGCGCAGGTTCGAGACGTAGATCATTCGGGTCCGTCCAATGCCGTGATCGAATACCCAGCCGACATTATTCCACAGGTGCGTCGAGCAGATGACGCCCCTCGCGATCTTCGATTTCGATGACCCAGAGATCGGGATCGAAGTTGAGCTGGCGCGCGATATAGGCATCGGCTTCGGTCTCGTCGACCGGCTCGGCGCCAGTCGCGCGCAGCCAGATCCGGGCGCCGTCGCCGCGGCGGGTCGGGCTGAACACCGTGCAACCGCCGCCGAGGGTATTCAGCTTGATCAGGACCACGCCGGCGGTCGAATCGCCCCGGCGGACGACGAAGACGGGGATGCCGAGAGCGGAACAGCGCCGGATATGTGCCTGCACCCAGATCTCCGCCTTCAGCCGCGGTTGTTCCATGCCGCGAGTCTAACGCGGATCCGGCGGCAGGAAACGGTTCACATACTTTGGCATGGCCGAAAAAGAAGAACCCCCGGGCCGTTGCCGGCTCGGGGGTTCAGGTATCATCATCGGCAAGCTGCGGATTAGCGCCCGACGCGGCCCTCCAGCATCAGCGCGTTGAACGCGCCGCCGTCGGCGGGATGACGCACGCTAAAGCGCGGCGCCGCATCGGATTTCTCGCGCTCCGCGGGCCGAAGCGCCCAGGAGGCGATCAGATCGAGAATATGCATGGCGAGACCTCGTCGCGAAGCTGGTCAATGTCTGGATGATCCTCATGTAAGGTGCCGGGACGATCCCGACAATCGATGCTTCGGCGACGGAGCCATGCGGTCAGCGCATGGCTCGATTCACCATTGTTTAAGGCTTCAGCACCACGCGCCCCAGGACATTTCCGGCGCGTAAGTCATTGAGCGCGCTATTGGCCTGATCCAGCGGTCGGACCTCGATCGGCAGGGGCGGCACCCGGCCGTCCTTCACCAGCGCCATCAGCTCATGCATCTCGTCCAGCGAACCGACGTAGGAGCCCTGGAGGTTCAGCATTTTCAGCGGCAGCAGCACCGTCGACAGCGGCAGACTGCCGCCATAGAGACCGACCGAGACCATCGTGCCGCCCTTGCGCAGGGCGTCGATGCCGAACTTGCTCGTCGCCGGCATGCCGACGAAATCGATCGCGGCCGCCGCGCCGCCGCCGGTCATCTCCAGGATGCTGGCCAGGGCCTCGGGCTGGCTGTTGTCGATGGTCTCGGCGGCGCCGGCCTGGCGGGCGGCGCCCAGCTTGGTGCCGTCGACGTCGGCGACGATGACCTTGCCCTTGACCACGGCCGGGGCGAAATGCACGGCGTTGAGCCCGACTCCGCCGGCGCCGATGATCAGGAGGTAATCGTCCTCGGTCAGGTGCGCCGCCTTGCGCAGCGCGCTGTAGGCGGTCAGGCCCGAGCAGGCATAGGTGCAGGCGAGTTCGGTCGGCACGCCCTCATAGTCGACCAGGTAGCGGGGATGCGGCACGATCACATGGTCGGCATAACCGCCGTGGCGCCGGGTGCCGAGCGTGACCGGCGACATGCACAACAACTCCTCGTCACGCTTGCAGACGGCGCATTCGCCGCAGCCGATCCAGGGATAGGCGATGCGCTTGTCGCCCACCGAAACGCCCTCGGCCTCGGGGCCCACCGCGGCGACCTCGCCGATGATCTCATGGCCCATGGTGAAGGGCAGCTGAACGCCGCGGTCGGCGAGCGTGATCTTGTTGCCGTCGCCCAGATCGAAGTACCCGTCCCAAATGTGCAGATCGCTATGGCAGACGCCGCAGGCGTCGACCTTGAGCAGGACTTGCGTGCCTTCCGGCTCGGGATTGGGATATTCACGGCGCTCAAGCGGCGCCCCCCATTCGATGATCTGATAGCTCTCCATGGCGCTCTCCCGACAGTGATTGTTCGTCCGACGCCACCATCCTATGGCAGGCGGCGCCGGCCGGCCAACGATGTCAGAAGGTCGCCCAGTCCGGCTTCACCGGTGTCAGACGCGCGTCGCCGGCGATCAGCGGCTCGCCAGAGGATTCTGCCTGATCAACGTGTTCGAGACGCAGGAGAGCGATGCCGACCGAGTCGCGGCCGGACTGCATGGTGCCGGCTTCCTTGCCGTCCCGCATGATGGGCGTGCCGGGCGCCGGCAGCGGTCCGTCGACGTCGACGCGCAACAGGCGCTTGCGCACCAGCCCGCGATATTTGGTGCGCGCCGTCACCTCCTGGCCGACATAGCAGCCCTTGCCGAAGTCAACGCCATTCAGATCCTCGAAATTGCTCTCGACCATGGTGGCCTTGTCGACGATGAGATCCCGGCTGCTGTCGGGCAGGGCGAATTGCAGCCGGTAGCTGTCGTAGCTCTCGGCCGCTGCCGGAATCAGTCCGGCGTCCGTGAGTACCGCTTCCGCGCCGGCGCGCGGCAGAATGGCACGGGCGCCGACCGCGGCAAGACGCGGGTCGACATAAACCACGCCGCCATCGAGAGCGCGGGCAACGCCGGATTGTGCCGGCAGTGCCAGGTCACCGGCGGCGTCGTCGCCGAAGATCGCGGCGACACGGTAGTCGGCGCTGATATCGGCGATCTCGGCCTTGGCGCGCAGGCGATACATGGTCAGACGCTTGGCGAGGTCGGGCAGGCGGGCGGCCTCGGCGTCGAGCAGCAGGTCGTCGCCGCGCGCGGCAATGAAAAAGTCGAACAGATACTTGCCCTGCGGCGTCAGAAGCGCGGCGTAGATCGCGCCGTCCGGCGTGACCTTATCGACATCGTTGGTCACGATTCCCTGTAGAAACGCGCGGGCATCCTCGCCGCTGACCGACAGAACGCCGCGGTCCTCAAGGAAGGCGAAGCGGGACTTGGCCATGGAATCGACCTTCGTTATTGATTATCGCTTTCAGGTAAGGCTTTGCCGCGATCTTGGCAAGACGCCTTCGGCCGCCTTATAAGGCGCCGGCGGCCACGGCACGGCGGTCATGGCGGCAGGAACAATCCCGGCGCATGAACATCCTCTTTGTCACCTACAACCGGATCGGCGATGCCGTCCTGTCGACGGGAATCCTCGGCCACCTGATCGACGCCCATGCCGACGCCGAAATCACGATTGCCTGCGGCCCGCCGGCGGTGCCGCTTTTTGAGGCGACCCCGAAGGTGACGCGGGTGCTGGCGCTGGCCAAGCGGAAGCACAGCGCGCACTGGCTGACGCTCTGGCGGGCTGCGGTCGGTCAACGCTGGGATCTGGTCGTCGATCTGCGCGGCTCGGCGCTTGCCTGGACGCTGTGGGCGCGCCGACGCCGGGTGTTACAGCCGGCCGCCGGCGATCTGCACCGCGTGCGCCATATCGCGTCGGTGCTCAATCTCGAGCCGCCGCCGTCGCCGCGGATCTGGAGCGGGGCGGAACAGGACCGCGCGGCCGCCGCCCTGCTGCCGGACGGCGGCCCGGTTCTGGCCATCGGGCCGACGGCCAATTGGGGCGGCAAGCAGTGGCCGGCCGAACGCTTCGCCGAGCTGGTCGCGCGCCTGACCGGTCCGGGCGCCATCCTCTCTGGCGCGCGCGTCGCGGTGATGGGCGCCGAGTCCGAGCGGCCGATGGCGCAGCCGGTGATCGACACCATTCCGGCCGAGCGGCGAATCGATCTGTTCGGCAAGGCCGATCTGCTGACCGTCTTCGCCTGTCTGAAGCGGGTGGCGCTATATATCGGCAACGATTCGGGCTTGATGCATCTGGCCGCGGCCGCCGGCGCGCCGACGCTGGGGCTGTTCGGGCCCAGCCGCGACGCGCTGTATGCGCCATGGGGGCCGGATACGGCCGTCGTGCGCACGGACCGCAGCTTTGCCGAGATCCGTAACGATCCGACCTACGACTACAGGTCGCAGACCAGCTGGATGAACGGTCTCGACGTGGACAAGGTCGAGGCCGCCGCCGTCGCGCTGTATCAGCGCGTGCACGCCGGGGCGGCATGAGCGAGCCTCGTCTGTCGGCGCTGGTGGTGGCGCATAACGAGGAAGCGCAGCTGGCGGACTGTCTGGCGCGGCTGTCCTTCGCCGACGAGATCGTCGTCGTGCTCGACCGCTGCAGCGACGGCAGCCGCGACATCGCCGACCGGTTCGGCGCGCGCGTTGTCGAGGGCGCCTGGGAGATCGAAGGACCGCGGCGCAATGCCGGCATCGAGGCCTGCGCCGGCGACTGGATCCTGGAGGTCGATGCCGACGAGCGGGTGCCGGCGGCGCTGGCGGATGAAATCCGCGCGGTGATCGCGGATGCCGCGCCCGGCTATTTTCTGCTGCCGTTCGACAACTATATCGGCGACCGTTTGGTGCGGTACGGCTGGGGCGCGTCATGGGGCGTGAACTCGGCGCCGCGCCTGTTCAGCCGTGGCGCCAAGCGCTGGGGCGATCAACGCATCCATCCGGCCCTGACGCTCACCGGCGAACGGCGGCGTCTGCGGCACCGCATGGTGCACTTCGTCGACCGCGACATTTCGGACATGATCGCGCGCCTCGATCGCTATTCCACGGCCCGCGCTCGGGATTTGCGCGATGCCGGCGAGATCGGCGGCCTGCCCGGCAACGTCCGCCGGCTGTTTAGCCGCTTCTGGAAGTGCTATGTCGGCCGGCGGGGCTATCGCGAGGGCGGCTACGGTTTCCTGATTGCCCTGTTCGCGGGCCTGTATCCGGTGCTGTCGCACCTGAAGGCGCGGTTGGAGAACGAGTGAGCGTGCGCGTGCTGCAAGCCATGGCCGGCGCCCGACACGGCGGCGCCGAAGCCTTCTTTACGCGGCTGGCAACCGCCCTCAGCCGGGCCGGGCAGGACCAGCATATCCTGATCCGGCGCGACGCCGATCGCTGCGCCGCGCTGCGCCAGGCCGGACTGGCGCCGGTCGAGCTCCGCTTCGGCGGGCCGCTCGACCTGTTCAGCCGGCATGCCTTTCGGCGCGAGGTTGCGGCCTACCGGCCGGAACTCGTGCTGACCTGGATGAGCCGCGCGACCGCCGCCTGTCCAACCGGCGGTTTCGTTCACGCCGGCCGTCTCGGCGGCTACTATGATCTGAAGTACTACCGCCGCTGCGATCATCTGATCGGCAACACACCGGATATCGTCGACTACATCGTGCGGGAAGGCTGGCCGGCCGAACGGGCCCACTATTTGCCGAACTTCGTCTCCGACCGGACCGCGCCGCCGGTGTCCCGGGAGGCGTTGCAGACGCCGGCCGGCGCGCCGTTGCTGATGGCCCTTGGCCGCCTGCACGAGAACAAAGCCTTCGATATCCTGCTCGACGCGCTGTCGGAACTGCCCACGGCCCATCTCTGGCTGCTTGGCGACGGGCCGCTTGAGGCAAGCCTGCAGGCGCAGTGCAAACGGTTGGGGCTGGACCAACGGGTCCGGTTCGTCGGCTGGCAGGCGGATCCGACTGCCTACTACGCGGCGGCCGACCTGATCGTCTGCCCCTCGCGTATCGAACCGCTCGGCAACGTCGTGGTCGAGGCCTGGGCCCAGTCCAAGCCCATCGTGGCGGCGGCAGTGCAGGGACCGGCCTTCCTGATCGATGACGGGGTTAGCGGCCTGTTGGTGCCGCCCGACGATGCGACGGCATTGGCAGCGGGAATCGCACGGGTTCTGGAATCGAAGGACCTTGGCGCAGCACTCGCCGCCGGCGGCCGCGAACGCTACGAGGCCGAATTCACCGAGGCGCGCGTCGTCGCGCAATACCAGGCCTTCTTCGACGGGACGGTCGGACGATGAGCGGCATCGCCGGATTGATGACGGCCGATGGCAGTCCGCCAGCTCCCGACCTTCTCGATCGGCTGGCGGCGGCGTTGGCCCATCGCGGACAGGGCAGCGAACGCCGCTCGGTCAACGGCGGCGTCGGCTTCGTGCAGATCGACAGCGCCCGCCTCGAACCGAACGCGAACCGGAACGAACCGGTGTCGGACGGCCTGTTGCTGACGCTCGACGGGCACATTCTGGAACTTGGCGGCAAGGCGACCGATGCCGTGGACAAGTCGCCCGATGCCGGTATCGACAACCTGTTGCGGCGCTATCGCCGCTATGGCGGCTCGTTCGTCGACACCTTGCGCGGCGCCTTTGCCTGCGCCGTGTTCGATCCGGCGGAGGAGGCGTTGCTGCTGGCACGGGACGTCTTCGGCGTGCGGTCGCTTTACTACGTCGAAGGCGCGCACGGTTTCGCCTTCGCGTCCGAGCCGCAGGCGTTGATTGCGGCCGGCCTGGCCGCGGCCGATGTCGCCGAGGTGCCGCGCGACGAGCTGCTGCAGCTACAGTTCACCACGGGACGCGAAACGATCTTTCCCGGGGTGTTTCGTCTGCTTCCGGGTGAAACGCTGGTCGTGACCAGCGGCCGGATCGTCGAGCGCCGGCGGCGCGAGGCCCTGCCGCAGACCGGGCCGGACGATATCCGCGAGGAGACTGCATTGGAGCGGTTCGAGGCCGCGCTGACGGCGAGCGTCGCGGCCTGCCTGCCGGCCGACGAACCGCCGGCGCTGATCCTGTCGGCCAGCGTGAAGTCGGCGGCCTTGCTGGCGATGGCCTCTCGCCTGGCCGATCGGCCGCCTTTGGCGTTTTGCATCCGGCTGATCGATGCGCTCGATGAACGCGAATATACCGGCCATGTCGCCGCCGCGACCGGCGCCGAGTTGATCGAGGTCGGCTTTGGCGAGGCGGATTTCTGGCAACTGTTGCCCGAGGTCGCCGGGGTGCTGGACGATCCGGTCGCCGACTATGCCGCGCTGCCGGTCTACAAGCTTGCCAAGCGGGCACGCCAGCAGTCGGACACTGTGCTGACGGCAGAAGGCTGCGAGGTCGTGCTCGCCGGTTATGGCCGCTATCGCACGGCGCTGCGGCCCTGGTATCTGGGCGGACCGCGGACGCCCTGGCCGCGCGGACGATTCGACCGGCTGGAGCTGCTGCGGCGCGAGACCAGCGCCTGGCGCGACGGTATCCGCGCCGCCGAGAGCCTGGCCAACCTAGCGCCGCGTAGCCGCCTGCAGGAAGTGCAGGCGTTGGATTGCGCGACCTGGCTGCCGAATGATCTGCTGCTGAAGCTCGACCGCGCGCTGGCGGCGCATGGCATGCAGGGATTGACCCCCTATCTCGACGAACGACTGACGGAAATCGCTTTTCGCCTGCCGGACAGCTTGAAGGTTCGGCGCGGCGTGGGCATGTATCTGTTGCGTCGCTGGCTCGATGGCGCGGCGTCCGACATACAGCCCTTCGTGCGGCACCGGGGACCCGGGCTGCCGACCGGCGAATGGCTGCACGATCGTGGCGACGTGCTGGGCGAGTTGGTGGCGCAGCAGCCCGGCGTCGCCGAAATTGCGTTGCCGGATCGTGTTCGGGCGGTGTTCCGGGCGTCGGGCAAGCGCCAGGGCTTTGCCGCCTGGTCGCTGCTGTTCTACGCGCTGTGGCATCGCCGCCACATACTGGGGCAACCGCCGGTCGGAGATACGTTCGACAGCCTGGCGGCAACCCGACAAGGGGGGTAAGTCATTCATGACCGCGACTTTTGATCTGATCATCCGGGGCGGCACCGTCGTTTCGCAGGACGGCATCGCCGAGGCCGATATCGGCGTACGCGCCGGCAAGACCATGGCGATCGGCGATCTGTCGCAGGCCTCGGCCGATCAGGAAATCGCGGCCAGCGGCCTGCATGTCCTGCCGGGCGTCATCGACAGCCAGGTGCATTTTCGCGAGCCCGGCGCCGATCATAAGGAGGATCTGGAGTCCGGCAGCCGCGGTGCGGTCCTGGGCGGCGTCACGGCGGTGTTCGAGATGCCGAACACCAACCCAAACACCACGACGCCCGAGGCGTTGGCGGACAAGTTGGAACGGGCGGCGGGCCGCATGTGGTGCGATCATGCCTTTTACGTCGGCGCCTGCGCCGAGAACGCCGACGAACTCGGCGAACTGGAGCGCCTGCCGGGCTGCTGTGGCGTGAAGATCTTCATGGGCTCGTCGACCGGCACGCTGCTGGTGCCGGATGACGAGACGTTGATCCGTGTTTTCAGGTCGATCCGGCGGCGCTGTGCGGTGCACGCCGAGGATGAGCAACGTCTGATCAGCCGCAAGGCGATCGCCGAGGAAGCGGCCGATCCCCGCGCGCATCCGGAATGGCGCGATGTCGAGACGGCCGTGAATGCCACGCGACGCGTGTTGCGGATTGCCCAGGAAACGCGTCGCCGCGTGCATGTGCTGCACATCACCACGGCCGACGAAATGGACCTGCTGGCGCAGCACAAGGATTTTGCGACGGTCGAGGTGACGCCGCAGCATCTGACGCTGGTGGCCCCGGACTGTTACCAAGAGCTCGGCACGCTGGCGCAGATGAATCCGCCGGTCCGCGAGGCCCGGCATCGCGACGGTCTCTGGAAAGCGCTGCAGGCCGGCATCGTCGATGTCGTCGGATCAGATCATGCGCCGCACACGATGGCGGAAAAGTCGCAGCCCTATCCGGCGAGCCCCAGCGGCATGCCGGGCGTACAGAGCCTGCTGCCGATCATGCTCGACCACGTCGCGGCCGGGCGTCTGACGCTACTGCGGTTGGTCGATCTGACCAGCGCCGGCGCGGCGCGGATCTTCGGTATCGCGGGGAAGGGACGGATCGCTGTCGGCTTCGATGCCGATTATACGCTGGTCGACCTGAAGGAACGGCACGAGATCGAGGCGGCCCATGTGGCCTCGAAAAGCGGCTGGACGCCGTTCGCCGGCCGTGTCGTTACCGGCTGGCCCAAGCTGACCGTGATCCGCGGCGAGACGGTGATGCGCGACGGCGAACTCGTCGGCGCGCCGATCGGCCAGCCAATGAAATTCTGGGAAACCCTGGACGCGGGCTAAGGCGTCCGTAGCGGCCCGGTCAGGTGCTGGGTTCGTCCAAATCCATATCGGCGCCGGCATCGACCTGATGCCAGTGGCGGCCTTCGGCCAGCGCACAGGTCGAGCCGGTCGGCAGCGTGATCAGGATGGTCCAGGTATCCTTGGCGGACGACGTCAACACTTCGACCAGCTTGCCGTCGCTGGTGAGCGCCTGCGCCACGGTTTTCTCGGAATACATCTTGGCGAGACGGTCGATGACCATATCGCGTTCGCCACAGAACGACGCCGCGAGCGCAGGGGTCGAGGTGACGATGGCCATCAGGCCGGCAAGTACTGGGACGATACGCATTCGTTGTTCCTTTCGCTGCGTAATTGCGTCCCTCCCCGTTTTGCGGGCGGCGTATCCGAGGACCGCCATGCCCTTCATTGCGCAAGCAAAGCATCGAAAACGCCTTTGCAACGCCGATTTCGGCGCGTCAGGCATTCGGGAATCGTCCTCCTTCAATGACGGTCGCCGGAATGAAATTGCCTACGGTAACCGGTCTCGGGCGAATCGGCCCTGAACCACCGCTGTTAATACTGGTTAACGCGTTAACAAGGGTTTAATCGGCCGGCGATCGTGGCTGGACTCCGGGCGCTTGCCGGAATCTGTTGCTGCTTGGCAACAGCCGGCGAAATTGTCACGCCCGCGAGTTGCAGGCCGGCACCCGTTAGGCGTGTCAGTAGTCGAAGTTGTATCGCAGGCGACGCTGCTGCGCCCGCCGAAACGCGGCGCTCAGGTGATCTTGTTTCCTGGCCTGTTTGACCTGGTGACTATGCACCGCCATCGCAAATCCGACCACGGCAAGAACAAGTAAACTGGCGAAGAGAAGACTGTTGAACATTCCGGTTATCCGCAGCTTGAGAACGACTATGCGGATAGCACAGAGGCGATCATCTTGGTGGTGTCGATTCAGTGGCAACGAAATCTGGTATTGTTTTTACAACTTTTGAAAGTGCTACTTGTTTAAGTTTTATGACGACGACGAACCGCAAGGGATTGGATTCCTTTAACGTTCAATTTCGGATTGCCGACCGAAGCCTGATGGGCGGCGGCCGGGGCGCATCAGGCCCTTCAGATGCGCCATTGGCCGCGCCCTTGCATGTCACAGCATTGCCACAGACGATTCGGGGTCCCGGTCAGGCGCGCATCAATACTGCACCCGCTGTGTCAGCGCGCCGTCGACGACCAGGTTGGCGCCGGTGATGAAGCTGGCGGCAGGGCTGGCGAGGAAGGCGACGGCATTGGCGACTTCCTCGGGTTTGCCCATGCGCCCGGTCGGGTTGCGGGACAGCGCGGTCTGGAAGATGTCCGGCGCCTCGGTCTCGCGATTGGCCCAGACACCGCCTTCGAAATAGATCGTGCCGGGCGACACCGTGTTGGCTCGGATGCCTTGCGGCGCCAGCGCCACGGCTTGATTGGCGATATAGTTGATCACCGCGGCCTTGACCGAATTGTAGGGCCGAATGCCGCCGAAGAATTCCAGCGCGGCGGTCGTGGCGATGGCGACGATGGCGCCGCCGGTGGAACGCTCAAGGAACGGCAGGGCCGCCTCGACGGACCGCACGGTTCCCATGATGTCGATTTCGAAACCGCGCCGCCAAGCCTCTTCGCCGGGTGTGGTGGCCAGCGCGCTGACGTTCGGCACCAGGATATCGATTCCGCCAAGCTGTTCGGCCGTCTGTGCCACCCAACCTTGCAGCGTGTCGCCGTCCGCCACGTCGACCGACGCGCCGACCGCGCGGACGCCCTTGGCCGCCAGTGCCGTCACCGCCGCGTCGACTTGTCGCCGGTCCCGGGCGCAGATCGCCACGTCGCAGCCTTCGTCGGCCAGCCGCTCGGCAATCGCACGGCCGATACCCCGCGATCCACCGGTCACCAGGGCCTTCTTGCCCGTCAGTTCGAGATCCATGTCGTTCCTCCCGCAAAAAGCGCAGTATGCCATGCGCGACAGGCCGCAATGGTGGCTTTTTGCCGGAATGGAGCGGTGGTGGACTACTGAAAACGGTCGCTTTGCCGCTGCTGGCGGGCGCGGTAGAACGCGTCGGCCAATTGCGATTGCTTGCGGGCATTACGGGACTGTCGGGTACTGATCCAGAGCGCGACCACGATCAGCAACCCGCACAGAAGGGTCACGGCAATGATGGCGTCAAGCATGCCGACGTCCCGACTGAACGTTCAACGAACAACTAACCACGACATGATGGCGTCGACCGGAGTCATTTTCGTGATCGGTGCGACATTTGCGTGGACGGACCACCATCGCCGCCGCGATCGGCCGCTGCACGGAACGCTTTTGCATTCCGCCGTCCGGTGGCAACCTTAGGGGGAGGTTGGGTCAGGGGGCCGCGTCAACCGACCAGGTAGGTCCGATATGGCGATCGATTTGCGCACGGCGCCGCAAGACTTGAAACGCGGCTTCGACAATACGGTCTGGAACGTAGATCCGGCGACGGTGCCGGCGTGGAAGCGCTGGCTGGTTCACGGCATGCGAATCAGCGTCGCCATCGGACGCGATCTCGCGAACGGCCAATTGAATCTTCAGGCCATGTCACTGGTCTATACGACACTGCTCTCTCTGGTGCCGATGCTGGCGATCAGCTTCTCGGTCCTGAAAGGCTTCGGCGTCCACAATCAACTCGAGCCCGTGCTGCTCAACCTGATGGCGCCGCTCGGCGAGAAGGGCGTTGAGATCAGCGCGCGCATCATCGAGTTCGTCGACAACGCCAAGGTCGGCGTGCTGGGTTCCGTCGGCCTCGGTCTGCTCGTCTACACGGTCGTGACGCTGATGCAGAAGATCGAGCGGGCCTTCAATTTCTCCTGGCATGTCACCCAGCACCGCTCGTTCGCCAAGCGCTTCAGCGACTATCTGAGCGTGATCCTGATCGGGCCGGTGCTGGTCTTCGCGTCGGTCGGCTTGTCGGCGTCGTTGCGGGCGGCGCCGGTGGTGGAACGGTTGGCCACCATCGAACCGCTGGGGACCTTGTTCAACATCGTTGGCACGATCGTGCCCTATCTGCTGCTGGTCGCCGCCTTCACCTTCATCTACGTGTTCGTGCCGAACACCAAGGTGCGGGTGCAGTCGGCCTTCGTCGGCGCGCTGGTCGCCGGCTTCATGTGGAAGCTGCTGGGCTGGGCTTTCGCCGCCTTCGTGGTCACGTCCACGAACTACGCGGCGATCTATTCGGCGTTCGCGACGCTGATCATTTTCATGATCTGGCTCTACGCCGGCTGGCTCGTCCTGCTGCTGGGCGCCAGCGTCGCCTGCTATCACCAGAAGCCGGAACTGGTCACGTCACGGGGCGACAGCGTTCGGCCGGCCAACCGTTACCGCGAGCAGCTGGCGCTGCTGATCCTGCATCTCGTCGGCCAGCATCACTATCGCGGCGAGACGCCATGGACATCGGAACATCTGGCGCAGCGCCTGAACGCACCGATCGAGACCGTCGACGAGGTGTTGGCCGCGCTGGTCGACCATGGTCTGTTGACCCGCACCGATGCCGATCCGCCGGAACTGGTGCCCGGCCGGCCATTCGAGGACACCAACCTGAAGGTCGCGCTCGACGCGGTGCGGCTGACCGATCCTTCGGCCAGCGGCGCGCCGCCGAAGCTGTCGCCGGAACCGGGGGTCGACGGGCTGATATCCGAGCTTGACGCGGCCTGGGCGGGCGCCATCGGTGCCCGCACGTTAAAGGATCTGGCGTTGGACGAGATTGCGGCGCCGTCGACGTCGGCCGCCGCGGCGCGTGCGGCGAGCGGCGACTGAGCGTCAGCCGTCGACCTGCTTCTCCCGCCTGATCTGCCAG
Organism: Alphaproteobacteria bacterium; assembly: GCA_965232515.1. Classification (GTDB taxonomy): domain Bacteria; phylum Pseudomonadota; class Alphaproteobacteria; genus JANQKO01. The sequence continues at coordinate 2,366,292 of CBDDPY010000002.1, read as the reverse complement.
CGCTCGTCCGGTTGTCGGCAGGCCCGGCCGAGATAGGTGGTCCGGATCGCCCGATTGACGGCGGTACGGCGGTAGTTGCGGCAGATCGGCTCGCTGCCGGCTGCCGGCTTGGTCAGCGGCGTGATGACGCCGTGGATCGCGGTATCCGGATCGCGCCAAACGGTTTCGGTGTTCCGCGGTCGCTCCAGCGCCCTATTCAGGGCGTCCTGGAAAACCGGCGTGGGTGGTGTCGGCGGCGCGGCGGACCGGATCGCCGCCGATTTCAGCTTCGGTTCGCCACCGACGATCCGGACCCGGACGCGGGTGGTGCCGCGGCTGCGGAAGCCCAGGCGTTCGGCGGCCCGGCGCGAAACGTCGATGATCCGGCCGCGGGCGAACGGTCCGCGGTCATTGATCGTCAGGACGACGGTCCGATCGTTGCGGAGGTTCGTGACCCGTACCTTGGTGCCGAACGGCAGTGTCCGATGCGCCGCCGTCATCGCGTTCATGTCGTAGCGCTGGCCGCTCGCCGTCCGCCGGCCATGGAATTTGCCGCCGTACCACGAGGCGATGCCGGTGGCGTCGTAGCCCGGCTGCGCCTTCGGCACGTAGCGTACGCCGTTGACCCGGTAGGGCTTGCCGACCTGCGTGCCGCTGCTATCCGAGGTCGGCCGGCTTGTTGGCGGCGACGCGCAGGCGGCAACGATCAGCGCCGGCAGCAGGCAGGCGAGCCAACGCGTCGCCATTGGCTGCGCAGACGCCGCGAGCCGGGTTCGAGACGGCCGGCCTAATTCAATTGCGCGAGGATGTGGCGCTCGAGCTCGGGCGAGGGACGCCCGTTGACGGGCAGGCCATGGTCGTTCTGGTATTCGCGGATCGCCGATTGCGTCTTCGGTCCGATCACGCCGTCGCTCGGGCCGGGCTCGTAACCCAGTCGCGAGAGGCCGGATTGCGTGCTGGCCACCATGTTCGAATAGGCGCCGGCGTGGCTTGTCTGGGTGCCGCCGCCATTCGGCCACTTGCGCCAGACCGGCTCGCCGAGATTGATGGTGCCTTGATCGGTCAGTACGCCTGTCGCGGCGCCAGCGACGGCGCCGATGGCCGCGCCCTGCAGCAGCGTCAGGCCGGTCACCGCGCCCACGGCCGTGCCGCCGGCGGCGCCGATGGCGCCACCGCTGATGGCGCGATCGGTGGGCGCGCTGCCGCAACCGGCTAACGCCAGCCCGGCAACCAACAGCAAGCATCGCGATATCAGCACGGACTTCTCCTTCCGCAATAAATCCCAACTCGCTGCCCGACCGCGCAAAGACAAGCCGACACGACGCAGCATGTCAACATAGATGGAGACAAATGCTGACAGCGACAAGACTCGACGCTGTTGGGGGCGTTTGAGGCGAAACGGGCTAATCCCATGGATTCAGCGTGAGTGAGCCTGCGGCTTGGAAGGGCAAGACATCTCTCGTGACCACGGTAAGTCCATGACAAATCGCGGTCGCCGCGATTAATCCGTCTACGGCTGGCAGGCTGATGCCGTTCGACTCGGATCTGGCACAGCAGCGGCCCCAAGCTTGCGCGACATCTGCATCGATGTTGAGGATCCGATCGCCGAAGCCGGTTGTCAGCGCCGACAGCCATGCGGCAAGGTCCAATTTGCGTTGACTGACCGGCAGCTTCTCGACACCGCGCGTGATCTCGCCGACTGTCAAGACGCTGATGAAGCAATCATCTTGGCTTAACGCCTGAATCCGGCCGACGACGTCTGGGTTTGGTTGCGGCCGTTTCAATTCCGACACTGCATTGGTGTCGAGCAAATACTTCATAGCTCCACATTCCGTGGCGGCGACTGATCGCGCTCGAGGTCGAGGTCTTCAAACGTCGGTCCGGAACGGAGGAAATCCACGAATCCAGGCTTACTGCCGGCCAACCGATGGAAGTCGTCGGCTGACAGGACGACTGCCGTTTCAACACCACGCCTCGTCACGATCTGCGGTCCCTCGTTGAGCGCGCGTTCGACCACTTCGCTGAACCGATTTTTCGCGTCCTGCAATTTCCAAGCTGTAATGATAGACCTCCTTAATAATCTAGACTGTCTAGATTAAACTGGTTCGATGGGCGTTGCAACGTCCATCCGGTTCATAAGTCATCGAATTTGATGCCGGCGGCCATGTAGCCGCCGTCGACGTTGAGCACATGGCCGGTGATGTAGGCGCTTTCGTCGCTGGCGAGGAAGACGGCGGCGTCGGTCATTTCCTCAACCCTGCCGTAGCGGCCGAGCGGCACCATGCGGCTGTAGGCAGCCCGCGTCTCCGGCGTGTGGTCGGCCCGGGTCAGGTCGGTATCGACCGGTCCGGGCGCGATGGCGTTGGCGGTGATGTTGTGCGGCGCCAGCTCCATGGCCATCTGCCGGGTGAGCTGGATCACGGCGGCCTTCGAGGTGCCGTAGGCCGTGCGGCCCCAGCCGGCGCGCTGGCCGGAGATCGAGGAAATGTTGACGATGCGGCCGCCGCCATGGGCGACCATCTGGCGCGCCGCGGCCTGGGCACAGAGGAACGTGCCCATGACGTTGACCCGCATGATCCGCTCGAAGCCGGCCTCGTCGAGGTCGAGGAAGGCGGCAAGGCCACCGATGCCGGCGACGTTGACGATGGCGTCGACACCACCGAATGCGACAAATGTCTCCGCGGTCAGGCGTTCCGCGTCGTCGGCCGAGCCGACGTCGACGCGGCTGGCGATGGCCTTACCGCCGGCCTCGTTGATCGCGTCCGCGGTCCTGTTCGCGGCGTCACCGTCGAGATCGGCGCAGGCGACAAGCGCGCCCTCGCGGCCGAAACGCAGCGCGATGCCTTCGCCGATACCGCGGCCCGCGCCGGTGACGATCGTGGATTTGCTGGCCAGACGCATGACGTTCCTCCGGTTTATTGTGCACTGCGGTAGCATGCGCTATGTATGACAAAGCCTTCCAGACAGAATGCCACGCCGCCGATGCCGCCGCGCCGCGTCGGCCGGCCGCCAAAGGAGCTACGCCATGACCGCCTGTATCGTTGGCTGGAACCACAGTCGTTTCGGCAAGCTGGAGGATCGCGATCTCGAGAGCCTGGTGGTCGACGTCGCGGCCAAGGCCATCGCGGACGCCGGCATCGAGCCGAAGGACGTGGACGAGATCTTTCTCGGCACCTTCAACGGCGGCATGGACCCGCAGGACTTCGCCGCCAGCCTGGTGCTGCAGGCCGACGACGCCCTGCGCTTCAAGCCGGCGACCCGGGTCGAGAATGCCTGCGCCACGGGTTCGGCCGCGATCTACGAGGGCCTGAACGCCATCGAGGCCAAGCGCGCGCGGTTCGTGTTGGCCGTCGGCGTCGAGAAGATGACGGCGATGTCGTCGCGCGATGTCGGCGACGTGCTGATCAAATGCTCCTACGTGGCTGAGGAGAACGTGCCAGGCATGTCGTTCCCCGGCATCTTCGGCCGTATCGCCGAATCCTATTTTCAGAAATACGGCGATCAGCGCGACGCGCTCGCCCATATCGCGGCCAAGAACCACAAGAACGGGTCGGTCAATCCCTATGCCCACATGCAAAAGGATGTCGGTTTCGATTTTTGCCGCGAGGAGAGCGACAAGAACCCGTTCGTCGCCGGCCCGCTGAAGCGCACGGACTGCTCGATGATCTCGGACGGCGCGGCGGCCGTGGTGCTGACCGATGTGCAAACGGCGCTCGGCATGAACAGGGCGGTGGCGTTCCGCGCCAACGTGCATGTCAACGACCTGCTGCCGATGAGCCGGCGCGACATCATCGCCTTCGAGGGGCCGGAGCTCGCCTGGCAGAAGGCCTTCGCTCAGGCCGGGCTCGGTCTCGGCGACCTCAGCCTGGTCGAGACCCATGACTGCTTCACCATTGCCGAGCTGATCGAGTACGAGGCCATGGGCTTGACCGAGAAGGGCAAGGGCGCGCAAGCGATCCTGGAAGGCTGGACCCGCAAGGACGGCCGGCTGCCGGTCAATCCGTCGGGCGGCCTGAAGGCCAAGGGCCATCCGATCGGCGCCACCGGCGTATCGATGCATGTGATGGCCGCGATGCAGGTCAGCGGCCAGGCCGAGGCCATGCAGGTGCCGGATGCCAAGCTCGCCGGTGTTATGAACATGGGCGGCGCGGCGGTCGCCAGCTACGTCAGCATTCTTGAGCCGCTGCGCTGAGCCGACGGCATCGTTGATTGGGAGATGACATGAGCGGCAGCTTCAAAGCTATTTGGGCGACGGAACGGGACGGCAAGGTCGGCATCGAACTGACCGACATCAGCGACGCGGACCTGCCCGAAGGCGAGGTCACGGTCGCGGTGAAGTATTCGACCGTGAACTACAAGGACGGCCTGGCGGTCCAGGGCAACAAGTCGAAGATCATGCGCAGCCTGCCGATGGCGCCGGGTATCGACTATGCCGGCGTCGTCGAGGCCTCAGACAGCGGCGATTTCCAGCCCGGCGACGAGGTCGTGCTGACCGGCTGGGGCGTCGGCGAACGGCATTCCGGCGGCTATTCTCAGAAGGCACGCGCCAAAGCGTCCTGGCTGGTGAAACGGCCGGACGGCCTCAGCCTGCAGCAGACCATGGCCATCGGCACGGCGGGCTTCACGGCGATGCTGAGCGTCATGGCCCTGGAGGAGATGGGCATCGGCCCGGACGACGGCGAGATCGTCGTCACCGGGGCCGGCGGCGGCGTCGGCAGTGTCGCCACGGCCATCCTGGCGAAGCTCGGCTATCAGGTCGCCGCCTCGACCGGTCGCGAGAGCTTGCATGAGTATCTCAAGGGCCTCGGCGCCGCCACGATCGTGCCGCGCGAGGAGCTGAGCGCCGAGGGCCGGCCATTGGCGGGCGAGCGCTGGGCCGGCGGTATCGATACGGTCGGCAGCCAGGTGCTGGGGAACGTGCTGGCCGCGACGAAATACGGCGGCACGGTCGCCGCCTGCGGCCTCGCCGGCGGCTTCGACCTGCCGACGACGGTCATGCCGTTCATCCTGCGCGGCGTGAAGCTGTACGGCATCGAAAGCGTCTATTGCCCGCAGCCGAAGCGTGGCGCGGCCTGGGCGCGCCTCGCCAAGGACCTGCCGCTCGACAAGCTCGACGCCATGACCGACGTGCGGCCGCTGGCCGAGGTGCCGGCGATCACGGGCGAGATCCTGAAAGGCCAGGTGCGTGGGCGGACGGTAATCGACGTCGGCGGCTGACGTTTGCGGACAAAGATGTGGTGTGATGCCGGACGCTGAAGCCGAACCGATCTCGTCGTCGTCGCTGGACGCGATCCTTCGCGACCACGCGCGCTGGCTCGAGACCAATGGCGCGGCGGGCGCCCGGGCGGATCTACGCAACGCGGACCTGCGGCGCCGCGATCTGCAGAAGGTGGATCTGTCGCGTGCCGATCTGCGCGGCGCCGATCTCACCCGGGCCAACCTGCTGAAGGCGCGCCTGCGGCGGACGTTGCTGGCGGGTGCCGATCTGACGCGCGCGTCGCTGCAAAAGGCCGTGTTGGATCATGCCGACCTGTCATCGGCGGGACTCTTGCGCGTCGATTTGCAGAAGGCAGACCTGAACCATGCGGTTCTGCGGGACACGAACCTTGCGGCGGCACATCTGCAAAAGGCCGACCTCACACATGCCGACCTGACCTCGTCGAACCTGACCGACGTCAACCTTCAGGCCGCGAACATGCGCCGGAGTTCGTTGGCTGATGCCAATCTGACGGACGCTTTCCTGCAGGCGGCGAACCTCACGCGCTGCGTTTTCCGCGCTGCAAACCTGGCCGATGCCTGTCTGCAGGACGCCAATGCGGCGCGCGCGGATTTCACGTCCGCCAACCTGAGCGGCGCCAATTTGCGCATGACCAATCTGTCGTTCGCCAATCTCGACGACGTCAATCTCGCGGGCGCCGAGTTGCGTCTCGCCCAGTCGTTGACGCAAGCGCAGCTGGCGACGGCGGGCAGCGATGCCTATACGCGCCTGCCTGCGGGACTGACGCCGGCCCGTTAACCGTCGAGGTCGCGCTTGGCGGTGGCGATGGCGTCCGTAATGGCGTCGAGATCGCCGAGCTTATGGCTCAACGCCAGCGCCAGCTTGGCCAGGAACAACCGGTCCTTGTCCTCGCCGACATCGTCGATCGCGGCGGCGATCGCCTCGAACGCCTTTTCAAGGTCGGGGAACGGCAACGAATCGGCCATCACGTTTCGCTCCGCATGACGGCCGTCGCCAGGGCCGCCTCGATGGCGCCGCCGCTCGCCCGTTGCCAGCGCGCGCAGACATGGGCGTCGGGCCGGGCGAGATAGGCGCTGCCGGGGCCGGCGCCATAGGCGTCGAAAAACCGTCCCTCCGGATCGACCACAACCTGCGCGCCATCGATGGCCAGGACCTGACGGGCGATGACGATCGTTTTGACCGGCTCGTCGCCGATCTGCAGGCGATGAATGGTTTCGGCGATATCGGTTGCGAGCGCGTCGTCGCAGAAGCAGATCAGCGTGAAGCCCAAACCAAGGTCGTCCAGCAGGAAGGCCGGCGCATTGGCGCCGTCGGCCGCCCCGGGCAGCCGCATATTCAGCAGCGGCGCACCGATGCGCGGACCGGCCGTGAAGCTCCGGTCGTCGGCCGGCGTGCTGTTCAGGCGGCTGTCGGTGTAGTCGTAGGGCTGCGACTGGCGCGGGTTGATCAGCCCGCGCGGCCAGGTTTCGGAAAGCGCCAATGACAGCGTCGCATCGCGCATGAGACGGTAACCGCGGCTGGGCGGCGTCATGAACGCGGTCGATTTGCCGGCCTCGCGGAAGATCTCCTGCGTCGCCTCGCGGCGTTCGTGGTTGTAGGTGTCGAGCAGATCATCCGGCGCCCAGCCCTTCAGCACATAGGCCAGCTTCCAGCCGAGATTATTGGCGTCCGCCAGGCCCGAGTTCAGTCCGCGCACGCCGAAGATCGGCACCAGATGCGCGGCGTCGCCAACAAACAGCACCCGGCCCTGCCGGTAGTTGTCGAGACACAGGCAGTGCGCCTTGTAGAGGCTGTACCAGTCGAGCTCCCAGGGCGTGGTCTCGCCGATCATGTCGAGCTGCATCTGGATGCGCTCGCGGATGCGGTCCTCCTGCAGTTCCTCGGCTTCGTTGTCGTCGTCGAGAAGCTGGTAATCGACGCGCCAGATGTCGTCGGGCTGCTTGTGCATCAGCACGGTGGAGCCCGGATTGGCCGGCGGATCGAACCAGGCGCGGCGCTCGATCCGGTGCGGCGAGGCCATCTTGATGTCGGCGATCAGATACTTGCCGCTGTAGGACGTGCCGCTCAGCTTCAGGCCCATGAGTTCGCGCATGGTCGAGCGCGCGCCGTCGGCGGCAAGCACGTAGTCGGCCTCGAGTTCGTACGGTCCTTCGGGCGTGTCGACGCCGATGCGCACCCCGTCGTCCGTCTGTGCGACGCCGGTGACCTGGCTCTGCCAGCGGATCTCGATGCCGTCGATGGCGTCGATGTGCTCGACCAAAAACTGCTCGATATAGCACTGCTGCAGGTTGGTCATGGGGTGATAGCGGCTGTCGTCACTGTGCGGCATCTCCAGCTCGAACACCACCTGATTGCGGTAGAACGAGCGGCCGCCGGTCCAGACCAAAGCCTTGTCCAGGAAGCGCTCGGCGACGCCGACATGCTGCAGGATTTCCATGCTGCGCCGGGCGATACAGACGGCGCGGCTGCCATCGGCGACCGTGGCGTCGTTCTCGATCACCACCGACGGGATGCCGTGGCGGGCCAGCTCGATGGCGCAGGTCAGGCCGACCGGGCCGCCGCCGACGATGGCGACTTGGTGCTGCGTCCGGTCGCCATCCAGCTCCGGCGGACGGACGAAGTCGAACCTCGGATACTCGAAATAGAGCGACGGCTTCGGTCGGGGCGGTGGCGTGTACATGAACTACGTCAGGCCGCTGTCGATTTTCCGTGCCAGATCCTGCCGCCATTCGGACATCGGCCGGAAACTGGGGTTGGCCTTGGCGCGGGCCTCGGTCTCCGCGAACAGGTCGGCATCGCTTTTCGACAGGTCGATCGGCTCGCGGATCGGCTGTTCGATGTACCACGGGCTGTCGACGAAAACTTCGATGCGGTTGCCCTCCGGATCCTTGAAATAAATGCTCCAGGCAATGCCATGGGTGATCGCCGTCAGCTCGCTGATGTCGGCCTCTTCGCTGACCATGCCATGCAGCGTGCGCAAATCGGCGAGCTCGGCGACCCGGAACGAGATCTGGTTCACGGTGTTGAACCCGATATCGGCCGGCCGGCCCTCGCAGAGCACGAGTTGATGGTGCTCGTCCGGGTTCCGGCTGAGGAAGGTCAGCTTGCGGTCGCCCAGATCGCCCTCGTCCGTGACCACGAAACCCAGCACCCGGACATAGAAATCCCGCATGCGGGCAAGCCCGTGCACGAAGATGCCCATATGGCTGAATTGGAGTGCAGGGGGCCGTTGCATGCGCCGATCTTAGCCCGCCTTTATCGGCCCCGCCACGGTCGTCGCGTTTGACAGTGCCGGGCGCACTCAGTAATTAGTTTCACAAGCAACCATTCGCCGGAAATTGGCAATGATAAGCGCATGCCGGCGGCTTGCTGATATGCTGTCAGCCACGTCGAGATAGGGAGGCACTTCGATGCATTTTGGGCGTTTTCTAGGCATTGCCGCGGCCGCGGCAATGACGGTTTCGGGCCTGTCGGCCCAGGCCGAGACGGTTATTCGGGTCAGCAGTTGGGCCCCGCCGACGCATGGCATTAACGCCATCGTCTGGCCCACCTGGGGCAAATGGGTGGAAGAAGCGACCGAGGGCCGGGTCAAGGTCAAGGTCGAGTACGGTCTGGCGCCGCCGCCGGCGCAGCTCGATGTCGTGCGCGACGGCATTGCCGACGCGACCTGGATCTTCCATGGCTACAATCCCGGCCGCTATGTTCTGACGCAGATCGTCGAGTTGCCGGGCCTCGGTACCTCGGCCGAAGCCGCGTCAGTCGCCTATTGGCGCGTGCACCAGAAGTATCTGGACCAGGCGGGCGAGCATAAGGGCATTACGCTGCTTGCGCTGACGACGCACGGCCAGGGCGCGATCCACACCAAGGAGAAGATCAACAGCCTCGCGGACCTCAAGGGCCTGAAGATCCGCATCGGCGGCGGCGTATCGGGCGCCGTCGGCGAGGCGCTAGGCGTCGTCGGCGTGCGGGTGCCGGCGCCGAAGGTCTACGAGACGGTGGCAAGCGGCGTCGCCGACGGCGTGTTCATGCCGATGGAGACGAAGAAGAGCTTTCGGCTGATGGAGGTGGCGCCCAACACGGTGATCATGCCGGGCGGCCTCTACTACGGCAGCTTCGCGCTGGTCATGAACAACGACAAGCTGAACAGCCTGTCGGCGGCCGACCGCGAGGCGGTGATGAGCGTCTCCGGCGAGAAGCTCTCGCGCATGGTCGGCGCCATGTGGGACGGGATCGACAAGGTCGGCACGGCGGCGGCGAAAGAGGCCGGCAACGACATTGTCGTCGCCAGCGACGACATGGCGGCCGAGTACAAGAAGCTCGTGGCCCATATCGAGAAGGACTGGGTCGCCGCCGCGAGCAAGAAGGGCGTCGACGCCGCCGCGGCGCTGGCGGAACTGCGCGCCGCCGCCGGCGCTATGTAGGGCGCCCACTCTTGTCGCCATCCGACGACGGAATGATGGCCGCGCACTGGCGGTGGCCGGTCCTGATCTTGGACCGGCTGCCGCAAGCGTTGGCCGGCGTTTCGTTGTTCGCGCTGATGACGATGACCTGCATCGACGTCGTCGGTCGCTATCTGCTGAACGCGCCGCTCGACGGCGCGACCGAGCTTACGCGTCTGATGATGGCGGTGATCGTCTTCGCGGTCCTGCCGGTCGTCAGCTGGCATGAGCAGCACATCAGCGTCGACCTGCTGGACAACGTGTTTCCCAATGGGCTGGTCAATCTGCGCCAGATGGCCATGAACCTGGTGGCCGCGGTGGCGCTGGGCGCGATCGCCTGGCGGATCTGGGGGCTGGCCGAGCGTACGGCCGAGTACGGCGACACGACGGAGTACCTGAATATCCCGCTGGCGCCGATGATGTTCTTCATCAGCCTGATGAGCGGCGTTACCGCGCTGGCGTTGCTGGTCAACGTCGTCCGCTATGCACGCGGCCGCGGGCCGCTGTCGCCGCGGCGCGCACGGCTGACCCAATAGCAAACCTTCCGGCACTCGAGACGAGATCGCGATGACCGCGGCCCTGATCGGATTCGGCGTCCTGCTGTTGCTGGTGTTCCTGCGCATGCCCATTGCGTTTGCCATGGGCGTGGTCGGCTTCGTCGGCTTCGCGGCGCTGGTCGACTGGAACTGGCTGGTCGCCATGTCGATGGCCTCGCGCCGGGTCATGGACACCACCATGGACTACGGCCTGTCGGTGGTGCCGCTGTTCATCCTGATGGGCAACCTGGTGACGCGCGCCGGTCTGTCGTCCGAGCTTTACGCGGCGTCCAACGCCTTTCTCGGCCATCGGCGCGGCGGCCTCGCCATGGCCACCATCGTCGCCTGCGGCGGCTTCAGCGCGATCTGCGGCTCCAGCCTGGCTACGGCGGCGACGATGGCCAAGGTGGCGATGCCGTCGATGCGACGCTACGGCTACAGCGACGAACTGGCGACGGCCTCGATCGCGTCAGGCGGTACGCTCGGCATCCTGATCCCGCCCAGCGTGATCCTGGTGATCTACGGCCTGCTGACCGAGACCAGCATTCGCGAGCTGTTCGCCGCCGGCTTCATTCCCGGGCTGATCGGCGTGTTCTTGTATCTCGCTGCGGTGCAGTTCGTGGTCTGGCGCCGGCCGGCGGCCGGACCGCGCGGCGAACGGGCCGACTGGCCGGCGCGCCTGCTGGCGCTGAAGGGAGTCTGGGCGACGCTCTTGCTGTTCGCCGCCGTGATGGGCGGCATCTATGGCGGCGTCTTCACGCCGACCGAGGCCGCCGGTGTTGGCGCCGGCGGGGCCTTCCTCATCGCGCTCGCCCGCGGCACTCTCAGCTGGCCGGCGCTGTTCGAGGTCCTGGCCGACACCGCGCGCACGACCGCGACGCTTTTCCTGGTTTTGATCGGCGCCCTGATCTTCTCGAACTTCGTCAACCGGGCCGGCCTGCCGGACGGCCTGCGCGATCTGGTGACCAGTTTCGATGTGCCGGCGATCGTCGTCATCCTGCTGATCCTGCTGGTCTACATCGTGCTGGGCTGCGTGTTCGAAAGCCTGTCCATGCTGTTGCTGACGGTGCCGATCTTCTTTCCGCTGGTACAGAGCATGGGCTTCGATCTGGTCTGGTTCGGCATCATCGTGGTCGTCGTCACCGAAATCAGCCTGATCACGCCGCCCGTCGGTCTGAACGTGTTCGTGCTGTCGGGCGTGCTGCAGAACGTGAAGACCTCGGTGATTTTCCGCGGCGTTACCCCGTTCTGGTGTGTCGATATCCTGCGGCTGGCGCTGTTGGTCTTCGTGCCCGGGCTGTCGCTCTATCTGCCCCGGCTGTTCTACGGCTGACGCCACAGGCGAAGCCCCGCAGAGCCGCCAAATTCCGGCCATAATCGGGCCGCGAAAATCCCACAGGAACGTCACCGGGTTCCCGCTATCTGTGAATGCGGGCGACGTGGCGCGCGGGGTTTGTCGGGACATCAAGGACGCGTGCCAAAAGCGCCGCTTCGACCGGGCGGGAGTAGGGACATTTCTATCGTGACGCGTTCGTTTGTTCGTCCAGGCAGAGCCGTCGGGCGCCGCCGGATACTGGCCGGCTCGGTGGGCATGGCCGCCGCATCGATGGCTGGGCCTTGGCCGCTGCTGGCGCAGGACACGGCGGCGACGCCGGAGTTCGACATCGAGTTGGTGAAGCAGCGGGCCCGCGAACTGGCGGCGAACCGCTTCGATGACGGCCGCGAAAGTCTGCGGGACGATCTGAAGAAGCTCAGCTACGAGCAGTATCAGGACATCCGCTTCAGACCCGAACGCGCGCTCTGGCGCGGCGACGGCCTGTTTCAGGTGCAGTTCTTCCATCGCGGCTATTTCTTCGACCGACCGGTGCGGATCAACATTTTGGACGAAGGCGGGCCGCGGCCGATGGCGAGCCAAGCCAGCATGTTCGACTTCGGCGCCAACCGGTTCGACCCGCCGCCGCCGGACGATCTGGGTTTCGCCGGGTTCCGCCTGCACTATCCGCTGCATCGGCCGGATTACTTTGACGAGTTCGCCGTCTTCCTGGGCGCCTCGTATTTCCGGATTCTGGGGCGCGAGCAACATTTCGGCCTGTCGGCGCGCGGCCTGGCGATCGACACCGCGCTGTCGAAGGGCGAGGAATTTCCGTTCTTCCGGGAGTTCTGGCTGCAGCGGCCGGCGCCGGACGCAACCGCGATCAAGCTCTACGCGTTGCTCGACAGCGAGAGCGCGACCGGCGCCTACAGCTTCGTGCTGCGGCCGGGCTCGACGACCGAGGTCGACGTGACGGCCACCATCTATCCGCGCCGGGACATCGCCAAGCTCGGCGTCGCGCCGCTGACCAGCATGTTCATGTTCGGCGAAAACCGCAGCCGCCAGTTCGACGACTTCCGGCCCGAGGTACACGACTCCGACGGTCTGCTGATACATGCCGGGCACGGCGAGTGGATCTGGCGGCCGCTGCAGAACCCGCGCGCCGTGCGGATCAGCACGTTCCTCGATCGCAACCCCCGCGGCTTCGGCCTGATGCAACGCGACCGCGATTTCGCCAGCTATCAGGACCTGGAGATGAACTACCAGCGTCGGCCGAGCCTCTGGGTCGAGCCGATCGGCGACTGGGGCGCTGGCCGGGTTGAGCTGGTCGAAATTCCGTCCGACGAAGAAGTGAACGACAACATCGTCGCCTATTGGGTGCCGGAGGCGCCCGCCGTCGGCGGCCAGCCCGTCGACGTCAGCTATCGCCTGCACGCCGCGGGCCTCGTCGACCGGACACCACCGCGCGGCAGGACCGTGGCGACCCGCTGGGGCCTGGCGCGCTACTCGGGCCATCCGAACCGGGCGCCGGCCGAGCTGCGCCGGTTCTCGCTCGATTTCGCTGGTGGCGATCTGGATCTGCTGCGGCCGGAGCAGCCGGTGCATCTGGTCGTCAGCGCGAGTTCCGGCGAGATCCGCAATACGCGCGCGCACAAGAACGACGCGATTGGCGGCTGGCGGGCCTTGTTCGATTTCCTGCCCGACGGCGACAAGCCGGCCGATCTGCGCTGCTTCCTGCGTCTGCGCAACGACGTTCTGACCGAAACCTGGAGCTACCTGTGGACGGCATAGATACGCACAAGCTACGCCTCCCTTCGGGCGGCGAGCGCACGACGCCGGGGGGCGCCATGGAACTCGACACCGTCTCGCCGGCGCAACGGCTGTCTCGGCGCCTGTCGTTCTTCAGCTTGGTCCTGTTGACGGCGATTATCGGCGTGATGCTGATGCTGGACATCGTCCGGGCCAACGGCACCTCGATCGTCGAGGCCGCGATCGTGCCGCTGTTCGCACTGAACTTCATCTGGATTTCGATGTCATTCTGGACCGCCGTGATCGGCTTTCTCGGTCGGCTGGCCGAGCGTTGGCCGGGCGGGCACCGGAACGCAACCGTTATCGCCGGCCCGATCCGCACGCGGACGGCCATCGTCATGCCGGTCTACAACGAGGATACCGAACGGGTCTTCGCCGGCCTGCAAGCGACTTATCTGTCGTTGGCGACGACCGGCAGTCTGTCGCATTTCGATTTCTACGTTTTGAGCGACTCGAACGATGCGGCACGTTTGGCGGACGAGGAGCGGGCCTGGGCCGATCTGCGCGACCGGCTTGGCGCTGCGGACCGCCTGTTCTATCGGCGGCGGCGTCGCAACGCCGGCCGCAAGGCTGGCAACATCGCCGAATTCTGCCGCAACTGGGGCAGCCGCTACGACCACATGGTGGTGCTCGACGCCGACAGCGTCATGGCCGGCGCAACGCTGGTCAAGCTGGTCCGGCTGATGCAGGCGAACCCGCGCGTCGGCCTGATCCAGACGGTGCCGACGCTGATCAATGGCGAAACGCTGTTCGCGCGCGCCGTTCAGTTCGTGAACCGCCTTTGCGGCCCGATGATGGCGGCCGGTCTGCACTACTGGCAACTTGGCGACAGCAACTATTGGGGCCACAACGCGATCATCCGCACGGCGGCCTTCACACAGCATTGCGGCCTGCCGGACTTGCCCGGCAAGGCGCCGCTCGGCGGCGAGATCCTGAGCCACGATTTTGTCGAAGCAGCCTTGCTGCGGCGTGCCGGCTGGTCCGTCTGGCTGGTACCGGACGTCGGCGGCAGCTACGAGGAGATGCCGTCGAATATCGGCGATTTCGCGCAGCGGGACCGCCGCTGGTGCCAGGGCAATCTGCAGCATCAGCGGTTGCTGACCAGCCGCGGCCTTGCCGGCATGAGCCGCCTGCATATGGCCAGCGGCGGCATGTCGTATCTGTCTTCGGCGATCTGGTTCCTGCTATTGATGCTGAGCACGATCGAGATCGTCGTGCAGACGCTATCGCCGCATGTCTATTTCGCGCCGGGCTATAACCTGTTCCCGGTCTGGCCGGTGTCGAAGACGGCCGAGACATTCACCCTGTTCACGGTGACGATCGGCATGCTGGTGGTGCCGAAGCTGCTCGCGGCCATGCTCGTGTTGCTGGACCGTGACCGGCTGTCGGCCTTTGGCGGTCGCGGCCGGCTGTTCGTCAGTCTGCTGCTCGAGCAGTTCTATTCGGCTCTGCACGCGCCGTTGATGATGGTCTTCCACGCCCGTTTCGTGATCGCCAACCTTTGCGGCCGCAGTGTGTCCTGGACCCCCCAGCCCCGCGGCGAGCGCGGCGTCGGCTTGAGGGAAGCCCTCACACTACATGGCGGCCAGACCTTGTTCGGCCTGGTCTGGGCCGGCGTATTGCTGTCCCTGGCGCCGACCTTCTTCTGGTGGTTCCTGCCGGTGCTGATCGGACTGGTGCTGGCGGTGCCGGTCTCGATCCTCTCTAGCCGTGCGGGTATTGGCGCCTGGCTGCATCGGCACAGTGTTTTCCTGACGCCAGAGGAAACCCGGCCGGCGCCGGTGTTGCGCCTGTTCGCGGTCGCCAGTCAGCGCGAACCGGCGCTTCCGGGACTGGCCGCCACCGTCCCGCCGCCGCCGCGCCGCCGCGGGCGGTGCATCTGTCCGCGTCCCCGCCGCGTCGCAATGGCGCCGCAGACGCTCACGGCCTGGTCGCCCGTCGAGGCCGTTCGGGGCCTGGGATTGCCGCCGTCCCCCGCGGCATTGCCGCAACCGCGCTATGCGCCCGTGCGCCGGCGCTGAAAGCGCCTGCATTCCAGCCTTTTTGACCGACCGGGCATCTTGAACAAGTGCGTGCGGTAACCATAGTTTTTAACAACCTGTTAACGGGCGTGACCGAACAATTAAGCGACGACGGAAATCGGCCGGTTCGACATGGCCGAACGAGGCCGAAACGTCGCGTTGCGGCAGAAGCCGCCAGTACACCGAGAAAAACAAGACAACAGCGTCGGGCTGAACGGGCAAATCCCGTTCAGCATCGTATGGATGGGATGTCGGTCAGTGGGATTCGTGCATCGGGTACGAATGCTGGGGGAATGCCGATTCGAGTTCTCGTGGTCGATAATGACGAGCCGGCCCGCGCGCTGATCGAACGCGCGCTGAGGGCGGGCGATGTCGTCACCTTCGGCGCGGCGACCGGTGCGGAAGCGCTCCGGTTTCTGAGCGAAGGCGGCACGGCCGATGTCGTCCTGCTGACATGGGGCCTGCCTGATTCTGGCGGCCTCGACGTGCTGCGGCAGATCCGCGCCCACGACCTGCAGATGCCGGTCATCATGCTGACGCAGGCCACCGACCGCGTCGACGAGGACGCGGCGCTGGCGTTCGGGCCGGTCGACTTTATCGACCGCGCGCGCTCGACGTCCCTGTTGCTGCAGCGCATCCGGCTGGCTGCCGCCATCGCCGCCGGTTCAAACGGCCAAGCGGCGCCGGTCAACCATGTGCCGCAGGCCGATGCCGGTGCGGTCGGGCGATTGCAACTCGATGCACCGACGCGGCGCGCCTATTGGGACGGTCGGAAGGTCGATCTCACGCTGACCGAATTCAAAATCGTCGAGCTGCTGATCCAGCAGCGTGACAAAGATGTGTCCTACCGGCGGATCTACGACCTGGCGCATGGGCCAGGATTTATTGCCGGTGAAGGAGAAGACGGCTATCGCGTGAACGTCAGGTCCTTCATCAAACGGATTAGAAACAAGTTTCGGGAAATTGATCCTGACTTCGATCACATCAGGAATTATCCGGGCTTCGGCTATCGCTGGCGCTGTTAACGATGTTCCGGCCATGAGCCCGGAAATTACCACAGGTTTGCCCCACCCATGTCGCACTCGACTGCTTACCTTGTAACAAGTTGTAACAGTTTCTCGCGGCCGCGGAGGGCATCGTGCGGCCGGCAATGAGAGGGTACGAATTTGCAGAGGGCTGAGGTCCAGGCGGAGGGGAAGAATGCGCACATCGTCGCTGCAGCTTGAGCGACATGACGCTGCCGTCGAGGCGCCCGGTTTGGGTGTTGGGGCGACGGAAAGACCCGGCGAGGCAGTATTCGCCGATGAAATGAACCGCTTGATCGAGCAGTTGGGGCCGACCAATCTCAGGCTTTCGGTGCATCAGGTGCAGCTTTACTTCCTGCCGCCGTCGCTGGCGTTCGATCTCGTTCGCGCCGCGGCCGGCTTGAGCGGGGCGGTAACCCGGTTGGCGCCATGCACGTTTGCCGTGGTGTTTATCGGGGCCGGACCCAGCCTGTCGTGGGATCGGGGGTTCGGCGGTCGCGTGGCGACGCTGATGAGCGAGTTCACCGATCGGGATAGCGAGCCCCACGGCGCCGCGCCGTTGGCGCAGCTGCGTACGCTTCAGGCCTGGAGCCACGACATCGTCGATCCGATCTATTTGCTTCGGCAACTGGCGGACGAGTCGGCGACACTCATTCATCCGGCGTTCGCCGCCGCATAAAACCGCGCGACGGCGTTTCGCCCCGGCGCATCATTGCGCTATCCTGGCCCGCATGAACATTGGCATGCGGAGATCAGGATAGCGCAATGGGACCACTGGCCGGACTTAAGATTATCGAGATTGCCGGCATCGGGCCCGGCCCGTTCTGCGCCATGTTGCTGGCCGATATGGGCGCGGATGTTCTGCGCATCGACCGTACCGAGCCGTCGGGCCTCGGCATCTCCCAGGATCCGCGCTTCGACCTGCTGACCCGCGGCCGGCGTTCTGTCGCGATCGATCTGAAACGGCCCGAAGGCGTGGCCGCCGTTCTGCAGCTGGTCTCCAAGGCCGACGGTTTCATCGAGGGCTTCCGGCCCGGCGTCGCCGAACGCCTCGGGATCGGACCGGAACATTGCCTGGACCGCAATCCGCGTCTGGTCTATGGCCGGATGACCGGTTGGGGGCAGGACGGACCGATCGCGCATGCCGCCGGCCATGACATCAACTACATCGCGCTGGCCGGCGCCCTGCATTCGATCGGCCGGGCCGGCGAGGCGCCGGTGCCGCCGCTAAATCTGGTCGGCGATTTCGGCGGCGGCGCCATGTTCCTTGCCTTCGGCCTGGTGTCGGCGCTGCTCGAGGCGTCGCGTTCGGGGCGCGGTCAGGTCGTCGACGTCTCCATGGTCGAGGGCGCCGCCTACCTGATGACGGCGTTTTTCGGCATGCAGGCGTCCGGTTTCTGGCAGCCCGCGCGCGGCGAGAATGTGCTCGACACCGGTTCGCACTACTACAACGTCTACGAAACCAGCGACGGCAAATACGTCTCGATCGGTTCGATCGAACCGAAATTCTATGCCGAACTGCTGGAGAAGCTGGGGCTGTCGGCCGACGAGTTGCCGAAACAGAACGATCGCGCACAATGGGGCGCGATGAAGGAACGTCTGGCCGGTCTGTTCAAGACCAAGACCCGCGACGCGTGGTGCAAGATCATGGAGGGCACGGACATCTGCTTTGCCCCGATCCTGTCGTTGGCCGAGGTTCACGAGCATCCGCAAAACAAGGCGCGCGAGAGCTTCGTCGAGATCGACGGCGTGGTTCAGCCGGCGCCGGCGCCGAAATTCAGCCGTACCGAGGCGGAGATTCAACGCCCGCCGCCGCGCCGGGGCGAGCATACCAAGGCGGCGCTGTCGGACTGGGGACTGGCGCCGGCAGAAATCGCCGCACTGGAGGAGGCCGGCGCGATACGACAGTCGTGATGCCGGGCAACGGCGAAAGTTGCGCCGTGACCAACGATAAGTTCGATGCAAAATTCGAACGCAAAACCGTGGGGGATGTTCTTGAAGCGCCATGTCGGGCCATGTAACGGCAACCTTTAATGCCACGTCGATCCTGATCGACGGCTTCGTCGATGGGCTGGTCGCCAACTACCGCCGCATGTATGGCGGGTTGGAGCCGGAAAACGCCAACACGCTCCAGGCGGCGGCCGTGATGGCGATGGAGATCATCGCCAACTCGGATGCGTTCTATCACAACGTCGAACACAGCATGATGGTCACGCTGGTCGGCCAGGAGATCATTCGCGGCAAGTATCTGAGCGAGGGCAGCGTCAGTCCGGACGATTGGACGCACTTCATCGTCTCGCTGCTGTGCCATGACATCGGCTACGTCAGGAACATCTGTCCGGGCGATCGTGGCGACGTCGCCGTCATCAACGAGAAGGGCGATACGGTGGAAGTGCCCCTTGGCGCCACCGACGCCTACCTGACCCCGCATCATGTCGAGCGTGGCAAGATGTTCGTGCGCCGCCGGTTCAAGGACCATGCCGTGATCGATGCGGACGTGGTCGCGGCGAACATCGAGAACACACGGTTCCCGGTGCCGAGCCAGGACGATTCGCCCGAAGACGCCGACTATCCGGGCCTGGTCCGCGCCGCCGACCTGATCGGCCAGCTCGCCGATCCCGATTACCTGCGCAAGCTGGCGGCCTTGTTCTACGAGTTCGAAGAGACCGGCCAAAACGCCGCCATGGGCAACAAAAGCCCGGAAGATCTGCGCGAGAACTACCCGGACTTCTTCTGGAACATGGTCAACCAGCATATCGGCGCCGGGCTTGCCTACCTGCGCGTCACCCGCGAAGGCCGGCAGTGGGAGGCGGGGCTCTACAGCCACGTCTTCTCCGAGGAGCATCGGGCCGCTGCGCCCTGAGCCGCCGCGCCATGTTCAGACCCTCCGACATCATCATCGACGCCTTCGTCAAGCGGCTGACCGCCGACTATGTCGGCGCCTTCGGCGACGCCAATACCGCGCATATCGACACCATCGTGCATGTGGCGCGCATGTCGCTGAACCGCATCGCCCGCTCGAACGCGCTCTACCACAACATCGACCACACGATGCTGGTGACGCTGGTCGGTCAGGAGATGATGCGCGGCCGGATGGTGCGCGACGGCGATGTGCCCGCCGGCGACTGGATCAATTTCGTCGCCTCGCTCTTATGCTTCGCGGTCGGCTTCTCCCGCGGCGCCTGTCCGGGCGACGATGGCGATCGTCTGGTCGTCGGGGATGACGACGCCGTGGTGACGCCGCCGCGCGGCGCGACCGACGGCTGGCTCTGGCCGCACTTCACCGACCGCAGCAAGATCTTCGTGCGGCACTATTTTCGCGATCATCCCATGCTGAACAGCGAGGCGATGGCGGCGAACATCGAATACAGCCGCTTTCCGCCGCCGACCGACCGCAATCACGAGACGGCGACCTATCCCGGCCTGCTGCGCGCGGCGCACCTGATCGGCGCGGTCGCCGACCCGAACTTCGTGCTGAAGATGCCGCCGCTGATGCAGGAGCTCGAAGAATCCGGCATGGCCGCGCTCCTCGGCTATGCCGACGTCGCCGACTTCCGCATCGGCTATCCGAAGCTGTTCTGGGACGTGCTTTATCCGCGCATCGCCGACGGCATGGAGCTGCTGAGCTATACCGGCGAGGGGCGGGTCTGGCTCGCCAACATGCACGCCCACCTGTTGAGCGAGGAGCACCGCGGCCAGATCGCCTGATCCGCCCCGCCGATCCTGACGCCTATTCCGCCGCTTGCGCCTTGGCTTCGCTCAGCGGCACGTAGGTCCAGGTCTTCGAGATGATGCGCCAGCCGCCGTCGACTTTCAGCATGGTCAGATAGTCGGTGTAGAACCGGTCGCCGATGGCGATCTGCACCTTGGCGAGCGCCGATTCCGGACCTGACTTGTCGATCGACAGGATCTTGTCCATGCGCGGCTGGCCCAGGCTCGCCGGCGCGGTGCGCGCCTCGACACGGGCATAGACCGCGTCCATGTCGTCGTCCACCAGCGGTCCGTCGGCCGCCGAATAGAGATGCGCGTTCGGATGGAAGATCCGCTTCAGGGTCGCGACGTCGCTATCGTAGAAGCCGTCGAAATAGTCCAGAAGCGCGTTCGAGATCTCGTTGTAAGAGCTGTCCATGGGTCCCTCCGATTTGGATGCTTACCGTAGTCCAGTCGCCGTCACGGCGCCAGCAAACCGGCACGGTCGATCGGCGATCTGCTAAACTCGGTGGGCCGAAAACAAGAAATCGGGAGGATCGGGCAATGGATGTCGCGCTCAGTTCCGTTGACGTAAGCAAGTTGCCGCCGGCTGAGGCTGAACATGTGCTGCGCCAGCAACTGGCGGCGGCCTACCGGCTGGTCGACCATTTCGGTTGGACCGAGCTGATCTATGGCCATCTGACCGTACGCGTGCCCGGCGACGAGCCGCAGTTCCTGATCAATCCCTACGGTCTGAACTACGACGAGATCACGGCCTCGAACCTGGTGAAGATCGATATCGACGGCAACATCGTCGGCGAGAGCAACTATCCGGTGAACCGGGCCGGCTTTGTCATCCACTCCGCCGTCCATATGGCGAACCTCGATGCCCACAAGTGCGTCATGCATACCCACACGCGGGCCGGCATGGCGGTTTGCGCGCTCAAAGACGGTCTGCTGCCGGTCAGCATGGTCTCGACCGCGTTCCACGGGCGGCTCTCCTACCACGACTACGAGGGGCCGAGCCTGAACACGGACGAGCGCGAGCGGCTGCTGGCCTCGCTCGGCAACAACCATGCGCTGATCCTGCGCAACCACGGTTTGCTGGTGACGGGGCGGACAATTCCGGAGACCTTCCTGCGGCTCTACCGGCTGGAGCGCGCCTGCCAGATCCAGATCGACGCCGCCGCGGCCGGCGCGCTCAACATCCTGGCCGACGGCGTCGCCGAGGCGTCGGGTCAGCAGATGGACCGGTTCTCCGAGCTCGAATCCGACAACGGCGTCGGGGCGCTCGAGTTCGCCGCCATGCTGCGCCGGCTGGACAAGACCGACGCGTCCTACCGCGATTAGATTGGAGAGGTGTGAAACCGTTGGCTGGCCTTGGACCGAACGAATCATTAATCGACGCGCCCAATTCGCGCGCGCGCCTGTCGACGCCCGCGTTGGTGTTGGACCTCGACCAGTTCGAGGCCAACGTGGCGACGATGGCGTCCTGGGCGAAGGACGCGGGCATCAACCTGCGGCCGCACGCCAAGATGCACAAGACGCCGCAGATCGCCGAGGCCCAGCTGGCGGCGGGCGCCATCGGCATCTGCTGCGCCACGGTTGGCGAGGCCGAAGTCATGGCGGCCGCCGGCATTCCCGATGTGCTGATCACCTCGCCCGCGGTGGCGCCGGGCAAGCCGGAGCGCGTCGCCGCGCTCAACCGCATGGCCAGGCAATTGGCCGTCGTCGCCGACCATCCGGACAACGTCGCGGCGCTGGCTGCCGCGAACGCGTCTGGCGACCGGCCGTTGACGGTCTATCTCGAGGTCGATGTCGGCAGCGCCCGCACCGGCGTCACCGAGGCGGCGGCGGGCGTGGCCGTGGTCGAGGCCATTCGCGCCCACGACAGCCTGCGCTTCGGCGGCGTCCAGGCCTATGCCGGCTATCTGCAGCACATGCCGGACTATGACGAGCGGCGGGCCGAGCTGGAGCGCGCCATGGCGCCATTGCGCGACGTGCTGGCGGCCCTGGCCGAGATCGGCGTCCGGCCCGAGGTGGTGACCGGCGGCGGCAGCGGCAGCCATCGCATGGATCCCGAGATGGGCCTGCTCACCGAGCTGCAGGTCGGTTCCTATTGCGTGATGGACGTCGACTACGACCGCATCGATTTCGTCGGTGGCGGCGGCGCGCCGCCCTACCTGCCGGCGCTGTTCGTGCAGGCGACGGCGATCAACGTCAACCATAGCGACACGGCGATCGTCGATGCCGGTTTGAAGGTGTTCGCCACGGACGGGCCGTTGCCACGCTTCGCCGGCGGCGAGCCCGTCGGCTCGACCTTCCGGTTCAAGGGCGACGAGCACGGCGCCGTGGTCTATGGCGACGCCAACGAACGCTTGAGCCTGGGCGACACGGTGTTGATCGAGGCGCCGCACTGCGACCCGACCGTCAATCTGCACGACGTCCTGCACTGCGTGCGCGGTGACATGCTGGTCGACATCTGGCCGGTCGCGGCCCGGGGCACATCCGCCTGACAATCATCGCCGCATGTACATCCTGCTGCTGACCGTCTTCGTCGACCTGGTCGGCTTCGGCATTATTTTTCCGATCCTGCCGTTCTACGCGGTGCATTACGACGCATCGCCGACGCAGGTAACGCTGCTGATCGCCACCTATTCCGTGTTTCAGCTGATCTCCGGGCCGATCTGGGGCCGGCTCAGTGATCGCTTCGGCCGCAAATGGATGCTGCTGGCGACGCTGTTCGGCGGCGGGCTGTCCTATCTCTGGTTCGGCTTTGCCGGCTCGCTGGCGGCGTTGTTCGCGGCCCGGTCCTTGAACGGCCTCATGGCCGGTAACATCGCCGTCGCCCAGGCTTACATCGCCGATATCAGCGAACCGTCGAAACGCTCGGCCGCCATGGGCAAGGTCGGCGCGGCGTTCGGTCTCGGCTTCGTTCTGGGGCCGGTGATCGGCGGGCTGTTGTCGGGATCCGATCCGGCCAACCCCGATTTCAGCTCGCCCTGTCTCGCCGCCGCCGGCATGTCGTTCGCGGCCTGCATTCTGGGCGCCGTTCTGCTGCGCGAGCCGGTGCGGCACGACGTCTCCATTTCCGCGCTACCCGGACGCACATCGGCGCTGCGTTCGGTATTGCACGGCCGCGTGCTATGGCTGATCGGCTTGATGTTCCTGCTGACGTTCGTCATGAGCCAGGTCATCGCCATCTTTCCGCTGTGGACGGACGCGGTGTTCCAGTGGGGACCGCGCGAGATCGGCTATGCCTACGCTTTCATCGGCGTCCTGACGTTCGCCTTCCAGGGTCTGTTGATCGGCCCGATCACCAAGGCCATCGGCGAGGGGCGTGTGCTTTGCCTGGGCACGGCGCTCTTCGCGGCCGGGCTGTTCCTGGTGCCCTGGATTGACGATCTGCCGACCTTGGCGTTGCAGATCACGCTGATCAGTATCGGCATGTCGCTGTCGAATCCGACGCTGACGGCGCTGGTCAGCCAGTCGGCCGCGCCGGCGCATCAGGGCATGACGTTGGGCGTCGCCACCTCGTCCAGCGGCGCTGGCCGCATTATCGGGCCGCCGATCGCCGGCCTGTTGTTTCAGGACATCGGCATCAACTGGCCGTTCCTTGTCGGCGGCATCGTCATGCTGAGCCTGCTGGCGCAGTCGCTGGCGCTGCTGCGGCTGAACCGGTCGACATGAGAAGGTTGCTGGCAACCCTCCTGCTTGTCGCGCCGACGGCCGCGCCCGCGGCCGATCACGCCATCGCCATGCATGGCGCGCCGAAGCACGGACCCGACTACACGCATTTCGGCTACGTCAATCCGGACGCGCCGAAGGGCGGCGATCTGGTGCTGTCGCGGGTCGGCAGCTTCGACAGTCTGAACCCCTTCACCGTCAAGGGCGTGGCGGCGGACGGTTTGGGCCGGACCTATCAGAGCTTGCTGCGGCGGAGCTGGGACGAGCCGTTCACGCTCTATGCGCTGCTGGCCGAAAGCGTTTCCATGCCGGACGACCGCGGTTCGGTCACCTTCGCCCTGCGGCCGAGCGCGCGCTTCCACGACGGCAGCCCGGTCATAGTCGACGATGTCGTGTTCTCGCTCGAAACCCTGCGCCACAGCGGCCGTCCGAACCATCGCTTCTATTACCGGGAGGTCGAGGAGGTGGTACGCGAAGGGTCTCGCACCGTGACCTTCGTATTCCGGCCCGGCGGCAATCGCGAGCTGCCGCTGATCCTGGGCTTGATGCCCATTCTGTCCAAGGCTTCCTGGCAGCGCCGGCGCTTCGACGCCACCACCTACGATCCGATCGTCGGCACCGGACCCTACCGGATCGATTCCGTCGATCCCGGCCGCAGCATCACCTATCGCCGCATCGCCGGTCACTGGTCCGAGACCCTGCCGGCGGCGCGCGGACAGCACAATTTCGACCGTATCCGCTACGACTATTACCGCGACGCCTCGGCCGCGTTCGAAGCCTTCAAGGCCGGCCGGGTCGATCTGCGCGCCGAGCCGGACCCGCAGCGCTGGGCCATCGGCTACGACTTCCCGGCCGCCGCGCGCGGCGATGTCGTGCGGACGGAACGTCCGCATAGCCGGCCGTCCGGCATGTACGGCCTGGTCTTCAACACCCGGCGGCCGATCTTCGCCGACCGGCGCGTCCGCCGCGCGCTCGGCCAGGCCTTCGATTTCGCCTGGGTCAACCGCACCTACTTCCATGACGCCTATGCCCGCACGGCCAGCTATTTCGACAACTCCGAGCTCGCCGCCAAAGGACCGCCGTCGCCGGCCGAGCTGCCGTTGCTGGCGCCGTTCCGCAAAACCCTGCCGTCGGCGCTGTACGAGCAAGCCTATTTCCCGCCCGGCGCCAATCCGCGTGGCTTGCGTGGCGCGTTGCGCGACGCGCGCCGGGACCTGGCCGCCGCCGGCTGGGACATCCGTGACCTCCGCCTCGTCAATCGCGCGACCGGCACGGCCATGCGGTTCGAGATCATGCTGGCGCGGCGCGAGGACGAGCGTCTGGCGCTGGCCTTCGCCCGCAACCTCGAGCGGCTCGGTGTCGAGGTCGAGATCCGCACCGTCGATACGGCGCAGTATCAGGAGCGGCTCGCCACCTACGATTTCGACATGATCATCAACACCTGGGGCCAGTCGCTGTCGCCAGGCAACGAGCAGGCGTTTTACTGGAGCAGCGCCTCGGCCGCGGCCGACGGCACCCGCAACTATCCCGGCATCCGCCAACCCGCCGTCGACGCCCTGATCGCCGCCATCACCGCCGCCCCTGACCGCGACGGCCTGGTTGCCGCCGTCCGCGCCCTCGACCGCGTCCTGCTCTGGGGCGACTACGTCGTGCCGCTCTACCATTTGACCTCGGACCGCGTCGCCCACTGGAACAAGTTCGGCTATCCCGCCGCGCCGCCCCTCTACGGCTTCCGCCCGGAAACTTGGTGGTACAATGCGGCCAAAGCAAGCGACCTTGGCCGAGACTGAGATCAACGCGTCACCGACCAGGTTTCGGTCAGCGCGCCATCCGATGTGAACGAGCGATAGGCGTTCGGACCGGTGCGCTGAATGCGGCGGCAATACTGCCATGTAGCGGTGGTCGGCCTGGCGCAGCGCAGGTCGCCGTCGATCCACCAGCGGCCCCTGGCAAAGCAGGGCAGGTCGGGATCGTTGACCAGCAGGCGATGGCAATAGCTGCCGTCGGCATGCCATTCGGTCCAGAAACGGCCGCGGTCGCTGAAGCCGGTGGTGACCTCGCCGACGATCAGGGATCGGATTTCGGACCCTTCGAGAAACCGCTCATCCGCCTCGCTCGCAGTGACGACGATAACTGCGAGCAGGACGGCCGCGCCCGCGGCCCGCATGGGCTCTAGTCGTCGCCGGCCTGCCGGGCCTTGATGCCTTCCCAGACCGGTTGGAAATCGTATGTCGGGTAGAACTCGGTCGAGAAGCCGCCCCAGGCGCTCTGCTCAAGCGCCAGGTTGACGTCGCGCAGGCGATGACCGGGCAGCTTCAGGGTGACAACCTGGCCGATGCCCATCATCACGTACCAGGACACGACCTCGATGCCGTCCGGCGGGAACTTCTTCCAGAAACCGGTCTGTTCGTGATGCGCGTTGATTTCCGCCAGAGTCTTGCTCTGATCGTGCTTCAGGAACACCGTCAGCAGCATCTCGCCATCGTTGGTCGCCATCATCCTGCTCCTTATGCCATCGGCCATAAAGGCCGGGCTCGACCCGTCCCGCTCCCCCACCCGACCACCCACGGAAGTATGCTCAATGGGTGGTCGGGTGGGGGAGCGGGACGGGTCGAGCTTAGCGCCGCCTGGCGCTAACTGCCGTCCGGATCGTAGGGCGGCGGCAGAATGTCCTGCAAGTTGATCCGGGTCGGGTCGCGGGGGATCTTGATGATGCCGTTGGCGCGGACCACGGTCTCGCCGTCCGAGATCAGATGCGCCTCCATGAAGACCAGTGAGCGGGTCCGCCGCGCGACCTCGCACTGTCCCTCGACGAAACGGCCCAGCGGCACCGGCGCCAGATAGTCACAGCTCAGGCTGACCGTCGGCACGAAGCCGTTGATGTCGGCCTGCACGCAGGCGCCGATGCCGATCTGCAGGTCCGCCAGCGTCGCCAGCATGCCGCCGTGGGCGATATCGGCCGCGTTCGTGTGCTTTTCCGCGACCCGGAAGGCCAGGTTGAATTTCCCTCGCATTACCCGCGCATAGAGCGGGCCGGCGCTTTCATAGAAGCGGCCGTGCAGGTTCAAAGGGTGATAGCCGGGCGGCAGATCGTCAGACATTGTCAAGGGCTTGTACCGATAGTGAGGCGCCGTCGTCTGCACGCTGGACGTCGGCAGGAAGGGGGTGTATTGCTGCGCTGCACAATTTCGCTGGCGGCCAGAGCGGCCCAGCTTAAGTCTCGCATTCACGACAAAGATATTCCGGTGTACCCGAAGCCATGAACCTGCGCAACGTCGCCATCATCGCCCATGTCGATCACGGTAAGACCACGCTGGTCGACGCCATGTTCCGGCAGTCCGGCACCTTTCGCGCCAACCAGCAGGTGGCCGAGCGGGCGATGGACTATAACGATCTGGAGCGCGAGCGTGGCATCACCATCCTGGCGAAATGCACGTCGGTCGACTGGCGCGGCGCCCGGATCAACATTGTCGATACGCCCGGCCACGCCGATTTCGGCGGCGAGGTCGAGCGGGTCCTGAAGATGGTCGACGGCGTCGTGCTGCTGGTCGATGCGGCCGAGGGCCCGATGCCGCAGACCAAATTCGTCACGGGCAAAGCACTGGCCTTGGGCCTGAAGCCGATCGTCGTTGTCAACAAGGTCGACCGCGCCGACGGCCGGCCGCACCAGGTGCATGACGAGGTCTTCGATCTGTTCGCGCTTTTGGATGCCAGCGACGAGCAGCTCGACTTTCCGACCGCCTTCGCCTCGGCGCGCGACGGCTGGGCCTCGACCGATCCGGCGACACCGGCTAATGACCTGTCGGCCCTGTTCGACATGATCGTCGCGCACGTGCCGCCGCCCGCCGTCGAGCACGATGCGCCGTTCGCCATGCTGGCGACGCTGCTCGACTACGATCCCTATCTCGGCCGGGTGCTGACCGGCCGGGTCGAGAGCGGCGTTATCCGCCAGAACGACACGGTCGCGGCGCTCGACCCCAGCGGCACCGTCAGCGAGACCACCCGCATCACCAAACTGCTGTCATTCCGCGGCCTCGAACGGGTGCCGGTGAGCAAGGCCGAGGCCGGCGACATCATCGCCATTGCCGGCATGGCGACGGCCACGGTGGCGGACACGCTCTGCGATCCGGCCCATCCGCGCCGGCTCGACGCGGCGCCGGTCGACCCGCCGACGCTGGCCATGACCTTCGCTATCAACGACTCGCCGCTCGCCGGCCGCGACGGCGACAAGGTGACGAGCCGTGTAATTCGGTCGCGGCTGATGCGCGAGGCCGAGGGCAACGTGGCGATCCGCGTCACCGACAGCGCCGAGGGCGACGCTTTCGAGGTCGCCGGCCGCGGCGAACTGCAGCTCGGCGTGCTGATCGAAACCATGCGCCGCGAGGGCTTCGAATTGTCCATCAGCCGGCCGCGCGTGCTGTTCCGGGCCGATCCCGACACCGGTCAGCAGCTCGAGCCCATCGAGGAGGTGCAGGTCGACGTCGACGACGAGTTCGCCGGCGCCGTGGTCGAGAAGCTGGGCCAGCGCCGGGCCGAGATGACCGACATGCGGCCGTCCGGCGGCGGCAAGACCCGCGTCACCTTCCTGGCGCCGTCGCGCGGCCTGATCGGCTATCACGGCGAGTTTCTGACCGACACCCGCGGCACCGGCGTGATGCACCGGGTGTTCCACAGCTACGCGCCGCACAAGGGCCCGGTCGCGGGCCGCCGCACTGGCGTCCTGATCGCCAACTCCGATGGCGCCGCGGTGCCGTACGCGCTCTGGAACCTGGAGGAGCGCGGCGCGCTGTTCATCGATCCCGGCAGTCAGGTCTATGCCGGCATGATCATCGGCGAGCACGCCCGCGGCTCGGATCTCGAGGTCAATCCGCTGAAGGCGAAGCAGCTGACCAACATCCGTGCCGCCGGCAAGGACGACGCCGTACGCCTGACGCCGCCCCGCCGCATGAGCCTGGAGCAGGCCATCGCTTACCTCGCCGACGACGAGCTGGTCGAGGTCACGCCCAACCACATCCGCCTGCGCAAGCGCCTGCTCGACACCCACGAACGCAAGCGCGCCCGCCGCGCCGGCTGAGTTGCGGCGGGTTCCGGCCCGCTCTAGTCTTTGGGGCGATGGCGGATATCGACGAAATGACGTTGACGGCGATCCTGGTCGCCGAGGATCGGGATGACGCTACGCTCATGTCCTGGCGCCATGACTGCTTCGAACCGCTGATCGATCGTTTCGGCGGCCATGTCGTGGCCAGCGGGCAAGCCCGGCTGCTGGCCGAGTTCGATGGCGTCGTCGATGCCGTCAATTGCGCGGTGGCGGCGCAACGGCGGGCCGGCGCCGGTCCCAAGATCGGCATCAATCTGGGCGAACTGAGCATCGAAAACCATCGCGTCGGCGGTGCGGATCTGGCCTACGCCGTCTCGCTGGCCAGGCGCGCCTTGCCCGGCGGCATCTGCGTCTCCGGCATCGCCCGGAACCAGGTCACGGCCGACATCTCGCCCGAGGCGATCGCGACGAATGCCGGCCGGCCGCGCTATATCGTCGCCTCGGCCGTCGCGGGGGCGGTTCTGCTGGCCTATTTCCTGACCTGGTACGGCCTGATCTCCTGGAAGACGATCGCCTACGGGCTCTATGGCTCATTCCCCTGCTGGCCGGACTTCCTTTGCGGTTAAGATAGTAGCCTAGCCAGTCACGGGAGGGACGGATGGCCCAGGTCGACGAACGCATGATGCAGGCGATGGCGGAGATCTTCCGTCAGGACGGCGATATTGCGGAAGAGCGTATTACCGCCGTCGAGGGCGCCAAGGAGCAGGGCGAGCTCAGCCTGAAGGTGCTGATGGTCACGGACGATTTCGTTGTCCTGAAGGCCTGGCGCAAGAAGGGCCTGATCGATCCGGCGCACCGGCATGACGATCATGTCTCGGTGGCGACGCTGCTGAGCGGCCGCCTGCGCATGCAGATCGGCGACGAAGAGTTCGTCGCCGAGCCCGGCTCGGTCTGGCGGCACGACCCCGGCGTCGTGCACTACAGCGAGGCGCTGGAGGACTGTGTGCAGATCGAGATCAAATCGCCGCCCTGCAAGACGTGGACGAGCTGACGCATCCGCTTTGCGTTGAGTCCTTGCCGACGGCCGTCGGCGCCTATCTGCTGACGGTCGATCTGGCGACCGCGTTGCCGCTTCGGTTCGGCCGACGACGGTCCGCCGTCTTGCCGCCCGGCCGCTATGTCTATTGCGGCAGTGCCTATGGACCCGGTGGATTGCGTGCCCGCGTGGGACGGCACCTGCGTCATGACAAGCCGATCCGCTGGCATGTCGACCAATTGACCGCCGCAGGACGGATCGGCGAGGTGGCGGTCATTCCGGGCGGCAATGAGTGCGGTCTGTTTGCTGTGGTCTCGAGCTGTATGGGCGCCGCCGTGCCGCTGGCGGGCTTCGGCAGTTCCGATTGCCGTCGCTGTCCGGCACATCTCTTGAGCGTGCCGTTAACCTTTTCGCTCGGGAATAAGTTCGGCGGGCAGGCGTATATGGCCGTAGAAGTGGTTCCGCCAAGCCACCGAGAAGGAAACATAGCCGCGTCGTGACGTCCGACCGCGCACGCCTGATCGAGGAGCAGATCCCCAGCCTGCGGCGCTACGCGCGGGCGCTAGTGGGCGCGCGCGGCGACGCCGACGATCTGGTGCATGACTGTATCGAGCGGGCGCTCAGCCGCTGGCATCTTTGGCGGTCGGATCGGGACCTGCGCCCCTGGCTGTTCACGATCATGCACAACCAGTTCATCAGCCAGCGGCGCAAGGCGGCAAGGCGACCGACGCCGGTGGCGCTGCAGGACGACGCGGACTATACGGCGACCGCGCCGACCCAGGGCAGCGGCCTGCTGCTGCAAGAGCTGGCCGGCGCGCTGGCCGAATTGGCGGACGACCAGCGGGCGGTGGTGCTGCTGATCGGCCTCGAAGGTTTCAGCTACGACGAGGCCGCCGGCATCCTCGGTGTGCCGCGGGGCACGGTGACCTCGCGGTTGGCGCGGGGGCGGGAACGGTTGCGACGGCTGATGGCGGGCGAGGAGGGCCCGGTGTTGCGGAGAGTGAAATGACGGCTGAGACCCAGCGGATCACGGACGACGATCTGCACGCCTTCGTCGACGGCGTTCTAACGCCGGCGCGACTGGCGGAGGTCGAGGCGTGGCTGGCGGCGAACCCCGACGATGCGGCGCGGGTCGAGGCCTACCGGCAACAGAAGGAGGGCTTGTCGGCGCTGTTCGATCCGGTGCTGGGCGAGCCGGTGCCGCCGCGCTTGACGCCGGATGTCGTTGGTATGAGCCGGCGCGGCGCGACGGTCTGGCTGGGCCGGGCGGCGGCGGCGCTGGTGCTGACCGGCGTCGGCTTTGGCGGCGGCTGGTTCGCCAACGAGGCCGTGTTCCCGCGCATGCCGACCTTGCGGGCGCTGGCCAGCGAAGGTGTGTCGGCGCACAAGGTCTATACCGTCGAAGTCCGGCATCCGGTCGAGGTCGACGCCAGCCAGCAGCAGCATCTGGTGACCTGGCTGTCGAAGCGCATGGGCCGGCAGATCCAGGCGCCCGATCTGTCGGCTTATGGATTCAAGCTGGTCGGCGGCCGCCTGCTGCACGCCGACAACCTGCCTGCCTGCCAGTTCATGTACGAGACCGACGGCGGCGAACGCCTGACGCTCTACATCCGGATCAATCCGGACAACCGCGAGACGGCGTTCCGCATCGTCGAGCAGGACGGCCTGACCGCGCACTACTGGCTGCACGGCTCGCTCGCCTTCGCCGTGATCGGTGAGATCGGCCGCGACCGCATGGAGCAGGTCGCCCACACCATCTACACCGCCTTCGGCTCCTGATCCGCCTTTCACGGGCACTCTAGGTCATCCTGGCGAAGGCCAGGAGGTGGATTCACATTCGAAGTGCAACAGGTGTTCGATGAAGACCTCGGCTGGGGTTCTGTAGTCAAGGCATTTCCGCGGCGTGGTGTTGTAGGCGCGCAGGTATTGGTGCAGGCGCCGGCGGTTGAGCTCGTCGAGGTTTGTCTTTCGGGGGATGAAGCGTCGGAAGCGGCCGATGGCGTTTTCGATGCCGCCCTTCTGCCAGGGGGCATGGGGGTCGCAGAAGTAGGTTTGCATGTCGATGTGCTGGAGTTCGGTGTGGCGGGCGAATTCGGTGCCGTTGTCGAAGGTGACGGTCTGGCGCAGGTCGGGCGGCAGGTCGGCGAACAGGGCGTGCAGGTGGTCTGCGATGGGCTGTGCGGCCTTACCCGGTGGCCGGGTGGCGAGGAGGATGCGGGAGAGACGTTCATGGCAGACGAGGATGGCCTGGCCGTAGGTCGCGAACAGCATGAGGTCGGCTTCCCAGTGTCCCGGGGTTGTGCGGTCGTCGACGTCGGCCGGGCGATCGGCGATGGGCACGCGGCCGGCGATGAAGCTGGCCGGGCTGCCGCCCCTGCGGCCGCGCCAGCCGCGTTTGCTTTTGCCGCGCGGCAGCAGCAGGCGCCAGCGGAAGTCCTGGGTGCGGGCGAGCTGGGCATAGACGAAGCGGTAGATGCTTTCATGCGAGATGACGTGTTGGCCGGCGGTGTGGGCGAGCCGGCCGGCGACCTGTTCCGGCGACCAGCCGCGTTTGAGGCCGTCGAGGACGCGGTCGCGCAAGCTCGGATCGCGTTGCAGGCGGGGCCCGGACCAGCGCCGGGCGCGGGCCTGCTGCTGGGCATAGGCTGGCTTGTAGCCGACCTGTCGGCCGCTGTTGCGTTTCAGTTCGCGAGAGACTGTTGATGGCGCGCGATCCAGAGCTGCCGCGATTTGCCGGATCGAGCGGCCGGCGGTTTGAAGGCGGGAAATCTCACACCGCTCTTCCAGTGACAACTGGGCGTAATCGGATCCCATCGCAACACCTCCAACACAAGGTGTTGCACTTCGTTTGTGAACTCAGGGGATCCATCTTCGGCCGCGGCCGTGGATGCTGGCCTGCGTCAGCATGACGAAATGATCCGACGTCAATTTTATCTTGAAAATCTATCAATCGATTGATAGAAAAATGAGCGAATTCAAACGGGAGCAAGACCTATGGCGTCCAACATCGACATCAGCGAAGCCGACATCGCGGCCTACGAGCGCGACGGGGCGGTCTGTCTGCGCGGCTTGTTTGATACGGATTGGATCGAGCGGCTGCGGACGGCGACCGAACGCGTAATGGCCAACCCCGGGCCCATGGGCATGCGCTATGGCAAGCGTGAGGATGCCGGCACCTTCTTCGGCGACATGTATGTCTGGACCTTCGATGCCGGCTTCGAGGCCTTCGCCCGCCAATCGCCGGCCGCCGCCATCGCCGGCGCGGTCATGCGTTCGACCAAGGTGAACTTCTTCTACGACCACCTGCTGGTGAAGGAGCCGGGCAGCGAATCGCCGACGCCCTGGCACCACGATCTGCCCTATTGGTGCGTCGACGGCGACCAGGTCTGCTCGCTCTGGCTGGCGCTCGATCCGGTGCGGCGCGACAGCGGCGCCGTCGAGTTCGTGCGCGGCTCGCACCGCTGGGGCAAGCTGTTCCGGGCCCAGGATTTCCGCGGCGGCACGCTGTTCCACGACGACGCGCTGGAGGCGATCCCCGATATCGACGCCCGCCGGGACGACTACGAGTTTCTGTGCTGGGACACCGAGCCCGGCGACTGCATTGTCTTCCATGCTCGCACCGTGCACGGCGCGTCCGGCAATGCCACCTCGGACCGCCGCCGGCGGGCCTTGTCGACCCGTTGGACCGGTGACGACGCGCGCTTCGTGGAACGTCCGGCCATGTCGCAGCCGATCCGTCAGCCCGGCCTGAAGCCGGGCGACGCCATGGACTGCGAGCTGTTTCCCGTGGTATGGCGCCGGGCGGCTTGAGGCAATCGACAACGGACTTGATGGCGAAACCGGCGAGGCGGAACGACGTCGAAGGCAAACGCGCGCGGCGGCGACAGCAGGTGATTGATGCGGCGGCCGCCGTGTTTGCCGAGAAGGGCTATCACGGCGCCAGCACCCGCGACATTGCCGAACGGCTGCAGATGCAGCAGGGCAGCCTCTATTACTATTTTCCGTCCAAGGACGCGGCGTTGGAAGAGGTTTGCCGGGCCGGCGTCGCCGATTTCGTCGAGGGGCTGGAGTGTATCGTCGCCGGACCCGAACCGGCCGAGCAGAAAATCCGCGCCGCCGTCGCCAATCACCTGGAGCCGTTCGGGGACCGGCCCGATTATGTCCGCACCTTCCTGTTCGACCGCCACGCCCTGCCGCGCGAGGCGCGGCGCGAGGTCGGCGCGCTGTCGCGCCGCTACGAGGCGCTGTTGGAACAGTTGTTCCGCGACGGTGTGGCCAGCGGCGCCTTTCGTCCCGACCTCGACGGCCGTGTGGCGACGCTCGCCTTCATCGGCACCTGCAATATGGCGGGCATGCGCTACCGGCCCAGCGAGAAGCTGTCGCTCGACCGCATGATTGCCGGCTTCGCCGACCTGATCCTGCAGGGCTGCGTTCAGGACCGGCCGAGTTCCTCGAAATAGGCCACCAGATTGTCGATGTCGGACGGCGACAGCGTGATCCCCGTCATCGGAAAGTGCGGCTTCAGCAGCGATTTGCGGATACGCGCTTCGCTGTAGGTCTCCCGTTCCCGCGCGATCGTGATAAAGGTCGGCGCGTTGGCGACGATGCTTTTGGCGCTGAAGTCGGGCACGGCGTGGCACTTGGCGCAGTGTTCCGACACGATCCCGCGCGCCGCATCGGCTTGGCCAGCGGCCATGGCGGCGGGCGCCGCGAGCAGCGTCACCATCAGTAGTGCAGCCGCCAATCGCGGCATGTGCCCCATCCTCCCGTTAGACGCAGGATGGAACGTTGGCGACTATTGGTGTAACCGTCTTTGAACCAGATCAAGCCGCGCGTCGCGACGCGGCCATGCGACTGCACAGGTCCCAGGCCGCCACCATGGAATCGATTCCGGCGATGCCCTTGCCCGCGATATCGTAGGCCGTGCCGTGGCCGGCCGTGGTGATCGGCACCGGCAGACCGCCCAGGACGGTGACGCCGCGCCCGAAACCCATCAGCTTCATCGCGATCTGGCCCTGGTCGTGATACATCGTCACCACGGCGTCATAGTCGCCGTCGCGCGCCTTCACGAACACCGTGTCGCTGGGCCACGGGCCGCTGGCTTCGATGCCGTTGCCGCGCGCCTTCTCGATTGCCGGCCCGATGACCTCGATCTCCTCGCGCCCGAAGTTGCCGCCGTCGCCGGCATGCGGATTGAGGCCGCAGACCGCCAGGCGTGGCGGGGTATAGCCGGCGGTCGATAGCGCGGCGTGCGCCAGCTCGATGCCGTCGAGCACGTTCCGCTCGGTGATCAGTTCGGCGACGCCGCTTATGGGCACGTGGCTGGTGACCCGGCTGGTCCAGAGGTTGTCGAGCACGTTCAACTCGCCGACGAGGCCGTCGTAGGCCAGAACCTCCTGCAGGTAGCGCATCTCGTCCTCGTGCCGCAGCCCGCCGGCATGCATGGCCGCCTTGTTCAGCGGCGCGAACACGAAGCCGTCGATCCGGCCGTCCTGCGCCAGGCCGGCCGCATAGACAAGACCCTCGAGGCATTCCTTGCCGGCCGCCGCGCTGACCTCGCCGACGGTGATTTCGTTCGCCCCGGCGGTGAAGGGCAGAAACAACGGCCCGCCCTCAGCGCCGCCGATCTCGGCCGGATCGTCGATCCGCCGCGCGCCCAGGTCGATGCCGGCGACGGTCTGGCCATGTTCGAGCACCTGCGGATCGCCAATCAGCACGACATTGGCCGCCGTGCGGGTTTCCGCCCGGTCGGCAAGGCGGACGGCGATCTCGGGGCCGATGCCGTTGCGGTCGCCGAGCAGCAGGCCGAGGGTCGGTTTCATGGGCGCATCTCCTGAGGGGTCGGGCCGGAGCGGCGATCGGAGCAGATGAAGCCGGCTTGTTCAAGTCCGCGCGACGTTTGCCATGCGCCCCACCGCCGATAGACTGTGGCCCACGCAACCCAGGGGCGGCCGGAATGACGGACAGTGCGGGCGTACGGATCGGGGTCGATATTGGCGGCACCTTCACCGATATCGTGCTTGCCCGCGCCGACGGCACGCTGCATGTCGCCAAGGTGTCGTCCACGCCGCGCGATCCGGGCGAGGCCGTCGTGCGCGGGCTGCGGGGCTTGCTGGCCGACATCGGCGTCGATCCCGGGCAGGTAATTGAGATCGTTCACGGCACCACCGTCGCGTCGAACACGATCCTGCAGAAGACAGGCGCCCGCACCGGCCTGCTGACGACCCGTGGATTCCGGGATGTCCTGGAGATCGGGCGCATCCGCACGCCGGAGATGTTCGACCTGACCTGGGACAAGCCGGTGCCGCTGGTTGAGCGCCGCTACCGTTTGGAGGTCGACGAGCGTGTCGCCGCCGACGGCACCATTGTGCGCGACCTGGACACCGCCAGCGTCGAGGTCGCCGCCGACCGCTTGGCCGCCGATGGCGTTTCCAGCGTCGCGATCTGCCTGATCAACAGCTATGCGAACCCGGCGCACGAGCAGGCCGTCGAACGCCTGATCGCGGCGCGGCATCCGCACCTGAAGATCAGCGCCTCCTACCGCGTGCTGCCGGAGATGAAGGAGTACGAGCGGACCAGCACGACGGTGGTGAACGCCTACATCCTGACCGTCATGCAGGCCTATCTCGACAGGCTGCAAGACGGTCTGCGCGCGATCGGCATCTCGGCGCCGCTGCTGGTGGTGGCGTCGAACGGCGGTGTCGTCAGCGCCGCGGCCGCGGCGGAGAAGCCGGTCTTCGCCGTCGGATCCGGTCCCGCCGCCGGGGTCTCGGGCGCCGGCCGGCTCGGCAGCCGGAGCGGTTGTCCCGACCTGATCGCCTTCGACATGGGCGGCACCACGGCCAAGGCCTCGCTGGTCGAGGCCGGCCGGGCGTCATTGACCACCGAGTACGAGTTCCGCGAGGGCATCTCGACGCCCAGCCGCTTCATCAAGGCCGGCGGCTACATGCTGAAGGTGCCGGCGATCGACATCGCCGAGGTCGGCGCCGGCGCCGGCTCGATCGCGAGCATCGACAGCGGCGGCCTATTGCAGGTCGGCCCGGAATCGGCTGGCGCCGACCCCGGCCCCGCCTGCTATGGCCTCGGCGGTGACCGGCCGACCGTGGCCGACGCCAATGTCATACTCGGTTTCCTCAACCCCGAAGCGCTGGCCGGCGGCAGCATGCGGATCGATCGCGCACTGGCGGAGCGGGCGATTGTGCGGCACATCGCCGAACCGTTGGGACTGGACCTGGCGGCGGCGGCGCATGGCATCCGCGCCGTCGCCAACGCCAATATGGCCCGCGCCGTCCGTTCGGTGACGGTCGAGCGCGGGCGCGACCCCCGCGACTTCGCCTTGATGTGCTTCGGCGGCGCCGGCGCGCTGCACGCTATCGATATCGCCCGGGCGCTGGAGATCCGCCGCGTTCTGGTGCCGGAGCTGCCGGGCGTGTTTACGGCCGTCGGCATGCTGGCGAGCGATGTCGAGCACCATTTCGTCCAGGCCCATGCCGCGGCGCTCGACGGCCTCGATATCGATGCGATGAACCATGCGCTGGCGAACATCTCGCGGCAGGCAATGGCGGTGCTGGCCGAGGAGGGCTACGACGAAGATGCGTCCGAAATCCGTCTGCTGGCGGACCTACGCTACGTCAAGCAGTCGTCGGAGATCACGGTCCCGCTGTCGGCATCGCGGGTCACCCCGATCGTGATCGAGCAACTGACGTCGGATTTCGTCGCCGCCTACCGTCGCGCCTATGGCTATGCCAGCGCGGAGACGCCCGAACTGGTCAACCTGCGGGCTGTCGCCATCGGGTGCCGGCCGACGCGTCTCGAGTTCGGCGATCTGCGGGTGACCGCGCCGCCGGCGCCGGGTGTCGGCGCATCGCGGCCCGTGTCCTTTGCGCGCGACACGGCCACGGTCGAGACGCCCGTCATCGACCGTACCGAGATTACGGCAAACCCGATGTCGGGACCCGCCATCATCGAGACCTACGAGTCCACGATACCTGTCCCGCCCGACGCCCGCGCCCGGCGCGACGATATCGGCAACATCGTGATCGAGCTGACCTGAAGGACGCGGCATGCAGACCGATCCCATCACCTTCGCCGTGATCAAAAGCGCGCTGAACGCCATCGTCGACGAGATGGCGTTCAGCGTGATCAGCACGGCGCGGTCCGAGATCGTCAAGGACGTGATGGACTTCTCCACCTGCCTCTGTGATGCGCGCGGGCTGATGCTGGCGCAGGCCAAGACCATCGCGCTGCACCTGGGCGCCGTGCCGGTTGCCATGGACGAGGTGCTGCGGCGGTTCGGCGATGATCTCCACCCCGGCGACGTCATCGTCTTGAACGATCCCTATCAGGGCGGCATGCATCTGCCGGATCTGTTCATGTTCAAGCCGCTGTTCCTGGACGACGTTCTGCAGGGCTTCGCCGTCGCCATCTGCCATCACAGCGACATGGGCGGGCGCGTGCCGGGCTCGAACGCCAGCGATTCGACCGAAATCTATCAGGAAGGCCTGCGCATTCCCGTCGCCAAGCTCTACGACAAGGGGGGCCGCAACGAGACGCTGTTCCGCCTGATCGCCGTCAACGTGCGGGTGCCGGATATCGTGCTGGGCGACATCGATGCCCAGTTCGCGGCCTGCCGCGTCGGCGAGCGTGAGTACCTCAAACTGCTCGATCGCTATGGCGTCGACACGGCGCGCGCCTATTTCGATGCGCTGCTGGATTATGCCGAACGGCTGACGCGCGAGGAGATCGCGGCCTGGCCGGACGGCACCTACCGTTTCACCGACTACATCGACGATGACGGCTTCAACGACACGCCACTGCCAATCGCCGCGTCGATTACCGTGGCGGGCGACCATCTGACCGTGGATTACAGCGGCAGCGCGCCGCAGATCCCGGCGGCGCTCAACTCGACGCTCTCCTACACGCAG
The DNA here is from genome assembly GCA_965232515.1 of Alphaproteobacteria bacterium. Lineage (GTDB taxonomy): Bacteria > Pseudomonadota > Alphaproteobacteria > JANQKO01. The sequence goes on along the minus strand of CBDDPY010000002.1, from coordinate 2,327,557 downwards.
TCCTGCACCTATCTCAGTGTCCGTTGCGTCCTGCAAAAGGACGTGCCGAACAATGCCGGCGTGTTCCGCTGCATCGACGTCGCCGCGCCGGAAGGGTCGATCCTCAATCCGCAAATGCCCGCGCCCTGCGCGGCCCGCGCGTTGACCGGCTACCGCGTCGTCGACGCCATGTTCGGCGCGCTGGCGCAGGTCGTGCCGGATCGCGTGCCGGCGGCGGGCGAGGGCGGCAACACGGTGGTCTGCTTCGGCGGCTACCGCGACGACAACCGGCCGTTCATCATTGTCGACATGATCTGTGGCGCCTGGGGCGGCCGGCCCGACAAGGACGGCATCGAGGCCGTGACCAACCCATCGCAGAACCTGTCGAACACGCCGGTCGAGGTGCTAGAGGCGCAGCACCCCGTCCGGATCGAGGAATATGGCCTGATCCCGGACAGCTGCGGTCCGGGTGAGTATCGCGGCGGCCTTGGGATCGTGCGCGAATATCGACTGCTGGCGGCCGAAGCCGGCCTGCAGCTGCGCGCCGACCGGCAGACGCATCGGCCCTATGGCCTGAACGGCGGCGGCCCGGCGCGCGGCACCCGCAATGTGCTGAACCCCGACCAAAGTCCGGAGGTTCTGCCGAGCAAGATCACTCGGACCATACGGGCGGGCGATGTGGTCCGGCATGAGCAACCCGGCGGTGGCGGGTTCGGCGATCCGCTTGCGCGCGATCCGGCGCGGGTTCTCGATGACGTCCGGAACGAAAAGATCTCGATCGCGTTCGCCGAACGCGAGCATGGCGTCGTGATCGATCGCGCGACGTTGACAATCGATGACGCGGCCACGTTGGCCCTGCGGTCGCGGTTTAATCATACCGCCCGCGCAACGACTGGACTTCTGGGCGTGAAACGGGAAAATAGCCCGACTGCCGGAACCGGGGTCGATCCGGCGCGGACAGAGGGGAGTGGTGCCTGAAACAGGGTCCGACAGTGGTTGGGCCATGGGACACCTCGGTTGTGCACAGGCGGATGCCAGTCACCGCACAATGCCCCTCCTTATGGGAGGCACGGATGAATAAGAAAATTCTCAAGACCGGCGTTGCTGCCGTTGGCGCGCTTGCCCTGTTGACCGGTGCGGCGCAGGCGCAGGACACGATCTCGATGAGCGTGACCTCGTTCCTGTCGGGCGCGGGCGCCGGTCCGTTCGGCGTGCCGGCGCGCAACGGCGCCGAACTGGTGATCGCCGCCATCAATGCCGGCAACCTGCCGGCGCCCTACAACACCAAGGGCATGGCGGGCGCGACGGTCGAAGCGGTTTACGTCGACGAATCCGGCGGCAACACCAAGCAGGTCGCCGAATACCGCAACCTGGTGCAGAAGCGCGGCGTCGACGTGGCGCTGGGCTATGTCTCCAGCGGCACCTGCGCCGCGCTGGCGCCGGTCGCCGAGGAGCTGAAGGCGCTGACCGTGTTCGCGACCTGCGGCACGCCGCGCATCTTCGAGGAAGCGCCCCGCAACTACATCTTCCGCACCATGGCGCACGCCACCGCCGACAACGTCGCGGCCGCGCACTACGTCAACGAGATGTTCCCCGAAACCAAGAGCTACACGGGCATCAATCAGAACTATGCCTGGGGCCAGGATTCGTGGCGTGACTTCGATCTCGCCGTGAAGGTTCTGATGCCGGGAGCCAGCGCCTCGGACAAGGTGCAGTGGCCGAAGCTGTTCCAGGGCCAGTACGGCTCGGAGATTTCGGCCCTGTCGCTCGACCGCGCCGAGATGGTGCATTCGAGCCTCTGGGGCGGCGACCTGGAGGCGATGATCTTCCAGGGCGCGACGCGCGGCTTGTTCGCCAAGAAGAAGGTGGTCTACACGGTCGGCGGCACGGCGTCCTATCGTCTGGGCAAGCGCATGCCGGACGGTCTGATTCTCGGCGCGCGCGGCCCCTACGGCGTGCTGGTGCGCGAGCGGGACACCGAGCTGAACCAGTGGTTCATCAACGCCTACAAGGACCGCTACGGCACCTTCCCCAGCGGACCGGCCTATCAGTATGCGCAGGCCGTGCTCGCCACCAAGATCGCCTACGACAAGGCCGGCGCGGCGAAGGGCGGCTTCCCGAGCAAGGACGAGGTCGTCGCCGCGTTCAAGGGCTTGGAGTTCGAATCCTTCAGCACCACGGTGAAGATGGCGCTCGCCAACGGCCACCAGGCGATCACCGAGAACGGCTATGGCATCACCAAGTACGATTCCGAGAACGGCGTGCCAGGCGTGACGGACGTCAAGTTCTATCCGGCGGAATGCGTCATGCCGCCGGACGGCGTAGACAGCGTGAGCTGGATCGAAGGCGGCATGCAAGGCGCCAAGTGCTAGACGGCGTGCGATCGGCAGGGGCGGTTGGTGCCGCCTCTGCCGTGCATGCCACGCAATATCGTTTCGTCTCCGGATAACGCGGTTCCATGGATCTCGCCCTCACCATCCTGCTCGACGGGCTGGTGTTTTCGTCATACCTGTTCATCGTCTCGGTCGGCCTGACGATCATTTTCGGCGTGATGAAGATCCTGAACGTCACGCACGGCAGCTTCTATGCCTGGGGCGCCTATGTCGCGGCGTTCCTGATCAGCACGCTGGCCGAGGCCGGCTGGCCCGACTGGATCGGCTTCCTGGCCATCTTCGCCGCGGCAGTTAGCGTGGGCGTGGTGCTTGGCGTGATCCTCGAGCGGGTGATCCTGCAGCACATGTATCACCGCGACGAGGTGCTGATCGTGTTGGCGACCTTCGGCACCTTCCTGGTGCTGGAGGACGTGATCCTGTTGTTGTTTGGCGTCGATCCCTACTTCGCCTATCAGCCGATGAGCCTGCTGGGCAGCGTCGAGATCGCCGGCATCTTCCGCGACAATTACAGTCTCAGCCTGATCGGCCTCGCGGTCGTCGTCGCCGCGGTCTGCTGGGCCGGCCTGACCCGGACCAAGTGGGGCAAGCTGCTGACCGCCGTGATCTACGACCGCGAGATCAGCGAGGCCATGGGCATCGACGTCACGCGTGTCTACATCGTCACCTTCGTGATCGGCGCCATCCTCGGCGCACTGGGCGGCGCTTACATCGCGCCCACGGTTTCCGTCGCGCCGGGCTTCGGCATCGACGTCATCGTGCTGTCCTTCGCGGTCGTGGTGATCGGCGGCATGGGCAGCATTCCGGGCGCGCTGATCGGCGCCGTGGCCGTTGGCGTCGCACGGGCCTTCGCGGTGCATCAGTTTCCCGAGGTCGAGCTGTTCGTGATCTACGCCGTGATGGCGCTGGTGCTGGTCTTCCGGCCCGAGGGTCTGTTCGCGCCGGCCAAGGCGAGGAAGATCTGATGCTGCTGAGCGACCGCACCGTCCAGGGTTTGACCGTCGCGCTTGTCGTTTTGATCGCGGCCGCGTTCTTCATTCCCGAATGGATGCTGAACCAGCTCCTGTTCGGCTTTTCGCGGGCGCTCGCCGTGCTCGGCCTGATGGTGCTCTGGCGCACCGGCCTGGTCTCGTTCGGCCACGCGCTCTATTTCGGCCTCGGCGCGTATGCCGTGGCGCTGTTGCAGAAGAATTGGGGCGTCACCGACTTCTTTCTGCTGCTGATCGCCGGTGTGTTCGTCGCGGGCCTGGTCGGTTTCCTGCTCGGCTTCATCATCCGGCGCTACCGCGACATCTTCTTCGCCATGCTGAACCTGGCCTTCTCCATGATCCTCTACGGCATCCTGGTGAAGTCCGAGCCGTTGGGCAGCACCGACGGTTTCGCGGTCGCGCAACCGACTTTCCTTGGCATCGCGCTGGAAGGCACGCCCGGCAAGCTGGCGTTGTTCGTGGCGCTGTGTATCGTCGGCTATCTCGCCGCGGTCGCCGTGCAGCTCTATCTTGGCTCGACGCTGGGGCGCCTGACCACGGCGATCCGCGACAACGACATCCGGGTCGAGTATCTCGGCTATTCGGTCGAGCAGGCGATCCACGTGAAATACGTCATGTCGACGGCGCTGACGGGCGCCGCCGGCGCCTTCATGGCCATGGCCTTGGGCCAGGTCGATCCCGACTCCATGGTCAACTGGACGGCCTCGGGCGAGCTGGTGTTCGTCACCATTCTCAGCGGTCCCGGCAGCGTCGCCGCGCCCTTTATCGGCTCGGTGATCTTCGAGCTGCTGCGCACCTACGCCTTCGAGCTGGTGCCCTATGCCTGGCAGATGATCGTCGGCGGCACGCTGCTGCTGATCATCTTCTTCCTGCCGGGCGGCGTCTGGTCGCTGCTGTCCCGGTTCCGCGGCGCGAGGACGGAGCCGTGAGCGCGATCCTCCAGGTCGAGAACCTGCAGAAAACCTTCGGCGCGGTGACGGCCGCGAAGGACATCAACGTCGACGTCGCGGCCGGCGAGATCGTCGGCATCATCGGCGCCAACGGCGCCGGCAAGACCACGTTCGTCAACATGGTCACCGGCTACCTGAAACCGTCCGACGGCCGCATCCGTTTTCTCGATCGCGACATCACCGGACTGGCGCCGCGGCACGTGACGCGCGCCGGCATCTGCCGCTCGTTCCAGGTCAGCCAGGTCTTCATGACCATGAGCGTGTTCGACAATCTGCTGACCGCGCTCGGCATTGCCGAGTCCCATGGGTTGGGCATGTTGCGACCGTTGCGGCGGGCCGAACTGTTGCGCCGCTGCGAACAGATCCTCGATCGCTACGGCATCGGCGAGTACCGCGACCAGCCGGCGAGCCAGCTGCCGCAGGGCGTGCGCAAGCTGCTCGATATCGCCATGGCGGTCGTCGCCAAGCCGAAGCTGCTGCTGCTGGACGAACCCACCAGTGGCATCAGCGTCGAAGAGAAGTTCCCGCTGATGGACCTGGTGATGGAGGCGCTGAAGGCGGACGACGTCACCGTGCTGTTCATCGAGCACGACATGGAGATCGTCGAGCGCTATGTCGGCCGGGTGCTGGCCTTCTATCAGGGCGAGATCATCTGCGACGCGCCGCCGGCTGAAGCCCTCGTCGACCCCAAGGTCCAGGAATACGTGATCGGCACCGAGCATCACCGCGAGACGCATGCGCCGGCGGAGGGCGGCCATGCTTGAGGTCGCCGGCCTCGACGTCGATATCGGCCCCATTCCGATCCTGCGCGGCGTCTCGCTGCAGGTCCCGTCCGGGGCCATGTGCGGCCTGATCGGCCGCAACGGCGCCGGCAAGACGACGCTCATGCGCTCGATTATGGGCCTGTTGGCGGCGTCGGCCGGCCAGATCCGCTTCGACCAGGCCGACCTGGTCAAGGTCAAGAGCCACGGCCGCGTCGGGCTCGGCATCGGCTATATGCCGGAAGACCGTCGGCTGGTGCCCGAGCTGACGGCCGAGGAAAACATTCTGCTGCCGGTCTGGTCGGCCGGCCGCGCCGACTATCACCAGCGGCTGGATTGGATTTACGGCCTGATGCCGGAAGCGGCCGAGTTCCGCCAGCGGCCCTCGAGCTCGCTGTCGGGCGGCCAGCAGAAGATGGTGGCGCTCGCCCGCGCGCTGATCGCCGGCGACAATCTCCTGCTGCTGGACGAGCCGACCGAGGGCATCGCGCCCGTGCTCGCCCAGCGCATGGGGCAGATCCTGAGCGATCTGAAAGCCGCCGGCCAATCCGTCCTGGTGGCGGAATCGAACGATACCCACTTGCAAGGTCTGCTCGACCGGACGTATGTGATTGAGCGCGGCAGCGTCATCGAGCGCTGACCGCTTTTCCGCCTGCAAATCTCAAGAGGTGACATTTGGCTGCCTATGTCTTGCGCCTGCTGCACGACCGCCTGGCGGCCGATGCGGCCACACTCAACCTGCGTGCCTGCGACCGGTTGTTCTACGCCGTCAACGGCGAACTGATGGTTGACGACAGCGCCGTGGCGCCCGACGAGGCGCTCTATCGCCCGGCGACCTGCCGCATCACCGCTGGATCTGCCGGCGCCGAATATCTGCGTTGGGAGTTGCTGAAGGCCCCGGTGTCGGACGACGGCACGGTCGAGGCCGAGGGCGTCGAGTCCGCGCTCAAGCTCTCGGTCGATGTCAAGCTCGACGCGTCGCAGGACTATATGCTGCGCTGCGACCGGGTCGACTTCCCGCCGGGCGGCGTCGCCTTCAAGCATACCCATCCCGGCCCCGGCATCCGTTGTCAGATGCAGGGCCGCATTACCATCGACACCAAGGGCAAGCAGACGGAATACGGCCCCGGCGAGGCTTGGTTCGAGATCGGGCCGGCGCCGGTGCTGGCGACGACCTGGGACAAGGGCGACAGCCATTTCGTCCGCGCCATGGTGCTGCCGCGCGAATGGCGCGGCAAACGCACGATCAAGTATCTGGACGCGCGCGACGCCGACAAACCGAAGACCCAGCGTGCTACGGTCCTGAGCGAAGAACTGATCGATTTGTAGGGAGGTCGAACGCCATGAACGACGGCAGCAATTTGCGCACCGGCGGGCAGATCCTGATTGACCAGTTGAAGGTGCACGGCGCCGACACGGCGTTCTGCGTGCCGGGCGAGAGCTATCTGGCCGCGCTGGACGCGTTGCACGACGCCGGCGATGCCATCCAGCTCGTGACCTGCCGTCAGGAAGCCGGCGCCGCCAACATGGCGGAAGCCTACGGCAAGCTGACCGGCCGGCCCGGCATCTGCTTCGTCACCCGCGGGCCGGGCGCGGCGCACGCCGCCGTCGGCCTGCATACGGCCTTCCAGGACTCGACGCCGCTGATTTTGTTTGTCGGCCAGGTTGCCCGCGAAATGACCGAGCGCGAGGCCTTCCAGGAGATGGACTACCGGCGGTTCTTCGACCAATGCTCGAAATGGGCGGCGCAGATCGACGATCCGGCGCGCATCCCCGAGATGGTTAGCCACGCCTTCCACACCGCGACCTCGGGCCGGCCGGGCCCGGTGGTGCTGGCGCTGCCGGAAGACATGCTGGTCGAGCGCGCCGGCATCGCCGACGCCATGTCCTACCGGCCGGTGCAGGCGCATCCCGGCCCCGACGACATGGCGCAACTGCGCGAGATGCTGGCCGCGGCCGAACGACCGCTGTTGCTGCTGGGCGGCGGCACCTGGACGCCGGACGCGGTTGCCGACATCACCCGCTTCGCCGAGGCGAACGACCTGCCTGTCGTCGGCGGCTTCCGCTGCCAGGACCGCATGGACAACCGGCACAAGAACTATGTCGGCGAGCTTGGCATCGGCTCGAACCCGCCGCTGGTGCAGCGCTTCCGGGACACGGACCTGCTGCTGACGGTCGGGCCGCGGCTCGGCGAGATGACCAGCCAGGGCTACACCCTGTTCGACATCCCGAACCCGCAGCAGCCCATTGTGCATGTCCATCCCGGCGCCGAGGAACTGGGCCGTGTCTACCGGCCGACGCTGGCGATCAATGCCGGCATGCCGGGCTTCGCCGCCGCGGCCGCCGCGCTTGACCCGGTCGACCCGGCGGCCTGGCGCGACTGGACGAAAACCGCGCGGGAAGACTATCTCGGCAATCTCGAGATTGAGCCGTCGGTCGGCGATCTCGATATGGCCCATGTCGTGACCGTGTTGCGCGAGAAGCTGCCGCCGGACACCATCATCACCAACGATGCCGGCAATTTCTCGGGCTGGGCCCACCGTTATCTGCAGTTCTCGGTCTATCCCAGCCAGCTCGGCCCGACCAGCGGCGCCATGGGCTATGGCGTGCCGGCCGCCGTCGCCGCAGCCGCCGTGCATCCCGAGCGCCGGGTGATCTGCTTCGTCGGCGACGGCGGCTTCATGATGAGCGCGCAGGAGATCGCGACGGCAGTGCATCACGGCTTCAAGCCGATTATCCTGGTCGTGAACAACGGCATCTACGGCACTATCCGCATGCATCAGGAGCGCGAATATCCCGGCCGGCGCAGCGCCACCGACCTGACCAATCCGGACTTCGCCGCCTTCGCAAAGTCGTTTGGCGCCTTCGGCGAAACGGTTGAAAAAGATGACGAGTTCGCCGGCGCGTTCGACCGCGCCATGGCCGCCGACCGGATCGCGCTGCTCGACCTGCGCACCGATCCGAACGCCATCACCACCCGCACCACACTCGCCGCCATCAAGGAGGCGGCGTTGAAGCGACAGCAAGCCTGAGGGACAGCGTCATGACCGAACACAAGAACTTCATCGCCGGCGACTGGGTCGACAGCAGCGATGTCAACCAGAACGTCAATCCGTCGAACCTGGCCGACACCGTCGGCGAATACGCGCGCGCCAACGCCGATCAGGTCGAGGACGCCATCGCCGCGGCCGCCGCCGCCGCGCCGGCCTGGAACCGCAGCCCGATCCAGCAGCGGCACGATCTGCTGGACGCCATCGGCAACGAGATCCTGTCGCGCAAGGAAGAGCTCGGCAACCTGCTCAGCCGCGAAGAGGGCAAGACCCTGCCGGAGGGCATCGGCGAGGCCATGCGGGCCGGCCAAATCTTCAAGTTCTTCGCCGGCGAGGCCCTGCGGCTAGCAGGCGAGAAGCTGCCGTCCACCCGGCCGGGCCTCGACGTCGAGATCACGCGCGAGCCGCTCGGCACGGTCGGCATCATCACGCCTTGGAACTTCCCCATCGCGATCCCGGCCTGGAAGATCGCGCCGGCGCTCTGCTACGGCAACACTGTTGTGTTCAAGCCGGCCGACCTGGTCCCGGGCTGCGCCTGGGCGCTCGCCGACATCATCGCCCGCGCCGGCGCGCCCGAGGGCGTGTTCAACATGGTCATGGGCCGCGGCTCGGTCGTCGGCGAGGCCATGCTGGCCGACAAGCGGATCGCCGGCATCACCTTTACCGGGTCGGTCGAGACCGGCCAGAACGTGGCGCAGAAGGCCGTCGCGCGCCTCGCCAAGGTGCAGCTCGAGATGGGCGGTAAGAACCCGCTGGTGGTGCTGGACGATGCCGACATCGATGTCGCGGTGAACTGCGCCGTGCAGGGCGCGTTCTACTCGACCGGTCAGCGCTGCACCGCCTCCAGCCGGCTGATTGTGACGCCGGGCATCCACGACCAGTTCGTCGATGCGGTCGCGGCCAAGCTGCAATCGCTCACCGTCGATGACGCGTTGAAGTCCGGCACCGACATCGGCCCGGTGGTCGATCAGAGCCAGCTCGACCAGGACCTGAAATACCTCGACATCGGCAAGTCGGAAGGCGCCGAGCTGGTTTGCGGCGGCGAACGCCTGAACCGCGAGACCGAGGGCTTCTATCTCTCGCCGGCGCTGCTGGCCGGGACCACGAACGACATGCGCGTCAATCGTGAGGAGATCTTCGGCCCCGTGGCGACGGTGATCAAGGCCGGCGACTACGACGAGGCGCTGGCGGTGGCGAACGACACCGACTTCGGCCTGTCGTCCGGCATCTGCACGACCTCGCTGAAGCATGCCAGCGACTTCAAGCGCAATTCCGAGGCCGGCATGGTGATGGTCAACCTGCCGACGGCCGGTGTGGACTATCACGTGCCGTTCGGCGGCCGGAAGGGCTCGAGCTACGGTCCGCGTGAGCAGGGCCGCTACGCGCACGAGTTCTACACGACCGTGAAGACGTCCTACGTCGCGCCCTAGGCCTGTTATGGGCAAACTCGACGGTCGGACCGCCATCGTTACCGGGTCCGGCCGCGGCATCGGCCGCGCCATCGCCGTGAAGCTGGCGGGCGAGGGCGCGCAGGTCGTGGTTAACGATCTCGACGACGCGCCCGCTGCCGACACCGTCGCCGCCATCGAACGCGACGGCGGTGCGGCGACGGCCTTCGTCGGCGACGTGACGGCGTCCGACTTCGGCGAGGGCATCGTCGAGGCCACGCTCGACCGTTTCGGCGGCCTCGACATCATCGTCAACAACGCCGGCTATATCTGGAACTCGACCATCCAGAACCATTCGGACGACCAGTGGCAGGCCATGCTCGATGTGCACGCGACGGCGCCGTTCCGCCTGCTGCGCGCGGCCTCGACCTACTTTCGCGCGACGGCCAAGCGCGAGATGGCCGAAGACGGCATGCCGCGCTGCCGCAAGGTCGTGAACATTTCCTCGACGTCGGGGTGGTACGGCGCGGCGACCCAGCTTGCCTACTCCGCCGGCAAGGCGGCCGTCGTCGGCATGACCCGAACGCTCGCCCGCGAATGGGGCCGCTACAATGTCACCGTCAATTGTGTCGCCTTCGGCCATATCGAGACCCGGCTGACGCAGCGCTACGACGACCAGCCCGACACCATCCGGGTGAAGGACAGCGACCACAAGGTCGGTTTGTCGCGCGAGGCCTACGACGAGGTCGTCGCCCGCACGCCGTTGCCGCGCGTCGGCCGGCCGACCGATGCCGCCGGCGCCGTCTATCTGCTCTGCATCCCTGAATCGGATTTCATTAGCGGCCAGGTACTGCTTTGCAGCGGCGGCATGGTCTACTGACGCCGCCCGGCATCTCGCGGTAGAATAGGGAACTGGATCTGAAGGAGAGCGTGATGACGCCACCCGCCGAAGCCGCTGTCGCCCATCGCCCCGATCCCGCCGGCATGAGCGAATGGGACCTGAGAGTCCAGCTCGCCGCCTGCTATCGCGTCTTCGACATGCTGGGCTGGACCGAGCTGATCTACAACCACATCACGGTCAAGGTGCCGGGGCCGGAGATGCATTTCCTGATCAACCCGTTCGGCCTGCACTACAGCGAGGTCACCGCGTCCAATCTGGTCAAGGTCGATCTCGACGGCACGATCATCGGTGACAGCGACTGGCCGATCAATCCGGCCGGCTACGTGATCCACTCGGCGATCCACGAGGCCCGGCATGACGTGAAATGCGTGATGCACACCCATACCACGACCGGCATGGCCGTCGCCTGCCTGGAGGAAGGCCTGATCCAGTGCAATTTCTATTCGGCCATGCTGCAGGACGAGGTCGCCTATCACGACTTCGAGGGCCTGACCACGCGCGACGACGAAGGGCCGCGCATGGTGCAGGCTATCGGCGACAAGGATTACGTGATCCTGCGCAACCACGGCCTGCTCACCTGCGGCCGCTCGATCCCCGAGGCTTTCAATCGCCTGTTCCGGCTGCAGCGCGCCTGCGACGTGCAGGTCATGGCCTATGGCATGGGCCGTCCGGTACGATCGGTGACCGAGGAGGCCGCGACCAACTCGACCCGCGACAACAAGACCTTCGATCCCGAGGGCCGCGGCGCCGAGCGCGACTTCGAGGCTCTGGTCCGCCTGGTCGAACGCCGGGACGCCAGCTTCCGGAGCTAATCCCGGCTACAGGTCGCCGGCGAACAGCTCGTGCCGCAGCAGTTCGGTCTTGCCGCGGCGAGTCTCTGGCCGCGCGACCAGCCCGAGCTGGCGGAACCCGCATTTTTGCAGGACCCCGTTCGACGCCGTGTTGTCGGTATCGGTGTGCGCGATCAGCCGATGGCAGCCCATGGCGCCGAAGGCGTGCGTGACCAGGGCTTGCGACGCCTCGGTGGCGTAGCCATGGCCCCAATGCGCCGGCGACAGCCAGTATCCGAGTTCCGCGCCGTCGGCCCGGTCTTCCACCGAGACGCAGCCGATGAGCGCATCCGTCTCGCGGCCGGCGACGGCGAACCGTCCCGGCGCGGGGCCCTGGTGATCATCCCGCACAAGGGCAATCCACTGTCGAGCGTTCTCGTCGCTGTAGGGGTAGGGCGGGGAGCCGAGCCATTGCGCGACCGCCCAGTCGTTCATGGCCGCGACGATGGCCGCATGGTCGTCGTCGACAAAGGCCCGCAGCCGCAAACGTTCGGTGTCGATCTGCATCTGTCGCCGGGAAGCGCCGCTTAGCGGTCCAGTTCCGCGCGCACGATGGCGGCGCCCTGTACCATGGCCTGAAGCTTGCCGGAGGCGACGTCGCGCGGCAGGTACTTCATGCCGCAATCCGGCGCCACGACGATGCGCTCGGCCGGAATGTGTTCGATCGCGCGACGGATGCGGCCGGCCACCGTCTCCGGTGTCTCGACGGTCATATCCGACAGGTCGAGCACGCCCAGCAGGACGGTCTTGCTTGGCAGCGTTTCCAGCACGCTGCAGTCGAGATTGGATTGCGCGGTCTCGATCGAGACCTGGTGGCAGTGGGCGCCCTCCAGCTCAGGCAGGAAGGAATAGCCTGACGGGCGCTCATGGACGATCGCGGCATAGCCGAAGCAGATGTGCACGCAGGTCGTGCCCTCGACGCCGTCGAGCGCCCGGTTCAGCACCTCGACGCCGTAGTCGCGCGCCTTCTCGGGCCGGGCCTGCATATAGGGCTCGTCGATCTGCACCACATCGGCCCCGGCGGCGAACAGGTCCTTGATCTCCTCGTTCACCGCCGCGGCATAGGCCAGCGCGCAGGCCTTGTCGTCGTCGTAATAGTCGTTCTGCGCCTGCTGCGTCATGGTGAAGGGCCCTGGCACCGTCATCTTCACCTGCCGGTCGGTGTTGGCGCGCAGGAATTCCAGATCCCGCAGCTCGACCGCGTGCTTGCGCTTGATCGGCCCGGCGACCCGCGGCACCGGGTTGGGATGACCGGTGCGGTCGAGCGCCGTGCCCGGATTGTCGATGTCGACGCCCTCCAAGGCGGTGGCGAAGCGGTTGGAATAGCTCTCCCGCCGCATCTCGCCGTCCGAGACGATATCGAGGCCCGCGCGCTCCTGATCGCGGATCGCCAGCAATGTCGCGTCGTCCTGGGCCTGCTCCAGCCATTCGTCGGCCACCCGCCAGAGCTCGCGCGCCCGCACGCGCGGCGGAAACCGTCCCGACAGGTTCGCCCGATCGACCAGCCAATCGGGTTGCGGATAGCTCCCGACGATCGTCGTCGGCAACAGCGTGTGGGTCATGGCAGCAGCCCTTCAGGTGCGTTTGCGGCGTTATCGTTCGGACAGTGCCAACCGTACGCCCAGCAGACCGAACGTGCCGGCAAAGGAGCGGCGCAACCAAACCAGCACGGTTGGACGCGAGATGACATAGTCGCGCGCCAACGACGCGCAGGCGCCATAGCCAACGAACACGATGAACGTCAGAAGCATGAATGTCAGCGCGAGGCCGAGAAGCATCGGCGTCGGATTTTGAATGCCGGCGGGTACGAACTGCGGCAGGAACGCCAGGAAGAACAGCGATAGCTTCGGATTCAGAACGTTCAGCAGGATGCCGCTCAGGACAATGCGCCCTCCGGCCGTCTCGGTTCGTTCTTCGGAGACCTCAAGCGCGCCGCCCTCTCGCAGGATGCTCCAGGCCATGTAGAACAGGTAGGCGACGCCCAGATACTTGACGACCTGGAACGCCATGGCGCTGGTGTGCAGAACCGCCGCCAGTCCGACAATGCTCGCCAGGACATGCGGCACGATGCCCAACGTGCAGCCGAACGCCGCGACGATGCTGGCTCTCATGCCCTGTCCCAGGCCGACGGCAAGCGTGTAGAGAACGCCCGTGCCCGGCAGCAGGATAACCACGATAGACGTCAGCAGAAACTCAATGCCCATACCCAGCCCTTCCGATTGCCGGCAGTCTACCCGAAAATTAGCCCACATTTCTCACCACCACCACGGTCTGCGTCGCGCACAGGCGTCCGCTCCGCCAGGAGCGGGCCGAAAAGCGTAGCGGGGCCTACGGTTGAGGGCCGCGACGCCGCGGGCGGGCGCCTGCGCGCGACCCTTCGGGCGGCGCCGTGCTGCCGACAGGGGGCGTCGCGCCGCTTGCCCGATGCCCCACATCGCGCCGCGCAGCGCTCCTGCCCTGTCGGCAGCACAGCGCCGCGCAGACCATGAGGGTGGTGAGAAATGCGGGCTAGAACTTAAGCCGCAGTTCCAGCTCGATGTTGTGGCTGCTGTATTCAGAGCTGAAGGTGGTGCCGTTCGGCGCTTCCAGGTCGGGGTCGCTGGTGGCGAAGTAGCGGTAGCCGAGGCCGATCGCCGAGAAGGCCGTGGTCTGGTAGGCGACGCCGATCATAGCCTGATAGGCGAAGACCACGTCGTCGTCATCGACGATGCCCTGGCCGCCGGTCGCCAGTTCGGCCTCGACATAGGCCGCGCCGACCCCGACGCCGACATAGGGCATCCAGCGGGTGCCGGTGTCGAGGTCGTAGTAGCCGTTCAGCATGAAGGCGATCGATTGCACGTCACCCTCGGCCTCGGTCTCGCCGCTGAAGCTGGCGGCGGTCAGTTGGTCGCGCTCGAAGTCGAAGCTGTCGGCGTCGTTGATGCGGCCGGCGACCTCGGCCTCGGCGCGGAGGCTGCGGGTGAAGCTGTAGCCGAAAGTGCCTGAGACGCCGAGGCCGGCGTCGTATTCGCTGTCGAAGGTGATCGATTCACCGTCGTTGCTGGCGTCGTCGAGCAGCGCCAGCCCGCCCTTGACGCCGACACCGACATAGTAACTGTCCTTGAACCAGGACTCGGCCGCGGCCGGTCCCGCCAGCAACACCGCCAGGGCGGCGGGAATGATACGCGCCGTCACATTCTTCATGTGAGGCCCAGCAGCGCCGGCAGCTCGGCCATGTCGCGGAAGACGCGGGCGCCGGCAAATCGCTGTGGTCGGCCATCGCCGTTCGGCACATAGCCGTAGGTGGTCATCTCGGCGGCGATTCCGGCGGTGATGCCGGTGACGCTGTCCTCGATAACAACGCTTGCCGACGGCGGCTGGCCCATGACGCTGGCGGCGTGCAGATAGAGGTCGGGCGCCGGCTTGCCCCGCGGCACCTGCCAACCCGAGAAGATGCGGTCCTCGAAATACTTGTCGAGCCCGGTGATGCCCAGCGTCAGATTCGACTTTTCCAGCGGCCCGTTCGAGCCGACGCAGAACGGGATCTTCGCCGCGCTTAACTGTTGCAGCACCCGCTCAACGCCGGGCACGGGCTGCAACTCCCGGCGGAAGGCCTCGGCCGTCCGGGCCCGGAACGCCGGTACCCAGTCCTCCGGCAGCGATCGGCCGAGCTGGGCCTCGACGCTGGCGACAATGTCGCCCATGAAGCCACCGGTATAGTCGCGGCAGACCTCGTCATAGGTGATCGGCAGGCCCGCCTCGACGATCGCCTCGGTCAGCATGCGGTTCTGTATCGGATCGCTGTCGACCAAGACGCCGTCGCAATCGAAGATCACCAGCGCCGGCGTGACGACGCTCAATGGGCCGCATTGCGGCCGGGCAATATGGTCGCCGCCGTCTGCGATGACAGGAACCTCCGTGGTGCGAGACGAAGCCGTTGACGGTCTCTATAGGCGCAAACGCCCCGCCGCTCAAACGGTTCTGCCCGCCATGAAGGAATTGCATGTCAGTAGCCGAGCCCGTACGCGCCATAGGCCACCAGAAGGGCAGGAATGGCCGTATAGAGCGTCGCGACGAGGGCCGCTTTCGGCGCCATCGCCATGGCCGGGAACAGGGCGTCGCCGTCATTGCCGATCGCGTTGCCGAGCTGGGTCGACAGCGGCGCCGCGCCGGTCAGGTAGAGCGTCGTCACCACGATCGCCGGTCCGCAGCCCGGCAGAAGGCCGACCAGCACGCCGATCAGCGGCAGCAGCACGGCGGCGTTCTTGAACGCGATCCCGATGTCGATGCCGGAATAGTGGCTGCCAAGCTCATAGGCGAGAAAGCCGGCGATGACCCAGACCGTGACGAAGCTGGTGGTGGCGGCGACGCGCGGCGACAAGGGACCGTCGGCGTTCGCGGTGTCGGCGGCCGCCCAGCCGCGGGCCCAGACCAGCAGCGACAGCCCGGCGCCGGCAACGCCGAGCCACAGGGTCGGTTCCGCGACCGGCAGGAAGCCGAGCATCGCGTCGGTATCGACCTGGAAGGCCAGCAGGATGCCCAGCACCAGGCCCGGCGCCATGAGCGCCATCCACATTCCGGTTACCCGACGGGGCGGCAGGCTGGCGGTGCGGCAGCCAGCGCGAATCGTTGATCCGGCCTCGGCGCGCAGGAAGTCCCGGCCGTGCAGACGTTCGACAACGATGCCGCTGACGATGCCGACGACCAGGCTCAGGCCGAACACCAGCGCGGCCGTGCCCGGCTCCCGCGCCAACAGCAGGAAGGCGGCATCGCCCATGGTCGAGATCAGGACGGCGATTAGGCTGCCAAAGCCGATGGAGCCACGCAGATACTGGGTGACGACGATGACGGCGCCGCCGCAGCCGGGCAGGGCGCCCAGGAAAGCGGCGATCGGGATCTGCCAGGCGGTGCGCCGGGCCAGCCAGTCGGACAGGTCGACCTTGAACACGGTCTCGAAAAACAAAGCCGCCGCCAGCGTGGCGGCAACAAAGACGCTGACCGCGAGATAGGCGTCGCTCAAGGCGGCAAGCGTGATCTCGCGGGCCGCGGGATCGATGGCCATCAGCGCCAACAGCGCCGCGATGGCCAGGACAGGACCGGACGGCGTCAGCAATACCCACTGACCGGTCAGCGGCAGTTGCCGGCGGATCGACGAGACCATTGCGGACATGGCGGTAAACCTTCGACAATCGCACGTTCGAACGGAACGGGTTTATGATATTGAGAATTAGTATCATTCTAAATTATATCAAGAGGCAATCTGTCACACCGTTGCCATCAGGTTCTGTTAACCATTTACGAACAGGGCCTTAGAGCGGGTTGTTCACAAGGAGTGGGGAATGAACAGGGGTATCGGATCGCTGCGGGGGGTGTGGGCAATCGGGTTGCTTTTGCTGCCGGCACTCGGGGCAGCAACGGCGGCCGCGGCCGGCGACGCGGTGCAGCTCGGACCGCGTCCCTACTATCTCGTCGCCGATATGGATGAGGGGCCCCTGAAGACGACGCTGCAGCAATGCGCGGCCGGCCCGTTCGAGAAGACGGACTTCTCGATCGGCCATCGCGGCGCGCCGCTGCAGTTCCCGGAGCACACCAGGGAATCGTACGAGGCGGCGGCGCGCATGGGCGCCGGCATCCTCGAATGCGACGTCACGTTCACCAAGGACCGGCAGCTCGTCTGCCGCCATTCCCAGTGCGACCTGCACACGACGACCAACATCCTGGCCGTGCCGGAACTCGCCGCCCAATGCACCCAGCCATTCTCGCCCGCGGATCCGGCGACCGGTAAGAAGGCGTCGGCCAAATGCTGCACGTCCGACATCACGCTCGCGCAGTACAAGACGCTCAGCGGTAAGATGGATGCCGCCGACCGGACGGCGACCACCGTCGCGCAATACATGGCCGGCACGCCGGCGTGGCGCACCGACCTCTACGCCACCACCGGCACGCTGATGACGCACGCCGAAAGTATCGAGCTTTTTAAGGCTTTAGGGACGAAGTTCACACCGGAGCTGAAGTCGCCCAGCGTCGCCATGCCGTTCGATGGCGACTACAGCCAGGCCGACTACGCCCAGCAGCTGATCGACGAGTACAAGGCCGCCGGCGTCGATCCCGCCCATGTCTTCGCGCAGTCCTTCAACATCGAGGACGTGCGCTATTGGGTGAAGAACGAGCCCGACTTCGGCGCGCAGGCGGTCTATCTCGACGGCCGCTATCGGTCATCGGGCTTCGATCACGAGCGGCCGGCGACCTGGTCACCCAACATGCAGGAACTCGCCGCCGAGGGCATCAAGATCATCGCGCCGCCGATGTGGATGCTGGTCGGGCTGAACGACAAGAACGACATCGTGCCGTCGACCTACGCCAAGGCCGCGCGCGAGGCCGGCCTCGACATCATCACCTGGACCATCGAGCGTTCCGGCCCCCTGAACAAGGGCGGCGGCTGGTACTACCAGACTGCCAAGGCTGCGATCGACAATGACGGCGACATGCTGACCAAGCTCGACGTGCTGGCGCGACAGGTCAAAGTCCGCGGCATCTTCAGCGACTGGCCGGCTACAGTGACGTACTATGCCAATTGCATGGGCTTGAAATAACAAATAGATGAATGATGGTGTTAGAGTGAATTGTTAGGTTATCGAAGTGGCGCGGGGTCCGGCGCTATGTCCGGGCCTCGCTTTAGCCCGCCCGCTCGGAATCAAGGTATCCGGTGGCAATGGTCTTACGGACCTGGCCGGCGAGCTCGATCAGTTTTACGCCTAGTTGAGATCGGCGGGCGTCGCTGAAGCGCCGAATGGTGCCGATGGCGCCGATCGAGAACGGGACACTGGCATCCGCCATATGGACCGGCGCGGCGACGCTGGCGACACCGACCTCGATTTCCTCGACGCATTCCGCGAAGCCGCGCGCGCGGATCGCCGCGAACTCGGCAGCAAGATCCGCGGCGTCGATCTTGGTGCGATCGGTATAGGCCTTCAGCGCGCCGTCGATAATCCGGTGCTGAAGGGCGCTATCGGAAAACGCCGCGATCGCCTTCGAACACGAGCAGGCGTGCATCGGCCGCCGCCCCAGGCCCGGATGAATGAACGAGGCTTTCGGATCGTCCGGCGTTTCGACGTGGATGATCTCGACGCTGTTGTTGCGGAACCGGGACAGGAAATAGGCGTCGCCATCGGCGATTGCGGCTTCTTTGATCAACGGCGCCGTCGCCAGGCGGATATCGGCGTCGGAGTGCCCCATCATGGCGATCCGTTTGAACCGGTCTCCCAGAAGCCAGCGACCGTCGTTCTCGACGTTGTCCAGGAACCGGTGTGCCGCGAGCGTTTGGATCAGGCGATAGCAGGTCGGGCGCGGCAGGCCGGTAACGCCCTGCACCTCGGACGCCGAGACGGGCCGGCCCGCCGCGGCGACGGCTTCGAGAACGGCAATCAGGCGTTCGAGGTTCATACGGAAGCTCTCAATCTACGAGACAATTGATTCATTTTATGAGACAATCAGGGCCGACAACAAGACAAAAGCCCTGGGGAGGAAAGCCATTGAGCACCATGGAGTGCTGCGGGCCGGGATACGCGTCGCCGGCGGAGGCCATGCGGGCCCCACGCGAAAAACTTCTCTACACCGTGGCGCTGTATATCGGCACCGGTATCCAGAAGCCGGACTACCTGGCGACGATCGACGCCGATCCCGACAGCCCGACCTACAGCCAGGTCATCAGCCGCCTCGAGATGCCGGGCATTGGCGACGAACTGCATCACATGGGCTGGAACGCCTGCTCCTCCTGCCACCACGACGCCACCAAGGAGCGGCGCTATCTGATCGTGCCCGGCGTTCGCAGCAGCAACCTGCACATCGTCGATTGCGGCGACGATCCGCGAAGGCCGACGTTGCACAAGGTGATCGAGGGTGCCGAGATCAAAGCCAAGACCGATCTCTCGGCGCCGCACACGGTGCATTGCCTCGGCGCCGACATCATCATCTCGATGCTGGGC
Organism: Alphaproteobacteria bacterium; assembly: GCA_965232515.1. Taxonomy (GTDB): domain Bacteria; phylum Pseudomonadota; class Alphaproteobacteria; genus JANQKO01. The sequence continues at coordinate 2,308,355 of CBDDPY010000002.1, read as the reverse complement.
GACGCGCAGGGGAACGCGCCGGGCGGCTTTCTGCACCTGAACGAGAACTTCGAAATCGTCGGGCGCTGGGAAAACGATCTTGGCGGCATGAAGTTCAACTACGACTTCTGGTACCAGCCGCGCCACAACGTGATGGTCTCCAGCGAATGGGCCGCGCCCAACACCTTCATGCCCGGTTTCGATCTCGAGGAAGTCGGCCACCTGAAATACGGGCGCGAGCTGCATTTCTGGAATTTCGAAGAGAAGCGGGTCGAACAGACCTTTTATCTCGGCGAGGACGGGCTGATCCCGCTCGAGGTCCGCTTTCACCACAATCCGGATTCCTCGCACGGTTTCGTCGGCGCGGCGTTGAGCGCCAACATCATTCACTGGTGGAAGGACGACGCCGGCAAATGGCGCTGGGAAAAGATCATCGACGTCGGGAACGAACCACATCCGGAATGGCCGATCCCGGTGCCCGGCGTGATCTCCGTCATCCTGATCTCGATGGACGACCGTTTTCTCTATTTCTGCAACTGGCTGCACGGTGATATCCGCCAGTACGACATCTCGGATCCGCACAATCCGAAGTTCACCGGCCAAGTCTGGATGGGCGGCCTGTTGAACCGCGCGCCGCTGGTCAACGGCCGGCGCATCACCGGCGGGCCGCAGATGATTCAGCTCAGCCTCGACGGCAAGCGGCTGTACGTCACGACCTCGCTGTTTTCGACCTGGGACAACCAGTTCTATCCGGACATTCGCGAGAACGGTGGCTGCATGGTGATGGTGAACTGCGACACCGAAAACGGCGGCATGGAGATCGATCCCGACTTCTTCGTCGATTTCGGCAAGGAGCCGAACGGGCCGGCGCGCTGTCACGAGACCCGCTATCCCGGCGGCGATTGCACGTCGGATATCTGGCTGTGAGCGACCGGGTCCGCATCACGGTGGCGAACCGGCAAGATCGCGTCGTCGAGGTCAGCCGGCGCGCGCCCCTGCTCAACACGCTGGAGGCGGCGGGCCTGTCGCTGCCCTACGGCTGCAGGTATGGCGGCTGCATTTCCTGCGCCGCGAAGCTGCTGTCCGGTGAGGTCGATCAGCGCGCCGCGGTCGCGCTCAACAACCGCCAGCTCAACGACGGCTATATCCTGCTCTGCGTCGCGCGCCCGCTGACCGATTGCGTGCTGGACGTCGGCGTCGACAGCCACGACAAGCTCTACCGCAATCCCTTCGCCAGCCCGCTCGCGCCCCACGAACTGAAGCCCGACATCGCGACGCCACGGGAGGATGCGCCATGACCGAGCCCACCAACGTCGACGCCGCCGGGGCGGACGCCACCCAGCCCGTCTTCATGAACCACGACGACGACTATCCGCCCGAATATCTCGCCGGCATCCTCAAATCGGTGAAGACCATCGCCATGGTCGGCGCCAGTCCCGATCCGACCAAGTTCAGCTACGGCGTGCTGCGCGTGCTGCACGAGACCGGCTACGACATGGTCCCGGTGAACCCCGTCGAGGCCGGCGGCGAGATCCGGGGGCTGAAGGTCTATGAAAGCCTCTCGGCGATCGACCGGCCCGTCGACATGGTCGAGGTGTTCCGCAGCTCCAACGCGCTCTATGGCATTGCCGAGGAGGCCATCGACATCGGCGCCAAGGTGCTGTGGGCGCAGATCGGCGTCCGCGACGACGCTGCCGCCCGGCTGGCGGAAGCGTCCGGCCTCAAGGTGGTGATGAACCGCTGCCCGAAGATCGAGCTGTTCCGGCCATTCTGGAAGCCCAGATTGAACCAGAAGATATAGGCCGCATTCGACCGCTCAAACATTTCCCCGCCGATCTCAACAATAGGGACTGTCCCTATTGTTGAGATCGGATTTTTTTATGAATAACAATAAATTAGGGGATAGAGCTGAGGCGGTACATCGACATTATCCCGGTCGGTATACGGGGCGATGGCGATCTTGCGTGCGTGGGGCGGGCGCTAAATCGGTACGCCGCCGCGGGCCTTCAGGTTGGCCAGGAATTCGCGGCGGGTCTTGGGTCCGAAGGTAAGGAAATGCGGGTCGGGCGCCGCCCGGTACTGGGCGCGCCGTTTCCCGATCCGGTCATTGCGCGCCCGCTGCAGCACTTCACCGACATCGATGTCATAGGGCTTGGCCGCGTTCAGGCCGAAGATCTGCGCCTTGAGCTTCGGTGTCAGCTTCGGATAGCCGAACTTCTCTTGCAGTTCGTCCGAGATCTGGAAGGTCCGGAACGCCTGGATCTGATCTTGCGGCGAGCCGTACCAGATGCAGTCCGAGCCGTAGAGGACGTTTTCCTCGCCGATATGCTTGACCAGCTTGCCGACGATATGGGCGGCCATGGTCGGGTCGCGCATGGCGAAGCGCCAGGTGCTGCCGAGCTCGGCATAGACGTTGGCGTTGCGCCCGATACCGTTTTCCTCGACCGAGCGGATCAGTTCGTCGACGCCTTCGCGGCGATTTGGATCGTACGGGCCTTCCGTCTGTCCGCTAATGAATCCAGAGTGATAGACGAGAAAGTTCACATCTGGAAACATCTTGGCGACGACGCCGATATCGGTCGAGAGGCTGTGCTCGTAGGACCGCCGGCCGAACGGCAGACCTTTGTGTATGCAGATATTCTTCACGCCGAGCGCGCGCGCCTTCTCGATCATGCGCAGGCCGATGTCGTCGTGTAAAAAGAAACCGCGGCCGTCCGGGCCCCATTGCGTGTAGCACTTCCAGGCCGACACGCCCCAGGTCTCGGCCAGCTCGTCCATGTCCTCGAGATCGCCCGGCTGGTTCGGATTGACCCGGCCGTGGATCAGCAGTCGACGCGTGCCGTCCATCTCGTCGATGATGCGGCGCGTCTCGTCGGCCTCCTGGATGGTCAGCAGTTCGGTCTCCCGGCGCGAGGGAATGAACGACAGCACCATCATGTCGGTGTCGGAGTCGAGGAAGATGTCCTTGATGAACTGCTTCGAGTCGCCAAGGCCGGTTCGGCCGATGCCGTTCTCGCCGACGAAATGTCCCTGCACGTCGAACACGAACTCACGGCCGTCGAGCTGCTCGACCGCCGCGTCGGGGTCGACGGCCGCGACCGTGTCGAGTTCGAAATAGCCGCCGGTCCGCCCGGCAGCCGCGTTGGCGGCGTTGAAGGCGAGCAGCGTGCTGGCGGCGCCGCAGGCCGAGACCATGAAGCCACGGCGGTCGACGCCGCGGCGCTTGGCGTTTTCGCTCGCCCAGCTCTGGGCCAGCGCGTTGGCGTGTCGGTTCGTGGTGTCGAGCGGCACCGGCACGAACTCGCCGTTGGACGTGGTGTCGAGTTTGATCGGCAGACGTTGTCCCTCGGGGTCGAATGAATGCGGCATTATCTCGCTCCCTGCGCGGCCCGAACCGTGAGGCATCAATTGGATATGGCGATGGCTTACGGCTTTGTCGATTGCGCAGCGGCAAGTCCGTGTTTCGCGGCGACAATCGCGATCCGGTCGGCCGCCGACCAGAGACGCGGCAAATGGGCGTCAAGCATATCGGGCAACCGGTGGGCGCCGCTGGGCCAGAGCAGGTTGATGCAGCCCAGAAGGCGGCCATCACCGCGGATCGGCACGGCAAAGGCATTCAGCTCGTTCATATATGCGGGATCGCGAATGCCGTGGCGTTGCGCGCGCGTGGTATCCAGAATGGTTTCGACGCGCTTTTGATCCCGCGCCAGGCGGTCATTCGGTTCGGCGGATGCCGCCAACGCGGCCAGGATCTCCTGCCGCTCCGGTTCGGGGCAGAACGCGAGATACGCCCGGCCCAACCCGGACAACAACATCGGCACGCGATAGCTGAGGGGGCCGTGATTGCGCGCCGGCATGATGCCGAACGGCAGATCGAACGGTTTGCGGAAGCGGCTGCTCTCGACGATTTCCATGGCGAGTCGGTGATAGATCGCCAGGTCCGACGGCCAACCGAGCTCGTTGCGCAGGTCGTCGAGGATCGGCGCGGCAACCTCGGCCAGACGGGCGTCGGCGTCCATATCGCCGCCCAGACGTCGCATGTTGACGGTCGGCCGATAGAGGTTGTCGACCATGCCGCGGCGGACATAACCGGCCGCGGCCAGCGTCCGCAGCAGACGCAATAGCGTCGGCTTGGCGATGCCGGTCGCGGCATGCAGGTGCTTGAGCGAGCAGGCCCGCTCATGGTTGAGCACCTCCAGCACGGCAAGCCCGCGCGTCAGCGCCCGGACAGTCTTGTCGTCGGCCATCGCTGGCGTTCCACCTAGCGAAACGCAATGGCTTTAAGGTTGTCGCGTCGGAATGGCTTCCGCAAGCTCCAATCACGCGCAAAGCGACAGCCAATCGTCGCGGCGCGGGAGAGGCGCGATGAGCGACGACAGCACGTCTGGGACGGCCGTCGGCAAGGCGACGACGGCAATGCTCTACGGGCTCGGCCTGGTGCTGAGCGCCGTGGCTGTCTACACGGCCGGTTTCGGCGTTTTCGAGGAAGTGCTGCTCCGCGTCGGCACGGTCGGCCTGGCGCTGGTGATCGTCGCGCTGGCCGTCCCGGTGCTGGCCGCCGGCGCGCCTTTAACGCGTCTGATCGATGTCGCCATCGCCGTCGCCGGCGTTCTCGCGGCCTACTGGGCCGTGTCGTTGTCGGAAGAGCTGGAGACCGGCCTCTACGACTTCACGGTCACGGATCAGTTCTTCGGCTGGCTCGGTGTCTTCGTTCTGCTGGAAATGACCCGGCGGCTGTTCGGTCTGCCGCTGTTCCTGGTCTGCCTGACGGCGCTGGCCTATTGCCTCGCCGGCGAGCACCTGCCCTGGATCCTGCAGCATGCCGGGTTCAGCGCCGAGCAGACCATCCGCACGATCTGGTACAGCTTCGACGGCGTCTTCGGCCGGCCGGTCGCCGTGGTCACCAGCTTCATCCTGGTCTTCGTCGTGTTCGGCGTCGTTCTGGACGGCATCGGCGCCGGCCGCTCGCTGTTGCGCATCGCCTTTGCCGCCACAGGCCGGCTGCGCGGCGGTCCGGGCCATGCCGCCGTCGTCGCCAGCGCCATGTTCGGCACCATGTCCGGCAGCGTCGCCGCCAATGTCGTGGGCACCGGCGTCTTCACCATCCCGATGATCCGGCAGCGGGGCTTCACCGGACGTTTCGCCGGCGCCGTCGAGGCCGCGGCCTCGTCGGGCGGCCAGTTCATGCCGCCGGTCATGGGCGCCGTCGCCTTTATCATGGCGGACGTCACCGGCATCCCATATCTGACGATCTGCGTCGCCGCGCTGGTGCCGGCCTTGCTTTACTACGGCAGCCTGTTCTGCGCCGTCTCCGTCGAGGCGGTGAAGCGCGGCATCGAGCCGATCCCGCCCGATCAGCGCGAGCGGATCACGCGTCAGGACTGGTTGATGTCGCTGGCGCTGATCATCCCGCTCTGCGTCATTATCGGCCTGCTGGTCAGCGGCCGCTCGCCGGCGCTCGCCGGCTTCTGGGCCACGGTCACCGCTATTGTCGCCGGCTTCGTGCTGAACCCGGAGGTCCGCCGCCGGCCGAAACGGCTGCTGGACGCGCTGGCCCGGGCCGGCGAGAACGGCGCCAAGATCATGGTCGCCGTCGCCGCCGTCGGTATCGTCATCGGCGCCATGAACATGACCGGCCTGGGCTTGCGCTTCGCCACGGTGATCCTGTCGCTCGCCGGCGACAGCCTGTTCCTGTCGCTGTTGCTGATGATGTTGGGCTGCCTGGTGCTGGGCATGGGCATGCCGACAGTGCCGGCCTACCTGATCATCGTGCTGGTCATGGGCCCGGCCATCGAGCAGCTCGGCGTGCCGACGCTGATCGTGCATCTCTTCGTGCTCTATTTCGGCGTGCTGTCGTCGATCACGCCGCCGGTGGCGCTCGCGGCCTATGCCGCGGCGCCGATCAGTGGCGCGCATCCCATGGGCACGGCGGTCGATGCCGTGCGGGTGGCGTTGATCGGCTTCGTCATCCCGTTCGTGCTGGTCTACAACCCGGCCCTGTCGCTGGTCGAAAGCTTCGATGTCATCGCCTTCGTCTGGGTGCTGGTCCGTCTCGGCGTCGCCATCTGGCTGTTCACAACCGGTCTCTCCGGCTACGACGGGGGCACCCTGCCGGCCTGGTCGCGCTGTCTGCGTATCGCGCTCGGCCTGTTGGTGCTGCTGCCGTTCGCGGCGGTGGAGGCGGGTGCCTTGCTGCTGGCCGTCGCCATTCTCGTCTTCGAGCGTCTGCGGCACGCGCGTGCCGCGCCGCAGGCAAGTCCGCAATGAACCTTGAACGAACGAAGGGAGGAACCCCGATGATCGAAACCTGCAAACGGACGCTGACCGCCTTGGCGGCCGCCGCCCTCGCGGCGACGGTGTTCGCCGCCGGTGCGTCGGCCAAGGATTTCTACAAGATGTCGACGCTGGGGCCAGGCAGCTCGCCCTACCTGGTGATGACGACGTTCGCCAACATCATCAACAAGAAGCTGCCGGACTACGAGATCCAGGTGAATGCTACCGGCGTCGCCACCCGGCACGCCATGGAGACCGCGCGCGGCGAGATCGACCTGTTCATGACCGCGCCGATCATTCAGATCTTCATGCAGAAGCAGCAGGCCATGTTCAAGAAGGTCGACGCGGCGCCGGAGCTGGCCACAAAGCTCCGCTCGATCATGATGTTTCCGATCGGCCTCTACCACGTCACGGTCTATGCCGATTCCGGCATCGAGACGCTGGAAGACATCAAGGGCAAGAAGGTCTTCCTGGGCCCGCCCGGCGGCGCCGCCCTGCGCGTGGCGACGCAGTTGGTGAAGGGCGCGACCGGCTACGAGCCCGGCAAAGACTTCGAGTCGGTCAAGCTCGGCTGGGACGCGGCCGGCGCCGCCTTCCAGGACCGGCGCATCGACGTCTACATCAACCCGACCAACCCGCCGAGCCCGGTGATCCAGCAGGTGGCGCTGACCAACAAGATCCGCTTTCTGTCGCTGTCGGAGGCCGCGCTCGCCAGCGAGCCGGTGCAAAAGCTGATCAAGCGGCCCGGCGGCCTGCTCGGCGAAATTCCGGCCGGTATCTACGGCAAGAACCAGGTCAACGACCGCCCGGCCGTCACCATCGGCGCCATTGTCGGCATCGCCACCCGCGCCGACATGCCCGACGACGTGATCTACAACATGACCAAGGCGTTCTGGGAAGGGGCCGAGGAGATGCAGGACACCGCACCGTGGATGCGGGAGATCGCGTTCGAGAAGGCGCTGGACGAGGCCAATATCCCGCTGCATCCGGGCGCCCTGCGCTATTACCGCGAGGCCGGCCTGACCGTGCCCGAGCGGCTGGTCGCGAAGTAGGCGGTTTGACACCCGGTACCGAGGAGTAAGCCGATGGCCCCTGTCCGCAACGTTCTGTTCATCATGTGCGACCAGTTGCGCTTCGACTATCTGTCGTGCATGGGCCATCCGCATCTCGAGACGCCGAACATCGACCGGCTGGCCGCCAGGGGCGTGGTTTTCCCCAACGCCTTCTGCCAGTCGGCGGTGTGCGGCCCCTCGCGTATGTCGTTCTATACCGGCCGCTACGTCTCCAGCCACGGCGCGACCTGGAACGCCGTGCCGTTGCCGGTTGGCGAGCCGACGCTGGGCGAATACCTGCGCGCCGCCGGCTTGCGGGTGGCGCTTGCGGGCAAGACCCACGCGCTGCCCGATGTCGACGGCATGGCGCGCCTCGGCATCGATCCGGCGGGCGAGACCGGTCGCTTGCTGGCCAATGCCGGCTTCGAACCCTACGACCGGCACGAGGGTCATGTCGCGCCGCCGCCGGACAGCCACTACAACCGGTATCTGCGCGCGCACGGCTATGGCGAGGGCGAAAATCCGTGGGAGGATTACGCCAACGCCGCGGAGGCCGACAGCTGTCAGGTCAGCGGCTGGTGGATGCGGAACGCGCACCTGCCGGCCCGCGTCGCCGCGGCGCACTCCGAAACCGCCTACATGACCGATCGGGCCATGCAGTTCATCGACGCGCAGGGCGCGGCCCCATGGCTGCTGCATTTGAGCTTCATCAAACCGCACTGGCCCTACCTCGCGCCGGCGCCCTACAACGACATGTACGGGCCCAACCAGTGCCAGCCGCTCAATCGCCGCGACGACGAGAAGGGCAGGGCGCATCCCGTCCTGCGCGCCTATTACGACCACGACGAATGCCGCAGCTTCGCCCGCGACGAGGTGCTGAACCGGGTGCGGCCGGTCTATATGGGGCTGGTCAGGGAGATCGACGACAATCTGGGCCGGCTGTTCGACTTCCTCGAACAGAGCGGCCGCATGGACGACACGCTGATCGCCTTCACCTCGGACCACGGTGATTTCCTGGGCGACCACTGGCTCGGCGAGAAGGAGATCATGTTCGAGGAAGCGGTGCGTATTCCGATGATCGTCTACGATCCCGATCCGGCCGCGGACGGCACGCGCGGGATGCACGATCCGCGGCTGGTCGAAAGCATCGATCTGGTGCCCACATTCCTCGACGCGGTGGGCGCGCCGCCGCGGGCGCATCTGATCGAAGGCCGGTCGCTGCTGGCCGCGACGCGGGAGACCGGCGACGAAGGCTGGCGCGACGCCGTGGTCTGCGAACTCGACTATTCCTTCCGCGAAGCCCGGCGCCGGCTCCGCCGCGGGCCGCGCGACTGCCGCGCCTGGATGCTGCGCACAGAACGCTGGAAGTACATCCGCTGGGACGGCTTTCCCGAACAGCTCTTCGACCTGGCAAACGATCCCGGCGAGTTCGACGATCTCGGCTCCGACCCCGGCCACGAAGCCGTTCGCACCGAGATGCGGCTGCGCTTACTGGATTGGCATCAGGGCCTCAAACACCGCCCGGCCATGCCAGACGAGGCGGTTGAGCCCCGGACCAACTCCCACCGGCGGCGGGGCATCCACATCGGCATCTGGGACCCCGATTGACCCTGGCATTGCCGGACGGCGGCACAACATGTTAGCTGGCGGCGCCAGCTGACCGCGCGCGATGTCAGTTCGAGCTGGATTGAGGGGGCGGATATGACCAATGCAGCAACGCCGCCGGTACATGTCGAGGTACGGGATGGGATCGCCGAAATCTCGCTCGATGACGGCAAGGCCAATGTCCTGACGACGGCGGTGCTGAGCGAGCTCGACGATCTGCTGGCGCGGTTCGGCAGCGTCTCCGGCCCGGTCGCGGCGATTCTGCTGCGGGGACGGACGGGAATCCTGACCGGCGGCATCGATCTGCGTGTTCTGGAGGCCGGCGGCGCGCCGGCGGCGGAGATGCGGCAAGCTGCCGGACGTCTGCTGCTGCGGGTCTGCAAGGCCGATCTGCCTGTCGTCGTCGCCTGCACGGGACATGCCGTCGCGGCGGGCGCGATGCTGCTGTTGGCAGCGGATCAGCGCCTGGGCGTCGACGGCGACTTCAAGATCGGCTTCAACGAGGTTGCGGCCGGCATGGCGCTGCCCGACCTCGCCATCGAACTGGCGCGGCCGAGATTGGCGCCGACCCATCTTGCGCGCGCGACGCTGACGGCCGAAATGTTCGATCCGGCATCGGCATCGGCGGCGGGGTTCCTGGATACCGTCGTGTCTTCTGACGAGATCGAGGCAGCGGCGATGGCGGCGGCGCGGCGTCTGGCGGGGTTCGATCGGGCGGCCTATCGCGACACCAAGCGGGCGCTGCGTCGGCCGGTCATCGACAAGCTTGAGCGAATCCTGTCAGGTAACGTTTAGTTCGGAAAAATACCTGAAATTAATCAGAAATCAGAATTAGTTTCGGTAGAAACGGAATTCTTCCGAAATTTAGCCACGAAAATTAATCACGGGAAAAAACGATAACGGCGGCATCATACTGCCGGCGTTCCGCTTCGCTCAGATGTACGGCGGCGGCTGCACGGATTTGACCGGTGTCGGGAAATCCCTGTGCGCACGCGGCGACGCTCCAACGATAGGCCAGGCCGTAGGATCGTTCCGTACCCATACCGAGGAAATAGCAGCGCGCGAGCCAATATTGAGCCCGTGCATGGCCGAGTTCGGCGGCGCGTCGGATCCACATGAACGCAGTTCTGTTGTCGCGCTCCTCGCCGCTGGCATAGTGCAGGCCCAGGTCGAATTGGGCAGGGGCGTGGTTGAATTCGGCCGCCAGGCGCAACCAGAGGATCGCGGCCGGCCCATCGCCGGCGGCCGTCAACGCCATGCCCCGGGCGTAAAGCGCCGCAGCATCGATTTCCGGACAGGCCACGTGGGCGTGCCCGATGTCGGATGAAAATGGCAGCATTGGTTTGGCGGTCTCCGTGCAACGCCCTTTGTTCTCGGGTTTTCTTCTCCGCCGCGGTGCGTCGCGTGCTCATTAGGTAGCCATGCCTATATCGGTCGCAAGTGACCGCCATCACACGCTGCGGAAGGGTGCCGAAGCACGCCGGGATTGGCCCGGTGACCGCTTAGGATTCGCGCCGAGCGCGGTAGGCCTCGAACCGGCCGGCGGCATGTAATCGCTCTGTCTTTGTACCGTCATAAAACTGAGACGGAACGCGTCTTAGCATTGTCGGACCCTGGCAACCTGGCGCTCGTCGTCTGCGGTTGGCTGGGCGTATTTGTGGCCACGACGGTGGCCCGGCGGTTTGGTGTGTGTGCGAATGGGTGACGTTGATCGCCGGTTTGACGGGGCGTTGGGCATTGTCGTTGTCGCTCATTCAGTGCGGCGAGCTGACTTACAGAATTCGGCGAGATGACACAGTTGTATGTGGTTGGCGGGCGCGCCAAAAGGAACCGGCGCGAGCTGGATGAGTGGCACGGCTATGAAAGGGGGCTTGTCCTCCGGGTCGATCTCGATGCGGGATCGGCGGAATGTGTTGCTGAATATGTTTCCCCGCCCGACGCCTGTCCGGATGACGAGCCATCAATAACGTTCAAGTCGGGCACTCTGGCCGACGGCCGGCTCCATGTCTGCACGCAAACGGAAATTCTGAGCTACCGTTTAACTGACTTCAGACTAGTGAACTATTTGTCACTGCCGTTTTTCAACGACGTTCATCATGTCCTGCCGACGTCGGAAGGCGGCTACCTGGTCGCGGTCACCGGCCTCGATATGGTCGCGGAAGTCAGTTCCGACGGCGAGCTGTTGCGACAGTGGGATGTGCTGGGCGAGGACACCTGGTCCCGGTTTTCGCCAAGCGTGGACTACCGAAAGGTGGCGACCACGAAGCCTCACAAGTCACACCCGAATTTCGTCTTCAGAACCGGCGACGATGTTTGGGTAACCCGGCATTGGCAGCGTGATGCCGTCTGTCTTACCAAACCGGATCGTCGGATCGAGGTCGGGATCGGCAATCCCCATGACGGCCTCGTGGTGGACGAGTCGGTCTACTTCACGACGATCGAGGGCTGCGTGGTCAAGGCCAATGCCGCCACCGGCGCGCGAGAGATGCTGCTCGCCGCCAACGATATCGTCGGTTCCGATCAGGCGCTGGGTTGGTGTCGCGGGATTCGGCCGCTCGACGACGACCGGATCGTCGTCGGCTTCTCCCGAATCCGGCAGACCAAACTCCACGACAACATACAGTGGGTGAAGGATCGCTTGAAATCGATCGCCCGCTACGGCGAGAGCTACCTGACCATGCCGACGCGCATTTCCTGCTTCGATGCCAGTCGGAAGGCGCTGTGCTGGGACCTTAATCTCGAAACCTACGGCATGAATGCCGTCTTCTCGATACACGCCGCCTGACGACGATAGCCGCACCGCCGCCGGCGGACCGGCGCGTTAAGGCTTCCGCAAGACCTTCCGACCGAAATTCGCACGGCCAAGCGGTCTGGCTCCGACCCTGGCGATCTGATGGTGACGTTCTCCGTGTTGCGCCTTGGCCCCCGAGGCGGCTATTGGGAGTGTCGCGATCGCGACCGATTCGAATGTCGAGGCAGACCCTCGGCCTCAAAAGGCAGTTCACCGATGGTAGGGCATCCCATGGATTATCGACAGAGCCATCTGCAGAAGGGGGCAGATTATGACGAAAACCTCGCGGCGGATCCGTTCAGCGCCTATATGACGCGGCTCGAGGGTGACATTCTGCAGAACATTTTTCAGACCTACTTCCAAGGCAAGGTGCCGCGCTATCTCGATTTCGCCTGTGGAACCGGCCGCATTCTCAGTCGGTTCGAAAACCTGGCGGACCTGTCCTATGGCGTCGACGTATCGGAAAACATGGTCGAGCAGGCTCGCGGCAAGTGCGCGAAAACGACTTTTTTCCTGACTGACCTGACAAAGGAGCGGCTGGACATCCCGGCGGTCGATCTGATTACGGCATTTCGGTTCTTCGGTAATGCTCAGGACGAATTGCGCGCGAATGTGCTTGCCGCGCTAAACCGCCATCTCGCTTCCGGCGGGCTGTTGGTCATCAACAATCACAGGAATCCGGCAGCCATTCAGGCGGTCCTGAACCGCCTCACGGGCGGCAGCGATTCGATGGACCTGACCTATTGGAAGCTGCGGCGCCTGCTTCACCGGGCGGGCTTCCGGCTTGAGCGGGCCTACGGCATCGGCTGGTGGCTGTTGCGATACGGATTCAATTCCCACGAGATATTGAATTCCGGCATCAGCCGCTTGCTCGAACCGATCTCCCGGCTTGGAATGATGGCGCCGATTTGTCCCGATGCCGTGCTCGTCGCCCGAAAAGTCCAGACTCCTACCCCATAGCGCAAGTCTACCTCGGGCTTGTTGAAACTTTTTTTTCACCTATTTTGCTGAATTGTGTCGTGGGGATTGCCGCCTCGTGCGCCTTGTGTGCCTCGATGCGATCGATCGACGGCTGCCACTCATGCTGACAGGCGCAATTGGGCCAGATGCATTTCGCTCACGATCTAGCGTGGCTGACTTACGCCATTCCGCCACTATCGCTGGACGCCGACATCCTGGAACTGCGCTACGGTCGGGCGCGCGCACCCGAAATGGCGGCGAAGTCTTGTGGCTCCCTTGTCGTTTGCGATCTAAATCAGTGCGGTACGACGTCGGCCGGGCCGCCGCCGACGCCCGAGGTCCCCGGCCAAGGCGCTGACACGCCGATGCCGCCGGAAATCCCGGCGTCGGCATTCGACCTTGTCGTCCTGCATGGCGCGCTCGATCGGGCGCCGAACCCGGCGGCCGTCGAGGCCGGCCTGGGTCGGAGCGAGTTGTTGACGACCGCGTACCGCGCGCTTCGCCCTGGCGGCATGATCGCGGTTTCCGGGTTCAACCTCTTGCATCCGCGTTTCATGCGGGCATTGGTCGCGCGTTGGTTGGCGCGTTGCTTCCGGACGTCCGGCGCATCCGAGGAACGGGCGTCGGATCTTCGCAGCCCGTTGACCTACTGGGGTTACGTTCGAAGCCTGCGGCGGGCCGGCTATCGGAATGTTCAGGTTTTCAACGTGATCCCCGATTACCTGCATCCACAGCATGTCGTCTCGGCACGGCGGGAAGCGTCAGCGGCCTATTTCAGGAACGTCATCGAGGTCAGGCGCGCAAACCTCTCCTATCCGAGATATCTGTTTCGGCTGCTGCTGCTGCATCTGAACGCGTTCCCCTATGTCGAACGCTGCTACCTGATCGTGGCGCAGAAATGATCGGTGCGGTCTTCGAAACGCTGAGCGATTTGGGACTGCTCGCCAATGGGGCCGGACCGCCCTATCCGCCGTACAATATCCATCTGCTGCGAAAGCCGAACATCGAGGTGTTTGTCGGCGGCGGCGACTTTTTTCATGTCAAGCTCGCCGAGGCCGATGACAAGTCACTGGCGCACGAACATGATGCGCTGATCGAAGCCTATGCCGTACTGCCGGAACGCCTCGGCAAGCCGCTGGCCTACAAGCAGCTCAAGGAGATCAATCTGCTGGTGACCGGCGGCATTCAACATCGACGTGCCTCGACGGACCTTTTCCATCAACCGCATCCGGGCGTTGCCGATGACCTGAACGCCTATTTCGATACGGCGGACAAAGCTTTCCGGCTGCCCGACACGGGCCGGACTCATGGCGATTGCGCCAATGAGGTGCTGGGCGAATTTGCCCGTAACGGGGTCGGCGGGAAGCTGCAGAACTGGCGGGAGTCGATCGATCTCGACTCGTTGAACCGGCTGCCGCAGATCAAACAACACGGCGACTTTACGCTCAACAATCTCGGCCTGGGCGCTGACGGGCTGGTGATCTTCGATTGGGAGGAATTCGGCAAGGAACGCCTGCCGGGCCTCGATCTCTGCATGCTGATCGCTTCGTCGCTCGCCTTCGAGCCGGCGCGGGTTGCGCGGTTCTTCGACGACGGCGAAAGCTCGCCGGTGCGCCACGTCGTCGAACGCTTTTGTCAGGCTTATCAGCTTGAGGTCGCGACCTTCCGCAACCTGTTCCTTCTCTATCTCGCGACGTTCCTGCGCTCCAAGGAAGCCAACCTCTACAAGAACCCGGTCAAGCAAAAGACCTTGCACTTAATCGAACAATTCTGATTCCGCCGGCGGTCGGCTACGGATCAGCGTTCCAGCTGCTTCAGGATCTTATCGCGGTCGGCATCGAGGTCCGGCGCCGTGTCGCGCGTATTGGGATCGGCGTAGCCCGAGACCTTGATCGGGTTGCCGGCGACCTTCAGCTTGCCGGCCGTCGGATCGTCGACGTCCACGATCATGTTGCGGGGGCCGGCCTGCGGATGGGCCATGACCTGGGCGACGTTGTTGATGGCGCTGGCCGGCACGCCGGCATCGTCAAAGACGGTCAGCCAATCGGCCGTGTCCCTGGTCTTCAGGACGGACTCGATCTGCGCCTCCAACTCGGCCGCGTTCTGGTTCCGCAGGTCGTTGGTCGCGTATTTCGGGTCTTCCGCCAGGTCCATGCGGTCCAGCACCTGGCACATCTGCCGGTAAAGATTGTCGTTGCCGGCGGCGATGATCAGGTAGCTGTCGCGGGTCGAGAACACCTGGAACGGCGTGATCGACGGGTGCTTGGCGCCGAGTGGGCCGGGGATCTGGCCGGTGGCCGAATAACGCACGATCGCGTTCTCCACCAGGCTCATCTGGCAGTCCAGCATGCCGATGTCGATCTTGCGCGCTTCGCCGGTCATGGCCCGGTCGTAGAGCGCCGCGTTGACGCCGACCGCCGTGAACAGGCCGGCCGCGATATCGCCGATCGACATGCCGACCCGCGTGGGCGGGGCGTCGGGCTGGCCGGTGATGCTCATGATGCCGCCCATGGCCTGCACCACCATGTCGTAGGACGGCCGCTGCGCGTGCGGCCCGGTATGGCCGTAGCCGGACGCCGCGGCATAGATCAGCCGCGGATAGCGTTCGTGCAGCGTCTCCCATCCATAGCCCAGCTTTTCCATGGTGCCGGGCCGGAAGTTCTCGACGATGACGTCGGCCGTCTCCAGCAGCTTCTCGAACACCGCGCGATCGCCGTCTTCCTTGAGGTTTAGCGCGATGCTCTCTTTGCCGCGATTGATCGAGATGAAGTAGGCCGACTTGCCGTTGACGAACGGCCCGTAGTGCCGGGCGTCGTCACCGCGGCCCGGCGTCTCCACCTTGATCACGCGGGCGCCGAGCTCCGACAGCTGCAGCGTACAATAGGGGCCCGCCAGCACGCGGGTCAGGTCGATCACGGTGATCCCGCTGAGCGGGCCGGACTGGGTCATAACAAGCTACCGTCTGTAGAAGTGTGAAACCGGGGCGCGCCTATTCGGCGGCCTGTTGGGCGTCCTCGCCGGACTGGGCGGCGAAGATCGAGGTATAGCCGCCAGACCAGTCGGGCGGAATGAGGCCGGGCCGCGGGTCGTGCTCGGCCCAGCGCGACGGCTTGCCGCGCACGACAGTGCGGGCATGACTGGAACCCGACGGGTTCGGCATGTAGGGAAAGGCGTCGGCCGAGGTATAGCCGTTCAGCAAGAGCGGCCGGCCGTCGTCCGCCGTGCTGGCCGGCGAGCCGTGCACGGTGCGGCAGTTGTGAACGGTGATCGAACCGGCCGGCCCCTCGAGATAAACGGTCTTGCTCTGATCGAGCCCGGCGACGTCGGCATCGGACAGGCAGCCGGTCCACTGGTCCTGGTCGTCGTACTGCTCGTAGAGCGGGCCGTTATGGCTGCCGGGAATCACCGCCAGCGGCCCGTCGGCCATGGCCGTGTCCTGCAGATAGGTACCGACGGCCAGCGCGCTGTAATTGGTGTGCGGATAGAAGCCGGCATCCTGGTGCCACTTCACGTCGTCCGCGCCGTCGTTCCATTTGAAGTTCAGCTTGGAATGGTGGAACAGCACGTCCGGTCCGACGAGATCCGCGACCGCGTCGGCGATGCGGTCGTTGGCGAAGGCCCAGAACTCCGGATCGCGGTCGTCCGGGTTCTTCAGCCGCCGCATCCGCGGCGCCGCGGCCGCATGCGACGGCGCCAGGTCGAAGCAATCGTCCGAGGCGGGGACATCACGGCTCAACTCGACGAAGCGTGCCGTCTGGGCCCGCAAGCGGTCGAGCCAGTCGGCCGGGATGAAGCTCTCCAGCAGCAGATAGCCGTTCGCGAAATAGGACTCCCGCTGCGCCTGGGTCAGCACCCGCGGCGCGCACGCCAAGATATCGTCAACCCGCATCGCTCGTCGCTCCAGGATGTCGGTGAAACGGTGATATTAGCCCCGCTGCATGCCGCCCTCAAACCCGTTAGACTTGGAGGGCCAGGCGTCGCAAGCACGCCACAGGGAGGCCGCGCATGAAAGTCACTGCCATCGAGACCATCCGTCTCGACGAATTTCCGAATCTGCTCTGGGTACATGTGCACACCGACGAAGGCCTGGTCGGCCTCGGCGAGATCTTCTACGGCACGGCCTCGGCCGAAGCCCATATCCACAGCTTCATCGCGCCCTATTTGCTGGGCAAGGATCCGCTGCAGATCGACCGGCACTTCAAGGGCCTGACCGGCTATCTCGGCTTTTCCAGCTCCGGCGCCGAGACGCGCGGCAACTCCGGCGTCGATATCGCGCTTTGGGATATCTGGGGCCAGGCGACGAACCAGCCGATCTACCAGCTCCTGGGCGGCGCCAGCCGGGACCAGATCCGGGTGTACAACACCTGTGCCGGCTACAAATACGTGCGGGCGCGCAAGGACCAGGGCACCGACAATTTCGGCCTGCCGGACGGCCAGCCGGAAGGGCCGTACGAGGACCTCGACGCGTTTCTGAACCGGGCCGATGAACTGGCGCTCAGCCTGCTTGAGATGGGCATCACCGGCATGAAGATCTGGCCGTTCGACTATGCCGCCGAGGCGTCGGGCGGCATGTACATCTCCGGCCCCGACCTCGACAAGGCGCTCGAGCCCTTCGGCAAGATCCGCGATGCCGTCGGCAACAAAATGGACATCATGGTCGAGCTGCACTCCATGTGGAACCTGACGGCGGCGAAACGCATCGCCGCGGCGCTCGAGCCCTATGATCCCTTCTGGTTCGAGGACCCGATCAAGATGGACAGCCTCGGCAGCCTCGCCGAGTACGCGGCCTCGACCCGGGTGCCGGTGACGGCGTCGGAGACGTTGGCCGGCCGCGGCCAGTTCCGGCAGCTCTTGGAGCTCAACGCCGTCGGCGTCGTCATGCTGGACCTGGCTTGGGTCGGCGGCCTGTCGGAAGCGCGCAAGATCGGCGCCATGGCCGAGGCCTGGCACCTGCCGGTGGCGCCGCACGACTGCACCGGCCCGGTCCTGCTCACGGCCTCGGTGCACCTGTCGCTGAACGCCACCAACGCCTTGATCCAGGAGATGGTGCGCTCATTTTATTATGGCTGGTACCAGGAACTGGTGACGGCCCTGCCGCCGGTCGAGAACGGCATGATCCGGGCGCCGGATGGCCCAGGCCTCGGCACCAAGCTACAGCCCGACGTGCTGAAGCGCGCCGACTGTCACATCCGGCGCAGCGATCTGGACTGACATATGACGAAACTGGAACTGGATGTGATCGGCGTCGTGCGCGGGGGACGCAGCGAGCCGATCCGGGACAATTGGGGCAGCGTCCGCGCCGTGATCGAGCTGGACCGCGCCAAGGTCCGGCCCCGGGCGCTGGTCGGGCTCGAGGAGTTCAGCCATATCGAGGTGATCTATCAGTTCCACCGCGTGCCGCTCGGCACCGTGGTCGAGGGCAGTCGGCACCCGCGCGACCGCGCCGACCTGCCGGATGTCGGCATCTATGCCCAGCGCGGCCGCAACCGGCCGAACCGCCTCGGCGTCACGGTCTGCAACCTGGTCGCCATCGACGGCCTGTCGGTCGTGGTCGAGGGGTTGGATGCCATCGACGACACGCCCGTCCTCGACATCAAACCCTACATCTCCGGCTTCGCCCCGCGCGGCGATGTCCGCGAACCCGCCTGGGCCAAGGAAGTCATGGGCCGCTACTGGTAGCCGCCGCCGTCAGTCCGTTCCGGTCTCCCCCGACAACGGCCCGCCGATCTTTTTCCAGGCGTCGATGCCGCCCTTGATGTGGCAGGCGTTGCTCAGGCCGGCGGTCTGGGCGGCCTCCACGGCCATGGCCGAACGCTCGCCGAAGGCGCAGTAGAACACGAGGCGTTTGCCGGTCGCCGTCGCCAGTTCGTGCAGCAGGCCGCCGGGCTCGACGTTCTCGTCGAGGTCGGGGTAGGGGGCGTGCACGGAGCCCGGGATCTCGCCGTGCCGCTCGCGCTCGGCCCGGTCGCGCAGGTCGACGATGATGGCGTCCTGGGCGCCGACCAGCGTCTTGGCGGCATCGCAGGTGAGCGACCAGCCGCGCGCCTCGATCTCGTCCTGCGACAGGCCAACCTTCAGGTTCGCCGGCACGGCGACGTCCATCATCTTCGGGTTGGCGAGGTTCAGGCTGGCCATGATCTCAACATACTGATCGACCGAGTCCACCTGCAGGCGCGGGTTGCAGGCGCGTTCCTCGGCGATGGTGCTGACCATGTCGCCCTTATAGTCGTGCGCCGGATAGACCAGCGTCTCGTCCGGCAGCGTCAGCAGTCTGCCGAAGATCGACTCGTACTGGTCGCGGGCGCTGCCGTTTTGGAAGTCGGTGCGTCCGGTGCCGCGGATCAGCAGCGTGTCGCCGGTGAACACGCGGTCGCCCATCAGGAAGGAATAGGAATCGTCCGTGTGGCCGGGCGTATAGATCGTGTCCAGGCAGACGCCCTCGATCTCGATCCGGTCCCCATCGCCGACGCGCATCGAGACCACGTCGACGCCGCTCTGCTCGCCCATCACGGTGATGCACTTGGTGCGGTCGCGCAGCGCGCCAAGGCCGGTGATGTGGTCGGCGTGCACGTGCGTGTCGATCGCCTTCACCAGCTTCAGGTCGAGCTCGTCCATCAGCCGGAGATACCGATCCACCTTCTCCAGCACCGGATCGATGATCAGCGCCTCGCCGCCGCGGCGGCTGGCGATGAGATACGTGTAGGTGCTGGAGACACTGTCGAACAATTGCCGAAAGATCATCGACATCCTCCCAGCGTGCCGGCGTTGTCGTCGCCGTGTCTCCCGATGACAGGGTGCGGAAACGCCGCCGACTTTACAAGCCGGCCGTTGCTGGCGCGGTGATTTCAATCACAACGACGGGACGTTCAGTGTCCGTTGGGCAGGTAGGCAAGCCAGCCTGCCGGCACCACGCCGTCGAGGCCGACCAGCGCAATCGCTTCCTCGACCAGCGTGCGCACGCTGCGGTCGCGTTCGCTGTCGATGCTGACGGTCACCGTCATGCCGGCGCGCAGCGGCGGCAGGTCCGGGTTCTCCTCGATGGCGAGCCGCACCGGCAGGCGCTGCACCACCTTGACCCAGTTGCCGGTGGCGTTCTGCGGCGGCAGCAGGGCGAACTCCGCGCCGGTCGCCGGACTGATGCTCTCGACCGTCGCGTTGAAGGTCAGGGCGGGATAGGCGTCGGCCACCAGCGTCGCCTTCTGACCCACATGCAGGTGCGTCAGCTGGGTCTCTTTCAGATTAGCCTCGATCCAGGTTTCGCTGCTCTGGATCAGCGAGAACACCGGCTCGCCTTCCTCGACATATTCGCCGAGCCGCAGGCTGATGTTGCTGACCACGCCGTCGGCCGGCGCCACGATCTGCGTGCGGTCGAAATCGAGCTGCGCCCGGTCGAGCTCGGCCAGCACGCTCAAGTAGTTCGGATGCTGCTCGGCCGGGATGTTGGCGTTGCCGCCGAGCTTGGCCAGTACGGTCTGGTTTTCCTGCTGCTTGGTGGCGAGTTCGCGGCGGGCCATCTCCAGTTCGTGCTCGGCTTCGTCGCGCTTCACGGCCGTCGATACGCCGCGCGCCGTCAACCGCTCCTGCCGGTCGAACTCGTTCTGCATGTAGCGCACCATTTCCTGCATCTGGCCGGTCTCCTGCCGGCCGCTCAGATATTCGGCGCGCATCGCGCTGATTTCGGACACGACCGCGTCCAGCCTGGCGCGCACGCCCTGGACCTCGATCTCGAACGGCCGCGGGTCCAGCCGGAACAGCACTTGGGCGGCATTGACGCGGTCGTTCTCCCTCACGTTGACCTCGATCACCCGGCCATCGACATCGGCGCTGATGGCGACGACGTGGCTCTTCACATAGGCGTTCTCGGTGGTGATGTAGCGCGTGCTCTGGCCCCAGTAGATCGCGCCGTAGATCAGCGCCGCCAGCGGCAGCAGGATCATCAGCTTGAAGCGCAGCGCGCCGCGCAGGATGGCGCGGCCCCGCCGGCGCGGCGCCGGCGTCAGCTCGGTGACGACCGGGTCGGACGGCGTCTGCTCGACCGGCGTGTCCTCGACCGGCTCGATCTTCGGCCTGTTGTCGGGATTTTCGCGTCGCGCCGGCTGGCTCATGCGTCGTCTCCCGCGATTTTCAGGTGCCGGCCGTTCTCGCCGTTGATGCGCAACAGGTTGTGTTTGATCTTCAACAGGAACTCGATCATCTGTTCCTGATCCGCCGGCGACAGGCCCGAGAGCGAGTCGGCCCGGGTCTCGGCGGCGACCGCGCGCATGGTCTGCATCAGCGGCTCGACCTCGCCGGTCAGGAACACGCGCTTGATCCGCCGGTCGCTGTCGTCGGGACGGCGTTCGACCCAGCCTTTCTGCTCCAGACGGTCGAGCAGGCGGCCGAGCGAGGCGCGCTCGATATCCAGCAGGCTCGACAGCTCGGTCTGGGTGATGCCCTCGTTGAAATAAAGATGCGTCAGCACCCACCACTGCGAACGGGTCAGGCCGAGCTCGGCCATGCGACGATCGTAGTTCACCCGCATCAGCCGCGCGGCGTCATTCAGCAGAAAGCCGATGTTGCGCTCCGCGCTTTCGCGGCGCTCGGGCTCGTCTGTTCGCGGTTTCAGCATGGCACCAGAATTAGTTGTCTAGCATACAATAAGCAAGATTAATGAATGCTTGACAACGAACGGGGCGTCGGATTCGGCTGAATTCCGCCGGATCCGCCGATCAATTTGCGGTGAACTCGTAGGCGCCGATATCGATCGGTCCAGACTTCGGCCGGTCACGGCGTTCCGCCCGGTGCCGGTACTCGCCGTCCGGCGCCAGCGCGATCCGTCCGTCCATGCCCAGATCGAGGCCGGCGTCGATGGCCGCCGCGCCGGCGCGCAGCCGGAAGTCCAGGTTGCCGGCATCGACAAAGAATTCCCGGTCGCCCTTCAGGTTATGCGACTCGATGGCCTTGCCCCTGACGATGCGCAGCTTGCCGATCAGCAGGTTGTTGTGCACGCCCACCGTGATCGGACTGTTGTTCAGGACGAACACGCCGCCGCGCTCCCGGTCGTTGATCACCGTGTTGTTGGCGATAAAGACGCGCGGGTTTTGGCCACCCGCCTTGCCGCCAACGTAAATCAGCGCGTTGTTCATCGCCGCGTTGCTCTGCTGCAGCACGTTGCCGAGCACGTAGGCGACGCGGGCGTTCGGCATGTCGATGGCATAGCTGGAATTGCCGCTCTCGCCGTCCATGAACAGGTTGCCGACGATGACGTTCTCGCGCGCGCGGGTCTTCAGCTGATGGCCGACCTTGGCGTGGTGCGCGAAGTTGTAGCGGAACACCAGACGCTTGATCCGGTTGATGTAGAGGCCGTGCGATGCCCCGTCGCCGAAGCCGTTGCGGGCGAACTCGGAATGCTCGATGACGATGGTGCTGTCCTCGCGCCCGACCGCCAGAATGCCGTCCTCGTTGTCGCGGAAGACGACATTGCGCACGGTCAGATTCTTGCCCTGTGCGCGGATGCCGGCGCCGTTGCGGTCAGGCACCTTGGCGTTGGCGAATTCTAGATTCTCGACGGTGATGTCGGCGCCGTTCGTGACCCAGATCGCCTTGCCCTGGGCCGAACGCCCGCGGGCGTCCAGCAGCGGCCGGCCGCCGACGCCCCGGATGGTCAGGTTGTCGGCCCGCCAGACCGCGACGTCGCCGAGATATTCCGCCGCGTCGATCTCGATGATATCGCCGTCGCGGGCCTTGATCGCGGCCTGCGCCGGCGAGGTCAGCGCCCGGTTCGGGCCGACTTGCAGGATTCGCCGCTCGGTTTCCTTGGCGGACTGTTCGGCGGCGCCGGTCGTCGCCATGCCGAGGAGGCAGGGCCCGATTACGGCGATTGCCAGAATCATGCGTCGTTTGCTGGTCATGCTCCTAATCCTAGATCGGATGGGCCGGCTGCGACCGTGACCGTTTTCGTCTCCGTCGGAGGCATCACGGCCCGATAATGTTGTCGCCCAGTTCCGTCGAGACGGGTCGGTCGAAGACCTGCTCGGCGATGGTCCGGCCGATGGCGGGCGCCAGGATAACGCCGGGATGCGCGACGGCAACGAAGAGGCTCGGAACGGCGGCCAACCGGCCGACCAGCGGTCGATCGTCGGTTGTCGCTGGCCGCCGGCCGATCTCGACCGAACGAACCGAGGCGTTCGCGACGCTTGGCAGTATGCGGTTGACGCTGGTAAGCGTTCGCTCGCCCAGCGCGATTCTGCCCGTCTCATTCGGGTCGTCGGGCGGGCCGCTGGCGACCAGGAGTTGATTGTCGCCGCGCGATCGGATCTCCAGTTCCGGCCCGCTTAAGATTCTGCCCAACGGCGCGGTGTCGGCCGCGATTGTGATCAGGGCGGCGGGCGAGTCTGTGATCCCAAGCGATGGCTGGACGTCCGACAGAAGCCGATGACTGCCCGTGCCCGCGGCGACCACGACCATATCGGTCGAAAGCAGATCGCCCGCAAGACGAACGCCAGCGACACAACCTGCCTCAATTTGAACGCCATCGACCGCCTGGCCCAGGATGACCTCAATTCCGTTTTCCCTGGCGCTTCGCACGAGCAGTTCACTGGCCTCATCCGGGTCCAGAGCGAAGTCGTCCGGCGAATAGGCCGCCCGTTCGGGGGACGCCGCCACCATGGGCGCCAGCTTGGCAAATTCGTTTCGGTCGACGAGCCGGGTCGGGCTGCCCTGGGCCGTATGCCGCTCGACCATGCGCTCTGTTTCTTGAGCGGATGACGTCCATACCAGGGAGCCCTGCCGCGGGCCGAACAGGCGCGCTTTCAGGCTCTGGTTGAGGCGCTCGTAGTGGTCAAAGGCTGCCCGCCGGTGCCGGTACATCTCGGCGGATGCCGTGGGCTCGGCCGTGACGTAGTTGACCCAGCCGAATGACTGGCCCGTCACACCGCGCCCGGGTGTCGGCCGCGCATCGATCAACCGCACCCGGGCATCGGTCCGGCTGAGAAAATGGGCGATCGCCGCACCGACGATGCCTGCACCAATCACCGTCACATCGGGCGCTGTCACGGCCAGCTCCGCCTCTGATTGTCGCGACCCCTGCCGTGGCGTCAGGTCCGGTCAAGACCGGCGCGAACTGCCGCCGGGGCGGCAAATTTGACCGCCTCGGCCCGAACCGGTGCGCCATCGGTGCTCTCGTTTACCAAAAATCCAGGGATTTCCCGACAGAATTCGCGCCGTCCGGATTGGCATGGCGTTTGCCACGCGTACACCGGTGGAAAACGCCCAAGGCCGAGGTCGCCGGCCGAGACCAAGTTGCGCTTAAGGAGTACCAATCCCATGTTCCAGCACACCGAACTCGGTGCCGATCCGATCAGGCCGGCCAGCAGCAGCGGCGAACGCCGGTCGACCCGCCAAATCCTCAGCCACTGGGAACAGTCCCGCCAGCAGGGCAAGACCCCTGTGCTGCGCGATCTGGACCTCGCGGCCGATCATGATTTCCGCGACAGGTTCATCCTGGTCCGGACCGAGCAGCGCCTGGAGAAGTCGATCATCGTGCTCTGTGGCGAGGCTGTTCAGGCGGCTTGCAGCGTCGATCTTCTGGGAAAGACCCTGCTGCAGGCCCTGCCGACAGCCGTCAGCCGCAAGCTTTGCCATGCCTGGGCCGATGCTCAACGCAAGGCCGTGCCGGTTGAGGTCGACGGCCGCTTCGAGACCTGCCCCGGGGTCGGCATTCTTTATCGCTCGGTCTTCCTGCCGGTGCGCGGCGACAACGATCCCGACAGCGCCTATGCCTGCGGCACCTTCGGCTGGCGCTTCGAACAGGCGCCCAGCTTCGCCGCATAGCGCAGAGCTTGGTTTCCTCCCCCGTCAGGCGGTAGCATCCGCCGACGGGAGGAGCCATGCCAATATCATCTGCCATCGATCTCAGCGGTAAGCGCGTCGTCATCACCGGTGCCGGCGGCGGCATCGGCCGCGCCACGGCGCACGCTTGCGCGGCGCTGGGCGCCGAACTCGTGCTGACCGACGTCGTTGAATTCGACGACCTCGCCAAGGAACTGCAGGCAGACGGCGTCAAGCTGTCGAGCCACCAAATGGACATCGCCGACCGACGCGCGGTCGAAGCGCTGGCAGAAAGCTGCGGCCCGATTGATGCGGCCGTCGCGCTCGCCGGAATCTGCCCGCTCGAGGAAGACTGGCTCGAAACCGATAACTGGGACGACGTATTCCATCGGGTGATGGACGTGAACGTGCTTGGCTGTCTGAATGTAGCCCGCGCCTGGCTGCCCCGCATGGCCGAGGCCGGCGACGGCCGGATCGTGCTCGTCGGTTCGATCGGTGGCCGCATGGGCGGCATTTCGCCGATCGTGCAGCCGCACTATGTGGCGTCCAAAGGCGGCGTGCATGCGCTGGTCTATTGGCTGGCCAAGCGGGCGGCGCCCAAGGGCGTGCTGGTGAACGGGGTCGCGCCGGGGCCGGTGACGACGGAGATGACCCAGTCGACGCCTTACGACGCCGAAAAGTACCCCTTGCGCCGCATGGGCCGGCCGGACGAGATTGCCTGGCCGATCGCGTTCCTGTGCTCGCCGGGGGCCAGCTATTTCTCCGGCGCCATCCTGGACGTGAACGGTGGTCTCTACGTTGGTTAGCAAGGTGTTCGCCCATGAACATTGACGGCACCCACTACCGCAGCATCTGGCTGAACGAGGACGGCTGGTCGGTGTCGGTGATCGACCAGACGCTGTTGCCGTTCGAGTTCGGCGTGAAGCAGTTGACCACCGTCGATGACGCCGCTGTGGCGATCCGCGACATGGTCGTGCGCGGGGCGCCGCTGATCGGCGCGACGGCGGCCTATGGGATCTGTCTGGCGCTGCGGGCGGACACCAGCGACACGGCCGTCGACCGTGCGCATGCGCAGTTGCTGGCCACCCGGCCGACCGCGGTCAATCTGCGCTGGGCGTTGGACGAGATGCGCGACGCCCTGCGCAACCGCCCGCACGGCGAACGGCTGGCCACCGCCTATGCCCGGGCCGCCGAGATTTGCGACGACGACGTCGCCACGTGCCACGCGATCGGCACCCACGGCGCGCCACTGATCCGCGAGGCGTGGGAGCGGGCCGGCCGCGACCGGCCGGTCAATGTGCTGACCCATTGCAATGCCGGCTGGCTGGCGACGGTCGACTGGGGCACGGCGCTGGCGTCCATCTACATGGCGCACGACGACGGCGTGCCGGTGCATGTCTGGGTCGACGAGACCCGGCCGCGCAACCAGGGCGCGGCGCTGACCGCCTGGGAGCTCGGCAGCCACGGTGTCCCGCACACGGTGATCGTTGATAATGCCGGCGGTCATCTGATGCAGCATGGCGAGGTCGATCTCTGCATGATCGGCACCGATCGCACGACCTCGACCGGCGATGTCTGCAACAAGATCGGCACCTATCTGAAGGCGCTGGCGGCGCACGACAACGGCGTGCCGTTCTATGTCGCGCTGCCCCACAGCACCATCGACTGGACCGTGCGCGACGGCCGCACCGAGATCCCGATCGAGCAACGGGATGCCGCCGAGGTCACGCGGTTGCGCGGCCGGACGGCCGATGGCGAGGTTGTCGAGGTCTCGGTGACGCCGGATGCGGCGCCGGCGGCGAATTATGCCTTTGACGTCACGCCGGCACGCCTGGTCACCGGTCTGGTGACGGAGCGCGGCGTCTGTCCGGCGAGCGCAGACGGCCTGCTGTCGCTCTACCCGGAACGGGCTCAATCGGACAGCTAGCTCGGAGAGGTCTGGGTACGGGCCTGCGGCCGCGGCTGATCATCAGCCGCGGCGTCGCAGTTTGGTTACGCTGGTCGAGTCTTCGGCGTTTTTGCCGAAGAAATCGCGGGCGGACAGGAACCGTCCGTCCAGGGTTACAAAAGGGTCGGCGTCGACGACGGCCAGCCCCCCACTATCTGGCTTCTCGTTGCGACGCCGGTCGTCGAGCGCCTGCTGCAGGCTGCGCAGCGGACGCTTCAGGTACGGGCTCAGCATCAGCTTCCCTCCTGTTGCGGGCCGAAAGAATTTCCGGCCGCTCACGTCCCGGATATCGCGTTAACCTTGATTAAGCGGCGGGCGGTTAACGGGGCGTTAACAACGGTAGTTGGTTTGTGTGACAATATTTGTCCCGGCCGTGTCCATCGCCTTCTTTGGCTTTTTACGGGGAATTTCCTGCCATGGATCTATCGTTCAGCGCCGACGATCTCGCCTTTCGTGACGAGGTCAGGCGGTTCATCCGCGAATCGGTAGCGCCGGCCACGGCCGCGAAAATGCGCGCCGGCCTGCCGCTGGAAAAGCACGATTTCGTCGACTGGCAGAAGACGCTCCATGACAAGGGCTGGGTCGCGCCGCATTGGCCGGTCGAACATGGCGGCACGGGCTGGAGCGCGACGCAGCGCTACATCTTCGAGGAGGAACTGGCGGCCGGTGACGCGCCGCCGATCTCGCCCTTCGGGCTGAAGATGGTCGGGCCGGTGATCTACACCTTCGGCACGCCCGAACAGAAGGAACGCTTCCTGCCGCGCATCCTGGCGAGCGACGACTGGTGGTGCCAGGGCTACTCCGAGCCCAACTCCGGCTCGGACCTGGCCTCGCTGCAGATCTCGGCCGTGCGCGACGGCGATCACTACGTGCTGAACGGGACCAAGACCTGGACCACGCTGGCGCATTGGGCCGACTGGATCTTCTGCCTGGTGCGGACCGACAATTCGGGCAAACAGCAGGAGGGCATCTCGTTCCTGCTCGCCGACATGACGACGCCCGGCATCGAGGTCCAGCCGATCATCACCATCGACGGCAGCCATCACGTCAACATGGTGTTCTTCACCGACGTGCGCGTGCCGGTCGAGACCCTGATCGGCGAGGCGGGCAAGGGCTGGACCTATGCCAAGTTCCTGCTCGGTTTCGAACGCACCGACATCGCCGAGGTCGGCCCCTCGAAGCAGCGCCTGCGGCGGTTGAAGGAAGTGGCCCGCGGCGAGACCGCGGACGGCCGCGCGCTGATCGAGGACAACAGCTTTCTCGAAAAGATCGCCGCGACGGAGATCCAGCTCACGGCGCTGGAATATACCAGTCTGCGACAGCTCGCCGACGAGGCGGCCGGCAAGCCGATTGGGCCCGAGGCCTCGATGCTGAAGATCCGCGGCTCGGAAATTCGCCAACAGATCACCGAGCTCTGTGTCGAAGCGCTGGGCTATTACGCCGCGCCCTACGATCTGGCGCGCCTGGCCGAGGGTTGGAACGAGGAGCCGATCGGCCCGGCGCACGCGGCGGCGCAGATGCCCGATTATCTGTTCAGCCGGGCGGCGACGATCTATGGCGGTTCGAACGAGATTCAGCGGAACATCATCGCCAAAATGGTGCTTGGGCTCTGAAATCGAACCGACTCCGAAACGTCACCGCTGGCAGGCTTTGATGCGCCGTCGGATCGTGCTACGTCAGGTGGTAAAGCAGCCGAGCTGACATGAGGAGGCGCGCGCGCCATGGACCTGCAACTGACCGATGACGATCTCGCTTTTCAGCGCGAGGTGCGCGGCTTTATCGAAGAGAACCTGCCGGCCGATATTCGTGAAAAGGTCGCGCACGGACGCAAGCTGGAGAAGGACGATTTCGTCCGCTGGCAGCGTATTCTGAACGACCGTGGCTGGCTGGCGCCGCACTGGCCGGTCGAGCATGGCGGCACCGGTTGGACACCGATGCAGCGCTACATCTTCGAGGAAGAGCTGGCCCGCGGCCATTCGCCGCGTGTCGTGCCGTTCGGCACCAAGATGGTCGCGCCTGTCATCTATACGTTCGGCAGCGATGAACAGAAGGCGCATTACCTGCCGCGCATCCTGACCAGCGAGGACTGGTGGTGCCAGGGCTATTCCGAGCCGGGCTCGGGCTCCGATCTCGCCTCGCTCGGCACGCGGGCCGTGCGCGACGGCGACCATTACATCGTCAACGGCTCCAAAACCTGGACCACGCTGGCCCAGCACGCGAACATGATCTTCTGCCTGGTGCGCACCGATCCCGACGCCAAGGCGCAGGAGGGCATTTCCTTCCTGCTGATCGACATGACCACACCCGGCGTTGAGGTGCAGCCCATTGTCACCATCGACGGCAGCGCCGAGATCAACACCGTGTTCTTCAGCGACGTGCGCGTGCCGGCCGAGAACCTGGTCGGCGAGGAGAACAAGGGCTGGACCTACGCCAAGTTCCTGCTTGGCCACGAGCGCTCCGGCATCGCCGCCGTCGGCCGCTCGAAGGCGCAGATCGAGCGTCTCAAGGACATCGCCGGCCACGAGACCATGTCCGGCGCGCCGCTGATCGAGGACACCGATTTCCGCGAGAAGGTGGCGAAGCTGGAGATCGATCTCAGCGCGCTCGAAATGACCGAGCTGCGCTACGTCATCAGCGAGAACGCCGGCAAGCCGCCCGGCGCCGAGACCAGCCTGTTGAAGATCCGGGGCACCGAGATCCAGCAGGGCATCAGCGAGCTGTTGATGGAGGCGGTCGGCTACTACGCCCAGCCCTACGTGCGCGAGGCGCTCGACTACGGTTGGAACGAGGCGCCGATCGGGCCGGCTTACGCGCCACCGTTGGCGCCGACCTATTTCAATTGGCGGAAGACGTCGATCTACGGCGGCACCAACGAGATCCAGAAGAACATCATGGCCAAGATGGTGCTTGGCCTTTAAGCGAGCGGCCGATCGAGCCTGGGCCCGAAGGGCCGCGAAATAAGAGTTACTAGGGAAGCGTCATGGATTTTTCGCTATCGGAGGAGCAGCAGCTCCTGAAGGACAGTGTCGACCGTTTCGTGCGGGAGGCCTATGAGTTCGACAAACGCCGCGCGCTGGCGCAATCGGCCGACGGTTTCAGCCGCGACAACTGGAAGCAGATGGCCGAGCTCGGCTGGCTTGCCGTGTCGCTGCCGGAGGAATTCGGCGGCATCGGCGGCGGCCCGGTCGAGACCATGATCATCATGGAAGCGCTCGGCGGCGGCCTGGTGCTCGAGCCCTATCTCGCCAGCGTGGTGATGGGCGGCGGCGCCCTGATGCTGGGCGGCCGCGACGAGCAGAAACGGGAGTGGCTGCCGAAGCTGGCCGAGGGCCAGTGCATGCTGGCGCTGGCCTATGCCGAGCCGCAATCGCGCTACGACCTCCACGATGTCGCCCTGACCGCTACGAAAAACGGCGGCGGCTATGTGCTGAACGGCCAGAAGGGCGTCGTGCTGCATGGCGGCTGCGCCGACATGCTGGTCGTCTCGGCCCGCACCTCGGGCGAGCGGCGCGACAAGGCGGGCATTACCCTGTTCCTGGTCGACGCCATGGCCGGCGGCATCACGCGCCGCGACTATCCCACCGTCGACGGCCTGCGCGCGGCCGAGATCGCCTTCGACAACGTCGCGGTCGGCGACGATGCCGTCATCGGCCCGGTCGACGAGGGCCTGACCCTGCTGGAGACCGTCGCCGACCATGCCACGGCGGCACTCTGTGCCGAGGCCGTTGGCTGCATGAAGGTGCTGCACGACGACACCAACGAATATCTCAAGACCCGCAAGCAGTTCGGCCAGCCGCTGTCGAAGTTCCAGGTGCTGCAGCACCGCATGGTCGACATGTTCATGGAATACGAGCAGTCGCGCTCGATGGCCTACATGGCGACGCTGAACCTCGAAGACGAAGACGCCAACGCCCGTAAGAAGTCGGTCTCGGCCGCCAAGGTGCAGATCGGCAACAGCGGCCGCTTCATCGGCCAGGAATCGGTCCAGCTGCACGGCGGCATGGGCATGACCGACGAACTGCGCGTCGGCCACTACTTCAAGCGCCTGACCATGATCGACATCATGTTCGGCAACAAGGACCACCACCTCCGGCGGTATATGGCGCTCTAGCGTCCGGGTCTCGTAGGTGGTTGATTGAACGTTGTTGTCGTCGGCTAGGCAGCCCAAACTTGGGCTGGTGAGGCAGCGGAAAGCCTGTTTCTAAAACGGCTTAGCTTGGGGCGTCGAAGTTTCTCTATCCGACCAAACCGAAGCCTGGGAGAAATCCATTGGGCACGGGATGAGCAAAGGCGGATTGACCGAAATTAGCGTCCCACCAGTAAGATTCTGCCGTTCCACCATCTTGGAAGTAAGGAAAATAGCTCCCGGTGAGGCCGGTTCCTGTTGCATTTGTCGTGTTTCCGGCTTCGATCTCTAACGTCGTAGCGCCATTGTCCCAAACAGCATCCTTGGACGTCCAAAGCGCTCCCACATCAAGGTCCAATGCGAAACGCACGACCGTCGCGCCAGGAACAAACCCGCTGGGTGTGTTCATGAAGGCAAACGGTGGATTGATGTTCGACGAACCTGTTAGTGGCTGGTCAGAACGCGCCACACCAATCCCCAGTGCATCTGGGAAGTTCTGTCCCGAGGCATTGGCACCAGCGTAGAACATTTCCCAGTAAAATTTTCCGACGTCATTGCTATGGATGGCGCGAAGCCCACCAGCAGCATCGTCGGGTGATTGAAAAGACCGGTCATTATTGCTGAACACCCAGTTTCCAGGAATTCGGTCTGTCTGACTCCACTGCGTGAAGTTAAGAAGAACCGGCGCCGATGCACCAGGAACAGCAAAGTATTCGAAATCGATCAGTACATCGATTTGGAACCAGTTGGTACTGAGACCGATTTCATTCAATCGGGCGTTTCTGAACCAGACGTTTTTCGGTGTTGGAATACCCTGAAATGCTTGAATGATCGTTCGGGCCAACCCATAGCCGCGGGTGAGACCTTCGTCCTTCGGGACAAATATCTCAACCGTGATCGTGCCAATGCGGTCGCAAAACTGTCCCGCCATGACTGATGTTTGGTTCCCAGTATGCTCAACGATCAGACGAGCCCATGGTTCGCCAACAATCGGGGTCGGCGGCGGTGTATTTTGAAGTTCGGCGAGGAACCCGGTTGGGTTCCACGTTGTCTGAAAGCGATCCAGTATGTCGTTGTAGGCCTCGGCAAATGTCGCGGTCATCTTGTGCCCTCCGCAAGAATCAAACGATTGCGAAGGATATTCAACTTTTAGATGCGTTTCACGACTTGAAATTTAAAAATTTCTCTCCATCGCAACCTAATTGTGTGATGCTTCCGATCTGATTTGTCTTTTTGAGGCTTGCCCGCTTCGGAAGCCGGCAAGCCGCTTCGGTTTCATTGGATTGGCAATCCGTCGCTTGATTTCAGACCGCTTATGTCGATGCAGAGATCATCGGACGCCGGTCGAACCAGGGGCGGGCCTTTTCGAGCTGGCCGGCGAGGCGGAAGAGGGTGGCCTCGTCGCCGAAGCGGGCGACCAGCTGCACGGCGATCGGGAAGCCGTCTGTTGTCGCGCCGATGGGCAGCATCATCGCCGGCTGGCCGGTGATGTTGAACCAGACCGTGAACGGCGAGAAGTCGAACACGCGGGCCCAATATTCGTCGACATCGTCCATCATCATGTCGAGGTGGCCGAGCTTGGGCGGCAGTGTCGCCAGGCCCGGCGTCAGCAGCACATCCCAATCCTGGTGGAACGCCGCCATCTGTCGGCCGAGCCGGTGCGCGGTCTGCGTCGCCCGCACATAATCGGCGCCGGAGACCTTCTCGCCCATCTCGGCGCAGGCCCAAGTGACCTTCTCGACATCCTCGGGCCCCGCCGGCTGCGTGGCGTTGGGGTGCGTCGACAGGTTCACCACCGTGTTCGCGGCCATGATGGTCAGGAAGGTCGGGATCACCCCCTCGCGCTCGATCGCCGGATCGGCGTTGTCGATTGTGTGACCCAGCTCGGCGCAGAGCGCCGCCGTCTCGTCCAGCACCCGCAGGCTGTCGTCCGCCACGGGCGCGCCGTTCGGCGGGGTCTTGGTGACGGCGATGCGCAGCGGTGGTCCGTCCGCGCCGACCGCGGCCAGGAACGGCGTCGGCGGCGGCGCCTGATAGGGATCGCCCGGCACCGGGCCGGCGGTCGCGTCCAGCAGCGCCGCGCTGTCACGCACCGACAACGTCACCGCGTGCTCGGCCGCGAGTCCGCCCAGGCCTTCGCCCAGCGTCGGAGCCGAGGAGTTGCGCGCCCGCGTCGGCTTCAGGCCGACCAGGCCGCAGCAGGCGGCGGGCGCGCGGATCGAGCCGAAACCGTCGGTGGCGTGCGCCATCGGCAGCATGCGCGCGCCGACCGCCGCCGCCGAGCCGCCGCTGGAGCCGCCCGGCGTCCGGCTCAGGTCCCAGGGATTGTGCGAGGCGCCATAGGCCACTGGCTCGCAGGTCAGGCTCAGGCCCAGCTCGCAGGAATTGGTCCGGCCATAGATCACCAGCCCTGCCCCTTTCAGGCGCTTCACATATTCGCTGTCTTCTGCCGGCGGCGCAGAGTCCATGAAATAGCGGCTGCCGCGCGTCATCGGCACCCCGGCGAGCGACGCCGTCAGATCCTTCAGCAGATACGGCACGCCGCGGAACGGCCCGTCCGGCAGCCCGTCCGCGATCTGCCGGGCGCCCAGGTCGAACAGCTCGCGGATGACGGCGTTGACCTGGCCGTTTCGCGCTTCGCACAGCCCGATCGCCGCATCCAGCAGCTCTTCGGCCGTCGTCTCGCCGCGCCGCACCAGGTCTGCCAGACCCAATCCGTCGTAATTTTCGAAGTCCTGAAAGCCCGCCATCGCCGCTCCTCCCGCACACCGTTAAGCGCCAGCGAAAGTCTAGCCGGATAACGCCGTCGGGCCGACCGTGAAGTCAGCTTTCCCGCAGGCGGGCGATGTTCCTGTTGGCGCCGCCCACGAACAGGCGGAAGGCGATATCGGAGACGAGGCTCTTTTCGTTCCAGCCGTCCTCGTATGCATAGAACGCGGCGACGTCGGCATACCTGCCGTATCGGCGGCTCGTCAGGTCCGGCACCCGGCCGTTGTCGACGAACTGCGCGAAGCTGTCGCCATCGCCATCCCAATCGCATTGACCATCGACATGCACGCCATAGCCCAGCATCCGGTCCTCATGGCGCAGCCGTTCCGAGGCGCGGTCGAACAGCGGCTGGTCGACGATATAGCTGTCGAGCTTGATCCAGCGGCCGTCGAGCCGGACCTCGGTGTAGGAATGATCGACATAAGCCGTGCCGGGATCGATCAGCCCGCCGAGGATGCGCGCCGAGATGTCGACAAACACCTGCCGCGCCGGGATGCCGGCCGCGCGCAGCAGCGCCACGAACAGCGTCGACTTGGTGTTGCAATAGCCAACCCCGGCCGCCAGCACGTCCGACGCCGACATCTCGTAGAAGGCCGGTGCCCAGCCGAACCTGACGTCATCGCGGACGAAATCATGAATGCGAATGGCCCGTTCGCGGTCGCCGCGCGCGCCGGCGATTGCCGCCGCCGCGGCGTCGCGGATGGAAGGGGCGTCGGAGTCGATGAAACCATGTGGACCGAGATAGGTCTGCATATCTGGCGGTCGCTCTGTTGCGAGGGCCGTGACGGGGGCGCCCATGCGCGCCGCGGTCAGCAGCAGTGTTCCGCCAATCAGAAGTGTTGCCTGCCGCCGCCGCATATCCGATCTCCCGACCGGTTCTACGCATCGTCGCGCCCAGCGGATCAATTGAATTGCCGCCCGCGATGCGCCGGACTATCATCCGCTCGCCGGGGTAACGCAGGCTCCCGGCATTCCCAAGATGGCGTGCCATCCAAGCCCTGCTCGACGCTTCATGAGAGAAGGAGCGGGAGCATGTGTTTGGATACCTCGATATCTCCACAGCAACTTAAGTCGCGATTGGAGGCGGCCGACCGGCCTCTGGTTGTCGATGTGCGCAAGCAACCGGCCTTCGCTGCCGACGACGCCGTGATCCCCGGTGCCGCGCGCGGCGGGCCGGAAGCGCTCGCCGATTGGTCCACTGACCTGCCGGCCGATGCCGATATCGTCGTCTACTGCGTGCACGGCCACGAGGTCTCTCAGGGCGCGGCACAGGCGTTGCGCGACCGGGGATTTAGGGCACGCTTTCTAGAGGGCGGCATCGAAGGCTGGCGGGATGCCGGCGGCGCGACCGCGCCGAAATCGACGGCTGCACGGGTGGGCTGATGCCTGATACGCGGCCCGTCGACGTCGTTCCGTTCCGCGAGGCGCTGAAGGTCTGGACGCGCATCGGCCTGCTGAGTTTCGGCGGGCCGGCCGCCCAGATCGCGCTGATGCACCGCATCCTGGTGGAGGAGAAGCGCTGGATCGGCGAGGGCCGGTTCCTGCACGCGCTGAACTATTGCATGTTGCTGCCCGGCCCCGAGGCGCAGCAGCTGACCGTCTACATCGGCTGGCTGCTGCATCGCCTGCGCGGCGGCCTGGTGGCCGGCACGCTGTTCGTGCTGCCGGGTGTCGTCGTCATGCTGGCCTTGAGTCTGCTCTATGTCGGCTACCAGGACCTGACGCTGGTGCAGGGCCTGTTTTTCGGCATCAAGGCCGCCGTGCTCGCCGTCGTCGTCGAGGCCGTGCTGCGCCTCGGCCGGCGGGCGCTGAAAAACGGACTGATGCTGGCGCTCGCCGCCGCCGCCTTCGTCGCCATCTTCTTCTTCGACGTGGCGTTTCCGTTGATCGTCATCGGCGCCGGTCTGATCGGCCTCCTCGCCGGCTGGCTGTTCCCAAAGCTGTTCGCGGCCAATGGCGGCAAGAGTGACGGCGAGAGCGGCGAGGCGGGCGCCATCGACGCGGCATTGGCCGCCGGCCGCCTGGACCATACGCGGCCGTCGGCCGCCCGTGCGCTCAGGGTTCTGACGATCGGTCTTCTGCTCTGGCTCGGCCCCGTGGTCGTCCTGTTCGCCCTGCTCGGCCCGACCCACGTCTATGCCCAGGAAGGCTTCTTCTTCAGCAAGATGGCGGTCGTCACCTTCGGCGGCGCCTATGCCTTGCTGGCCTATGTGGCGCAGCAGGCGGTCGAGAACTACGGCTGGCTGCAACCGGGCGAGATGCTGGACGGCCTGGGCCTGGCCGAGACCACGCCGGGGCCGCTGATCATGGTCGTGCAGTTCGTCGGTTTCCTCGGCGCCTACCGCAATCCGGGCCTGCTCGACCCCATGCTCGCCGGCACGCTGGGCGCGCTGCTCACCACCTGGGTCACCTTCGTGCCCTGCTATATCTGGATCTTCCTCGGTGGCCCGTATGTCGAATCGCTGCGCGGCAACCGGGCGCTGACATCGGCCCTCTCGGCGATCACGGCGGCCATCGTCGGCGTGGTTCTGAATCTCGCGGTCTGGTTCGCCCTGCATGTCAGCTTCGGCGAGCTGCGCCCCTGGCAGGGTTTCGGCATGGCGCTCGACCTGCCGGTCTGGGCCACCGTCGACGCGGCGTCCGTGGCGCTGGCGGCCGCCGCCATGCTGGCCATGCTGCGCTTCAAGGTCGGCATGGTGCCGACGCTCGCCGCCTGCGCCGGCCTCGGTCTGGTCTATACGCTGGCGACCGCCTGACATCGGTGTTTCGGGTACTTGCCAGTGCCCTTGCGCCTGATACAGTTGCGGGAACTTTCACGCGGGAGGCCCGGCAATGAACCAGCCGCTGACGACCAAGGACGCCAAGCCGAACAACCTCGAACACTACTGGATGCCGTTCACGGCGAACCGGCAGTTCAAGTCCGCACCGCGGCTGCTGGTGGCGGCCGAGGGCATGCACTACACCAGCCATGACGGCCGGCAGGTACTGGACGGCGCGGCCGGCATGTGGGCGGTCAATTGCGGCCATGGCCGGCAGGAGATCAAGGAAGCGGTCAAGGCGCAGGTCGACGTCATGGACTATGCGCCACCGTTCCAGATGGGCCACCCGCTTATCTTCGAGTTCGCCAGCCGGCTGACCGAGATCCTGCCCGCCGGGATGGAGCGTGTGTTCTTCACCAATTCCGGCTCCGAAGCGGTCGACAGCGCGCTGAAGATCGCCATCGCCTATCACCGTGTCCGGGGCGAGGGCACGCGCACCCGGTTGATCGGCCGCGAGCGCGGCTATCACGGCGTCGGCTTCGGCGGCATTTCCGTTGGCGGCATCCCGAACAACCGCAAGTTCTTCGGCCCGCTGGTGAACGGCGTCGACCATCTGCGCCACACCTACGATCCGTCCGAGATGGCCTTCAGCCGGGGGCAGCCCGAATGGGGCGCGCATCTGGCCGAGGACCTGGAGCGCCTGGTCGCGCTGCACGATGCCTCGACCATCGCGGCCGTCATCGTCGAGCCCATGGCCGGCTCGACCGGCGTGCTGATTCCGCCGAAGGGCTATCTCGAGCGCCTGCGCGAGATCTGCGACAAGCACGGCATCCTGCTGATCTTCGATGAGGTCATCACCGGTTTCGGCCGCCTCGGCGCCTCCTTCGCGGCGGAATATTTCGGCGTCAAGCCGGACCTGATCACCTGCGCCAAGGGCCTGACGAACGCCACCGTGCCCATGGGCGCGGCGATCGCGCGCAACGAAATCTACGACGCCTTCATGGACGGCCCGGACAACGCCATTGAGCTGTTCCACGGCTATACCTATTCCGGCCACCCGCTGGCCGCCGCGGCCGGGTTGGCGGCGCTCGACATCTATCGCGACGACGGCCTGTTCGAGCGCGCGGCCGAGCTGGCGCCTTATTGGGAAGACGCCGTGCATTCGCTGAAAGGCGCGCCGCATGTCGTCGACCTGCGCAACCTCGGCATCGTCTGCGGTATCGAGCTGGAACCCATCCCCGGCAAGCCGACGGCGCGCGCCTTCGATGCCTTCCTCAAATGCTACGAGAAGGGCC
This sequence comes from Alphaproteobacteria bacterium, assembly GCA_965232515.1. Taxonomy (GTDB): domain Bacteria; phylum Pseudomonadota; class Alphaproteobacteria; genus JANQKO01. The sequence goes on along the minus strand of CBDDPY010000002.1, from coordinate 2,270,990 downwards.
TTCTGACCCGCACCACCGGCGACATCATCGCCCTGTCGCCGCCGCTGATCCTGGAGAAGCAGCACATCGACCAGATGTTCGGCACCATCGCCGACGTCCTGAAGACCTTGGATTGAGCGTGGCCGCGCCATGCTGATCGGCGTCCCGAAAGAGATCAAGTCCCAGGAACATCGCGTCGGCATGACGCCAACCAGCGTGCGCGAAACGGTGCATCACGGCCATCAGGTCATCGTCGAGACCAATGCCGGCCTGGCGATCGGTCTCGCCGACGACGACTACAAGGCGGCCGGCGCCGAGATCGTTGGCACGGCCGCCGACGTCTTCGCGCGCGCCGACATGGTGGTCAAGGTGAAGGAGCCGCAGGCGGTCGAGTGCGCCATGCTGCGCGACGGCCAGGTGCTGTTCACGTACTTGCACCTGGCGCCCGATCCCGACCAGACCAAGGCCCTGATGGGGTCGGGCGCCACCGCTATCGCCTATGAGACCGTCACCGACGATTTCGGCGGTCTGCCGCTGCTGGCGCCCATGAGCGAGGTTGCCGGTCGCATGTCGATCCAGGCCGGCGCGCACTGCCTGGAGATGGAGCAGGGCGGGCGCGGCGCGCTGCTGGGCGGCGTCGCTGGCGTCCAGGCGGCCGATGTCGTCATCATCGGCGGCGGTGTCGTCGGCACCAACGCGGCCCGCATGGCCGTCGGCTTCGAAGCCCGCGTCACCATCATCGAGCGCAACCTGCGCCGCCTGAAGGAATTGGACGAGCTGTTCGGCGCCAAGCTCAACACGATCTATTCCACCGTTGACGATATCGAGCGCCAGGTGCTGAACGCCGATCTCGTGGTCGGCGCCGTGCTGGTGCCCGGCGCCGCCGCGCCGCGCCTTGTCAGCGAGGACATGGTGCGGCAGATGCGCCGCGGCTCGGTGCTGGTCGATGTCGCCATCGACCAGGGCGGCTGCTTCGAGACCAGCAAGGCGACGACGCACGACCAGCCGACCTATAAGCTGCACGATGTCGTGCACTATTGCGTCGCCAACATGCCGGGCGCCGTCGCCCGCACGTCCACCTTCGCGCTCAACAACGCGACGCTGCCCTTCGTGCTGGGGCTCGCCGACAAGGGCTTCAAGCAGGCCATGGCCGACGACGCGCACCTGAAAGCCGGCCTCAACGTGCACGCCGGCCGCGTTACCTACGAAGCCGTCGCCCGCGACCTCAACCTCGACTACCAACCCGCCGACGAGGCGCTTGCCGCATGACCACCGATATCGCCAGCTTGGCAAACCTGAAGATCAATTCCGACCGGCTGTGGGACAGCCTGATGGAGATGGCGCAAATCGGCGCGACCGAGAAGGGTGGCGTCAACCGGCAGGCGCTCACCGACCTCGACAAGCAGGGCCGCGACCTGTTCGTCGACTGGTGCAAACAGGCGGGCTGCACCATCCGCGTCGACCAGATGGGCAATATCTTCGCGCGTCGTGCCGGCAAGGACGACGGCCTGGCGCCGGTGATGACCGGCAGCCACCTCGACACCCAGCCGACTGGCGGCAAGTTCGACGGCGTCTATGGCGTGCTCGCCGGCCTCGAGGTGTTGCGCACGCTGAACGACCTGAACTACGAGACCCAGCGGCCGGTCGAGGTCTCGGTCTGGACCAACGAGGAGGGCTGCCGTTTTGCCCCGGCGATGGTCGGCTCCGGTGTTTACGTGGGCAAGTTCGCGCTCGATTTCGCGCACGACATCGCCGACATGGACGGCAAGACCATGGGCGGCGAACTCGAACGCATCGGCTATCTCGGCGATCAGCCCATGGGCGGCAGCGACATCGCCGCCTTCTTCGAGGTGCATATCGAGCAGGGCCCGATCCTGGAGGCCGAGGAGAAGACCATCGGCGTCGTGCAGGGCGCGCAGGGCCAGCGTTGGTTCGACTGCACCGTCACCGGACAGGAAGCGCATGCCGGCCCGACGCCGATGGCGCGCCGCCGCGACGCACTGGTCGGCGCGTCACGCATCGTGCAGGAGATCAATCGTATCGGCCTGGCTAACCAGCCCTATGCCTGCGCCACGGTGGGGCAGATGGAGGTGCGGCCGAACTCGCGCAACACCATCCCGGGCCAGGTCTTCTTCAGCATCGACTTCCGGCATCCGGAGGACGAGGTGCTGTCGAAGATGAAGTCCGAGCTGGAAGCCTTCGTCGATGGCGTGCGGGCCGACGCCGGCCTCGACATCGCCCTAGACGAAATCTGGTATCAGCCGCCGCTGAAGTTCGACGCCAATTGTGTCGCCGCCGTCGGCGCCGGCGCCGAGGCCACCGGCCTCAGCCACATGGACATCATCTCCGGCGCCGGCCATGACGCCTGCCACATCGCTACCGTGGCGCCGACCGGCATGATCTTCGTGCCCTGCGAGGACGGCATCAGCCACAACGAGGTCGAGAACGCGACCCAGTCCGACATCGCCGCCGGCTGCAACGTCCTCCTGCACGCCATCATCGACCGCGCCAACGCCACCTGATCATGTTCCGGTGACAGTAACCTTATCTCGATAAGCTCGCGCGAGTAATTCCGGTGACAGTAACCGTAATTACTCGCAACCGTTTCGAATTACGGTTACTGTCACCGGAATTAAATGGCGCCGTTGCCGCGCTACTTGTCGGGTGGAAAGAAGACCAGCGTGCGGGCCTCGATGCTTTCGCGGGGGCGGGCGTCGGCGGGTGCCGCCGGGTTGCTGAAGGCCGAGTGGGCGGTGAAGCGGGCGCGGCCATCGGTCGCTGAATCGTAGCACTTCAGCAGCAGCGCCTCGTCGGGCTGCATCTCCGACACGTAGTACCAGCGGTGCGTCGGGCGGTGGTGCACGGAGTAGATCTCGCCGGTCCGGTCACGGTAGACGAGGTCCGTAGCGACGAAGTCGTTCGGCCCCATGCTCTGCGCATCCAGCACGGCGAGCGGCTTGTCCTGCACCGGCCCCCGGATCGGCTGCCAGACATTGATCACGGCGAAGCGATGCTGCAGCAGCGCGTCCGCCGCGGCCGGGTCCAGCAGGTCGCGCACCCGCTGCGGACCCGATGTCTCGGTATAGTCGTTGTGCACATAGTCGACCGGCCGGCGGGTTTTGGCCTCGCCGGCCTCGGCCTTGGTCATGTTGCGAACGTTGTGATCGAAGACGACGACTTTGACGGCGCCGGTCGCCGCGCGCACCAGCTTCTCGACCTCCGGATAGTAGACCCGCCTGACTTCGTCCTCGTCGTAGAAGTCGCCGACGGCGCTGTCATGCCGGGTCAGCGCGAAGCCCTCGGCATCGAGGTCGATCTCGCCGGCAACGGGCCGGATATCGAAGATCGGCATTTCCTGCGTGCTGCGTTCCGGCCGCCGCGGCTCGACGCCGGTCTCGGGCGGCTCGATATAGGACTTCGGCGCCGTCTCGCTCTTGTCGAGATAGTTGAGCGCCGCCACGACATGGCTGAGTGAATTCGTCTTGGCGCCGTCGTTGCTGGCCGTGATCGTGGTATCGCTCATGACGCTCTCCATCCGTTGGGCCGCCGGTCGTCGCACAGCACGGGCGCCTGCATTTGTCCGCATCGCGCCGCCAGACCTAAGCCTGTCAGATCATCCAGGCAGCGGTGTCCCTGGGGCAAATGACAATTTCTTGCCTTCGGATGAGATAATTTAATTGTCTGGCGCCCGCGGCGGGCCGCCGCCGACCGCGGCCGCACCGACCAGGATCAAGGCAAGGCCGGCGAAGGCTTGCCAGGGCAACCATTCGCCCAGCAGCACGGCGCCAAGGCCGACCGCCATCACCGGCATCAGGAACGCAAGCAGGGATGTGTTGGTGGCGCCGATCCGCTGGATCAGCCAGAAGGTGATCAACAACGGCACGGCCGTGCCGACGACCGCCACGCCAACGACCGCGGTCAAAGCGGATCCGGTCGGCTGCAGTTGCCACGGCACGTCGAAAATCAGGCTCAGCGGCACCAGGATAAGCGCACCGCACACCAGTTGCCCTGATGTCAGCACGACCGGCGACAGATGCCGGCACCGCCGCACGTAGATCGCGCCCAAGGCATGGCTGGTGGCGGCCATCAGTGTGAGTGCGCTGCCCAACAGGCTGTCGCCGATGCCCGCCAGCGCCGCCGGGCCAAAGATCAGCACGACGCCCCCGAGACCGACCGCGACCCCCATGCCGCGGCGGGCCGTGAAGCGTTCGTCCGCGGTTAGAAAATGCGCGAACAGCACGGTGAAGATTGGGATCGTGCCGTAGATGATGCCGGCGAGGCCGCTGTCGATATAGCGCTGGCCCCAGGCGATCCCGGTGAACGGCACCGCTGTCGTTAACAGGCCGATGACCACCAGCGGCCGCCAGTCCCGGCCCGGCGTCGGCAGGCGGCCGCCCATCAGACGCAGCATCGCCAGCGCGATCGCCGCGGCCACCACCACCCGGCCGGCCGCGACCGTCAGCGGCGCCAGACTGGCGACGGCGATCTTGTTCATGAAGAACGCGCTGGCAAACAACGCCGCCGTCAATGCCAGCAGCGCCCAGTAGCGCGCGGAGATCCGCTGCGCCGTCATCACCGCGTCCGTCATGTCCGTTCACCCCGACCAAGAATTCGACCGACGGCCGGTATGCTCGGAGCGCGGCGATGTCGCGACAATTACCTCGGATGTAAGTGGATCGCGTGCCGGCGGACCGGTGCGGGCGAGGCCATTGGCGCTCGCCCGCCAGGCCCGTTAGCAGCGCCGCAGGCAGTCGGCCCGCGCGCCTTCGTCCTCCGGCAGGAAGAGTGTCAGCATGAGCTGGTTCATGGCCGACCGGAACGCCGGATCGTCGGGACCGGTCGCCGGCGCTCCGCTGACGAATGTCTGCGAGGCGATCTCGGATCCGGCGCAGAACGCGGCCATGGCCTGCAGGCCGCCGCCGCTGCCGCCGCCCGCGCGCAGCTGGTCGGGGTCGGTGCACAGGCGCCGCGCGATCGGCGTGCCGGTGGGATTGAATGCGATCACGAGCCGGTAATGATCGTTGTTGGGGTCCGCCGTCGGCCGTGTCGTCACGCGCGCCCGCTGAAAGATGCCGGGCATGCTCAGCCGACTGGCGATGGTCTCGGCATCGACGCCGGCGCCGGGAAATGGCTGTCCGTAGATCTCGGCCGCCAGCTCGCCGTCGGCGATGGCGTACTGCACGACATTGGGGGTGTAGAAGGGATACTGGTCGGTCCGCGTCACGGTGGTCACCCCGGCGCACGCCGCAAGCACCAACGCCGTGCTGGCGGTCAGCGCATGTCGAACCGATGTCTTCCAAGATCGCGTCATGGGTCATTCTCCTGAATACGCTGGCCTGCCCGACCGGCAGGCCCACAAGGCCCCCCATGCGGTCATCCACTTGGTGGAATATGGCGCGCATTGCGGGTTTTCCAGGCCGGGAATAACACGGTTGTGAAGAACTGTGCGCAACGCCGGATCGGTCCGTGAACGCGACCGCCAAACCTGCTTAAATCGTTTCGAACGGACAATCAAAACCTGACTGGGGAGGGCGGCCGATGAGCCGGATCGATGGCGTCGAGGTGCACGAGTTCACCTTCCAGGCCCGCAATCTGGGACTCGAAGACGAGAACGAGGGCGCGGTCTACAACATCGGCTTCAAGCCGAACAGCGTCATGGAGCTGTCGAAGTACGCCGTCGTCATCAAGGCCGACGACGGCTGCCGCGGCGAATACGTCACCCATTGGGTGGGCACCAAGGCCGCGTTGGCCCAGACCCTGATGATGGCGCCGAACCTGCTGGGCCGCGATCCCGAGCAGCGCGAAGGCATCTTCGACGATCTCAAGCGCGAATTCCGGCAATACGACCACATGGGCCACGGCCCGATCGACATCGCGCTCTGGGATCTCGCCGGCCGCAAGTACGGCGTCAGCGTCTCGGCGCTGCTCGGCGGCTACCGCACGCGGCTGCCGGCCTACGCGTCCACCTACCACGCCGACCGCAACGGCGGCCTCGACAGCAAGGAAGCCTTCGTCGCCTTTGCCGAGCAGTGCCACGAATTGGGCTACCGCGCCTTCAAGATTCACGGCTGGCACGACGGCGACGCCCGCGAGGAGGCCGAGAACGTGCGCTACATGGGCGAGAAAATGGGCGACCGCATGACGCTGATGCTGGACCCGGCTTGCGAGCTGCGCACCTTCGCCGACACGCTCTATGTCGGCCGGGCCTGCGACGATGCCGGCTTCTTTTGGCTCGAAGACCCCTACCGCGACGCCGGCACGTCCGCCTTCGCGCACGCCAAACTGCGGCAGATGATCCGCACGCCGATCCTGCAGACCGAGCACGTCCGCGGCGTCGAGCCCAAGGCCGATTTCCTGATCGCCGGCGGCACCGATTTCCTGCGCGCCGACCCGGAGTACGATATGGGCATCACCGGCGCCATGAAGATCGCGCATCTGGCCGAGGCCTTCGGCATCGATTGCGAGATCCATGCCTCCGGTCCGGCGCACCGCGCCTGCATGTCGGCCATGCGCAACTCCAACTTTTACGAGGTGGCGCTGGTCGGCCCGGACACGCCCAACGCCGTGCCGCCGGTCTATGCCGACGGCTACACCGATCAGCTCGATTGCGTCGGCGATGACGGCTGTGTGCCGGTGCCGGATGGCCCCGGCCTGGGCGTCGCCTACGACTGGGACTACATCGCCGCCCACCGCACCGACCTGCACGAATTCAGCTAGCCGCGGGTCTGTGATTTTTCCGCGCGGATCATTGATCCGACCCCTGCGGCCACCCACATTTTTGAATGCGAGGAGCGGTTGCGCGGCGTAGGAGTAAGGGCGCTCGCGCGCCGCCTTGATGGCATTGGGAGGGGTTCATGTCGCGCAAATCGGTGACGCTGTTTCTGACCGGCGCGCTCGGCACGTCGCTGATCACCGCCGCGGTGCTGGCCTGGATCCTGCCGACGTCGGCCCGCACGGTCGAGCGTTCCGAGCAGCACGAATTCCGCCATGTCGTCGTCGCCGACGGCCTGGACAACCCGTGGGGCATGGCCTTCCTGCCGGACGGCGACATGCTGGTCACCGAACGCGACGGCCGTCTGCGCCTGATCAAGGACGGCAAGCTCCAGCGTGAATCCGTCGCCGGCGTGCCCGAGGTGGTGGCGCGCGGCCAGGGCGGCCTGCTCGACGTCGCCCTGCATCCCGATTTTGCCGAGAACCGTCTCGTCTATCTGTCCTACGCCGGCCGCGGCGACGGCGGCGTCAACACCGAGGTGGCGCGCGGTCGTTTCGACGGCGAGGCGCTGACCGATCTCGAGGTCGTGTTCAGCGCTGCGCCGAAGACCGGTGGCCGCAATCACTACGGCTCGCGGCTGCTGTTCGCGCCCGACGGCACGCTCTACGTGACGCTGGGCGATCGCTACAGCTATCTCGAGCGGGCCCAGGACGTGCGCGACCATATCGGCGCCATCGTGCGTATCCGAGACGACGGCGGCGTGCCCGATGACAACCCGTTCGTTGGCCGCGGCGACGCCCGGCCGGAGATTTTCACCTACGGCCACCGCAATGCGCAGGGTCTGGCCCTGCGGCCCGCAACCGGCCAGGTCTGGGCGCACGAGCATGGGCCGCGCGGCGGCGACGAGGTCAATATCCTGAAAGCCGGCGCCAATTACGGCTGGCCGGCGATCACCTACGGCATCGACTATAGCGGCGCCACCATCTCCGACCGCACCGAAGCGCCGGGCATGGAGCAGCCGGTGGTCTATTGGGACCCGTCCATCGCGCCCAGCGGCATGGCCTTCTACGACGGCGACAAGTTCCCGAACTGGCGCGGCGACCTGTTCGTCGGCGCCCTGTCGCACACGCATCTCCGCCGGCTCGAGCTCGACGGTGACCGCGTCGTGGCGCAGGAAGCCCTGCTGAAGGACCTCGACGAGCGCATCCGCGACGTCCGCGTCAGCCCCGACGGCTATATCTACGTGCTGACCGACAGCGGCGACGGCCAGCTCATCCGCCTCGAGCCTGCGAGCTGACGTATTTGACGGTTTAAACCGACAAATCTGCACACTTCGTCAGTCTTCGAGGGTACCATGGTGCCGTCGGATGTGGCGCCCGTGAGGCACCGGAGGGCAGGCGGGATGGATCTTAAGTCGTTCAAGGGAACATTGGAGCAGGACGGACCGCCGGCGGACCTGACGCCGGCGCTGCAGGCCATGTGGCATCAGGCGAAAGGCGACTGGCACCGGGCGCACGAGCTGGCGCAGAGCCAGGACGACGCCATCGGCGCCTGGGTGCACGCCCACCTGCACCGGGTCGAGGGCGACGCCAGCAACGCCGGCTACTGGTACCGCCGCGCCGGTAAGGACCACGCCACCCAATCGCTCGACAAGGAGTGGGACGAGATCGTCTCGGCCCTGCTTTGACCGGCGACACGGCGCCGGCGGGCGCCAACGTCTACCGCATCGCCGTGGTGCCGGGCGACGGCATCGGGCCTGATGTCTGCGAAGCGGCCATCGCCGTCATCGAAGCGGCGTTGGGCGGCGGCCACAAGCTTCGCTTCGACAGCTATCCGGCCGGCGCCGACTGCTATCGCGAGACCGGCAGCGCCTTTCCGCACGAAACGCGGGCAGCCGTCGCCGAGGCGCATGCGGTGCTGCACGGCGCCGCCGGCCTGCCGGACGTGGTCTATCCCGACGGCACCGAGGCCGGCCAGGACTTCTCCATGCAGATCCGCGCCGCGCTCGACCTCTACGCCAACGTGCGGCCGATCCGGCTCTATGACGGCGTGCGCTCGCGGCTCAACTTCGACCGGCCGACGCCGATCGACTACGTGATCGTGCGTGAGAACACCGAGGGGCTCTACGCCGCGCGCGGCGGCGGCAACCTGCTGCGGGACGACGCCGCGACCGACACCATGGTGCTGACGCGCAAGGGCGTCGAGCGGGTGGTGCGCTTCGCTGCCGAGCTCGCCCGCCGTCGCAATGGCGCGCCGCGTGACGGCAAGCGGCGCGTCACCATCGTCGACAAAGCGAACGTGCTGCGCAGCTTCGCCTTCTTCCGCCGCGTCGCCGAGGAGGTGCTGGCCGGCTATCCCGACATCGAGGTCGACTACGCGCTGTCGGACGCCATGACCGTCTACCAGCTCGAGCGGCCCGATACCTTCGATGTGGTCGTCACCGAAAACTTCGTCGGCGACATCATCTCCGACCTCGGCGCCGCCACGGTCGGCGGCCTGGGCTTGGGCGCCTCGGCCGAGATCGGCGACGCGCACGGCTATTTCCAGGGCTCGCACGGCTCGGCGCCGGACATCGCCGGCCAGGGCATCGCCAACCCCTTCGCCACCATCCTGTCGGGCGCCGAGATGCTCGACTGGCTCGGCCAGCGCCACGATGACGCCGAACTGACGGGGGCCGCGGGCCGCATCCGAGATGCCGTCGCGGCAACGCTCGCCGCCGGCAGGCATGTCACCCGCGACCTCGGCGGGACCGCCGGCACCATGCAGTGCGCCGACGCCGTCAGCCGGGCTTGTAGCCCGTGACCCGGTTCAGGGTTTGCGGGATGAATTCGCTCACCGTTACGTCCCGGAAGCCGGCCTCGCTCAGATAACCGACGCACTCGCCTGACGTGTGCGCCAGGCCGGTCGAGCCGCTCACCGCTTCCGACAGGCCCCAGAGCGCCGGCGCCAGCGGCCCGCGACGGTCGTCGTCCAGCATCTCGCCGATCAGATGGAATTCGCCGCCCGCCAGCAGCGCGTCGTAGACGCGCGCGACCACGTCGCCGATGATGGCGCGGCTGTACTGCGGCAGGTTCGAGGCCATGATCGCGACGTCCGCGTCGCGGGGCAGGGGATCGCGGGTGAAGTCGCAGGCCTCGGCCGTCACCCGGTCGGCGACGCCGTTCTCGGCCAGAAACTCCCGCGTCACCTCGACCACCGGCGGCAGGTCCAGCACCACGGCGCTGATCTCCGGATAGGTCGTTGCCGCGACGATGCAATAGCAGCCCGAGCCGCCGCCCAGATCCATGATGCGCTTGCGGCCGCTCAGATCGACTTGTCGATGAAACCGCCGCGCGGCGCCCATGCCGATGGAGTAGGTCGCGGCGTGATACTGCCGCGCCCGCTCGACCGTGAAGCTGTCGTCGTACATGCCCAGCACCCGCTGGTCCGCCCGGCGCTGCCGCAGATGCTCGGTCAGCCGCCCCCAGCCGTCCCAGCGCGGCTTGCCGAACAGCATCCAGGGCCCGGCATAACTCGGCGAGCTTCGCACCAGGAAACGCTCGACGTCGGGCGCGTTCGAGAACCGGTCGCCGTCGCGGCGCAACAGTTCCATCGCCGTCAGCGCCGTCATCAGCCGTTCGGCATTCTCCGGCTCGATGTCCATGGCTGCGGCGGCCTTGTCGATGGTGTCGTCGCCGTTCGCGATCGCCGTGAACAGGTCGAGCTCGACCCCGCTCATCAGCGCCGCCGATTCCCAGAACGCCTTCGCCACCCGCTGCAGCCGCACCGTATCGACCCGCGCCCCCTTCCGCTCGCCCATGCCATCCTCTCCGTCAACTACGCTTCTTTGACAGACTAGCGCCTTTCATACCCGTCATGTGGTCGAGGCTGGGCTCGAACACACCTCCGAGCGGAAATAAATCAATCGATTGAATTATTCGCATGAATGACTATATCTGACGCAACGGTAAGGAAAGGCGTGAGATGGAAAAGACCGGTACCCGCGCCGACGGCCGCGGCGAGGAGGCGCGGCGGCAGCTGATCGAATCCGGGCTCGAGGTCTTCGGGCTCTACAGCTTTGAGGGCGCGACCACCCGTATGTTGGCCGACCGGGCCGGCGTCAATCTCGCCGCCATCCCCTACTATTTCGGCGGCAAGGAGGGTCTCTACCGCGCCGTCATCGAGCATGTCGCGACGCGCATCGGCGAGCATATGCGGCCCGTGGCGGTCGAGGTCATCGGCGCGCTGCGGCGGCCGGACGTGCCGCCGGCCGAGCTGCTCGCGCACCTGAACGCCCTGCTCGACCGCTTCGCCTTGCTGCTCGTCGGTTCAGATGAGCCCGAGGCCTGGGCCCGCATCATCATCCGCGAGCAGACGCATCCGACCGAGGCGTTCGACGCGCTCTACGAGGGCCGCATGCGGCAGTTCCACACGCTGATCTGCGAGCTGGTCGGCCGTCTGCTCGGCAGGCCCGCCGACGATCCGGAAGTTCTGATCCGCGCCTTCACCCTGATGGGCCAGGTGCTGATCTTTCGCGTTGCGCGCGAAGCGGTACTGCGGCGCCTAGGCGCCCAGCACTTGGATGACGCCCAGGTCGACGCCATCCGCGCCGTGATCCGTCAGCAGACAACGCAGCTCTACGCGTCGGCCACGGGAGATGGATGATGAAAGCCCGGCCATTGATCCTGGCCGCCCTGGTGCTCGCCGCGTCCGGCGCCGGCGCCTATGCCTGGCTGCGCGATACGGGCGGCGATCCGAACGCGCTCAAGCTCTACGGCAATGTCGACATCCGCCAGGTCGATCTCGGTTTCCGCGTCGGCGGCCGCATCGAGGCCATGCCGTTCGAGGAGGGCGATACGATCGCGGCCGGGCAGGTGATCGCCGCCCTCGACAAGGTGCCTTTTAAGGATGACGTCGACGTGGCGGAAGCCGATGTCGCCGCTGCCGCCGCCAACCTGCTGAAGATGGAGACCGGCACCCGGCCGAGCGAGATCGCCCAGGCCCGCGCGCTGGTGGCGGAACGCGAGGCCTCGCTCAAGAACGCGGGCCTGGTGCTCGAACGCCGTTCGCGCCTGGTCAAGGCCGGCCATGTCTCGAAGCAAGCCTACGATGACGCGGTCGCCGAAAGGAACGAGGTCGCGGCCCGCCTGAAATCGGCCGAGGAGGCCCTGGCGCTTGCCGTCGAGGGCTTCCGTCAGGAGGACATCGCCGAGGCGCGCGCCGGCCTGCAGGGCGCCAACGCCCGCCTGGCGCTCGCCCGCACCCGGCTCGCAGATACCGAGATCCATGCGCCCGTCGGCGGCGTGATCCTGACCCGCATCCAGGAGCCCGGCGCCATCGTCGCCGAGGGCGCGCCGGTCTACACCTTGTCGCTCACCGAACCGGTCTGGGTGCGCACCTACGTGGCCGAGCCCGATCTCGGCCGCATCTATCCCGGCATGCCGGCTGCCGTCACCACCGACAGCGCGCCCGACAAGATTTATGCCGGCCAGATCGGCTTCATCTCGCCGGTCGCCGAGTTCACGCCCAAGACCGTCGAGACCACCAGCCTCCGCACCGATCTCGTCTATCGGCTCAGGGTCATCGTCGACAATCCCGACAACGGCCTGCGCCAGGGCATGCCGGTTACGGTCACGCTCAAGACCGGCGACGATGGGGCATGAGCCATGGCCGCCGCCGTCGTCACCATCATGGGCGTCGCCAAGCGCTTTCCGGGCCAGCCCGCGCCGGCGCTGAAGGACCTGACGGCGTCGATCCGCGCCGGTGAGATCACCGGCCTTGTCGGGCCGGACGGCGCCGGGAAGACGACGCTGATCCGTCTGCTGACCGGGCTCTTGGTGCCGAACGACGGCGCCATCACCGTCGCCGGCTACGACACGGTGACAGACGCCGAGGCCATCCACGCCATCACCGGCTACATGCCGCAGAAGTTCGGCCTCTACGAGGACCTGACCGTCCTTGAGAACTTGAACCTCTATGCCGACCTTCGCGCGCTCGTCGGGCCTGAGCGCCAGGAGACGTTCGAGCGGCTGCTCGCTTTCACCGACCTCAAGCGCTTCACCGGGCGTTTGGCCGGCGCGCTCTCCGGCGGCATGAAGCAGAAGCTCGGCCTCGCCTGCGCGCTGATCCGAAAACCCCGTCTGTTGCTGCTGGACGAGCCCAGCGTCGGCGTCGACCCGATCTCCCGGCGCGAGCTCTGGCGCATGGTCCGCGCACTGGTCGACGACGGCATCGCCGTCGTCTGGTCGACCGCCTATCTCGACGAGGCCGAGCAGTGCGACACCGTGCTCTTGCTGAACGAGGGCGCGCTGCTATTCAGCGGCCCGCCTGACGGCCTGACCGACCGGGTCAAGGCGCGCAGCTACCACATCCTCGGCGTGACACAAGGGCGACGCGCGCTGCTGGCAAAGGCGCTCGACCGCGACGACGTGATCGACGGCGTGATCCAAGGCCGCAACGTGCGCCTGGTCATGGCTGATGACGCCGCGGCGCCAGAGGCTGATGCCCTGGAACTGACGGCCGCGTGCGAGGCCCGGCCGGTGGCGCCACGCTTCGAGGACGCCTTCGTCGATATCCTGGGCGGTGGTCCCGGCGGCCGGTCGACGTTGGCCGCGCGGATGACACCGATCGACGGCAACGACGCTGACGTCGTCGAGGCCGTCGGCCTGACCAAACGCTTCGGTGCTTTCACGGCCGCGCGCGACATCAGCTTTTCGATCCGCCGCGGCGAGGTCTTCGGTCTGCTCGGCCCCAACGGCGCCGGCAAGTCGACGACCTTCAAGATGCTCTGCGGCCTGCTGCAGCCGACCGACGGCGTCGCCCGCGTCACCGGCCTCGATCTGAAGACCGCGTCCAGCCAGGCTCGCGGCCGCCTCGGCTACATGGCGCAGAAGTTCTCACTCTATGGCGGCCTCAGCGTGCGCCAGAACCTCGATTTCTTCTCAGGCGTCTACGGCCTCGCCGGCAAGCGCCGCCGCGAGCGCATCGATCAGATGATCGAAACCTTCGCGCTTCAGCCGATGCTCGGCGCGTCGGCCGACGACCTGCCGCTCGGCTTCAAGCAGCGCCTGGCGCTGGCCTGCGCCGTGATGCACGACCCCGAGGTACTGTTCCTCGACGAGCCCACGTCCGGCGTCGATCCGATCACCCGGCGCGAGTTCTGGACCCACATCAACGGCATGGTCGAGAAGGGCATCACCATCATGGTGACGACGCATTTCATGGACGAGGCCGAATACTGCGACCGCATCGCCCTGATCTATCGGGGCCGCGAGATCGCCACCGGCTCGCCCGATGACCTGAAGGCCGATGCTCGCGCGCCCGACCGCCCCGACCCGACGTTGGAGGACGCCTTCATCGCGCTCGTCGAGACCGCCGACGCCGAGATGGAGGACGCGGCATGAAGGCCCGCGCCGCCGGTCACGAGCGGATCGAGATCGCCACCGGCCAGCGCGGTCGCCGGTTTCGGGCGCTGATCCGCAAGGAGACCATCCAGGTCTTTCGCGATCCCAGCAGCATCCTCATCGCCTTCGTCCTGCCGTTTATCCTGTTGTTCCTGTTCGGCTTCGGCGTCTCGCTCGACGCCAACAAGATCAGGATTGGCCTGGTGCTGGAGGACACCTCGCCCGAGGTCCAGAGCCTCGCCGTCGCCTTCACCAACTCGCGGTTCTTCGACACGCGCATCGTCCGCGACCGTCGCGAGGTCGTCCCCGACCTGATCGCCGGCGACATCCGCGGCATTGTCGTGGTGCCGCAGGACTTCTCGTCGCGCCTGATGCAGGCAAGCCAGGTGGCGCCGATCCAGGTCATCGCCGACGGCACCCAGCCGAACACGGCCAACTTCGTGCAGAACTACGCGCAAGGCGTCTGGTCCAACTGGCAGCAGCAGCGCCGCCTCGAGCACGGCCTCGCCGACGCCGCCAATGTCGCGCTCGAATCCCGCTACTGGTTCAACGAGGAGCTGGAGAGCCGGAATTTCCTGGTGCCGGGCTCGGTCGCCATCGTCATGACGCTGATCGGCACGCTGCTGACGGCGCTCGTCATCGCGCGGGAATGGGAGCGCGGCACCATGGAGGCGATGCTGGCGACGCCGGTCAGCACGCTGGAGCTGCTGGGCGGCAAGATCGCGCCTTACTTTGCGCTCGGCATGGCCTCGATGGCCGGCTGCACGCTGCTGGCGATCGGCCTGTTCGGCGTGCCGTTCCGCGGCTCCGTCGTTGCCCTGACCATCGTGTCGGCCGCCTTTCTCTGCCCGGCACTCGGCCTCGGTTATCTGATCTCCGCCGTCGCCAAGAACCAGTTCGTCGCCTCGCAGATCGCGCTGTTCGCCGGCTTCCTGCCGGCCATGCTGCTGTCGGGCTTCATCTACGAGATCGCCAGTATGCCGCCCGTCATTCAGGCGATCACCCACGTCATTCCGGCGCGCTACTTCGTCAACAGCCTGCAGACGCTGTTCCTGACCGGCGACATCTGGCCGCTGCTGCTGCCCAACATCGCGATCATGCTCGGCATCGGCGCCGTGCTGTTCGGCCTCGCCGTGCGCAACACGAAGAAGCGGCTGGACTGATCATGCTTGGCCGCGTCACCGCCCTGATCGTCAAGGAGCTGCTGGCGATCCTGCGCGACCCGCGCGGCCGCATGGTGCTGATCGTGCCGCCGCTGCTGCAGCTCGTGGTCTTCAGCTTCGCTGCCACGCTCGATGTGGAGAACGTGCGCATGGCCGTGCTCAACCAGGATCCCGGCAAGTGGTCGCACGAGCTGGTGCAACGCTTCGTCGGCGCACCCACGTTCCGCGAGATCCGCTTCCTCGACGGCGTCGCCGAGATCCGCCCCGTCATCGACCGGCAGGAAGCGCTCGTCGTGCTGCATCTGCCGCAGAGCTTTTCCGCGGACATCGCCGCCGGCCGGCCGGCGACGGCGCAGCTCATTCTCGACGGCCGGCGCTCGAACGCGGCGCAGATCGTGCAGGGCTATGCCGCGCGCATCGTCGACCAGTTCAATCGTGACCTCGCGGCCGGCCCACCGAGCGTGCTGGTGACGCGCGACTGGTTCAATCCCAACCTCGAGCATCAATGGTTCATCGTGCCGAGCCTGATCGGCACCATCACGCTGCTGATCGGCTTGTCGGTCACGGCCCTGTCGGTGGCGCGCGAGCGCGAGCTCGGCACCTTCGACCAGCTGCTGGTCTCGCCGCTGACGCCGGCCGAGATCCTGGTCGGCAAGACCGTGCCGTCGCTGCTGATCGGCCTGTTCCACGGCACGGTGTTTCTCATCGCCGCGGTCTTCGCGTTCGCCGTGCCGTTCACCGGCTCGCTGCTGCTGCTCTACGGCAGCCTGGTGATGTATCTCCTGTCCGTGATCGGCGTTGGCCTGTTCATTTCCTCGCTGTCGCAGACACAGCAGCAGGCCTTCCTCGGCAGCTTCCTCTTCGCCGCGCCGGCGATCCTGCTCTCGGGCTTCGCCAGCCCGGTCGAGAACATGCCGGACTGGCTGCAGCAGTTCACGCTGATCAACCCGCTGCGCCACTTCATCGTCGTCGTCAACGGCGTCTTCACCAAGGACATGCCGGCCATCAACGTCGTCGACAACACCTGGCCGCTCGCCCTCATCGCCCTCTGCACCCTCAGCGCCGCGGCTTGGCTGTTCCGGCGACGCTTGGAGTAGAGGCACAGATCATTTGCGGCCGTAGTGCCGAGGGTCGCGTCGACAGCCATAAAGTGATTCCAAGCGGACCACCCTTCATCATGGTTATGCACACAGGCATTGGCCCGACGCTATGATTAACAAATTCGTCAACAATTACGTCAATTATAAAAACAATTTATTGCGCAATATATTTGTCAATGATATAGTCAATCCAGAAAGGAGAACACTCCATGTCTGGTCAAGTGGTTCACCTGCCGCGCCCGGTCGGAGCGCGCCCAGAAATGCGCCGGTTGGGTTTGTATCTCCGCGTCGGTCACAATCAGCATAAGGATATGCTGGGCCTGCTGGCCGAGGGCATAAGCGACTTTTTCGGTGTCATAATTGATGCTTCCTGTGCCGTTCGGCATAAGGAACTGATTGCCGAAGCTCTCAAGAAAAATCTGGATGTTGTTCTCGACCCTCAAACCCAAAAGGCTGCAACTATTGGTGGCTATTCGAGCTCAATTGGTGACCTGCCATGGGGGATGGATCGTCCGAATCGACTAGAAGACTTCGATATGTTCCAGGGTCGCAAATGTGCCGCTCAAATCGCTGAGTTTGCGCAAACCTATGGTTTCACACAAATCCTCGGTCCAACCCATATTTTGCAAAGTCCGAACGATCCTTGGTTGCGCCGCGACATCGCGATGATGGGTTATCTGCAGGAAGCACTCGACAGGCAGGGATCGGAATTATCTCTGCTGTACTCGCTGGCACTGCCAATTCAGATACTGCGCGACCGCGTTCAAAGGCGAGCCCTCGTTGCCGCCGTGGCGGATGCACCTTTCGAGGCGTTGTGGTTGAGAATTGAGAATTTCGGTTCAGATGCGACGGGCGAGAAGACGGCTGCCTACATAGAGGCTTGCACCGATTTCCAGGCGCTTGGCGTGCCGATTGTGGCAGATCAGGTTGGCGGTTTGCCTGGTTTGGGTCTAATGGCTTTCAGTGCTGTTGGCGGCATCGCACACGGCATTACGATGCTTGAAGGATTCAGGCCTGCTCCATGGCGAAATCCACGCAAATCGAAACAAGGTGGTGGGCTGCCGGTACGCGTGTATTTTCCCAAGCTTGATTTGCTTTTGAAGCCTGCGGATGCGGCTGCGCTCCTTAAGTCCAATTCGCGTTTGCATGGTCGGTTTGGTTGCCTGGACACTCACTGCTGTCCAAAGGGCGTACCCGATATGCTGCAGCACCCGTCCCGTCATTTCGTTTATCAACGCTCGCGGCAAGTTAAGGAAATCAGCGCTGCGCCCGAAGCGGTGCGTATCCAGACCTATCTCGATAACGAAGTTCGCCGTGTTTCTGATGACGTCGCGGCGACGACAGGATTTAAGTCGTTGGACGCCACTCTAAAGAAGAACCTAACGGAAAAGCAAAAGAAGATGGGTCGTTTCCGCCAGGCGATGGCGCATTTAGCAGAAGTCAATCCGATAGAGGAACCGACTAAGGCTCCACTGGACCGGCAGACAAGAGAAGACAACCGACGAAAGTAATGCGTTGAAAGGAGGAACTGCGATGATCACAAAATTGGAGGGAGGGACATGATGGGAGCCGTTGCAAAGCGGCTGGACACCATCAAATCGAAGGGAGCGATGAGAAGTACCGAAGTCGCTAACCTTCTTGGAACAAGGCCGGAAACGGTTTCAAGATGGAATCAAGGCCGTGCATATCCACAACCAAAGAAAGAGAAGACGCTCCTTGAGCTAGAGTATATTGTCGATCAACTATCTGATTTCTATGAGCCGAGTGAAGCTCGGCAATGGATGTTCGCGCCGCAAAAGCTCCTCCAAGGCCATTCGCCTGCTGAGTTGATACAGAATGGACGGATTGATGATGTCCGACATCTGGTCAATCAGATGCGGGATGCTGTCCATATGTAGAGTGTCTAGGACCGGCTCGTGAAAATTGACCAAAAGCTGACCGACACGCTGGCTCAATGCGAACAAACTTCTTTCAGAGGGTCAGTTTTTCGCGTCACTGGTAAGAGCTTTGACCCAACGGCCGCCTCTCTCAATGGCGGCCGTTGGGCTCCCCGGCCTAATGGCGAGCCGGGATTTCCCGTCTTATACACAAGCTTCGAACGGGACGGAGCACTGGCAGAAGTTGTATCTTATCTAGCGCTGCAAAACCCAATGCCGTCCAAACCGCTTGTTGTCCACGAGCTTGCGGTAACTACGAGCAAAACCGTTACGCTGTCGATGGCAGACCTAGAGCAATTGGGCGTAGATCCCGAACGCTATGGCGAACGCAACTATGCGCAAACGCAAGTCATCGGAACCGCCATAAACTACATGGGCCTCGATGGTTTGATTTCACCCTCGGCACGTTGGCAGTGCCAGAATTTGACTCTTTTTATGAACCACCATGCGCTCGAAGAGTCATTGGAACTGGTGAACTCAGAAGAAATCGACTGGCGCGCTTGGGCACAAGAAACCAGAATGATCGAAATCTAGCCCCATACATATTCAAGCGCTTAGAATCTTGTCATCGATCTCGATCATTGGTTTTCTTCCGTCGGTCGGGATATTCATTACCGCTGCCGCTCGCGCCAGTGCGGGTGGATCCAGGGTTCCTGGTTCGCCGGCGGCAGCGGCGTCCGGCCGAGGATGTGGTCGCTGGCCTTCTCGCCGACCATGATCGAGGGCGCATTGAGATTCCCGTTCGGGATGCGCGGGAAGATCGAGCTGTCGGCGACCCGGAGACCGTCGACGCCGATCACCCGGCATTCGGGGTCGACCACCGCATGCATGTCGTCGGCGCGCCCCATGCGGCAGGTGCCGCAGGGGTGATAGGCGCTCTCGACCGCGCCGCAGATATAGTCGTCGAGCGCCGCGTCGGACTGCGCCGCGTCGCCGGGCGCGATCTCGGCGCCGGCGAATTTCTTGAAGGCCGGCTGGGCGAAGATCTCGCGAGTCAGGCGGATGCAGGTGCGGAAGTCCGCCCAGTCCGCCGGCTGCGACATGTAGTTGAAGCGGATCGCCGGATCGTCCGTCGGATCGCTGGAGCGCAACCGCACGTCGCCGCGCGAGGCCGAGCGCATCGGCCCGACATGCGCCTGAAAGCCGTGCGCCTTTGCCGCCGACTTGCCGTCGTAGCGGATCGCCGCCGGCAGGAAGTGATACTGGATGTCGGGATACTCGACGCCGGCCTTGGAGCGCACGAAGGCCGCCGACTCGAAATGGTTGGTGGCGCCGTCGCCTGACTTGAAGAACAGCCATTCAGCGCCGATCAGCGCCTTCGACATCAGGTTCAGCTTGCCGTTGAGCGTGATCGGCTGGCGGCATTCCTGCTGCACGTAGAGTTCGAGATGGTCCTGCAGGTTGCTGCCGACGCCCGGCCGGTCGGCGATCACGTCGATGCCATGCGCGCGCAACGCGTTGGCCGGCCCGATGCCGGAGAGCATCAGCAGCTTCGGCGAGTTGATGGCCGACGCGGCGAGGATGACCTCGCGCCGGGCGCTGACCGTTTCGATGCGGCCGCCGCGTTCGATCTCGACGCCGGTGGCGCGGCCCTGTTCGATCACGACGCGGCGCGCGAAGCAGCGCATCAGCGATAGATTTGACCGCTTCAGCGCCGGCTTCAGATAGGCGTTCGCCGTCGACCAGCGTCGGCCCTGCCAGACCGTCATCTCCATGGCGCCGAAGCCTTCCTGCCGCGCGCCGTTGTAATCCTCGGTCAATTCGTAACCGGCCTCGCGTCCGGCCTGCACGAAGGCCTCGTATAGCGGGTTACGGCGGCGTCCACGCGTCACGTGCAGCGGTCCGTCGGTGCCGCGCCAACCGGCCTCGCCGCCGTGTGATGATTCCATGCGCTTGAAATAAGGCAGAACATCCGCATAGGCCCAGCCGGCCGCGCCCTGGTCCGCCCAGTGATCGTAGTCCCGGGCGTGGCCGCGCACATAGACCATGCCGTTGATCGACGAGGTGCCGCCGACCACCTTGCCGCGCGGGCAGGCGAGGCGGCGGCCGCCGAGATACGGCTCCGGCTCGGTCTCGTAGCCCCAGTCGTAACGCGCCATGTTCATCGGGTACGACAGCGCCGCCGGCATCTGGATCAGCGGGCCGGCGTCGATGCCGCCATATTCCAGCACCAGCACGTCGTGTCGGCCGTCCTCGCTCAAACGGCTGGCGAGCGCGCTGCCGGCCGAGCCCGAGCCGACGATGATGAAATCCGCTTCGCGCGTCATGCCGGTTCGCCATCGAACAAAGCGAGGATGCGCCGCTCCACGTCGCGCGCCGCCGCCACCGGCGTGGGTGGCGTTTCACTCAAGGCAAACCGCAGCCACAAGCCGTCGATCAGCGCCGCGGCCGTTTCCGCGCAGTCCCGCGCCGTCGTGCGGTCGGGCGTCCAGGCCCGGAAGACGAAGGCGAGATTGCTGGCCAGCCGCCGGTGATAGATGCGCAAGAGATGGTTGGCGGCCGGCGAGGTCTGCGACTGCATGTAGAAAGCGAGCCAGGCCGAGATCAGGCTCGGCTGAAACTGCGACGGCGCGAAGTTGCCCTCGACGATCGCCGTCAGCCGCTCGGCGGGCGTGCGCGCGGTCCGCAGCCGCGCCGCCACCTCCTCGCCGAGACGATTGAACAGGTGCCGCATGGTCGCTGCCAGCAACTGGTCCTTGGAGCCGAAATAGTGGTGCGCCAGGCCGGTGGAGACGCCGGCGCGCGAGGCGATATGGCTCACCGTCACGCCGCAGAAGCCCTCGGCGTGGATCGCCTCGATCGCCGCCGCCACCAGCGCACTGCGCCGGATCGGCTCCATTCCCAGCTTCGGCATCTGGCTTGCCTCCCACGGCGACGGTATTTTTAATTGACTGTTCAATCAATAAAAACTTGCGATGCGTCCCGAATGTTGCTTCGATTGGCCGAGGCAAAGACGCGCGCACGTGAAGCGCGCCGATATCTGCAGGGAGATCACACCATGAACCGCATCCTCGGACCGGCGTTCGGCGCCGCCTGCGCCATCGTCATTGCCGCGACACTGCCGCTTGCGCCGGCGTCGGCGGCCGAGCCGGAGAGCTGCAAATCCGTGCGCTTCTCCGACGTCGGCTGGACCGACATCACCGCCACCACGGCGGCGACGACCTATGTGCTGGACGCGCTGGGCTACGAGACCGACATCAAGGTGCTGTCGGTGCCGGTCACCTACACCGCGCTCAAGAACAAGGACATCGACATCTTCCTCGGCAACTGGATGCCGACCATGGAGGGCGACATCGCGCCCTACCGCAAGGACGGCTCGGTCGAGACCGTCGGCGTCAATCTCGAAGGCGCGAAATACACGCTCGCGGTGCCGAGCTACACGGCGGACGCCGGCCTCAAGGACTTCGCCGACATCGCCAAGTTCCGCGACGAGCTCGACGGCAAGATCTACGGCATCGAGCCGGGCAACGACGGCAACCGGCTGATCCTGGAGATGATCGAGACCGACGCCTTCGGCCTGAAGGGCTTCGAGGTCGTCGAGTCCTCCGAGCAGGGCATGCTGGCCCAGGTGGCGCGCGCCGCCCGCAAGAAGGAGCATGTCGTGTTCCTCGGCTGGGAGCCGCACCCGATGAACGCCAACTTCGAGCTCACTTACCTTTCCGGCGGCGATGACGTTTTCGGACCCAATTATGGCGGCGCCACGGTCTACACCAACGTGCGCAAGGGCTATACGACCGAGTGCGCCAATGTCGGCAAGCTGCTCCAGAACCTGTCGTTCACACTCGCCATGGAGAACGAGATCATGGGCGCCATCCTGAACGATGGCGAGGAGCCGCGTGACGCCGCCAAGGCCTGGCTGAAGAAGAATCCGGGCGTGCTCGACGGCTGGCTCGCCGGCGTCACCACGCAGGACGGCGGGGACGCAATGGCCGCGGCGCGCGGCGCGCTCGGCCTCTGACACTACCTCGCTGATCTCGACCGGCCGGCCGTCGCGCCGGCCGGTATGACTTGGGGGTGAGGCGGCCATGGAATGGCTCACCGAGAACAAGCTGCCGGTCGGCAAGTGGATGAAATCAGTCGTCGACTGGCTGACCGACAACGCGACCTGGTTCTTCGACGCGGTTTCGCTGGGCTTGGAAGCGTTTATCGACGGTCTGCTGTGGGTCCTGCAGACGCCGCATCCGTTGCTCGTCGTCGTTATCGTCACGGCGCTCGCTTACTGGGCCCGGCGCTCGGTCCTGTTCTCGGTCTTCACTGCCGCCGGGCTGCTGCTGATCATCAATCAGGGCTATTGGGAGGAGACCACCGAGACGCTGGCCCTGGTGCTGGCGGCGTCGGCCGTCTGCATGGGCGTCGGCGTGCCGGTCGGCATCGCCGCGGCGCGGCGGCCGGCGCTGTACGCGGGCCTGCGGCCGGTGCTCGATCTGATGCAGACGATCCCGACCTTCGTCTATCTGATCCCGGCGCTGATCCTGTTCGGCCTCGGCATGGTGCCGGGGCTGATCGCGACGGTGATCTTCGCCATCCCCGCGCCGATCCGGCTCACGCATCTCGGCATCTCCTCGACGCCGCGACCGCTCATCGAGGCTGGCCAGGCCTTCGGCGCCACCAAGCGGCAACTGCTCTGGAAGGTCGAGCTGCCCTACGCCATGCCGCAGATCATGGCCGGCCTGACCCAGACCATCATGCTGTCGCTGTCGATGGTGGTAATCGCGGCTTTGGTCGGCGCCGACGGCCTCGGCGTGCCGACGCTCCGGGCGCTGAACCAGGTCAACATCGCCAAGGGCTTCGAGGTCGGGCTGGCGATCGTGCTGATCGCCATCATTCTCGACCGGCTCTTCCGCCGGGAGAAATCGTGACATTATCGGATCATGTCTGAACCGATCGTCCGCTTCCGCGACGTCGACATCGTCTTCGGCGACAAGCCCGATCGCGCGCTGCCGCTGATCGACCAGGGCCAGACGCGCGAGGAAATCCAGGAAGCGACCGGTCAAGTCCTGGGCGTCGCCGGCGCCAGCCTCGACGTGCTGGAAGGCGAGATCGTCGTGCTGATGGGCCTGTCCGGCTCCGGCAAGTCGACGCTATTGCGCGCCGCCAACGGCCTCAACCGCGTGATCCGCGGCGAGACTCTGGTGCATGACGGCCAGGCCTATGTCGATCCCAGCCGTTGCGAACCGGACGTGCTGCGCCGCCTGCGCACCGGCCGCGTCGCCATGGTGTTTCAGCAGTTCGGCCTGCTGCCCTGGCGCACGGTGGCAGAGAATGTCGGCTTCGGCCTCGAGCTCGCCGGCGTGCCCGCGCCCGAGCGCCAGCAGCGCGTCGAGCGGCAGCTAGAATTGGTGCATCTCGACGGCTGGGCCGAGCGCCGCGTGCACGAGCTCTCCGGCGGCATGCAGCAGCGCGTCGGCCTCGCCCGCGCCTTCGCCACCGAGGCGCCGATCCTGTTGATGGACGAGCCGTTCTCGGCGCTCGATCCGCTGATCCGCGACCGGCTGCAGGACGAACTGCTCGACCTCCAGGCGCAGCTCCGTCGCAGCATCATCTTCGTCAGCCACGACCTCGACGAGGCCCTCAAGATCGGCTCCAAGATCGCCATCATGGAGGGCGGCCGGGTGGTGCAGTTCGGCACGCCGCAGGACATCGTGCTGAACCCGGCGAACGACTATGTCGCCGACTTCGTGGCGCACATGAACCCGCTCAACGTCCTGCGCGCGGCCGAGGTCATGCGCCCGCTCGACGCCCCGCCGCCCGACGCCGGCACGACGGTCCGGCTCGGGGACGGCGGGCTGCGCGAGGGCGTCAGCGCCGTCGCCACGCCGGAGACCGCGCTGAAAGACCTGATCCAGGCCCGCCTCGCGACCAAGCGTCCGGTGCTGATCGACATCGACGGCCGCATCGCCGCCATCGTCGCCGACACCGACCTCTTCGCCGCCCTGCTGGGCCAGTGGCAGCAGGGCGGCGCGTCCGGTTAGGACGCGAGGCCTTCGAGTTGCGTGTCGTGCAGGCGGCGGTAGAAGCCGTCGTCGCGCGCCAGCATGTCCTCCAGCCGGCCCTGCTCGACGATGCGGCCGCGGTCGAACACCAGGATGCGGTCGACCTGGCGGATCGTCGACAGCCGATGGGCGATGATGATCGTCGTGCGCCCGGTCATCAGCCGCTCGATCGATTCCTGGATCAGCGCTTCGGTGATCGAGTCGAGGCTGCTCGTCGCCTCGTCCAGGATCAGCACCGGCGCGTCGGCCAGGAACGCGCGCGCCAGCGCCACCCGCTGACGCTCGCCGCCCGACAGCTTCACGCCCCGCTCGCCGACCAGCGTGTCGTAGCCCTGCGGCAGGTCCATGATGAACTCGTGCGCATGCGCCAGCCGCGCGGCTTCCTGGATCTCGGCCTCCGTCGCGTCGGGTCGGGCATAGGCGATGTTCTCCGCCAGGCTGCGGTGGAACAGCACCGGGTCCTGCGGCACCAGGGCGACGGCCGCGCGCAGGCTCGCCTGCGTCACGCCGGCAATGTCCTGGCCGTCGATCAGGATCTCGCCGCCGTCGATGTCGTAGAGCCGCTGCACCAGCTTGACGAAGGTGCTCTTGCCGCTGCCGGACGGGCCGACCAGCGCGATGCGCTCGCCCGCCGCGATGTCGAGCGTGAAGTCCTGGTACAGCGGCGCCAGCTGCGGGCCGTAGCGGAACGTCACGTCATCGAACCGGATCGCGCCGTCGCTGGCCGTCAGTGGCACGGCATCGCCCCCGTCGGCGACGCCCAGCGGCGTGCGCTCGAAGATGATCAGGTCCTCGATCTCGCTCATCGCCCGCTGCAGGTTGCGCACGTGCATGCCGACCTCGCGCAAGCGGCCGTTGACCAGGAAATAGCTGGTCAGCACGAAGGTCACGTCGCCCGGCGTCGCCAGGCCCTGATGCCAGAACCAGACCGCGAGGCCCAGGAGGCCCAACTGCAGCAGCACCGACAGGCCGGCCTGCACGCTCTCGACGTTGATGTCGCGCGTCCAGGTGACCAGCGTGCGCGCCTGCCACTCGCCGACGACGCCGCCGAAGCGGTCGTCCTCGCGGGTCTCGGCGCCGAAGCTCTTGACCGTGGCGTTGCAGCCGATGGCGTCGGCCAGCGCGCCGCCGATCGCCGAGTCCGCCCGGTTCGAGATCGTCCGCACCGGCGCCAGATAACGCGATACCAGCACCACGCTGACGACGATATAGGCGGCCGACGCAATGAACACATAGGCGCCCATCAGTGGCCAGCGCATGGCCAGCAGCGTCGTCACGCCGCCCAGCACCACGGCCGTCGGCAGCAGGCCGATATAGAGCGTGTCGGCGAACTGGTCGTAGGCCCACATGCCGCGCGTGATCTTGCGCACGGTGGCGCCGGCGAATGTGTTGGCGTGCCAGTCCGTGCTGAAGCGCTGCACGCGCGCGAAGCTGTCGCCGACCATGCGCCGCATCACCTTGGTCGCCAGCCGCACCCACATGTAGAACGAGGTCAGCCGCAGGACATGCACGCCGACCGCCAGGCCGACGAAGGCGGCGACGGCCAGCAGCGCCTCGCGCAGCCGATCGCCCGCTGCCGCATTATCGACCGCCAACGTATCGATCAGTTGTCCGGCCAGCACTGGCATGAAGATGTCGACGATGGTCGCCGCCAGCATGGTCATGCCGGTGGCCACGAAAATGTGCGGGACCTGGCGCCAATAGCGCCAGACGTAACGCGTGATCTCGATGAAGCCAATCTGGCTCACAGGTCCGAACCGAGGGGTTATTGGCCCCGAACGGTCCTCCAAACTCGCCATGGACAATTCTCGGCGCAAACGCGCCGGGTTCGCTCGAATGACCGGATGGCGATGCCGGGCGGCGCTCGCGCGCACCGCAAATGTCTCGGTGTTAGGCGCTTACGCCTTTGTGATGTTCGGCAGGGTTGCCCCGGTCGGTGTCCCCAGACCGGGCGGGCGCGGGCTCAGAGGTGAGGCGGCCAGGCGCCGGGGACACGGGCGATGGGCATGAGGATAAAGCTCATCTTCATCTGTCGGTCCCTCTAAAGATCATGCGTGGTTGCCGCCGGAAGCGGCGAGCGGTCTTATGCCACAAGTACGCGTCGTTTGGAACCCCCGAGACGTGCAAATCTGCTACATATGGTTGTGACAATTTGCGTCGCGTTTCCGTGCGGAACGTTGACGACGGTGGTCGCCGACGGGATGATGACGATCACTTGATCTCGTTATTGGCTGAGGTCCGATAGGCCAAGGCCGGACGTAGTGAGACACGCCATGGGCAAACCGACGCCGAACCGCGGCGGTATTGTTCTGTGCCGCGACACCGATTCTGGACCGGAGTTTCTACTGATCACGGCGAAACGCCAGCCGGACCATTGGGTGCTGCCGAAAGGCCATATCGACGGCGACGAACAGCCCGAAACCGCGGCCCTTCGCGAATTGACGGAAGAGACGGGTTGCGAGGCGGAAATTCTCGCACCGCTCGGCCTGTCGACGTTTCGTGCCGCCGATGGCGAACTCGTGACGACGGCCTATTTCCTGGCGCGTCATCTTCGAGACGGCTTTCCCATCGAGGACCGGCAATTGGCATGGCTGCCGTTTGCGGCGGCATACGATCGACTGACGTTCGATGAATCTCGCAACATTCTGGAAAAGGCCCGGCAGGTACTGAACCAAGGAGATTCCAACACGCAGCCCGACCCATGAAGACGACCGAGATATTCGTCGAACAGGTGCTGATCGGCAGTATTGTTCTGGCGATCGTTGCGTTACCCTGGTTTCGGGAAATCGCCGCCGGCCCCTTTTCTTCGAACAACACGCCTTGGGCGACGGTGACTGGCATTGGGGCCGGCGCCGTCCTTTTGGGACTGGTCTATTTGGTCGGTGTCGTGTTCGACCGGCTTGCCGATTCCATCATGGTTGGCTGGGAACGGCATATGCGCTTGCGGTTCGCCAACAAATACGAAAGAGGACCGGGCAGCGACGATCCCTTTGACGAGGGGAAATTCCGATCTGCCATCCTGATAAAGGGCGGTGGTGCCGTCGATTGGATCGACTATTTGCGCACACGCGTGCGTCTCGCCCGATCCGTCGCGGTACTGCTCCCCGGTCTCACCTGTGCGGCGCAGATCGCGATCGTCCGAACTGTTGTTGCACCCGACAAGCTAAGCCGGCATGGCCTTCCGGCCAACTCCTGGAACGTTGATCTGGATCGGCTGACGGATCTGACCTCGCCTTACTTCGGCTTTCTGTTCCTGGCCGTTTATCCGGTTGTGATGGTGTTGGGTGCTGGGCTGCTATGGCTGCGGCTGAGCACGCAGGGAGGCAAAAAGGGCGCGACCCAAAAACCGCCAAATCCGATCGAGTTTTCGGAATATGTGGCGTTGGTTTGGATGCCGCCAAAAACGGACGAGACGAAGCGGAGAAATAATTACCTAAGGGTGAGAGGGTTGAAGGGAGGGCGCGACAAGATTGTAAGAAGAGCCACATTCAATTTTGTGGATACGTTTATATCCGTTCCGTCAGTCGGATATTTTTCTCTTCTCGCTTTTTCGATTTATTTTTGCCGAGGAGTGAAGGTCGATTTCGTAATCGAAACTGGCATCGCTGGTTTCTCACTCGCCCTTCTTGCAACGTGGGCATGGTGGCGAATGATGCGGACATACATGACGTATCTGAAGTCGATCGGAACACCATTGAGACGTGAACTCGAAATCGCCACAGATCAGAACTAGGCGAATGGCGGCGTCAGTCCACAGGTGCCCCGCCAACAATCCGTGACCTCGCTCAGCCCGGCCGGATTAATCTGAAATGCCGCCGGCTGCGGTCCGGGTCTGTTCACTCAAAACGGTTCCTTCGACGGGCGCAGGTCGAGCTCGAAGCTCCAGGTTGTCGGGTGCTGCCGGTGTAGCTGCCAATAGACCTCGGCGATGGCGTCGGGATTCAGCAGACCGTCGTCGCCCCTCTGTTCCGCCATCTGCGGCGCGGCGGTGCGCAGCTTCTCGCCGTTGATGCCGCCGTCGATGATCACGTGCGCCACGTGGATGCCCTGCGGCCCGAACTCGCGCGCCATGGATTCCGCCACCGCCCGCAACGCCGCCTTGGCCGAGGCGAAGGCCGTGAACGGCGGCCGCGAGCGCACCGACGCCGTGGCGCCGGTGAACAGCACCGTGCCGCGCCCCTGCGGGACAAGCCGCCGCGCCGCCTCGCGCCCGACCAGAAAGCCGCCAAGACAGACCACGCGCCAGACGTCTTCGAAGAACTGTGCCGGCATCTCCGTGAGGTTGCCGCGCGCGTTGTTGCCGGCGTTGTACACGACCAGATCGGCCGGCCCGCCGTCGGCGTCCTCGGCAGAGGCCCGGTCGAACAGCGCGACCACGTCGGCCTCGCTGGTGGTGTCGACCGGCACCGCCGTCGCCGCGCCGCCGGCACCCGCGATCGACGCCACGACCCGCTCGATCTTCTCAGGTGTGCGGCCTGCCACCAGCACATGTCGGCCTTCGGCCGCGAACTTCCGGCACAGCGCCGCGCCCAGTCCGGCCTCGGCCCCGACGCCCACCACCACCGCCTTCGTCCGCTCCGCCATCGTCACCTCCTGTTCTCGCCACACCTAATCTTGCCGTTCCCTCAACGGCAGGTCGACAGTGTGATGATGTTAGGAGGGCGACAGACGGCAGGTCAGCAACTCGTTGTCACCGCATCGCCGGTCGTGTTGTCCGCGTCGATCGGATGGATCAGCCTCTCGATATCGAGCTTGATGTCCGATCGAAAGGCGTCGGGCAGCAATTCGCGACGGTGCGTCAGCAGCGCCTCGTCACGCGAGCCAAAGGGGCCGGCAGGTCGGCAGCAGCCGGCTAGGCAAAAGGGATGCACGTACCAGCCAGCTTCTGTGACGACCCCGTGCTCCCAACAAGCGTTACTGCCGACTTCGGCAAACTCGACCTCCGGTCCCCAGACCCATGACAGCGTGACGAACGCTTCCTCCTTAAACAAGGTCGAGAGGTATGCCCGTTCAGTCTTGTTCGGACCTGGACGCCCTCGCGCAAGCTTGTCTAAGAGGCGCCTTAGTCGCTCGAGACGCTCGATTTCCATATCAAATAGCCGCGTCGATGCACGGCAAACATTAATTGAGATAACATGACGTATAGCGCCTTATTGGTGTGTCGTCCAGTGATGTGATCGCTCTCTTGTTGGGCTCAAGCAATCAGGTCGCTAGCCAGCGCCAAATGCGGCGGCCGGCTTAGCGCGGCAGAGACGGTTTCTGTTCGCGGATCACGATGATGCGAAACGGTTTGGCGGCCTGTTCGATTTCGGTCAACAGGGCTTGCTGGCCGGGCGTTTCGTCCGCGTCGGCATAGATGCAGATGGCGTCCTCGGCCGGGCGCAGGCCCAGGCCGTGCAGGCCGGCCCGGCCGAGGAACTGGCGGCGCAGGCGGTCCTTCGCCTGCCGCAGGCTTTCGGTCATCCGGCCTCCGGCCTAAACCACGGCGATCTCGAGCTCGTTCTCGACATCATCCATCTGGTTGGCGATGCCGTAAAGCCCGCCCGGCGGCCCGGCGAAAAACAGGCCGACGGCGCGCGGCGCGGCCTGCATCGCCACCAGCGAGCCGCTGTCGCCGCCGAGGCCGAAGGCCGGAAAACCGGCCGTCACGTCGATGCGCATCTGATCCTCGAAGAGCGCGACGGCCCGCGGATCGAACGGGTCGAGGCCGACCAGCACGTCGAGCGCCTCGTCGGTGACCACGCCTTCCGTCAGACCCGTGGTGCGGCCATGCTTGCGCACCGCCATGCCGATCTCGCCGCGCGTGGTGCCGTCGACTTGACCGATGGAGCAGACCGCCTCGTCCGCGGCCACCTCGGGCAGCAGCCGGCCGATCGCGGCGTCGACGCGGTTCGCCGTGATGCCGTCGTCGATGATGTCGACGTAGCGGTGCAGGGTCGCGAACCGGTCGATGATGCTGCCGCCGTCGGCCGGTCCGGGCTGAAGCAGATCGTCGCCGATCAGGCCATTGTTGGTGTCGGCGAAGACGTGGTTGTTGCTGAGCGCGAAGAGATCGTCCGGGTCGTCGCCGGGCGCCGTCGAGCGGCAGAGACAGGTCAGCGTGCCGGCGGTGACGTCCTCGTGCGCGACGCTGATGCCGGGCACGATCGGCCGCTGCCGTTGCTGGCGGCTGTCGCTGCAGTCCGTCTGCCGCAACGCCTTCGCCGCCTTGCGTTTGCCTTGCGGGCGTTTCTTGGTCGCGGTCCGGGCCAGTGCGAAGGCCGGCGCGGATTCGATCACGTCGGTCGGCACGCCATCGATGCGTTCCGGCAGGCGGTCGCGCGGCGGCAGCAGATGCGCCGCCAGCTTCTGCACCACATAAATGCGAACGCAGGGCGTCGACGACGCCCGACCGCCGACGACCTTGTGACCTAAGCCGACGGCATGCACGTTGTGGCCGGCGCTGGCCACGGCGGCGGTGACATGGGCAGACGGCCGAGCCGAGGTGACGCCGCCGCGCAAACCTGCGCGCAGCAGACGCCCGCTGATTGCGCGTTTGGCGGCGATGAGATTGTCCGAGACTGCCATGATCGTCCTCCAGGTAGCGGTGCGATGCGGCCCGACGGGCCTTGCCTCCTAGGTGGGATCCGGCAGATGCGTTGCGCAGGGCCGCGCATGTGTCATCTCGGCGACAAGTTTGCGCGTTCGCGTTGGGTCGTGGTCACGAACCCTCCGTGAACCAGTCCAGCAGCAGCGCCGCCATGCCGCCACTGTCGATGCAATCCTCGAACGAATGGCCGCAGTTGGGAATGGTCCGGAACTGCACAATGGGCGCGATGCCCGCTCTTGCCGCCGCGAGCCGGAACGCCTGCACGAAGCGCGCCCCGCGCTCCACGCGGGTGAGCCCCTGGCGATGGTCGAGCCCGTGGGTTCGCCGCAGATTGGCGTCGCGCGTCGTGTCGTGCTCGCCCACCACGACCAGGGTGGGAATAGTCAGAAACTGACTGAGCGTCGCCTGTATTCGGGCGCCTTCCGGACTGTCCGGCGCGGCGGCCACCGGGAAGGGATAGTGCGGCGTCGGCAAGGTGTACCAGCCAGCTGACGCAAGGGCGAGGCGATTCACCCGTTCCGGATGCAGCATGGCGAAACGATGGGCGAATTGCGATCCGCCGGAGAATCCGAACAGGTCGAAGCGGTCGACCGGGATTCCGATTTCAGCGGCGACGCTGTCGAGCGTCGTCAACAGCGCCTTGTCGGCGCGACAGTCGTCCAGCACCCGCTGATAGCGTTTGCAGCCGCGCGTCGAGAACAGCGGTGCGACGACAACCTTGCCCGTAGCCTCGGCCAGCGGCCCGAACGCGGCCGCGTGATCCGACGCGTTCCGCGATATGCCGTGCACCGAGACCAGCGGCATGGCGTCGGCGCGCGGGTTCGACGGCACATAGACGTAGTAGGGCACACCCGCCGGCGATCGCGGCAGGCGGGCAACGACCAGACCGCGATCCTTCGCGGGATAGTTCCCGACCGCAGACAGGGAGGCGGACTGCGGCTGCGAGGGCACGGTACTCAGGATCGCGATCATGATCGTCGCCTTCAAGAACTTGAGACTCAACATATCGGCGGTGGCGCCTGCGGCTGATTACGCCGCTTGGCCCTCGGCTTCACGTTCGATGCCGTAAACTTCCGCGAAACGCGACCGCGGCAGCATGTCGAAGATAATGTGGATACGATCGGCGTCGCCGTCGTTGAAGGCCTCGTGCATCTCGTTGTTGTCGAACCACCAGAGCTCGCCCACCTGCATGCGGATCTCCTCGTCGCCCGACTTCATGTAGCTGCCGAGTGCGCTCTGCAGGATCAGGTGATAGCGGTCGCGGACCCGGTAGTACTCGCCGCGGTCGATATGCGGATAGACCTTGTGACCGGGCTTCAGCCGGACGATCTTGCCGCGGCCCAGCTCGGCGTCCCGTTCGGCCGCGAAACCTTCCAGGAAGGCGCGGGCGACCGGAAACTTCTTCGAGATCGTCGTGTAGCGGCTCTCGTGCACGTCGCGCCGCTTGCGGTTGCCGATCTTCGACTTCACCAGGCCGCGCAGCGGGATCGACTCGGCCTCGCGCTGCACGGCGATCTTGTCCTGTCGGCCGGTGCTCAGGTCCCAGGCCGACGGTGTCTTGGCAATCTCGTCCAGGAACGGACGCACGTCGACGCGCGGTTTGATCAATCGGAAGTAATTCATTTGCTGCCCTCCTTCGGTTGCATTCGATGGCGCGGTTAAGGTTCAGGTAACGAGCCGCAGCCCGTTCGCGGCCGTCGGCGTGCCGGTCGCTTGCGAAAGCTCGCTCGCGTCGACCGGCGTCAGCTTGCCGTCGGCCAACAGCAGGATGCGATCGGCCGTGGACGCGCGGGTCGCATCGTGGGTAATGAAGACGACCGTCCCGTCATAGGCTTGCGTCACCCGGTCCAATACGGCGCGCGCGGCGCGATCGAGATTGGCGTCGGCCTCGTCCAGCAGCAGCACGCGCGGTCGCACCAGCATGGCCCGGGCGAGCGCGATACGGGCCCGCTCGCCGGTCGACAACCCGGCGCCGTCTTCCGAGATGCGGGCGTCCAGGCCGTTGCGCAGGCGTCCGACCAGATCGTCGAGGCCGAGGTCGTGCAGCACCTGCATGAGATCATCGTCGGACGGCCGCTTCCCGCCGTAGGTCAGGTTCAGCCGCAGCGAGCCGCGCAGTAACGGCAGGTCGGGCGAGACCAGCGCGAAGGCCCGGCGCAGGTCCTGCCAGCGGCACTTGGCGATGTTCTGGTCGTCGAGCCGCACCTCGCCGCTGTCCGCGTGAAGGATGCCGGCGATCAGCCGCAGCAGGGTCGACTTGCCGGCGCCGTTCGGGCCGACGATGGCGATCCGTTCGCCGGCGGAGATCGACGCCGTCAGGCCATCGAACAGGCCCTTCAGGCCGACGTCCTTCAATGCGATGCGGCCGTCGCCGCTCGTCAGCGACCTGGTCTCGCCGCCGCCGCGGCGACGCCCGACCGGCTTCAGGGCCAGCAGTTGCAACTGCTTCTCGCGGGCGATCAATGCGCCGTTCCAGTATTCGTAGACCCGGCCCAGGTCCTGCAGGCGGGGCGCCAGGAAGCCGGCGACCACCATCGCCGCGACCACGGCGCCGGGGCTGGCATGACCGGCGCCGACCTGCACGGCGCCGACGATCAGTGCGCACATGCTGGCGAGACTGCCGCTGGCCTCGGACAGCGACCTCAGCAAGCCGATCACCCGGGCGCGGTCGATCAGCGAATGCCGCAGCCGCGTGCTCAGCCGCTCGAAACGCTTGTGCTCCTTGTTCTCCTGGCCGAAGGCTTCGACCACGCCGATATGCGACACGCGGTCGTTCAGCATCGATGCCAGCCGGCCGCGCCGGCGACGGGTTTCGCGTGTGGTTACCCGGAGACGTGGGCCGATGCCGAGTGCCAACGCGGCCGCCACCACAACCGCGACGGCGACGGCCAGAGCCACGACCGGTTCG
The DNA here is from genome assembly GCA_965232515.1 of Alphaproteobacteria bacterium. Taxonomy (GTDB): domain Bacteria; phylum Pseudomonadota; class Alphaproteobacteria; genus JANQKO01. The sequence continues at coordinate 2,237,227 of CBDDPY010000002.1, read as the reverse complement.
ATAAAGCTCAACGTGCCGACCGCCAGGACGGCGGCGAGGCCGCTGACGGTCAGCCGGGCGAGGCCGAAGCTGATCCATTGCCGGAGCGCCGTCAGATCGCCGACGAAGCGCAAGACGACCGCGCCGCGGCTCATCTGCCGTGCGCCGTCCGCGCCGATCCGCGTCAGGTGGCGGAACAGCCTCAGGCGGACGGCATGGACATAGCCTTGGCCCAGATGTTCGGCATCGAGATGGCTGCGCCAGCGCAGCCAGGCGGCGGCGGCGATCACCGCCAGGAAACCACCGCCGAAGATGGCGGCGTTTTCCGTCGAAGGCGGTTGGCCGGATGTCACCAGGGTGTCGAAGCCCAGCTTGACCAGCATGGCCATGCCGACCGCGACTCCCGCCTGGCCGATGCCGTTGGCTACCAGGTAGCCGAACCACAGTCGGCGCTTGCCGGAAAGGACCGCAGGCAGGGACATGTCACGCGTCTCCTTCTTGCGCCGCCCGCTTTCAGGCCGACTTCAGGAACGGCGCCGGGAAGGCGAAGACGCGGGCGACGTCGGGCTTGGCCAGGTCGAAGGTCGGGATCACCTCGACCTGCGCCGCCTCGGCGGCCTCGCGGCAGCCCAGGGGGGATTGTGTGATGACGCCGCTGACCGCCAGCACCGGCAGGCTGAGCTGGCGCAGGTGATTGACGCCGCCCACCGCGCTGACCGCATCGGACGCGGCGAAGATGACGCCGTCGGCGACATCGCGGAACATGCGCGACTGCATCAGCATCGCGGTCTCGCGTTGGAAGATGCCATCGGCGATCTCGACCACGATGGCCTCGGCGCCGGCATGCCGCAGATGACCCGTCAGCGTGTTCATCACCCGCTCGATCTCGTCCAGCTCCAGCCGGTAGGTCGAGACATGGCCGGCGTCGGTGAAGTCCAGCACCTCGCAGGCGCCGGCGTCGGTATAGGCCATGACGTCGGCGAAGGCGCCGGTGCCGGTGATCTTGGCGGCGCCGACCTTGATGCCGCCCGCGGCCAGGCCGCGCACCAGGTTGGCCATGGTCGTTGTCTTGCCGGCGTTCATCGAGGTGCCCAGGACAACGATCAGCGGCACGTCGCAGGCATAGTGAACGGGCGGCAGCGCGTAGCTCTTGATGTTCAACGGCTTGCCCGCGGCGTCGCCGACCAGGCCGATCAGCTTCAGCTCGGTCGGCTTTTTGGTCCGCGCGTGCCGGCACTGCACCAGGCTGGCGACGCCGCCGGCGGCGGCCAGATGGCAGGTGCCGTCGATGCCGTCCAGCGTGGCCTCGAACTGATCCGGGGCATAGCGGTTGCCGAAGCACAGGATGATCTCTTCGTCGGTATAGAGGTCGGCGCGCCGACCGGTGCGTAACTGCAGGCCCTTGTGGTGGCCGATATTCTTCACCCTCGCCAGCACCAGGTCGCCCGGCTGAACGTCGGCGATTTCGGGGATGATGGTCTGCATATCGTCCCGCGGCACGCGTCGCGTCGTGAACGCCGTCTTGATCCGATCGAGACGGCTGCGGTCGAAAGCGATGGTGGTCATGTCCTGTACTCCTTTGGTCGGGCGAGACTGGGTGGAATGACTGCGCGCCACTTTGGCGATCCTCGTCGTGTCGTTGCGCTGACAGTCTTTAGGTTGGTGATCGAACATGAGGCAGTCCTGACGGCCGAATGAACGGCGACTTAAAAGTTGATGAACAGAAGATGAGAGTTGTGACCGGGCTGTGGCCGGGCCGATGTCAGCCTTCGTCGACCGGGTCCGGCGGCTGCGGTTCGACGGCTTCCAGCTTGTAGCCGATGCCGCGGACCGTCTTGATCAATGGCGTGTCGTGGCCCTGGTCGACCTTCAGCCGCAGTCGCCGAATATAGACATCGACGACATTGGTCAGCGGATCCGAGGAATAGCCCCAGATGGTTTCCAGTATCCGCGTGCGGCTCAGCACCTTGCCGGCAGAGCTCATCATCAGCTCCAGCAGCGCCAGCTCCTTGGCGGTCAGTTCGATCGCCCGGTCGCCGCGGCGGACTTCCAGGGTCTCGCGGTCGAAGGTCAGGTCGGCGATCTGCAGGTTCGACGATGGGCTCTTGAACCGGTCGCGCCGCCGCATCAGCGCCTCGATCCGCGCCAGCAGTTCGCCGAAGGCAAAGGGCTTGGTCAGGTAGTCGTCGGCGCCGAGACGCAGTCCTTCGATCTTGTCGTCGAGCCGATCCATGGCCGTCAGCATGATGATGGGCGTTGTCACGCGTGCGGCGCGGATCTGTTGGCAGACATCGTGACCGTGCAGGCCCGGAAGCATCAGGTCGAGAATGATGATGTCGAAATGCGGCATCCGGCCCAGGTCCAGGCCATGCGGTCCGGTGCGTGCCACCTCGACGGTGTGCCCCTCGGCTCGTAGGCCGCGCGCCACGAATTCGATGATGCGTTCGTCGTCTTCGACCAGCAGGATATTCACCCCGACGCTCCCTTCACTTGACATGGCGTTAACCCTTCAAGCCTGGGCCCCGTGGCCCGGTATCCGGTGTTGCCGTGATGAGAACGGAGGGGGGGAGTGTTTCTTCCGTCGGTGGGTAAAAAAATTTTTGTTTTGTGGCTTTTTGTTGATTAACGAAGCTGCCGCAGTCTTGGCGCGGGCAGACAAATGTCCGCGTGAAACTCGAGAGGGACGGGCGCGGCGCGGTCGGCATCTGCGCGCCGTCGCCGAGTGGCGTTAACCAAAAGTCAGGGGCTCTCGCCTGTCGCTCAGGCGCTGGCACGCGCTCGGACCACGGCAGGCAGGTTAACGCAGACCGTGGTGCCACTTCCCGGCCGGCTATCGATCGAGATCTCGCCGCCGTGGGCGTCGACGATCGATTTCGCCATGGGCAGTCCCAGGCCCGAGCCCTCGGGGAAGATGTCTTGGGCGTGTTCGCCGCGATAGAAACGCTCGAATATGTGCGGCAGCTCGCTGTCGTCGATGCCGACGCCGCTGTCGGTGACCAGCACTTTCGCCATATCGCCGTCTTCGACCACGTTGACGCCGATCCTGTCGCCGGGCTTGGAATAGCGCAAGGCGTTGTCGATCAAGATATAGAAGAGCTGTTGCAGCCGGCGCCGATCGCCCGTGACGACAGGCCCGTCGCTCGGTTGCAGCAAGGCGATTTCGACTCCCTGCTGATCACACAGATTGCTGACCGACTTGGTGATCTGCGTCAACAGCGAGGGCAGGGAGACCGCCGTCAGCGTCAACCGCGGCGCGCCGGCCTGCGTTCGGGCCATCATCAGCAGATCGTCGACCAGCTTGCCCAACACGCCCGCCTGCTCGACGATCCGCGTCAGGGACGTTTCATAGTCCTGCTCCGAACGCGATTTCCCGCGCAGCGTCACCTCGGCTTCGCCGCGAATTACGGTCAGCGGCGTGCGCAGCTCGTGGCTGATGTCGGCCAGGAAGCGCTGGCGGCTCTTCGCCGTCTCGCGCAGGGCGGCGTTGGCGCGCCTGAGGGCCTGGGTCCGCTCCTCGACCTTCTTTTCCAGCGCCGACTGGGCTTCCAGCAAATCGTGCTGCTGGCGCTCGATCTCCGCCGCCATCTTGTTGATGCCCGCGGCGACACGAGCGAACTCGTCGTCGCCGGGCAGATCGATGCGGTTCGCAAGCGCACCCGAAGACAATTTCTCGGTTCCGTCGATCAGGCGGTCGATCGGCCGTCGCAACCGGACCACCAGGACGAACGCGCCGCCCAGGATCAGGATCGCCGCGGCAAACGCGGCGATCTGTGCGATGTTCGACATCCGCAGGAGCACTTCGTTGGCCTCTTCCACGGCCTCGTCGACTTCTTCCGCTTCGATCTGGGTCGCCTCGCCGATCATCGCCTCCAGACGCCCCACGATGCTGGTCTCCAGGACCTCGGTGACAAGCGTGCGGGCGTCGTCGACCCGGCCGGCGGCGACAAGTTCGGCGGCGGTCGCGAATTGTTTGTCGGCCGCGTCGATCTCCCGACCGATCGCGTCCAGGCGCTTCAGCTCGGCGATCTCCTCGGCCAGCGCCTCGCCGCGCTCGACCAGGTCGACCTCGCGTTGCGTGTCGGCCAGCAGCATCTGCAATGTCGCGTCGAGCTCTCTGCGCGAGGCGGCGGCATCGAATTCCTCGGCGGTCCGGCCATAGACCACCTGGTCGCGCAAGCGCTGAAAATGACGCTGCGTCTGCTGCATCAGCGCCAGGTATTCTTTCAGGTTGCCGTGCGCGAGCCGTAACCGGTCGACATAGTGATTGCCTTCGCCGCTGCCCCATAAAACGGCGGCGGCCAAGCTCAGCACGATCAGCAGATGGGCCGCCAAAACGACTGCAAGCTTCAGGCGAAACATGATGCTTTAAACCTAAACCTTTTCCACCACCCGGTAACTGCCGCCAACATGAACATCACATTAAAATGACGTGCTGGCAGTGCGTTCTACACGGTTTCGAATGGCTGATCGATCTGTCGTCCCGGCATCTCGCCAGATCCCGCGGATGCCATCCGCGCAACAGCATTGATTGCGCCAGCTGCTACAATCTAAATTTGATCTGGAGCTTGTCGATACAGGCGATTTGGCGGCATCCCAGGTAGATTTTTCTCATAAATTGAAAAATCTGCCGTTTGAGTTCGGAATGTTCAATTTTCACTGGTTGTATCTTGAAAACTCGAGATAGAGTGCATACATTTGTATACTAACAATGACATATGCATGCAACATCGATGGACCAATGCCTTCTAGAAGTGTGCCACTCAGCGTTCGCGTTAGCGATGACGATGCGGCGTTCCTCGCGGCCTTCGAAGCTCCCGGAGCAACCACCCCAAGCGAGAAGTTGCGCGCCATCCTGGCCGCGGCGCGGCAGCGTCATCTCGGTGCACGCGATGTCACCGACTGCGCCGAATTGATTGAGGACATGCTGCGTCCCGCCGAACGTCGCTTGCGAGACGCGCAACGGCAGGTCGGCCAACGATCGGACTTCGTGTTCAAGCTCTACGAACGCATGCCTGAGATCATGGCCGAACTTATCGCTGTGGCACCGGCAGCCGACGAAGGGGTCGACGGATTGAAACGCTTCGAGGCGGCGCTGGCCGACCAGGTCTTTGCGGTTATCGAGGAGATCCTCGATCTAGGCCTGACCAGCCGCAGCCGCAGCTATGACCCCGACCTGATCAAGCATCGACTGTCGCCGGTTTTGGAGATCGTCGAGCTCTTGAAGATTGCCCGCGATAAGAGCCATGGAGGTGCGTGATGAGTGAGAATCTTGTTTCCCGTGTGAAACGCCTGGTATCGGGCGGCGTCAACAGCCTCGTCGACGCCGTAGAGAACGCCTCGCCGGAGACGGTGATGAAGGAAGCGATCCGCGAGATCGATTCCGCCACCGACCAGATCCGTGACGAGCTGGGCAAGGTCGTCGCCAACAAGCATCTCGCCAGCAAGCGCCTCATGGAGACCAATGCAAAACACGAGGACCTGACCGAGAAGATACAGCTTGCCGTCGTCGAGAACCGCGACGATCTGGCCGAGGCCGCGATTGCAAAGCAGTTCGACCTGGAAGCCCAGATCCCGGTTCTCGAAACCGCGATCAAGGATGCGGCCGCGGAAGCGAAAGAGCTTGAAAGCTATATCGCCGCTCTCCAGGCCCGCCGCCGGGAGATGGACGAGGAGCTGGCAGCATTCCAGTCGAGCCGTTCGTCGGCTTCGCCGGGTGACCCCGGCAATCCGCCAGGTGCATCTGCGACGGCGGATGCCGAACGATCGGCCCGCAAGGCCGAGGGTGCCTTCAACCGGGTGATGCGCGATGCCGCTGGATTGCCGGCCGCCGGTGGCGCCGACCGGGAAACGGCCGCGAAAGTCGCTGAGCTTGAAAGGTTGGCCCGAGAGAACCGGGTGCGCGAACGCCTGGCGGCGATCAAGGCGACACAGACGCAAGAGGCCGGATGATCGCGCACCTGCTCGCCGAACAGACCGCGCCGTTCGCGGTCGCCATCGGACTGATGCTGTTGATCGCATTGGTCGAGGGCGTCGGTGCGTTGTTCGGTATCGCCGTGTCCGGACTCGTCGACTCGGTATTGCCGGACCTGGATGTGCCCGATGTTGACGTCGACGCCGATATCGATCTCCACGCGCCGGATCTCGATGCGCCGGGCGTCGCTGCGGGCGCCGGACCCGGCCTGCTGACCCAGCTCTTGACTTGGATCTGTTTCGGCCGGGTGCCAGCCCTGGTGCTGCTGATTGCGTTTCTGACGGCATTCGGCATCTCTGGTCTGGTCTTGCAGAGCGTTGTCCATGGCGTCGTCGGCGCATATCTGCCGGCCTGGATCGCCGTTCTGCCGGCGATCGCGGTTGGCGTTCCATCGACGCGCTATATCGGGCTCGGCCTGTCACGGATCATTCCGAAGGAAGAGACCGAGGCCGTTTCGCGCGACAGCTTTGTCGGCAAGGTTGCCGTGATCATCCGTGGCGAGGCCCGACGTGGTTTACCGGCGGAGGCCAAGTTTCAGGATCAGCATGGCCAGACCCACTACGTCCTGGTCGAGCCGGATCATGACGATGACGTGCTGCCAACCGGGGCCGAGGTCTTGCTGGTCAGCCAGATGGGAAGCGCGTTCCGGGCTATCGAAAACACTAATGCCGCGCTTTCGAAAAAATGAGGGCCTGTATTCGGAACTTGGGAAAAGGGGTGCCAACTCATGTATGACATCGCAGCAATCCTGTTTCTTATCGGCCTCATCTTTGTCGCCTTGTTGGCGATTGGCCTGATCTTCGCGCGGCTCTACCGACGATCGTCGAAGGAAGTGTCGTTCGTACGAACGGGTTTCGGCGGCCAGAAGGTGATCATGAACGGCGGCGCTTTGTCTTTTCCCGTGCTGCATGAGATCATCCCGGTCAACATGAATACGCTTCGGCTCGAGGTGAAGCGCGCCAACGAACAGGCTTTGATCACCAGGGACCGCATGCGGGTTGACGTGCAGGCCGAGTTCTATGTCCGCGTCCAGCCGACCTCCGAAGCCATCGCCAACGCCGCCCAGACGCTGGGCCAGCGCACGATGCATCCGGAGGGCTTGAAGGAACTGGTCGAGGGCAAGTTCGTCGACGCGCTGCGCGCTGTCGCGGCCGAGATGGCGATGGAGGAACTGCACGAGCAGCGCGTGTCCTTCGTGCAGAAGGTCCAGGCCGCGGTTTCGGAAGACATCCTGAAGAACGGCCTGGAACTGGAGTCGGTGTCGCTGACAGGGCTCGACCAGACCAATAAGGACTTCTTCAATCCCGACAACGCCTTCGACGCCGAGGGTCTCACCAAACTGACGCAGGAGATCGAGGAGCGCCGCAAGAAGCGCAACGATATCGAGCGTGAAACCGAGGTGTTGATTCGGCGAAAGGATCTGGAAGCGGAGCAGGAGAAGCTGCAGATTTCGCGAGACCAGGAGTATGCCCGACTTGAACAGGAGCGCGAGGTCGCCGTGCGGCAGGCCGAGCAGTCGGCCGTGATCGCCCGGGAGCGCGCGGATCGCGAGCGTGAATCCGAGGAAGCGAAGATCGCCGCCGAGCAGAGCGTGAAGGAGGCCGGCATTGCCTCCGGGCAGGTCGTGGCCGAGCGCCAGATCGCCATGGACCAACAGGTGCGCGAAAAAGAAATCCTGAAGGAGCAAGCGGTCGAAGCAGTGGCCGTCGAGAAGGCCAAGCAGATCAGGCTGGCCGAACAGGATCGCGATATCGCCGTCGCTGGCAAGTCGCGTGACAAGTCGGAAGCCGATGCTGTGGCCGACGAAGCGCGGGCTGTCGCCGCGCGCGCGGCCGAGCTCGTGGTGACTGCGCGTGATACCGAGCGCGCCGACCGTGAGAAGGCGATCGAGCTGATCGAAGCGCAGAAGGCGGCTGAGATGGACGCGATCGCCCTGACCGTGGCGGCCGAGGCCGAGAAGCAGGCGGCCGTCGACAAGGCCGATGCCTTACGCGTTTCGGCCGAAGCCGACGCGACAAAGAGCCGGATCACGGCACAGGGCGAAGCCGAAGCCGAGAAGCTTCGGGCCGAGGCTGAGCAGGTCCGCTACGCTGTCGAAGCCGAGGGCAAGCGCGCCGTGAATGAGGCTGCCAACCTACTGTCGGTCGATCAGATCGCCATGCAGGTAAAGATGCGGCTGATCGAGGCCTTGCCTGAGATCATCGCCGAGAGCGTAAAACCGATCGAGAATATCGACGGCATCAAGATCATTCAGGTTGATGGCCTCGGCGGCGGTAACAGTGGCGCCAACGGCGGCGAGCCGCATGCCGGAAATGGTAATCTCGCCGACCAGGTCGTGAACTCTGCCTTGAAATACCGCACGCAGGCACCGCTGCTCGACGCCATGCTGAAGGAGATCGGCCTCGAGGGCGGCGATATCCATGGCCTTGCCGGCGCACTCGAGAGCGATGCCGGTAAGGCCGTGACTGACCGCACCGACGACTGATCGCCGGCGATCCGATGGACCATGCCCGCCGCTGCACCGCGGCGGGCATGATTCTCGCCGAACCCGCAGGCATTTCCAGCCTAAGCGCCTGAAATCGAACCGCTTTTACGATTCCGCGATCAGGTCGGCGATCTGGCCATGGGTGGCGGCCTGCAAGTCCCGGGGGCTGAGCAGCAGCTCGACGCCGGCCGTGCCGCCGCCGATGCCGACGGTCTCGTGGGCCATGACCGACCAGTCGAGATAGACCTCGAAGCGCCGTCCGCCGGGGGCGGGGATCGGGGTTACGGCGCCGGGCTGCATGCCGGTCATGCGGCTCATTGCCGCTGCTGCGATCATGGCCGTGCGCGGTTCCCCGGTCAGCGCCTTCAGCTTATCGAGATCGAGCCGGGCCGGGGTCGGGAGCACCGCCAGCACGACCTGCGGCATCGACACGCAGGCGAGCGTCTTGCAGATCGCGTCCAAGGGCAGGCCGATGGCGGCGGCCGCCGCCTTGGCGTCGAGCGATGGATCGAACCGCACCATCTCGAAATCGATGCCGGCCTGGGTCAGGGTTTCTGCGGCGGGTGTCGTCATGGGCGCAGCCAAGCGAATACGGTGGGCGCTGTCAACGTTCGGCGGCGCTAGGCAGGGGCGGCAATTGCTTCTAGACTCGGGCATGGCGCGGTCGGTACCGCGCCTGCTTTTTTGGGAGGAAGAATGGCGTGTTTCGCCTGACCGAGGAGCAGGAGGCGATCCGTGACAGCGTCGCCCGGCTCTGCGCCAAATACGACGCCGACTACTGGCTGAAGCGGGACCGCGAGGGCGGCTTTCCGGACGACTTCGCGGCCGACCTGGCGGCGGCCGGCTGGCTGGGCATCGCCATGCCGCCGGAATATGGCGGCGCCGGCCTCGGCGTCACCGAGGCCGCCATTATGATGCAGACCATCGCCGAATCCGGCGCCGGCTTCAGCGGCGCCTCGGCGGTGCACATCAACCTGTTCGGCCCGCATCCCATCGTCGTGCACGGCACCGACGACCAGAAGCGCCGCTTCCTGCCGCCTTTGATCGCCGGCGAGGACCGGACCTGCTTTGGCGTCACTGAGCCCAACGCCGGCCTCAACACGACCCAGATCGAGACCCGGGCGGAACGCAGCAACGATGGCTGGGTCGTGCACGGCCGCAAGCTCTGGACCTCGACGGCGCAGTCCGCCAACAAGATCCTGCTGCTGGCCCGCACGACGCCGCGCGACCAGGTCGAGAAGCCGACCCAGGGCATCTCGCTGTTCTACACGGACTTCGACCGTGACTATGTGGAGGTGCGCGAGATCGAGAAGATGGGTCGCAAGGCCGTCGACTCGAACGCGGTCTTCATCGACGGCCTGCCGGTACCGAAAGAGAACCTGATCGGCGAGGAGGGCCGCGGCTTCTACTACCTGCTCGACGGCCTGAACCCGGAGCGCATCCTGGTCGGCGCCGAGGCGGTGGGCCTGGGCCGGGTAGCGCTGCAGCGGGCCACGACCTATGCGCGGGAGCGCGAGGTTTTCGGCCGCCCGATCGGCCAGAACCAGGCGATCCAGCATCCGCTGGCCGAGAGTTGGGCCGAGCTGGAGGCGGCAAACCTGATGGTGTTCAAGGCCGCGGCGCTCTACGACGCCGGCGAGCCCTGCGGGGCCGAGGCGAACGCCGCCAAATATCTCGGCGGTGAGGCCGGCTTCCGCGCCTGCGAGCGCGGGGTGATGACGCATGGCGGCATGGGCTACGCCAAGGAGTATCACGTCGAGCGGTATTTGCGGGAAAGCTTCGTCGCCCGCATCGCGCCGGTCAGTCGCGAGATGATTTTGAACTATATCGGCGAGAAGGTCCTCGACCTGCCGAAGTCCTACTAGCGCCAGACGGGAGAACAGAGTTGAGCGGACCGCTTGCCGGCATCCGGGTGATCGACATTACCACCGTGCTGCTGGGCCCCTATGGCACGCAGCTCTTGGGCGACATGGGCGCCGACGTGATCAAGGTCGAGGCGCCGCCGAAGGGCGACTCGACCCGTTTCCTCGGCTCGGCGCGCAGCCCGGGCATGGCCGGCGCCTTCATGAACATGAACCGTAACAAGCGCTCGATTGCGCTGGACCTGAAGCAGGATGCGGCGAAGGCTGCCCTGCGCGCGCTGATCGAGACGGCCGACGTGCTGGTCCACAACATGCGGCCGCAGAAGATCGCCAAGCTCGGCTTCGGCTATGACGACGTCGCCGCGATCAAGCCCGACATTGTCTATGTCGGCGCCTACGGCTTCTCGCAGAAAGGGCCGTATGCGGCGCGGCCGGCCTATGACGACATGATCCAGGCCGGCTCGGGCCTCGCCAGCCTGTTCCAGCGCACGACGGGCGAGCCGCGCTACGTGCCGACGGTGATGGTCGACAAGCTGACCGGCCTGCAGCTCAGCCAGGCCGTCGCGATGGCCCTGCTGCACCGCGAGCGCACGGGCGAGGGCCAGTTCGTCGAGGTGCCGATGTTCGAAACCCTGGTCTCGTTCCTGATGGTCGAGCACATCTTCGACGCGGGCTTCGAACCGCCGCTTGGCGAGGTCGGCTACAAGCGCCTGACGACGCCGGCGCGCAAGCCCTATCGCACGGCCGACGGTCACCATATCTGCGCCTTGCCCTATACCGACCGGCATTGGGCGCTTTTCTTCGAGATGGCCGGCCGGCCCGAACTGACCGACGATCCGCGCTTCGCCGACCACGCGACGCGCACCGAGCATACCGAGTGGCTCTACGAATTCATGGCCGAGGCCATCGCCACCAAGCCCGCCGAGGAATGGCTCGCCATGCTGGGCGAGGCCGAGATCCCCTCGATGATCGTCAACGACATCGCCGACCTGATGGACGACCCGCATCTGAAAGCGGTCGGTATGTTCCGGAAGCTGGCGCACCCCAGCGAAGGCGATACCGTGATCACAGACATTCCCATCGCCTATTCGAAGTCGCCGGGCGAGATCCGCCTGCCGGCGCCGCGCTACGGCGAGAACGGTCCGGAGCTGCTGCGCGAGCTGGGCTACGCCGAGGCCGATATCGACGCCATGCGCGCGGCGGGCGCGTTGCTGCAACAGGACTGATCGAGTTTGGAGAACCGGGAGGAGCTATCCATGAAAGTCATCGTCATCGCGACCCGTAAGGCGGACGCCGCGCCGGAAGACTTCGCGCCGCATCTGGAAGCCGAAGCCAAGCACGCGCTGGGCCTGTACCGCGACGAGGTGGTCCGCGAGATCTATAGCCGCGCGGATGGTAAGGGCGCCATTGTCGTTCTCGAGTGTGACGACGAGGCGCATGCCGAGAGGATCATGCATGACCTGCCGCTGGCCAAGGTCGGCCTGCTGTCATTCGACATCTATGGCACGGCGCCCTATCGCGGCATCGTCCAGCACGCCAACTAGGATCGGGATCATGAAGACGGTCGGGCTCGGCTTCTATTGGAACGACCTGAAGGTCGGCGACACCTTCAAGACCATCGGACGCACCGTGACGGAAGCCGACATCGTCAACTTCATCGGCGTCACCGGCATGGTCGAGGTGCTGTTCACGGACATGGAGTATCTGAAGGCGCACGGACCCATGAAGGGCCGGGTGGCGCCGGCCGCGCTCGCCTACACCTTCGCCGAAGGGCTGCTGGTGCAGGCGACCATGCAGCACACGGGCCTCGCGTTTCTCAACATGGAGCTCGACGTCAAGGGCCCGACGTTTGCCGGCGACACGCTGCATGTCGAATGCGAGGTCACGGAGGTGCGGCCGACCTCGAAAGGCAACCGTGGTCTGGTCCGCACATTTAACAAGGTCGTCAATCAACGCGGCGAGACCGTGCTGACCTACAACCCCTTGCGCATGATGGCCGGCCGCGAGGACTGACGGCGGTTCAGCCGGTCGTGATCATCTGCGCCGGCAGCCAGGTGGCGAGACCGGGGGCGACGTAAAGCAGGACGACGGCGGCCATCATGAGCAGCATGAACGGGATGACGCCGTAGACGATCTCCTTCATCGCCACGTCGCCCGACAGGCCGCGCAGCACGAACAGGTTGACGCCGACCGGCGGCGTGATCAGGCCGATCTCCATCAGGATCACCAGCACGACGCCGAACCAGATCGGGTCGAAGCCGACCGCGACCACCAGCGGGAACAGCACTGGCAACGTCATCACCATCATCGAGATTGAATCGATGAACATGCCGAGCACGATGTAAAGCAGCGAGATCGCCAGCATCACCATCCACGGCGACAGGTTGGCGTCGCGCACCGCCTCGACCAGCAGCGTCGGCAGCCTGAGATAATCAAACGAGTAGGTCAGGATCGAGGCGCCGATGATGATGACGAACAGGAACGAGGTGACCTTCACGGTCTCGAGCAGCACGTTCAGCAGCGTCGGTCCGTCGAGACGGCCACGGGCAATGCAGATCAGCAGCGCCGCAGCGGCGCCCATGGCGCCGGCCTCGGTCGGCGTCGCGATGCCGGCATAAAGCACGCCCAGCACGCCGGCAATCAGCAGCGCGATCGGCAGGACCTGCAGCAGGGCGCGCAGCTTGGTTTGCCAGTCGTAGCGCTCGCTCAGCGGCGCGGCGGCGGGCCGCAGGACGGCCCAGACAAACACCACGGCCATGAAGCCGAGGATCAGCAGCACGCCGGGCACGATGCCGGCGATGAACAGGGTCGCGATCGGCGCGCCGACGGTGGAGCCATAGATGATCATGGCGACCGACGGCGGAATGAGTATCCCGAGCGTGCCGCCGGCCGCGATCGAGCCGTAGGCGAGGCGGGGGCTGTAACCGCGCTTCAGCATCTCGGGGCAGGCGACCATGCCCATGGTCGCGGCCGTCGCCAGGCTGGAGCCAGACACGGCCGCGAAAACGCCGCAGGCGCCGACGCCGGCATGCGCGATGCCGCCGGGAAACCTTCCCAGCCACTTCACCATGGCGTCGAAGACCTGATCGCTGAGGCCGCTGCGCAGCAACAGCGCGCCCATCAGCACGAACATCGGCACCGCCGTCAGCGTGAACGAGTTGATGCTGTCCCAGCTGCGCTCGGCGATGGTGATCGGCGCCGGCGACGGCAGCAGGAAGTAGATCCCCAACAGACCGATCAGGCCAAGCGCCAGTGACACCGGCACGCCGAGCGCCAGCAGGCCGAGCGTGACGACGGCCTGGATGGCGACGACCGTGCCGATATCGGCGCCGCGCGCCAGATAGAACAGAACGGCGGCCGCGACGAACACGCCAAGCACGATCAAGCAGGTCCGCCAGCCGCTCCACAGCAGCACGGCGACGGCGACGACTGCGGCGATCCAGAGCGAACCCCAATCGAAGTTGGTCGCGAACGCCTTCGCCGGCCGTGCGCCCATCAGCCACAGGCCGACGATCAGCACGACAATCAACGCCACCATCGCCGCGTCGCGCCACGGCGGCAGAGCCGGCGACAGCCGACGGATCTCGGCCAGCAGCGCCAGTGCAAACGCGAACAGGCCAACGGCGATCGGGATCTGCGGCAAATAGATCGGCGTGTAGAGCAGCGAGAAGATGCGGGTGCCGTTGACGTAGTTCTCCCAGACCATGACCACGGCCTGCCAGCCGGCGAAGGCGAGAAACACGAGTCCGATCCAGGCGGTGACCAGCAGCAGCTTTTGCCGCTTGTCGTCATCCAGGTTCAGCAGCAGCACTTCGACCCGGATATGGCCGTCGACGCGTTGCGTATAGGCGGTGCCGAGCAGCGCGATCGCCACCAGCACGTAGGTCGAGATTTCGGTCGCCCAGGTTGTCGGCGCGTTCAGCACGTAGCGCATGAACACGTCGAAGCAGATCATGCCGAGCATGGCCAACAGCAGACCGGCGCTCAGATAGCCGGTCGCCTGCGACAGCCTGTCGACGGCAAGGACGAAAGTCGAACGAGGGGAATCGACGGTCATGGCTATAGGCTAATGCGACGACCCCCGCCGGCGAAAGCCGGCGGGGGGCTCGATGGCGGCGAGCGTAAAAGAACCGTCCGTTACTTAATCAGTTTGCGGGTCTTCTCGACCACGGCGCGGCCGTCATAACCGCGGTCCTCGGCCAGCTCGTACCAGGCGTCATAGACGGCTTTGACGTTTTCCGGCGCGAACACCTTGGCCTTCTCGGCGTCGCTGGCGACGATCAGCTCCATGCCTTTCTCGACCTGCGCTTTCGTCATCTTCTCGGAATAGGCCTGGTGGTTGGCGTAGTGCTCCGCCTGGATGGCCTGAAACTCGGCCCGGACTTTCTCCTGCAGATCCGGGGACAGTTTCGCCCAGGCATCCTTGTTGACGACGACCGACCAGCCGACGCCGGTGCCGATGTCCCAATAGTGGATGTACTTCGCCACCGTGTAGAAGCCGAAGCCGTGGCTGGTGCCGGTGGACGTCATCACCGCGTCGACCACGCCACGCTGCAGCGCCGGCGCGATCTCGGGGAAGGCGACTGGCGTCGGCTTGGCGCCGAGCGCGTTCATCAGCTGCGCCGCCTCGGTGTTGTGGACGCGGACCTTCAGGCCCTTGAAGTCGGCGGCGGTGCGGATCGCCTTGTTGGACAGGATCACCTGGCGCTCGAAGACGCCATGGCTCAGCATCACGCCATTGTATTTCTCAAGCCAGACCTTGGCGAACTCGTCCTGCAGGCCGGCCGCCAGCACGTTCTTGTATTGCTGCTCGTCGGCGATCAGGCCGGGCAGGTGGCCGATGTTCAGGATCGGCGCCTCGCCGCTGAGCCACGGATTGACGCCGGCGATGATCTCCAGCCGCCCGTCGCGCAGGCCGGCAGGCTGGGCCGAGCCCTTTACGAGACTGTGGTGCAGCTCGATCTTGATCTCGCCGCCGGTCGCCTTGGCGATTCGCTCGGGCATGGTTTCGACGGTCTTCAGGTACGAGCTGTCGGTGGCGTTGATATAGCCCAGCTTCCAGACCTGCTCGGCGTTCGTCGACGCCGAGGCGGCAAGGCCGACGCCGAGAACGGCCGCGACCATGGATTTCGTTGGCACTCGCATGTGACTCCCCGCTGTCGTTATTTGGGAATTTGTCCGGACAAATCATCACGCCGACACATGGTCCGTGTCAACGGATTTGTCCGGACAAATTTTCCAGCTCACTTGACCGGCCCAAGCGGCAATGGCAATTTGTCCGGACAAATTCCGACGGCGTTCTGAGGGGAAATCGTCATGGCCAACGCGGACCGATGGCCGAACGGCGCACGACTGGCAATGTCGTTCGTGGTCAACGTCGAGGAAGGCTCGGAGATGACCGTCGCCGACGGCGACCGCGGGCCGGAAGTCGTAGACGAACTCGGCGTCGCGCTGAAAAAGGCGGTCCGCAACTACGGCAACGAGAGCAACTACCAGTACGGCATCAAAGCCGGCGCGCCGCGGGTGATGAAGCTGCTGGAGGACCACGGCATCACGGCCACCTTCACGGCCGCGGCGTTGAGCCTGGAGCGCGCGCCGGTCCTGACCGAACGCATCGTCGCCGGCGGCCACGAGGTCTGCAGCCACGGCTGGCGCTGGGTGCATCAGTTCCATATGGACGAAGACACCGAGCGCGACTTCATCCGCAAGGCCGTCGCCAGCATCGAGAAGACCACCGGTACGCGGCCCTATGGCTGGCTGTCGCGCTATCTGCTGACGCCGAACACCCGGCGGCTGCTGATCGAAGAGGGCTTCAGCTATCACATGGACGATTACAGCGACGACCTGCCGTTCTGGGACCATGTCGACGGCAAGCCGATCCTTATCGTGCCCTATGCGTTGGACTCCAATGACATGAAGATGTGGACGGCGCCGTCGCTGACACCGGCCGACTGGTGCGAATACGCCGTCGACACCTTCGACTGGCTCTATCGCGAGGGCGCCGACGACCCGAAGATGATGTCGTTCGGCCTGCATCTGCGCATCATCGGCCGGCCCGGCCGCATCGGCTATCTGGAGAAGTTCATCGAGCACGTGAAGCAGCATGACGGCGTCTGGATCGCCACGCGCAAGCAGATCGCCGATCGCTGGGCCGCCAACAACCCGCCCGAGACGTCGGCATGAGCGCGCGTGACTTCACGGGTCTGCGCGACCGCGCGCTCGCCGCGTTGGCGGACGCCGTTGCCGCCGGCTGCCGGGCCAGTGATCCCGAAACCGCGATCGGATACTTAAGCCGCGCGGCGTTCGAGGTGCTGGGCGATTCCGATGCGCTGACGCGCGGCCATCTGAAGCCGGGCGAGCGGCGATACTTCATCGGCGGCTATTTCATGCCGTCGCCGGACGGGACGCAGAACTGGCTGATCGCCGAGGTCGATTTTCCGCCCGAGCAGCACCGCATGCGCATTCCCATCGACTATGCCCATCCCGGCCGGGTGGCGCGCGAGCAGAAGCCGTTGCTGCTGGCCAACACCGACGACCACGGCACCTTCAAGCAGGTGCTGAAGTCCTCGCGCATGGGCTCGACCATGTTCGCGCCGATGTTCTGGGGCGATCGCTTCATCGGCCAGATGATCCTGGCGGCCCAGGCCAGGAACACCTTCGAGCAGGGCGATCTCGATATCCTGTGCAGCTTCGCGCCGTCGGCCGCCGCGCTGTGGATGGCGCATGATGGGCCGGCGTTTCTCGACAGTCTGGTCGATCAGCCGGGCAGCGAGCCGTTTCCGATGGACCAGGCCGGGGCCGAGCACGTTGACAAGTAACGGACGGCTTTGCGAAGATTTGTCCGGACAAATTTTTCAGGAATGACGATGTCGGAAGAGCGGGTGCAGCCTCGGCGCAACTTCATTTTCGTGCCGGGAATCCGGCCCGACCGCTTCGCCAAAGCCTTGAGCCTGCAGCCCGACATGGTGACCGTCGACCTGGAAGACGCGTTGCTGCCACGCGACAAGGACCGGGGCCGCGAGCTGTCGCTGCCGCTGTTCGCCGAGCGTGCCGACGACGGTATCGAGCGCGTGGTGCGGATCAACAGTCCGCGCTGCAAGGACGGTCTGAAGGACATTCTGGCGATCGTCGAGCTGGAGTCGCCGCCCGACGGCGTGATGCTGCCGAAGGTGGCGACGCCGGACGAGGTGCGCATCGTCGACGAGTTGTTTGGGAGCGCGGCGCGGCGCATCAATCTGCATATCATCATCGAGAGCAATGCCGGCTTGGACGCGGCGCAGGAGATTGCGGCGGCGAGCCCGAACAATCGCTCGCTGCTGTTCGGCGCCATCGATATGTCGGCCGAGCTGGGCTGCGCGCTCGATTTCACCTCGATGCACTATCCGCGCAGCCGGGTCGTGCACGCGGCCGCGCGCAGCGGGCTCGACGCCATTGACGTGCCGTTCCTGGATCTCGAGGACGCGGCCGGTCTGCGCAGGGAGTGCGAGCTGGTGCAGGCGCTGGGCTTCACCGGCAAGGCGGCGATCCACCCGACGCAGCTGCCGGTGATCAACGAGATCTTCACGCCGAGTGCCGACGAGATCGCGAACGCGCGCAAGATCATCGACGCCTTCGAAAACGCGCCCGACGGCCTGCCGGTGGTCGACGGCAAGCTGGTCGAGGAACCGGTGGTCAAGCGCATGCAGCGGATTATGTCGATCGCAGCGGCGGCCGGCGTTCTTTAGACAATCATCGATGGGAGAGTGACGCCATGGTGGCGGAAGCAGTGCGGGTCGGCGAGAACCGTTATCGGGAATCCTTCGGACGGTATCTCGAGGACTTCAATGTTGGCGACATCTACGAGCACCGGCCCGGCCGGACGATCTCCGAGGCCGACAACACCTGGTTCACGCTGCTGACGCTGAACCAGCATCCGCTGCACTTCGACGTCGAATACGCAAAGCACAGCGAATTCGGGCGTATCATCGTCAACAGCGCGCTGACCGTGTCCATCGTCGCCGGTATGAGCGTGTCTGATGTCAGCCAGAAGGCGATCGCCAATCTCGGCTGGACCGATATTGTCATGCCGGCGCCGGTCTTCGTCGGCGATACGCTCTATGCCGAGTCGGAGGTGCTGGACAAGCGCGAGTCGAAGTCGCGGCCGACGCAGGGCGTCGTCAGCGTCGAGACCCGGGCGCACAAGCAGGACAGCACGCTGGTCATGAGCTACAAGCGCACGATGCTGATCCCGAAGCGTGGGCACGGCGTCGACGACATTATTGAACAAGCGCGCGGCTAAGCCACGACATCGAACAGGCGCGCGGCTGAGCAAACCCGCTTCGGTCCAAGGAGGACGAGCATGAGCACCGACGTCATCGACACGCAGGCCGGCGGCTTCGATCCGCAGGAAGAGGCGCAGATCCTGGACGCCATCGCCAAGTGGCTCGAGCGCGACGTGAAGCCTTACGTGATGGAGCTCGAGCACAAGGACGAGTACCCGCACGAGATGGTCGCGCAGATGAAGGAGCTCGGCCTGTTCGGCGCGACCATCGATCCGGAATATGGCGGCCTCGGTTTGCCGGCGTCCACCTATGCCAAGATCGTCACCACGATCTCGGAAGTCTGGATGTCGCTGACCGGCATCTTCAACTCGCACCTGATCATGGCGGCGGCCGTGCAGCGCTTCGGCACCGAACAACAGAAACGGGCGTTCCTGCCGCGTTTCGCCGCCGGCGAGATGCGCGGCGGTCTGGCGCTGACCGAGCCGGACTGCGGCACCGACCTGCAGGCGATCCGGACCAAGGCGGTACGCGACGGCGACGACTACGTGATCAACGGGACCAAGACTTGGATCTCGAACGGCATCGAGGGCTCCTGCTTCGCGCTCCTCGTCAAGACGGACACCGAGGTGCAGCCGCGGCACAAGGGCATGACCATGTTCCTGGCCGAAAAGGGCCCGGGCTTCCGGGTCAGCCGCAAGCTCGAGAAGCTCGGCTACAAGGGCATCGACTCGGCCGAGCTGATCTTCGAGGACTACCGCGTGCCGGCCGATCGCTTGATCGGCGGCGAGGAGGGGCGCGGTTTCCACCACGCCGTCGGCGGATTGGAACTCGGCCGCATCAATGTCGCCGCCCGCGGCGTCGGCCTCGCCAATGCCGCACTGAAGGACTCCGTCGCCTACTCGCAGATCCGCAAGACCATGGGCAAGCCGATCTGCCAGCATCAGGCCATCCAGCTCAAGCTGGGCGACATGGCGACGCGCTGCGAGGCGGCGCGGCTGCTGGTCGAGCAGGCGGCCGGCGCCTATGACCGTGGCGAGCGCTGCGACATGGAGGCCGGGATGGCCAAGCTGTTCGCCTCGGAAGCCGCCGTCGAGAACAGCATGGAAGCCATGCGCATCCATGGCGGCTACGGCTATTCCAAGGAGTTCGCCATCGAGCGCTATTTCCGCGACGCGCCGCTGATGTGCATTGGCGAGGGCACCAACGAGATCCAGCGCATCATCATCGCCAAGCAGCTGGTCGAGCGGAACCCCGTCTGATGCTGCCGCTGAACGGTCTGCGGATCATCGCCGTCGAGCAGTACGGCGCCGGCCCCTATGGCAGTTGCCATCTGGCCGACATGGGCGCCGAAGTAATCAAGATCGAGAACCGGAAGACCGGCGGCGACATGAGCCGCAGCGTCGGCCCGTATTTCCTGGGCGAGAACGACAGCGAGTTCTTCCAGTCGATGAACCGCAACAAGAAGTCGCTGACGCTGGACCTGAAGAGCGCGGCCGGCCGCGAGATATTTCAAAAGCTGGTCGCGACCGCGGACGGTCTGATGGGCAACCTTCGTGGGGATCAGCCGGAGAAGCTCGGGCTGACCTACGACGACCTGAAAGCGCACAACCCGAAGATTGTCTGCGCCCACCTTTCGGCCTATGGCCGGGAGGGCAGCCGCAAGTCCTGGCCGGGCTACGACTACCTGCTGCAGGCCGAAGCAGGTTTCCTGTCGTTGACCGGCGAGACGAATTCGCCGCCGGCGCGGTTCGGGCTGTCGATGGTCGATTTCATGACGGGCATGACGACGGCGTTCGGGCTGGTCAGCGCCATCGTCGCCGCGCGCGAGACCGGCGTCGGCCGCGACGTCGATACCAGCCTCTATGACGTCGCTATGCATCAGCTGAGCTATCCGGCGGCTTGGTATCTGAACTCGGGTCTGGTGACCGGCCGGGTGCCGCGCTCGGGCCATCCCTACATCGTGCCGTCGCAGCTCTACCGGACGGGCGACGGCTGGATCTTCCTGATGTGCCAGACGCAGAAATTCTGGGAAGCGCTATGCCGGGGCATTGGCCATCCGGAGTTGATCGACGATCCGGCCTACAAGGGTTATGCCGAGCGGGCCGAGAATCGCGACAACCTGACCGAGGTGCTGGACAACATCCTGAGCGGCAAGACCACGGAGGCGTGGATGGAGATCCTGGGCGGCGTCGTGCCCTGCGCGCCGGTCTACGATCTGGCCCAAGCGCTGGACAATCCATTCCTGTCCGAACGCAACGGCATTCAGGATGTGCCGCATCCCGACAAACCGGAGATGCGCCTGCTGGCCAATCCGTTGCGTGTCGGTGACGAGATTCCAAATCGGCCGGCGCCGAAACTCGGCCAACATACCGACGACCTGCTCGACGAGTTGGGCTACGACGCGGACGGAATCGACGAGCTGCGCCGAACCAACGTCGTTTGACGGCGCCCGCGCCTTACTCGCCAGGCAGCGGCGACGATGAACCGTCCAGGACGTCTTCGAACGAAAATGCCGGATCGTCGAACCGGTTGTCCCGCGCGGCCCGCAGCCGCTTCAGGATACGCTCTCCCGATTCATCCGGATGCAACGCCAACAGCCGCCCCAGTTCGGCAATGGTGGCGTCCAACAAGCCTGAGCGCGACATTACAGCTCACCCATTCTGAGATGCCTATGTCCCCTTCTGGAACGTTCCCTGTCATGCCCCTTTTCGGGGTTATGGTTAAGCAAGAACTAAGCCAAGAGCACGGTCCGATGCAACAAGATACAGAACCTACGATACGAATCAGTTCAGCATACTATATCTTGATTTTTTTCCAAACGGACGGACGCGAATCACATAACCGCTTTCGGTCTTATCGGAGGGCTGACTCTTGAAACTTGACGGCATTCGCGTTCTCGATCTGTCGCTTTTCCTGCCGGGCCCGCTGCTGACGCAAATGATGGCCGATCACGGCGCCGAGGTGATCAAATTGGAGCCGTTGCCGCACGGCGAGCCGAATCGCGAGATCGGCCTGACACGCGACGGTGTCAGCGTCTTCTTCGCGAACACCCACCGTGGCAAGAAGAGCATCAGCCTGAATTTGAAGACGGATGCGGGCCGCGAAGCGTTGCTGCGCCTGGCCGAGACCTGCGATGTGATGATCGAGGCGTTCCGGCCGGGCGTCGTCGACCGGCTTGGCGTCGGCTATGACGCCGTTTCCGTACGGGCGCCGCACATTGTCTATGCCTCGATCTCGGCCTTCGGCCAGACCGGACCCTATGTGCAGAAGCCGGCGCACGACGCCGCGACCGAGGCCATGGCGGGAATCCTCAGTGTCAATCTGGGTCAGGACGACAAACCATGGCTGCCGGCGATCGCCAACGCCGACATGCTGTCATCGACCATTGCGCTGAGCGGCGTGCTGATGGCGCTGTTGCGACGGCAGCAGACCGGCAGGGGCGATTACATCGACGTCGCCATGATGGATTCGCTGTTGGCCTGCATGCCGAACAATTACGGCCCGCCCATGGCCGAGAAACGCGCGCCGGTGCCGAAGGACGAGCGTTCCTGGGGCGGCAACGCCATGTATCGCCTGTATGAAACCAAGGATGCGAAGTGGATCGTGCTGGGCGGTTCCGAGATCAAGTTCGCGCACAATCTGCTGACCGCGCTGGGTCGGCCCGATCTGGTCGAGCTCTGCGCCCTGCCGCCGGGCCCGGGGCAGGACCCGGTGAAGGCATTTTTCGACGAGACCTTTCGCACCAAGACCCAGGCCGAATGGGTCGACTGGTTCGAGGGCAAGGATGTGTGCTTCGCGCCGGTGAAGACCTTGCGCGAAGGTCTCGACGATCCGCAGGTCCGCGCGCGGGAGATGGTGCTGGAGGACGCGCGCGGCTGGGAACATATCGGCATCCCAGTGAAGTACCGCGACGAGCCGGGGCAGGTGAGTTTCGACCTTCCCGACCGTGGGCAGCACACAGAGGATGTGCTGCGGCAGCTCGGCTACGACGCCGAAGAGGTGGCGAGCATGAAACGGGACGGCGTTTTCTGACGCCGTGGGCTAAGCCGGGCCCTCGCCGCTGTCGCGGCGGATGTGCATGCTGTAGCTGTAGCGGTCGGCGGGGTGGATGCTGACCGTGACTTCAAGCGCCTTGCCGGCGGGGACCAGATAGCGGCGGACGATGCGAAGCGCGGGCGAACCGGGCTCGGCGTCCAGGGCCTCGGCTTGGCTGTCGGTGAGAACGACAGCCGACATTTCCTGCAGGATCTCGGAAAACCGGATGCCGTAGTCCTCTTCGATCAGCTCGTAGATAGCGCCGGACTGCGTGCCGATGCGGGAGGCGACGCCGCCGAAATCGGGATCGATATAGACGTCGGTCAGGCAGATCGGGTCGCCGTCGACGCCGGACCGGCGCAGGCCGCTGAAGCGCAGCCAGGTCCGGCCGGTGGCGCAGCCGAGCAGGCGCGCCAGTTCGCCCTTGGCCGTGGTCCGGGACCCGTCGTCCAGTTCCAGATAGGTGTCGCGGGCGTATTGCAGAACGTCAGTGATCGAGGCCAGCGACTGCGAAAACGTGCTCTGGCTGTCGGCCGCGATGACCTGCGTGCCCGAGCCCTGTCGGCGCGTAACGAGGCCGAGCTCGCGCAGGCTGCGCAGGGCTTCGCGCACCGTGAACCGGCTGACGCCGAAGCTTTCGCAGAGCTCCGTCTCGGTCGGCAGCAACGCCCCGACGGGATGCTTGCCATCGGCGATCTCCTGCTGCAGCCGGCGCGCGACCTCGACGTAGCGCGGCTGGTTGGAACTGCGGGCGGTCTGTGCCATCGCCGGTCAGTCCGCCGCCGGCAACCGTCGGCCGCGCAACTTTTGCCAATCGGCGGTCAGGCGCTTGCGGAACCGCGGGTCGGCGATCGCGACCAGGGCCGCGGCGCGTTCATCGAGCGACTTGTCCCGCAAGTGGGCGACGCCGTGCTCCGTGACGACATAATCGATATCGGCCCGCAGGCAGCTCACCACGGCCGCTTCGCCCAGCTGCGGCTCGATGCGGGAGATTTTGCCGTTGCCGGCGGTCGACAGCAGCGCCAGGATCGAGCGGCCGTTCTTCGACATGCGCGCGCCGCGCACGAAATCGACCAGGCCGCCCGTGCCGCTGATCTGGCGGCCGCGAACGGTCTCGGCGTTGGCTTGGCCCGTCAGGTCCAGCTCCAGCACCGAATTGATCGAGACGAAGTTGTCGATCCCGGCGATCACCGAGACGTTGTGCGTGTAGCTCGCCGGCCGGAACTGCAGATCGTCGCGCTTTGCCACCCAGTCGTAGAGGCGCCGGCTGCCGAGCGCCGCGCCGCAGACCATGACCCCGGTGTCGATGGTCTTCGCCGCGCCGGTCAGGCTGCCGCCGTCGACCAGGTCGGCCACCTCGTCGGCGATCATGCCGCCGTGCAGGCCCAGGTTCCGCTTGTCGTGCAGCTGCGAAAGGATCGCCGCCGGCAGCTTGCCGATGCCAATCTGAATGGTGTCGCCGTCCTCGATCAATCCGGCGACGTGGCGGCCGACAGCTTCCACCGGGCCGGAGACCTCGCCGGTCTCGAGCGCGATCAGCGGCCGGTCGGTTTCGACGGCATAGTCGAGGCGCGCATAGGGCACGGTCGGTGCACCCGGCGGCGACGGCATGGCATGGTTGACCTCGGCGACCAGCAGGCGGGCGTTGCCGATCAGCGCGGTCGCGAAATCAACACTCGGCCCCAGGCTGCAATTGCCCTCGGCGTCGGGCGGCGCGACCTGGATCAGCGCCGCGTCGACCGGGTCCTGCCGGGCAAGATAGTCGTAGACGCCGCTATAGTGCAGCGGCAGGAAGCGCACCTTGCCGGCGTCATAGGATGCTTCGATGTCGGGATAAACGAAGAAGGTCGTCAATCGCGCGTTGGGGTGAAAACTGGCCGGATCCATCCGATTGACGCCGGGCAGCAGGCAGGCGAGGTAATGTACGGCGTTGCTGGCCTCGGGCGCCTCGGCCAGCGCGGCCATCAACGTCGTCGGCTCGCCCGTCGCGCCCTGGACGAAAACCGTCATACCGGGCCGCAACAAACCCGGGAACTCGTCAGCGTTGATTTTCTGCGTCATCTATTCATCCGAATACCCCGACGGCGGCCAGCTTAGCGTTGTCCTGGCCCGGCGCCATGCTAAAATATGTCCGGACAAATTTTCAACCGATGTCCCGGAACGATCACGGCGAGCGGGGAGGCGGCGGCCGGTGTCAACCAGCGCGGCAATGGCGCCAAAATCAAGCCGAAACGAGGCGCTCAGCCTGACCGAAGGGCTGGCGGATCTGCTTGCCCGCCCAGTCGAGCCCGAGATCCGCGCCCGCGCGGCCCTGCATGTGCTGGACTGGATCGGATGCGCTGTCCTCGGCGCGGAGAGCCCGGCCGGTCGAATCGTCGCCCGCTACGGTCGGAATCTGGGCGGCGGTCCCTGCCACGCCATCGGGGTCGGTCGGCGCGATGCCGCCGGCGCGGCCTTCGTCAACGGCGCCTACGGCAACGTGCTGGAGATGGATGACATCCACCGCACCTCGATCCTGCATCCGGGGCCGGTGGTTGTGCCGGCGGCGCTGGCCCTGGCGCAGCGGCTGAACGCTTCGCCGGACGATTTCCTCGACTCTGTGGTGCGCGGCTACGACGCGGTGATCCGGGTCGGGCGCTCGGTCGGGCGGGGGCACTACCGGCATTGGCACAACACCTCGACCTGCGGGCCGTTCGGGGCGGCGGCGGCCGCCGCGTCGCTGCTCTGTCTCGACCGGTCCGCCACGGTGATGGCGCTGGGCCACGCCGGCACGCAGGCGAGCGGTCCCTGGCAGTGTCGCCTCGAAGGCGCCATGTCCAAGCAGCTGCACACCGCGGCTGCGGCGCAGGCCGGTCTGGCGGCCGCCGACCTGGCGGCGCTCGGCTTCACTGCGCCGAGACAGATCCTGGACGGCGAGCTCGGCTTCTATGCCGCCATGTGTCCCGACCCAACGCCGGAGGCCGTGCTGGCCGACGCGGATGGGCCCTGGCTGATCACCGACACCAGCTTCAAGCCCTGGCCAGCCTGCCGGCACGCGCATCCGACCATCGATGCGGCGCTCGCCTTGCGCGACAGTGTCGATGTCGCGGCGATCGAGGCGATCACGGTGCGCAGCTACGGCGACGCGGTCTCTTATTGCGACAACCCCGAACCGACGACGGTGCTTGAAGCCAAGTTCAGCCTGCAGCACTGCGCCGCCATCGTCCTGCTGGACGGCCCGCCGCCGCTGGAGGCGTTCGAGCCGCCGGCATTGGCGCGGCCCGATGTCGCCGCCCTGCGCGACAAGGTGCGGTTGGAAACGGCCGAGCCCTTCGCCGGCGCCTATCCCGCGCGCTATGGCGCCGGCCTCACCGTGCGTCTCGCCGACGGTCGGGAGCTGACGTCGGATGCGCCCGACGCCCTCGGCGATCCCGACAATCCGATTTCGCCGGCGGCCGTGCAGGACAAGGCCCGCATGCTGATGCGGGCCGCCGGTCTCGCCGCCGACCGCATCGAAGCGATCATCGCCGCCGTCGACGCCCTGCCGTCTGGCGGCGCCATTGACGATGTCGTCAACCTGCTGCCCTGAACGGAACGCCGCCATGGATGCCATCGTCAAGTTCGCCGAACATGTCGCCGCCACAGGCTACGACGATCTGCCGGCCGACGCCGTCCAAGCGACGAAGACCTTTCTCCTGGACAGCCTTGGCGTTGGCATCGCCGGCAGCGCCGGGCCCTGGGTGGGCGAACTGGTCGCCTGCCAGGGCGGTTGGGGCGCCGGCGAGCAGGCGCGCGTCTGGGTGCGCGGCACTCGCCTGCCGGCCCCGGCGGCCGCCATGTGCAACGCCTATCAGATCCACAATTCCGAGTTCGACTGCGTGCACGAGCAGGCCGTGGTCCACCCCATGGCCGTGCTGCTGTCGGCGACCATGGCGCATGTCGAGCGCGTCGGTGGCGTCGATGGCAAGGCGTTGATCGCGGCGCTGGCGCTGGGCGTCGACGTCGCCTGTCATATCGGCGTCGGCTCACGTGCCGGCCTCAAGTTCTTCCGGCCGGCGACGGCCGGCGGCTTTGCGGCCACGGCCGCCATCGGCAAGCTGATGGGCTTCGACGCGGCGACGCTCGTCAACGCCTTCGGCGTCACCTATTCGCAGAGCTGCGGCACCATGCAGGCGCATACCGAGGGCTCGATGCTGCTCGGCATGCAGATCGGCTTCAACGCGCGCAACGCCATCTACGCCTGCGACATGGCCGCGCAGGGTCTCGTCGGGCCGCAGAACATCCTGGAAGGTCCGTTCGGCTTCTATCCGCTGTTCGAGGGCGACTACGACCTGAGCGACATCCTGCCGAACCTGGGTAAGGTCTGGCGCATCGCGGAAGTGGCGCACAAGCCGTTCCCGAGCGGCCGGGCGACGCACGGTGTCATCGACGGCGTGTTGGAACTGCAGCGCGCCCATGGCTTCGCGGCCGTCGATGTCGAGCGTATCGAAGCGCGCGTGCCGCCGCTGACACACCGCCTGGTCGGCCGGCCGATCAAGGACGAGATGGCCGTGAACTACGCCCGCCTCAGCGCGCCGTACGTGATGGCGGTTGCGCTGCTGCGCGGCACCGTCGGCGTCGAGGACTTCCGGCCCGAGGCCATTCGCGATCCCGAACGCCTGGCGCTGGGTCGGCGGATCGAGGTGATCGCCGACGACAATCCGGACGACAACGCGCTGACGCCAGTCAGCGTCGAGGTGGCGCTGCGCGACGGCGTCAAGCATGACATCACGCTCGATGTGGTCTACGGCAATCCGGCGAAGCCGATGACGCGCGAGGCGCATCTCGACAAGTTCCGCATCAACTGCCGCGCCGGCGCAACGCCGCTGGCGGACGCTGCCGTCGAGCGCATGATCGCGCTGGTCGACGATTTGGAAGCGGTTGATGACGTCTCGCGGTTGGTCGACCTGGCGGTGGCGACGGCATGAGCGACTATTTCGACGAGGCCGATCCTTCGCGGCTGCGCGGCGACTATCCCGTCGGCGACGCCTTTCTGAATGGGCCGGCGAAACTGAGCCGTGACGCGTTACGCGACCTGCAGGAGCAACGCTTCCGCGCCGTCATGCAGCGCGCGTGGCAGGTGCCGTTCTACCAGCGGCACTGGGGCGCCAAGGGCATCGAGCCCGGCGACATCAAGGGGCTCGACGATATCGCCAAGCTGCCGCCGTTCTCGAAGTCGGACCTGATGCGCAGCGTCGAGGAGCATCCGCCGTTCGGCGACTATCACGGCCTCGACATGACCGCCGGCGATAACAGGCGCAACGTCGTGTTCCACACCACCAGCGGCACCACGGGCACGCCGCAGCCGCTGTTCTTTGGCGCCTGGGATCGTGAGGTGCAGAACCGTTTGCTGGCCCGCGCCTACCTGTTCCAGGGCCTGCGCCCCGACGACGTCGTGCACTCGGTTTACGGCTTCGGCATGGTCAACGGCGGCCACTATGTGCGCGAGTCGGTGCTGCGCTACACCAAGGCGTTGTTCCTGTCGGCCGGCACCGGGCTCGAGACCCGCTCGGCCCAGCAGGTCGAGCTGATGCGGCTGTTCGGCGTCACGGTGCTGGTCGGCTTCGCCGACTACATCAAGAAGCTGGCCGAAGTCGCGCGCGAGAACGGCATCGAGCCGGGCCGCGACATCCCCTTGCGCATGATCAGCGGCCATCTGGGCCAGGAGAGCCGGTCGACCATGTCCGGGACCTGGGGCGGCGTCGAGATCTACGACTGGTACGGCGTCGGCGACACTGGCACCATCGCCGTCGAGGGTCCCGACCAGGACGGCCTCTACGTCTGGGAGGACGCGCACTATCTGGAGGTGATCCACCCCGACAGCCACGCCGTGCTGGCCGACGGCGAGGCCGGCAACATGTGCGACACCGTGCTGTTCAAGGACACGGTCTATCCGATCGTCCGTTTCAACACCAACGATGTCTCCGCCGTGCTGACGACGCCGTCGTCGCTGGGACTGGGCTTCCGCCGCATCGCCGGCTTCCAGGGCCGCAGCGACAACATGGTCAAGCTGCGCGGCATCAACATCTACCCGACCTCCATCGGCGCGCATCTGGACGAGCACCCGGCCGCGACCGGCGAGTATGTCTGCCGCGTCGAGCGCGACGGCGACCGCGACGAGATGACGGTCGTTGCCGAGGTCACCGAGCAGGCGGTCGGCGATGACGGCGTGCTCGCATCGCTGTCGGCCCTGCTGCGCCAGCGGATCGGCATCGAAGTGGGCGTCGAGCTGGTCGGCCCCGGTGGGACGGCGGCGCTGACACAGATCGAGCAGCGGCAGAAACCGATCCGCCTGATCGACAACCGCTTCACATGACCGAGCCGACCGACCTGACCGTCCGAGAGGCGGCGGCGGCGCTCGCCGCCGGCGACATCACCTCGCGCGCCCTGACGCAGGCCTACCTCGACCGCATCGCCGCCATCGACGGCGACGTAAACGCCTACATCACGGTGACGGCCGAGACGGCATTGGCGCAGGCCGACGAGTCGGACGCGCGGGCGGCGCGCCTCGGTCCGCTCGACGGCGTGCCAATCGCGCTCAAGGACAATATCGACGTCGCCGGCGTCGCGACGACCAACGGCATGGGACCGCGCAACCGGCCGGCCCCGGAAGCGGACGCCCCGGTGGTTCAATGGCTGCGCGCCGCCGGCGCCGTCATCCTCGGCAAGCTGAACATGCACGAGGGTGCGCTCGGCGCCACCACCGACAACGAACATCACGGCCGCACGCAGAATCCCTGGGCCCGCGGCGTCACGCCGGGCGGCTCGTCGGGCGGTTCGGGCGCCGCCGTCGCCGCGCGGCTCTGCGCCGCGGCGCTCGGCACGGACACCATGGGCTCGGTGCGGCTGCCGGCGGCCTATTGCGGCGTCGCCGGCCTGAAGCCGACCTTCGGCCTGGTCAGCACCCGCGGCGTCGCGGCATTGAGCTGGCGGCTCGATCATGTCGGCCCGCTTTGCCGCTCGGTCGCCGATCTCGGCCTGATGCTCGACGCCATGGCCGGTCATGATCCCGGCAGCATGGAGTCGGTGGCGGCGCCCGACGACAGCAGCTACGCGCCGCCGGCGCCGCATAATCTCGCCGATGTCCGCGTCGGCGTGATCGCGAACTTCGACACGGTCGAGATCTCGGCCGACGTGCTGCATGGATTCCAGGCGGCGCTGGCGCAACTGGAATCCATGGGCGCGCAGGAGCAACGGCTGACGTTGCCGGACTACGACCCGTCGGTGGCGCGGCGCGCCGGCCTGCTGGTCAGCGAGGCCGAGGCGGCCGTGTTCCACGAACAGGACCTCAACGATCATCCGGCTGCGTTCTCGGACACCTTCCGGTCAATGCTGGCCTATGGCCGGGACGTCAAGGGCGACCGACTGATCAAGGCCGAACGCGCCGTGCAGCACGCCGGCTTCGCACTTCGCCGAGCCTTCGAGGATGTGGATGTCATCGCCGCGCCGACCACGCCGCAAACGGCCTTTCCGTTCGAGCAAGCTGCACCCGCCAATCAGGCCGACCTGACGGCGCCAGCCAACTTCGCCGGCTGCCCCGCCGTCAGCGTGCCCTGCGGCGTCTCGGAGAGCGGTTTACCCCTCGGCTTGCAACTCATCGGCCCGCCCTTCAGCGAGCGGCAAGTGCTCGGCGCCGCCGTGGCTTTCGAAGCCGCCTGTGGCTATCACCTGCCACGGCTGCCGGCGGACGGTTTCTGAGCACAGTCGACGAACGCTTGCGATTCGTCATTGCCGGGTCAAGCCCGGCAATGACGAATGTGTATGAGAATCAACGCTTAATTTGTCATGCCCGCGCTTGACGCGGGCATCCAGGGCAGCAGAGCGAGGCCTGTCCGCGACGAGATGGCGCGTGAAGTCGTCTGCTACCGATACGTAAACGCCGCCTTGCGCTTTTGCAGGAAGGCGTCGCGGCCTTCGACATAGTCCGGGTTCTCGAAGGCGCCCATGGCGAGCGCGCGGCTGTTGTCGGTCTCGTCGGTGGCGCCGTCCAGGATCTCGCCGACATTCTGCTTCACCGCCCGGATCGAGTATTGCGACAGGCCGCAGAGGCGCTCGGCGAAGGCAAAGGTCTCGCGCTCCAGGTCGTCGGCCGGGAAGATGCGGGTGGCGAGGCCGATGATCTCGGCCTCCTGCGCCTCGATGACGCGCGCGCCCATCAGCATTTCCTTCGCCTTCGATGGGCCGACCAGGTCCGACAGGCTCTTGGTCTCGCGCAGCGAATAGGCAAGGCCGAGCGTCGCCGGCGGAATGCAGAACTTCGCCGTCAGGTCGCCGTAGCGCAGGTCGCATTTCAGCGCCACCGCGCAGCCGCCGCCATAACAGACGCCCTGGACCATGGCGATGGTCGGCTTGTTGAGGTTGGCAATGGCGTCATAGGCGTCGTGGACCTGGGCGTGGTAATCGCGGGCGCTATCGGCCGACGCGTGCACGGTCTTGAACTCGCCGATATCGGCGCCGGCCGAAAAGGCTTCCGGCGTGCCGCCGCGCAGGATCAGCACCTTGATGGCGGGATCGGCCGCGACCTCGCCGATCAGCCGCGGGATCGCCTGCCAGACGCCCAGGTTCATGGCATTGCGCTTCTCGGGCCGGTTCAGGATCATCTCGGCGATGTCGCCGCGGCGGTTCAGATAGATCGGTTCGTCGGACATGGCACTCTGCTTCCAATCGGGATGTCGACGTCGGCGGTCGCCTTGACGCCCCATCGCGGCAATTCTAATTTGTCCGGACAAATTATCAGGTCCGGGCAACACCGGCAATTTCCAACGAGACTAAGCGGGAGCGTCAGATGGCCGGTGAGTCGAGCGCCTATCTTAGCCCACATTTCTCACCACCCTCATGGTCTGCGCGGCGTCGTGCTGCCGACAGGGCAGGAGCGCTGCGCGGCGCGATGTGGGGCATCGGGCAAGCAGCGCGACGCCCCCTGTCGGCAGTACGACGCCGCCCGAAGGGTCGCGCGCAGGCGCCCGCCCGCGGCGTCGCGAGCCTCAACCGTAGTCCCCGCTACGCTTTTCGGCCCGCTCCTGGCGGATCGGACGCCTGTGCGCGACGCAGACCGTGAGGGTGGTGAGAAATGTGGGCTAATCTGTTTTCGGAGCTCCGAGTCGGCCGGAAGACGCTGCGCAATCGCATCGCGCTGCCGGCGACGCTGACCAACTACGGCGTCGCAAACCGCATCACCGAGCGCTGGACCAACTTCCTGGTCGAACGGGCCCGCGGCGGCGCCGCCCTGATCGTCTCGGAAGTGATCGCGGTCGACCCGAACGCCATCGCTCAGGGCGCCATCGTCACCGGCTTCGACGACGCCAACGCCGACGGCTTCCGGCGCACAGCCGACGGCGTACGCGCGGCCGGTGGCTGCCTGGTGGCGCAGCTCTGGCATCCCGGCCGGCAGCAGCTTTGGCACCCGACGATTTCGCCCATGGGCGTTTCCAACCAGCCCGATGCCTATAGCTGGACCGTGCCGCACGTGATGACAGCGGCCGAAATCGGCCAGGTCGTCGATGCTTACGTGTCGGTCGCGGCGCGTTTGCAGTCCTACGGTCTCGACGGTGTCGAACTGCACGGTGCGCATGGCTATCTGATCACCCAGTTCCTGTCGCCCTGGTCGAACACGCGCGACGACGGCTATGGCGGCAGCCTGGAGAACCGGTCCCGGTTCGTGCGCGAGATCGCCGACGGCATCCGCCGCGCCTGCGGCGACGATTTCATCGTCGGCCTGAAGATGCCGGCGCAAGAGGGCGTCGATGGCGGTATCGATGTGGAAGAGGCGGCCCGCATCACCGCGCACCTGGCGCCGTTGGGGCTGCTCGATTATTTCGCCTACGCCCAGGGCAACTTCAGCCTGAGCCTGGAAGACCATGTGCCTGATATCAACTA
This sequence comes from Alphaproteobacteria bacterium, assembly GCA_965232515.1. Classification (GTDB taxonomy): domain Bacteria; phylum Pseudomonadota; class Alphaproteobacteria; genus JANQKO01. Next base: position 2,204,740 of record CBDDPY010000002.1, on the reverse strand, counting down.
TCGGCCCGGCCATTTCATCGATCTGCACAAGCGCCTGCGTCCGGTGGCGGACGGCGTTCCCGTGATGGCGCTCGGCCGCATCGGCACGCCGGAGCTGGCCGAGAAGGTCGTGGCCGAGGGCTATGGCGATCTCGTCGGCATGACCCGGGCGCAGATCGCCGACGCGGCCTTCGCCAACAAGGCGCGCGCCGGCCGGGCGGCCGAGATCCGGCCATCGGTATTCGACAACTACTGCTGGGGCGAGGTGCATGCCGGCAAGCCGCTGCGCGAGTTCCACAACCCGCATCTGGGCGAGGCCGGCGAGGCCGACTGGATGCCGCCGCCCGCCGACCGGCCGCGCAACGTGGTCGTCGTCGGTGCCGGTCCCGGCGGCCTGGAAGCCGCTTGGGTGGCGGCGGCGCGCGGGCACCGTGTGACCGTGCTGGGCGCTTCGGACGAGGTCGGCGGCCGGCTGCGTTTCGAAGCGGCGCTGCCCGGCCGCGCCGACATGGCCAATGTCTACCGGCACCAGCAGCACCTCGCCGAGCGGCATCAGGTCGCCTTCCGGCTCGGCAAACGCGCGACGCCGGATGACATCAAGGCCCTGCAGCCCGACGCCGTCGTCATCGCCACGGGATCCGATCTGCGTTTTCCCGCGACGCTGTCGCCCGACAGCGCACCTGTCGTCTCGGCGCGGGCGTATGTCTCCGGCCAGCATGGCGGCGACACAGCGCTGCTGTTCGACCAGGACCACAGCGCCGCCACCTACGCCACCGCCGACCTGCTGGCCCAGGACTTCGACCGCGTCATCCTGATGAGCCCGCGCCCGCAACTGGCCCAGCGCGTGAACTACTGCAGCGCCATCGGCGTGCATCGCCGTCTCTATGGCAACGGCGTCGAACAGATTCTGGCTGCGGAGCCGATCGAATTCAAAGATAAAACAGTGCGTTATGTTAACGTCTTCACGCAACGTGAAGACTCGATTGCGGACGTCGATCTGCTGGTCTACGCGACGCCGCGCGTCGTCGACGAGCCATTGTCGGCCGCGCTCGCTGGTCTCGAGGTGCATCTGGTCGGCGATAGCCAGTCGCCGCGCGACCTGATGGCCGCGATCCACGGCGGCAACGCCATCGGTCTGACGCTCTAGCCCGAAAGACGTCGCTCCGCGGCGGCTTGTTGTCGCAAATGCTGGTGTTCTGTCACGGGCCGGCGATATAAACAGACCAACGATAAGCAGGGGTCTGGCGGCGCGGGGACATCTGAACTGTCCAAATACTCCATCTTCGCATTGGCGCGTAATGCGCTGAGCTATCATGAGAATTGGCAATCGGTCTGGCGCAGCCCGGAGCCGCGGCCGAGCTATGATGTCGTGATCGTCGGCGGCGGCGGGCACGGCCTGGCGACGGCCTATTACCTTGCCAAGCTGCATGGCCTGACGAACGTTGCGGTGGTCGAGAAGGGCTGGATCGGCGGCGGCAATACCGGCCGCAACACCACGATCATCCGCTCCAACTATCTCTATGACGAAAGCGCCGGCCTCTACGAGCACGCGCTGAAGCTCTGGGAAGGCCTGAGCCAGGACCTGAACTACAACGTCATGTTCAGTCAGCGCGGTGTCATGAACCTGGCGCACAACGAGCACGACGTGCGCGAGCTGAAACGCCGCTGCTATGCCAATCATCTGAACGGCGTCGACTCCGACTGGCTGAGCACGTCGCAGGTGAAGGAGTTCTGCCCGATCCTGAACTGCGATCCCGATGCACGCTATCCGGTGCTGGGCGCCACGCTGCAACGCCGCGGCGGCGTCGCCCGGCATGACGCGGTCGCCTGGGGTTATGCCCGGGGCGCGGACAAGCGCGGCGTCGACATCATTCAGAACTGTGAGGTCACGGGGTTCCGCATCCACGACGGCGCGGTGCAGGGCGTCGAGACCACGAAGGGCTTCATCGGCGCCGCCAAGGTCGGCGTCGTCGTCGCCGGCCACGCCACGGTGCTGGCCGACATGGCCGGCTTCCGCCTGCCGATCGACAGCCATCCGCTACAGGCGCTGGTCTCGGAACCGATCAAACCGGTGCTGGACACGGTCGTCATGTCAAACGCCGTGCACGCCTATATCAGCCAGTCCGACAAAGGCGAGCTGGTGATCGGCGCCGGCGCCGACCTCTACAACTCCTACGCCCAGCGCGGCAGCCTGCCGATCATCGAGGAGACGATCCGCGCCATCGTCGAGCTGTTCCCGATGTTCGGCCGTGTGCGCATGCTGCGGTCGTGGGGCGGCATCGTCGACATCGCGCCGGACGCCAGCCCGATCATCTCGAAGACGCCCGTTGGCGGCCTCTACTTCAATTGCGGTTGGGGCACGGGCGGTTTCAAGGCGACGCCCGCTTCCGGCTGGACCTTCGCGCACACCATCGCGCGGGACGAGCCGCACGCCATCAACGCGCCATTCAAGCTCGACCGGTTCTACTCGGGCGAACTTGTCGCGGAGCACGGCGCGGCTGCGGTCGCGCATTAGGAATAGGGCTGATGTTGTTGATTTCCTGTCCCTGGTGCGGCCCGCGCGAAGAAAGCGAATTTCAGTGCGGCGGCGAAGCGCATATCGCCCGGCCGGTCGACAGCGAAGGCCTCAGCGACACCGCCTGGGGCGACTATGTCTTCATGCGCAAGAACCCGAAGGGCGTGCAGTACGAGCGTTGGAACCACGCCGCGGGCTGCCGCCGCTGGTTCAATGTCGCCCGCCATACCGTGACGCACGAGATCCTGGCCGTCTATCGCATGGGCGAATCGCCGCCCGAGGTCGAGCCATGAGGGGGGATGATCTGCGCCTGCCCGAGGGCGGCGACATCGACCGCAGCCGGCCGCTGAACTTCCGCTTCGACGGCCGCTGGTATCGCGGCTATGCCGGCGACACTCTGGCCTCGGCCCTGCTGGCGAACGGCGTGCGCATGGTTGGCCGCAGCTTCAAGTACCACCGGCCGCGCGGCATCATGACGGCGGGCTCGGAGGAGCCAAACGCGCTCGTGCAGCTCCGAAAGGGCGCGCGCACCGAGCCCAACGTGCGGGCGACTCAGATCGAGCTGTTCGACGGCCTGGAAGCTGAAAGCCAGAACCGCTGGCCGTCGCTGAAATTCGATGTCGGGGCTGTGAACAACGCGCTTGGCCGGCTGTTTCCGGCCGGCTTCTACTACAAGACCTTCATGTGGCCGAAGGGCTTCTGGGAGACCTACGAGGTCGTGATCCGGCATGCCGCCGGCATGGGCCGCTCGCCCGAGCAGCCCGACCCCGACCGCTACGACAAGATGCACGCCCATTGCGACGTGCTGGTTGTCGGCGGCGGTCCGGCCGGCCTCGCCGCCGCGCGGGCAGCGGCTGCGGGCGGCGCGCGGGTGATACTGGCCGACGAGCAGCCGGCTTTCGGCGGCAGCCTGTTGGGCAACGGCGAGCGTATCGACGATGCGCCGGGGGCGGATTGGGCGGCGTCCGTCGTTGACGAATTGCAAGACCGCGACAATGTCCGGCTGCTGCCGCGCACGACCGTGATCGGCTACCACGACCATAACTATCTGACCGCCGTCGAGCGGGTGGCGGATCATCTGGCCGTGCCGCCGCCGCACCGACCGCGCCAACGCCTGTGGAAGATCCGGGCGAAGCGGGTCGTGCTGGCGACGGGCGCCATCGAACGACCGCTGGTTTTCGCCGACAACGACCGGCCCGGAGTCATGCTGGCGAGCGCCGCGCAATGCTATCTGCATCGCTACAGCGTGCGGCCGGGCCGGCGCGCGGTGGTCTTCACCAACAACGACAGCGCCTACGGTGTGGCGCTGGACATGGCGGACGCCGGGATTACGGTCGCCGCCATTGTCGATCTGCGCCCCGATATCACCGGCGCCTACGTCGACCGGGCGCGCGAGGCCGGCATCGCCATCTATGCCGGCGAGGCCGTTGTCGGCGTCTACGGCGCGCGGGGCGTGACGGCGGTGGATGTACAGCGGCTCGATGACGGCGGCACGGCGGTCGTCAGCCTGCCGCGGCGCCTTGAGTGCGAACTGCTGGCGATTTCCGGCGGCTGGAATCCGACCGTGCATTTGTTCTCGCAGTCCGGCGGCCGCCTGCGGTTCGATCAGGAGAAATCGGCCTTTGTGCCGGACGCGTCGCGGCAGGCCGAGCGCTCCGTCGGCGCCGCCAACGGTGACTTCGATCTGGCGGCTTGCCTCGCCGAGGGCGCAGCGGCGGGCGCCGCAGCGTCAGGCGCCGCCGGCGCACAATCTTCGGGCCTGCCCACGGTCGACGCGCTACCGGAGTCGACACCCATGCGGCCGCTCTGGTTGGTGCCGGGAAAGGCGGCGCTGGGGCGGGGCGCCAAGCACTTCGTCGATTTCCAGAACGACGTGACGGCGGCCGATCTCAATCTGGCGGCGCGCGAAGGCTATCGCTCGATCGAGCATGTGAAGCGCTACACCACGACCGGCATGGGCACCGATCAGGGCAAGACCTCGAACGTCAATGCGCTCGCCATCGTCGCCGGCACGCTCGGCGTCGATATCGAAGCGGTCGGTACCACGACCTTCCGGCCGCCCTATACGCCGGCCTCGTTCAGCGCCTTCGCCGGCCGCGACCATGGCGACTTTCTCGATCCCGAGCGCAAGACGCCGATGCATGCCTGGCACGTGACCAACGGCGCGGTGTTCGAGCCCGTCGGCCAATGGCTGCGGCCGCGCTACTATCAGCGTGGCGAGGAGGACATGCATGCCGCGGTCGCGCGCGAGTGCAAGGCGACGCGTCACAGCCTCGGCGTTCTCGACGCGACGACGCTGGGCAAGATCGATATCCAGGGGCCGGACGCGGCCGAGTTCCTGAACCGCATTTACATCAACGGCTGGTCGAAGCTGGGCGTCGGCCGCTGCCGCTACGGCCTGATGCTGCATGAGGACGGCATGGTCTTCGACGACGGCGTCACTACGCGCCTCGCCGAACAGCACTTCCACATGACCACCACCACCGGCAACGCCGCCGCCGTGCTGGGCTGGCTGGAGAACTGGCTGCAGACCGAATGGCCTGATCTCAAGGTCTATTGCAATTCGGTGACCGAACAATGGGCCGTCGCCAGTATTGGCGGGCCGAACGCGCGCAAGCTGCTGGCCGAGCTGAGCGAGGGCATCGAGCTCGACAACGAGGCTTTTCCGTTCATGAGCCTGCGCATGGGGCGGGTCGCCGGTATCCCGGCCCGCGTGTTCCGGATCAGCTTTTCGGGCGAGCTGTCCTACGAGATCAACGTGCCGGCGAGTTACGGCCTGGCGCTCTGGCAGGCGCTGATGACGGCGGGTGAAAAATACGCCATCACCCCCTACGGCACCGAGGCCATGCACGTGCTGCGGGCCGAAGCGGGGTTCATCATCGTCGGTCAGGAAACCGACGGCACGGTGACGCCGGTCGACCTCGGCATGGACGCCATGGTCAGCCGCAAAAAGGACTTCATCGGCAAACGCTCGCTGTCACGGTCCGACACGGCCCGGCCCGACCGCAAACAGCTTGTCGGTCTCCTGACCGAAGACCCCGATCTTGTGGTGCCCGAGGGCGCGCAGGTCATCGGCACGGCCAACCCCAAGCCGCCGGAGAAGATGCTGGGCCACGTGACGTCGAGCTACCACAGTCCCAATGTCGGCCGCTCCATCGCTCTGGGCCTGGTCTCGGGCGGCGGCGACCGGCATGGCGAGCGCGTGCATCTGTTCTTCGACGATCAAACAGTCCCGGCGAAGATCGCGCCGCCACGGTTCTTCGACGCCGAGGGGGCGCGGGCCCGTGGCTGACGACTGGCGCCGGCAGAGCGGGCTCGTCGCGCTCAACATCGCGGCTCGGGTCGGCGAGGGCACGGCAGAATCCGGTGTGCGCCTTTGCGAGCGGCCGTTTCGCGGCCAGGTGGCGGTGCGCGGCGAAAGCGACGACGCGACGTTCCTGGCGGCTTTCCGCGAGGGCATGGGTTTCGATCTGCCGCTGACGCCGAACACGACGGCGAGCCACGGCGAGGTGACGGCGCTGTGGCTCGGACCCAGCGAATGGCTGATCGTCACGCCGGGCGACGGGCCGGGCATGGCGAGCGCGCTGCGCCAGTCGCTGTCGAACAGCCATCACGCGGTGACCAATGTCAGCGAAAGCCGGGCGGTCATCGGTCTCGGCGGCCGGCATGCGCGCGACGTCCTCGCCAAGGGCTGCAGCCTCGATCTGCACCCCACCGTCTTCGCGCCGCCCCAGTGCGCCCAGTCCAACCTCGCCCGCACGCACATGCTGCTGCACGCGCTCGCCGACGACCCCGAAACGGGGCCGACCTGCGACATCTATGTACACCGCAGCTTCGCCGAATACGCCTGGCGCTGGCTCGAGGATGCAAGCCTGGAATACGGCGTTTCCGTCGTCGCCGACGTCTGAGGCCTAATAGATCACCGCCTCGCCGGAACCGCCGTCGACGGCGATGCTCTGTCCCGTGACCATGCCTGCCATGGGGGAGCAGAAGAACAGCGCCGCCGCCGCGATGTCCTCGGGCTGAACGAGTTTGCCGAGCGGAATGTCGGCCGTGCGTTTGGCGATGATGTCGTCGACGCCGACGCCGCCGTCCTTCGCCTCGCGCTCGAAGATCTGCGTCACCCGTTCCGTCGCGGTGTAGCCGGGGTGCACGCAATTGACCGTCACATTGTGCCGGGCGGCGTAGCCGGCAAACTGCTTGGTGAAGTTGGCGACGCCGGCGTTCACCACGCCGTTGGTCATCCGCAGCGGGGCCACGATCCGGGCCGTCATGCCGCCGACATTGACGATGCGCCCGCCGCCCTGTTGCGCCATGTGCGGCAACACCAGCCGGGCGATGCGGATATACGCCATCAGCTTGACGTCGATATGGTAGCGGAACTGATCGTCGGTCAGTTCGTCGAACGGCGCGCTGGTCGAGGTCACGGCATTGTTGATCAGCACGTCGACCCGTCCCGCGGCCGCCACGGCCTCGGCGACGAAACGCTCGACGTCGTCCAGACGGCTGACGTCGGCCTGGAAGCCCCAGGCCTCCATGCCTTTGCCACGGAGGTCGGCCACCGTCATTTCCAGGCTCTCCGGCGTCCGGCCGCAGATCGCCACCCGCATGCCCTGGTCGGCGAGCGTCAGCGCCACCGCCCGGCCGATGCCCCGGCTGCCGCCGGTCACCAGTGCGACCTTGTCCTTCAGTCCGAAATCCATTGCCGATACACCCATGTCGGATGGCTGCGATCGCGGCCCGTCGCCTCCGATCTGGCGCCGTAGTATATAGCGCCATGGCTTCCGAACTCGACGATCTGGCGCGGACGATTAGGACCATCGACGGCCCGGCGGCGGTCTGGCACCGGACCGACTTTGCGGCCCACCGCCGCCGCTACGAACACGATCTCGCGCGCGTGCGGCGGCTGTACCGGGACGGCGATGTTCTTGAGGTTGGGTCGCTGCCCTGCCACCTGACCGTAGCGTTGAAGCTCGCCGGATTTCACGTGATCGGGATCGACGTGGCGCCGGCGCGAGCGCAGACGCTGATCGACCGTTACGAACTGCGCGTCGAGCGCTGCGATATCGAGCGCGAGCCGTTGCCGTTCGACGACGGCCAATTCGATTGCGTCGTCTTCGCGGAGGTGTTCGAGCACCTGCGCGTCGATCCGCTGTTCGTGCTGTCCGAGCTTAACCGGGTGATGCGGCCGGGCGGTCGACTGCTGCTGACGACGCCCAACCTCTATTCGGTGCAGAACATCGCGCGCTTCGTGCTGGGCTACGGCACCAACGATCCGGTCGCGGCGTTCTCGCAGCTCCGCCATCTCGGCCATATGGGGCACGTGCGCGAGTATTCGCCGGCCGAGATCCGGCGCTTTCTGGCGCTCGGCAACTTCACCGTCACCGAGACCGGCTTTCACCACTACCACTATCCGCGCGGCAAGAAGGGCGCGCTGGCGCGGGTGCTGTTCGCGGTGCTGCCGCGCCGCTTGCGCACCTTCCAGGTGCTGACGGCCGAAAAGGCCGGGCCGCCGCCCGGCCTGTCGCCCCTGCCTTAAGCGAGGGCGGTCAGTCCGCGCGTTCGAGGATTGAGATGCAGACAGCCGCTTCCTCGAAGCCGATGACGCCGCCGCCGTTCTCGGCCAGTGCCCGGCGCGCGTCCTTGACCTGCCGCGGGCCGGCCTCGCCGCGCAGCTGCTGGGCCAGCTCGTGGATCATCGACAGGCCCGTGGCGCCGACCGGATGGCCCTTCGAGACCAGGCCGCCCGAGGTGTTGATGGGAATGCGGCCATCCAGCATTGTGTTGCCGTCCTCGACGAAGCGGCCGCCCTCGCCATCGGCGCAGAAGCCCAGCATCTCGACCTGGAAGACCTCGCAGAATGAGGTGGCGTCGTGCACCTCGGCCACGTTGATGTCGTCCGGCGTCAGGCCGGCCATGTCGTAGGCCTTCTGCGCCGCCGGCCGGGTCAGGCTGGGCTCATCCAGATCGCGGTACTTGCCGCCGGCAATTGCGCTCGCCCTCAACTTGACCGCGCGGTCACGCACGGCGGCCGGCTGGGCGGCGAGGTAATCGGCCGAGCAGACCAAGGCCGCGGCGGCGCCATCGCCGATCGGCGCGCACATGGCGCGGGTCAGCGGATAGCTCACCTCGCGGTCGGCCAGCACGTCGTCGACCGACATTTCGAAGCGGTACTGCGCGTTCGGGTTCATGGCGCCGTTGTTGTGGTTTTTCGCGGCGCCGACGGCGATCTGCCGCTGCGTTGTGCCGAAGCGTTTCATGTGATGGCAGGCCTGCATGGCGTAGGTGTCCATGAACACCGTGCGTCCGGGCCCGGTCTCGAACGGCTTGCCGGCCTTGTCGCCCGCCGCCGCGTAGTGGTCCTGCCATTCCCGCGGATCGAGCTGGTCGATGCCGCCGGCGAACAGCGCGAAGGTCTTCTCCGGCTCGTCGGGAATGAAGGTCTTCTCGACGCCGACGGCGAGCGAGACTTGCGTTTGACCGCTGAGGATATCCTTCCAGGCGCCGTGCAGCGCCATCGACGCCGTGGCGCAGGCGCCCTCGACGTTGATCATCGGCACGCGTTCGGGAAACAGGCCCTCGCGCACCAGCGGCGTGAAGCAGACCTGGCCGCGCACGTTCGGCTGTCCCCACGAGCCCATGCCGCAATTGCCGAACCAGGCGAACTCGATGTCGTCGCCGTTCTCCAGGCCGGCATCGGCCAGCACGCCCAGATAGGTCTCGCGCGCCAGGTCCTTGAAGCTCTTCTTCGGATACTTGGCGAACGGCGTCGAATGGGTACCGATGATGTAAACGTCTTGCATGACTGTCGCTCCAGATACGCTGATAAGGGCGGGCGCTTCAGCTTGAGAGATCGGGCCGGCGTCCGGCCCAGGGCCGGGCGGCTTCGAACAAAGCGGCCGCCCGCAAGAGCTGTTCCTCGGCATGCCAGGGACCGATGATCTGCAAGCCTACCGGCAGGCCGTCCGACGCCATGCCGCAGGGCAGCGTGATCGCCGGATGGCCGGTCAGGTTGAAGGGGTGTGTGTAGGGGTACCAGGCCGCGCGCAGCGATCCGGCCGGCCGACCTTCGATCTCGACCTGTCCCAACGGATCGTGGTCGACCGATACGGCGGTGCGGCTGAGCGTCGGCGTCAGCACCAGGTCGAACCGGTCGAACCAGCCCTGCACCTCTCGAAACAGGGCGGTGCGGGCGCGAGCCGCGTCTTGCAGATCGACCGCGCTGTAGCTCTGACCTTTGTCGATTTGCGTCAGCAGGCTCAGGTCCATCTGTTCGCGGCCGTCGCGAACCAGTTCCTGGAACCGGCTGGCCCAGATCGAGTGGGTGATCACCAGCCAATGGGGCTCCGTGTTGGCGAAGTCGTCAGTAACGGGCTCCACGTCGGCGCCCAGCTCTTCGAACGCCGGCAGCGCCGCCTCAACGATGCGCAGGACCTCGGCATCCACGACCGCGTTGCCGAGGTAGGGCCGCCAGGCAATGCGCAGGCCATTGAGATCGGCCTCGGGCTTGGCGGCAGATGTAAAGTCCCGCGACGCGATCCCGAGCGAGTAGGGGTCGGCACTGTCGGGCCCGGCCATGGCGTCGAGCATGCGCGCCGCATCGCCGACGGTTCGGGTCATGGGCCCGACATAGGCGAGGTTGCCGAAGTTGTCGGCCGCCTGGTCGTGCGGGATGCAGCCCAGCGTGGGCTTCAAGCCGACAACGCCACAGCAGGCGGCGGGAATGCGGATCGAGCCGCCGCCATCGGTGCCGACAGCCAGCGGTGCCAGACCGGCGGCCACGGCCGCCCCCGCGCCGCCGCTCGACCCGCCACAGGTACGGGACAGGTCCCAGGGATTGCGGGTCTTGCCGAACAGCGGCGCCTCGGTCAGCGGCTTGTGTCCGAATTCCGGGGTCGTGGTCTTGCCGACCAGGATGGCGCCGGCCCGCTTCAGGCGCGCGACCGTCACCGAATCCGCCGTCGGCACGTTGTCGGCCATCAGCTTTGAGCCGAAGGTCGTGCGCACGCCAGCCGTATTGACCAGATCCTTGACCGAGACCGGCACGCCCAGCAGCGGCGGCGGTTCCGTGTCTTGTGTCATCGCGGCCTCGGCCGCGGCGGCCTCCCGACGGGCTTCGTCCGAGCAGACCGTCACAAAGGCGTTGATCGACGGCTGGATCGCCTCGATCCGCTGGAGGACGGCATCGACCACATCCACCGGGGACAGTTCCCGAGCGCGGTAGCGTGCCGCCAGCTCGGCCGCCGAAGCGAAGCAGAGATCGTCGGCATTCGCCATCCCGCCGCCGCCCGGTCGGACCTCAGCCGTCCATCACGGCGACCTCGTCGCCTTCCTGTACCGTGTCGCCCTCGGCGACCAGGATCTCCTTGACGGTGCCATCGACGGGGGCGCCGACCGGGATTTCCATCTTCATGCTCTCAAGCACGACGATCGGGTCGTCCTCGGCCACCTTGTCGCCGGCCTTGGCTTCGATCATCCAGACCTTGCCGGTTATTTCGGATTTCACACGAACTTCGGCCAACGCCGCCTCCCTTACAGTTCTGCGCGGTTGTTTTAACAGAAAGCCGTGACCGGGCGAAGCCGGGCAGGCGCGCGCCGTGGGGTCAGCCGGCCTTTTCGATGATGAATGTCAGGATCTCGTCCTCCCGCCGCCAGTCGATGAGCCGATGGCCGGCTGCGTCGCAGAATGCGTGGAAGTCATTAACGGCGCTCGGATCGGTCGCCAGCACCGTCAGCTCGTCGCCGCCGGACATGTCTTTCAGCGCCTTCCGGGCCCGCAGCACGGGCAGCGGGCAGGTCAAGCCGGTTGCGTCGAGCGTTCGCTGTGCCATATCTCTAGAGATCCTGTCGCCCCGGGGCGTCGGAGACGAATGTGGAATCGTCGGGCGTCGTTCGGGTTCCGTCAAGACATCGTGATAGCGCGTTGTCTTTAAAGCCTTTCCCGGCGATGTTAGATGGACCGGTGGCGTTCCTTGAGGCCGATCGGATGGGTGGATTCGACGTTTCCTACATTGGCGCGGTGGGGGCTGGCATGCTCAGCTTCCTGTCGCCGTGCGTGTTGCCCCTGGTGCCGGCCTATCTCTGCTATATCGGCGGCGTCTCGCTCGAGCAGTTGACCGACGACGCGCCCCGGGACGAGGGTGCGGAGCGGCCCGGCGGCCGCATCATCGCTGCCGCCATTGCCTTTGTCTGCGGTTTCAGTGTCGTTTTCATCTCCCTCGGCGCTTCCGCTTCGGCGATCAGCGGACTGTTGCTGGAGCACAAACTGGTGCTGGGCAAGATCGCCGGCGTCGTGATCATCCTGTTCGGTCTGCATTTCATGGGCCTGTTCCGGATCGGTTTCCTCAATTTCGAGGCCCGGTTCCATATGCAGGGCAAGCCGGCGGGGCTCATCGGCGCGTTCGTTATCGGCCTCGCGTTCGCCTTCGGATGGACGCCGTGCATCGGTCCGGTTCTGGCGACCATCCTGGCCGTCGCGGCCCAGTCGGAGTCGGTGACCTTCGGCACCTCGCTGCTGACGGCCTATGCGGTGGGCCTAGGCATCCCGTTCGTGATCGCCGCGCTGGCCGCCCGCCCGTTCATGCGCTGGGCCAAGCGCTTTCGCCGGCACATGCCGACGGTCGAGAAGGGGGTTGGCGGCCTGCTGGTGGTGACCGGCGTGCTGTTCCTTTTTAACTCCTTCGAATTGCTGGGTTTTTGGCTGATCGAGGCGTTCCCCATCCTCGGCCAGATCGGCTGATCGAAAAAACCGACATTCTTCGCCGCTCACGGCTGGACAGCGCCGGTCCGGGATCTACTTCTCATTAGGAAATGCTGTGCCCAAGGCGGGCATGCCGCGCTTCAGGGAAGTGAATTTATGCAAATGGGGATTCTGGGGGACCGATTGATAGCGATGGACGAGAAGGCCGGCGAACTGCGCGAGAATGCACGGCGGGCCAGCACGCTGCTCAAGGCCATGGGGAATGAGCGCCGGTTGACTGTGTTGTGCTACCTGATCGAAGGTGAACGGTCGGTCAGCGAACTGGAAGCCCTGATCGGCATAAGCCAGTCGGCTCTGTCGCAGCATCTGGCCCGGCTCAGGCGCGACGGCCTGGTCGAAACCCGTCGCGCGGCGCAGAACATCTTCTACTCGGTCGCCAATAGCGAGGTGACGGAACTGTTGGAGTCGCTACACCACATCCTGTGCCGTCCCAGCCGACCCTCGCCGGCCGACGGGCAAGCCGTGATGGCTGAAACGACTTCCTAGCCCGCCCAGCAAGCAAGCCCTCGTCGGCGCCCGGCGATCCGGGCTGCTGAAATTTTGACCGACGCGTGATCCAGGGTCGCGCGCCACGCATGGCTATTGGCCATAATGCGGGTGGTGCGTGGTCGCGAATGGGGATATTGTGGCGCGCGCTTCCGCGCTTCCGAATTAATTCTTGACGCACGCTCGACACGTCGTAGACGTCGCCAGACGTAAAACAGTGTAGACCGGGCATCGGGTCTTCGATGCAGATTTACCTTCCGATCGCCGAACTGTCGCTCAACGTTTTTCTGCTGTTGGGCCTGGGCGGCGCGGTCGGGTTCCTGTCCGGGCTGTTCGGCGTCGGCGGCGGCTTCCTGATGACGCCGCTGCTGATCTTCATCGGCGTGCCGCCGGCGGTCGCCGTGGCGACCGAGGCGAACCAGATCGTCGCCTCCTCGGTCTCCGGCGCGCTCGCGCATTGGCGGCGCGGCAATGTCGACTTCAAGATGGGAATGGTGCTGCTGGTCGGCGGCTTCATCGGTTCCACGCTTGGCGTCTGGCTGTTCAGCATCCTGCGCGGCGCCGGCCAGATCGACCTGGTGATCTCGCTGTCGTATGTGGTGTTCCTCGGCATCATCGGCTTTCTGATGCTGTTCGAGAGCCTGCGGGCCATGCAGCGCCGCCGCAAACCGACCGGCCGGCGCGTCAAGCTGCATCAGCACAACTGGCTGCACGGCTTGCCGTTCAAGATGCGCTTCCGCAAGTCGAAGCTGTATATCAGCGCCTTGCTGCCGTTGGCCGTGGGCATCTTTGTCGGCGTCCTGGCGGCGATCATGGGCGTCGGCGGCGGGTTCATCATGGTGCCGGCGATGATCTATCTGCTGGGCATGCCGACATCGGTCGTGGTTGGCACCTCGCTGTTCCAGATCATCTTCGTCACGGCGAACGTGACCTTCCTGCAGGCCTGGCAAAACCAGACGGTCGACGTCGTGCTGGCGCTGCTGCTGCTGACGGGCGGCGTGATCGGCGCGCAGTTCGGCAGCCGCGCCGGCGCCCGGCTGCATGGCGAGCAGCTGCGCAGCCTGCTGGCGCTGCTGGTCCTGGCGGTCTGCGGCAAGCTGGCCTATGACCTGGTCGCGACCCCGGCCGATATCTATTCGCTCGGCTACCTGGTGTCGGAATGATCGCGCGCTTGAGCCTGTTGATTGGACTCGTCTACTGCTTCTGGCAGAGCGCCGAGGAGGCGCGGGCGCAGGCCCTGGTCGCCGATCTCTCCAAGCACCTCGTCGCCGTGACCACGGGCTTTGTCGGCACTGACCTGCTGCTGTTCGGCGCCACGAACGGCGAGGGCGACGTGGTCGTCGTGGTGCGCGGCCCGGAGCAGCGGGATATCGTCCGCCGCAAGGAGCGCGTCGCCGGGATCTGGGTCAACCGTCAACAGTTCCCATTTTCTGAGATTCCTGCCTTCTATAGCGTCGCCTCGAGCCGCCCATTGCAGGATATCGCCGACTCGCCGTTGTTGGCGCGGCATCAGATCGGCCTGCAGTACCTGCGCTTCAATCCCGGTGAGGTGGCGCCGGAGGCCGTGACGGCATCGTTTCGCAACGCCTTGATCCGCAACAAGCAGCGTCTCGGCGTCTTCCACGACCGCCTCGGCAAGGTTCGCTTCGTCGCCCCGCGGCTGTTCCGAACCGATGTCCATCTGCCATCGAACGTGCCCACCGGCACCTATACGGTGACCGTCTATCTGATCCGCGACGGCGAGGTCAGAAGCGCCCAGACCACGCCCTTGGTGGTCAGCAAGATCGGCATCGGCGCCCGGGTCTTCGAATTCGCCCATCGCCACGCCGCGGTCTACGGCTTGCTGGCAATCCTGATGGCCTTGTTCGCCGGCTGGCTGGCCGGGGTGGTTTTCCGTAAGCCATAGGGTTTCGATCGGACCGGATCGCGGTCGCCAACCTGCCCGCAGTCGTAGAATTGCGATCATGGTTGATCATTACTTCACTGATTATTCAGCACACCAAGCAGTGATTTATCTGTATTCAATAAAATCGAAGAAAAAATACCAAAAATTTTATGAAAACATCGATCTCGCCGAGTTTATATTTCATTAATTTCTTTCAGGCGTAATATACCGCAGCGCCTCTATTTCCTGGGCTTGATCTGACGACTTCGGCTCGATAGCCGATCCAGCGGCCGGGAATGACGGCGACAGGCGAGAGTGGCGGAAATCCGCCCGGCAAGCGGGCACAGACCTTGTCGATGCCTGGCACGAACCTACGAGGGGAGATCGAGCCGTGTTGCGGTACTTGAAGACGAAGCTACCGGCTGCGGCGACGGCGCTGGCCCACTGCCGCCGCGGCATAACGGCGCTGGAGTCCGCCTTGGTGCTGCCGCCGTTCTTCGTGCTGTCATTTGGCATTTTCGAAGTCTCGACAATGTTTTTCGCCGCCGCGACTCTCGAGGGTCAGGTCGGCGAGGCGGCGCGGCAGATCCGAACCGGCGCGGTGCAGTCATCCGGCGATCCGACTGGCACCTTCTCGACATTGCTCTGCTCGAACCTGTCGAGGCTGATGACCTGCGGCGACGTGGTCATCGACGTGCGCCGCTACGACGATTTTGGCGACGTGAACTATCCTGACTTTGTCGATTCCGACGGCGCGGCCGATAACAATCAATTCCTGCCCGGCGGACCGGGCGACGTCGTCCTGGTCCGGGTGGCCTATCGCTGGCAGTTCATGACGCCGTTGATCGGTCATTTGCTGGGCGACGGCGCCGCCAACAGCAAGCAACTCGTCTCCACGTCCGTTTTCATGAATGAGCCCTTCGGGAATCCCGGAGCCGGTTGACGGAGCCGACCATGAGCAAATCTCGCTGCTATCGACATTGGCGCCTGTTCCGGCGTTCGCGGCGCGGCGTCGCCTCGATCGAGTTCGCACTGGTCGTGCCGGTCATGCTGTTCGTCTTCCTGGGATCGATCGAGCTCGGCGACGCCTTGCTGCTGGACCGCAAGCTCTCGCGCTCGGCTCATATCGGCGGCGATCTGGTGGCGCAATTGAGCGCGATCACCGACCCGGAGCTGGATGACGTGTTCTCGGCGATGGAACAGATCATCGCGCCGTTCCCGAACAACACCCGGCTGGTGATCTCGAGCGTCGTGACCGACCCCGGCAGCACGACGCCGCAGCTCGACTGGAGCGTCTCCCGTGGCGGCGGCGCGGCGGCGAGCGCCAGCGACACCGGCATCCCGTCCGGCCTGCTGGAGGAAGACCAAAGCGTGATCGCGGTTCAGATCGAATACAACTTTTCGCCGGTTTACAGCGATCTGATTTTGACCCCCTTCACGATCACCGATCAGGTCTATCTGCGGCCGCGGCGGAGCAAGCGCGTCCAGAAGCTGTGATGCGCCGACACGGCGATTGAAATTTGACGCCGGCCGCGATGCGAGCCGGCGTCGGGAACCGAATTTGACAAAGGGAGACTAGCAATGCGGTTTTCCGAACGTTGTACGGACGCAGGTCGGCGCGTTGCGCGCAGATGGCGTCATTTCACCGAAAACCGCCGCGGGGCCGTGGCTATCGTGTTTGTCTTTGCCCTGATTCCGATGGTGGCTGCCGGTGGCGCGGCCGTGGATATCTCCCGCGCCTATCTGGTCAAGCAGCGCCTGGGCATGGCCTTGGATGCGGCCGGCCTCGCGGTCGGCTCGTCGACCGGCGATCAGGCCCAGCTCGAGGCCGTCATGCAGCGCTATTTCGACGCCAACTATCCGGCGCACGAGATCGGCGTGCCGGCGACTCCGGTCATGACCATCGTCGACGATACGATCACGCTGACGGCCACGGCCGATGTCAACGCGACGCTGATGTCGGTTCTTGGCGTGCACAACATCACCGTCGCCGAAAACTCGACCATCGTGCGCGAAATCAAAGGCATGGAAGTCGTGCTGGTGCTCGACAACACGGGCTCGATGCGGCACAGCGGCAAGATTGCCGCCTTGCGGACCGCGGCGAACGATCTGGTCGACATTCTGTTCGGCAGCCAGGCCTTCCCGCCGAATCTGAAGGTCGGCATGGTGCCGTATGTGACCACGGTGAACATCGGCCCCGGCAATATCGCCCTTACCGACCAAGCCGGTGCGGCTCTCTACAACGGCGCCAACATGACGGGCAAGCCGAACCATCACACCCTCTTCGCAGACCTGGGCGTCCCCTGGAAGGGCTGCGTCGAGGCCCGGCCGTCGCCGTACGACGTTCAGGACACGCCGCCCACGCCCGGTACGCCGAACACCTATTGGGTGCCGTATTTCTGGGCGGACGAGCCTGACAACGACAGCGACACGAACAACGACTATATGGATGATGACGGCGGCGGCGGCTTCTTTACCCGACAGGAGCGGCGCAGCAAGTACATCGATCAGGCGGCGACGGCGTCGATCGACGAAACGCCGCAGTCGACGTCCGGCCCGAACAAGGCCTGTCCGCAACAGATCGTGCCGTTGACCAACAACCGTGACGGTCTGTTTGCCGAGATCGCCGCCATGGATGCATGGCGGAACAGCGGCACCAACGGTGCGCTCGGCCTGATCTGGGGCCTACGGGTGATCTCGCCCGGCGTCCCGTACACCGAAGGCACCGGTTACAACGACGACGCCAACGTCAAGGCGATCATCATGCTGACCGACGGTGTGAACCAGGTCTGCTGTCAGGGCGACACGCCCAATCTGTCGGACTATAGCGGATATGGATTTCTCCATGAGGGCCGCCTTGGTACGACAGACCGGATTGCCGCGGAGGACGCGGTCGACGACAAGTTCACCGACGTCTGCAATCTGATAAAGAGCATCAACCCGCATCCCGATCCGAAGCATATCCGGCTCTACACCATCACCTTCCAGGTGACGAGCTCCAGCCTTCGGACCCTTTACGAGAACTGTGCGACCACGCCGGCCATGTACTTCAACTCGCCGACCAACGCCCAGCTGCGCAGCGTGTTCCAGGAGATCGCACAGGAGCTCAGCAACCTTCGTATCGGCAGCTAGCCCGGCACCGGGCCTGACTCAGGAACGCTATCCCCGTCTCCCACGTGGAGATTGGGATGGCGTTTTCTGTTGCCGATTTCGTGGGTCGCCGGGTTCCGGCAGGCAGAGTGATCTAGCTGGCTACGGGCAGGCGGTCGTCACTGCCGTCCAGAATCTGCTCGTAGCTCAGATTGCCGTGCGGATAGCCGGCGACGGTGATGCCGATGTCGGGATGCAGGGCGGTGTCCTCGACATAGATCGCCAGGTTGCGCAGGCGCACGGCCAGCTTCTCGACAACCGGCAGGCTGTTTTCGTGGTGCGTGCTCTGCAACAGCACGCAGAACTCGTTCTCCTCGACCTTGCCCACCAGATCGCTCTCGCGGACACCGCGGTTCAGCACGGCGGCGACTTCGCGCATCATGCCATGGGCGGGGTTGTAGCCGTGCTCGCGCAGCACGGTGCCGAAGTTGCGGACGGTGACGAACATCAGCGTGCCGTCGGATCGGGTGCGCCGGGCCTCGGCCAGGACCACGCGGAAGAACTGCCGAAAGCTGGCGGCGTTCACGACGCCTGTCGACTGGTCCTCGCCGGCGCTTTCCAGGAGCTTGTCCTCCAGATTCAGAAGGCGCTTCCCGCGCTTCATGCGCAAGCGCAGCTCGACCACGTTCAGCGGCTTTAGCAGGTAGTCGTCGGCGCCCACCTCGAGCCCGGCCAGCAGGCTGTCCCGGTCGGATTTGGCGGTGTAGAAGGCGACATAGGTGTAGCGGGCCCGCCGCATGGCGCGGATCTTCGCGCACAGCTCCGGGCCGTTCATGCCCGGCAGATCCCAGTCCAGGATCACCGTGCGGAAGGATTCCTTTTGGATCCGCCGATAGGCCGCCGCGCCGTCATGCTCGACGACCACCCGATGCCCCCATTTCTCCAGCTTCGCCTTCAGCAGGCGGGCAAACAGCTGATCGCCGTCGACAACGAGGATTTTCATCGGCCTATCTGTCGCGAAGCGGGAACGCCCCGTCGCACGGGGGGCAGGCGGCGCCGACGGAGACGCCGCCGCGCATTACTACTGCGGTCCCGTCATGTTCATGATGTTGGAGAAGGCTTCGGAGAAGTTCTGCATGGCGGCCGCCGGATCGTTCGGGTCGCTGGCGCCGGTACCGGTGGCGCCGCCCGCACCGCCAGACACGGCCGCCTCCTCCTCGGCGCTCGTCGGCGTCGGTATGCCGGCACAGCGGGGATTGCAGCTGAAGGTAAATTCGGCCACGTCGCGGTTCACGGTGACCGTTCGCGCATCGCTCGGCGTCACCACGATCGGCGCGGAGATCAGCTCGTTGCCGCGCCGATCGAGCACGATCAGGTTCGTCTCGCCCGGCATCAGGCCCATCAGGAAGATCAGCCGCGAGTTCTCGACAATAACATCAGCGATGGCGGGGTTGCCGACCACGACGACATTCGGCTGTTCCGACAGCGCCAACTTAGCCGCCTTGCCGACCTGCACGTTCAGCGCTTCCTGAGCCCAGGCGCCCGATGCCGCCAGGCTTAGGCCAGCGACGAGGACGGCCAGCGTCCGCCGTAGTCCGGCGCCCAATGTGTTTCGCCGGCGCGATGCCGACGACAGCAGCGTAAGATTAGCCATAATCTCGACCTCGACCGGATTGATCAATCGGAAGTGTTGGAAGTACCGGCATTTCGGTAGCTCCATTGAGGTACCTCTATTTCACTATAAGAATCTTAAAATTTAGCTGCGCATCATTGCCGATACGGCATCGTTGATTTCTCGGTGTTTTAGAGCGAATTGAAGTTTAATTAACCATTCGCGTGTTTACTTTTGTCGAATATCGGGCATCAGCGTCGGGGTCATGGCGCGCGAGGCAGGACTTGCGAGTGAACAGGGCCCGCGTTTAGCAACGGATCATCGGTTCACCATGAAGAAACAGACACTCTTCCGGTTGGTATTCGGTCTCGGCGCGGTTCTCGTCGTTGGCGCCTGTCAGACCACGGCCAAGATGCCGCCCGATAGCGACATGAACGCCAAGCTTGGCAACAGTCTGGAAGAGGCGGCAACCGCCTCCGAAATGCGTGGAGATTATGCGACGGCGGCGTCCTATTTCGGCTCGCTGTATCGGCGCAATCCCGGCGACCTGGACTCGCTGATCGGCATGTCGCGCAATCTCCGTCACCTCTCGCGGGCGAGCGAGGCCCGGGCCGTGCTCAAGCGGGCGCTGCGCGAGCGGCCCGAGGAACCGCGCCTGCTCGGCGAATTGGGCAAGGTGGAGCTGTCCCTCGGCGAGCCGTCGGCGGCGCTCGATTACCTGTCGCAGGCCAACATCAGCCACCCCGACGATTGGCAGATCCTCTCGGCGATGGGCATCGCCTACGACCGGCTCGGCATCTACGACCAAGCCGAGACCCACTATCTGAAGGCGCTCGAGCTTTCGCCCGAGAACATTGCCGTGCTCAACAATCTGGGCCTGTCGCTGGCCCAGGCGGGCCGCTTGGCCGATGCCGTGTCGGCGCTCGAGCGGGCCGTCGGCCAGCCGGAAACGACACCTCAGGTCCGGCAGAATCTGGCGCTGCTCTACGCCATGAAGGGCGACCTGCCGGCGACCGAAAAGCTGGTGCGCCAGGACCTGCCGTCGGAGATGGCCGAAGAGAATCTGAGCTACTACCAGCGCCTGCACGCCAGTATTCAGGCCGGTGGCGATCTGCCGGCGCTGTCGCAGGTCACGACGGCGGTCGGGCCGACGCCCGAGTTGGCCGCGGACAAGCCACCCGCCGTGCCGCAAACGCCCGTTTATGCCGAGGCCGTGCCGAACGATCCGACGCAGGTGTTGATTGCGGAACAGCCGGCGACCGGCGAGACGCCGGTACCGGCGCCCGCCCAGATGGCCGGGTTGGATGGATCTTCGCCGGCCGATATCGATGCCCAGATCGATCAGCTGCCGTTCGCGACGTCGGAAGAAGATGCGCCCGAGGTTGGCGTCGCTGTCGCTTCGCTCGAAACCATTGTCGATTTCGGCGCCCAGCTGCCGCCGCCGGCCGTGAGCGAGCGCTTGGTGCCGCCGGCTGCGCCGGCATCGTCGGGCGACGCGGCGCAAGCCCTGATCGACGATCCGACGCCGGCGCCAAAGAAGGTGGCCAGTCTGCATGCCGATTTCGATACGCATCCCGATCTAATGGCCGAGGTTCCGTCACCGGCCGGCGCCGGCCGGCCGGTCGACGCGCCCGGCATTTCGGCGATGACGGAAGACTATGCGGCCGATCCATTCGTCGCGGCCATTGATGGCGCGTCGCACAACACCGGCATGGCCGGGGGCGCCCAGCGCGTTGCGGCACTGGCCGCCACGGGCGGCTTCCGGGTACAGCTCGGCAGCTTCCGCAAGGCGGGCGCCGCGGAACGCAGCATCGGTTTGCTGCGCACGGCGCATGGCGACGTCCTGGCCGGCCTGCCGCTGGATATCGCCCGGGTCACCATCGCCGATCGTGGAGAGTTCTACAGGGTTCTGACGGCGCCCCTGGCGGCGCGGGCCTCGGCCATTGATCTCTGCGCCCGGCTGCGCAACCGCAACGCCGATTGCGTGGTGGTCTCCGCGCAATAACGACGCCGAGCGGCGCTGGCTGGCCTGGCGCCGGTTCAAGCCTGTCCAAAACGCCGCCACAAGCGGCGGAAGGCGCGGCCGATCAGGTGGCGCAGATAGGGGAGGTCGCGCCAGTAGATATTGGTGCGGAACCGGCGGAAGGATTTCGCGAAGGCGATCCATAGCCTGGCGCCGGGGCGCTGGGCGATCCAGTTCAATTCAACGTTCAGGACCGTACGGAACAGGACGCCGTCCGGATAGCGGCCGCGGTAGTCCCCGGTTCGTTGGCCATGGGCGACGTCGAAATAGGCCCGCGGCAGATCGAGCCCCAGCTTCAGCGCCATGTTCACCGTGCCCGAGAAGCGCGGATTGATTTCCAGCAGACGGTAACGGCCGTCTTCGTCCTGGAGAAAGTCCAGGTCCACGGCGCCGTGCCAGGCCAAGATCTCGAGCACCTGGCGCGCCGCCGCCAGGAAGGCTGGATCGGTGACGCTGTAGGCATAGGGCGGCGTGCCGCCGATGTAGTAGGACTGCGGACAGTAGAAGGCGAACAGCCCGACCACCTCGCCACGATCGCAGACGGCCGTCGCATCGTAGAAATCGCCGTCGACGAAGGACTGCACGATCGGCCAGTTGCCGTCCGATTCCGGCGCGTCGAAATAGGCCAGCAGCTCGCAGGCCGACATGCAGATCAGGACCCCGTCGTTGGCGGTCCCGACGGGGCGCTTGGCGACGCAGGGATAGGAGATCCGCTCGGAGAGACGGACGACCTCGTCGCGCGTCTCCG
Organism: Alphaproteobacteria bacterium; assembly: GCA_965232515.1. GTDB lineage: Bacteria > Pseudomonadota > Alphaproteobacteria > JANQKO01. Next base: position 2,182,642 of record CBDDPY010000002.1, on the reverse strand, counting down.
GATAGAACGTCTCCGGCGTCAGGATGCCGGCGGCCTCGGCGAAACGGCCGGTGTCCCGCTTGTTGCCCGCCATGGCGACCTGTTCGGCCGAGGCGATGGCAATTCGCGTTCGTTCGGGGATCTCGTTCTGCGCGCGGGCCACAATGTCGGCGACTGCGTCGCTGCTTGGCACCAGCAGGTCGTATTGGCCCGCCGCCAGCGTCTGGAGCAGGGCCGAGCGATAGGTCGCGGTTTCGTTTTCACGCGGCGCGCGAACGACCTGGCGGCAGTGACGGGACCGGCCCAGCGGCACATCCGGATCCGGGTCGAACAGATGCACCTCGTGGCCGGCGCGGCCATAGCTCTGCACGCAGGCCAGGGCGGACTGCCAGCCGCCTGTCGTGATCAGGATTTTCTTCGGGGCCGGATCGAAGCTCGCGCGCTCGGCGACGGCGCGCTCTCGCGACCGGCGTGCTCCCATTTGCCCGGCGGCCCGGCGCTAGCCCAAGGTCGACATGGTCTGGATGATCGCCGGACCCAGCAGCACCACGAACAGCACCGGCAGGAAGAAGGCAATCATCGGCACGGTAAGCTGTGCCGGCAGGGCGCCGGCCTTCTTTTCCGCTTTCGACATGCGTTCGTCGCGATTCTCGCCGGCGAGCACGCGCAAGCTGACGCTCAGGGGCGTACCATACTTTTCCGACTGAGCCAGTGCGGTGACCAGCGCCTTGACGGACGGCAGGCCAGTGCGGCGGGTCAGGTTCTCGAGTGCTTGCCGCCGGTCGGGCAGGAACGCCAGCTCGGCCGATGTCAGGCCGAGCTCCTCGGCCAGCTCGGGTCCGCTTTCGGCGATTTCCTCGGAGACGCGCGTGAAGGCCGCATCCATGGACAGGCCGGCCTCGACGCAGATCACCAGCAGATCGAGCGCGTCCGGGAACACCTTGGTCAGGGCCTGTTGGCGGCTTTGGATCCGGTTCTTCAGCAGGATTTGCGGCAGGAAGAAGCCGACCACGCCGGAGCCGATCGTGATCAGGATCTTCATCGGCGTTTCCAGGTCGACCTTGGCGACCAGGAAGATGTAGAGCGCCGTCAGCAGCATCACGCCGATCGGCGCGACGAAGCGCAGGAAGGCGTAGGTGATCAACGGGCCCTGGCCGCGCAGGCCGGCCTGCGCCAGCGAATCCTTGATCTGCTGACTGTCGGTCGGATCCAGCAGCTTGAGCCGGTCGACCACGATCCGCATATAGGTCTTGCCCTGCTGCTGGCGGATCCGCGAGGACTGCGGGCCGGTGCGAGCACGGTTCGCCGCCTGCAGCTCCTCGCGCCGTTTCGCCACCGCCTTCAGGCGCGAGGTAAAGGGGTCGCGCGCCAACAGCGGCATGCCGAAGGCCAGTATGGTGAGGAAGGCCCCGGCGCTGGCCAGGACCATGATGATGTTGGTCGTGTCGAGGATTGCGTTCATCATATCTCGAAATTCACCATCTGCTTCATGATGAAGACGCCGATCGCCATCCAGCACAGGCCGCCCATCAGAAGGATGTTGCCGAAGTCGTCGGTGAACAGAATCATGATGTAGTCGGGGCTGCTCATGGCCAGCATGCCGGTCACCATGAACGGCAGCGAGCCGATGATCATCGCCGACGCCCGCGCTTCCGATGACATCGCCTTGACCTTGTCTTTCATCTTCTTGCGCGCGCGCAGGATGCTCGACAGGTTGCCGAGCGTCTCGGCGAGGTTGCCGCCGGTCTGCTGCTGGATCGACAGCACGATGGAGAAGAAGCGCAGCTCGGCCGTCGGCAGGCGTTCCTGCGCGCGCTCGAGCGCTTCTTCCGTCGTCACGCCCAGGCGTTGAGCCTCGACAATCTCGCGGAAGATTTCCCCGACCGGATCGGGGCTCTCGCGGGCGATGATGTTCAGGCACTCGCCGACCGGCAGGCCGGACTTGATGCCGCGCACCATGACGTCGACGGCGTCGGCGAAGAGCTGCGTGAACTTGGCGACGCGCCGTTTGCCCAGCCAGCGGACGACGAACCGCGGCAAGCCGAAGCCGACGGTGATCGCCACCGCGGGCGCGCCGATGGGCGGATAGCCGAGCAGCAGATAGACGGCGCCCGCCACCAGTCCGAGAATGCCGCACATCCACAGGAACTTCTGCAGCGACATCGACAATCCGGCCTGTTGCAGGTCGCGGCGGTAGATGGCGGCGCGCGACGTGGTTTTAGCCTTGTCCTTCTCCGCCTGCTTCAATCGGGCCTGCAGTTCGCCGCGCTTGCGACTGCTGTCGCGGTTCGATTTGCTGTCGGTCTGCACGGTGGACTTGCCGGACACCGCCGAGATTCGACGCCGCAATCGCGCGCGCGCGATCAGCTGGGGCGCCAGGACGATATAGACCAGCAGCGACAACGACAGAAAGCCGCCGAACACGACCACCATGATCAATGCGTTTAGGCTCACGATCTGTCTCCGTTTGCATCCGACCGGCGGCGACAGGCGCCGCCTGGCCCGTTACATGCCCAGTGCCGCGGCAAGTTCCCGTTCCTTGCCGAAGTATTTCGCTTTGTCCCAGAACGCCGGCCGCAGGCCGGTGGGTTTGTGTTCGCCGACGATGCGGCCGTTCTCGTCTTCGCCGTGCAGTTCGTAGACATAGAGGTCCTGCAGGGTCACAACCTCGCCTTCCATGCCGACCACTTCGGTCACATGGGTGATCTTGCGGCTGCCGTCGCGCAGCCGCGAGGCCTGCACGATGATGTTGACGGCGCCTGCGATCTGCTCGCGCACGGTCTTCACCGGCAGGTTGAAGCCGCCCATGGCGATCAGGTTCTCGACACGGCTGATCGCTTCGCGCGGGTTGTTGGCGTGGATCGTGCCCATCGAGCCGTCGTGGCCAGTGTTCATGGCCTGCAGCAGATCGAAAGCCTCCGGTCCACGGACCTCGCCGACGATGATCCGCTCCGGTCGCATACGCAGGCAGTTTCTGACGAGATCGCGCATGGTGATCTCGCCAACGCCCTCCAGGTTGGGCGGGCGCGTTTCGAGGCGCACGACGTGCGGCTGCTGCAATTGCAGCTCCGCCGAGTCCTCGCAGGTGATCGTGCGCTCGTCGACGTCGATAAAGCGGGTCAGGCAGTTCAGCAGTGTCGTTTTGCCCGAGCCGGTACCGCCGGATACGATGACGTTCAGGCGACAGTTGCCGATGACGCTCAGCAGTTCCAGGCCCTGCGGCGAAACACTGCCGAATTCGACCAGCGTCTCCAGCGTCAGCTTGTCCTTCTTGAATTTACGAATGGTCAGGGCCGGGCCGTCCATGGCCAATGGCGGCGCGATCACGTTGACGCGGCTGCCGTCTGCCAAGCGGGCGTCGCAGATCGGGCTGGCTTCGTCGACGCGGCGGCCGACGGCGCTGACGATGCGTTGGCAGATGTTCATCAGCTGCGCATTGTCGCGGAAGCGGATATCGGTCAGCTCAACCTTGCCGCTGGTCTCGATATAGACCTTGTTCGCGCCGTTCACCATGATGTCGGCGATATCGTCGCGCACCAGCAGCGGCTCCAGCGGCCCCAGACCGAGGACGTCGTTGCAGATGTCGGTGATCAGCTTGCCCTGCTCGGCGGCGCTGAGCACCAGATTCTGAACGGCGATGATCTCGCCGACGATGTCGGTGATCTCCTCGCGGACCTGACCGGAGTCGAGCTTGCTCAGCTCCGTCAGATCGACGGCTTCGACCAGCGCCGCGAAGATGTTCTGCTTGGTCTCGTTGTATTTCTGTTCGGCGTCGCCGAAGATTTTCGGCGGTTCGCTGGCCGGCGGCGGGGGCGGTGGCGGCGGTGAGGCAGACTCAGCCGGTGCCGCCGGCGCTGCAGGAGCCGGCGCTGTCGCCGGTTGTGCAGGACTGGCAGCCGGCGCTTCCGGCGCCGGCTTTGGAGCTTGCGTCGGCGGTCCGCTCCGCTTTCCGAACATCTTTACTCAGCTTCTGACTTCGCTTCCGCCTTCGGCTTCGCCTTTGCCTTTATCTTTGGCCTGGCCTTCAGCAGCGAATCGAAGAAGCCCTTCTTCTGCTTGGGCGGCTGACGTCCACTCATGGCGAGCGCCAGTTGCCCGATTGCCTCGACCGCTTTGTGGCGGGCGTTCACCTCGCCCAGCAGCTGGCCGTTGTTGGATGCCGTGCCAAACAGCCCCGGATCGTGCGGGACGACGGCCGCGGCCTTCAGCTCGATGGCGGTTTCGAAGTCTTTCGGCGACAGCTCGGTCTTTTTGAACGCGCCGAAATGGTTCAGCACGATGTGCAGCAGCGCATTCTCGCCGCGTTGCTGTTTCAGGCGGTCGACGATGTTCTTGGTGTCGCGCAGACTGGCGAGATCGAGTGTCGTGACGATGGCCGACTCGTCGGCGTCCAACAGCGCCTGCTGCGTCCACGGCGACCAGCGATGCGGCAGATCCAGAACGACATAGCTGGCCCGCCGCCGCACCAGGTCGAGCAGCTTCTCCAGCGCGTCCATATAGATCTTGTCCTCGGCTTCCAACGACGCGGGCGCCATCATCAGCCGGATATTGTCGTCGTACTCGATCAGAAACCGCTCGAGCAGGACTTCGTCCAGGCGGTCCGGATCCGACAGCGCCGTGTGCACGCCCTGAGGCGATTCCAGGTTGAACGCGAGGCCGGCGGTGCCGAACGAAACGTCGAGGTCGATCAGGACGACCTCTTCCTGGAACGTCTTGGCGAGCTGCCAGGTGACGTTGTGCGCGATCGTGCTGCTGCCGGCGCCGCCGCGGCTGCCGACGAACGCGAGCAGCCGGCCCATGGGGGGCGCCGACGGATCGATGCAGATTGCCGCCACGGCGTCGAAGATCTGGCGCGGTGCGATGGGCTTGACCAGATAGTCGCTGATGCCGCGCCGGATGAGCTCCCGGTAGAGCGCGATATCGTTGGCCTCGCCGAGCAGCAGGACACTGGTGCCGGCGTCGCACACTTCAGCCAGAATGTCGATCTGCGACAGCGTCGCTTCGCTGTCTTCGCCGCATTCGAGAATGATGATCGTCGGCGTGGGGTTTGACTGATAGTAGGTGACCGCGGCATCGAGGCCGCCAAGCTGTGTGTCGATGGTGGACTTCGACAGCTTATGGTCGCTCAGCCCTTCGGAGACGATCGCCTGTGAGTTCTCGTCTTCCACCCACGCCTGTATGCTGACCCTAATAATGGTTCTGCCCCGCCTTTGTTGCTGCCGTCTGGAGAGATCTGCCGATCAGTTGCCGATGTCGGTCAGGCCGGCAGCCTCGGCCTGCTCGGAAATCTCGGACTCGGTAACCTTGCCTTGCTGGTAGTTCTGAATGACAAGGCTGCGCCGCTGGGCATCGGCCGGCGTCTGATTGCGTTGCCGCACCAGGTCGGCCGGGTTGGAGACCATGGCGGCGACGTTGCGCTGGGTCGAGCAGCCGTAGTTCGGCGACACCAGGTTTCGCGGATCGAGCGACATGGGCTTGCTGAAGTTGCCGCACTCCGGCAGCTTCACGCTGTAGCGTTCGTAGCTCACGGTCAGCGGCGCGTCCGCATCCGAGCTGCGCTCGGACAGCCGGACCTGCACCTCGCTTGGCCGGACGCCGCGGGCGATGACATGGCTGCGAATGACGTTCGCGCGTGCGAGCGCCAGGTCGCGGCCGGTGCCGGCCGGCACGGAAATCTCGATGGCGCCGCTGCCGCTCTGCAAAAAGTCGGCGACGAAGCGATCGAGCTGCGCGGTGTCTTCCGGGCTCAGCTCCAGGCTTTCGGTATTCACCGTCACGGGCCGCTCGACCTGCCGGCTGACGACTTGGACCGGATGGTCGCGTTCGACGTCGGTGGCGAATTCGGCGCTGTTGTTCGAGCACGCGGACAACGACAGGCCCAGCACGGCGCAAAGTCCGATTGCCGCTGGCGTCGATTGGAACCTGGTCATTACGTCAGCTCCCATTACTGAAGGATGTAGCCGATCGGACCCTGCAGCGCGGTGGCAGACGGCGCCGCTTCGGTCTTGGTATAGGCGCCATGCAGGCGGCCCAGGAAATACAGATCGAAATCCGTCGGCGCCGTCAGCCCGGCTGTCGGCAGGCTCAGGACCGACCGATCGACAGGCTTCACCAGATAGCTGGTGACGGTGACGACCAGTTCCCTCTCTGTCCGCTGTAAGGCATTGTTCCGGAAGAACGGACCCAGCACCGGGACGTCCTTGATGCCTGGCACGCCGTCGACGCCGTTGGTCATGTCTTCCTGCATCAGGCCGGCGATCATCAGGCTGCCGCCGGACGGCAGCTCGACGGTGGTTTCCGCCCGGCGAACGGTCAGGGCCGGGATGGTGATGCTCTGCAGCGTGACCGCGCCCTCGTTGGTCAGCGAGCTCACTTCGGTGGAAATTCGCAGCGAGATCCGGCCGGAGTTCAGCACAACGGGCGTGAAGTTCAAGCCGATGCCGAACTGGCGGAACTCGACCGTGATCGTGTCCTCGTCCTGCGACACCGGGATCGGAAACTCGCCGCCGGCCAGGAAGTTCGCGGTCTCGCCGGAGATCGCGGTCAGGTTCGGTTCGGCCAGCGTGCGGATCAGGCCGTTGCGCTCGAGTGCGTTGATGACCAGCGTCAGCACGTCGCCGTTGCCGTTGTCGTAGCGCAGCAGCTGGTTCAGAAACGGCGTCTCCACCGAGGCGCCTTGCGTGAATGTCCGTGTGAACAGGTCGCCCGACGTGATCGTCGTGAAGTTGCCGGTTATCGAATCGAACAGATTGGCGCCAAGCTCCTTCAGCACGTTGCGCGAGACCTCCGCGACGCGGACCTGCAGCAGAACCTGTTGATCTTCGACGACGGCAAGCATGTTGACGACGTCCTCGTCCTCCTCGACGAACCGCGTGGCGATCTTGCGCGCGTTCTCGGCCATGTCGGGCGAGCGCACGGTGCCCGACAGGAACAGATTGTTGTTGACGGCGCGCGCCCGCACGTCGATGCCGGGCATCAGGGCGGACAGCGCGTCGTTGACGGCTTCCACGTCCAGCTGCACGGCGATTTCCAGCCGCAGCAGCTCGTTGCCCTCGGCGTCGAAGAAGAAGGCGTTGGTGGCGCCGGTTTCGCGGCCCAGCAGGTAGATCGTCCGCTGGGTCTTCACCACGACATCGGCGACCTCCGGATTTGAGACCAGGACGTCGCGAACGTCGACCGGCAGCGTGATGATCCGCGCCTTGCCCTGCGGCAGGCTGATATGGCGACCGCTGCTGGTGTCGCTCAGGTCGATCCCACTGAGCTCGCTGGTCACAAGGTTCTGCGCGGTCGCCGGCGCCACAGCAACAACGAGCAACAACCAGCCGAGGCCGAAGACAGCCGCGCTATACAATGATCGCTTCATGACAGGCCTATCGACTGATCTGAACGGTTGACTGGGCGGTGGATCGGTAGACCCGGACGGTGCCGCCGGCCGACGGCCGGCGAGCCGGCGCCGATACGACGCTGCGGTTGCGCTGACCCCGTCGGGCAAGCAGCTGCGGCGCCCGCCGGGTGCCGAAGCTCAGGAAGTCGGCGACGGCGCCGCTGACGAACAGATCGCTCGTGTACGGCTCGTCGCGCGGCGTCGAGCTCTCCAGGGCCAGTGCCGGCACCGACCGCACGGTCAACGACAGCGTGCCCATTTGCTGCGCCAGCGCGATGACTTCGGCCTGCCGGGGGTCGACTTCCAGCGTCACCGTCTCGCCGATTTTCGGCTTGCCGGTCTTGCGGCTGGACAGCTTCTCGATCGCCAGCAGCCGGACGCCCTCGGCGATGGTCTCGGCGAACCGGCGCGGATCAAGGACCGGCGTATCGGATGTGTCCTTGACCTCGTGGATCATGATCACGTCGACATGGTCGCCGGGCGAGATGTAGCCGGAGACGCCGGTCACCTGGTCGACCGCCACCGATACCGCGCGCATGCCGGGGTTCAGCGCGGCGATGATGAAGCCTTGCTGGTTCGGCTGGATCAACATGTCCTGGCGTATTGGCGTGGCGGCGCTGATGTCCTGCATCAGCAGCGCGCCGCGGATCGAGGTCATCGGCACCTGCGACTTCAGCACCAGGCCGTTCGGCTCGATGCCGTCCGGCAGCGCGCGCCACTCGATATCCAGGTCCCGCAGCAACGTGCCGGCCTTGATGTCGTGCCGGGCCGTCAGCACCGGCATGTAGATCGGGCTCAGGAACCGGCTGATCTGATCGTCGGCGGTGAACATGCTGGCCGACAATGTCTCGTTGTCGCTGCGGGCGACGCTGCGCAGCGAGAGCGACAGCTCGCCCATCCGCTTGACAAGGGAGACGGTCTCGGCCTGCTTGACGTCGACTTCCAAGGTCACCGTCTTGCTGACCTTAGGCTCTTCCTCGAGGTCGTTGACCTGTTGGTCGACGGCGAGCACCCGCAGGTCCGTCAACACGGTCTCGCTGACCCGTTTCTTGCCCGTGTCGCCACCCGGCGTCGCGACGTCGACTTCTTGAGTCAGGATCACGTCGATCCTGTTGCCTGGCAGGATGAAGCCGGCATTGCCGCTGACCTCGTCGACCTCGACGGTGACCGCGCGCATGCCCGGGCGCAGGGCGCCGGCCAGGAAACCCGGCTGATCGGACATGACGAGCTTGCTCGTCACGATCGGTTCGCCGGCCATGATGGCGCTGCGGACGGCGGCGCCCTCGATGCCGGCGGCGCTGCTCTCGTCGCTGCGCGAGACGAAATTCTCGTTGACCGCGGTTTCCGGCCAGGCCTGCCAGCGCAGAACGCCGTCATTGACGATTTCGCCGGCCGCGATGTCACGGTCCGCGACCAAGACCTCGACCGCACCGACCAGCTGTTGCTCGGTGGTCTGATTGCTCGCGAATTCGTTCTCTTTGTTGGTCAGATAGTTGTTGATCAGAAAGGCCGTCAGGCCTGCCATGCCCAACGCGACCACGATCAAGAGAATGCGTGCTAGGTTCACGACCGCGCCCTTTTCTTTGTTGACGTCGACATTGTCTTGTCAGGGACAACGCCTTGCCGCCGGTTTGTTCTGTTTCTATTTTCCGACGAGTGTCAGGGGCGAAACGATGAACCGAATCTGTTAATTTACCGTTGCTGTTTTTCTTAATAGATGCTTACCGTCAGAGGGAAAATCCTCGAATACGCGCGGTTTTTTATCGAATTTCCCTGTGACTAATTTGTAAACACAGGCAAATTGGTAAACACGAATAGGCCGGCCAGACCGATCGCGACACCGTAGGGAACCCCCTCGTTTGGATTGTGGAGGCGGTCCAGCCAGGGATTTGCCGCGAAGCGCGCCGGCAGCGGCAGTCGACGATAGATCAGCAGGCTAAGCGCGAGCACGCCGCCGGCGACCGCCATATAGAAAAGGAATATCGGCAGCAGCTGAAATCCGGTCCAGACCGACACTGCCGCCAGCAGCTTGGCATCGCCACCACCGACAATGCGCGCAAAGAAAAGCCCGGCGCCGGCGACGAGCATGGCCAGGCCGGCGCCCAGATGCATCAGGACGGTGACATAGTCCGTTCCGGCGAGCAGAGCGAGCGCGAGAAACACCGCGACAAGTCCGACCGAGATACTGTTGGGGATCTCCAGCGTCAGGGTGTCGGAAACCATCGCCCAGACCAAGGCGAGGGGGAATAGCCAGCTCAGCAGGTCAGGCAGCATGCGCGTTCCGGCAGCGGCCGTTGGAACCGATTGGTACCGACATTCGACGGCCGAGGATACCGTGAATACAACAAAAAAGGGATCCGGGGGCGGGCGTGCGCACCGCCCCCGGATTGCCCGTAGCGAATTGCGTCGGCGATAAACGCCGACGGCAAATCAGCCGCTACCGCCGTTCTGCAGCTTGGTCTGAATGTCGACGAAGAAGGCGTCGATATCCGTACCGAGCGCGAAGACGGTGGTAATGATCGCGACGGCGATGCCGGCGGCGATCAGGCCGTATTCAATCGCCGTGGCGCCCGACTGGTCCTTGACGAACTTGCGGACGCGCATCCACGTCGACTGAGCTTCCGTAATAACCCGCAGCATTGTGGGTCCTCCTATCCATTCCAGACCATTTGCAGCAGTGGCCGTAAAACCGCCGAACGTAGACGGAATGCGTCAGACGCATTGGTCCTTCGACGGAGTGGAATGCGAGGAATCTAGATCGAAAATCGAAGTTGATCAAGTAAAATAACTTCAGTTTTATTAACTCATTATTTACAGAAGTGAATATATAATTGGATATGGTTAATAATTTGTTATTTTTATTTAAATTACTCAAGAAATTTAAGTGAATTTGCGCAAGTATTCAACATCTATCTTTGGTGGGAACGTGTGTGTGGATGCGCGCGCGACGGACCGGCTGATCTTCGCCCGCGGGCGGACGTCCGATGGCCGGCCGGTCCTCAGCCCCAGATTTCCGGCGTCGTCGGAGATAGCCGGCTACCGTCGTAGCGCAGTCCCGGATCGCGGTCGCGGGCAAGCAGCAACGGACCGTCGAGGTCGACATACCGGGCCGCACCGGCAATCAGGGTCGCCGGCGCCATGGCGAGAGATGTCCCGACCATGCACCCGACCATCAGGTCGAGGCCGGCCGCCCGCGCGGCGTCAATCAGGTCGATTGCCTCGGTCAAGCCGCCTGTCTTGTCGAGCTTCACGTTGACCATGTCATAGCGGCCGGCCAGCGCAGACACGTCGGCGGCCGTGTGGCAGGACTCGTCGGCGCAGATCGGCACGGGATGATCGATCTCGGCCAGCGCCTGATCGGCGTCGGCCGGCAGCGGTTGCTCGATCATGGTGACGCCGAGAGCGGCCAATGCACGGCTCAGGGGGATCACCATGTCCGGCGTCCAGGCCTCGTTCGCATCGACGATTATGTCGGCCGCCGGCGCGGCCTCGTGCACGGCCGCGACCCGCGCGATATCGTCCGCGCCGCCCAGCTTCAGTTTCAGAAGCGGCCGGTCGGCGGCCTCGCGTGCCGCGGCGGCCATCGCCGCCGGCTCGCCGAGGCTGAGCGTATAGGCTGTCGTCACGACCTCGGGTCGCGGCAATCCGGCCAGTTCCCAGACCCGCCGGTCCGCCGTCTTGGCTTCCAGATCCCAGAGCGCGCAATCGATCGCGTTTCGCGCCGCCCCGGCGGGCAGCAGGCTCTGGAGTGCCTGCCGGGACATTCCGGCCTGAATCTCCGACCTGATGTCATCGATTTGCTGCAATACGGACTCCACGCTTTCGCCATAGCGTGGGTAGGGAAAGCATTCGCCGCGGCCGCGATGCGGGCCATCCTCGATCTCGACGACCGCGACGATGCTCTCGGTGCGCGCGCCACGCGATATCCTGAACTCGCCCGGCAATGGCCAGGTTTCTCGGGCCGCGTGCAGCGCCGGCATGTCAGTCCAGCCGGTCGATGATGGCGTCAGTGCCGACCGTCATCGGGTCGACGCAGGGCAGGCCCAGGCGGTCTTCCGTCGACCGCAATACTCGTTCGGCCGCCTCTCGGTCGAGCGCCGCCGTGTTGATGCTGACCCCGACCATGCGGCAATCCGGATTGGTCAGCTTGCCGCTGGCGATATTGGCGTCGATGCATTGGGTCAGGTCCGGGATCGGCGCATGCGGCAGGCCGCGCATATGCGTGCGGGTCGGTTCGTGGCACAGCACCAGCGCGTCCGCCTGCGAGCCATGCAGCAGGCCCAGCGAGACGCCGGCGAAGGCGGCGTGGAACAGCGATCCCTGGCCCTCGATCACATCCCAATGGTCGGGCGCGTTTTCCGGACTCAGCCATTCGGCGGCGCCGGAGATGAAGTCGGCGACCACGGCGTCGATTGCCACGCCGCGCTCGGCGATGAAGACGCCGGTCTGGCCGGTGGCGCAGAAATCCGCGTTCATGCCGCGGGCCCGCATGTCGCGCTCCAGCGCTAGTGCGGTGTATTTCTTGCCGACCGAACAGTCGGTGCCCACCGTCAACAACCTCTTGCCGGCACGTTTATGGCCCTTGCCGGTCCCGAACTGCTGTTCGCTGTGCCGGACGTTGTAGAGCCGCCGGCCACGCTTGGCCGCGGCGTCGGCGATCGCCGGAAAGTCCTGCAGCCGCATGTGCAGGCCGCTCGCCACGTCCATGCCGTGTTCAATGGCGTCGACGATGGTGTCGGTCCAGCTCTCGGGCATGGTGCCGCCTGAATTGACCACGGCGATCACGAAGGTCTTGGCGCCGCGTTCGGCGGCCTCGGCCACCGTGATGTCACTCAGCACGGTGTCGGCTTGGCAGCCCGGCAGCCGCAGCTGGCCGACACACCAGTCGGGCCGCCAGTCGGCAATGCCATGAGCCGTCTTGGCCGCGAGTTCGTCATGCACGTCGCCGAGAAAGAGCAGATAGGGTTTTTCCATGTTGCAACCGTCTGGTGTTCGGGGATCGACCGGCGGCGGGGTCAGGCGACCTGTGCGCCGGTTTCCAGCAGTGTAGCGAATTCCGCCTCCAGGCGCGCGCGTTCGGCCTGAAAGATCTCCGTCCATTCCGGGCCGTCCCAGCGGCGATGCTGCCCGATCGCATAGGCCAGACCGTTCTGGTGGTAGAAAAACGCGTTCATTCGATTCGCGATCCAGTTGTTGCGGGATCTGACGACCCGGCCGGGCACGCCGGCGACGACCGAATTCGGCGGGATCTCGGCGTTTTCGGACACGATGCAATGGCCGGCGACAATCGTGTTGTCGCCGATCACCGCGCCGTCCATCACCGTGGCGTTGATGCCGATCAGGCAATTGTCGCCGATCGTGCAGCCGTGGACGGTCGCGTGGTGGCTGATCGAGCAGTGGGCGCCGACATGCGTGCCGGTCTCGGCGGCGACATGCAGCATGACGAAATCCTGGATGTTGCTGTAGGGGCCGACCGTGATCTCGTGCGCTTCGGCGCGAAAGACGGCGTTCGTCCAGATGCTGACGCCCTGTTCGATCGTCACCTTGCCGTAGATCGAGGCGCTGGGATGCACGAACGCCGGTTCGTTCAGCCTGACGAGCGGACCGAATGCGGCCGCGTCGGTGGCGGGCGGCGACATCTAGTTGGGCGCCGCTTCGTCGTCGAGCTCGGGCGAATCGAACAGCTCGTCGATGGCCGCGCCGCCGCCGCTGCCGCGGCCCTTGTTCAGATCGACCGCGCGGCGCTGGTAATAGGCGCTGCGCAGCGAGATGTAGTAGTCGACCGACGTTCGCTTCAGCTCGTCCAGCGGCTCCAGCAGCGCCTCGCGGGCGACCACCACCTGGCTGCCGGTGACGATATAGGATTCCGGCGAACCGAGAAGATAGGTCAGCGGGTCCAGGAAAATGTCGACCACCGTGCCGACGCCGTCCCGCGCCGTCGACGGGCCGAGGAGGGGAAGCACGATGTACGGACCGGGGCCGGTGCCGTAGGCGTGCAGGGTCTGGCCGAAATCGGCTGTATGCCGTTCCAGACCGAAGTCTTCCGCGACATCGAAAAAGCCCAACAGGCCGATCGTGCTGTTGATGCCAAACCGTCCCAACGTGACTCCGGCATCGTCGAACGTGAGCTGCAACAGGTCGTTCGCGAAGATGACGGGCGAGCCCAGATTGTCGAAGAAGCGGCGCACGGCGAAGATGACGGGATCCGGCGTGATCTTGTTGTAGGTCCAGGCGACCGGTCGCAAAATCAGGAAATCGACCGTTTCGTTGAACGCGAAGACGGCCCGGTTGAACGACTCGATCGGATCGCGGGCCTCCTCGGGACCGACAAGGCCCGCCGAGGTCTCTGCCGGGGACGCGGCCGGCGTCGCTTGTCGCGCCGCGGAACTGGCGGTTGCGGCGGGGCCCGCTGTCGGCAGGCGCTGCGCGATCGGTGTGGCGGCCGGAGACGGCGGCGCCGGGCTTGTCTGGCTCGCCGGGCGTGCAACGGGCGCCGACTGGGCCGCGGTAGCGATGCGGCCGGCGAAGGTGGGAAACGATCGGCCTGCCGTCCGGACGATGTTGTCGCGCTGATCCGGTGCGCGGGCGACGGCGTCGCGCACGATGGTCTCGGCCTGGGCGGGATTGGCGGCAATCGAAGCCACGACGCGGCTTGCGACATCGGCGTTGCGGCTTGCCCGCGAGGTCCGGGCATAGCTGGCGCTGATGGCGGGCGTCGCTGCTCGGGGCGCATAAGTCGGCGCGCCCGGAAACGTTGTCAGTCCGAAGTTGGCCTGCGGATAGGCGGGCGCTGTCGCCGGGTCGATGCCGGCGGCGGCGTAGACTTGCGTGGCATAGCCCGGATAGGCGCTGGCGGCCCGGTTGGCGATGCGGTTACGGGCCGGCGGCGCGGCATTGACGGCCGCCTGAACGACGGATGTCAACAGATCGGGGCGTTGCGCTATCGTGCCGACAACGATCGCGCTCAACTCGCTCTCGAGGCGCCGCTGGGCCTGCAGCGCGGCTGACTGCGCATTGGGGCCGGTACCGGCCGCGGCCAGCGACGCCTGGTTGGCTCTGACAGCGGCATCTATGCGCGCCGCAATCCCCGGCGCCGACGATTGCCCGGCCGCGACCGACGCGACGGTCATCGTCACTACGCCAACGAACGTGCTGAGCGCCGCCGCGCGACGGCGGTTGAACCAGTGCATACGAAACGCCCCCGGGGCCGATCCAGGCGCGAGTAAATCAGGTCCGATGCGGCCTGTCACGTCACCCGCTCCCGGGGGCGCGTGATCCGGCGGACGATGGTCCGCGGCTATTCGCGTTTGCGTTCCGGCCGGAAGGCGGCGATCAGGGCTTCGGCCTTCTCGATGTCTGCGGACGTCATGCGGCCGCGCAGAACCTTGAGGTTCTCGTTCGCCGCGGCATGGCCTTGCCGGGCCGCGAGCGCTGCCCACTTGTAGGCCTGCACGTCGTCGCGATTGACGCCGATGCCGCGTGCGTATCGGGTGCCCAGGTGGTTCTGCGCCTTCGCATAGCCCTGGCGCGCCGCCAACGCGAACCATCTGACCGACTCCGCGTCGCTCTGCTCGACCCCGTCGCCGTCGCGATAGAGCTTGCCCAGATTGTATTGGGCCCGGGCCAGGCCCTGGTCCGCAGCCAGGCGATAATAGCGGGCCGATGCCGTGCGGTCGGCCGGGATTCCGAGACCGTCGTAGAACATTTTTCCGAGCGTATACTGGGCCCGGGCCAAGCCATTGTCGGCGGCGCGTTGCAGCCAGGTAACTGCTTTCGCGTAATCCTGGACGACGCCGTCGCCACCAATATACAGACTGGCCAGATTGTGCTGTGCCGGGGCGTAGTCCTGTTTCGCCGCCTTCTCCCACCAGGCGATGGCTTGGCCGCGGTCGCGTGCGACCCCGCGGCCTTCGTCATACAGGATCCCGAGATTGTACTGCGCCCGCGAATTGCCGGCTTCGGCCAGCGGTCGCCATTCCGAGAGCGCGGCGGCGAAATCCCCGCGCTGATAGGCTTCGTAGCCGGCCGCGATGTCGGCCAATGACGGTGTCGTCGCCAGCAGCGCCGCCGCGATCGCCAGCGAAGCCAGCGCGGCCCGCCGTGGGCGGTCGCTATCGGGGTCAAAGTGCAACAGAGGCATGGCGGTACGATTCCTTTGTCGCTCGATGGTCACGATGTCGCCGGCATCCGCTCGGTGCGCGCGCGCAGGGCCTGCAGCAGGCCGTCGATACCCTGGCTGCGGACAACATTGGTGAATTCCGACCGTTGGGTCACGGCCATGCTGACGCCTTCGACCATGATATCGATGATCTTGTATTCGTTGTCGAAGATGCGAACGCGCCAGTCCGCCTTGATCGGCGGACCGCTGGGACGATCGATCCGCGTGGCGACCAGAATGTCCTGTTTGCCGGCGGGGCGGGCCCCGGTGACCTTGAAGGTCTCCCCGGCATAGCCGCCAAGGCGGTTCGAATAGGTTCGCAGGATGTACTCGGCGAACAGCTCCTGATAGTCCTCTCGCTGCTCTGGGGTCGTGGTCCGCCAGTAGCGGCCCAAAACGAACCGGCTGATGAACGGCAGGGCAAATCCCTGTCCCAGCAACCGGCGGAACTCCGCCTCCCGCGTCTCCAGTGTCGAGTTGCTTGCGCCCAGCACCGCAATGGCCTGGTCGGCAAGCCATTGTATGAACTGGCTGGCGCCGTTCACGGCTTCGGCGGAAGCCTCCGCCTTGGCCGTCGCCGGCAGCAATCCGACAGCGAGAGGACTGAGGAAAAATGTGCGGCGGGATAGCATGCGGGACTCCCGGCAGATAGGACGATTCGCGTTGCGAACCGGGCAATGCGCGGCATCGGTTGGTCTAACAATCACGTTTGCGCGGCGCAAGCTACCATTTAGCGCCGGATTGCGGCATGTCGAACCGATTTGTCGTGCATCGATCCGAGGAAATCCGGTTTGTTTGGCGGTCGCCGCTACTATATAGATGCTTCATGAATTCAAAAAAAGACCGGAAGTCATCGTATGTGGATTTTTTAGTGGATAAACTGTGAATAGATTGTGTTTTTCTATTCCAACTATTCACAGATTTTTTAGGTTTTGTCAATTTTTCTTGTTGTTTTCTTTCTGCCACCCATCAATACTCTAACTGCACGCGTTAGCGCCGAAGCATCGGTCGAGAAGGCGAAGCGGAAAACCCTTCGGGGTCGACCATGACGCCCCCACGATCAGGCTTCGGTCGGAGAGCCAAGAACCTTCGGGTTTGACAGTTCTTCGATGCGGGACGGCACGTTCTCCGTGGACGGAGCGGTCGTCGGATCGGAAGGTTGGCCTTCGGGCCGGTCGGACGGTCTGGCACATGGCCCATCCGTCCGCTGGCGGGGCAGCGACGATCAGATCGCGACGCCTTCGGGCGTACGACCGGATCCAGCGGCCTCGGCTGGGGAAGGGGCTTCGTCCGGCTGGCAGGCCTCGTGTTTGCCGGCCAGGGGCGAGGCGGTGGTGTTACCCTCCGGGGCGATATCACGTCCGTCCGATTGCGAGACGGTGTGGCCTTCGGGTCGCGACGTCGAACGGTCGGGCAGATCCAACCCCGCTCCGATCGTGCGGCCAGGGTGTCGAACGAAGTCTTCGGACATCGTTTGCGCCAGGGGCGACGCGATCCGGACCAGCCGATTGTCGGCGGACACGGTCGACTGCGATGCCCTCGGGCGTGGCGGATGGCTGTTCGGTCGGCGGTCGATCGGGAGCGGAACTCTCCGAAACGCCGCGCCCTCGGGCGCGGCGGGCCGGAGACCGGCGGGAACTTCGCGAGGAGTTGTTGCCGGCAGCTTCCGGAACCCGAACGGAAAACAACGCTCGCAACGCGCGGTCGACGACCCGGAACGTCGACGGCACGAAGCGACCGTAAGCTGAGCCCGCTGCTGGCGGGTGTGGGGAGCGAGACCGGCTCCTGGGGTGTCGGGGGTGTCCTTAGCGGGACACGACGCTAGAGCTTCGGCTTCAGCGCCCCGACGCCCCAACTATTTGCATCATCTAGCAGGCCGCGTGGACACCCGCAACTAAATTTTGTGGTTGACGGCGTTTGACACACTACCCGTGGCGTATGTGGATGCTCAGCCTGATTCGGGCTCGATCCTAACGCGTCCCGACGCGGCGCGCGGATTGGTCAGTAGGTCTGCCGTAGCTTTAGATAGTCGTAGCGGTCGCCCGAACGGACAACGATGTCCAGCGCCTGACTGCCGCGCAGGACGGTGATCGGCACGTCCACACCCGCCTCGCCCAGCGACCAGATCTTGCGGTAGAGCCGGCCCATATCCTCGATATTCTCGCCTGACACGCTGACCACGACGTCGCCCGATTCGATTCCGGCGCTGTCCGCCGGTCCGTCGCGCGCGACGCTCGTCACCACGACGCGGCCGAGCGATTCGGCCGAGAACATGCCGAGCCAAGGCCGCGGCTTGCCGGCGCTCCGCCCGAGCTCCAGGAGTTCGCCGAGGATCGGCTTGAGCAGGTCGATCGGCACGAACATGTTGCCGGGAATCAGATCCGGCGGCGGCATCGCGTCCCGCACCAGAAGCGAGCCGACACCCAGCAGACGTCCGTTTGGGCCGATCAGCGCCGCGCCACCCCAATTCGGGTGCGGTGGCGAGGTGAAGATCGCGCTGTCCAGCAAATACTCCCAGTATCCGGCAAATTCACGGCGGGAGACGACGAAGGCGCCGATCGTCGCCTCCTGGCCCCCGTTGCCGACCACCAGGACCGGATCGCGTTCCTTGAGCTCACCGGCGCTGCCCAGCCGGAGCGGTTCGATATCGAGCGGGTCCAGCGCGCGCAGCAGGCCGAATCCGGTGTCATAGTCGTAGGCGATGATTTCCGCCGGCACCATCTCGCCGGCGGCATTGGCGACGTTCGCCGACATCGCCTCAAGGATCAGGTAGCCGATGGTCAGCACCAGCCCATCGTCGTCGATGACGACGCCGTTGCCTTCGCGTTCCGTGCCGAGGAACGCGGCTGTGCGGGCGTCCGCCGGAACCTCGGCGGTCACCTTGACGACAGCCTTGACGGTGTCGTTGAGATCGAAAGGCGCGGTGTCGGCCATTGCCGGTGCGACCGCAGCGACCAGGTTGAACAGCAGCGCGAAAGCAACGCTGGCAACCGGGCTTATCAGGCGTTGAACGCGCATCGAACGTCTCTCCGTGCCGCCAACGGCATGTCGTTGGTTCCCGACAAGGCTATCCGAATGTCGGTTCGTGTCCCAGCCACGAATTCGCGACCGGCGTGTCAATTGTCGTCGTCGGCAGCTTGCCGCGCGGCGCGCGCTATTTGCTGGTGGCCACGAAGACCCCGTCCCAGTCGGGGCCGGGCGGGTTCTCCTGGTAATACTCGATGCGTTCTTCATAGAGGTCGTACAGCACCTCCAAGGCGCCGTCGAGCGCACGGCATTCGCCGAGCAGCGTTTCGGCTTCGTCCCAGTGTTGATCGCGATAGGCCGACAGCATACGCGCATGCTTGTCGCTCAACTCGGTGAACCGAGCGTCGTGCGTCATCTTCTCGTCGCCCAGCAGCGCGTGGATCTTCGCCGCCTCCTGTTTGCCTTTCACGGCTATCAGGTCGAGCTCGATGGTGGCGAAGCCGTTCGCGCGCTGGCGCGTGTCGTCGCCGATGACGACGCCGACGCCGTAGTTTTTCGATTGGCCCTCCAGGCGCGAGGCGAGGTTGACGGCGTCGCCCAGGACCGAATAGTCGAAGCGCTGTTGCGAGCCCATGTTGCCGACCACGCAGTCGCCCGTGTTCAGGCCGATGCCGATATTCAGCGGCGCCGACGCGCGTCCTTCGGCCTCGGCTTCGGCGACCAACTCCGCGTTGAGTTTGCCCAGTTCCTCGAACATGGCGAGCGCCGCGTCACAGGCATGATCGGCATGTTGCTTATCGTCCAGCGGGGCGTTCCAGAACGCCATGATGCAGTCGCCCATGTATTTGTCGATGGTGCCGCCGCGGGCCAGGATGGCGTCCGTCATCGGTGTCAGGAAACGGTTGATCAGCTTGGTCAGGCCCTGCGGATCGCCCTTGAATCCTTCCGAGATCGTGGTGAAGCCGCGGACGTCGCAGAACAGGAACGTCATTTCCCGTAGCTCGCCGCCCAGCTTCAACAGATCCGGTTCCCGGGCCAGCTGTTCCACCAGTGCCGGCGAGAGATACTGGCTGAAGGCGCCGCGCACCTGACGCTTTTCCGCCTCGGTCTGCAAATAGCTCAGCAGCGAGCTGCCGATGTAGACGGCGACCGTGACGATCGCCGGATAGAGCGGGTCCAGCAACAGCCGTTGGTCGGTGTAGAGATACCACGACACGCCCATGGCGAACGCCACGGCGCCGGCGCCGATCGCCGCCGCGGCCAACGCGCCGACCCGCGGCGTTACCACGATCAGTATCAATCCCAAGGCCAGGATAAACGTGAATTCGACGCCGAATGCCCAGTCCGGCCGCTCCAGGAAATGGCCGAGGATCATCTGTTCGGCGACCTGTGCGTGGACCATGACGCCGGCTTCGGCCGGATTCAGCGGCGTCGTGCGCAGATCCTTCAGGCCGGCGGCGCTGGTGCCGAAGAACAGGATCTGGCCCTCGACCAGACTGGGATCGAAGTCCGCTTCAAAGATTTTCCAGGCCGGAATCACGCGCCCGGGAACATCGCGGGTGTAGTGCACCCACATCTTACCGGCCTCGTCGACGGGCACGGCATCGGCGTGGCCGATCTTGACGTGGTTCAGGCCGCTGGCTTCACCGTAGTTCGTCTCCATATTGGCGCCGCCGGTCTTGATCACATAGCTCCGGGCGCCCTGCGCCACACGAAGCGCCTCGGCGGCGAGTGACGGAACCAGATTGTCGCCGACACGCATGATCAACGGGACATGACGAACGATGCTGTCCGCGTCCGGGGTGAAGGTAAAGCTGCCGATGCCCGCCGCGTCCGCCTCGAGCTGCGGTAGATTTGGCGTGACGCTTTCAAAGCTCGGCACGAATTCCAGCGGATCGTCGTCGCCGGCCGTGGCAAATCCCGCCTTCACGGTCGGTGGTCGTCCGCCGCTGTCGTCCGTGAACGGCACGCCGAGTACGACATTCGTCTGCGCGATCACCTCGGCGAACAGCTCGTCATGGTCGGGCACCGATTGCAGGATGGCTTGCGAGAATTCCTGCCATTCCGGCGGCAACTGGCCGGCGTCCAGGGAAGGGACGTTCAACCATACCGGCAGGATCTCGTCAGGCGAGGTCCGGTCCGGTTCGGCGAACACGGCATCGAACGCGACGACCGCCGCGCCGGCCTCGAACAGCACGATCAGCATGTCGGCCAGCTTGTTTCGCGGCCAGGGCCACTGGCCGATCCGGGCCAGGCTGGCGTCGTCCATGTCGATGACCTTGACCGGCGCCGGTTCATATTCGCGCGGCTGGATCTGTTGGTAGAGGTCGAACAGCTTGAGTTGAAAGATCTGCAGGAATTGCGGCTGTTCGCGATACAGCACGACGCCCGTCGTCAACACGATGAGCGGCAGCAGGTAAACGACATAGCGCCGCAATCGTCGCAGCGAGATCATTGCGCCGCCCACGCGCCCGCGGAGCCGGAGCGCATTTTCGATTGATATCCAGCCACGCGCAGCCTAGTCCGCGAGCCGTTTGTAGATGTCTCGCATGCCGGCATGGTGTTCGCCGAAGAGCCGCAGCAGATTGGGGTCGAAATGGGCGATCGGATCGATCCGATCGTCGCCTTTCATCATGATCTTACAGGTTTTCTCGTGGCTGTAGGCGGGTTTGTACGGACGCTTCGAGCGCAGGGCGTCGTAGACGTCGGCCAGCGACACGATGCGCGCCGAGATCGGTATGTCTTCGCCGCTGACGCCGGCCGGATAGCCGGAGCCGTCCCACTTCTCGTGATGGTGCAGCGCGATTTCGGCCGCGAGCTTCAGTCGCGGCGAGGGCTCGAGGATCTGGAAACCGTAAAGCGGATGCAGGTCCATCTCCGCCCGCTCGTCGACATTTAGCCGGCCGCGTTTTTTCAGCACGGCCGAGTTCACACTCATCTTGCCGACGTCGTGCAGCTGCGCCGAATAACGAATCTCGTCGCAGAACGCCTTTGGCATGCCGAGCTTGTCGGCCAGATAGAAGCTGTATTCGTTGACCCGGACGATGTGATTGGCGGTCTCTTCGTCGTGGATCTCGGCCGCCCGGGCCAGCAGACTGATCGACAGCATGAAGGCGTCTTCGGTCTCGGCCTGCAACGAAACGACCTGGGACCGCTGCTCGGCCAGCTGCTGATTGCGCAGCCGCAGCTTGGCGTTCTTGTCGCGGATGTTTTCCAGCAGCTGGGCGCGCTCGATATGTGTCGCCAGCGCCCGGGCCACCAGCGTCACCAGCCGGGCCTGGCCGGCCTCGAAGGCGATCGGCTGATTCGCGCCATCGCCTTGGCGGTTGATCAGCTGCACAACGCCAATGACGTCTTCCTGATAGTTCTTGATCGGGAAGCACATCACCGACACCGTGCGATAGCCCCTCAGCTCGAAGTCGGGATTGAAGGCATAGCGCGCCGACGACGGCAGCCGGTAGACGTTGGCCACCCGGACGATGTCGCCCGAGCCGGCGACGTAGCCGGCGATGCTGGCGTTCGTCACCGGCACCACGAAATCCCGGGAGCGGACCGCGACGCGGTCGTTTTGTACGCTCGCCGGTTCCAGCCAGCGTTGCGCGCCCTTTTTGCGCATGACAAAGACGGTGCCCGCCTCGGCACCTGTCAACAGACGGCTCTTGAGCAGAATCTTGTCGAGTAGCTGCCGCACGGATTGCCGCGGCTGACTCTCGACGAATTCGAAGAACTCAAGGACCTGGTTTGACGTGTCCATTACGACGAACCCGTCGCCCATGTTCCCGCGAATAGCGCATTCGGCCGCGCCACTAGGCGAACTGGCGCGACTCTTCGGCAAAACTTATCGTCTCGCGACGGATCGATGCAAGCAAACAGCGAACGGTTCGCAATGAATCATATGATTTTTGTGAAGCATATTTGATTCATTTGTTGCGGACACCGCCAAACGCTGATTAGCCTATTCTGGGGAGTCTTCGGGAGTGGGCGAAGGCATGTTGCAAACACAGGATCTGACGGAACGCTTGGAAGCGTATTACCCAATGCTCAGTCCGAAGTTGAAGCTTGCGGCGAGGTATGTGCTGGACGCGCCGGACGATGTCGCGTTGAGCTCCATGCGCGACGTTGCCGCCAGGGCAGGGGTGCATCCGTCGACCATGGTGCGTTTGGCCAAGCAGCTCGACTTTCCCGGATATGCCAAGTTCCGCGAGCCGTTCCGCGCCCGCTTGCGTGCGCGTCCGGCCAGCCTGACGGCGCGGGCGCATCAGCTCAAGACACGCCGGGCGTCACGGGCCCGCGAAGGTCTGTTTCAAGACTTGCTCGAGGCCGGCGGCCAAAACGTCACGCAGACCTTTACCGCGACGTCGGCAGACGAGTTACAGGCCGCCGCCGATGCCCTGGCCGCGGCGCGGCGCATATATGTCGCCGGCATGCGGAAGTGCTTTCCGGTTGCCTGGTATCTGCACTACTCTTTTCGCATGTTTCGTCAGGAAGTGGCGCTGCTGACGGGGGTCGCCGGCACGCTGGCCGACGAGTTGCGCGATCTCGATCGGCGCGACGCCATGATCGCGATCAGCTACGACCCCTATACGCGAGAGACGGTTCAGGCCGTGCAGCATGCCGCCGAAGTCGGGGCCGAGATCGTCTCGATTTCCGACAGCCCGGTGTCGCCCATCGCGGCGCCGGCCCGCTTCGGCTTCGTCGCGGCGAACGGCGGTCCGAGCTTCTTCCGCTCGCTTGCCGGCGCGCAGGCGTTGGCCGAGGCGCTGGTCGCCTTTCTGCTCGCCGACGGTCGGCGGGCCCAACTTGATGTCCTGGCGCAGTCGGAGGAGCAATTGGTGCGGTTCGGCGCCTACTGGCCCGAGTCGTCCACCGGAGGTGGTTCATGAGTGCAATTTTCCACCGCCATACCGCGATGCAGCCGCTGGTCGCGGCCGGTGGGGATGGCTGTTTCATCATCGACCGGGACGGCAAACGCTATCTCGACGCCTCGGGCGGCGCGGCGGTCTCCTGCCTCGGCCACAGCGACCCCGATGTCATCGCCGCCATCAAGGCCCAGGTCGACCGGTTGCCCTATGCCCATACCGGCTTCTTCACCAGCGATGTTGCCGAGGAGCTGGCCGAGTATTTGGTCGCCAAGGCGCCGGATGGCATCGAGAAAGTCTATTTCGTTTCAGGCGGCTCCGAGGCGGTGGAAGCCGCGCTCAAGCTGGCCCGACAGTACTATCTTGAGATCGGCCAGCCGCAGCGCAAGCATTTCATCGCCCGCTGGCAGAGCTATCACGGCAACACGTTGGGTGCGCTGTCGGTTGGCGGCAACCGCTGGCGCCGGACGCAGTTCGATCCGATCCTGATGCCGGCGCATCACATTTCGCCCTGCTATGCCTATCGCCACGCCGAGGACGGCGAGAGCGAGGAGGCCTTCGGCCGGCGCGTCGCCGACGAACTGGAAACGACGATCCGGGAGCTCGGCGAGGACAGCGTCATCGGCTTCATCGCCGAGCCGGTGGTCGGCGCCACGGCCGGCGCGGTCCCGCCGGTGCCGGGCTACTTCAAGCGCATCCGGGAGATCTGCGACCGCTATGGCGTCCTGCTGATTCTGGACGAAGTGATGTGCGGCATGGGTCGCACCGGCACGCTGTTCGCCTGCGAGCAGGACGGCGTCGTGCCCGATATCGTCGTTGTCGCCAAGGGTTTGGGCGCCGGCTATCAGCCAATCGGCGCCATGTTGTGCTCGGACGGCGTCTTCAATGCCGTCCGCGACGGCTCCGGCTTCTTTCAACACGGCCACACTTATATGGGTCACCCGACGGCCTGCGCCGCCGGGCTTGCCGTGCAGCGGGCGATTGAGGATCGTGGCCTGCTGCAGAACGTCAACGCCATGGGCGAGCTGTTGGACGACGCGCTGCACGACCGTTTCGGCAACCACCCGCATGTCGGCGATATCCGGGGGCGCGGTCTGTTCCGGGCCATCGAGCTGGTCGCCGAGCGGACCGGTAAGCAGCCCTTCGATCCGTCCTTGAAGCTGAATGCCCGGATCAAGAAGCTGGCGCAGGCGGACGGGTTGATCTGTTATCCCGGTGGCGGCACCGTAGACGGCCAGAACGGCGATCACGTGCTGCTGGCGCCACCGTTCATCGTCGAGCCGCAACAGATCGAGGAGATCGTCGAGAAACTGGGCCGCGCGGTCGACGCGGCGATTTCGGAAACGCGAGCCTAGTCCGAGGTGGGAAAGGGCACATGGGGTTGCACAACACTAAGCGAGGAGGACTGTCACTCATGAAGAAGATTGCTGTATCCGCCTTCGCCGCTACCGTGGCGGCGGGCATGATGTCGATCGGCGCGCCCGCGCCGGTGCAGGCACAGAACAATTTCATCACCATCGGCACTGGCGGTGTTACCGGCGTTTATTACCCGACCGGTGGCGCGATCTGCCGGCTGGTCAATCGCGGCCGCAAAGAGCACGGCGTCCGCTGCTCGGTCGAGAGCACGGGCGGTTCGGTCTACAACCTCAACACCATCCGGGCGGGCGAGCTCGACATGGGCGTGGCGCAGTCGGACTGGCAGTATCACGCCTATAACGGCACCAGCAAATTCGAGGACAAGGGCGGCTTCAAGGAGCTGCGGGCCGTGTTCTCGGTGCATCCGGAGCCGTTCACCGTCGTCGCTCGTGCCGATTCCGGCATCAAGTCCTTCGCGGACCTCAAAGGCAAGCGGGTGAATATCGGTAATCCAGGGTCCGGTCAGCGCGGCACCATGGAAGTGCTGATGAACGCGCTCGGCTGGAGCAAGGGCGATTTCGCGCTGGCCTCCGAGCTGAAATCGTCGGAGCAGAGCCAGGCGCTTTGCGACAACAAAATCGACGCCATGGTCTTCACCGTCGGCCACCCCAGCGGCTCGATCAAGGAAGCCACCACGTCGTGCGACAGCGTGCTGGTCAGCGTGACCGGATCGGCCGTCGACAAGCTGGTCTCGGACAACTCCTACTACCGCACCGCGACCATACCGGGCGGTATGTACCGGGGCAGCGACGCCGATGTGCAGACCTTCGGCGTCGGCGCGACCTTCGTGTCGTCGACCGCGGTCCCGGCCGACACGGTCTATCACGTCGTCAAGGCGGTGTTCGAAAACTTCGACACCTTCAAGAAGCTGCATCCGGCCTTCGCTAACTTGAAGCCGGAAGAGATGATCAAGGACGGCCTGTCGGCGCCGCTGCACGATGGCGCCGCCAAGTACTACAAGGAAAAGGGCTGGATGTAATCGCGCCCGATGGGGAACGGCCCTGCGCCGTTCCCCATTTTCCTTGGCCATTGTTGTCGTAACGGAATTTGGAGTGTTTTGAGGCCTGAGCGGCCGAAATGGCGAGCAAACGCAACCCACGACAAACAAGTGGGAATGCCGGGCGGGCGACGTCCGGCTTTAGGGGGAGGCAGCCATGAAAAGGTTCACAGCAGTTTCGGCGTTGCTGGCGACGTTGGCGCTCGTCGGCGAAGCGCCGCTATCGACAACGCAAGCGCAAGAGGTGGTCGTCGGAACCGGCAGCAAGTCCGGCGTCTACTATCCCGTCGGCAGGGCGATCTGCCGGTTGGCCGACCGTGCCGGCGTCGGCTGCGAGGCGATCGAGACGGCAGGCTCCCTCTTTAACTTGAGCAATGTGCATGGCGGCGCGATCGAGTTTGGTATCGCCCAATCCGACTGGCAGTTCCATGCTGTCAACGGCAGCGGACCGCTCGCCTTTGCCGATGGCAAGTTCGAGAACCTGCGGGCCGTATTCTCGCTGCATGGCGAGCCCTTCACGCTGGTCGCGCGGCGCGATGCCGGCATTCAGCGGTTCGACGATCTGCAGGGGCGGCGGGTCAATATCGGCAATCCCGGATCCGGGCAGCGCGCGACCATGGAAGTGGTGATGGCGGCCAAGGGCTGGACGAAGAAGGACTTTCTGCTGGCCGAGGAACTGCCGGCCGCGCAGCAGTCGCTGGCGCTGTGCCACGACCGTGTGCAGGCGATGATCTACACGGTCGGTCATCCGAACGACTCGGTTGGCAAGGCGGCAAATGTCTGCGACGCCGTGATCGTCGAGGTGCGGGATCCCGAGATCGATCAGCTCGTCGCCGACAACCCTTACTACGCCTACACCACGGTGCCCGGCGGCATGTACCGCGGCAATCCGCAACCCGTCACCACGTTCGGCGTCAAGGCGACCCTGGTGACCTCGGCGGACGTCGATGCCGATGTCGTCTATGCCCTGGTGCGCGGCGTCTTCGAAAATTTTGAGCAGTTCCGCAAGATGCATCCGGCGCTGGGCGATCTCCAGCCGGAGCGGATGGTGAGCGAGGGACTGTCTGCGCCACTGCATGACGGGGCGGTGCGCTATTTCCGCGAGCGGGGCTGGCTGTGATCCGCGCCGTGAAAACGTTAATCAAAAATGGGGCCTGGCGGCAGCAAGGGGGATGTATCGATGAGTGAATTGCAACAGGACCAGCAGGCCGATACCGGCCAGGCGGCGGAAGATATTGTCGCCGAAGCCGATACCGGCGCCCGCGCGCCGACCGGCGTTCCGGCCTATGTGCTGTTGGCGGTGCCGTTCATCTGGTCGGTGTTTCAGCTCTGGTACGCATCGCCGCTGCCATTCCTGTTCAAGTTCGGGCTGCTGAACGACGCCGAGGCGCGGTCGATTCACCTCGCCTTTGCCGTCTTTCTGGCCTTCCTCGCCTTCCCGGCGATGAAGAGCTCGCCGCGCGATCACATCCCGATCCAGGACTGGATCCTCGCGTTCGTCGCCGCCTTCACCGCCGGCTACCAGTTCCTGTTCTATGTCGAGCTGTCCGAGCGGCCGGGCGCTCCCACGACCTTGGACGTGGTCACCGGCGTCGTTGGCCTGGCGCTGCTTTTGGAGGCGGCGCGACGCGCGCTCGGGCCGCCGCTAATGGTCGTCGCCATCGTCTTTATGATCTACACCTTCGCCGGCCCCTGGATGCCCGACGTGATCGCGCACAAGGGCGCCAGCCTGAACAAGGGCATGAGCCACTATTGGCTGCAGACCGAGGGCGTGTTCGGCATCGCGCTCGGTGTCTCGACCAGCATGGTGTTCCTGTTCGTGCTGTTCGGCGCGCTGTTGGAACGGGCCGGCGCCGGTAACTACTTCATCCGTGTCGCCTTCGCGCTGCTGGGCCATATGCGGGGCGGGCCGGCCAAAGCCGCGGTCGTGTCGTCCGGCATGACTGGCCTGGTGTCGGGTTCGTCGATCGCCAATGTGGTGACCACCGGCACCTTCACGATCCCGCTGATGCGCCGGGTCGGCTTCCCGGCCGAGAAGGCCGGCGCCGTCGAGGTGGCATCGTCGACCAATGGCCAGCTGACACCGCCAATCATGGGCGCGGCCGCCTTCCTGATGGTGGAGTATGTGGGCATCCCGTTGGTCGACGTCATGAAGCACGCCTTCCTGCCGGCGATCATCTCCTACATCGCGCTGGTCTACATCGTCCATCTCGAGGCCATGAAGGCCGACATGAAGGGCCTGCCCCGGCTGACCGACTCGCCGTTGGTGCAGAAGCTGATCGGCTTCCTCATGGCGATCATCATCCTGGTCGTGCTCTGCGCGATCTCTTATTACGGCCTCGGCTGGCTGAAACCGGTCGCGGGCGACGCGACGCCGTGGATCGCGGCGGTAATCCTGACCGTCGCCTATGTAGGGCTGTTGAAGTACTCGGCGCGCTTCCCCGAGCTCAGCACCAGCACCGACATCGAACACTGTCCCGAGCCGGCGCCGACAGTGAAGGTCGGGCTCTATTACCTGCTGCCGGTTGGCGTCCTGGTCTGGTGTCTGACCGTCGAGCGGCTGTCGCCCGGCCTGTCGGCGTTCTGGGCCACCGTGTTCATGCTCTTCATCGTCATCACGCAACGGCCGATCCTGGCCATCTTTCGCGCCAACGCCGAATTCGGCGATGCCCTGAAGGACGGGTTCATTGACGCCCGCGACGGCATGATCGCCGGCGCGCGCAACATGATCGGCATCGGCGTCGCCACGGCGGCGGCGGGCATCGTCGTAGGCACCGTGACGCTGACCGGCATCGGCTTGGTGATGACCGAGTTCGTCGAGTTCATCTCCGGTGGCAACCTGCTGCTGATGCTGCTGTTCACGGCGGTGATCTGCCTGATCCTCGGCATGGGCCTGCCGACCACGGCGAACTACATCGTCGTCTCGACCCTGATGGCGCCGGTAATCGTCAGCCTCGGCGCCGAGGCTGGCCTGATCGTGCCGCTGATCGCGGTGCACATGTTCGTGTTCTATTTCGGCATCCTCGCCGACGATACGCCGCCCGTGGGACTTGCCGCCTTCGCGGCGGCGGCGATCTCGGGCGGCGATCCGATCCGCACCGGCATACAGGGATTCACCTACGACATCCGAACGGCGATCCTGCCGTTCATGTTCATCTTCAACACCGAGCTGTTGATGATCGGCATTGACAACATCTTCCACTTTTTTGTCATCGTCGTTGCCTCGGTGATTGGCATGCTGCTGTTCGCGGCGGCGACGCAGGGCTATTTCCTGACCAAGAGCCGGATCTGGGAGACGGTCGGCCTGCTGCTGATCGTCTTCACGCTGTTCCGTCCCGGTTTCTGGTGGGACATGGTCTATCCGCCGCTGGAGGCGGCGCCGGCGACAGAGATCGTCGCCATCGCCACCGAGATGCCGGCCGATGCGCAGATCCGCGTGCGGGTGACCGGCATCGACCTGAACGACGATCCGGTCGACAAAGTGGTCATGCTGCCGCTTGGCGCCCAGCAAGACGGCGCAGAGCGATTGCTCGAGGCCGGGCTCGAGCTGCGCGAGGAGGACGGCAAGATCCTGGTCGACAACATCGTCTTCGGCAGTGTCGCCGAGAAGCAGCAGATCGATTTCGATTACGAGATCGCCAGTGTGCAGCGCGAGGCCGACCGGCCGCCGAAGCAACTCATGTTCATCCCGGCGCTGGTGCTGCTCGGGTTGATCGTCTTCCTGCAACGCGGCCGCCGCGCGCGGTTGGCGGCGGCTTAATGGTGGAGGTCGCGCATGTATAAGGAAATCCTGCTGCCCATCGACCTCGACAATGAGGCCACCTGGAAGAAGGCGATCACGGCGGCCGTTGCGTTGTGCCAGTCCTTCGGCGCCAACCTGCACGTCATGACCGTGGTGCCGGACTTCGGCATGAGCATCGTCTCGCAGTACTTCCCGAAGGACTTCGAGAAGAAGGCGCTCACCACGGCGACGGCCGACCTACAGGCCTTCGCCAAAAAGCATGTCCCCGGCGACGTCAATGTCCAGCACATCGTCGCGCACGGCACCATCTACGAGGAGGTTCTGAACACGGCCAAGAAGATCAAGGCCGACCTGATCGTGATGGGCTCGCACCGGCCGGAACTGCAGGACTATCTGCTCGGCCCCAATGCCGCCCGCGTCGTCCGGCACGCGCCGATGTCGGTGCTGGTCGTGCGCGACTGAACGCGCGCGGCCATCCGGTCGAATCACAAACCCCCGCGCTGCGAAGCGCGGGGGTCGTTCGTTCAGCGAACTATCGCCGGCTCTACTTCGTCGCTTCCTTCAGGAACGCAATGACGTTGTCGCGGTCCTTCTGCTTGCGCAGGCCGGCGAACGCCATCTTGTTCTTCGGAATGTACTTCCTCGGCGCTTCCAGATAGGCGGCGATGGTCTCGTCGTTCCAGACGATCGCGGCCTCTTTCATCGCTTTCGAATACTTGAATCCGTCCGATGTGCCGGACGTTCGGCCGAATACCCCGTGCAGGTTCGGACCGACCTTGTTCTTGCCGCCGGCTTCGAGCGTGTGGCAGGCCTTGCATTTCCGGAATACCTTCTCGCCGGCCTTGAGGTCGCCGGCATGGGCGGCGCTGCTTGCCAGCGCGACAAAGCCCGCCGCGGCCAAAGCTGACAGTCGTGCGAATGACATATGTGTCTCCCTACGCGATTTCCCGTTAACTGATATTGCGGGCGCGCACCCGACTTTCCGCCGATCACCTAGCACAGGCACCGGCCCGAGGACAGGATCAACAGTCGGCGCAGGCCGCCGTCGGCAGACCTTGCTGCAACCAGCCGGACCCTCGCGCGTTACCCAGCATGCCCTCGTTAATATCATAGATATTGCTGAAGCCGCGTTGCCGCAGCAGATTTGCCGCATGGTGCGACCGAACGCCGCGGGCGCAGATCAGCGCGATCGGCGCCGACTTGTCGTCCCCGGTGATCTTGGCGATGCGGGCAAGAAAACCGCGATTGCCGCGCGGCGAGCGGATCGTCGCCCGCTCGGCGTTTTCCGGCAAGCCCGTCTCGGCCCACTCATCAGGACGGCGGATGTCGATGATCGTCAATTCACCGGCCCGCGCCTGTTCCAGCGCCTGCGCGGCCGAGATGCGCTTGTTTTCGGCAGCGGTCGCCAAAAGCGGCGCGAGAAGAACGGCGACGATCCCGACAAGGATCGCCGCCGTCCGGACGCCGGAAGTCCAGGAGACATCATTGTGATAGGGGGGCCGCAATGATGATGCCACGGTATGCTCCGGCGCCGTCCCTTGATCACTCACCACCAACGATTGGCCAGGCTGTCCATTGAAAACCCGGCTGGACGCCAAGCCTTTGTACATAGGTATTATTTGACGCCATTGTGGGTTGCGGCCTAGTCAATTGGTTTCACGTTGGTGTGAAGGGAGGAGCGGGCGATGGTCGAAAGATTCAACAATCAGGTGGCGCTGGTCACCGGCGCGGGCAGTGGCATCGGGCTGGCGACGGCGAAGCGTCTGGCTGCCGAGGGCTGCACGGTGGTTGCCGGTTACTATCGCGAAGAGGAACTTCCGGCCGTCGCCGATTTCGACGCCATTCGCCTCGATGCTCGGTCGGAGGCCGACTGGGACGCGGCCATGGCGCATGTCGCCGACCGGCACGGCGGCCTCGACGTCCTGATCAACAATGCCGGCGTCACCATCACCGGCACGGCCGAGGAGACCACCTGGGAGATCTGGAACGACGTCATCTCGCTGAACCTGACGGGTGTCTTTCTCGGCTGCAAGAAGGCCATCCCGCTGATGAAAAAACGCGGCGGCGGGGCCATCGTCAACACCGCGTCGATCAATGGCATTCGCGGCAATCACCGCATGGTCGCCTATGCCGCCTCCAAGGGTGGCGTCGTGGCCATGACCATGTCGCTGGCGCTGGATCATATCGGCGACAACATCCGGGTGAACTGCGTCTGCCCCGCCACCATCGACACGGCCATGGTTTCGAACATGCTGGCCGAGGCGCCCGACCTCGAGGCGGCGACGACCGCGATTATTGCCAAGCACCCGATCGGCCGCATGGCCCAGGCAGAAGAGGTCGCATCGGCGATCGTCTTCCTCGCCAGTTCCGACGCCAGCTATATGAGCGGCCTCGCGCTTCCGGTCGACGGCGCCCGCAGCATCCGCTGAGCGGACGCCCGCCCGAAATGACCGGTGATCGCCGTGGCGGCGTGCAGTCGGTGGAGACCGCCGCCGATATCCTCGCCGTCATGGCCGCCGCCGACGGGCCGCAAAGCCTGAAATCGCTCGCCGCCGCCGCTGGCATGGCGCCGGCCAAGGCGCATCGCTACCTGGTCAGCCTGGTGCGCGGCGGCCTGGTCGAGCAGGAGCCGGTCTCGGGCCATTACGCGCTCGGCGGTCTGGCGCTAAACCTCGGTCTCGCCGCGTTGCGTCGGCTGGATGTGGTCGAACTGGCCGCGGCGGCGCTCGCCGACCTCGGTGCCGCCATCGATGAGACAGTGCTGCTGGCCATCTGGGGCAATCGCGGACCGGTGGTGATCCGCTGGCGCGAGGCCAGCCACCCTGTCACCGTCAACGTCCGGGTCGGATCGGTGATGCCGTTGCTGCGGTCGTCCACCGGCCGGGTCTTCCTGGCCTACCTGCCAGAGGCAGCGACCGCGGAGATGCTGGAGGCGGAACTGGCGGCGGGTGCAGACGAGTCCCTGGCTGATGTCCCGTGCAGCGCGGCGGAGGCCCGGTCGCTTGCTGATGACGTACGAGAGCGTGGCCTCGCCCGCGTGCAGGGACAGATGCTGCCCGGCGTCGCCGCTTTGTCGGCCCCGGTGTTTCAGCACGACGGTTCGCTGCAGGCGGTCCTGACCGTGCTCGGGCCGGAGCCCGCTTTCGACGTTTCCTGGACCGGTGCGAACGCGGAGGCGCTGACCGCGTCGGCGCAAGCCTTGTCGGCGCGTCTGGGGTATCATGCCGCGGCAGAGACGGGGGTCCGCTAGATCGTCCGGAGGGGGACCTGTGATGCGGTGCCTAACATTCGGCTTGGCTTGCGCCTTGGCGGTTCTGACGCCGGCCATGGTCGAGGCGCAGACGCCGTCCGACAATGGCTTGTCGGCGCGCGTCCAGGAGAAGCTAAAGGCGGCCGAGGCCCGGTCCGCGGCGCTGGACGAGTTGCAGAAACAGGTCGAGATCGCGATCCAGCTGCTGAGCACCCGCGAGGAAGAGCTCGATCTGATGCGCTTGCGGGCGCAGGATCTGACGGGCCAGCTCGATGACCTCGAACGCGAACGCAACGATGTCGCCGGTGCGCTGGAGAGCTGCACGACCGAGCGTGAATCGCTCGCCGACAGATTTGCGTTGCTCGAGCAGCGCGCGAACGACGACCGGCAATCGGCCGAACAGACCGCGGCCGAGCTCGACGAGCTGAACGAGGCGGTCGCCCAGTTGCGCCGCCTGCGCGCGCAACTCGAAGACGATCTGGCGAGCCAGACCGCCGCCCTGACGGCGAGCGAGACGGCGTCCGCCGACCGCAAGGCCCAGGCCGAAGCCTGTCAGGCATCGCTTACCGAGCGGGACGCCGAGCTCGCCGCGGAACGCGTGGCCGCTGCCGAAGCCAAGGCGGCGGCGTCGCGCCTGGCCGAGGAGGTGTCCGTGCTGCGGCGCCAGCTCGGCCGCATCGAGAAGGCGCTGGAAGCGGCGGAGCAAAAGGACACCGACAGCCAGCTCCGCATCGCCGATCTCGGCAGGCGGCTCAACGAGGCACTGGCGGCCAAGGTCGAGGAACTGCAGCAATACCGTTCCGAGTTCTTCGCCGAGCTCAAGCAGTCGCTCGCCAACCAGGCCGGCGTCAAGATTGCCGGCGACCGCTTCGTGCTGCAGGCCGAAGTGCTGTTCCCGGCCGGCAGCGCCGATCTCGGCCCGTCGGGCCGGGACGAACTGGGCAAGCTCGCCGACATGTTGCTGGACGTCGCCGGTCGGATTCCGCCCAAGATCAACTGGGTCATGCGCGTCGACGGCCACACCGACAACCGGCCGATCCAGACGGCGCGGTTTCCTTCCAACTGGGAACTTTCGACCGCGCGCGCGGTCTCGGTCGTGAAGTTTCTTGTCGACAACGGCGTGCCGCCGACCCGCTTGGCCGCGACCGGCTTCGGCGCCTTTCAGCCGATCGACCGGCGCGACGACGAGATCGCCCACCGTCGCAACCGCCGCATCGAGTTCAAGCTGACCGAACGCTGAGAGCGGTTGGATTAACCGCCGATGCCGTAGGCCTTGGCCCAGCCGAGGCCGGCGACGGTGCCGGCGCGCGGTTTGTATTCGCAGCCGAGCCAGCCGTCATAGCCGGCGCGGTCAATCTCCTCGAACAGGTAAGGATAGTTGATCTCGCCCGCGTCGGGCTCGAACCGGTCCGGCGGATTGGCGATCTGGATGTGACCGATATCGGCGAGGCAGGTCCGGAAGGTATCGACCAAATCGCCCTCCATGATCTGCACGTGATAGACGTCGAACTGAAGCTTCAGGTTCGGCTTGCCCAGCTCGGCCAGGATCGCCCGGGCCTGCGTCGTCGTCTGCAGGAAGAAACCGGGCACGTCGCGCTTGCCGTTGATCGGCTCGATGGTGGCGGTCAGGTTCTCCCGCGCCAGCCGGTCGGCCGCGTAGGCGAGGTTGTCGCGATAGGCGTCCTCATAGGCCGTCCGCTCCGCGCCGCCCGACGGCGCGAGGCCCGCCACCAGATGGATGCGCGGACAGTTCAGCTCTTGCGCATATTCGATCGCCTGGCCCACGCCCTCCTGGAACTCGCCCTTGCGGTCGGGCAGGCAGGCAAGGCCGCGCTCGCCGCCCTCCCAGTCGCCGGCCGGCATGTTGATCAGCACCTGCTCCAGGCCGGCGCCGGTCAGCCACTCGGCCAGCTGCTCTTTGTGGCGCACATAGGGGAAGAGATACTCTACGCCCTTGAAACCGGCCTCGGCGGCCGCTCGGAAACGGTCGGGGAACGCCATCTCGGTGAACAGGAAGGTCAGGTTGGCGGCGAATTTCGGCATGTCGTGGTGTCCCTCCCCTTAGCAACCCGACGCAGTCTGGCACCCTCGGCGGAGGGACGGCAAGCACCGGCCGCCGGGACCGGCGCTTGATTGCCGGTGGACGCCGTGCCAGCTTTATCTCAAGTTGCGGCGATGCGTGATTCGGCAATGCAGTCAGGTTGGTTGAAGACGTCGGAGCGCGACGGTGGCTTGTTGCTACAGGCTGGCGGCGTCTGGGACGTCGGCAGCATCGCGCGACTGGACGCCGAACTCCGCGGTCTTGCGCCCCGTGACCGGGCGCCGCTGACCATGGACCTCGCCGGCGTCGAGCGCCTCGATACCGCCGGCGCCTGGCTGATCCACCGCACGCTGCGCGATATGCGCCAGGCTGGGATGAAGGCCGAGACGCGGGCGGTCAAGCCCGACTTCCGGGTCATGTTGGAGCAGGTCGCGGCCAACGATCAGCCGTGCGAGGTCGCGCCGCCGCGCGTCAACGCGCTGGTCGCCTGCGTCAACCGTGTCGGCGAGGGCACGGTCGAGGTGCTGGACGAAGCCCGCCAGGTCCTGGGCTTTTTCGGGCTGATAATGCTGACCTGGGCGCGCACGATTGTTCAGCCCCGCCGGCTGCGGGGCACGCCGCTCGTCTATCACATGGAACAGGTCGGCGTGAACGCGCTGCCCATCGTCGGGCTGATCTCGTTCCTGATCGGCGTCGTGCTGGCCTATCAGGGCGCCGTTCAGCTGCAGCGGTTCGGCGCCGAGATCTTCGTGGTCAACCTGATCGGCGTGTCGGTGCTGCGCGAGATCGGCATCCTGCTGACCGCCATCGTCGTCGCCGGCCGTTCCGGCAGCGCTTTCGCCGCGCAGCTCGGCTCCATGGTGGTGCATGAGGAGGTCGACGCCATGCGCACGCTCGGCCTCGATCCGGTCGAGGTGCTGGTGCTGCCGCGGGTGCTGGCGCTCGTCATCATGCTGCCGATCCTGGCCTTCTGGGCCGACCTGATGGGGCTGCTCGGCGGCGGCATCATGGCCTGGCTGGTGCTCGATATCTCGCCGGGGCTCTACATCGACCGCCTGCGCGACGCGGTCGGAATCTGGAGCTTCTGGGTCGGCATCATCAAGGCGCCGGTGTTCGGATTCCTGATCGCCATGGTCGGCTGCCTCGAGGGCATGCGCGTTTCCGGCAGCGCCGAGAGCGTCGGTCAGCAGACGACCAAGGCGGTGGTGACGTCGATCTTCCTGGTTATCGTCGTCGACGCGCTGTTCTCCATTTTCTTCTCGTATATCGGTGTCTGAAGCCGCGGTGACAAAGGGCAACGGCAAGGCCGCCGACGGACGGCCGATCATCCGCATCAAGGGCCTGCGCACCCAGTTCGGCTCGACCGTGATCCACGACGACCTCGATCTGGACGTACGGCGGGGCGAGGTGCTGGGCATCGTCGGCGGTTCCGGCACGGGCAAGTCGGTGCTGCTGCGCACGATCATCGGCCTGAACCGGCCGGCCGCTGGCAGCATCGAAGTCTTCGGCCAGAACCTGGCGGCGCTGAAGCCAAACGAGCGGGCGCTCTACGAGCGGCGCTGGGGCGTCTTGTTCCAGGACGGCGCGCTGTTCAGCTCGCTGACCGTGGCCCAGAACATCGAGGCGCCGCTGAAGGAGCACTTGCGCCTGCCGCAGCATCTGCTGGACGAGATCGCCGCCTTGAAGATCAGCATGGTCGGCCTGCCGCCCGACGCCGGCGCGAAATACCCCTCGGAACTGTCGGGCGGCATGCGCAAGCGGGCCGGCCTCGCCCGGTCGCTGGCGCTCGATCCGGAGCTGTTGTTCCTGGACGAGCCGACGGCCGGTCTCGACCCCATCGGGGCCGCCGCGTTCGATCAGTTGATCCAGCGTCTGCAACGTACGCTCGGACTTACGGTTTTCATGGTAACCCATGATCTTGACAGCCTTTTTGCCATTTGCGACCGCATTGCGGTGCTGGCCGAAAAGCGTGTTATTGTCGTCGGGCCGATGGAAGAAATGCTGCGCCAGACACATCCCTGGATACGCGAGTACTTTCACGGCCCCCGGTCCCGGGCCGCGCACGGCGCCAGTGATGCCGGCGGCGAGGGGGCCGAAAAGGGCGGAGCGCCCGGCGCCGGGTAGAGTGGGGGAGTAGCTGGCGAATGGAAACGCGCGCCAACCACCTGTTGATCGGCAGCTTCGTGCTGCTGGTTGTGGCGGCGGGGTTCGGCTTTGTGATCTGGCTGACGAAGGTCGAGATCGACCGCGAGTTCGCCTACTACCGGATCATCTTCGACAGCGCCGTCTCTGGCCTCAGCGTCGGCGGCGACGTCCGCTACAACGGCATTCCGGTCGGTATCGTCACCGAGATCACCATCGATGCGGACGATCCCAGTCTGGTTGACGTGATCATCGAGGTCGGCAGCGGCACGCCGATTCGCACCGACACCGTCGCCTCGCTCGAATTCCAGGGCATCACCGGCGTGTCGTTCGTGCAGTTGAGCGGCGGCAGTCCGCAAAGCCCTATCCTGGAATCCACCGACGATGAGCTGCCGGTTATCGCCTCGATCCCCTCGCCCCTGCAGGAGCTGTTCGCCGGCGCGCCCGAGCTGATCAATCGGGTGATCATCCTGGTCGAACGTCTTTCGCAGATCGTCAATCAGGAAAACCGCGCGACGATCACCAATATCCTCAACAACGCCAGCGCGCTCTCCGATCGCATCGCCGATCGCGGTGAAGAGTTCGAGGGCATTATCGTCAACATGAACGAACTCAGCGGTGACCTCAGCACGATGGTCGGCAAGCTGAACAAGTTGATCGATACGCTCGATCGGGTCGCCATCGGCGCCGACGACACGCTGGCCGTGGCGCGCGGCACGTTGACCACGGTCGACGCCGTTATCGACAACGATCTGCCGCCGCTGGTCACCGATGTGCGCGCGGCCGCCAACAGCGTCGACAGCCTCAGCCGGCAGATTGAGGGTTATTTAACCCGGCACGAGGCAGAACTCGATCTGTTCGCCAGTCAGGGCATGGTCGAGTTCACGCGGCTGATCGAGGACGCGCGGTTGCTGGTCGCCTCGACGTCGCGGTTGTTGGAAGATCTGGAGAGCGATCCCCGGCAGTTCCTGTTCGGCGATCGGGCAGGCGAGGTGTTGGCCGAATGATGTCGCTCGGGGCGTTGAAAACCTGGCCGCGCAAGCGGCGTGTCGCCGGCGTTGGCGCGGCGGCGGTGCTGGCCGTGGCGGTCGCGGGCTGCGGCAACGTCATTCAGGAGCTGACCGGTCCGCCCACCGATCTCTATACGTTGACCCCGAAGAGCACGTTTTCCAACGGGCTGCCGCAAGTCACCTGGCAGCTCGTGGTCGAAGAGCCGATCGCGTCCGGCGGCCTGAACGTTCAGCGTATCGCGCTGCGCACCCATCCGACCGAGCTGAAATACTTCGCCCAGGCCAACTGGACCGAACGGGCGCCGCGCATGGTGCAGACGCTGCTGGTCGAAAGTTTCGAGAACAGCGGCGCCATCGTCGCCGTCGGCCGGCAGGCCATCGGTCTGCGCTCGGACTACAACCTGAAAAGCGAATTGCGCGAGTTCCAGGCCGAGTATCTCGACGGCGCCAGTACGCCCACCGTGCGCGTCCGCCTGAACGCCAAGCTGATCCGGCAACCGCAGCGCGCCATTATCGGCTCGCGCAACTTCGAGGCCTTTCAGGAGGCCACCGGCACCGACATGCGCGCCATCGTCGCCGCCTTCGACGTGGCCCTCGGCAGGGTCCTCCGCCAGACCGTCGAATGGACTTTGAAAGCGGACCAGCTCGCCGCGGGGTAGGCAACCGTTCTTCCAGCCCGGCAACGACGAACTCGCGGCTCAATCGATGCCTATTTCGTCATGCCCGTGCTTGACACGGGCATCGAGCGTAACCGGTACAGCGTCAGTCGTTCTGCAACGCGCGGGCGTCACGGTGCGCCACGTGAACCGGCGCCGGCCGCCGGTGCGGCTTGCTCCAGATATAGATCACTGCGAACAGGCAGACGGACGCGGCAATGATCCGCACCGGCCACGGCATCTCGGCGACGAACCACATATAGGTCAGGCTCGCGCCCATCATCGTGGTGGCGAGGCATTTCGCCCACAGCGGAATGATCCGATAGGCGTCCCAGTTGGCCAGCAACGGCCCGAACCTGGGATGGCCATACAGCCATGCCGCCAACCGTTTCGAGCTGCGCGAAAATGCCCACACCGCGATCAGCAGGAACGGCGTCGTCGGCAGCAGCGGCAAAAACACGCCGACCGCGCCCAACGCCACGCAGATCCAGCCGACCGCCAGCAGGATCAGGCGTCTGGTGCCGCGCGAAGCCTCCGGCTGCTCGATTTCGGACATCAACGGATTACGTGGGGAACATGACGCGTTTGTCGAGCCCTGATGTAGGGGTGTCTGAACGTGTCGCAATGCGTCCTCCCACTCTGACGCTACGCCCCCAACCGTCATGCTGGCGCAGGCCAGCATCCATGTGCATCGCAACATGTTGAGAAACAACGAACATGGATCCTGGCCTCCGCCAGGATGCCAACTGAGAAGGTGAGCCTAAAACGACGAATGCGGCTCCGTCAGGAACGCCAGTTCCTCGGCCGTGCTCTCCCGGCCGAGGCAATCATTCCGGTGCGGAAAGCGCCCGAACCGCTCGATGATCTCGAAATGCCGCTGCACCGCCCACAACCCCATCTCGGCGGCCGGATCATCCTTGAACCGGTCGAACATGGCGACACTGCGCCGCTGATGCTCCAGATCCTCGCTGTGCTCCAGCGGCAGGTAGAAGAACATGCCGTCGACATAGCCGGTGCCCCGGTCGAAGCCCTGTTCCAGAACATGTTCCAGCACGTTCAGTGCCTTGGCGTCCGTCGCGAAGGCTTTGGGTGAATTCCGGAACATGTTGCGCGGGAACTGGTCCAGCACGATGATCAGCGCCAGCGAGCCGTCGGCCGTCGCCATCCAATGGTCGAGGTCGCCCCGCGCCGCCGCCTCGTAGGTCGCCGTGAACGTGTCGCGGATCGCTTGATCGAAGGCCGCGGCCGTGTCCGGATCCTCCGGCTTGAACCAGACATCGCGCACCGTGCCGCGCGCCGGCGAGCCGGGTGGCGCGAACCAGAAATCCAGCACCTCGCGTTTGCTCCTGACGCCGGTCTCGCGCAGCGCGCATTCCCGCGCATAGCCCTCGATCCGCCGCCGAAAGTCGTCCGGAAACGCCGTCGCCTTCATCCGCGACGGCACCGTCAGCGCCTCGGTCAGCACGGCCGAAAAACAGTGCTCACCCCCCACCTTCGCGCCATCGACCCGAAGCGCCAGCGACGACCGCCCCAGCTTCTCGACAGCAACCGTCAGATCGACCCGATCCCCCGGCCGCAACGGCCGCTCAAAATCGAACCGCATCGCCACCAACGGCGTGCCGCGATCATGCTCGACATTGAGCTGATACCAGTTCACCCCCAGCACCGCCTCCCACCAGCAATCGGCGGCTTCCAAGGCAAAGTCGACAAACCGGCCCGTATAAACAATCCGCGCCGCATCCCCATCCCCCCAATGCACCCGCCGCCGCAGCACAAACGGCACATCCGACACCGGCCGATCCCCGTGCCACCCATCATCCAACACACCCATGACCCGAGCCATACGGCCCGCGCACGTAGTCGTCAACCTCTCCGCTTCCGCTTACAAGCACCCGATCAACGCATCACTTCCATGACGAGGAGGCGCGGGCCACCATCTCATTGCAGACGGGCGCTTATCTTGTGCGCATTGCATAGTATTACGGAATTGTTGTCTTCTATTTGCAACATTAAATTGCAAACCCAAGCTGCCACCACTGAATTTGAAACATGGCAGACGAGACCGCGACGATATACGAGCCCGATTCGGACGAGGGCTTGGTCGAAGCCCTCCGGCGCATCGCCGAGGCCGCCGACTCCGGCGCCGACACCCTCGACCTCGGCGGCCTTGGTCTGGTCGACTTTTATCGTCTGCTCCCCGATCTTCCGTCCCTGCCGAACGTCTGCGTCCTATATCTCGGGCCGGCGGAACCTGTCAGAGAAAAGCCATATTTTGCGCTTAGCGAAGAGGACAAGAAGCTGTGCAACGCGTTAAGAAAGCTGCCCACCCGGTTTTTGAACTCTTTCCCGCATCTCGAACATCTTGACCTCAACAACAATCAGCTTAACGCTCTGCCGGACGCCATCGGCCAGCTCACGGCGCTGCAACAGCTCGACCTCGACAACAACCAACTGGACAAACTGCCGAAGGCCATCGGCCAACTCACGGCGCTGCGATGGCTTTACCTCAACAACAACCAGTTGGACGAACTGCCGGACGTCATCGACCAGCTCACCGCGCTGGAAATACTTTGGCTCAACAACAACCAGCTGGACGAACTGCCGAACGCCATCGGCCAGCTCACGGCGCTGCAACGGCTTTACCTCACCAACAACCAGCTGAACGCGCTGCCGAACGCCATCGGCCAGCTAACGGCGTTGGAAATGCTCGATCTCGACAACAACCAGCTGGGCGAACTGCCGAACGCCATCGGCCAACTCACAGCGCTGCAACGGCTTTACCTCAACAACAACCAACTGGACAAACTGCCGAAGGCCATCGGCCAACTCACGGCGCTGCAACAGCTTTTCCTCCACAACAATCTGGTGGACGAACTGCCGAACGCCATCGGCGAGCTCGCGGCGCTGCAACTTCTTGACCTCACCAACAACAAGCTGAACGCCCTGCCGGACGCCATCGGCCAGCTAACTGCGTTGGAAATGCTTTGGATTGGCGGCAACTCGTTGCCTGGGACTTTGCGGGAAGATCTCCAGAGGCGAGGCCTCGGCAAGATCGCTGACGTTATCAATCTGTCCGAGCAAGGGCGATTTCAGTCAACCAAAATGCCGCCATCGGCAGAAAAGTCCCACCTTCCGCGAAATAGGATTGCTGGGGCCCGGCATGATACGCGACTTGTCGACGATCAGCGGGCCGAGACCGATCTCTTGCAGCGTCGAGAGCTGGCCAAGGCAGTCGCGCGGAAGCTGGATGAGCTGCGTTGCGATACGGACACCGAGACCTTCATGCTTCTGCTCGAGGGCCGTTGGGGTGCTGGTAAATCAACCATCGCGAAGTTCATTGTCGACGCGTTCAACGATCCGTCGGCGCGCGCCGGAACCGGCAACGGACGAGGCGAGCCTAGGAACGGTACGACGTCTCAACTTCCGCCGTGGGTGATTGTCGAGTTCGACGCATGGCGCCAGGCTCATGTCGGGCCGGCGTGGTGGGGATTGTTGGAGAGTATGAGAGACGCCATGCGGCAGCAACGGCGGTGGTACGACAGAATCTGGCTGCGGTTACGGGAAACATCGCGGATTGTCGTGCCGATCTACGGATTGGGTTGGCTATTCGGTGCCGTGATCGTCACTGTGCTCGCTTGGATCGGCTTCGGCGACCCGTTCGGCGGATTTGGTGGAGGGGGCCTGAGCGCCTACAAATCGGTTGGGGTTGGCTCGATCACGACCGGCGGCAGCGAAAACTGGCTGACTTCTTCCTTGAGTATTCTCAAGCTACTGGCAGCGGCGATTAGTGTTATCGCAACAGTCGGTGCTCTGGGGGTGACCATATTGA
This sequence comes from Alphaproteobacteria bacterium, assembly GCA_965232515.1. Classification (GTDB taxonomy): domain Bacteria; phylum Pseudomonadota; class Alphaproteobacteria; genus JANQKO01. The sequence goes on along the minus strand of CBDDPY010000002.1, from coordinate 2,140,212 downwards.
GGTATCTCTCATGGGGATCGCCGGGTGGCGCGAAGCTGTTCGGGGACACCCGCGCAAATCCGATGGGCGATCTGGCAGGTCATTTCGACTGGTTGCGGAAGCAATCGCCGGGACCGGTGTTGTTCGTGATCGACGATCTGGACCGTTGCCACCAGCAATACGTCGTCGATCTGCTCGACGCCGTACAAACGTTGATGCGCAGTCCATCTCTAGATAGTCGACAGATTTCTGCTCCGTTGGATGCCGATCGGCCGCAACTGTCGCCGAATAACGAGCAATTCGTGGCACATCGGCCGATTTACTTCATCGTGGCGGCGGACGGCCGCTGGCTCCGACGCAGCTACGAAGTCGCGCATGGTCCATACAAGCAGGCTGTCGGCGAACCCGGCCGGCCGTTGGGCTATCAGTTCCTCGAAAAGCTGTTTCAAGTCACAGTGCCGGTGCCGGCGATGAGCAATGCGCAGAAGGACAGTTTCTTACGAAAGCTGCTGAGAGATGAGACCGAACCGACTCCGGCGCTGACGGCGGCCGTCGCGTCCGGCGCCGACGCGCAGTCGAATGATGGTACGGTTCTGGCGGAACGCAGGGCACGGATCGCGAGAAGCACTTCGGAGGAAGAGGTGCTCGATATTTTGCGAGAGGACGAGTCACAACACGCGGATCTGGTCGTGGACGCGATGGCGCGGTTTCAAGATGCGGAGCTAAGCCAAGCGACCGCTCATATTCTGACGCCGTACGCGACGCTGTTGGATGCGAACCCACGCTTTATCAAGCGGTTCGTCATGGCCTACAACTTTACACGCGCCGCCCGGACGATGGAGGGCTTCACGCCGCACAGGAACGCGCTGGCACGTTGGCTGATCGTGCAGTTGCGCTGGCCGGCGGTGGCTGACTACCTGAAAAATCACCCGAACGCGATAGAGCCGGACGGTCGAGGGGATATTGACAAGGACCTGGAGCGCATCCTTAGCGGCAGGGAGCTCCAGAAGGTCATTGGCGAGCTGACGCCGCAGGACATCCGTGCCGCCGCAGGTTTTTCCGAAGTGGAAACAGTTTGATTGAATGGCCGTCGATAGTTGCTGCCTTCGCCGTGTGCTGTCACATCCTCACATACTCGAAGTCGATCGGTTGGTTGTTGATGCCGCGGGCGGGTGGGGCGATCCAGGCGGCGTATTTGCCGGGCTCGACGACTTGGTGCATGAGGCTGGCGACGAAGGCTTCGTCTTCGGCGGTGGGCAGCCAGTTGTCGCGGTTGGCTTCCCAATCCTCGCGGGCGATCAGCTTGCCGTCGGGGGTGACGGTGATGTCGGCGAAGCTGCCGATGGCGCGGTGGAAGGCGCGGTGCGGCAGGGTCAGCGTCACGTCGATACCGGCATCGGCAATCACCTTGTTCCAGCGGTTCACGCCGCGCTGGCAGTCGGCGATGTAGTCGTCGCGCAGCGCCTCGTTGACGGTTGTCAGCGCTGGCTCGTCGACGGATTCGAAGCGGCCGTCACGGCATTCGAGGATCGGGTAAGTGGCGTGCACCAGCTTGTGGTCGTCTTTCCGCTTGTCCTCCTGGAACCGGCCCTTGATGCCCATGGTGTAGTAATTGGCGGCGTTGGTCGACAGCTCGGAGCCGAACAGGTCGAGCGAGACCGAGAAGTGGAAGTTGAGATACTTCTGCAGCAGCGACAGCGGCACGCCGCCGTGCGGGCGCACGTCCTCGGTGTCGTGCTCGCGCATCAGCTCGCAGGTGCGCTGGACAACGCGGCCGACGCCGGTCTCGCCGACGAACATGTGGTGGGCCTCTTCGGTCAGCATGAAGCGGCAGGTGCGCGACAGCGGATCGAAGCCGGATTCGGCCAGGCTCGCGAGCTGGAACTTGCCGTCGCGGTCGGTGAAGAAGGTGAACATGTAGAAGGACAGCCAGTCCGGCGTCTTCTCGTTGAAGGCCCCCAAGATTCGCGGCTTGTCCTCGTCGCCGGACGAGCGCTCAAGCAGCATGTCGGCCTCCTCGCGGCCGTCGCGGCCGAAATAGGCCTGCAGCAGGTAGACCATGGCCCAGAGGTGGCGGCCTTCCTCGACGTTGACCTGGAACAGGTTCCGCAGGTCGTAGAGCGAGGGGCAGGTGGCGCCGAGGTGACGCTGCTGCTCGACGGACGCCGGCTCGGTGTCGCCCTGCGTCACGATCAACCGGCGCAGTACGCCACGATACTCGCCCGGCACGTCCTGCCAGGCCGGCTCGCCCATATGGTCGCCGAAGCCGATGCGGCGGTCTTCCTCGGGGTCGGCGAGGAAGATGCCCCAACGGTAGTCCGGCATCTTCACGTAGCCGTAGTTGGCCCAGCCGCCGGGCTCGACGCTGACGGCCGTGCGCAGGTAGACGTCATAGCCCTGGAACTCGGTCGGCCCGCGGTCGCCCCACCAGTCGAGATAGGCCGGCTGCCAGCCTTCCAGCGCGCGCTGCAGGCGGCGGTTGTCCGAGAGGTCGACGTTGTTGGGGATGCGGTCCTGATAGTCGATGGCCATTGGCTTCAAGCCCTTTTCAAGTCGAAGTCGTGACGTTTGCCGGTGCCGTAGACGCTGAGCGCGCCCGCCTCGCCGACGGCGTTGGGTCGCTGGAAGATCCAGTTCTGCCAGGCCGAGAGCCGGGCGAAGATCTTGGTTTCCATGGTCTCGGGCCCGCCGAAACGCAGGCTCGCCTCCATGCCGGTGAGCGCGTCGGGCGAGAAGGCCGCGCGCTCCTCGATGGCGATGCGGACCTCGTCTTCCCAGTCGATGTCGTCGGGCGCAAACGTAATCAGGCCGAGCGCCTCGGCGTCGGGCGCTTCCAGTTCCGCGCCAATGGCTTCGCGGGCAGCGGCCTGCGCACCATCGTCGTCGAGGAAACGGCTGGCGATGCGCGTCAGGCCGTTCGGCATGGGGTAGGGGCCGTCGTTCATGGCCGAGAGCACGACCTTGGCCGGCGGCCGGTTGTCGCCCTCGAACTGGCCGTCAAGCATGTAGCTGCGGTCGGCGGCAAGCGCCAGTTCGAACAGCGTACCGACGAAGCAGCTGCCGGGTTCGATCAGCGCGAAGATCGTGCGCGCGCTGACGTCGAGGCGCTTCAGCACGCGCTTCAGATAGTGGGTGACTTCGGCGACGAACCAGTCGTCGGCGTTGCCGGCGAGCACTTCGTCGTAGGCGAGCACCGACGCTGGATCGCCCTCGGTCTTCAACAGCCAGGTGCCGATTTCGGTCTCGTTCAGGCGCAAGTGCAGGATGGCGTCGTCGAGCTCGCGCGCAAGCTTCAGCGGCCAGAACGCCGCGCCTTGCGCGACATCCGGCGCCGTCGTCGGCGCGCGCACGGTGATCTCGGCGGTGCGCAGCGCGCGATCGATCTCGACGCTGAGTGTATCGTAGCTAATGCGGTCGCCGGCGATCTCGCGCGTGAGCGGCGTCAGTTGCACGCCTTCGGCGTCGGCGGGGCGAGGGCTTGTCGCGGCGATCTCCTCGGCCCGGGCGCGTACGCCATCGCCCCATTTCGAGCGGGGGATCAGCTCGTCGACGAGGCGCCAGTCGACGGCGCGCTTGCCGCGGATGCCTTCCTCCAACGTGCAGAAGAAGTCGCAGCGGTCGCGGCGCACGCGACGCTTGTCGGTGAGGCGGGTGAGGCCGCCGGTGCCGGGCAGCACGGCGAGCAGCGGCACTTCCGGCAGCGCCACCGAGGTTGAGCCGTCGTCGGCGAGGATGATGTGGTCGCAGGCGAGCGCCAGCTCGTAGCCGCCGCCGGCGCACGGGCCGTTGACGGCGCAGATATAGCGCTGGCCGGAATGGGCCGTCGCATCCTCAATGCTGGCGCGGGTTTCGTTGGTGAACTTGCAGAAATTGACTTTGTGGTCGTGCGTCGCGCCGGCCAGCATGCGGATGTTGGCGCCGGCGCAGAAGACGCGGTCCTTGGCCGAGGTGAGGACGACGCAGCCGACCTCGGGATGCTCGAAACGCAGCCGCTGCACGGCGTCGTAGAGCTCGATATCGACGCCGAGATCGTAGGAGTTCAGCTTCATCTCGTAGTCGTCGCGCAGCCCGCCATCCTCGGCCACGTCCATGGCGAGCGTCGCCACGCGGCCGTCGATGTGAAACTTCCAGTGCTTGTAACGCCCCGGTTCGGTCTGAAAATCGATCATGTCGCGCCCCATTCGCATCCCCATGACCGGAATTATAGTGCATATTCTGACGTCAGCAAGAAATATGTCGCATATTGCTCAATGACGCCACCGCCCTGTGACGAAAATTTCCTAATTCGAGATTTTGGGCGAAAAAATCAGGCGGCGCGGTCGGCGGCGGCCGGCGCTGATGGCGCCACGGCGTCGACCTGGTGGACCGGCAGCAGGACCGTCACGGTGGTGCCGCGATCGGGCACGCTGTCGATGCGGAGCGCGCCGCCATGCATCTCGGTTAGCGCCTTCGCCAGCGGCAGGCCGAGGCCGGTGCCCTCGTACTGACGGGTGTGGGTGCCGTCGACCTGGGCAAACGGCAGCAACGCCTGTTCGGCCTCGGCCGGCGTCATGCCAATGCCGGTGTCGCGGATGCTGAGCGCCAGCATGTCGGCGGCGCGATGCTCGACGGTCAGCTGGACCGTGCCGCCACGGGGGGTGAACTTGACGGCGTTCGACAGCAGGTTGAGCAGGATCTGCTTGGTGCGGATCGGGTCGACATCGAGCGGCGGCAGCGGCCCGTCGGGCGGCGACGTCATCTCGAGATCGACGCCGGCGTCGCGGGCGCGCGGCTCGACCAGCCGCAGGCAGGCGTCCATCAGCGGCTCGGCTTCGGTGGGCTCGCGGTTGAGCGTCAGCTTGCCGGCCTCGACCTTCGACAAATCGAGGATGTCGTTGATGATGGCGAGCAGGTGGGTGCCGCTCTCGTTGATGTCGCGCACGTAATCCCGATACTTCGGGTGGCCGAGCTGGCCCAGCATCTGGCCCTCCAGAATCTCGGAGAAGCCGATGATGGCGTTCAGCGGCGTGCGCAGCTCGTGGCTGATGTTGGCGAGGAACTCGGACTTGGTCCGGCTCGCGGTCTTGGCCTCGGTCAGCGCCTGCTGCAGGCGGGCGAGCGTGTCGTTCAGGACACGCACCGGCACCAGGTGCAGGACGGCGTGAATGGCGGCGGCGAGGAGCAGGGCGAAAATCGCCACGACCGAGGTCTGCATCAGGATCGGCCGCAGGCTGACCATGATCTCGAGCTCGCCGATGCGCTCGCCGGCGGCGACGATGTCGGCGGTGCCGGTCATGGTCGGCGCGTCGAGCTGCGGCCCGGTCAGCAGCGCGACGGCGCCCGAGGCCCGGCGCACGGTCTGCAGCGCTCGGTCCCGCGGGTCGCTGGTAAAGCTGATCAGCTCGATCAGCCGGTCCGGGTCCTGGTGCCAGGGCGGACCGGCGACCACGGCATGCCGGGCCAACCGGTCGGCGTTCAGCCGCGCCTTGAAATAGAGCGCCGATTGCTTGGCGAGATAGGTGACCAGGAAGAACCCGGTCGGAATCGCCAAGGCCGTCAACAGGCTGATGGTCAGCGCGAGGCGGAACATCAGCCGTCTGAGGCGCAGCACATGGTGAAGCGTTTGCATCGGCGCGTCGGCACTCCGGTCGGGCGGCCGAGCCTAGCCGCCCGCCGGCAAAGATTTCTTTAACCGGCAGGGCGGCGAGCCGCCGCGGACGACCGGACGCGCCGGCCGGCCACGGCGACGTTTAGAAGGTGAACAGCCTGACGTCGTCGGCCAGCAGGGCGGCGGCGATGGCCGGCGGCTTGGCGACGCTGATGCCGTCGATGAGGTCGGCGGGCGACTTGCCCTTGTTGGGCAGGTAGAGCGCGCAGACCTGCGGTTGCACGCCTGTGTCGATCAATGTCTTCAGCAGGCCCTGCGGCGTCGCGCCGCGCGGTTTCAGCACTGTCTGCGGCGCGTCCTTCAGGGCGATGTCGCCGCCCGGACCGCACAGCAGCATGTTCACGCCGGCGCCCCGCTTGCGGGCCTGTATCGACAGCACCATGGCCATGGCCTGGGTTTGCGGGTCGGGCGAGGTCACGACGACAAAGAGATCGTCATCGTCGTCGCTGGCGATGGCGGGGCCGAGGCCGGCGGCGGTGATGGCGGCCAGCACGATGGCCAACAACAGATGTTTCATTGCGTGAACTCTCCTGACGACGATCGGCGGGTGGGACACGCCGATTAGTTGGCGAAGTACATTTTCCGGCGATCGAGCTTGTAGCTCCACGGCAGGCCGGCGTTCTTCCAGCCCTCCTTCAGCCGCCAGTTCTTTCGCGGGCCGTCCTTCACGGCGCCGCCTTCGAAGCCGTCGACGACGACGTAGACCTGGGCGTAATCCTTGCCCGCGAGCGCCATCGCCGAGGGCGCGCCGCGGGCGCCGCCGGATCGGCACATGAGGATGACGGGCGCGTCCTTGGTCAGGCCGCGGGCCGCCAGCGCCTGGGCGATGCCGGACTCGAAATCGGGGTTCTGCCGCATCGCGAAGTTCGGCTTCGTCGGATGCCAGCTGTCGCGATCGGCGATGAGGAACGGCACGTTGACGTCGACGACGTGCGTGAAGCCGGTGAACATGATCTCGATGGGATCGCGAACGTCGACGAACAGCACCTCGTCGCCGCGCGCCATCTTCATGTCGTAGGCCTCCCTGGCGTCGAGATAGAGGCGCCAGGTGGTCTGTCGTTTTGGGTCCGCCGGCTCGGGCGCCGCGCCGGCGGATGTCGCCAGCGCGAGCGCGAGCGCCGCGGCGAGCGCAAGGGAAATTCGGCGCATGTCGCGCGGCCCCTAGGCGGCGATGTCTTTTTTGCAGAAGTACCAGTCGGTGTAGTCGTAGCCTTCGCCCTGCCGCGCCTCGGCCGCGTCGGCCGTCTGCGGCGGCGGCACGATCACTTTCTCGCCCGGCCGCCAGCTCTCCGGCGTGGCGACGCCGTGCGCGTCGGCGGTCTGCAGCGCGGTCAGCAGCCGCAGGAATTCGTCGACCGAGCGGCCGTTGCTCATGGGGTAGTAGACCATGGCGCGCAGCACGCCCTCGGGATCGATGACGAAGGTCGCGCGTACCGCCGAGGTATCGCTGGCGCCGGGCTGGATCATGCCGTAGGCGCTTGCCACCTTCATCGACAGATCCTCGATGATCGGGAAGGGGATGGCGACGCCGAACTTCTCCTTGATGTTCCGGATCCAGGCGACGTGGGCGAAGGTGCTGTCGATGGACAGGCCGAGCAGATCGCAGTTCAGGGCCTGGAACTTATCATGGGCCTGGGCGAAGGCGATGAACTCGGTCGTGCAGACCGGCGTGAAATCGGCGGGGTGCGAGAACAGGACCAACCAACGGCCCTTGTAGTCGGCAAGCGTTCTGCGGCCGTCCGTGGTGTTGGCGTCGAAGGCCGGCGCGGGCCGGTTCAGTTGCGGCATCGCCGGCGCGGCGGTCGATTGGGCGGTGTCCATCTGCATGCTCTCCTCTGGCAAACGCGGGTAACAGGTTCCGACGGGACGGCGCCTGTCCGGCGCCGTCCGGCCGTCGTTGCGTTGCTTTTTCAGATGAGAGCGGCCGGATGTATGTGACGAAGTCACGCTCCGCGCGATGTCGAGGGACGCCGGCGGACAACGGCAAGCCCGGCAAGGCCGACGCCGAACAGCCAGAGCGCGCCCGGCGCCGCAACGTCGACGGTTCGGGCGGGCGAGAACACGGCGAGGACGGCGTTGTCGAAATCCGTGAATGGTTGCAAAGGCACGATGCCGCTGATGGTGAAGGGGCCGTCCATAGCTTCGTCGATGTGGTTCTGGGCGAAGGCGGACGGCACGCTGAAGAGGCCGCCGCCGTCGACCTCATAGGGAATGAAGGCCCGGCAGAGGAAACCACTGCTGCATCCCGTTATCGCGAACGGCTCCGTGTCGAACAGACCGGCGGGTCCGTCGATGAAGACCTGATCGAGCAGCGCCTGCGCGGCGTCGACGGCATCGTCGCTATTGTCGAACGCGAAGTCCGACACCGCGTCGCAGCCGTCGAAGACGTCGACGCAACTGCCGTCGTTGAACTGGACGTTGTAGAGCGTGTCGCCGACCAGGACGTCCCGGGCGCCGACGAGCTGACCGCCGATGACGTCCAGGATGGCGGCGGCAGATGCCGAGACAGCCGACATGCCAACAGACGCGGCAACGACGGTGGCGGCAAGAAGCGATGGGGGAATTGGCATACGCATGGCGTCAGGTCCTCTTCAATACGGTTTGTCGGGTAGCAAATGCCGGCCGGCGGCGGGCGATGGCGAGGCCGGCGAGCCCGACGCAGAACAGCCAGAACGCGCCCGGGGCCGGGACGTCGGCGGTGCGGGCGGGCGAGAAGACGGCGAGGACGGCGGTGTCGAATTCCGTGAATGGTCCCCAAGGCGTGACGCCGATGATGGTGAACGTGCTGTCGTCCGTTTCCAGCAAATGGTTCCGGGCGAACGCGGACCGCACGCTGAAGGCGCCGCCGTCGCCGACCTCAAAGGGAATGTACGCATCGCAGAGGAAATCGCTGCTGCAGCCCGCTATCGTGAACGTTTCGGTGTCGAACAGACCCAGTGGTCCGTCAAGGAACACCTGATCGAGCAGCGCCTGCGCGGCTTCGAGGGCACCGTCGGCATTTTCGAACGGAAAGTCCGATACCGCGTCGCAGCCGTCGAAGGCACTGACGCAGCTGCCCTCGGTGAACTGGACGTTGTAGAGCGTGTCGCCGACCAGAACGTCCCGGGCGCCGACGAGCTGGCCGCCGATGACGTCCAGGATGGCGGCGGCAGATGCCGAGACAGACGACATGCCAACAGACGCGGCAATGACGGCGGCGGCAAGAAGCGATGGGGGATTTGGCATACGCATGGCGTTAGGTCCTCATGGATACGGTTTGTCGGGTGGTAAATGCCGACCGGCGGCGGCCGATGGCGAGCGCCGTCAGCGCGGCGACGAAGAGCCAGAACGCGCCCGGGGTCGGGATCTCGGATGTTTTCGTGAACACGCCCCAGACGATCAGCGGGCTGCCGGCCTGGTTCTGAGACGGGATCGCGCCCAGGACGGTACCGGCGTCATCGACATTCGGGCCGCCGTCGGCGAAGTTGCGGGCGAAGGCGGACGGGATGCTGAAGAGCGGTTCCGAGTTGTCGATGTCGTAGGGAATAAAGACGAAGCAATTGAAGGCATCGGCGCAGCCCGACGTCGCCGTCGGGTCCGAGTCGAACGGGCCCTCGGGCCCGTCGAGCAGTACCTGGTCCAACAGGGCCTGGCCGGCGGCGACGGCGTCCACGGCATTGTCGAAGTCGAAGTCCGAGACGTCGTCGCAGCCGTTGAAGATGTTGATGCAGCTGTCGTCGACGAACTGCACATCGTAGAGCGCGTTGCCGATCTGGACGTTCTGGGCGCCCGTCAGCTGTCCGCCGACGACGTTCAGAACTGCCGCCGCCGACGCCGTGCCGGACATCACGCCGACACAGACGGCGATGACGGCAGCCGCGAGATGCCCTGGGCGTTCTGGAAAAGACATTATTCGGATCCTCCTGATCCGGATTGCGCGTGCCTGGCGCCGGCCGATGGCGCCGGGTTGCGGTTCACTACGTGGCATGCCGGCGACCTCGACGGCAGCGAGGAATCCTCGACGGCGCTTTGAGAATTCGGCGATTGCGTTCACGCCGCCGTTCGGATTGATGGGCGGTGGATGGGGAAGGGCCCCAGACGCCGGCCCTTCCCCCGGGTATCGGCAGACCAGGTCGAGGTGGGGGTGGCCTGCCTAACCCGATTTCGTCCGTGCCGTGTCTACGCGGGGCCGCGCTGGCGGGCCGGGAAGATGTCGAGATCGCCGGCGTCGCTGCGGACGGCAGCGCCGAATGTGATCTCGACCGAGACCGAGAACTTGTCGGTCGCGCCTTCGATGCCGTGTAACGGGCCGGCCGCCGAGGTGGCGGCCGGAAACGCGGGTACTTTCATTACAGGTTCCTTCAGTCCGAGGTTTCCGGGTCGATGACAAACGGCGGAAGTCGCAGACGTTTCTTCGTCAAGCCGAGTTCTTCGGCGGGGGAGTGGGATGGGGCGAGCTCGGGCAACATGTCGCTCAATCGCGGTAGGCGCTGCCGATCATCAGCGTCGCGAGCTCGTCGTAGGCCTTGGCCCAGGCGGCACGGGTTTCGTCCGTGAAGTCGTCGCCGAGCGTGTCGGCGAGCATGCGCAACAGCGCCTCGCCGAGGGCCGGATAGTGCTCGGGCTTGACGCCATAGGCGACATGGCGCAGCGCCAGGTCCTCCAGCATCGGCGCCAGCGCCTCCAGGTTCTGCAGCTCCGAGACGACGAGCCCGAGCTTGCTCATCAGCATGGCGCCCTGGGGCTGCATGTCGCGCAGGAACATGTCGCGGACATCGGGCGCGATCTCGAACAGGATGCGGTAGAGGCGGTCCGCGGCCTGTTCCGTGTTCAGCGTAACCGCGCGGAAGCTGCTGCGGATCAGTGCGATTTCGTCGTTGCTGAGCGCCATCGGATGACGCCTCCGTCATTTGAGATTCCGCGCGCCGCCACCGGGGTCGCCCAGCGCGTCGCGACGATTGCATAATCAATTACCGGCAGGGCCGCTGGACCGGAACCCGAGAAACCGCATAAGGACTATGCAGCCCTGCAGTGTCGGTTGTGGGCTATGTCACACCCGCGGCCGGGCGCTTTGATAAGCATGCGGCGCCATGCGAAACACCGAGATCGGGGGTCAACCGATGGATTGGGACAATCTGAAAGTCGCGCTTGCGGTCAGCCGCACGGGCTCGCTGACGCAGGCCGCGCAGACGCTGGGCATCGACCAGTCGACGGCCGGCCGGCGGCTGTCGGCGCTGGAGGCCAATCTGGGCGTGATCCTGTTCGTGCGTTCGAAGACGGGCTTCGCGCTCACCGATGCCGGTGAGGCCGCGATCAAGCAGGTGCTGGAGGTCGAGCGCCGGGTCGACCGGATGATCGACGAGGTGACGGCGTCGGACGACGGGCCGGTCGGCACCGTCCGCCTGCTGGGCAACCCCTGGACGCTGGAGCGGCTGGCCGGGATGGCGATGGGGCCGTTCCTGGCCGCGCATCCGCGGCTCGACCTGCGCGTGATCTCGCTGATCCCGCGCAACCGGGTGCGGGGCGAGGCCTCGCTGTCGATCTGGTTCGAGGTCGAGCCGGGCGAGGGCGAGTTCGCGATCAAGCTGGGCGACGTGCCGTACGCCGTCTACAAGGCCCGCGACATGGCCGAAGAGCCCGACGGCTGGGTCTCGTTCTACGACGAGGACGCGGTGCGGCCCAACATCACCCGCGCGCACAAGGGCCTGCGCCGGCGCGGCGAGCGCATGCGCCTGACCGCGACGGATGCCGGCATCATGCGCGCCGCCGTCGGCGAGGGCGTCGGCAAGGGGCTGTTACCGATGTGCCTCGGCGAGGCGGACCCGCGCCTGGTCCGCGTGAACGACGGCGAGCCGGACCTGATCCGCGCGCTGCATTTGCATGCCCATCCCGACACGGTGCAGACGCTCCGCATCCAGGCGACGATCCGCTGGCTCAGGGAGTCGTTCGAGCGGGTGTTTCATCCGGCGGGCTAGGCTGGAGGCGAGGCGTTCCGGAGGGCTTCGATGACCCTGCCGAGGGGGCGCTCTTCGTAGTTCGGCCGCGCGACCTCGATGGCCAGGCTCACGTCGCCTTCGATGCTTGTCTCGAACGGCGCGATCAGGTCGCCCCGATCGAGGTCGCCGCGAACGAGCGGTTCGTGGCCGATCAGGACGCCGGCGCCGTTCTTCGCCTCGGCGACGGCGAAGCTGTAGAGCGTGAACACCGACCCCCGGGTGTCGATGGACGCGTCCGGACACGCGTGCGCCAGCCAGGCGTCCCACTCGTGCAGCCAGCAGGCATCGTGAAGAAACGTCGCGCCGGCGAGGTCGGCCGGCTCACGCAGTTCGGCGGCAAGCGCGGGCGAACACACCGGGAAGGTGACGTTGCGACACAGTTCGATGTGCGTGTCCCGGAGCGGGTTGGCGACGAAATAGATGCTCATATCGAACGGTTCGCGCTTCAGGTTGGGCGGATGTTCGGACGTGGTGACCGACAGCACGATGTCGTTCACCGCAGCCCGAATGACCGGCATTCGCGGCGCGAGCCAGAGCTGCGCGATGCACGGCAGCGCGGCGATCCGGACAACGTTGGGTTCGACCTGCGCCCGAAGCGATTGCACGACCCCGCCGAGGCTGTCGAAGGCGGAAACGAACTCGGGCAGCACGCTTGTGCCGAGCGCCGTCAGCTCGACGCCCTGGGCGCGGCGCGTGAACAGCGGCGCACCGGCCCAGGCTTCAAGCCCCTTCACATGTCGCGCGACCGCCGCCGGGGTGACGAACAGCTCCCGCGCCGCTTCGGTGAAGCTCGAATGGCGCGCGGCGGCTTCAAAGGCGCGGAGCGCGTTCAGCGGCGGGACCTGTTGACGGCGTGGCGCGGCCATCGCGACGAGACCTAAAAAATGTATGCCTAGGTCGTCTATATACTCGTTTGCGACGGGACCGTCATCGCGGTTACCCATTGCCACGCCGAACCCGCCACTATCCTCGTTTCCCGAACGAAGGGGACCTCTCCGACCGCGAAGGGGCAGCGCCGCCTGCCTTCAGTGAATTCAATCGAAAGTAGAATAATGGACGGCGATCGAACGCCTTTTGTCGCAATACTGCTCACGCTTATGGCGATGTTCTGCATCACCGTCGGCGACGCCATCGGAAAGCACCTGACGCAGACCTATTCGGTTTGGCAGGTGCTTTGGGTGCGGTCGTGGGTCTGGCTGGCGATCGCGCTCATTTGGATATCCCGTCACGGTGGGCTGAAGCGCGCCTTCAGGAGCGAGCGCAAGGTGCTTCAGGCAATTCGCTCTCTTATCCTTGTGGCCGAAGTCGCCGTATTCATTTTCGCGTTCCGCAGCCTGCCGCTGGGCGATGTCACGGGGATCAGCGCCGCAACGCCGTTGGTCGTGCTGGTGTTTGCATCGGCATTTCTCGGCGAGAAGGTCGGCGTGCATCGATGGATCGCGGTGTTGGTCGGTTGCGCCGGCATGCTGGCGGTGTCGCGCCCCGGATTCGGTACCTTCGGGTGGCTTACCCTGTTGCCGATATCGGGTGTCTTGCTGTGGGGCGTCTATCAGGTTCTGCTGCGCGCGTTGAGCCGCCACGACAGTGAAGCAACGACGCTGTTATGGACGGGCTGCGCCATGTTCGCGGTGACGGGGCTGATCGCGCCGTGGGATTGGCGGCACCCCGAAGACGCCGAAACCTGGACGTGGATGCTGCTGGCGGGGGTTTTCAATACCGCCGGTCATTTCGGGCTGATCGCGGCGCTGCGTCGTGGACAGGCATCGGCCTTGCAGCCCTTTACCTACTCGGCGGTGGCGTTTGCCTTGTTGATTGGCTGGCTTGTTTTCAATGAACGGCCCGAGCACTGGACGGTGATCGGCGTCGTCGCCATCGTGGCCGGCGGCCTCTACGCCATGTATCGGGAGCGCCGGCGCGCGGCGTGAGGCCAGGCGCCGTTATCGGTATGTCATCCGGTCAGTCCTTGCACTCTGTCGTCCCGGTTGACGACGTCGGATGACGGATCTTCGACGCCACGCGCATAGGCGTGGCCCGAATAACAGGCATCGGAAATCAGGGCGGGCGCAAGGCAATCGCCGATGCGTTCCACCGAGGCGATGCCGGCATCCGGCCAGTGACGGCGCGCGCCCGTGAGCTCGTGCCAGAGCGTGTCGTCGGGCAGGCGCGACGTCACCGAGACAAGCGTCGCGCAGTCCAGTTCCCGCACGCGTCCGGAGTAGACACAGGACAGTTGGATGCGGTCGTCCCGCATGCCGTGCAACCCGTGCAGCGGGACGATATTCACGCCGAGGTCAATGAGGCGCGTCTGAATCCGATCCTGCTCCAGCGTATTGACCGACCACGGCGCGACCACCGCTGCCGGCGTGACGAAATGAACATCGTGGCCCGATGCCGCCAACCGTTCGGCCAGAACGCTCGCCATGTAGAACCGGTCGTCATCGAAGATCACCAGCGGTCCGGATGCGAGCCGTTCGGTCGCCTGCGGCTGCATCAGATCGTCCGGCGTTAACACCCGTTCGGGGTTCAGGAAGGTCAACGGCTTGCGGTGGTGGCGTCCGACGCCATCGCGACGCCACCTGGCGCCCGTGGCAAGGGCGACGTTTCGAATGCCGTAGTCGAGAATGTCGGCCGCGCTCAAGTCGCTCTCCAGATACATCTCGACATTCGGCATTTGTTGAAGCTGCGAAAGACGCCAATCGCGCACGCGCGCCCAGCCCGCGAGCCCCGGGAGGCGGGCCTCGCGGGCGACGCGCCCGCCCCATTCGCGGCCGCTCTCGGCAAGGATCACGGTCGCGCCGCGCTGTCCGAGCGCCCGCGCGGCCTCCAGGCCGGCGGGGCCGCCGCCGACGATCAGATGCGCTTCGGGCGCCTTCAGCGGCGGGATGATTTCCGGGTGCCAGCCGCGCCGCCATTCCTGGCCCATGGTCGGGTTCTGCGTGCAGCGGATCGGCATCGAGACGTTGTCGCTGGCGGTGCAGATGTTGCAGCCGATGCACTCGCGGATGTCGTCGATGCGGCCTTCTTCGATCTTCTTCGGCAGGAACGGATCGGATATCGACGGACGCGCCGCGCCAATGAGATCGAGCCGGCCTTGCCTGACGACGCGCACCATCGAGTCCGGCGACGTGTAGCGGCCGACACCGACCACCGGCTTTGTCGTCAGCGATTTGACGAACGCCGTGTAGGGCTCCTGAAAGCCCTCGTCGGAAAACCGGGAGGTCTGGCTGTCATTTGCCCAGTCCGAGAGGTTCACGTCCCAAAGATCGGGTTCTTCGGCCAGCGCCGCGATGATGTCCCGGCCTTCATGGTCGTGGCGAAATCCTTCGCCGTCCATGAACTCGTCGACCGCGAGACGCACCGCGACGGCGCAACGGTCGCCTGCCGCTTCTTTCGTCTCCGCGATCACTTCACGGAAAAGACGCAGCCGGTTTTCGAAGGACCCGCCATATTCGTCGGTCCGGTGGTTGTGTCGGGCCAGCAGGAAATGCTGTAGCAGCGTCATGTCATGGCCGGCATAGACATAGATAATGTCGAAGCCCATTTCCCTGGCGCGTCGCGCGGCGTCGCGGTGCCAGCGGCGAAACGCCTGGATGTCGGCTTTGTCCATGGCGCGCGCCTGAACGGGATCGTCGCAATCGACAACACAGTGCGATGGGGCAAGCGGCGGCGTCCGGCTGTAACGGTTCGCCGAATGCAGGCCGTTGTGGACCAGCTGAATGGCCGCGAGGCTGCCATGCTCATGCACGGCATCGGCGACGGCGCGCAACGCGGGCGCGTCGCCGTCGTCCCACAGGCGTCCCTCGTTGGCCGGGGTCAGGTCGGAGCTCGGGTGGATTTCGGTTTCCTGGGTGGACACCACGCCCCAGCCGCCCTCGGCCTTGATGCCGCGCAATCGCGCCTCGCCGCGGGAATAGCGATGGCCCATGCCCGTGCAGTGCGGCACCTGATAGAACCGGTTGCGGGTCGTCAGCGGGCCGATTCTGACCGGTTCGAACAGGACGTCATATCGCGGATCTCGCATGCGGCACCTCTCGGCCGTTCGTCTTGCTCCGACGGAAGATTGCCCTGGAAAATACGGAGAACCGCAGCGTCCCGTCTATGAGAACATCGGCCGCCACGCGCCTGGCCCGGGTGCATGACGGCGCGCCCGACCTCGTCCGCGCCCGGCATCTGCACGTCCACGCCGGCACGGTGCGGACGCGCCGCGGCCAGATGGCGATCCGTTGCCGAATGTGTCTGCCTGAGAGACGCCAGAAACAGTGCGACCGGTCGCCGCATGTTGGCGGCGTTTGTCTTGAAGCCGTGCCAGTGATGACAGACGTCTTGAGCAGGTTAACGCGCGCCGCGTCATGCCAATGGTCATTGGGATGGGTCGGGGATTGGCCTTCGGGGCCAACGGACCGGTTCCCCGTTTGAGAGGATACATATGGAGACGTCTGTTGCTATTCCCGCGCCCCGTACGGGTCTGCCAGGATCGTGGGACCGTCTTGTCGGTCCGGGCATGCGTTGGCAGGAAAACTTCCTGGTGATCGGTTCGGGCACCGCAGGCGCGATCCTCGCGGCTTGGGCGCTCGCCGCGCAGGGCGCAAACATCTGGCTCATTCTTCTGGGCGCCGTCATCGCGCTCGATGTCATCGGCGGCGCGGTCTGCTTCGCAACAGAAACGACGAAGCGTTGGTATCACCGGCTCGATGTGACCGCCGGCCGGCATGTGTCCTTCACCTGCCTTCACCTGTTGCACATCGGCGTTGTCGCGTGGGCGTTCCGGGGCGAAGGGTTTGACGCGACCTATGCGGCGGCGGTGTCCGCATGCCTCGTCATCGCACTATTCGCGGTGCTTGCCGCGCCGCGCTATCTGAAGCTGCCGATCGCCGTGACGTGTTCTCTGGTCGCAATCGGGCTGGTGCTTGGCGTGCTGGGCGCGACGCCCGGACTCGAGTGGTTTGTGCCGGCGCTGTTCATGAAGCTTCTGATCGGGCATCTCGTCCCGTGATGCGGCGCGCTCGCCGTTGCCGCCGCAGCCAAGGTTCGCCTGGGCCGCGGGTGGGCCTTGCCCGTGGCGACGATCCACCGGGTCTGCGAAGCGTCGGGTGACGCGTGCGTCATCCGGCCGGTCGCCAGGCGGGATGCATGTCCGCGTCTAGTGTTCATGTCTCCGGCCGCGCGTCGGCCGGAATGGGGCAGTTGGTGCAGATGCGCTTATCGCAAAGGCGACAGAGCGTGCGGCGTTCGGTCGCCGTCGTCTCCATCGAAGACAACATCTTATGCAGCAGCGCCGCAAGAATCTCCTGCTCCACGCCGGTCAGCGGGGCCAGCAGTGGCCGGATGGCGGCGAGGCGTCCCTTCAGGAGTTCCTCGCGCAATGCCATGCCCCGCTCGCTGAGGTAGAGCGCGATCGCCCGTTTGTCTCGCCCCTTGCGACGCTCAACGAGGCCATCGGCGACGAGCCGATCGACGAGGCGCACGGTACCCGGGTGGGACAAGCCGAGAATGCGTCGCAGCTGATCGTTGGAGGGGCCGGAGCCGTATCCGATGACAACCAGTGCTGCGGGGGTTTCACCGCCGTGACGAAGGACGTCGCGCGCCACGTCTCCGATGCGGTCGGCGACGGCAAGCCCGACGACACCGAGCAGATTGGCGTTGCGGTCGATCATCCGTCGTAGATTATGTGCGGCGCGCACGAATTTCAACTTGACAATATGTGCGTGGCGCACATGATTGGCGCCGTGGCTTAGCAGTGGCCGCATGGCGCCGCCAAGGTCGGCGGGCGCCAACCCGAATTGAGTGTGACCCGGGCGGAGGGCAACAGATGCCAGATACGATACGTAGAAATATGTTTGTCGGCGCGGGACTTTATGCCGCAACCGCGCTTGTTGGGCGTGGCAACGCGCATACCCTGGAACCGAGCGCCGGCGGCCTGACACTCAGCGCCGCCGGCTGGGACGCGCACAGCCCTCCCGAGTTGGAGTTCCTGTTCGAAGCGCGTGTCCAGCTTCATCTTCCACCGCTGGACGTGGGGCCGATATCCGAAGGCAGGCGCCTCATCTATCTCGTAAAGGGCGGCGCGTTCGAAGGGCCCCACCTGCGCGGGCGTGTTGTGCCGGACGCAGGCGCGGACTGGGTACGCATTCGACCAGATGGGACGGGCGTCCTTGATGTGCGCTTCTGCCTGGAGACACACGACAAAGCAATGCTCTACGTCTATTGGCAAGGGCGGTTCTGGTCGGCGCCGGAAGACGCCGAGTATGCGACCGATCTCGAAAAACCGGACGACCCCGCAGGCGCATGGCGCTACTACTTCCGTGCGGCGCCGCAATTCGAGACCGGCGATCGCCGCTATACATGGCTTAACAACGTCATAGCCGTGACCAAATCCCGAACGGGCGATGGCGGCCCCATCCACCGCGTCTTTGCCGTGAAGTGACCCATGGCCCACGCCTCATGAGCCTCGCGCCTGATCGCCGACGTTGTGGAGCGAATGCTCCAGCTAGCCCGCGTCCGGACGCTCGCATGGCGGAAGGCTGGAGCGGGGGCTCCCGCGCCCCAGCAGGCCGTACCCCGACGCCGGCTTCAACCTTGGAACCGTTGCCGTCGTGAGGACGACTGTGTTGGCCACCGAGGCTACGGCCGCACGCGAGCGCCGCCGCACGTCGCTGATGCTCGCAGCGCTGATCGCGGTCTTCATCCTCAGCCACGCCTTTCGCACCGTCGTGACGATCACTGCCGACCCGCTCGCGGCCGAGTTCGGGGCCTCAGCACAGGCACTCGGCGCAGTGGCGGGCGCGTTTCACCTCGCCTTCGCGCTCGCACAGCCGGCGGTTGGGGTCGCGCTCGACCGGCATGGGCCACGACGCACCATCGTCGTCGCGTTCGTGCTCGCGATGGCCGGCAGCGCGGTGTCAGCCAGCGCGAACAGTTTAGCCATGCTCGTCGCCGGCCAATGGCTGATCGGTTTCGGCTGCGCGCCGGCGCTGCTCGCGGCGATGGTTTTCATTTCCCGGCGCTACCCGGCCGATCGCTTCGCGGCCGTGTCCGGCGTCGTGATGGGGGTCGGCGGGGTTGGCATGCTGATCACTAGCACGCCGCTTGCGTGGGTGATCGCAACCTGGTCGTGGCGTGCGGGCTTCGTTGCGCTGACCTTGCTCGCCGCCGCGAGCTGGATCGCCGTGCTCTGGTGCGTCCGCGACGAGCCCATGCCGTCGCGGGCTCAAGGCCAGACCCTCGGCGCGGCGCTGCGCGATCTCGGCTCGATCCTCTTAAGGCCCTACACCGCCGGCATCTGCTGCCTGGCCGCAGTCACCTACGCGGCGTTCCTCGCGCTGCGCGGGCTGTGGCTGGGCCCGCTGCTCGCGCAGCGCCACGGCCTCTCGCTTGTCGAGGTCGGCCACGTCGCGTTCGCGGTCTCGCTCGCCGCGCTGCTAGGGCCTCTCGTCTTGGGGCGCTTCGACCCTGGCGGCCGCGCGCGACGCGCCATCATTATCGGCTGCAGTGCAGCCTATGCGGCGCAGTTCGCGGCGCTCGCAGTCGGCGTGGGAGCGTTCTTCGATGTTGCCCTTGCGATCTTCAACGGCTTCTTCGCGGGCTACATCGTCCTGCAGTACGCCGACTTGCGATCCGCATATCCCGCCAGGATGACGGGGCGCGCGCTCAGCGTGTTCACGATGGCGATGTTCTCCGGCGTCGCCGCGGTGCAGTGGCTCAGCGGCGTGGCGGCATCGCTTGCGCCGGGGCAAGTCATCGACCCGCTGAGCGCCGCGCTGCTGACGGTCTGCGCATTGGTCGCGCTCGGCACGCTCGCGTTCTGGCGCCTGCCCCGACCGCCCAAAATGGCTCGCACGAAGGCGTAGTCGGCGGCAAGATCGAGGACTGATATGCATCGAAATCGCCCGAAGGTTAAAGTCGCGAAGCTCTGTGCAGCCGGGCAGGCTGCATCTCGTTCATCTGAAGAGCGTTCGGAAACAGGACTTCAGTTGGTGTACAAGCGTGCATAACGCTCGACCCATGGTGCACTTCTCGCTCTTTCCGACTCCGCTCGGTGACTGCGGCATTGCCTGGTGCAATGACGCGGTCGTCGCAACGCGCCTTCCGGACAAAAGCTCTGCTGACACCGGCCGCCGTCTGGCCGCGCGAACGGGCGCCACAAAGGGCGAGCCGCCGACCGCTATTCGTCGCGCCATCGAGTCGATGACCGCTCTGCTCGAGGGGGAAGGGACGGATCTTACCTCCATCGTCTGCGACTTCGGCGGGATCGATCCGTTTGCAGCACAGGTCTATGCCGCAACGCGCGCGATCCCGGCCGGCGAGACATCGACCTATGGCGCCATCGCGTCGCAACTCGGCGACAAGCGGCTTGCCCGCGATGTCGGACAGGCCCTCGGCCACAACCCGTTGCCGATCATCGTGCCGTGCCATCGTGTCATCGGCGCGGGCGGCAGGCTCACCGGCTTTTCGGCGGCTGGTGGTATTGCGACGAAGCTCAGGATGCTCGCGATCGAAGGCGCGCAAATTGGCGAAGCGCCCGGGCTATTCGATGATCTTCCGCTTGCGGCGAAGCCGAGAAGGTGACGGGTCTCGGTCACCGCAGCCTTGTCAGAGTGCGCCAGGCTTCTCTATTTCGGGGCAGCATATCGTCCAGACCGGGACGAAGAAGACTACACGTTCAGCGTCACCACCCACTTGTGCTTACCGATCTTCCGTGATCGCTCGAAGCCCAGGCGCTCGAACATGTGCAGCGCTCCGTTGAACAGGAATGCCGGCGAAGCCTTTCGGCCCTCGATGTCTTCCGGGTATCCCTCGATGCGTCCGCCGCCCATCTTCCTGATCTGCCCGATCGCCCCCTCGAGCGCGACGGACGCCACGCCGGCGCCGCGATGGCCCTTGCCGGAAAAGAAGCAGGTGATCCGCCAGTCGGGCAGCATCGGATCGGTCGCCAGATAGGCACGCTGATTATGGATTCGCGGAAGCTCGTCCGGCGACCCGAACTGGCACCAGCCGACGCAGTCCGTACCATGAAAGACCAGGGAGGCATGCGCCCGTCCTTCCCGAACGCGGCATTCCTTCGCCTCGCGTTTTCTCGCCGGGGAGTCGTCCGAGCCTTCGCCCTTTCCGTGATACCACATGCACCAACAGCCGCCCCAGACACCGTTGTTCGCCTCGACCAGACGCGCGAAGTCCGGCCAAGTATCCGCATCGAGGGCTTTGGTTTTGTACTTTGTCGCGGGCTTTCTCGACATCGGCCATAATTATGTGCGCTGCGCACATATAGTCAAGTTGAAAATCGTGCGCGCCGTACATAGTGATGGCCTTGTCGAGCTCCGCGACGGACGCGACAGGCGCCGGCCATCGGAACGCCCCCAAGCGCGGGTTTATGCCGAGGGCCGACATTCACATGGGTCGCCGCCCGGTCCGCGTGACGGGCGGCAAGCCCGAGCCGGCGCACATGGCGTACGCATTGGCAGGTCGCGGACCTGTCAGCCGTCGTCGTCCGGGCGGGGCCGATCGGCGTAGGCGTCGTGTGTCGGCAGTGACTGGTCGAAGCGGTCCCAGCTCGCCTTGGAGCCAACGAAGAGATGCCATTCGCAATTCTCCGGGTGGCCGGGATGCATGTCGGCGTCGAGCGAGGCGGCCCAGTAATAGATTTCCGAGGGTATGTCGTCGACCGACATGTAGATGTGACAACCGCAGCCGCCGCAGAACCAGCGGTGATTGCCGGGCGTGCTGGTGAAGGCCTTCAGGTGCTCTGAGCCCCGATCGATATGGAAGTGCGCCGCATCGACCAGCGCGCCGGACGCGTAGAGCGCGCCGTGCGCATGCCGGCAATAGGTGCAGTGGCAATGCTCAAGGCGCTTCGCCGGCGCCGTGACGCGGTAGACGACCGCGCCGCACAGGCACCGGCCGGTCACCTCGAAGTCTGTCATGGTCGAGCACTATACGCGCCGCGCACGGCGGCGTCGCCTTTCCGGGCGATCGTCGCTCAGGCCGTCCGGGCGGCCGCGACGATATCGACGACCGTCAGAATCTCGTTCGCGACGAGGTCCGGATTGTCCTTGTGGATGTCGTGGGCGCAGTCGTCGGCGATGACGAACCTGCCGGCCGCGAGCCGGTCGGCGAACTTCTTCTGCTCGTCCCGCCAGAGATCGTAGACGGCCCGGTCGATGCCGGGATCGGGTTTCGCGGCGGCGACGACCGTGACCGGTATGTCGTCAAGTTCTTCCAACGTCTGGGCCTGCTGTTCGGCCATCGCGGCGCCGTGTATCTCGGCCTTCATGTGCGCGGGCAGAAACAGGGTCGCGTACCAGGGTGCTTCGGCGCGGACGGACCTGTGGGCCGCGCAGGCTTGCGAATAAGTCGGCGCGCGCATGTCGAGCAGGACCAGGCCCGCGATGTCATTCGGGAAGGCCTTCGCGAAGCCGAGCGCATAGAGGCCGCCGAGCGAGTGCCCGACCACGACATAGGGCGGCGCGATGCCCGCGCCGGTCAGGCTGGCCTTGAGATGACGCGCGACGAAGATGCCGTCCCGGCCGGCGCGCCCATGCCTGCACGGCGCGCTCTCACCGTAGCCCGGCCTGTCGTAGGCGAAGGCGGTCGTGCGCGCCGCGATCCGGCCAAGGATCGGCGTCCAGGATGACATGCCGTCGCCGAGGCCGGATATGAACACCACGGCGGGCGCGCCGCCGCCCTTAACGACAACGGCGGTCTTGCGGCCTTCGACCTCGATGACGTCCTTTCCGGACTGCACGAACGCCTCGCCCAGTTGCCCCGGCGCCATGCACAGAACCGGATCCTGCAAGATGAGGCGTCGGTTTCGTATGCGCAAGCCAACGCCGCCGGTCAGCCGCCATCAGCCAAGGCGGCGGCCGAGCCGGGGCGGTCGCGCATGGCGGCGCCCCGACCGGCGACCGGTATTTTCGGTCAGGCCGCCTTCGACATCGAGGCCTGGATCATGGTCGAGGACAAGAGGCCGTAGGCGTCGGCCCAGGCCTGCTTGACGTCGTCGGTGAAGTCGTCGCCCAGGCCCTGGGCCAGCGTCCACAGCAGGGCGTCGCCGACGGTGTCGTAGTGCTCGGGCTTCACGCCATAGCCGGCGTGACGCGCGCCCAGCGCCCGCACCGTCGGCAGCAACGGTTCGAGATCCATCAGCCCGTTAACGACGATGGTGATCATCGACATCAGCTTGCTGCCCTGCTCCCGCATGTCGCCGACGAACAAGCGTTTCAGATCCGGGTCCAGGGTGAACAGGCGGTCGTAGAACAGCTCGGCGGCGGCCTCGGGCGGCACCTTCCGGAGGCTCTCCTGAATGAGTGTGATTTGCTTGGGCGTCATAGCGGGTGTCCTTTGGTTTCTTGGCAGTTCGATCTGCGGTTCAGTCCAAACGCGATACTGCTGTTGTTTCGCCGCTCGGCCCGTGCGCCTGTCAGGCCCGTGGCATCACCCCACGGGCGCTCCAATACCGCTCCGTCCGCCGGGCGTGAACCCGAGGGCCCGCATAAGCGCCATGCAGCGCTGCATTAACCGTCGCGACGACCGGAAATGCAGCCCTTGTCGCCGCCCCTGTGTGGGGACAATCTATTGCGTCCGTATGCTTATCCGCGGGAGGTACCCGAAATTGAGCCCGACAAAGACACCGGCGACGGATCGGTTCTGGCAGGCGTTCGTCGCGGCCAGTGGCGAGGACACCGCGGACTATGTGGTGGTGGTGTTCGGGGATACGGCTGAAATGATGGACGAGCTGCTCCACCTCGTGCTGGCGGGGCGTAAGCGGGCGACCGCGTCGCTGGCGCGGGACTATGGGCCGGGACGCGAGCCGATGCCGCGGGTGGGCGATTTCGTGGTCGTTGTCGACAGCCTTGGCGAGCCGCGATGTATCTGGCGCACGACCGAGATCACGGTGAAGCCGTTGGTCGAGGTCGACGACGCCTTTGCCTGGGACGAGGGCGAGGGGGACCGGACGCGCGCCGACTGGCTGGCGAACCACCGCACCTATTTCGCCGCGCAGGCCGCGCGCGAGGGCTTCGAGATGTCCGACAGTATCGAGACCGTGTTCGAGCGGTTCGAGATCGTCTGGCCGCCGGAAGCTGCCGACCGGTCCGCCTGAACGCCGGCCGCCGGGCGGCCGGTCATTTGCCCGTTCCCTTTTCGGTCACGATTTTCCTTCACATCGACCGCTTTACATCCGCCGACACGCGCGCACGTATTCGAGACGACGGTCCGTATGGCGTGCCGAATCCAAGAGAGAAGGAGCCGAGCCCTTGAGCAGTCAGGCGGTGGTGACAGCGCATGCCGAAGCGTCCGGATCGGTCGCGGGGCGGATCGGCTTCGGCGTCTTCCTGCTGTCGGCGATGTTCCTGAGCTTTGTCGCCGGCGCTTTCGTGATCCTGAACGAGTCGTTTCCGTCGCGCTATCTGGGCGACGCCTATCGCGGCGGCCAGGCGCTGATCGCCAAGCAGACCCACTATCCGAACGAGTTCCGCACCGATCTGTGGGTGCCGGCGCGCGGCGACCAACGCGGCGTCACCATTCACGACCCGGCCCGGGCGCAGGCCGGCCTGACGCTCTATACGTCCGGCGACGGCACGCATGCGCGGCTGGTGACGATGGCGGGCGAGGTGGCGCACGAATGGCGATTGCCGTTCAGCGCGGTCTGGAACGAGAGCGCGGCCGTCGAAGACCCGCAGCCCGACAACTTCATGTACTGGCGCAAGGCGCATCTGTTTCCGAACGGCGACCTGTTGGCGATCTACGTGGCCGCCGGCGACTCGCCCTGGGGCTATGGCCTGGTCAAGCTGAACGCCGAGTCCGAGCCGCTCTGGACCTATCTGCAGCACACGCACCATGACGTCGATGTGGGCGCGGACGGGCGGATCTACGCGCTGACGCACGAATTCAGCCGCAAGCTCTATGACGGCTTTCCGCACCTGACGATGCCGCGCATCGACGATTCCGTCGTCGTCCTGTCGCCCGACGGCGCGGAACTGCAGCGCGTGCCGATCATCGATGCCTTCGTGAACTCGCCCTATGCGCGGCTGCTCAACAAGGGCTCGTGGTACAACGACGACGACTTCCTGCACACCAACTCGATCGACGTGATCGACACCGAGGCCGCGGCGAAGCTGCCGTTCGCGAAAGCCGGCCAGGTGCTGCTCTCGTTCCGCGACATGGACACGATCGCCGTGCTGGACCTGGAGCGGCAGCAGATCGTCTGGGCCCTGCGCGGACCCTGGATGTCGCAGCACGACGCCGATGTGCTGCCGAACGGCGAGATCATGCTGTTCGACAATCTGGGCCATTTCGGGCCCGGCGGTCGCTCGCGCGTGATCGCCTTCGATCCGATGACGTCGGAGATCACCTGGCAGTACCGGGGCACGCGCGAGAGGCCGTTCGATTCCGAGGTGCGGGCGGCGCAGCAACGGCTGTCGAACGGCAACACGCTGATCACCGAGGCGGTGGGCGGCCGGCTGTTCGAGGTGACGGCCGACGGCGACATTGTCTGGGAATTCGTCAACCCGGTCCGCGCCAACGACCCCGACGACGCAACGCGTCAACTGATCCCCGTCACCTCCTGGGCCGAGCGCATCGACCCGGCGACGCTCGATCCTGCGTTTGCGGAGGCGCTTGAACGGGAATGACGGCGTAGGCGCAGATCAATACACCCGCGCCTTGGGCGGGAAGGGCTCGACGTCGTTGCTCATGGTGTGGAGACGCACCGGCCGGTCGCCGAGGGTGGATTCGCCCCATTCGTCGACCCGGACGGTGGTGTGCGTCAGCCATTGGGTGTCGTCGCGGTCGGGGAAGTCCTCGCGGGCGTGCGCGCCGCGGCTTTCGGTGCGGTGCTCGGCCGCGCTCAGGATCGCGACGGCTTGCGCCATCAGGTTGTCGAGCTCCAACGTCTCGACCAGATCCGAGTTCCAGACCAGCGAGCGGTCGCCGAGCCCGATGTCGGCGCGCTTGGCCCAGACCTGGCGCATGCGCGCGATGCCTTGCCGCAGCCATTCGCCGCCGCGGAAGATGCCGCAGTCCGTCTGCATGATGCGCTGCATCTCCAACCGCAGCTCGGCGGCCGGCAACGGGCCGCCCGCATGGCGGAATCGGTCGAGGCGGGTAAGCGCGCGCTCGGTCTCATGCGCGGGCGCCCGCCTTACCGCCGCGCCGGGCCGCACCAGCTCGGCCGCCCGGCGGCCGGCGGCCCGGCCGAACACGACCAGGTCCAGAAGCGAATTGGAGCCCAAGCGGTTGGCGCCGTGCACGGAGACGCAGGCCGCTTCGCCGATCGCCAGCAGGCCGCCGAGCGTCCGGTCTTTGTTTGCGTCGGTCGGATCGATCACCTCGGTCAGGTGGTTGGTCGGGATGCCGCCCATGTTGTAGTGCGACGTCGGCAGCACCGGGATCGGCGCCTTCGTTACGTCGACGCCGGCGAAGATCCGGGCCGACTCGGCGATGCCGGGCAAACGCTCGCGGACGATTGCCGGATCCAGGTGTTCGAGATGCAGGTGGATGTGATCGCGCTCGGGCCCGAGGCCGCGGCCCTCGCGGATCTCGACGGTCATCGCCCGGCTGACCACGTCGCGGCTGGCGAGGTCCCTGGCCGACGGCGCGTAGCGTTCCATGAAGCGCTCGCCGTCGGCGTTGGTGAGATAGCCGCCTTCGCCGCGCGCGCCCTCGGTGATCAGCATGCCGGCGCCGTAGATCCCTGTGGGGTGGAACTGGACGAACTCCATGTCCTGCAGCGGCAGGCCGGCGCGCAGCGCCATGGCGTTGCCGTCGCCGGTGCAGGTGTGCGCCTGGGTCGTCGAGAAATAGACCCGGCCGCAGCCGCCGGTCGCCAGCACCGTCATCGGCGCGTTGAAACGATGGATGCCGCCGTCGTCCAGGTTCCAGGCGACGACGCCGCGGCAGGCGTTGGCGTCGCGGTCCATGAGCAGATCGAGGGCGATGAATTCGATGAAGAATTCGGCCCGCTGCTGCAGCGCCTGATAGAGCGTGTGCAGGATGGCGTGGCCGGTGCGGTCGGCCGCGGCGCAGGTGCGTTGCGCCATGCCCTCGCCGAAGCGCGTGGTCATGCCGCCGAAGGCGCGCTGATAGATCGTGCCGGCCGCGGTGCGGGAGAAGGGCACGCCCAAATGCTCGAGCTCGAGCACGGCGGGGATGGCGTCACGGCACATGATCTCGATGGCGTCCTGGTCGCCGAGCCAGTCCGAGCCCTTGACGGTGTCGTACATGTGCCAGCGCCAGTCGTCCGCGCTCATATTGCCGAGCGCGGCCGAGATGCCGCCCTGGGCGGCGACGGTATGGCTGCGCGTCGGGAACACCTTGCTGACAACAGCGGTCTTCAGCCCGGCCTCGACCATGCCGACCGCCGCGCGCAAGCCCGCGCCGCCGGCCCCGACGATGACGACGTCGTAGTCGTGATCGGTGATCGGGTAAGCCGCGGTCATCTCGGGGGTCCCCTAAGCGGAAAGGCCGGGGCCGCGTTTGAAAGTGATGTCCCTCGGGTGAAGCTTGCTGCCGTCGGTGGCGCGGATGTCGATGCGCCGGATGCGCTTGCCGGTCTTGCGGTCGACGAAGATCGCCCGCGCGCCTTTCGGGTTCGGCTTGTGCTTGTCGCCCCACTGCGCGATGGCGAGCAGGATCGGCACCAGCTCGTAGCCCTTGTCGGTCAGGCGGTATTCCGGCCGGCCGTGGTCACCGATCGTGCGCGCCAACACGCCCTCATCGGTGAGCTGCTTGAGGCGCGTCGTCAGGATGTTGCGGGCGATGCCGAGCCGTTGCTGGAAGTCGTCGAACCGCGTCACGCCGAAAAAGGCGTCGCGCAGGATCAGCACGGTCCAGCGCTCGCCGATCACGTTCATGGTCTGGGCGAGCGAGCAGTTCCAATCCTCGAAAGACGTGAGTTTCATGTTGAAACGCTAGTCGATGGAGTTTCATGACACAACTGTAAGCTTGGGGCTAAGGCAGTTGTTTGAAGGCCGTGATACAGGCGTCGAGGAACAGGCGAACCAGGCGGGAGGCGTGTCTGTTGCCGGCATGCAGCGCCGTGAGGTCGACGGGCGCGAAGGTCCAGCCGTCGAGGACCGGCATCAGATCGCCGGCGTCGATAGATCCGGCGCAGATCACATCGGGGATCTCCGCGATGCCCGCGCCGGCCCGGACGGCGTGCAGAATGCCGCGGTAGTCGTTCATCGTCAGGTCCGGCTCGAGCTTTACGGTGACGGCGGCATCGGTGTCCGATGACCGGCTGCCGGTCAGGCGCCAGGTCGTGGCGGCGCGTCCATCACCGAAGGCGACGATGCGGTGCTGCGAAAGCTGTTGCGGTGATGCCGGCGCGCCGTGCGTCGCCAGATAGGCGGGCGCGGCCACGAGACGCGGTCGAAATTCGGCGACCCGTCGCGCCGTCAGGCCGCTATCGCGGAGCTCGCCGACGCGGAATGCCAGATCGATGCCGTCGGCGATGAGATCGACGTGACGCTCGGTGACGAAGACCGAGACGCGGGCCTTCGGGAAGTCCGCCTGGAAGGCATTCACGACGGGGACGAACAGGTCTTCGGCGAGGTTGGGCGGGATCGAGATCCGCAACAGGCCGGCGACGTCGTTTTGCCGGTTCCGCACCAGCAGGTTCGCGCTGTCGAATTCCTGCAGACCGCGCCGGCAGTGCGCGTAATAGCTCTCGCCGATCTCGGTGAGCCGCAGCGACCGCGTGGTGCGTTCGAGCAGCCGGACGCCGAGCGATGCCTCCAGCGCGGCGATGCGCCGGCTGACGGTCGAGAGCGGCGCGCCGAGATGACTGGCCGCCGCCGTGAAGCTGCCTTGCTCCACGACGTGAACGAACAACGCCATCGCCGTCAGGTCCTGCATAACAATTCCAATTTTGGGATAATAAATTCAATTTTTAATGACTAATCCCAATCACCGGATAATGCCATATCCGATCCGATCAAACCCGCACACATGGAGGATCGGATCATGCTGACCCGGGTGAAACACGGCCTTGCCGCTGTCCTATTTGCCGCTTCGTTGACGCCGGCCATTCAAGCCGTGGCCGACGGCGATGGCGCCGCCATCGCGGATCTCTTGCAGCGTTATGAGACGGCGCTGAACGCCGGTGACGTTGGCGGCGTGATGCGGCTCTACGCCGTGGATGGCGTCTTCATGCCGCAAAACAATCCGTCCGCCGTCGGCGCCGAGGCGGTGCGGCAAGCCTACGCGGCGGTCTTCGGCGCGATCGACCTGGACATCGACTTCGAGATCGCCGAGATCGTGTCCATCTCCGACACCTGGGCGTTTGCCCGGACCAACTCCGCGGGCACCGTCACCGTGCTGGCGAACGGCGCCGCGAGCCCGGCCGCCAATCAGGAATTGTTCGTGCTGACAAAGGGGGCGGACGGCGCCTGGAAGATCGCGCGTTATGCCTTCTCGACGACGGAGCCCGCCCGGCCATAACGTCGTCGACGGTCTGGGAGAGGGCGCGAACCATGTCCACGATGAAGGCCGTCGTGATCCATTCGGCGGGCGGGCCCGAGGTGCTGACGATCGAAGAGCGCCCGATCCCGACGCCGCGGCCGGGCTGGGTCCTGATCCGGGTGCGCGCCTTCGGCCTGAACCGGTCCGAGCTGTTCACCCGGCAGGGCCACTCGCCCGATGTGCGGTTCCCGCGCATCCTCGGCATCGAAGCCGTCGGCAGCGTCGCCAGCGACCCCGGCGGCGGCTTCGCGCCCGGCGACACCGTGGCCACGGCCATGGGCGGCATGGGCCGGGCCTTCGACGGCGGCTATGCCGAATATGTCGCGGTGCCGGCGCGGCAGGTGGTCCGGCTGCGGTCGTCGCTCGGCTGGGAGGTTCTGGGCGCGTTGCCCGAGATGGTCCAGACGGCGTGGGGCTCGCTCAACAATGCGCTCGGCATTGCCGATGGCGAGACGTTGTTGATCCGGGGCGGCACCACGTCTGTCGGCCTGGCGGCGGCAAACATCGCGAGGCGACAGGGCGTCCGGGTTTTGGCCACGACCCGGAATGAAGACCGCGGCGACCGACTGCTGGCCAACGGCGCCCATGACGTGGTGATCGACGATGGCGCGATCGCCGATGCCGTTCGTGACCTGGCGCCTGGCGGCGTCGACAAGGTGCTGGAGCTGGTCGGCACGACGACGCTTGCGGACTCGCTGCGTTGCGCCGCCGCCGGGGGCCGGGTCTGCATGACCGGCATGGTCGGCGGGGCGTGGGAGATCGCAAACTTCAGCCCCATGGCGGCGATCCCGACCGCGGTCGGTCTGACGACCTATGCCGGCGGCGTCGATGAGTTCCTGCAAACGCCGCTGCAGGCCTTCGTCGACCAAGTCGAAGCTGGCGAGATCCGTCCACCGATCGGCCGCGTCTACGAACTCGACGACATCGTCGCGGCGCATCGCGCCATGGAAGCGAACATCGCCGGCGGCAAGATCGTCGTGCTGACCTGACATGCCAGTGACTTGAATTTCCTTCACCTTTGCCGCAGGGTCGGAGGATGGCGAAAGGGAAGCTGACCTTGCCGCCGTTCGCGGCCTTGCGGGCATTTCATGCGGCGGCGACACATGAGCGCTATCGCGACGCGGCGGAGAGCTTAGGCTTGACGGAATCGGCGATCAGTCATCAGGTGCGGCGGCTGGAGGAATTCCTCCAAACCGCGCTGATCGACCGGACGGGACGGCGGCCGACGCTGACGGATGCCGGCCGGCGCTATCTGGCGCAGATCGAGCCGGCGATGCAGCAGATCCACGCGGCGACCGAGGCCCTGTTGCCGGCGAGCGGGCGAGCCATCGTGCGCCTGACGCTGCCGCCGTCGCTGGCCGCGACCTGGCTGATCCCGCGGCTCGGCGCCTTCGAGCGGACGCAGGCCGAGATCGACCTGCAGCTGGTAACGACGACGCGCGTCGTCGACCTGCGGCGCGATCAGGTCGAGCTGGCGATCCGCCACGGCAAGGGCGACTGGCCGGATATCGCGGCCACGTTTCTGCTGCCGGAAACGGCCATGCCGGTCTGCGCGCCGGGGTATCTGGACCTCGACGGCAAGCCGCCCTCGGCGGCCAGCCTTCGAGGCGTGCGGTTCATCACCACGGTCAACTTTCCCGACGACTGGGAGGAATGGACGCGGGCGCATGGGCTGAAGCCGCCGCCGCCCGGCGACTTGATTGTGTTCGATGCTATCGAGCAGGCGCTGCAGGTGGCCGAGAGCGGCCACGGCCTCGCCATGGGACGCCGGCCGGTGGTGGACGACTGGCTGGCCCGCGGCCGTCTGGTGGCGCCCTTCGGCGCGGCCGATCCGACCGGCGCCGCCTACTATCTCTGCCGCACCGCCGATGTGACGCCGACGGCGGCCGGCCGTCGCGTCGAGCGCTGGCTGAACGAGACCGCGGAGGAATGGGTAAACACCAACGCTTAACTTGAATGAAATTCAAGTCGAAATGAAGCGAACTCGCTGGAACGGACCGGTCGTCCTGACCAAGTCTGGGAGCATCGGACAACACCGGCCCCGTGCGGCCGACCAGGCAAGGAATTCGTACCATGACCGCCACCGCTTCTTCCGCTTTGTCGACGGACGCCGCCGCCGATGTCAGCGCCACTCTGAACTTCATCGAACGCCAGGACAGCAAGCCGTTCTTTCATAGCTCGGCGCTGACCGGCGGCGATCCGGAAATCTTCTTTTCGACCGACGCGCAGACCGTTGATATCGCCGACATGCGGCCGATCGCCGATGATTTGTCGCTGGAACGCGAGGGTTTCGAGCTGCTGACCTCGCCGACCGCGGTCGATGACCTCTATGACGACGCGGCCATCGAACAGGTCTACTACCCCGAGATCGAGGCGATGCTGCGCGAACGGTTCGGCGGCGGCCGGGTTGTGATCTTCGACGCGACACGCCGGTCGGACAGCCCCGAAGGCGCGGCCAATCCGGATGGCCTGCGCGGGCCGGCGACGCGCGTGCACGTGGACTATACCGTCGCCAGCGGCCCGCAACGGGTGAAGGACATCCTGGGCGAGGTCGAGGCGGCGCGGCTGGAGAAGGCCGGCGCGCGCATCGTGCAGGTCAATGTCTGGCGGCCGATCCGCGGCCCGGTCGAACGCTCGCCGCTGGCGCTGGCCGACGCGGCGAGCGTGAAAGACGACGAACTGATCGCCACCGACCAGATCTTCCCCCACCGGGTCGGCGAGATCTACAACGTCGCACACGGACCGGCGCAGCGCTGGTACTACGCGCCCGAGATGACCAAGGACGAAGTGCTGCTGATCAAGGGCTGGGACAGCCTGGATGACGGCCGCGCGCGCTTCACCCCGCACGGTGCCTTCGACCCGACCGACGTCCGCGCCGATGCCCCGCCGCGCGAGAGCATCGAGATCCGCACGCTGGTGGTTTTGGAGTAGGGGTGTTCCATTTTCCCTCTCCCCCATATGGCTGGGGGAGAGGGATTGCTATTCGGCAGCTTCGGAACCCGCCGCCACCCGCCCCAGCGGGTGGCCGAACCTGTCGCGCATGACGTCTTCGAAGGAGACGCCCTCTGTGGCGAACCAGCTGCCGGGGCGGGCGGTGTAGAGGTTGTGTTGATAGGGCGCCTCGGGCTCGGCGCCGGCGGCGAGTGACGTCGCGGCGGCCAAGAGCGTGCGGCGGAAGCGGACGACGGCGGCATCGGTCGCCGTCAGGTTCTCGCGCGTGCGGTCGACGATGTAGCCCTGGCTCTGCTGGATCATGGCGTCCTGCTCGGCCAGGCCCTTGACGCCGGTGAAGCTGCGGTGCTTCTGGTCGTCGCGGTCGATCATGAAATCGTTCGAACGATTCCTGAGCGGCATGTAGTCCGGCCCGAGCTCGGCGATGACGCCGTGGCCGCCGCGGAACTTGGCCCGCTCGTCGGCGTCGATCACGCGCTCCGGATTCCAGCCATAGGTGAAGACCCAGGCCGCCTCGTCGGTGATCGGCACGATGGTGAAGCCGAAATAGGTCTCGCCCGGCATGGCGGACGGGCCGGTGCCGTGCGAGGGCAGCATGAACTGGGTCATGCGCCAGTAGCGCTCGCCGTCGGCATCCCGGGCGCCGCCGACGACGAAGCCGACCTCGTGTTCTTGGATCGAGAATTGCGGCATGGGATCGCTGCGGATCCAGCGCAACCTGCGGGCGTCGGCCGGCGCGTCGGGGTTCTCGTTCGACGGCACGCTGGGCGCCGGCATGTGTAGGAACGAGAAGTGCGAGGTGTCGAGGTCGCCCTCCATGATCTGCGCCCAGTTGCACTCCATGAGCTGCTTGGTGACGTAGCGGTTCTCGGGCGGCACCAGGCCGAACTCGAGTTGCGGGACTTGCGGCAGCGCGCCGCCCGGCAACGCGTCGGCGGCGGGGCCGAGATAAGCCCAGACGAAACCGCCGTATTCGCGCGTCGGATAGGCCTTGACGCGAATGGAGTCGTGGTGCCGCGCGCCCGGCGGCACGTTCGGCAGGTCGACGGCCTTGCCCGTCACGTCGAACTTCCAGCCGTGATAGACGCAGCGCAGGCCGCAATCCTCGTTGCGGCCGTAGAACAGGTTGGCGCCGCGGTGCGGGCAATGGGAGTCGATCAGGCCGATGCGGCCCTCGCTGTCGCGGAAGCCGACCAGCGCCTCGCCCAGGATGTTGACCCGCACCGGCGCGCCGTCGGGCTCGGCGAGCTCTTCGGACAGCGCCACCGGCTGCCAGAAGCGCCGGAAGTACTGGCCCATTGCCGTTTCCGGACCGGTGCGTGTGAGGAGATCGTTTTCTTCCGCCGTCAGCATCGCGTCCTCCACATCGTTTCGGCAAAGCCTAGCGCGCCCGTTCCTGCCGACAAAGGCGCGGGTGCAAACGCGGTCGGATACAGCCTGGCGCTACGAGGCCCCTGTACGTCGGGCGTATTCGCGGTTCATCTGCGCCAACGCGCCATGCGTGGTGTCGAACGCCCGATCGAGATGGCGCCGCAGATCCGCCGGATCGGGATGCAGCAGCGCCCGTGTCGCGGCGACGGCGTGCGACGGCAGTGTCGCGGTGCGCTCGACGATCGCGCGGCAACGGTCTTCCAGCTCGCCGTCGGACACCACCTCGTTGACGAAGCCATCCGCGACGGCCTGACGCGCCTCGACCGGCTCTCCGGAGAGAAGCAGCTCGGTCGCGCGCTGCTGGCCGACATAGAGCGGCAGATAGAAGCAGATGGCGCCGCCGAGCGGAAAGCCCAGGCTGGCCATCGGGAAGTCAAACACCGTGTCGGGCGCCGCAAGCCGGAAATCGAATCCCAGGCTGAGGCCCAGGAACGCGGCGGTGATGGTGCCCTGAAAGCCGGCGACAAGCGGTTTCTTGAAGGCGGCAGCCTGTAGCGTGACCAGGGCCAGCGAATTCTCCTTGATCGAGAGCAGCAGACGCCGTCCCTTGACGCTGGCTTCATCGATGGCCGTGATCTGGCCGATAAAGTCCCGGTATTCAGTATCGCCCGGATATTCGCTGGTATTGAGCATCACCAGACCGAGGATGTCCCGGGACTCCTCGATCCGCGACGCAACGGAGAAATAGTCCGCCCGGGTGTCGAGGTTGGTCAGGAGCCCGAAGGCGCCCTGTTTCAGGCGAAGGACGGCGACGCGATCCTTCAGCTCGCAGGTGAAGTCGTCGGACTCGAACAGGAGCGAATTCGTCATTGGCTCAGATCCCTCTGCTCCGGCAGGTGGTCGACATGTCTTTCCGCGCCGTTTCGGGCAAGCGTAACGCCGTGCGTTCGTGCCGTCACGGACGGCCGATATGTTGATTCCATCAATCAGCGTTGACCGCGGATCGGATCGGCGGCTTCCTGCAGTGACCCCGCCGTTTTGGAGGAGATGTCATGACCCTTCGGTTCCTGGCCGAGATCGCCACTGCCTTTGACGCCGAGGACGATGCGCCGCTCGCGGTTGTGGGCGAGGGGGAGCTGCCGTCCTGGTTTGGCGTCACGGATCTCGCCGCCGCGTCGGTCGGCGCGGCCGGGCGGATGTTGGCGCGCTATGCGGTGGACGGTGACGCGGCGCCGGCGGTGACCGTCGACCGGCGGCTGGCCTCGTTGTGGTTCGGCTGGACGCTGCATCCGGACGGCTGGCAGATGCCGCCGACATGGGATCCGGTGGCCGGCGACTATCCGGCGAAGGACGGCTGGATCCGGCTGCACACCAACGCGCCGGCGCACCGGGCGGCGGCGCTGTCGGTGCTCGGCACGGCGGCGGAACGGGACGATGTGGCGCGCGCGGTCGCGGGCTGGGACGCGACCGACCTGGAGACGGCGGTGGTCGAGGCCGGCGGCTGCGCCGCCGAGATGCGCGGCCTTGACGACTGGGCGGCGCATCCGCAGGGCAAGGCGGTGGCGGCCGAACCGCTGGTCGCCTGGGCCGAGCACGACCCGGTCGAGGCGCGATCCGAACCAATCGACCGCGCCCGGCCGCTCGCGGGCTTGCGCGTGCTCGACCTGACGCGGGTGCTGGCGGGGCCGGTGGCGAGCCGGTTCCTGGCCGCGTTCGGGGCCGACGTGCTGCGCATCGATCCGCCGGACTGGGACGAGCCCGGCGTCGTGCCGGAGGTGACGCTGGGCAAGCGTTGTGCCGGGCTGAACCTGAAGGAACCCGACGACCGCGCGGTGTTCGAGCGGCTGCTGGCCTCGGCCGACGTGCTGCTGCACGGCTATCGTCCCGGCGCGCTGCCGGGGCTCGGCTTCGATCCAGATGCGCGGCGGCAACGCAATCCGGGATTGGTGGACGTGTCGCTCGACGCCTATGGCTGGACCGGACCCTGGGCTGGCCGGCGCGGCTTCGACAGCCTGGTGCAGATGAGCAGCGGCATCGCGCAGCACGGCATGGCGGCGTCGGGCGCCGACCGGCCGACGCCGCTGCCGGTGCAGGCGCTCGACCACGCGACCGGATATCTGCTGGCAGCCGCCGTGTTGTCGGCGCTGGCCGAGCGGCGCCGGGGCCGCGTGTGCTCGGCCCGCCTGTCGCTCGCGCGCACGGCGCACCTGCTGACCTCGGCCGGCACGGTCACGCCGACGCCGGAACCGTTAAAGGAAGACGTTGCCGACGTCGCGCCGGAAATCGAGGAAACGGACTGGGGCCCGGCGAAGCGGACGCGCTTTCCGCTGACGATCGATGGCCTGGAAGCGCGATGGCCGCATCCGGCGTCCAAGCTGCGCACGGCGTCGGCGACGTGGTCGACGGCAGTGTGACGGGCGGTCAGCTCGCGGTCATGCCGCCGTCGATGACGAGTTCGGAGCCGGTCACCCAGGCAGCCTCGTCGGACGCCAGGTAGAGGCAGCCCATGGCGATGTCGTGCGGCGTGCCGAAGCGGCCGAGCGGAGTCGCGTCGAGGCGTTTTTGCGCGATCTCGGGATTGGCGTGGCCCGGTTGCGTCATCGGCGTGTCGACGAAGCCGGGATGGATCGAGTTCACGCGGATCTTGTCGGCGGCATACTGGATGGCGGCCGACTTCGAGAAGATGCGCACGGCGCCCTTTGAGGCGTGATAGGCGGGATTGGCGAACGAGCCGACGATGCCGCAGATCGAGGAGATATTGACGATCGAACCACCGCCGGCCCGCCGCATCGGCGCGATCACGGCCTTGGTGCCGAGAAACGTGCCGGTTGCGTTCACGGCCATGACCTCGTTCCATTTCGCCAACGACTGATCCTCCAGCACGCCGCCGGCGGTCAGGGTCGGCTGGATGTTCTGTTGCGGATCGCGGCCGGAAATGCCGGCGATGTTCGTCAGCACGTTCAGCTTGCCGTAGGTCTCCTCCGTCTCGGCAACCAGCGCGGCCCATTGCTCCTCGTCTGTGACCTGCAGCAGCCGAAACGCGGCCGCGCCGCCGTTCCCACCGATCTCGTCAACAACGGCGCGGCCCAGCGCCTCGTTGACATCGCAGACGACGACGGCAGCACCCTCAGCCGCGAACACCCGCGCCGTCTCGGCGCCGATGCCGGACGCGCCGCCGGTCACGATCGCTACCTTCCCCGCCAGCCGATGCCCCGTTTCCATTTCTTGCCTCCCGTGACGTTGGCCTTCGGCCGATCGTGGATGGCAGACGGCGGTCTGACAAGACTAGCTGGCCGTTTGGCGCTTGATGGCGGCGGCAATCTGGCGCGCGGTCTTGCCGGCGGCATTGAGCGTACCCTGAAGCGGGGGGCGCATGCCGGTGAACCAGAGGCCAGGGAAGCGCGGGTCCTGTTGGGGCCCGTGAATCTTCGGGGCGCCGGTTTCGTCGAGGATGCCGAGATGGCCCAGCATCGGTTCGAGGCCGGTGCGGTAGCCGGTGGCGGCGATGACGATGTCAGGGGCGAGGCGGCGGCCGTCGGTCAGGCGCACGCCGGTGTCGTCGAAGCGGTCGATCTCGGCCACGATCTCGACCGCGCCGCGCTTCAGGGCGGCGACGAAGCCATGGTCGATGGCGGGCGCGATGCCGTCATGCGCGAGGCGGGTCGCGGCGCCGGTTGGATGTCGGGGCAGGCCGCGCTTGCGCAAGTCGCCGAAAGCGAGCCAGGACGTCAGGTCCAGGAGCCGGTCGGCGGCCGCGAGCGGCAGGGCATCGAGCAGGGGTGACAGAAGTTGGGTCGGCAGGGCGAACAGATGGCGCGGCACGACGACCGGTCCGTGCCGGACCGACACCCAGACGTCGCGAGGGCCGGCTCGAACCAGGTGGTTGAGCAGGTCGGTGCCGGAATTGCCGGCGCCGACGACCAGGATGCGCTTGTCGCGGTAGCGCTCGACGTCGCCGACGTCGGCGGCGTGCAGGATCTCGCCGCCGAAGCCGGCCATGCCCGGCCAGGCCGGCAGAATCGGCACACGGTCGAGACCGGTGGCGACGACGACATGCGCGGCGACGAACGTTTCGGCCGATGTCTCGAGCCGCCAGCTCGCATCCGCCTTATCAACCTTCCGAACCTCGACATTGAACGCAATCGGCGCCGGCGTGCCGGCGGCGTAGTCTTCGAGATAGCCGATCATGTCGTCGCGCGTCGGGAAGCCGCCGAACGCCTTCGGCATGGGCATGCCGGGCAGGCCCGACAGCCGGCGATGGGTGTTCAGGCGGAGTTGTGGGTGACGTCGGCGCCAGGGCTCGGCGACGTGCGGCATTTTTTCGAGTACGCGCACGCCGATCCCGGCGGCGTGCAGGGCGTGGGTGACGGCGAGGCCGGACGCGCCGGCGCCGATGACGACGACATCCCTTACCGCGGCCTCTCCACGCGCCATGCCCGAACCTCGACTGTTCGTGCCGGCGGCGGTTGTGAAGCTTTGCCGCCGGCCACATCGAAACGTCGCGACATCCGGACTCGCGGACGGCGCGCGCTGTGGTACATCCTGACGTTCGGTGCGGCGGATTGGGCATGTAGCATTGACCTACGACGAGTTCAACGCGTTTTGCGGCGGCCTGCCGGCGACCAGCCATGTGGTGCAGTGGGGCGGCTCGCATGTCTGGAAGGTCGGCGGCAAGGTCTTCGCCATCGGCGGCTGGGGTGACGACGAACCCGCCTATACCTTCAAGGTGAGCGATCTGTCCTACGAGATCCTGAAAGAGCAGCCGGGCCTGCGGCCGGCGCCGTATCTCGCCTCGCGCGGCATGACCTGGATCCAGCACCATGCCCGGCCGGGCCTCTCGGACGACGACCTGCGCGCCTACCTGCAGGAATCGCACCGCATCGTCTCGCTCG
Organism: Alphaproteobacteria bacterium; assembly: GCA_965232515.1. Taxonomy (GTDB): domain Bacteria; phylum Pseudomonadota; class Alphaproteobacteria; genus JANQKO01. Next base: position 2,101,942 of record CBDDPY010000002.1, on the reverse strand, counting down.
GCCTGTCGAAGAAAAAGCAGCGCGAACTGGGCCTGAACCAGGCCTGACGGCGGACGCCGGGTTGTAGCTTCGGCCGTCGCATGCGCGCCGAGCTCGCCGGTATCGGCGCGCCCGTGGCGGACGGGCATGCGCACATATCGGACAAAATTGAGCACATATCGGACAAAATCGCCGCCGTCCCTTTAAATCCGCCACCCCGATGGGCCTTATGCCGGATCGGCACCGGCCGCATGTCCGGCCACGTCCCGTGCGTTCGACGGGTGAGCGAGAGTGAGTATGCACAAGCCGGCTGTTGACGATGGCGTGGTTTCGACGCGGACGGGCGTCGTGACGGCGCGTGGCGTCGCGTGCCTCGGCATTGCACGCCGCCGGGCCGGATCCGTCGATAACGAAAAATGGAGACTTCGATGATCAGGACACGCCTGAGCAGGACGTTTATTGCCGGCGTAACCGGCCTCGCCGTGTTCGCCGTGACGGCGAGCGCGCACGCCTTTCAGATCTTCACCGACCGCACGGCCTGGGAGAACGCCGTGGCGGCCTCGCCGCTGGGCGGGCCCATTGTCGACGATCCGTTCGACAACCCCATCGCCACTGCCGACAGCATCACCTTCGACAGCGGCGTCGTCAGTACCGGGGCGCCGGCATCGGCCAACGTCAATAACCGGGTCATTGGCGGCGGATACAGCGGACAGGTGCGCGGAAACTTTTCCGGTACGAACAGTGCTGATTTATTCGACACCATCACCTGGGGCTTTCCGATGCCGATATTCGCCTTCGGCGCCGACTGGATTAGCACGACGTCGGGCAGTGGGCTGACCGTGACCGGCGATTTCGACGGCAATGGCGATGCGACCGTCAGCTTTTTTGACGAATTGGGCGATCCGGGCACCGGCTTCCTGGGCGTGGTGGGCGACGCCGTGTTCGGCACGATCACTTTCGAAGGCGAAGACCTGATCGACATCTCCGAGGGTTTCGTCGCGGACAACTTGTCCTTCGCCAAGGTGGCTGCCGTGCCGGAGCCGGCCGGCCTCGCGCTGTTCGGCATGGGCCTCGCCGGCATGGCCTGGCGCCGCCGCCGCGCCCGGCGGCGGGGTTAGCGCGCTTCCGTTCCGCAGTTCCGCACGACCGGTCCCGGCGGCGCCGGAGCAACAACGCCAAGGAGATGTCGATGATCAGAGCAAACTTGAGCAGGATGTTCGTCGCTGGCCTGGCCGGCCTCGCCATGTTCGCCGTGACGGCGAGCGCGCACGCCTTTCAGATCTTCACCGACCGCACGGCCTGGGAGAACGCCGTGGCGGCCTCGCCGCTGGGCGGGCCCATTGTCGACGATCCGTTCGACAACCCCATCACCAACGCCGCCAGCATTACCTTCGACAGCGGCGTCGTCAGCAGCGGGACGCCGGCATCGGCCAGTTTTTCTAATGTAGTCCTTGGCGTCGGATACATCGGACGGGTCAGGGGGACCTCTGGCGAAGCCGACGTTTTCGGCACCATCGCCTGGGGCTTTCCGATGCCGATTTTCGCCTTTGGCGCCGACTGGTTCAGCACCGCGTCGGGCAGCGGGCTGACCGTGACCGGCGATTTCGACGGCAATGGCGACGCCACCGTCAGCTTTTTTGACGAATTGGGCGATCCGGGCACGGGCTTCCTGGGCGTGGTAGGCGACGCCGCGTTCAGCACGATCGCCTTCGAAGGCGAAGGCTTGACCTTTGTCCCCGAGGCTTTCAGCGCGGACAACCTGTCCTTCGCCAAGGCGTCGGACGCCACCGCCGTGCCGGAGCCGGCCGGCATCGCGCTGTTCGGCATGGGCCTGGCTGGCCTGGCCTGGCGCCGCCGCCGCGCGTCGCCAATCAAGCGGTTGCGATCTCGGCCAGGGCGTCGATGTGGATCTGGGCGCAGTCGATGACGGCGAAGCCGGTGTCGCCGCCGTCGAACACCAGCGCCAGGTCGGTGCCGCCCAGCATGATGGCCTCGACGTTCTGCTCGGCGATCAGGCGGCGGCTGGCGGCGAGGAAGACGTCGCGCTGGGCCTCGGTCGCCGCGCCGGCCATGGCCATTGTCACATAGGCGTCGTGCACGTCGGTCAGGTCCCGGCCGGCGGGCGGGACGACCTCGGCCGCGCGGACCGCGCCGTAGAGCCGGGTTTCCATGGCGATCCGGGTGCCGAGCACGCCGGCCCGGCCGATACCGGCGCGTTGCAGCGCCAGATCGGTTTCGCGCAGCAGATCGACCACCGGCAGTGGCGACGCGGCCTTGAACGCGTCGATGCAGAAGTGCCCGGCAATCGAGGTGACGGCGACCGTCCCGGCGCCGGCGGCCTGCAATCGGTGCGTCAGCCGGGTGAAGATCTCGACCTGGGCCGCGGCGTCGCCGCGCTCCTGATTTTGCAGCAGCGTCGGCGCGTCGGCGTGCGCGATGGTCAGGTCCAGTGGCATCTCACGCGCGGCCGCCGCCGCGATCAGGCGCCGGTAGTAATAGTCCGTCGCCGCGGGGCCGATACCGCCGATAAGACCGATATGCATGGACGCCTCTAGCCGTCCGCGTGGACCGGGAACTGCATCAGCAGAACAGCGGCGCCGGCCGGGCCGGCGGTGAGCGTCAGCGGCGCTTCCTCGGCGAAGCGGTAGAGGCAGGAATGTTCGGCGAGGTCGGCGCCGTCATGCCGGACCGTGCCGGCGGTGACGAGCGCGTACTGGCCGCCGCCCGCCACATCCAGATCGAGCGTCCCGGTCTGGTCGGGGGCGAGCGTGAACAACGCCGCGCCCAGGCCGTCGTCCTCGACCGGCAGCACGTCGGCGCGCCCGGTCGGGCCGGCCTTGGCCGCGATGTCCTCGGCCAGCCGGTGGCAGCGGCGGACCGGTTTCAGCCGATCGCGAGATTGCGGCATCGGCTTGCCGCCGGAATCCCATTTGGCGCGCAGCGTGAAGTAATGCGCGCCCTGCTCCGTCGTGACGATCGGGCCGTAGGGCGTGTGGCCGCCGGCATAGTGAAGCGACAGCGGTCGCACCGGCTGCTTGCCGAAGCTGGCGGCGCCGGCCACGAAGACCTGGAACTGATCGGTGTCGTGGAAGTGCGGCGGCACGGTGGCGTCGGCGGGCTGCTCGACCAGATAGGCCTGCGGCAGCGACTTGTCGTCGCCCGCCCGGCCCATTGTGGCCGCCGCGTTGTCGGGCGCCGCGCCCATATAGAGCGTCGCATAATAACTGTCGGCGTCGTGGGCCTTGGTGGTGAAGCCCTTGACCTCGACCGCCTGCCGGCCCTTGGCGGCCTCGGCCGCGTCCATGACAATCGGCATCGCGCTTCCTCCCCGGCGTCCGTTCGCCCAAAAAAGGCATCATAGCCCGCAGGCCCCCGACCGTTCCATGGCCGCGGCTTCATTCGTCGCATGCGGCGCAGAGCACGGTCGCTCGTTGAGGCACATCAACACACCTGGCCCGGATTTCTGTTCATATCGATCGCCGGGATAGGGCGGGAGCGGGACATGGACGAAAAGCTGCACGAACAGATTATCTCCATTGTCGATGACGTCGACGACATGACCATCGCCACCGTCCGCGAGGACGGCTTTCCGCAGGCGACGACGGTGAGCTACGTGAACGACGGTCTGGCGATCTATTTCATCACCACCGCCGACACCCAGAAGGCGCGGAACATTGCGCGCAACAACAAGGTCTCGCTGACCATCGACCGCGCCTATGACAGCTGGGACGATATCGAGTCGCTGTCGATGGGGGCTTTGGCGATTTCGGTGACCGATCCGGCCGAGCAGGAGCGGATCGGCAACCTGCTTCTGAAGAAGTTCCCCAAGGCCGCGACGTACGAGACCGAAGGCGCCGCCGAACTTGCCTTCTTTCGTTTGGAGCCCGTGGCGATATCGCTTCTCGACTACAAAAAGGGCTTCGGCCACACCGAGCTGGTTGTGCTCTAGCGCGTAAGCGTTCGTTCGCCAGGCGCGGTATTGGCGGCGTCGTGTCGGACGATGCCGTCCGATTGCCATCGGGGGTGTCCGTGCCTATCTACCTTTCGGCATTAACGAGAGGTCGCTTATGAACCCCCAAGGTCTTTTGGAGCAGTTTCTGGGCCCCGACGCGGGCCAAAAAGCCGGCGGCGCGTTGCAGAGCGCCAAGTCCGGGCTCGCCAACAGCGGCGTGGGCGGCATCGCCGGCGGCGTCGCGGCCGGCGGGTTGCTGGGACTGCTGCTGGGCAACAAGAAGGCGCGCAAGACGGTCGGCAAGGTCGCCGGCGGCGTGGTCGGCTATGGCGGCGCCGCGGCGTTGGGCGCGCTCGCCTATCGCGCCTACAACAACTGGCAGGGCGGGCAGCAGGCGCCGCAGACCGCGGCGCCGGCCGCCGGCGGCGTGCCCGAATCGCCGCCGGCCGATTCGAAGTTCCTGCCCGCCGCGGCGCCGGCGAGCGACGGCAGGCCGTTCGAGCTGGCGCTGGTGATGGCGATGATCGGCGCGGCCAATGCCGACGGCCATATCGATGCGGAGGAGCAGCGCCAGATCTTCGACCGGGTCGGCGAACTGCCGCTCGACGCCGAGGACAAGGCCTTCGTCTTCGACGTGCTGGGCAAGCCGCCGAGCCTGCAGGACATCGCCGGCCTCGCCGACGGGCCGGAGCAGGCGGCGGAGCTGTATCTCGCGTCGCGGCTCGCCATCGATCCCGACCACCCGGCCGAGCAGGCCTATCTGGAGGCGCTGGCCGGTCGCCTGTCGCTGCCGGCCGAGCTGGTCCAGCATCTGGAGGCGCAGGCGGCCGCCGCCACGGCCTGATAAGCTCACGCGATGAATTCGACACCTCTTCCTGGTCATCACCGGGCTTGACCCGGTGATCCAGCGTGGTGCCGGGGGCGAGCGTTGCCTGGATTGCCGGATCAAGTCCGGCAATGACGACGTGGTGGTGACTTTCTCAATGTTTCTGTTGTCCTTGGATTCCCTTCCGGCCGGGCGCCTGGCCCGTCGGCATTCCCTGGACTGACCTGTGCTGGAGGGCGGGATGTCTGTGTTCGAGACGGCGCCAATACTGGAGACACCACGCCTGATCCTCCGGCCGCACCGGCGCGCGGATTTCGCCGAGAGCGCGGCCATGTGGGCCGACATGGACGTCGTCCGGCATATCTCCGGGCGGCCGTACTCGACGGAGGAATCCTGGTCGCGGCTGTTGCGCCATGTCGGGCATTGGCGGCTGCTGGGCTTCGGCTATTGGGTGGCCGAGAGCAAGGACGACGGCCGCTTCGTCGGCGAGATCGGGTTCGCCGACCACCAGCGCGCCATCGCGCCGCCGCAGCCGGACCTGCCGGAAGCGGGCTGGGTGCTGAAGACATCCGAGCACGGCAAGGGCTATGCGACGGAAGCGGTGACCTGCATCGTTGCCTGGGCCGACCGGTATATCGACAGCGACAGGACGTTCTGCATGTTCGATCCCGCGCATGCCGCCTCGATCAAGGTCGGCCGCAAGGCGGGCTACGGCGACGACGTGACGGCGAGCTACCGCGACGAGCCGGCCCTGCTGTTGTTCCGCGCGTCGGCCGGCGGCGTTTAGGGTCGCCAACGGACATCATCGATCGCTGTTTGGAGGGTCTGAATCGGCTAGCCCGGACGGCGGTCGAAATGAAGGCGTTTTTTCGGGTCCATTCGCCGCCTTCACGGCGGTTTTCCGATTCCTACATCCCGCATTGCAGTGCTCTCAATCAGATACACCGGGGATAGGATGGTTCAGTCAGCCAAGTTCTGGGACAGAACGGCCGTACGCTATTCGCAACGGCCCGTCGCCAACGAAGCGGCGTATCAGAAGAAGCTTCAGGTCACGCGCGACTACTTCCGGCCGGACATGGCGGTCCTGGAATTCGGTTGCGGGACGGGGTCGACCGCCATCGCCCATGCGTCCTTTGTGAAACACATCCAGGCGATCGATATCTCGGCGAAGATGATCGAGATCGCGCGAACCAAGGCCGATGCGCAGAACGTCGACGGCGTGACGTTTGACGTATCCGGTATCGAGGACTTCAGCGCGCCGGATCAATCCTTCGATGCCGTGCTGGGCCTCAACGTCCTGCACCTGCTGGCGGACAGGGACGCGGCCATCGCCAAGGTGCGCAAGCTGTTGAAACCGGGCGGCGTTTTCGTCACCAGCACGGTCTGCCTCGGCAACAACATGAAGTTTTTCAAGATCGTCGCGCCGATCGGAAAGGTTTTGGGCTTGATGCCGCTGGTCAAGGTCTTCACCACGACGGAACTGGTCGACAGTCTGACCAGCGCCGGTTTCGAGATCGACTATGAATGGCAGCCGGGCAAGGGCAAGTCGATGTTCGAATCGGTGTTCATTGTCGCGAAGAAGGCCGCGTAGCGACGGTTCGGGACGCCAGCCAGGCAGGAACAGCCGCGAAACGATTGAATGACGCCGCGACTTCCGGGACAGTTGTGGCCGTTTGGCGGAGGTTTCACGATGCGATGCGCCTGGAAAGCCCACGGCCTGGGTTGTTTGCTGACCCTGGGCGTGCTGTTGACGGCGGCGGCCAGAGCCGGCGAGGTCACCATTAGATCGGCGAGCCCTTATCAGCTCGGCGATCTGCTGAAGTTGGCGGCGCCGGTCTACGATGTCGAGATCGACGCCGATCTCGTCTATCCCGACGAGACCAGGGACGTCATGCCGGCGTTCGTCTTCATGCACGGGTCGGGGGGCCGACTGCTGCGCCATCAGCGTTACCTCGAACTGGCGCGCGATCTGGGTTTCGCAACCCTGCAGATCGACAGCTTCGGGCCGCGCGGCGTCACCTCGACGGTGGGCAACCAGACCAACGTGACCGCGGCGATGATGACAACGGACGTGCTGCGGGCGCTTCGGTTTCTGGCCGAGCGACCCGACATCGATCCGGACCGCATCGTGATCATGGGCAGCAGCAAGGGCGCGATCGCGGCGATGTTCGCGGCCTGGACGCCCATTCGCCGGAAGGTCGCCGGCGAGCTCGACTATGCCGGCTATCTCTTGCTCTATCCGCTCTGCGCCGAGATCGAGGACGGCCAGGTGACGGCGGCGCCCGTGCATGTCTTCATCGGCGAACTCGACAACTGGACGCCGGCCGCGCCCTGCATCGCCCAAGTCGAGCGGATGAAGGCGCAGGGAAGGGACTGGGCGATCACGCTCTACGAGGGCGCCTATCACGGCTTCGACGCGCCGATCGACGGGATTCGCAACATGCCGCACGCCTACAGCATGGTCGGTTGCAACGTCGCGCTCCGCGCCGACGGTTATGAATACGAGACGGGGTCGGGCCACCTGCTGACCCGGGCCGAGCGGCCGAAGGCGTTCCGGTCGTGCGCCCGCAAAGGCGCCGTGAAGATGGGCGGATACCATGCCGCCGACGCGCTGCTGGCAGACGTGGATAAATTTCTGCGTTCGGTGGCGGACTAGACGCCCGGATTTCGAAGGGAGTGTTTATGCCGTGATCACGGGTCACGTGTTTATCGCCGCGAGCCTCGACGGCTATGTCGCCCGGCGCGACGGCGGCCTGGATTGGCTGATGAAGCAGAACACCGAAGGCGAGGACCACGGCTATGACGCGTTCATGGCCTCGGTCGATGGGCTGGTCATGGGGCGGGGATCGTTCGAGACGGTCCTGAGCTTCGACGAATGGCCCTACGAGAAGCCGGTCGTGGTCATGAGCCAGCGCCTGACCGACGACGATGTTCCCGATGCGCTGAAGGCACGCGTCCGCCTGTCCGACCTGTCGCCGGCGGACCTGATGCGGCAGCTCGAGGGGGAGGGCTGGGAGCGTGTTTATGTGGATGGCGGCAAGGTCGTGCAATCCTTCCTGCGCGCGGGACTGATCGCCGACATCCTGCTGACCCGCATTCCCATCCTGATTGGCGACGGACGACCGCTGTTCGGCGGGCTTGAAGGCGACATCGACCTCGAACATATCGGCACCCGCGCCTATCCCTCCGGGTTGGTGCGCTCGGAATATCGGGTCCTGTAATGACCGGGTATGGACAGTCGGGCTAGGCGAAGATCGATCGGTAGAGTTGCCAGAGACCGACGAGGCCCAGGCCGCAAGCGCCCGCAATGCTGTTGACGGGCGCCAGCGTCTGGGCGAGCAGCGGATCGTCGAGGGCGACCAGCGGCGAGGCGGCGGCCTGCGTCAGCAGGTTGGCGACGGCCTGCAGCGTTGGCGCGATGAGCCAGGCGCACAAGGCCAGCGCCAGGCCGAAGCCGATCCGGCCGAACAAGGCCCATCGCCACCGCCGGTCGATCCGCGACATCACGGCAACAGTAAAGGTTTCGTCCGCCAAGGGCCGTTCGGCGTCGGCGAACAGGGCTTGCAGGTCCGGATCTCGATCGTCGGTCATACGGGTTCCTCGGGGCGCGTCGTTTCTCGGTAGGCGGTCAGCAATTGCCGCAGGCGCAGCGTGCCGCGGCGGATATGGGACTTGACCGTGCCCAGCGGCAGGTCGGTGAGGTCGGCGATTTCGCCGTGGGTCATGCCGTCGCGATGGGACAGGACGACACAGAGCCGAACGATGTCGGGCAGCGACGCCAGCGCGCGGTCAAGATCCATGGCGACGCCGGGTGTCTCGCAGGGCGCCGGTTCCGTGTCGTCGATCGTGTCGGCGTTGTACAGCGCATCGTTCGCCCGCAGGTGCTGCAGCCAGGTGTTGACGGCGAGGCGCCGGAGCCAGGCGGCGAAACGGTCGGGTTGCCGCAAAGAGGGGATCTTACGCCAGGCCTGCAGGAAGACCTGCTGGGCCAGGTCGTCGGCCAGGCTGAGATCGCCGCAGCACCGCCGCATCAGGTTGCGGATCCAGGATTGGCGGCGGCGGACCAGTTCCGCGAAGGCGTCGCGGTCGCCGGTCCGCGCCAGACCGACGAGCAAGGCTTCCGGGCTGTCGCCATAGGGGATCGGCGGCCGGGGCAAGTCGTTAGCCCGCCGCGCCGGTATCGTCCTCGCGATAGGAGCGCTCGATGGCCTTGGACGCCACGAGCAGGCCGATGCCCGTACAGGCCGCGAACGCGGCGGTCCCGAGCAGCGGCGGCAGCGCCCAGGCGGCGAGTTGGCCGAGGAACCAGCCCAGCACGGCCAGGCCGGGCGCGGCGAACAGCAGGATCAGCCCACCGGCTTTCAGGTTGCGGTCCAGCCGCTTGTCGCCGCCCAAGACCTTCGTCATCAACAAGGGGTCGATGGGCTGGCCGCTCTCGACCAGGCGGCGCAGCGTTTCGTGTTGCGCCTCGCGCCGGCGGATGTCGTGCCAGACGCCGATCCCGACAACGGCGGCCAGAAAGCCCCAGAATGCGATGGCGCCCAGGCCCGCGCCGATACCCAACGTTTCCACGTCGCCCTCCAATATTAAGAGTCGCTGATACTCTTAAAGATGCGGCCGGGCGGCGCTTGGATGCAGATCAACGGAAGTTTTTCGCGGCACGTTCGCCGCGGCGGGCTGGAGCGCGATGGCATTTGGCGGCATCGAGCAGATGACGCGACGATGCCGATTTTCAGACCTCTCGCCCGGGCGACAGCCTCCTAACGCGCGTCATACCGACGCAGGAGGCTGTGAGGGAATTGCGTGTGACCCGGCAACACACGTCATGCTGGCGCAGGCCAGCATCCAGCGGAATCGCAATCTGTTGAAAAACAACAAACCTGGATCCTGGCCTTCGCCAGGATGACGGCTGAGATGACAGCCGGGTAATTCCTTCACACGCTCCTGCGCCGGCATGACCGAGCGATGTCGGCGATCCGGCCTTAAAGCGGTCCGCTCTACTGGTCGCGCAGGCGGTTGGTGACGCGGAGGCGGGCGCGGTTGATGTGGTAGCGCATGGCGAGGTCGGCGCTGGTGGCGTCGCCGCTCGAAATCGCGTCGAAGATGGCCTGGTGTTCTTCCAGGACCTTGCGCAGGCGTTCCCGCGAGCCGGCTTGCGTGATCTTCAGATTGACCCGGATGCCCGACGTGATGGCGGTGTTCAGCGACGAGAGGATGGCGACGAAGAAGTCGTTCCCGGACGCCCGGGCGATCGCCAGGTGAAAGGCGAAGTCGGCCTTGTCGGCGGGATCGTCGCTGTTGAGGCATGCCTTCAGCTCGACCAGGCTGCGCTCGATGTCCTTGACGTCGCGGGCCGTGGCGCGCTGGGCCGCGAGCGCCGCGGCAGCGCCTTCGATCGGCAGCCGGGCCTCGAAGCAGCGGAGATAGCCGGCGACGTCGGACGGCTGGGCGAACTTGATCAGGCCCTCGGGCGGTCGCGACTTGACGAACGAGCCCGAGCCCTGGCGGGAATAGACCAGGCCGTCGGCCTGCAGCCGCAACAGGGCCTCGCGGATCACCGGCCGGGAGACGTTGAAGGCGCGCGAGATCTCGTTCTCGGACGGCAGCTTGTCGCCCTCCTTGAGCTCGCCGGCGACGATCTTTTCCAAGAGCTGGCCGTAGAGCTGGTCCGACAGCCGCTCGCCCTTTTTGATCTCCAGGTTCAGGTCGATCATAGCGCTAATCCGACAGCAGGTTCGGCAGGGTGAGCGAGATCGCCGGGACGAAGGTCGTCAGAATGAGTGCGATCAGGATCGCGGCGTAGAACGGCCAGATCGACCGGACGGCGCGCTCGATCGGCACCTTGCCGACGGCGCAGCCGACGAACAGGCAGGCGCCGACCGGCGGCGTGCACAGGCCCAGGCCCAGATTCATCATCAGGATCATGCCGAACTGCAGCGGATCGACGCCGATCGACATGGCGACGGGCAGGAAGATCGGCGTGCAGATCAGGATCAGCGCCGCCATGTCCATGATCATGCCGAGGACCAGCAGCATCAGGTTGATCATCAGCAGGATGACGATCGGGTTTTCCGAGATGCCGGTCATGAAATCGATCATCCGCGACGGCACCTGGAAGAAGGTCAGCATGTAGGCGAAGGCGGCGGCGGATGCGACCAGGATCATCACCATCGAGGTCGTGCGCACGGCGCTGACGACGGCGGTCTTGAACTTGTCCCAGGTCAGCGCGCGGTAAACGACGATGGTGACGACGAACGCATAGATCGCGCCGAAGGCGCCGGACTCGGTGACGGTGAAGATGCCGCTCAAGACGCCGCCGACGATGATGACGGCGGTAAACAGCCCCGGCACGGCCGAGACGAAATGCAGCAGCAGGGCGGTGACGCCGGGGAAGGCTTCCGAGCGGTAGCCGCGGCGCACGGCGATGGCGTAGGCGGCGACGGCGAGGCAGACGCACATCACCACGCCCGGCACGACGCCGGCCAGAAACAGCTTGGAGATGGAGATGCCGCCGCCGGCCGCCACGGCGAACAGGATCATGTTGTGGCTGGGCGGGATCATGATGCCGGCGATGGACGAGGTGACGGTCACGTTGACGGCATAATCGTCGTCGTAGCCCTTCTCCTTCATCACCGGGATCAGGATCGAGCCGAGCGCCGAGATGTCGGCGACGGCCGAGCCGGAGATGCCGCCGAACAGCATGGACGAAAACACGTTGACGATGCCGAGCCCGCCGCGCACCGCGCCGACCGCGGCGGACGCGAAGCGCACCAGGCGGATGGCGATACCGCCGTGGAACATCAATTCGCCGGCGAAGATGAAGAACGGGATCGCCATCAGCGAGAACACGTTGATGCCGGAGACGATGCGCTGGAAGGCGATGACCAGCGGCAGGCCCTCGTAGAAGAAGGCCGAGACGGCGGCGATGCCGAGCGCGAAGGCGACCGGAATGCCGATGACGACGCAGACCGCGAAAACGCTGAGCAGGATGAACAGCCCCATGGCGTGCGGTCCCCGCCGCTACTCGGTGATGTCGGAGACTTCTTCGATGCCCTTGAAGAAGTGGATCAGGTGTCCGATCGAATAGAGCGTCGTGAAGCCGCCGCAGAGCATGATCGGGATGGCGCGCACGCCCTCGGGGATGTGGATCAGCGGGATGTCCGTGCTCCACTTGAACAGTACGAGCTCGTAGCTGTTCACCAGCATGACCGCGCCGAAGATCATGAGCACGATATGCGAGACCAGCTCGAAGGCGCGGCGCACCGGGCGCGGGCTGATCTCGCGGAAGAAGGAGACGCCGAGATGGGTGTTCTTGTGGATGCCGACCGAGGCGCCGAGAAAGCCGATCAGCATGACCAGCAGCAGCGAGACCTGCTCGACCCAGGTCGGCGTCGCGTTCAGCACGTAGCGGCCGAAGACCAGCCAGCCGAATATCACGGTGAGCACGACGAGCGCGGTCCCGGTGACGACGGTGCTGACGTCGCTGATGGCGTCGAGCAGCCGGTCGTAGCGCGACCGGTGATCGGGAGGGGCCGGTTCCGACATCAGGCGATCCGGGCGCCGGGACCACCGGCCGGCACGGCGAAGGCCGGCCGGCGGTCGCGACGCATGGCGATCAATCTGTGTTCTTGATCAATTCGACCAGCGGCTTCAGGTCCGGATTGGCCGAGAGGTAGTTGTCGTAGACCGGCTGCATCGCGTCCTGGAAGGCGCTCTTGTCCGGGATGTCGTTGAACTGGACGCCGGCGGCCATGACCTTTTCGCGGCTGGACTCGGCGCGTTCGGCCCAGAGCTGGCGCTGCAGCTCGGCGGACTCGCGGGCCGCGTCCTTGACCATCTTCTGCTGGTCGGCCGAGAGCGCGTTGTAGACGTTGGCGTTGACGCAGACGCATTCCGGGATGATCAGATGCTGCGACAGCGAATAGTAGCCGGCGACCTCGAAGTGGCCGGTCGATTCGTAGGACGGCCAGTTGTTCTCGGCCCCGTCGACGACGCCCGTCTTCAGCGACTGATAGACTTCCGAGAACGCCATCGGCGACGGATTGCCGCCGAGCGCCGCGATCATGCCGGAATAGAGGTCGTTGTTCATGACCCGCACCTTCATGCCGGCGACGTCGGCCGGCTTCATGATCGGCTTTTTCGAGTTATAGAACGAGCGCGCGCCGGAATCGTACCAGGCCAGCGCGATCAGGCCCTTCTTGGCCATGCCGTCGCTGATCATGTCGCCGGCCTTGCCGTCGAGCGCGCGGTGCATATGGCCCATGTCCTTGAAGATGAAGGGCAGGGAGACGACGTTGGCCTCGGGCGCGACCGGACCGATCGGGCCGAGATTGAAGTTGCCGATCTCGAGCCCGCCGATGCGCACCTGCTCGATGGCGTCGGGCTGGGTGCCGAGCGTGCCCGAATGGAACATCTTCAGCGTGATCTCGCCGCCGGACTTCTGTTCCAGGAGCTCGGCGAACTTGTCCATCGCCACCGTGTTCGGATAGCCGGGCTTGTGGATGTTCCAGCCGCGCCACTCGGTCGCCGCGGCGGCGGTCATGGCGATGCTGGAGAGAAGGGCGATTGCGGCCGTGGCGGCGCCCAGTTTCTTGATGGGTGTCATCGTTTCGCTCCCTGTTGCGGCATGCGTCTGCATGCGGGTGATGGTGTTCGGTTTATCGCGCCTGCGTGCGGCTTTCTTCTGCGGCCGCTACTTGTAAGACAAATTGATAAATTCCGTCCGGAATGTCAACGCCATTCGTCGCCCGTTCGCCGGGCCAGGCTGGCCGGTCGGTTTTTCCGTCGTTGGGCGGCCGTCATGCTGGAGACGCCAAGCGACGAGGCGGATCGGGCGGTGTCCGTACGATTCAACTTGTAATACAGCTCCAGGCCATGCAAGGTCAGTTGTCTGACAACTTGGGTGTGGCGCCGGGAGGCCAACATGAAGACATCTCCGTTCCGCGTCGAGGATCTGCAGCGGTCCGTCCTGTCGGTGCCGCCGCTCTGCCGCAACGACGACCTGTCGCTGAACGTTTCGGCGAACGCGCGCCTGATCCGCCATCTGGAAGCGGGCGAGGTCACCACGCTGATGTATGGCGGCAACGCGAATTTCTACAATGTCGGGGTCGGCGAGTTCCCGGCGATCCTGGACATGCTGATCGAACTGGCCGACGCGGCGACGTGGATCATTCCATCCTGCGGCGCCGATTACGGCAAGCTGATGGACCAGGCCTATATCCTGCGCCGATACGAGTTTCCGACCGCGATGGTGCTGCCGCTGCAGTTCCCGGCGTCGCCGGCGGGCGTGGAAGACGGCATTCGCCGCTTCGTCGATGCGCTGGGCAAGCCGGCCATCGCCTACGTCAAGTTCGACGGCTATCTGGCGCCGGATCAGATCGCGCGCCTGGTCGACGACGGCGACGTTTGCGCCATCAAATACGCCCGCGTGCGGGACGATCCGGCGGACGATCCCTACCTGGAAGAACTATGCCGGCTGGTCGACACGGACCGCATCATCAGCGGCATCGGCGAACGCCCGGTGATCGTGCATTGGACTGAGTTCGGCCTGCGATCATTCACGTCGGGCTCGGTCTGCGTCGCGCCCTTCGCCGCGACCCAGATCCTGCGCGCGCTGCAGGCCGGCGATATCGAGCCGGCGGCGCGCCTGCGGGAGGCCTTCCTGCCGCTGGAAGACATCCGCGACGCGCGCAGCCCGCTCTGCGTGCTGCACCGCGCCGTCGATCTCGCCGGGATCGCCGACACCGGCCCGCTGACGCCGATGCTGAGCGACGTCGTGGCCGGCGACTCGAAAGCCGAACTGGCCGATGTCGCGCAGACCCTGCTGGCGACCAACGCCCAGCTGCAGGCCGTCGCCTAGCCGCATTTGACATTCGCGACGGCGACCGCGAGCAGGTAACGTATGCGGCCTATCGTGCAGGTGCGGACGGTTGGAGGGGTTGAAGGGCATGAAGATTGTCGAAGCGAACGGCGCGCGGATTCCGGCGCTGGGGCTGGGGACCTGGGATCTGCGGGGCGCGGCCTGCGCCGAACTGGTGGCGCATGCGCTGACGCACGGCTACCGGCATATCGATACGGCGCAGATGTACGCGAACGAGCGCGAGGTGGGGCAGGGCATCGCCGCATCCGGCGTGGCGCGCGACGCGTTCTTTCTGACCACCAAGGTCTGGCCGGACAATTTTCGCGCCGACGACTTCGCGCGCGCGGCCGAGGAGCGGTTGCGGCTGCTGGATTGCGGACCGGTCGATCTGCTGCTGCTGCACTGGCCGTCGCGCGAGGTGCCGCTGGCCGAGACCATGGCCGCGCTGGTGAAGGCGAAGCGGGACGGCCTGACGAAGCATATCGGCATTTCGAACTTCACCACGGCGCTGATCGCGGAAGCGGTGGCGCTGGCCGACGAACCCATCGCCTGCAATCAGGTCGAGTACCACCCGCTGCTGGGGCAGGACGCGGTGCTGGCGGCCTGCGCCCGGCACGGCATCGCGGTCACGGCCTATTGCCCGATTGCGCGCAACGCGGTGGCCGAGCATGCCGTGGTGCGGGAGATCGCCGACAGGCACGACGCCAGCCCGGCGCAGATCGCGCTCGCCTGGCTCGTGCGGCAGGACGGCGTGATCGCCATTCCGCGGTCCTCGAAGCCGGAACGACTCGACAGCAACCTCGCCGCCCTGGAGATCGCGCTTAGCGACGCGGACGCCGCCGCTATCGGCGCGCTGACGTCGCACAATCAGCGCCTCGTCAACCCGGCCGGCGTCGCGCCGGACTGGGATTAGTCCGCGGCCTGGCGCACGGCGCGTTCGGGAAACGCGAACAGGCGCGTTCGGCCTTCCGGCAGGACGAGAAACGGGCCGGGCAGGCCGGCGGTGCCTGACAGCGCCGCACGCAGATCGGCGACGGGTTGGTCGAAGTCTTCGCCGGTGAGCTGAAATGTGCCGAAGTGAATGGCGACGGCGGCTTTCGCGCCGAGGTCCTTCTGCGCCTGTACGGCGTCGGCGGGGTCCAGGTGGAAGGCGCGGTGGCGTTCGCGGGGCGCGTAGCCGCCGATGGGCAGGAAGGCGAGATCGACCGGGCCGAAGCGCTCGCGGATCGCGCGGAAGTGCGCTTCGTAGGCGGTGTCGCCGGCGAAGTAGATCGACACGCCGTCGCGGCGCAGGAGGTAGCTGCCCCACAGGCTCCGGGCGGCGGTGAAGGGCGAGCGGCCGGAATTGTGCTGCGCGGGCGCGAAGACGATCTCCAGTCCGCCGTCGAGCGTCACGCCTTGCCACCAGTCCAGCTCGTCGACGCGGTCGATGCCGTTCGCCAACAGCAAGTCCCGATCGCCGAGCGGCACGAACATGCGCGGCCGGTCGCGTTCGTGCAGCCGCCGCAGCGTCGGCAGGTCGAGATGGTCGTAGTGGTTGTGGCTGATCAGCACGACGTCGATGGGCGGCAGCGCGTCGAAGGGGATACCGGGCGGCCGGGCCCGCTTGGGGCCGGCCCAGGACCAGGGGCCGACGCGGTCCGACCAGGCCGGATCGGTCAGGATGTTGATGCCGGCGAGCTGGATGAGCACGGTCGAATGATTGACGAAGGTGACGGCCGCCTGGCGTTCGGCGAGCGGCAGGTCGAGGCGCGGCGCGGGGTCGTTGGCGACCAGGCCGTCGGGCCAGTCGCCGTTGCGCCCGAAGGCGATGTGATGGGCGAGCTGCAGGACGTTGAGGTCCTGGACCGGCCGGGCGTTGAAGAACCGCTCGCCGTCGTAGTGGTCGCTGATCGCATAGCGCGGCGGAGACGCGCAGCCGAAGAGCTGGGTTCCGAAGGCCAGGAGCGCGGTCGTCGTGAGTACCGCGATGCCGACGCGCCGCGCGCGCATCAGCGGCCCCGCCGATGTTGCAGCTGCGCGAGCGACAGCAGGTGCGCCATGATCGCATACGGCACCAGGAACACCGGGATCAGGCCGAGCGGGTATTCGTTCACCCGGTTCGGATTATCGAAGGCAAAGAGCTGGACCGGCGTCGCCGAGCTGGTAAAGCCGAAGAAAAAGGCCGAGGCGAAGTCGGTCAGGCCGACGACGGCCACCAGGATCACGGCGCGCGCCGGCATCGGTCCGGTGGGATAGCGGATCAGCACGGCCAGCGCGACGAGGCCGGCGACGAGATCGCCCCAGCCGGCGGGCTGCGCGAAGACGGCCGGCAGCGTGCCGCGCCAGTTCTCGAGCACGAAGACCATGCCGATGGGACGGAAGAGCTGCAGCGCGATCAGCAGCTGCTGCGGCACGCCGTCGCCCAGCAATTGTCGGCGAAACAGCCAGGTAAGCACGGCGGCGAGCGTGACATAAAGCAGCGGCCCGGCCGGCAGGTCGCCGAAGATGACGGTGTCGAGACCGTAGCGGACGGCGCTGTAGGCATAGGCCGTCCAAACCAGCATGATGGCGCCCACGGTGACGAGCTGGCGGATCGAGACCCTGGCGGCGGTCTGGATCATCAGCATGTGCCAGAACACAGCCGGCACGGAGAACAGCACGACGGCTTCGGAGATGGGTGAGAACGGCATGGCCGGGCTCAGACTTCGCGGCCGCGGGTTTGCCAGATCTCATGCACCTCGGACCAGTCGGGCGCGCGCTCTGCCGTGTAGCCGACGACCTTGCCGATGGCGATGCGCGGGTAGATCCGCATGGCCCGGCGGTGCGGGCCCGAGGTGAGGTAGGCCTGCATGGCGGCGCGGTCGCGCCAGAGGCTGAGCGTGTGGTGCACGCCGTCGATGCTGCGCGCGTCGGCATAGAGGTTGCCATCGGCCTGGCGCGCCTGAGTCATGGCGCGCATCGCGTGCCACCAGAATGTCGGCATGTGCCAGGGGCCGTTCAGGCGCAGGCCGGTGATGGAGACGTAGATCTGGTCCTGGGGCACGGGCGGCCTCGTCCCGGTTGGCGTCATCCAGGACATAGGTCAAAGGTTGACGGTGTCAACTTATGAGTTCGATTTTGTCGTCGCGGCGAGCCAGATGCCGAGGCCGACGACGGCGAGGCCGGCGAGGAAATTGAGGGTGACGGGCTCGGCGACCAGCGCGGCGGCGAGCAGGGCGGCGGCCAGCGGGTTGACGGTCATGGTGATGGCGACGCGGGTCGGGCTGGTGCGCTGCAAGGCCAGGATCCAAAGGATGAAGGCGACGGCGCCGCCGCCCATGCCGAGATAAAGCGTCGCGAACCAGTCTCGGGCGATAATGGCGGGCAGCTCGCTGAGAGAGCCGGCGACGGCGCCGGCGGCGACCAGGGCGACAGCGCCCGCGCCCATGCCGACGGCGAGGAAGCCGAAGGCGCTCGAGCGCTCGATGAAGGGGCGCGACCAGACGTTGTAGAAGGCCATGCAGAGCGCGGTGCCGAGCATCAGCAGCTCGCCCCGCCAGGCGCCGTGCGGCGCGTGCGCCAGACCGGTGGACAGCGCGGCGGCGACGCCGCCCATGGCGACGACGACGCCTGTCGTCTTGCGCCGGGTCAGCGGCTCGATGCCGAGCAGCGCGCCGACGAGCATGGTCTGCAGCGGCAGGGTCGAGAGCGCGAGCGAGGCGCGCGCCGCCGTCGTGTAGCCGATGGCGATGTTGTAGACGATCATGGCGAAGCCGTAGAACAGCAGGCCGAGGCCGACGACGCCGGGCCAGTCGCGGCGCGACGGCCAGCGCGCGCGCATCACGAGCGCCACCGGCAGCACGCAGAGGAAGCCGAGGCCGAAGCGGATGATGCCGAGCGCGAACGGATCGGCGCCGCCGACGAGATAGCGCGTCACCGCCGCCGCCGAGCCACCGACCGCGCTGGACAGCACCGCCAGGATAACGCCCAGCCATTCCCCCATGTGCACTACTCCATGCCCTGTGAACCGGCCTCTGATAGTGTCGAGGGAGGGAATGACGGCAACTACCTGGCAGGTCGTTATGACGGAACGCGGCGACTTCGCCGAGCAACTGCGGTGGTGGCGGAACCATCGCAAGCTGTCGCAGCTCGATCTGGCGCTCAGGGCCGAGGTCTCGCAGCGGCATGTCAGCTTTCTGGAGATCGACCGGACGCGGCCGAGCCGCGAGATGGTGGTGCGGCTGGCCGACGCGCTGGACCTGCCGCTCCGGCAGCAGAACGTGCTGCTGCTGGCGGCCGGCTTCGCGCCGATCTGGCGCGAGAGCGCGCTGGACGGCCCGGAGCTGGCGACGGTGACGCGGGCGCTCGACCATCTGTTGGCGCAGCAGGAGCCGGTGCCGACCGTGGTGATCGACCGGCGCTGGAACCTGTTGCGGCAGAACCTGGCCTCGCAGCGGGTGACGGGCTTCCTGACCGATACGCCGCCGCGGCCGCCGGATCCGGCGGCGCCGGTCAATCTCGCCGACATGCTGCTGGCGCCGGACGGCCTGCGGCCGCTGATTGTCAACTGGTCCGAGGTCGCCCGGTCCTTCGTTCGTGTCGTGCAGGCGGACGCGCAGGCCGACGGCTCGGCGGAGACGGCGGCCCTGCTGCGGCGGCTGCTAAGCTATCCCGACGTGCCAAAGCCCACGGAGATCCCGGCGATCGAGGCGGCGCAGGAGCCGGTGCTGTCCATGGACTTCGTCAAGGACGGCGTGTCGCTGAAGTTCTTCACCGCCATCACCACCCTAGGCACGCCCCAGGACGTCACCGCCCAGGAGATCCGCATCGAAACCTTCTTCCCGAGCGACGAAGGCACGGCCGACCTGCTGCGGGAATGGGCGGACGACGCCGGGTCTGATTTCAAGGATTAGCGGGAAGTGGAAGGCGCTAACTGCATGGCCATCGCCACAACCACCAGCCTGGAGTCCGGCCCTCACCCTCCCACGCGCTTAGCAGCGCGCGGGTCCCTCCCTCTCCCGCTTGCGGGAGAGGGTTGGGGTGAGGGCTGTGTGCCGACGGCGCTCCTTTTCCTCACGCCGCCGCGGCGGCGGTGCCGGCGCGGAGGGATTCGAGGCGGTCGCGGATGAGGGCGTCGGCCTCGCTCATGATGCGGTCGATCAGTTCCTTGCAGGTGGGGATGTCGTGGATCAGGCCGGCGACCATGCCGCAGGACCAGGCGCCGGCGTCCATGTCGCCGTCGAGCATGATGCGGGGATAGACGCCGGCGACCTCCTCGATGATGTCCTCGAACTTGAGGTCCTTGCCGAGCGCCGCCTCCTTTTCGAGCAGACGCTCGACGGCGGCGTTGTTGAGCACGCGCTCGGTGTTGCGCAAGGGGCGCATGACGAGACGCGTGTCGAGCTCGCTCGCGGCGACGATGGCCTGCTTGACCTTCTCATGCACCGGCGCCTCGGCCGTGGCGATGAAACGGGTGCCCATGTTCATGCCGTCGGCGCCCATGGCGAGCGAGGCGACGAGGCTGCGGGCGTCGGCCATGCCGCCGGACGAAACGAACGGGATCTTCAACTCGTCGGCCGCGCGCGGCAGCAGGATCATGTTGGGGATGTCGTCCTCGCCCGGATGGCCGCCGCACTCGAAGCCGTCGACCGAGACCGCGTCGCAGCCGATGGCCTCGGCTTTGAGCGAATGGCGCACGGACGTGCATTTGTGGATGACCTTGATGCCGGCGTCTTTCAGGTACGGCAGATAAGGCTCGGGATTGCGGCCGGCGGTCTCGACGATCTTCACGCCGCCGTCGACGATGGCCTTGATGTAGGCCGGGTAGTCCGGCGGGTTCAGCGTCGGCAGGAAGGTCAGGTTCACGCCGAACGGCTTGTCGGTCATGTCGCGGCACTTGGCGATCTCGTTCGCGAGGTCGGGCGCGCTCTTCTGCGTGAGGCCGGTGATGATGCCGAGCCCGCCCGCGTTCGAGACCGCGGCGGCGAGCTCGGCGAAGCCGACGTAATGCATGCCGCCCTGGATGATCGGATGCTCGATGCCGAACATCTCGGTGATACGCGTTTTCATGAGGATGATCTCTCCCGTTGACGGGCGCGGCGAATGCCGGCCCAGGTGTTACTTGTGGCCGGCGGCGTCGCGTTCCCGCGCCATGGCCGGCGACAGGCTTGGAATGGAGGCGCGCGCATCCATGGGCTCGCCGCATTCGGAACAACACATGCGCGGCTCGGTCACCTGCCCGCAGCCCCGGTGCGTCAGTACGATCGGCGCGCCGCCCGACCCGCCGAGCCAGCGGTCGCCCCAGCTCTTGAGCGCGACGACCACCGGCCAGAGATCGCGCCCGCGCTCGGTGAGGCGGTATTCGTGGCGCGGCGGCCGCTCGGAATAGGCCCGGCGTTCGACGATCTGCTCGGCCTCCAGGCGCTTCAGGCGCCGGCTCAGCAGGTGCGGCGAGCAGCCGGTCTGGCGCTGCAGGTCGTCGAAGCGCCGCGCGCCCAGAAACATGTCGCGCAGGATCATCAACGTCCACGCATCGCCGACGATCTCGATGGTGCGCGAGACGCCACAGACTTTGTCAGCAAGATCTGAGCGGCTCATGTTCAGTTACTTCAAAATTTGAAGTAACTCTATTGATCGACATCACGATGGTCAAGGAGCCGATGGTAAGGGCGGTGTCGGTCGGATGGGCAGTCGGCTCACTTCGGCAGTGTTTATTGCAGAATGACACCCTCGGCGCGAAAGCTCTGAAGCAGTCGGGGTAGGGATGCTTGGATGCCGCGCTGCATGGCGGGCTGTATGGCCGCGAGGTAGTTCGGCATCTTCCTCATGATTTCGCGGCCGATATCGGATGTCATGAACTCGTTCAGCGCTCTCAGTTCTTCCAGTGTGAACGTCGCGGCCAGAGTCCGGTCCAGACCGTTCAACGATTCTAGAATGGCGTCCATCATGATTGGTTGTCCGACCGCGCGCAGCTTTTCTGCCTTCTCGGCATAGAGCGCTGGCTGCCTTGCCTTGACCGCATCGAGAATCTGTTCGACACCGACGGCCGCGACCTTTTCGAGTTCCATGCTGCCGATCGTGCTCTCGATATAGCTCCGAGCGATCTCAAGGCGTGCCGCCTCATCCGAGTCTTGTGCGGCCGACGGCAAGGCGCCGACCACGAGCAACAGAACCATCAGCGCAAGCGCGCGCGAAGCATTCATCTCAGTGCCGCCGCATCAGTCCGCCGTCGCGGCTTTATAGCGTGCGACGCACTCGGCGGGCCAGTGGGCGGAGCGCTGGTAGTATTCCGGCACGGCCGGCACGTCGTCGGGGAGCGCGACCCAGGGCTGTTTGGTCGAGGTGAAGATGTGGATGTCGGGTGGCGCCAGCGACGGATCGTCGAGCGTGCCGGCGCGGACGAAGCTGACCTTCTCGCGGGCCGCCGCGTAGTGGCTCCAGACCGTGGTGCCGCATTCGGCGCAGCGCATGAATTCCTGGCCCTGGCCGCTGGCCGTCGGCAGCATGTCGCGGTCGAGGTCGCCGCTCAGAAGCTCGACATTCGTCGCCTCGATCATCACGTTGACGGCGAAGGCCGAGCCGGACCCCCGCTGGCACCAGGTGCAGTGGCAGCAATGCACGAATAACGGCGGCGCGGTCAGACGGTAACGCACGGCGCCGCAGGTGCAACCACCTTCAAGTTTATTCTCTGCCGGATCGGACATGCTGCGTTCTCCTCGCGTCATTGATCAGATGTGCGCGAATTCTAATACAAGTCGTTGACGTCAAGGCTGTGTTTGACCGCCGGGCTTGTATCGCCCATGCTGATTTCGCAATGCGGGTTGGCCGTGCGAAACGCGCCCGTGCGATAGGGAGTATGGGGAAGATGTATATGATCCGCCAAGGTTGTAACGCGCTGACGCGCCCGCTTGCCGCGGCGCTGCTGGCGGTCTCGGCATCGGTCATCGCGGTCCCGGCGGCCGCCGCGCCGATCCCGTCGCCGGGCGCTGAGGCGACGGCATCCGCACGGTCCGTTGGCAACGACGCGGGCACGAACGTCAGCCAGGGTGCGGTGAATGCCCTGATCAGCAACAGCGTCTCGGAGCCCGACGAGGCATTTGCCCGGGCCCGCGCGACCGTGGGCGGCGCCGTCGGCAGCGAGAGCCGCACTGACGCCGTAAGCGGCGACGGCTCGACGGAGGCCGGATCCACCGCCTCCTGGGTCGCGCAGTTCACCACCGGCGGCGCGAATCCCGGCGGCAGCGTCGATATCGATTTCGGCTTGACGGTGGACGGCAGCCTGCAGGTCGGCAACAACAATTCGGGCGCCGGCTTCAACGATGTTTTCGCCGCCGTGGGCGTGAGCCTGCGCGCCATCGGCGCGTCCGGCACGACCTCGATATTCGACGGCGATGCCCGGCTTTTCGTCGTCGCCAGGAACCAGACGCCGCAGCTGACCCGCAGCGGCGACTGGGCCGCGGCCGACCGGGCCGGGGACTTTTCCTTCCCCGACGAGCCGTTCGGCCCCTGCGACCCCTTCGGCTGCCTCGTCGATGTCGTCGCGAACATCGAGCTCGACGATGCGTTGCTGGTCGACTTCAGCGACGTCTTCGCCATCGAGCTGACCTTGACGACCGATGCCTTCGCATTCGACGGCAGCGAAGTCTCCGCAAAGGCCGACTTCTTCAACACCGCCGACGTGACCCTGAGCACCAGCACGCCGGGCGTCACCATCAGCCAGCTGCAGGCTCCGGTCGCGGTCGCCGAGCCCGGTACGCTCGCCCTGATAGGCAGCGGGCTCGCCGGTATGGCCCTGCTGCGCCGGCGGCGCCGGCCGGCTAGTTCGAATGCGAGAGGATGTTGAGGGTGCGGCCGAAGGGATCGCGGACGTAGAACCGCCGCACGCCCCAGGGCTCGTCGGTGATGTCGTAGGCGATCTCGTGGCCGGCGGTTTTTGCGCGCCGGTAGACCGCGTCGACATCGTCGACCTCGATCGAAAGATCCGGCACTGGCGTGCCGGAGCCGCCCTCGCTGGCGACGCTGACCTGCGCGCGGGCCGTCGCGTCCGACGCGAAGGTCAGGATCCAGCCGAGATCCATGACGACATCCATATCCAGCAATTCGCCATAGAAGGCGCGGGCGCGTTCGGGGTCCGGTGCGGCGATGTTGGCGACGATGCGGCGAACGGTCATGCGCTCTCCTCCGGCTGCGGGCCTTCCTCCACCTCGGGATCGTAGCACGGCCGCAAGCGCGGAACCTGATGGCTTATCCTTCGAGACGCGCCCTAGCAGGCGCTCCTCAGGATGAGGTTTGGGTTTGCTATCAGTCACTTACCTCATGCTGAGGAGATCCCGAAGGGGTCGTCTCGAAGCATGCGGTATGGGATCAAAGCGTCTACGCCCGGCGCTATTCCTGCAGGCGCCAGCGGGCGACGATCTTGGTGAGGAACTCGCCGCTCTCGACGTCATTGTTCCAGGCGCCGGAGAAAGAAGCCGTCGCGCTGAGCGGCCGCTGATCGTCGGGCAGGTCGTCGAAGCAGATCCTGCCCGGCACCGGCACGCCTTCGCCGACCACGACGGCCTCGGCGTTGCGCAGCGAGGGCAGGGAGTCGAGCAGGCCGAGCGCCGATTCCGTCATCGCGCCGCCGACGAAGTCGCGGTCCGACTGGTTGCTCATACGCAGCGCGAAGATGGTGTTGCACTGGGACAGAATGCCGGCGTCGAGCTCGGACGGCCGCTGGCTGACGACGCAGAGCGAGACGCCGTATTTGCGGCCCTCGCGGGCGATGCGGGCGAGGCCGCGCTTGGTCGGCTCGAAGCCGGCGTCGGCGTTCTGCGGCGCGTAACGGTGGGCTTCCTCGCAGACCAGCAGCACAGGAAAAGCGCGGTCGCTCAATAGCGCGAAGTCGAAGGTCATGCGCGAGAGCACGGAGACCACGACATTCATGGTCTCGGACGGCACGCCCGAGAGATCGACGATGGTGACCGGCTTGTCGCGGACGGGAATGCTGTAGAGGGTCGACAGGATCGCCGCCATGTTGTCGCGGACGATCAGGCCGGGGAACATGAACTCGTAGCGCTTGTCGGCGCGCAGCGCGTCGAGCCGGTTCTTGAGGCGCAGGTACGGCGCCGCGCTTTCCGGCCGGTCGAGCTTGCCGGCGGCCTTGTCGATGAACTGGATCATCGCCATCAGCGTGTAGGGCACCGGCGTATCGATGGTGATCGGCGTCGAGTCCTCGCCCTCGCTGCTTGCGCCGACGCCGGCGGCTTTTTTGGCGGCGAGAATGGCCTCTTTGAGGATCGTGATCTCGGCTTCGGCCTCCTTGCCGCTGCTGCCGACCATAATCTCGACCATTTCCTCGAAGTTGAGCAGCCAGAACGGGAGCTGAAGGTTGTTGAGGTCGAGCACCTTGGCGCGATCGCCGAGCGCGCCGACATATTCGGCATGCGGATCGAGCAGCAGCACGTGGCCGTTGTGGTGCTGGGCCAGGACCGAATTCAGGATCAGCGAGACGGCGCAGGACTTGCCCGAGCCCGTCGTGCCGAGGACGGCGAAATGCTTGCCGAGCAGTTCGTCGACGATGACGTAGGCCGGCACGGCCTTGTCCTGATGCAGCGTGCCGATGCGTACGGCGGACGATGTGGGCCTGGCGTAGACGATCGAGAGATCCTGACGCGTCGTCGCCAGCACAGCATCGCCGAGGCCGGGAAAGGCGGAGACGCCCCGACCGAAGGTTGGCTGACCGTCAGCGCCCGCGGTGGCCTCGCCAAGGAGTTCGAGCTCGGCGATGCGCACCTCGCCGCTGGGCGACTCCTGATCGGGCAGTGGGATCGAGAGCGCGGTGACGATGGCGAAGGTCGTGCTGTCGGCGGTTCGCATCTTTACCAGCGCGCCAATCTGCAGCGTGGTGCCGTCGGCCATGGCGGTATTGTCGAGCAGCGCCACGACCTGGCCGCCCGCCACCGACACGACACGCCCGATCTTGGCGTCGGGGTCCGTATCGCTCGCCGTCGCCGCCCGCGACTCGCCGTCACCGGCCGGGGCGAAACTGCCATGCGGCGCGGCGTCGGGTGTCGCCGTATCGGATCGGTTCTGAGATTCGGCTTTGGCCTGGGCGACATCCATGTTCGATTACTCCTTCGAGACGGCCGTCAGGATGCGGCCGTCGCGGGCCGACCTACGCGCTCCGCCGGCAGGCTCACGGTCACGGTGGTGCCGGCGCCGAGATCGCTGTCGATGCCGAGGACACCGCCATGCAGCTCGACCAGGGCCTGGGTGATGGAGAGGCCGAGCCCGGTGCCTTCGTATTCGCGGCTGATGCCGCCGTCGACCTGCGTGAACGGCGACAACGCCCTGGGGATATCGTCGCGCGCCATGCCGATGCCAGTATCCGCGACGCGGATGACGCAGCCGGTGTCGGGCGCGGCCGAGACGGCGATGGTGACGGTGCCGCCCTCCGGCGTGAACTTCACGGCGTTGGACAGCAGGTTGAGGATGATCTGCTTCAGCTTGCGCTCGTCGGCGAGCAGCATGCAGGCCGTCTCGGGCAGCCGCCGCTCGATGTTCAGGCCGCCGCGTTCGGCGCGGGTTTTGACCATACTCAGGCAGCTTTCGATAATCATTTCCAGGTCGACCATCTCGTCTTTCAGGTCGAGCCGGCCGGCCTCGATCTTGGTGAGATCGAGAATATCGTTGATGAGCTGCAGCAGATGCTGCCCGGAATTGTTGATGTCCCGGGCGTAGTCCTGGCTCTTCGAATCCGCCACCGGACCGGCCGTGTCGGTGGCGATCATCTCGGAAAAGCCGATGATGGCGTTCAGCGGCGTGCGGAGCTCGTGGCTCATGTTGGCTAGAAACTCGGTCTTGGCGCGATTGGCGGCCTCGGCCGCCAGCATCGCGGCGTGCGCCAACTCGGCCGACCGATCGGCTTCTCTCTTGGCCGCGTAAAGCGCCAGTTCCGTCTGGTGACGCTCCAGCTTACGGGTGTACTGGGCGGCATAACGGTGCAGGAGCGAGCTTCGTTTCCGCGCCCGAGACGTACCGGCGGACATGACTTCTCCCGACAACGAGCACGGCAAGACAAATAATCGCGGCCAAGTGTCGGCTAAGACGATAGTCAACAATGCCTAACAGACTATTATTTACCCGATCACTCTCGTCGCAATCCGAGTGGATCGACAATTTCCTCGCATTAGTTGAGTATCTCCGCCAGTGCGTCGCCTGTCGCGACGACCTCGTCGTTCTGGTTGGTCACGGTGATGGCGCAGTCCAGCCATTTGCCCTTTCGGGTTTCGCGCTTGTCGCGGACCTCCACGCGCACCTGCACGATGTCGCCGGGATAGACCGGGCGTCGGAAGCGGGTTTCGAGCCGTCGATGATCGCCATTGTCGGGCCAGAGCCAGTCGGTCATGGCCCGGACCATGAAGGAATAGGTCATCAGGCCGTGGCCAATCACAGTGTCGAACTTCTTGTGGCCGGCGAACGTGGTCTCGGCGATGTAGGCGTCGTCCCAGTGCAGCGGGTTGTTGTCGAACGAGGCGAAGGCGAATTCCTTGATCATTTCGCGCGTGACCTCGACGCGCGGGCCGTCGAAGGCGTGGCCGACGGCGACGTCGTCGAAGGTGAAGGATGCGGTCATGGCCAGGCTCCTAGTAGGGCCGCATGGTCCAGCCGCGGCCGGCGCAGACGACCCGGTCGTGCTGGTTGCGGAAGACATTGTCGTGGATGGCGAACGTGTTGCCCTTGCGGATCAGCTTGTCGAGGCAGCGCGCGGCGAGCGTGATGGTGTCGCCCGGCCGCACCGGTTCGTGGATCCACCAGTTCTGGCCCATGTTGACCGTGCCCGGCGTGCGCATGAAATGGTCGTGCTCGGTGCAGGCGAACAGGAACAGCGCGTGGATGCTGGGCGGCGCGATCAGGCCGCCGAAGCGGCTGGTCCTGGCGTATTCCTCGTCGAAGTAGAGCGGATTGAGATCGCCGATCGAACGGGCGTAACGCTGGATGATCTCCGCCGTGATCGTCACCGGATGGGATTGCACCGTCTCGCCGGGCTCCAGATCGTCCCAGCCGGCGCGCTTGTCCGCGTCGCGCCAGAAATCGTAATCGAAATCTTCCGGTCTGAATGTCGCCATGATCCTCGCCCGCGCGCCGTTTCGGGCAGCTTAGTGCGAATGGCGGCATGGGCGCACAAGATTTCCCACGACGGCCCGTCCGCGCGAGCCGCCGGGCACTATCGAGAATGTTCGTAAGATCTATTCTCGCGTCGTCAAATAAAAAGTTTCTCTTGTTGAGAAATGAGTGAAGCGGATCACAAACCGTCGTTCCGCCGTGCGCTAGATTTACTTGCTGATGTAGCGAGTTTGGACATCCAGTACTTGACGGAAAGGAAAACCATCATGCGTGGTTCCGAGAAGCTTTTGCGCGTCCCAACTGGGACGGTCGGCGACATCACCAAGGAACATCTCAGCCTCGTCCAGAAGCTGGTCGAGGAGGTCAAGGGCACGCTTGGCTGGTGGTGTGAGTACGGCCAGCCTGGCGATCCGGATCTTCTGTGCACCAAGATCCAGGTGCCGTTTGACCGGACCGGCGCGCTGCTTCAGTCCGTGCTCGACAGCAAGCTGGTCGTCGAGATCGACGATCTGTTCCCGTACGGCCAGCCGCCGCACCCCAACATGGTGCAAGTCGACCTGTCGCTGCGTGGGTTCCGCAGCTGATCTCTGGGCCGGGCCCCTCTTGGGGCCCGGCGCCTTTTTCGGAGGAGGTGGCGATGGACCAGCGTCCACGCGCGACCGTGCAACTTCATCCGACGCGGCGTTGCAATCTTGCCTGTCGGCACTGCTATTCGCTGTCCGGCCCCGATGTCACGGCGGAGACCCCCTGGGACCTGCTGACCGGTCTGCTCGATGACGCGCGCGCGGAGGGTTATGGCCGCGTCAGCCTGTCGGGCGGCGAGCCGCTGTTGTACGCGCGATTGGCCGATCTGCTCGACCGGGCCGGCGACCTGGGCTTCACGCGCACGCTCACCACGAACGGCATGCCGCTCAATCGGCGCCGGCTGGATCTGCTCGCGGGCCGGGTCGAGCTGATCGCCATCAGCCTCGACGGCACGCCGGAATCGCACAATCGCATGCGCGCGAACCCGCGGGCCTTCGAGACGATGGCGGCGCGCCTGCCGGGCCTGCGCGACAGCGGCATTCCCTTTGCTTTCATCTTCACGCTGACGCAGCACAATCTGGACGAGGCGCTTTGGGTTGCCCGCTTCGCGGTCGAACAGGGCGCATCGCTGCTGCAGATCCATCCGCTGGAGGAAGTCGGCCGGGCGGCGACGACGCTGGCCGGCAGCCGGCCGGACGAACACGAGACGGCATTCGCCTTCCTGCTGGTCGAACGGCTGAAGGCCGCGACGGCGGGACGGCTCGCGATCCAGCTCGATCTCGCGCATCGGCGGCATCTGCACGAACGGCCCGAGGCGGTCTATGCCGACCTGCCGCCGGAGCCGACTGCCGATGCGCCGCTCGCGACCCTGTTGCGGCAACTCGTGGTCGAGACCGATGGCACGGTGGTGCCGATACAGCATGGATTTCCGCGCGCCTTCACGGTCGGGCACCTGCGGGACGGCCGGCTGCCGGACCTGGCCGCGGCGTGGAAACGAACCCGGTATGCCGGTTTCCGCGACCATTGCCTGGCGCTGGCGCAGCGGCTCGCCTCGGGGCCCGTGGTGTTCAATTGGAACGAACAGGCGGCGCGAGTGGCCTGACCGGGCCCTGCGCCGGTTCGCCCGCGTAAACCGGCTGGACGGCCGTCGAACCGGACCGTGGAACCGCGATATTTTTTGGCCATCGCCGGGGGCGTGGTAGGTGTTGCGAATGGCAATCGCCGTTCATCGCCTGCATCTCGCCACCGTCTGGCAGGGTGGCGAGCAGATCGAGGTCTATGGCTATCTGGTGCTGACCGGGGATCGCGCCGTGCTGGTCGATACTGGAGTCGGCGACGACAGCCCGCTGGTCGAGAAGTTGTTTCGTCCCCGGCGCCAGCCGATTGTCGATCTCCTGGCGCAGCACGGCGTGCAGGCGGCCGATGTGTCGACGGTGATCAACTCCCATCTGCATTATGACCACTGCGGCAACAACCGGCTGTTCCCGAACGCGGATATCGTGGTTCAGGCCAGCGAGCTGGCGGCGGCGCGACGGCCGAAATACACAGTCGCGGAATGGTTCGACCATGACGGCGCCCGTCTCGTGGACGTTTCCGGCAATGCGGAGATCCTGCCGGGCATCCGCGTGATCGCCAGCCACGGGCACACGCCCGGCCACCAGTCGGTGCTGATCGACGATGCGTCCGGGCCGACGCTGATCGCGGCGCAGGCCGCCTTTACCGCCGCCGAATATGCGGCCGGCGGCGATACGGCGCAGGCGTTCGACGGCATGGCGGCGACTTATACCGAGACGATCGCGCGGCTGAAGACGCTGGCGGCGCGGCAGGTCTGTTTCAGCCACGACCACAGGACCGTGGAACCTGCCTGACGTTTCCAACGTCGGCGTTTGGCTAAGTTCCGGCAAGGGCCATACACTCAGCGGCATGGCTTATCAGGGACTAGAAGCGCTGCCGTTCGTCGGCGAGGCGCAGATCGCCACGGCGCTCGAATGGGGGCCGCTGATCGACGCGATCGAAGCGGCGATGATCGACTTTTCCGCCGGGCGCGTCGCCCAGCCGGTTCGGCAGATGGTGCCGGTGCCGGGGCGCGACGCGATCATCGCCGCCATGCCGGCGGTCGGCGCGGCGATGGCCGTCAAGGTCGTGACGCTCTATCACGAGAATGCCGGCACGGACCTGCCGACGCATCAGGCGGTGATCCTGGTCTTCGACAAGGCGAACGGGTCGCCGCTGGCGGTGCTGGACGGCCGTCTGATCACCGAGATGCGGACGGCGGCCGGCAGCGCCGCCGCGGCGCGGAAGCTGGCGGTCGATCAGCCCGCGGTTGTCACCATCATGGGCAACGGCGTGCAGGCGCGTGCCCATGCGCAAGCGTTGGCGGAAGTCCGGCGGTTCGGGGAGATGCGGTTGTGGGCCCGCAACGCGGATCACGGGCGGGCGGTCGCGGAAGACATCGGCGCCGTGTTCTGTGCCGAGGCGGAACGGGCCGTGCGTGACGCCGACATCGTCGCCTGCACGACGTCGGCTACCGAACCCGTTCTGGAAGGCGCGTGGCTGAAGCCGGGGGCGTTCGTCACCGCGGTCGGCTGGAACGGGGCGGACGGCCGGGAGCTTGACGACGCGGCGATGGCCAATACGGTGATCGTCGAATCCATGGATGCCGCCCGCGATCAGGCCGGCAACGTGCGCGGCTCGGGTTGCGAGATCTTCGCCGAGATCGGCGAAATCTATGCCGGCGGCAAGACCGTGCCGGCGGGCGCGACAGTCATCTACGATTCCGTCGGCATCGCCATCATGGACACCGCCGCGGCCAAGCTCGCCTACGATCTGACGATCGGGCGTGGCGCCTAACCGACCGGTCCTTAACTTGCCGATCGCGCCAGCTATATAACGGATAGCGCCAAGCAAGGCGGTTGCCGTCGCGCTTGGGTTGGATGTCGGCGCGGTTGCGGCCAAATTCGGGTCTGACAGGCGCGGGGTGGGAGAGTGGACATGCGACATCGGCGACGTGACTGGCGGCCGGCGCTGACCTATGTCGCGCTCGCCACCGTGGCGCTGTTGTCGATGTCGTTCGTCATCCGAGCGGCCGGCCTGGGATGGGCGGGGCTGACCACGGATCTCACCGGCGTCTCGCGCTTGTTCGCCGCCGACGGCTGGCTGTCCAATCCGGCGATCTTCGGCCACATGATTCCCGGCGCGATCATCACGCTGCTGGCCCCGCTGCAGCTGGTCGCCCCGTTGCGCAACCGCTATCCGCGGGTCCACCGCTGGACGGGGTATGTGTTTTTCGTCTGTGCGCTGGCGAGCGCGGTCGGCGGCACGACCTATATCGTCGTCCACGGCACCATCGGCGGCCCGCTGATGGACGTCGGCTTCGCCGCCTACGGCGTCTGCGTCTTCGCCGCCGCGATCCAGACCGTGCGCTACGCCCGGGCCCGTCAGTTCGACCGGCACCGGGAATGGGCGCTGCGGCTGTTCTTCCTGGCGATCGGGTCCTGGATCTACCGGGCGCATTATTCGGTCTGGTTTTTCATGACCGGCGGCTTGTGGGTGGCGCCCGGGTTTACGGGCCCCTTCGACCAGTTCCAGATCTTCGCCTTCTACGTGCCGTACCTGATCGGGCTCGAAGTCTATTTCCGGCTGCGTCGCGGCACGGTGCCGACCCGCCAGGCCACGGCGGGCTGAGCACGGCCACCTGTGCCGGTCAGTTCGGCGCGCCGTCGGCGACGAGGAGGCGGTGCGCCATCGATTTGACGGTTGTCAGGTAGCGCTTCTGCGACCAGCCGCAATGAAGCGTCCACTGCTCCCAGTTACGGATCGAGAGCAGGGTCCAAAGGATGTCGGTCGCCTGTTTCGGCGCATATGCCGTGGAAAGCATTCGATCCCGTTTCAGCGCGGCGATCGCGGCCTCGCAGCCCTCGCGCATATCCTGCATGCGCTGGTCCCAGGCCGTCGCGGCGGCCGCGTCGGTTTCGCGCATGGCGAGGAACGCCTTCGCCAGCCCGTAGATCTCCGGCATGTAGGCGGCCCAGGCCTCGATGAAGGCGTCGAGGCGTTCGATGCCCGTTTCGGCCGCGCGGCTCGGCGCCAGACGTTCCTCGGTGCCCTTGACGTCATCGAGATAGTGGGTCGTAGCGATCAGCAGCTCGGCCCGGGTGGGGAAGTGCAGGTAGAGCGCCTGGCGGCTGATGCCGGCCTGGCGGGCAATATCCGACATGCGCACGCCCTGGCCCCGGCGTTCCTCCAGCAGGTCCCAGGTGGCCCGCAGGATTCTCGTGCGGGTATCGGGATCGTCTCTTGACATGATGTCAAGTAGCACCTACTTGTCATTGTGTCAATTGACACCGTGTCAAGTGAAAGGAAGCGGGACATGAAGCTGATTATCTTCGGCGCGACGGGGACGCTCGGACGCCATCTGGTCGAGCAGGCATTGACGCGCGGGCATCGGGTGACGGCATTCGCGCGCCGGCCCGACGCACTGGAATTGACGCATCATTGCCTCGACCGCTGCGCGGGCGATGTTCTCGACCGGCAGGCCGTCGCGAACGCCGTGCGGGGGCATGACGCTGTCGTGATCGCGCTGGGGTCGGGGCGGAAGGGGACGGTCCGTTCCGTCGGTACCCAACATGTCATTGAGGCGATGCAGCGCCATGGCGTTCGCCGGCTTTCGTGCTTGAGCACGCTGGGCGCCGGGGACAGCCGCGCGCATCTCAACTTCTTCTGGAAGCGCATCATGTTCGGATTTCTGCTGCGGGACGCCTATGCCGATCACCAGGCGCAGGAAGCGTTTGTCGAACAGAGCGACCTGGACTGGACCATCGTCCGGCCCGGCGCCTTCACCAACGGCCCCGCGACCGGCATCTACAAACACGGCTTTCCGCCGACGGAGCCGGACCTGAAGCTGAAGATTTCACGCGCGGATATCGCCGGCTTCATGCTGCGGCAACTCAGCGACGATACCTATCTGCGACAGTCGCCCAGCCTGTCGTACTGATGGTCGCCTACGTCGTCTCGCGGGGAATGATCTCGTAGCCCAGGTCGAAGCGGGTGTCGGGGATGTCGGCGCCGTTGCGGCGATCGAGGATGAGCTCGGCGGCGGTGCGGCCGATGTCGTGGCCGGGGATGCGGACGGTGGTGAGGCGGGGGTGCACGCCGGCGGCGACGGGGAAGTCGCCGAAGCCGGCGATCGCCAGGTCGCCCGGCACGGCGAGGCCGAGACGCTGGCACTCGAACAGCAGGCCGGCGGCGTGGATATCGTCGGCGCAGAACACGGCGTCGGCGTCGGGGTATTCCCGACGCAGGTCATGCAGACCGGCGGCGCCGGCGGCCATATGCTGGTCGAGCGGCCGCGAGCTGTGCACGAACCGGGGGCTCAGACCTTGCGCCTGCATGGCCTCGGCATAGCCCTGCAGGCGCTGGTCGTTGCGCCGTTCCATGCCCGGCGGCCGGCCCAGCATGACGATCTGGCGGTAGCCGCGGGCCAGCATGTGCGCGGTCATGTCGCGCGCCGCGTTGGCGTTGGAGAAGCCGACGGCGAGGTCGAGCGCGGTCTCGGGCAGTTCCCAGGTCTCGACGATCGGGATGCCGGCGTCGTGCAGCACCCTGAGCGTGGCGGGCGAGTGCCGGGTGCCGGTCAGGATCAGGCCCTCGGGCCGGCGGCCGAGGAAGGCGAGCGTGAGCTGGTCTTCCAGTTCCTGGCTGTAGCCGGTGTTGCCGAGCATGAGCTGGAAGCCGTCCTGGGTCAGGCGCTCGGCGGCGCCGTCGACGGTCTCGGCGAAGATCGAGTTGCCGAGCGTCGGCACCAGCATGGCGACGACCCGCGTGCGCCTTGAAGCCAGCGAGCCGGCGACGCTGTTGGGCACGTAGTTCAGGTCCGCGGCGGCCCTGAGCACGCGCTCGCGCGTCTCGGCCGCGACCTTCGGCGAGTTCGACATCACGCGTGAGACGGTGCCGACGCCGACTTCGGCGCGGCGGGCAACATCGCGGATGGTGATCGGTTTCGGCGCGGGCACGGCAGTCTTTTCCGGGAATGATGCGACGGATGCAAGCTTGACAGCCGGTCGCAT
The DNA here is from genome assembly GCA_965232515.1 of Alphaproteobacteria bacterium. GTDB lineage: Bacteria > Pseudomonadota > Alphaproteobacteria > JANQKO01. The sequence continues at coordinate 2,067,668 of CBDDPY010000002.1, read as the reverse complement.
ATGTCGGCAAGCTTATGTGGAAACGTTTCCACTTTCGGGGCAGGGGGACAGGTCCGTGGGGTCGCAGCAACTGGTGGCGTCGTATCGCCGCGACGGTTACGTCGTGGTCGAGGGGTTGTTGTCCGATAACACCATCGCCACGCTGCGGGCCAAGACCGATGCCTGGATCGCGCAGTCGCGCGAGGTCGCCGAGACCGACGACGTCTTCGAACTGGGCGAGGGGCATACATCAGGCGCGCCACGGCTGGAACGCATCAAGGCGCCGCACGCCGTCGATCCGGCCTTCTTCGATCTGATCCGCGAGCCGGCGCTGGTTGAGGTGATGACCGCGTTGCTGGGCCCGGACGTGCGGCTGCAGAACAGCAAGCTGAACATCAAGTCGACCGGCGGCGCCGCCGTCGAGTGGCACCAGGACTGGGCCTTCTATCCGCACACCAACGACGACGTGCTGGCCGTCGGCGTGATGCTGGACGACATGACGCTGGAAAACGGTCCACTGATGATCGTGCCGGGATCGCACACCGGCCGGATCTACGATCATCATTCCGAGGGCTATTTCTGCGGCGCCATCGCCGACGACGAAACGGCGTCGTTCCTGAAGGACGCCGTGCCGATCACCGGCCGCGCCGGCAGCGTCAGCTTCCACCACGCCCGCGTGCTGCACGGCTCGGAGCAGAACCGGTCGGGCAAGCCCAGGCGCCTGCTGCTCTACGAGGTGGCGGCGGCCGACGCGTTGCCGATCGCCGGCGGCCTGGGGCCATTCAAGGACTGGGACGAGTTGAACAGCCGCATCATCAGCGGCGCGCAGCCGCTGGAGCCGCGGGTCTCGGCGGTGCCGGTGCGCCTGCCGCAGCCGCTGCCGCCGCAGGCGACGTCGATCTTCGCGCTGCAGCATCAGGGCGACAACAAACTCTACGCCAAGCAGGCCGCGGCCGACACCTGACCGCGCCCCGCTAGGACAACCGAGGAGCACACGCGCACAAGAACCCATAACGCTATCGAACGGGAGGAGGACATCATGTGGAACGGTAAGCAAACCCGCCGGCACTTTCTGTCGACGGTATCCAGCCTGGCGGCCGCCGGCATCACCACCTCGCTGACGCCCGATCTGGTCTTCGCGCAGCCGAAGACGGACCTGAAGGGCGTGACCATCGACTACTGGAACATGATCGGCGTGCAGAACAAGCTGGTCCGCAAGCTGTCGGAGTCGATCGTCAAGGCGTTCGAGCAGAAGACCGGCGCCACGGTGAACGTCTCCTGGAACGGTTACGGCGACATCATCGGGCCGAAATACCGCACCAACTTCGCGGGCGGTTTGAAGCCGACGGTGTTCGACGCCATCGGCCGCTGGACCGGCCAGTTACGCCCGTTCCTGCGCCCGCTCGACGACATGATCGAGAGCGATCTGGATGCCGGCACCCGGGACGCGACCAAATGGCTGATGCCGCTGATCCAGCGGATGAACAGCGGCTTCGATGACGGCCAGACCATCAAGGACATGCCGTTCGCGCTGATCCCGCAGGCGCCGGCGATCCTGCGCCGCGATCATTTCGAGAAGGCCGGGATCGATTTCGAGCAGAACTTCCCGATCCGGGATACCGACCATTACATCCAGCTCTGCAAGGAGATCCAGGCCAAGGCCGAGGTGAGATATCCGACCGAGGTCTACGGCAAGATCTGGGACTTCGGCGACACGCAGCTGAACGGCTGGATCCGGTCGCTCGACGCCGAGAACAGCGACTTCCTGGACGCCAAGTGGACGAAGTCGACGGCGACCAGCGAGGCCTGGATCCAGGGCGTGCAGTTCTATGTCGACGTCTTCCGCAAGCACAAACTGAGCTCGCCGCAGACGGTGCAGAGCTCGGACGAGGCGGCGGTGGAGCAGCTGATCCAGGGCCGCAAGAGCATCGTGCATGCCGATATCCTGAACCGCGGCACGCTGCTGGACCGGATGCCGGAGCAGATGAAGGACGGCACCATCGTCTGGACGCCGCACTTCCCGATTACAGGCGGCACGTCGGGCTCGCAGACCATGCTGGCGGCCGGCACTTTCGAGATCGTCCAGCAGGAAGGCCCCGACGCCGCGATCAAGGAACAGGCGGCCTGGGCCTTCATCAAGGAATGGCTGTCGCCGGAGAACCAGGTGGCCTACGCCAAGGTCGCCGGCCTGTGCGCCCGCAATGATGTCTGGGACGAGATCAAGGGCCAGCCCGACCGCTATGCCGAGGCCGGCATCGCCATGCTGGAGAATGCCGGCGTCTGGGCCAATCACCCGAAGTCGGTGGACATCCAGTACAACCTGCTGGCGCCGCACGGGCAGAAGATGCTGCAGGGCGCATCGGTCAAAGACCAACTCGCTGCTTACGCGGACGAGGTCAACGCCGCGCTGACGTCTTGAGCGATGGGTTAGAGCAGGGGGAGGCGGCATGACCGTCTCCCTCGCATCGCCCGGCCAGGACCGGGCGGGCGCGGCGGCGGGCAAGCGTCGTCTCGATCCCGATACCAAGCTGATTGCGCTGTTCCTGCTGCCGACCAGCCTGTTCATGCTGCTGCTGCTGTGGGTGCCGTTCCTGCAGGGCATCTGGATGAGTCTGCACAACTGGCCGTTCCTGGGCGAGCCGACCTGGCGCGGGCTCGACAACTACACCGGCTTTCTGACGGCGGATTACTTCTGGGATTCGATCCGGGCGACGCTGATCTATTCGCTGTCGACGCTGTTCCAGCTCGTCGTCGCGATCGCCGCGGCCCTGGTGCTGAACCAGTCCTTCGTGCCGTTCCGGGCGCTGTGGCGCGGCGTGATGATCGTGTCCTACGCGATGCCGCCGGTGGTGGTCGGCGCAATCTGGCTGTTCCTGCTGGATCCGGGGCTGGGTATGGTCACGCATTACCTGATGGCTTTCGGCATCATCGACGAGCCGATCTACTGGTTCTCGGACGGTGCCTGGGCGCGCTGGCTGATCACGCTGGTGGCGACCTGGACGTTCTGGCCGTTCATGTTCCTGATCATCCTGTCGTCGCTGCAGTCGATCCCGCGCTACTACTACGAGCTGGCCGAGATCTACGGCGCCAACGCGGTGCAGCGGTTCCTGGTCGTCACGCTGCCGCGGATCAAGGGCGCGATCCTGGTGGTGATCATCCTGCGCATCGCCTTCAACCTGGCGAAGATCGAGCAGCCGTTCACGCTGACCGGCGGCGGACCGGGCTACGACACCAGCGTGCTCAGCATCCTGATGTACCGCTTCGCCTTCATGTCCGGCGATTTCGGCATGGCGTTCACGGTCGGCATCTTCCTCGTCGTGTTCACCGCGTTGCTGCTGCTGCCGTTCGGCTGGCTCTACCAGCGCCACCTGAAGCGGGGCGCGCTATGAGGGTGACCCGAGATGGCTGACGAATCCCGCACCGGGCCGCTCGGCCGCACCGTGACTTTCGCGGTGCTGGGGCTGATCCTGGCCATGGTGCTGATCCCGTACGCCTATGTGATCGTCACCGCCTTCAAGTCGCCGGGCGAGGTCTACGAGATCAGCTGGTGGCCCGAGAAGATCAGTTTCGTTGCCTGGTACGAGGTCTTCGCCACCTACCGGTTCCACGTCTATCTCTTCAACAGCCTGGTCGCCGGCTTCGGCGCGGCGGTGCTGGCGCTGATCATCGCGCTGCCGGGCGCCTATATCTTCGCGCGCAAGCAGTTCGTCATGCGCGAGACGTTCTTCTACGTCATCGTCGGCACGCTGGTGTTTCCGTTCATCCTGCTGATCGTGCCGATCACCATCACCTGGATCAAAACCGGGCTCTACAACACGCTGCCGGGATTGTGGCTGGCGTTCCAGATCTTCGCCGTGCCCTATTGCGTGTGGATCCTGCGCGGCTTCTTCGCGCAGCTGCCGCCGCATCTGGAGGAGGCGGCGATGGTCTATGGCTGCACGCAGTTCCAGGCCTTCTACAAGGTCATGGTGCCGCTGGCGAAGCCGGTGATGATCTCGGTGATGTTCCTGGCGTTTCTCTACGGCTGGAGCGATTTCCTGTTCGCCAACATGCTGACCAACAGCGACGGGCCGCAGACCGCGTCGGTGGCGATCTACGTGGCGACGGCGGGCGGCGAACGCATCGAGTGGGAGGTGCTGACGGTGATGACGCTGGTGACCGGCATTCCGCCGGTCGCGCTCTACATGATGGCGCAGCGCTATCTTTCCAGCACCTTCGCGGCGGCGACATGATGACGGTGGGGACGGGGACGCGATGTTAGACACGGTAAGCGGCCGGGCGGACAGCGCCGGCATTTTCGTCAACCGGCTGCGCAAGACCTTTCGCGGCGGCGGCGTTGTGGCCTGCGACGACGTCACGCTGGACCTGCCGGACGGCGAGCTGCTGGTGCTGCTGGGGCCGTCGGGCTGCGGCAAGACCACCACATTGCGCTGCATCGCCGGCCTGGAACGGCCGGACAACGAGGACGCGATCTGGGTGCGCGGCCGCAATCTCGCCGGCATCGCGCCGAAGGACCGCAATCTGGCTTACGTGTTCCAGGCGACGGCGCTGTTCCCGCATCTCTCGGTGCGGCGGAACATCTCCTTCGGGCTCGACATGAAGCGCAAGCTGCCGCGCGCCGAAATCGACCGGCGCGTCGCCGACGCCGCGCGCCTGCTGCATATCGACGAGCTGCTGGACCGCCAGCCGCGCGAGCTCTCAGGCGGGCAGGGCCAGCGCGTGGCGCTCGGCCGCGCCGTGGTCATGGAGCCGGACGCGTTCCTGTTGGACGAGCCCTTCGCGGCGCTCGACGCGGCGCTGCGGTTCGAGATGCGCACCGAGATCAAGCTCATTCAGCGGCGTCTGCAGACGACCATGATCTTCGTCACGCACGACCAGGAGGAGGCGCTGACGCTCGGCGACAAGATCGCGGTGATGAACGAGGGCGTAGTGCAGCAGCTCGCCTCGCCGGAGGAAATCTACAACAGCCCCGCTAACCTGTTCGTCGCCACCTTCATCGGCTCGCCGCAGATCAACCTGCTGTCCGGCATGCTGACGAGCGAAGGTGGCGCGCCTGCCTTCGCCAGCAACGGCCTCACCATCCCACTGCCCGACACGGTGGCGCAGCGCCTGCCGGCGGACGGCATCACCATGGGCGTGCGCCCGGAAGCCGTCGACCTGAATCCGCTGTCGACCGCCGCGACGGGCACGGTGGCGCTGGTCGAACTGTTGGGTAGTCAATCTCTGGTCCTGCTCCGCGCCGGCGACCTGGAACTGCGCGGCCTGGTGCAGGGCCAGCCTGACTATGGCGAAGGCGCCGACGTTGCGATTGGCATCGACCCCACGAAGGCGCTGTTCTTTGGACCCGACGGGAGCCGCATCGCCCTGGACTGAGCCCGTCATCTCGATATCGTTCGGGGATGCGTGCGGTCATCATCGCTGTCTTGCTTGGGGGGTGCGCGTTCGGCGGGCCCGGAATTGTCGAACCGACACCCGACAACGTCGCGGCGCAGTTCGAGGCGGCGGCGTTCCATAGCGACTTCCGAACGACGCACGGCATCGTCACGCGATGGTCGACCGATCCGGTGTTCGCCTGGCTCGACACCCCGCAGACGACGGAACTGGCGCAATGGCATGCGTCTGAGTTCGCGGCGGTGAAGCGGGAAATCGAGGCACTGACGGGTCGGGAATTGCGGCCGGCCGACGCCGCGGATCGCGTGACGCTGCGGCTCGGCTTTCTGCCGCGGCGGCGGTTTCCCGAGGTCATCCGCTCCCTCAACGCCCAGGCGGCGCCGCGCATCGCCTGCATGGCCACCTATCGCATGAACCATGTCAGCGGCGAGATCGGCTCGGCCGTGATCGTCTTCGGCACGGATATCTCGGATCGGCTGCGGCGAGATTGCATCCTGGAGGAGCTGGTGCAGGTCATGGGTCTGCCGGCCGACGCCTGCCACTACCGGCCGTCGGTGTTCTGCGAGGACGACCGCGTATTCGAAATGACGCCGGCCGACCGCCTGCTGCTCGCCGTGCTCTACGATCCGCGCCTGCGGTCCGGCATGCCGCGCGATGCCGCCATGCCGGTCGTCCGCAACGTCATCGCCGAACGCTGGCCCGAGTTCCAACCATGAGGCCCGGCTGAATATTTGCTAATATCTGGGCCGGAGAGGTCCATGTCAGGCAGCATGCGGGATTGGCTCGCGTCGCTTGCGCTTGAGCACCTGACCCCGGTGTTCGAGGAGAACCAGATCGGTCTCCGCGACCTTCCGCTGCTCAATGAAGACGACCTGAAGGAACTTGGCGTGCCGATGGGGCCGCGCAAGCGCCTGCTGCGCGAGATTGCCGGGACGTTCACGACGGCCGGCGGGGAGCACGGCGAGGATCCCAGGCACGGCGAGGCCGAGCGGCGCCAGCTGACCGTGATGTTCTGCGATCTGGTTGGCTCGACCGCCCTGTCGGCCCGGCTCGATCCGGAAGACCTGCGCGACCTGATGCAGCGTTATCAGGACGCGGTGGTCGACGCCGTGGCGCGCTATGGCGGACATGTGGCGCGCTATCTGGGCGACGGCGTGCTGACCTACTTCGGCTGGCCGCGGGCGCACGAGGATCAGGCGGAACGGGCCGTACGCGCCGGCTTGGATGCGGCACGGGAGGTCGCCGCGCTGCACACGGATGAGGGCGATGCCTTGAGCGCGCGTGTCGGCATTGCCTCGGGCCTGGTCGTGGTCGGCGATCTCGTCGGCGAGAGTGGACGGGATCCGGGCGCCATCAGCGGCGAGACCCCAAATCTGGCCGCGCGTCTACAACAGACCGCCGAGCCTGGCCAGGTCGTCATCAGCGAGACGACCAGGCGGCTGGTGGGGCGGTCGTTTGCGCTCCAGGATCTGGGCCGGCGCGACCTGAAGGGGTTTGCCGATGCCATTGCGGCCTGGCGCGTTCTCGGCGATGCACGCGTCGACAGCCGGTTCGAAGCCGCGCACGGGCGGTCGCCGACACCGCTGATCGGGCGGCGGAGCGAGCTCGGCATGCTGCTCGATCGCTGGGAGACGACCAAACGCGGGGAGGGTCGGGTCGTGCTGTTGTCCGGCGAACCCGGCATCGGCAAGTCCCGGCTGCTGCTGGCGCTGCGCGAGCGCATCGCACCCGAACCGCATTTCCGATTGCGCTATCAATGCTCGCCCTACCACAGCAACAGCCCGCTCTATCCGGTGATCCAGCGGTTGGAGCGCGTGGCCGGCTTCGCGACCGGCGACGACAACGGCGCGAAGCTCGACAAGCTCGAAGCGCTGTTATCGATCTCCGAAGGCGACGTCGGGAACATCGCGCCGTTGTTTGCGGCGCTGCTGTCGATCCCGGCAGACGATCGATATAGCGCGTTGGAGCTGACGCCGGACCGGCGCAGCGTGCTGATCGTCGAGGCGTTGTGTGGGCAGATCCTGGCGCTCAGCCGGCGACGCCCCGTCCTGTTCGCGTTCGAAGATGCGCATTGGATCGATCCGACAACGCAAGCGCTGCTGGCGCAGGTCGTGTCCCGGATCGGCGATGCCCGGGTTCTGATGGTCATTACGCACCGGCCGGAATGGACGGCGCCGTTTGCCGGACAGCCGCATGTGACCGGCGTCGGCCTCGGCCGGCTCAGCCGAGCCGAGGCGGCGGCGCTGGTCCGGAGGCTGGCCGGTGACAGAGCAAGCGAGGCGATCGTCTCCCAGGCCGTCGCGCGAACCGATGGCGTGCCGCTGTTCGTCGAGGAGCTGTCCAAGTCCCTGCTGAGCGCCGCCGCCGGCGGTTACGCAATGTCGTCGGACGTGCCGGCGACCCTGCAGGCCTCGTTGCTGGCGCGGCTCGATCAGTTGGATGCCGACGCCAAGGAGCTGGCGAAGGCCGGCGCGGTCATTGGGCGCGAGTTTCCGTATTCGCTGCTCCGGGCCGCCAGTTCGTTGTCCGCGCAGCGGTTCTTGTCGGCGCTTGAACAATTCGACCGGTCGGGTTTGGTGTTCTCGCGCGGGACGCCGCCGGACGCCAGCTTCAGCTACCGGCATGTGTTGCTCCAGGAGGCGGCCTATCACGCGTTGCTGCGGGGCCAGCGCCGAACAATTCACGGTCGGATCGCGCGGCATCTCGAACAACGGTCCCCGCAGGTCGCGGAACGGCAGCCGGAGCTGTTGGCGCATCATTTCGGCGAGGCGGGGGCGATCGGTTCCGCGGCCAAATACTGGCTGCGGGCGGGCTTGCGGGCGAAGCAGCGCTATGCCAATACCGAGGCGCGCGCGCATTTGCAGATGTGTCTGGATGCCACTGCCACCGCGGCGGCGAATGAGCCAAACGATTTGGCGCGTGTTTCAGAAACGAAACGGGATGCGTTGGTCCTTCTCGGTGGCTTGGCGGGACTGGACGGCGATCTCGACGGCGCCAACGCCTTCTACGAGACGGCGCTGGCGGCCCGATGCGACGCCGCGGCCGGACGCGCCATTCAGAACATGATCCACCGACGCCGGACGGTCGTTCGCGACGGCGCCAGGATCGTGTTCTACGAGCACGGCCACGGCGAACACACGCTCGTTTTCGCGAATGCGATCGTCTACGGCTTGGCGGTCTTCCAAATGCTGATCGAACGGTTGTGCCAGGACTTTCACATCGTCACCGTGGACTGGCGCGGCACAGGGGAGTCCGATCCGCTGATCCGTCCGTTTCCGCTGCAAGAGCATGTCCGGGATCTCGTCGCCGTCATCGAGGCACTGGATCGCGGCCCGATCGTCGGGGTCGGTATCTCACAGGGCGGCCGCCTGCTGATCCGGCTGGCCGACTCGAACCCGGAACTGATCTGCCGGCTGGTGACGGTGGGGTGTCCGCCGGCACAGGCCGCCAGCGGCGATGTCGGCGGGTTTGCGCCGGCGTTCCGGCGGCAGCGCGCCAAAGCATTCGAGAACGAAGATATCGCCGCGTTGCTGCGCATTCAAAACGCCTTCGTCTACAGCGAACCCGGCACCGAGGAATTGAGACGCCGGGTGTTCGAGCAGCGGATCCAGCTCCCACGCGATACGATCCTCAACTTCTATTCGCCCGATCCCGGGTCCGACGTCACGCCGCTGCTGAAGCGGCTGACGATCCCCACCCTGATCACGCACGGCACGGAAGACCGGCTGATCGACTTCGCCGCCGCCGCGTATCTGGCAAAGGAGATCCCGAACGCGCAGCTCTACGCCTTCGAAGGCAGCGGCCACCTGCCGCTATTCACGGCCACGGACGAATTCTGCGACGTGCTCAAGCGGTTCATCCGCGACCAGCCGTTGACCTAGCTGCCGGCGATTACGCCGTGCAGATGTAAACGCCGAAGGCGTCGTCGTTGGCGGCGTTGCCGGCGAGGTCTTGCCGGCAGTCGATGGTCGTGAAGCCGGCGTTTCGCAGCACCGCCTCGACTTCTTCGCGGGCGAAGGCGCGCTGTTCCTCGTGGTATTCGACGATCTCGTTCTTTTCCGTGTCGATGACGATGTTGTGCTCGATGCGGGTCCGGCCGTCCATGCGGCGTTCGGAGAGAATGAACTGGCCGTCCTTTTCGCCCCAATTCTTGACGGGCTCTGGCGCGGCGTCCGACCGCCATTGCGGACCGGCCGTCGTCAGCAGGAATTGACCTGATGGTCGAAGCGCCCGCGCGATATGGCCGAATTGGGCGCGGAGCTCTTCGTCGTCCATGAAGCCGAGCGTGTGATTGACGGCCAGGACGGCATCGTACTGGCTTTGCGCCACGATCTCGGACCCGCGCCGCAGCTGAAATACGACCGCGATGCCGGCCTGTCGCGCGGCCTGCGTGGCGGCAGCGATGTAGGTCTCGGCCACATCGATGCCGAGCACGTCATATCCGCGCGTCGCCAGTTCGAGCGCGTGCCGGCCGGTCCCGCAGCCGACGTCGAGAATACGTGCCGGCGGCGCCAGATCCAGAAGCCGTTCCATATCGTCGACTTCCCGCGCCGTCGCCGTCACGCCCGGAAAGCCGACCCATTTCGCAAACGCCGCCTGCGCCTCCGGATGCTCCCAACGCCACTCGACTTGTCGCCGTTTCATGGCCGTCTATCTAGATAATATGGTCGACTCCGATCGGATCGGACTCCGCCGATGGCGCATGGAATTCGTTCGGCATCCGGTCAGGCGAGGCCGCACGCCTACCGAATTCGGTCCAGTGCCCGGGACAGCAGCAGATACAGCTTGCCGATGTCGGAGGAGAGGAAGGCGGCGCTGATCAGGTCCTCGGGGTCGTGCTGCTCGGCTTCCTCCAACAACTTCTCGAACTGGGCGAAGTAGCGCGAGACGTTGTCGCGGAACTCCGTGTTCTCGGCGTACTGGCGCTTGATGGTGTCGAGCGAGTACTGGTCCTTGCGCTGAACGATGCGGCGCGCGAACACGGTCTTGTCGCCGTCGAGATAGCGCTGCCAGGCGTCGTTCGGCACGTTCTTCTCGTATGCGCGGGTCAGGTCCACGCCGAGCGACGACAGCCGGTCGGTGATGTAGCCGAGGCCGGTGAGGAAGCTGCGTCGGCGGTGCTGTTCGGCCTCCTGGCTGAGCGCGGTGGCCTGGATCTCGGCCGCCTTGCTGGCCTCGACCAGGTCGCGGGACTGGCGATGAAAGGTCTGGCCGACCAGCTTGGCGACGGCCGCGGCACCTTCCGAGGCGGCGGCGATCTGCTTTGCCTGCTTGCGCAGGCGCACGGCGAGATCGTCGATCTGCGGTCCGGCGACGTCGGCCGCGGTGTTCACCTCGCGCATGGTCTGGCGCACGCTGGCGCCGGCTTCCTCGGCCTGGGCGACGACGCGGTTGGCGGCGCTGTCGAGCTCGGTCATGCGGCTCATCATGTCGTGACCGGCATCGCGCATGCGGCCGGCGGCGCGTTCCGAGGCGGCGCCGATATTCTGTGCCTCCTGACGCACGGCGACGCCGGCGCCGAGGATGCGCGTGGCCTCGCGGTCGGCGGCCTCGGTGAGCTGGCCCGCGCGCTCGTCGAAGGCGATGCCGGCCTCGATCAGGTGGCCGACGGCATCCGTCTTGGTCTGCTCGAGCCGCTGCTCGCCGGTGCGCAGGGTGGAGGAGGCGCGGCCGACCTGCTCGCTGGCCTCGGTCGCGGCGGCGATCAGCCGCTCGCTGCTGTCGTCAAGGAGCTCGCCGGCGCGCTCCGATTCCTGCCGCACCTGGTCGGCGCTGAAGCGCAGCTCGGTGGTGACGTCGCCGAGATGACGCGTGGCCTGATCGGCCGACGCCACCAGCGCGTCCTGCTGCACGCGTATCTGGTCGCCAACCAGGTTGATCTGGCCGGTGGCGCGGGCGGCGGCGGCGGCGAGCTCGGTGCCGTGCTCGCGCATCTCGACGGCGGTGTTGGCCATGCGCTCGGTGCCCATCTCGGCGGCCGAGCCGAGGCGCTTGACCTCGCCGACGATGCGGGCGCCGGCCTCCTCGACGCGCTCGGCGGCATCCGATGAGGCGCGTTTCAATTGAGCGCCGTGGCTTTGCATGGATTCCTCGACAGCGCGGGCCTGGGCCACGATCATGGCCGCGAGATCAGACAAGGCCGACGACTGGCGCTCCAGCATGTCGCGAATGTGCGTCACGCGGTCGGCGGCGTGGTCGGCGCTGTCGTGGAGCGTCGCCGCGTGCTGCTGCAGCGCGCCGCCGACGGCCTCGGCCTCGGCCTGGGCCCGCACCGAAGCGGTGGTGATGGCGGCGGCCTGGTTGGCGAGCGTGTCGCTGGCGGCGTCGAGCTGCTGGCGAGCGCGGTCGGCCGTCGATTGCAGGCCGTCGGCCTCCTCGCGCAACAGGCTGCCCGCCTCATGCAGGCGGGTCGACATGGCGTCGGCGCTGGTGGAGAGACGCGCGGTCTGGGCGTCGAAGGCGTCGCCCGCGGATTGCAGCGCGGTGTTGGCTTCGCTTGCCGCCGTGCCGAGGTCGTCGAAGCGGTGGTGCAGTTCCTCGCCGCGCAGATGGGCCTTCGCCGCCGCGGCCTCGATCTCCGACGCGCCGGCGGCGAGCGTGCCGCGCACGGCATCGACGTTGCGCACGGCGACGTCGCTGGCCGCCTCGACGGCCTGGGTGCGGTCGTCAAGCTGTTGGCCGGCGGCGTCGATGGCGCCGGTGGCGGCGCGGGCGGCGGCGGTCAGACCGTGCATGCGCGCGGCGTAGCCGTCGCCGGCCTCGGTCAGCACGGACGTCGCCTGCTCGCCCAGCGCCTGCAGCGCCGATTCGGCCTGATTGCCGGCGCGCGTCATGGCCTCGACGGTCTGGTCGCTGAGGCCGGTGAGCGCCGTGTCGAGCTGCCGGCGCGCCGCTTCGACGGCGGTGCCGGTCTGGGTTTCGAAGCCGCGCAGGCGGGTGCTGGCGCGCTCGTTCGCGGTTTCGATAGCGGCGACGGTGCGGCGGCCGACCTCGTCCAGCGACTGCAGCGTGGCGTCGCTCGCGGTCTGCAGTTCGTCGGTCTGGCTCTTGAAGGACGCGCGCGCGGATTCGACGGCGTCCCGGCTGCGGGTCGCGGCCTGGGCGAGCGTGTCGGCCTGGCGCGCCAGATCGGTTTGCAGCGTTTCGGCCCGGTCGGCCATTTCGGCAGCGGAGCGGTCCAGCGCTTCGGCGTCCTGGCGCAGGGTCGCGCCGGCATCCGACGCGCGGCGCACGGCGGCGCCGGCGTTGTCGAGCATCGCCTCGCTCTCGGCCTTGAGTTCGGCGGTGGCCGCGGCGGCGCGTTCGGCCGCCTTGTCGGCGGCGGCGTCGATCTCGTCGGCTTGGTAGCGGAACTCCTCGCCGATGGCGCTGACGCGCTCGGCGGCCTTGTCGGCGGCGCGCTCGATGCCTTCGGCCCGGCTGTCGAAGCCGTCGACCGCCGATTCGACGGCCTTCGCGGCCTTGGCGGCGACGTCGGTCAGTCGCTCGGCGCGGCCCTGGAGCTGCTTATCCAGGTCCTCGCCCCGGCTGGCGATGCCGGCGGCGGCGTTCTGCAGGGCGACGGCGTGCTGCCGCAGCCGCCCGCCGGCGCCGTCGGCGCGCTCGCCGATGGCGTCCGCGACCTTGAAAAGGGCGTCGGCGCGTTCGCGCAGCTGGCCCTCGGCTTCCTGCACGCGGGCGACCGCGGCCTCGGTCGCGGCGTTCAGCGTGTCGGCCTGCCGCTTGAGCGCCTCGCCGATGCTGTCGACGCGGGCGCTGCCGGCGGCGTCCGCGTAGGTCAGGCCGTCCAGCCGCGTCTCCAGCGCCATGGCGTGCGCGCGCAACTCGCTGCCGCGGCGCATGTAGAGCAGCATCAGCCAGATCACCACCAGCGGCGTAAACACGGCGCTGACCATGACCGCCAGCTCGTGCGGCAGCAGGAAGGCGAGCGAATCGGGACCGAGATAGAACCAGACATAGGCGCCGCAGGCGGCGAGCCAGACCAGCGTCACCAGCGCCGCCAGCACGAACCAGCGGCGCAGGCCGCCGCGCCGCGGATCGTCGCCGCGCCCGGCCTCCGGTTCGGCCGCGGGCTGCGGCGCCAGGACGGGAAGCTGATTGCGCGGCGTTTCGACCGTGGTCATCGTCTCAGTCCTCAATGATTCGGACCCCATTCAATGTCAGTTCGGTCAACCTTGGCGGATCGTCCAGGCCGGCGACCGGTTTGCGTTCGTGTTGTACCAGAAAAAACGTCGGCGTCGGGCCGGTGTGGGTGATGGCGAAGCGGAACGCGGCGGTCTCGTTCGGCTCGACGCGGCCGACCGAGAAACGCAGTGCGTCGCGCGGCTCGAGGATGTCGTCGACATGGGCGAAGGTGTCGGAGCGGAACGGCCGGTTGGCCTTGGCCTCCTGGGCGAACGACAGGCCGTCGTAATAGTCGCTCGCCTGACCGACCTTGGTCTCGAGCTCCATGTTGAAGAAGTTCCAGGCGCTCTTGGTGCGGTTGGTCACCACCTTGGTCAGCGCGAAGCCGACGAAGTGGAAGGTGCCGACGCGGCTGCCGAACTCGACGCTGTTGACCTTGATGCCGATGATGGCGTCGCCGGCGGCGACGATCTCCTCGACCAGGACGAACGGATCGTCGATGGTGCCGCGGCCGGTGACGTTGACGATGCGGACGTTGTCGGAGACTTCGGTGAAGGTGACGCCGTCGATGGTCAGCGATGCCGCCGCGACCGGTGCCGCGAGCAGCAGCGTCGCGGCGACGACGAGCCGCGCGAACCCGCGTGCGAGTCGGGACCTCCGCATGACCGGCATTGTTCCCATCCGGCGCACGCGGAGTCAAAGGGATTGGGCGTGGCGGTCTGTCCGTGGTGCCGGGGAACGCGGTGCGGAACGGCGGTTGTCGGCCCTTTATCGGCCGGCGACGAACGGCCCCGCGATTGCCCTCACCAATACCAGTGATAGTAATGCCAGGGCTGCGTTTCACATCGCGGCGGCGTGATGTCCTCGACGCAGGGGATTTCCAGTTTGTACCAGTTGGCCGCGGGCGTTTTTTCGGCAATGTCTCTGAGCAGCGTCGGGTCTACGGCGATCCAGGGGAGTTCGTTCCAGGCGTCGGCGCGGGTGACGTCCATCCGCATGCCATGCCGCGCTATTCTTCCCCTGCGGCGAACGCACGCCTTGTGGAGCAGACCGACGGCCTTCCGACGCGCCCGGTCCTCGTCGGTCGCGCCGAAGAAAAACAGGTAGAGCATGGCAAAAGGCGTGGCCATGACCACCAGCCATCCACCCCAAAGTAGAACCGTGAAGATGTCCATCGCCGTTATGTTAGGTGGGCGGTGCGTCACGACCAAGTCGAGGCGGGCAAATCGGGAATGATCGCGCGGCGATCGGATCAGCCGATCAGGTATCTGAGGACCGTTGCGGTGAGTTCGTCTTCCACCTGGACCGGCGTCGGCGTCTCGCGCTGGTCGAGGATGGCGGCGTGCGACACGGCTTCGACCAGGTGAAAGATGATGAAGGCGGCGGTGTCGAGGTCGGTGACCGCGAGCTCGTGCGCGTGGCCTTCGAGCCAGACGCGGATCTGGGCCTGGATGCCGTCCGTCAGCGACGCCTTCGTTTCCGGATTGACGGACGCGGGCACCCGCTCGGCCAGCGTGCGGTGCAGCTCGGGGTCGACCCGGTGGGCGTCGAGACTGGCGCGGACGAGCACGCGCGTCGCGACGTCGAGCGGCTGGCCAGCGGCCTCGGCGAAGGCGGCGGCCATGACGGCGGCGATATCGGCGTGATGCCGGCGCTGCACGGCGGCGACGATGGCGTCTTTGTTGGGGAAATACTGATAGAGCGAGCCGACGCTTGTGCCGGCGCGCTCGGCGATGCGGTTGGTGCTGGCCGCGGCATAGCCTTCCTCGGCCAACACCTTCCAGGTCGCCTCGACGATGTCGTCCACCATGGCGCGCGACCGCTGCTGTCGCGGCGTCCGCCGGGCGCGGGCGGATTTGGAGGGGGTCTTCTTACCTGAGCGCATACTCATGTTATTGGCATGCCGACGACGCCGATGTCGACCCTGCGAAGTCGGTTTTCAGCGACAAAACCTGAATGCCCATACTATTTTGCGGTGTCGGCGAAGTTCAGATTTGTCTGTTTTGCCTGGAATTTCATCGACCTGCAGGACGTTTTTTGAACGGTTCCAACGCCCGCCGAACGCGAGTTTACCGAACCAGAACAGTTGCTCACAATCCGGCCGCATTCGTGGTTGACCACGCGCCCGGTAAGGGGCGGCCCGCGGGGCCGGGGCGGCAAAGCATTGGTGTTGTCCCAGTCGGAGAGATCAGAGCGTGCCCCTATCGTCATCGTCCTTGTTTCCCGCCACCCTCCTTGTCGTTTCCGGATCCCTGCTGCTGCCCGCGCCGTCGCCGGCGGACGAACGCGGCAACGGCGTCAGCGGCTTTATCGCCGCCGGCGTCGGCGTCACGCCGGACTACGAGGGGTCGTCCGACTACGAGCCGGTGCCGCTGATCATCGGTCAGATCGAGGCCTTCGATCTGGGATTCGAGTTCCAGGGGCTGACCGCGCGGTTGAACGTGCGGCCCGACGCTGCATTCCAGTTCGGGCCGGTCGTGAGCTTCCGTCCCGGCCGCGACGACGTCTCGAACGACACCGTCGACGAACTGTCCGATATCGACGACGCCGTCGAGGTCGGCGGTTTCTTTCGCTACGTCCTCGACGATCTGTTCCGGTCCGGCGACGAGCTGGAGCTGGGCGTCGAGGTGTTGGCCGATGTCGGCGACGCGCACGAGGGCCTGACCGCCGGCCTGAGCCTGGGCTACGCCATGACCTTCGGCGAGCGCTGGCGGGTGGGGCTCGATACCGGCGCCACCTATGCGACCGACGACTACATGCAGACCTATTTCGGCATCGATGCGGTTGACGCGGGGCGCAGCGGGCTGCCGGTGTTCGATGCGGACGCCGGCTTCAAGGATGTCGGCGTCGGCGCGACCCTCAGCTACAACTTTTCCGAACGCTGGGGCGCCTTCGGCCGCGTCGCCTATACCCGTCTGATCGGCGACGCCGCCGACAGCCCTGTTGTCGATGACGAGGGCTCGGCCGATCAGTTCTTCGCGGGCCTGGCGATCTCCTACCGCTTCTAGCGCGTACAAGGGATGGAGGTTCGACATGCGTTCGTACGCGGATGTGACCCGACATGCGCCAATGGCGCTGCTGCTGATCCTGGCCTTCGGGATCGGGCTGGCGTCGCTGCGGTATCTCTCGGGCGATGCCGAGATGGCGCCGCCATCGATGCGGGCGTCGTTCGCGACGAACGGCTGGATCTTCATCGCCCATGCGACGGCCTCGGCGCTGGCGCTGATGCTGGGCGCCCTGCAATTGCTGTCCGGGTTGCGGCGGCGCTGGCCGGGCGCGCATCGCTGGTCGGGACGCGCCTACGTCGTGTCCTGTGCGGCCGGCGCATTGAGCGCGCTGTGGATCGCCGGCGACGTGGAAAGCGGCTGGGTCGCGACGGCGGGGTTTTCGGCGCTGGCGGTGGCCTGGCTCGGCGCGACGTTAACGGGCTGGTGCCATGCCAGGCACCGCCGGTTCGATCTGCACCGGCGCTGGATGTGGCGGTCCTATGCACTGACCGCCGCGGCGATCACGCTGCGCCTGCAGCTCGTCGTCTTCGAGGCCGTCTTCGGGCTCGACTACGACCAGGTCTCGGCGTTCCTGAGCTTCTCCTGCTGGCTGCCCAACATCGTCGTGGTCGAGCTCATGCTGATGCGGGCAAGCCGCCGGGCGGCCGTGGCCTAGAGTCGCCGGCGCAGACAGCGCAGCGATGCCTTTGGTTTGACGACATCGGCAACTGATGGCTAATCCTTCGAGACGCACCCTTTCGGGCGCTCCTCAGGATGGAGACCTTTGCACGGTTTTGGGAAGCGTGATTCACTGACGGTATAGGGGCTGTCGGTGAGGGTTTGAGATGTCTCGCAAGCGTGTTGGTCAGCTGGGGTTTGAGGACGCGGTTGTCGAGGCGCGGCTTGGCGCTCGGTTCGATCGGCTGTCGAAGATCAATGATCTTGTGGACTGGCGGCCGTTTGAGGCGCTGCTGGAGGGGCTTTATCCGTCGCGTCGGGGCGAGCCGTCTTATCCGGCGCTGATCATGTTCAAGGTGCTGCTGTTGCAGCGCTGGTACAATCTGTCGGATCCGATGATGGAGGAGGCGTTGGCGGACCGGATCTCGTTCCGTCGGTTTGTCGGTCTGAGCCTGAGCGATCCGGTTCCCGATCACTCGACGATCCACCGTTTCCGGGACCGTCTACGCGGGGCGGCGCGTCTTGAGGCGCTGATGGGGGAGTTGTCGCGTCAGCTCGAAGCGCACCAGGTCGTGCTCAAACAAGGCACGTTGATTGATGCCAGCCTGGTGAGCAGCGCGGCGCGGCGGCCTCGGATCAAGGAAGGCCGGACCAGCCGGACCGATCCGGATGCGCGCTTTGGCACCAACAACGAGCGCCGGCGCTATAGCTTTGGCTACAAGCTGCATGTGGCCGTGGATCAGGGCTCGGCGCTGATCCGCGGCCTGTTTCTGACGCCGGCCAATCGCCAGGAGATCGACTTTGCCGCCGATTTGGTTCAGGGCGACGAGCAGGCCGTCTATGCCGACCGTGGTTATGACGCCCGGCGCCTGCGCGATCATCTGGCGGCGCTCGGCATCGCCGACGGGGTCATGCGCCATGCCCGTAAAGGCAGGCCGCTCAACGCCGAAGAGACCGCCCGGAACCACCGGCTGGTGGCCCGGCGCCGACCGGTCGAGAAGATCTTCGGCACCCTCAAACGAAGCTACCGCCTCAGCCGCCTGCCGCATTTCAGCCAAGCACGCAACGAAGTCACCGTCACGCTCGCCTGTTTCGCCTACAACCTGCGACGCCTCGCCGTCCTCTGCGCAACTTGAGGCCGCTCGATATCGACCTCATCGACAGCAAACAGGCCTCAAGCCGGTCAGCGGCTCGAAAACAGGCGCGATCGCCGCTAACAACCCAGCGCCAAGCTCGAACATAGCGACAAACAACACCTACCGTGCAAAGGTCTCCAGGATGAGGTTTGTGTTTGATATAAAGGCACGACCTCATGCTGAGGAGCGGCGAAGCCGCGTCTCGAAGCAGGCGATATCGGTTCGCGGCGGCGAAGTTCTGATTCAACTCAAATGCGTTGCATTTTAGCCGAGCCTCATTCCGACGGCGCGAAGACGCGCTGCGGTTCGGCAACGCCGCGCAGTTCATGCGCGCCGAGCGCCTCGAATTCGTGGCTCGACAGGCGCTCGGCGAAGTCGGCCGACACCAGGATCCGGTGTTCGAGACGGCCGGCTAGATCGGCGAGGCGGCTGGCGAGGTTCACACTGCCGCCGACGACAGTGTAGTCGAGCCGGGCGCCCGAGCCGATATTGCCGTAGGCGACCTCGCCGAAATGCAGCGCGATCTTGATGTCGAAACGCACGGACGGGCTAGCAGCGGCGCGATCATCGCGCACGCGCTGGAGGACCGCGCGTGCCGCCGCCATCGCCTTGGCGCAGGCGGCCTGCTCGTCTTCCTCGGCACGGAAGATCGCCAGCACGCCGTCGCCGATGTATTTCAAGACGTCGCCCGCCGCGGCCTCAATCGGCGGCACCACGCAGTCGAAGAAGCGGTTCAGGAGCGCCACCGTCTCCTCGCTGGTCATCTTGCCCGACAGCGCCGTGAAGCCGCGCATGTCGGCGAAGACGATGGCCGAGCGGATGCGCACGACGTCGCCGCGCTGGACCTGGCCCGACAGGATGCGGGCCTGCGGCTCGTCACCGACGTACATCTTCAGTGTCTCGTGCAGCAGCAGCCAAACGCGGTTGAGCTCCAGCACGATGGCGACCGCGTCCTCGATGGCGCGTAGGAAGGCGAGATTCGACGGGCTGAAGCCGTCTGGGTGACGGGTGGCGAAGGTCATGCCGCCGAAGGTGCCGTCGCGGAAGAAGACCGGCATGCAGAGATAGTGCGTATAGCCGCCGGCGCGCAGCTCGGGCACGACGCCATAGGCGTCGTCCGGCGTTTCGTTCAGTCGAAAGGAGACCCAGTCGCGGGTCTCGTGCGCCTCGTAGTAGGGGCTGGCCTCGTAGCCGGTGACGTTGTCCCATGGGAATTCGAGGGTCGAGAGCCCGTTCTCGCGCGTCCAGTGACGGCCGAGGCCCCGGCGCACGGCATAGAGCGTCGGGATTGCGCTCGCCAGGCGGTCGAGCGGCAGGCCGGCGTCAATCAGGCGGTGGATGAAGCCCTCGACGATGACGCCGGGATCGTCGATATGCCGGGCGTCGCCGATCAGCCATTGCTGCAGCGCCTGCGCCCGGGCGGCGATCTCGGGCGTCAAACTGTCCCAGACCTGCATGCGGACATTCATCTGGCCTTGCCCCTGCCGGTTACCCTTGCATGCAAATTGTGGCGGATGAGCGGTCAATCAATACGCCTGGGTGCCGACGGCGGCATCGCGGCCGTAAGTCGCCGGATCGAGCGAGAACGCCGATCCCTGCCAGGCATCTTCGCGGGCGTCATGCCTCAGGCGGTTTTCCGCCGCCACATCGCGGTAGAGATCGTACGCGGCGACGTCGTCGAGATGGCCGGTGTCTTGACCGAGATGTTTGGCCAGCAGCGCGATCCGGAGGGCGCGGACGGCGTCGGCGTCCCAGAACGACGCGTTCATTTCGGTGCCGCCGAAAAGTGAGCCGGCGTGCAGATTGCCGGAGCCAATGGTCGCCCAGGCGTCGTCTACCAGCATGACCTTGGCATGGACATGGACCGGATGGCGGCCGCCGTCGCGCCCCTGCGCGGCGATTCCGAGCAGCGAAAAGCGTTCGTGACGCCCGAGGGCTGCCAGTCCCGCGAACAGATCCCGGTGGGCCGGGTTGCGTCGCATCCGGGCCAAGCGTGGCTCCGGCACCGCCGGCACCAGCGCGGTGACGGTGACGCCGCGGTCGAGGGCGTCATTTAGCGCGCGGACGATCGGCAAGACTTCGAGCGCCTGGTTCTCGATGTAGATGGTGCGGCGGGCCGTGCCAATGGCCTTAAGATATTGCTCGAAGATCGACCGCTCGCCGCCGGCGATGAAGAAGGGATCGCCGTCCGGCGTTGGATGGTCGTTGCCGTAGAGCCCCGCATGGATCGTGCGCTGGATCTGCACATTGCTGGCGCCTTGAGGTTTGGCCGCGCGTGTCGGGAATGCGAGGTCATCGTCGCCGTTGTGGCCCCAGACGCCGTCGTCCGCGTTACGCTCGCTGGCCTCGTTCCAGCGTTGGACGAAGTTATGGTGCACGTCGGTTGCCGACGGTCCGGCGAGTTCCAGATACAGATCGTGGTCCTGGCCGTCGATCACGTCGGGCGGCGAGACGAGGTATCGGGGGTTGAGGTTCGTGCCGCCGACGAAGGCGATCTCGGTGTCGTGGCCGGCGTCGAACAGCCAGCTCTTGGCGTGCTGGGCATAGCCGCGGAAGGCGCGGTCCCAGCGGGCGCGGAAGCGCGAGCCCCGTGCGGCGAGCATGGCGCGTTGTTCGGGCGTGCCGGAGAACACGGTCGGTCCGTGTTCCGCCGTTTCGGGATTGAGGCGCCAGAACAGCGCGCGGACATCGAGGCTGCGGTCGACGGCGCGGTCGAGAACATCGAACAGCGAACCGTGACCGTCCGGCATCCGGAAGTCGGGCGTCAGGAAGGCGACGGTCAACCAGATGCTGTGTCGCGCCGCTTCGGCCGCCGCGCAAATGCGCCGGAAGGTCTCGCGTCCGCCGATCAGCGGGTGCAGTCGATTGCCGTCGCGCAACGGATAGGCCGCGCCGGCGGCGGCCGGGATATGAGGGGCGTGCGTGCGACTCATCTCAACAGCCTATCGCCGAAAGCGGGCGACAGGGACGCCAACGGCCCGTGTTCCGTCGGCAGCAATTGAAACATTTCGGCGCGCGGGCAGACATCGTTCTGAAATGTGGCGCCGGCAGCCTTACCGTGGCGGCTTGTCTACGAACCGGCGGGGGTGAACCGGTCTTGACCGGCTGAGTAACGGAGGGACCTTAACCATGAGCTTCTTGGGACGATGGGGAGGGGGCATAGCGGTTTCCGTATTGGTATGGACGACGCCGGGCAGTATTGCCGCCGCCGCCGACATGGTGGCGGCCTACCGGACCGCGTTTCAGGCGGTCTGCGCCGAACATGGCGGCGCGTTCGACCAGGGCTGGCGGTTCGACGACGCGGACTCGAAATGGGGCCGGGTGATCACCTGCACCGCCGATACGGTGTCGATTACCTGTGAGGGCGAGGCCTGCGCGGCGCGGCGCGGCGGACCGTCGGCGCTGGACCAGGTGCTGACCTTCGCTGCCGAGCCGACCGCGTTCGCGAACGTGCTGAACGCGACGCTGGACGACTGACCCGAAGACGAATCAGGACCGCGCGGCGATGGTCGCGGCGGCGCCGCCCATGCAGAGCGCGCCGATGCGGTTGGCGAGCCTGACGACGGACGGACGTTTCAGGAGCTGGCGGGCCTTGGCGGCGAGGGCGATGTAGGTCACGTCGATGGCCGCCAGCACGACGATCAGCGTTGCCGACAGTTCGAGCCAGCCCGACGTGCCCAACGCCGCGAGGTCGATGATGTTCGGCAGTAGCGCGAGATAGAAGACCATGATCTTGGGATTGCCCAAGGTCACGGCCAGGCCGGCGAGGAACATGCGCAGGCCCGAACCGCGCGCGACCGTCGGCGACTCTCCGCCGGGCGTGACCGGCGTGAACCACATGGTCCAGGCGAGATAAAGTAGATAGGCGACGCCGAGATACTTCAGCGCGACAAAGGCCCAATGCAGGGTTTCCGCCAGCGCTGCCAGGCCGAACACGGCGGCGCTGAGCCAGATGACCTCGCCGACCCACATGGCCGCCGCGAACGGCACGACCTCGCGCCAGCCGCGCGTCAACACGCGCGAGACCAGCGCCGCGACGCTGGGACCCGGCGAGCCGGCATTGACGAACAGGGCGCCGGCGAAGAGCGCTAACGTGACGAGTTCGAGCGACATGGGTCCGTTCCTGCTTTTGCCGGCGGCTGCATAGCAGATCCGGCCCGGTATTGCACCCGGTTCGCCCGCCTCTCAGGTGATGGACAACGGAGCGGGTTGGGGGCTCGGGCCGGAATCGTCGCGATGCAGGACGTATTCCACGCCGGCGCCCATCGGATATTGAACGTGGCGATGAAAGCGCATGCCGAGCCGCGCCATCACCGCCAGCGATGCCGCGTTGGGCGCGTCGGCGCCGGCGACGATGCGGTCGATATGGCGCGTCCGGAAGGCGTGGCCGATGACGGTCCAGGCCATGCGGGTCGCGAGACCCTGTCCCCAATGGTCCGGATCCAGCAGATAGCTGATCTCGGCCGACCGCGCGGCGAGGTCGGGCTGCAGCCAGACCGCGCCGGCATACGGCGCGGACGGATGCGTCAGGACCCAGAGGCCGAGGCCGCTTTCGGCCGCATTCGTCACGCATTGCGCCAGGGCCTCGGCGATCGCCTGGCGCTCGGGCGCGACGCCATCGAACAGGTAGCGATAGACATCGGGCTTGGCCGCAAGCGCGTGGACGCCGTCGACGTCGTCCGCGGTGCCGGGACGTAGCCGCCAATCTTCGTGCGGTGACATTCAGGCCTGGCCCGTCGCGGCGGTGGCGATGATGTAGAGGCCGAGCGCCAGCAGGGCGCTGAAGAACACGCGCCGGAATCGTTCCTCCGACAGGCGTTGGCGGATGCGCTGGCCCAGCGCCATGCCGGCGATGGCCGGCAGCAGGGCGGCGGTGGAGAGCAGGCCCAGGTCCGCCGTCAGCAGCGCGTTGCCCTGCAGCGCCACGGCGAGCGCCACGGTCGACACCGTGAACAGCATGCCCATGGCCTGGATCAGCATGTCGCGCGGCAGGCCGATGGCCTGCAGGAACATGACGCCCGGCACCACGAACGAGCCGGTCATGCCGGTCAGCACGCCGTTCGCCGTGCCGATGAGCGGCCCGACCCAGACCTCCTGCCGGCTGCTGACGCTCAGGCGGAAACCGGCGAGGTTCGCCGTCCCATAGACCACCAGCAGCGCGCCGAGCAGGGCGGAGAGCAGATCGAGATCGACGCGCGTCAACGCCGTCGCGCCGAGCCAGACCGTGAGCGTCGCCATCAGCAGGAACGGCCACAGCCGACGCAGGATGACCGAGACATTGCCGCCGACCAGCGCTTGCCAGACGTTGGTCACGAACGACGGCACCAGCAGCAGGGCCATGGCCGCCGGCAGGTCGAGCGCTACCGTCAGGAGCGCCAGGCTGACCGTCGGCAGGCCGAGGCCAATCACGCCCTTGACGGCGCCGGCGATCAGAAAGGTGCCGGCGACGGCGGTGATGGTGAGAGGATCGAACATTGCCGCCATGCTATCGCCGGCTTGCCGGCCGGGAAAGCGGCGTCGGCTAAAACGGATTGCTGACGATGCCGCCTTCGACCCTGAGGGCGGCGCCGTTGGTGGCGCTGGCGGCCTTGGAGCAGACGTAGCAGATCATGTTGGCGACCTCCTCGGTGCTCGCGTAGCGCTGCAGCAGCGAGCTGGGGCGGCGTTCGCTGAAGGTGCGCGCCTTCAGATCCTCGACCGTGGTGCCTTGCGCCTCGGCCCGCGCGGTCAGGCGTTCGGTTTGGGCCTCGACCCAGGTCGGTCCCGGCAGCACCGAGTTGACGGTGATGTTGGTGCCCTTGGTGTATTCGGCCGCGCCGCGCGCGATGGTGAGCTGCGCGCCTTTCGAGAAGCCGTAATGCACCATCTCCTTCGGGATGACGATGCCGGACTCGCTGGAGACGAAAACGACGCGGCCCCAGTCCCTGGTGTCGAGCATGCGCTGCAGGTAGTGGCGCGTCAGGCGCACGCCGCTCATCACGTTGACGTCGAACATGGTCTGCCAATCCGTGTCCGGGATCTCGAAGAACGGCTTCGGCTCGTAGATGCCCATGTTGTTGACCAGGATGTCGACATCCGGACAGGCGGCGATCACGGCATCGCAGCCGGCGGCATCCGAGATGTCTGCCGCCAAGCCGCGTAGCTTGGCCTCCGCAACGGCTTGCCGAATTTCATCGAGCGCCCTGGCGACGGCGTCGTCGCCGCGGCCGTTGACGATGACCTCGGCGCCCATGGCCGCGAGCCCCTTTGCGGCCGCGAGGCCAATGCCCCGCGTCGATCCGGTTACCAGAGCCAGTTTGCCGGTCAGATCGAGATCCATGGTGCTTTACTCCTCTGGTGTGTTGCTGTCCCGACGAGCCGCCGGTGCAGCAGCAGGAAGCGGCCGATCATCAGCACGGCGGTGAAGGCGAGGCCGGCGGCGAGGCCGTACCAGATGCCGATGCCGCCGAGCTCGAGACCGAAGGCGAGGCCGATGCCGCCGCCGAGACCGATCAGCCAGTAGCCGACGCCGGCGAAGACCATGGGCCAGCGCGTGTCCTTCATGCCGCGCAGCGCGCCGGCGCCGATGGCCTGGCCGCCGTCGACGATCTGGAACAGGGCGGCGATGATCAGGAAGGCGACGGCGAACTCGACCACGGCGACGTTGGCGGGCGCCGAGACGTCGAGGAACAGGCCGGTGAGCGCGCGCGGCAGCGTCACCATCACCAGCGCCATCAGGGCCATGAAACCGACGCCGAGGCCGAGCGCCAGCAGGCCGGCGCGCAGGATGCCGGGCGTGTCCCCGCGGCCGACGGCGAGACCGACGCGTACGGTCGCGGCCTGGCCGAGGCCCATCGGCACCATGAAGGTGACCGAGGCGATCTGGATGGCGATCTGGTGCGCCGCCAACTGCGCGACGCCAATCAGGCCCATGAGCTGGGCGGCGATGGCGAACAGGCTGACCTCGAAGGTGAGCGTGATCGCGATCGGCAGGCCGAGATTGAAGACGTCGCGGAACCGCCGCCAGTCCGGCCGCCAGAACCGGCCAAGGATGTAGTAGCGGCGCATGCGCCGGTCGAGCAGCACGACGGCGAGCAGGCCGACGAACAGGAAGCCGGCCGAGATCGCGGTGGCGGCGCCCGCACCGACGAGACCGTAGGCGGGCACGCCGAAGGCGCCGAAGATCAGCACATAGTCGGCGATCGCATTGACGGCGATGCCGATCAGCGTGATCACCAACGCCGGCCGCGGCCGCTCCAGCGCGGCGGTGAAGTTGCGCAGCACGATGAACCACAAGCCCGGCACCAGCCCCCACATGGCGGCATGCGTGTAGGCCTCCGCGCCGGCGATCAGCTCAGGCTCCTGGCCGATCGCTTCCAGGATCGGCGCGATGTACCACAGCACCAGGAGCGACGGCAGGCCGACCGCCAGCGTCGCCCAGAAGCCCTGGCGCACGGTGCGGCGCGGCTCGCGCACGGCCGACGGCCGGCGGCCGAGATCCTGGGCGATCATCGGCGCCGTCGCCATGGCGATGCCCATGCCGAAGATGAACAGCATGAAGAACACGCTGACGGCGAGCGTGCTGGCAGCGAGCGGCACCGCGCCGAGCCGGCCGATCATCAGCACGTCGGTGGTCTGCATGGCGATCTGACCGAGATTGGTCAGCACGAGCGGCACGCTCAAGCGCACCAGCGCACGCGTCTCCCCGCGCCACGACACCCGTCCGCGGCCCGCCGAATGAACGATCGTTGCCATAACGGCGTCGCGGTATCAGAAGGCCGGCCTCATGGAAAGGGAAATTCCTGCGACGTTGGTATGTAGCCGGTGGGGGTGTGTTGGTGTGATTGGGAAGGTTGGAACTCGAAAGTGCCGGCGCGTCCGACGGTCGCGCGCAACATCGCAACACCAAGGGTTATCCTGGCGCAGGCCAGGAGCCATCCACGCGCGGCTGGGCTGGCTTCGATTCCGCTGGATGCTGGCCTGCGCCAGCATGACGGTTGGGGGGTGTGGCAGGGCGCGAAAGCGATCAGGCCGGCGCGGCTTCGCAGAGGCGGGCGAGCTCGATCAGGCTGGAATCGATGTCCTGGCCCGAGGTGTCGAGCACGGCGTCGGCGCGGCGGTAGAGCTGGTCGCGGCCGTCGAGGATGCGGCGCAGGTCGGCCATGGCCTCGCGGTTGCCGGCCATGGGCCGGTGGTCGCCCTGGGCCATGACGCGGGCCATGTGCTCCTCCGGGCTGGCGCGCAGCCAGACCGTGTAGCAGGCCCCGAGCAGCCGCTCGAAAGTGCCGGGCTCGGCGACGAGGCCGCCGCCGGCCTCGATCACGGCGGCGTCGTGCCGCTCGATCACGCGGTCGAGGCAGCGCCGCTCCAGACGGCTGTAGGCGACCTGGCCCATCAGATCGTGGATCTCGTCGAGCGACATGCCGGCCTCCTGCTCGACCTCGCGGCTGAGCTGGATGAACGGCACCTTGCGCAGGCTCGCGAGGCGGGCGCCGAGCGTGCTCTTGCCGGCGCCGCGCAGGCCGATCAGCGCGATGCGGCCCGGCCGCTTGGCGATGCCGCCGCCGCGCCGCTGCAGGTCGCGGCGGATGTCGGCGAGCTGCTCGACCGGCACCCGGTTCAACTGCTCCAGGATCAGCGTCAGCTCGACCGGCGGCTCCGGTCCCTCGCGCACGAGATCGGCGAGCGGCGTGTTCATGGCCTGCGCCACGCGCCTGAGGCGCGCAATCGAGACGTTGCCGACGCCGGTTTCGAGCTGGGCCAGATAGCGCTCGGAGACGCCGGAATCGCGTGACAGCATCTTCCGCGTCATGCCGCGCCGGGCCCGGGCGGCCCGCACCCGTTCGCCCAGCGTCAGCAGATAACCGTCGACATCGGGGTCGTCGGACGGCGGCGGACGTTTCGCGGACGGCTTGTCGTTCATGTCAGGCCTTCGAATCTGACCTGCACTATAATTCCAATTGAGGCGTCAATAACGAAAAAATGCACTATACCGCAAGTTTCGCGCTTTCGGGGCATGGGCAGCACCGCTAGACTGCCGATTAATCAAACCCGACAAGGATGGGGGCCGGGACCGAACCGGCCCGCGGGAGGACCCATGAGCGACTTCAGCACGGTGGATTTCGACAGCGCGCCGCCCGCGGTAACGCTGCCGCGGACCTACAATGCGGCCTTCGACCTTTTGGAGCGCAACCTGCGCAACGGCAACGGCGACAAGACGGCGGTGATCGACGATGCCGGCAGCTACAGCTATGCCGAGCTGGCGGAACGCGCGAACCGGGCCGGCAACGCATTGCTGGCGTTGGGCATGATGCCGGAGCAGCGGGTGGCGCTGGCCATGCTGGACGGCATCGATTTCATGGCCGCGTTCCTGGGCGCGATCAAGGCCGGCCTGGTGCCGATCCCGCTGAACACGCTGCTGACCTCGGACGACTATGTCTACATGCTGCGCGACAGCCGGGCCCGGGTGCTGGTGGTGAGCGACGCGCTGTTGGACCGGTTCGCCGGCAACGTGGAGGACTTGCCGCAGCTCAAGCATGTGATCGTCTCGGGCGCGGGCGACAGAGGGGGCCATTCGCGGCTGAGCGACCTGATGGCGGCGGCGTCGCCGGAACTGGCGGCGGAGGAAACGACGCCGGACGATGTCGGCTTCTGGCTTTATTCGTCGGGCTCGACCGGACGGCCGAAGGGGGCGATCCACCTGCACGGCGATTTGGTGAACACGGCCGCGCTCTATGGCGTTGGCGTGCTGGGTGTCCGGCCGGACGACGTCGTGTTCTCGGCCGCGAAGCTGTTTTTCGCCTATGGGCTCGGCAACGCGCTGACCTTCCCGCTCTATGTCGGGGCGACGGCGGTGCTGATGGCCGGCCGGCCGACGCCGGAAACGGTGATGGCGGCGATGAAACAGCACCGGCCGACGATCTTCTACGGCGTGCCGACGCTCTACGGCGCCATTCTGGCCGACGACGGCCTCGACAAGGCGGCGGGTTCGGACCGGCTGCGGATCTGCGTCTCGGCCGGCGAGGCGCTGCCGGAGGAACTGGGCAAGCGCTGGCGCGAGCGCTTCGGCGTCGACATTCTGGATGGCATCGGCTCGACCGAGATGTTGCACATCTTTCTCTCGAACCGGCCGGACGACGTGCGCTACGGCGCCAGCGGCAAGCCGGTGCCGGGCTACGACGTGCGGCTGACGAGCGACGACGGCAGCGAGGCGCCCGACGGCGAGGTCGGCGACCTGCTGGTCAGCGGGCCGACGAGCGCGCCGTACTATTGGAACAACCGGGAAAAGAGCCTGGCGACGTTCCAGGGCCGTTGGACGCATACCGGCGACAAGTATGTGCGCGACGCCGAGGGCTACTACACCTATGCCGGCCGCTCGGACGACATGCTGAAGGTGAGCGGCATCTGGGTCTCGCCGTTCGAGGTGGAATCGGCGCTGGTGGCGCACGAGAGCGTGCAGGAGGCGGCGGTGGTCGGGCGGGCCGATGCCGACGATCTGATCAAGCCGAAGGCGTGCATCGTGCTGCGCGAGGGCATGAGCGGGTCCGACGCGCTGGCCGACGAGCTGAAGCAGTTCGTGAAGGACCGCCTGGCGCCGTACAAGTATCCGCGCTGGATCGACTTCGCCGACGAGCTGCCGAAGACGGCGACCGGCAAGATTCAACGCTTCAAGCTGCGCGATTGATGCCGCCGGCGCGCGGTTTCGTTACCGCCGGCGGCCGGCGACTGGAGTATGCCTGGGCCGGACCGGCGCCCGAGGCCGCGCCGACGCTGGTGTTCCTGCACGAGGGATTGGGGTGTCTCGGCATGTGGCGGGACGTCCCCGACGAGTTGGCGCGGCGCACGGGCTGCGGCGCGTTGACCTATAGCCGCGCGGGCTATGGCGGCTCGGATGCCTGCGCGCTGCCGCGCACGGTCCGTTACATGCATGACGAAGGGCTGGAGGTCCTGCCGCAGGTGCTGGCCGCGCTCGACGTGCGCGACAGCATCCTGGTCGGCCATTCGGACGGGGCGTCGATCGCGATTGTCTATGCGGGCGGGACGCCGGCGCCGGGCTTGCGCGGTCTGGTGCTGGAAGCGCCGCATGTCTTCGCCGAGGAGATCGGGCTCGCGTCCATCGCGGCGGCCAAACAGGCCTACGCCACGACCGACCTGCGCGCCCGTCTGCAGCGCCATCACGGCGCCAACGTCGACGTCGCCTTCAACGGCTGGGCCGACGCCTGGACCGATCCGGCGTTCCGCGACTGGAACCTGGAAGAATACCTGCCCGGCATCGGCGTGCCGTCGCTGCTGCTTCAGGGCGAGGCTGACGAGTATGGCAGCGTGGCGCAGCTCGAGGCCATCGACCGGCAGACCGGCGGCGCCTGCGAGACGTTGCTGCTGCCGGACTGCGGTCACGCGCCGCACAAGGACCGGCGCGACGACGTGCTGGACGCCATCGCCCGGTTCGTTGCCGGTCTGACGGGCTAAGCCCGTCGGCGGAGACCGTACAGGAACAACAGACTGAGGCCGAAGCCGAACAGGCCGAGGGTCCCCGGCTCGGCCACTTCCTGAGCGGCGATCGGCGAGCGTTCGGTCAGCACGCGGATATAGTCGCCCGGCGATGCGGCGAAGAAATCGATCAGAATCCGGTTTGGATTGCCGGGATCGATGACGGCGGTGTCGGTGCGGTCTTCGAGGCCGCGCAGCGTCGGATTCAGATAGGTGACGTCGGTGTTCGCCAGGACATCGCTGGCGGCGAGCGTGTCGGTTTCGGTCAGGATGCCGAGCACCGCGGCGTCGAATTCGACAAAGCCCTGAATATCGCCGATGACCGGGTCGTAGAAGATATAGTGGCTAGCGACCTCGGTGCCGGCGGCGAGCTGCGGCGTGCCGACGTCGAGATCGAGCGCGTCGCTGAGCAGAATGTTCTGATCTTCGTTGAAGCCGAACAGATCGTTGCTCTGCTGATTGTTGTCGCCGACGGTGAAACCGTTCGGGATCGGGTCGATCAGGTTGAACTGGCCACCGTCATCGAACGACGAGCCGCCCGTGACGCCGCCGCCGATGATGGTGGCGGACGCCTGACCGGCCCATAGGACCGCCGCGGCGGCGACAACGGTTTTCATCATTATTGAACGCATGGCGGTACTCCGTGTCGGACGGGCCGCCCCAGCGCAGCCCGTCTTGGGGATCAGCAAGTTCTGTTGACTGCCGACGGTTTCGTCCGTCGCTTCTCGTTCCAGTCGGCGGCAGGTTAGGAGAGTTGCGCTGTGACCGGCTGCGTCGAAACCGTGGGAATAGGTCACCAATGTTTGGTCAAAGAGACATCAGAAGGTCACATTGTGAGGCGGGCGTTATCGGCGCTTTAACCTTTCTGACGAATGGAGTATGCCGAGCGCCACGATTAGGAGGTGCGGTATGGCCAAGCATGGGCATGGCCGGGTCGCCGGGCTGCAGAGCTTCGAAGATGCGGCGGCGGCGTTCGCCAGGGTCGGTGAGATCTATGACGCCGCGGCCGGCACGATCCGCCAGGCGTTAGCGAAGCCCGACGTCGTGACGACCCCGCCGGACGCGGTCTATCCCTATGTCGGGATCTCGGTCACGGATACGGATCTGAACCGCGGGCCGCGGCGCGCCTACGGCAACCTGTCGGCGCCCGGCGTGCACGGCACCACGGTCACCCGGCCCGATCTGTTCGCGGAGTATTATCGCGAGCAGTTCGAGCTGGTCATGCGCAACCACGGTCAGCCATTGGTGGTCGGCCGGAGCGACCGCACGATCCCGCTGACCTTCGTGTCGGAGGCGGCGACGGCGGTGCTGACGGACACGCATCTGACCGCGCTGCGGCAGCACTTCCGGCTGCCCGATCTGTCGGAGATCGACGACTCCATCGCCAACGGCACGCACGTGACGCCGTCTGGGCAACCCTATCCGCTGGCGCTGTTCAGCGCCGAGCGGGTCGACTATTCGCTGGTCCGGCTGGCGCACTACACGGCGACGGCGCCGGAGCACTTCCAGCGCTTCGTGCTGTTCACTAACTATCAGCGTTATGTCGACGAGTTCATCGCCTACGGCCGCGGCCAGGTCGCGAACGGCGACGAATACGCGGCCTTTGTCGAGCCCGGCAACGTGGTGACGCCCAACGCCAGGCTGACGGCGCAGCCGGCCTCGGGCAATGCGCCGGAAAAGCTGCCGCAGATGCCCGCCTACCACTTGGTGCGCGAGGACCGCGAGGGCATCACGCTGATCAACATCGGCATCGGCCCGTCGAACGCCAAGACGATTACCGACCACGTCGCCGTGCTGCGGCCGCATTGCTGGCTGATGGTCGGCCATTGCGGCGGCCTGCGTCCGAGCCAGCGCCTCGGCGACTATGTGCTGGCGCACGCCTATGTGCGCGGCGATCACGTCCTGGACGACGATCTGCCGGGCTGGGTGCCGGTGCCGCCGATCGCCGAGATCCAGATCGCGCTGACGGAAGCGGTGGCGCAAGAGACCGGGTTGCGCGGCCCCGAACTGAAGACCCGGTTGCGGACCGGCACGGTGTTCACCACCGACAACCGGAACTGGGAGCTGCGGCACGACGAACTGGCGCTGCGCCTGAACCAGTCGCGGGCGATCGCGGTGGACATGGAATCGGCGACCATCGCCGCCAACGGCTATCGCTTCCGGGTGCCTTACGGCACGCTGCTTTGCGTTTCGGACAAGCCGCTGCACGGCGAGATCAAGCTGCCCGGCATGGCCAACGCCTTCTATCAGGAACGGGTCGGCCAGCACCTGCAGATCGGCATCGCGGCGCTGCGCAACCTGCGCGCCGCCGGCGTCGAAAGCCTGCACTCACGAAAACTACGCAGCTTCGACGAACCGGCGTTTCGCTAGGACGGTTCGTGCAGCGATAGGCCGAGGCGGCTGGCGGCCGGGCCGAGGATGCGGGCGACGACGTTGGGCGAACTGTCAAAGGAGACGCCGGCGAGGCTGTTGGCCTGCCAGGCGATGCGGCCCTGCAGCGGCGAATGGTGCTCGCTCTCGAAATAGACCAGCGTGTCGGCGGCCAGCGGGATCGATATCTTGATCAGCACCCCGCCCAGCGAGATGTTGCGAACCTGACAGTCGATGAGATGCTCGCCGACGCGGAGCTTGCCGGTCCAGAGGATCCGGCGTCGTTGGTTGCGCCGCCGCAAGTCCGGATCGGCATCCGACAACATATTGTTGTACGCATCCATAACAGGATTTTCTCGTTTGTTGTCACGCGGCAGTAGGCATGATGGCCTAACCGGAGATAGAATTACAGGCGTATCGTTTCGACTTTGTTAATAGCGGCTTTCCATGTCGGCGGTCGGAAGTCGATGATTAATCAGTCATATCCGATTTATCGTCGTCGAGATGCAGGTTGCTGACCACCCGCAGGCCGAGCAATTCCGTGATGGTTTCCGCCTGACGATCGAAGGCAATGCCGAACATGTCGCCATTTCGCCAGGCGATGCGGCCGAACAGCGGCGGATGGTGGTCGGATTCCAGATGTACAGGCGTACCGATGGCGAGTTCAAGCGGCGCCTGCACCTTGGCGCCGCCGAGCGAGATGTTGCGTACCTGGCATTCGATCCGTTCCGCCGCCACCCGCAGGCGTGCGGTCCACAGGACCTTGCGCCGCTTGTGACGACGCCGGTCCGTGACCAGACCGGTGCTGGCCAGGAGTTGCTGTCTGTTATGCACTTTGAAGGCCCTCCCCCGTGTCGCCACAGGACCCCCGGAATTGTCGAGCTGCACGATTATCGCCGAGGCGGATTTCAAAATGGTTGATGTGGGGCCGGCTGTTTTTCGTCTAAATCACTTAAAATGCTGGATAAATCGGCTTCGCTTGCAGCCAGAAACCGGCTATGCGACCGTGCCGCGTCGGATCCGAGTCAGGGGAGGGATGTGGTGCTGAGTGTGGATACGCCGCAGGAGATGAAGGCCCATGTCGGCCGGGAGCTGGGCGTCAGCGACTGGCTGACGGTGGATCAGACGATGATCGACAAGTTCGCCGACGCCACCGGCGATCATCAGTGGATCCATGTCGATGTCGAGCGTGCCGCGCGCGAGATGCCGAATGGCGCGACCATCGCGCACGGTTATCTGACGCTGTCGCTGGTGCCGCGCATGGCCAAGGACATCCTCGAGATCAAAAACCGCAGCCGCGGCATCAACTACGGCTCTAACAAGGTGCGTTTCACCGGCATGGTGCCGGCCGGCGCCCGCATCCGCCTGCGCCAGACGCTGAAAGCCTGCGACGACGTCGACGGCAATGGCGTACGGCTGATCTCCGAGATGCAGGTCGAGCGCGAGGGCGAGGACCGCCCGGTCCTGGTCGGCGAGGTGATCAGCCTGGTTTACGCCTAGGCCCCCCATCCTTCTTAACCCTATCGTGACTCGCCCGGGCGGCGGGGATGGGCTAGCCTTTTTCCTATGGCGGTCACGACACAAACACAGAAGACAAGAACCACGCCGTCGGAGGCGCAGCGTCGATATCTTGAGCGGGGTCTCGATCAGGCCGGCGGCAAGCTGCCGCTGTTCGATACGGACGGTCGCGAGATCGATGCCCGCACGATCCGTTCCTGCATCAAGGCCGGCTGGGCAGAACCCTGGTTCATCAATCGCATGAAGCCGGACTGGCTGGTCTGCCGGCTGACGGACGCCGGACGGGACGTGCTGAACGCGGCTCGCGGCGGTTGAGGCTCAAAGCGCCAGCGCCCGTCGCCGCCCTGGCACTGCTGGCGGCGATGGCGGCGCCGTGGCCGGCGGCGCAGGCGGCGCTGCCGGAGCCGGCCGAACCGCATGTCTTTCCCGATGACGCCCGCGACGAGACCGTCGAGCGTCTGCGGCCGCGGGCGCGGGCCGGCGAACCGCGGGCGCAATATCTGCTCGGCCTGATCTACCAGACCGGCCGCGGCGTCGATCACGATTACGCGGCGGCGCGGTCCTGGTTCGGCGAGGCGGCGGCGCAGGGTTACGCGCCGGCGCAGGACAGCCTGGGCGTGATGCACCTGCTGGCCCAGGGCGGTCCGCGCGATGACGCCGCCGCGATCACCCAGTTCGAGGCCGCGGCGGCGCAGGATTACCTGCCGGCCAAGGCCAACCTGGCAGCGTTCTACGTGCGCGGACTCGGCGTTCCGCGGGACATGGACCGCGCGCTGCGGCTCTACCGCGAGGCCGCAGACGCCGGGCACGCCAACGCCCAATATCGGTTGGGCGCGCTCTATCTCGACGGCACCGGCGTCGACGCCGATCCGGTCGCGGCGCAGGAACTGTTCCTGTCGGCGGCCGAGCAGGGCCATCCCTGGGCGTTGTGGTCGTTGGGCCGGATCAAGCAGAAGGGGCTCGCCGGCGAGACCGATGTTGCGGCGGCGGCGCGCTATTTCGCGGCGGCGGCGACACGCGGTCTGCCCGACGCCATGAACGACTTCGCGCTGCTGCTGCAGCGCGGCGACGGCGTCGACCGCGATTCCGAACGCGCGGCGCGCCTGTTCGGCGAGGCGGCGCGGGCCGGACTGAACCATGCGCAGATCAACTATGGCGCGGCGCTGGAGCATGGCGTCGGGGTCGCGCGCGATCCGGCGGCAGCGCGGCGCTGGTACCGGGCCGCGGCCGACCAGGACGATCCGCGCGGCCAGTACAATCTGGCGGTGCTGCTGGCGACGGGCGAGGGCGGCCCGCGTGACCTCGCGGCGGCGGTGCGTCTCTACGAGGCGTCGGCCGACGGCGGCTTCGCGCCGGCCAAGAACAATCTCGGCATGCTTTACCGCATGGGCGAGGGCGTCGCGCGCAACCTGCCCAAGGCGGCGGGACTGTTCGCCGAAGCGGCCGAGGCCGGCGACGCCAACGGGCTCAACAATCTCGCCGCGCTCTATCAGGGCGGCCGGGGCGTGCCGCAGGATGCGGCGCACGCCGCCGAACTCTATGAGCGGGCCATAGCGGCCGATCCGAAACATGCGCTGGCGCACTACAATCTCGGCCGGCTCTATCGCGACGGCCGTGGCGTCGCGCGGGATCTGACGCGCGCGGCTGCACTGTTCCGCGAAGCGGCAGGCCTCGGTTCCGACGGCGCACAGTTCTTTCTCGCCCGCGCCTATGTCGAGGGAGAGGGCGTGGCACGCGATCTGTCGGCGGCGGTGCATTGGTTTCGACGCGCGGCGGAAGCCGGGAACGTCGGCGCCCAAGTCAACCTTGCCAACATGTTGAACCGGGGCCAGGGCGTGGCCGCCGATCCGGCAGCGGCGGCGACGTGGTACGTCCGGGCCGCGGAGTCGGGCGACCGCCGGGCGCAGATGATGCTGGCGACGCTCTACGATCAGGGTCGCGGGGTCGAGCGCGACCTGAAGCAGGCATTCGCCTGGTATCTGCGCGCCGCGAACCAGGGCCAGCCGCAGGCGCAGTTCAATCTCGGCGATTTCTACCGCCAGGGCATCGCCGTCGAGGCCGACCCGATCGAAGCCTACAAGTGGTGGCGGCTGGCCGCAGCGGCGAAGCTGGACATCGCGGCGCAGAATCTGCGCCTGCTGGCGCGCGGCCTGGGTCAGGACCAGATCGCCGACGGCGAGGCCCGCGCGCGACGCTGGCGCCCGCAGCGGGAGGGCGGTTAGCCGAGCGCCGCTAACACGCGATCGGGCGTGAACGGCATGTGGCGCAGGCGGCGGCCGGTGAGCGCGTGGAAGGCGTTGGCGACGGCCGCCGCCGTCATCGGCGTGCCGAGTTCGCCGACGCCGGTCGGCGGCCCGTCGCTCACCTCGATATGGATCTCGATCTCCGGCACGTCGTTGGCGCGCATGATCTCGTAGTCGTAGAAGTTGCTCTGCTCGACCTCGCCGGCGGCGATGGTGATGCGCTCGGTCAGCGCGCTGCTGAGGCCATAGACGATGCCGCCCTCGACCTGGGCGTCGGTATTGTCGGGCGAGACGATCAGGCCGGCGTCGACCGCGGCCCAGAACCGCGGCACCGAGATGCGGCCGCTGTCGCGGTCAAGCGCGACCTCGGCGATGCCGGCGGCCATGGAATCGCCGTAGCCGGCGAAGGCGACGCCCAGGGCGGTCCCGTTGCCGGGGCCGGGCCATCCGGCCATCCGAGCGACCTTGTCCAGCAACCGGTGGCCGCGCGGATTTTCCCTGAGCAGGTTGCGGCGGAAGGCGATCGGATCCTGGCCGGCGGCGGTCGCCAGCTCATCCAAGAACGCTTCGGCCGCGAAGCTGGTGTAGCTGGCGCCGATGGCGCGCCAGGGCGCCAGCCGGGCATGGCGTTCGGTGATGACGTGCTCGGCCAGCAGATGATCGATGGCGTAGAACTTATTCTCGGCGCCGCGCATGGAAATGATGTCGCTGGGGTCGACCTGCTCCCAGCGCAGCGGATTGAAATAGGCGATGACCGACGGCGTCGCCACGCGGTGATGCCAGCCCGTGAGCCGGCCGTCCGTCGTCAGGCCTGCGCGCAGGTGCTGGGCCGCGGCGGGGCGAAACCAGCCGTGACGCGCATCGTCCTCGCGCGTCCACACCACCTTGACCGGCCGGCCGACGGCCTTCGACGTCAGCAGCGCGTCGCGCACGTATTCCTGGGTCAATGCCGTGCGCCGCCCGAAGCTGCCGCCCATGGTCATCATGTGCAGGCGGACGCGGTCGGGCGTGGTGTCGAGCACGTCGGTGACGGTCCGCATGGTCCAGGTCTGGGTCTGCGTGCCGGCCCAGACCTCGGCGCCGCGGCCGTCGGCGTCGACCGACGCGACGGCGGCCATCGGCTCCATCTGGGCGTGGTAGGCATAGTCGGAGAGATAGTCGGCCGTGAGCACGCGGTCGGCGTCGGCGAGCGCGGTTCCGGCGTCGCCCTCGGCGCGCCAGGTCGTGCCGGCGCGGTCGAGGTCGGCGGCGGCCTCGCCATAGGACGTGAGGTCCGTGTCGCTGTCGAAGGCGCGGGCCGGCGCGCCCGCGCTCCAGTCGATGGTCAAACGGTCGCGGCCGGCAAGCGCTGTCTCCAGCCGTTCGGCGACGACGGCGACGCCGTCCGGCAGCACGACAGTGCGCAACACGCCCGGCAGGGCGCGTGCCTCGGCGTCGTCGATATCGAGCGGCGTTTCGCCCTCGACCGGCGCCCGCCGCACCGCCGCGTAGACCATGCCCGGGACCCGGACGTCGATGGCGTAGCGTTCGCTGCCGTCGCTTTTCGCCGGCACGTCGCGGCGGCGCACGTCGCGGCCGATAAAGCGATAGGCGTGGCGCGGCGTCAGATCGCGCGTTGTGATCTCAGGAATGGCCGGCGGGTCGAGCGGCAGGCCGGCGATCTGACCGAAGCTGAGGCGGCGGCGCGAGACCGGGTGAACGACGCTGCTCTTCACGGCGGTGACGCTGCGGATGTCGACGGACCAGTGGGTCGCCGCGAGCTGCTTCAGCATCTGGCGGGCCTGGGCGCCTGACTTGCGCAGCGTGCCGAAATAGCCATACACGCCCGTGCTGCCGGCGGTATAGAGCGCGCCGCCGAACATCGGATTGCCGAAGGTGCGGTCGTCGCGGTGGAGTTGCTCGATGCGAACCCGGCTCCAGTCGGCGTGAAGCTCCTCGGCCAGGATCAGCGGCAGCGCCGTCGAACTGCCCTGACCCATCTCGGTCGAGGGAAAGACGATGGTGATGGTGTTGTCGGCGGCGATGCGGAGCCAGGCGTTGGGCCGCAAGACCGGGTCGTCCTTCGCCGACCGGGCGACGCCGATCAAGCCGTCGCTGCCAATCAGGAAGGTCAGCGCGCCGGCGCCGGCCAGGAACTGGCGGCGGGAGGGTGCCGCAGACGCGCGGTTCCGTCGCATCTCAAACCTCCCGAGCGGCGCGCACGACCGCGCGCACGATGCGGTTGTAGGTGCCGCAGCGACACAGGTTCGCGCTCATATAGTCGCGGATCTCGTCCCGGCTGGGCGACGGGTTTTCGGCTAGCAGCGCCGCCGCCCGCATGATCTGTCCGGACTGGCAGTAGCCGCATTGCGGCACCTGGCCGGCGATCCAGGCGCGCTCGAGCGGATGGCCGCCGCCGGCCGTCAGGCCCTCGATCGTGATGACCTCGCGGCCGGCCACGTCGCCGACCGCGGTGAGACAGGCATAGGTCGGCTCGCCGTCGACATGCACCGTGCAGGCGCCGCACATGCCGGCGCCGCAGCCGTATTTAGTGCCGGTCAGGCCGAGATGCTCGCGCAGCACCCAGAGCAGGGCCGTGTCGGGGTCGGCGTCCGTGGACGCGGGCATGCCGTTGACGATGAGATCGGTCATGACGGTCTCCTGCCGCTCGCGCGCCTCATTCGTCGCGCAATGTGTTCAGGTAAGCGAGAAGGTCCGGCACCTGCTCCGCGCGGCGCAGCCGGAAGGTCTTCGAGGTGCCGGGCAGGTAGCCGCGCGGGTCGGTCAGATAAGCCGCCAGCGCGGCGTCGTCCCAGACGATGTCGGCCTCGCGCATGGCGCGCGAATAGCGGAAGCGCTCGACCGCACCGGCCTGCCGGCCGACGATCCCATGCAAATGCGGGCCGGCGCGGTTCTGGCCCGGGTCAACGGAATGGCAGGCGGCACACTGCCGGAACGCGCGCTCGCCGGCGGCCGCATCGCCGGATTGCGCGGCGGCAGGCATGGCAACTGCCGCCGTGATCGATACGACGACCGCGCGCAGCGCCGTGAGCGATGCCATGTCCCAAACCCCTCCCATCGACCGCGTCGGCGCGCCGCGGAGGCGCCTTCGCAACGCGCGTTGCGCTTGTAATTGGGCAGGCAGTTCCCATCTGCCTTTCGAATTTCGGTCAATGTTTTGCGACGGTCGGCCATGTTGGACCTGGCAGATCACCCGGCGGATCGTGCCGCGACGCCTGTCGTCGGCCAGTACTGGGACGATCCGGGGCCGCGCAGTCTGGGTTGGCACAGTCATCGGCGCGGGCAGCTGATCCATACGCAGCGCGGCTGCGTGTCCGTGCTGACGGAGACGGCGTTGTTCGTCGCGCCGTCGCAGGGCGCGGTCTGGGTGCCGCCGGAAACGTCGCACGCGGCGCGGTACCCGCGCGAGGTCGCCTTTCGCGGCATCTTCGTGGCGCCGGAATTTTGCGCCGCGCTGCCGTCACGCCCGACCATCGTGCAGATCGGACCGCTGGCCCGAGAGCTGATCGACGCGGCGGTGCGCCTGCCCTGGGACTATCCGCCGGACGGACCGGAAGCGCGGTTGATGCGGGTGCTGCTGGATCAGCTTGTGGCGGTGCCGTCGAGCCCGTTGCAACTGCCGGAAGGCCGCGACAGCCGCGTGCGCCGTGTGATGGACGGGCTGCGCGCGGACCCGGCCGCGAACCGGCCGTTGCGCGGCTGGGCCCAAGCCGTCAACACCAGCGAACGCACGCTGTCGCGCCGGTTCATCGCCGATACCGGCATGTCGTTCGGCGCCTGGCGTCAGCAGCTTCGCCTGATCAAGGCGCTGGAACGGCTGGCCGCGGGCGATCCCGTGACGACGGTCGCCATCGATCTGGGCTACCGCACGCCCAGCAGCTTCACGACCATGTTCCGGAAATCGCTGGGCGTGCCGCCGAGCGCTTATTTCAGCCGGCTGGACGCGGCGCGCGCCGGCTGAGGCGTTTGTCATTTCGCGGACAGTGGAGACGCAAGGCTGGGGCTGATAGGTTGCACGCGCAACACCTGGAGGCGACATGTCGATAAAACTTTATTGGAGCGCGAGCTCGCGGGCCGGGCGCGCGTTGTGGCTGCTGGAAGAGATCGGCGCCGACTTCGAGGTCGTCGAGATCGACTTCCGGGACGAGAAGTCCAAGGCCCATCCGATGTTCCGCATCGCCAGTCCGATGGGCAAGGTGCCGGCGTTGAGCGACGGCGACGTCAATCTCTGCGACTCGGCCGCGATCAGCCTCTATCTCGCCGACCGCTTTCCCGAGGCCGGCCTGGCGCCGCCGATCGGCGATCCCCTGCGCGCCCGCTACCTCTATTGGATGGTGTTCACGCCGGGCATGCTGGAGCCGGCGCTGGTGGAGAAGTTCGGCGGCTGGGAGACCAACCGGATTCAGAACGGCTGGGGCGACTACGACGCCGTGATGGACGTGCTGAAGGCCGGCCTGGCCCAGGGGCCCTGGCTGCTGGGCGAGCCGTTCTCGGCCGCCGACGTGCTGGTCGGCTCGTCGCTGAACTTCATGAAATTCGTAAACGCGCTGCCGGAGAGCGACGTGCTGGAGGCGTATTTGGCGCGCTGTCTCGAACGGCCGGCGTACCAGCGCGCGCTGGCCCGCGACGCGGCCGCTGCCGTCGGGTAGCGCCAATATGCGATGAGCTTGACCCATCCCGCTCCCCCACCCGACCACCCATTGAGCATACTTCCGTGGGTGGTCGGGTGGGGGAGCGGGATGGGTCAAGCGTCGGCCTCTTGGCCGACATCACATGGCGCCGACAACGGAGGCAAATCATGATTCTCGATGCCGTGAAGATCGGTCGTCATCCGCCGGACGACGTGAATGTCGTCATCGAGGTGCCGATCGGCGGCGAGCCGATCAAGTACGAGATGGACAAGGCGGCCGGCGCCATGGTGGTCGACCGTTTCCTCTATACGCCCATGCGCTATCCCGGCAATTACGGCTTCGTGCCGCACACGCTGTCGGACGACGGCGACCCGGTCGACGTGCTGTGCGCGACGACGCGGGCGCTGCTGCCGGGCTGCGTGATCAACTGCCGGCCGATCGGCGTGCTGATCATGTCGGACGAAGCCGGCGCCGACGAAAAGGTGGTGGCGGTGCCGTCGACGCACCTGACGCGGCGCTACGAGAAAATCGCCAGCTATCGCGACCTGCCGGAGATCACCATTCAGCAGATCGAGCACTTCTTCAGCCACTATAAGGACCTGGAACCGGGCAAGTGGGTGAAGATCGAACGCTGGGGCGACGCCGACGAAGCCAAGGCCATGATCACCGCCGCGATCGACAACGCCAAGTCGCTGTAAGTGCTGCAGCAGCAGCAGATTGCGGGTTTGTCGGCGCTCGTTCGACGGAACACTCGGAACGCGGGGCGCAATTGCCGGCCGCCGTCGCCGGTGTTTGCGTCGCACATCAAGTCAAGCCGCTGGTGCCGTCCTGCCTAGCTGGACGGTTCGACATAGAGCGCAACGGCTGCAACCGCCGGTCCAAGCAACGGCGGTATCAGACTGAGAATGCTGGGCAAGTAACCACGGTATCCACCCGCGGAGGAGAGTTCTTTGTGCATCTGTTTCAGTAGCGCAAATTCTTCCCATTGGGCTGCGGTAAGGATCTCGCGTTGATCGAACAGGCGGCTGATCTCTTCCTCCAAATCTGCCAAGGTCGAAGATGACTTATCTCTTACGACACGTCTTATGGCATGCTCGGCCGTTAGAAACACGATGGTGCCGAACGCAATCGAAAAGAACATCGTAATTGGCACGACGACCAAAATGAAACTTGTGAGGTGACGAAAGAGCGGTATCAGAGTCGCAATTGAGAGTGCAATGCCAAACCAAAAAAACAAGATTCGCCGACCGATCGAGGCAATCTCCGCAATCAAAACTGAATGTGCTGGGTCGAGTGCGAATATCGAATTCGGCTGCGATTTCAACTGTTCAGCAAAAACACCATAAAACCGAGCCACATTTGTCGCTCTCGCGGCAAGGACATAAAGAAAGAAAAATCCCACCGCCCAAATCACCAACTCGACAATTTCGGGCGATGTAAAAGAACGACGAGCGGTTTCTTTAAAGCCAAGGTCATGCGCCAGGGCAATTGCCGATGCGAATGCGACGACAGCCGAGATGCATAACGAAATCAGATTTATCCGGCCGTTTTTGAAACGTGCTTGGAACTCGTCAGCAATCGCATCGGCGGTACTGTCGTGCAAATTCGCAATGACGTATCGGGTTATCGTTCGCTGCACCGATTCCGACGTTAAGCGCGCGATCGCGACGGCAAAGCCCAGATAACATCCGCCCCAAAATGACAACAGCAGCAGGACCGGGTCGGGTTTTCCAATAATGTATTGAAAACCGCAAAATACGCAGATGTAGGCTAGGCTCGCCATGAACCCGTACAAGAACGGAGATCTAACGGGCCAATTGTCTGTACGGCTGAGCGGAAATGGAAATGCGCCGAGATTGTTGCTCAACAATGAAAGAATTGCCGATGCGAGTCTTTTCTGACCATCGCTCCAGCAGGTTGGATAAATTTCAGTGCCTGGACGATCTGACACGTGGTGTTCCGTTTCAATTTCGATCGCCAGAGTGAAATGTGCCGTCGTGAGGGAATCCCGTAATCTGTGCTACGTCCCAACGCTTATTGGCATATTACCAATTACTCAGTTGCTCGGGGCAAGCTGAATGTTCGGCGGCATTACGTCCCGCTTCGTTGCGCGGTTCTATGCTCATCCACCTAATATTATTGGTGCCGTCGAGATGGTTGTTGGGGCACGCCCGTCCGTTCGGATTTTTTCGCGGCCTGCGGCGGTCCCGGCGATGCCCGCCGATGAAGAAAGCTGTCTGTTTTAGGCTTAGGATGTCGGGGCCGGCAAGTGGGTGAAGATCGAACGCTGGGGCGATGCCGACGAGGCCAAGGCCATGATCACCGCCGCGATCGACAACGCGCGGTTGGGCTAGGGACTGCGGCGTGGCGCGTTTGATCGTCAATATCGATGTCGACGATCTGAAGCGCGCGGTCGCGTTTTACGAGGTCGGTCTCGGCGTTCGTTTCGTGCGGCATCTGTTCGACGGTAGCGTCGCCGAGATGGCGCTGGGGTCGACGAAAATCCATCTGCTGGAGAAGGCGGCAGGTACGCCCGCGACGGCCGGCGCCGCGCGCGACTATGACCGCCACTGGACGCCGGTGCATTTCGATGTCGTTGTCGACGATCTCGACGCCGCGATCGAGCGGGCACTCGCCGCCGGCGCGGTGCCGGAAGGTGCGGTCGGCC
Organism: Alphaproteobacteria bacterium; assembly: GCA_965232515.1. GTDB lineage: Bacteria > Pseudomonadota > Alphaproteobacteria > JANQKO01. Next base: position 2,024,474 of record CBDDPY010000002.1, on the reverse strand, counting down.
GGCATGAGTGGGGCCGTCTTGCCGGCTTCGCCGACCCGTTCGGGCACGGCTTCTGCTTGATTCAGTTTTTAGGCGCCGGCTACGACGCCGTTGCTGAATAGTTTGTTGCCCGCTCGCGCGGAGTCTGCACCGGCCCGCTCCCCCACCCGGCCACCCATAGGATACTCTCGTTGGGTGGCTGGGTGGGGGAGCGGGCCGGTCCTGCACGAGCCAAATAGACGCTCGATGAGCGTCCGCTCAGAAGCGCTCGGGCCGGACGACCTGGCAGTCCGTCACCGAGACGATGCCGATATGACGCTCGACCACGGCGAAGGCGGCGGTGAGCAGGGAATCGGCGCGGTCGGGCGCGACGATGCAGACCACGGCGGCCATGCCACCGGCGGCACTGACCTGGCCCTCGCGGGTCCAGGGGCCGGACTTGCCCGAGCCGGCGAGCACTGGCAGCACGGTGTAGCCGGTGACGCCGGCGCGATCGAGGGCGTCGGTCAGACGCGCCAGCAACGGCGCCTCGATGACGATCTCGATACGTTTCGCATCGTATGTTTTCATTAACCGCCTCCGCTCGCGACCAGCAGCTCGGCGCCCAGGAGATAGATCGAGATGCCGAGCATCAGATTGAAGGGAAACGTCACGCCGAGCGACAGCGTGAGATAAATCGACGGGTTCGCCTCGGGCAGGGCGACGCGCATGGCGGCCGGCACGGCAATATAGGACGCGGACGCGGCGAGCGTCGCCAGCACCGCGGCGCCGCCCACCGACAGGCCGATCGCCAGCGCCGCCGCCAGGCCGAAGGACGCGCCGATGAGCGGCATGCCGAGGCCGAACAGGATCACGGGCAGGGCGAGCTGGCGCGCGCTCTGGCGCATGCCGCGACCGGCCAGCAGGCCCATGTCGAGCAGGAACAGGCAGAGCACGCCCTTGAACGGCGAGACGACGAAGCTCTCGATCTGGGCCAGGCCGTCGGGGCCGGTGATCCAGCCGATCACGAAGGCGCCGACCAGCAGCACGATCGAGCCGTTCAACAGGATCTCGCGCAAGAGCGAGCCGTTGCCCTGGTCCACATGAGCGTTGCCGTGCCGGGCCAGCAGCAGCGCGGTGAAGATCGCCGGCGCCTCCATCACCGCGGCGACGGCGACCATGTAGCCCTCGTAGGCAATGCCGGCGGCGTCCAGCATGGTGGTCGCGGCGACGAAGGTGACGATCGAGATCGAGCCGTAATGCGCCGCCACCGCCGCCGCGTCGGTGCGCGACAGCGACGACACCACGCGCAGGATGGCGAAGGCGACGAGCGGGATCAGGGCCGACAGCAGGCCGCCGGCGATCAGCGTCATAGCGACGCGGGCATCGAGGCCGTGCGCGGCGACGCCGGCCCCGCCCTTGAAGCCGATGGCGAGCAGCAGGTAAATCGACATGCCCTTGGCGACGGCTTCGGGTATCGACAGCTCGGACCGCGCCATGGCGGCGGCGAAGCCGAGCACGAAGAACAGCACCATCGGCGACAGCAGGTTCGTCGCCGCCAAGGCCAGCAATTGATCCATTCGACCCCCTCGGAACGCTACGACATCCAGTCGCCGGCTCCGGCGCTGGAATCCATTCCGGCTTCTAAACCGGCAGGGATGGGCGCGGCAAGGTCTGACGTCCTATTTGCCGAACAGGCCCGCCGCCAGCAGGTCGGTGGTGGGCGCGACCCGCACCGGCTTGGTGGGCGTGAACAGATCGGCCCAGACATAATTGTGGTGCCGGATGATCTGCGCGGCCGTCAGGTGCGGCCGGTCGGCGGTGGTGTGGCCGTCGGCCGGCACGCAGATCTCGAAGCGCCGGCTGACGGCCGCGCGGATCGTGGAATCGACGCAGAAGTCGGTGGCGCAGCCGGTCAGCACCAGCCGTGAGATGCCACGCGCGCGCAGCAGGGCCTCGAGATCGGTGTCGTGGAACGAATCGTTGGTGGTTTTGCGCACGGACAGGTCGGCGTCGCGGCGGTCGAGTGCCGGCAGCACCTGCCAGCCGGGTGCGTCCGGCGCGTGCGGATCGCCGGGCGGGCCATCGTGTTGCACGTAAACGACCGCGCCGTCTTGGGCGCGCGTTCGCTTGGCCAGGTCGTTCAGACGTTGCACCACGCCGTCGGCGTCATGGCGCGGCGTTTCGGGTCCGAACGAACCGAGTTGCATGTCGATAATGATCAGCGCGTGCGTCATGCCTTACTATCGCACGCCGTTCGACAAACGTCGGCGGCCGACTTAGGGTTTCGCGCGGATGGGGTATTCGGAGCCGTCGTGTGCTGGTGATTTTCGCGGGCCTGCCCGGGACCGGTAAGACCACGCTCGCCAACGAGCTGGCGCGGCGTCTCGACGCCGTGTTTCTCCGCATCGATCGCATCGAGCGGGCGCTGGCCGAGTCCTATCTCAAGATTCATCCAGCCGAAGATGCCGGCTATCAGGTCGGCTACGTCCTGGCGGAAGACAATCTGCGCCTTGGCCGGACGGTGATCGCGGACTCGGTCAATCCCATCGATCTGACCCGGGATGCCTGGCGGCAAACGGCGGTGAAGGCGGGACAAGACGGCATCGAGGTGGAAGTGGTCTGTTCCGATCCAGCCGAGCACCGGCGGCGGATCGAAAGCCGCCAATCTGACATCACCGGCCTGAAACTGCCGAACTGGCAGGACGTTCTCGACCGCGACTATCAGTCCTGGAACCGCGACCGCATTGTGATCGATACCGCCGGCCGGTCCGTCGAGCAGTGCGTCGACCAACTGCTGGCCCGCTTGCCGTTGCCGCAGGCGGATTGAGAAGAGACGTCCCTCAGGTCGAACAGGCGGCGATCTCGCGTTGTAGGGCGCGTTGCAGCAACGGCGCCGTCTTGTGGACCCAGTCCGGTTCCCGGTGGCGGATCATCAGCCAGAGCAGGGCCTTGAAATCGAGGTAGGTGGCGTCGATCAGGCCCGGCTCCTTCTTGTCGCGCTTGAAGTGCCAATGCACGGCGCCGGGATACTTCTTCCGCGAATAGCCGCCGATATGGGAGATGTAGAGGCCGACGGCTGCCGCCGCCCGTTCGACCACGGCCGCGACCTGATCTGACGTCAAGCCGTCCGGCAGGTGCACATAGAGGTCGTCGGATTTCTTCGCCTTCGCCATGTCGCGCTCCGTCGCTGGTCGCCCTGGGGCGGCCAACCGTAGAGGAACTTTCGGGCTTTGAAACGCCGAATTGGCGGAGGCGGTTCAGGCGTGCAGCTTGGCGCCCTTGGTGATCTTGTCGACGGTCTTCTTGTCGTCGCGCAGCGCCAGGCCGACGATGGCGAGGTCGTCGGCGGCGACATTCCGCACGGCCGCGCGGTTGGCGGCGTCGTGACCGGTCTGGAACATCTCTTCGGTATAGAGCGAGAGACGGACGTTCCGGCCCATGGCCCTGGTGTAGATCTTCCGGAGGCCGGCCGCGTCGCTGGCGAGCACGATGACCGGCTGGATGACGAGCGGGTTGTAGCGGTTGCCGTCGGCGTCCGCGTAGGCCTCGCCGATCAGCTCGGGGCTGTCGCCGACGATGCCGCTCATCAAGAACGCCGTGACATTCAGCTTCTGCCAGACGGCGAGGTCGTCGCGCAGGAGAATCGCGATCTTGGTGTCGAAGATCATGGCGCCGATGCCTCCCATTCGGCGCTAGGATCGCCGAGCCGGCGCAGGGCCGCCCAGACGCCGGGCGCACGCGAGCCGAGGATCCCGCGGGCCGCGTCATTGAGGGCGTCCATCTCGGCGTCGAGCGGGGCCTCGAGGGTGCGGCCAGCGGCGGTCAGGAACAGGCGCTGCACACGTCGGTCCCCGTCATCGGCGCGGCGTTCGATCATGCCGGCGGCGGCCAGGCGGTCGGCGAGGCCGGTCATGGTGGCGCTGTCGAGCACGAGGCGCGCGCCGAGCTCGGCACCGCTCTGTCCGTCCCGCTCCCAGAGCAGCTTCAGCAGCGCGTACTGCGCCGGCGTGACGCCGTGGTGGGCCAGCCGCTCGCGCGCTCGCCGGGCGACCTGCTGTGCCGCCTTGCCGACCAGGAAACTGATGCAGTCCTCGAGGCGCTCCATGCCGTGACCTCACATTGACAGGGGGAATTTTAAGTCGCATACAATTATCTTGTCTACAAGCTAATTGTATGCGAGCAGCCGGTATCCGTTGGCGGGAGGATGTCAGCCTGCCGATTGGGCAGCAGCGGGCAGATGGCCTTCGATCAGATCGCGTTTAGCCGATATCGCATCGGTTAGGAACCGCGACAGGGCTTTGACCTTGGGTGTGTCCTTGAGGTCGGGGTGGGTCAGCACCCAGATATCCCGGTCGGGTTCGGGGCGGGCGCCCGGCAGGCGGACCAAGAGCGGATCGGGGTCGGCGACGAAACACGCTTCGAAAATGAGGCCGTGGCCGGCGCGTGCCGCGGCATGGCGGACCAGCGGGTGCTCGACTCGCAGACCGATTGGCGTCTCCGGGCAGATGGAATCGCAAACCCAGTCGGGGCGTTCGGCGTCGTCCGGCCAGCCGAGCCAATGCCGTCGATCCGGCTGGCGGTCGGCGAGATAGCCGGGCGTGGCATAGGCGCAACGGGCGTACTTGAACAGGCGACGGCCGACCAGATGCGCCGGCGGGTCGTTGCTGATCCGCACCACCAGATCGGCCTCGCGATGATCGAGGTCCGCGAAACCGTAAGACGTGTGGATGGTGAGCTGGATATCGGGAAACCGTTCGGCGAACTGGCCGAGCTCGTTCATCAGCAGGTGCTCGGCGACGGTGTCGGGCAGCGACAGGGTGAGCGGCCCCCGCATGGCCCGCTCTCGGCCCATGGCGTCGCGCTCGGCGGCGTAGACCGCGTCCTCCATGGCGAGGGCGGCGTCGATGAGCGGCTGGCCGTGGCTGGTCGGCCGATAACCGCCGCCGACGCGCTCGAACGCCGGCCCGCCCAGGCGGTCGTTCAGGGCCGCGAGCCGCCGCGAGACCGTGGCGTGGTTGACTCCGAGGCTCTGCGCCGCGCCGCGGATCGAGCCGGCGCGCTGCAGCGCCAGGGCCAGGCGGTAGTCGTCCCAGTCCTTCATTGGTGCGTTTATGCACCAATATGGATCGAAAGAACACCGTGACGGACGGCATTCTCGGCGAATAATGGCGCGTATTCGCACCACATATCGATGTGCCTTTGGAAAAGGAGATCATTCATGCGCCAGTTCAAATCGCGCCGACGGATCGGCACCGGACCCCGGGTATCGGCCGTCGTTGCCGCTTCGATAATGCTTTTGAGCGCGTCGTCGGCCATGTCGCAGGACCGGGGCCGGGCGATGCTGCTGTTGCACGCCGAGGCCCAACGCGCCGATGTCGACGCGGCGCTGCCGGATCTGGCGGATCAGGGCTGCAGCCCGTGGCGTCAGGGCGCCGTGGCCGGCACGCAGGGCAATCTGGATATCGGCGCGCCGGAGCGTTTCGTGCTGTTCGCCTGCCGGGCGGAGGTGCTGGACAGCGTGCAGCATCGGCAGGCGCTGGCGCCGATCCTGGCCGCGGACAACGACGCCATCGCCGTCGAGGGGCCGCTCGTCTTTGGCGATGCCGGCAAGACCGGACCGGAAGCGCAGGGCGCGCGCGCTTACGTCTTCAAGCTCAGCCGTTACAACAACATCGATCCGGACCGCCGCGACAGCGATCTGAACCGCATCAATGCCGAGGCCGCCGGACGGCAGGACGCCTGGCGTACCGAGGCGATGGTCGCGGGCCTGCGCGCCGTCGGCGTGCCGACGCCGGACGAGGTGGTCGTCATTCACTACGACAACGCGGCGCAGGGCGAACGCTTCCGCAAGCAGAATCCCGACATTTTGAAGCAGATCGGCGCCTTCAACCGCAAGCATTTGCTCGACTTCACCTATATCTCGGCGGTGCCCGATCAGCTAAAGGTCAGCGAGTAAATCGAAGGCGATTTGCCGCATGGTTGTATCCGCGATACCCTTCACGCGGGAATGGAGGGGTCATGCGGAGTTTTCGCGAGTTGTTTCTGGCGGCGGCGATGACATTGGTCTTATCCGCCTGCCAGTCCGGCGGGCAAGGCGGCCCGAGCCTCACACCGTTGGAAAGCGAGCGGGCGTATCCGCTCTATACGAAACTGACGGTGTATTGGGGCGCCGACAAGACGGGAACCAAGACCGATGTTTTCGTGCGTCGGTTCGACAAGGACGGCCGGCTCGCCCTATGCGGCTTCCGCACGCCGGGTCCCGGTATCGACGAGGTCGGGATCAACAAGTGGTTCCGCAATGCGCGTCTGATGGTCGACGACGAGGTCATCGCCGCCGCGTCGTTCATCGTGCCGCGCCAGGTGAAGGCGCACCAATGGGACGCCGTCGCGCGGTGCGTGCAGACCGACCTGGACGCGACGGTCATGCGGCTCTACAGCGGCATGCGTATACAGGGTGAGGGCGTAACCGTTCTCTTCTAGCCGTTGCCGGCCGTAAGCGCCTTAACCTTGTCGCGGTCGATGTGGGCGGGTTGGCCCGACGCGTCGAACGGGCGTTTGAAGTTGAAGGCGTGGGCGGTGGGGCCGTGTTCGTGCAGATGCGCGTGCCGCGCCACCGCGTCGCGCCAGTTCGGCCGGACGTCGCCGTCGACCCACCACAGGGCGTAGGGCGGCCATTCGGGCTTGTGGAACCACTCGCGGCCGTGGGCCAAAGCCTCGGCGTGCAGGCCGAAATAGCTGAAGGCCATGGGCGATTCCAGGTCTTCCCAGAGCGACAGCGTCGCCGGCGACCAGCCGTCGCCGCGCTCGTTGTAGAACGCCGGATAGGTTTCCGGTCCCCAGCTCGCGGGTCCGGGATCGCCGGCATAGCCGGAGCGCGCGATGAAGCCCGGCGCCCGCTCGACGGCCGCCAGGATCGGGTCGTTCCGCCGATGGAAGCCGTCGTTCGCGGGGTGTTCGGCGCGCTCGATGAAGACGCCGAAAGTGTAGAGCGCCAGCCGCTGGCTCATGGCACCGTTTTCCGTGCGTGATAGATCGATTACCGGGGCCGGACCCATCCCATGTCTCGGCCGAGAGATCAACAGCCAATCGCCGGGACGGAATCGGTGACGATACTTCGGCCGGGATCGTACTATTCGGATGATGCCGGGTGCTAACCTGGGGGCCCGACACGGAGGTGACGCATGGTCAATACCAATCAGATCGCGAATATCGGCCTGGTCGTCGGCGAGCCGGCGCGCGCGGCCATGCTGGTGGCGCTGATGGACGGCCGGGCGCTGACCGCGGGCGAGTTGGCGCGCGCGGCCGGTGTGACGCCGCAGACGGCCAGCAGCCATCTGGCGCGGTTGACGGAGGCCGCGCTTTTGACGGCGGAGAAGCAGGGCCGGCACCGCTATCACCGGCTGGCCTCGCCCGAGATCGCCCGCATGCTGGAAGGCATCATGCAGATCGCGTCCAAGGCCGAAGCGTCGGCGCGGAGGATCGCCACCGGTCCGCGCGACGCGGCGATGCGCAAGGCGCGCACCTGTTACGATCACCTGGCCGGGCGGCTGGGCGTCGCGATCAGCGACGCGCTGATCGACCGGGGTGCGGTCGAGTTCGGCGACGAGGCCGGGATGTTGTCGGAGGCGGGCGTCGCGTTCCTCGAGGACATCGGCGTCGATCTGGCGGCGGCGACGCGTGGCCGGCGCGTGACGGCGCGGGCGTTCTGCCGGCCGTGCCTCGATTGGAGTGAGCGCCGACCGCATCTCGCCGGCCGCGTCGGCGCCGCCATCTGCGGGCATTTCTTCGATCGGAAATTCGTCCGGCGCATCGACGACAGCCGCGCGCTGACCGTCACGCGCCAGGGCGAGCAGGCCCTGCGCGACATGTTCGGCATCCGGACGCTTTAGGTGGCGCTGGGTTGCCGGGTCAAGCCCGGCAACGACGAATTGGATAATGCCATCATCCCTCAATCCGTCATGCCCGTGCTCGACACGGGCATCCAACGGCGTCGAAGAAGGGCTTTGAGATGGCCATTTGTCAGGGCCGTGCGTGCGGGGCCGAGGCGAGGGTCAGGAAGGTGCGGTCCTCGCGGCGGATGAACTTTTCGCGTTTCGCGAAATCGTAGTTTTCGCGGCCGAGCGGGTCGGCGGCGAGCCGTGTGCGGTAGGCCTCGTAAGCGGCCAGGCTGTCGATGTTGTAGACGCCGTAAGCGAGCGTGCTCGAGCCCTCGTGCGGGGCGAAGTAGCCGATCAGGTCGGCGCCGCAGCGCGGGATCGCCTGGCCCCAGTTGCGGGCGTACTGCTCGAAGGCGGCTTTCTTGAACGGGTCGATCTCGTACCGGATGAAACAGGTGATCATCGGGTCCTCCTCGGTTTCGATGACCGGGAGGATGCCGCGTGACCGCCGCGCGATGCTTCGGTGCGTACCGAAGCGTTTGTCTATCGCGGCCGGCCGAAGAACAGGACGTAGCCGTCGGGGTCCGCGACCTCGAAACCGCGCAGGCCGTCGTCGGTGTCGCCGAGCGGGCGGCGGAACGATGTGCCGCGGCGCTCGAACTCGGTCGCCAGCGCGTCGGGATCGGCGACATGGATGAAGGCATCCCAGGCCGCCCATTCGTGCCGCGCCGGATTGGGCAACGGTCCGACCTCGCGCCCGATGGCCTTGAGCATGACTTGCGCGGAGCCGCGGCCGACGATGGCGAAGAACGGTTCCCGCGCCGGCGTCCGGAAGCGGCAGTCGAAGCCGAGGGACGACGTGTAGAAGTCGAGCGCAACGCCGACGTCTCGGACGATAAAGAACGGCGACGCCGGGCCGATCGGTTCGGACGCGGACATGGATGCTCCCTGAAATGTCGTTCCGGGCGGCTGTGGCTAATCCAGGCGGGGGTCGACATGGTCCCATGGCTGGGCGGCCGAGCGGAAGACCACGGTTTCGGGCCGGAAGGCGGTTGGATCGTCCAAGGTCGCGGCGTGCACGTAGAGCGACTGCGGATAACCGGAATTCCGGTTCATCATCGGCGAGCCGCAGGTCGGACAGAAGCCGCGGCTGACGGTGTTGCCGCTGTCGGCCTGCTGATCGAAGAACCGGACCTCGCCGGTGACTATGACCGCGTCCGCCGGCAGCACGAAGGCGGTCGCGTGGCCGCCGCCGGTCGCCCGCTGGCACTGCCGGCACTGGCAAATGAGCGAGAAGCTCGGTTTCGCGGTCGACGCATAGCGGACCGCGCCGCAGGCGCAGCCGCCGGCGATAGGTGTGGCGTTCTTCTCTGTCATCTCGGTGCCCTTTGCGTGAGAAGGATGGCCGGTCAAAACATCGTATTGTCGTTCGCCGCCTGCGCCGGCACGGGCTGCAGCACGTCCCAGTGCTCGACGACCTTGCCGTCGGCGACGCGGAAGATGTCGACGACCGCCATGCCACGGTCGTCGGGCGACAGGGTGAGATGGGTGTGCACGACCACCAGATCGCCTTCCGCGACCACGCGCTTGATCTCCCACGTCGCGGCCGGATGCGCAGCCATCAGACCGTCCAGGAAGGCGATGATCGGCTCGCGGCCGTCGCCAATGTTGGGGTTGTGCTGAACGATGTTGTCGGCGGCGTAAGTCTCGACGGCCTGGGCGACCTTTTTCTCGCCGAACAACATGCGGAGATAGTCGATCACCAAAGCTCTGTTCACGGCGGCATCGCCGACGGCGTTCGGCGCGCCGCCAAGCGCGAGGGCGACGACGACATACAGCGCGGTTTTGATCTTTCTCTTGGCCGTCATGACATAGCTCCTTGCCGAAGGTTTGGCCGTAAGGCTCGAAAGACCGTCATGCCGGCGTGTCGTCCGCGTCGCCGAAGCCGTCCGCCTCAATGAGGCGGCCGAGCCGGTTGAGCGAGCTATCCCAGCCCGGCCGCACGCTGGCGGCGTCGGGCGCGTCGGCTGGCAGGTGGTGCGCGATCGTCAGCAGGGTGCCGGACTCCGCCGGGGCAAACTCGATCACGACCATGGACTGCGCCCCCGCCTCGCCGTTGCGGGCGGCGGTCCAGGAGAACGACAGGCGGTCCGGCGGCGCGACCTCCTGGTAGACGCCCAGCATTTCGAAGTGGTTGCCCTCGGGCGTGTCGAAGGAGATACGCCAGGCGCCGCCGACCCTGGCGTCGAGGTCGTGGATCCGGACGATGCGCTCCTCGCCTGCCCACCAGCGCTGCAGCTTGGCCGGATTGACCCAGGCGTCGAACACCGTTGCCGGCGCCGCCGACAGCGTTCTGGAGACCCGGACCACGCTGTCGCCGTCCGGCGTGTTGAGATTGGCGGCGATCATTCGTCGTCTCCTTCCGTGGCGAGGAAGGCCTCGAGATGGTCGATCTGGCTTTCCCAGAACCGGCGGTATTGACCCACCCAGTCGGCGGCCTGCTTAAAGGCGGCCGGCTCCAGCCGGCAGATGCGGTCCCGGCCGCGTTTCTCGTGGCTGATCAGCCCGGCCCGCGCGAGCACGCGCACGTGCTTCGACAAGCCGGTTAGGGTCATGCTGTCGGCGACGGGGAAGTCCGAGACCTTGCGCTCCCCCTCCATCAACGTTGCCAGGATGGCCCGCCGCGTCGGGTCGCCGAGAGCGGAAAAGACCTGGTCGAGTTGGGCGTCTTGATAGTGAACCATAAAGTTCACTATATCACGGTGAGATCAACAGTCAACCTAACGGTTCTGTATCGCGAAGCCGGCGCCTCTGCGGGATGTCGATCAGCGCACGGCGGCGCGCCAGCGTCGGAATGCGATGACGGACCAGATGCCTTCGGCGATCAGGAACGGGATCGACCCGATCAGAAGGGCGTAGACGGCCGCCAGTGCGCAGCCGCCGGCGAAGATGGCGATGAAGACCGGATTGCGGTTCTCAAGCGCGTAGCTCGCGACCATGATCGTGATCGCCGCGATGCCCAGGGCTTCAATGGTCTGTTCCGTCATGCCGCGTCTTCTTTCGCCGCGTCTCTTCCTGGTCGATCCAGGTGGTGAACATGTCGATCGTTGGCTGCGCCGCCGGAGGGCCTTCGATCGTCAGCACGAGCCGGTTTTCGGCCGGTGTAATCGTGAAGGTCAGGAAGCCGCAGCATTGGCGTTCCAGGTCGACGAAAGTCTGAAGGTGCGAACGCAGCGCGGTCGTATCCGGAAAACGCAGTTGGAGACCGGCATCCCAACGCTCGCTGCCCGCGAGGTGCGACAGCAGCGAGTCCCGCAACATCGCCCGGCGGCGGCGTAGCGCTTCGTCGGTCAGTGAGCATGCGACCGTCGGCGTATCGGTTTGCTCGGCCATGGTCCGATCCGTCCCTTGCCGTGAAGGTCAGGACATGCTGCCACCTAAAGACTGTCTTTAGTCAAGTCATCAACGCGAACAACACGCCGAACGGCGGCAGGTTGACATCGGAACCGGCGATGGTCGCGTCGAAGCCATGGCCGTCGAGCGGAGTCAGGCGGTTTCTGGATCGCGCGGACCAGGTCGTCGGTTCCGTGCCGAAGTTGAAGGCGCAGAGAATGGTCTCGTTCGCCGACACGCGCGCGAACACCAGCAGGCGGTCGTCGCTGTGGAGGAAACGGATCTCGCCCGCGACCAGGGCGGGGTGGCGTTTGCGGACGGCAAGCAGGTCCTTGTAGGCATTCAGAACGGATTCCGGATCGTCGGCCTGCCGGTTGACGGCGAGGGCCAGATGTTCGGGCGGCAGCGGCAGCCAAGGCTTTGCCGTCGAGAAGCCGCCGTTCGGTTGGTCGTGCCACCAGGGCATGGGCGTGCGGCAGCCGTCGCGGCCGACGGCCTCGGGCCAGAATTCGATGCCGTAGGGGTCGACCAGATCCTCATAAGCGAGCTGGGCGTCGGCGAGACCGAGCTCCTCGCCCTGGTAGAGGCAGACCGAGCCGCGCAGGCTGAGCAATTGCGCGGCGCAGAGCTTGGCGAGGCGCGGCCGATCGTCGGCGCTCGACGTCCAGCGACCGACGTGGCGAGGAACGTCGTGGTTGCTGAAAGCCCAGCAGGGCCAGCCGTGGCCGGCGGTCGCGTCGAAGGTCTCCAGGCACTCCCGGACGAAGTCGGGCGAGAAGCTGTCGCGCAGGAAATCGAAGGTGTAGCCCATGTGCAGCCGTCGGCCCGGTGCGGTGTATTCCGCCATCCGCATCAATGACACGTCGGGGTCGTCGTCGATCTCGCCCAGCAGGGTCGTACCGGGGTAGCCGTCGAGCAGGGCGCGGAGGTCTTCGAGGAAGGCGAGGTTCTCGGGCCGGGACTTGTCGTAATGGTGGCGCTGACGGTCGTAGGGATGCGGCGCCGGGCCGCGCGGCGGATTGGATCTGAGCTCGGCGTCGTGGAAGTAGTAATTGACCACGTCGAGGCGGAAGCCGTCGACACCGCGGTCGAGCCAGTGGCGGACGTTGTCCAACTGCGCCTGCCGGACATCAGGGTTGTGGAAGTTCAGGTCGGGCTGGGCCGGCAGGAAGTTATGCAGATAGTACTGGCCGCGGCGCGGCTCCCACCGCCAGGCGACGCCGCCGAAGCGCGAGAGCCAGTTGTTGGGTGGAGCGCCGTCGGGACGCGCGTCGGCCCAGACGTACCAGCCGGCCTTCGGGTTGTCGCGGCCGGCGCGGCTGTCGATGAACCAGGGATGCCGGTCCGAGGTGTGGCTGAGCACCTGATCGATGATGACCTTGAGGCCGAGCCGGTGCGCCGTCGCCACCACCGCGTCTAAATCCGCCGACGTGCCGAACAGCGGATCGACGGCCCGGTAGTCGGCGACGTCGTAGCCGAAGTCCTGCATGGGTGATTTGAAGAACGGCGACAGCCAGATCGCGTCGACGCCGAGGTCGGCGACATAGGGCAGGCGGTGGACAATGCCTTGCAGGTCGCCGATGCCGTTACCATCGCTGTCCTGAAACGAGCGCGGGCAGATCTGATAGATCACCGCGCCCCGCCACCAGTCGACGGGTGCGGTTGTCATCCGGTGGCGGCGGCCATGCGGTGCCGCGCGGCCCGGCGGTGGGCGCGCGGCGTGGTGTCGAACTCGTCGTTGAAAGCCTCGTAGAAGCGCGAGATCGAGCGGAAGCCCGAATCCATGGCGATCGCGGTGATCGTGGCGTCGGTGTCGACCAGCAGGGCCTGCGCGTGTCCGAGCCGCAGGCGCGTGATGTAGCGGCCGATCGGCATGCCGACGCTCTTGCTGAACAGCGCCATGGCGTACGCGCTCGACACGCCGGCATGCGCGGCCACGTCGTCGACGGTGATCGGCTCGGTGTAATGGTCGGCGATATAGCGGGTCATGGCCTCGATGCGGGTGAGGCTGCGCATCGGTACGCGGGACTTGCTGTCGCAGCCTGGACTGGTCTCGCGCCAGCCGGCATGGGCCAGACGGCGCAGGCGCAGCTGCACGTCGTCGCGGGTGATCGCGACCAGCACTTCGTCGCCGGAACAGGCATCGGCATGCCAGCGGCTGAACCGGCCGGCGTCGACGGGATCGTGGTCGTTGGCGTATAGGAAGGCGCCGGTCATCAACGAGCGTGAGAACCGGTCGGGCAAGGGCCAGCGTGCGAAATCGCCGAAGGGTATGTACACAACCGTGATCAGGCCGTCGCCGTCGACCGCGACGAGTCGGTGCGGCAGCTGGCCCCAGAACACAATGATGCGGTCCGGCGGCACGACGAGGGTGCCGCCCGGCGTCATATAGGTAATGGCGCAGCCCTCGAGGAAGTTGATCTCGATATGCCCATGGATGTGGGTCGCGCGCATCGGTACGGGGCGGTGGCGCTGCACGAAGAACCGATCCGGATAGTCCTCGATGAGGACGTTGTCGGTGTCGACGCGGGTCATCGGCGCATCGTGTCACGTTCACGCATAAACCGGAAGAACAGACGTGAAAATCATAGAATCCCGGATTCTTTTGTCGTTTGACGGGACGCCGACGGCGTGAAAGCAGGATTAAGTCGTCTGGATTTCACACCGCATCCGACCGCCATCCATGGCGTGGACGGTCGGCCTGGGCAAGGAACCGGGTTGTGACACGCATCTGCATCATCGGCGCCGGCAGCACGGTGTTCATGCGCAACATCGTGACCGACGTCATGCTGGACGAGACCCTCACGTCCTGCCACATCGCGCTGCACGACATCGACGGGGCGCGGCTGAAGACGTCGGACGCGGTGGCGCGAAAGCTCGCCGCCGGTACCGGCAGCCGGGCGACCATCACCTGCACGCTCGACAGGCGCGAAGCGCTGGCCGGTGCCGATTTCGTCATCGTGATGATCCAGGTCGGCGGCTACCGGCCCGGCACGGTGATCGATTTCGAGATCCCGAAGAGATACGGGTTGCGGCAGACGATCGGCGACACGCTGGGCGTCGGCGGCATCATGCGCGGCCTCAGGACCGTACCGGTGCTGGTCGACATCGCCCGCGACATGGCCGAGGTCTGTCCCGGCGCGCCGATGCTGCAATACGTCAATCCCATGGCGATTAATTGCATGGCGCTCAATCGGCTGGCGCCGGAAGTCGATGTCGTCGGCCTCTGCCATTCGGTGCAGGGCACGGCGCGGCAGCTCGCCGCGGACCTCGGCGAGGATCCCGCGGCGATCGACTACCGCTGCGCCGGCATCAATCACGTCGCCTTCTATGACCGCTTCGAGAAGCGGCACGTGGACGGCACCGTGGAAGACCTCTATCCACGCCTGCGCGCGCTCGCCGACGCCCGATCCTACTCGCGCAACGATGAGGGCTGCGCCAATCACGTGCGCTACGAGATGCTGCGGCGGCTCGGCTATTTCGTCACCGAGTCGAGCGAGCACTTCGCCGAATACGTGCCCTGGTTCATCAAGCGCGACCGGCCCGATCTGATCGAGCGGTTCGAGATTCCGCTGGACGCCTATCTGGCGCGCTGCGAGGCGCAGATCGCGGCCTGGGAGACGCAGGAGCGCGCGCTGCTGGATGGCGACCTGCCGCTTTGCGAACCGAGTCAGGAATATGCCGCCCGGATCATCCACGCCATCGTCACGGACGAGGCGATCACCATCAACGGCAACGTGCCGAATGACGGCTACATCACGAACCTGCCGGTCGAGGCCTGTGTCGAGGTGCCGTGCCAGGTCGATGAGGATGGCGTCTCGCCGATGGTGGTGGGTTGCATCCCGCCGCACCTGGCGGCCCTGATGCAGACCCAGATCAACGTGCAGTCGCTGGTGGTCGAGGCGCTGGTGACGGCCAAGCGCGAGCATGTCTATCACGCCGCCATGCTGGACCCGCACACCGGGGCGGAGCTGTCGCTGGACGAGATCTGGCAGCTGGTCGACGACCTGATCGACGCGCACGGCGTCTGGCTGCCGGAGCTGAAGTGATTTTTCACGCGCGGCAGCAGGTCGCACGCGCGTCACGAAATGGCAACAAAGGGGATACCGGAAGATAGGGGCGGCGCGCCCTAGGATCCCGGAGCGTTTTATCGGTCCAGGGGAGGCCGGTCGCGTCAAAACGCGTTGAAATCGTGCGGCGTGACGCGTCGGGCACTGGGGACGGCGATGCGTTGCGCCTCAGTTACATGAGCGTAACGCGTGCACCGCGCGAAGCGGGCGGCGGTCCGGCACAGCCGGGTCGGTCAACTGAAGAAACAACAAAAACAACAAATAGGGGGACGCCATGTCAGAGGTTGGCGCAGCCATCAGCGGCATCGATATCGCGGTGCTGGTGGGCTATTTCGTTATCGTCATCATTATTGGCGTCTGGGTCGCGAAGACGACGGAGACCGGCGACGAGCTGTTTCTGGCCGGCCGCGCGCTGACCTGGGGCGTGATCGGCTTTTCGCTGTTCGCGTCGAACATTTCCAGCACGACGCTGATCGGACTGGCGGGCGCCGCCTATTCCGCCGGCATTTCCGTCTCGACCTACGAGTGGATGTCGGGGGTGCCGCTGATCATCCTGGCGTTCGTGTTCGCGCCGCTCTACCTGCGCTCGCGCATCACCACGATTCCGGAATTTCTGGAGCTGCGCTTCGACCGGCGCTCGCGGTCCTATTTTTCGGTGGTGACGATCCTGCTCAGCATCATCGTCGACACGGCCGGCGGGCTCTATGCCGGCGCCGTGGTCTTGAAAACGTTCTTCCCGGATCTGGTGATCTGGCAGGTCTGTCTCGGCCTTGGCCTGTTCGCCGGGCTCTACACCGCCGCCGGCGGCCTGAAGGCCGTGGTCTACACCGACGTGCTGCAGGCCATCGTGCTGATCTTCGGCAGCACGCTGATGACCATCATCATGTTCGGCGAGCTTGGCTATTCCTGGGACGCCGTCGTGGCCGCGGCGCCCGCCGGCCATCTGTCGATGGTGCGGCCGCTCGACGACCCGCAGCTGCCCTGGCTCGGCATCATCATGGGCGTCTCGATGTTGGGCTTCTGGTACTGGGTGACGAACCAGTACATCGTGCAGCGCGTGCTGGGCGCCAAGGACCTGAGGCACGCGCAATGGGGCGCCATGCTGGGCGGCTTCCTGAAGTTGATCCCGCTGTTCACGATGGTGCTGCCGGGCGCCATGGCGCTGGTGCTGCTGCCGGATCTGCCGAACGCCGACATGGTGTTCCCGACGCTGGTGACGACCATGCTGCCGGTCGGCATCACCGGCCTGGTGCTGGCCGGGCTGGTGGCGGCGATCATGTCGAGCGTCGACTCCACGCTGAACTCGGCCTCGACGCTGGTGGTGCACGACTTCGTCGAGCCGCGCCATCCCGAGTTCAAGCCCGAGAAGGTCGGCCGCTACGGTCAGATCACGACGCTGGTGCTGATGGTCATCGCCATCGCCTGGGCGCCGATGATCTCGAATTTCGGCGGCCTTTGGTCGTACCTGCAGCAGGCCTTCTCGATCCTGGTGCCGCCGATCGCGGCGATCTTCCTGGTCGGCGCCTTCTGGCGGCGCGGCAATGGCGACGGCGCCTTCTGGGCGCTGGTGCTTGGCCACGGCGTCGGCCTGATCGTGTTCCTGGCCGGGCAGTTCGGTTATTGGCCGATCCACTTCACCATCAATGTCGGCATCATGACGGCGTTCAGCACGGCTGTTTTCGTCGTCGTCAGCCTGTCGACGGCGCCGCCCGATCCGGAACAGATCGCGCGGACGACCTGGCGGCCGGAGATGGTGGTGCCGGAAGGCGCGCCGCGCCCGGCCTGGTACGGCAACCTCAATGTCCAGGGCGGCCTGCTGGTGGTGGCGATGCTGGCCGTGCTGATCGGGTTCTGGTGAGACGGACGGGCTGGAAGCGGCCGGGGGTTGCCCGGCCGCTTCCGCCGTCAGGCATAGCGGCGGAACAGGGCGATCAGCCGGTCCTCGATCGACGGGCGGCGCGGCGCCCGCGGCGAGGGCGAACGGGCCGAGAGCTGCAGTTGGCCGAACTGGCCGAGCAGGGTGGCAAAACGGTTGCGCATGGTCGTTGTCTCCAAATGCGTGGCGGTCGGCGACCCATGTCCGGCGCTCACAGCGGCGCAAATGATCCGACTCGTGGCGGTCTTCAAGATCGATTGATGCAGGGCAGCATTACGCCAATTGCATGGCCGGGGGATGCCCGGCTAGGCCCGTTGGATCAGGTCCCACTTGTTGCCGTAGAGGTCCTCGAAAACGGCAACGGTGCCGTAGGCCTCCTGGCGCGGTTCCTCCAGGAACCGGACGCCGTTTTCCCGCATGCTGTCGTGATCGCGTTGAAAATCGTCGGTATGCAGAAACAGGAAAACGCGACCGCCGGTCTGGTTGCCGACACGAGTTTTCTGTTCGGCGTTGTCGGCTTTCGCCAGCAACAGGCAGGTCTCGGTTGCGCCGGGCGGGGAGACCAGGACCCAGCGCTTGCCGCCGCCGAGGTCGGTGTCCTCGACCAGTGTGAAGCCGAGCTTGCGCGTGTAGAAGTCGATCGCCGCGCCATAATCGTCGACCAAGAGCGCCAGTGCGCCGATGTATTGCGGCATGTGAGATTTGATCCCGATGTTGTCACGGCCTGGCGGCAATATCGGCATGACAAAAGCCTACTGACAAGTGTATGTCAGTAGGTGACTCGCTCGCCGCGATGGCCGTCCGTAAAGTGACGATATGGGCGCCGAGACCAAGCGTCCAAACAAACAAAAATTCCGGCGGGCCAATGGGGAGGGACGCATGGTCCAACGCATCTCGCTGGCGCTGACGCTGGCTTTCTTCACCATCGCCGGCGCGCGCGCCGCCGACGTGACCGAACTGCGCTACGCCACCGCGGCGCCGGAGCAGACGCCGTGGGGCGTTTATCTGAAAGAGGTTTCCAGCGTCGCCGAGGAGACGGCCGAGGGCACCATGAAGATCAACATCTTCTGGAGCTCGCAGCTGGGCGACGAGCAGACCACGCTGCGCCAGGTGGTGCGCGGCCGCATCGACATGTCGGGCCAGTCCAACACCGCGACCTCGCTGGTGGTGCCAGAGATCGCGCTGCTGGCCGCACCCTATCTGTTCGAGAATGTCGAGCAGTCTGACTGCGTCTTCGACAACCATGTCGGCACCATCTTCGGCCCGATGCTGGAGGAGAAGGGCCTGATCCTGCTGAGCTATGTCGAGGTCGGCCACACCACGGTGTTCTCGACCGTGCCGATGGCGACGGCCGAGGCGGCGCAGGGCGTCAAGGTGCGGGTGCCGCCGACCAATGCCGTCACGCTGTTCTGGAAGAATGTCGGCGCCGCCGGCGTGCCGCTGGGCGTGGTCGACATGGTGCCGGCGCTGAAGACCGGGCAGGTCAAGGCCATCCATACCTCGACGGTCTACGGCATGGCGATCGGCCTGCCGAAGCTGGCGCCCTACGTGATTTACGACAGCGTCGGCACGCACGATGTCGGCACCGTGACGGTCAGCAAGAAGGTCTGGAACCGCCTGACCGACAAGCAGCGCAAAGGCCTCAACGTGACGGCGAACTATGTCGACGATCTGCGCAAGAGCATCCGCGGCGCGGAGAATGCACTGCTCGCCAAGGCCGAGGAGGCCGGCGCCAAGGTGACGCGCACGACCGGCGACGCCCGCGCATCCTGGCGCGCGCACGCGCAAGCCACGCAGGACGCACTGATCCGCGAGATCGGCGATACCGCGCCGCCGATCTGGAAGCGCATCATCGCGGCGAAGAAAGCCTGCACCAGCAGCTAGTCGACCTAGCCGGGACGGCGACATGAAAGCATCGCTCGCCGTCATCCTGCGGATCGAGTCGGTGCTGGCGGCGATCGCCTACGCGATCGTCGCCGTGCTGCTGCTGGGTGAGATCATTGCCCGGGAGCTGCTCTACACCTCGATCTGGGGTTCGCAGAAGATGGCCGTGTTCGGCGCCATCATCGCCGCCTTCTTCGGCCTGTCGCTGGCCACCGCGGCCAACGCCCACCTCAGGCCGCAGTTCGCCGACAACTGGTTTCCGCCGGCCTGGCGGCCCGCGGTCGGACGCTTCGGCGATGTGTTGTCCTGCGCGATCTACGCGTCGCTTTACGTCGTCGCATCGCTCTATATCGCCGACACCTACGCGAACGGCGACCGGGCGGCGGTGCTGTACTGGCCGCTCTGGCCGATCCAGCTGGTCATTCCCTACGCCTTCGCCTCGTCGGCGCTCCGGCATCTGGCGTTCGCCGTCTGGCCGGACATGAAACCCGGCTCCAGCGGCAGCGATGTAGACAGGGCCGTCAATTAGATGGCGGCGCTGATCCTGGTCGCCATCGTTCTGGCGTTGCTGGCGCTGCGCCAGAACATCATCCTGATCCTGATCGTCGCCGCCGGTTACGCGCACCTGGTCTGGGGCGACGGCGATCTGACCTACCTGATCGATGACATCTGGACCAGCGTCAACCGCGACGTGCTGCTGGCGATTCCGATGTTCGTCCTGGCCGGCAACATCATGACCCGCGGCTCGATCGCGGCGCGGCTGATCGGCATCATGCGGGCGCTGACGCAATGGCTGCCGGGCGGGCTGGCGGTGGCGACGATCCTGTCGTGCGCCACCTTCGCGGCGCTCTCCGGCTCGTCGCCGGTAACGCTGCTGGCGGTCGGCGCCATCCTCTATCCGGCGCTTTTGGAAAGCGGTTACGACCGCAAGTTCGCGCTGGGCGCGCTGGCCTCGGGCGGGACCCTGGGCGTGGTGATCCCGCCGTCGATCCCGATGATCCTCTACGCGATTGTGACCGAGACCTCGATCAGCGACCTGTTCATCGCCGGCATCATTCCGGGGCTGTTGCTGACGGGCGTGCTGTCGATCTACGCGCTGGCGGCGAACCGGCATATCGCCAGCCGTCCGTTCAGCATTGCCGATCTGACGCAGTCCGTCCGCCAGGGCGTTTTCGCCATGATGACGCCGGTGATCCTGCTGGGCGGCATCTATTCCGGGCTGTTCTCGGCGACCGAGGCGGCGGCGGTGGCGGTCGGCTATGCGCTGCTGGTGGAGATTTTCATCCACCGCGACCTGCGGGCGCGCGATTTTTTCGACATCGCGGTCGACACATCGCGCCTGCTGGGCACGCTGTTCCCCATTGTCGCCGTGGCGATCAGCATCAACCTGCTGCTGACGGCCGAGCAGGTGCCGCAGAACCTGGCCCGCTGGATGGCCGAGGTGGTCACCGAGAAATGGATGTTCCTGATCCTGCTGAACGTCTTCCTGCTGATCATCGGCTGCCTGATCGATATCGGCTCGGCGATCCTGATGCTGGCGCCGCTTCTGCTGCCGATCGCCATGGCCTACGGCATCGATCCCGTGCATTTCGGCATCATCATGGTGGTGAACCTGGAGATCGGCTATCTGACGCCGCCGATCGGACTGAACCTGATCGTCGCCATGACCGCATTCAAGGAACCGTTCCTGCTGATCTGCCGCGCCGTCGTGCCGTTCATCCTGCTGATGCTGCTGGTGCTGGCGGCCGTGGTCTGGTTCCCGCAGCTATCCCTCATGCTGATCCGCTAGCCGCGACGAAATGACCGTTGCGTTGGCCGGCAGTCGTGGCCAGATGGCATAGTGGGGTAACGCTGTGAGGGGAGGCGACCGTGGTTCCGCTAATCATCGCCTGCGGGCTGTTTCTCGGCATTCATTTCTTCATTTCAGGCACGGCTTTGCGTGGTGTCATCGTCGGGCGGATCGGCGAGGGGCCGTATCAGGGATTGTTCTCGCTGGCGTCCATCGGCGCGCTGGCGTGGCTGATCTACGCCTACAGCGCGGCGCCGTTCGTGCCGCTGTGGGACCGCCACGTCGTGCTGGACTGGATCGCGGTGGTCGTCATGCTGCCGGCGGTCGTTCTGCTTGTCGCCGGGCTGACGACGCGGAATCCAACCTCGGTCGGACAGGGAAAGGCGCTGAAGGACGAGAGCCCGGCCGTCGGCATCGTCAAGCTGACCCGGCACCCATTCCTCTGGTCGGTGGCGCTGTGGGGCCTGGCGCACGTTCTGGTGAACGGCGACGGGGCGTCGCTGGTGCTGTTCGGCGGCTTCGCGCTGCTGGCGCTGATCGGCCCGCACCTGATCGATGCCAAGCAGGCGAAGCGCGATCCCGAGTCCTGGGAACGATTTTCGGCCGTGACCTCATGGCTGCCGTTCGCCGCCATCGCCCAGGGGCGGACCTCGCTGTCGCTCGGCGAGATCGGCTGGTGGCGGCTGCTGCTCGGCCTGGTGCTGTACGTCTTGATCATCAGTGGCCTGCACCTGCTCGTCTTCGGCGTCTCCGCGCTGCCTGTGTAGTGCCGGTGCATCTGCCGTCTTGACGGCGTCGTCATCGTTGCTAAATTTAACCGCATGGTTAAGCAAATTGATGACGGACTAAACGCCACATTCGCGGCGCTGGCCGATCCGACGCGGCGGGCGATCATGGCCCGGCTGACGCTGGGCGAGGCGACGGTGGGCGAGCTCGCCGAGCCGTTCGACATGTCGCTGCCGGCCATTTCGAAACACCTGACCGTGCTGGAAAACGCCGGCCTGCTGCTGCGCGAGCGGCAGGGCCGGGAGCGGCGTTGCCGGCTGCAGGCCGAACCGCTGAAAGACGCCGGCGACTGGATCGAGCAATATCGGCGCTTCTGGGACGGCGCCTTCGACCGGTTGGCGGCGTATCTGGAACGCAACGCGGAGCCCGAGCGGGGCGCGCGCGACGAGGGAGACAAGGATGGCTGACGTAATTACCGCCGATATGTCGCTGGAGGTGCGGCGCACGTTCGCGGCGCCGCGCGACAAGGTCTATGCCGCGTTCACGACGCCGGAGATCACCGCGCAATGGTTCTGCCCGGTCGGCCGGACTGCCGAGGTGCATGAAATGGATGTGCGTGTCGGCGGCCGCTATCGCATCACCATGGCAGCGGCCGAGGGCGATGGCCATACCGCGGCCGGCGAATACTGCGAGGTGCTGCCGGGCGAACGCCTGGCCTTTACCTGGCAGTGGCAGGACGGCGACAGCCCGATGACGCTGGTGACGGTGAGCTTCGCGGACACCTCGGCCGGCACCGAGGTCGTGCTGCTGCACGAGCGTTTCCAGACCGAAGCGGCTCGCGACCAGCATCGCGGCGGTTGGGAAAGCTGCCTGGCGCATTACCAGGAGTATCTGGAGAGCATCTGAGGCCGACGACAATCGACGACAAGGGGAGGCGACATGATGAGCGAGATCGTGATCCATGGCGACGCGCGGTCGACCTATGTGCGCACGGCCCGCATGGCCTGTGTGGAGAAGGGGGTCGGACACGTGGTGGAAGACGCCGATATCAAAAGCGATGCCTACCGGTCTCTGCATCCGTTCAACAAGATGCCGGCCATGCATCATGGCGATGTCAGGCTCTACGAGACGCTGGCGATCTGCAGCTATGTCGACGCCGCGTTCGACGGGCCGGCGCTGCAACCGTCGGACCCGCTGGACCGGGCGCGCATGATGCAGTGGATCAGTGCGATCAACGCCTACTTCTATCCCACGATCCTCGGTGGCTTGATCTTTCCCCGGCTGGTGGCGCCAATGCGCGGCGAGACGCCCGACGAGGCCAAGATCACGGCTGCGCTGCCGGAGATCGAACGGCAGATCGGGCTCGTCGAGGAGGCCCTCGGCGAACACGACTGGTTGGCGGCCGACAGCTTCAGCCTGGCCGACATGTTCCTCTGCCCGATCTTCACTTACATCGGCGTGACGCCGGAAGGCGAACGGCTGTTTGCCGACAGGCCGAACATCGCCCGCGCCGGCGGCGCCACGAACGCGCGCGCCAGCGCCAGCGAAACGATGCCGCCGATGGGAGGCTAAGGTCTTCCCAGAATCCGGGAAGACCTTAGCCATTTTCCGCTTATGGCAGCGGACCTGAAGGTCCGCGCCTGTGCGGGCGCGCCGGACGACCGGCGGGCCGCGGTCGCGGCCTTTGGCTGTTCCTTACAGGTTGCTACGGCTTCGGTGCCGACGTCCGATCGGACAGGTTCGGCGACTAGGCGCCGCTGCCGGCGCTGCTGTCGGGGGCATCGACGGTGTCGCGAATGACCCGTTCTGCCGGCAGTCGGACGGTCGCGGTGGTGCCGGTGCCGACCTCGCTTTCGAGCATGAGATCGCCGCCGTGGATCTCGACGAAGGATTTGACCAGCGGCAGACCCAGGCCGGTGCCTTCGTAGAACGAGGTGTTGGCGTCGGCCGCCTGCTCGAACGGCCGCAGCACGTTCGGCAGGTCGTGAGCCGCGATGCCGATGCCGTTGTCGCGAACGGCGATCAGCATGTTGCCGGCGTCGTCGAGCGACGCCCGGACCTCCACCTTTCCGCCGTGCGGGGTGAACTTCACGGCGTTCGACAACAGGTTCAGCAGGATCTGCTTGACCACCCGTTCCTCCGACTGCAGCTTCGGCAGGTCCTGGGCGATATCGGTGGTCAGGCGGATTTCCTTGGTGAACGCGCGGTCGCGCAGCAGCCGCACGACCTGGGTGATCGTGTGGCCGACATCGACCTGCTCGTCGCGAATATCCAGGCGTCCGGCCTCGATCTTCGAGAGGTCGAGGATGTCGTTGATCAGCAGCAGCAAATGCTGGCCGCTGGCGTGGATGTCCTCGCCGTATTCGACATAGCGCTCGTTCACCGGTCCAAGCATCTCGCGCCGGATGACGTCCGAGAAACCGATGATGGCGTTCAATGGCGTGCGCAGCTCGTGGCTCATATGCGCGAGGAAGCGGGTCTTGGCCTGGCTTGCGGCCTCGGCCTCCTCCTTCGCGTCGCGCAGCGAATCCTCGGCCAGCCGGCGGGCCGTGACATCGGTGCCGGTCCCGCGATAGCCGCAGAACTGGCTTGCGTGGTCGAGCATGGGCTTGCCGCTCAGGCTGACGCAACGGCGGCCGTCGGCGAGGTTGATCCAGTACTCGAAGTCCCGGAACGGCCGGTGCGCACGGATATCCTCGATATGCGCCGCTACCTGGGCCGGGTCGACGGCGTCGGCCAGCGTTTCGAAGCGCGACCGGCCGATATAGTCGGCGACCGGCTGGCCGGTAATCTCGGCCAAGCGCTCGGAAACGAAGGTATAGCGGTTCTCGGCGTCGGTCTCCCAGATCCAGTCGGCGCTCAACTCGGCGATGTCGCGCAGGCGCTGGTCGCTCTCGCGCAGCGCCCGCTCGGCGCGCTTGGATTCGGTGATGTCGATCAGACCGCCGACGATCTCCATCGGATCGCCGGCGTCGTCGAAATACAGCACCAGATCATCCCGGACCCAGCGATAGGCGCCGTCCTTGCGGCGCAGGCGATATTCGAAAACCTGGTTGCCGAATCGGGTCAGCGTGTCCAGCCCGGCGAACACCCGGCCGGCGTCGCGGGGATGGATGCGCGAAAAGTAGAACGCCGGCTCGGCCAGGAACTCTTCGACGGTATAGCCGAAATGTCGCTCGACGTTCTCGCTGACGGCGGTGAGCCGATAGTTCCGACGCGGATCGCAGGCATATACCGTCAGCGGGCTGCGTGACAGCAAACGCTCCAAACTTCCCGCCGGCGCCCGATCGCCGGACGCCGCGGTCGACTGCTCCCTCGACGTCATATGACCCCTTCAACGCCGCCGCTGGCTTATGTTCGGTGGCGGTCAACCCAGCGCTTCGGACCACACGCCAGCCTGATGCCCCCGGATTGTAGTTCAGCCGCGCGCGCCGTGAAACCGCGGAGAGCGCGACCGTTACGCAAGCTGAGGATCGAACGCAGAACAACGTTGACCTGCATTGATTGTACGCAATGCAGGCGATGGGATCAGTGTCTATTCATGCGAGAGCGATAACGAAAATGTGAACGAGCGGGAGTGAGCCAATGACAGGTTTCGAAGTCGCCTATCTGACGATGGTCGTCGCGGGCGCCACGCTGTTCGGTCTGGTTCTGGCCTGGGCCACTTACCGGCACTAGCCGGGCGGCGGCCGAAAGCGCGAAGCGCGCCGCTCACGCGCTAAGCTGTCCGGGACCGATATCGGCCGGCACTGCCGGCCAGCAGACGGCGGCGGGATCGACGTCGAGCCGCAGCGCGGCCTGTAGCGGCAGGCCGTCGATCCGCATCGGTTCGCGCATGCTCCAGAGCGCCCGCCAAAGCGTCTTGAGATCGCGGTCGGCCGAGTAGAGGCAGACGCCGTCGGCGGTCTCGAAAATCGCGCCGTATTCGTAGAGCGGGAGCAGGCCGAAGCAGCGCCGGCGATCGCTGTCCCGCACCTTGGCAAGGGTAACGGCCAGGACGCAGGACGTATCGCCCGGGCCTTCGTCGTCCGGCCACCAGATCCGTATCTGTGGCAGCAACTGACCCATCGCGGTCGAGGCGAGGGCGTGGCGCCGGTCGGGAAAACGCCGGTCGAGAAACTCGATCCAATCCCTGAGCGCGTCGAGATCGTCGGCATAGAACGGGACAAGTGTGCGCATGGCGTGCCCTCGGAAACGAGAGCGCGCCTTTACACCCCTGGCCGTAAAAGATGACTTAACGCCGGTTGCACGCCTTTCGGCGGTCGTGGCGGCGTGGGCTAGCGGCACTCCTTGCCGAAGCCGTCGAAGCGCAGATAGTCGTCGAACTTGTGCGGATTGGTCTGGAAATAGGCCGGCACATTCGACCGCATGTAGTAGGTGATGCGCCAGGGGCCGCCGCGCAGCGCGCCGTCGCCGCCCTGCCGTGTCTCGCCGGCGGCGATCGCCGCGGCCGGCGCCTCGCGCACCGAAAAGCGCCAGTCGGCCTGACCGCAGAGGCCGTCCGGCCGGACCGCCTCCAGGGCCACCATGTCGGGCGGCGCGTCGCTCCAGGCCGGTTTGTCGCCGTGATCGCCGCCACCGCCCGCGGCCTGTGCGCCGCCGGCGAACGCCATGGCGGCGAAGCCCGCGAGGGCCGTGAACAAATTGCGCCGCATTGCCCCCACGTTGCACATGCGCCTGCACTCCGATTGCCGTAAACCGCCGGCATTGTGACAGATTCGAGCCTGGAAAAAAGCCCCCACTAGCCTTCGAGGGCGACGAAATCGAGCGCCTGGCGCGCCGTGCGGGTGACGTGCTTGCGCTTGATCGAGGAATGCATGAAGCGGTTGAGCGCCGCCAGCAACGTGCGCGTCCAGGGCGCCGCCGGGGCGGCGTCGATCTCGTCCTGCACCGCGGTCAGCAGCTTCACGTAGTGGCAGGAGACGATGTATTCGAATTCGCCGTGATCGAACAGGTGGTCGATGCCCGACTTAAGGAACGCGCGGGCGTCGATGACGGCCCAGTCGGCGACATCGATATCGCGGTCGAGGAAACCGGCGTTGCGGCCGGCGAAGCAGGCCATCTGCAACAGTCCCTGCGGCCAGAATTCCGGGAACTTCGTGCATTGGTGGCGCACGGCATTGGCGAACGTGATGGCGTGGGTGAAGTCGAGCCAGTCGATGTTCTGCGAGACCGGCGCGTCGAGGCTCGCCTGCATGCCCGTGTCGAAATGCAGGAAGTTCCAGGCGCCGGCGCCGAGCAGGGCGTGATAGAGCATCTCGACGTCGCCCGAGCCCTCGAGCGTGCGGGCAAGCGCGCGGTTGACCGACAGGCCGGCGAAATCGTCGGCCGTGAGCCTGGCATCGCCCTTGCCGTCCCAGGCGTCGCGCGCCTCGGCATACTTGCGGAATTCCGGTATCAGGTCCTCGCGCCGCGTGCTGGTCAGG
This sequence comes from Alphaproteobacteria bacterium, assembly GCA_965232515.1. Classification (GTDB taxonomy): domain Bacteria; phylum Pseudomonadota; class Alphaproteobacteria; genus JANQKO01. The sequence goes on along the minus strand of CBDDPY010000002.1, from coordinate 1,997,472 downwards.
TAGCGCACCAGCGCCAGCAGCATCGGCTCGACCGCCTCTTCGCCGAGACGCTCGATCAGTTGACCGGTCTTCAGCACATAGATAGCGGCATGGCCGAAGCCCTGGTAATGGGCGAGGGCGGCCTGGGTCAACGGCCGTTCGAGCGCCGCGAAATCCAGACCGTCGGCGAGCGCGCCACGCAGCCGGGCAATGGCGGCCGGCTCGTCTTCGGCCTCGATGGCGGCGAGGAAGGCGGCCTCGTCGTAGGGCTCCATCTTGTCGGTATAGGCGTAGACCGGCTCGCGCAGGCTGTCCCAGGCCATGTGGCCGATGGCCTCGACGACCGGGGCCAGCCGGGTGGCGTCGTCCTGCGCGTGGGCGTCACGGACCGCGAGCCAGTCGGGCGCCGCGGCATAGGCATGCGTGGTGCCGAACTCGAACCGGTCGTGCGACCAGCGCACGGCCGCGCGTAGGGCGTCCATGGCATCGCCGTCGGCCCGCTGCAACCTGACGACCTCGCGCGCCAGGCGGTCGTATTCGTGATCGTCGAAGGCGTCGCGCAGGTTGGTCATGGCGGTGGCGATGCGTTCTTCCGCCGGCGGATCGCTGAGATCGAGGAAGATATCGTCGCCGTCGATGCGCACGGGATAGGTGCGTAAGCGATCGCCGCCGGTCAGGTTGTCGCCGCTGCCGAGATCGAAGCGCCAGGCGTGCCAGTTGCAGGTCAGCACGCAGTCGTTCGCCACCGTCCCCTCGACCAGCGGATAGCCCTCGTGCGGGCAGCGGTTGTTGCAGGCGAAGACGCCGTTGGCGCCGTGGAACAGTGCGATCTGCTTGGCCCCCGACTTGACGACCATGCGGCCGCGTTCGGTGAGCTCGGACAGCCCGGCGACGCGGGTATGGCCGTCGGCGCTCGCCAACGTCGACTGATTGTCGCTTTTCGAAAGCGCCATCGCCCCGTTCCTTTCGAAAGTATTTCCTATAGAAATAACAGATATCCGGAGGTCTTGGCTTTTGCAAGAAAAAACTTTAGAAAGTGACCATGCCAGACGGAAGCAAACCCGCCAGGACGGGCAAGAACGATAAACAGCCGGGCAAGCTGCGGCGGCGCCGCGCCGTGCTCGATCTCCTGAAGCAACACGGTCCGCAGGACGCCGCCACGCTTGCCGACCAGCTCGGCGTGACCGCCATGGCCGTGCGCCAGCACCTCTACGAGCTATCGGCGCAGGGACTGGTCGCCCACGAGGAAGTGGCGCGTCCGGTCGGCCGCCCGGCCAAGCTCTGGCAGCTAACGCCGGCGGCCGACGCGTTCTTCCCCAACGGCCATGCCGATCTGGCGATCAGCTTGATCGACGCAATGCGCGAGACCTTCGGCGAGGCCGGCGTCGACCGCCTGGTGGCGGCGCGCTCGCGCGAGCAGGCGGCGGCCTATCGGAAGCGCATGGCGAAGGCGCGGTCGCTGCGGACGCGGCTGGAAGCCTTGGCCGCGGCGCGCACGGACGAGGGCTACATGGCCGGCGTCGAGCCGCAGGACGACGGCGGCTTCCTGCTGGTCGAGAACCACTGCCCGATCTGCGCCGCCGCCGCGACCTGCAGTGGCCTGTGCCGGGCCGAGCTGGAAGTGTTTCAAGAGGTGCTGGGCGAGGGCGTCGAGGTCGAGCGCACCGACCACATCCTGGCCGGCGCCCGCCGCTGCGCCTACCGCGTACGGCCGCGGGCGTCGGGCCCGGACAAGTAGCCGATCAGTTATCCGCCCGCCGCAGGCTTTCGCGGTAGAGGGTGTAGAGGCCGCCGCCGACGACCAGGGCGCCGCCCAGCACGGTCCAGGGATCGGGCAGGTCGTTGAAGACGAGATAACCGATCACCGTGGCAAACAGCAGCAACGTGTAGCTGAAGGGCTGCAGCGCGGCGGCGGGGGCGATGGCGAAGGCCCTGATCAGGATGACGTGGGCGGCGGTGCCGAGCAGGCCGGCGAGGATCAGCAGGGCCCAGCCCTCGGCGTCGGGCGGCCGCCAGAACGGCGGCGCGACCACGCTCAACGCCACGGCGCCGACCAGGCCGGTATAGAGCACGGTTGTCTCGGTCCGGTCGGTCCGGCCGAGGCTGCGCAGCATGATCTGGTACACCGCGAAGATGGTGGCGCCGACGAGCGGCAGGAGAAAGGGCGCGCCGAAGGCGGCAAAGCCCGGCCGGATGATGACGAGCGCGCCGGCAAAGCCGACGAGCACGGCGGCCCAACGCCGGATCCCGACACGCTCACCCAGGAACGGCACCGCCAGCGCGGTGACCAGCAGGGGCGAGACCGCGGCGACGGCATGCGTCTCGGCCAGCGGCAGGTAGCGGAAGGCCAGCACGAAGATGCCGATGTCGGCGATCAGCAACAGGGAGCGCACGACCTGCAGCAGCGGCCGGGTCGTGCGCAGCCCCGACTTCAGACCGATATTGCGGGCCATGTAGAGCGCGAAGGCGGCGAAGACCAGGAACCGCACCCAGAGGATCTGCGCCACGGCATAGTCGGCGGCCAGCTTCTTGCTGATCGCGTCCATGCAGGCCAGCAGCAGCATGGCCAGCAGCATGAGCGCAATGCCGCGCAGCCGGTCCGGCGCGCCGGCTTGCGGACGCGCCTCGTTCACGGCATAGGTGTCGTTGCGTCGGCGGCGCGCGCCGGGATCGGAACGGGCATCATGGCGCTGTCATCATTGCCGCCTAAGAGGACGGGATGCAAAGCGGAAAGATTTTGATCGGCGCGCGCCACCGCCGCGGCAACCCGGGAATTCCCGCATGTCGGCACTGAGCCTGCGCGGCCTGGTCAAGCGCTTCGGCGAGGTGACCGCCGTCGATCGCGTCGACCTGGAGATCGAGAACGGCGAGTTCCTGGCGCTGCTGGGCCCGAGCGGTTGCGGCAAGACGACCGTTCTGCGCCTGATCGCCGGTTTCGAGAAGCTGGATGCGGGCGAGATCGCCTTCGACGGCACCGTGGTGTCGGGCGCCGGCACGCACCTGCCGCCGGAACGGCGCCGGGTCGGCATTGTCTTTCAGTCCTACGCGCTCTGGCCGCATATGAGCGTCGCGCGCAATGTCGGCTATCCGCTGGAGGTGGCGAAGGTGCGTGGGCGCGACTACGACCGGCGGGTGGCGGCGGCGCTGAAGACCGTGGGCCTGGACGGTCTGGCCGAGCGCCGCCCGGCCGAGCTGAGCGGCGGCCAGCGGCAGCGCGTGGCGTTGGCCCGTTGCCTGGTGATGACGCCGTCGGTGGTGCTGCTGGACGAGCCGCTGGCCAATCTGGATGTGCACCTGCGCGCGGCGATGGAAGAAGAGTTCCGCCGCCTGCACGCCGAGACCGGAGCCACCATGGTCTACATCACCCACGATCAGGCCGAGGCGATGGCGCTGGCCGACCGCATCGCGGTGATGGACGGCGGCCGGCTGGTGCAGGCGGCGACGCCCGAACGTCTCTACAGCGAACCGGCGGCCGCCATGGTCGCCGGCTTCATCGGCGGCGGCGCGGTGGTCGATGTCCAAGTGCTGGGGCGCAGCGGCGACGGCCGTTGCGCCGTCAGCCTGTTCGGCCGTGAGCTGAGTCTACGCTGCGATCCGGCCGTTGGGCCCGGACCGGCCAAGGCGTGCATCCGGCCGGAAGACATCGCCATGGTCGATGCCGGTATCCCGGTGACGGTGCGCCGCCGCACCTACAAAGGTGGTTATTCCACGATCGACGTGGCGCCGGCGGCCGCGCCGGACGCCCTGTTGTTGTTGCGCCTGCCCGCGGCGCCGCCGACCGGCGAAGCCTTGCACATCGACATCGCCGACGGCTGGGTCATGCCGATCTAGACGCGCGGGCCGTTACCGCCGACGCACCGATTTCCGCCCTTGAGCAAATCCGCGACGCGTCTCCGCGTGTATGTGCTAATTGATTGCGCATGCGTTACGTAACGATGAAGCATTTATGTATCGCGGCGCTGCTATCGGTCGCTTTCGCCGCCGAGGCGCAGGCGCGGCAGCAGATCCGCATCGTCGGCTCGTCGACGGTCTACCCGTTTTCGACGGCGGTCGCCGAACAGTTCGGCAAGACCACGCCGTTCAAGACCCCGGTGGTCGAGAGCACCGGTTCCGGCGGCGGACTGAAGCTGTTCTGTGCGGGCATCGGCGAGAGCTATCCGGATATCACCAATGCGTCGCGCCGGATCAAGCGCACCGAAGTCGACTTGTGTGCCGAGAACGGCGTTACGGATATCGTCGAGGTCAGGATCGGCGCCGACGGGATCGTGTTGGGCAATGCCAAGGCCGGACCGCGGCTCGCCCTGAGCCGGGAGCAGCTGTTCCTGGCGCTGGCCAAGCAAGTGCCGGTCGACGGCAAGCTGGCGGCCAATCCCTATCGCAACTGGGCCGACATCGATCCGTCGCTGCCGGACATCAGGATCGAGGTGCTGGGGCCGCCACCGACATCAGGCACCCGCGACGCCTTCCTGGAGATCGCCATGGAGGGCGGCGCCCGGCAGATCGCCATGCTGGCCGCCCTGCGCGAGACCGATGCGATGAAATTCAAGGCGCTGGCCCATGGTCTGCGTGAGGACGGCGCCTTCATCGAGGCCGGCGAGAACGACAACCTGATCGTGCAGAAGCTGCTGGCCAATCCGGATGCCTTCGGCATCTTCGGCTTCAGCTTCCTGGATCAGAATGCCGATACGGTGCAGGGCGTCAGCATCGACGGCGAGGAGCCGACCTTCGAGAATATCGCCGATGGCAGCTATCCAATATCGCGGTCCATGTTTTTCTATCTGAAAGAGGCCCATGTCGGCTCTATTCCGGGCATCCTCGATTATGCCGCCGAGTTCGTCAGCGACGCCGCCGCCGGCGAGGACGGGTATCTGATCGACAAGGGGCTTATCCCACTGTCGCGCAAGCTTCGGGCGCGCGGTGCAAGCGCCAAGCAGCCCAAGTTCTGTATGGCCTGCGGCTGCTGCCAGAACGTCGGGCTCGAATAGGGGGCCACGTCAGCTCTGCCAGGGCAGCACGCCGTGGGGCAGGCGGCGGGCGAGGAGCTGGGCCGTCAGCATGATGGCGAGGATGGCGAGCACGGCGAGCACGGCGACAGCGCTCGCCAGCACCGAGAAGCCGCCGTCGTCGAGGTTGAAGACGACGACGCCCAATGTCTCCCAGCCCGACGACCAGAGCAGAGCCGAGACCGTGAGCTCATTGAAGGCGGTCATGAAGACGAGGATGCCGCCGGCCGCGGCGATCGGCGCGATCAGCGGCAGGATCACGCTGAAGAGGCGGCGCAGGAAGCCGGCGCCGCAGATGGCGGCCGCTTCCTCGAGGCTGGGGTCGAGCTGGGCGTAGCCGCTGAGCACCGGCCGCAGGGCCAGCGTCAGAAAGCGCGCGAGATAGGCGACGAAAATGATCCAGCCGGTGCCGTAGAGGCCGATGCCCAGAATGGGGAGCGGCCGCAGGAAGATCAGGATGCAGGCGATGGCCAGCACCACGCCCGGCAGCGCGTACGGCAGCTCGGCCAGCAGGTTGAGCAGGCGCAACAGTCGATTGCGGCGCCAGGCGATGAAATAGCCGAGCGGGACCGCGGCGGCGACCAGCACGAGCGCGGCCCCGCCGGCGAGGAGGAAGCTGTTGCTGAAGGCGCGGATCGTCACCTGCTGGCGGAACATCACCTCGAGATAGGCTTCCAGCGTGGCCGACTGCGGCGTCAGCGGTACGCCATAGGCCGGCACCAGCGAGGTCGCCATCAGCGCCGTCAACGGCAGCACCAGGATCAGCACGATGATCAGCCAGCACGCGGCCTCCGCCGGGGCGCGCCCTCGGCCGAGCTGGACGGCGAGCGGCTGGGCCGGCGCGCCGATCGTGCGATAGTCGCGGGCCCGCAGCATCCAGCCCTGCAGCAGGACGCCGAGGATGGCGATGACGCCGACCAGGATCGACAGCACCGCCACCTCGGAGATGATCGACGGGCCGAAGCCGGCGAGGCGCTGGTAGATCAGCGTCGGCAGCACGGCATAGTTGGCCGGGATGCCGAGGAGCGCCGGGATGCCGAAATTGCCGATGCAGGAAACGAAGGCGAGCGCCGCGCCGGCGACCAGCGGCGGTGTCATCAGCGGCAGCACGACGCTCAGCAGGACACGCACCGGGCTGGCGCCGGCGGCGCGCGCGGCCTCGACCATCTCGCGCGGCAGCGTGCGCAGGCCTGCCCGCAGCGCCAGAAACACCAGCGGCGCGTGCTGAATGCCGAGCAGGAGAATGATGCCGTCGCGCGAATAGAGCGGGTGCGGCGTGCCGAGCGGCGGCGCCAGGCCGAGCGCCTGCAGCAGGGCGCTTGACGGGCCAAAGACCTGAATCCACGACAGCGCGGTAATTTGCGGCGGGATCATCAGCGGCAGCATGAAGCAGAACACCAGCGCCGCCTTGCCGCGAATGTCGGTCAGCGCCACCAGCAGCGCGAAGGCCGATCCCAACAGCAGCGCCAGCACGGTGCCGCCGAAGGCCGTCTCCAGACTGTGCCGGGTCGCCCGCCAGGTTGACCGCGACGACATCACCTCATGCAGCAATTCGGGGTCGAACCGGCCGCCCGGGGCCAGGCCCTCGAGCAGCAGCCGCGCCATCGGCAACAGGCTGAGGGCGGCGACGAAAACGACAAGCGCGGCGAGGAGCAGGACCTCGCCGCGCCAGATTCCAGGCCCGGCGTCCGCCGTCGCGAAGCGGACGCGGGTTATGCCGGTGCTATTGCCCGAAGATGTCGGCAAACCGCTTCTTGTTCGCTTCGGCGTTGGCGAGCGCCTTTTCCGGGTCGAAGGCCATCAGCTTGATGTCGGCGCGCGGCGGGAAGCCGGGCGGCGGCGTCACGTCGGGATGGGCCGGCAGGTAGCCCTGGCTGGCCGCGAGCTTCTGACCTTCGGTCGAAAGGAGGAAGTCGACGAAAGCCTTGGCGGCCTCGGGGTTACGGGCGGTCTTGAGGATCGCCACCGGCTCGGTAACGGCGCTGACGCCTTCGTCCGGGAACACGAAGGCGACCGGCGAGCCCTTGGCTTTCTCGCGGATCGGCAGGAAATCGATGACCATGCCGTAAAGCTTATCGCCGCCGGCGACGGCCTTGAAGGTGCCGCCGTTGCCGCCCTTCGGCTGGATACCGTTGTCGGCGAGCTGCTCGTAATACCGCCAGCCGAGCTTCGGATGCTCGGTCAGCGTCGCCAGATGGATCAGCGCCGCGCCCGAGGTGAGCGGGCTCGGCATGGCGACCAGGCCCTTGGCGTTGGCCTGGGCCAGATCGGCCCAGGACTTCGGCTGCATCGGCGCGTTGACGTTGTAGACGATGCCGGTGGTGATCAGCTTGGTGCTGAAATAATGCTTGTCGGCGTCGTAAAGCCCGGCGTCGTAGGCGGCCACCGGCGCGCCCGCGTGCGGCAACAGCCGCCCCTCGCGCTTCAGGCCCTCCATCGTGACGAGATCGGCGATCAGCAAAACGTCCGGCTTGGGATCGCCGGCCGCGAACTCGGCCCGGAGCTTGGCCATCACCTTGGTGGTGCCGTCGCGGATCCACTCGACCTCGACATCGGGATGCAGCTTGGTGAAGGCGTCGACGGTCTGCTGCGCATCCCGGTTCGGCTGGCTGGTATAGAGCACCAGCTTGCCCGAGGCGGCGAGGGCCTGGCCGGCCAGAAGCGCGGCGGCGAGCGCGACCGACAGCGCGAAGGTTTGCTTCATCTTGAAATCCCCAATTCCCTTGGTTGGATGGGCGTCGCGCCTCCCGATTGCCGAGGCCCGAATGGTGATGAACCGTCTTCCTAATCAGCCATGATGTCAGATTGATGACGGGAGGCCGAGCGATCCGGCGGCTCGTGCCGCATCCGAGGTGTTGCGGTTTGTTAACGCTTTGGGAGTAAAACAACGACCTTGGAAATCGAGGAAATCGACGGAAGTCTAGTTAGTTACGATCATAACTTAACGTAGATTTCCGGGAAAAATTTATAAAAACACCACGTCCGCTTTTTGTCGGGGGACCAAATGCCGCACGACCTGCCGCCGGTGCCGACCCTTGAAGTGACGCCGAAGGACCTGACGCCCTATCGCCGCGGCAATACGGGCATCGATTACGTTCACACCTTCGACAGCGGCCAGCCGGGACCGCATGTGGTGGTCAACGCCCTGACGCACGGCAACGAATTTTGCGGCATGACGGCGGTAACCTTCCTACTGGACCGAGGGGTACGGCCGGTTCGCGGCAAGCTGACCTTGAGTTTCGCCAACATTGCCGCCTACGAGAGCTTCGATCCGGCCGAGCCCTTCGAATCGCGCTTCGTCGACCGCGACTTCAACCGCGTCTGGTGCGACGACATCCTGGCCCGGGATGACGGGACGGTCGAGTTGCGCCGGGCCCGCGAATTGCTGCCGGTGATCCGGACGGCGGACGCGCTACTGGACATCCATTCGACCAGCTTTCCGGTGTCGCCCATGCTGTGCTACGTCGATCAGCCGCGCACGTCGGCCATGGCGCATGCCGTCGGCACGGCGCCGCGGCACATCGTCAGCGGCGGCGGCGTGCATCACGGCAAGGTGATGATGGAATACGGCGCCTTCAACCGCGCCGATTCGACGGCGACGGCGCTGCTGGTCGAGTGCGGCCAGCATTTCGCCGCCGCCAGCGGCCGGGTCGCGCTGCAGACCGCATTGCGTTTTCTGCAGTATTGCGATGTCGTAGATCCAGCCTTCATCGCCGAACATGCCGCCATCGCGGCGCCGACGCATTCCGCCGTTTACCGGATCAGCGACGTTCTGCTGGCCCGCAACGACGATTTCCGCTTTATCCAACACTATCAGGGCTTCGAAGAGCTCGGGCATGGCGAGATCTTCGCCTATGACGGCGGCGAAGCGGTCCGTGCGCCCTATGAAAACTGCACCCTGCTGATGCCGCGCCGGCGGCCGGTCAAGGGACAGGAAGTGGTGACGCTGGCGCAACGCCAGTGATCGCCGGCGCGCGCACTTGCCGCCGTTACCTCAACCGTTGACGCAGCCCCGCAAAACATAGAAGTAAGCCGTTATAGCGGCAGCGTACCGCGGCCGGGCGATGGGGTTGCCCGCGCCCGTGGTCTGCTGTGAATGCGAACGGGCACAACGATAAAGCTGCCGCATTGCGGACGGCCACACTTGGGAGCTTAGCTCAATGAAACTGAAAGCACTGCTGTTGGCAGGCGCCACGACGTTGGCGATGGTCCTTCCCGCCAGCGCGAAGGATCTGACCTTCGCGTTCCAGGGCGACGCCAACTCGATGGATCCCTACAATCTGAACGAGACCTTCACCCTCGGCTATCTCGGCAACATTTACGAGGGTCTGACCCGGCGGCACCACGATCTCAGCATCGAGCCGGCACTCGCCGAGCGCTGGGAGATCATGGAGCCGACCCGCTGGCGGTTCTATCTGCGCAAGGGCGTGAAGTTCCACGACGGCCGCGATTTCACGGCGGACGACGTCCTGTTTTCGGCGGAACGCGTCCGCATGGATGGGTCCGACCTGAAGACCCGGATCCCGGAAGGCACCAAAATCATCAAGGTCGACGATCACACGGTCGACTTCGTCACCACGTCGCCGAACCCCATTCTGCACGCCGAGTGGGAGTCCTGGTACATCATGTCGAAGAGCTGGGCGGAGGAGAACAACGCCGTTCAGCCGCAGCAGGCGACGGCCGACAAGGAGAACTTCGCCACCCGACACGCCAACGGCACCGGGCCCTTCATCCTGAAGAGCCGGGATATCGACGTGAAGACCGTCGCCGAGAACAATCCCGACTACTGGGACAACGCCAATAAGGTGCACAATCTGACGTCGGTGACGCTGACGCCGATCGCGCAGGACGCGACCCGGGTGGCGGCGCTGCTGGCCGGGCAGGTCGACATGGCCTATCCGATTCCGGTGCAGGACATGAACCGGGTCGACGGCAACGCCGGCACCAGCATGCTGGTCGGGCCGGAGCTGCGGACGATCTTCCTGGGCATGGATCAGCACCGCGACGAGCTGCTCTACTCGTCGGTCAAGGGCAAGAACCCGTTCAAGGACAAGCGGGTGCGCCAGGCCGTCTATCACGCGATCAACGTCGAGGCGATCAAGAAGGTCGTGATGCGCGGCCTGTCGACGCCGTCGGCCATGATGATCGCGCCCGGCATCAACGGCTCGAGCGACCAGTTCTCGCGGCTGAGTTACGACCAGGCCAAGGCGAAGCAACTGCTCGCCGACGCGGGCTATCCGGACGGCTTCGAGGTCGGCATGGATTGCCCGAACGACCGCTACGTCAACGACGAGGCGATCTGCCAGGCCGTGGTGTCGATGCTGGCCAAGGTGGGCGTCAAGGTGAACCTGCTGGCGCAGCCGAAAGCGAAGTACTTCAAGAAGGTGCTGGCGCCGAGCCTGGACACCAGCTTCTACCTGCTGGGCTGGACCCCGGGCAGCTTCGACTCCTGGAACCCGCTGTTCAATCTGCACGGCTGTGACGACGGCACGGGCCGCGGCAAGTTCAATCTCGGCCGCTACTGCAACGCCAAGGTCGACACGCTGACCGACAAGATCCTGTCGGAAACCGATCAGGCGAAGCGCCAGGCGATGATGGACGAGGCCTGGGGCATCACCATCAACGACGTCGCTTATGTGCCGTTGCACCAGCAGGCGCTGGCCTGGGGCGTGCGGGACGGCGTCAACGTTAAGCAGCGGCCCGACAACCAGTTCAAGTGGCGTCACATCACCATCAAGTAGACGCCGCCACGCCGTCATGATCGACCCGGACCGGCAATGACCGTTCCGGGTCGATCGGCTTTTCGCCGCGGGGGACCATGATCGCGTTCGTCATCCGGCGACTGTTGCAGTCGTTGCTCGTGATGCTGGCAGTGGCGCTGCTGGCCTTCTCGATGTTCACCTATCTTGGCGATCCGGTGAACAGCATGGTCGGCCAGGAGACCTCGATCGAGGAACGCGAGCAGCTGCGCGAAGCGCTGGGTCTGAACGAGCCCGTGGTGGTGCAGTTCGCCAACTATGTCGGCCGGGTGCTGCAGGGCAAGTTCGGGATCTCCTACCGCCTCGGCAGGCCGGTGAACGAGATCCTGGCGGAGCGGCTGCCGGCGACGCTGGAACTGAGCCTGGTGGCGGCTTTGTTCTCGCTGATCGTCGGTATCCCGATGGGAGTCTATACCGGCCTGCATCCAAGCCGATGGCTCAGTAAGTTCTTCCTGACAGTGTCCCTTGTCGGCATCTCGCTGCCGACGTTCCTGATCGGCATCCTGCTGATCCTGGTGTTCGGCGTGATCCTGGGCTGGCTGCCGACCAACGGCCGGGGCGAGGTGGTCGATCTCGGCGCTTGGACCACCGGTCTGCTGACCGCGAGCGGCCTGAAATCGCTCATCATGCCCGCATTCACGCTGGGCATGTTCCAGCTCACGCTGATCATGCGGCTGGTGCGCTCGGAGATGCTGGAAGTGCTGCGCACCGACTTCATCAAGTTCGCCCGCGCCCGCGGCCTGACCAACCAGGCGGTGAATTTCGGCCACGCCTTGAAGAATACGATGGTGCCGGTGATCACCATTACCGGTCTACAGGTCGGCTCGATCATCGCTTTCGCGATCATCACCGAGACCGTGTTCCAGTGGCCGGGCATGGGGCTCTTGTTCCTGCAGGCGATCCAGTTCGTCGACATCCCCGTGATGTCGGCCTACCTGATCCTGGTGTCGTTTTTCTTCGTGCTGATCAACCTGGTGGTCGACCTGTTGTACTACGTGGTCGACCCGCGTCTGCGCATCGACACGCGCGGCGTAGCGGGCAACTAGCACCCACAATGGTCGCCTTCGTGATCCGCCGTTGCCTGCAATCGCTTCTGGTCATGCTGGCGGTGGCGCTGATTGCGTTTTCGCTGTTCACCTATATGGGCGATCCCGTGAACAGCATGGTCGGGCAGCAGACCAGCGTCGAGGAACGCGAACAGCTGCGCGAGGCGCTGGGCCTGAACGAACCGGTCGTGATCCAGTTCGTCAACTTCGTCGGCCGGACCGTGCAGGGGCAGTTCGGCGTCTCCTACCGGATGGGCCGGCCGGTCGAGGACATCCTGGCGGAGCGGTTGCCGGCGACGCTGGAGCTCAGCATCGTCGCCGGGCTGATGGCGCTGGCGATCGGCATTCCGATGGGCGTCTATACCGGTCTGCGCCCGCAACATTGGGCCAGCAAGATCTGCCTCAGCGTCTCGCTGTTCGGCATCTCGTTGCCGCCGTTCCTGATCGGCATCCTGCTGATCCTGTGCTTCGGCGTGCTGCTGGGCTGGCTGCCAACCCATGGCCGCGGCGAGGTCGTCGATCTCGGCGGCTGGAGCACCGGCTTGCTGACGGCAAGCGGATTGAAATCGATCCTGATGCCGGCGTTGACGCTTTGTATCTTCCAGCTCGCGCTGATCGTCCGGCTGGTCCGTTCGGAGATGCTGGAGGTGCTGCGCACGGACTTCATCAAGTTCGCCCGCGCCCGTGGCCTGACCAACCTGGCGGTGAATTTCGGTCATGCGCTGAAAAACACCCTGGTGCCCGTCATCACCATTACCGGTCTGCAGATTGGCTCGATCATCGCCTTCGCGATCGTGACCGAAACCGTGTTCCAGTGGCCGGGTATCGGTTTCCTGTTCCTGCAGGCGATCACGTTCGTCGATATTCCGGTGATGGCCGCCTATCTGGTGCTGGTCTCGCTGTTTTTTGTCGCCATCAACCTGACGGTCGATCTGTTCTATTATGCGGTCGATCCGCGCCTGCGCGTCGACACGCGCGGGCTGTTGGGGAACTAAGGGTCGGATCATGGTCGCGATCGATCGCAGCAACGGCGTGGTGCACCGGGCGCAGGATCTGGCGCACCGGTTTTTCGACAGTGACATCTATTTCAGCTTCCGCGCCTCCAAGGTGACGATGACGGCCGCCGCCGTGACGGCGGTGATGTTCCTGGGCGCGCTGTTCGCGCCGCTGCTGTCGCCGCAGAATCCGTTCGACCCCGCCGCCCTCGATCTGCTGGACGCCTTCACGCCGCCGGTCTGGGTGGACGGCGGCGGCTGGAAGTACATGCTGGGCACCGACGATCAGGGCCGCGATCTGTTCTCGGCGATCCTCTACGGCAGCCGGATCTCGTTGGGCGTCGGTTTCGCCGCCGTGCTGTTCGCGATGCTGATCGGCATCAGCGCCGGTCTGCTGGCCGGCTATGTCGGCGGCAAGGTCGACGCGACGATCATGCGCATCGCCGATGTGCAGATCAGCTTCCCGTCGATCCTGATCGTGCTGCTGATCGACGGCGTGCTGCGCGGCGTGCTGCCGGCCGGCCGGCACGACGACCTGGCGCTGATCGTGGTGATCCTGGCGATCGGCTTTTCGAGCTGGCCGCAATTCGCGCGCACGGTGCGCGGCTCGACGCTGGTCGAGAAGAACAAGGAATACGTTCAGGCCGCGCGCGTGATCGGCCGGCAGCCGCTGATCATCATGCTGCGCCATGTGCTGCCGAACGTCATGGGACCGGTGCTGGTGATCGCCACCATCAGCCTGGCGGTGGCGATCCTGAGCGAGGCGACGCTGTCGTTCCTGGGCGTCGGCGTGCCGCCGACCGAGCCGTCCTTGGGCACGCTGATCCGGATCGGCCAGGACTTTCTGTTCTCCGGCGAATGGTGGATCGTGATCTTCCCGGGCGCGACGCTGGCGATCCTGGTGCTGGCGGTGAACCTTCTGGGCGACTGGCTGCGCGACGCCCTCAATCCGAAGCTGAGGTAAGAAGCGTCATGGCCGCGGTACCCGCCAATCAACCCCTGCTGGAGGTCAAGAACCTCCGGATCGAGTTCCCGACGCGGCGCGGCACGCTGGTCGCCGTCAACGATGTGTCGCTGCATATCGATCCGGGCGAGGTGCTGGGCGTGGTCGGCGAGTCCGGCGCCGGCAAGTCGCTGACGGGCGCGGCCATCATCGGCCTGCTGGAGCCGCCCGGCCGGATCGCCGAGGGGCAGATCCTGCTCGAGGGACAGCGCATCGACAATCTGCCGTACGAAGAGATGCGGCGCATCCGCGGGCGGCGCATCGGCGCCATCTTCCAGGACCCGCTGACCAGTCTGAACCCGCTCTACACGGTGAGCCGGCAGCTGGTCGAAACGATCATGACTCACCTGCCGCTGAGCGAGAAGGACGCCCGCGCGCGCGCCATCGAGCTCTTGAAGGAGGTCGGCATTCCGAGCGCCGAGGAACGCGTCGACCACTATCCGCATCAGTTCTCGGGTGGCATGCGCCAGCGGGTGGTGATCGCGCTGGCGCTATGCGCCGAGCCGCGGCTGATCATCGCCGACGAGCCGACGACGGCGCTCGACGTCTCGATCCAGGCGCAGATCATCAGCCTGCTGAAGCGGCTCTGCAAGGAACACCAGACCGCGGTGATGCTGGTGACGCACGACATGGGCGTGATTGCCGAAGCCGCCGACCGCGTGGCGGTGATGTATTCCGGCCGCATCGCCGAAATCGGCCCGGTGCGCGAGGTCGTGCGCAACGCCAAGCATCCCTACACGCACGGCTTGATGGGCTCGATCCCGCATATCGGCCACGATGTCGACGAGTTGACGCAGATCCAAGGGGCGATGCCGCGGCTGACCGAGATCCCGGCCGGCTGCGCTTTCAATCCGCGTTGTCCGAAGGTCTTCGACCGCTGCTATCACGACCGGCCCGACCTGCAGCCGGTCGAGGCGTCCTATGTGGCCTGCCATCTCTACGACGCCGAGGAACGGAGGGCCGCCGCCGGTGACTGATACTGCCGCCGTGACCACCGACGCCCAGCCCGCCGATGCGCGGACGCTGGTCAAGGTCGACGATCTCGCCCGCTATTTCGACGTCTCGCCGCCGCTTCTGAACCGGCTGATCGAACGCACCGGCCGGGCCGTGGTGAAAGCCGTCGACGGCGTCAGTTTCGAGATCGGCCGCGGCGAGACCTTCAGCCTGGTGGGCGAATCCGGCTGCGGCAAGTCGACGGTGGCGCGGCTGATCGTCGGGCTCTACCGGCCGACCGACGGCAGCATCGTCTACGACGGCATCGATATGGGCCAGCCCGGCGCACGCAGCTTCCGACAGGGCGTGCAGTCGCGCATGCAGATGATCTTTCAGGATCCTTACGCCTCGTTAAACCCGCGCTGGCGCGTCACCAACATCATCGCGGAGCCGATCTACGCCCGGCGTCTGCTGACGGACAAGGCGCAGATCAATCAGCGTGTCGGCGAGCTGCTGACCCAGGTCGGCCTGTCGCCGAAGGACGGCGAGAAGTATCCGCACGAATTCTCCGGCGGTCAGCGGCAGCGGATCTCGATCGCCCGGGCGCTGGCGGGCGAGCCCGAATTCCTGATCTGCGACGAGCCGACCTCGGCGCTCGACGTCTCGGTGCAGTCGCAGATCCTGAACCTGATGAAGGAGCTGCAGCGTAGCTTCAACCTGACCTATCTGTTCATCAGCCACGACCTGGCCGTGGTCTATCACGTCTCGACCACGGTCGGCGTGATGTATCTCGGCCGGCTGGTCGAATGGGCCGACACCAAGACGTTGTTCAATCAGCCGAAGCATCCCTACACGCGCATGCTGCTGGACGCGATTCCGGATCTGGAGATGACCGGCCGCCAACGCGTGCCAGTGGCGGGCGAGGTGCCGAGCCCGATCAATCCGCCGACGGGCTGCCCGTTTCACCCGCGCTGCCCGCACGCGAACGAGCGCTGCGCCGCCGAGCGGCCCGTGCTGCGCGTGTTCGACGACACACATGTCGCCTGTCACGCGGTGGAAGAGGGACGGCTAAGCTAGCCCGTCGTCAGCGGCCGTGGCCGAGACGCAGACAGACGCCAACGATGATTTCGACTACGGCGATCCGGTCGCCCGCTGGTTCGTGCGGGACGCCTATCGCATCACCGATACCGAGACCCTGATCGCGGCCACGGGCGAGCAGCTGGTGGCCGCCGGCATTCCGCTCTACCGCTTGGGCTATTTCCAACTCACGCTGCATCCGGCCTATCTGGGCACCGGCTATTTCTGGCGCCGCGGGCGCGGCGTCGAGTCGGCCCAGGCGCCGCATTCGCTGATCGGCACATCGGACTATCTCGACAACCCGCTGCCGCGCGTGTTCGAGGGCGGTGGGGCGCAGCGCGTGCGGCTGGAGGGCGAGGCGGAAGTCTCGTTCCCGGTGCTGCGCGAGTTGAAAGACGAGGGCGCGACGGACTATGTCGTCATGCCGGTGACGTTCACCGACGGGCATATCGACGCGTTGAGCGTGACCAGCGACCGGCCCGGCGGGTTCTCGCGGCAGGATCTCGACCGCATGTACGCGCTCAGCTTTCTGTTCGCGCGGATCATGGAAATCCACAGCCGGCGCACCACCGCGATCAACCTGCTCGATACCTATGTCGGACACCAGGCCGGCGAGCGCGTGCTGGAGGGCCGCATCCTGCGCGGCGACGGCGAGACTATTCACGCGGTGCTGTGGTACTGCGACATGCGCGGCTTCACGCCGCTGTCGGACTGGCTGCCGCGCGACGATCTGATCGGTCTGCTGAACGATTATTTCGGCTGCATGGCGGCGGCCGTGCAGGCGCAGAGCGGCGAGGTGCTGAAGTTCATCGGCGACGCCATGCTGGCCGTGTTTCCGATTCCCGACGCGTCGCGTGAAGCGGGCGTCTGCGCCGCCGCGCTGGATGCCGCGGCCGAGGCCATCGCCGGCGCGGCGGCGCTGAACCAGGCGCGCAAGCAGGACGGCCGCCCGGTGATCGAGTTCGGCCTCGCCCTGCATGTGGGCGACGTGCTGTACGGCAATATCGGCGCCGAGGACCGGCTCGACTTCACGGTGATCGGCCCGGCCGTGAACCTGGTGACGCGCATCGAAGAGCAGACCCGGGTGCTGAACGAACCGGTGCTGCTGTCGGCTGACTTCGCCGAACGCTTGCGCGGCCAGGTGCGGCCGCTGGGTGCGCACAAGCTCAAGGGCGTGGCCGAACCGCAGGCCATCTGGGCGCCGCGCGAAACGGCCCGACAGATCTGAGGTCCCGAACGTGGACCCCTTCGCGCAACGCCTGTTCGCGGAATCCGAAGTGCGCGCCGAACGCATCGGCGCCATCGTCCGGATCGTCGTCTCGGCGCTGTTGTTGGGCAGCCTGCTGCTGGTGGTGGTCGGACCGGCACGGCGCCAAGGCGCGCTGGTGCATGAACAGCTGATCGTTGCCGAAGCGACGGTCTCGGCCTATCTGCTGCTCGGCATCGTCGCCTTCTGGCTGTCGCGACCGGGCCTTTACAGACCCTGGATGTCATGGGTCGTGGCGACGCTCGATGTCGTGTTCATACTCGTCAGCCTGGAGCTCGGCATCCGCAACACCGAGGTCTCGGCCAATTATGCCGTCAGCCTGCCAGTGGTATGGCTGACGCCGCTGGTGCTGGCCTTCGGCGCCATGCGTTACGAGCCGCGCCTGGTCGCCTATGTGGCGCTGCTGCTGGTCGGCGGCATCGGCTATTTGGCCGTCGCCGGTGCGCCATCCGGCGACAGCGCGCCGCTGGCGCCGCCGGTCGGTCTTCTGCCGCTGTTTCAGTTGCCGCCCAATGTCATGCGCTTGGTGATGCTGCTGCTGGCCGGACTGGTGCTGACGATCGCCGTCACCCGGTCGCGCGCCATGCTGCTGCGCGCGATCGACGAGACGCGGCGACGGGACAGCCTGACGCGCTATCTGCCGCCGCAGGTCGCCGGCATGGTGGTCGACGCCGACGCCGGCGACATCCGCCGGGGTTGGCGCCAGCCGGCGGCGGTGATGTTCGTCGACATGCGCGGGTTTACGCAGCGCGCCGAGAGCATGAACCCGACCGATCTCGGCCGTTTCACCGGTGCCTTCCGCCAGCGCGTGGCGGCGGCAGTGGAGGCCCATGGCGGCGTCATCGACAAGTTCATCGGCGATGCGGTGATGGTGGTGTTCGGACTGCCGTCGCCGAGATCGGAAGACGCCGCGCGCGCCGTCGCCTGCGGCAGGGCGATCCTGGCGTCGCTTGCCGCGTGGAGCGCGGCACGCGCGGCCGAGGGGAGCGACCCGGTCTCGGCTGGCATTGGCATTCACTGGGGCGAGGTGTTCTGCGGCGCGGTCGGCGACGACAACCGGCTGGAGTTCGCCGTGCTGGGCGATACCGTCAACGTCGCAGCCCGGTTGGAGGAGGAAACGAAGCGCGCCGGCCGGCCGCTGATCGTCTCCCAGGATCTGCTCGACGCGGCCGGCGGGGCGACGGCGGACTGGACGCCGCTGCCGCCGGCGCAACTCCGCGGCCGACAGCAGCCGGTGCAGATCTACGGCGCCGGCGACTGAAGAAAGATGCGGCGACCAACCGCCGGCGGATAGACCCCAACATGTAGCCTGGCTGTGAGAGCCGCCCATCGACCCCTTGGGGAGGGTGGGCTCAGCCTTGCCATTCGTCGTCACCGCCGTGCCGTGATCGCCGCCGTGATACTATGCGGCCCGTAGCTGCTACAGGTTCAAGCACGGGGTTGCTAATATGCTGACGATAGGCGTGCTGTCGAAACGAACCGGCTGTCATGTCGAGACCATCCGTTACTACGAACGCATCGGTCTGCTGCCGCCGCCGCCGCGCAGCGACGGCGGTCATCGTCTCTACGATACGGATCACCTGCGGCGCCTGACCTTCGTGCGGCGGGGACGCGATCTGGGCTTCAGCCTGGAAGAAATCCGCGAGCTGCTGAATCTCGTCGACACCGATGGCGTCGTCTGCCGTCAGGTGCGCGAGCGGACGCTGGCGCAGGTCAGCGTGGTGCGGGACAAGATTGCGGAGTTGCAACGGATCGAACGCACGCTGGTCGAGATGGCGGCGCTTTGCGACGACGATCAGCGACCCGATTGCCCGATTATCGACCGGTTGTTCGAGGCGCCCGCCACGGCGCATTGAGCGCCGGCGCGGCCCGCTGCTAGGATCGGCGGCCTAACAAGAAGCGAAACAACAAAACGGGGAGGGACACGGCATGGCGACGGCGGCGAGCAGGACGGCGAAGAAACGCACCGCGCCGGCGCGCGGCAACATGTCGGTCAGCCGGGCCGAGGCCGAACGGCTCTACACCACGATGCGGCGCATCCGCGCCTTCGAGGA
Source organism: Alphaproteobacteria bacterium (assembly GCA_965232515.1). Classification (GTDB taxonomy): domain Bacteria; phylum Pseudomonadota; class Alphaproteobacteria; genus JANQKO01. The sequence goes on along the minus strand of CBDDPY010000002.1, from coordinate 1,978,356 downwards.
GCGCACCGTCAAGCTGTTCAACGAAGGCATCGTCAAGGGTACGGCGCACAGCTATATCGGCGAGGAAGCGATCGCGGCCGGCGTCTGCGCCAACCTGAACGACGACGATTTCATCGGCAGCTATCACCGCGGCCACGGCCACTGCATCGCCAAAGGCGCCGATGTCGACAAGATGATGGCCGAGCTGATGGGCCGCGACACCGGTTATTGCCGGGGGCTCGGCGGCTCGATGCACATCGCCGACATGGACCTGAACATCCTGGGCGCCAACGGTATCGTCGGCGCGGCGATGCCGCTCTGCACGGGCGCCGGCCTGGCGGCGAAGCTGCGCGATCAGGGCCAAGTGGTCGTGGCGTTCTTCGGCGACGGCGCGTCCAACCAGGGCATTTTTCACGAGTCACTGAACCTGGCCTCGGTCTGGAACCTGCCGGTGGTGTTCGTCTGCGAGAACAACCAATATGCGCTGACGACGTCCTACCGGAACTCGACCTCGGTGCAACAAATCTCGATCCGGGCGGTGGGCTATGACATGCCGGGACTGACCGTCGACGGTAACGATGCGGTCGAGGTCTACAACGTGGTCGGCGATGCGGTGGCGCGCGCCCGCGAGGGTGGGGGGCCGACCCTGATCGAGGCCATGACCTATCGCTGGGGACAGCATTCGATGCGCGCCAACCTGGCCGATCCGCGGCCGCAGGACGAATACGACGAGTGGGTGGCGCGCGATCCGATCAAGCGCATGGAGACGGAGATCGGCCGTGGCCGGCTGCTGGCGAAGAAGCGCCTGGGCGAGATCGCCGCCGAGGCGGAGGCGGAGCTGGACAAGGCCGTCGCCTTCGGCAACGACAGTCCGGAACCGGTCCGCGCGATGATGGAGGACGCGGTTTATGCGCCGCACGCCGACTATGCCGAACCGGGCGCGGCCGCGACGGACCGCGAGCTGGCTTTCGTCGAGGCGCTGAACGAAGCGCTGCGGCAGGAGATGGCGCGGGACGGAAACGTTCTGCTGATGGGCGAGGATGTCGGCGCCACGGGCGGCATCTTCGGCGTCTCGAAAGGGCTGATGGACGCGTTCGGTTCGGAACGCGTCCGCGACACGCCGATCTCGGAAGCGACGTTCGCGGGCTGCGGCGTCGGCGCCGCCATCGCCGGTTTGCGGCCGGTGGTCGAGATCCAGATCTTCGACTTCGTGGCGCTGACCATGGACATGCTGGTCAACCAGGCGGCCAAGTTCCGCTATATGCTGGGCGGCAAGCCGACCGTGCCGCTGGTGGTGCGTGGCCCGCAGGGCGGCGGCATTCGCCTGGCGGCCCAGCACAGCCAGAGCCTGGAAGCCTGGTTCACGCACGTGCCGGGGCTGGTCGTGGTGGCGCCGTCGACGCCGTACGACGCCAAGGGCCTGCTGGCCGCCTCGATCCGCGACGACAATCCGGTGATCTTCCTGGAACAGAAGATGCTGTACCTGGAATCGAACGGTCCGGTGCCGGAGGAGGCATACGCCATCCCGCTCGGCAAGGCCGACGTGAAGCGCGAAGGCACGGATGTCACCGTGGTCGCGACGCTGTCGATGGTGCCGCGGGCGCTGGCCGCGGCCCGACAGCTCGAGCGCGAGGGCATCAGCGTCGAGGTGGTCGACCCGCGCACGCTCCGGCCGCTCGACGAGGCGACGATCCTGGCCTCGGTGCGCAAGACCAACCGGCTGGTGATCGCGCACGAGGCCTGGACAAAGGGCGGTTTCGGCGCGGAAGTGGCGGCCGTGGTGGTCGAGAAGGCGTTCGATTATCTCGACGCGCCGATCACGCGGGTTGGCGCGCTCGACGTGCCGATGCCGTACAATGACGAGCTGGAGCGGCAGGTGATCCCGTCGCAGGAACGCATTGCCGACGCCATTCGCGGCCTGTTTTAGGCCCGCGCGGCCATTGCCGGGAGGGTATTCGTGACAGCGACCGATCGCGACGACGCAGCGCCGCTCGATCTGAAACATCTGCGCCGTTATACCGAGGGCGACGAGGATCTGGAGCGTCAGCTGTTCGGCATGTTCTTTCCCGACGCGGACGCGCATTTGCAAACCATGGCGGCGGCCGAGACGGACGAGATCTGGCATCGCTCCGCCCATGGCATGAAAGGGGCGGCGCGCGGTCTTGGCGCCTGGGAAGTCGCGGGTCTGGCTGAGGATGCGGAGGCCATGGTCGGCGGCGTGACCGAGGGCCGCGCGGCCCATCTCGATCGCATGCGCGCGGCGCTGGGGCGGCTTCGTGTCGTGGTCGAGGATCTGTTGGGCGCGGTCGAGCCGCCAACGGGGGATTGATTGGCCGATCCCAACGGTTTGGATCTGCCGCCGCGTTTCACTCGCCTTGATCGATATCAATTTCTTGGGCCGATCCGCGCCCTATCACGGTTGCAGGCGTCGCCGGACTGTCCGGCAAGGCTGCCCGTAACGTAAGAAGGAGAGGCCCATGGCGATCCGCGACATCCTGGTCTATCACGGCAACGATCCGCACAACGACACCCGCATGGATATCGCGGTCTCGGCCGCCAAGCGGCACGGCGCGCGTCTGACCGGACTGCATGTGCTGACCTACCCGGCGCTGCCGACCTACATGCAGGTCGAGGTCGGCCGCGAGATCTTGGAACAGCAGATGGCGGCGCAGCGGGAAAAGGCCGCGGCCGCGGAACCGGTGTTCCTGAAACGGCTGAGCGACGCGGAGGTCGAGGGCGAGTGGCGCCTGATGGAAGGCGACGCGATCGACGCCATGAACCAGTCGGCCCACTATGCCGATCTGGCGGTGGTGCCGCAGGCCGATCCGGATACGCCGACGCCCTATGACAACATGGCGGACAATCTGCTGATGTCGTCGGGGCGGCCGCTGCTGATCGCGCCCTATATCGGCGCGGCGAACTCGTTCGGCCGGCGGGTCCTGGTCGCATGGAACGCGTCGGCCCAGGCGGCACGCGCCGTGCACGACGCCTTGCCGTTCCTGATGGCGGCAGACGAGGTCGTGGTGCAGAGCGTCAATCCGCGGGACGATTCGCATCTTTCCGGCGCCGAGATCGGGACCCATCTTGCGCGTCACAACGTGAAGGTCGAGGTCAAACGCATCGTCGCGCCCGACCTCGATGTCGGCGACGCGCTGCTGTCGGCGTTGTCCGACAACGAATGCGACGTGCTGGTGATGGGCGGCTACGGTCATTCGCGGATTCGCGAGCTGGCCCTTGGCGGCGCCACTCGCCGGATCCTGCAATCGATGACGGTGCCGGTGCTGATGTCGCACTGACCGCTAATATGCATTAGTTACCTGGCGGCGGCGAAGCGGACTTCGCCGCCGTTCTGATTCGCGCATCGCTGTTTCGTCACCGCATCGCCAGCGTCGAACGGGCCGCCGGCGCCAAGCATTCGTGAGCGGATGCGGCAAACAACATTCCGATCTCAAATGCCGAAAATCCGCGGATTTCGGTCGGTTCGAACGGCCAGAACCGTGTGATAACCGTCACTCAGCATGCTTCGCAATGTGCTTATATTTACATTTACGCGCACCAACACTTGCGCGAAAGGTGCTATTACTTTGTCGTTGTTGGAGGGAGCCATTGGCTTGTCGGGCGACGGTACGGAGCAGGTTTTGGGGGACCGCGGTTAAACAAATGGCGCCGACCATGCGTGCAACCCGATAGAGTCAGACGAGGGCGCAAATGAGCTTCAAGATAAAGTTCTGGGGTGTGCGTGGCAGCATCGCCTGTCCGTCGGCGAAGTACGTCGCCTTCGGCGGCAATACGAGTTGCGTCGAAATTTCAGCCGGCGGCCAGAAGATCGTCTTCGATCTCGGCACGGGCGCGCGCAATCTCGGCCATTGGCTTTTGAAGAAGAACGTGCGCGAGGCGCATATCCTGATGTCGCATACGCATTGGGACCATATCAACGGCTTCCCGTTCTTCTCGCCGGCGTTCCGCGAAGGCTTCAAGTTCAAGATCATGGCCGGCCATCTCTGGGATAAGGATATCGGCATCCGCGACGTGCTGGCCGGGCAGATGACCGCGCCGACCTTTCCCGTGCCGCTGGAGGCCATGCGGTCGACCATGGAGTTCGAGGACTTCAAGGCCGGCGAGACCTTCAAGCTGGGCACCGGCGTCGAGGTCAAGACCTGCGCGCTGAACCACCCGGACAACGCCACCGGCTACCGCATCAACTATCGCGGCCGCTCGCTGTGCTATGTGACCGACACCGAGCACATCCCCGACAAGCCGGATGAGAACATCCTCGATCTGATCGCCGGCGCCGATCTGGTGATCTACGATTCCACGTACACCGACAAGGAATTCCCGGCCCACGTCGGCTGGGGTCATTCGACCTGGCAGGAAGGCGTGCGGCTCTGCCACATGGCCGACGTCAAGCGCCTGGCGATCTTCCACCACGACCCCGACCACGAGGACGCCTTCATGGAGCGTCTCGACTCGGAAGCCCGCTACACCTGGGACGGCGCTTTCGTCGCGCGGGAGAACATGCGGGTCTACCTGGATTAGGCGTCGATCGCGACGGCCGTCACCTGGATTGCCGGGTCGAGCCCGGCAATGACAGTTAGATTCCGCATCAACACCAGAACTGTCATGCCCGTGCTCGACACGGGCATCCAGGGCAACCGACTCCGTCTGTTTTCGTCTTGAACAGGCGTCAGCCGCCGCCAGAGCGGTATACCGCGATGGCCGCGTCCAGGCGGCCGACGAGTTCGTCGCTGTAGGCGGCGAAGTCAATGTCGAGCGTCGAATAGACCTCCGTCACCAGGCTCCACATCAACTCGCGCAGCAGCGATGCGCATTTCATGGCGCGGAAGGCGTGCTGGCAATCGGTGCCGGCCGGTGATTCGAAATAGGCTTCGAGCAGCCAGGCATCACGGTTCGGGGGCAACTCGTTGTTCGACGCCAGGTTGGCGAGGTCGAATAGCGCTGTGTTCCAGCCGCCGTACTCCCAGTCAATGAGCCAGAGACGCCGGCCGTCGTCGACGATGTTGGCGGCCAGCAGGTCGTTATGCGAGAAGACCGGACGGATGGCGCCGATCGTCTCTTCCCATTCGTCGTTCAGCTCGAGCCAGGCGCGCAAGCTGTCGGCCATGCGGCTGCGGGCGTTCACCAGGATCCGCGCGTAGCGGCGGTTGACCTGGAAGACCCAGAACATCGGGCCAGGCACCTCGAGATGGCGCGGCATTTCCAGGTGGCAGTCGCGGATAAGATCGACGATGCGCGGCAGCATGTCGTCGCGGCCGATATCGGCCTTGTCGAGCGGCCGTCCGCCCTCGATGTAGTCCATGACCAGGGCGCCGGGTTCGTGATGCACGATCGGCGGCGAGAGGCCGGCGGCCTCGGCGGCCTGCGCCACGGTGATCTCGTTGAAGCGGTAAACGGCATGCTCGGGCGCGTCGTCGCCGATGCGCACGGCGTAGACTTGGCCGTTGTCATGGACCAGGAAATTGCTGTTGCTGAGCCCGCCGGGCAGCGGTTCCGGATCGACCGGACCGGTCCAGCAGCTTAGACCCGCACATCGTTGCAACGCCGCGTCGGACACGCCATCGATTCCCATACCTGCGGCGCGAATCGTGCGCCACGCGGCCAATCTTATAGCAGGGCCAAGCTCAACTGCGGCCAGGCGATGACGGCGAATAGCACGAAGAGCATGATCAGCGCGAAGGGCGCGGCGCCGACGAAAATATCGCCGAGGCCGATGCGGGCGTCGTCGAGCGTGCTCTTGATGACATAGACGGCGATGCCGAGCGGCGGCGTCAGCAGACCGATCTCGACCGCCAGAATGGTGACGATGCCGAACCAGACGAGGTCGACGTCGAAGCCGCCGACGATGGGCAGGATCAGCGGCAGGGCGATCAGCAGGATGGAGGTCGAGTCCAGCACCGTGCCCATGATCAGGATCACGATCACATAGATCGCCAGCAGGGCGGCGAAGCCGAGCTCGGCGCCCTCGACGCCGGCGATCAGGAATTGCGGAATGCCGGCCAGCGTCAGCATGCGGGTATAGATGCTGGCGGCGATGATCAGGAACGAAATCGAGACGGTGACATGGCCGGTCTCGACCAGCACGCGCCAGAACCCGGCCGGCGTCAGCTTGCGTTTTGCCAGCGCCAGCAGCAGCGCACCGAGCGCGCCGACGGCGCCGGCCTCGGTGGGCGTAAACAGGCCGCCGTAGATGCCGCCCAGCACGACGGCGATCAGCAGCACGATGGGCGCGAGCTTGGCGCCGGCCTCGACGAGCGTGATGGCCTCGCCCTGATCGCTTGCCGTCTCGCCGCCGACCAAGGCGGGGAAGCGGTGCGCCATCACCAGGATCGCCAGGCCGAAGGCGACGGCAAGCAGCAGGCCGGGGATGATGCCGGCGATGAACAGCGCGCCGACCGAGGTCTCGGACAGGAAGCCGTAGAGGATCAGCAGCAGGCTGGGCGGGATCAGCATGCCCAGGACCGACGAGCCGGCGACGACGCCAGTGGCGAAGCGCGGCGTGTAGCCGAGCTTCAGCATTTCCGGCACCGCGACCTTGGTGAAGACGGCGGCGCTGGCGATCGAGATGCCCGTGATCGCCGCGAACACGGCGTTGGCGGCGACCGTGGCGATGCCGAGCCCGCCTTTCAGGCGCCGGAACAGGCGGTGCGCCACCTCGAACGTGTCCTTGCCGATGTCGGAGACGCTGACCAGCAGGCCCATCAGCACGAACAGCGGCACGACGCCGAAGATGTGGTTGGCGATGGAATCGTAGGCGGCGAGCGCCAGCAGCTTCGAGGCGATCACCCAATTGCCTTTGATGGCCCAGACGCCGACGAAAGAGAGCAGCGTCAGCGCCACCGCGACATGCATGCCGGCCCAGATCAGCAGCAGCATGGCGGCAAGCGACAGCGCGCCGATCTCGAGGCCGGTCATGAGCCAAACTCCCTCTCCCCCCGCTGCGCAGCAGTGGGGGGAGAGGGTAGGGTGAGGGGGGCACCGCGCACAGCGCGCTTCAAGATTTCTCTATCGACCGCAGCGACAGATTGAGCCCATCTACTTGTCGCAGCTGAACGCTGGGGCAGTTTCACATGCCCCCACCCTAGCCCTCCCCCGCAAGCGGGAGAGGGGACTATTGGGGCGGTGGCGTTCAATGTTCTTCCACGCTCTGTTCGTCCGGCCCACCGAAACACGCCCTGACGTGCCGCCAAGCGAGGAGGGCGAAGGTGGCGGCGGTGGCGAGGCTGCCGATCAGGATGATCAGGCGCACGGGCCAGGTCGGGGCGGTGAAGTCGCCGAAGGCGCCGATGTATTCGCCGTCCGTCCAGGCGCGTTCGAAATAGGGTTTCGAGGCCCAGAACAGGATCAGGAACAGGACGGCGCCGGTGAGATGATAGACCGCTTCCAGCGTGTGGCCGAGGCGGGGACGGGCGCCGAGCAGCCGGCCGAGCAGGGCGTCGGAGCGGGTGATGCGACCGGCCCAGAGCGTGTGCGCGAGCTGCAGGAAGACGATGCCGACGATCGACAGCGAGACGATCTCGGTGACGCCGCGGACCGGCGCGCCGAAGGCTTCGCGGCCAATGACGTCGGCGTTGATCAACACCATCAGCACGAAGATCCAGGCCGTGCCGACGGCGTTCATGCCGCCGGTCAGCCGGTGCAGGGCGAAGCGGGCGGGGCGGTCCGCGCCAGCTTCGCCCGCGTCGCTCATTCCGCCGACCAGTCCCGCGGCACATTGGCGCCGGCGGCGCTGAGCTGCGTCATGAAGCCTTTCAGGACTTCGCTGCCGGGCTGGCCTTCGCCGTCGAGCTTGGCGGCCCACTGCTTGGCGATGTTCGGCACCATGCCGGCCCACTTCGCCCGTTCGCCAGCGTCGATCTCGGCGACCTTGGCGCCGGCCTCGACCATCTTGGCGAGCAACGCGTTGGCGGCGTTCTGCTGTGCCTGGGCGAAGCGCGTGGTGTATTCGGCGGCGACGTCGCGGAACACCTGTTGGACCTCGGGCGCCATGCCGTCCCAGGTGTCCTTGTTGATGGAGATGCCGCCGGCGAACTGGGAGCCGAAGTTGACCTTGGTGATGTGCGGCGCGACCTCGAAGCACTTGCAGCCCCAGGCGCCGGTGGTGAAGGTCAACACGCCGTCGGCGACGCCTGTTTTGATGTCGTTGTAGTAGGTCTGCAGGTTGCCGGCGACGGCGACCGCGCCGGTGCCCTTGACCCAGTTGGCGGATGGGCCGGGCGCCAGGATCTTCTTGCCGTCGATGTCGGCAACGGAAGTCACGGGGAAGGTGGTGAACAGGTGGTAGCTGTCGAGCGCGGCGCCGCCAAGGAAGACTTGATTGTACTTCTCCCACGACGCGCCCATGGCCGGGATGTCCTGCTGCAGCTTGATGATGGCGCCGGTGACGACGCCGATGTCGTCGCTGCCGAAGGGCGTGACGTATGAGACGTTCTGCAGCGGCATCTTCGGCGCTTCGAAGATGGTGCCGACGAAGCCCATGTCGACAAGACCTTCCTCGATCGCCTCCAGCACGCCGCCGATCTTGGCGACCGTGCCGCCATAGGCCTCGGTCCATTCGACCTTGTGCGCGCCGCCGGCGGCGGCCAGGCGCTTGTCGACCTCGGGGATGAAGAACTCGCTCATCAGCTTGACCCAGAGGAAGACCGGCGGATGGCCGGCCGCGACCGTCAGGTTGTAGGTCTCGGCTCGCGCCGGCGTTGTCAACAGCGCCGCGGCGACGGCGCCGGTGGCGGCAAGCTTGGTCAGTCCTGGCAAGGTTTCGGAAATCCGGCGCAACAGCGCTGTCGTCATGGTCGCCTCCTCCCCTGTCGGCGGCGACCCGTCAACTGCTTGCGCTGCCCGAGGTCGCGCCGTCGTTGGTTATCGGCCTGGATGCGGCCCCCCTATCGGGCGCTCCTGGCTGTTCGTTTGCTCGTCTCGACTCTAGACAGGGCGATCCGGCATTGACAAGAAATTTATACGAACGTTCAATCAATCTGGAATCGCGACACGAAGCAGAGATGCCCGGCGAAGCCACCCGCACGAAGATCCTCGACGCCGCCGAACGGCTGTTCGCCGACCACGGCTATGACGGCGTCTCGCTGCGCCAGATCACGACCGAGGCCGGCGTGCAGCTGGCCATGGTGAATTACCATTTCGGCAGCAAGACCGGCCTGTGGGAGCGTGTGTTCGAACGCCGCACCGCGGTGCTGGGCGAGCGGCGGCTGGCGATGCTGGCCGAGGCCGAGGCGGCGGGCGACCGGCCGACGGTCGAAGCGCTGATCACCGCGTTCGTGCAGCCGTTGCTGGAGATCTCGATGGGCGGCGATCCCGGCTGGAAGAACTATGCCCGCCTGATCGCGCAGGTCGCCAACAGCGGCGCGACGCCGTCGCTGGCGACGATCATCGATCAGTTCGATCCGGTCGCGCGCCGGTTTATCGCCGCGTTCCGGAAGGCGCTGCCCGAGCGCAGCGAGGAGGAGGTGGTCTGGAGCTTCCATTTCCTGATGGGCGCCATGCTGCATACCTTCGCCGACACCGGCCGCGTCGACCGGCTGACGGACGGCCGCTTCCGCTCGGCCGACTTCGCGCGCATCACGGCACATATGGTGCCGTTCCTAGCGGCCGGCTTCCGCGCCGGGACGGCGGCGGCCGGAACGCCCCGCCGGCGACTGACCGCAACGGCTTGACGAGGAGGACGCCATGGCCCGGCAGTTCATCGACATTTCCATGCCGCTGGAGAACGACGTCGTCTCCGACCCGCAGCCGTTCAACCCGAAGATCAGCTATATCGACCATGAGATGTCGGTCGATCAGATGACGGCCTTCTTTCCGGGTCTGCGGAAGCAGGACCTGCCGGACGGCGAGGCCTGGGCGATCGAGAAGGTCGAGCTGATCACGCATAACGGCACGCACCTGGATGCGCCGTATCACTTCGCCTCGACCATGAACAAGGGCGAGCGGGCGATCACCATCGACGAGGTGCCGCTGGACTGGTGCTTCCGGCCCGGCGTGAAGCTGGACTTCCGGCAGTTCGATGACGGCTATGTGGTGACGGCGGCCGACGTCGAGGCCGAGCTAGGCCGCATCGGGCATGACCTGCAACCGCTCGATATCGTCGTGGTCAACACGCGGGCCGGTTCGGCCTACGGCCAGGACGACTATGTCGAGGCCGGCTGCGGCATGGGCTATGAAGCAACGATGTACTTGCTGGAGCGCGGCGTGCGGCTGACGGGCACGGACGCCTGGTCGTGGGACGCGCCGTTCGTCTACACGGCGGAGAAATACGCCGAGAGCCAGGACGCCAGCATCATTTGGGAGGGCCACAAGGCCGGCCGCGATATCGGCTATTGCCATCTGGAGAAACTGCATAACCTGGAAGCGCTGCCGGCGGACGGCTTCACGGTCGCCTGCTTTCCGGTGAAGATCCGCGGCGCGTCCGCCGGCTGGACGCGGGCCGTTGCGATATTGGAAGACGGAGCGCCGTGATGGCGAAGACATCCTATGCCAAGGGGCTGCACGATCTGGGCGACGGCATCTTCGCCTATCTGCAGCCGGACGGTTCCTGGGGCTGGAGCAATGCCGGGCTGATCGCCGACGGCGACCAGACGATGTTGGTCGACACGCTGTTCGACCTGAACCTGACCCAGACCATGCTGGACGAAATGCGGCGGGCGGTGCCGGCGGCGAAAGACATCGGCACGCTGGTCAACACGCACGCCAACGGCGACCATTGTTGGGGCAACGAGCTGGTCGAGGGCGCCGAAATCGTCGCCTCGCGCGCCGGCGCCGAGGAGATGGAGGAGGTGCCGGCGGCGATGCTGGCGCAGATCATGCGCTCGGCGCCCGATATGGGCGAGCTGGGCGACTATCTGACGCGCATCTTCGGCGACTTCGATTTCGAGGGCATCACGCTGACGCCGCCGACCCGGACCTTCGATGCCGAGCTGACGTTGGACGTCGGCGACAAGCGGGTCGAGCTGATTGAGGTCGGTCCGGCGCATACGCGCGGCGACGTGCTGGTGCACGTGCCGGCCGACCGCGCTGTGTTCACCGGCGACATCCTGTTCATCGAGGGCCACCCGATCGTCTGGGCCGGGCCGGTCGACAACTGGATCCGGGCCTGCGAGCGGATCCTGGCCATGGACGTGGATGTCATCGTGCCGGGCCACGGTCCGCTGACCGACAAGGCGGGCGTGACTGAAGTGCGGGATTATCTGGCCTACGTGCAGGCAGAAGCCCGCAAGCGCTACGATGCCGGCATGAGCGCCATGGAAGCGGCGCAGGACATCGCGCTCGACGACTATTCCTCCTGGGGCGACGCCGAACGGATCATCGTCAATGTCTCGACGCTCTATCGCGAGTTCAGCGGCGACACGACGCCGCCCGACATCGTCGGCCTGTTCGGCCAGATGGCGCAGCTTGCGAAGTAGCAGCGGCGTTCTGGCGGCGGCGCTGACGGCCGGCCTGGCGGCGGCCGCCGCGGCCGAGCCGCAGATGTACCGCGCGACCGGCTTCGGTGCGGTAGCGGCGTTCATTTCCGATGCCGAGGGGCTGGTCATGCGCAACGGCAGCGGATCGTATTTCCGGGTGGCGCTGACGGACGGGGGCCTCGACGTTGTGCGGCAGCGATCGTTCTCGCCGCCGTTGAACAAGGACCGCCCGGACATGCTGCCGGACGGCATCGTTACCGAAGGCAGTGGCGAGATTGCGGCCGCCTGGCTGACGGGACCGACGGACCGCTATCGGCATGCCGTCCTTGGGGATGCCATCGAGGCCTCGGGCTTGAGCGTGGCGCTGGCCGACGGCCGTACGCGGCACTTCCGGCTGCCGTCCGACTCGGTGTTCGAGGATCGGCTGGCGCGGCTGGCGGATGTGGACGGCGACGGCGATGAGGAACTGGTGGTCGTGCGGTCCTATCTCGATGCCGGGGCGGCGCTGGCGGTTTTGGACCTGGTCGATGACGAGGTACGGATCGTCGCCGAGGCGCCGGCTATCGGCACCCCGCACCGTTGGCTCAATCCGGTCGGCGTGGCCGATTTCGACGGCGACGGCGGTCCGGAGGTGGCCATGGTGATCACACCCCATATCGGCGGCATCCTGACGCTCTACCGGATGCGGGACGGCCACCTGCGGCGGCTCGCGGCCGAGCCGGGGTTTTCCAACCATGCGCTCGACTCGCGTGAGCTGGGCATGGCCGCCATTCTCGATACCGACGGCGACGGCGTCCCGGATATCGCCGTGCCGGACGCGGCGCGGCGCAGCCTCCGGATCGTCAGTTTCGCGGGCGGACGGTTCCGCGAGCTGGTGCGGCTGAACCAGCCGGCGGAAATCGTCACGGCCATTGTCGCCGCCGACCTCGACGGGCAGGCGGGTGCGGAACTGGTCTACGGGCTCGCTGACGACAGCCTTATGGTGGTGAAGCCATAAGCAAGGTCGATGGGCCAGCGGCCGCCAGGCATGCTAAGACTGGCCGGTTGCCGTTTGGGAAGATCGATGACGCAGCGCAAGCCCGTACCGGAGCCGCCCGTCGGCTATCGCCTGGAGGCGCAGATCGGCCATCTGCTGCGCCGCGCGCATCAGCGGGCCACATCGATCTTTCAAGCCGAGATCGGCGATGGCAACGTGACGCCGACGCAGTTCGCGGCCCTGGTTCGGCTGCTGGAGGAGGGCGAGACCTCGCAGAATCATCTCGGTCGGCTGACCGCCATGGATCCGGCGACCATTCAGGGCGTGATCCGGCGGCTGGTCGAGCGCCATTTGATCGAGACCCGGCCGGACACCGACGACCGCCGCCGCACGCTGCTGCGGCTATCGGGCGAAGGCCGTGAGCTGGTCGCCCGGCTGCTGCCGAACGGCCCGCGCGTCAGCGCGGAGACGCTCTCCCCGCTGGACGCCGACGAGCAGCGAACTTTGCTTGCTTTGCTGAAACGCCTGACTTAGGTACCTGATCGAGGACAAGGACGGCCATCACCGATATGTTATTCCCTCGGCCATGGCCGAAGTTGTATTCATAAACGCAGCATCCACGCCTATCTATTGGTTCGAGAACGCCTTGAGGCGACGATGTTGCCCGTACTAGAGTCGGCTTGCTTGCAGGCCGCGTACTGGTAGAGAGGAACGGGGAAACCGTTGTGAGCACCGCCGAGAAGTTCGACCCGGTCGGACTTGAAAGAGAACACCTGGAATCCGTTGTCGTTCGATTTGCCGGAGATTCCGGCGACGGTATGCAGCTGACGGGCAGCCGCTTTACCGAGGCAACGGCGCTGGCCGGCAACGATCTGGCCACATTTCCCGACTTTCCCGCAGAAATCCGCGCCCCGGCCGGCACCACCTTCGGTGTCTCGGCCTTCCAGATCAATTTCGGCGCCCGCAATATCCTGACGTCTGGCGACGCGCCGGATGTGTTGGTGGCGATGAACCCGGCGGCGCTGAAGGTTAATTTGGACAGCCTGAAGCCGGGCGGCCTGGCGATCATCGATACCGGCAGCTTCTCGGACCGCAACCTGAAGAAGGCCGGCTTCGAGCAGAACCCGCTGGAAGACGACACGTTGAGCAACTTCGAGACCATCGAGATCGATGTCTCGAAGCTGACGTTGGAAGCGGTGAAGCCGTTCGGCCTGACCCAGAAAGAGGCGCTGCGCTGCAAGAACATGTGGCTGCTGGGCCTGATCTACTGGATGTACGACCGGGACCGGCAGCCGACGGTCGACTGGCTGCAGCAGAAGTTCGCCAAGCGGCAGGAACTGGCCGACGCCAACATCGCGGCGTTGAACGCCGGCCACGCGCTGGGCGAGACGGCCGAGCTGCCCGGCACGGTACACGGATTTACCATCGGCCCGGCGGAGATCGCGCCCGGTCTTTACCGGACCATCTCGGGCGCCGAGGCCATGGCCTGGGGGCTGGCGGTCGGCGCGCAGCTCGCCGGCCTGAAGATGACGTTCGCGTCCTATCCGATCACGCCGGCCTCGTCGCTGCTGCATATCCTGGCCCGTCTGAAGGCGCACGACATCACCACCTTCCAGGCCGAGGACGAGATCGCCGCCGCCTGCGCCGCGATCGGCGCGTCCTATGCCGGCGCCATCGGCGTGACCTCGAGCTCGGGCCCCGGCATCGCGCTGAAGATGGAGGCCATCGGCCTCGCGATCAGCACCGAGCTGCCGCTGGTCATCGTCAATTCGCAGCGCGCCGGCCCGTCGACCGGCATGCCGACCAAGACCGAGCAGTCGGACCTCTATCAGGCCGTGTTCGGCCGCAACGCCGACAGCCCGATCGTGGTGCTGGCGAGCCACGCGCCGGGTGACTGCTTCGAGGTCGGGGTCGAGGCGATCCGCTTGGCGACCAAATACATGACGCCGGTGATGGTCCTGACCGACGGCTATATCGCCAACGCCGCCGAGCCGTGGAAGATCCCGGATATTGACAAGATGACGCCGTTTCCGGTCGAGTTCCGCACCGACCCCGAGGGCTTCCATCCGTTCCTGCGCGACGACGAGACGCTGGCGCGGAACTGGGCCGTTCCGGGCACACCGGGCCTGGAACACCGCATCGGCGGCATCGAGAAGGCCTACGACTCCGGGAATATCTCTTACGAGCCGGAGAACCACCAGCGCATGACCGATGTCCGGGCCGCCAAGATCGATGGCATCGCCGACGACATCCCGCCGCAGACCGTCGATCAGGGCGCCGAGAAGGGCAAGCTGGCGGTGGTCGGTTGGGGCTCGACATTCGGTCCGATCAGCCGCGGCGTCGCCAACATGCGCGAGATCGGCCTCGACTGCTCGCATATCCATCTGCGGCATATCTGGCCGCTGCCGAAGAACCTGGGCGAACTGCTGGGCGGCTTCGAGAACGTGCTGGTGCCGGAGATGAACAAGGGCCAGCTGAAGACGCTGCTGCGCAGCGAGTACCTGGTGCCCGCGCAGGGCCTGAACAAGGTAAACGGCCAACCGTTCAAGATCGCCGAAATCGAAGCGGCGATCCGGTCGGTCCTGGAGGAGTAGGATGAACGCCCCGACAACTGTCGAAAAGCTGTCGCCGAAGGATTTCGCGTCCGACCAGGAGATCCGCTGGTGTCCCGGTTGCGGCGACTACGCCATCACCAAGGCGGTACAGAAGTCGCTGTCCGACATTGGTGCGACGCGTGAGAACACGGTGTTCATCTCGGGCATCGGCTGCGCCGCGCGGTTCCCGTACTACATGTCGACCTACGGCTTTCACACCATCCACGGCCGGGCGCCGGCGTTCGCGACGGGCGTCAAGCTCTCCAACCCAGATCTCGATGTCTGGGTTGTGACGGGCGACGGCGACGGTCTGTCGATCGGCGGCAACCACATGCTGCATCTGCTGCGCCGCAACGTCGATCTGCAGCTGCTGTTGTTCAACAACGAGATCTACGGCCTGACCAAGGGCCAGTATTCGCCGACCTCGCGCGTCGGCACGCGCTCGCCGTCGACGCCGATGGGCTCGGTCGACCGGCCGGTCTCCGCGACCCAGTTCGCGCTCGGCGCCGGCGCCCGGTTCGTCGCCCGCTCGATCGACACCCAGCAGAAGCACCTGCCGGGCGTGCTGCAGCGGGCGCATGCGCACAGGGGCACGTCCTTCGTCGAGATCTTCCAGAACTGCATCGTTTACAACGACGGCGCCTTCAGCGATTTCACCGAGAAGGCCGTCGCCCAGGACATGCAGATCCATGTCGAGCACGGCCAGCCGCTGATTTTCGGCAAGGAGCGCGACAAGGGCCTGCGCATGAAGCCCGGCGCTGTCGAACTCGAGATCGTCACCATCGGCGAGAACGGCGTCACCGAGGCCGACCTGCTGGTGCATGACGAGACCAACCGGACGCTCGCCGGCCTGCTGTGCCGCCTCGAGCCGCCGCATCCGGTCGCGGTCGGCGTGCTCTATTGCGACCCGGCGCCGACCTATGAGGCCGCGGTTGCCGAACAGGCCACTGCGGCGAAAGCCAAGGGGCCGACCCCGAGCCTCAACGACCTGCTGCGGTCCGGCCATACCTGGACGGTGGACGCCTGAGCGTATGAACACGGCGTCCGGCCGATTGCGGGCTTCGCCATCGCGTTCAAGAACAACAAGGTGAAACCGGCAGCAGGGAGGCAGTCCGATTTCCATTAGTGTAGCCATCGTCGGCTCGGGCCCGGCGGCGTTCTATACGGCCGAAGCTCTGTTGAAGAACGAGGCCGATTGCCAGATCGACATCATCGAGCGCCTGCCGGCGCCGTTCGGCCTGATCCGCTATGGCGTGGCGCCGGACCATCAGACCACCAAGAACGTTCAGCGCAACTACGACAAGACGGCCTCGCAGCCAGATGTGCGCTACTTCGGCAATGTCGAGGTCGGCAGCGACGTCGGGCTGGACGAGTTGCGGGCGGTCTATGACGCCGTTGTGCTGGCTGTCGGCGCGCCGTTCGATCGGCCGCTCGGCATTCCCGGCAGCGACAAGGCCGGCGTCATCGGCTCGGCCGCTTTCGTCGGCTGGTATAACGGCCATCCCGATTTCCGGGACGTGAATCCGGATCTCGACACCTCGGCGGTGGCGGTGATCGGCAACGGCAATGTTGCGATCGATGTCGCCCGGGTGCTGGTCAAGACCCGCGAAGAAATGGCGACGTCAGATATCGTCGACTACGCGTTGGACGCGGTGCAGGCCGGTTCAGTGACGGACGTTTACATGTTCGGCCGGCGCGGTCCGATCGAGGCCAAGTTCACCAATGTTGAGCTGCGCGAGATGGGCAAGCTGGAGACCTGCGTGCCGGTTGTCGATGCCGCCGTGCTGCCGGACGAGGTCGACGACCCCGGACTGTCGGACCGCGATGCCCGGTTGAAGGCGCGCAACCTGGCGACATTGAAGGACTTCGCCGAACGCAAGGCCGACGAGCTGCCGAAACGCGTGCATTTCGAATTCTATGCCGCGCCGGTCGAGGTGCTGGGCGGTGACCGGGTCGAGGGCCTAAGGCTGGAGCGGACCAAGGTCGAGGGCGGCCGCGCCGTCGGCACCGGCGAGTTTTTCGATGTCGAATGCGGCCTGGTGATCCCGGCCATCGGCTATCGGTCGAGCGGCATCGAGGGAGTCGCCTTCGACGATCGCGAGGGCCGCTTCGTCAACGACGATGGCCGGGTCGACGACGGGCTCTATGCCGTCGGCTGGGCCAAGCGCGGTCCGACCGGCACCATCGCCACCAACCGCCCGGACGGGCAGGCCGCCGCGGCGCAGATCGTCGAGGATCACGGTTCGGGCAGCGACAAGCCGGGGCGTGCGGCTCTGGAATCGCTCCTGGACGAGCGCGGTGTCCGCCGCGTGGGCTATGAGGAATGGAAGCGGATCGACGCGGCCGAGACGGCCGCCGCAACCGATCCGGCGCCGCGCCGTAAGCTCGTTACCCTTGACGATATGCTGTCGCTTCTTGACGCGGGCTAGTCGCGCCGCGCGCCGCGGGCGCCGTCGTTTCATCGGCCGCCTGCTGGCGTTGCCTCACATATTTATAGATCGCGGATTCCAGGCGGGCGATCGCCGCGCTGTTGGCAGATTGGCGTTCGAACCTGAGGTCGATCAGTTCGCGTAATGCCGTATCGTAGTCGCGCGCATTGCTGATGACGCGGCCCATAAGATTGCATAACCCCCGTGCCGGTGATCGGACGGCGACCGGCCCTGGGACCCGCCGCGCAATCGACGATCTGTTGCTGGTGTTGTCTATTAGTAAATCATTAAGAATTCGTGACGCTTTGAGCCAGCGCAAATCCGGTGTCAAATTCAGGTCGTTCAGAGGCTGACGCCCATGCCCGACCTTGACAGCCACCGCCGTCGACCCGCAAAATTCATATGTACACAAACAAGTTTGCGGCATGGGGAATGAGTGCGGCATGGGCAGGTATGTCCGTCCGACAGCTGTAGCGGAGGCGGTCGCGGCGCTGGCGGCGGGCGACCTGACGGTGATTGCCGGCGGCACCGATTTTTACCCCGCACGGGTCGGCAAGCCGCTCGACGACGACGTACTCGATATCAGCGCCATCGAGGAATTACGCGGCATCGCCGATGCCGGCGACCACTGGCGCATCGGCGCGACCACGACGTGGACCGACCTGATCGAGGCCGAGCTGCCGGCCTGTTTCGACGGGCTGAAGCTGGCGGCGCGGGAAGTCGGCGGCATGCAGGTCCAGAACATGGGCACCGTCGCCGGCAATATCTGCAATGCCTCGCCCGCGGCCGACGGCGTACCGCCGCTGTTGAGCCTGGACGCCCGCGTCGAGCTGTCGGGACCGGCGGGGCTGGCTGCCCTGCCGTTGGCCGACTTCATTACCGGCAATCGCCGGACGCGGCGTTCGGCCGACCAGTTGGTGACCGCCATCATCGTGCCCAAGCCCGCCGACGATTCGCGCGGCCACTTTCTCAAGCTCGGCAGCCGGCGCTACCTGGTGATTTCGATCGTCATGGCGGCGGGCGTCCTCGCCTTGGACGCCGACCGGCGTGTGACCGCGGCCCGAATTGCCGTCGGTTCGTGCTCGGAGGTGGCTTGTCGATTGTTCGGACTTGAAGCGAGCTTAGTTGGACAATCCATTGATATTCCAATGGAAAGTCTTGTTGATTCTACGCACCTCGCGGCGCTGTCGCCGATCGACGATTGCCGCGGCACGGCGGACTATCGGCGGGATGCGGCGCTGACGTTGGTGCGCCGTTTGCTCGCAGAAGTGAGGGCGGGATGAGCGACGCGGCCCCCATCAGCGACGATGACGGCCGCGTGGAGATTTCGCTGTTCCTGAACAGTCAGCGGCGGACGGCGCGTGTCTTGCCACTGCAACGGCTGTCCGACGCGCTGCGCGACGAGTTCGGCTTCACCGGCGTCAAGGTCGGCTGCAACGCCGGCGATTGCGGCGCCTGCACGGTGCTGCTGGACGGCGCACAGGTCTGCGCCTGCATGGTCCCGGCGGCCCACGCCGACGGCAAGATGGTGGTCTCGGTCGAGGGCATGATGGCGCACGGCACGCTGAACCGGATCCAACAGGCCTTCCACCGGCACGGCGCGGCGCAGTGCGGGATCTGTATGCCGGGCATGCTGGCCGCCGCGGCGCACGTGCTGGCGCGCAAGCAGCATCCGAACGAGGAAGAGGTGATGGATGCGCTGGGCGGCGTGCTGTGCCGTTGCACCGGCTACCAGAAGATCGTTGAGGCGGTGATGGACGCCGCCGATGTCGGCCTGCCGCCCGGCGCCGCGCACGGCGCCGCGGTGGGGGCGCGGGTCGGCCGGGTCGACGGCGTCGCCAAGCTGACGGGCGATGCCGATTTCGGCGCCGACGTCATCCCCGACCGTGCGCTGTGGCTGCGGGCCGTACGCGCGCCCCATGCCAGCGCCACGTTCGAACTCGGCGATCTCGACGACCTGCGCGCCCGATGGCCCGGTCTGGCCGCGGTGCTGACCGCGAAGGATGTGCCCGGAAACAATAACTTCGGAATCTATGCTGATCTGAAGGATCAACCGGTGTTCGCCGATCGCCTGGTCCGGTATCGCGGCGAGGCGGTGCTGGCGCTGGTCGGCGACCGGACAACCGTCGAGGCCATTCGCGACGACGAGATACCGATCCGGTACACGCCGCTCGCGCCGGTCACCGGTATCGCCGCGGCGCGTGCTCCTGATGCGCCGCTGGTGCAGGCCGACAAGCCGGGGAACTTCCTGACCTCGGGTCGTGTCGTCTCCGGCGATGCCGCGTCGGCGCTTGAAGCTTGCGCGCATGTGGCGGCCGGCGTCTGGGAGACCGGCTTCGTCGAGCATGCCTATATCGAGCCCGAGGCGGGCTTCGCCGAGCGCGTCGGCGACCGTATCGAGGTGCATGCGACCACGCAGACGCCCTACATGGACCGGGACGAGACGGCGCACGTGCTGGGCATCGCGCCGGACGCCGTGCGCATCGTGCCGACGGCCTGCGGCGGCGGCTTCGGCGGCAAGCTCGATCAGTCGCTGCAGCCCATGGTCGCGGTCGCGGCCTGGCGGTTGGATCGGCCGGTGGCCTGCGTCTACACGCGGCCGGAATCCATGGCGGCGACGACCAAGCGGCACCCGGCCCGCGTCGAGGCCCGCTTCGGCTGCGACGCGGACGGCAAGCTGGTCGCCGCCGACATCGCGGCCGACTTCGACACCGGCGCCTATGCCTCCTGGGGCCCGACGGTCGCCGGCCGCGTGCCGGTGCATGCCATGGGACCCTATGCCGTCGCCAACGTGCGCACAGAGGGCCGGGCGTGGTTCACCAACGCGCCGCCGGCCGGCGCCTTTCGCGGCTTCGGCGTGCCGCAGGCCGCCGTCGCGCACGAGGCCTGCATGGACATGCTGGCGGCCGACGTCGGCATGGACCGGCTGGACTTCCGGCTGACGAACGCGCTTCGGGTCGGCGACGTCACCGCGACGGGCCAGACGCTCGACGCCAGCGCGGGCCTGGCCGCGTGCCTGGAAGCGTTGCGGCCGGCTTGGCGGCAGGCCAAGGCGGATGTCGCGGAATTCAATGAAAATCAACGTGTTGCGAAGCGAGGCTTAGGCATCGGTTGCATGTGGTACGGCATCGGCAATACCTCGATGTCGAACCCGTCGACCATGAAGGTGGGGCTGTCGCCGGACGGCGGCGTCACGCTCTACAACGGCGCCATCGACATCGGCCAGGGCAGCCACACGATCATGGCGCAGATCTGCGCCGACGCGCTCGGTATCCCCTTCGACCGCATCAACCAGGTGTTCGGCGATACCGACCGCACGGCGGACGCCGGCAAGAGCTCGGCCTCGCGGCAGACCTTCGTCTCCGGCAACGCGGTGGCGCGGGCCGCCGCCGACCTGCGGGCGCAGATCCTGCGGCTGGCCAATGCCGGCGGCGACGCGGTGATCCATATCGGCGACGGCGAGCTGGAGATCGAGGACGGCGCGGTGGTGCGGCGCATCGGCCTTGCCGACATGGCCGTCGACGCGGATGGCCATGTGTTGAGCGGCGTCGGGAGCTTCGATCCGCCGACCACGACGCTCGACGCGGACGGGCAGGGCGTGCCGTACGCGACCTACGCCTTCGCGGCGCAGTTCGCGGTGGTCGAGGTCGACCGGGAGCTTGGCACCACCAGGGTCCTGCGCATGGTGGCGGCGCACGATGTCGGCCGGGCGATCAACCCGGCGCTGGTCGAAGGGCAGATCCATGGCGGCATCGCCCAGGGCCTGGGCCTGGCGCTGATGGAGGAATACCTGCCCGGCGTCACCGAAAACCTGCACGACTATCTGATCCCCACGTTCGGCGACATGCCCAAGATCGAGACCATCCTGATCGAGGACCCGGAGCCGACGGCGGCGTTCGGCGCCAAGGGCGTCGGCGAGCCCGGCCTGGTGCCGACCGCGCCGGCGATCCTGGGCGCGATCCACGACGCGACCGGCGTGCGGATCTACAAGCTGCCGGCGACGCCCGACCGGGTGCGCGCGGCCATATTGCGGCAGGGAGGCGCGGCATGAGCGACGCGATCACCGCGAGCAACGACAACGCGGCCGGCAATGACGGCCTGATCCGCTGCGATGCCTGTCCGGTGCTGTGCCGGATCCGGCCGGGCAAGGCCGGGGCCTGCGACCGCTACGCCAACATCGATGGCCGGCTGACGCGAGTCGACCCGCTGGTGGTGGCGCAAGCCACGGCCGAACGCGACGGCGCCATGGTGCCGTTCCTGGAGGGGGCGGAGAGCTGGGACGGCAGTCTGGTGCCGGACGCGCCGACGTTCGTGACCGGTGTGGGTTCGGGCACGACCTATCCCGACTACAAGCCGGCGCCGTTTATCGTCGCCGCGGAGCATGACGGCGTCGACATGGTGACCGTGGTCTCGGAAGGCATCTTCAGCTACTGCGGCGTCAAGGTGAAGATCGACACCGACCGGTTCCTGGGCGAGGAGCAACAGGCCGTGCGCTGCGAGGGCGAGCAGGTCGGCCACGTGACGACGGCCGAGTACGGCAGCCAGATGCTGGCGCTGGGCGGCGTGCGCCACCTGACCGGCGGCAGCAAGAAGGAAGGCACGGTCACCTGCCGCATGATGCTGGACCTTTGCAACGGCGAACCGGTCGAGCTGAGCGTCGACGACGGCGTCGACATCGTCGTGCAGGCCGGGGCCGCGCCCATCATCAACGGCGAGGTCGAGGAACGCATGCGGGTCGGCTGCGGCTCGGCCACCATCGGCATGTTCGCCAAGCAGTGGCAGGGCCACGCGGATGAGGTCGTGGTCGTCGACGATCACATCACCGGCGTCTTGACCGAGCACCAGGCCGGCCGCTTCCTGGACCTGCCGCCCGCCGGCGTGCGGGTGCGCGGCCGGCGTTCGACGCCCGGCCGCTATTTCCAGGTGGCGCACCACGGCGACGGCTGGGGCGGCACCGATGTGACCGATCCGCTGACTATCATCGAAAAGGTCGATCCGAAGACCGCCTGGCCGGGCCTGCGGATGCTGATGGTCAGCACCACCGGCGAGGACGCGGCCTTCTACGAACTGGACGACGATCTGCGGTTCCGGCCGGCCGCGATGCCGGCGCCGCTGGACGTGGTGAACGAGCGCATCGCCGAGAACTGCGAGCCCGCGCTCTGTTCGGTCATGTTCATGGCCGGGGCCGGCGGCAGCCTGCGCGCCGGCGTCACCGAGAACCCGGTACGGCTGACCCGCTCGGTGCGGCAGACTCTGTCGCGGGTGACGAGCGGCGGCGCGCCGGTCTATGTCTGGCCCGGCGGCGGCATCACCTTCCTGGTCGATGTCACCCGCATGCCGGCGCGGTCGTTCGGCCATGTGCCGACGCCGGCGCTGGTGGCGCCGATCGAGTTCACCATGCCGCGCGACGAATACGCGGCGCTGGGCGGCTATGTCGACGCCATCGTGCCGCTGGCCGACGTGCTGGCGCGTGAGGTCCTGCAGGCGCAGCCCTGGCGGCCCGACAACCCCTGGCCGGTGGGCGGGGCCTGATCGTGCAGCGGCCGCGATCCAGCCTGTTGCCCGACGGCCGGCGGCTGCACCTGCAGCATGGGCCGATCGATCTGGTGGTGGAGGCATTCGGCCCTACCGACGACATTCAGGCGGCATATCGACGTGCGACGAGTCGATTCGACGACATTCTTGAGAAACTGGTTGAGGAACTGCCGGGCCTGCGGAGCCCCCTGAGCGCGGCCTATCCGCTGTTCCGTGGGCCGGTCGCGCGGCGCATGGCGGCGGCGGTCTGGCCGCATCGCGGCGACTACGTGACGCCGATGGCGGCCGTCGCGGGCGCCGTGGCCGACGAGGTGCTGGCGGCGATGACCGGCGATGGCGATCTGGACAGGGCCTATGTGAACAACGGCGGCGACATCGCGCTGTATCTGGCCGACGGCGAGCGGTTCGATGCCGGCATCGTCGCCGACATCGGCCGGCCGGAGATCGGTGCGCTGGCCCGCATCGAGGCGGTGCAGGGCGTGCGCGGCATCGCCACCAGCGGCTGGCGCGGCCGTAGCCATTCACTGGGTATCGCCGATGCGGTCACCGTACTGGCCGGCAGCGCGGCCGCGGCGGACGTGGCGGCGACACTGATCGCCAATGCCGTCAATGTCGACAACCCCGCCATTGAGCGGACGCCGGCGCGGGAATTGGATCCGGACAGCGATCTCGGCGACCTGCCGGTGACGGTCGATGTCGGCGATCTGCCGGACGGCGCGGTGGACGCGGCGCTGCTCGGCGGCGTTAACCGGGCCCGCGCGATGCTGGCCGAAGGATTGATCGCGGCGGCGCATCTCAGCCTGCGCGGCCGTACCGCCACCGTCGGCGACCTGCCGGCGCGGCGGCTGGGGAATGGGGCGGGCGCATGACCAAGGTCGTGGGTTGCGATGTCGGAGGGACGTTCACCGATCTGATCCTGCTCGACGAGGCGGCGGGCGAGGTGCGGATCGCCAAGGTGCCGACGACAGTCGAGAATCAGGCGTTCGGCGTGATGTCGGCGATCGGTCAGGTGAACGGCCGTTTGGATGAGCTCGACGCGCTGGTGCACGGCACGACGACGACGACCAACGCGCTGCTGGAAAAGAAGATTAGCCGTTGCGGGCTGATCACCACCAAGGGCTTTCGCGACGTCATTGAGCTGGGCCGGCGCACGCGGCCGAACGCCTATGGTCTGTTGGGCGCGTTCGAACCGCTGGTGCCGCGCGAGCATCGCCTCGAAGTGGACGAGCGCATGGACGCGGCCGGCGAGGTGGTGCGGCCGCTCGACGAAGCGGGCGTGCGAGCGGCGGCGGAGGCGCTGGCGGCTGCCGGCTGCGAGAGCCTGGTGATCCATTTCCTGCACGCCTACGCCAACCCGGCGCACGAGCGGCGCGCGGCCGAAATCGCCGCCGAGGTCTGGCCGAACCGGCATATCACCATCGGCAGCGACATTATCTCGGAATACCGCGAATACGAGCGCGGCGTGGCGGCATCGGTGAACGCGGCGATCCAGCCGGTGCTGGACCGCTATATCTCGCGGCTGACGGACGAACTGTCGGGGCAGGGCTATGGCCGCGACCTGCTGGTCATGCAGGGCAACGGCGGCACCGTGTCGTCGCGCATCGTCGCCGAGCACGCCATCAACACGGTGATGTCAGGGCCGGCGTCGGGCGTTATGGCGGCGGCGTTTACCGGCGCGCAGTCGGGCTTTCCCAATGTGATCACCTATGACATGGGCGGGACGTCGTCCGATGTCGGCTTGATCCGAGACGGCATTCCGGCGACCAGTTCCGAACTGCAATTGGAATACGGCATGCCGATCCACGTGCCGATGGTCGACGTGCACTCGATCGGCGCCGGCGGCGGCTCGCTTGCCTTCATCAATGACGCCGGCATCCTGCAGGTCGGGCCGCAATCGGCGGGCGCCATGCCGGGACCGATTTGTTATGGCCGCGGCGGCGAGCAGCCGACCATTACGGACGCCAATCTGGCGCTCGGCCGGCTGAACCCGGATGCCCTGCTGTCGGTCGATAGCCCAGTCTCGCTCGAACACGTGCGCGAGCGGATCGCCACGGTCGTCGGCGAACCCCTGGGCCTGGACGCCGATGGCGCCGCGGCGGCGATCCTGCAGATCGGCAACAACCGCATGGCCGGCGCGATCCGCATGGTCAGCCTGGCGCGCGGCCACGATCCGCGCGACTTCGCGCTGTTCGCCTTCGGCGGCGCCGGGCCGCTGCACGCCGTGGCGCTGGCCGCCGAGCTGGCGATCCCGACAGTGCTGATCCCGGCCCGGCCGGGCATTACCAACGCCATCGGCTGCGTCGTCGCCGACGTGCGGCACGACTACGTGAACTCGGTGAACCGGCCGTTGGACCAGCTCGACATGGCCGAGGTGCGGGCGGTGCTGGAAGCGCAGATCGCCGAGGGTCGCGCCACCATCGAACGCGAGGGCGTGGCGGTCGAGGAACTGGTGCTGGTGCACAGGGCCGAGATGCAGTTCCAGGGCCAGAGCCACATGCTGCACGTGCCGCTGCCGGGCGTTGATGTGGACAAGGACGCGCTGCGCCGGTCGTTCGAGGACGTCTACTTCAACCGTTTCTCGCTCGAACTGAAAGAGATCCAGCCGGTGCTGGTCAGCCTGCAGACGGCGGTGATCGGCCGGCGCGGGGCCGTGTCGCTGGCGAGCCTGATGGCCGCCGACGCTCGGGCCGACAGCGTTGCGGCGGCGCAGGCGGGCGAACGCCGGGTCTGGTTCGCGGCCGGTTGGCGCGAGACGCCGATCTACGATCGCGCGAAGCTGCCGCTCGACGCCGAGTTCGCCGGGCCGGCGGTGATCGAACAGCTCGATACCACGATCGTCATCGAGCCCGAGGCCACGGTGCGCGTGGACGATGTCGGCAACCTGGTGGTCGCCGTGCCGCCGGCCTACAGGGCGTGAGGGAGGTGATGGTGGTGTTCCATTCTGCGCGTCGCCCTTCGAGACGCGGCGTTGCCGCTCCTCAGGACGAGGGTGATTTGCATCGATACAGGAAAGATCCTCACGCTGAGGAGCGTGCGCAGCGCGCGTCTCGAAGCGTGGCGATGTCGAGTCGGGCGAGGGCCGTGCCATGAGCCGCAATATCGATCCCGTCACGCTGGCGGTGATTCAGAACGGATTGCAGCAGGTCTGCAACGAGATGGACCTGGCGTTTCAGCGCTCGGCCTTCTCGCCGGTGATCGCCGAGGCCATGGACCGGTCGGACGGGATCTATCATCGCGACAACGGTGAGCTGATCGCCCAGGGCGAGATGGGGCTGCCGATCTTCGTCGGCACCATGCAGTATTCGACGCAGACGGTGATCGAGCGGGCGAAGGACCTGGCGCCGGGCGACCTCTATATCGTCAACGATCCCTATCTGGGCGGCACGCACCTGATGGACGTGCGCATGGCGAAGCCGTTCTATTACGACGGCGAGATCTTCTGCTGGCTGTCGAATACCGGCCACTGGCGCGATACCGGCGGCGCGGTGCCGGGCGGCTTCTCGGCGAACGCCACCGAAGTCGAGCAGGAGGGGCTGCGGCTGCCGCCGGTCAAGCTCTACAAGGCGGGTGTGCTGGACGAGGAGATCCTGGCGATCATCATGTCCAACATCCGCATCGCCGATCAGACCATCGGCGACATCAAGGCGCAGGTCGCGGCGCTGTCGGTGGGCGAGAAGCGGCTGACGGCGCTGCTCGACCGCTATGGCGCCGGTATGGTCGAGGACTGCATCACCGAGATGCGGGCGCGGGCGGCGCAGCAGATGCGCGCCAAGATCGCGACCATTCCGGACGGCAGCTATGAGAGCGTCGCCTGGGTCGATTCCGACGGCGTCGTCGACGAGCCGCTGAAGATCGACATGAAGATCCGCAAAGAAGGCACCGAGCTCTATTTCGATCTGTCCGGTTCGAGCCCGCCCTGTAAGGGGCCGATGAACAGCGTCATCGCCTCGACGCGCTCGTCGATCTATCTGGCGATGAAGCACATCTTTCCCGAAGTGCCGATCAACGCCGGCACCTACGAGCCGCTGCACATTACCGACCCCGACAGCACGTTCCTCTATGCGCGTTATCCGCGGCCGGTATCGGGCTGCGCGGCCGAGGTCAGCCAACGTATCGCCGAGGCCGTGTTCGCGGCCCTGGTGCAGGCGATCCCCGACATCCTGTTCGCGGCGCCGGCCGGCACCAGCGGCAACTTCGCGCTGGGCGGCCACGATCCCGGCAAGGACAAGCCCTACGTGATGTATCTCTTCACCGGCGGCGGCTATGGCGGCGCGAAGGACGGCGACGGACTGTCGAACGGCTGCTCGACCATCGGCATCTCGACCATGCAGCCTGTCGAGGTGCTGGAGCAGCGCTATCCCGTGCTGTTCGAGCGGTTCGCCCTCAGCGAAGGCTCCGGCGGGCCAGGCCGGCAGCGCGGTGGCTTCGGTGTCGACTACACGATCCGCATCCGCGACGGCTGGGCTCGGGCCTCGATGGTCATGGACCATGGCCGCTATGGTCCGCAGGGCGTGCTCGGCGGCGCCGACGGCGGGGTCAACCGGGTGGCGATCCACCGCGACGGCGAGACCTACGTGCCGCCGCACCTGTCGAAGGACCAGGACATCCAGGTCGGTCCCGGCGACGTGATCGAGGTATCGACGCCGGGCGGTGGCGGCTACGGCGATCCGTTGCAGCGCGACCCGGCGCTCGTCGCCCGCGACGTCGCCCGCGGCTACTACACGCCCGAACAGGCCGCGGCAATGTATGGCGTCGCGATTACGGCCGACGGTAGCGTCGATGCCGCCGCGACCGGCCGCCTTCGCGGCGGGGAGGCCGCGGCGGAGTAGCGGCGCGTCAGCCTGCGGGCGGACGGTAGCTCTGGACCAGTTCGCCGGCCTTGCGCATGGCCTGCATGGCGTCGTCCATGGTCAGCAGCGGGAGGCCGCGCAGATTGGTGATCGATCCCGTCCCGGCGACGGCGAGCGCCAACGCGGCATAGCTCACGGTATCGGGCACCTCGGCAATGACCAGGCCGTCATATTCGCCGATGGCGAAATAGTACTGGTGCAGTTTGCCGCCCACGGACTCGAACAGATTGGCGGCCTCGGCGGCGCGATCCTGCGGGTTTGCCGCCAAGGCGGCGGCGCTCTTCTCGGTGTAATTGAACAGCATGGCATAGTGTCCCATGCTTTCCTCCTTCGGTTTCGATGGTTGCGGGCCGCCGGCAACGCCAGCAGCCGGCTGCCCGAAAACACGAGACGCACGGCACGACACTGAAGCTTGATGGGACGCCGCAAGGCGCGGCGACATTGCGAACCTAGACCGACTTCCGTCGGCGGGCTTTGATGAAGGTCAACGCAATGCAACGCCAGCCACGTCACCGTTGCGATGGTGACCTGCGTGCGGATGCTGCCGGCGGCAGCGCGCACGGATCGTGAGGGAGATGATCATGGCAATCGCGATCACATTGCAGGCGTATCTCGACAATCAGCATGTCGACTATGACGTCGTCACTCACCGGCACACGGAATCCGCCATCGAGACGGCAGCGGTGAGCCATATCGCCAGCGAGCGCATCGCCAAGGCGGTGTTGCTGAAGGGCGATGACGGGTATCTGCTGGCGGTGCTGCCGGCCTCGCATCGGATTCAACTGCATGACCTGGAAGACTGGCTGCAGCAGGATCTGGCGCTGGCGACGGAAGCGGAAATCGGGGAGCTGTTCGACGACTGCGACCTGGGCGCCGTGCCGGCCATCGGCGCGGCGTACGGTGTCGACGTTATCTTTGACGACAGTCTGACGTCACAACCGGATGTCTATTTCGAGGGCGGCGATCATGCCAGCTTGGTGCACGTGACATCCAAGCGCTTCGAAAGCCTGATGGGCGATGCCCGGCGGGCGCGGTTCGGCGTGGCGGAAGCGGCAATCTAGTCTGGGGCAAACCGGTCAGGCGTTCGGCACCCATTGCATGATGTGCTCGGCCACGCCGACGGTTTCGCCGTTCTGGTTGACGGCGGTGAGCGCCGCGCGGCTGCGGTTGCGGGCTGGATCGATTTCGCTGATGCGGTAGGTGACGGTCACGGTGTCGCCGATATAGACCGGCGCGGTGAACCGGACCCGGTCGTAGCCGACGGACATCGGCGTCACGGTGCTGCCGGGGTGCATGACGCGGTTCGCCATCATGGCGGACGCCGTCGACATGAAGCCGACCAGCATGGCCCCGTGCGCGACCCGATGGCCGAAGGGCGAGGCCTTCATGTATTCCTCGTTCAGGTGCGGCGCGGCGAAGTCGCCGGTGATGCCGGCGAAGCCGTAGATGTCGCTCTCGCCGATGGTCTTGGCGAAGCGGGTCTCCTCGCCGACGGCGACGTGGAAGTCATCCATGTTGCTGCCCTCCTTTCAACAATTGGACGACGGCGAACCGACGTCAGATCGTCGCGTTGACGCCGAGGCGTTGGCCGCCGTCGAGGAGCATGGCTTCGCCGGTCATGAAGTCGGCCGAGGTGCAGATCCAGACGGCGGCGTTGGCGATGTCGTCGGCGGTGCCGCTGCGTTTCAACGGCAGCATCTGGTCGAAGCTGGCCTTGGTGCGTTCGAAGCCGTCGGCGCCAAGGCCGCGGGTGACCCAGCCGGTGGCGACGAAGCCGGGGCAGATGCAGTTCACCCGGACCTCCGGCGCCAGCGCGCGGGCGAGGCTCTTGGTCATGGTGATCACCGCGCCCTTGGAGGCGGCGTAGGCGACCGACGAGCCGGCGCCGTCGAGGCCGGCGGTTGACGCGATGTTGACCACGGCGCCGCGGCCGGCCTGTTTCATGTGCGGCGCGACCGCGCGGATAGTCTGGAAGCCGCCGACCACGTTGACGTCGTAGATGTCGTGGAAGTCCTGCTTGTCGAGTCCGTCGAGATCGTCGTGGGCGACGAAGCGGGTGATGCCGGCGCAGTTCACCAGCGCATCGATGCGACCCCAGCTATCCATCGCCGTCTGCGCGAGCGCACGGCAATCGGCGTCCGAGGTGACGTCGCCCTTGACCAGCACCGCCGAAACGCCGGCCGCCTCGCAGGCCGCGACGGTCGCCGCCGCGTCCTCGCCGCCGATGGGACAGTTGACCACGACGTTGCAGCCGAGTTCGGCGAACCGGCGCGCGGTGGCCGCGCCCATGCCGGTGCCGGCGCCGGTGACGATGGCGGCTCCGCCGCTGATATCCATGGCGGCTATCCTTCCTTTTTCGGTAGATGCGCCGCGTAGACCCGGACCGATTCCTCGAGGCCGCGGTTGGGGTCGATGGTCTCGCGGGTCTCGGCCGCAAACGGCGTCGTTGCCAGCAGGCGCAGGATGTCGGCCGCACCTTCATGGAAGCCGGGCGTCACGCCAACCGAAGCGAAGGTGGCGGCGATCTCGTCCATCTCCGGCGCCCAGCGTTCGGCGTCGGCCGGCAGGCGCGGTAGCAGGCGCTCGATGGCCGCGAGCGTATCCGGCTGGCTGGAGGCGAACTCGTCGCGAAGCTCGGCGCTGAGCCCGAGCGCCTCGGCCGCGACCATCACGGCGGTGTAAAGCGAGAACCGGCCCTTGTTGAGACCGGCGAAGCACATCTTCATGGCCGACGCCCGCCCGATCTCAGGTCCCAACTGCTTGACCAGCATGCCCTTGCCGTCGAGCACGTCCATCGGCGATACGTCCGGACCGCTGACGTAGAACCGGGTCGGCGCGGCGCCGCCGGGGCCGTAGCCGACGATGCCGGCGTCGATGAAGGGCGCGCCGGTGGCGGTGACGGTGGCGCCGATGGTTTGCACGGTCCGCGGCGAGACGGCGTTGCAGTCCGCGAACGGCGGGCGGGCGTCGGTTTCGCCCAGCGCCGCGGCGACGCGCTCACCGACATCGACGGCAACCGCCGGCGGCACGATGGAGAGCACGAGGTCGGCCGTGTCGACCAGTGCAGGGAGGTCCGGCACGTCGCGCATGCCGGCGGCCTCGGCCAGGCCGCGCGTACGGGCGCTGCGGCCGGCGAGGCAGGTGATCACCTCGATGCCGCTGTCGTGCAGCGCCCGGCCGACCTTGTGACCCATATCACCGGCGCCGATGATGGCGATGCGTTCGATGCTCATGGCTCTACTCCATTGCCGCGGTCAGGGCAGGTAGCCGAAGCGCTCCATCTGTGCGTGATGCGCGGCGACGACGGCGTCGACCTGGGCCGGCGTCAGGGCCTTGCGCCACTGGCCGGCGCGGCCGGCGCGGAAGAAGCGCTCGGAGAAGGAGCTGCGCTCGCGGAAGCCGGACTGCTCCTCCTGCCGGCGCAGGACCTTGAACGAGGAAAACTTGATCGCCTTGTCGAGCCGCTGGCGCGGCGGATCGATGCGCAGGAACCTGGCGACCTGGCCGAAGCTCTTGACCGGCTTGGCGAGCATGTCCTCGTAACGCAGCCAGATCAGCGAATCCGATTCCTGATGGGTCCAGCTTTCGACGTGCCGCGACCAGGTGTTGTAGATCTCGTAGACGTTGGCGTCGCCGGCGCTGCCGGCGTCCGGATTGCCGAGCATCTCGATCGCCTCGTCGATGGAGATGCCGTAATGGTCGGCGAGCGAGATCGAGACATCGAGCGGATTGCGCACGACGTAGACCGCACCGACGGTGTACTGCATGCTCACCAGCGGCACGCCTTCGAAGCTGCCGAGGATGTTGTGGGTCTTGGCGAAGACCGAGTCGGGATGCGCACGGGTGAAAGCCTCGTGCACCTTCGGCCGCAATTCGGCGATCTCGCGGATACTGAGGCTCTTGATGTCGCGGCCTGAGACCTGCTCGTACCAGCCGGCCTGGGAATCGCCCAGGCAGAACTGATCGAGCTCGTTGATGTTGGCCGGCCGTTCCGGATTGCGCAGCAGGTTGTGCAGGAACGCCCGCATCCAGGTGTTCCCCGACTTCGGATAGGAAGCCAGCCAGATAATCCCGCCCATGAATGACCCTGTCCCGCGAACCGTTGGCGCGAGACTGGTTATAGCAGGGGCGGGCTAGAATCCGATACGGGTGCCGAACAGGAGGAAGACGTCGTCGTCCGTGGCGACGGTCCGGTCGCGGCCATCGTCGACATCGCCGTACTGGATGCCGCCGGAGAAGGTCATTTGCGGGCTGGGCGTGTAGGAGAACTCGAGCCCGATGGTCCGGTTGCGCGCCAGCGCCTCGTCGGTCTCCAACACCGGTTCGGTATCCGAGTATTGCAGCGCCGCGCGCCAGGTCGGCGCGGTGTAGACCATGCCGATGACGTAGTCGATACCGCCGATCGCGGTCGGATTGAAGCGCTCGCCGTCCTGCAGAAGCGCGGCCCCCACGGTGAAGCCGGCAAAACCCAGGCTGGCGCCCATGCCCCAACTCTCGTCGCCTTCGGGCGGCGTGGCGGCACCGATCGCCGCGCCGTAGCCGGCACGAAGACTGAGATCAATGCCGGCGACCGCGCTCGCGTAGTCGGCGCCGAGTTTCAGGGTGTCCGTCGGCCGCTCGGCCGATTGCGGCAGGTCGAAGCCGTCGAAGCCGTCGCCGCAACGGTTTTCGCCGCAACCCGGATCCGCCGCCGCGGCATAGGCGGCGCCGAGACGAAGTCCTGCCACCCTGGGCGTGAAATAGCCGATACGATCGGCGTCGTCCGGCGCCGGCAGTACCGCCGCAGGGTTCTGCAGCATTTGCAGGTTTTCGTTGAACAGCCCGCCGAGACTCATCTGTACCGGCATATCGGCATGGGCGTCAGGAACGTGGTGGATGATCGCCGTGGCCGAGACGCCGGCCAACAGCGTCGAACGCAACATTGCCGATATCCGGCAATTCGATAGGGCGTTCATTGCGTCTTTCCTAGTCTTGCTCCTCGGTTCCCCGTATCGGGAACGTTTGCTTGTCGCTCGTGGCGGCGTGTTTCGTTCTATCCCTCGGTGCGCTTTTTGATCGCGGCATTGAAGGACAGCAACAGCTCCTTGCCGATCTCACCGCCGCTGCCTTTGACCCGGCCTTTGATGACGGCGTTCATGGCGTCGATATGGGCCTTGACGATTTCCACGTCGTCGTCGGAATAGGCCTCGCGGGGCTTGCTGAACTCATAGAGCGATTCGCCAAAATGGCTGATCAGCGGGTAGCCGAATGTGCCGCCCTGACCCTTCATGTCATGGGCGATTTCCTGCAGCGACTTGAATTGGTTGTGCCGCGACTCGGGCGACCTGATGCACTGCGCCAGATGCTCGTTCAGGCGCTTGATATGACCCTGGACCCAGTCCGGATAGTCCTCGGACATGCGGTCGAATTCGGCTTCCGCCGCTTCCAACGCCTCGAGCGCAATCGAGCCCTGCTCGCCAGACGACAGGCCGACACCGTTCGCGGCCTTCTCTTTCAGGCGATTTGTGAAGCGGTAGTAGCGAACCGGCGCCTTGCGCTTGCCGGTCTTCTCGCCGTCGGCTTTAGCTTGTGCCGAAGTCGTAGACAATGTCGATTTCGTCTTCCGTGATCTTGCGGCGGCACGGGCCGTCGGGACGGCCGACGTCCTGCCGACGACGGTCGGGACCGAAATAATTCGGTGTATGGACGAACTGCCGCGGCCGGTCGATCACCTGCAACAGCCGTTGCGCGATGGTGGACACCGAAAAAGGTTTGGCCAGGATCTCGGTCACGCCCATGTCGCGGGCTTCCTGGACCTTATCCTTGTCGGCATAGCCGGTGACCATGATGAAGGGGATGAAACGCTGCGGCGATTCCTTGGAACGGCGCACCCAGCGCAGCAGCATGAGGCCGTCGATCGGCGACATCTGCCAGTTGGCCATGACGATATCGTAGTTCATGACTCCGGCTTTCATCGGGTCCTTCGCCATCATCTGCAGCATGTCGATCGCGTCGCCGCCGTCGCTGGCGGTCATGATCGTGCCGATTCCGAGCGCCTTCAGCGATTGCACCAGCAGCGACTGCAAATACCGGTTGTCTTCGACAACCAAAACGGAAAAACGATCGAGGTTGTAATCAGACATGGTGTGCCGCAACGGTGCTGGCGAAAAAACGCGGGCCTCTATCGGGAAGTGTATTTGCGGGTAGTTAACAAGACATTACCCGTGCAGGCGTGACCGGCGTGCCGCCCCCGACGACGATATGCGGCAATCTGCCCAGCCGCCGCCTATTGATCGCGACCCGCCGGCGATGTACTCGTGCCGAAGCGGCCGTCGTGAGCGGACCTCCGCGGCCGCCGACATTTCTGGAGGGTCGACGAAGGTGTTCGAAGCAAAAAATATGATCGGGCTGTTCCCCAGTCCGGTATGGATCTCGAAGCTCGCGACGGCGGAGTGCGAGGCGCTGAACGCGGCGATCATTCCGAAGATCGACGCCCTGGCGGCGGCCGATCCGGCATTCGACGCCGAGGGGTCCTGGCAGAGCCCGAACAATTTGCAGGAGCTCGAGGAGTTCGCGCCGCTCAACCGCTATGCCGAGGCGGCGGCGGCCGAGGCGCTTGCCGCCATGAACACGGTCGAGCGCGAGCTTGTGGTGACCGGCTGCTGGGCGAATGTGAAGGCGGCCGGCGTCCATGGCCACCAACAACACACCCACCCCAACAATTATCTGAGCGGCGTCTACTACGCCAAGGTCCAGCCCGGCGGCGACCAGATCCTGTTCCACGATCCGCGGTTTCAGAACAAGGTGATCCTGCCCAGGGTCGAGACCCGGAACGCGTTGAACTCGCGCAGCGCTACCCTGACGGTGGAGCCCGGGACGATCGTGCTGTTTCCGGCCTGGCTGACCCACTCGGTGCCGTCGAACCAGAGCGCCGAGCGGCGCATCAGCGTCAGCTTCAATCTGATGTTCACCGACTTCACCGAGAACCACAGCCGTCCGCGCTGGAAAGGCGGCGGCCAGAGCGACGAGTAAGGTGCGCGCCGCTTCGGATCAGGCCGGCGACCCCGGCGCATAGGCGGCGGGGTCGAGCGCGGCGGGCCGCCGGTCCAGGCTGAGCGCGGTATGCCGCGGCGCGGTTTCACTGATGATCTCGCCCCGACGAATTACGTAGAGGCGCGGCGGCCGCAGGCGGATCGCCTCGATCGGGTCGCTCGCCTGCAGGATGACGAGATCCGCGTGGCAGCCCGGTTCAAGGCCGTAACCGTCGAGCCCCATGATCGCGGCCGGCGCCGTCGTCACCGCCTCGAAGCAGGCCCGCATGGCCTCGCGACCGGTCATCTGGCCGACGTGAATGGCCATATACGCCACGTCCAGCATGTCGGCCGTGCCGAGCGAGTACCAGGGATCCATGACGCAGTCCTGGCCCAGCGCCACCGGCACGCCGGCGGCCATCAGTTCGGGCACCCGGGTCATGCCGCGGCGCTTGGGGTAGCTGTCGTGCCGGCCCTGCAGCGTGATGTTGATCAGCGGGTTGGCGACCGCATTGACGCCGGCTTCGGCCATCAGCGGCAGCAGCTTGGATACGTAGTAGTTGTCCATCGAGTGCATGGACGTCAGGTGCGAGCCGGTGACCCGGCCGCCGAGGCCAAGGCGCTGGGTTTCGGCCGCGAGCGTCTCGATGTGCCGCGACAGCGGATCGTCGCTTTCGTCGCAATGCATGTCGACCATCAGGCCGCGGTCGGCGGCGATCTCGCAAAGCGCCCGCACCGAGGCGGCGCCGTCGGCCATGGTGCGTTCGAAATGCGGGATGCCGCCGACGATATCGACGCCCATCTCGAGCGCGCGCGTCAGGTTGGCGACGGCGTTGGCCGACCGCAGATAGCCGTCCTGCGGGAAGGCGACGAGCTGCAGGTCGAGATAGGGCTTCACCCGCGCCTTGACGTCGAGCAGGGCCTCGACGGCGAGCAGCCGGTCGTCGCAGATATCGACATGGCTGCGGATCGCCAGCAGACCCTGCGAGACGGCGAGGTCGCAGTAGCGCAAGGCCCGTTCGACGACGGCGTCCTGGGTGAGGTGCGGCTTCAGCTCGCCCCACAATTGGATGCCTTCCAGCAAAGTGCCGGATTCGTTGAAGCGCGGCTGGCCCAGCGACAGGGTGGCGTCCATATGGAAGTGCACGTCGACGAAGGGCGGCGCGACGAGCTGGCCGGCGGCGTCGATCTCGCGGCCGGCCGCGCCGTCGAGCGCCGGGCCGATATCGGCGATGCGGCCGTCGCGGATGGCGATGTCCTGGCCGCGACGGCCGTCCGGCAGGCTGGCGTTGCGGATGATCAGGTCGTGGGACATGGGGTCGTCTCCGCTGAGCGTTAGATCACGCCATCGTTTTCCAACTCGGTAATCTCATCGGCCGTCAGGCCGAGCAGCGCGCCATAGACACCGGCATTGTCGGCGCCGAGGCGTGGGCTGGGCGTGAGTGGCGTCTGCGGCAGGCCGTCGAAGCGCAGCGGACTGGTCATGGCCGTGACCGGGCCGAGATCGGGGTGGTCGAAAGGTGTCAGCATGCCGCGTTCGTGCATGTGCGGATCTGCCGCCACCTCCGTCAGGTCGCGCACCGGGGCGCAGGCAATATGATGCCGGCGGGCCGCCGCCAGCAGGTCATCGCGGTCGAGCGTCATGGTCCAGTCCTCGACAAGCTTGTCGACGATGTCCATATGCGCCGCGCGTTTCTCGTTGTTGGCGAAGCGGGGGTCGTCCTTCAGGTCGGGCCGGCCCATGGCGTCGAGCACGTTCAGCCAATGCTGGTCGGTGGCGGTGATGATGGCGACGTAGCCGTCGCGGCAGCGATAGACGTTGTAGGGCGCGATCGCCATGCCGCCGTGGCGGCTGCCGGTGCGCGGCGGCACGGCCCCGTCGTTCAAATGCATCATGCCGAGGTTCGAGACCAGCGTCGGCAGCGTCGCCTCCTGCATGGCGACCTCGACCAGCCGGCCGCGGCCGGTGCGCTCGCGTTCGTAGAGCGCGGTGACGACGGCGGCGTAGAGGTGGGTGCCGCCCAGGAAATCGCAGACCGCGCCGCCGGCTTTGACCGGCGGGCCGTCTGGCATGCCGGTGACGCTCATCAGGCCGGAAGTCGCCTGCACGGTCAGGTCCATGGCGAGGTCGTCCTTGTTGGGACCGCTGCGGCCGTAGCCGGAGCCGGAGGCATAGATCAGCCGTGGATTGGCGGCCTGCAGGGTCTCGTGCCCGAGACCCAGCTTCGCCATCACGCCGGGCGCGAAGTTCTCCAACAGCACGTCGGCGGTCTCGGCGAGCGCGACCAGCAGCTCGCGGCCGCGCTCGTGCTTCAGGTTGAGCGTGATGCCGCGCTTGTTGGCGTTCAGCAGCGCCAGCGGCAGCGAGCCGGCATCGGCGACGCTGCGCCGGCGGAGCGGCTCGCCGTGCCTGGGCTCGACCTTGATGACCTCGGCGCCGGCCATCGCCATCAGGAAGGTGGCATACGGGCCGTTATAGATCTGGCCCAGGTCGATGACCCGGATCCCGGCCAGCGGATAGCTCTCAGCCATGCTTACTCCCGGTACGACGGACGGAACGGACGGCCGAGTGTCGCACGAATTCTGCTACGGTCGGCAGGCGGAATTCGGAACCGGAGAGGGATGACGATGCTGGAGAGTAAGGACTTCGATTTCAACGGCAAGCGGGTGCTGGTGACGGGCGCCGCGAGCGGGCTCGGACAGGCGATGGCGGAAGCCTTCGCCGGCCATGGCGCAGAGCTGCTGTTGGCCGATGTCAACGAGGCGGGCGTGCAGGCGGTCGCCGAGACGCTTGGTGCGACGTGGCATGTCTATGACCAGTCGGATTTGACGTCGGTGCTGGCGCTGGCCGAAGCGGCCGGCGCGGTCGACGTGCTCTGCAACAATGCCGGCATCGCCCGTCTGGGGCCGTTGCTCGATCAGACGCCGGAGGACATCCAGGCGCTAGTCGCCACCAATTTCGCGGGGCCGGTTCAGCTCGCCGTCGCCGTGGGCCGCGGCATGGTGGAACGCGGGCGCGGCGTGATCGTCAGCACGTCCTCGCAGCTCGCGTTCTGGGGCTCGGCCGAGCGCGGGGTCTATTCGGCGACCAAGGCCGGCATCTCGCAGTTCACCCGCGCGGCGGCGGCCGAGTGGGCGCCGCACGGCGTGCGCGTGGTGGCGCTGGCGCCGGGCCGCACGCTGACGGCGATCAATCAGTACCTGCGGGACGACCCGGCGCAATACGCGGCGAGCCTGAAGATGATCCCGGCCGGTCGTCTTGGCAACGCGGAGGAGATGGCGAAGCTGACCGTGTTCTTGGCCTCCGACGCCGCGTCCTACGTGGTCGGCGAAACGCTGATCGCCGACGGTGGTTTCGTATTGCTTTGAATCTGGAGGGAGACAGGCGATGAGTGAGAAGCGGGAACGCGGGCGGCAGATCCTGACCGAGGTGCTGGGCGCCGATTACATGGCCAAGCGCGATGCGGCGACCAACGATTTCAACGCGCCGATCCGGCGCTTTTCTGAGGAGAACGCCTTCGGCGATATCTGGGCGCGACCCGGCCTTGAACGCAAGGTGCGCAGCATGCTGTGCCTCGCCATGCTGACGGCGCTGAACCGGCCGCACGAGATCCGCATGCACGTGAACTCGGCCATCAACAACGGCTGCACGGTCGAGGAAATCCAGGAGGTGCTGTACCAGACCGTCGCCTATTGCGGCATCCCGGCCTGTATCGACAGCTTCCGCATCGCCGAGGACGTGCTGGGCGAGCGCGGTCTGCTCTGAGCCGCCGAAGGGCCACGGACGCTTGGGTTGCGCCCGTGGCCGCCGCGGTCAGTGGCTGTGCAGCGCGATGCGGTTGCCCTCGGTGTCGATGAACTGGCCGACATGGCCGAACTCGCCGATGGGCGTCTTCGGCAGCACGACCTGGCCGCCGGCGTCGCCGACGCGGGCGAGAATGGCCGGGATGTCGCCGGCCGCATCGAGGAAGACGAGCGTGCCGGTGCCGGCCGGCTTGTTGTGCTCGCTCTCGACCAGCGCGCCGGTCATGTTCTCAGGGCCGGGGAATGCCTGCATGCGGATGCCGGGCATTTCCATCGGCACCAGGGTTGTTCCGAGCACGGTGCTGTAGAACTTCGCGGCGCGGTCGAGGTTTGCCACCGGAATCTCGAATCAGTTCACGTTGATCTTGTTGTCCGACATGACGTGTCCCTTCGTTGTTTGCGGTGTTGTCATGGCAATGACGAACGGATGCGGCTGAGATGGGACAGGCGCCGGGAGTCGAAACGCCTATTGCGTTCTCACCAGTGGCCGGCGGTCTCGATCTGCCGTAGCAGAAAGCGGCGCTGCTGCACGTTTTGCACCAGGTCGAGGGCGCGGCGGTAGTAGCGGCCGGCGGTCTCGGCGTCGCCCAGGCGGCGGTGAAAGTCGGCCTGCAGAGACGGCAACAGGTGCTCGCCCGGCAGCGCGTCCCCGGCCTCCAGCCGGTCCAGGATGGCGAGGCCGGCGGCCGGGCCGTCGGTCATCGCCACGGCGACCGCGCGGTTGAGCTCGACGATGGGCGAGGGCGTCATCGATCTGAGATCGTCGTAGAAGGCGCGGATGCGCGGCCAGTCCGTCGCCTCGTAGGAGGGTGCGGCGGCGTGGCACGCGGCGATGGCGGCTTGCAGGTGATAGCCGGAACGCTCATCGCCGGTCATCGAGCGTTCGAGGCAGGTCATGCCGCGGGCGATCAGGTCGCGGTCCCAAAGCATGCGGTCCTGCTCGGCCAGGCGCAGCAGGCGGCCGTCGGCATCGATGCGGGCCGGCAGGCGCGCGGCCTGGAAGGCCATCAGCGCGGCGAGCGCATAGACCCGGCCCTTGTCCGGCAGGGTGCTCGCCAGGATCAGGGAGGCGATGCGCAGGGCCTCGTTGCAGAGGTCGCGGCGCACCAGGTTGTCGCCGACATGGGCGGTATAGCCTTCGTTGAACAGCAGGTAGACGATCTGCAGGACGCGGTCGAGGCGGGCGGCGAGGTCGGCCCGGGGCGGCGTTTCGAACGGGATGGCGCGGTCGCGGATCTTGGTCTTGGTGCGGGTGATGGTTTTGCGTAGGGCTTCCTCGCCGGTCAGCATGGCCCGGGCGATCTCGCGCGTGCGCAGGCCGCAGATCACCTGCAGCGTCAGCGCGATGCTCTCGCGCGGTTTCAGGTCCGGGTGGCAGCAGACGAACATCATGGTCAGCGCGTCGTCGTCGAGCGGATCGGGGCTGACCGGCTCGACCGCGGCGTCGGCATAGAGCTGCTCGGCGACGGCGGCGGCCTTGCCGGCCCGCATGGCGCGGCGACGGAGCGCGTCGATCACCTGATTGCGGGCGACCTGCAGCAGCCAGCCGGCGGGGTTGTCGGGCAGGCCCTGGAACGGCCAGGCGTCCATCGCCTTCACGGTGGCGGCCTGCAGCGCGCTTTCGATCAGGTCCAGATTGGCCGCGCCGAAACGGCGGGCCAGCACCAGCGTGAGGTTGCGCCAGTGTTCGCGGTAGACGCCGTCGAGGCAGGCGTCGACCGCGGCGCGGGCCGGCGACGCGAACCGGCGCGTCATCGCCGCCGCTACTGGCCGCCGCCGGCCATGGGGCGGACCTCGACCGAGCCGCCGTAGGTCAGGATCGGGCAGCCGCGGGCGATCTCGCCGGCCTGCTCGATATCAGCGGCGCGGATGCGGTAATAGCCGGCGATGGCCTCCTTGGCTTCGGCATAGGGACCGTCCACGACCAGCTCGCCGCCGCGGCCGCGCAGGGTGACGCCGCGGTCGCTGGTCAGCTTGCCGGCGCCGACGAACGACCCCTCGGCCTGCATCTTCTCGTTCCAGGCCGCGAACGCGCCGATGATGCGCTG
The DNA here is from genome assembly GCA_965232515.1 of Alphaproteobacteria bacterium. Lineage (GTDB taxonomy): Bacteria > Pseudomonadota > Alphaproteobacteria > JANQKO01. The sequence goes on along the minus strand of CBDDPY010000002.1, from coordinate 1,937,705 downwards.
GAACTCGTCGGGCGAAAACGTCTCCCAGCGCTGCTCGTGATCGCGCAGGATCAACAGGTAGTCGGTCATGGCGGTCCTTCCGTCGCGATGGCGTCCAGTCTATCAGACTGACGAACGACGGCCGGGCGGACGGGACATTCACAAAAAAGGGGTGAACCACAGAGAACACAGAGGGCACAGAGAGGGGTGTTCGGACGCTTCGCGCCTATAAGCAACCAACTCTGTGTCCTCTGTGTTCTCTGTGGTGAATAATCTGAGACGAAAATCACGGATGGTCAGGATGGCGAAGCAGAGCGCGGGTCTGTTGCTCTACCGGCGGCGGGACGTTGGCTGGGAGATCTTTCTCGTGCATCCGGGCGGGCCGTTTTGGACGAAGAAGGACCAGCACGCTTGGTCGATCCCGAAAGGCGAGTTCGATGATGGCGAAGAGCCGCTGATCGCGGCCAAGCGCGAGTTCGCGGAGGAGACTGGCTTGGCCATTCCGGGCGGTCCGTTCCATGTCTTGCCGCCGCTGAAAACGTCGGGCGGGAAGGTCGTGCACGCCTTTGCGGTCGAGGCCGACGCGGACGCCGAGGCCGTCGTCAGCAACACGTTCGAGATTGAATGGCCGCCGCGCTCGGGCCGCCGGCAGGCGTTTCCGGAAGTGGATCGCGCCGCCTGGGTCGATCTGGAGACCGCGCGGACCAAGTTGCACAAGGGACAGGCGGGACTGGTTGACGCCCTAATCGACGTGCTGGCCGGTCGTGCCGGATGAGATGTGCGCACGGCGGCGCAGCAGGAAACGGTTGTAGAACCAGGCGATCAGCACGCCAGCGATCAGGCCGTTGACGAAAGCCCAGACAGCGCCGGCGATGGCGCCGACGAAGCTGGGCCCGAAGCCGATGAAGAGCGAAGCGAGCGACATCGCCACCGGCACGCCCCAGCCGAACAGGCTGGCGACAAGGCCGAGAATGAAGACATAGATCGCCGAGACCAAACCCAGCGCCAAACCGAAACTGATCACGCCGAGCGTTCGATGATGCTGATCCAACGCCATGCCGACCTCCCCCTAGGCTCGCGACTTACGCCCCCGACTATATCATCGGCGCGTTCGACGGCGTCTTGTTGGATAATCGGGCGTTCGTTCGTGAGCCGATCGTAAACAGGGGAGGCGATGATGGGGTTTGAGGCGGAGTTGGCGGAGCTGGAGCGGCGGCGGGCCGCGGCGCTGGCGATGGGATCGGAGAAGCGGCTGGCCGAGTTCCGCGACGCCGGGGTGATGAACGTGCGCGAGCGCCTCGATTACCTGTTCGACGCGGGCACGTTCGTCGAGCATGGGCTGCTGGCGCTGCCGGCGCGGTCGGAGGATCACGACCGGGCGCCATGCGACGGCAGCATCGACGGGGTGGGGCGGATCGACGGGCGGTTGGCCGTGATCAACGCCGCCGACTTCAGCGCCATGGGTGCGTCGAGCGCCGAGATCGCCGGACACAAGCTGGTCTACAGCCAGAAGTTGGCCGAGGAGAACGGCCTGCCGCTGATCATGCTCTGCGAATGCTCGGGCGCGCGCATCCCGGACGTCATGGGCGCGACCGGCATCCACAAGACGGGCGAATACTTCAATCTGGCCCGTGACCGCACGACGCCGGTGGCGGCCGCGGTTCTGGGCCAGAGCTATGGCGGCGGGACCTGGCGGGCCGTGACCAGCGACTTCACCGTTATGCGCAAGGGCGCGGTGATGGCGATTTCCAGCATCAACGTGACCTCGGTGGCGATCTCGGAGGATGCCGACCCGCAGACGCTGGGCGGCTGGGAGATGCAGACGGCGGTCACGGGACAGGCCGATCTGGCGGTCGACACGGACGAGGCGGCGTTGGACGCGGTGAAGCAGTTTTTGAGCTATCTGCCGGCGCATGCGGGCGAGGCGCCGCCGGATGTCGCGGTGACGCCCGAGCAGGCGCAGCCGCAGGACGGCCTGCTAGACCTGGTGCCGGAAAGCCGGGCCAAGGTCTATGATGTGCGCAAGGTGATCCGGCTGCTGGTCGACAAGGACAGCTATTTCCCGATCAAGGAGCGCTTCGCCCGCAACCTCACCACCGGGCTCGCCCGCATCGACGGGCGCAGCGTCGGCGTGATCGCGACCAACCCGATGTTCAAGGGTGGCGCGCTCGACTCGGACGCCTGCGACAAGGCGATCAACCTGATCGTGCTCTGCGATTCCTTCAACCTGCCGATCGTGACGCTGGCGGACACGCCGGGATTCCTGGTCGGCGTCGCCGGCGAGCGGCTGCGCCTGCCCGGCAAGATCATGAACTACATGCAGGCCCTGCATCTGGCTGATGTGCCGAAGCTGTCGGTGATCATGCGCAAGAGCTATGGACAGGCGCATCTCAACATGGGCGCGGGCGTGGCCGACGCCATGGCCGCCTGGGTCTCGGCCGACGTCAGCTTCATGGACCCGAACGCGGCCGTGAACGTGGTCTACCGGGTGCGCGAGGAAGACGATCCGGCGCGGTACCGCGAGCTGGCCGAAAAGGTCTCGCAGGACACCGCGGCCTACGACCTCGCGGCCTCGTTCTGCGCCCAGGCCGTGCTGGACCCGCGCGAGACCCGGGCCTGGCTGTCGCAGATGCTGGCCGTGCATCGGCGCGGGCCGACGAACGGCGTCGGCCGGCACCGCCTTTCGACCTGGCCGACGACGTTCTGAAGCGACGGCGATCCCGGTCGTTAGGATTTTGGTTACCAAATCGTCACTAGGCTTTTTGCGTAGGCGTGCAGAGGGTGGTGGCGATGAACCGACTAATGATGTTGTGCAACGGTTATCTGGTGGCGCGGGCGCGGCGGCGGCGCAACGCTTCGCGGACGCCCGGCTACAGGCTCAACGACCTGACGGGCCTTGATCGGCTCACGTACGACAACGTGGTGCCGTTCCGACGCAAGCCGCGCGTTGAGCCGAGACGCGACGCCTATACGCCGGTGGGCGGCGGCAACGTCATTCCGCTGCGTTAGTTTGCACAGCGATCGAACTTGAGTCAGACGTCATGCCGGCGCAGGCCGGCATCCATCTGCCGTTGCCATGGACCCCGGCCTTCGCCGGGGTGACCAACCGGACTAGCGGCCGTCGAAGCGGGGCTTGCGCTTTTCCTTGAAGGCGGCGAGGCCTTCCTGCAGGTCCGCGCTGTCGAAGGTCGTGGCGACCTCGGCGCGGGCGCGGCCGGCGCGCTCGGACGGGCCCTTGGGCAGCACCTCCTCGACATGGCGCTTGATCAGGCTGAGCACCAACGGCGCGTTTTCGGCGAGGCGGCGGGCATAGTCCATCGCCGCGTCCATCAGGTCTGCTGGCGGCACCACCTTGTTGACGAAGCCGATCTCGTAGGCGCGCTCAGCCGTCATCGGCTCGCCCAGCAGAATGAATTCCATCGCCACCTTGTGCGGTATGCGGCTGACGATCGAGCTGATCATGCCGCCGGAGAAGCCAACCTTGGCCTCGGGATAGGAGAAGCGGGCACGATCCGAGGCGATACAGAGATCGCAATGCTGGACCAGGATGACGCCGCCGCCGACGCACCAGCCGTCGACCGCGGCGATCACCGGTTTATCGAGCGGCTGGGCGACGCCGGGCGAGAAGGCCCACATCTCGGGCGCATCGTCGAGGTCGGCGCCGCCGGAGAAGTGCTCGCCGGCGCCGGTCAGGATGGCGACCCGGTCGTCGTCTGTCTGGAAGCGCCGCCAGGCAGCCGCCATCTGGTCGCGCACGGCAGTGCTGAGCGCGTTGCGCTTTTCCGGTCGGTTGATGGTGACGACGGCCACGCCGTCGATCGATTCATACAGCACCACGGCGTCGGTCACGGCAATCTCCCGGTTTGTAGAAACCAAAATTTACCGCCAAGACGCTAAGGCACCAAGGTCACGCCGCCCGTTTTGGCGCGTTGCCGGACTGCCCTTGGTGTCTTAGCGTCTTGGCGGTTAGATCCCTTTCTACTCCGCCGCGGCCGTTGTCGGGGCGCCGAAGTTCTCCAACGGCCCTAGGGTCTTTTCGATCATCGGGCGGATGTCGCTGGCGAACAGCTCGATGGTCTTGAGCGCCTTTTGATAGTTCGACTCGCCGACCTGGAAGTGGAACATCATGTGGCTGGGGCGGGCCCGGCTGATTTCTTCGGTCAGCTTCTCGGCGATGGTCTCGCAATCGCCGACCAGCAGGTTATCGGCGATGGTCTCCAGGTCTGGCTCGTTGTCGGCCGGTTGCTCGACCACCATGCCGCCGTCCATGATCTCGACGCCGCGGCGCAGGTTGTTGGCAAGGCGCATCTGATGCCGCGCGTTCTCGCAGTATTCGAGGCTCTCCTCGCGGCTGTCGGTGACGCACATGAAACGCTGGATGCCGAGCGGCATGGTCTCCGGGTCGCGGCCCTCGGCCTTGAACGAGTCTTCGATCTTCGACCGCATCTCGACCTGATAGTCGGCCGCGAAAAACCGCCCGGTGAACATGGGCACATAGCCGCGGCGGGCAGCGGCGCGGTGAATGACGGGCGAGTCGCCGGCGATCCAGACCTCGGGCATGCCGTTGACCGGGCGAACGCTGATGTGGGTTTCAGGAATCTGGAAGTGCGTGCCTTCGTAGGTGAAAGTCTCCTGGCTGAAGGCGAGCTCGACCATATCCATCATTTCCCACGTGACCTCCTTGGAGACCGCGAGGTCGGCGCCGAAGCGTGAGAACTCGAACGGCTGATAGCCGCTGCCGATGCCGAGGATCAGGCGGCCGTCGCAGAGTGAGTCGGCCATGCCGATCTCGGAGATCAGACGCATGGGGTGATAGAGCGGCATGACGACGATGGCCGGCGCCAGCTTGATGCGGCTGGTCTCGCCGGCAAGGCGCGCGACCATCATCAGCGGCGAGGGGCAGACGCAGTAGTTGGAGAAGTGGTGCTCGGCGAACCAGGCGGCGTCGAAGCCCGCCTGCTCGGCCAGCTTCACCTGCTCGACGGCCTCGTCGAACAGCTTTTTCGCCGGGGTGCCACGCGTGCGGTGGCCCATAAGATTGAACTGGCCGAACTGCATTGATTTCCTCCCTGCCGGCTGGACGCCATTGCCTCTAGAATACGAACAAATGTCCGTTTCGACCATGCGGCAAGGGAGGAGATGAGATGGCGTTACAGGACAGGGTGGCGATCGTGACCGGCGGCGGTTCGGGCTTCGGCGAGGCGTTCGCGCACCGTTTCGCGGGCGAAGGCGCACGGGTGCTGATCGCCGATATCAGCGAGGAAGCCGGCGCCCGGGTGGCCAAGGACATCGGCGCAGCCGGCGGCACGGCGAGCTTCGTGCAGACCGACGTCTCCGACCGCGACGACGTGGCGTCGGCGGTGGAGTTGGCGACCGAGCGCTACGGCCGACTGGACATCGTCATGAACAATGCCGGCATCGTCGCGCCCAAGGAAAACGTCACCGACTTGCAGGAGCACATGTACGACCGGCTGTTCGCGGTCAACGTCAAGAGCATCTATCTGTTCGCGCATTTCGCCGCGCCGGTCATGCGCCACAACGGCGGCGGCGTGATTATCAACACGGCCTCGACCGCGGCGCTGAAGCCCCGGCCCGGCAATGCGGCCTATGCCGCAAGCAAGGCCGCCGTCGTCACCTTCACCAAGGCCCTGGCGGTCGAGCTGGCGCCGGACAAGATCCGGGTCAACGCGCTGCTGCCGGTGGCGGCGCGGACGCCCTTGTTCTATGACTATGTCGGTGAGGGTAACGAGGCGCTGGTGCGGCAGATGGAGGCGGCGATCCCGCTGGGCCGGATGTGCGAGCCGGCCGACATGGCGGCCTGCGCGGCGTTTCTCGCATCCGACGAGGCGGCGTTCGTGACCGGCGCCGCGCTGCCGGTGGATGGTGGCTGGACGGCTGGCTGACGGGCGAGGAGGGGGCGAATGACGGGCGTGTTGAACGGCAGAATAGCCGTGGTGACGGGTGCGGGCTCTGGCATCGGCCGGGCGATCACGCTCCGGTTCGCGGCCGAGGGCGCGAACGTGCTGGCGGTCGACCGCGACCCCGAGGGCAACGCCGAGACGGCGCAACTGGCGCGGCCGTCGCCGGGCCGCGTCGAGCTGTGCGCCTGCGACGTCACCGACGAGACCGCCCCGGACGACGTGATGAAGGCCTGCGAGGACGCCTTTCAGCGGCTCGATATCCTGATCAACAATGCCGGCATCGGCGGCGCCAAGCCGGTGGACGAGACGGACGACGCGGATCTCGACCGCTTCACCGAGGTCAACCTGCGCGCCGTGTTCCGCTTCGCCCGGGCCGCGGTGGGCGAGATGCGGGAGCGCGGCGGCAGCATCGTCAACATGGCCTCGGTGTTCGGCCTGCGCGGCTTTCCCGGCAGCTCGATCTACTCGGCCACCAAGGCGGCGCTCATTGGCCTGACGCAGAACATGGCGGCGGACTATGGGCCCGACGGCATCCGCGTGAACGCGCTGGCGCCGGGCTTCATCGAGACGCCGCTGACCGCCGAACGCATCGCCGGCAACGAGTGGTTCGTCGACGCCATGGTCGGCGGCACGCCGCTCGGCCGGATCGGCCAGCCGGAAGACATCGCCGCGGCGGCGTTGTTTCTGTGCTCCGACGACGCGGCCTTCATCACCGGCCAGGTGCTGGCGGTGGACGGCGGCTGGAGCACGACCAAGTTCCGGCCGCCGGCAACGTGAGTGTGAAGGCCGGCGATGACCGAAGAGATCAGCATGCTTCGAGATCCCGTGACCGAGGCCTCGGCCTGGACGGCCGAGGAACTGGCGGCGGATCGGTCGTGGCTGCAGACGTTCAGGCCGGCTGAGCTCGAGGAAATCGACGCGGCGGTGGCCGCCGTGCGGTCGAAGGGCCTCGCCACTTACGAATTCGGCCGTGACGATTTCACGTTGCCGACGCTTGGCGCGCGACTGCAAGACATTGCCCACGAGCTAGAGCACGGACGCGGCGTCGTGCTGCTGCGCGGGCTGGCGCCCGAGCGTTACGATATGGACGCGCTCTACACGCTCTATTGGGGCTTGGCGGTGCATCTGGGCACGCCGATTTCGCAGAACGCCAAAGGCGATCTGATCGGGCAGGTGACGGACAGCGGGCGGGACTATCAGGCCAAGAACGTGCGCGGCTACACCACACGGGCGGCGCTGCGGCCGCACTGCGATGCCAGCGATGTTGTCGGTCTGCTGTGCGTGCATCCGTCCAAGACGGGCGGTGCCAGTTGTGTCGCCAGTGCCGCGACGATCTACAACACGATACTGGCCGAGCGGCCGAAATTCATCGAGCCGCTGTGCCGCGGCTATCACTTCGATCTGCGCGGCGAAGGCGTCACCGACGATCCCGATGAAGTAACGTTCAACCGGGTGCCGGTGTTCAGCTATTTCGAGGGTCGGCTGAGCTGCCGCTATAACGGCAAGACCATCATCGACGGTATGGCCAAGGCCGGTGAGGCGCTGTCGGGCGACGACCTGGCCGCGGTCGAGTTCGTCCGCGAGCTGGCCATGCGGCCGGGTATCCGGTTCGACATGGATTTCCGGCCCGGCGACATCCAGCTGCTGAACAATCACATGGTGCTGCACAGCCGGACCGATTTCGAGGACTGGCCCGAGCCCGCGCGCAAGCGGCGTTTGCTGCGGCTTTGGCTCAATCTCGATCATGGCCGTGCGCTGGCGCCCGAATTCGCCGATCGCCTGAACACCGGTCCCCGCGGCGGCGTCATGGTGCGGGCGATGGACGGGGCTTGAACCCGGAATTGCCGACTGAATCTCCGACTGCGGCCGATCGTCCCTATCGGTGATACTGGCGTTCGTCATCGTCCGAAATTATCTATAAAGCGCCCTCTGTTAGGGTTCGGCGACAGGCAGCGAAAGCACCGGTAGGGCTCGTGCGATACTGGAAGGTTGGGGTCGTTTTTCTGATCGTCGCCGCCGTCGTGGCGGGCGGCGCCTGGTACTTCCTGCTTGGCGCCCGCACGGTGATCGTGACCACGCCGACGCGCGGGCCAGCGGTGCTGGCGGTCTACGCCACCGGCACGGTCGAGGCCAAGAAAATGGCCGGGATCGGCCCGAAGCTCACTGGCCGCATCGTCGAGATCCTGGTCGAGGAAGGCGACGGCGTGAAGGCCGGCGACGTGCTGCTGCGGCTGGACGAGCGCGAGGCGCAGGCGCGTGTCAATGAGCTGGAAGCGAAGACCCGATACCTCAGGTCCGACCTCGAGCGCGCCCGCAACCTGTTCGCGCGGGGCCATGTCAGCGCCAATACCCGGGACCTGGCCGAGAGCGAATTTGATGCGGCGCAAGGCGCGCTGGCGGTGGCGCGCGAGAAGCTGCGCGATCATTTGCTCAAGGCGCCGTTCGACGGCGAGGTGATCCGCAAGGACGGCGAACTGGGCGAGGTCGTGGACAAGGGCGACGTGCTGATCTGGGTCGGCTGCTGCGCGCCGCTCAGGATCGAAGCCGAGGTCGACGAGGAGGACATCCCGATGGTGGCGCTGGGCCAGACGGCGTTGATCCGGTCGGACGCCTGGCCGGAACGGGTGTTCGAGGGCCAGGTCGACGAGATCACGCCGAAGGGCGATCCGATCGCGCGCAACTACCGGGTGCGTATCGGCCTGCCGGCGGACTCGCCACTGATGATCGGCATGACGTCGGAGGTGAATATCGTCGTCGCCCAGCATGACAACGCACTGCTGGTGCCGATTGACGCGCTCGACGGCAAGCATGTCTGGATCGTCGAAGACGAGCGCCTGATCCGTCGCGCCGTGCGCATCGGCATTGTCGGCGCGGACACGGCCGAGATCGCGGACGGGCTGACGGACGATGCGCTGGTGCTGTTGAACCCACCGGAACGCCTGACCGACGGCGCCCGCGTGCGCACCCGCATGGCGGTGACGGAGTGACGGGCGTGGATTGCTAGCGCCATGGCGATCGACTTTTCCATCGCGCTCACGCACCTGCAGAACCGGCGGCGGCAGACTGCGGTATCGGTGATGGGCGTGGCGCTGGGGGTCGGGTTCTTCGTTGCGGTGTCGTCGCTGATGCGCGGCTCGGAGCGGGACTTCATCGAGAAGCTAGTCGACTCGGCGCCGCACATCACGGTGAAGGACGAATACCGCGAGCCGCCGCTGCAGCCCGTGGAGCGGCTGTATGCGGCCGGCGCCGTATCGCTGCGCAGCCTGAAGCCGCGCGACGAGGTGCGCGGCATCCGCAACTACAAGGCCAAGCTGGACCTGTTGAGCCGGCTCGATGGCGTCGCCGTGGCGCCGGCCTTGTTCGGCCAGGTGATCCTGCGCTACGGCGCCAAGGACATGTCGGCCACCTTGAACGGGATCGAGCCGGCGCGGGAGCGCCTGGTGACGCAGCTGGTCGACGACATGATCGTCGGCACGCTCGACGATCTGGAGACCACGGCGAACGGCATCATCATCGGCCGGGCCATGGCCGACAAGCTGAAGGCCGGGGTCGGCGACAATATCTCGGTGATCTCGACCGCGGGCGTCGTGCGCAAGATGAAGGTCGTCGGCCTGTTCAGCACCGGCGTCGTCGCCATCGACGAGGGCACGATTTATTCGCTGATCAAGAAGGCGCAAGTGCTGCTCGACCGGCCGCAAACGGCGAACCGGCTGCGGCTGCGTCTGGAGGAACCGAACCGGGCGCTGCAGGTCGCGGCCGACATCGAGACCCGCGTCGGCTATCTCGCCGAATCCTGGCAGGAGGCGAACGAGGACGTTCTGAGCGTGCTGGTGATCCGAAACGCCATCATGTACTCGATCGTCGGCGCCATCCTGGTGGTGGCGAGCTTCGGCATCTTCAACATCATCTCGACCGTGGTGCTGGAGAAGACGCGCGACATCGCGATCCTGAAGTCCATGGGCTTCAACGCGGGCGACATCCGGCGCATTTTCCTGATCGAAGGCGTGCTGGTCGGCATCAGCGGCAGCGTGCTGGGCTGGATCATCGGCTACGGCATGCTGGCCGGGCTGGCGACGATCCAGTTCAAGCCGCCCGGCTTCACCGAGGAGCAGGGCTTTCCGCTCTATGAAGGCATCGACCAGTATCTGGTCGCCGGCGGCTTCGCGCTGCTGTCGGCGACGCTTGCGGCCTATCTGCCGGCGCGGCGCGCATCGGCGCTCAAGCCGGTCGACATCCTGCGCGGCGCCGCATGACGGGCGCTGTTGTCATCGAGGCCCGCGACGTCAGCCGGGTGCTGCCGGGGCCGGTGCCGGTGACGCTGGTGCAGGACATCGAGATGACCGTGCGCGAGGCCGAGTTCGTGGCGGTCACCGGGCCGTCGGGCTCGGGCAAGTCGTCGCTTCTGTATCTGCTCGGCCTGCTCGACCACCCGACCTCGGGTCAGATCCTGCTCGACGGCGAGGACACCACGGCACTGGACGAGAAGGGACTGGCGGACACCCGGCTCAGGAAGATCGGTTTCGTCTTCCAGTTCCATTTCCTGCTGCCGGAATTCACCGTACTCGGCAATGTCATGGTGCCGATGCGGCGGCTGGGGCAGCTGTCCGAGAAGGCCATGCGCGAGCGCGCCGAGAGCCTGCTGGCCGATTTCGACCTCGCCGACCAGATGAAGAAGCGTCCCGATCAGGTCTCGGGCGGCCAGCGTCAGCGCGTCGCCATCGCCCGGGCGCTCGCCAACCAGCCGCGCATCATTCTCTGCGACGAGCCGACCGGCAATCTCGACAGTCACAGCTCGGCCAACGTGTTCGAGATCTTCGCCGATCTGGTGCACAAGCAGGGCGCGACGATCGTCGCCGTCACCCACGACCTCGACTTCGCCGGCGGCACCGACCGGCGTATCCACCTGGTCGATGGCCGTATCGTCGAGGATGGTCCGAACGACGGGGCGCGGGCTGCCGTGGCTACGGGGGTGGCATCATGATCGCCATTACCTCCGCTTTCGGCGTCTGATGCGGGCAAATCGGCTATCCTGGCGTCATGTCTGAATCGACTCAGCCCCTGATCGCGGAAGACGAAATCAAGCGGCTGACGCTGCGTTTTCGCGACCCCGCGAAAGAGGCCCGCTACCGAGCGGCGACGCGCGAACTAAACCTGCGGCAGGCGCGGCTGGCGCTGGTGGTGGCGATGCTGATTAACCTGCCGTTCGCGGCGATGGGCCCGTTCGTCTTTCAGGCCTATCAGATCGAGATCATGATCGCGCAGGGCGTCGGCATGACGGCCTATACGGCCCTGCTGCTGGTGCTGACCTATCTGCCGTATTTCCGCACGCGCTGGCCGCTGCTGATGGTGGCGCTGGTGCTGGGTTTCACGGAATTCTATGCTGCGATCAACGTGATCGGCGTTGGCCCGCCGCTGGTCATCGGCGGATTTATTCTGCTGCTGATGGGGGTCTACGTTCTGATCCCGTTGATCTTCATGTATGGCGCGGTCTGCGCCGAACTGGCGACGGTGTTCTATCTGGCCTCGGTCTGGTGGGGCGGTACGCTGAACGACGTGGAGCTGCTGTCGCTGACGCTGCAGCTGATCAGCGCCAACGTCATCGGCGTCATCATGCTGTACCGGCGCGAGCTGTTTCAGCGCCGCGATTTCGCCAGCGACGAGATCATCGAGAGCGAACGGCGGCGCTACCGCGAGCTGCTGATCAGCATTCTGCCGGCAAGCGTTGCCGACCGATTGCAGCGGGGCGAGCGGGTGGTGGACGACGTCGCCGACTCGACCGTGCTGTTCGCCGATATCGTCGGCTTTACCCAGATCGCGGCGGCGCATCCGCCCGAAGAGGTCCTGGGTCTGCTCGACCGGGTGTTCGCGGCCTTCGACCGGCTCGTCGAGCGGCATGGGCTGGAAAAGATCAAGACCATCGGCGACGCCTACATGGTGGCGGGCGGCGTGGCTCAGGCGCATGACTGCCACGATACGGCGATCGCCGATCTGGCGCTCGACATGCGCGACGTGGTCGCCGGCATGACGGCGCCGGACGGCAGCCTGCTGGGCGTTCGCATCGGTATCCATACCGGTCCGCTGATCGCCGGCGTGATCGGCGAGACCCGGTTTCTCTACGACCTCTGGGGCGACACGGTGAACACGGCGAGCCGCATGGAGGCGGCCGGCGAGGCCGGTAGCATCCAGGTCAGCGATGCGGTGCGCGATCGCCTGGCGCACGCCTACGACTTTGCCGCCCGCGGCAATATCGAGGTCAAGGGCAAGGGCCGGATGCGGACCTGGTATCTGCTGGGCCGGCGCAACGACGCCGCGGCGGCGGAGTAACGGCGGGTGATTCCGGAACGACTAACCTGTGGCGACAGCGGCGTCGATGCGGGCGATCAGGTCGGCCGACAAGGGACCGGCTTCCGCGGCGGCGATGCAGTCGTCGAGCTCGGCCTGGTTCTTGACGCCGAGGACGAGGGTGTCGATACCCGGCAGCGACAGGGCGTAGCGGTGGGCGAGGGCGGCGGTGGGTTCGCCGAGTTCGGCGGCGAGTTGGCGGAAACCGGCGGCACGGCGATAGTCGGCCATTTCCGGATGGTCGTCGGGCAGGGGGCGGTCGATGCGGTCGGTGAGCGCGCCGGCCTGGACGGCGCGGATGCCCATGACGCCCACATTGTTCGCGGCGGCCGCGGCGATGACGTCGCGGGGCTTGGCCGGGCCGTCGAAGAATTTCAGGCCGCCTGGTGAGTCCAACAGATTGGCGATGCACTGGACGGCGCCGGGCTTCGGTGACTCGCCCAGAAGTTCGATGATGGTGTCGGGATAGCCGATGCCGGTCAGGCCCCAGGCGCCGATCAGGCCCTCGGCCTTGAGTTTCTCGAACACCGGCCGGACGACCTCGCGGAACACCGAGACCGGGGTCATGCGCACCGCGGCGTCCGGGTGCTGGCGCATGGGATGGTCGTCCGGCACGACGTTTGAATGCAGGAAGAAGATGTCGAGCCGCTCGAGATTGAGCCGGGCCAGGCTGTCGCCAATCGATTGCCGCAGATGCGCTTCGATGCGGTCCGGCGGGGTTTCGCCCAGGAGGCACTTGCTGGTCACGCGCACGCCGGGTGGCAGGCGGCCCTCGAAGGCGGCGCCGATCACGACCTCGGCCTCGCCCTCGCCATAACGCGGGGCCATGTCGAAGAGCGTGATGCCGGCGTCGACCGCGGCCCGGGCGGTGGCGATGGCCTCGTCGCGTGACGTCGTGCCCCAGAGCTGGCCGAGGCCGCCGCCGCCGAGCGTCAGTTCACTGACCGGCCAAAGGGATCCGAGCTGTCTGGTGCGCATGGCCTGTCTCCGCGAGCGTGTTACCTAGCTTCGGCGGATCCTAGGCCATCGGGTGGAGGCCGGCAAAAACCATCGGAAGAGGGTCGATCACAGGCAAAGTAAAACCGGGCGCGATGGCCCGGCGGCAAACGGACAGCGTCAAGCGCCCACCGTGGGGCGCGCCGCTGATATCGGCGCCGGCGCGTGCCGGCGTTGGATCAGGTGCGTTTCTTCAGCGCCGCGAGCAGGACCGGCATGCCGCCATTCGCCATCAACGCGCTGAACGTCGCGCGATAGGTTTCGGCGAGGCTGACGCCGTCGGCGGAGATGTCGAGGACGCGGTATTTGCCGTCCGCGGCCTTGCCGATCTGCCAGACCGTGTCGACGCCATCGCCTGACGCGCGTTCGACCCGCGTGTGCACGATGGCCTTGTCGTCGGTCAGGGCTTCGGTCTTGACCACGATGAAGCGGCTGTCGGTCTCCGACAGCAGCAGGCTGGCATAGGTGTTCAGCACGAAGTCGGCGAACAGCGACTGGAAGTCGTTCTGTTGCTTCAGCGAGACGTTCTCCCAATGTCCGCCCAGCGTGAAACGGCCGATCCGCGGCAGGTCCATGACCTCTTCCAGCAGGCCCCGCAATTCGCCGCGCTTGCGATCTTCGTTTGCATTGGTTGCCTGCAGGATGTGCGTCGCCCGATCGCAGACGGATTGCACGAAGCGTGCGGCCTCGTCGCTCGACTGCGCGGCGGCGGCGCCGGCGCTAAGGGCCAGCAGTCCGGTGACGACAAAAGCGGCGGATTTGGCGAGAAGAGTCTTTTGTGTCTGGCGTAGTGGCCGGATCAGGCCCCTGCCGCCAGCCAGCAGCGTCGACAGGGTTTTGCGTTGTGCTGCCCCCCGGCTGCCGGTCGATGAGATGACGGACATCAGCATTCACGTTTCCTTTCGGCGGCCCCGCTATCCACGCAATGAAGTTTCGTGGACCGGAAGCTTTGCGTCCCACCGTTGCCGGTGGTATGCCGTTTCGAGGACGAGATAACGCCCGTTCCCGTTTCATCCTCTAGTTTCGTAAACAGGTCTTAAAAAACAGTTAACGCGGCCGGGCCGACGTCCGGGAATCGGGGCGTTGACACGGTGAATCGGCGATTGGCCACAGAAATGCCACGACCGTGGGCTGCTGCCACGGTTATGCCACGCCGACGGCGGGCACAGCCTTAACGAACGTGGAGGTTAACCGGCGGTAAATGCCGGTTAGCGATTGAGCTCGCGCATGGCCTGATCGAGGCCGTCGAGCGTCAGGCCGTACATGCGGTCGCCCATGAGCTGCTGCAGCATCTGCACCGACGGCGTGTATTCCCAATGCCGCTCCGGCACCGGATTCAGCCAGACCGCGTGCTTGTAATGGTCGAGCAGGCGGGTCATCCAGACCTGGCCCGGTTCCTCGTTCCAGTGCTCGACGCTGCCGCCGGGATAGGCGATCTCGTAGGGGCTCATGCTGGCGTCGCCGACCAGGAACAGCTTCCAGTCCGGCCCGTAGGTGTTGATGAGCTGGGTCGTCGGGATGTGCTCGGTGTGGCGGCGGCGGTTGTCCTTCCAAACCTTCTCGTAGAGGCAGTTGTGGAAGTAATAGTATTCCAGATGCTTGAACTCGCCGCGGGCGGCCGAGAACAGCTCCTCGCAGGTGCGGATGTGGTCGTCCATCGAGCCGCCGACGTCGAGCAGCAGCAGCACTTTCACCGTGTTGCGGCGTTCGGGCTGCATGCGAATGTCGATATAGCCGCCGTTCTTGGCCGTGGACTTGATGGTGCCGTCGAGATCGAGCTCGTCCGGCGCGCCCTCGCGGGCGAACTTGCGCAGGCGGCGTAGCGCCACCTTGATGTTCCGGGTGCCGAGCACGACCGAGTCGTCGAGGTTGCGGTATTCGCGCTTATCCCAGACCTTGACCGCGCGGCGGTGGCGCGAACGGTCCTGGCCGATGCGGATGCCCTCGGGGTTATAGCCCTCGGCGCCGAACGGCGAGGTGCCGGCCGTGCCGATCCATTTGTTGCCGCCCTGGTGGCGCTTCTTCTGCTCTTCCAGACGCTCCTTCAGCGTCTCCATCAGCTTTTCCCAGCCGCCGAGCGACTCGATCTTCGCCTTTTCCTCGTCAGTGAGGTACAGCTCGGTCAGCTTGCGCAGCCATTCCTCCGGGATCTCGGCCGCGACCTCGTCCTCGGCCGGCTCCAGGCCCTTGAAGACGTGGGCGAAGACGCGGTCGAACTTGTCGAGATTGCGCTCGTCCTTCACCAGCGTCGAACGCGAGAGGTAGTAGAAGTTCTCGACCTTGTAGTTGGCGACGCCCGCCTCCATTGCCTCCATCAGCGTCAGGTACTCGCGCAGGCTGACCGGCACCTTGGCTTGCTTCAGCTCGAGGAAGAAGTTGACGAACATGGGGCGGCCTCCCGGGCGTTTAGTTGCCCTGCTCGCGGCGGGCGAGGAAGGCGAGGCGTTCGAACAGGTGCACGTCCTGCTCGTTCTTCAGAAGGGCGCCGTGCAGCGGCGGGATCAACTTTTTCGGATCGCGCGTGCGCAGCGTCTCGGCCGGGATGTCCTCGGCCATCAGCAGCTTCAGCCAGTCGAGCAGCTCCGACGTCGACGGCTTCTTCTTCAGGCCGGGCACCTCGCGGGTCTCGTAGAAGATGTTGAGCGCTTCGCGGACCAGGCTCTGCTGCACGTCGGGGAAATGCACGTCGACGATGTCGAGCATGGTCTCGCGGTCGGGGAAGCGGATGTAGTGGAAGAAGCAGCGGCGCAGGAAGGCGTCCGGCAGCTCCTTCTCGTTGTTCGACGTGATGATGACGATCGGCCGGTTCTGCGCCTTCACCTCCTGCTGGGTCTCGTAGACGTAGAACTCCATGCGATCGAGCTCGAGCAGCAGGTCGTTCGGGAACTCGATGTCGGCCTTGTCGACCTCGTCGATCAGCAGCACCGGCGCTTCGTCGGCCTCGAAGGCGTCCCAGAGCTTGCCGCGGACGATGTAGTTGGCGATGTCGTGCACGCGCTCGTCGCCGAGCTGTGAATCGCGCAGGCGCGAGACAGCGTCATATTCGTAGAGGCCCTGCTGCGCCTTGGTGGTCGACTTGATGTGCCACTGGATCAGCGGCTTGTCGAGCGCCTTCGCGACCTCGTGCGCCAGGATGGTCTTGCCCGTGCCGGGCTCGCCCTTGACCAGCAGCGGGCGCTCGAGCGTGATGGCCGCGTTGACCGCGACCATCAGGTCCTCGGTCGCCACATACGTGTCGGTACCGGAGAATTTCATTACGGACTTAACACCATTCTTTGGAGTTGCGGAAGAAATGCGACCGGCAACCTAAGCCGCGCGCCCGGAATCATCAAGGTTAACGCCACTATTGTTGCACCGCGGTGAAAACGTGTCTAACGTCCAAGCCAAAGATAAGCAAAACGGCTGATACGACAGGGAAGTACATAGATGGCCGATGGTTCCGCCGCCAATGGCGGCGCCGCCCTGGTTGTCGACGATCTGCACAAGAGCTTCGGCAGTCTTGAAGTCCTGAAGGGCGTCTCGCTGACAGCGCGCGATGGCGACGTGATCTCGCTGATCGGTTCCAGCGGCTCGGGCAAGAGCACGTTCCTGCGCTGCATCAACCTGCTGGAGATCCCGAACGCCGGCCGCATCGAGGTCAAGGGCGAGCTGATCCGGATGAAGCAGCTCTCGGGCGGCATGGCGGCGCCGGCCGACAAGCGGCAGGTCGATCGCATCCGGGCGCGCCTCGGCATGGTGTTCCAGAGCTTCAATCTGTGGTCGCACATGACCGTGCTGGAGAATGTCATCGAGGCGCCGGTGCATGTGAAGCGGGTGCCGAAGAAGGAAGCGGTCGAGAAGGCGGAAGCCATCCTGCACAAGGTCGGCATGTCCGACCGCCAGCACTACTATCCGGCGCACCTGTCGGGCGGCCAGCAACAGCGGGCGGCGATCGCCAGGGCGCTGGCGATGGAGCCCGATGTGCTGCTGTTCGACGAGCCGACCTCGGCGCTGGACCCGGAACTGGTCGGCGAGGTGCTGAAGGTGATGCGCGACCTGGCGCTGGAGGGCCGCACCATGATCGTGGTCACCCACGAGATGGGCTTCGCGCGCGAGGTCTCGAATGAGGTGCTGTTCCTGGAACAGGGCATCGTCGAGGAGCATGGACCGCCGTCGCAGGTCTTTGACAATCCCATATCCCCACGCTGCCGCCAGTTCCTGGCGAGCATGCTGTAGCCGGCCCAAGGGGGGAGCCGACACGCGAAACCACGTCAATGACGTCAATTCCAAGAGCAAGGAGTTCTAAAATGAAAAAGCTGATGACAGCGATCGCCGTGGCGGCCGCGTTGGCCGTGGGCGCCGGTTCGGCGCTGGCCAAGGACTGGAAGAAGGTGCGGATCGCCACCGAGGGGGCCTACGCGCCGTGGAACTTCACCGATTCCTCGGGCAAGCTGATCGGCTTCGAACTCGATCTGGCGCGCGACCTCTGCCGGCGCATGAACGTCGAGTGCGAGATCGTCGCCCAGGCCTGGGACGGCATCATCCCGGCGCTGCAGGCCGGCAAGTACGACGTCATCATGGCTGGCATGTCGATCACCGAGAAGCGCAAGAAGGTGATCAGCTTCTCGGCCTCCTATTTCGGCACGCCGGCCTCGTTCGTGGTGCTGAAGACCAGCGACCTCGCCGGCTTCAACACTGACGCCACGAAGTTGTCGCTCGACGATGTCGATGCCGGCGAGCAGGCGGCGATCGACAAGATCAAGGGCACGTTCAAAGGCAAGACCATCGGCGTCCAGGTCGCGACCACGCACGAGAACTTTCTGAACGCGGTGCTGGCCGACGATGTCGACATCCGCACTTATGACACGCAGGAGAACCTGGATCTCGACCTCGCCGCCGGCCGGGTGGACGCGGCGCTGGCCTCGATGAGCTATTGGAAGCCGCTCTTGGATTCCGACAAGGGCAAGGGCTTCGCCGCCGTCGGGCCGACCATGAACGGCGGTCCGTTCGGCGCCGGCGTCGGCGCCGGCATCCGCCAGAAGGATACCGAGCTCGCCGCGATGTTCAGCAAGGCGATCGGCGAAGCCCGTGCCGACGGCACCGTCGACCGCCTGGCGCTGCAGTGGTTCGGGTTTACGGAGTAGTTGATCGACGCGCTGTAATCACGGCGATGCGGCAGCCCTCACCCTCCCACGCGACTGCCGTCGCGCGGGTCCCTCCCTCTCCCGCAGGCGGGAGAGGGGTTGAATGCCGCAGCGGTCGCGGCCCCCTCTCCCGCCTGCGGGAGAGGGTTGGGGTGAGGGCAGCCGTACGCGCAACAATCATCCAGACCGGTCATTAGGGTCACCAGTCTTTGGACCTCCTAAGTTTCGGCGATGGCGGGTGGGGCGACGAGATGGCGGTCGCCACCTTGATGACGATCGCGGTCAGCGTGTCGTCGTTCTTCCTGGGACTGGTGATCGGCGCTGGCGGCGCGGCCCTGAAGCTGTCGGACTGGATGGTCAACCGGGCCATCGGCGATGCCTACACCACCGTGGTGCGCGGCGTGCCGGAGCTGTTGATCCTTTACCTCTTGTTCTTTGGCGGCAATGGGGCGGTGATGTTCGTCGCCCGCATCTTCGGCTATGACGGCTATATCGAGCTGAACGCCTTCACCATCGGCACGATCGCGATCGGCGTGGTATCGGGCGCGTATTCGACCGAGGTGCTGCGCGGCGCGGTGCTGGCGATTCCGCGCGGCCAGATCGAGGCGGCGCGCGCCTGCGGCATGAGCGACTGGCTGATGTTCCGGCGCATCATGGCCCCGCAGGTGCTGCGTTTCGCGTTGCCGGGCCTCGGCAACGTCTGGCAATTGACCCTGAAAGACACGGCGCTGATCTCGGTCACCGGCCTGGTCGAGATCATGCGGCAGGCCTCGATCGCCTCGGGCTCGACGCGCCAGCCGTTCGTCTTTTACCTGCTGGCGGCTGTCGCCTATCTGGTGTTGACGACCTTCTCGAACATGGGCTTCCAGCGCTCGGAGCGCTGGGCCAACCGCGGCGTCAGGCGGGCCTGACATGGACTTCGCGCTGATGTGGGAAAGCCTGCCGAAGCTGCTCGAGGGCGCCGGCATGACCTTCCAGCTGGTGTTCGCGTCGCTGGCGCTGGGCTTCTTCGTCGCCGTCGGTATCGCCCTGCTGCGGCTGTCGTCTTTCCGCGCCATCTCCGCGGTCGCGTATTCCTACGTCTTCGTGTTTCGCGGTACGCCGCTGCTGGTGCAGATCTTCCTGATCTATTACGGCCTGGGCCAGTTCGAGGCGGTGCGGGAGAGCTTCCTCTGGCCGTTCTTCCGCGAGCCCTATTGGTGCGCGATCCTGGCGCTGACCATGAACACCGGCGCTTACACCTCGGAGATCATCCGCGGCGGCATCCAGTCGGTGCCCTGGGGGCAGGTCGAGGCGGCGCGGGCCTGCGGCATGTCGGGGCCGCTCCTGTTCCGGCGCATCATCTTCCCCGTCGCCATCCGCCAGGCGCTGCCGGCCTACGGCAACGAGATCATCCTGATGGTGAAGTCGACCTCGCTCGCCAGCACGATCACGATCCTGGAGATCACCGGCATCGCCCGCAAGATCATCTCGCAAACCTTCCTGCCAGTGGAGATCTTCATCGTCGCCGGCGCGATTTATCTGACGATTAACTTTGTCGTCACGCGCGGTGTGCGATATCTGGAATATCGCCTGTCGCCGCACCTGCGCCGCTCGCCCGAACCGCAGCCGGTGCTGGCCGGCGAATTGGCGCGTTGAGGTTCCACGAAGGCATCCATTCGGAGCGATATGGCGCGATTTCTTGTGACCGGCGGCTGCGGCTTCATTGGCTCGCACGTCGTCGAGGCGCTGCTGGCGCGCGGCGACGAGGTCCGTATTCTTGACGATCTGTCGACCGGCAAGCGGCAAAACGTGCCGTCAGCGGCCGAGATCGTCGTCGGCGATGTCGCCGACCATGCTGATGTGCGCGCCGCCATGGCCGACGTCGACGGCTGCTTCCATCTGGCGGCCGTCGCCTCGGTGCAGCGCGGCAACGAGGACTGGATCGGCACCCACCGCAGCAACCTGACCGGCGCAATCGAGATCTTCGACGCCGCCCGCGCGACCGACGACCGGCCGGCGGTGCCGGTGATCTACGCCTCGTCGGCGGCCGTCTACGGCGACAATGCAAACGTGCCGCTGTCCGAGGCCGCCGAGACCAAGCCGCTGTCGGCCTATGGCGCCGACAAGCTGGGCTGCGAGCTGCACGGCCGGGTGGCGACGCATGTGCACGAGGTGCCGACCGTGGGCTTCCGGTTCTTCAACGTCTACGGCCCGCGCCAGGACCCGCATTCGCCCTATTCCGGGGTGATCGCGATCTTCGCCGAGCGGCTGGCGCGCGGGCAGGGCGTGACCTTCTTCGGCGACGGCGAGCAATCGCGCGACTTCGTCTATGTCGCCGACGTGGTCCGTCACCTGCTGGCGGCGATGGAAAGTCCGCCCGAACCGCCGTCGGTGTTCAATATCTGCACCGGCCGCTCGACCACGGTGCGGCAGCTCGCCGAAACCATCGCCGAGATCAAGGGCGTGGCGCTGAACGTCGAGCTGCAGCCGGAACGGCCCGGCGACATCCGGGTATCGCTCGGCGACCCGTCCAAGGCCGAGGCCTGCTTCGGTTTCGCGGCGGAAACGCCGCTGGCGGACGGGCTGCGCCGGACGCTCGCCGCCGTCTGACAAGAATTCCATTTCGCAGGCGCAGTATCGCCTTGACAGCCGCGCGGGCGTGCCGTCAGGCTTTCAGCCAACATGGCTGTCAAAAAAACGCAGGCCAACAGGGAGACGGGGGACGAAGCGGCGGCATTGCCGGCGCTGTTCTGCGACTACCAGCTCGACGCCGCCTATGACGAGATGCTGACCCGCGAACGGGTGCCGCGGGCTGCCTATGAGAAGCTCTATCAGCGCATCCTGAAGCTGGCGCCCGAAGAGTTCCATCAACGCCAGCAGGCCGCCGATCTGTTTTTCCTGAATCAGGGCATCACCTTCACGGTCTACGGTCACGAGGAAGGCACCGAGCGGGTGTTTCCGACCGACCTGCTGCCGCGCATCATCACGGCCGACGAATGGCGGGTGATCAACGACGGTCTGACCCAGCGGATCAATGCGCTGAACCTGTTCCTGAAGGACATCTATCACGCCGGCCGCATCTTCGACGACGGCGTGGTGCCGCGCGACATGATCTATAGCTGCCGGCATTACCGGCCAGAGATGCGGGGCATCAATCCGCCGCGGGACGTCTATGTGGCGATCTCGGGCTCGGATCTGGTGCGCCTCGACGACGGCCGTTTCGCGGTGCTGGAGGACAATCTCAGGGTGCCGAGCGGCGTCTCCTACATGCTGGCGAACCGCGAGGTGATGAAGCGGCTGTTCCCGCAGATGTTCCTGCTGCACGGTGTGCGGCCGGTCGACAATTACTGCCAGGCCCTGCTGTCGACGCTGCGCTCGCTGTCGCCGCCGCACCGGCCGAACCCGACCGTCGTGCTGCTGACGCCGGGGGTGTTCAACTCGGCCTATTTCGAGCACACGTATCTGGCCCGGCAGATGGGCATCGAGCTGGTCGAGGGCCGCGACCTGCTGGTGCACGACAACGTCGTCTATATGCGGACGACGGCGGGCCTGGAGCGGGTCGACGTGATCTATCGCCGCATCGATGACGATTTCGTCGATCCGCTGGCGTTCCGCCGGGATTCGATCCTGGGCGTGCCGGGGCTGTTCAACGCCTTCCGCGCCGGCAATGTCGGCATGGCGAACGCCATCGGCACCGGCGTCGCCGACGACAAGGCGGTCTACGCCTTCCTGCCGAAGATCATCAAATACTATCTCGACGAGGAGCCGATCCTGCCGAACGTCGAGACCTACATCCTGGCTTACGACGACGACCGGAAATACGTGCTCGACAACCTGGACAAGCTGGTGGTGAAGGCGGTCGGCGAGTCCGGCGGCTACGGCATGCTGATCGGCCCGCACAGCACGGCCGAGGAACGGGCCGAGTTCCGCGAGGCGATCATCGCCAATCCGCGCAACTATATCGCCCAGCCGACGCTGGCACTGTCGCGCGCGCCGTGTTTCGTCGACGACCGGATCGAGGCGCGACACGTGGATCTGCGGCCGTTCATCCTCGCCGGCGAAGAGGTCAAGATCGTGCCTGGCGGACTGACGCGCGTGGCGCTCAAACGCGGATCGCTGGTGGTGAACTCGAGCCAGGGCGGCGGCTCGAAGGACACCTGGGTCCTGAACGACTAGGGCGGGCCGTCAGTTGCTTTCACGGGTTTCCGACAGCCTCTACTGGATGAGCCGCTATCTCGAGCGAGCCGAGCACAACGCGCGCCTGATCGGCGTCAATCTCGACCTGTCGCTGGAGCTGGCGACGGCGTTTCAGTCGGACCGCTGGGCCAGGCCGCTGGCGGCGATGAATGTGGGGCTGGCGCCGGAGGAGGCGGCCGAGCTCGATTCCATGCTGGCGGTGCTGTTGTATGACGCGAGCCGGCCGGTGTCAGTGCGCGCCTGCGTGAACGCGGCGCGCGAGAACGCGCGGCAGGTGCGCGAGCAGGTCAGCACCGAGATGTGGCAGGACCTGAACCGGCTCTATCTACGCCTGCGCGGCGCCAGCAAGCTGAACCCGGACGAGCACGGCAACTTCTGCCGCGAGGTGATCGAGGGCGCGCATCTGTTTCAGGGCCTGACCGATGCGACGCTGAATCATGGCGAAGGCTGGCAGTTCATCCAGATCGGTCGCTATCTCGAACGGGCGATGGCGACGTCGCGGCTGCTGGACGTTTATTTCGCGAGCTACATGGCCGACGGCGCGGCGCTGGGCGCGGTCGAGTATATCGAGCAGGTCGGCCTGCTGAAGTCCTGCACGGCGTTCGAGGCGTACTGCAAGGTCTACACGGCCGACTTCCAGCCGCGCTATATCGCCGAGTTCCTGCTGCTGAACGAGGAGTTCCCGCGCTCGGTGCGCTTCGCCGTCGACAGCGTGCAGGCGGCGCTGGAGGAGATCGCGCGCGATGTCGGCGCCCGCAAGGCCGGCCGGGCCGAACGCCTGGCGGGCCGGTTGCGCGCGACCCTCGACTTTGGCCATGTGGACGAGATCATGGCCGACAGCCTGCACAACTATCTGGGCGACGTGATGCAGCAATGCGAGCGTATTCACGCGGCCATGTACGAGACCTACATCGCCTATACCGTCGATTCAGCCCTGGCGTCCTGACATGCACTACGCGATCCGACATATCACACGCTTCCGCTACAGCGATCCGATCACCGAGAGCCTGATGGAAGTTCGCATGCAGCCGCGCAGCGACGCGCCCCAGCAGTGCCGGGACTTCCGGCTGCTGACCCGGCCGCATTCGCAGATCTTCGCCTATCTCGATCACCGCGGGAACGCGGTCTATCACTTCGACGTGCCGGGCCGGCACCAGGAACTGGTGCTGGTGGCCTCGGCCCGCGTCGATGTCGGCGCGCAGCCGGAGCTGCCCGAGCGGCTGAACGGCGATTCCTGGCAGGCGGTCGACCGGACGGCCGAGTCGGGCGAGCATTGGGACATGCTGCAGCCCAGCGCGTTTGCGACGCCGACCGAGCTGCTGGCCGACTTCTGCCGCGAGCACGCGCTGGTACGCAACGGCGATCCGCTCTCGACGCTGAAGCGCATCAACCAGGTGATCTACGATGCCTTCGACTATGTGCAGCGGCACACGTCGGTCGATTCCGAGATCGACCATGCGCTGGAATCGCGCAAGGGCGTCTGTCAGGATTTCGCCCATATCATGATCGCCGCGGTGCGGGGGCTGGGCATACCGTGCCGTTATGTCAGCGGCTACCTGGCGCAAAGCGACGAGACCGAAGATCGGTCGGTGGACGGCGCCTCGCATGCCTGGATCGAGGCGTTGCTGCCGGACCTCGGCTGGATCGGCTTCGATCCGACCAACAACATGCTCGCGGGCGGTCGTCACATCCGTGTCGCCATCGGCCGGGACTATGCTGACGTGCCGCCGTCGCGCGGTGTCTATCGCGGCGCGGCAGAGAGCGAGCTCGCGGTCTCGGTCAAGGTCTCGCCGTCGGAGCCGGTGCCGCAGGACGACGAGCAGCTGCTGGTGATCCGGCCGATGCCGGCCGCGGCGGCAAGGGCGCAGGAGGACGAATTCCTGCAGCAGCAACAGCAACAACAGCAGCAGTAGCCTGTCTCTAACCCTGCCAATCCGGCAGAATGCCGCCCCCGGCAAACACCGCCGCCGATCCCAGCGCCTCCTCGATCCTGAGCACCTCGTTCCATTTGGCCATGCGTTCGGATCGGCTGAAGGAACCGACCTTGAGCTGGCCGGCGTCCCAACCGACGGCGAGGTGGGCGATGGTGACGTCTTCCGTTTCGCCGGAGCGGGCCGAGACCACGGCGCCCCAGCCGGCGGCGCGGGCGGCATCGAGCGCGGCCTTGGTTTCGGTAACGGTGCCGGCCTGGTTCGGTTTCACCAATACCGCGTTGCAGGCGCCGGCGGCGGCCGCGTCGCGCACGCGGGCGGCGTTGGTGACAAGATAGTCGTCGCCGATAATCTGCACCCGTTCGCCATAGGCCGCGGTGAAGCGCCGCATGCCGGCGTCGTCGTCTTCCGCCAGCGGGTCCTCGACCGAGAGGATCGGATAGCGGTCGAGCCAGTCGCCGATCAGGCCGCAGAGGCCGTCGCTGTCGAGGCTGCGGCCCTCGAGGCCGAGACGGTAGCCGTTGGCGTCGCCGAACTCGGAGGCGGCGATGTCGAGCGAGATCGCGACGTCGGCGCCCGGCGTGAAGCCGGCCGTCTCGATCGCCCGCAGCAGGGCGTCGAGGGCGGCTTCGTTGGTGTCGAAGGCGGGCCAGTAGCCGCCCTCGTCGGCGACGCCCTGCAGCAGGCCGGCGTCGGCCATCAGGCGTCCGGCGGCGAGATAGACTTCCGCCGTCCAGTCGAGCGCCTGCGTGAAACTGTCGGCGCCGGGGCAGACGATCATGAAGTCCTGCACGTCGACCCGACGGGCCGCGTGCGCGCCGCCGCCGAAGATCTGGATCTCGGGCAGGGGCAGGCGGACGGCGGCGTCGCCGCAGAGGTAACGCCAGAGTGGCCGGTTCGCGGCGGTCGCCGTGGCGTGCAGCACGGCCATCGACACGGCGATCATGGCGTTGCCGCCGAGGCGGGACTTATTGGCCGTACCGTCGAGTTCGCAGAGCGCGCGGTCGATAGCGGCCTGGTCGGCGGCGTCGAGGCCGGTCAGCGCCGGCGCAATCCGGTTGCCGACATTGGCGACGGCATTGCGGACGTCGTAGCCGCCGAATCGGTCGCCGCCCTCGCGCAGATCGACGGCCTCGCCCGAGCCGGTCGAGGCGCCGGCCGGGGCGATGGCGCGGCCGACGGCGCCACCGGCGAGCTTGACCTCGGTCTCGACGGTGGGACGGCCGCGGGAATCCCAGACTCGGCGGCCGATGAGGCCAACGATGGTGGTCTCGCTCATGTCTCAAGCTCCGCCGCCCAGGCGGCATCGATGTCGTTCAGACGCTGGACCGGCGACAGCAGCAGGCGGCGCGCGACCCGGCGCACCCGATCCTTATCGGCCTCGTCGGTCAGGTATTCGACCGGCGATTTGCCGTCGACACGGGCCAGCAGCAGGCCCGGCAGCAGATGCGCCGTCCGGGCCTCGACCTCGGCCGCCGGCTCCCATGTCACGCGGTCGAGATAGGCCGACGCCATGGCCGTGAAGCAGGCGTGGAAGCCCGGGCTGGCCGATGGCGTCCAGAGGCACTTCAGCAGCAGGTGGTTGAGGCAGAAGGCGAGATCGAAGGCGGGGTCGCCGTAGCAGGCGCATTCCGCGTCGAGGAAGACCGGGCCGTTCGGGCCGATCAGGATGTTCTTCGGGCTGACGTCGCCGTGGATCAACGCGCGCCGGGTCGCCGCCGTGGTGGCGACGAGCGCCAGCAGCGGCTCGGCCAGGTCCGGATGCGCGCGTGCCGTCGCCTCGAGATAGGGTTCGAGCCGGATGGCGTGGAAGGTGTCGTCGTGCGCGAAACGCGTGGCGACCTCGCCGTCGTTCGCGGTGCCGGCGTGGATGGCGACAAGCCGTTCGGCAACCGCGCGCGCGGTTTCGGGCTCGGCAACGCCATCGTGCAGACGCTGTTTCCAAACCGGATGGTCGTCGGGCGCGAGATAAGCCATGGCGAACAGGCCGGCGTCGGGATCGTGACCCAGCAGCCGTGGCACGGCGTCCGGCACGATGCGCCCGGCGGTCTCCATCCAGTCGTATTCGGCCGCGTTGCGGCCGACCGGCGCGCGCCAGACCTGGGCGACGCGGAGCTGGGGCAGGGCGCGCTTGACGCAGATCGTTCCTTGGGGCGCCTCGACCTTCCAAATGTCGGACGACACCCCGCCGGTCAACCGCTCGAACACGGGCTCAGATCCCGGCGGGACCAAGCCAAGGTGCTCAAGGGCCGCGCGCACCTCATCCAGGGCGCGCGTGTCGTCGATTTCGGTGGATGTCATGAATGCGCCGTCCGGGTTTCGGACGGCAGCTTAGGAGGCGGCGTTTCGGCCGGTCAAGCCGGCCGGCGGTCAGGTCAACAGCGAGATCGCGCTACTGCTGTTCAGGCTGGCCGACTGCAGGCGTTCGAGCGCGAAGTTCAGCTCATTGATCTTGGCCTGGTCGGCGGCGCTGATCTGCTGCGCGCCGGCCAGGAAGTTGTTTGTTGTCTCGCCGGTATCGGTAATGAACTTATAGGCTTCGCGGACATTGCGCAGGGCCTCGTCGAAGATCACGCCGGCATCTTCCGCGGCCTGCTTGGTCTTGACGTTAAGGCCGTCGATGATGCCCAGCGCGAACACGGAGGCGTTGCCGCTCTCCTCCGTGTCGTCGTCGCTGTCGACGCGGTCGCCCAGATCGAAGAGCTCTTCATCCTCGTCTTCGACCAGTGGCTCGCCGAACAGCGTAACCTCGCGCAGGCCGAGCGGAGCCAGCGCGTTGAAGCCGTCGGCGCCGGCGATAATGTCGATGCGTTTTTCGTTCTTGGCCTCGATTTTGATCACCCGGCCGTCGATCTCGTTTTCGATTGTCGCCCGGCCGGCGTCGCCCAGGATGCGGTTGATCTTGAAGGCGAGGAATCCGAGGCTGTCGTCGTTCTCGATGGTGACGCGCCGCGACGACGCGCCGTCGACCGAAATCTCGAAATACTGACCCGGCCGCGCGGAGGTGAGGTTGATGACCTCCTCGGGCGGCGACAACGGCAGCGTGCCGCCCGGAAGGCCGAGCCGCGACAGCACTGACGTGCCGTTTTCGTCGAAGGCGATGGCGTTGCCGCTGTGGTTGAAGCCGCCGCCGAACTGGTGGCCCCATACCGTCGTGCCGCTGCTGTTGACCTTGACGGCGAAAGCGTCGGTCTCGCCGACCGAGGCCTGGCCGGCGACCGATCCGTCGGTGTTGCCGGTGATATAGATCTCGTCGGCGCCCGCGTTCGGGCGCACGGCGATGCCGCCGGCCCGATCCGTGCCGCTGCTGCCGACATAAGAGACGAAGCCGAGCGTCGCGCTGGTGCCGTTGTCGGTGATCTGGCTGACGAAGGAGTCGACGCCGCCGGAATGAGCCTGCGCGACGCTGCCGTTCAGCGATCCGTTGCTGGTGCTGCCGGTGACATAGACATTGCCGTTGCTGCCGATGGCGAGGCCGGCGACCGTGCCGTCGCTGCCGATGGCGCCGAGGTTCGCTTCCCAGATCGGCGTCTGGCTGGCGTCGCTGTCGGCGTATTTGCGCAAGACCGCGTTGCCGTCGCTTTCCGCGGCGACGAAGATGTTGCCCGACGCGTCGATGGCGATGCCGGTGGCGCGGTCGTCGCCGCTGCCGCCGAACTGCTTGTTGTAGAGCAGGTTGCCGCTGGCATCGAGCTTGGTGACATAGGCGTCGGCGCCGCCGTTGTGGGTGGTGCCGGTCCCGACCGTGCCTTTCGCGTAACCGGCGATGAAGATCTCGCCGGCGGCATTGGCGGTGACGCTGAGCGCGGCGTCATCGGATATCGGCGCGAACTGACGGGTGAACTGCTCGTCGCCGTTGCTGTTGTATTTGGTCACGAAGGTGTCGTAGCCGCCGCCGATCGCCGTGTCGCTGAGCGGCGCGTTGGTCTGGCCGCCGACGATGATGTTGTCGTTGGCGTCGACCGCGACAGAGAAGCCGTTGGCCTGGTCGGTGGCGCCCAGCAGGCGCGACCAGATCAGCACGCCGGCGGCGTCGTACTTGCGCAGATAGACGTCTTCGCTGGCGTTGTTGGTCTGGGTGCCGATGTCGCCACCGGTGCTGCCGACGGTGTAGGCGAAGCCCTTGCTGTCGACGGCGACGGCGTTGGCCGAGTCGGCCGCCGTGGTATCGATGTTGGTGCGGAAGACCTGGTTCGGGCTGGCGGCGCCGAGATCGTCCAGCTTGAGCAGATAACCGTTCGAATTGTCGCCGAAGCCGCTGGTGCCGGCGAGATAGACGGCCGGCGACTCGCTGGCCGCGTCGGCGCTGAACGTCAGCGTCTCC
Organism: Alphaproteobacteria bacterium; assembly: GCA_965232515.1. GTDB lineage: Bacteria > Pseudomonadota > Alphaproteobacteria > JANQKO01. Next base: position 1,908,910 of record CBDDPY010000002.1, on the reverse strand, counting down.
GTGGTCGACATGTTGACCCGGAAGCCGTAGGCGAATTCGTTGGTGCGCTCGACATTGACCGTCGAGGTGACGCTGTTGGCGGCGAGCTGGCTGTTGATGTAGCTGGAGATGTTGTCGACGTTGAGTGTGCCGCTGACCGCGCTGAGATCAATGCTCACATTCTTGGTACCGCCCGACGTGGTGGCGGTGATGGTGAACTTCTCGGTGCCGGTGAGGCCCGGGATGGCGTCGTCGCGGACCTCCGAGACGACGGCGCCGAAATGTACGGGCGAGGTCTTCGCGACTTCCTTCGCCAGGAACAGCGTCGAGGTGAGGTCGCTCTCCTTCAGCCCCTGAACCACGGTGACGTCGTCCAGATCGAGCTTGGCAACGAAGCTTTCGATCTCGGTGATGTAGTCCTGCAGCTTGCGGTCCAGCAGCGTCCGCATGGTCTCGGCCCGGGGATCGGTCCGGGCGAACTCGGTGAGCTCGGTGACGCGCGACAGGCCGCGGTAGAGCGCGAACAGGTTCTTGAAGTTCTCGTCGTCGCCGGCGTTGGCGACCAGCGGGTCGTCGAGATCGATCAGCGGACCGGACGAGAAGATGCTCTCGAGCGGATCTTCGGGCGCTTCCTGCGGCGGCGCTTCCCATGGCGGGATGACGGCGGCGTCGCCCCTGTTGATGCTGCTGTTCAGACCCTGGGCCTCGAAGGTCTTGCGCAGCGTCACTTCGCTCAGGTTCGCGCCGGCCGCGTAATAGTCGGCCAGCACGGACGTGTCGAAGAAGGCGATGGTTAACCCGCCGTTGGTGCCGTTGATGCCGTTCATGACCCCGGAAATCCAATCTGTTCCTTGCCGCGGTTGGCCTTTTCGGTGGCCCATCCTGGCGGCACGCCGTTAACGTCCGGTGCAAGGACATGGTTAACGCGGATTGAAAAATTGGCGTGGGATTTAGCGGCATTTTACCCGTTATTAAGACCCGTCCCGCCACAGTCGTGCCCAACGCCGGCGCCGTCGCGCGTCAGGGAGAGTGGGACATGGTGCAATCAGGAGTTCAGGCCAACCTCGCATCGCTCGATCCGTTGCCCGTGCGCGCGCGGGACAAAGTCAGAACGATCGAGGAGATGGCCGCGATTGCCAAGCACTCCCGGCAGCGCGGCCAGACCGTTGTCCTGGCCCACGGTGTTTTCGATTTGTTGCATATGGGCCATGTCCGCCATTTGGAAGCCGCGCGTGCGGAGGGCGATCTGCTGTTCGTCACGCTGACGGCGGACCGTTACGTGAACAAGGGGCCGGGCCGGCCGGTATTCGCCCAGGACATGCGGGCGGAGATGTTGGCGGCGCTGGAATATGTCGACTGGGTCGGCGTCAGCAACTGGCCCACGGCCGAGGGTGTCCTGCGCATGGTCGCGCCGGATGTCTATATCAAGGGCCAGGACTACGCCGACGAGACCGAGGACGTCACCGGCAACATCCGCCGCGAGCGTGAGCTGGTCGAGGGGTTGGGCGGCCGCATCGTCTTTACCGACGACATCACCTTTTCGTCCTCGGCGCTGATCAACCGGCATCTGAACGTCTACGACTCGGAAGTCGCCGAGTACCTCGCCCGCATGCGCGACAGCGGCGGTCAGGCGAAGGCGCTGGCGGCGATCGAGGCGCTGGCCGACAAGCGGGTGCTGATGGTCGGCGAGGCCATCGTCGACGAATACCAGTACACCGCGCCGATGGGCAAATCGGCCAAGGAGAACATCATCGCCACCCGGTACGAGGGGCGGGAGATGTTCGCCGGCGGCGTGATCGCCTCGGCCAACCATATCGCCGACTTCGTCGAGCAGGTCGACGTCGTCACCTGCATCGGCGATGACGACAGCCACGAGGACCTCATCCGGGATTCGGTGCGCGACAACGTGCAGTTGCATTTCCTGCGCCTGCCGGGTGTGCCGACGATCCGGAAATGCCGGTTCGTCGATCCCGGCCATATGCGCAAGCTGTTCGAGGTCTACCACTTCGACGACACGCCGCTGTCGGGCGCCCAGGAAGACACGCTATGCCAGCAGATCGGCGACCTGGCGCACGAATTCGATCTGACCATCGTGAACGATTTCGGCCACGGCATGATGACGCCGCGGGCGGTCGACGTGGTCGTCGACGCGGCGCCGTTCCTGGCCGTCAACGCGCAGAGCAACAGCGCCAACCTGGGCTATAACCCGGTGACGCGCTATCGCCGCGCCGACTATGTCTGTATCGACGCGCCCGAGGCGCGGCTGGCGGTGCGCGACCGTTTCACCGATCTCGGCCGTCTGGTCCAAGGGCCGCTACGCGAGCAGATCGACTGCGACCGCATCGTCGTCACCCATGGCCAGAACGGCTGCCTGACCTTCGACCTGGAGACCGGTTTGCACAAGGTGCCGGCGTTCACGCGGCAGGTGGTCGACACCGTCGGCGCCGGCGATGCCTTCCTGAGCGTCACCGCGCCGCTGGTCGCCAACGGCACCGACATGCCGGTCGCGGGACTGATCGGCAACGCCGTCGGCGCCATGAAGGTCGGCATCGTCGGCCATCGCGAGTCGGTGGCGAAGGTGCCGCTGATGAAGTTCCTGACCGCGCTGCTGAAGTGATGCCGTAGATGCAGAGTGACGTGGAGAGCTATTTCCGCATCCTGGCCGAGCTGCCGGACCGTTCCGTCAGCACCGACCGCGAGGGCGACCGGCTGCCGATGGCGGGCTTTATCGACGCCGCCATCGAGCTGACGCAGGAGGCGGCCGGTCGGGGGCACAAGCTGATGTTCATCGGCAATGGCGGCAGCGCCGCGATCGCCAGCCATATGGCGAATGACTTTGCCAAGAACGGCGGCATCCCGGCGTTGGTCTTCAACGATGGCGCGGCGTTGACCTGCCTGGGCAACGACTTTGGCTTCGATCAGATTTTCGCCCAGCAGATCGAGCTGCACGGCCGTCCGGGCGATGTGCTGTTCGCGATCTCCAGTTCGGGCAACTCGGCCGACATCGTCAACGGCGTCAGCGCGGCGCGCGAGGCCGGTTGCACCGTCATCGGCCTGAGCGGCTTCGGCCCGGACAACAAGCTGCGCCGGCTGGGCGATTTGAACTTCTATGTACCGTCCGAGGAATACGGCTTTGTCGAGCTGATGCACCAGATCGTCTGCCACGCGATCCTTGATATCGCCATGGGCTGGACGGCGGACGCGGGATTGTGGAGCAGGAAAGGCGCGGCGTGATGTCCGAACACAAGCACTGGCGCGTGATGGTGACCGGCGGCGCCGGCTATGTCGGCAGCTGCCTGGTGCCGAAACTGCTCGATGCCGGCCATGAGGTCACGGTGCTCGATCTCTTCATCTATGGCACCGACGTGTTCAACGGTTGCGACGCGCATCCGAAACTGCGCAAGGTCCGGGGCGACATCCGCGACATCGCCGCCGTACGGAACGCGCTCACGGGCTGCGACGCGGTGATCCATCTCGCGTGCATTTCCAACGATCCGAGCTTCGAGCTCGATCCGGACCTCGGTCGGTCAATCAACTTCGAGGCCTTCCGGCCCATGGTGAAGGCGGCGAAGGACGCGGGCGTCAAACGCTTCATCTACGCGTCGTCGTCCAGCGTTTACGGCATCAAGGACGAGGCCGACGTCACCGAGGAATTGTCGCTGGAGCCGTTGACCGACTATTCCAAGTTCAAGGCGATGTGCGAGGAGGTGCTGGAGGCCGAACGCGAGCCCGGCTTCACCGCCCTGACGCTGCGGCCGGCGACGGTCTGCGGCTACGCGCCGCGGCTGCGGCTGGACCTGACGGTCAACATCCTGACCAACCACGCCATCAACAACGGCCGGATCACAGTGTTCGGCGGCGGGCAGCAGCGGCCGAACATCAATGTCGAGGACATGACCGACCTCTATGTCCAGTGCCTGCAGTATCCGGACGCCGCGATCGACGGCAAGGTCTTCAACGCCGGCTACGAGAACCACGCCGTGATGGAGCTGGCCGAGATGGTGCGCGACAACGTTGGCCAGGCGGTCGAGATCGTGACAACGCCGACCGACGATCACCGTTCGTACCGCGTGAACTCGCAGAAGATTGCCGATGAGCTCGGATTCGTGCCGCGGCATAGCATCGCGGACGCGGTGCAGAGCCTGCGTGATGCCTTCGCGGCCGGCCGCGTGCCCGACCCGATGACGGGCGAGGTCTACTACAACGTCAAACGCATGCAGTCGCTCGACCTGCACTAGGGCGCGAGCGGGAGGCGTTTCGGCGGCCGGGAATCAGTCCCGACGCGGCAAGAATTTCTTAATGATAACAATTTGTTAATGGCGTTGGGCGTAGTTTCTATCGGGTAAACGACGTTGGAAGCAGAGCATCGCCGCCATGCGCCTGGGCGTGGATTTCGACAACACAATCGCGGGCTATGACCGGGTTTTCGGCCGGTTGGCGGTGGCATGCGGCTATCTGGACGCCGTTCCGGCCGGCGGCAAGCGGGCGGTGCGCGATCGGTTGCGCCAACGCCCCGACGGCGATCTGGACTGGCAGCGCCTACAGGCGTTGGCCTATGGCCCGCACATGGCCGAGGCCGAGATGTTCGACGGCGCCGACGCGTTCTTCCGCCGCTGCCGCGCCGACGGCATCGATGTTTACATCGTCAGCCACAAGACCCGTTTCGCCAGCCTGGACGACGGAAATGTCGATCTGCGGGAAGCCGCGCTTGCCTGGATGGACGCGCACCGTTTCTTCGACATCGACGGTCTGGGCCTGAACGAGACCCAGGTCTTTTTCGAGGACTGCCGGGCCGAGAAGATCGCCCGGATCGGCGGCCTCGGCTGCACGCACTTCATCGACGACCTTAGGGAAGTCTTCGCCGACCCCGGCTTTCCTGCCGAGGTCGCGCGGCTTCTGTTCGACCCACACGCGCAGTCGGCCGAATGCGGCCTGACGCGCTTCAGCAATTGGAACGAGATAACCGATCATGTCCTTGGCTCCGTCCACTGACGCAGACACCGATGATCTGCGCGACATTGCGGCTCGCCTGCTCGACGACGCCGTCTACGCCGTCGAGCGTGTCGGCGGCGGCGGCAACAACCGTATCTACCAGGTCGAGGACCTGGGCGGCCGCCGCTACGCCCTGAAGGAATACCTGAACGACCGGATCGACGAGCGTGACCGTCTGGGCGCGGAGTTCGGTGGCCTGCGTTTCCTGTGGCTGCAAGGCGTTCGCGACGTGCCGCGGCGCGTGGCGGTCGACCGCGATCGCAGCGTCGCGCTTTACGAATGGGTCGACGGTCAACCGGTGTCGACGCCCGGCGTCGCCGACGTCGACGCCGCGCTCGACTTCATGGCGCGGCTGAAAGCGCTGGCGACGGTGCCGGGCGCCGATCGCCTGCCGCTTGCCTCCGAGGCGTGCCTCTCCATCGGCGACTGCCTGCGGCAGATCGCCCGACGGCGGCGGCGTCTGGCGGCCGTGGAGGATACGCGCGTGCAAAGCTTCCTGGCCGACGGCTTCGATGCCGCCTTGGCCGAGGCAACGCCGGACGATGTCGATATCGAGGCCGAGCTGGCTCAGACGCAGCGAACGCTGTCGCCGTCGGATTTCGGGCTGCACAACGCGCTGCGCACCGCGGACGGCCGGTTGGTGTTTCTCGACTTCGAGTATTTCGGCTGGGACGATCCGGCGAAGCTGGTGTCCGACTTCCTGCTGCATCCTGGCATGGCATTGAGCGATGAGCTGAAACGCCGCTTCCACCGCGGCGCAGCCGAGATCTTCGCCGGCGATCCGGCCTTCGAGCAACGGCTGCGCCAGGTCTATCCACTGTTCGCCCTGCGCTGGTGCCTGATCCTATTGAACGAGTTTCTGCCGGAGCGTTGGGCCCGGCGCGCGTTCGCCGGTAAGGCCGGCCACGCGGCGGCGCTCGACCGGCAGTTAGCCAAGGCAGAAGCGATGCTGTCGCTGGCACGGCGGAAGAACGGGGGTCTACCGAATGACGCTTAATCTCGCGAAGCTGACGCAGAGCGCGCATCGGGTCTACGAGCCGGCCGTTCTCGACCGCCGAAGTCGCGACCTGCGACGATTGGTTGTGCGCGGCCTTGCCGGCGGCGGCCGCGGCCATCTGGGCTCGGCGCTCTCGGCGATCGAGATCCTGCGGGTGCTTTATGACGACATCCTGCATATCGATCCGGCACGGCCCGACTGGCCGGACCGGGATCGCTGCATCCTGTCGAAGGGGCATGGCTGCCTCGCGCTCTACGCCGTGCTTGCCGACAAGGGCTTCTTCCCGGCTGACGAGCTGGATCGCTTCTGCCGTTTCGACGGCATCCTGGGCGGGCATCCCGAGGCCGGCAAGATCCCGGGCGTCGAGGCCTCGACCGGCGCGCTCGGCCATGGGCCGTCGATCGGGGTCGGCCTCGCGCTGGCGGCGCGGCTCGCCGGCCGCAACAGCCGGGTGTTCGTGATCACCGGCGACGGCGAGATCAACGAGGGCTCGGTCTGGGAAGCGGCCATGGCGGCCGGCAAGCACGGCCTCGGCAACTACACGGTGATCGTCGACTACAACAAGCATCAGTCCTACGCCAGCACCGCCACGGTGCAGGACCTGGAACCGCTGCGCGACAAGTGGACAAGTTTCGGCTTTACCGTCCGCGACGTCGACGGTCACAGCGTCGACGGTCTGCGACGCGCCTTCGTCGATCTGCCCTTCGTGCCGGACAAACCGAACGCCGTGATCTGCCACACGATCAAGGGCAGGGGCGTGGGCTACGCCGAGAACAACATGGCCTATCACCACAAATCGAAAATCAGCGACGGCGATATCGAGCAGATGCTCGACGCGATCGAGGCCTGATCCATGCGCAAGACCTGTCTGGACATGGTGTACGAACTGGCCAAGCACAATCCGCGCGTGGTCTTCATCGGCTCCGACCTGGGCGTCGGCACGCTGGACCAGTTCCGCGAGGAGATGCCCGAACGCTTCTTTATGGAGGGCGTGTCGGAGCAGAACATCATCGGCATGGCGGCCGGCCTGGCGATGGATGGCTACATTCCCTACGTCAACACGATCGCCACCTTCATTACCCGCCGCTGCTACGAGCAGGTCGCGGTCGACCTGTGCATGCACGACCTGCCGGTGCGGTTGATCGCCAATGGCGGCGGCACGGTCTACGCGCCGCTGGGGCCGACGCATCTCGCGATCGAGGATATCGCTATCATGCGGGCGTTGCCGCGCATGACCGTGCTGGCGCCGTGCGACGCCGACGAGATGCGGCGCCTGGTGCCGCAGACGGCGGATTTGCAAGGGCCGTGCTACATCCGCCTTGCCAAGGGGGGCGACGAGATCGTGTCGAGCGATGACGCCGAGACCGCGATCGGCAAGGCGATCACCATGCGGCCCGGCGGCCGGGTGCTGCTGATCGGCACCGGCGTAACGACCACCCGCGCGCTGCACGCGGCCGAGCTGCTGGCCGGACAAGGCATCGATTGCGGTCTGATCCATCTGCATACGGTGAAGCCGCTGGACGAGGCCGCGGTGCTGGCCGCCGCCGAGCCGGCGGACGCCGTGGTGACGATTGAGGAACACACCGTCGTCGGGGGCCTCGGCAGCGCCATCGCGGACTTGCTGCTGGAGCGCATGCCGGGCCGGACGCCGGCCATGCTCCGCCTCGGTATCCCCGACCGTTTTCCCGACAAGTACGGCAGCCAGGACGACCTGCTGGAGTACTACGGCCTGCAGCCGGCGCAGATCGCCGAGCGGGTGGGTGTATTCGTGGCCGATAGGGCGAAGAGGGCGGCGTGATCGCGGTACAGGAACAGACCCAGGGCTTCCTCGACGACGATACGGCCAACCTCGGCCGCGCGTTCATCGAACAGGGCTATGTGATCCGGCCGGTCGACGATCAGGTCGCGCTCGGCCGGTTGCGTGACGCCATGGCGGCGATCGCGGCCGAGCATCTGGATCAGCCGGTTCCAAAGTCGGCCGGCAGCTTCATGAACGGCATCCACGGCCAGGTCGACGCCGCCGCCCTGAACGCCCTGCGCCTGCGGGTGATCAACGGCGTCAACGATCTGCCCTGGGCGCGGGAAGCCTATTACAGCCTGGCGCGGTCGGGCCTGGAGCGTCTGGTCGGCAACGAGCTGGCCATGCAGCGGCGGCTGAACCTGTCGATCCAGATGCCGGGCGACGACAGCTCGCTGCTGGCCGTGCATGCCGATGTCTGGGACGGCGACTCGCCGTTCGAGGTCGTGGTCTGGCTGCCGCTGGTCGACTGCCATGGCACCAAGAGCATGTTCATCCTGCCGCCCGACAAGCAACACGCGCACGAGGCGCGCTGGCGCGACTTCGACGGCAAGAGCACGGACGACCTGTTTGCCGCCATCGAGCCCGATCTCGAGTGGCTCGACGTGCCCTACGGCTCGGTCCTGCTGTTCAGCCAGAATCTGATGCACGGCAACCGGATCAATCGCGAGTACGAAACGCGCTGGTCGATGAACTGCCGCTTCAAGAGCCTGTTCTCGCCTTACGCACAGAAGCGCCTGGGCGAGTTCTTCGAGCCGATCACGGTTCGCGCGGCGACGCGGATCGGCATGTCCTACCGAATGCCGGAGTCCTTCGATGAGTAACCGCGTCGGCTATCGCGGCTATATCGCCAGCCGTCCCGTGCGCGGCCAGACATGGCCGCAGCACGTGCAGAACCTGGTGGTCCGCGACTACGCCCAGCGCAACGGCCTGCATTACCTGTTGAGCGCCACCGAATACGCCATGGCGGGCTGCTACATGAACCTGCAGACGGTGCTGGACGAGATCGAGTCGATCGAGGGCGTGATCTGCTTCAGCCTGTTCATGCTGCCGCAGCGGCCGGAACCCCGCCGCGGCGTCTACGAGCGGGTGCTTGCGGCCGGCGCCGAACTGCACGGCGCGCTCGAGAATCTGTCGGTGCGCTCGCTTGAGGACGTCGCCCGGTTGGAAGACGTCTTCATGGTCGACCGCTTTGCCGCCACCTCGTCCGTGCCGGGTTGAGCCATGAGCTATATCGATTTCATCGGGGCCGTGCACACGGCCACCAAACGCGACTACGTGCAACGGGTCATCGAGCACGACAAGGCCGCGTGTGCCGAGGTCGCTGTCAGATTCGACGCCGATTACTGGGACGGCGACCGCAAATACGGCTTCGGTGGCTACCGCTACGACGGCCGCTGGCGGCCGGTGGCCGAGGCGATGGTCGAGCACTACGGCCTGACCCCTGACTCGCGGATCCTGGATGTCGGTTGCGGCAAGGGTTTTCTGCTCTATGAGTTCACGCAGGTCCTGCCGGGGGTCGCGGTGGCCGGTATCGATGTTTCGGGCTATGCGATCGCCAATGCCAAGGCGGAGGTCCGGCATTGCCTCGCCGTGGGTGACGCCAATCGCTTGCCCTGGGCCGACGACAGCTTCGACTTCGTCTATTCGATCAACACGCTGCACAACTTGCGCAACTTCGATCTGCACGCGGCGCTCAGCGAAATTCAACGGGTCGGCCGTGGGCCGAAACATGTCACGATCGAGTCCTACCGCGACGAGCGCGAGAAGGCGAACCTGCTGTACTGGCAGCTCACCTGTCGCGCCTTCCTGATGCCGGCGGAGTGGGAGTTCGCCTTCGCCCAGGCCGGTTACGACGGCGACTACGGCTGCATCTATTTCGAGTAAGGCCAAGTCCGCGGAGAGGTCATATGAGCGCACGCACGAAGGAAGCGCAGTACGAGGATTGTCTGGCGGTGGCCGAACGTAGCGGCGTCGCTCAGCTCGGCCTGATGACCAATCAGGTCTGGCACGACGACCCGAAACGTCTCGCGTTTCTGCTGGCGCGCTACAAATTCGTGGCCAAGATGTTCGCCGGACGTGGGCGGGCGCTGGAAGTCGGTTGCGGCGACGCTTTCGGCAGCCGCATCGTCAAGCAGGACGTCGGCGACCTGACCGTGCTGGACATCGATCCGATTTTCGTGGACGACATCAAGGCGCGCATGGCGCCGGACTGGCCGCTGACGGCCGATGTGCACGACATGCTGACGGGACCCTATTCCGGGACCTTCGATGCGGCCTACAGCCTGGACGTGCTGGAGCATATCGCGGCCGAGGACGAACGGCGGTTCGTCGGCAATATCGTCCAATCGCTCACACACGAGGGCGAACTGATCGTCGGCATGCCGTCGCTCAACAGCCAGGCCTATGCCTCGCCGCAGAGCAAGGCCGGCCACGTCAATTGCAAGCACGCACCCGACCTGAAGGCGCTGATGCGGGAATTCTTTCACCACGTCTTCATCTTCTCGATGAACGACGAGGTCGTGCATACCGGCTACTGGCCGATGGCGCACTATTACCTGGCGCTCTGTTGCGGCAAACGGATGCCGTGACGCCAACCGGCCGCATATTGGTGGTCGGCGGCGACGGCCTGGTCGGCGCCGGACTGACGCGGCATTTGACGGCCTTGGGGGTCGAGGTCGTGGCGACCACGCGTCGGCGCGACGGCCCGCTGTTCCTGGATGTCGCGGCGGCGGCCGACTCGCTGCCGGCGCTGCCCCGGGTCGACGCCGCGGTTCTGTGCGCCGGGGTTGCGCGGCTGGCGGACTGCGACCGGGACCCGGCCGGTTCGCGGCGCGTGAATGTCGACGGCATCGTCGGCATCGCCGCGGCGCTGGTCGGGCAGGGAGCCTATGTGCTGCATCTGTCGAGCGACAAGGTCTTCGACGGACAGATTTCCCAGCGCCGGCGGGATGAGCCGGTCTGTCCGCTGACCCGATATGGCGAACAGAAGGTGGCGGCGGAGGCCGGCATTCTGGCCCTGGCCGGCGACGTCGGGGTGCTGCGGCTGAGCAAGGTGCTGGCGCCGTCCCTGCCGCTGCTGAACGACTGGGCCACGGCGTTGCGCGCCGGAACGCAGGTCGCGCCGTTCACGGACATGTATCTGGCGCCGATTTCACTCGATCTGGTCTGCACCTTGATCACACATCTGCTGCGGGCTCGCGCCGTCGGGATCTATCAATGCTCGGGCGCGGCCGATCACAGCTATGTCGACCTGGCGACGTGTCTGGCGCGACATTTGTCGGCCGACCCCGATTTCATCGCGCCCTGCCGGTCCGGCCTTGATCCGACGGCACTGTCGCCGAACACCACGCTGGACATGTCGGTTGAAGTCGAGCGTTTCGGGATCGGCCAGCCGGCCTTCGACGACGTCATTCGGGATATCGCCGCGGTCCTGCGTTAGGCGGACCGAAGGGAACCCTTCAGGTCGGTTCTTCCGGCAGCGCCGGGACGTCGATCATGGCCGGCGGCCGGCCGTCGACATGATTGCGCCACATCAGCCGATAGCCCTGCTCCAGATGCCGTGTCAGACGTTTGGGCCGGAACAGCGGATAGCTGTCCCGATTGGCGACCAGCCGGTCCCGCAGCGATTGGCGCAGAGCCGGGTCGCCGGCGATTTTCAGGGCAAGGCGTTCATAGTCGTCAACGCTGTGGACGATCAGGTCCGCGAGCCCAATGGCGGTGATCAGGGTGGCGCCGTTGCGCGACTGTGGCGTCTGCGAGGCGATTGTCAGCACCGGCACGCCGGTCCACAGCGCATCGACGGTGGTTACGCCGCCGCCGTGATAGAGATTGTCGAGCGCCAGGTCGGCCAACGGCAGCCGGGCCAGGTGCTCCGGATGGGTGATCTTCGGCGCGAACACCAGCCGTGCCGGATCGACGTTCCGCGCGGCGGCTTCGCGCTGCAGGTTGGCGACGCAGCCCGGCGTTCCCGCCAGTAGCCAAAGAACGCTGCCGGGCGACTGTCGCAGCAGGCGCATCCAGATCGCGAACAGGTGCGGGTCGAACTTGTAGTGAGAATTGAAGTTGGCGAACACGATGCCGTCCTCGGGCAGGCCGCAATCGTGCCGGCTTGGCCGGTGGACGGCGACCGGCGCCCGCTGCGTCGCCATGAACGTGTCCGGCAGATAGACCAACTGCTCGGTGAAGTATTGCCGGTTTTCCGGCGGCACTTGCGCATGATCGGTAATGAGGTAGTCGAGGAATTTGGCGCCGACGGTCGCGGAGTAGCCGAGATAGTGTGCCTGCAGCGGGGCCGCGCGGAGTGCGAAAATCGGCAGTCGCGAGCCAAGGGTGTGGCCGGCAAGATCGATCAGGATGTCGACCCGGTCGCGGTCGATCAGCTCGGCCGTTTCGCGGTAGGGCGTGTCGGTGATCCGCCGAAAGCCGTCGAAAGTCTGCTCGAACTCCCGCGTCAGGTCGTCCTCGGCGCCGTTGAACAGCGAATAGCCGATGAGATTGAACGCGTCCCGGTCATGGTTCTCCAGAATGCCCCGGAACGCCAGGGCGACGCTGTGAAACCGGAAGTCCGGAGAGACATAGCCGATCGTCAACTTGCGCCTGCCCGGCGGACGCCGATGATCCAGACGCAACTGGCGACAGGTCTCGGCCACCTCGGCCTCGGCCCGGCCGGCGATATGTTCGGCCGCCCGCTGCCGTAGTTCCATGGGGAATTCCCCAGGCAGGCTCTGCAGGGCGAACGCGGGGATCGACAGGCCGACCCCCTCGGCCAGCTCGGCCTCCATATTGTGGCGGATCTTGCCGATGATGCCGTCCAGATTGGTCCAGCTGCACTGCTGCATCAGGCTGTGCGCGAGATATGGGTAGATCACCCGGTAGTCCGGCCGCAGGGCGAGGCAATGCCGCAACGCCATGATCGCCTCGTCGTGCCGGCCCAAAGACTGCAGCAGCGAGGCCAGATTGAACAGCGCCTCCGGCAGGTCCGGTTTGACGTCCAACAGACGCTGGTACACGTCGACGGCCTCGGGCAAGCGGTTGAGGTGGCCGAGGGAGATCGCGAGATTGTTCAGCGCTTCGGGATAGTCGGGCCTGATCTCCACCGCCTTGCGCAGCAGTTCGACCGCCTGTTCGTTCTGGTTTTCCTGCTGCCGGACCAGCGCCAATCCGTTATAGGCCATGGCGAGACCGGGCGAATGCTCAATCGCCTGCTCAAACGCCACCGCGGCTTCCGCCAGGCGGCCCGTATTGCGAAGCGTGTTGCCGAGATTGCAGCCGGCAACGCCGAGCTGGGGCGCCAGCGCCAGGGCTTCCCGGTAGCTGTCGATGGCTTCGTCGGGCCGGTCAAGCTGAACCAGGCAGTTACCGAGATTGGTCCAGGCCTCCGGTTGTCGCCGGTCGATCCGCAATGCCTGACGCAGCACGTCGGCCGCTTCGTCATGATCGCCTTTGTCGTTAAGCGCCATGCCGAGATTGTTCAGAAACTGAGGCGTCTGCGGGGCCAGCTCGACGGCGCGGCGGAAATGGATGATGGCGGCTTTGAGATCGCTAAGCCGATAGTGGGCGTCACCGATCAACGCCTGGGTCATGCCATCCTGCGGGTTGCACTGCTCGGCTTGGCTCAGTTTGTCGAGCGCCTGTTCGGGGCGACCGAGGTGATTCAGGACCAGCCCGAGATTGCGCCATGGCTCGAGAAGCGTTGGATCGATCGCGATGGCGGTTTCCAGAGGTTGAACGGCCTCGGCATGCCGGTCGAGCCGTACCAAGGCGGCCGCCATCCCGTTCATGGCGAGCGGCAGGCAGGGGTCGATCGCCAGCGCCTGCTGAAACGACTGGATGGCCGCTTCGTAGTCGCCGCGAGCGAGCAGCAGGCTGCCGAGGTTGACGTTGGCCGCGGCCAGCGTCGGTTTCACCAGCAACGCGCGGCGATAGTAGGCCTCGGCCTCGTCCGACCGGCCCACGGCCTGCATCAGGTTGCCGAGATTGACCAGGGTGTCCGGCTCGTCCGGGCGCAGGCTCAAGACCTGTTCATAGAGGACCTTGGCCTCATCGATGCGCCCGACCGTCGCGGTCAGGACGGCGAGGTTGAACAAGGCATCGATGTTGTCCGGATCGTCGACGACGCTGCGGCGGTAAAGCGCCATCGCCGCCGCGACGTCGCCGGATCGGTGCGCCTTCAGCGCCTCGCGAAAGGAATCCGCAGCGATCTCCATGCGGTCGCTTATCGCCGAAGCGAGTTAAGACCTGTTTAACCCGTCGGCAACACGGTCCCGCGGACCGGCAAAGATTGCAGCGAGGTGGCAAGAATTTCCCGTTAACCATGCCCGACAGCGTTCGCCGCGGACCTCGAAGCCACCGCCGTTGAGGGGGAATAATATAGATAAAACAGAGGCTTATGGCGATTTTTCAGATCCCCGCCGAAACTGGCATATGGGTTGCGATTGTGCTTGTCGGTGACAAAGCCAACGACCTACCTGGCGGTCACACCCATTTCGGGAGATGGAGAGTGAAAAATGCTGTCTATTAACACCAACCTCGGAGCGATGATCGCGCTCCAACAGTTGAATACGACCAACAAGTCGTTGGAACGTACGCAGCTGAACATCACCACGGGCCTGATGGTCAACGGTCCGAAGGACGATGCCTCGACCTACGCCATCGCGCAGAACATGCGTGGTGACATTGCCGGCATGAAGGCGGTGAAGACCGCGATCGCCGCCGGCGAATCGACGGTCAACGTCGCGATCGACGCTGGTAAGGCGATTTCCGACCTGCTGATCGAGATGAAGGCCAAGGTCGTGCAGGCCAACCAGGCCGGTCTCGACTCGGTGTCGCGGACCGCGTTGCACAACGACTTTGTCGCGTTGCGCGATCAGATCGCCACGATCGCGGCCACGGCCGAGTTCAACGGCACCAACCTGATTGGCGAAAGCGCGGTCAACATGTCGGTGCTGAGCACCGTTGACGGCAGCAACATCGCCGTCAGCGCCCAGAAGATGGACATCAGCACGTTGGGTATCGCGACGTTGTCGCTGACCTCCAGCGCGACGGCGGCGACCGCCCTGACCACCATCGACTCGGCTCTGGTGAAGGTGAACGAACGCCTGGCGGCCCTCGGCTCGGCCGGCAAGCGCCTGGAGATTCAGGGCGACTTCACGGTCAAGCTGATGGATATCCTGAAAGCCGGCGTCGGCAACCTGGTGGATGCCGACATGGCCAAGGAAAGCGCCAATCTGACGGCGTTGCAGGCCAAGCAGCAGCTGGGCATCCAGGCGTTGTCGATTGCCAACGCCGCGCCTCAGAATATCCTGGCGTTGTTCCAGTAGGGTCCAGGATAGGAGATGGGGCCGCCGCGGCGGCCGCATAGAAACCAATGGCATTGAAGCTGACGCTGAAACCCGGCGAGAAGTTCCTGATCAACGGCGCTGTCGTGCAGAACGGCGACCGGCGGACCACGCTGGTCATCCAGAACAAGGCCGCGCTGCTTCGCGAGAAGGACATCATGCTGCCCGACCAGGCGAACACGCCGATGCGTCGGATCTATTTCGCCGTGATGATGATGTACATGGACGAAAAGGCCGACAAGCAGCTGTACGACGAGTTCGTGCAGCGCATGGGCGAGTTCATGAACGCCATCAGCAACGCCGAAGCGTTAGCGCAATGCGTGAATATCATCGAATTAGTGCACGGCAAGGATTACTACAAGGCTCTCCTTGGTTGCCGGAAGCTATTTCAATTCGAGGACGTGAGGTTGAATTATGTCGCTCCATAGCTATCAGACAGCTCTGAACACGACTGAAGATCCGCGCAAGACCGAATACCGGTTGTTCGCGCAGGTGACGAAGTCCCTGATGGATGCCCAAGACGGCGAGAGCCTGTCGCTGCAGAAAGCCGTGCACTGGAACCGTCGGCTGTGGCTGACGCTGCAGGCCGATTGCGCCAACGATGACAATCAGCTTCCCGACGAAGTGCGCGCCGGCATCATCTCGCTGGCCATTTGGGTCGACAAGCATTCGCGCATGGTGCTTCAGGGCAAAGCGGAAATCGCCCCTCTGATCGACGTCAATCGTTCGATCATGGAAGGTCTCGCGGCCTAGGTCCGGCGCCTACCATCGCTCTCCCATGGCGGTTCACATCTCCCGATGTGACGGGGCCGCGCCGGTTCCACGGAGGCGGCGCGGCCCCAAATGCCAGTTTCGGGCGGGCGCGTACCCATTCGTTTAAATATTGATTAAGCACATGCAGCCCCGGACGGACGGCGAGATGGAGGATATCGGCGCGGCCTATGACGACCTGCCGATGATTTCGCTGCCCTGGCGGCACACCCATCCCGACCATATCGCTTCGCTTGCCAGCCTGTTCGGCCAAAGTCCGGCCAGGCCCGACGACTGCCGGCTGCTGGAGATTGGCTGCGGCACCGGCGGCAATCTTATTCCCATGGCGCTGGGGCTGCCCGACAGCCAGTTCGTCGGCATCGACTTGTCGGCCGTCCAGATCAACGCCGGCCAGACCATGGCCGGTGAGCTCGGGCTGGGCAACATCGCCTTCCAGGCTCGTGACGTGATGGATCTGGGCGACGAGATCGGCACCTTCGACTATGTCGTCGTACACGGCGTGTTCTCGTGGGTGCCGGCGTCCGTGCAGGACCGAATTCTCGACATCTGCCGTCGCCACCTGAACGGCAACGGCATCGCCTATATCAGCTACAACACCTTTCCCGGCTGGCGGCAACGTCAGGTGGCACGGGAAGCGATGTTGTTTCACGTGCGACACATCGCCGACCGGCGCGAGCGGGTCCGCCAGGGCATCGCATTTCTGCGAACGCTTGCGAACGAGAACCTGGATCCACGCCAAAGCTATGGGCAGCTCCTGAATCAGGAAGTGAAATTGCTCGAGGAACTGCCTGATTTCTATGCCGCGCACGAGATGTTCGAGACGCACAACGCGCCGCTCTATTTCAGCGATTTCGCCGCCCGTGCGGCCGAGCATGGCCTGCAGTACTTGAGCGAGGCCAATTTGGGCGCGACGATCCTCGACAACTATCCGCCGGAGACGGCGCAGTTGGCCGCCGCCAGCGGCGACGTGATCTGGGCGGAGCAATATCTCGATTTCGTCAGCAACCGGACCTTTCGGCAGACGCTGCTCTGCCATCAGGATCTTGCCATCGACCGGCGCCTGACGGCCGACCGTATTGCGGGATTTCACATCGCCGGCCGGCTGCGGGCGACGCCTCCGGACGGGGCGGCCGACGGCGTCCGGTTCCGCGGCGACAACGGCCACGCGATCGACGCCGAAACGCCGATGGTCGCGGCCGCATTCGATTACCTGGCCGAGATCTGGCCCCGGGCGTCGTCGTTCCAAACCTTGCTGAACACATCCGCCGCGCGGCTGGGCGCCAGTCCGGGCGAGGCCGATCGGATCCAACTGCAGAACACGTTGCTGCGGGCCTGCACGCGAAACCTGATCGAGCTCTCGCTTTGCCCGCCGAAACTGGGCGACGGCGCGTCGCGGCGGCCGCTGGCCAGCCGGCTCGCCGCTCTGCAGGAACAGCTGGGTTTCGTCGTTACCAACCTGCGCCATGACGTCGCCACGCTGGAAGACGGACCGGCGTTGCGGCTGTTGCCGTTGCTCGACGGTCAGCGCGAGCGCGGCGAACTGCTGGCCGTCATGGCCGATCAAGCCGATCCCGCCGCCGCGTTGACAGCGGCGCTGAAAGATCTGGCCGATCAGGCCCTGCTGGCGGCCTGACCGACACCCGGCATTCCGGCCCTTGGGGTTGCGCAGTTCGGCAAGAACGACCTGTCTGCCCGGCAGTTCTTGCCAGCCATCGTCCGGTCTCGCCGTCGATCGGGATCTGGTAAAATTTATCCAATAAAATCAAACGATTAGAGGCTCTTTCCTGAGGCCGCTTGGCACGGTTGTTGCGGTTTGCATGGCAGGACGCAAAACGCGGCCGTTGTCAAACACTTCAGATCTCAGAAAGAGGAGAGAGTAGAAAATGGGACTGTCAATCAATACCAACAGGGGCGCCATGGCGGCCCTGCAAAACCTCAACAGCACCAACAAGATGCTGGAGAGGACTCAGCTCAATATCACTACCGGTCTGAAGGTAAACGGACCGAAGGATGACGCGTCGACCTATGCCATCGCGCAGAACATGCGTGGCGACATCGCCGGTATGACGGCGGTGAGGACGGCACTGGCGAACGGCGAAGCCACACTTGATGTGGCGATCACCGCGGGCCAGTCGATCAGCGACCTGTTGACGGAGATGAAGGCCAAGGTCGTGCAGGCCAACCAGGCGGGGCTCGATTCCGCCTCGCGGACCGCCCTGCACAACGACTTCGACGCATTGCGCAGCCAGATTGCGACAATTGCGGCGACGGCCGAATTCAACGGCACCAACCTGATCGGCACTAGCGCGACGAGCACCAGTGTCTTGAGCACTGTCGACGGGAGCTCCATTGCCGTGAGCGCCCAGAAGATGGACTCCAGCACGCTGGGTATCGCCTCGTCCGACTTGACCTCGAGCGCCAACGCGGCGACCGCACTCACAGCCATCGACACCGCCATCACCAAGGTGTCGGACAAGCTGGCGGCGCTGGGCTCGGTGGCCAAGCGAGTTGAGATACAGTCCGATTTCACCGTCAAGCTGCAGGACATCCTGAAGGCGGGTGTCGGCAACCTCGTGGATGCCGATCTCGCGGTCGAAAGCTCAAAGCTTCAGTCGCTTCAGATCCAACAGCAGCTTGGTGTCCAGTCGCTTGCGATCGCTAACTCGAGCCCGCAGACGATTCTGGGCCTGTTCAACTAACCGGTCTGGGGGTCGGAGGCCGCTTCGGCGGCCTCTTCCCCGGCCGTTTTTTTCCGCCGGCGCGTCGTTATCTCGCCGGCCAGAATCCCGCCGCTCGCGATCCTCGCGCCGGTGGCCGGCAAATCTTGCCTGAAAATGGGTATTATTTGCCTACCCGGCAATAATTGCCGTTTACACCGTGTAATGCCTAAGAATTCTTCATAAAGAATATAGAGGTATTGCCGCGCGTTAGTCGGTCTTAACAATCGGCTAACTTTGCCATAGTTCTGGTACGGTCGTTGCTCCTCTAAGCCATGGCGCAATGTGCGTCGACTCGCGCAAAACGCGAGATTGTGGCTTCAGAATGAGGAGCTCGTTCCATGACTTTGTCCATTAACACCAACCGGGGCGCGATGGCCGCCCTGCAGAACCTGAACAGCACCAACCGGATGCTGGAGAAGACCCAGCTCGCCATCACCACCGGCCTCAAGGTCAGCGGCCCGAAAGACGACGCCGCGACATACGCCATCGCCCAGAACCTGCGCGGTGACATCGCCGGTATGACCGCCGTCAAGACCGCGCTCGCCAACGGCGAGGCCACCCTCGACGTCGCCATCACCGCCGGCCAGTCGATCAGCGACCTGCTGACCGAAATGAAGGCCAAGGTCGTGCAGGCCAACCAGGCCGGCCTGGACAGCGCCTCGCGCTCGTCCCTGCACAACGACTTCGTCGCGCTGCGCGATCAGATCGCCACCGTCGTCGCCACCGCCGACTTCAACGGCACCAATCTGATCAACACCAGCGCCTCGGCGACCTCGGTGCTCAGCACGGTCGACGGCTCGACCATCGCCGTCAGCGCCCAGAAGATGGACTCCAGCACGCTCGGCATCGCGTCCTCGGACCTGACCTCCAGCGCCAACGCCGCCACCGCGCTCACCGCCATCGACACCGCCATCACCAAGGTGTCGGACAAGCTGGCGGCGCTCGGCTCGGTGGCCAAGCGCATCGAAGTGCAGTCCGAGTTCACGACCAAGCTGCAGGACATCTTCAAGGCCGGTGTCGGCAACCTGGTCGACGCCGACCTGGCGGCCGAAAGCGCCAAGCTGCAGTCGCTGCAGATCCAGCAGCAGCTCGGCGTGCAGTCGCTCGCCATCGCAAACTCCGGACCGCAGACCATCCTCGCGCTGTTCGGTTAGGCGAAACAGGGGCGTGGAGCCGGCGTTCCGGCTCCACGCTCCGGCCGCCATGGCGGTGTGCGACGGCCTTTGAACACTATCGGACGGAGCATCGATGTCATTCGAGCAATACCAGGCGACGCAGGTCGCAACGGAAGACGCGAGACAAACGGAATACAGGCTCTTCGCGCAGGTCACCCGCGCCATGCTGGATGCGCAGGAGGCCGGCGACCGTGGCCAGCTAGTCAGAGCCATCCACTGGAACCGGCGGCTCTGGTTGACCCTGCAGGCGGATTGCGCGTCCGACGACAACCGCCTGCCGGAGAAGATCCGGGCCGGGATCATCTCGCTGGCCATTTGGGTAGACAGGCATTCGCGGCAAGCCCTGAACCAAAAGGGCGAGTTGGAGCCGCTGATCGAGGTGAACCGGAACATCATGTCCGGACTGGCGGCCTCGGTCGCCGCCGATGCGCCGGAGGGCGCGGCGGATTTAATGAGTTCGACGGAAAAAACAGGGGAGGAGGTGCGAGTCGTCTAGCGACAAGCCCATGCACGAGGTGAACCGATATGCAGAACGTATCGACCACGCAACCGCCTTCGCCGACGGTACAGACCCGGCTTCTTGAGAAGCCGGAAGAAGAAAAGCAGCCGTCGGCGTCGGTTCAAGGCGCCAATCCGGAGGAAAAACCGCGCGACGATCGGGTCGCCAAGATCGATCAATTGCAGCGGCTTTTCGAGCAGGCCAAGGGCGGGGACAACCTTCGCTTGTCGATTGATTTCGACGAACAGACGAACCGCTTCGTCTATCGCGGCCTGGATCCATCGACCGGCGAGGTCGTCCGCGAATATCCGCCCGAGGAGCTGCGCGCCAGCCTGGGCCGCTTGCGTGAAATCGCCGGCCTCTCGGTCGACGAATTGCTCTAGCGCGCAAGTCCGCCGACGTTCCGCGCTAAACCACGCGGTTCAGCGCCAGCGATACGGCTTTTTCGCCGCGGCCGATGACCGGCCGCATCATGGCATTGCCGTCGTAGCCCTTGACCATGCGGTCGCGGCTGGCGACGTCCTCGGTAATCGCCCGTATCATCCGCTCCGTCACCGTTTTCGCCGATTGCACACGGCGGCGGTGTTCTTCCAGCACATCCTGAAACCGCCGGGTCGCGGACCGCAGCTGCTCGATGGTGGCCGGCTCGACGGTCTTGAGCGCCGCGGTGTCGCGCGCCAGCGCCGCCGTGTGGCGCTCGTAGGCCTCGGTCAGCCGTTCCTTCTCATCCCGATAGACTTCCAGATCCATCGGCCTGCGGTCGCGCAGGATATCGTTTTCGGTGGCCACCAACTCGCCCAGCCGGCTGGCGACCTCGGTCAGGTTCTTGATCAGGGTTTCGGCGCTCATGACGACAATGACTCCTGCATTTTGATGAGTTCGGCGTAGATCGTATCGGCAAGGCCGATGCCGCCGGCCTCCGACAAGTGTTGGGCGTATTGCTGGTTCAGCATCGAGCGGTAGAGCTTCTCGCTCTGGCCGCCGCCGAACGGGCCGTCAGTGTCGATGCCGGCCGACATCTGCTCGAGCATCTGGGTGAGAAAAAACGCCTCGAACGAGCGCGCTGCCGCGAGGGCCTGGTGGTCGACGGTGGCGCCGTCGGTCTTGCCGAGGGCCGGCAGCCCGGCGCGCGCCGGACCGTTGGCCGTGAGTAGCGGGAGATTGTCGACCATGGCTACTGCACCACGATCTCGGCCTGCAGGGCGCCGGCGGTCTTGATCGTCTGTAGGATCGAGATCAGGTCCCGGGGGCCGACGCCAAGCGCGTTCAGTCCGTCGACCAGGGATTGCAGGCTGACGCCCTTCTGCAATACCAGCATGCGGTTCTCGTCCTCCTCGTCGACCTCGACGTCGGTGCGGGGCACGACGACGGTCTGGCCCTGCTCGGCGAAGGCGTTGGGTTGCGAGACCTGCGGCGTCTCGGTGACGCGCACGGTCAGATTGCCCTGTGCGATGGCGATTTCGTCGATCCGCACGCCGGCGCCCATGACGATGATGCCGGCCTGCTCGTCGATCACCACGCGAGCGGGCTGATCCGGCTCGACTGTCAGCTGCTCGATATCCGTCATCAGCTCGATCAGAGGCCGCTGGTTGCCGGCCGGCGGCACGAACATGACGGTCGAAGGATCGAGCGGGCGCGCCTGAGGGCCGCCGAGAAACGTGTTGATTGCCTGTGAAATGCGTCTTGCGGTTGTAAGATCGGGGTTGCGCAGCGTGATCCGCACATTCTCGAGCGAGGCCAGCTCGAACGGGATCTCACGCTCGACGATGGCGCCATTGGCGATCCGGGCGCTGGTCGGCACGCCCTTGACGACCGTCTGCGCGTCACCGCCGACGGAAAACCCGCCAACCGCCAGCGGCCCCTGGGCGACGGCATAGACCTCGCCGTCGGCGCCAAACAGAGGGGTGATCAGCAGGGTGCCGCCGAGCAGGCTCTCGGAATCGCCGAAGGCGCTGACGGTGACGTCAATTCTGGTTCCCTGGCGCGAAAACGCCGGCAGGTTCGCCGTGACCATGACCGCGGCGACGTTGTCGGTGTTCAGATTGGCGTCACGGGTGTTCACGCCCAACCGTTCCAGCATGGCCGCCAGGCTCTGGCGGGTGAAGGGCGCGTTGCGCAGGCTGTCGCCGGTGCCGTTCAGGCCGACGACCAAGCCGTAGCCGATCAGCATGTTTTCCCGAATGCCTTCGAAGTCGGCAATGTCCTTGACCCGCGAAACGGCCTCGGCCGGGTTCAGCACCGCCGACCCGAGCACCAAAACCGCCGCCGTCAGGGCAAGGTTCAGCCCACGGCGCCAGCGCCGCGGGCCGCGATCTACAGAAGGCTCGATTGCATGCGTCATACCGGATCCCGAGCAAGCCATGTCACTGCAGCCATCCTAGCGAAACGCGTGCCAGCCGTCGCTTTGTAATTTATCAATGAAATCAGAGGCTTAGATATTGACAGCGGGGTCGGACAGGGGCTGGTCGGCAAGGCTTTCCGGAAACCGGCAAGATCTGCCGGCCGGGCGGCCGATTTTCACAGCTTGTTAACGCCACACGGCGATCCTGCTGCCGATTGAAGCCGATGTCACAAGGCGGACCGACATGAAAGTTTCGGGTATGGCCGGCACGCGCGCCGCCACGCCGCGGCGCACCGACAGGGCGGCCGGCCGGCCGTCCGGCGGCGGTGCGTTCCGGCTGCCGTCGGTCACCGACGAGGCTGAGACGCCGAAGACCGGCGCCGCCGGGCCGGCGGCCGCGACCGATACGCTGCTACTGCTGCAGGAAGTGCCGGACGCGGCAAACGGCCGGAGCCGGGGCCTGCAGCGTGGCGCCGATATGCTCGATATGCTGGACGAGATCCGCCATGGATTGCTGCTGGGGCGAATTTCGCCGGAACGCCTGCAGCAATTAACCCAGGCCGTGCAAAAAAGGCGGGCAAACACAACCGATCCGCGGCTTTCCGCGCTGCTGAGCGAGATCGAGCTACGCGCGGCGGTAGAATTAGCCAAATTCCGAGTGGCGGGCTGAGCGCGCCCCGGTAACTTTGCGGCGACCAGGGCCGCGGTCCGCTTGATGCCCGCCCTGGCCATGGATATATTCGCGCCGCGTCCTGGCCAGCGCAGTGCGGTAGAGGTTTTAAGATGGATGATGTGACGTTGCCACCGGAGTACAAGCCGTCGGCGTCCGAGCCGTTCATGGGGCCGCGGCAGCGGGAGTATTTCCGCCGCAAGTTGATGGATTGGAAAGACGAGATCCTGAAAGATGCTCAGGAAACCCTGAGCCATCTGCAAGAGGATACGGCGCAGGCGCCGGATATCGCCGATCGCGCGTCGACGGAATCCGAGCGTTCGATCGAACTGCGCACGCGGGACCGTCAGCGCAAGCTGATTTCCAAGATCGATGCCGCGCTGCGGCGCATCGACGACGGGTCGTACGGCTATTGCGAAGAGACCGGCGAGCCGATCAGCCTGCAGCGGCTGGAAGCACGTCCGATCGCGACGCTGTCGATCGAGGCGCAGGAGCGCCACGAGCGGCGCGAGAAAGTCTACCGCGACGATTGATGCCGCCCGGCCGGCGACGGACGTCACCGCCGCCGCCCACGCAGATGTCAGCCAATCGGAAAGGGCCGGTTCGACGGAACCGGCCCTTTCCTTTGGCACCGTCCCTCCACTCAAAACGGGAAAATGACGTCGTAGAGCTGTTGGCCGTAGCGCGGCTGCTGCACGTCGGTGATCTGGCCACGGCCGCCGTAGGCGATGCGGGCCTCGGCGATCTGGGTGTGGTTGATGGTGTTGACGGCGCTGATGTCCTCGGGCCGCACGACGCCGGACACGGTCAGGACCCGGACCTCGTAGTTGACCCGGACTTCCTGACTGCCGGTCAGCACCATATTGCCGTTCGGCAGCACCTGCGTGATGATCGCGGCGACGTTCAGCTTGATGCTTTCGCTGCGGTTGACGCTGCCGCGGCCGGTGCTGCTGGAGTTGCTCTGGGCGTCGACCAGGTCGGTCGGGTCGATCGACTGCGGCAGAATGGCGCCAAGGCTGCCCTCGTAGCCGAGGAACTTGGTCAGATTGGCGTCCTCGGTGTTCTGCCGGCTGCGCGTCGTCTCGTTATCGATCGTTGCCTCGTCCTCGATGGTGATGTTCACGGTCAGAATGTCGCCAACGCGGGCGGCCCGCTGATCCTTGAAGAAGGCGCGGGCGCCGGCCCGCCAGAGCGAGTTCGGCTGATGCACCGAGGATTCCGGCCGTGGCATCGGCAGGACCACCGGCTGGTATTCCGGCTGCTGCACCGGATTGACGATCGGGCTCATGGGCGGCGCCTCGCCGATCGTCTTCAGACGCTGCAGGGTGTTGCAGCCGCCGAGCAGCGCCGCCACGACGCCGATTGCGACGATACGGGGGATCGGAGACAAGGACCTGCTCATTGTCCGGCCTCCTGGAGCGACGCCGTGGCGGCGATCTGCGGTCGGGTGGGAATGCGCACCTGGCTCGCCGACCAGACGACGGCCTGGACGGTACGCTTGCTGCCAACGTTCATGACCCTGATCATGTCGCCGCGGCCGCCGTTCTCCAGCACGCGTCCCGTAGCCCTGAGTTCAAGACCGGGGGCGATGACAACCATGGTGACGAGCGTGCCCTTGCGCACCAGGATCGGCGTGCTGACGTCTCGTTGGCGCAGCAGCCGGCCGGCCGGCAGCGGGCGGCGGGCGGATTTGCCGACGATCGCATCGAGATCGGCCAGCGCGTCGCGGGGCAGCCGCCCGGCCTCGATCTCGATCCAGCCGATATCGGCCTTTTCGATCACGACGCCGGCGGGCACCGTCCGCGTCAGCGCCGGCATGGCGACGACCGGGACGGCGCGGCCGGTCAGCCGGAAGCTCCTGCCGCCCGGGTCCTGGCCGGTGGCCGCGAGCCGGGCCGAGAACCTGCTGGTCCGGGGCGCGTAGTCCAGGTTGAGCACAGCGATCCCAGCATCCTCCGGCACGCGAAGGACCCGCGGTTGCTTGGCGAGCGCGATCCGGATGTCGCCCGAAATGCCCTTGGCCAGCAGCGCCAGCCGCAGGGCCTCGACGATCTCGGGTTCGCCGACACTGCGCAAGCGCGTCTCGTCGGCGGCGGCGGTGCCGGCGGTCGCCAAAGCGGCGAGCAGGCAGAAGGCGAAAAGCATGGTGCGCATGATCAGTCTCCGGCCGCTACCTGAGCGTCGACATGGTTCGCATCATTTCGTCGGAGGTGGAGATCACCTTCGAATTCATCTCGTAGGCCCGCTGGGCCTGGATCAGTGACGTCACTTCCTGCACGGGATTGACGTTCGAGGTCTCCAGGAAACCCTGCAGGATCTTGCCGTAGCCGTCGGCGCCCGGCGCGCCGTCCGAGGCCGGACCCGAGGCCGGGGTCTCCAGGAACAGGTTGTCGCCGATGCCTTCCAGGCCGGCCTCGTTGAAGAAGATCGACAGCTCGAGCTGGCCGACATTCTGCGGATTGACCTGCCCGTCGATCTTCGCGAAGACCTCGCCGTTGGCGTTGATGGTCACGTCGACGGCGTCCTGCGGAATGGTGATGGCCGGCTGGACGGTATAGCCCTGGCTGGTCACGATGGTGCCGTCGGGGCTGAGCTGCAGCGAGCCGGCGCGGGTGTAGGAATCCTCACCCGAAGGCAGCTGGACCTTCAGGAAGCCGGGACCCTGTATCGCCAGGTCGAAGGTGTTGTCCGTCGAGATGACATTGCCCTGGTCGTTGATGCGGTAGACGGCGGCGGTCCGCACGCCGACGCCGACCTGAACGCCGGTCGGCACCACGGTGCCGGCGTCCGACGACTGGGCGCCGGTCCGGTTCATGTTCTGATACAGCAGATCCTGAAACTCGGCCCGCTGGCGCTTGTAGCCGGTGGTGTTCATGTTGGCGATGTTGTTGGAAATCACTTCCACGTTGAGCTGCTGCGCCAACATGCCGGTCGATGCGATGCTTAAACTCCGCATGGCATTGGTCCTTTCTTACGCTAAGCCGTTCGGTCCGGCGCGCGACTAGCCGACGCGCCCGAGTGCGCGGATGGTCCGGCGGCGGAGGTCGTGATCGTTCTCGATCAGCCGCTGCGTGGACTGATAGGAGCGTGCGAGGGTGGTCAGCTTGGTCATCTCGACGATCGGCTCGACGTTCGAGCCTTCGATCATGCCTTGGACGATGGCGGCATTGTCCACCGGCTGCGGCCGCTGATCGGTCTCGTACAGGCTGCCGCCGAGCGCCTTCAACTGATAGGGATCGTCAAAGTCGACGACCGCGATCTGGGCGATCGGGCCCAGCGCGCCGGAGATCGTGCCGTCACGGGCGATCGTCAGTTCGCGTTCGTTCGGGTCGAGCAGGATCTGCTGCGAGTCGATGTCCAACACCGCGTTGCCCCCGGCCGTCACCAGCATGCCGTCGGCATCGAGCCGGAAATGGCCATTGCGGGTGTAGCGCTCGCCGCCGTCGGTCTCGACGACGAAGTAGCCGTCGCCGTTGATGGCCACGTCCAGGGGGTTGCTGGTCGCCCTCAGCTCGCCGGCGGACAGCTCGCGGAACACCGAGACGTCCTGGACGAACGACAGGCGGGTCTTGGCGGCGGGTTCGACGAGGTATTCCTCGAACAGCATCCGTTGGTTCTTGTAGGCCGCCGTATTCATGTTGGCGATGTTGTTGGCGATCACGTCGATCTGGCGGCGCAGCGCGGTCTGCCGCGACAGCGCGATGTAGGCTGTATTCTCAATCATGGCGTCAGTCGATCTCCCGTATCGTCGGTGATCGCCGCTGCATGCCGTGTGCCACATCGATGGTCCGGGAAACTCAAGCACTTAGCGTCGATCGGCGCGCGGACGGGAGGTTCGAGGCGGGCCGACTGGCAGGACTTGCCCGGCAATTCCTGCCTTTGCCCGAGGCCGTTTGGCCGGACTGGCGATCCGCTGCGCCTCGGCGCCGGGAGCGGCCGCGTTCGGCCGAATTCAACCGCTTTTTAACCAAACCTCCCTAGATTGCCGCTGTCTGAGTAAGGGAGACCGCTTGCATGACGGACGCCGCCGTCGACGAGTTGGAGGGCGCCGAGGGCGACGCGCCGAAGAAGCAGAAGACAAGCGGTAAGAAGCTGGTCCTGTTCGTCGTTCTGCCATTGCTGCTCGTCTTGGGTGGCGGGGGCGCCGCGGCCTATTTCTTCCTGTTCGCCGGCGACGCCGAGCAAACGGAAGCCGCCGATGGCGAGGCCGGCGGCAATGACAAATCCAAGGAGGTGGTGTTCTACGACCTGCCGGAAATGCTGGTTAATCTGAATACCGGCGGCAAGCAGAACAACTATCTGAAAATCAGGGTGTCGCTGGAACTCGACGATCCGACGGCGGTGCCGGTGCTGGAGACGGTGCTGCCCCGCGTCATCGACAATTTCCAGATCTACCTGCGTGAGCTGCGGTTGGAAGATCTTAACGGTTCGGCCGGTCTGATGCGGCTGAAGGAAGAATTGCTGATCCGCGTCAATACCGCGGCCGGCGACATTCATATCAACGACGTGCTGTTCCGCGAGATGCTGGTTCAGTAGTGCAGGCATAGTTCGCGATGGCAGACGAAGAAGAAGATTCCGGCGCAGCCGGCGGCGACGCCAACGAAGACTGGCAGTCGATGATCGACGAGGAGGACGCCGGGCCGGTCAGCGGCCGGGTCCTCAATCAGGACGAGATCGACAGCCTGCTGGGCTTCGACGATTTCGACGACAGCGACCAGGAACGCACGGGCATCCGCGCCATCATCAACAGCGCGCTCGTCTCCTACGAGCGGCTGCCGATGCTGGAAGTGGTGTTCGACCGGCTGATCCGCATGCTGTCGACGTCGATGCGCAATTTCACCTCCGACAACGTCGAGGTCTCGCTGGACAACATCACCTCGATCCGGTTCGGCGATTACCTGAACTCGATCCCGCTGCCGGCCATGCTGTCCGTGTTCCGGGCCAAGGAATGGGACAATTACGGCCTGATGACCGTGGACAGCGCGCTGATCTACTCGATCGTCGACGTGCTGCTGGGCGGGCGCCGCGGTACCGCGGCGATGCGGATCGAAGGCCGTCCCTACACGACCATCGAGCTGACGCTGGTCGAGCAGATGGTGCAGGTCGTGCTCGGCGACCTGACGACTGCCTTCGAACCGCTGAGCAAGGTGACGTTCGAGTTCGACCGGTTGGAGACCAATCCGCGGTTCGCCACAGTGGCGCGACCCGCGAACGCGGCCGTGCTGGTGAAGCTGCGGATCGACATGGAGGACCGGGGCGGCCGTCTGGAGCTGATCCTGCCCTATGCGACGCTGGAGCCGGTGCGCGAGCTGCTGCTGCAGATGTTCATGGGCGAGAAGTTCGGCCGTGATTCGATCTGGGAAAGCCACCTGGCGACCGAGCTCTGGTCGACCGACGTCGACATCGAAGCGGTGATCGACGAACAGACCATGAGCCTGCGCAAGGTCATGGAACTGAAGGTCGGTGAAACGCTGATGCTGAACAGCAATCCGGAATCGGTGATCGAGCTGAAATGCGGCGGCATCGGCCTGCTGGCCGGGCGGATGGGACGGGTCGGTCCGCACATCGCGGTGCAGATCGAGGATCGTGTCAGGGAGCAGGAAAAGCAATGAACCTGGAGTTCTGGCTCGAGGCCCTGGTCGCGGTCCTGCTGGTTGTCACCGCGGGATACTGCTTCGTGCTGAACCGACGGCTGGGTGTGCTGCGCAGCAGCCAGAATGAGATGCAGCGCCTGCTGGACGAATTCGTGGCGGCGACATCGAAGGCCGAAAGCAGCATCGAGACGTTGAAGCGGGCCAGCGCCGACGCCGGCAACGCCCTGCAAGAGCGGGTCGGCGCGGCGCGCGAGCTGGCCGACGAGCTGTCGATGATCGTGCAGACCGGCGGCAGCCTGGCCGACCGGCTGGAGGAACGCTTGCTGAGCAGCAGCGCCAGCGCCCGCGAGCGCGGCGCCATCGGCGAGCCCGGCGAGGCGGGCCGGCAGTCCGAATCCGAGCGTGAGCTGCGTGAGGCATTGCGCCGGGTCCGCTGATACGGCCAAGCCCGCAATGAGAAGAACGGACGCGAGATGAGCGAAAGACTGAGGATCCTGCCGGTCGTCATTATCGCTACGGCGCTGTTGTTTGGGCTCAAGCTGGACAACATCTGGCGTGGCGCCGGCGATCTGATATTCCCGGCATCGCTGGCGGAAACGACGCCGGAGACGGAGGCGGCGGCGAAGCCGGCGAAGCCGAAGGACACCGCGGTCGCCGAGGCAACGGACGCGACGGCTGAGTCGAACGCGGCCGACGCCGGCGATGCCGAACCGGCGCCGCGGCCGGTCTCGACGCAGTTCAGTCAGGCCGAGATCGAGGTTCTGCAGAGCCTGGCCAAGCGTCGCGACGCGCTCGACGCCCGCGCCCGGGATCTGGAATTGCGCGAGAACGTTTTGAAGGCCACCGAGAAGCGCATCGACGGCAAGATCGTCGAGTTGAAGGCGCTGGAGGAGAAGATTCAGCAATACCTTCAGCAGCATGACGAGCAGGGCGAGCAGCAGCTCAAGAGCTTGGTGAAGGTTTACGAGAACATGAAGCCGAAGGACGCGGCGCGAATCTTCGAGCAGCTCGATCTCGACATTTTGCTCGACGTCGCCGAGCGCATGCGCGAGGCCAAGATGGCGCCGATCCTGGCGAACATGGATCCCGGCAAGGCCAAGCAGATAACCGTCGAACTTGCCACGCGACGGGTCCTGCCCAAGACCGGCGGCTAGGCGTCGTTAACAGCCGTTAAGCGTGCCGGCTTGCCCGCGCCGACGTTGCAATACCACTTGGCGAAATCTTAAGCCCCTTCGCCGACCATAGAATTGGTGCGGTGGCAGTGGAGGCAAGGTGGGCGTGACCGCGAACGCCAACACATTCGAGGTTCTGATCGAGGATCAGAGCGGCTGGACCGTTGTCGGCGTCTTCGATGACCAGGACGACGCCAAGGCCGAGGCCGCGGCGCGGCGTCCCGACGGCCGTGGCGACAACGTCAAGGTCATGCGCGTCGGATATGACGATGCCACGGGCGAATTCAGCGAGCGTGAGGTCCTGTTCCTGGGCGACCGGCGGCGCAAGCCGACAAACGACGTCGGTCCGGCCGACGGCGGCCCGGTCTGCAATGCGGTCAATCAGCTCTATGGCGTCCGTGCGCGGGCGGCCATCCGGCGGTTGCTGCACGATTACCTGAACAAGACAAACACCAGCGTCATGGAGCTGTTGCATCACCCCGATCTGATGCATCGGCTGGAGAGCACGGGCTCGCTCATGATGGGCGCGGTGCAACGCGCTTCCATGGCGCAGGTCCGGGGCACCGAGATGAGCGTCCAGGAACGGACGCGGGATCTGTTCAAGCTGCTGGAAGAGCTCCGAAATTCCATCCGCAAGCGTTGGCGCGACGGCGAGATCGTGCGGATTCAAGATCGCGACGTCGCCGCGCTGCGCATCGCCATCAGCGACCGCGAGGATCGGGAGTTTCTGTTCAATACGGCCGTCGTCATCGAGATGCAGTCCGAAGGTTCCTTCGCCGGCAAGCTCGAATACCTCGTGCAGCTGATTGCCGAGACTCCGGCCGACAATTTCAGTCTGCCCTTGCTCGACACCTTGCTGTCCGATCTCCTGGCCAGCGCCGCGACGATGACGGCGTTGCTGGGCGAACAGCCCAATCTCGGACAGGCCTTGTTGCAGATCGCCGATCTCGCGCTCGGCAGTCTGGAGGTCCGGGATTGCCCGGCGTCGGTCCGGTTGCTCAATGAGATGATCGGCGAAGACCGGCTGCCGCGCTGTCGCGACGCCTTGTTGGACAGGTTGGTCTCGTCGCTCAGCGGTTCGCGTTTCCTGACCGACGGCGGCGCCGTCGACGAAATCCTGTTCAATGCCGATCTGGCAGCCCGCATCCGCCGCGAAGACGGCAGCTATCTAGGCGGCGGCGAGCTCGAGAAGGCGTTCAAGTCGCGTTCGAAGCGGTATCTGGGGCCGGACATGATCGGACAGCTGTTGCAGGGCGTAGTCGACCCGTTGGCGCGGGTGACCTGCCTCATGAACATCGAGCACGGCATCGTCGGCCAGAAGAACAAACGCAAGCTCGTCAACTACATCATGCCGATCTTCGGCGATGCGATCGGCTCGGATGCGTTCATTCAGCATATCGGGCCACCGGAGAACCGAATGCGCCAGCTTGCCGCCGTTCAGGCGCGCGTGCTCGATAGCGGCTTTTCGAACCGGTACAAGTCGGAGATCAGCGAGCAGCTCGACTATTTCTGTATGCAAATGGTCAACGAGCACGACATTTTCGGCGAGATCGATCGTAGCGATCGAAACTGCTACGAGAAGGCCACGACGCTGCTGCGAATGTGCACGGAAAACGTCTTCACCGAGGGCATGGCGTCGCGCCAGGCGCATGACGAGGCGCTGCACTACATCCGCGACCCGGAATTCATGCAGCTGTTTTTGCAGGAGTCCGACACCAAGGAAGAAAAGCGTCAGCGTCTGGAATCGCTCGAACGCCTGATGGGGCGGCTGACCCGGGCACGCGGCAGAGGCTCGTCGACCGTCAGGACGACCTGAGCGGCGTTTTGGCCACGGGTTGGCGGCGCCTGCCCGTTGGCCCCGGACGGGCGGTTTTACGGCCGATTAACCAAACCCGCTTACCCTCGACAGCCAAGGCCGGCCAACCGCCTGGGCCGGCCGCGCCGTTGGTCCTCCCGGGAATTCGGACGCTGCCGCCATGCATATGCCGTTCATTGGCCAGAGTACCAACAGTGACCGAGACCCGACGATCGTCGTGCTGTTGTCGCTCTATCTGCTGTTGCTGGCGTTCTTCATCCTGCTGAACAGCATTTCGAACTATGAGGAGTCGCGGGCCGAGGTGGCGATCGGCAGCCTGACCGCGACCTTCCGAACCGACCTGCCGGTGCGGGTCGATCGCATGTCGTCGTCCACCAGCACGGGCTATTTCCGCGCGGCGGCCACCTTCCGCAGGGATATCAGGCGACTGTTCGAGGAAACGCTGCCGCTGGCCCAGTTTTCGCCGGTGCAGCGCGGCGGCATCTTTCGGGTGACCGTGCCGGCCGATCAACTGTTCCATGCAGGTTCGTTGCGGTTCCGCCTGAATGGCCGCCGGTTGCTCGACGGGATCGCCGACAGCCTGAACCGGCAGGAGCCCGGCCTGCGCTTCGAGGCCGAACTGCTGCTCGGCACCGGGCCCCAACTGCCGGATGGTCCGACCAGCGGCGCGCTGCTGGAGGTTCAGCGCGCCGGCGTCTTCGCGCGGGCGCTGCGGCGCCGCGGCGCGGCGCCGACGTCGATCCTGACCGGCATTCGCCGCGGCGATCCTGGCGTCGCCGAGATCACCTTCGCGACCCGCATCGAACAGCAGGCGAAGATCAGCTTCGAGACCCTGGTGCCCTAGTCGAATGTCGGACCTGGATAATCAGCCGCCGCTGCCGAAGCCGTCCAGCCGGGCGTGGATGATCACGTTCGCCGATCTGATGTCGCTGCTGCTGACATTCTTCGTGCTCCTGTTCTCGATGTCGCAGGTCAAGCTGGATGCCTGGCATGCGCTGGTCCAGGCCCTGTCGGAGCGGTTGAACCCCAGCGTCGAATGGACCGATCCGGTCTTGCGCTTCGACGTCAATTCACCGGAGGTGCAGGAGCGCCGCGCCGTCGATTTGAGCTATCTGCAGCGCATTCTGGAGGAGAAGATCGCGACCGACCCGCTGCTCTCGCGCGGTCTGATCATCCGGCTCGACGACCGGCTGCTGCTGTCGCTGCCGGCCGACCTGTTGTTCCCGCCCGGGCGCGCCGATCCGACTCCGGCCGCGCGCAATGCCGCCGCGGTACTGGCGAGCGCGCTCGCGTTCGTCGCCAACCAACTCGAGGTGCAAGGTCACACCGATCCCGATCCCGTCAGCGGATCCGGCCCGTTCCCATCCAATTGGGAGCTGTCGCTGGCGCGCGCCACGGCGATTGCCAATGCGGTTTCCGCCGGCGGCTATAGTCTGCCGATCCACGTCTTCGGCTTGGCCGACTCGCGGTTCTTCGATCTGTCGACGGCCTTGAGCGAAGCCCGTCGTATGCGGCTCGCCCGGCGGGTCGATCTGATCCTGCGCGAAAGCCCGGCGAGGGCCGAATGAGCGGGATACGCAGTCCGCGGCTTGCCGCGCGTGGCCTGGCGCTGGCTTTGCTTTTGGCGCCAGCGGTGGCGTCGGCGGCCGAAGACGGCATTCGTATTCGAGCCGGCACCCATGACGGCTTTGCCCGGATGGCGTTCGACGGCGAGACGCCGAACGGGTTTCGGGCCAGCCTCGACGGTCTGGATCTGGTGATTGATCTTAGCACGGCGGTCGATCGGAATTTCCGGCCGATCCACCGGCATCTCTACCGCTATGTGCGGCATGTGACCGCGGCGCCCGACGGCCGGCGTCTGACCATGCGCCTGATCCGTCCGGTGCGTCTGAAGCAACGGCGGATCGACGGTGTCGTGGCGCTGGATCTGGTCGATCTAAGCCCCGCCGCCGGTACCGCCACGGCGGCGGACAAACCAGCCGAGCCGGATGTCGTCCGGGTGCGGGCCGGTGAGCACAACGGCTTCAGCCGATTGGTCTTCGACTGGCGGCGCAACGTTACCTATCGCATCAGCGAGCAGGACGGACAGGTCAGCATCGCCTTTTCGCATGCCGCGCGCATCGACACCAAGCCGGCGCGACGGGACAGTCCGCCGCAGTTGAAGGGTATCAGCGTTCGTCAGGACGCCGCCGGCACCCGGGTCGATCTGGCCGTGCCCAAGGGTGTCAGGGTGCGCCATTTCCGCGACGGCACCAAGGTCGTCGTCGACATTCTGGCCGCGACGGCCAAGCCGCCGGCGCCGGCCGCGACGACACAGGCAAAGCCCGCCGATGGACCGCCGGTGCCGCTGGTGAAGAAGACGCAGCAGAAGGAGAATGCCGGTCCGCCGGCCGTCAAGCGCGAGCCCGTTGCCCAGGCGCCCGCGCCGACACCGCAGCCAACCGCGCCGACGACCCAGGCCGCGGTCGAGCCGGCGGAGGAGGGCGGCCGCCTGCGCATCGGCATCAACGAGACCGGCGATTCCATTCAATTGGCCTTTCCCTGGTCCGAGCCGGTCGCCGCGGCCGCCTTCGAGCGCTCGGGCTTCCTTTGGATCATTTTCGATGCGCCGACGCTTGCCGACCTGCGCGGTGTCGGCGGCGGCGACAGCGGGATCCTGGCCGCACAGCAAATCGGCCATCGACGGGCCACGATTCTTCGGTTGAAAATCCGCAACGGTCTGTTCCCGACCATGCGGCGCGAGCGGGCGACCTGGCTGCTGCGTCTGTCGACCGGCGCCGGCGGAGCTTCGGCGCAGATCCCGGCCGTGCCGCAATCCAATGCCGTCGACGGGCCGCGGGTCTTCCTGCCGGTGATCGACACCGGCAGACGCGTCCGGATCTACGATCCCGAGGTCGGCGACGAACTGACCGTGGTCCCTGTCCTGCCGTCGGGGCATGGCGTGCCGGTATCGCAGGAATTCGCCGAGTTTCGCACGCTGCCGACGGCGCAGGGTGTCGTCGTGCGGGCTTTCATCGACGATCTTGAGGTCACGCCGCGGCGCAACGGCGTCGCCATCGGCAATGGGCGCGGCCTGGTGTTGTCTTCGCCCGAGGTGGTCGAGAAGACGCGCAACACACGCATGTTTGCCGCCTCGGTGAAAGGCCTGCTGATGGACTTCCGTGGTTGGCGGGCCGACGGCAACGATGGCTTCACGATGCGCAAGCAGGCGCTGCAGCGTGAGCTGGCGTCGGCGCCCGAGCCGAAACGCAACGATGCGCGCTGGGCGCTGGCGCGCCTGTACTTCGCGCACAACCAGATCGCCGATACGCTGGCGCTGCTGACGATGATGGAAGCCGACGATCCGGAGCTGCCCAAGCGACCGGATTTCCGGGCCGTTCGCGGCGTCAGCCTGTTGCTGTCCAACCGTTCTGATGTGGCGGCCAAGGACCTGTTGCACGCCGACCTCAACCGGCATGCCGATGTCGGCGTCTGGCGCGGTCTGATCTACCTCGGCATGGAGAAATACGAGGAGGCGAACCGCGAATTCGCGGCCGGCGCCGAGGCGATACAGACGCTGCCGCGAGAGTTGGCGGAGCAGGTGCTGATTGGCTGGTCGCAGGCCGCGCTCCAGGCCGACGACATCACCAGCTTCCGGGTTGCCGTCGACCAACTGGAGGCGTTCCCGGATTCACGTCGGGCGGCGAGCTACGCCAGGCTGATGCGGGGCAAGGCGGCCGAACGCGACGAAGAGCCCGAGCTGGCGCTGGAACACTATGCGGCCGCCATCGACCGCGACTATCGGCCGACGCGCGCGCGGGCCGCGATGGCCAAGGTGAAGGTCGAGCTCGGTCTGGAACAGATCGATGCGACCGAGGCCATCGAGCGTCTGGAGTCTTTGCGCTTCGCCTGGCGCGGCGATACCTATGAGCTCCGGCTGATGGAGCGGCTGTCGGATATGCACATCGCCAACAGCGACTACCGCAAAGCGCTGGAGACCCTGCGTCAGGCCGTGACCTACTTTCCGGATTCCAAGAACGCGCGGACGCTGGCCCAGCTCATGAACTCGATCTTCGATGAGCTGTACCTGAACGGTGCGGCGAACAAACTCGATCCGGTGCGGGCGCTGGCGCTGTATTATGACTTCCAGGAGCTGACGCCCGTCGGTAAGCGCGGCGACGAGATGATCCGCCGACTGGCCGATCGTCTGGTCCAGGTCGATTTGCTGGATCGGGCGGCGCGGCTGCTCGACCACCAGGTGAACTTTCGTCTGAAGGGCGGTGAGAAGGCGCGGGTCGCGGCCCGTCTGGCCGTCATTCATTTGCTGAACAAGAGCCCGGCAGAGGCCCTCTCGGTGCTCGACGCCAGTCGCTTCGGCGTGCTCGCGGACGAGCTGTCGAGTGAACGACGCTATTTGCGGATCCGCGCGCTGGTGGAGCTGAACCGCACCAAGGAGGCGCTGGAGTCCATCGCCGGCGACACCAGCGAGCCGGCCCAGCTGTTGCGGGCCGACATCCATTGGCGCAACCAGGATTGGGCGGCGGCGGCGAAAACCATGCAGGGCCTGTTGGCCGACCGGGCCCGGCAGGACCTACCGTTGTCGGCGTCGGATCAGAACCGCGTGATCCAGACGGCGATTTCGCTCTACATGGCCGACGACTTCGAAGGCCTGGACAAGTTGACCGACGAATTTGCCGAGCGGATGGCGAACGGCCCGCATGCCGACACCTTTCGGGTGCTGACCCACAATATCGATCCGACCAAGACCGAATTCCGGCAGCTCGCCGGCGCCATCGCCGACACCAGCCAGCTCGAGGCCTTCATGGCCAGCTATCGCAGTCGGCTCGCCGTCGGCGGTCTCAGCGCCATCAACTAGATTGCGTCCCCGAACGGGCACGCGATCTAGTTTATATTTGCGCTCACGGCAGCGGACCTGCGGTCCGCGCCTGCGCGGGCGCGCCGGATTGCCGGCGGGCCGCAGTCGCGGCCTTTAAAGTGTGCCGTCCAAATTGTCGAAGCGTCAGTTGAAGCTTTGGATCAGGCTGCCGGTGACGAGGTGCCAGCCGTCGACGAGGACGAAGAAGATCAGCTTGAACGGCAGTGAGATCATGATCGGCGGCAGCATCATCATGCCCATCGACATGAGCACCGAGGCGACCACCATGTCGACGACGATGAACGGCACGAACAGCAGGAAGCCGATCTCGAACGCCCGCCGCAACTCGCTGATGATGAAGGCCGGGATCAGCACCTGCATCGGCGTCGCCTCCGGCGATTCCGGCCGTTCGTTGCCCGACAGGTCGAGGAACAGAAGCAGGTCCTTCTCGCGGACCTGCTTCAGCATGAAGGCGCGCACCGGCACCGCAGCGCGCTCGAGCGCTTCCGCCTCGTCGATCTGCTCGTCGACCAGCGGCGCGATGGCGGTGTCGTAGATCTGGGTCAGGGTCGGTGTCATGATGAACACCGTCATGAACAGCGCCAGGCTGATGATCACCGAATTCGGCGGACTTTGCTGCACGCCGAGCGCGCTGCGCAGGAGCGACAGCACCACGACGATACGCGTGAACGACGTCATCATGACCAGGATCGAGGGCGCCAGGCTGAGAACCGTAATCAACGCCAGCAACTGCATGACGCGGCCGCTGAGCTGACCGCCGTCGCCGAGATCGAGCGTCAGCGCCTGGGCGAAAGCGGGCGTCGCCGCCGCCAGCAGAAGCGCCGCGATCAAGCCGACGCCGAGGGCGGCGGCGCGCCCTCGGCGCGGCCGGTTCATGCGCCGCTCCGGACCAGCTTCGGCTTCAGCTCCGACCGTTCGTCGGGAACAGGGATGTCGGATTCGATCAGCAGGTCGGCGGTCGGGCCAAGCAGGATCAGGCTTTCTCTGTCGTCGCGCCGCACCAGGATCAATCGATGCTTGGCGTCGACGGGCGCCACTTCGACGATCGCCAGGCGTCGCGTCGCCCGGCCGCCGCTTGTGGTCACTCGGGGCGTCAGGCCGAAACGGCGGGCCAGCAGGCTGAGGCCGCCGATCAGCGCCAGCACGAACACGAGAGCAAGGACGAAACGGAAATAGTCCGTCCATTCGATCATGGCGCCGTCGACCCGCCGTCCATGCCGCCGAGCCGCTTGCGCAACTGCTCGCGCTGGTCGTTGACGTCATTGGCGAGCGCGTTCAGGTCATCAGCCAGATGATCAAGCCGGTCGGCATAGGCGGCGGCGCTGTTCAGCGGCAGCGCCGTCAGCGTGTCGCAGAGCCGGCCGATACGTTCGGCGAAGTCGGTCAGGTCGATCAGGTCGCCCTTACGCACCTGCTCGCGGGCGGCATTCAACGCCGTCGCGATCGACTCGATTTCGGATTCGGGATCGGAAGTGCCAGCCATTGGTATCCTCGGGGTCGACAGCGGCGCCGTGGCATTTGGCCGCCAAACTCCCGGTAAATCTGGCATCGTCATGCTTAACAAAGCCTAAAGGCGGTCGGCCGGTGCTGGGCCATTTAAACGTTTCTTAACGGCCGACGCCGACTATGAACATAAGCGACAAACCTAATCCGCCGTTCCGTGCACCGGACCGGCGCCAGAGCTGGACGAGAGATGGATCTGAGCCGCCTCAAGGTCTTCAACATGCTGACGACACGCATGAACTGGCTGAACGAACGCCAGCGCGTGTTGGCGCAGAATGTCGCGAATGCGGATACGCCGGACTATATCGCCCGCGACCTGGCGCCGCCCGACTTCAAGGCGGCACTGCGCCGGACGGAGAGCCGCCTCGGCATGGCCGCGACCAGCCGCGCGCACATGGCCGGCAGCGGCGCGCCGGTCCCGGCGACGGCGAAGCCGGAAAAGCAGGAATTCGAAACCACGCCGACCGGCAATGCCGTGGTGTTGGAAGAAGAGCTGATGAAGGCGGCCGAGAGCCGCGGCGAGTACGAACTGATCGTCAACCTGTACACCAAGCAGGTCGGCATGCTGAAAGCCGCGTTGAGCGGCAGCGGCCGCCGCTAGCCGGATCCGGGGGCGCGGAATGGAATTCTCCAAGACACTGATGATTTCGGCCTCGGGCATGCGGGCCCAGGGCCAGCGGATGCGCATCATCTCCGAGAACCTGGCCAACGCGAACTCGCTGCCGCAATCGCCCAACGACGAGCCGTATCGCCGCAAGCTGCCGACATTCAAGAACGCGCTCGACCGCGCCGTCGGGGTCGAGAAAGTGTCGGTGGACCGCATTCAGCTGGACCGTTCAGCGTTCGGCAAACGCTACGACCCGGGCCATCCGGGCGCCGACGAAGCCGGCTACGTACAGCTGCCGAACGTCAACTCGCTGATCGAAATGATGGACATGCGCGAAGCGCAGCGCAGCTACGAAGCCAACCTGAACATGATCACGGCGGTGCGCCAGATGATGAAGCGCACCGTCGACATCCTGCGCGGCTAGGCGACCGCGGGGATTTAGAGGAGAGGGTTCGCCATGGACGTGAAATTCACCAACGCCGCCTCGGCCTATACCGATGCCTTGAACCGCGCGGCGCAGTCGCGCAGCGACAGCGTCGACCTCGGACTGGGCGGTGCCGACAAGGCCGCCGGTCCCAGCTTCGCCGACCTGCTGCAGGATGTCGCCACGCAGTCGGTCGACAGCCTGCGCGCGGGCGAGACGGTGTCGATGCAGGCCGCCGGCCGGCAGGCAGAGCTGGTCGATGTCGTCACGGCCGTCACCAACGCCGAGGTCAGCCTGCAGACCGTGGTCGCGGTGCGCGACCGGGTGATCCAGGCCTATCAGGACATCGTCCGCATGCCGATCTGATGTTTTTTGGGATTAGAGCTCGACCCGTCCCGCTCCCCCACCCGACCACCCACGGAAGTATGCTTGATGGGTGGTCGGGTGGGGGAGCGGGACGGGTCGAGCAACCATCCAGATGTGTAAGTTGATGTAATGACAACCCCTGAGGTCCTGGAGTTTCTACGCGACGCGATCTTCGTTCTTCTGCAAGTAGCGTCCCCCGTGATGGCGGTCGGCCTGGTCGTCGGCCTGACGGTCGCGCTGTTCCAGGCGTTGACCCAGATTCAGGAGATGACGTTGGTGTTCGTGCCGAAGATCTTCGCCATCTTTCTTTCGCTGCTGGTCTTCATGCCGTTCATGCTCAACGTGCTGACGGCGTTCATGGAGCGTACGGCGCAGCGCATCATCGCGCTGCCGTAGGTGCGGTGAGCCGTGCTCGCGCAATACCTGCCGGGCGAGCTGTTCGCCTTCATGCTGGTGTTCGCGCGGATCGGCGCCGGCGTCATGCTGTTGCCGGGCATCGGCGAGACCTATGTATTTCGCCGGGTCCGGCTGGCGCTGTCGCTGGCCCTGACCCTGGTGATCTTTCCCCTCGTGCGCGACGGTTTGCCGGCGCTGCCCGATACGCCATGGGCGTTGGCGTTCCTGGTGTCCGGCGAGATCCTCTACGGCCTGTTCATCGGCGCGACAGCGCGGCTGATGATGAGCGCGCTGCATATCGCCGGGACGGTCATCGCCTTTCAGAGCAGTCTTGCCTACGCCATGACGGTGGACCCGAACCAGGGTGTGCAGGGCGCGCTGATCAGCGCCCTCATGACCATGGTCGGCGTCGTGCTGATCTTCGCGACCGGCCTGCATATGATGATGATCGGCGCGATCTACGACAGCTACACCCTGTTTCCGCCCGGCAGCCCGCCGCCGACGGATTCCATCGCGCAGCTGGTGATCGCCATCGTCGCATCTTCGTTCAAGATCGGCATCCAGATGGCGACGCCGTTCGTGGTGTTCGGAATCGCCTTCTACATCGGGCTCGGTCTGCTGCAGCGCCTGATGCCGCAGGTGCAGCTGTTCTTTTCGGCGATCCCGCTGCAGATCAGCTTCGCCTTCTTCCTGCTGATGGCCGTGCTGCCGGCGTCGATGATGTGGTTCGTGAATCACTTCGAGGCCAGCATCGTCAACCTGCTGGCGCCGAATTGAGCTAGGTCTGACAGAGCCATGTCCGAAGAAGACAAGAGTCAAAAAACAGAACAGCCGACCGGCAAGCGGCTTTCCGAGGCGCACTCGAAGGGCCAGGTGGCCAAAAGCCAGGAGGTCGGGCACTGGTTCATGCTGTCGGCCGCGGCGTTGTCCGTTGCCTTGTTTGCCGACTATGTGGCGAGCGGCCTGAGCCAACAGATCCTGCCGTTCTTCGAGGCGCCGCATGCGGTGCCGATGGATTACGGACATCTGCTGGACGTGTTCCGCAACATGGGCTTCGACATTCTGAAGCTGGTCTTTCTGCCGCTGTTGCTGATGATTCTGGCCGCCGTCGGCGGCAATATGGTCCAGCACAAACCGGTATTCTCGGCCTTCCGCATGAAGCCGGACCTCAACAAGTTGTCGCCGATGAAGGGTGTGAAGAAAATCTTCGGCACCCAGGGGCTGGTCGAGCTGGCGAAGGCCGCGTTCAAGCTGGTGGTGATCGGCAGCCTGCTGATTTTTCTGGTCTGGCCGGAACTGCAGATGATCCGGCTGCTGCCGTCCTACGATCTTTATGAGGTGCTCGACATCATCAAGAAGATGGCGCTGCTGATGGCCGCCGCCGTCATCGGCGTGATGACGGTCATTGCGGCGCTGGACTTCATGTATCAAAAATGGGACTTCATCGAGAGCCAGAAGATGTCCCGCCAGGAGATCAAGGACGAGAACAAGCAGTCCGAGGGCGATCCGCAGGTCAAGGCGAGGATCCGGCAGGTCCGCACCGAGCGCGCGCGTCAGCGCACGGTGGCGGCCGTGCCGACCGCCGACGTTCTGGTCACCAACCCGACCCACTTCGCGGTCGCGCTCAAATACGATGCCGAGACCATGGCGGCGCCGCGCTGCGTCGCCAAGGGACAGGATCTGCTGGCGCTGAAGATGCGTGACATTGCGGACGAGAACGATGTGCCGATCGTAGAAAACCCGCCGCTGGCCCGTGCCCTGCACGCCGGCGTCGAGGTCGATCAGGAGGTGCCGCCGCAATTCTATCAAGCGGTGGCCGAGGTTATTGGGTATGTCATGGGGTTGCGGCGGAAGCTGCGGCGGCCGCTGACGCAGGGCTGACACGATGTCGAGGACCGCGCGCAGATGCTAGAACGCACATCGGCGGCGGGGCGGTGCAGAGGGTTGCAATAGATGGACGCGACGATATCCCGATTCAGCCGGCAGAACGCCATGGCCTCCAGTCGGCGCCTGGCCCGTCACGGCCGGCGGCCCTTGGCCTGGGCCGGCGCGATCATCGCGGTTCTGGCATTGAGCGTCGTGGTCGTGGCCGCGGGCGCGGGCAGCGCCGGTTTCCTGTCGCTGGCCGCGGCGGCCGGCGCGATCGCGGGCGCGGCGCTGGTTCTGGCCACGCGCGGCCGGGACGAGGATGCGAATCTCGAGCTGATCGCCGAGGCTGTCGATCACAGTCCGCACGGCGTCATGGTCACGGATGCCGACGGCGCCATCCTGTATCGAAACGTTGCATTTGGCGCCCGCTTCGGCCCGATGAGCCGGCTCGATCTGCAGGCGGTCGAAGCAGAGGATTGGCGTCGTCTGCGGAAGGCGGCGGCGTCGGGCGATACCGCCCGCGACCGCTTGCGGCTGCCGGGTGGTTTCGCGGCCGCCGGCACCTGGGTCGAGGTGCGGGCGTTTCCGGTCGACGGATCGGCGGCCGCGGTGGCCTGGGAATTGGTCGACGACAGTACGGAGATGTCGACGCCGGCTGGCGGGAACGCGCAGCCGTCGCAGCCGACGGGCAACGATATGCCGCCGGCGGACGGCGAGGGCGCGCCGGATCCGGCCGACGCGACATGGCAGATCGCGGAGTTGCTCGATGCCGCGCCGGTCGGCTTCTTCGTTGCCGATGCGGCGGGGCGCTTCCGCTCGATCAACCGCGAGCTTGCCGAGCGCCTGGGTTACGACGTCGAGGCGATGACGGCGGAGATGAGGCTCGCCGACATCGTTGTCGGCGATCCGCCGCAGCCGGCCGAGGCCGGACGGCCGGCGCCGGCACGGCTGACCTTACGCCGCCATGACGGCAGCGAGATGCCGGCCATGCTGATGCGGACGCTGGTGGGCGACGGCGCCGAGGCGCGCCAGCTTGCCGTGGTCAACGACCTGACGCCGGCCACGGGCGCCGTCGCCACGAGGTCCACCGAGGAGCGCTTCCGCCGTTTCTTCGATTTCGCACCGGTGGCGGCGCTGATGGTCGATCTGGATGGCGCGGTCGTCGTCGCCAATCCGGCCCTGCAGGCGATGGCCGCGGACGGCGCCGATCCGACGGGCCGGCAGTTTCTCGACCTGGTGGCGGCCGAGGATCGCGAAGACGTGGCGCGGCGCCTGGACGACAGCTGGGCCGGCAAGCGCGGCGGCATGATGGAGGTGCATCTCTCGGACCTGTTGGGCCGGCGACCGGTGCAGCTCTATGCCAGCCGTCTGGAAAGCGGGTCGGGCGAGGCGGCCGAGCTGCTGGTGAACCTGGTCGACATGGCCGAGCAGCGCAATCTCGAGCTGCAGTTCGCGCAAGGCCAGAAGATGCAGGCCGTCGGCCAGCTTGCCGGCGGCGTGGCGCACGACTTCAACAATCTGCTGACCGCCATCATCGGCCACTGCGACCTGCTGTTGCTGCGCGCGCGACCCGGCGACGAGTCGTTCCCGGACATCATGCAGGTCAAGCAGAACGCCAACCGCGCCGCCAACCTGGTGCGTCAGCTGCTGGCTTTCTCGCGCCAGCAGACGCTGCGACCGAAGGTGCTGTCGCTGACCGACGTGCTGGCCGAGCTGTCGCACCTGCTGCAACGGCTGATCGGCGAGAACATCGAGCTCAAGCTGCAGCACGAACGCGACCTCGGCCTGGTCAAGGCCGACCAGGGCCAGCTCGAGCAGGTGATCATCAATCTGGCGGTGAATGCCCGCGACGCCATGCCGCGCGGCGGCACGCTGTCGATCGTCACCCGCAACGTCAGCCGCGAAGAGTCGGCCAAGCTGGGCCATGACCTGATGCCGGCGGCGGACTATGTCGAAATCGAGGTGCACGATACCGGCAAGGGCATCTCGCCCGAGGACCTGGGCAAGATCTTCGAGCCATTCTTCACCACCAAGCAGCCCGGCACCGGCGCCGGGTCGGGCACCGGCCTTGGCCTCGCCACGGTCTACGGTATCGTCAAGCAGACCGGCGGCTTCATCTTCCCGAAGAGCGAGGTCGGCAAGGGCACGGCGTTCCGGATCTATCTGCCGCGGCTGCAGCAGGTCGAGACCGAGCCGCAGGCCGACGACGACGATGCCGCCGGCGCCGACGCCAAACCGCAGGACCTGACCGGCAAGGGCACCATCATGCTGGTCGAGGACGAGGACGCGGTGCGCGTGTTCGCGGCCCGGGCACTGCGCAACAAGGGCTATACGGTGCTGGAGGCGAATGGCGGCGAGGCGGCGCTGAAGGCGCTGGCCGAGCACGACGGCAAGATCGACCTGCTGATCAGCGACGTGGTGATGCCGCAGATGGACGGCCCGACATTGATCAAGCGGGTGCGTCAGACGCTGCCGGACCTGAAGGTGATCTATATCTCGGGCTATGCCGAGGACGCCTTCCGCCGCAATCTCGACCCCGATGCCGATTTCGATCTGCTGCCGAAGCCGTTCAGCCTGAAGCAGCTGGCCGGCAAGGTGAAGTCGGTGATCGACGGCGAGCGCGTCTAGTCGGTTTTCCTCCCAAGGCACGCCAGCTCGACCGACGAGCAACGCCAACGACGCGAAGCGAACCGGGCTCGGTTAAGGGTATCGATCCCTTGCGGATGTCTGTTCGTTCTATCTATAGATTTGTCTGCAGCGGCGCGCTCCAGCATGTTTTCAGAACGTCCCGCTTTGGTGGGGAGGTGGAAGGGACACGATGTTGAAACGCAAGTTTCCAGAGGCGCGGTTGCGACGTTATGCCGGCGGCGGCCACCGCAGGGTCGAAGGCTGGCTGAACCCAATGGATGCGCAATTGATCGCGGGTCTCGGCGTGGTTCAGACGGCCGCGGATATCACCGGCGGCGTTGGCGAGATTGGCATTCATCACGGACGTTTGTTCATTCTTCTGTAT
The DNA here is from genome assembly GCA_965232515.1 of Alphaproteobacteria bacterium. Lineage (GTDB taxonomy): Bacteria > Pseudomonadota > Alphaproteobacteria > JANQKO01. The sequence continues at coordinate 1,863,992 of CBDDPY010000002.1, read as the reverse complement.
CTGATGATTCATGAGGGCGAGCGCGCGTTCTGCATCGACGTGTTTGACGATCAGACGCAGAATGTCGATAGGTCCGGCTCGGGTAACGAGGCCGTGTTCCATCGTAATCTGTCGTCCTTCGCCGATACCGACATCGATACGATCCGAAAGAGTTCCGACGACGTCAGTACGGAAGAAATTCTGGATGCGGCCGGGCGCATCAGGCTGTTCAGCATCGATGGCGGCCACACGGCGGAGTTGACGCGCAACGATATCCACCTGGCGGCGTCGGGGCTGGCGGATAACGGCGTCGTTATTCTCGACGATTATTTCAACCCGCAATGGCCCGGCGTATCCGAGGGTGCCTTGCAGGCATTGCCGGCAAGCGAGCTCGTTCCCTTCGCCATCGGCCGCAACAAAGTCTTTGTCTGTCGGTCTGCATATTCGGCCTGGTATCGTGAACGTCTGCGGGCGCTTTTCCCACATAACCTGCTGAAAGAAGCGCTGCTCCTGGGCGCGCCCGTTGACATCTATGTGCCGCGATCGGCCTTGTGGAAGCTGCTTCGGCAGCAGTTTGTGGATTCGCCGGCCTGGCTGGCGATCCGAGAGACGCCAGCTGGCCGGCTAATCCTCAAGGTCCTTGGTTAGCGCGCGATAATCCAGGCCACGTCCTGGCCGGCGGCGCGGCTCGGACTCCTTCACGGCGCCATAATCGATTGGGCGCGGCGCCATCGCCGAACCGAAAGCCGTGGTGCCGACCTGATTTTCCCGGAACGTTCCTTGAACGACCGGTGGGAAAACCGTTGTTTTTCAATGACATAAAGTTCCTGCTTGCGTATGAGAACAAAATATGTACATTCGGCTCAATTGCATCGCTGAAGTGGCTATGGGATAAGGAGCCGTGACATGAGCAACAGCGCGCTGCGCCTCGTCGAGCAGGATAATATGGACAAGCAGAAGGCATTGGAGGCCGCGCTCGGCCAGATCGAACGGGCCTTCGGCAAGGGCTCGGTGATGAAGCTGGGCCAGAGCGACACCGCCGTCGACATCGAGGCGATCTCGACCGGGTCGCTGGGGCTCGACATCGCGCTCGGCATCGGCGGCCTGCCGAAGGGCCGCATCATTGAGATCTACGGGCCCGAGAGCTCGGGCAAGACGACGCTGGCGCTGCAGGTGACGGCCGAGGCCCAGAAGAAGGGCGGTATCTGTGCCTTCGTCGACGCCGAGCACGCGCTGGACCCGAGCTATGCCCGCAAGCTGGGCGTCGACATCGACGAGCTGCTGATCTCGCAGCCCGATACCGGCGAGCAGGCGCTGGAGATCGCCGACACGCTGGTGCGCTCGGGCGCCGTCGACGTGCTGGTGGTGGACTCGGTCGCCGCACTGACGCCCCGGGCCGAGCTCGAGGGCGAGATGGGCGACACCCATGTCGGCCTGCAGGCGCGATTGATGAGCCAGGCGCTGCGCAAGCTGACCGGCTCGATCTCCAAGTCGCAGTGCATGGTGATCTTCATCAACCAGATCCGCATGAAGATCGGCGTCATGTTCGGCAATCCGGAGACCACGTCGGGCGGCAACGCGCTCAAGTTCTACGCCTCCGTCAGGCTCGATATCCGCCGCATCGGCGCGATCAAGGACCGCGACGAGATCGTCGGCAACCAGACCCGGGTCAAGGTGGTGAAGAACAAGGTGGCGCCGCCGTTCAAGGTGGTCGAGTTCGACATCATGTACGGCGAGGGCATCTCGAAGACCGGCGAGCTGCTCGACCTCGGCGTCAAGGCCGGCGTGGTCGAGAAGTCCGGCTCCTGGTTCTCCTATGACGGCCAGCGGGTCGGCCAGGGCCGCGAGAACGCCAAGCAGTTCCTGCGCGAGCAGCCCGAGATCGCCGCCACCATCGAGCACGCGATCCGGGCCAATGCCGGCCTGATCGCCGAGCAGATCATCGGCGACCCGGAAGACGATGCCGACGGCGACGAGCCAGAGGCCGAAGCCGGCGGTCTGTTGCGCTGACCCGCACGCCCGTAGAGAAGCAAATCGAGACGGCGCCGGGTTAGCCCGGCGCCGTTTTTCGTTTGTGGCGTCTCCGCCGGCGTCTCTTGCGGGGTTGCCGCGCGGGCGCTACTTTGCCGCGCTGGCCGGGCCGGCCTAGATATTGGTTAAGACATGCAGACGACGAACGACATTCGCACCGCGTTCCTGGACTATTTCGCCGCCAACGGCCATGAGGCCGTGGCGTCGAGCCCGCTGGTGCCGCACAACGACCCGACGTTGATGTTCACCAACGCCGGCATGGTGCAGTTCAAAAACGTCTTCACCGGCGTCGAGCAGCGGCCCTACAGCCGCGCCGCGACCTCGCAGAAATGCGTGCGCGCCGGCGGCAAGCACAACGATCTCGACAATGTCGGCTATACCGCCCGGCACCACACGTTCTTCGAGATGTTGGGCAATTTCTCGTTCGGCGACTATTTCAAGGACCTGGCGATCGAGCTGGCCTGGAACCTGGTGACGCGCGAGTACGGCCTCGACAAAGACCGACTGCTGGTGACCGTGTTCCACGAGGACGACGAGGCTTTCGATCTCTGGCGCAAGATCGCCGGCCTGCCCGACGACCGCATCATCCGCATCGCCACCTCGGACAATTTCTGGGCCATGGGCGACACCGGCCCCTGCGGGCCGTGCTCGGAGATCTTCTACGATCACGGGCCGGAGATTCCGGGCGGTCCGCCCGGCAGCCCGGACGAGGACGGCGACCGGTTCATCGAGATCTGGAACCTGGTCTTCATGCAGTACGAGCAACTCGGCCCGGACGAGCGCGTCGACCTGCCGAAACCGTCGATCGACACCGGCATGGGCCTGGAGCGCATCGCCGCCGTGCTGCAGGGCAGGCACGACAATTACGAGATCGACCTGATGCGGTCGATCATCGAGGCCTCGGCCGAGCTGACGGCGACCGATCCCGACGGCGCGCACAGCGCCTCGCACAAGGTCGTGGCTGATCACCTGCGCGCCGCGAGCTTTCTGATCGCCGACGGCGTCATGCCGTCGAACGAGGGCCGCGGCTACGTGCTGCGCCGGATTATCCGCCGCGCCGTGCGCCACGTGCACATGATGGGCTATGACGACCTGCTGCTCTGGCGCCTGGTTCCGGTGCTCGAAGGCCAGATGGGCCAGGCCTTCGGCGAGCTCGGCCGCGCCCGGGCGCTGATCACCGAGACCCTGAAGCTGGAGGAGACCCGCTTCAAGGAGACGGTGGCGCGCGGCCTGCGGCTCTTGAACGACGAGGTCGCGAAGCTCGGCGGCGACGGCGCCCTGCCGGGCGAGGTCGCGTTCAAGCTCTACGATACGTACGGCTTTCCATTGGATCTGACGCAGGACGTGCTGCGCGGGCAGGGCCGGGACGTCGACACCGCCGGCTTCGAGACGGCGATGGCGCGGCAGCGTGCCGAGGCGCGCGCCGCCTGGGCCGGCTCGGGCGAAACCGCCACCGAGAAGGTCTGGTTCGAGCTGCGCGAAGATGTCGGCGCCACCGAGTTCCTGGGCTACGAGACCGAGCGCGCCGAGGCCGAGGTCGTCGCCGTGATCATCGACGGCGCCGTCGCCGAGCAGGCCGGCAACGGCGCGACTGCGGCGATCGTCACGAACCAGACGCCGTTCTATGGCGAGTCCGGCGGCCAGCAGGGCGACCGGGGCATCATGACCACAGCCGACGGCGCCATCTTCGAGGTCTCGGACACCCAGAAGAAGCTGGGCGACCTGCATGTCCACCAGGGCGTGGTGTCGGGCGGCACCATCGGCGTCGGCGACGTCGTCGAGATGCGCATCGACGCCGACCGCCGGCGCGGCCTGCGCGCGCATCATTCGGCGACGCACCTGGTGCATGCCGCGCTGCGCCGGCGGCTTGGTGCGCATGTGACCCAGAAGGGCTCGCTGGTGGCGCCCGACCGGCTGCGCTTCGACATCAGCCATCCGACGGCGCTGAGCGACGATGACATCGCCGCCGTCGAGGCCGATGTCAACGCGCAGATCCTGGGCAATGCCGAAGTGTCGACGCGACTGATGGCGCCGGATCAGGCGGTCGAGGCTGGCGCGCTGGCGCTGTTCGGCGAGAAGTACGGCGACGAGGTCCGCGTCGTCGCCATGGGCCGCGAAGACGGCGACCATGAGCCTCACAGCTATTCGACCGAGCTTTGCGGCGGCACGCATGTCCGGCGCACCGGCGATATCGGCCCCTTCAAGATCGTCGCCGAGAGCGCGGTCGCGGCCGGCGTGCGGCGGATCGAGGCGCTGGCCGGACCGGCGGCGTTCGACTACCTGTCGGCGCAGGACCGGCAACTGAAGGAAGCGGCGGCGCTGCTGAAGGTGACGCCGGCCGAGCTCGGCGACCGGGTGACGGCCCTGCTGGACGAGCGCCGCAAGCTCGAACGCGAGCTGGCGCGGGCGCGCCAGACGCTGGCCAGCGGCGGCGGCGAGGCCGAGGCCGCGCGCGACGTGAACGGCGTCGCCTTCGCGGCGCAGCGGCTGGACGGCGTGCCGGCCAAGGAACTGCGCGGCATGGTCGACGCGGCGAAGAAGCGGCTGGGCTCCGGCGTCGTGGCCTTCGTCGCGGTGAACGACGGCAAGGCGGCCTTGACGGTCGGCGTGACGGACGACCTGACCGGCCGCTTCAGCGCGGTCGAGCTGGTGCGCAGCGGCGCCGCGGCGGTCGGCGGCAAGGGCGGCGGCGGCCGGCCGGACATGGCGCAGGCCGGCGGCCCGGACGGCGCCGCGGCCGACGCGGCATTGGCCGCGATCGAGAAGGTGCTGGCGGGCGACGCGCAGGCCGCCTGATTTCACGAAGGCGCGGGGGAGGCGCCGGTAAACCGATGGCAGTCAGCCTGAAGCGGCGTGTGTTCGATCTGCTGGAGGCCGGCGATCGCCGGACGCTGCCGGCTCAGCTGATCGACAACGGCCTGTGCCTGCTGATCGTGGTCAGCGTCGTCGCCATCGCGCTTGAATCGGTGCCGTCGTACGGCAGCTCGTACGGCGGCATCTTTCAGACCATCGAAATTCTGTCGCTGACGGTCTTCACGCTCGAATACGTGGCCCGGATCTGGGTCTGCACCGAGCACGCGTCCTTCGGCCGGCAGAGCCGCGCGGCGGTGCGCCTGAACTTCGCGCTGACGCCGACCATGATCATCGACCTGCTGGCGATCGCGCCGGTGCTGCTGCTGCCGTTCGTCGGGCCGGAGCTGTTGATGCTGCGGCTGTTCCGGCTGATCCGGCTGTTGAAGCTGGCGCGCTTCTCGCCGGCGCTGACCACGCTCGGGCGCGTGCTGTATCTGGAGCGGCGGGCGCTGGTGGCGGCGATCATGATCATGCTGGCACTGATCATGTTCGCGGCCAGCGGTATGCATCTGATCGAGCGCCGCGTCCAGCCCGACGAGTTCGGCAGCATTCCCGCCGCCATGTGGTGGGCGATGGCAACGCTGACCACCGTCGGCTATGGCGACGTGACGCCGGTGACGCCGCTGGGACGCCTGTTCGCCGGGCTGATCTCGGTACTGGGCATCGGCATGTACGCGCTGCCGATCGCCATCATCGCCTCGGGCTTCACCAACGAGGTGCATCGCCGCGACTTCGTCGTCACCTGGGGTATGGTGGCGCGCGTGCCGCTGTTCGCCGAGCTCGACGCGCGATCGATCGCCAAGATCGCAGCGCTGCTGCACAGCCAGGAGGTGCCGGCCGGCTACACCATTCAGCGCCGCGGCGACACGGCCGATTGCATGTATTTCATCGCCACTGGCGAAGTCGACGTCGGCATGCCGAAAGGCCATGTCAGCCTTGAGGCCGGCGATTTCTTCGGCGAAATCAGCCTGGTCTATCGCACGACGCGCGAAGCGACCGTCGTTGCCAAGACGGATTGTCGCCTGATGGTGCTGGAGGCGGACGACTTCCACCGGCTGATGGACGAGAGCGCCCACATCAAGGTCGAGGTGACGCGCGTGGCGGCCGAGCGCCGCGCCGCCGCGACCGGCGACGTCCTGCCGGAAGAACTCGGCACCGGTCCCACCAGCGCGCCGACCGATCGGTAGGGACGGCGCGCCGGATCCGGGTTCAACCCATCGCCGCCTGAAGGTTGGCGTCGAGCTTGTCGAGGAACTGGTTGGTGGTCAGCCACTCCTGATCCGGCCCGATCAGGATCGCTAGGTCCTTGGTCATGCTGCCGGCCTCGACGGTTTCGACGCAGACCCGCTCCAGCGTTTCGCCGAACTTGGTGACGGCCGCGTTGCCGTCGATCGTGCCGCGGTGCTTCAGCCCGCCGGTCCAGGCGAAGATCGAGGCGATCGGATTGGTCGAGGTTTCCTTGCCCTGCTGATGCATGCGGTAGTGCCGCGTGACCGTGCCGTGCGCCGCCTCGGCCTCGACGGTCTTGCCGTCGGGCGTCATCAGCATCGAGGTCATCAGACCGAGCGAGCCGAAGCCCTGCGCCACGGTGTCGGACTGCACGTCGCCGTCGTAGTTCTTGCAGGCCCAAACGAACTTGCCGCTCCACTTCAGCGCCGCGGCGACCATGTCGTCGATCAGACGGTGCTCGTAGTCGATGCCGGCGGCCTGGAACTTGTCCTTGAACTCGGCGTCGAAGACCTCCTGGAACAGATCCTTGAAGCGGCCGTCATAGGCTTTCAGGATCGTGTTCTTGGTCGAGAGGTAAACCGGCCAGGTGCGCGCCAGGCCGTAGTTCATGCAGGCGCGGGCGAAATCGCGGATCGAGTCGTCGAGGTTGTACATGCCCATGGCGACGCCGCCGCCGGGAAAGTCGAAGACCTCGAACTCCATCTTGTCGCCGCCGTCGGCCGGCTCGAAGGTGAGCGTCAGCTTGCCCTTGCCCGGCACCACGAAGTCGGTCGCGCGGTACTGGTCACCGAAGGCGTGGCGGCCGATGACGATCGGGTCGGTCCAGCCCGGCACCAGGCGCGGAATGTTCTGGCAGATGATCGGCTCGCGGAACACGGTGCCGCCGAGGATGTTGCGGATCGTGCCGTTCGGCGAGCGGTACATGCGCTTGAGGTTGAATTCTTCGACCCGGGCCTCGTCCGGCGTGATGGTGGCGCATTTGACGCCGACACCGTACTGCTTGATGGCCTCGGCCGCGTCGACGGTGATCTGGTCGTCGGTCTCGTCCCGGGCTTCGATGCCGAGGTCGTAGTATTTCAGGTCGACGTCGAGATACGGCAGGATCAGCTTGTCCTTGATGAAGGCCCAGATAATCCGGGTCATTTCGTCGCCGTCAAGCTCGACGATCGGGTTATCGACTTTGATTTTGCTCATTAATCACACCTCGTTCGGCCGGAAATGCGCTGCTGCCCCCCGCGCGCGGGCGCGAACATAACACCGCCCCGGCGGGCTGCAAAGCACTGGCCGGCGGACAGATCCGGCGGTCGAGAATTCGGCCCTAGAGGCGTTCGGGATGGGCCGGAATCCGCGGCGCCGGCGCTTCCGCCAGGGCCGCGAACAGCGCGTCGAGGTCATCGACCACGCCGTAGAGATTGCGGATCGCCGGCGCCGCGAAGTCCTCGCCGACGATCCGGTCGATGAGGTCGAGGAAGGGCCGCCAGTAGTCGTCCTGGTTCAGCAACAGGATCGGCCGGTCGTGCAGCTTCAGCTGCTTCCAGGTGACGATCTCGAAGGTCTCGTCGAGCGTGCCGATGCCGCCGGGCAGGACCACGAAGGCGTCCGACAGCTCGAACATCTTGTGCTTGCGCTCATGCATATTGGCGACCACATGCATCTCGGCGAGTTGCTCATGGCCGACCTCGATGCGAAACAGATGCTCCGGAATGATGCCCACGACCTCGCCGCCGGCGGCGATCGCGGCGTCGGCCAGCACGCCCATCATGCCGACACGGCCGCCGCCGTAGACCAGCCGCATGCCGCGCGCGGCCAGACCCTGGCCCAGCGCCGCGGCGACATCGCGATAGGCTTGCCGGCTGCCGACCCGTGACCCACAATAGACGCAGACTGACGTGATCCTGGACATGACCGTACTCAGAGTTTGTTGGCGCTTCCTGCTGTCGTGCCTCGCCGCAGCGGTCCTGGCGGCCGGGGCGACGGCGGGCGAGGCCGACATTGTCGGCGTCAATGTGACCAAGACCGGCCCCGGCGTCTACCGCTTCGATGTCACGGTGCGGCACGACGACACCGGTTGGGACCATTATGCCGACCGCTGGGACGTGGTGGGGCCCGGCGATACGGTGCTGGGCGCGCGCGTTCTGCTGCACCCGCACGTCGACGAGCAGCCGTTCACGCGTTCGCTACGCGGCGTCGAGATTCCCGACGGCGTAGACGAAGTGCGCATTCGGGCGCACGATTCGGTCCATGGGCTGGGTGGCGCCGAGATCACCGTGGCGTTGCCGGACTAGGCTGTGACGACCTGGTGTCAACGCCGTTCGCGAAGATGTGAAGAACGCGCGGGAAGGATTCCCGAACCACGGCGTTTACAGTAGATAACGTAACCGACTAGGGAGGGTCTGGGTGATGCGTAGTCCTGGGTTGACGAAAGTTCTGCTTGCCGGCGGCATGTGTGTGGTGCTCGCGGCGGGCGCCGCCGTTGCCGAAACGGCGCAGGAAAAACGGACCAAGGTGATGAAGGATCTGGGCGGCCATATGGGCGCCATCGCCAAGGTGGCGAAAGGCGAGGCGGACTACTCGCCGGCGATCGTCGACCATGCCAAGGGTATCGAGATGATCAGCCACGATGTCGTCGGCCTGTTCCCGGCTGGCTCGGCGGACGCGAAATCCCGCTCGAAGCCCGAGATCTGGTCCGATTGGGCCGGCTTCGAGAAGGCGGCGAAGGATTTCGAGATGGCGACGCCGGCGCTGGTGACGGCGGCGATGTCCGGCGACAAGGGCCAGATCGGCGCCGCCCTGGGCGCCGTCGGCAAGACCTGCGGCGGTTGCCACAAGCCGTTCCGCAAACCGAAAGAGTAGCGCTGACAGTACGTTATCGACATGTCTTGAGAATGCCGGCGGGCCGCCTTTGGCGGGCCGCCGGCATGTTCATGCTGGGCCTGATGCTGCCGATGGCGGCCGGTGCGGACCCCGCTGAGATCGCCCGCGGCGAATATCTGCTGCGCGCCGCCGGCTGCGTGAGCTGCCACACCGACCATAAGGGCGGCGGCGAGATGCTGGCCGGCGGTCGGGCCCTGAAGACGCCGTTCGGCACCTATTACAGCCCGAACATCACGCCCGACCCGGAAACCGGCATCGGCGGCTGGTCGGACGCGGATTTCGTGAATGCCCTGCGCCACGGAGTCAGCCCCGATGGCAGCCGCTATTTCCCCGTGTTTCCCTACACCACCTACACGAATATGCGCGAGACAGATGCGCGCGCCATCAGGGCCTACCTGTTCTCTCGGCCGCCGGTGCGGGCGCCCAACCGCGACCACGACGTGTCGCCGCCATTCGGCTGGCGCTGGACCATGTGGTTCTGGCAGTGGCTGTTCTTCGATCCGGGCGAATTCGAGGCCGATCCGGCGTTGACCGAGACTGAGCGCCGTGGCGCCTACCTGGTGGAGGCGCTGTCCCATTGCGGCGAATGCCACACGCCGCGCAATTCCTTCGGCGCCCTCGAACGCGGCAGGTGGCTGGCCGGCACGCCGGATGGTCCCGATGGCGAGCTGGCGGCCAATATCACCCCGCACCCGACCGGCATCGGCGACTGGTCGGCGGGCGACATCGTGCAGCTGTTGCAGACCGGCCTGAAGCCGAACTTCGATGATGTCCAGGGCAGCATGCAAGAGGCCATCGACGACGGGCTGAAATACCTGACCGAAGAAGACCTGCGCGCAATTGCCGCCTACTTGAAAAAAGTGCCGCCGATCGAAAACGTGGTTAAGAGAGCACAATAAATACTGTCGGGGATTGCCGCGTCGGCTGCTAGAGACTAGGTTGGGTTTTGATTCGTACTGGAGGCTGCGTGCGAACTACAGCCGTTGTTGTCGCTTTCGCCCTTGCGGCGGTGATCCTCGCCTTCGTCCTGTATCCGCGAGGCCAGGACGACGACGCGAGCGGGGTGGCGGTCGCGCCAACGACATCCTCCCAGGCCACATCCTCCCAGACCACATCCGCTCCGGCGACACCCGCTCCGGCGACATCTTCCCAAACGGTAGCGTCGCCGGCGCCGTCGGCCCCGGGCACGGACCAGGCGCCGGCAGCCGTCACCGGCCCATCCGGCGAGACGTCGGGGACGACGGTCAAGCAGCCGTCACCGCCGAGAGATACCTCTGTTGCCGCCACGCAACCGACCGGTGGCGTTCGCCCGGCCGGCAAGGAACCCGACACCCCGCTTGTCGACCGCGAAGCGGTCGATGCAACCGGACAACCCTCGGCGTCCAAACCGGCGCCGGCCGTGGCCGCCGTCGCGCCGGCCAGGACGGCACCGCCCGCAACGAAGCCGGCGCCGTCGGCCGACCGTGCCGCGGTTACCAAGCCGTCGCCGAACGCGCCAGCGGTTCCGGCTCAGCCGGCGCCGCCGCCCGGACCGCCGCCGCCCAGTTTCGATGTTGTCCGCATCGCCGGCGACGGTCTTGGCGTCATCGCCGGACGCGCGCCCGTTGGCGCCCGCGTCACGCTCTACAGCAATGGCGAGCCGATCCTGACGGGAACGACCGACGGCCGCGGCGAATGGGTGCTGACCACGGATAACGAGTCTTTCGCCCCCGGCAGCCACGAACTGACGCTGATCGCGCATCTGGTCGACGGCAGCGAGCTGTTTTCACCCGCGCCTGTTGTCGTCGTGGTGCCGGAACGGCCCACGTCGGTCGCCGCGGCGGACCGGGCCTCCAAGCCGCTGATCGTGCAGCTGCCGGCCGAGACCAAGCAGGCGAGCCGCATCTTGCAGAAGCCGCCGCCCGATCCGGCGGCGCCCAGGGCCGGCGACCTGAGCATCGATACAGTCGACTATGACGAGTCCGGGAACGTGGTCCTGTCCGGCTCGGCGCCGTCCGGCGCCAAGGTCCAGACCTATGTCGACAACCAGCCGATCGGCAGCGCGGTTACCGGCGCCAAGCGCAGTTGGCAGGTATCGCCGGAGGCGTCCGTGGCGCCGGGCCAATATACGCTGCGCGTCGATCAGGTAGCGGCCGACGGCAAGGTCGTGGCCCGCGTCGAGGTGCCGTTCACGCGGGTCGAGCGCACCAAGCTGGCCGATGCGACCGGGCGCGTGATCGTGCAGCCCGGCAACAGCCTCTGGCGGATCGCCCGCCGGGTCTATGGGACCGGCATGAAGTTCACCGTCATCTACGAGGCCAACGCCGATCAGATCCGCAACCCCGATCTGATCTATCCCGGCCAGGTATTCTCGGTGCCGACGCCGGGCTGATCGGGCAGGTGGAATTCGCCCAACACCGGGGAAAACGTGGGCAATTCAAACCAAAACGCACTAAATTCTTAGGCAGACGACCGGCCGCTCGTGGCGGCTATCGAATGGCCGCACCCGGCCCATGAATTCCAGGCCTTCCTGATGTCGACGAGCTTCGATCCAGCGGCAGAAGAAGTGCCGCAGAACCATCTGCGCACATTGCGCAAGTTGCTGCCGTATCTCTGGCCGCGCGGCCGGTTGGATCTGCGGATACGCGTTCTGATCGCGCTGGCGCTGCTGACGGCGGCCAAGGTGACGATCGTTTACGTGCCGTTCCTGTACAAGGCGGCGGTCGACGCGCTCGACGCCTCGATCAATGCCGTGCTGGTCGTCCCGGTGCTGCTGGTCGTCGCTTATGGCGTCGCCCGGGTGCTGTCGCAGGCCTTCGGCGAACTGCGCGACGCGGTATTCGCCAAGGTCGGCCAGCATGCGCTGCGCACCGTGGCGCTGGAGACCTTTCGTCACCTTCACGCGCTGGCCCTGCGGTTCCATCTGGAGCGTCGGACCGGCGGCCTGAGCCGGGTCATCGAGCGTGGCACCAAGGGCATCGACTTCCTGCTGCGCTTCACGCTGTTCAACATTCTGCCGACGCTGCTGGAGATCTTCCTGGTCTGCGGCATCCTGCTGGTGAACTACGGCTTCGCATTCTCGGCCGTCACCTTCGTGGCGGTGGCCGGCTATATCACCTTCACGTTGATGATCACCGAGTGGCGCATCAAATACCGGCGCGAGATGAACCGCACGGACACGATCGCCAACACCCGGGCCATCGACAGCCTGCTGAACTTCGAGACGGTGAAGTATTTCGGCAACGAGCCGCACGAGGCGAAGCGGTTCGACGATGCCATGGCTCGCTATGAGCGGGCCGCCGTGACCAGCCAGTCGACGCTGTCGCTGTTGAATATCGGGCAGGGCGTTATCATCTCGACCGGCCTGGTCGTGGTCATGTTGATGGCCGGCAACGGCGTCGCCAACGGCGACATGACGCTGGGCGATTTCGTGCTGATCAACACCTTCCTGATCCAGCTCTATCAGCCGCTCAACTTCCTCGGGTTCGTCTACCGCGAGATCAAGCAGAGCCTTGTGGATATGGAGCAGATGTTTCGGTTGCTGGACGTCAATACCGAAGTGGCCGACGGGCCGGACGCCCGGCCGCTGCAGCAGCATGGCGGCGAGATCGCCTTCGAGGACGTGCATTTCGCTTACGATCCGGCGCGGCCGATCCTGAAAGGCATCTCCTTCCAGGTGCCGGCCGGCAAGACCATTGCCGTGGTCGGCCCGTCCGGGGCGGGCAAGTCGACAATTTCGCGCCTGCTGTTCCGGTTCTACGACGTGCAGTCGGGCCGGGTCCTGGTCGACGGCCAGGATGTGCGCACGGTTACGCAGCGCAGCCTGCGCGCCGCGTTCGGCATCGTTCCGCAGGATACCGTGCTGTTCAACGACACCATCCGGTACAACATCCGTTACGGCCGTCCGGCGGCGACCGACGAGGAGATCGAGCAGGCCGCCCGTCTGGCCCGTATTCACGACTTTATCGCCGCACTGCCCGAAGGCTATGACAGCATGGTCGGCGAGCGCGGGCTGAAGCTGTCGGGGGGCGAGAAGCAGCGTGTGGCCATCGCGCGCACGATCCTGAAAGACCCGGAGGTCCTGCTGTTCGACGAGGCGACGTCGGCGCTGGACTCGCAGACCGAACAGGAGATCCAGGCCTCGCTGCGCGAGGTCTCGGCCGACCGCACGACGCTGGTGGTGGCGCACCGCCTGTCGACGGTGGTCGACGCCGACGAGATCATCGTGCTGGAGGAGGGCCGCATCGCCGAACGCGGCCGACATCAGGAGCTGTTGGCGCGGCAGGGCCTCTATGCGGCCATGTGGGCCCGGCAGCAGGAAGCCGCCGAAGCCGAGCGGCGGTTGCATGCTTTGGCCGATGACGAGGACGCGGCGCCAGTCGCGGACCCCGTTGCCGGCGTCGGCACCGGTGTTCGCCAGAGTTAATACCAAAGGGCAATATCGGTGGCGTTTGGTATAAACTCCGCGCCGTCAGTTCGTCGGAGAGACCGAAAGCGATATGGAAACAATCCGTTCCGTCCTGGTGCCGATACACGTCGAAGGTTATCGCTTCATTGCGCTTTTTGTCCTGGCAACGCTGATCCTGTTCTGGATTGCGGACCCGCTGGGCTGGGTCGGTGTTGTCGCCACGGCCTGGTGCGCCTACTTCTTTCGTGATCCGCCACGGGTCACGCCGGTCGGCGAGGGGCTGATCGTCAGCCCTGCCGACGGCGTGGTGCAAAGCGTCGGATCCGCGCCGCCGCCGCCCGAGCTGGGGATGGGAGATGCTCCAAGAACGCGCATTTGCGTCTTCATGAATGTGTTCGATGTGCATGTGAACCGCATGCCGGCCGACGGCGAAGTGACGGCGCTGGCCTATCGCGCCGGCAAGTTCCTGAACGCGTCGCTCGACAAGGCGAGCGAAGACAATGAGCGCCAATGCGTGAGGCTGGCGACATCGGACGGCAAGGATATCGCTGTGGTGCAGATCGCCGGTCTGGTCGCCCGGCGCATTCTCTGCGAACTGTATGAAGGCCAGCCCGTGCGCACGGGCGAACGGTTCGGCATGATCCGGTTCGGCAGCCGGGTCGACGTTTATCTGGACGAGGGTCAGACGCCGATGGTCGCCACCGGCCAGCGGGCGATCGCCGGAGAAACCGTGCTGGCGGTGACCGGAACCGACGAGCCGCGCCGGCATGGCGAGGTGCGCTGATGCTTAGGCGGCGCTATCGGCCGCGGGGCCTACCGGTCAATAGCCTGATTCCGAACGTGCTGACGGTATTGGCGCTCTGCGCCGGCATGACCTCGATCCGCTTCGCTCTGCAGGAGCGTTACGAGCTGGCGGTGATCGCGATCGTCGTCGCGGCCATTCTGGACGGGCTGGACGGCCGGGTGGCGCGCCTGCTGAAAGGCGCCACCAAGTTCGGCGCCGAAATGGACTCGCTGTCGGATTTCGTCTGCTTCGGCGTGGCGCCGGCCCTGCTGGTGTTCCTTTGGAGCACGCATGAGCTCGGCGGTTTCGGCTGGATGGCCTCGCTCGCCTTCGGCACTTGCTGCGCCCTGCGGCTGGCGCGCTTCAACACGGCGCTGGACGATCCCGACCGCCCGGCCTGGGCCGGCAAGTTCTTCACCGGCGTCGCGGCGCCCGCCGGCGCCGGCTTCGCCATGTTGCCGCTGGCGGTCAGCTTTCAGGTCGGCGATGCGGTCAGGGTGCCCGAGCTGATGTCGATCTGGTTGTTGGTCGTGGCGTTGCTGATGGTCAGTCGCATTCCGACCTATTCGTTCAAGGGATTGCGTGTTCGTCGCGAGCAGGTGCTGCCGCTGCTGGTGGTCGTCGGCATCGTCGCCGCCATGCTGGTCAGTTATCCGTGGTTCGTGTTGTCGACCATCGGATTCGCCTATCTCGCCAGCATCCCGTTCTCGGTCATGCGCTACCGCCGCTATGAGCGGTCGGTCAGCGCCGCGAACGATTCAGCGGACGGCGGCGCAGCGTCGCAAACAGGGTCCGCCGAACAGGACCCGAAGAAGGGTGAGGCGGCCGAGTAGTCGCAACGCCATCACGTTCATCATAACCTCCCGCTCTATTCCGCAGCTTGCGGCATGGCCGGCTCGGGCGCCGGCTGGATTTCGGTGGCCGCCTTGCGCTCGGCGCGTCGGCTGCGACGGCGTGCCAGCCATTCGCTGGTGTTGCCGCCAAGCGCCAGCAGCGTTGGTGTGACGATCAGCGTCAGCAGGGTCGCGAATCCGAGACCGAACATGACCGCCGTCGAGAGCTGCACCCACCACTGCGTCGACGGCGCGCCCTGAGTCACGCTGCGCGAAAAGAAGTCGATGTTGACCTGCAATACCATGGGCAGCAGGCCGAGCATGGTGGTGATCGTGGTCAGCATCACGGGCCGCAAACGCTGGGCGCCGGTGCGCACCACGGCCTCGGCCGCCGGCATGTCCTTCTTTAGCCGCGCATAGGTGTCGATCAGCACGATGTTGTTGTTCACGACGATGCCGGCCAGCGCGATCACGCCGATACCGGTCATCACAATGCCGAAGGTCTGACCGGTGATGATCAGGCCGAGGAAGACGCCGACCGTCGACATGATCACGGCCGTCAGGATCAGCAGCGCGTGATAGAAGCTGTTGAACTGGGTGATCAGGATGATCGCCATGACGAAGAGCGCGATGCCGAAGGCTCGTTGCAGGAAGGCGGCGGCCTTGTTCTGGTCTTCGTCGGCGCCCTTGAAGACGACCTTGACCGCCGGATCGATCTCGACCGTCTGCAGCCATTCCTTGATCTCGGTGACCTTGTCGTCGACCAGCACGCCGGTCGTTACATTGGCCTGGACTTTGATCGACCGCATGCCGTCGGTCCGGTTGACGGTGCCGGTCTTCGGCTTCGGTTGGCGGGTCACGAAGTTGCTGATCGGCACCAGGCCCATCGCCGTCTGCACCCGCAGCTTATCGAGCTGATCGATATTGCGCTCGTCGAGCGGAAAGCGGACGCGGATGTCGATTTCTTCATCGGCGTCGTCGGGCCGGTACTCGCCGACCTTGATGCCGTTGGTGACGAGCTGGACGACATTGCCGACCGCGGTCACGTCGGCGCCGAAGCGGCCGGCCTGGGCGCGATCGACCGCAATCTCCCACTCGATGCCGGGCAGGGGACGTCCGTCCTCGACGTCGATCAGGCCGTCCGTGGCCTCAAGCTTGTCGCGGATCAGGGTCACCACCGGATCGAGCTTCTCGGGGAAGCGCGAGCGCAGCTCGACCTGGACGTCCTTGCCGGTCGGTGGGCCGGCTTCGGGCTTCCGGGTCTCGACCTGGATGCCGGCGAGGCCGCTGGTGCGGTCACGGATCTCCTGCAAAACCTCGTTGGCCGGCCGACGATCTTCCCAGTCCGCGAATTCGACGAAGATCGTGCCGACCACGTCCTCGGACTTCTCGTCGCCGTCGCCGCCGCCGCCGGTGCTGGAGTAGACCGTCTCGATGCCGGGAACCTGAAGTACGGCCTCCTCGACCTCTTTGACCAAATAGTCCTTCTCGTAGGCCGACATGTTGCCGCGGGCATGGACGTAGACCAGGCCCTGCTCGGGTTCAACGTCGGGGAAGAACTCGACGCCGTTGCCGTGGGTCCAGTAGTAGTATTGCACGCCGATGAGCATGGCCAAGGCCGCGGCGACGACCTTCAGCGGATGGCGGATCAGCCGCTGCAGCATGCGCGCGTAGATGCCGGTCAGGCCCGGCAGGCTCGAGATGTTGCCGGTCTCGGCGGCGGCGAGCGCCTTCATGACCTTCGGGTCGGCGGCGCCTGGCTTGCCGATCAGCGCGCCCAGGGTCGGCACGAAGATCAATGCCATCATCAGCGAGCCGATCAGCGTCACGATCAGGGTCAGCGGCAGATACTTCATGAACTCGCCGACCACATCCGGCCAGAACAGCAGCGGCATGAACGCGGCGAGCGTGGTCGCGGTCGAGGCGATGATCGGCCAGGACATGCGCTTGGCCGCGACGGCATAGGCCTGCGCGCGCGGCAGCCCCTCGGCCATCTTCCGATCGGCGAGCTCGGTGACCACGATGGCGCCGTCGACCAGCATGCCGACGGACAGGATGAGCGCGAACAGCACGACGATGTTCACCGTCAGGCCGAGGGCGCTCAGCACCAGGATACCGAACAGGAACGAGGAGGGGATCGCCAGGCCGACCAGCCCTGCGGTTCGCAGGCCGAGCGCGGCGACGACGACGATCATGACCAGCAGAATGGCGCTCAGCACGTTGTTCTGCAGGTCGGACAGCATGTTCCGGATGTTCGTCGACTCGTCCTGGATGAAGCTGACCTCGACGCCCTCGGGCCAATTCTTCTGCATCTCGGTCACGACGTCGCGGACGTCCTGGATCGTGCTGATGATGTTTTCGCCCAGGCGCTTCTTGATTTCCAGCGCCAGGCCGGGCTGGCCATCAATGCGGGCGAAGCTGGTCGCGTCCTTGAAGGTGCGTCGTACGGAGGTGATGTCGCCGATGGTGACGACGCTGTCGCCGGCCACCTTCACCGGCAGATCGAGAACGTCGCGCGCGGTTTCGAGCAGGCCCGGTACCTTGACCGAGAAACGTCCGGCACCGGTGTCGAGCGAGCCGGCCGCGACGAGCCGGTTGTTCCGGCTGACGGCATCCAGCACCTCGGCCTGCGAGATGTTGTAGCTCTCGAGCCGCGCCGGATCGATGACGATCTCGAGCACTTCCTCGCGGTCGCCGGTGATGTCCGCCGACAGGACGCCGGACAACGCCTCGAGCTCGTCCTGAAGATCGCGGGCCAGCTTCAAGAGCGTACGTTCGGGAACGTTGCCCGCCAGCGTCACGGTAATGACCGGGAACAGACCGACATTGACCTCGTTCACCGTCGGCTCGTCGGTCTCGTCGGGCAGCTCCGGCTTTACCAGGTCGACCTTCTCGCGCACGTCGAGCATGGCCTCGTCGGCATCGAAGCCGGCGAAGAACTCCAGCAGCACCGAGGCATGACCTTCGGAGGCGGTCGAGCGCATCTCCTTGACGCCCTCGATCGACCGCAGCTCCTGCTCCATCGGCCGCACCAGCAGGCGCTCGGCATCTTCCGGCGAGATGCCTTCGTGCGTCATCGACACGTAGATGATCGGAATGTTGATGTCCGGATTGGACTCCTTCGGGATCGACGCATAGGCGACGGCGCCCGCGATCAGCACCAGCACCAGCGTGCTGAGGACCGTTCGCGAGCGGTTGATCGCCGAGTCGATCAGCCCGCTCATGACGTGGCGCCCTCCGACCGGATCGCCTTCACGCTGTCGCCCTGTCGGACATATTCCTGACCGACCGTAATCAGATCGATGCGTTCCGGCAGGCCGGCGATCCAGACGCCGTTGGGCTGATCGCCGATTACGTCAACCGGGTGAAAGACGACGCGCTCGTCGCCGTCCAGGCAGCGCACGCCGACCAGACCGGCATCGTTCAGCGTCAAGACCGCCGGCGAGACCAGATGGGCCTTGATGACGTCGGTCGGGAAGCGCACGTCGGCGGTGACGCCGTCCCGCAGGCTGCGGTCGTCGTTTGGCACCTCGAGCTCGACGCGGAAGGTCCGCGTCGCGGAATAAGCCACACTGGCAATGAACCGGATGGTGCCGCGGACCTCGCGGCCGGTGGCCAGCCGGGCGCTGCCGGGCTGACCGACCTGGAGCTGACCGATGCGGTCCTCGGAAACCTCGGCCACCACCAGATAGGGATCCTCATCCACCAGACGGGCAATCGGATCGCCGTCCTTCACGAACGCGCCGAGCTCGGCCATGCGTTCGTCGATCACGCCGTCGAACGGCGCCCGGATGATGGTCTTGTCAAGTGCGACCTGCATGCGCTTGACCATGGCATTGGCGGCATCGAGGCTGGCCTTGGCGCCAGCATAGGTGGTCTCCGCGCTGAACCCCTTGGCGCGCAGTTTCTTGGCGGCGTTGTACTCAATCTCGCGCTGCCGCACGAGAGCCTTGGCTTCCTCGAGCTGCGCCTGACGGGCGTTGATCTCGAGTCGGGCGATCACGTCGCCGCGCTTGACGCGGGCGCCCTTCTTGAACGGCAGCTCGACGACCTGGCCCTCGACCTCCGCCTTGAGATCGACCTTGCGCCAGGACTCCGTGCGCCCGCGGGCGACGATGGTGAGCGCCCGGTCGACGGCGACGCTGTGCCGGACCCGGACGGCGACGCGCCGGTCCGCGTTTTCCTTCGTCTCCAACCGATCGGCGACCGAGCCGGCGGGTTTGCGCTCCACGTCGTTGGCCAGGCCGAGCTTGTCGCCGTACTGGCCGGTCAGCACCCAGCCAGCCGCCGCAATGGCGATCAGTATGGCCAGGATGACGGATTTTTTCATGTCGTTCGTCCCGCTACTCGGCGGCCTGAACCGCCTTGACGGCCGGCGTCTGGCCGTTCGTCCGATCTTCCTTGACCTGCGCCATCAGGGCATCGCCCTCGACGAGGTGGCGGTTCTCGGTCAGGTAATTGATTGCCGTGCGATACATCGCCAGCCCGTAGCCCCGAACGAACCGGTGGCTGGGCGAGGTTTCCGCGCACTCCTGATTGGATATCTGATCGACGATGCCCTGAAGCGTGGCGATGCGCTCATCGATGACCTTCGATACGTGACGCAGCGGCAGCAGCTCGGCAAACATCATCAGCACAAGGAATTCCGACCGGACCCGATCCTGGCCGGGATCGCTGCTGAGCTCCCGGATGAAGGCCAAGCGGCCCTCGGGCGTCAGCGCGTAAACCTTCTTGTCCGGCCGCTTGCTCTGCGCTTCATGCGTGCAGGTCACCAATCCTTCGTCCTGGAGCCGGTTCAGCGCCGGATAAATCGAGCCGAAGCTGGCGTCATAGAAATGCTGGAACGGCCCCTCCAGGCGCTTCTTGATCTCGTAGCCGGAGGCGTCGCCCATCGTCAGAACGCCAAGACAGAAGGTCCTTACATCCATGCCGTCACCTGCTCCTATGGCCGTCCGGCCAGCGTCACCATCCCCATACGCAGACCGTCTCGGCTCAATTCCCTTTGCGAGGACACCCGCGGCTGCGTAACTACATAGTTTGCATAATAATATAACAATTCGATATATCGACGAGATGAATAATAAGCTTCGTCATGGGAATTGTCCAGCCGAGAGGTGGACAAATTGCCGCAGCAGGTCGCGTCGGCGACCCGTCCAAGATGGTTAATGTCAGCGTGGGAAGGCGGCGGGACAGCCTAAGAAGCGCTGGATTTCAGGGCGTCAGCCGGACGGCTACCGGCCGTCGATGCCGCAATGCCGGTTTTAGCCGGCGTGGTTTCCCGTGCGGGGACCGGCCTTAGACGGGAAAGCAGAGGGCAACGACCGTGCCTTTACCGGGTGCGCTGTCGATCTCCAGACGCCCGCCATGCGCCTCGATAAGCGATTTCACGATCGGCAGGCCGAGGCCGGTGCCGGCTTCCTCGCGGCCGATGGTCGGCCGGACCTGGCCGAACGGCGCCAGCACGCGGTCGATATCACCGGCTTCGATACCGATGCCGGTGTCGATCACCGCAAGGCGGTATTCCCGGTTGTCCTTGCTCGCTTCGATACTGATCGTGCCGCCGGCGTCGGTGAACTTGACGGCGTTCGACAGTAGGTTCAGCAGCATCTGCTTCAGAGCCCGGGCGTCGGCGCGCAAGCGCGGCAGGCCCGCCATCGGACCGGCGTTGATGCGGATATCCCTGCGCGCGGCCTGAGGCGCGGCGACCCGAACGGCGTCGACCACCGCCGCGTGGACATCGATCGGGGCCAGTTCGAGCTTGAACTGACCGGCCTCGATCTTGGCCAGATCCAGGACGTCGTTGACCAGGTCCAGCAGATGGCTGCCGCTGGCATGGATGTCGCCGGCATAGTCGGCATAAGCCCGGTTGCCGACCGGTCCCATGATCTCGTCGCGGATCAGCTCGGAGAAACCGAGGATAGCGTTCAGCGGCGTGCGGAAGTCGTGGCTCATCCGGGCCAGGAAGTCCGACTTCGCGCGGCTGGCGCGCTCCAGGCGTTGCATGGTGTCGTGCAGCGTGCATTCGAGCGCGTGGGTATGACAGGCATAGCGGATGGTCCGCTCCAGCACCGTCGGCGTGAGCTCCTGCTTGTCGATATAGTCGATCACGCCGGCCGCCATGGCCGCGACATCGTTGGCGCGGGTGCCGGCGCCGGTGAGCAGGATGAGTGGCGTCGCGCAGGTGCGCCCTCCCGCCTGGCGGACCAGCTCGAGCCCCGATTCGACACCCAATTGCAGGTCGATCAGGGCAACCCGAAAACGGTCCGTCCGCAGCATCTGCAGCGCGGCACTGAAGTCGGCGGCATGCGCGATCGCCACATCACAGCCCTCGGCGCGGCGCAGCGCCCGTTCGATCAGCTGCCGGTCTTCACGATCGTCGTCAACAACCAGAATGGCGGCTTTGTCGCCGGCGGCCAGCCGACGATGTGCGAAACCGGAGCTCCCGTCGGAATGGCTCCCACCCGAGGCCACCGAACTGCCAGCGGACTGGGTCATCATACAAGTGTCCGTCAGCGCGAAAGACATGGTGCAGACCTGATACAAGGCGACGACCAGCACATCTCACGGGGATTCGGTTAATGAAAGCTGAATGCGACCCGAGCCTGCCGTTGGGCGGCCCAGGCGGTGCGCCGCGCCGGCCGTGACGGCGGTGAAAAAGGCGGCCTAACGGGCCGGCAACTGCACCAGCTCGAACCAGTATTGCTCGACCTGCTTGACCATCTGTACGAGCTCCTGGAAGGTCCCAGGCTTGGTCAGGTAGGAGTTGGCGCCCAGCTCGTAGCTGTCGACCACGTCCGAATCGGCATCCGATGTGGTCAGTACGATGATCGGAATGCGGCGCAGATCCTGGTCCTTTTTGATCTCGGCCAGAGCTTCGCGTCCGTCCATGACCGGCATGTTCAGATCCAGCAGGATCAGATCCGGCCATCGCGGCGCCCTGGCCTTGCCACGGGGGTGGCGGCGCAGATAGGCGAGCAGCTCTTCGCCGTTGTCGACGGTCTGAAAATCGAAATCAACGGATGCCACCGACAGTGCCTTCCGCGTCAGCTCGCGGTCGTCCGGGTCGTCGTCGGCCATCAGGATAGCGGCCCGCCGGTTCGGTTCCGTCATGTCGTCTGACCGCCCATTCTTTGCCGCAGCGGAAGTTCGATCACGAACACGCTGCCGACGCCCTTCGTCGAGGTTGCCGAGATCCGCCCGTGGTGACGTTCGACGATCTTCTTGCAGACCGCAAGGCCGATCCCGGTTCCCTCGAACGTCTCGCGTGAATGCAGGCGCTGGAACACGCCGAAGATCTGTTCGGCATGCCTTTGGTCGAACCCGATACCGTTGTCCTCGACCCGCAGCTCGCAGACATCGGCCTGCGGCCGCTCGGTGCTGGTGATCCGGATGACGGGCGGCACATCCTCGCGATGGTACTTCAAGGCGTTGCCGAGAAGGTTCTGCAGAAGCTGCACCATCTGGGTCTCGACGGCTTCGATGGTGGCGAGCTGGTCGAACTCGATCCGCCCACCGCTGTCGGCCATGCTCTGCTCGAGCAGGCCGACGGCATAGTGGGCGGCAAGCGTCAGATCGACCTGCGTAAAGGGCTCCGCGGCCGTCGTGATCCGAGACAGCGACAGCAGGTCGCCGATCAGTTGGCGCATCCGGACCGAGGCGCTTTGCATGCTGGCGATGTATTCGCGCGCCTCGTCGGGGAGCAGCGCGCCATATTCCGCCTGCAGCAGGTCGCCGAACGCGAGCACCTTGCGTAGCGGTTCCTGCAGGTCATGCGAGGCGACGGAGGCGAACTGGTCCAATTCGGCGTTCGACCGCTTCAGCTCGTGCTCCACCTGTTTCAGCAGCGTGATATCCGTGCAGACCATGATGATCCCGCCGTCCGACGTGCGGCGCTCGCTGATCAGAAACCAGCGGCCGTCGGCCATCGAGATTTCGACGGCCTTGTCGGGACGGCGATGGCTGCGGGTGCGCGACCGGGCCCATTCTTCGGCCGTCGCCTCGCCATGGGCGATGGCGCCGACCCGGACCGAGTTCTTGGGGAACTCGGCGAAGGGCGTGCCGGGCTGCAGCAGCGACACCTGGTGCGGAAACATGCCGACATAGGCGTCGTTCCAGGTCAATAGCCGGTCGTCGGCGTCGAACACCATGATGCCGGCCGGGCTGCTGGCGATGGCGTCCTGCAGGCGCCGTTGCGCGATCTCCATGTCCTGCTGGGCCTGCCGCCGCGCCGTGATGTCGCGCGCGGCGCCACGATAGCCAAGGAAGCTGCCGGCCGCGTCGAAGCGCGGGGCGCCGCTGGTGGCAAACCACTGCATATGCCCGTCGGGGTGCTGGCGCCGAAACTCGAAATCGCGAAACGCCCGACGTTCTTCGAGGTCGTCCTGATGCCGATGCCAGCGCTCGGAATCGATGTCATCTTCGGCGAGGTCCTGATGGGCCTTGCCGATATGCCAGGCGACCGGGCGGCCGGTCGCCTGTTCGGCCCGGTCGGACATATAGGTCACGCGAAGATCCGGTCCCATCTCCCAAAGCCAGTCGGAGGCGGACTCGGCAAAATCCTTGAAGCGTTGCTCGCTCTCGCGCAGCGCGGCCTCGGTCCGCTTCTCGGCCGTAATGTCCGTGGCGACGGTGACGATGCCATTGTCGCTGGTCCGGCTCTCGGTGATCCGCACCCAGCGGTCTTCGGCCATCTGGCGTTCGATGACGCCCCCGGCGTCGCGATGCTGCGCCAGTCGCATGTCGAGCCAGTCGTCACGAGAGAGGTCCGTGCCGCGGACCATGCCATGGTCCCAGGCAAGGCGGCAGAATTCGGCGAACCGCATGCCGGGAACGATGTAGTCGGCGATCGGACGCCACATCTCGACATAGCGGGAATTGCACTGCACCAGCCGGTCGTCGGCGTCGTAAATCGCGAAACCGTCCTGCATGCCCTCGATGGCATCGGAGAAGCGCTGCTGCAGCCGCTGATGCTCGGTGATATCGATGCCGGTGCCGATCAGCAGACGGACGGCGCCGTCTTCGTCGAAGATGGCGTTGTTGGTCCAGACGAACAGTCGGCGCGAGCCGTCCTTGGTCAGCCAGTGGTTGACGTAATTGTTCGGCGCGCGGCCACTATAGATGTCGTCGATGACGCGCTTGACGCCATAGCGCTCTTCGGGCGGCAGGAAGAGTTCGGGACCGTTGCGGCCCAGCACCTCGTCGGCGCTGTATCCGGTGACCTGTTCGCAAGCCCTGTTGAAGAAGGCGACGCGACCTTCGCGGTCGATGGCGACGACGAGGGTGTCCACCGTATCGAGGATCGTACGGTAAAAGCTTTCGACATCAACGACGCCCGCCAGGGGCGCTGACATAGCCTTTACTTTGCGGCCAGCGATCGTCATGCAATCGTCTCAATCAGGCTTGGATTGCCGATTACCGCCGGTCTGCCGACGGCGATATCGGCGTATCCTCGCAGGACCCAACGGGCCCGGCGCTCAAACCACGACGATTTGTAAACCTATTTTCCCAGCCGGGTAAATACTTGCGAAGTCGGCGCGTTGCCGACGAACGGTCTGGAAAACGGGATAATCCGCTGTCTAAGCCGACGCCTCAGGCGGCTTCGCCCATCGTCTCGGCCGGGGCCGAGCCGCCAATGGGGGCCTGGTCGTCGGCGAAGCTGATGCCGATCTGTTGACCCTCGCGCCAGGCGATATCGGCCCGGACATGGCCAAGCTCAGGCACGAACAAGGTCAGCTGATCGCTGGCCGGAACCGTCGCAAAGCACCACAGAACGGCGTCGCGAGGCGATACCTCGTGTACCCTTACGGCCTGCATGGCGCCATCATCGATGACATGGCCAAACCATTGAACACGTTGGCGGTCCGTCGACGCCTCGTCGGTCGCACAAGAATTATCGTGCGGTAGCGGTGCTACCGCCGGATTACGATTTTTTTCCGTCACCGTTCCCTCCCGATGCGGGATGAACGGCGAAGTTAGGAGAGCGTGGAAATAAATGCAAAGAAAATCATGCTTAACCCGCGTTAACCTTAATGTCGAGGGATCGGAATTGGGCAATCACTTGTCATCGGGCGCTTGTATATCTTCGTGCCGTCAAGAGCACGAATGGCCCTCTCTATTTTACATAAGCTTGCCGGTATTTGTGTCTAGCCGATGCGTTAGGGACTAGATGTC
Organism: Alphaproteobacteria bacterium; assembly: GCA_965232515.1. Classification (GTDB taxonomy): domain Bacteria; phylum Pseudomonadota; class Alphaproteobacteria; genus JANQKO01. The sequence continues at coordinate 1,838,851 of CBDDPY010000002.1, read as the reverse complement.
GATTTGACGGCCCGTCATTCGCGGCCGATGGCGATACGCACTTCCGATTGCAGGACCACATCCCTACCGTCGCGAAATGGTTCGAAGCCGGCGATGACGGCGTCTTCCAGGTCGGTCCGGGCGGTCTCGTCGAGATCGGACAGCTGCTCGCCCAGCGTCATCTCCAGGTTCGGCCGCCAGAACGGGATCGACGCATCGATCCGCGAGCTGAAACGGATCTCCTGCTCGTGGTGATCGACAAACCCGGCCGAGGCGAGCAGTGCCGTGAGATCGCCGGGCCGGCCGAGCCGATAGGGCGTAAAGCGCGTCTCGCCGAACGGACTATCGCCCAATTTTTCACGCGTGACCTGATCGATCACGTCGAACATCGTCACCCGGGCCTGTTCGCCCCAGACCATGGCCGCGGCCACGCCACCCGGCTTCAGGACGCGGCGCATTTCGGCGAGCGCGCGCGCGGGATCAGGCGTGAACATGATGCCGAAGCGGCAGGTCACCCGGTCGAAGCGCGTGTCGTCGAACGGCAAGGCCTCCATGTCGGCCTGCTCGACCGCGACATTGGCGATGCCGGCTTCGGCGACCCGCCGCCGCAGCGCCGTCAGCATTTCCGGGACGGCGTCGGTGGCGGTCACGTGACCGTCGGATCCGACGCGATCGAGGATGCTGAACATCGGCTGTCCGACGCCGGAGGCGATATCCAGAACCCGCTGACCGCTCGAGATCTCGGCGGCGTCGAGCAGCGGCTGGTTCATGCCATCGGCGAGCTTCGCCATGTGATCGGCCCACTTGTCCCAGGCCGCGGCGCGCGTGCGCCACAGCTCGGCGCCCGGCGTCTCGTCGACCGGATTTGCGTTATCCTGCATGTGACCTCCCGATTGCCGGCTTGGCGGTCCCGGCGATTGCGGCCTATTGTCGGCGAGACCCTTCAGAAGCGACGCACCGACCGTTTACCCGAACTGGATATGTATTGATGGCTTCAGCCCTGACAAGCCGCGCCATGATCGACAGGCTGATCGGATTCGACACGACGAGCCGAGATTCCAACCTGGCGCTGATCGATTTCGTCCGCGACTATCTCGCCGATCTCGGCATCGACAGTCGGCTGACCCACGACGACGACGGCCGCAAGGCCAATCTGTTCGCCACCATGGGACCCGCCGACCGGCCGGGCATCGTGCTGTCGGGCCACACCGACGTGGTGCCCGTCGACGGCCAGGAATGGCATACGGACCCGTTCGCGGTCACCGAGGCCGATGGCCGGCTTTATGGCCGCGGCACGTCGGACATGAAGTCGTTCGTGGCGGTGGCGCTGGCGATGGCGCCGGAGTTTCTGGCCCGGGACCTGGAAACGCCGATCCATTTCGCCTTCTCATACGACGAGGAAGTCGGCTGCATTGGCGTCCGCCGGCTGATCGCCGACCTGGAGAACCTGCCGGTGCGGCCGCAGGCCTGCATCGTCGGTGAGCCGACCGAGATGAAGGTGATATCGGCGCACAAGGGCAAGAAGAGCTACACCTGCCGGGTGCGAGGTCATGAATGCCACTCCTCGATGACGCATATCGGTGTCAATGCGGTCGAGGCGGCGGCCGAGATCGTGGCCTTCATGAAGTCGCTGGCCCGGCGGTTCCGCGACCAAGGCCCGCACGATCCGCAGTTCGACCCGCCCTATACGACGGTGCACACCGGCACCATCAACGGCGGCACCGCGCTCAATATCGTGCCGAAGGATTGCAGCTTCGAGTTCGAGTGGCGCTATCTGCCGGATCACGACCCCGACGGCATCTTTGCCGAGGTCAAGGCCTTCGCCGACAGCCTGCTGCCGGAGATGCACGCGGTCGATCCAGCGACCGGGATCTCGTTCGCGCCGCGCTCGGAGATTCCGGGCCTGTCGACCGATCCGGCCGATGCCGTGACCGAGCTGGCGAAAAGCCTGAGCGGCGCCAACGACAGCGGCAAGGTCAGCTTCGGCACCGAGGCCGGGCTGTTTCAGGAGGCCGGTATTCCCACCATCGTCTGCGGTCCGGGATCGATCGAGCAGGCGCACAAGCCGAACGAGTTCGTCGCGATTGCGCAGGTCGCGCTGTGCGAGGACTTCATGCGCCGGCTGATGGACCGGGTCTGCGCAAGACCCGCCGGTTAATCGCCCGTGGCGACCAGCCTGGATGCGGTCAGGGCGGTCAATTCGCGGCCGAGATAGCCGGCGATCGCGGCCATGCCTGACAGGCCCGCCACCGCTTCCGCGTCCGGGTTGTAGTTCGTGTTGCTGTTGACGTCGTAGGTATAGGCGCGGCCGTCGGCGTCGGCGATGAACTCGATGCCGGCGATGCCGATCTCGTTGGCGTCCAGGAAGCGGCGATAGGCCGGCAGCAGCGGGCTGTCGAAATCCTCGATGATCTCAAAGGTCGGGCGGGCGCGTTCGCCGGTGTCACAGACATCGGCCGGGCAGAGCTCGAAACCGTTCGAGGTGTCGACGCGCACGGCGTAAAGAAACCGGTCGCCCACGAACTCGACCCGGGTGATGAACGGTTCCGGCGACCGGATGTATTGCTGGATCAGCGTAATCCCGTCGATCGGTGCTTCGAAGTCGGCGCCGTCGACATAGGCCGCCAGGCTGTCGAGGTCCTCAAACAGGCGGACGCCCAGGCCCTTGCCGGCGCGGTTGTGCTTGGTGATGAAGGGCGTGTCGAAACCGCGTGCCGCGTCGACGATGGCGGCCTTGCCGACGGCGACGCGCGTCCGCGGCGTCGCGATACCGAGCGCGTTCAAGGCCGCGTATTGCGCGACCTTGCTGACCTCGAGGCGAAGCGTGTTCACGCCGTTGATCACGCGACGCCCATGCCCCTCGAGCCAGGCCAGAACGGCGCCGGTGTATTCGGGCGAATATCGGTGTCCGCGCGTATGCGACGACGCGCTCATGCGGTTGTAGAACACCCCCTCGGGCGGCGGTTGCGACAGGTCGAAGACGCCTTCGTGCAGGAACCAGTCTCGATAGGGCAGGTCGCGGGCGCGCAGCTCGGCGAACAGCGGCGCCGACCATTCCTGGTTTTCGTGGATCACATGGATCTGCGGCATGTCTATTTTCCATACTTGAGGTGTGAAATAAAGTTTTTCACATCGTGTTATGGAATTTAAGTGAAATAGACGAAATTGAAAGGGGTTTGGCGATCGTTCGCGCCAGCATCGGAGCGGGGCGCTTGCAAACAAAAACGGCGCCCCGCAGGACGCCGTCATTGCCGTTGTTTGCCTTGGGTCAGGCTTCGTCGACGATCGGATTGACCAACGTGCCGATGCCCTCGATCTCGATCTCGCAGACGTCGCCGCCCTTCATGAAGATCTGCGGGTCGCGGGCCGCGCCGACACCGGGCGGCGTGCCGGTGATGATGACGTCGCCGGGCTCAAGCGTCATCAGCTCGCTCAGCGTCGAAATCAACGTTGCGGTGTCGAAGATCATCTTGTCGGTGTTCGAGTTCTGCAGCGTCTCGCCGTTCAGCCGGCACTTGATGGCGAGCGGCGCGCCGCCGGGCGGCAGCTCGTCGGCGCTGACGAATTCCGGTCCGAAGCCGCCGGTGGCATCGGCGCTCTTGCCCATGGTCCATTGCGGACTCTTGAACTGGTAGTCGCGCAGCGAGCCGTCGTTGAAGCAGGAATAGCCGGCGACGTAGTTCAGGGCTTCCGCCTTCGGCACGTGGCGCGGTGTGCGCTTGCCGACGATCACGGCAAGCTCGGCCTCGTAGTCGTATTGCGACGTCGCCTTGGCGCATTCCATCGGCTGGTTGTGCGCGGCCAGCGAATTCCGCATGCGTACGAACACGATGGGGTATTCGGGGATTGGCGATCCGGTCTCCTCGGCGTGGTCGACATAGTTCAGGCCGATGCAGAGATACTTGTCGGCATTGTCGATCGGCGGCAGGTAGGTCAGACCGTCCTCCGCCACCAACGCATCGTCACCGGCCGCCTCGGCCGCGTGCTGCGCCTCGGCCAGCGCCTTGTCGCCGGCTTCCAGGAGTCCGCGCAGATCGCGCGGCAGCGACGGCGCGGCGATGGAGAGATCGACGATCTGGTCTTTGCGGCGAACGCCGAGGGTCGGCGTGCCATTCTTGCTGAAGTTGATTATGCGCATGTCGATTTTTCTCCATTGCCGGACGGCGTTCGTTCCTCAGGCAAACCATACGCCAAGGCCAGAGGCATGCAAAGCGCGGCTTCCGGCGCGCCGCCGGCGCGGCCGGGAAGGGGTGGACGTACCGGTTGCATCCGCCACTCGCATCTTGCGGATTTAGGCGATACACTCCGCCGCCGTGAGGCCGCAAGCCCGCCAAAGAATGGGCTGGTCCGGGGAGAAGTTGGTGCCGCAGAATTGGCGTTCTCTGCTCGACGCGGAAATCCAGTCCGCGATCGTTCGGGAGGGATTTCGTTATTGGTGTGACCGACGTGGCAACCGTGAGTTGCCGCGCCGCGCCGATCTGGACCCGACCGACATTCCCAAGCTGTTGACCAGCGTGACCCTGATCGATGTCTCATACGATCCCTTCGATTTTCGCTACCGGCTGCTGGGCGGCGATATCGTCCGTGACCTCGATGTCAGGGTCGGCGAGTCGGTTCGCGATCTGCCGGCGGACTATGGTCGCGACGGGATCTGCGAACGCTATCGCCGCAGCGTGGTCGAGCGCCGGCCGATCCTGCAGACTTACGAGACGCTGACGTCGCGCGGCCAGACACTGCGGATCGAGGCCTTGACCTGTCCGCTCAGCGACGACGAGCGGGTGGTCAACATGCTGGTCTCGTTTGGGGTTCGCATCGGCATGACGCCGAAGCCGCGCTCGCTGTGGTACGCGTAGAGGCCTGCAAATGCTATTGTTTAGAAGTTGTTAACCATATTTCTTCAGGCAGTTTATTGAGTAATTCGACGGTGGCGCATTGCCGATGTGCCGACGAAAAAAACGCGGAATCCAGCCGATTGTGTGCCCGGCGGCGTTGCCCGGACCACTCTGGCCGGGGCCCCGGACTACGCTTCCTTTACGAATTTCTGCGAGGTTCTAGAGCCTTTGCGTGAACCGTGTCAGCCATGACGACCCATCAAAACCTCGAGCGTTTGATCGAGCTCGCCAACGAACCGTCGAGCGAGAAACGGCGCGAACTCCTGACCGAGATCACCGATATCTTTATCGGTCCGTCGGAGCCGCTGAGCGAACGTGAAAGTGCGCTCTGCGGCGATATAATGGAGAAGGTCGCCTTCAACGTGGAAGCGAAGGTGCGCGAGCAGCTGTCGGACCGCCTGGCCGACGTCGACTTTGCGCCCCGCGAGCTGATCAAGCGGCTGGCGCACGACGCCATCGAGGTGGCCCGGCCGATCCTGGAACGCAGCAAGGTGCTGGACGAATCCGAGCTGATCGAGGTCGTCCGCGAGCGCGGCCAGGAACACCAATTGGCGGTGACCCGGCGCGACGAGGTCAGCGAGGGCGTCGCCGACGCGCTGGTCGAGCACGGCAGCGACGAGGTGCTGGTCTCTCTGGTCCAGAACGAGGGCGCGCAGCTCTCGCGCAACGCCGTCGAAACGTTGGTCGCCAAGTCGGAGACCAGTGAGGTGTTGCAGGCGCCGCTGGTCCAGCGCAGCGACGTGCCGGCCGATCTGATGCACGAGATGTTCTGGTTCGTGTCGTCGGCGCTGCGCGAACACATCCTGACCGTCACCGACATCGACGAGGCCGAGGTCGACGCCCTGCTGGCGGAGACGGAGAAGGAGATGGCGGAAGAGGCGCAAGCGAACGAGGCCGCCATGTCGCGGGCCGAGCGTGAGGTGCGCCGGTTCCAGCGTCTGGGCCAGCTCAACGAAGCCATGATGATCAAGCTGCTGCGCGAGAAGCAGACGGCGCATTTCGTCTACGCCTTCGCGCTCTTGTGCGATCTCGACAGCGCCACCGCCAAGCGCATCATCAGCGACGAGGGCCACGAGGCGCTGGTCGTGGCCTGCAAGGCGACGGGTTTCGACCGCTCGACCTTCTCGACGGTTCTGCTGCTGACCACCGAAGGCGGCAAACAGCCGCGCAAGGGCGACGATGTCGCCGACCTGCTGGGTCTCTACGACAAGGTCCCGCCCGCCATGGCCCAGCGCGCCATGCGCTTCTGGCGCGTCCGCGCCACCGGCAACAAGCCGGATGCCCCGGCCGGCGGTTCCGACACGCCGCAGGCCGCGGCCGGCTGACGCCGGTCCTGGCTGTCGTCTGTCAATCGAAAAACGTCCGAGGGAACTGGCTGGGGGAGGAGGATTCGAACCTCCACTTACGGAGTCAGAGTCCGCTGTCCTACCATTAGACGATCCCCCAGCAGGGCGTGGCCGGCAGGCAGCCATCGGTTACGAAAGCCGTTCTTAAGAAGGCGGTGGCGGGTTGTCAACAGAACCGCCGGCCGTTCACGGCGGCGACCGGCGTTCGATCCCCGGGTTAACGTGACGCCAAGCTGGATGCTGTTGAATACAGACAATCGGCGGAAAAGTGTTAACCTAAGAAAAAAAGGGGGATTTCGTCCGTGGCGATGCGCAGCGAGTCCGACGCGCCATCCGAGCCGTCCAGCGGTCGGCGACCGCATGGGCGACGCTGGCCGGCGGGCGACCGGCAGCGCCGCGGTGGCCGTTGGGGCCATACCTACGCCGCGCTCGATCTGGGCACCAACAATTGCCGGCTGCTGGTGGCGAAGCCGACCCGGGACGGCTTTCGCGTGATCGATGCGTTCTCGCGCATCGTGCGGCTGGGCGAGGGGGTCGGCGCCACGGGCCGGCTCTCGAACGAGGCCATGGCGCGCACCATCTCGGCGCTCAAGATCTGCGCCCGGAAGATGCGCCGGCGCGGCGTCACGCTGTCGCGCAACGTGGCGACGCAAGCCTGCCGCCAAGCCGACAACTGCGATGAGTTTCTGGACCGGGTCAATCGTGAAACCGGGCTGCAGCTCGACATCATTTCGTCGGGCGAGGAAGCACGGCTGGCGGTCGACGGCTGTGCGCCGCTGCTCGATCCGGCGGCCCGGCAGGCGCTGGTTTTCGATATCGGCGGCGGCAGCACCGAACTGACCTGGCTAAGGGTGCCGCACGGCGGCAGCGTCGAGGTCGTCGCCTGGATGTCGCTGCCTTGCGGCGTGGTGACGCTGGCCGAGCGCTATGGCGGCATCGATGTCAGCGCCGATCTCTATGAGCGCATGGTCGGCGAGGTGCGGGCCGTGCTGCAGCAGTTCGATTCCGAGCATGGCCTTGGCGGCGTGCTGGCCCGGGACCGGGTGCAGATGCTGGGCACGTCCGGCACGGTGACGACGCTCGCCGGCGTGCATCTGGGGCTGCCGCGCTACGACCGTAGCCGCGTCGACGGCCTGTGGCTGTCCTTCGACCACGCCTTCGATGTCTCCGAGCGGATCCGCGCCATGTCCTACGACGCCCGGGCCGCCAACCCCTGCATCGGCCGCGAGCGGGCCGACCTGGTGGTGGCCGGCTGCGCCATCCTGGCGGCGATCTGCCGGACATGGCCGGTTGGCCGGTTGCGCGTCGCCGACCGGGGCGTGCGCGAGGGGCTGTTGCTGGCGATGATGCAGGCCGCCGACAACGGCATGGCCGCCGCCGCGGCCGACTGACCCCTTGCCACCGCGAAAGAAATCGGGCGGATCGGGGGCCCGCCAGACACACGTGCGGGTCAAGACCGCGAAGGGGCGCAAGCTGTCGTCGACCCGCTGGCTGCAGCGCCAGCTCAACGATCCCTACGTGGCGGCGGCCCAGCGGGAGGGCTATCGCTCGCGGGCCGCGTTCAAGCTGACCGAGCTCGACGACAAATACGGCCTGTTCAAGCCGGGCCAGACGGTCGTCGACCTGGGCGCGGCGCCCGGTGGTTGGACCCAGGTGGCTGTGGCCGGCGTCGGCCACGGTGGGTCGGTGCTGGCCGTCGACATCGTCGAGATGGACCCGATCGCCGGCGCCGAGACGTTGGTCTGCGACATCAACGCGCCGGACGCGGTGGCGCGGTTGCGGGCGGCGCTCGGCGGGCCGGCCGACATCGTGCTGAGCGACATGGCGCCGCCGGCGACCGGCCATCGCGGCACGGACCACTTGCGCATCATGGCGCTGGTCGAGGCGGCGGCCGACCTGGCGCTGCATGTCCTGAAGCCGGGCGGCGCTTTCGTCGCCAAGGTCTGGCAAGGCGGCACCGAGAACGACCTGCTGGCGGAGCTGAAACGCCGTTTCAGCAGCGTGCGCCACGCCAAGCCGGCGGCGAGCCGCGCCGACTCGGCCGAGCTCTATCTGATCGCGACCGGGTTCCGGGCGGCCGACGACGCATAGGCGCGGGCGGCCGGATGCTTTATATGTTGAGCTAGTTCCTGGGCCGCGCGCCGCGGCCGGTACACCGAGGCGGTATCATCATCATGCCGGCAGACGAATTTGCGGCCTATCTGCGGCCGACCGCGTATATCGACAGCGACCATGCCGACATCGTCGCCTTCACGGCCGAGACGGCGGGCGCAGCCGTCGGCGACCACGACCGGGCGCTGAAGCTGTTCTATGCCGTGCGTGACAACTTCCGCTACGACCCCTATGCCGTCGAGATGCGGCCCGAGGGATTTCGCGCCAGCACCTGTCTGCACCGTGGTTACGGCTTCTGCGTCACCAAGGCCGTGCTGCTGGCGGCCTGTCTCAGGGCCGACGGCATTCCAGCCCGGCTCGGCTTCGCCGATGTTCGAAACCACCTCGTCACCGAGCGGCTGCGGCAGATGATGGGCACCGACGTGTTCGCCTTCCACGGCTATACCGACGTCTACCTCGACGGCAAATGGGTGAAGGCGACGCCCGCTTTCAATATCGGCCTGTGTGAAAAGTTCCGGGTGTTGCCGCTCGACTTCGACGGCGTCAACGATTCCATCTTCCATCCGTTCGACGCGGACGGACGCAAGCACATGGAGTATGTGCGCGATCGCGGCGTCTATGCCGACCTGCCGTTCGACGAGATCCGCGACACTTTCGCCGAACTGTATCCCTACATTTCGGCCGGCGGCGTCGGCGGCGACTTCCATGCCGAGGCCGAGGCGGAAGCGGAGACGGCGACCCGGCGATAGCGCCGAATATTCCCCGATTGGCCGCCTCTGGCCCCTACCAAAGCCGTGACAGGCATGCCATATTGCGCCGCCTCATCCGGTTGAGGTGAATCTCATGCATATTCCCGAGGCGCTGACTTTCGACGATGTCCTGCTGAAGCCGGCGGCCTCGTCGGTCCTGCCGAACGACGCCAGCACCAAAACGCGTCTCACCCGCCGGATCGAGCTCGGCATTCCCCTGATCTCGTCGGCCATGGACACCGTAACCGAACATGCGCTGGCGATCGCCATGGCGCAGAACGGCGGCCTGGGCGTCATTCACAAGAACCTCTCGATCGAGCAGCAGGCCGAAGAAGTCAGCCGTGTGAAAAAGTTCGAGGCCGGCATGGTGGTCAATCCGGTGACCATTTTTCCCGATCAGACGCTGTCGGATGCACTGTCGCTGATGGACCGCCATAAGATTTCGGGAATCCCGGTCGTCGAGCGCGGCGATGGCCGGCTGGTGGGCATTCTGACCAACCGGGATGTCCGCTTCGCCGACGACAGCGCCCAACCGGTTCACGAACTGATGACCGCCGACAACCTGGTGACGGTGAAGGACGGGGTCGGCACCGACGAGGCCAAGCGTCTGCTGCATCAGCATCGCATCGAAAAGCTGCTGGTCGTCGACGACGCCTATACATGCGTCGGTCTGATCACGGTGAAGGACATCGAAAAGGCCAAGATCTACCCGCAGTCGGTGAAGGACGAGCATGGCCGTTTGCGCGTCGGCGCCGCGACCGGGGTCGGCGACGGCGGCTTCGCGCGCGGCGAAGCCCTGATCGAGGCCGGCGTCGACGTGCTGGTCGTCGACACCGCGCACGGCCATTCGTCGCGCGTCATAGAGTCGGTGGGACGGATCAAGAAGGCCAGCAACTATACGCAGCTGATCGCCGGCAACGTGGCGACCGCAGACGGCGCCAAGGCGCTGATCGACGCCGGCGCCGACTGCATCAAGGTCGGCATCGGACCGGGCTCGATCTGCACCACCCGGGTGGTGGCCGGCGTCGGCGTGCCGCAGCTGACGGCGCTGATGGACGTGGTCGAGGCGGCGCGCGCCCAGGACGTCCCGGTCATCGCCGACGGCGGCATCCGGTTTTCCGGCGATCTCGCCAAGGCCATCGCCTGCGGCGCCGATTGCGCCATGCTGGGCTCGCTGCTGGCCGGCACCGACGAGGCGCCGGGCGAGGTGGTGCTCTATCAGGGCCGGTCGTACAAGTCCTATCGCGGCATGGGCTCGCTCGGCGCCATGGCCCGCGGCTCGGCCGATCGCTATTTCCAGGAAGAGATCAAGGAAAGCCTGAAACTGGTGCCGGAGGGCATCGAGGGCCGCGTGCCCTATAAAGGCCCGGTCGCCAACATCATCCATCAGCTGGTCGGCGGCCTTCGCTCGGCCATGGGCTATACGGGCAACGGCTCGATCGCGGACATGCAGCGGCGCTGCGAGTTCGTCCGCGTCACCGGCGCCGGACAGCGCGAGAGCCATGTCCACGATGTCGCGATCACCCGCGAAGCGCCGAACTATCCCCTGAACTCTTAAACGCGGCCGTACGCAAATGACGCCGGCGGCCCGCGTCCAGGCGGCGATCGATCTTCTAAATGAGATCGAGTCCGGACCGTCGGCCGCGGACCGCACGGTCGCCGCCTTCTTCAAGGCCCGGCGCTATGCCGGCGCCAAGGACCGGGGCGCGATCACCGATCTGGTCTACGCGGTGCTGCGGCGGCAGGGCGAACTGCGCTGGCGTCTGGGCGGCCCGACGGATGGGCGCGGGCTGTTGCTGGCGCATCTCGCGCTCGCCGACGCCGACGTAGCGACCGATGGTCCTGAAGCCGTGTTCACCGGCGACCGCTACGCGCCGGCGCCGCTCGATGCCGAGGAGCGGGCGCTCGTGGCCGGGCTGCGAAGGAACCGCGACGCCGTGCCGCCCGAGGCGGCCCGCGTCAACATCCCGGACTGGCTCTGGCCCGACCTGACCCGGCGCTTCGGCGCCGACGTCGATCCGGAATGCCGGGCATTGAACGAGCGGGCGCCGGTCGACCTGCGCGTCAACACGCTGAAAACCACGCGGGAGGCAGTGCTCAAGCGGCTGGCCGACGACGGCATCGAGGCCGTGCCCGGACTGTGGTCGCCGACATGCGTGCGGCTGGCCGGGCGTCCGGCGCTGGCGGCGCATCCGCTGATGCGCGACGGCCATGTCGAGCCGCAGGACGAGGGGTCGCAGATCGTCGCCCTGCTGACCGCGGCCGAACGGCAGCAGCAGGTTGTCGATCTCTGCGCCGGCGCGGGGGGCAAGTCGTTGGCTTTGGCCGCCGATATGGCGAACACCGGTCAGGTCTATGCGCTGGACGCCGACCGGCGGCGGCTGCAACGCCTGACGCCGCGCTTGCAGCGATCGGGTGCGCGAAACCTTCAGATGCGGGTGATCCGCGGCTTGGACGACCCCTGGCTCTCGGAACTGCGCGGAAAGGCCGACCGGGTGCTGGTCGATGCGCCGTGCAGCGGCACCGGCGCCTGGCGGCGCCGGCCGGAGGCCCGCTGGCGGTTGAGCCGGGCGGCCGTCGATGCCGATATCCGGACCCAGTCCGCGCTTCTGGACGCCGCCGCCGCGCTGATTCGACCCGGCGGACGGCTGATTTATGCGACCTGTTCCGTTCTGGTGCAGGAAAACGAGGACCAGATCGCCGCGTTCCTGCGACGAGTGCCCGGTTTCGAACTGATGCCCGCACCGGACATCTGGCGCCAGACGGTCGGCGATCACGCGCCCGATGACGAAGATATGATCCTGCTGACGCCAAATCGGCACGGCACCGACGGCTTTTTTGTGGCGATAATGTCACGCGTGGGGTGCTAGCCGCTCTGGACGAATCTGCCGCCTCGGACTAGGTATATAGCCGTTCCAGCGAAACCTGGAATCGCACGTCGTGGGAGAAGATGATGCAGTGTCTCAGGCGCGTATTGTTCGCCGCGGTGCTGTCCGCCGGCATGTCGGCCGCGGCGGCGCCGGTTTTGGCCATGAGCTCGGATACCTCGGCCGTCGGCCAGAGCGACACCTATCAGATGGGCAGCAAGGCGATCCAGGCAATGGATTGGCAGGCCGCCATCGAGGCGTTCACGAAGGTGGTCGAGAGCGATGCCAAGAACGCCGACGCCTGGAATTACCTCGGTTTCGCCAACCGCAAGTTGGGCAATTACGACGTCGCGTTCGAGCATTACGCCCGGGCGTTGGAGATCGATCCGAAGCACAAGGGCGCGCACGAATATCTGGGCGAGGCTTATCTGTTGGTCGACAACCTGGCCAAGGCCGAGGAGCATCTGGCCAAGCTCGACGATATCTGCCTGTTCGGCTGCAACGAGTATTCGGCGCTGAAGAAGGCCGTCGCCGAGTACAAGAAGAAGAGGAGCTCGAGCTGATCGCGACTGCCCGCAATTCGATGCCGGCCTTGCGCCGCACCGTTGCCGTCGGCTGGCTCGTCGCGTTCACGCTGGCGCCGGGCTGTGCGACCGCCGAGCAGGCGAAGGCGCCGGTGCAGCTGAATCTGAAGGCGGGCCTGAACGCCATGCAGGCCGACGACTATGACGCGGCGGTGATCCAGCTCGAGCGCGCCATCGTCGCCGACCCGAAGAATCCCGACAGCTATACGGCGCTCGGCCAGTCGCACCGGCAGCTCGGCAACAGCCAGAAGGCGTTGAAATACTCCCGCATCGCGTTGGAAATCGAACCCAGCCATCTGTCGGCGTTGCAGCTGCAGGGCCAGGCCCAGCTCGACGTTGGCGAGCTGGAGGCGGCGGAAACCACGCTGGAACGCCTCGGCCGGCGCTGCGACCGGGTCTGTGCCGAGTACGAGCAGTTGAGCCGCTCGGTTACGGACTACAGAGCGCGGCAGACGAACTGACCGACGGCCAGAGAATTACTTTCACGCCGGCGTTGCGGATCTGGACTCCTGCCGTACGCGACGGCTAGTTTCCCGCATGACCGACCACGTATTGATTCTCGATTTCGGCTCGCAGGTAACGCAGCTGATTGCCAGGCGCGTGCGCGAGAGCGGCGTCTATTGCGAGATCGTGCCCTACAACAACGCCGAGGCGGCGCTTGACGGGGCGCCGCCGAACGCCGTGATCCTGTCGGGCGGTCCGGCCTCGGTGACCGGCGTCGACACGCCCCGCGCGCCGCAGCGGGTGTTCGAGCTCGGCGTCCCGGTACTCGGCATCTGCTACGGCATGCAGACCATGTGCGCCCAGCTCGGCGGCGACGTCGAGACCTCGGACCATCGCGAGTTCGGCCGCGCCTTCATGGACGTGACCGGGGCGAGCGGTCTGTTCGACGGCGTCTGGCAGCCTGACCAGCGGCATCAGGTCTGGATGAGCCACGGCGACCGGGTGATCCGGCCGCCGGATGGCTTCCGCGTCGTCGGCACCAGCGACAACGCGCCGATCGCCTCGGTCGCCGATGACGCGCGCCGCTTCTACGGCGTGCTGTTCCATCCCGAGGTCGTGCATACGCCGGACGGCGCGGCGCTGCTGCGCAACTTCGTGCACCGGGTGGCGGGCTGCGCCGGCGACTGGTCGATGGCGGCCTTCCGCCAGGCGGCGATTGCCAGGGTCCGCGAACAGGTCGGCGACGGCCGGGTGATCTGCGGGCTGTCCGGCGGCGTCGACTCGTCTGTGGTCGCCGTTCTGCTGCATGAGGCCATCGGCGCGCAGCTGACCTGCGTGCTGGTCGACACTGGCATGCTGCGGGCGGGCGAGGCCGCCCAGGTGGTGGATCTCTTCCGCGGCCATTACAACATCCCGCTCGTGCACCGCGACGCGGCGGATCTGTTCCTGGACAAGCTCGCCGGCGTTACCGATCCCGAGGACAAGCGCAAGACCATCGGCGCCACCTTCATCGACGTGTTCGAGGAAGAGGCCGGCAAGGTCGGCGGCGCCGATTTCCTGGCCCAGGGCACGCTCTATCCGGATGTGATCGAATCCGTCTCGTTCACCGGCGGGCCCAGCGTCACCATCAAGTCGCATCACAACGTCGGCGGCCTGCCGGAGCGCATGAACATGGCGCTGGTCGAGCCCTTGCGCGAGCTGTTCAAGGACGAGGTCCGGGCGCTCGGCCGCGAGCTTGGCCTGCCGGCTGATTTCATTGGGCGGCACCCGTTTCCGGGGCCGGGCCTGGCGATCCGCATTCCGGGCGAGATCACGGCGGAGAAGCTCGAGATCCTGCGCAAGGCCGACGTGATCTACCTGGAGGAGATCCGCGCGGCCGGGCTCTACGACGCGATCTGGCAGGCCTTCGCCGTGCTGCTGCCGGTGCGCACGGTCGGCGTCATGGGCGACGACCGGACCTACGAATACGTCTGCGCGCTGCGGGCCGTGACCTCGAGCGACGGCATGACCGCCGACTACTACCACTTCGACCACGAGTTCCTGGGCCGTGTCTCGACCCGCATCATCAACGAGGTCCGCGGCATCAACCGCGTCGTCTACGACATCACCTCAAAACCCCCCGGCACCATCGAGTGGGAGTAGGGGTGTAGAAACGGCGGCGATCGTCGTCCGCTCGCCGATGGTGACAGCAGCGCCAGACTTGGAATTGATAACGACGCCATCCTGAATGTGCGAGTGCCCAGGGAGGGGCGTTTAGTCATGTCCGTGCGACCTGCCCGAAGCTCACCACGGCGGGTCGCTGCCCGGCGCGCCCATGGCCCGCCTCCGCAATTGCGCGCTGCAACGCCTGGAAGGGAAGCGACGCCGAGCCATGGCGGCTGCTGACGTCCGCGACCGGTAGGAATGGCTCGAGTTCGACCCAGGGCCCCGGCGGCGGGAGCGTCTTGTCCCGGAGAATGGCACGCAGAATTCCTTCGCCCTCGTCCACCTGATCGATGGTCAGGCCAACGACAACCTTGGCAATGACGGAGGCGACCGCTTGCCCGATGGCACAGGCTTTGAGCTCGTGGGCGTAGTCGGTGATGACATCGCCATCGAGCTTGAGATCGACGGTGATCCGGCTGCCGCAAAGCCGGCTATGCGCGGTTGCCGACGCGTCGGGAGCCGCCAGCCGGCCGACTCGGGGTATCGACGCGGCAAGCCGCAGGATCTGTTTGTTGTATAGGTCGAGATCCATTATGCGCTTCCCCCGGCCTGACAGCCATGCAGCCGGTTGGCCTCGATCCGCTTCGTCTCCGGGAATGGCGACAGGTACTGGTAGCGCTCGGCCCAATCTTCGAGAAACCCAAAGCTGTCTAAGATGGACCGCTGGGCATCCGCCGGCGAGAAAAGCTCTTTCGTCTTGGTCAGCGTATTGGTCAGGCATAGCGTCATCTCCGCACCTCGAACATGGCGACGTCGCTGTCGCCCGTCTCGACGGGCAGGATTTTCGGCTGCCGGACCTTGCTGGTCCCGAACATCTTCAGCGTGTCTCGGAGCGCGGATTCGTCGATATCTCGCGTGATGAAGACGATCCGGGAGCTGATGTCTTCAATCGGCCATTCCTTCAGCATGACCGCTGGGTGGAAGATGTGCTGGACACCGTGATTGGCAACCGGTCCATCGAGATCCCAGCTTTCCATGGCATGCCCCTCTTTCCTGTTCAGGACGCACCGGCCGAGATGCAACTCGCGCAGGTGCCCTCGACTTCGACCACGCGCCGTGTTGGGCGGAACCCGATAAGGGCGGCATCCTTGGAGATCAGGCGCTCAAGCGGCAGGTCCTCCAACTCGACCGACGACCCGCAGTTGCTACAGATGAAGAAAATGCAGTCATGCCGGCGCTCCGGATGCGCGCGGGGTACGTAAGCGTTCCGGCTCTCGATCTTCGAGACGAGCTTCTGGGATATCAGAAACTCAAGCGTCCGGTAGACGGTGGGCGGTCCGACCGGGCGAGAGTCCCTGAGCTTCAGCGCTTCGATCAGTTCGTAGGCGCCCATCGGGCGACCGCTCTCCCAGAGCAGTTCCAGTATCTGGCGCCGCAGTTTTGTAAGTTGCGCGCCGCAGAGGGACTTTGCCAGCGCAACCCGTTCCGCCGGCGCATGCTGCCTGCGGCAATCGGGATCGGTACAAGGCCTGGGCTGGCTCGACAGAAACGCCATGACCTTGTCCTTATCTTGTGTTTAAACCCCGTAATGTTATAACATAGCATTTGCTGATTGCAAAAAACCGACGTCCTTCGGTCGCCGGGGGAGTGGCCGTAGGTGAGGGTTTGACATGGACACAGCAATGGTCGGTAGGCGACCGACAGAGTCCGTTCTCACCAGCTCGGCTCGTGCTCGCGGTGTCACAGAAATCCTTCCATCCGAAGGCCGTCTATGGCGATGCGCCAAACCCAACGCAGCTTTGAGGTGGATGGACGTATGCAAGATCGAACGGCAGCACACTCCCTGCTTGAGCCCGTCGACGATATCTCCGACGTCCAATTGCCCCCACGCTTGGCTGATGCCCTGACTGAGGTGCGCGCTGCGATCGCACGGTGCGATGAAGCAGGCATCCCCAGAGATACGGTGCTCGCTGCGCTGATGACAGAGTTGATGCCGCGTCTCGTCGAAGCCTACGGAGCGGACGGCGTGGCTTCCGTGCTGGGCCAGCTTGCCGGCGAGATATCGACCTCAGATAGGCCACATTCGGCAATCCAGGAAGGCCGCAAACGATGATTCCAGCATGAAAGTCTCCGTCCATGAGTGAAACTCTCCCGCACGCCAAGCTTCCCGTTACCGTCCTGTCCGGCTTCCTCGGCGCCGGCAAGACCACGTTGATGAACCACATCCTCAACAACCGCGAAGGCAAACGCGTCGCGGTCATCGTCAACGACATGAGCGAAGTCAACATAGACGCCGACCTCATTCGGGACGGCGGCGCCGATCTGAGCCGCACCGAAGAGACCCTGGTCGAAATGACCAATGGCTGCATCTGCTGCACGTTGCGCGACGACCTTCTCCAGGAGGTGCGACGACTCGCGGGGGATGGCCGGTTCGACTACCTCCTGATCGAATCGACCGGGATCTCCGAGCCGCTGCCCGTGGCGGCCACTTTCAACTTCCGGACGGAAGAAGGAGAAAGCCTCGAGGATGTGTCGCGCCTCGATACGATGGTGACCGTGGTCGATGCCGCGAACGTTCTGCGCGACTACGCCTCGACCGATTTCCTCAAGGACCGGGGCGAGTCGCTGGGCGAGGAGGACACCCGCACGCTGGTCAACCTGCTCGTCGATCAGATCGAGTTCGCCGACGTTATCATTCTGAACAAGATCGACGCGGCCACGCCCGAGGAGATCGATGCCGCGCGCAAGATCATCCGCTCGCTCAATCCCGACGCCGACCTGATCGAGACGAACATGTCGCGTGTGCCGCTGGATAAGGTGCTGAACACCGGCCGGTTCGACCACGACAAGGCCGAGGAACACCCGCTGTGGTTCAAGGAGCTGTACGGCTTCGCGGAGCACAAGCCCGAGACCGAAGAGTATGGCGTGCGCAGCTTTGTGTATCGGGCGCGCCGCCCCTTTCATCCCGAGAAGTTCCACGCCTTCCTCAACGCCTCTTGGCCAGGCGTCATTCGTGCCAAGGGGCACTTCTGGCTCGCCACCCGCCCGGAGTGGGTTGGCGAATTGAGCCAGGCCGGCGCGCTGGTGCGGCATGAAGCCATGGGCTTCTGGTGGTCCAGCGTGCCGAAGGACCACTGGCCGGACCATCCGGAATGGCGACAGCACATTGCCAACGTCTGGGATCCAATCTATGGAGATCGCCGCCAGGAAATCGTCTTTATCGGCACCGACATGGACGAGGCCGCGATCCGTCGTCGTCTCGACACCTGCCTTGTCGGTGACGCCAACGCCAAGGCAATGCAGCCCGCTGCCTGGAGAAAGCTGAGGGACCCGTTCCCAATTTGGCGGCGCAGCTCGGAGACAGAACAGTGAACGATGCGATCGCAGCCGTGCATGCGGAAGACGTAAAAAAGGCCCGGCGATTTCTGCAGGAAGCCATCACACAAGCGGGCGAGGCCTGGCTCCCGTCCGACGCCGTCGTCGATGCGCTGACGCTGGAATTGATCGAGATGGCGGGGCGCTGTGGAAACCCCGCTCAGACCGCCGCTCATCTCATGCAAGTCGCCGCGCTGCTCAGACATCCTCGCGCGCGTTCTCACTAGTCAGGGGAGTTTCGGAACCGTCATGGCAACGCTGACGTATTTGACGACGACCCACTTCGATTATGGCGCCGTGCAGCAGATTCCGGCCGAGTTGCGCAAAGCGGGCATCTCGAAGCCGTTCATCGCCACGGATGCTGGTGTTGTGGCGGCGGGGCTTGTCGAAAGCGTCACCAGCGTGCTTGAGGCGGATACACCAACCTCGCTCTTCGACGGTACGCCCGGAAATCCAACGGAAGCAGCCGTCCTGAAGGCATTCGACCAGTATACGTCTGACGGATGTGATGGCGTCCTCGCCATTGGTGGCGGATCCTCAATGGATTTGGGCAAGGCTGTCGCGCTGCTCGCAGGCAGTGGCGGTCCGCTTGCTCAGTTCGATCCCCTGGCTGGCGGCGCAAAGCTCGTCAAGGCGGTCGCGCCCCTGATTGCGGTGCCGACCACGGCCGGAACGGGCAGTGAGGTTTCCGTCGGGTTCGTCATCATCATGGACGATGGGCGCAAACTGACCTTTGCAAGCCCGCTCTTTGTTCCGAAAGCAGCCATCTGCGACCCGGAACTGACATTGGGCCTGCCTGCGACAATGACGGCGGCCACGGGCATGGATGCGATCACCCATTGCATCGAGGCACTCTTGACACCGACGGTTAATCCCCCCGCCGATGGCGTGGCGCTTGACGGTTTGTGGCGGGGTTGGCGTCACCTGCCAACCGCGGTGCGTGACGGCAAGGATCGCGAGGCCCGGTGGCAGATGATGATGTGCTCAACGGAAGGGGCGCTGTCCTTCATTCAAGGCCTGGGTGCCGTTCACGCCCTAAGCCATGCTGCGGGACGCATCGAGCGCTTGAATCTCCATCATGGCACTCTGAACGCGGTCTTCCTGCCCGCAGTGCTGCGGTTCAACGCACCTGACTGTGGCGAGAAATATGATCGCCTCCGCCAGGCCATGGGATTACCGCCCGGTGCCGACATTGCCGACGCGGTGTCCGCCATGAACGCCGACATCGGTCTGCCGTCCGGCCTGAGCGCTATGGGCGTTCAGGAGGAAGACATTCCCGACCTGATCACCTATGCGAAGAAGGACCTGTCCGCCCTGACCAATCCGCGCAAGGCGACGGAGGATGACTTTGAGGCCATGATCAGGGAGTCGCTCTGAAATGGCGATCCTTCGACCAGATGCCTTGGGCTTGCTCGATACGCCCCACGACGAAGGTCTCGAGGCCCGCCCGTTGGCAACCCCGGCTCATGAATTCACCAAAACATCCGCTCGACTGGCCGAACGCATTGTGACCTGCGGCTCGGCGGAAGGGCTCGCGGACATCAAAGGGCCCGACCGGGAGCTCGTGATCTGGCGGCGCGTGCCCCCCTTGTCTTTGAAGACCTGGCTCGAAGGCTTGGACGCCTCGTATCTTCCTCACCTTCGTGTTGCCGTCCAATCCGGCGACGTTCGACAGGCGGTGGAATCCCATTTGGACGAATGCGGGATGCCGCCGGGAGACATGCGAGACTTGCTGATCGGCGACGTCGATGACCTCGTTTCGGCTTTTGCTGGTATCACCCGAAGCGATCTCGTTGATGTTCGGCTGGAGCGCGTCAGCAATAACGCGTGCTGGAAGTTCCACCGCGATTGTGTGGAGGCGCGCCTGCTGACCACATACCGCGGCCCTGGCACCCAGTGGGTCGAACCGCATTACGCCGCGCGGGCGTTGCACGAACAGGAACGCTACACCGGACCGGTGGAGCATCTCCGCGCCCACGACGTGGCGATCTTCAAGGGAAGCTGCGCCAGTCCGGGCAGCGGAATCGTGCACCGCTCGCCGCCCATCGCGGGAACTGGCCGCACACGACTGCTCCTCTGCCTCAACAAGGGATCGGCGACATCGCATGAAGCGCGGTCTACGGAATGAGAAAAAGAGATTTTTTCTCTGAATATCAACGCTCTAGAAGTTTATGAGGCCATCGAGTGGGCGTAGGCGCGGCCCGCCAACAGCGTGCGGCGATCGAGGATGGCGGCGGCGATGAAGTCGGCGAAGGCGCGGACGCGGACCGTGGTGCGGAGGCCCGCGCGCAGGAGCAGCCAGATGCTGCGGTCGGGGACGGGCGCCGCGCCCGGGAGGCGGACCAGGCCCGGTTCGGGGTCGCCGAGGAAACAGGGCAGCATCGCGAGGCCCATGCCGGCCTTCGCAGCCTCCAGCTGCAACGCGTGGCTGGGCAGGTTGTGGCGGACGTGCAGCCGTGGAAACGGGGTGCCGCGGGACCAGGCGTTGCTGCCGTCCGCACCGGGCCAGCCGATCCAGTCGGGGCTGGCGTCGCCGCCGTCGGATGACGGATCGAGGCGTTCGGCGACATCGGGCGCGGCGTAGATCGTCTTGGCGTATTGCACCAGCCGGCGGCCGACGGCGTCGCCGGTGACGTCGTGGGCCATGCGGATCGACACATCCGCCTCCAACTGGGCCAGGTCGGAAAACCGGTCCGTCAGCTCGAGATCGAGCGCGATACCGGGATAGCGGTTCGAAAAGGCGTGTAGATCGGCCGCCAAGAAGCCCTTCATGATCGCGTAGGGCAGGCTGACCTTGATCCGGCCATCGAGATGCCCGTCGCGCCCGGCGATATCGCGCTGCGCCCTGAGCAGTTCGTCTTCCACTCGCTCGGCCGTCGCCAGCAGGTCCTCGCCGGCCTGGGTCGGCACGAGGCCCGCCCGCGTCCGGTCGAACAATCGGGTCCCGAAGGCCGCTTCGAGCCCCTTCAATCGGCGGTTCACGGTGGCGTGGTTCAGCCGTAGCAGACGTGCGGCGCCACGCAGCGAACCAGCCCGCAGCACGGCGAGGAAGACCCGCAGGTCGTCCCAGTCGGCGGATGAATTTCTATCCATTATGGTGCGGTTTATACGCCTTCCGGATCGAAAATAAATCACGGAATGTGCGCGCCGGAGGACAACGACATGCCGCGCGACACATCCATTGACGGATCAATTCTCGACCGGATCGGCGGCACGCCGCTGATCGAGCTGCGCGCGCTTGCCCGTCCTGGCCAGGCGCGGATCCTGCTCAAGATCGAGAGCCAGAATCCGACGGGCAGCATGAAGGACCGCATGGCGCTGGCCATGATCGAGGCGGCCGAGCAGGACGGCCGATTGGCGGCCGGCGGTAGCGTGGTCGAATACACCGGCGGCAGCACCGGCGTGTCGCTGGCCCTGATCTGCTGCGCCAAGGGGTATCCGCTTCACATCGTGACCTCGGATGCCTTCAGCCGTGAGAAGCGCGATCATATGAAGGCGCTGGGGGCCGATCTGACCCTGGTGCCGAGCGATGGCGGCGGCATGGACGCGGCGCTGACCCGCGGGATGATCGCGGCGGCGCGCGAGATCCAAGAGCGCACCGGCGGCTTCTGGACGGACCAGTTGAACAACGCCGATCAACTAAGCGCCTACCGGACGATGGCCGACGAGATCTGGCGGCAGACCGGCGGCAAGGTCGATGCCTTCGTCCAGAGCGTCGGTACGGCGGCATCGCTGCGCGGCACGGCCGAACGGCTGCGCGAGCACAATCCACACGTCCATGTCGTGGCGGTGGAACCGAGCGAATCCGCCGTGCTTTCGGGCGAAAAAGGCGGCGTGCATCGGATCGAAGGCGTCGGCGCGGGGTTCGTCGTGCCGTTGTGGGCGCCGGACGCGGTTGACGAGATCGCCACGGTTAGGACGGCCGATGCCATGGCGATGGCGCGGACGCTCGCCCGAACCGCGGCGCTGTTCGCCGGAACCTCGACCGGCGGGAACCTGATCGCCGCCCAAAAGCTCGCGGCGCGACTCGGCGCCGGCGCCACGGTGGTCACTGTTATGTGCGATTCCGGCATGAAGTATCTCAGCACAGAGCTTTATCGCGCCGGCTGACAGGTCTGACACGATGTCCCGTTAGCGGCTGTCCATGTGACGATCCGATGTCGAGATTGCCTTTTATCGGGCGGCGTTTGCCGCTAAAAACCCATGCCGGTACATTGGCCGGCCATTCAGAGCATCCGAGGACCGCGCGTGTCGGACAATATCTTCCGCGAAGTCGACGAAGAACTTCGCAAGGACAAGCTGCAGGACCTGTGGAAGCGCTACGGCACCCTGGTCATTGCCGGCTGCGTGGCGCTGGTCCTGGGCACCGCCGGATCGGTTCTCTGGCGTAATCACCAGGCGGATCAGCGGAGCGCCGAGTCGGCCCGATTTGCCGCGGCGATCGAGCTGGTCCAGCGTGGCGACAACGCCAACGCCGTCACCGCTTTCTCGGCACTGGCGGACGACGCCGGCAGCGGCTATGCCCTGATCGCCCGGTTCCAGGAGGCGGCGGCGCGGGCCGAAACCGGCGATTCCCAGGGCGCGGTCGCGGTCTATGACGGCATCGTCGCCGACGGCGGCGCCGATCAGATCTACCGCGACCTGGCGGCATTGATGGCCGCAATGCAGCTTGCCAACGTTGCGTCGGCCGCCGATCTGGAGGCACGGCTGCAGGCGCTGTTGACGGACGACAATCCCTGGCGGTTTTCGGCGCAGGAACTGATTGCCACCGTGGCGGTTCGCGAGGGCCGGACGGCCGCCGCCGTGGAGAGCTTCAAGGCGCTGACGGAAGCGGCCGATGCGCCGCCCGGCGTGCGCGCGCGCGCCCAGCAGATGCTGAACGCGCTCGGCGAGGGGGGCTGAGGCGTGATCCCGCCGCTGATGTGGCCACGACGCCTGGCGCTGCTGCCGCTGATCGTGATGCTGGCGGCCTGCGAGCTGCTGCCGGACTGGATTGGCGATGCCGAGGATCCGCCGCTACCGGGCGAGCGGATCTCGGTGCTCAGCCTGCAGGACACGCTGGAACCGGACCCGCGCATCGCCGACCTGGAGGTGCGGCTGCCGCGGCCATGGCGCAATCCCGACTGGCCGCAGGCCGGCGGCTTCCCGAGCCATGCGATGCACCATCTGGAGTTGCCGGACGACCTGGCGACGGCCTGGGAGGTCAATGTCGGCGAGGGCTCGAGCTCGCTGCTACGGCTGCTGGCGCCGCCCATCGTCGCCGGCGGCCGGGTCTTCGTCATGGATGCGGAAAGCCGGATCTCGGCCATCGACGCCAACACCGGCGATCGTTTGTGGCGCGCCAATGCGACGCCCAAGGGCGAAGACAGCGGCGCACTCGGCGGCGGCCTCGCGCTCGACGGCGGTATCCTGTTCGTTAGTACCGGTTATGGCGAGGTCTATGCGCTGGAGGCCGAGACGGGCCGGGTCTATTGGGAACGGCGGATCGGCGTGCCTATGCGGGCGCCACCGACGGCCGCCGACGGCCGGGTCTTCGTCGTCACTTACGACAATCAGATGTTCGCGCTGGCGGCCGATGACGGTCGGGTGCTGTGGAACCATGTCGGCATCCCCGAGGACGCCGGCCTGATCGGCGGCGCCAGTCCCGCCGTCGACGGCGATATCGTGGTGGTTCCCTATACCTCGGGCGAGCTGTTCGCGCTCAGGGTCGAGAACGGCCGCGTGGTTTGGAGCGACCAGCTGGTCAAGGCCGCGCGCTTCACGCCGCTTGCCGCCTTGAGCGACATTCGCGGCAAGCCGGTGGTCGACCGCGGCCGGGTCATCGCCATCAGCCATTCCGGCCGCATGGCCGCCATCGACCTGCGCACGGGCGAGCGCATCTGGGACCGCGATATCACCGGCGTCGAGACGCCCTGGGTCAGCGGCGATTTCATCTATGTCGTCACCACCCAGGCCGAGCTTCTGTGCCTCTCGCGGCGCGATGGCCGGATCCGCTGGGTCGCGCAGCTGCAGCGGTTCGAGGACGAGGAGGATCGGGAAGATCCGATCCAGTGGAGCGGACCGGTGCTGGTCAGCGACCGCTTGATCCTGGTGTCCAGCCATGGCCGCGCGGTGTCGGTCTCGCCCTATTCCGGCGAGGTGCTGGGTGAGATGCGCCTGCCGGCGGCGTCGTTCATCGCGCCCGTGGTCGCCGACGGCACGCTCTACATCCTGTCCGACGACGCGGAACTTATCGCGCTGCGCTAAGCCGATGCCGTTCACTGTCGCTATCCTGGGCCGGCCGAATGTCGGCAAATCGACGCTGTTCAATCGCCTGGTCGGCAAACAGCAGGCGCTGGTCGACGACCTGCCGGGCGTGACCCGGGACCGTCGCGAGGGCGAGGCCAGGCTCGGACCGCTGACCTTCCGCGTCATCGACACGGCGGGGCTGGAGGAGGCCGACGCCGGCACGCTCGAGGCCGAGATGCGGCGTCAAACCGAGGCGGCGCTGGCCGACGCCGACGTGGCGCTGATGTTGATCGACGCCCGCAGCGGCCCGACGCCGATCGACGCGCATTTCGCGCGTTGGCTGCGCCGCCAGGGCAAGCCGGTCGTGCTGGCGGCCAACAAGTGCGAGGGCAGGGGCGGCGCGGTCGGACAGGCCGAGGCCTACGCCCTGGGACTGGGCGATCCGCTGCCGTTGTCGGCCGCCCACGGCGAGGGACTGGATCTGCTTTACGAGGCCTTGAGCACCCATGCGCCCGATGCCGCGGAACTGGACGAAGAGGACGAGGCGGCCGACGGCCCGCTGCGGCTCGCCATCCTGGGCCGCCCCAATGTCGGCAAGTCGACGCTGGTGAACCGGCTGCTGGGCGAGGACCGCATGATCACGGGGCCGGAGGCCGGCATCACCCGCGACGCCATCGGCATCGACTGGGCCTGGCAGGGCCGGCCGGTGCGGCTGTTCGATACCGCCGGCCTGCGCCGGCAAGCCCGGATCAGCCAGCGGCTGGAGAAGCTGTCGGCAGAGGACGCGCTGCGCGCCATGCGTTTCGCCCAGGTCGTGGTGCTGCTGGTCGACGCCGAGGCGCCGCTGGAAAAGCAAGAGCTGACGCTTGCCGCCCGTGTGGTCGAGGAGGGCCGCGCCATGGTGCTGGCCGTCAACAAATGGGACCTGGTCGGCGACCGGCGCGCGGCGATGCAGACCGTGCGCGACCGGCTGGAAACGTCGCTGCCGCAGGTGCGCGGCCTGCCGATCGTGACCTTGTCGGCCTTGACCGGCAAGGGCGTCGACAAGCTGATGCCGGCGGTCTTCGATATCTACGACCGCTGGCAGGCCCGGATCCCGACGGCGCGTTTGAACGAATGGCTGGAGCAGGCGGTCGAGCGCCATCCGCCGCCGCTCGCCGGCAGCGGCCGGCGGCTGCGCCTCCGGTTCATGACCCAGGCCAAGACCCGACCGCCGACCTTTGTGATCTTCGCCAACCGGCCGGTCGATCTGCCGGAGTCCTACGTTCGTTACCTGCAGAATGGCATTCGCGAGCTTGGCGATCTGGACGGCGTGCCGATCCGCGTGAATCTTCGTCGCGGCAAGAACCCTTACGACAACAAGAAAAAAAGCTAGATCGCGAAGACCTCAATCTCTTCGCTGCGGCCGCGGATTTGAAAGCTGCCGGCCTTGACCGGTGTCATTGCCGAGCCGGCCGCCGAAGCGGTTGCCGCGCTGAGCAGGATCGCGACCTCGTTGTCCGCGCCCGACGGCGTTTCCGTCTTGGCGAGCGCCTCGAGCCGGTTGGCGACGTTCACCGTGTCGCCCACAATGGTGTAGTTCATGCGCTGCGGCGCGCCGATATTGCCGACGACGGCGTGGCCGCTGTGCAGGCCGATCCTGACGTGTACCGGCGGCTGGCCGTTGGCGATCCGGGCCGCATTGTCGGCCTTGACCGCCGCGCGGATCGCCAGCGCCGCGCGGCAGGCGCGGGCGGCGTGGTCGGGCTGATATTCCGGCGCGCCCCAGAAGGCCATCAGTGCATCGCCGATGAACTTGTCGATGGTGCCGCCCTCGGCCTCGACGCATTGGCTGAGCAGTGAGAAATGGTGGTTGAGAAAGGTCGCGGTCTCGCCGGCGGTCATGTGTTCGGATTGGCCGGTGAAGCCGGCGATATCGGTGAACAGCACGGTGACATTGCGGTCGGCCGAGATACCGGCCGAGGTGTCGCCCTGTCCGATCAGGCGCTGTACGAGCGTTCTGGGCACGTAGGTCTCGAACCAGCGCAGCCCCACGATCATTGAATTGAAGGCGGAAGACGCATCGCTGAGTTCGGCGAAGCTGCTGGTCGGCAACGGCTTCACGCCGTCGAGCCGCAGGTCTTTGATCTGGTTGGCGCTGACGGCAAGCCGGCCGATCGGCGCGCTCAATTGGCGGGCGATGATGAAGGCCACGATCAGCGCGATCAGCAGCACGGCAAGACCCGCGATCGCGGCGGCGGCGGCACGCCGTATCGTCTCGGTCAGTTCCGCCTCGGGGAAGTAGACGACGACGGTCCACGGCCGGTCCGAATAACCGTCTATCTGTTGGAATAGCGCGATGTATTCGCCTTCTGACGTGTCGAGGAAGCGGATATTCATGCTGCTGGAGAGGCGTCCTTCGATATCCAGCCCGGCGTTGTCGCTGGGCCGCAGATAAGCCGCCAGAACGGGATCGACGATCTGGTCGACCCGCGGCAGCGGTTGCGAGGGGCTGAGGCCCGGGAAGCCGAGAATCATCTGCGGGTGCGCCAGAACGTACCCATCGTCGTAAAGGATGAAGGCGCTGCCACCCAGCTTGTAGGCAACGTTGTCCAACAGGTCCGACAGACGGTCCGCCTCGACGCCGGCGGCAAGCAGGCCAAGGAAGCGTCCGTCGCGGCGAAGCGGCCGGCGCACGTTGATCATCGTCGTTCGTTCCCGCGGCGCGCGCACGACCTCGGCCCAGAACAGCTCCTGCCGCTTCTCCGCGTCGGCCAGAATAGTCCGCGCCAGTTCCAGGCCGGCTTGAATGTTCGCCTGCGCCTGCGGGGTTGGGGAGACGACGGGCACCTCGATGGCCGAGAGATCGGGGCGCAGCAGGACCAGGATGCGAACATCGGGCGTCGCCGCCAATGCGCCGGTCATGAAGGTCGTCATTTCAGCGTCGTCGCCGGAGTCGATCTCGCCGGCCTCGATCTTCTTTGCGAGATACTCAAGCTGGTCTTCGGCCGGTTGCAGATGCCGATCGATATCGCTGAGGATCAAGCGCATGGTTGACTGCGTCTTGTCCTGCAGCAACGACAGCGTGTTTTCGCGCGCGCTCCATATCGAGATCGCCAGAACCGCGGCCACGGCGACGAACACCAGACCGCCGAATGCTATGAGCAGGCCGCTGGCGATGCCGATACGGAAATGTCGAAGACGAACCCGTGAAGTCTCTCTCAGTACCGTCCTTCCGGCGGGCTGAAGGGAAGCATCATCGGTCATGCCGACAGCCTAGTGCAGCGAGGCGGGCTCGGCGTCGGCGGCGACCCACAGGCCATTGCCGGTGAAATCGGGTTCGGCGAGCCGGATCAGAATGTCCGTCAGATGCTCTGGCGGCGGCAGCGTATCCGGATCTTCGCCGGGAAATGCCGCCGCGCGCATCTGCGTACGCGTCGGGCCCGGATTGACCAGGTTTGCGCGCACCGAGGTCTTCTCGATCTCTCGGGCGTAGGTCATGACCAGCGCCTCCAGGGCCGCCTTGGACGCCGAATAGGTGGCCCAATAAGCCGGCAGCGTCCGCGTCACGCCCGAGGTCAGGAAAATGGCCCGGCCGGCATCCGACTGCCGCAGCAGCGGATCGAGCGAGCGTAGCAGACGCCAGTTTGCCGTGACATTGAGGTCGAAGCCGCGTTGCCAGGTCGGCGGCTCGATATGGCCGACGGGGCTGAGCTGGCCGAGGACGGCGGCATTGCCGACCAGAATGTCGAGCCGGCCCCAGCGCTCGAAGATACTTGCACCGAGCTGTTCGATGGTGTCGGGTTCGGTCAAATCGAGCGGCACCAGGGTTGCGCTGCCGCCACCGGCCGTGATCGCGTCGTCAAGTTCTTCCAGGCCGCCGACCGTTCGGGCGACGGCGATGATATGCGCGCCTTCGCGGGCATACGCCTGGGCAATGGCGGCTCCGATGCCGCGCGAAGCGCCGGTGACGAGCGCGATACGGTCCTGCAGGCGGTCGGGCATATAACGAACGCGTCAGGCGCTTTCGGCCAGCAGCGACAACTGCGCCGGGGAATCACCGTCAGCGAGATCGGTCAGCGCGACGGGGTAGTCGCCGGTGAAGCAGGCGTCGCAGAACTGCGGATCGTCCGCGTCTCGGCGGCTTTCGCCGGCGGCCCGGTAGAGGCCGTCGATGCTGATGTAGGCGAGCGTGTCGACGCCGATATGGTCGCGCATGTCCTCGACGTTCATGCGGGCGGCCAGCAACTCCTCGCGCGACGGCGTGTCGATGCCATAGAAGCAGGGATGCATGGTCGGCGGACTGGCGATGCGCATGTGCACTTCCGTCGCGCCGGCATCGCGGACCATCTGCACGATCTTGCGGGCCGTGGTGCCGCGAACGATGCTGTCGTCGACCAGGATCACGCGCTTGCCGGCGATTTCGCTGCGGTTGGCGTTGTGTTTGAGTTTCACGCCGAGGTCGCGGATCTGCTGCGTCGGTTCGATGAAGGTGCGGCCGACATAGTGGTTGCGGATGATGCCGAGCTCGAAGGGGATACCGGCCTCGTTGGCGTAGCCGAGCGCCGCCGGCGTGCCGGAATCCGGGATCGGGATCACCAGATCCGCAGGCACGCCGCTTTCGCGGGACAGTTCGCGGCCGATATTCTTGCGAATGTCGTAGACGCTCATCTCCTCGATGATCGAGTCGGGCCGCGAGAAATAGATGTACTCGAAGATGCAGGCCCGGTGCTTTTGGGGCGGGAAGGGCTTCAGGCTCTCGACACCGTCCTCCCTGCAGACCACGATCTCGCCCGGCTCGACATCCCTGATGAACCGCGCGCCGATGATATCCAGCGCGCAGGTCTCGCTGGCCAGGATCGGCGCGCCATCGAGCTCGCCCAGCACCAGCGGCCGCACCCCCATGGGGTCGCGCACGCCGATCAGGGCGGTGTTCGACAGGGCGACCAGGCTGTAGGCGCCCACCACCTGGCGCAGCGCGTCGACCAGCCGATCGATCATCGTCGCGAAGCCGCTGGTCGCGATCAGGTGGATCAGGGTTTCGGAATCCATGGTCGACTGGAAGATGCAGCCGCGTTTGACCAGCTCGCGGCGCAGCGCCCGGGCATTGGTCAGGTTGCCGTTGTGGCCGACGGCGAAACCGCCGAACTCCAGCTCGGCGAACAGCGGCTGGACGTTGCGCAGCACGGTCTCGCCCGTGGTCGAGTAGCGATTGTGGCCGATGGACGCGCGGCCTTTCAGGCGGCTCACCACCGCCTCGGAATCGAAGTTGTCGGCGACGTGGCCCAGCCCGCGATGGGAATGGAACTGTCGACCGTCATAGGAGACGATGCCGGCTGCTTCCTGGCCGCGATGTTGCAGGGCGTGCAGGCCCAGCGCGGTCAGCGCGGCGGCGTCATCGGCGCCGAAAATGCCGAAAATGCCGCATTCCTCGTGCAGCTTGTCATCATCCAGCGGGTGCGTGGTCAAAGACCGGTCGGTCGGCGGCTGAGAGCCGGTGTTGGCGGCACGGCGCATCAGTTGTCCTGCTTGCTTTCGAACAGGCGCTCCAGGCCCCGTCGATCCTCGGACTTATAGCCCTTTTCATCGCCGGAGTCAGGCGGCGTTACGGCGCCCTGAAGCACGCCGAGCGCGTCCTGCGGGCGTAGGGCCTTGGTGGCGGAATCGCCCACATCCTCGACCACCCTCAAGCCGGCGGCGATCTCCTCGGGCGCGAGCGTCAGCAGCAGATCGGCGGTGTAGGCGACGACAGGCAGCGATCGGGCCTCGCCGAGCCAGGACGGGAACTCCTTGGGCGGCACGAACTGGACCAGGACCAGATAGCCGAGCGCGACGATCACGGCGCCGCGGGCGAGGCCGAACAGGAAGCCGAGCGAGCGGTCGAGCGTGTTGATTTCGCTGTCCCGCACCAGTCTAGCGATGCGGCCGGCGATCAGCGACAGCAGGACCAGCGTGATGAGGAAAATGCCGGCGCCGGTGATGCCGTCGGCCAGCAGCTCATGCTCGACATACTGCCGGGTCACCGGCTGCAGCACCGGGAACAGCTTCAGCGCGACGATGGCGGCGCCAACCCAGCCGGCGATCGCCAATACCTCTTTGACGAAGCCGTGGCTGAGCGCCAGCACGGCCGAGATCAGCAGAATCGCGAAGACCGCGATATCGGTGATGTTGATGGGCAGGGCGTCCATGGCGGCGCGACTATATGGCGGCGGCGCGACGGGTTGTAAAGAGCTCGACGAGGTCATGCAGATGCCTGACCTCGACGATGTCGAGCGGCGCCGCGCGCCGATTCGGCGCTGGCGGCACCAGCGCCCGCTGAAAGCCTAGCTTCGCGGCCTCCTTCAGGCGCAGGTCGGCCTGGCTGACCGGGCGGATTTCGCCGGACAGGCTGATCTCGCCGAACAGCACCGATTCGGCCGGCACGGCCACGTTGGTCAGCGAGGAGATCAGCGCCGCGGCGACGGCAAGGTCGGCGGCTGGCTCGGCGATACGCAGGCCGCCGGCGACGTTAAGGTAAACGTCGTTGCCCGACACGCCGAGATCGCAGCGCGAATCGAGCACGGCCATGACCATGGCGAGCCGGTTGCTGTCCCAGCCCACGACGGTGCGCCGCGGCGTCGCCAGCGACGACCGGGCGGCCAGCGCCTGGATTTCGACCAGCACCGGCCGCGTGCCCTCCATGCCGGCGAAGACCGAGGTGCCGCTGACCGCGCCGCCGGGGCGGCTGGACAGGAACAGCGCCGAGGGATTCGCCACCTCGATCAGGCCGCCGTCGGTCATCTCGAAGACGCCGATCTCGTCGGTCGGACCGAAGCGGTTCTTCACCGTGCGCAGGATGCGGAACTGATGCCCGCGCTCGCCCTCGAAATAGAGCACCGTGTCGACCATGTGCTCGAGCACGCGGGGACCGGCGATCTGCCCTTCCTTGGTGACGTGGCCAACCAGCAGCATGGCGATATCGCGGCGCTTGGCCAGACGAATCAGCTCCTGCGCGCTGGTGCGGACCTGCGAGACCGTGCCGGGCGCCGATTCGAGGCTGTCGACGAACATGGTCTGGATCGAATCGATGACCACGGTGCGCGGGGCCTCGGCGACGTCGATGCTGGTCAGGATGTCGCGCACATTGGTCGCCGCCGCGAGCTGCACAGGCGCGTCGGCCAAGCCCAGACGGCGTGCCCGCATGCGCACCTGATCGGTCGCCTCCTCGCCGGAGATGTAGGCGCAGCGGTGGCCGGCGCGGGCAAGCGCCGCCGCGACCTGCAGCAGCAGCGTGGATTTGCCGATGCCTGGATCGCCGCCGATCAGGATCGCCGAGCCGGGCACCAGGCCGCTGCCGCAGACGCGGTCGAATTCCTTGATATCGGTGGCCAGCCGCGGTTCCTCGCCCAGCGGCAGTGAATCGAGCGCGCTGAATTCGATCTGCCGGCCTTTGCCCGCGCCGAGGCCCTTGGGCGGCGTCGATTCGTTCAGCTCCTCGACGATCGAGTTCCATTCACCGCAAGAACCGCAGCGGCCGGACCATTTGCGATGGACCGCGCCGCAACTCTGGCAGACGAAGCGTTCGGCGGGTTGCGCCACGTGCGCTCTAGCCCTGCTTACAATTTCCGCACTTCCATCTGGATCGGACCCTCGCCGCGACCGTGGATGAACTGGTCGACATAGGCATTGCCGCTGTCATCGATCTGGTCGACCGGCCCGATCCAGAGGATCTGGCCCTTGTACAGCATCGCCACGCGATGCGCGATGGTCCGCGCGCTCGACATGTCGTGCGTGATGGTGACGGTGGAGGCACCCAAGTCCTGCACGCATTCGACGATCAGATGGTTGATCACGTCGCCCATGATCGGATCGAGGCCGGTGGTCGGCTCGTCGAAGAAAATGATCTCGGGCTCCGTGGCGATGGCCCGGGCGAGACCCACGCGCTTGCGCATGCCGCCCGATAGTTCGGCCGGGCTGAGCGCGGCAACGTCGGGGCCGAGGCCGACCCGGCGCAGCTTCTCGAGCGAGATTTCGCGGGCTTCCTCGCGTTCCATGCCGGCGCCCTCGACCAGCCCGAAAGCGACGTTCTCCCAGACCGACAAACTGTCGAACAGCGCCGCGTTCTGGAACAGCATGCCGAACTTGCGCAGG
Source organism: Alphaproteobacteria bacterium (assembly GCA_965232515.1). GTDB lineage: Bacteria > Pseudomonadota > Alphaproteobacteria > JANQKO01. The sequence goes on along the minus strand of CBDDPY010000002.1, from coordinate 1,806,522 downwards.
ATGCGGTCACGCTTGCCGCCGCCCATGCCGACCACGTCCTCGCCGTCGACCTGAATCCGGCCGGCATCGGGTTTCAGCAGGCCGAGCACGCATTTCAACATCACCGACTTGCCGGTGCCGGAGCCGCCGATCACGACGATCGATTCGCCCTTGTGAAGCGTCAGGTTCAAGCCGTTCAGCACGACCTTCGGGCCGAACGCCTTGTGGACGTCGTCCAGCATCAGCTTCGGCGGATCGTTGCTCATGCGAAGAACAGGTCGGTCATGATGTAGTTGGCGACGAGGATCAGGATCAGGCCAGAGACCACGGCGTTTGTGGTGGCTCGGCCGACCCCCTGGGCGCCGCCCGAACTGTTGAAGCCGTGGTAGCAGCCCATCAGCGCGATGATGAAGCCGAACACCGCGGCCTTGATCAGGCCCGAGACAACGTCATCGGCCTCCAGCACGTCGAAGGTGTTCTTCAGATAGGTCGCGGCGTTGAAGTCGAGCTTGTTGACCGAGACCAGATAGCCGCCCATGACGCCGATGATGTCGGCGATCGCCACCAGCAATGGCATGGCGATGGTGGCGGCGATCAGCCGCGGCGCCACCAGATACTTCATCGGGTTGGTCTGCAGCGTCACCAGCGCGTCGATCTGTTCGGTGACACGCATGGTGCCGAGTTCGGCCGCCATCGCCGCACCGACCCGGCCGCCGACCATCAGGCCCGCCAGCACCGGCCCAAGCTCGCGGGTGATGGCGATGACGACGATGAAGGCGACGGTGCTCTCGGCGTTGAAGCGCGAGGAGCCGATATAGATCTGCAAGGCTAGCACGGCGCCGGTGAAGATCGCCGTCAGGCCGACGACGGGCAGCGAATAGTAGCCGATGGCCAGCAGCTGACGCCCGATTAGCCGGAGGTAGACCGGCGGCGCGAAGCAGCTGGAGACGGCCTGCCCGGTGAAGATCGATAGTTTGCCGGCGGTGTTGAGAAAGCCCAGGAAGACTCGGCCGACGATTGCCAGGGGATTCATGTGGGTCAGGTGCCCCCGCGGTGAAATGACCGGTGATAGCGATGGCCCAGGCTGGTCAGCAGCTCGTAGCCGATGGTGCCGGCCCAGGCGGCGACGTCGTCGATCGGCACGCCGCCGCCGATCAGGTCCACCGGCGCGCCGACGCGCACGGCCGACGGCGGCGCATCCGTGACATCCAATGTGATGAGGTCCATTGAAACGCGCCCTGCCACCTTTACTCGGACACCGCCGATGCTGGCGTATGCGTGGTTGCCAAGGCACCGGAGGTACCCGTCCGCGTAACCAACTGGCACGGTAGCGATACGGCGCGGCCCGGTTGCTTGATAGGCGGCACCGTAGCCAACGGTCTCAGACGTGTCAATTTCGCGCAATTGCAGAATTTTGCCTTCCAGACGGACGACTTCCGCCATCGGATTTGGGCGTCCGGGCGTCGGGTTGACGCCGTACAGCGCGACGCCAGCGCGCACCAGATCGAAGTGATAGTCGGGCCCCAGAAAGATGCCCGACGAGTTGGCGAAAGTGGCGGGCGCGTCCGGCAGTTTCGCTTTCAGACTTCGGAACAGGGCCAGCTGTTCGGCGTTCTTGGCGCTGCCGGCATCCTCGGCGCAGGCGAGGTGGCTCATCACGTAGCGCGGGCGAATGCCGTCGAGCCGGGACGGGTCGTCGTTGAGCGCCTGAACCTCGACCGGCGGCAGGCCGATCCGGTTCATGCCGGTGTCGATCTGCAGCACCGCGTCGAGACCGCCCCGGGCGCGGGCAAGGGCGGCCCAGGCATCGATCTGCTCGAGGCTGTTCAACACCGGGACCAGACCATCTGCCGGCAGATCGGCTTCGGTGCCCGGCATCGGTCCGTGCAGCACATAGATCGTGGCGTCCGGCAGCGCCGCTCGCAGAGCCGCGCCTTCGAAGACGTGGGCGACGAAAAACTCGCGGCAGCCCGCCGTCCACAGCGCGTCGGCGATCTCGGTCGCGCCGAGTCCGTAGCCGTCGGCCTTGACCACGGCGGCGCAGACGGCACCTCCCGCTTCCCGTTGCAGGCGCTGATAGTTTCCCGCGAGCGCGTCCAGGTCGATGTGCAGGACCGCGCCGGCCTGCTCAGATGACGGCATCGGGTATGCGTTCGGCCGGCTCAAGGTTTCGGAACTTGGTGATCTCGCGCTCGAATTGCAGGTTGACCGTGCCGGTCGGGCCGTGACGCTGCTTGCCGACGATCACCTCGGCGACGCCGTGAATACGCTCCGCCTTCTCACGCCACTCGGCGTGCTCCGGCGTGTCCGGCTCGGGCTGCTTGCGCTCGTGATAGTACTCCTCGCGGTAGATGAACATTACCACGTCGGCATCCTGTTCGATGGATCCGGATTCGCGCAGGTCGGCAAGCTGCGGCCGCTTGTCCTCGCGCTGCTCGACGGCGCGGGAGAGCTGGGACAGGGCCAGCACCGGCACATTGAGGTCCTTGGCCAGCGCCTTCAGCCCCTGGGTGATCTCGGAGATCTCCTGCACCCGGTTCTCGGTCCGGTCGCTCGGCCGCAGCAGCTGCAGATAATCGACCACGACCATGCCGAGGCCGTGGTTGCGCTTCAGCCGCCGGGCCCGGGTGCGCAGGGCCGAAATCGTCAGCGCCGGCGTGTCGTCGATGAACAGCGGCAGCTCGCTCAGCTGCTGGCTTGCCCGCACCAGGCGGCTGAAATCCTCGACCTTGATGGCGCCGCGGCGAATCCGGTCGGAGGCGATCTCGGCCTGTTCCGCGAGGATACGGGTGGCGAGCTGCTCGGCCGACATCTCCAGGCTGAAGAAGCCAACGACGGCGCCGTCCAGCACGGTCTTGTTGCCGGCCTCGTCGACCTCCTGGCGAAAACTGCTGGCGGCGTGAAAGGCGATGTTGGTCGCGAGCGACGTCTTACCCATGGCCGGCCGGGCCGCGAGGATGATCAGATCCGATGGATGAAGGCCGCCGAGCTTGGCGTCGAGATCGAGCAAACCCGTGGCGACGCCCGTGACCTCGCCGTCGCTTTGCAGGGCGATATCGGCCATCTCGATGGCCTCGGCCAGCGCCGAACCGAAATCGCGGAAGCCGCCCTCGTGCCGACCCGACTCGGCCAGCCGGAAAAGTTGACTTTCGGCCGATTCGAGCTGCGCCTTCGCGGGATCGTCGACATCGGCGTCATAGGCTCGATTAACGACATCCTCGCCAATCGTGATCAGGCTGCGCCGCATGGCCAGGTCGTAGATGGTGCGGCCGTAGTGGTCGACGTTGATGACGCTGACCGCCGCGCCGGCCAGACGGACCAGATACTGCGCGCCACCGACGTCGGTCAGCGCTTCGTCGTTTTCGAAGAAGTGTTTGAGCGTTACCGGGTTGGCGATCTGGCCCCGCTCGATCAGCTTGACGGCGGCCGCATAGATGCGGGCATGCACCGGCTGAAAAAAGTGCCCTTCTTGCAGATAGTCGCCGACCCGGCTGAGCGCCTCGTTGTTGACGAGAAGGGCGCCCAGCAGCGCCTGTTCGGCTTCGATGTTGTGCGGCTGCTCGCGGTAGTCGCCGACATCGGGATCGATGTCGACGGCGCTCAAGGGGGTGGTCACTGGCTCGTTACTCATGGGGCGCGGACCATATCACGGCTCGGCCGCCGAAGCGCCGCCGACAAACCTGACGATGAAACTAAGTCGTGGATGGCCGACGTCCACATGTGGACAGTTTTGGGGATCGCGGCGGGCTTGCCAAGGCGATTGTGGGGTTCACGCTGGATGGCGGCGCCAAGTGTGCGGTGGACAACACAAAGCGGGCCCTTGGAGACGGGACGTCGAAATCGACGCAGTCGGATGGCGCACGCGCCGATTGCGGCGAATCACCCGGTGCGGGCTACCCGCGTGGCCGGCCGCATTCCGGCACGATCGAAGTCGGTGATGTAGTCGCGGGTCAGCGGCACGACGTCCTGGCGCTTGGCGAGCTGGATCTGGAAGACCACGTGGCCGACATGGCGGAAGGCCATTTCCGCACCGACAAGATAGGCTTCCCACATGCGGCAGAACCGCTCGTCATAGATCTCGCGCACCTTGTCGCGGTTGCGCTGGAAGTTCTCGTGCCAGCACCTCAGCGTCTCGGCGTAGTGCAGCCGCAGCACTTCGATGTCGGTGATGTAGAAGCCCGCGCGTTCGATCACCGGTGTCACCTCCGACAGGGCAGGCGAGTAACCGCCGGGGAAGATGTATTTGTCGACGAACGGATCGGTCGCCCCGGGGCCTTCCGCCCGTCCGATCGTATGCAGCAGCGCCACGCCGTCGTCGGCCAAAAGTTGGTTCAGCTTGTCGAAGAACGTCCGATAGTGACGGATGCCGACATGCTCGAACATGCCGACCGAGACGATGCGGTCGTAGCTGCCGTCCAGCTCGCGATAGTCACACAGTTCGAATCGCACACGCTCGCCGATGCCGGCGCGTTGCGCCCGGGCATTGGAATAGACATGCTGATGCTCAGATAGGGTGACGCCGGTCACGTTGGCATTGCCCACCTGGGCCAAATGCAGTCCCAGCCCACCCCAGCCTGAGCCGATGTCGAGCACCTTCTGGCCCGGGCGCAGCAGCAGCTTCGCGGCAATGTGGTTCTTCTTCTGTAGCTGCGCCGTCTCGAGATCGTCGCTGGGGTCGGCGAAATAGGCGCAGGAATACTGCCGATCGTGGTCCAGGAACAGATCGTACAGCGTGTCGGAGAGGTCGTAGTGGTGCGCCACGTTCCGGCGCGCGCGCGGCACCGGATTGTACTGCGCGAACACGCGGCAGAGCTTGCGCCAGCTATACATCAGAGCCGGCAGCCAGTGCGGATGATGCCGCCAGCCGAAGTTCATCGCAAAGATTTCGATGAAATCCCGCAGGCTGCCATCCTCGATAACCAGCGTGCCGTTCATATAGGCTTCGCCCATGGCCAGCACGGGTTGAAGCGGAATTCGTCTGTGCAGCGCCGTGTCGGTCAGTCGAATCTGTACGTCCGGACCGTCACGGTCGCCTTCAAATATGTGTATCCGGCCAGTGGCATCGATCAGCGTTAGTTTGCCAGCCCGGATCACATGATCGAGCATTCGCGCCAGCAGCATCTATTCCTCGGCCCCATCCTCCCTTGTGGACCGGCGGTCCACCGCAAAACAGCCGCGTCGCGGCTGTTCAGAAAAGAACCATCACAGGAATGTTACCCCAGATCATGACCGGTGCAAGTGTGTCGGTTTTGGGACGCAGGCGCGGCCAAAAATGACAACGGGCGGCCAGGGACCTGAGTCCCGCCGCCCGCGCCGGCCAAACATGGTTAATCCAGGGGCTAACTCGCGTTGTCGGGCTCCGGCTCGGCGGTGTCGTCGACGGCGGCCTCGGGCGCGTCCGTGTCGGCATCGGCAATGACCTCTTCGGCCTCGGCTTGCGCCGCCGCCGCGGCCTCCTCGTCCTCAAACAGATCCGTGGCTTCTGCGGCCTGTTGCTCGGCCTCGGCCTCGCTGCGGGCGACGTTGACGTCGACCTGCACGAATACCTCGGGGTGCAGGACGATCCGGACGCCGTGTATGCCGAGGGTCTTGATCGGCCGGTCCAACGAGACCTGGCGCTTGTCGATCTTGACGCCGTCTTCGTCCAAGGCATCGGCAATGTCGCGCGAGGAAACCGAGCCATAGAGCTGACCCATATCGCTGGCCTGGCGCACCAGCACGCAGCTCAGGCCCGCCATCTTTTCGGCCGCGGCTTCGGCCTCGTTCCGCCGCTCCAGGTTCTGCGCCTCGAGCTGGGCCCGCTGGCCCTCGAAATGGGACATGTTGTCCTTGGTGGCGCGCAACGCTTTCTTCTGCGGCAGCAGATAATTGCGGGCATAGCCGTCCTTAACCCTGACGACGTCGCCCATCTGACCGAGCCGCTCGATGCGCTCCAGCAAAATCACTTCCATCATTCATCCTCCGCGCCGGGGCCGCCGCCAGCGCCGCGCCGGCGCAGGTGGGCCACTTGTTCGACGAGACCGAGACCGACCACCAGAGCCGGGGCCGGCCAAACCAAAATCAATGCCAGGTAAAGCAGCGTCAACACGATGGCCGCGCCCTTCCAGCGGCGCGCCCAGGCATGCAGCACCGCCAGTCCCTGCAGGAGATACGCCACCGCCAGGATTACTGCAAGCGTCTTCCCGATCATGCCCAGGCTGCCGCCCGTCAACGACAGCGCCAGCGAGACGCCGAACGCATAGAGCATCGGCATCGGCAGCTCGAGCTCGGTGAAGCCGCCGCTGGGTCGGATGTTTCGCTTGAAGCGCGTCAGCAGCGATTGCGCCACGGCGCCGCTGATCACCACGAAGACCATGATCGAGGCGGCAAAAATGCCTGGAATGAACGGCGCGATGGCGGGGATGTTCTCCGGCGAGATCGGACCCTGCGCGCCGAACAGATCGGGATTGGCGTCGCTCAGCGCCTGGGCGGTGGCCGCAATCAGGCTCTCGATGACAGCCAGCAGACCGGGACCCTGCAGGGCGAAAATTACCAGCGCGAGGGCAAAATAACCGGCGACGATGCCTGCCAGCCAGGTCACCAGCAGCCCGGCCGGATACCATTCCTGACCCTGCGGCGTTTGCCGCGAAAGCAGGGCTTGCCGGCTGAGGAGCATGGCGGGCACGGCGTGAAGGGCAAGAAACGTCGCGACGGCCGGCAGAAAGCTCTGGTCGCCGGTCGCCATCACCGTGACCACCACCGCGATGACGACGGCGCCGGAAACCGAGGCCGTAATGGCGGCCGGCAGGCCGATCCCCAATCCGGCCGCGAATAGCGGCACCGCGGTCAGGGCGGCGAGCGGCGCACCCGGAAAGAAGCCGGCGAACAAGCCAAAGAACAGCAGCGCGCTAACGCCGCCGGCGGCGATCGCCATCGTGGTCTGCTGCGGCATCGCTGGCACGCGCCGGTCGGCCGAGGCCGACGGGCGGCTACTGGATCACGAACGGCAGCAGCGCCAGGTTACGCGCACGCTTGATCGCCCGGGCCAGCTCCCGCTGTTTCTTGGCCGAAACCGCGGTGATGCGGCTGGGAACGATCTTGCCGCGCTCCGACACGAAGCGCTGCAACAGCTTCACGTCCTTGTAGTCAATCTTCGGCGCGCCGGCCCCGGAAAATGGGCAGGTCTTGCGCCGGCGATGGAACGGGCGCCGGATCGGCAGTTGGCTGATCTTGATATCCTGTGCCATCAGTCGGCCTCCTTCGGCGCCGCATCCGCCGCGGCAGGCGTCGGCGCCGGCCTTGGCTCACGCGGTCCGTCCCGGCGATCGTCGCGCCGGTCGTCCCGACGGTCGCGCGGCCCCCGATCGCCGCGCCGGTCGCGGCCGTCACGGGAAGACCGGCTCTGCATCATGGCTGACGGACCTTCCTCCAGCGCGTCGACACGGACGGTCATGAAACGGATGATGTCCTCGTTGAGACGCATATTGCGCTCCATCTCGAGGACGGCGTCGGCCGGCGCGTCGACGTTCATAAGCACATAGTGGCCTTTTCGGTTCTTCTTGATCCTGTAGGACAGGTTCTTCAGACCCCAATACTCGTGCTTGGCGACCTTGCCGCCACCTTGATTGATGATTTCGCCGAAGCTTTCGATCAGGCCGTCGACTTGCTGGCCCGAGATGTCCTGACGTGCGATGAACACGTTTTCGTAATACGGCATGCCGTTCGATCGTCTCCAATTGCCGGCTTGATCTGCCGCGGAAGCCGGCGTCCATGGCTCCAGCCCAAATGATCCCAAGGGGACCGCGCTGTTTGCGGCGGCGGCACTTATACACGAACGGCCTGCCGGTTCAAGCCGCCTTGACAGGAACGACCGCAAGAGTATGTATCGGTCGCCTTAACCATTTCGTCATCCTCGGGCGGTCAAGCAAAACAACAGAATTCGGACAATGGCGCGCGCATTCGTTTTTCCCGGTCAGGGATCCCAGGCCGTCGGCATGGGCAAGGAGCTGGCGGAGGCATTGCCGACGGCCCGGTACGTCTTCGAGGAAGTCGATGAAGCGCTGGAACAGCGCCTCTCCAAGCTGATGTTCGAGGGTCCCGAGGACGAACTGACCCTGACGGCGAATGCCCAGCCCGCCTTGATGGCGGTTTCGGTGGCGGTCATGCGGGTGCTCGAGAACGACGGCGGCGTCGAACTGCCGAAGAAGGCCGCCTATGTGGCGGGCCACAGTCTGGGCGAGTATTCGGCGCTCTGTGCGGCCGGCGCCCTGTCGCTGTCGGATACGGCCAGGCTGCTTCGCCGCCGCGGCGAAGCGATGCAGGCGGCGGTGCCGGTCGGCGTCGGCGCCATGGCGGCGCTGCTAGGCCTGTCGTTCGAGGATGCCCGTGAAGTTGCCGAGGCGGCCGCGGGCGACGATGTTTGCGAGCCGGCCAACGACAACGCCGAGGGCCAGGTCGTGGTCAGCGGCCACCGGACGGCCGTCGAACGCGCGGTCGAGCTGGCCAAGGAGCGGGGCGGCCGCCGGTCGATCCTGCTGCCGGTCAGCGCGCCGTTCCATTGTGCCCTGATGCAGCCCGCCGCCGACGTCATGGCCGAAGCCCTGGACAGCACTGACATGTCGGCGCCGGCGGTGCCGCTGGTCGCGAACGTGACCGCGGCGGCGGTCGATAAGCCGGACGAGGTCGCCGACCTGCTGGTCCGGCAGGTGACGGCCATGGTGCGCTGGCGGGAGAGCGTCCTGTTCATGAAATCCGAAGACGTCGACAATCTGGTCGAGCTCGGCGTCGGCAAGGTGCTGACGGGCATGCTGCGCCGCATCGATCGGGAGCTGAGCGGCACGCCGATCTCGACGCCCGACGATATCGATCAGTTTCTGAAGACGCTGTAGGCGATTGCGTTCGGCGTCAGACGGGAAGGAGGCCGCAATGTTCAACTTGTCCGGCAAGGGCGCCCTGGTCACGGGCGCGTCCGGGGGCATCGGTGGCGCCATCGCCAAAGCCCTGCACGGCGCCGGCGCCAATGTGGCGCTCTCCGGCACGCGGCGCGAGGCGCTCGACGCGCTAGCTGCCGAGCTCGGCGAGCGTGCCTCTGTGACGCCCTGCGACCTGTCGGACGCGGAGGCGGTCGGCGGCCTGATCGCCGATGCCGAGGCGGCGGTCGGCCGGGTCGATATCCTGGTCAACAATGCCGGTCTGACCCGGGACAATCTGGCGCTGCGACTGAAGGATGAGGACTGGCAGACGGTGCTGGACGTCAATCTTTCCGCGGCGTTCCGGCTCTGCCGCGCGGCCATGCGCGGCATGATGAAGGCGCGCTGGGGGCGAATCGTCAATATCACCTCGATCGTCGGCGTCACCGGCAATCCTGGCCAGGCCAACTATGCCGCGGCCAAAGCCGGGATGATCGGGATGAGCAAGTCGCTCGCCGCCGAGGTGGCGAACCGCGGCATCACCGTCAATTGCGTCGCGCCCGGATTCATCGAAACCGCGATGACGGACGCCCTGGGCGAGGCGCAGCACGAGAAGTTGCTGGCCGCCGTGCCCATGGGCCGTCTGGGTGTGCCCGAGGATGTCGCGGCCTGCGTGGTCTTTCTGGCCGGCGACGAGGCCGCCTATGTCACCGGTCAGACCCTGCATGTAAACGGCGGCATGGCTATGATTTAGCTGGGATTCACGGTTGTTTGGATGGCGCTCGCTGGCGCTGGCCAAGGTAAAAATTATGTGTTACCAAGCGTCGCTTTTTTCGGCTCCGGCAGACCTCGTTTTGATCGCCGAAGCTTTTGGACAAGCGAAAAACCTACGGAAACGCGAGGGTTATCTGAATGAGTGATATTGCCGACCGCGTCAAAAAAATCGTTGTCGAGCATCTCGGAGTCGAAGAAGACAAGGTCAGCGACGGGGCGAGTTTCATCGATGACCTCGGCGCCGACAGTCTCGATACCGTCGAGCTGGTCATGGCGTTCGAAGAGGAGTTCGGGATCGAGATCCCGGATGACGCCGCGGAGAAGATCCTGACCGTGAAGGACGCGATCAGCTTCATCGAGGAAAACGGTTCCTAACCGTTCGCCTCGGTTCCCGCCCCGGACATTGGCCTGGCATAGCTTCAGATGACCGAGAGCAGACGCGTCGTTATTACCGGCATGGGCCTGGTCACGCCGCTCGGCGTCGGCCTCGAGACCGTGTGGTCGCGCCTGCTTGAAGGGCAGTCGGGGGCGGCGGGGATCCAGAAGTTCGATACATCGGATCTGCCGGCGAAGATCGCCTGCGAAGTGCCGCGCGGCGCCGCGGTGCCGGATTTCAACATCGACGACTGGATCCCGCACAAGGAGCAGCGGCGGATCGACGAGTTCATCATCCTGGGGCTGGCCGCCGCGGTCCAGGCGCTGGATGATGCCGGCTGGCAGCCGGAAGACGAAGAGAGCCGTCAGCGCACCGGTGTGATGATCGGATCCGGCATCGGCGGTCTGCCGACGATATCGGAGACCGCGATCACGCTGCACGAGCGCGGTCCGCGACGGATCAGCCCGTTCTTCATTCCGGGCTCGCTGATCAACCTGCTCTCCGGTCAGGTCTCGATCCGCTACGGCTTCAAGGGCCCCAACCATTCTGTCGTGACAGCCTGCTCGACCGGCGCGCACGCCATCGGCGACGCCAGCCGCCTGATCAAATGGGGCGACGCCGACGTCATGGTGGCCGGCGGTTCGGAAGCGGCGATTTCGCGGCTGGGCATTGCCGGCTTCGCGGCCTGCAAGGCCTTGTCGACGAGTTTCAACGACGAGCCGACCCGCGCATCGCGGCCCTGGGACCAGGACCGTGACGGGTTCGTCATGGGCGAGGGCTCCGGCATTGTGGTGCTGGAAGAGCTCGAGCACGCCAAGCGCCGCGGCGCCCGGATCTATGCCGAGGTCAAGGGCTATGGCATGTCCGGCGACGCCTACCACATCACGGCGCCGTCGGAAGATGGGGACGGCGCTTTCCGGTCAATGCAGGCGGCCCTGAAGAGCTCGGGGTTCGGCCCCGGCGATATCGATTACATCAATGCCCACGGCACGTCGACGCCGGTCGGCGACGAAATTGAGGTCGGCGCCGTCAAGCGCTTGTTCGGCGCCGATGTGGCTGATCTGTCGATGTCTTCGACCAAGTCGGCGATTGGCCATCTGCTGGGCGCCGCCGGCAGTGTCGAGGCGATCTTCAGCGTCCTCGCCATGCGCGACGGCGTGGCGCCGCCGACGCTGAACCTCGAAAATCCTTCGGACGGCTGCAACGACATCGACCTGGTGCCGCTGGAGTCGCGCGAGCGGCCGATCCGGAACGTCCTGTCCAACTCGTTCGGCTTCGGCGGAACGAACGCGTCGCTGGTGCTTTCCGCGGCGCCCTGACCGGAACGGGTCGGGCCGCGTGCTTCGACTTTTTCTCAGCCTGTTGATTGTTGCCGGCCTCGCGGTCGGCGGACTGTTTGCCTGGGGCTATGGGCAATTCACCCAGCCCGGCCCGGCCGAAAGCGAGGTTACGTTGGTGCTGCCGCGCGGCGGCGGCCTTGTCGATATCGCGCGCCGTCTGGAAACGGCGGGCGTCATTTCGGACGCGCGTCTGTTTGCTATTGGCGTTCGCCTGTACGACCGGCAGGGCGATTTGAAGGCCGGCGAGTATCGTGTCGCCGCTGGCATCTCGATGCGCGGCGTGATGGACGTGCTGGTCGGCGGCGTCACCGTTGTGCGCAAGCTGACGGTTCCCGAAGGCCTGCTGACGGCCGAGATTGTCGACCTGGTCGCCAAAGCCGACGGTCTCGCCGGCGAAATCGCGACGACGCCGGGCGAGGGGCGGCTGCTGCCGGAGACCTATCATTACTCCTATGGCGACGACCGGTCGGCCCTGATCGCACGCATGGCGGCGGCCATGGACGCGGCGCTCGCGGAGCTCTGGACGAACCGCGCCCCGGACCTGCCGTTGCAGTCGCCCGCGGAAGCCCTGATCCTGGCATCGATCGTCGAAAAGGAAACGGCGGTGCCGGGCGAGCGGGCCCACATCGCCGGCGTCTTCGTCAATCGGCTGAAACGCGGCATGCGGCTGCAGTCCGACCCGACGGTGGCCTACGGATTGACCAACGGCGTGCAGCCGCTGGACCGGCCGTTGAGCCGGAAGGACCTGACCTCCAAGACCGCATACAACACCTACGTGATCAAGCGCCTGCCGCCGGGCCCGATCGCCAATCCCGGCCGGGCGGCGATTGCCGCCGTGATGCGTCCGCTCGCCACCAAGGATCTTTATTTCGTTGCCGACGGCAGCGGCGGTCACGCCTTCGCGCGAACCTTCGCCGAGCATCAGAAGAACGTCCGGCGCTGGCGCAAGATCCAGCGCGAACGGAACGCCAATAAGTGACGGTTCAGGCTTTGCGCGGCGCGCGGGCCAGCAGCCGGTCAACCAGCGACGACGGCGCGGCGCTGATCAGCCAGACCAGAAAATACATCGGCCAGGGAAAGGCGATTCGGCCCTGATTCCGCGCCAGCCGCGACTTGATATGGCGCGCCGCCTTGTCGGCCGGCCACAGCATGGGCATGGGAAATCGATTGGTCGCCGTGATCCGGCTTTCGACAAAGCCGGGGCAAATGACCGAGACGGCGACGCCGTCCTCGGCATGCCGGCCGCGCAGGCCTTCGCCATATGAGCGGACGGCGGCCTTGCTGGCGCTGTAGGCGACGGCGCTGGGCAGGCCGCGAAAACCCGCGAGCGAGCTGACGATGGCGATCTGACCGCGCCGTCGCGCCCGCATGCGCTGAAGCGCCGGCTGGACCGTGTGGAAGACGCCGGCGACATTGACTTCGAAGATCCGGTAGAGGCGTTCGGCCTCGTCGATTCCGGCGCCGTCGATTCCGGCGTTCGCGATGACGAGATCCAGGGGGTGGGCGTCATCCTGCTCGCCCAGCCAGGCCGCCATCGCGGCGCGATCGGCGACGTCGACCGTACCCGCGACGACCTTGGCGCCGGCCGCCCGGCAGGTCTCGGCCACGTCGTTCAAGCGCTGTGCGTTTCGGCCGGACAGCGACAGATGCACGTCCGGACCGCCATAGGCCCGCGCCAGAGCCGCGCCGATGCCGCTGCTCGCGCCGGTAATCAGGATCGAGGTTGGATTCTTCACAACTGGCGGTTCCATTCTCGGCGTCTTGTTGCCCCGCTGACCGGAATATATAAGAGGGCCGTCGAATCTGACATCGAACGAAAAGCGAGCAGAGATCGTGGGCATATCCAGCATGACCGGGTTCGCGCGGAGCGGCGGCGAGCGCGGTGCGTATGCCTGGACCTGGGAGTTGAAGAGCGTCAACGGTCGCGGTCTCGACTTGCGTTGCAGAATGCCATCCGGCCATGACGCGCTGGAGCCACAGGTTCGGCGCGAAGCCGGTAAACGCTTTCAGCGCGGCAACGTCACCATCAATCTGCAACTGCAGCAGACCGCCGGCGAGGGCACGGTCCGGATCAACGAAGCCGTGCTGACGCAGCTCGTGGAGGTGATGCAGGAACTGGAAACGCGTATTGTGGCCTCGCCGCCACGCCTCGATGGCTTGCTGGCGCTGCGCGGGGTCATGGAAATTGCGGAGCCGGAGGAATCCGAATCGGAACGCGAGGCGCGCGAACACGACATGCTGGCGAGCCTGAACGAGGCGCTGGATGCCCTCGCCGCCGCGCGGCGGGCCGAGGGCGAACGCTTGGCGGCAATCCTGACCGCGCAGCTCGCCGAGATCGAGACACTGGTCGGCGCGGCGGCCGGCGCCGCCGAGGCCCAGCCGGCCGCGCTCAAGGCCCGTCTGCACGAACAGGTCAAGGCGCTGCTGGACGAAGCGCCGGCGTTGCCGGAAGAACGCCTGACCCAGGAGGTGGCGCTACTGACGGTGAAGGCCGACGTGCGCGAGGAACTCGATCGCCTTGGTTCGCACCTGGCCGCGGCGCGCGAGTTGCTGGCGGCCGGCAACGAAGTCGGGCGGCGGCTGGATTTCCTGGCGCAGGAGTTCAACCGAGAGGCCAACACCTTGTGCGCCAAGTCGGCCGGCGCCGAGCTGACCGCCATCGGTCTCGATCTGAAGGCGGTGATCGACCGCCTTCGCGAGCAGACCCAGAACATCGAATAGGACGGATCCGGGCGTGACCACGGTGCATATCGAGCGGCGGGGCCTGATGCTGGTGCTGTCGTCGCCGTCGGGCGCCGGCAAGACCACGATCTCGCGCCGGCTGCTGGATCAGGACGACGGCATCGTCATGTCGGTGTCGGCGACCACGCGGCCGCCGCGGCCCGGCGAGCGGGATGGCGTCGATTACTTCTTCATCGATCCGCTCGAGTTCAACCTGATGGTCAATCGCGACGAGCTGCTGGAGCACGCGAAGGTCTTCGATCATTACTACGGCACGCCGGTCGAGCCGGTCGAGAGCGCGCTGTCGACCGGGCGCGACGTGCTGTTCGATATCGATTGGCAAGGAACGCAGCAACTGGCGCAGCGCGCCCGCGACGACCTGGTGTCGGTGTTCATCCTGCCGCCGTCGACGGCCGATCTGGAACAACGCCTGAAATCCCGGGCCCAGGACAGCGACGATGTCGTCGCCAAGCGCATGGCCAAGGCGGCCGACGAGATCAGCCACTGGGCGGAGTACGACTACATCGTCGTCAACGACGACGTCGACGCCTGCCTCGCCAAGGTGCAGGCGATCCTGGTGGCGGAACGGGCGCGGCGCGAGCGTCAGATCGGACTGCTGAATTTCGTCAAGCTGCTGCGCGATGGGCAGTAGGCCAACGTTGCCAGGCTTTGATCGAGCGGATGTATGAAGCGCCGTTTGCCATCCTTGAACGGTCTGCGCGCGTTCGAAGCCGCGGCGCGGCACCAGAGCTTCACCCGCGCCGCCGATGAGCTGTCGGTCACGCAGACCGCCATCAGCCATCAGATCAAGCGTCTTGAGGAACAGCTCGGCCAGCGCTTGTTCATCCGGCGCAATCGCCGGCTGCTGCTGACCGAGGCGGCGCAGGAACTGCTGCCTGCCGTGCGGACGGCGTTCGACGGCCTGAATGCTGCGGTCGAGCAGCTCTCGCGCAGCGACCGCAGCGGCAGCCTGACCGTCAGTACCGTGATTTCGTTCACGACGAAGTGGCTGGTGCCGCGGCTGGCCGGCTTTCAGGCGGCCTATCCGGAAATCGACGTACGGATCACGGCCTCGGCGGATCTGGTGGACTTCAACCGCGACGACGTCGACATGGCGATCCGCTACGGTCACGGCGACTGGCCGGGGTTGCGGGTCGACCGCTTGATCTCGGAGGACGTGTTTCCGGTCTGCAGCCCGGCGCTGATGCAGGGACCGCAACCGTTGCAACGGCCCGAGGATCTGGTCCATCACACCCTGTTGCACGTGACCAGCTTTCAGGAGGACTGGCAGGTCTGGCTGACCGCCGCGGGCGTCGATGGCGTCGACTACCGTCGCGGCGTCAGCTTCGATCTGGCCTTCCCGGCGCTGCAGGCCGCGATCGACGGCGTCGGCGTCGCGCTCGGCCGTAGCACCATGGTCGAGGCCGACATCGCCGAGGGGCGCCTGGTGGTGCCGTTCGACGTGGCGCTGCCGCTGCAAGCGGCCTACTACGTGGTTTCGCCCGAGGAGACCGCGGACCGGCCGAAGATCAAGGCCTTTCGGGACTGGCTTCTGTCGACGATCCCGACCTAGCGTTCAACCTGCCCATAGCCGGGCGAGACAGCAGAATTCCTCGACCGACAGCTCCTCGGCCCTGGCGGTCGGCGGGATGCCGGCTTCGGTCAACAGAGCCTCGGCGTCCGGCGTCAGGCCCTTCAGGCTGGCGCGCAGCATCTTGCGCCGTTGGCCGAAGGCGGCCGCGACCAGTTTCGACAGGCGATCCGGATCGGCCGGCGCCAGCGGTGTCGGCCTCGGGATCAATCCGACCACGCTGGAGGCGACATTCGGCGGCGGCGTGAAGGCCCTGGCGGGCAGGTTGAACAGCAGCGCCGGCGCCAGCCGCCACTGCACCATCACCGAGAGCCGGCCATAGGCCTTGCTGCGCGGACCGGCGCAGAGCCGTTCCGCGACTTCCCTCTGAAACATCAGCGTAAAGCCGGTGAACAGCTCCAGCCGGTCGAGCCACTTCATCAGCAGCGCGGTCGAGATGTTGTACGGCAGGTTGGCGACCACGGCGGCGGGCCGGTCCAGCACGGTCGCCTCATCGAGCGTCATGGCATCCTCGGCCACGATCTCGAGCCGGCCGGGAAAAGCGGCCGCCAGCTCTTCCAGCGCCGCCAGACAGCGGTCGTCGCGCTCCACCGCGACGACGCGGTCGGCGCCGGCCTCGAGCAACGCGCGCGTCAGACCGCCGGGGCCGGGGCCGACCTCGAGCACCGTGCGACCGGTCAGGTCGCCGGCCGCGCGCGCGATCTTGGCGGTCAGGTTCAGGTCCAGCAGGAAGTGCTGGCCCAGCGACTTTCGGGCCGCCAGGCCGTGGCGGGCGATGACGTCGCGCAGCGGCGGCAGCGTCGACCCAGGCGACGGCTCAGACATGAACTCCCGACCGCCGGCCCGCCATCTCGGCGGCCGTCTGCAAGGCGGCCACGAGACTTGCTTCGCTGGCCTGGCCGCTGCCGGCAAGCGTCAATGCCGTTCCGTGATCGGGCGACGTGCGCACGATCGGCAGGCCGAGCGTAATGTTGACCCCGCGTTCGAAGTCCAGCGTTTTCAACGGAATCAGCGCCTGGTCGTGGTACATGCAGATGGCGGCATCGTAGCTTTCGCGCGCCTTGGCATGGAACATGGTATCGGCCGACATCGGCCCGATGACGTCGATGCCCTTGTTCCGAAGGGCGGCGATCGCCGGTTCGATGATGTCGATTTCCTCGCGGCCGAGCACGCCGGCCTCGCCGGCATGTGGGTTCAGGCCGGCGACGGCCAGCCGTGGCGCGGCAATGCCGAAATCGTTTGTCAGGGCTGCCTCGGCAATGGCCGCGCGCTCGACGATGCCGGCGGCGGTCAGTTCGGTGATGGCCGCGGCCAGCGGCCGATGCACGGTGACCGGCACGGTCCGCAAGCCGGGACAGGCCAGCATCATGACGGGCGTGAGATTGCCGCCGCAGAGTTCGGCGAGGTATTCCGTATGACCCGGGTGGCGAAAGCCGGCCGTGTCCAGAACAGATTTCTGAATCGGATTCGTCACCAGACCCGCCGCGCTGCCGTTCCGGACGAGTTGGACGCCGAGCTCAATCGCCCGCAACACCGCGCTGGCATTCGCCGGATCCGGCTGTCCGAAGCGCGGTTCGACCGCCAGATCGATCGGCAGCACCGGCAAACCCGCCGCAAACGCCGCCGTTGCCGCCGCGGGTTTGTCGATACGCACAACGGACGCCCCGCCGGCCGCGTCGGCCGCGCGCGATATATGATCGGCGTCGGCGATCAGGAAGAACGCCGGCAGCGAGAGCGCCTGTCGGCGGCGCCAGGCCTTTACCGCAATTTCACCGCCGATGCCGGCCGGCTCGCCCATGGTGACGGCCAGCGGCGCCGGCGCATGGGTCATCAACGCAGTTCCACCACCGCGTCGCGTCGCAGGTCGCGCAGATAGCGCTGGGCCAGCATCGCGAGCCGCCGCCGCATGAGTTCCTGTTCGATCTTTTGCCGGTCCGGCGGCTCGACCACCGGCACATCCCGCTTGCAGACCATCAACAGCATGATCGCGTCGTTGGTAATGATCGGCTTGCTGAAATCGCCGATCGGCAGCTCGGCGACGGCGCCGCGGATCTCCTCCGGCAGCTCGCGCAACTTGACGGTGCCGAGATCGCCGGCCTGTTGGATCTGGAACTCCGTCGCCACGTTCGTCAGGCCATCGCAACCCGGCGCGCGGGCCATCACCTGCTCCGTAAGGTCGCGCGCGGCGCCGGCGTTCGGCCCGGTTCGCCCGCCAGGCAACGGAACGCGGATCTGCTTCAACGACAGCTTGGTTTCCAGCGGGTCGTCTCCGGCGATGCTGCGGCGTTCGTGCAGCTTGACGATGTAGTAGCCGCCGGCGGCGCGGATGGGCTCGGAAACGCCGCCGACCGACAGCCCGGCGACCGTCCGGTCCAGCTCCTCGGCCAGCTGACCAGGCTGAACCCAACCGATCTCGCCGCCGTTGTTGGCGGTGGCGCCGCGGCTGAACTGGCGCGCGACGGCGTCGAACGGGGCGCCCTCGCGGAGCTGCTGAACCAGGCGCAACGCGTTGCGCAGGGTCTCCTCCTCCTTCTCCGGCGAATCGACCGGCAGCAGGATCTCGGACAGCCGGGTTTCCGGCAGATCGGCATTCGCTTGCAGGCGGCTCAAAACCTCGTTGACCTCGTCCTCGCCGATCGAGACCGATGGTTGCAGGCGCCGTCGCACCAGCTTGCTCCAGGCGATTTCGGCGCGAAGCTGCCGCGCCAGGGCGTCCTGGCTGAGGCCGTTTGCCCGAAGGAAATCGATCAGGCGGCCGGCCTGCAGCTTGTTCTGCCGTTCAAGCACGCTATAGGCGCGCTGCAGGTCTTGTTCGCTGACCGAGATGTTGTTGCGTTGCGCCGCCTGCAATTGCAGCGTTTCGTCGATCAGGCCCCGCAGCACCTGCTGCCGCAGGCGCCGCCGGGTCTCCGGCGTATCGCGCAGCCGGGTCGACTTGATCACCATGTCGATGCGCTGCTCGACGTCGAAGCCCGACACCACCTCGTCGTTGACGATGGCTGCAATGCGCTGAACCTGCTGCGCGCCCGCCGGCACGGTTGCGCCGACCAGCGCCGACACTGTCAGGGCGAACCCGATTACAAACGTTTTCTTCATCGTGACCGCAATTCCCGTACGGCAAAGCGCCGCTGCCGCCATTCTGGGCTGTCCTGAACATAGCGATTCCATGGGCCGCATTGAAGTCCCGGGCAGGTCGGTCAGCCGAGATGCCGCAGCCGCACCCGGAACTTGACCGAGGTCGACGGCTCGACATCGCGGTCGCGGGTGAAATTGCGGTCGAAGATCAGGTCGAAGCCGATGCATTCATCGAGATATTCCAGGCCGAACGTGGTCCGGATCGTGCCGCCGTCGTCGGTCAGATCCCGCCGGGTCTGCGCGGTGGCCGACCAGTATTCGTTCAGCTGCGCCCGCCCGGAGACGAAAATCTCCTCGCGAGCGCCCAATTCGTCCGCCGTCAGCTCGCGGTCGAGCTGAACGTAGGAGGTCGTCAGGCGCAGCCACTTCGGGCCGGCCGACGCATAGATCTCGTTTCGGCGCAGCGTCAGGTCGTCGCGGTCGAGCCGCACCCGGTTGGTGAAGTCGAGGTATTCGGACGGCACGATCGAGATCGAGGCGACATAGTCGGAGCGGCGGTCGTCGAGACCGGTTTCCTCCGCGAAGGTATCGTCGTCCTTGAAGCGCAGCACCTGGCCCAGCAGCGCGGTGGCATAGCCGCCGCTCTCGCCGTAGGCGGACGCCTTCACCCCGTAATTGATGCGCGGACCGGTTTCGACCCGGTCGTAGCCCGGAAACCGGTTCAGGCTGAACAGGTTGGTGTCGTCGAACTCAAGGCTCAGGCTGTCTTCGTTGCGGATGCCCGAGGGGTTGCTGCCATAGGGCGCCGCGATCGCCTGCACGATCGGCTCGACATACTGTCGCACGCTGCCCTGCGTGCGGACGAACGGGTACCGCCATTCCAGGGCCAGTTGCGGCAGAAACCGGCCTTCGAAACCGGAATCGGTCGGGTCGTCCTCGACGTTGGTGTTGTCGACATCGTTGACCCAATAGGCATCGCCCCAGAGCGCCGCGGTCAGGCGGTAGACGTCACCGGCCGGACCGATGTAAGGCAGTTCCCAGTGGCCGCGGGCCGAGGCGCGCCGGGTGTCGGTGCCGCCGGTTCGGTAGAGCGAGACCAGATTGAGGTCGAGACCGAAGCGGTCGCCGCGCGAGGACGGCTGGCCGACATAGCTGTATTCCAATAGCGGCAGCACCAGCGGCGTGTCGTCGGGATCGTCGTCGACTTCGAGGCCCTGAAAGGCGAAGCCGCTGGCCGAGGCGAAGTTCCGGCCGCGGAAGCCCTCGATGAACAGATCCGACGTCAGGGTGTCGTCGTTGCTGATATTGTAGCGGCTGAGATAGGTGTCGTCGGTCGAGCGCGCGAGATCGAAGCCCCAGCGCCAGGTATTGTCGATGTCGAAACGGCCGTCACCGAAGATGTGGCCGCGGATCTCGCGATCGTCGAGTTCGTTGTTGTCGTCGTCGCGCTTCTTCACATAGGTGGCGCTGCCCGAGACCTGATACTGGCCTTTGTCCGTGCGGGCGCGGTATTCGCCGGCCAGCACGACGCCTTCCTTGCTGGTGAACAGCGGCGAGAACGTGGCGTCCCGGTTGGGCGCGAGATTGAAGTAGTAGGGCACGCGCAGGGTAAAGCCGAGATCGCTGTCGCTGCCGGGGGTCGGCGCCAGAAAACCGCTCTTGCGCTTCGCCGTGGGGTCGGTGTGCTGAAAGAATGGCGTATAGGCGACGGGGATGCCGTAAAGCTCGAGGAAGGCATCCTGATAGCGGACCGTCTGCTCCTTGCGATTATGGATGATCTTGACCGCCTTCAGCTGCCAGAGCGGCGCCCGGTCCGGATTATCGGGGCAGAGGTTACACGGGCTGTAAACCGCCTTCGTCATCTCCGTGCGCTCGTCCGGAAACCGGCGGGCGCCGTTCGCGGCGAAACGCGACTGATCGGCCATCAGCACCCGAATGCTGCGCACGAAGCCGCTGGTCAGTTCCTCGTCCAGTTCCAGATACTCGGCGAACAGCACGTCGCCGCTTGGCTCCATCAGGCTGATGTTGCCCGAGGCCGTGACGATTCCGTCGCGCAGGTTGTAGTTGATGCTGTCGGCCAGCAGCACGCGGTCGTTCTGGCTGATCTCGACGTTGCCGGTCGCGGTGACGATCTCCAGCTCGTTGTCGTACATCACCTCGTCGGCGCTGAGCAGGAACGGCACGTCGTCGGAGCCCAGGCGGTCGTCCAGATCCTGGCCCAGCGCGTTGGGGCCCCCGACGGCCAGCATGAAAACGACGGCCAGCGCAACGATGCTTACGCGCACGGGCTCAGCCGTCTTCGAGATGGAAGAGCATCGCCAACCCCAACAGCGCGCAGACCCCGGTCGGCGTCCAGGCCGCCAGCACGACCGGAATGCTGCCGGCCATGCCGAGCGCGAACACGACATCGGAGACGAAGTAGAGCAGGAACCCGGTCAGCACGCCGAGCGCGATCAGCATGCCGGTGCCGCCGCGCCGCGTCATTCTGAGCGAGAACGTCGCCGCCAGCAGGACCATGGCGCAGAGCAGCAATGGCGTCGACAGAACGGCGTGCCAGTGCAGCTTGTGGCGCAGGCCGGAGAAGCCGGCGGCCTCCAGCATCTCGATGAAACCCGGCAGGGACCAGAACGACAGCGTTTCCGGCGAGGCGAAGCTGTCCTGTATCTGGCCAAGGGTCAGCGATGTCGGCAGCCGGTATTCATCATGATGTTCGGCCAGTTGATCGGGACGGGTCAGCAGCGCGTCGGTCATCTGCCAATGGCCCTTCTCGAGGCGGGCAGTGGCGGCGTCGATCCGGCCGGCGAACTCGTCCGAGCCGCGATAGAGGAAGACGATGACGTCGCGCAATTCCATACCTTCGGCGGAGATGCTGAGCGCGTGCACGACGGACTGGCCCTGCTCGTCCGCCTGCCGCAGCCACAGCCCGGAGGAGGAGAAGGCCAGCATGCTGGGCCGGTCTTCGAGGTAGCGCGACTCCAGATGCTCGTAGCGCGACACCATGGCGGACGCCAGCGGATTGAACACGGTGACCACGAACACGCCGATCAGGCCGGCGATGATCAGCGCCGGGGTCAGGAATTGCCAGACGGAAACGCCTGCCGCCCGCGTCACGATCAGCTCGTTGGTCCTGGTCAGGCGCGAGAAGGTCCAGATGCCGCCGAACAGGGCCGCGAACGGCAGCAGCTTCTGCGCCAGGCCCGGCAGCTTCAGGAAGGCCATCTGCACCACGACCGGAAACGAGGCATCGTCCTCGCCGCTGGCCCGGCGCAGCAGCTCGATCATGTCGATCAAAAACACCAGCGAGACGAAGACGCCGAAGACGAAGCCGATGCCGGCCAGGAAATTGCGGCCGAGATAGGCTGAGAGGGACAGAGACAGATGCATTACGCCGGCTCCGCCATGGCGTCCAGCGCGGCCGGCTTATGCCGACGCAGGATCAGATAGATGCTGCCGCCGATCGCCAGCGCGAGATTCACGTAGATCAGCGGCGCCAATGCCGGCACCTTCGCGGTGGCGTTGACCAGGCCCAGACCGATCAGGCGGAACAGCAGCGTCGCGCCGACGGCCATGGCGATGCGGGCGCCGTAGCCGCGGCGGCTGAATTGGCCGGCCATGATGGCGCTGAGCGCGATGAGCGTGAAGGCGATGGCGAAGAGCGGATCGGCCAGCCGTTCGTGCGCTTCGGCCAGCATGCGGTCGACATTGTCGATATCGTCCTGGTTGTCGAGCGCCGGGAACAGCAATTCATGCAGATAGCGCTCGCTCGGCTCGCGCCAGCGTTTGCCCGGCAGATCCAGGAACTGCGAGAGGTCGAGGGTGTACCGGTCGAAATTCAGCATCGACAGCTGGTTGGTGGCCTGATCGATCTGCTGTCGATTGCCGTTGACCATGATGAAGCGCGGTCCCTCGGCCGTGTTCACCAGCGCGCCGCGTTCCGCCATCATCGTTACCGGCCGGGCGCGGTCGCGGTTGTCGTGCACCAGGATGCCCTGCATCTCGCCGCCCGGTTCCCGAGCCCGGATATAGACGGTGAGGCGCTGGCCGATGGTGTTGAACGCGCCTTCCTGCAGCAGCACATGCGCCGGACTGTGGCGCAGCGAGGTGCGCAGGTCTTTGAAAGCCCGATAGCCGGCGGGCATGAAATAGAGCGTCAGGACATAGCAGGCGACGGTCGTCAGGCCGGCGACGATCAGGACCGGCCGCGCCACGGCGCGCGGACTGAGGCCGGCCGAGAACATCACCGCCAGCTCGCTGTCGGCGCTGAGCCGGTAGAAGGCGTAGAGCACGGCGGCGAACAGTGCGATCGGCAGAATCGCCGTCAGTACCGTCGGCAGCAGCAGCAGCGTCAGATAGAGGAAGAAACCGGCCGACAGGCCTTTGTTGATAATCAGATCGACCGAGCGCAGGGATTGCGTCAGCCAGATCACGCCGGTGAGCGACAGGAAGAAAAACACGAAGGGCCCGGCGAGTTGCCCAAGGATATATCGATGGAGCCTCTGCACGGCGCGCATCATACAGTGCGCCGAAGCGGGGCCAATAGTTTAGTTTTCGCTTGAATTCAGCGACCTATTGCCGCGAGTTCTTTCCTTCCGGCCGCGGACCGCTAAGATGGCGGCGCGGCGGATTGACCGATCTCGGCGCGGGCGTGTATGGACGCGCGAAGACTATCGATCGAAGGGGACGTTGATGAAGGTAGCCATCTCGGAACTCAAACTGCCGACCTCGGGCGTGCTGGTGGTCGGTGCCGGCAGCGGCCGGAAGCTCAACCCGAGCGCGGCCGCGGTCGACAAGAAATCCGGTGGCGCCTTACAGCGGGCCATGAAGACCGGCCGCTTCAAGGGCGAGAAGGGCCAGATGCTGGAGATCATCGCGCCGGCCGGCACGAAGCTGAGCCGCGTGCTGCTGGCCGGTCTCGGCAAGCTGGACGAGATCGACGATCTGGCCATGGAAGCCGTTGGCGGCAGCGCCGTGCAGAAGCTGCTGACCTCGGGCGAGACGCAGTTGACCTTTGCCTGCGACGTCGACGCCAAGGCCGCGGCGCGCATCGCCTACGGCGCCAAGCTCGGCGCCTACCGCTTCGACAAGTACCGCACCAAGCAGAAGGACGACGCCAAGCCGAGCCTGAAGACGGCGACCGTGTCGGTCAAAGGCGCGGCGGCGGCGAAGCGCGCCTTTACCGGGCTCGACAAGACCGGCGACGGCGTGTTCTTCACCCGCGATCTGGTCTCCGAGCCCGCGAATATCATCTATCCGAAGAGCCTGGCTGCGGCCTGCCGCACGCTCAGCAAGCTCGGCGTCAAGGTCGAGGTGTTGGGCGAACGGCAGATGGCCAAGCTTGGCATGGGCGCTCTGCTCGGCGTCGGCCAGGGCAGCGCGCACGAAAGCCAGCTCGTGGTCATGCGCTGGAGCGGCGGCGGCCGGGCGAAGCCGGTCGCCTTCGTCGGCAAGGGCGTGACCTTCGACACCGGCGGCATCTCGCTCAAACCCGGTCCGGGCATGGAGCAGATGAAGTGGGACATGGGCGGCGCCGGCACCGTGATCGGGCTGATGAAGGCGCTGGCCGGCCGCAAGGCCAAGGTCAATGCCGTGGGCGTGGTCGGCCTGGTCGAGAACATGCCCTCGCACACGGCGCAGCGGCCCGGCGACGTCGTCACCTCGATGTCGGGGCAGACCATCGAGATCCTGAACACCGACGCCGAGGGGCGCCTGGTGCTGGCCGACGCGCTCTGGTACACGCACGAGCGCTTCAAGCCGCAATTCATGATCGATCTGGCGACGTTGACCGGCGCCATGATGGTCGCGCTCGGCAACGACAATGCCGGTGTGTTTTCCAACGACGACGAACTGGTGGACCGCATGCTGGCCGCCGGCAAGGCGGAGGGCGAAACCGTCTGGCGTATGCCGTTGGGCGATGCCTACGACAAGCTGATCGATTCCGACATCGCCGATATGAAGAATATCGGCGGCCGCTACGCCGGTTCGATCACCGCGGCGCAGTTCCTGCAGCGGTTCGTCAACAAGCTGCCTTGGGCGCACCTGGACATCGCCGGCGTCGCCTGGTCGGAGAAGGGCAAGCCAACGGTGCCGAAGGGCGGTACCGGCTGGGGCGTGCGCCTGCTCGACCGGCTGGTCGCGGACCACTACGAGAAATAGCGACAGGGCAGCCGCGGGCACGGTGACGGAGGTCGGTTTCTATCATCTGCAGCGGGCGCCCCTGGAACGGGCGCTGCCGATGCTGCTGGAGAAAGTCCTGCAGGCCGGCCATCGCGCCGTGCTGATGGCGGGTTCCGATGAACGTTTGGAAGCGCTCGATTCGCTGCTTTGGACCTATGAGCAGCGTTCCTGGCTGCCGCACGGCACGGCGGCCACCGGCTATGCGGCGGACCAGCCGATCTATCTGACCACGGCCGAGGAGAACCCCAATCAGGCCGACGTGCTGGTGCTGGTCGACGGCGTGCGGCCGGATTTCATCGGCCGTTTCGAGCGGGTGTTGGACATGTTCGACGGCCGCGACGATGCCGCGGTGCAGGCCGCCAGAGAGCGCTGGAGCGACTATAAGACGAACGAGTTCACCGTCACCTATTGGCAGCAGACCGAGCGCGGCTGGGAAAAGAAGGCCTGAACAGAAGCCGAGACCGCGAACCGAAACCGGCGTCAGGGATCTCCGGCCTGCTCCAATGCCTCGGTGGCGCTCAGCCAGCTGTGCTCGGCGGCATCGCGCTCTCGTTCAAGCTCGGCGCGCTGTCTGTTGAGCTCGGCCAGCCGGGCGGGCGGGCCGTCGTAGACCTTCGGATCGGCTAGCTCGGCTTCCAACCGGCGAAGCGCCTGTGTTGCCCGCTCGATCTGGCGTTCCGCCTCGCGAATGGCCTTGCGCAACGGCGCCAGCTTGGCCCGGGCTTCGGCGCTCGCGCGGCGCGCCGCCCTCCGTTCCTCGCGGCCTTTGCCGTTCTCCGCACGGCCGCCGCCATTCGCGCCCTTGCCGCGCGGACGGTCGTTCAACAGCAGGCGTTGATAATCATCCAGATCGCCGTCGTAGCGCGCCACCGTGCCGTCGGCCACAAGCCAAAGCTCGTCGGCGACCAGCTCGACCAGATGCCGGTCGTGGCTGACCAGCAGGACGGCGCCGGGAAACTCGTTCAAGGCCTGCACCAGCACCTCGCGAGTGTCGATGTCGAGGTGATTGGTCGGTTCGTCGAGGATCAGGAGTTGCGGCGCGTCGACGCAGATCAGGGCGAAAACCAGCCGGGCGCGCTCGCCGCCCGAAAGGTTCTCGGCCTTGACGTCGGCCCGGTCCTGTTGAAAGCCGAACGCGCCGAGGCGGGCGCGGATCTGGGCTTCCGTGGCGTCCGGCAGCAGAGCCGCCATATGGGCGAAGGCATCCTCGGCCGGGTTCAGCTCCTCGATCTGATGCTGGCCGAAGTAACCCACCGTCAGCTTGGCGACCCGCCGCATGCGGCCGTCCAGCGGCTTCAACCGGCCGCTCAACAGCTTGGCGAGCGTCGACTTGCCGTTGCCGTTGCGGCCGAGGAGGGCGATCCGGTCGTCCATGTCCAGGCGCAGGTTGAGGTCCCGCAACACGGCGTTGCCGTCATAGCCCACGGCGACCGTCTCCAGCGTCATCACGGGAGAGGGCCGGGGCGGCGGTTCGGGAAAGCGGAACTCGATGGTGCGCTCCTCCATCACCGAGGCGATGGGCTCCATGCGCGACATGGCCTTGAGGCGGCTCTGCGCCTGACGCGCCTTCGAGGCCTTGTAGCGAAAGCGGTCGACGAAGGCCTGCATGCGCTGTCGCTGGGCCTGCTGTTTGGCCCGCGCCTTGTCTTCCAGCTCCAGGCGGGCGCGCCGGGTCCGTTCGAAGTCGTCGTAGCCGCCGCGATAGAGGGTGAGGCGCCGCTGCTCCACATGCAGAATACCGCCGACGCAGCGATTCAGCAGGTTGCGGTCATGACTGACCAGCAGGAAGGTGTAGGGATAGCTGCGCAGATAGCTCTCCAGCCAGAGCGCGCCCTCCATGTCCAGATAGTTGGTCGGCTCGTCCAGCAGCAGCAGATCCGGCTGGGCGAACAGCACCGCGGCCAAGGCGACGCGCATACGCCAGCCGCCGGAGAACTCGCGACAGGGCCGTGCCTGCTCCTCGGTGTCGAAGCCGAGCCCCGACAGGATGGCGGCCGCCCGGGCCGGGGCCGTATGGGCATCGATATCGGCCAGACGCTGGTGGATATCGGCGATGCGGGCGGGATCTTCGGCCGTCTCGGCCTCGACCAGCAACGCGGCGCGTTCGTGATCGGCGGCCAGCACGGTGTCCAGCAGACTGGCCTCGCCGCCCGGCGCCTCCTGAGCCACCATGGCCCATCTGGCGCCGCGCCGGACGCTGACCGAGCCGGCGTCCGGCGTGATCTCGGCCGCGATCAGGCGCAGCAGCGTCGATTTACCGGCGCCATTGCGGCCGACCACGCCGATCTTGTGGCCCGGCGGGATATGGACCGTCGCCGCTTCGAAGATGTCGCGCCCGGCGACGCGATAGGTCATGTCGTTCACATGCAGCATGGGGCGCGGGTTTTAGCATGGTTGCGGCCGCTCGGCGAAGCCGATATAACCCGCGCCGTTCCCCCACACGACCGTCGAGGAAATCAGCGACCCATGGCCCTTGAGCGCACCTTTTCCATCATCAAGCCGGACGCGACCCGGCGCAATCTGACCGGCGCCATCACCCAGCGGCTGGAAGAGGCCGGCCTGCGGGTCGTCGCCTCGAAACGTATCCACATGACGCGCGCCCAGGCCGAGGGCTTCTACGCGGTCCATAAAGAGCGGCCGTTCTTCGACTCGCTGTGCACCTTCATGTGCTCGGGCCCGGTGGTGGTTCAGGTGCTGGAGGGCGAGAACGCCATCCAGGCCAACCGGGACGTCATGGGCGCAACCAATCCGGCCGAGGCGGCGCCAGGCACGATCCGCAAGGATTTCGCCGAGTCGATCGAGGCGAACTCGGCGCACGGCTCGGACTCGCCGGAAAACGCCGCCATCGAGATCGCCTACTTCTTCAGCCAGGTCGAAATCGTCGGTTAACCCGCCGACGGATTGATCAGGACCTCTGTCGGCAGGGCGGCGCTGTCGACCAGCACGCGGTCGTCCTGGATCTGAATTCTGCCTTCCGCCATCAAACGCAGCGCCTGTGGGTAGATCCGGTGCTCGGCCGCGAGTACGCGCGCGGCCAGCGTCTCGGCTGTGTCGTCGGCCGCGACCGGCACTGCCGCCTGGACGACGATCGGGCCGGCGTCCATCTCCGGCCGCACGATATGCACGGTGCAGCCGCTGATGCGAACGCCGCCGTCGATGGCCTGCTCGTGCGCGTGCAGGCCGCGAAACGCCGGCAGCAGCGAGGGGTGGATGTTCAACACACGGTCATGCCAGCGCCGCAGAAATTCGGCGCCGAGCAGGCGCATGAAGCCGGCGAGGCAGACCAGTTCGACTCCGGCTGCCCGCAGGGCGGCGTCGAGCGCGTCCTCGAAAGCGGCGCGGTTCGCGAATTCGCGGTGGTCGACCACCTGGGTCTCGATGTCCGCCGCCGCCGCGCGCGACAGACCGCCCGCGTCCGCATTGTTGGCGACGACCAGGACCACCTCGGCCGGGAAGTCGGCGCGGGCGCAGGCGTCGATCAGCGCCGCCATGTTGCTGCCGCGGCCGGAAATCAGAATGCCGACCTTCAACCCGGCCACGGCGTGCCCTTGATCTCGACCGTTCCGGCGCCGTCGCCTTCGGCGATCCGACCGATTTCCCATACGGTTTCGCCCGCGTCGGTCAGCGCGGCGCGCACCGGATCGACCCGGGCCTGATCGACGATGGCGATCATGCCAATTCCGCAATTGAACGTCCGCAACATCTCGTCGTCGGCGATGCCGGCGCTGCGGGCGAGCCACTCGAAGACGGGCGGCGCCGGCCAGGCCGCGCCGTCGATCTCGGCACGCACGCCGTCGGGCAGCACGCGCGGCAGGTTGTCGACGATGCCGCCGCCGGTAATGTGGCTGAGCGCCCGCACGCCGCCGGCCGCGATGCCCGCGAGGCAGCTCTTCACGTAAATCCGCGTCGGCGTCAGCAGCGTCTCGCCGAGCAGTCGCGACGGCTCGAACGGCGCCGGCCCGTCGAGCGGCAGTCCAAGACTGTCGACGACACGTCGGACCAGCGAGAAGCCGTTCGAGTGCAATCCGCTCGAGGCGAGGCCGAGGATGCTGTCGCCGGCACTGACATCGGCGCCGGTGAGCAGCGCGCCGCGTTCGACCGCACCGACCGCGAAGCCGGCGAGATCGTAATCGCCGCCGCCATACATGCCCGGCAGTTCGGCGGTTTCGCCGCCGACCAGCGCGCAGCCGGCCTGCCGGCAACCCTCGGCGATACCGGCGACGATCGACCGGCCGACCTCGACCTCGAGCTTGCCGGTGGCATAGTAGTCGAGGAACAGCAGCGGCTCGGCGCCTTGGACGACAAGGTCATTGACGCACATGGCGACGAGGTCGACGCCGACGCCATCGTGCGTCTCCGTAGCAACGGCGATTTTCAGCTTGGTGCCGACGCCATCCGTGGCGGCGAGCAGAAGGGGATCGACGAAGCCGGCGGCCTTCAGGTCGAACAGTCCAGCGAAGCCGCCAAGGCCGGCTTCGGCGCCGGGCCGGGCGGTCTGCGCGGCGAGCGGTTTGATCGCCTGGACCAGCGCATCGCCCGCATCGATGTCGACGCCCGCCTGCTTATAGGTGTGGCTGTTGATGACGTCCCCGCTAAACTGTATGAAGTGTCATGCCGGCATCGAATTGCGGCGACCATACTTGATCCCGAGCGGTTTGCAATGTGCTTCACTGGCTTCAGGTTGCTCGTCCTGACGCTGGCCGTCGGCATCGCGCAATGCGCGATCGCGACGGCGCAGCCGAGCCGAGAATCGGCCGATTTGTTCACGGCGAAAGGCGTCGCCGTCGACGCCACCGCGGAGACTGCGGCCGCCGCGCGCGACGTGGCCTTGAACGAGGGGCAGCAGAGGGCGCTGGATATCGTGCTCAGGCGGATAACGCTGCGCGCCGATCAGGCGCGGTTGCCGAGCCTTGAACCGGGCGATGTCGCCGCGCTGACCGGCGGTCTTCAAGTGAAGGATGAGAAAACATCCACAACACGTTATCTTGCAAGTTTAACTGTCAACTTTAAGAAAGAAGAGATTCGCGAACTGCTGCGGCAGTCGGGCATTCCGTTTACCGAGACCCGCGCCAAGCCGACGTTGGTGCTGCCGGTCTTCGAGCGCGCCGGGGCGCTGCTGATGTTCGACGACGAGAATCCCTGGCTCGATGCCTGGACGACCTTGGGCCCGCGTGACGATGCGCTGCTGCCGTTGACGTTGCCGCTCGGCGATTTGGCCGACCTGGCGGCGGTCGGCCCGGCCCAGGCCGTGGCCGGCGACGAGGCCAGGCTGAACGCGATCGGTGAGCGCTATGATGTCGAGAACGTCATGGTGGCGCACGGCAAGCTGACGCTCGACGTGGCCGCCGGCGGCCGTCCGCGCATCGACGTCGATCTCCGGCGTTACGGCCCAGCCGGTTCCGGCGTGGTTGTCGAGAGCTTCGCGGCCGAGCCGGAGCAGACGCTGGAGGGCCTGCTGGACGTCGCGGCGCGGCGGATCTCCCAGCGCCTGGAGGAAGAATGGAAGCGCGAGACGCTGCTGCGGTTCGACACCGAATTGGTGCTCAGCGCACGGCTGGCGATCGGAGCGCTGGACGACTGGACGAGCATGCGCGACCGCCTCCAGCGGAACGCCATGATCAGCCGGGTCGAGCTGACGGCCATATCGCGGCGCGATGCGCAGATCGTGCTCTACTATCTGGGCCAGCCCAGCCAGCTCGCCGTGTCGCTGGCGCAGGACGACGTCGAACTGATCGATCGCGACGGCTATTGGGAGTTACGGCTTCGGGGCGTTGCGCGGCGTGAGGGACGGGCGCTCGACGGCGCGCCCATTCGGCGGACTGGGCAGTGACACTGCCCAACCTGATCTCGCTCGGCCGGTTGCTTGCCGTGCCGCTGATCGTGTGGTTGCTTTTGGTCGAGGAATGGACGGCGGCGTTCGGCCTGTTCGTGCTGGCCGGACTTTCCGACGCCGTTGATGGATTTATCGCCAAGCGCTTCGGCGCCCAGAGCCGGCTTGGGCGTTTCCTCGACCCGATCGCCGACAAGACCCTGCTGGTCAGCATCTACGTCACCCTGGGCGTGCAGGGCCATTTGCCGGCATGGGTAGTTATCCTGGTTGTTTCGCGCGATACCATGATCATTGGTGGCGCGCTGATGCTTTACATCATGAACCTGCGGGTGGATTCCGCGCCCTTGCTCATCAGCAAGGTCAACACCGCGCTGCAGATCGCGCTCGCCGCGCTGGCGCTGGCGGGGCTGGCGTTCGCGTTCGAGGGCTGGGTCGGCCTGGTCGATCTGATGGTGCTGGCGGTCGCCGCGACCACGGTGGCCTCGGGCGCCGCCTACCTCATCAATTGGGGCCGCAGCATGGCCGGCATGGAGGACGCGCCATGACGACGCGCGAGCAGCTGCGGTATTGGGGCGTCGGCCTGCTGGTCGCCGGCGTCGCGGTCTGGCTGCTCAGCGGCGTCATGCTGCCGTTCGTTGCCGGCATGGCGGTGGCCTATTTTCTGGACCCGATCGCCGACCGGCTCGAGACTTGGCGGTTCTCGCGCACCGCGGCGACGGCGTTGGTGCTGCTGCTGTTCTTTCTGGCCGTCGTGGTTCTGATGCTGTTGATCGTACCGGTGCTGCAGAGCCAGGTCGTCGGCTTCATCGGGCGTTTGCCGGCCTATATCGCATTGGCGCGCGACACCTTTCTGCCCGGGCTCGCCGATGTCCTGAGCCGGGTGGGGATCGACCTGAAGGCCGATCTGCGCGATGCGCTCGCCGGCGTGGCGGCCGATATCGTTGGCGTCGTCGGCCGGATCGTCCAGCAGGCCTGGTCGGGCGGCCTCGCCTTCTTCAATATCGTGTCGCTGCTGGTGATCACGCCGATCGTGGCCTTTTACCTGTTGCGTGACTTCGACCGCATCGTCGACCGGATCGACTCCTGGCTGCCGCGGCAGCATGCCGACGAGATCCGCAAGATCGGCGGGCAGATCGACGAGGTCATGGCCGGCTTCGTGCGCGGGCAAGGTACGGTCTGCCTGATCCTCGGCACCTTCTATGCCGTCGCGCTGTCGCTGGCCGGGCTGGAGTTCGGCCTGATCATCGGCATCATTTCCGGCCTGCTGTCGTTCATCCCCTTCGTCGGCGCGGTCTTGGGCCTGGTGTTGTCGCTGGTGCCGGCGATCACGCAGTTCTGGCCCGATTATGTGCAGATCGGGGTCATCGTCGGGATCTTTGCCGTCGGTCAGTTCCTGGAAGGCAACTTCCTGACGCCGCGCCTGCTCGGCGGCCGTATCGGCCTGCATCCGGTCTGGGTCATGTTCGCCCTACTGGCCGGCGGCGCGCTGTTCGGCTTCGTCGGGGTCCTCCTGGCCGTGCCGGTCGCGGCGGCGGTCGGCGTTCTGGTGCGCTATTTCCTCGAGCAGTATCTCTCCAGCCGGCTCTATCTGGGTCCGGGGCCGGCGACGCGGGACGACGACTGATGCCCGCCAATCAGCTCGCCTTCGAATTGCCGTTTCGTCCGGCGTTGGGGCGGGGCGACCTGCTGGTGGGCGACGGCAACGCCGACGCGGTAGCCTGGCTCGACCGCTGGCCGGACTGGCCAGGACCGGCACTGTGCCTCTATGGCCCGCCGGGCTGCGGCAAGACACATCTGGCCCAGGTCTGGCGCCGACGCAGCGGCGCCGACGTCGTGACCATGGATATGCTGCAGGTCAGCGGTCCCGACGCGCTCGCAGCGGCCGGAAACCTGGTTGTCGATCCGGTCGACGACGGTTTCGACGACCGGCTGTTGTTGCATCTCTACAACCTGGTGGCGGAGCGCAAGGGCCATCTGCTGCTAACCGCCGCCGCGCCGCCGAAGCACTGGTCGATCGGGCTGCCGGATCTGCGTTCGCGGTTGTTGGCCGCGCCCGCGGTCGGGGTCGGATCGCCCGACGATCAGCTCCTCGCCGGCCTGATGGCGAAGCATTTTCGGGATCGGCAGATGCCGGTCGATGAGGACGTGATATCCTATCTGTTGGCCCGAATGGAGCGGTCGTTCGACGCGGCCCGGCGTGCCGTCATCGACCTCGATACGGCCGCGCTGTCCGGACGGCGTCGCATCACCGTGCCGTTGGCGCGTCAGGTTCTGGAAAAATCGTAACAATTATTTCGTATGGGAGAGACGTCATGGACTTGGGGATCGCCGGAAAATCAGCAATCGTTTGCGCCTCCAGCAAGGGGCTGGGCAAGGGCTGCGCCATGGCGCTCGCCGCCGAGGGTGTCGATCTGGTGATCAACTCGCGCAGCGCCGACGTCCTGGCGGCGACGGCGGAGGAAATCCGCAGCGCCCACGGCGTCTCGGTGACGGCGGTCGCGTGCGATGTCACGACGCCCGAAGGCCGGGCGGAACTGCTGGCGGCGAACCCGAACCCGGACATCCTGGTGAACAATGCCGGCGGTCCGCCGCGGGGCGACTTCCGCGAGTTCGGACCGGAGCACTGGCAGAGCGCCGTGAACAGCAACATGATCACGCCGATCGAGCTGATCAAGGCCACGGTCGACGGCATGATCGGCCGCGGTTTCGGCCGTATCGTCAACATCACCTCGGTGGCGGTGAAGGCGCCGATCGACGAGCTCTGCCTGTCGAACGGCGCGCGTTGCGGCCTGACCGGCTTCGTCGCCGGGCTGTCGCGCAAGACGGTCGCGCACAACGTCACGATCAACAATCTGCTGCCCGGGCCGTTCGATACCGACCGGCTGCGCGCCGGCCATACCTTCGCGGCCGAGGAAACCGGCCAGGCCATCGAGGATATCCGCGCGGCGAGCGCGGCCAAGAACCCGTCCGGCCGCTTCGGCACGCCGGAGGAGTTCGGCGCCACCTGCGCGTTTCTGTGCAGCGTGCATGCCGGCTATATGACAGGACAGCAGGTTCTGTTGGATGGCGGCAGCTATCCCGGGACGTTCTAGGAGGGGCGGCAGTGGCGCGCGCACGAAGCAAGACGCAAGCTGAAACGGCGGTCGTACCGACCCCCAATATCGGGCCGTCGAAACCGATCGCCGAATACAGCCGCGAAACCCGTTACATCAATCGGGAATTGTCGTGGCTGGCGTTCAACATTCGTGTGCTGGAAGAAGCGTTCAATCCCAATCATCCGTTGCTGGAGCGGCTGCGTTTCCTGTCGATCTCGGCGGCGAACCTGGACGAGTTCTTCATGGTCCGTGTCGCCGGGCTGCACGGCCAGGTGCATGAGGGCATCGACGAGGTCAGCAATGACGGTCTGACGCCGGCACAGCAGATCGCCGCGATCAACGAAGTATCGGCCGAGCTGATCGCCAACCAGGGCCGCTGCTGGCGGGTGCTGCAGGACGAGCTGCGCGGCAACGACATCGCCGTCGTGGGCCTGTCGGAGCTGGACGGCGCCGACCGCAAATGGCTGGCCAACTATTTCCTGGAAGATGTCTTTCCGGTGCTGACGCCGCTTGCCATCGACCCGGCGCATCCGTTTCCGTTCATACCCAATCTCGGCTTCGTCATGGTGCTGCAGCTGCTGCGCGAATCTGACGGCCGGTCGATGATCGCGCTGGTGCCGTTGCCGAACCAGGTCGACCGCTTCGTCCGTCTTCCCGGCGACGGCATCCGTTTCCTGAGCTTGGAGAACCTTGTCGAGCTGTTCCTGGGCGAGCTGTTTCCCGGTTACGAACTGACCGGTCGCGGCATGTTCCGGGTCATTCGCGACAGCGACATCGAGATCGAGGAAGAAGCCGAGGACCTTGTCCGCTACTTCCAAACGGCGCTGAAGCGACGTCGCAGAGGCAATGTGATTTCGATGATGGTCGATTCGGAAATGCCGCCGGATCTGCGCCGCGTGGTCGGCAACGAGCTGGGCGTGCACGACAGCGACATGTTCGTCATCGAAGGCATTCTGGGCGTCGCCGATACCAAACAGTTGATTGTCGACGACCGGCCGGAGCTGAAGTTCACGCCCTACAATCCGCGCTTTCCCGAACGCATCCGCGACTTCGGCGGCGACTGCTTCGCGGCGATTCGGCAGAAGGACATCATCGTCCATCATCCCTACGAGAGCTTCGACGTCGTCGTACAGTTCGTGGCCCAGGCCGCCGCCGACCCGCGCGTGATCGCGATCAAGCAGACGCTCTATCGAACGTCGGACGATTCGCCGATCGTCAAGGCGCTGATCAACGCCGCCGAGGCCGGCAAGTCGGTGACGGCGCTGGTCGAGCTGAAGGCGCGTTTCGACGAAGAGGCGAATATCAAATGGGCCGGCGATCTGGAGCGCGCCGGCGTGCACGTCGTCTATGGCTTCATCGACCTGAAGACGCACGCCAAGATCAGCCTGGTCGTGCGCCGCGAAGACGAGGGCGCCCGCACTTACGTGCATTTCGGCACCGGCAACTACCATCCGGTTACCGCGAAGATCTATACCGACTTGTCGTTCTTCACCGCCGATCCGGTCCTGGGACGGGACGCGGCGCGATTGCTGAACTTCACCACCGGCTATGCCGAGCCGGACGGGCTCGACAAGCTGGTGAACTCGCCGGTCGGCATCCGCAAGCACATCATCGAGCTGATCGACGAAGAGATCGCCCATGTCGAGGCCGGCCGTCCGGGCGCGATCTGGGTCAAGATGAACTCGCTGGTCGATGCCGAGACGATCGACGCGCTCTACCGCGCCAGCGCCGCCGGCGTGTCCATCGACCTGATCGTACGCGGCATCTGCTGCCTGCGGCCGGGCGTCGAGAATCTGTCCGAGAACATCCGGGTCAAGAGCATCGTGGGCCGTTTTCTCGAGCACAGCCGGATCGTCTGTTTCGGCGCCGGCCATGGGCTGCCGTCCGACAACGCCAGGGTATTCATCTCGTCGGCCGACTGGATGCCGCGAAACTTCGACCGGCGCGTCGAAACGCTTGTGCCGATAGAGAACCCCACGGTACATGATCAGGTTCTGGACCAGATCATGGCCGCGAATATCATGGACGAAGCCCAAAGCTGGACGCTGCTGCCGAACGGCTGCTATGAGCGCGTCGTACCGGCCGAAGGGGGCGGATTCAGCGCGCACCACTACTTCATGACGAATCCGAGCCTGTCCGGACGCGGCCGGTCGCTCAAACCCGATTGTTCACCCAAACTGGTGCTGAAGCCCTCGTGACGGTCTCCGCCAAGCCTATCGAGCCCAGTAGTCTGATCGTCTCGGAGACCCCCGCCGACGGCAAGGTCGCGGTCATCGACGTCGGCTCGAACTCGGTTCGTCTGGTGGTCTATGACGGCTTGTACCGGGCGCCTTATCCGGTCTTTAACGAGAAGGTGCTGTGCGGCCTCGGCCGCAGTCTCGATCAGACCGGCGAGCTCGATGCCGAGGCGGTAGAGCACGCCGTGCGCACGGTGCGGCGCTTTGTCGAACTGCTGCGGGCCATGCAGGTCGCCGATATCGAGGTCGTCGCCACGGCCGCGGTTCGCGACGCGGCGAACGGCGACGACTTCGTCAACATGATCGAGCGACAGACGGGCGCCGTCATCCGTGTGTTGTCGGGCACCGAGGAGGCGCGGTTCTCGTCGCTGGGCGTGCTGTCCGCCTGTCCCGATGCCGAGGGCATCATGGGCGACCTGGGCGGCGGCAGTCTCGAACTTGTGGCTCTGCGGGACGGCACGACGGCGCAGGCGTCAACGTTGCCGATCGGACCCTTACGCCTGCGCAACATCGCCACCAAGCCGCGCCGGCTGATCGACGATGCACTGGCCGGGCTGAACTGGCTGCCGACCGTGGCCGGCGGGGACCTGCATGTCGTCGGCGGCGCCTGGCGGGCGCTGGGCCGTATTCATATGTCGCGCACCGGCTATCCGCTGAAGGTGCTGCATGGACTGGCGCTGTCCGCCGCCGACATGGAGACGCTGGCCCGGCTGATCTCCGGCCTGGGCCGGACCAGCCTGAAGCGCATCTCCGGCGTGCCGAAGGAGCGGCTGGACACGCTGCCGCTGGCGGCGCTGATCTTGTCGCGGCTGTTGCGCGTGGCGCAGCCGGCGCGCGTCGTGTTCTCGGCCTACGGCCTGCGGGAAGGCCTGCTGTTCGACAAGCTGGCCGAGGCCCGGCGGGCCGAGGATCCGCTGCTCGACCTCTGTCGCCGCGCGGCCCAGCGGCGCGCGCGCTTCCCCGAACATGCCGACGAGCTGATGCGCTGGATCGATCCGCTATTCGCCGGCGAGACGCCGGCGCAACAGCGGTTACGGCATGCGGCGGCGGTGTTGAGCGATATCGCCTGGCGGGCCCACCCGGAATACCGGGCCGAGACGGCGCTGCGGGATATCCTGCATGGTCCTTTCGTTGGCCTCGACCATGCGAGCCGCGCCTGGTTGGCGCTCAGC
Organism: Alphaproteobacteria bacterium; assembly: GCA_965232515.1. Lineage (GTDB taxonomy): Bacteria > Pseudomonadota > Alphaproteobacteria > JANQKO01. Next base: position 1,769,270 of record CBDDPY010000002.1, on the reverse strand, counting down.
GTGCACGCCCGGTACACCGGCAGCAATGGCGGCAACTATACGCGGCCCGCGCGGATTATTATCGACCAGGATGGCGCCACGGCCGCGCGTCGGGTGGGTTTGGCGCTGCGTTTGGGCCACACGCTCTCGGGCGGCGTGCCGGGGCTGCTGGACCGGTCGCGGCTTCGACTGACGGCCGACAATCTGATCCTCGATGCCGGTGGCAGTGCCGAGCTGATCGGCGACGTGGTCGAGCGGCGTCTGGAAACCCTGGCGCGCGCCTTCGATCGGGATTACGTGATCGAGACCGACTGACGTCCGGCGAAGCCGACAGCGCAGGGAACTTTAGTCGGCGGCCTCGGCGCCGCGCCGCGGCGGTTCTATACGGATCACCTTGATACGCTTGCCGGCGGCCGAAAGGGCGATACGACCGCGCTTCAGATCCAGCGCATCGGCGCCGAAGATCTCGCGCCGCCAACCCTTCAACGCCGCCACATCGGCATCGTCGAAGGCGGCGATGCGTTCCAGGTCGGCGACGTTGGCGATCAGCTTCTGCGCCACGCCGTGTTTTTCACAGGCCATCTTCAGCAGCACCTTCAGCAGGTCGACGAGCGGGCCGATGCCGCGCGGCAGTTGCCGCGGCGCTTCGGTCTGCGGCAGTTGGTCGGCCGGCAGTTCGCGGCCGCGCCGGACGGCCGCCAGCAACGGCTCGCCGAGCGGCCCGTCGGCGACGCCCTTGGGCACGGCCCGCAGTCGTTTCAGACCGTCGATCTGTTTCGGGCGTTCGGCGGCGATCTCGTAGATCGCTTCGTCGCGCAACAGGCGGTTGCGGGGCAGATCCCGCCGCTGCGCCTCGGTCTCACGCCAGGTCGCCAATTCCTTCATCACGCCGAGATATTCGGGATTCCGGCTGCGGGTCTTCAGGCGCCGCCAGGCGTTTTCCGGCTCGACCGCATAGGTTCCCGGATCGGCCAGGATGGCCATTTCCTCGGCCAACCAACCGCTGCGGCCGGATTTCTCCAATTGCTCGGCCAACTTGGCGTAGATCACCTGCAGATGCACGACGTCGTCCAACGCGTAACGAAGCTGACGATCGCTCAACGGCCGGCGGGCCCAGTCGGTGAATTGCGAGGCCTTGTCGATACGCACCCCGGCCAGCTCGCCGACCAGCTTGTCGTAACCGACGGAATCGCCGAAGCCGCAGACCATGGCGGCGATCTGGGTGTCGAACAACGGCGCCGGCACCTTGCCGGTCAGGCGATGGAAGATTTCGACGTCCTGGCGGGCGGCGTGAAACACCTTGATGACGTCGGGGTCTTCCAGCAACGCCAGCAGTGGGGCCAGATCGATTCCGTCGGCCAGCGGGTCGATCACCCGGGCCTCGTCGCCGCCGGCCACCTGCACCAGACATAGCCGCGGCCAGTAGGTCCGGTCGCGGATGAACTCGGTGTCGATCGTGATGTGGTTCCCCTGACGCAGCCTGCGGCAGAGGTCGGCGAGTTCCGCCGTTGTCGTTATGATTGGCATGGGCGGAGGCTGTATACCACGCTGGCGGGCCGGTCGCGAACGGCGTTTGCGGTTGGACATCGGCGGGTTCTAGCGCGACCAGAGGCCGGCCGCCTCCTGATAGGCACGGACGGCTTCCTGGTGGCGTCCGGCGCGGCTCAACGCGACCCCGAGATTATAATGATTGAGGGCCTTCTCCGGGTTTTCCCGGATCGCCGCGCGGCAGGCATCGAGGCCGCCGGGTTGTGGTGAGGCTGCGGCGATCGCCAGCTCATAGCAGCGCCGTTCGGCGCCCTGGCGGCTCGTTTGACCGGACCCGGCGGCGGGCGTGCCGGGCAGCAGGCTGAACGACAGTTCGGTGCGACGGCCGTCATTGTCGATCGCCACGATGCGCACGGGCGTGCCGCCCGTGTCGACATCGAGCGACGCCTTGAACAGCCCCGCGGCATCGACACCGACGTCCCGGCCATTGATCCGCAGGCTGATCAGGCCCATCCCGGTGCTCACCTTGCCGATCAGACGGGTGGTCGGCAGCTCGTAGGTGAGGGCCGTCGCGCCCTCGCTGGCCGGGTCGAATGGCGGCTCGATGATCGAAATTCGCGGACCCCGGACGCCGACGTCCGGCGTGGCCGGCCTCGGGACGGCGGCGACGGTCGTGACCGGCGCTGGTTTGGGCGCCGATTCGAGCTGCTCGCGGGCGATCTCCAGCTCGCGCGTCGTGGCGCGCTGGCTTTCGCGTAGCGTGCCGATCTGGCGTGACAGCACCGCGACCTGGCGCTCCAGCGCATCGCGCTGCGCGCGGACGGCGGCGGCCTCGGCGAAGGCGCTGTCGGCCCGGGCTTCGGCCGCGCGGACGCTGCCTTCGATGCGGTCGAGCTGGGCCGACGGGTTCAGCGTACCGGTCACCCGCCGCCGGTTCTGCTCGGTGTGAAGGGTTCCTTCGAAGCTGTTATCGGCAAAGGTAATTTCCAGCCTCAGCTCGCCCCGGCCCGGTTCGGTCCCGATTGCGGTCAGTCGATCCCTGTCGATCTCCGGCGCTTGCAGCCGGGCGCCGGTCCGGGGCACCGTCAAGCGATAGCCTTCCGGCACCCGAACAATTTCAAGTCGATACTTAAATTGTCCCCAGAAGTCATTGTCAGGTATGAAGGGATCGTATTCGGTGACGTCCCAAACACCGGCCAGATCAGCCGTCGCCGGCAACGGCGCGCAGAGCAGGGGAAGGAAGGTCAGCGCCAACCAACGAGGCCCAAGACCGGAGAACCATATCATCGGCATGAACATAGGCGGTCGCACCGGCGCCGCCAAGTCGCGAGGGCGTGACGTCGGCCTTGACAAGTCGTTCGGTTCGGTGTGCTTTGCGCCGCGAATTCCGCGCTGATCGATTACGTCGGGCCATGCCGCCTCTATGAACCGGGCGGCCTCGTCGGCCTTTACGGGTATTTCCGACATGCATAGTTATCGAACTCACACCTGTGGCGAGCTGAGGCCGAGTCATGTCGGCGAGACGGTTCGTCTGTCCGGCTGGGTGCACCGCAAACGCGACCACGGCAATCTGTTGTTCGTCGACCTGCGGGATCATTTTGGCGTCACGCAATGCGTCGTCGAGCCCGACAGCGCCTGCTTCGGCGAGGTCGAGCGGGTTCGGGCCGAAAGCGTCATCCGCATCGACGGCCGTGTCGTGCCGCGCAGCGAAGAGACGGTCAACCCGGCGCTCGACACCGGCGCGGTCGAGGTGCGGATCGAGGCGGTCGCGCTGCTGTCCGAGGCCGGCGAATTGCCGCTGCAGGTCTTCGGCGACCAGATCTATCCCGAGGAAACGCGTCTGCGGTACCGTTTTCTGGATCTGCGGCGCGAGGTCCTGCACGACAACATCGTGCTGCGGGCCAAGGTGATTTCCAGCATCCGCCGGCGCATGGAAGCGCAGGGCTTCATGGAGTTCCAGACCCCGATCCTGACGGCTTCGTCGCCGGAGGGCGCGCGGGACTTCCTGGTGCCGTCACGGCTGCATCCCGGCCAGTTCTACGCCCTGCCGCAGGCGCCGCAGCAGTTCAAGCAGCTGGTTATGGTCGCCGGCTTCGACCGCTACTTCCAGATCGCGCCCTGTTTCCGCGACGAGGACGCGCGGGCCGACCGCAGCCCCGGCGAGTTCTATCAGCTCGATGTCGAGATGTCGTTCGTCACCCAGGACGACGTCTTCGCGGCGGTCGAGCCGGTGATGCACGGCGTCTTCACCGAGTTCTCCGACTGGAAAGTCACCGATGCGCCGTTTCCGCGCATTCCCTATGCCGAGGCGATGCTGAAATACGGCACCGACAAACCTGATCTGCGCAACCCCATCGAGATCCGGGACGTCAGCGAGGTCTTCGCCGGCTCGGACTTCAAGATCTTCGCCAGCCAGGTCGAGGGCGGGGCCGTCGTGCGCGCGATCCCCGCGCCCGGCGCCGCGGGCCGGCCGCGCAGCTTTTTCGACAAGATGAACGATTGGGCGCGCGACGAGGGCGCGCCGGGCATGGGCTGGATCTCGTTCGCCGACGGGGCGGGCAAGGGGCCGATCGCCAACCGGCTGGACGAGGCGCGCCTGGCGCGGCTGAAGGAACTCTGCGACGTCGGTGACGGCGACGGCGTGTTCTTCGCCTGCGACAAGCCCGAGGGCGCGGCGCTGCTCGCCGGCAAGGCGCGCACCAAGGTGGGCCAGGACCTTGAGCTGATCGAGACCGGCGAATACCGGTTCTGCTGGATCGTCGATTTTCCGATGTACGAGTTCTCCGAGACCGAGCGACGCATCGATTTCAGCCACAACCCGTTCTCGATGCCCCAGGGCGGCCTGGAGGCGCTGGAGAGCAAGGACCCGCTCGACGTGCTGGGCTATCAGTACGACATCGTCTGCAACGGCATCGAGCTGTCGTCGGGCGCGATCCGGAATCACAAGCCGGAGATCATGTACAAGGCCTTCGAGATCGCCGGCTACGGCGCGGAAGAGGTCGAACAGCGCTTCGGCGGCATGCTGAACGCGCTCAAGTTCGGCGCGCCGCCGCACGGCGGCATCGCGCCTGGCATCGACCGCATCGTCATGCTGCTGGCCGACGAGCCGAACATCCGCGAAGTCATCATGTTCCCGATGAACCAGCAGGCCCAGGACCTGATGATGGGGGCGCCTGCCGAGGTCTCGGCGCATCAGCTGCGCGAGCTGCACATCCGCCTGGCTCCGCCGCCGCCGAAGCCTGAGGGCGGCGGCTAGCCCGAGCGCTGTCTCATGGATGCGGTCAGGGCAGTCCCTTCGACGCCGGCCGTCGTGGCGTGCAACCGCTCGCACAGGATGAGGGTCAGATTGTAGAGGACCCTGGCGGCGATCTCCGGTGATCCCGTGACCAGGCGTTGCAGGACGTCCTGATCGAGCACGAGAATTTCCGCGTCTTCGGTAATGAAGACGTCGGCGGTTCGTTGCATGTTGCTGAGCGTGCCGATTTCGCCGAGCACCGCACCGCTGCCGAACGAGGTGATCCGATGGCGGGCGTCTTCGCCGACGATGATGTCGGCCGTGCCGGACAGCAGGACGAAAATCTCGCCGCTCGGATCGCCGGCCCGCATGAGCCAATCCCCGGCGCTGCAAGTCAGCACCGTCGATTGCCGCAGCAGCATCATGGCTTCGGCATAGCTGAGGCCATGCAACAACGGCAGTCCGACCAGCGGAGTCTGATGCAGTACGTTCGTAAGGTGTGCCCAGAACTGCTTGTCGTCGCGTAGTTTTTTGGTGCTCGTGTCATCGCGGTTAGAGAAGGTTCGGGCAAACCAGCCTGCCGTTTCCGGATTGCAGCCGAAAGCCTGCGCCATGGCCGTGAAGGGCGAATTCAGCCGAACCAGACGCCGTTCATCCTCGGTCAGCAGGACCATTGGCGTCTGCAGACCAAAGTCGGCATCCTGAAAATTCTCGGCATACCTGCGGTAGCCCAGCTTCTCGAACAAGCCGACCTGCGCCGGCCGGCAATGCGTGAAGTCGAACCGTATGCTGGCGCGGCGGGCGATCTTGAATTGGGCACCCAGCAAGACCGCCGGCATCCGGCTCTTGCGCCAGGCCTGGGCGACGTAGAGGCGGTCCGAGAAGGAAAAAGCCGCCGGCGCGAACGCGCCGAACTTCTCGAGGCCGTAAACCTGCCGCAGCCGGTTCGGAAGTTGGCCGTCGCCCGCCAGCAGCAGGCGCGAACAGGCCTGTACCTGGCCTTGATCGGTCAGATAGAGGTGCAGCGCCAGCTTATCGATGTCGTCGCGCACCTGCCTGCGATCGTGATCGGCATCGACAACCGGGATGTCGAGTTCCTCGACCAGGACCTCGTAGCGGAAGGCGTAGATGCGCGCCCGCTCCTCGTCGTCCTGCGCGACGTGCACGGCGAGGTTGTCGGTCGGCGGTGCGCCGCCTATGTGGCTGCCGTCCGGCATCGCTCTGCATAGCCGGAACGTCGTAAACGAGGTGTTAAGCGACCGCCATGGCGCGGACCCCGGCAAAAAAAGGGGCGCGGAGTCGGTTCCGCGCCCCAGGCTTCGCACAACAGGGAAGACGTAACTCGGCGTTAGCTAACGCCTGACTACCGTCTTGACGGGTACGCTACGCAACACAACACAACTCAGCTGCAACCGCTGGTCTCGCCGCAGGTATCGCACTTCATGCACGTACCGTTGCGGACCAGCGTGAAGTTGCCGCAATTGCCGCAGGCGTCGCCCTCGTAGCCCTTCATCCGGGCTTCGCGGATCTTTTCGATCTGTGGCGAGGCGACCTCGGCCACTTCCGCCCGAATGGCGACGGCGGCATTGCCGGCCTGCACCACGGCGCCCACTTCGACATCGCCTGCCGTCGCGGTGACGGCCGTGGCCCCGGTCTCGCCGGCGCCGTTGCCGCCGCCGTTCAGCACCAGAAGCTGGCTGCGGATATAGCCGTTCGAGGCCAGGCTGTTGACGGCCGCCATGGCGTTGCCGTTCTCGGCCGCGCTCGGCTTGCTGTCGTTGATGCCGCGGCCCACCGTGTCGGGCATCAGGTCGCCCGGCTCGACATGCGCCAGGTCGTGCCGGCCGAGGTAAGACACCGCCAGCTCGCGGAACAGGTAGTCCAATACCGAGGTCGCCATCTTGATGGCGTCGTTGCCCTCGACGATGCCGCTCGGCTCGAAGCGGGTGAAGGTGAAGGATTCGACGAATTCCTCCAACGGCACGCCGTATTGCAAGCCCAGCGAGATGGCGATGGCGAAGCTGTCCATCAGGCTGCGGAAGGCCGAGCCTTCTTTATGCATGTCGATGAAAATCTCGCCGAGACGCCCGTCCTCGAACTCGCCGGTGCGCAGATAGACCTTGTGCCCGCCGACCACGGCCTTCTGGGTATAGCCCTTTCGGCGCTGCGGCAGGAACCGCCGCTTGGCGATGATGCGCTCGACGATCCGCTCGGCCACGACCTGCGGCGATTTGCTGGCCACGGCCGCGGCCAGGCTGTCTTCCTCTTCCTCCAGGTCCTCCTCGTCGAGGAGCGCCGCCGACAACGGCTGCGACAGCTTGGAGCCGTCGCGATAGAGCGCGTTCGCCTTCAGGCCCAGCTTCCAGGACGTCATGTAGGCGTCCTTGCAGTCCTCGACGCTGGCCGAGTTCGGCATGTTGATGGTCTTGGAGATCGCGCCCGAGATGAACGGCTGCGCCGCCGCCATCATATGAATGTGGCTGTCGACCGACAGGAAGCGTTTGCCGATCCGGCCGCAGGGATTGGCGCAGTCGAAGACCGGCAGGTGCGCGTCCTTCAGGTGCGGCGCGCCCTCAAGCGTCATGGCGCCGCAGCAAAAGATGTTGGCGGCATCGACATCGGCCTTCGAGAAGCCCAGCGCGCCCAGCATGTCGAACGACATGTCGTCGAGTTGCGCCGCCGAGAAGCCGAGCACATCGGTGCAGAAGTCTTCGCCCAACGTCCACTTGTTGAATGCGAACTTGATGTCGAAGGCGCTGGCGAGCGCGGTTTCGATGGCTTGGATCTGTGCGTCCTCGAAACCCTTCTCGGTCAACAGGTCGTGATTGACGCCCGGCGCGCCGTCGAGCGTGCCGCGGCCGACCGCGTAATCGACGATCTCCTCGATCTCGCTGTCGGTGTAGCCCATCGTGCGTAGCGCCCGCGGCACCATGCGGTTGATGATCTTGAAGTAACCGCCGCCGGCCAGCTTCTTGAACTTGACGATGGCGAAGTCGGGCTCGATGCCCGTGGTGTCGCAATCCATCACCAGGCCGATCGTGCCGGTCGGCGCGATCACGGTCGCCTGCGCGTTGCGGAAGCCCCAGGCCTCGCCCCAGGCGAGCGCCAAGTCCCAGGCCCGCGCCGCGGCGTCCGCCAGCGACTGCTGCGGGCAGTTCTCGCGGTCGAGCGGCACCGGCAGGGTCTCCAGCTCCTCGTAACCGCCGGCCTCGCCGTGCGCCGCCTGGCGGTGGTTGCGCATGACGCGGAGCATGTTGGTGCGGTTCTCGGCATAGGCCGAAAACGGTCCCAGCTCTTTCGCCATCTCGGCCGAGGCGGCGTAGGAGGCGCCGGTCATCAGCGCGCTGATGGCGCCGCACATGGCGCGGCCGGCATCGCTGTCATAGGGGATGCCCTGGGCCATCAGCAGGCCGCCGATGTTGGCATAGCCCAGGCCCAGCGTGCGGTACTGGTAGGAGAGCTGGGCGATCCGGGGCGAGGGGAACTGCGCCATCAGCACCGAGATCTCCAGCACCACGGTCCACAGCCGCACGGCATGCTCGAAGCCTTCGATGTCGAACTGGCCGTCGTCGCGCAGGAACGCCATCAGGTTGAGCGAGGCCAGATTACAGGCCGTGTCGTCCAGGAACATGTATTCCGAGCACGGATTCGACGCCCTGATCTCGCCGCCGCCGGGGCAGGTGTGCCAGTCGTTCACCGTGGTGTGGAACTGCATGCCCGGATCGGCGCAGGCCCAGGCCGCGTGGCCGATTTGCTCCCACAGGTCGCGCGCCTTGACGCTGCGGTCGTGGGTGTTGCTGATGCGGCCGTTCAGCTGCCAATCCTCGTCGCTCTCGACCGCCCGCAGGAAGTCGTTGGTGACGCGGACGGAATTGTTCGAGTTCTGGCCCGAGACCGTCAGATAAGCCTCCGAATCCCAGTCGGTGTCGTAGGTCCGGAAGTCGATCCCGGTATAGCCCTGGGCCGCGAAGTCGACCGCGCGCTTGATGTAGTTCTCCGGCACCAACGCCTTGCGTGCGCCGACCATGGCGCGCTTCAGGTCGCGGTTCTTCGCCGAATCGAAGGCGTCGTCACCGTCGGCCGCGTGGCAGGCCGCCATGACCGCGTTCAGGTGCTTGGCGGTCGTTTTCGAGCCGGTCACCAGCGCCGCGACCTTCTGCTCCTCGACGACCTTCCAGTTGATGAAGGCTTCGATGTCCGGATGGTCGATGTCGACCACGACCATCTTCGCCGCCCGGCGCGTCGTGCCGCCGGACTTGATGGCGCCGGCCGCCCTGTCGCCGATCTTCAGGAAGCTCATCAGGCCGGACGACTTTCCGCCGCCCGATAGCGGCTCGTTCTCGCCGCGCAGGCGCGAGAAGTTGCTGCCCGTGCCCGAGCCGTACTTGAATAGCCGCGCCTCACGCACCCACAGGTCCATGATGCCGCCGTCGCCGACCAGGTCGTCGTCGATCGACTGGATGAAGCAGGCGTGCGGCTGCGGATGCTCGTAGGCGCTTGTCGAGCGCGTCAGCTCGCCGGACTGGAAGTCGACATAGTAGTGGCCCTGCGCCGGCCCGTCGATCCCATAAGCCCAATGCAGGCCGGTGTTGAACCATTGCGGGCTGTTCGGCGCCGCCATCTGGCGGGCCAGCATGTGGCACATCTCGTCGAAGAAAGCCCGCGCGTCGCGCTCGGCGTCGAAATAGCCGCCCTTCCAGCCCCAATAGGTCCAAGTACCGGCCAGACGCTCGAATACCTGTTTGGCGCTGGTCTCGCTCGTGCTGCGCGCGTCCTCCGGCAGATCGGCCAGGGCGTCGTCGTCGGCGACGCTGCGCCACAGCCAGGACGGGACGTCGTTTTCCTCCTGCCGCCGCAGGCGCGACGGCACGCCGGCCTTTCTGAAGTACTTCTGCGCCAGAATATCGCAGGCCACCTGGCTCCAGGCGGCGGGCACTTCGATGTCGTCGAGCTTGAATACGACGGAGCCGTCAGGGTTGCGAATCTCGCTGCTGGTGTTGCGGAAAGCGATCCCCTGGTAGGCCGACATGCCTTCTTCGGTGAAGCGACGCGTAATACGCATAAAACTATCCTTGACCTCTCTTGACCGGATTTGCTGATGTCTGGCGCCCGATGCCGGGGCGCCTGCCCCGCGTTGTGCCGGCCGAACCACGATATGTTTGGTGTCGGCACTGACCTAACAACAAAATCTAGCCACATTCGGAATGACCGCGCAACGACATTTTGTGTCAGTTTGATGGCGGCATACATGATATTGGGGGTCTTAATCCTTTGTTAATTTCTTCCAACGCCCTAATTGGCACGAAAAAACAGTATGCTAGAGGCGGTAGTTAATGTTAATTTTCGCGTTTGCGTAACTTCTTAGCATCCATATATGTCCAGATAAGCGCTGTTCCGGCGCAATCTGGCGCCCTCGATCCGGTCGTTCCGGCTGCTGGACGTCGCCGGCTGCCGGTGTCATATTCCCGCCGGCAACAACGAACGAGCATGGAATCCGACGCATGGGCGCAACCATCGGCACCCGCCTGATGACCTGGTGGAAAGGCAAGCTGGTCGGCGAGGATGAGTTCGGCAATCAGTACTATGCCGAGAAAGCCGGCGATCGCCGCTGGGTCATTTACAAGGGCACGCCCGAGGCGTCGAAGGTGCCGCCGGCCTGGCATGCCTGGCTGCACTACACGACGGACGACGTGCCATCGGCCGATTCGGCCTATGCCCAGTCCTGGGAGCAGACGCATATCCCGAATCTGACGGGCACGACGTCGGCCTACCGGCCGTCTGGGAGCCTTGTCGGCGAGGGCAAACGCGATGCGGCGACGGGCGACTACGAAGCCTGGCGGCCGGAATAACCCGCCGCGCCGATTCGGCTGCCGAGACGATTCAGTGATTCTTTAGCCGCCGGCTGTTATCCGACGGTCGACATCGGTTTGTCGGTGGATGGCGCCTGGCGCCCTGTGCATAATACGCGCCGATTCCACGACGGTTTCAGGAGGTCCCATGGGCGGTAATCTGGTCGAGACGCTGATCGGCGCGGTCGTGCTGGTCGTTGCCGGCGTTTTCATGGCAATCGCCTATACCCGGGCCGACATCAAGGCCGTCGGGGGGTACGAGCTGGTCGCCAAATTCGAGAAAATCGACGGTATCGGGGTCGGCAGCGATGTCACCATGAGCGGCATCAAGATCGGCACCGTCGTCGGACAGGAGCTCGATACGGAGAGCTTCCTTGCGGTGGTCCGCCTGTCCGTGGCTGACGATATTCAGCTGCCCGAAGACTCTGCCATCAAGGTCTCGAGCGCCGGTCTGCTCGGCGACAACTATCTGGCGATCGATCCCGGCGGCGCGGACGAGGTGCTGGCCGCCGGCGACGAGATCCGCTTCACCCAGGGTTCGGTCGATCTCGTCGATCTGCTGGGCAAGGCGATCTACAGCTCCGGCAGTGGCGGCAACTGACGGACACTCCCTTGCAATCGACATGATTCCGGTCGGCCGTGGCCTTGGGTGGGCGGCGCTTGCGTGCGTCTGCCTGTTTCCGGCGGTGACATGGTCCGCCGACCGGGCGGTGGTTCTGCGTGGGTTGGACAAGATTACCGCCCGCATCACGACCTTCGATGCGCCGATCGACATGACGGTGCCGTTCGGCACGCTGCGCATCACGCCCCGGGTCTGCAACAAGCGGCCGCCGGAGGAGACGCCCGAGGTCGCGGCGTTTCTCGAGATCGTCGATCAGCGGCCGGGCGAAATCGAGCAGATCCCGCTGTTCAGCGGTTGGATGTTCGCCTCAAGCCCGGCGCTCTCGGCGCTGGAGCATCCGGTCTACGATGTCTGGGTAATCGACTGTAAGACTTCGTCGGCCGACAGCGAGGCGCCGCCGCAGGAGAAATCGGCGAACTGATCGAGCGCCGCGTCCAGCCGCTTGCGATAGTCGCTGCGGCTGATCTCGACGGTGCCGAACTGCATCAGATGCTCGGTCACGAACTGGGTGTCCAGCAGGGTATAGCCGCCGCGAATCAAACGGCCGACCAGATGCACCAGCGCCACCTTGCTGGCATCGCGGGCCTGGCTGAACATGCTTTCGCCGAAGAACGCGGTGCCCAGCGAGACGCCGTACAGGCCGCCGACCAGCTTGCCCTCCGACCACGCCTCCACGCTGTGGGCGTGGTTCCGGGCATGCAGGTCGTTGTAGAGATCGATGATCTGGTCATTGATCCAGGTGCTGGCGCGGCCGGGCCGCGAGGCGGCGCAGGCCGCGACGACATCGGCGAAGCAGCTGTCGACCGTGATGTCGTAGGCCCCGCCGCGCACGGTCCGCCGCAACCGTCGGGACAGATGGAAGTTGTCCAACGGCAGGATGCCGCGCCGGTCCGGATCGACCCAGAACAGCCGGGTGTCATGCCGGTCCTCCGCCATCGGGAAGACGCCGGCCGCGTATGCCTTCAACAGAAGTTCCGGCGTGATACGCATGACCGTTATACGCAATCAGGCTGCGTGGCGTTCCAGGAACCGTTCCAGCCAGTGGATGTCGTAGTCGCCGTTGACGAAGTCGGGCTCGTTGATCAACGCCAGATGCAGCGGAATATTGGTATCGATGCCGACAATAACAAACTCTTCCAGCGCCCGGCGCAGGCGCAGCAGGCACTCGTTGCGGGTCGTGCCGTAGACGATCAGCTTGGCGATCAGATTGTCGTAGTAGGGCGGCACCATGTAACCGGCATAAAGGCCCGAATCGACGCGCACGGCCATGCCGCCCGGCGCATGATAATCGGTCACCAGGCCGGGGGACGGGGTCAGCGTGAAGCCGTCCTCGGCATTGATCCGGCACTCGATGGCGTGCCCGACGGTTGAGATGTCGGATTGCGCGATCGCCAGCGGTCCGCCGGCGGCGATCCGGATCTGCTCGCGCACCATGTCGATACCGGTCACGGCCTCGGTCACGGGATGCTCGACCTGCAGCCGGGTGTTCATCTCGATGAAGTAGAAGGCGCCGTTCTCGTAAAGGAACTCGATGGTCCCGGCACCGCGGTATTTCAGTTTCGCCAGCGCCTCGACCACGGTGGCGCCGATCTCGCCGCGCAGCGTTTCGTTGAGCGCGGGCGAGGGCGCTTCTTCCAGCACCTTCTGGTGCCGGCGCTGCAGCGAGCAGTCGCGCTCGCCCAGATGCACGACGGCGCCTTTGCCGTCGCCCAACACCTGCAGCTCGATATGGCGCGGCAGTTCGAGGAACTTCTCGATATACACCGAATCGTCGCCGAAGGCGGCCTTGCTCTCGCTGCGCGCCGCCGACAGGGCGGCCGACAGCTCGTCGGCGGCGCCGACCCGTTTCATGCCCCGGCCGCCACCGCCGGCGGCCGCCTTGATCAGGACGGGGTAGCCGATCTCGTCGGCGATGCGCCTCGCCTGGTCGTCTTCGGTCACGGCGCCGTCGCTGCCGGGGACCACGGGCACGCCAAGCTCGACCATGGTCTCCTTGGCGACGACCTTGTCGCCCATGACCCGGATATGTTCGGGCGTCGGCCCGATGAAGACGAAGCCGTGCTCCTCGACGATGGCCGCGAAGTCGGCGTTTTCCGACAGGAAGCCGTAGCCCGGATGGATGGCGTCGGCGCCCGAAATCTCCGCCGCGGCAATGATCGCGGGCATGTTCAGATAGCTGTCCTTCGCCGGCGGCGGGCCGATGCAGACGCTGACGTCGGCCAGCCGCACATGCATGGCGTCGGCGTCGGCCGTGGAATGCACGGCCACCGTCTCGATGCCCATCTCACGGCAGGCCCGGTGGATGCGAAGCGCGATTTCGCCGCGGTTGGCGATCAGCACCCGTTCGAACATGCGGCGGCGTCTACTCGATCAGCAGCAGAACGGCGCCGTACTCGACCGGCGTGCCGTTCTCGACGAAGAGCCGGCTGACAGTGCCCGACCGCGGGGCGGGGATCTCGTTAAAGGTCTTCATGGCCTCGATGATCAGCACCGTCTGGCCCTCGCGGACCTGCTCGCCGATATTGACGAAGGCTGGCGCGCCCGGCTCGGGGCCGAGATAAGCCGTGCCGACCATCGGCGAGGAGACCGCGCCCGGATGGCTGGCGAAATCCTCGGCCTCGCCGACCTTGGTGTCCGTCGCGGCGGCGGCCGGCGCGGCAGCGACAGGGGCGGCAGCCGGCGCGGGCGCCACGGCGGCGACCGTCGTGGCCTGGTGCCGGACCACCCGCAGACGCTTTTCCTTGTCGGCAATCTCAATTTCCGACAAGCCGGTATCCTCCAGCAAGCCAGCCAGCTCGCGAATGAGCCCCTGGTCGACATCGAGCTTGCTCATTGGGCTCCGCTCTCCTTGTTCAGGACGGCGACGGCGTTGCGGCGACACGCGCGATGGCCGCGTCCAGCGCGGCGACATAGCCCTGCGTGCCGAACCCGGCGATCACGCCCTCGGCAATTCCACTGATATATGAATGGTGGCGAAACGTTTCGCGCCGGTAAACGTTCGAGATATGGACTTCCCAGACCGGCAGCGCGGCTGCGCGCAACGCGTCGTGAATCGCGACCGATGTATGCGTGTAGGCGCCGGCGTTGATGATGATCGCGGCGGCCTGATCGCGGGCCTGCTGGATCCAGGTGACCAGCTCGCCCTCGTGGTTCGACTGGCGGAAATCGATGCCGACTCCGCGGTCCCGGCCCAACGCCGTCAGCTTTGCCTCCACATCGGCCAGCGTCTCGGCGCCGTAAATCGACGGTTCGCGTGTGCCGAGAAGGTTCAGGTTCGGACCGTTCAGGACAAGGATGGTTGCAGACATCGGGACCGCAAAGAATCAGAGAATGCCTGTATACTGTGTCGCAGCCGTGCTGGAAAGGCGGGTGCTGTTGATTGCGGTCGGCGGCGCCCCCATACTTGATCCGAGACGCCACGACATCGTGGCTATTTGCGGATGACCTGCGATCGATGAATGTGACCATTAACGGCGAGGCGCGCGCCTTCGTCGCGCCTATGACTGTCAGTCAGTTGCTCGACCAATTGGGGCTGGATTCGCGCAAAATCGCGCTTGAACGCAATCTGGAGATCGTGCCGCGCTCGGCCTATCCGGAGACCGTGGTCGGCGACGGCGACCGGTTGGAGATCGTGCATTTCATCGGCGGCGGCGACGCCAAGGCCGATGCCGATGACGATACCTGGGCCGTGGCCGGCCGGCGCATGACCTCGCGCCTGATCATCGGCACCGGCAAGTACGAAAGCTATGACCAGAACCGTCGCGCCGCCGAGGCGGCCGGCAGCGAGATGGTCACCGTGGCGGTGCGCCGGGTCAATATCTCCGATCCGGCCAAGGAGATGCTGGTCGATCATATCGACCCGAAGAAATTCATCTATCTGCCGAACACGGCCGGTTGCTTCACGGGCGAGGACGCGGTGCGGACGCTGCGGCTGGCGCGCGAGGCCGGCGGCTGGGACCTGGTGAAGCTGGAAGTGCTGGGCGACCAGAAGACGCTCTATCCGAACATGCCGGAGACGCTCCGCGCGGCGGAAATGCTGATCGGCGAAGGTTTCCAGGTCATGGTCTATTGCAATGACGATCCGATCCAGGCCAAGCGCCTGGAAGAGATCGGCTGTTGCGCCATCATGCCGCTGGGCGCGCCGATCGGCTCGGGCCTCGGCATCCAGAACCCGGTGAACATCCGCATCATCGTCGAGAACGCTGACGTGCCGGTGATCGTCGATGCCGGCGTCGGCACGGCGTCGGATGCGACCATCGCCATGGAGCTCGGCTGCGACGGCGTGCTGATGAACACGGCCATCGCGGAGGCCAAGGACCCGATCCGCATGGCCCGGGCCATGAAGCATGCCGTGCAGGCCGGCCGCGACGCCTATCTCGCCGGCCGCATGGCGAAAAAGAAATACGCCGATCCGTCGTCGCCGCTGGCCGGGCTGATCTGACCGCGGCGCAACCAAAACAAAGGGAGATGTCATGAAGGCCGATGACCTGCGCGCCCTGCAGGCGCCGATCAAGCAGCGCTATCGCGAGGACCCCGACACGGCGGTCATACGGCTGACGGCGGAAGGCCGGCTCGACGGTGACGGCATCACCTGTTCGGTCGATACCGGCCGGGCGCTGGTCGAGGCGGGCCTGCATCCCATGGCCGGCGGCGACGGCAGCTTCGCCTGCTCCGGAGACATGCTGCTGGAGGCGCTGGTGGCCTGCGCCGGCGTCACCCTGCGCGCCGTGGCGACGGCGATGGAGATCGATCTGCGTGGCGGCACGGTGCACGCCGAGGGGGACATCGATGCCCGCGGCACGCTCGGCGTCGAGAAGGAGGCGCCGGTCGGCTTCCGCGATATCCGCCTGCGCTTCGACCTCGATACCGACGCGCCGGCCGAACAGCTCGACACGCTGTTGAAGCTGACCGAACGCTATTGCGTGGTGCTGCAGTCCATGCGCAATGCGCCGGCGATCAACGCTTCCTACAACGTCACCGCCGCCTGAATCAGATCCGATAGAACGACGCCGCGGCGTCGTGGAACAACTGCCGCTGCTCGTCGGCCGAGTAGGGCGCGGCCCAGTCGTAGAACGCGGCGTAGATCTGGTCGTAGCTCTTGGCCAACAGGTCGGGCGGCACGTTGCTTGCGAACATGCAGCGGGCGGGGCCGAACAGGTCGATGGTTTCGCGAATGAACGGGCCGAAGCTGTCGACCGTCCAGTTCAGCATCACCATCGCCGGACCCGACAGTTTGGCGTAGACGTGCGGGCATTCGCTGAGCGCCCGCATGCCCTTGCGCCATAGGGCCACACCGTCGTCGTCGCGCGGGAACGGAAAGCCGGTGTGACAGATCACGACCGGCGTGTCGGGATAGGCCCGGACGATGCGCGCGGCGTCGGCCATGTGCCGCGGGAACAGCTGAAAATCGAATGACAGGCCGTAGTTGCGCAGCAGGCTGAAGCCGTGCTCCCAGGCCGGATCGTTCAGGTAGTCCGGCCTTGGTCTCGGATGATCGGGATGGTCGGTATGCCCGATGATGTGCCGGATGCCGCGCATGTTGGCGCTCTCGCAGTGCGCGGCCAGCACGCCTTCGACATCGCTTTCGGCCAGATTGGCGTGGCCGACAATGGCGTGTGGAAAGCCACTGATGTCAGCGACGCCCTGACACCAGCGGGTCTCGCCGACCGGGTCGGCCGGGTCCCAGTTCGCCTGCACGTGCACCGATTTGACCACGTTGTGCGGCTGGCCGTCGGCCCGGAAATCGTCGATCAGATAGTTCTTCTTGATGGCGCCGTAGTCGCCGTAGATACGCGGCTCGGTCGGGCCGGTCAGCCAGGGATAGGGATTGTTCTCGACGTCCCAGAGATGATGGTGGGCATCGATCTTGGGCAAGGCGCGCAGATCGTCCGTCATTCGGCGGCTCCGACCGCGAACGGCGTGTCCTGACCGACCGTGAAGTCGTTCCCGCCGTGGCGGTCGCGGCCACGGACGAGATAGATCGGCCGCAGCGACATGTCCTGGCGGATCGCCTTGGCGCCGCCCGGATACTTCACGCTGCGGTCGTAGAGCGACGTCGACGGCATGTAGCGGGTGGCGAAGCCCGTGCGGCGACAGCCCGAGCGGTTGGCGCGCGAGCCGTGGATCAGATAAACGTCGTGGATCGACATCTGGCCCGGTTCCAGGATCACGTCGCGGGCCTCGCTTTCGTCGAACTGCGATTCCTCGATCACCTGGTCGATGGCGAGGTTCGGCCGCTCGTCCAGGCGATGATGAAACACGGTCTTCTGGCGGTGCGAGCCGGGGATGACGCGCAGGCAGCCGTTTTCGGGCGTCGAGTGGTCGAGCGCGATCCAGACCGTGCAGGTCGCCAGCGGACGGATCGGCCAGTACTGGCCGTCCTGGTGCCAGGGGATCTCGAGCCCGTCGCCGGCCGGCTTGCAGAACACGTGGCTGCCCCAGAGGATCAGGTCAGGGCCGAGGATCTGTTCGACGAGGTCCAGAACCGCGTCGTCTTGGGCGAAGTCGAGGAACGCGGCGTGCGCCGGCAGGGCGTCGGCGCCGCCGCCCCAGCGCAGCACCAGATGCTCGGGCCGGACGTCGGGATTGTCGGCGATCAGACGGTCGAGCGCCGCCCGCATGGCGTCGACGCGGGCGGTGGGCAGCCGGTAGCTCGGAACGATCAGGCCGTCTCTGTGGTAGCTTTCGATCTCGGACGCGCTCAATCGCGCTGACGACGTCGACCCCATCTTCGCCTCCGGCGTTTCTTTTTCTGCTTCCCTCCAGCTTAACGCAACAAACGGTCCGTCGGCGAGGTCAGAGCGAGAACACCAGATCGAAGTAGACGCGCCAGTCCATGATGTCCTCGCGGTCGGTCAGCGGCGTCTCGTAGCCGAGACCCATCTGGATGTTGTCGGTGAAGCGATAACGCGCGCCGACCGCGCCGGTGATCACGGTGCCGGAATCCGTGGCGCCGAAATTGACCAGATCGATGCCCTCGAAGTCGGCGGCCGTGCGGTCGCCGTCGTCGATGGTCGTGAAGCCGTTCAGCTCGACCAGGGGGTAGAAGCGCGGCAGCACCTCGTAGTTGGCATGCAGCGAATAGTGGAACTGCGAGCTGTCATGATCGCCGTCCAACGCCAGGTTAAAGCCGGCGCTGCCCTGCAGGCCGAGCTTGCCGAAGGTGGTTGCGCCGGTGACGAACAGGTCCAGCAGGCCGTCGCCGTCGCCCTGCAGGCTGATGCCGCCGGTCTCGATATCGCCGCTCGGCGGCTCGTACTCGGCGCCGACGGTCAGGATGGTCTCGTCCTCCGGCCGGGAAATCAGGGCATACTTGAAGCCGGCCGAGATATTGACGAACCCGCTCTCGTCCGGCAGCACGGCGTCGAATTCGAGATCGGCATAGCCATCCTTCGAGGCAATGAAACCGAGCCGTTCGGTGAGCGCGACCCGCAGCTCCGCGGCGACGATCCGGATTCGGCCGCCCTGCGTCAGGAAATCGCCGGGAATACGGTTATAGAGGTAGATCGGCCGCAGTTCCGTGGTGATGTAGGGCGTTTCGTTCAGCAGCGGATTGGACAGCGGCGGTACGTAGCGGGTGTGCCGGCCTTCGCCCAACGAGCCTTTGAAATCGAGCTCGACGGCGGTGGCGGAGAACGGCAACAGGCCGGCCAGCAACGAGGCAGCGGCGAGGACTCTCAACATATCGGCTTCCTTTGCGAAAAAGCTCGCCGCGGACCTCGGCGAACTGGGTGCGTTTTCCTAAAAGTTACGACTGGATGACGAACCGCACTGATTTCAATCAATTGTTAGGCGTCAGAGCGCTCAAGCGCTTGTGATTGCCGATTTGAATCCGAACGCCGCAGACTTACGTTTGACAGGGTCATGATGGACAAACCGGTGTCGAAAACGCGGAGATGGCGCTGGCCGCGGCGGCTGGCTTTGGCATTCGTGCTGCTTTATGCGCTGCCGCTGGGTCTGAGTTCCGGCGCGAAGTACATCGGCAAGGCGTATGCCGTGAATTGGTGGGAAGCAAGCCACGACAGCACGAACCAGGCGCCGGACCCGGCGACGACACGGGAGGCGGTGGTTCAGATCTATGCCGCGCGGGCATTCGGCTGGCGCGGCGCCTTTGGCGTGCACACCTGGATCGCCATGAAGCCCACCGGCGCCGACCGCTACACCCGGCTCGAAGTGATGGGCTGGGGCGTCCGCCACGGCCGGCCGGCGATCCGGATCAACAGCCGGGCGCCAGATGCCGAGTGGTTCGGCAATCGGCCCGAGAAGCTGGTCGACCTGCGCGGCGAGGGTGTCGACGACCTGATCGCGCAAATCGTCGACGCGGCGGAGCGCTATCCGTTTCCCAACAGCTATCGGGTCTGGCCCGGCCCGAACAGCAACACATTTACCGCGCATATCGGCCGCGAGGTGCCGGCGCTCGAGTTGGCGTTGCCGGCGATGGCCATCGGCAAGGACTTCCTGCCGAACGGCGATGTCGCCGCCTGGACGCCCAGCGGCACCGGCTTTCAGGTCTCGCTGTTCGGGCTCTTCGGCCTGACGCTGGCGCTGAAGGAGGGCATCGAGGTCAACATGCTGGGCCTGACCGCCGGCATCGACGTCCTGCGGCCGGCCCTGAAGCTGCCCGGCATCGGTCGCCTCGGCGTCAGCAACGGCGTCTGACGACGGGCTCAGAGATCCAGCACCACGTCGCCGACCGGCTTGCAGCAGCAGATCAGCACCTGTCCCGGCGCCGGTGTCAGCAGCGGCTCGCGCTCGTAGGCGACGTTGCCCGACAGCAACGGGCAGAGGCAGGCCTGGCAGATGCCGGTGCGGCAGCTGAAGCGCGGGTTCAGCCCTTCGGCCTCCGCCAGCGTCAGCAGGCTGCGGTGAGTCTCGCGCCATGGCACGGCTACACCGCTGCCGGCGAAGCGGACGGTGATGCCCGACGTGTTTCGTTCCGCCATCGACGCTGACGGGGCCGTTTCGCCGAGTTGTCGGATCCGGTCCTCGGGCACGCCCCAGGCCACCAGGCCGGCATGCAGTTCGGCGATAACGTCGGTCGCGCCGCAAAGCACGAATTCCGCATCCGGGCCGGGCGGCAGGCGTTTAAGCGTCGCCAGATTGACCCGGCCGTTGCGCTGATAGTCGCGGCCCAGCACGTCAGTCGTCCGCGCCCCGCTGTAGCTGATGTCGAGATGCAAGTCCGCGTGCCGCCCGGCCAGCGTTCGGATTTCCTCGCCGAAGGGATGTTCGCGGCCGTGCCGGGCGCCCTGAACGAACCAGATGGGTTCCGGAAAGCCGGCCTCGGCCCAGGTCCGGACGATCGTCAGCAGCGGCGCGATCTCGTCGCCCACGCCGACCAGGACCAGCGGCCGCGCCGGCTCAGGCATCATCGGCGAGCTGACCGGCGCGTGCCTGCAATTGCGTGAGAATGCGGTCGAGCGCCGCGGCGTCGTCCGCGTTCAACGCCGCCAGCAAACGCCGTTCGTAGGCGCGGGCGACCGGGACGATCTCGTCGTAGACGGCGCGGCCGGCCGCGCTCAATCGCAGCACCGAGCGGCGGCGGTCCGTGTCGTCCATGCGCCGGTCGATGCGGCCGGCGTCGATCAGCGCCGCGACGGCGCGGCTGACCATGACCTTGTCCATGGCGGTCTTTTCGGCCACTTCGCTCGCCGAAAGGTCGGGGAACCGGCCCAGCACCGCCATCACGCGCCACTGCGGCACGCTCATGCCGAAGCGGGTCTGATACTCGCCGGCGAGCGTGCTGCTGACGGTATTCGTCAGCACGGACAGGCGATAAGGGAGGAACTGCTCCAACAGCAGCGTCCCGGACGGCCCGTCGGGCGCGTCCGCAAGGTCCGGTTTGTCGGCCGGCTTGTCCATGGTGTCGGTTTGCGGTGCGTATCTTGCAATTAGTTTCAAACGAAACTATCATATGTTTAACGATAGCGCGTCAAGGCCTTGGCGCGCGGACGCGGGCGGGAAGGGGACCGCCGCAACACCCAATTCTGGAGACAGACGATGCCTGACCTTTGGGAGAACCCGCAGGGGACCGACGGGTTTGAGTTCATCGAGTATACGGCGCCGGACACGAAGGCGCTGGGGGCCTTGTTCGAGCAGATGGGCTTCACCGCCGTCGCCCGCCACCGCTCCAAGGACGTGACGCTCTACCGTCAGGGCGGCGTCAACTTCATCATCAACGCCGAGCCCGAGAGCTTCTCGCAATCCTTCGCCAAGCTGCACGGGCCCAGCGTCTGCGCCATCGCCTTCCGGGTGAAGGACGCTGCGTCGGCCTATCAACACGCCATCGACAATGGCGCCTGGGGCGTCGAGGGCAAGGTCGGGCCGATGGAGCTGAACATCCCGGCCATCAAGGGTATCGGTGACTCGCTGATCTATCTGGTCGACCGCTATGGCGACAGCGGCACGATCTACGATGTCGACTTCATGCCGATCGAGGGCGTCGATCCGAACCCGCCGGGCGTCGGCCTCTCTTACGTCGACCATCTGACGCACAACGTGCATCGCGGCCGGATGGAGGAATGGGCCGGGTTCTACGAGCGCCTGTTCAATTTCCGCGAGGTCCGGTTCTTCGATATCGAGGGCAAACTGACCGGCCTGAAGTCGAAGGCCATGACCAGCCCCTGCGGCAAGATCCGCATCCCGATCAACGAGTCCTCCGACGACAAGTCGCAGATCCAGGAATATCTCGAGGCTTATCGCGGCGAGGGCATTCAGCACATCGCGCTGGGCACGGACAACATCTACGGCGCGGTCGAAACGTTGCGAGGCAAGGACGTGCCGTTCCAGGACACGCCCGACACCTACTACGAGATGCTGGACGACCGCGTGCCGGACCATGGCGAGGACGTCGCGCGGCTGAAGCAGAACCGCATCCTGCTGGACGGCGGCGAGGGCCAGGGCGGCGGCCTGCTGCTGCAGATCTTCACCAACACGGTGATCGGCCCGATCTTCTTCGAGCTGATCCAGCGCAAGGGCAACGAGGGCTTCGGCGAGGGCAACTTCAAGGCGCTGTTCGAGTCGATCGAGCTCGATCAGGTGCGCCGCGGCTACATCAAGGACAAGGCCGAAAGCACGGCCTAGGAGGAACGGCACATGGCACGCAAGTGGATCTCGCTGCCGCGGGTCGAGGGACTCGCCTCGCGGCAGGCGCATGCCGACCTGCCCGACGGCACGGTCGAGCGCGAGCTGGGCAAGGAAGGCTTCTTCGGCCCTGCGACGCACATGTACCACCGGCACGCGCCGACCGGCTGGGTCGACTGGGAGGGGCCGCTCAAGCCCCGCGCCTTCGACACGACCAAGTTCGAGGGCGGGCAGGCGAGTCCCTGGGACGCGCACCTGCTGATGTCGAACGCGGCCGTGCAGTTCCGCACCTGGCGCTGCGAGACGGCGATGGACCATCTCGTGCGTAACGGCGATGGCGACGAGTTGCTGTTCATCCATGCCGGCGCTGGCGATCTGTTCTGCGACTTCGGCCATATGGCGTTCAGCGAGGGCGACTACATCATGCTGCCGCGCGGTACGGCCTGGCGCATCGCGCCGACGGAACCGGTCGCGGCCCTGCTGATCGAGGCGACCAACGATTCCTATCGCCTGCCCGAGAAGGGCATCCTGGGCGATCACGCGATCTTCGACCCGGCCGTGCTCGACACGCCGCGCATCGACGACGCCTTCAAGGCGCAGCAGTCAGAGGACGCCTGGCGCATCGCCATCAAGCGGCGTGGACAGGTCTCAACGGTGACCTATCCCTTCAACCCGCTGGACGCGGTGGGCTGGAAGGGCGATCTGGTGCCGGTGCGGCTGAACTGGCGCGACATCCGGCCGCTGATGAGCCACCGCTATCACGTGCCGCCATCGGCCCACACGACGTTTCTTTCGAACCGCTTTATCGTCTGCACCTTCGTGCCGCGGCCGTTCGAGAGCGATCCCGGCGCCTTGAAGGTCCCGTTCTTCCATTCGAACGACGATTTCGACGAGGTGATTTTTTATCACGCCGGAAATTTCTTCAGCCGCGACAACATCCATCCCGGCATGATTTCCATGCATCCGGCGGGCTTCCCGCACGGCCCGCATCCGAAGGCGCTGCAAAATGCCTTCACGCCGAAGACGGACGCGACCGAGGAAGTTGCGGTGATGTTGGACACGCGCGACGCGCTGGACGTGGCGCCGGCCGCCGAGCAGGTGGAGTGGACCGGTTACGTCGCGTCCTGGGGCATGGCCAACGCCAAGGCGGCGGAGTAGTAGGGAAATACTCAGGCGTCATGCCGGCGCAGGCCTGCATCCATCTGAGGTGCAATTGGACCCCGGCCTCCGCCGGGGTGACGATGTGGCGTTGGGGCGCATCGCAGTCAGGGGAGTGTCCGGGGAATGAAGCTCGGGTCTTTGAAGGACGGCCGTGACGGACGGCTGATTGTGGTCAACCGCGAGATCACGCAAGCCGTCGAGGTGGCCGATGTGGCGCCGACGATGCAGGCGGCGCTCGACGACTGGGCGGCTGTGGCGCCGAAGCTGGAAGCAGTCTACGCTGCGCTCAACACGGGCAAGGCTGAAGGCGCTTTCGCGTTGGAGGCCGATAAGCTCGCCTCGCCGCTGCCGCGGGCCTACCAATGGGCCGACGGCAGCGCCTACGTGAACCATGTCGAGTTGGTGCGCAAGGCGCGGGGCGCCGAGGTGCCGGCGAGCTTCTGGACCGATCCGCTGATGTACCAGGGCGGCTCCGACGCCTTCATCGGGCCGCGCGACGACGTCCAGGTGGCGTCCGAGGACTACGGCATCGATTTCGAGGCCGAGGTCGCGGTCATCGTCGACGACGTGCCCATGGGCGCGGCGTCCGAGGCCTGTGGCCAGCACATCAAGTTGGTAATGCTGGTGAACGACGTCTCGCTCCGCAACCTGATCCCGAACGAGCTGGCCAAGGGCTTCGGCTTCTTCCACGGCAAGCCGTCGAGCGCCTTCTCGCCGGTGGCGGTGACGCCGGACGAGCTGGGCGACGCCTGGGACGGCGGCAAGGTCAACCTGCCGCTGCGGGTGCACCTGAACGACGCGCTGTTCGGCGAGCCCAACGCCGGCGTCGACATGACGTTCGATTTCCCCAAGCTGATCAGCCATGCCGCGCACACGCGGCCGCTCGCCGCCGGCGCCATCGTCGGCTCCGGCACGGTCTCGAACGTCGACCGTTCGAAGGGCTCCTGCTGTCTCGCCGAAAAGCGCATGCTGGAAACCATCGATGCCGGCAAGCCGTCGACGCCGTTCATGGCCTTCGGCGACCGCGTCCGCATCGAGATGCTGGACGACGCCGGCAACTCGATCTTCGGCGCCATCGACCAGCAGGTGGTCAAATACGAGGGTCCGTAACCCGTCTCGGTTATCGACATCCTGTCGCCACCGGTAACATGCTAATCTGAGAGAAATCTCGGATACCGGGAGGCAGGCTATGCCGAAGATACTGACGGATGCGCAGGTGGCGCAGTACGACCGCGACGGGATCTTCTTTCCGATCCGCGTGATGCCGATGGCGGACGCCCGGCGCTATCGCGATGCCTTGGAAGACTACGAGGCGCGGACCGGCGAGCCGATCAACTCGAACATGCGCCACAACGTGCACCTGCTGTTCACCTGGGCGGCCGAGCTGATCCGCCATCCCAAGATCCTCGATGCCGTCGAGGACGTGCTGGGGCCGGATATCCTCTGCTGGACCACCAACTTCTTCATCAAGGAAGCGCGCGATCCGGGCTATGTCTCCTGGCATCAGGACGCGACCTATTGGGGCCTGGAGCCGAACGATGTCTGCACGGCCTGGTTCGCCATGAGCGACGCGCCGGTCGAGAGCGGGGCCATGAAGTTCCTGCCTGGCAGCCACAAGCAGGAACAGGTCCCGCATGTCGATACCTTCCACGAGCACAACCTGCTGACCCGTGGCCAGGAAATCGCCGTCGAGGTCGACGAGCGGCAGGCGGTCGACGTGCCGCTCGCGGCCGGTGAGATCTCCCTGCACCACATCCTCGCCGTGCACGGCTCTAAGCCGAACACCACGGACGACCGACGCATCGGCCTCGCCATCCGCTACATCCCGACGCATGTCCGCCAGGTGAAATTGCGCGACAGCGCCACGCTTGTGCGGGGCGAGGACCGCTACGGCCATTTCGACCTGATGCCGGCGCCCAAGGCCGACCTCGACGCCGAGGCGCTGGCCGCCCACGAAGACGCCATGAGCCGTGTCGTCGCCGCGCTCTACCAGGGCACCGACAAGACGGAGATGCGGCGCTAGTGATGCATCGCGGCCGGCTCGCTTGACCCGTACCGCTGGCGAAACGCGGCTCGCCGACGCATTCCGGCGCGAGGAGCTCGCGGGCCTGCGGCTGGCCACGATCGGACGCGCCATCTCGATCAGCGCCATCGCCCTGCTGCTGGTCTTTCTCGTCCCGCCGCCCGGAATCTATTTCATCGCCGTCATGCTGGCCGTTTTCGTCGGGCTTGGGTTCGCCCATTACCTCGTCAGCCTGCGCATCGACAACCCGGTCGTCGGTTACGTCTTCATCACGCTCGACATGACCCTGATGACCTTCGCGACGTTGGCGGTCTTTCCGCTCTTCGAGCCGGACTGGCCGGCGCAGATGGCGCTGCGCAACGGCGGCATCGTCTATTTCTTCCTGCTGTTGGCGGCGGTGGCCTTCAGCTATTCGCCGCGGCTGATGCTCTGGGCCGGGTTTGTCGGCGCCGCGTGCTGGGGTGCGGCGCTTGCCTGGTTCGCCACGCGACCCGGCAGCGTGCGGTCGAGCGACTATTCGTTCAGTGAGCCCGCCGAGGTGCGGCTGGCGTTCCACCTGGACCCGGCCTTCGTCGATATCGGCGTGCGGGTGCAGGACGCCGTCCTGCTGATCATCGTCGCCAGCGTGCTGGCGGGCGTGGTGGTTCGTTCCCGACGTCTGGTCGCGCGCCAGGCGGTGGCCGAACGCGAGCGGACGAATCTTGCCCGGCATTTTCCGCCCAACATCGTCGACGAGCTCTCGCAGCTGGATGAACCTCTGGGCGACGTCCGGACGCAGCCCGTCGCGGTGCTGTTCGCCGACATGGTGGGCTTCACCAAGCTGGCGGAGACCGACACGCCGGACCGTGTCGTCGCCACCTTGCGCGAACTGCACAGCCGCCTGGAGGCGGCCGTATTCGAGAATGGCGGCACCTTGGACAAGTTTCTGGGCGATGGCGTGATGGCGACGTTCGGGACGCCGCGCGCGGGTCCGCGCGACGCTGCGAATGCGCTGCGCTGCGGCCGGGCCATGTTGGCCGCTATTGATGACTGGAACAGGACGCGCACCGCGGCCGGCGAGACGCCCGTGCGATTGTCGATCGGCCTGCACTATGGCGAGGTCATTCTGGGCGACGTCGGATCGGAACGGCGGCTCGAATTCGCGGCCCTTGGCGACACCGTTAATGTGGCGAGCCGGCTCGAGGAACTGACGCGGGAACTCGATTGCCGTCTGGCGGCGAGCGATGCCATGGTTCAGGCTGCGGGCGACCAGGGTGGTAGCGACATGGTCGCCGAATTGATCGAGGCCGGTCCGCAACGTTTGCGCGGCCGAACCGAAACCGTCCATGTCTGGATGCTGCCGGCGGCGTCGTCCGCGGGGAAGGGGAGTTGATGTCAGAACATCCGGTGCCCGAGATCAGCGACGCCGACGTCGCCGCGTTCCGGCGCGACGGCGCCGTCTGCCTGCGCGGCCTGTTCGATGCCAATTGGATCGCGGCGCTGGCCGGCGCGGTCGACCAGGACAAGGCGGCGCCCGGGCCGATGGTCCGTCACAATACGCCCCAAGGCAGCCCCGGCGAATTCTTCGTCGACTTTCAGCTCTGGCGCCGCTTCGACGCCTGTCGCCGTTTCGTCTTCGAGTCGCCGGCCGCGCAAATCGCCGCCCGCATGCTGGGCGCCAACCAGGTCACGTTCTATCACGACCACCTGCTGGTGAAGGAACCGGGCACCCGCGAGCGCACGCCCTGGCACCACGACCAACCGTACTATCCCATTGATGGCGAGATGGTCGCCTCGATCTGGCTGCCGCTCGATCCGGTGCCGGAAGAGACTTGCGTCGAATACGTCGCCGGCTCGCACCGCTGGGGCCGCTGGTTCGCGCCGATGTTCTTCAATCAGGACAACACCGCGCTCTCCGCCCGGGACGAGCGCTGGGAACCGGTGCCCGACATCGATGCCGACCGGGATTCCTACGAGCTGCTGCGCTGGTCGCTGGAGCCGGGCGACTGCATCTTTTTCCACGCGCTGACCCTGCACGGCGCGCCGGGCAACGTTTCGTCCGACCGCCGCCGCCGCGCCTACGCCACGCGCTGGCTCGGCGAGGACGCCCGCTACGCGGCGCGACCGGGTCAGATCTCCCCGCCCATTACCGGCCACGGCCTGGAGCCGGGCGACGCCATGGACTGCGAGATGTTCCCGTTGGTCTGGCGGGCCGCCTAGTCGGGGTGGCGTTTGGCCGACGGGATCAGGACCTTCGGTTCGTACCAGACCTGGCGGCCGCCGGCGTCTTCCGGCAGCAGGTCGAGGAAGCTGAAGACGCTGCAGAAGCGGTCGCCGGGGCCGAAGGGGGTGGACATGCGCCGGCTGATCTTGCCGTCTGTGTCACGGTGGAAGACGCTGGTGCCGGGCATCGGCCCGCCGTCGTCGGTCTCGAAGCCCATGTCCTTGAACAGCGTGCTGCCCTGCGCAGAGACCATGGGGAAGGTCCAGCCGCGCCATTTCGCGCCCTTGCGCTGCGCCTCCGGCGCGGCGGGACTCGCCAGTGCGAAGGCCGCGCGGGTCTGCACATA
This sequence comes from Alphaproteobacteria bacterium, assembly GCA_965232515.1. Lineage (GTDB taxonomy): Bacteria > Pseudomonadota > Alphaproteobacteria > JANQKO01. The sequence goes on along the minus strand of CBDDPY010000002.1, from coordinate 1,741,282 downwards.
GGGGTAGATGCCGTTGAAGCCGTCCGCCCACATGGTGCAGTAGGGGCAGCCGAAGCCCATGTTGTGGATCAGGATCAGATCGTCCTTGTCCCCGAACAGATCCGACAGATGCACGGCATCGCCATCGGATGTCGTGAGGGCGTAGTCCTCTACCGGCATCGTCGCGCGTTCGGCCTGCAAGCCTTTGATCTCGGCCTCCAGCGCCTGCAATTCCTGGTATTTCTCGGCCAGTTGGGTTTCGATGCTGTCCGCCATGCCGTCCTCCGTCGTCGTCGTGGCGGATTTATATTTAACTAAATGGTTTAATGTTGCAAGTCACAATGACGTCATGAACCGGGAGCCCTTGAACGCGGTCACCGAGGCCGATATCGACGCCTATGAGCGCGATGGCGTGACGGTGCTGCGCGGCATGTTCGATGCCGACTGGATCGCCGAGATGGGTGCCGCGGTCGATGCCGCCATGGCGGCGCCCGGCCCGCATGCCGAGGATTACACGCCCGAGGGCGGCAACGGCCGCTTCTTCGGCGATCTCGACCTCTGGCAGCGGCATGACGCCTTTCGTCGCTTCGTCTTCCAATCGCCGGCGGCCGAGATCGCCGCCCGGATCATGCGCGCGACCAAGGTGAACTTCTTCTACGACCAGCTGCTGGTGAAGGAGCCTGGCACGGCGGAACGCACGCCCTGGCATCAGGATCAGCCCTATTGGGCGGTCGACGGCCGCCAGGTCTGCTCGCTCTGGACGCCGTTCGACCCGGTGCCGCAGGCGGCCTGCGTCGAGTACGTCGCCGGCAGCCACGCCTGGGGCCGGACGTTTAATCCCTACCATTTCATGGACGGCTCGCCCTATGCCGGGACTGGCCTGCCGCCAATGCCGGACATCGACGCCGAGCGCGACCGGCACCGCATCCTGACCTGGGCGCTGGAACCGGGCGACTGTCTGGTGTTCCAGGCCATGATCGTGCACGGCGCGCCGGGCACCGCCGGACAGCCGGGACGGCGGCGGGCGCTGGCGACACGCTGGACCGGCGACGATGCGCGCTACGCGGTGCGGCAAGGGGAGGTGGCGATCCCGACCAGCGACCCCGGTCTCGGCCACGGCGACGTCATGGACTGCGATCTGTTTCCGGTGGTCTGGCCGCGATCCTGACGCCGCTTGCCATCGCACCGCCGCCGGGCCAAGGTTGGCGCTCGTCGGAATAACCACCATCGGGCCTCGGGGGATGTAATCGTGCAGCTCTACACCTATTTCCGCTCTTCGGCCGCCTATCGCGTGCGCATTGCCCTCAACCTCAAGGGCCTGGCGGCCGAGCAGATCTATCTGCATCTGCGCAAGCGCGAGCACTTGGAAGCGGACTACCTCAAGCTCAATCCGCAGGGCCTGCTGCCGACGCTCATCGACGACGACGGCGTGACGTTGTCGCAGTCGCTGGCGATCCTGGAGTACCTGGACGAGACCCGGCCGCAGCCGCCGATCCTGCCGGACGAGGCGGCGTCGCGGGCGCGCGTGCGGCAGCTCGCCCAGGTCGTCGCCTGCGACATCCATCCAATCGACAATCTCAAGGTCCTGAACTACCTGACGAACGAGCTCGGCGTCTCGGATGAGGCGCGGGTCACCTGGTACCGGCACTGGATCGGTCAGGGCATGACGGCCCTGGAACGGCTGCTCGCCGACAGCGACGCGACCGGCCGGTTCTGCCACGGCGACGCGCCAACCATCGCCGACATCTGCCTGGTGCCGCAGGTCTACAATGCCCAGCGTTTCGATACCGACATGTCGTCCTATCCGACGGTGATACGGATCAACGAGGCCTGCCTGCAGCTCGACGCTTTCGCCAAGGCGGCGCCGGACGTCCAACCCGACGCGGAGTAGCGGCGCGGACGCCCCTCCCGGACGCGGCGGATACGAACGGAATTAGTGCGGTTTGCGGCGCCATGCCGCGATCGCGAGACCGGTGAGGCAAACGACGAAAATCGGCAACGTGCCGGGTTCCGGAATGATGTTGGGGACGGATACCAGCGCACCGGTGCCGACGATATTGGCGCCGAAACTGCCGTCGAGGAACCCGTCCGCCGCGAAGGCCCCGGTGCGGTTTTCATCGTTCAGCATGTCGAGCAGGCTGTCGTAGGTGATGAAACTGGCGATATTGGAAGTCGTTTCGGCATTGAAGAGGTTCCAATAGGTCGTGCCATCCGAGCCTGAGCCGACGATGTTGGCGCCGAAGCTGCCGTCGAGGAACCCATCCGCCGCGAAGGACCCGGTGCGGTTTTCGTCGTTCAGCATGTCGAGCAGGCTGTCGTAGGTGATGAAACTGGCGATATTGGCGGTCGTTTCGGCGTTGAAGAGGTTCCAATAGGTCGTGCCGTCCGAGCCCGATCCGACAATGTTGGCGCCGAAACTGCCATCGAGGAAACCATCGGCCGGAAACGATCCGGTGCGGTTTTCGTCGTTCAGCATGTCAAGCAAGCTGTCGTAGGTGACGAATATGGCGATATTCGACGTCTCTTCGGCGTTGAAGATGTTCCAATAAGTCACGCCGTCCGAACCCGAACCGACGATGTTGGCGCCGAAGCTGCCGTCGAGGAACCCGTCCGCCGCGAAGGACCCGGTGCGGTTTTCATCGTTCAGCATGTCGAGCAGGCTGTCGTAGGTGACGAAAGAGGCGATATTCGACGTCTGCTCGTCGTTGAAGACGTTCCAATAGTTCGCCTTCGCCGACGTGACGCTCAATCCAAGCGTCGTCGTGACGACGAAAAGCATGCCTGCGAACCGCTTGAGGGTGGTCATTGCCGTGGTCCTCCCACGTCTTTTCCTGGTCGCGGCGCGCCTGCTTCGGCGCCGCCCGCCGGAAAATCGACCGATATCCCCCGTTCAGCCGAGAGTTGCTTACAGCACAAGGGAAACAAAAGGGTAACACCCAATCATTTCTGAAGCGAATCCGGCCGCGCTCGGACGTGCTTCAGGAACCGGATGCCGATACAGCTTGCCTCTCAGATAGCCGTGGCCGGCAGGGCGCCGGTTTCCTTCACGGTCGAGAACACGATGCCGGTTTGCGTGCGGACCGCCCCGGGCAAATCCTGCAGCAATTCGGCAATCAGCCTCTCCAGTGCCGACGTGTCGGTCGTCCGAACCTTCAGCAGATAACCGTCGTCGCCGGCGACGTGGTGACATTCCATGACTTCGTCCCGCGCCTGTACGCGCTCGCAGAACGTCGCTTCGTCCCCCGCCTGCGCCAAGGTCACGCGGACGAAGGCGCAGAGATCGAGGCCGACGACCTTCGGATCGACCAGCGCGGAATAGCCACGAATGATGCCGGCCCGTTCCAGCTTCCGCACCCGCTCGTTCACGGCCGATACCGACAGCCCGACATGGCGGCCGAGCTCGGCGTAGGACAGGCTGCTGTCGGCCTGCACCAACGTAACCAGACGACGATCGAGATCGTCGATGCGGGGTGGTTTCGAATCGCTCATATCCCGGAAATTTTCCCACAAAACGATCAAAACGTAAGAGCTAATACGGGAAATGCCGTTTGCCGCGCCCGCGTTTGCGCAGGAATGCGCTAATCCCAAGATCGACCTGCACAAACACGGTTTGACTTGCGCCGCGTTGCCGGACAGGCTGTCGCGTAACTGAGGGAGGCGGAACGTGACGATAGTCGAGACGGGTCCCGCGAAGCTGCGCCAGATGATCGAGGCGTGCACGTCGGCCGTGGTCTTTACCGGCGCCGGCATCAGCACCGAGTCCGGCATCCCCGACTTCCGCAGTCCGGGCGGCATGTGGACCAAGTTCCAGCCCATCGAGTACCAGGATTTCGTTGCCTCCGAGCGCTGGCGGCGGGAGACCTGGCGGCGCAAGATCGCCGTCGACGAGACCATGCAAAAGGCGGAGCCGAACCGCGGCCATCGCGCCATCGCACAGCTCGTTCGGCGCGGCGTGGTCTCGGCGGTGATCACGCAGAACGTCGACGGACTGCATCAGGCCGGCGGCGTGCCCGAAGACAAGCTGATCGAGCTCCACGGCAACGCGACCTACGCGAGCTGTCTCGAATGTGGCCAACGATACGAACTGGCGCCCATCAAGGAAGCGTTCGCGCGCGACGACGTGTTGCCGGAATGCGAGGCCTGCGCCAGCCCGATGGTGAAACCGGCGACGATCTCGTTCGGCCAGCCGATGCCGCCGGACGCCATGCAGGCGGCGGAAGCGCACACGCTCGCCTGCGACCTGTTTATCGCCATCGGTTCGTCATTGGTGGTCTATCCGGCGGCCGGCTTTCCGATGGTCGCGAAGCGTAACGGCGCCAGACTCGTCATTCTCAATCGCGAGCCGACCGACCTCGACCCGGTGGCCGACTTGGTGCTGCACGCCGAAATCGGCCCCACCCTCGGCGCCGCCATCGGCACGAACTAGTTCTCTCAAGCCGAAATCGGATTGCCCTGGATCACCGGGTCAAGCCCGGTGATGACGACGTAACTGAGATTCAAACCCAATCCGTCACTGCCGGGCCTGACCCGGCAATCCACGACGCAGCTTAGAACGACAGGCAGATCTTGCCGAAGTGCTTGCCGCTGGGCATCGACTCCAGGGCCGGGCGCAGCTCGTCGAAGGCATAGACGTGGTCGTCGACGGCGGGCCGGGTCTGGTGCAGATCCATCGCCCGGACCATGTCCTCGAAGCCGTCGCGGCTGCCGACCGTGATGCCCTGCAGCCGCATGTTCGAGGTGACGACGAGCGCCAGATTGAGCTCGGTCGCCGCGCCCGACAGCACGCCGATCAGGCTGATCGTGCCGGACGGTCGGGTGGCGCGGATCGATTGCCCCAGCGTGCCGGCGCCGCCGACCTCGACCACGTGGTCGACGCCGCGGCCGCCGGTCAGCGCCCGGGCCGCCTTGCCCCATTCGGGCGTCGTCTTGTAGTTGATCAGATGGTCGGCGCCCATCGCCCGCGCGCGCTCCAGCTTCGCGTCGCTGGACGAGGTGGCGATCACCGCGGCGCCGAGCATCTTCGCGAACTGGAGCGCGAACAGTGACACGCCGCCGGTGCCCTGAACCAGCACTACGTCGCCGGCCTTCACATGGCCCTCGACGACCACGGCGCTCCAGGCTGTCAGTGCCGCGCACGGCAAGGTCGCGGCCTCGAGGTCGGTCAGATGCGTTGGCACCTTGCTGACGCCGTCTGCATCGAGCAGCATCAGCTCTTGCATCACGCCGTCCATCGGACCGCCCAGGATGCCGGTCCATTGGTCTTCCTTGAATGGGCCGCTGATGCGGGTCTGCGAGAAGCTTGGGCAGACACGGTCACCGACAGCGACGCGGCCGACGCCGTCACCCACCGCGACAACCTCGCCGACGCCATCTGAGATCGGGATCAGCGGCAGCTCGCCGCTGCGCCGGCCATAGCCGCGCTGCACCATCAGATAGTCGCGGTAGTTCAGCGACGCGGCCTTCATGCGCAGCAAGACCTGGCCGGGGCCGGGCGAGGGGTCGGCACGCTCGCCCTCGACGATATGCTCGAATCCCCAATCGTCGCGCAGCTCCATCACCCGCATGCCGATACCTCCCGAAAACCAATGTAAATTGCGGCTCGCAGCATAGCGCGGCCGGCGGCCGGCTTTCGACCCGGTATTCGCGGCGTGGCGGTGCGGTTAGGAGCTAGCAGACCATGCAGCTGGATTCGGCTTCCGAGATCAGCTGCGCCATGGCGTCGTATTCGATCGCGCCGGGCACCAGCGTGTCGCCGATAACGATGGTGGGCGTACCCCGGATGCCGAGGGCGCGGGCCAGCTCCAGGTTCGCGTCGATGGCTTCCTGGATTGCCGGGTCCCGCATGTCCTGCCGCAGGCGTTCGACGTCGAGACCGACATCGCCGGCGAGCCGGTGTACGGTGGCCTCGTCCAACCGGCCCTTCACGCCCATTAGGGCATTGTGCATTTCCATGTACCGGCCCTGCTTTTTGGCGGCGAAGGCGGCGCGGGTGGCATAGACCGAGGCCTCGCCCAGGATCGGCAGTTCCTTGAAGATCACGCGGGCATTCTTGCCCTCGGCCTGCAGCCGCAGCATCGATGGGAACACGCGTTTGCAGAAGCCGCACTGATAGTCGAAGAACTCGACCACCGGCACCGCGCCGTCCGGATTGGCGACGAAATCGTGCGGCGCCCGGAACAGGGCGGCCTGGTATTGCTGGATTCGCTGCCGGCTGTCCTGCTGGGCGGCCGCCTTCTGGCGCCGCTCGAGTTCCTCCATCACCTCGAGCAGGACCTCCGGGTTCTTCAGCAGATACTCGCGCACGATCTGCTCGATCTCGCCCCGTTGTGTCTCGGTGATCGATTGCTGGGCCGTGGCGGCGCCAGACAAACCAATGCAGGCCAGCATTGTGGCGAAAACAGCGAGCTTCTTGAGCATCCGACAACCCATGAGGTGCCTCAGATCTGGAAATCTCCGGCGATGCCGACGATCATGCTGCGGCGCGGCGGTCGGCGCAAGCGCGCGCCGGTCACATGCGCGTGTGTCGGACCATGCCCTGGCGCGCGCACGTCGACGGCTATTTCCGTTTGTCGCGCGCCGTCTTGGCGGCGGCTTCAATGTCCTGCGCGCGCAGATGGCCCGGCGAGCCGGTGGGCAGGACCTGGATCGCGCGTGCCGCCTGCTGGCCCGCGTCCCTGTACCGCCGCAGCAGCAGATAGCGCTCGGCCGTTGCCAGCCGGGCCATGCCGATCTGCTGATCGCGGCCGTAGGCGGTGGCGAGCCAGCGCCAGGCCGTGGCGCTGCGGCGGTCCAGCCGGACCGCCGCCTCCAATGTTTCGATGGCGGGCTTGATGTTGCCGTCGTTGTTGCTCGAGGCCTGGGCCTGGCCGAGACCGATCAACAGCAACGGCTCATTCGGCGCGCGCCGGACAGACTCGATATAGGGCGGGATGGATTCGTCGATCCGGCCGCTTTCGAACAGGACCTGACCCTTGAGCTCGAGAAAGTAGGGGTCGCCGGGATTCTCCGCCAACAGCTCATCGATGCCGGCGATGGCGCGTTCGAGGTCGTTCTGCTTGTGGTAGGCGACGACGCGGGCATAGCGGGCCGGCAGGCTGGTGTCGGATTCCGGATAGTGCCGGAACGTCTGCACCGGCGTGTCGAGAAAGCCGCGCAGCTTCGCCTTCATCCGCTCGTGCGCGGCGATCAATTCGGGCGGGTCCGGCGCATCCGAATAGGGCGAGTTCGCAACATGCGCGCGGATCGTGTCGACACGTTCGCGGGTCAGCGGGTGGGTCCGCACGTAGGGGTCCTGATTGGCGGTCAGCAGCGCTTCCTGGTCGCCCAGCTTTTCGAAGAACTCCAGCATGCCGCGGGCCGATTGTCCGGTTTCGTCCAGGAACCGCAGCGCCGCCTGGTCGGCCGCGCCTTCCTGGGTGCGACTGTATTTCAAGAACGAGCGCTGCGCCGCTGTCGCGCCGCCGGCGATCAGCGCGCCGCCGGCCGACCCGGCGCCGCCGGCGATCGCCGCGGCCCCCAGCACCAGGGCGATGATCGACTGGGCGCTGGCGTCGCGCAGCGCATCCTGCGTGCGGGCGAGGTGGCCGCCCGAGATGTGGCCGGTTTCGTGGGCGATCACGCCGATAACCTGGTTCGGCGTATCGCTGGCCATCAGCAGGCCGGTGTTGAGAAAGATGTTCTGACCGCCGGCGACGAAGGCGTTCAGCCGCGGGTCTTTGATCAGGTGCACCCGAACCGAGCTCGGCTCCAGACCGGCCATGGCGAACAGTGGCGCGCCATATGCCCGAATGGTATTTTCGATTTCCGCGTCGCGGATCAGCGACGGACCACGGGCTAACGCCGGGTCGGCCATCAGGCCGACCGCGATCAGTGAGAAGAGTACTTTCCGTCCAATGCTAAGCGCCAAGAACGCCACTCCAACGTCCCGGTTCCAACGTAGGGTCGGGCGACAGCATCGTCAATGCGTCGTTCTGCTGAGCGTCGTGACCTTCGTGTTGGCCGCTTGCGCCGGCCCGCGACCGCCCGTCGGGCAGATCGGCAACGTCTCGGGGTTTCTCGGCGTCGTGGCGACGGACGAGCCGAACGCCGCCCTGGTGGCGCGTGACGCCCTGTCGGCGGGCGGCAGCGCCGTCGATGCCGCCGTTGCCGCTTTCTTCATGCTGTCGGTCACCTATCCGGCCGGCGCCGGCATCGGCGGCGGCGGCATCTGCCTGGTCTACGACGCGACGGCCGATGTGACGGAGACCCTGGAGTTCCTGCCGGCCAGTCCTGCCGATGGCGGTCCCTATGCCGTGCCGGGCGCGGTGCGCGGCATGGCGACCCTGCATGCGCGCTACGGCCGGCTGCGCTGGGAGCAACTGGTGTCGCCGGCGGAGAGCCTGGCCCGGTTCGGCCACTCGATCAGTCGCGCGCTCAGCAGGCGACTGGCGGTGGCCGAGGACCGTGTGCGGGCGAATCCCGAGCTGCGGGCGGCTTACACGCGTCCCGATGGAACGCTGAAGGCCGAAGGCGAAACCCTGATTCAGGTCGAGTTGGCCGCAACCTTGTCGCAAATCCGCTCGCGTGGCGTCGGCGATTATTACGGCGGCCAGGCGGGGCGAAGTTTCGCCGCCGCGGCACGCGCCGCCGGCGGCAAGCTGACGATCGACGATTTGCGCAACTATCGGCCGACCTGGCGCCAGACCCGCAGCCAGGAGATCGGCAACCTGACCCTGCATACGGCCCTGCCGCCGCCGCGCGGCGGCAACATCCTGTTTGATCTGGTCGAGCGACTGAGCGGGTCCGATGACCCGATACCGCCGGCACAATTGTCCGCCGCGGCCGCGTCGGCTTACGGCGACACCGGAGCGGAACTGCCAACCGGGGGCGACGCGGCCCTGGTGGTCGGAGATCGGCGGGGTTCGGCGGTGGCCTGCGTCTTCACCATGCAAGGGGAGTTCGGCGCTGGAAAGACGGCGGCCGGGGTCCTGCTGGCGCCAAATGTCGCCGAAGAAAGCGCCTATCTGTCGCCGTTGCTGGCGGTGAACCAGAATGTCGACCAGACCTTCATGGCGGCCGCCGCGTCGGGCGGCGCGGCGGCGCCGGTTGCCGTCGCGCGGGTCGTGCTGGGCGTCCTGGCGGCGGACGAGGCATTGCCCGCCGCGATGGCGGCGCCGCGGTCGCTTAGTGGTGTTCAGCCGACCGGCACGACCGTCGCTGACGCGGGAGAGTCGAGCACCGGTCCGGCCGACGATATCGGCCGGGTGCAGGCGTTGTGGTGTCCCGCGGGCCTGAAGCGACAGCAGGAGCGCTGTACCGCCGCATCCGACCGTCGCGGTTTCGGCCTGGCGCTGATCGGCGAATAGGAGGCCGGGGATGACCGCATTGAAGACGGGACGCCGCAGCGACATTCCGCCGTTTATCGTCATGGACGTGATGAAGGCCGCGGCCGACCGGGCGGCGACCGGCGCCGATGTCCTGCACATGGAGGTCGGACAGCCGTCGACCGGCGCGCCCGCTGCCGTAATCGCGGCCGCCAAGCGGGCGCTCGATGAAGAATTGCTCGGCTATACGCTCGCCATGGGCATCGAGCCGCTGCGCGAGCGCGTCGCGGCGCTTTATCAGACGCGCTACGGTCTTTCGGTACCGGCCGAGCGGATCGCCGTGACCACGGGATCGTCGGGCGCCTTCCTGCTGACCTTTCTGGCGGCCTTCGATCCCGGCGACAAGGTGGCGATCCTGCGGCCGGGTTATCCTTGCTATCGCAACATCCTCGCCGCGCTGGATATCGACGTGGTGGAGATCCCCGTCGGCCCCGAAACGCGGTTCCAGCCGACCCGCGACCTGCTGGACGCGGCGGGCGGCGGCGGGTTGGACGGCTTGCTGATCGCCAGCCCCGCCAATCCGACCGGGTCGATGCTGCGCCCCGACGAACTGGCCGATCTGATCGACTATTGCGGCGCCAATGGGATCCGCTACATCTCGGACGAGATCTACCACGCGATCAGCTTCGGCGTGCAGGAACAGACGGCCGCCGCGCTCAGCGACGACGTCATCGTTATCAACAGCTTCTCGAAATACTTCTGCATGACCGGCTGGCGTCTCGGCTGGACCCTGCTGCCGCCGGATCTGGTACGGCCGGTCGAGCGTCTGGCGCAGAACATGTTCATCTCGCCGCCGACGCTGCCGCAGCATGCGGCGCTGGCAGCGTTCGATTGCCAAGCGGAGCTCGACGCCAACGTGGCGCGCTATGGGCGCAATCGCGAAGTGCTGCTGGCCGAGCTGCCGAAGGCCGGGTTCGATCGTCTGGCCCCAGCCGACGGCGCTTTTTATCTCTATGCCGACGTCCGCCGGCTGACCAACGATTCAGAAGTGTTCTGCCGGGAGATGCTGGCGACGACCGGTGTCGCCGCCACGCCGGGCATCGACTTCGATCCCGTTGATGGCCGCGCCTTCGTCCGGTTCTCGTTCTGTGGCACGACCGACGAAACGGCCGAAGCCGCCCGCCGCCTGCAGACCTGGCTCGGTTAGCCGAGCGGGACTAAAAAGCCGGGCTCAGCCCCGACGTTGCCACCAGCCGCGTCGTTTCGGACGGTCGTCGGCTTTTTCTTCATCGGCGCTGTCCGGCTCGATCGTCGTGACGGACGACGTCTCGACCGCGTCAGGCGCATCGATGCCGGCGCTGTAGGACGTTGGCGCCTCTTCGACGACCGGCGCGGCCGCCAACGGCATGGGCGCCGGTTCCGGTTCCGGTGCCTCGTCCGCGACGGGCTCATCCTCGATTGCCGGTGTTTCCGGCGTCTCGTCGATGACGGGGGGTGGGGGCGCCGCCTCGGGCTCGGCATCGGTCACGGCCGTTTCGGTTTCCGCCACAGGCGGTTCGGAAATCGGCTCGGGCAGGGGCTCTGCCTCCATGACCTCCAGCGGCGTTTCCTGATCGACGGTCGGCTCGGATACCGGCCCGACATTGAGGGCGGGTTCGCTTTCGGTTTCCGTCACCGCCTCGTCGACGTCACTCGCCGTTGTCTCCTCGACATCCGGCGCTTCGGCGCCATTTCCGGCGATGTCGTCCGCAGCAGCCACTGGCGGCGGCGGAATGTCGACATCGTCCGCTTCGCCGCCGGCAACCTCGTCTACCGACTCAGTGTCGCCGTTTGCTGCCGATTCCTCGGCCGCGGAACCGTTCGCCGCCCGTTTCCGTCGGCCGCCCCGGCGACCGCGACGCCGACGCTTGCGCGGCGCATCCGCATCCTCGCCGTCTTCGGTTCCTTCGGCCGCCTCGACCGGCTCCTCGTCCGATGCGGCTTCAGCCTCGACGACCGCCGGTTCGGCGTCGCCGGTTTCCGCCTCCGGCCGCTTGCGCCGCCGGCGACGCCGTCGCTTGCGCCCGCTGCCACCGTCGGCTTCGGCACTGTCGTCCTCGCCGCTGGTCGCGACGTGGTCCGAGATCGCGACCACATTGCTGGCTTCGCTCGGCGTGCGGCTGGCATCGACATCAAGTCGGAAGTCCGGCGGCACGAGGTCGTCGTCGCCGAACACAAGGACATGCATGTCGTAGCGTTGTTCGATCGCGTGCAGGCCCTCGCGCTTCTGGTTCAGCAGGTAGAGCGCCACGGCGGTCGGCACATGGACGGTGACGCGTGCGGCGCGGCCGCGGATGCCTTCCTCCTCGATCGCGCGCAGCACGTGCAGGACCGTGGACTCCGTCGAGCGCACGAAACCGCTGCCGCCGCAATGCGGGCAGGTCACCATGCTGGCCTCGAACAGGCTCGTTCGCAGCCGCTGCCGCGACATTTCCAGCAGGCCGAAGGTGGAAATCCGGCCGACCTGGATCCGTGCCCGGTCCGACTTCAGGCATTCCTTGATTCGGCGCTCAACCGCCCGATTGTTGCGGTTTACTTCCATATCGATGAAGTCGATCACGACCAGGCCGGCGAGATCGCGCAGCCGCAGCTGCCGCGAAATCTCCTCGGCGGCCTCGAGGTTGGTCTTCAGCGCCGTCTCTTCGATGTTGTGCTCTTTCGTGGCGCGGCCCGAATTGACGTCGACCGCCACCAGCGCCTCCGTCGGGTTGATCACGAGGTAGCCGCCGGAGCGCAGGTTGACGACGTTGGAATGCATCGAATCGAGTTGCTGTTCGATCTGATAGCGATGGAACAGCGGCGTGGTGTCGCGATACGGCTGCACCTTCTTGGCGTGGCTCGGCAGCAGCATGCGCATGAAGTCCTTGGCGGCACGGTAACCTTCGTCGCCGTCGACCAGGATTTCCTCGATTTCCTTGCGGTAGAGGTCGCGGATCGCCCGCTTTATCAGATTGGCTTCCTCGTAGACCAGCGCCGGCGCCGACGACTCCATGGTCAGCTCGCGGACGTTGTCCCACAACCGGATCAGGTATTCGAAGTCGCGTTTGATCTCGGACTTCGTCCGGTTCATGCCGGCCGTGCGCACGATGACGCCCATGCCGTCGGGCAGCTCCAGATCGGAGACGATCTTCTTCAGCTTCCGCCGCGCCACCTGGTTCACGATCTTGCGGCTGATGCCGCCGCCGCGCGCCGTGTTCGGCATCAGCACGCAATACCGGCCGGCGAGCGACAGGTAGGTCGTCAGCGCCGCGCCCTTGTTGCCGCGCTCTTCCTTGACGACCTGGACCAGCAGGATCTGCCGCTTCTTGATGACTTCCTGGATACGGTAGGTCCGCTTGGGCCGTTGCCGTGGCCGTGGTACCTCGTCGAGCGCGTCATCGCCCTGCGCGGCTTCTTCGGCCTTGGCCGACTCTTCCGGCTCGTCCGCGTCTTCGCCGGGCTCGCCGTCGCCATCATCGTCGCCGGCGTCGTCTGCCGCGGCGTCATGGTCGGCCTCTTCGGTCTCGCCCTTTTCCGCGGCCTCGTCGTCGAGCGCCGCTTCCTGGGCGGCCTGTTCGGCCTCCTCCTGCAGCAGCGCTTCGCGGTCCGCGACCGGGATCTGGTAGTAGTCGGGATGGATCTCGTTGAAGGCCAGGAAGCCGTGGCGATTGCCGCCATATTCAACGAAAGCCGCCTGCAGCGAAGGCTCTACCCGCGTCACTTTCGCGAGGTAGATGTTTCCCTTGAGCTGCTTTTTGGTGGACGATTCGAAATCGAATTCTTCGAGTCGGTTACCACTCACGACGACGATTCGAGTTTCCTCGGAATGCGTCGCGTCGATAAGCATACGCGTCGTCATATTTTTCAATCGGTACATCCGCCACCCTTGGGCAACGGACACGCCGACCCCTTACTCGGCGAAGCCGGCGACGTCGGAGTCAACCCATCGAACGAATCAGCCTAGGTTTTTTGAGGCGGCTGACCAGGAAGGGGATGCCGAAGAACGCCACAAGCCCGATTAAACGGGACGCGGCTTCGAGTTTCTTCACCAATTCGCGTTGTCTTAAGCCCAACGGCGGTTAGCTGGAACCAGAGCCCTCGTCTGCACTACCCAGCGCCCCGTCGAAAAGCCGCTGGTTGAGAAATTTTTCAACCAAACTGACTGCGGAGTTACTTCGTGGGCATTCTAACCTCTGGTATTGCGCTTCGACAAACGCTTTTCTGTCGTCATCGGGTCGGATTTGCCACTAGGCGACAGAAACATCGATGTCATATATGGTGCAAGCGTATTTTCAGTCACACTAGATGTTCCATGCGCGGTTTGCTGTATCTGATCGGGGTAGCCACGGTCGTTCTGGTACCGGCATGGGCTGCCGTCGCCGCCGACGCCGTCGTCACCGGCGTCCGAACCGGTATTCATCCCGATAAGACCCGCCTTGTCGTCGATCTCGACCGGTCGGTTCAGTACAACATCTTCACGCTGTCCGACCCGTATCGGGTCGTCATCGATCTGCCCGATTTGGACTGGCAGGTGCCCTCGACGGTCGGCAACCGGACCGCAGGCCTGATCACGCGTTTGCGGTTCGGTCTGTTTCGGCCCGGCAACAGCCGGGTCGTGCTCGATTTGAAGCGGCCGGTTCGCGTCAAATGGGCAACGATACTGCCCCCCAGACAGGGGCACAGATACCGCTTCGTGATCGATCTGGTCGAGACCGACCGCGCCAGCTTCCTGGCGGCGCTGGCGCCGCCGAAGCCCGTGACGACACCGACCGCCGGCGCGTTGCTGCGGCCGAAGCCGCGCGCCGGCGACAAGAAGGTGGTGGTTATCGATGCCGGGCACGGCGGTGTCGATCCGGGCACCACCGGTGCTTCAGGGGGCTATGAAAAGGCGGTCACGCTCACCTATGCCAAGGCGCTGGCCAAGGTCCTGCGGAAGCGCTATCGGGTCGTGCTGACCCGGGACCGGGATATCTTCCTGCCGCTGCAGGAGCGGGTGCAGATCGCGCGCGACGCCGATGCCGACCTGTTCATGTCGTTGCATGCCGACGCCATCGCCGATCCCCGGTTTTCCGGCGGCGCCGTCTATACGCTGTCCGAGACCGCCTCCGACGCCGAGGCCGCGGCCCTTGCCGCCAAGGAGAACAAATCCGACGTCATCGCCGGCATCGACCTGAGCGTGCAGGATCAGGAGGTGGCGTCGATCCTGATCGATCTGGCGCAGCGAGAAACCAAGAACTTTTCGTCGCGTTTCGCCGGCGTTCTGGTCTCGACTATGCGGTCACAGGGCGTTCGGGTGCGGCGTAAACCGCACCGATTCGCCGGATTCCGGGTGCTAAAGGCGCCCGACGTGCCGTCCGTCCTGGTCGAACTGGGCTATTTGTCCAATCCGCGCGAGGAGGCGCGTCTGAAGTCGGCGCGGGGGCGGACCGAGATTGTCAACGCCATTTCGGACGCCGTGGACGCGTATTTCAGGAATCTCGCAAAGTGAGATAGTCAGAGGCCTTATAAACGACATATTCATAGTGCATAACCAAAACATAACCGGCTCGCCAAGGAGATGTCCGGCGCAGACATGTTGAGGGCTCTTAGTTTCATCGTTTCGGGCGCATTGCTGCTGGCCCTGATGGGTGCCGGCGGCACGCTTTTCGTTCTCTGGCACTATGGCCGCGATCTGCCGGACTACCGGCAGCTGGCGGACTATCGCCCGCCGGTCATGACACGCGTGCATGCCGCCGACGGCAGCCTGATTACCGAATAT
The DNA here is from genome assembly GCA_965232515.1 of Alphaproteobacteria bacterium. Taxonomy (GTDB): domain Bacteria; phylum Pseudomonadota; class Alphaproteobacteria; genus JANQKO01. Next base: position 1,726,225 of record CBDDPY010000002.1, on the reverse strand, counting down.
GCACGCGAACGCCGGCTGTTCGTGCCGATCGCGGCGATTCCGCGACAGGTTATCGAGGCTTTTCTGTCGGCCGAAGACAAGACGTTCTACAGCCATCCGGGCGTGGATTTTATGGGCATTGCGTCTGCCATGGTGCGCAACCTGCGCAACTACGGCACGGACCGGCGGCCCGTCGGCGCCTCGACGATTACCCAGCAAGTGGCAAAGAACTTCCTGCTGAGCAGCGAGGTCAGCGTCACCCGCAAGCTGAAAGAGGCGATTCTGGCCTTCCGCATCGAGCATGCCTTCGAGAAGGACCGGATCCTGGAGCTGTATCTGAACGAGATCTATCTGGGGTTCGGCAGCTACGGCGTCGCCGCGGCGGCCCTGAACTACTTCAACAAGCCGCTCGACGAGCTGGCCCTGGAGGAGGCCGCGTTCCTGGCGGCTCTACCGAAAGCGCCCAACAACTACCATCCCCTGCGGCGCCCGAAGGCGGCGCTGGCGCGTCGGGACTGGGTGCTGACGCAGATGCACGAAAACGACGTCATTTCCACCGCCGATATGGCTGCCGCGAAAGCAACGCCGGTTGCGGTGCGCCGGCCCGACCGCACACGCACCGTCGAGGCAGCGTATTTCGCCGAGGAAGTGCGTCGAGAGCTGGTCAATCGTTACGGCGAGTCGCAGCTCTATGAAGGCGGCCTGTCGGTGCGGACGACCCTGGAGCCGCGGCTTCAGGAGATCGCCGAGCGCGTACTGCGGTCCGGCCTTCGCGCCTATGACCGCCGGCATGGCTGGCGTGGACCGCTGGACCGGGTGGCGCCGGACAAGGATCCCATTCAGGCGCTTCGCGACGTGCCGGTGCCGACCGATATCGGCGACTGGTACATGGGCGTGGTGCTGGGCACGGACGGGCAGGCCGCCGAGATCGGCTTCGCCAACGACGTCCGCGGCGTCATTCCGCTGGCGGAACTGACATGGGCGCGGGCCTGGAAGAAGGGCCAGACCCTCGGCGCGAAGATCAAGCGCCCCGATCAGGTGCTGGCCGTGGGCGACGTCGTCGCCGTCTCGCCGATCCCCAAGGACGCCGAAAGCTATGTCGAGAATGGCTACCGGCTGGAGCAGATCCCCGACATCAACGGTGGGCTCGTGGCCATGGATCCGCATACGGGCCGGGTGTTGGCCATGGTCGGCGGCTATTCTTTCGGCAACAGCGAGTTCAACCGGGCGACCCAGGCCCAGCGGCAGCCGGGCTCGGCGTTCAAGCCGATCGTCTATGCGGCCGCCCTCGACCATGAATTCACGCCGTCGAGCCTGGTTCTCGACGCGCCGCTCGTGGTCGATCAGGGCCCGGCGCTCGGCAAGTGGAAGCCGGCGAACTACACGCGAAAATTCTACGGCCCCAGCACCTTGCGGCTCGGCATTGAGAAATCGCGCAATCTCATGACGGTGCGGCTGGCACAGTATATCGGCATGGAAACGGTGGCCGACTATGCCCGCCGTTTCGGCGTCGTCGACGATATGCCGCTGCTGCTGCCGATGGCGCTGGGCGCGGCGGAAACGACACTGCTCCGGCTGACCTCGGCGTATGCGATCCTGGTGAATGGCGGCAAGTCGGTGACGCCGACCCTGATCGACCGGATCCAGGACCGGCGCGGCGGGACGGTCTACCGCCACGACGAACGCCCTTGTCCCGGCTGCGTCGGCGCGGTTTGGCAATTCCAGGCCGAGCCCGAGGTGCCGGATACGCGGACGCAGGTGGTCACGTCGGCCACGGCCTATCAGGTCGTGTCGATGCTGCGCGGTGCGGTCGAACGCGGTACCGGCCGGCGTGTCGCGGCCGTCGGCAAGCCGCTCGCCGGCAAGACCGGCACCACCAACGAGTCCCGGGATACCTGGTTCATGGGATTTGCGCCTGACCTCGCGGTCGGCGTCTTTGTCGGTTTCGACACGCCACGGACGCTGGGGCGGCGCGAGACCGGCACCTCGGTCGCTTCGCCGATCTTCCGGGATTTCATGGCCGGGGCGTTGGCGGAACAGCCGGCCATTCCCTTCCGTATCCCACCGGGTATTCGCCTGGTCCGGGTCGACTCGCGCACGGGCGTGCCGGCCACGTCAGGCGACCGGAATGTCATTCTGGAAGCCTTCAAGCCGGGCACCGAGCCAAGCGGACAGCAGACCGTCCTGGATGGTGGCGCCGCGCCGCTGACCGACGGCGGCAGCACGCCCCAGGCCGGCGTCGGCGGACTCTACTAGCGCGCCGCCGCACAGGCGGCTCACGTCGCGCGCCATAATGTGCTATATCGCCGGCCGTTTGGATTCGGGGCGCCGCCTCGGTTTCGTATGTTGATGATTTGAGGTTGCTATGCGTGCAGAAATGCAGGCCATCGCCGAGGAGATCCGGCAGTCGCTGGCTCTCCTGAGGAGGCATCTTTGACTGGGATGTCGCCCTTAAACGCCTGGAAGAGCTGAATAGCCTTATCGAAGATCCCGATCTCTGGAACGACCAGGAACGCGCACAGGGTCTGATGCGCGAGCGGACGCGGCTGGAGAGCGCGATCGCGACCTACCGAGCCTTGGAGTCTGAATTCGAGGATACGGTCGGCCTGATCGAGCTGGGCGAGGCCGAGGATGACGCCGAGGTCGTCACCGAAGCCGAAGCGCAGCTCATGGCCCTGCAGGCGGTCGCGGCCAAGCGTCAGCTCGAAAGCCTGCTCAGCGGCGAAGCCGACGCCAACAACTGCTATCTGGAAATTCATGCTGGAGCGGGTGGCACCGAGTCCCAGGACTGGGCCGAGATGCTGTTACGCATGTACAGCCGCTGGGCCGAACAGCGCGGCCTGAAGATCGGCCTGATCGAGGAAAGTCCGGGGGAAGAGGCGGGGCTGAAATCGGCCACGCTGCAAATCAGCGGCGAGAACGCTTATGGCTGGCTGAAAACCGAGAGTGGCGTGCATCGGCTGGTGCGGATCTCGCCGTTCGACTCGGCCGCCCGTCGGCATACCAGCTTCGCCAGCGTCTGGGTCTATCCCGAGGTCGAGGACGATATCGACATCGACATCCAGGAGAAGGATCTGCGCATCGACACCTATCGCGCCTCCGGCGCAGGCGGCCAGCACGTGAACCGGACCGACAGCGCCGTCCGCATCACGCACGAACCGACCGGCATCGTCGTGCAGTGTCAGAAGGAGCGGTCGCAGCACAAGAACAAGGCGACGGCCATGAAGATGCTGCGCGCCCGCCTCTATGAAGACGAGCTGCAGAAGCGCGAAGCGGAAAAGCAGGAAATCGAGGCGCAGAAGACCGATATCGGCTGGGGTCACCAGATCCGGTCTTACGTGCTGCACCCCTATCAGATGGTCAAGGATCTGCGCACGCAAGTCGAGCGCGGCGACGCCCAGCGCGTTCTGGACGGCGACCTCGACGTCTTTCTCGAGGCCTCGCTGGCATCGCGTCTGGGCGGCGACGGCAATTCCGCCGCCGACGCCGAATCGTAATCGGCGCGCGGTTTACTTGGCCGCGCGGACATCTGCCGCGTGGTTGGTGTCGCGCCAGTCCGCCCATTGACGGAAGGAAACGCCGGCGCGCCGCAACGCGCCGGCGTTCAGACGGTCAGTGGCCGGCCGTGGCCGCGGCTTTTGCCGCTTCCCGGTTGCCCGCCGACGCGGCCGCATCGGGCCGTGGCGCGCTGGCAGCCGCCGCGGGCTGCGCCGCCGTCGCCGAGTCATTGCGCTTGCAATGTCCGTCGAGATAGGCGCCGGCCTCGATCGACAGACTGTCGTGCCAGATGTCGCCGGTGACGCGGGCCGATTTCGCCAGCAGCACCGTTTTGCCGCGAATACGGCCTTCGACCGTGCCGCGTACCTCCACATTGTCGGCCACGACCTCGCCGTTGACGGTGGCGCGCTCGCCGATCATCAGCTTGCCGCAAGCGACGTCGCCGTCGATCACGCCGTCGATCTGAATCTCGCCTTCGGTCTTCAGATTGCCGACGACCTGCAGATTGCTGCTGATCAGCGACGGCGGCGCCGCGCCGTTTCCGGTACGTGGTTGTGCGCTCGGCTTCGGTTGCTGCGTTTGGCCCTGCGCCGGCTGTGGCGCCGGTGTCGCGGCTTGTTTGTCAGTCTTTTCCGTCTTTGAAAACATATCTTCCCGCCTTGATGAATTTCGCCGGATCGAGGGGCGCCCCATCGTAACGTATTTCGTAATGAACGTGGGTGCCGGTACTGCGGCCCGAGGTCCCCATGAGTCCGATCTTTTCCCGAAACGCTACCTGCTGCCCCTTTTTAACAAGAATCTTTCTGAGATGCCCGTATCGTGTGGTGACGCCGTTGCCGTGTGTGATTTCGACCAGGCGTCCGAACGAACCTTTCCAGCCGACGAAGGTCACTTCGCCGGGCGCCGTGCTGTAGACCGGCGCCCGCGGCGGCCCGGAGAGATCGATACCTTCATGCACCGCCCAACGCTTGGTGAACGGATCGCGGCGTTTGCCGAAGCGGCTGGAGACATGGAAATGATCGACCGGCGTCGTCAACGGCAACTGGCCCAGCACCTGGTTCAATGTCGACCACCGCTCGAGCCGGCCTTCGAGGCGCGCCAACCGGCCGGCGAAGCCGCGCTCTCGGCGCGGCGTTGGCGCGACCGCCAGTCCATCGAATTCGTCGCCGCTGCGCATCAGGTCGGGCGGTTCGATCAGCGGACCGCCGATGCCTTCTTCGCCCAGTGTCATGCGGTGCAGCACCTGATCGATATTCAGTCCCGTCGTCCGAATGACGGATTCCAGACCGTCGATGTTCGTATCGGTCTGCTCGGCGATGCGCCCGATCAGGACAATCTGTGATCGCCGAAGGTCGCCCAGCCGGCCTTCCAGCTCGGCGATGCGGCGTTGCATGGTGTTGTGGTTGTCGCGGGCTTCGTCGCGCTCACGGGCGATGACGTCGACAATCAGTTCTGTGCTGGCAAGCGACCGTTCCAGCGCCGCCTTGCGGTCCTCGAGGCCGGTTAGCATCTGTTGCAGCTGTTTGACCTGCGCCGCCAGCGCCAGCCCGCTATGCCAGGACTCGTCGACCGCATGCAGCGAAATGTAGAGCGAGTTTTCGGTTGCCGTGAGAGACCGGGCGAGCTCGCTGCGCTCGCCGAGGGCGTTGCGGAGCCGGCGCTCCAGATTATTCAACTCTGCGCGCAGATCCGCTTGTTCGCCCAGCGCGTTGTCACGTTCTTGCGACGTTTCTTCCAACGCTTTCGAGATATCGGACAGTGCATTCTTCAGCGCCAGTCTTTGCGACATCAGGCTGCGCAGATCCTGATGTTTGCCTTCAAGCATTTCCGTCGTGGCGAACAGCTGCGCCTGATTGTCGCGCATATTGGCCGAGAGCTGATCGTAGGCCGTCGCCATTGCCTCCAGCCGCTGATTTTGGTCGGCGATGATAGCGCCGTTCCAAAGAACAAGAACGGAGGATACGAGCAGCCAGACGAGGGCAGAGGCAACGACGCCGGCCAGTGCGATCTGCCGGCGTTGCGACATCTCGATAAAGCGGACCTCGCCATGCGTGCGCAGGAAGATCTGCCGGTCCGGAAACAGCCGATCGGCCCAATGGCGGAACACACGCTTCAGGCGAGTGACGGTGGGGCCTACTCGTGACGTAACGACACGCAGATCAGCCACTGATGGCCCCCCAATTGGTAATGAATGTCAGTATTCACTGACGGCCGGCGATTATTGCAACGGACTCATACGGTGATTGCAATAAAAGAATCCTGAACCGGCGGTGGCAATTGTGTGTCACTCTATTTGTCCCAAATTCTCGTAATAATTGCGCGACATGCCAGCTTTGCTGCGGGCGGCATGGTTAAAAGGTGGTTTAAGATTGTTAGCAAAGTATTGGTTAACCAATCGTTTCCAGGTTGTTTCGGGCTCGAGGTTTCGTCGTTGGCAAAGCCATTCGAACCACCGCTGGCCAGCCGCCACATGGCCAACTTCCTCTCGGTAGATGATTTTCAGGATATCGGCGCTGTCTTGGTCGCCCGCATTGGTCAGCCGCTCAATCATGGCGGGCGTGACGTCAAGGCCCCGGGCCTCCAGTACCATCGGCACGACCGCAAGCCGGGCGGCAAGGTCGTCGGCCGTGGCCGTCGCCGACTGCCAGAGTCCGTCATGGGCGGGCAAGTCGCCGTAAGCCGCCCCTAGGTCCGACAGCCGGTCGGCGAGCAGGCGAAAATGCCGGGCTTCATCGTCGCCGACCGCGACCCAGTCGTCGACGAAGGCCCGCGGCATATCGTCGTCGGCGAACCGCGCCAGCAGATCCCAGGCAAGGTCGATGGCGTTGAGCTCGATATGGGCGACGGCGTGCAGCAGCGCGATCCGTCCCGGCAGCGCGCCGGTCGAGCGCTTCGGCATTTCGGCGGGCCGGCGCAGTTCCGGTCGCGCCGGCCGCGCCGGCCGGGCCGGCGGCCGCCGGTCGCCGATACCGCTGACTGTGCCCGAGCGCCAGGCGGCCGCTGCGGCACGGCTTGCGGCGGCTTTCGCCGCCGCGTCGGCCGTGGTCAGAACGCCGACCGCCAGATCGGTGAGGGTTGGCATGCCGCGGCTTTGGCGCTATAGGGCCTGAACCGCCTCCAGCACGGCATCGCTGTGGCCGGGCACCTTCACCTTGCGCCAGACCTGCGCGACTTTTCCGTCCGGATCGATCAGATAGGTCGCCCGCTCGATACCCATATACTTCTTGCCGTACATGTTCTTTTCGACCCAGACGCCATATGCCTCGCAGACCTTCGTGTCTTCGTCGGAGGCGAGCAAAATGTTGAGGCCGTGCTTGGCCTTGAACTTGTCATGCTTGGCGACGGTGTCCGCCGACGTGCCGATAATGACGGCGCCGGCCTTGTTGAAGTCCTTCAGCTGTTCCGAGAAGGCGATGGCCTCTTTCGTGCAGCCGGGCGTATCGTCCTTCGGATAGAAATAGAGGACGACCGGTTTGCCTTTAAGCTCGCTCAGCGAAACGTTGCCGCCGCCGTCTGTCGGCATGCTGAAATCGGGCGCCTTGTCACCGATGGCTGGTCCCTGGCTCATGTTGACACTCCTCTGTCCGGTTCGAAATTCGCGGGAATACATCCCCTGCAATAACTGGTCTTGCGCGGGTCGAGATCCAGTCCGATTTAGCAGGAGAGCGCGCCGTTGCGAAGATCCGGCCGCGACGTGGTCGCCGTTAATTGAATTGCAGCGGCCGGCAAACGACATCAAAAGACGCGACCGCCCCATGCCACCGCGCGGTTTTGCGCCTCGATGGCGAACAGACGGCAAAGTACATTGATCAAGCACGCCAGCAGTTTTGTCGCGCATTGTGCGACCGCGGTTCTGACCGGCCTGATCGTGCTGTTTGGCCTGCTCGCGCTGTTGCTGGCGCGGGGGCCGATTTCGCTGGGCTATCTGACGCCCTATCTGCAGGATGAGCTGAACGCGGCGGTCGCCCCGTTCAGCATCCGCGTCGACTCGACACAACTCACCTGGGAAGGCTGGGACAACACGCTGGACGTTCGCGTGGTCGGCGTGCGGGTGTTCGATCCGGACAACAACCTGCTGGCGGAAGTGCCGCAAATGTCGGTCGGATTGCAGGGCGAGGCGCTGCTCTACGCCGATCTGGTGCCGACCAGCCTCGAGTTGATCGCGCCGCAGATGGTGCTGGTGCGCGAGGCTGACGGCCGCGTCAACCTGGGGTTCAGCGCGGCCGATGCATCGCGCTATGGCGACGATGACCCGTTTGGCCGCGCCATTCGCGGCGACAGCACGGCATTCGGCGCCAGCCTTGAGCGGGTCAGCGTGCGCGACGCCGACTTGAGCATCGAGGATCGGCAAAGCGGCGCCAGCCTACGGTCGTCCGGCTCGAACCTGACGGCAAGCCGGAGCGCCGACGGCGTGTTGATCGAATTCGCCGGGCAGCTGGACCTCGATGGCCAGCAGGCGTTCCTGGGCATCGGCGCGCTCTATCCGGCCGATGGCAGTCGGCCGGAGCTGAATGTCCGGGTATCCGAGATGCGGCCGTCGGCGCTTGCCGCCGCGCTGCCGTTGCCGGAGCTTGAGCCGCTGCAGGACGTCGACGCGCCGGTGTCCGGCACCCTGGCCGTGGAACTGACCGCCGATTTCGCGATCGACCGTCTCGGCTTCGATCTGACCGCCGCGACAGGCGTGCTGCGCTTGCCGGACGTCGGCCTGCCCGAACTGCGCTTCGCGTCGCTGCGCGCGGTCGGTCAGGCGGCGGACGGATTGTCGACGGCGAACCTGGACGATCTGCAGATCGACTTCGGCGATGGCTTCACGGCGCGGTTGACCGGCGCAATGAGCCGCAGCGACGCCGGCCTCGGTTTGCGGGCGAGCGGCGATTTCGCCGGCTTGAAGCTCGATCACCTCGCCACCTACTGGCCGCCCGGCTTCGAGGAAAACGCGCGAGACTGGGTAACCGGAAATATCGCCGACGGCGTCGTCAACCGGGGCCATGTCGAGATCGACATCAGGCCCGGCGAGCTGGACGCCGACGCCAAGCGGCCGGAGATGGTCGTCCTCGATTTCGATTTCACCGGCGTGTCCGCGACTTATTGGAGCCGCCTGCCGACCATGACCGATGCCATCGGCAGCGCGCGCCTCACGATGACGGATTTCGATCTGACGCTTACCGAGGGCAGGGTGGGCGAGCTGGTGCTGACGCGGGGGCGTCTGGGCATTACCGAACTCGGAATAAAAACACCGCCGGCGGACATCGAATTCGTCGCCAGCGGACCGGCCGTGGCCGCGCTTACCCTGCTGGACCGAGAGCCCTTGGGATTTTCGAGCGCGCTCGGCATCGAGCCGAATAGCGTCGCGGGCGGCACGGCGACCGGCGTGCGGTTCCGGTTCCCGTTGTCGAAGGATCTGGAGCTTGCCGACGTGCAGTTCTCGGCGGATGCGCGCCTGACGGATTTCGGTCTGCCGGAAATATTCGGACGCTTCGCCGTCAGCGCCGGCGACCTGGCTCTGAAAGTCGACCGGACCGGTCTCGACGCCGCCGGAACCCTGGCGCTGAACGGCGTGCCGATATCGCTGACCTGGCGGCGCGATTTCGACCAGGCCGACGACACCTCCGTCGATCGTTATGGATTGGCGGCGACGCTCGATACGGCGCAGCGCGCGGCGCTCGGCTTGGCGACCGATAGCTATGTCGTCGGCCCCGTCGAGGTTTCGCTGCAACTGTCCGAGGAGCCGAACGACCGGTTCCGCGCCACCGGCACCGCCGATCTCGTCGGAGCAGAGGTCACGTTGACCGAACTCAAGTGGCGCAAGCCGGCCGGGATGCCGGCGCAGTTGACCTTTGCCTTTGCGTCCGAGCCGGACGGCGCCTTCAACATCGAGCGGTTCGCAATGGCGGCGCAGGAATTCGAGGCCGCAGGCGCTGTTCGCTTCGGTCCCGACTTCGTGCTGCAACAGGTGCGCCTCGACCGCATTCGGGCCAACGGCAGCGACCTCAGCGCCGAGGTGAACGTGCGCGAGGACGGCCTGATCGATGTCGCCGCCGGCGGTGCGCGCCTCGATCTGCGGCCCTATATCGAGTCGCTGGAGGAGGGCGCCGGCGAGCTGATGGAGAACGACTCCCTGCAGCTGCGTGGGCGTTTCGCCACCCTGATCATCTCCGACAAGCTGAGCATTGCCGACGCGGCCGCTGATGCGGTGCGCCAGGATGGCGAATGGCAGTCATTGGTCGCCACGGGGCGCCTGAACGACGGGCCGGCGGTCCGCTGGCTGCTGATTCCGCGCAATGGCTTTCGCGAGCTCTCGGTGACCTCGTCGGATGCCGGCGGCGTCGTCCGCGAAGCCGGGATTTTCGATGGCGCGGTCGGCGGCGAGATCCGTCTGACCATGACCATTCCCGAGAACAAGGAACTGCCGACCGTCGGCCGGTTGCAGGCGGCGAATTTCCGCATCGTCAACGCGCCGATCCTGACCCGGATCCTGACGTTGGGATCGTGGACCGGCATCCGCGATCTGGTGACAGGCGAGGGCATCCAGTTCACGCGCCTCGACGCGCCGTTCGAGCTGACGCCGGAGAAGCTGACGATCGGCGACTCGCGGGCCGTCGGACCCGCTCTGGGCCTGACGCTGTCAGGCGAGATCGACCGGCCGGAGGACGACGTCAATCTGCGAGGCACCGTCGTGCCGTCCTACACCATCAATTCGGTGCTGGGCCGGGTGCCGCTGTTGGGCGATCTGTTCGTCGGCCGCGAGGGCGAGGGCGTGTTCGCCGCCACCTACAAGGTCGAGGGCGATCTGAACGAGCCAGAGGTCTCGGTCAACCCGCTCTCGGCGCTCGCACCGGGCATCCTCAGGCGAATTCTGGAGGTGCTTCAGGACCCGGCCCCCGGCGACGACCGCTCACCGGTCCTTCCCGAAGAAGCGCAGCATAATTAGTGCCGAGTTCTTGCGGTCTCGACACTAAGCCGGACGCACCAGGGCATGGCGTTTCTTGCCCGCGCTCAGCTTCAGCATGCCTTCCGAGTTCAGGTCCTCCAGCGAGACATTGTATTTCTCATCCGCGACGACGTTGTCGTTCAGGCGCGCGCCCTGGCCCTTGATCAGCCGCCGCGCCTCGCTGTTCGACGGGGTCAGACCGACCCGTGTCAGCAGCGCGAACAAGGGCACCCCGGCGGCGAGATCGGCTTCCGGCACCTCGATGGTCGGCAGTGCCGCGCCGCTGGCGCCCTCCTCGAAGGTGCGGCGCGCGGTCTCGGCCGCGGCCGAGGCGGCCTCGTCGCCGTGCGCCATGCGCGTGGCTTCGGTCGCCAGCAGCTTTTTCGCCTCGTTGATCTCGGCGCCCTCCAGCGCTTCGATGCGGGCGATTTCGTCCAACGGCAGGTCCGTGAACAGCCGCATGAACTTGCCGACATCGGCGTCCTCGGTATTGCGCCAGTATTGCCAGTAATCGTAGGGCGACAGCATGTCGGCGCTGAGCCAGACCGCGCCCTGCGCCGTTTTGCCCATCTTGGCGCCGGACGAGGTCGTCAGCAGCGGCGAGGTCAGGCCGAACAGCGTGCGGTTGTCGACCCGGCGGCCGAGCTCGACCCCGTTGACGATGTTGCCCCACTGGTCCGATCCGCCCATCTGCAGCACGCAGTCGTAGCGCCGGCTCAGCTCCAGAAAATCGTAGGCCTGGAGGATCATGTAGTTGAACTCCAGGAAGCTGAGCGGGTGTTCGCGGTCGAGGCGCAGCTTCACCGAGTCGAAGCTGAGCATGCGATTGACCGAAAAATGCCGGCCGTAGTCGCGCAGAAAGGGGATGTATTCCAGCCGGTCGAGCCATTCGGCATTGTCCACCAGCATGGCGTCCGTCGGCCCGTCGCCGAAGGTCAGGAAGCGCTTCAAGACGTCGCGAATTCGTGCCACGTTGTGGGCGATGTCCTGCTCGCTGATCAGCTTGCGCATGTCGTCCTTGCCGGACGGATCGCCGACCTTGGTGGTGCCGCCGCCGATCAGCGCGATCGGCTTGTGCCCGGTCTGCTGCAGGATACGCAGCTTCAGCACCTGCAGCAGGTTGCCGATATGAAGGCTGGGCGCCGTGGCGTCGAATCCGATATAGCCGACGATCCGGCCGTCGGCGGCGCGCGCGTCGAGGGCGTCCAGATCGGTCGCCTGGTGGAAGTGCTCGCGCGTCTGAATGATGCGCAGAAACTCGGATTTAACGGCCGTCATGGCACTGCTGCTACGTCTGTTGTGAGGGTCGCCGGTGCGGCGGCGTCATCTAGCACGAGAAGGGGGCGGCGGACAACGTCGCCAAGGCGGTAAGCGCATGAGCGAGGTACGGACGGCGATCGGTCTGATGAGCGGCACGTCGATGGATGGCATCGACGCCGCTTGGCTGCGCACCGACGGCGAGACGGTCGCCGAGGTCGGCACCTTCGCCAGCGTGCCCTATGGGCCGGCATTGCGCGGCCGGTTGCGCGGCGTCCTGGGCGGTGTCGGCGATATCGAGGGCGTTGCGGAGGCGATCACGCGCGCCCACGCTGGCGCGATTGAAGAATTGTTGAAGAAATCCGGATTAAACGCTGAAAACATTGATGTTATTGGATTTCACGGACACACGGTTCTGCACCGCCCCGATGCCGGTCGGACCTGGCAGATCGGCGATGGAGCGCTGCTTGCCGAGTTGACCGGCATCCGTGTCGTGGACGATTTCCGCAGTGCCGACGTTGCCGCCGGCGGGCAGGGGGCGCCCTTCGCGCCGCTCTATCACGCCGCCCGCGCGGCGGCGGTCGAACGGCCGGTCGCCGTGCTGAATGTCGGCGGTGTCGCCAACCTCACCTGGATCGGCGCGGACGGCCAGCTGATCGCCTTCGACACCGGTCCCGGCAACGCGCTGGTGGACGACTGGGTCGCCGAGCATAGCGACCAGACCATGGATATCGACGGCCGGCTCGCGGCAGGGGGTGCGCTGCATGAGGACGTGCTGACGGCCATGCTCGACCATCCCTATTTCGCGGCGCCGCCGCCCAAGTCGCTGGATCGGGACGATTTCTCGATCATGCCGGCGCGCGGGCTATCGGCCGCGGATGGCGCCGCGACCTTGACCGAGTTCACCGCCCGGACCGTCGCCGACGCCATGGCGCATTTGCCCGAACCGCCGCGCCGTTGGCTGGTCACGGGTGGAGGGCGGCACAATCCGACCCTGATGGCCGCGTTACGACGTCTTCTGGGCAGTGTCGAGCCGGTTGAGACCGTGGGCTGGCGCGGCGATGCCATCGAGGCTGAGGCGTTTGCGTTTCTCGCGGTACGGTCCCTGCGCGGCCTGCCGCTCAGCCTGCCGTCAACGACCGGCGTCGCCGCCGCCGTCACCGGCGGCCGCTTGCACTGCCCGGCGGCTTAGGCCGCGGCTTTCTCCATCGCCGCGTCGAGATAGGCGCCGACGGCCTCGGTCATCTCGTCCAGCTTGTTGTCGTAGAAATGGCTGGCGCCGGAAATCGTTTGGTAGTCGACGGTGATGCCGCGTTGCTGCGACAGCTTGTCGGCCAGTTTTCGGACATCGTCCGGCGGGACCAGATCGTCCTCGGTGCCGTGCAGCATCAGGCCCGACGAGGGGCAGGGCGCCAGGAACGAGAAATCGAAGATGTTGGCCGGCGGCGAGACCGAGATGAATCCGCTGATTTCAGGGCGGCGCATCAGCAGCTGCATCGAGATCCAGGCGCCGAACGAGAAGCCGGCGATCCAGCAGCCGCGCGCGTTTGGCGCGATGGTCTGCAGCCAGTCGAGCGCCGCGGCCGCGTCCGACAGCTCGCCGGTGCCGCCGTCATAAGTCCCCTGGCTGCGGCCGACACCGCGGAAGTTGAAGCGCAGCACGGCGAATTTCCGAACGGCAAATATCTGATACAGGCTGTAGACCACCTTGTTGTTCATCGTCCCGCCGTATTGCGGGTGCGGGTGCAGAACCAAGGCGATCGGCGAGGTCGGATCCTCACCCTGTTGATAACGGCCCTCGAGCCGTCCCGAAGGTCCGTTGAAAATCACTTCCGGCATGCGTTTGTTGCTCCAGTGCCCATGCGGTCGCGCCCTCTTCAGCCCGAGTTTTCCGTCGAAAAGCCTTGTTTCGCCATGCAGCCACCGCAATGCTGCTGCTCATCTGGCGTCCGGCTCGCAAAGTTGACCAATTTACTCGGGTATCTTATCTAACTTAACATGTGAAAATGCCGTCCGGCGGCAATGGCGTTGCCCTTCAACGTCACGTCAACGCCTGCCGGAGACGGACAGAATATCACGCTTGTCAAGTGGCAAGAGGGGAATGGGTTCAATGTTCGACGTTCTGAAGGCGGACTTGGCGGCGTGCTTGGAGCGCGACCCGGCGGCCCGCTCCAAACTCGAGGTGATCCTGACCTATCCGGGTTTCCACGCCGTTGTCTTTTATCGCAGCTCGCACTGGCTCTGGCTCAAGCGGTTCAAGCTGTTGAGCCGGTTCTGGTCGTTGATCGGGCGTATCCTGACCGGCATCGAGATCCATCCCGGCGCCAAGATCGGCCGGGGATTTTTCATCGACCACGGCCTCGGCGTGGTGATCGGCGAGACTGCCGAAGTCGGCCGCGACGTCACCCTTTACCATGACGTCACGCTGGGCGGCATCGCGCCGTCGATCGACAGCGCCTCGCAGGTTAACCAGAAGCGGCACCCGACGTTGGACGACGAGGTGATCGTCGGTTCCGGTGCGCAGATCCTCGGCCCGATCAAGGTCGGCAAGGGCGCCCGCGTCGGTGCGAATTCCGTCGTGCTGAAGGAGATCCCGGAAGGCGCGACCGTAGTAGGCATTCCGGCCAAGATCGTCCGGGCCCGGCCGTCCGCGGACGAGGGAGCCGAGCGCCGGTTCGACGCCTATGGCACGCGCGCTGATTTGCCGGATCCGGTGCAACGCGTCGCGGACGCCCTGCTCGACAAGGTACAGAGCCTGTCCATGCGGGTCGAAGAGCTGGAGCGTCAGCTCGCCGAGCGCGACCAGGCCTGGGGGCTGAGCAGCGAGCTGGAGGCCGACGCCGACGTCGACGAATGCGACGACGAGGCGGACTGTCCGGAAACCAAGAACTGACAGGCGCGACATGAAGCTCAGCAGCAAAGCCCGCTATGCCGTCATGGCCATGGTCGACCTCGCGGCCCACGACAACGGTAAGCCGGTGACGCTGCAGGACATTGCCGACCGGCAGGAACTGTCGCTGTCCTACTTGGAGCAATTGTTCGGCCGGCTGCGGCGCGGCGGTCTGGTGAACAGTGTGCGCGGGCCCGGCGGCGGTTATCTGCTGGCGCGGCCGGCGGCCGAGACCCGGATCTCCGATATCGTGCTCGCGGTCGACGAGCCGCTGCGCGCCACCCGCTGCATGCCCGGGTCGCCGCAGGGCTGCCGCACGGACAAGAAGCGCTGCCTGACCCACGACCTGTGGGAAGAGCTGGGCAACCAAATCTATCTGTTCCTCAGTTCGGTGACGCTCGACGATGTCGTCGCGCGCCGGGTGCTGGGCAGCAGCGGCCTGATCTCGGCACCGCGTCCGGCCAAGGCCGCCGGCCCCACCGAGGAATGGCCCGATCCGGCCCTGCGCCACTAGTCGCTTTGGAGCACGACGACATGGCGGACGATCCGATTTATCTCGACTACAACGCCACCGCGCCGGCGCGGCCAGATGTCATCGACATGGTGACGCGGGTGATGTCGACGGTGGGCAATGCCTCGTCCGTGCATCGCGCCGGCCAGGCGGCTCGAAAGGTCGTGGAGACGGCGCGGGCCGAGGTTGCGGCGCTGGTCGGCGCCAAGCCCGAAAACGTCATCTTCACTGGCGGCGGTACCGAGGCGAACAATCTGGCCCTCAAAGGCTTCGGCGATCGCCACCTGATCGTCTCCGGCACCGAGCATGGGGCTGTCCTGGCGCCGGCGGTGATGCAGGATCCGGAGGCCGTGATCCTGTCCGTCGATGCCGAGGGGCTGGTAGATCTTGCCGGCCTTGAGCGTGCGATCGCCGCCGCTGAAAAGCCGTGCCTGGTTTCGATCATGCTGGCCAACAACGAGACCGGCGTCATTCAGCCGGTGGCCGAGATTGCGCGCATCGCCCATGCGCACGATGCCATGGTGCATTGCGACGGCGTGCAGGCGGCCGGGAAGATCCCGCTCGATATGAACGAACTGGACGTCGATCTGCTGACTCTGGCGGCGCACAAGATCGGCGGGCCGCAGGGCGTCGGTGCGCTGGTCATGCGGCAGGACTTTCTGGTGGCCGCACAGATCATCGGCGGCGGTCAGGAAATGGGCCGCCGGTCCGGCACTGAGAACGTTGCCGGCATCGCCGGTTTCGGTGTTGCCGCCCGTCTCGCCAAGGCGGGGCTGTCCAACTATGCCGGCCTCGCCGCGCAGCGCGACGACATGGAGCGGCGGTTGCGCGCCATTGCCCCCGGTTTGCGGATCTATGGCGGCGGCGTTGAGCGACTGCCGAACACGTCTTGCCTGACCATGCCGGGCGTATCGTCGGAGACTCAGGTCATGTCGTTCGACCTTGCCGGCATCGCGGTTAGCGCCGGCTCGGCCTGCTCGTCGGGCAAGGTCGCCGCCAGCCATGTGCTGGAGGCCATGGCCGCCGACCGGGACGAGGCCATGACGGCGATCCGCGTCAGCCTGGGCTGGAACACGACGCCGGCCGAGATCGACCGTTTCGTCGCCGTTTGGGAAGAGCTATACAGCCGCCTCGGCGACCGTGCCGACGCCGCCTGAACGTCGGCGCGCCGTTTGGAGTCTCGTTTCATGCCGAAGTTGATTTTCGTCAGCGCTGACGGACAGGAGCGCCATGAGGTCGATGCGCCGGTCGGCCTGTCGGTGCTCGAAATCGCGCACCGCAACGACATCGATATCGAGGGCGCCTGCGAGGGCAGCCTCGCCTGCTCGACCTGCCACGTCATCGTCGAGCCGGCCCATTTCGACAAGCTGGACGAGGCGAGCGAGGAGGAAGAGGACATGCTCGATCTCGCCTTCGGCCTGACCCAGACCTCGCGGCTCGGCTGTCAGATCCGCATGACCGAGGCGCTGGACGGCCTGACCGTGCGGCTGCCGGCCGCCACCCGCAACATGCTGCTGTCATGACTGCCGCCAACGCGCTGTTCGGGCAGTTGCGCGAAGCCTGCGCCGAGGACTGGCGCGCCTATTGCGAGCACGAGTTCGTCAAGCAGCTCGGCGCCGGCACGCTGCCGGAAGCCAGCTTCCGGCACTATCTCGGCCAGGACTATCTGTTCCTGATCCACTTCGCGCGCGCCTATGCGCTGGCGATCTACAAGGCCGACAACCTTGCCGACATGCGCGCTGCGGCGGCCACGGTCAGCGGCCTGCTCGATGTCGAGATGGGGCTGCACGTCAAATACTGCGCCGGCTGGGGCATGACGGAAGCCGAGATGGAAAAGCTGCCGGAAGCGACCGCGACCATGGCCTATACGCGCTACGTGCTGGAGCGTGGCCTGTCGGGCGATGCGCTCGATCTGGCCGTGGCGCTGGCGCCCTGCGTTGTCGGCTACGGCGAGATCGGCCGGGCGCTGGCGGCCGATCCGGCAACCAAACAGGACGGCAATCCTTATGCCGACTGGATCGACATGTATGCCGGCGACGAGTACCAGGAGGTCGCCCGCGCCGCCGTCGACCAGCTCGACCGATTGGCCGATGCCCGCCTGACGCCGGCGCGCTTGGACTCGCTGAAGACGACCTTTGCCCAGGCCACCCGCCTGGAGGCGTCGTTCTGGGACATGGGTTTGAACCTCTCGGCCTGACGTCGTGGCTCAGCGGCCGGTGAAGGCGGGGCTGCGCTTCTCGACGTAGTGGGCGACGCCTTCCCTGAAGTCCTCGCTCTGAAAGCTCTGCGCCATTTCCTTGACGGCAAAGCCGATGGCCTGGCCCAGCGATTGGGTGCGGGTGCGGTAGAGCTGCTCCTTCATCACCCGCATCGAGCGCGGCGACACCATGGTCGCGAGCTCGCCGGCATAGGCGCGCACCTCGGCCATCAGATCGTCGGGCGCGACGACCCGGTTGACCATGCCAAGACGCTGCGCTTCGTCGGCATGGAACCGGCGGCCCGACAGCAACAGATCGAGCGCGTTCGGCAGGCCGACGAGCTGGGGCAGGATCCAGTCGACGCCGTGCTCGGCGATCAGGCCCCGCCGCGAGAAGGCCGTCGTGAAGACGGCGCCGTCGGCCGCGAACCGCAGGTCGCAATAGAGCGCCATGATCAGACCCAGGCCGGCGCAGGGGCCGTTGATGGCGGCGATGACGGGCTTCGGCACCGTCGGAAAGTAGGTATAGCGCAGGTGGAAGTCGGGGCCGGGGTCGATGCCGCCCGGCACCGGGCCGCGCACCAGCGCCGATTGCTGGGCCGACGCCTGGGCCCGTTCCGCGGCGCCGCCGGACCCTTCGATTGTGTCGTTCAGCAGCGCCATGTCGGCGCCGGCGCAGAAGCCGCGGCCGGCGCCGGTCAGGACCACCACACGCACGTCGTCGTCGGCCGTCGCGTTTGACATCGCCTGCCGCACGTCGTCGTCCATCTGGCGCGTCCAGGCATTCAGCACGTCGGGCCGGTTCAGCGTGATGGTCGCGATGCCGTCGTCGACGTCGTAGAGAATATGCTCGAAGGCCATGTCACCGTTCCTCCCGTTTGACGGCCGCCGCTTGCGCTTCGCGGTGACCGATATAGGCGGCGCTGCCGAAGATCACCGCCGCGCCCACCCAGGTCCAGATGTCGGGCAGCTCGCTGAAGGCAAGATAGCCGACCAGCGCCACGAAGGGCAGGCGCAGAAAGTCGAACGGCATGGCCAGCGACGCGTCGCCGAGCCGCATGGCGCGTGCGATGCCGTACATGTTGCCGTTCGCCATCAGACCCAGCGCCACCAGCCAGGAGAACTGCTCCCAGGTCGGCCACTGCCAGACGAACAGCGCCGGGATCAGCGACAGCGGCAGCGAATAGATGTTGAGATAGGCGACGATCCGGGCCGGCGTCTCGGTGCGGTCGAGGATCTTGCCGGTCACCACGACGGCCGCGAACATGGCCGACGAGAACAGCACCAGCAGCGCCACCGGATCGAAGGCGGCCAGGCCCGGCCGCAGGATGATCAGCGTGCCGGCGAAGCCGATCGCCATGGCGGTCCAGCGGCGCGGCCCGACGCTCTCGCGCAGCACCAATACAGCCAGCGCGACCGAGAATAGCGGGGCGGTGAAGCTGAGCGCCGTCGCCTCGGCCACCGGCATCAGGACCACTGAGAAGAACAGCGCCACCGACGACGCCACCATGAAGGCCGAGCGGGTCAGGAACATGCCGTGACGTTTCGTGCGCAAGCCGCTTTCGCCGGCGCGCAGCAGCAGCGGCAGGATCGTGGCGATGGCGAACGCGTTACGCCAGAAGCTGATGACGAACACGTCCATCTCGGCCGAGAGATGCCGGACCAGGCCGACCAGGCCGGCGAAGCAGATCGCGCTGACCGCCATCCACAAACCGATGCTGACGGCGGCCGGCAGGCGGGCAGGGCGGGACGCGTCGGCGGGATCGGCGGCCATGGCGGCGGTCGCGGCCGTCAGTCGGATGTGTCGAATGGATGCGGCGTGTCGGTATAGAGCCAGCGTTCGCCGTCAAAGAGCGTGGCGCCGCGGAACGCGCCGATATAGCTCTGGTGGCTGACTAGGCCGTCGTCGGGTCCGAGCCAGGTATGCAGCATGCAGGCCGGCGGCTCCATGACGACGCCGAGCTCGTGGCCGTCGCGCAGGTCGAGCGCGATCTGGTGCGCCGTCGACGGGCAGGTCACGGCAATCGTGCCGTGGAAGCGGCGCGTCATCGGGCGGTGCACGTGACCGGCGATGACGGCTTGAACCTGGCCATGACCTTCCAGGACCGCGCCGAAGCCGTCACGGCCGTCGAGCGACATGGTGTCCATCTTGTTGACGCCGGTGCGGAACGGCGGGTGGTGCATGAACAGCAATGTCGGCGCCGACGGCGCCTCGGCGAGCCGTGCGTCGAGCCAGGCGAGACGCGCGTCGCAGAGACGCCCGCCATGATCGCCGGGGATCAGCGTGTCGAGCCCGATCAGGCGCACGGGATGACCGTCCACCACGTAATGCAGGAAGTCGCCGTCGGCCGGCAGGTAATCGTGTCCGGCAAACGCCGTCCGCAGATTGGCGCGGTCGTCGTGATTGCCGGGGATCAGGAACAGCGGCGCCGCGATGTCGTCGAGGATGGACTTCAGGCGCGCATACTCGTCGGCTGTGCCGTCGTTCACCAGATCGCCGGTCGCCAGCACCACGTCGGGTTGCGGATCGAGACCGTTCAGATGCGCGACCGCGTGGCGCAAATGCTCGGCCGTCCGGTAGCGCCGGTCGGAGGCGCTGCCCTCGGTCGAGACATGGAGGTCGGTAATCTGGGCGATGATCATGGCCGAGAGTCTTAGCAGCCGACGACGGCGCGTTCCAGGTTCGCTTGTCTCGCTTGGCCTGCGCCACTATCTTGCCGGCCAACGTTCGGAAACCTGGGACAGGGGACAGTCAACATGGCCAAGGCCTTTGCGTCGCGCGGCGACATGGCGGCGAAGAAAGTAACCTTCGAGAAGATCGGCGAGGGCGCCTACAGCTACTCGGCGGAGGGCGACCCGACCTCGGGTGTGATCATCGGCGACGACGCCGTCATGGTCATCGACACGCGCTCGACGCCGGTCGCGGCGCAGGACCTGATCAAGCGCGTCCGCCGCGTCACCAAGAAGCCGATCAAATATGTCGTGCTGACGCACTACCATGCCGTCCGCGTGCTCGGCGCGTCTGCCTACAAGGCCGACCACATCGTCTGCTCGGAGATGACGCTCGATCTCATCAAGGAGCGCGGCAAGCAGGACTACAAGTCCGAGGTCGAGCGCTTCCCCCGGCTGTTCGAGTCCGTCGAGTCGGTGCCGGGCCTGACCTGGCCGACCATGACCTTCAAGGAGCGGATGACGATCTGGCTCGGCAAGGTCGAGGTGCAGCTCATGCATCTCGGCAAGGGCCACACCAAGGGCGACATCGTCGCCTGGATGCCGAAGCAGAAGATCCTGTTCTCGGGCGACCTGGTCGAGAACGGCGCGACGCCGTATGCGGGTGACGCCTATATCACCGAGTGGCCGGACACGCTGAAGGCCGTGCGTGCGCTAAAGCCGCGCCGGCTGGTGCCGGGCCGGGGCGATGCCCTGAAGACACCGGCGCAATGCGAAAAGGCGATCGCCGGCACCGAGGACTTCCTGCGCTCGCTGCGCCGCAACGTCGAGCGCGGCGTCAAGGCCAAGAA
Source organism: Alphaproteobacteria bacterium (assembly GCA_965232515.1). Taxonomy (GTDB): domain Bacteria; phylum Pseudomonadota; class Alphaproteobacteria; genus JANQKO01. The sequence goes on along the minus strand of CBDDPY010000002.1, from coordinate 1,705,441 downwards.
GGACCTGAAGGGCACCTACGACTCGACGGTCAAGAACCTGCGCCGCAAGTTCGGCGACTGGGCGATCTTCGAGCACTGCATGCCGTTCGACATCACCCGTTGCTATGATGAGGTAACCGGCACCTACGATCCGCGCATCTGGACCGCCAGGCGCGACATTGAGATGTGGAAAGCCTTGCAGGACTAGGGCGCACGGCAAGCTCGGGAGGAGGCGCATGGCGACGAATGGCGGGATGACGGTCTCGGCCGTGCAGATCACGGCTGTCGATGGTGAGAAGGATGCCACGGTCGAGAAGATGCTCGGCTTCCTCGACGTCGCCGGCGATCGCGGCTCGGAGCTCGTGGTGCTACCCGAGGTCTGGACCGGTCTCGGCTACAGCAGCGAGAAGGCCTATACCGAGATCGCCGAGCCGATCCCCGGGCCGGTGACGGACCTGCTGGCCGAGAAGGCGCGCAAGTACGGCATGTACGTGGTCGGCTCGATCTACGAGCAGTCCGGCAATCTCTTTTACAACTCCTCGCCGCTCATCGATCCCGAGGGCCGCATCGTCGGCAAGTACTGGAAGACGCATTTGTTCGACGCGCCCGACCGCACCGACATCAAGGGCGGTATCCGCGAAAGCGACAAGGTCGAGGCCGGCGCCGAGCTGCCTGTTTTCGACACCGACCTGGCGCCGATTGGCGTTTCGGTCTGCTCGGACCTGCGTTTCCCCGAGGTCTATCGCGAGCTGGCGCTGAACGGCGCGCAGATCATCGTCTGCGCCTCGGCGTTCCTGAGTCCGCGTTTCGACCACTGGGAGTTTTTCCTAAGGGCGCGGGCGACCGAGAACCAATGTTGGGTCGTCGCCTCAGGCCAGTACGGCGTCGAGCCGAAGTCGGGCATCGCCTTCGTCGGCCGCTCGATGATCGTCGATCCCTGGGGCACGGTGGTGGCGACGGCGTCGGACGAGGAGGGCGTGACCACGGCGCAGATCGACCTCGGCTTCATCGACGAGGTCAAGCGCCGCTACCCGCTGATGGACCAGCGGCGCCCGGAGATGTACCAGACCATCGGCCAGCTCAAGCACTGACGTCGGCGACGCCAGCACTCGCGCTTTCCACATCGTCATCGCCGGGCCTTGACCCGGCGATCCAGGGCCGCTGCTTCTGGATTGCCGGATCAAGTCCGGCAATGACAAACTTGGAGGCATCAAGTCTGGCAATTCGCGGAGTGCTCGCGTGGCCTACTCGAAGGAATATCGCGCCTATGTCGAGGAGTTGTTGCAGCCCGTCGGCAAGGTGACGACGCGGGGCATGTTCGGCGGCGTCGGCATCTTCTATCGCGGCCTGATGTTCGCTCTGATCTCGAACGACGAGCTCTATTTCAAGGTTGACGACCGGAACCGGGGCGACTACGAGGCCATGGCCGCCGGTCCCTTCGTCTACGAGGCGAAAGGCGGCAAACGCGCGGTGATGTCGTACTACCGGGTTCCGGACGAGGTTGCCGACAACGAAGACGACATCCTCGCCTGGGCCCGCAATTCCGTCGACGTGGCGCTCCGCGCCGAATCCGCCAAGGCGCCGAAAAAGAAACGCAAGAAGGATTGACAGAAGTTGCGGAGCCCGCCAGTTCCGGGGACAGTAACCTTAATTCGAAACGGAATTAAGGTTACTGTCCCCGAAACTATAAGTATACTGTTGCCGTAACTATAAGTATACTGTCCCCGTAACTTTAGTCCAGACCGTCGCGGGCGGCGGCGAGGCATTTATCGAGCACATCCATGTCGCCGACCTGGTTGGCGAGCAGCAATACAAGCCGGGCGTTCAGCAGGTTGCTGTCGTCGTCGCTCAGGCCCTCGTGGCAGCGTATCAGCGCCTCGTAGAAGGCGTCCGGATCGGCGATGTTGAGTTCGGATCGCATGGTTTCGGTCATGATCACTCTCCCGCCTGCGCCAATGCGGGTGGCGGTTGCTTCGCCAGCGCCCGGTCGAGCGCCGCGTGAATCTGCTCCAGGTCGAGCCGCGGCAGCACCGCCGCGACATGCTGATCGGGGCGCAACAGGATGTATTGCCCCGGACCGGCGTCGAGCGCCGCGGCGATCCGGCCGTCCGGGTCCGGCAGCGTGCGCAGGCCCTCGGCGTCGTCGACGCCGACAACGATGGTGTCGATCGGCACCTCGGCGGCCTGCAGCGCCTTGAAGGCCGAAAGCTCGGTGCTGCTCGGCACGGCGTCCGCAACGTACAACCCTTCGAAGCGCAGACCGCGCCCGAGATGGTCCAACAGATAGCCGCCGTCGGCGAGCTGCCGGTTGGGGCAGGGGCCGCCGGGGGCCGCCGGTCCGGCAAGTCCATGGTCGCTGTTGAGCGGCGACTGGTCATGCACCGTCGGCGTCGACAGCCGGCCTGAATTGATCAGGGCGCGGGCGAACTCGTGCTTCTCGGCGAGGCCCAGCACGGCCCGACGCATGCGGGCGCGCAGCGGCGTCTTCGCCGTCATGAAATCGACCGTGCGGCTGGTAATGCGGATGTTCTCGTCCGCCGCATAGGAGCGTTCGTCGTGATAGCTGTCCAGCAGCGCGTCGGGCGCCCGGCCGTCTATCACCAGGGCCAGCTTCCAGGCCAGGTTCTCCGCGTCCTGGATGCCGGAGTTGCCGCCGCGCGCGCCGAACGGCGAGACCTGGTGCGCGGCGTCGCCGGCGAACAGCACGCGCCCATGCCGGAAGCGTTCGACCCGGCGGCACTGGAAGGTATAGATGCTGATCCAGGTCGCCTCGACATCGTCGCGGCCCAGCATCGCCTTGATCCGTGGCAGCGCCTTTTCCGGCTGCATCTCGGCATCGACGTCCACGTCCCAGCCGAGCTGAAAATCGACCCGCCACATGCCGTCGCCCTGACCGTGGCAGAGCGCCGTCTCGCTCGGATCGAAGCTCGGGTTGAACCAGAAGCGCCGGTCCTTGGCGCCGACATCGCCGGCAACGTCGACATCGGCGATCAGGAAATTGTCCTCGAACACCCGGCCCTCGAAGCCGAGCCCCATGGCCCGCCGGATCGTCGACTTGGCGCCGTCGCAGGCGACGACATAGCGGCTACGCAGCTGGTAGTAGCCGTGCGGCGTCTCGACCTTGAGCGTGGCGCATTCGTCGTCCTGCTCGATACCCGTCGCCTTGTTCTGCCAGCGCAGCTCGATTAACTGACCGGCGCGCTTGACCGCGTCGACCAGATATTCCTCGGCGAAGTATTGCTGCAGATTGACGAAGGCGGGGAAGGGCTGGTCGCGTTCCGGTTGCAGATCGAAGTGATAGACCTCCCGGTCGCCGGCGTAGACCCGGCCCGTGCTCCAGGTGAAGCCGCGCTCGGCGATCGGTCGCGCGACGCCGAAGCGGTCCAGGACCTCGAGCGTCCGCTTCGACCAGCACAGCGCCCGGCTGCCCTCGCTCAGCGTGTTGCTCGACTGCAGGACGACCGTGCGCAGGCCCCGCTGCGCCAGATCCAGCGCCAGGCTCAGGCCGACGGGACCGCCACCGACGATGGCGACGTCGTGCAGGACGGTTTCGCCGTCGAGCTCGGGCGGGCGAACGGCGTCATAATGCGGATAGGCGTAAGCTGGCATCCGGCTTGCCTCCGAACCGGTGTTGCGATCGCGGGCTTTTTTTCCATCCTAACATAATTAGTTGCAGTAGAAACTAATTTGCTGGCGATCCGTCGCGTCCCCATATCTTGATCGCACCGATGTGGACGCAGATGCGCGCAATAAGACTTCTTGTGATCGCCCTCACGCCCGTGCTCGTCGCCGGCTGCCTGCAACGGGCGCTGCTCTACTTTCCGGCCGACAATCTGCCGACGCCGGCCGAGATCGGCGCGACGGCCTATGACGTGGTGGAGTTGACGACGACGGACGGCCTGTCGCTCACGGCTTGGCACGCGGCGGCCGAGGACGGCCGACCGACGATTGTCTACCTGCACGGCAACGCCGGCAATATCGCCGGCCGCGTGCCTAAACTGCGGCCATTCCGCGCCGCCGGCTACGGCGTGCTTCTGGTCGGCTATCGGGGTTATGGCGGCAATCCGGGCACGCCGTCCGAGGCGGGCCTGCTGGCCGACGGCGCCGCCGGCCTCGCCTATCTCGCCGACGCGGGCGTTCCGTCGGACCGCTTGGTGCTGTTCGGCGAGTCGCTGGGCACGGCCATCGCGGTCCAGCTAGCCGCAAACCATCGCGTGGCGGCGCTGATCCTGGAGGCGCCGTTTACCTCGGTCATCGATGCCGGCCGCTACCATTATCCGCTGCTGCCGGTGGAGACGCTGGCCGAGGACCGTTTCGATTCCATCCGGCACATCGTCGGCATTACCGCGCCGGTTCTGATCGTGCATGGCGAGCGCGACCGCATCGTGCCCGTGGCGCAAGGGCGGCGGCTGCTGGCGGCGGCGCCGGAACCGAAGCGCGGCGTGTTCCTGCTGCTGGCAGGTCACAACAATCTGTCGGCATTCGGCAGCGCCGACATTCAGCTTGCCTTCCTGGAGGAATTCGTCGGACCTTGATGACTCGCCGCCGAAGGCACATTGAGAAGGGAAACAAAACATGGCGGAAGCGACCTTTGCCGCGGGCTGTTTCTGGGGTGTCGAGCAGGCCTTCAGCGGACTCACGGGCGTGACGTCGACATCAGTCGGCTACGCCGGCGGCCATTTCGAGAACCCGACTTACGAGGACGTCTGCGGCGGTGCGACCGGTCATGCCGAGGTCGTGCGCGTCGCGTACGACCCGAACCGGATCACCTATGATGAGCTGCTGGACGTGTTCTGGGACTCGCACGACCCGGCGCAATTGAACCGCCAAGGTTTCGACGTCGGCACGCAGTACCGCTCGGCGATCTTCTATCACGATGCCGAGCAGGAGGCCGCGGCGCGGTCATCGAAGGCGACGCAGCGGGAGTCCGGCGCGCATCGCGGCGAGGTCGTCACCGAAATCTCGGCCGTTGGGCCGTTCTGGCTTGCCGAGGACTATCACCAGCAATATCTGGCGAAACGCCGCGGCGGCGGCTTCCTCGCCCGTCTGTTCGGTCGTTAGTCCGGTTACGATTTCGGCCGCAGGTCGACGACGCGTACGGCCTTGCCCATCGATCGTTCGATGCTGTCGGGATCGACGATCTGCACCCGCGCGGTGACGCCGACCAGCGATTTGATGTGATGCCGCAGCTCGGCCGCGGCGCTTTCGCGGTCGCCATTGGCGGCGAATTCCGGCCGGCATTCGACCAGAACGTCGAGCTCGTCCAGCGTCTTCTCGCGCCGGACCTCCAGCAGGTAGTGCGGCGACAGCCGGTCGTCCTTCAGCACGATTTCCTCGATCTGCGTCGGGAACACGTTGACGCCGCGGATGATCAGCATGTCGTCCGAGCGGCCAGTGATCTTCTCCATGCGTCGCATCGAGCGCGCCGTGCCCGGCAGCAGGCGGGTGAGGTCGCGGCTGCGATAGCGCACCACCGGGAAGGCTTCTTTCGTCAGGCTGGTCCAGACCATCTCGCCGTGTTCGCCGTCGGCCACCGGCGCGCCGGTCGCCGGATCGATGATCTCGGGATAGAAATGGTCCTCCCAGATATGCAGGCCGTCCTTGGTCTCGACGCATTCGTTGGCGACGCCAGGGCCCATCACCTCCGACAGGCCGTAGATGTCGACCGCGTCCATGTCGAAGCGGGCTTCGATCTCGGTCCGCATGCTCTCGGTCCAGGGTTCGGCGCCGTGAATGCCGACCAGCAGCGACGAGGTCGCCGGATCGATATTCTGCGCCTCGAACGCGTCCGCGATGGCCAGCATGTAAGACGGTGTCACCATGATGATCGCCGGCCCGAAGTCGTTGATCAACTGGACCTGTTTCTCGGTCTGGCCGCCCGACATCGGCACCACGGTGCAGCCGAGTTTTTCGGCGCCGTAATGCGCGCCCAACCCGCCGGTGAACAGGCCGTAGCCGTAGGCGACATGGACGAGATCGCCGGGCCGGCCGCCGGCGGCGCGGATCGAGCGCGCCATGACCTCGGACCAGATCTCAATGTCGTTGGCTGTGTAGCCGACGACGGTGGGCAGGCCGGTGGTGCCGGACGAAGCGTGCACGCGGACCACCTGCTCGCGGGGCACGGCGAACAGGCCGAAGGGGTAATGCCGGCGCAGATCGTCCTTGGCCAGGAACGGGAACCTGGCCAAATCCGACAGCGCCTTGCAGTCGTCGGGATGCACGCCGGCGGCATCGAAGCTCTGACGGTAGTGCGGCACGTTGGCATAGGCATGCGCCAGCGTCTTTTGCAGTCGCGAAAGCTGCAGGGCGGCGATCTCGTCGCGGCTGGCGGTTTCGATCGGGTCGAGCAGGTTCGTGTCCGGAGGGGCGTTTCGCCGTTGCTTGGTCATTTTTTGCGATCGGTCCGGTTGCCTATTAGAGGGTGGTGATCTAACGGTCGATAGTATCTAAGCGGGTCGACTCGCGACGTCGACGTCGCGATTGTTTCAGTCGCCGCGACATTCCGTCGCCCCGCATGTGTCTATTGCGAGACCGGCAGCCCGGTCACCACCTCGCCCTTGATGCGCTGGGTGATGCCGCGGAAGTGGGCGATTGCGCGGCCGTCCTCGCCGGTGACGACGACGTCGTAGATGCCGGTGCGGCCGCCGTGGCTGCGCTCCTCGCTGACCGCGGTCAGCACTTCACCGCGGCGACCGGGCGAGGTGAAGGTAATGGTTGCGGTCTGGGCGACGGCGACGGCGTTGTAGGAATTGCTGGCATAGGCGAGCGTGGTGTCGGCGAGCGTGAACGTGAACCCGCCATGGCACATATCGTGGCCGTTCACCATGTCGTCGCGTACGGTCATGCTCATCCGGGCAAAGCCGGGACGGATCTCCTCCAGCTTGATGCCGAGCGCCTGGGCCGCGTAATCGCGGTCGTACATGGCGTCGCCGGCCTTGGTCGCGATCTCCAGCGCGATGGCGTCCGACATCTCGTTCATGCGGCTGAACTCAATGTCCCTTGAAGGCCGGCGGCCGCTTGGCGACGAAGGCGGCGACGCCCTCGGTGAAATCATGGCTGCGCGCGGCGATGTTCTGCATGTCCCGCTCCATGTCGAGTTGGGCGTCGAGGCTGTTCTGGCCCGAGGCCAGCAGCGCGCGCTTGATCAGGCCGAAGCCGAGGGTCGGGCCGGCCGCCAGTTTCGCCGCCAGCGTCTGCGCCTCGTCCAGCAGCGCGTCATCGTCGACCGCTTTCCAGATCATGCCCCACTCGGCGGCCTGCTCGGCCGGGATGCGCTCGCCGGTCAGCGCCATGCCGCGGGCGCGGGCGTCGCCGATCAGCCGCGGCGTCAGCCAGGACGCGCCCATATCAGGCACGATGCCGAGATTGGGGCCGAAGACCAGCACGAAATAGGCCGATTTGGCGGCAATCACGATATCGGCAGTCAGCGCCAGGCTCATGCCGCCGCCGGCGGCGGCGCCGTTCACCGCCGCGACGACGGGCTTCTCCAGCTTGGCCAGCGCCCGGACCAGCCGGTTGTGCAGGCGCTCCATGCCGTCGGCGACCTGCTTGCCCAGATCGACGTTGCCGTCGTTCCGCATCATGCCTTCGGCCAGATCGGCGCCGGCGCAGAAGCCGCGACCATTGCCCGTCATCAGCACGGCCCGGATTTCCTTGTCGCGGGCGATATGCTTGATGGCGTCGCTCAGCTCGCCGACCATGTCGCGGCTCAGCGCATTCATCTTGTCCGGCCGGTTCAGCGTCAGCCGGGCGACGCCGTCGGTCTTCTCCAGCGTGATGGTCTCGTAGCTCATCGGTTTCCTCCCTCGACGCCGGCTCAGCGGTTCTTGAAATCGGCCTTGCGCTTCTCGATGAAGGCGGTGACGCCTTCCAGGCGGTCCTCGGTGCCGAACAGGGCGGCCGAGCAATTGCGCTCGAACTGCAGCCCGGCCTCGATGCTGACGTCGAACGAGCGCAGCACGGCCTGCTTCGTCAGCCGCACGGCCAGCGGCGCCTTCGCGGCGATGGTCTCGGCCAGCGCCACGGCCCGTTCCAGGGTCAATTCCGGGGCGACCACATCGGCCACCAGTCCCGAGGCCAGCGCCGTGTCGGCGTCGATGAATTCGGAGGCCAGCAGCATCTTCATGGCGACGGACTTGCCGACCGCCTTGACCAGCCGCTGCGTACCGCCGGCGCCGGCGATGATGCCGAGATTGACCTCCGGCTGGCCGAACATGGCGTTCTCGCCGGCGACGATGATGTCGCACGACATGGCGAGCTCGCAGCCGCCGCCCAAGGCATAACCGTTCACGGCCGCGATGATCGGCTTCGGGAAGCTGGCGACGGCGTGCCAGTGCTCGCCGCGCTTGTCGGTCAGCACGGTGGCCGGCGTGCGGGTTGGCATCTCCTTGATATCGGCGCCGGCCGCGAAGGCCCGCTGGTCGCCGGTCAGCACGACGCAGCGCACCTCGTCGTCGTCGACGGCATCGGCCAGCGCCGCGGCGATGCCGCCCAGCACGGCGCCGTTCAGCGCGTTCATGGCCTTCGGCCGGTTGATCTGAAGCTGCGTGACAAAGGCCGCCGGCCGGCTGACCAGGACCGCCGTCTCCGATTGTTCCGTCATATCAGCGCGGTCCCCGTCAGTGGATTTCGGCCTGGTCGGCCATCGCCTGCTTCAGCTTCTCGATGTTGAAATCGGGGCTTTTGGCGGCTTCCAGGATGACGGCCTCGCGCCGCGAGATCAGCTCGGCCGCGGCCGGCACTTCGGCGGCCGCGTTGGCCGGGATCACGACGGCGCCGTGCCTGTCGGCATGGATCAGATCGCCGGGGCTGACCAGCATGCCGGCCACGTTCACGGCGCCGCCGACGTCCACGAGATGCACGTGCGCATGTGACGGGCCGACGCGGCCGGCCAGGAGCTGGAAGCCGTCGGCGATGTCTTCGAGGTCGCGGATGCTGCCGTCCGTCACCACGCCGAGGCAGCCGAGGCCCTTATGGATGTTGCTGTTCACCTCGCCCCAGAAAGCGCCGTAGCCGATGCGGCCGCCGTCAAGGTCCTGGATCACGGTGATCGTCGGACCGGGACCCTCGGCGACATGGGTGTAGTAGGCGAGGCGTTTGGCTTTCGCCGTCTCTGCATCGTCATGGCTCGGCTGCATGGCCCGGATCGTCGCGGTGCGGGCGTAGCCCACGATCGGCGGCAGGTCGCTTCGGGCGCAGACCAGCGGTTCCACGGTGTAGCCATGGCCTCGACGCTCGGGCGAGGTGATTTCGAGCGCGTTGCAGACGGTGGGCGTGTCCAGCTTGCGAAGCGCATCCAGGACGGCGGGGTCGACAGGTCCCTCGGTCATTTTCTTCGTTTCCGGCTGTTGATGGCGTGGCCGCAAGCATGCGGCAGACGCCCGCGTCGGGGCAAGCCCGAAGCGCCGAAAACGCTGGAAGGGGATGTTTGTGGGCTGTCGTCAGCCGGCGATGGACGTGACGTTTGTGTCGGCGGCCTGCGTCATCACCCGATTGCGGCCGGCGTTCTTGGCCGCGTAAAGCGCTTCGTCGGCGCGCTTGACCAGACCGTCGAGGTCTTCGCCCGGGACATAGGCCGAGACGCCGATCGACATGGTGATGGTGCCCAGGTCCTGGCCGGTGCTTTTGCGCACGATCTTGCGTTGCGCAACCGACAGGCGGACCTGATCGGCCAGCGTCGTCGCGTCCTCGAGGCTGGTCCGTGGCAGGATGACGGCGAACTCCTCGCCGCCATAACGCGCCGGCAGGTCGCGGCCCTTCACGCATTGGGTCAGCGTATGCGCCACGAGCTGCAGCACCTTGTCGCCGAGCTGGTGGCCGAAGTTGTCGTTGAACTTCTTGAAGTGATCGATATCGAGCAGCATCAGCGACAGCGGCTCGGCGTTCTGCAGGGCGCCGTCGGCGCATTCTTGCAGCGTGGCGTCGAACATCTTGCGGTTGGCGATGCCGGTCAGCGCGTCCGTCAGCGACTCCTGTCGGACGTTCGCCAGATCTTCGCGCAGCTGATTGATCTCCAGCGACGAGCTTTCCAGCTTGCCTTTCAGGGCGTCGTTCTGGTCCGCCATGCGCTGTGTCTCGGCAACCAGCTTGGCGACGATCTTCTGGATACCGCTGCTGTCGGCTCCGTCGATCTCGCTGCTGACCTCGGCCAGGATGCTGCCGTAGCGATCGGTGTCGGCGCCGACTTCACCCATACGGTCCAGCACGTCCCCCAATGTGCTTTCGATCTGGGAGCTGATCTGCCGGATGTTGTTGGCTTCGTTTTCCGAGCCGAAAAACCGGTCATGCAACTCACGGTTCAGGGCCGCGTCGAATGACCGCTTATTGGCGAGATGGATCTCGATCGTGCGGGTCAGGTCCGGAAACCGTCCGGAATGATAGTGGTACCAGACGGCGAAATTCGATGGCGTCGGCGGCACGCCATGCTGATACATGGCCTCATGTGCCTTTTCGGCGAATTTCGCGGCTTGTTCGACGCTGACCTGTTGTTCCACGGTGAGATCCCGAGTCCTAGCGTTGGCGCCTTTTCGAAACGGCCGCCATACGCGCTGCCCTCTGCCGCCCACACTAGAATTCGTGCCGTAAAAATGATGTTAAGGGAATCCGAATAGTGGGATTGAAGTCACAGTTTTTTGCGCAACTGCCAGCACGTACCACGCGTATGTCTCGGCAATTAGGATTCCGCTAGACTCCGAGATAGCGGTGTTGAAGATCTTCGTTCGCGCGTAAGGCGGTGGAATCGCCGGTCCAGGCAACCTTGCCTTTCTCCATGATGAAGTGCCGGTCACAGATCCGGGTCAGCGTGTCGACATTCTTGTCGATCACCAGGATCGATTGGCCGTCGGCCTTGAGGTTTTCCAGGCAGCGCCAGATTTCCACGCGAATGAGCGGCGCCAAGCCCTCCGTGGCCTCGTCCAGGATCAACAGGTGCGGGTTTGTCATCAAGGCCCGGCCGATGGCCAGCATCTGCTGCTCGCCGCCGGAGAGCTGGTTGCCCATGCTCGTCTGCCGCTCGGACAGGCGCGGAAACAACTCGTAGATCCGCCCCAGGGTCCACCCAGCCGCGCCGCCGCCGCGATTGCCAGCCATGGCGACGAGATTTTCCCGCACTGTGAGATTTGGGAAGATTTGCCGCCCTTCGGGCACCAGGCCGATTCCCAACTTGGCGATGCGATAGGAGGGCAGACCGGCGATGGCTTTGCCGGCAAAGCTGATCTCGCCGTCGGCGATCGGAAGCATGCCCATGATCGAACGCACGGTGGTGGTCTTGCCCATGCCGTTGCGGCCCATCAGACTGACGACCTCGCCGCTGGCGATGTCCAGGCTCATGCCGAACAGCGCCTGACTGCGGCCGTAATAGGCATCGATCTTGGCGACGTTAAGCATCGTTAACCATCGGTCCGCTCAGTCGCCATGATCGTCCCCCAGATAGGCCTGCCGGACCTCGGCGTTGGCGCGGATCTCAGCCGGCGCGCCGGTGGCGATGGCGCGGCCGTAGACCAGCACCGTGATCCGATCGGCCAGCGCGAACACCGCGTCCATGTCATGCTCGATCAGCACGATCGTGTGGCGGCCTTTGAGGCCCTGCAACAGCTCGATCATACGTGCCGACTCGTCCACGCCCATGCCGGCCATCGGCTCGTCCAGCAGCAACAGCTCTGGCCCGGTCGCCAGCGCCATGGCGATTTCCAGCTGCCGCTGCTCGCCATGGCTCAGATTGGCCGCGGTGATCCCGGCGCGGTCCGCCAGGCCGACCTCGTCGAGCGCCGCCATCGCCGGCGTCCGCAGGGCCCCGTCTCGGCGCGCCCGCGACCAGAAGCGGAACGAGTGACCGGCATGTGCCTGCACGGCAAGCGCCACGTTGTCGAGCGCCGAGAAGTCGGGAAAAATGCTGGTGATCTGGAACGACCGCGCCAGGCCCAGATGCGAGCGTTCGTCCGATCGCAGCCCGGTGATGTCCCGGCCAGCGAAGCGGATGCGGCCGTCGTCGGGCGTCAGGTCGCCGGAGAGCTGGGCGATCAACGTGGTCTTGCCGGCGCCGTTCGGGCCGATGATGGCGTGGATCTCGCCGACGGTGACGGTCAGGCTCAGGTCGTCCGTCGCAGTCAGGCCGCCGAAGCGTTTGACCAGACCCTCGACCTCCAGCATCGGCTCAGTCATCGGACCGCTCCCGGCCGGCGAAAAGGCCGAAGATGCCGCCCTTGGCGAACAGCACGATCAGGATCAGGATCGGGCCGAACACGAAATGCCAGTGCTCGCCGGCGCCCGGCGCCGCGCCTTCGATGATTTCCGGCAGGTATTCTTCCATCAGCAGGAAGGCGGTGGCGCCCAATACCGGTCCGAACAGCGTGCCCATGCCGCCGACGATGACCATGATGATCAGGTCGCCCGACCGCACCCAATGCATGATGTCCGGGCTGACGAACTCGGACCAGTTGGCGAACAGCGCGCCGGCGACGCCGCACATCGTGCCCGAGATCACATAGGCGGCCAGCCGGTAGCGATAGACCGGGTAGCCGACGGCGCTCATGCGCAGGCTGTTCGATTTCATGCCGCGCACGACCATGCCGAAACGGGAATTGACCAGGCGGTGACCGAAATAGAGCGTCGCGGCGAGCACGGCGAAAACCAGGTAATAGAGATGGTTGGCGTCGTAGAGGTCGATCAGGCCGCCGAACTCGCTGCGGTAAACCGGCATGCCGTCGTCGCCGCCATATTCCTCCAGGCTGATGCCGAGGAAGTACAGCATCTGCGCGAAGGCGAGCGTGATCATGATGAAATAGACGCCCGATGTGCGGATGCAGATGGCGCCGATCACGGTGGCGAACACCGCCGACAGCAGGACCGCCAGCGGAAACTGAATAAAGCCGTTGTCGACCCCATAGAAGCTCAGGATACCGACGGAATAGGCGCCGACGCCGATATAGGCGGCGTGACCGAAGCTGACCATGCCGCCAAAGCCCAGGATCAGATCCAGGCTGGCCGCGGCGATGGCGAAGATCATGATCCGGGTGAACAGGCTGGTGTAGAAGGGCTCGTCGATCGCCGTCATGATTGGCGGCACGGCTGCCAGCAGCGCCAGCAGGATCAATTGCGCCAGAATACGGGGCTGTCGCAGGATTTGCATGTTCGGGCTCAGCCGGTCCGGGCCGGGAACAGGCCCTGGGGGCGGAAGAACAGGACCGCGGCCATCAGAATGTAGATCAGCATCGAGGCCACGGCCGGCCCGACCGCGTCTGCCGTCGAGTCGGCGACGAACAGGCGGAAGAACTGCGGCAGGAAGGCCCGGCCGATGGTATCGACCAGGCCGACCAGGATCGCCGCCACGAAGGCGCCGCGCACGGAGCCGATCCCGCCGATGATGATGACGACGAAGGCCAGGATCAGGATCGGATCGCCCATGCCCGGCTCGACCGTGGTGATCGGCCCGGTCATCATGCCGGCGAGGCCCGCAAAGGCGGCGCCGAGGCCGAAGACCAGCGTGAACAGCAGCTTGATGTTCACACCCAGTGCGCCGGCCATTTCACGGTTGCTGGCGCCGGCGCGGATCAGCATGCCCATGCGGGTGCGGCTGACGATCAGGTAGAGCGCCAGCGCCACCGCCAGGCCGACGCCGATGATCGCCAGGCGATAGGCCGGGTAGGGGGCCCCGGGGATGATTTCGACCTGGCCCTGCAGGAAAGCGGGGATGTCCGAAAACAGCGCCGCCGGTCCCCAGACGATACGCACCAGCTCGTTGAAGAACAGGATCAGCCCGAAGGTGGCCAGCACCTGGTCCAGGTGGTCGCGGTCGTAGAGCGTCCGCAGCACCACCACTTCAACGACAATGCCGACGAGCGCCGTCGCCGGCACGGCCAGCAGGATGCCGAGCACGAACGAGTCGGTCCACTGGGTGAAGGTCGTCGCGATATAGGCGCCGACCATATACAGCGAGCCGTGCGCCAGGTTGACCATGTCCATGATGCCGAACACGAGCGTCAGCCCGGCCGCCATCAGGAACAGCATGACGCCGAACTGCAGGCCGTTGAACGTCTGCTCCAGCAGCAGCAAGCCGTCCATATCGGAATGTTTCCTCGTCGTAGGCTGCGCGGCGCCGGGCCGCCAACAGAAACGGGGACGCCCTTTCGGCGTCCCCGTCCAGCGTCAGACCATCAGGTCTACCAGCTCATCTTGCAGTCTTTGGCATAGCTGTCGCCATAGGCCGGGAAGACGATGCCCTGGATCTTCGTGGTGAAGCTGCCGTCGTCCTGCTTGACCACTTCGCGCATGTAGAAGTTCTGGATCGGGAAGTGGTTGTTATTGAACTTGATCGAGCCCCGGGTGTTCGGGAAGTCGCCCGACCGCATGGCCGCGCGCAGCGCGTCGCGGTCGCTGACATTGCCGACCTTAGCGACGGCGGCGTCGAGGAAGCGCACGGTGTCATAGGCCTGGGCGGCGTAGAACGACGGGATGTAGCCGTACTTCGCTTTGAAATCCTCGACGAAGCGCTTGTTCACGGGGTTGCCGAGGTCGGGGCTCCAGGTCTGGGTGCCCAGCACGCCCAGCGCCGCGTCCTTCTGCGCCGGCAGGGTCACGGCGTCGGCGGTGAAGGCGGTGTAGAGCGGGATCGAGTCTTTCAAGCCGGCCTGGGCGTACTGCTTGACGAAGTTGATGCCCATGCCGCCCGGCAGGAAGACGAAAACGGCGTCGGGTTTGGCCGCGCGCAGCGTCGACAGTTCGGCCGAATAGTCCTGCTGGCCCAGCTTGGTGAAAACCTGGCCGGCGACCTTGCCCTTATAGTAGCGCTGCACGCCGGCGAGCATGTCCTTGCCAGCCTGGTAGTTCGGCGCCATCAGGTAGACATTGTCGATGCCCTTGTCCTGCAGGTACTTGCCCATCGCCTCGGGCGTCTGGTCGTTCTGCCAGGACACCGAGAAGAAGTTCTCCGAGCAGCGCTTGCCGGCGATCGGCGAGGGGCCGGCATTGGAGCTGATCAGGAAGGTATCCGAGCGCGTGACGGGGCCATGGATCGCCATCATCAGGTTCGACCAGATGATGCCGGTCACGAACTGGACGCGGTCGCGTTTGATCATCTTGTCAACCAGTTGCTTGGCGACATCCGGCTTACGCTGATCGTCGCCAAAGATGACCTCGGTCTCCAGGCCGCCGATCTTGCCGCCGACATGCTCGAGCCCAAGTTCGAAGGCGTCCTTCATGTGCTTGCCGATGATGCCGGCCGGCCCCGACAGGGTCACGATAAAGCCAACCTTGACCGTATCCGCGGCGAGCGACGGCGTCGCCAACAGCGCCAACGCGGACACTAGTCCGACGAGTTTCTTCTTCATAAAAATCCTCCTCCCAGACGGATGGTCGGCCGCCTCCCCGGCAAGCCGAAGCTGGGCGCGATCTTAGCGAAACCGGGACCCGCCCTGAAGCAATTGTTTGGCTGCCCACATATTTCCGAATTCGGGCCGGTGACCTTAGATCTCCCATTCCGGGTCGGGCACCTCGTTGAATACCCGTCCCAGGCCGGCCGACCACTCGTTGTGGATCATGTTGAAATAGGCTGAGGTCTCGTCGATCCGCTCGGTCACGCCGAATTCGTAGGAATCGCTGCGGTAGCAGGTCAAATCCAGCGGCATGCCGACGGAGACGTTGCTGCGCATGGTCGAATCGAAGGAGACGAGCGCGCATTTCGCCGCCGTCGTCAGGCTGGTATCCCGGCTGATCAGGCGGTCCAGCACCGGCTTGCCGTATTTCGTTTCGCCGGTCTGAAAGAAGGTCGTTTCCGTCGTCGCCTCGATGAAATTGCCGGCGGCGTAGATCTGGAACAGCCGCGGCGGCTGGCCCTTGATCTGTCCGCCCAGGATCAGGCCGGCATTGAAATCGGTGTTGTGGGCTTCCAGGTGCTTGCCGTCGTATTCGTAGATCTCGCGCAGGGCGCCGCCGACCGCCCGCGCGCCGTCGAACAGCGAGCGCACCTGCATCAGGCTGCGGCTCTCGTCCTCGGCCTCGATGGCGCGCCGCAGCAGGGTCTCGACCGACTGCGTGATCGACAGATTGCCCGACGTCAGCAGCACGATCGCCCGGTCGTCCGGCCGGTGATAGGTGATGGTCTTGCGGAAGGTGGCGACCTGGTCGACGCCGGCATTGGTCCGCGAATCCGAGACGAATACAAGCCCGTCGTCGACGAGAATTCCAACGCAATAGGTCATGGCGCGGGGAACTTAGTGCCCCGGCTGGCCGACGGCAACCAACTTCGTGGTTGGTTGGAAACGCCCGGCCGATTAGGGTCACGCAGTCGATTTCAGGGAAGGGGATTGCAGGTGGACGTCAAGGACTGGACCGTCATCGTGACCGGATCGTCAAGCGGCATCGGGGCCGCGACGGTGAAGCTGCTGGCTGGCCGTGGCGCCAACGTGGTCATCAACTACAGCCGCAGCGAGGCCGCCGCCAAGGCCGTCGCCGAGGCCTGCGAGGCGGCCGGCGCGGAGACGCTGGTGGTGCAGGCCGACGTTGCCTCGGACGCCGATTGCCGGCGTCTCGCCGACACGGCTTTCGACCGCTGGGGCCGGCTCGACGGCCTGGTCAATAACGCCGGCACCACGACGTTCAATGCGCATGACAACCTGGAGGGTCTCCAGGCCGAGGACTTCCAGCGGATCTTCGGCGTCAACGTGGTCGGCGGCTATCAGATGATCCGGGCCTGCGCCGATCATATGCGGGCCTCGGGCGGCGGCTCCGTCGTCAATATCTCCTCGATCGCCGCGGTCATGGGCGTCGGCAGTTCGGTCGCTTATGCGGCGTCGAAGGGCGCGGTCAACACCATGACGCTGTCGCTCGCCCGCGCGCTCGGCCCCGACATCAAGGTCAACGCCCTTTGCCCCGGCTTCGTGCAGGGCGAATGGCTGCGGCAGGGCATGGGCGACGAGGCCTACAACGCCCAGCTCAAGGCGCTCGAAACCCGCGCGCCGTTGCGCCGCGCCGGCACGCCCGAGGACATGGCGGAAGCCGCGGTGATGCTGCTCGCCGGCAGCCGCAACATTACCGGCGAGGTCCTGATCTGCGACGCCGGCATGCATCTCGGCATGGCCGCCGCCAAGGCGCGGTGAGGGCAGCCAAAGAACACCCGAGCCACCTGCACCCGTTTGTCATGCTGGCGCAGGCCAGCATCCAAATCTGATTCAGCGGTGGATCCTGGCCTTCGCCAGGATGACCAATAACAGTGCCTCACTCCGGCGGGGCGCCGCCGGGCTCGTAGAGCTTGTTCAGTAGATCCTCGCCGCGGGCCAGCCGGTTCATGTTCTCGGCGATCACCTTCCAGCGACGTGGCCAGAGGCCCGTCGTCCAGCCGGCCGAATGCGGCGACATGAAGACATTTTCCAGTTCCTGGAACGGGTGCCTGGAGGGGTAGGTCACGGCGTCGGGGTCGCGGCTGCCCGGGTAGTTGTACCAGGTGTCGATGATAGCGCCGCCGATCGTGCGGTCGCGGCAGGCGGCGTAGAGCACGTCCTCGTCGATCACCTCGCCGCGCGCCACGTTGATGATCACGGCGCTGTCTTTCATCAGGCCGAAGCGGCGCGTGTCCATCAGCCCGCGGGTCGATTTCAGCAGCGGACAGGCGATCAGCAGGTAGTCGCAGTCCGGCAGCATGGCGTCGAGCCCGTCCATGCCCGCGATCCGGTCGACGTTGTCGTCGCGCTTCCGCGGTGACCGGGTGCAGGCCCGGACGGTCACGCCGAAGGCCTTGGCGCGCTTCGCCACCTCCTGGCCGATCCGGCCGTAGCCGACGATGCCGATGGTCTTGCCGAACAGTTCGCCATGCGTCGGTCCCCGCGTAAACAGGCTGTCCCGCCAGCTGCCCTGCCGCATCCCGTTGTGCAGGCGCATGAACCAGGTCTCCCACTGCAGGATGCCGGCAAGCACGTATTCGGCGATACCGATCTCATGCTCGAAGACGTTGCACACGGTGGCGTTTGGCGGCACGGCCGTGAAATCGATGCGATCGTATCCGGCGCCCGGTAATTGCAGCAGGCGCAGATTGGGCGCCGCCGGCTGCCCCGCCGACCAGCCCATGGCGACGACCGCGTCGGCATCCGCGAGCGCCGCGGCGAAGGCCGCTTTGTCGTCCTCCGGATCGACGGGTTCGATGCGCCAGTCCGATGTCAGCTGCTGCCGGATATAGTCCAGGTGCCCGTCAGGATAGGACCCTCTGAGAACAAGCTTCATGCCGGGGCGAACCTTTCACGTTGTCGGCGAAACGCGGCGAAAGGCCGCGGTGACGGGCCTGCCGCCGTGGGCGATCATAGGCGCGCGAGGATCGCCGGCAAGTATGGAATTTTCGATCAAATGAATGCGTGACGTTGCATTGCACCTATGTGACGGCAAGGTTAAGCTGCGCGCCGGAGGGGTGGTGTCGCAGCCGTCATGGCGAAATGGCATCGGTGGTTCGACGCTGACATCTGGGAAAACCGTCAACGGGGAATTGAAATAATGAAACGTCGCTTATTCCTAAGAGGCGCCGCCGTCACCGGTGTCGCCGGCGCGGCCGCCGCCGCGTCAACATTCCCGACGCCGGCCATCGCGCAGGGCACGCGGGAATTGAAAATGGTCACCACATGGCCGAAGCGGTTCCCGGGTCTGGGCACCGCGGCCGAGGATCTGGCCGCGCGGGTCGAGGCCATGTCCGAGGGCAAGCTGAAGATCAAGGTCTTCGCCGCCGGCGAGCTGGTGCCGCCGTTCGAGAGCTTCGATGCCGTCTCCAGCGGCACGGCGGATATGAGCCACTCGGCGGCCTACTACTGGCAGGGCAAGTCCAAGGCCTTCAACTTCTTCACCGCAGTGCCGTTCGGTCTGACCGGCACCGAGCATGCCGGCTGGATCTATGCCGGCGGCGGCCAGGAGCTGTGGGACGAGCTGGCGGCCGGCTTCAACCTGAAGCCGTTCCTGCGCGGCAGCACCGGCGTCCAGATGGGCGGTTGGTTCCGCAAGGAGATCAACAGCCTTGAGGACATGAAGGGCCTGAAGATCCGCATGCCGGGTCTGGGCGGCGAAGTGCTGCGCCGGATCGGCGCCGCGGCCGTCAACCTGCCAGGCGGCGAGATCTTCCCGGCGCTGCAATCCGGCGCCATCGACGCGACCGAATGGGTCGGTCCGTGGAACGACCTGGCCTTCGGCTTCTACAAGGTCGCCAAGAACTACTACTGGCCGGGTTTCCATGAGCCGGGAACCTCGGGCGAGGTGCTGTTCAACCTCGACGTCTGGAAGAGCCTGCCGTCCGATCAGCAGGCCATGCTGGACGCCGTGATCCAGGCCCAGGCCTGGAAGGAATACGCCGACTTCAACACCCAGAACGCCAATTCGCTGGACGTCCTGGTGAAGAAGCACGGCGTACAGCTGAAGAAGTTCCCGGACGAGCTGATGGCCGAGATCGGCCGGGTCTCCGGCGAGGTCGTCAAGGAAGCGGCGGCCGACGATGCCATGACCCAGAAGGTCTACGACAGCTTCATCGCCTACCGCACGAAGTCGATCGGCTGGGCGAAGATCGCCGACCAGGCGTTCTGGAACGCGCGCTCGCTGCCGTTCAAGTACGGCTGACGCGGATACGCCAACAGAGAGGCCCGCGCCGGACTCCGGCGCGGGCTTTTTTGTGCCCGTTGCCGCCTTCGAGACGCGGCCTTTCGGACCGCTCCTCAGGCTGAGGTTGAGCGTTTTCCACGAATAGCCCTCACGCTGAGGAGCCCGCGTCAGCGGGCGTCTCGAAGCGTCGCGCGGTGCGATTGCCGCGGACTATGCTGCCTTCTTCTCGATGAACTCCACCGTGATTCCGTCGGGGTCGCGGAGGTAGGCGACGCGGCAGCCGGTGTTCGGGCCCTGATCGATCACGTAGGGCGCGCCGATGGGCTGGACGTCGTGGTCGGCGGCCGCCGCGATCGCGCCCTCGATGTTGTCGACGTCGTAGGCGATATGGGCGAAGCCGGTGTCGCAGGGACGCGATTCGACCCGGCCCTTGTCGGCCGGCGCCAGATACTGGATCAGCTCGATTCGATGGCCGGGGCCCTGCACGAAGGCGACCTCCATCTCGGCCCCGGACACGCCGGTGATCTGCCGGATCGCGGCCGGATCGCGCGGCGCCCGGCTCAGCAGCTCGAAGCCAAGCGCTTGCGTGAAAAAGCCGATCGACCGGTCGAGATCGCTCACCGTGAAGCTCGTGTGATTGGTTGCCAAGATCTTAAAGCCGGCCATCGTCATCCTCCCGTGCGCCAACGCTTCGTGGCTGCAAATTAACCACTCCCAGCTTACATTAGGCGAAACGGCCGGGACCTGAAACGCCCGGCGATCATCGCTTCGAAGGAGACCGATGCCATGCACGCGGAGGTCAAGCTGTCGACCGATCCCGACGACTTTATCGTCAAGCAGGATTGGAACGCCTACACCGAAACCGAGCACGCCACCTGGCGCACGCTGTTCCAGCGCCAGGCGAAGTTGCTGCCCGGCCGGGCCTGCCAGGAATTCCTCGACGGGCTCGAGACGCTCGGCGTCGCCGCCGACGGCATTCCCGACTATGAGCGTCTCAGCGACGTTCTCGAGGGCGAGACCGGCTGGCGCATCATCGCCGTCGAGGGCTTGGTGCCGGACGACGTGTTTTTCCACTACCTCGCCAACAGGCGCTTTCCGGTGACATGGTGGATCCGCAAGCCGGAGCAGATGGACTATCTGCAGGAGCCGGACGCCTTCCACGACATCTACGGCCATGTGCCGATGCTGGCCAATCCGGTGTTCGGCGACTACATGGAGGCCTACGGCAAGGGCGGCCTGAAGGCGTTGGGCCTGAACGCCCTGAATTATCTCGCCAGGCTCTACTGGTACACCGTCGAATTCGGCCTGATCAACACATCAGAAGGCATGCGCATCTACGGCGCCGGCATCGTCTCGTCCAAGGGCGAGTCGATCTACTGCCTGGAGGACCCGAAGCCGAACCGGCTCGGATTCGATCTGCTGCGCATCATGCAGACGAACTACCGCATCGACGACTACCAGGAGAGCTATTTCGTCATCGACAGCTTCGATCAGCTGTTCGAGGCGACGGCGCCGGACTTCACGCCCTACTACGAGGAGCTCCGCCGCCGGCCCACGCTCAAGCCCGGCGACGTGCTCGACAGCGACAAGCGGTTTTAGCCGTCTCAGGCCGCCCGCGGTTCGTTGGGCAGGCGGCGGGGACGCATGGTCGGACCGGCATGCGCGATGGTGTCCGGCTGCAGCAGGCCGAGCGAGCAGGCGGTCAGCCACCAGGTATGGTCGGCGTGGCGCACGATCGTGCATTCGGTGCTGAGCCCGATGTGCTGGCCCTCCATCGAGTGGCCGAGCGCGATATGCGCGATCTCCTCGGGCAGGCCGACGCTGAGGCAGATATGCACGCCGAACACCGAGTGCCGCAGCGACGGCTGTCCGGCGCGTGACGGATCGTCCCGCCAGCGCGCCTGGTTCACCGGATCGAACTCCCAGGCCTTGCCGACGTCGTGACACAGCGCGCCGGCCAGCACCACGTCGCGGTTGACCTCGGCTTCCGGGTGCGTGCGTCGGAACTCGTCCACCATCATGGTGGCGAAATGCGCGACGCCGCGCAGGTGATCGGCCTGACTGCCGCGCTTCAGCACGAAATCGTTCGGGTTGCCGGCGCCGGGAATGTCGGTAATGCGGTCGAAGCTGGAGCCGGCGAGTGCCGTCGCCCAGGCCTCGATCACCTTGGTCCGCAGCTCGACGTCGGTGATGTCGTCGATCTCCGGCAAGTCCTCGACCACGGCCGCGCGCAGCGCATCGGTCACCGGCGGCGTGTCCTCAAGATAGTTCAATGGCATGTCGTCTCTCCCCTCTGGCCCGTCCGTCGGCACCAGCATGACAAGGCGAGAGGATCGCGTCGAGCTATCCTGCCGGCAGCACCCAGACGTCGAGCGCCCGGTCGCGGCCGCGCAGATGCTGGCCGTCGATCCGGCTGAAGTCCGCCAGCGCCAGCGCCACCTGCTGCGGGGCATGATGGCGCGCCGCGCGCACCAGATCGTCGCTGATGACGGCGCAGCAATCGAGCTCGCGGGTCAGCTTCTCGAGACGGCTGGCGACATTGACGACGTCGCCCAGCGCCTTGACGCCGGCATGGCGCTCGCCGGTGACGTCGCTCAGCACCACGTCGCCATGGTGCAGACCGACCGACAGACGCACCCGGGGCAGCGCCATGGCCGTGCGTTCGTCATTCCATGTGGCGATGGCGGCGAAGGCGGCGTCGGCGCAGCTCAATGCGTTCGCCGCCGCGCGCCGGCCGTCATCGTCGCCGAAGGTCGCCATCAGACCGTCGCCCAAAAAGGCCTCAACGCTGCCGCCATGACGGGCGACGATGTCTGACATGCGACCATAGAAACCCTGGAGCAGGGCCACGACATCGCGGGGCGGGAGATATTCGGCCATTTGCGTGAAGCCACGAAGGTCCGCGAACATCACGGCCGCCTCGCGGACCTGGAACGCCGTGCGGCGGCGACGGCCATGCAGACCTTCCCACAGGCCGCTCTGCAGAAAACGGTAGCGCGCATGCAGGCTGGATTTGTCGAACCAGGGCGCGGCGATTGCTTGCAGCATGGTCCTTTGCCTCCCTTGTCTGGACCGCGGTCAGAACCAGCGCGGCACGGCCGCTTTGTAGCGTTGGTATTCGTCGCCGAACTTGTCTGTGAGATACCGCTCTTCGCGCGCGACCACGCCCCAGCGGATCACCGGCAGCACCGGCAGCAGCATCGCCAGCACCCAGATGCTGTCGGCGCTGAAGCCGATACCGGCATGGATCAGCGCCAGCGCCACATAGATCGGGTTGCGGGAGTAACGGTAGGGTCCGCTTTTCACCAGCGCCCGGGTCGGCAGATAGGTCGGCACGTTGGTGCCGGCCCGGCTGAACCGTCGCATCGCGGCGATCATGATGGCAAAACCGGCGCCGATCAGCGGCAAACCGACGGCAAGCTGCAGGATGTTCGGAAACATCGGCACCGGCCAGAAGAAGTCGATGGCTGCGCCGATCGCGATGGCGCCCAGAAACAGGTAGGGCGGCCGCGCGACAACGTTGGGGTTGTCGTCGCTGCGCCGCGCCATCGTTGACATCGTCATGTCGGACCCCTCGAAAGATGGAAGGATGCCCGCCGCGGCGCTGTACCGCGGCGGGTGCTTCGGCCTAGCTGCGGCGGCCGCGATGCTGCATCAGGTCGTCGAGGGCCTTTTGCTGCTTCTCAGACAACGTCGCATAGAAGGCGTCGAAATCGGGTCGGACCTGCTCGATGATCGAGACGCCCGTGGTCATCATGCTGGCGAGCCGTGCCAGGCGTTCCGGTGCAGTGTCCGGCCGGCCGGCCGCGCGCATGTCGCCGCAGGCCTCGCCGATCGAGTCGCTGCCGGCGCGCAGCGAGGTGGCCAGCTTGGCCCAGGCTTCCTCCTGCGGCGGCGTGAAGGCCATGATGCCTTCCACGAACGAGATCGCGCGGTTCAGGCCTTCGTCGCGGGCATCGCTGCACAGCCGGGCCATGCCACGGCCACCGTGATGGCCGCGCCAGCCGCCATGCCGGCTGCCGAAGAACGCGGGCGTCGCGGCGACGACCTCGGCGGTCTGCGCCGCCAGGTCCGACGGCGCCACGTAGATCGCGGTCACGGTGACGGCGAGGCCGATGGCGGCGGCGCCGGCGAAACCGAGAAGACGCTTGCGGGTCATGTCAGATCTCCTTGTTGGTCGTTGTTCGGCGCCGAGCCGGCGCCTTGACCCAAGACCTAAGACCCGTTTGTAACGCGCGCATGTCCCGGAATCCGGCGTTTGGTAACGTCCGATTGCAGGCCGGGCTTCTGCAACATTGCGTTACAAAATTCCCAAGCAGGGCGACAGCCGCTCCCTATAATCCCCGCCATGAGCCGCAGCCCGCATATCCTGGTCGTCGACGACGACCGCGAGATCCGCGATCTCGTGGCCCGTTTCCTGACCAAGCACGGCTACCGGGTCGACACGGCCGCCGACGGCCGGGCGATGATGCAGACGCTGACCGACGGCCGCTTCGACCTCGTCGTGCTCGACCTGATGCTGCCGGGCGAGGACGGGCTCAGCCTCTGCCGGAGGCTGCGCGCCGACTCGAACCTGCCGGTGATCATGCTGACGGCGATCGGCGAGGAGACTGACCGCATCATCGGCCTGGAAATGGGCGCCGACGACTATCTGGCCAAGCCCTTCAATCCGCGTGAGCTTCTGGCCCGGATCAAGGCGGTGCTGCGCCGGACCGGCGCCGCGCCGCGCACCGACGAGCCCGCCGACGACGAGGTGCTGTCGTTCGACGGCTGGCGTCTCGACTTGGCGCGGCGCGAACTGCGCTCGCCCGACGACGTGCTGGTGCCGCTGACCGGCGGCGAGTTCGACCTGCTGGCGGCCTTCGCCGCGCACCCCAAACGTGTGCTCAGCCGCGAGCAGTTGTTGGACCTGACCCGCGGCCGTGCGGCGGTGCCGTTCGACCGCAGCATCGACGTTCAGCTCAGCCGCCTGCGCCGCAAGATCGAGGTGGACCCGCGCGAGCCGGCGATGATCAAGACCGTGCGCGGCGGCGGCTACATCTTCACCTGCGAGGTGGCGCGGCGATGACGACGGAGGAGACCGACACGCGGGGCCGCTTCCAGCGCCCCTTCCGACGGGCCTTCCGACTATGGCCCAGCGGAATCGCGGGCCGCGTCGCCGTCATTATCGTGCTCGGCCTGATCGCCATCATCGTTGCGCACGAGGCTTTCGACTGGTCCGAACGGCGCACGGCGTTCGTCAACCGGACGGCGCAGCAGGCCGCCGACCGTGTCATCGCCATTGTCGAACTGGCCGAAACGACACCGGTGGCCGAGCGACCGCGCCTGTTGCGGGCCTTGAACGGCCCCTTGCTGCAGGTACAGTTCCTGCCGGCGCCGCCGCCGCGCATCGGCGAGGAGCGCCGGTTCGAACAACGGATTCGGCGACACTTGAGTCGGCTGCTGCAACCGCTCGGCGACCGTCCGGTTGAGATTCAGGTCCTGGCCGGCTGGCGCGACTCGCTGGACGACGTGATGCCGCCGCAGACGCACGACTTGCCGCGATGGCGGGGCGGCGTCCTGGTCTCGGTCGGCCAGTCCGACGGCAGCTGGCTGGTGTTCACGGCGCGCCATGACCGACCGATCCGCCGGGGCTGGCCGGCGTTGATCTGGCTGGCGGCGATGGTGGGACTGATCGTGTTGATCTCGATCTGGGCGGCCCACCGGCTGACCCGGCCGCTGCGGCGTTTTACCGAGGCCGCCGACCGGCTCGGTCTCGACGTCCGGGCAACGCCGCTGCCCGAGCACGGTAGCCGCGAGCTGAGACGGGCCACGCGCGCCTTCAACCGCATGCAGGAACGGCTGCGCCGCTTTGTCGACGACCGCACCCTGATGCTGGCGGCGATCTCGCACGACCTGCGCACAATGCTCACGCGTCTGCGCCTGCGCGCCGAGTTCATCGAGGACGACGAGCAGCAGCGTAAGGCGCTGAACGACTTGGACGAGATGCAGTCGATGCTGGACGCGACCCTGTCGTTCGCGCGCGACGACGCGGCCGAGGAGCCGCGTACGCGCTTTGACATCGCCAGCCTGCTGCAGAGCCTGTGCGACGATCTCGCCGACGCCGGCCAGGCGGTAGCCTATGACGGCCCCGACCGGCTGACCTTCGAAGGCCGGCCGACGGCCTTGCGCCGGGCCTTCGCCAACCTGATCGACAACGCCGTGCGCTACGGCAGCGAGGCCAAGGTCGGGCTGACTGGCCACGACGATCGCGTCGAGGTGACGGTCGCCGACCGTGGCCCCGGCATCCCGGTCGACATGCGCGAGAAGGTCTTCACGCCGTTCTTCCGCCTGGAGGGCTCGCGCAGCCGCGAGACCGGCGGCACCGGACTCGGCCTCGCCGTGGTGCGCGCCATTACCCGCCGGCATGGCGGCGACATAACCCTCGCCGACGCACCCGGCGGCGGCCTGCTGGCCCGCGTCGTTTTGCCCGTTTCGGGAACCTGACGGCGAACCGCGATTGCGGTCCCGAGGTCGAGACGGCTATGTTGCCGGCAGATGTCCTCTCTGTTGTCGTTCCTCAAAACACAGTCGAACCGTATCCCGCCGACGCCGCGGGCGATGCTGCTGATCGTCGTGTCGACGCTGGGCTTTTCCGGCATGCACGCGATCATCAAGCACACGGCAAGCGACCTGCACCCGTTCGAGATCGCCTTCTTCCGTAACTTCTTCGGCCTGGTCGTCCTGGCGCCGTTCTTCGTGCGTCATGGCCTGTCCGTGTTCCGGACCGAAAATCTGCCGCTGCATCTGCTGCGCAGCGCCATTCAGATTTGCGCCATGCTGATGTTCTTCACCGCCGTCAGCATCTCGCCGCTCGCCAAGATCTCGGCCATGAGCTTCACGGCGCCGCTGTTCGCCACCATCGGCGCCGTCATCTTTCTGGGCGAGCGTCTGCGCCTGCGGCGCATCACGGCGCTTATCGTCGGCTTTATCGGCGCGCTGATCATCATCCGGCCGGGCCTGGTCACGCTCGACACCGGCGCGATCCTGGTGCTGACCTCATCGGCGATCTGGGCCTGCGCCATGCTCGTCATCAAGGTGCTGTCGCGGACCGATTCCAGCCTGACAATCACCGCTTACATGGGCCTGTTCATGACGCCCCTGTCGCTGATTCCGGCCGTCTTCGTCTGGCAATGGCCGACGGCCGAGGAATATGCCTGGCTGCTGCTGATGGGCGCGGTCGGCAGTATCGCGCATGTCGCGATGGCGCAGGCCTTCAAGCTCGCCGACGCCACGGCAGTGCTGCCGCTCGACTTCACCCGGCTGATCTGGGCCAGCGCCCTCGGCTTCTTCATCTTCGCAGAGGTGCCGGAGCTGTTCACCTGGATCGGCGGCCTGACGATCTTCGCCAGCACCACCTACATCGCCTACCGCGAAGCCAGGCTCAACGCCACCCGCGCCGCGTCGGCCGGCGCCCCACGGCCGCCGAGTTGAGCTGTTGGGCTAGCTTGCCGGGCTCAAGGTGGCCGGCGAGAACAGCACGCCGAACTGCTCGCACCAGATAACGACCGCGCGATAGCGGGACAAATCGGCATCGGTGGGGATGTCGTAGTTCTGATCCCCGATATTGCCCTTCAGCTTGCCGAGCGACAGCCATTCGCCGGCCTTGACGCTGTCGGATGAGGTTGGTGCTTCGGCGGTTACCAGCCAGACCTCCAAGGCGGGTCCGTTGGTCACCTCGAACTCCGTCAGACGCAGCAGACGCTCGCCCGTTTCGCTTTCGTAAATCGTCGCAATGCCCTTGCCGCTATGGGCGCTGTCGGCATCGACGAAATTGCCTGTCGCCAGCGCCTTTGCGGTCGCGGCGGCGCTGGCCCGCTCGTCCACGACGACATCGATCCACAGCGGGCTGAAGAGATACCAGAAGGCGTTGCCGGCGACGAAGCCGATCAGACCGGCAACGACCGCAACAATGACGAGTTTCTTCATCGGTCGCTTCCTTTCTGGACTGGCGATGAGCCTATCGCGCGCATCCTTGGCCAACCTGTGACCTTATTCGGCCGCCCGAGTGGTCAGATCCAGTCGAGCGCTACCGACCGCACGCCGGTCCCGGCGAAGCGCCAAGATCAACGGGCCATCACGAAAGACTAAGCGACGAGGCCGAAGAGCTGCTGGACAGGCTGTGTCGTGGTGCTGGTGGCGGCGGAATAGGCCGTGGCGGCAATGCTGAAGCCGCTGTCGGGCTGTTGCGGACCGGCAGACGATGTCGTGGCGGTGGCCGGTTCGGTGGGGCCCGCGTTCGGCGAAGCCGGATCGCCGGCCTCGGTCTTGCCGGTGCCATTCTGCGCCGCGGTCTCCTCGCGGCGTTCCTTCAGCTGCTCGGCGCGGGCCTTCATCTTCTCCTGATCGGCCTTGGCGGCGACCGAACGGTCCTGAGACGACGGCTCGGCCGGGGCCAGGGCCGCGCGCTTGACGGTCTCCATCTTGCGGATCGTCGCCGCCGGATCGCCCGGAACCGGCGCGACGTCGATCGGCACCTCGCCGGACACGGCGTAGCGCCGGCCGTCGGGGCCTTTCTCATACTGGTAGCTCGGCGAGCCCGCATATTGACCGCCGGTGCGGGCATGCGCTTCCTCGTGCCGGCGGACCTCAGCGTCGCGCGCCTTCATTTCGGAAACGATCTTCTGCTCTTCCTCGGTCAACTCCTGGTTGACCCCGGTCTTCTTGCCGGCCTCGGACTCCTGGGCCGTCAGCAGGCTCTTGACGTCCAGCAGGTTCGACGGCTTCGCCGCCTTGCCGCCCGCCTTGTCACCGCTGGGCGCGGCTGTCTCGGTCGGCTTGGGGTCAGGCAAAGCGGCAGGAGCGGCCGGCCGGGTGCTGACCGGGGCCGTGGGTCTGATCGCCGTTGTCGCCAGTACATTCATGGACTCGGCAGTCTGCCACGCGCCCGGTTAACAGGCGGTTTGCCGGGAACGGCTCAGCCGGTCAGTTCGGCCCGCACGAGCAAGGTTCCGTTAACCATGGCCTGCATCTTGTGCCGGGCGAGCCAGCGCGGGATGGCCGAGAAGCCGCAATCCGGTGTTACCGACAGCCGGTCTGCCGGCACATATTCGAGCGTCGCACGGATGCGGGCGGCGATATCTTCCGGTGTTTCCTCGTAGAACGACTTCACGTCGACCAGGCCGGCGGCGATTTCGAACCGGCCCGACAGCTCGCCCAGAAGTTCCAGCTCTGCCATCTCGCGGTTGGCGAACTCCAGCGACAGCAATGGCGATTGCAGCGCCCGGATCGCCGGCAGCAGCCGCGCCAGATCGCGGCGGGCGTAGGGCCGGCTGGCGTTATTGCCATAGCAAACATGCACGGCCGTGCGCTCGGCGTAGCCGTCGATGGCGGCGTTGATCGGCGCGGCGGCGTTCTCGATGGTGACGAAGTCGGGCAGGTTGGTCAGGCCCGGCTCGTCGATCTGGATCAACTCGGCCCCGGCCATCGCGAGCGCGGCGACCTCGTCCCGCACCATGGCGACGATGTCGGCCATCAGGTCGGCATTGGCGCTGTCGCCGTCGCCATAAGCCGCGCCGGGCCGGATATTGCGGGCGAAGGTGAGGGGGCCGGGGAAGGCGATCTTCAGGCGGCTTTCGGGCGCCAGGCGCTTCAGGTCGTTGAATTCGTCCACAAGGCCCAGGCCGTTCGGCGCCCGCAGGCGCTCGTTGGCGACGAACTTTGGCGCTTTGTCGTAGCCCGGCACGCCCAACCGGCGCGGCGAAGGCCGGCGGTCGATGCCGGTGATGCGGTCATACATCTCGTAGACGAAGCGCTGCCGCTGCAGCTCGCCGTCCGAGACGATGTCGACCCCGGCCTCGATCTGGTCGGCGATGACGATGCGGGTTGCGTCCTCGAAGGCCTCCGTGATGTCGTCCGGTCCGAGGCGACCCTGGCCCATGGCCTCGCGCACCGGAAACAGCCAACCCGGCGTCGCATAGCTGCCGACGCCCATGGTCGGCAGCAGCGGCAGGTCGCGCATGCCCGGGCTCTGCATGGATCAGCCCGCGATCAGCGCGGCGGCGTCCGCCAGCGTCGTCGGCGCGCCGTCGATCAGCGTCGCGGCGGCGGCCGTTTCCAGCGCCGCGTCGTCGTCGCTCAGCGGGTCCTGCGGCGACAGCTTGAAGCGGTCGACAAGCCCGGCGAGCAGCAACCGCCTCGGATCGTCCAGCATCGCCGCTTCCCAGCAGAGCAGGGCGGCGCTGGCGGCGTGATAGAGCGCTGACGACGCCTTGCGCGCCTGCGCCTCGCCGGCCTCGCCCTGGCCGGCCACGCGCTCGGCATAGGCGACGGCGCGGTCGACATGGCCGCGCAGGCGGTCGCGCACGGTCGTCGGGATCTTGGCGGCGACGTCGAGCCGTTCGTGCAGCGCGGCCTGGAACACCCGGTGCGCACCCTTCTTGGCGATGGCGCGCTGCATGGCGTCGAGCGCGACCATGTTGCTGGTGCCCTCCCACAGCACGCCCAGATGCCCGTCGCGCACCAGGCGCGGGTTTGCCCAGTCCTCGATATAGCCGTTGCCGCCGCGGATCTCGAGCGCGTCGCCGGTGATGCGCCGCTGGTCGCGGTTGCTGCGGAACTTGATCAGCGGCGTCGCCAGTCGCAGCAGTTGCGCCGCTTCGTCGTCGCCTGCCTCGGCCTTGTCCAGCGCCTGGCTGGTGAACAGCAGGAACGACAGGCATTCCTCGGCCGGCAGCAAGATCTTCAGCAACTGCCGGCGCAGCAGCGGGAACTCGGCGATGGGCCGGCCCCAGGCCACCCGATGCCCCGCCACGGTCAGCGCATCGTGCCAGCAGCGGCGCATCACGCCCGCGGCCCGCATGCTCTGCGACAGGCGCGAGGCGTTTACGGTTTCCATCATCTGCAGGATGCCGCGGTCGATCTCGCCGATCACATGGGCCGTCGCGCCTTCCAGAACGACCTCGCCGCTCGCCATCGACCGTGTGCCGAGCTTGTCTTTCAGGCGCACGATGCGATAGCGGTTCGGCCGGCCGTCGTCCAGGTGCCGCGGCAGCAGGAACAGGCCCAGGCCCCTGGTGCCCGGGCCGGCGCCCTCGGGCCGCGCCAGCACCGCCGTGACCTCGGCGTCGACGTTCGAGCAGAACCATTTGTCGCCGTAGAGCCGCCATTCGCCGGCCGCCTGCCGGGCCACGACCTGGTTGGCCCCGACATCCGAGCCGCCGTGCCGCTCGGTCATGAACATGGCGCCCTGATAGAGCGCGTTCAGGTCCTGGCGCAGCATCGGCGCGCCATATCTTTCGCGCAGCACGTCCGGGCCGTTCTTGGCAATCAGGCCATGGACGGTGTCGGTCATGCTCACCGGGCAGAGCAGACCGAATTCGGCCTGCACGAACAGGTAGGACAGCGCGTATTTCGCTGTCACCGGCCAGGGCGTCTCGCGGCCCAGCACGCCGCCGCGGTGGCTCATGGCGTGCAGCGCGAATTCGCCAAAGGCGATCCGCTCCATCTCGCGATAGGCGGGGTGGTACTCGATGCTCTGCCGATCCTCGCCGCGCGGCGTGCGCTGGACCAGCACAGGCGGGTGTTTGTCCGCGGTCATCGCCAGGTCTTCCAGCCGGTTCGCCGCCAGCTCGCCCATGCGCTGCAGATGCGGTTCCAGCTGGCCCAAGGTCTCTGCGTCGAGATAGAGCGGCAGCAATCCGCGCAACGACGCGTCCGCGGCATAGAAGTTCATGCCGCGTGTATCGGGTGCGACCGGGCTGTCGGCCGGCGGGATAGCGACGTCCTTGTCGGCGAGGCTGAGATGCGTATTCATCGTGCTCCAGGTCCTGTTCCCGCGCAGTCTATCAGATCGAACGGTTGCGCCGACACGCGGGTTGGCGTATCTGCGGGGCCATGCCGAAGTTCAACGTGACCCTGAAAGCCAGCCTCAAGCGCGGCGAGCTCTATTGGGTGGCCAAGGTCAACGCCCCCGACGAGGACGCGGCCATGGCCGAAGCCGAACGTCTGTTCTTCGCCGAGCTCGACGAACCCACTGAATGGGCATTCTCCGACGCCGACGTCGAGTCGCTGTAGAGTCCGCGACGCGGCAACCGGTCGGAGATCGCCCGCACAAAGGAGAGACGCGTCATGTCCGCATCGATCGATTTCTTCTTTTTCTACGGCAGCACCTACACCTACCTGAGCGTCATGCGGATCGAGCAGGCGGCGGCGGAGGCTGGCGTCAATGTCAACTGGCGCCCGTTCAACGTCCGCGCGATCATGCTGGAAATGGACAACATTCCCTTCGCCACCAAGCCGGCGAAGGCGGCCTATATGTGGCGCGATCTGGAACGCCGCGCGGCCGGCTACGGCCTCGAATACCGCGGCCAGCCGCAATATCCGGTCGATCCCGATCTGCTTGCCAACCGCGTCGGCGTGCTGGCGGCCAAGGAGGGCTGGTGCCCCGACTACACGAAGGCGAGCTATCGCGCCTGGTTCCTTGAAGATCGGCCGCTCGGCGTCGACGACAACGTCGAACACGTGCTTCGGTCTCTGGACAAGGATCCGGCCGCCGTCATCGCCGCCGCCAACGCGGACGACAATGTCCAACGATTAGAGGACGAGACCGACGCGGCCCGCGCGCTGGGCATCTTCGGTTCGCCGACATTCGCGGTCGACGGCGAGATCTTCTGGGGCGACGACCGCCTCGAGGACGCCTTGGCCTGGAGCAAACGCTAGACCGGCCGGGCAGCGTCACCCACGCGCCATTGCCAATGTTCTGAAGTGCGGTCCGCGCGCTGCTCAATATGCAGGGTGAGACGCCGGTTGGCGGTCATTAGCGCGCCTTCCCACAGGCCGTGCCAGGCGTCGAACACGCCGGCCGTGACGTCCGGCTTGTCCTGCATCAGCCGCCAGCCGTGCATGCGGATCGCCGAACCATCTCGCTCGACGGTCTCGCCGCTGCCCTCAAGCATCGCAGCAAAATAATCGGAAAAGCCATTGATATCATTGGTATTTTTTTCAAGTATCTCCGCCGTTTCCTCGGCATGGTGCATGCCGATCAGCACGGCCGCCTCGCGCGGCAGATCGGGGCCGAACATGTCGACGGCGATCGGCAGCATGGTGCGCACGAACTGCAGCGCATAGTTCCGCCGCGACTTCACGCGTTGTGACGGCGTCAGGTCGATGACCGGCGCCGCGGCGGAATCGAAGTCCGGGCTCGGCTCGCCGCGGGCGAACTGCAGGCGTTCGTCGCCCGCCAGGTCACGGTCAAACATCTTGAAGTAGCCTTCCAGGCCCGGCTCGCCGTCGGTGGTGACGGCGGTGCAGACGAAGCCCAGGTTCGGCACGCCCATGCTGACGCCGCACTGCGAGTGGAAGGCGCGGGGGAAGGCGAGCGATACCGGCGTCGGCACAGCGCAGATCGCCGCGCCCTCCCAAATCCAGCGCGGCGGCGGATAGCGGATCCAGACCTTGGTCTCGGATTCCGGCATCAGCTCCATCTTCACGCCGCCCATGCCGTTCGCCAGATAGAAATACCGCCCCACCGCCACCGCCGGCGGCAGCCCCTCGAGGCCGAGCCGCTTCAGGCCGGGCAGGAACTTCTCGTGATGCTGCTCGCGGAAGGTGCGGAACACCAGTTCCGTCGCGGCTTCCTCGCCGCGCTTCTGCAGGGTGTAGAGGATCAACCCGGTCAGATAGCGGTGATGCATCCGTGTCGCCGCCCGCCAGGCGGCTTCGGCCGCCGCCGTCACTTGGCGGCCGCTTCCTGCTCGCGCAGGACGAAGCGCTGGATCTTGCCGGTCTGGGTCTTCGGCAGGGCGTCGAGGAAGGCGACGGCGCGCGGATACTTGTAGGGCGCGATGGTCGCCTTGACGTGGTCCTGCAGCGCCTTCGCGGTTTCGTCGTTGGCCGCGGCGCCGTCGCGCAGCACCACGAAAGCCTTGACGATCTCGCCGCGCTCCGGGTCCGGCGCGCCCACAACAGCACATTCGGCGACGCTCGGGTGTTCCATCAGGACCGATTCCACCTCCGGCCCGGCGATGTTGTAGCCGGCCGAAATGATCATGTCGTCGGTCCGCGCCTGGTACCAGAAATAGCCGTCGGCATCGCGCAGATAGGCATCGCCCGTCAGGTTCCAGCCGTTCCGCACGTAGGTTGCCTGGCGCTCCGGGTTCGACATGTAGCGGCAGCCCGTCGGCCCGCGCACGGCGAGGCGTCCGACCGTGTCGTCGGGCACCTCGTTGCCGGCGTCGTCCACGATGGTCGCCGCGTAGCCCGGGATCGGCTTGCCGGTCGCGCCCGGGCGGATGTCGTCGCCGGCGCAGGCGATGAAGATATGCAGCAGTTCGGTCGAGCCGATGCCGTCAATGATCCGGATGCCGGTGGCGGCGTGCCAGTCGTCCCAGGTCGGCTTCGGCAGGCTCTCGCCGGCCGAGACGCATTTCTTCAGGCTCGGCAGCTCCTGCTTTGCGGCGAGCGGCGTCAGCGCCCGGTACATGGTTGGCGCCGTGAACAGCACGCTCACCTCGTGCTCGGCGATGGCGGCGAGCATGGTATCTGGCGTGTAGCTCTCGATCAGCAGGCTCGAGGCGCCGGCATGCATGGGGAAGGTGACCAGCGCGCCCAGGCCGAAGGTGAAGGCAATGGGCGGCGAGCCCGCGAAGATATCGTCCGGCCCGGGCTGCAGGATGTAGCGCGAGAAGGTATCGCAGATCGCCAGGATGTCGCGGTGGAAATGCATGCAGCCCTTGGGCTGGCCGGTGGTGCCCGAGGTGAAGGCGATCAGGCAGACATCGTCGGCCGCCGTGTCGACATTGTCGAAGCTCGCCGATTTGTCCGACAGCCGCGCTTCCAGACCGTCCGCGTCGTCGCCGTTGAAATAGATCGCCTTCTTCAGCGTCGCCGACTTCTCGACCGTGATCTCCATTTCCTCGGCCAGGCGCTTGTCGCACAAGGCGACCTTAACTTGCGCCAGGTCGGCAATGTATGTCAGTTCGCGGGCGCGCAGCAGCGGCATGGTCGCCACCGCGACGGCACCCACCTTCATCACCGCGAACCAGCAGGCGACATACATCGGATTGTTCGGGCTCCGCATCAGTACCCGGTTGCCCGGCTCGACGCCCAGCTCGTCGACCAGCACGTTGGCGATCCGGTTGGCGACGTCGTGCAGCTCGTTATAGGTCCACATGCTGTCCGGCGTGCGCAGCACCGGCCGTTCGCCGAACTTCTCGATCTGCCGGTCCAGCAGCCACGCGGCGCAGTTCATGCGATCGGGGTACTTCGCCAGCTCCGCCGGCTGGCTGTAGTCCATCGGCGGCCACTCGGCTTGCGGCGGCAGATGGTCGGCGGCGAACGTGTCGACGTGGGCGGACGTGCCGCCCGGCGCCTTCGGCTCAGGCATGTTCCACGGCTCCGTCTGGCAGGCTCGGCTCGAAGTCGGGCATCGGCATCTCTATGGTGATGGCGTTCGACGGCGGGCTGGCGCGGCCCTGGGCGTCGAAGGCGCGGACATAGTAGCGGTAGGTCAGGCCGCCCAGCACCAGCCGGTCGGCGTATTTCGCGCTCTTCACCGCCTCGATGCAGGACGTCTCGGCCTCGCCGTCCTCGGCCCGATAGACGTCGTAGCCGATGATGCCGTCGCCCTCGGCCTTGTTCCAGGCCAGCTTGATCCGGCCGTCCACGACGTCGGCGCTGAGCCCGGCGCCGCCCGCCGGCCAGGTCGGGTGCACGGCGCCGGCGATGTCGGCCGGGGCCTGCAGGTTGTTCTTCGGCCAGAGGAAGCAGGTGACTTTCTTGAAGTTCTCGTCGAGCTGCTTGCAGACGTTGCAATAGATGCAATGCAGGATCTCGTCCGGCCGGCCTTCCTCCACTTTTCGCGGCCAGTCCGGATCGGCCAGCAATTGGCGGGCCATGCCGATCAGGTCGGCCTTGCCGTCCTGCAGCAGGCTCTCGGCCTCCCGCGGATCGTTGATCTTGCCGATCGAAACCACCGGCACGTCATAGCCCTTGGCGTTGATGTACTGCTTGATGCCGGCGGCGAGGTGTGCGTGCGGCAGGTCCGGATACCAGTCGCCTGGCATGCAGCGGTCGCCGGAATAGCCGGTATAGGGATAGACCGGGTGGCCGGGCTTGGGCACGGCGTCCTCGAACTTGCCGCCGACCGACAGCGAGATGTAGTCGGCGCCCATCTGCGCCATGCGCAGCGCGATGCGCTTGGAGTCGGGCAGGGCGTAGCCGTCCTTGATCGCCTCCTCGGCCAGGAACCGGACGCCGACCGGCCAGTCGTGGCCGACCTGCCGGCGCACCTCGGTCATCACCTGGCCGAACATCTTCAGCCGGCCTTCCAGCGTCTTGCCGGTATAGCCGTCGCGGCGCTTGTTGTGGCGCGACAGGAACGACGACAGGGTATAGGCGTGCGCCGAGTGCAGCTCGACGCCGTCATAGCCGGCCTCGCGCGCCCGCGCCGCGGCGGTGCCGAAATCGGCGATGATCTTGTCGATATCCGCCTGCTCCAGCATCTCGATGGTCTGCCGCCAGCCGGAGCGCGCGATCTTCATGAAGTGGATGATCTGCGGCACGACCTTCGAATCCGATGCGTCGTGCACGCGCTTCACCAGCTCGCGGTGGCCCGGCACGAAGGCGTCGTCCGACAGGCGCAGCAGCGGGCCCGACTTCGACTGGTGGATCGCCGTCGCCTCGACGACGATCAGCCCGACATGCCCCTCGGCATAGCGCGCGTAGCGGTCGATGATGTCGTCGTTGACATAGCCGTCCTCGCCCGAGAGCCGCGTCACCATGGCCGGCACGATGACGCGGTTCGGCAGAACCATGCCGTTGATATCGAGCGGTTCCAGCAGCTTCATCGGGCGCCTCCGGCACGGTCGAGCGCCTTTTCCATGGCCGCGGCTTCGGCCTGCGCGGCCAGCGTCTGGCGCGCGATCACCAGCTTGTTGATCTCCGTCGTGCCCTCGTAGATCCGCAGGGCCCGGACCTCGCGATAGAGGCGTTCCACCGTCGCGCCCGCGACCACGCCCGTGCCGCCGAACAGCTGCACGGCGGCGTCGACCACGCGCTGCGCGGCCTCGGTCGCATACATCTTCGCCATCGAGGCCTCGCGGGTGACGCGCGCGGCGCCGCTATCTTTGGTCCAGGCCGAGCGGTAGATCAGCAGCGCGCTGGCGTCGATATCGGTCGCCATGTCGGCGAGCTTTTCTTGCACCAGCTGGAACTCGGCGATCTTCTGGCCGAAGGCCTCGCGCTCCTGACAGCGCCCGATCGCTTCGTCGAGCGCTCGCCTTGAAAAGCCGAGGCCGGCCGCGCCCACCGATGTGCGGAAGATATCGAGGCTGGTCATGGCGATCCTGAAGCCCTGGCCGACCTCGCCCAACAGATGCGTCTTCGGCACGCGGCAGTCCTTGAAGGTCAGCGTCGCCATCGGATGCGGCGCAATGATCTCAATGCGCTCGGTGATCTCCAGGC
The DNA here is from genome assembly GCA_965232515.1 of Alphaproteobacteria bacterium. Classification (GTDB taxonomy): domain Bacteria; phylum Pseudomonadota; class Alphaproteobacteria; genus JANQKO01. Next base: position 1,668,463 of record CBDDPY010000002.1, on the reverse strand, counting down.
CCGGCGTGTCGGCCTCGACGACGAAGGCGCTCAAGCCCTTGGCACCGTCGTCGCTGGTGCGCGCGAAGACCACGTATTGGTGCGCGATGCCGCCGTTCGAGATCCAGGTCTTCTGACCGTCCAGCACGAAGTCGTCGCCATCCTCGCGCGCCGTGGTCAACACGTTGGCGACATCCGAACCGGCCTGCGGCTCCGATAAGGCGAAGGCGGCGATGCGGTCGCCGGCACAGACCGGTGGCAGGTAGCGGCGTTTGATCTCCTCGCTGCCGAACAGCGAGATCGCGCCGGTGCCAAGCCCCTGCATGACGAAGGCGAAGTCGGCGAGGCCGCCCGCCGTGCGCGCCAGCACCTCGCGGGCGAGGCAGATCGAGCGCACGTCGAGCCGTTCGTAAATGCCGCCATAGGCCTGCGGGATCACGTAGGAAAGCCAGCCGCCGTCGCCCAACCGCCGCACCATCTCGCGGCAGATCGCATCGGCGTCCTCGCCGTGCTCCAGCGGCGCCAGGTTGTCGCGCGCCCAGGTCTCCAGCTCCACATGCAAGGCCCGGTGGCCGTCTTCGAAGAACGGCCAGTCGAGAAACGATTTATCCGCCATCAGTCACCCGTTTCCATCTCGGCGGGAGACGCCGAGGATTTCAACCGCGCCAGCAGGTCGTAGAGCTCGGCCATCTCGCGGCGCGACAGGCCAGCCAGCATCTCGTCGATCCAGGCCTCGTGCGCCGGGGTCATGGCGTCGAAGGCCTGCTTGCCCTTGTCGGTCAGGCGCACGTGCACGCTGCGCCGGTCGCCGGGCTTGGCGGCCCGCGTCACCAGGCCTTCCGCCACCAGCCGGTCGATCAGCCCGGTGATGTTGCCGTTCGAGACCATCAGCCGGCCCGACAGCTCGCCCATGGTCAGGCCATCCGTGGCGCGGTCGAGCTGGGCCAGCACGTCGAAGCGCGGCAGCGTGATCTCGAAATCGCGGCGCAGGCGGCCGCGCACCTCGCGCTCGATCATGGTGGCGCAGGTCAACAGGCGCAGCCAGACGCGCAGCTCCAGCTTGTCTTCGTGCTGGACGCCGGCTTCCTTGTCCGGCGCGCCGTTCGTTTGCAATGGCGTCGGATCGTCCATGGCGGGCCTGGGCCTACATCACTTCGCCGCCGGCGACGGCGATGGCCTGGCCGGTGACGGCCGCGGAGCTCGGCAGGCAGAGCCAGCCGACGGCCTGCGCGACCTCGTCCGGCTGCACCAGACGGCCTTGCGGGTTCTTCTTCGCCAACAGTTTGCGGGCCTCGTCCTCCGAGCGGCCGGCGGCGACGAGGTTATCGATCGCGCCCTGCGCCATGTCGGTCTCGGTGTAGCCCGGGCAGACCGCGTTCACGGTAACGCCGGTGCGGGCCAGCTCCAGCGCCAGCGCCCGGGTCATCCCGACCACCGCGTGCTTCGAGGCGACATAGGCCGCGACATGGGGATAGGCCGTCAGGCCGGCGGTCGAGGCGATGTTGACGATTCGGCCCCAGCCGGCCTCGCGCATGCCGTTCAGGACGGCGTGCGTACACAGGAACACGCCCTCGACATTGACGCTGAAGGCGTGCCGCCAGATCTCCAGGTCCAGGTCCTCGAACGGGCCGGCCGGCGCGACGCCGGCATTGTTGATCAGGATCGTCGGTGGCCCCAGCTTCTCGGCCGCGAACGCTACGGTGTCCCGCACCGCTGTCTCGACCGAGATATCCATCGGACAGATCGCGACCCGGACCTGGTAGCGGTCGTTGATTTCGGTCGCCGTGATGTCGAGGTGCGCTTCCGAGCGTCCGGTCAGCGTCAGATCCGCACCCAGTCGCGCCAGCTCGACCGCGATCGCCGCCCCAATCCCCCGCCCGCCGCCAGTCACCAGCGCGTGCTGTCCGGCAAGGTGCAGGGCGGTGTCGTCAACGGATTGGGCTCGGTCGGACATGGGTTTCCCGGCATTCCGAATATTTCAGACTGCGAAGTTTTAAACCTAAAATAACTACGCAAGCCGGACAAGCGCGATGCAGTCAATACTCATCGGATGGGTAGGCCGGTTCGATCACCACCACTTGCCCTCACCCCATCCCTCTCCCGCAAGCGGGAGAGGGGGCCGCCACCGCTTCGGCCTAACAACCCCTCTCCCGCTTGCGGGAGAGGGAGGGACCCACGCGACAGCAGTCGCGTGGGAGGGTGAGGGCTACGCGATGTTATGGTCGAGAGCGACCGTCACGCCGGCTCTGTAAAGGCGATGTAGTAGCCGTTGGGGTCCTGGACGGCGAATTCGCGCATGCCGTAGTCCATGACCTCAGGGCCCCAGGAGAACGGCACACGGTCGCGCAATTCGTCGGCGAGCGCGGCCACGTCGTCGGGATAGAGGTAGAGCGTGCCGCTGAATGTCGGCCGGTCGGGCGTGCCGACGGGCGGCTCGGCGTAGAACTGCAGTGAGACGCCGTCGCGGGTCAGCTCGAGCCAGGCCGGCGTTTCTTCGTCGGGATAGCTGCCGGTGACGCGGAAGCCGAGGCCGTCGACATAGAAGCGGCGGGTTTCGGTCATGTCGCGCACCAGCAGGCTGGGCACGATACGGTTGCCTAGACCGGTCATGGCTCAGGCAGCCGGCCGCGAGACGACGAAGGACTCGTCGAGGAACCATAGACCGTCATGCTCTAGCAATACCTCTTGCGTCACGTCGAGATAGCGGCCGTCGGCCAGCGCCTCGGCGAGCTGGCCGTCGTCGATCTGGGCCACGTAGATCGCCGCGTTCCAGGCCGCCAGCAGCGTCGAGGTGCCGATGCTGCTGCCGATCTCGTTTGGCAGCGCATGCAGATGATATTTGAACAGCGCGTGCTCGTCGTGATCGCCGCCGAAATTGAGGTCGGGGATCTCGTCTTTCAGCTTGTCGCGGAGCGCCGTGATCAGCGACCGCGCCGGCGTGCGGAACGGCCGCTCGTCCGGCCAGATGCGGTTGATGATCTCCATGCCGGGGTCTCGACCGGTGCTCTGCACGACGACCATGCGGCCACCGGGGCCCAGGGCGCGCGACAACGGCGCCAGCACATTGCGCACCTTGAGCTCCGCCGGCAGCCGGGCGCGATAGGGCTGCGAGGCGATGACGAGGTCATAATTCGCCTCGATGCCGCCGGGCTCGGGCATGATGCGGTCCAGGACGAAGCGCTGGTCCGAGCGGTAGAGCACCATCACGGCCGGCTTCTGATAGAGCGGATTGCCGGTCTTCTCGCTGGTCCGGGTCTGCCAGCCGGCGCTGAGATAGGGCTGCAGCGCCTTGATCTGGGCGTCGAATTCGTGCGCCGTGCTGCCCTGCAGCGGGATCGGCCACCATTCCAGCGCATCCGCCGCCTCCCGTTTGTTCGGTCGCAGCCAGGGCGCTTCCGAATAGTACATGTTGGTCACGACCAGCACGGTCTGTGGATGCTCGAAGAAGCGGTCGGCCATCTTCTCCAGGCTCAGCCGCACGTCCTCCATGCTGATTTCCTTGCAGACCACGAAGAACGGCACCGTCGGAAAGCGGCAGTGCATGTCGCGCATCACCCGGGTCAGCACCGTGGCGTCGCCCATGCCGGCGTCGAACAGTCTCAGCGCCGGCGGTTTCGGCGTCAGTTGCAGCAGTTCGCGGCCGACCCGTTCCGAGACCGCCCATTTCTCGCTGCAGGTAGTGACGAACAGCAGATACTTTTCCCGGTTGTCGAAGAACCGGAAGGCCTGTCGGTTGTCGGATTGATCTTGCGCCATCGCTCACCTGTCACGCCACGCACGGTCGGATGTTGTCGATGTTCGACGTGCCGTTCAAGTCCTCGCGACCGCGTTCGCCCGGACTTGAAACCGCGGTCCCTTCCGGCCACATGCCAATCATGGTCCGAATTAACGCAAGCCGCCGCTACCTCATCGCCGGCACGATTGGTTCGTTTGCGACCCTCGCGGCCACCAAAACGCCCCTCGCGGCCGCGCTGCCGACGACGCCGCGCCAGTCGGCGGGGCCGTTCTACCCCAACGTCCTGTCGCTCGACACTGACAACGATCTGGTCCGCGTGCAGGGCCGTGCGGCGCAGGCCGTCGGCGAGATCACCCATGTCTTCGGTCGCGTGGTCGATACCGCCGGAAACCCGATTGCCGGCGCACGGGTCGAGATCTGGCAGTGCGACGCCAACGGCCGCTACATCCACACGTCAGACGCCCGCCGCGGCGGCCGGGACGAGGACTTCCAGGGCTATGGCGAGACGATCACCGCGGCCGACGGCGGCTATCGCTTCCGCACGATCAAGCCGGTGCCCTATGGCAGCCGCACGCCGCACATCCACTTCGCTGTTTTGGGCAATGGCTTTGACCGTCTGGTGACGCAGATGTACATCGCCGGCGAGCCCCGCAACGACCGCGACTTCCTCTATCGCCGCATCGGCGGACTGGAGCGCCAGCGCCTGCTCACCGTCGACCTGCGGCCGCGACCGGACCTCGAGGCGAAGGCGCTCGGCGGTCAGTTCGATATCGTTCTGGGTTAGCCGATCAGGCTGCCACGGGTCGCCAGGAACTCGTCCACCGCATTGACCAGCGCGTCGAATTCCGCTTCGCCCATGGGCAGCGACAGCACGAACATGCCGCGCCGCGCCGCATAGACGCCGTGGCTCAGCAGGTCGAGATGCAGCAGCGGCCGCAGTTCGTTGCGGCCGGCCAGCACGTCGTCGAAGTCGTTGATGTCGCCGTCGTGGAAATGCACCGCCAGCATTGAGCCCATGCCTGTGAACTGCACCGGCAGGCCGCGATCGCGGCACAAGGCGTTCAGCCGGTCGCGCAGGCGGTCGCCCTGGGCGTTGAACGGCGCCACGGCGTCGACGGGATAGGCTTCGGTCAGGCCGGCATGGCCGGCGCTCATGGTCAGGACGTTGTTGTTGAAGGTGCCGGCGTGCGGAATGGCGTCCGGCCGCCGCGGATCGTAGCGGTCGATAGTGTCGGCCCGGCCGCCGAAAGCGCCGAAGCTGAGCCCGCCGCCGACATATTTGCCGAGCGTGGTCAGGTCCGGCAGCACGTTGTGCCGGCCCTGCAAGCCGCCGGGATCGAGCCGCGAGGTCATCACCTCGTCGTAGATCAGCAACGCGCCGGCCTTCTCGGTTTCCTCGCGCAGCATGGCGAGGAAATCGCGGCTTGCCGGCACGCAGCCGGCGCTGCCCAGCATCGGCTCCAGGATCACGCAGGCGATATCGTCGGCATTGGCCCGGATCAGATCGCGGCAGCCGTCGACATCGTTGTAGCGGCCTTTGAGATAGGGGAAGGGGGCGTTGATCGGCATATCGGGCGCGGCGAAATACAAGACGCCGCCGTGATAGCCGCCGTTCATCACCATCACCTTCGAACGGCCGGTCACGGCCCGCGCCGTCGACACCGCCATCAGGTTCGCTTCGGTGCCGGAGTTGGTGAAGCGCAGCCGTTCGATCGATGGGAAGCGGTCGCAGACGGCCGACGCGAGCCGGGCTTCGGCCATGGTATGGCCGCCCAGCACGATGCCGGATTCGAGCGCCGTGCGCAGCGCCGCCATGATCACCGGGTTGGAGTGGCCGTAGAGCCCGGCCGTGTACTCGCCCAGAAAGTCCACATAGTCGTGACCGTCGGCGTCGCGCACTCGGGCGCCCTCGCCCTTCGAGAGCGTCAGCGGAAACGGCGGATAAAACAGCACGGTCCGCGTATTGCCGCCGGGCATGGCGGCGCAGGCGGCCTCGTACTGGGCCTCGCTCTTGGGATTGGCGGCGACATAGGCCGCCTCGGCGTCGGCGATGGCGACGTCGAGGTCGGCGTTGCGCGTGGGCGCTGACGTCATCTTGCGGCCCCCACTGCTCAGGCGAACGACTTGAAGGTGATGATGGTGAAGGTGTCCTTCACCCCGGGAATCAGCTGGATCTTCTCGTTGATGAAGCGGCCGATGTCCATGTCGTCGTCGAGGTAGCACTTCATCATCAGGTCGTACTGGCCTGAGATCGAATAAACCTCGGAGACGTGCTCGACATTCTCGACCGCGTCGCTGGCGACATCGTAGGTCTTGCCCAGCTCGCACTTCACCATGGCGAAGATCGTTTGCATCGCGCCTACCCCTCGTGAATTTTGGAGCGGGACCGGCGGGACCGATCCCGAAAACCATCTACGGCCGGCGGACCGGTCGCAAGAGGAAGGCTGGCACGTGATCGCCCAGGCCGACAACCGGTTTATCGTCGCGGCGGTCGCCGTCCTTGCGCCGCTTGGCGCGGGCGGGCTTGTCCGCGGGCGGCTGGCGGCGCGCCGGTGGCTGGGCCGTTATCTCTTCGGGCTGGTCCGGACGGATCGGCGCGCGCGGCCGTTCGGCACCGCCGTTGGCTTTCGCCGGCCGCTCTCCGCGGCGCCCGCGTTCGCTGCGACGCCCGCCGTCGCCGCGGGCGGATCGTCCCCCGCGGCCGCGTTTTCTGAACGACGGGTCGATCTCCATCGACTCGACGCCCTCGATCTCGAAGCGGGGAATGTCGCGTCCGATCAGCTTCTCGATCGCGCCCAGGAACTTGCCGTCCTCCGGTGTGCCCAGCGCGAAGGCGCGGCCCTTCATCCCGGCGCGGCCGGTGCGGCCGATCCGGTGCACATAGTCCTCGGCGTGCATCGGCAGGTCGAACAGGAACACGTGGCTCATGCCGGCGATGTCGAGCCCGCGCGCGGCGACGTCGGAGCAGACCAGCAACGGCAGGTCGCCGTCCTTGAAGCGCTGCAGCGTCTCGGTGCGATGGCCCTGGCTCATGTCGCCGTGCAGGGCGGCAGCGTTGAACCCGTGCTTGCGCAGTGACTTGTCGACGATATCGACGTCGCGCTTGCGGTTGCAGAAGATCAGCGCGTTCTTCACCGGCTGGCTGCGCAACAGCTTGCGCAGCGCCTCGCGCTTGTCGTCGGGATGCACGATGGTCAGCGACTGTTCCACCGTCGCCGCGGGCGAGGCGGGCGGCGCCACCGTAATCTCCTCCGGCTCGGTCAGGAACATATCGGCGAGGCGCCGGATCTCCGGCGGCATGGTCGCCGACAGGAACAGCGTCTGCCGGTTCGGATTGGTCAGCGCGACGATGCGCTCGACGTCGGGAATGAAGCCCATGTCCAGCATGCGGTCGGCTTCGTCGATCACCAGGACCTCGACGCCGCGCAGCAACAGCTTGCCACGCTCGAAATGGTCGAGCAGGCGGCCCGGCGTCGCGATCAGCACATCGACGCCGCGGTCGAGCTTGCGGTCCTGGTCGGCGAACGAGACGCCGCCGATCAGCAGCGCCATGCTCAGCTTGTTGTACTTGCCGTAGACCTCGAAGTTCTCGGCCACCTGGGCCGCCAGCTCGCGCGTCGGCTCCAGGATCAGAGAGCGCGGCATGCGCGCCCGGGCCCGGCCCTTGGCCAGGATGTCGATCATCGGCAGCGTGAAGCTGGCGGTCTTGCCGGTGCCGGTCTGGGCACAGCCGAGAACGTCGCGGCGCTGCAAAACCTGCGGAATCGCCTGTTGCTGGATCGGTGTTGGTTGGGTGTAGCCGGCGTCCTCAATCGCTTTGAGGATCGGCTCGCTTAAGCCTAGTTCGGCAAATGACATGCAGTGCGAATTTCACGCGGTAAACACGAATGCCGGCCCCATGCCGGCGAACGGGATCACGTTACCTTTCTGTTCTACCAGGGCAGATAATGTGCTGGCGGCCCATTGTCAACTATGCTGCACCGCCGAAGGCCGATTCTAGAGGGGCGGAAAAGCGTGAAGAATTCCTTAATTCTGGTGCCGGGACTGCTCTGCACCGAGGTCCTCTGGCGGGCTCAGGTCCAGAACCTCGCCGATATCGCCGAGATCAGGGTGACGGACGAGCACCTCGGGCATGACGATATCGGCGACATCGCGGCGGCGATCCTGGACGACGCGCCGCCGGCCTTCGCGCTCGCCGGTCTCTCGTTCGGCGGCTATGTGGCGTTCGAGATCATGCGCCAGGCGCCTGATCGCGTCGAGCGTCTGGCCCTGCTCGACACCACGGCGCAACGGGACGATCCCGAACGGCTGGCGCAGCGCCGCGACATGCTGGAACTCGCCCGCAAGGGCAGCTTCCGCGGCATGACCGACCGGCTGTTGCCGGAATTCGTGCATCCCGACCGGCTGGCCGATACGGAATTGATGAACGACATCAAAGCCATGTCGCAAAGCGTTGGCATGGAAGCTTATTTTCGTCAGCAGACGGCAATCATGGGTCGACCGGACAGCCGTCCGATGCTGGCCGAGATCCGCTGTCCGACCCTGGTTCTGGTCGGCCGTCAGGACAGCCGCACGCCGCTCGCCATGGCCGAGGAAATCCACGTCGGCATCGCCGGCTCGCGCCTCGTCGTGATCGAGGATTGCGGCCATCTCGCCACGATGGAACAGCCCGCCGCCGTCAACGCCGCCCTACGGGACTGGCTGACGGCGTGACGGCGGGTCGGCGCCTCAGCCCGTGATGATCTCGTTCTCGAAGAACCGGCGATCCGGGTTCTCGGCGGGGAACAGCTGATCCATCAGCGGATCCATGACCGAGCGGAAGGCGGGCGTACCGGGTTGCGGTGTCGGGCCGCCGACCGTCATGTAAGCCTGGCTGACATATTGGTCGCCGGCACAGAACACGGCATAGACCCGGAAGTTGTCGGCGCCCGACGTGCGCACGTCGTTCAGGTCCCGACAGATGCGACGGCTGCCGACGCCGCGTTCCGGATTGAACACCAGCACCAGCCGGTAGTCGCCGCTCGGACCGTTCGCCTCGGGCACCGGCGCCATCGGCGCCGATGAGAACCAGGACGGCAGCCGCATGGCCTGTGCCACCTGCGCCGTCGCCTGATCGTCGCTGACGCCGTACGGGTTGCCGTGCACCACAAGCGGCATGGCGCCGCCCGACGACGCATGCGTCACGGCGCTGCCGTCATAAAACGAGTCGAAGCTGACATTGGTCACCCGCGGCACGCCGGCGCAGCCGGCGATTCCCAATGCCGCGATGGCGGCGACGCTGGTAAACATCTGTGTGCGGGTCATCGATTTGCGATTAGCCATTGATAAATCCTCCAAACCGCAGCCGGTTGGGCCGCCGGTCATCGTCGAAAATGGGATTGCGCGGCGGGAACAACGCCAGCGACATCTGGTTCAACGCGTCCTGGAATTCGGCCGTGCCGGCCTGGGTGTTCGGCGCGAAGGCCGTCGCCTGGCTCAAGGCCTCGTCGCCGGCGCAGAATGCGGCCTGGAGCTTCAACTCCGGGCCGGGCGCGGTGCCGATGCTGCCGGCATCGCCGCACACACGCTTGGCGCCGACGGGGCGGTCCGGGTTGATCACCATGACCACCCGGTAATTGCCGCTGGGTGCGCCCTCGACCGGCCCCAGCGCGAACGGCTTCGGCTCGAACCAGCCGGGCAGGCGCATGCCGGCCGCGACCGCCTGCGCTGGAATGCCCGGCGTGGCGCCGCGCACTTCCAGCGGCATGGCCGCGCCGGACGAGGCGTATTGCACGATCGACCGGCTGTAGCCGGGATTGGTGTCAACGTAGCTGAGACGGGTGGCCGAACTGCTGTTGCAGGCCGCGAGCGCCAGGATAGTAAGCGTCGCCGCGGCGGGTCCGAGCAGGGAGGAAGCAGGTTTCATATCCATCACCTGATGTCGTTACCGGTTCCCACTCCTCATATATACGTTTCTGCACCCCTAAATTCCCATGTGCTGTGTCAATCGTCACATCATTAGGGATCACATTTTCGCAAATGCGCCGTGTGCTCAACCTGCAAACGGCATCGCCCAGGGTAACACCTCGTGACCGGGCGCGAAGGCGTTGTTGGTTTGCGCGGGATTGCGGTTCACAAGCGGCCGGGCGTAAAGCGGATGCGTCATCGACCGCACCTCGTGCTCCAGCTCGAACAGCAGGTCGCCGTTGTCCGGGTCGACGATGTTCTGGAAACGGTACTGATGCTGGTTGCTTTCTTCGCTGACCAGGCCGCGTTCGTTGAGCTTTTCGTGCGGACCCGAGAAATCGGCCACGTAGATCTGCAGATGATGGCCGTCATAGGCCGGCTGCGCCGCATCCGTCTCGCGAAAGACCAGCGACTGCTTGTGCCCGGCCGTAACGAAGGCCGCCGCGGCGCCGTCGACCTCGCCCAGCTTGACCGGCGCGTTGAGGAGCTGGTTGTAGAACCGCGCAATCCCGCCTGCCGCGCCGACCGGTACATCCAGTTCGACATAGGCCATGCCGAGCGTGATCGGTCCGAACCGGGCGTCCGGCGCATGACAGCGGATGCGGTTGCCCCAGGGGCAGGTGGCGTCGATCCGGTCATTGCCGGTTTCATAGCCGAAGTCGGTGTCCGACAGCGGGTCGCGCACGGCGGCGAGGCGTTGTTCCAGCGCGTCGAGATCCGGCAGCACCAGTCCGGTCCGGCCGCGCAGCCGCTGCGCCTCGCCGGTTGGCAGATGGAACTGGCTGCGGCCGACATTGATCCACATGTTGATCACGCCGGTCACCAGATAAGGATCGCGCGTCAACCCCAATGCACTGACGTAAAACAACGTCGCAAGCCCTTGATCCGGCACGCGAACGTTGACGTGTTCCAGCCCGACAATGTTGCCGATGTCCTCGGCCGACCGATCGTAGTCCCGTGGCATCCGACCCTCCGCCATGCCGTTGCTTCGACGATCAGCCTAGCAGCGTCCCGGCCGACTGCAAGTTGTCTCGAGCGGCTAGCTTGCGAACAGGACCGGTTTGATGGCGAGCAGGGCGCCAAGCGCCATCAACAGCCAGAGCACGGTGCGGCGGAACTGCTCGGCCGAGAGGCGGCGGCGCAGGCGGCCGCCCAGTTTGACGCCGATTACGACGGCGATCAGGCCGAAGGCCGAGACGATGGCCGTATCGACGGTCATCAAACCGATGCGCGACAGGCCGACCGCCATGATCAGGCTGGAGAAGGTGAACGAGCAGTTGATCGCCTGCACGAACCGGTTCTGGTCGAGTCGCAGCGAGAGCAGATAGGGCAGCACCGGCATCACCTGGGAGCCGGTGAGCCCGTTCACCGTGCCGGTCAAGAGACCGGTCGGCACGGCAAGTGGACGGGCGAGCCGTTGCGGCAGCCGCAGATGCGGGTTGGCGAGCGTGAAGGCGCCATAGCCGATCAGCACCAGTCCCAGCACGGCGCCGGCATGGGCCTGGTCGACCCAGGTCAACAGCCAGAGACCGACGATAAGGCCCGGCACCGCGCCGAGGAACAGCGGCCAGAACCGCCGCACGGTCTCCCTGAAATGCCCGGCATCCCGCATCACCACGACATTGCTCGCGAGCGAGGGGATGATCAGCAGCGGCAGCGTCGCCTTCAGGCCGATGGTCATGGCCAGGATCGGCAGGCAGGCGGTGGAGAAGCCGAGCCCGGTCGTGCCCTTGACGAAAGCGGCAAAGAAGAACGCGGCGAAGACGACGGCGAGCAGTTCCGGCGCCACCGTCCGGCCGTGGTCTCAGACGTCGATGTCTTCGACGAAGCGGGCGTGTTCCTGAATGTACTGAAAGCGCAGCTCTGGCTTACGACCCATCAGCTGCTCGACCAGGCTGTCGGTGTCGCGGGTCTCGTCTTCCGGGATCACCACCTTCAGCAGCGTCCGGTTCGCCGGTTTCATGGTGGTGTCACGCAGCTGCGCCGGCAGCATCTCGCCCAGGCCCTTGAAGCGGCCGACATCGACCTTGCCGCGGCCCTTGAACTCGGTTTCCAGCAGTTTTTCCTTATGCGCGTCGTCGCGGGCATAGACCGTCTTGCTGCCCTGGGTCAGGCGGTAGAGCGGCGGCAGCGCCAGGAACAGATGGCCGTTGCGGATCAACTCCGGCATCTCGCGATAGAAGAAGGTCATCAGCAGCGAGGCGATATGCGCGCCGTCGACATCGGCATCCGTCATGATGATGACCTTATCGTAGCGCAGATCGTCGTCGCGGTATTTGGTGCCGGTGCCACAACCCAGCGCCTGCATCAGGTCCGAGAGTTCCTGGTTGCCGGCGAGCTTGGCGCTGCCGGCGCTGGCGACGTTCAGGATCTTGCCCCTGAGCGGCAGCACGGCCTGGGTTTTGCGCTCGCGGGCCTGCTTGGCCGAGCCGCCGGCGGAATCGCCCTCGACGATGAAGATCTCGGTGCCGTCGGCGGCGCTGCGCGAGCAGTCGGCGAGCTTGCCTGGCAGTCGCAGCTTGCGCGCCGCGGTCTTGCGGTTGACTTCGCGCTCCTGACGGCGGCGCAGGCGCTCGTCGGCGCGCTCCACGGCCCAGGCCAACAGCTTGTTGGCGCTGACCGGATCGCCCGACAGCCAGTGGTCGAAATGGTCGCGGATGACGTTCTCGACCAGCCGCGTCGCTTCCGGGTTCGACAGCTTCTCCTTGGTCTGGCCGCTAAACTGGGGTTCCGGCAGGAACAGCGACAGCAGCGCCGCCGCCGGGCCCAGCACGTCGTCGGCGGCGATCTGGCCGGCCTTGCGGTTGTTGGTCAGCTCGCCATAGGCCTTCAGCGCCTTGGTCAGCGCCGCGCGCAACCCCGCTTCGTGCGTGCCGCCTTCGGGCGTCGACACCGTGTTGCAGTAGGACCGGACCCAGCCGTCGCTGGCGACCGGCCAGTGGATCGCCCATTCGACCTCGCCGGCCGCGTCCTCGCCGTTCAGCTTGGCCCGGCCCGCGAACGGCTTCGGCGTCACCGTCTCGGCGCCGTTCAGGCTGTGTGCCAGGAAATCCTGCAGCCCGTCGGGGAAATGCAGCACGCCTTCCGTCGGCGTTTCGTCCTTCGCCGGGATGCGCTCTTTGGCGCACTTCCAGCGGATCTCGACGCCGCGGAACAGATAGGCCTTGGACCGCGCCATGGTGTAGAGGCGGGCCGGGCGGAAATGCGCCGACGCCCCGAAGATCTCGGGATCGGGCAGGAAGATCACCTTGGTGCCGCGGCGGTTCGGCGCCCCGCCGGCCTGCTTCAGCTTGGCCGTGGGCTTGCCGCGCTTGTAGCTCTGGGTCCAGACCTTACGGTCGCGCGCCACCTCGACGGTCAGCCGTTCGGCGAGCGCATTGACCACCGAGACGCCAACGCCGTGCAGGCCGCCCGCCGTCCGGTAGGCGTCGCCCGAAAACTTGCCGCCGGAATGCAGCGTCGTCAGGATCACTTCCAGCGCCGACTTGTTCTTGAATTTGGGATGCGGATCGACCGGGATGCCGCGGCCGTTGTCCGACACCGACAGCGCGCCGTCGGCGCCGAGCTCGATCTCGATGCGGCTGGCATGGCCGGCGACGGCCTCGTCCATGGCGTTGTCCAGCACCTCGGCGGCCAGATGGTGCAGCGCCCGCTCGTCGGTGCCGCCGATATACATGCCGGGCCGGCGGCGTACGGGCTCCAGGCCCTCCAGGACCTCGATGTCCTTGGCGGAATAGCCGCCGCGGCCGGCGGGCGGGGTCTCGAACAGATCATTCACGGGTTTGTCGTTCATGTCGTACCGGGTCGGACAAGTTTACGCGAGATGTATGACATGGGGCGCGAGGTTAACCATTGTCATCGCATAATAAAGTGTTAAGCGTTAGCAAAACCTCAAAATCTGGTAGAAACCGGGCATTCAAGGGGCCGATACCGACATGCGTGATTCTCCCACATCCCGTCAAGCCCCGGCCCGGGGCGAATCCGCCGCGCGCGGCGAACCCGTCGTGCGCACGGTGCCCATGCCCGCCGACGCAAACGCCAACGGCGATATCTTCGGCGGTTGGGTCCTGAGCCAGATGGACATCGCCGGCGCCGTCGCCGCCGGCCGGGCCACCAGGGGCCGTCTCGCGACGGTCGCGGTCGAAGCCATGACCTTCCACCGGCCGATCCATATCGGCGATCTGGTCAGCCTCTATGCGCACGTCGTCAAAACAGGCCGGACGTCGGTGACCGTGCAGATCGAGACGATCGTCAACCGCCGCGACGCCGCCGACGAGATCAAGGTCACCGAGGGCACTTTCGTCTACGTCGCCATCGACGACGACGGCAACCCACGGCCCCTGCCGGACGACTGAACCGGACGGTCGTGCTGGCGTCTTCGGCATCGGCCTCGTCCGGTTCTGGAAATCAAAAGCCCGGTTCGTGGGGTTCGGCTGCCGGGGCGGGGTCTCGCCACCGCCGCAACGCCGACCGTGCGCCGGGCTTTTCGAGAACTATTAATTCATGGTTTGTTCTTGTGTGTCAATGATCTTGTTTTGTTCCTGTGCATAAAATTCTCCGGTGTCGCCAGCCGGTCTGTGTGAGGGCCGGTTTGATGCCGTTCGTTCATGGACTACGATCCGACGACCGGCTGCGAACATTCATTGAGTGCATGACATGAGCGGTTCCCGCGCGCGGCACATCGTGCTGATCGTGTTCGACTACATGGGTTACGGCGATATCGAGCCGTTCGGCCAATCGGAAATCCGCACGCCCCAGATCCGGCGGCTGGCGGAGCAGGGCCGGCGCTACACCGATTTCTACGGTGCCGCGCCGATCTGCGTGCCCAGCCGCGCGGCGATGTTGACCGGCCGCTCGCCGCGCCGTCTCGGCATCGAGCGCAACATCCATCGCGGTGAGGCGGGGCTGCCGATCGCGGAGAAGACGCTCGCGCGCTATTTCAAGGACGCCGGCTTCCATACGGCGCTCTATGGCAAATGGCACCTCGGCTACACGCCGGCCGATGGGCCGAACGCGCACGGCTTCGATGACTTCCTCGGCTTTCACGACTGGAACATCGACTACTACTCGCACCGGACCCGCGAGGGCCTCGACGGGCTCTACCGCAACACCGAGCCGGTCGACTGTCCGGGCTACACGACCGACCTGTTCACGGACGAGGCCGTCGGCTTCATCGACCGGACCGGCGGCGCGCCGTTCTTTCTATATGTCGCCTACAACGCGGCGCTGCCACCCTACGACCCGCCGGGACGCGAGCGGGACACGGCCCGGCTCGACACTTGGATCAACGGCAGCCGCGCGGACTATGTGGCCGCCGTCGAGCATCTCGACGCCAGCGTCGGCCGCATCGTTGCGGCGCTCGAGCGGCAGGGTCTGCTCGAAGACACACTGCTGTTGCTGACCTATGACCATGGTGGCGCTGAGCTGGCGACCAAGGGCCCGTTCTTTCACGGCTTCGGCACGCTGTGGGAGGGCGGCATCCGGGTGCCGATGATCCTGCGCTGGCCGGCCCAAGTGGCGGCGGGCGAAGTCGCGTCCAGGCCCGGAATTCTGATGGATATCGCCGCGACCATGCTGGCGGCGGCCGGCATCGCGCCGGACAGGGATCTGGACGGCATCGACCTGCTCGATCCCGGCATCGCCAACGCGGCGGCGCGCCCGCTGCGCTGGCGCATCGATCTGCCGTCGGAAAGCGACAACTGGCGCGCCCGGGCCCAGCGCGCGGTCCGGCGCGGCAATTGGAAGTATCTCTGGGACGGCGGCTTCGAGTTCCTCTGCGATCTCGACCGGGATCCGGGCGAGCGCGAGGACCTCGGCTACCGCCATCCGGATCTGCTGGCCGAGCTGCGGGCGCTGTCGCTCGACGACGGGTAGGGCAGGGAGCGGAAACGCCTGATGACATCGGACACGGACGATCTGCCGCCGGGCTACCGTGCTTATGACGAGCCGAGCCCGTTCCTCGACCGCATCGGCCCGCTCTACCAGAAGGACGGCGCGGCGGGGCCGGTCTTCGGCTTGCGTGTGCTGGACTATCACTGCAACCGTCGCGGCATCGTGCATGGCGGGCTGCTGGTCTCGTTCGCCGACATTGTGCTCGGCAAGACCATGTCCTGGAGCCAGGACCCGCCGGCGCGCTTGCTGACCGCCAGCCTGTCGGTCGATTTCATCGGCGCCGGCCGTTTGGGCGACTGGATCGAGGCGGTCTGCGACAGCAAACGCATCGGCCGGCGGCTCGCCTTCGCCAACTGCTATCTCAGCGTCGACGGCCGAAACATCGTCCGCGCCAGCGGCGCCTTCAGCGTCGCCGACGGCGGGTGAATTTGTTACCGGCTGGTCAGGACGGCATCGGGGTGCTGGACCCAGCGAACTTCGGCAGGTCGTCGTCGATCTCGTAATAGTCCGCCTTATCGTCAACGAAGATATGCCGCGCCAGCGTTAGGCCGGTCGGCTGATCGAGGCAGCCGACATTAATGCCGACGAGCTCGCCGCCGTCGTCCCAGAACAGCACTGAGCCGCAGTCGCGGCAGAAGCCGCGGCGCGCCCATTCCGACGAGCGGTACCAAGCGAGGCCACGTTCCTCTGTCAGCGCGAGGTCCGTACGGTTCGCCTCGCTGCCAACGACAAAATGACCGCTCTGCCGGCGACACTGTCCGCAATGGCAGGCATGCGGCTCGGTCAACGGCCCGCGCACCTCATAGCGCACGGCGCCGCACAGACACTGGCCGGTGTAGTGGGCTTGCTTCTTCGGCATGTCGTCTCCCCCGTCTGCGCGCGTCGCGTTCCGCAGACGTGGTGACGGCGGCGGCCGGATCAACCCCGGCCGCCGCCTCGCCAAGGCATGTTATCAGTGTGCGGAAATCTGGATGCGGTTCCAGAGATTGATCATCGACACGATCGCGGTCAGGGTCGTGATCTCCCCGTCCGTGAAGTGCGCCCGCAACTGCTCGCGCAGTCGGCCATAGTCGGTCTCGTCCTTCAGGTCGGTCAGTGCTTCGGTCCAGGCGAAGGCGGCCTTTTCTCGCGCCGTGAAGTCCGTGACCTGCCGCCAGACGATCAGGTGGTCGAGCCGGTGGTCGGTCTCGCCGGCCTTGCGGGCGTCGCGCGCGTGCATCTTTACGCAGAAGCTGCATTTGTTCATCTGCGAGGCGCGCAGCAGCATCAGATGATGCAGGCCCGGCTCGATGCCGCGCCCGCCGATCACCTTCTCGACGGCCTCGAGGGCCGACAGCAGGTCACCGCCGTGCTCGGCATAGTTCACGATATTGGCGTCCGCCATGGTCGTCTCCTTTGTCGGAAATGTGCGATTGCTGACATGAAGACGATGGCGCCCGCCCAAATGTGACACAGAGGGCGGGCTATTGAGGCACGGGTCTAGAGACCGGTGAATTGGCTCAATTCGAATCCGAGCGACAGCGCCGCCAGCCCGAAGGCGAACAAGATGCCGAGCTTGGACGACCAGTTGCGATCGAGCGGCCAAAGCTGTTGCCGCCGGAAGTCCTCCGCCGCGACTGGCCCCTGCGGCTGCACCGTCTTCCACGCTGCCGGCAGTCGGGCCTGGCGCACGATGATCGTGGCGACCATGGGCGCGATCAGACAGGCCGGCACGGCGATACCGAGCATCACCTGACCCGGCAGGTAATCCTCGGGCGGTGTCGAAATCCGCGACAGGAACACGGCCAGCATGGCGGGACTGACGGCCCAATAGAAATTGTTCAGGGTGTAGTTCCAATGCTCCAGGCCGAATTCGTTCAACGGAGATCGGCCGTTGAGCAGTAGTCGAATTCCGTTTTCGCGCGCGACCGCCAGCCGCTCGAACACCGCGAACAGCAGCGTGTGCAGCAGCACCTGCGCGACGGCGAGCGCGGCGAAAAGCACGATCAGGAACTGTTGCAAGACCAGCACGGCGTTGAACACGATCTGGCCGGGCGGCGGCGCGATGCCCGGTTGTGGCGCGTCGCTGGCCTGTGCGTCAACTCGACCGGCGCAGGCGGATTCACCCGCGCTTGCCTGTGCCTCGAAAATCCATTTCACCGACGGGCTGGGAAATTTGCACGCGTAGGCCAACTGCTTGTCGAAGTCGGCGGTGCCGACATGGACACCGTAGCGCGGCAGCCAATCCGCTGTATTGACGAACACCGCGACGGCGAGCGCCGCGACGACGGCAACGCGGCGCTTCCGTTGCACCGCGTCGAGTATCGCCTGCATCGCGGTCTCATCGGGCGCGCCATCGGACCCGAGAAGAACGCCGGTGTCGGCCAGCCGCCGCCAGGCACGCAGCATCGGCCGCCAGGTCAGCCAGAGGCCCGGCGCCAAGGCCAGAAAGAAGAACGGGTACGGCCACCAATTGACCTGCTGGAAATAGGTCACGTACGCCTCGGGCGCGTTGGCCGGCGCTTCATGGAAATCGAACGCGATCACCAGCAGCCAGAACCCGAACGACAAGAGGGCCGAAACAAGCGCCGCCGCCACGCCGCCATCCCGAAAGCCAGGCGTTGACCACATCAGACCGACCTCAACCTTCTTGCATTGTCATGCCGTGCACCGTGGAGAGACCTAGCAGGCGCAAGGTTCTGTTGCCAGATCCCGTTCAGGGGCTCATCGGCCTGCCGGCCAGCCGTCGCTGTCGTAACGGACAAAGGCTCGATGGCCGATGTCACGGCGCCGACCCGTCCGCCGTCTTTACTCCTGCAGCCGCCGGATTTGCCGGCGCGCTCGCAACGGGAGAAATCCATGCACAAAACTGTCGTCAATCCATGGCAGTGGCAGGACCGCTACGGCTTCGTACAGGCGAACGAGATCGTCGGTCCGCGAAGCCTGCTGGTGTGTTCCGGCCAGACTCCGAACGATGCGGACGGCGTCCCCCAACATCCCGACGACATGGGCGCCCAGATCGCGCTGGCCTTCGACAACGTCGAAACCGTGCTGAGCGAGGCCGGCTGGTCCGTCGCCGACATCGTGCAGATCCGCTACTACACGCTCGACGTCGACCGCTTCCTCGCCGAGTCGGAACCGCTGATGGCGCGGCTCAGCGCCGCAGGTTGCAGGCCGGCCTCGACGCTGCTCGGCGTGTCGCGGCTGGCGTTTCCCGAGCTGCTGATCGAAATCGAGGCCCTGGCGATGCGATAGCAGTGCCGCGCGCAAGATCCGGGTGGCCGCGATTTCCAGGCTCCGGCAAATGTTGCCGCCGAACGCCATCACGGCGACAACGGTTTGCAGGAGCAGAGCATGAACATGTTGCATGACAAGGTGGCCATCGTCACCGGCGCCAGTTCCGGCATCGGCTGGGCGACGGCGAAGCTGTTCGCCAGCGAAGGCGCGAAGGTCGTCGTGTCCGCCCGCCGCAGGCAGGTCTTGGATACGCTGGTATCGGAGATCGTCGCCGACGGTGGTGCCGCGGTCGCGCACGCCGGCGACAATCGGGACCAGGCCTGCGCGGAGGCGCTGGTTGATTTGGCGGAGCGTGAATTCGGCGGCCTGGACATCGCCTTCAACAACGCCGGGACGCTCGGCGAAATGGCGCCGGTGATGGACGTGTCGCCGGCGGGCTGGCGCGACACGCTCGAAACCAACCTGACCAGCGCGTTTCTCGGCGCCCGGCGGCAGATCCCGGCGATGATCGCGCGCGGCGGCGGCTCGCTCATCTTCACCTCGACCTTCGTCGGCCACACCGTCGGCATGCCGGGCATGGCCGCCTATGCGGCCAGCAAGGCGGGCGTGATCGGATTGACCCAGGTGCTGGCCGCCGAGCATGGCGCGCAGGGCATTCGCGTGAACGCGATCCTGCCCGGCGGCACCGACACGCCGATGGGCCGTGCCGTCGCGAACACGCCGGAGATCCAGGCCTACGTCGAGGGTCTGCATGCCCTCAAGCGCACGGCGACGCCCGACGAGATCGCGCGTTCGGTGCTGCATCTGGCGTCGGACGCCGCCAGCTTCGTCACCGGCGCGGCCTTTCTGGTGGACGGCGGCATCTCCATATCGAGAACTTGATACGTATGCGGCGGCCGGTGGAACATGCCGCCTCGAATGCGGCGAAACGGAGTCTATCGTCATGACCACCGACAATGCGGTTGCGGCCCACTACGGCCGTCGCAGCCTATATCAGGAGATCGCCGCGGCGTTGGCCGAGGCCGGCATCGATATCGAGCAGGCCAGCGTGGACGACCTGACGCCGATCGATCACTTCCACACCCGCGGGCTGGCCGCGACCGAACAACTGGCCGATGCGCTGTCGGTGGGCAAGGACGACCACATCCTCGACATCGGCTGCGGCATCGGCGGGCCGGCGCGCTACATGGCCCAGCGGTTCGGCTGCCGGGTGACCGGCATCGACTTGACGCCGGAATTCTGCGAGGTCGGCCAGCGGTTCACGCGCAACGCCGGTCTGGCCGACCGCGTCGAGATCCGCGAAGGCAGCGCGCTCGATCTGCCCTTCGCGGATGCGAGCTTCGACGGCGCCTATTGCCAGAACGTGTCCATGAATATCGCCGACCGGACGCGTCAGCATGCCGAGGCCTTCCGCGTGATCCGGCCCGGCGGTTTCCTCGCGCTCTCCGAGATGGCGTTGGCCACGCCCGACGCAAACGTCACCTATCCCGTGCCCTGGTCGTCAGACGGCGTGCACAGCTATCTCGAGACCGCTGAGGAGACCGTGCGCAGCCTATCGGCGACCGGCTTCGAGATCCTGTCCTGCCTGGACAACACCGAGAAGATGCTCGCCTTCTACGACTCGCAGCGCGAACGCATCGCCCGCAAAGGTCCGCCGAAGCTGGGCGCGCACATCATCATGGGCGACGACTACCAACAGAAGCAACGCAACTCCGCCAGCAATGTCATCGAAGGCCGCCTGAAACCCATCGAGGTGCTCTGCCGCAAGCCGGCCTGACGCGGGTCGATCCGTAGACGGACATCTTGACGGCGCGCCGATAAGCGGCCGAAAGTGCATGCCCATGACAGCGTTCGAATACACACCGCCAACGCTGGCGGCCATGCGCGAGACCCATGCCCGGCTTGCGCCCTACACGGAGCGCACACCGGTCGCCGACTGGACGGGCCGTCGCGTCGCGTCCTATCTCGGTGCCGACGCCCGGGTCGTGCTCAAGCTCGAGCTGTTCCAGCGCACCGGCACCTTCAAGGCGCGCGGTGCTGTGAATCGGCTGCTGCTGGCCGACCGGCCGGCGGGCGTCACCGCGGTCAGCGCCGGCAACCATGCCATCGCGTCGGCCTACGCCGCTTCGGTGGTCGGCGCTGAGGCCAAGGTGGTGATGCTGGCGTCCGCCAACCCGGCCCGTATCGCGGCGGCCGAGGCCTTCGGCGCCGAGGTGCTGATCGAGCCGGACGGGCCGACGGCGTTCGCCCGCGCGCACGCGCTCGAGGAGACTGAAGGCCGCTTCTTCATCCACCCCTTCGAAGGTCCGCCGGTGACGCTGGCGACGGCCGGCGTCTCGCTCGAACTGTTCGAGGACGCGGGCGAACTCGACGCCGTTGTGGTCGCCGTCGGCGGCGGCGGGCTGTCGAGCGGCGTCGCCAGCGCCGCGAAGCTGCTCCATCCGGGCTGTGCCGTTTATGGCGTCGAACCCGAGGGCGCGAACGTCATGCGCCGCAGCATCGAGGCCGGCGCGCCGCAGACGCTCGAGAAGGTCGAGACCATCGCCGACAGCCTGGCGCCGCCGATGACGACGCCGTACGCCTTCGAGACCTGCCGCCGGAACTTCGATGACGTGGTGCTGGTCAGCGACGACGAGATGACGGCCGGCATCGCCATGCTGTTCGCCGACATGAAGCTCGCCGTCGAGCCGGCCGCCGCCGCCGCTGTGGCCGGCGCCTTCGGCCCGCTGCGCGAGCGGCTCAGCGGCAAGCGTGTCGGCCTGATCATCTGCGGCTCCAACATCGACAGCGACGGTTTCTGCGAGCTTCTCCACCGCGGCGAACAAGCCATCGCCGACAGCGTCTTGCCGCCGCCAGCCTGACCGCGAGACCGGCATGACCGCGGCACGTCTCGGCCCGGCGCAGATCTCCAAGGTCCGCCGCGGCCGTCTCGCGCGCCTGCGGCAGCAGATGACGGCGTGCGACATCGGCAGCCTGGTGCTGGTCGATCCCGTCAACATCCGTTACGCCACCGACGCCCGCAACATGCAGATCTACACAGCGCGCAACCCGGCACGGTACGTTTTCATCGCCGCCGACGGCCCTGTCGTGCTGTTCGAGTTCGCGGGCTGCGCCCATCTCGTCGCCGACCTGGAGACGGTTGACGAAATCCGCATCGCCAAGACCGTGTCCTATGTTGCGGCGGCGCAGAACCTTGCCGATGCGACGCGTGCCTGGACCGACGAGATCGACGACCTGATCCGGACGCATGCCGGCGGCAACAAACGCGTCGGCCTCGAGCGCTTCAATGCCGACGCCGCCCTGGCGCTGGCCGCGCGCGGCTACGAGATCGTCGACGCGCAGGCGCCGGTCGAGCGGGCGCGAGCCATCAAGCTGCCGCACGAGATCGACATGATGCGCGCCTCCGTGGCCGTGGTCGAAGCCGGCGTTGCCGCGCTGCGCGATGCCATTGAACCAGGCGTCACGGAAAATCAAGTCTGGTCAGAGCTCTGGCGGCACGTCATCGCCGCCGGCGGTGACTATGTCGAAACCCGTCTGCTGAATTCCGGCCCACGCACCAATCCCTGGTTCCAGGAGTCGAGCGACCGCGTCATCCAGGCCGGAGAGCTGGTTTGCCTCGACACCGACACGCTGGGCCAGCACGGCTACTACGCCGACTTCAGCCGCACCTGGCTCTGCGGCGACGCCGCGCCGACGCCCGATCAGCGCAATCTCTATCGCCTCGCCTATGAACAGGTGCACGCGAACCTCGATTTGCTGAAGCCCGGCATCGGCTTCCGTGAGCTGTCGGAGCGCGGCTGGGTGATCCCGGAGAAGTACGAGCTGCACCGCTACTACCTGCTGGCCCACGGCGTCGGCATGACCGGCGAGTACCCGCTGATCGTCTACGCCAGGGACTATCCCGATGCCGGCTATGACGGCGTCGTCGAGCCGGGCATGGTGCTCAGTTTCGAGAGCTTCATCGGCAGCCGCGACGGCGCCGAGGGCGTCAAGCTGGAACAGCAGGTCGAAGTGACCGAAACCGGCTGGCAGCTGATGTCGAATTTTCCTTTCGACGACGCACTGCTCGGCCGCGAGGTCTGATCCCGGCGCGAATTCGGGGAAGGTCGCGCGTCGCTCCGCTAACGCCCTGCCTCCAGCACCCGCCGCAGGCGGTCGAGCTGATCGCCGTCATGCCGGCGCATCATGTAGGCGATCAGCGGATGCAGCAGCCGCCACACCGGTCCCCGCGCCGTGCAGCAGGCATGCAGATCGACCTTGGTGCCGCAACCTTCGGCCGTACAGCGGTACTCATAGACGGCCGAGATTCCGCCCTGTTCGGACTTCAACGCAAAGCGGGTCATCGGCTCCCAGACCGCCAGCTCGGTTTCGCGCGCGACGCCGCGGCCGCCGGCGTTCGAGACCGTGCGGAACCGGACGCCCGCGCGCATCGCGCCGTCTGCGAGTGGCGCGATCTGCTCGATGCCTTTCATCCAGGACGGCGCGTTGGCGAGATCGGTCATGAAGGACCAGACATCCGACTGTTGTCTGTCGATCTTCGTCGTTGCCCGAAATCCCCGCGCCATGCCGCGCCTCCCATGTCCGTTGCCGATGCCGGACACGCTAGCGACGACCGTTATCGCCGTCTTGGACGAATTTTACCTCGCGCGACGTTTAATCGAGGGGCACGAACAGGCCGGTATCGTCCGCCTGATGTGGGTCGGCAAAGAACGCCGCCCGTGTCGTCGCATAAGCCGTCGGATTGATGCCGCTGAAGTCGGCGAAGTCGCGATTGAAATGCGCCTGGTCGTAGTAGCCGCAGACCAGCGCGATTTGCTCCAGGCGGACCGGTCCCGGCCGGTTCAACGCGGCAAGCGCCCGTTCGAAGCGATGAATCCGCAGCAGCGTCTTTGGGGCGAGGCCGACATGATGATGAAACCGGTCGATCAGGTGCTTCTGGCTCACATCGAGCTCGGCGCTCAAGGCCGAAATCGACGGCGGATCGGCAGCGGCAAGCCGCCTGGTCGCCCATTGGATCATCCGGGGCGGCGGCGTCGCCGCCGTCCGGAGCCGCAGGAGCAAGGATTCGACGACGGCAATCTTCGCATCCGATCCGACGGCATCGGACAGGCGCTCGCGAACCTCGGCGAGCCTGCCGCCGAGCACCGCCTCGGCCTCGATCATCCGGCCGCTGATCTCCCGCATCGACAAGCCCAGCAACGCCGCGGCCCCGTGGCTGCGGAACGTGACGCCGATGACATTGGTTTCGGCCAGCGGCTCGTTGACTAGAAATCGGGCCCTGTTGCCACACAGCCAGGCGTCGCGATGGATCTCTGGTGGCGCGCTGCAGGTCCCGTCCGTCATCCGAAACGGGGCGCCAAGGTTGAAGATCAGCACTGGCTTGCCGTTCGGCAGAATGCGTTCTGCGCGATAAGGCACGCGGCCGGTCGCGCACCAGATGGCGTCGACAAAGCCTGCCAACGCCGCCTGTGGCGGTCGCCGGAGGAAATTGAATGGAGGTGCATCGGCCATGGTTGTTATAGCCAGCCTAGAACCATGTGCCGCGATCACAAAGATCGGAATGATCGCTGGATCGAGCCGCTTGACGCGCACGTGCATTATACCTAGTTTTCCGAGGTATGAAGGGCGAGGCGCTGAAGGGACATCTCGATCTGCTGATCCTGGCCGCGGTCGATGACGCACCGCTGCACGGCTACGCGATCATCGAGTCGTTGCGTCGGCGCAGCGATGGCCTGTTCGACCTGCCGGAGGGTACGGTCTACCCGGCGCTGCACCGCCTTGAACAGGCGGGGCTGCTGGCGAGCGGCTGGTCGACGGCTAATGGACGCCGCCGGCGGGTCTATCGGCTAACCCGCAAGGGACGTCGGGCGATGGCGAAGCAGACCGAGGAATGGCGGCAGTTCGCCGGCGCCGTCACGGCGATCGTGGCGCCGACGACATGACGCAGGATTCGATCGCCGCTCACCTTCAGGCGCTCGCCGAACGGCTGCCGGCGTCGCATCGGCAGACGACCCGCATTCTGGCCGAGGTCGAGGTGCATCTGCGCGACAGCGCCGCGGGGCTATCCGAGACCGGTCTGAGCGAACCGGAGGCGGCGCGCGAGGCCGTTCGTCGGTTCGGCGCGGCCGATATGCTCGTCGACCGTCTGCAACGCGAAGCGCCATTTGCCGATGAACCGCATGTCTTGCTGCGCGCCGCGACCAGCATCGTGGTTGCCGCGGCCGGACTGATCGCGCTCGCGACGCTCGCCATTGTCAATCAGGCGCCCGAGATTGGCTGGGTCGGGCAGGTCGGCGGGTCCGCGCTTGCTCTGGCGGGGCTGGGACACGGGGGCCTGACGCTGCGGCTCCTGTGGTCGCAAGCCCGTGTCGATCGATGGCGGGTCCCGGTTGTCGCCGGCGGCGTCATCTTGACGATGGCGGGCGCCGTCGCGGTGATCTGGTCCGGACATCTCGGGCTGGCGATCGGCGATTGGGAAGGATCGGGCTTGCCGAGCGGCGTGTTGATCGCGCTACAGGGCGTGCTCGCGGTCTGGACGTTTCGTCCGGATCGCCGCGTGCGTCCCGATCGCAACGCGGCCATGTGCCGGGATCTGCCGGCGGTGCGTGTCGTACCGCCTTCAATCAGTGTCGCCACAACATCGGAGGAGCGTTCCGTGACGGATTGGCATATCGCGCAGATGAACGTCGGCAACCTGCTTCACCCGCAGGACGATCCGAGGGTCGCCGAATTCATGGACGCGCTCGACGAGATCAACGCGCTGGCCGAGGACAGCCCCGGTTTCGTCTGGCGGCTGCAGTCGGATTCCGGCAACGCCACCGACATCCAGGTGACCGAAGATCCCAGCTTCATCGTCAACATGTCTGTCTGGACCGATGTCGAGTCGCTGTTCGCCTTCGTCTACAAGACCGCGCATCGCGGCGTCATGGCCAAGCGGCGGCAATGGTTCGCGCCGCCGACCGGCGCCTACCAGGTGCTCTGGTGGGTCGAGGCCGGACGGTTGCCGACGGTGGACGAGGGGCTGGAGCGGCTGGCCTATCTCAACGAGCACGGCCCCTCGGCGTACGCGTTCGGCTTCAAGCAGAGTTTCCCGCCGCCCGACGCGGACGGCGATCCGGAAGACCTGCGGCCCGAGCCGTTCTGCGTCGGCTGGGAGTAACGTCGCCGGGGTTACCGCTTGGCCGCGGCCTTGTCGCTGGCTTCCCAGACCATCATCCCGGCACGCGGCTCGCCCAACAGCTCAATGGGGTCGCGGTTCTCGACGTGGCCGTAGATGCCCTTGTAGACGCCGTAGCCGCAGAGCTGCTTCAGGCGTCTTGGAAAGGTCGTGGTCAGTTCGCGCGGAATGCCAAGCTGCTGGTTCTCCTGCGGCCGGATCCAACCGGCGCAGTAGTAGCAGGCGATGCCGTAGCGCCGCGCGTCCGTGCGGTTCGCCCCGCCGCCATGCCACAGCGCGCTGTCGAAGAACATTACGCTGCCGGCCGGCGTCTCGGCGGCGACGGTCTCGTAGGTCTCGTCATAGGCCGGCGCGTGATCGAACCGGTGGCTGCCCGGCACGACGCGGGTCGCGCCGTTCGCTTCGGTGAAGTCGGTCAGTGCCCACATCACGTTCACTGAAATCGTCGGATGCGGCCGGGGCAGGGGGATCATCTGGCTGTCGGCGTGCAGCGGCTGGGCCTCCTGGCCGGGGCCGAGAACGATCGCGGACAGCGACGAGAGTTGCAGGCCGTCGTCCAGCACAGCCTCGGCGATCGGCAGCGTGTTCTCATGAATCGGGATCTGCTGGAATACGTCGCCGTGGGCCAGCAGGTTGTAGATGCGAAGCGTCTTGCGGCCCTCGAAGCCGGTTTTGGCGTAGTCCAGTCCGCGCCGCGCTTCCATGTCGTCGAGCGCGCGCCGCAGGTCGGCGACGAGCCCGGCCGGGATCGCGTTTTCGACCACGGTATAGCCGTCGTCCGCCATCCGCTGTCGGTGGGCCTCGATCTGTGCCGTACGCAACGCCATGCAATTTCTCCCGACGAACCGTTTCCTGGTCCCTATTATCCGTCTTCGACGCACGGACGAAAACGACGATTTCAGGCATTCAGATCGGGAGGCGGAAATGGCACGGCTGCAGGACAAGCGGGTCTTCATTACCGGCGCGGCGGGCGGCATCGGCGCGGCCTCGGCCGAGCTGTTCGCGCGCGAGGGCGCGCGGCTGGCGCTGGCCGATATCAATGTCGCCGGCGGCGAGGCCGCGGCCGAGGCGGCGCGCGCGGCCGGCGGCGAGGCGCTGTTCATCGAGACCGACGTCACCCAGCCCGACAGCATGCGGGCGGCGATCGACCGGGCGGCCGACGCCTTCGGCGGCCTCGACGTGCTCTACAACAATGCCGGCGGCGCCACGGCGCGCGACGGCAGCGTCGTCGACATGCCGTTGGACGAGTTCTGGCGCACGATCGGCGTCGATCTGTTCGGCACGTTTCTCGGTTGCCGTTTCGCTATCCCGCACATCCGCGACGCCGGCGGCGGATCCATCATCAACACCACGTCGATCCGCGCCATGAAGGGCACGGCGGGCGCCGACGCCTACACTTCGGCCAAGGGCGGCGTGCTGACGCTGACCAAGGCGCTGGCGCTGCAATGCGCGCCCATGCATATCCGGGTCAACGCCATCGCGCCCGGCGCCGTCTTGACCGCGCGCACGGCCTCTTTCGGCATGACGGGCGACGATGACCGCGACAACGTCGAGCGACCGCTGCGCACCGGCCAGCCCATGGAGATCGCCTGGCTGGCGCTGTTCCTTGCCTCCGACGAAAGCAGCCTCGTCAACGGCGCCATTTACCCCGCCGACAGCGGCGCCAGCGCCTACTAGTCGTCCCCCGCCGCGGCTGCCGGCCGGCCGGCGGGGCGGCGATTCTGCCACCATTCCATGATGCCGCCGAGCACGCCCTTCGGCAGGAAGATGATGAACAGCACCAGCAGCAGGCCGTAGATCGTGGTGTCGAGCCCGACCATCTTGGTGCCGATGGCGACGCGCAGGCTTTCGGCCAGCAGGATTGTGATCACGGCGCCCACGGTGGGCCCGAACATCACGTAGATGCCGCCCGCCACGACGGCGAAGACGATTTGCAGCGAGATGGCGATGCCGCTCACCGTGTCGGGCGAGATGAACTGCTGGTACTGCATGTAAAGAATGCCGGCGAAACCGGTCAGCACGGCGCTCAGGATGGTGATCTTCAGCTTTTCGCGCGTGACCCAGACGCCGGCCGAGGCCGAGGCGTCCTCGTCCTCGGAGATTGCGTCGAGCGCATAGCGGTCCATCGACCGGTCGACCCGCCGCCAGACCCAGAGGCCGAACACCCAGGCCGCGAAGGCGACGTAGTAGAACACCTCGCGGTCGGCGAACTGCAACGCATAGAGCGAGAACCCGTCGCCATGCGGCGTCGGCGTGAAGCCGAGCGAACCGCCGGTATAGTCGCGCGTCGCCATGATCACCTGGCGCACGATCTCGCTCAGCGCCAGCGTCACGAGCGCGAAATAGTGGCCGACGATGCGAAAGCGAAAGCAGGGATAGCCGACGATGAAGGCCACGAGAGCGACGGTGGCGAGCGCGATCGGGATGCCGAGCCAGGGCGTCAGGCCGGCATAGTTCCACAGCAAGGCCGTGACATAGGCGCCGATGCCCATGAAGGCGCCGTGGCCCAGCGACACCAGCCCGAACCGGCCCATCAGCGACCAGCTCGTATAAGCCAGCGACCAGATCATGATCAGCACCATGATATGCATCGGATAGGCGAACCATTCCGACTGCGTGCGCAGGATCGGCACGCTGATCAGCGCGATGGCGACAATGACGGCGGCAATGTGCCGCGGCTCCAGCCGGCGCGTCGCGGTCGCTTGCGGGATCGCCGTCATGACTTCTTCCCCAGGATGCCCTCGGGTCGGATGAACATGACGATGATGAAGATCACGAAGGCCGCGACGTAGCCCCATTCCAGCTCGGCGTAGAAGCCCCCGATCGAGATCACCTCGCTCAGGATGAAGGCGGCGATGAAGCCGCCGACCATGTTGCCGAGACCGCCCATCACGCAGATGACGAAGGTGATCGGCCCGAAGCTGAGGCCGACGAACGGATGCACGTCATACTGCAGCACCAGCAGGCTGGCGGCGAGGCCGGCGAGACTGCCGCCGACCACGGACGTCACCAGATAGACCTTGCGCGTATCCACGCCCATCAGCGTCATGATCTCGCGGTCCTGCGAGATCGCCCGGATCGCCGTGCCCATATAGGTCCGGGTCAGGAACAGATAGATCGCCACCATACCGATCACGGCGATGCCGAAGGCGAGCAGGCGGGCGTAGCTGAAGAACAGCTCGCCCCATTGCAGCACCGGCAGGCGCAGGCCGATATTGCGGAATTCGATGCCCCACAGCAGGGTCGCGAAGCTCTGCAGGAAGAACAAGAGGCCGCCGGTCGCCAGCAGCTGGTTGATTGGCGCCGAGCCGAGGATCGGCGAGATCACCAGGAAGTGCACCAGGAAGCCCATGGCGCCGGTGCCGACGATGGCGAGCAGGGCGGCCAACACGATCGGCAGCTCGTAGACGCCATGCAGCCAGAAGATCGCGTACATGCCGAACATCACGATCTCGGCGTAGCAGATCCAGACCACGTCAACGACGCCGAAGATCAGGTTCAGGCCCAGGGACAGCAGCGCCAGCACGCCGCCGAACAGCAGGCCGTTGATCAGCGCTTCCAAGAGATAGATGTCGAAAATGGTTTCCACGGATCGCGTCCCCCTCAAACGCCCATATACGCCTTGCGCACGCTCTCGCTCGCCAGCAGCTCGTCGGCCGTGCCACTGGATCTCAGCGTGCCGGCTTCCAGCAGGTAGGCGCGGTCGACGACCTGCAGCACCTGCTGCACGTTCTGCTCGACGATCAGCACGGTATAGCCTTCCTTGCGGATGCGCCGGACCAGCTCGAACACCTGCTGCACCACGACGGGCGCCAGGCCGGCCGACGGCTCGTCCATCAGCAACAGCTTCGGCCCCGACATCAGCGCCCGTCCGATGGCGCACATCTGCTGCTCGCCGCCGGACATGGTGCCGGCGAACTGCGCGCGGCGTTCCTTCAGCCGCGGGAACAACTCGTAGATGTAGTCCAGGCGCTCGCGGAAGTGTGCCCGCGCCGCCTTCGCGAAGGCGCCCATGCGCAGGTTGTCCTCGACCGTCATGCGCGGGAACAAACGCCGGTTCTCCGGTACGTGCGCGATGCCGAGCTCGACGATGGCGTGCGGCTTGACCTCGTCCAGCGGCTGCCCCTCCATGACCACCCGGCCCGAGCGCACCGGGATCAAGCCCGAGATCAACCGCATCAGCGTCGTCTTGCCGGCGCCGTTCGGGCCGATCACGGCGACGGCCTCGCCGGCCGCGACCTCCAGGCTGACATCGAACAGCGCCTGAAACGCGCCATAGCCGGCATTCACGTTCTGCAGTTCAAGCATGGCGGCCATCCGGTTGCCCCAAAAACCCACGTACCTTGGTCATTGCCGGGCTTGACCCGGCAATCCAGACACCAGCGTGCCAGCGGTCGATGCCCCTGGATGCCCGGATCAACTCCGGGCATGACGAAAAGGGCGATGCGGAAATCGCCACGCTAACCCGCCGCCCCGACACTGGCCTGCACGTCGCTGGCGTCGGTGCCGAGATAGACTTCGATCACCCTCGGGTCGTGCGCCACGTCGGCCGGCAGGCCTTCCGAGATCAGCTCGCCATGGTCCAGCACCATGACCCGGTCGACGACGCGCATCAGCACGCCCATGATGTGCTCGACCCAGATGATGGTGATGCCCATCTCGCGGCGGATGCGCTCCAGCATGTCGGCCGCCTGGTCCATCTCGCTTTCGTCGAGACCGCCCAGGCTTTCGTCCGCCAGCAGCAGCGTCGGGTTGGTCGCCAACGCGCGCGCCAGCTCCAGCTTCTTCAGCCCCGCCGCGCCCAGCATGTCGACCGACGCGTGATCGCCGTAGGCGAGGCCGACCATGTCGAGCGATCGCGCCGCCGTCTCCCAGGCCTCCGCCTTGCCGACCCGGCGGCCCTGGCCGAAATAGCCGGCGACCGCCACGTTCTCCAGGATCGACAGCTTGTGGAACGGCCGGGGGATCTGAAAGGTGCGGCCGATGCCCAGCGCGCAGATCCGGTTCGGGCTCAGCCCACCGACCTCCTGTCCACGAAACCGGATCGTGCCGGCGGTCGGCCGCAGCGAGCCGGCGATCATGTTGAAGATCGTGCTCTTGCCCGAACCGTTCGGCCCGATCAGGCCCAGGATCTCGCCTTCACCGACGGTAAATGATACTTCGTCGACCGCGGTGAAACCGCCGAAGCGCTTGGTCAGCGCTTCGACGGTCAGTATGGCGTCCGCCATTACCGCGACGGTCGCGTGCTCGGGCCCACCCGGCCGGAGCGGTTACTTGGCATAGGGCGAGTCCTTGGGCAACGGCAGCACCGGATCGAGGGACTGCAGCGCCTTCGGCCAGACAATATGCGCCTTGTTGTCGATGTACTGGACGATGACCGGTGAGGCGCGGTCGTTCTGCCCGGCCATCTCATGCTCGGGCGGATTGAACTTCACGCCGAAGCCCATCAGCGTGCCGCCGACCGGAATGTCGGTCTCCAGCGCCGCCTGGCGCAGCGAGTCGGCATCGATGCCGCCGTACTTCTTAATCGCGCGCGGCAGCACGTCGGAGAAGAAGACGTAGGAGTTGCTGGCCGCCATGCCGACATGGGCCGAGAACTCCTTGGTGTCGGGCTCAGCCTTCTTGTACTGCTCGCCGACCATCTGCGTGATATCCGGCAGGCCCGACTGCAGCACCTCGGGGCTGACCAGCCAGATCGACACCGGATCGACATTGAAGATGTGGTTCGCGTCTTGGCCAAAGGCGTCGAACAGCTTGTCCGGCACGCCGTAGCCGGCGCCGTGGCCGATCAGCGCCTTGAAGCGCAGGCCCAGCTCGCGCGCCTGCCGCAGGAACAAGGTGATGTCCGGATTGTAGCCGGTGTGCAGGATCACGTCCGGCCGGGCCCGTTTCAGCTTGGTGACGAGCGATGACAAGTCCGGCGCCGTCGCCGAATAGCCTTCCTTCAGGACGACCTTGAAGCCCTGCTGCTTCGCGCCCGCCGCGTTGCCGCCGGCGACGCCGCTGCCGTAGGCGCCGTCTTCGTGGATGATGGCGACCTTCAGGTCGCCCGGCTCGATGCCCAGCTTCTCTTTCGCATAGTGGGCCAGGAACTCCGGCGACTGCAGGCCGAACAGACCGCCATGCGGCTGCGCCCGGAACACGTATTTCAGGTTCCGGTCCTTCAGCACGGCCGGCGAGATGCAGGTCGTGATCCACATGAACTTCTTCAGCGAATCGACCTTGGCCGAGACCGGCACGCACTGCGCGCTGGAATAGAAGCCGAGCAGCATGTCGACGTTTTCCTGCTCGATCAGGCGCACCGCCTCGTTGATCGCGACGTCGGGCTTGCTCTGGGCGTCGGCGTAGATGGCGTTGATCTTGTAGCCCTCGACGCCGCCCTGGCTATTGAAGTAGTCGATCATGATCTTCGCGCCCAGCGCCTGCAGGCTTGAGCCGCCGGCCGCCAGCGGGCCGGTATAGTCGTAGATCACGCCGATCTTGATTTCTTTCTGCTGCGCCTGCGCGCTGATGCTTGCCGCTGCCAACACGCCGGCCGCGGCAAGGCTCAGGCTTACGCGTTTGAGATGTGAGCTGAGCATCGTCAACGTCCTCCCGAACGACTGTTTGTTAGTATTTGGATTGATGGCAGATCAATTCGAAAGCCCGCCGCGGGTTCTGTCAACCCTGACGGAGCAGCGTGCGTTTGCGAACGACGCGTTAAAGGATCTGCCTTGCCAGCCGCTCGATCTTGTCGTGGTGCGGTTCCCAGGCCCGCCAGGCAGCCGCCGCCCAGGCGTTGACGCGCTCGCCATGCGCGACCGCATCGGCGGCGGCATGTACGTCTAGCACGGTGATCTCGCCCAGGCTGGATGGTGGCAGCAGCCAGCCCAGCGCGTCGGCCGGCAGGTCGGCCGTTTTCGCCATGGCGGCGGTAATGGTTTCGCGGCGCTCCTTTCGCTCAAGCCGCAGATAAAGCGACAACAAATGTGCATGCACCGAGCGGTTCGTGCGGCGTTCGGGCCGGCCCGGATGCTGTACCGAATAGGCGTCGACCGTCAGATTGTGCACCCGCATGTAGGCGGCGTCGCTGTATTCGCGCGCCAGCACCTCGCCATAGAGCGCCCAGCAACCGGGCACGGTGCCGAGATAGGCATGCGTCGGCCCGCCGCTCTCCGGCACCAAAGCGCCGCAGCCGGGGCAGGGCGCCAATACTGCCTGCCCCGCGTCGGCCACGGTCAGGCCGAGACGTTGCTCGGCGTCTCCTGCATGGCGGCCGACAACAGCCCATAGGCCGCGGTCCAGGCCTCTCTGGTCTTTGCGTCGAACTCGTCGCCCAGGATCAGCGCCAGCGTCCAGAGCAGCGCTTCGCCGACGGTTTCGTAGTGTTCGGGCTTCACGCCATAGCCCGAATGCCGCGCGCCCAGACGCCGCGCCACGGGCAAGACCTCGTCCGGATTGTTCAGGCCGTCGACGACCTGGCCGATCATATTCAGCAGTTCGCGGCTCTGGTCGCCCATGTCGCGCCGGAACAGCTTTTTCAGGGCGGGGTTCAGGGTGAATAGTCGTTCATAGAACAGCGACCCCGCCGCTTCCTTGATCGGGGCGATGGTGCGAAAGCTCTCTTGCACAAGAGAGATCTGTTCGGGAGTCATTGGCGGCCGGCATCCCGTGACGGTGAACAAGAAACCTTTTACGCATACGTTGCCACTGTTTCTGCCGTGTTTCTGCCGGGGTGACCGTTTGTTTCAATTGTTTCAGTCATCGTTTCGCCGAACGCCGGACGGCGCCTGTTCCGCCATTTTTTCGTCGCAATCGACGGGTAAGACACGATCCGAATTCAATCAATTGAAGGGCTGCTGACCGGGATGCATCGCCGCCAATTCATCGGACAGGTCCTGACCGCGTTTCCGGCCTACGTGCTGCTGGCCGAGTTCGGCGCCGCCCGGGCCGCGGCCGATCGGCCGTCGGCTCGCTGGATCGCGGCGCAGGACGAGATCGCGCGGGCGCTGGCGAACGGCGAGATGTCGCCGTCCGCATGGCGCGCCGACGTCGCTCGACTGACGTCGGAGGTCGACCTGCCGCAACTGCTGGCCGAGATCGACGGCGCCGAGATCCGTCATGTCGGCCGCGCGCTTCCGACCTATCCGCTGAAGCGCACCATCCACTTTCGCGACGAGGCCGGAGCGCGCCGAAAGCTGCGCTATGCCGCCGCCTGGTTCGGCTTCACGCCCGACAATGTCATCACACCACACGCCCACCGCCACATGGTCTCTGCCCATCTGGTGGTCGAGGGCGCGTTCCGGGTGCGCAACTATGACCGGGTGCGGGACGAAGCCGACGCCATCGTCATCCGCCCGTCTGTCGATGCGACGATCGAGGTCGGCGACGTGTCGACGATCAGTCCCGACCGCGACAACATTCACTGGTTCGTGCCCCGCGGCGCCCGCGCCGCGACCTTCGACATCATCGTCTCCGGCCTGGACGAAGGGCAGGCGGCCTACGACATAAGGGCGCTCGATCCGCTGCGCGGGCAGGCGTTGCCGGACGGTGCGATCCGCGCGCCAATCATCAGTTTCGAGGAGTCGAGTCGCTTCTATACGCCGGATGTCTAGGCGGCGCGTGCCGCTTGCCCGTCAGGCCCGGACCCAGATCGAACGCAGACTTCGGCCGAACGGCCACCGTGGCGTCCGCGCGCAGTAGTCTGCATAGATCGCGCCATGCCGGCGGGCGAGCATCCGCTCTTCGATGCGGACCTGGATCTGGATGGCCGTGACGCCGATCAGCAGGCAGGCAAGCGTGAACAGTGAGGGCAGGGCGAGGAAGAAGCCCAACTGTGCCGCCTGTACGCAAAGCATCATGGGATGGCGTGAAATCGCGAACGGTCCCGTCGTAATCAGTTTCGTGGTGTCGTCGTCTCGCGTGCCAGAGCGCCAGGCGCTGCCCATATAATTGTTGAGATAGATGATGCAAGCGAAGCCGATGGTCATCAGCGCCACGCCGGTCAACAGGATCTCCGCCCGCCACAGCGGCTGTATCACGCCGAGATAGCGATCGATGTCGGGCGCGAACAGTCGGGCCACGCAGACGGCCAGGATCAGGACCCGCATCACGCGGAAGGTCATATGGGTCAGGAACTGGGCGCTGCCGGGCGTGCCCGAAAACACCGGTGACCGGCGGCCCTTGTTGGTCACGATCAGAATGCGCAGCGTGTAGAACACGGCCACGAACGAGAAGTATCCGGCCAGAAAAATCCGGCTCAACTCGGCTGTCACGATGTCGGCGATCGCATCCCCCATGTCGAGCCGCCCACGGGCGAAATCGTCAGATCTGATCGACGATTCGATTGATACCGAATATTAGCGCAGTGACATATAGCTGTCTTATCAAATTTGCGATCGCGCGGGCGCCACGTAATCGGAATGACGGATATGCTGATCGGCCTGCAGGAGCGGCGGCGCGTCGGTCATGCCTGCGACCCTGCGCACGCCCATGGCGCTGAGCATATCGAGGATCTGTTGATCGTGCCGGCCGACAAGCGACGTCACGCTGATCGCCGTCGTTTGTGGCCGCAGCCACCGCGCCGTCAGCAGCGTTGTCGACAAGCCGCTGATCACGCAGCGAATTCGGCACGAGGGGTGCACGAACAGAAACTCGGTCGCCAGGCCGCGCGGCAGCACGACGATATCGCGGTCGTCGCGAAAGCCGAAGGGATCGGATTGACGCTCGCCGGGATGGTGCTTCACGGCAATCCGCAGGCCGTCGGCCCGCGCCCGTTGCAACACCAGGCGCACGTCGCCGACGTAGGCGTCCTTATCGTCGACCTTCTGGGATTTGGACAGGAAGATGATGCCGTCGAGCCGTTCCAAATCTTGAATGCTCAGGCCGCGCCGTGCGGCGTATGCCGCGGCCAGATCCGCCATTGCCCGGCCTCGAAAATGCGACGACGGCATGCGTTCAATCGG
The DNA here is from genome assembly GCA_965232515.1 of Alphaproteobacteria bacterium. Lineage (GTDB taxonomy): Bacteria > Pseudomonadota > Alphaproteobacteria > JANQKO01. The sequence continues at coordinate 1,632,573 of CBDDPY010000002.1, read as the reverse complement.
CTTGCCGTGCGCCGGATTGTGCAGATGTTCGGGATGCGTCAGCAGGTGACGGTCGACCCAGGGCACGGTGCAGCGCCACCTGACATTGCGATACCACCAGCCGTAGAGCAATCGCCTGGACACCCGGTCCGTGAACCGGCGGTGATCCCACATGGGGCACGCGCCGTAGTCGCTGGTGCCGTCCTCGCCGCAATAGGCGATGGCGTTCGGGTTTCGGCGCTTTACCCAATAGGCGGCCGCTTGGTGAACCGGCCGGTCCTCGTTGAAGACATAGACCCGATCGTAGCGTCGACGCGCCGCGAGCCATGCCGTCCGCAGAATGTTCGCCGCCACCAGAAACCGCCAGCGCGGCGCAGGGATGCCTTCGCTGCGCGGCAGAACGGCAATCTCGTCGAACAGAGGGGTGGCCATGGTCCGTAGCGTTTCGACGATGGCCATGCCGTCGTCGAAATCGAGATGGATGATCAGGTGACGACGGATCGACCTCGGCAATGCCGTCGCCAGGCCACAGGCCAGGAACGTGTGATAGGTCGTGCCTACCGTAAACAACGCGTGGCCGGCCGGCGCATCGACGCCGCGATGTGGCAAGCTCGCTCGGGACATCGGGAGATCTCGACAGTCGTGGTGGATGACTTGGAACGGCCGGATACAGCCTAGGTTGTATGGGTTAAAGCCTGGTTCGTGCCGTTACTGCCAATGTCGGCGATCGGGATCGGCGTCGATGGCGAATGGCTGCGGTCTCCGGCCGCAGCCAACGGCAGGTCAGCAAGGTCGTCGACAGATCGCCGACCACGTAGTGCAGCCGGCAGGCCGGATGCGCGAACAAAACTCGCTCGCCAGGCCGGCCGGCAGGGTCACGACACCGCCGTCGCCCGCAAAGCCGAACGGGTCGCTTCGCTTTTCACCGGGATGATATCTGGCCGTCAGCAGCTGACACCGTCCTTCGTCCTCGACGGCGCCTGCCGGGCGATCCGGGTCGACCGCTGCTTCCCGGCCGAGGGCCAGTCGCCGTTCCCCTATCTCGGCAACAAGATCCTCTACATGGAGAACGAGGGCTGCTGCGACGTCCACTCCATGCGGGACATCGTCTACACGGAGTATTACCTGCGTCAGAAGCAGGCGCGCGAAGCCGCCGAATAGGCCTCCACGGCCAGGTTGCCTGTCACGGGGCCGGGCGTCTACTGTCGTCGACGGACCTGCGGGAGAGGCGCCATGACGAATCCGTTCGGCGACGGTGTCGCCTTCATCGACGATGACTATTGCCCGGTGGCGGAGGCGCGGATCCCCCTGCTGGACTGGGGCTTTCTGCGCTCGGACGCGAACCAGGACACGGTGACGGTCTGGAAGGGCATGTTCTTCCGTCTGGAAGATCATCTCGACCGCTTCCAGCGCAATCTCGACAAGCTGCGCATGACCTGCCCTTACGGCCGCGATGAGCAGCGTGCGATCCTGATGGAGATGGCCCGCCGCCTGGATCGCCCGGACGCCTATGTGCAGATGATCGGCACGCGCGGCCGCCCACCCGTCGGCGTGCGCGACCCGCGCGCCTGCGAGAACCGCTACTACGCCTTCTGCATTCCCTACATGTCGATCGCCACGCCGGAGGCGCGGGCGCGCGGCCTGCACCTGGTGGTCAGCGATATCTGCCGGGTACCGCCGGAAAGCGTCGATCCGACCGTCAAGCACTATCACTGGCTCGACTTCGAGATGGGGCTGTTCCAGGCCTACGACCGCGGCGGCGAGACCGTGGTGCTGGTCGACCGCGACGGCAATCTGACCGAAGGACCGGGCTTCAATATCTTCCGGGTCAAGGACGGCCGATTGGAGACGCCGGCCGGCGGCGTGCTCGACGGCATGACGCGCAAGACAGTGTTCGAGCTCTGCGCCGAAACCAACGTCGATTGCCGGCTGACGACGCTGCCCGCGGACTCGCTCGCCGGATCGGACGAGGTGTTTCTGTCGAGCTCGGCCGGCGGCGTCATGCCGGTTACCACCGTCGACGGCCAGCGCATCGGCGACGGCGCGCCGGGACCGCTGACCACGCGGCTCGACAAGCTCTACTGGACCAAGCGCGAGGCGGGCTGGCACGGTACGCCCGTCGATGCGCGGCACGACGCCGGCGATGCGGCGACACACTGAGGAATCGAGATGGCGCAAGCGAAAGAACATCGATACGCGGTAACGACGCAATGGACCGGCGCGGCGCAGGGCCCGACCCGCGATTATGAGGGCTATTCGCGCGAGCACCGGTTCGAGATCCCGGGCAAGCCGGCCATTATCGGCTCGTCGGACCCGAACTTCATGGGCGATGCCAGCCGGCACAACCCGGAGGAGATGCTGGTCGCCGCGCTCTCCGGCTGCCACATGCTCTGGTATCTGCACCTCTGCACGGTGAAGGGCGTGGTCGTCGAGGCCTATGAAGACGCGGCCGAAGGCGTGATGGTGGAGGAACCGCGCAATGGCCGTATGACCGAAGTGACGCTGCGCCCCGTCGTCACCGTCTCGGCCGACAGCGACGCCGCCCGCGCCGAACAGCTGCACGAGCGCGCGCACGCCGAATGCTTTATCGCCAACTCGATGAACTTCCCCGTGCGCTGCCTGCCCACCATCCGCAAGGCCGACAGCGCCGCCGCCTGACGGTCGGCGATATCGGGTCGCTGTTTGGTACCGAGCACAGGGATGGCGTCGCGCTCATCAGCTTTGGCAAGCGGTCTGCATTTTCTGTTCGTCATATTTGTGGCGACGATCTGTGCTGCCTGCGCAGGCGTCAATGCCGAAGATCCGGCTCCGACGACGTTGAGCGCCGCGCAGGCCCGCGACTTCGGCTGGAATCCGGCCGGACTCGACACGGTCACGGAGCACGCGCGATCGCTTGGCACCGATGCCCTGATCATCGTCACCGATGGCAAGATCGTGCGCAGCATGGGCGATGTGACGAAACGGCGCAGCGTCCATTCGGTTCGCAAGGCGTTGCTCAGCGCGGTCGTCGGGCAGCATGTCGGGCCGGGCGCCAGGCAGATCGATCTCGACGCGACGCTTGCCGATCTCGACATCGACGACGCGCCGATGCCCCTGACGCCGTTGCAGCGCGAGGCCACGGTGCTGCATCTGATCAAGAGCGTGTCGGGCATCAACCATCCGGCCGCGGCCGAGGCCGCGATGGCCGTGGAAAAGAACCGGCGGCTTGGCCAGGGCGAAAACCGGCCGGGCACGATCTGGGCCTACAACAACTGGGACTACAACGCTCTGACCACGATCTTCGAGGCCAGGACCGGCCTGTCGGTCGCGGAAGCCTTTGAGGCCGGCATCGCCGACCGGATCGGCATGCAGGATTTTTCGACGTGGTCGGTCTCCTACAGCCGGCGACCCAGGGTCTCCCGCCATCGCGCCGCCATGTTCAAGATGTCGGCGCGGGATCTCGCCCGCTTCGGCGATCTCTATCTGTCGAACGGCAGCTTTCAGGGACAGCAGGTGCTTCCCGACGGCTGGGTTGACCGCGTCGTCGCCGATCACACGCCGACGGGCGATAAGGGTCTGCGCAGCGGCCACGGCTATCTCTGGTGGATTCCCGACGCCGATACCGGTCTGCCGCCAGGCACTTTCTGGGCCGCCGGCTTTGGCCGCCAGGCCGTGTTTGTCGTTCCGGCTTGGCGAACGGTCATCGTTCATCAGGCTGACACGACCGAATTCTGGAAGCGCACCAGGCGGCTGACGAGAGCCGAGAACATCGGTCTGGACGCGGCAGTCGAACGCGTGGCGCTGCAATGTCTTCGCCAACCGGAGGCCGACCCGGAATTCTGCAGGAACGACCGGTTCATCCTCAGACGCGAGTTCTCACGCCTGATCGAGCTGATCGTTCAGGCGCGCGACGCCCAAGGATAATTCCACCGATCAGTTTTCTTCGTCCGACAGGCGGGCGATCTCGTTTCGGACGAAGGCCATGCGCGCGTCCACAGGCGCTTTCGGCACGTCGATCAGGTCGTAGCCTAGCTCCGCGTAGATGTCCGCCATCGCTTGATAGGTCGACGCGGCGATGTCCTCGGTCTGCCGGCGCTCGTTGTCTTGCCGGTAGATTTCCGGCCAGGGCGGGCAGATGAAGACATGACGGTTGTAGCGTAGCCGCGCGGCGGCCACGGTCATGTGTTCCGGAACCGGCAGACCTTCGAGACGCAGATAGCCGATCACGTCCGGAACGCCACGGTCGAAGAGGACGGGACCTGACCCAGCCATTGCAATATCGTGCGCACGCAGGTCGAACGACAGCATCAACTCGGCATAGAGCGCGCGGTCGCGCCAGGGCAGGGCCTGGCCCGATACCCGCACCTGATCCTGGATGATCTGTCGGCCGGCTTCCGCCGCGTGGGCGAAGCCGGCCCGGGCCAGCGCCTCGATGATGCTGGTCTTGCCGGCGCCCGGGCCGCCGGTCAGAACAAAGAAATTCCGGAAACGATCGGACATTCGTCATGCTCCTTGGTTCGGAATTAGAGAGACGAACGCGCGGTTGACGGCGTCCGCAACACGAGCGATAGCGACGGCGATGCGCACCGGGATTATCTCGCGCACTGCCTCAACGCCGTGATCGCGCGCGCTCCTTCCGACCGGGTCGTTCGGCTATTTGCGGATCAGCACCCGGCAGAAACCGTCGCCGACAAAAATCGTCTGCCAGAAGTCCATGCGAAAGCGGTTGCGGCCTTCCATCGCCGGATGCTCCTCGTCGAGCGGAACGTCGACGTCCGGATGCCGCAGGACCATGCGGGCGATCGCTTCGCCGATCCCTTCGCCGGCATAGCCCAGCAGGTTCACCCGGTTCAAGGCGTCGACGACCCGTTCCCGGTTCGAGTCGAACTCGGATTCTATGATGCGGGTCAGGATGCCGGCGATGGCAGGCGCCGCTAAAAAATATGTCGTCAGGAATAAGGCAATGGCGGCGCCGATTGCGATCGGTAGTGCGATCCCCGAAACGATGATCGAGATGCCACCGGTGATGAAGGCGATCAGAATTGCCGCCAGCCCGAACAGCCCAAGTGTCAGCAGCGCGCTTATGACCAGGCTGACGATCGCCCAGTTGAACGGCCGCATTTGCACGGACACGTCCACCTCCTCAAGATCGACTTGCGTACTCCCAACCGGCCGCGCCGAAAGCGCCGCCGGCGCCATTGTCTCGAAGATGACATCGCCGTTTTCTGTAAGCATCGGCCGCCTTGTCATCTCGAAGGGCGTATCGTCCAGGCGGTTCGTAAGTCTGTTTCTCGCCCGTCGCTCCGACATCAGGATTGCCGGCGTGAACATGCGGCGCTGATACATGCTGATCTTGATGAAATCGAGAATGGCGATGGATGCGAGGAAGGGGGCGAGGACCGTCTGCGTAATCGTAAAATCAAGCCTCGTCCGGCATTCAATGCGGCCTTGGCCACCCGGTTCACGGAGGAAGCGCAAGTCCGTTTCGTAGGCGGCGACATTGGACACCTCGATTGAATCGCGAAATTGCGCCAGTCCCGCGCCGTCACCGTCGCCGTCGCCGTCGCTCAGGACCGGCGGATTGTCGGGATCGACGACGCTGTTGTACGTCATCAGATACTTTGCGACGCGCAAGCTGCCGCCGAGCCCGGCAACGAACCGATTTGGCGGGATCGCGTCGAATGGCGACCAGATCAGCTGCCATAGTGGCTCATCCGTGGGCGTTTCTTCTTCAAATCTCGACGTCAGGCTTTCCTCGATACGAAGCTGGGCAGTCTGGCCGACAGTGTCAAATTCGTAATAGAGCGCGAACAGTGCGTCGACGATCGCTTCAAGCTGGGATCCCAACGTCCAATCGACGGCCGGCCACCTGCCGTCCGACAGCATTGGCGGCGAGAGGAAGCCCGGCAGTCCTGCCGGCAACCATTCGCCCTCGGGGTGCGTCAGCGTCACCCACTGATCGGCCGGCGCGCCGGACCCGGTGACCGCGTCGGGCGGCAGTTCTTTCTCGTTCCAGGGCACGGTGGGTGGTTCGGTCAGCGGCTCGTCGAGATGGATCACCCTGACGCCGGCATCGCCCAGATCGGTATAGGCGTAGAGGTCGAGGCCTGGCGTGCGCGGGTCGACGGCCAGCAGACCCCCCAGCGTATTGTCCAACCGATAGGCGTCCCTGGGGAGCGACACGGCGGCGTCGGGTCCGGGTGGCAGCCTGAACCGCGCCGTGGCAAAGGGGCGAAACTGTTCGTTTTCGAAGCCCTGCGAGGCGATCTCGCGGGTGGCCGGGATTGGTTCGTGATTGATGTCCAGCACCCGGAAGGTGCGATCGATCAGCCGCAGGCTTTGCTCTTCCACGTCCGGCCGCAGCTCGAACCGGGTCTGCAGAACCGCCGACATCTCGGTCTCGTGATGGATCAGATCCAGGATCTCGGTGCCCTTGTCCCGATTCAGTTCGAAGTGAACCAGATGCGTCGGCAGCAACGGGTGAAGCAGGGCGGTCGACAGGCGACCGTCCTCGGCGGCCATGATGAATTGTCCGGATTCGCGGCGGACCGAGCGAGGCCGCGCCGTGTGGTAGAGGACATGGCGGGGATGAACCCGGAAGTCGATCGGCATCAGGTCGATCGAGAACCAGTCTTCGCCGGCCAGCCGCAGCAGTTGCTTCTGACCGATAAGATGAGCGAAGCGGGCGAACGCGGGCGGTTCGTCCTCACCCGCCCCTGGCTCGGCGGCCACGCGGATAATCCCGCTGTCGACGCGGTCGCAGGTCAGGAACAGTGGGTCCAGCCGCTGAATTTGCGGATGAGCGCCGCCGGGCACGCCGTTGTGTTCCTGCAGGACGTCCAACGTGGTCGTATCGATAGTGCGTACCGTCAGGGCCGGATTGATGCGCAGGTTTTCGGCCTGATCCAGGCGCAGCTCATGGACATCCCCGTCGAAGCGAAGGCGGGGATCGACAACCGTCATCGTGTAAGGCTGTTGCCGAAAGACGAATGTCAGCTGGCCCGCATCCAACCGGGCATCGAGGTCGAAGCCGCCCGAGGCGACATCGTCGACTGTCCAAATGGCCGGGTCGTCCGGCGTGGCGAGCACGTGGTCGATCGATGCGCGAAGCAGCCTTAGCCCCAGCGTCGGACCCGGGTCGCGCCAGGACTGGGTCAGGACAACGACATTGTTCGATATTTCGTCGAACCCCGCCCAGAGGCTGAAGCCGATCTCCGAGATGCCGTGCGGCTGCGTCGGCAGCGGGACCGGATCGCCGCGTTGCGTAAGGTCTTCCTGATCTCTGTCCCAATCGAAGCGGCTGAGGAACAATCCGGTCAGCGACCCCCGCCGTCGTTTGTACACAACGACAAGATGCTGGTCCGTTGCCGCCATGGCGACGCGTTGCGACCACGGCAGGCTGAGCGCGTCGTTCATTTCCGGTATCGTCCGACCAGGGCTATATCTGCGGTGCTCGATTGTGTGTTGATGCCAGCCGGCGGCGGTCGCGCCGATTGCACGGTGGCTATACCAGTGGAGGACGATCCGGGCCGGCTCGGCCGACGCAATGACCGAGGTTCGGCCGTGACTGATCGGCAGGCTGGTGATGTCGAGACCGATAACCTCCTGCTTGCGATCGATCATCGCAGCGTATTTCGATGCCGTCATGAGCGCCTCCATGCAGATGGTGGCGACATGAGTGGTCCGGACGTTCGGGCGTCTTTTCTTCGGTGTTTGGCGGCATTCGTAACGGCAGAACCGCAGCCGCATTCATCGCGATCGTCGGCCTTTTGCCGGGAAAGTCGCGATCCGTTTCTGCCCTTCGCGTGTCCGTGCGCGTCGACCGAATGGCCGCCATGCCGAGCCCTCAACCACCACCAAAGGGGAAACAACAGAAACCAACGATAACCGACGGTTAGCGGTTTGACCAACCAACGTCCCATTGGCAGGAGATGGCGTTTGCCGCCCAACTGAGCAGCGGAGTGTTAGAATCGCGATGGTCGCCAGGACGTTGCGATGACATCTGGCCCGCCGGGTCGAAGACAGGGAGCTGACGAATGACGGCGAGTGCAGGCCGGAGATACGATCCGCAATCGTTTCGCGCACGCACCTTCCACGACGCGCTCGCGAGTTTCGACGACGGCAGCGATACGCCGCGCGACTATCTCGAGCGCTGTCTCGAAGCCGTCGCGGCGCGCGAGCCGGTGGTGCGCGCCTTCGCCAGCCTGAACGAGGACGGCGCGCGCGAGATGGCGGACGCCAGTACGGCGCGCTGGAAGGATGGCCGGCAACTGTCGCGCATCGACGGCATGCCGGTCGGAATCAAGGACCTGCTCGAGACCAGGGACATGCCCACCGGGCTCGGTTGCGAAGCCTGCCGCGGCAACTTCCCGAAGCGCGACAATGCCACCGTCGCGGCCTTGCGGCAGGCCGGCGCCGTGATCTTCGGTAAGACCGTGACGGCCGAGCTTGGCGGTACGCATCCCGGCCCGACCACCAATCCGTTCGATCCGACGCGCACGCCCGGCGGCTCGTCTTCGGGCTCGGCCGCGGCCGTCGCCGCCCAGATGATGCCGGCGGCGATCGGCTCGCAGGTCGGCGGCTCGATCATCCGGCCGGCCGGCTTCTGCGGCAATGTGGCGCTGAAGCCGAGCCAGGGTGGCATCAATCGCGGCGAACGGCAGATCACCAGCATGAGCACGCACGGCGTCCATGCCGGCTCGATCGAGGACATGTGGCAGGTCGCCATCGAGATCGTGCGACGCGTTGGCGGCGACCGCGGCGGTCCCGGCCTGATCGGCCCAGCGACGCCGCCCGCCGCTGTCCGGCCGGGCACTTTGATGGTGCTGGAGACGGCGGGCTGGCCCGGACTCGACGACGCCAGCCGCACGGCGTTCGAAACGTTGCTGGAGCAGCTCCAGCAAACCGGTGTCACCTTGTTGCGGCGTGGCGACGATCCGCTGATCGAAGCCCTGGAGGTCGTGCTCGCGGAGGCCGCCGATGTCTGCAACCCGATCACCGCCTGGGAGAACCGCTGGGCCTATCGCGCGCTTGTGGATCAATCGCCTGACGGCGTTAGCGACCGCGCCAAGGCGACGCTGGAACGGGCCGAGGCGATGGCCGTCGACGACTACCGCGCACTGTTGCTTAGGCGCGAGGTTGCGCAGCGGCACTACGCCCAGGCCATGGCGCTTGCGGACGGCGCCGTGACGCTCGCCTGTCCGGGACCGGCGCCGCTCTGGCCCGGCGACCGGCCGGGCGAGCCGCTGGCGCCGCGGCCGACCGGCGACGCGATCTTCAACTACCCGGCTTCGCTGCTGTTCGCGCCCTCGGTCAGCCTGCCGCTGATGGGCGTCGGCGGGTTGCCGGTCGGCGCGCAGATCATGGGCCGGCCGGGCGATGACGCCCGCGTCACCGCGCACGCCCGCGGGCTGCTCGACACGCTGGCGCCTGTTGTCGTCGACTGAACCCATGTCGCTGACGGCCATCGGCTTCGACGCCGACGACACGCTGTGGCAGAACGAGCAGTTCTACCGGCTGACCGAAGAACGCTTCCAGGCGTTGCTGGCCGACTATGCCGAACCGGACCACCTGTCCGAGCGTCTGCTCGAGGCGGAGAAGCGCAACCTTGGCCATTACGGCTTCGGCATCAAGGGCTTCACGCTCTCGATGATCGAGACCGCCATCGAGGTCACCGAGAATCGCGTGCCCGCATCGGTCATCGCCGAAGTCCTAGCGGCCGGCCGCGAGCTGCTGGCGCATCCGATCGAGGTCATGCCGCATGCCGGACAAGTCCTCGAACGCCTGGCCGGTGCCTACCGAATCATTCTGATCACCAAGGGCGACCTCTTCGATCAGGAGCGCAAGCTGGCGCAGTCGGGCCTCGGCGACCTGTTTGATGCCATCGAGATCGTCAGCGACAAGACCGCGGCCGTTTACGAGCGTGTTTTCGACCGGCACGGCGACGGTCCGGCGCGGGCCATGATGGTTGGCAATTCGCTGCGCTCCGACGTTCTGCCGGCGCTGGAAGCCGGTTGCTGGGCCGTGCATGTGCCCCACGACCTGACCTGGGCGGTCGAGCATGCCGAACCGCCGACCGACGCCTCGCGCTATCGCCAGGTCGCCCATCTCGGCGAAGTGCTCGACCTGATCGCGGATTTCGATTAAACCATCGGCGCAAATCGATGAGGGCGATATGCGCAATATTCCTGAACTGGTCGACGGCTACCGTCGCTTTCGGAAGAACCGATATCCGGCCGAGGCCGAACTCTACAGCGGGCTCGCCGAGGCCGGCCAGTCGCCGAAGACCATGATCGTCGCCTGCTGCGACAGCCGGGTCGACCCGACGGCCATCTTCAGCGCCCGGCCGGGCGAATTGTTCATCGTGCGCAACGTCGCCAACCTGGTGCCGCCGTTCGACCCGCTCGGCGACGCACACAGCACCTGCGCCGCGCTGGAATACGCCGTCGCCAGCCTGAACATCGAAAACATCATCGTCATGGGGCACGAAGGCTGCGGGGGCGTGCGCGCCTGTCTCGATGGCGCCTTCGATGCCGAGCATCCGCGCGGCTTCATCGATCGCTGGATGGCGCTGCTGGGGCCGGCGCGGGCCGAGGCTCTGCGGGACACCGCCGGCGCGCCGATCGAAGCCCGGCAGCAGGCGCTGGAGCACGCCTCCGTCCGGCATTCGCTCAAGAACCTCCTGACCTTCCCGTTCATCAAGGAACGGGTCGACGATGGCCGGCTGCGCGTGCGTGGGGCTTACTTCGGCATTACCACCGGCGAGCTGCTGGCCCTCGATGCCGAGACGGGAGAATTCGAGCCCTTTGCCTAGCCCGCCGTCGTCAGGCGGCGTCGCGATGGCCGAGCGCTGTCGCAAATCCTCCGATGGCCGTCGAGAGCCCGCCCTTGTCGATCTCGCCGTCGCGAAGCGCAAGGGTCGCGACGGCCGGCGTCGGCAGCAGTGCCTCCATTTCAGCGAACGCGCGTTCAGGCGATGAGTGGCCGCCATGTGTCAAGAACAAGGCGATCCGCCGCGGCATTGGTGGGCGTTCCGAAAGAAAGGTCCGAATAGGCAGGGCCGGATGGGCCGTCCAGACCGGACCGCCGATGACCACCAGATCATATGTGTCGGGCGCTATCGCCGGTCCCTCGATCGGCGGCAGGTTGCCCTTGACGCTGTCGTAGCCGGCCCGCAGGTAGCGCCACATGCCGCCTCGGTAGCGGTCGCAGTGGATCTCGGTCAGATCCGCGTCTAGCGCGTTGCCAAGGGCTTCGGCCACGGCCCGCGTGTGGCCCGTACGCGAGTAATAGACGACCAGCGTGCGCATGACTTCGCCTCCTTGTCGACGAATGCCGGCGCATGTTGGCGCAATGGGCGTGACGCGACATGATCTCCGTCAAAAGATCGCGGCCGGCCGGCGTCAGCCAAGGTGCCGGGCGACCCGGTGCCTCGGCGCGGTCGTCGCGCGACGATAATCATCCGGTCCGCGAATACGGAGTCCAAGCGCTGCGACGGCCCGGTACAGCAGCACCCGGCCATTCCGTCGGCATGCGCGTGACCGGCAGGTCCGGCCGAGCGCCAGATAGTAGGCGGTGTCGATGGAACCGTCCGAGCGGCGTCTGATCTGATCCTTTTGGCGCATGGTCCAGGCTCCGGTTTGTCGAGGGCCGCGACGGCGTTGTTCGGGTGGCCGATGCCTTCGACTTGACAGCAAGCGCGACAAAATTTGAAATTCAAAAATCAGAAATAGAATATTTGAGAAATCAATAATGGTGTCCTTACGCCAGGTCCGCTATTTCATCGGCGTCGCCGAGGCCGGGCAGGTGTCCGCCGCGGCAAGCCAGCTCAACATTTCCCAGTCGGCGGTGACGCTCGCGCTGAAGGACCTCGAGGCCGAACTCGGCGTCGGCCTGTTCACCCGCCATGCGACCGGTCTGACGCTGACCCGCGACGGGCATCGCTTTCTGAACCATGCGCGCAATATCGAAGGCGCGGTGACCGATGCGCTGCAGTCGATGCGCGCCGGCGTCGCCGAGGTGACGGGCCATATTCGCCTGGGCCTGACCTTCACCTTCTCCGGCTATTTCGTGTTCCCGATCCTGTCCCGGTTCCGGCGGGCCTATCCCGGGATCGACGTCGAGATCGTCGAGCGCGACCGTGCCGCGCTGGAAACGCTCGTCGTCGATGGCGGCGTCGACCTCGCGCTGCTGCTGACATCGAACCTGTCGAAGCGTCGGCGCATCGCCCGCGAGGTGCTGATCAAGTCCCGGCGCCGGCTCTGGCTGTCGAGCGCGCATCCGCTGCTGACGCGCGACAGTGTCACGCTCGCCGATGTCGTCGGCGAGCCTTACGTGATGTTCCGCGCCGACGAGGCCGATGAGGCGGCCCGCCGCTACTGGGCGAAGGCGAAATCGAAACCGAACGTGGTGTTCGAGACCGACGCGCTGGAAGCGGTGCGCAGCATGGTCGCCAACGGCCTCGCCGTCACCATCCTCAGCGACATGGTCTACAGGCCCTGGTCGCTCGACGGCAGTCGTGTCGAGGCGCGCGAGCTCGACGTGCCCGTCCCGACCATGGACATGGGCCTCGCCTGGAAGCGGGGCCGCAGATTTTCCGACGCGGAGCGCCTGTTCCGCGACCACCTCGCCGCCTCGGTCCCGACCTGACCGCCGTTTCATCGCCGCGGCGATTGCTTATCTCTAGAGGGGGTGAGGAGCCATGGAGGGCGCGATGCCGTACATCAATGTCCAGATCACCAAAGGCGCGACGCGGGAGCAGAAGTCGACCCTCGTGCGGGAGATGACCGACACGCTCGTCAATACGCTCGGTAAGAAACCCGAGCATATCCATATCGTGATCCAGGAAATCGCCGAAGACGACTGGGGTTATGCCGGATTATTGACTGATGACTGGAAGAAGAGGCGGGTGGTCTAGGCGAAGATCTCAGGGAATTACCGGCTTCCGAACAATCAACCGTATCGGGGCAATCGCTTCCCCGGCAAAAGGTCGTAGGGCGCGCGCCAGCCGGGCAGGGCGGCAATGCGGCCGATCCAGGCGTGCACGCCCGGATGGCTGACCGCGAGATCGTAGCCGCTTTCGTCCGGCGGAAAGCAGAGATAGCCGATCATCGAGATATCGGCGACGGACGGCTGGTCGCCGATCACGAACGCGCGTTCCTGCACCTGTCGTTCGGCGATGTCGAGGCAGTCGTCGATCCGACGGCGCATGAATTTGAGCACGGCCGGATCCGGCGACGGCGTGAAGGCCCGCATGAACCGATAGGTCGCCATGTAGCTGGTCAGCTTGTGATTGTCCCAGAACAGCCAGCGCAGGATCTTATACGCGTCGTCCTCGCTGGAACCGCCGAAACGGTCGTACCGCTTCGCCAGACGAAGCAGGATCGGCGCGGTCTGTGTCAGCCGCTGGCCGTCTTCCTCGAGGACGGGGATCTCGCCCATCTCGTTGACGCGCGCCCGCCACTCCGCCGTCCGCGTGACGCCGCCGCCGAAGTCGGTCCAGATCGGCTCGAATGTCTGCCCGCACAGCGTCAGCATCAGCGCGAGCTTGTAGCTGTTTCCGGACTCCGGGAAGTAGTGGAGCTTATAGGTCGTCATCGGTCGGCGGTCCTGTCGTAGCGGAAATCTCGGTCAAGGCCTGGTCCATGATCGCGATCGCCCGGTCGATCTCGTCGCGCGAGACCGTCAGCGGCGGGGCGATGCGCCAGACGCTGTGCGGGCCGCCGACGCGGTTGATGTTGAGGCCAAGCGCGAAGCAGGCCCGTGTCAGTTTCTCGATCAGCGCATGGCCGGGTTCCCGCGTCGCGCGGTCCGCGACCAGCTCGACGCCGAGCAGCAGGCCGCGGCCGCGGACGTCGCCGATGGCCTCGTGCCGGTTCTGCAGCTCCAGCAGACCGTCTTTCAGATACCGACCCATGACGGCGGCGCGCTCGGCGAGTTTCTCGGCGACGATGACCTCGACGACCGCGAGGCCAACCCGTGCCGTCAGGGGATCGGAGGCGTGCGAGGTGTAGTGCGAGAAGCCGCGTGCCCGGCCGGCCTCGGCCAGACCATCGGACGCGATGACGGCGGACAGCGGCAAACCGCCGCCCAGCGTTTTCGACAGGGTCAGGATATCCGGCACGACGCCGTCGTTCTCAAAGGCGAACAGTGCGCCGACCCGGCCCAGGCCGGTTTGCGCTTCGTCCAGGATCAGTAGGATGCCGCGCCGCTCGCAATGCGCCTTCAGGCGTTCGAAATAGCCCGGCGGCGGCACCACGACACCGCCGGCGCTTTGGACGGGTTCCGCGATCACGGCGGCTTCTGCGCCGACAGAGGTCGCGTCGATCAGGTCGAAGCCGGCCTCCAGGCAGGTCATGTCGCAGCGGTCGCCGCAATGCCGCACCGGGCAGCGGTAACAGTTCGGGGCCGGGATCGCCAGCGAGCCGGGCATGGCCGGCCCGTAATGCTTGCGGCCATGGGCATAGGTCGCCGACGCCGCGCCTGTCGTCGTGCCGTGCCAGGAGCCCGCCATGCCGATGACCTCGAAGCGGCCGGTGGCGATTTTGGCAAGCCGAAGAGCGGCCTCGTTCGCCTCGCCGCCGGTATTCAGGAGCTGTACTTTCCGAAGGGGTTCCGGCAGCAGGTCACACAGACGGTCGGCCAGCGCGATGACCTCGGGCGACAGCATGGTGCTGTCGAGATGCAGCACCGTCCGGCCGGCCTCGGCCATGGCCGCGACGATTTCAGGGTGATTGTGGCCGATGGTGGCGCACATCTGGCCGGAGGAGAAATCCAGGATCGCGCGTCCATCCTGCGTGTAGAGGTAGCTGCCCTCGGCACGCGCAATCAGCTCGTCCACGAAGTCGCGGCCATAGTGCAGCAGATGCCGGGTATCGGGCGCCGTTTGGGGCATGGCTATGGCCGCCGTCCGGCCGCGACGAGATAGCGGCAGGGCGCGTCCGTCTCGTTGCGGAAATGGCAATCCGCCGGCGAGCCCAGCTCCAGGCAGTCGCCAGGACCCAAGTGATGTGTGGTTTCTCCTTCCACCAGCACCAGCTCGCCGGCCAGGACCCAGACGACCTGATGAAAAACGGCGTACATCGCCGCCGGATAGGTCATCTCGGCGCCGTCCGGCAGGTCGACGGCCACCATCTCGATCGGTCCGCCGGCGCTCGGCGAGACCAGCGTGCGGACGCAGCCGGTCTCGGGGTCGGTCCAGCTCGGCTGCTGGGCGGCGCGGACCAGGCGACCGCTGCGGCCCTCGGCGCGGGTCAGAAAGGTCGACAGCGTCAGGCCGAAGGCCGCGCACAGCCGTGCCAGCACCGCGGTGGTCGGACTCGACTCGCCGCGCTCGATCTTGCTGATCATGGCTTTCGACACGCCGGACCGGTCGGCCAGATCGGCCAGCGGCCAGCGCCGGTCCTCGCGCTCCGCCCGGACGCGCGCGGCAATCCGGTCCGTCAGAACATCCGGCATAGTAGACATATGTCTACTATGCTGGACTACTCCGTATAGTCAAGGCGCGGCTGGCGCTACATCTTCTTCCAGTCGCCGCCCTGCTCGAAGCCGTGCGCTGCGCGGTAGATGGTCGACTCGTCGAAATGTTTGCCGACCAGCATCATGCTGACGGGCAGTCCCTTCGACATGCCGCACGGTATCGCCATCGCCGGGTGGTGCGTGATATCGAACGGCGCCGTGTTCGAGATCATTTCCAGCGCCCGCTGCACGTATTCCTCGCGGCTCGCGTCCGGTGCGGGCAGGGGCTGCGATTTGACCGGCGTCGTCGGCATCATCAGCAGGTCGTGTTCCTCCAGCACCGCGTCGTAGGCCGCGGTCAGCAGACGCGTCACGTTCATCGCCTTGCCGTAATAGCGGCTGCCGTAATACTTGCGGATATACGTCCCGAACATGGTGAACAGCTTGGTCGTCTCCGACATCTCGTTCGCCCGCGTCCGCCAGTTGCGATGGAAGTCCATCAGGCTGGTGACGTAGAGGTCCGGCCGGCTGACGCCGTAACCGTCGCCGTACATCATGGTTTGGGTCAGGCCCTCGACGCCGATCGGCATCCACAGCGCCGGGCCCATGAGATGCATCGGGATCGATACCTCCTTGACCTTGGCGCCCAGGCTCGCCAGGTGCTTCGCCGCCGCCCGCACCTTGGTGTTGACGTCGCTCTCGGCGTTCTCCTGCTGGTAACCTTCCTTGACGACGGCGATCTTCATGCCCTTCAGGCCCTTGCGGCCTTGCAGGGCCTTTGTGTAGCGCTCGGTCTTCACGTGATATTGGCGCGGGTCGTAGCCGTCCTCGCCGGCGATTACTTCCAGCATCAACGCGTTGTCGGAGACATTGCCGGTCATCGGCCCGGTGTGATCGACATAGATCTCGATCGGCATGATGCCGGTATAGGGCACCAGGCCGTGCGTCGGCTTCATGCCGTAGATGCCGCAGAACGAGGCCGGCATGCGGATCGAGCCGCCCTGGTCGCCGCCGATCGCCATGTCGACCTCGCCGGCCGCGACCAAGGCTGCGCTGCCCGACGACGAGCCGCCGGCCGAATAGCCCATCTTGTGCGGATTGTGCACCGGTCCGGTGGCGTTGGTATGGCTGCCGCCGGACAGGCAGAAGTTCTCGCAATGTGACTTGCCGACGATCGTGGCGCCGGCGTCCAACAGGCGCGTCGCCACCGTGGCGTCGATATCAGGCACATAGCCTTCCAGCGTCGCCGCGCCGTTCATCATCGGCACGCCGGCCAGCATGACGTTGTCCTTCAGGACCACCGTCTTGCCCTTCAGTTTGCCGCGCGCGGCGCCCTTGACTTCGGTCTTCACGTACCAGGCGTTGTAGGGGTTCTCCGCCGGCCCGGGTCGATAGCCCGGCGTCCGCGGATAGGTCACCTGCGGCAGGTTGTCGGGCATGGCGTCGACGGCGTTGTAGGCCGCGACGTTGGGACCGAACAGACCGATATAGGACTCGACGTCGGCTTCGGTCAGGTCGAGACCCATCTCGTCGGCGAGCGCGAAAATCTGATCCGGTGTCGGTAGCTGTACGGCCATGTCGTGTCCTCCACTGTGGTTCGAATTTAAGGTGCCAGATAGCGCAGCAATTGCGGGTCTTCCTTGACTTCCGCCGACGGGCCTTCGAGGGCAATCTGACCCCGGTCCATCACATAGGCATAGTCGGCGACGCGCAGCGCCAGCTCGACATGCTGCTCGACGATAATCATCGAGATCTCGCGCGAGAGCTGTTCCAGCCGTTCGGCGATCTCCTCGATCACGCCGACCCAGACGCCCTCGGTCGGTTCATCCAGCAGCAGCAGCTTCGGCCGGCCCAGCAACGCCCGGCCGATCGCCAGCATCTTGCGTTCGCCGCCGGACAGCGTGCCGGCCTGCTGACCCAGCCGCTCGCCCAGCTTGGGGAAGAAGTCCAGCACCATGTCGATGCCCGATTTGTCCTTCTGCGTGACCGCGCCCAGGGTCAGGTTCTCGCGCACCGTCAGCTTGCCGAACACGGCATGTTCCTGCGGCACGTAACCCATGCCGCGGCGGACGCGCTTTTCGGTGTTTTCGTTTTGCGCCTCGATGCCGTCGAACCGGATCAGTCCGCCGGTCGGCCGGATCTCGCCGATCAGCGTTTTCAGCAACGTCGTCTTGCCGGCGCCGTTACGGCCGAGCAGGGCGGCCGCGCCGGTGCGTTGCGCGAACAGGCCGACATCGAACAACACCTGGCTATGGCCATAGCCCGCGTTCAGGTCCTGCACATTTAAGATCGGGTCAGCCTGCATTTCTCCTATCCTGCACGGTCTGCGTCGCGCGCAGGCGTCCGATCCGCCAGGAGCGGACCGAAAAGCGTAGCGGGACTACGGTTGAGGGCCGCGACGCCGCGGGCGGGCGCCTGCGCGCGACCCTTCGGGCGGCGCCGTGCTGCCGACAGGGGGCGT
Organism: Alphaproteobacteria bacterium; assembly: GCA_965232515.1. Classification (GTDB taxonomy): domain Bacteria; phylum Pseudomonadota; class Alphaproteobacteria; genus JANQKO01. The sequence goes on along the minus strand of CBDDPY010000002.1, from coordinate 1,614,698 downwards.
CGCGCTGCTTGCCCGATGCCCCACATCGCGCCGCGCAGCGCTCCTGCCCTGTCGACAGCACGACGCCGCGCAGGCCATGCAGGATAGGAGAAATGCAGGCTTGCGTCAGACACGGGTGGTGTAGACCTCCTGCACCTTGGGCGAGGCCTCGATCTCGGCCACCGTGCCGTCGTCCAGTACGCGGCCCTGGTCCAGCACGGTCAGGTGGTCGCAGATGTCCTTGATGAAGTCGAGATCGTGTTCGACGATCACCAGCGCGCATTCGCTGCGGATCGGCATCAGCAGCTCGCCGGTGGCGCGCCGTTCCTCCGGGCTCATGCCGCCGGTCGGCTCGTCCAGCAGCAGCAGCTTCGGCCGGCGCATCAGCGCCATGGCGATCTCCAGCCATTGCTGCAGGCCATGGCTCAACTCGCCGGCCAGATCGTCGGCGCGCTCGGCCAGGCGAAAGCGCTCCAGCGCGTCCATCACCCGGTCATGCGACTCGGCCCGGCTGCGCGACCGCACCAGCGTCCAGACCGGCTCGTCCGCCTGTATCGACAGCAGCAGGTTGTCGTAGACCGACAGCTCCGGCAGCACGGCCGTGATCTGGAACTTCAGGCTGAGGCCCAGCCGGGCCCGGTCGGCGGCGCGCATTTTGGTGATGTCGTTGCCGTCGAAGGTGATGCTGCCGTCGTCCGCCAGATGCGCGCCGGCGATGGCCTTCAGCAGCGTGCTCTTGCCGGAACCGTTGGGCCCGATCAGACCGTGAAAGGTATTGGCCCGGACGCTGACGTCGACGCCGTCGAGCGCGCGCAGCGCCCCGAACGTCTTGCCGACGCCCTGGACCTCAAGCAGCGCCATCGTCGCTCTTCCGCTGGTCGGCGCCACGCCGCGACGTCCCGATGCCGAAGGTGCCGATCCGCTCGCGCTGCGACAGCACGAAGCCGAGCAGACCGGTCGGCTTGTAGGCCACCACGACCAGCAGGATCACGCCGAGCACGATCGGCCAGAAGCTCTTCACCGCGTCCAGGTCCGAGAGCGTGAAGCTGATGCTCTCGATGGCGATGACGCCAATGATTGGTCCGAGCAGGGTGCCGGCGCCGCCGAACAGCCCGTACAGCACCGCATAGGTCGACAGCGCGATGCCCATGCTGCCGGGTCCGATGAAGCCTTCGTGATAGGCGTAAAGCGCGCCCGACAGGCCGGCGATCATGCCGGCGAAGCTGAACACCAGGGCCTTGAATACCTGTACCTTGTAGCCGAAATAGGCGAGCCGTTCCTCGTTCTGCCGCATGCCGGCCAGCACCAGACCGAACTGCGAGCGCACGAGGTAGCGGCTGGCGAGATAGACCAGCACCAGGATCGCCGCGGCGATGTAATAGAACACGATGCCCGGCTCCAGCTCGTAGTCGCCGATCATCATGAAATCGTAGACCGACATGCCGTTGCCGGCGCCAACCCACTGCCAGCCGGCGACCATGCGCTCGGCGGCGTAGGATGCGGTCAAGGTGCCGAGCGCGACGAAGATGATCTCGGGCGTGCGTTTACCCAGCAGCAGGAACCAGGCGACCAGGAAGGCCACGACCAGCCCGACCAGCATGCCGATCGGGATCACGCCCCAGAACTGCACGAAGCCGGCCTTGTTGGCCAACAGCGCGACGACATAACCGGCCATGCCGAAATAGAGCGCTTGGCCGAAGGTCATGATGCCGGAATAGCCCCAGCACAGGTCGAAGCTGATCGCCAGCATGGCCAGGATCACCATGCGGGTGATGATCACGGTCAGGAAATCGCTGACCAGCAGCGGCATGGCGATCAGCAGAACCAGCAGCACCACTTCGACAATCGGGATCACCCGCACCGGACGGCGGCTGATTTTCGGCCTGCTCTGGGCTACCTCTGCCATGACGCTCGGTTACCGGTTCTGTTCATGATCGGACGAACCGGCGGCCGCGCGGATGTCCGCGCGGCCGCCGTCCGGTTGCGTCAGGCGCACTCGTCCGGCGCCACCATGTCGGCTTTGGAGATGACGTTCCACTTGCCGCCCTTGGACTGCGCCACGTACATGTTCATGGCGACGTGGCCGGTGCCGGGCACCATCTTGGCCGGTCCGCCCGGACCCTGGTCGATCGCGGCCTTGTCGATCGCCGCCGAGACGGCCTCGCGGTCGAGATCGCCGTTGGTCTCGATCACGGACGCTTCGTACAGCTTGATGCCGCGATACATGCCCGTCGCCGCGCTGCCGGCGGTGAACAGGAACTTCGTATCCGGGAACATCTTGTTGTAGTCGGTGACCAGTTCCTGACTGAACGGGTCCGGCACCGTGTGGAAGAAGTCGAGACAGCTATAGACGCCTTCCAGCTCGCGCGGCGCCACATAGTTGACCGAGTTCTCGTCGTAATAGACGCAGGACAGCGTGCCGCCCTTGCCGTGGAAGCCGGCCTCGTAGAGCTGTTTGGTGAAGGCCTGCAGGCCGGGCGGGATCACCGTGTTGAACACGTGATCGACGTTCTCGTTCATGATCTTGGCGACGGTCGCCGAATACTCGATCTGGTCGAGCGGGTAGTATTCCTCGAACACCACTTCGCCGCCATTCGCCTCGATCACGTCGCGGGCCCACTTGTTCAGCAGTTGCGGCCAGCGGTAGTTGGCCGATGGCATGGCGAAGCGCTTGTTGCCCTGCTTGATCAGGAACGGCAGCAGCTCGGCGCATTGCTGCGCCGGCGTCGGGCCGGTGCAGTAGAGATGCTCGGTGCATTCCTGACCTTCATAGAGCTGCGGATAGATGTAGAGCGTCTTGCCGCGGCGCACGATCGGGTTCTTGATCGCTTCGCGCATGGCGCTGGTGATGCCGCCAAAGACGACGTCGACCTGATGCTTCTGGATCAGCCGGCGTACGTTGCCGACGGCGATGCCGGGGTCGGACGCCGTGTCTTCCAGGATCAGTTCGATCGGCCGGCCCAGAATGCCGCCGGCGTCGTTGATCTTCTGTACCGTGAACTGCGCCGTCTGCCAGTTGGCGTTGCCGCCCGGCGCGATGGCGCCGGTGATGTCGGTGGCGATGCCCATCTTGATCGGACCGGCCGCGTGCGCCCATTTCGGCCGCAGCACCCAGCCGCCCGAGAAACCGGCGACCCAGCCGGCGGCGCTCAGCGCGCTGGCGCCGAGCAGAAACGAGCGGCGCGAGACCCGCCGGTCGCGTCTTTCTTGATACCTGTCAGTAGCCATCTCTCAGATCCTCCCTTGGCTAATGAGGCCTTGCGGCCGAAGTTTCACGATCGTCAGTGCGGTAACGAAAACCAGGACTTCGGCGAAGACGGGGCTTACATAGTCGACGACGAAGGGAATCTCGCGCAGCCACTGGAACCCGGGGACCATGGCGCCCAACATGGCGCTGCCGACAACGGGGCCTTCGAAGGTGCCGACGCCGCCCAGCATCACCGACAGGAACGCCTGCACCAGAAAGCGCACGCCGAGATCGGCCGACAGCGAGAACAGCGGCACCATCATGGCGCCGGCGAGGCCCGCCAGGGCCGCGCCGAAGGCGAAGGTGAAGGCGTAGAGCTTGGTCGTCGAGACGCCCGAGGCGCGCGCCAGCGCCGGGTTCTCCAATGACCCGCGGATCTGCAGTCCGAACGTGGTGCGCGTCAGGAACAGATAGCAGGCGGCCATCACCGCCAGCGTGACGACGATGATCACCGTGCGCCAGATCGGAAAGCTCATATCGCCGATCACGAAGGCGCCTGGGATCGGCTCGTCGATCGCGTAATACTGCCCGCCGATCAGGCCTCTCACGATCTCGCGAATGATCAGACCGATGGCGTAGGTCGCCAGCATGGCGATGATCGGCGCCGCGTATAATCGTCGGATCACCGACGCCTCGATGATCAGGCCCAGCACCGCCAGGAAGAACGGCGCCATCAGGATGCCCATCCATTCCGGCAGGCCCATTTCGCGGAAGACATAGACGGTGTAGGCGCCCAGCAGCACGAACTCGCCGTGGCCGAGATTGAAGATCCCCATCAGGCTGGCGATAACGGCGAGGCCCGCCACCACCAGAACCATGATCGAAGAGAACGCAAGGATATCGAAGACCAGCTTTACCGCTGCTTCCATTCACGCCGCCGCCTGTTGCCTACGCCTGTTATTGTCTCTGACCGGCCTGAACAAAGACCGGCGTCAGTTTTTGCTACGTCCTTCGCTTCGCAAGGCTTGTGCCAATTCTCGGACAGCCGGTTTCGGCGAAGGGTTACGCGATGTGCCTACGTGAATGGCCCGGAAAGGTCCCCACGAACCGCTGCAGATCCGCCCGCAAAAAAGTCAAACCGCACAACAAAGATGCGATGCAGGCCAAAATGATTGCAGATCGGGCGGCGTCTTCACAAGCGCTATCATCGCGTTTTCCTTATGCGGGCATTTACCGCGATCTTCGCACCTGCGCTGTCCGCACTGATTCCAAGAACCGTTTAACGGGCCGGTCGTCCCAGATCTGGCATTCGATGAAGCGATCGTAAAGCCGCGATCGCATGTCGTCCCGATGCTTGTCGGGCAGACCGAATTCGGCGACCGCTGCCGTGATTTCCCGCAAGGTGAAGACCTTGCCGTGATAGGGCCGCCGGTCGGCAAGATGGGTGTCCTTGGTGGCGAGCGACAGGCTCGCCATGCTGTCCGGATAGGTGAACGTCATCGTCTCGGCGGGCAGGGTCGACAACGGCACGATCAGCGATCGCGGCCGAGACGGATCCAAGCCGTCGGCGAAGTCGCCGAGGAAGAAGTAGATCGGCCGCGCGAGCCAAGGATTGCCCAGCTTCCGATGGCGTTCGGCCATCAACCAGTCCTCGGTCGCCCGCCGTCGCCGCTGGTAGTTCGCCTTGATACGTCGTGTTCCCGATGCCCGAATCTCGTCGAGTACGCGTTCCACATCGGTCTCGGGCAGCGTGCAGATGTTCCTGAACGCGCCGCGCGCCGGATCGAAATTGTGCGTGATGACGGTCGGAAACGAATCCATCGTCGGATCATAGCCGCGCAAATCGAAGCCGGCGTCGCGGATGTGGGCTGGCAGTTTTCGCCGCCGACGACCGCGACGTCGTCGTCTTCGCCGCGCTGATCTTCTTTCTGATCTTCCGTCCGCAAGGCCTGTTCGGCGCGACGGACGTTGGCGAATCCCGCCTGACGAACCGGACCGGCCGCCCGGTCGACGATCGGGCATGTATCGGCTTGTGCTGCTGGCAAACATGAACAGCCGATGAATTCTGGATGAACGGAAGCTGAGTGTCGGATTAGCGGATGATTAAGCCGCTTCGGCCGTTGTCAGGGTGGTCTAAGTCTTTCTGCAAGGCCGGTGCGTCGCGGCCCGTCGAGGTGCGGCCCGCGATGGACGACCGGCTTGAGGTAACAGCCAACGTGGAAAGGAATGTGCAAATGAAGGTTCGCAAATTCGGCGTGATGGCGGCCGCCGTGGGCATTGTCGGGATGCTGGGCACGCCGGCGATGGCAAAAAAGGCGGCGATCACAGAGGCGGAGATCCTGGCCGCGCAGGAAGCCTGGGCCGCCGGCATCGTCGCTATTGGCAAGGCCAGCGTCGAGGGCGGCGACTACACCGCGGCCGCCCGCCAGCATATCGCCGACCTCTATGCCTATGGCGAGGGCAAGGTGCTGTTCAAGCCGACCAAGGCCGCGGCCGACCAGTTCCGCGGCACCAGCGACGAGGCGCTGTCCTATTTCGTGCGCGGCGGCATCGCCGAGGATCAGGGCTTCGCCATTACTCCCTGGACCGCAGTGCGCTTCGAAAACGAGGATCTCGTCATCGACAGCGACAGCGCGCTCGCCATGGGCAACTACTACTTCACCGATACCGACGGCAACGAGGTCAAGGTGGAGTATTCGTTTGGGTACATCCGCGGCGCCGACGGCCGGTTGCGCATCAACCTGCACCATTCGTCGCTGCCGTTCGCGGTGAACTGACCGCAGCGCAGCGTCATGGCGCCGCAGTTCTGCGACCAGGCGATGAGGGACGGGGCAACTGCCCCGTCCGGGTCGTCCGGTTTTGGCGACGGCAAAAAGCCGGATGCCGGAAAAAAAGGGCGGCGGCCGATGGTATTGACGTCTCCAGCGCCTAGCTTCTGAGATATGCTGGTCCGCACGAAGATCCTCCTCTGCGTCGGCATTCTGGCGAGCGTCATCGTCGCTTGCGCCGCCATGCTGCTGTGGAATGCGGACCGGTCCACCTACAATCATCTGCGCATGCGGCTCGCCTACGAGGAGCTCGGCGGCTATCTGCAGCTTTCCGGCGAGGTATTCCGGACCTTCAAACAGATCCGGCGCGATCTTATGCATGGCGGCGGGAAACTGACGTTCAGCCTCGACGACGCCCAGAGTGAGGTTGAGACGATCATCGCCGAGATCGCGGCTGACGAAGCGGCGGAAGTTGCCGTCGGCGCCCGTGAAAACGAGGACATGGGCGATGTGTCGCGGACCCAGGCGCTGAGGCAGGAGCTCATCAGGGCCTTCGACGACATCCGAGAGACCGAACGGATGCTGGCCGACGGGCGGTTCGCGGACGCACGGGCCTTCCTCGACGCTAGTCTGGAGAACCGGATCGACGGTCGGGTGAACTTCATGATCGAGGTGGCGCTTGCCGACGAGCGTAGTGAGCTTCAGACCGCGTCGGCAGAGATCGAATGGGTGAACCAGGTCGGATTGTGGGCCGCCGTGGCAGCCACCGCGACCGGGTTGGCACTGACCGGTTTGGTCGTCGTTACGCTGGTCCTGCGGCTCAGGACCGGCCTGGTAAACCTCGAGCAGGGCGCGGCGCTGTTCGCCACCGGACAGTTGACGCATGAAATTCCGGTCTCCGGCAACGACGAGTTCGCCGTGCTGTCGCAGCGTTTCAACACCATGGCGCGCGAGCTGCGGCAGCAGCACGAAGCGCTCGAGGAGGCGCGCGCCTCACTTGAGGTGCGGGTCGCCGAACGCACGGTGGCGCTGCGCGTCGCCAACAACGAGCTGCAGCGCCGCGACGCCAACCGCCGCCAGTTTTTCGCCGACATCGGACACGAGCTGCGCACCCCGATCACGGCGGTGCGGGGCGAAGCCGAGATCGCGCTGCGTACCCGGCAGGATCATCAGGAAACCTATCGGGCGGCGCTGTCGCAGATCATCGGCATCGCCGATCAGCTGACGCGGTTCGTGAACGACATCTTTCTGGTCGCCCGAGAGCAGGCGGGCGTGCTCGACCTGCGCCGCGAGGTGACAGATCTGAAGAAAGCCGTCTGCGCCGGCGTCGAACAGATGAATTCGGCGATTGATGGCGGACAGGCGTCGCTCACCACGGCGTTCGAGGACAGCCAGGCGCTGATTGAGGGCGACGTGCAACGCCTTGGCCAACTCGTCCGAATATTGCTGTCGAACGCGATCCAGCACTCGCATGCCGGCGTGCGCATCCATGTCCGCCTGCATCGGACCGAGGCCGGATGGGAGCTCTGCGTGGAGGACGACGGCCCCGGCATCCCGGACAGCGAGGTCAACCGCGTATTCGAGCGCTTCTATCGCGCCGCCACGGTTCCGGACCCGTCGTCGACCGGCGGCACCGGTCTTGGCCTGCCGATCGCGCGCTCGCTGGTCAACGCCCATGGCGGCCGGATCTGGATCGATAGCGGCCGGCGCCAGGGCACGGCGGTGCGCGCTGTGTTTCCCGCTCTTGACGAGTCGTGCCTGTCGGCACCAGTTAACGACTCGATGCCTGAAAAGGGTGGAGCGACCGCGTGAATCTGCTGATGGTTGAGGACGATGTCCGGATCTATGAAATGCTGGGCCGGGGCTTGCGTGCCGAGGGGCATACGGTCCGGATCGTGAACGACGGTGAGGCCGGGCTGGCCGAAGCGCGCCTGGTGGACTGGGACGCCATCATCCTCGATCTGATGCTGCCCAAGGTCGACGGCCTGGAAGTGTGCCGGACGCTGCGGATGGAGCGCAATCTGACGCCGATCCTGATGTTGACCGCGCTCGACAGCACCGAGGACGTGGTCCGCGGCCTGCGCATGGGGGCCGATGACTACCTGACCAAGCCGTTTGCCTTCGACGAGCTGCTGGCGCGGCTCGAAACGATCCGGCGTCGGGCCGGCCGTGACGGCGGCGCGGAGTCCGACGGAATGCTGCAGGTCGCCGATCTGACGTTCGACCGCGACGCGCTCGTCGTCATCCGCGACGGCAAGGAGATCGAACTCACCTCGCTCGAATATGCGCTGCTTGAGTTCCTGATGCTGGAGCAGGGCAAGGTCGTCAGTCGGGCGCGCATCCTGCAGAACGTCTGGGGTGCGCACGAGGACCCGCTGACCAACGTGGTCGAGGTCTATATCCGTCGGCTTCGCGCCAAGATCGACGACCGCGACGGGGCCAGGCTGATCACCACGATCCGTGGCCGCGGTTACCGACTGGCGGCGCCGTAACCGCGGCTTCGCCGGGCTCGCCCTTGGCCTGCGCAACGACCGCGTCGGCAAGAATTTGAATCGTATCGAAGACGGGCAGGGCAGTCTGCATCGCGTCTGAGATCACCGACAGCTCGCTGCAGGAGATCAACAGGCAGTCGGCGCCGGCGGTTTCCAGCTCGTCGGCGATCGCATTCAACGTTTCACGGGTCTCGGCCGAAACCTGCCCGGCCTTCACCGCCTTGATGACGTCGAGCAGGCGGTGGTTCGATTCCGGATAGACCGGTGCGATATCCACCCCGTGTAGCGCGGCGTCGAACAGGCCGACGATGCGCACCGCCGGCGAGGCCAGCATGCCCACGCGACGCGGCCGCGACGATGCGTTCGATATCGTGGCCGCGGTCAGCGTGATCACGTTCAGCACCGGGATCGAGACGGCCGCGGCGACCTCGGCGTGATAGTGGTGCGCCGTGTTGCAGGGGATCACCAGGAAGTCGGCGCCGGCCGCCGCCAGCCCTTGCGCCATGCCGGCGATGAACGGGCCCGGACTTTCGCCGTCGCCGTCGATCAGCGCCTTGATCCGCGACGGCACCTTGGGGTTGTTGTCGACGATCATGTGGATATGGTCGGCATCGTCGGCGGCCGGCGTCGCGGCGATGACGCGCCGCATCAGCTCCACCGTCGCGTCCGGCCCCATGCCGCCGATCACGCCGACCGTCTTCTCGCCGTCCATCCGCTCGTCCGTCGCGTCTAGAAGCCAAAGAGGGCGGGGAACCATAGGCTCAGTTCCGGGACCATCGCAATCACGATGACGGCGATGATCATGGCCACGACGCAGGGGATCGCCTTCACCGAGATTTCCTCGATCGTCACCTTGGCGATGCTGGAGGCGATGAACATGTTCTCGCCCAGCGGCGGGGTCGAGAAGCCGATCAGGCAGCAGCAGACCAGCACCACGCCGAAGTGGATCGGGTCGACGCCGAACGCCACCATCACCGGCAGCAGAACCGGCGTGACGATCAGGATCATCGCCAGCGTCTCCATGAACATGCCGAGCACCAGCAGGAAGGCGATGACCACGATCCAGATCAGGAACAGGCTGTCGGTCAGCCCGATGATGTATTCGGCGATCACGGTCGGGATCTGGTTCTCGACCAGCACGCGCCCGAAGGCGGTCGCCGCGAACATGATGATCAGCACGCGGCCGGTCAGCCAGGTCGTGCTCTCCAGCGCGTGCCGCACACCAGCCCAGGTCGTCTCGCGATGTATGACCACGCCGACGAACAGCGAATAGAACACCGCGACGACGGCCGCCTCGGTCGGCGTGAAGAAGCCCGAATAGATGCCGCCCAGGATTACCAGCGGCGCCATCAGCGACCAGCTCGCGTCCTTCAGGACCTTCCACACGGGCTCCCGCTCGGTCCCGTCGTCGTCTGAGCGGTAGCCGAGCCGCTTGGCGCGGATATAGTTGATGGTCAGCAGCGACACGGCCAGGATCGTGCCGGGAATGACGCCGGCCAGGAACAGCTTCGAGATCGACTGGCTGGCGGTGACGCCGTAGATCACCATCGGGATGCTGGGCGGAATGATGATGCCGAGGCCGCCGGCAGACGCCGTCACGGCGGCGGCATAGGACGCCTTGTAGCCGCGGTTCACCATGGCCGGCACCAGCAGCATGCTGATCGCGGCCGTGGTCGCCGGGCCCGAGCCCGAGACCGCGCCGAAGAACATGCAGGACAGGATCGCCGCGGCGGCGAGGCCGCCCGCGGCATTGCCGGCCAGCGCCTCGGCGACGCGGATCAGCCGGCGCGAGATGCCGGCGTCGCCCATCAGCGCGCCCGACAGGATGAAGGCCGGCAGCGCCATGATCGGGAAGGAGTCGACGGCGTTGTAAGCCAGCACGATCAGCGACGAGAAGTCCTGATCGGTCAGCACATAGACGGCGAGCGCCGAGGCGCCCAGCGCGACCACGATCGGCGTGCCCATGAAGAGCATCAGGCCGAACGACCCGAACAGCAGCAGCGTGACGTTCATGGCTCTGCTCCTCAGCGCGTTTCGGCGGCGGTTTTCGAGATCTCGTCGATCTCGGCCTGATCCGCGTCGACCAGCTCCTCGCCCTTGATGAAGCGGTGATAGTCGACCTGCAGCGTGCGGAACGACAGCAGCACAAACGCGATCGGAAAGATCATGTAGATGTAGGCCATCGACCATTCGAGCGCCGGCGAGATATAGGGGAACTCGAGCAGGCCCTGGATGACCTCCCAGCTCTTCCAGACGATGGCGATATTGAAGGCGATCCACAGCAGGTCCGCGATCATGATGATCGTCTGGTAGACCCGCTTGGGCAGCAGCTTGAGGTGGACCTCGACGCGGTTATGCGCGTTCAGCTTGGCCGCGTGCGCGGCGCCCAGGAAGGCGAACCAGACGAAAGCGAACCGCGAAAGTTCTTCGATCCAGGGCAGGCCCCAGCCGAAGACGGTCCGCAGCACGACCTGAACGAACAGCAGGGTGACAAAAAGCGTGAGCAGAAATCGACAAATGTAATCTTCGATATTGTTTAGATATTTCATTGTTATCGCCTCCCCCAAGGACAGGGAGGCACGGCGATGCCACCGTGCCTCCCTAAACCGGCTCTTACTGCTTGCCGAGCTCCTTCATCACGGAGTCGACGAAGTCCTTGCCGCCGACCTCGTCATAGAACTGCGGCCAGACCTTGGACTTGGCGATCTGGATCCACTGATCCTCGTCCTGCAGCGCATGCACCTCGACGCCGCCGCGGATCATGCCCTGCTTTGCCTTGTCGGCTTCCTGCAGCTGGAACATCAGCGAGTAGAGCTGTGCTTCCAGGCCGGCGCGCGCGATCATCTGCCGCTCTTCGTCGGAGAACTTGGCGAAGCTGCGAACGCCGGTGACCAGCGGCTGCAGTGAGTAGTTGTAGTGCACTTCCGTGACGTGCTTCTGCACCTCATGGAACTTCATCGTGTAGTTGACGATGTAGGGATTGTCCTGGCCGTCGATCACGCCCTGCTGCAACGCCGTGAACACCTCCGGCCAGGCCATGGCGATCGGCGAGGCGCCCCAGGCCTCGTACGTCGCCAGCATGATCTTGTTCTGCGGCACGCGTACCTTCATGCCGCGGATCTCGTCGAGCTTGGTGACCGGACGCACCGAGTTCGTGAGAAAACGGAAGTTGGAATAGGTCCAGCTGACGATATGCAGGCCAGCCTTGTTGGCGATCTCGTTCCACTTGTCGCCGAGATGGCCGGTGGTCAGCTTCACCGCGTCGCTGGTGTTCTCGATCATGTAAGGCATGGTCAAGGCGCCCAGCTCCTTGGCGAACGGCGTCACATTGCCGATGCCCACCAGCGCGAAGTCGAGCGAGCCCATGCGGGCGTTCTGCAGCATCTCGGTTTCCGCGCCCAGCGCGCCGCCCGGGAACAGCTGGACTTCCATCTTGCCGCCGGAATAGCCCTCGACCAGCTCCTTGAAGCGTTTGGCGAGCGCGCCCTGATCGGACTCGAGCGGATCGCCCATACCCAGCTTCAGCGTCTTCGCCTCGACCGCGCCGGTCCCGGTGATGGCCAGCGATACGATCGCGGCCGTCATCAACAGTTTACGCATCATCATTGTCTGCCTCCCTGGCTTCTATGCGTGGGTAGGTGGTGGTTAGAGGTCGGTCATGACCTCCGCGACGATGTCGACGATCAGGCGGCAGTCGTCCTCGCTGAACGTCAACGGCACCCTCATGTCGCAGGTCGTCGACAACACCGCGAGCGTGCGCGGCAATTCCGCTGTCGGGCTCAGATACCGCCAGCTGTCGAACCTGCTCGTGAAGGCCTTCGGTTCGGGGTCGCCGAACCATTTGATCTCGACGCCGCGTTCGGCGCAGCGCTCGAGGAACACCGGCATGCCCGCGGCGCCGAGCGTCTCGGGGCGGAATTGGATCGAGCTGCCGACATAGTCCTCGGCCGGCGCGCGCTCGGGCACGTGAATGCTGTTGATCTGCCGCAGGCCCTGTTCCAGCACCCGGTAGCGGGCGTTCCAGCGCGCGCAGCTCTCGTCGAGCTGTTGCAGTTGCGGCCGCAGGATCGCCGCCCGCAGGTTGTCCATGCGGCCGCTATAGTTCGGTGTTTCCAGACGGACGCCTTGAAAGACGTCCTCCGCCGGCGCCGCGCCATGCCGGGCATAGAGCATGTAGGAGCCCGAATGCACCACTGCCCGCGCCGCGATCTCGGCGTCGTTGGTGGTCAGAAACCCGCCTTCGCCCGAATTCAGGTGCTTGTAGGTCTGCGTGCTGAAGCAGGCGACGCGGCCGAAGTTGCCCGAGCGCACGCCGTTCCAGCGCGCGCCCATGGTATGCGCGCAGTCCTCGATCAGGATCAGGCCGAAGTCGTCGCAAACTCGGACGATGGCGTCCATGTCGCCGATATGGCCGCGCATGTGCGACAGCATCAGAAAGCGCGCGCCGCTGGCCGCGGCCTTGGCGGCGAGGTCATCGGTGTCGATATGCCAGTTCTCGTCGATCTCGACGAACACCGGCTTGCCGCCGGCGTTGTGGATCGCGCCCGGCACCGGCGCCAGCGTATAGGCGTTCGCCAGCACCGGTTCACCCGCCTTCAGCCCCGCCGCGCGCAGGGCGACATGCAGGGCGTATCCCCCCGATGCGCAGGCGAGACAATAGTCGCTGCCCTGATAGGCGGCGTATTCCCGTTCCAGCGCGGCGGCCTCCGACTCTTCGCCCGGGTCCGTGTTGTAGCGGTGCAGCTTGCCCGACTGCATGACCGCGACGGCCCGGGCGATCGCGGCCTCCGGGATCGGCTCCTGCTGGGTGAAGGATTTCGTGAAGGTCTTCACCGGACCGTCTCAGTCGTAGCGCTTCTGATCGTAGACATCGAAGGACCAGTTCTCGCCGGGGAAGAACTTGCGCAACCGCCAGTCGCAGGCCCGCGCGTGGCCCTCCATGCCCTCGACCCGCGAGATCCGCGAGCCGACGGCGCTGAAGGTCTTGTTCGCCTCTTCGTCAAGCTGCTGGTAGGTCAGCACCTTCATGAACTTGTGCACGTTCAGGCCGCCGGAATAGCGACCGGCACGTCGCGTCGGCAGGATGTGGTTGGTGCCGGCGCATTTGTCGCCGTGCGTCACCGTCGAGCCTTCGCCCAGGAACAGCGAGCCGTAATTGCCGAGATTGTCGCGCCACCAGTCGAGGTCGTCGGCCAGCACCTGCAGGTGTTCCGAGGCGTATCGGTCGCTCACCGCGACGACCTCCTCGCGGCTGTCGCACAGGATGATCTCGCCGTAGTCGCGCCAGGCCGTCCGCACCACGTCGACGTTCGGCATATCGTCGGCCACCATCGGAACGACCTCCGCGACCTTTTCCGCCAGCGCACGCGAAGTCGTAAACAGCCAGACCGGGGAGGTCGGTCCGTGCTCCGCCTGCGATACCAGATCGACGGCGATGGTCATCGGATCGGCGCTGTCGTCCGCGATGATGGCCGACTCGGTCGGGCCGGCGAACACGTCGATGCCGACCCGTCCGAACAGGATGCGCTTCGCCTCCGCGACATAGGCGTTGCCGGGCCCGACCAGGATGTCGGCCTCGCGGCAGCCGAACAGACCGAACGCCATGGTCGCGACCGCGTGCACGCCGCCCATCTCCAGAATGGTGTCGGCGCCCGACAGCGCCATGGCATAGGCCACCGCCGCGTTGATCGCTTCGCCCCGCGGCGGCGTGCAGGCGGTGATGTCGGGCACGCCGGCGACCTTGGCCGTGGCCACGCTCATGATGGCCGAGGCCGCGTGCGCGTAGCGGCCGCCCGGCACGTAGCAGCCGGCGGCGTCCACCGGCGCCACCCGCTGGCCCAGGCGCACGCCGGGTTCGGTCTCGATTTCGAACGCCTGCAGGCTGTCGCGCTGCGCCTCGGCGAAGCGCGTGACCTGTCGGTGGGCGAACTGAATGTCGTCTTTGACCCCGTCGTCGACGCTGTCGATCAGGGCCCGTTTCTTGGTCTCGGACAGGATGAAATCGCCGTGCCAGCCGTCGAACTTGGCCGCGTACTCGACGACGGAATCCTCGCGGCGGCGCTCGATGTCGGCCAGCATCTGCTCGACCGTCTCGCGGATCTTGCGGTCCTCGGTCGCGGGATCGGCCGCGGCTCTCTTGACGTACTGCATCGTCCCGTCCTCGTTCGCATCACCTCGCTTAAGACGTGTAGCCCGGCAGGTCGAAGGCGTTCGGATAGCCGAACAAGGCCGCCGCGCCGCCGGTGTGAATGAAGACGACGTCGGAGTCCTTCTCGAAATACCCGCGTTTGATCTGGTCGATCAGGCCGGCCATGCCTTTGCCGGAATAGACGGGGTCCAGCAGGATGCCCTCGGTCTCGGCCAGCAGCTTCACCGCCGCCACCATGCCTTCTGTCGGAATGCCGTAGCCCTGACCCACATAGTCGCAGTTCGCCACCACATCGGTCCGCTCGACGACTCCGTCCAGGCCCATCCGCTCGGCGGTCGCCTGAGCCAGCGCAAATACGTTTTCTTCTTGCTTTTCTTTCGGCGCACGGACGCCGATGCCAAGCACCGGGACGCCCGCGTTGATCGCCTTCAGACCCGTCACCAGACCGGCCTGGGTGCCCGCGCTACCCGTCGCGTGCACGATATGGCCGATGTTAAGGCCGTTCTCGCCGGCCTGATAGGTCAGTTCCAGCGCCGCGTTCACGTAACCCAGCGCGCCGATCGGGTTGGAGCCGCCGCCGGGGATCACATAGGGCTTTTGGCCCTCGGCCTTCAGCGTCTCGGCCAGCGCCGCCATCTCGACATTCATGTCCGCGCCGCCGGGCCGCTTCGACACGCTGGCGCCGTGCAGTCGATCCAACAGCACATTGCCGTTCAACGTGTACTCGGCGTCGTCGTAGCCGGTGCGGTCCTCCAGCAGGATGTGGCAGGCAAGGCCCAGCTTGGCCGCGATCGCCGCCGTCTGCCGCGCGTGGTTCGACTGCGTCGCGCCCTGGGTCACGATGGTGTCGGCGCCTTGCTCCAGGGCGTCCGCCATCAGGTATTCCAGCTTGCGGGTCTTATTGCCGCCGGTCGACAGGCCGGTGCAGTCGTCGCGCTTGATCCAGAGCCGAGGACCGTCCAGCAGTTCGGTCAGTCGCTGCATGGGCTCAAGCGGTGTCGGAAAGTGCCCGAAGCGCAGCCGGGGAAACCTGGCCAGGTTCATGATTATTCTCCCTGCGCATGATGATGTTGCGACGATCCTTGGCGCTTCGGCCGAAATTGCCGGAGCCGATCCATCAGAAAGCACTAATCATCTATCTCTTTTGAGATTTACCAGGAGTAAAACCCGGAAATCGATCTCTATCCAATGCCAATTCCATTCAATATTATAATTTTTTTGCATAGTTTGGCGGCACCTGGAAACCGACGATGGAACTGAAATGGCTTGAGGACTTCCTGGTTCTGATGGAGACCCGGAGCTTTTCCGCCGCTGCGGCCCGCCGCCATGTCAGCCAGCCGGCATTTTCGCGCCGTATTCAGGCGCTGGAAAACTGGCTCGGCGCGACGCTTGTCGACCGCGCCTACAAGCCGCTCCGGCCGACCGTCGTGGCGGTCGAAAACGAAGCCGAGTTTCGCCATCTCGTCGCCTCGCTTTACGAGTTGCGCAGCCGCCTCAGGGCCGAGCAAAGCGGCGAGGTCAGGGTGACGCTCGCGGTCCAGCACAGCCTCGCCACCTACTACCTGCCGTCGCTGATCGACGGACTGGAACAGCGCGGTTTCGAACAGACCTATCGCGTGCGTTCGGCCAACAAGAACGATTGCGTGGTGATGTTCCTGCGCGGCGAGGCGGATTTCCTGATGTGCTACGAGGCCGGCGATACGCCGACCGAAATCCCACCGACGACGGCGCGGCGCAAGCTCCTGGGCGCCGAGCAGCTCATGCTGGTCGGCGCGGCTGATCACGGCGGGGCGCCACCGTTCGGCGCGGGCGAGGGCGCGCATCTGCCGCTGATCGGCTATCCGCAGGACAGCTTTTTCGGCGAGCTGCTTTGGAAGACCCGCATGCCCGAGATGATGCGGCGTTACCGCGTCGAAACGGTCTGCGTCTCGGCCTTCGCCTTCGGCATCCGGGAGATGGCGGTCGGCGGCCTCGGGGCCGCCTGGCTGCCGCGCTCGCTCATCGCCGACGATCTGGCGCAGGGCCGCCTCGCGCCCATCGCCGAAGTGGCGCCGCCTTACGACATGCACATCGCCGTCTACGCCCCGCGCAATCCCGCGCGCCCCGGCCTCGACCGCATCTGGGACGAAATCGACGGGGCCGCCGTCGCGGTTGGCTGAAGCGGCGACGTCACTATTTCGCGGGCAGGGTCGAGACGAAGCGAAGGGCGAGCGCGATCCAATCCCGCAGCGCTTGCCTGTCGCAGGCGGCTTCGTCGACGAACACCAGCCCGCCCATGCGGCGGCCCGTGAATTTCATGGGCACGGCGCCGGGGCGGCTGAGAGCTTCGGTCTCGTTCTCCTTGCCGACCCTGAACATGAAGCGCCGCTCGCCGGTCTTCGCGCGGTCGCAACCGCCCAGCATGTTGCCGTTCAGAAAAAAGCAGATCCCGCCCATCATCCGCTTTTCCGTGATGTCGACCATGCCCTCGGCGGCGCTGTAGAAGCGTCCGGCAAGTTCCTCGTCATAGGCCATGCGTCAGCCCTCGAATTCGAATGCCGACCGCCGCCGCACGGGCGGCGACGGCCGGTCCTCGTGAGCGCTATTTTTGCATGCTTTCGTAGGTGATCAGCGCGATGCGCGCGCCGTGCGGATCGGCGATGGTGGCCATGCGTCCGACGCCTTTTGCGTCCGTCGGGCCATCGAGAACCTGCGCACCGGCGGCGGTCGCCTTCTTCAAGCTGGCGTCGACGTCGGGTACCGTGACGTAGATGGTCCAGGCGCCGGTCTCCGCCGGTACCGGCGCGAACCCGCCGATCGGGCCGTCGCCGACCATGATCCCGGCGAAACTGCCGCCGTCCTGCATCGGCATGTCGGCGATGTTCCAGCCGATCACCTCGCTGTAGAACTTCTTCGCCGCGTTGGCGTCCGGTCCCGAATACTGGATCCAGCCTGCGTTGCCGGGCGTGGTCAATTCGTTTGCCATGTCGTCCTCCGTTTGATTGTCCTGCCGTGAGCGTGTTGACAGGTCAAGGACGGGCGGGCGGACGAAGATCCGACAGCAATCAGAGCATTTTTTCGCACGCCGCGATCTTGCGGCAGAGATGCCGGCGCTCGGGTGTTGTCGTCTCGAGCGACATGGCGCATTCGTAGGCGGCCTTCGCCCGCCGAAAATCGCCAAGCTCGCTCAGGAACGCCGCCCGTGCCGTATGGAACCATTTGTAGCCGGCGAGGTCGTCGGCCAACGTCGCCAGCATATCGAGCGCGGCGGTCGGACCGTCGACCTTGGCAATGGCGACGGCGTGATTGAGCTTCACGACGGCCGTCGGTTCGAGCAGGTAGAGCGCGGCGTAGAGGCGCTCGATCTCGTGCCAGTCCGTGTCGTCGGCCGCCGGCGCGCCGGCATGCACAGCGGCGATCGCCGCCTGGATCTGGTAGGGGCCTGGCGCCCCGTGGCGCAGCGCCTTTTCCAGCAGCGCCTGCGCTTCTGCGGTCATCGATCGGTCCCAAAGCGTGCGGTCCTGATCGTCGAGCGGCATCAGATCGCCGGCCGCGTCGATCCGCGCCCGCCGGCGCGAATGCTGGAACAGGAACAGCGCCAGCTGGCCCATCAGCTCGCTGACGCCGGGAAACAGAGCCAGCAGCAACCGCGCCAGCCGGATCGCCTCGTCGCAAAGCGCTGTTTTGATCTGTATCTCGCCGGCGCTTGCCGACCAGCCTTCGTTGAACAGCAGATAGACCATCAGCGACACGGTCTTGAGGCGATTGTGCCGCTCGGCCAGGTCCGGGGTCTCGAACGGCACGTTGGCGTGGGTCGCCATCCGCTTCGCCCGGGTCAGGCGCTGCTCCATGGCTTTCGGCTTCACCAGGAAGGCGCGGGCGATTTCCGCCACGCTCAGTCCCGCGACGATCTTCAACGCCAGCGCCGACTGGTCCCGCGGCGTCAGGTCCGGGTGGCAACAGATGAACAGCAGCCGCAGCACGTCGTCACGCAGGCCGCCGGCATCGAGGTCGGCGATCAGATCATCCTCGGGCGTGTCGTTTACGGTCTCCGGCACGGGAATGTCTCGCGTCCGCGATGCGCGGCGGATGATATCGACGCCGGCATTCCGTCCCACGGTCAGCAGCCAGGCGAACGGATCGTCGGGTCGGCCGCGTTGCGGCCAGACCTGCAGCGCTTTCAGACAGCTTGCCGCGAAGGCTTCCTCGGCCAGCTCCAGGTCGCGGAACTGTCGCGTCAGCGCGGCGATCGCCTTCGGCCGGACCTCGGCGAAGCGCGCTTCCAGCCAGGCGTGCGTGACCGTCACGGCGCGGCCAGCACGCCACCCGCCCAGGCGACCGGCCGAACCTCGAGCGAATCGTGGCTGCCGCCCAGCTCACTTGCCAGCGCGACCGCCTCGTCGAGGGTCTCGCAGTCGACGATGTAGAAGCCGGCGAACCGTTCCTTCGTCTCCGCGAACGGCCCGTCGATCACCAGCGGCTTCCCGGCCGTATCGGCCGTCGGTTTCAACGTCACCGCATTGCTGACCGGCATCAGCTGGGCGACCGCGAAATCGCCGCGCGCGGCGAGCTTCGCCTGCAGATCGCGATGCCTTTTCAGGACGGCCTCCTGCTCCTCGGGCGGCAGCCGGTCGAACACACCCTCGGCGGTGTAGATCAGGATCGAATAGAGCATGGGCTTCTCCCGAAACGCCTTGTCGCAACCGCAAGGACGTCCGACAGCCTACGTTCCCGACACGGAACGGCAAATATCGATGATTGGCGAACAGCCCCAGACGGTGACCGTTGTGTGTTTCGGCGCTACGTCGCGCCGTTCTCTCTGATCGGGCGGGTGCTGCCGCGCGACACGATCTTGAAGCCGACATCGACCGTCGTGTTTTCGGGGCGCTCGCCCGCATTGGCGGCAAGCACCAGCGTGGCGGCCCGGCGGCCGATCTCGTACCGGGGGATCTGCACCGTGGTCAGCGGCGGGTTGGTGAGTGACGCCAATTCGAGGTCGTCGAAGCCGCAGATCCCGATATCGGCCGGGATGGCAAGGCCGCGGCGTTGGCATTCGAGCACGCCGCCGACGGCGAGGATGTCGTTGCTGAACACGACCTCGAGCTCGGGATGGTCGTCGATCAGTCGCCCGAAAACGCGGGCGCCCTCCCGATAGGAAAACGACGCCGTGCGCAGCCAGCCCGGCGCGGGCTCGATGCCCGCATCCCGCATCGCCTGCAGGTAGCCCTGGTAGCGGCGGGTGGCGCGGTCGTTCGCCTCGAACGGCGCGCAGATGAAGCCGATCTTCCGATAACCCGCTTCGATCAGCCGGTTGGTCATCTCCAGGCAAGCATTGAAGTTGGAAAAACCCACGCCCAGATCGCATGGTGGCGCGTCGATCTCCAACAGTTCGACCACCGGTATGGTGAGTCGGTTCAACAACGCCCGCGCGCCGTCGGTGCGGGTCTGTCCGATCAACACGATGCCGCCGGGCCGCTGCGCCATCAGTTCGCGGATCAGCGCCTCTTCCCGGTTGAGGGAATAGCCGCTCTCCGAGATCAGCAGGCGATGGTTCTGTTCCTCCAGCACGCGCGAGATGCCTGCCAGGACGTCGGCGAAGATCGAATGGGTGATCGTCGGCACGATCGCAGCGACGATATTGGTCCGGTTCGACGACAGGCCCTTGGCGACCATGTTGGGGATATAGCCGGTCGCTTCCACGGCTTCGGCGATCTTCGCCCGGGTCTTCTCGCTCACCTTGTGCGGCGTGTTGAAGTAGCGCGACACGGTCTGCGTCGACACGCCCGACAGCCGCGAAACATCGCGGATCTGCAGTCCGGCATAGGATCGCCGCCGCCGCCGTGCCGGCTTTTTCTCGGTTCCCAACGTCTTGCCCGCCATATGCGCGCCGTCGGCCCGACGTCGTCGATCCGCCCGGCCGCCTGATTCAGCCCGACGGACCATACACCGCGTTCGGCAGCAGCAACACCGCATCGGGCGCCAGCGCTAGTCCGATGATGATCAGGACATAGACGAACAGGAACGGAATCACGGCGACCGAGATGGGCTCGATCCCGAGGCCGGTCAAGCGGGCGGCGACAAACAGATTGGCGCCGACCGGCGGGGTCAGGAAGCCGATCTCGCAGGCCACCACCATCATGATGCCGAAGGCGATGGGATCGATGCCCAACGGCACGACGATCGGCAGCAGCAGCGGCGTGAACAGAATGATCTGCGCGATGGATTCGAGAAACATGCCGGTCACGATCAGGACCACGGCGATGATCATCAGCGTCAGGAAAGCGCTTTCGGTGGCGCCGGTCAGCAGGCTGCCGATCAGTTCCGGCACCTCCATCAGGCTGACCAGTTGGCCGAAGGCCTTTGCCGGTCCGAGGATGATGACGACGCTGCCGGAGATGATGGCCGTGACCTTGAGACAGTCGAGCAGATCGCCGGCGGACAGGCCGCGATAGACGAACAGGCCGACCAGCAGGGCATAGACGTTGGCGACGGCGGCCGCCTCCGTCGTTGTGAAGATGCCGGAATAGATACCGCCAAGGATTACCAGCGGCGCCGCCAGCGCCCACTTGCCGTCCCAGAGCGCGTGCCGCAGCCGCGGCCATGAGAACGGCTCGTCGCTGCCGCCATAGCCGCGGCGCCGGGCGATCAGCCAGACGCAGACCATCAGCAGCAGGCTGGCCGCGATGCCGGGCAGGATGCCGGCCAGGAACAGCCGCGGGATCGAGTTGTCCGACACGATGCCGTAGATGATCATCAAATTGCTTGGCGGGATCAGGCTGCCGAGCGCCCCGCCCGAGGCCACCACCGCGCCGCCGAAGGCCGGCGCGTATCTCTGCTTCAGCATCGCCGGCAGGGTGACGGCGCCGACGGCGGCCGTCGTTGCGGGGCCCGAGCCCGACAGGGCGGCGAAGAAGGTGCAGCCGACGATCGCCACCAGGCCCAGGCTGCCGCGAAACCGGCCGACCATGGCCTGGGCCACGTTGACCAGCCGCATCGCCATGCCGCCCTTTTCCATCAGGGCGCCCGCCAGCACGAACAGCGGGATCGTCATCAACGGGATGCCTTCCAGCGCGTCGTACATGTTCTGGGCCAGGAACACGAGCGGGATATCGACCAGCAGGACGCCGACGGCGCAAGCGATGGCGACGGCGGCGGGGATCGGCACGCCGAGCGCGATGGCGCCAAACAGCGCCGCGAACATGATGATGCTGTCAGTCATGTGTCGCCGCCAGGTGTCGCCGCGCCCCCGACGAGCCCGCGGGTCGGCGGTTCGCCATGGCTGATCCAGCGCACGTAGATCTGACCCAGACGCAGGGTCATCAGGGCGAAACCCAGTGGCACGATCAGATAAGGCCACTTCTGATCGATCCCCAGCGCCGGCGACACATAGGGCTGCGACCAGAACGACGCTTCCAGGATCAGCCCCTGCCAGACCAGCAGCACGTTGATCGCCGCCCACAAGGCGTCGCTGAACACGACGAGGGCCAGCGAAACGCGTCCACCGAACGCCAGGATGCCGTTCAGCACGCGGATATGGGCGCGCTCGCGCACCGCCAGCGCACCGCCGAGATAGACGGACCAGACCATGCAATAGACGGCGATTTCATCGGTCCAGGACAGGGGGTTCGAGAACACGTAGCGCATGATGACCTGGAGGAAGATCATCGCGCCCATCACGGACAGCAGGACGGCGCAGGCCGTCTCCTCGAACCGGCGGTCGAGGACGCCAAGGAACTCGCTAAGCAGGCGTTTCACGATGCTGTTTCCAGACAGGCCGCCCGGCCGCGCGGCCGGGCGGCGCCACCAGGGACGGCCCGACCTACATCGCCGCCTTTTCGATGGCCGTCAGCAACTCGCCATAGGCATCGCCGCGTTCCTTGACGAATGCGTCCTGCACGACCTTCGCGGCGGCGATGAACGGCGCCTTGTCCGGATAGGTGAACTTGACGCCGGCCTGCTTCATCTCGTCCGCGATCGCGCTCTCGCTGTCGCGCACGTTCTGCCGTTCGACCAGCGCCGCTTCGTGGCCGGCCTTGCGCACCAGGTCCTGCTGTTCGGGCGTCAGCTTCTGCATGAACTTGTCGCTGACCAGGAACGGCGAGGCCAGGGCGAAGTGTTCGGTGATCGCGTAGTGCTTGCAGATCTCGTAGAACTTCGCCGCCTTCAGCCAGTAGACGCCGGAGTCGCCGCCATCGACGATGCCGGTCTGTGTCGCCGTGAAGGTCTCCGACCAGGCAATGGGCGTCGGTTCGGCGCCGAAGGCCTTGTAAGTATCGATCATCACCGTGTTCTTGGGCACGCGGTAACGCAGGCCGCCGACATCGGCGATCGAATTGATCGGCCGTTTCGAGTTGTAGATGTTGCGGAACGAAACCTCGACGAACGAGATCAAGTGCACGCCGGTGTCGTTCAGCATCTGGTCGGCGATACGCTTGCCGATCGGACCATCGACGACCTTGATGGCGTGTTCGTAGCTTTGGAACACGTAGGGCAGCACGAACAGGTCGATCAGCGGAAAGAACGGGCCGGCATTGTTCTGGGCGATGATGGTGCCGTCGAGCGTGCCGAGCTGCAGCTTTTTGAACATCTCCTGCTCGCCGCCCATCTTGAAGCAGCAAAAGAGCTTCACCTTGATCTCGCCGTTGGTGTACTGCTCGATCAGCTCCTTGAACTTGTTTGCGCCTACCGCGTAGGGCGCGTCCTCCGAGCCGGCCCAGGCCAGCCGCATGGTGACCTCTGCCCGGGCGTCCGCGACCGCGGTGATCGCCACGGCGGCGCCAAACGCGACCGCCGCGCCGAGTCGCCGGATCGAAGTTGGCGGTTTCCGCCTCGTTGATAATCCCAGCATTTCCTTCTCCCTGGCCTGATAGATGTTTTGACAACGCAAAAATGTTACCGGTAACTTATCGGCCGGGCAAACGCTTTTTGGCAACCGTCGGCGGAGGCCGCCGGTTCGGCGGCCGGGCAGGGCGGTCAGGAGAGTTCGGTATGACGCATCGCAGGAAGCGCATCGGTATCGGCGCCTTGCTGTTTGAAGGCAATACCTTTTCGCCCGTGCAAACGACCCTGTCCGATTTCACCAACAAATACTTCTGCCAGGGACAGGAGATCATCGACCAACTGGCGGACAGCCGCCTCGAAGTTGCCGGCGCGCTGGCGGTCGCGGCGGCGGCGAACGCCGACGCGGTGCCGCTGATCGCCACGCATGGCGGCGCGGGCGGCCGGATCGACGCCGAAGCCTATGCGGCGCTGAAGGCGCGCCTGTTGGGCGCCGTACGGGCGGCGGGTCCGCTAGACGGTCTCTTCCTTGCGCTGCACGGCGCCATGATCTGCGACGGTGTCGATGATGCAGAGGCCGATCTGCTGGGCGACGTCCGTGAACTGATCGGCTCGGTGCCGCTGGTCGTAAGCTGCGATCTCCACGCGCATGTCACGTGCGAGATGCTGGACCGCGTCGATGCTTTGGTCGGCTATCAGCACTATCCCCACGACGACACGTTTGAAACCGGCGTCAGGGCGACGGGCCTTCTGTTGCGGATCGTGGCTGGCGAGATCAGACCAGCGATGGCCATGCGAAAGATCGCCGCGCTGTTCCCGCCGGTTGCCTGCGGCACCATGGTGCCGGGGCTGATGCGGGACCTCTATCGCCATTGCCGGGCATTGGAGGCGGCAGGCGACGCCGTCGCCCTGAGCTATTTTCCCGTACAGGCTTGGCTCGATCTGCCGGATGTGGGCACGGCCGCCGTCGCTCTGGTCGATGGCGACCGCGCGCGGGCGGAGCGCTTGGCCGATGATATCGTACGTCGCATCTGGTCGCGGCGCGCCGAGCTCGCGGTCGCAGCGGTTTCGGCCGAAACCGCTTTGCGGATCGGACGGGCCACGCCCGACGGGCCGGTGGTGATATCCGATTGCGCCGATACGGCCGGCGGCGGCGCCGCCGGTGACAGCGTCGCCGTCCTGCGCGCGTATCTCGACGCAGGTCTTGGCGAGTCGCTGGCGATCCAGGTCGTCGACCCGGAAATCGCCAAGGCGGCCCACCGGCTCGGCGTCGGCGCCGCCATCGACGGAATGCTGGGCCACAAGATCGACACGCGGTTCGGTATGCCGGTTCCTTTCTCAGGCAAGGTCGCGCATGTGTTCGACGGCCGCTTCAGCTATCGCGGCGGCCTGATGGGCGGCGTCCGTGCCAGCATGGGTCCCTCGGCGGTGCTGACGATCGGCCGGGCCTCCGTCCTGGTCAGCGCACAGTCTTGCTATGAACATGACGACGAGCATTTCGCTGCCGCCGGTATCGATGTCCGGCGCCAGAAGTTCCTCGTGGTCAAGAACCACATGAACTTCAGGAACGCCTATGCCTGGGCGCCGGCCACGATCATCGTCGATGGCCCGGGTCCAACATCCTGCGATCTGCGCGCCCTGCATTGGGCCAACATCCCGCGACCCTGCCATCCGTTCGACGCCGATGATCAGCCGAACTGTTTGCGCGGCTTCAGCAGGGCCGGGATGTAGTCGTTCCCGGAGTCATTCACGGCTTTGCGGGGGAGGCGGAACCGACCTTCGATCGTTGGGCGAAAGAACTCCGGGCCGCCATCGACGCGGCGCACCGCCGCTGAATCAACTGACTCCGGCGTCAGTCCGCGTTTGCCGGAGCCGCGTGCGTGGCCGTCGTGGCCTCGCGCGTCGAGATGCCGAAGAACAGGGTGTAGAGCGCCGGCACGAAGCCGAGCGTGAAGACCGTCGCCACGATCAGGCCGAACGCGATCACGCTCGCCATGCCGTAGAACAGCGCGCCGCCGAACAGGATCAGCGGGATCAGCCCCAGCACGGTGGTCAGCGTCGCCATCAGGATCGGCCGCAGCCGCGCCAGGCAGGCGGTGATCACGGCGTCCAGGCGCTCGCGCCCGGCCGCCTCCTCGATCTGAATGCGGTCGATCAGGACGATGCCGTTGTTGATGACGATGCCGGCCAGACTGAAGAATCCCAGCAGCACCATGAAGCCGTAGGGCGCGTTCATCACGACCAGGCCGAGCGTGCCGCCGATCAGGATCAGCGGGATCGTCGCCAGCACGATGCCGCCCTTGCGGAACGAGTTGAACTGTCCGACAAGCAGCACGACGATGCCGGCGAGCGCCAACGGCAGCAGGCCGAACAGCCGTTCGTTCGCCTCCGACTGATCCTCGATCTCGCCGCCGATCTCGTAGCGGTAGCCGGCCGGCAGGTCGAGCGTCTCGATCGCCGGCATAACGGTCGCCAGCAAACGCGGCGCCGGCAGGCCGGGATTGCGCGCTTCCACGGTCAGCGTGCGCTGCTGGTCACGGCGCTTGATCCGGCTGAAACGCCATTCGCCGTCGATGCTGGCGACCTGTCCCAGCCCGACGAACGAATCCGTCGCGGTCGAATAGACCTGCACCCGCTGCAGGCCGGCGAGCGAGAACCGCATGCTGTCATCACCGCGCAGCACGATGGGGATGGACTTGTCGCCCTCGCGATAGTCGCTGATCGCATAGCCTGTGAAGGTCGCGTTCAGGGCGCCGGCGACATCCTGCGACGTGACCCCGGCCCGCCGCGCGCGCGTCTGGTCGACGTCGACGATCAGCTTCAGGATCTTGTTTTCCCAGTCCTGCTTGATGCCGACCGTGCCCGGAACGGTATGAAACGCTTCGATCAGACGGCTTGCCCGTTCGGCCAGGACGTCGCCGTCGGGGCCGATCAGGCGGATCTGCACCACGCCGGGCTCGGTGCCGCCGAACCACATGCGTTTGGCGTCGGCGCGCGCCGCCGGGATGTTCGCGTCGAGAAATGTGTTGATGCGGGTCAGTGCCGGACCGACGTCGTCGACCGACCGCGTATTCA
This sequence comes from Alphaproteobacteria bacterium, assembly GCA_965232515.1. Lineage (GTDB taxonomy): Bacteria > Pseudomonadota > Alphaproteobacteria > JANQKO01. The sequence goes on along the minus strand of CBDDPY010000002.1, from coordinate 1,588,292 downwards.
CCACGACGAAGGCGCGATGCGGGTCGGGATCGACCGGCGACAGCGCCAGAAAGAAGCGCGGCCCGCCATAGCCCACATAGGCGACATGACCGGTGACATCAGGGTTTTCCGTGCCGTCCGACAGCCAGGCTGTCAGCTTGCGCAGCTCGGCCTCGGTCTCGCGCACATCCGTGCCGGCCTCGAGATCGAGATAGACCAGCAGCTGGTTTCGGTCGCCAAGGGGAAAGAACTCGGTCTTGACCAGGCCGAGCACCTGCACCGACAGCACCAGCAGCGCGATCAGCGCAGCGATGGCCAGCAGCCGCCATTTCAGAAACACACCCAGAAGCCGGCGGTAGACCGCGTAGAGCGGTCCATCGTAGGTCGGCTCTGACGGCCCGTTTTCGGCCGTCGGCGCCCTCATGAACCAGGCGCACATGGCCGGCGTCGCGGTCATCGACAGGAACCAGGAGCCGAGCAGCAGGATCGCCACGACCTGGGCTAGCGAGCGCACGTATTCGCCCGAGTTGCCCTCGACCAGCAGCATCGGCAGGAAGGCGAACACCGTGGTCAGCGACGAGGTCAACAGCGGTATCGCCAGCATGCGGCCCGACTCGACGGCCGCCGTCACCCGATCGGCGCCGCGCGCCAGCCGTACGCGGATGTCCTCGGCGACGACGATGCCGTTGTCGACCAACAGGCCCAGCGAGATGATCGTCGCCGCGATCGACATGCGCTGCAGCTCGACGCCGAAACCGTTCATGACGATGACGCCGAGCAGCATGGTCAGGGGCACGAACGAACCGACGATCAGGCCGGTGCGCAGGCCCAGGAACAGCATGACCACGGCCAGCACGATGGCGAGTGTCTGGTAGACGTTCGAGACCGCGCTCTCGACGGCGGCGGCGATCAGTTCGGGCTGAAAGGTGGCGTATTCCAGCACGTAGCCGATCGGCAGCTCCTGCTGGAAATCGTTCACCAGCGCCGTCAGGCGGTCGCCGAACTCGACGTTGTTCGTGCCCTCGATGGTCGACACCGCCAGGATGATGGCCGGACGGTTGTTGAAGAAGGACGGCCGTTCGGGCGGATCGACGAAATCCCGACGAATGTCGACGATTTCGTCGAGCCGTAGCACGCGGTTGGTGTCGGGCACGCGGAACACCACGTCCCGGATCTCCTCCACGGACCGCAGGTTGCCCGTCGGCTCCAGGAAGACGGCGCGGCCGTCGGCGACGATCTCGCCGCCGGGCTCGATGATGTTCTGCTGCGCCAGCGCGCCGAATATCTCCACCGGCGAGACGTTGAGTTGGGCCAGCTTGCCCGGCGTCATCTCCAGGTAGATCCGTTCGTCCTGATTGCCGAGGATATCGACCTTCCGAACCCCCTCCAGGGTGTAGATCCGGTCGCGCGCGTCGCGCGCCACGTCGCGCATTTCGGCCAGCGAGAAGCCGTCGGCCCACAGGGCGATCGTGGCGACGGCCGTCAGGCCTTCCTCGTCATTGACGAACGGCCCCAACGTGCCGTCGGGTAGTTGCGCGCTGACGTCGTTCGCCTTGTTGCGGATGTCCTGGAAGACCGGATCCAGATCGTCGACCCAGTCATGGATCGTCACCGTCAGCTTCACGGCGCCGATCCGCGAGGTCGACACGATCTCGTCGATTTCCGCGATCTCGCGCATGGCCGCTTCCAGCGGATCGGTGATCAGGTCCTCGACACGTTCCGGCGACATGCCCGGATAGTTCGCCGTGATGCTGGCGCTGCGGATGGTGATGGACGGATCTTCCGCCCGTGGATAGGAGAGATAGGTCGTGATGCCCAGCAGGATGACGATCAGGATGCCGCTGATCGTGATGCGGGAGTTGTCGAGCGCCAGCTTTGTCAGGTTCATGATGTCGGTCGCCTCCGCCGGCGCCGGAAAGCGGCGCTATTGGCCCATCAACGTCACCCGCTGGCCGTCGCGCAGGAAGCTCACGCCGGCCGCGGCGATGATGTCGCCGGCCGCGACACCTTCGTCGATGCTGACCAGATTGCCGCTGACGCTGCCGTCGCCGCGCACGGCGGTGCGGCGGACCACGCCGGCTTGCGGGTCGAATTTGAAGACATAGCCGCGCGCGTTTTCGTCGCCCTCGGCGATCGCCACCAACGGCACCAGGAAACCGCGCGGTCCGCCATCGTCGGTCAGAATGACGCTCGCCTCGACCGCCATGCCCGGCAACAGGCCGTTCGGCGCTTCGGCGATTGCCGCGGTCACCGGCACCGCGTTCGCCGCGCCCGCCTCAGCGCCGATCTCGGTGATCCGGCCGCTGCAGCCGCAGCCCGGCACCGTCGCCGCATCGATGCTCACGGGCGCGCCCAGCGACAACCGACCGACCACGGTATCGGGAATGGACAGGTCGACCTCGAAGGCGCCCGCCGAGTCCAGCTGCAGCACCGTCTGGCCGCGCTGGACCTCGATGAACGGTTCGACGCTGCGGGTCGAGATCACGCCATCGAAGGGCGCCGCCAGTCGCGTATTCGTCAGGTCGCGCTCGGCCAGGCCCAGGCGCGAGCGCGCGAGGTTGAGGTTGCCCTCCGCCGCCTCGAACGCGGCCACGGCCTGATCGTAGGCGGCGCGCGCCACCCAGCCGCGTTCGAACAGCTGGCGCTGCCGGTCGAGCTCGACCCGCCGGTTGTCGAATTCGGCCTGTGCCGTCGCCTCCTGGGATTGCTGCGCCTGTACGTCCAGCTCGAACGGTTTCGCATCGAGCGTCGCCAGCACCTGGCCTTGCGTCACGCGGTCGCCCTGGTTGACGGCGACGGTCTGTACGGTGCCGGCAACAGCGAAGCTCAGCGCGGACGTATTCGCCGCGCTGATCGTGCCGGAATAGCGCCGCACGTCGCCGCCGGCCGGCTCGGCGACGAAGTAGGGTTTGATCGCGCGGACGCGTTCCGCTTGCTCGGGCGGCGCATCGTCGCAGGCCGCCGTCAGCAGGGCTGCGGCCACGGCGATCAGGACCGCGCGCGATCTATGCCGCCGGTGCATTGTCAGATCTCCCATCCACGACCGCAAACAGTCCGGCATTGTTACAGCAGGTTACCCGGTCGACGAAGTATTGTTGCTGTAATTTACATGTGCCCATACTGGGAAGACTTTCAACGCGATGTATTAGCGGCCACGAATAAGTTCAAACCTGAAGGACGCCGCCGGCCGCGTTTGGGAGGGTTTCATGAACCGTATCGCCTGGCTTGCCGCACTCGGTTTCGGAACGGCCACCGTGTTGGCGTTAACTCAGACGGCACCTGCCGACAACGAAGCGGACGTTCCACCGACCTTCGATGCCAGTGAGATGCTGGGTGGATTTTCACTGTCCGGTGCGAACTACGACATCGATCCGGCGGCCAGGAACAATGGCTATCTGAACCGGTTCGCCGTCACCGTCGATGGCGAGACCTATCAGGTACAGGGTAATGCGCTGATGCGCGAGCGGTTGGCTGAACTGGCGGCGCTCGACAGCATGGACGACATCAAGCGCACCGATGTGTTCAAGGACGCCGTCAAGGAAGGCGCCAAGATGCCGTTCCGCACGGTCGGCAATCTGGTCACTAGTCCGGTCGAGACGACGAAAAGAATTGGCTCTGGAGTCGGTACCTTCTTCCAAAGCCTCGGCCATTCCATGTTCGGCAGCCCGAGCGACCAGGAGGCCGGCGCCCTTAAGACCGCGCTCGGTTTCGACGAGGCGAAGCGTCAGTTCGCCTTCGGCTTCGGCATCGACCCCTACACCAACTTTCCGCCGGTCCGCGAACGGCTGGATGAGATCAGCTGGGCCGCGACCGGCGGCACCATGACGGTCTCGGCAGCATTCGGCGCTATCGACGCGCCGGCCGGCCGCGCGCTCTCCGGCACCAAGCTTGCCGGCGGCATGGCTAAGCTGATCGCCGAGAACACCCCGGCGGAACTCAAGCGCATCAACGCCGACAAACTGTCGGCGATGTATGTCAACGACGACATCGCGCGGCTGTTTCTGGAGCACCCGAAATTCTCACCGACACAGAAGACCGTCCTGGTCGAGGCCATGGCCCGCACCGGCGCCGGCCAGCGCCAGGCTTTTGTCGAGCGGACGCTTCTGGTGCAGAACGAGGACGAGGCCTATTTCATGCGGCGCTGGGCCGAGGCGCTGATGGGCTATCACCGTGAGGTGACCCCGCTCGCGCGCTTCGTCCGGATCGGCAATGCGCCGTTCGGCCAGCGCGCGGACGGCGTGCTCGTCGGCGTGTTCCCCATCGACCACCTCGCCTGGACCGGCGCGATCGCCCAACGGCACGCGACGAACATGCAGGACCTCGCCAATATCGAGGGCGTCAGCGGCGGCGAGATGTGGTTCGAGGGCTCGATCAGTCCGGCCGCGCGGGCGGCACTCGAGGCCCAGGACTGGATCGTCCACGAAAACGCCGGCAAGCAACTCGGTCTGAACTAGCGCGGCCGTTCGAAGGCCAGGTGCGTCCAGGTGACGCCGGCGCGCCGGTTCGCCGCTTGCAGGGACTCGCTTTGCCGTTGCAGCGTCGGCCGCAAGCCATCGGCTGCCGCAAGGTCGATTGTCTCTTCGGCCGTCACCTCGAACATCCGGCGACCGTCCGGCACCGGTCCGTGGCGCAGCGACATGATCATGACGCCGCCGCGCCGTAGCAGGCCAGCAAGGACCGGCATCCCCGTTCGGCGCTCGGCGGCGTCGAGATGCATCCAGACGGCGGTCAGCATGACGACATCGAACTGTTCGTTGCGCGCGACGACGTGCATCAGCTCGGGCAGCCCGTCATCGACCCAGTCGATCGCCGGCGACGGATGCAGCCGGATCGCGGCTTCGCGCAGCGCGTCGGTCGGCTCAACCGCCACCACCCGATGGCCCATCTCGGCGAACCGCGCGGCGTCGCGCCCCGTGCCGGCGCCGACATCGAGCACCCGTCCGGCGTTCGGCGGCACCAGGTGCAGCACGGCCGCATGCACGTCCTCGAACGCGATCTCCTCATAGGGTGCGATCAGCCGCGCGGCCTCTTCGACATAACCCGCGGTTCCTGCAACATCTTCCGCCACGACGATCCGCCCCGATTTTTCCAGCGCCCGCCATCATCGGCCGATTCGGGGGATAAGGTCATGAAGCGCATCGCGGCTTTTGACGCATTCTTCGCGCCGTCGGTTTGACCTCGGTGTACGGCGGCATACTTTTGCAAGTATTGCGGAAAGTGGGTTCGGGCAGGGGTCCACCAACCGAAACAGGGGCATCATCATGAAAACCAGCATTCTGTTCGCGTTGTGCTGCGCGCTCGGCGGTCTCGTTGCGGTCATGCCGGCCCAGGCCCAGGAGCAGACGCCCTGCGAAGAGCAGGGCATGGTCAAGTCCGGGACGATAACGGCCGACCTAACCAGTGTCGCCTTTATCGCCGGCATCCGCTGGGGCAAGGGCACGCTGACGCTGAACAATGGCGAGAGTCACAATTTCAGCTTCCAGGGCCTGAAGCTGATCGAAACCGGGGCGACGGTGCGCAAGGTCGAGGGCGACGTCTACAATCTCAGCGACCTCAAGGATTTCATCGGCGTCTATTACGGCGGCAGTGCCGCCGCCACGGTCGCGGTTGGCAAGGGCGAAGTGCTCGCCAACAACAGCAAATGCGTGGTGATCAAGGCCAAGGCCAGCGGCGAGGGGCTGCAGCTCTCGCCGCCCGGCCCCGGTGGCGTTTACGTCCAGTTCGCCGAGTGACGCACGGGTGACGCGCTCAGGATTTCGGCCAGAGGATCATCTGCGTGCAGCGGAAGTGCGCGATAGCCTTGCCTGAGGCCTCCGATGTTACCGTCGCGTCCCAGACCTGCGTCGTCCGGCCCTGATGTAGCGGCCGGGCGGTGCAGGTCACGGTGTCGTTGCGCGCGGTGCCGACGAAGTTCGACGCGAGATCGACCGTCGTGAAGCCGTCGGCGCCGTCCGGCAGGGCCTTGAGCGTGCCGTAGCCGCAGCAGGTATCGGCCAGGCTGACGACGGCGCCGGCGTGCAGGAAGCCGTTCCAGGCGCTGTGCGCGCGGCTCACCGTGAAACGGCCGACGACCTCGTCCGGCTCGACCTTCACGAATTCCATGCCCAGCAGGCCGGGCAGATACGCCGTCCCGCGTTCGTTCCAGGCCGCAAGGCTCTGCGGCACGTCGATCTTCATGGCTGGCTCCTGGTCGGCAGGTCTTATTGAGATGAAAACCGCGCCCGCAGCTGATCCCGGTGCCGGGCGGCGAAATCGGCGAAGGATGTTGGCGGCGACGGCAGCGTGTTGGCAAGCGTTTGCGTCGTCGCCGAGACGGCGCCGGCGCTTAGCGCCGTGAGCAGTTCTGCCAGCGCATCGACGAACCAGCCCGGGGCGCCGCCGGCCGCCATCTGTCGCCGCCAATCGCCGATCCCGGCCGGCCGGTAGGCGACAGCGGTCCCGAGCGTCGTTTCCAGAGCCGCCACGGCGGCGCTTGTGGTCAGCACATCGTCGCCGGTGACGGTATAGGTCTCGCCGATCGCGTCGTCGTTCTGCAGCGCCCAGGCGCAGAACCTGCCCACATCCTCGGCGTCGACATACGAGATCGCGGCTTCGCCCAGCGGCGCCGTCAACGCGCCGTCGTCCGCGGCCGAATACATGCCGAGAAAGTTCTGCATGTAGGGCACCGGCCGGACGATGGTCCAGCGCGCGCCCGAGGCCTGCAGATAGCGCTCGGTCATGCGGTGCCAGCGGCCGAGCTGAATGCCCGGCACCAGCGGCGCGGCGGCGACGGACAGCCGCACGATGCGGTCGACGCCTGCGCTCAGGGCGAAGTCGATCGTCAGCGCCGCCCAATCCGTCTGCCGGTTCGCGGGCGGGGTCAGCAGAACCAGCCCGTCGACGCCGTCGAGTGCGGACCGGATCGTCGCCGGATCGTCATAGTCGAACGGCACCGCGTCGTGGCCGTCAATGTCGACCGTCGCCGCATGTTGGGCGAGGCGGGCGCGAATGCCTTGCGCGGCGAGCGCCCGTGCGACGGCGGAGCCGACCTTGCCGGTCGCGCCGGTGATCAGAAACGTCTTGCTCATATCGAGGCCTCCGTCATTGGTCGCCCCGGATGTAGTCGGTAGACGGCGGAAAGTATTTGCCCACTAGTGCTTTGTTTTTATCCGATCGTCTGTCAGTGTTGCCGGTATGAACAAAACGGATGTCCTTTCCGACGTTTTTCAGGCTCTGCATCTGCGTAGCGAGCTCTATTTCCGGACCGACATAACCGGCGCCTGGGCCATCGAGATCCCGGCCGACCGACGCAAGATCCGTTTCCATCTGGTGCTGCAGGGCCGCTGCGCCGTGGCGCTCAGCGGTGATGGCGAGGCCGTCGTGTTGGAAGCCGGCGACCTGGCGGTCGTGCCGCACGGCCGGGCGCATATTCTGGCCGACCGCGCGGGACGCAAGCCCAAGCGGTTGGACGCCGTGCTGGCCCGGGTAGCGCCCGACGAAGCCGGCGTGCTGACCATTCGCCATGATGGCGAGGGGCGCGTGCGCCTGCTCTGCGGTTTCTGCAGCTTCGACGAGGCGGTCGATCACCCCGTTCTGTCGCTGTTGCCCGAGTTCATCGAGGTCGTTCCGTCGAAGCTCGGCGGCGAGCCGTGGCTGGCCGCCGTCCTGCGGCTCATGGCCATGGAGGCCGATTTCGCCGGCGAGGGAATGAACGGCATCCTCAGCCGGCTGCTCGAGGTGGTGTTCATCCAGACCGTGCGGGCGCGGATCGGCGGCGAGGCCGCGGCGTCCTCCGGTTATCTGCAGGCCTTGTCCGATCCGAAACTTGGCGCCGCGCTGCGCGGCATGCATGACCAGCCGGAAACGCCCTGGACGCTGACCAGCCTCGCGCGCGCCGCCGGCATGTCGCGCAGCGTGTTCGCCGAGCGTTTTACGACGATGGTCGGCGAAACGCCCATCGCCTATCTCACCAACTGGCGCTTGATGCAGGCGCGCCGGCTGCTGCGGGATACCAGTCTCGGCACCGACGAGATCGCGCTACGTTGCGGCTACGCCAGCCTGCCGTCCTTCACCCGCCGTTTCAAAGCCGCCTTCGGCACCGGCCCCGGCGCCTTCCGTCGTGCCGCCCGGCACTAACCAAGAAAACGCCGCGTCCGACGTTTGTTCACGGTCTAAAGATGCACGTATAGGCCATATGCAGACTTTGAGATGCGCCGCATCGGCAATGACGGCGCGCCCTCGGCGGAGAGGGCGCGCCGTTGTCCTATTGGCCTTGGCCTAGGGAATAGCCCGGCTCGCCGTCGAACATGTAGAGATGCTCGGTCTTGATAAAGTCGATGCCGGCCGTCGTCAGGCTTGTCAGCAGCTTGACAATCGACGCGTGGTCGAAGGTCTCGCCCGGATTTGCCAGGAAGCGGCAGCGCCAGTGGTCGGTGCAGAAGGTCTCGGGCAAACCGTCCGGCCAGACCTTGACGCCCCGGTTGGTGATCATGGCCAGCTTCACCGCGCCGTTGTCCGCCCGCTGCATGTCGCCGGCGAGCTGCGAGACCGGCGCCGTCGACTGTACGAAGACGTCGATGCCGACGAGCTCCTTGTTGGCCGGCGTGCGCGGACTGGCGGTCGGCACCGCGAACGGCTTGGCGTTGGCGGCATAGGTGACCGGCTGCAGCTGCGTCGGCTTTTGGCCCAGGTTGGCGATCACGGCGTTCGCAAAGGCCGAGGTCCCGACTTTCTTGGTCGACACGCCTTCCTTGAAGATGTCGTAGGTGTGGATGCCGTCCTCGATGGTCTTCAGCCAGGCGTTGTGGACGCGCTCGGCGACGGCGGGTTGGCCCGCATGCACCATCATCATCACGCCCGCCAGCAACAGGCCGGACGGGTTAGCGATGTCCTGGCCGGCGCGGCGCGGCGCCGAGCCGTGGATCGCCTCGAACATGGCGCATTCGGCGCCGATATTGGCCGATGGCGCCAGGCCGACCGAGCCGGCGATCTGCGCCGAGACGTCGCTCAGGACATCGCCATAGAGGTTGGGCATGACGACGACGTCGAACGCCTCGGGCGTGTCGGCCAGCTTCGCCGCGCCAATGTCGATGATCCAGTGCTCGTTCTCGATCTCCGGATACTCGGCCGCGACCTCGTCGAAGACCTGGTGGAACAGGCCGTCGCTCAGCTTCATGATGTTGTCTTTGGTGAAGCAGGTAACCTTTTGGCGGCCGTGCGCCTTCGCGTATTCGAAGGCATAGCGCGCGATCTTCTCGCAGCCCGGCCGCGAGATCAGCTTCAGGCACTGCACCACGTCGTCGGTCTGCCGGTGCTCGATGCCGGCATAAAGGTCTTCCTCGTTCTCGCGCACCACGACCACGTCCATGCCGGGATGTTTGGTCGCGACGAACGGCGAATAAGCGACGCTCGGCCGGACGTTGGCGAACAGCCCCAGCGTCTTGCGCACGGTCACGTTCAGGCTCTTGTAGCCGCCGCCCTGCGGCGTCGTGATCGGCGCCTTGTAGAACAGCTTGGTGCGGCGCAGGCTGTTCCAGGCCTCCGACGAGATCCCTGCCGAATGTCCGGCGAGATAGACCTGCTCGCCGATATCGATCGGCTCGATGGACAGTTTCGCGCCCGCCGCCAACAGCACCTTCAGGCTCGCATTCATGATTTCCGGTCCGATGCCGTCGCCATAGGCAACGGTGACCGGCACGGACTCGGCCGTATCCGCCGCCACCAGCATGTCCTCCGTATCGTGCGTTTTCAGCGCCATGTTCATCCTCGGGTCTCCTGATCTCGTGGTGGTCCGAAGATGACAGGGTTGGTTTGATTTGGAAAATCGATATATCAGCGACTTATGATCGGTATTTCCAATCAGAATCGCATGCGCGTGCGCCAAATCGGTTGCGCCCTCAATATTGGCGAAGCTAGGATCGGCGCAGTGACGGTTCCCGCAAGGGACGTGAAAGGGAACGGGGTAAGACGCGATCGCCGATATCGGGCGGTCAAACCGATGCCCCGGCTGCCCCCGCAACTGTAGGCGGCGAGCGAGCGCCCAAATCTGGCCACTGGGAAACTGGGAAGGCCGGGCGCTGGCGACGACCCGTGAGCCAGGAGACCTGCCGTCGCCAGCGTCACCCAACCACGGTCCGGGGTGTGTCGGTGGGACGGAAACCCGTTTGCGGTGGCGCGCGGAAACGCGTGGCTGCTGGGGGTTTTGGTCGTGGGTGAAATTCCTCCCGGACCGTTGAAACGTTCAAGGCTCGATCGAATCGGGCTGGCCGTTCCGCTCGGCCGCGACGTCGGTTTCCGTCGTCGGGCGCCGGCGGCACGGGCCGTCATGCGCCTCCACTCAGATCTTGAACCGGCAAGACCGAAGGGGGCCGTCAATGTTCGTTTCTTCACATCGATATGTCTTAAATCGCCTGTTGGCGTGCCTGATCGCCGTGACAGTCGGCGTATCTAACCTTGCGGCAATGGCCGACGATTCGGCGCTCCGGCTGCCCGAAATCGTCGTTTCGGCCAGCCGTATGCCGCTGCCGGCCGACGAAATCGGCAGCGCCGTCACGGTGATCACCGGCGAGCAGCTCGAACGACGTCAGGTTCGCGTCGTCTCCGACGTGCTGCGCGACGTTCCGGGCGTTGCCGTCAATCGGGCGGGGCCGGTCGGGGCGCTGACGCAATTGCGCATCCGCGGCGCGGAAGGCAACCAGACGCTGGTGCTGATCGACGGTATCGAGGTCAACAATCCGGCCGGCGGATCCGAGTTCGATTTCGCCAACCTCCTGAATGCCGAGGTCGACCGCATCGAGGTGCTGCGTGGACCGCAGAGCGCGCTCTACGGCAGCGATGCTATCGGCGGCGTCGTCAACATCGTCACCAGGCGGCCGCAACCGGGACTGACGCTGACCGCGCGTGGCGAGGCCGGGTCGTTCACGACCCGCGATGGCCTGCTCGGTCTCGGCTATGGTGGTGAGCGGTTCTTTGTCAGCGCCACCGTCAACCGGCTCGCGACCAACGGCGTTTCCGTCGCGGATGCCGCCAACGGCAATGCCGAGGACGACGGCTACGACAACACGACGGCGCGGCTGAAGCTCGGATTTCGGCCGTTCGACAACCTCGAGATCGACGCCGTCGGCATGCTGGTCGAGAGCGAGCGGGAAGGCGATGCCGACGCGGCCGTCGTCAACGCGATCGATTCCGACGATGAGTCCGACACACTCGAGCGCTACGGCCGGATCGGCGCCCGGCTCGATCTCTTCGACGGCGCGTGGCAGCACATCGCCAACGCCAGCCACGTCGAGAACGAACGCGATTTCTTCGACCGCACCGGCGCGCAGACATTCACATCCGAGGGCGAGAAGTCCAAGCTCGACTACCAGATCAACGTCCTGTTCACGACGTCCGACATCGCCCGTGCCGAGCACACGGTGACGCTGGCGGCCGAGCGCGAGCGGGAAGAGCAGTTCACCGAAAGCGGCTTCGCCGGACCCAATGGCGTCGATATCGTCAATTATGGCTATGTCGGCGAATATCGCATCGGCCTCTGGGATCGGCTGTTCCTCTCCGGCAGCCTCCGCTACGACGACAACGACGATCTGTTCGACAACGAGAGCACCTATCGCGGTACAGCGGCCTATCTGCACGACCCGACCGGCACCCGGCTGCACGCGAGCGTCGGCCGCGGCGTCAAGAACCCGACGCTGTTCGAGCTGTTCGGGTCGACGCCGACCTTCACCGGCAATCCGAACCTCACGGCCGAGGAAAGCCTCGGCTGGGATGTCGGCGTCGAGCAGGCGTTGCTCGGCGACCGGTTGATCGTCGACGTCACCTACTTCAACAACCGCATCGAAGATCTGATCCAGGGCGGCGGCAACACGGCCGTCAATCTGCCCGGCACCAGCAAGATCCAGGGCATCGAGGTCACGGCGTCGGCCGAACCATGGCCGGGCCTGCGTCTCGACGCCGCCTATACCTTCACCGACGGCGAGGATGCCGACGGCACGGAACTCGTGCGCCGCGCCCGGCATATCGCCAGCATCAACGCCGGTCACGCCTTCGCGCTGTTCGGCAAGCCGGGCGACGTGAATCTGGGTTTCCGCTTCAACGGCCGACAGGACGACATCGTCTTCGACAGCTTCTCTCCGCTCACCAGACGGAACGTGACGCTGAGCAGCTTCACGCTGGTGAACCTGAACGCCAGCTATGCCGTCGCCGATGGCGTCGAAATCTTTGCCCGTGGCGAGAACCTGCTCGACGACGATTACCAGGAAGTTTTCGGCTTCGGCACGCCCGGCATCGCCGGTTACGTCGGCATCCGCATCAAGCTCGGCCCGTATCCGGCCGACAACTAAGAGGGAAGGTCTCGGACATGACAGCGGCCAACTGGCGGATCGACAGTGAACCTGAAACCGTCCGTGACGCCGAGGGGCGTCGAACCCGCGAGGTCTGGCCGCTGCCGGCCGAAGAAGCGTTTCTCGAACCGTTCCTGCGCGAGCTGTTCGAGAAGCATTGGCGGGGGCTGGTGTTCGGTCCGCTGATCCAGGGCGCGGCCTACGAGTTCCGCTGCCCGTCCGCGCCGCGCAAGATCACGCTGTTCGACGGTTATCTGACGGTGCATTTCGGCGGCGGCGGGCATTTCCATCTCTGCATCGGCGAGAACATGGGCTCGAAATCGAACCCGACGCCGCCGGTGCTGCGGGCGCACCGCAAACCGTCGAAGGCCCAGATCTTTCGCGGCTTCGGCCGCGACGGCAAGCCGTTGAGCTGGGGCTTCGAGATGTGGAACGGCAAGGACGAGCCGATGATCTCGGTGTTCTTCCCCAATCCGTTCCTGACCGACGACGACCTTATCGCCGACGTCCCGGACTTCAGCCGTCTCTCGGTCTGGCGTGCCGTCGCCCGGACCTGGCTCGGCCGCGAACCGGAGGCGCTCGACGAAGAGGGCAAGGGCTTCGGTGGCAGTCATTAGGCTTCTGACGCTGTTGCTGCTGCTGCCGGCGACGGCGGCGGCGGATCGGCCGGCGCGCATCGTCTCGATGAACCTGTGCACCGACCAGCTTGTGATGCTGCTGGCGGACCGTGAACGCATTGCCTCGGTCAGCTATCTCGCCGCCGATCCGCGGTCGTCGGTTTTGGCCGAGAAAGCGAACGGTCTGCATCTGAACCATGGCCTGGCCGAGGAGGTCCTGCCGCTGCGACCCGACCTCGTCGTCGCCGGGGCCTTCACGACCCGACCGACCGTGTTCCTGCTGCGCAAGCTCGGCTATCCGGTTCTCGACGTGCCGGTCGCCAACGGGCTCGACGACATCCGCACGAACGTCCGTCGTGTCGCGTCGGCGGTTGGCGAGGCCGCGCGGGGCGACCAGTTGATCGCCGATTTCGACGCACGTCTCGACCGCCATGCGTCGGTGACGCACCGCCGCCCGCTCGCCGCGCTCTATTGGGCGAACGGCTGGACCTCGGGGCGGGGCACGCTTGCCAGCGCCATTGTCGCCGCGGCGGGGTTTCGCAATCTCGCCGACGCGCTCGGGATCGCCGGCACCGGCCAGCTGCCGCTCGAAACCCTGCTGGCGGCCGCACCCGAGATTCTGATCATGGGGCGGGTCTATGACAGCCCGGCCCGTGCTAACGAAGCGTTTCGCCATCCCGCCCTGCGCCGCGCGTTCGCCGAGAAGCCGGTCGTGCGGGTGCCCGACCGGTTCTGGGTCTGCGGCACGCCCTTCGTCGCCGAAGCCATCGCGCGTCTGTCCGAGGCGGCAAGCCGATGACGGTCGCCGCGGCGCCATCGCGGACGTCCATGATCGAGCGTCTGCTGTTGCCACTGCTGATCCTGGCTGCGCTGCTCACGTTCCTGGCCTCGCTGCTGATCGGCCCGGCGGCAATCGGTCTGTCGGAGATTCCGGCGTCTCTGCTGACGGGCGACGCCGGGACCGCCGCGCTGATCCTCTGGGAAATCCGCTTGCCGCGCGCCCTGCTGGCGCTGACGATCGGCGCCACGCTCGGTCTCGCCGGCGCCGCCTTGCAGGGGTTCTTGCGTAATCCGTTGGCCGAGCCGGGCCTGATCGGCGTGTCGGCCTCGGCCTCCCTCGGCGCCGTTCTGGCCTTCCACACCGGGCTTGCCGGTCTGTTCGCGCTGGCGCTGCCGCTCGGCGGCATGGCCGGCGCCGGTCTCGGCGTGCTCGTCGTTCAGATGCTGGCCGGGCGGGGCGGCGGCGCCTTGACGCTGATCCTCGCCGGTATCGCCGTCACCAGCTTCGCCGCCGCACTCACGTCGCTGACGCTCAACCTCGCGCCCAATCCGTTCGCCGCGCTTGAGATCATGTTCTGGCTGATGGGCTCGCTCGCCGACCGTAGCTTCGAGCATGTGTGGCTGTCGTTGCCGTTCATGCTGCTGGGCTGGCTGCTGCTGGCGACGTCGGGCCGGGCGCTGGATGCGCTGACCCTCGGCGAGGACGCCGCCCGCACGCTTGGCGTCGGACTGCGCGCCGTCCGGCGCCGGATCGTGCTCGGCACCGCGCTCGCCGTCGGTGCCGCGACCTCCGTCGCCGGCGCCATCGGCTTTGTCGGTCTGGTCGTGCCCCATCTGCTGCGCCCGCTGGTCGGCCATCGGCCGGGCGCCCTGCTGCCGGCGAGCGCGCTCGGCGGCGCCGTGCTGACGCTCGCCGCAGACATCGCCGTGCGGTTGCTGTCGCCCGGCCGCGAGCTCCAGCTCGGCGTGCTGACCGCGCTTGTCGGCGCGCCGTTCTTCCTGTTGCTCGTCCTGCGCTACCGGCGGACGCTGTCATGACGCTGTTGATGACGAAGGCCGTGTCCGTCTCGCTCGGCGACACCCTCATCCTCGCCGGCGTCGATCTGCAAGTCGGGTCGGGCGAGGTCGTCGGACTGATCGGCCCCAACGGCGCCGGCAAGACGACGCTGTTGCGCGCCCTGGCGGGCCTGCTGCCGTTGGACGGCGGCGAGATCCGTATCGCCGGCCGGCCTTTGTCCCGCACAGGTCGGCGGGAACGCGCGCGCACCGTCGCCTATCTGCCGCAGGGCGGCGAGCACCATTGGGCGGTGACCGTCGAGACGCTCGTCATGCTCGGTCGGTTGCCGCATCGCGGTCTTTGGGACGCGCCGTCGGCGGCGGATCGCGGGGCGGTGGCGCGGGCGCTCGACGTCTGCGATGTCGCGCGGTTTCGGCATCGGCCCATGAACCGGCTCTCGGGCGGCGAACGCTCGCGCGTCCTGCTGGCCCGCGCGCTCGCCGGCGAGCCGAAACTCCTGCTTGCGGACGAGCCGGTCGCGGGGCTCGATCCGGCGCACCAACTCGACGTCATGGCGACACTGCGCGCACGCGCCGCCGCCGGCACGTGCGTGGTCGCGGTCATGCATGACCTGACGTTGGCCGCCCGCTATTGCGACCGCCTGGCGCTGTTGCACGACGGGCGGATCGAGATCGAGGGACCGCCCGAGACCGTGCTCGTCCCCGACATCCTGGCCCGCTGCTACGGCATCCGCGCCTACCATGGGCGAGCAGACGGCAGCGCAATCGTCGTGCCGCTGGCGCGTAGTGACCCGGACACGCGTCCCGCGCCCACGTGATGTCGATGCGGGTGGCTTTGGCCTGACGCCCGCCGTCGGCGACGCGCGCCGACGGAGCGGGAAGCGTCTATACTGCACGCGAGGTCCACCGGGCGACGTAAGGGGGTCGAACCCATGGCGGCGAAGACGCGTGTCGAGATCCGCGGCGATCAGTTCTTCATCAACGGTCGGGTCACCTATGAAGGCGCCACCTGGCGAGGCGGGCGGGTCGAGGGACTGCTGCTCAACACGCGCATGGTGCAGGGCATCTTCGACGACCTGAACCCCGAGACGCGCGACCGCTGGGCCTATCCGGATACAGGCCAATGGGATGCCGAGCGCAACACATCGGAATTCATCGCCGCGATGCCGTCCTGGCGCGACCACGGCATTCTCGCGGTCACCGTCAACCTGCAGGGCGGCAGCCCCTACGGCTATTCCAAGGCGCAGCCCTGGATCAATTCCGCCATCGATCCCGACGGCGGGCTACGGGACGATTACATGGCGCGCCTCGCGCGCATCCTCGACGCCGCCGACGAGATCGGCATCGTGGTGATCCTGGGCCTGTTCTATTTCGGACAGGAACAGAACTTGCGCGACGAGGCGGCGATCCGGCGCGGGGTCGACAACGCCGTCGACTGGGTGCTGGCCGGCGGCTACGGCAACGTGCTCATGGAGATCAACAACGAGTGCGACGTCCGCTACCAGCAGCCGCTGCTGATGCCGGACGGCGTGCATGCGCTGATCGAACAGGCCAAGGCCCGCACGAAGGACGGCGCGCGCCTGCTCGTCGGCACCAGTTACGGCGGCGGCACCGTGCCCGGCGCCAAGGTGGTCGCGGCCAGCGACTTCATCCTGCTGCACGGCAACCATATCGACGATCCCGACCGCATCCGCGACATCGTGCGGCAGACGCGGCAGGTCGAGGGCTATCGGCCCATGCCGATCCTGTTCAACGAGGACGACCATTTCGGCTTCGACCGGCCCGACAACAACTTCCTCGCCGCCGTCGGCGAATACGCCTCCTGGGGTCTCTTCGACTACCGCCTGGAGGGCGAGGGCCCGGAGTGCGGGTTTCAGAGCGTGCCCGTCGACTGGACCATCGGCTCTCCCCGCAAACGCGCCTTCTTCGACCTCGCCAAACGCATCGCCCAGGGCGACTAGGGCAGGGGAGCCGAACCGCTTTTCCGTCAGCCTGGCGCAGGCCAGGGTCCATTGGCACGGCCGGTGTCCTGGCTGCCGGCCTTCGCCGGCATGACGTATAAGATATTGAAATCGCAACCAATTCGTCGTTGCCGGGCTTGACCCGGCAATCCAGACCCTGGCGCATTTGAAGACTGGCCGGCCGTGTCGAAATTCATTCTTGAACAACATTCATTAACGCCCACATATAGATCCAACGGCAATCGCCCGCCTCATCCGAACGGAAACAACCCCATGGCCCGCCGCCACCTCTCGATCGTGCTCCCCATCGTCCTGATCGCGCTCGCCGCCCTCGCCGTGCAGCTCGACCGGACCCAGCTCTGGGAAGGCCGCACGGCTTATGCCGGCTGGCAGGTGCGGGCGCATGTGATCGGCGGCTGGTGCCAGCTGGTCGATCCGGCGGGCGCGGTCCGACACTTCGGCGACGGCGCCGAATGCGCCGCTGAGCTCCAGCGGCTTCGCGCGGACGAGGGGCTCCGGCCCGAGAGCGGCCACGTCGTCGTCCTGCTGCATGGCATGGGCCGGTCGCCGCGCCTCTTCGCCACCATGGAGCCGGCGCTGCGCGAAGCCGGCTACGAGACAATCGCGCTCGCCTATCCCAGCCTGACCCGGGATATCGCCGGCCATGCCCGCCACCTGACCGCCGTCCTCGACGGCCTGGAGGATGTCGAGCGGGTCTCCTTCGTTACCCACAGCCTGGGCGGCATCGTTCTACGCCAGGCGGTCGCCGGCGACGCCGACTGGCGGGACCGGATCGCGCTCGGCCGCGCGGTCATGCTGGCCCCACCGAACCGCGGCTCGGCGCTGGCCGCCGCGCTCGAGGACTGGGCCCTGTTCAACGCCATCGGCGGTCCGACCGCGGGCCAGCTCGCCGACGGCAGCCGCTTCGCCGCGCCGCCGGCCGATTTCGAGATTGGCGTCATCGCCGGCGGCCGCGGCGACCGCACCGGTTTCAACCCGGCGCTCGAGGGCGACAACGACGGCATCGTCACCGTCGACGAGACCCGCCTCGACGCGGCGCGCGATTTCCTGGTGGTGCCGGCGATCCACACCTTCATCGCCGATGCGCCCGAGACCATTGCCGCGACCCTCTCGTTTCTCGAGACCGGCCGCTTCCGTTAACGCCCACGCAACACCGCTCTGCAACCTTGGCGATCGCCGGCGACGGCGCGCCGTTGGGCAGCAAAGGATCCGAACATGGCACGCACGGCTTACATCAACGCGGTCGGCAAGTTCCTGCCCGGCGATCCCGTTGGCAACGACGAGATGGAAGCCTATCTCGGCCCCCTCGACCGCCGGCAGCGGCGCTTCAAGGACGAGGCGCTGAAGCTGAACGGCATCGAGACGCGCCATTACGCGCTGGGACGGGACGGGCGCCCCCGCCATACCAACGCCGAGATGGCCGCATCAGCCGTCCGCGACGCGCTCGCTCGCAGCGAGCTGTCGCCCGACCGCGTCGGCTTCCTCGCCGCCGCCGCCTCGCAGGGCGACCTGATGGCGCCCGGCTTCGCCAGCATGGTGCATGGCGAGCTCGGCCTGCCGGCGACCGAAGTCGCCAGCTTCGGCAGCTTCTGCGCCAGCGGCATGATGGCCATGAAATCGGCCTGGTCGAACATCGTCTCGGGCGACAAGCAGAACGGCATCGTCTGCGCCTCGGAATTCGCCAGCCGCTTCCTGCGCGCCGGCTATTTCGAGGACCGCAAGACCAGCATGGACGCCGAGTTCCTGCGTTGGATGCTGTCGGACGGCGCCGGCGCGCTGGTCATGGAGGACCGCCCGAACGAACGCGGCCTGTCGCTGAAGGTCGAGTTCGTGGATCTCATTTCCTACGCCGACCGGCTCGACACCTGCATGTATGGCGGCGCGCGCAAATGCGACGACGGCGGCATGGCGCTGCCGTGGAGCAACTATCCGACGCTGTCGGAAGCGGTCGCCGACGGCGCCTTCCACCTGCGCCAGGACCTGAAGCTCCTGGACAACATCGTGCTGCTCGGCATCGAGCGCTACTTCGACCATGTCGAGGCCGGGCGCATCGACCCGCGGGCGGTCGACTGGGCGCTCTATCATTTCTCGTCCAACGTCTTCCGCGGAAAAATGCTCGAAGCCGCCGAACGCGCCGGCTGTCCCATCGACGAGAACCGCCTGTTCACGAACCTGGCGCGCAAGGGCAACACCGGTTCGGCGTCGATCTTCATCATGCTGGAGGAGCTGTTCAACGAGGGTCCGCTCGCGCCGGGTCAGCAGGTCCTCTGCGTCGTGCCCGAAAGCGGCCGCTTCATCGTCTCGATGATGTTGCTTACCGTGGTCGGTGAGCGGACGAAGAGCCACCCGGTCGAGGCCGACCAGCCGCCGCCAACCCTGGCCGTACCCGTGACCGACGATCTCAAGACGTCGCTCTATCGGCAACTGACGCAGGTCTGGGCCGAGTTCGAGGCCGACCTCAACACCGTGCCGATCATCGACAAGCTGAACCGCGGCAAGCTGCGCCTCGAGGATTACCGCCTGATCCTGCTCAACCTGCGCCAGCAGGTCATGGAGGGCGCGCGCTGGATCGCGCGGGCCGCCTCCAGCATCACCGTCGACGCCTTCGACCTGCGCTCAACCTTCCTCGGCCACGCCCACGAAGAACACCGCGACTTCCAGATGCTGGAGCGGAACTACGTGGCGGTCGGCGGCCGGCTTGAGGACATCCAGTGCGCCGACAAGAACATCGGCTCGGAAGCGCTGTCCGCCTGGATGTTCCACCGGGCGAGCCGCGAGAACCCCATCGATCTGCTCGGCGCGATGTTCGTGATCGAAGGCCTCGGCAACCGCATGGCACTCAGATGGGGCCGCGCCTGCCAGCAACAGCTCGGCCTCACGTCGGATCAGGTCAGCTTCATGCTCTATCACGGCGAGAACGACGAGGACCATCTCGCCAAGATGTGGGACGCCTTCGACAGCGACATGCTGACACCGCAAGTCGTCAAGGACATCGTCAAGACCGCCAAGGTCACGGCGCGGCTCTACCGCCTGCAGCTCGAGGAGATCGGCAACATATGAGCGAGCTCAAGACCATGACACCCGACCGGCGCGACAACGTCGGCGCGTTTCCGGCCGATTTCGACCCGACGAATGTCGACCGCGACGATCCCGATCCCTGGCTCGCCTTCTATCTCGACGGCAGCGTCGCGATCCACGATTCCGCCAAGGCCGCGTTGCTGCGCGGCATGCGGCGGCGGTCGCGCGCGGCGCTGCTGCCGTTCATGCGGCCGGCCGCGCGGACCTTCATCGTGCTCAACACGGTGATCCGGATCTGCGTCCCAGACCGCCTGCATTCCTCGCGCCGGCTGCACCGGCTGATCTGCTGGGGCCTGCGCAACTTCGTCTGCGCGGAAGCCAACTACCTGATCCTGCGCCACTTCCATATCGGCACGGAGATCCTGGCCTTTATCGCCGACAACGTGCCCGGCTTCACGGCCGAGACCGTGCCGCTGCGCCCGTGCCGCATCGACGATCTCGCCGACGACGTCTTCCTGCGCCACGACCTCAACATCTTCAACTTCATCATCCAGTTGAACGCGCATCTGCGCCGCGCGGGCCGTGAGCTGTCCCCGCCCGAGCGCCTCGACTTCTCGGCCATCACCGATGCTGAGTTCCCGATCGAGCCCATGCCCGACGGCCGCCTGAACGTCATCGACCTGGAGACGGCGGTCGAGAGCTACACGCCGCTTTATCAGCTTTTCCTGCGCAACAACGATTTCTGGCGCGCCAGCAACTCGCTGCAGCTCGACGAGACCATCGGCGTCTATGTCGGCCACCTGCTCGGCAGCCCCTACCACCTGTTCTTCGCAAACAACAAGCATCCGATTCTGCCGCTGTCGACGCTACGGGCCGGCTTCCGCCTGATGCTGCACGGCCTCGCCGCCGAGCAGCTCCACTTCTACCTTCGCCAGTGCAAACGCCGCCAGGCCCGCGGCGAGCCGGTCGTGCCGTAGAAACAGTGCTCAAACCGTTCGGCGCCGCCGGTACAGGATCAGCCCCGCCAGACCTGCGGCGAACAGCGGCAGGGTTGCCGGCTCGGGAATGTTCGTCGGGTCTTGCCGCAAGGCTTGCGACGTGATGACGGCCGTCGGCGTGAGCACAACATACGAGTTGCTGTCAAATGCGTGCGCCGTATTGAGGTGGATGACACTGAGGTCCAGGGTGATGGTGCCGACGTTAATGACTGCGGGCACCGTCCCGGATCGGCGTGGATGTCGTCCACGCGATCCGGTCGGGCGCCAACCGACCCCCGCGCGGTGCACCGCGCGTTTGGCGTGGAGAGTAGAAACAGCTTGATCGGCGGACTTAAACGCGCGACGGCGATTTTGTCCGTTATGTGCTCGATTTTGTCCGATATGTGCTCATGGCGGCCCACCGCGGTTGTGATTCCGATCACGCCGATGTCGGTGGAAATGGCCTAGAGAATGCCATTCAATAGATCGCAAGGGGGCATCCGCGTGACAGGCGGATGCGCTGGGGATGTTCTGTTGCGTGCCGGCCGGCGTGGCGGTCTTCGGATCTGGCCGGTTAAGACGGGGACGGGGTCCGATGGGGAAGGCGCGCACGGCCTGGATCGTGCTTCTTCTGGCGGTTTTGTTGTCGCTGGGCGTGCCGTCGCCTGACGCCCGGGCCCACACCGTGCCGGATGGCTGTGTGGTGGTGACGACGGTCAACACGCTCGGGGAAAGCCCGGCCGACCAGTTGCGGCCGTTGTCGGCGGACCATTTTCTCGACCTGACAGGAACGGTGGGCGCGGCCGAGATCGCGAGGCAGCATTTCGCGCCGGGACCGTGCAGCGGCATCTTCCGGGCCCCACGTCCGGGCCAGGCGCAGTGGTTCCGCTTCACGGTCGTCAACCGCCACGCCGATGACAGGACCTGGTTCGTCGGTTTTCAGGAAATCGTCCTGGACGAGGTCGCCGTCTTCGAGCAGCGCGGCGACCGCCTCGTTGCCGGGCCGCGCGACGGCCGCACGGTGCCGGTCGTGGCGCGGGCGAGCGGCACCATGAAAACCGGCGTGCCGCTGCGCGTGGCGGCGGGGCAGGAAACGACCTTCTACCTGCGCGTCATGGGGACCTACTCGCCCAACCTGACACCGGTCATCGTGACGTCAAAGCTGTTCCAGTCCTGGTCGACCGCGGTCCTGACCATGATGGCCGTCTATATGGGCTTCCTGCTGGCCCTCATCCTGTTCAGCCTGATCCTGTTCCGGCACGTCGATATCAGCCTTTATTTCTATTACCCGCTCTATCTCGGCTGCCTGTTCACCTTCTCGTTCTTTTGGGACGGCTGGCTGCATCATTTCGGCGGCGCGACGCTGCCGGTCACGCTGGCGGGGCGGATCGCCTTGTTCTTTATCGGCGCTGGCGTGTTGGCGCTTATTCAATATTGCCGCGTTCTATTGCGGATCCATGCCGACCCGCCGGTATGGCGTGGCCTGTTTGTCGCGCTCTCGGGTCTGACCCTGGTCACGACCGGCCTCGCCGTGCTCGATCCCTGGGATCTCGCCGTCTGGCTGCGCCTGACCTATCTCGGCAGCTCGCTGGTGTTGGTCGTCGTTTGCCTCAAGAAGGTACGCGACGGTCTGCCGCAGGCGAAAGCGATCGCTGCGGCCCTGTTCTGTTTCCTCGCCGGTCTGGCGGTCGCCAACTATTTCTTCCTGTTCCCGATCCATATCGGTGCGGCCAGCAGCGCCTTTCAGCTCATCCTCATGCGTCCGCTGGCTTACGGCTACTACTTCGCCGTATTCGGCGAGGCGATTTTCATGATGGTCGCCATCTCGATCATGGTGAAGGCGATGCAGGCGCAGCGACGGTCCGCGGTCGCCGCGGCAAAGGCGCTGCGGCGCGACGTCATCGCCGCCGAAAGCCGGCATGCCGCGGCCTTGAAAGCCACGGACGCACGGATCGTGGCGCTCGAGTCCCGCCTGGCGGAAACCGCCGACACCGATGGGTCGGCGCCCGCCGAGCAGGCGTTCGTGGCGCGGGCGACGGACTGCGTTCTCGACCAGGTGGACCAGGATGGCTTCGGCGTTCGCGAATTGGCAGCGGCGCTGGGGCTGAGCGAGAAGACCCTGAACCGTCGGCTGAAGGACGCGCGCGGCCTCGCGCCGGCGGCCTTTATCCGCGCCATTCGCCTGGGCTTCGCCCGCGACCTGATCCGGCTGCGCCAGCACCAGACGGTGGCCGAGATCGCCTACGCCGCCGGCTTCTCCAGCGCCAGCTATTTCGCCAGGCTCTACCGTCAGGAATTCGGCGAAACGCCCAGCGAGGCGTTCAAATCGCTGAAATCGGCGGAATAGCCGGCAAGCGCCGCCCGGACCAGCCCGCATCGGGTCAGCCTTCGACGTTTCCCGCCGGGTCTCTTTGATCTGACGGCGCGACGCCTACGTAAGCATCTGTGGACACGCGACGGCGGGGCGGCGAACGGGCGGCAATGTGAAGTTCTGGACAGACCGGCACGCGGGGCAGGGGGCGGCGGCCGAGGATCCGGCGGGCGTTATGCGCGCCTTCGCCGATGAAAGCCTGGAAGGCCTGCGGCTGACCGTGCGCGGGCGGCTGCTCGCGCTGGCGGCTCTTGCCGTCCTGATGCCGGTCTTCGCGCCGTATCCGGATTTCCTGTTCTATTACCTGCTGCTGGCGATGTTCGCCTTGGCGACGTTCGGGCTCGTCTATCTGCACGCCAACCGGATGCTGGGGTCGTCCATCCCCTATGTTCTGACGGCCTGCGATTTCGTCATGCTGACGTTCTTCCTGGTCTATCCGAACCCGATCGGCGACGTGGCCAGCCTGCCGGAACAATATTTCCAGAGCCGCAACTTCGCCTTCTTCTATGTGCTGCTGATCGTCCTGGCGCTGAACTACCAGCCCCGGCTGGTGCTGTGGGGCGGCATCGCCGGCGCCGTGAGCTGGTCGATCGGCGCCGCCTGGCTGAACGCGCAGTTCGCGAATGCGGCCTACTTTCCAACCTTGCGTGCGGCGGTCGCGGACATCGCGGTCGGTCCGGCGCCAGACGGCCTCGACCCCGGCGAATGGCTGGAAGGCAGGGTCGAGGAGGCCGTGATCTTCCTGCTGACGGCCGCGCTGCTGGCAATCGTGGTGCAGCGTTCGCGCCGGCTGGTGATGCGCCAGGTGCATCTCGCGCGGGAGCGCAACAATCTCGCCCGCTACTTTCCGCCGTCCATGATCGATGCGCTATCGCATCGCGACACGCCGCTCGGCGACGCGCGCGAGCTGACCGTCACCGTGCTGTTCGCCGACGTCGTCGGCTTCACCAAATGGGCCGAGACCCAACGGCCGTCCGACGTGATCGATTTCCTGCGCCAGGTGCATGCCCGGATTGAGGATGCCGTCTTCGTCCACCACGGCACGCTCGACAAGTTCATGGGCGACGGTGTCATGGCGACCTTCGGCACGCCCGAGCCGTGCCCCGGCGACGCCGCCAACGCGCTCCGCTGCGCCCGGCACATCCTTGACGACTTCGACGCCTGGAACGCCGAACGGCGCAATGCCGGTCTCGATGCGATCCGCGTCTCGCTCGGCATCCATACCGGCCCGACGGTGATGGGCGACATCGGCTCGGCCCGCCGTCTGGAACTCGCCGTCCTCGGCGACACGGTCAACCTGGCAAGCCGCCTCGAAGGCGTCACCCGCCAGCTCGACTGCCGCCTTGCCGTATCGGCCGACACCATCGATGCCATCCGCACGACGCAACCGGTCGACGAGGGGGCGGCGCTGGCCGCCGGCCTCACCGAACACGGTCCGGTCACGCTGCGCGGACGGGAGCAGGGCATCGATGTCTGGACGGCATAGCGGCGCCCAGGTCACCGTCAGTGTCAGCCGTTGCAGGCGGCGAGAACACGGGCGGGACCGCCGGTGCCGCCGACATGCTTGACGGCGCCGACGATGAGCGCGCATTTGCCGCCGCGATGCGCTGCCGCCAGCGCGTCCAGGTTGGCCAGGTTTTCGACGATCAGAACATCGCGCTGATAGAGCCGCACATGCGCCGGCCAGGCATCGCGCCAGTTGTCGTCGGTGCCCTTCGCGCCCTGGCCCGAGTCCGTGCTCAGGCTGTCGGCCGCGATGCCGGAGATCCGCACGCCCTTCCGGTCCATCACCTCGATCAGCCGGTCGATGGCCTCGCGCGTGAAGCCCGGATGGTTTAGCGCGTTGACATAGGTCGAGGTATCCCAGTCCGCGCCGCCCGCTGCATAGAACTGCGACCAGCCCAGGCGCGCCACCAGCCAGACGCCGTCCTCGATCTGGTCGGCGACCGCGTCGATATCGGCGGCGCGGACCGTCGCCTGCGAGGTGTCCGAGAAATCGGTGACCGCGATGTCGGGGCTCGGCACGCCGCCGTTCCTGGCGAGCTCGCGCCGCACGCGGTCGGCGATATCGATCAGCACGATCCGGCCGGTCAGCTGTGCGACCGTCAGCGCCTCGCTCGCTTTGCGCCGGTCTTCCGGCACCGCGCCCGGCTCCAGGCTGCGCGCGTTGTTCACATAGTGGTTCGGTGCGTTGAAGCTGGTGCCGTTGTGCTCCTGGATCAGCAGCGCCGCCGAGCGGAAGTGCCCGTCGCTGGTCGGCCACAGGTCTGGCGGATAGAGAATGGCCTGATGGTAGAACCCCGCGACCGGCCGGCTGTTCCCAATCGGCTTCGAGAGATCGGGCTTGGTCGGATCGTCGGCCGACGGCGCGAACGTGGGGATCGGGTGGGTGAGGTCGATAAAGGCGAGATCGGCGCGCGCCGTGCCGGCGACGGCCCAAACCGCGGCGATCACCGCGGCGGCGAGAAGTGAAGCAAGTTTCCGGTTCATGGTGTCGTTCCTTATTGGCATTGAATATTTCATCGACGGTGTGGAGGTTTGCCGCCGCTACACCCGAAGCCCGAGCAGAGCCGCGACGAGCACGAGCGCCAGCAGCGCCCCGCCGCCGACCACCGCGCGGGCAAGCGCATCGACGGCGGCGCGGCGAACGCCGTGGGCCAGCAGCACCACGCGCAGCCCGCAGGCGGCGTGTGCCGCGACGGCGGCCACAGCCAGCAGATAGTGGGGGATCAGCCGGACGCTCCAGGCGTCGCCGAGCAGGCCCGCGGGCGCGCCCGCGGCCCAGTCCCACGTGGTGTCGATGCCGAACTTGGCGCGCGCCATCACCAGCGCCGCGATCACGTGGCTGAATAGAAACGCTCCGACATAGGCGCCGCTCGCCGTCTGCAGCGACCCCCAGGCATCGGCGAACGTGACGGTGCGGTGGCGCGCCAGCGCGATGCCCGTGCCAAGCAGCCAGATCACCAGGACGATCAGCGCCGGCTCGACGACCGCCGCGCGATACCACAGGCGCAGGACATCCTGGACGTTTGAATGGGCGTCCGCCCCGGCGAGGGCGACGAGGTGGTTACCGAGGTGCAATCCGACGAATCCGAACAGCACGACCGCGGCGGCGAGCCCGTGGCTCCATCTGAGCCACGCCGGCGGCGTGCCGACGACGGCGCGTCGAGGCGGTGCCGCCGATGCCGCCGATGCCGGCAATACCAGGAGGGCCATGAACGCGACCAGCCAGAACCCGCACCAGACGAAAACGTCCCAGTCGGTTACATCAAACGTGATCAGCAGGACGCCCGTGGCGGTGAAGAGCGGTGGGACGGCGACGCTCACATGCGCCAGCCGTCTGGCCCGGAGCGCGCCGGCGCTGATGGCGGCGGACTGTCCGAGGCGCAGGATCGCGGCGAAGCCGATCGCGGGCGTTGCGAACGCCAAGGCGAGCGCCAGCGCGGCGCCGGCCCATCCGACGATGGAACCGTCGGCCGCGGGCGCCAGCGCCTTGAAGAACGCGGCCAGCGCGAACGGATAGGCGACGTTGGCGGCGACGAGCAGCGCGACCAGCGGCCGTTCGTCGCCAAGGGCGGCCACGACCGGTACGCGGCGAGATGCGATAAACGTGTGCGACATGCCGCTGCCTCATGCCGTGGCGGCCGGTTGCCGCTTCGCCGACCGGTAGCCGCCGACCGGCGCGCGGGTGGCGACGGCCATGCGGTTCCAGGCGTTGATCGTGGTGATGACCCAGGTCAGATCGACGAGTTCTTTCTCGTCGAAGTACCGGCGCGCTTCCGCGTAGACCGCGTCGGGCGCGTGATCGACGGCGATCTGCGTGACCGCCTCGGTCCAGGCGAGCGCGGCGCGTTCGCGGGGCGTGAAGAACGGCGTCTCGCGCCAGGCGTTCAGCGCATAGAGCCGCTGCTCGCGCTCGCCCAGCGCGCGGGCGTCCTTGCTGTGCATGTCGATGCAATAGGCGCAGCCGTTGATCTGCGAGGCCCGCATCTTGACCAGCTCGACGAGCGTCGTCTCCAGGCCGCAGGTCTCGAAATAGGCCTCCAGACCCAGCATCAGTTCCATCGGCGTGGGCGCCAGCGTGTGATAGCTCAGCCGGGCCGGCGCGGGCTTCGCCGTCGGCAAGACATCGATGCTCATTCCTTGCTCCTTCCTTGTGGTAGGGCGGCCCCGCTCGACCGGTGGCGTCGACTGCGGGTCCTTGCGACAACGCGGAGATTGGATATTATGGGTCTATCGAAAGGCCCACTTTTCGCCAAACTAGTGGATCCACTTGATGCCGCGTCCGTTGCCACGCCAGCGCTTTCCGCTGGAGGCGCTGCTGCTCGACGGCGCCGCCGTCGATCCGCTCTATCGCCGGCTCGAAGACCAGATCCGCACCGCGATCCTGGAGGCCCGCCTGCGGCCGGGCGAACGGCTTCCGTCGACCCGGCGTCTGGCGGCCGATCTGGGCGTTGCGCGAAACACGGCGATCAACGCCTATAAACAACTGATTTTGGAAGGCTATCTCGTCACAGCCGTCGGTTCGGGCACGCGTGTCGCGCGCGACCTGCCCGAGGATCTGCTGCAGGTGCCGCGCGGTGGCGCGCAACGGCGGCCGAAGCCGGCGACCCTGCCGCTGACCGACGCGGCCCGAAGAATTCAGTCCTTCAAGCCCTGGATCGCGACCGAGGTCGAACGGCCGGCGCGGCCGTTTCGCCCGCATACGCCGTCGAGCGATGCCTTCCCACGGGCGCTGTGGACGCAGCTCACGGCGCGCCGGCTGCGGTCCATGTCGCGCGGCCTTCTGGAACGGGGCGATCCGCGCGGCTACCGGCCCCTGCGCGAGGCCATCGCCGGCTATCTCGGCAGCGCCCGCGGCGTCGCCTGCGAGGCCGACCAGGTCATCGTCACCGCGGGCGCGCAGCAGGGCATCGAGCTCGTTGCCAAGCTGCTGATCGAGCC
Source organism: Alphaproteobacteria bacterium (assembly GCA_965232515.1). Taxonomy (GTDB): domain Bacteria; phylum Pseudomonadota; class Alphaproteobacteria; genus JANQKO01. The sequence goes on along the minus strand of CBDDPY010000002.1, from coordinate 1,560,290 downwards.
GGGCGACACCGTGTGCCTGGAAGATCCCGGCTACACGCCCGCCGGTCTGCTGTTCGAGCTCGCCGGCGCCAACGTCGTTCCCATCCCGGTCGACGGCGAGGGGCTCGACGTCGGCGCGATGGAAAAGACGGTGCCGACCGCCAAGCTGGTCTACGTCACGCCCAGCAGCCACTTTCCGCTCGGCATGACCATGTCGCTGCGCCGCCGGCTGGCGCTGATCGACTGGGCCGGGCGCACTGGCGCCGTGATCCTGGAAGACGATTACAACGGCGAATACCGCTATGCCGGCCGGCCGTTGCCGGCGCTGCACGGCCTCGCGCCGCCGGGCCGGGTGCTCTACGCCGGCAGCTTCAGCAAGCTGCTGTTTCCTTCGCTCCGGCTCGGCTATGTCGTCGTCCCGCCGGACGCGGTCGATCACTTCGCCGCCGCGCGCTGGCTCGTCGACCGCCATTCGCCGCCGTTGGAGCAGGCGGTGCTCGCCGACTTCATCGACGAGGGCCATTTCGTCCGTCACGTCCGCCGCATGCGCACGCTCTACGCCGAGCGTCAGGCCACCCTGGTCGACGCGGCCATGCAGGACCTCGCCGGCATCCTCGAAGTCCCGCCCGCCGACGCCGGCCTGCATCTGATCGGTCGGCTGGAGGAGGGTGTGTCCGAAGCCGCGCTCCTGCGCGTCGCCGCGTCTGCCGGCATCGAGCTGACGCCAATCTCGTCGTTCGGCCGTCGCGCGGCCGACCGCCCGAGCGTCATCCTGGGCTACGCGCCGTTCAGCCCCCGCGAGATCCGCCGCGCGACGAGAGCCTTGGCGCGCGCCTGCGCCGGACTGGTCTGATCCGGCGCCAATTCGTGATGTGTATCGCGCCCGGCCGTCAGGCCGCGCAGGCCACCGCCTCGACCTCGACCAGCCAGTCGGGCGATACCAGGCCTGCGACGAACACCGTGGTGATGGCCGGCCGGACGCCGTCCAGCATCGCCTTGCGCACCTCGACCAGCGCGTCCATGTCCTCGCGTCGTGTCAGGAAGAACGACATCTTGACGATGTCGGCGAAGGTCATGTCGGCTTCGCGCAAGACGCTCTCGAGGTTCAGCAGTGCCTGCCGGCACTGACCGTGGAAGTCGGCGGCAAGCTCGCCCCCGGGCGACCGGCCGACTTGGCCCGAGACATGCAGCACGCGGGCGCCGGCCGGCGTCTCGACGCCATGCGCATAGATGCCGTGAAAGGGCGTATTGACGGGGAAGGGATCGTGTCGGATTGAGACTGGCATGATGGACTCTTGGGCTCGTTTGCGTTGCCTGGAACGTGGCACGCCGGCCATGCCGATGGCAGCGAGGATTCCGCGAAGGCCCGTTGAGAAAACCGCCATTGCGCGGCTGCAATAGGCTCAATCGCCATCGGCCTGCGCCTCGGCTGTCAGCCAGTCCATCACCTCCCGCAGTATGGGCCGGCGATCGGCGTTGGGAAGGTGCGTCAGATAGAACGTCTGGGCCCAGTCGATCGGCGCGGCGAACCGCGCCAGCCCGCCCTTGGCGACCTGGTCGCGCACGATGATCTCCGGCAGCAGTGCGACGCCCTGTCCGGCCATCACCGCCTGCAGGGCGACGAGAAAATGCTCCATCACCATGAACGGCGACGCCGCGTCCGGCAACGCCTCGCCGGTGGCGTCAGCCCAGGCCAGCCATTCGTTCTTGGGAAACACCTGGATCAGCCGCGTCGCCGCCAGAACCGATGCCACATCCGCATCCTTATGGCGGGCGATCAGGTCCGGCGCGCAGACCGGCGCCAGTCGTCCCGGAACCAGTTCGCGCGACACCAGACCGTCCCATGCGCCGCCGCCGAACCGGATGCTGAGATCGATCTCCTCGCGGGCGAGGTCGGCCAGCCGGTCCGAGGTCAGGATCTCCAACTCGATCTCGGGCAGCTCGGCCTCGAACGCGTCGAGCCGCGGCACGACGAACTGCGAGGCGAGCGACGCCACGGTCGACAGCCGGAACACGTTCGACCGCGGCGGCCGCCGGGAAAAGCGCTGGAAGGCGCCGGCCATCAGCTCGAAGGCCGGCGTCAGCGACTCCGCCAGCTCGCGCCCCTCCAGCGTCGGCGCCAGCCCGTCGGGCAGCCGTTCGAACAGCCGCGCGCCGATGAAGTCCTCCAGCGCCAGCACCTGCTTGCTGACCGCGCCCGGCGTCACGCCGAGCTCGTCCGCCGCGCGCGAAAAGCTCAAATGCCGCGCCGCCGCCTCGAACGCGCGCACGGCGTTCAGCGGCGGCAACGGCCGCGGATCACGCCCCACCGGCCTCCCCCTGACGCATGACTACGGCCCGCCGCCGCGGTCGACGGCGCCGCCGATCTGCCGCGGCCGGTTCGCCTCCCAGCATTTGTCGAATTCTGGCGTGCCTTCCACGAAGCCCTGGTCGGTGCAGATCTTCTTCCAGCGCGCCACCTTCTCCGGATTGCCGAGGCAGCCGGTCAGCAGCAGCGCGGCGGTCAGCGCCATGAGGATCATAAGTCGTGCGGTCATCGATGCGCTTGCAATCGCTCGAACGTGAATGACGCCATCCCGGGAGCAGGGTAAGCTGGCCGCGCGCCTGGCGCCAGCCGTTGTTGGCTTGGGGACCGCCCGACCGGCCCGGTCGTCCGGGCGCGCCTATCCGTCACCGTCATCGATTCAATGTGGGGAAGCAACAGGCATGGCCGACACGACCACCTACACGCCGCCGAAAGTCTGGAAATGGGAAATGGAAAGCGGCGGCACCTGGAACAGCATCAACCGGCCGATCGCCGGCGCCACGCACGACAAAGAGCTGCCGCGCGGCGAGCATCCGCTGCAGCTCTATTCGCTGGGCACGCCCAATGGCGTCAAGGTCACCATCATGCTGGAGGAGCTGCTGGCGCTCGGCCATTCAGGCGCCGAATACGACGCCTTCATCATCAAGATCGGTGACGGCGACCAGTTCGGCAGCGGCTTCGTCGAGATCAACCCGAACTCGAAGATCCCGGCGCTGCTCGACGTCAGCACCTCGCCCCCGACCCGCGTGTTCGAGTCGGGCGCGATCCTGATGTATCTCGCCGAGAAGTTCGGCGCCTTCGTGCCCACCGAGCCGTCGGCCCGGGCCGAGTGCCTGTCCTGGCTGTTCTGGCAGATGGGCAGCGCGCCCTATCTCGGCGGCGGCTTCGGCCACTTCTACGCCTACGCGCCCGAGAAGTTCGAATACCCCATCGACCGCTACGCAATGGAAGTCAAACGCCAGCTCGACGTCCTGGACAAGAACCTCGCCGAGCGCCCCTACCTCAGCGGCGACGACTACAACATCGCCGACATCGCCACCTATCCCTGGTACGGAAATCTGGTGCTCAACAACTCCTATCAGGCCGCCGAATTCCTCGACGTCACCACCTACAAACACGTCACCCGCTGGGCCAAGGAAATCGAGGCCCGCCCCGCCGTGAAACGCGGCCGCCGCGTCAACAAATCCAACCCCGAAGACGGCATCCCCGAACGCCATGCCGCCAGCGATTTGGATTGAGGGGCGGCGTTCAACATCCCTAGCTAAACGGTGGACTGTCACCGCAACCAAGTGGGCTTCGAAACACCTCAACCCGCAGCTGACTCTCCAGAATTATTGAGATTGCTGCAACGCCTCAACCTTGGATCACCAAATCAAACTAAACTTTAGAGATGCTGGCACTGTTGCGGCTACGTAGTCTCTGTCATCGTCATCGGAGCTTTGCAGCTTCGCGCCCAAGCCAAGTGCAAGTGTTGCATTGTCCGCTATCGACCACTCGGCGCTCGCATTCGCCGTAAGCCCATAATCATTTCGAGATTGATCGAAAAAATCATCGTAATTTATGTAATAGATTGATGGAGATAATTTAAATACCAACCCATTTCTATATTGAACCTTAAGCGGTGTGCTCAGTTTTATATTTATATTTTCGAAATCATCTGGATCTGAAAAGGAATATTTTACATCTAATTTTCCGGAAAAAGACAAGCTTTGAAAGCCATCTTCGTCGTTTTCCTTGCTGTATAAACCGCGTGTCGCGCTTCCGCTGATACTGTAAAACGTGATTGCACGATCATCAAATGTTCCAGAGTAAAGAATTCTAACTTCTACGAGGCTACCAATTTCGAACTGGTTAGTCGTTGTTGAATAGCCAAAAATTGCTTGGAGAATCCCCAGATCTAAATCAGATTCATCCAAATAATCTGCAGTAGAGGCTCCAATGCCAGCAACTAGTTTTCCTGTGTCGAGATTATATATACCCCTCAGTCCTATATTAGGGCTTATGATCGCGTCTGAATCTCCATCACTTCGTGATTGAGCATTAGATGTATATTCAGTCGATAAACCTGATGTTAGGTTGATCGCAAGTTTTTTTTCTGGTTGAATGTCGAATAGAGCTAATTCCTTCACCTCTTCTCTATCAACCAATGTGGGGGGCACAAGAACTGGAGAAAACGGTTCGGATATCTCGTTTAAATCAGTGATATCCTGCGCAAAAACATTATGATTCAGCGAATATAAAATTGTTATTTGGACTGCAAATAGGAGTATTGATAATGCTATTTTTCCGATTTTCCGCATTTTTTCAACCTTTCCTTTTGAGAAGTTGAATTTTCACAAAGAGAATCGTCAGAAAAACGGCTATTCTTTCTATCCTTGTCTTGCCAATCGGTGCCGTCTTTCTTGAGGAATGGATTTTTTAGTGGAACAAAGGGCTCAGCTCTTTCAGGCAGGGATTCAATTTGAGGATCACGGCCCGATTGAGCCATCGCATTACCCACTTGACCAATGGTGGAGCCAACTGCGCCAATGCACAGGATCAAGAGGAAGACTGCGAATGCTCTTTTCCGACACTGGCAACAAAATTCTTGATGCATGAGCCATAGGTACATCTTTTGATCGCTATATATGGTATTTATACACGAAATAAAGCCATTCGGCAACCAAGAACTACTTTTGATAGTGTAATTTCTCATATCATCCTCCTTGCGAAAGATTCTACCCCGTTGGCGAAGCAGATTTACTTTTATTGATTGTCGTGGGGCAGCGTTTTATGACGGCCGGTGCTGCTGCCCATCATTTCCAAAGGTCTGTACAGATCGTTATTCGGATCGACCTCGCAGGGGTTAAGTGTTCTGCATGCGATGCCGTGTCCGACATTCAGTTCACCCCTGCAATTCGGCTATCAATTCTTCGAGCAGGTTCATCCCGGCGGCCCAGCCCTTGTCGAGGTTGGCGAGGGCGGTGGTGAAGCAGGCGATTTCGGCGTCGGTGGCTTCGTGGGGGACCCAGGTGAGGCGGAGCTTGGTGCGGTCGCCGTCGGCCTCGAACGTCACCGTGGTCAGCAGGACACGCGGCCAGTCGGGCATCATGGGGTTGGCGGCGATGGTCCAGTCGGCGTCGGCCGTGGCGTGCAGCCAGACCAGGCGCTCGGGCGGGCTGACCTCGGTGTATTCGACGCGTTGATAGCTCGACTTGCCGTCCCATTTCATTTCGTTGAGCCAGAGCCCGCCCGGCTTGACCTCCAGGCGGTGGACGATGGTCTCCACGTTTGGCCCGTACCAGCGCGCCAGCAGGTCGGGCTCCGTCCAGGTCCGCCACACCAATTCGCGCGGCGCGTCGAACACCCGCTCCAGCACATAGGTCGGCAAGTCACTCATTATTTCTGCCCTTTCTCTCCGCCTGTTTCAGTTCGTCCAGCAGGCTGTCGAGCTGATCGAAGCTCGACGACCAGAACCGCTTGAATTCTTCCAGCCATTTCACGGCGGCCGCCATCGGCTCGGCCCTGAGCCGCGCCGGCCGGCGCTGCCGGTCGACATCGCGCTCGACCAGCCCGGCCCGTTCCAGCACCTTCAGATGCTTCGACACCGCTGGCTGGCTCATCTCGAAAGGGGCGGCCAGCTCGTTCACCGCGGCGTCGCCCGCCGCGAGCCGCGACAGGATCGCGCGGCGCGTCGGATCGGCCAGCGCCGCGAATACCGCGTCGAGGTCCTGTGGCCCCGTTTCATAACTAGTGAGTTCCATAACTGATAAGTTATATAAATATCCGACGACGTCAACCCCGTTTCGTGGCGGCGCGGTGGGAGAGGGGCGTCAGGCGGCTTAGGGCGTCTCGTTCAACGGCACGTCGTCGGCCGAACGCCCCGTCATCGAAGCGTGCGCCGACGTCGCAGACCTCCAGTCAGGAACCGGAGACGCGCGGCCTCCGCTTCGACAAACTTGTGGGCGGACTGTCGTCGTTTGCCTGGCTGATTAAGGCGACAGTGTGATTACGGTGACAGTTTACTCGATTCCAATTTCCAGAACCGACTCCGAAGGCGCCTGCCGATTACGTATCGTCCGGCGCGTTGTAGTTGGTCTCGCGCGGAACCGCGGCGCCGCGGATGAGCGCGGGGCGGGCCTCGAGCGTATCGAGCCAGCGTTTCAGGTTCGGGAATTCGTCAATGCCGACGCCGGCCCAGTTATGGATCCGCGCCCAGCTCCAATTGGCGATGTCGGCGATGGAGTAGTCGCCGGCCAGAAACGCATGGTCGGCCAGGTGCGCATCCAGGACGCCGTAGAGTCGCCGGGTTTCGTTCTGATAGCGCTCGATCGCGGGCGGAATCGTTTCCGGGAAGTAACGATAGAAGACGTTGGCCTGGCCTTGCATCGGGCCGAGACCGCCCATCTGGAACATCAGCCACTGAATGACTTGCGAGCGTCCTTTCGCGTCCGTCGGCAGCAGCCGGCCGGTCTTCTCGGCGAGATACAACATGATCGCGCCGGATTCGAAGACGGCGAAACCGTCGGCCGCGTGATCCACGATCGCCGGGATCCGGCCGTTGGGATTGATCGCGACATACGCCGGTGCCTTCTGGTCGCCCGTCGTGATGTCGATCGGCTTCAGGTTATAGGGCAGCTCCAGTTCCTCGAGCGTCGCCGAGGCTTTCCAGCCGTTGGGCGTTGCCCAGGTGTAGAGATCGATATCGGCCATGATCGTCAGCTCCACTTGATCGAACAGCCCATGCTCGGAACCTGTTCGCGCGGGCCCTGGCCCGTTGCCGCGATTTGGCGCATGGCGTTCAGAAGTTCGGGATGTCGGTTTTGCGCGTCGCCCATGCCGGCGCTGTCGAGCCGCCCGCGATACTGCAGCTCGCCGTCTTTGTTGAAGCCAAAGAAGTCGGGTGTGCACACGGCGCCGTAGGCCTTGCCGACCGATTGTCCTTCATCGACCAGGTAGGGGAAGGCGAAGCCGAAGTGCTGGGCAAAGAGCTTCATGTTCGCCGGCGAATCCGTCGGGACGTGGCGGTAGTCGTTCGACATCACGGCGAGCACGTTGATGCCTTCGTCCAGCAGCGTGCGGGTATCGGCGGCGAGCCGCTCGGCAACCGCCTGAACGTAGGGGCAGTGGTTGCAGATGAAGGCGATCAGGAGGCCTTTGTCGCCCAGGTGATCGGACATCGTGAAGCTGGCGCCGTCCGGGTCTTGGAGGGTGAAGTCGGGGGCTTTCCAGCCGAAATCGCAGATCGGTGTGTCGAGCAACATGACGAACCCTTCTCGTGCGTGGAATGAGGGGTAGGCCGCGACGCCGGGGGAAGGCCGCGGCCCGCCTTGATAAGAACGCGTTCAGCGCGCCTGGATCCGGCGGTACCAGTCGGCGATCGCACGGCCGATTGCATAGGGCTGGTCTTCCTGCACGTAGTGCAGACCGGCGCCGATATAGACGGTCTCGATGTTCTTGGCCCGCGCGGCCCAATAGTCCGCCGCCGCCGGCGGGTTCAGCGCGCCCGGCGTGGCATAGAGGAAGAGCCAGGGAATCTCGGTTTGCGCCAGCCAGGCGTTGTAGGCCGTGACGACGTCATGCGTCTCCCGCGGCACCTGACCGATCGGCATCTCGTTCGGCCATTGATTGACCTGAATGCGGGACGTCTCGGTCTGGAACGGCTGGCGGTAGACATCGTGCGCGTCGTTCGCCAGCGGCCGGACGATGAAGCCCGGCAACGCGCCTTCGACGAAGAAATTCTCCTCGATCAGCAGTTTTCGGCCCGTCGCCGGATCGCGCACCGTCCGGAAGAAATCGCCCAGTTCCTTGGGCATGGCGTCGTAGCTTTTCGCCGGGATCAGCGGCGCGATGATCGCTTCCATCGTCACGATGCCTTTGATCCTGTCGGGGTGCTGCGCCGCATAGTGCAGGCCCAGGCCCGAGCCCCAGTCGTGGACCACCAGCGTGATGTCGGTCAGCGCCAGCTTTTCGATGAAGGCCTCGATGTACCGGTAGTGATCGCCGAAGGTGTAGGCGAGGGCCGGCTGATCGGACTTGCCGAAGCCGATATTGTCCGGCGCGATCACCCGTCCCTGGTCCTCGAGGTGGGGCATGATGTTGCGCCAGAGATAGGACGAGGTCGGTTGGCCGTGCAGGAAGAGGATCGGATCGCCTTCACCGGCATCGACATAGGCCATCTGCGAGCCGAGGATCTCGATGAATTTGTGCGCGTAGGGCATCTCCGACGACACCTCGAGCGGCGGGACCTTGAACCCCTCGTAAGGGTTGGCGTCCTGGGCCAGGGCCGGCGCGGCCAAAGCGGCCATGGCCAGAGCGGCGAACAGGGAAGGAATGCGGGACGGCGGCATGGATATCTCCAGCGTGCTTGGGGTGAAGGTGATGGGGACGGGCGGTTGAGCCGGATTGCGTCTCCGGCCGGGCAGGGCCCGCACCAAGGCGCGGGCCCCTGGCAGCCCTTTACGCGGCGCGCTTCACCGGATCGGTCCAGGTGTTCGGGACGAAGGCATCGTCGAGCTTGGTGTGAGCGATGTGGTTCGTGTAGTTCGACAAGACCTTCAGGCTGGTGCCGAGGATGACCTCCAGGACGGTCTGATGGCTGTAGCCGGCGGCGAGGAAGGCCGCGATCTCGCTCTCTTCCGGCCAGCCGCGCTTCTCGTTCACGATCTCCGTGAACGTGCGTAGCGCCTCGAGCTTGGGATCGGCGATCGGCGTGTTGTCGCGCAGCGCGTCGATAACATCGGACGGCACCTTGGCCATCTGCGAGATCGTCGTGTGCGCGGCCATGCAGTAGGTGCAGCCGTTCAGGCGGTTGTTGGTCATCAGGATGATCTGGCGCTCGGTCTCGGTCAGATCGGTTTTGTCGAAGATGCCCGCCAGGGTCATGTAACCCTCGAGCAGCGCCGGCGCGGTCGCCATGGTGCCAAGCAGGTTCGGCACGAAGGCATAGGCGTCCTTCGCGCCCTGCAGGAACGGCTTGGCGCCTTCGGGCGCGGATTCAATTGTGTGGGTGACGAACTCGGACATAGGGGCTTCCTTTCGGGTTTCGGGATCTGCGGCCGATGTTGTTTTAACCAGTCGGTATAAACCTATATGTGGGTTTAAACCGATCGGTCAAGACTAGATTTCGAAAAATATCTCGACCAAGTTTTCCCTTTGAATACAGGCAATTAGGCGGGCACGTTGGACTTGGAGTTGCCAAAGGCCATGCGCGTGGTTGGGTACCCGCCTGCCAGAACCGCTCGGCAAACGTTCCACCGGACATGCTGAGATGGACAGCCGCTCCGCCGTGGCGCGCGGGCGCGACGGCGGAGGAGGCGTCATTCACCGGTTTGCATTGCTTCGAAACGAAACGCGTGCGTTCAGCTACTTGGTCTTCGGCACATAACCGTAGAACGCATTGTTGCGCTTCACTGCCTCACGGTCGTACTCGCTCTTGATCTTGACCAGTTGGTCGCCCGAGAGCTGGGGGTATTCCGCGAGCATGTCGTAGTTGTAGAGCTTTGCCGAGTTGAGGCCGAAGATCTTGCTTTTAACCTCGCCGTCCGGGGCCCCAAGTCGGGTCTCCCAGCCCATCTTGTCCATCAAGTCGTCTGGGATCTCGAGGCGGCGCATGGCCTCGATCTGCCATTGCGGTGACCCGTACCAGACACAGTCCGTGCCCCAGGCGACACGGTCGGCCCCCATCTCGTTGACCAGCTGACCGATGAAAGCGGCGGCGAACCTTGGGTTTGTCACGGCCGCGTTGGCGAACACCGTTCCGAGGTCGGCATAAACGTTCGACAGGCCGTGCTCCTTGGGGATCCGAGCTAGGTCGGTAGACCAGGGGACATAGCCAGTCCTTTCGAACTCCGCCATCAGCGGGGCCGGGTCTTCCAGCCACGCGCGCAATGCACTGTGATAGATGACGAAGTTGATCTGCGGCCAATCCTTGGCGGCCTTGGGCAGATCCCACACGGTTGCGGTCTTCCAGACCTCCGGCCATGTCTTTTCGTAGTCGGCCGGCAGCAATCCCTTGTGTATGCAGACGGTCGCTCGCCCGCCGCCCGCTTTGACGATCTTTTCGTAGAACGGATAGACCGTCTCTTCATCGTCAAGACGCCAGGACGTGCCTTTGGCGGTCGCGGCCAGGGGATTGCCGACGGTGTAGCCTTTCCACGATTCCGGCTTGCAGTGTTCGATGCAGCGGTCCACTTCCTCAAGCCACCCATCCTGGCCAGGCGTGAACACGGAATGCGCCAGCAATCTCCGTGAGCCCACGACCTCATTCATCGTGTCCCGGGCGGCGGCAATCTGGTCGTTGAACAACAGCCACCAGTCGGGTTCGTCGAACGGCGCGCTCGTCACCAGCGCGACTTTGGTGTCGCTGTCGAGGAAGATTTCTTTCAGATAGTTCTGGAACTTGAACCGCCCAAGCTCCATCGGCATGTCATCGAGAATTCTTGGGTTCCAGTGCTTGGCGGCGTAGTGACCGAGATCGAGCAGACCTTCTTTGTCGAAGTCGTCGCGGACGAAGTGGGTTTGGTCGTCGAATATGAACTGATTGCGGTACCTCTCGGCGCGCTCGTCGGCGGCATCGCGGTCTTGCGCTTCGGCGGCGGAGACCGACCAGATCGGCCCGAACACCTCGTTCATGGCAAGGAACGCGGCAGCCATACCCGAAGCGGAGCGGAGAAAGCTGCGGCGGTCGAGACCCTGCTTCTCGCCGTAGGTGTCGCCGTACTCCTTGATGAGCGCCTCGACCTGCTTTTGCTTGGGCGTTTGCGGAAGCGGATTGTACTCGCCGTTGGAGATGATCTGAGTCGGCACCGGCGATGAGAAAGCGGCGGTCTCCGCGCCCGCGAGCTGTACCATTTCTGCTTCGCTCATGTGTACGCCGTGAGGTGGTCGTGTCCTGTTCTCTTTCACGATGATGTCCTCGAAGTTGTTGGTGCGGAAGTTGCAGATCGCTTTCTCAATCGGCACGCCAGGCGGCGATCGGTTCATCTCTGCTGAATTGCATGACATCCGTCCTCCACTGCTCAGGTCCCCGGACGTGTGGAGACGCGCCAAAAGCCAAGGCTTTCGGATGTCCAGGTACCCGTCCGGTCCGGCCCGGTATCCGGGCGTCGTGGCGCGCCTCGGGCGAGCCCGGCCGTGGTGCTAATGGAAGTGCAAAGCTATCCGGTCAACGGCGCGATACGGCCGGCGCAGCCAGGCGTATTCAGACGTCGGACAGTTTGGATGAGCTCAACCAAGTCGGACATCGAGCTTTCTCCCATGGCACTTTTTTGCTTTTGCTTTGGAGAAATTTTCTCGATGAACGGCTTTGCGGTGAAGCGTTTTTCGGTCGACCAAACCGTCAACAACAAAAAAGGTCGCGCAATGTGTTGCGGCTGCTATCGCATGCAACAGTCCGTGCAACAGTTTGCAGCAGGTCGCTTCAGTTGGGCCGCCGGATTCCGAGCCGCCGCATTCGGCGATGCACCGTGCTGCGGTCGACGCCAAGACGCCGCGCCGCGCGGGAGATGTTCCAATCGCAGGCCTTCAGAACCGTTTCGAGCTCGCCGAGAGCGCCGTCGTCCCCGGTCGGCACACCGACGGGCACGACCGGCAGTACCGGCCGCGGCAGGTCTTCAAGTTCAATCACGTCAGTTGCCGACATGGCAACCGCCACATCGAGCGTGTTGATCAGCTCGCGAATGTTGCCCGGCCAAATGCGATGCTTGAGCTCGATACGGGCGGCCATCGTCAGGCGATAGGTATCAGGCAGCGTGATCGTGCGCTGACGCAGGAGCTGATCCAGCAGCCAATCGAAATCCCGCCGCTCGCGCAGCGGCGGGATCGTAAGTGTCGCCGCCGCGAGCCTGAAGAATAGATCCTGCCGGAACTGGCCCTCGCTCACCATCTGCTCGATATCGCGATGCGACGCGGAGATAACCTTGATCTTGAGCTTCAGCGGCATATGCGAACCAAGCGGCTGGACTTCGCCTTCGGACAGAAAGCGAAGCAGTCGCGCCTGGACGCTCACCGGCATGTCGCCGATTTCATCGAGGAAGAGCGTTCCGCCATTGGCTGTTTCGATAAGCCCGTGCCGGGTAGGCCCGTGAACGCCGGTGCTTCCGAACAACTCGGCTTCCAACAGTGGTTCGGGTATTGCAGCGCAGTTTACCGCGACAAACGGTTTGTCTTTGCCCCGGCCCGCGTGGATCGCCCGCGCGAGGCGCTCCTTTCCGACGCCGGTTTCGCCACGGATCAGGATCGGCATGGCGCCAGCGGCCAGTTTGGCGGCCTTGCGTTCCAGCGACCGCATTTCCGGATCGTCTCCACTGAGCGCTTGCAGCGGCGCCGGCAATCCGCTGCGGGCCGAGATTATTGCGTTGGTGCTGTGCTGTGGGGAAATCGCCTGCCCGAACATCGCAGAACCGTCGCGCAGGTAAATCACCCGTTCCTCGGTCGGCCGCGCACTGGTTACGTTCGGCAGATCGTCAATGGTCATTTCGAAAAACGACGAGAGGGGCTGGCCGACGATCATCTCGCCGTGGCGCCAATCGATCCCGCTCGTCCGCCCCAGGATACGCGCGGCGCCGTTCGTCATGCCAATGATACGGCCCGAGCCGTCAAGCGCGACTGCCGCATCAGGGTCGACGTCCAGGAGTTCCGGCAGATGGGAGAAACGCAACACCCATTCGGAACCCATCATCGCCATTACGTTGGCAAGTTCGATGCGGCGGGCCGAAGCCTTTACGAGCGCCAATGCCAGGTTCTGACTCACTTTCGGCTGAGGCGGCCTCAGAAGCGATATGTCGAGCACAGCGGACAAGGCGCCGTTGGTGTCAAAAATCGGCGCGGCCGAGCAGCTGAGCGGGGTATGGGTGACATCGAAGTGATCGCTCTGGTGAATCGTCATTGCTTCACCGGTCACGATGCAGGATCCGACGCCACAGGTTCCGGCGAGGTTCTCCGACCAGTTCGATCCGAGATGGAGCCCCGCATCGCGCAGCTCAGTCTCACAGGAAGGATCGCCGAAGTAGTCGACCGTCACCCCTTCTTGGTCAGCGAGGAGAAGGACATACTTCTGTCCCACCACCTGGCGAAACAAGGCCTCGAGACCGCTTCGGGCCATTGCGATCAACCGTTCGGACTGTTCCCGATGCTCTTTGAGTTTCGTCGCCGTGACGATATGTGCGGGGCTCGGGCGCGCCGGATCGAGCCCGTGTACCTCGACACAACGTTTCCAGGAGGCCACGACGGCGGCATCCCGTCCGGTCGGTGCGCCGCCCAGGGCGCGGTCGATCTCGTTGATATGCGCCATTGCGGACATGGCCGTCACCCCCCGAGGAACTGTGCCTGTCATTTCCGAACAGTCTTGGCCCATGTCTTTGGACCATGCGGGTTTCGGCTCACAGGTCAGAAGTGGTTGTTTTAACCAGTTGGTATAAACCTACATGGCTTGTTTATACCGGTCGGTCAAGATTAAGCCGAGAAAAAATGTCCCGACCGCATTTTCTCTTTAACGGCAGATAACTAGGCGGATAGGTGTGCGAGCGCCTGGGTCCCGATCGCCTTCAGGCTCTTGGCGTCGAAGGCGCCGCGCGCCAGAACCCGAAGGCCGACAACCTGGGTCAGAAGCGACTTCGCCGCCTCGCGCGCATCCAGCCCTGCGGGCACTTGGCCCCGCGCTTGCGCACGCTTGATCGTGCGGAGAAAAAACTGTTCGAAATCCTTCAGCGCCGCCGTGACCATGCGCTGAACCTCTTCCGTATGGTTCGGCAGATCGAGGGCGGTATTGACCAGGAGGCAACCCTTGCGCTCGGTGTCGGCCCGGCTCTGGGCAATCAGCGAGTCGAACAAGGCTCGGATCGCGGCAACCGGGTCGTCCATGGCCTCGAGCTGCTTGATCGACGCCTGCCGGTTTTCGCGGTCATATTTCAGCAGCGCCTGCGTGAACAACGCCTTCTTGCTCCCAAAGGCGTTGTAGAGGCTGCCTTTGTTGATCTGCATGGCCTCCGTCAGATCGGAGATCGAGGTGGAGTCGTAGCCTTTCGCCCAGAAGACGTTCATGGCGCGATCGACCGCTGCATCGACGTCGAAGTCTTTTACCCACGGCATCGGTTTGTCCTGACACGACTGCTAGTTCCTTCGGAACGTAGTTGGTCTATACCGGTCGTTCAAGACCTTCTTGGATTGCGGTGACACCACATGAAACAGCGGCGGAAATTGCGCACGGTCACGGTTCAAACGTCAGCACCGGCGCCTCGTTGGGATCGGGGGGCCGGAGAGGGCGGTGCGCTTTGCGTGGTTGGGGGCGATCTTCGGGAAGCCGGTCCAGGCCGCAAGGTGTGACGGAAAAGGGGGAACCCGAGCGCCTGGCCGACCTGACCCGTCGGCAAGTCCCGCGGCGTCTTAGCTTTCCGTTTACCCGAACCTGGAAACATCCGGATTGGTTACCCGTTATCCGGAAATTCTCGGCGCCGTCTTTCTCGAAAGGTCCCTCGCATGCAAGCTCGTCCGATCCGAAAAGCCGCCTTGGCGTCCGGCGTCGGCGTTTCGATCCTGCTCGCGATCGGCGGATGCGCGGAATACATCAAGCCGTCGCCCTATGCCGTGTCCCTGAAACAGGTCGCGCCGAGCGACGTGGCGCAAGGCTGCCCGCCCATCGAGTCCGAGTGGTGGGCCGCGACGAACGCCCACGGCAAGCTGCGCAGTAGGCCCCACCCGGGGATCGATATCCACCTGCCGCGCGGAACGCCGATCCTGGCGTCGGCGCCGGGCCGGGTGCTGTTGGTGGACGCGACGTCCGATGGCGGTCGGTTTGTCGCCATCCATCATGGGGCCGATGAGTCCGGCAACCACATCTACACGACCTACTGGCACCTCGACACCTTTGACGTGCGCGCCGGCGAGGACGTCGGGCGGGGCCAGCAGATCGGCACGATGGGCGCCACGGGCACGGATTCCGGCGGTTGGGACAACTACCACCTGCACATGGTCCCCCTCGTCGGACCAGCGCCGCCGGAATTCGAGGGCGGGACGTTGTCCCTGCTTCAGTTCGCGGCCTACAGCGACCTCATCGTCAATCCCCGGTTCCTCTGGTATCCGTACGCCTCCGGAAACACGCCGCCGTCGGCCGGCCTGGCCCAACGCTACGATCCGTCGAGAAGCTACGGCGACAGGCCCGGCCTGTTCTCCGGCCTGACCTATCCGGTTCGCTGCGCCTGATTTCGGCCCGGGCGGGTTCGAAACACTGGCGTTACGGTGCGTTATGTTGACGGTTTACGAGTTTCTTCCTCCGAAGCCGACTTCGGTGGCGCCGCTATTACATTTGGGGATCTAGTAAACTGTCACCGTAATCGTAACTCCGGCGCGGCGCGTCACGCGGTCCCGCGCACGCGCTTTGCCAAGGCTGAAGCGCCCAGTGCGCCGAGACCGGTAAGGAAGAGCGAGATGGAGGCGGGCAGCGGAATCGACGTTGGCGGTGATGCGATCCCGATTAGCACATTTGCACCCGGCGCATACCTAGCCTCAGAGATACCGATCCTGTGGACTGGTGGGCCTCCGGTAATGGCGCGAAATACCCAATCAGCGGCACTGCCGCCGTCCGAGGTAATGGTAAAGCGCCCACCACTGCCGAAGCTCATGAAAAGCTCCGTACCGGTGGCGGTCAATGCGTAGTCGCCGGCAATTCTGATCGTCGAGTTTGCCGGGGTTAGCGTTGTGAAGAACCGAAAGGGGTGCGGTGCACTTCCGCTGTCGACTGTCAGGCCATAATCGAGGATCTGCGCGGCAGAAGAAATGGTTCCAATGTCCTCAATCGTAAAAAACCCCTCCATCTTTGCGTCTGGAAAGCATCCTATCTGGCAGGCGGCGCCGCTTGTGCTGGAAAAGGCGGTATAGGTAATCGCTTTGGCCGCAACCGGGTGTAAGAGGCCAAGCGTGAGGGCAAGGACGGCAAGAATCCGAGATTCCATGGGTGGTTTCTTTCTCAAACTGTGGGACGGAAGCAGCGGTACAAACAACGTTCTCATGTCATGTTCCAGGGGCCGATGCGGCAGCGGCGGGCGAGAGCAAGTCCGGCAAGGCCGCTAAGAACCAGCGCGAGGCCGCCAATGTGGCAGCCGTTGTGACAACTCTCGACGGGATGATCATTGTTCTTCCTCGTACAGATCTCAGTGAAGCCGCAAACGTCCCCACGGCGGACTATGGTGTGAGCTCGCTGCGCCCGTCAGGCAGGCACTGCGTGTCTTCCGTTGCGCCGTGCCGCCAGCGCACGCGGCGGCGGCGGGCTCAGCCGAGCATGGTCTTCGTCAGTCGTCGAAACATGCTTCCTTCACTATTTGGGGACTGAATAAACTGTCACCGCAATTCCGGCGCGGCGCGTCACGCGGCCCCGCGCACGCGTTTTGCCAAGGCTGAAGCGCCCAGTGCGCCGAGACCGGTAAGGAAGAGCGAGATGGAGGCGGGCAGCGGAATGGATGTTGGCGGTGAAGCGACCCCGGCCAGCACATTTGTGCCCGGCGCATATTCGATCGAAGAGAGGTCACCGATCCTGTGGATTGGCGACTCTCCGGCAATGCTGCGAAATTCCCATCGAAAGGAGCTGTTGTTGTCGTCGATAATCGTAAAGCGCCCGGCACTGCCGAAGCTCATGAAAAGCTCCGTACCGGTGGCGGTCAATGCGTAGTCGCCGCGAATATCGATCGTCGAGTTTGCCGGGGTTAGCGTTGTGACGAAATTGAAGGGGACGCCGTTGAGCGCGCCGATAGCGTCGAGTGTCAGGCTGTAATCGAGGATCTGCGCGGGGGAAGAAATGGTCCCTATGTCCTCAATTTCAAAAAGCCCCTCCATCGATGCACGCGGGCAACCCGTCTGGCAGGCGATGCCGCTTGTGTTGGAAAAGGCGGTATAGATAATCGCTTTGGCCGCAACCGGGTGTAAGAGGCCAAGCGTGAGCGCAAGGACGGCAAGAGTTCTAGATTTCATGGGTGGCTTCTTTCTCAAGTTGTGCGACGCAAGCCGCGGTACAAACAACCTGCTCATGTCATGTTCCAGGGGCCGATGCGGCGGCGGGCGAGAGCAAGTCCGGCAAGGCCGCTAAGAACCAGCGCGAGGCTGCTCGGAGCGGTAACTTCCCGTATGTCGGCCGCGATCGTGATGGGGCCCAGCGCCTCTTCAATGGCCAGCACGCCCACGAAACTTCCAGGATGTAGTTGCGAGGCTGCACCCAACGGTTACCGCAGATAAGAGAGATTTCATTTCTGTAGCTCCTTGCTGGCTCGCTACTTCGTTCGCGCGTTTTGCACAGTGTCTACTCTAGAGAGAGCGACCCCTTCGCCAAGGGCTGAGCGTCTCAAGTTTGTAGTCGCTGCGTCTCACGCCGACACTGCCCAGGGGGGTCAGTCGGCGTGACCGTGGTGGTGGTGAGAAATGCGGGCTAGGCGCGGCCTGAATCCCACCGCTTGCCGGCGGGATGGTCAGGTAGGCGAAGCGTCGCCCTGCCTCAGGCGCGTCGGGTCTGGCGGGGGCGTCGGAAACGGACCATCGCTACCAAGCGTTCCGGCCGCTGCCCGGCGATCGCGGAGAATCCGCATGACCGGGTGGTCGACGTATGAAACATCGCGGCCGTCCTGCGCCGGCGGGCCGTCCAGGCAATCGGACGGCGAAATGCCGAACGACGCCCGAAAACTGCGGCGGAAATTGCCTGGATCGTAGAACCCCCAGCGCTCCGCCACCCGGCGCACGGTGCCGGCCTCCCTCTTGCCCTTTGCAAGTTCAGCGAAACATTTGTTCAGCCGCTCGCTTTTGACGAACTGTTCGATGCCGCCGCCAAAGGTGCGGTAGAGGGTGGCCCGCGACATGCCGAGATCACGGCAAACCCGGTCGATATCGAGGGCCTCGGGACCGAGATTGCGCCGGATATGCTCTTCGATCAGGGCGCGTCGTGACCTGTCCTGCGCTGGGTCACGATCCCAGTCGCGCTCTCCCAAAAAGCAAGTGCGAACCAGCCCGACGAGGGTCGCTCCGAGCACCTCCGCGTCCCGCGATGGACCGTGGCGCAACGCCTCGACAAATAGCTGCAGGCTGAGGGACAGTAGCCGACCGCGGCTTGCTTCTATCGGGAGCGCTAGATAAGCGGGATGTTTTGAGGGGTCGTAGCCAAGTACCGAATGGGGAATTTGAGCGCCAATGCCCTCGACGCTATTGGTCATACCGACATAGCTCCGCGACCAGTCTATCAGGTGGACGATGCCGGGGTTGACGAGTGTCGTGTGTTGCCCGTCCGAGAGACCGCGCGTGTGCCCGCGCGAATACGTCTCGAGCAGGACATACTCTGTGTCGAATTCGGTGATCCGCTGTGGATTCCGATCCATTATTTGGTTGGAGAACTTGACGTCCGTCGCGATCAGATTGTCGTGCAGCAGAAATGTAACGTCTGCCTGGAACTCCTCTCTGGGCGTGAGTAGCTTGACCCCAAAGAACGCGCGGGCATGGTCGTGATATGTGTCGATGTCGTAGCGCATGGTCAGACGGGTACCATACTGTATCCGAGCCGGTGGCCTGACAAGCTTGAGCACCGTCTGCGGCTGGTTAGCTCCGCAAGCGCGTGATGCCCGGTCGGGGCCGTTGGGAAGGCGCCGCGACGTACGGGAAGGCAAGCTGGCGGGCATTCTTTCGCCGGCGGCGCAAAAGGCGAAGCCCTCCGATCGGGAGGGCTTCACTGAAGAATCTATAAAATTGGTTGCGGGGGAGCGCAACCGTCGACAGCAGCATGGCCTTTTCCAAGCAGCTTCATAAAGCGCCAATCCAATATATGACAGCGCCTGAATGTGACGGTTCGGTCAAAAAGCGGCCGTTGGTAGCGGAACCCGCAATGACCGGAAAGAGCCCCTTTCGGGCATTCCCAACCGTCTAGACGGCATGCTTTTGCCCGGCCCGGCTGAAATGACTATGGACGCCGTTTGATCGAAGCAGATAAGTCGATAGTCCGACATAAAGGGCGAACTCGCAAAGCATGATCATGACGCCGGTCGTTCCGCCTCCGAATGCACCGAAATCTATGGTCTCGATAAAGCAGATGGCGGCCAGCACGGCGTACATCGTGATTGTCGCGTAAGGCGTATGGGGCCACCGCCAAAGGTAGCCGAAAAAGAAGATCGATCCCGTCAGTACAAGTGCAAAGAAGTGCAAAAACTGAAGGCCGGGCGGAAAATCACCGTTTTGAAGACCCAGATCCAACTCTGGGAACGCGTATTCCAACAATCCCAGCAGCCCCCAGCACAGCAGGCCCGCGGACACGACCAGAAGTCCCTTGGGGAGGACCCTATCAAGTGCGTTCAAAGTTTCGTCTCCCAAGCCGAGTGCTTCGCCACAATTGAGCCTTGCCTTCGTTTCCTTCACGGGAATACATCGGAAACTCTCGCCTGAAAATACCCGGAGACGCGGCGCCTAAGTCGTTCTTCGGGGCAGACGCTCACGGCAGCTTTGTCCGCATAGCTGTCATTCCACTGGCCACAACCGAATGACCGCCTTGGGACTACCCAAGCCAATTGGTTGCATCGGTCGTTGGCAAGTCTGGACGCTGTTGGTTGCGGGGTGATTTGAACCTACGGGCCAAGTTGTTGATTCTTGGAGGCACAAAAAAGGCGCGCTTTTGGCCCGCCTTGGTTAGCCTTTGATTTGATTGGATTATGTTGGCCTAAATTGGTTGCGGGGGCAGGATTTGAACCTGCTGATGCGGATTTTCGATAGGGCCAATGCTTCGGCAGTTGCCGACCGCGGCCTGACTATCCCTAAGACGTCAGCACCAGCGCCTCGTTCTGGTCGACGTCGCCGTCGACCAGCGTACGGTAGGCGTGCCGGGCGGCCTCGGGGCCGGTGAGGACGGTGCGCATTGCGAGGTTGGGGCCGACCTTCAGGAAAGCTGTCCCGGCTGCAAGGCATGATCCAGATGCGTCGAACCCGGACGCTTGGCCGATCTGAAGGTCGGCAAGGCCGGCGGTGTCTTAGCCTTCCGGTCTCGGGAGTTACAGTGACGGTTTACTGAATTCCTTTCTCAAAAACCGACTTCGGTTGCGCCTCCATTATCATTTGGGGATCGAGTAAACTGTCACCGCAACGCGGCGCGGCGGCGGGCCCAGCCGAGGGCGAGGAGGCCAGCGCCGAGGAGGGTGATGGTGGCGGGCTGGGGCACGGCGACCGCGATGTCGCGCAATTCGAGTGCGGCCAGAGGCGTTGAACCGAGGCTGCTACACCCGGGATCGGGGTTGCCAGCCGCCGAGCCGTCACAGACCTCAATAAGGTTTGGGTCCAGGCCGGAGAAACTGAATCCGTCGCTATTGGCCGTATTCATGAAGAAGTTAATGTCGAAGATGTCTTCGGCGCGGCCGGTTGGGCCGGGCAAAAGAAGCCATTCCGACAGATCGGCGAGCGCAAATGACGTCGATCCGCCCGGGAATACGGGATCGAACAGGATGAGCGAAAATGCGTCGAGGCTCGTGGGCGGTGCTTCGATGGTGATCAGGCCGGGCGCCAGCAGGCTGTCGTCGAAGGTGACGCTGCCGCTTCCGGTCATGGTGCCGCCCCCGGACTCGGCATAGGTCAGCAGCAAGGTGATCGGCGCCGCCTTTGCGGGCGCGGCGTAGCTGGCCGTGGCCAGCAGGGCCAGGCCGAGCATCGCCTTCGTCAGTCGTCGAAACATATTGCTCTCACTGTTTAGGAGTTCAACAAACTGTCACCATAATTCCATTGGGCCTTTCGGTATCCGGGCGGCGCGGCGCGTCACGTGGTCCTGCGCCCGCGCTTCGCGAAGGCGAAAGCGCCCAGTGCGCCGAGACCGGTGGCGAAGAACGAGATAGAGGCGGGCAGAGGAATGGACGTTGGCGGTGATGCGATCCCGGCCAGCACATTTGTGCCCGGCGCATAGTTAAACGAATGGATGTCACCGATCCTGTGGATTGGTGAGCCACCGGCAATGCTGCGAAATTCCCATCGAAAGGAGAGGTTGCTGGCGACAATGACAAAGCGCCCGCTATTGCCGAAGCTCATGAAAAGCTCCGTACCGGTGGCGGTCAATGCGTAGTCGCCGCGAATATCGATCGTCGAGTTTGCCGGGGTTAGCGTTGTCAAGAAACTGAAGGGAGGGGGTACATTTCGGTTGTCGAGTGTCAGGCTGTAATCGAGGATCTGCGCGGGAGAAGAAATGGTTCCAATGTCCGCAATCGTAAAAAAGCCCTCCATCGTTGCACTTGCAACGCATCCGGTCTGGCAGGCGATGCCGCTTGTGTTGGAAAAGGCGGTATAGGTAATCGCTTTGGCCGTCACCGGGTGTAAGAGGCCAAGAGTGAGCGCAAGGACGGCAAGAATTCTGGATGCCATGGGTGGTTTCTTTCTCAATTTGTGCGACGCAGGCAGCGGTACAAACGTCCTGCCCATGTCATGTTTTAGGGGCCGACACGGCGGCGTCGGACGGACCAAAGTCGATGCTTAAGAGGCCTGTTCCGCTGCCCAGCGTCACCTCGACCTGGAATTCGTCGCCGGCGCCAATCGTTGCCGTATCCGAGGCCGGCGCAACGGACGCAAGGGTCGTCGGGCTACCAAAAACGCTTGTCGCGCTTGTCGAAAGCGAGACCTCAAATCCGGAGAAATCCAGGATTGGCGCGGATTGCGCCGCTGCCGGCAAGCCAATCGCCAGTGCCAATGCCGCAATGGCTCTGATGAACATCGTTTACTCCATTAGTAACTCATCCGCACGGGCAGGCGCGTTCGACCCAATAACGGTGACAGTTTAGTACCGGTGATGGTTTGCAAATTCTCCAAAATGGCGCGGGGAGCGCGGCCAGAACGCGTGTCGAAAAAGCGATTTCGTAAACTGTCGCCGTCGTCCTAGCGGGATCGGGCCTTGCGCCGGCGCCTGGCAACCAGCCCCAGGCCGACAACGGCCGCCCCAAGCATCGACAACGTCGGCGGCGCCGTCACCTCGGCCGGGCCGCCGATTTGCAGGGTGACGGTATCGTCATTCTCCAACGTCCAGACATACGTGCCTGGGGTAAGCTCCATACTCATGAAGCTCTCGTCAATGAACGCCATTTCGAAGATCAACGGCGTTCCCGACGTGTAACCCAAGGGCAGGCGAATGACTGGAGGGCCGATCAGGGCGCCGAAGGCGCTGTCGGGAGGACTGGTCGCGACGAACGAGTCCGGGGCGGATATCTCGGATCCGCCAAAATTTGTCGGAACGGACGTTGCTAAGTAAGCATCTACTGTAGTGTCAACGCCGGGCGTCCCAAAGACAAACAATTCCGTGCCCCGTACCAAGCCGAAGGTGTTTTGCTGTTCAATCGGCGTGAGGCCGGCTATGTCCAGTGAGCCGGTGGATTCGAAAACCACGTTTTGACCGACTTCCTGCACCGTGACGATAACGGCGGCATTGGCGGTTATGATCGGCGGACCGAAGGTTGCAATTCCAGCCGCGACCACGGCTGCACCTAAGCTCATCAACCTCATCGTTACATCTCCCAGAACTGACATCCCCGGATGATCTCGGTTTCCGATCAAGTCGGTCGGTGATCGAACCAACTCCAAAGACCGAGCCGTCCGGCGCCTTTCCCTTCAAGGCAAACAGCGCCGCGGTCGGATCCGTGCCGTGGAAGACCGGCAGCGCGAGTGGGACCATCTGCAAAATCAAGTTTCAGGTCGTCATCGGCGATACAAAGGCACGTCAACCGTTGATCTTGCGCTTCGCCGACGCGTTGAAACGGTGTTGCAAACAGGAAGCCCGCGCACGAGCGTCATGCGCGGCGACGGCGCCAAAGCCCCAGAACACCGATCCCGGTCGCGAACAACAGTGCCGTCGCGGGCGCTGGAACCGGACTGGCCGTGTCCGTGGTGATGTTGGTGATCTCGCCGGACGAGAACCCAGGTTCGGCGCATTCCAGAGGTGAACCGGAGAGGTCGCCGAAGAAAACGCCGAGGCCAGCGCCCGCGCCGATGCTCAGGCACTGATTGCCGATTTCACCGGCGTAGCTGATGCTGGTGACGACGCCATCCTGGAAGCTGACTTGCGGAAACTCGTCGAAGCTCGGATCGTCGGCTGCCGTGTATGTCAGGCCGCCGACCATTGCGGTGAACGAAAAAAGGGTGTTGCTGCCGCTATTCGGCGCGAATATCTCAAGACCGCTGCCCGTCAGCTCCGCGCCGTCGATCGTGAAGCTCCCCGTGCCGTCGGGCCCTGCCGTCAGGTCGATGGTGAAATCGAACGCCAGGGGCATCGCGGCGGCGGCGGTGGCGCCAAATGCGATGGCGGCGGCGGCGCAGGAGGCGAGTATCGTTTTGATCATGCCTGGATCCTTCAAACAAAACGAGCCGCTGGCAGGCGGGCGCCAAAGCGGTCGGAACGTCAGGCTATCCTGGCGAAACGGCCCCGTGATGTCGTGATCCAGGCGTCGCGACTTTGTGGTCTGACCGTCTCAAAGACGCCGTAGGAAGGGCAGGATGTTGATGTGCCGTTCGCGTTGCTGGTGCGTGCCGCCCGGTTCGTCGACGTTCGCGCGCTGTCCCTGGTGGACGACATCGCTCGGCGCGAAGCCGAACCGGCGGCGGAATTCCCGGCTGAAATGGGTGGTGGAGGCGAAACGCCAATGCTCCGCCGCACGGACGACCGCACCACGCTCCGCCGGCCCGAAGGCGAGAGACATGAGGGCCGCTTCGAGTCGTCGGGCGACGACATAGCGCTCAAGCCCGCCCTCCGCCTTCAGGTTGCGGTAGAGGGTCGCGCGGGAGATGTTGAACTGCGCGCAGATCGTGTCGGCGCCGAGCGTTTCGTCGCGCAGATGCCGTTCGATGTAAGCGCGAATGGCCTGGCTGCGGGCGCTGGCGAAGGCCGGAGACGACTGGGCCTTGGCGGCATCCTCGATCAACACGCTGCGCAGAAGCGCGGTCAGCCCCCGGGCGATGCAAGGCGCCTCGGCCTTGGTGACGCGGTCGAGCTGCCGGAAGGTATTTTGCAGCGTGTTGCCGAGAACCTGTCCGACAGCGCTGTCCCCGGGGATCCGCATCGAGCCCGGATGACGGCTGGGGTCGTAGCCGATGAGGTCGTGAGAGACCAGGAGATTGACCAGTTCCGCCGGCGTCGAGCGGCCCTGGTATTCACGGCTGTAGTCCATGACGTTGATATCGCCCGGCCGGATGGAGACCGGCTCGCCGGCCAGATCGCGCTGCACGGCGCCGGACAGATAGATTTCCAGCACCACGGAATCCGCGACGTCGGCCTTCAAATGCCGCTGACGCCGATGGACCAGCTGACCGCCGAATGCCGCATTGATCAGGACGAGCGAGTCCAGGAGCCAAGCCGTCGCCCGGGTCAAATGGTTCTCCGCCGTGCCGCCGAGTGGCGAAACATCGTAAAGGGGGCGCACCGCGTCCGCCCACAGGTCGGCACGCTGCGCCGGCTCGGCGCCGGCGAGATTGATGCTCAACTTGTCGATCAGCGTCGGGTCGTCCATCGTCCTCACGCCTCAATCGAATCCTGAATCCCGATGGCGCATAGCGGGCGCG
Source organism: Alphaproteobacteria bacterium (assembly GCA_965232515.1). Lineage (GTDB taxonomy): Bacteria > Pseudomonadota > Alphaproteobacteria > JANQKO01. The sequence goes on along the minus strand of CBDDPY010000002.1, from coordinate 1,535,497 downwards.
GATCTCGCAATCGCGTTTATTCGGCCAGATACCACGACGGGCCGGCCTGATCGCCTCTCGTAAGTTCCGCGCCGGCCGCCGCACCGCCCAGGAGTTCGCTCGGCTGCGCGCCGTATTGCGCGCGGAACTGGCGGTGAAAATGGCTTGCGCTGTGGAAACACCAGGCCTCGGCGATCTTGCCGACCGCGCCGCGCGCGGGTTCTGTATACAGAAGATCCCGGAAGGCATAGTCCGTACGACGTTCGCGGATATAGGCTTCCACGCCCCCCAGGTCGGCGAAGATCCGGAACAGAGTCGACCGAGAGACGTTGAAGGCCCGGCACAGGCGGTCGACGCCCAGGTCCGCGTCCGACAGGTGCCCGTCGACAAACTGGCGCATGGCGCCAAGCCTGGCGTCCGCAAAGGCGGCGCGCGCTTCGTCATCCACGCTGGTATTCGCAAAGACGGCCCGCAGAAGGGCAAGAACACGCGCCTTGACATCGTGTGCATGGCGCCAGCGCAGGTCCGGCAGATCCTGCAACAGCGATTGGATGGCGAAGCTCAACGTCCGCCCGAGCGGCGTGTCCACCGGGATATTGAAGCTAGCGGGGTGGCGGCGCGGATCGTAGCCGACGGCTTCCTGAGGCACGTAAACGCCGTCGACCACGTTGTCGATGTCGACGCCGTAACGTTCCAGCGAGAAGTCCATCACATGAATGTTGCCGGCGCTCGTGTGGCAGATCTGATCGCCCAGCAGGCCGCGCGAGCGCCCGTTCTTATAGACCCTGATGCTGAGATAGCCCTGCGACCGGCTGGTATGTTTCTTTGTCCGCTTGCCGATCAGACAATCGTCGACAAACCCGTAAGCGAAAACGTCCTCGATGTGCCACGCATCCCAGGAGAACCGGATGTCGCGCTTGGGCTGACGCAACGGCGAGATATCGACGAGCTCCTTCGAAAACTCGCGCCAGGCTTCCGCCCGGACCCGCGGCTCCAGGGTCAAAGCATCGAAATGAGACGATGGGATAGGGTCGGCCGATGACACCGTCAATGTTCCCCACGCGCAAACTAAGCGGCCAATATTAGCCCATCGCGCGACAGAGTTCGTTGCACCAGCGTCTCAAAATGCGTGGCGTTTCCCACTTTTTGACACGAACGACCGATGTCGCGGGCCCCTCGCTGGACGGCGAACGACATCCCTGTCTGCGATCCACGGCCTCGCGCCGGCCAGCGAAGGGGCACGGGTCAATCGGCGCCATGCAGATTGGGACGCTGGTGCAATGAACTCCTTTTTGAAAGCTGCTACGAACGCGAGAGCGCCGAACACGCTTGGCCGTGCGGACGAGTCGGTAAGGGAGTAAACCATGTTCATCAGAGCCATTGCGGCGTTGGCACTTGCAATGAGCCTTCCGACGGCGGCCCAGTCCGCGCCAATCCTGGATTTCACCGGATTTGAGGTCTCGCTGTCGGCAAGCGCGACATCCGTTTTTGGAAGCCCGACGACCCTTGCATCCGTTGCGCCGGTCTCGGATACCGCGACGATTGGCGCGGGCGACGAGTTTCAGGTCGAGGTGACGCTGGGCAGCGCAACAGGCCTTTTGAACATCGATTTTGACCCGTCCGGCGTCGTCGCCCTGCGGCCCGTAAACCCGTTCGACCTGCGAATTGGAACGAGTGGTCTCCCTCTCCCCATCAGCATTAACCTCGAGTTCAGCTTCATCGATCCAGCCGTTGCCATCACGGATGCGGTGTTGGGTACCGGACAGCCCACGGACGGCTTGTTGTCTCTAAGCGGCCCCGACCCGTTCACGGTAATCCTCAGCCCGCGGTTCGGGCCGGTGTCGTTTCCTCGTGGAAGTTTCGTGGGCGTGCTGGCCATCGAAGAGGCGCTGGGCCCCATCACGATCACGGCCGAAACGCAGGAAGTGACCGGTCCGGGCAGTCTCGCCCTCGTTCTCAGCGGCCTTGCCGGACTTGCTCTCGCCCGGCGCCGCCGCATCGGCCCCTGGAAGATGTCATGAGCAAGTTGTTTGTACCGCGGCTTGCGTCGCACAACTTGAGAAAGAAACCACCCATGGAACCTCGAATTCTTGCCGTCCTTGCGCTCACGCTTGGCCTCTTACACCCGGTTGCGGCCAAAGCGATTACCTATGCCGCCTTTTCCAACACAAGCGGCATCGCCTGCCAGACGGGTTGCCCGCGTGCATCGATGGAGGGGCTTTTTGAGATTGAGGACATCGGAACCATTTCTTCTGCCGCGCAGATCCTCGATTACAGTCTGACACTCGACGCTGTCGGCGCGGTCAACGGCGCACCCTTCAATTTTGTCACAACGCTAACCCCGGCAAACTCGACGATCGATATTCGCGGCGACTACGCATTGACGGCAACCGGTACGGCGCTTTTCATGAGCTTCGGCAGTGGCGGGCGCTTTACCATTATCGACGACAACGACAGCTCCTTTCGGTGGGAATTTCGTAGCATTTCCGGAGGCTCGCCAATCCACAGGATCGGTGACTTCGCTAGGTTTAACTATGCGCCGGGCTCAAATGTGCTGGTCGGGATCGCATCGCCGCCAACATCCATTCCGCTGCCCGCCTCTATCTCGCTCTTCCTTACCGGTCTCGGCGCACTGGGCGCTTCTGCCTTGGCAAAGCGCGTGCGCGTGACCGCGTGACGCGCCGCGCCGGAATTACGGTGACAGTTTACTTAATCCCCAAATGGCTAGAGCGGCATGTTTCGACGACTGACCAAGGGCATGCCTGGCCTGGCTCTGCTGGCCATGGCCGGCCACGCCGCGCCCGCGAAGGCGGCGCCGATCACCTACGACGAGGCCATCGACGGCGATCTCGATCTCAGCCTGCCGCCATTCGTGCTTGGCTTGGGCGACAATGTTTTCACGGGAACGACATCGTTCTTTCTCAGTTTTTCGTCATTCGCACTTGTCGTCGACGATGACCGGTTTCTGTTCACTATCCAGCCCAATCTTCAACTTAGCAGCGTGATGCTGACCGTGACCTCTTTCTTCAACAACTCCGACAGCACGGTCAGCTTGGCCTTCGATGCGAGTACGGAGGTCAGAACGGGCGTAACCGACGATGGGATCGCGGGAACGCCGTCCACCCTGGTTTTCAGCACCAACGACCCTCCTGTGAGTTTGCCGCTGTCGCTCGCGATACCCGAGGCGGAACTCGGCCTCGGCGCTGGTCTCTATCGCGCACAAGTCGGGCTCGGTGCAGGCTCGATCGGTCCCGGCGTGCGGGATTACGGTTACGACTACACGCTGACGCTCGGCGTCACGCCGATCCCGCTGCCGGCAGGCGTGTGGTTGCTGATCTCCGGGCTTGGCGCGCTCGCCGCGATGCGAGCGCGCCGCGCGGCTTGAACGCCCGGATTGCCGACCTGGGATTACGGTGACAGTTTACGAAATCCTCACTTCCAAACCCAATTCCGATTAATCATCGACGTTCGGCAGGGCACGGCGGCTAGCTTGGCGGAGTCCAATTTATCTCAGCCGGGCAGGGGAGCGGTCTCTCGATCCCAAGCGCTATCCGCCACCGGAAAGATCCTGCGCCAGCATCAGCGCATTTCCGTCGGGATCATAAAACGTGGCGGTGCTGACCATGCCTTCAATGGTTTCGGTTTCGCCATCGAACCTCACGCCGGCCGCCTCGAGATTCGCGCGCGCGGTTGCAATGTCCGCGACGCCGAACACAGGCACGGTGTTGCCCGGTGTCGGTTCGGTCTGCTCGCCCAAACCCAGGGTGACGCCTTCCGTCTTGGTCTGCAGCTCGGTCCACCCCGCATCGTCGATGTGATGCACCAGCGCAAAGCCCAGATTATCGCTGTACCACTGCGCGCTCAGGCGACGATCGCGGACCGACAGTGCAAGCGTTATGGTGTTATCCAGCGTGGCGACAGGCATCGCGCTTCCCCTCGATCAAAATTTTAGTTACTATACTTTATGGACATAGAGATGCTTGTCAAGCTCGCGTCTAGGGCCTGGTCGCTGGACATTCTGGCGCTTCTCGGCGCCGGGATGCCGGGCCGGCAGGCGCCGTTGTTGGCTGCGACCGGCGCCACCCGGACGGCCTTCAAAGCGAGCCTGGAGCATCTGATCCGGCTGGGCCTGCTGGAAAGAAATCCCGGGCACGGTCACCCGCTTCGCCCGGAGTACCGGCTGACCGCCAAGGGGCGCGATATCGCGCTCGTCGCCGGTCAGCTCATTGATACCGTGAAGGAAAAGCCTGAGGCCGCCTTGCTCCGCCGCGCCTGGACCCTACCCATACTCGCCGTTACCGGGGCGCCCCGACGGTTCAGGGAGATCAAAGCCGATCTTGTGCCAATCACGGATCGCGCATTGTCGACGTCGCTTCAACAGCTCGAAGACCACGCGTGCGTTCGACGCCACGTCGATGTCTCGCTGCGACCGCTGCGGCCAACCTATCAAGCCGTCGAATTGGGCGCGCAAATCAATCGAGCCGTTTCGGCGATTGTCTCCTAGGCCGAAAGCCCGCCTGGTCCGCCTACCGGCCGCTTCCGCCCGAACCCGGCTGCTTGTTTGTTCTGCTTCATCGGCCGATCTGGATGCATGCTGGTTGCGGGGGCAGGATTTGTATTTCATAGACTCACTCGGGTGGAAGGGCTCCAAGTAAAAAAGGTGATTGAGGAATGGTTGCAAGGGCACGCAACCACCGAAATCAGCAGGGTCTTTTCCAAGCTGCGGCATAGTGGTCCAAGATCGTCCATAGGACGCCTTCGGACGAGTAGACTGGCCCACAATCACAATGTCAGTATTGCAACGGCTGCAATCGGCCAGAGAACGAACCGCTCTCGCGGGAGAGAGCGGTTCGTTCTCTGGCCCATATCGGTCGGTGGCGCGTCCGCTAGCGATCGGTAATGTCTAGCCGCAATCCCAACAGGGCTGTCGTCGATCAACTTGATATAAGTGATAATTTATATTAGTCCAGCCTTATGCTAGGAGTCGAAACATGGCAATGGACTACAGCGACGCGCTCGGCATCGAGTTTCGTGAGGTTAGGGGTGCCACACATGACGGCAAACCAGTTCGTGTCGTGAGGGGCGCGCGCACCTACGCCACCGATCCGGACGACCTTTGGGACGCGCTGACCAATATCGAACGCCTTCCTCGCTGGTTCCTGCCGATCACAGGGGATCTCCGGCTCGGCGGCCGATATCAGTTGGAGGGCAATGCCGCAGGTGAGATTACCCGATGCGACCCACCCGAGGCGCTGGACGCGACCTGGGAATTCGGCGGGCATGTGAGCTGGGTGACCATCCGGCTCGCGTCTGACGGGGACGGCACGCGCCTGACGCTTGAACATACAATGTTGAAGGACGAAGTCGGCGAAGAGCACTGGACGCAATTCGGCCCCGGCGCGACCGGCGTCGGCTGGGACCTGTCGTTCCTCGGCCTGGCCCTTCACCTGGACAGCGGCGGCGCGCCGATCGACCGCGAAGCCAACGATGCCTGGATGGCTTCGGATGCGGGCAAGGCGTTCATGCACGCCTGCGCTGACGCTTGGGGGGCAGCGCACATCGCGGCGGGTGAAGCACCCGACGTCGCGCGCGCCATGGCGGCGCGCACGGGTGCGGCTTATGTGGGCGAGTGATGCACGCTTTTGATATACTTGGCGATCCGGTGCGCAGGCGTATCCTCGAACTACTGTCCGATCACGAACTTTCCTCCGGTGCGATTGTTGAGATCGTGGGTGGGGAATTCGGGATCACCCAGCCGGCCGTTTCGCAGCATCTCAGGACGTTGCGAGAGAACGGGTTCGCGACGGTGACCGAGGAGGGCACTCGCCGCATCTACGCCCTCAACGCCTCAGGCCTTGAAGAAGTCGACCACTGGCTCGCCCCATTCCGGCGGTTCTGGGAACCGAGGTTCGAAGCACTCGCCACAGAGATCGCAAGGGGGAAGCGGAAACGCTGACAAAGGGATTGAAGAGCGCCTCGCCACGAGCGCTGCTTTACTTGGACATGCCCTCGCGCAGGTTCACCCCATGCTCCAGCCAGGCCTTCATGGCGCAGAGCATCTGCATCCAGCCGCCGCAATTGCCATAGGAAGATTCAAGGCCGACGTCCGTCTTGCGCCATCCCTCCTCAGCGATGGAGACGAGCGTTCACCCATCGTCCAGCGACTCGAACCGCATCGTGACGGTCGTGCTATAAGCGCCGGCCGGATCATCGGCGCCGTCGTCGGCCGCCCACTGCAGGATGATGCGGCGGTTCTTCTCCACCTCCACGACTTCAACCGGAAACGCGCCCGCAAAGGGCAAACTCAAACAGTCGAACACTCAGGCTGAATGACCAGTTCTGGGGGGCACGTCAGGACCATTGCGAGGATGCGCGCGCAAGGTAGTCTCTTGCTCGGCTCAACGCCTCGACTTCAAGCTGATATCTCGTTTCGCGTCCAACGCGACGGCGGCGAACAAGCCTGGCTTTTTCGAGAACACGCAAATGCCGGCTCACGCCTTGACGGGTAAGCGAAAGGCCTTCGGTAAGTTTGGATATAGAGCGGTCGGACCCGTCTTGGAGCTTGGAGACGATCACGAGCCGCGTGTCGTCACCAAGGGCGGCAAAGACCGCGGCCATGCCTGAAGCCGGTTCTTGATCCTTATGCTGATAAATATCGGGCAAGGTTGTCCGCCTGAATATTCCAGCCCTCTTGGTTGCCTCGCATCACCTCGATCCTGCGGGGATGGAGCAGTGCGGAGAACCCCGACTCAGTGATGGTCAGGCGCGTTCCGTTCGGGATTTCTTCCAGCTGAAACTCGACCAGCAGGGCCGGCTGATCGTCATTTTGCTTCGAACCGTCATCGGAATCGTACCAGTGAAAGGTGAACAGGCGCTCCGGCTCCATGCGTTCGATATAAACGACCCAGGGGGCGCCTTCGTGGCCTGGATAAGTCATTTGGCCCGTTGACTTCCTGCCAACCTGAAACTTCTGATCGAGATCGACGCGAAACCAATGCCCGAACTCCTTATGATCTGTAAGGGCTTTCCAAACCCGAGCGAGCGGCGCCCGCAGCTCGACGACTTTCACAATCCTGTCGTCGTCTGAATTAGCCATAGTGCAACTCCTTTGTTGCCCTTCATAAGCTAAAGCCATCCACAATACGCAACAACATCGTTGCGTATTGTGGATGGCTTTAGGGGAATGGCCGTTTTGGGCGAATATCAGCAAGATGCCCTACTTTGAGATTGTCTGCTTTGTCCGCTCTTCAGCCGTTCATGTCACCTAGTCTCAACGACCGCCGTGGGTCGAACCCAACCGCTTCGCTGTTCTGCTTCATCGGCAGACTTGGCAGCGAGTTGGTTGCGGGGTGGTTTGAACTTGCGGGCTAAGTCATTGATTCTTGATCGAACGAAAAAGACGGGCTCCTGGCCCGCCTTGGTTAGTCATTGCTTTAATTGGATTATCTCGGTGCAAGTTGGTTACGGGGGCATGATCTGAACCTGTCGATACGATCACGCTTCGGTTCGGGCGCATCGGGACTTGGCCGTTTCGCACCGGCCGGAGCTAAAACGTCAGCACCGCGCCTCGCTCGAATCCACGGAGCGTGATTAGCTTTGTCTTTGGACTGGCGGATTAATCTCTCGTATTGCATTGATTTCGGTAACCCACGGGAGCCGGCGGCTGGTCCAGATTTGCCTTGCTGGGGGATCAAACTCCGCCCTTTGATGAAGACCACCGACCCGGAGGGAGTAGTTGGGGCTATTGTCCGTCGGCAGGCGATACACTGGAGAACCACAGTCGCCACAGAACGCGTGTCCCCGTCGCGAGCCACTGTCGGCGGTTTTGAAATAGACTTTCGGATCGCCCTGCAAAAGGCGGAAACTATCGGGCTTTGCCTGAACCGTGATTCGAAATGCCGATCCGGTTAGCGTTTGACAGTCCAGACAATGGCAAATCTGTACCTTCTTTGGGTCGACTTCCGCTTCGAAAACGATATTCCCGCAATGGCAGTTCCCGTCCACTCTCATCGCTTGTCCTCCAGCGCGTTCTGCATCACTGCTTTATCCATTACGGTGACAGTTTACTGAAACCCTTTTTTAAGTATCCAACTCGGCCTGCGCCACCATTGCTATTGGGGGCGCCGTAAACTGTCACTATAACCCACCGCAATCCATCTTAATCCCGTATCTCGAAGAACGGCTCACGTTCGAACGGACAGGATTCCGGTGACAGTGTGCTCAACTATTTCGGACCATCAGGATTGAAACGTAAGCACCAGCGCCTCGTTCGGGTCGACATCGCCGGCGACCAGCGTGCGGTAGGCGTGGCGGGCGGCGTCGGGGCCGGTGAGGGTGGTGATCCTGGCGAGGTTGGGAGCGATCTTCAGGAAGCCGGTCCAGGCGGCCGTGGTCCGTTCGCGGAAGCCGTCGCCGCCCCATTCGGCGCTGCGCTTTTTGATGCGTTCGGGCGCGAAAAAGCCCGCGACGCGGGGGCCGGCGCGCGGCGGCTCGCCGCCGGTCGCCTGCCAGTGCGACATGCCGACACGCAGGCTGAAGGTCAGCCGGTCATTCAGGCGGTCGTGCAGGCGGCGTGTGACGTCGCTGTTGCCGGCGATGTCGATGAAGGCCGCCGGGGTCGAGTTCTCGGCCGCGTCGATGTCGTCATAGGTCATGACGTCGTCGTAGAGCGCCGAGCCGCGCACGTAACCGACATTGGCCTTCGAGGTGAGACCGATCAGCGGTGGGCAGTTCGCGAGCCGGCGGAAGCAATAAGCGGTCATCAGCGCCGTCTTGCTGGACGCGCTGGCGACGATGATGCGTTCGGCGCCGTAGAAGCTCTCGTCCTCGAACTGGTCGGCGATGAAGTAGCCGGTCATCAGCAGCGGCCGAAAGACGGCCCACAGGTTCTTCTCGTCGTCCGGGATCGGCGGCAGGCCGGCGAGCCGCACATAGCCGTTGTAAACGGCGGCGAGCGGCTGGCGGTGCGTGCTGGCGTCGACCAGGCCGGTGGCGCTGACGCCGGCCGGCGTCATCGTGGTGCGGGCGGCGAGCGGAAAGAAGCCATAGAGTTCTTCCCCGATGGCGATCTCCGGCGAGCGCGACTCCTCGACGGTGGCGAAACCCCAGACCGGCAGCAGGCCGTGGCCTTCCTGGCCCGAGGGGAAGAAGCCCCAATAGCCAATGTCTTCGCTCACCGCCTTGAACGATTTGCCCAGCGCCGCGTAGGTCACGTTGTTCGCGGTCAGTCCGCAGCGCGTCAGCGCCACCGAAATCCCGCCGCCCGCCAGCGCCGCCGGCCCGGCCTGGCTCTCGTCCAGCTCCGCTTGCTCGATGTGATCCTTGTCGATCAGAATGCGCCAAGCCTGTGCCATCGTTTCAGCCCTCGTGTCCCTTGTCCCGCACGCCCGCGCGCAAGATAGCCCAGAACAATCCACCGCCACAGTGTCATTGGCTGCTAACAGTTTTCACGGCTGCACTGTCGGCCCTCACCCCAACCCTCTCCCGCACGCGGGAGAGGGGGCCGTTACCACTGCGGCTTGTTGTCCCCTCTCCCGCTTGCGGGGTTGGACGTATACGTCCAACGGAGGGACCCGCGCGACGGCAGTCGCGTGGGAGGGTGAGGGCTGCGTGACGCAGTGAATCACCACGCAACCGCGGCCCGCCGCTCTCTACGCCAAATGGGTCTGGAAGAACGCCACGGTGCGGTCCCAGGCGAGCTTCGCCGCCGCTTCGTCGTAGCGGGGCGTCGAGTTGTTGTGGAAGCCGTGCCGGGTGCCGGGATAGCTGTGCATCTCGTGCGTGATCTTGCTGGCGACCAGCGCCGCCTCGTAGTCGGCCCGGGTGGCGTTCACCCGCGCGTCGTCCTCGGCATAGTGGACCAGCATGGCGGCGCGGATCTTCGGCACGTCGGCCGTCGCCGGCGCCGTGCCGTAGAACGGCACGCCCGCCTGCAAATCCCCGCCCAGCGTCACCGCCACGTGGTTGGTCGCGGCGCCGCCCCAGCAGAAGCCGGTCGTGCCGAGCCTGCCCGTCGACAGCGTGTGCGCCTTCACATAACGCGCGCCGTTCACCATGTCCTGGCGCAGCTTGGCCTGGTCCAGCGTCTTCTGCATCGCCCGGCCGTCGTCGTCGTTGCCGGGATAGCCGCCGATCGGCGACAGCCCGTCCGGCGCCAGGGCCAGGAAGCCGGCGACCGCCGCGCGCCGGGCGACGTCCTCGATATAGGGGTTCAGGCCGCGGTTCTCGTGGATCACCAGCACGGACGGGAAGGGGCCGTCGCCCGCCGGCTGCACCAGATAGCCGCGCATCTCGCCGGAAGTGCCGCCGGGCGAGGGATAGGTCACGTAGCGCGCCTTGATGCGCTTGTCGGTGAACGAGATCGTCTGCGCCTTGGCATAGTTCGGCAGCAGGCTCTGCGCCATGGCCAGTGCCGAGCCGCCGGCGACCGTCAGGGCCGCGGCCCGGCCGAGAAAGCCCCGCCGGTCGAGCCGGCCGTGGCAGTAGTCGTCGTAAAGCTTGAATACGCGATCGTCGATCTTGCTGTCCGTCATCGTCCTGGTCCCTCCGCCAACAGTGGTGCGTCCCGGCCCCCGCCAAGGCTTGTTCCTGCCCGATGCAATGGGACACGTTTCCGGCCGAGCGCGCACTACAAATTTCCGTTCACCGGTAACGAACCACGGTCATAGCGTCATTGCCGGACTTGATCCGGCAATCCAGACAGCGCTTGTCCCGCGGCGCGGCGTTCGACCAGCAGGGAGCTCGACACTAATGCCGCCGAGCGCGCCATGCGTAGAATTGCCGTAGGGCGTAAAAATCGGCTCTTCGCCGGCTCCGAAGGCGGCGGCAAATCGGCCGCCATCGCCTATACACTAATCGAGACTGCCAAACTGAATGGCGTCGATCCGCTGGCATGGCTCACCGATACACTCGCCCGCATCGCTGATCACAAGATCACCCGTATCGACGAGCTGCTGCCCTGGCTTTACGCTCAGACCTGAGCGTAACAGCCTGACGTCATCAGCGGCAGGGCTGGTTTACAGGACGCTCACGGAATGTCCGACGCTTCAACAAGACAACCGTAAAGAATTCGCCACACAACGACGGCGTCGACCTCAATCCGCCGGTCTGGACAAGGTCATGGCGTTCTTTACATGCGAGACGACGAGTTCGTCGCCTAAGAATTATCGGTGAGCAGATGCGGGTTGTCCGGATTTTTCGTCGCCAGATTTGCGTCGCCGGCGAGCGACCGCGCCGAGGCCCAACAGTCCGGTCACGAACAGCAAGGCGGCGCCCGGCGCCGGGACGGCAATCGGGCGGCCGGTCAACGTTCCAACAATGTTCGAGGCCGCAAGGTCGATGTCGGTAAATCCGATCCCGTCACAGAGGGCGTTGACCGAGCCGCAAATCATATGAGTGAGGAAAAAGTCATCGACCGCCGCTAGACCATCAACCGCAAAGCTTCCGCCCGCATTGGGCAACGGCGCGCCGCCCGTTAAACCGAGTTGAATAAAAATGACGCTGCCGCCGCCCACCTGCGGCGTGTCTGTCGCGAAAAGGAGAGCCGAGGGGTCCACACCAAAAGTCGGAATTCCGGTGATGTCGGTGTCGAAAGTTTCGCCCAAGCTATTGTTGATCAAGATGTCGGATGCTACGCCGGTGTCGGCGTCATAGACAAATGTGCCGGCGAACGTGATATCAGGCTGAATGAAAGGATCGTTCTGAAACTCGATGGCATAGTCGAGCGTCCACAACACCGGCGTCGCCGCAGCGGTGGTTGTCATCGCCGCCAGAAGGACGAGCGATGCCGCTAAGCTTTTGAATATCATCAGAAAACCCCCCGCATACTAGTACGATATTAATAAGCGTAAGCTACATGAGTTGGCGAGCATTTACAACGAAAGCGCAATCTGAAGCCGGTGTTCGCGACCGATCCGACCTTGGTAAATCGGACCGCTGTCCGTCATTCCAAAGCTCTTGTAGAGAGACAAAGCCACTTCATTCCCCGCATCGACGGAAAGCGCCAATTGCTTCGCGTCGGGCCAAATCGACCTACACAAAGCCATTGCGCCGGAAAATGCAGCTCTGCCGTAGCCTTTGCCCTGCCAACGGATGTCTATCTTCAGACCGTGGAGCGTTACCATGTCTTCGGAAGCCCAGGCAGGCGAGAGCGGCGGACGCTTTAGAACGACCAACCCCACGGGCGAACTGTCGAACAATACGGCCAAGCCGCGAATTGCATCCGGTGGGCCGGACAAGCACTCATCGATGGATTTCTTGAACGATCCGCCAAACTCCACCTGCTGATCGGAAATCTCGAGCCGCTTGAGCGCACGAATTTGCCGACTGCCTAACTGCGCCAGCTCTTTCAATTCCAGACCCGGGTTCATCGCTCTTTCGCTTTCCGGCTACTCTTGTCGTTGGCAAGGGGCATCCGAGAAAAACTCAATGACCGCACGGCGTCACGAGCCGCCCAAATCGGTAGACTGCCGAGGGGCCCGCTCGGCGCGGGTCTGAAAAGCATCTCCTTCACCTACAAGCGCCTCGCGCCCTAAAGCCCCTCGATCAGCACGCCGTTGCATTTGACGGCTGACTGGCGCAGGGCTTTCAGGTCGCGGTATTGATCGGACTCGTACCAGGCGCGCGCCCTTTCGGCGCTGTCGAACTCGATGATGACGGGATAGCGCGGCTGCCAGTCGCCTTCGAAAATCGTCGTCGGACCGCCCAGAACCCGGTAGCGGCCGCCAAAGCTCTCCACCACCGGCCCGACGTTCCGGCTGTATTCCTCAAGTTTCGCGGGATCGGTGACGTCGAGGTTGTCGAACAAGAAATATGCGCTCATCAGATTTTCTCCGCTGCAGTGGTCAGGTGTGGCAGCCAAGGTTTTGCCATCTCGAATTCGCCTGACACGAGTTGGGGGCAAGCCCGGCGGCGGCATGCGTCGCCGCCGGGTACGGTCATTTGTTGACCTTGCCGGGCAAGGTCAGGTCGCCCGAGGCGACGTCGAAGACATCGGCGACGCAGAAGAAGGGCGCGTGCAGGTTCTTGTTCACCCGCAAGCCGACGGTCACGCCGTCGAACGCCGCGTCCTCGACAACCGCGATATCGTCAAAGGGCACCGCAATTTCGACTGTGTCGCCGCTGATCGCGGGCTCCCAGCCCGGGCTGTCCAAGAGGATGGGCAGGCCCGGCCATGTTTTCGGCAGACGGGGCTTGGCTCCCTCCGGGATGTCGATCACCTTCAGCGCGCCGGGGCCGCAGGCCTCGTCGGGGCCGAGCACGACCCAATGGCTGTGCCAGACGGCGCCGTCGTTGTCGAAGTCGCCGTCGCCGCTCTCGTCGAACAGCGGCGTGTCGTCGAAATCGGGATGCGACGCGACGGCGAGGGCGAGAATGCCGGCGCCGCCTTCGAAGCCGACTTCGTAAGGATCGATCGTCGTCGGCCAGACATAGGCAAAGCCTTCGCTACCGGCGACCTTGCCGGAGGGTGTCGGCAGCAGCTTTCCCGCCGCATCCGACACGCCCATGTGGAAGAGGGCGACTCTGCCTTTGGTCGTGATCTTCGCGTGGATGATGTCGAAGGACGCCGTTGTGCGCTCGGACTCAGGTGCGACGATGCCGCCGGCCCGTGGCCCGTGTGCGACCACGGCCGACGCCGTCAACCATGCCGCCACGGACATGACGGCAAGATAAGGAAGGGTCTTGGACGACATTTCATCTGTCTCCTTGCTTGACGGGGTGACGATCTGGACGCCCCGCCGTGTTCGTGTCTCCCGTTGCCGTCGGGAGAGCGGACTGCTTCGGTCCTTATGGGTTTGACGATGGCAGAGATATGCGTTCTTCTTTTCCGAAAGAAGATGGCAAAACTCGAAAGTATTGTTCGGGAATATCGAACGATGTTGAAGCTGGACGGCATGGAAACCTTTGTCGCGATCGTTCAGGCGGGCTCGATCAGCGAAGCGGCGCGCCGCATGTCGCTGTCGAAGTCGGTGGTCAGTGGCCGGCTGGCGGAACTCGAGTCACGGCTCGGCGCCCGCCTGCTGCACCGCTCGACCCGCAAGCTCACACTCACCGACGAAGGCGCGGCTTTCTATGAAACGGCCGCTCGGATCTCGCACGAACTTACCGAGGCGGCGGCCGCCATCGCCGAACGCATGGGCGATCTGGTCGGCCCTCTTCGGGTCGCCGCGCCGATGACCTTCGGGACGATGCATATCGGGCCTGCGCTTTATCCCTTTCTCAAGCGCCATCCGCGCATCGACCTTTTGCTCGATCTGAATGATCGAACGACCGATATCGTCGGCGGAGGTTTCGACATGGCCGTCCGCATCGGGCGGCTGGCGGACTCAAGCCTGATCGCGCGCAAGCTGTGCCGCAGCCGGCGTTGCGTGGTGATGAGCCCCGCCTATGCGGCGGAACACGGCATGCCGCGAACCCTGACCGATCTCGAAGGTCATAAGGCGATCACCTATACGAACCTGCGGGTCTACGACGAGTGGGTGTTTGTGCGTGACGGGCGCACGACCGGGGTCCGGGTCAGGAACGCCCTTCAGGTGAACAACGGCGTCGTCCAGCGCGAGGCCGTTGCGGCCGGGCTGGGGATTGCGATGCTGCCGACATTCATCGCCAGCCAGGCGATCAAAGAGGGCCGTCTGGTCGTGGCGCCGCTCGAAGACGAGCTCATCGAAGATACGGTCTACGCGGTCTATCCGCGGAACCTGCACCTCTCCACCAAGGTGCGGGCCCTCGTCGATCACCTGCGCGCGGTCTTCGCTGATCCGCCCTATTGGGATTCCGCCATGGAAGGCGACCGTCCGCCCTCGCCAAACGTCGTGCGGTAGAGTAGCCGCCGGACGCCGTCGTAGTCGTTGACGGCGTAATGCATGGTGGTGCGGTTGTCCCAGACCGCGACCGTGCCCGGCGTCCAGCGCAGGCGGCAGCAGAATTCGGGCCGGACGCAGTGCTTGTAGAGCGCGGCCAGGATCGGTGCGCTTTCGGCCTCGGTCATGCCGTCGAGGCGCGTCGTATAGATCGGGTTGACGAACAGCGCCTGGCCGCCGCTCTCCGGGTGCGTGCGCACGGCCGGGTGCCGGACCTCGCGGTCGGCGGCGGGGTCGCCCCGCGTCATGCGGATCGAGCGGCCCGCGCGACTCTCTTGGGGCGGCGCGTATTTGGCGCCGTAGGGCGCGCCGACATGGATCGCGTCGCGGCCGTCGACGGCGGCGCGCAGGTCGGCGGGCAGGGCGGCGTAGGCGGCGATCATGTTGGCCCAGACCGTGTCGCCGCCATAGGTCGGCACCTCGACCGCGTTCAGCACCGAGCCAGCGGGCGGCCGTTCCAGAAAACTGAAGTCCGAATGCCAGTCGCCGCCAAAGACGCCGACGTTGGTCTCGTCCGCCTCCTTCAGCACGGCGATCACATCCGCGTCGTCCGCCATCGGCTCGACATAGGGCAGGCGTGTGATCGGCCCAAACACCTCGGTCAGCCGCTTCTGCGCCGCGATGTCGAGATGCTGGTCGCGGCACACAATAACCTGATGCGACCACAGCGCCGCGCGAAGCGCCTCCGCCTCGGCCGTGCCAACCGGCGCCGAGAGATCGATACCGGCGATCTCCGCGCCGACCGTGCCGGTCATCGGAAGAACGTCAAACATGAGACCTCATTTCGACATTTTCGGAAGCATCGAACTGGCCAGGGATTCCGCCGATCTTTCTGCTTGACCGTTCCTGTGCATGGGGTTGTTCCGCGATCTCCGCTACGCGACACCCCCCCTCCAGCCGACTAGACGCAGACCTCCGGTACGCCCCTGACACTGATACGCCAGAGCAGGCGGCTGTCCTGCCGGCCGGTCGCGACCTCGATGGGCACGCCCGAATGCAGCGTTTGGCCGGTGTCCCAGATGGCGATGTCGCCGATCCGGTACTTGTGGCGATAGATGAATCGTTCCTGCAGGGCGTGGGCCTTCAGGTCGTCCAGCAGGTCCTGCGCCGCCTCGTCAGCCAGGCCCTCGATGCCGTAGGGCGTGCCGGCGACGGCGTAGAGCGTGACGCGGCCGGTCACGGGATGCGGGCGGGCGATGCGGTGGCGCACCGGCGGCAGCTTGTCCGCCTGATCCTTGTTGACGATCGGCGCGGCGATGTTCTCGTCGCCCCGGCCGCTGGCGGCGCCGTAGAGATGCGTCGCCACCAGGCCGTCGAGCCGGGCTTTCATCGCGTCGTCCAGCGCGTCATAGGCGGCGGCGAGGTCGGCGACCTGGGTCTCGCCGCCGGTCTCGGGCGCCATGCGGCAATAGAGCATGGTCGCGGTCGACGGCTCGGCCTCGTACGACTGGTCGGTGTGCCAGAAGGCGGCGCCGTTGCGGATCTCGTCCTTGCGGTCCTTCTCGGTCGTGTTGCCGACCTCCATCAGCTCGGGATAGCCGGGCATGCGCAGATGGTCGAGCGCGTGCGGGATCGGTGCGCCCCAGCGCCGGCCGAAGGCGAGATACTGTTCCTTGCTGAGCTCCTGGTCGCGGATCACCACGAGCCGGTTGTCGTGCAGGAGGCCGGCGAGTTCGCGCATCTCGGCATCCTCGAGGCCGGCAGCGATGTCGAGGCCGGTGACCTCGACGCCGAACGGGGCATCCAAACGCGTGACGGACATCATGGTGCTGTCCTCCGGTTGGCGGGGTCAGAGAAACACCGTGCCGCCGTCGACCATGAGTGTCTGGCCGGTGACGAAGCGGCTGGCGTCGCTGACGAGATAGTGGATGGTGCCGGTCAGGTCTTCGGTCTGCAGGTTGCGCTGCAGGCTCTGGCCCGAGGCGATCACCTGGGCCGCGCGCTCCAACTTGTCGCCGAAATACTCCTCCGTGCCTTCGGTCATCACGGCGGATGGCGCGACGGCGTTGACGCGGACCCAGTCGCGCCCAAGCTCGCGCGCCAAGCTTCGCGTCATGCCGATGACGGCCGCTTTCGACATGGCGTAGTCCAGCCCGAACGGCAGGCCGTAGACGGCGGCGAGCGAGGCGATGTTGACGATGGAGCCGCCGCCGGCATCGCGCATCGGGCCGATCCCGGCCTTGCAGCACTGCCAGATGCCCTTGATGTTGACGTTCATCACGGCGTCCCACTGCGCCTCGTCGAGCTGGTCGAAGCGACCACCCTTGATGCTGCCGTAGAGCGCGGCGTTGTTGACAAGGCCATCGATGCGGCCGAAGGCTTCGACGGTGGCATCCGCGAGGGCTTGGCAACTGCCCATGTCGGTGACGTCCAGGTGCTGACCGATGGCGCGGCCGCCGGCCTGCTCGACCGCGGCGACCGTGTCGCCGCAGTCCAGCACGTCGCCCACGGCAACGGCGGCGCCGGCCGCTGCCAGGCTCTCGGCATAGGCCCGGCCCAGGCCGCGCCCGCCGCCCGTGATGATTACCACCTTGTCCTTGACGTCCATGCCGGCCTCCCGTTCGCGCCCTTGTCCATTAGGCAAAGCTTAGCCCGGCTTCCGCGCCCCCGCCACATGCCGTAAGTTTCCGGCCATGCGTGACTATCCTGTGACTGAAAACCTCTCGCTCACCCGCACCGACGGCCGGCTGGACCTGACCTTCAACCGGCCGGACCGGCGCAACGCGCTGACGCACCAGATGATGGACGAGATCGGCGCCGTGCTGGCCGTCGCCCGCGACGATCCGGAATTGCGCGTCGTCGTGCTGCGCGGCGCCGGCGGCAACTTCTGCGCCGGCGGCGATCTCGACGCCATGGCCAACATGCCGCCCGCGCCGCCGCCGGGTGAGCCGGACCCGCTGGTCGCGCCCTACCGGGCCTATGGCGATGTGCTGGCCGCGCTCAACCACTTGCCGCAGGCCGTGGTCGCCGTGGTCGAGGGCGCGGCCGTCGGGGGCGGCCTGGGCATGGCCTGCTGCTCGGACGTGGTGATCGCGCGGGCCGACGCCAAGTTCGGCATGCCGGAGCCGCGCGTCGGCTTCATCCCCTCGCAGATCATTCCGTTCGTGGTCCGCCGCATCGGCGAGGGCCATGCGCGCCGGCTCGCCGTCACGGCCCGGGTCATCGACGGCCGGGCCGGCGTCGACATCGGCCTCGTGCATCACTGCTGCGACGACGCGGCCGCGGTCGAGGCCGCACTGGCGCAGGTGCTGGCGGACATCCTCGCCTGCGAGCCGGCGGCGCTGGCGACCGTGAAGCGGCTGGTGCTGAGTGTGAACGACCAGCCCGACGTCGCGGTCATGGACGATGCCGCCGATAGCCTCGCCGCGCTGTTGCGCCAACCGGCGGCGCAGGCCGGTATCGACGCCTTTATGGCCAAGCGTCGCCCGCCCTGGGCGGGTTGACGTGCGTAAAATGCAATACATCTGACATGAAGTGCTGCTAGCCATTCCGCCCGCCATACGACATCTCGAATTGGAGACCCCATGCCGCTGACGCGCCACGGCCTCGCCGCGATGGCGATGTTCGCCGTTATCTTCGTTGCCGGATTCGCGGCGGTCGCGGCCGAGCGGCAGGCGGTGCCCGGCACCCGCGTCAGCCTGGAGCCGCCCAGCGGCATGACGCCGAGCCGCAGCTTCGCCGGTTTCGAGGACCGGCGCACCGGCGCCTCGATCGTCGTCACCGAGTTTCCGCCCGAGGCCTATGGTCAGCTGAGCACGGCGATGACGCCGGAGAACCTCGCGACCCGCGCGATCTCGAATGTGCAGAGCGAGCAGGTGCGCGTCGACGGCCATCCCGGCATCTACGTGGACGCGGTACAGACGGCGGGCGGCACGCGCTACGCCAAGCAGTTCCTTGTTCTCGGCAGTCCGCGGGCCACCGTCATGGTGGTGTTCACGGCGCCGCAGGACGGCGCGAGCAGCGCTGGCCTCAAAGCCATTCGCACGGCGCTGCTGGGGCTCAACCTCAACACCGGCGAGATCGACCAGCTGGCCGGCCTGCCGTTCGTGTTCGAGCAGCGCCCCGGCTTCGGCGACCCGAAGGTGATCGGCGGCTATGGCGTGGCGCTGAGCGATCCGTCGCTGAGCCCGACGCAGCGCGGCAATGCGCCGGTCTTCATTATCACCGCGCCGCCGGCGGACGCCTGCGCGCAAGCCGGCGACGACCGCCTGGCCTTCGCCGAAGCGTTGCTGGGGCGGATCAGGGCCGTGCGGGATGTCGAGGTGACGTCGCGGGCCGCCGCCAGCGTCGACAGCCTGAGCGGCGACGAACTGGTCGCATCGGCGGCCAGCGCCGGCAACGGTGCGTCGACGCTGGTCTACCAGGTCACGCTGTTCGACGACTGCCAGCTCTACCAGATGGTCGGCATCGGCCCGGACATCAGGCGCGACGAGCTGCTCGTCGAATTTCGGGCGCTGGTGCGGAGCTTCCGACGCCGCCTCTGATGGCGGGGGATTGCCGAACCGGGTTGATTGGCGCGATCATGCGCGAAAGACAATCAATCAACGGATCGGCAAGCCAATGTCCGAGCAACAAACCCTGGCCGAACCCCGCGCCGACTATCGCCATATCGACGTCCGGCCGCTGACCACGGCGATCGGCGCCGAGATCGGCGATGTCGATCTCTCGCAGCCGCTATCGGCTGATGTCACGGCGGAGATCCGCGCGGCCCTGCTCGAGCACCTGGTGGTGTTCTTTCGCGATCAGGACCTGACCTCGGCGCAGTTCATGGACCTGGCGTCACGGTTCGGCGAGCCGGCCGAATATCCGTTCGTCAAGGGCCTCGACGGCTATCCGTTCATCATCCCGGTGGTCAAGCTCGAACACGAGCGGGACAATTTCGGCGGCATCTGGCACTCGGACACCGTCTACCAGGCCGAACCGCCCATGGGGACCATGCTTTATGCGCTGGAACTGCCGCCGGTCGGCGGCGACACGCTGTTCGCCAACCAGTATCTCGCCTACGAGACGCTGTCCGACGGCATGAAGGCGCTGCTCGATGGCCTGATCGCCGTGAACACGTCCGACAAGGCCGATGTCGCCCGGACGCGCGCCGACGCGATCAAGGCGCGCGGCACCGAGAGCGTCGGTCAGGCGCTCGCCGGCGAACATCCGGCCGTTCGCACCCATCCCGAGACCGGCCGCAAGGCGTTGTTCGTCAATACCGCCCATACCGTCGCCTTCAAGGGCATGACGCCGGCCGAGAGCGCGCCGATCCTGGACTATCTGTTCCAGCATCAGATCAAGCCCGAGTTCTGCTGCCGCTTCCGCTGGCAGCCGGGCTCGTTCGCGTTCTGGGATAACCGCTGCGCTCAGCACAATCCGGTGAACGACTATCACGGCTATCGCCGCGTCCTGCACCGGATCACACTCGCTGGCGACCGACCGGCATGAAAATCGCCGTCGTCGGCACCGGGGCGATGGGTTCGGTCTATGCCGCGTTGCTGGCCGACGCCGGCAACGAGGTCTGGGCCATCGACGCCTGGCCCGAACACGTGGCGGCCATGAACGAGCGCGGCTTGCGTGTGGAGGGGGCGAGCGGCGACCGCACGGTGCGCCTCAAGGCCACGACGTCGGCGGCCGACGCGGGACCGTGCGACATGGTGATCATCGCCACCAAGGCCATGCATGTGGAAAAGGCGGCGGCCGACGTCCGCGACCTGATCGGCGCCGATACGACCGTGCTGACCATCCAGAACGGTCTCGGCAGCGCCGACAAGGTGGCTGACGCGTTGGGCCCGGAGCGCGTCACGATCGGCGTCGTCGGCGGCTTCGGCGCGTCGATGAAAGGTCCGGGGCATGCGCATCACAACGGCATGGAGCTGGTCCGCCTCGGCGAGCGGGAAGGGCCGGTGACGCCGCGCCTCGAAAATGCGGCGCAGGTCTGGCGCGATGCCGGCTTCAACGTCCGGACCTTCGACGACATCCACCGGATGATCTGGGAGAAGCTGATCTGCAACGTCTGCTTCAGCGGCACCTGCGCCATTACCGAACTGACCGTTGGCGAGATCATGGCCAACGACGACGCCTGGCGGGTCGCGTCGGGCTGCGCAGCGGAGGCCTATAAGGTAGCGCGGGCCAAGAACATCGCGCTCGATTTCAGCGAGCCGGTCGCCTACGTGCGGGCGTTCGGCGAGAAGATCCCCAACGCCCGGCCGTCCATGCTGCTCGACCTGCTGGATGGCCGTCGGTCCGAGATCGACGTCATCAACGGTGCGATCCCGGTTGCCGCGCGCGCCGTTGGTATCGACACGCCGTACAACGACGTCGTCACGGCGCTGGTGAAGGCGAAGGAAGTGCGTCTGGGCTTGCGTTAGCGCTCATTTTTCGACGACTATAGGGCGTCTTTCACGAGCTCAGAAATGAATCCCAATTTGTATGGCTTGGCAAGCGAACTTAGCCGAATTCTAATGAGATTAGAGTGATGATCATTGTTTCGTTGTGATATCCGGTCTATGTTTTTTTGACCGTACTGAATGGGTTTTTTCCAATCGGACAAAGTGTTGATTTTTAGACATGCTATATTGTATTAACGGCTTAATGTCTCATCTGCATTGCATTATGAGCTTGTTGATTCGAGGACAAAGCAGCCTCAAGATTACTCATTAGCATCTCAATTAAGCGATCCCTATTCTTTTTTTCGGTCTCTGTCGCTGCTTCTTTTCCTAAGAACTCCGCTATTAGATCATAATGCTGTGTGCATTTGTGTATATTTTCATATGCTTTAAAAACAATGACTATTTCATCACGATTCAATAATGATAGGCGGTTTAATGAATTTTCGTAAATTGTAGACGAAAGAGAGTTAATTATTGGTAAAAATTTAATATTTTTTGCGCTAATTCCTTCTTTTATTATTTGAATATTTTGTGATAATTCCATTTTAAGAAGGATTCTTATGCTTTTTCTTTCAACCGTCTTGTCATACCATCGATGCGTGGTGCTAAGTACATAACCCGCGATGAATGTGAGTAGCGGCAAAACGTCTTTAAATGAAATATAGTCATTCATTTTGAGACTTCATCGTCCATTATTAGCTCACCATCTTCGAGTCGAAGGTAACCTAATTCTCTGTCAATAAAGCGATGATTCTTCCTAGTTAGTATCAACTTCTTATCAGCTTCGCGTATATCTATGGCACCGGCTACAAACTCGCCGGCTAGCTCCGTGGGTCGAAGTAGCTGAGTACTTCGATCGACGTCCGGTCGTGGCCAATCAATGAAAACGCCACTAATCCGCCGGCTTCGAAAATATGCAATCAGCACTTGTAGAAATGGTAATGAGTCGCGCTGAAAAGCAGGCAGCGTATCTAGCATTCCTATACCAAATATCACCGCGCGCTCGATTGGTTGTTGTTGGCAGTTCGCTCCGAAATTCCCTTCAACTGCCTCCTTTATCTTCGACATCGTTTGTTCTGGCGCCATGTATGGGTGACGAGCATCGACAAATTGCAGGCGTTCCATGAACTCTGCTTTCTCGTCGTCATCGCGATATAGCTGCAGATCTTGCAGCGCTATCCGATCCAGCCTGCAGCTAACAAACAAAGCCCGCTCCACCTGGGAATTTCTGAGGCCTTCGAGCAAAAATCGAATGCCCAGCTCGGTCTTCAAGCTTCCGGGCGGTCCTTTAACAAGTAAACTCTGCCCGCGCAGCATTCCCCTACTTCGATCATCCGCTGTGCTGTAGTGCCTTGGATGACTTGCTGCTCCACTAACATCATCATCTAACGCCATGTCTAGCGCCGGGACACCGAACGGCGCGCGATCATGCCGATCGATTAGATCGCTTGATAGGCCACTAATCTCGGTGGCCTTCGCAACAGCCTGTAGAGATGGATATACGTAAATTCCACCAACGGCTCCATCTTTCGACCCTCGTATCTCATAGCGGTGCGGTCCTCGATCCGCATTCTGGTTTCGCGCCTTCTTAATTTCCATCATTGTCGTGCTTGGCAAGCTAAACTGACCAGTGTCATTTAGGGAGTGCCTAACGAGTAATGTGTATTCTTTCTGCAAATCTATAACCACATTTGTAAGATATTCTGACACAGCGGGTTCGCCATGGTGTTCACGAACTAAGATCAGCACCGCATCTAACTGTCTCATTTTACTGATTAGTCTGCTGATGAGAGGTCGTTCCATTTTTCTGAGGTTTTCGACAGCTCCAATACTGTCGAGCACCACAATGGGGGACGGAAATCCTTTGTCTTCAATTGCTTTTGTGTGAGATTCAATTTTGTCTAGAGAATCTCCAAATTCAACACCAATAACAGAATGCGCATCAACTATTGTGAAACGACTTTTGATGTCTGGAAGGTGGTAGTCTGGCCAACTTATTATCGAGGTCGGAACCTCCCAATTGTGAATATCGACAAGCGTCTTTATTTCGTGAGCCGACTGCTCAAAGCTATAATACAGGCATGAAGTATTGTTTTCTCTGACTGCTGTTGTTGCTAGTTGAAGCGCCAATGTGGTTTTGCCAATTCCAGCGTCTCCTTCGATCAACATGGACGTACCCGTTGCAGGGTCCACAATGATGCCTTTGCCACCAAATAAATTATCAAACTCGCCTGTACCAGCCGATACATATTCGATGTTTGCGGGCATGGTTTCCTCCCCAATCGAAAACGCTCCAGCAGGCTGCTAAGAAGTTATTCGAGACACGTTTTCGCTCGAGCTTAATTCGTCTTTGGAGCATTGATCATTCATGCATGCAATTCATGAAAATGTGTCCGTTGACTCTTTCGTCTTGCCGTCGACAGTGGAGTCTGATTTTTCAATAATCCATTAAATAAAAAGGTGGACCTTTCATTGAATTAGAGTACAAATAAATTAAGAAGCGCCAATCATTCTTTTTCGAAAGATGTTGTCATTTGAACTTATTCTGGACAAGATGGGCATTTTATCTCTCCTACTGCCAATAATCCTAGCTTGAACAAAGACAAGTGCAAAATTTAATGTGACAGGGTCGGCGATTGGCAGATGCACGATTGATCGATTTGATATTTGGGTTGGTCATGCGTTAAACTCATCGAGCCCGAACCACTTTAATTTTTCAGCTCAGAGTTGCAGATGTATTCGTCGGACGCAAGATCTTTGAGGATGTTGATTTGCTCTGCGAAGTTGTATGCATTGATGAAGCCGGCAAGCTAGCCCCGACGCTGGTCGAGGCTGTTGCAATAGTAGCGGTGGACGATGGCCTCCGTGATTTTTCGGTTCAGCGTTCGTCCTGTCAATTGGTCCAGAGATCGTTTGGTTGATTAGGTGGTAGTCGATGCCGGCCATGGCAGACCCAAGCCCGAAAGTGGGACTTCGAACGGCTCATCATTCTCAATGGTGACTTTGATCTCATCTGCGGCGTGAAGATCACGAGCAGTACACAGCGAGCTGCGCCGATAGTGTCTGGGCTAGGGGCGGCGGCCTTGCTTTGCAGGAGCTTGAGCTTTGCGAAATACTGCCCGATGCGTTTCAGGTCAGGCGAGTTTTTCGGCGGGGAGAACAGCTTGGTGCTGGCCGTTCGGGTTACTTGAGATACTGCAGTACCCTGTGGCTGCTCAGATTATCCATGACGACGATGTCGATACGCTTAAGAGTCCGACTCGAAACTCATGCATGTCGGGCCAATCGTCGGGTTAGGAGCATGACCGAGGCGGCGTAGAGGAAGGCCTCGGCGGAGGCGATTGTCGCTTCGAAGTCCTTGGCCAGCCGTCGATTGCGGTTGATCCAGGCGAAGAAGCGCTCGACCACCCATCGTCTTGGCAAGACCTGGAAACCAACCTGATCGGCCATCTTCTTGACGACCCTGATGGCGATCGAGGTGGCGTCTCTGACTCGGTCTGCGTTGTAGGCGCTGTCGGCGAAGGCGAGCTCGAGGAAAGGGAAGGAACTTCGCGATGCCTGAAGCAGGGGGATCGCGCCGTCGCGATCTTGGACATCGGCCGGGTGAGCCTGGATCACCAGGGCGCGCGCGTCGGTATCGACCATGGCATGGCGCTTGCGGCCCTTTATCTTCTTGGCCCCGTCGTAGCCCCTGGGACCACCGGCCTCGACCGTCTTGACGCTCTAGCTGTCGATAACCGCTGCCGACGGGCTGGCCTCTCTGCCGACCCGCTCGCGCTCGAGCATGACGAGATGGTGGTTGATGGTCTCAAACAGCCCCTCGCGGCGGAAGCGCAGGAACCAACCGTAGACCGTCGTCATCGGCGGAAAGTCCTTCGGCAGCATGCGCCAGGCGCAGCCAGCCCGCAGCACGTAGAAGATAGCGTTCATGATCTCGCGCATCGGCCATTCCCGGGGCCGGCCTGTGCTCGCCGGCGGCGGCATGAACGGGGCGACAATCTCCCACTCCGCATCGCTCAGGTCGCTTCCATAACGCAAATGATCGCGGCCATGCTGGCGTCGGGTGGTCGGCGTCCACATGAGATTCTCCAAACAGGCTTAGACAACCGTTTGGAATCACATCTGAAACCGGCCATCCACCCCCAACTCCCTGTTTCAAGACAGCCTCTAAGTGTTGGGAATAGCAGGTTCACTACAAAGGTCCGGAACTTCTGGCCGTTGATGAGGCCGTCGAGCAGCCGGGGCGGTTTCGGCACGTCGATGAAGGGGGCGGGCCATGCGCACCACAACGGCATGGAGCTGGTGCGCCTCGGCGAGCGGGAAGGGCCGGTGACGCCGCGCCTAGAAAAAGTGGCGCAGGTCTGGCGCGATGCCGGCTTCAACGTCCGGACCTTCGACGACATCCACCGGATGATCTGGGAGAAGCTGATCTGCAACGTCTGCTTTAGCGGCACCTGCGCCATTACCGAGCTGACCGTTGGCAAGGTCATGGCCAACGACGACGCCTGGCGGGTCGCGTCGGGCTGCGCAGCGGAGGCCTATAAGGTGGCGCGGGCCAAGAACATCGCGCTCGATTTCAGCGAGCCGGTCGCCTACGTGCGGGCGTTCGGCGAGAAGATCCCCAACGCCCGGCCGTCCATGCTGCTCGACCTGCTGGATGGCCGTCGGTCCGAGATCGACGTCATCAACGGTGCGATCCCGGTTGCCGCGCGCGCCGTTGGTATCGACACGCCGTACAACGACGTCGTCACGGCGCTGGTGAAGGCGAAGGAAGCACGTCTGGGCTTGCGCTAACCGCGATTTGCCGGAAAAGACAACGGCCGCTTCGATCCCTCGAAGCGGCCGTCGCTTAAACGGGGCCAGCCCCGATCGGTGAAAGTCCGGTCAGACGCTGTAGTACATGTCGAACTCGACCGGGTGCGGGGTGTGCTCGAAACGGAACACCTCTTCCCACTTGAGTTCCAGATAGCCGTCGATCTGATCGTCGCTGAACACGCCGCCTTTCTTCAGGAAGGCGCGGTCGGCGTCCAGGGTTTCCAACGCCTCGCGCAGGCTGCCGCAGACAGTCGGCACCTCGGCCAGTTCCTCCGGCGGCAGGTCGTAGAGATCCTTGTCCATCGGGTCGCCGGGATGGATCTTGTTCTCGATGCCGTCGAGGCCGGCCATCAGCATGGCCGCAAAGGCGAGGTAGGGGTTCGCGCCGGCGTCGGGGAAGCGGATCTCGACCCGCTTGCCGTTGGCGCTGGGCGCGAACGGAATGCGGCAAGAGGCCGAGCGGTTGCGCGCCGAGTAGGCCAACAGGACCGGCGCCTCGAAGCCCGGGATCAGACGCTTGTAGCTGTTGGTCAGCGGGTTGCTGAAGGCGTTGATGGCCTTCGCGTGCTTCATGACGCCGCCGATGTAGTAGAGGCAGGTGTCAGACAGGTCGGCGTAGCCGGAACCGGCGAACAGCGGCTTGCCGTCCTTCCAGATTGACTGGTGCGTGTGCATGCCCGAGCCATTGTCGTCCATCACCGGCTTCGGCATGAAGGTCGCCGTCTTGCCGTAGGAATGCGCGACGTTGTGCACGACATACTTGTAGATCTGCATCTGGTCGGCGATCGAGCAGAGCGTCGAGAACTTCATGCCGAGCTCGTGCTGACTGGGCGCCACCTCGTGGTGGTGCTTCTCGGTGTCGACGCCCATCTCGCGCATCACGGTGATCATTTCTGAGCGCAGGTCGGCGGCGCTGTCGACCGGCGGCACCGGGAAGTAGCCGCCCTTGACAGCCGGGCGGTGGCCGATGTTGCCGCCGTCCATCTCGCGCGACGAGTTGTAGGGGCCTTCGCCCTCGTCGATCATGTAGCCGGTGTGGTTCATCGACACCTGGTAGCGGACGTCGTCGAAGACGAAGAATTCGGCTTCCGGACCGAAATAGGCGGTGTCGCCGACGCCCGAGCTGACGAGATAGGCCTCGGCGCGCTTCGCGGCCGAGCGCGGGCAGCGCGAATAGGCTTCATGCGTCGATGGCTCCAACACGTCGCAAAACAGGATCACCGTCGGCTGGGCCGAGAAAGGATCCATCACCGCGGTTTCGGGCGAGGGCATCAGCGTCATGTCGGATTCGTTGATCGCCTTCCAGCCGGCGATCGACGAGCCGTCGAACATGATGCCGTCCGAGAACGTGTCCTCATCGACGGCCTTGGCGTCCATCGCCAGATGCTGCCACTTGCCGCGCGGGTCGGTGAAGCGGACGTCGACGAACTTGATGTCTTGGTCCGCGATCATCTTCAGGACCTGACCGGCGTCGAGTGTTTCTCCGTTAGCCATTCTTGTTGAACCTTTCCTGTCGACAGAGTTCGGTTATTCAGTAATGCGCAAGCGCCAGCCCTCAGATGGCCTCGCCGCCGCGTTCGCCGGTCCGGATGCGGATGGCTTCCTCGACCGTGGTGATGAAGATCTTGCCGTCGCCGATGCGGCCGGTATGCGCCGCCCGCTGTATCGCCTCGACGGCGCGATCGACCAGGTTGTCCTCCAGCACCACTTCGATCTTCACCTTGGGCAGAAAATCGACCACGTATTCGGCACCGCGGTAGAGTTCGGTATGCCCCTTCTGCCGACCGAAGCCTTTGGCCTCGGTCACGGTGATTCCCTGCAATCCGATTTCATGCAGGGACTCCTTAACCTCATCAAGCTTGAACGGCTTGATGATCGCTTCGATCTTTTTCATGCCCTCACTTTCGGATCAGATGGTGACGACCGGTCGCGGCGCCGAGACGCGACGCGTCCATTAGAAGCATATGGCGTGCCAAGCCGAGAAATCGCAGAAATGTGGGTGTTTTCCAACGCGGATCTCTCGCCGGCGCCATGTTGGGTGCGAATTATGCTGTCGATTTGTGCAGATTGCCAAAAAAATAAACAATTCAGTCTATGACCATGTGATGCCGCCGGTCCAGCCGACCAGGATTGTCGATCGTCGCAATGACCGCTTCTGTTGGCCGTCGAGACGGTCACGGCGCGGGGCGCGATTTTGCGCTGCAACATGGAATGCGCTAACATCCAGCCTCCGCGGGTAAGTGCCGGATGTGTTTGGGTCGGAACGCTGTCGGGCGGCCCTCCATCGTTCACAGGACCACCGACATATGCTGTATCACGCGTTCGAAATGATGCACACCATGGTCAAGCCGGCGCGGCTCGCCTCGCAAGTGATGCAGCATCTCGGCACCAGTCCCTTCAGCCCCTGGTTCTATACGCCGATGGCCAAACCCATGGCAGCGGCCTGCGAGGTGTTCGAGAGCGTCACCCGCCGCTACGGCAAGCCCGAATTCGGGATCACAGAGACCAAGATCCACGGCCTGCCGGTGCCGGTGGAAGAGCAGATCGTGCTGTCGAAGCCATTCTGCGATCTTTTGCATTTCGATCGCGACGAGCGGGTTTGCGGCAAGCGCTACGATCCGAAGGTGCTGCTGGTCGCGCCATTGTCAGGTCACTTCGCGACGCTGCTGCGCGGCACCGTGAAGGCGATGATCCCCGAGCACAACCTCTACATCACCGACTGGCGCGATGCCCGCATGGTGCCGTACAGCGACGGCCGGTTCGATCTCGATACCTATATCGACTACATCATCGACTTCGTGCGCTGGCTCGGCCCGAACACGCACGTCATCGCGGTCTGCCAGCCGGCGGTGCCGGCGCTGATGGCGACGGCCCTGATGGCGGCCCGCAAGGACCCGTTCCAGCCGGCGTCACTGACGCTGATGGGCGGCCCGATCGATACCCGCCGCAATCCGACCGAAGTCAACCGCCTGGCCATGACCCGGGACATCTCCTGGTTCGAGAAATCGGTAATCTCCACCGTGCCCTGGCCGCATCCCGGCTTCATGCGCAAGGTCTATCCGGGCTTCCTGCAGCTCAGCGGCTTCATGACCATGAACCTCGACCGGCACGTGAACGCCCACTGGGACCTCTACAACCACCTCGTCGAGGGTGACGGCGACTCGGTGCTGCAGCACCGCAAGTTCTATGAAGAATACCTGGCGGTCATGGACCTGCCGGCGGAGTTCTATCTGCAGACCGTGAAGACGGTGTTCCAGGACCACGCCCTGCCGGAAGGCAAGATGATGCATCGCGGCGAACGCGTCGATTGCTCCGCGATCCGCAAGACGGCGCTGATGACGGTCGAGGGCGAGAAAGACGATATCTGCGGCCTGGGCCAGACCGAGGCGGCGCACGACCTTTGCGTCAACGTACCGATCGACGATCATTATCACTACGTACAGCCGGGCGTCGGCCATTACGGCGTATTCAACGGCACGCGCTGGCGGACCGAGATCCAGCCGCGCATCCGCGAGATGATCCGCGCCACCGAGTTCAAGCGCCGCACGGCCCAGAAGCCGGCCAGGATCATCCGCCGCGCGAAGAAGGCGGCGTAGCGCCGTCGGCCCGGGCTAAGCGCTCAGCAGTTCCCGCATCCGCCGCATGGCCTCGCGGATGTTTTCCGTCGAGTTGGCGTAGGAGAAGCGCAGGTAGCCTTCGCCCAGCGCCCCGAAGCTGGTGCCGGAAATCGCCGCCACGCCGGCCTCGTTCAACAGCCGTTCCTGCAGTTCCTGGGAGCGCATGCCAGTACCGGTGATGTTGGGAAAGGCGTAGAAGGCGCCGCCCGGCCGCACGCAGGTCACGCCCGGCATGTCGTTCAGCTCGTCGACGATGACCCGTCGGCGCTCGTCGAAGGCCGACGTCATGACGTCGACTGAATCCTGCGGTCCCTGCAGCGCGGCGATGCCGGCGAATTGCGTGGCGGCGTTGACGCAGGAGTGGTCGTTGACGCAGAGCCGCGTCGCCTGCTCGACCAGGTTAGCCGGCCAGACCGCGTAGCCCAGCCGCCAGCCGGTCATGGCATAGGTCTTGGACCAGCCGTCGAGCAGGATGAGCCGATCGCGGATGCTCTCGTAGCCGAGCATGCTGACATGCGGCTGGTTGTCG
This sequence comes from Alphaproteobacteria bacterium, assembly GCA_965232515.1. Classification (GTDB taxonomy): domain Bacteria; phylum Pseudomonadota; class Alphaproteobacteria; genus JANQKO01. The sequence continues at coordinate 1,505,322 of CBDDPY010000002.1, read as the reverse complement.
TAGACCATGCGGCTGTAGATCTCGTCCGACATCACCGCGACATGCGGGTGCGCGGCGAGCCCTTCGACCAGCGTGTCGAGATCCGATTTCTGCACGACGCCGCCGGTCGGGTTGGCCGGGCTGTTGACGATGATAAGGCGGGTCGCAGGCGTGATCTTGGCCAGCACCTCTTCGGCATTGAAGGAAAAGCCGGTGTCCTCGTGCAGCTCGATCGGCACGGGCGTCGCGCCGGAGAACCGGATCGCCGACTCGTAGATCGGAAAGCCGGGGTTCGGATACATGATCTCGGCCCCGGCCTCGCCGAACATCAGGCAGGCGAAGAACATGGTCGGCTTGCCGCCCGGCACGACGACGACATGGTCGGGATCGACGGCGATGCCGCGGTACGTCTGAATGTCCGCCGCCACGGCCTCGCGGATGGCTGGAATGCCGTTCGCCGGCGTATAGCCGTGATGCCCGTCGGCGAGCGCCTGACGGCCGGCTTCGACGATATGGTCGGGCGTTTTGAAATCCGGCTGACCGATGCCGAGATTGATGATGTCGCGGCCTTCGGCGGCCAGCTTGTTGGCCCGGGCCAGGACCTCGAACGCGGTCTCGGTCCCGAGATGGCTCATTCTGTCGGCGAGTTGCATGTTGGGGCTCCGGATCAGGCGGGCGGGGCGACCGTCAGGCGGCCGGTGACGCCGTGGTGGTCGATGAGGCGGGCGACGAGACCGCCGGCCTTCGCTTCCTCGACGAAGTCGCGGAGGAACGCGAGGCCGGCGTCGCTGCCGCGCTTGGTGCCGATGGCCTGCTGCACGGCGGTGAAGCGGCCGTCGAGGATGCGGGCGCCGGGCAGCTTTTCGACGTCTTCGATCAGGCGGGGGCGGAGGCCGGCCAGGGCGTCGAGGCCGTCGTTGACGAACAGGTCGTAGGAGGCGTCGATGCCGTCGGCGCGGACGAGTTCGGCCTGTTTGAGATGCCGGGTGAGATAGAGATCGTAGGCGCTGCGGCCCGACACGGCGATGCGGACACCGGCCCGGTCGACGTCCTCGACGCGCGTCAGCGGCGAGCCGGCGGGCACCAGATAGGTGGCCTCGATCTCCACGTAGGCGGCGGTGAAGGCGATGGTCTCGGCCCGGGCCGGCTCGTCGGCGATCAGGCCGATGTCCCAGGCGTCATCGCCGCAGGCGTCTGCGAGTTCACCCGGCGTCGCGAACGGCACGTAGGCGACCTCGACGTCGAGCCGTTTGGCGATCTCGCGGGCCATGTCGGGGGCGACGCCCTCCGGATCGCCAGCGGCCGAGCGGCCGGTGACGAGCAGGAAATTGGCAAGGTTGATGCCGGCGCGGAGTTTGCCGTGCGGTGCGAGTTCGGAACGAGCGTCTTGAGGCATGTATCGGAGATCCGGCTGGCAGGTCCAAGAGCCGCCGATCTTACATCATCGCCACGGCTTGCGCGCCAGAGCGCCATCTGAGAGTATCCGCCGCCGATTTGGAGGGTGGCGATGAAGCCGGCGAACACCGTTCTTTCGGGCTTCGGCACGACCGTTTTCGAGGTCATGTCGCGGCTGGCGATCGAGCACAAGACCATCAATCTGGGCCAGGGCTTTCCGGACGAGGAGGGGCCCGATTCCGTCAAGCGCATGGTCGACACCGCGACGCGGGAATTCCCAAACCAGTATCCGCCGATGATGGGAATCCCGGAGCTGCGTCAGGCGGTCGCCGCCCATAACAAGCGGTTCTACGGCCTGGAGGTCGACTGGCAGACCGAGGTCATGGTGACCTCGGGCGCGACCGAGGCGCTGGCCGCCAGCATCCTCGCGCTGGTCGAGCCGGGCGACGAGGTGGTGCTGTTCGAGCCGCTCTACGACTCCTATCTGCCGATGGTCCAGCGCGCCGGCGCCGTGGCCAAGGTGGTGCCGCTGTCGCCGCCGGACTGGGCCTTGCCGCGCGAGGCGCTGACCGCCGCCTTTTCGGACAAGACCAAGTTCGTGCTGATGAACAGCCCGAACAACCCGACGGGCAAGGTGTTCACGGCCGACGAGCTCAGCTTCATGGCCGGGCTGCTGGAAAAGCACGACGCCTATGCGATCTGCGACGAGGTCTACGAACATCTGATCTTCGACGGCCGGCAGCATATTCCGCTGATCACGCTGCCCGGCATGCGCGAACGCTGCGTGCGCATCGGCTCGGCCGGCAAGACCTTCTCGATGACATCCTGGAAGGTCGGTTACGTCACGGCGGCGCCGGCTTTGCTGGGCGTGATCGCCAAGGCACATCAGTTCCTGGTCTTCACGACGCCCGCGAACCTGCAGCGGGCCGTGGCCTACGGGCTCGACAATGAGGTCGACTGGTATACGGGCCTTGCCGGCGAGCTTCAGGCGAAGCGCGATTACCTCTCTGGCCGGCTGACCGACATCGGTTTCGACGTCATGGACTGCGACTCGACCTATTTCATGAACGCCGATTTCCGACCGCTCGGGTTTAACGGCACCGACGTCGACTTCTGCCGGCATATCACCATCGAGGCCGGCGTCACCGCGGTGCCGGTGAGCGCCCTCTACGCCGAGGCGCCGGTCGACCACTTGATCCGCTTCTGCTTCTGCAAGCGCCACGAGGTCCTGTCGGGGGCGGCCGACCGGCTGGCGGATCATTTCGGCAAGTCGGGCTGAGGTTAGGCGGCGCATGTCGGAGTTGAGCGTCGATGAGCTGATCGAGAACTTCGAGCTGCTCGATCAGTGGGAAGACCGCTACCGCTACATCATCGACTTGGGCCGGGCGCTGCCGGCCATGGCCGAGGCCGACAAGACGGAGGCGAACCGCGTGCATGGCTGCGTCAGTCAGGTCTGGCTGCGCAGCGATGTGAGCGACGAGACGCCGCCGCGCATTCATTTCGCCGCCGACAGCGATGCCTTTATCGTCAAGGGCTTGGTGGCGGTTTTGATGATGGTCTATCAGGACCGGACGGCCGAGGAGATCCTGGCCGCCGACATCCGCGGCATCCTCGACCGGCTCGGCCTGGAGCAGGCGCTCAGCCCGAGCCGAAGCAACGGCCTCTATGCCATGGTCAAGCGCATCCGGGCGCTGGCGGGTCACCATGCGGCGGGCGCGACCCTGCCGGCCTGACGCGTCGCTTGACGCCGCCTAGGGCTTGGCAGTAGAGACAGGTTTCAGGTGGCGGGTGTAGCTCAGTTGGTTAGAGCACCTGGTTGTGGTCCAGGGGGTCGTGGGTTCAAATCCCATCACTCGCCCCAACTCTCAAATTCCTCCGAAGTTCCGGGCTAAACGCTTGCATCGGGCGCGCTGTCGCGGCAGCATTCGGCCTTGAGGGCGGTGCGGCATTGTTGCGGCGCCGCCGTTTCGCATGTCGATAACTTCGGCGGCGGATAGTCAGTATCAAAGGCGCCCCGGTGCGAGGCCGGCGGCAAAATGTTGAAAGGGAGACAGATGCGTCAATTCGGAAAATCAGCGATTCTGGCAGCATCGCTTGCATTGGCGGCGACAACTGCCAATGCCGACGAATTCATTCGCATGGTATCGGGACCTGCCGGCGGCAGCTGGTATCCGCTCGGCGCCAAGATTTCGGAGGTGCTCGGCAAAGAAGTGGCCGGCATCGCCACGTCGAACGGTCCGGGCGGCGGCGTCGGCAACCTGTTGGACGTCAACAAGCGTGAGGCCGAGATCGGCTGGAGCTACGCGCATACGTCCTACAACGGCTTCAAGGGGCAGGGTAAGTTCAACAAGGCGCAGGAGAACATCCGGCACCTGGCGACGCTTTATCCCGGCGCCTTCCAGACCGCGGTGCCGCGCGATTCCGAAATCAAGTCCTATGCCGATCTGAAGAACAAGAACATCAGCCCCGGGCTGGCGAAGTGGTCGGGTTATGCGGCGGCCGAGCTGCTGCTGAGCTACTACGACATCAGCATGGATGGCATCAAGAAGGCCGGTGGCACGGTGCACCACGTGTCCTACAGCGACTCCGTCGGCCTGATGAAGGACGGTCACATCGATGCCTTCATGGCCATGACCAGCGTGCCGCAGGCTTCGCTGATCGACCTGAACTTCAATCCGGGCGTGCGTTTCCTCGGCGTCGAGCCCGATGTCATGTCGAAGTTCATGTCGGACAATCCCGGCTATATCAAGACGGTGATCCCGACCACGGCGTACGAGAACATGGACGCCGACGTGCCGACCTTGGGCGTCGTGACGATCCTGGTCGTCAACAAGGACGTGCCTGAGGAGATCGTCTACAACATCACCAAGACGCTCTGGGACAACCATGGCGAATTCGTCAAGGTGAAGAAGGTCTGGAACGACGTTAAGCTGGAGAACGCGCTGCTTGGCGCCGCGGTGCCCATTCATCCGGGCGCCCAGCGCTACTACGACGAGCAGGGCATCAAGAAGAAATAGTCGTTTATGCGTCGGCGCGCCGGTTGATCCGGACGCGCCGACGCCGTTCTTTCTAGATTGAGTAAAACGGGGCGGCGAACCATGGCTGGCACCGCCGACCGTATCGAGTATCAAGAGGTCAAGAACTTCTCGCTGCTCGAAACGGTGCTGCGCGACGAGCGCATGAACCTGGCGCGCGCGCTTGCGATCACGGCGTCGATCCTGAGCGTCGCGCTGGCGCTGTTTCACCTCTATGTCGCCGCTTTCGGCACGCCGGAGACACGCGCCTTCCGGGGCACGCACCTGACGGTGATGCTGGTGCTGGCCGTCCTGCTGAACCCGCTGTTCCGGGCCAGCATGCACGAGCCGCTGTTGCGCGCGGACGGCGTCGGCAATGCCAAGCGGGTGCTCGGCTTCATCGTCGACATGGGCCTGATCGGCGTCGGCCTGTTCGTACAGATCTACACCCTCTACGACATCCAGGCCTTCCACATGCGCCAGGGCGATCTGGCGCCGTCGGACGTCTATGTCGGCACGGCGATGATCCTGCTGGTGCTGGAGGCGACGCGGCGGACGGTCGGCATGGCCATGGTGCTGGTGGCGGCCTTTTTCATCACGCACGCGCTCTACAGCCCGCATTTCTTCGGCATCCTCTATGGGCCGCCGACGTCGTTCGTGAAATACATCGACCTGATCTTCCTGCGTTCGGAAGGCATCTACGGCATTCCGATCTTCGTCGCCTCGACCTACATCCTGCTGTTCATCCTGTTCGGCGCGATCCTGCTGCGCTCGGGCGCCGGCCGCTTCTTCATCGATCTGGCGATCTCGTTGACCGGTCACCGGGCCGGCGGGCCGGCGAAGGCATCCGTGGTGGCGAGCGCCTTCATGGGCACGGTATCGGGCTCGGCCGTCGCCAACGTGGTGACGACGGGATCGTTTACGATTCCGCTGATGCGGCGACTGGGCTATCGACCGAAATTCGCCGGCGCGGTCGAGGCCTGCGCGTCGTCGGGCGGCCAGATCACGCCGCCGATCATGGGCGCGGCGGCCTTCATCATCGCCGAGTTCCTGCAGGTCAGCTATCTCTGGGTGATCGTCGCCGCGGTCATTCCGACCTTCCTCTATTTCGTGACGATCTACTTCATGGTGCATTTCGAGGCCGAGAAGTACGGCATCGAGAAGATCGAAAAATCGCGCCTGCCGGCCTTCTTCGAAGTGCTGGCCGGCGGCTGGCACCTGCTGTTGTCGCTCGCCGTACTGATCGGCCTGCTTGGTGTCGGCTACACGCCGATGCTGTCGGCGTTCTGGAGCATCCTGACGCTCGTGGCGCTGTCGTTCGTCAACAAGGGCACGCGGATGAGCGCCGCCGACCTGCTGGCGGCGCTCGAGTCGGGCGTGCGCGCCACCGTGCCGGTGACGGTGGCCTGCGCCTGCGCCGGCATCATCATCGGTTCGGTCTTCACGTCCGGGCTCGGATTGAAGTTCACGAACTCGGCGATCGATCTCGCCGGCGGTCATCTGTTCGTGCTGCTGGTGCTGACCGCGATCGCGGGCATCATCCTGGGCATGGGCATGACGACGACGGCCGTCTACATCACGGTCGCGGCGCTCATCGTGCCGGCGCTGATCGAGATCGGCGTGGTGCCGATCTCGGCGCACCTGTTCGCGTTCTATTTCGGCGTGGTCTCGACCATCACGCCGCCGGTGGCGCTGGCTTCGTTCGCGGCCGCCGCCATCGCCGGCAGCCGGCCGATGGAAACGGCCGTCGAGTCGGCCCGCATCGGCATCGCGAAATACATCGTGCCGTTCGCCTTCGTCTATAACCCGAGCCTGGTGTTCGAGGGGCCGCTCTGGCTGACGCTCTATTCGACGGTCGCCGTGCTGATCGGAGTCTGGGCGCTCTCGGTGGCGCTGGAGGGCTGGTACCGCGGTCCGGTCGGCGCCCTGGGCCGGGCGCTGATGTTCGGCGTCACCGTGTTGATGTTCGTGCCGCCACAGCTCAGCCCCTTCGGCATTCCGGGCCATGTCTTCGTGCTGGCCGGCGCCGTCGTGATGGGCGGATTCTATTTGTCGCGGCGGCGGATGACGTCCGACATCAGCGGACAGGAGCGGGGGGCGCTGCCATGAAGGAGATCTTCATCGGCAAGCCGCTGCATTGGCTGATCTGGATCGTGATCGCTGTGGCGCTCTATCTGCTGGGCAGCATGAAGCTGCATGTGCAGTCCTTCGTGCCGTTCATGTTCGCCGTGCTGGCATTGGCCGCTGCCGCGGTGCTGCTGGTGATCCTGACCTATCGCAAGGGCGACCGGATCACCCGCGAACCGTTCGACGACGCGGGCAATCAGTAGAGGAACATCGGCTTGCCGGTCATATCCGGGACCTTGGGCCGATAATTCTCCGTGTCATAAAACGCGTCGACGTCGACATGCTTTGGCCCCGAGAGGCATGAGTCGACTGGCACGGTCGTATAGTTGCCGTCCTGCATCGCCACCATGACGCCGAACTGGCGCGCTTCGGCCTGCTGTACGGCCATGTGGCCGAACGAGGCGGCAACCATGCGGTCGAGGCTGTCGGGCGGGCCCGAGCGCATGAGATAGGCGAGCTGCTGTCCGACGATGCCGACGCCGGTCAGTTCCTTCAACCGTTCGCCCAGGATCTGGCCAATGCCGCCAAGCTTGCGGTGCCCATAGGCGTCGGCTTCGCCGCGTTCGATCACATCGCCGCCGATCAGCCGCGCGCCCTCCGAGACGACGAGCATGGCGTAGCGGCTCGGATTGGCGCTGCGGTCCTGCATCAGCATGTCGGCCAGCTTCTCGGCCTCGCAGGGGACCTCGCTGATGACCACGCGGTCGGCGTCCGACAGGTAGCCGGACAGCAAGGCGGTCTCGCCGCTGTTGCGGCCGAACAACTCGACGACGGCGATGCGCTCGTGACTGCCGGTGGTCGTGCGGAGCGCATGGATTGAATCGATCGACCGCGTGACGGCGGTCGAGAAGCCGATGCAGTAGTCCGTGCCGAAAACGTCGTTGTCCATGGTCTTCGGGATCGCCACGACCGGCACGCCCTCGGACGACAGCCGCGCCGCATAGGACAGCGTGTCGTCGCCGCCGATCGGCAGGATTGCGTCGATGCGCAGCCGCTCCAGCAAGCTCAGGATATGCGGCGTGCAGTCCACGAGCCCCCTGGCTTCGTCGATCGGGAAGCGTCCGGCGAGAAAGCCTGGCACGCCGTCGGGACGCACCTTGCCGGGATTGGTGCGCGACGTATGCAGGAAGGTGCCGCCCTCGCGGTCAATGGCCCGTACGTCTTCTTCGCTGAGCGCCTGAATCCATTCGCCCTGCGGCGCGTCGGTATCCGGATTGCTGTTCAGCGGACCCGACCAGCCGCGGCGGAAGCCGACGACCTGCCAGCCGAGATCCGCCGCCGATTTCACGATTGCCTTAATGCAGACGTTCAGGCCCGGCACGTCGCCGCCGCCTGTCAGGACCCCAATGCGCATATCAGCGTTCCCTCGATTTCGCCGCCAAGAGATGGCGCCGGCCGGGCGCTGCCGTCCTTGATCCGCATCAAGCCGGCCACCGGCCGGGCACTTTCGCTATAGTGCCCATGGGGCATGACTGTAACGCAAGCGGGGAAGCATGGCGAACGACAGGCCTGACATCGGCTATATCGGTCTCGGTTTCATGGGCGGTCCGATGGCGCAGCGTCTGTTGCGCGCCGGCCATCCGGTCCGCGTTTGGGGCCGTACGGCGGCGCGGCTCGAGCCGTTCACGGCCGCGGGCGCCGTCGTCACCGCATCGCCGGCGGCAATGGCGGCCGACTGCGACGTGGTGTTCCTCTGTGTTTCCGACACGGCCGCCGTACGCGACGTCGTGTTCGGCGCCGAAGGTATCGCGTCCGGCGGTGCCGCCGGCAGGATTCTGATCGACATGTCCAGCATCGAGCCCGAGGCAACCCGAGAGATGGCGGCAACGCTGCGCGCCGATACCGGCATGGGCTGGATCGACGCGCCCGTTTCGGGCGGACCGCCAGCGGCCGAGGGTGGCACGCTGACCGTCATGGCGGGCGGGGAACCGGCGGACTTCGATGCCGTCCGCGCCCTGGTGCTCGAGAACCTGGCGGCGAGATTCACGCTGATGGGGCCGAACGGCGCCGGTCAGGCGACCAAGCTGATCAATCAGGCGATCGTTGCCAGCACGCTCGCGCTGCTGGCCGAGACGACGCGCCTCGCGCAGAATGCCGGGATCGATGCCCGCCGGCTGCCGGAGGCGCTCGCGGGCGGCCGGGCGGATTCCATGCTGATGCAGACGATGCAGCCACGCATGGCGGCCGGCGACTTCGAGGTGACAAGCTTTATCGACACCATGATCAAGGACCTGAATACGGTCCAGGACCTGGCGCGGGCCACTGGAACGGCGTTGCCGATCACCGGGACGGCGACGGAACTGCACCGCTTGCTGGCCGCTCACGGCCACGGTCAGGACGACGTCACCGCGATCATGAAGCTCTACGGCGATGCGAAGCTGTAGCGAGCTGTCTGGCCTTCCATATGCGCGCTGCATTGAAGCCGGCGCATAATCCTGTTTCAATTTCTCCGGCAGTTCATTGCGAAATCGCAGCGCGCCGTTTTCAGCATAATTCATGCGCCGTTGCGAAGGCCGATAAGACTTAACCGTTCCGCCGACCGCACTGAACTGAACCGGCCGAAGGCCAAAGCACCGTGTCGGCGGAACCTGACAACAGGGATGAGCAGACATGATCAAAAAAGCGAAGAGGCGGGTCTGGAGCGTCTGTGTTGGGCTTGGCGTGGCGATGGCCGCGAGTGGCGCCACCGCGGCCGAGCAACTCAGCATGGCGACACCCTGGGGCGGCGGACCATTGCTGAACATGATGGCGAAGGGCTTCGCGGAGAAGGTTGAGTTCCTGACCGACGGCGAGATCAAACTGGAGGTCTTCCCGGGGGGCACGCTCGGCAGCGCTCTGAAGGTGACCGAGACCGTGCGCAACCGCGTCGCCGAAGCAAGTCATAACTGGTCCGGTTACGACTGGGGCATCGACAAGACCGGCGTGCTGTTCGGCGGCTTTGCCGGCAGCCCGGAGACGGTGAAGATGATTCACTGGATGTACAAGGGTGGCGGTCTGGAACTCTGGCGCGAGTGGCGCATGGAGAAGTTCGGCGTCGTCGCCATGCCGTGCGGCACCATTCCGCGCGAGATTTTCATGCATTCGCGCAAGCCGGTGAAGTCGCTGGCCGACTATCAGGGCATGAAGGTGCGCACCTCAGGCGCCTGGGCCGAGATCGCCAGCCGCCTCGGCGCATCCACGGTGATCCTGCCGGGCGCCGAAGTCTATCCGGCGCTGGAACGCGGCGTGGTCGACGGCATCGAGTGGGGCACGCCGTCCATGAACAAGTCGCACGGCTTCGCCAAGGTGGCGAAATACGTGATCGTGCCCGGCTTGCATCAGCCGTCGGCGTTCCAGGAATGCCAGTTCAACCCGTCGGTATGGGACGGCATGTCGGAACGGCAGCAGATGCTGATCGAGATGGCGGCGAAGGACATGACGTTGGATGTCTGGATGCAGATTGGCAACGACGATGCCGACGCCTTCCAGGAATATCTGGAATCCGGCAATGAGGTGATCGACGTCGACGAAGGCTTCAAGGCAGCCGCCGCCAAGGCGACGGCTGAATGGGCCGACGAGATCGCCGCCAAAGAAGGCGGCTGGTTCGCGAAGGTGCTGGCGAGCCAGCGCGAATTCGAGCAGCGCTGGTCGCAGGCCCATCGCTATCGCTGATCGCGGTAGATCGACAACGGGGAACGGCGGCTCGAAAGAGCCGCCGTTACTCGTTTAAGGGCAGCGCATTCTAGAGGCTGTCGACGAAACCCGGATGCCGGTCGAGCCAGGACATGTAGTCATCGAACGCTTCGGCAATCCGGTAGCGTGGCGTGTAGTCCAGGTCCGACGTCAACCGGTCGATGGCGAGCGGCTTGCGGTCGCGGTCACCCCAGAGAGTCGTGTCCGCGCCGCCGTCGATCGCCCACGAGAAATCCGGAAAGCGTTTGGCCAACAACGCGCACCAATCCGATGTGGCGAACTCGGCGCCCGGCCCGACATTGTAGACGCGGTGCGCGAAGCGTTCGCGTTCAAGCAGGATCGTCACCGCGGCGGCAACGTCGCGGCCGTACACCCAGTCGCGATTGACGGGGCGGGGCAGGGTCACGGTCTCGCCGCGCAGCGCGGCCAGCGTAGAGCGGAACGGTGGGCTCAACGTGTCGCGGAATCCGGTGTCGCGTTCCCAGGGACCGAAGGCGGCCGACAGCCGCGCGCAGACGACGTCGAGGCCGCGCAGGTCGCGATAGCGCAACGCCATGCGCTCGCCGGCATACTTGCTGATCGAATAGAGCGTATTCGGCAGTGCGGGCGTGGCGGCTTCGTCAAGCTGCGCGTCCTCGAAGCTGTTGTCGCCGTAGACGCTGGACGAGGACAGATAGACCAACCGCGTCAGACCATGCTGTAGGGCCGCCTCCAGCATCGCGACGGTGCCGAGCATGTTGACCTCGACGATCGTCGCCGCGTCGCGGGCCTCGCGGTCGGCGCCGGCGGTGATCACGGCGGCATGAACCGCTTGTTCGACGCGGTGCGTCGTGATCGCCGCGTCAAGCGCCGCGCGATCGCGGATGTCGCCCTGAACGAAGTGGACCGGCGTGCCGCCCTCCGACAGCTCCCGCACGGCCTCGTCCGGCGGCGCGCCGATATCGAACAACAGGACCGGCGTGCCCCGCTGAACCAGCGCCTCGGCGATATTCAAGCCGACGAAGCCGGTACCGCCCGTGATCAGAACCGTCATCGCTTGAACCGGCTTGGTTGCGGATCAGTCGCCAAAGGGCCACCACCATTTGCGCTCAGGTTCCAGGATCGGATTGCCCTGGCCGTCGCGCTTGACGTATTGCGGTGTCTTGTCGGGCTGCAGGATCGACTTGCCGACATAATGGTCGCGCAACAGCGGTTCGTCGACGCCGCCGCAGGCGGCGGTCAACAGGATCGGTGCGGCAATGGCCAGGACGAAACGCATGCGCATCGATAGCCCGCTTCCATGCAGTCGATCAAGTCCAGTGCTAGCTTGGTTGCGGCTATTGTTTGGCGAGAGCCGCGCCGTTAGATTGCGGCGCGGGTAGAAAGAGGGTTTCGAGCTCGACACGCATGCGAAGCTGGATATTGGTCGCGGGAATTCTGGTCGGCGGCGCGCAGGCCGCCTATGCCGACATGCAGCGTGCCGAACGTGCCTATGATTCCGGCAACTTCCGCAGCGCCCTGCAGCATTTCACCGCCGCGGCCGAGGAGGGCAACACCGAGGCGGCGTATCGCGTCGGCCGCATGTACGATGCCGGGCGCGGCGTCGTCGGCGACCCGGAGACGGCTTTGAGCTGGTTCCGCCGCGCCGCCGAGGCCGGGCACATCGAATCCCAGCGCGTGGTCGGGATCTATTACGAGGAAGGCAAGGTCGTACCCCAGGATGATGCCGAGGCCGCCAGGTGGTACGAGCAGGCCGCGCGCGCCGGCAACGCCAAGGCGCAGCGCAATATCGGCCAATTCTACGCCCACGGACGCGGTGTGCGGCAGGACCTGCGACGGGCCGTCGACTGGTACGAGCAGTCCGCGGGGCAAGGCAACGCCAAGGCCAAGCGCAACCTCGCCTATCACTATTATTTCGGCCGTGGTGTGCGGCAAGATCGCGAGCGGGCCGCTCTGCTCTTCTCGGAAGCCGCCGCGGCCGGCATCGACAAGGCAGCCTTCAATCTCGGCTTCATCTACTACAACGGCGAGGGCGTGAATAAGAACAAGGAGATGGCGGCCTATCATTTCGGCGTTGCCGCCAACGCCGGCAATTCGGACGCGCAGATCTTCCTCGGCCGTATGTATCTGCTGGGCGAGGGCGTCGAGCGGGATCTCGAGAAATCGTATTTCTGGACGCTGCTGGGCGCGGCGCAGAACCCGAGCCTCGCCGAATACTATTTCGACAAGCTGCGATCGCAGTTGACGCCGGCCCAGGCCCGCAAGGTGCGGGCCCAGGCCCGCAACTGGCTGCCCGCGGGCTGAAGCCGGTTGTCGCCGCCGTCGGCTGCGGCGAGAATACGGCCGACGACACCAATCGAAACCCATCCGCCGGAGTGCTTGCCCCGTGTCAGAAGAACTCGTCTATCTGTCCGCGACCGACCTGCTTGCCGCCTATCGCGACAAAACGCTGTCGCCCGTCGAGGCGACGCAGGCCGTGCTGGATCGGATCGACGCCCACAACGCCAAGGTCAACGCCTTCGACCTGATTGATGCGGACGCGGCGATGGATCAGGCCCGGGCGTCGGAAGCGCGCTGGGCGCGGGGCGAACCGCAAGGCCTGCTCGACGGCGTACCGACCTCGATCAAGGATCTCGTCCTGACCAAGGGCTGGCCGACATTGCGCGGTTCGTTGACGGTCGACCCGGCCGGACCGTGGGAGGTCGACGCGCCGTGCGTCGCCCGCCTGCGCGAGCATGGCGCGGTGCTGGTCGGCAAGACCACGACGCCCGAGTTCGGCTGGAAGGGCGTAACCGACAGCAAGCTGACCGGCATCACGCGCAATCCCTGGAATCTGGAAAAGACGCCCGGCGGTTCGTCCGGCGGCGCATCAGCGGCGTTGGCGGCGGGCATGGCGCCGTTGGCGATCGGTTCGGATGGCGGCGGATCGATCCGCATACCCGCGGGCTTTACGGGGGTCTTCGGCCTGAAGGCGAACTTCGGCCGTGTGCCGGCCTGGCCGCCTAGCCCCATGGGCAGCTTGAGCCATATCGGCCCGATGACCCGAACCGTTCGTGACGCGGCGTTGATGATGAACGTGCTGGCCCTGCCCGACGGACGCGACTGGACCAGCCTGCCGTATCAGGGCATCGACTTTACCGACGGCCTCGACAACGGCGTTGCCGGACTGCGCATCGCGTACAGCGCGAACTTGGGCTATGCGAAGGTACACCCTGAGGTCGACCGATTGGTCAAGGCGGCGGCCGACGCCTTTGCCGATCTGGGGGCGAACGTGGAAACGCGGGACCCCGGCTTTGCCGATCCGACCGAGGACTTTCGCATTCACTGGTGGAGCGGCGCGGCGGCCGGCTTCGCGTCGCTCGACCAATCGAAGCTGGAACCGGAACTGGCCGCCATCGTTGCCGAAGGGCAGGGGGTGTCGGCCGCCGACTATGTGCGCGCGGCGGGGCGGCGTTTCGAGCTTGGCGCCCATATGCGCCGCTTCCACGAGGACTACGATCTGTTGCTGACGCCGTCTCTCTCGATCCCCGCCTTCGACGCCGGTCGGCTGCATCCGCCGGAGGAGGACGGTGTCGGCTACTGGCTGGGCTGGACGCCATTCAGCTACCCCTTCAACCTGACGCAACAGCCGGCCTGCAGCATTCCCTGCGGCTTCACCGAGGATGGGTTGCCCGTCGGCCTGCAGATCGTGGCTGCCAACTATCGCGAGGATCTGGTGTTGCGGGCGGCGCAGGCCTACGAGGCCGCGCATCCCATCACGGCGCGCCCGGTGTTGTAACGACAGGTTGCCGGGTCGGGCGCCGATGAACACGCTGCTGTCCGTTGCCGAGATGTACGCGGCCGACCAGGCCGCGATGGCGGCTGGCGTGTCGGGGATAACTCTGATGGAGGCGGCCGGCAAGGGCGTCGCCGACGAAATCCTGGAGCAGTTCGGTTCCGAACCCGTCGCGGTGCTGTGTGGCCCCGGCAACAACGGTGGCGACGGCTTCGTCATCGCCCGGCATCTGCGCGCTGCTGGCGCGCCGGTGCGGCTGGCGTTGCTGGGCGACAAGGCGCGGTTGAAGGGCGACGCCGCCGCCATGGCGAAGCGCTGGCGCGGCAAGGTGTGGCCGATGTCGCCGGATGTGCTCGACGGCGCGGCGCTGGTGGTCGATGCGATCTTCGGGGCCGGTCTGACGCGCGATGTTGACGGCGCGGCGCGGGATGTGCTGGCCGCGGCGGCGGACCGTGGACTGCCGAGCGTCGCCGTCGACGTGCCGAGCGGCGTTCACGGCGACACCGGCGAGATCTGCGGTTATGCGTTGCCGGCGGCGATGACGGTGACCTTTTTCCGGCCCAAGCCAGGACATCTGCTGCTGCCGGGCCGTCGGTGCTGCGGCGAGGTTCGCGTCGTTGACATCGGCATCCCGCCTGCAGTGCTGGACGAGATCGGACCGCGGACCTGGGAGAACACGCCCGCGCTGTGGGGGACGCGACTTCCCTGGCCCGGGGTCGAGGGCCACAAATACAGCCGCGGGCATGCCGTCGTCGCCAGCGGACCCAGGGGCAAGAGCGGCGCGGCGCGGCTGGCGGCGCGTGCCGCGTTGCGGGCCGGCGCCGGCCTGGTGACGGTGCTGGCGCCGACCTCGGCCATGGCCGAGAACGCCGCGCAGCTCACTGCCGTCATGCTGGCCGAGATCAAGGGAACAAGCGGTTTCGCCGATGCCATCGCCGACCGCCGCCGCAACGCCGTCCTTGTCGGTCCGGGCAATGGCGTCACCGCCGCGACACGCCGGCACGTGCTGGCGGCCTTGAAGACGCGGCGGGCCTGCGTTCTGGACGCGGATGCGTTGACGGTCTTCGCGCGGGCGCCCAAGACGCTGTTCAGGGCCGTGCGCGGACCGTGCCTGATGACGCCGCATGAGGGCGAGTTCGGGCGGCTGTTCGACGTGGATGGCGGCAAGCTCGCGCGGGCCCGGACGGCGGCGCGGGAAAGCGGCGCCGTGGTTCTCTTAAAGGGACCGGATACCGTCATTGCCGCACCCGACGGGCGGGCGGCGATCAACACGAACGCGCCGCCGACGCTGGCGACGGCGGGCGCGGGCGACGTACTGGCCGGTATCGCGTTGGGCTTGTTGGCGCAGGGCATGGATCCGTTCGATGCCGGCTGTGCCGCTGCCTGGCTGCATGGCGCCGCGGCGCAGCATTTCGGCCCCGGCCTGATCGCCGAGGACCTCTGCGAGACCCTGCCGGCGGCGCTGGCGGACCTCCCGCGACCATAGGTCACGGCCCGAACGGGGTTGTGCGGGTCCGAACAATCTTAATAAATCGTCTTTAGTGTTTGCGGACCATGAGGCCGTTAATGAGACTCGAGCTGTTTGACCGGACGCTCGGCAGCCTGAAGCGGGCGCTGCGCGGGCGCTCGCAGTCATGGTCGCTGGCGCCGGACCTGCCGCAGTCGGACACCGATCTGCTGCGCCAGCGCATTGACGCCTGTCTCGGCGCGCCCGGCGGCGAGGTGTCGGTGCGGGCGCGGGCGGCGGAACTCGGCCGCGCGTATCTGGCCCTCAATCCGACTGGCCGCGAACGCTTTCTGCAGATCCTGGCCAACGAATACGGCGTCGTCGACGACGAAGTCGAGGCCGCGATCACGGCCCGGCGCACGGCGACAGACGATGTCGGACGTGTCGCCGCGGAGCGCCAGCTGCGCGCTGCCCTGCTGCCGCCGAGCATTCGGTTGCTGCGCCAGTTCAACGGCTTGCCGCAGGGGGTGAAGTTTCTCGTCGACCTTCGCGCGGAGCTGTTGCCGCTGGCGCGCAAGGATGCGGCGCTGAAGGCGCTGGACAACGAACTGCGCGAATTGCTGGCGTCCTGGTTCGATGTCGGCTTCCTGACGCTGGAGCGCATCACCTGGGAAGCGCCGGCCGCGCTGCTTGAAAAGCTGATCGCCTACGAGGCGGTGCACGAGATCCGCTCCTGGCACGATCTGAAGAACCGGCTCGATTCCGATCGGCGGCTTTACGCCTTCTTCCATCCCAGCATGCCGGACGAGCCGCTGATCTTCGTGCAGGTGGCGCTGGTCAGCGGCATTGCCGACAACGTTCAGGCCCTGCTGGACGAGACCGCACCGTCGGGCGACCCCGAGGACGCGGACACCGCGATCTTCTATTCGATTTCGAATGCGCAGGCCGGGTTGGCCGGCGTGAGTTTCGGCAACTTCCTGATCAAGCGCGTGGCGGACCACCTGTCGCGCAACCTGCCGAACCTGAAGACATTCGCGACCCTGTCGCCGGTGCCCGGTTTCCGCGCCTGGATCGACCCGCAGCTCGACGGCAGCGAGGGCGAAGCACTGTTCTCGGCGTCGGAAGCGCAGGATCTGAGCCGTATCGCCGACGATCAGCCGCCAGGCCCGGCGCTGCGCAATCTGTTGGACCAGCCCGACTGGTATGAAGAAGAAGACACCGCCGCTGTTTTGAAGCCGATCCTGATGCGGCTCGGCGCGCGTTACCTGCTGGAGGTAAAGCGCAGCGGCGCGGCGCACGACCGTGTTGCGCATTTCCATCTCTCGAACGGCGCCCGCCTGGAACGTATCAACTGGCTTGCCGACACCTCGGAGAACGGCCTTCGGCAATCGGCGGGACTGATGGTCAACTACCTCTACGACCTGTCCGAGATCGACAAGAACCACGAATCCTATACAGGCGAGAACAAGATCGCCGCTGCCTCAAGCGTGCGCAAGCTGGCGCGCGACTGATCGCCGGGCCGCCTCGACCGCGCTCGCGGGATTTGGTCATTGCTAACCTTACGGCCCATGGCGGGTAAGCTGGCCGAACGACAGCCATTTACCGCGCATTTTAGGGGTTTGCGGGATTGGCATTAACGGTTTTTTCAGACCAATTCTTTAGATTTTTGACGTCGGAGAACTCTCGATCGCTGAGGGCAGGAATGTTTTTTAGACGGCGTAGACCCGCTAGTTCGATCGCCGAGGGCGCGCGCTTCGAACGTCTGCGCGAGCACAATATCGTCGAGCAGGCGACGGTCGTATGGGTCGGGGAAGACCCGTTCGGCATTCCGCATGTCCGGTTCAAGCTCAAGGTGCCGGCGATCGACGATGCCAGCGAAACCCGTATTCTTGCCGTCAACGCCTTCACCGAGCTCTATCGGCCGTGCGGCCTTGGCGCTGCCTCCACCGCCTGACGGCTTCGCAAAGACTTTATTGTATTGAATCCGACCGCTGACGCGCGTCGGCGGCGAAGCGTGTTAGTATCCGCCCGGCTGATACGCAATTCGCGGTCGGGAGCGGCTGTTTATGTCGATTTCATCACTACAGGTCACCGGCGACGGCACCGATGTCGCCCAGGACGAGCTGGCCTACCTTCATGCGCTCGAGCGCAAGGTGCTGTGGCTGTCGAGCTGGATGATCCACAACGCCAACCACTTGCGCGAGAGCCGGGACGGGATCAAGGTCGGTGGCCATCAGGCGTCGAGCGCCAGTCTGGCGACACTGATGACGGCGCTGTATTTCCGGATCCTGCGGCCCGACGACCGCGTCGCCGTGAAACCGCACGCCAGTCCGGTGTTTCACGCGATCCAGTATCTGTTCGGCCGGCAGGACCGGGAGCGGCTTGAGCGCTTTCGGGCCTTGGGCGGCGCGCAATCCTATCCCTCGCGCACGAAGGACACCGACGAAGTCGACTTCTCCACCGGCTCCGTCGGCCTCGGCGTCGCCATGACCGCCTTCGCCAGCCTGGTCCAGGACTACGTTTCC
Organism: Alphaproteobacteria bacterium; assembly: GCA_965232515.1. Lineage (GTDB taxonomy): Bacteria > Pseudomonadota > Alphaproteobacteria > JANQKO01. The sequence goes on along the minus strand of CBDDPY010000002.1, from coordinate 1,487,409 downwards.
ATGAAGGGGCTGATGGGCGAGGCGCCGGCGACGGGCCGCATGGTCGCGCTGATGGGCGATGCCGAGCTCGACGAGGGCAATATCTTCGAAGCCCTGATGGAGGGCTGGAAGCACGATGTCCGCAACACCTGGTGGATCGTCGACTACAACCGGCAGAGCCTGGACTCGGTGATCTCGGACCGGCTGTTCGCCCGCGTCGATGACGTCTTCCGCACCACGGGCTGGCGGGTGATCACGCTGAAATACGGCAAGCGCCTGCAGCGCGTGTTCGCGCAGCCCGGCGGCGACGCCTTGCGGCAATGGATCGACGATTGCCCCAATTCGCTCTATTCGGCGTTGACCTATAAGGGCGGCTCGAGCTGGCGCGAACATCTGGTGCGCGATCTCGGCGATGTGTCGGGCATGAAGGCGATCCTCGACGAGCACGACGACAACGCGCTCGAGGCGCTGATGACCAATCTCGCCGGTCAGGACATGGAATCGGTGCTGGAGACCTTCGACAATGTCGACGGCGACGAGCCGACCTGTTTCATCGCCTACACGATCAAGGGCCACGGCTTGCCGTTCGCCGGTCACAAGGACAATCATGCCGGGTTGATGAGCCCGGAGCAGATGAGCGCGTTCCAGACGGCCATGCGTGTGCCGGAGGGGCAGGAGTGGGACCGCTTTGCCGGCCTCGACGTCGATCTGGACGGACTGCAGGCGTTCATCGCGGCCGCGCCGTTCGCACAAGGCGGATCGCGCAACAAGCCCGCCGCCAAGATCGCCGTGCCCGATGCGCTGCCGGCGCCGTCCGGCGACACGATCTCGACTCAGGAGGCATTCGGCCGGATCCTGTTCGACCTTGCCGGCGGCGACAGTGAGCTGGCCGACCGCATCGTCACCACGTCGCCCGACGTCACGGTCTCGACCAACCTCGGTGGCTGGGTCAACCGGCGCGGCATTTTCGACCGGCACAAGCGCGAGGACGTGTTCCGCGCCGAGAAGGTGGTCTCGGCCCAGCGCTGGGCGATGAGCCAGGAAGGCCAGCACATCGAGCTCGGCATCGCCGAGAACAACCTGTTCATCATGCTGGCCGCCCTCGGCCTGTCCGGGCCGTTGTTCGGCACCCGGCTGCTGCCCATCGGCACGCTCTACGACCCGTTCATTCAGCGCGGCCTCGATGCCCTGAACTATGCCTGCTATCAGGACGCCCGCTTCATGCTGGTGGCGACGCCGTCGGGTATCACGCTGGCGCCCGAAGGCGGCGCGCACCAGTCGATCTCGACGCCGCTGATCGGCATGGGGCAGGACAAGCTGGCGTCGTTCGAGCCGGCCTATGTCGACGAATTGTCGGAGATCATGCGCTGGGGCTTTGCCCACATGCAGGCCGACGATGGCGGATCGGTCTATCTGCGGCTGTCGACCCGCTCGCTGACGCAGCCCGATCGGCAAATGACCCGCGCTCTGACCGAGGAAGTTCTGGCCGGCGCCTACTGGCTGGTGCCGCCGGCCGCGAATGCCGAGCTGGCGATCGTCTATGCCGGCGCGGTCGCGCCCGAGGCGCAAGCGGCGCACGAGGCCGTGTGCGAGGACATCCCCGGCGCCGGTCTGTTGGCGGTGACCTCGCCGGACCTGCTGTTCCAGGAATGGAGCCATGCCTGGCGCCGGCGGGCCAAGGGCGAGCGCCAGGTGAGGAGCCACATCGGTCAGCTGCTGGATCCGCTGGCGCCCGACGCGGCCCTGGTAACGGTGATCGACGGGCATCCGGCGACGTTGTCCTGGCTGGGGTCGGCTTCGCGCCGCAGGGTCTTCAGCCTGGGTGTCGACAGCTTTGGCCAGTCCGGCGACGTGCCCGACCTCTATCGCATTCACGGCATCGATACGGAGGCCATTCTGGAGGCCTGCGCGGCCGCCTGTTTGAGCCGTTAACAAACTGGCGCTTTAATCGCTTTCTTTGGCGAAAAAAGCTGTGCTATAGAGTGCCGCCCGTTCAGGACGGCGCAGCATGTCGCGGCGTTTTTGCGGGCGTGGCGGAACTGGTAGACGCGCCAGGTTTAGGTCCTGGTGACGAAAGTCGTGGGGGTTCAAATCCCTCCGCCCGCACCATTTACTGGCACCGACCACTTCCCGATTACAGTCAACAGAAGGCACCGGGTGACACCCATGCAGGTGACGGAAACGCTATCCGAAGGTCTGAGGCGCGAAATGAGCGTCGTTGTCGACGCCAAGGATCTGGACAACAAGCTGACCAGCAAGCTGACCGAGCTGGCGCATCAGATCCGCATGCCCGGCTTCCGGCCCGGCAAGGTGCCGGTGCCGCTGCTGCGCAAAACCTACGGCCAACGGGTCATGGGCGAGGTGCTGGAGGAGACCGTGAACGAGTCCACCAGCAAGGTGCTGGAGGACAAGGACCTGCGGCCGGCCATGCAGCCGAAGATCGAGATCACCAAGTTCGAGGACGGTTCGGACCTGGAATACACGATCGCCGTCGAGTTGATGCCGACCATCGAGCCGATCGACTTTTCCGGCATCAAGCTTGAGCGCATGGTCGCCGAGGTCGCCGACAGCGCTGTCGACGAGCGGCTGTCGGCGCTGGCCGATCAGATGAAGTCGTTCTCAGACGCCGCCGAAGATCAGACGGCCGCCGAGGGCGACGCCGTCGTCATCGACTTCAAGGGATCGATCGACGGCGAGGAATTCGAGGGCGGCGCCGCCAACGACTTTCAGCTCGAGCTCGGCAGCGGGTCGTTTATTCCGGGCTTCGAGGACCAACTTGTCGGCCTGAAGGCCGGCGAGAGCAAGACCGTCAGCGTCACCTTCCCCGAGGAGTACGGCAGCGCCGATCTCGCCGGCAAGGCGGCCGAGTTCGCCGTCGACGTCAAGCAGGTCAAGGTGCCGCTGCCGGTGCCGGTCGATGACAGTCTGGCGGAAAAGCTGGGGCTGGAGAACCTGGACGCTCTGCGCACCAACCTGCGCGAGCAGATGGGCCAGGACTATGCCGGGCTCAGCCGGGCGCGCTTGAAGCGGACCCTGCTCGACGCGCTCGACGATGCGCAGCAGTTCGAGGTGCCGCCGGGCATGGTGGATGCCGAGTTCGAGGCGATTTGGGGGCAGGTGACCAAGGACCTGGAAGATCAGGGCAAGACCATCGAAGATCTGGACAAGCCGGAAGAAGAGGCCAAGGGCGAATACCGCAAGATTGCCGAACGCCGGGTGCGCCTGGGACTTTTGCTGTCTGAAGTCGGCCGGCAGAACAACATCGAGGTCAGTCAGGAAGAACTGACCCGCGCGATCGCCGACCAGGCCCGCCGCTTTCAGGGCCAGGAGCAGCAGGTTTTCGAATACTTCCAGAGCAATGCCGAGGCGCAGGCGCAGTTGCGCGCGCCGCTCCTTGAAGACAAGGTCGTTGACTTTATCTTGGAAATGGCCGACGTGACGGATCGAACGGTCGACTTGGACGAGTTGATGCGCGATCCGGACGACGACGGGTCAGCCGAGCCTGAAGAGGGCGCCGAGAAGACATGATGGCCGCCGTGGCCCCGATCCAGACCACCGCCGTCAATGGCCGCAACGGCAAGTGCCAACCGAAGATGGGCAAATCCGATGAGTAATCCCGAAGACCATTACATGAACACGCTGGTGCCGATGGTGGTCGAGCAGACCAACCGCGGCGAGCGCGCCTACGATATCTACTCGCGGCTGCTGAAGGAACGCATCGTCTTCATCGTCGGACCGGTACATGACGGCATGGCCAGCCTGGTGTCGGCCCAGTTGCTGTTCCTCGAGGCCGAGAACCCGCGCAAGGACATTTCGCTCTACATCAATTCGCCCGGCGGCATCGTCACCTCGGGCCTGGCGATCTACGACACCATGCAGTACATCCGGCCGGATGTGTCGACGCTCTGCACCGGCCAGGCGGCGTCGATGGGCTCGCTGCTGCTGGCGGCCGGCGCGCCCGGCAAGCGCTACGCCCTGCCGAACGCGCGGATCATGGTCCATCAGCCCTCGGGCGGGTTCCAGGGTCAGGCGACGGATATCGAGATCCACGCCCGCGAAATACTGGAAATGCGGGCGCGGCTGAACGACATGTATGTCAAGCATACGGGCCAGGCGTTGTCCGTGATCGAGGACGCGATGGAACGCGACAACTTCATGACCGCCGACAAGGCCAAGGAATTCGGCCTGATCGACGACGTGGTCCTGACCCGTCCTGAAGACGAGAATGCGGCGGCGGACGGGTCTGCCGGCGGCAATGACAACGGTTAGCGGGAACAGTTAACAAATTTGGTTAACGGAAGCCTCCGCTTAACGAATTATTGATTGGCTCCCGGCTATGCTATTCGTAGTGCTTGCAGCCGATTCGGGTTAGGTTCGCCAGATTACGGACGGGTAGTTTGTCGAGCCATGACATTTCGGTTGTTCGTAAATGGCGCCGGTGATTAACATGATTTGGGCGTCCGGACGTGTGGGGTGCACATGACCAAGCTGAGTGGCGGCGATTCTAAGAACACGCTGTACTGCTCCTTCTGCGGCAAGAGCCAGCACGAAGTTAGGAAGCTTATTGCCGGCCCGACGGTGTTCATCTGTGATGAATGCGTCGAGCTCTGCATGGATATCATCCGCGAGGAGAACAAGAGCTCGCTGGTCAAGACCAGCGACGGCGTGCCGACGCCGGCCGAGATCTGCAAGGTGCTGGACGATTACGTGATTGGCCAGGACCATGCCAAGCGCGTGCTGTCGGTGGCCGTGCACAACCACTACAAGCGGTTGAACGCCGGCGCGAAGAACAACGACATCGAGATCGCCAAGTCGAACATCCTGCTGATCGGTCCAACGGGCTGCGGCAAGACGCTGCTGGCGCAGACGCTGGCGCGCATCATCGACGTGCCGTTCACGATGGCCGACGCGACGACGCTGACCGAAGCCGGTTATGTCGGCGAGGACGTCGAGAACATCATCCTGAAGCTGCTGCAGGCCGCCGACTACAATGTCGAGCGCGCGCAGCGCGGCATCGTCTATATCGACGAGGTCGACAAGATCAGCCGCAAGTCCGACAACCCGTCGATCACCCGCGACGTGTCGGGCGAGGGCGTGCAGCAGGCGCTGCTGAAGATCATGGAAGGCACGGTCGCCAGCGTCCCGCCGCAAGGCGGACGCAAGCATCCGCAGCAGGAGTTCCTGCAGGTCGACACGACCAACATCCTGTTCATTTGCGGCGGCGCCTTCGCCGGCCTCGACAAGCTGATCTCGCAGCGCGGCAAGGGCACCTCGATCGGCTTCGGCGCCGACGTACGGGCGGCCGACGAACGGCAGACCGGTGAGGTGCTGCGCGAGCTCGAGCCCGAGGACCTGCTGAAGTTCGGTCTGATCCCGGAATTCGTCGGCCGTTTGCCGGTCGTCGCGACGCTGGAAGATCTGGACGAGAATGCGCTGGTCGAGATCCTGACCAAGCCGAAGAACGCGCTGGTCAAGCAGTATCAGCGGCTGTTCGAGATGGAAGAGACCAAGCTGGCGTTCTCCGAAGACGCCCTGCGGGCGATCGCGCGCAAGGCAATCGCGCGCAAAACCGGCGCCCGCGGTTTGCGGTCAATCATGGAGAACATCCTGCTCGAAACGATGTACGAACTGCCCTCGCTGGAGGGCGCCGAGGAAGTCGTCATCAATGGCGAGGTCGTCGAGGGCCGTGCGAGCCCGCTCTACATCTATTCGGATCGGCAGGAGGACATGAGCACCGGCGCCTAGCTTGGGGCCGATCTTGACCCATTGGCCGGACGGGCCATCTAGTATTTTGTCTGGCGCATCCTAAGTTGTGCCTTCTCATTGGCGCTTGCAGGCCGCGAGCGCCCACATCACCTAAGGCGACGTAATGTTTGATCCGCCCCGCTTGAACGTCTATCCCGTCCTTCCTCTGCGCGACATCGTGGTGTTCCCACACATGATCGTGCCGTTGTTCGTCGGCCGCGAGAAATCCGTGCGCGCCCTCGAGAACGTTATGAAGGACGACAAGCAGATCCTTCTGGTGACGCAGAAAAATGCGAGCCAGGACGACCCGGGTCCCGACGATATCTTTCAGGTCGGCACGGTGGCGTCGGTGCTGCAGCTGCTGAAGCTGCCCGACGGCACGGTGAAGGTGCTCGTCGAGGGTGGCGAGCGCGCGCGCATCCAGAGTTTCACCGACAATGAGGAATTCTTCGAGACGGTCGCCGCGCCGATCGTCGACGCCGAGGCGCCGACCGACGACCTTGAGGCGATGGCCCGGTCGGTCGTCTCGCAGTTCGAGCAATACGTCAAGTTGAACCGGAAGATTCCGCCGGAAGTGCTTGTTTCGGTTAATCAGATCGATGATCCGAGCAAGCTGGCCGACACGGTCGCCTCGCACTTGGCACTGAAGATTCCCGACAAGCAGGAGTTGCTCGAGATCGAAGGCGTGCGCGAGCGGCTGGAGCGCGTCTACTCGCTGATGGAAGGCGAGATTGGCGTGATGCAGGTCGAGCGCAAGATTCGCAGCCGCGTCAAGCGCCAGATGGAGAAAACTCAGCGCGAGTACTATTTGAACGAGCAGCTGAAGGCGATCCAGAAGGAGCTCGGTGAGACCGAGGACGGCCGTGACGAGATGGCCGAGCTCGAGGAGCGGATCAAGAACACCAAGCTCAGCAAGGAAGCGAACGAGAAGGCGCTGGCCGAGCTGAAGAAGCTGCGCAACATGAGCCAGATGTCGGCCGAGGCGACGGTGGTCCGGAACTATCTGGACTGGCTGCTGTCGATCCCCTGGCAGGACCGCTCGCGGGTAAAGAAGAACATCACCAAGGCGCAGGAAGTCCTTGATGCCGATCACTACGGCCTCGAGAAGGTCAAGGAACGCATCCTCGAATACCTGGCCGTGCAGCAGCGTACGAAGAAGGTGAAGGGCCCGATCCTGTGCCTGGTCGGACCGCCTGGCGTCGGCAAGACGTCGCTCGGCAAGTCGATCGCGCGGGCGACGGGCCGCGAGTTCGTTCGCATGTCGCTCGGCGGCGTGCGCGACGAGGCCGAGATCCGTGGCCACCGCCGGACCTATATCGGCTCGCTGCCGGGCAAGGTCATTCAGGGCATGAAGAAGGCCAAGAAGTCGAACCCGCTGTTCCTGTTGGACGAGGTCGACAAGATGGGCGCCGACTTCCGCGGCGATCCGGCTTCGGCCCTGCTGGAAGTGCTCGATCCCGAGCAGAACAACACCTTCAACGACCACTATCTGGAGGTCGACTACGACCTGTCGGACGTGATGTTCGTGACCACGGCGAACACGCTGCGCATGCCGCAGCCGCTGCTGGACCGGATGGAGATCATTCGGCTCGCCGGCTATACCGAGGACGAGAAGGTCGAGATCGCCAACCGGCACCTGATCGAAAAGCAGAAGAAGGCGCACGGCCTGCGGCCTAAGGAATGGTCGATCTCGGAAGGCGCGTTGCGCGATGTGATCCGCTACTACACGCGCGAGGCCGGCGTCCGCAATCTGGAGCGTGAGATCGCCAATCTCGCCCGCAAGGCGATCAAGGAGATCATCCAGAACAAGCTGGACGGCGTGCACATCACCCGCCGCAATCTCGACAAGTATGCCGGCGTGCGGCGCTTCCGCTACGGCGAGATCGAGCTCGAGGATATGGTCGGCGTGGTCACCGGTCTGGCCTGGACCGAGGTCGGCGGCGAACTGCTGACGATCGAATCGGTGATGCTGCCCGGCAAGGGCAATATCAAGTTCACCGGCAAGCTCGGCGATGTGATGCAGGAATCGATCCAGGCGGGGGCCAGCTACGTACGTTCGCGCTCGGCCGAGTTCGGCATCAAACCGACGATGTTCGAGAAGCGCGAGATCCACGTACACGTGCCCGAGGGCGCAACGCCCAAGGACGGGCCATCGGCCGGCGTCGCCATGTGCACCTCGATTGTTTCGGTGCTGACCAAGATCCCGGTCCGCCGCGACATCGCGATGACCGGCGAGATCACGCTACGTGGCCGTGTGTTGCCGATCGGCGGTTTGAAAGAGAAGCTGTTGGCGGCGTTGCGGGGTGGCATCAAGACGGTGCTGATCCCCAAGGACAACGAAAAGGACCTTGCGGAGATTCCCGACAACGTGAAACGCGGGCTCGAAATCGTGCCCGTGACGACTGTCGACGAAGTCATCGAACACGCGTTGGTTACGCGACCGGTTGCAATCGAATGGACCGAGGAAGACGACGACGTCAAGAAACTTTCCGACAACAACTCGGACAGCGAATCGGTCGTCACGCATTAAGTGGTTCAGTATGTCAAGATCGGGAAAAAACCGGGCTTTTGTCCGGTTTTTTCTTTGACCTATATGCATGTCGTGCCTAGACTTTCCGCGCTCCATAGGCCGGCGAAATCGCCAACACTTCTTCTATTAAACTGCACATAACGAAAAAGGGGGCTTAAGTGAATAAGAACGATCTTATCGCAGCCGTCGCTGACAACACCGATCTCTCACGGGGCGATGCCACCAAAGCGGTGGACGCGGTGTTCGACTTGATCACCAATTGCCTGCAGAAGGGCGACGAGGTTCGGCTCGTGGGCTTCGGTACTTTCTCGGTGTCGCAGCGTAAGGCGACGCAAGGCCGAAACCCGCGTACTGGCGAGACAATTCAGATCCCGGCATCGAAACAGCCAAAGTTCAAGGCGGGCAAGGGACTGAAAGACGCCGTTAACTGACGTCCGTTCCCAACGTCAGATTCAACCGAGATTTGCGAACGCCGGCCGATTTTGGCCGGCGTTCGTTTGTCTGCGGTCCCGGTCCGACCGGTGGGCGCGCGCGTTGCATTTGCCGGGGCGATCGTTCATTTTGCCGACCGAACAGTCCGGCGGGGCGGTTAGCTCAGTTGGTAGAGCATCTCGTTTACACCGAGGAGGTCGGCGGTTCGAGCCCGTCACCGCCCACCAACGCCGCCGTTCGGATCGTCGGCGGCGGTGTGATCATGTTGGTCGCCTGGCTCGTTTGGTCACCGCCCGCCGGCGCGCAGTCGCCGTCTGAAACCTGGCAGCTTGTGACGGGGCAGAACTACCTCGATCTGGCCGAGTACGACCGCGAAACCTACGTCAGCGGCCTGAACGACGCGTACAACTGGAGCTTCGCCGGGGGATTCGAACGTCTGAGGTGGCTTCCGGACTGCGCCAGCGGCAAGCAAGCGGCACAATTGGCGGCGATCTTCACGAAGTGGCTGCGGGCCAACCCTGAGCGCTGGCATGAACCGGCGGCCAAGCTTTATACCTTCGCTCTGTTCGCCGCGTGTCCGCATGACGCATCGGCGCCCGAGCGGAAACCGGAATAGCCATTCACAAATTGCCGTCCGAGGGGGTTCCTGCTTGACTTCGCAAGCCGCCGCAAGTACATCCCAGTGTCCTCCGCGCAGGGGGTGTAGCTCAGTTGGTTAGAGCGCTGGCCTGTCACGCCAGAGGCCGCGGGTTCAAGTCCCGTCACTCCCGCCATTTCTCCACGATCTTCGATCCGATTCGACCGGCGCGGCGCGATCGCGCCGCCCTCGGGCGGCCGTATCCGCGTTGCGTTTCCATGCGGCAATCAATCGCAATCGGCCGTTCTTGCGGCCCGCCGAATTAATCGCTATACGGAGGTCGCCTAACGCCATTCAAGTACAGCATTGGGACGTTCGGTATAGGGGGCGCAGGCGCCAAGTTCGGCGTCAGCCGAGTGTCCCGTTCGTCAGTCGGGGGACGGATGGAAGACCTGCTCAGAGAATATCTGCCGATCCTGATGTTCTTCGCTATCGCGGTTGGGTTGTCGCTGGTGATGGTTGTCGCCTCGATGATCGTGGCCCGCCAACACCCTGACCCGGAAAAGCTGTCCGCCTATGAGTGCGGCTTCGAGGCCTTCGGCGATGCCCGTCGCCAGTTCGACGTCCGGTTCTATCTTGTCGCTATCCTGTTCATCATCTTCGACCTCGAAGTCGCCTTCCTGTTTCCCTGGGCCATATCTCTTGGCGAGATCGGTGTTTTCGGTTTCTGGTCGATGATGGTCTTTCTGGCCATATTGACCATCGGCTTCGTTTACGAGTGGAAGAAGGGAGCGCTGGAATGGGAATGACCACACCGGCAAACCCAACGGCTGACGCGACGTCGCAGGACGCGTTCCTCAAGGATTTCAGCGAGGAGCTCAACGACAAGGGTTTCGTCGTCAGCTCCGTCGACAAGCTGGTGAATTGGGCGCGTACCGGTTCGCTCTGGCCGATGACCTTTGGCCTCGCCTGCTGCGCCGTCGAGATGATCCACGCCTATATGCCGCGCTACGACCTCGACCGGTTCGGCGTGGTGCCGCGGGCCAGCCCGCGACAGTCCGATGTGATGATCGTCGCCGGCACGCTGACCAACAAAATGGCGCCGGCCTTGCGCAAGGTCTACGACCAGATGGCCGAGCCGCGCTATGTGATCTCCATGGGCAGCTGCGCCAACGGTGGCGGCTATTATCACTATTCCTATTCCGTGGTGCGCGGCTGCGACCGCATCGTGCCGGTCGATATCTACGTGCCGGGTTGTCCGCCGACGGCGGAAGCCCTGGTCTACGGCATTCTTCAGTTGCAGAAGAAGATCCGCCGCACGGGCACCTTCCTGCGCTGACCGGATCGACCGGCGGTAATTGAGAGACGTCGATGGCGGACGAAAGCATCAGCGAACTGGGCGAGTACATCGCCACCGCTCTGGCGAGCGAGGTGAGCGAGACCGCGGTCGCGCACGGCGAGCTCATGGTGCAGACGCGCGCCGACGCGATCGTCAAGGTCATGACCTTCCTGCGCGACGATCAGCAATGCCTGTTCAAGCTGCTGATCGATATCTGCGGGGTCGACCACCCGGAGCGCGCCGAGCGTTTCGATGTCGTCTACAACCTGCTGAGCCTGAAACATAACCAGCGTATCCGCGTGAAAGTGCAGACCGACGAGATGACGCCGGTACCCAGCGTTTCCGGCATCTACAAGGCGGCCGGCTGGTTCGAGCGCGAGGCTTGGGACCTCTACGGCATCCTGTTCAGCGACCACCCCGATCTGCGCCGGCTGCTGACTGACTACGGCTTCGAGGGCCACCCGATGCGGAAGGACTTTCCGCTGACCGGTTTCGTCGAGCTGCGCTACGACGATGAGCAGAAGCGGGTGGTCTACGAGCCCGTGGCCCTGACGCAGGAGTTCCGCAGCTTCGACTTCATGAGTCCCTGGGAAGGCGCCGAATACATTCTGCCCGGCGACGAGAAGGCTGAAGGACAAGCCTGATGGCCGAAGTCGAAATCAAGAACCTGACCATGAATTTCGGGCCGCAGCATCCGGCCGCGCATGGCGTGCTGCGCTTGGTGATGGAGCTCGACGGCGAGGTCGTGGAGCGTTGCGACCCGCATATCGGCCTGTTGCATCGCGGCACCGAAAAGCTGATCGAGCACAAGACCTATCTGCAGGCGGTGCCGTATTTCGACCGCCTCGACTATGTCGCGCCGATGAACCAGGAGCACGCCTTTGCGCTCGCCGTCGAGAAGCTGATCGACTGCGAGGTGCCGCCGCGCGGCCAGGCGATCCGCGTGCTGTTCGGCGAAGTCTCGCGCATCCTCAACCACCTTCTGAACGTGACGACGCAGGCGCTCGACGTCGGCGCCACCACGCCCGCGCTCTGGGGTTTCGAGGAGCGTGAGAAGCTGATGGAGTTCTACGAGGGCGTTTGCGGCGCGCGCCTGCACGCCGCTTATTTCCGGCCGGGCGGGGTGCATCAGGATATGCCCGACGGCATGGCCGAAGAGATCTATGCCTATTGCGAGCACCTGCCGAGCTTCCTGGACGACGTCGAGGGACTGCTGACGGAGAACCGGATCTTCCGGCAGCGCAACGCCGACATCGGCATCGTCTCGGCCGACGACGCCATGGACTGGGGTTTCACCGGCGTCATGCTGCGCGGCAGCGGCGTGCCGTGGGACCTGCGCAAGGCGCAGCCCTATGACGGCTACGAGGACTACGATTTCGACATTCCGGTCGGCAAGAACGGCGACTGCTTCGACCGCTATCTCTGCCGGCTGGAAGAGATGCGGCAGTCGGCCCGGATCATCAAGCAGGTGCTGGACAAGCTGCCGGACGGTCCGGTCGCCAGCACCGACGGCAAGATGGTGCCGCCGTCGCGGGGCGAGATGAAGCGCTCAATGGAGGCGCTGATCCATCACTTCAAGCTCTACACCGAGGGCTATCACGTGCCCGAGGGCGAGACCTATACGGCGGTCGAGGCGCCGAAAGGCGAATTCGGCGTCTATCTGATCGCCGACGGCAGCAACAAGCCGTACCGCTGCAAGATCCGGGCGCCGGGATTTCCGCACCTGCAGGCGCTCGACTTCATGGCGAAGGGTCACTTGCTGGCCGATTCCGTCGCCATCATCGGCAGCCTCGATATCGTCTTCGGGGAGATCGACAGATGAGCGCGCCGACGGCCAACGTCGACCAGCCCGAGAGCTTCGCCTTCACGCCGGAGAACCTGGCCGAGGCGAAGAAGATCATCGCCCGTTATCCGGAAGGCCGGCAGGCGAGCGCCGTGATGCCGCTGCTCGACATCGCCCAGCGTCAGCACGAGAACTGGCTGCCGCGCGCGGCCATGGACCATGTCGCCGAACTGCTCGAGATGCCGCGGATCCGGGTCTACGAGGTCGCGTCGTTCTACACGATGTACAATCTGGCGCCGGTGGGAAAATACTTCCTGCAGGTCTGCACGACGACGCCGTGCTGGCTGCGCAAATCGGGCGATATCGTCGACGCCGTCAAGGCGCATCTCGGTATCGGCATGGGCGAGACGACGGCGGACGGCCTGTTCACGCTGATCGAGGTCGAATGCCTCGGCGCCTGCGTCAACGCGCCGATGATCCAGATCAACGATGACTACTACGAAGATCTGACACCAGAGTCGGTGGTCGACATCCTGAAGGCGCTCGCCAGCGGCGAGCGGCCGAAGGCGGGCCCGCAGAACGGTCGTCGCAGCTCGGAGCCCGAGGGCGGTCCGACGACACTGACGGGATTCATGGAGTAGCTTTATGCTTCGCGACGAAGATCGCATCTTCACCAACCTCTACGGCTACCAGGATTTCCGTCTCGCGGCGGCGCGCAAGCGCGGCGACTGGGACGGCACCAAGGAGATCCTCAGCCGCTCGCCGGAAGACATCGTCGAAGAGGTGAAGAAATCCGGTCTGCGCGGCCGCGGCGGCGCCGGTTTTCCGACCGGTCTGAAATGGTCCTTCATGCCGAAGGAGTCGGACGGCCGACCCTCCTATCTGGTGGTCAACGCGGACGAGGGCGAGCCCGGCACCTGCAAGGACCGCGACATGATGCGCCACGACCCGCACAAGCTGGTCGAGGGCTGCCTGATCGCCGGCTACGCCATGCGCGCCATCGCCGCCTACATCTATATCCGCGGCGAATTCCATCATGAAGGCAACGCGCTGCAGGAGGCGATCGATGAGGCTTACGAGGCCGGCCTGATCGGCAAGAATGCCTGCGGATCGGGCTACGATTTCGACGTCTACCTGCACCGCGGCGCCGGCGCTTATATCTGCGGCGAGGAGACGGCGCTGATCGAGAGCCTGGAAGGCAAGAAGGGTCAGCCGCGCCTGAAGCCGCCGTTCCCGGCCAATGTCGGCGTCTGGGGTTGCCCCACGACGGTCAACAACGTCGAGAGCATCGCCGTGGTGCCGACAATCCTGCGCCGCGGCGCCGACTGGTTCGCCGGTTTTGGTCGCGAGAACAACACCGGCACCAAGGTGTTCTGCATTTCCGGCCACGTGAACAAGCCGTGCAACGTGGAAGAGGAGATGTCGATCCCGCTGCGCGAGCTGATCGAAAAACATGCCGGCGGCGTCATCGGCGGCTGGGACAATCTGCAGGCGATCATTCCGGGCGGCGCCTCGGTGCCGCTGCTGCCGAAGTCGATTTGTGACGACGTGCTGATGGACTTCGATGCGCTGAAAGAGGTGAAGTCCGGGCTCGGCACGGCCGCCGTCATCGTCATGGACAAGTCGTGCGACGTGGTGAAGGCCATCGCGCGCCTCTCCGAATTCTACAAGCACGAGTCCTGCGGTCAGTGCACGCCCTGCCGCGAGGGTACGGGCTGGATGTGGCGCGTGATGGAGCGTCTGGTGAAGGGCGAGGCTGAGGTCGAGGAAATCGAGATGCTGCTCGACGTCACCTACCAGGTCGAGGGCCACACGATCTGCGCGCTGGGCGACGCCGCGGCCTGGCCGATTCAGGGCCTGATCCGGCATTTCCGGCCCGAGCTGGAACGCCGCATTCTCGACCGCAAGCAGGCCCAGCCTGCCGCCGCCTGAGGGAGCCGAAGACCACATGCCCACGTTGACGATCGACGGCAAGGAAATCACGGTCGAGCCCGGCACCACCGTGCTGCAGGCTTGCGAGGAGGCCGGCATCGAAGTGCCGCGCTTCTGCTATCACGACCGGCTGTCGATCGCCGGGAACTGCCGCATGTGCTTGGTCGAGATGGAGCGGTCGCCGAAGCCGATCGCCAGCTGCGCCATGCCGGCCGCCGACAACATGGTCATTCACACCAACACGCCGTCGGTGCGCAAGGCCCGCCAGGGCGTGATGGAGTTCCTGCTGATCAACCATCCGCTCGACTGCCCGATCTGCGATCAGGGCGGCGAATGCGACCTGCAGGACCAGGCCATGGCCTACGGCTACGACAGCAGCCGGTATCACGAGAACAAGCGGGCGGTGAAGGACAAGTATCTCGGGCCATTGATCAAGACGATCATGACCCGCTGCATCCACTGTACCCGCTGCATCCGCTTTGCCACCGAGATCGCCGGCGTCGAGGAGCTGGGCGCCACGGGCCGCGGCGAGCAGATGGAGATCGGTACCTATGTGGAGGAGGCGCTGACCTCGGAGCTCTCCGGCAACATGATCGACATCTGCCCGGTCGGCGCGCTGACCTCCAAGCCCTATGCCTTCACGGCCCGGCCCTGGGAGCTGCGCAAGACCGAGACCATCGACGCGCACGACGCCGTCGGCAGCAATATTCGCGTCGACACCCGCGGCCGCGAGGTGATGCGGATCCTGCCGCGCCTGCACGAGGACGTGAACGAGGAGTGGATCTCGGATAAGACCCGGTTTGCCGTCGACGGCCTGAAGCGGCAGCGGCTCGACCGGCCCTATGTGCGGGTCGACGGCAAGCTGACCCCGGCGACCTGGGACCAGGCCTTCCGCGCCATTGCCGGCCGCATGCAGGGTCTCGCCGGCGACCGCATCGCCGCGATCGCTGGTGACATGGCGGACGCCGAGGCGATGACGGCGCTGAACGATCTGATGGGGGCGGTCGGTTCGCCGCACATCGATTGCCGGCAGGACGGCGCCAAGCTGCCGGCCGGACCGCGGGCTGCGTATCTCTTCAACACCACGATCGCGGCGATCGAAGCGGCGGACGCCTGCCTGCTGATCGGCGCCAATCCGCGCTGGGAGGCACCGCTGGCAAATGCGCGCCTGCGCAAGCGCTGGCTATTGGGCGGCTTCAAGGCGGCGATGATCGGGCCGCGGCCGGACCTGACCTACGACTACGAATATCTCGGCGCCGGACCGCAGACGCTGTCGCAGATCGCCGACGGCAGCCACGCCTTCGCCCAGACCCTGAAAGCCGCCGAACGGCCGATGCTGATCGTCGGCATGGGCGCGCTCGCGCGCGACGACGGCGCGGCGGTGCTGGAGACGGCGCGACGGATCGCCGAGAGCTGCGGCATGGTCAGCGACGACTGGAACGGCTTTAACGTCCTGCACACGGCGGCGGCGCGGGTCGCCGGCCTCGATCTTGGCCTGCTGCCGGGCGAGGGCGGACGCGACGTCGCCGGCATTCTGGACGGCGCCCAGGCCGGCGAGATCGATCTGGTCTGGCTGCTGGGCGCGGACGAGATCGACACGGCGAAACTCGGCAATGCCTTCGTCGTCTATCAGGGCCATCATGGCGATGCCGGCGCCCACCGCGCCGACGTGATCCTGCCGGGCGCGGCCTATACCGAAAAGGACGCCACCTGGGTCAATACCGAGGGCCGCGTGCAGCTCGGCCGTCGGGCGCATTTCCCGCCGGGCGACGCGCGCGAGGACTGGACCATCCTGCGCGCCTTCTCCGACGTGATCGGCAAGCGGCTCCCGTACGACAATCTCGGCCAGCTGCGCCGGCGCATGGCCGAGCTGGCGCCGCACTTCGGCGCCATCGACGAGATCCCAGAGATCGAATGGGGCGCCTTCGGCACGGCGGGCCAGATGGCCGATGCGCCGTTCGAGAGCCCGATATCGGATTTCTATCTGACCAACCCGATCGCGCGGGCGTCGTCGGTCATGGCGGAATGCAGCCAGCTCTACGTCGCAAACGAGAAGGCGACCGGCACCGATGGCTGAACTCTGGAGCGGTTACCTGCTGCCGGGCGGCATCATCGTCGCCCAGATCCTGGCGATTGTCGTTCCGCTGCTGCTGATCGTGGCCATGCTGACCTATGCCGAGCGCAAGGTCATGGCGGCGATGCAGTTGCGCATGGGGCCGAACGTCGTTGGGCCGTTCGGTCTGCTGCAGGCGTTTGCCGACGGGATCAAGCTGTTCTTCAAGGAAACGGTGCTGCCGACCACGGCCAACAAGGGCGTGTTCGTGATCGCGCCGATGCTGACCTTCATCCTGTCGATGGTGGCCTGGGCGGTGATCCCCTTCGACGAGGGCGTCGTGCTGGCCGACATCAATGTCGGCATCCTGTACCTGTTCGCGATCTCCTCGCTCGGCGTCTACGGCATCATCATGGCCGGCTGGGCCTCGAACTCGAAATACCCGTTCCTGGGCGCCCTGCGCTCGGCGGCGCAGATGGTGTCGTACGAGGTCTCGATCGGCTTCGTCATGATCACGGTGCTGCTCTGCGCCGGCTCGTTGAACCTGACCGACATCGTCATGGCACAGAAGGGGATGTGGTACGCCATCCCGCTGCTGCCGATGTTCGTGATCTTCTTCATCTCGGCGCTGGCCGAGACCAACCGGCACCCGTTCGACCTGCCGGAAGCCGAGGCCGAGCTCGTCGCCGGCTATCAGGTCGAATATTCGTCCATGACCTTCGCGCTGTTCTTCCTGGGCGAATACGCGAACATGATTCTGATGAGCGGCATGACGGCGGTGCTGTTCCTCGGCGGCTGGCTGCCGCCGATCGACGTGGCGCCGTTCAACTGGATTCCCGGACCGATCTGGTTCGCGCTGAAGATTTCGCTGCTGCTGTTCGTGTTCATCTGGGTCCGGGCGACGTTGCCGCGCTACCGCTACGACCAGCTCATGCGGCTCGGCTGGAAGGTGTTTCTGCCGTTCTCGCTGTTCTGGGTGGCGCTGACGGCGGGCGTGCTGGTGGCCTTCGATCTGGTGCCGAAGTGATGACCGGCGGCGGCGGATACGGGACTTGCCTTTCGGATTTGGCCGGCTATGTTTGGCCGCGCCTTGAGGATGGAAGGGGCTTGGTATGACGGCGTTTAGGCGCGGCGCGCAGGCATTGCTGCTGACCGAGATCCTGCGCGGCATGGGGCTGACCTTCCGCTACATGTTCCGCAAGCGCGCGACCCTGAACTACCCCTACGAAAAAGGGCCGCTCAGTCCGCGGTTCCGTGGCGAGCACGCGCTGCGCCGGTATCCCAACGGCGAGGAGCGCTGCATCGCCTGCAAGCTCTGCGAGGCGATCTGCCCGGCCCAGGCGATCACGATCGAAGCCGAACCGCGCGACGACGGCAGCCGCCGCACCACGCGCTACGACATCGATATGACCAAGTGCATTTATTGCGGCTTCTGCCAGGAAGCCTGCCCGGTCGACGCCATCGTCGAGGGCCCGAATTTCGAGTTCGCCACCGAAACCCGCGAAGAGCTCTACTACAACAAGGACAAGCTCTTGGCGAACGGTGACCGCTGGGAGCGTGAAATTGCCGCCAACCTTGTCGCGGACGCACCGTACCGGTGAGCCGTTGCCACAACTACCTGCCACCGCGCCGCTTGGGCGTGAACATCTAGAACCGGTCGGGGAAGC
This sequence comes from Alphaproteobacteria bacterium, assembly GCA_965232515.1. Classification (GTDB taxonomy): domain Bacteria; phylum Pseudomonadota; class Alphaproteobacteria; genus JANQKO01. The sequence continues at coordinate 1,469,372 of CBDDPY010000002.1, read as the reverse complement.
CGGCGCATGATTTTGACGGGACTGACGTTCTACGTATTCGCCGCGATCACCATCGCGTCGGCGGTGATGGTGATATCGTCGCGCAATCCGGTGCATTCGGTGCTGTTCCTGATCCTGTCGTTCTTCACCTCGGCCGGACTGTTCGTGCTGATCGGCGCCGAATTCCTGGCGATGATCCTGGTCATCGTCTATGTCGGCGCCGTCGCCGTGCTGTTCCTGTTCGTGGTGATGATGCTCGACATCAACTTCGTCGAGCTGCGCGAGGGCTTTCTGCAGTACCTGCCCGTCGGCGCGCTGGTCGGCCTGATCCTGCTGGTCGAGCTGCTGCTGATCCTGGGCGGCGCCAGCATCGCGCCCGAGGTGGCGGGCCGCGGCGTCGAGCCGACCCCGCCGCTGGACGAGCTGACCAACACCGAGGCGCTCGGCCAGATCCTCTATACAAAATATGTCTACCTGTTCCAGGCGGCCGGCATGATCCTGCTGATCGCCATGATCGGCGCCATCGTGCTGACGTTGCGTCAGCGCGCCGGCGTGCGCCGCCAGTCGATCGGCGCCCAGACCAGCCGCACGGTCGAGCAGTCGGTCGAGATCAAGCAGGTCCAGCCGGGGCAGGGGGTGTAGGCCGATGGACGCCAGCATCTTCGAGATCGGTCTCGGCCACTATCTGACGGTGGCGGCGATCCTGTTCACCATCGGCGTGTTCGGCATCTTCCTGAACCGCAAGAACGTCATCATCATCCTGATGTCGGTCGAATTGCTGCTGCTGGCCGTGAACATCAACCTCGTCGCCTTCTCGGCGTTCATGCAGGACCTGGTCGGCCAGGTCTTCGCGCTGTTCGTGCTGACCGTCGCCGCCGGCGAGGCGGCGATCGGCCTTGCCATCCTCGTCACCTATTTCCGCAACCGCGGCACCATCGCGGTTGAGGACGTCAACCTGATGAAGGGCTGAGGCCGCACGCATGTATGCCGTCATCGTCTTCCTGCCGCTGCTGGCCTCGATCATCGCCGGCTTCTTCGGTCGCTGGATCGGCGACCGCGGGGCGCAGATCGTCACTTGCGGCGCGCTGATCATCTCGGCCCTGTTGTCGCTCTACGGCTTTTACGACGTCGCCATCCTCGGCAACGCGGTGACGGTGGAGCTGTTCACCTGGATCGACTCCGGCAGCTTCGAAGCCTCCTGGGCGCTGCGTATCGATCCGCTGACGGCGGTGATGCTGGTCGTCGTCACCGGCGTCTCGTCGCTGGTGCACGTCTATTCCGTCGGCTACATGTCGCACGATCCGCATATCCCGCGGTTCATGTCGTACCTGTCGCTGTTCACCTTCGCCATGCTGATGCTGGTGACGGCGGACAACTTCCTGCAGCTGTTCTTCGGCTGGGAAGGGGTGGGGCTGGCGTCCTACCTGCTGATCGGCTTCTGGTACAAGCGGCCGACCGCGAACGCCGCCGCGATCAAGGCCTTCCTCGTCAACCGCGTCGGCGATTTCGGCTTCGCGCTGGGCGTCCTCGGCGTCTTCCTGATTTACGGCTCGATCGAGTTCGACACGGTTTTCGCCGCCACGCCGGATCAGGTCGGCAAGACCTTCACCTTCCTGAATTGGGAAGTTGATGTTCTGACAACGATCTGTCTGCTGCTGTTCATCGGCGCCATGGGCAAATCGGCGCAGGTGCCGTTGCACACCTGGCTGCCGGACGCCATGGAGGGCCCGACCCCGGTCAGCGCCCTGATCCACGCCGCCACCATGGTCACGGCCGGCGTCTTCATGCTGGCGCGCTGCTCGCCGATGTTCGAATACGCGCCGCTGGCGCTCAACACTGTGGCCGTGATCGGCGCCTTGACCGCGTTCTTCGCCGCCACCGTCGGCCTGGCGCAGAACGACATCAAGCGGGTGATCGCCTATTCGACCTGCAGCCAGCTCGGCTACATGTTCTTCGCCATCGGCGTCGGCGCCTATCCGGCGGCGATCTTCCATCTATTCACCCACGCTTTCTTCAAGGCGCTTCTATTCCTGGGCGCCGGTTCGGTGATCCACGCCGTCTCGGACGAGCAGGACATGCGCCGCATGGGCGGCCTCGCGCGCCACATCAAGCTGACCTATGCGTTGATGTGGATCGGCAGCCTGGCGCTCGCGGGCGTACCTTGGTTCGCCGGCTACTATTCCAAGGACATCATCCTGGAATCGGCGTTCGCCGCGAATACCGGCTTCGGCATGTTCGCCTTCTCGCTCGGCATCGCGGCGGCGATCATGACGGCGTTCTATTCCTGGCGGCTGCTGTTCATGACCTTCCACGGCGCGCCGCGGGCTAGCGCCGAGGTCATGAGCCATGTGCACGAGTCGCCGCCCGTGATGACAATCCCGCTGATCATCCTGGCCATCGGCGCCGTGTTCTCCGGCGTGGCGATGTACGAGCTGATGGTTGGCCACGACCCGGATCACTTCTGGCGCGGCTCGATCCTGATGCTGGAATCCAACACGGTGCTGGCCGACGCGCACAACGTGCCGACGACGATCAAGCTGTTGCCGCTGGTGATGACCGCGTTGGGCATCGCCGGCGCCTGGTATCTCTACATCCGGCGGACCGACATTCCGGTGATGTTCACGCGCCTCAACCGCGAGCTTTATCTGTTCATCCTGAACAAGTGGTACTTCGACGAGCTGTTCGAGTTCGCCCTGGTGCGGCCGGCGAAGTGGCTCGGCCGGGTGCTGTGGAAGGAAGGCGACGGCCGCGTCATCGACGGCTTCGGCCCGGACGGCGTCGCCGCCACGGTGATCAATCTCGCCCGCCGCGCGACCCTGCTGCAGACCGGGCTGATCTATCACTACGCGTTCGCCATGCTGATCGGCGTCGCCGCCTTCGTCACCTGGTACTTCGCCAGCACCGGCGGGGGAGGCTGAGCCCATGTTCGACTGGCCGCTGCTGTCCCTCGCGACCTTCCTGCCCCTGGCGGGCGCCGCCTTTATTTTCCTGTTCGCCGGCGGCGAGAAGGCCGTCGCCGACCGCAACGCCCGCAGCGTCGCGCTGCTGACAACAGGCGTCACCTTCCTGATCAGCTTGGTGATCTGGGGCAATTTCGACACCAACACCGCAGACTTCCAATTCGTCGAGAAGGCGGAGTGGCTGGGCCCGGGCATCAACTACCACATGGGCGTCGACGGCATCTCGGTGCTGTTCGTGGTGCTGACCGCGTTCCTGATGCCGATCTGCATTCTCGCGAGCTGGGATGCGATCCAGACCCGCGTGCGCGAGTACATGATCGCCTTCCTGATCCTCGAGACCATGATGATCGGCGTCTTCTGCGCGCTCGACTTCGTGCTGTTCTATCTGTTCTTCGAGGGCGGCCTGATCCCGATGTTCCTGATCATCGGCGTCTGGGGCGGCGCCCGGCGGATCTATTCCAGCTTCAAGTTCTTCCTCTACACCTTCCTCGGCTCGGTGCTGCTGCTGCTGGCCCTGATCTACATGTACTTCCAGGTCGGCACCACCGACATCCCGACCCTGATGACGCACGACTTCGCCGCCGAGGCGCAGATGTGGCTGTGGCTCGCCATGTTCGCTTCGTTCGCGGTGAAGATGCCGATGTGGCCGGTGCATACCTGGCTGCCGGATGCGCATGTCGAGGCGCCGACGGCGGGTTCCGTGATCCTGGCCGGCGTGCTCTTGAAGATGGGCGGCTACGGCTTCCTGCGCTTCTCGCTGCCGATGCTGCCGCTGGCGAGCGAGCAATTCGCGCCGCTGGTCTTCGGGCTCAGTGTCGTCGCCGTGATCTACACCTCGCTCGTGGCGCTGATGCAGGAGGACATGAAGAAGCTGATCGCCTATTCGTCGGTCGCCCATATGGGCTTCGTCACGATCGGCATCTTCACCTTCAACAACCAGGGAATCGAGGGCGGCATCTTCCAGATGTTGAGCCACGGCATCGTCTCGGCCGCCCTGTTCCTGGTCGTCGGCGTGGTCTACGACCGTATCCATTCGCGCGAGATCGCCCGCTATGGCGGCCTGGTGAACCGGATGCCGATCTACGCCTTCACCTTCATGGTGTTCATGCTGGCCTCCGTTGGTCTGCCGGGCACCAGCGGCTTCGTCGGCGAGATCCTGGTGCTGGTCGGCGCGTTCCAGGTCAATACCTGGGTGGCGACGCTGGCGGCCACCGGCCTGATCCTGGGCGCGGCCTATATGCTCTGGCTCTATCGCCGGGTGATTTTCGGAAAGCTGGAGAAGGACGATCTTGAATCGATCGCCGACATGAACGGCCGCGAGATCGCCGTCTTCGCGCCGTTGATCGTGCTGGCGATCGTGATGGGCGTCTATCCGCAGCCGTTTCTCGACGTCATCCAGCCGTCGGTCGACAAGCTGATCGGCGACTATCAGGCGGCGCTGGCGGCCGCCGAGATCATGGCCGACAGCATCAACGTCGCGGCGCGTTAGGAAATTGTCATGGTAGAGACGCTGACACACGACTACGCGCTCGCCGCGCCGGAGATCTTCCTTGCCTGCGCCGCGATGGCCCTGCTGATGGTCGGCGTGTTCCGCGGCAACGACTCCACCCGCCTCGTGGCCTGGCTGTCCGTCGCCGCGCTCGCCATCACCTTCTTCCTGGTGCTGCGGGCGCCGGCCGAGACCAGCGTCACCTTTGCCGGCATGTTCGTGGTCGATCCGTTCGCCAACTTCGCCAAGGGACTGGTGCTGATCGGCGCCGCCCTCGGCATCATCATGTCGCTCGACTACATCCGCCACGAGAAGATGGAGCGGTTCGAGTATCCGGTGCTGTTGCTGCTGGCGACGCTCGGCATGCTGATGATGATTTCGGCGAACGATCTCATCGCGCTCTACATGGGTATCGAGCTGCAGAGCCTGGCGCTCTATGTGATCGCCGCGTTCAAGCGCGACTCGCTGCGCTCGACCGAGGCGGGCCTGAAGTATTTCGTCCTCGGTGCGCTGTCGTCCGGCATGCTGCTTTACGGCTGCTCGATGATCTACGGCTTTACCGGCGGCACCGGCTTCGACACGATCGCCCGCAGCATCGGCACCGCCGATGAGACCCCGCTCGGCCTGATCGTCGGCATCGTCTTCCTGACGGCGGGTCTCGCCTTCAAAGTCTCGGCCGTGCCGTTCCATATGTGGACGCCCGACGTCTACGAGGGCGCGCCGACGCCGGTAACGGCGTTCTTCGCCGTGGCGCCGAAGATCGCCGCCATTGCGCTGTTCCTGCGCACGATGATGTCGCCGTTCTTCGAGATCGTTACCGAGTGGCAGCAGATCGTCGTCTTCATCTCGATCGCGTCGATGCTGCTCGGTGCCTTCGCGGCCATCGGCCAGAACAACATCAAGCGCCTGATGGCCTACAGCTCGATTGGCCATATCGGCTACGCGCTGGTCGGTCTCGCCGCCGGCACCGAGGAGGGCGTCCGCGGCGTGCTGATCTATATGGCGATCTACCTCGCCATGAATGTCGGCACCTTCGCCTGCATCCTCTGCATGCGCCTGAAGGGCGGCATGGTCGAGGGCATCCCGGATCTCGCTGGCCTCGCCCGCAACAACCCGCTGCTGGCGCTCGTGCTGGCGCTGTTCATGTTCTCCATGGCCGGCGTGCCGCCACTCGCCGGCTTCTTCGGCAAGTTCTACATTTTTGTTGCCGCCATCAACGCCGAGCTCTATGCGCTCGCCATCATCGGCGTGCTGTCGAGCGTGGTCGGCGCCTACTACTACCTGCGCATCGTCAAGGTGATGTATTTCGACGAGCCGGCCGAGGCCTTCGAACGGCCGATTGGCATCGAGATGAAGGCGATCCTGGCGGGCACCGGTCTGTTCATCACGCTGTTCATCCTCTATCCGACGCCGATCCTGATTGGCGCGCAGGCGGCGGCCGCATCGTTGATGCCGTGAGCGTGGGCGGCGCCGGCGGCGAGCCTCGGCTGCCCGACTTTTTCCGTCTGCAGCGGTTCGACCAGGTCGACAGCACATTTACCGTTGCCAAGCAGCAGGCCGAGGCCGGCGCGCCGGCCGGCACGCTGATCGTGGCCCGCCGACAGACCGCGGGTCGGGGGCGGCGGGGCCGTTCGTTCGCCTCGCCCGAGGGTAACCTCTATTTCTCATTGCTGCTGCGGCCGACGCAGTCGGCGGCCGAGGCCGCCCAGCTCTCCTTCGTCGCGGCGCTCGCGGTGGCCGATGCCATTCGCGCGGTGTTGCCAGCGGCGGACGTCCGGCAGAAATGGCCGAACGACGTTCTGCTGAACGGCGGCAAGGTCTGCGGCATTCTGCTGGAGTCCGCGGCCGACACGGCGCATGCCGGAAAGCTGTCCTGGCTGATCGCCGGCATCGGGGTGAATGTCGTCAGCCATCCCGAGGGCACCGATTGGCCGGCGATGTCGCTGCACGCGGCCGGCGCCACGACGGTTGATGCCGAGGCCGTGCTTGGACCGCTGGCGGTGGCTTTCCTCGACTGGATGCGGCGTTGGGAGGCGGATGGCTTCGAGCCGGTCCGCGCCGCCTGGACACGCGACGCGATCGGCATCGGCGAGCCGATTACTGTTCGGCTGGCCGATAAGGTCATCGATGGACATTTTCAGACCCTCGACGCCGATGGCGCCCTGGTACTGCGCGACGAAACCGGTCATTCTCGGGCGATTACGGCCGGCGAAGTGTTCTTTCCGGCCGTCTGAGGGTTGCTGTCATGCTGTTGGCCATCGACGTCGGGAACACCAATCTGGTCTTTGCCGTTGCCGACTCCGGTGTCGTCAGGGCGCAGTGGCGAGCCGCCACCAAAGCCCCCCGAACGGCCGACGAATATGCCGTCTGGCTAAGCCAGCTCATGGCGCTGGAGGGGTTTCAACCTGACGATATCGACGAGGTGATCATCTCCTCGGTGGTGCCGCGGGCGCTCGCCGATCTGCGCACGCTCTGCCGCAAATACTTCCATTGCGAGCCGCTGGTGGTCGGCGAAAACGCCGAGCTGGGCATCGGGGTCAAGATCGACCGCCCGGCCGAGGCCGGCGCCGACCGTCTGGTCAACGCTATCGCCGCGCACGTCACCTATGGCGGGCCCTTGATCGTCCTGGACTCCGGCACGGCGACCACGTTCGATATCGTCTCGGCCGACGGCGATTTCGAAGGCGGCGTCATCGCGCCCGGCATGAACCTCAGCCTGGAAGCCCTTCACATGGCGGCCGCCAGCCTGCCGATCGTCGCCATCGAGCGTCCCGACCATGTGATCGGCAAGGGCACGGTGGCGGCCATGCAGTCCGGCGTCTACTGGGGCTATGTCGGCCTGATCGAGGGGCTGGTCAATCGGATCAAGGCCGAATACGGCGCGCCGATGGCCGTCGTCGCGACCGGCGGCCTGGTGCCGTTGTTCTCGGATGCGACAGCGGCGATCGATCACGTCGATCCGGACCTGACGATCAAGGGTTTGCTGGAAATCCATCGGCGCAGCAAGGCGGCTGGAGCCTGACCCGCGTGGATCAGATGGTACGTGACGGGTGGGGCGGCGACGAGCTGGTCTTCCTGCCGCTGGGCGGAGCCGGCGAGATCGGCATGAATCTCAACCTCTACGGCTATGGCGGCAAATGGCTGATGGTCGACCTCGGCATCACCTTTGCCGACGAGACCTTGCCGGGCATCGATATCGTCACACCAGATCCAACATTCATCGCCGAACGCCGCGAGGATCTGCTCGGGATCGTGATCACGCATGCGCATGAGGACCATCTGGGCGCCGTGCCGCATCTCTGGGAGCGGCTGCGGCAGCCGATCTACGCCACGCCGTTCGCCGCGGCCGTGCTGCGGGGCAAGCTGACGGAGGCCGGGCTGATCGACGAGGTGCCGCTGCATGAGGTGCCGCTTGGCGGACGGATCGAGCTCGCCCCCTTCGTTGTCGACCTGATCTCGATCACCCACTCGATCCCCGAGCCGAATGCGCTCGCCATCCGCACGCCGGCCGGCGTCGTGTTGCATACCGGCGACTGGAAGCTGGACCCGACACCGCTGCTGGGGCCGGCGACCGATGAAACCGCCTTGCGCCAGCTCGGTGACGAGGGCGTGCTGGCGCTGGTCTGCGATTCCACCAATGTCTTCAACCCCGGCGAATCCGGCTCAGAAGCCACGGTGCGCGAGAACCTGATGCGGATCGTCGCCGAGCGCCGCGGCCGCATCGCCGTCACCACCTTCGCCTCGAACGTCGCCCGCATTGAGACCGTCGCCGAGGTGGCGCGGGCGAACGGCCGTGAGATCGCTGTTGTCGGTCGCTCGCTGTGGCGCATGATCGCGGCCGCCCGGCAGACCGGCTATTTCGACTTTGCCGGACCGTTGTTGGGTGAGGACGAAGGCGGCTACCTGCCGGCCGACAAGGTGCTCTATCTCTGCACCGGCTGTCAGGGCGAGCCGCGCGCGGCCATGTCCCGGATCGCCGTCGGCGACCATCCGCATGTCGTGCTCGATGCCGGCGACACGGTCGTGTTCTCGTCGAAGATCATTCCCGGCAACGAGCGGCCGATCGGACGGTTGCACGACCGGCTGGCGCTGGCCGGCATTGAGGTCATCACCGAGCGGGATTCGGTCGTGCATGTTTCCGGCCACCCGAACCGGGACGAGCTGTCGCGGATGTATCAATGGGCCCGGCCCAGCATCGCGGTGCCGGTGCATGGCGAAATGCGGCATCTGATCGCGCATGCGGCGATGGCGCGGTCGCTGCAGGTGCCGCGGGCGATTGCGCCCGAGAACGGCCAGGTTATCCGTCTGGGTCCCGGCACGCCCGAGATCGTCGGCGAGGTCCAGGCAGGGCGCTGGCTGGTCGACGGTCAGGTGATCGCGCCGGATCAGGGCGAGGCGCTGCGCACGCGGCGCAGGTTGATGTATAACGGCGGCGCCGTCGTCACGTTGATCGCGGATCCGTCGGGTCGACTGCTGGCCGAACCGTCGCTGGTGCTGCAGGGCATTCCCGTCGATGACGCCGATCCGGATGTTGAAGCCTCGATCCGGGCAGCCATCGGCGAAGCGTTGCGGCCGTTGTCGGCAGGCGCCCGGCGCGACGACGCGCGGATGAGCGAGGCGGCGCGGCTGGCGGTGCGCCGGCTGCTGAAGGCCAGGTTCGGCAAACGGCCCGTGGTTGAGGTTCGAGTCGCGCGCGTCGCCGCGACGGTAGAGTAAAACAGCGGAACGGAGACAGCCATGATCGGCAACTTGAATCACGTCGCCATCGTCGTGTCGGATCTGGCGGCGGCGGCGGACGTCTATCGGAATACGCTCGGCGCGCAGGTGTCCGAGCCCGTTCCGCTGCCGGACCATGGCGTGACCACGGTGTTCGTCGAGTTAGGCAATACCAAAATCGAGCTCCTGCATCCGCTGGGCCAGGACTCGCCGATCGCGACCTTCCTGGAACGCAACCCGTCTGGCGGCATGCATCACGTGTGCTACGAGGTCGAAGACATACTTGCGGCGCGTGACCGACTGCGGGCAGAGGGCGCGCGGGTGCTGGGCGACGGCGAGCCGCGTCCGGGCGCCCACGGCAAGCCAGTTCTGTTCCTGCATCCCAAGGATTTCTGTGGCACGCTGGTTGAGCTGGAGCAGGTCTGACCAACGATAACGTTGCCTGGGGTCCTCGCGATGAGCATCTTCACCGGTCTCATGGTCTTCGGCATCATCTGGTGGCTGGTGCTGTTCATGGTCCTGCCGTTCGGCGCACGGTCGCCGCATGAGGCGGGCGAGGACGTCGAGGCCGGGCTTGCCGCCAGCGCGCCGATCCGGCCGCGACTATGGTTAAAAATCGGTATCACCACGGTCATCGCCCTTTTGCTTTGGGGCGTCTACTACTATGTGATGACCCATGACCTGTTCGGATTTCGCGACTACGTACGCGGCTGAATCATTGTTGCCGCGATCATATGTTGCAAATGCGAAATGGATCGTCGGATGACGTCAAAATGCGTGTTGAAATGGCGTTTTGCTAGAATACACCGCGTCAAATTGCCGCAAAATTTGCTATTCATCAGAAGAAACTGAACAAAATTTATACGATCTGCACATAAAAAGTACATATTCGAGAATTCTTACTTGTTTCTGGAATGAAATTTGGCAGATCTCCTAATTTCCTCTTGCGTTTTTGCAGCGCAGCATACATCCTCAATCTCATCTGCGGACAGCGATGTTTCGTAGATACGCTTGATGGCGTTTCCTCCCAAACTTCAGCCGTGCCGGTCTCCGGCACGGCTCTTTTTTTGACCAGAACCAACGGCAGAATTAGCGGAGCCTTAACGCAACGCAGGCTAAGATCCAGATATGCTTGGATGGGTCCGAAATCTGGCACTGTTTCTGACGCTGACCTACGCCTCGGCGGCCGGCAGCGGCATCACGGTGCAGATCAGCGAACGGGATTGCCGCTGGCTGACCAAGTATGTGCCGGCCGATGACGTGGCTTACCGTCCTGGCGTCGACGTGAAGGGCCGCGCCGTCGTCCCGGCCGATCTCAACTCCTACGGCTCGATCACCGCGCCCGACCAGGTCTATATCGGGCTGGACGTGCCGCTGCGCGTGTTCCTGGAGGATGGCGGCCCGCAGCGTTTGCGGGAAGCCGAGGTGAATGTCGGCCATGTCGTCGTCGACCTGAAGACGAACCAGGTCTTCTACAACGGCCGCCCGCTGGGCGATCCCGACATCGCACAACTGGCCGTCGCCTGCCGCGACCTGCTGCCGGGCTGATAACCGGTCTTCCCGCGCCTGATCACCGGCCATCTCGCGCCGGCATTGCTATAGCTCGCCGCTTTGCCTAAATAGGGGCAGTCCTTCGGACGCGCTCGAGCGTCCGGCCCGTTCCCGCAGAGATCGAATCCCATGCGGCTGTCGCAATACTTCCTGCCCGTCCTGAAGCAAACTCCCGCCGAGGCGCAGATTGCCTCGCACCGCCTGATGCTGCGGGCCGGCATGATCCGGCAGGCCTCGGCCGGCATCTACTCCTGGCTGCCGCTCGGCCTGCGCGTGCTGTCGAAGATCGAGCAGATCGTGCGCGAGGAGCAGAACCGCGCCGGCGCCCAGGAACTGCTGATGCCGACCATCCAGCCGGCCGATCTGTGGCGCGAGAGCGGTCGCTATGACGACTACGGCAAGGAAATGCTGCGGATTCAGGACCGGCACGAGCGCGACATGCTCTACGGGCCGACCAACGAGGAGCTGATCACCGACATCTTCCGCCATTCGGTGCGCAGCTATCGCGACTTGCCGCGCAACCTCTATCACATCCAGTGGAAGTTCCGGGACGAGGTGCGGCCGCGGTTCGGCATCATGCGGGGCCGCGAGTTCCTGATGAAGGACAACTATTCCTTCGACCTCGACTATGCCGGGGCGCGGCACTCCTACAACAAGATGTTCGTCGCCTATCTACGCACCTTCGAGCGCATGGGCCTGAAGGCGATCCCCATGGCGGCCGACAGCGGCCCCATCGGCGGCGACATGAGCCACGAGTTCATCATCCTGGCGGAGACCGGCGAGAGCGAGGTCTACTGCCACGCCGATTATCTGGGCTTCGAGGCGTTGGCCGACGATCCCGACTATGACAGCGACCTGCAGCATGTCGTGGACCGCTGGACGAGCCTCTACGCCGCCACGGACGAAAAGCACGATCCGGCGCGTTTTGAGGCCGAGGTACCGGCCGACAAACGCATCGCCACGCGCGGCATCGAGGTCGGTCATATCTTCTATTTCGGCACCAAGTACTCGAAGCCCTTGGGGGCGACGGTGACCACGGCCGACGGCAGCGAAGTGCCGGTTGAGATGGGCTCCTACGGAATCGGCGTGTCGCGTCTGGTCGGCGGCATCATCGAAGCCAGCCACGACGACAACGGCATCGTCTGGCCCGAGCCGGTGGCGCCGTTCAAGGTCGGCCTGATCAATCTGAAGCCGGGCGATGCCGTCTGCGACGATATCTGCGCCGGTCTCTATGCCAAGCTGAGCAAGGCCAGCGTTGAAGTACTCTATGACGACACCGAGGAACGGGCCGGCGCCAAGTTCGCCACCATGGACCTGATCGGCCTGCCCTGGCAGGTGGTGGCCGGGCCGCGCGGCGCCAAGGACGGCAAGGTCGAGCTGAAGAACCGCAAGACCGGCGACCGCGACGAGCTGGACGTCGATGCCGCGCTGCAACGGCTGATCTGAGCCGCGACCGCCGGTACGCGGACATGTTCACACGCTTCGAATGGATGCTGGCGACGCGCTATCTGCGGGCGCGCCGCGAGGAAGGCTTCATTTCGGTCATCGCGATCTTTTCGCTGGCCGGCATCTGCCTCGGCGTCGCCACGCTGATTATCGTCATGTCGGTGATGAACGGGTTTCGCGGCGAGCTGCTGGGCCGCATCCTCGGCCTCAACGGCCATCTGGTGGTCAGCGGCTTCGACCGTAATCTGCAGGACTATGACAACCTTGCCCAACGCATCGGCGCCATCGACGGCGTGGTCAACGCGTTGCCGATCATCGAGGCGCAGGTCATGGCGACGGCGCGTGGCCAGGCCCGGCTCGGACTGATACGCGGCGTCCGCCCGGAAGATCTGCGCCGGCGTCAGATTATCGCCGACAACATCCGATCCGGCTCGCTGGAGGCGTTTCAGGGCCGGGACGCCGTGCTGATCGGCAGCCGGCTGGCCTTCCGGCTGGGCTTGCGGGTCGGTGACAGGATCACGCTGGTCTCGCCGCAGAGCACGTCAACGCCGTTCGGCTCGGTGCCGCGGCTGAAGGCCTATCAGGTGGTCGGGACCTTCGAGGTCGGCATGTTCGAATACGATTCCACGTTCGTCTTCATGCCGCTGGAGGCCGCCCAGGTCTACTTTAAGACCGGCAACACCGTCACCGGAATCGAAGCCTTCGTCGACAACCCCGACGCCATTGCCAGGTACCGCGCGGCAATCGGCGACGCGGTTGGCGGCGGTCTGCGCATCAGCGACTGGCAGACCGCCAACTCGCACTTCTTCAACGCGCTGCAGGTCGAGCGCAACGTGATGTTCCTGATCCTGACGCTGATCATCGTCGTCGCGGCGTTCAACATCATCTCGTCGATGATCATGCTGGTGAAGGACAAGGGTAAGGCGATTGCCATCCTGCGCACGATCGGCGCGACGCGCGGCATGATCCTCCGGGTGTTCTTTCTGGCCGGCGCGTCGATCGGCACCATCGGCACGCTCGCCGGCTTCGCGCTCGGGGTGGCCTTCTGCGCCAATATCGACGCTATCAGGCTCTGGCTCGAGGGCCTGACCGGCACCGAGCTGTTCGCCGCCGAAATCTATTTCCTCTCGCGCCTGCCGGCCGAGATCGATCCGATGGAAGTGACCGCCGTCGTGCTCATGGGGCTCGGCCTGTCGTTCCTGGCGACGATTTACCCGTCGTGGCGCGCGGCCCGCCTCGATCCCGTTGAAGCCCTGCGTTATGAGTGAACCGGCGCTCGAGCTGCACGACATTCACCGCACCTTTACCCAGGGCAGCCGCAAGCTGGAAGTCCTGCGCGGCGCGTCGCTGCGGTTGCAGCCCGGCGAGCTGCTGGCCCTGATCGGCCCCTCCGGCGCCGGCAAGTCGACCCTGTTGCACACCGCCGGCCTGCTGGAAAAGCCCGACGAAGGTGAAGTATTGGTCGACGGACGTTCATGCGGCGCGGCGTCCGACGCCGAGCGCACCGCGATCCGTTTGCGGAAGATAGGTTTCGTCTATCAGTTCCATCACCTGCTGCCGGAATTCTCCGCCGTCGAGAATGTCATGCTGCCGCAGCGCATCGCCGGGCTACGGCCGGCCGAGGCGCGGACCCGGGCGGCCGACCTGCTTACCCGGCTGGGGCTGGCCGACCGCCTGCGCCACCGGCCGGCCCGGCTGTCGGGCGGCGAGCAGCAGCGCGTCGCCATCGCGCGCGCCGTCGCCAACGATCCCTCGGTGCTGCTGGCCGACGAGCCGACCGGCAATCTCGATCAGGAGACCGCCGACGTCGTCTTCGACGCCCTGCTGGCGCTGGCGCGCGATCACAAGCTCGCCGCCGTCATCGCGACCCACAACGAGGATCTGGCCCGTCGCATGGACCGAATTCTTCGATTGCAGAACGGCGTCCTGGTCGACGCATAGTTTTCCACCGATATTTTTGTCGGCGCGTGTTGGCGGCCATGGGCGGGCGTGGGATCATTCCGGCCGTCCAGCCGATTCTGAACCAGCGTTTGTCCGATGCCGCATGCCGATTTCGTCCATCTGAGAGTTCACAGTGCCTATTCGCTGTCGGAAGGCGCGCTGCATCTGAAGGATCTGGGCAAGCTTTGCGCGGACGCGACGATGCCCGCCGTGGCGATCACCGACACCGGTAATCTGTTCGGCGCGCTCGAGTTTTCCGACGTCATGGCCGGGCAGGGGGTGCAGCCGATCGTCGGCTGCCTGATCGCTCTTTCTCGCGACGACGTCGGCAACGGACGCGGCAACGGAAACGGCAACGCTCAGAATGGGCGGCGGCCCGAGCCGGACCGGATCGTCCTGCTGGCGCAGAACGAGACCGGCTACGAGAACCTGCTGAAGCTGTCATCGAAGGCCTACCTTGAGACCGATGCCGGCGAGACGGCACAGGTGGCGCTGGACGATCTGCGCCAGCATGTCGACGGCCTTATTCTGTTGACAGGCGGCGCCGGTGGGCCGCTCGGCCGCCTGCTGCTGGAGGGCCAGGCGGACGCCGCGGCAGGGTTGGCCGCCGAACTCGCGTCGATCTACGACGGCCGCTGCTATGTCGAGATCCAGCGGCATGGCATGGCGGCGGAGGCGCAGAGCGAGCCTGGATTGCTGCAGATCGCCTACGACCTCGATCTGCCGCTTGTGGCGACCAACGATGTCTACTTCGCGTCCCGCGACATGCACGAGGCGCATGACGTGCTGCTCTGCATCGACCAGGGCGTGACCATCGGCGTCGAAGAGCGCGGCCGCGTGACGCCGGAGCACTACTTCAAGTCGGCGGCCGAGATGCGCGAGCTGTTCGCCGATCTGCCCGAAGCCGTCGACAACACGTTGGTGGTCGCCTGCCGCTGCGCCTATCGCGCGCCGGAACGCGATCCGATCCTGCCCAGCTTCGGCGATGGGGCGGGCGAGGACGAGCCGACGCTGATGCGTCGCATGGCGGAAGAGGGACTGGAGCAGCGGCTCGAGGCGCATGTGTTCGACCCGGACATGGATGAAGCCGCGCGCGCCGAGGCGGGCAAGCCCTATCGCGAGCGGCTCGCCTTCGAGCTCGACGTCGTCATCAAGATGGGCTTCTCCGGTTACTTCCTGATCGTCGCCGACTTCATCCAGTGGGCGAAGGCGCACGGCGTGCCGGTCGGTCCGGGCCGTGGCTCGGGCGCCGGATCGGCGGTGGCCTGGGCGCTGAAGATCACCGATCTCGATCCGCTTCAGTTCAATCTGCTGTTCGAACGCTTCCTCAATCCCGACCGCATCTCGATGCCGGACTTCGACATCGATTTCTGCCAGGAAAAGCGCGACCGCGTGATCCACTACGTGCAGGAAAAGTACGGCCACCAGCAGGTCGCCCAAATCATCACCTTCGGAAAGCTGCAGGCCCGCGCGGTGTTGCGCGACGTCGGCCGGGTGCTGGAGATGCCCTACGGCCAGGTCGACCGGCTGTGCAAGCTGGTGCCGAACAATCCGGCCAACCCGGTGACGCTGGCCCAGGCCATCGACGGCGAGCCCCGGCTGCGCGAGGAGCGCGATAACGACCCGACCGTGAAGCGCCTGATCGATATCTCGCTGCGGCTCGAGGGGCTCTATCGGCATGCGTCGACCCACGCGGCCGGCGTCGTCATCGGCGACCGTCCGTTGGAGGCGCTGGTGCCGCTCTACCGCGACCCGCGCTCGGAGATGCCGGTCACCCAGTTCAACATGAAGTGGGTCGAACGCGCCGGGCTGGTGAAGTTCGACTTCCTCGGTCTGAAGACGCTGACCGTATTGGACCGCGCCGTCGCCTTGGTGCGCGCGCATGGCGGCGAGATCGATATCGACCGATTGCCGCTCGACGACGCCGCGACCTACGAAATGCTGCAGCGGGCGGAAGCGGTCGGCGTGTTCCAGTTTGAAAGCGGCGGCATGCGGGACCTCTTGCGGGACTCGCAGCCGAGCAACATCGAGGACCTGATCGCGCTCGTCGCGCTTTATCGGCCGGGGCCGATGGAGAACATCCCGAAATACATCGCCTGCAAGCACGGCCGCGACAAGCCGGAGTTCCTGCACGAGACCATCGAGCCGGTGGTCGCCGACACCTACGGCGTGATCATCTATCAGGAGCAGGTGATGCAGATCGCGCAGGTCTTTGCCGGCTACACGCTGGGCCAGGCCGACATCCTGCGCAAGGCCATGGGCAAGAAGATCAAGGCCGAAATGGCCGCCCAGCGCGGTAATTTCGTCGACGGTGCCGTCGCCCGCGGCGTCGACAAGGAGCGCGCGGCCTATGTCTTCGATCTGGTCGACAAGTTCGCCGGCTACGGCTTCAACAAAGCGCACTCGGCCGGCTACGCGCTCGTCGCCTACCAGACCGCCTATCTGAAGGCCAACCACCCGGTCGAGTTCTTTGCCGCGTCCATGTGCCTGGACATGGGCAACACCGACAAGCTGAACACATTTCGGCAGGAGCTGGGCCGGCTCGAGATCGAGTTGCGGGCGCCTGATATCAACCGGTCCGACGTCGAATTCATCGTCGAGTACGACGACGACAATCACGGCGGCGCGATCCGCTACGCGCTTGCCGCCATTAAGAATGTCGGCCGCGAAGCCATGCGCAGCATCGTCGACGAGCGCCGACAGAACGGACCGTTCACCGACATCTGGGACTTCGCCGGTCGGCTGGACCCGCGTCAGGTCAACAAGCGGCAGCTCGAGAATCTGGCCCGCGCCGGGGCGTTCGACAGTCTGAACCGGAACCGCGCGCAGATGCTGGACGCCGTCGACCTGGTCTTGCGGTATGCCCAGCAGGCGGCGGCCGACCGCGACAGCAATCAGGTCAGCCTGTTCGGTCAGGCCGGCGGCGCCGAGGCGCCGAAACCGGCGCTGCCGGTGGTGGCCGACTGGATGGCGCCGGAGCGGCTGGCGAACGAGTTCGACGCCGTCGGCTTCTATATGTCGGCCCACCCGCTCGACGAATACAAGGCGGCGCTGCAGCGGGCCAATGTCAACGATTACGCCTACGTCCGCGAGCGGGCGCAGCGCGGCGGCACCTGGTTCCGGATCGCCGGCACCGTGCTCGGCCGTCAGGAGCGCAATTCGGCGCGCGGCAATCGCTTCGCCTTCGTGCAGATGTCGGATCCGACCGGCATGTTCGAGGTCACGGTCTTTGCCGAGCAACTGGCGGTGGGCCGCGATCACCTGGAAGCCGGCAATTCCGTGGTCCTGGAGGTCGAAGCCCGCGTCGACGGCGAGGAACCGCGGCTCACCGTGCAGAAGATCACGCCGATCGCGGCATTCTCGGCCGCCGCGCAGGGCAATATCCGGGTCTTCCTGCGCGATCCGTCGCCGCTCGATCCGATCAAGTCGTTGCTGGCGACGCGTGAGGCCGGCCGCGTCACCGTCTCCCTGCTGCTCAGCCTCGATGACTGCGGCAAGGAGGTCGAGGTGAATATACCCGGATCATTTTCAATCGATACGCGCGTGCGTGGCGCCATCAAGGCGGTGCCCGGCGTGGTCGACGTGCACGAGCTCTAAACCGGTGCTTCCGCTTGCATAAACCGGCGATTCGGTCTATCTAGCCCTCGATTTTATCCCACACGCGGGTTCGCGGCGGGCCGGACAGACAGACCCGGCATGTCGCTCCGGTGTCCGACCTCGGCTTTGAGCGGTTGATCGGATATTGCACCCGCGGCGGCAAACCGGAGAAGAGAGCATGAGCGTCGCTGAACTGCCAACCTTTACGATGCGCCAGCTTCTGGAAGCGGGCGTGCATTTCGGGCACCAGACCCACCGCTGGAATCCGAAGATGGATCCCTTCATCTTCGGCGTTCGGAACAACATTCACATTATCGACCTGCGTCAGACGGTGCCGATGCTGCATCGCGGCCTCGCAACCTTGCGCGATGTCGTTTCGGGCGGGGGTCGGGTTCTGTTCGTCGGCACCAAGCGCCAGGCCTCGCAGCAGATTGCCGAGGCGGCGGAGCGCTGCGGCCAGTACTACGTCAACCACCGTTGGCTCGGCGGCATGCTGACCAACTGGAAGACGATCTCGAATTCGATCCGCCGCCTGAACACGCTGGAAGAGCGTCTGGCGGAGGAAAATGTCGGCCTGACGAAGAAGGAACTGCTTCGTCTCACGCGCGAACGCGACAAGCTGGTCCGGGCCCTGGGCGGCATCAAGGAAATGGGCGGTCTGCCGGACATGCTGGTGGTCATCGACACCAACAAGGAAGAGATCGCCATCAAGGAAGCCTCCAAGCTCGGCATTCCGGTTCTGGCGATCGTCGACAGCAATTGCGACCCCGACATCGTCAGCCATCCGATCCCGGGCAATGACGACGCGGCGCGCGCCATCAGCCTCTATCTGGATCTCGCCTCCCGCGCCGTGATTTCCGGCCTGCAGCGCGAGATTGCGGCGAGCGGCGAGGATATTGGCGAGGCCGAAGAGCCGGTGGTCGAGGAGCTGCCGGCCGAGGCAGAGGCCGCGGCACCGGCACCGGCCGAAGGCGATGCCGTGCAGGCAGAGGGCGCCGAAGCCCCCGCGGCCCCGGCCGAAACATCGGAAGCCGCGGAGCCGGAGGCGGCCGCCGCGACATCCTGATGTGCGATCCAGCGGTGTTGCAAGAACGCCAGTGGGTTAGCGAACGTTTTTAGGCAAGAGGATCAGTTATGACGAATATCACGGCGGCGCTCGTCAAAGAGCTACGCGACAAAACCGGCGCCGGCATGATGGACTGCAAGAAGGCCTTGCAGGAAAACGAGGGCGATATGGAAGCGGCGGTCGACTGGCTGCGTTCGAAGGGATTGGCCGCCGCGGCGAAGAAGGCTGGCCGCGTCGCCGCCGAAGGACTGGTGGCGGTCGCCGCCGACGGCGCCACGGGTGCTGTCGTCGAAGTGAACTCCGAGACCGATTTCGTTGCGCGCAACGAGCAGTTCCAGGGCTTCGCCGCTAACATCGCGACGCTGGCGAAGGACACCGGTGGTGACATCGCCGCGCTGCAAGCGGCCGATTATCCGGGCACGGGGCGGAACGTGGCGGACGAGCTGACGCAGCTGATCGCGACCATCGGCGAGAACATGAGCCTGCGCCGCGCGGCCGTTATCAACGTCGACAGCGGGGTTGTCGGCAGCTACGTGCATGGCGCCGTCCAACCCGGCATGGGCCGCATCGGCGTGCTTGTCGGTCTCAGTTCGACGGGCGATTCGGCGAAGCTGACCGAACTTGGCAAGCAGATCGCCATGCACATCGCCGCCGCCGCGCCGGAGTCGGTCAGCGTGGACGACCTTGACCCGACCGCTGTCGAGCGCGAGCGCAGCGTCCTGATCGAGCAGGCGCGCGAATCGGGCAAGCCTGAAAATATCATCGAAAAGATGGTCGAAGGCCGACTGCGCAAGTTCTATGAAGAGGTGGTTCTGCTTCAGCAGACCTGGGTCCACGACGGCGAACGGACCGTTGCCAAGGTTTTGGAGGACGCCAGCCAGGATGTCGGCGCCGACGTGAAGGTGACGGAATTCGCGCGCTTTTCGCTGGGTGAGGGGATTGAAAAGCAGGAATCGGATTTCGCTGCCGAGGTTGCGGCGCAGGTCGCCGGCTGACGCCAGCCGATCGGGGGTGCCGGCATTGCTGTTGTCGGTGCCGGGATTGTAGTAGGTTCCCCGTGATTTCCGGGGCCCGCGATCAGCCGTCATGGGCGCCGCCGCGCCGGACGCTGGCGGCCCCGATTATCCGTATGGTCATGCCGCCTGGATAGCCGCGATGCCAAGCTCCGAAGCCAGCCCTGCCGTCTCAGCCGCCCAGTATCGCCGTGTGCTGTTAAAGGTCTCCGGCGAAGCCCTGATGGGCGACGGCGATTACGGCATCGACTTCGAGACGGTGCGGCAGATTGCCGGCGACGTGCGGCAGGTGGCCGATCTGGGCGTCGAGGTTTGCCTGGTCATCGGCGGCGGCAACATCTTCCGCGGCATCTCCGCCGCGACCGTGGGCATGGAACGGGCCAGCGCCGACTACATGGGCATGCTGGCGACGGTTATCAACGCGCTGGCCGTGCAGAACGCGCTTGAGGCGCAGGGCCTGGAGACCCGGGTGCTGTCGGCGATTCCCATGTCGACGGTCTGCGAGCCTTACATCCGGCGGCGGGCGGTGCGGCATATCGAAAAGGGCCGGGTGGTGATCTTTGCCGCCGGCACGGGCAATCCGTTCTTCACCACGGACACCACGGCGGCGCTTCGGGCGGCCGAAATGGGATGCGACCTTTTGCTGAAGGCAACCCAGGTCGATGGCGTCTATAGCGCCGACCCGAAGGTCGATGCCGACGCCACGCGATACGACAAGCTGACCTATCACGAGGTGCTGGCCCGTGACCTGCGGGTGATGGACGCCTCGGCGATCTCGCTTGCCCGCGAAAACAATATTCCGATACTGGTTTTCTCCATACACAATCCGGGAGCGTTCGCCGACGTGGTATCGGGGCACGGGCGCTTCACGATCATAACGGAGGGAGACTGAGCCATGGCGGAGCCGGACCTTGCCGATTTGAGACGACGCATGAATGGCGCTCTGGAGGTCCTGCGGCAGGAATTCGGCGGCCTGCGGACCGGGCGGGCGTCGACCAGCCTGTTGGAACCGGTGACGGTCGATGCTTATGGCAGCCAGATGCCGATGAACCAGGTCGGCACCGTCAGCGCACCGGAGCCGCGCATGCTGACGGTTCAGGTCTGGGACAAGTCGTTGGTCGGGGCTGTCGAGAAGGCCATCCGAGAGTCGAACCTCGGTCTCAATCCGGCCTCCGACGGCCAGCTCGTACGGGTGCCGATACCGGAGCTGACCGAGGAACGCAGACAGGAAATGACGAAGGTCGCCGGCAAGTACGCCGAACAGACCCGCGTGGCCGTGCGCAATGTCCGTCGGGACGGCATGGAACTGCTCAAGCGCATGGAAAAAGACCACGAGATCAGTGAGGACGAGCATCGCCATTGGGGGCAGGAGATTCAGAAAATCACCGACGAGGTGATCGGGAAAATCGATGACGCTCTTGCGACCAAGGAAAAGGAAATCATGCAGGTTTGACGCGATGTCGACCGCATCAGCGCAAAAAACGGACCTGAGTCCGCCGGCCCACGTCGCCATCATCATGGATGGCAACGGCCGTTGGGCGAAGGCGAGGGGCCTGCCACGTATCGCCGGACACCAGCGCGGCTCCGAGGCCGTCAGACGGGTGGTCGAGGGCGCACAGGATCTCGGAATCGGCTATCTGACGCTCTACGCTTTCTCGTCTGAGAACTGGAAGCGGCCGCCCTCGGAGGTCGAAGACCTCATGGGCCTTCTGCGGGTCTATCTGCGGCGCGAGCTGGCGGCTCTGCATCGAAGCGGTGTGCGCGTCCGCTTCATCGGCGAGCGCCACGGGTTGGCGGATGACATCGTGTCGCTGATCGACGAAGCCGAGAGCCGGACGGCCGGGAACGGCGGGTTGACCCTGGTCATCGCCCTCAACTACGGCAGCCACAATGAGATCGTCTGCGCGGCGCGGGCCATCGCCCGAGACGTCGCCGACGGGCGCCTGCGGCCGGACGACATCGACGAAACGCGGTTTGCCGGCTATCTGCAGACCATCGACATCCCCGATCCCGATATCCTGATCCGCACGAGCGGCGAGCAGCGGCTGAGTAACTTTCTGTTGTGGCAGTCGGCGTATACGGAGCTGGTGTTCATGGACACCCTGTGGCCCGACTTCAACAAGCAGAACCTGGTAGAGGCCATCAATGAGTTTCACGGCCGCGAGCGACGATACGGCGCCACGAGTGGCTGAGGCCACGGCCAGCAATCTTCGGCTGCGCGTCTTATCGGCCGCGGTTCTGATCCCGGTTGCCGTGGCCCTGGTTGCGCTCGGCGGCTGGTGGTTTACGGGGTTGGTCGCGGTCGCCGGCCTGCTGATGGCCCATGAATGGGACCGCCTGACGGGCGGTACCGGCGTTGGTCCGTCGGGGATCGCACTGGCCGTGCTGATGCTGTCGACGGTCTTGCTGACGGCCATCGGCGCGACCATGGAGGCCGTTTATCTGCTGCTGGCGGCGGTTCCGCTGATGGCGGTTATCGGACATTGGCAAAACCGGCGGCTGGTCTGGCCGATGCTGGGCGTGCTTTGGCTGGGGTTGCCATGTATTGCCGCCGTCTGGCTGCGCCAACTTCCTGACGTCGGGCTGGAAGCCGTGCTCTGGGTGTTGGTTCTGGTCTGGGCCAGCGACAGCGGCGCCTATGCCGCCGGCCGTGGCATCGGCGGGCCCAAACTGGCGCCACGCGTCAGCCCGAACAAAACCTGGGCGGGGCTCGCCGGCGGGGTCGTCGGCGCGGCGCTGGTTGGCGCCGTGGCGGCGAAAACGACCGGGCTTGGCGGCGTTCTGGAGTTGACCGTGATCAGTGCGGTCCTGGCCGCGTTCTCGCAGGTCGGCGACCTGGCGGAATCGGCGCTCAAGCGGCATTTCTCGGTAAAGGACAGCGGCGCCCTGATCCCCGGGCATGGCGGCATCCTCGACCGGCTTGACGCGCTGCTGTTCGTGCTGCCGGCCGCCGCGGTCCTGGTGTGGTTGAGCACGGGTGGTGTGCCGGAATGGTGATGGAG
Organism: Alphaproteobacteria bacterium; assembly: GCA_965232515.1. Lineage (GTDB taxonomy): Bacteria > Pseudomonadota > Alphaproteobacteria > JANQKO01. The sequence goes on along the minus strand of CBDDPY010000002.1, from coordinate 1,446,612 downwards.
CTGGTGACATCGCAGGCACTGCCGCGCCGCGTCAGCATTCTCGGCGCCACGGGATCGGTCGGCTGCAGCACGATCGATCTGATCGCGCGCAATCCGGAAGCCTATGAAATCGAAGCGCTGACCGCTTACCGCAATGTCGACCTGCTGGCGCAACAGGCGCGCCAGTTGGGCGCTCGTCTGGCCGTAATCGGCGATCCCGACCGTTACGTCGACCTGAAGGCGGCGCTGGCCGGCACCGATATCGAGACCGCCGCCGGCGAGCAAGCCTTGGTCGAGGCGGCCGACCGGCCGGCCGACTGGGTCATGGCGGCGATCGTCGGGGCGGCCGGTTTGCGGCCGACCCTTGCCGCCGTCCAGCGTGGCGCCGTTGTCGCGCTGGCCAACAAGGAATGCCTTGTCTGCGCCGGCGAACTGATGCTGGAGCAGGTGCGCAGCAGCGGGGCGACCCTGTTGCCGGTCGATTCCGAACACAACGCGATCTTCCAGGTTTTCGACTTCGACCGGCCGGACGCGGTCGAGCGCATTATCCTGACGGCCTCGGGCGGGCCGTTCCTCAACCTCGACCGTTCGGCCATGGCCGAGGTCACGCCAGCCCAGGCCATCGACCACCCGAATTGGCAGATGGGCGTCAAGATCTCCGTCGACTCGGCGACCATGATGAACAAAGGGCTCGAACTGATCGAGGCGGCCTATCTGTTCCCCGTCGACGGCGGGCAGATCGAGGTGCTGATCCATCCGCAGTCGGTCGTGCACTCGCTGGTAGCCTATCGCGACGGCTCGGTGCTGGCTCAGCTCGGTGCGCCGGATATGCGGACGCCGATCGCCTACACGTTGGGCTGGCCGGCCCGGATCGAGACGCCGGCGCCCCGACTGGACCTGGCCACGATCGGCCGGCTGGATTTCCAGGCGCCGGATTCCGAGCTTTTCCCGGCCATCCGCCTGGCCCGCCAAGCCTTGCAAACCGGCGGCGCGGCGCCAACTATCCTCAATGCCGCCAATGAAGTCGCCGTCGAGGCTTTCTTGGCCGGCCGTATCGGGTTTCTCGACATTGCCCGCATTGTCGAGGAGACTTTGCAGCGACTTGTGCAATCGCCGATCGGCTGTCTCGATGAGGTCGACGAGGCGGACGCCGACGCGCGCCGGACGGCAGCCGATCTTGTCGGCGCGACATAGCAGTCGACCGTGGGCCGGAATAGGTAACGAAGGACCTCCGACAGCATGGAATTTCTCACCGGTCTCGTGACCTACGTGCTGCCATTCCTGGTCGTTTTGACCGTTTTGGTATTCGTGCATGAAATGGGCCATTACCTGGTGGCGCGGTGGAATGGCGTGCGCGTCGAGGTGTTCTCGATCGGATTCGGGCCTGAGCTCTACGGCTGGACCGGCAAGAGCGGGACGCGCTGGAAGATCGCCTCAATTCCGCTTGGCGGCTATGTGAAGTTCTTTGGCGACAGCAACGCGGCGAGCGCCGCCGACAAGGACGTGGTGTCGTCGCTCAGTCCGGACGAGCAGGCCGTCTCGTTCCACCACAAACGCCTCGGGCAACGGGCGGCCATTGTCGCGGCCGGGCCGATCGCGAACTTCATTTACGCCATCGTCGTGCTGGCCGGCCTGTTCATCTTCTATGGACAGCGGATCACCCCGCCGGAGATCGGTCGGGTCCTGCCCGACGGCGCCGGCGCCGCCGCCGGTCTCGTCGCCGGTGACGTGGTCCTGGAGATTGACGGCGACACCGTGACCCGGTTCGAGGATGTGAACGAAGCCGTGTTCATGAATCCGGACCGGACCATTCCGATCGTCGTCCGCCGGGGCGACGACACGCTGACGCTCTCGGTTACGCCGACCGAGGTTGAGACCGATCCCGCGAATGGCCCCGTCAGCCTGTTCGGCGTGATCGACGTCTTTCCGGCGAACAAGGCGATCATCGGCGCGGTCCGGCCCGACAGCCCGGCCGAGGCCGCCGGCTTCCTGGCCGGCGATCATATCGTTCGCATCGATGATGCCGCGGTCGACAATTTCGAGCGGCTGCAGGACGTGGTGGCGGCCAGTGCCGGTCGCGAGCTGCAGGTCGACGTCGTGCGGAACGGCGAGGAGGTTCGGTTGCGGGTCGCGGCCGAGCGCCACAGCACGGAAACCGCTGGCGGTGTGACCGTCGACCGCTGGCTGCTGGGTATCGAACGGGCGCCACGGCCGCTCTACCGTCATGGTCCGCTGAGCTCCCTCGTTGAGGCGGCGAAGGTTTCGGTCAATATGGTCGACCGCACGTTCGAATATGTCGGCCAGATGATCATGGGGACCCGCGGCACCGAGGAGTTGGGCGGGCCGCTGCGAATCGCGCATGTTTCCGGTCAGGCGGCCCAGGGAGGCGTGGAACAGCTCATCCTGTTGTCGGTGCTGCTTTCCCTTAATTTGGGAATTATCAACCTATTTCCGGTGCCCGTACTCGACGGCGGGCATTTGTTGTTCTATGCCTGCGAAGCCATCCGCGGCAAGCCGTTGACCGAGCGGATGCAGGAGTATGCTTTTCGCGTCGGCCTGATGATGATATTGGGCCTTACCGTTTTTGTGACGTGGAACGATCTCGTCAACCTGCGGGTGGTCGAGTACATCGCCGGCCTGCTTTCATAGAAGCCGGCCCGTCGCCAAGGGAGGAGTTGTGCTGCGTAGCTTGAGGCTCGGCTTGGCCGTAGTGTTCCTGATTATCGGAACGGCGGCGCAAGGCGCGAAAGCGCAATCGGGCAGCGGCGTTATTAGCGAGATCAGGGTCGAGGGCAACCAGCGTATCGAAGCCGATACCGTCCGCTCCTATATGGGCCTGGCCCCGGGCGAGGTCTACGATCCCGCGCGCGCCGACCGGGCTCTGAAGGCGCTGTTCGCGACGGGCTTGTTCGCCGACGTTTCGGTGCGTCAGCAAGGCTCGGCGCTGGTGGTGTCCGTGGTCGAGAACCCGATCATCAACCGCCTGGCGTTCGAGGGGAACCGGCGGATCGGCGACGACGTGCTCGAGCAGGAAGTGCAGCTACGCCCGCGGGTGGTCTATACGCGCAGCCGGGTCCAGGCCGATGTCCAGCGCCTGTTGCAGGTCTATCGGCGCAGCGGCCGGTTCGCCGCAACCGTTGAGCCGAAGGTCATCCAACTGCCGCAGAACCGCGTCGACCTGGTCTTCGAGGTCAACGAGGGACCGCTGACGGGCATCCGGCGGATCGATTTCATCGGCAACGAGGCGTTCAGCGACGACCGCCTGAAGCGGGCGGTCATCACCAAGGAAACGCGCTGGTACCGGTTTCTGACCAGCGACGACAGCTACGATCCGGACCGGCTCACGCTCGACCGCGAACTGTTGCGCAAGTTCTACCTGGAGCGCGGCTATGCCGACTTTCGCGTGGTGTCCGCGGTGGCGGAGCTGACCGAAGACCGGGATTCATTCTTCATTACCTTTACCGTCGACGAGGGCGAGATCTACAGCTTCGGCGAGATCTCGGTGACGTCGACCCTGCGCAACCTCGACCCCGAAACGCTGCGCATCTATCTGAAGACGGCTGAGGGCGAGACCTACAATGCCGAGCAGATCGAGGACAGCATCGAGGATCTCACCTTCGCGCTGGGCGAGCTCGGTTATGCCTTCGTCGACATTCGCCCGCGCATCGATCGAAACCGCGAGAACCGTCAGATTGCCGTCACCTACGACATCAACGAGGGGCCGCGGGTCTATGTCGAGCGGATCAACATCACCGGCAACGTGCGCACCCTCGACGAGGTCGTTCGCCGCGAGTTCCGGTTGGTCGAAGGCGACGCGTTCAACACCGCCAAGCTGCGCCGGTCGCGACAGCGCATCCGCGGCCTCGGGTTCTTCGACAAGGTCGAGGTGACGCAGGACCAGGGCACCGCGCCCGACCGGGTCATCGTGAACGTCGACGTGCAGGAGCGCTCGACCGGCGAGCTCAGTTTCGGCGCCGGCGTATCGTCGTCGGAGTCGGTCATCGGCGACGTTAGCATCCGGGAGCGAAATCTGCTCGGCAAGGGCCAGGATCTGCGCGCGTCGGTCAGCGTGTCGGCCCGGCGTCAGCAGATCGACCTGTCGTTTACCGAACCGTATTTCCTGGACCGCAACCTGGCCGCCGGCATCGATGTCTTCAATATCGAGCGCGACCAGCAGGACCGGTCGTCATTCGATGAGGAATCAACCGGCCTGCGGCTGCGCTCCGGTTTTCCGATCACCGAGAACCTGCGGCAAAGCGTGCGCTACACCCTGCGTCGCGACGATATCAGCGACATCGACGACGATACGTCCGAGTTCATCCGTCTCGACGAGGGCGAGGCGACGACTTCGGCGGTGGGCTATGACTTCGCCTACGATGTGCGCGACGACAGGTTCGAGCCGAGCACCGGCTATATCATTCGTTTCGGGCAGGAGTTCGCCGGCATCGGCGGCAGCGTCAAATACATCCAGACCACGGGTGGCTGGGCCTACTACTACCCGTTGTTCGAAGACCTGGTGGGCAGCATCTCGCTGAAGGGGGGGCATATCGAGGGGCTGAGTCAGGATGTTCGCGTCACCAATCGGTTCTTCCTCGGCGGAGAGAGCTTCCGCGGGTTCGAGGCCGGCGGCGTCGGTCCGCGCGACGACGCGACCAATGACTCCATTGGCGGTAACGTGTTCTACGTGGCGACGGGCGAGCTGAGATTTCCGCTCGGGTTCGCCGAAGAACTTGGTATTCTTGGCCGTGTATTCACCGAGGCCGGAACGCTGACCGATCCGGATGTCAGCGGCCCGGCGCTGCTGGATACCAAGTCGACACGGGTATCCGCCGGTTTTGGTCTGTCCTGGCGCTCGCCGTTTGGTCCGATCCGGGTGGATATCGCCCAGCCGATCGTAAAAGAAGATTTCGACGAGGAAGAATTGTTCCGCTTTAGCTTCGGCACAAGGTTCTGATGCGGTATCGGACGTTATCCGCGGCGCTGTGTCTGCTTGCCGCGTCGTGGACCGGTGCGGCTGAGACTGCCAGCGCGCAAGAGATTCCGGCGGCCGTGATCGCGGTCCTCGACTCCCAGATGGTGATGCGCGATTCGTCGGCGGCCAAGGATATCCGGCGGCAGATCGAGGGCTATCGCAAATCTTATCAGGCCGATATCGCCGGTGAGGAGCAGGCGCTGCGCCAGGAAGAACAAGACCTGAAAGGCCAGCGCGCGATCCTGGCGCCCGAGGCATTCGAGGAGCGCCGATTGGCCTTCGAGCGCCGGGTGATCGACGTGCAGCGGCGGGTGCAGGACCGCATGCGACAGTTGGACCGGTCGTTCGAAAGGGCGATGAAGGACGTTCGCGACGCCTTGATCCCGATCGTCGCCGACCTGACCACGAAGATGGGCGTCAACGTCGTGGTCGACAAATCGCAGATCATGTTCGCAACCAAGGCGCTCGATATCACGCCCGAGGTGATCCAGCAGTTGGATCAAAAACTGCCCACCGTCGAGGTCCCTCAGCCGGCGAACTAGCAATGGCCGATCCGCGTTTCTTCCAGAACAAGGGGCCATTCAGCCTGACGCAACTTGCGGACTTGAGCGGCGCCGACATTGCCGACAAGGCCAGTGCGGAGCGGGTTGTGCGCGATGTTGCCCCGTTGGATCTGGCCGGCGAGACCTGCATCAGCTTTCTCGAAAACACAGCCTATATCGAGGCCTATCGGGCGAGCGCCGCCGGCGCCTGTGTGGTGCATCCGCGGTTCGCCGACCGGGCGCCCGAGAGCATGGCGTTGTTGCTAGCCGACAAGCCTTATCGTGCCTATGCGCTGATCGCCCAGGCGTTCTATCCCGAGTCCGACGCGCCGGCGGAAATCGCGCCGTCGGCGGTGGTCGATCCGAGCGCATGGCTTGGCGACGGCGTATTCGTCGGCGCCAACGCCAGCATCGGCGCCGCCGTCGAGATCGGGGACGGCACCCGGATTGGTCCGAACGCGGTGATCTGCGACGGCGTGACCGTTGGCGTCAATTGCCGGATTGGCGCCGGCGCGACCGTCAGTCATGCCCTGATTGGCGATCGGGTCGTGCTCTATCCCGGCGTCCGCATCGGTCAGGACGGTTTCGGCTTCGCGCCCGATCCCGCCGGCCACGTCAAGGTTCCCCAGATCGGCCGGGTGATCATCGGTGATGGTTGCGAAATCGGCGCCAACACCACGATCGACCGCGGCTCGCTGCAGGACACGGTGATCGGCGACGGTTGCTGGATTGATAATCTGGTGCAGATCGGGCACAACGTACGCCTGGGTCGCGGCTGCATCATCGTGGCGCAAGTGGGCATTTCCGGGAGCACCAAGCTGGGCAATTTCGTCGCGGTCGGCGGCCAGGCCGGCATGGCCGGCCATCTGACGATTGGCGACGGCGCCCAGATCGGCGCGCAAAGCGGTGTTATCAACGACGTGGCGCCGGGCGCGCGGCTGATCGGATCCCCGGCGGTGCCGGATAAGACGTTTTTCAGACAGATTGCCATGCTGCGGCGGCTGGCGCAGAACAGGAACGAGAAACCATGACGGATACGCTGTCGGCCGAGGAGTTGGATGTCGCGGATATCGGCCGCATCGTCGCGATGATCCCTCATCGCTATCCGATGCTGCTGGTCGACCGCGTGGTCGATCTGGTGGCCGATACCAGCGCCGTCGGCATCAAGAACGTGTCGATCAACGAGCATCAGTTTCAAGGGCATTTCCCGTCCCGGCCGGTCATGCCGGGCGTGATGATCGTGGAATCGATGGCGCAAACGGCGGCGGTCCTGGTCGTGCACACCTTGGGCGCGGAAGCGGAAGGCAAGCTGGTTTACTTCATGTCGATCGACAATTGCCGGTTCCGGCGACCGGTGACCCCGGGGGATGTCATGCGCATTCACGTCAGCAAGGATCGCAGCCGCGGCAATGTCTGGCGTTTCGTGGGCGAGGCGAAGGTCGACGGACAGCTTGTGGCCGAGGCGAAGTTCGCCGCGATGATCCTCGACGAATAGGTCTGATCCATGCCCGAAGTTCATCCGACTGCCATCGTCGAGGACGGTGCGCGCATCGGCGACGATGTGCGCATCGGTCCCTACAGCATTGTCGGGCCCGAGGTCACGCTGGCCGATGGCGTGGTGCTGTCCGGCCATGTCGTCGTCACCGGACGGACGACCGTCGGCGCCAACACGCAGATCTTCCCGTTCGCCTCGATCGGCGCTGCGCCGCAGGACAAGAAGTTCGCGGGCGAGGACTCCGAGCTGACGATCGGTGTCGACAACATCATCCGCGAGCACGTGACCATGAACCCCGGTACCGACGGCGGCGGACGGATCACCCGGATCGGCGACGGCGGCCTGTTCATGGTCGGCGCCCATGTGGCGCATGACTGCCAGATCGGCGATCACGTGATCCTGGTCAACAACGTCACGCTGGGCGGTCATGTGATCGTCCATGACCATGCCATCGTCGGTGGCCTCAGCGGTGTGCACCAGTTCGTGCGCATCGGCCAGCACGCCATGGTCGGCGGCATGTCGGCGGTCGAGAACGACGTCATTCCGTATGGCTCGGTGATGGGCAATCGCGCCTATCTGAGCGGCCTCAACATCGTCGGCCTGAAACGGCGAGGCTTCGACCGCGAGCAGATCCACGCCCTGCGTAACGCCTATCGGCTGTTGTTCGCGGCCGAAGGCACGATTCAGGAACGCCTCGACGACGTCGCCAAGATGTTCGATGACAATCCGCTGGTCATGGAAATCGTCGAGTTCATTCGCACGGACTCCTCACGCGCGCTCTGTCAGCCGAAAAACGGCCGTGGCGCCTAAGCTTGGTATTCTGGCGGGCAGCGGCGAAATTCCTGCCCGCCTGATTTCGGCCTGTCGGGCAACGGGGCGCGACGTCTTTGTCATCGCCTTCAATGGCGAGACCGATCCCGCAACCGTCGATGACTGCGATCATGCCTGGCGTGATCTCGCCGCCGTCGGTGGCACGGTTGACGCCCTGAAGTCGGCCGCCTGCGAAGAGGTCGTGCTGATCGGCCCTTTGCATCGCCCGCAATTCTCGGCGCTCAAGCCCGATTGGCGCGGCGTCAAGCTGCTGCCGAAGATCGTGCGGGCGGCGCGGCAGGGCGACGATGCGCTGCTGACGGTCGTGGTTCAGTTCCTCGAGCAGGAAGGCTTTCGCGTTGTTGGCGCCGACGAGATCTTGACCGAAATGGCGGCGCCGATGGGCGACCTGGGCGCGCACGGCCCGGCAACGGACGATCTGGCGGACATTGCGCGCGGTGTCGCGGTGGTGCGCGCGTTGGGCGCCGTCGACGTCGGACAGGCAGCCGTGGTGCGAGACGGCTTGGTGCTGGCCGTCGAAGCGGCCGAGGGCACCGACGCGATGCTGGCGCGCTGCGCCGAGCTGAAGGGCGACACGACCGGGGGCGTGTTGGTGAAACTGCCGAAGCCGGGGCAGGAACGGCGGGTCGACCTGCCGACCATTGGCGTGTCGACGGTCGAGCGCGCAATTGCCGCGGGCCTTCACGGCATTGCGGTCGAGGCGGGGGGAGCGCTGGTGGTCGACCGCGAGGCCGTGGTCACGCGGGCCGACGCCGTTGGCCTGTTCGTGACCGGCATCGATCCGGAGGCCGCATCCTGACCGCGGGTGGCCCACACGTCATGCTGATCGCCGGCGAGGCATCGGGCGATGTCATGGGCGCGCGGTTGATGGCGGCGCTACGCCAACGTGCCTCGGACCAGGTTCGCTTTTCCGGAATCGGCGGGGACGCCATGGCGGCGCAGGGGCTGTCGAGCCTGTTCCCGATCGAAGAACTGTCTGTCATGGGCCTGTTCGAAGTGCTGCCGCGAGCACTGGGGTTGCTCCGGCGTATCCGCCAGGTTGCCGAGACGGCCATCGCCGAACGGCCCGACGTCGTCGTCAGCATCGACTCGCCCGGCTTCAGCCTGCGCGTGGCCCAGCGTCTGCGCGGGCAGGGCATTCCCCTTGTGCATTATGTCGCGCCGCAGGTCTGGGCCTGGCGCCCGGGCCGGGCGGCGAAGATCGCCGGTCTGCTCGACCATCTGCTGACATTGTTCGATTTCGAGCCCGCCTATTTCGAGCCGCACGGCCTGCCTTGTACCGTCGTCGGGCACTCGATCGTCGAATCCGACGCCGGCCGCGGCGATGGGGCCGCGTTTCGCCGGCGTCATGGTATTGCGCCGGACGCGCGGGTGCTGGTGCTGCTGCCCGGCAGCCGGCATGGCGAGGTGTCGCGGCTGATGCCGGTTTATGCCGAGACTCTTGCCCGTCTGCGTCGATCGGATCCGGGTCTCGCCGTGGTTCTGGTCGCCGCGCCGGCCGTGACCGACGCGGTCCGCGCGCGCGCCGGCGCCTGGCCCGGCCAGCCGGTGATGCTGCCGCCGGCATCTGAGAAGTACGATGCTTTCGCGGCCGCCGATGCGGCGTTGGCGGCATCGGGCACCGTGACGCTCGAGCTGGCGCTTGCCGGCCTGCCGACGGTCGTCGCCTATCGCATCAATCCGATGACGGCCATGCTGGCGCGGCGGCTTATCCGGGTCGATCATGCATCTCTGGTCAACATCCTGCTTCAGCGTGAGGTCTCGCCCGAATTGCTGCAGGACGATTGTCAGCCCGATCGCATCGCCGCCACGCTGCAAGGCTTGCTGGCCGACGGTAGGGCTCACTGCCGGCAGCAGGCCATCGCCAGGGAAGTTGCCGGACGACTGGCCGGCGACGGGCCGCCGCCGAGTTTGCGGGCCGCCGAGGCCGTGCTAAAAGTAATCACGCAAGGGCCGCGCAAACGCCCATAGGTCGCGGCCGCGCAGCATTGACACAACCGATACTCATTGCTCCAGAGGATGGCCATGACGATCACTGCCGATTCCGGCGCCGACGCCAAAACCCCGACGCCGGGCGCCGATAAGTTCAGACTGCTGCACACCATGATCCGGGTTCGCGACCTCGACAAGTCGCTCGATTTCTATACCCGGCTGCTCGGCATGAACCTGCTGCGCAAAAAGGATTTTCCGACCGGAGAGTTTACGCTGGCCTTTGTCGGCTATGGCAGGGAAGAGGACAACAGCGTCATCGAGCTGACCCACAATTGGGGTCAGGAAGAGCCCTATGATCTCGGCGATGCCTTTGGCCATCTCGCCGTGGGCGTGCCCGATATCTATGGGGTTTGCGAGCGCCTCGAAGCCGAGGGCGTCAACATTCCGCGCCCGCCCGGCCCGATGAAGCATGGCGGCAGCGTCATCGCCTTCGTCGAAGACCCCGACGGCTACAAGATCGAATTGATCGAGCGAAACTGACGCCGCGAACCGTCGGCGTCAGGCCAGGAAATGCACCGCCATGACGCCGGCGGCCACCAGAAGCAACGCGGCGCTCAGGACGCTTATCATCTGAAGCGCGAAGCCGTTCTTGTTGTCATTCGCCGGGCGGCCGATCCGGACCCGTCTGATCTCGCCCGGCAGCATCGGTCGTGGTGTCTGCCTCGGTTGAGCATGCCGGATGCGGCGTTGTGCCAGCCTCTCGCTCATCTCAGCTTTCGCCTCCCGCGGATGCGCGACCCCGCAATTGCCTGACGTCGAGCCGACGGCGGTGGTGGAGACGGGCCGACTCGACGTTCATCGGTGCAATACTAACCCCGTTGATGCAACGAAACATAGCGGCGTTGCGGTTGACCGGTATAGAGCTGCCGGGGCCGGCCGATTTTCTGCGACGGGTCTTCGATCATCTCGTTCCATTGCGCGATCCAACCCACGGTTCTCGCCAGCGCGAAGATGACCGTGAACATGCTGGTCGGGAAGCCCATGGCCCGTAGAATGATGCCGGAATAGAAGTCGACGTTCGGATAGAGCTTCTTCTCGACGAAATACTCGTCCTCGGTCGCGATCCGCTCCAGCTCCATCGCCAGGCGCAGCATCGGCTCGTCCTTCACGCCGAGCTCGTCCAGGACCTCGTGGCAGGTCTGCTGCATGACCTTGGCGCGCGGATCGTAGTTCTTGTAGACCCGGTGGCCGAAGCCCATCAGGCGGAACGCATCGTCCCGGTCCTTCGCCTTCTTCACGTATTCGGCGATGTTGTCGACGCTGCCGATCTCGTTCAGCATGTTGAGCACGGCTTCGTTCGCGCCGCCATGCGCCGGCCCCCACAAACAGGCGATGCCCGCAGCAATGCAAGCGAACGGATTGGCGCCGGACGATCCGGCTAGCCGCACCGTCGAGGTCGAGGCGTTCTGCTCGTGGTCGGCGTGCAGAATGAAGATCCGGTCCATGGCCTTGGCCAGCACCGGATTGACCTTGTAGTCCTCGGCCGGCACGCCGAACGTCATGCGCAGGAAGTTCTCGGCATAGCCCAGATTGTTCTGCGGATACATGAACGGCTGGCCGATCGAATACTTGTAGGCCATGGCCGCGATGGTCGGGATCTTGGCGATCATGCGATAGCTGGCGACCATGCGCTGGTGCGGATCGGAGATGTCGGTGCTGTCGTGATAGAAGGCCGACAGTGCGCCGACCACGCCGACCATGATGGCCATCGGGTGCGCGTCCCGCCGGAAGCCACGGAACAGTTGCGCCAGCTGCTCGTGGATCATCGAGTGATAGGTGATGTCGTGGACGAACTTGGCCTTCTGCTCGCGGGTCGGCAGCTCGCCATAGAGCAGCAGGTAGCAGCACTCCATGAAGTCGCTATGCTCGGCCAGCTCGTCGATCGAGTAGCCGCGATAGAGCAGGACGCCGGCGTCGCCGTCGATATAGGTAATTTTCGATTCACAGCTGGCGGTACAGGTGAAGCCCGGGTCGTATGTGAAGTAACCCGTGCTGCCATAGAGCTTTCGGATGTCGACGACGCTTGGTCCCACCGACCCGTCCATGATCGGCAGTTCCAGATCCACGCCGTTTTTCTCGTCTTTTAGATGCAAAGGCTCAGTCGTCGACATCTTGCTCCTTTCCCGTGCGGGCAATCATTTTGAGGCCGGTTTCAGCGTCAGAGCCGTTCAGCCACGGCGACGCCCCCCGCCACGCTTTCCTCGTTGCCGCCATTATAGCCGATGGCGCCGGCAAGTGGTTAACGCGATTTCCCGGCGGCGTCGGCAAGCCGACCCAGGCTCTCGTCGCGCCCGAGCGCGGCCAGGACATCAAAGATTCCCGGTGACGCGGTTCGTCCGGTCAATGCAGCACGCAATGGTTGTGCAATTTTCCCGAGTTTTACACCTTCGGTTTCTGCCGTATCGCGGACGACCGCCTCGAGAGCGGCGACCGACCATTCAGGGATGCCGGCGAGATTGTCCGCCAGACGGCTCAGCAACGGCCGCGACTCCGCCGTCAGCAGCTTCTCCGCCTTCTCATCCGGCTGCAGCGGCCGGGGCGCGACGCAAAACCAGGCGCCGTCGGCCAGATCGACCAAGGTCTTCGCCCGCTCTTTCACCGCTGGCATGGCCGCCAGCAACCGGACCCGGGCAGCCTCGTCCGGGTCATGTCCGAGACGCTCGGCCAGCAGGGGCGCCGCCAGGTCGACCAGGGCGGCATCGTCGGCCGTCTTGAGGTAGTGGGCATTCACGCTCTCGAGCTTGGCGAAATCGAACCGGGCGGGGGACTTGCCGACGGCCTCCAGACCGAACCAATCGACCGCCTGGGCCGTCGAGATAATCTCGTCATCGCCATGGCTCCAGCCCAGGCGCAGCAGGTAATTACGCATCGCGGCGGGCAGGTAGCCCATGTCGCGGTAGGCCTGGACCGCCAGCGCGCCGTGGCGTTTCGAGAGCTTGGCGCCGTCCGGTCCGTGAATGAGCGGGATATGCGCGAAGACGGGCGGTTCCCAGCTCAGGGCATGGAACAGCTGGGTCTGGCGAAAGGCGTTGGTGAAGTGATCGTCGCCGCGAATGACGTGGGTGACGCCCATATCGTGGTCGTCGACGACCACGGCAAGCATATAAGTCGGCGTGCCGTCGCTGCGGAGCAACACCATGTCGTCGAGTTGGTCGTTGCGCACCGTGACCTCGCCCTGCACCTCATCGGCGATCGTCGTCTCGCCTTCGAGCGGCATTTTCAGGCGGATCACCGGATCGACGCCGGGCGGCGCCTCGGCCGGATCGCGGTCCCGCCAGCGGCCGTCATAGAGGCGGGTCCGGCCCTCCTCGCGGGCGCGGGTTCGCATCTCGGCCAGCTCTTCCGGGGTGCAGTAGCAGCGGTAGGCATGGTCGGCCGCCAACAGTTCCTCGACCGCGGCGGCATGGCGTTCGACGCGGCTGAACTGCGAGACCGCGTCTCCGTCCCAGTCGAGGCCGAGCCAGCGCAGACCGTCGTAGATCGCCTCGATGGCCTCATCCGTGGAGCGCGCCCGATCGGTGTCCTCGATGCGCAGCAGGAAGCGGCCGTCATGGTGGCGGGCGAACAGCCAGTTGAACAGCGCCGTGCGCGCGCCGCCGATGTGCAGAAAGCCGGTCGGCGAAGGGGCGAAGCGGGTGACGACCGTCATGCGGTATGCTGTCCGGGATCGGCTGTGCGATGATCGAGAAGCGGGCGTCTGTCTAGCACATCGTGGCCCGTGTTGCGACCGGTGGGGGGAAGGCCGTGGTGGACCGTCAGGGAGGGCTTGCAGCCGGGCCAGCGACGGTCCGCCCAGGTCGGGCAATCCGCACGCTGCTGTCTCTGTTCCTGTCCGAGCGCGAGCGTTGGCCGCTATGGTTGCCTGTGCTGATCGGCATCGGCATCGCGGTCTATTTCAGCCTGGCCACCGAGCCGCCGACTTGGCTGGGCATCGTCGGCATGGCCATAACGGCAGGCGTCTGGCTCATTTGCCGGTCGCGGCCGTCATTGTCCCTCATCCTGATCGCCGGGGCGATGATCTGGCTTGGCTTCTCGGCCGCGCAGTGGCGTACGGAAACCGTTGCCGCGCCGGTGCAGTCGAAGCGTCTGGGACCGGTGGCGGTCTCGGGTCGGGTCGTTGCGGTCGAGGCCCGACCCACCGGGCGGCGACTGACGCTCGAGGACCTCGGCATCGACCGGCTGGCCACCGAGAAAACACCTCATCGGGTGCGTGTCGTGGTGCGGTCGGCGGCGGGTGACGTGGTGGTGGCCGGCGATTGGCTGACCTTGCGCGCCGTCCTGCTGCCGCCGCCTGGACCGGCCGCGCCCGGCGCGTTCGATTTCGCCCGCCGGGCCTGGTTTCAGCGGCTGGGCGCCGTCGGCTACGCGGTTTCGGCGCCACGAATCCTGGCGCCGCCATCGGACGCGGCGTCGGTGAGTTGGAGCGCGCGTGTCGCCGGCCTGCGTCAAGCGATTGCCGACCGGGTGCGAACTGCGTTGCCGGGTTCGTCGGGCGCCGTCGCGGCAGCCCTGATGACGGGCGATCGGGGGGCCATCCCCGAACATGTGCTGGATGCCATGCGGGATTCGGGCTTAGCCCACCTGCTGGCGATATCGGGTCTGCATATCGGCATGGTGGCGGGCATCGTCTTCTTCGCCTGCCGCGGCATGCTGGCCATGATTGAGCCCGTGGCGCTCCGCTATCCGATCAAGAAATGGGCCGCCGTGGCGGCGCTATTTGCGGCGGCAGGTTATCTCCTGCTGTCCGGCGCGACAGTGCCGACCCAGCGGGCCTTCCTCATGACCGCGCTGGTATTGCTGGCGGTCATGCTGGACCGCAGCGCGTTGTCGATGCGTCTGGTCGCCTGGGCCGCGGGGCTGATCCTGTTGCTGACGCCCGAAAGCCTGCTGTCGGTCAGCTTTCAGATGTCGTTCGCCGCCGTTGTCGCCCTGATTGCCGGCTACGAGGCGCTGCGTGGCCGGTTCACGGCCTGGCGGTCGAATGCCGGCCTGCATCGTCGGGTGATGCTCTACGTCGGTGGAGTTTCGCTGACCACCGTGATCGCCAGCCTGGCGACGACGCCGTTCGCGCTCTATCACTTCAACCGGGTCGTACACTACGCGCTCGCCGCGAACCTGGTCGCCGTGCCGCTGATGGGCTTTTGGATCATGCCATGGGCGGTGTTGGCCTTCGTGCTGCTGCCGTTCGGCCTGGAGGGGCTTGCACTCGGCGCCATGGGGTGGGGTATCGATCTGGTGATCGCCGCGGCCGAGACCGTGGCGGCCTGGCCGGGCGCCGTGCACCTGCTGCCATCGGCGCCGCCGCCGGCGCTGGCCGTGGTGGCGCTCGGCGGGCTCTGGCTGTGCCTTTGGCGACGTGGATGGCGCTGGCTTGGGCTGCCGGTGGCGCTGATCGGCCCATTGCTGGCTATCCTTGCCCGGCCGCCCGACATTCTGATCGATGCCGAAGGAAAGCTCGCCGCGGTCAAGGATGGCACGGGAGAGCTGCACTTGACCCGCAAACGCAGCGACGGCTTCACGCCGGAGACCTGGCTGCGCCGTGCCGGCGTCTCGGCGACGGCAAATGGCAAATTTCAATGCGATCTGGTCGGCTGCATCGCCGCCATCGACGGGGCGACCATTGCCTATGTTAAGGACCCGCGCGCCATTGCCGAAGATTGCCGCCGCGCCGATATCGTGGTCGCGGCCGTGCCGGTGCGCGGCACCTGTCCGTCGGCGCAACTGGTCATCGACCGGTTCGACCTATGGCGCCGCGGCGCCCACGCCATATGGCTCGATAACGGCGCGCCGCGAAGCCTGAGCGTGGCTGAGGTTCGCGGCGACCGGCCCTGGTCGATATTCGCCAGCCGAACGGCCGACGCCGATTAATACCGACGCATCAAGCCGACGAGGCGGCCCTGAATCTTCACTCGGTCGGGCGGGAAGATGCGGGTTTCATAGCGCTTGTTGGCCGGCTCCAAAGCGACGGAATTTCCCCGGCGGCGCAGCCGTTTCAGCGTCGCCTCCTGGGAATCGACCAGCGCCACCACGATGGTGCCGTTCTCGGCGCTCTCCGTCCGCTCGATGACGGCCACGTCGCCATGCAGGATGCCGGCGTCGACCATGGAATCACCGTCGACTTCGAGCGCGAAGTGTTCGCCATTGCCCAGCATGCTGGCCGGTACGTCGGTGGCGTTGCTGGGGTCGCTCAGCGCCTCGATCGGTGCGCCGGCGGCGATCCGGCCATAGAGCGGCAGGCTGACGACATCGCCGGTATCGTTGTCCACCGGCCGTGCACCGGTGTGGGCGCTGAGACCGCCGCGGACGACGCTGGGCCGGAACTCCCGACGGTTGCCGGCGATCGCCGATTCCGGCAGTTTCAGCACCTCGAGCGCCCGGGCCCGATGGGGTAGGCGATGGATGAAGCCGCGCTCCTCGAGCGCCGTGATCAACCGGTGGATGCCGGACTTGGACTTCAGGCCGAGCGCTTCCTTCATTTCGTCGAAAGACGGCGATATGCCCGTGGCTTGAAGGCGCTGATTGATGAAATGTAGAAGCTCGTGCTGCTTCTTGGTCAACATCCGAACGCTCCCGAGTGTGGCGAAAATGGAACCTAAACGTGAACATATGTTCCAGTTTGGTTCCAGTCAAGCGCCATTTCTTGCGCGGATGCGCGCCTTGACTTGAGGCAGCGCAAATATCCGTTAGTCGAGCCTAATAATCTCGATGCGATCACCCGTATTCGCCGGCGGCGCATGCGGAGGGCGGACGATAAGGCAGTCCGCTTTCGACAGGCGGGAGAGCATGGAACTGTCCTGAACGTCGAATGGCGTCGCCACGAGATCGCCATCGTCATTCCGGCCAAGGACGGCCCGAAGATAGTCTTCCCGCCGGTCGTTCTCCGCCAGATCGCGCCCCAATCGGGCCGAATCACGTTGTGCGGGTCCCGCCGGCCGGCCCAGCATCCGGTCGATCGCCGGCCGCAGGAAGATCATGCCGCAGACGAGCGAGGAGACCGGATTGCCCGGCATGCCCATCATCACGGTGCCGCCGAGGCGGCCGAACATCAGCGGCTTGCCCGGCCGCATGGCGATGCGCCAGAACGCCAGGTCCAGGCCCTGATCGCCCAGCACCTTGCGCACCAGATCGTGCTCGCCCACCGATGCGCCGCCCAGCGTCACCAGCATGTCGGCGCCCTGTGCGCCCGCGGCGAGCGCCTTCAGCGAAGCTTCGTTGTCGCGGGCGATGCCCAGATCCACCGGCTCGCCGCCACAGCGCCGCACAAGCGCCGCCATGGCCAGGCTGTTCGAGCTGACGATCTGGTTCGGCCCGATGGCCTCGCCGGGGCGGACGATCTCGTCGCCCGTCGCCAGCAGCGCCACGCGCGGCCGCCGCCGCACCTCCAGCCAGGGCACGTTCATGGCCGCGGCGAGGCCGATATCGGGCGGCGACAGCCGGCGCCCGGATTCGAGGCCGACTTCGCCCGCGCTGAAATCGAGGCCCCGTTTGCGGACGTAGCGTCCGGCCGACGCGCCCTCGCGCACCGTGATGTCGTCGCCGTCGGCGTCCACGTCTTCCTGAATCACGATCGCGTCCGCGCCGTCGGGCACCGGTCCGCCGGTGAAGATCCGCACGGCCTCGCCCGGCCCCACCTGTCCGGGGAAAGCGTCGCCCGCGGGGGCCACGCCGATCTGCCGCAGGGTCGCCGGCACATCGGTCACATCGGCGGCACGCACGGCGTAGCCGTCCATGGCCGAGACATCGGCCGGCGGTTGCGTGACCCGGGCCACCACGT
Source organism: Alphaproteobacteria bacterium (assembly GCA_965232515.1). GTDB lineage: Bacteria > Pseudomonadota > Alphaproteobacteria > JANQKO01. Next base: position 1,429,027 of record CBDDPY010000002.1, on the reverse strand, counting down.
CGGCCGCCAGCACGCGACCGAGCGCGTCGGCGACGCTGACCGTTTCGGAGGGCATAAGCGGCAAATCGGCAAGGATCTGCGTCAGCGCCTCGTTGACCGAGATCATGCCGAGACTAAGCCGCCTGGAAGTCGCCGGACTTGCCGCCGGCCTTGTGCGTGAGCCGCACCTGCTCGACCCGCATGCCGCGATCGACGGCCTTGCACATGTCGTAGACGGTGAGGGCGGCGACGCTGACCGCGGTCAGGGCCTCCATCTCGACCCCGGTGCGGCCCTTCAGCTTGCAGGTCGCGGTGATGTCGACGGCGTTGTCGGCCTCGTTGCAGGCGAGATCGACCTCGACCGAGGTCAGGGCCAGCGGATGGCAGAGCGGGATCAGATCGGCGGTGCGCTTCGCCGCCATGATGCCGGCCAGCCGCGCGACCTGCAGCACGTCGCCCTTCTTGACGCCGCCGTCGCGGATGAGCGCCAGCGTCGCCGGCTGCATCAGCACCCGGCCGGCCGCGGTCGCGGTCCGTTCCGTCACCTCCTTGTCGGAGACGTCGACCATGCGGGCGTTGCCGCTGTCGTCGAAATGCGTGAACTCGGTCATGCCGTTAGGCCATTCGCGCCGCCGGCTCGGCGCCCAGCAACGCCGCCGTCGCCGCCGTTACGTCGGTCTGGCGCATCAGGGACTCCCCGACCAGGAAGCAGGGACAGCCGGCGTGACGCATGCGATCGAGGTCGGCGGTGGTGTAGAGACCGCTCTCGCTTACCCCGAGGGCGTTATCGGGCAGCATCGATGCCAGTTCTTCCGTTGTCGCAATATCGACCTCTAACGTTTTGAGATTGCGATTGTTTATCCCGATCAATGCACTGTTCAGCCTGAGCGCGCGCCGCATTTCCTCGGCGTCGTGGACCTCGACCAGGACATCCATGCCCCAGTCCGAGGCGGCCGCTTCCAGTTCGACCGCCTCGGCGTCGTCGAGCGCCGCCAGGATCAGCAGTATGCAGTCGGCGCCCAGCGCCCGGGCTTCGGCGATCTGGTAAGGCTCAAGCATGAAATCCTTGCGCAGCACCGGCAGATCGACGGCGGCGCGGGCCGCGACCAGATAGTCGTCGTGGCCTTGGAAATAGGGCTCGTCCGTCAGCACGGACAGACAGCTTGCCCCGCCGGCCTGATACGCGCGGGCCAGCGCCGGGGGATCGAAGTCCGCCCGGATCAGCCCCTTCGACGGCGAGGCCTTTTTGATCTCGGCGATCAGGCCGTGCCGGCCGTCGGCGACGGCGGCGCGCAGACGGTCGGCGAAGCCGCGTACGGGCGAGGCCGCCCTGGCCGCCGCATCGACGTCGGCGAGCGGGCGCCGTGTCTTGCGGGCGGCGACATTCCGGCGCTTGTCGTCGCAGATCCGGGTGAGCACGTCGCTCATTTGCCCTCCGGAACGGTCCGGTTGGTGATCTCGATCAGCTTTTCCAACTTGGCGGTCGCCGCGCCGGTGTCAATGGCGTCGGCGGCCTTGGCGACACCTTCTCTAAGGTTCGACGCCCGGTCGGCCACGACCAATGCCGCGGCGGTGTTGTAGACCACGATATCCCGGTAGGGGCTGGCGTCGCCCGCCAGCACGCCGCGCAGGGCCGCGGCGTTGTGCTCGGCGTCGCCGCCCTTCAGATCCTCCAGGCTCGCCGTCGGCAGGCCGGCGTCGGCCGGCGTCACCTCGAACTCACGGATCTCGCCGCCATCCAGCGCCGCCACGTAGGACGGACCCGTTGTGGTCAGCTCGTCGGTGCCGTCCGATCCATGCACCACCCAGATCTTCTCCGAGCCCAGCGTCTTCAGGGTCTCGGCCATGGGCAGGATCCACTCGCGCGCGAACACGCCGATCAGCTGCCGCTTGACGCCGGCGGGGTTGGACATCGGGCCCAGCAGGTTGAAGATCGTCCGCGTCCCCAGCTCGATCCGCGTCGGCCCGACATTGCGCATGGCGCCGTGGTGGCGCGGCGCCATCATGAAGCAGATGCCCGCCTCGTGCGCGGCCTGGCGGAGCAGGGGGAAATCCGCGTCGATGTTGACGCCCAGCGCCGTCAGCACGTCGGCCGCGCCCGACTTGGACGAGGCGGCCCGATTGCCGTGCTTGGCGATATTGACGCCGCAGGCGGCCGTGACCAGGGCCGCCGCCGTGGAGATATTGTAGGTGCCGGTGGCGTCGCCGCCGGTGCCGACGATATCGATGGCATCGGCTGGCGCGTCCAGACGGGTCATCTTGTCCCGCATGGTCATCACGCCGCCGGTGATTTCGGCGACGGTCTCGCCGCGCAACCGCAGCCCCATCAGGAAGGCGCCCATCTGCGATGGCGTGGCGTCGCCCGACATCATGATGTCGAAGGCGTGATGCGCCTGCTCGACGCTCAGCGTCTTGCCGGCCGCGACCAGGCCGATCAGCGATTTGAAATCTTCCGCTTGTGCTGCCATGGCAGCCCTCCCTCCGGCGCCGGCCCCTGTCGGACACCGCGATCCCGCACCTCGGCCGGCAGCAAACAGGGCAATGCCAGCCGCGTCAAGGGGGAGGGGGCCGGCCGTCTCGGCCTTGACCTTCCAGTCACCAGAAACTTCATATATGGGAGACGTCGGTCAGGGCGTGGTCGGCGCTGTATGGCGACGCGGGAGCGGGAAAGCCTATGAATATCGGCCAGGCGGCGGCACGGTCCGGCGTGCCGTCGAAGACCATCCGCTACTACGAGGATATCGGACTGATCAGCCGGCCGGTGCGGGCCGAGAACGGCTATCGCGACTTCTCCGAGGCCGATGTCCATATGCTTCGCTTCATCGCCCGGGCCCGGGGGCTCGGCTTTTCGGTCCGCGAGGTGGGTGAACTCCTGGCGCTCTACCATGACCGTAGCCGGGCCAGTTCGGCGGTCAAAGCCGTTGCGGAACAAGCCATTAACCGTATCGACACCAAGATCGGCGAACTTATGTCCATGCGTTCGACGTTGAGCGATCTGGCTGAACGTTGTCACGGGGACCAGCGGCCGGACTGTCCGATACTGGACGACCTTGCCGGCGGCTGACGGCGGACGGATCGGTCGCAAAAATGTCGCGGCCCTTTCGCTGGCTATGACTGGGGCGACGCCGATATAGTCGGCAGCACGGCGACTCACCGCAGAAACCGTAAAGCGAGCGCAAAAGGAGGCGACTCTGACGGGTGGCATCTCAATCAGCCGTGTCCGCCGCAGATCACGGAGCCGCCGGGCTGCAAGACGGAGGATGCGGGCGTTGGTGCAATCGGTGCTGATCTCGGTCGCTGGCTTTACGGCGGGTCTGCTGATCGCCGGCGGTACTTGGCTGCTCGCGCCGCCGGTCGACGAAAGCACCGCGCACGCCATCGCGCGCACCGATGCTGTCCCCGAACTCGCGCCATCGGCGCGAATGGTCATCCCGCCTCTCACCCAGCCGCGCGTTGTCGCGCCGGTGCCCGAGCCCGCCGAAATCGCAGCGCCGAACCCGCCGCCAACTTCCGCGCCGCGGATTAACACGCCGCTAACAGTGCCCGAACCACCGGAAATCGCAGCACCGGTGCCGGAAAGCGCCGATTTGCCGACGTGGAAACGATTTGCGGCCGTCGCACCGGACATCGGCGACCGGCCGATGATTGCCATCGTTCTTGACGATGTCGGTCTGAACAGGGCGCGGGCCCGACGCAGCTTTGCCCTTCAGGGCCCCATCACGATCGCGCTCCTGCCGTACGGCAGGACCCTGCCGACATTGGCGGCCGAAGCGCGCGAATCCGGGCACGAGCTGCTGGTGCACATGCCGATGGAGCCGGAAAGCGCGGAAAAAGATCCCGGGCCGAACGCGCTACTGGTCGATCTGCCCTACGCCGAACGTTCCCGGCGCCTGAACTGGAACCTGTCTCAGTTTTCCGGCTATGTCGGCATCAACAACCATATGGGCAGCCGTTTCACGGCATCGTCCGACCACATGCGGCCTGTTATGCGCGAGCTGAAGAACCGGGGGCTGCTGTTCCTGGATTCAATCACCAGTGTCGGTTCCGTGGCCGGCCAAGTGGCGCGCGAAAGCGGCGTGCCGACGGCGACCCGCGACATCTTCCTCGATCATCACGTGTCGACGGAGGACATTCGCCGGCAGTTGCAGGAGGCCGAACGGGTGGCGCTGCGACAGGGCCATGTCATCGCCATCGGCCACCCGCACCCCGAAACGCTGGAGGCGCTGGAAGCCTGGCTGCCGACCTTACGGGATCGTGGCTTCGTCCTGGTGCCGGTCAGTGCTATCGTCAGCCGGCGCATGACAGGATAGCTCCGGGACGGCCCGTGCGGCGTTTCGCCATTTCGCTTCTTTTTTGCTTCGTATCACTGACGCCGATTGCGGCGTCGGCTCAGATTGGCGCGCCCCAGGGGCCGATCGCGGACAGCCAATGGCTGCGCGTCGGTGGCGATGTCGCGGCCGCCTTGCGCAGCCGGCCGCAGGAACGCCTGCGGATCGTCGGCCAGGGCGGCGCACCGTCCGCCATGGTGCAATTGGGGCGCCTGGCGTTTCGCGCCCCCCAGGTTCTGGGCGGGCTCGCCCGGCGCAACGGCATGAGCTGCCAAACCTGTCATACGAACGGCCATATCGCGTCGGGCTTTTTCATCGAGGAGCTGTCGGACCGGCCCGGCAATATCGATGTCAGCCACTTCCTGTTCAATCCGCGGGCCGACGACCGGCTCGCCAATCCGCTCAACATCCCCAGCCTGCGCGGCATCGCCGCCACGGCGCCCTACGGCCATGACGGCCGGTTCGGCACATTGGAGGACTTCACCCGCAACGTCATCGTCAATGAATTCCAGGGCGATCGCCCCGACGGCTGGCTGCTCGACGCGCTTGTCGCCTATATGCGCCAGCTCGATTTCGCGCCGGGCCCGACATTGACGGCGGACGGCCGACTGACGGCCGATGCGCCCGCTACCGCCCGTCGGGGCGAAGCGCTATTTCATCGGCCGTTCGCGAAGACGCCATCGCTCAGTTGCGCCGCCTGCCACCAGCCAACCCAGGCCTTCGCCGATAGTCGGGTGCACGACGTCGGCACGGGCGGTTTGTTTTCGACGCCCAGCCTGCTGAATACGAGCATATCGGCGCCGTTCTTCCACGACGGCCGGATGCCTGACCTGGCCGCAACCGTCCGGCACTTCGACGAGCTGTTCGAGTTGGCGTTCGGCGAAACCGAAATCGCCGATCTCGTTGCCTATCTCAGGATCATCGGCGCCGTGGACGAGCCGGAAATACCCGTCACGCTGGCGGCCGATCTCGATGACGTGACGGCGTTTCTGACGCTGTTCGACTTCGCTGTCGACGACGAGGATGCGCCGCTGGCGGCCTTCCTGACGCCGGCGATCCGCCATCAGGTCGGCCTTATCCACGAGCGCTTCACCGGCGGCGGTAACGCCGATATCCGGGTGCGCCTGATCGGCTGGTCGCGCGACATCGCCGCCATTGGCCGGCTGGTGGAGTCGGGCGAGGCGCCGGCGGCGCGTGAGAGGCTCGCCGCGTTACGCCTCAGGATGCGCGATGACCGCCCGGTTTTGGAGGCTGCCGTCGCCAGCTCTCTCTACGATCCCGCGAACCTTGCTGCGGCCTTCGCGGGCCAATAGCGCCCCAGTCAATAGGCGTGCTGCTGCGGGTAGGCCGGCTGATCGAAGATCGCGTCGATCACCCGCTGGTTCACCTCGACCGGATACGCGTCCCGCAATGCCGCCTGGTATTGTGCCAGGATATCCTCGGCGATGCTGGCCAGCACCGACTGCCGCATCTGATTGAGGGCTTCCTCGTCGTCCGACGCATTGGCCGCCTTCACCTCGACCAGCTCGACCAGCGCCTGTCCGTTATTGGCTCGCGTGCCGCCGGCCGCGACCCCGCCGATGTCGAGGGTGAATGCTTTGGCGACCAGTTCGGCGCCGATTTCAGCATCGCCGCCCAGCGCGTTGCGGGTCAGGGCCGAGGTGATTTTCAGCGGGTAGCCGAGTTCGATGGAAAGCGTCTCCAGCCGCTCGCCGCCGCGCGCGCGCTCCAGCACTTCGGCCGCCTTGGCGGTCGCGGCCTCGGCTTGAGCTTCCCTGCGCCATGCCGCGATGACGTCCTCGCGCACCTCGTCCAACGGTCGCAGCGCCGGCGGCGTGATGCCGTCGACCCGCAGCAGGAAATAGCTGCCGTCGTCGGATTCATTGAGCACCGGTTCCTCGCCCTCGCTGGTATCGAATGCGGTCGGCAGGAACTCCCGCACCTGCGGCAAGGCGGTCAGTGGCTCATCGTCGCGGCCCCGGCCGTTGGCGTCGGTCGCGGCTACCTGGCCGAGAGGTAGGTTGAAGCTTTGCGCCACTTCCTCGATGGTGGCGCCGCCCGCCAGCGCGTCGTCGATCTTGTTCGACAGATCGAAGATGGCGTCGCTGGCCCGGTCCAGCTTGATCCGTTGCGTCAGCTCCTCACGCACCTCGTCGAGGGGCTTGGTTGCGCCCGCCGCGATCTTGGTGACGCGGAACAGATGCCAGCCGAGCGGAGACTGGACCGGATCGCTGACGGCATTTTCGGCCAATGCGAACACCGCTTCGGATGTTTCCACCGGCAGGTCGACACGCATCAGCTCGCCCAGCTTGACGGCCTCTTGGTCGAGCCCGGCGGCGTCTTGGGCCACGGCAAAGAAATCCTCGCCCTGGCGCAGGCGGTCGGCGGCGGCGGCGGCGGCGTCTTCGTCCGATATCAGGATCTGCTCGACTTCGCGGCGCTCCGGCACGGTGTAGCTGTCGATACGGTCTTCGTATTCCTCTTGGATATCGGCTTCATTGACGGCGATTTCGTCGGCCAGGTCCGCAGGCGAAAGCGTGACGAAGGTCAGACGGCGATATTCCGGCGCGGTGAATTGCAACGCGTGCTCGCTGTGATAGGTGGCCAGCGCGCCATCGTCGGGCGCGGCGATGTCCGTCATCGAGTCGTTGGCGATCGTCAGCACGGCCAGCGAACGCTTCTCCTGATCGTATCGATAGAAGGCGTCCACCATGCTGGTCGGCGGACGAATGCCGGCGGTCAGCGTCGTGAACAGTTGCCGCCGGACGATGTCGCGCTGATTGGCGGCGACGAAGCCGGCCCGGGTGAAGCCGCTCTCGCGGATCGCCTGCTCGAAGCGGAACGGGTCATACTGACCGAACTCGTTCTGAAACACCGGATTGGTCAGGATATCTTGCTCGATCACACTGCGGTCGACGGTCATGTCGAGCTCATAGGCCGCCTGATCGAGAAGCGCCCGACCGATCATCTGCTGCAAGGTCTGCTCGACGAGACCGAGACTTCGGGCCTGGTCGCGGTCGATGCCTGTGCCGAAACTGGTCTGCAGCCGCCGCATGTTGCGGTTGAAGTCGGTGAGGAAGTCTGAACCGCTGATCTCGATGTCGCCGACCTCGACGACGGCGGAATCGGGCTGGACGCGGAAGATGTCGCCGATCCCCCAAACCGCGAAGCTGAGGATAAGAACGCCGAGGAACGCCTTGACGAACCAGCTTCCGACGCCCCTGCGCATTGCGTTCAGCATGTGCCGATGGCTCCCAGGTTTCTTGCCGCCGACAAGGAGGTCGGCGGTCCTCTCCGCGATGTCAAGCCACGAGCCTGTTCGCGCGGGCCGGCATCATAGAAACGCGGCCACGGGCCGGCAAGTTCCCTGGCGGCGGTCTTCCGGTCGGTTCAGCCGGCCGGGGAAAAGGGCATGACCACGATCTTGCCGTCTGTTGCCGACAGCATGTGGGATTGTGGCAGGGCCGTCCAGCTGCCCGTCTTCTGATCGAGCGGCTCGGACAGGATCAGCACGGATTCGCCGCTCTGCCGGCCTTCCGTATTGCCGTAATAGAGCGTCGGCGCCCGGTCGTCGTCGGCATAACGCAGCGCGTGAATGCTCTCGCCGTCGCTGACGGCCGCCGTCATCCGGAACGGCGCCGTGACGCCGGCCTTGGCCATCACGTCCAATACCTCACGGACGCCGAGGGCGAATGCGGCGCCGGGGTCGTCGTCCAGGCCATGGCCCAGCAGCAGGAAAAAAAACAGCTCGCTGTCGGTCGTGCCCTGCAGGTGCCTGAAAAGCTCGGGCCGGATCCGAAGCGTCAGCTCCCGGCGGATACGTTCGAACTCGCCGATCTGGCCGTTGTGCATGAACAGATGCCGGCCGTGACGGAACGGGTGGCAGTTGGTCCGCGATGTCGGCGTGCCGGTCGATGCCCGCACATGCGCGAAGAACAGCCTCGAGGCGATCTGTTCCGACACCGCATGCAGGTTTGAGTCGTTCCAGGCCGGCAGGATATCCCGGAACTGGCCCGGTTCGGGCTTCTCGCCGTACCAGCCGATTCCGAAGCCGTCGCCATTCGTGGTGGTGACGCTCTCCTGCGCGGTCAGGCTCTGGGTCGCGAGCGAGTTCTCGGGCTTGAAGATCAACGTGTCGAGGAAGATCGGTGGACCGGAATAGGCGAGCCAGCGGCACATTTCGGCCTCGTCGGACGTCAGCTTTCGTTGTGCGCGACGTCGACCAGCCGGCGGGTGCCGGCATCGACGTCGTAGATGTGGAAGTTGCTCATCATGCGGCCATAGAGATGCAGGCTGACCGCGCGCTTGCGTTCGGCCGGCACGCCCGTCATGTGAATATGGTCCGGATTCGGCACGAAGGTCGTCACCGTGCCTTCGCCCAGCAGGATCACCCCGCCGCGAGCGAGGCCGATGCCGGTTTCCCGATCGTGGTGGTTGTCGACGCGGATCACGTTGCGTTCTTCCAGCACGCCCTCGACGACGCCGACGACGCCCCACGAGCCATGGTCATGAACGGGCGTCCATTGGCCGGGCTGCCAGACCAGGGCGTACAGCGAGATATCGCCGTCGTCGGTGGCATAAATCAGGTTCCGGGCATACTGGTCCGGATCGCTGCGGAAATGGGCTGGCTTCAGAAAGGCCCTGTCGCCGCCGAGCAGATCCAGCATCTTCGGCGCGATCGCGGCGACACAGTCGGCCGCCTCTTCATGACCTGCAGCGCAGTTGCGGCAATCGGCGATAAAGCGCTCTAACGGGTCGTCGGTCATCACATCTCACTCACTTGATTTCGGCAGAGTTTAGGGGCGGCGGCGCGCGCGGTCGAGAGCGCCGCATTGCGGTCGGCTGGCATGTTCCGCCTGCTTCTGCTAGATCGCCCCCGAACCAAGCGTCGCTGTCGGGGAGAAAAAATCCATGGCGCAACAACCACGCCCGCTGATTGCCGGCAACTGGAAGATGAACGGCCTGGCCCGGCCCGCGACGCGGGAGGCCAAGGCGCTCGCCAGGCGCGTGGCCGGCCTTAAACGGCTCCGCTGCGATGTGCTGATCTGTCCGCCGGCGCCGCTGCTGCCGACGCTGCGGCAGGTCTTGAAGGGCAGTCGTATCGCGCTCGGCGGCCAGGATTGTCATGTGTCGGCGTCGGGCGCCCATACAGGCGATATCGCCGCCGAGATGCTGGCCGATGCCGGCTGTCGTTATGTCATTGTCGGCCATTCGGAACGCCGCGCCGATCACGGCGAAACGGACAAGCTGGTGCGGACGAAGGCCGAGGCGGCGTACCGGGCCGGCCTGACCGCCATTATCTGTGTGGGCGAGACGGCGGCGCAGCGCCGGCGGCGCGAGACGTTGAAGGTCGTGGGCGCCCAGTTGCGCGGTTCATTGCCGGTCGGCGCCACGGCAAAGAATACGGTCGTCGCCTACGAGCCGGTCTGGGCGATCGGCACCGGCCTGACCCCGACAGTGGAGGACGTGGCCGACGTGCATGCCTCGATCCGCTCGCGTCTGGTCCGCCGGTTCAAGGCCGACGGGCAGGGCATGCGGCTTCTCTATGGCGGCTCGGTAAAGGCTGGCAATGCGGCCGAACTGCTCGCCGTGGCCAATGTCGATGGCGCACTGGTCGGCGGGGCCAGTTTGACGGCAAAGGATTTCTGGCCGATCGTCCGGGAAAAGGCCTGAATGGAGGCCAAAAAAAGCCGCACTCGCGCCTGGAATCCGCCGATTGGATGGTGTACAAGCGGCCGTTCGCACTTATCTCTTCGGCAAGGGCGTGTGTGGGTCGTTCGGACGGCCGGCGCGCTTTTGCTGTGACGTAAGGTTGGTTTTCAGGTCATGCAGGAAGTCGTCATCGTCATTCATCTGCTGCTGGCGATCGCCATCGTGATCGTTGTGCTCCTGCAGCGCAGCGAGGGCGGGGCGCTGGGTATCGGCGGCAGCGGCGGGGCCGGTGGCGGCCTGATGACCGGCCGGTCGGCGTCCAACCTGCTGACGCGAGCGACGGCGGTGCTCGCGGCGTGCTTCATGGCGACCAGTATCCTGCTGACAATTCTTGCCGGCGGCGGCGGCGAGCAGCGCTCGGTGCTCGACGGTGCGCCACCGGCGGCGCCGTTGGCGAATCAGCCGATAAATCCGCAGAACCCGACCGTTCCCGTTACCGACTGACGGGCCAAAAAAATGGCTGAAATCTGGGGCTTCCCGACAGTGTCGGGTGGTTTCGTCTTTGCGATCGTCAAACCCGGTATAGAATAAAGGTCCATGACGCGGTTCATCTTCATTACCGGCGGCGTGGTCTCATCACTCGGCAAGGGATTGGCGGCGGCGGCGCTCGGCGCCCTGCTTCAGGCGCGGGGCTATTCGGTTCGTCTGCGCAAGCTCGACCCCTATCTCAATGTCGATCCCGGGACCATGAGCCCCTATCAGCATGGCGAGGTCTACGTCACCGACGACGGTGCCGAGACCGACCTCGACCTCGGTCATTACGAGCGCTTTACCGGGGTGCCTTCGCGGCAGAGCGACAACGTCACGACCGGGCGGATCTACCAGCAGATCCTGCGCGCCGAACGCCACGGCGACTATCTTGGCGCGACAGTCCAGGTCATCCCGCACGTGACCGATGCCATCAAGCGGTTCGTGATGAGCGACGTGGACGGCATCGACTTCGTTTTGTGCGAGATCGGCGGCACGGTCGGCGATATCGAGAGCCTGCCGTTCCTGGAGGCGATCCGGCAGCTCGGCAATGAACTTGGGCGTGACGCCACCATGTTCGTGCACTGTACGCTCCTGCCCTACATTGCCGCGGCGGGTGAGCTGAAAACGAAACCGACGCAGCACTCGGTCAAGGAGCTGCGCTCGATCGGCATTCAGCCCGATGTCTTGCTGTGCCGGAGCGACCGGGAGATTCCGGCCGACGAACGGGCCAAGATCGGACTGTTCTGCAACGTGCACCGCGACGCCGTGATCCAGGCCCTCGACGCGGCGTCGATCTATCAGGTGCCGCTGAACTATCACGATCAGGGCTTCGACGCGCAGGTCCTGAAGCATTTCCGGATCGATGACGGCAAGGCGCCCGATCTGACGCGCTGGCGCGAGATCGCCGGCCGCATCCTGGCCCCGGAAGGCGCGGTTAAGGTCGCGGTGGTCGGCAAATACACCAATTTGCTGGACGCCTATAAGTCGCTCGGCGAGGCGCTGACGCATGGCGGCATCGCCAACAACGTCGCCGTCGATCTGGAATGGATCGATGCCGAGATTTTCGAGCGCGAGGACGCCGTCCATCAACTGGAAGACGTGCACGGCATTCTGGTGCCGGGCGGCTTCGGCGAACGTGGCGCCGAGGGCAAGATCGCGGCCGCCACCTTCGCCCGCGAGCGGCAGGTGCCGTACTTCGGCATCTGCTTCGGCATGCAGATGGCGGTGATCGAGGCGGCGCGCAATCTGGCCGACCTGCCCAGCGCCAACTCGACCGAGTTCGGACCCTGCCAGGACGCGGTCGTCGGCCTGCTGACGGAATGGACCCGCGGCAACACGGTCGAGCGGCGAGACTCCGACAGCGATAAGGGCGGCACTATGCGCCTCGGCGCCTACGACTGCCGGCTGGTGCCGGACAGCAAGGTGCGGGAGATTTACGGCGTCGACATGCTCAGCGAACGGCACCGCCACCGCTACGAAGTGAACATCAACTACAAGGAGCGCCTGGAGGCCGCCGGCTTGAAGTTCTCGGGCCTGTCGCCGGACGGCGTCCTGCCGGAGATCGTCGAGCTCGAGGGGCATCCCTGGTATATCGGCGTGCAGTTCCATCCGGAGCTCAAATCGAAGCCGTTCGAGCCGCATCCGCTGTTCGCGTCGTTCATCCAGGCCGCCGTCGAGCAGTCGCGGCTGGTCTGACGATTGATCTCAGCCACGCGAGGTAAGTGCTTGAAATGACGGCACAGCATCAGGTTCAGGTGGGCGATGTCAGCTTCGGTAACGACCTGCCGTTGACATTGATCGCCGGTCCTTGCGCCATGGAAAGCCGTCAGCACGCGCTGGAGATGGCCGGCGCCCTGACCGAGATCACCGACCGGCTGGGGCTCGGCCTGATCTACAAGACCTCCTACGACAAAGCCAACAGGACCTCGTCCGACAGCCCGCGCGGCCTCGGCATGGATGCGGCCCTGCCGATTTTCGCCGAGGTGCGCGAGACCGTCGGCTGTCCGGTGCTGACCGACGTGCACGCGGCGGATCAGTGCGCGCCCGTGGCCGAGGCCGTCGACGTGCTGCAGATCCCGGCATTCCTTTGCCGGCAGACCGATCTGTTGCTGGCCGCGGCCGCGACCGGTCGGGCCGTCAACGTCAAGAAGGGCCAGTTCCTGGCGCCCTGGGACATGGCCAACGTCGTCGCCAAGATCACCGGCGCCGGCAACGACCGGGTGCTGGTAACCGAACGCGGTGCCAGCTTCGGCTACAACACGCTCGTGTCCGACATGCGGGCGCTCCCGATCCTGGCCGAGACCGGCTATCCGGTCGTGTTCGACGCCACCCATTCCGTGCAGCAGCCGGGCGGCCGCGGCGCCACCAGCGGCGGTCAGCGCGAATTCGTGCCGGTGCTGGCGCGGGCCGCGGTCGCGGTCGGCGTCGCCGCCGTGTTTATGGAGACCCACCAGGATCCTGACAGCGCGCCGTCGGATGGCCCCAACATGGTGCCATTGTCCGAGATCGAGGATCTGCTCGCCCGCCTCGTCGCCATCGACCGGCTGACGAAAGCCGGCTGACCCCATGACCGCCAACGGCGGCGATTTCGAGCGCCTGCTCGACGAGCTTCTCGAAGCGCACCTCGTCCAGTTCCATACCAGTCACAACCGGGCCCGGGCCGATGCCGCGCCGTCGATGATGGGCGCCGAGCGCAGCCCCGACCACTACACCTTCGGTTATGCGCGCCGGACGATCGATGCCTGCCTCGGCAACGTCAACAAGCTGATCGTGAACATTGCCGAAGAGCAGGGCAGGGACCCGGCCAGTCTGGAAGCGTCCGCCCGCGCCAAGGTGCGTGGCTTCCTCGACGAGATCTTTGGCATTCTGGCTCGTGAATACGAGCGCCCGCCGCCCGGCGAGTTTGGCCTGCGGCCGTCGCCGGAGGCGCTGACCCAGGTCCGTTCGCATGCGGAGGCGATGTTCGCCGCGGCCATGGCCGCCGCCGCGCGGGGCCGTCTCGACGCCCGGCTGGTGCGGAAGCAGGGCCCGATCGCGGCCATGGTCGACCGGCTTGGCGGCGGCCGTCGGCTGTTCCTGATCCTGGCCGTGGTCCTTGTCGTGGCGATGGTCGTTCGGTCGCTTTGACAGTCGGAGCCGATAACGCTATCAGCCCCGGAACGGGTAACCTCCAGGCAAGGGTAGGGGCAGGCGAATGAGCGGCATTATCGATATCCAGGCGCGCGAGATCCTCGACTCCCGCGGTAATCCGACGGTTGAGGTCGACGTGCTGTTGGAAAGCGGCGCCAGCGGTCGCGCCGCCGTGCCGTCAGGCGCCTCGACCGGTGCTTATGAGGCCGTGGAGCGTCGTGACGGCGGCGACCGCTATCTCGGTAAGGGCGTGCAGGGCGCCATCGATGCCGCCAACGGCGAGCTGTTCGACGCGCTCTCGGGCATGGATGCCGACGACCAGATCGCCATCGACAACATCATGTGCGCGCTCGACGGCAGCGACAACAAAAGCCGTCTCGGCGCCAACGCCATCCTCGGCATCAGCCTCGCCGTCGCCAAGGCCGCGGCGCAGGACGCCGGCCTGCCGCTCTACCGCTACGTCGGCGGCGCCGCGGCGCATGTCCTGCCGGTGCCGATGATGAATATCGTCAACGGCGGCGCGCATGCCGACAACCCGATCGATGTGCAGGAATTCATGATCATGCCGGTCGGCGCCGAGCGCTTCGCCGACGGCCTGCGCATGGGCGCCGAAGTCTTCCACACGCTCCGCGCCAAGCTGAAGGACGCCGGCCACAACACCAATGTCGGCGACGAGGGTGGCTTCGCGCCGGCGCTCAACAGCACGACCGAAGCCCTTGATTTTGTGATGCAGGCGATCGAGGCGGCGGGCTACAAGCCGGCGGACGACGTTGCGCTCGCGCTCGACGCGGCCTCGACCGAATTCTACAAGGACGGCGCCTATGTGCTGACGGGCGAGGGGCGTACCCTCGATGCCGCCGGCATGGTCGGCTACTACCAGGACCTTGTCGGCCGCTATCCCATCGTCTCCATCGAGGACGGCATGGCCGAGGATGACTGGGACGGCTGGGCGGCGCTGACGGCGGCGATCGGCGACAACGTCCAGCTCGTCGGCGACGACCTGTTCGTCACCAATCCGGCGCGACTGCGCCAGGGCATCGCCAAGGGCGTCGCCAACTCGATCCTGGTCAAGGTCAATCAGATCGGCACGTTGAGCGAGACGCTGGAAGCGGTCGAGACCGCGCACAAGGCGGCCTACACGGCGGTCATGTCCCACCGTTCGGGCGAGACGGAAGACGCGACCATCGCCGATCTCGCGGTCGCCACCAATTGCGGCCAGATCAAAACCGGCAGCCTCGCCCGCTCGGATCGCCTGGCGAAGTACAACCAGCTCCTGCGCATCGAGGAACAGCTCGGCCCCGCCGCCGCCTACGCCGGCCGCGGCGTCCTACGTGGCAGCGCGGGTTAGTCCGCCGTCGGCACGATCACGAGATCATGGCGCCGCATGATTTCGGCGATGGCGGCCTCGTCCCGGATCACGGTGGCGTAGATCCATCGGTAGAAGGGCTGGGTGGACAGGATTTCCTCGGCCCGCGCGGCGCCCAAATGATGCCGCAGGGCCATGAGCTCGAGCCAGTTGACGGCAAGATGCAGATAGGTGGAATGCGGGCTGCGCGCTATCTGTCCGCGCTCGGTCGGCAACGACGGATAACGTTCTTCGAAGGCCGCGATGGCCTGACGGACCGACGGATAGCGTGCCGACAGGAACCAATGGATCTGCTCGTGGAGGTATTGCGCGAGCCAGCGTTCCGGATCGTCAAGCGAACGGGTGTTCAGCGTCAGCACCGGATGGCTGCGCGGAATGACGCCGGTCTCGATCCGCACTTTCTTTGTGAAAGCATAGGCCCGAAGATCGTACCGCGCGAGCAGGTCGCGAAGGATCGACTCGGCCATCAAGGTCTTTGGCGAGGTCACCGCCAGCTCGATGTCGATCCCATCGGCCGGAGCGGCGGCATTGAGCTTGCTCGCCGCCAGAGATGCCCAGGTCAATAAGACCAGACCGGCGCAAACGCGCAGGTAATCGGACAAGGCGCTGGCCACCATGGCGTGAATTTCGCTTTAAGCAGATATCGCGGTCAAGCGAATCGGCGTAAGCCGCTGAGAATTCGGACCATTCGCCCTTGACGCCGCGATTCGCGCGTGATTCTCTCCCCGCATGGATGCGTGGTTCGACATTCGCCGGCTGGTGCGGCAGACGCTGCCGCCATTGCTTTGCGTGCTGGTGATTGCCTATTTCGGCTATCATGCTGTGCAGGGCGAGCGCGGCGTCCTGGCGCATGCCCGTCTGGCGGCGGAGCTGGCGGAGGTCGAGGTCGTGGCGGCGCAGGTCAGGGCGGAGCGCGAGCGTTTGGAACGCCGGGTCGCGCTGATGCATCCCGATCACGTCGATCCCGATATGCTGGACGAGCAGGTCCGCGACGTGCTCGGTCTCGCCCATCCCGACGATCTGATCATCTATCTCGACTGACGGCGTTCGCTCGGCGATTGAGGTTTCAACGGCTTACGCGCCGCCGCTGCGACGGCCGTTCGTTCGTTCACGAATGCGCGAATTAACTGAAAACAAGTTAATCCGGCGAATTCCGTTGTAGAACAACGACTTTCACCCTTTAATAATTCTTTGGGTAGACCAATTTCAGGGCCAGACGCCCGCATTCGCCGGGCGTCTGGCCCCGAGCCTCCGCGTCGTGGCCTGATCGGCCGGGCGCCGTGGCCGGCGCAGTCTAGGAAGGACAGATGCCAAAAACCCGACGCAAGCGCAGAACCGACGAAGCCGACGTACCGGCTGATGTAACCGCCGAAGATCTCCTGACCTACTACAAGGACATGTTGCTGATCCGCCGCTTCGAGGAGAAGGCGGGACAAATGTACGGCATGGGCCTGATCGGTGGCTTCTGTCACCTCTATATCGGCCAGGAAGCCGTCGTGGTCGGCATGCAGGCGGCGATCGACGAGGGTGACGTCGTCATCACCAGCTACCGCGACCACGGCCACATGCTGGCCTGCGGCATGGACCCGAAGGGCGTCATGGCCGAGCTGACCGGCCGCAGCGGCGGCTACTCCAAGGGCAAGGGCGGCTCGATGCACATGTTCAGCCGCGAGAAGAATTTCTATGGCGGTCACGGCATCGTCGGCGCCCAGGTGCCGATCGGCACCGGCCTCGCGTTTGCCCACAAGTACAACGAGACCGACCGGGTCAGCCTGACCTATTTCGGCGACGGCTCGGCCAACCAGGGCCAGGTCTATGAGTCTTTCAACATGGCGGCGCTCTGGCGCCTGCCGGTGATCTACATCATCGAGAACAACCAGTACGCCATGGGCACCTCGGTGGCCCGCGCCACGGCCCAGACCGAGATGCACCGTCGCGGCGAAAGCCTGGGTATCCCCGGCATGCAGGTCGACGGCATGGACGTCGTTGCCGTGAGAGCGGCCGGCGACGAGGCCGTGGCCCACGCCCGGGCCGGCAACGGGCCGATGATCCTGGAAATGAAGACCTACCGCTATCGCGGTCATTCCATGTCCGATCCGGCCAAGTACCGTACCAAGGAAGAGGTCCAGAAGGTCCGCTCCGAACGCGATCCGATCGATCGTCTGCGCGAGAAGATCGTCGAGGCCGGTGGCGTCGACGAGGCCGTGCTCAAGGATATCGATCGCGACATCAAGGCCCGCGTGACCGAGGCCGCGGAATTCGCGCAGAACAGCCCGGAGCCGGATCCGTCCGAGCTCTATACCGACGTGCTGGTGGACGCCTGAACCGGCGACAGCGCGCGGACGGCGCCTCGGGGGAGGAGACAGAATGCCGATCACCATCACCATGCCGGCGCTTTCGCCGACCATGACCGAAGGCACCTTGGCGAAATGGCTCGTCAAGGAAGGCGACACCGTGTCGTCCGGCGACATGCTGGCCGAAATCGAAACAGACAAGGCCACCATGGAGGTGGAATCCATCGACGAAGGCGTCGTTGGCAAGATCCTGGTCGTCGAGGGCACCGAGGGCGTGCAGGTGAACGCGCCGATCGCCGTGCTTCTGGCGGATGGCGAGGATGCGTCGGCACTGGATGGGTTCAGCGTCAACGGCAGCGGCGGCGGCCAGGCCGAACCCGCGCCCGCGCCAGCGACAGAGGCTGCGCCGCCCGCGCCGGAGCCCACGGCCGCCGCGGCGCCGGTCGCCGTGGCGCCACCCGAGCCGGACGTGCCGGCCGGCACCGAGATGCAGTCGCTCACCGTGCGCGAAGCGCTGCGCGACGCCATGACCGAGGAGATGCGGCGCGACGGCGCCGTGATGCTGATGGGCGAGGAGGTCGCCGAGTATCAGGGCGCCTACAAGGTCAGCCAGGGCCTGCTCGAGGAGTTCGGTCCGCGTCGGGTGATCGATACGCCGATTACCGAGCACGGCTTTGCCGGCCTTGGCGTTGGCGCGGCCTTCGGCGGCCTGAAGCCGATCGTCGAGTTCATGACCTTCAACTTCGCCATGCAGGCGATCGACCAGATCATCAACTCGGCCGCCAAGACCAATTACATGTCCGGCGGCCAGATGGGCTGCCCGATCGTCTATCGCGGCCCGAACGGCGCGGCCGCCCGCGTGGCGGCCCAGCACTCGCAGGACTATGCCGCCTGGTACGCGCATGTGCCCGGCCTCAAGGTCATCGCGCCTTATAGCGCGGCCGACGCCAAGGGCCTGCTGAAGTCTGCGATCCGCGATCCCAACCCGATTATCTTCCTGGAAAATGAGATCCTCTACGGCCACAGCTTCGACGTGCCCGTTCTGAACGATTTCACGGTGCCCATCGGCCGGGCCAAGGTGGTGCGGCCGGGCAGCGACGTCACCATCGTTGCCTACTCGATCTCCGTCGGCCACGCGCTGCAGGCGGCCGAACAGCTTGTCGGCGAGGGCATCGAGGCCGAGGTCGTCGATCTCAGGACCTTGCGGCCGCTCGATATCGATACTGTCGTGCAGTCGGTCCGGAAGACCAACCGCTGCGTCACGGTCGAGGAATGCTTCCCGACCTGCGGCGTCGGCGCCGAGATCGGCATGCTGCTGATGCAGCACGCCTTCGACGATCTCGACGCGCCGGTCGGCCGGGTCACGTCCGAGGACGTGCCGCTGCCGTACGCCGCCAATCTCGAGACCCTGGCCTTGCCGAACGCCGACAAGGTGGCGGCGGCGGCCAAGGCCGTGTGCTACCGCTAGGCGCAGGCAACAAGAACGGACGAAACGGACGGGGGCTCTGACATGCCGATCACCATCACCATGCCGGCGTTGTCGCCGACCATGACGGAAGGCACGCTGGCCAAGTGGCTGGTCAACGAGGGCGACACCATCAGCTCCGGCGACATCATCGCCGAGATCGAGACCGACAAAGCGACCATGGAGGTCGAGACGGTCGACGAGGGCAAGGTCGCCAAGATCCTGGTGCCGGAAGGGACCGAGGGCGTGGCCGTGAACGCCGCCATCGCCATCGTGCTGGAGGAGGACGAGGACGAGAGCGCGCTTTCCGGCTATCAGCCGGCCGGCGGCCCGGCGCCAGCTGCCGCCGAGGCCCCGGCAGCGGCTCCAGCACCAGCCGCCGAAGCGCCGGCGACCGCGCCCGCCGCGTCGGCCCCGCCGAAAACCAATGGCGGCGGTGCGGTGCAGGCCGCCCCCCCGGCGCCGACCAACGCTGCCGGCGAACGCATCAAGGCGAGCCCCCTGGCCCGGCGCATGGCGGCCCAGGCCGGCCTTGATCTGACCGCGGTCACCGGCTCGGGACCACATGGCCGCATCGTCAAGGCGGATATCGAAAAGGCGCTGTCGCTGCCGGCACCGGCTGCCGCGCCCGCCGCGGCTCCGGTCCCGGCGCCCGCGGTTTCGACCAGCGAACCTCAACCCTTCGAGCCGGATTTCGAGTTCGTGCCGGCCAACAACATGCGCAAGGTCGTCGCCCGCCGCATGACCGAGTCGAAGCAGCAGGCGCCGCACTTCTACCTGACGGTCGACTGCGAGATCGACGCGCTGCTGGCGCTGCGCAAGGATCTGAACGCGCGCGGCGACGGCGAATTCAAGCTGTCGGTCAACGATCTCGTCATCAAGGCGGCGGCATTGGCGCTGATGAAGGTGCCGGCCGCCAACGCTTCCTGGGCCGGTGACGGCATCAAGTACTACAAGACGGCCGACGTCGCCGTCGCCGTCGCCCTCGACGGCGGTTTGATTACGCCGATCGTGCGGTCGGCCGAGCAGAAGGGGCTGTCGACGATTTCAGCCGAGATGAAAGAGCTGGCCGGCCGGGCCCGCGACGGCAAACTGCGCCCGGAGGAGTTTCAGGGCGGCACGTTCTCGGTGTCCAACCTCGGCATGTATGGCATCAAGCAGTTCGAGGCCGTGATCAACACACCGCAGGGCTGCATCCTGGCCGTCGGCGCTGGCGAGCAGCGGCCGGTGGTGAAGGACGGCACGCTCGGCATTGCCACCGTGATGTCCTGTACCTTGTCGGTCGATCACCGTTCGGTCGATGGGGCCGTGGGCGCCGAATACATGGCGGCGTTCAAGAAGCTGATCGAAGATCCGATGACGATGATGCTGTAACGGGCGTTGCAAGCCGGAAGGGATTAAAGCGTATGGCGGAGCAGAATTTCGACGTCGTCGTCGTCGGTAGTGGACCCGGCGGCTATGTCGCCGCCATCCGGGCGGCGCAACTCGGCATGAAAGCGGCGGTGGTCGAGCGCGAATTGCTCGGCGGTATCTGCCTGAACTGGGGCTGTATCCCGACAAAGGCGCTGTTGCGCAGCTCCGAGATCTATCACCTGATGCATCGTCTCGACGAATTCGGCTTTTCCGCCAAGGACATCAAGTTCGACCTTCAGAAGATCGTCAAGCGCAGCCGTGCCGTCGCCGGCCAGCTTAACGGCGGCGTCAAGCACCTGCTGCGCAAGAACAAGGTGACGGTCGTCGAGGGCCATGGCCGTCTCGCCGGCAAGGGCAAGATCGCGGTCGAGAAAGACGGTAAGACGGTTGCCGACATCGCCGCTAAGCACATCATCCTGGCGACCGGCGCGCGGGCCCGCGAGCTGCCGGGCATGGAGGCCGACGGCAAGCTGATCTGGACCTACCGCCACGCCATGGTGCCTGATGTCATGCCGAAATCGCTGTTGGTCATCGGCTCCGGCGCCATCGGTATCGAATTCGCCAGCTTTTTCAATACGCTCGGCGCCGATGTTACGGTGGTCGAGGTGCTGGACCGGGTGCTGCCGGTTGAGGACGAGGAGATCTCAGCCTTCGCCCATAAGGCCTTCGAGAAGCAAGGCATGAAGCTGAAGACGGGCGCCAAGGTCACGAAGCTCGAGAAGGGCGCCAACAACGTCAAGGCGACCATCGAGAACAAGGGCAAGAACGAGACGATCACGGTCGATCGCGTGATCTCGGCCGTCGGTATCGTCGGCAACGTCGAGGACATCGGCCTCGAGAACACCAAGGTCGAGGTCGACCGCGCGCATGTGGTGATCGACGAATGGATGCGCACGGGCGAGCCCGGCGTCTACGCCATTGGCGACCTGGTCGGCCCGCCCTGGCTGGCGCACAAGGCGAGCCATGAGGGCGTGATCTGTATCGAGCACATTGCCGGCGACAATACGACGCATCCGCTCGACACCTCGAACATCCCCGGCTGCACCTATTGCTGGCCGCAGGTGGCCAGCGTCGGTTTGACCGAGGCGGCGGCAAAGGCGGCCGGCCATGAGGTCAAGGTCGGACGCTTTCCCTTCATCGGCAACGGCAAGGCGATCGCGCTGGGCGAGGCGGACGGCATGGTCAAAACCGTATTCGACGCCAAATCCGGGGAGCTGCTTGGCGCCCACATGGTCGGCGCCGAAGTGACCGAGTTGATCCAGGGTTATGGGGTCGCGAAAACCCTGGAAACGACCGAGGTTGATCTGATGCACGCGATCTTCCCGCACCCGACGCTGTCGGAGATGATGCACGAGTCCGTGCTTGACGCTTACGGTCGGGCAATACATTTCTAAGGGGAGCGGTCGCCGCTAGGTTCCGTTATTCGGGCGACCGCATCGTATGGACAAAACCGCATGAGCATCACCGGCGACACGCGCGACCTGCGCCATCCGGAGAAACGCAACCGGCCCGACAATCCGATCAAGCGGAAGCCGAGCTGGATCCGGGTCAAGGCGCCGGTCTCGAAGGAATACTTCGAGACCCGGAACATCATGCGCGACAACAAGCTGGTCACCGTCTGCGAGGAGGCGGCCTGTCCGAACATCGGCGAGTGCTGGGCAAAGCGTCACGCCACCATGATGATCATGGGCGATACCTGCACGCGGGCCTGCACCTTCTGCAACGTCAAGACCGGCCGGCCCGGCGCGCTCGACCCGTTCGAGCCCGAGAACGTCGCCATCGCCGTGCAGAAGCTCGGCCTCAAGCATGTCGTGATCACCTCCGTCGACCGCGACGATCTCGACGACGGCGGGGCGAGGCACTTCGCCAAGGTCATCACCCGCGTCCGCGAAACCTCGCCCGAGACCACAATCGAGGTTCTGACGCCGGATTTCCTGGGCAAGGCGGACGCCATCGAAACGGTCGTCGAGGCGCGGCCGGATGTGTTCAACCATAATCTTGAAACCGTGCCGGGCCTCTATCCGGAGGTACGGCCGGGCGCTCGGTATTTCGTTTCGCTGCAACTGCTGGCGCGGGTCAAACAGCTCGACCCGACGATCTTCACCAAATCCGGCATCATGGTCGGTCTGGGCGAGGACAAGCAGGCGGTCTATCAGGTGATGGATGACTTGCGGGCGGCCGATGTCGATTTCCTGACCATCGGCCAATACCTGCAGCCGACGCCCAAGCATCACGTGCTGGACCGTTTCGTGACGCCGGATGAGTTCGCGGCCTACGAGCAGATGGCGCGCGGCAAGGGCTTTCTGATGGTCTCGGCCTCGCCGCTGACCCGTTCGTCCTATCACGCCGACAGCGATTTCGCCGAACTGCGCCGCCGCCGCGAAGCGCAACTCGCCGACGCCGGATAACAAATCCATGCCGACGCACGCCGAACGCCGGAAGCTGCCCTACCGGCCCGATCAGCTTTTCGATCTGGTCGCCGACATCGGCAAGTATCCGGAGTTCTTGCCGTGGTGCGTCGGCTGCCGGGTCACGCGTCGCGAAGGCAACGTGATCTGGGGCGATCTCATGGTCGGCTTCAAGGTCTTCCGCGAGACCTTCACCTCAAAGGTGACGCTGGAGCCGAAACGCCACATCGATGTCGAATATGTCGACGGGCCGTTCCGGTATCTCAACAACCACTGGGAGTTCATTCCGGAGGACGGCGGCGCGGCGACGACCATCGATTTCTGGATCGATTTCGAGTTCCGTTCGCGGCTGTTGCGGGCGGCGGCCACGCCCGTTTTCAACGAGGCCGTCCGCCGCATGGTCTCGGCGTTCGAACACCGCGCCGAAGCGGTTTACAGCTCGCCCGAAACGTCGCCGGACGCGCTGGATCCCGCATCAAAGGCAGTCTAGCTCCGGCGCGCCAGCGCCAATCCAACGCCCGCGCCGATCAACAGTGAGCCGCTGATCCGGTTCTGCCATCGCATGCGCCGCGCATTGCCGAACCAGGCCCGCGCCCTGCCGGCGGCGATCGCATAACCGCCGTCCAGCAGCGTCGCGATTGCCAGATAGGTCAGGCACAGCAGCACCATCTGGCCGGCGAACGGCAGTTGCGGGTCGACGAACTGCGGGAAGAAGGCGGCATAGAAGAACAGCGTCTTCGGGTTCGTCATGGCGACGAAAAAGCCCTGCCAGAACAGCGGCCGCGCCGAACCGGCCGTGACCTCGGGACCGGCCGCACGCTCGAAGCTGCTCCGCCACTGCCGGACGCCGAGGTAGAGCAGATAGGCGACGCCGATCCAGCGCAGCCACTCGAACCACTGCGAGAGCAGCAGCATGAGGGAGGTCATGCCGATAGCGGTGACGGTGACTTGAATGGCCTGCGCGGCCTGGGTGCCGGCGACCGTCACCAGGCCCCGCCGGGCGCCGAAGCTGACGCTGTGCGCGACGATAAGCGCCACATTCGGGCCGGGAATGATAATCAGAACGGTCGTGGCCAGGACGAAGGCAAGGTAGAGTTCCAGGTTCATTATGCGGTCTCCTCGGCGATGCGCGCCTGCAGCATCTCCAGCGCCGTGACAACGGTTTCTTCGCGCACTCGATCACGCCCCACATCACCATACGCCATTCGGCGGTGTTCCGTCGCGGCCCCGGTCTTAGCTGTCGCGATATGCACGAGCCCGACCGGTTTCTCCGCCGTACCGCCGCCGGGACCGGCGACGCCCGTGACAGCCACGGTCAGGTTGGCATTGCTGCGGTCGAGCGCGCCCTCGGCCATGGCAATGGCGACCTCTTCACTCACGGCGCCCATGGCCTCGATCGTCGCCGCCGGGACACCCAGCAGTTCGGTCTTGGCGGCGTTGGAGTAGGTGACGAAGCCCCGGTCGACGACATCGGACGAGCCGGCGATCTCGGTTAGGCAGCCAACGATCAGTCCGCCGGTGCAGGACTCGGCTGTGGCAATGGTCCGGCCCTGCTCACGGGCCGCCGACAGCGTCGTCTCCGCGAGGCGCAGCAGGTGCTTCGGCAGCATTCAGAACCCTCCGATCCAGTCCCGGCCGAGATACATCAGCACCAAGCCATAGCCGGCCGCAAGTACGTCGTCGGCCATGATGCCGACGCCGCCCTTCAGCGTGCGATCGGCCCAGCTCGCCGGCCACGGCTTGACGATGTCCAGCAGCCGGAACAGCAGGAAACCTGTGGCATAGGCCGGCAGGCTGAGCGGGGCCGCCACCAGCACCAGCCACTGTCCTGCGACTTCATCGATGACAACGGCGCCGGGATCGGCTTTGCCTGTGGCGTCCGCATATCGTTCGGCGGCCCAACAGCCAATGCCGAACACGATGGCCGCGGCCAGCGCCAGTCCGATCGGTCCGGCAAGGCTGGCGATGATCCAGGCGAAGGGCAGGGCGGCGAGCGAGCCCCAGGTGCCCGGCGCTCGCGGCAGCAACCCAGATCCGAACCAGGTCGCCAACAGGGCTGCCGGATGGCTGAGCGGCAGCGGCCGGTTCACAGCGGCAGTCGCACGGTCGCGACCGCCTGCGCGCCGATGCCCTCGCCCCGTCCCAGATAGCCCAGGCGTTCGGTCGTGGTCGCTTTCACGCTGACGCGCTCTGGCGCCAGTGTCAGGATCTCGCCGATGCGCTCGACCATGGCGCTGCGGTGTGGACCGATCTTGGGCCGTTCGCAGATCAACGTGACGTCGACGTGGGCGACCTTGCCGCCGCGGGCGGCGACCGCTTGGCCGGCATGGTGTAGGAACAGGTCCGACGGCGCGCCCTTCCATTGCGGGTCGCTGGGCGGAAAGTGGTCGCCGATATCGCCGGCGCCGATCGCGCCAAGCAGCGCGTCGGTTATGGC
This sequence comes from Alphaproteobacteria bacterium, assembly GCA_965232515.1. Taxonomy (GTDB): domain Bacteria; phylum Pseudomonadota; class Alphaproteobacteria; genus JANQKO01. The sequence goes on along the minus strand of CBDDPY010000002.1, from coordinate 1,404,025 downwards.
GTGCAGGCCGACATCCGCGTCCGAGTGACCGGCCAGCGCCGCGTCGTGCGGAATCCGCACGCCGCAAAGCATGACATGATTGCCGGCAACGAAGCGGTGTACATCGAAGCCGGTGCCGACCCGGATATCGCCCAGCCGCTGCGCCAGCAGGCGTTCGGCGCGGTCAAGGTCCGCTGAAGAGGTGATCTTGAAATTGTCCTCGTCGCCGTCGACCAGCGCCACCCCAAGGCCCGCTGCGGCGGCCACCGCGGCATCGTCGGTATGTGCGGCGCCGGCGGCGGCCCGATGCGCCGCCAGGATCTCGTCGTAGCGGAAGGCCTGCGGCGTCTGCGCGCGCCAAAGGTCGGCCCGGTCGACGTTGGCGGTAATGCGCCCGTCCTGTCCGCGCTTCAGACTGTCGGTCTGCGGCAGCGCGGCAATGGCGCCCGCGTTCTCGGCCAACAGCGCGAGGGCGCGGTCGATGACCCGGCAATCGACAAATGGTCGTGCGGCGTCGTGGATCAGTACCCGGCCCGGATTCATTGCCACCAGACCTTCCAGGCCGGCCAGGACCGAAGCCTGGCGGGTCGCCCCGCCGGTCACCGGCGCCGGCAAGGTCAGCCCGGCGACGGCGGCCTCGTAGTGCGGCCGGTCATTGGCATGGATCACGACCTGGACGTCGTCGACCGCCGGATGGCTGAGGAACGTCTCGATGCTGTGCCGCAACACGGCGCGGCCGCCCAGCGGCAGATACTGCTTCGGCACATCGATACCCAGCCGGGTGCCGCGGCCGCCGGCAACCACCAGGGCTATGGTCGTGCGCTCCGACATGGCGGCAACCTAAAGCCCCGTTCGCCCCGCGCCAAGCCGTCGACGATAACTATTGCCCAATGTTGCACTGCGGCATCAAGTCCACTAGTGTTGCATTCGAATTAAGCACCAAAGGTCACATGCCTAAGAAATGACCATCTCCGTCGGAACCGTAAAAATCGAAGAGCCGGTTATCCTGGCGCCCATGTCGGGCGTCACGGACCTGCCGTTCCGTCGGATGGTGCGCCGTCTGGGCGGCGGCCTCGTGGTGTCCGAAATGATCGCCAGTCGCGAGCTGATGCGTGAGAGCCGGGCGTCGCGCGAGCGTGCCCGGACAGATACCGACGAGCGGCCGCGCGCCGTTCAGCTCGCCGGCTGCATTCCCGAGGACATGGCCGCGGCGGCGCGTTGGAACCGGGATCGCGGCGCCCACATCATCGACATCAACATGGGCTGCCCGGTGAAGAAGGTCGTCGGCGGGCAGGCGGGGTCCGCGCTGATGCGTGACGAGATCCATGCCGGCCGCATCATCGCCCATACTGTCGAGGCGGTGGACATCCCTGTCACGCTGAAGATGCGCACGGGCTGGGACGAGGCGTCGCGCAACGCCCCGCGGCTGGCGCGGATCGCGCAGGACTGCGGCGTCGGGATGATCACCGTGCACGGACGCACGCGCTGTCAGCTCTACAAGGGGCGGGCCGACTGGTCGTTCATCTCGCGGGTCAAGGCGGCGGTCGATATCCCGGTCGTCGCCAACGGCGATGTCGTCAGCGTCGATGACGCGGCGGCGATCCTCACTGCATCGGGCGCCGACGGCGTGATGATCGGCCGCGGCAGCTACGGCCGCCCCTGGTTCATCGCCCAGGTTATCGCCTTCCTGAAGACAGGTCGGCGTCTGCCGGATCCGCCGGTCGTCCGGCAGCGCGACATCGTGCTCGAGCACTACACCGACATGCTGGCGCACTATGGGACCGATCGCGGCGTGCGTATCGCGCGCAAGCATCTCGACTGGTATCTCGGACGGGCAGGCGCGCCCGAGGCGGTCCGTCAGGTCGCAAAACGCAGCGACCGGCCCGCCGACGTTGTCGCGCTGATCCATCAGGCCTACGACGCCGTTGGCGACAGGCTGGCGGCCTGATGACGACCGAACTCGCTCGGACGACGTCGGTGGCCGGCTTTCGCTTCGATCCCGAGACGTTCCTGAGCGCATTGCCGTATCCGGTTCTGGTCGTCGACCGCGACGACGCCATCCGCTACGTCAATCACGCGGGCGAGCAGTTCTTCTCCGCCGGCGCCGCCTTGTTGTATCGGCAAAGCCTCGCCGATGTCGCGCCGTTCGGCAGCCCGGTCTTGTCGTTGGTGGCCCAGGTCCGGCACGACGGCAACACGATGTCTGAATACGCCGTCGATCTGGGCACGCCGCGGATCGGCCGGCACTTGGTGAACATCACCGTTTCGCCGCTGGCTGACATGCCGGGCGCGGTGCTGATCTCGCTGCAAGAGAACACCATTGCCAGCAAGATCGATCGGCAGCTCACCCATCGTGGCGCCGCCCGATCGGTCACCGGCCTCGCCGCGGTGCTGGCGCACGAGGTGAAGAACCCCTTGAGCGGAATCCGCGGCGCGGCCCAGTTGCTGGAGCAGAATCCCGATCAGGTCGACGACGAGCTGACGCGGCTGATCTGCGATGAAACCGACCGCATCTGCGGCATCCTTGATCGTATGGAGATGTTCTCGGACAAGCCCATCGAGCGGGCGCCGGTGAACATCCACGAGGTCCTGGAGCGGGTGCGCAAGCTGGCCCAGAACGGATTTGGCGAGCACCTGCGCATCGTCGAGCAGTACGATCCGTCGCTGCCGCCCGTGCACGGCAACTTCGACCAGCTGGTGCAGGCCTTCCTGAACCTGGTGAAGAACGCCGCCGAGGCCGCGCCCGACCAGGGCGGCGAGATCGTCATGACGACGGCGTTCCGCCACGGGGTGCGCCTTGCGGTGCCGGGCAGCCGGCGACGGATGAAGCTGCCGCTCGAGATCAGCATTCAGGACAACGGACCGGGCGTGCCGGAGGACCTGCAGCCCTATCTCTTCGATGCCTTCGTGACCACGAAGGCTCAGGGCTCGGGGTTGGGTCTGGCGCTGGTGGCGAAGATTATCGACGACCACGGCGGCACCGTCGAATGCGACAGCCGCCCGCGGCGCACGGTCTTCCGGATCATGCTGCCGATGTACGAGGCGGAAGGCCCATGAACAACGGAACCATTCTCGTCGCCGACGACGACCGCGCCATTCGGACCGTGCTCGACCGGGCGCTGGGGCGCGACGGTTTCCAGGTCCGCAGCACCGGCAATGCCGCGACCCTGTGGCGTTGGATCAACGACGGTGACGGCGATCTGGTCATCACCGACGTATTGATGCCGGACGAGAACGGCCTGGACCTTCTGCCGCGGATCAAGAAGCTGCGTCCGGAGCTGCCGATCGTCGTGATGAGCGCGCAGACAACGCTGATCACCGCGATCAAGGCGACGGAGCGCGGCGCTTATGAATACCTGCCGAAGCCATTCGACCTGAAGGAGCTGACCAGCGTCGTCAGACGGGCGCTGACGACGCCGAACGAGCGCCGCGGCGATACCGGCAAGGCCGACGATGCCGACGAGGTGCTGCCGCTGATCGGCCGCTCGGCGGCGATGCAGGACATCTACCGCACGCTGGCGCGGCTCATGCAGACCGACCTGACGGTGATGGTGACCGGCGAATCCGGCACCGGCAAAGAGCTGGTCGCCCGCGCGCTGCACGACTACGGCAAACGCCGCAACGGTCCGTTCGTCGCCGTCAACATGGCGGCGATCCCACGCGAATTGATCGAGGCAGAGCTGTTCGGCCACGAGAAGGGCTCGTTCACCGGCGCCACCAACCGCAACATGGGGCGGTTCGAGCAGGCCGAGGGCGGCACGCTGTTTCTGGACGAGGTCGGCGACATGCCGCCCGAAGCCCAGACCCGTCTGCTGCGCGTGCTGCAGCAGGGCGAGTACACGACGGTCGGCGGCCGCACGCCGATCAGGACCGATGTGCGTATCGTCGCCGCCACCAACCGCGATCTGCGGCAGCTGATCCATCAGGGCATCTTCCGCGAAGACCTGTTCTACCGTCTGAACGTCGTGCCGATCCGGCTGCCGCCGCTGCGCGAACGTACGGAGGATGTGCCCGATCTGGTCCGGCATTTCCTCGCCACGGCCGAGAGCGAGGGACTGCCGCCGAAGCGAATCGATAACGACGGCATTGAGCGCCTGAAGACTTATCGCTGGCCGGGCAATGTTCGCGAACTCGAAAATCTGGTGCGGCGACTTGCCGCGCTTTATGCCGAAGAGGTGATCGGCATTGAAGTCATCGAGGCCGAGCTGACCGCGACGGCGCCGGGACCCGAGTTCGGAGATTCAGGTGGCGGCGACAGCATTGGCGGCGCGGTCGAACGTCATCTGAAGCGCTATTTCTCAGCGCATGGCGACAGTTTGCCGCCGCCGGGGCTCTACGATCGCGTGCTGCGCGAGCTTGAACGGCCACTCATCGAAATGAGCCTGTCGGCGACCCGGGGCAATCAAGTGCGGGCGGCGCTGCTGCTCGGGCTCAACCGCAACACGCTGCGAAAGAAAATTCGCGAGCTTGACATTCAGGTGGTACGCGGCATCAAGTGATGCAATATTGCAACAGACTGTGACCCCGATAACGCAGCTGTGGCGGTGACTGCACGGGCCACCTGATGACGACGACGACGGACGGATACACGATCGGCTGGCCGGTCGCGCAGCGGCTGCAGCGCTGGGCGCGGCGTGTCGGTCTGGCGGGCAAGCTGGCGATCGCGCTGGCGGTTGCCGTCGCCGTGTCCGGGCTCGCCACTTATGCCGCCTGGACCGGTTCGTCGACCGATGCGCAGGACCTCCAGCTCGTGCTCGGCTTGCTCGTCGTCGACATGATCCTGCTGCTGTCGCTCGGTGCGCTGATCGCCCGGCAGCTTGTGCGGCTCTATGTCGAACGGCGCAGCGGTTCGGCGGGCTCGCGCCTGCATACCCGGTTCGTCGGTCTGTTCAGTCTGGTGGCGGTCGCGCCGGCCATTATCGTCGCCGTGTTCGCGGCGCTGTTCTTCCATCTCGTCATCCAGACCTGGTTCAGCGACCGCATCCGCAACGCCGTCGAAGGCTCGCAGGCGATCGCCCAGGCCTATGTCGCCGAGCACCGCAAGGCAATCCGCGCCGACATCCTGGCCATGGCCAACGACCTCAACCGCGTCGCGCCGCGGCTGGCGCGCAACGCAAATCTGTTCAATCAGGTCCTGTCGACGCAGGCCGCGCTGCGGACGTTGAGCGAAGCGACGGTGTTCGACTCCAGTGGCCGCGTGCTCGCTCGTACGACGTTGAGCCTGGCCGCCGCCTTCGACGCCGTGCCGTTGGAGGCCATCGGGCGGGTGAACAGCGGCGAGGTCGTGGTGTTCGCCAGCGACACCGAGGACCAAGTGCGCGCACTAATGCGGCTCGAGGGCTTCCTCGATGCCTATCTCTATGTCGGCCGCTTCGTCGAGCATCAGGTCGTCAGCTACGTGCAGCAGACGCAGGCCGCCGTCGCGCAGTACCAGAAGCTCGAAGGCGCCCGGTCCAGCGTCCAGCTGATGTCGGCGCTGATCTTCATCGTCGTCGCGCTGATGCTGCTGTTCGTGGCCGTCTGGCTCGGTTTGCTTTTCGCCAATCGTCTGGTCCGGCCGATCAGCGCGCTGGTGCTGGCCGCCGAGCGCGTGCGGCAGGGCGACATGCTGGCCCGCGTGCCCGAGGGCGACAGCGACGATGAGCTCGGCACGCTCAGCCGCGCGTTCAATCGCATGACCAACCAGCTCGAGGCCCAGCGCAACGAGGTGCTGGAAGCCAATCGTAAGCTCGATCGCCGTCGGCGCTTTACAGAAACCGTGCTGGCCGGCGTCAGCGCCGGCGTCGTCGGTCTCGATCGCGACGGCCGCATCAACCTGCCGAACCAGACCGCGGCGGATCTGTTGGGCAGCGACATCGACACCCTGATCGGCCAGCGTTTTGAGAATGTCGTGCCCGAGCTGGGCCTGCTGCTGGCCGAGGCGCGCAGCCGGCCGAACCGGGTCGTCGACGGGCAGGTCAGCCTCAATCGCGGCGACAAACGCCGGACGCTGCTGGTGCGGGTGACGGCCGACCGCAGCCGCGAGGAGCGGCAGGGCTTCGTCATCACGTTCGACGACATCACCGAGCTGCTGCAGGCGCAGCGCACGGCCGCCTGGGCCGACGTGGCGCGGCGCATCGCGCACGAGATCAAGAACCCGCTGACGCCGATCCAGCTCTCGGCGGAACGCTTGCGTCGGAAATACCGCGACGAGATCACCACCGATCGCGAGGTCTTCGAACGCTGCACCGAGACGATCATCCGCCATGTCGGCGACATCGGCCGCATGGTCGATGAGTTCTCGGCTTTTGCGCGCATGCCCGCGCCGTCGCTGCGGCAGCACAACCTGACCGACATCGTGCGGCAAAGCGTGTTTCCGCAGCAGGTTGCGCATCCCGACATCGAATATGTCAGCAACCTTCCGGAAGGGCCGATCGATCTGCGCTGCGATTCACGTCAGATCGGCCAGGTTCTGACGAACGTCCTGAAGAACGCGGCCGAGGCCATCCAGGGTCGTGATCCGGACGACGACCTGCCAACCGGCCGCATCGGCGTGACGCTGGAGGACGAGGGGCCGCAGGTCACGCTGACGATCCGTGACAATGGCCGCGGCCTGCCGCCGGATCAGCGCGAGCGCCTGACCGAACCCTATGTCACCACCCGGACGAAAGGCACCGGTCTCGGCCTCGCCATCGTCAAGAAGATCGTCGAGGACCATGGCGGTCAACTGACGCTGGAGGATGCCCGCGGTGGCGGCGCCTGCGTCACCATTACCTTCCCAATCAAGCCGAATGCCGGCAGCGAGGACGCGGTCGAGACGCCGCCACCCTCGAACCGGCGCGATGACAAAGTAGCGTCCCATGGCACGTGACATTCTGATCGTAGACGACGAAGCGGATATCCGGGAACTGATCGCCGGCATCCTGGAAGACGAGAGCTACGAGACCCGCCTCGCCGGCGACAGCGATTCTGCTCTGACGGCGGTCGAGGCCCGGCGGCCGTCGCTGGTGATCCTCGATATCTGGCTGCATGGCAGCCGGCTCGACGGCCTGCAGGTGCTGGAATGCGTCAAGAAGGACCATCCCGCCGTGCCGGTGGTGATGATCTCGGGTCACGGCAATATCGAGACCGCCGTCGCGGCGATTAAGCTCGGCGCGTACGACTATATCGAGAAACCCTTCGAATCCGACCGGCTGCTGCTGATCGTGCGGCGGGCAATCGAGGCCGCCCGCCTGGAGGCGGAGAACCAGGAGCTGCGCGCCCGGGCGGGGCACGTCACCGGCATTGACGGTTCCAGCCCCGCGATCAATGCCGTGCGCTCGGCGGTCGACAAGGTTGCGCCGACCGGCAGCCGGGTCCTGATCACCGGGCCCGCCGGCAGCGGCAAGGAGGTGGTCGCCCGGCTGCTGCACGCACGTTCTCGGCGCGGCGAGGGGCCATTCGTCGTGCTCAATGCCGCCAGCATGGCGCCGGAACGCGTCGAGCGCGAGCTGTTCGGGATCGAGGAGGGCATCGACAGCGGCGACGGCGGACACAAGGTCGGCGTTTTCGAGCAGGCGCATGGCGGCACGCTGTTCCTGGACGAGGTTGCCGACATGCCGCTCGAAACCCAGGGCAAGATCCTGCGGGTGCTGGTGGACCAGACATTCGAACGGGTCGGCGGCAGCCGCCAGGTGGAGGTCGACGTCCGGGTCGTCAGCGCGTCCAGCCGCGACCTGCGCAACGAGATCGCGGCCGGCCGCTTCCGCGAGGATCTCTACCATCGCCTCAATGTCGTGCCCATTCACGTGCCCAGCCTGCGCGATCGGCGTGAGGACATTCCCGAGCTCGTGGCCGAATTCATGCGCAGCTCGGCCAGGATTCTCGGTCGCGCGGAACGCAGGATCAGCGACGACGCCATGGCGGCGCTGCAGTCGCACGACTGGCCCGGCAATGTGCGTCAGCTTCGCAATATCATCGAACGGTTGCTGATCATGGCGCCGGGCGACGTCAGCGAGAAGATCAGCACCGAGATGCTGCCGCCCGAGATCAACATGCCGACGCCGACCGCTGTCGGCACCAATGGGGCCGGCGAGGTCATGTCGATGCCGCTGCGCGAGGCGCGGGAGGTGTTCGAGCGGGAATACCTGATGGCGCAGATCAATCGCTTCGGCGGCAACATCTCGCGCACGGCCGAGTTCGTCGGCATGGAACGATCGGCCCTGCACCGCAAGCTGAAGTCGCTTGGCGTCAGCGCCAGGCTGCAAGGCGCCGGAACGGCGCCGGTGTGACCACGACAAGAGACAATCCATGAAGGTCATCGTCTGCGGCGCCGGACAAGTCGGCTATGCCATCGCCCGGCATCTTGCCGGCGAGAACAACGACGTCACCGTGATCGAGCAGCGGCCGGACCTCGTGCAGCGCGTGAACGATACGCTGGACGTGCAGGGCATGGTCGGCGCGGCGTCGCTGCCGGATGTGCTGGAGAGCGCCGGCGCCGAGGACGCCGACATGATCATCGCCGTCACCTATGCGGACGAGGTCAACATGGTGGCCTGTCAGGTCGCGCACTCTCTGTTCAACGTGCCGACCAAGATCGCCCGGGTGCGCAACCAGAGCTACCTGAAACCGATCTGGCGCGATCTGTTCAGTCGCGAGCACATGCCGATCGACGTCATCATTTCGCCGGAGCGCGAGGTCGCCCAGGCCGCGATGCGACGCCTGGAAGTACCAGGCGCGTTCGACATGATTCCGTTCGCCGATGACAAGGTCCGCGTGATTGGCGTGACCTGCAAGGAAGATTGCCCGATCGTCAACACGCCGCTCCGGCAGCTGACCGAGCTGTTCCCCGACCTGAATATCGTCGTGGTCGGCATCATCCGTAGCGACCGCATGATCGTGCCCACCGGCGACGATCAGATGCTGGTCGGCGACGAGGTCTATTTCGTCGCAGATACCGGCCATGTTGCACGCGCATTGACGCTGTTCGGACACGAGGAGCAGGAGGCGCACCGCGTCATCATTGTCGGCGGCGGCAATATCGGCCTGTTTCTGGCGACACAGCTCGAGGCCACCCAAAGCGGCGTGCGCGCCAAGGTGATCGAATTGGACAAAGAGCGGGCCGAGTTCGTCGCCGACCGGCTGGAGCGAACCGTCGTGATCCACGGCAACGCGCTCGAACGTGAGATCCTGGAAGAGGCGAATGTTCAGAGTACCGAGACCGTCGTCGCCGTCACCGACGATGACGAGGTCAATATTCTGGCTTCTCTGCTGGCCAAGCGAAACGGCTGTCAGCGCGCGGTGACGTTGGTCAACAACTCCAGCTACGGCCCGCTGATCAGTTCGCTCGGCATCGATGCCATGGTCAATCCGCGGGCCACGACGGTGTCCACGATTCTGCAACATGTGCGACGTGGCCGCATTCGCGGCGTGCAGTCTCTGAGCGACGGCAAGGCCGAGGTGATCGAGGCTGAGGCCCTGGAAACCTCCACACTGGTCGGCACGCCGCTGCGCGACGTCAGGCTGCCGGCCGGCATCATCGTTGGCGCTGTGGTGCGCGATGACGAGGTCGTCATTCCGCGCGGCGACACGATTGTTCAGGTTGGCGACCGGGTCATCATGTTCGCGCTTGCCGATATGGTGAAGAAGGTCGAGAAGCTGTTCACGGTCCGGCTCGACTTCTTCTGAGCCGGCAAGATCTAGAACGCCGCCGTCATGTCCTACCGCATCGTGCTCTACGCGCTGGGCTGGTCGATCGCCTGCCTCGCGCTGGCCATGCTGCTGCCGGCGCTGGCCGCCTGGGTCGAGGGTGACAACGATCTGGCCTGGAGCTTTGGCGCATCGGCGGTGCTGACGGGGTTTTTCGGCGGCGCCCTGCTGGCGGTGACCAGCGGGTCCGGCGAGACCATGGACAAGCGCGAGAGCTACCTTTTTGTCGTCCTGGTCTGGATCGTGCTCGCCGGCTTCGGCGCCGTGCCGCTCTATTTCGCCGGTCCGCAGTTCGCCGGCATCGATGCGATCTTCGAGGCCAGCTCCGGCCTGACGACCACCGGCGCCACCGTGCTCGGCGATCTCGACGGTGTCTCCTCGGCGATACTGTTATGGCGTGGCCTGCTGCAATGGGGCGGCGGGTTTCTCACCATCCTGCTGGTGATCGTGCTGCTCTCCTATATCGGCATCGGTGGGTTGGAGCTGTTCGTCAGCGCCCTGGCGAAGGGGGAGGGCGATAGCCTGGCGACGCGTCTGGCGCAGACCGCACGCGCGCTGGCCTGGGTCTATGCGCTTGTAACTCTTGCCTGCTGGGCCTTGCTATGGCTCGCCGGCGTGCCGGGGCTGGAAGCGCTCAGCCTCGCGTTCAGCACCGTGTCGACCGGCGGATTCGTCACCCGCAATGGCGGCATCGCCGCCTTCGACAGTTGGGCGGTGGAACTCATTCTGCTGTGCTTCATGCTGTTCGGCGCGGTGAATTTCAGCCTTGTCTGGGCGGCGTTCCACGGCCGTTGGCAGCATATACGCCGCGAACCGGAGCTGCGTTACTTGCTGGCCGGCGCTGCGGCTGTGGGCGTGGCGCTTTCCGTCTACATTTTCGTGGCCAGCGGGCATTCGGCGCTCGGCAGCCTGCGTCACGGCCTGTTCGCCGCCGTATCCGCCCTGACGACAACCGGCTTCAGCAGCACCGATCCCCAGATTTGGGTCGGCCTGTCGCCGGTGTTGCTGATCGGGCTGCTGCTGGTGGGGGCATCCACGGGATCGACGGGCGGCGGCTTGAAACTGATGCGGGTCGCCGTGCTGTTCAAGCAGGCCCGCCGCGAGCTCGCCCGGCTGTCGCATCCGCACGGCGTGGTCAGTCTGCGTTTCGGAGAGCGTCGGATCACCGATGCCGTGATCCGCGCGGTGTGGAGTCTGTTCTTTGTATACATCCTCGCCTTTGCCGCGATCTCCTTGGCATTGGCGTTGCTGGGGGTCGACGTCTTGACCGCGCTTGCCGCCGCGGCCGTCACGCTGACCAATGCCGGGCCGGCCATGGCGGGCATCGATCCGGCGGGCGGTGGATTGGCCGCGATGCCGCCGGCGGCGAAGGCGCTGTTATGCGTCGCCATGCTGCTAGGGCGGGTCGAACTATTGACTTTGTTGACCCTGGTGAACCCGGCATACTGGAAGCGCTGATTTCAGGGGCACGTCGGGTATGAGTCGTATCGCCTACGTCAACGGACGCTATCTGGCCCACGCTGACGCGTCGGTGCATGTCGAGGATCGGGGCTACCAGTTCGCCGACGGCGTCTACGAGGTGGTCGCGGTCGTCGACGGCCGTTTCATCGACAACGACTGGCACCTCGAACGACTTGCCTATTCGCTGGCCGAGTTGGATATGGACATGCCAATGTCGGCCGCCGCCCTCGAGATCGTGATGGCCGAGACGGTGCGCCGCAACGGCGTTCGCAATGGCATCGTCTATCTCCAGGTCAGTCGCGGCGTCGCCCGCCGCGACCATGTGTTCCCGAAACGTCGGGTCCGGCCCGCCGTCGTGGTGACGGCTCGCCGCACGGCGCCGACGCCGGCCAGCGTGGTCGAGGACGGCATACGGGTGATCACCACGCCCGACATGCGCTGGCGGCGCTGCGACATCAAGTCGGTGTCGCTGTTGCCCAACGTCCTGGTCAAGCAGGCGGCTCGCGCCGCCGGCGCTTTCGAGGCCTGGCAGGTCGATGACGACGGCTATGTCACCGAAGGCGGCTCGACCAATGCCTGGATCGTCCTCATGGACGGCACCGTCGTCACCCGGCCGCCCGGCCACGAGATCCTGAATGGCATCACCCGGCGGCGCCTGCTGCAGCTGATGCGCGATGCCGGCATTCGGGTCGAAGAACGCCCGTTCACGGTGGACGAGGCAAAGGCGGCCAAGGAAGCGTTCCTGACCAGCACGACATCTTTCGTCTACCCCGTCGTGCAGATCGACGATGCCGTCGTCGGCAATGGCAAGCCCGGAAGTACAACCCTTGATTTACGTGGCCGCTATGTCGAATACACCCAAAATGTGGTGCTGCCGGCCCCGGCGCGTGCGGCGGAATAGCGCTGCCGCGATACTTGTCCCGGCTGATTCTGGTCCCATTTAATAGGGATGTTGCGTTGCAAACGCCGACTTGGAACCGTCGGCGTTTGCATATACAAGTGACAGTAACAAGGGCGTTCGGGGAGCATAATCCCGAATAAGGGAACTAGGGAAAGCAAAAAATGGCGGAAAAATCCCAGAATACGCAGGATGTCTTTTTGAACCACGTCAGGAAAAACAAGACTCCCGTGACTGTTTTTCTTGTTAATGGTGTTAAACTTCAGGGGTCGATCAGCGGTTTTGACAATTTTTGCGTGCTGTTGCGCCGCGATGCGCATGTACAGCTCGTCTACAAGCACGCGATTTCGACAGTGATGCCGGCACATCCGGTCACCCTTTACGATCCTGCCGAAGACGCCGAGGCAACCGTCGACGCGTGAGGAACGGCGAAGCCTATCCAACGAACGGTCCGACGGGGCGGGCGCTCGTCGTCCACCCCATATTGTCGGGAGACGATGACCGGCGCGAGGCGGGGGCGCGTTTGCGGGAGGCTGTTGGCCTTGCCGTCGCCATCGGCCTCGACGTGCCGAAATCGCTTGCGTCGCCGCTGGTCAAGACCCGACCTGGCACCTTGTTCGGCACCGGCAAGGTGGCGGAGCTTGGAGAACTGGCGGCGACCCATGACGTCGACCTGGTGATCGTCGATGGCGCGCTGACGCCCGTTCAGCAGCGCAACCTCGAGCGCGCCTGGCATCGCAAGGTGATCGACAGGACCGGGTTGATCCTGGAGATCTTCGGCGCTCGGGCGCGGACCCGCGAGGGTCGGTTGCAGGTCGAGCTTGCGAACCTGACCTATCAGCGCAGCCGGCTGGTCCGGTCCTGGACCCACCTTGAGCGCCAGCGTGGCGGCCTCGGCACGGTCGGCGGTCCGGGTGAGACGCAGATCGAGGCTGACCGCCGCATGCTCGATGACCGTATCGTCCGGCTGCGGCGTCAGCTCGACGAGGTCACGCGCACCCGGAACCTGCACCGCAAACGGCGCCGCGACGCGCCCTATCCGGTGGTCGCGCTGGTCGGCTACACCAATGCGGGCAAGTCGACATTGTTCAACCGCCTGACCCAGGCCGACGTGCAGGCCGAGGATCTGCTGTTTGCGACGCTCGATCCGACCATGCGGGCGGTCGACCTGCCCAGCGGCCGGCGCGTTATCCTGTCGGATACCGTCGGTTTCATCTCCGACCTGCCGACGCATCTCATTGCCGCCTTCCGGGCCACGCTCGAAGAGGTGCTGGAGGCCGACGTCATCGTGCATGTGCGGGACATTGCCCACGCCAATACCGATGCCCAGGCGGCCGACGTCGACCAGGTGCTGGACGACCTCGGTGTCGGGCCGGCCGAGCGCGAGCGGATGATCGAGGCCCTGAACAAGATCGACCTGGCCGACCCGGCGGCGCGCGAGCGGGCCGAAAGCCTGGTGGCGCGGCGAGACCGCACGCTGGCCATGTCGGCGCTGAGCGGCGAGGGGTGCGACGACCTGCTGTCGTTGATCGACGCCGAGCTCGCCGCCGCCCGCGAAATCGTCGATCTGGAGGTCGATCTGGCCGACGGCGGCGCCATCGCCTGGCTTTACCGGCACGGCGAGGTGCTGGATCGCGAGGACGGCGAACGGACCGCGCGCCTCAAGGTGGGCATCGATCCGGCCGATCTCGGCCGTTTCCGAAAACGCAGCGAAACCGCCGCCGCGCGCCATTGACAGCCTGCCATACGGACCGTATATAGCCGCTGGCACTCAATTTTCTTGAGTGCTAACAGTTTCTGACAAACTCACTGGATTCAGGCAGGGATTGCGGAGGTTCGCATGAAAATCAAGCCGCTGCACGATCGTGTGCTGGTGCGGCGCGTCGGCTCGGAAGAGAAGACGGCCGGCGGCATCATCATTCCGGATACGGCCCAGGAAAAGCCCATGGAGGGCGAGGTCCTGGCCGTCGGTTCGGGCGCGCGTGGCGAAGACGGCAAGTTGCATCCGCTGGACGTCTCGAAAGGCGACCGCATTTTGTTCGGAAAATGGTCGGGTACCGAAGTTTCGGTCGAGGGCGAGGAGCTCTTGATCATGAAGGAATCCGACATCATGGGCATTCTTGAGTAGGGAGATCCAATCTTGTCCGCGAAAGACGTAAAATTCGACGCCGATGCGCGCACGCGCATGCTGAAGGGCGTCGACACCCTGGCCGACGCCGTGAAGGTGACGCTGGGTCCGAAAGGCCGCAACGTGGTGCTCGACAAGTCGTTTGGCGCGCCGCGCGTGACCAAGGACGGCGTGACCGTCGCCAAGGAAATCGAGCTGTCGGATAAATTCGAGAACATGGGCGCCCAGATGGTGCGCGAGGTGGCCTCGAAGACCAACGACATCGCCGGTGACGGCACCACCACGGCGACCGTGCTGGCCCAGGCCATCGTGCGCGAGGGCGTCAAGGCCGTTGCCGCCGGCATGAACCCGATGGACCTGAAGCGCGGCATCGACGTTGCCGTCGAGGCCGTCGTGAGCGACCTGCAGAAGCGCTCGAAGAAGATCGGCGCCGAGTCGGAAGTGCGCCAGGTCGGCACCATCGCCGCCAACGGCGAGGCCGAGATCGGCGACATGATCGCTAAGGCCATGCAGAAGGTCGGCAAGGAAGGCGTGATCACGGTCGAGGAGGCCAAGGGCCTCGACACCGAGCTCGACGTTGTCGAGGGAATGCAGTTCGATCGCGGCTACCTGTCGCCGTACTTCATCACCAACGCCGAGAAGATGGTGGCGGATCTCGACAGCCCGATGATCCTGCTGCACGAGAAGAAGCTGTCCAGCCTGCAGCCGATGCTGCCGGTGTTGGAAGGCGTGGCCCAGTCGGGCAAGCCGCTGCTGATCATTGCCGAGGACATCGAGGGTGAGGCGCTGGCCACGCTCGTGGTCAACAAGCTGCGCGGCGGCCTCAAGGTCGCGGCCGTCAAGGCGCCGGGCTTCGGCGATCGCCGCAAGGCCATGCTTGAGGACATCGCGATCCTGACCGGTGGTCAGGTGATCTCGGAGGATCTCGGCATCAAGCTCGAGAATGTCTCACTCGACATGTTGGGCAAGGCCAAGCGCGTTGCCATCAGCAAGGAAGAGACCACGATCGTCGACGGCGCCGGCAAGAAGGGCGATGTCGAAGGCCGCTGCGGACAGATCCGGGCGCAGATCGAGGAGACCACCTCCGACTACGACCGCGAAAAGCTGCAGGAGCGGCTGGCCAAGCTCGCCGGCGGTGTCGCGGTGATCCGCGTCGGCGGTGCGTCCGAGGTCGAGGTGAAGGAGCGTAAGGACCGCGTCGACGACGCGCTGAACGCCACCCGCGCCGCGGTCGAGGAAGGCATCCTGCCGGGCGGCGGTACCGCTTTGCTCTATGCCTCGCGGTCGCTCAAGAAGCTGAAGCTGAGCGACGACGACCAGAAGGTCGGTGTCGACATCGTGCGCCGCGCGCTCGAGGCGCCGGTGCGGCAGATCGCCGAGAACTCGGGCGTCGACGGCGCCGTCGTCGCCGGCAAGCTGCTGGAGCAGAAGGAAGAGACCTTCGGCTTCGACGCCCAGGCCGAGGCCTACAAGGACCTGGTGAAGGCCGGCATCGTCGACCCGACCAAGGTCGTCCGCGCCGCGCTGCAGGATGCCGCGTCGGTGGCCGGCCTGCTGGTCACCACCGAGGCCATGGTCGCCGAGAAGCCGGAAGACAAGGCTGCGGCGCCGGCCATGCCCGACATGGGTGGCATGGGCGGTATGGGCGGCATGATGTAATCAGTGTCGTAGCGTATCCAGTATTCGCGTATATCAGCGGGGCCGCCATTCGGCGGCCCCGTTTCGTTTTCCGTCCACATCGTGGTTTCCCACATGACGCCAGACGAGGTTGCCGAGATTATTCGCGAGGTCGCGGCCGAGGCCTGCCTGCCATACTTCCGGCAGCTTGATCACGGGCAGGTCAGCGAGAAGGCGCCGAACGATCTGCTGACGGTCGCCGATGTCGAGACCGAGACCACGCTGGGACAGCGGCTGGCGGCGTATCTGCCGGGCAGCGTCGTCGTCGGCGAGGAGGCGGTGCACGACGACCCGAGCCGCCTCGACCTGCTGTCGGGCGACGATCCCTGCTGGTTGATCGATCCGATCGACGGCACGATCAACTTCGCGCACGGCCTGCCGCTGTTCGCTATCATGCTGGCGTTGATCGATCGCGGCGAGGTGGTGGCCGGCTGGATCTACGATCCCGTCCACGATCACATGGCGATGGCCGAACGCGGCGCCGGCGCCCGGTTCGACGATGACCGCGTCCGTCTGACGCCGCCGCCGGACCTGGCGCACTGCATCGGCTGCCTGCATCTGCCGCGCGAGAATACCGAGCTTGCTTCGCATATGGGCCGCAACCGTCACCGCTACGGGCCGGAGTTGATCCTGCACTGCGCCGGTATCGAATATCAGACCTTCCTGCGCGACCGATTGCATTTCGCCGTCTATCACCGCACCAAGCCGTGGGATCACGCGCCCGGCGCGTTGATCCTGACCGAGGCCGGCGGGCGCGCCGCCCACATTGACGGCCGTGCGTACGACATTACCGCGCCGGATCAGCACGTGCCGCTGCTGGTGGCCGCGGGCGAGGGGACCTGGCAGGCCGCTCGCGACGCGCTCTTTCCCAGCTGACTGAGCGTTATTCGGCCCGTTTGGCCGCGACCCAGAGCTCTTCCATTTCGTCGAGCGTGGCGTCGGCGGGGCTGCGGTCGTGCTTGGCCAATTCCGTCTCGATATGGCGGAAGCGGCGCTCGAACTTGGCGTTGGTCGCGCGCAGGGCGGCCTCGGGATCGACATCGACATGCCGGGCGAGGTTGGCGACGGCGAACAAGAGGTCGCCCATCTCGGCCGCCACCCGGTCGCGGCCCTCGCCATTGCCCAACGCGGCGCGCAACTCGTCCAGCTCTTCGGCGATCTTGTCGATCACCGGTCCGGCCTCGGTCCAGTCGAAGCCGACGCGCGCCGCTCGCTTTTGCAGCTTCTCGGCGCGCGTCAGGGCGGGAAGGGCGGTCGCCACGCCGTCCAGCGCGCTCAACGCCCGGCCGTTGTCGGCGGCAGCGGCGGCGCGCTCTTCGGCCTTCTGTTCTTCCCAGGCCTTCGTCTGCGCCGCCGCGCTGTCGATGTCAGCCGCGCCGAAAACATGCGGGTGACGCTTGATCATCTTGTCGGCGATGCCGCCGGCGACGTCGTCGAACGAGAACGCCTTGGCTTCTTTGGCCATCTGGGCATGGAACACCACCTGCAACAGCAGATCGCCCAATTCGCCGCGCAGCTGGTTCATGTCGTTCTGGTCGATGGCGTCCGCGACCTCGTAGGCCTCCTCGATGGTGTAGGGGGCGATGGAGGCGAAATTCTGCTCCAGATCCCAGGGGCAGCCGCCGTCGGGATCCCTGAGCTTCGCCATCACCGCCAGCAGGCGGTCGATGTTCGGCTTGTCGGACAAAAAGGTCATGGCGGCCGCCATTCTAGGACCGCCGACCCGACTTGCAACTCAGTCGGTTTCGGTCGCCGTGCGCACCGCCGGATTGCCGCGTTCGTGGATCATGTTGAAGGTGAAGTGGGTCAACTTCCAGCCGGCAGCCGTCCGCGCGAATCGATAATCATAGGTGCCCCAGACCTCCCACAGCTCGCCGCCGGCGAGGCCCGCCAGCTTGTTCCAGGCATAGCCGTGCGAGGTCATCCGCGCCGTGTCGCCGTCGATTTGGACCAGGTGGTTGCCGCGCAGGTGGAAGCTCTGCTTCGCCGCGAACAGGTTCGTGCGCCAGGCGCCGATCAGATCGTCGGACGGGATCGTCGCCGGCGCACCGCCGCCGAGCGAGCTGAAGTCGATCCGGACCTCGTCGGCGAAATAACCGCGCGCCGTCGTCCAGTCCTTGGCGTCGACCGCGGCGTCGAGCCCGTCGGCCACGGCGATCAGGGCGCGTTCGTCGGCAAGCT
This sequence comes from Alphaproteobacteria bacterium, assembly GCA_965232515.1. GTDB lineage: Bacteria > Pseudomonadota > Alphaproteobacteria > JANQKO01. The sequence goes on along the minus strand of CBDDPY010000002.1, from coordinate 1,386,035 downwards.
GCGTCGACGCGGCGCTGGCGGGAACCGACGTGAGTGCCGGGGCGAGGGCGGTGCAAACCGCGGTGAGTATGAATAGCTGACGCAGCATGTCGTCCTCCGACGATGGCGGGGCCGACCCCATATCGGCCGTTGAGGCTAGAGATGTGGCGTCAATTGCCGGTTTTTAGGCGTGCTATCATGCATGCGCTTTGAAGCCTGACTTCACAATCGAGCGGGACATTCTCGCCCACCTGCCAACCTTGCTGGCGGTTGCGCGCTTCGGCGGCTTCACGGCGGCCGCGCGGCAGCTGGGCATGAGCGCGTCGGCCGTCAGCCAGGCTGTACGCGCGGTCGAGGCGCGGGTCGGCGCACCCTTGTTTCATCGCACGACGCGCGCCGTCGCGCTGACCGAGACGGGACAAAGTTTCGTTGCTCGCGTGGCGCCGGCCGCGGCCGAAATCGCCTCGGCGATCGATGGCCTCCGGCGACCGCGGGACTCCGTCTCCGGCCGCCTGCGCCTGAACGTGCCGCGTGTTGCTTTGCCGCTCGCGGTGCTGCCCGTTCTGAGGGAAGTGCGGCGGCGCTATCCCGACGTGGTCGTCGAAATCAGCGTCGACGACGCCTCCGTCGATATCGTGGCGGCGGGGTTCGATGCCGGCGTCCGTGTCGGCTCGATGATCGCCGGCGACATGGTGACGGTCCGCCTGACGCCGCCGTTCAAATCAGTGGTGGCGGGCGCGCCGTCCTATCTCCAGATACATGACCGGCCGCAGACGCTGGCCGATCTCGCCCGTCTCGACTGCATCGCCTATCGCCAGAAGGCCTCCGGCGCGCTCTATCGCTGGGAACTGATCGATGCGTCGGGGAGGGAGGTCGAGGTCGACGTGCGCGGCGGTCTGGTCGTCGACGACGTATTGCTGGCCCGCGACGCCGCCCTGGACGGCCTCGGGCTGGCTTATCTGTTCGAGCCGCTGGTCGCGCCGCACGCGGACGCCGGCCGGCTCGAGGTCGTGCTGCCATGGGCGGCGATCGAGGAGCCGGGGCTCTTCATCTATTTTCCCAGCCGCGCTCGCGACCTGCCGCCGCTGCGCGCCTTCATCGACTGCGCCCGGCGCGTCCTGAAACGGAGATCGACGCCAGGGGGGAGACCTCCATCTTCTGACCAATAACACGCATAATATATATTATGACAAATATTAGTTGTATCGGAGAAGGGCCGGCAGGGGGTTCGCAAGCGATTGATCTCGTGAGGATTTTTCGCGACGGTGGCCGGCGATCAGTCCGGCAGGTCGATGACCATGCCGTCGTAAGCCGGCTCGACGCCATCCGGCAGCTGGCGCGCCAGCGTCGCGTAATCCATGTCCCAGGTCATGTGCGTCAGCACGGCGCGTTTCGGCTTTACGCGCTCGATCCAGCGAAGCGTCATATCGAGATGCGCGTGTGTCGGATGCGGCTCGTAGCGCAGCGCGTCGACGATCCAGACCTCGATGCCGTCGAGCGCCGCGAACGCGTCGTCTGACAGGCCGTTCAGGTCGGTCGAATACGCGACTGGTCCGAAGCGGAAGCCGAGCGACGTGATCGGTCCGTGCTGCTGCTCGAACGGTTGCACGTCGATGGCGCCGATCCGGAACGGCCCGTCGATCTCATGGCCCGTGCAGATCGCCGGATAGCCGTGCCGGCTCTCGAAGATGTAATTGAAGCGCTGGGTGATTTCGGCGAGCGCCCGCGGTCCGGCATAAGCCGGAATGCGGCCGCCGCTGAGGTATGCGAGGCCGCGCAGATCGTCGATGCCATGGATGTGGTCCGCATGCTCATGCGTGTACAGCACGGCGTCGAGCCGGTCGATGTTGGCATCGAGGCACTGTTCGCGCAGATCCGGCGACGTGTCGACCAGCAGCCGGGTGGCGCCTTGCTCGACCATGATCGAGACCCTGCGACGCCGGTTTTTCGGCTCGTTCGGATCGCAGTCGCCCCAGTGATTGCCGATGCGCGGCACGCCGCCGGACGTGCCGGAGCCGAGGATCGTGACCTTCATGCCTTGGCCGGCGCCTCGACGGCGGTGAACAAGCGCAGGAAGTTCTCCGTGGTAACGCGGCTCAGCTCGGCCATCGGCATCTGCCGCAACTCGGCCAGCTTGGCGGCCGTGTGCACCACGAAAGCCGGCTCGTTACGCTTGCCCCGGTTCGGCGCCGGCGCCAGATACGGCGCGTCGGTCTCGACCAGCAGCCGGTCCATGGGCACCGCCATGGCGGTGTCGCGCAGGTCGTCGGCCTTCTTGAAGGTCAGGATTCCGCTCAATGAAATATAAAGTCCTAATGCAACAGCTTTTTCAGCCAGTTCCCGGCTGGAGCTGAAGCAGTGCAGCACGCCGGTAAAGGCGCCGGCCTGCATTTCTTCTTCGAGGATCGCCGCCATGTCGTCATCGGCGTCCCGCGTGTGCACCACCAGCGGCAGGCCGGTCTCGCGCGCGGCCGCGATATGCGCCCGGAACTTGCGCTGCTGTTCGTCCCGCGGGCTATGGTCGTAGTAGTAATCGAGGCCGGACTCGCCGATCCCCACCACCTTCGGATGCCGGGCGCAATCGATCAGCCGCGCCGTGTCCAGCTCCGGCTCGGTCGCCGCCTCGTGCGGATGCAGACCGACCGTGCAGTAAACGTTGTCGAAGCGTTCGGCGATGGCGGCGATCCGTTCGAACTTCCGCACCTCGGTGCAGATCGTCACCATCAGGCCGACCCCGGCCGCGCCGGCGCGCGCGACCACGTCGTCGAGCTCGTCGGCGAAGTCGGGGAAATCGAGATGGCAATGGCTATCGACCAGCATTGTTGCGTACTCACAAACCGGATGCGGCGTTAAGAAAGGTTAACAATGGTTAACAAAGGTTAACGCCTCAGGCCGCAGCCTCCTCGACATAACGTGGGAACACGCCCTCCGGCGCCGGGAGCGGCGTGCCAGGGGTCAGCGCCCCCTTCTCGCCCAGCGCCGCGAAACTGCGCGCGTCGGCCGGCACCGCCAGCTGGTCGAGCATTTTCGCCGTCGCCGCCGGCGTTACCGGCTGCGCCAGGATCGCCAGATGCCGGATCGTCTCGGCCAGGACGTAGAGCACGGTCCGCATACGCGCCGGATCCGACTTGCGCAGCGCCCATGGCGCCTGCGCGTCGACATAACGGTTGGCGTCACCGATCACGCCCCACAGCGCCTCGAGCGCACGGTGGATCGCCTGCGCGGCCATCTCGTCGCGCAGCCGGGCCAGCAGCCCGTGCGCCTGGCCCAGCAACGCCTCGTCATCGGCCGTGAACGCGCCCGGCGACGGCACCGCGCCATCGCAGTTGCGCGCGATCATCGACAGCACCCGCTGCGACAGGTTGCCGAAATCGTTCGCCAGGTCGCCGTTCATGCGCGCCACCATGGCGGCATGCGCGAAGTTGCCGTCGTTGCCGAACGGCAGCTCCCGCATCAGGAAATAGCGGGTCTGGTCAACGCCGTACTTCTCGACCAGGTCGTGTGGCGGGATGAAGTTGCCAAGCGATTTCGACATCTTCTCGCCCTCGACCGTCCACCAGCCGTGTGCGAAGACACGGGCCGGCGGGGTCACGCCGGCCGACAACAGGAAGGCCGGCCAATAGACGGCATGGAAGCGCACGATGTCCTTGCCGACGACGTGCAGGTCGGCCGGCCAGAAGGTTTTGTAGGTCTCGGCGTCGGCGTCCGGATAGCCGGCGGCCGTGATGTAGTTGATCAGCGCGTCCAGCCAGACATACATGATGTGCTTGTCGTCGCCCGGCACCGGCACGCCCCAGGTGAATGTGGTGCGCGAGATCGACAGGTCGTTCAGGCCGCCCTTGACGAAGCTGATCACCTCGTTTCGCCGGCTCGCCGGCGCGATGAAATCCGGGTTCGTCTCGTAGAACTCGAGCAGCCGGTCCTGCCAGGCCGACAGCCGGAAGAAATAGCTCGGCTCCTCGACCCACTCGACGGGCGCGCCGAACGGCGACAGCTTGGCGCCGTCAGGCCCGTCCTGCAGCTCGTCCTCGGCATAGAACGCCTCGTCGCGCACCGAATACCAGCCGGCATACTTGTCGAGATAGATGTCGCCGTTGGCGTCCATCGCCTGCCAGAGCGCCTGGCAGGCCCGTGTGTGACGGTCTTCGGTGGTGCGGATGAAGGCGTCGTTCGAGAAGTTCAACAGCGGCGTCAGGTCGCGGAAATTCTGCGAAATCTGGTCGCAGAACGCCTGCGGGTCGAGGCCGGCGTCGGCCGCCGACTTCGCCACCTTCTGGCCGTGCTCGTCCGTGCCGGTCAGGAACATCACATTCCGTCCGTCCAACCGCATGAACCGGGCCAGCACGTCGCACGCCAGCGTCGTGTAGGCGTGGCCGATATGCGGCTTGTCGTTCACATAGTAGATCGGCGTCGTGATGTAGTAGGCGTCGCGCCCGGCCATCGGTCCGTCCTTTGGTTTCGTCGCATTAACCCTTGTCCCGACCGCCTCGGCGCACCTTGCCGCCGACGGCGGTTTCGGCGCTTACCGCCGGGTTGCGCTCTCCAGCGACAGAAAGGCGTTCAGGACGACCTGTTTGCGCTCCAGATGCACCGCATCGGCCCGCGCAGTCAGGCTGCTGATCTTTTCCCACAGGTCGACCAGCCGATCAAGCGCGCCGCCGGCCGCCAGGCGGTCAGCCAACGCCCGCTCGCCCGGCACGACCTCCGGCATATCGGTGCCCGTCAGGGCACCGCGGCGCACGGTCCGGGTCAGCCAGAGGCCGATCAGGTCCAGCCAGACCCGATACTGGGCCTCGCCGTCGCGCCGGTTCAGCCGGTCCGACAGCTGGTGCACCTGGTCGTAGTTCAGGTTCGGCAGCGTGCCGGCCAGGTCGATCAGCTCGCGATAGACGGCGACGCCCCCCTGCTCCGCCAGAGCGATCGCCCGGCCCGGACTGCCTTCGGCCAGCACGGTCAGTGCCGTGACGTCCTCCGGCGCCAGATCCGGCAGCCGCGCTCCCAAGATCGCCGCCACGTCGGCCTCGGCCAGCGGCTTCAGCGTCAATCGCCGGCAGCGCGAGCGCGTCGTCGGCAGCAGCCGGCCCGGCGAATGACTGACCAGAAGCAGGAGACCGCGGGCCGGCGGTTCTTCCAGCAGCTTCAGCAGCGCGTTCTCGGCGTTGGCGTTGAGGTCGTCGACAGCATCGATGACGGCGATCCGCCAACCGCCCTCGGCCGAGGTCAGGTTGAAGAAGTGCACGAGGTCACGGATCTGCTCGACCCGGATGAAGGCGCTCAGCTCGTCGGACCGTTCGCGCGCGGTCCGCGCCACCGTGACCAGGTCGCCATGGCCGGCAGCGGCGACCCGGCGAAAGATCGGGTCGTCGGGATCGACCGACAGGTCGGCAGGCGCCGCGCCGAACAGGTCGCCACCCTCCCCGCCATGCCGCAGCAGGAACCGCGCGAAGCGATAGGCGAGCGTCGCCTTGCCGACGCCGCGCGGGCCGTCGATCAGCCAGGCATGAGGAATGCGGCCGGCATTGTAGGCCTGCAGCATTTGCTGCTCGGCCTCCGCGTGGCCGATCAGATCGGCGGCTGCGCTCGGGTGCGTCGCCTCGTCTTCGGTTTCGGCTGCGGCCGTCGCCATTCGCGCCTACTGCGACGCCGCGCCCAGCAGCAGATGCTGCAACGCGGCGCCGATCCGGCCGACGAAGCCGAGCTGATCGATGTCGGCGCCGGCGATCAGCGGCCGCTCGACCGGCGCCTCCATGCCGGGCGCCGCGATCCGCAAGGTCGCGACCTGGGCGCCCTTGGCGATCGGAGCCGGGATCGGGCCGTCGTAGTTGACCGTGACGTTCATCTCCTGACGGTCCTTGCGGCTCAGCGTCAGGGTCAGCGGCGATTCCAGCAACAGCGGCACGCTGCCGTTCTTGCCCAGCCAGACATTTGCCTCGGCCACGGTTTCACCGGCCTTGAACAGGGGATAGTTCTTGAACTCGCGAAAGCCCCACTGCAGCAGGCGCTCGGATTCCCGGGCGCGCTGGGTCACGCTTTCCAGTCCGTTCACCACCAGCACCAGGCGCCGGCCGTCGCGCACGGCCGACGCCGTCAGACCGTAGCCAGACTCTTCCGTATGTCCGGTCTTCAGGCCGTCGGCGCCGATATTCTTGTACAACAGCGGGTTCCGGTTGCCCTGCTTGATGCCGGCGAAGGTAAACTCCTTCTCCGAGTAGATCGGATAGAACTGTGGAAAGTCCTGCGCTAGCCGCATGGCGAGCCGGGCTAGATCGCGGGCCGACATGTAGTGGTCGGGGTCCGGCCAGCCGCTGGCGTTGCGGAAGTTGCTGTCCGTCAGGCCGATTTCCCGCGCCTTCTTGGTCATTTCCTCGGCGAAGGCTTCCTCGCTGCCGCTCAGGCCCTCGGCGATGACGATGCAGGCGTCGTTGCCGGACTGGACGATGATGCCGCGCAGCAGGTCCTCGACACTGACCCGCTTGCCGACCTCGACGAACATCTTCGAGCCGCCCTTGCGCCAGGCGCGTTCGCTGACCGGAAACTCGTCGTCCAGCGACAACCGGCCGTCGGCGAGCCGTTCGAACACCATGTAGGCCGTCATCAGCTTCGACATCGATGCCGGCGGCATCCGCTCGTCGGCGTTCTTGGAGAACAGCACCGAGCCCGTCGCGACGTCGATCAGAATAGCCTGCTTGGCCGGCGTGTCCCGTGCCATCACGGGCGAAGCGGACAGGCCGGCCGCAAGCATCAAGGCGGCGGCATAGGCGAAGGTGGTCAGTAAGCGCATGGGATGTCTCTGTCGGTATTTTGCATGGGATTACGGTCAACCGGCGAGCGCATTAGTGACAAAAATTGCCGGAATTATGGCGACGGTCGCTGTCTCCGGTCAGTCGACGACGATCTTGGCGTCCTTCTGGCCATAGGCCAGCACCTGCTGCAGCGTCCGGTCGGCCGCGGGCACGTCCGTCAGTGGCCCGACCCGCACGCGGAAGAATTCCTGATCGTCGACGAACACCGACGTCACCTTGGTCGGCCCGACGCGGTTCAGCCGCACCGCCAGGCGATGCGCGTTCTGCACTTGCAGGAAGGCGCCGGCCTGCACATAGATCCGGGTCGGCTGGACGGGCAGTTGCAGCACCTCGCCGACGCCGGTGATCGGCACGTCGGTGCGCGGCGCGACGGCGGCCAGTCGGGTCGGCTGCGCTGCGGATGGCGCCACGGTTGTCGCCTGCTTCACGCCAGGCGGCGGCGCCAGCGTCTGCACCGTCACGTCGCCCTGCGGTACCGCTGGCAGCGCCGTTCTGATCTCACGCGGCGTTTCCGGTTTGGGCGCGATGATGTCCCGCCCCTCCTCGATGGCCGTGACCCGGACTTTCGCCGTGCCCTGACGCTCGAAACCGAGCAGATCGGCGGCGCGGCGCGACACGTCGATGATCCGGCCGTTCACGAAGGGGCCGCGGTCGTTCACCCGCAGAATTAGCGACCGGCCGTTTTCCAGATTGGTGACGCGGACCTTGGTCGGCATGGGCAGCGTCTTGTGCGCCGCCGTCATCGCATTCATGTCGTAGGTTTCGCCGTTGGCCGTGCGCCGGCCGTGAAACGGGTCGCCATACCACGAGGCGATGCCGGTCTGATCGTAGTTCGGGTCTTCCCGTGGATAGTACCAGATGCCCTTGATCTGATAGGGCTGGCCGACCTTGTAGACGCCGGTCGTGACGGCGGGCGTCCGGGTTCCGGTCTGCATCTTCTTGGCCGTATGCACCACCAGCTGCGTTTCGGCGCAGCCCGCGAGCAGCAGCAGGCCGGCGACGGTGATGGGCAGAGCGCGAGTTGACCGCATTTTCCACTTCATATTGTGTATGGGAGAAATCGGAACGGTCTATCTGGTATCCTACCGACCCATCGCTTCGGCCGCAATCGCCGTACCTACCGCCGGCCGATGGCGTCCGACAGATGGCCGACCGCCATGGCGAAATAGGTCGACCGGTTCCATTTCAAGGTGGTTCGGTAGTTGTTGTAGACCAGGAAGGCGGGACTCGCCGCGCCGTCCGCCGGCAACACCAGCGAAGCCTGCAACTGGCGGGTCGGCAGATCGCTGCCGTCCGCCCGCCGCACGCCCAGCGCCTGCCATTCGGCCAATGGCTTGCGGATCTTCAGATCCGCCAACGACAGATCGAACCCGGCCGGCAGCTGCACTTTCCGTCCCCAGGTCTGATCGTCCCTCCAGCCGGAGCGGGCGAGATAGTTGGCGGCGGACGCGAACACGTCGGCCTGGGTCTGCCAGATGTCGCGGCGGCCGTCGCCGTCATAGTCGACGGCGAAGCGCACGAAGCTCGACGGCATGAACTGGCTCTGGCCCATGGCTCCGGCCCAGGACCCCATCATGGCGTCGTGCTTGATATGGCCTTCGTGCAGGATCTGCAGGGCGTTCAGCAACTCGCCGCGGAAGTATTTGCTGCGGCGGCCGTCATGCGCCAGCGTCGCCAGCGCGGCAACGACCGGAAAACCGCCAGTAACCCGGCCGAAGTCGGTTTCGATACCCCACAGGGCGACGATAAAGCGCGGCTGCACGCCATAGCGCTTGCCGACCTCCGTCAACAGCGCCCGATGCTCGGCCAGCTTCTGCCGGCCCTTGTTGATCCGCGACTGCGGTACGACGCGGTCCATATACTGCTGAAACGTCAGGGTGAACTCGGGCTGCTTGCGGTCGAGCTCGATGACCCGTGGGATCGGCTCCAGATCGCGCAGCGCCGTATCCAGCACATCGTTTCCGATACCCTTGCCGGCGGCCTCGGCGCGAAGCTCGTCGAGCCACTGCCCGAACGGCTGGGTTTCGGCCATGGCCGTCGACGCGATGGTCGACAGAATGCCGGCGGCGAACATGCTGAAAATGCGTTGGCGGTTCATGTGCTCTCCTGCTTGTCGCGCACCTTCTGCCACATCGTCATTGCGTCGGGCAACGACCGTCGCATCACGCTGCGTTGTCCGACGATCGACACTGTCAGCCTCGACCGGTCCAGACATTCGCGAATGTCGGACATGGACGTTAATGTCGCATTAAGCATGATTCGCGCATGCGCCGTCATCCGCCATTCGTTGGCTTTGCGCGTCGATCGCGGCGCGGCTAACCTCGGTCCACCCACCGCTTCGTTCAGGACATCGCCATTGTGACCCTTCTGCACCGCCATGCCCCGCTCGCCTATGCGGCCGTTTTCGTCGGTGTGCTGGGCCATGGTTCCAGCGAGTTCGTTGCCGTCTACTCGGGCGTGGCCGGGGCCGAGGTGTCGGTCTGGCGCTATGTGCTGGGCGCGGCGGGCATGCTGGTCTGGGCGCTGGTGCTGCCGGCAAGCCGCGACCTGCTGGCGCCGCTCAGGACGCATGGCCTCCGGATCCTGCTGCTGTCGCTGCTCGGCGTGTCGATCCCTTATCTGCTGTTCCATGTGGCGTTGGACTTCGCCACGGTGATCCAGGTCGCCACATTGGTCACCGTCTCGCCGATCTTCGTCGGCCTGCTCAATCTGGTGCTGAACCGAGTGCCGTTCACGGCGCCGAAGATCATCAGCGGCCTTTGCGCCTTCGCCGGCGTCGCGCTCCTGGTGACCGACGGCTACATAGCGCGCCTTGCCGGCAGCTCGACGTCGCTGGTCGGGATGCTGATGGTGATGGTGAGTTCGGCCATGATCTCGGCCTACATGGTGCTGTCGAAACCGCTGATCAACGAATTCGGCGCCATCCGCATCATCACCGTGACCATGACCATCGGCGCCGTCGCGCTCTGGCTGGTGGTCGGTTTTTGGTGGGGCAAGTGGATCGATCCGACCACGCTGTTCGACCGCGCCCCGCGTGAGAGCTGGTCGCTGCTGACCATCGGTATCTGGAACACGACGATCACCCAGATCATCTGGCTTGCCGGCCTTGCCGCCGTGCCCGACATCACCCGCGGCAGCTATCTGTTCTTCCTGAAGCCGGTGATCGCCGCCGTTCTGGCGCTGCTGATCCTCAGCCAGCCCATCACCGTCTTCCAGATCGGCGCCATGGCGGTGATCCTGGGCTCGGTCCTGGTCGAGCTGTTTTGGCCGAAGATCGTCGCGTTGAGAGGCGCGGCCTAAGCCGGCCGGTTGTCGTCGAGCCAGATTTTCAGCCGGTCGAGCTGCGTGAACAGCTCTTCCAGCTCGGTCTGTGTCCAGCCCTCGAACGGCCCGGCCAGCGCCTCGCCCATCATCGCCACCGCGCCGGCATGCACGCGCCGGCCGGCCGGCGTCAGGAACAACAGCTTCGAGCGGCCGTCTTCGGGGTTCGGCCGCCATTCCAGATAGCCCTTGGCGATCAGCTTCTGCACCGTCTTGCTGATGCCCGGTTGCAGCTGCTGCATGGCGCGGGCAATGCCGGTGATGGTCTTGCCCTCCTTCGGCCGGTGGCTGAAGTGGTTCAGCAGAGTGAATTGCGGCAGCGGCAGGTCGAGCGGTTCCAGCATGTGGTTCGCCAGCGTCGACGACAGCTGGTTGATGATGCCGATCCAGTTCAGCACGCGGAAGCGCGTATCCGCTTCGGTCGCTGCCGATCTTGTCGCTTCCGCTGCCTGCCCGCGCATATAGCCGTCCCTTTACGTCCTCATGATGTCGTCCGGCGCCCGGCGCGGCGATGGCGGCGGCGGGGGCGCATAGCCCAGCCGGAACAGCATCTGCAGGGTATGCCCCTCCGCCGTACCGGTGGCGTCGAGAAGTTCCCGCTGCAGTGTCGCCATCTCGGGGTATTCCTGCAATGCTTGGCTGTTCGGGTGCATGCCCACGCCCAACGCCGTCGCCTGCAGGTTCAGCCGCACATAGGCCCGGCCGACGGCGACCTGCGTCGCCCGATCATTGGTGGCTGTCGTCATCCAGCCATAGCTCGGCGTACCGTTCAGCCAGCCCATCGCATAGTCGATGCCGCCCTGCCAGGCCATGGTGCCGGGCGTGGTCATGGTTTCGGGCGTGATCAGCCCCAGCCTGTTCATCCACCAGAACATCGGGCCGTTCAGGTCGATGCCGTCGCGGTGTTCGGCGATGGCGTCGGCGCCGATCCGCACGCGATCGATGCTTTCCTTGTGGGTCCGCGGCGTCTCCATTTCGAGCATCACCGCGCGCGCAGCGATGTCGCGAATGCGTTCAAGGTTGGCCGGCGCCTCCGTGAAGTGCAATGGAATTTCGTTCGCGTCGTAGGACCCGGCGAGCGTGGCGGCATGTGCCGATGTCAACGGCTTTTCGGCGTCATAGGGCTCCTTGTTCGAGCGTCGCAGCGGGATCTGCCGGAACAGCGGATCGCGCGCCACGCCGGTCGCCTCGCGCAATTTGATACGGGCGAACGGTTCCGACAGATCGGAGCCCACCTCGCCGCCGCCGTCGGGAAACATCTGAACATCGGCGGCATAGCCGCGTTCGGCCAGCGCCATGACCAGCAGCTCCAAAAAACAACCGCAGCCGATGACGATCTGCCGGCCGAACGGGTCCGTTTCCGGCAACAGCCGTTCGCGGTCGACCAGCAGCGTAATCGTCTCGGGTTCGCCGATGTCGGCGATCCAAGACTGCATATTGTGCGGATTCGGCGCCAGGATCGCGTGCGCCAGCGCCCATCGGCGCGGCTCGCTCTCAGACCCGCCCGGCCCGTCCCAGCCGGCGATGGCTTCCGCCGGCATCTGATCGCACTGCGTCAGGCCGACCGCCGATCCCGCGACCACCACGCCGCCGGCCCCGATCACCCGAATAAACCGCCGCCTGTTCATGTCCCGCTCCTATTTGCATTCCAAAGAATGTATCTGAGGAAATAATATTCCTTGGAATGTTTGTCAAGGAAAAGGCAACAATATTTGTCATCGCCGGGCGGAGAACGGGCGCGACGGGGGCATCGGCCGAAGCAGGTGGACGCCCGGATCAAGTCCGGGCATGACCTCGGTGAAGGAGGTTGACGCCTAAACGAACTCCGAAGAGTGCTGGAACTTGCGCACCGGCGCGCCCTCCTGCGTCGGCAGCTTGCCGTGCGGGTTATGGCCGTAGCGGTCGATGCCGCGCGCCATATAGGCCTCGAAGTTCGGCCAGACGCTGAGGTCGCATTTCACCTCGGTCGGGCTGAAGCGCATGGTCATGCCGCAGCGGACCCGGTCCGAGTTGTTCGGGCCCGAGCCGTGCAGCAGGCCGTCGTCATGCAGCGAAATCTCGCCGGCCTTGAGGTCCAGCGTGACGACATTCGCCTGGTCGATCAGATCGGCGTCGACCTCCTGCTCCAGCACGTATTTGTCGCCGCTGACCTCGTGATGGGCCAGGTCGCCCAGGCGATGACTGCCGCGCACCACCTGCATGGCGGCATTCTCCTCGTCCGAATCGTAAATCGCCAGCCAGACGCTGACCGTCCGGCTCGGCTTCAGTGGCCAGTACTGCGCATCCTGGTGCCAGGGAACGACCGTGCCGTCGCCCGGATACTTGACGAAGAACTGCCCGCTCCACTGATAGAAATCCGGCCCGATCAGGTCCTCTACATAGTCCAGAATGGCCGGCGTGCGGCAGAAGGCGTGGAACCAGGGGCTCGCTTTCTGCCACATGTTGGTCTGGTTGATGTCGACGCCGTCGGGCAGCCGCGCGGCGAGCTCCTCGAAGCGGGCCTGTAGGTCCGCCAGCGCGGCTGTATCGAACACCGGCAGGTTCTTGATATAGCCCCATTCCTCGAACTGCCTCTTTTCCGCTGCTGTCAGCCGCCGCGCGTTCGGACTGATCGCCAGCGCGTCCGCGGGCGGCAGGCGGTCTTGCGTCAATGTATCCGGCACTCCCCTACCCCTCCCAGGTTTACTCGGCGGCCTGGCGCATCGGATTGCGCGGGTCCTGGGTCCAGTTCACATACGGTTTGCCGTTGTCGACCGCGACCATGTCGATGCAGCCGTCGACCGGACAGACATGTTGGCACAGGTTGCAGCCGACGCATTCCGCGTCGATCACTTCATAGCGCCGCTCGCCGTTCGCCCGCGCCGTGATCGCCTGGTGCGAGGTGTCCTCGCAGGCGATGTGGCAGAGACCGCACTTGATGCAGAGGTCCTGGTCGATGCGGGCCACGGTCTCGTAGTTCATGTTCAGGTCCTGCCAGTCGACCACGTTCGGCACGGCGAGGCCGCGGAAATCGTCAAGCGTTCGATAGCCCTTCTCATCCATCCAGTTCGACAGGCCGTCGATCATGTCGTCGACGATCTTGAAGCCGTAGTGCATCACCGCCGTGCAGACCTGCACCGAGCCGGCGCCGAGCGCGATGAACTCGGCCGCGTCGCGCCAGGTCTCGATGCCGCCGATGCCCGAGATCGGCAGGCCCCGGCATTCCGGGTCGCGGGCAATGGTCGCCACCATGTGCAGCGCGATCGGCTTCACGGCCGGGCCGCAATAGCCGCCGGCCGTGCCCTTGCCGTCGACCGTCGGCTCCGGCGCCATGTTGTCGAGGTCGACCGAGACGATCGAGGTAATGGTGTTGATCAGCGACACGGCATCCGCCCCGCCCGCCTTCGCAGCCCGCGCGGGACCGAGGATGTTGGTGATGTTCGGCGTCAGCTTGACGAAGACCGGCATGCGCGTATGCGTCCGGCACCAGCGCGTCACCATGTCCACGTAGTCCGGCACCTGGCCGACGGCCGAACCCATGCCGCGCTCCGACATGCCGTGCGGACACCCGAAGTTCAGCTCGATACCGTCGGCGCCGGTCTCTGCTACCTGCTCGATGATCGCCCGCCAGTTCGCCTCCTCGCACGGCACCATCAGCGAGACGACGATGGCCCGGTCAGGCCAGTCGCGCTTCAGCTCCTTGATCTCCTGCAAATTCACGTGCAGTGGCCGGTCGGTGATCAGCTCGATATTGTTGAAGCCCGCGACGCGCTGGCCGTTCAGGCTCACAGCCCCATAGCGCGAGGAGACGTTGACGATCGGCGGGTCCTCGCCCAGCGTCTTCCAGACCGCGCCGCCCCAGCCCGCCTTGAAGGCGCGCTCGACGTTGTATTTCTTGTCCGTTGGCGGCGCCGAGGCCAGCCAGAACGGGTTCGGCGATTTCACACCGGCAATCTCACACCGAAGATCGGCCATCTCGTTATCTCCCTTGTGGCGTGGTGCCCGCTATCCTCGCAAATACCGATCGATGGATTGCGCCGCGACCTTGCCGTCCTGCACGGCCTGCACGGTCAGATCCTCGCCCGCGACGCAATCGCCGCCGGCCCAGACGTTCGGCAACGACGTGCGCATCTCGGCGTCGACGGCGATCCGGCCCTTGGCGATTTCAAGCGCATCTTCGCTGCAGACCGGGACGAACTGCTGGCCGATCGCCTTGAACACGACGTCGCAGGGGATCTCCAGCAGGTCGCCGGTGCCGAACAGCTTGCCGCCGTCGTCCAACCGCGTGTACTCGAACACGGCCATCGCAACATGGCCGTTGGCGCCCTCGAGGCGCACCGGTTGCGCCCAATGCTTGATCTTGACGCCGTTCGTCTGTGCGAACTCCTGTTCGTGCGGCGTCGCGCCCATCTGCTCGGGCCCGCGGCGGTAGACCATCGTGACGTCCTCAGCGCCGAGACGCTTCGATTGCACGGCGATGTCGATGGCGGTATTGCCGCCGCCGATCACCACCACGCGCCGGCCGACCGGCAGCGCCGCCAGGTCGTCGGCCTGCCGCAGGTCGGCGATGTAGCCGACCGCGTCGTGCACGCCGTCCAGATCTTCGCCGGCCTGGCCGAGCGCCCGTACGCCGGCCTGGCCGAGCCCCAGGAACACGGCGTCGAAGTCCTGCTGCAGCTCGCCCAGCGTCACGTCCCGGCCCAGCGCCTGGCCACAGCGGATCTCGATGCCGCCGATGCCGGTGATGAAATCCAGCTCGGTCTGCGCGAAACCATCCGGCACCTTGTAGGCGGCGATGCCGTATTCGTTCAGCCCGGCCGCCTTGTCGCGCGCCTCGAAGACGACGCTGTCGTGGCCCAGCATCGCGAGACGATGCGCGCAGGCGAGGCCGGCCGGGCCGCCGCCGACAACAGCCGCCTTCTTGCCCGTCGAGGGTGCGCGTGCGAACGGCTGCGCGTCGTTGGCCATCAGATGATCAGTGGCGAAGCGCTGGAGCAGGCCGATGGTCACCGGTGTGTTTTCCTGCGTCGTGCGTACGCAGGCCTGCTCGCACAGCACCTCCGTCGGACAGACACGGGCACAGGCGCCGCCGAAGATGTTCTGCTCCAGGATCGTTTTCGCGGCGCCGGCGACGTTGCCGGTCTTGATCTTGCGGATGAAGCCCGGAATGTCGATCTCGGTCGGGCAGGCCTCGATGCACGGCGCGTCATGGCAGAAATAACAGCGGTTCGCCTCGACCATCGCCGCCGCCGGCGCCAGCGGCGGATGCACATCGGCGAAGTTCTGCGCATAGTCCACGTCGGCCAGCCGGCCGCCGGCAATATCCGGCCCGCCGTTCGGATCCGTTTCCGGTTTCGTCACCCCATGCCCCCTGTTTCGGATTTGGCATTTGTTTTGTGCGTCAAGGCTAGCAGCAACCGGACCGCTCGCGCGCGTGTTTTCTCGGGGTGTGGGCGTGGACGCTGTGGTCACGACGGTGCTAGAAATCGCGCCACGATTCTGACGCGGATGGGTGGCCGAGCGGTTTAAGGCACCGGTCTTGAAAACTGATTACAACCGTACCGCGCTGTCCCTTCACTTCCCTGAGAGTTAGGAAATCCGGGCCTTTCGTGGCGTCCGGTGTTTCGCTTCGTCCCCGGTCATCCCGGCAATTCCTTCGCAGTTGGGTTGCAATGTGGGTTGCAGATGGCGCTGTTCTTTGGCAACGGTTCGCGCCGAGTTGGACGTTCAGCTTTCGGGCGCTTTCCACCGCAATTCACGAATCTCGTTAGCGAGGTGTTCGAGATCCGGAAATAGATTCATTTCCCTCACTCCGAACTGCCTCAGCCTCTCACGAATGCCGGCCTTGGCTTGCGGCGCTATCTCTATTTGGAAGAGGACCTGACCCGCGACATCGATCTGCTCAATAGGTGTGGCGCGGCCATGGATCGTGAAGTGCGAAAGCTGCGCCAGCATCCGCGGGTCCATTTGGTTTGCTTGTATCGCGATGATTTCTTGGTGCTTTTCATGAATTCGTTCATCGCTCATGGCCAAGAACAATGAACGAGCTGGTTCCCCGTTAATGCCAATCACTCCGGCTAGGCCGGCTTCATGATGGTTCATGGGGCCGGGAAGTAGCCCAGACAACACCCCTGCCTCAGCTTCGTGTGCCTGGTTGGCGACAGCAAAATAAACGGCAATGAGTGGGGACTCCGACCAGTCCAACAGGCGCGTGGGCACCCCGTAGTGCTGCATCAGGAATGCCCACGATGGCAGGTCATTGCGCGCAGGGCAGTTCGCATGCCGTGCAGAGCTGTACCGAACAAAGGTCGCCAACGAGTTCTGCTCATACCGATGCCCGAGGTCGCCTCGATGAACGCTCGGGCGCAAGCTCCAGTCCTTCCTGGCGTGACCCCGCCACCACCACGTCTCACTTGGCCGCGCATCGATGATCGTCGAAATTCCGTCGATCAGTTCTGAGAAGTTGTTGACTGTCATCATGGCCGATTGCTGAGGTTTGAGCGTTGCGTCTCGCCGCGATCCAATCTTCCGATCAATTGCGTACTAGCCGAGGGTTGCAAACTAGGTGCCCCATATCTATCATTATCGACGGTGCTAGAAACACCTAACGTAGGCGGTTCCCGCCACCGGTCTTGGCGGTATATTTATGCCCGGCTTCTGTCGGGAGTGCGGTGAATACAAGACCCTTCGGGGGAATAAGCCCGCCGGTCCTACGTCCGGTTTCTAGCTCCCGGCGCCAGCGCTGACCGCTGGCATGGCCTAGAAAGCCAAACGTAGGAAATCATCATGACACCCATCGAAATGGCTGCCGCGCAAGCCCGCGCGATCGGCATTGCGTCGCGCAAGCACTTCGTCCGCGAATCGGCCAGGTCCTATGACCGGGCAGAACACCTGCCGCACCTTCTGCCGGACGTGCCGGCCGATCTGCTCGACGTGCACGACGACATCGGGCTCGACTTCACACGGCATGTGCTGCTGAAGCTGGCGCGACTGCTGAAGTACCACCGGTGCGCCCCGACTGGCCGGCGGACAGCCGCCACCAACATCGCCATCGCTATGACCGGTGAAGCGGCGATCTTGCGGCGGCAGATGGCGCACAAGGCGACGCTGGTCGTTGCCGCGCTGGTCGCCGACGCTGACCTTATCCCCGTCGACGGCGATCTGGATTACCTGCTCGTTCCCGTCACGCCGCCGTTGCTGGCCTGGCTGGCCGAGTTCGGCAGCGAAGCCGCCGACATGGAGCCTGACCACGACAACGAGGATGACGACCCGCTGGAAGACGACGACCCGGCCGAAGACAACCACGACCGGGAAAACGATCTTGCCGACAACGAGTTTACCCAACAGTCGGCGGAAGGGTGCCGGGCGCAAATCGCCAGCAATCAGACGGTCGAGTATCTGGCCTGCGGCAAGGCTTGGGTGTGAGGGAGGCGGCCATGAAAACGAACGTTTCCCGTCGCACTGTCGTCAAAGGTATGGGCGCCATCGCATCGACGGCGGCCATCATCAAGCCGCAAATCGTCGCCGCCATCGAACGCCCGTCCGAGGAGGCCTTGCGCAAATACTGGGCTTGGCTTGAGGAGGAGGCGTCATTGTTGGCGTGGCGGCTCAACGCCGATCCGCTGCGGCCGCCGTTCGACTTCGACGCGCGGTACTGGCGCATCGCTGTTGACGAGGGCCGGCAGCCTGGACCCGAGACAAGGGCGTTGCCCCTTTTGTGGAGTGTCGGCCTGAGTGTTGGAGGCTCGTCATGAACGCGCTCACCACCGTCACGCCGCTGCCGGCCGATGTGCTGGCCAATCTCGAGCGGCACGCCGAGCAGGCCCGCGGCGCCTATGCCGAAGCGACGGAGCGGGCGCTCAAGAGCGATACGGCCATCTGGACGGCCTGGTGCGTACGGGAGGGGTTCACGCCCCTCCCCGCGACCCCTGCGGCCGTGGTGGCGTTCATCGACGCGATGTCCGAGGCCCGGGCGCCGGCGACGGTGCAGCGGTACGTGTCGAGCATCGCCATGTTCCACCGTGCGGCAGGCGTGCCGACGCCAACCGATGACCTGTCCGTCAAGCTCGCCATGAAGCGCATGCACCGCGAGAAAGGCCGGCGGCAGCGGCAGGCGGCCGGGCTGACACGCCCGCTGGTCGACCGCATGCTCGCGGCCTGTCCCGACACGCCGATCGGCCTTCGCAACCGTGCGCTGCTGTCCGTCGCCTATGACACGCTGGCGCGGCGCAGCGAGCTCGTGGCGCTGGACGTGGCCGACATCGATGTGACCGAGGCCGGCGACGGAACGGCGCTCATTCGGCGCAGCAAAACCGACCAGAGCGGCGAAGGCTCCATGCGGTACCTGGCGGCTGACACTGTGGCGCACCTCTCGGCGTGGCTGCGGGCGGCCGACATCGCGCATGGCGCGTTGTTCCGGTCCGTCCGGCTCGGCGGCGCCGTCTGCAGCCGTCTCCGGGGCGGCGACGTGGCCCGGATCTACAAGCGCATGGCCGCCACTGCCGGCGTTGCCGATTCGCTGGTCTCGGACATCTCCGGGCATTCAACGCGCGTCGGCTGCGCTCAGGACATGGTCGCGGCTGGCATCGAGCTGCCGGGCATCATGCAGGCCGGCGGCTGGAAAACGGCGCTGATGGTGTCGCGCTACACCGAGAACCTGATGGTTCGCCGCGGTGCGGCGGCCAAGCTGGCGACAGCGCAGAACCGCGTGTAAGCTGGCCCCGCGGCGCTTTCCTCGCCGCACCAAGACTCTACTGGCCCCGCTTCGGCGGGGCCTTTTCTATGCCCGCTAGGTTGTATTATCGGTTGTAGATTGCGCCGAACGTAAATCGAAAAGGCGGGTGCCAGCATGGAGCTTACGTTTGATCTGGCCGACGAAATCGACCCTGTCGCGATCTATGCGGCGATTGTTGCGACGTTCGTGTTGGTTTGGGATGCCATCAAATGGTGGTCGAGGGGACCGCGGTTACAGGGATGGGCACGGCCGAACATGATTTTCGCCGGGGGCCGAGGCTTCGAAAGAGACACTAAATACGTGATCTTTGACGTTGCCAACACGGGCTCCACCCCAACGACCATAACCACCATCGGTCTGCTCGGTTATGACGGTTGGTGGAGTTGGCTTCTCAACAAATCGACTAAGGCAGCCGTCGTGATGCATCCAGGCGACGTCTATCCACTCCCTTACGTTCTTAAGGTTGGCGAGAAATTCATGTCGCAGTGCCAGCAGACACAAGACTTGATTGAATGGTCCCATACCGAGCGTGTCTATGGCGTGATCTACCACACGTTTGGGCGGCCGCTGTACCTGCGAATACCGCCGATCGAAATGTCAGATGTGGAAGGCGTGACATCTGAAGACAGTCCATCGACATAACAATCTCCGCCAACGTCAGAAGGGGGCGACAATGATTGTGAGTTTGGGGTTCATCAATCTCGTCGGGCTGCTCTGCGACGGCGTGGGCTTTGCAGTTCTCGGCTACCATCTACTGAGGGCGCCGGACCGCCGGCCGTTCTGGAGCGGTGGCGGACAGCGGTTCGACCGCCAATTCTATGGATTCCTGCTGGTAGTATCGGGGTTCGCCATTCAGGCGTTCGTTCAGTTCATGCGCCTCTAACATCGCCCACTTGGCAAGCTCTGTGGTCGTCACTGTTCATTATCGACGGCAGTTTCGAAAACAAGGTGGGTGCCCTCCCTGTTTTCTTTCTCCATGCCCAAGGATGCCCCACAGAGCACCCCTCTCTGGCCGAGGTTTCGCGCCACAGCGGCAAGGGACTGCCTGGGCTACTTCTCTCCCCCCTGACTTGCCGGCGTCGAGCCGCTCCTGGCCGCACGCCGGCCCGTGCCATGTCTGCATGACGTCCCTTACGTAGGTCGAAATTAGGTGCTCTAGCACGACGGGTTCATGGTGACGCCGATGCAGGCTCGCGCATTGGGGAAACCTGTCTACCGGCAAATTGCCGTTTCATAGCTACAGGTGTTTGTTATAAAATCTAAGGTTGCTAGTATCAAATGGTGTTCGACAATTTGGCCGGGAGGTAGCTATGCCGACCTTCGAACTTCATCCTGAAGTTGCAAAGTATGTTCAGCCGAACCAGAACAAAAACGAGATGAGTGGCACGGGGATATACCTTGTGGCAGACCCAGAATCTGGACCGCTCGCACGAAAGAAAATCCATGTACAGGGACTTTCGTTTGCTGAGGCCCATGCGCGCTCGGCAAATTGTATTCGTGCTACGTGGTGCCCGGACGAGCTGCGGTCATTTGATGAGCTTGTGGCAACGAGTTGCGTTGGTCAGTACTGTCAGCACTCTGGGGATTGCCCGATCGGCTGTTTTTGCGATCCCTTTGACGGATGTGAGTGAGCAATCCGATGCGTGCCTCGCTAGTTTTAGGGATTCCCATTGCCATCGCAGCTATCTCAGCGAGTTTGCTGCTGATATCTGCGCCGGCTGCAGGTCAGTCTGCAGGTCAGTACCGCCTATTATGGGAGGTTATTGAGAGAGATTGTGGTAGCGAGATTCGACCTCAACCGACGTGCTACGAGCTTTGGAGGGTTTCAGTGCCAAACGGTTGGCTGGTGATGATCCGTTATTCCAAACATGAGGGATCCTTGATTCCGGATGAAACGGGGGGAATCGGAGTTGGTAGTGGATCTGGAGTGACTTTTGTGCCTGATCCAGACCATTCTTGGCGTATTGAATGAAGCTCAACTGGACGTCGATGACCGACTAGGAAGTTTGTAGCGGCGTCAATTACAGTTCACTGCCATCTAACCGCTCCTGCTCGCAGCACAGCGCGTGCCACTGCTGCATGACGATCTGCACATAGGCCGGGATTAGCTGCCGCGGCACGGTCGGATTAACGGTCGCGCCGAGGTTCACCAGCGTGTAGGGCTTCGCCTCGCCGTCCCAGGCGATCAGGGCGAAGCCGGCCAGATCGGGGATGTCCGCCGCCGCTGCTGCAGACTTGCGTAGCTCGTCGAGCAGGAATTGCTGATCGGCCTGGATCTGATCGCCGCGCGAGTCGCTGAGTTCGACCACCTTGTCGTCGTCGGCCATCGTCACTGCCCCAAAAGGCGACGCGACGCGCCGGGGATCGCGCGAGTGAACAGCAGCTCCGGTTGCCCAGGCACGCCGAGCGGACCGGTCACGATCGTTGAATCGCGTGTCGCGCGCCGCCGGCGTCGGCGGGCGTCTTTCTCTGCTTCCAGCTCGGCACGGATCTCGTCAATGTTCGAGCTCGGCAGGTCAAGCGCAGGGGCGCGTGCCGGCGGCGCCGGCCGCCCGAGCTGGTTCGCG
Organism: Alphaproteobacteria bacterium; assembly: GCA_965232515.1. Classification (GTDB taxonomy): domain Bacteria; phylum Pseudomonadota; class Alphaproteobacteria; genus JANQKO01. The sequence continues at coordinate 1,364,652 of CBDDPY010000002.1, read as the reverse complement.
ATTTGACGCTCGGCTGTCTGCACGGACGTTGCCAGCGGTCGGGAAGCGCCATTATCAACCGCACCGTCGCCGCCAGTGTTTCCGCCACCAAAGCCAACACCGCCGAAGTTACCGCTCTCGCCGAAATCGCTCGCGGGACCGCCTTCGCTGCCTGTGCTGGGGCCTTGGCCGGGGGCTTGGCCCTTCGCTCCGGTTATGCCCTCGATAAGGCCTGTTATTGCGCGGCCGCCCTTCTCGGCCAACGGATCGAGAGCGGCCGGCGGCACACCGAACGGCAAGACATTTTTGATGACCTTGCCCACTGTGTTGCTGCTCGGCCCTGGTCCCTTACCCGGCGACAGCGCGCCAGGGTTCCGCCCGGCTTGATCGGCTTCAAGATCGGCAGGACCGCCGACACCGCCGAAATTCCCGGACGTGCCCGGCGCGCCGATGCCGCCAAACTGACCCGGACCCGGATTGTCCGACGGCCCGCCCGGCTCATTCCCTGGTCCCGGTGCCGGCCCCGTCTGCCCGACCGGGCCAACGCCGAATGCCTGCGCTTCAATGTCAACTTCGGCATCGCCGCCGTTGTCGCCTTCACCGCCTGTACCACACATGATTGCGTCTCCTTTGTTCGCGCCTATATGGTTGCGGCATGCGTGTGCTGCTCGCCGCTCTCTTGCTCGCCGGTTGCGTGTCGACTGGCCCGGAGCCGATTACGCCGACACCCGAGAACGTGGCCCGGCAATTCGAAGTGGCCGCTTTCGGTAATGATTTCGGCGTTGGCCAAGACACCATGCGGCGCTGGCCCAACGAACCAGTCGTTGGATGGGTCGACAGTGAGGCCGCTCGAACGAGCCTTGCCCTGCATGACGCCTTCCTCAAAGCCAGCATGGATGACATCGCCGTAGCAACCGGTCTCGGCTGGAACCGGAGCGCCGTCCGCGACGATCAGGTCAATTTCCAAATCGCCGTTATGCCGCGCCGGCAATTTCGTCAGGTGCAGCCAACATGGGTAAGTGCCGGCGATGAAATCAACGCATCGCTTTGCCTGGTGCACATCGCCACGCAACGCGGCAACGGCGAGGTGATCGGCGCGCTTGTGCTGATCGGCGCCGACATCTCGGAACGAGACCAGCGCGACTGCATCCTTGAGGAGATCTATCAGGCGATGGGCCTGCCGGCCGACGCCTGCCACTACCGTCCGTCCGTCATCTGCGAAGCCGATACGGTTTTCGAGCTCACCCCGGCTGACAGGCTGCTCCTCGCCACGCTCTACGACGACCGACTGCGGCCGGGCATGGACCGCGCCACCGCAATCCCGATCGCACGCGCCATCATCGCCGAACGGTGGTCCGAGTTCATGGAGTGACATCGAGCCGCCTCTTGTACGTGACCGCGCCGATGTCCATTCCCATCGCTTCCAGCCAGCGGCCGATACGCTCGCTATCGATGCCGGCGCTTACCCCGATACACATCTCGGCGGCGCCGCGCTCTGTCGCCCAGTCCCGGAAGCGCTTGACCATCCGGCTCGCCGCCAGGCCGCCGCGGCGTTCGGCGCGGACATAGAGCACGATGTCGGAGGCGATCAGCCGGCGCGAGAAGAAGAACCGTCCGAGGTGCCCGACCAGCACGCCGAACAGGTCGCCGTCATCGTCGGCCGTCAGCACCAAGTGTTCGTCGCTCATCACCCAGCGATGCCCGTTCGCGAGCGCCAGCACGTCGTCGAACGGCAGCCAGGAATAGGCCGGCGACTCCGCGTGCATCTCGGCGCCCAGGCGCACCAGCTCGGGCACGTCGGCGGCCGTCGCTTCCCGGATGACGGGCCGCCGCGAGCGCGCGCGATAATCGACTGTAGCGGGCGCAGTGGTCATGCGGCGTCGTCCGGTGCTTCGTAGCCTGGTTGTCCGCTTCGGGCTTCCAGCTCGTCCCGGCATGCCTTTGCGAACGCCTGGCGGAAGTCTGCGTACTCGAGCAGTAGCCGACGCCCTTCGTCGCCACCGATCATCGCGCGATCACTTAGGAACATGGCGAGCCCGCCGAAATCCCGCACCACTTCGCCGCGTCCGTCGACGACTTCCCGGAGCTTTGCCGCCGCCTGCGCCTGCAAGACGAACGTCGTCAGCCAAGGGCTATTTTCGTCCAGCACGCCGGCTTCAACCAGCCTGTCCCCAACCGCTTCGCTGAAGTGCTTGTAGTCGCCGGCCGCCGAGGCGGTGCCGTACGTCTCCAAGAGTGCCTGGAAGTCATCGGGCTTGTGCTGCTGGTCTCCGATGCTGCCCAGGCCGCCGGTTGCAACGCCGCTCATGGTCATTGCTCGGGCCCTCCTGCGTCTGCGAACCCTTCCTCGATCGAGGGCTCCGGGTGCGCCTCGCGGTAAAGCCGGTTCATGGTCTCGACCGCCTGCGCGTGATCGGCGTGGCCGGGTTCGCGGTACGCCGCCATGAAGTCGGGATCGCTTTCCTTCTTCCGGATCTGGGATTGCGCCAGCTCGGCGAACCGCTGCCCGCCGGGCTCGGGCTCGCTGACCGGATAGACGATCTCGTAAAGCCCCTGCATCACGTCCACAGCGTCTTGATGCTGTGGACTACGAGAATCGTGATAGGCGTGATCCTTGTCGGCCAGGATGGCGCGGATCTTCCGTTGTGCCTCTTGCGCGTTCATGCCGCGTGCTCCTTCTCGGTCAGTCGATATCGGTCCTGTACGGGTGCCTCGACGTCGACCAGCGACGATGGCGTGTCGTCCCTGATGAACGGCATCCGCTCCTGATCGAGATTGAGCCACCGCCCGAGCCCGAACGCGTTGGCCGAACACGACAGCCGGTCGCGTGTGTTTTCGGGGTGCAGCGTGTTGCTGAAACGGGGCAGGTTCTTGACAGCGCCGCGAACCTCGACGATCTCGGCCGCCAGCTCGCCGGCTCGGTCCAGCCGGTCGAGCGCCTCGCGCAAGGCTCGCTCGGCGTCGGCAAGCGCCGCATTGCGCAGGTCGAGTAGGGCGTCGATACGCTCGGCCCGGTTTGCCTCGGCGGCCGCCATATCGTCGCTGACAGCCTGCTCATGCTCGGCGCGGGCCGCCTGCACAGCGAGCGTCAGGCTTTCGACCGTCTCATCAAGCCGGCGCCGCTCGCCCACCACGCCGCGATAGGCTTCGCCGGCTGCGCTGTCGCCGCTGTGCATGCGCATCGCCAATCGGCCCTGTCGGTCGATCAGCTCGGAACGCTCGGCCGTCGCGTCGGCGAGTTGCGTTTCGAGGCCGGCGAGCGTCGCGGCCACCTTCTCGGCTGCCGACGGTTCGGCCTCGTTTACAGGTTCATTCATCGTGTTCCCCTTTCGTCAGGTCGATGATGTAGAGGGCTCGGAACTTGCGCCCGGTCAGGCCCCTTTCGGCCATGACGGATTCCCGCGTCTCTCCGGGCTTGATAATGACAAATACAATCCCCGGCGACGGGTCGACGCGGCGGGCCACGCGGTCGAGGCGATGTGTGATGCTCCGCCTCATGACCGCCCCTCGCAGTCGGCGTATTCCGTCAGGTCCCAGTCTTCCCGGCTCCAGTCGTCGGCCATAACAACCCGGAGCGGCCCGGCTGGTCTGCCGACGAGCGGTGTCCGCTTTACCGGTTCTGGCTGCGCGTCTTCGGCGAACCGCTGCACGAACATGGTCATGTCGACTGGGCCAGGCTCGAAGCCGAGGCGACCGAGCGCCTGGTCGTGCGTCTCTCCGGGCAGAACGACGATGGTGTTGCAGAACGCCTCGGCATCTGCCTTCGCGGTTTCGAGGCGTTCCAACCGGGCGCGGAGGCGCTTGCTCATAGCGTTCCTGCCTTGCGTTCAAGCTCGTCAAGCCGGCGCTCGATTTCGCTGCTTTCGATGGCCGCGCGGATTTGCGACAGCACATAGGCGAGCCGGGTCACATCCTGGGTGTCGATATCGCCGCGGCGGGCCGCTCGATAGATCTTGCCCAGCTCCGCGACGACGCCGCCAACGGTGTCAAGACGGCCGACACGAGGGGGGCGTTTCCCGGTTTCCTTTGTCTTTTCGCTCACTTGCGCGGTCTCCACTGTGCAGACAGACGCCGGTTTCGCCGTCCTAACCGGCCATAAGGATGTTCGGTTCTTCGGGCTCGGGCGCCGGCTCGGGCTGCAAAACGGCGGTCAGCGCCTCGCGAAGCGCGGCCTTGTCCGAAACCACGGTCCAGGTCATGTCATCGCCGCCGGTGCCTATCCGGCGCGCCACGTGAAAGATGTCAGCAAGCGCCGACTCGAGGATCTGCCAGGCCGGCTTGTCGCCGCCCAACTTCTTCTCGCGAGCGAATGTGCATACCGCGCCGAACCGGGCGGTCTCGACGAGGAAAGGCTGCAGATGCGGGCAGGTTCGCGCGAGTTCGTCGACCACGCGCTGGCCGAACTCGGCGCAGGTGATGTCATCAAGCATTTCGGTTCCTCCGGGTTTCCAAGGGGAGTGACGGAACTGGGGCAGTGGGCTCCCCCGACGAGCGGGGGCCCTGCCCTACCCCCCTATGGGGGTAGGCACACACCGACGCAGAACCGACGCAAGAGTTAAGTGATTGATTTTCTTTCATTTTCTCAGACACCTACGCAAAATCGTCGAACACACACCGACGCGAATAAAATCAATGACTTACGAGGTGGCGAAACGGGACCGACGCAGCTCATTTTTCGTGCCCCTCCTCGCCGACGATGACGATGCGCTTGTGCCGATCGCCGGTGCGTCCGTACGTCTCGACCTTGATCTTTCCTTCGTCGAAAAGCCGCTCCATGGCCTTGGCCAACTTGCCCCGGCCGTGCCGCTTCCCGACCTTCATGCCGGCGATTACCTTCGGCGCGAAGTTGCCGGCATTGCGGGACTCGCTAACCGCTCGGCCCTGGCGCTGCAGCGCGTCCAGACCCTCCAGAAACGCACCTTCCGCTGACCGTCGCTCGATGGCACCAATGGTGCCGCTCGGCTCCTCGATGCGGACGAAAACGCCATCCCGCCAGACGAGCCGGATATCGTCATGCAGGCCGCCGTAATTGGCTTTCATCGTCTTCAGCACCCGTTCGTCCGATCGGTCCTCCTCGCCGTCGTCGGTGTTGGGCCGGGTCAGGTAGACGCGAGACCGAACGCTGTTGTTCCAGGCGGTCGACCCCGAAATACCGCTGCCGGTCGACAGGCCGTCTTTCGACGGATGTGCGGTTAAGACAACGGCGCCGTCGATCTCGATTGCGATCTGCCGCAGCAGGTTGATGAAGGTGCGCACCTCGCCGCGGAAGTTCTCGTTTCCGCCGAACGTGTCGGCCACGGTGTCGATGATGAGTAATTGGGCGCCATGCTCGCGGCACTTCGCTTTGACAGCCTGGAATAGCGGCAGCTCGCGGAAGATGCGGTCGTAGCCGGTCGACGCCAAAACACTGTTGTGTCCGACCCTCGGCGCCATCAGCATGTCGGCCAGGTCGCCGAGCTCGACGCCGTGATGCCGTGCAATGTCGGCAAGCCGGCGGTGCAGCTCGTCGGCGTCGTCCTCGCAGTAGATGCCGTATGACTTGACCGGCTGGGTTTCGAACCCGATCCAGTCTTGCCCGATCGCGGCCGCGGCCTGGAGCTGCATTGCTAGCAGCGACTTTCCCAACCCACCATCGCCGCCGAGCAACGTGACGGATTTCCACGGGATCAGGCCGGGCACCAACCAGCGGCGCGGCGGGATCGGCTTGCCGTGCAGCCTTACAGGGTCGAGTTCGTCGATGATCGGCGTGGGATCGCCGCCGCGGGCGCGGTGTTCGGCGTCCTCCAGTCGGATCAACCCGTCGTCGCTCATGCTGCCGCCCTCTCCCGCAACATGATTTCGCCCGTCCATTTCGGCGGGTTGACGATCTCTCGCAGCTCTCGGCCATGCTGCACGTCTTCGGCGATCAGGGCCGGCCCGTGCATCAGTTCTAGCCAAGCCCGCTTGCGATCGAGGATCAGCAGCGCGTCGCCGCCGTGCTGCAGCCAGGCGAGCGGTGTTCGCACGACCGGGACTGCGGTCATTCGGTTCGGCGATAGAGCCGGCTCCCCGAGTGCCCAGGCGCGGCCCTCCAGCACGCCGAACACCTGCGGGCGGTCGGGCAGCCAGGCAACGAGATCGATAATGGGGGTTATGGTTCCGAGCTGATCGGTCCACCGTGACTCTCTTGCGGCCAGAATGAACGCTTCGAAGCCGGCGGCGTCGAAATCGAACCTGTCACCGTCGAACTGGATGCGGGCAACACCGAAGCCGCCGCCGCCGAGCAATGCGCGCGGTGTGACGTGCCGGCAGATCCGATCAATGTGGCTCTGTCGGACATCGCGCCCGCAGGCGTAGAAGGTCTCTCGGGGGTCGAAGTCGAGTTCAATCATCGATCCAAATCCGCTTTACGATTCGGTCGACAATCTCGCCGATCCTCTCAAACGTGTTCATGGCCGCATCTGCTGCCATGTCCGTCGTACCGCCTGCGCGGTCTGGCGATCTTTCGCCGTCGCACAGCCGGCGTTCTCGCTCAGCATCGATAGTGAGCCTTGCGGTCATGGCTCGCGGCTAGCGCTCGGTCCTCTTTCTACTCGTCGCGTCAGGCAGCGCGTTCGTTTTGGCCGGCCTGCTCAAGCATTCGGTCCATCGCGGCCACCGGGACGCGCAGGATGCGACCGATGCGGATGACGGGAAGATCGCCGCGCCTGGCGGCCTCATAGGACGCATTCTTGCTGAGACCGAAATAGCGCCAGCCGGCCTCGGGGACGCTGATGGTCTTCGGGTTTTCCAGCATGATGTTTCCTTTCCTTTGCGCTTCGCAGTTGGTCGAGCCCTAGGACTACGGCCCCCTCTGTGGCCTCGGCCGGTCTCGTTTTGTTTCGCCTCTAGCCGCTATAGCCCTTTTTGTGCTTGCGCACCACATCAAAACGCATCAGAGTGAAAAATAGTGAAGACAAATTAAGCAGGACGAGACGATGCCAAGGAAGATCGGACGCAAACCAAGCGGGCCTTATGAGGACAAGCGGGCCGTGCTCACCACGCGCATTACAGCCGACTTGCGGCAGGCGTTGGAGGACGCCCGGGCGGCGAGCAACATGTCACTTAGCCAGGAGGTCGAGGCGCGGCTGCGCGGGTCATTCGACGATGAAAAGCAAATCCGGGAGCGGTTCGATAGCCTCGAGCGCTATGCGTTTGCGCGGCTGTTCAACGAGGTCTTTGACTCGGTCGAGATGATCACGCGGCGGCACTGGGCGAGCGACGCTTACACCACCGAGGTCACTGCCCAGGCGATTGCAAAGCTGTTGCTGGCCTTCCGACCCGCGGGCAAGACCAAGGCGCCGGCCCATCTAAGCTGGGCACCTAAGCCCGAGCAATTGGCGGAGGCCACCGCTCTCGGGATCATCGATCAGTTGAAAATGACCTATGAGACGCCGCTTCCGGAGAAGGGCGTTCAATACTCAAAACAGTTGAAGATGTTCCCCAGCATCCGGGAATGGCTGGGCGATCTGATCGGGAGGCTGAAATGAAAGGTCATATCCGCAAGCGCGGTAAGGAATCATGGGCGATAAAGATTGATATCGGGCGCGACCCTGAGACCGGGAAGCGCCGCACCAAATGGCACACTGTCCGCGGCGGCAAGCGCGATGCTCAGCGGGAACTCAACCGCCTGCTGGCCGCGCTGGATGCGAATGAGTATGTCGAGCCGAGCCGCACCACGGTTGCCGAGTTCCTGCAGCAGTGGCTTGACACCGTGAAGCCGAGCGTTCGACCGAAGACGTTCGAGCGCTACGCCGACATCGTGCACCATCATCTGGTGCCGGCGCTGGGCACGCACGTTCTCAGCAAGCTGCAGCCGGTCCATATCAGCACCGCATGGTCAAAGGCGCTCGAATCGGGCCGCCGTGATGGCAAGGGAGGTCTTTCCGCCCAGTCGGTGAAGCACCACCACCGCATACTCAGCCAGGCGCTAAAGCAGGCCGTGCGCTGGCAGATGATCGCCAGGAACCCGGCCAAGGATGTCGAGCCGCCGCGGCCGGTGCGGAAGGAAATGCGGATCCTGACCCCGAAGGAAACTGGCGTCCTGCTCGACGCGATAGGCGGCACCAAGCTTTACATGCCGGTCCTGCTGGCCGTCACCACAGGTATGCGCCGCGGCGAGATACTTGGTCTGCGCTGGCGCGATGTCGATCTCGACGGCGCGTCCATCTCGGTAACCCAGACCTTGGAGCAGACAGCCAAGGGCGTGCAGTTCCAGCCGCCGAAGACGGCACGCTCGCGCCGGACGATCTCATTGCCTGCGGTCGCGGTCGATGCCCTGCGGCGCCATCGGCGCGAGCAGGCCGAGCTCCGGCTTGCCCAAGGCATGGGGCGCGACGACGAGGGGTTGGTTATCTGCCGCTATGACGGCGCGCCAGTCCAGCCGCGCTCCCTCACCCGCGAGTTTGCCCGCCGCATCGCCGGCATCGATGTCCCGACCGTCCGGTTTCACGATCTCCGGCATACGCACATCTCGCACCTGCTGCTTGAAGGCGTGCACCCGAAGGTGGCGAGTGAGCGCGCCGGCCATGCGTCGGTCTCGATCACGCTCGACACCTATTCGCATGTGCTGCCGGGAATGCAGGAAGAAGCGGCCAACCGGATAGACGCGATATTGAGACCAATGGTAGAACGCTGACCGGCCGGTCGGGTTGCAATTGGGTTGCAAGTCGGGGCTCTTGCGGTGTATCGCGGCCCCGACAATTTTGTTAAGTGATTGAAATCATTATTGCGGATGGGTGGCCGAGCGGTTTAAGGCACCGGTCTTGAAAACCGGCAGACGTTAGCGCGTCTCGTGGGTTCGAATCCCACCCCATCCGCCATCCGCCTTTGGCCTGTCTGCGCCGCCGAAGCAAGCGCGTCGCCCGCGAAGGACGGAAGGTTGGCCGGTCACCTACTCGGCATCAACCTGCTAACCGAAATGCGCCAGCAAGCCAGCCAGCGGATCGGCGCCGAACAGGATGGGGTGGAGCGCAAGAAATACCAGCCAGAGCCCCAGGCCGAGCGCCGCGCCCATGAGTGAACTGCGGTCGATATGGCCGCGTCCGGCCGTCAACCGTCGCCACTCGTCTTGGCCCAGCCGCCGTTTCAGGCGCCGCTCGATGGCAAAGACGCCGATCGCGCCGAAGGCGGCGGAGCCGGCGAACAGCACGAGGCTCGGCCAGTCGCCGTTGGCCGGGATATGGGCCAGGCCCCACAGGGTCAGTCCCCAGATCAGCGGATGACGCACCCAGCCGATCACGCCCGGCCGATCGGGATCGAATCCGGCCTTGCGAAAGGCGACCGAGAGCGGATTGACGGCCAGCGCGCCGATGCCGATGAGGATGAAGCCGGTCAAGGAGATGATGCCCGCGAAGCCGTAGCCCCATTCAGGGGGCGCCCAGAGGAAAATGCGTTCGGCCGCGAGCACGGCCCCGATCACCCAACCGAGCAGAACGAGCGAGAGCGCGGAATAGCCTGCGAGGTAGGCGCGTTCGCCGAACCGGTCGATCAGCGCGGGCTTCAGGCGCGTCCGCGCGATCACGACGTGGCTGAGGACAAAGACGGCCATGGCGACGAGGACGTTCATGCGTCTCAGACCCCGCCATAGCGGAAGGCGAGCCCGAGCCAAAGGAACAGGAGCGCCAACACGGTGACGGCGACGATGTGGGCGCCCAGCATTGGCAGGCGCGCCGTATCCAGCCGCGGAATGATGAACAACCGCGCATGAACGGCCAGCGCGACGGTTCCGGCAAGGCAGGCGAGCTTCAGGCAGATCGTCAGCGCCACGGGATCGCTCCAGTCCAGCCAGGTCGCGAAACCCGGTCGAAGATGATAAGCAAGCCAAAGCCCGCTGACGACCTGGATCGCCATGGCCGGGAGACCGATCCGCTCATAGACGCGCTCAAAGCCGAGCACCAGATCCGGGTCGCGCTTCGCCAGCGCCTGCGGCAGGAGGCTCGCCGCCAGTACCAGGTGTCCGCCGGCCCAGATCGTGGCGGCAACCAGGTGAACGAAAAGGAAGGTGGTGTGCATCGATCCGAATGCCGTCTGTTACCGCTGCGTCGGCATAATGGCCGGTTGCACACCAATTTCCATGCAGCCGCCCTGCCATGCCTTAAAAATAGGTATTTTGAATGCATATTAAAAGGCGCGAGTTCGATTGCGTTGCCGCTGCGTCGGCCGGGGCGGAACATCGCGCGTCGGGCGTCCGGCCGGCTTTAGGCCATTTGCATACCGATATGTTCGGCTTAGGCTGACGGGGACCATCGGCAGGTCGCCCGCCACGCCAGGTACCGCTTTCTTACATTGCGTCGACTGAACTGTTCCTGTGACTCCCCGCCAGCTCGCCATCGTGTTGTTCGTCGCCGTCGCGTTCGGCATGGCCTTCGTCCTCGAGGGCTACACGCTTTATCGCTTCACGCTCGCCGGCGCTTACGCCATCGCCATCCTCGGCATAAATCTGCTGACTGGGTTGAGTGGGCAGTTTTCCATCGGCCACAGCGCCTTCTTCGCCGTCGGCGCCTATGCCATGGCGCTGACCATGCAGGATGCCGGGCTTGGCCCATATGTCGGCCTTCTTGCTGCTGGTGCAGCGGCCTTCGTCGCCGGTTTTCTGTTCGGCTGGCCGGCGTTGCGGTTGTCGCTGGTGCATCTGGCGCTGGCGACCTGGGCATTGGCTGTGGCCGTGCCGCAGATTCTGAAGTCGCGCCATCTCGAGCCGCTGACCGGTGGCGTGCAGGGGATCTATCTTGACCGACCGTCCGCGCCGTTCGGCCTGGCGTTGAGCGACGATCAGTGGTGGCATCTGGTGACGCTCGTCGTGCTGCTGCTCCTGATTTGGTTGGCCGGCAATCTGATGCAAGGCCGGGTCGGGCGGGCCTTGAAGGCGATCCGCGACAACGAGATCGCCGCCGCGCCCATGGGCGTCAACGTCACCATCTACAAGACCACGATCTTCGGCGTCAGCGCCGCCTACGCCGGCGTCGCCGGCGGCATCGTCGCGCTCTTGACCGACTACATCGCGCCGGACAGCTACACGCTGTTCTTCGCTATCATGCTGCTGGTCGGCGCCGTCGCCGGCGGTCTGAATTCGGTCTGGGGGGCGGTGTTCGGCGGCCTGCTGGTGCAGTTCCTGCCCGACCTCTCGGCCAGCACGTCGGCGGCGTTGTCGCTGCCGGCCCAGGGCATCATTTTGATCCTGATCGTCTATCTGCTGCCGAAGGGCGTTGCCGGCGCGGTCGGTCGCTGGGCGCCGTTTCTCGTTTCGCCCGGCGCGACGCGAACGCGCGACCGGGCTTCAAAGTGACCGCATCATCAGGGCGCCGGGAAATGTCGTGACGGGCCCCATCTGCACCTCGATGTACCCCAATCGGTTGAAGCCGAGCGCCGCGTAGAAGCCCTCGGCGTTCAGGCTGGCAGAGCATTCGAAGCGCCTTATGCCGGCCGCCCGGGCCGCCTCGGCGCAACGCCCAAAGATTTGGCGACCGACGCCGCGCCCGACCCAGTCTGGATGGGTCGCGAAATGCCGGATATGCCCGAGTTCCGGCACCACCTCGCCACTGCCCGGCCGCTCTCGCGTCCAGCCGCCGGCGCCGACGACGTCGCCGGTCGCGGATCTCGCCAGATAGTAGGTGTCGGAGGACAGCAGTGTTGGGCTCGACCGTGTCATATGGGGCAGCGCCGCGGCCAGGATCGCCGGCTCGTAGCCCGGGCGCATCAGAACCGGATAGGATGCCGCGAGCAGGGCGTCGACGGCGGCGGCGTCAGCCGGCTTCGCGATGCTGATCTCGAATTCCGCTGGCACGTCGCGCCCTCCGGCACAATTCACGCGCCAAGCTTGCCGCTTCGATCTACCTGAATCAACGATGCCGGCTTCAGTTGTCCGCCGGTGCCCGGCGGCCTTGCAGCTAGTGCAGGGACCGCCATTCCGTTGTCAGGCGCTCGGCCTCGGCGCGCTGCTCCGGCGTCAGCCAGAGCGACAGGAGGTCGAGGTTCTGGCTCGCCGGCGACGAGCCCTGGTCGGCCGCCAGTGCGAACCACATATGCGCCTGTGCCAGATCGCGCGGTACGCCCTGTCCCTTGGCATAGATCAGGCCCAGCTTTAGCTGTGCCTTGGCGCTGCCCCGGTCCGCCAGGGCGTGAAAATCCTCGAGGGCGGAAAGCACATCGCCGCGCTTGAAAGCGTCGAGCGCGGTCGTGAAGTCGTTGGCGCCGGCCGGCGCCGCCAGCAACAGCGTCAGCATCAGGGTCCAGAGCATCGTCTTACCGGTACGCATTGACTGTCTCCCGCGAAACCAAGGCTCCGCGCCGATTTGAACGCCGCGAAGCGGGACTGGACCTCATCCATATTATGGCCGCTCGCGGTCCGGCGGCCTAGCGTGTTCACGCTTCGTTAACTACGAATGTCAGCCATCTTTACGCGTATTTGTCTGCAATTTTAGCGGGTGTCCACATAGTAGACATCGCTGATTTGCGGTAACGTTCAGCATGGGAGATTCGGGAGGGCTCGATCCGAACAGGAGGAAACCGCCATGGAACCCGAGGTGATGCTCACCGTGGATCTGCGTTTGTTGGCGTACAGTGCCCTGCTCTGCTTGTTGCTCTGGATTCCCTATGTTCTTGCCGGCGTCGGCGTGCGCGGATTGCCGGCGATGATGGGCTATCCGACCGGCAGGTACGACGACCTGCCGGACTGGGCAAAGCGCAGCCAGCGCGCGCATATGAACCTGGTCGAGAACCTGTTGCCATTCGCCGCCGTCGTGCTGATCGCCGAAGTCGTTGGCGCCAGCAATGACCTGACGGCATTGGGCGCCCGGCTGTTCTTTTGGGGACGCGTGGCGCAGGCGGTCGTCCACATCGCCGGCATCCCCTATCTCCGCACGTTGGCCTTCACGGTTGCCTGGATCGGCACGCTGTTGATCGTCTGGCAGGTCGTTGTTGCGACCGGACCGGTGATCTGACGGCGCTGCGGCGCCGGAACAGGTCTTTCGCGGCCCGGTGCGACCGCGGCGTCAGCCGTCGTCTCAGTCCAGGAGAACGCGCCGCAACGGGCTGTCGCGCACGGGCCAGACGCCGGTATCGATCGCCCGGCGTCCCTGGAACACCGCAAAGCTCTTGCGGCCATAGTGCGGCAGCGGCCGCAGCAGCGCGCCGAGCGCGTCGCCATCCGCCGCCGTTACGACCAAGACCGGTTGGCCGTTCGGCCGGCGTGTGGCCCAGGCCCGCGCCGTGCCGGCGCCGTCGAGCCGGCTGGCGAGACCCGCCCTCCGCAACGCTGGCCGGACCTGCTCGGCCAGGCCGATCACCAGCAGCGGATAGCGGTCCGGCGCATCGGCCCGGGCGTCGATGAGCTGAAGCGGCGTATCGAGCAGCCGATCGGCAAGACGTCGCGCGGTTGCCCGCGCGGCCTCGTCGTCGGTCAGGATCAGCGTCCGGGTATCGGCGGCGAGCGTAACGTCGCGGAAGATCGGTGGGCTCTCGCCCGGCAGCAGCCGGCGGAACAAATCATGGTCCGGGTCCACGTGGATGGCGAACGGCCGGGCGGCGAGCCGCAACGTCGCGGCACCTGCCTGCCCGTCAAGTTGGATCGACCGGCGTTCGCGGCCGGCCTCGGTTTCGATCATCACCGGCACGCTTAGTCGATAGGCCGGCGGGGTTTGGCGCAGCGTTACCGTCACCGTATGTTGGCCGTCGTCGCCAACGACGATCGGACCGAGCTCGATACGCGGCGCGCCGGCCTGATCGAGCCATTGATCGAAGAACCAGCCAAGCCCCTCGCCGTGCGCCTCTTCGAACGCCGCTTTGAGTTCAGTCCAACCGGCGGTTTGCAATTGCCGGTCCTGCCAAAACTGTCTAAGCGCCGCGGTGAACGCGGCATCGCCGATTTCCTGCCGCAACATGTGAAAGATAAAGGCGACCTTGTTGTAGCCGACGACCTGCGCGGCATCGTGCCGTTTCGCGGTAAACCGCGTCACCGGCATGTCGCGCGAGTCCGGCAGGGCGGCATAGTCCCGCAGCCAGCCGAGGCGCATTTCGCGCGCCGCGTCGGCGCCTCGGTCGGCGACCACGGCATAGTCGGCCATGTACGTTGTCAGTCCCTCGGACCAATTGCCGTCGGCATAGTTCACCGCGACGCCGTTGCCCCACCAGTTGTGCAGGATCTCGTGCGCCAGAGAACGGCCGCGCATGAACGGCAGCGGCAGCACCCGCCGTCCGACATAGGTCAAATTCGGAAAGCCGAGACCGACCGGCAACGGCGCCGAGACGATATGGAAGTCATCGTAGGGATAGACGCCGATCGCCGCCGCGAAGCGGTCGAGATAGGCAGCCGACGTCGTCAGGTAATCGTCGGCGAGGCTTGCCAACTCGGGATGAAAATAGGTTCGGAGGCGGATCTCGCCGTGTTGTCGCTCGCTGATGTCGAACGGTCCGGCGAACAGCGACGGTGGCTCCGTCGGCCGGTCGGCCATGAAGGTGGCGCCATAGGTCTCGCCGTCGTCCGTTTCATCAACCAGGCGGCCGGTGGCGACCGCGCGGTGGGGCAGCGGCGTCTCGACGCGCAGGCGATAGCTGATCGGGCCATCGCCGAACCGGGGCAGCCAGCCGGCATAGCCCGGCAGGTAGCTGCCCTCGACGCCCGACACGCCGCCGGCCGTCCGCGGCCGGCCGTTTGTCGGCAATGGCGGAATCTGCCCCCTCAGTTCGAGCGCGACAACCCGGCTGTCGCCGGTCGGCAGCTTGAGGCGCCAGCCGCCTGCCCGTTGTTGGATCTCGACTGGCCGGTCGCCGAGCCGGGCGCTTTCGATCGAGAGCCAGTCGGCAAGCGATACGTCGAGATCTCCGCCGCGATCGACCTGCACAGCATCGTTTATCGAGATCCGGCCCGTCGCCGGATCCAGGCGTATGTCGATGTCGTGATGGATCCGCCCGTCGGCCGCGACGACGGCGGACGCAAGTGACAATGCCAGTGCGCCGATGGCGGCGAGCAGCGGTTTCACGGGTTGTCGTTTGCGGCGGTGGGAAACTTGGCGATCCGTTGCATGATCTCGCCGTCACGCTTGATATCGAGCGGCAGCCAGGTGCCGGGCGCCTGCCGCTGGATGACCGCGATCAGCTCCGCGCGGCGCTTGATCGGCTGGCCCGCCGCCATGACGATGATGTCGCCGGCGACAAGCTCGGCGGCCGCGGCGACGCTGTCGTCGACCACCTGCAGGACCCGGACCCCGTCATCGGCCCGCTCGACCATTACGCCCAGGCGCGGTCGGTCCGGCGGCGCCTCGGACGCGTCCGACGCGTCGACGATGAACACGGCGTCGGCCAGGTCCGGGGCCATGTCGTCGCAGGCTGCCGTCGCCGTCATCGGCAGCAGCACGGCAACGTCGGCAATGCCGAGGTCCGCAAGCTGGTGCGGCACGCCCCAGCCATGTTCGATATGGCCACGCCCCATGATGCCGATCACCAGCCTGGACGGATCGGCCTCGCGCGCGGCGGCGATCGCCTCCGCCATGGCCCGGTCCCAGGTCAGTTGCGCCGCGACGAAGTTCTGAAACGCCGGCTCGGCCATGATGGCTTTGAGGTCCGGCGCGGCGTCTTCAGTCGCATTCTCGGCGCCGCTCTCGCGATGCGTTTGGGCATAGATACGCACCAATGATTGCCGATAGTCCGCGGTTGCCTCGGCCGGGTCCGTCAATCCTTCGCGCTCTGCCGCGGGCACCGCCCTCCAGCCTTGGCGACCGACCCGCGCCACCAGCGAGCGCTCGACATTCAATGCCAGCGCCGGCAGTCGGTTCGCGCGCGCGAAGTGCAGCAGCGGCAGATAGAGTCCTTCGTCAAAACCCCAGACTTCCCGCCATCGTGACTGGCGCAGGAACGCCTCGGTGCTCAGTTCGCCCCGGGACCAAGCATCAAGCGCCGGCTGCACGCTGCGGGGAAACATTTCGAAGCCGACGGCAAGCGCCGGCCGGTGAGCCTGCAGGGCGGCCAGCATCGCAGCCTGCCAGCGATGGTGTTCGGGGTCCGTATGGCGCTCGCCCAGCAGAACAACCGACCGCGTCGCCAGGGACGATATCAGCGCGTCGACCGCCAGCACGTCGCCGGTCTTCGGATCGATCCAGGTCCCGGCCTGAACGCAGGCGTTCTCCGCGCCATTTGCCGGCATCGCCGAGGGCGGCAGCACCGTACAGGCAAGGATTGCGGACAGCCCGGCGGCGCGGATCCATTGCCCCAATCCGCCGGGCGCCGCGGGCGTCCGGTCCGGGACATGTCGCCGCCGGCGGGAGGCGGCAGCACCGCCAGGCGCACGGTCGAAGTCGGTTTCATCTGGCATCTCAGACAGATTGCGCCGCCAGGGCGCGGCGTCAAGCGGGGAGTAGCGCGTCGCCGGTACCGGATCGATCAGGTCCGACCCCTGTCGGCAATCGCCGGACTGACCATATCGCCGCCGCCACAGGCTCATTTGGCGAACCACGACATGCGGTGCTGGTCTTAACCTCAACTTAAGGGCGTAAACATTAGAATTCCGAACTATATGCGGGGTCGGAGTGTAAACCGCGCCACCACAGCGTTTTCTGAAATCGTCAGATCGCTGCAGGTCGACCCAAGGGTCGTGCAGCCGCCACCAGGAACGATCGGGACCAAACCGATCTCATAGGTTCGAAATGAACGCCGTGCATACATCCACACTGCAGCGCGAAGCCGAACGCGTCCACCGGCTGGTCGCCAATCTGGTCGGTGTTATCGCCGTACTGATGGCGATCACGGCGCCGGCCGGCTATGTCGCCATCACGCTCAACCATGAGATCACCGATCTCTATGCTGAGGTCACCAAGCAGACCGACGAGGTCACCCGCTTCGTGTACGCAAATCCCATGACCTGGGAGGCGGAGATGGATCGTCTGAACGCCCTGCTGACCGACCGTCAGCTCGACGGTACGCAGATCTTTGTCGAATTGGCGGACGCCAATGGCGATAACATCTTGTCCAAGGGCTATTTCCAACGCTGGCCGACCATGGTCCGCACCCGCACCGTTTACTTCGAGGCCCAGCGGGTCGCGACCGTCAGCGTGACCAAAAGCATGCTGCCCGTCGCCTACTATGCGGCCGTGGTTGCCGCCGTCGCCGCGATTGCCGCCGGCTCGATTTCCATCCTGGTGCAGGTGATGCCGAACCGGGTGCTCGACGACACGTTCAAGCAATTGCGTCAATCGAACGTCGATCTGCAGAAGGCGTTGAACGACGCCGAGGCCGGCAACCGCACGAAGACCGAATTCCTGGCGACCATGAGCCACGAACTGCGCACGCCGTTGAATGCGATCATCGGTTTCTCCGAGGCCATGGCCAACAACATCCACGGGCCGCTTGGCAGCTCGCAATACGATAGCTATGTCGCCGATATCCATAGCAGCGGCACGCATCTGCTTTCGCTGATCAATGACATTCTGGATTTCTCGAAGGCCGAGGCGGGCGAGCTCGACTGCCAGATGCAGCCGATTGACATCGGCGAGACCGCGGCCGTCGCCCTGCGCATGGTGTCGACGCAGGCAGACCGCAAGGGCGTCAAGGTCGAGGCCAAGATCGACGACGGCTTGCCGGCGATGTCGGGTGACGAGCGCCGGATGCGGCAGATTCTGCTGAACCTCCTGATGAATGCCGTGAAGTTCACCGAGCCGAGTGGCCATATCGGCCTGTCCGTCACCATCGACCGTGCCGGCGATCTGGTGGTCGCCGTGCGCGACGATGGCATCGGCATCGCGGCGGAGGACCTGGACCGGGTCCTGCTGCCGTTCGTCCAGCTCGACAGCGGCCACGACCGCAGCGCCGACGGCGCCGGCCTCGGGCTGCCGCTGACCAAAAAGCTGATCGAGCTGCACAACGGCACGCTGACCATCAAGAGCGAAGTCGGCGTCGGCACGCTTGTCGAACTGCGCTTTCCGCCGGAATGCCTGCTGCGCCCCGACGTCGCGGCGTAAGCCTTCGGCCGGGTCTTCAACGACAACAGGTGCTGCCTCAAGCGGACCGGCCGGGTTTGCGACGATTGATGCCGCCGCCGGCCGGCTGACTGTATAGTCGGCGGGGGTCGCCAATCGTCGGCCCGTGGAGAAACGGCCGCAGGAGGCACCTATGACCCGGCTCGCCGCCTTCAACTTCCAGGCCTGGATCGAGGAGCACCAGCACCTGCTGAAGCCGCCGGTCGGCAACCAGCAGGTTTGGGAGGATGCCGATCTGATGGTGACCGTGGTCGGCGGCCCGAACCGGCGCACGGACTACCACGACGATCCGGTCGAAGAATTCTTCTACCAGCTCAAGGGCGACATGGTCCTGAAGCTCTATGACGGCGAGACCTTCTACGACGCGCCGATCCGCGAGGGCGACATCTTCCTGCTGCCGCCGCATGTACGGCACTCGCCGCAGCGGCCGATGGCCGGCAGTGTCGGCCTGGTGATCGAGCCGAAGCGCCCGCCGGGCGAGAAGGACGCCTTCGAGTGGTACTGCTTCGACTGCGGCGCCCTGGTGCACCGGGTCGAGGTGCTGCTGCAGAGTTTGGTGCACGACCTGCCGCCGCTCTATCAGGCCTTCTATGACGACGAGGACGCCCGTACCTGCCCGAAATGCGGCGCCCTGCATCCGGGCAAGGAACCGCCCGAGGGCTGGGTCACGCTGGGCTGAGGGAGTTGCGTTCCTTGATCGTCGACATGCACAGCCATTTCTTTCCCGAGACCTGGCCCGATCTCGCCGAACGCTTCGGCACGCCGGACTGGCCGTGGATGAAGCATCTGGGCGGCGGCAAAGCCATGGTCATGCTGGGCGACAGGGAATTCCGGCCGATCTACGAGGCCTGCTGGAACCCGGCCGTGCGGCTGGCGGAGATGGACCGCGACGGCATCGATGTGCAGATCCTCTGCGCGACGCCGCTGCTGTTCGCCTATATGCGGCCGGCCGAACAGGCGCGAGACTGCGCGCGGATCTTCAACGACGCCGCGCTCGAACTCTGCGCCCACCGGCCCGACCGGTTGAAGGCGCTGTGCCAGGTGCCGCTGCAGGACATTGACCTCGCCTGCGCCGAGGTCAGCCGCGCCATGCGCGACGGCCATCTCGGCGTGCAGATCGGCAACCATGTCGGCGAGAAGAACCTGGACGACGAAGGCCTGATCACCTTCCTGCAGCATTGCGCCGATGAGAACGCGGCCGTGCTGGTGCACCCCTGGGACATGATGGCGCGCGACCGCATGCCGAAGTACATGCTGCCCTGGCTGGTGGCGATGCCGGCCGAAACCCAGCTCGCGATCCTCTCGCTGGTCCTGTCCGGCGCCTTCGAACGCCTGCCCCGGTCGCTGAAGCTCTGCTTCGCGCACGGCGGCGGCAGCTTCGCCTACCTGCTGGGCCGGGTCGACAACGCCTGGCGCCAACGCGACATTGTGCGCGAGGACTGCCCAAATCCCCCGTCGTGCTATGTCGACCGGTTCTGCGTCGACAGCGCCGTCTTCGACGAGGGCGCGCTCAGCTTGCTGGTGGCGGTGATGGGCGAGGAACGCGTGATGCTTGGCTCCGACTACCCCTTCCCGCTCGGCGAACAGTCCGTCGGCGGCTTGGTTCGCGGCCATCCGACGCTGTCGGCGGCGGCCAAGTCTCAAATCCTGGGCGGCAACGCCCGCGCCTTCTTCGGAATTTGATCCCTGCAAAAGGAATGGCCGGGACCGCGAACACCGATCCCGGCCACGTCCCTGCCCTCCCTCAGATCTCGTTCTTCGCCATCTGATCGGCCAGGTAATCGGCCTGGCGGATGGCGAGCGCGACGATGGTCAGCGTCGGGTTGCAGGCCGCCCCCGTCGTGAACACGCTGCCGTCCGAGATGAACAGGTTGGCGATGTCGTGGGTCTGGCCCCATTGGTTGACGACACCGTCCTCTGGCTTCTCGCTCATCCGGCTGGTGCCCATGTTGTGGCCCGACGAGAACGGCGGCACTTCGATCGCATCCGTTGCGCCCAACGACTCGTAGACCGCCCGGCCCTGCTTGTAGGCATGGTTGCGCATGGCCTTGTCGTTTTGGTGGTCGTCGAAATGCACGTGCGGGATCGGCAGGCCGTACTGGTCGCGCTCCGTGTCGTTGAGCGTAATGCGATTGCTCTCCTGCGGCATGTCCTCGCCACAGATCCACATGCCGGCGAAGTGGTCGTACATTTCCATCTTCGCCGTATAGTCGCGGCCCCAGGCGCCCGGCAGTGTCACCGCCGGCGCGATGGCGAGCCCTAGTGGCAGGGTTTCAAGGTAATAGCCGCCGGCGAAGCCGCGATCGGTCTGGTGACCGGCCTCGTCCTCCACCAGCCCCGCCATCTGCGTGCCGCGGTGCCAGTTCACCGGCTTCGGCATGATGCCGAACACCGAGCCTGTTGTGTGCCGCATGTAATTGCGGCCGACCTGACCGGAGGAATTCGCCAGACCGTCCGGGAACTGCGCCGACTCCGAATTCAGCAAGAGCCGCGGCGTCTCGATCGAGTTGCCGGCGACGGCCACCACACGGGCTTTCTGTTCCTGTCGGTTGCCGTCGGCATCGACATAGACGACGCCCGTGACCTTGCCGTCGGCGTTGTGATTGATCTTCAGCACCATGCTCTCCGGGCGTAGCTCGAACTTGCCGGTCGCTTCCGCCTTCGGGATGTCGGCATAGAGCGTCGACCATTTGGCGCCGATGACGCAGGTCTGCATGCAGAAACCGATCTGCCGGCAGGCCGGCCGGTCGTCATAGGGTTCCGAGTTGATCGCCATGTAGCCGGTGTGAATCTTGCTATAGCCGATCCGCTTGGCGCCGGCCTGCATGACCATGAAGTTGTTGTTGCCCGGCAGTTGCGGCCGGCCGCCGCGGCCGGCAATGCCCATGGCCGTCTCGGCCCGCTCGTAGTAGGGCTCGAGATCGTCGTAGCCGATCGGCCAGTCCAGCAGGTTGGCGCCCGGCAGATCGCCGTAGGTCGTGCGCGCCTTGAACTCGTGCGGCTGGAACCGCGGGCAGTTGCCGGCCCAGTGCACCGTCGTGCCGCCGACCGTCTTGCAGGTCCAGAGCGGTGTTGCCCGGTGCGTGGCGATGTCGCCGGACTGCGACATGGGGTCCAGCCAGGAGACCAGCTCGAACATGTAGTTGTCGTCGTTTCGGAAGTCGGCCAGCGTGTAGCGCTTGCCGGCTTCCAGGCAGACGACGTTGATGCCCTTTTGCGTCAGCTCGCGCGACAGCGTGCCGCCGCCGGCGCCGGAACCGATCACCACGACGACGCTGTCGTCGTTCTTGTCGAATGTCGCCATGTGTCCCTCCCCGCTCAGGCTTTCGGCAGCCAGGCGATGTCGTCGAAGCCACGCTCGAGATAGCCGCCGTGTTCGGCCGACGGCCCCTCGTAGCCGAAGTAGCGCCAGACCAGCGGGTTGGCGTAGAGCGTCCAGACCGTGGTGTCGCGGACCGCGACGAAGAACTCCGAGCCCTCGATGCTGGTGACGGCCGCGAGCTGAGCGCCACGGCTGAGGTCGACGAACAGGATGCCGTTGATGGCGTTCAGTCCGGCAACGCCGTCGTTCAGCAGGTCATTGAACAGCTTGTCGTCGTCGGCCCCGGCATCCAGCGCCTCGACCACCTTGCCGTAATAGACGTCGGCCAGCATGTCGTGCGGATAGAGCGTCCGCGACATCTTCAGCAACGCCTGTGCGGTGTCGGGCGTCAGCGCCTTCGTCGTCATCGACCACGCCGCGTTCGGGTCGATCACGGTCATGGCGCTGGCCATGGCCGCCGCCGTGGCCACCGCGAGACCACCCTTGTGCAGGAATTGCCGTCTGTTCACGCCTGATTGGCTCATGCTTTTTCCCTCCTTGTCGGGCGCGGCCTATGCGCGCCTCGTTGGTTCTGTTTTCGTAAGGGGGCAATCGCGCGGACGGCGGTCAACAACGGCGGGCCGCGTCCACGCGCGCCCTGCCGATCCATGCCGTTACGCAATGTGAGATACGGAGAAGCGGCCGCCATCGCGGCCATACATTCACTGGGGCTACCGACGAAACGCTACGCCGCCACGCATGGCATCGGCGTACGCCTACATCGCGATCATTATCGCCGGGCCGATGGGGCCGGCGTCAAGCGATCAGGTTTCCGGCAGGGGAATGATGTCGTCTTCGCCGGGCACTTGCGGGAAACGGCCGTCGCGCCAGTCGGCTTTGGCCTGCTCGATGCGCGCCTCGGAACTCGAGACGAAATTCCACCACATGTACCGCTTGGCATCCACAGGCGCGCCGCCCAACAGCATCAGCCTGGCCTTGGAGAGCGCGGTAACCGTGCACGACGCTTCTGGGCTCAGCACCGCCATGCGGCCCGGCGCGACCGGCGCATCGCCGATCCTGACATCTCCGGTCACGACATAGACGGCAAGCTCGGCCTTGTCCTCCGGCAGCGGCAACGGCGCTTCGGCCTTCAGGTTGGCTTCGAGATAAATCAGGTCGAGGGCGGTTTCGACAGGCGCCCGTTCGCCATAGGCCTCGCCGGCGATCAGCCGCAACGTGGCGCCGTCCCGCTCGACGACCGGCAGACTGTCTGCCGGAAAGTGCTGGAAGTCGGGTGCGGTCTCTTCCAGGTCGCGGGGCAGCGCGACCCAGGACTGGATTCCGTGCAACCGCTGCCCTTCGGCACGCAGCGCCGGGGGCGTGCGTTCAGAATGAGTAATGCCGCGGCCGGCCGTCATCCAGTTCAGCGCGCCGGGCTGGATCGGCTGTACCGAGCCCAGGCTGTCGCGATGCAGGATTTCGCCCTCGAACAGATAGGTCACCGTTGCAAGGCCGATATGCGGATGCGGCCGCACATCGATTCCCTCACCGGCCGGAAACGCCGCCGGTCCCATCTCGTCGAAGAACACGAACGGCCCGACGCTGCGTCGCCTGGCCGATGGCAGCACCCGGCGCACCTCGAATCCGCCCAGATTCCGGGCCCGCGGCTCGATCAGGACGTCAATGGGCCTACGCTTTTCATGACACATCGGCACGCCCGCCGGCTGCCAGCTCATTCCGACCCCCGTTTCCACGCTTTATCGATACAACGCTAATCTAGTTCGCGTGACGCGTGCGTGGCAAATACAGTGCCGCCTAATGTCACTTAGATTTGAACGCCCAGTTGTCGGGCAAGGTCGGGGAAGTCGTCGGCAACGATGTCGCAGGCCGGATTGGGATCGGGATCGGGGGCGCCCTCGGCGCCCCACTCGTCGGGCCGGCGCACGAAGGCGGTCCTGAAACCGACCTCCCGGGCGGCGTCCAGATCGAAGTTGTGGCAGGCCACCATCAGGATCTCGCTCGGTTCGCGCACCAGCCACTTGGCGGCCGTGCGATAGGCCTCGGGCCTGATCTTGTAGGTGCCGATCATCTCGCAGGAGATCACTGCGTCCCAGCTGAGACCGTTTCGCTTCGCCGTGTCGATGATCAGCGAGACGCTCAGGATCGTGAACGAGGCGACGGTGTAGCGCTCCCGCAGCTTCGGCAGCACGGCCGGGAAATCCGGCCAGGTGTCGAGTTCGTGCCAGGCGCGCCAGATCGCGTCGCGGTCCGCCGCCGTGAAGGCATCGAGGCTATGTTCGGCGATTACCACGTCCAGCATCTCGCGGTGCGCGTCGTCGATGTTGAACGTCGCCGGCGTCTCGCCGCCCGCGTTCAGCATCTTTTTCAGCGACCGACGCCGGTAGTCGTTGGTGATCGCCGGCCAGTCCTTGTCCAGGCCGTGCGCCGCGCCAGCCTTCGCCAGTGCGGCGCTGATGCCACTGTGCCAGTCGAGAATGGTGCCGCCCGTATCGAAGGTCAGCGCCTTCACATCGATGCTCATGTCTCCATCCCTATTCGTCAGCCCGTCGCATTCGGCAGCGGTCCGAGGCCCAGCGCCTTCACGTCGGCCAACGTCTTTTCCGGCTCCGGCCGCCGGGTATAGTCGACATCGACATCGGCCGCCCGGATGATGCCATCGGTATCGACCACGAACCGCGCCGGCACGGGCAGCGTCCAGCTGTCGTCGCCATTGTACCGCGGCAGGTCGATGTTGATGCTGCGGTAGATCTCCCGCAGATCGTCCGGAAACGAAAACCTGAGGCCCAACTCCGCCGCGTACGCGTTTTCGGGATCGGTCAGCAGGTGATAGTTCAGGCCGTGCTTCTGACGCATGGCGCGGCTGTGCTCGGCCAGATGCGGCGTCAGCGCCACCAGGCTCGCGCCGCTTGCTTCAAGTTCCCCCAGGACAGCCTGCAAAGCATACAGCTCTGCATTGCAGTAGGGTCACCAGGCGCCGCGAAAGACCGTCAGGACGACCGCGCCGCGCGCCAGCAGGTCGGACGACCGCACCAGCTCGCCATCGGCGTTGTTCAGCGCGAACGCCGGGAAGCGGTCGCCGACCTTCGCCACGCCATCGAGAATTCCCGACTGACGCAGGTCTTCGGTCGCGCGGCGCATCACGACCCGTTTCTCCTCGCCTATGCGCTTGCCGCCCGCTTCGCGCAGCGCGTCAAGCTTTTCCGCCAACGACATGTCGTCTCCTTAACGTCCGTGTCGATTCAAATGTACTACCTGGTACATAATTTCGCCCAACAACCGTTACAAGCAATTTCTCGTCAACAAATTGCGTCCTGACGATCAACGAAGCGGTGCGCCACATGCGCACCGCTTCGCCGTCGCACTCGGTGATGTTAAGGCCGGCAGACGTAGTAGTAGTTCTGGATGTCGTGCTCCAGCTCGTGCACCTCGATGTTGCCGAAACCGGCGTCACGGAAGTATCGTTCGGCCACCTCACGCCCCCACATGGCGCCCAGCCCCTCGCCACCCTGGGCCAGCGAGACTGTCATGCAGTGCATGCAGGACACCGTGTAGAGCAGCGTGCCGAGCGGGTGGTCGCGGTCGTGATGGTGGTGGCTCGAACCCTTGATGTCCTGGGCCAGATAGACGCCGCCCTTCCGCAACGAGCGTCGAATGCCCGTCAATACGTTGAGCGGCTTCGCCTGATCGTGCACCGCGTCGAACGTGGTCACGAAGTCGAACGCTTCCTGGGCGGCGGTCTCGTCGAAATCGCTGACGTCGCGGGCGACGAACGTCACGTTCGCCAGGTCGCGTTCGGCCGCCTGGGCCCGGGCCCAATCCGTTGCGTCCTTTGACAGGTCGTAGCCGGTGAAGCGGCTGTAGGGGAAGGTTTCGGCCAGCAGCATCAGCGCCCGGCCCCGGCCGCAGCCGACGTCCAGCACGTCGATGCCCGTTTCCAATCGCCCGCGCAGATCGGGCGCCAACGGAATTATGTGATCGATCAGCGCCGGCAGCACGGTCTGGCCGCTGTCCTCCGCCATGATCTCATGGAAGCGATGGAACCGCTCGTATGGCACACCGCCGCCGTTACGGAAGCAGGCGATGATATCGTCCTCGACGGCGCCGAGCTGTGGGATGTATTGCGCGAACACGGCCAGATTGGCCTCGCCCGCGTCGGTCAGCAGGGCCGCGTGCTCCGCCGGCAGGCGATAGGTGCCGGCGTCGCCGTCGTGCTCGACCACATCGGCCGCGACCATGGCGCCAAGCCACTCGCGGACGTAGCGCTCCTGCAGGCCGGCCCGCGCGGCGATCTCGGCGCTGGTCAGCGGCGGCGCGCCGTTGAGGGACTCGAACAGGCCCGTCCGATGGCCGATGGAGGCCATCAGGCTGAAGGCCGATTCGTTGAAAGCCGACACCAGGCGTTCTTCGAAGGCGGCCATGCGATCAGTGTCGAATGCGGTGGTCTCTTGCGGAATGACTGTCATGTCTTAAGTCCCGGTTCGAATGGGTTCCCCACCTGGCGGGGTTTCTATCGCCGGGTGGGTGATGATGCTAAAGTCATTTCGGACAAGAACAGGTCGATTCTGCCATGACTGAGCTGGACAAGGCGGCAATCGAGCCGGAATGTGCAACGCCGCTGACGGTGGCGCTGCTCGCCCTTCCCGAAACCACGGCGGGCACGCTCTACGGCATGTTCGAGTTGTTCGCCTCTGCAGGGCGGGACTGGGATTTCCTCGTTACCGGCAAGCCGGGGCCATCGAAGGCCCGGCCCATCGTCGTGTCGCCGGACGGTCGACGTTTTCGCGCCGCCAACGGCATCTGGGTGCAGCCGGATTACAGCTTCGAGACCTGCCCGTCGGCCGAGCTGATCTGCGTGTCCGATCTATTCGTCGCACCGGGCGAGGACATTGCCGGCCGCTACGATGCTGCCATCGGCTGGCTGCGACAGCGCGAGGCCCAGGGCGCGACGCTCGCGGCGGCCTGCTCCGGCACCTTGTTGCTGGCGGAGGCCGGGCTGCTCGACGACCGCGATGCCACCACGCATTGGGGCTATTGCGACGGCCTCGCCCGCCGCTATCCCAAGGTCAAGGTGCACCCGGCCCGTGTACTGGTCGCCACCGGCGACGGCCAGCGGGTGATCACATCGGGCGGCGGCACCTCGTGGCAGGACCTGGCGCTGTTCCTGATCGCGCGCTTCCTCGGGCTGGAGGAAGCCATGCGTCTGGCGCGGGTTTATCTGATGGACTGGCACCGCCATGGCCAGCTGCCCTTTGCTGCGTTGTCTGGCGCGCAGCAGGTCGAAGACGCGACGATCGCCGCCTGTCAGGAATGGATCGCCGAGAACTACACGACCTCGTCCCCCGTCGCGGCCATGGTCCGGCGCAGCGGGATGGCGGAGCGGTCGTTCAAGCGCCGCTTCGCCAGTGTCACCGGCCTGTCGCCCATGGATTACGTGCATACCCTGCGCCTCGAAGAGGCGAAGCAGCTGCTGGAGACGTCGGACATCGCCGTCGAAGCCGTCGCCAACGAGGTCGGCTACGAGGACGCGAGCTTCTTCCGGCGTCTGTTCCGGCGCAAGGTCGGCATCACGCCGACCGACTACCGCCGCCGCTTCGGCGGATTCCGTCGGGCGCTGCAAGCCGTCTCCGGCGTCGCGGCCGAATGACGGGCCTTGCGTCGTGCGTGGTTGTGGCTAGATGTTGGTGACGGTTCGTTTGACGATGAATTTTGGGGAGTGTCGGCATGACGGGTGAACAGGTGCGGGCGGTGGTGACGGATCCGGGCGGCGACGGCCTGCGCGTGGCTGAGATCGCGCTCAGAGCGCCGGCAACGAACGAGGCCCTGGTCCGTATCGCCGCCTTCTCGCTCAATCGCGGCGAGGTGAAGCGCGCCATGAACGCAGCCGAGGCCGGCAACACGGTCGGCTGGGACATCGCCGGCACGGTCGAGACGCCGGCAGCCGACGGCAGCGGACCCGCCGAAGGTACGCGCGTCGTCGGCTTCTGCCGCCGGATGGAAGGTTGGGCCGAACGGGTCTACCTGCCGACCTCGGACCTGGCGCCGCTGCCCGACGCCGTGACGTTCGAACAGGCGGCGACCCTGCCGGTCGCCGGTCTGACCGCGCTCCATTGCATCGACACCGCGCACGCGCTCCTCGGCCGCAAGGCGCTGATCACCGGCGCCTCGGGCGGCGTCGGCATGTTCGCGATCCAGCTCGCCAAGCACGCCGGCGCGCACGTAACGGCGCAGGTCCGTTCGGCCGAGAAAGCCATCTTCGCCCGCGCGCTCGGCGCCGACGAGGTGCTGGTCACCGACGACGGCGGCAGCTTCGCGGAGAACGGGCCGTTCCGTTTCGCCATGGATTCCATTGGCGGCGCCCTCTTGGCGAACG
This sequence comes from Alphaproteobacteria bacterium, assembly GCA_965232515.1. Taxonomy (GTDB): domain Bacteria; phylum Pseudomonadota; class Alphaproteobacteria; genus JANQKO01. The sequence goes on along the minus strand of CBDDPY010000002.1, from coordinate 1,336,997 downwards.
CGGTGAAGGCGCTCGACAAGGACGGCATCTGCGTGACCTATGGAATTTCCGGCAGCCCCGAGGTCGCGTTGCCCATCACTGACTTGTTCATGCATGGGCGCGCATCGCTCCGTGGCCTGCACCTCTACGCCACCAGCGAGATAGAGCCGCCGGTAGACGCGTTCCCGCGCCTGTTGGGTTTCCTGGAAGCGGACCGCCTCGACTGCCGCATTGACCGGGTGACCGATTGGTCCGAGGTTGCCGGTCAGGCCCGCGACCTCATGGAGCGGACCTTCGATGGCAAGGCGGTGCTGACCATCCCCGGAAGCTGAACGCCGGTCACGCGCGGGGGCGGAGATGGAACAGTCGTCGCTGTCCGTCCAGGTCGACGCCTATTGCGAGCGGACGGATTTCGGCTTCTGGTCCGAGCCGGTCAACGCCGTCACCAACGCGGCCTTCATCATCGCGGCCGTCGTCGGGCTGATCGCGGCCCGCCGAGCCGGTCGTTTCGACGCGTCGGTGCAGTTGCTGGTGGCGCTCGTGTTTGCCATCGGCACCGGCTCGTTCCTGTTTCACACACTCGCGACGCGCTGGGCCGGCATCGCCGACGTGCTGCCGATCTTCTTGTTTATCGTCAGCTACCTGATTGTTGCGTTGCGGCGTTTCTTCGGTTTGGGATGGCCCATGTCGGTCGTCATCGGCTTGGCCTACATACCGGCGTCATTCGCGATCACCGCGGGCGCCGGTTTCCTGTTCGGCGATGCCCTGCGCGGCAGCACCGGGTATCTGCCGGCGTTCCTGGCGCTGGCGATCTGCGGCGCGCTGCTCGCCGCGAAGGGCGCGCCCGCCGGCCGCGGCCTCCTGCTCGCCGCCGCCCTGTTCGCCGTCTCGCTCACCTTCCGAACGATCGACGAACCGCTGTGTGTGGTCTGGCCGCTCGGCACGCACTTCGTCTGGCATATCCTGAACGGCACGCTGCTCGGCCTGCTGCTGCTGACAATCGTTCGTCACGGCGTCCCCAAGACTACCAACGCGGATTAGCATCTTCGCGCCGTCGCGTGGCATCCTGTCAGTCGTCGGGGGCGTACGGGGAGAGTGGTGCCATGCAGCAGGGGGAGATCACGGTCTGGGGGGCGGTGTCGATCCGCGCCTTTCGCGTGCACTGGGCGCTGCACGAGCTCGGTCTGACCTACCGGACTGAGCCGATACAGTCTCGCACCGGCGAAACCCTCACCGAGCAATATCTGCGCCTCAATCCACGGCACAAGATTCCGTATTTGCAGGACGGCGACGTCGGCATCTCCGAAAGCGCTGCCATCGTGCAGCATCTGTTTCGCCGTTACGGCGAGGGCACGGACGTTCATCTGCCGCAATCCGATGCCGACATCGCCCGGTCTGACGAGTGGTGCTATTTCGTCATGACCGAGCTCGACGCGCATACGCTCTACCTCATCCGCCGGCACGGCCACTTGCCGCAGATCTATGGCCAGGCGCCCGAGGCCGTCGCCTCGGCCGAGGAGTATTGCCGAGACCAGATCGAGGCCATGGCGCCCCGCATCGCGGATGCCGCCCCCTACCTGTTCGGCGAACGGCTCGGCGTGGCCGATATTCTCCTGGCGACGTGCCTCGACTGGGCCGACCGCTACGGCATTGACCTGCCCGACGCCTGCGCCGCCTATGTCAACCGCGCCAAAGCGCGCCCGGCCTATGCCGCGGCCGAGGCCAGTAACGCCCTGCCCGCCGACCGGGTCGGCCCCTGACATCGACAACGAAAGGCCCGCACATGACAGGACCGCTTTCCGGCATTCGCGTGATCGACCTGACCAGCATGGTATCCGGCCCCGTCGCGACCATGATGCTGGGCGACCAGGGCGCCGACGTGATCAAGGTCGAGCCGGTCGAGGGCGAGCGCATGCGTCATCTCCGGCGCAGCGACGACGGCCTGCCGCCATCGTTCTATTCCTGCAATCGCAGCAAGCGCTCGCTGGCGCTGGATTTGAAGCAGGAGGTCGGCAAAGACGTCCTGCGGCGCCTGCTGGCGACGGCTGATGTGCTGGTGCAGAACTTCCGGCCCGGCGCCATCGAACGCATGGGCTTCGGCGAGGACGCCGTGCGAGAGATCCGGCCTGACATCATCTTTGTGTCGATCAGCGGCTTCGGCGAGACCGGCCCTTACGCGCATCAGCGGGTCTACGATCCGATCATCCAGGCGCTCTGCGGGCTTGCCGATATCCAGACCGACCGCGAGACCGGCCGGCCGCGGATGGTCCGCACCATCATCCCCGACAAGACCACCTCGGTGACGGCGGCGCAGGCGATCACGGCCGCCCTCTTCCACCGCGAGCGCACCGGCGAGGGCCAGCACATCCGGCTTTCCATGCTCGACACCATGGTCGCCTATCTCTGGCCGGAAGGCATGGCCGGGCTAACCTATGTGGGCCGCGAAGTCGATCCGGCGACGGCGCAGATGGGCCTCGATCTGGTCTTCGAGACGAAGGACGGCTTCATATCCGCCGGTGCCGTGTCGGATGCCGAATGGGCCGGCATGTGCCGCGCCTTCGGCCGGCCCGAACTGATCGAGGACGAACGCTTCCGTACCGCCGCCGCGCGTTCGGAGCACATCGTCGACCGCCGCGCCACCATGTCTGCCGAGATCGCCAAATGGCCGAGCGCCGAGATCCTCGCGCGCCTGACCGCTGAGGACGTGCCCTGCGCGCCGATCCTGCGGCGACAGGACATGCTGGCCGATCCGCAAATCGTCGAGAACGCCATCATCGAGACGCACGAGGCGCCGGGCCTTGGCCACGTGCGCCAGCCCCGTCCCGCCGCCCGTTTCGACAAGACACCCGCAGCCGTGCGATCACCGGCCCCGCGTCTCGGCGAGCATGGCCGCGAGATCCTCACCGAACTCGGTCTTCCTTCGGGCGATATCGACCGAATGATCGGCAACGGAATTGTCACCGCATCCTAGATCTGTGTGATCTCGGGGACATCGGTTGACATACCGCACTCATTGCGCCAAATGGAACAAAATAAGAACCACTCTGGCGCAAATGGGGGCGAAGATGACGGAAGATCCGACGCTGGGCGACTTCGCCGACGACCACGACTTTCACACGATGTGTCCCAGCTGCCGGCATGGCCAAACGTTGGACGCCGAGTCCCTGCTCCGTCGGTTCGGTCCGGACCGCTCGTTGCGCCGGCTCTACGTCACCTGCCCCAACTGCGGCGCGCCGGACAACCGTGTCTACGTGATTGTCCGGCGCGAGTAATGCCGGGTGGCCGACGAGGGTCAGATGAACTTCGGCATCAGCAGCTTCGGCAGCGCCAGGATCATCTCTGGAAAGATCACGATGAACAACAGCACCAGCAACATCGGGATCAGTACGATCACGACATCCTTCAGCGCCTGCACCAGCTTGATCTCGCCGATGGCGCAAGCGATCAGCAGACACAATCCGTAGGGCGGCGTCACCAGGCCGAAAGCCAGCGAGACGATGCCGATGATGGCGAAGTGGATCGGATGCAGGCCGGCGAATTCGGCGACCGGCCAGAGCACGGTGCCCAGGATGATGATCGCCGGGATCGCGTCGATGAACATGCCGATGAACAGGAAGGCGCCGGCGACGATCAGTCCGGTGCTGGTCGGGCCGACGCCGAGGCCGCTCAGCACCTCGACCAGCGCCGACGGGATCTTGAAATAGGCCAGGATCCAACCAAACGCCGAGGCCGTGCCGATGCAGAATAGCGAGATCGAGGCCAACCGCGCGGAATTGTAGAACGCGCGCGGGATTTCCTTCGGCCCGATACTGCGATAGGCGATCACGCCCAGCGCCAGCGAGTAGATCACCGCGATCACCGAGGCTTCGGTCGGCGTGAAGAAACCGCCGACGATGCCGCCGACGATGATTACGGGCGTCATCAGCGGCGGCACGGAATACAACAGCGCCGCGGCGAATTCCTTCAGCGAGGTCCGGGCATAGATCGGATAGCCGTAGAGCTTGGCGTAGATATAGACCGTCAACATCTGCGACAGCGCGATCAGCAGGCCCGGGATCACGCCGGCCAGGAACAGGCCGCCGATCGAGACCGACATCAGGCCGCCCCACACCACCATCAGGATGCTCGGTGGAATGACCACGCCCATCACCGACGAGCAGGCCGTGATCGCGACCGTGAAGCTGGCGGCGAAGCCCTGCTTCTTCATCTGCGGGATCATCAGCGAGCCGATACCCGCCGCGTCCGCCGTCGACGAGCCCGAAATGCCGGCGAACATCATGCTGACGACGACGTTGATATGGCCGAGCCCGCCCGGCAGATGCCCCACCATGGCGCGCGCCAGCCGCACCAGCCGGTCGGTGATGCCGGCGGCGTTCATGATGTTGGCCGCCAGCAGGAAGAACGGCACCGCCAACAGCACGAAGGCGTTGTAGGACTTGAACATCTCGTTCATCAGCAGGAACGGCGTCAGGCGCTCGTCCAGCAGGAACACCGGCACGCAGGCCAGCCCCAGCGCGAACGCCACCGGCACCCGCAGGATGACGAGCCCGATGAACAGCGGGAACAGGATCCCGGCGACTTCCCACGGACCCATGCTCAACCGCTCCGATAGAGCTTGAGGTGGTCGACCATGCGTTCGCCCAGGAACAGCATCCAGGTCACGCCGGCGATCGGCCAGGCCGCGTAGATCAGCACCATCGGCAGCCCGGCCATCTCCGATTCCTGCAGCAGGCCGAACTGCACCAGCGGCCACCCCCAGACCACGAAGATGATCGCGACGACGAGTATGATCGCGTCGACGAAGATCCGGCCGATCGCCGTGCCGCGTTTCGTACGCGGCTCCGGCAGCAGGTCGACCAGGAAGTGGCTGCCGTCGCGCACCGCGATCATGGCGCCGATCAGAATGATCCAGATGAAGCAGAACCGCGCCATCTCCTCGGTCCAGATGTAGCGCGGAATGATGCCGATATAGCGGGCGACGATCTGCAACGTCACCGGCACCATCAGCACCGCCATCATCACCGTCAGCAGCAGCTTCAAGAACCGATAATAGATGTCGATTGCGTTGCGCATGCGTCCTCGGCGGTCACGCGGTTGCCGGCGATGTGCCGGCAAAGATAGACCGGCGGCCGGATCGGCCGCCGGTCGTCAGCAATATTCTGGCGGAAAACTCGGTCCGCCTACTTCACCGCCTGAATGGCCTTGAACAGGTCCTCGGCGTCGTTGTCCTTGAAAAAGTCGACCAGCACCGGCCCCGCCGCGTCGATCAGCTTGTCGCGCTCGGAGAAGAACACCGTCTTCAGCTTGCCCTCGGACTCCATCTTGGCCAGCTTCGAGCGGCCCTCGGTCAGCTCGATAACCCGGCCAAAGGTGCCGGCGTCGCGGCCGGCCTGTTGAATGGCCACCTGCAGGTCCTCGGGCAACCGGCGGAAGGTCTTGCCGCTGAAAGCCAGCGGCCGCACCGTGATGGCGTGTCCCGTCAGCGCGATGTTCGAGCCGACCTCGTAGAATTTCATCTGTTGGATGCCGGCTGCCTCGTTCTCGGCTGCGTCGATCACGCCGGTCTGGATGGCGCTGTAGACCTCGGCATAAGCAATCACGGTCGGCGCCATGCCGAACGCCTCGAACATCTTGGTCTGGATCGGTGCGCCCATCACCCGAATCGGCAGATCGGCGGCGTCGGCCATGTTGGTCACCGGCTTGTTGACGATCAGATGCCGAACGCCACCGCCGCCATAGCCGATCAGCATCACATCGGCGCGCTTCATGACGTCGTCCTCGATCGGCTTCAGCACGTCGCTCGCCAGCACCTTGCTCCAGTGGCCGGCGTCGCGATAAAGCATCGGCGGATCGAGCAGCGTCGCCATCTTCGAGAAGGTCGACATGTGCGACGGCGCGACGATCGCGTAGTCGACCGAGATGCCCTGGTTCATGTAGGCGAAATAGTCTTTCTCCAGTCCCAGCTCGCTGTTCAGGTGCATCACGAACTCGAGCTCGGCGTCGCCGCCATAATACAACCGAGTCAGTTCCTCGAACTTGCGCATGAGCCGCGTGAAGGCATGACTCTCGTCGAACTGGCTCGCGCCGTGCAGGGTGATCTTCTCGGCCTGTGCGGCCGAGACCAGCATGGCGCCGGCGAAGCTGCCCGCGATGGTCGCGCGCAGGACTCGGGCGATCTGATGACGCATCGGTTCTCTCCCCAAGGTTGGTCGGGCGGCCATGCTGGTGACATGGGACCCGGTTCACAAGTTTTTGCTTATCGGAAATTCACGCTAGGAGCCGTCCCCACAGGTGTCAAGCTGACGCCTTCGCGCGCAGGCGTTCCAGCTGCTCCCAGCCGAGATAGCCGGTGAAGCCGTCGTCGCCGAAGAACAGCACGGGCCCGTCGCAGATGAACAGGTACTCGGTGTCCTCCAATGCCGTCGTTGCGTCATGCACCATGCCGTTCGGCTCGTAGACATAGTCGCCGGCCTGCAAAACGCCGTCCCGCACCTGCAGCTTGCCCGACAGAATGAAGGTGTGCGCGGCCGAGAGGTGCTTGTGCGGCGGCGCCACGTAACCCTTGGCCCATTTCAGCAGCACGGCCCAGCGCCCGGTCTCGGGCCCGAGCCACAGCACCTTGATATGGGCCTTGCCCGGCGACGTCTCGATCCAGTCCATCTCAGCCGACCGCGCGAGCGTGTCCATCAGCTCGCTGTTCACGGGCGAGATATCCTGCGGCAGCGCCATGCTCTTTCCTCCTGTCAGCCGTCTTCGACCAGCGCCAGCACACGGGTCGGGCTGCCCGAGCCCTGGCGGATCTTCAACGGCGGCGTGATCAGCACCGCCCCCTGCGGCGGCAGCAGGTCGAGATTGGTCAGCGACGGCAAGCCGAACCGGTTGTTGCCGTGCATGTGATAGTGGCAGGGAAACGGCACCTTGAGATGCGGCGCCTGTCCGGCATCCGTGCCCACCGCTTCGCAGCCGAAGCCGATGACGTCGCGCTCGGCGATCAGCCAGGGCACCAGGTCCTCGTGCGGGCCGGGCGTATGCGCGCCGTCGTCCGCCATGTTCATGTAATCGGCCGGGTCCCGCTTCCACGACCAGTCCGTCCGCATCAGCAGCCAGGAGCGCGCCGGAACGCGGCCATGCTCGGCCTCCCAGGCTTCGACCATTTCAATGGTTAGCAGAAAATCCGGATCGCTCGCCGCCTGTTCCGAACAGTCGACGACACAGGCATGCGCCAGGAACTTCTCCACCGGAATGGTGTCGGTGGCGTTCTCCGGCAGATCCTTGCCGGAGATCCAATGGATCGGCGCGTCGAAATGTGTGCCCGTGTGCTCGCCGCAGGACAGGTTGTTCCAGTACCAGGCCGGCCCGCGATGGTCATAACGCGAGATCTCCTCCATGCGGAACGGCCAGGACTGCCCCAGCTCCGGCGGCATGGTGATGGTCGGAAAGTCCGGCTGCAGCGTCATGGTCAAATCGACCACGCGGATCCTGCCGCTGACGATGCCGGTCAGGAACCGGCCGAGGATTCCGTCCGTCGGTTCCGACGTCATCGTCCGCCCCTCCCCGAAACGCTACAACCGGATCGCACGTTCCATCTCCTTCGGGTTCTCGGCCAGACGCGCGATCATCTCCTCGGCGACGGCGCCGATCGGCACGTCCTCCTGACCCTTCTTCAGGGCGTCGACGATACGCCTTGCGACCATCGCCGGCTCCAGCTTCGGCGGCGGCACCATCTGGTGCCATTCGTCTTCCAGCGGGCCGGTGAAGGCATTCACGACCCGGATGCCGCCCGCCGCCAGTTCGGCCCGCAGGCAGTGCGACAGCGACAGCGCTGCGGCCTGCGATGCGGCATAGGTGCCGAATTCAGGATTGTTCACCAGCGCATAGGCCGACAGCACGTTGACCCAGGCGCCGGCGCTATGCGCGCCGTCGGCCCCGCGTGACCGCATGACCGGCCCAAACGTGCCGGCGAGGCGCATCAGGCCGTGATAGTGGACCTCCAACTCTTCGCGCGAGGTGTTCAAGTCGAAGCGGTCGATCACGCCGCCCATGCGCACGTGGTGGCTGTTGTTGACCAGGATCTCGACCTTCGCGCCGATCAGGGAGGCCAGCTCCTGCACCGAGTCGGTGTCGGTCACGTCGAGCGGAAACAGCGTCACGCTCTTGATCGACCGCGCGGCCTCCAGGCTGGCGCTCGCCTTCCACGGTTGGGCGTGTCCCACAAAGATCTCCCGCGCGCCGGCGTCGGCGAAGGCTTGGGCCAGCGCCAGGCCCAGCGTTGTCTTGCCGTCGACGATCAGCACCCGCCGGTTCTTCGGATCGATGGCCATCTCTCGCAATTGCAGATCGTCCTTCTGGTTCGAGTCGGGCACTTCCGGCCGCGCCGTCATCACGGCATGACCGCTGCGGTCCAGATCCAGCGCCAGTCGTACCCGCTCACCATGCCGGCAGTCCTCGGCCAGATGCGCCACGACCGACGGACCGGCATCCATCCGCACCACGCCCAGCCGCCAGGGCAGCCGGTCGCGGAAGAACAGATCGTTCGAATGCCGCAGCGTGGTCTCGGCCAACAGCGTCCCGGCGTCCGGCACGTCGCGCCACTCCAGCGCGTCCGACAGGCAGTTGCCGCAGATCTGTCGCGGCGGATACTGCACTGTCTCGCAGTCCGCGCAGACCTGCAGCCCGAAGCGGCCGGCCGCCGCCATCGCCGTCAGCCCTTGCGCTTCCCGCGACCGGTTCGCCGGCGGCAGCGTCGGCTGCCGTGTCCGCTTGACCGGGTCCTTCTTCTTCGGCGGCGGCAGTGGCGTCGTCATGCCGCGCTTCGGCCTAAGATCGCGGCCGACGTGCAGAGGCCGCGGTCGTAGTTGATCATGCCGAAGCACGACACGAGGCCGCGCCGCGCGTTCTCGACCACGGCGCCCAACGTCTCGCCGGTCAATTGCCGGATGGCCTCGACCAGCCCCAGCGAACCGCCGGCCGCGCCGGCCTGGCCGACCGACAACTGACCGCCCGACGTGTTGAACGGAAAATCGCCGCCGGCGGTCAGGTCGTGGGTGCGCACGAAGGCCGGCGCCTCGCCCTTGGCGCAGAAGCCCAGGTCCTCGATCTGCATGAAGCAGATCACGGGATAGTCGTCATAGGCCTGCACGAAATCGATCGCGTCCGGGCCAATGCCGGCCATGTCATAGAAATCGTCGCAATCCACGGCCCAGCCGCCGCGGATCTGGATCGGATCGTCGGGAAAAGCATTGTGCCGTTCGATCGTCGCCTCGATCGTAACGAACGGCAGGCCCAGCGCTTTTGCGCGTTCCGACGGCATCACCAGGAAGGCTTCCGCGCCGGCGCACGGCATCACGCAATCGAACAGCCGCAACGGCTCGGCGATCGGTCGTGCGTCAAGATAGGCGTCCAGCGTCAGCGGCCGTTTCATCAACGCGTTCGGGTTCTTGAGCGCATTGTCGCGTTGGGCGATGCAGAGCTTGCCGAAATCCTCACGCAGCGCGCCGAACTCGCGCATGTAGTGGTCGGTCAGAAAGGCGAAGCTGGCATTCGGCCCGCCCGAGCCATAGGGATAAACCGCGTCGTTGGCGAACTGGCTGAAGCTGGCGACGGTGCGGCGGAAGCTGTCGACATGGTTGGTGTCGGCGGCGATGCAGGCGACGATCTCGGCGTCGCCCGCCTGCACGGCCCGCGCCGCCCGCCGCAATGCGACAACGCCGCTGGCGCCGCCCATGGGGATATGGTCCAGCCAGCGGGGCGACACGCCCAAATGCTGGGTCAGGCCGACGGCGGTGTCCGGCGCCAGCGTGAAGCTCGACACGCACATGCCGTCGACGTCGTACTTGGCAATGCCGGCCCGTTCGATCAGGGCGGCGAGCGCGCGGCCGCAGAACCAGTGCGCGCTGCGGATCGAATGCCGCACATACGGCACGGTCACCGGCGCGCAGACGGCGACCCCGTCATAGCCGCGTCGCCCCCCGGCCATAGTCGCTCAGGCGTCGGCGCTCGGCCGCGCCGCCACCGCGTCGAACCAGCGTTTGATGTTCGTGCAGTCCTCGGGCATGGCGAACTCGATGCGGCTCGCGAACCCGAACATCACGAAAGCCGTGATGTCCGCGATCGTGAAGCGAGGTCCCGCGATGAACTCGTTGTCGGCGAGCTGGGCGTCCAGCTTCTTGCAGAACCGCGTCGCCGTGGCTTTGCCGCGCTCGACCAGCGCTGGGATCTGCGGCACGCCGCTCCGCATGCCGGCCAGACCCCGATCCTCGAACATCGGCAAGCCGTTGCGCACCGCCTCGCCGATTGCCATGAAGCCTTCCAGCTCGCAGCGCCGGCTCCACATTTCGACGACGGCCTTGTCCTTGGCGTCGACCCCCATCAGCGGCGGCTCGGGCTGAACCTCCTCGAAATAGCGGCAGATCGCCACGGTCTCCGAGATGCAGGTGCCGTCATCCAGCTCCAGGGCCGGAATGGTCGCGCCCGGATTGACCTTCAGGAATTCAGGCGAGAATTGCCCGGCCTCGCGCGTGTTGATCTCGACCTTCGGCACCTCGATACCCTTCTCGGCGAGAAAGATGCGTACGCGCTTCGGGTTCGGCGCCAAGTGAAAATCGTACAGCTTCATGGATGCGTTCCCTCCCAACAGGCCCCCTACCGGCGACGACTTTAGCCTTGCTGCCGGCGTTAGCCAAACGGCCGCAGATAGGAATAGGCCGGCTCGTCGCTGGTAATGAATTCGAGAAGTGCGGCCCGGCCCTCCTCGTTGGCCCGTTTGGCCCGCAACAGCGCCGGGCCGACCTCGGCCGGGTCCTCGACCCGTTCGGCCCAGCCGCCGAGCGCCCGGGCGATATCGGCATAGTCGCCGCCGACGTCCCGCGTCTGGTACTTCTCGTGCGAGACGGCCATGTGCTTGACCTCGACCGCCATGGTCGAGTTCTTCAGCACGATGGTGCAGATCGGCAGATCGCAGCGCACCGCGGTCTCGAAATCGAGGCCGGTCATGCCGAACGCCGCGTCGCCCATCACGTTGACGCAGAACTTGTCGGGCGCCGCCAGCTTGGCGCCGATGGCGAGACCGAGGCCGGTCCCGAGCTGGTGCGACTTGCCCCAGCCGAGATAGCTGCGCGGTCCGTCGGAGCGGTAGAACGGCATCATCTCGAAGCGGGGATTGCCGGCATCATGCGTGATGATGGCGTCGGCCGGATCGATGTTCCGCATGAACTCCCAGATCACCCGATAGGGATTGATCGGCGCCGCGTCCGAGGTCAGCTTCGGCAGCCATTCGGCCAGCCATTCCTCGCGGACCCGCGCGATCTCGGCGGGCACCGCGCCCGGCTCGCGGTGTTGCTTGCCGCCGAGCAGATCGGCGCAGCATTCCGTCAACTGACGCAGCACCAGCTTGGCGTCGCCCAGGATCGGATGATCGACGCGATAGCTCTTGTGCAGGTCAGTGGGGTCGTTTGTCGCCTGGATCACGAGCTTGCCCGGCGGCAGCGGCGTCACCATCGGATGCCGGGTCAGGCTGGTGCCGATCGCCAGCACCACGTCGGCGTCGCGCAGGAACTCGTAGACCGGTCCGCTCATCACGCCGGACCCGCTGCCCAGCGCCAGCGGATGGTGCTTCTCGGAGATGGCGCTTTTGCCCTCCATGGTCGTCATGACCGGCGCCTGCAACAGTTCGGCGAGCGCCGCCAGCTCGGCGCTGGCTTCGGCATAGAGCACGCCCGCGCCCGCCAGCACGATCGGGCGTTCGGCCGCCAGCAGCGCCCGCGCCGCCGCTTCGATGTCGTCAGGATCTGCCTGCGCGCGGGCAGCCCGCACCGGCGCGTAGCTCTCCAGGATGCCGGCATCGACCTCCTGCCCGGCGACGTCCTGTGGCACCTCGACCAGCACCGGACAGGGACGGCCGGTGCGCATGGCCGCCAGCGCCCGGCGCATCGAGTCGACCACGCGCTCCGGCACGTTCACCTGCTCGACCGACTTCGTCACGGTCTCGTAGGTCCTGACGCTGCTGAACAGCGGAAACACCCGGTCGCGCTCGCGCGGATGGCCCAATGGCAGCAACAGCATGGGCGTCGAGTCCGAGAACGCCGTGGCGATACCGGGAAAGGCGTTCTCCGCGCCCGGCCCGTATTGCATGGCGAAGACCGACGGTGGCCGGCCGTTGCTCACCCGCGCGAAGCCGTCGGCGATGCCGACGCCGACCCGCTCCTGCCGACAGATGATCGGCCGGATGCCGGCGGCGGCCGCCGACTCGATCAGCGCCGTCGTCGGATAGCAGCTCAGATGCTCGACACCTTCGCGTTTCAGGATCTCGGTGATCACGTCGATGACCCGCATTGGTCGCTCCTCGGCTCGGTGTCTGATACGGCCCGGTCGGCTCGGTTACCCAAGATGCGCGAAGCTGCGGCCGGCACTCACGGGGTTCGGCCGACCCTCGCGGGACCTCATCCGCGTATTCATGCGCATTTCGGCACGCCGTTGCTCGACCCAGAGCCTAACACGGGTGGTCGCATGTCGCCTGCCGCGGCCACAGGCATATCGCTTTGTGGATGCTGCCGGATTATGGAAAACTCTCTGTCTTAAGCGAGGCCGCAAGAGCATTCGTCGAACATGGATGGGAGGAAGTGCAATGCATAAGCACCTGTTATCCGGATTGTTGGCGTGTCTTGTTTCTGCGTCCGGCGCCGCTGTCGCCGATGACGTCAAGTTGCCCGGCACGCTCGTCACCACGGCTTACAACACCGGCACCTCGGGCTACAGCCAGATGGTCGCCATCGGCAGCATGCTGAAGAACAAGTACCAAGTGAACCTGCGCGTGCTGCCCGGCAAGAACGACGTTTCCCGGCTGTCGCCGGTCAAGAAGGGCACCGCGCAGTTCACGGCCACCGGCTCCGACAGCGTCTATGCGCAGGAGGCCGTCTTTACCTTCGGCAAGAAGGCTTGGGGGCCGATGCCGATCCGCCTGGTCCTGCTGAACCGCTCGGCCGGCTGCACGACGTTCGCCGTCGCCAACGATGTCGGCGTCAAAACCATGGCCGACCTGCGCGGCAAGCGCATCGGCTGGGTGCGCGGCTCGCCGGCCCTGCAGAAGGCCGCCGAGGCGTTACTGGCTTTCGCCAATGTCGGGCTCGACGAGGTCGAGAAGGTTGAGGTCGGCGGTTGGGCCGCGTCGATCAACGGCATCATCAACGGCGATATCGACGCCTCGATCACGGCCTCGCAATCGACCTTCATGCTGAAGATGGAATCGAGCCCGCGCGGCGTCTACCACCCGCCGATGCCATTCGCCGACAAGGCCGGCTGGGACCGCGTGCAGAAACTGGTGCCGTGGTACGTGCAGGGCATCTGCACCAAGGGCCCCGGCATTCCGGGCGGCCGGTCGGAAGGTATCGCCAGCGTCTATCCGATCCTGGTCTCGACCACCGACACCGGCGATGACGTGGCCTACGGCATGGCCAAAGCCATGGTCGAGGGCTTCGACGCCTATAAGGAAGGCGCGCCGGGCGCCGAGGGCTGGGCCATCGAGCAGCAGCTCGACGACTTCTATCTGCCCTGGCATTCGGGCGCGGTGCGGTATCTGAAGGAAGTCGGCCGCTGGTCGGACCCCGCCCAAGTCAATCAGGAGCGTCTGTTGGCTCGGCAGACCGTGCTGAAGAAAGCCTGGGATGCCTACACGGCCAATCCTGCCGACGACTTCGACAAGGGTTGGATGACGGCGCGCGCCGACGCGCTGTCGGGCGCCGAGATGGAAGTGATCTTCACCACCTGGTGACCGGTCATGTTCGCGGCGGGCCGGGACCGCAACGCGTTCCGGCCCCGTCCGCCTTCTCCATAGCTTCCGAAAGTCTGATGCCATGAGCGCACCGGCCGAGCCCGCGCACGCCGACGACGTCGAAACCCAGCGCTATCGCCGGCTCGGCCGGCTTTGGACCGGCCTGATCCTGGCGTTGACGCTGATCGCCACGGCACTCGCTGTGAACGAGATGTTCCAGCTCGGCTTCTTCAGCCTGCTGATCGGCAACAAGCTGGTGCAGAACCAGTACATGTACCTGCTTATCGGCGTCATGGTGTCGATGATCTTCCTGTTCATGCCCGCCTACAAATCGGCGCCCCGGCGTACGATCCCCTGGTATGACGCGGTGCTGTTCCTGCTGACGCTCGGCCTCACCGGCTATTTCACCTATTACGGCCTGCCGATCCTGGAGGAGAGCTGGGAATACAACGCGCCGGACTCCGCGCGCTACATGGCCGTCGTGCTCTGGGCCGTGATCCTGGAAGCGGGCCGGCGCGCCGGCGGCCTTGCCGTGTTCATCATCGTCACGGTCGTCTCGTTCTACCCGACCTATGTCGAGCACATGCCGCAGGTGATCTCCGGCGTCGGCCAGACCTTCCTCGACACGGCGGCCTATCACATCTATTCGGAAGAGAGCCTGCTCGGCATTCCCATGCAGGCCTTCGCGCTTCTGTTCTTCGGCTTCCTGCTGTTCGGCAACGCGCTGGTCTATACCGGCGGCGGTCAGTTCTTCATCAACCTCGCCTTCGCGCTTCTGGGCCATGTGCGCGGCGGGCCGGCCAAGGTGGCGATCTTCTCCTCCGGCCTGTTCGGCTCCATGTCGGGCGGGCCGATCACCAACGTGTTGACCACGGGCGCGCTCACCATCCCAGCCATGAAACGCATCGGCGTCCGGCCCAAGACCGCCGGCGCCATCGAGGCCTGCGCGTCGACCGGCGGCACCATGATGCCGCCGATCATGGGCGCCACCGCGTTCGTGATGGCCGATTTCCTCGAGGTCTCCTACGTCACCGTCGCGGTCGCCGCGATCGTGCCGTCACTGCTCTACTATCTCGGCCTGTTCATGCAGATCGATGCCTACTCGGCGCAGAACAAGCTGACCGGCCTCGACCGGTCCGAGCTGCCGTCGCTCTGGGCGGTGATCAAGGACGGCTGGTACTACGTCGCCGTCTTCGCGCTCTTGGTCTTCATGCTGGTGTTCCTGAAGCGCGAGGCGCACGCGCCGTTCTACGCGACGGCGCTGCTGCTGGTGATCAATCAGTTCAACCGCAACCATCGGCTCAGCCTCGAGCAGTTCAAGGCCTACATCTTCGCCACCGGCGGCCTGCTGGCCGAGCTCGCTGGCCTGCTCGCCGCGGTCGGCCTAATCGTCGGCGCGCTGCAGGCGACCGGCATGACCGGCACGCTCACCAACGATCTCGTATTCCTGGCCGGCGGCGCGCCGCTGGTGCTGCTGATCATGGGCGCGCTCACCAGCTTCATCCTCGGCATCGGCATGACGGTGACGGCGGCCTACATCTTCCTCGCCATCATCCTGGCGCCGGCGCTGATCCAGGTCGGTCTCGACCCCATGAGCGTGCACATGTTCCTGCTCTACTGGGGCATGCTCAGCTTCATCACCCCGCCGGTGGCGCTCGCCGCATTCGCCGCCGCCTCGGTCGCCAAGTGCGAGCCTATGCAGACCGGGCTCGAGGCCATGCGCATCGGCACGGTGATCTACTTCATCCCGTTCTTCTTCGTCTTCAATCCGGCGCTGCTATTGCAGGGCGCGGCGGGCGAGATCGTTGTCGTCATCGCCACCGCCATGATCGGCATCCTGCTCGTCTCGGCCGGCCTGCAGGGCTGGCTGATCGGCATCGGCAGCCTCGGGCTCGGGCCGCTGTCCTGGCTCGGCCGCCTGTCGCTAATTGCCGGCGGCTTGACGCTCGCCGCCCCCGGCGGCGGTATGATCGGCCTGGGGCATGTTCAACTCACGCTGATCGCGATTGCCCTGACGGCGCCAGGGGTTGTCATTGCCTGGCTCTCGGGCGGCCGACGCGCGGCCGCCCCGGCGGAGAGTTAGCGCCAGAGGCGCGGCGTTAGCGCGGGCAGGCGACGTAGCGCATATAAGGTCGCGGCGCCCGCCAGCCCCAGGGGAAGATTTCCCAGGCCGCTTCGTCGCTCACCGTCGGCGGGATGACCACGTCCTCGCCCGAGTGCCAGTTGGCCGGCGTCGCCACGCTGTAGTTGGCGGTCAACTGCAGCGAGTCGATGACCCGCAGGATCTCGTCGAAGTTCCGGCCCGTGCTCATGGGGTAATTGATCGTCAGCTCGATCCGCTTGTCCGGGCCGATCACGAACACGCTGCGTACCGTTGCATTGTCGGCCGCGGTCCGGCCATCGGCGTGACCGCGGGCGCGCGCGTCCAGCATGCCGTAGAGCTTGGCGATGGCGAGGTCGTGGTCGCCAATCAGCGGATAGCTCGGCTCCAGGCCGGTGAATGCCTTGATGTCCTCAATCCACTTGACGTGCTCGTCAACCGTATCGACGCTCAGGCCGATGATCTTGACGTTGCGCCGGGCGAATGCCGGCTCCAGACGGACCATCGACTGGAGCTCGGTCGTGCAGACCGGCGTGAAGTCCTTCGGGTGTGAAAACAGCACGGCCCAGCCGTCGCCGATCCAATCATGGAAGCTAATCGGTCCCTGCGTGGTTTCGGCCGTGAAATTCGGGGCAACGTCGCCCAGCTGCAATCCCATCAATGCTCTCCCAGTAATCCAGGACGCTGTAGACAACGACGTAACGGAACTCGCGGTTCCATCACATCGCTCCAGCTTGGCGCGTTAGCTAGTGTCGACCGGAGGTAAATACCTGAAGAAAACAGACTGATTTCATCAAGTTTTCGCGATCAATCGACCAGATGAGAGACTTCAAGGGCGTGTGACCGGCGGTCAGGCGGCGTCGCGCGCCGCCGCCTCGATGGCCGAGGCGAGGCCGCCCAGCGCCGCATCGAGATCGGGCATCGACAGCAGGCCGAAGCCCAGACGGAAGACCCGGGCCTCATCGCCGAACCAGGCGCCGTTGCCGACGCGGACGCCCTCTGTCGCCAGCGCCGCATAGAAGCGGTCGACGGCGGCCTCGTCGAAGACCGACGGTTTCAGTCGCACGCAGCAGAGCGCGCCGGCATCCGGCCGTACCCAGTCGACATAGGCCGCGTTCGCGTCGGTCCAGGCAGCCGTCCGCGCCAGTCCGTCGGCCAGATGGCGCCGGCGGTCGCCGATGATGCGATCCCGCTGTTCAAGCACCTTCAGGGCCAGGGCCTCGTCAATCGCGGAATTGGCGATCGACGTATTGAACTTGCCCAGCACCAATTGCTCGCGCAGCGCCGGATCCCGGCTGATCGCCCAGCCCAGCCGCAGACCTGGCGCGCCATGGCATTTCGACAGCGAAGCGCAGGAGATCACCTTCTGGCCGAGCGTCACGCCGCTTGGCGCCACCGCATCGTCGCCGTAAACGGCGTCGCGATAGGTCTCGTCCAGCAGCAGGTAGGCGTCGGGACATTTCGCCGCCATCAGGGCGATCACGTCGCGCACGGTTCCGTCGGGCATGGCGACGCCCGACGGATTCTGTGGCGAAGCCAGGCTGACGAACTTGGTGCGGGCGGAGAGTTGCCGATCCAGATCTTCGAGATCGAGCCGGTAGTCTTGTTCGAAGCTGAGCCTCAGCGTTTTCACATCCGCGCGCACGGCCTCCAGCACGTTCCGCGCCAGCGGGAACAGCGGCGCCGTCGTCACCGCCTCGTCACCCGGATCGCAGAGAATGAATGCGGTCAGGAACAGCGCCTGCATGCTGCCGACGGTAATGACGACATCGTCCGCCGAGACGCCGTGCTGTTCTGCGATGATCTCGCGCAGCCGCGCGTCGCCCTCGGCCGTCCGGTAGCCCAGCAGCAGGTCGCCGAGATCCGCATCGCCGGCGGCGGCCAGCAGGTCGCCCAGGCGGATGTCCGGGCCAACGCTTTCGGCCAGGTCATAGCGCACCGTCTCGCCGGTCAGCGAAATGATGTCGTTCTGTGGAAACGTCGCCATTGATCTTTCCTTCGATCTCTCGTTCGCGTCTCAGATTGCGGGAATGTCCATCTCGCCGCGGCTGACCGGCACCGTCGCGCCGCCGACCCGCACGGCCGTGATCTCGCCGGCCTGTTTGTCGGTCTCAACGTCGAGGAAGCTCGGCCGCCCCATCTCGATCCCCTGCTCTACCCGCCAACGCGCGGTACCGGTCTCGGGGCCTTCCCGCACGCCGAGATAGCCGCCGAGCGCGGCGGCCGCGCCGCCGGTCGCCGGGTCTTCGGTGATCCCGATCATCGGCCCGAACATCCGGGCATGGACATTGGAACCCTCGTTCACCGTCTCGCGGGTCAAGGCAAACACCTCGGTCGCCCAAAAGTCGCCCAGCACATCGGTCCAGCGCGCCATATTGGGCTGCAGCCGGGCCATGGCGTCGAGGCCGCTGACCGGCACGAACAGGAACGGCACGCCGCAGGACACGGCCTGGATCGGCGCGTCGGCCGATATGTCGTTGGGTGAAGTCGACAGGACAGAAGCCAGATCGTCGCGCGACGGAGCCGGCGGTCCGAAATCCGGCAGCTTTGACACCGAGAGTTGCGCGAAGGTCAGGTCCGCCGACTGCCGCGAAACCTTCACCGGCACCGGCCCCACGCCTTCCTCGAACACGACCTCGGTCGTATCGCCATTGGCGGCGATGTCGCCGTTGCTGACCAGCACATGCGCCGTGCCGAGCGTCGGATGGCCGGCGAAGGGCAGCTCCGCACCCGGCGTGAAAATCCGCACCTTGCAGGTATGCGCCGGATTGTCGGGCGGGAACACGAAGGTCGTTTCCGACAGGTTCAGCTCGCGCGCCACTGTCTGCATCTGCCGGTCGTTCAGGCCCTCCGCGTGCGGAAACACCGCCAGCGGATTGCCGCCGAACACCTCGTCGGTGAATACGTCAACGGTGAAATAGGAATAGCTGGTCATGCCTGCCTCTCCTTGTCGTCCCAATCCAAGAACTAGCAAGCCAGATCTGTTGATAACAGTTACAGAAAACCAAAATTGTGCCCATAACAGATTTCCCGTGGCATTCTGTAATGCACGGCAATTGTAAGGACAGAGCCATCATGGGCGCGGAACCGCGTTATCGCTACGAAGAGCTGGCGGGCTTCATCACCGATCTCGTCGACAGCGGCACGCTGCCGGCGGGCTCGCGGGCGCCGTCGGTGCGTCAGATCAGCCGGCAGCGCCAGGCCAGCATTTCCACCGTGCTACAGGCCTACCGCCTGCTCGAGGATCGCGGCATTCTCGAGGCGCGCCCGAAGTCCGGCTTCTACGTGACGAACGGGGCCTCTGTCTCGCTGCCGACGCCAGTCATGACCAAGCCGCCGGCAAAGCCGACCCGCGTCGCCGTCTCCGGCCTGGTCGTCAACCTGCTGGAATATGCGTCCGATCCCGATTTGGTGCCGCTGGGTTGCGCGATCCCGAGCGCCGACATCCTCGCCGCCGGCCGGCTCGATCGCTTCCTCGCCCGTGCGGCCCGGGTCAGCGGCACCGAATACAACATCTACACCCACCCCCGCGGCGACCTCCGCCTCCGCCGCGAGATCGCACGGCGCGCCCTGCGCTGGGGGCAGGCGCTGTCGCCCGACGACATCGCCATCACCTGCGGCTGCACCGAAGCGCTGACGCTGGCGCTCAAGACCGTCGCCCGGCCGGGCGACACCATCGCCATCGAGTCGCCGACGTATTTTGGCCTGCTGCAGGTGATCGAGGCGCATGGCCTGAAAGCGCTCGAACTGCCGACCGACTCCGACACCGGCGTCGACGTCTCGGCGCTTGAGAAGGCGCTCGCGGCGAAATCCATCACCGCCTGCCTGTTCGCTTCCAGCTTCAACAATCCGCTCGGCTGCACCATGCCCGAGGAAAAAAAACGCGCCGTGCTGGCGTTGCTGGCGAAGCATCGCGTGCCGCTGATCGAGGACGATATCTACGGCGACATCTATTTCGGAACCGAGCGGCCGAAACCCTTCATGGCCCTCGATCCAGATGCCGACATCGTCTATTGCAGCTCATTCTCCAAGACCGTGGCGCCGGGTTACCGGATCGGCTGGATCGTGACCAAACGGCACATGACGCCGGTGCTGGACAACAAGTTCGCCTTCACGCTCTGCGGCCCGGCCCTGCCGCAAGTGGCGCTCGCCGATTTCCTGTCGTCGGGCGGCTACGACAGCCACCTGCGCCGCATCCGGCGCACCTTCCAGGACAATATCGACCGCATGATGCGGGTCATCGACAAATCATTTCCCGCCGGCACGCGCATGAGCCGCCCGGCCGGCGGCTTCGTGCTCTGGCTCGTCCTGCCGAACGGCATCCGCACCCGCGACCTCTTCGCCAAGGCTCTGGAACACGACATTTGCTTCGCCCCCGGCGACGCCTTCTCCGCCGGCAGCCGCTATGCCAACTGTCTGCGCGTCAGTTGCGGCAACCGCTGGGACGCCCGCATCGAACAGGGCATCCGCACCCTCGGCGAACTCGCCTCGGACTTGGCGCGCTAACTGCCGTCGTTGCAGGCGATGACGCCTTCTGCCGCCAGGGCGTCGATGTCGGCGGCGCTGTAGCCGAAGCGCGCGAGAACTTCGCGGCTGTGCTCGCCCAGGCGCGGCGGCGGCGCGGTGACCTTCTGGCCGCTATCGGCCAGCTTGAAGCCGACACCCGGCACGGTGACGGGCTGGTCGACGCCAGGCATGTCGGCGATCTCGTGCAGCACCTCGCGCGTGTCAATGTGTGGATGCGCCAGGATATCGGCGACGTCGCGCAACCGACCGGCCGGCACGTCGGCGGCGCTCAGGCGTTGCTCCCACGCGTCGGCGCTACGGGTCGCGAAAACCGCGTTCAACGACCGCTGCACCTCTGCCGCGAAATCCGGGTTCGCCTGCCAGTCGGCCGCCCGCGGGTCGTCCGCCAGATCGGCGAGGTCCAGTGCGTCGCAAAGCGCACGGGCCTGCTTCGGCGTGTTCGCCGCCAGCACCAACTGGCCGTCCGATGTGTCGAACACGCCCGAAAACGGACTGCCGCTGAAGGCGCGGCCGCCGGTCGCCCGTGGTGCCTGGCCGGCGATCAGTTGTTGCGCCAGCACGGGCGCCATCAGCACCAGCGCCGTGTCCAGCATGGCCGTGTCGATACGCTGACCCTTGCCGGTCTGTCCCCGCTGCACCAGGGCGCTTGCCACCGCAAACGCCGCCATCAGGCCGGCGGCGTAATCGATGAACGGAAACCCGACGCGTTGCGGCCGGCCGGCGTCGCGGCCGTTCACCGCCATTACGCCCGACATGCCCTGAATGACATGGTCGTAGGCCGGCCGCTGTCCCAACGGGCCGTCCTGACCGTAGCCGGTGATCGAGCAGTAGATCACCGCCGGGTTCGCCGCCTTGACGTTGTCATGCCCCAACCCGAGCCGGTCCATGACGCCAGGACGGAAATTCTCGACCAGCACGTCGCATTCGGCGGCGAGGCGTTGGGCGACCTCCCGTCCGGGCGCGGTCTTGAGATCGAGGGCCAGCGATTTCTTGTTGGCGTTCTGCGCCATGAAGGCCGGTGTCATGCCGCCGCCGGCCCCCCGAATGATGTCGCCGCCCCCCGGCGGCTCGATCCGGATTACATCCGCGCCCAGCAGGGCCAACTGATAGGTGCAGTAGGGACCCGCGAGCACGTGCGTGAAATCCAGCACGAACAGACCGTCGAATGGACGCATGACACCGTTCTCCCAGCCACAAATTGCTCCCAATTCCTCACGCTGCCAGCGTGGCGGGCGGGTCCTACACTGGTCAACTCTCGGAATGCTTGATTCCGGCCCGCGCTTACGGGACCATCAACCCGACGTCGCGGAAAAAGACGACGGGGCGGGTGTCGAACCGTGACGGTCGACGCCCAGCCAATGGCCGCAACGCCGGCCGATAACCTGCGGGACCGATGGGGGTCTCTGCGATGGGGAGGTTCGTAGCCATGACGAAAAACGACAAACGGAATCCGTCTCGCTGCCGACTCGCGCTTGCTGCGGCCGGGACGTTCGGCATCCTTACGGCGCTCGCCGTCACCGGTCCGGCCGTCGGTGACACGCCAAAACGCGGCGGCACCCTGACCGTCGCCATCGAGACCGACGTGCGCGGCTTCGATGCCGTTGAGGGCGGCGTGCTCGGCATCTCCGGCAGCTTCGTGTCCGTCGTCTTCCACGACCGGCTGATCAACTTCCACACCCCCGACGATATTTCGCCAAGCCTGGCGACCTCATGGTCGGCGTCCGACGATCAAAAGACCTGGACCTTCAACCTGCGCAAGGACGTGCGCTTCCACGACGGCACGCCGTTCACGGCGACCGATGTCGCCGATCACTACAACCGCATCCTCGATCCGAAGAACAAGTCGCGCAGCCGCAGCTTTATCACCGCGATCGACAAGGCCGTCGCCGTCGACGACCACACCGTGCAGTTCGACCTCAAACATCCCTGGCAGCCGTTCCTCGGCGTTGTCGGCAGCACCTGGATGGCCGGTTTCATCCCCTCGACCAAAAACGTCGAGGCCGGCAAGCAGAACCGCCAGCCGATGGGTACCGGCCCTTACAAGTTCGAATCCTGGGCCGGCGGCGACCGCATTATCGCCGTGCGCAACGAGGACTATTGGGACAAGGACCGCACCTATCTCGACCGGATCGTCTTCCGCATCCTGCCCGACACGCAGACCCGCTACGCCGCGATCAAGTCCGGCGAGGTCGACATGATCTGGACCGACCGCGGCAACACCATTCAGCGCGCGCTCAAGGACAAGGACCTTGTTACGCATACGCTCGACGGCGCCGGCGCGCTTATTACCTTCTTCAACACCCGCAAGCCGCCGCTCGACGATCCTCGGGTGCGCGCGGCGTTGAGCCACGCCTGGAACCAGAACGCGGTCATCAAGGTGAGCTGGAAGGACACCGTGCCCTTCGCCACGCACCCGTTTACCGGGCATGTCGATTGCGGTGAGTCCGGCTATCGGCACTACGATCCGGACAAGGCAAAAGAACTCTTGGCCGCCTATGGTCAGCCGGTGAAGCTGTCGATGATCCACACCACGACGCCGCGCGGCCGCGAGCTGGGCGAGATCATGCAGCAGCTCTATAAGAAGGTTGGCGTCGAGTTGACGCTGGAGCCGGTGGATCAGAACACGTTGGTCAAGAAGGTGTTCACCAACGATTATCACATCAGCGGCTGGCGCATTGCCGACTTCTCGGACATCGGACCGCAGGTCTTCGCCCTGCACCATTCCAAGAGCAGCTACAACCTGACCGGCTTCAACGACCCCGAAATGGACAAGTTGGTGCTGGGGCAGCGCATGTCGGACGACCGTCAGGCGCGCGAGAAGATGCTCTGCCAGATCGCCGCGCGCATGAACGACTCCGGCCACATCCAGTATCGCGGCGGCCGGCGCTATCACGTCTTCACGCGCAAGGACGTCAAGAACGTGCCGACCATCTGGCGCGGCGTCGCCGACACCTCCAGCGTCTGGCTCGACCGGTAAGAACGGGACCGGCGTCGGCGGGCCGGCCCGATGCGGTTTCTGTTCTGGCGGCTGCGGCGGCTGGTCGTCGTCCTGTTCTGCGTCACGCTGTTCACCTTCTTGTTGGTGAACGTCCTGCCCGGCGATATCGCCTACGACATCGCCGGGCAGGACGCGTCCGAGGCCGATGTGCAGCAGATCCGCGAGGACCTCGGCCTGAACCGGCCGGTGTTGCTGCGCTATTTCTCCTGGCTCGGCGGCGTGTTCTCCGGCGATTGGGGCAAGTCGTTCCGCACCGGCGAGCCGGTAATGGAAGCGATCCTCTCGCGGTTCCCCGTTTCGCTGCAACTCATGCTGCTGGCGCAGATCTTCGCCCTGGCGCTCGCCGTGCCCATGGGCGTGCTCAGCGCCTATAAATCGGGCCGCCGCGTCGACCGCTGGATCGCCGGCATCGGCTTCGCCTGCGTCTCGGTACCGCCGTTCATCGCCGCGATCCTGTTGATCCTGTTCTTCTCGCTCTATCTGCAAGTCCTGCCCGCCACCGGTTACGAGCCGATTTCCGCCGGCCTCTGGGCCAACCTAAAGGGCATGCTGCTGCCGGCGCTCAGCTTCGCGCTGGCGGAATGGACGGTGCTGATGCGGGCGCTCCGGGCTGAGATGATCGGCGTGCTGCAGGAAGACTACATCGCCATGGCGCGCGCCAAGGGCATGTCGGACTTACGAATCCTGATCGTACACGCGCTCAGGCCGTCGTCCTTCTCGCTGATCACGCTGGTCGGTCTGCAGGTGGGACAGCTGATCGGCGGCTCGATCATCATCGAGTCGATCTTCGGCCTGCCGGGCGTCGGCCGTCTGCTGATCAACGCGATCTTCGCGCGCGATTTCATCATGATCCAGGGCTGCGTCACCTTCATCGCCATCGCCTACGTGATTGTGAACTTCACCGTCGATGTGATCTACGCGGCACTCGATCCGCGCATCCGGGTTCGGATGAGCCATGGCTGAGACCACCGTCGACCGCCCCACCCAGGTAGCCGCGACCGGCGCCGACGCGGACGCCATCGCCACCGTGGCCCGGCGCAAGCGTCTGGGCGTGGTGTTCTGGATCTCGATGACCTGGCTCTGCCTGGTCGTCGTTCTCGCCGCGCTGGCGCCCCTGCTGCCGATCGCCGATCCCTATGAAGCCGATTTCATCGAGCTGCAGTCGCCGCCCAGCGCAACGCATTGGCTCGGCACCGACGTGCTCGGCCGCGACATTCTCGCCCGCCTGGTCTATGGCGCGCGGGTGTCGCTCACCGTCGGCTTCTGCGCGCCCGCCATCGGCCTCGCCTTCGGCCTGATCCTCGGCCTGCTCGCCGGCTACTACCGCCGCTGGGTCGAGGAGGTCGTGGTGATCGCCATCGACACCTGGCTCGCCGTGCCCGGCCTCGTGATCCTGCTGCTGTTCTCGACCATCTTCGGCGGCAGCCTGACGACGGTCACCGTGGGCTTGGGCCTGCTGTTCATTCCGGCCTCGGCCCGCATCACCCGCGCCGCGACGCTGACCTTTGCCCAGCGCGAGTTCGTCACCGCCGCCAAGGCCATGGGCGCCGGCGACCTGCGCATCATCGCCATCGAGATCTTCCCGAACGTGATTTGGCCGGTCATCGCCTTCGCCATGATTGCCATTCCCATCGCCATCGTCGTCGAGGGCGCGCTCAGCTTCCTCGGCCTCAGCGTGCCGTCGCCGAACCCAAGCTGGGGCGGCATGATCGCCGAGGGCCGCGAGCACCTGGAGGAAACGCCGCATATCAGCGTCATCCCGGCCATCGTCATGTTCTTCACCGTGCTGTCCTTCAATCTCGGGGGCGACGTCGTGCGCCGCCGTCTCGCCGACATCCGCGACAGCGCGATCTAAGGGAGCCGGATAACGTCATGGTCAGCGCCAGTTCGGTCCCCCTTCTCTCCGTCGCCGACCTGCAGACCCATTTTGAAACCGCGAAGGGCCTGTTGCGCGCCGTCGACGGCGTCTCGTTCGACCTTATTCAAGGACGGACGCTCGGCATCGTCGGCGAATCCGGCTGCGGCAAGTCGGTACTGGCGCGCACGCTGATGGGGCTGCTGCCGGGAAACGCCCGGCTGGCCCCGGAGGCGCGGATCGCCTTCGACGGACGCGACCTGCGGACGCTGTCGGAAAAGGCGCTGCGCCAGGTGCGCGGCCGCGACATCGCCATGGTGTTCCAGGACCCGATGACCTCGCTGAACCCCGTGATGCCCGTCGGCCGCCAGATCGTCGAAGCCCTGACCCGGCATCTCGGCATGTCCACCACGCAGGCGAGATCCCGCGCGGTCGAGCTGCTGCAGTCCGTCGGCATCCCGCAGCCCGACATTCGCGTGAAGCAGTATCCGCACGAGCTGTCAGGCGGCATGCGGCAGCGGGTCGCCATCGCCATCGCCATTTCCTGCGAGCCGAAGCTCTTGATCGCGGACGAGCCGACGACGGCGCTCGACGTCACCGTGCAGAGCGAGATCCTCGACCTGCTGCAGCAGCAACAGCGCGAGCGGCACATGGCGATGATCCTGATCACCCACGATCTCGGCATCGTCGCCGGTCGCTGCGACGAGGTCGCCGTGATGTATGCCGGCCGCATCGTCGAGCGCGGCGGCACGATGGATCTGTTTGCGAACGCCCGTATGCCCTACACCGAGGCGCTGCTGCAATCCATCCCGCGCATGGAGAACCCGCCGCATCAGCGGTTGCAGGCGATCTCCGGCCGGCCGCCAGACCTGGTGATGCCGCCGCCGGGCTGCCGCTTCGCGCCACGCTGTGCCTATGTCGGCGAGCGTTGCCGTCACGAAACGCCGGCGCTGGTTGCGGACGACCCCAGCGGTCACGAATACGCCTGCTGGCGGCCGATCGAGCCGGCGCGACGAGCCGCGTCATGAGCATATCGGTGCAAAACGAAAACGACGCGATGCTGAGGGTCGAGGATCTGTCGGTGCAATACGACGGCGGCGAAGGCCGTCGCGTGCACGCGGTCTCCAATGTCAGTTTCGAGCTGCGGCGCGGCGAGACCCTGGGGCTCGTTGGCGAGTCCGGCTGCGGCAAGTCGTCGACCGCGCGGGCGATCCTGCAGCTGCCGCCGCCGACGGCGGGCCAGGTCTGGCTCGACGGCGACGATCTGACGCAGGTCTCGCGGCAGCAGCTGCGTGCGCTCAGGCCGAAGTTCCAGGCCATCTTCCAGGATCCCATTTCGTCGCTGAACCCACGCCGGCGCGTGCGCGACATCGTCGCCGCGCCGCTGGTCGTCGCCGGCGAGCGGGACGCGGCGGCGCGTAACGCCAAGGTCGAGGCGCTGCTGGCCACCGTCGGGCTCGATCCGGCGCTTGCCATGGACCGCCGGCCGCACGAATTCTCCGGCGGCCAGTGCCAGCGCATCTCCATCGCCCGGGCACTGATCCTGGAGCCCGAGTTGCTGATCTGCGACGAGCCGGTCTCGGCCCTCGACGTCTCGATCCAGGCCCAGATCCTGAATCTTTTGGAGGACATGAAGGCGCGCTACGCGCTGACCATGCTGTTCATCTCGCACGACCTCGCCGTCGTGAAGAACGTCTCCGACCGCATCGCCGTCATGTATCTCGGCAAGCTCTGCGAGATCGCCGACTCCGAGCGCCTCTATAACCGGCCGGCTCATCCCTACACGGCCGCCCTGCTGCGCGCGGTGCCGCAACCCGACCCGAACCGGCCGCCGGCCAGGCTGGAGATGGCGGACGGCGAACTGCCCTCGCCCATGAACGTGCCCAGCGGCTGTCCGTTCCGGACGCGCTGCCTGCATGCCAAATCGGTCTGCGCCGAGATCGCGCCGCCGTTGACCGAAATCGAACGGGGCCACCGCGTGGTCTGCCACTTCCCCCTGGAAGGAACGCCGCCGCCGACTCAGCATTGATGCCGGCGGCCGATCACGGAAGGATTGCGCCCATGACCCATCAGACCATCGACGTGACCCCGCTTGCCGGCCATATCGGTGCGGAAATCGGCGGCGTCGACCTGGCGCGGGAGCTGGGCAATCAGACGTTTCAGGAGATCCACGACGCGCTGATGGCGCACCAGGTGATCTTCTTCCGCGACCAGGACATCACGCCCGATCAGCACAAGGCCTTCGGCCGCCGCTTCGGCGAGATCCAGGTGCACCCGTTTGCGCCGCATCTGGACGATCATCCCGAGATCATCGTCATCGAGAACGACTGCGAGCGGCCGTCGCGCATCAATAACTGGCACACCGACGTGACCTTCCAGCAGAAGCCGCCCATGGGCTCGATCCTGCACGCCCAGGCCGTGCCCGATGCCGGCGGCGACACCATGTGGTCCAGCATGTATGCCGCTTACGACGCGCTGTCCGACCATATGCAGCAGTTCCTGTCCGGCCTGACGGCGATCCACGACTTCGCCCATACCGGCTTCCGCAACCGCCTGCTCCGGCAGCCCGACGGCCAGCGCAAGCTCGCCGAGGCCCAGGAAAAGTATCCGCCCGTCGAGCACCCGGTGATCCGCACGCATCCCGTCAGCGGCCGCAAGGGCATCTTCGTCAACTCGTCCTTCACCACCCACATCAAGGACATGCGCGAGAAGGAGAGCAAGGCGCTCCTGGACTTCCTTTACACCCACGTCCAAACGCCCGAATTCCTCTGCCGCTTCAATTGGCGCCGCCACTCCATCGCCTTCTGGGACAACCGCTGCACCCAGCACTATCCCATCAACGACTACTGGCCCGCCCACCGCCGCATGTACCGCGTCACCATTGACGGTGACCGCCCCTTCCACTGACAGAGTCAATTCGCCCGCGTTGCGGTGCCCAGCCGCCGCTGTTAGGTTGACTCCGAGCTATCGAGGCTCACCGGGGGAGTCCCGGGTCGATTACTGTCGGCCGACCACGGTTCGGTATGTCGCCAGATTGACCAGGTCGCGTTTGCACTGGGAAGCGAAGGAGACATGCCATGGCCCAGGCCAGCACCGGCGATACCGTCCGGATTCACTACAGCGGCAAGTTGAAGGACGGCACGGTTTTCGACTCGTCCGAGGGCCGCGATCCGCTGCAATTCGAAATCGGCGACAACAGCATCATCCCACAGCTCGCGGAATCGGTCGTCGGCATGGCCGTCGGCGACACCGCCACGATCGAGATCACGGCCGAGAATGCCTACGGCCCGCACCGCCCCGACGCCATTCAAACCGTCGAGCGCACCATGATGCCGGACGACATCGATCTCAGCGTCGGCAACCGTCTGCAGGCAAAGGCGTCGAACGGCGAAAACCTGATCCTGACCGTCATCGAAGTCACCGACGCCACCGTCGTCCTCGACGCCAACCACCCGCTGGCCGGCGAAGACCTCACCTTCGACATCGAGCTGGTCGAAATCGTCGCGGCGACGGGATAACCCCGCGCCGACTCAGCTAAGCCCCGCCACCAAAGGCCGGACCTCCTTGGCGAACCATTCGATTTGCTGGTCGCGTTCTTCGTAGGGGCCGACCAGGTCCATGACGATGTGGCGGCAGCCGGCGGCGTGGAACTGGGCGATCTTTTCGGCGACGTCCTCGGGGCGGCCCAGCGCGCAGTACTTCATGGCGGGCTTGCGGAAGTCCATGGCGTAGCGGACGCTCAAGGTTTCGGTCGCGGCGTCGAGCGCCTTTTCGTAGCTGTCGTCGATGCGGGCGAAAAGCAGGTGGCCGGTGCCGAAGCGTGCGACCTCGCGGTTCGCGGCCTCGGCGGCGGCGGTGATCTTGCTCATCGAGTCGGCGAACATCTCCGGCGTGACCACGTAGGAGATATAGCCGTCGGCCATGCGGCCGGCGCGGGCCAGCGCCGCCTCCGAGCGGCCGCCGCACCAGATCGGCGGACCGCCGGGCTGATGCGGCGCCGGCTGCATGGTGATGTCCGCGAACGGGAAGAAGCGGCCGGCATGGCTCACCGTCTCGCCGCGCCAGAGCGCGCGCAGCACCTCGATACTCTCGCTCAGCCGCGCGCCGCGCTCGTTCATGGGCACGCCCGAGACGGCATAGTCGGTCTTGAACTCGCCGCCGACGCCGACCCCGAAAATCAGCCGGCCGCCGCAGAGAAGATCGAGCGTCGCCACCTGCTTCGCCACCGGGCCCGGATGGCGCAGCGGCAAGAGATAGATCCCGGTGCCCAGCATCAGCCGGTCGCTCAACACGGCGGCTTGCGCGAGCTGGATCAGCGGATCGAGGATCGGGATGGCAAACGCCACGTGATCGCCGACCCACAGCGAGTCGTAGCCCAGCCGGTCGATCAGCCCGACCAGCTCGCGGGCGTCGGCGACATCGGGCTTCCACGGCCCTGTCGCCGGCTCCGTACGCCGGTGCAGTGTCTGCAACCCGAACTTCAATTCCTTGTCGAGCGGAAGTGTCATCGCCGGTCGCCCCTCCCCAGTGTTGTTTGTGTCATCCGACCCAGCGCGCGACCAAAGGCGTCGCGTTCGGTCCGGCCACCGCCGTCATCCTGGCGAAGGCCAGGATCCACTTGCTTTACCGTCGCCATGTTGCGATGCCCCTGGATGCTGGCCTCCGCCAGCATGACGATATGGGGCGGGTCGGGGAAGACATCTCGGATACGGTCTCAAACTCTCACATCAGCGTCTGGGCGTCGTCGACCGGGATCACGGCGCCGGTCATGAAGTCGGACTGGCCGGAGGCCAGCAGCAGAAGCGTGCCGTCGAGCACGTCCGGTTGGCCGACCCGCCGCCGTGGCAGCATGTTGATCAGCGCCTGCCCGCCCGGCGTCTGCCAGTAGTCGCGGTTCATCTCGGTCTCGATATAACCGGGGCAGATGGCGTTCACCTGAATGTCGTAGCGCGACCATTCCAGCGCCAGCGCCTTGGTCATCTGCGCGACGGCCGCCTTCGACATGGCGTAGAGCGCGAGCTGGCTTACCACCCTGAGCGCCAGTACCGAGGCGATATTGATGATCTTGCCGCCATGGCCGTGGCTGATCATCCGCTTGCCCACGGACTGGGCCAGGAACCAGGACCCCTTCAGATTGGTGTCCATGACGAAGTCATAGTCCTCGGCCGTGAAGTCCTGGGCCGGCTTCTGCACGGCGACGCCGGCATTGTTGACCAGGATGCCGATGGGTCCGAGCTCGGTCTCGGCCCCGTCGACCGTGGCGGCGATATCGTCGGGGTCGCGCACGTCGAGCTTGATCGGCAACGCCCGTCCGTCGAAGGCCTCGATCTCGGCCTGCAGGTCGGCCAGACGCTCGGTGCGGCGGGCGGCGATGGCGACATGGGCGCCGGCCCGGGCCAGTGTCAGGGCGAAGCGGTGGCCGAGGCCGCTGGACGCGCCGGTGACCAGCGCCACCTTGCCGTTGAGATCGAATGCGGTCATGCCTTTGCGGACCCCTTCACCAGTCGTTAACGCTAATGATCGCACTCTCGAATTTCAGGCCGGTCCGGTCAAGCCAATGCCTCGCGCGAGCGTGATCGACGGCGGGCCGCATTATGGCTTAACGCACAGCGCCTGAGCCCCTATCTTATGCCAGAGGCCGGCAGCCGCGGGCCGAACGCCAACCCATTTGTGGTCCATCCGATGATCTCGATCGACATCATTTCCGACACGGTCTGCCCCTGGTGCTTTATCGGCAAGCGCCGGCTCGAGAAGGCGGTCGCCCAGCGGCCGCAGTTCGACTATCAGATCGGCTGGCGGCCGTTTCAGCTCAATCCCGACATGCCGTCGGGCGGCATGCCGCGGCCGCAATATCTGAGCCTGAAATTCGGCGGCCCGGAGCGCGCGTCCAAGATCTACGCCAATGTCGAGGCGGCGGGCCGCAGCGAGGAGCTCGACTTTCAGTTCGACGCCATCCAGCAGCAGCCGAATACCTTCGACTCCCATCGGCTGATCCGCTGGGCCGCGACGGCGGGCGTCCAGGACGCCGTGGTCGAGATGCTGTTCACCCGCTATTTCCGCGAGGGCGCCGATATCGGCGACCGGGCGGTGCTGGCCGAGGTGGCCGGCGCCTGCGGCATGTCGGCCGACGAGGTCGCGAGCAACTACGACAACGACGTCGATGTCGAGCAGGTCAAGGCCGAGGAAATGCTGGCCCGGCGCATGGGCATCAACGGCGTACCCTGCTTCATCATCGACCGGAAATACGCCGTCTCCGGCGCCCAGGACCCCTCGGTGCTGGTCAACGTGTTCGATCTGACCACCCGCGAGGCGGCCGCGGGCCGATCCGACGCCCAGTCAGCGCCGGTGGCTCAGGCTGCCGAGGAAGCCGCCGGCGACTGAGCCAGCTTGGCCAGCCGCCGCACCAGATCGTGCGCGCCTTTCAGGCGGTCGTCCGCCTCGTCCCATTGCCGCATGTAGACCAGCCGGTGGTCCGGCCGTAGCTTCGCCGTGCCGGCCTGCTCGTTGATGAAGCCGACGAGCCCGGCGGGATCGGCGAACGAGTCGTTGCGGAAGGCCAGCGTCGCGCCCTTCGGCCCGGCCTCCAGCTTTTCGACATTGGCCTGTCGGCAGAGCCGCTTGATGGCGACGATCTGCAGCAGGTGCTCGACCTCGGTCGGCAGCGGCCCGAACCGGTCGATCAGTTCGGCCGCGAAGCCGTCGATCTCGGCCTGGTCTTCCAGGTGGCCGAGCCGGCGGTAAAGCCCCAGCCGCACATTGAGGTCTGCGACATAGCGCTCCGGGATCAACACCGCGGTGCCGATATTGATCTGCGGCGACCAGCCGACGTCGGCGTCGTCCGCCGCCTCGCCACCCTTGGCCACCGCGACGGCTTCTTCCAGCATCTGCTGATAGAGCTCCAGGCCGACCTCGCGGATGTGCCCGGACTGCTCCTCGCCCAGCAGGTTGCCGGCGCCGCGGATGTCGAGATCGTGGCTCGCCAGGCTGAACCCGGCGCCCAGCGTGTCCAGCGACTGCAGCACCTTGAGGCGCTTCTCGGCGTTCGCCGTCGGCGTCTTGCGCGGCGGCAGCGTGAAATAGGCATAGGCCCGCACCTTGGATCGTCCGATGCGGCCCCGCAGCTGATAGAGCTGGGCCAGGCCGAACATGTCGGCGCGGTGCACGACCATGGTGTTGGCCGACGGAATATCCAGCCCGGATTCAATGATCGTGGTCGAGATCAGCACATCGTAGCCGCCGTCGTAGAACCGGCTCATCACGTCTTCCAGCTGCGTCGGCGGCATCTGGCCGTGCGCGACCACATATTTCACTTCCGGCACGTGCTCGCGCAGGAACTGCTCGGCCTCGGGCAGGTCACTGATGCGCGGGCAGACATAGAAGGTCTGGCCGCCGCGATAATGCTCCCGCAGCACCGCCTCCCGCACCACCACCTCGTCGAACGGCAGCACGAAGGTGCGCACGGCAAGGCGGTCGACCGGTGGCGTCGCGATCAGGCTCAACTCCTTGACGCCGCTCATGGCGAGCTGCAGCGTGCGCGGGATCGGCGTCGCCGACAGCGTCAGCACATGCACGTTCGCCTTCAGCTGCTTCAGGCGCTCCTTGTGCGTGACGCCGAAATGCTGTTCCTCGTCGACGATCAGCAGGGTCAGGCTCTTGAAGCTGACAGACTTGGCCAGCAGTGCATGCGTGCCGATGACGATATCGACGTCGCCGCTCGTGAGCCCGCCGCGGGTCTCGTTCGCTTCTTTCGTCGGCACCATGCGCGACAGTTGCCGCACCTTGACCGGCATGCCGGCGAACCGGTCCGTGAAGGTCTGGTAGTGCTGGCGCGACAGCAGCGTCGTCGGCGTCACCACCGCCACCTGCCCGCCCGTCATCACCGCCGCGAAAGCCGCGCGCAGCGCCACCTCGGTCTTGCCGAAGCCGACGTCGCCGCAGACCAGCCGGTCCATCGGCCGGCCGCGGTCGAGGTCCGCGAACACATCGCCGATGGCGTTGGTCTGGTCCTCGGTCTCCTCATAGGGAAAGCGGGCGCAGAATTCGTCGAACATGCCGTCCGGCGGCTGGATCTTGATCGCCGATTTCAGCTCGCGGGCAGCCGCCACCTTGATCAACTGCTCGGCGATATCCCGGATACGCTGCTTCAGCCGTGACTTGCGCGCCTGCCAGCCGGCCCCGCCCAACCGGTCCAGCGGCACGCTCAGGTTCTCCGAACCGTAGCGCGACAACACCTCGATATTCTCGACCGGCACGTAGAGCTTGTCGCCGCCGTCATACGTGACGTGTAGGCAGTCGTGCGGCGCGCCGCCCACGTCGATCGTTTGCAGGCCCTCGTAGCGGCCGATGCCGTGCTCGACATGCACCACCAGGTCGCCGGTCGCCAACTCGGCGACCTCGCTGATCATGTCCTCGGCGCGGCGGCTGCGGCGCTGGGCCCGGACCAGCCGGTCGCCCAGGATGTCCTGCTCGCCGATCACCGTCAGGTCGTCGGTCTCGAAGCCGTCTTCCAGCGGCAGCACCACCAGGCCGATCGCGTCGGGCGGCAAGGCCTCGACGGCCGGTCCGTCGGCGGCGGGCGTCAGACGGTCGATACCGTGATCCTGCAGCACCAGGCTCAGGCGGTCGGCCGAACCGGTGCTGTAGCCGGCGACGACGATGCGGCGCCCCTGCTTGCGTTGCGCCTCGATATGGCCGCGCAGCGCGTCGAACACATTGACGTCGTCCTGCGCCCGCTCGGCCGTGAACTTGCGGCCCTGCCGGCCGCCGGCGTCAGCCACGTTGTCGCCGGGCGGCACCTGGAACGGCGTGAAGGCGGCGATGCGCCGGCCGCCGGTCGTCGTGCGCCATTCCTCGTCCAGCAGATAGAGCCGGTCCGGCGGCACCGGCTTGTAGATCGGCGCCTGGCCGTAGCTGCGGGTCTCGGCCGCCTCGGCGCGGGCGTCGTAGTGCTCCTGGATCTGCGTCAGCCTGGCCTCGCGCGCCTCGTCGACCAGATGGTCCTGGCTCAGCATCGCGTCCGGCAGATAGTCGAACACGCTCTCGAGACGCTCGTGGTAGAGCGGCAGCCAGTGCTCCATGCCGATATGCTTTCGGCCCTCGGACACGGCGGTATAGAGTGGATCGTCGTCGGTCACCGCGCCGAACAACGCCCGATAGCCGCTGCGGAAACGCGTGATGGTTTCCTCGGTCAGCAGCACCTCCGACACCGGCACCAGATCGATGCTGTTCTGTTTGCCGATGGTGCGCTGGGTCAGCGGATCGAATACCCGGATCGTCTCCAGCGTGTCGCCGAAGAAATCGAGCCGCAACGGCGATTCCGCGCCCGGTGGAAAGATGTCGATGATACCGCCGCGCGTCGCGAACTCGCCCGCCTCCATGACCGTGCCGGTGCGCGTGAAGCCGTTGCGCACCAGGAAGTTCAGCAGCACGTCGAGGTCGAGCGTCTCGCCCACCCGCGTCCGCAGGGTCGCGTCGCGTAGCAAGTCGCGCGCCGGCACCCGCTGCACTGCGGCGTTGACCGTCGTCAGCAGCACGAACGGCGCCGTCGCACCGGTTTCGGCCCGCGCGGCGAGGCGCGCCAACGCGTCCATGCGCTGCGCCGACACCTCGCCGTTCGGCGACACGCGGTCGTACGGCAGGCAGTCCCAGGCCGGCAGGCGCAGAACCTCGAGATCGGGCGCGAAAAAGCCAATGGACTGCGCCAACGCCGCCATTCGCGCATCGTCGCGCGCGATGTGCAGCATGCCGCCGGCCGCATCCGCCGCCAGCCGCGCGATGATCCGCCCGTCGAGCCCCTCCGGCGCGCCCGCGACCGTGACCCGCCCGGCGCCGGCCAATATGCGGTCGATGTCCGTCAACTTCCCGTCGGTTCGAACTTGAAGTTCAGGATCATCCGCATGACGTCGTTGTCCAGCTCCGGCGGCACCGGCTGCCGGCGCACCAGCCAGCCGTAAATGGCATGCTCGTCCTGCTCGATGATGGCCTCGTAGCGGTCGACCTGCGCGTCGGTGAGCTCGTCGAGATGCTTGTCGGCAAAGGCGCCGAAAAACATGTCGAGCTCCTTGGTGCCCCGGTGCCAGCTACGGTATCTCAGGCGCTTGCGCCGGATCTCGGAATCGTCGTTCATGCGGTAAGTTCCCTTGCTGCGACAGCATATAACCCGCGGCCCCCGGCCTGTCAGCCTCGGGCATGGTGCAAAGACGATTTGACACCGCTACGGTACGGCCATGCGCCCCGATATTCTCTCGCCGCTGTTCCGCCAGACCACGACGCTGAAGGGTGTCGGGCCGCGCATCGCTAAGCTGATCGAAAAGGTGGCCGGTCCCCGGCTGATCGATCTCTGTTGGCACCTTCCGGTCGGTATCGTCGACCGCCGCTTCCGCCCGTCGGTTGCGAATGCGCCCGACGGCGCCATGGTCACCCTCACCGTGCGGGTCGACCGGCACCAGCCGCCGCCGAACCGCCGCGTGCCCTACCGGGTCGAGTGTTTCGACGACAGCGGCACGCTGACGCTTGTGTTCTTCCATGCCCGGGCGGACTACCTCAACGAGCTGCTGCCCATCGGCGCGACGCGGGTGGTCAGTGGCCGCATGGCCTATTTCAACGACCGGCCGCAAATGCCGCACCCCGACCATGTGGTGCCGGTCGAGGAATTCGCCAGCCTGCCCCTGGTCGAGCCGGTCTACCGCCTGACCGAGGGCCTGACGCCGAAGCCGCTGACGCGCGCCGTCACGGCCGCGCTGGCCGAGCTGCCCGAACTGCCGGAGTGGCAGGACCCGGCCTGGCGGCAGCGGCAGGACTGGGCCGACTGGCGTACGGCATTGCGGCGGGCGCACGCGCCGGAGACGGAGACCGATCTGGAGCCGACCCATGCCGCGCGGCAGCGCCTGGCCTATGACGAGCTGCTGGCGAACCAGTTGGCGCTGGCCCTGGTGCGGGCGCAGATGCGACGGCTCGCCGGCCGCAGGATCGAGGGCGACGGCCGGCTGCGCGCCAAGGTCGCGGCCGCCCTGCCCTACGCGCTGACCTCGGCGCAAACCCGGACGCTTGCCGAGATTTCGGCCGATATGGCGGGTTCGTCGCGCATGCTGCGGCTCTTGCAGGGCGACGTCGGCAGCGGCAAGACCGTGGTCGCGTTGATGGCCATGCTGATAGCGGTCGAAGGCGGTGCCCAGGCCGCCCTGATGGCGCCGACCGAGATCCTGGCAAGGCAGCATCTCGAGACCTTGACGCCGCTCTGCGCCGCCGCCGGCGTCGAAATCGTGCTGCTGACCGGCCGGTTGAAGGGCAAGGCGCGCGAGGAAGTGCTGGCGCGCATCGCCAATGGCGAGGCCGCGATCGCCGTCGGCACCCATGCGCTGTTCCAGGAGGCCGTCGAATTCCGCGACCTGGCGATGGTCGTGATCGACGAGCAGCACCGCTTCGGCGTGCACCAGCGCCTGCTGCTCGGCGCCAAGGGCAAGGCTGTCGACGTGCTGGTCATGACCGCGACGCCGATCCCGCGCACGCTGACGCTGACGGCCTATGGCGACATGGACGTCTCGAAGTTGGACGAGAAACCGCCGGGCCGCGCGCCCGTCGACACGCGCTCCATGCCGCTGTCGCGGCTGGGCGAAATCGTCGAGGGCCTGCGCCGGGTGCTGGCCGACGGCGCCCGCGTCTACTGGGTCTGTCCGCTGGTCGAGGAATCCGACACCCTCGACCTCGCCGCCGCCGAGGACCGCTACGCCGCCCTTCGTCAGGTCTTCGGTGAGATCGTGGGCCTGGTGCACGGCCGCATGAAAGGGCCGGAAAAGGACGCGGTCATGGACGCCTTTACCGCCGGCGACATCCGCATTCTGGTCGCCACCACGGTCGTCGAGGTCGGCGTCGACGTTCCCGAAGCCACCGTCATGGTGATCGAGCACGCCGAGCGCTTCGGCCTCGCGCAGTTGCACCAGTTGCGCGGCCGCGTCGGCCGTGGCGGCCGGCCCGGCACCTGCCTCCTGCTCTACACGGACCCATTGACCGAGACGGCGCGGGCGCGCATCCGCACCATGCGCGAGACCGACGACGGCTTCGTCATCGCCGAGGAAGATATGCGCCTGCGCGGTGCCGGCGAAGTGCTCGGCACCCGCCAGAGCGGCCTGCCGTCCTTCCGCCTCGCCGATCTCGACGCCCATCGCGACCTCATGCAGGTGGCCCACGACGACTGCCGGCTGGTGCTCGAAACCGACCCGGATCTGCAGGGCCCGCGCGGCCAGGCGCTCCGCGTTCTGCTCTACCTCTTCGAACGCGACGCCGCCGTCAAATATCTGCGGTCTGGGTGACGCTGAAGGCGTCTGTATCTCTGGATGCCCGGATCAAGTCCGGGCATGACGGAAAGCGCAAAGAAAACCCAAACTACGCGTCATTGCCGGGCTTGACCCACTGTTGTCCGGTTTAGAATTTGTGGACAGGCTGCATGGCTTGGATTCAACTGATTTTGGGAACGATCGGTTGAATTGAAGCTCGGTGAGGAGCCCAAGCCATGCGCTATCAGGATACGGTTTTCGGCGGCTTGATGAAGGCCTTTCCGCGCTGGCGGTTTGAAAAGTTTGTCACCGCTCACGGAGCCGACCACCGGGTACGGCGTCTGCCCTGCTGGACGCAGTTTCTGAGCATGGTGTTTGCGCAGCTGTCGGGGTCGCAGTCTCTGCGCGAGGTGGTCGGCGCGATGGAGCGGTTTCCGGGCAGTCATGCACATCTGGGTCTGAAGCCGGTGCGGCGGTCGACCTTGTCGGATGCCAATCGGCAGCGGCCTGTGGCGTTGTTCGAGGCTGTGTTGCAGGCGCTGGTGGCGCAGTTGGACCAGCAGGTGTCGGGGCGTTGCCGCCGGGAGATGCTGCGGTTGATCGATGCGACCCGGGTCGTGGTCGGCAAGCGGATCAGCAGCTGGCAGGCCGATGGCTGTGTGAAGCTGCACGTGGTCTACGACCCGCAGGTAGCGGGGCCGGTGTGTTTTGCCGTGACCTCGGCCCAGGTCAACGACATCACGCCGGCCAAGCGCTTCCCGCTTGAGGCCGGCGCCACCTATGTGTTCGACAAGGGCTACTACGACTTCGGCTTCTGGGCCGCGCTCGATGCTCGCGGTTGCCGGTTCGTCACCCGGCTAAAGCGCAATTCGCCGGTGCGGCTGATCGAGACCCGGCCGCTGGCGGCCGAGGGGCCGGTGCGGGCTGATCAGGTCGTGCGATTGTCCGAACGGCTGGCGCGCAACCGCCGGAACCCGTTCGACAAGCCGGTCCGGCTGGTCCGCGTGGTGATCGACAGCGGCCGCGAGATCACGCTCGTCAGCAACGATCTGACGGCGCCGGCCAGCGAGATCGCCACGCTTTACAAACAACGCTGGCAGATCGAGCTGTTCTTCAAGTGGATCAAGCAGAACCTGAAGATCCGGCACTTCCTGGGCAGCAACGAGAATGCCGTGCGCATCCAGATCCTCACCGCGCTGATCGCTTATCTGCTGCTGCGTCTGGCCCAGATCAGAACCGGCACCAGCCTTGGGCTCCAAGCCATCGCCCGACTGGTCGCCAAGACGAGCTTCCAGCGCAGGCCGCTCGCCCACCTCTTCGACCCACCGCCCGACAAGCCCAAATCCAATGGCCAGCTCAAAATCAACTTCACCCATGGCTAAACCGGACAACAGTGGGCTTGACCCGGCAATCCAGGAACTCCGCCGACGAAGGCTGTTTCTTTGTCGCTCAGTAGCCGCCAGCGGCCTACTCCGCCGGCTGCTTTTCCGGCAATGGTGCCGGTTCGTCCGGCGGTTCGATCTCGACCGGCTGGGGACCGGCCTTCGGATCGGGCGGCGAGATCACGCCGGCCGAGATGATCAGTTTCGCCGCCTCCTCGACCGTCATTTCCATAACGATCGCGTCCTTCTTCGGCACGAACAGCAGAAAGCCCGAGGTCGGGTTCGGTGTGGTCGGCACGAACACGTTCAGCATTTCCTCGCCGCCGAGCCGCCTTACCTCGCCCTCGGTCCGGCCCGAAACGAAGGCCAGCACCCAGATGCCCCTGCGCGGATACTCGATCAGCACGACCTGCCGGAACGACTCCGACGACGACCGCAGCACCGTTTCCAGGATCTGCTTCAGGGCGCCGTAGATGCTGCGGATCACCGGCATCCGGTTGACCAGCCGTTCGCCGAAATGCACCAGCGTGCGGCCGAAGATATTCGCCGTAATGAAGCCGATGAAGGTCAGAAACACGAACATCACGACCAAGCCAAGGCCTGGCAGGCTGAACGGCAGATAGGTCTCGGGGTTGTATTGCGCCGGAATGATCGGCGTAACCTGCTGGTCGACGAAATCGATGAACAGCCAGGCCAGATAGATCGTGATGCTGATCGGCGCCGTAATGACGATGCCGGTCAGGAAATAGGTGCGCAGGCGCGCCAGAAGACTGGTCTTGGCCGGCAGAATGATCTGCGGCGGCTCGTTCCCGCCGGACGTGTTTTCCGGATCGGTCGCGTTCTGCGTCATATATCCACCATAAAGCCGGCCGTTGCCGGATGATAGCTGTCACATAAGACGGAAGTGATGCCTCGTCCAGCCCCCGAAAGGTTCCGCTGCCGCCCGGTCGACGCCGCGGGCAATTACCTGCCAAAAGGCATCTATCACGAATATTTGCAGCTTTCATTAACGTCCATGGTCGGCCTTGAGGGCTGAAATTGGACCAGATGGCGTAAACGGCAGGATTGGTCGACGCCGGGACGGTCGCCGTCTATCGCTGAGGCTTGATTGGGTCGTGACCGCACGGCGCCCTATCTATCAGAGGTGAAAACAACCCGCGTTGCGTTCATTTTCGCTCCGAACGGAGGTCCAATCGATTGACCCCGCGCCTGCTCTCGATTGCCACGGCCGTGCCGCCACATGTGCTGCACCAGGATGAGGTCGCCGCCAAGGCGTCCAAGCTGTTCGCGGCTGACTTCGCCGATTTCAGCCGTCTGGCGCCGGTCTACGCCAACGCCGCCATCGACACCCGCTATTCCTGCGTGCCGATCGACTGGTACCTGGCGCCGCACGGCTTCGCCGAGCGCAACCGGCTCTATGTCGAAAATGCGCTCGCGCTGCTGGAACGCGTCGCGCGCGATGCCGTCGCCGGTGCGGGGCTGTCGATGCGCCAGATCGACAGCATCGTTACGGTGTCGAGCTCCGGCATCGCCACGCCCAGCCTGGATGCGCAGCTGATGGACCGGCTCGGCCTGCGGCGCGATATCGAACGCTTGCCGATTTTCGGTCTCGGCTGTGCCGGTGGCGTGCTCGGCCTGGGCCGCGCGGCGGCGCTGTCCCGGGCGGCGCCCGACAGCCGCATCCTGTTCCTGGTGGTCGAGCTCTGCGGCCTGACTTTCCGATATGCCGATCGCAGCAAGAGCAACGTCATCGCCACGGCCCTGTTCGGCGATGGCGCCGCCGGCGGCGTCGTCGCCTGTGACGGCGACGGGCCGCGCATTGCCGACTGGGGCGAGCATACCTGGGAGGACTCGCTCCAGGTCATGGGCTGGAACGTGCGCGACGACGGCCTGGCGGTGCTGTTCTCGCGCGACATTCCGACCCTGGTCGGCACCCGCATGCGCGACGTCGCGCTCGACTATCTCGGCCGGCGCGGCCTCGACTTCGGCGACATCGACCGTTTCGTCAGCCATCCGGGCGGCGCCAAGGTGGTCGATGCGCTGGAAGACGTCTTCGGCCTTGAGCGCGGCGAGATGACCTATTCGCGCGACACGCTGCGCGACTACGGCAACATGTCGGCCGTGACCGTGATGTTCGCGCTGTCCGCGGCGCAGGCCGACGCGCCGCTGCCGGCGGGGCAGCGCTGCCTGCTGTCGGCGCTGGGGCCGGGCTTCACCGCCGGCTTCGCCACTTTGGAAGCGGACTGATCCGCCGCCTATGTCCGTTCTCTATGTCGTCGTCGCATTGGTAGCACTGCAGCGCCTGGCCGAACTGGTTTACGCGCGGCGCAATGAGGCCGGTCTGCGGGCGCGCGGCGGCGTCGAGATCGGCGCCCGCCACTATCCGCTTTTTGTCCTGCTGCATGGCGGCTGGCTGCTGGCGCTCGCCGTGCTTGTCGATCCGGCCGCCCCGGTCAGCTGGCCCCTGCTCGCCATCTATCTCGTCCTCCAGGCGGGCCGTGTCTGGGTGGTCGCCAGCCTCGGCCCCTACTGGACGACGCGAATCATCACCGTCCCCGACGCGCCGCTGGTGCGGACCGGCCCCTATCGCTGGTTCCGCCACCCCAACTACGTGGTCGTCGTGGCCGAGATCGCCGTGCTGCCGCTGGCCTTCGGCGCCTGGCAAATCGCGTTTGTGTTCAGCGCCTTGAACGCCGCCCTGCTGTGGCATCGCATCCGCGTCGAAAATGCGGCCCTTGCGGCGCGGGACAAGCGCTGAACCTTCAGGTATTCTTGCCCAATGTGGGCCGGAAGGGAGCGGCCCACGCTAGAATACCGCTAGAGGGCAAACCCAAACGTCATGATCAAGCGTCTGCTGCTGGCTGTTTCCATCTGCCTGCTGGCCGCATCGCCTGCCGCCGCCGACTATGAAACGGGCGTGCTCGCCTACGACCAGGGCCGGTTCGACGAGGCCAACAAGGCCTTCCGCACGCTCGCGGAAAAGGGCCATGCCGGGGCCGAGTTCATGCTCGGCGCCATCTATTTCTACGGCAAGGGCGTGCCGCGCAACGATGCGCTGGCCGCGATCTGGTTCCACAAGGCGGCGATCAAGGGCAATCCGCATGCGCAATTGGCGTTCGGCTCGCTGCACGTCCGCGGCATCGGTGTCCGTCAGGATTTGATCGAAGCCTATAAGTGGCTGACTGTCGCCGCCAACAACGGCCAGCCGGCGCTCGGTCAGCAGGCGCTGCTGTTGCGCGGCGAGGCCGCGGCGC
The DNA here is from genome assembly GCA_965232515.1 of Alphaproteobacteria bacterium. GTDB lineage: Bacteria > Pseudomonadota > Alphaproteobacteria > JANQKO01. The sequence continues at coordinate 1,294,864 of CBDDPY010000002.1, read as the reverse complement.
TGATGCGGCCGGACGAAATCCAGGAGGCGCAACGGCGCGCCACCGAATGGGAACCGATCCGTGCCGGCCTGACCGGGTTCCGCGAAACCCAGCAATAGCGGTGGTAGCCGCCGTTCGCTAACATCGTCGCTTCGGTTTCGGTCGGTGCCGCCAGTGCGCCGTCGGCCGCACATTCGTATGCGTCAAATCAACGGGAGGACATGGACATGCGGCTTCAGGACAAGGTTGCGATCGTGACGGGCGCGGGCGCCGGTTTCGGCGAAGGCATCGCCCGGCGCTTCGCGGCCGAGGGCGCCAGGGTCGTGGTCAACGATCTCAATGCCCAGGATGGCCAGCGCGTGACCAGCGCGATCGGCGAGGCCGGCGGCGAAGCCATGTTCAGCGGCGCCGACGTCGCGTCCGGCGACCAGGTCGGCGGCATGATCGCCGAAGCCGTCGGCGCCTATGGCCGCCTCGACATCGTGGTCAACAACGCGGGCGTGCCGCAGCGCAACGGGCCGATGACCGAGGTCAGCGAGGCCGAGTTCGACCGTATCTTCAATGTGAACGTGAAGAGCATCTACTGGGCGGCGCTGCATGCCGTGCCGGAGATGCGCAAATCGGGCGGCGGCTGCTTCATCAACACCTCTTCCACCGCCGCCATCAGCCCGCGGCCCGGACTCGCCTGGTATTGCGGCAGCAAGGGCGCCGTCAGCACGCTGACCAAGGCGATGGCGGTCGAGCTTGCCGCCGACAAGATCCGCGTCAACGCGGTCTGCCCGGTGGCCGGCGAAACCCAGATGCTGGCCGAATTCATGGGCGGCGAGGCGACGCCGGAGATGCGCGAGAAGTTCCTCAACACCATCCCGCTCGGGCGTTTCAGCCAGCCGGCGGATATCGCCAACGCCGCCCTTTATCTCGCCTCCGACGAGGCCGAGTTCATCACCGGCGTCTGTCTCGAGGTCGACGGCGGCCGCTGCATCTAGCGGGTAGGACGTCCAGCAAATGGCAGACAAGAAGGCGGTCGTGGTCGGGGCGCTCGGCGTCATCGGCCGTAACCTGGTGAGCTATCTCGAGCCGCGCGACGACTGGGATATCGTCGGCCTGTCGCGCCGGCCGCCCGACTTCGATACGCGGGCGGAATTCATCTCGGTCGACCTGCTGGAGCGCGACCAGGCCATGGCCAAGCTCGCCGGCCTGGTTGAAGCCACACACATCTTCTATGCCGCCTTCCTGCCCGCCCCGACCTGGGCCGAGCACAATGCGCCGAACCTGGCGCTGCTGGTGAACGCGGTCGAGGCTATCGAAGCCGTCGCGCCGGGTCTGCGGCACGTGCATCTGGTCGAGGGCAACAAGTGGTACGGCAGCCATCTCGGACCGTTTAAAACGCCGGCGCGCGAGGACGACCCGCCGCATATGCTGCCGAACTTCTACTACGACCAGGAAATGTGGCTGCGCGGCGCGCAAGCGGGCAAGGACTGGACCTGGTCGGCGCTCCGGCCGCAAACGGTCTGCGGCTTCGCGCTCGGCAACCCGATGAACATCACCATGGTCATCGCCGTCTATGCGGCGATCTCAAAGCATCTTGGCCTGCCGCTGCGGTTCCCCGGCTCGCCAGGTGCCTATGAGGCGGTCTACCAGGTCTGCGACGCCGACCATCTGGCCAAGGCCATGGTCTGGTGCGGCACCGATCCCGGCGGCGCCAACGAGGTCTTCAACATCACCAACGGCGATTTCTTCCGCTGGAAGAATGTCTGGCCCGCCTTCGCCGACTTCTTCGACATGCCGTATGGCGAGCCGCAGAAGATCCCGCTGACCGAATTCATGGCCGACAAAGCGCCGCTCTGGGCCGAGATCGTCGAGAAACACGGTCTCCGATCCTATCCGTACGATCAAATGGCAGCCTGGCCGTTCGGCGATTATGTCTTCAACACGGACTGGGACGTCATGACCGACACGCTGAAGCTGCGTCTGCACGGCTTTCACGACTGTCTGCGCACGGACGACATGTTCCTGCGCATCTTTCAGCAGTTCCGCGATATGAAGATCATTCCCTAACCCACTCATTCCCTTGGGGGTTCCGACATGCATAAGCTCCACAATCCCGACAACATCACCAAGCCGGCCAGCAACTATGCCCAGGGCGTCGAAACGGCGTCCGACCTGCGTCACTTGTTCGTGTCCGGCCAGATCGGCATGGCGCCGGACGGCACGATCCAGCAGGGCTTCGAGGCCCAGTGCCGCACCGCCTTCGACAACATCAAGGGCGTGCTCGCCAGCGCCGGCATGGGTCTCGAGGACGTGGTCAAGCTCACCGTGTTTCTCACCAACCCGGCCGACATCGGCGCCTTCCGGGGCCTCCGCGACGAGGTCATGGGCGACGTCCGCACGGCCTCGACACTGCTGATCGTCGCCGGCCTCGCCAGCCCGGACTTCCTGGTCGAGATCGAGGTCAACGCCGCCAAAGCTTAGCCAAAGGAGCGAATGTCATGATTACCAAAGGCATCAAGCAGCTCTGCGCCGAGGCCGAGGCCGAGATCGAGACCTGGACGGTCGAGCAGGCCATGGCCGCGAAGGACGACGATGGCGTGGTCTTCGTCGACATCCGCGATGTCCGCGAGCTCTGGCGCGAGGGCGCGATCCCCGACGCCGTGCACGCGCCGCGTGGCATGCTGGAGTTCTGGGTCGATCCCGAGAGTCCATACGCCCGCGACGTCTTTCAGTCCGGCAAGCGCTTCATGTTCTTCTGCGCCGGCGGCCTGCGCTCGGCGCTCGCCGCCAAAGCCGTGCAGGACATGGGCCTCAAGCCGGTCTGCCATCTCGAGGGTGGCTACGGCGCCTGGCGCGAGGCAGGTGGTGCCACGGAACCGCGCGAGCCGAAGCACAAATAGCGTCCGGAAGCGTTGCCCGTTTGGGCATTTGCAAGAGTTGGTAACAACATTTTACCGGCTTGGCGTGTTGCCGCCCTGGCGTCGCGTACAAATGGCGCGAAGTCGGCTAACTGCCTGCAAATGCCGGGATTCCGCGCCACACGGTTAGCAAAAAATTTCCGCCTCGGCATTAACCTTGGGGAAGAAAGCGTCGGTGCGCCCGTTGTCGTAACAATGTCACTTGTACCGCAAAGCACTAATCGCCACGTAGCGGCTGCGAGCGACCGAACGACACCCTAGGAGACGTACCGTGACCATCGAAAACGATCCCGAGCACCCCTTGAACGGTCCGCACCCGACGGATTGATCGGATTGCACCGGTTCACGAACTCGCCCCGGCGCGGATGCGGCGGGGCGATGTCGTTGTCTCGGGGTCACGCATTCGGCAATTGCGCCGGCGCGGCAATTCTGTTGAGCTAGGCGCGACGCACCGTCGTGGGAGTATCCGTATGGCCGAGAAACTGAATGCCGGCGACAGCTTTCCATCGCTGACGCTGAACCTGGTCGGCGGCGGCACGCTTGCCCTGCCCGATCAGCTCAACTCCAGCTACAGCGTGGTTCTGTTCTATCGCGGACACTGGTGACCTTACTGTCGACGTCAGTTGGGCGGCTTCGAAGATCACCTGAACGAGTTGGAAAAACTGGACGCCCGGGTCATCGCGGCCAGCGTCGATCCTGAAGACAAGGCGGCCGAGGTCGCGGCCGATCTCTCGTTCCCGATCGCGCACGGCGTGACACGCGCGGACGCTGACACGCTCGGTTCCTGGTGGGAAGACCGCCGTCAGATCATTCAGCCCTCGAACTTCGTGCTGAACGACACCGGCAAGGTCCTGTCCGCCACCTACAGCACCGGCCCCATCGGCCGCCTGGAACCCGCCGACGCCATCCGCTTCATCCAGTTCCAGGAAAAACAAAAGGCCGGCGGCTAACGACGCAGAAACACGACGACCAACGGTCCGACCGTGATCAGGATCAAGACGCCGATCATGGCCCAGACGAGGGCCAGATTGACCGTGATGACGGCGTATAGCGACGTGAAGTACATCGCCACCGCAAGATAGAAGCCGATCACCGTAATGACCAAGGCGGCCACGGTGCCGATCAGGTAACGCTTAAGCTGGCGCCGTCGAAGGCTGCGCCGCACATCCGGTGGCGTCGTCGGATCAGCGATCCGTATCTGCTCCGAGGTCAGGCTCTCCAACATGACGTCTTTTCGTTTATCGGTTCCGGCAACGACGCCAAGCACATTGCCTGCGTTAGCATGGACAACACATGCGCGCGAAGCGGTAACAACAAATTATATCAGCTACTCAGACTCGCAGCCAGCAACCGCCTTTTTCGGCTGGAGATCAAGCCGATGGCGTCGTGCTTTTGCTGTGCTTAGCTACCTGAACTCGGTCAGGATCTCGTCCACGGTCTTGATCTCGGCGATCAGCTTCATTGCCGCCAGCGCCGCTTCGTGCTGGGGCTGCGTCGCGGTTGAGCAGGCATCCGCCGCCACCGTCACCTCATAGCCGATGTCGGTGGCGTGTCGGACCGTGCCCTCGACCACGTAAGCCGTCGAGACGCCGCAGCAGATCAACTTGGTGGCGCCGAGCGCGAATAGCACATCCGACAGGTTCGAGCCGTGGAAGGCGCTGTTTCGCGTGTGCGTGACCACCGCTTCGCCGTCCGCCGGCTCCAGTCCCTCCAGGAACTCCACGCCCCAGGTGCCGTCCTTCCACGCGCCGAGCTCGATCCACTGCCGGATCAGCGGCGTATTCGCGACCACGCCCGCGTAATCCGGCGGTACGGCCAGCCGTACATGCACGATCGGCACCCCGGCCCCGCGCGCGCCGGCGAAAAGCCGCTTCGCGTTCGCCATCCGCTCCCAGCGCCATTCGGCGTCCGCCGCGATCCCCACCTTGATCTTGCCGTCGGGATGGCAGTTCTCGTTCTGGTAATGGTTGGCGACGATGACGGTGTCGGACGTTGGCATGGCGTTACTCCTCGATCACAAAGGCGGCCTCAGTCATCGCCGGCGTCCGAATGGCCATAGACTTGGCGGGCCGCGTCCCGGCTGACATAGCCGTGCCGCAGGTCCCGGGCGATGTCTGCTGGATCTCGGTCGGCGGGGGCGCCGTAACCGCCGCCACCCGAGGTCTGTAGCCGGATGCTGTCGCCTTTGTTCAGCATCAGGCCAGAAACCTTTGATCCCAATGGCTCTTCCTGACCCTCGCCGGCGCGTTTGAGGGTCAGGCGGCCGGCGCCGCCTGGCGCACCGTCGGCGAGGCCGGTGGGCGGGAAGCGGAAGCGGTCGAGGTTGGCGGCGAACTCGCCCTGCGGCGCGTCCACACGCCATTCGCGGATCAGGCCGAGGCCGCCGCGCCGCCGTCCCGCGCCGCCGGAATCTGGCGCCAGGCCGTAACGCGTAAAGGTGACGGGATAATCGTTCTCGATCATCTCGATCGGCGAGTTGGCGATGTTGTGGAAGCCGCAGGAGAAGGCGCTGGCGCCGTCCTCCTCCGGATGACCGCCCCAGCCGCCGCACTCAAGATCGAAATAGAGCTGGCGCGAGCCGTCCGCGTTGATGGCGTTCAGCGAATAGGCGTAGGACACGCCGTAGTACGCCGCCGCGATGCGCCCCGGCAGCGCCTGCGCGAAGGCGCCGATCACCGCGTTCACCACCCGGTGACCGACGGCCATGCGGTTCGCCACCGGCGCCGGCGAGATCGCGTTCACCGCGGTGCCGGCTGGTGCGACGATGCGGATCGGCCGGTAGCAGCCGGCGTTCGCCGGGATGTCCTGGCCGATCGACATCATGGCGCCGCAGATCACGGCCGAGCTGGTCATGTTGAGCGTGCAGTTGACCGGTCCCTTGGCCTGCCGGTCGCTGCCCGACAGGTCGACCTCGACCGCCTCGCCCGTCACCGCCAGCTTGGCGTGGATGCGGATCGGCTTGTCCTCGATGCCGTCGTCGTCGACGAAGTCCTCGAAGTCATAGGTCCCGTCCGGGACATCGGCGATGGCCGCCCGCATGCGCCGCTCCGACTGCGCCTGGATCGCCGTGCAGGCGGCGGCCAGCGTGTCGGCGCCGTAGCGCTCGCCGACCCGCCGCAGGTTCGCCGCGCCCACGCTCAAGGCCGCGAGCTGCGAATTGAAGTCGCCACCGACATTCTCGGGCTCGCGCGTGTTCTGCAAGAGCAGCTTGATCACTGCTTCGTTGCGCCGGCCTGCGTCCACCACCTTCAGCGGTGGGATGCGGAAACCCTCCTGATAGATCTCGGTCGCGGTCGCGTCGTAGCTGCCGGGCGCGCCGCCGCCGACGTCCAGGTGATGCACCAGGATGCCGGCGATGGCGATACGCCTTCCGTCCAGGAACACCGGCATGAAGGTCTGGATGTCCGACAGATGCTGGCCGCCGCAATAGGGATCGTTGGTCACGACCACGTCGCCGTCGGCCCACTGGTCGAGCGGCAGGTGATGCGCGATCACGTCGGTGAGACAGCTCGCCATCGAGTTCAGATGCACCGGCATGCGCGCGGCCTGGGCGACGCTCAACCCGTCCGCGTCGAACACGCAGGTCGAGTAGTCCAGGATCTCGCGCACCACGGACGACCGGCTGGTGCGCCAGATCGTCACGCTCATCTCCTCGGCCGCCGCCACCAGCGCGTTGCGGATGATCTCAAGCTGGATCGGGTTCAGATCGGTCATGCCACGCCACTTTCCTTGCCGCCGGCCCCGGCCGGCCCCGAAACAATAGTTACAAACGCCAGCGGGCGCGACATCGGCCTGAAGCTCGCGCCCGCTAATTCAAGCGGCTGTTGTATCGCGTCGCGCCGCACCCGACCGATCCGTGCAGTTGAGAGGGTGAGACCATGCGTGTCGACGATATCCAAATCCGCACCGCCGAACCGGCCGATACGGCCGCGCTCCAGGCGCTGTACGACCGCTCGATGCGCGAGCTTGGCGGCAATGATTACACGGCCGCGCAAATCGAGTCCTGCCTGCGATACATCGTCACCGTCGATCCCAACCTGATCGCCGACCGCAGCTACTTCGTTGCCGAAATCGCCGGCACGCTCGTAGGTTGCGGCGGCTGGACCCGCCGCGCGCCCGGATTTCGCACCTCGGCCGACAAAGCGGCCGCGGGGTCTGACGACACGGCGGCGCTCATGCGCGCCATCTTCGTACATCCCGACTGGGCCCGCCGCGGCATCGCCAGCCGCATCATGGCCTTCCTCGAGGCCTGTGCCCGCGAGGCCGGCAGCCGCCAGGCGGCGCTGATCGCGACCGTCACCGGCGAGCCGCTGTACCAGGCGCTCGGCTACACGGTCCGCGAACGTTTCGACATCGACCTGCCCGACGGCACCGCCGTCGCCGCGATCCGCATGGACAAGCCGCTCGGGGGCTAAAGATTCTGACTGCGCCTCGCTCGAAGTCCTGGATTGCCGGATCAAGTCCGGCAATGACGAAGAGAGGCAACATTCGACACCCTTTTCGTCATGCCCGTGCTTGACACGGGCATCCAGCGGCATCGGCGGCTATGTCTCGGCTGTCGCCAGCAGATCGCCGGTGTTGGCAACGGTGAGCGTCCAGCCGGCGGGCAGCAGAATGGTTGAGTGCGCCTCCTCGACGATGGCCGGGCCGGCGATCTCGGCCGCCGCCGGCAGGGTTTCCCGATCGTAGACCGCGGCCTTCTGCCAAGCACCGTCGATGTAGAGCCGTCGCTGACCTTTCGGCCCGCCTGCGCCCGCCGCATCGAACGGCCGCTCCACCGGCTTCGCGAGCCGGCCCAAGGCCGTCAGCCGCAGCGCCACGATTTCCGGCACGGCGTCCGCGTCGGCGTGCGCGTATTGCGCCATATGCAGCGCGTGGAAGTCGCGTACGGCGCCGGCAAGCCCGTCCACGTCGACCGCCTCGCCCGGCCAGGGCACCATGATCTCGTAGGCTTGGCCGCGATAGCGCAGGTCGGCGGCGAGACGATAGTCCCGCTGCACCTCGGCGACGCCGTCGCGCGCCAGCAGGCCCGCGCCCTCGGCCGTGAGGCGCGCCGCCATCTCGGCCAGCGCCGGCACCGATTCCGGCGCCGCCGGCAGCAGCCTCGCGGCGGCGAGATCGTGCGCCACATCGGCGAACAGCATGCCCCAGGCGCTGAGCGTGCCGGGATCGCGCGGGAAGATCACCCGTGTCGCGCCCAGCTCGACGGCCACGTCGACCGCGTGCAGGCCGCCGGCGCCGCCGAACGAGACCAGCGCGAAGTCCTTCGGGTCCAGCCCCTTCTCGAACAGGCTCAGCCGGATCGCCGTCGCCATATGCGCCGTCGCCACCTTGAGAATGCCTTCCGCCGCCTCCTCCAGCCCTAAAGACAGCGGCCCGGCGATGCGCGCCTGCAGCGCCGCCCGCGCGGCCTCGGCGTCAAGCCGCATGGCGCCGCCCAGGAAGTAATCCGGATCGATGCGGCCTAGCGCCACGTTGGCGTCCGTCACCGTCGGCTCGGACCCGCCGCGGCCATAGGTCACCGGCCCCGGATCGGCGCCGGCCGACTGCGGCCCGACCTGCAGGCTGCCGGCGGTATCGGTCCAGGCGATCGAACCACCGCCCGCGCCGATGGTGCGGATCTCGACCATCGGCAGGCGAACCGGACAGTCGTCGACCTCACCCTGCGTCACGATCCGCGTGCGGCCGTCATGCACGATCGAGACGTCGAAGCTGGTGCCGCCCATGTCGACGGCGATCAAATTCGGCTCGCTCAGATGCTTGGCAATGGTCTCGGCCGCCAGCGCCCCACCGCTCGGCCCCGACAGCAGCAGCCGCGCCGGCTGCTCGGCGGCGATCTCGGGCGTGGTGACGCCGCCGTTCGACTGCACCAGATAGACCGGGGCCGCGAAGCCGGCCTCCGTCATCCGCCCCCGCAGCCGCGCCAGATATCGCCCGACGACGGGCATCAGCAGCGCGTTCAATACCGTGGTCGAGGTGCGCTCGAACTCGCGGATCTCCGGGCTCACCGTGCTCGACAGCGAGACGAAGACGTTGCCGCAACGCTCGGCGATGATCTCGCCCAGCCGCTGCTCGTGCGCCGCATTGGCGTAAGCATGCAGCAGACAGACCGCCACCACCTCCGCCCCGGTCGCGGCAATAGCGTCCGCCACGCGCCGGGCGTCCGCCTCGTCCAGCGCCCGCTCGACCGTGCCGCGCGCCGTCATGCGCTCCGGCACGCCGAACCGGTTCGCCCGCTCGATCAGCAGCGTGCGCGGCTCGGCCCGCATGCCGTAGACCTCTTTCCGCACGTGCCGGCCGATCTCCAGCACGTCCTCGAAGCCTGACGTCGTCACCAGCGCCCCCACCGGCAGCTTGCGCTCCAAGACAGCGTTGGTCGCGATCGTCGTGCCGTGCATCAGCCCCGACACCTGATCCAACCCGAATCCAAACGCGTCCGCCGCACCGGCAATGCCCGCCATCAACCCTTCCGACGGATCGGCCGGTGTCGTCGGCGTCTTGAACGCCAACGTCCGTCCGCTCGCCTCCTCCAGGACCTGCAAATCCGTAAACGTGCCGCCGATATCGACGGCGATCCGCACGGGACCGGAAAGTGACGTCATGCCCGAAATACTCGCTGTGAACTGACTACTGGTTTCTCAAAGACTGTGCGGGGGCGAAGCCCATCCGGCCCAACCCAACTTGTCATGCTGGCGCAGGCCAGCATCCATGGGCCTTTCCGGTGCGCGACTAAGGCGGGCGTTAGTGCCGCTGGATCCTGGCCTTCGCCAGGATGACCAGTCAGGCTGCATGGTCGCGGACCGTGTCATCCGTTGCCCTGCCTACCGATCTCGCCGCGAGACGCGATAGGTGGAGGTGATGTGGGCGCAGGGGTCGGGGTCGCCGTCGGAGGTCAGCCAGCATTCGAGGTAGTGCAGCCGGCCACCGCGGCGGACGATGCGGGCCTCGGCGATCAGGTCGCGGGCCTGGGCCGGGCGCACGAAATTGATGTTGAAGTTCACCATCACCGGGATCACCCCCCGGCCCATCGCCGCCATCACGCAGCAATACATTGCCGTGTCGGCGAAGCCCATGACCATGGGGCCGGAGAACACCTGGCCGCTGCCGTCCTGCCAGGGCTCGGCGCCGACGAACTTGGGATCGAACGGCAGCCGCACGCGGATCGAATCCGGCCCCACCGCCTCGACGATCTCGCCGTGATGGTCGACCGGCGGCAGGTTTTCGATGATCGTGCGCTCGGCTTCTTTCGGCGTCAGCGCCGGCGTCGGTTCGTCGATGTCGGCCACGCGCCTACTCCGCGGCCTGGCGGCCGGGGCCGGGCGGGCTGACGAAGCCCTGGTCGACGTCGTCGTCGATCAGGTCCTGCCGGCGTTCGGCCGGATCCCCGTAGCCGGCGCCGCCGCCGGTCAGCATCACCAGGCGGTCGCCTTGGCGCAATTCGAAGCTCTGTTTCGACGACAGCGGGATGGTCTCGCCGTCGCGGATCACGTGCGTCGACGCGAGCGCGCCCACGTCGCCGCCGAACAGCCCTTCGGGCGGCACCCGGAAACGGTCCGAATAGGTGGCGAAGGTGACGCCGTCCTTCAGGATCTCGTATTCCCGGCAGAAGCCGAGGCCGCCGCGATACCTGCCGGCGCCGCCGGAATCGTTGCGCAGGCTGTAGTCGCTGATCCGGAAGAAGTCGTATTCCATGTCGGTTGCTTCCACCGGCACGTTGCCGCAGTTCGACAGCGGGCTGTCGACCGCGTCGCAGCCGTCGGCCCGGGCGCTGGCGCCATAGCCGCCGCCGAAGATCTCCAAGTAAATCCGATAGCCGTCGTCGCCCAAATGGCTGAGGCACACCACCTCGGTGCTGTCGAAGCCGGCCGCGATCACTTTATCCGGCACCGCCTGCGCCAGCGCCTTCATGGTGGCGTTGAACGTGCGATAGCCCGACAGCATGCGCGCCCTGACCGGCGCCGGCGGCTTCGGATTGAGCAGGCTGCCATAGGGCGCCGTCACCGTGATCGGTCGCTTGCTGCCCTCGTTGAAGGGGATGTCGGGGCTGGTCACGACCGACTTCACGCACGACAGTGCCGCCGCGATGGTTGACGCGAACGGACAGTTCAGGTTGGTCTTCACCTGATCTGACGTGCCGGTGAAATCGACCGCGATGGTCTCGTCCTCGACCGTCACCGTCGCCCGCACCGGCAGCGGCGTGTCGTTGACCCCGTTGTCATCCAGCGCGTCCTCGCCGTGGTAAACGCCGTTTGGCACCTGGCGGATCGCGGCCCGCATGCGTCGCTCGGAATAGGCCAGCAACTCGTCCATCGCCGCCATCACGGTCTCGGCTCCGAACTTGGCGCAGAGCCCCTGCACGCGCCGGGCGCCGGCGGCGTTCGCCGCGAACTGGGCGTTGAAGTCGCCAATGGTCTGCTCCGGAACGCGGATGTTGGCGCGCACCAGCCGCTCGAACGGCCCGCCGTGCCAGTCGCGGTGCAGGTTGTACTTACTCGGCGGGAAGACGATGCCTTCCTGGTGGATGTCGGTCGCCTCCGGGTTCAGGCCCGGCGCGCCGCCGCCGAGATCGAGGTGATGCGCCACCGTCGCCGAGAAGCCGACCAGCGCGCCGTCCACGAAAATCGGCGAGAACAGGAACACATCAGGGATGTGCTGGCCGCCGTGATAGGGATCGTTGTTGATGTAGAAATCGCCCTCTTCCAGCGTCTCTGGCGGATAAAGCTCGGCGCAAGGCGCGAACGTCGTGCCGATCGGCCCGAGCTGCATGGGGATCAGCTCGGCCTGCGCCACCACGTTGCCGTGCCGGTCGAGCAGCGCCGCCGAGCAATCGTTCGCCTCGCGCACGACGGGCGAATAGGCCGAGCGCACCAGCTTCACGCCCATCTCGCGCGCCGCCGCGATCAGCCCTTGCGCGATCACGGCCTGGTCGACCGGGTTCACGGCCATGGCGTTATTCCTCTCTCCGCATGATCAGATTATCGCAGGCGTCGACATCGGCGCGCCAGCCCTTCGGCACGTAGATCGTCGAGGTCGCGTCCTCGACCAGCAGCGGCCCGGCCAGCGTCTCGCCGCCGAAGTCGCCGCGCGCCATCAAACGGCAACTCAGCGCTTCACCGCCGTCGAACACGGTCGTCTCGCCGGTCGCGACAGCTTCACGTTCTTCCGCCAGCGACGGCACGTCGCCCGGCGCCGCCGCGACGCCGAGCCGGAACGAGACGATCTCGGCGTTGTTGCCACCGGCGTCGCCGAACTCGAACACCCGGTGGTGCGCTGCGTTGAACGCCGCCAGCAGCGAGTCGGCCGTGAGGCCCGCCAGCGCGTCCTCATCGAGTTCCACCGGCACCTCGAAGGCCTGACCGACATAGCGCATGTCGAGCGTGTGGCTGAGTTTCAAATCCCCGGTGATGCCGAGGGCGGCGAAATTCCGCCGCGCGTCGGCCGCCATCTCGGCGAACTGCGCGCGCACGGTCTCGGGCGCGTCGGCGTCGACCGGCACCCGCCGCGTGCGCGTCTCGTACTGCACATAGTCGGCGGCCAGCAGGCCGAAGGCCGACAGCACGCCGGCGTTCGGCGGCACGCAGATCGTCGCGATTTCCAGGGCTTCCGCAACCCGCGCCGCGTGCAGCGGCCCCGCCCCGCCGAACGGCACCAGCACATAGTCGCGCGGGTCCCGCCCGCGCTCGGTCGAGACCAGCTGAATGGCGCCGACGATATTGGAATCGGCGATCCGTACCGCGCTGTCGGCCGCTTCCTCGGGCGACATCTCGAACCGCTCGGCGAGTTGCGCGAAGGCTGTGCGCGCGGCCCCGGCGTCGACCGCCATGCGTCCGCCCAGAAACGCCTCCGCCCGGAGCGAGCCGCGGATCATATGCGCGTCCGTGATCGTCGGCGCTTCGCCGCCGCGGCCATAGCAGGCCGGACCCGGCTCGGCCCCGGCGCTTTCCGGGCCGACCCGCAGCATGCCGCCGTCGTCGACCCAGACGATGGAGCCGCCGCCGGCGCCCACCGTGACGATGTCCAGCACCGGTGTGCGGATCGGCAGACCGTCGACCTCGGTCTCGCCGGCGAGATGCGGCTTGCCGTCCGCCACCAGGCAGACATCGGTGCTGGTGCCGCCCATGTCGAGCGTGATGATGTTCTCGAACCCCGACAGGCCGGCCTGCCGCGCCGCGCCGATCACGCCCGCCGCCGGCCCGGAGAACAGCGAGGTGATGGCGTTCTTCGACATGCCTTCCGCCGGAAGCCGGCCGCCGTTCGACTGCATGACCGAGAAGCGGCCATCGAAGCCGCCGTCGCCCAGGCTCGTCTCGAAGCGCGTCAGGTAGCTGTCGATCACCGGCTGTACATAGGCGGCCAGCGTCGTCGTCGAAGCGCGCTCGAATTCGCGAAACTCCCGCGTCACCTGCGTCGAACGCGTCACCGCCAGGTCCGGAAAACGTTCGTTGATCAACCGTTCCAGCGCCTCCTCGTGGGCCGGGTTGGCGAACGCGTTCAGCAGGCAGATCGCCACTGCGCGGTATCGGCCCGAACCCAGCACCGCCTCGATTCGCTCGGCCGCCGCCGCCTCGTCCATGGCGGTGATGACGTTCCCGTCGCCGTCAACCCGCTCGTCGATCTCGAAGCTGTCGCGCCGCGCCACCACCGGCCGCGGCTTGACGTAGAACAGGTCGTAGATCTGCCGCCGGTTATGCCGCTGCAGCAGCAGCAGATCGCGAAAGCCTTTTGTGACGAAGAACGCCACCGGCGCGCCCTTGCGCTCCAGGATGGCGTTGGTGGCGACGGTCGAGCCGTGTACCAGGTCGCTCACCTGGTCCAGCGCGATATCGCCCGCCGTCAACGCCGCCAGCGCGCCCTCGTCCGGCCGGGCGGGCGTGCTCGGCACCTTGGCGATGCGCACCCGGCCGCCCTCGATGGCGACCAGATCCGTGAACGTGCCGCCGACCTCGACGCCTACCCGCATGTCCCGCACTCCCCTGTCCCGCGCGGCGCATAGTATAAACGGCTCATGGATGCTGCCTAGCGGGCGGGAGGAGAGCGACATGGCCGGCAACGACAACGACGAACCGCGCGGATTGCGGCGCGGCCTGACCAATTACGGCGACCGCGACTTCTCGCTCTATCTGCGCCGTTCCTTCGCCCGCTCGATGGGCTATTCCACCGACATGCTGGACCGGCCCGTCGTCGGCATCACCAATACCCACAGCGGCTTCAACAACTGCCACCGCCACCTGCCCGACCTGGTCGAGGCGGTAAAGCGCGGCGTGCTGGCCGCGGGCGGCCTGCCGCTCGAGTTCCCGACGATCTCGCTGGGCGAGCCCTATCTCTCGCCCACCAGCCTGATGTTCCGCAACCTCATGTCCATGGACACCGAGGAGATGATCCGGGCCCAGCCCATGGACGCCGTGGTCCTGGTGGGCGGTTGCGACAAAACAGTGCCGGCCCAGCTCATGGGCGCGGCGTCCGCCGACCTGCCGGCGGTGTACCTGATCGCCGGCCCGATGCTGACCCACCGCCAGGACGGCGAGCGCCTGGGCGCCTGCACCGATTGCCGGCGCTGGTGGGGCGAATACCGCGGCGGCCGCATCGACAAGGCCCGCATCGAGCAGATCGAGGGCGGCCTCGCCACCACCGCCGGCACCTGCGCCGTCATGGGCACGGCCAGCACCATGGCCTGCATCACCGAGGCGCTGGGCATGGCGCTGCCCGGCACCGCCGCGATCCCGGCCGTGCATGCCGACCGCCTGCGCGCCGCCGAGGCCAGCGGCATGCAGGCGCTCGCCGCCGCCGCGCAGGACCTGCGTCCCTCGCGGATCATGACGGCCAAATCGGTCGAGAACGCGCTGCGCGTGCTGCTCGCCGTCGGCGGCTCGACCAACGCCATCATCCACCTGACCGCCATCGCGCGCCGCGTCGGCGTCGACGTCTCGCTCGACCGCCTCAACACGCTCAGCGACGAGACCCCCGTGCTGGTCAACCTCAAACCGTCGGGCAGCCACTACATGGAGGACTTCTTCGTCGCCGGCGGCATGGGCGCGCTCCTGCGCGAGCTGAAGCCGCTCCTGCACCTCGACTGCCTCACCGTCACCGGCGAGACCCTGGAACAGCGCCTCGCGGCCGAGACCGACACCTGGGTCGACCGCGACGTCATCCGCCCGCTGACCGAACCGTATGAGCCCGTCGGCGGCCTCGTCGCCCTCTTCGGCAGCCTGGCGCCCGGCGGCGCCATCCTGAAACGCTCCGCCGCCGACGCCAATCTGTTCGAAAAGGAGGCCCGCGCCGTCGTCTTCACCTCGCTCGAAGACCTCGCCGCCCGCGTCGACGACTCCGATCTCGACATCGCACCCGACGACGTCATGGTCCTGCAGAACGCCGGCCCGCGCAGCGCCGCCGCCATGCCCGAGGCCGGCTACCTGCCGATCCCAAAAAAACTCGCGCAGACCGGTCTGAAAGACATGGTCCGCATCTCGGACGCCCGCATGTCCGGCACCGCCTTCGGCACCATCGTCCTGCATGTCACCCCCGAAGCCGCCATCGGCGGCCCGCTGGCCTATGTACGCACCAACGACCGCATCCGCCTCAGCGTCAAGGACCGCCGCCTGGACCTCTTAGTGGACGAGACGGAACTTGCCCAACGCCGCGCCGACACCCCCCTCGTCGCCACCTCCCCCACCCGCGGGTACGCCAAGCTCTACGCCGACCACGTCACCCAGGCCGACCACGGCGTCGACTTCGATTTCCTTGGGAACTGACATCGCCGCCGCCACCAATCGTCATCCTGGCGACGGCCAGGATCCAACTGCCGAATCAGCCGTGGATGCCGGCCTGCGCCGGCATGACGATGGGGTTGCGATGCCACAACCGAAGTCGTCGTCGCCGGACTTGATCCGGCAACCCAGGGGCGGTGCCGTGAAGCGACTCGCGACGATCTGCAAGCCATGACCGACCGTCTCTACCAACTCGCCTACCGCCTCGCTTTCCGTCTGCTGCGGATCTGGTGGCTCGTGTGCCGGCCGACGACGTCCGGCGCGTCGGTCGCGGTCTGGCACGATGGCGCGGTGCTGATGATCCGCAACTCCTACCGGCGGCAGCTGACGCTGCCCGGTGGCCACATCGGCAGGGGCGAGAGCGCCGTCGTGGCGGCGGTGCGCGAGCTCCGCGAGGAGGCCGGTGTTCGCATCGATGCCGCTGACGTCCGCCCCGCCTATGCCCGAACCGTCGTCTGGGACCGCCGCCAGGACCGTTGCGAGATTTTCGAGGTGGCGCTGCCGACCCGCCCCGCGGTCCACATCGACAACCGCGAGGTCATCTGGGCGGCATTCATGTCAGCCGACGACGCGCTCGCCGCCAACCCGACCCCGCATGTCCGCGCCTACCTGCAACAGCGCCGCGAGACGGGCGTACCGCGGCCTATTGACCCCGGCCCCTCGGCGACCTAGTTTCCGCTGCGATTCCCTTTGGGGGCCCGTAGCTCAGTTGGTAGAGCACCTGACTTTTAATCAGGTTGTCACAGGTTCGATCCCTGTCGGGCTCACCACATTTTCAATGACTTAGATGACGAAGCGCGGTTTTAGCGACCGCTGGGGTAGCAACCAGCGTAGCAGAATCGTCGATTTGGTCGAAATCTAGCTGCGGCGCGACGGAGCGCGCGGCGCATAGGCCAACCATCGCATTTCATTTCCCATCAAGTCGTCAGGCGTCGCCGGCCGAACGCGAGCGCGGCAAGACCGGTCAGCATCAGCAGGACGGTGGCCGGAATGGGAATGGTGGTGAGCCTGCTGCTGTGAGACGCCGTGAAGCTCTCGCCCGGTGCGAGCGAGACCTCCCATCCGAAGGCAAAGGCATTGTCCCCCGGCGTAGCGGGGAACGGCACCCCGAGCGCCGGTGTGTTCGGCAACGTCGTCGCGCCATCGGTGTCGAGGAAAAATGCCAGGTACAGCGTGATGAAATCGCTGATCTGGTACTGATCGGGCGTCGGCGTCACCGTTGTAACGATCGATATGGGCGCCGATGCGCTGTTCGTCTCGATCACGCCAGGTTGCGTCAGCGCCGCCGTGTCGCGTTGGTTGGTCGGATCGAAGCGGATATCGAGATCGGTATAGTCGAACAGCGTGAAGCTCAGTGGGTCGGTTCCCCGATTGACGATGGTCGCCGAGCGCGCCATCGTCGAGCGTCCGGACGGCAGGCCGCCAAAGATCGCATAGTCCAAGCGTCCTTCGATCGAGCCGTTGCTATAGCTCAGGCTCAGGCGGTCAGGGGAGAGTTGCGAGACGACCGGATCGCCGAAGATATCCTGAAAGGAACTCTCGCCGCTCTGCCCATCGAGGCGCAGGTAGTACGACGACAGGAAGACGTTGTCTGAGCCGCCGGGCTCGATGCGCCACACCGTGACGATGCCGTTACTCTCCTGGATGGTCAGCTCGCTCGATCCACTGGTTAAGACGACCGCGCCGGCCGCGGCCGGCGTGAGAGTGATCAAGGCAAGAAGGAAGGCAAGGCGCACCAACATCTGAGTTCGACCCCTAAAACGTTATAACATTACAATTGTTATAGCGTTATTCCCCGACGCCTCGCCACTCAGAAAAACTGATTACGGTGACAGTGGACCAGGCCGTGGACTCATAAGCGCTGAGCCACAACCGGATCGCTGCGAGCTTGATGAAGGCGAGGAAGTTGGCCGCCCGCTTATCATACCGCGTTGCGATGCGGCGGCAGTGCTTGATCGTGTTGAAGAACCGTTCGACCGGGTTGCGATCCCGATAGAGATACGCGCTGAAGCAGATCGGGTTTCGGCGGTTGCGTCGCGACGGGATGTTCGCCCAGACCCTTGTGACGATACGAGCTTCCTGATTGCATCCGCGTCATATGCCTGGTCGGCCATCCGCTTCCCCGTTAGAACCCGACCTTCGCTCAGCAGGCCGATCGTCTCAAATGAGCCCCTTGCAGACTTCCCGAAACATGTCGATAGACCAGATCATCCGGGTCCTGCTTACGAGCATGGTCGTCAATCGTCGCACCAAGGCGTTCAGCGAGACGGATCGAGCGCGCGTTGTCCGGATCGATGTAACTCACCAGCGTTTTCAGTTTGCGATCTTGAAAGGCCCAATCGCGCAGCGCCATGGCGGCCTCGAACGCATACCCTTTGCCTTCGGCCTCAGATGTCAGCTGCCAACCAAGTTCTGGTTCCGGAAAAAGTGGGCCTTGGTTGATCTCAATTTGCCCCAGGCATTGTTTGGTCTCTCGAAGCTCAATTGACAGATTACCAACGCCAAAAAGCTGCCATTGCGCGACCCCATGGCAAAAGGCGCCCCACGCGTGCCCGATTGAAAACGGTCCGCCCATGTACTTTGCCCGATCTGATGTCATCACCGCTGCGAAACTGGGCCAGTCTCCGAGTATGGGCGCGCGCAGAAGAAGACGATCGGTCTTTATGATTGGGCTGGTCTTCATGACAACCAAACGCTTCCGGCCTGCACAAACCTATCCGCCAGCGGATCCCCACCTTGACCAGCCGCCTTGTCCGCAACCGAGACGTCGCCCGCCGCGCCACATATGTCCGGTGACCGATTGAGAGCAAACTTCGCCCTTAATGAGTACACGACCTAGCGCGTTGCCAATCCTTTGCGGCGTCGCCCGCCAAACACCAGCAGACCCACCATCCCGGTTGTGAACAGGACGAGCCCGGTCGGCTCGGGCACGGTCGCAAACGAACGCGGGGCGAATGCCTGGCTACGAAACAAAATGAGGTCGGTGATTGGACAACGAGAAGACAGGAAGTCTTCGCACTCGCTTATCGATGAGCCAAACAAATCGAACAGCAGATCGACATCCACGCCCACCGTTTGGGTCGGAAACTCGATTGTGCGGAAGAATAGCTGGTCGAGTTCCCCGCCCGGCAGAATTTCCCATTCCGCTAACTGTAGGCAATTCAGACCCGAGCACGTCCATTCGTGACCGAATGTCATGCCGCTTACGTCGAACGACGTCACCTGGCCGGTGGCCGTGGTGGGGCCGCTGAACTCGATTTTTCCCGAGAAACTCAGATCCGCGCTGTTCGCCTTGAAGCGCGTGAGGAACATCGCATCGGCCGGTCCGGCAACGGTCAGGCCAAGCAATACGACGGCGCAGAGCACGCCGATCGCGCGTGACGTTTTCACGGTTCTCCTCCCCGATGCGTCGCTCGGGGACGACCCGTCTTCGTGGAGCCGCTTTCCGACGACGCCTGCCGTCAAGGCTCCCATGCAGAAAATACGCAAGTCAAGCCATGGCTCAGTTGGCAGAGCACCCGACTGTTGAGCGGGTCGCCACAGGTTCGGCCCCTGCCGGGCTCACCACCGGCTTCTCGCCGAATTATGGTGCGCCAATATTCAGTGCACTGTCATCGTAAACGTGCCTCAACATGATGCCGTTCCTCGATCGAGAGGCACTGATCAAGCGGCTAGGCGGCAATATGGCCATCAACCAGGTTGATCGCTACGTCGACTGCAAGACCTGCGGTGGCCACGGCTGCGATGTGACCGTGACCTATCGCGGGAAGATAGTGTCGAACAAAGGCCTATGTTCTCAACGATGCTCGGGTAGCATCTAGATTCCCGCTCTAGATCCGAAGTTGGATTTCTGACTCTCCAGTCCCCACTTACCCTCGTTGCCTTTCACGGAAAGTCAATTCTGTAACAGGCGATCAGCACGTAGTTCCTGAGCGACCCCCACTGCTCAAGAATTCTACGGCTACTGATTCTCTATGACGGACTGTGGGACGTTGGGGATAGGCCAGTTTATTTGGCCTGGCCGGAATGCCCCGAAATTGTCGTGGCACCTATAGGCATTCGACGAAGATTTTTGTATTAAGACAGGTGGGTGCGCATCCGTATACTTAATTGCAAGTGGGCCGTTTACGTCACTTAGTCGTTGGTCGGCGATTCTATCGTTAGGCACATAGAATCCATCACAATCCCAATTATCTGGCGTCCAATAACCATTTGGTAGCAAGTATAGACTGTTATCGAAACTTGAACTGTCGTTTGGGTGTTTAGGGCCATACACGGCCAACTTCTCTCCAGTATTATTGCCTATTCGCCCCCAACCCTTTATCACTCCTTGGGGAATTTCAAAGTCTTCCGGTCTAAATGCGAGAGGCTTTAGATCATCTGCGTCCAGTTCAACAATACCCTTTGGAGTACTCATATTTGCGCTCCTTAATAACTATGATAGAGATAGTGTCATTATGCATAGAAATGCACGCCTCGCTAGCGTGCTGAAGTGGGTGGATTTACAGCCGAAAGGTGCGCCAAGCCTACAGCCCAGGATACAGGGGCCTACTCGGATGCGCATATGTCGTGAGTTGCACGGAGTTGTTCTTAATTCGCGGCAGATTCCTTCACCGACCATCCGCACTTGATCCAGCCATCGAGCTGCTGGGTTCTAGTTGTGCCTGAGCTGAGACATCTGAGTGCTGCGTTGAGGCGCCCAATGGCCCGCCCGGGTCGGGCTTTTCAAGAACCGTCATCGACGACCGATGACTTTACGCAGTCGGTCCGCACCACATGCGGGTACGTGACTCCCGAGACGATAGTCTGATAGGTGCCAGCCTTCGCAATGCGGTTCTACGTGCCAACAAGAGATCATTCCACTGAAACTCCGGGCGAAAGAAGATTTTCAGTCGAATAGTGGATTAAGTTGTAATGGCACGCCTGGGGCCGAATTCTGTACTGAAGTTTCAATAACAACCCATTGAGCAGGCACTAAGCGGCCCTGAAAAGAAAATTCCTCGCAGGGCGCATCTGGGAGTCGAGCTACCTTTGCTAGAAAATACGTCGAGCCAGTTCGACTTATATAATGTAGCGTATATTCAAGTTTTTGATCTTCTTTCCAGATACCATTTAAATCACCAATGTCGGAATTTGGACTTATTAAACTCATTTGAACACTGTCCGAACTACAGATAATTTCACTTGAAGCGTTGCGTGCTGCCACATTCAAACAGAACGTAATAACTAGGAATAACATAATTGACAGAGCATAAATAGTGGTTCTTTTTTTGCAAAATCTTTTTGCTTCGAAATTAAATCGGCTTTTTCATTCTCGTCTTCAGGATCAAGATTCTTTAAATCACGTTGTATGACAGAATCCACAATACTTATCGCTACTGAGCCTAATAATAACCCAAAAAAATATGACAATATAAATATAGTAAGTAACCAGCTCTTCAGTATGGAGGCGATTGCACCAAATGAAGATAAAAAACCCCGAACTGGCATAATCGATAAAGTCTATTTTGAATACACTCAGCAGTAAATATTAAAACAAAAATAATAAATAAAAGAGAAAAAAATTCCGCTTCCTGTAATTATTAGAAACTTGCTTGACAAAATTTAAACGAAGTTGGATGCGACGATATTGAACACGTCAACAATTACGGCGCGTTTCGATCGATCTTCCGGCGGCTTGTTGCCGCAGTGACGGTCGTCTGCTGAACAATTGTGATGATTCTCCATGGTCTTTTAAGGCCGTTGATAATTGCGCTCGTCACTATGCCACACCCGGTGCGCGAGAAAGTCAATTCTGACTAGCGACACTAGCTATCAGGCGGCAGCCGCTGCGGGATTTTCGTAGTCGCGCCGGGCGTGACTGACAGGCAGCAGGCACGGTTGCAAATTTCGGCATGCGCCGGCTTTGCTAGGCACCAGCGCGCCAACGCGCGATAGGACACGTTGCATCGCAGATCGCCGACGCGGTCAGCCTCTGTAAGTAGGAATCTTTGCAGTTGGTCGACGCGGTTCAGGTATTCGTCGGCCAATTGCTGCCGACCCGGGCGCAGTTGGTCGACGTGTTCGCGGACCGCCGGCACGACGGTTGCGATAGTAGTAGCGAGGGCAAACCCGGTGCGTCGCGCTGGCTCACAAGCCGAAAGCAAAACGGCGACCGTAGCCGCCGCGCCAAGGTCTACTGATCCTCCAACGCATCGCGTGGCATTACGGTGACAGTGCACTAAATTGCGCGTTCAATGTACTGTCCCCGTAGTCTGGTCACTCTATTCCGGGTCGCCACGGGTTCGATCCCTGTCGGGCTCGCTGTCCCCGTCGAACCATAAGCCGCTACAACTTGCTCGGCAGCCAGGTGGCGAACCAGGGGAAGGCGATCATGATGGCGGCGTAGACCAGGCCGACGGCGAAGAAGCCGGGGACGGCGCGGAAGGCGCGTTCGGGCGCTTCCTTGATCACGGCGGCGGCCGTGTAGACCCCGACGCAGACCGGCGGCGTCAGCAGGCCCAGGCCGACGAAGGCGCCGAAGACGATATAGAAGTGCGTCATCTCGATATCGAGCGCGATGACGACGCCGTAGAACACTGGGATCGTCAGGTAGAACACTGGCACTGCCTCGATGAAGGTGCCGAGGATTAGGCAGATCACGCCGACCATCAGCAGGAAGGTCAGCGGCGTCACGCCGAATTCGGTGAAGTATTCGACGATGCCCTGCGGCGCCCGCGTATAGGTCAGGATCACCGACAGGAAGGTCGCCATGGCGATGATTGCGAAGATCACCGTCGTCGTCACCGCGGTCGCCTGCAGGGCCTCCAGCAGGCCGCGCCAGGTCAGCTCGCGGTAGACGAAAAAGCCCAAGAGGACAGCCCAGGCCGACGCCACGCTCGCCGCCTCCGACGGCGTCAACAGGCCGGCATAGATGCCGCCCAGGATGATCACCGGCGTCAGCAGGCCCGGGATCGCGACCACGAAGGCGCGCCAGCGCTCGGCCCAGCCGGCCCTCCGGTCGCGCGGCATGTGCCGGCACGACCACAGCACGAAAACGATCAGCAGCGCCATGAACACCAAGCCCGGCAGCATGCCGGCCGCGAAGGTTTTCGACACCGGCACCTGGGTTAGGGCCGAGAAGATGATGGCCGCGTTGCTGGGCGGGATCAGGCCTTCCAGCAGCCCCGCCGTCGCCGCCAGCACGACCACGAACGGCTTCGGATAGCCGCGCTCGACCATGGTCGGCATCAGGATCGAGCCGACCGCCGTGATCGCCGCCAGGATCGAGCCGCAGAAGGCGGCGAAGAAGCCCATGGCCAGGACCATGGCGATGCCGAGCCCGCCGGGCCAATGGCCGACCAGCGTGATGCAGAAGTCGACCAGGCGCCGGGCGACGCCGGCCCGCAGCATCACCAGGCCGGCGAAGATGAACAGCGGGATCGCCAGCAGCACATGCTTGGTGATGGCGCCGAACGAGACCTGCAACAGCGTGCTCCACGGCAGGTTCAGGCCGACCGTCGCGACCAGGCTGCTGCCGATGCCGAACACAAGGAAGATCGGCACCGCCAGCAGCAGCAGGATCAGCGACAGCAGGCTGGCCGGCCAGATCACGGCATCGCGTCCCGGGTCAGCTCGCGCAGCAGCATCTCCAGCGCGAACAGGGCGAACAGGCCGAAGCCGACGGGAAACGCGGCATAGAGCCACCAGAACGGGATCTCGATCTCGGTCTCGGTGATCTCGCCCAGCATCTGGAAGAAGCTCACGGCTTCGATGCCGGCGATGCAGAAGGCGATGCCGGTCAGCAGGCAGATCGTCGCCACCACGATCCGCAGCAGCCGCAGCCGCCCGCCCGTCAGCAGCGACGGCGCCACCTCGACGACGATATGCCGCTCGCGCCGCAGCAGCACGCCCAGCAGCGGAAACACACACCACGGCATCAGGAACGGCGGCAGGTCGTTCATCCAGGCATAGCCCATGCCGGTGGTGTGCCGCTCGATGGCGCCGGCCAGCACGGCCAGCACGGCGAAGCCCACCACCGTCATGGCGATCGCCATCGCCACGACCGCGATGACGTCGTTGACGCGCCGCAGCGCGTCGTGCACCGCGCCCAGCACGGCGGTTGCCCCGGCGGGCGTTCGGCTAGCGGCCGACGTGGCGCTTGACGGCGTCCAGGACGTCTGTGTCGACCAGCTCGGCCAATGCCGGCTCGACCTTCTCGTCTTCCAGCTTGCGCAGCTTGGCGAGTTCGTCGCCGGCGAGAGTCGTAATCGTGCCGCCGCGCGCCTTGAACTGTTCGTTCGCCTCCATGGACGCGGCCATGATCGAGTCCGTCGCTTCCTGGCTGGTCCGTGCGCCCTCTTCCAGCAGCACCGCCTGCACATCGGCCGGCAGGCCGTCGAACCAGGACTGGTTGGCCATCAGGTAGGCGTCGGCGAAGGTCAGCCACGGCAGCTGCCCGGCTTTCAGGAACTCCCACCAGGAATAGGCCCTGAGCGCCGCCGGTACGGTCGATACGGTGTCGATGGTGCCGTTCTGCAGTGAGGTATAGACCTCGCGCGTCGGCAGCGAGACCATTTTGCCGACATCGAGCGCGGTCCAGCGTGCCCGGTCGGACTTCACCAGCACGCGGGTCTTCAGCCCGGCCATCGACTCCACGGTTTTCAAATCGCTGCCGGCGCTGTAGATCGCCGTCGGCCCGACCGGGTTGTAGGCGATCAGCGTCGAACGGGTCTTGGTGAGGATATTCGACCAGACCTTGTTGCCGACGGCGTCTTTCTCGAAGAAGGCGCGCTGCTGCGCGAAGCTCTCAAAATAGCCGGGAAAGGCGGTGACGTTGTAGTTCCGGTTTATCGGCGGAAAGCTGACGATGCCGACGACGCCGCCCATCTCGACCGATCCGGCGGCGACCGCGCCCATGATCTCGCGAATGCCGAACAACTGGCCGGCCGGGAACAGCTCGATTTTCAGCTTGCCTTCCAGGCGTTCGTTCACCCGCTCGGCGAACTTGGTCGCATGCACGGCCGATGGATGCGTCGGCCCCCAGTGAAACGACAGCCGCGCCACCGTTTCGGCGGCCGCGTACCCGCTCGCGGCCAGCGTCACGCCCACGGCAGCCGCGGCCGCCAGCGCCATCGATCTCAGCATGTCAGATCCTCCCCATTCTGGACGTTCTTTTGATTGCTTGTTGTGTTGCGGCCTGAGTCAGGCGTCGAGATACGGCCTGTCGCCCTCGATCGTCACCCGGTGCCCCTTGCGCTCCTCCGGCCAGTAGTCCCAGATCGCCTGGTGCTGGACGCAGCGGTTGTCCCACAGCGCCACGTCGTTCACCGACCAGCGGAAGCGGATCATGAATTGCGGCCGCTCGACATGGCGGAACAGATAGTCCAAGAGCGCCCGGCTCTCGTCCGGCGCCAATTCGTTGATGCGCATGGTGAAGGCGCTGTTGACGTAGAGCGCCTTGCGGCCGGTCTCGGGGTGCGTGCGGATTACCGGATGCACGGCCGACGGATAGACCCGGCCGGAATCGTCGACGCCGCGGTCGGCGTAGCGGCCGCGATAGATATGCTCCGACTCGTGCTGCGCCGTCAGGCCTTCCAGGAACGTCCGCATCGGCGCCGACAGCGCCTCATAGGCCGCGTACATGCTGGCGAACATGGTGTCGCCGCCGCTCGACGGCAGCAGGTGCAGCTGCAGCATCGTCGCCGCCGGCGGCGTCTCGTCGCAGCTCACGTCGGAATGCCAGCCCGTGCCGTTGGCGATCTTCGAGTCCTTGTGGGCATGGATCACGAAGATTTCGGGATGGCCGTCCAGATGCGGCGCCGCCGGATGCACGTGCAGGCCGCCGAACATGCGGCCGATCTCGATCTGCCGCTCCGGCGTCATCGGCGACTGCTCCTTGAAGAACAGCACCTGGTTGTCCAGGAACGCCCGGTGCACCTCGGTGAACTCGCGTTCGCTCAGGCCCTTGGCCAGATCGACGCCGCGGACCTCGGCGCCCAGCACCGGCGTCACCTTCTGCACGTGAATGTTTCGATCGCTGGCTTGCTGGTTCATCGCCGCCGCCCTCGCTGCTGCTTCAATAGGGTTGGTCGCCGCATATGGTGACGCGATAGCCGCTGCGGGTCTGGGGGTAGTAGTCCCACATGGCGTGATGTTGCGTGCAGCGGTTGTCCCACATCGCCACCGAGTTCTGCCGCCAGCGGAACCGGCACTGGAACTGCGGCTTGGCGATATGCGCGAACAGGTAACGTAAAACAGCCTCGCTCTCGTCCTTGGCGACGCCGTCGATGTGGGTGGTAAAGGCCTGGTTCACGAACAGCGCCTTGCGGCCGGTCTCGGGATGCGTTCGCACGACGGGATGCGAGGCATGCGGATAGGCGCGCTCCGGATCGTTGTGGCCCGTGCGCGCGGCGCGGTCGCGATAGTTCGGCCCGCCGTCGTGGGTTGCCGTCATCCCGTCCAGATAACGTTTCATGGCGTCCGACAGCGCGTCGTAAGCCGCGTACATGCTCGAGAACAGCGTATCGCCGCCGGTCTCCGGCACGACGTGCAGCTTCAGGATGCTGGCCATCGGCGGCGCCGGCTCGCAGCTCACGTCGGAATGCCAGCTGTCGCCGGCCGTTCGGGTGGTCTTGTCGTCGGCGTGGATCACCAGGATCTCGGGATGCTCCGGCACGCCGTGTCTGGTGACGCCGGGATGGACATGCAACTCGCCCAGCCGGCGGCCGAAGGCCTTGTGCTGCTCGACCGTGATGTCCTGGTCGCGGAAGAACAGTACTTGGTGGTCCTGAAAGGCCCGTCGCAGCGCCGCGAACGCATCGTCGTCGAGATCGCCAAGGTCGACCCCCGACACTTCCGCCCCGATGACCGGCGTCAGCGGCTGAACCTCGATCGCCTGGCCCATCCCGTCTCCTCCGTCGTTGTTCTTCGTTTCGAGGAGTCTAGCGGTTGTATCGGCCGCGGCCAAATACAGCGCCCCCGCCCAGACGCATGGCTGCCTTGCGCCAACGAAATGGCTAATCCGCCGGTCGTCCGGTCTGATTGCGTCGCTTAGGGCGACTGGCTGATCGGCCGCCCGACGGTCAGGACGCGCTGCAAGTCATCGTCGAGCTCGCCGTATTGCATGTCCGGTTCGGCACCGAGTGCGTCCAGCAGCTTGCCGAAGAAGCAGCGCGCGGCGGCCGTGGCGGCGATGTCGAAGATCTCGGGATCGCTGAAGCCGTTTTCGCGCAGGCCCGCGATATCGGACGCGGAGACCGAGGTGGCGTCGCGGGCAATCTTTTCGGCGAAGGCCATCATGGCAACATCGGCCGCATCCAGCCCGGCGTCGCGGTAGTCCTCGGCGATCGCCCGAACCTGCCCGGCATCGTAAATCCCGTTCAGCAGCACCGAGCCGTGCGCCAGCATGCAATAGGAGCTGCCCAGTGCGCGGGCCGCCGCCATGGTCGCCAGCTCATACCGGCGCGCGTCCAACGAGGCGCCGCGCACCCGCGTCAGCAGTTGCACCCAGGCCGCGTTCACCTCGGGCCGGTGGCTGAACACGCGTGTCATGTTCGGCAGGTAGCCGAACGTCGCCCGCATCTGGTCGTACATGGCCTTGACCGGTCCGGTCGCGTCGGCCTCGTCGACGGTATCGATGAACGCCATCGTTCAACGCTCCCATTTGATCGAAAGATGACCAGCATAAGCCTGCATCCGATCCGCGGCACGGCCTGTGAAGTCGGCCACAAGCGACCCGCCATCCCGGCCGCAAACCGGATCAAAACCACCGCGAGTGCAATTGCTAATCTGCGGCTCCAAGGAGGCGGTGGATGAAGCTGTTGCGGGCGATCGATTTCATTGAGGCGCGGCTGACGGACGAGTTATCGCTGTCGCTGGTCGCCCGCGCCGCCGGCCTGTCGAGCTATCACTTCAGCCGCATGTTCCGCGCGCTCACCGGCGAGACGGTGACGACCTATATCCGCCGTCGCCGTCTGACCGAAGCCGCCCGGCGCCTGCTGCACCGCGACGACCGGGTGATCGAGCTGGCGGTGACCTACGGCTTCGACAGCCAGGCCGCCTTCTCACGCGCCTTCAAGCGCCAGTTCGGCGTGCCGCCCGGCGCCTACCGCAAATCCCGCCGTGCGCGGCAATGGGCCTACCGCCCCGCCATCACGGCGGATGACCTGCAATTGGAGGAGACCGTACGCGACATGGAACCACGCATCATCGAGAAACCCGGCTTCAAGGCCGTCGGCCTGGCCGGCGAATTCAATGAATCCAACAACGACCGCATCCCGGATCTGTGGCGCGCGTTCCGACCGCGCTACAGCGAGATCGCATCGGTTGTCGGCGATCACAGTTTCGGCCTCTGCATCGGCATGGAGGACGACAGCTTCACCTACGCCGCCGCCGTGGAGGTCGAAAATCTCGAGACCGTGCCCGATGGCTTGAGCGGCTACGACATCGCCCCGCAGACCTATGCCGTCTTCACCGTGCCGATCACCGGCAAGGCGCCGATCGGCCAGGAGCTCGGCCGCGCCAACCGCTACATCTGGCGAACCTGGCTGCCGGCCTCCGGCTACAGCTTCGCCCGCACGCCCGACTTCGAGTACTACGACGACCGCTTCGACCCCGCGACCATGCGCGGCGAAATCGACATCTACGTGCCGATCTGCAAGTCGTAACGGGACGGATTGCCCCCGGCCAACTGGTAGGTGGCTTGAGCGTGTGGCGGAGCTTGGGGACGGCGCGAACGCATAAAAAGAGAGTTCGCGCTCAGCACTTGAAGCAGTTCTCTCTGTGCCAGCGAAGAAAACGCGGATGCGGATGATCGGTGGGCCGTTGCGGCGCGATGATGTAGCCGCTGTCGTTCATCATGGAATGAACGGCGTCAGGGTCGTTTACCTGCCGTGAGACGAGGATTTTCAGATCGTCGGCAACGCTGATCAGGCCGCGGTCGAACATCCAGTGTGCCGTGCCCGAAAGCGCCATACCATTCGCAAGCAGGTCTGGTCCCTTTGCTTCAACCGGCTGGATATGCGCCGCCTCCACCTCGGCACGCCCGCTACCGTTGATCAATCTCAGTCCAGTAACGGCACAGCGTTTGCCATAAGCCTTGAGAACGATCCCTCTGAAGTTGCGATCACGCACGAGGCGTGAACCGAGATACTCGGCCCGGCGTCGCTCGTCTGACAATTGGAGCGGCGCTTGCGGCTCCTCGAAGCCCGGGGCGAGCTTCGGCACTTCCGTCCGCGGGAACGTCGGGTCTTCCGTCAGAAGGCCAAGCGCCAGAATCCGGTCGAAGTCATCACCAGAAAGCGGTCGCACTGCGGCCTGCGCGCGTCCAGACATACGGCCGTCACTTGTCAAGATGCCACGTTCGCGGACACCATCGGGGCCTCGAAGCGGAACCGGGCTTCCGAAATCCAGATAGCTTCCCGGCTCGATAATGGCGAGGAACATCTTAGGAATGGTCGGATCGGGGATAATGTCCTGAACCTTGGCCACCGCGAAGTAACCCCGCGTGGCGGCGACCTTGCGGGGCTCGTAATAAACGATCCAGTCTCCCACGAAAGTCTGGGCGCGCTTCAGATACTGCGGCGGGAACTGGTACCGCTCCGACGGAACGTCGTCATAGATCGAGTCCGGGCGGTGAATGAAAACCCCATGGGCCATGGCCGGGACGATACCGTTCCGGGACACCTGCCGATAGTCTTGACAAGGCCTAACTGCACTCAACTGGTACGCGGCTTGCTTCGTCGATCGTACGCTTTTCAAATTGGGGGTAGTCAGATGACGTCCATCGCAGCCGGCATTCCGCTCAATCATCCCGGCGTGACGCCGATCGACAGCAACAAGCTGAAGATGATCGGCATTCATGAGGCGCCGGAAGGTGTTTACCGGCGGTTCGTCCAGTCCCAGGAGGCGTTTCTCAAACTCCGGCACTCGCAGCCGGCCGACACATCGGGGAATCCCGCCTACGCGAATTTCGCCACCGTGCAGGTCGACGGCAAGACGGTCGCCGAGATCGACAACAACGGCTTTGCCAGCATGTCGAACGCGCTGGCTTCGCAGATCGGCAACACGCTGCCCGGCATGATCGATGGCCAGACCGGGCCGGTTCTGGCGCAGGCGCGGGCGGCACTAATTGCCCGATCGCTCGGCGGCGAGGTGGTCATATCCTCCACCGCCCTCACGCAACGACAGTACAACGCCCTGGAACGGCCGCGCGCGATGCTCGACGAACAGGCGATGCAACAGGATCCGGCCTATCTGCAGCTGCTGAAGACCAAAGAGGCGCGAACGCTCTTCCTCGCCCAGCAGATCGGTCAGTCGCCCGCCGACGGCTGACCGACCGGCCAGCTTCAGCGCGCGTTCGGCGTCGACGGCATGACACGCGCCAGATAGGCCAGCAGGTCGTGCATGGACTGTCGCTTGGCGGCCGGGTTGACGCCGACCGTGGCGCCGCGGCTGACGCATCGTTTGAAATGCGCCCGTGTCTCGGCCGCGGTCTGCATGACGGCGCCGGTGTCCGGGTGGATCAGCCGGGTATCGTCGGCCAGCCCGGCGAAGCAGGCGCCGTAGTTCATCGCCCGACTCAGCCGGCGCGGCGGGCGGCCGTCCGGACCGTCGAAGCCGTGGTGGGCGTTGGGGTAGACCTCGACCGTGATGTCGCCGCCCGCGCTTCGCAGCCGATCGGCATAGTCCAGACATGGCTGCGCCGGCGTGTAGTTGTCGTCGGCGCCGAGTAGGAACAGCAGCGGCGCGCCGCTGGAATCGATCCGCCGGAACTGCAGATTGCACCAGGGATAGACCGCGACATGGACGGCGAACCGGCGGTCGCCGTCGCCGGAGAACCGGCGCCGGTAAGGGCCGAAGCTGGCGTTCAGCGCGACGGTGCCGCCCTTGGAAAACCCGATCACGCCGATGCGCGCGGTATCGAGGGCGGGATGCGTCGCCAGCAGGTCGAGGGCCGCGAAGGCGTCGCCGATCATCGTGCTGGTCGACACCCGGGTCTGGTCCTCGGTCGTCGAGCGCACCCGCCGCGGGCCGAAGCTGTCGAGTACGAAAGTCGCATAGCCGGCATCGCCCAGCCGGCGCGCATAGCGGCCCTCCCGGACGTCGCGAACGCCGGCGCTGCCGTGCACAATCAGCATGGCGGCGACCGGGCCGGCCGCGCCTGCGGGCAGGGTCAGCGTGCCCGTTACCGTGGCCCCGTCGCGGGCCAGACTGCGAAACGCGATCGCGCCGACCCGGCCATCCGCCAGGCCGGCGACCGCGTCGGTTTGGGCGTTGCCGGCCGCCGGCGTCAGGTGGAGGCCGGCAAGGATCAGGCATCCGGCCGCGAGCCTGTTCAGCATCGCCATTCGCGTCACCGCTCGACGTTTACGATGCGGATGGTTCTGCACGCGGATCGCGGCGACATTATGGCCTCTTGGACCAGCCGCCGGTCAGGCAAACAACAGCACCGCGCCCCAAAGCACCAGTCCAGCACCGACCAGTCTGGTCAGGACCTCGCCGAACGGCGCGATCTTTTCGACGATGACGTAGACCGTGATGACCGCGATCCAGATGGCGTTCATGACGCCGAACGCGAACAGCAGGCACATCAGCGCCCAGCAGCAGCCGATGCAGAACAGGCCGTGCCGGACGCCCATGTTGAACGCGCCCAAAGGCCCGTCGCGCCATTCGGTCATCAGGAAACCGATCGGCGTCCGGCAGCGGCGCAGGCAGGCATGTTTCAGCGGCAGCCACTGATACAGGCCGGCGCCGATCAGGATGCCGCCGGCCAGCGGCCCTGACGTCACCCGCATGCCCATATGCCCCAGCAGATCGGTCGCGACCAATCCGGCCTGCAGCAGTGCCGCGCCAAGGCTGAACGCCGACCAGGCCGCGAGATAGCCGCCGCTGAACAATGCGACGTGGAGCGCCAGACGCGGGCCGGTCGCGCCCGCCGCCTGCATGCGGCCATAGGTCTGGATCATCGGCACGGCCGACGGCAACATCATCGCCGCCTGCATCACCAGCCACATCACGAACAGGCCGGCGACGTAAGCGGGGCTGACCGCCATCGGCGGCATGCCGGCCATCGCCGACATGTCCCGCATCATCAATGCCAGATAACCCCACGCGCCGAGGCCGACGGTGCCGAGCCCGGCATAGAGCGCCAGCCGTTCCGGAACGGACAGCCGCCGGTCGGCGAAGGCGATCGTCATCGCGCCGGTCCCCGAATGGCCCAATTAGTCGCTGGCATAGGCGAACGGCGCGAAAAAGCCGGTCTTGTCCGACAGGTTCCAGGACATGCCGTGATCGTTGTAGGTCAGCGATGTCGACTTCGCGACGGTCGCCGGGAATCCGGTCGAGATGCACAACGGGTGGCCGGTGACGGTAATCGGCCCCTCCCCCTGCCCGGCCATCTGAGTGACTTTAACCTCGGCGACATCGTCGATCTTCAGGCTGTAGGTGCCGCCGTCGGCCTCGAACGTGATCGGCGCCGGCCGCGCGCCGACCAGTTCGCCGATATGGCTCGCCAGTCTCGCCGGGTGCCCGCCGGCCTGGCCGCCGAAGATCTTCAACAGGGCGTTCTGCTGGTCCCCGCTCGCGCGGGCATCGACATAGGCGGCGGCCGTCCATTTCGTCGTCATCATATGGCCGGGCGAATGCACCGCCAGGGCGACATTCAGGTCGTTCAGCGCGACCTCGCCGTCCGCGCCCTCATCGATATGCCAGCCGACCAGCACCGTGCAGTCGCCGTCCGTCGGCGGGCTGAGAAACACGCAAGGACAGGCGACATCGCAGTTGCAGCTCTCGAAATAGGTTCCCTTCAGGCGCCACGACATATCCGTCTCCTCGTCTGATTGCTTCGTTCCACGGCCTGAAAAACGCGGCCTCGGCCCGATCCGCCGCGTTGGCGGCCGGCCGTCCGACATGGCGGGCCTCAGGATTGACTGTTCCAACGCCCGCATCGCCGATTAGTATTCGCGATTGTAGGGGAGCCGGATCGGCATTGCTTGGAGGTCAGCTTGAGATGACCTGGAGTTTCCGCTGGGATTGGCCGGCATCTGAGTAGGCTTGAATGATCTATCGCTTCGGCAGCTTCACGCTCGACACCACGGTTTACGAGTTGCGGCGCGACGGTGACGCCGTGGCGATCGAGCCCCAGGTGTTCAGCCTGCTGCAGTATCTGATCGAGCATCGCGACCAGGTCGTCTCAAAAGACGATCTGATCGCCGCCGTCTGGCAGGGCCGCATCGTCTCGGAGGCAACCTTGAGCAGCCGGGTGTCCGCGGCCCGGCGCGCGGTCGGCGACACCGGCGAGGCCCAGTCCGTGATCCGCACCGTGCAACGCCGCGGCTTCAGGTTTGTCGGCGATGTGTCGATGGCGGACGAGCCGGCGCCGGACGATCGGCCGGCCCGTCCCAGAATTGCGGCAAACGATGACGATGACGACGCCGGTGCCACCGTCGTCCCGCTCGATGCCAGGCGGCGGCCGGCCGCTTCCGGGCAGCGCGCGGCCGTGTCCGAGAAACCCGTCTTGGCGGTTCTGCCGTTCGAGAATCTCAGCGCCGATGTCGACGAGTATTTCGCCGACGGTTTGAGCGAGGACATCATCACCAACCTGTCGCGGTTCCGCGACCTGCATGTCATCGGCCGCCGCTCGACGTTCCGGTACAAGGGCCGCGCCGTCGCGGCGCCGCAGCTCGCGACCGACCTGAATGCCGGATATGTCGTCGAAGGCAGCGTGCGGCGCGCCGGCGGCCGCGTGCGGATCACCGCGCAGCTGACCGACGCGGCGACGGGCGTGTCCCTGTGGGCCGAGCACTACGACCGCGAGATGGAGGATATCTTCGCGCTCCAGGACGAGGTGACCCAGACCATCGCGGCGACGCTTGGCGTGAAGTTGCAGGATGCCGGGCTGTCGCGGGCGCTCAGGAAGCGGCCGGCCGAGCTCGACGCCTATGATTGCGTGCTGCGCGCGCGGCCCTACACCGCGCTGCTCAGCGCCGAGATGCACGCCGAGGCGCGGGACCTGCTCGAGCAGGCCGTCAAGCTCGATCCCAACTATGCCGATGCGCATGCGCTTTTGGCCAATGTCTATCTGGCCGAGCACCGCTTCGATATGAATCCGCGTCCCGATCCGATCGGCCGCGCCTTGAACATGGCCCAGGCCGCCATCCGGCTCGATCCGCAGAACGCCTATGCCCATTGCTGGCTGGCGATCGTGCATTTCTTTCGCGGCGAAAACGACAAGTTCGAGGTCGAGGCCGAGCGCGCCCTCGCCCTCAATCCCAACGATCCCGAAACGCTCGCCGACATCGGTCACTACCTGGCCTTCATGGGCGAGTTCGAACGCGGCGTCGAGCTGTCCCGGCGGGCGCAACAACTGAACCCGCTGCACCCCGGCTGGTACCATTTCAGCTTCGCCCGCTATCACTTCAACGCCCGCGACTACGAAGCCACGCTGGCCGACCTGCAGCGGATCAGCCTGCCGAACTTCTATTGGACCCGCCTTTTGGAGGCGGCCGCGCTTGGCCAGCTCGGACGGCCCGAGGCCGGCGTCTCGTTCGCCCGGATCTACGA
The DNA here is from genome assembly GCA_965232515.1 of Alphaproteobacteria bacterium. Lineage (GTDB taxonomy): Bacteria > Pseudomonadota > Alphaproteobacteria > JANQKO01. The sequence goes on along the minus strand of CBDDPY010000002.1, from coordinate 1,260,669 downwards.
ACTCAAGCCCGAATTCTCCGCCCGCGACGAATTGCGGAAATGGAACGCCGCGCCCGATGATCTCGAACACATCCTGGACGGCCTGCGCAAAGCCGGCCTGAAGGAATGATCCCCGCGGCCGAAGCCGAACGTTTCCGGCAGTTGCAAGCGCGCCTGGCGGAACAGTTTCGCCGCGTCTTTCCCGACGAAGCCGCGCCGCGCACGGTGGTGATTCTGCCGAGCCTGACGCTCGACCAGGAGGTCATGGCCAAGATCTCCGGCGTCACCCATTACGAGGAACGCATGCTCTGCCTGCTGATGCTGTTGCGCATGCCGCGCACCCGCATCGTCTATGTCAGCAGCGCGCCGATCCCCGAGGCCATTGTCGATTATTACCTGCACCTGCTGCCGGGCATCCCGCGCGACCATGCCCGTCGCCGCCTGACCCTGCTGTGTTGCCATGACGGCGGGCCCGCGCCGCTGACGGCGAAGATCCTCGCCCGGCCGCGCCTGATCGCGCGCATTCGCGAGGCCATCGGCGATCCCGACAGCGCGCACATCACCTGCTTCAATGTCTCGGACCTGGAACGCCGCCTGGCCGTTCGCCTTGGCATCCCGATCTATGGCTGCGATCCCGACCTGCTGCCGCTCGGCTCGAAGAGCGGCTCGCGCGAAATTTTCCGCGAGGCCGGCGTCGCCATGCCGGAAGGCTACGAAAATCTCGCCGACGCCAATCAGATCGCCGACGCGCTGGCCGAGCTGAAAGGCCGGACGCCGGCATTGCGGCGCGCCGTCGTCAAGCTGAACGAGGGGTTCTCCGGCGAGGGCAACGCGATCTTCGCATTTGATGACGACGCGCCCACGGGCGCCGGGCTCAAGTCCTGGATCGCCGCGCGCCTGCCCAAGCTCGCCTTCGAGGCGCGTGACATGACCTGGCCCGCCTTTGAGGCCAAGATCGGCGAGATGGGCGGCATCGTCGAGAGTTTCGTCGAAGGCGCCGACAAGCAGTCGCCGTCGGCGCAGTTCCGCATCGATCCGCTGGGCGGTCTCGAGGTGATCTCGACCCACGATCAGGTCACCGGCGGCAATTCCGGCCAGATCTTCCTCGGCTGCCGTTTCCCCGCCGACGCGGCCTATCGCCTCGAGATCCAGGCCGAGGGCATGAAGGCGGCCGAGGTGCTGCGCCAGCGCGGCGTGCTCGGCCGCTTCGCCATCGACTTCGTCTCCGTGCGCGAGCAGGATCGCTGGCGCCACTACGCGCTCGAGGTCAACTTGCGCAAGGGCGGCACGACGCATCCCTTCCTGATGCTGCAGTTCCTGACCGACGGCCGCTACGATCCGGCCACCGGCCTCTATTACACGCCGGCCGGCCGGCCCTGCTTCTACTATGCGTCCGACAACCTGGAAGCGCCGCACTACGAGGGCCTGACCCCGGAAGACCTGATCGACATCGCGGTCGAGAACCGGCTGCATTTCCACGGCGCCAGCCAGCAGGGCGTGGTCTTCCACCTGATCGGCGCGCTGTCCGAGTTCGGCAAGCTCGGCGTGCTGTGTGTCGCCGATTCCGTTGACGCGGCGAAACAGCTCTACGACAAGACCATCGCCGTCCTCGACCAGGAAGGCCGGCGTATCCCGAGCGATTGACCTCGACCGCACGACAGGAAGGAGCCGCGCCATGCCGCTCGAACTCCACGGCTTCAAGTACAGCGTCTACGCCTGGATCGCCCGCTTCGCGCTTCGCGAAAAGGGCGTCGACTATGCCTGGGTCGAGGTGAACCCGTTCGCCGAAGATGTGCCGGCGGCCTATCTCGCCCTGCACCCCTTCTGTCGCGTGCCGACGCTGGTCGATGGAGATTTCGTGCTTTACGAGACCGGCGCCATCACCCGCTATCTCGACGACAAGTTCGACGGCCTGGCGCTGCAACCGGCCGCGCCCGAAGCGAGAGCCCGCGTCAGCCAGATCCTCTCGATCGTCGACAGCTACGTCTATTGGCCGCTGGTCCGACAGGTCTTCTCCCACGGCGTCTTCGCCGCCCGCATGGGCGAACCCGCCGACCGGGCCGAATACGAAAACGGCCTCGCCGCCGCCCCACGCGTCCTCGACGCCCTCGACCGCCTCGCCGGCGGCAGTGATTTTCTGGTCGGCGACACCCTCACCCTCGCCGATATCCACCTCGCGCCAATGATGTCCTATTTCACCACCGACGACGGCGGCATGGCGCTGCTGGCGCAACGCCAGCGGCTGAATACCTGGTGGACGGCGATCTCAGCGCGACCGGCATTCATCGAGACCAGGCCGCGGTTCCCCGAACCTCGGGCCTGATGTCAGGTCGTCGCTTGGCTGCGTCCTGCCGGGGCGTTGCTCTGGTTCGCAAGGGCTGACTGTTGGCCGTCGCTGGCACTCGCATCGCCGCCGCTGACCAATGTGCGGTCGAACCTCACATCCAGTTTCCCGGGTTTGATGGTGAAGCGCCAACCCGGCGCCAATCCGAGATAAGGCACGGCGGCGGGACAGAGCGAGCTGAATTCTTCCACGCGAACGAAGTAGAAGAATCCGACATCCTCCTGGACGTAATCGCCTGTCCAGATGTACCAGCCCGTTTCATTTGCATTGATCTGCCGCCGCAATCCGTGAACCGAACCGCATGCGGCGTCGAATGGTTCGCCGAGCCCGATCATGTTTTCTGCGGGCGATCCGACGAAGTCGACCTTCAAGCGTTCGCAAACCTGCATTTGCAGGACGGAATTCGCGTCAGCAGTGTCATTCGGCATCCCATATCCAAATTCTGACCCCCTCAGTCAGATAAAGCCACTGACCTGTAGTGCAGCCAAAATACTAAATAATGGTATTTATGAATTGCGTTGTATCCACCTCAGGGTAGCAAAATACAACTTTTGATGAGCATGGCTGCCAAAAGGACCTGTTTTTATGCGCCGGGTGCCTGTCATGCCTCATTTTTCGATCATTATGGCGCTGCAATTCGTTGACCATGTCGTGGTGATTGGGTTGAAGCCGACGGATTGCGGCGAGATGGCCGTTTCTGGGTTTTTGGCAGGTAGGGGCGGGCACTCGGGCAAGACGATCGGTCGGGACGATGCGCATGAACCCTGGCTGACGGCGTCCGGCGCGGCTTGACAATACAGATACTCGTTTCCTATGATCCATATAAAGATCAACGTTCCAAATATGGAACAGTGTGGGCGCGCGGAGTGGGATGGGCAACTGGCACAAAGTGGCGGCGGATGCCGATGTGACCGAGGATGAGCCGGCAACCGCCAAGATCGCGGAGGCGCAGATCGGCGTCTTCCGGGTCGACGGCAAGCTCTACGCCATGGAAGACATCTGCCCGCACGCTTATGCATTGTTGAGCGAGGGCTTCGTCGAGGGCGATCAGGTCGAATGCCCGCTGCACGAGGCGCTCTTCCACATCCCCACCGGCAAATGCCTGCGCGAGCCCGCCGACCGCGACCTCAAGACCTACGAGGTCAAGGTCGAAGACGGCGACGTCTACGTGCGCCTCTGACACCGACCCGGACAAGGCGGATCGCCATGGACCACAACCCGTTCCTGAAGAACTGGCGCCGGCCGCAGCCGAATGCGGTTGCCGGCAAGGGCCGCATCGAGGCGCCCGATGTCGCCGAGAACATCGTCTGGCAGAACCGCGCCGCCGCGCCGACGTCGTACGAGAACGACCTCGCCGATGCGCTGATCTCATGCTTCGAGACCGGCATCGACGAGCTGCCGGCGCTGGTCGCGGCGCTGAACGACCGGGGCGTGCTGGCGCCCGACGGCACGGCCTGGACCGAGGAGTCGTTCGGGCGCGAGATCGCCCGGCTGGGTCTCTGAGCGCATGGCGATGGCGGCGACAGTCGACGCGCCCAATGCCGCCGCCGGAACGGCGCGCATCGCCTTTCGCAATGTCTCCAAGCAGTTTCGGCAGCCCGGCAAGGATGCGGCCATCGAGGCCGTGCGCGCCGTCGACCTCGAGGTCGCCGACGGCGAGGTCGTCTCGCTGATCGGCCCGTCCGGCTGCGGCAAGAGCACGCTGTTGAACATGGGCTCCGGCCTCTATGCGCCCAGTGCCGGCGAGGTCTTCGTCGATGGCGTGCGCGTCACCGGGCCGAACCGGCATGTCGTCTTCATGCTGCAGAAGGACCTGTTGCTGCCTTGGCGCACGATCCGGCGCAACGTCGAATTCGGCCTCGAGATCCAGGGCCTTTCGGCTGGCAATCGCAAGGAACGTGCACTCGCGCTGCTCGCCCGCTGTCGTCTCACGCAGTTTGCCGATCACTATCCGCATCAATTGTCGGGCGGCATGCGCCAGCGCGCGGCGCTCGCCCGCACCCTCGCCGTCGATCCGGCGGTGCTGCTGATGGACGAGCCGTTCTCGGCGCTTGACGCCCAGACCAAGATGATCCTGCAGCAGGATCTGGCCCAGACGCTCGCCGCCGACGGCCGCACCGCCGTCTTCATCACCCATGACCTCGTCGAGTCGATCGCGCTTTCCGACCGCATCCTGGTGATGAGCGAGCGGCCCGGCACCATTATCGAGGAGATCGTCGTCGACATCGCGCACCGCGACGATCCCATCAACCGGCGTAAACACCGCCGGGTCGGCGACTATGTCGCGCACCTGATGTCGCTCCTGCATGTCAGCGAGCACGCGGCCGACGAGCTGATCTGACGAACGGACCTGAACCAACCGCCCGGGAAAAACCGGGCATGACAACTGGAGGCTAAGAATGCTGGGACGGACAATTCGCAACGCAGCGGCGGCAACGGCCGTTGCCCTCGCTTTGGCCGCGCCAACCGCGGCGCCTGCCGCCGATATGCAGAAGGTGACCTACCTGCTGCCGGCGCCCACCTTCCTGCCGGCCTTCGGGCCCTGGATGCTGGCGCAGGCGCGCGGTTATTACGCCGACGAGGGCCTCGACGTGACCTTCCAGTCGGCCAAGGGCGGCGTCGACGTCGCTAAGCAGGTCGGCGCCGGCAACGCCGTGATCGGCGGCGGCATCGGCGATACGCCGATCATCGTGCGCGCGAACGGCATTCCGGTTAAGGCCGTCGCCGTGCTCGGCGGCCGGGCGCTGACCCAGTTGGTCGCCATGGAAGACAGCGACATCAAGGGTCCGGCAGACCTCAAGGGCAAGACCGTCACCACCATGTCGTATCAGGACACCACGTTCTATGCGCTGCTCGGCGCGCTCTCGACGGCCGACCTGACCAAGAACGACCTCAACATCCAGGCCGCCGGCCCGGCCGGCGTCTGGAAGCTGTTCGCCGCCGGCGAGGCCGACGCCATGGCCGCGGTGCCGGACTGGATCGGTCTGACCCGGGCCCAGGGCAAGAAGCTGCGCATCATGCCGGTCGAGGATTACTTCCCGTCCATGGCCCAGGCGATCCTCGCCTCCGACAAGACCATCGCTGAGCAGCCCGAGCTGATCGGCAAGTTGGTGCGCGCGACGCTGAAGGGCATGCGCGACATCATGGACGATCCCGCCGGCGCCGCCGCCGATTACGTCAAGGCCGTGCCGCAGCACCAGGGCAAGGAAAAGGCCATGGAAGCGGTGTTCAAGCTCTACAACGAATATGTCTATCCCGGCCAGGCCACGCTCGGCGCCATGGACCCGGACCGGCTGAAGACGGTGCAGGATTTCTATCTGGCGCAGGGCGCCGTGCGGCAGGCCGCGCCGCTCGACGATCTCTACACCAACGCCTTCGTGACCCAGTAGGTCGCGATAGCGAAAGGACGACGCCATGGGGGTCAGCCAGTTCGGACCGAGGGAGATCGCCGGCAGTCTCGCGCTGCTGGTAATCTTCCTCGCGGCCTGGGAATGGGGCCCGGCAGCGCTCGGTATCCCGCCCTTTATCGTGCCCCCCGTCTCCGCCGTGGCGGCCGAGTTCGTGATTGCCGTCGAGCGCGAGCGGCTGTTCTATCACACCGGCATGACGGCTTGGTCCGTCGGCGTCGGCTTCCTGCTCGGCTCGCTGTTGGGCATTTTCGTTGGCTATGTGCTGGGCGTGTCGCGCACGGCCGAGGTCATGCTGTCGCCGTACATTCTGGCGCTGCAGATCGCGCCCAAGGTCGCCTTCGCGCCGCTGTTCGTGCTCTGGTTCGGCTACACCGTCTATCCGAAGATCTTGGTCGCGATCCTGATCGTGTTCTTCCCCGTGCTGGTCAACGTCATGGCGGCGATCCGCACGGTCGATCCGGATATGATCAACTTGGCGCGCTCGTTTTCGGCCTCGCGCTGGCAGATCTTCCGCATGATCGAGGCGCATGCCGCCATGCCGCCGTTGTTCTCGGGCCTGCGTATCGGCGCGACGCTGGCGGTGATCGGCGTCGTCGTCGGCGAGCTTGTCGGCGGCAATGTCGGCCTCGGTTATCTGCTCACTTTCGGCGAGGGCGCTGGCAACACGGCGCTGGTCTTTGTCGCCATCATCATGCTGACCGTGATCGGCATCGTCGCCTATTTGCTGGTCGTGCTGTTGGAGGCCCGCGTGCTGCACTACCTGCCGCGCAGCGCCACGCATGCGGCCTAGCGCATTGAAGAGGACCTGGACATGACCGCAACCGAGATCGACAACGCGGTGACGTCGCGTCTCAACCTGGGCCTGCTGGGCTACTGGTATCCGGTGCTGCCGAGCTGGTCGTTGTCGGACGCGCCGACCGGCATCACCCGGCTCGGTCAGAACATCGTGCTCTGGCGCGATGCCGACGGCGACGTCCAGGCGCTGGAAGACCGCTGTCCGCACCGCGGCGCCCGCCTGTCGCTGGGCTGGAACCTGGGCGACCGGGTCGCCTGCTGGTATCACGGCGTCGAGGTCGACGGCGGCGGCAAGGTCGTCGACGTGCCGGCCGTCACCGACTGCCCGATGAAGGACGAGCGCCAGGTGCGCAGCTACCCGGTCGAGGAACGCAACGGCGCGATCTTCCTCTACTTCGCCGAAGCCGGCGAAACGCCGGAACCGCTGGCGCTGCCGGAGGAGCTGACGAGCGACGCCTATTCCAGCTTCCTCTGCACCGCGCACTGGGCCTGCAACTACCGCTACGCCGTCGATAACGTCATGGACCCCATGCACGGCGCCTATCTGCACGCCACCTCGCATTCCATGGCCGAGGGCGACCGCGCCGCCGAGATGCGCGCGCGCAAGACCGAGCACGGCTTCATCTGGGAGAAGACCGGCCAGCAGGGCGTCAATTTCGACTGGGTCGAATGGGGCGAGACCAACGCGCTGTGGATGCGCCTGTCGATCCCCTATCAGCAAAAATACGGCCCGGGCGGCGAGTTCTTCATCGTCGGCTTCGCGACGCCCATCGACGACAAGCACACGCAGGTCTTCTTCTGGCGCGTGCGCAAGGTCACTGGCTGGCAGCGCGATGTCTGGCGCTTCCTCTACCGCACGCGGCTGGAACAGCTGCATTGGAACGTGCTGGAGCAGGACCGCGTGGTGCTGGAGCAGATGGCGCCCGATGCCCGCGAGCACGAGTATCTCTACCAGCACGATGTCGGCCTCAGCCGCGTCCGCCGCCTGCTCGAAAAGAAGGCCCGGGCGCAGGTCGAGGCGCAAGCGAAATCCACGGCCCAGGCGGCGGAGTAGTCAGGCGCCATGACCTCGCCCGTACGTCTCGATGGCAAGCGCCTGCTGATCACGGGCGGCGCCCGCGGTCTGGGCGCGGCCTTTGCCGAGGCGGCCTGCGCCGCCGGCGCGCGGGTCATCGTCGCCGACGTGCTGGCCGACGAAGCGGAACGGACCGCCGCGCGGCTGCCATCGGCCAATGCCCTGCCGCTCGACCTCGCCGATCCGGAGTCGGTGGCGGCTTGCGCCGTGGCCGCCGGCACGGAGATGGGCGGCATCGACGGTCTGGTCAACAACGGCGCCATCGCCACCGGCATCGGCGGCAAGACCATGGAAGAGATCGAGGTCGAGACCTGGGATCGAGTGATGACCGTAAACGTGCGCGGCACCTGGCTGATGACGCGGGCGTGTCTGCCGGCGCTCCGCGCCGCCGGCAACGGCAAGGTCGTGAACATCGCTTCCGACACCGCGCTCTGGGGCGCGCCGCGCCTGATGCACTACGTCGCCTCCAAGGGCGCCGTGATCGCCATGACCAAATCCATGGCGCGCGAGCTCGGCCCAGACGGCATTGCCGTCAACGCCGTGGCGCCGGGCCTGACCTTGGTCGAAGCAACCGAATACGTGCCCGAGGACCGCAAGGAGCTTTACGTCGACGGCCGCGCCATGCCGCGGTCGCAGCACCCCGACGATGTCGTCGGCGCGGTGCTGTTCCTGGCCTCGGACGCGGCCGATTTCGTCACCGGCCAGACGCTGCCGGTGAATGGCGGATTTACCCTGAACTAACCTGGAGGGACCCTGAGGATGGCGGAAACCGCAAGACTGCATGAGAGTGAGCGCGAGGACGTGCCGACCTGGCAAAAGCCGGCGGACAAGTCGCTCGGCGAATGGATCGAGAGCGAGCGCATCGCTCGCTTCGAAAGCCGTACCTACGACTGGAACGCGCTGAAGTTCCAGGCCGACTTCGATCCGAAATACAAGCGCGCGCAGATGCGCTACATGGGCCTCGGCGCCGCCGGCGCCAAGTCCGACGCGAACGTCATTCCGTCCGAGCACTTCACCTTCTCGACCATGGTGCTGCCGGCCGGTTGCGAGGGTCCGATCCACGTCCATGACGACGTCGAGGAAGTCTTCTTCATGCTGCGCGGCCGCATCAAGCTGTTCCTCGAGCATAACGGCGAGACCGCCGAGACCATTCTGGAGGAGCGCGACGTCGTCTCCGTGCCGCCCGGCATCTATCGCGGGCTCTTGAACATCGGCCAGGAGGAGTCCCTGATGTGCGTCATGCTCGGCACGCCGAAGCCGAAGCTGCCGACCTATCCGCCGGACCATCCGCTGGCCAAGATCAAGCGCGACTGATGCTGGCGCCCGAGCGCATGTCCTGGCCCTGGGAAACGGTTCTGTCGGCGCATCCGGCGGAACCGGTTTCCACCGCTGCCGGCACGATTACCTGCCGCCGCGCCGGTGACGGTCCGGATGTCGTGTTGTTGCACGGCATCGGTTCGGGCTCCGGCTCCTGGTCCTATCAGCTCGACGCGCTGGCCGGCGCCTACCGGCTCAGCGCCTGGGACGCGCCGGGCTACGGCGGCTCGGACCCGGTGTCCGCGCCCACCGCCGACGCCTATGTCGACGCGCTGGCCGCCCTGCTCGACGCGCTGTCGATCGAGCGGCCGGTGCTTGTCGGCAATTCTCTGGGCGCCCTGATGGCGGCGCAGTTCGCATGCCGCCGGCCCAATCGCGTGCGGGCGCTGGTGCTGGCCGATCCGGCACAGGGCCATGCCCGGCTGACGGCCGATGAGCGAGCCGAGCGCCGTTCCGGCCGGCTCGATCCGTTCCGGACACTCGGCGCCGAAGCCTACGCGGCCGAACGCGCGCCGCGGCTGCTCGGCCCGCATCCAAGCGAGGCGCAGCGCGCGCTGGTCCAACGCAATTTGAGTCAGTTGCGGCTCGAAGGTTTTGCCGCCGCCGCCGATCTGCTGGCCGACGGCGATCTGTTGACCGACGTGGCGCGGCTCGACCATCCCGCCGTGGTCTTCTGCGGCGCCGAGGACACGACGACGCCGCCCGAGGGCGCTCGGCAGGTGGCCGTCGCGTTTCCCGGCGGCCGGCAATATGTGGAGATCCCGGCGGCCGGACATCTGCCACATGTCGAGGCGCCCGATCTGTTCAACCAGCACCTCATTGATTTCATCGACACCCTGTCATGAGCGAGCCCAAGGACATCGAGCGCTATCTCGTCCCCGGCCTGGCGCGGGGTATCGAGATCCTGCGTCTGTTCAACGCCGAACGCCGCGCCATCACGGCGCCGGAGATGGCGCGCGAGCTCGGCATCCCGCGCACCACCGTGTTCCGCATCGCGCAGACGCTCGAGCACCTGAACCTGCTGGCCCGCGATGACGGCGGCACGGCTTATCGTCTCGGCGCCGGCCTGCTGGGCCTCGGTTTCGAATACATCGCCAGCCTCGACGTCACCGAGATCGGCCGGGCCGAGCTGGAAGCGTTGCGCGAGACCACGGGCTGTTCGGTGCACATGGTCGTGCGCGACGGCACGGACGTGGTGGTGGTGCTGAAGGTCTCGGGCCGCTCGGCGTTTTCCGGCAGCCTGAACGTCGGCACGAGGCTGCCGGCGCATGCCACGGTGCTCGGCCGCATGCTCCTCATTGACCTCGACGATATCGAGATCTGGCAGCTCTATGGCGACGCCAAGCTGCCGCGGTTTTCCGACCAGACACCACGAACGATGTCCGATCTGACGAATCTCCTGGCCCAGGACCGCGCCCGCGGCCACGCCGTCAGCAACGCCTTCTTCGAAAGCGGCATTTCGTCGGTGGCGGCGCCGGTCCGCGACCATACCGGCCGCGCCGTCGCGGCAATCAACGTGACGGTGGCCGGCGGCGACGATATCGGGACGGACGTTATCAACGCCGTTTGCAGCACGGCGGACCGGATCTCCCGCGCGCTGCACTATCGGCCGGCTGCGGCGGCCGCGGGACTGTAGGCCCGGCATGCAGATTGACCATACCGGCATGGTCGCCGTCGTCACCGGCGGCAGCTCCGGCATCGGCCTCGAGACCGCCCGCCTGCTGCTGGAGACCGGCGCCGAGGTTGCCATCTGCGGCCGCGACGCCGACCGGCTGTCGGCGGCGACGGCGTCGCTGGCCGATGTCGCCGCCGACCGTCTGCTGGCCGAGACCTGCGACGTCCTCGACGCGGCCCAGGTCGCGACGTTCGGCCGTGCGGTGCGCGACCGCTTCGGCCGCCTTGACATGCTGATCTGCAATGCCGGCCAGGGCCGCACATCGACCTTTGCCGACACGACGGATACGGCCTGGCGCGAGGAACTCGATCTCAAGTTCTTTTCCGTGATCCACCCCGTGCGTGCCTTCCAGGACATGCTGGCCGAGGCCGACGCGGCGTCTATCGTCTGCGTCAACTCGCTGCTGGCGAAACAGCCGGAACCGCACATGGTCGCGACCTCGGCCGCCCGCGCCGGATTGCTGAACTTCGTGCGCTCGCTCGCCACCGAACTGGCGCCACAGAGCATCCGCGTCAATTCGATCCTGCTGGGCCTGATCGACTCGGGCCAGTGGCGCCGCCGCTACGAAGCCCATGCCGAGGCGGGCCAAAGCTACGAGGATTGGACCGCCGAACTGGCGCGTCAGAAGAAGATCCCGCTTGGCCGGCTCGGCCGGCCGGATGAGCCGGCCCGCGCCATCGTGTTCCTGGCCTCGCCCTGCGCGTCCTACATCACGGGCGCCGCCATCGACGTTTCCGGAGGATTGTCACGCCATGTCTGATCAAGCCGCCGTCGGCGATATCGTCGCCGCTTTCCTCGAGCGCTGCGGCGTCGAGACCGCCTTCGGCGTGATCTCGATCCACAACATGCCGATCCTCGACGCCATCGGCCGGCGCGGCAACATTCGCTTCGTGCCGGCCCGCGGCGAGGCCGGCGCCGGCAACATGGCCGACGCCCATGCCCGCGTCGGCGGCGGCCTCGGCGTCTTCGTCACCAGCACCGGCACCGGCGCCGGCAATGCGGCCGGCGCCATGGTCGAGGCCCAGACCGCGGGCACGCCGCTCCTGCATCTCACCGGCCAGATCGAGACCGCTCATCTCGACCGCGACCGCGCCTACATCCACGAGGCGCGCGACCAGCTCGGCATGCTGACGTCGGTCTCGAAAGCGGCCTTCCGCGTTCGCTCGGCCGAAACAGCGTTGGGCACGCTGAAGGACGCCGTGCGCACCGCCTTCGCGGCGCCAACTGGTCCGGTCAGCGTCGAAATCCCCATCGACATCCAGGAAGCGAAAATCTCCTGGCCCCAGGATCTGGACCCGCACGGTGTCGAAGCGCCGGCGCCCACGTCGGCCGCGCTCGACCGCTTGGCCGACAACCTTGCACAGGCGAGGCGCCCCCTGCTCTGGCTCGGTGGCGGCAGCCGGCATGCCGGCAGTGCCGCGGCGCGCCTCGCCGATATGGGCTTCGGCATCGTTACCAGCACGCAGGGCCGCGGCATCCTGCCGGAAGACCATCCGCGCAGCCTCGGCGCCTTCACCATGGCCCCGCCCATCGAAGCCTTCTACCGGACGGCGGATGCCATGCTGGTCGCGGGCTCGCGGCTGCGCGGCAACGAAACGCTGAAATACACCCTCAAACTGCCGCAGCCGCTCTATCAGATCGACGCCGATCCGCGTTCCGACGGCCGCTGCTATCCGAACGCCCAGTTCGTGCACGGCGACAGCGTGCTGGCGCTGAACGGCCTCGCTGACCGCCTCGCCGGCCGGCTCGATGTCGATCCCGCATTCGGCGACGATCTCGCCGCCGCCCGCCGCCAGGCCGAGCAGGGCCTGCGCGAAACCCTCGGCCCCTACGCCCAGCTCGTCGATGCGCTGCAAGGCGTCGCGGGCCGCAGCTTCGTCTGGGTGCGCGATGTCACCATCTCGAACTCGACCTGGGGCAACCGGGCCTTGCGCATCTCCGGCCCGCGCGACGGCGTGCACGCGCTCGGCGGCGGCATCGGCCAGTGCCTGCCCATGGGCATCGGTGCGGCGCTCGCCGCCAAGGGCCGCAAGACCTTCTGTCTGGTCGGCGACGGCGGCTTCCAGCTCAGCATGGGCGAGCTGGCGACGGCGGCGCAGGAACGCGCCGACATCGTGCTCCTGGTCATGAACAGCCGCGGCTACGGCGTCATCAAGAACATCCAGGACGCGCGCTTCGGCGGCCGGCAATACTATGCCGATCTGCTGACACCCGAATTCGCTGAAGTTTGCGCCGCCGTCGGCGTGCCCTATATGCGACTTGAGACGCTCGACAATGCCGCCGGGACGCTCTCGGACGCGGCCGCCGTCGACGGGCCGGCCCTGGTCGAGGTCGACATGGCCGCGGTCGGCGACTTCGCCCGGCCGTTCGCCGGTCCGCCCGTGCGCGCCAAGGTGCTGGAACCGGCGAAGTGATGTGAGGATTGCGACATGACGATCACGGGCATCGATGCGCTTGTCTTCGGGGTCGAGGACATGCCGCGCTGCCGGCAGTTCTTCACCGATTGGGGATTGCAGGAACGCGAGGCCGGCGACAGCCGCCTGCGCTTCGAAACGCTCGACGGCGGTGAAGTCATTGCCGAGCCGGCATCGTCCGCCACCCTGCCGCCGGCCATGGAGGACGGGCCCACCGTGCGCCGCGCGATCTGGGGCGTCGCCACCGAGGCCGATCTCGTTGCTCTACGTGACAAGCTGTCGAACGAGCCGACCTACGGCGAAGACGATGGATTGCCGTCGATCACCGATCCGAACGGCCTGCGCCTGTCGTTCTGCGTCAGCCGTCGGCGATCCGTCGAAGTCGTTGGCACGCCGGCCAACACCTACGACAACCCGACGGCCCGGCAGGACCGGCGCGGCGTCGTCTACGACCATGCCGAGCCCGTGAAGATCGGCCACCTCGTGCTGTTCGCGCCTGATGTCACCGCCGCCGTCGCCTACTACACCGAGACGCTCGGCTTCGTCGTCTCGGACTACTATCCCGACGCTGGCTACTTTCTGCGCTGCGCACCGACCGGCGGGCATCACCAACTGTTCCTGCTGCAGACGCCGGACCGCAAATGCGGCCTGAACCACGTCGCCTTCACCGTGCGCGACATCCACGAGGTCTTCGGCGGCGGTCTGCACGTCTCCCGCCGGGGTTGGCAGACCCAGATCGGACCCGGCCGGCATCCGATCTCGGCGGCCTATTTCTGGTATCTGCACAGTCCCACGGGCGGCCTGTTCGAATATTACGCCGACGAGGACTGGTGCACCGAGGCCTGGCAGCCGAAGGCCTGGGAGCGCACGCCCGAGCACTTCGCCGAATGGGCCATCGCCGGCGGCATCGACGGCAAGACCCGGCGGCAGGCGAAGGAGGCCTAGTGCCGATCGTCATCGTCGGCGCTGGTCAGGCAGGCGGCTGGGCCGCCCGGACGCTGCGGAGCGAGGGCTATGATGGCGTCCTCGTCCTGATCGGCGATGAACAGCACCCGCCCTATGAACGCCCGCCACTGTCGAAGGCGGTGCTGCTCGGCGAGGCCGCGCCGGAGTCGACGCACCTTTTCGGCACGGATGTGTTCGACGGCCTCGATGTCGATTTCCGCGCCGGCGCGCGCGTCGTGGCGATTGACCGGGTCGGCAGGTCCGTGCAACTCGCGGACGGCGCGCTCATCGCCTATGACAAACTCGTCATTGCCACCGGCGGCCGCGCCCGGACCCTGCCAATGGACAACCTGACCGGCGACGGCGTCTTCACGCTGCGTACGCTCGAGGACTCGGCCGCCATCGGCGCGGCGTTCGACACGGCGGAAACGGCGCTCATTCTCGGCGGCGGCTGGATTGGGCTCGAGATCGCCGCGGCCGCGCGCGCCAGGAATGTCGGCGTCACCCTGATCGAAGTCGCCGACCGTCTCTGCCACCGCGCCGCGCCGACCGCGCTTTCTGAGTGGCTGCTGCGACTCCATCGTGGCCAGGGCGTCGACGTCAGGCTCGGCGAGTCCGTCGCCCAGATTGCGCGGTCGGCGGACGGCATGACGGCGCGGCTGACATCCGGCGAAGAAATCGCCGCCGACATGATCGTCGTCGGCGCCGGGCTCGTGGCCAGCGACGAGCTGGCCCGCACCGCCGGCCTCGCCTGCGACGACGGCGTGCTGACCGATCCCTGCGGCCGCACCGACGATCCCGACATCTTCGCCTGCGGCGACGTCGCCGTGTTCGACGTGCCCGGCGCCGGCCGGCCCATGCGGCTCGAATCCTGGGCCAACGCCCAGAACCAGGCCATCGCCTGCGCCAAGGCGGTGCTGGGCCGGGACGCGGCCTATGACGAAGTCCCCTGGTTCTGGTCCGACCAGTACGGCCGCAACATCCAGATCCTCGGCCTGCCGCCGGCCGACCGGGCGCCGGTCCGGCGCAGGGAGTCCGACGACGAACCCTTCAGCCTGTTCTGGCTCGACGGCGGCCGGCTCGCCGCCGCGGTCGCCGTCGACAGCGCCAATGACATCAAGGTCGCCAAGCGCCTGATGGCCCGCGGCATCGCCGTCGAGCCTGAGCAACTTGCCGATCCCGAGATCTCGCTAAGGAAGTTGCTGTAAGGGCATGACAACGTTCAGGTCTGCCATACCCGTGCTGCCGGTCAGCGACTGCCGCCGGCTTGCCGCCTTCTATGCCGACAAGGTTGGCTTCACCGTCGCCCATGCGGACGACGAATATGCGGTGCTGGAACGCGACCGGATCGAGCTGCACCTGTGGGCGGCGACGGACGAGAGTTGGAAGCAACGTCCGCCCGGCACGCCGATCGACAGCGGCGCCGAGTCATTCCTCGCCGGCACGGCAAGCTGCCGCGTCCTGGTGGACGATATCCACGCCCTTTACGATGAACTGAAAGCCGTCGGCATCGTTCACCCCAACGGCCATCTCGCCGACAAGGACTACGGCCTCACCGAGTTCGCGATCCTCGATCCTGACAACAACCTCGTCACCTTCTTCGCGCCGACCGCCGGTCCGGCATGACCGGCGATCAAGGCGCCGGTTTTACCGGTCGCCGCCGCGGCGTCCGAAGCCGTTCTCGCGGGCCGTCCGGGTGATTGACGGCGTGCTTTCCTGCCCGGCGCCGACGGTCTCGGACTGGGGCATTGCCGCGGCGGCCGGCGCGATGCCGCCGGACGCGGCGACGATGGCGAGCGCCAGAGCGGTGCCCAGAAGACCAAGGCGAATGGCATGATTGCGATGTGTCGACATGGTTCATCTCCGGTCATGCGCCGCGCTGGCGGCGGCGCGTCGTTGGCGTGTTGACCAGGAGATGGTGGCCGGACCGCGACGGTCCGAGTGACATTCGTTACTTCTGACGCAAGCGTGACCGGATGTGACCGCGCCGGTGGCGCGTTCGCTTAAAAGCGGTTGTATCGGCCAGATTTATGCGGTCAATTCCGGCCGTTTGTCGGCCCAGGGGGCCAGCCGTTCGTAGGCCGCGGCCGCTTGCAAAACAAGCTGGTCCTCGTGCAGCCGGCCGACGATCTGCAGGCCGACCGGCAGGCCGTCGTCCGTAAAGCCGCAGGGCACGCTGGCGGCCGGATGCCCGGTCGCATTGAACGGATAGCTGAACGGTGTCCAGGCGAGCATGTCGGCGAGATCCATCGCCCCCGGGTCCGGCGCCACCTGGCCGACCGCGAAGGCCGGTACCGCCGTCGCCGGCGTCAGCAGCAGGTCGTAGCGTTCGAAGAACCGGCGGACCTTTTCATAGAACTCGAGCCGCTCGTTTCGCGCCTGGATGAAATCCACGGCGGAATAGTCCATGCCGCGCCGCACGACACCGACCAGCCCGGGATCCATCTCGGCTTCCCATTCAGGTAGCTGGTGGCCGAGGTCGGCGGCGAAGGCGCTGGCATAGATCACCAGGAAGAACGCTGTCGGATCGCCGAATCCGGGATCGCCCTCGTCCACCTCGGCGCCCAGTTCGGCGAACCGTTTCGCGGCCCGTTCGGTCGCGGCGGCAACTTCAGGATCGACCTTGGCGTAACCCATGGTCGGGCTCCAGAACACCTTCTTGCCGGCGATGCCGGCCTGCAGGTCGGTGAGATAGTCCGTCCGCTGTCGCGGCTGGCTGAACCGGTCAGCGGGATCGAAGCCGGCCATCGCGCCCAGCATCAGCGCCGCGTCCGTCACCGTCCGGGTCATTGGGCCGAGGTGCGACAGCAGGTCATTGTGCGGCATGGGGTAGTACGGCACCGTGCCGTGGGTCGGCTTGATGCCGAAAATGCCGCTGAACGCCGCCGGAATGCGGATCGAGCCGCCGCCGTCGCCGCCCTGGGCCAGCGGGCCGAGGCCGGCCGCCACCTGCGCCGCGGCGCCGCCGCTGGAGCCGCCCGGCGTGCGATCGGTATTCCAGGGATTGCGGGTGATGCCGGTGACCGGGCTGTCGGTGGTACCCTTCCAGCCGAATTCCGGCGTCGTGGTCTTGCCCAGGAAAATCCCGCCCGCGGCCTGCATGCGGCGCGACAGCGGAGTATCGAAATCCGGCACGTCGTTCTCGAAGATCTTCGAGCCGCGCATGGTCCGGACGCCCTTTGTGGGCTGCAGGTCCTTGATCGAATACGGCACGCCGTGCAGGGCGCCCAGCGCCTGGCCGTCCATCACCGCCTGCTCGGCGGCCTTGGCCTGATCCAGTGCAATATCCGGCGTCGGCAGGCAGAAGCAGTTCAGTACGGGGTTCAGCGCCTCGATCCGGTCGAGTACGGCCTGGGTCAGCTCGACCGGCGACAGGCGACGGCTGCGGATATCGGCGGCGAGCTCGGACGCCGGCTGGAAGCAAAGCTCTTCAGCGCTCATCGGAACCTCATCAAAGGCGCCGCCGCCATCTCGCAAGGAGATGGCGGCGGTTCGTGGAAGGCGTCTACTTCTTGGCGCCCATTTCGATGTTCCAGAAATAGGACACCACCGACGGAATCACGCCGGAGACGTTGTCCCGGTAGGCGCGGAAGAAGAAGTACTGGCCCACCGGCACGTAGGTGACTTGGTCCATGGCCCGGGCCTGCATCTGCTTCGCCAGCACCACCAGGTTGTCGGGATTGGACTCGCTGGAGAACTTCGAACGCAGGTCCTGCAGCTCCTGATCGCAGGGCCAGCCGAACCAGGCCTTGTCGCAGCTGCCCGACACGCCGTTATGCACCAGCGGGTTCATCAGCGCCGTCGCCGGCCAGGCCGTGTGGAACAGGTTCCAGCCGCCGTCCTCCGGGCTCTTCTTCTCGGCCCGCCGCGAGGTCAGCGTCGACCAGTCCATCGCCTGCACGTCCACGTTGACGTCGATCTTGCGCAGAAGGTTGGCGGTCACCAGCGTCGCCGAATGCAGCTGCGGGATGTCGGTCGGGTGCAGCAGCACGACCGGCTCGCCGGCATAGCCCGACTCCTTCATCAGCCGCTTGGCGGCCTCGAAGTCCTGGTTCATCAGGCGCTCCGAGCCGGAATCGTCGGCGTACGGCGTCTCGCAGACGAAGAATGCCGGACAGGTCCGCCACGAATTCGGGATCGAGCTGTTGGCCTGCTGATAGGTCGCCTGGTCGACCATGTGCTGCAGCGCCTGGCGCGCCTTCACGTTGTCGAACGGCGGGTGCAGGTGGTTGATCACCATCCAGGCCTGCCAGCCGAGCTTGTCCGTGGTCTCGACCGTCACACCCTCGGCTTCCTGGGCGATCGGCACCAGGTCGGCGGCCAGGTTCTCGATCAGATCGATCTCGCCGGCCTGCAGCGCGTTCATCGCCGTCGCCGCATCCGGGATATAGTGCCATTCCAGCCGGTCGACATGGACGGCCTTGCCGCCGGCCATGTTGCTGGCGGCCTCGTTGCGCGGCACATAATCCTCATTCTTGGTGTAGATGACCCGGACGCCGGGCACCCACTCGTCCTTGATGATCTTGAACGGACCCGAGCCGGTCATGTCCTCGATCTGCGAGAAGGCGTCCGTCTTGGCGATGTGCGCCGGCATCATGAACGGCACGTTGGCCGTGTCCTTGCCCAGTGCGGTGATTGTCATCGCCCAAGGCTCTTTCAGCGTCAGCTTGATGGTGCCGTCGTCCACCGCCTCCATCTTCTCCAGCTTCTGCATCAGGATCTGGCCCATGCCGTCACGCTGGCCCCAGCGTTCCAGCGAGGCGATGCAGTCGGCCGCCGTCACCGGGCTGCCGTCATGCCACTTCAATCCCTCGCGCAGCTTGATGATGTAGGTCAGTCCGTCGTCGACGACGCTGTAGCTCTCGGCCATCTGCGGCTGGATCTGGAAGTTTTCATCCGGCGCGAACAGCGTGTCGTAGATCGCCGCGCCATGGTTCTGCGTAATCAGGGCGGTGGTCCAGATCGGATCGATGTTCTTCAGGTCGGCGTGCACCGACACCTTGAGTACCGACTCCGCGTGGGCCGACATCGACAGCAACATGGCTATCGACGTGCCGACCAATGCTTTCATTGTTCTATGCATTGCAGTCCTCCCGGTTAGTGATGGCTGGAAATTGGCGTGCGTTGACCCCCGATGGCCGTCTCGACCGCCGCGATGGCGCTTTCGAGACGTGACTATCAATCTGCCTCGGCCTGCCAGGCGCCGCTATTCGTCGACATCCCACAGACCGGCGAATCCTAGCATGGCGTTCGAGGATCGGTAAAACGCGCTGCACGCGCCCGGCGGGCACACTATATTGCTGACAAACGCCGGCGCGTCCGGCGACACAAAGCTCGTTTGGGAGGCGGATATGAGCACGATCGAATCCACGGACTTGGACACCACCCGGTCCGTACCGGGCCGGCAGCCGGCCGATAACCTCTCGCACGTGGCTGGCGGCGACGCCGTCGCGCTGCTGGACGAGACCATCCCGGCCCTGCTCGCGCGCACCGTCGCCGCCCATGGGCCGCGTGAGGGGGTGGTGTTCAGCGCCCAGGACGTGCGCTGGAGCTATGCCGATTTCGCGGCCGAGGTCGACCGGCTGGCCGCCGGTCTGCTGGCACTCGGCCTCGACAAGGGCGACCGGATCGGCATCTGGGCGCCCAACCGGGCCGAATGGCTGTTGACGCAGTTCGCCACGGCCCGCGTCGGCCTGATCATGGTCAACATCAATCCGGCCTATCGCCTGGCCGAGCTCGAATACGCGCTCAACAAAGTTGAGTGCAAGGCCATCATCACGGCCGCCCAGTTCAAGACCAGCGACTATCTCGGCATGCTGCAGACGCTGGCGCCCGAACTGGAACAGGCGACGCCTGGCGCGTTGCAGGCCGAGAAACTGCCGCACCTGCGCATCGTCATCCGCATGGGCGCAGAGCGCACGCCGGGCATGTTCAACTTCGACGACGTGCTGGGTATGGGCGGCGATACCGAAATGGCGCGCCTCGATGGCATCACATCGGGCCTGACGCCCGACGATCCCATCAATATCCAGTTCACCAGCGGCACCACCGGCGCGCCCAAGGGCGCGACGCTGACGCACAGGAACATCGTCAACAACGCCTATTTCACCGGCCGCGCCATGGCGTTCAGCGAGCGGGACAAGCTCTGCATCCCGGTCCCGCTCTATCACTGCTTCGGCATGGTGCTGGGCACGCTCGCCTGCGTCACCGCCGGAGCCGCCATGGTTTTCCCCGGCGAAGCGTTCGAGCCGGGCGAGGTGTTGCAGGCGGCCACGAAAGAACGCTGCACCGCGCTCCACGGCGTGCCGACCATGTTCATCGCCATGCTCGACCATGCCGACTTCGGCGGCTTCGACTATTCGTCGCTGCGCACCGGCATCATGGCTGGCGCCCCCTGCCCCATCGAGGTCATGAAGCGCGTGGTCTCTGACATGGGCATGGCCGAGGTCACCATCGCCTACGGCATGACCGAGACCAGCCCGGTCTCGTTCCAGAGCGGCGTCGACGATCCGCTCGACAAGCGTGTCTCCACGGTCGGCCGCATCCACCCGCAGGTCGAATGCAAGGTGATCGACGCCGACGGCAACACGGTACCGGTCGGCGAGCGCGGCGAGCTCTGCACCCGCGGCTATTCCGTCATGCAGGGCTATTGGGGCGATCCCGAGCGCACATCAGAATCTATCGACGCCGACGGTTGGATGCATACCGGCGACCTCGCCACCATCGACGCCGAGGGCTACTGCAACATCGTCGGCCGGGTGAAGGACATGCTGATCCGCGGCGGCGAGAACGTCTATCCGCGCGAGATCGAGGAATACCTCTACCGCCACCCGGCCGTGCAGGAAGTCCAGGTCTTCGGCGTGCCGGACCCGAAATACGGCGAGGAGATCTGCGCCTGGATCGTGCTGCAGCCCGGCAAGGAGCTGAGCGAAGAGGACGTCAAGGTCTTCTGCCGGGGCCAGATCGCCCACTACAAGATCCCGCGCTACGTCCGCTTCGTCGAGGCCCTGCCGATGACCGTCACCGGCAAACCGCAGAAGTTCATCATGCGCGAACAGATGCTGGCCGACCTCGGCCTCAGCGAGGCCGAGACGGCCTGACCGCGCGCCTATTGGCGCGTCATGGCCGCCCGGCCCTCGGCGGCCGCGTCCGCCGCGGCGTCGGCGGGCGAGACGCTGCGCGGCAGTTCGAAGATCACTTTCGTAATCTGGCCGCCATAGGCGAACGGCGCCTCGTAGGATTCGTTGATCGGCGCCCAGCTCCGGCCAATGTCCATGCCGGTGCTCGACAGGATCCGTAGCAGCATCGGTGCTTGACCGGACCCGACCCGCTCGCCGTCGACCGACAGATGCATATCGGCCGCGCCGTCGTCGCCGCGAACGACGTCGAGGCGGATCGTGTGCCGGCCGGGCGTCAGCGGTTCGGATGCCGCGACGACGACATGTTCGCGGAACAGGTTGTAGTCGAAATGCAGCCGGCCGTCGGCGAGATACAGCACGAAGCCGCTGTTGATGGTGCCGCGGGCGATCAGCGCGCCGTTCTCGGCGTCGGCGACATGTTCCAGCTCGACGATGGTGGTCCAGCCGCGCGCCGTCGACGGGCAGGCATCGGCGACGATGTGGCTGACCGGCGGGTGATAGACGAAGCGGTGCCGTGCCGTCGGCATGCCGGGCCGACGCGAGGCGCGGAACAGCAGGGCGGCGCCGCGGTCGTCGAGCGGCAGCACGCCGTGGCGCTCGGCCTCCGACCACCACAGGTCCGTCATCTCCTTCAGCCGCGCCGGCTCGGCCGCGGCCAGGTCGTTGCATTCCGAGAAATCGTCGTCCAGGCGATAGAGCTCCCAGGCATCGTCGTCGAACGGTGTGCCATGCTTGTGGCGGGTCACCGCCTTCCAACCTTTGTGCCAGATGCCCCGGTGGCCCAGCATCTCGAAATACTGTGTGTCGCGGGCCGGCCGGGCGTCCGCGTCGTCGAAGGTCGGCGTCAGGCTGGCGCCGTGCAGCGGCATCTGCGGCACGCCGGCGACGCTGTCGGGCAGCGCGGTGCCGAGCAGGTCGAGCACCGTCGGCATGATGTCGATGGCATGACAGAAGCCGTGCCGCAGGCCGCCCGGTTCTTTCAGGCGGGCCGGCCAGTGCACCACCAGCGGGTCCCGGACGCCGCCGCCATGGGTGTTCTGCTTGTACCATTTCAACGGCGTGTTGCCGGCCTGGGCCCAGCCCCACGGGATGTTGCTGTGGCTCTTCGGGCCGCCGATATCGTCGAGCTGCGCCACGGCGGCGTCGACGTCTTCCTTCAGGCCATTGAAATAGCGCATCTCGTCCAGCACGCCGGTCTGGCCGCCCTCCTGGCTGGCGCCGTTGTCCGACATCACTAGCAGCAGCGTGTTGTCCAACTGCCCCGTCGCCTCCAGGAAGGTCACGAGCCGACCGATCTGATGGTCGGTATGGTCGAGCATGGCGGCGAAGGCTTCCTGCAGGCGGGCGGCGAAGGCGCGCTCGTTGTCGCTCAGATCGTCCCAGGGTTTGACGCCCGGATTACGTCCCGCCAGGCGGGTGCCGTCCGGCACCACGCCCATCTCCAGCTGGCGCGCGAACCAGGTCTCGCGCGCCGCGTCCCAGCCCGTATCGAAGCGCCCGCGGTACTTCGCCAGCCAGTCCGCCGGCACCTGGTGCGGCGAATGGGTGGCGCCGTAGGCGAGGTAGAGGAAAAACGGCCGTTCCGGCACCAGCGAGATGACGTCGCGCATCATGCCGATGGCCCGGTCGGTGATGTCTTCCGACACGTGGTAGCCGTCCGCGGGGCCGCCCGGCGGATCGGCGAAGTGATTATCGATGGTCAGCTCCGGCCGGAACTGATCGGTCTCGCCCTGCATGAAGCCGTAATAGCGGTCGAAGCCGCGCTGCAGCGGCCAGTTGCGGAACGGCCCGGCGGCCGAGCACTCGGCCATCGGCGCCAGGTGCCACTTGCCGGCCGCGAAGGTGGCGTAGCCTTGGTCGCGCAGCACCTCGGCCAGCGTCGCCGCCGAGCGCGGAATGGCCCCGCGCATGTGCGGAAAGCCGGTGTCCATGTTCGAGATCGCGCGCATGCGCACGGCGTGATGGTTGCGCCCGGTCAGCAGGCAGGCCCGGGTCGGCGAGCAGAGCGCCGTGGTATGGAAGCCGGTATAGCGCAGGCCGTTGGCGGCCAGGCGGTCCACGTTCGGCGTCTCGATATCGGAGCCATAGCAACCGAAATGGGCGAAGCCCGTGTCGTCCAGGACGACAACGACGATGTTGGGGGCATTCTCGGGCAGCGTCGGCGCCGGCCACCAGGGCTCCGATTCCGCGTGCGTGCGGCCGATATGGCCGCCGAATTCCGGCTCGGCGGGGTGCTTGTAGCTCATAGGTGTTCTCTCTCCTCTCGCGCGGCGGCGTCAGCGGCGTAGCCGCCGCATGGCCCGCTCGGTTTCGGTGACAAGCTCGGCGACGACGGCGGCGACCGGGCGCAGCTCGTTGACGAAGGCGATCGACTGGCCGGCCGGGTAATGCAGCAGCGGCTCGACCTCGTGCTCGGTGACGGCGCCCAGCAGGTCGCCGATCAGGATGTCGTGGTGCGGCATCGACAGCGGCTTCGGCGCGTCCGGCGCATCCCATTCGTCGGACCAGGCCGAGCGGATCATGCGCATGGTCTTGCCGGAATCGGACCGGCTGATGACGGTGTCCTCGCTGCCGGCGGCCAGCAGCTTGGCGCGCAGCATCGGGCCCATCTCGTGCTCGGCCGTGCCCAGCCACAGCGAGCCGGTCCAGACGCCCTGCGCTCCCATGGCCAGCGCCGCGGCGATATGCTGGCCCGTCGCCACGCCGCCCGCCGCCAGCACGGGCACCTCGCCGGCGAGGTCGACGATCTGCGGCACCAGGGTGAAGGTGCCGATCGGACCGGTATGACCGCCGGCGTCATAGCCCTGGGCGACGATCATGTCGACGCCCGCGTCGAGCGCCATGCGCGCATGCCGCGGGCTGCCGATCAGCGCGGCGGTCAGCTTGCCGTCGGCCCTGGCCTTGGCCACCACGTCGGCCGGCGCGCCGATGCCGCAGGCGAACAGGTCGACGTCGGAGGCCAGCACCGCGGCGATCTGGCGCTCGGCGATTTCCTCGGAGCGTAGGAAACGCGAGCGCATGCCGGGTCCGCTCGCCGGCGGCACCTGGTACTTGTCATAGAGGTGCTGGACGAAGGCCTTGTGCCCATCCGGCAGTTCGGCCTCGACCGCGCGCTTGTCGGCGGTCGCCGGCATGCCGCGCGGCAACACCAGGTCGACGCCAAACGGTTTGTCGCCCACGCGTCGGCGGATCAGCGCCAGCCGCTCGGCGATCTCTTCCGGCGTGTCTCGCGTCGCGCCGTAGATGCCGATACATCCCGCCTCGGCCAGCGCACAGACCACGTCCACCGAATGGGCGAAGCCAAAGATCGGATGGCGCAGTCCCAGCCGCGCCATCAACGTATTGTCAGTCAACTCCGCACCTCCAGCACCGCGTCCAGCGCCACCGCCCCCTCGCCGCTCGGCAATACGACGAACGGATTGAGATCCACCGACAGCAGCCGGTCGGCCTGCGCGGCGGCAAACCGCGACAGCGTCGCCAGCGCCGCCGCCAATGCGTCGATATCGGCGGCCGGCGCACCGCGCACGCCGTCCAGCACCGCGCGGCCCTTGATTTCGTCGATCATGCGATGCGCCTCGCCGTCGTCGAAGGGCGCGACGCGGAAGCTCACGTCCTCCAGCACTTCCACCAGGACGCCGCCGAGACCGAACATCACCAGCGGCCCGAACACCGGGTCCATGTGGATGCCGAGAATGGTCTCGACACCGCCGGTCAGCATCGGGGCGACCAGGCAGCCGGCGATCGCGGCGCGGGGCGCGCGGTTCCTGGCCGCATCCGTGATCTCGGCGAATGCGCTGCGGACGGCATCCGCCGAGGCGAGGTTCAGGCGCACGCCGCCGATCTCGGTTTTGTGCAGGATGTCGGGCGAAACGATCTTCATCGCCACCGGCAGCCCCAGCGCTTCCGCCGCCGCGACCGCTTCATCGGCCGTCACGGCAAGCCGGTGCGGCGTCATCGGCAGGCCGGCGGCGCCAAGGATCTGCATGGCCTGGACTTCGGTCAGCGGCCCGCTGGGCAGCGTCGATGCACCGCCGGTGCTCGGTCGGCCGGTCCAGCCCGGCGGACGCGCGAAGGCGTCGGCGAAATGCGCGCCGGCCGCGGCGGCGCGGGTCGCGTGCGTCGGCTCGACGCAGAGCGGCAGGCCTGCCGCCTCGAACCTTGCTTGCACGTCCGGTCTGGCCAGACCGGCGACGCAGAGGAACTTGTCGGGATAATCCCGCTTCAGGCCGCGCCACATGTCGAGCTTTTCGTCGATGACGGCGTCGCCGGCCGCCAGCGTGGCGCCTTGAAAGCCGACGATGGCGTCGTAGTCCGCCTCGTCCAGCACCAGCCGCAGCGCCGTGTTCATCAATTCCGGCTGATTGATGATCTGGCCGGTGACGTCCAGCGGGTTGTTGACGCCGGCATAGGGCACGATCTCCTTGAACGTCCGCTGTGTCGCCGCGGGCATCGGCGCCACGTCGAGGCCGCGGGCGGCCGCGTCGTCCGCCATCAGCACGCCGACGCCGCCCGAGACGGTGACCAGGCCAACCCGATTTCCCTTCGGCAACCCGCCGACGGCCAGTGCCGCGGCGATGCCGTAGAATTCTTCGATCGAGTTGGCGCGATAGGCCCCGAACTGCCGGAACACCGCCTCGAACACCCGGTCGGTCCCGGCCAGCGCCGAGGTATGCGACTGCGCCGCTCGGGCGCCCGCCTCGGTACGGCCCAGCTTGACGACGATGACCGGCTTGCGGTTCGCGCGGGCCAGCGCCAGCGCGTCGAGCATGGCCGGGCCGTTGCGGACGCCCTCGAGATACAGCAGGATCACGTCCGTCGCCCGGTCCTCGGCCAGAAACGCCAGGCAGTCGGCGGCGTCGACGTCGGCCTCGTTACCGGTGGTCAGCGCGTGGCTGAAACCGACGCCGCGCTCGACCGCCATCATGCTCGACAGGCCGCCAAACGCGCCGGACTGGCTGACCAGGCCGATCCGCCCCGTCGGCATTTCGAGCGCGAAGGCCGGATGGAAGCTCGCCATCAGGTGGCGGCCGAAATTGGCGAAACCCATGCAGTTCGGACCGATCAGGCGCAGGCCGGTCTCGCGGGCGATGGCTGTCAGCCGCGCCTGCTGTTCCACACCCTCGCCGCCGACCTCGGCGAAGCCGCCGGCGAAGACCACGACCCCGCCGACGCCCTTCGCGGCGCACTGGCCCAGCACGTCTTCGACCATCGCGCCCGGCACCGCGCAGATCGCCAGATCCACGGGACCCGGCACGTCGCCGATCGCGGCATAGGCCGGCAGGCCCTGTATCTCGTCGCGGTTCGGGTTGATCGGATAGACCGGCCCGTCGAAACCATGCGCCTTCAGCATGGCCACCGGCCGGCCGCCGATGCGGGTCGGATCGCTGGACGCCCCAATGACGGCGACGGAGCCGGCCTCGAAGACGCGGCGCAGGCTGTCCTTGCCCATGTCGCTTTCCTGACAGTTATTGGAACGAAGAGCGGGCCGCGGCGTTTTTGGCCGCCGCGGCCCGTCGACTCATTTGGCTTCCGGCGGGATCTGGTCCGCCGGCACGGCAAAGCCCGCTTCCTTGTAGTAGCGGTAGGCGCCGACATGCAGCGGGATATTGGATTCGTTGAAGATCGTTTCCGGCGTGATCGTCTTCATCCACGCGGCCGTCTGATAGACATCGTCAATGTTCTCCCAGAAGGTCTTGGTCATCTGGTAGACGATCTCCGGGTCGAGCTCCTTGTGCGTGCCGATGCCGACCCAAGAGCCGATCGTCTTTACCGGCGCCTCGTTGACCTGGTTTTCATAGAGACCGGTCGGAATCGTGTGGATCGTCCGGCCTGGCAGCGCCAGCGCCGCCTTCAACGTCGGTTGCTCCCAGGCATGGTCGGGAATGCCGAGAATCCGGATCTTGGAGACCAGGGCGAACTGCTGGATCTGCGGGCTCGGCATGGTCGTCGGCCCGATATGGACGTCCATCTGGCGGTCGATGAAGGCCGTCTCTGCCGAGCTCCAGTCATAGCGCATGACCTCGAAGTCCTCGCTGGGCTTTAGGTCGGTCGCCGCCTCGACGATCTGGGTCGCGACCTTGGTCGCCGCGCCGGCCGGCGGCCCGAGGAACACCTTCTTGCCCTTGAGGTCGCTCAGCGACCGGATGCCGGACTCCTCGTAGACGACGATGTGATAAGGCCCGAGCGCGAAGTTCAGGATGTTGCGCAGCTCCTTGTTCAGCGCGGGCGCGTCGGCGACCTTCGCGAACATCGCCGTATTTGTCTGCATGAAGTGATTGATCGACGGCGCCGTCGTGAACAGGTCGACTTTACGTTTCGCCGCGTCGACGGCCGACTTGGTCGCCGGCTTGCCCGTCGAGACCTGAATGTCGATCGGCAGGTGCTTCTGCACGATCTGGGTGAAGGCGATGCCGAACTGCCCGGTCGTGGTGCCGGCCGGAAAGCTGTCCATGGTCAAAAAGGTCTTGTCCTGCGCCGCGGCCGCGCCGCCCAGCGCCAATCCGATCGCGGCGGCCGCCATGGCCGTCGTCAGCAACTTGCTTGTCTGTGACATTGTCCGTTTACCTCCCATCATTGGTTCTTTGCCCTGACGCGTAGATCCGCGGCCCGATGTCACGATGCCGCCTTCTCCTCCAAGACCTCGTTCGTGCCGCCGGCCTGCCGATTGCGGCGGGCGATGGCACGGTCGACCAGGATCACGGCGATGCCGACGCCGACCGCCGCCAAATGCACCGGCGCAACGGGGACCAGAATCGCGATGCCGGCGCTGAAACGGGCCAGCCGTGACCATGCTGCCAGTTTGTGCAGCTCGTATCCGCTGGCCGCCGAGGTCAGCAGCCAGACCGCGAACGCCAGCCGCAGCGCGATCCAGATGAAGGCCTGCCAAGTGAAGCCGTCGACGACCAGCAGCAGGCTTGGTTCGTAAACGAAGACGAACGGCACGATGAAGCCGACCATCGACAGACGCAGGGCGGCGAGGCCGGTTCGCACCGGTTCGGCGCCGGCAATTGGCGCGGCGGCCACCGCCGCCAGCGCGACCGGTGGCGTGATCGCCGACAGGACGCCGAAATAGAACACGAACATGTGGATCGCGAGGTCCGGCAGTCCGAGCTTCTTCATGCCGAGGCCCAGCACCAGCACGATGATCAGGTAGGCCGGCAGCGTCGGCATGCCCATGCCCAGGACCAGGCAGGACGCCGCGGCCAGGACCAGCGCCATGAACAAGGTGGTCTCGCCGATCAGCGCCACCTGCGTCGCGAACTTGAGGCCGAGGCCGGTCAACTCGAAGACTGCGATCAGCACGCCGATCGCGCCCACCGCCATCATGATGCGTGCGCCGGCGACACCGCCTTTGGCCAGTGCCTTCAACAGCATCATCGGGTCTTCGCGCAGGGCCGGATTCAGGGCGAAGGCCGAAACGATCGTGACAATGCAGGCCCAGAACCCGGCCATTGAGGGCGACCGGCCCAGCGCCAGGACGGTGATGATCGCGGCGACCGGCAGAAAGAACATCAGTGACTTCAGCTTGTCGCCCGGCTCCAGCTTCTGCCGCTTGTCGGGCGGCGTCGGTTCGATCCCGAGGCGCCGCGCTTCCTGCCCGACGGCGACAAACAGGCTGCCGTAATAGAACAGCGCCGGCACCAGGGCGGCGAGCGCGATCAGTTGATAGGGCTGGCCGGCGAGTTGCGTCATCAGAAATGCCGCCGCGCCCATCACCGGCGGCATCAACTGCCCGCCAGTTGACGCCGCGGCCTCGACGGCGCCGGCGAACGGTCCCTTGAAGCCTTTGCGCTTGATCAGCGGAATGGTGACGACGCCGGTGCCGACGACATTGGCCGTGACGCTGCCCGACGACATGCCGAAGACGCTGGACGCGATGATCGCCGCGTGCGCCGGACCGCCGCGCGTGCGGCCGGTGGCCGCCAGCGCCATGCGGATCATCACGGCGCCGGCCCCTGTGCCCTCCAGCAGCGCGCCGAACACGATGAACACCAGGATCAGCAGCACGACGATGCCGGTGGCGAATCCGAACACGCCCCGCAGCCCGAACCAGATGATCTCCATGGACAGCTCGAGGCTGAAACCGGAATGGCGGAAGATCCACGGCAGGTCGGCGCCGAACAGGCAATAGACCAGCGCGATCACGCCGACGGACGCCAGGATCGGGCCGAAGGCGCGCCGCGTCAGCTCCAGCAGCACCAGGATCGCCAGCAGCGCCGAGACCTGATCCCAGGTGCTGAAGCTGACGACCAGGTTCTCCATGTCGTCGAGCTTGGCGACGAAGTTCCAGCAGGCGAAGGCCAGCACGCCCAGCATCGCGGCGTCGATCAGCCAGGCCAACGTCCGCCCGGCCGGCGAGTCGAACGCGGCCGGCAGCCGTCCCGCCAGCGGCGAGGTGGCGACGACGATGACGGCGCAGACCAGCAGCACGGCCGCCCGGATCAGCTCCGGCCGGGTGTATTGGCCTTCGAGCGCCACGTAGATGGCATGCAGCGCCAGCGCGGCGGCGATCGTCAGCCCGATGCCGTGGATCGCCGAGGCGAAGCGTCCGCCGGCGTGCGTGCCGTTCGCCATGGGTGCCGGCCCTACACGGGCCGGTCGCCGTTCACGGTGACGCGATGCATGATTCGGGTGGCGTCGCCATAGTCGGCAATGGCGTAGTGCTGGGTGCAGCGGTTGTCCCAGAACGCCACCGACCCCGGTTCCCAGCGAAAGCGGCAGGTGAATTCGAGCGTGCGCAGATGTTCGAACAGATAGTCGAGCACGGCCTGCGATTCCTTGCGCGGCACGCCCCTCAGCCGCTGGGTGAAGATCGAGTTGACGAACAGCGCCTTGCGACCGGTCACTGGATGCGTGCGCACGACCGGATGCTCGACGGCCGGCTCGGCCAGGCGCTGGCTGCGGATCTCCCGCTTGCGGTCATCGTCGATCTGATCGTCGTAGGCCTTCTCGAAGCTGGCCCGGCCGGCGGTATGGATCGCCGTCATGCCGTCGAGATAGCGCTTCATCGGCGCCGACAGCGTCTCGTAGGCGGCGTACATGTCGGCCCACATGGTGTCACCGCCATGATCCGGCACCTCGCGCGCCAGCAGGATAGAGCCCAGCGGCGGCTTCTCCTGGAACGTCACGTCGGAATGCCAGGCATTGGCGGCCGAGCGGTTCGCCTTGCTGCTCTTCAGGATCAACACCTCGGGCTGGTCTTCGAGGCTCGGCGCGTAGGGATGGATGTGAAGTTCGCCGAACTGGCGCGCGAAGGCGACGTGCTCGGCCGGCGTGATCTCCTGGTCGCGGAAGAAGATCACCTGATGCGCCATCAGCGCATCATGAATCTCCTTGAAGGTCTGGTTGCCGAGCGGCCGTGCCATGTCGACGCCCCGGATTTCCGCGCCGAGTGCGCCGGCGACCGGCTTCACCTGGATCTCGTTCTCGCTCATTGGGGTCCTCCTCCCGTTGCTCGTTCCGCGTCGAGGCGGCGAGCCGCGTTTTCGTTTCGTTGGAGACCGGCGCGGTCAGCGCGCCGACCAGCATGTCGATGGTGCTTTCGAGCGCCCGCTCGATATCGAAGGGCCGGCCCGTCTTGCGTCGCCGCTTGATCGTTCCGTGCAGGTCGGCGAACAGAAACGGACCGGAGCGTACGAGCCAGCGATAGCGCTGGCGTGCGATCGGTTCGGGCAGATCCGGCAAGGCCTGCCGATACAGGCGGTAGCCCAGGCGCAGGCCGGCGTCATACTTGTCCGACACCAGCTCGTTCACGTCGATCTCGTCGTTCAGATACACCTCGACCAGGAAGTGCAGGTATTGCACCGGGCCATCCTCGGCCTGCAGCAGATCGATCAGCGGCTGCTTGATGGCACGGACGATGTTGCGAACGTTGACCTTGCCGTCATTGCGTGCCAGATCCTCGAGGAAAGCGTGCCGCTGCTTGTCGAGCACGCCCATGCGCTTGGCCAGGATCGCCTCGATCAGCGCGTCGCGGCTGCCGAAATGGTATTGCAGCGCCGAGGGATTGCGCTGCCCGACGGCGCGGCTGATCTCGCGCAGCGAGACGCCGTTGATCCCGCGTTCTCCGAACAGTCGTTCCGCCGTCAGCAGGAACTTCTCGCGCGTGTCCACGCCGCCTCCCGTGCCCGGTCGTTGCATTGATCCGACCTTGTACCGGCAGAAATTAATACAGTTGTATTAATTTGCCAAGTGCTTTTCTCGGCTTTGCCCGGTCCGGGCTCGCGTCACACAACAGCGCTGGCGCGAACCGGGATCGGGCGATATCGTTACGCTGCTTTTTCTCGAAAGGTGGCAATTTGATGGACGGCGTGCTGGTCGAGAACGAAGCCATTGAAGCGCAACCGGTCTGGCGGCGGTTTGCCGGTTTGCGCGACCGGCTGCGCGCTTCGGTGGTCGGTCAGAACGATGCCGCCGAGCATCTTCTCGTCGCCCTGCTGGGAGACGGGCACGTGTTGTTGGAGGGCGCGCCGGGCCTCGCCAAGACGCGGCTCGCGCGAGTGCTCGCCCACGCCATCGAGGGCAGCTTCAACCGTATCCAGTTCACGCCGGACCTGCTGCCGAGCGATCTGACCGGCGCGCCGATCTACCATCCGCACGAGCATCGCTTCGAATTCCAGCGCGGGCCGCTGTTTGCCAACTTCATCCTCGCCGACGAGATCAACCGGGCCCCGGCCAAGGTGCAGTCGGCGCTGCTGGAGGCCATGGAGGAGCGCCAGATCACGGTCGGCGACACCAGCCATCCGCTCGAGCAGCCGTTTTTCGTCATCGCGACCCAGAACCCCATCGAGCATGACGGCACTTGGGACCTCCCGCAGGCCCAGCTCGACCGTTTCTTCGTGCATGTGGAGATGGACTATCCCGCCATGACGGTCGAGCGCGAGATCCTCGATCTGGTCATGGGCGAGGTTCTTGACGAAGACGATGGCGCCGTGGCCGATCTGGTGTCGAAGGCCGACGTCCACGCCGCCCGGCGCGCCGTCGTCCGCGTGCATGCCTCCGAGCTGATCAAGGATTTCGTCGTGCGCCTGGTCGCCGGCACTCGCGGCGAACCCGCGCCGCTCGACGGTGTGGCTGAGCATCTGTCGCATCCCATCTCGCCGCGCGGCTCCATCATGCTGGTCCGCGCGGCCCAGGCCCGGGCCTGGCTCGCCGGCCGAGATCATGTCCTGCCCGAGGATGTCGAATCCCTGGCGCCGCCGGTGCTGCGGCATCGCATTGGCCTGAACTATCGGGCCGAGGCCGACGGCGTTCCACCCGGTTCCATCATCGGCGCGCTACTGGATCAGGTTCGTGTGGTTTGAGCGGCGTCCCGACCGAACCCTGGAAGCGCAGGCCATCGGCCTCGATCTGGCCGAGCTGGTCGCCGTCCAGCCGCGTCATACCCGCCGGCCCGGCGGCGCCGGCACGCGATTTGGCAGCGGCGAGCGCACCGGGCGCGGCTGGGCGCAGACGCTCGACTTCGACGGCATCAGTCCCTATCAGACCGGCGACGACGTGCGCTGGATCCATTGGCTGGCGACCGCGCGCAGCGGTAGCGTGCAGATGCGGCGCTTTGCCGCTGAATCGCATCGGGCCCGCATGCTGGTCGTCGACCTCCACCCGGCCCTCTATTTCGGCACCCGCGATCGGCTGATGGCCAAGACGGCCGCGCTGGTGGCGGCGCGGTTGTCCTGGGAAGCCTTCGCGACGCAGGAACCCGTCGGCCTCGTCGCCGGCGCCGATGCGACCGTTCTGGCGCCACGCCGCGGTCGTCAACATGTCATGCGGCTGCTGGAACGATTGCAGGCGCATTACGCGGCCGTCCGGGACGGCGCCGACGATCCGGACTTGCCGATCGTTTTGGAACGCGTGTCGCCGCTGTTGCGCGAGCGGGACGAGATCTGTCTGATCAGCGACTTCGGCACGATCGACCCGGTGTTCGAGAAACGCTCCGCCGTGCTGGCCGAACGCCGCACCTTGCGCGCGATCGTGGTCGAGGATGCGATGTTTCGCGACGCCATTCCCTCTGGCCGCTATCCGTTGCGCAACGCCGCGCGCCGCCGGCGCGACACCGCCGTTGTCCGCGCCGATGGATCCGAGATGACGCGCGACACGATCGCGCGCCTGCGACAGGAGCGCCGGCGTAGATTGCAGAATTGCGGTTGGTTCGTCGAAGACGCGCTCGACATCCTGCCACGGGAACGACGGCCGTGACGCCCGAGGAACTTCTGAAGGACCTGCGCGACATCCACCTGCCCGTGCCGCCCCAGGACGTTGCGCGGTTCGACATCGCCTTCGAGCCGTTCGTCGTCGTCGGCATTCTCGTTCTGATCGCCGTCATCATTGCCTACCGCCGCCGGCGGCTATGGCGCGCGCAGGCCCGCGCCCGTCTCGAGGAGGTCGAGCGAGAGCCGAATTCCGCAGAACGATGGTCGCGCCTGATCAGGCTCGCCGCCGCGGCCAGCCGGCGGTCGCGCGCCGGTCCGCCGCCGGACTGCGTCTATCTCCCCGTCGAGCGGGTCGGACCCGATGACGTCGCCAAGGTGCAACAGTTCGTGAGGGCGGCGTTGCGGCAATGATCGAGTTCGCGCGGATCTGGGCCTTTCTCCTGCTGCCGTTGCCGCTGCTTGCCTGGTATCTGCTGCCGATGCTGCCGGCCCGGGCCGCGGTGCGGGTGCCGGCCGGCGTCGGCCATTGGCTGATGGCGGTCTCCCGAACCGGCGGCGGTGCGTTTGTGTCGCTGCCGCGCGGCCTCGTCCCGCGCATCGTCGGCTGGCTGGCCCTGGTTGTCGCATTGGCCGGCCCGCACATACGCGGTGATGTGCTGCTGTCGCCGACGGGCCGCGATCTGCTCGTCGCCGTCGATCTGTCGGCCAGCATGGCCAACACGGACATGCGTCGCGGCGCCGACAAGGTCGAGCGCATCGACGTGGTCCGCGACCTGCTCGGCGCCTTCGTCAAGGACCGCACCGGCGACCGTGTGGGTCTGATTACCTTCGCCAGCGACGCCTACATGATTGCGCCGCTGACCTTCGATACCCGTGCCGTCGCCCGTATGTTGAACGAGGTCGCCATTGGCCTGCCCGGCCGCAAGACCGATCTCGGCCGCGCTATCGGCCTGGCCGTTCAGGTCCTGCGCAAGGAGCCGCCCGCCGACCGCCTGCTGGTCGTGCTGTCCGACGGTGAAACCAATACCGGTGCGTTGTCGGCGCTCGACGCCGCGGCGCTGGCGGCCGAAACCGATATCCGCGTTCACGTCGTCGGCTTTGCCGGCGTCATCGACGCGGAGAACGCGGCCGCGATGCGCGACGTCGCCGAGCGCACGGGCGGCCGCTATTTTGCCGCGACCTCGCCAGAGACGCTCGGGCAGGTCTATGCCGAGATTGACCGCATCGCGCCGACGGCCGTCGATGCCGACCAGCCACACCTGATCGACGATTGGACCTGGGCGCCGTTGACGCTGGCGCTCGGCATGCTGCTCCTCGTCGGCTGGCGGGAGGTGGGCGCATGAGCTTCGGACTGCCGATCGCCCTGTTGCTGCTGCTGCCGCTGACTGCGGCCGGCGTGCTGATCTGGCATCGCGGCGATGTCGCGGTCGCCGCCCTGCCCGGCCATTGGCGGCGCGTGGTCGAGCCGCGGCTGCGCGCCTATCTCGGCCGGGGCATTGCCGAGGGACGAAATCCGCAGCTGACGCTCTGCCTCGCGGTGCTGGTGGTTCTCGTCGTCGCCCTGGCGCGGCCGGCCCTGGATTCGGCGCAGGCGCCGGATTACGGCAACCTTACCGGCCGCGTCGTCGTTCTGGATCTGAGTGGCGCCGCCAACGTCACGGACGAACGCCTGTTCGTGCAGCGACTGATCGAGGAGTCGCCCGAGGTGCCGACGGCGCTGGTCGCCGTCGCCGCCGATGCATTCGATGTTGTCCCGCTGACCACCGACCATGCCTATCTGTTGCGTTACCTGCAGGTCGTCGAGCCGGAGCTGATGCCGCGGACAGGCCGCGCGCTCAACCTCGGATTGGCGCATGCGCAGTCCGTGTTGACGGCGGCCGGCATCGTCGCCGGACAGGTCGTCCTGGTCAGCGGCGGTGAGCCACCGCGCAACAGCCCGATCGCGCCGGCGATGCAGGCGCTGCGCGACATCGTGGTGCCGGGCAATCGCCTGGCGGCCTGGACGGAATACGCCGCGGCCAGCGGCGCCAGCCTCGACGGTCTGTCCGACGTGCCGCGGATCGTCGCGGAGCTTAACGACGCGGTCGACGAGCTGAAACGGACGCGCACGAAAGATCAGCGGCTCGATCTCACGCCATGGCTGATCGGTCTCGCCATGCTGTTGTGGCTCGGCCTGTTTCGCCGGCGGGTGGCGCGATGATCGTGCGGCTCGCCGTTCTGTCCGTCCTGCTGGCGCTCGCCACCGCGATTGCGGTTTTGCTGCCGCGGCTGGATCGGCCGCCTGAGGCGTTCGACGTCGCCATGGATCTGCTGCAGAACGGCCGGCCGCACGAGGCGGTGCATCTGTTCGAAGACGCGCACTGGCGGGGCGTCGCCGAATATCGCGCCGGCCGCTACCGGCGCGCGGTCGGCGAGTTCTTTTTGCAGGAGAGCGTGCTGGCCCTCTACAACACCGGCAATGCCTATGCCCGGCTGCAGGAATGGGACGGCGCCAAAGCCGCCTACCGCAAGGCCTTGCAGCTCGATCCCGCGCACCAGGATGCGCAGTTCAATCTCGATCTGGTGCTGCGCGCCGAGAGCCTTGAGCAGCAGATGCTCGCCGAAAGCCGGTCCGAACGAAGGCTCGGAAGCTGGCGGGATGGCGACCGCGAACGTCCGGACCCGTCAACCGGCGACAGCGAAGAGATCGAGCAGGGCAAGGCCCAGGACGGTCAGACCCGACAGGCGAACCAGGCGACCAGCGAAGGCGGGCGCAGCGACCGGCCCGGGCAGCCGGGCGAACAGCGCATGTCAGACGATCCGCAGGGCAGCCCGGCGCAAGGTGCCGTCGCCGAGGCGCGCGAGGTCGAGGGCCTGTCCGGCGGGCAGTCGGCCGCCGTCCGGCGCGAGAGCGCGCAGGCCGCCGAGATCCTGCTGCGGGAAATCAAGGACGACCCGGCGCGGGTCCTGGCGGCCCGCCTCTATGCCGCCTACAAGCGCCTGCTGGCGAGCCGGACGGAATGATGCGCCGGCTGCTGATGTCGTTGCTGATCGCGCTGCCGCCGACGCTGGCCGCGGCTCAGGACAATGAACGCGCGCTCACCATGCCCGAGGTTCCCCAGCTCACCGTGACCCTGAGGCCGGCCGACGCCGTGGTCGATGGCGTCTACCTGCACGGTCAGCTGGTCCTGGGCGTGCAGGTCGCCTCGCGCTATCCGTTCGAGGAGCTCGATCTCACCCTGCCCGAGATCCCCAACGCGCAAGTGATCCGCCTGCAGCGGCCGCGCACCGAACGCGTGCGCTCCTATGCCGGCGATGGCTATGTCTTCGAAACCGCGCTGGCGATCTTTCCGAACCAGAGCGGTCCGCTCGAGATCCCGGGCGTCGAAGTGCGCGGCGCCGTGTCGCCCCGGTCCGGCGATGAGCGTCCGTTTGCCGACCGCAGCGCCGACCTCCGCCTGGACGTTTTGGGTATCGACGACAGCTACGCCGATTCCTGGTGGCTGGTCAGCGATCGGATCGAGATCAGCGAGACCTGGTCGAAGCCGCTCGAAGAACTGCGCGTGCACGACATTGTCCGGCGCGAGGTCACCGTGAAGGCCTTTGCCGTCACCGCCGAGCGCATGCCGGCGATCGAGCATGGCCGGACCCGCGGTGTCACCGTCGCGGACGTCGGCGTGACGTCCACGACCGAGGTGACGCGCGACGGCGTCATCGCCACCGTCACGCAGGCCTGGGACCTGAAGATCGAGACGAACGGCGTCGCCTATATCAGCCCGGTCAACCTGGCCTACTGGGATCCGCGCGAACGCGTGCGAAAGAAAGTCGCGGTATCGGGCAAGCGCATCGAGCCTCTGCCCGTCGACCGGGCGGCCGTGGCTGAACGGTTGTTGAACGACGCCCGGGACCGGCATGAACGCGACGGTCTGGTGGCCGCCTCGCTGCTGGGCTTGGTGCTGTTTCCCTTCTCGGTTCTGGGGGCCGTAGCGTTTTGGCTGGCGCTGCCGACGCCGGCGGACCGGCGGCTGGCCCGCGACTGCGCGCGGGCCGACGCGACGCGCGAAATCTACGCCGCGGTGCGCCGCTGGGCCGACGCCTCCGGCTTGTCATTGACGGACATGCCGGCGCCCGACGACTACGGGCATGTGGTGCGGGCCGTCTTTGCCGAAGGAACGTCGCCGGTCGACCACGTCCGCCTGGTCAAGGCGTTGACGCGACACTCCCGCCGGCAGCGGTTGCGCGGCCTTGGCGCACGCATTGTCGGTTGGCTGACATGGCTGCTCGGGCCGCGCACCGAGCTCGATATCGGCGACGCGTCGCGTCCGGCCGGCCGCCGCGGCGCCTGATCGCCATTGCGCGGGGCGCGCGCCGGCAAGTTTTTGTTTGGCGCGCATTAACGTTTCCGTTACCGTTTTCTCAAGTTGCGTCATCTCGACGGGGGTTAGGGAAGCGCCCCGTCGAAAAATAAGACACATAACCGCGACGCCGAAAAGGCGCGCGGGTCGGGAGGAGGCAACAGTCGTTTGAATGATCGTGACACGCCTGTAGAGCGTCCCAAGGGTCGGAAACAGTCGTCCGGCCCTGTCGAAATTGTCCGCCGGGATCTTTTGATCGGTGGCGCGGTCGTCGCCGCTGGGGTCGGACTCGGCCTGGATGACGCCGATGCCGCGACCAAGCCGGAGAAGAGCCCGACACAGCCGGGCGATCGCTTTCAGATCATCAAGGGCAGTCTGAAGAACGAGTTCTTGAGGCCGGAGCTGCTCGAGGTCGGCGCGAGGCCCATCGAGGGCTTTCCGTTCGATCCCGAGGTCGGCGTCATCCGCCGCCGCAACCGGCTGAACCGCGTGCTGATGCTGCGGCTCGACACGAACGAGATGGACGAGCCGACGCGCGAGCGCAGCGTCGATGGCGTGTTGATCTATTCGGCGCTCTGCACGCATCGAAGCT
Organism: Alphaproteobacteria bacterium; assembly: GCA_965232515.1. Classification (GTDB taxonomy): domain Bacteria; phylum Pseudomonadota; class Alphaproteobacteria; genus JANQKO01. The sequence goes on along the minus strand of CBDDPY010000002.1, from coordinate 1,222,501 downwards.
GCACGATCAAATCCTGGAAAGCCGAGGAACGGCACTTACGCTGCCACTGCCATTTGTCCGAATTCGACGCCCTGTCCGAGGGCACCGTGATGAGCGGTCCGGCACGGCGGCAGTTACCGATGGTGCCCGTCGGTCTGGACGATGAGGGTTTCGTCGTCGCTCTTAAGGGCTTCACCCGGAAGCCCGGCGGCGCGAAAAAATAACGGCCTTGGGGTGCCGCCGGCCGCAACAACGCGGTCGGTGAAGGTCGGCAGAAGGAGGGATGGAATGAGATCACGCTGTACGAGATCACTATGTGCAACGCTCCTGGCGCTGGGCGTCGGCGGCGTTGGGCTCGCGAATGCCGCCGACTACAACGCGGTGACGGACGCACGTCTGACCAATCCGGAGCCGGAAAACTGGCTGCAGTGGCGCGGCAACTACGAGGGTTGGGGTCACAGCCCGCTGAACCAGATCACGGCCGATAACGTCAAGAACCTGGTCCCGGTCTGGAGCTACTCGACCGGGGTTACCGAAGGTCACCAGTCGCCGCCGATGGTCAACGACGGCATGATGTTCGTGTCGACGCCGCAGAACCAGGTGATTGCGCTCGACGCCAAGACCGGCACCGAGATCTGGCGTTACGTCCGTGAGCTGCCGGAGGATCTGTTCCAGCTGCACCCGACCAATCGCGGCGCCGCCCTTTACGGCGACAAGGTCTATATGGCCACGGTTGACGCGGGCGTGGTCGCGCTCGACGCCAAGACCGGCGAGGTCGTCTGGGACGTCCTCATCGGCGACTACACCGACGGCTACTATTCGACGCTGTCGCTGCTCGTCGCCCGCGGCAAGGTCGTCACCGGTGTCTCCGGCGGCGAATACGGCATCCGCGGCTATGTCGTCGCGCTCGATGCCGAGACCGGCGCCGAGGCCTGGAAGACCTACACCATTCCGGGACCGGGCGAGCCCGGCCACGACACTTGGAAGGGCGACAGCTGGAAGACCGGCGGCGGTTCCGTCTGGATGCAGGGCAACTACGACGCCGAAGCCGGCCTGGCCTATTTCGGCACCGGCAACGGCGGTCCGTGGATGCCCGACACGCGTCCCGGCGACAACCTCTACACCACGTCGGTGATCGCGCTCGACATCGACAGCGGCGAGATCAAGGGCCATCACCAGTATCACTGGAACGATGCCTGGGACTGGGACGAAGTCTCCGCGCCGTTGCTGATCGACTTCGAGCGTGACGGCCAGAAGGTGAAGGGCCTGGTGCATGCCGGCCGCAACGGCTTTATCTGGTCGATGGAGCGGACGCCGGAAGGTCCGATCAACTTCATCGCCGCCGACAAGTACGTGATCCAGAACGCCTTCGAGTCGATCGATCCGGAGACCGGACGGCCGACCTATGTCGAAGCGCGCACGCCGGGCACGAACAAGTCGGCATTCTTCTGCCCCAGCCTGTGGGGCGGCAAGGACTGGCCGCCGGAGGCGTACAACCCCGACACCAAGCTGTTCTACATTCCGGCGCACGAGAACCTGTGCTCGGAATTCGGCGGCGCACCCATCGGTGAGCGGGAGCCCGGCGAGCTCTATATCGGCGTGCCGATCGACGTGATCCTGTCGTCGCTGCGCTTCCATGAGAGCGTGGATGTGTCGAAGCCCGTGCCGATCGGCAAGCTGCAGGCCTGGGACCTCGACAAGGGCGAGATGGTCTGGGAGCACGCCTTCAACGACACGCCCTACTGGGGTCCGTTGCTGTCGACCGGCGGCAACCTGATCTTCACCGGCGGCACCAACGATCGCATGTTCCGCGCGTTCAACGCGACCAACGGCGAGATGCTGTGGGAATTCCCGACCAACTCGGGCGTAACCGCGGTGCCGGCCTCCTACGAGGTCGACGGCGTGCAGTACATCGCCGTGCAGTCCGGTTGGGGCGTCGACGCCGAGCGGATGCAGGGGCTCCTGAAGGACATGCTGCCGGCCGGCCGCATTCCTGACGTGCCCCAGGGCGGCGTCATCTGGGTCTTCGCGTTGAAGGAATAGACGTCTTGTTTACGCGTCTTGTGACGAAACTGTTCGGCCGGGGGCTCGTTGCCCCCGGCCTGTTCTTCGTCGCGTTGGCGGCCCCGGTCGCCGCCGCCGCGGAATTGCCGCGCGACCCGGACACGCTCGTGGCGACCATCCAAGAAGCGATCGAAAATCGCGATTACGGTCGTTTCGAAGAGCTCGTCTACTGGAAGGACGCCGGCAAGATCAAACGCCGGATCGTCGCCTTTCAGATCCGCCGCGGCCTGGGCCGGCCGATCCTCTCGATCACCTTCGAGGACTTCCCCGAGAACGGCCTCGACGGCGCGCTCGCCACGGGCAAGCTGGTGCCCAACATGAAGATGACCAACCGCGTCCGCGTCGTCTATGACGAGGCGCCGATCAACAGCACCGGCAAGCTGCCGACCTCGGTCTTCCTCGTCGGCAAGATCGACGACGTCTACCGGATCGGCCTCGTGGTCCGCAAACCCGGCAAGGACGACGACGACGATTGAGCGACGACTGAATGCGGGCAGCTGAACTGGGCGGTCAGCGGCGTTCATTCAGCAAGCTGGAGCACACGTTCTCTCAAGGCCTCGTTCGCGCTGGCGTAGGCGGGCTCGACCCAGCTTGAGTCCCAGAACCAGATCCAGAAGCCGCGATCGACCTCGTGCTGAATGACCTTGGTTCCGCCGTCGACCGGCTCCAGCAGCCATTTGTGATCGAAGGTAATGAACCCGGGAAGCCCGCCATATTGGTTTATCTCCCTTTCCGGGATCAGCCTGACGATCGTCGAGGTGATCGCGGTCTCGTCGCCGTCGGGTTCCCGAACGAGGCTCTCAACCTCTTCTCCCTCGCGGAACTCGCCCTCGACACGGACGAAGACCGGGTTCCATTCCTTGTAGGCCGTCGAATCCGTCAGTACCGACCACACGGCGGCTGGCGGCGCCGGTATGACGATTTCGACATGGAACGTCTTCTCCGTGAACACCGCCATTGCGATGATGACCGAGGCACACAATGCGACCAGCCATGTGGCCAATGTCCAGATCTTCATCGGGTTCCCGAGCGCTCTCAGATGCTGCCTTCCCGCTGGCATACACGAACGAAAGACCGTCATTGAACCACCATGATACAGCACGCGGCCGGCTGCGACGTCACCCCGAGGAAAAGGCGGACGGCCGGCTGATGGTATGGAGTGCGTGTTCGAGTAGGCGTAAGTGCTAGTAAGCTTGTCCGAACCAGTACCAGGCTGCCGCCTTCGCACTTGACCCAGTATCGGTTTGACCCCGCAGGATCACCACGGCGCCGGAGCGTTCCGCCGCGCCGTCGGCGTGCGGCGCCCCGATCACGGCGTCGTCGATGCCGTCGCCGTCGAGGTCGTGCCACTGCACCCGCAGGTCTCGCCCGCCGCGGCCGGAGAGGTCGGGAAAACCGAACATCGGCGGCGTGGCCAGATCCGGCATCAAGGCGGCGGTCCTCGGACGTGGCGGCGGCACCGGCATGTCGGACCGCCCCGCCACGTCAGGCGCGCTGCCGGCGGCGACGGCCAGTTGGAAGCCGGCCCCATCGGTCGGATGGTTGGCATGTACGATCAGCCGGGCCGGCGCGGCGCCGGTCGCCGTCCGCCAGGTCATCGCCGACCCGAACCGGTAGCCGTCGGCGTCGCCGATGCCGAAGTCGGCCGGCGTGTATCGCGCCAGCGGCCGGAAGCCGCGTTTGCGATCGCCCCTGTAGAGATAGACGGCGCCGCTGCCGCCGTCTTCGCCCGGCGCGCCGACCATCAGATCGGCGACTCCGTCGCCGTCCATGTCGCGCACCAGCAAGGCGGCGCCGAAACGGTCGCCGGTCTCGTCCCGATCCAAAACGTTCTTCGGATTCGAGCCGTAGGTGCGGATCAGTCCGAAAATGTCGAGCGCGCTCAGGCTCGGCGTGCCGCGCGAAAACCGAACCGTCGCCATCGACACGCAGGCGACCATGATCGAGTCCACGTCGAACGGCGTGATCGCCACATCCGGCTCGATATGGCGCTTGCCGGTGCCGTCGAAGGCGCCGCAGCGCTTGGGCTCGGGCGCGTCGCTGCGGGCATGCTCATGGCCGAAGCCGAGCGCGTGGCCGAATTCGTGCACCGTGGCCTTCAGGTTGATCGACAGCGCCGCCACGCTCCACAGCGGTGGCAGGATCACGCCTTTCGACAGTCCGTCGATCCCGGTTCCCCGCCCGTTGGTTCGGGGGTGTGAGTTTTCAAAGGCGATGCGAATGCCGGCCGAGTCGTCGTGACAGGCGCGCCAGCCGGTGAACCGGACGGCGCTTTCCCGCTCCCATGTCGCGGCGATGGCCTTGCGGACCATCCGGCGTTCCTGCTTGTGCGCTTTGCGCGGTCCGTCCCAGCAGACCGCGATCGTCGGTGACGGCCAGGCCGAGCCCGCCGTTAATGTCAGCGCGCCCGCCTCCGTGCCCAGCGCGCAGATGGCCGCGCCGGCGATGCAGGCCAGCTTGGAGTTCATTGGCATCGACTTCCTCGGAAGCAACGTCACCGACACCTACATCTAGGTCGATCCGAGGCTTCGTCGATTCCAGTTAACAACTGGTTAAGGCGGGACCTCGCTGGCCCAATGGACGCACACGCGGGCGAGCGGAGTCAATCCGGCCCTTGCTCATCAGATCCGTCGACTTTCTCAACGGAGATGGCAGGCCACCCAGTGGTCGGAACCGACGGGCTTCAGCTTGGGCGCCTCGATCCGGCAGCGCTCCTCGGCATAGGGACAGCGAGTGTGAAAGTGGCAGCCGGACGGCGGATTGATCGGGCTCGGCACGTCGCCCTGCAGAACCCGCCTCTTGCGTTTGAGCGACGGATTGGGCACCGGCACGGCGGCCAGCAGGGCTTCGGTATAGGGGTGCTGCGGATTGGTGAACAGTGTCCGCTTGTCGGTGTGCTCGACGATCTTGCCGAGATACATGACGGCGATGCGGTGGCTGATATGTTCGACCACGGCGAGGTCGTGGGCGATGAACAGGTAGGCCAGCTTGAACTCCTTCTGCAGGTCCATCAGCAGGTTGATGACCTGGGCCTGGATCGAGACGTCGAGCGCCGAGACCGGCTCGTCGCCGATGATCAGCCTCGGGTTCAGCGCCAGCGCTCGGGCGATGCCGATGCGCTGGCGCTGACCGCCGGAGAACTCGTGCGGAAAGGCGCGCATCTGCGCCTGGCGCAGACCGACCCGCTCGAACAGGGCGGCCACCCGCTCCGTCCATGCTTTTCCTTGGGCGAGTCCGTGAAACTTCATCGCCTCGCCGACGATGTCGCCGGCGGTCATCCGCGGGTTCAGCGACGAGAACGGATCTTGAAAGATGATCTGCATCTGCCGGCGGTAGGGTCTCAACGCCTTCTTGTCGATGCCGGTGATATCAGTGCCGTCGATCCGGATCGCGCCGGCGGTCGGTTCGATCAGACGCAGGATGGTGCGGCCGATTGTCGATTTGCCGCAGCCCGACTCGCCGACCAGGCCCAGCGTCTCGCCCTCGTGGATCGTGAAGCTGACCCCGTCGACCGCATAGACCTGGCCGACGGTGCGCGACAGGATGCCTTTGCGGATCGGAAAGTGTTTCTTCAGGTCCTCGATCTCGAGCACCGGCGTCGGCCGGTTCGCCAGTGCCGCCGCGCGGGTCTCGCTCGCCATGCTCATGCGCCCGGCCCCAGCTCGATTTCGTGGCTGCGCCAGCAGGCCGCCCAGTGCCCCGGCGCCTTCTCCTCGTAAGCCGGATATTCGGCCCGGCAGCGATCGTCCGCGAACGGACAGCGCGGCGCGAACGTACAGCCCGGCGGCAGATTGTTCAGCGCCGGCACGATGCCCGGGATCTCCAGCAGCCGGCCGGCCGCCTCTTCCGCCTCGCCGCTCATGACGCCGAGCCGCGGGATCGAGGCCAGCAGGCCGCTGGTGTAGGGATGCAGCGGCGTGTCGAACAGCGACTGCACGTCCGCTTCCTCGACCTTGCGGCCGGCATACATGACCACGACCCGCCGCGTGGTCTCGGCGACGACGCCGAGATCGTGCGTGATCAGGATCACCGCCGTGCCGAGCTGCTCCTGCAGGTCGACGATTAGGTCCAGGATCTGCGCCTGGATCGTAACGTCGAGGGCCGTCGTCGGCTCGTCCGCGATCAGCACCTTCGGATTGCACGCCAGCGCCATGGCGATCATCACCCGCTGGCGCATGCCGCCCGAGAGCTGATGCGGGTATTCCTTCACCCGCTGCGCCGCCTCCGGGATTTTCACCAGCCGCAGCATCTCCACCGACTTGTCCATGGCGTCGGCCTTGGACAGGTCCTGGTGCAGGCGCAAAGCCTCGCAGACCTGCTCGCCGATACTGATGACGGGATTGAGCGAGGTCATCGGTTCCTGGAAGATCATCGAGATCTCGTTGCCGCGGATGTCGCGCATCTCGGTCTCGTCCAGCGCCATCAGATCGCGGCCCTCGAGACGGACCCGGCCGCCGACGATCTTGCCCGGCGGATCGGGCACCAGCCGCATGACCGAGAGCGCGGTGATGCTCTTGCCGCAGCCGGACTCGCCGACGACTCCCAAGGTTTCGCCGCGACCGAGCGAGAACGAGACATCGTCGACGGCCTTGACGATACCCTCGCGCGTGTAGAAGTAGGTCTGCAGCCCCTCGATCTCGAGCACGGGCGCGGCGTCCGGTTGCGCCTCCGGCCGGGCGACGGTGACGGTCGACGTCGGCTCTGCGGTCACGAGCGCTGCCGCGGGTCGAGCAGGTCGCGCAAGGCGTCGCCCAGGAGATTGGTGCCGAACACGGCAAGTGAGATGGCGATGCCCGGGAAAATCACCAGCCAAGGTGCCGTACGCACGTATTCGGCCGCCGACTCCGACAGCATACGGCCCCAGGAGGGATACGGCTCCGGAATGCCGAGACCCAGAAAAGAGAGCGAGGCTTCGGTCAGGATCGCCGAGCCGAGCTGCGCCGTGCCGAGCACGATGAGCGGCGCCAGCGTGTTCGGCAGGACATGGCGGATGGCGATCCAGATCTCGCTGATGCCGCCTGCCCGCGCCGCCTCGACGAACGGCATCTCGCGCAGCGAAAGCGTGTTGGCGCGGATCACGCGAGCCACCTGCGGCACAAGGGGTATGGAGATGGCGATGATGGTGTTTTCCAGCGACGGGCCCAGCGCGGCCGCCATCACCAGTGCCATCACCAATAACGGGAGCGCCTGCATGGTGTCGATGATGCGCTGCGTCACCAAGTCGACCCAGCCCATCAGGTAGCCGGACAGCAGGCCGACGATGACGCCGATGATGCCGCCCAGCAGCGTCGAGCCGATGCCGACGGCAAGCGAGATACGGGCGCCGTGGACGATCCGGCTGTACATGTCGCGGCCCATCATGTCGTTGCCGAGCACGTTCTCGGTGGTCGGCGGGTTTAACGACAGCAATGGATCGGTCGACAGCGGGTCGTGCGGCGCGATGACATCGGCGAAGACCGCCGCCAGCACGAAGACCAGCACGATGACGCCGCCGATCGCGCCCAGCGGATAGCGGCGGCAGAAGAACAGCAGCGCGCCCAGCCGACTCTCGACATGGGCGCCGGCGCGGGCGAGTTCGAGCTGATGGTCGATCTGGGCCATGGACTAGGCTCCGGCCGGTGCGGGCTGCGCGTCAGTCGGCATACTTGATCCTCGGGTCGAGCGCGGCGTAGGTCAGGTCGACGATGAAGTTCACCAGCACGACGACGACGGCGATGAACATCACCAGGTTCTGCACGATCGGGTAGTCGCGCCACTGGATCGCCTCGACCAGGAAGCGGGCGACGCCCGGGATGTTGAACACGGTCTCGGTGACGATCAGGCCGCCGATCAGAAACCCCGCCTCGATGCCGATGATCGTGGTCACCGGCAGCACGGCGTTCTTCAGCGCGTGGCGGTAGTTGATCGCGTTCTCCGAGGCGCCCTTTGCCTTGGCCGTGCGGATATAGTCCTGACGCAAAACCTCCAGCATCGATGATCGCGTCAGGCGCATGATCAATGCCGAACTTCGAAAGCCGACGGCGGCCGCCGGCACGCTGTAAAGCAAGAGCTCGTCGAGCAGACTGTCCGGCGGATTGGTGTAGATCGGGATGGCGTCGAAATAGCTGACGAAGGCCATCAGGATCAGCAGGCCGAGCCAGAATGACGGCAGCGATAGGCCGCTCAGGCTAATCACCCGCAGGCAGTAGTCGAGGCTGGTGTCCTGCTTCACCGCGCTGATCACGCCGAGCGGCAGGCCGAACAGCACCGAGAAGATCAGCGCCAGCAGGGCGAGCTTGGCGGTGATCGGAATGCGCGGCGCCAGCTCGTCGATGGTCGGCAGCTCGGACACATAGGAATAGCCGAGGTCGCCCTGCAGCAGACCGCCGATCCAGGCGGCGTACTGCACGATGATCGGCTGGTCGAGGCCGAGTTCCGCCTCGATCTGAGCTTTCTCGGCCGGATCGATGAAGCCGGCGGAATCGAACAGGATGTCGACGATGCTGCCCGGCACCAGACGCAGCAGGCAGAAAATGATCACCGAGATGCCGAACAGCGTCAGCAGCATCAACAGGAAACGCTTCACCATATAGGTGCCCACGGGCTCATCTCCTTCACGCGGTGTGGCGAGTGGGACGGGACTCGATCGCGCGGCCGGGACGGGCGGGCCGAGGCCCCTGCCCGGCCCGCGCCGCTACGTCCATCCCTATTTGTCGAGCCAGACGTCCTCCATGCGCCAGCCGTTGTAGACGCTGTTCGTCATGGTATCGAAGCCCTTGACGTGCGCCTGCCAGCAGGTCGCGGACTTGTCGTGGAAGATAATCGGCCGGGCCACGTCCGCCTGCAGCTTCTTGTCGATCTCCCACACCAGCTTCTTGCGCTCCTCCTGATCGCTCATCATCGACTGCTTCTCGAACAGGGCCATCAGGTCCTTGTTGCAGTAGCCGGTATAGTTGCGCTGCGACCCGCAGGCATAGTTCTCGTAGAAGTTCGCGTCCGGGTCGTCGACGCCGAGGCCGGTCAGGTTGAGGCCGATCATGTAGTCCTTGCGCGCCACCTTGGCGTGCCAGTTGCTGGTCTCCACCGTCTCCAGTTCGGCCGCGATATGGATCTCCTTCAGGTGGTCGATCAGGATCACGGCGGGATCGCGGTAGATCGCGATGTTGCGCGTCGAGACCTTCACCTTCAGCGGGTTGTCGGCGCCATAGCCGAGGCCCTCCATGATCGCCCGCGCCTCGGCGCGGTTCTTGGCGACATCGCCATAGCCCGGCACGTCCGACAGTTTGTCCTTCGGAATGCCCCAGACGCCTTCCGGTGGCGGCATCATCGCGCCGCCCATGACGTTCTGCCCTTCGCTCAGGATGTCGACGAAGGCCTGACGGTCGACGGTCAGCGCCATCGCGGTGCGGATCTTCTCGTTATCGAAGGGCGGCGCGTCGCGATTGACGATCAGGTTGGTGCTGACATTGCTCGTCCTGAGCTTGCAGACCGCGTCCGGCGCCTGTTCCTTGACGTCCTTCAACAGCGGCACGGTGATGTCCTGGTTGAAGGTCAGGTCGAAACGGCCGGCGATGAAGGCCAGCACACGGGTCGAGCGGTTCTTGATGATCGTCCACTCGACGCCGTCGAGATAGGGCCGGTCCGGCTTCCAGTAATTCTCGTTCCGCGTGAACACGACGCGCTCGTTCTGCTTCAGCTCGACGAACTTGAACGGGCCGGTGCCGATCGGGTTGGTGCGCATCTGTTTCGGCGAGACATGGCACGGATATACCGGGCTGTAGCCCGAGGCCAACAGCGCGATGAAGGCCGGCTGCGGGCGTTTCAGGTGGAACGTGACCTCATGGTCGCCGTTGGTGGTGACCTCGTCGAGGTTGGTGTACCAGGACTTGCGCGGGTTCTTGCGCAGCTTCTGCCGGCTCGTGCCCAGCACCAGGTTCCAGGTGCAGGCGACGTCCGCCGAGGTCATCGGCTTGCCGTCGTGCCAGCTCACGCCCTCGCGCAGCTTGAAGGTCAGCCGGGTGAAGTCGTCCGACCACGTCCACTCGGTGGCGAGATCGGGAACGATCGTCTCCAGGCTGTTTTTCGCAACGTGCTGGTCATACATCACAAGGTTGTTGAAGACGCCCATATAGGGCGAGACCGTGGAGTTGGTCGCTTCCTCGTGGATCGAGCCGCTTGGCGGCGTGCCGCGGTGATAGGCCTTGAGAATGCCGCCCTGCTTTTGAGCGAGCACCGCGCTACTGGTAAGCGATAAGACGGTAAGCGTCGTTACAACGGCGAACAGACGGTGTTTGCCTCTCATCGTACGCCTCCCTGATTGTTAGATACGCCTCCTTTGATCGAACTATTCAACTGAGGGGATTATGCGGCCGTTCCGCCGCACTTCCAACCTCTATGGCGTGTAGCATGTCCTTGTGTATCGTTTCGGTTCGGGCGCACGTAGACAGCAGGTTTGACCGATCGAGGGCCGTGCCATGAACGAGACACCGCATTCGCCGACGGCGCCCGTCGCCGCGTCGTCGCAGGTCACCATCGGCGATCTGCTTCGGGTCCGGGCCCGGATCCAGCCCAATGCCGTCGCCATCGAGGACGGCGACCGGACCTGCACCTACGCCCACTTCAACGCGCGGGTGAACCGCTTGGCGAACGCGCTCGCCAGCCTCGGCGTCGGCCATGGCGACCGGGTCGCGATCCTGTCGGAAAACCGTGCCGAGTACATGGAGCTGGCTTTCGCGGCGGGCAAGCTCGGCGCCATCTTCTGCGCCCTCAACTGGCGCCTCGCCCCGCCCGAGCTCGAGCACTGCATTCAGCTGACGACGCCTAATGTGGCCCTGGTCTCGCCGCGCCATCGCGATCAGCTCCTGGCCGTCGAGCACGGCCTCACGCACATTGTCGAGCTGGGGTCGGCCTACGAGGAGCTGTTGAACCGCGCCGTCGACCGCGAGCCCGGCGTTCCCGTCCATCCCGAGGACGGCCTGGTGATCATCTACACCAGCGGCACCACCGGCCTGCCCAAGGGCGCGCTGATCAGCCACCGCGCCGAGCTCGCCCGCCTGCAGCTCCTCAGCCTCGACATGCGGCTCACGCCCGGCGACACGTTTGTCGCCTGGCCACCCATGTTCCACATGGCCTCGACCGACCAGGGCATCGCCATGCTCTGTTCCGGCGGCAAGCTGGTGATCGTCGACGGCTTCGATCCCGACCGGCTGGCCGACCTCGCCGCCGCCCAGCCGATCTGGTGGCTGATCCTGATGCCCGGCATGATCGAGCAGGTCGCCGAGGCCGTGAAGAAACGCAATCTCAAGCCCGCCGGCATCAAGCTGATCGGCGCCATGGCCGATCTCGTGCCGCGGCATCAGATTGCCGAGATCACGGAGCTGTTGCAGGCGCCCTACGCCAACACCTTCGGCGCGACGGAAACCGGCGCACCGCCCGCGTCGGCCGGCCAGATTCCCGTCGGCGTGGTGCCGGACTCGCTGTCGAAGCGGCAAAGCTCGATGTGCGATCTACGCCTGGTCGGTGCCGACGGCAACGACGTGCCCGACGGCCAGCCCGGCGAGGCCGCGGTCCGCGGCCCGACCATGTTCAGCGGCTATTGGAACGCGCCAGAGGTCAACGCCCAGGACTTCCGCGGCGGCTGGTTCCACATGGGCGACGCCTTCGTGCGCAACCCCGACGGCACGCTCGACTTCGTCGACCGCGTCAAATACCTGATCAAGTCGGGCGGCGAGAACATCTACCCGGCCGAGATCGAGCGCGTGCTGCTGGCCGACGCCCGGGTCGACGACGCCGTCGTCGTGCGTAAACCCGACGCCCGCTGGGGCGAGGTGCCGGTGGCGTTCGTGGCCGCCAACGACGCAACGCTTACGGCCGACACGCTGGCCCAGGCCTGCCGCCAGGCGCTCGCCGGCTACAAGCAGCCGAAGGAATTCCGTTTCGTCGCCGTCGACGACCTGCCCCGCAGCACCACCGGCAAGATCCAGCGCCACGAAGTCGAGAAGTGGCTGCGCTGACGACGCCGGCTTGAAGCCGCCGTTGCAACTCCATATTGCATGCTTCGAGACGGCCCCTACGGGGCCTCCTCAGCATGAGGTCGGGCACTGATATCAAACGCAAACCTCATCCTGGAGACCTTTGCACGGTAGGTGTTGTTTGTCGCTATGTTCGAGCTTGGCGCTGGGTTGTTAGCGGCGATCGCGCCTGTTTTCGAGCCGCTGACCGGCTTGAGGCCTGTTTGCTGTCGATGAGGTCGATATCGAGCGGCCTCAAGTTGCGCAGAGGACGGCGAGGCGTCGCAGGTTGTAGGCGAAACAGGCGAGCGTGACGGTGACTTCGTTGCGTGCTTGGCTGAAATGCGGCAGGCGGCTGAGGCGGTAGCTTCGTTTGAGGGTGCCGAAGATCTTCTCGACCGGTCGGCGCCGGGCCACCAGCCGGTGGTTCCGGGCGGTCTCTTCGGCGTTGAGCGGCCTGCCTTTACGGGCATGGCGCATGACCCCGTCGGCGATGCCGAGCGCCGCCAGATGATCGCGCAGGCGCCGGGCGTCATAACCACGGTCGGCATAGACGGCCTGCTCGTCGCCCTGAACCAAATCGGCGGCAAAGTCGATCTCCTGGCGATTGGCCGGCGTCAGAAACAGGCCGCGGATCAGCGCCGAGCCCTGATCCACGGCCACATGCAGCTTGTAGCCAAAGCTATAGCGCCGGCGCTCGTTGTTGGTGCCAAAGCGCGCATCCGGATCGGTCCGGCTGGTCCGGCCTTCCTTGATCCGAGGCCGCCGCGCCGCGCTGCTCACCAGGCTGGCATCAATCAACGTGCCTTGTTTGAGCACGACCTGGTGCGCTTCGAGCTGACGCGACAACTCCCCCATCAGCGCCTCAAGACGCGCCGCCCCGCGTAGACGGTCCCGGAAACGGTGGATCGTCGAGTGATCGGGAACCGGATCGCTCAGGCTCAGACCGACAAACCGACGGAACGAGATCCGGTCCGCCAACGCCTCCTCCATCATCGGATCCGACAGATTGTACCAGCGCTGCAACAGCAGCACCTTGAACATGATCAGCGCCGGATAAGACGGCTCGCCCCGACGCGACGGATAAAGCCCCTCCAGCAGCGCCTCAAACGGCCGCCAGTCCACAAGATCATTGATCTTCGACAGCCGATCGAACCGAGCGCCAAGCCGCGCCTCGACAACCGCGTCCTCAAACCCCAGCTGACCAACACGCTTGCGAGACATCTCAAACCCTCACCGACAGCCCCTATACCGTCAGTGAATCACGCTTCCCAAAACCGTGCAAAGGTCTCCATCCTGAGGAGCGCCCGATCGGGCGCGTCTCGAAGGATCGGCCATCGGTTGCCGATGTCGACACCGAAATTTAAGGGGCCGACGACGCATCTCCGCGGTGGCGATAGAGCGTGCCGTCCACCGCGGCGGCCATGGCGGCCGCGTCCACACCGGCGTCGAGAAACGCAGCTACCCGCGCTGCCGTTGCGGCCGGGTCGTCGACCGCGTCGCGGTGATCGACATAAAGCACGTCGATGTTCGGCTGCCCGGCGAGCCAGGCCTCGATGCGCGCCAGTTGCTGGCGGAAGGCGTCGGCGAGCTTCGCCGGCTCGGCCGCGCCCGCCTTGTCGGCGCGCGCCAGCATGTCGGCCTGCGAGGCCAGCACCTCGTCGATGTCGCGGCGCATGAACAGCACCTTGTAGGCGCGGTCCGCCGGCAGGTGGTAGAGCAGCGAATAGATGATCTTGACGGCCTTGCCGACGCCGTCCGCCAGCCAGGTCGTCTCGGTCTCGAGCCGCTTCACCGCCTCCAGCTCGAAATAGCCCTTGGGATTGTCGGCGTCGGCGGCGCGCTGATCGTCGGTCAGCACCGGCATGCCGCCGGCGGCCAGCATCTGCATCATCATCGAGGTCCCGGAACGCGGCAGGCCTGAGACCACGGTGATCGCCGCCTCGTCCGAAACCGCGGCCTTCTCGGCTGCCGCCGGCGCATCGGCGGCCTCGGCGTCGCGTTCGTCGAGCATGGTCTGCACGCGCAGGATCTCGGCCTTCACCGCCTTGCGCGTGTCGCGGTCGAGCTGCGCCAGCGCCTTCTGGGCCACGGCCAGGTTCGGCGCCAGCTTCAGCGCGTTGTTCAGCGCCTCGACCGCGTTGCCGACCCGGCCGCTCGCGGCCAGCGCGATGCCGAGGTGGTAATGCGCCAGCGGCTGGTGATAAAGCAGGCCGATCGACCGCAGCAGCGTGTTCACCGCGTCCTCGTAGTGGCCCTGGCCATAGAGCGCGACGCCGAGCCCATGATGCGCGCGGGCGAAATCGGCGTCGATCTCGAGCGCCCGGCGAAACGCCGCGTCCGCCTCCGGCCAGCGCTGCCCGCGTAAGTGCACCTGGCCGATCTGGGCCTGCAGGTTGCGGTTGTTGGCGCCGGACGTGGCCGCGCGCTCGAAATGCGCCAGCGCGTCGTCGTCCTTGCCCTCGCGAAACAGCAGCTGGCCGTAAAGCAGGTTGGCGGTCGGCCCGTCGCGGTCCCGGCCCAAGAGCTTGTCGAGGATCGCGCGGGCCTCGTCCAATTCGCCGAGCCCGAGATAACACTGCGCCAGCTTCAGAAGCGCGCGCCGGTTTTCCGGCGCCAGCTTGCGCCACGCCTCCAGGTGCTCGATCGCCCGTTTGAACTGGCGCTTGTTCAGGTGCACGTCGGCGAGATTGAGATGCTGCTGGATCAGCGCCCGCTCGACCGCCAGCTCGGCGTCGTCCGAGACCGTCTCGATATAGCCGAGCTCGGCGAGCTGCGTCAGCGCCGCCTGCGCCTCGCCCGGGTCCTCGTAGGTCGCCGGTGCCGCGTCGGGCGCGCCATAGCTGCCGATCCGTTCCGGCTGGACATCGTTGGCCAGGATCTGGGTCAGCGCCCGGCCCTCCATGTCCCGCGCGACCGGCAGACCGAGCAGGGTCAAGACGGTCGGCGCGATGTCCAGGATCGAGGCGCCGAACACCAGCTCGTCCCGCTTGACGCCCGGACCGCTGGCGACGAACACGCCGAGGTCGCGGTGCCACAGCACCGGATTGCCGGTCTGCATGTTGGCCGAGACCGGCGGGCGCAGATGGTCGCTGTAGAAGCCGTGGTCGGAGCAAATCACGATCGTCGTCTCCGGCCCGACCAGCTCCATGTAGCGGCCCAGCGTCTGGTCGTGGAACTGGTAGATGCCGTCGATCACCTCTCGATAGATCTCGAAATCCTGCTCGATAACGTGCCGCATCTTCGGCGGGTGGTACTCCATGAACCAGTGCGACATCCGGTCGACGGTTTCGTAGTAGACCGCCAGCAGGTCCCAGTCCTCGTGCTCGGCCACATAGGTGCCGGCGCCGTGCACGGTGGCGCAGCGGGCCATGAACCGGGCGAAGGCGGCCAGCCGCTCGTCCGCCTCCTGGTCGATCTCCGGCGCCCGCGGAATGAACGGCAGCACCTGCCCGGCCTCGATTTCGCTCGGATGCACCCGCAGGTCGGCCATCACGTCCGTCAGGCGCGCCGGCTTGACCATGCGGTCGGGCAGCGGCCAGTCGTCGAAGCTGGCGCCGCGGGCGTTGCAGTAGAGGTCGCTGACCGCGATGCCGGCGACCCGGTCGGCCGGATAAGTCGCGAACCAGCCGACAACGGCGCTCTTCAGGCCCTGGCTTTCGAGAATGCTCCACAGCGGCTCGGCCTGGACCGAGGTGCTGGTCACCGGCCGCACGCCGGCGCCGTCGGGCCGCGGCTCGATGAAGCCGTGGATGCCGTGCTGGTCGGCATGCTTGCCGGTGGCGATCGAGGTCCACAGCATCGGCGACAGGATCGGCTGCAGCGTCGCCAGGTTGCCCATCACGCCGCGGTCGATCAGCCGCTCCAGGTTCGGCATCCGCCCGGCGTCGAGCAGCGCCTGGATCACCTTCCAGTCCGCGCCGTCCCAGCCGAGCAGCAATACCCGTTTGGTCAGTCGTTCGCTCATGCCGCCAGCAGGGAAGCGTCCGGAACTACGTCAAGCCGCCGCCGCGGTTTGCGGCGACGGCGTATCTGTGTCTTGGGTGGCGTGCGCCGAACGGAATCAGGCCGCTGCCGCCTTCTTGCGTTGCCGCCGGCGGTAGGCCAACGTGCCGGCCGCGCCCAGCGCCAGCAGGCCGATGCCGCCCGGCGCCGGCACCGCGTTGGGGTCGCGGATGGTGATCGGCGTATTGATCTCGTTCTCGAAGCCGATCCGGAAGATGTTCACCGTATTGCCGGGCGAAAACTGCGCCTCGACATAACCGTAATAGACGCCTAGTCCATCGATGTCGGACGGAACCGCAAATCCGAAGAAGCCGCGTTCGCCGTCCTCCCAGGGGCTTTTGCCTGCCTTAGACGACTTGTAGAAGAAGCCATTCATAGTGCCGACGACAAGGGTTTCCTTCGAGACCGTATCGCCGTAATCGAATTGCGTCAGGAAAAACGGCTTCGGCAGACCGAAAAAGTCGACGCCAACGAACGTCCCGCCAAGTCCCTTCGCAAACGAAAACGCGCCTGTGTTGTCGCCGATGCCCAGTTCGTCCACCTCGTCATCGTTTACGTCGAACGTCTGGAAATCGTCGGTGATCGTGGCGTTGACGTCGGTCAGGATGACGGCCGCCTGGGCGTCGCTCAATCCGGCCAGGCCGGCGCCGATCGCCAGCGCGCCCGCCGCGCCCGCGCGGTAGAGATCGGCCGATGCCGTGGCCGTCGTGGTGGTCTTGCTGTCCTGCATGGTCGAAAGCTTCCCCTGTTACGCTGGCAACGCGGTCAGCCGCGACGCCAATTCGAACCCGCTTCGTCCCGATTGGGACCGTGTTGGCCAAGCACGATTGTGCTCGGCAAGACGCGCCCGCGCCGAACAGACAGGCTCAGGCCGTGGCCGCGGCGGCCTGCTTCCGCCGCCGCCGGCGGTAGGCCAGCGTGCCGGCCGCGCCCAGCGCCAGCAGGCCGATGCCGCCCGGCGCCGGCACAGCGTTGGGGTCGCGGATGGTGATCGGCGTACCGAGCTCGTCCTCAAAACCGATCCGGAAGATTGTCACCGTGTTGCCCGGCGAGAACTGCGCCTCGACATAACCGTAATAGACGCCCTCTTGATCCAGGTCCGAGGGAACCGCAAAACCGAAGAATCCGCGCTCGCCGTCTTCCCAGGGGCTTTTACCTGCAAAATCCGGAAACGAACTATAGAAAAGGCCACTTCTACCGGCGGGGGAGAAGCTGCTCTTATCGATCGTATCGCCGTAATAGAACCGTGTCAGAAAAACCGCCTTGGGTGCACCGAAAGAATCGACGGCAAAGAACGTTCCGCTAAATCCCTTCGCAGAGGAATACACGCCCGTTTCGTCTGTGATGGCCAGTTCGTTCTCGCCGTCATCGTTCACGTCGAACAATTCGAAGTCGTCGGTAATCGTGACATTGAAGTCGGTCAGAATGACGTCCGCCTGGGCCTCGCTCAATCCGACCAGGCCGGCGCCGATTGCCAGCGCGCCCGCCGTTCCTGCGCGGTAGAGATTGGCCGATGTCGTGGCTGCCGTCGTGGTGTTGCTATCCTGCATGGTCGAAAGTTTACCCCCTTGCGCTGGCAACGCGACGGAACGCGACGCCAATTCGAATCCGATGTATGCCGGCTCGGACATCGTTAACCAAGCTGCCGAATTCTCCGCAAAATCCGTACCAGCTTGACGTAGTTCAATTAAATCAATGGGTTACGACGCGGGCATGGCTCGCGTCTCTCGGCCCGGTGTAAAATATCCCGACACGGTTCCATCCCGAACGGCCGCAAAATCGTTCGAAATCGCGGCCGTCTTACTTGTTGCAGGCCAACAGGAAAAGTTAATAAGCCTTTGTTTTCAACGACCTAGATTGCCGCCGGCCAACGTTTGGCCGGCGGACGTCGTCGTCGGGTGGTTTGTAAAGCTTGCCGACAGGCTCAAGCCGCGGCCGTTACCGCCTGCTTCCGCTGCCGCCGGCGGTAGGCCAGGATGCCGGCCGCGCCCAGCGCCAGCAGGCCGATGCCGCCCGGCGCCGGCACCTGCGTGGCGTTCCGGATGGTGATCGGCGTATTGAGTTCGTCCTCGAAGCCGATCCGGAAGATCGTCACGGTGTTGCCGGGCGAGAACTGTGCCTCGACATAGCCGAAATAGCCGCCTTTCTTGATCGTGCCCTCGGGCATGAAGATTCCGAAAAAGCCGCGTTCGCCATCTTCCCAGGGGCTTAAACCCTGAGTGTCGATCTTGCCTTTGCCCTTGACGAAGAAAGACTTCTTATAAAAGAAGGCTTCCTTCTTCGAGGGGCCAAAGGTCGCGGCCCCGATCGTGTCGCCGTAATCGAACCGAGTCAGAAAAAACGGCTTGTCCGGGTCGAGGAAGGTGAACGCCACCTTCAACGACGGCCCCCCTTCCGCGCTCGCAAACTCGCCGTCAAGGTCTTGGATCGTCAGTTCGTCAATGCCGTCGTCGTTCACGTCAAAGTCCTGGACGTCGTCCGAGACCTCGGCATTGACATCGGTCAGGATGACGGTCGCCTGGGCTTCGCTCAGGCCCGCCAACCCGGCGCCGAGCGCCAGCGCACTCGCCGTGCCGACGCGATAAACATGGGTCGATGCCGTGGATGCCGGCGTAACTGTGCTGTCTTGCATGGTCGAACTACTCCCCAATTCCCCTGGCAACGCGACTCCCCACGACGCCAAATCGAATCCATGTCGTCCCTGCCGGGACGCCGTTAACCAAGCTGCCGTCCATTCAGCAAGAACTGTACCGGATTGATGTTAGCCAATTAAATCAACAGGTTACGGCGCAGGTGCGGTTGGCGTCGCTTTACGTCGCTCGGCGCCTTGTAAAAAATCCCGACAGAATTCCACGCCGAACGACCGCAAAACGAAGCGAATTCGTGGCCGTCTCGCCTGCTGCAAACCAACAGCAAACGTTAATAAGCCACTGTTTTCAAAAGCCTGGAACGCCGCCGGCCAAAATTAGTCTGGCGGACGGCGTCGGCGGGCGAAGTGTAAAGATCACCGACAGGCGCCGCCAAGGCATTGGACGGCCGCAATGACATGCCGCGCGCCGTCAGCCGTGATCCTCGATGATCTTGACGACGTCGGCCAGGCTCGCGATCGAGACGATGGCGTCCGGTTCCAGCTGCACCGCCAGGTCGTCCTCGACCGCGGCGATCAGGCGCATATGCGCCAGGCTGTCCCAGGCCTCGAGCGTCATGATCGAGGCCTCGGCGTCGATGGCCGCGGTCTCCAGGTTCAGCGCTTCGGCCAGGATCGTCCGGGCCCGCTCGTAGCCGTTGCCGGCGTGCTGGTCGGTCATCGCTGCAGGGTCTCCCGGTGCGCATGCCACTCGTCGCGCAGCAGACCGAACAGGCACTGGTCCAGCCGGCCGCCCTCGACACTGCGCAGATGCTCGCGGAACACGCCCTCGCAGCGGAAGCCGAGCGCCTTGTAGTTGAAGACGGACGGAAAGTTGCGGGCGAACGGCAGGCCGGTCACCTTGTGCAGGTCCATCACGTCGAACAGGAAATCCAGGATCGCCGACCGCGTCTCGATGACCACGTTCTGGCCCCAGTAATCGCGGTTGCCGATCACCACCGCGGTCTCGGCGGTGCGGTGCCACGGCTTGCAGTTCACCGTGTAGAAGCCGATGGCGGTGTCGTCGCGCTTGTCGAACACGCTCAGATGAAAATTGCGCCGGTTGTCGTACTGCTTCACCTGCCGTTTCATCTGCGCAAGCGTGATCTCGCGCCCGGTCGAGTTCAGCGTGATCATCACCTCGGGATCGGCCATCCAGGCGACCATGCTCTCGGTCACGTCGTAGATCGTCGTCGTCCGCACGGTGAAGCGCGGCGTCGGAAGCGTCAGCGGCTCGCCCGGCTGCCAGTCCATCACGTCTTACTCAAACCTTCCGCGTAAGCCCGGACCGCCTCGCGGTTGATCTTGCCGCGGTCGGTCTTCGGAATCCGGTCCACCACATACCACTTTTCCGGCACGCCTTCGCGCCGCATGCGCTCCAGGCACCAGGCCCGCAGGTCGGCCGGCGTGACGGCGGCATCGCCCGCCAAGCAAACCGCGGCGCCGACGATCTCGCCGCTGATCGCGTCGGGCACGCCAAACGTGCAGGCCTCGGCCACATCAGGATGCCGTTCCAGCAGCAGGTCGACCTCCTCGGGGTGCACCTTGATGCCGGCACGGTTGATCTCGCTCTTGGCCCGGCCCGACAGGCGGATGACGCCGCCGTCGTCGATCGCGCCGATATCGCCGGTGTGGAACCAGCCGGCCCGCAGCACCTCGCCGCTCAAATCCGGGCGCTGGTGATAGCCCGTCATCAGCGACGGCGTCTGCAGCAGGATCTCCCCCTCGCCCGCCGCCGAGACCGCGCCGTCGTCCGCCAGCACGGCGGCCCGGCCGCCCCACATCGTCCCGACCAGACCGTCTTCGGGCGCGGCGTCGCGCGCCGATGCGCCGGCCGCCCAGTTCGCCGTCTCGGTGATGCCGTACATGTTGACCACGTGGTCGGTGCCGCACCAGTCCATCACCGTGCGCCAGAGTTCCGCCGACAGCGGCGCCGAGCCGATATTGACTTGCCGGAGCGTACGCGTCGCTGGCGGCCGGCCCGCCTTGCTGGCGAGCTTCCAGAACGCCGGTACCGAGCTCATGAACGTCACGCCGCGGTCGTCGATCAGCCCGCCCAGGCCCGCCATCTCGCGCAGCCCCATGTTCTGGAACAGCAGCAGCCGCCCGCCGGCCAAGAGCGGCGTCAGGCAGTTGCCGATCAGGCCATGGCCGAAATGCGTCGGCAACACGCACAGCGCCGTTCGCAGCGTCGCGTCGCCGATATGCGTCCGGTTCAACGCCACCCGCGCCAGCAGCGAGCGGAAGCTGTGCACCACCCCCTTCGGCGCGCCCGTCGTGCCCGAGGTGAACAGGATCAGCGCCGGGTCGTCCAGCGCCGTATCCGCCGCGTCGTCGTCGGGTGTCGCGCCTGCCAGTTCGCCGACCCGCAGAACCGGCAGGTCGAGCCCGTCCCCGGCGAACGCCTCGTCGACCAGCAGCACGGCGGGCTTCAGGAAGTGCACAACATTGGCGAGCTCCGCATCTGCGAGGCCCGGATTGACGCAGGCCGCGCAGGCGCCGGTCCGCCAGACCGCCAGCAGATCGGCGAAAAACGCCGGCGTGCCGCCATGGGCGATCACCGCGTACCCGCCCCGGCCGAGCCCGCGCGCGCGCAACAGCGCCGTTCGCGTGGCCACCGCCGCCTCGAGCGCGACGGCGCTCATTTCGGCGCCGCCGGCCAGGTCGACGATCGCGCTCTGTTGCTCGAGTTGGATGCGCATCGCCTACTGGGCCGCCTGCGCGCCGGGACCGTCGACAGCCTCCAGCGCGTCGGTGATCCAGTCCTTTACCGCGCCCCGCGTGATGGCGACGATCCGCGTGCGCCGGTCGGCGCTCGGCCACCGATCCAGCCAGACCGGTGGGTGGAAGGCCTGCTGCACGCCATGGATCACCGCCGGCCGGTTGGGATAGCCGGCCACGTTGACCAGTCCCTTGACCCGCAGCAGGTCGGGGCCGCACTCGACGCTTAGCCGGCGCAGGAAGTCAGCGAAAGCCGCAGGCGCCACGGGCCGGTCGCGCACGACGCAGAAGGTTTCGATATCGACACTGTGGTCGTGCGCATGCTGCCCGGTCTCGCCGAGCCAGTCCTGCACCCGCGCGCCGGCCACATCAGGATCGTGCACGCCGATGTCGAACAGCGCTTCGGGCGCGACCGTCCCATTGACGACGGTCAGACGACGCGCGCCGGCGTTGAGCCGCTGCAGGCGCGCCGTCAGCGCGTCGGCCGCATCGTCGTCGACAAGGTCGGTCTTGGTCAGGATCAGACGGTCGGCAAGCGCCGCCTGCTTGACCGCCTCGGGATGCTTGTCCAATGTCGCGCCGCCATTCACCGCATCGACGGTCGTGATGACCGCGTCCAGACGGAATGTCTCGGCGAGATACGGATAGGTCAGCAGGGTCTGCACGATCGGCGCCGGGTCGGCGAGCCCGCTGGTTTCCATGGCCACGCGCCGGAACGCCGCGATGTCGCCCTGCCCGCGCCGCGCCATCAGATCGCCCAGCGTCGCCACCAGGTCCTCCTGCATGGCGCAGCAGATGCAGCCGTTGCTCAACTCGATCAGCTGATCGTCGCCCCGGCGGATCAGATCGTGATCCAGCCCGATCTCGCCGAACTCGTTAACCAGCACCGCCGTCGGCACGGCCGCCGTCTGTGCCAGCAGATGCGACAGCAACGTCGTCTTGCCGCTGCCCAGAAACCCCGTGATCAGGGTCACCGGGATCGGACGCTCGTCCTGGTTCTGTGATGAATCCGTCATACGCACAGTCAACTGGGCTACCTGCCGGGCGCCCGAGCCTAATCATCCCACGGAGAATTGGCCAGATCGTTGTCTGTCGTCCCCAGACGAAACCACAACAGCTCCCGCAGATTTCCCGTGAACGATCCGACACGCTAAGATCGAAAGCTAACAACGGACGCAAAAACGGTTGAGCCGTTTCGCCGTGAGGCGGGGTTCACAACGAAGAAACGCGGAGAAAAACATGAAAATCGAAATGCGCAGTCTTGTCCTGGGCCTAGCGGCCGGCGCTTTCCTGGCCTCGCCGGCCTCGGCGCTCGAATGGCGGTTCAACAATCCGCTGCCCGAAACGCGGCCCGAGACCAAGGAACTGATGCAGTTCGCCGAGGACGTGAAGGCCGCGACCGGCGGGGAATTCACGGTCAAGGTCTATAACGGCGGCTCGCTCGGTCTGAAGAACCCCGACGCGCTGCGGTTCCTGCCCAAGGGCGCGGTGGATATGAGCCTGGTCTGGGCCAACTATGTCGGCCGCGACGCGCCGGCATTGAGCTCGGTGTTCGTTCAGGGCTCGATCGGCACGGTCGAGGAGCTCGAGAAAGCGCTGCCCGTCGTCCAGCAGATCTACGAGGAGGAGTTCGCGAAGTGGGACGTGGTGGCCGCGGGCTACATGGCCATTCCCATGCTCGAGGCCTCGATCTTCTGCCGCGACGAGCCGGTGCGCACGCTCGCGGCGCTGAAGACGAAAAAGCTGCGGGTCTGGGCCAAGGATCAGGTCGACTCGTTCACGCGTCTCGGCATCGCCGCGCAGATCATCCCGCAGGAGGAGATGTATGTCGCGATGAAGACGGGCGTGGTCGATTGCGCCGTCTATCCGGCTCTCTACGCGCATACCGTCTCCCTGCAGGAAGTCGCGAAATACGGCTCGTTCCTCTATCCCATGGCCGCCGGTCCCTATGTGCTCGGCGTCTCGACCAGGAAATGGGCCTCGCTGTCCGACGAGAACAAGGCGGCGATCACGCAGGCCGCCGACAAAGTCTGGCAGCGCACGAACGAGTATTCGGATGACCACGAGCGCGAGCTGGCGGCGCGCGAGAAGCTCGTCAGCCAGGGCGTGACATGGCTCGACGACTTTCCGACCGAGGACCGCAAGGCGTTCCTGGACGCGGTCGCGGTGACCTGGAAGGAGATGGCCGACGAGGCCGGCGGCGCCGCGCCCGAATATCGTCAACGCGTCTTGAAGGCGCTCGGGCGCTGACGTCAGCCGCGACGCGGTATGCGCGCGACGCTGACCCGGCTGGTCGGGCGGGGGCTGGAACTGACCGCCCTCGCCCTCGCCGTCCTCGCGGCGACCGCCATGACCGCGATCGTCGGCCTCGTGGTCCTCAGCGTGGTCATGCGCAAGCTGGTGAACGCGCCGTTCTTCTTCACCGAGGAACTGGTGGGGCTGCTCATGGGCGCATCGCTGTTCCTGGCCCTGCCCATGGTGACGCTTCGGGCCGACCATGTGCGCGTGACCATCGTCGAGAACGCGCTTCGCCCCGGGGGACGCGCGGTGCTGGCCGGCCTGGCGGCGCTGCTGGGCGTGGGGTTCTGCGCCTGGCTCGCGATCGAAGCCCTGCCCTGGCTCGAATTCGCCATTCGCCTCAACCTCCAGACCGAGACGTCGCGCCTGCTGCTCTACCCCTGGATGGCCCTGCTCCCGGTCTCCGTCATCCTGACGGGCGTGATCTATGCCGCGCGCCTACTGAGACTGCTGCCCGAAACGAAGACCGCGCCCGCCGACCAAATCTCATGAGAGCCCAATTCGAATCCAGTGGCGGCAAGACGTTCTCGGCGCCGCTCTTGTCATCGCCGGGCTTGACCCGGTGATCCAGCGTCCCGGCGAAGGCAAACGCCGCCTGGATTGTCGGATCAAGTCCGGCAATGACGACGGGTGGTCGCCTTCCTCTAGGCTGTTGTGATGCTTCAAGTCATTTCCTGCCGGGCTCCGACGCCTGGCGACACCCAAGAGCTCAGGTAGCCATCGCCCATGTTCTGGACGACGCTCGCGGGCCTGCTGATCATCGCCGCCGGCACCGGGGTCGCGCTGGGCGTGGCGCTGGGGCTGACCGGTATGGTCATCCTGCACGTCTTTGTCGACGGCGCCACGTCGCTCGCCATCGATGCGATCTGGAACGTCTTCAACAACTTCACCCTCAGCGCCATTCCGATGTTCATTCTGCTGGGCGAGATCCTCCTGCGCAGCGGCGTCAGCGAGCGCGCCTATACCGCCTTCACGCCGGTCTTCGCCCGCATCCCGGGCGGCCTGCTGCACACCAACATCGCGGTCTGCACGCTGTTCGGCGCAGTTAGCGGCTCGAGCCTGTCGACCGCCGCCGCCGTCGGGTCGGTCGCCTATCCCGAGATGGTGAAGCGCGGCTACGACAAGGAGGCCGTGGTCGGCAGCCTCGCGGGCGGCGGCACGCTGGGCTTGCTCATCCCACCCAGCCTGTCGCTCTTGATCTTCGGCGCGCTCACCGAAACCTCGATCGGCCGCCTGTTCATGGCCGGCATCCTGCCGGGGCTGATGGTCAGCCTGCTGTTCATGCTCTACATCCTGCTGCTCTGCCTGCGCGCGCCGCATCTCGCGCCCCGCGACGACCGTCGCATCCCGTTGCGGCAGATCCTTGTCGGCAGCTTGCGCATCTGGCCGATCCTGATCCTCATCTTCGCGATCATGGGCAGCATCATGCTCGGCCTCGCGACGCCCACCGAGGCCGCCGGCGTCGGCGTCTGTGTCGCCATCCTCATCGCCTTCGTCTGGGGCGATCTCACCGTCGGCAAGCTCGTGTCGGCCATCTACCGGTCGACGCTGCTGTTCACGGCCATCGGCTTCGTCGTGCTCGGCGCGACGATCCTCGCACAATCGGTCAGCATCCTCGGCGTGCCCCAGGCGATCCTCGAGGCGACCGAGGCGAGCGGCCTCGGCAAGTACGGCGTCTTCGCGCTCATCATCCTGATCTACCTGCTGCTCGGCTGTATCTTCGACGGCCTGTCACTGATGATCATGACGCTGCCCATCGTCTTCCCGCTGCTCGTCGGCTTCGGCTTCGATCCGGTCTGGATCGGCGTCATCATCACCATCATGATCGAGATCGGCCAGGTGACACCGCCGGTCGGCCTCAACCTCTCGGTCCTGGCGGCGCTGACCGATAACGCCGTCAGCCTCGGCCGCGTCGCCGTCGCGACAATTCCCTATTGGGCCATCCTGCTGCTGGCGGTCGCCATTCTCACCGTCGCGCCCGATATCGCCCTTTTCCTGCCCGACCGTGCCTTCTGAGCTCGGGCCGGCCGCTCTCGCAAAGGAACAAGCCGTGGTCAAGATCACCCCGAAACCAAAGGCCTACGGGCCGGTCCACATCCATCTCGACGGCGCCGGCGCGCTCAGCTACGGCGAGGCCGATGCCGCCCCCTCCGGCTCGCCCGTCGAAATCCTCCTCGCCGCGCTCGGCGCCTGCATTGCCCGCTCGATCGAGATCGCCGCGACGAGCGCCAAACAGGCCATCGGCCCGGTCGATGTCACCGTCGCGGGCCGCAAGGCCGCCGACCTGCCGAACAGGGTCGAGAATTACGAGATCCGCGTCGATCCCGGTTTCGCGGACGATCCGGCCACGGCCCGAGATCTGTTGGCAAAGGCCAAGGCGGCCTGCACCGTCAGCAACTCCCTCAACGGCGCCTTCGACATCCGTCTGATCGACGACTGAAATCACTCTGTGCCTGACGACATTTCGACACTTATCGAAATGCCGTAATCAGTTGATTTCTCGAGATTCTTTTTTCTTGACGTTCCTGTGCATGGGGTTGTTCCGCGATCTCACGTGCGCGACCCCCTCCCTCCCCCTAGACGAACGCCATGTGCTCCCGGTCGAGGGAGAGGTAATCCAACAGCAGCCGGTTCTTGGCGTCGGCAACGCAGTGGTGCCGGCAGGTCGCCGACGGGTCGAGGGCGTTGAGGCGCGCCCGCGTCTCGGGCGCGGCCCAGAAGTCGGCGAAACGGCGGTCGGCGATGCTGCCGAGGCAGCCACTCTCGGTATAGGCCTTGTCCTGGCAAAAGTAGACCTTTGCGTCCGCGCCGATCACCGTTAGCAGCCGTGCGAACGGACAGCGGTCATAGGGCTTTGCCGTCTCGACGGCGGCCTCGTGATAGTGGTCGACCACCCGGAAACCGTCGTCGTCGAGCGCCCGCGCTCTCTCGATCTCGGCCCGGACCGTGTCCCAGATATCGGCGTGGTAGGCATTGGTCTCGGCGCCGTCGTCCGACGTTATGCAGGGCGAGATCTTGGCATGGCTGACGCCGCAGGCCTTGAGCCGGGCGGCGAGCTCATGGATGTGCGACGCATTGTCCCGGTCGACGATGATGCTGGCGCCGAGCACGCACGCACTGCCGCGATCGGCGAAGCCCGTCAGGTTCGCCATCACCTCCTCGAACGCGTCTTCCTTGACGCCGCGATAGCGGGCGTAGCTGGCGCCGTCCCAGCCGTCGATCGACACCCGGAGCCAGCTCGCATGCGCGGCCAGCGCGTCCGCGACCTTGCCCTTGAGCCGCGCGCCGTTGGTGAGCGCGCCGATCTTGATGCCGCCGGCGGCCAGGCGCTCGATGGCCTCGACCAGATGCGGGTAGATCAGCGGCTCGCCGCCGCCAGAGAAAGTCACGGCCTCGACGCCCATGGCGATCAGGTCGTCGGCGATCTCCAGCATCTTCTCGCGCGGCAGCTTGTCGCGCACGGTCATGCCGCTGCCCAGGCTGACGCCGTCATTGCGGTAGGCGCAGAACCAGCAGGCATGGTTGCAGACGTTGGTCGGCTTGATCCGCACATGCACCGGCGCGGCCCAGCCGTCGTCGCGGCTGAGCGCGGCCAACCGGTCGGGATAGGCGAACGGCTTCAGGGCGGAATAGACGGCCTGGCCCATGCGGGGACCCCCGGTGCTTGAACGGACCCGCCAGTCTGGGCCGCCGGCCTTGCCGAACGGTTAAAGCCGCTTGCCGCTGGCCAAGCTCAAGCCGCCTGTGCGACGATTCGGCGCAATCGAACGACGCAGAAATGGGAGCGAGTGCGGCATGAACAGGATTACCGGGCGGTCGGCGTTTCTTTCGCTGTTGAAGGATGAGGGGGTGACGCACCTCTTCGGCAATCCCGGCACCACCGAGCTGCCGATCATGCACGCCCTCAAGGAGCATCCGGACCTCGATTACGTGCTCGGCCTGCAGGAATCCATCGTGGTCGCCATGGCCGACGGCTTCGCCCGCGCCTCGGGCCGGCTCGCCGCCTGCAACGTTCACGTGGCGCCGGGCCTCGGCAACGCCATGGGCTCGCTCTACAACGCCAAGTTCTCGGGCTCGCCGATCATCCTCACCGCCGGCCAGCAGGAGTTGGGCCACGGCCTGACCGAGCCCCTGCTCTACGATCCGCTCGTGCCGATCGCCGAGCCCTTGGTGAAGTGGGCCGTCGAGGTGACCCGGCTCGAGGACCTGCCGCGCATCGTCCGCCGCGCCGCCACCGTCGCGCTCAGCCCACCAACCGGGCCGGTGTTCATCTCGCTGCCGGGCGACATCCTGAACGACGAGGGCGGCATCGAGCTCGGCCACGCGACGCGGGTGAATTCGGCGACCCGGCCCGGCGATGATTTGCTCGATCGCCTCGCCGACCGGCTGTTGGCGGCGAAACGGCCGGTGATCCTCTGCGGCCATGAGATGGTGAACTCGGACGCGTTTGAAGCCGCCGCCCGCTTTGCCGACATCCTGGGCGCGCCGGTCTATCAGCAGACCGTGCCCTACGGCGCCCACTTCCCGTCCGAGCATCCGGCCTTCATGGGCGCGCTGACCCGCGACCAGCAACAGGTCCGCGACACGCTGGCACCTTACGATCTGCTGGTCTGCCTCGGCGCCGACGTGCTGCGCATGTCGGTCTGGAGCGACGTCGAGCCCCTGCCCGACGGCATGCCGATCGTGCAGATCGGCCTGCGCGACTGGGAGATGGGCAAGAACTATCCGACCGAGCTCGCCGTCCGCGCGGACCTTGCCGAGACGCTGGCGGCCTTGAACCCGCTGCTCGAGAGCAAGGGTGGTCCGGCACGCGCCGAGACCGCGGCGGCGGCTCTAAAGGCCCTCGCGGATAGTAACTGGTCGGCGAAGCGCGACCGTGCCCGCGAGGCGGCGCTGGGCCAGGCAACGGCCCAGCCGATTTCGTCCGACCTGTTGATGCTGCGCGCGGTCGAGGCCTTGCCCGAGAACGCCATCGTCGTCGACGAGGGCATCGTCTCCTCGCGGGCGCTGCACGGCTTTCTGCCGTTCCGTGACCGCTACGGGTTCTTCGGGCTTGCGAGCGGCGGCATCGGCTGGGCGCTGCCCGGCGCCATCGGCGTGCAGATTGCCCAGCCCGACCGGCCGGTGCTGGCCATCGTCGGCGACGGCAGCGCCATGTACAGCATCCAGGCGCTCTGGTCGGCGGCGCACATGAAGTTGCCGATCACCTACCTGATCGCCAACAACGGCGGCTACCGCATCCTGAAGGAGCGCCTCGTCGCCTTCCACGACAACGACAGCTTCATCGGCATGAACTTCCGCGACCCGGCCATCGACTTCGTGGCGTTGGCGCAGTCGCTCGGCATGACCGCGCGGCGCGTCGCCGATCCCAACGACATCGCACCCGCGCTTGAGGAAGCGTTCGCGAGCGGCGGGCCGAGCCTGCTCGACGTTGTGGTCGACGGCGGTCCGACGGCGGCCTAGGCAGTCGACTTCGCCACGGTCTGCGCCGTCGGCTCGCGCAGGAACAGGGCCAGCACCGCGCAGATAACCGGCAGGATCGCCATCACCAACAGCGTCTCGTCGTAGCTGCCGAACAGGTCGAAGGCGATGCCGAGCGGCAGCGGGCCGAGTGAAGCGCCGACGACGCCGATCATCTGGCCCGCGCCCTGAATGCTGCCGAGGTGCCGGCGGCCGAAATAGTGCGGCCAGAGGAACGAGAACAGCGTCAGGCTGACGGCATTGTTGAGGCCGAACACGACCGCATAGAGCAGCGCCGTCGGCAGGTCGCGCACGCCGCTCATGGCGATCAACGCCGCCGACATCACCAGGAGCGCGGCCGCGAACATGTAGGACGTGCGGAACCGGTCCAGCATGCGGCCGACGAGCGGCATCAGCACGACCATGGTAATCGCCGAGACCGGGAACACGCGCGCGGCGATCTGCGGGCTCAGCCCATGCGCTTCGAATACCGATACCTGGAAAAAGTGCAGCGCCGTCACCAGCATGGCCATGGCGAACAGGCCTGTGGCGACGATCCAGAAGGTCGGCGTGCGCAGGGCCTCCGAGAGCGTCATACCCGCCTCCGCCGTCTGCGCGGGCGCGGCCTGATCGGTCTGTTGGGCCGCCGTGCGGTCGTCGCCGTCCGGCAGCACGCCCATGTCCTCGGGCTTGTTGTGCACCAGCAGCAGGATCGGCGGCAGCAGCAGGATCCAGGTAAGGATGCCGAGCCAGAGCCAGGCCTGACGCCAGCCGACCAGGTCGATCAGCCATTGCCCGAGCGGCGGATGCACCGCCATCGACCCGGCGAAGCCCAGCGCCATCAGGCTGAGCGCGAAACCGCGGCGCCGGCTGAACCATTGCGCGACCAGGTTGCTGCAGTTCAGCATCAGCGAGCCCTGGCCGAGAAAACGCAAGGCGGCGAAGCCGAGCGCCAGCCAGATCATGTTGGCGGCGGCGCCGAATGCAATGCAGGCGACGCCTAGCAGCAGCGAGACGATCAGCACCATGCGCCGGGGCCCGAAGCGGTCGACCAGCCGGCCCATGTGCGGCAGGCCGAAGGCGGCGGCCAGCGTCGCGAAGGCATAGGCGGAGGCGATCGAGGTGGCGCCGATGCCCAAGTCCTCGCTGATCGGCCGGATGAAGACGCTGAAGGTATGGGACTGACCGGGACCGCTGGCGAACATGCCCAACGCGGCGAAGCCGAGGATTACCCAGCCGTAGAACACATGGTTGTTGATCTTGGCAAAAAGCGCGTCGCGGATGCGGCTTGCGGACATGGGCGATCTCAACTGTTCGACGCCGGTCCGGCGTGCGGATCGACAGACGCGCCGAGCCGCCGCGTTGGCGAGCCGGCTGTCGGAGCTGGTGGGTGGGAGCGACCGTCCCGTTCGAGAAGACTGTAAATCATCCGTGGACGGACGACAGCAAGAAGATTGCGCGTCGACGCGTCAGCGTCCGATCATTGCCGTCAAGGCCGGTGATTCGACGAACGGCCTCGAAGGGGGAACGAAAGATCATGACGCAAGACAGCGGCACCGGACGGCGCCGCCTTACGATCCTGCTCTGTGGACTAAGTGGCGTGGTCTGCGCGCTGGCGATGGCGGCCGTGCTGATCTTCTACGGCGCGCCCTACAACGACTATTGGTGGGGTGTGATGGCCGCGATCCTGGTCGCGGCGTTCATCCTGCCGCGCGCCCTGGTGCCGGCCATTGAGTGGGTGATGGACGGCTACGCATCCGAGCGGAACTAAGCTTGCGGCGGTGTGCCTCTGATTCCGGAGGTCTGATCGGCTGGACGCCTCCGGGTCGCGGCCTAGGCATTATCGCTGGCCGCGCCGCCGTTCCCGTTGCCATTTCCGCCACCGTTACCGTTCCCGTTTCCGCCGCCGTTACCGTTCCCGTTTCCGCCACCGTTACCGTTCCCGTTTCCGCCACCGTTACCGTTCCCGTTTCCGCCACCGTTACCATTCCCGTTTCCGCCGCCGTTACCGTTGCCATCGCCGCTGCCGTGGCCGTTTCCGCCGCCGTTACCGCCACCGTTGCCGCCGCCGTTGCCCCCACCGTTGCCGCCACCGTTGCCGCCGCCGCTGCCTTCTCCGCCGCCAGGTCCACTGCCGGCGTCGGATGCGTCCTCGCTGCCGGCGCTGGCGCCGGCCGGGCCGCTGCTGCTTCCAGGCGCGGCGCTCGGCGCGGCCGACTGTCCGCTGGCGCTGGCCGACGGGCCGACGGAAACGCCGGTGTCCGATGCTGCCGACGTGCTGGCGGTCTGACCGGCCTCGACATCGACGCTGGCGCCTGCGCCATCCGTTTCGCCGACTGAGACAGTGCCCTCGTCGACCGAGACCGATGCCCCTTCCTCGTCAACGCTGACGCCGAAGCTGGTCCCCTTCACCACCGCCACCAGATACGGCGTCTCGACGGAAAATCCGGGCTGGGGCCGGGGATTGACGTCAAAGAACACGTTGCCGATTTTTTGGATCACCCGTGTCCACAAGCCGCCTTTCTCGGGCGCCGGCAAGGCGATCTGACTGTTCGCGCGCACGCGGACAAAGTCCTTACCGCGCATCAGTGTCACCTCGCCGTCCGGTCCGGTGGTGATCTCGCTGGCAAATTCGACGAGCTCGCCGCGCGAAAGGCTCCGTGCGCCGTCGGTGCTGTTTGGACTTTTGATACGCGCGTCGCCCTGTTGGCCGATCACGAGCCAGCGACTGCGAAACGACAGATCCTCGCCGGCGAGCGCGGCCGGAACGGCGGCGATGCCGCCGACATACGGATGCTCCTTCGACGCCTCCAACGCGCCGCCGAACGCAAGCGCGAAAACCACAGCGGCCAACATGCTAAGCAGGCTGCCGCGAATACGGTTGGTGCTACGTCGGCGGATCTGGCGCTTGGGGTACATGGAACTATCCCATCGTTACAGTCTGGCTCTCGGCGCGCTTACTCGCGCTCCCCAGCCGAGGTGCGACCATTTGAATTTTCAAGATGAGCGAATAATCGCCGAACCACGGTTTACGGTTTCTCAACGATCGTGGTTACCGTGCCGAAAACCATGGGTCGGCTGTCAGGAAAAGTGATTAATTCTTTCCTGGCGTGTTTTGGGCGTTAGACAGCTCTTGTGCGGCGGTTGTCGGGCCGGCCCGGTCAGGCCGCCGTCGTTGGCGCAAATCCGGCCTTCGAACCGCCACGTAGCAGCCGTTGGGCTGGAAGCCGGCAGGTCGCCGTTGTTCCCATGCCAACGGTGCTCTCGATGAAGAATCTGCCGCCGTGCAATTCGACAAAGGCCTTGGTCAGCGGCAGGCCCAGGCCCATGCCATCGAATTTGCGCTCAATGGAGCTGTCGACCTGATGAAAGGGCAGAACTACGTTTGCGAGCTGATCTTCAGGTATGCCGGGTCCGTTGTCGGCCACTGATAGAATGAGTGCACCGTCTGAACGATCGACATGTGCGGACACGGTGACGCGACCGCCCTGAGGCGTGAACCGGACGGCGTTTGACAGCAGATTGGTCAGGCACTGCTTGATGAGACGAGCATCGGCAATGAGTTGCAGCCCCTGCTCGCCGATGTTGCGTCGGATCGCGATGC
The DNA here is from genome assembly GCA_965232515.1 of Alphaproteobacteria bacterium. Lineage (GTDB taxonomy): Bacteria > Pseudomonadota > Alphaproteobacteria > JANQKO01. The sequence continues at coordinate 1,189,755 of CBDDPY010000002.1, read as the reverse complement.
TGTCGGGCATGATCTGTCCGGTCGTCATGCGGATGGCGGCGTCGATCAGTTCGGCGACATCCAGATTGTCGTCCCGTAGCTCCATGCGGTCCATTTCGATCCGGGATACGTCGAGGACATCGTTGATGACCGATAGCAAACGTGTGCCGCTTCCGCGAATATCGGTCACGTAGCTGCGGTACTGCTCACTGCCCAGAGGACCGAACATTTCGCCTTCCAATATCTCCGAAAAACCGATGATCGCGTTCAGCGGTGTCTTCAGCTCGTGGCTCATGGCAGCCAGGAACTCGGATTTGCTACGGCTGGCCGATTGCGCCGCCTCGATCGCTTTCTGTTTGGCGGCTTCCGCGTCCTTGCGCAACGTCACGTCGCGTACCGCCAGGATGTGGTTCACGCGCGCCTTGCGCCGGCGTTCGAGCGGATGCCGGCTGGTCTTGACGGCGGCATGACGCAGCACCGCCTCCAAGGCAAACGTCGATCCGTCGCGGCGATGTCCGAGCCCCTCGCGGGGTGGGTCGTGATGCTTTTGCGCCACCGTTGAGATGCCCTCGGCATCGGCGGCTAACCTTTCGCTCATCTGGCCGGGCAGCGACACGAGTGTGTCGGCGCGACGGCCGATCAGGTCGTCGTGGCCGTAACCGAAGAGCGCCTGAGCGGCGGGATTGCAGAGACGGATGCAGCCGGTGTGGTCGGTGACCAGAATGGCATCGAAGCTGGTCTCGACTACGGCCTTCGCCAACGCGCTTCGATGCAGAACGGCCATGCGCTGCTTGAAGATGCGCAGCGCCTGCAGGTCCATGCGTGACAGGATCGACTGGATGTAGCTGAGCGCCAGGGCGAGCAGCCAGATCGAGGTGTCGATGCTGACTGGCAGCCAAGCCTGCACGGCAAAGGAGCTCGCGACAAGAACCACCGACGCACACGATAGACCGAGCAGTCCTAGTCGCCAGGACCAGGCGACAAACATGGCCCGGAACTGCCAACAGATCAGAAAGGCGATCAGCAAGGTGGGCAACATGCCGGTGCGCTTCAGGGCGCGATCCTGCACGAGGCTTTCATAAGCCAGCGCGATGATCATCGATCCCGGCAGCGCACGATAGAGGGGTGCCGGCAAAACATCGCCAAGTTCGATGGCGCTGGGGCCGACGATGACCGTCTTGCCCTCGAACAACTGGCGTGGATAGTTGCCGCGGACGACATCCACGTACGAGATGCGGGGAATGCTGTCCGCGCGGATGCCATAGTCGATGTAGAAATGCTGCAGTCCAGGTACCACGGCGTCGGCGAGTGCGGCGGCGTAGCTGGGTACCCGTCCGTCACCCCAGTCCAGATTGACCGCCATCTGCCTGATCAGGCTGTCGCCGTCCGGCGAGATGTTGACCGAAGCGACTTCGACGTGACGGCGGAACTCTGGCAACGGCTGGGTGTCGACGACGGTGTGTGCAGTGCCGCTCAATTGGCGGAAGACCGGCAGGATGACGCGCCCACCGGAGCGAGCGAGCGCCTGCTCGAATATCTCATCGTCTTCGGGACTAGATCGGGAGCTGAAGTCGATATCGAGGGCGATCCGGCTCGCGCCGGCCGCCAGAAGATTGTCGAGGACCTTGGCATGGTAGCGGCGCGGCCATGGCCAGACGTCGATAGCCTGCAGGCTGCGCGAGTCGATGTCGACGAACACGAGGTTGCCGGTCGCGCTGCGCTGCGACGCCGCGAACCGCAGGTCCATCAGAGCCCGATCCAGCGGTTCGACGATACCGACAAAATGAGCGAGCACGACCGCCGCGAAGATGTAGAGCGTGGCAAGGCGAAACCGCGTCTTTTGGCCGCGTCGACGTCTGCTGTCCATCTTCCGTGGCCCGTGGCCGCGCCTGATCTTGCCGTCAACCATGATGTGATCGATCGTCCAATCGCCCGTCGGGAATAGGTATCGGACCTACCGGCAGGCGTATGTCGGCAGAGCATGTTCGCGTAATTGCGCGAATGCCAAGCTGCCGCGTTGGACGTTAGCGCGGCTTGCTTAACGCCGTGATAACCCGGCGCCGGACCTGTAGGACCGAAGATATTTGGCTTAAGACGCGACGACCGAAATGGGCGCGCTGTCGCCGTCGTTCCGCCAGCCCGAGACCATCTGCTCGGCCCGGACCAGGTCCAGCGGATAGTCGATTTCGCACCAGGCGAGGCCGTTGATCGACTGCGTCGCGACATTCGTTGTCGTCGCCAGCGCGCCGATCACGGAGAGATACCATTGCCGCAGTGCGCCGGTCGCCTGCATGCATTGCTCCAGCGCCTCGGCGAAAAGACGCGGGCCGTCGCCGCGGAACAGCAGCATGCCGATCGACTCGCCGTCGACGGAGTCGGCCGGCAAGGTCTTGCCGATCTCGAGCAGTTGTGCGCCGTCAAGCCGGATCTTCATGTCGTCTTCGTCGTAGTGCGGCTTGTGGTCGACCGCCAGGGTCACCGGCGACGCCGGACTGTCGAGCAGGCGCTGCAGTACGTCCTCGTGGAAGAGCGTGTCGCCATTCAGCAGCAGGAATGGCTCATTCATCTCGTGACGCGCCATCCAACAGCTCACCAGATTGTCCGCGACGCCGTAAAAGGTGTTGAACACTGCCCGAATCCGGCAATGCCGATAGCGCTCACGCAGCACCGACAGCTTTTGGCTGATGACCTCGGAGCGGAAGCCGGTGACGACGACAATGTCGTCAACGCCTTTCGCGACCAGGGCGTCGACCTGCCAACCGATCATGCTGTTGCCGCCGACGTCCAGCATTGCTTTCGGCTGGTCCTCGGTCAACGGCAGCAGGCGTTTACCTTGCCCGGCGGCAAGTATCAGCGCCTTCATCGCGATCTCCGGAAATCCCCCAAGACGAAACGACCGTCGGTTGGTATCACCGAACGACCGTGCTCCGCAACACTGCGTCGATCAACTGACGGTGGCCATTCGGTGATCGTCGACGTCAGGCTCGGGCCGCCAGAGACGGTCCGACGGGTTCGGACAGCCAGGACTGAAGCGCGCCATGCCGGCGCCTTGCGACCGTCGCCATGACCAGTCGAACGATATGAAACAGTAGCGACAGCGCAGTCCAAGCGGCGATTGCCAGCAGGCCGATGTCAGGGCGGCCGACGGTTGCCGCGGCCGTCAGCAGCACCAGATTCGGATTGCGGCGCGCGGTAACAAGCCGGAACCGGGAATCCAGACGCCGCCAGACGTGGATTTCGATGCCATGCAGCAGGAGGAACGCGCCCTCGATCAGCCGGCCCAGGACGTAACCGCCGACAACGACGATCAGGCTGAGCAGAAGCGTCTCGGCCGGCAGCGCCAAGCCTGCCGCGCCCAGCCCCACGCCCCAGGCGACATACCAGAACGGCGGATGCACCAAATCGATGCCGTGATCGAAGACGTTGCCGAAGCGGCTGGATGTCAGGGTGACGCGGGCAAGCTTGCCGTCGACGGTGTCGAGGAAGGTCATCGGCCAGGCCATGGCAAGGCCGAGCATGAAGTGTCCCTGCCAGAACGCGATCATGGCGCCAATCACCAACACGAGGCTGACCGTCGTGACGGCATTGGGCGAGAGCCCCAGGCGTGTGCAGACCCGTGTGATGTGAAATGCCGGTACCGGCCAGACATACTTGGTGACGAAATCGGTCACGCCCTTGTAGGCGCCCTGGAACAAACGCCACTCGATCCGTGGCAGCGCCGCCTGGTCGAGTTGTAGGACATAGGGTGTCTCGCGCTTGCGCAACGCCCGTCGATGCGCGCCGTCGAGCTGATCGACCCTTCGCCGACGCACTTCCGCAGGCAGGTCGTCTTGTGGACGCTCGCCATCCAGCAAGGCCGCGGCCCTCGTGGCGTCCACTGCCGCGACATGTGCCGCCACAGGGTGCGATATGCCCTGGTCGGCCGCGGCGTCGAGCAGCAGATCCGGCGTCTCCGCGAGCGCGGCGAGGATGGCCGGGTCGTAGACCAGATCGGCGCGGACGAGAATGACCTGCCCCGACGTGGGCAACGGCGTGGGCGCTTGGCGGATGTCGTCGATGCCGGCCGTTCGAAAGGACCGCTCCAATCGTTCGCGCGCCGAGAGCTGCCAGACGCGCATGTCGCATTGGCCGACGATGTAAACGACCGGCGTCTCCGGCGAGCCCGATTGCATCGATCCGGCCGTCACGGCCGCTCCAGTCTGTTCGCTAAGGGCCACTGCGAGTCTCCGGCGCCCTACTCGGCCGCGATCGGCTGGATTGGTGTGGCCGGCAGGTCGCGGCTGAGTTCGAAGCAACGGCCGCCGCTGGCAACAAATTCACCGCTGGTCCGGTCATAGCCGCGGGCGTTGATCTCAAGCCGCCAGCCGTCGCCGGTTCGGGCGACCGTATAGAGGTGGTAGTGCGCCAACCGCGCCGTATCCGTATTGAGCGCCGAGGCCGACGGCACGCCGATGACCGGCGCCGGACCGGCCGATGTCTCGATCTTGGCCGAGGCGAATTTGTGGCCGTGTCCGTGCAGGATCAATTCTACACCTGCCTCAATGAGCGTCCGTTGCAGAGGCTCGGCGTCCCACAAGCCGCTGCGCCAGGCGGACCGCGCACGCGTCAGCGGATGGTGGACCATAACGACCCGAAACAGCCCCGCCTCGCCCAGACGGCGAAGGTACCGCCCAAGGACCGCACGCTGCCGTTTGCCGACCCAGCCGGCGGCCAGAAAGGGTGGCGTCGGTCGGGCGCTGGACAAACCGACCAATCCCAATGGCGGCCGGACCTGCGCATAGGGAAACGCATCGAACGCCGTCGGCGCCCGTGGCTTTTCGGAGTCGCCGGCCAGATCGCAGGTCATGTAGTCGGCCCAGTGCGCCCACGATCCGGCCCAGCGCGTCCGTACCAGGGCGTCGTGGTTGCCGGGCACCACGCTGACCTGAGACGGCTTGCCGAGCGTCGCCAACCAGTCCGCTGCGGCGGCGAACTCCGCCGGCAGCGAGAGGTTCACCAGATCGCCGGTCACGGCAACATGCTGCGGCCGGCAGGCGGCCAAGTCCCGGCAAAGCGCATCCAGAACATCGCGCCGATGGATCTTCGCGCGTCGCCTTCGCCAGGAGACATGGCTGAAAAAGCGCTTGCCGAGCAGCTGCGCCAGCGTTGGCGCAGGCAACGGCGCGATATGCGGATCGGACAAATGGGCAAACGTGACCATGGCGTCTGTCTGCCACAAGCCGGCCGAATGTCAACGGCTTTCGCCGTGGCCGAAAATGGCCGTCAGCGGCGCATTTCGAACTCGATCAGCCCGAAGATCATATTGACGGTGTCGCCGTCGTCCGACAGCGGCATGTAGAGATCCTGGTAGTCGTCGACGAAGGCGTCCGGACCGACATAGGGGATATCGCTGTAGAACGGCTGTTTCTCATGCACGAGCCGGACGGCGGCGTCCCAGACCCGGCTGCCGGGCCGCTGGTGCGGAATGTCCATGAACCGGACGCCGGTATAGTCACGCTCGATCCGTTGCACCACGGACGTGCCAATCAGTCGATAGCTGAAGTCCAACGGATCGTGCCTGACGTCGACCAGGACGACATTGGCCAGGAACGATGGAATTTCGAGCGGATCGATATCGCGCCGGGACGGCATTCGGCGCCCCTGTCGTTTCGACTCCCAGTAAGCCAAGGCCTGCTCGAAGCGATCCGTAACGAAGCGTGGGGTCGGTGGCTGCAGATGAAAGGCGTTCATGGGCGGCGGATCGGCGACTGTTGGTCGGCAAGTGCGGCCAATAAGACAACCTTTTCGGTTTCAATGCCAGCGGGTCATTGCAACCATTCTGTGAGCGTGCCGCCGGTCTGTGCGCTTGCCGGCAAAAAGAAAGACGGGGCTGGCGAACCAGCCCCGTCTCCAAGTGTGGTCGGGAAAATGGGACTGTCCCGATCGTCTTAGCCGAACAGCGCGAGGATGGTCTGCGGTCCGGAGTTTGCGATGGCGAGCGACTGCACGCCGAGCTGCTGCTGGATCTGCAGCGACTGCAGCTTGGCGCTCTCGGCCGCCAGGTCGGCGTCGACCAGGTTGCCGACACCGGCCTTGAAGATGTCCTGCAGTTTGGTCGTGAACTCGGACTGCACTTCGATGCGCTTGGCCACGGAACCGAGCGCCGCCAGCTTGTCCGACACCTTGGTGATGGCGGTGTCGATGGCGGTGAGCGCGGTGGCGGCGTTGGCGCTGGAGGTCAGGTCCGAGGACGCGATGCCGAGCGTGCTGGAGTCCATCTTCTGGGCGCTGACGGCGATGGTCGAGCCGTCGACCGTGCTGAGCACCGAGGTCGCCGAGGCGCTGGTGTTGATCAGATTGGTGCCGTTGAAGTCGGCGGTGGCGACGACGGTGGCGATCTGATCGCGCAGCGCGACGAAGTCGTTGTGCAGGGACGAGCGCGAGGCGCTGTCCAGGCCGGCCTGGTTGGCCTGCACGACCTTGGCCTTCATTTCGGTCAGCAGGTCGCTGATCGACTGGCCGGCGGTGATGGCGACGTCGAGGGTGGCCTCGCCGTTGGCGAGCGCGGTCTTGACGGCGGTCATACCGGCGATGTCACCGCGCAGGTTCTGGGCGATGGCGTATGTCGCGGCGTCGTCTTTCGGGCCGCTGACCTTGAGGCCGGTGGTGATGGCGAGCTGGGTCTTCTCCAGCATCCGGTTGGTGCTGTTCAGGTTCTGCAGGGCGGCCATCGCGCCCCGGTTGGTGTTAATGGACAAAGTCATGGAACGAGCTCCTCATTCTGAAGCAAATACCCGCGCTTCGCGCAGGAAGGCGCACTCTGCGCCTGAAGAACTAGGCAGCAATTACCATGCCAAAGTATCGAATTAAAAAAATTCTATAGCTAATTGTAATAAATATATTTTCATGGTTGTTGAGTGTTAACCATAGGCGAAATCTGCCGGGAAGGAATTGCCGTTCCGGCAAATATTGCCGGCTTTTGCGGCAATATTTGCCGGTGCCCGGTCCGGCCGGGCTGGGCACCGGGCACTGGATTGCGTGCTATGCTCGCACCGTTCGTGACGCCGACCGCTTGGGGAACCGACATGAATGAGTTGCTGATCCGCGGCGCCTGCCTGGCCGATGGGTCGGGTAATCCGACACGTCCCGCCGATGTCGCCGTCAAGGATGGTCGGATCGCTGAAATCGGACGTGTCGCCGAACCCGCGGCCGAGACAATTGACGCGGACGGCCTGGTGTTGGCCCCAGGGGTTGTCGACGTCCATACCCACTACGACGCCCAGCTGACCTGGGACAGCACGGCTTCGCCGTCACCGTCGCTTGGCGTGACGACGGTCGTGATGGGCAATTGCGGCTTTGGCATCGCGCCCGCCCCACCGGCGCAGCGCGACGCGATCGCCCGCAATCTGTCAGAGGTCGAGGGTATGTCGCTAACTGCGCTCGAGACCGGAATCGACTGGAGCTTCGAAAGCTTCTCGGACTACCTCAACCTGCTGCGCAGAAAAGGCAGCCATCCGAATGTCGGCGTGTTCGTCGGCCATTCGACGGTCCGCAGCGTGGTGATGGGGGACGAGGCTTCGGTGCGTGAGGCGACGTCCGACGAGGTCGCCGATATGCGCCGGCTTGTCCTGGACGCGGTACAGGCCGGCGCGATCGGCTTCGCCTCGTCGCAAAGCCTGAGCCATCGCGGCTATGGCGGTGTGCCGATGCCGTCTCGTCTGGCGAACGAGGACGAAATGCGCAGTCTCGTTGGCGCGCTCGGCGAAGCTCGCCGCGGGATCTTCCAGATGACCGCCGGTCCGGGCACGACAGTGCCGTTCCTTGAATCCCTGGCAGTCGATACCGGCCGTCCGATCATCTTTTCCGGACTACTGCACAACGAGCAGTTTCCGGAACGCTGTCCGGCCATGCTCGACGATTGCGTGGCCGCCCAGCAACGCGGCAATCGGGTGCATGCCCAGGTGTCGTGCCAGCCGCTGAGCATGGATTTCACGCTGGCCAATGCCTATCCGCTGCAAAGCCTGGAGGTCTGGGCCGACCTGCGCGGCGCCGACGCGGACTCGGTGGCGCGCGCGATCACCGATCCGTCGTTCCGCGACGCCTTCCGCCGGCAACTGGCCACCCCCACCAAAGGCAAGCTGTTCTATGGCGATTGGCACCGGGTTGAGGTGGCGCAGGCGGCGACGCCGGCCTATCGTGCGGCGGAGGGCGCACAGTTGGATCAGCTCGCCGCCGCCGAGGGCGCCGATCCCGTCGACCTGTTCTTCGACATGGCGCTGGCCGAGGACTTGGGCACCGTATTTTCGGCAAAGCTGCTGAACGCCGACGAGGATGCGGTGGAGCCCCTGCTGCGACATGAGGCGAGCGTGATCAGCATGTCCGACGCGGGCGCGCACCTGATGTTCATGTGTGACGCCGGCTATGCGCTGCATCTGTTCGGTCATTGGGTGCGCGAGCGGCAGGCGTTTTCGCTGGCGGAGGCCGTCCGCCAGGTCACCAGTCTGCCGGCCGATATCTATGGGATCACCGGCCGTGGCCGTATCGAGGTTGGCGCCCACGCCGATCTGTTGCTGTTCGACGCCGATACCGTGGCGGTGTCCAAACCGCGCCGCGTCTGGGACCTGCCGGGGGGCGACAGCCGGCTGGTCCGGGACGCCATCGGCGTGCACGGAGTCTGGGTGAATGGCATCCGTGTCGCGGATGCCGACGGCCGTCGCGATGTCGGGGCAGCGCCGGGACGCATTCTCGACAGATTCGAAAACTGACCGATACGTCGCTATTCCGAGGAGATGACCAAACGATGCAATTGTTCTACGCCGCCGCTTCACCTTTCGTGCGCAAGGTCTTGGTTCTGGCGCATGAAACCGGGTTGATCGAGCAGCTCCAGATCGAGCCGGTGACCGTCTCGCCGGTCAATCCCGACGACCGTCTGAACGCCGGCAATCCGGTCGGCAAGATACCGGCGCTGCTGTTGGATGACGGCGCCGCGCTCTACGATTCGCCGGTCGTTTGTGAGTATCTCGACAGTCTGGAGCATGCGGGGCCGAAGATGTTTCCCGCCGGCGGCGCGCGCTGGCCGGCCCTGCGACGCCAGGCGCTGGCCGACGGGATCATGGATGCGGCCGTTCTCTGCCGCTATGAAGCGGCGCTCCGGCCGGAGCCACTGCGCTGGGACGACTGGTCGACAAGTCAGCAAGCAAAGATTTCGCGGGCGTTGGACGCCCTGGAAGCCGACGTCGACAGCCTCTCGGGCGATCTTGATATCGGCGCGATTTCGATCGGCTGCGCCCTGGGGTATCTCGACTTCAGGTTTGCGGACAACGACTGGCGTCCCGGCCGTCCGAGGCTGGCGGCCTGGTACGAGAGTTTCGCGCAGCGTCCGTCGATGCAGAAAACCCAACCGCCGGCCGGATAGAGGCGGCCCAAAGGTCGCCAGTCAGCCCCAGGGGACTGCCTGCGGCAGGGGGCACCCGAGGGGTGTCAATTTCATGGCCTTGGCGGAATATGTTGGGTTGCCGCTTACAAATTGGCGTCTAACGGGCTAAAGAGACAAAAAAACCTTGGTCTGTTTTCAATCAACTGCGACGGGCGATTATGACGGATATTAACGCCGCATTAAGTGACGCCGACCATACTTCCATGCGGCAGGATGGATCTGCCGAGGGCCTTGGTATCGGCGGACTTTCGGGCAATCGGACGCCAAATTCCAGCGGTCTGCGAGATGCAATCTCGAGTAGTTTCAGCAAAAATTGTATGGATCTTGCCGATCATCGACCCAGGTTAGATCTGGTGCAGGTTTGATAATTCGGGTAGTTGGGAACTACAGTCAGGTTCGCTGGGTCAATATTTCTCTTGTGTTGGAGCGATCAATTCATGCAAATAGATAACGTCTATATAGAGGGAATCCTGTAGGGATTTATAGACATGGCTGTGCGGCCAATCGCTCACCGCGTTTCGACGGACCAGACCTACAAGGGCGAAGATATCCTCGTCCGCTATCATTATGGTCTGGACGATCTGCAGATGTTGGAAGACCAGCGGCTGAATGGCTTGCTGGAGTATTGGATGTCGCTGCACAAGGGCGCCAACCTGCCCAGCAAGGACGACATCGATCCGGTCATCCTCGGCAAGATCGGCATCATGGGCACAGTCCACATCCTGGACGTCAGCCAGGAGAACCCGGGCAACTTCTTTTTCCGGCTCTACGGCTCCAAGATGACCCTCGACAAGGGCAAGGACTACACCGGACTGCGGATCGGCGACTACCCTGTCGAGATCTACTCAAAAGCTCTACAGGAAGACTACCTAACCGTGAAGTACACCTGCGTGCCGCGGTACCAGCACGTCGGGGCGTTCATGAACTACTCGACGCGGGGCTATAGCCGGCTGATCCTGCCGCTGGCGAGCAATGGCCATGACGTCGACCGCCTTCTTGTTGGGGTTAAGTTCCAGAAGGTCGAGATCCCCTCGCGTCTGATCTAACATTTCTTCCCGCGAAATATAGGTCATGTAGACCCGCTCCGGCCGGTCGGTGACGGGGAAGTATCCCTCGATACACGGCACCATGTGCGGGTAGCCGTAGTTGGCGAGCGGCAGCCGGCTGTCGCCAAGCGCGGCGAACACCATGCCGCAATGCCAATCGGGACGGAACCGCACCAGCGACAGGGCCCGCGTCAGGCGCGGCAGCACGAACGACAGGCCGCGCTTGCGGTGATCGGGATGCACCCACAGACCGCCATGATGGCCGATGCGCCCGTCGATGAACGGAAGATCGTCCGGCAGCACCATGTTGAGCGGGCGGATCGCAGTCAGGCCGCGGTCGTACCACAGCCGCCATGACCGTATGACCTCGACATAGTCGTCGGTGACGAACAGGCGGTTGGCGATACAGGCGACCGGTGTGTCGGTCTGGTCGGTGACCCGCAGCCAGAAACTGTTTTTTGCCGATAGATCGCTCACCCTCGGATCGAATGTCGGATTGATGACACTGATTTTCGGCGCTGCGCTCATCAATGCGACCCAGTCCTCTAGGTCGCTGCTAATGGTTACAAAGTAACCATCTTCCTTAAGCATGTTGATGAAGGAACGAACGAGTTGTTGTGCCGACATTTTTTGACTCTCCCCTTGGCCTTAACTGAAACTTTACCATAACCAACGCGTGTGTCTCCCGCATGAATATGCGGAAATTTCATCAAATTCATCAGATCGCGGCAGATCTGCAAATCACAATCGGTGTTTTTGCATTGCGATTTTTGCAGTGGATAGGCGTGTAGGCCAAGTGATTGATTTGCTTAGATGTGCAAAAAGATTTTAAAACAATTATTAATGGTTTTTGCATGTTGGACCGGCTATATGCCGCGTCCTTCCGTCGGCCATCAGCTACAACATTTACGGGAAACACTCCCACCATCCGGGCCGCAGACCACGGGCGACCGGCGGCCTATGGATGGATCTCGGCGCCCTTGGAAAACCGCGGTTTGTGTACCGACTGGGACGCCGCGGCCGCCACGCGCCGGGCCGAAAGCCAGGCCGCGATCCCTACAACTCTGCAGCGTTCCGGCTGAGCGGCGGCTCCGACCTGACGTCGGCGCGGCCGCCGGTTGACGCGCGTCGGTTTCTCAATCAGGCTAGCTTGGCCTGCCCGGACATAACTCGGAAAACGATAGGGCCGTTCCATTCACCGAATAACGGCCGAACGGGCGGGTGGACCCATGTCGGTCGTGAAAACGGGAGGGTAGTTTTTGGCCAGCGTCGAAGTGCGTCGGGTCTTCAAGGCGTTTGGATCCACCGAAGTCATTCATGGCGTGGACGTCGAGATCGGCGACGGCGAGTTCGTGGTGCTGGTCGGCCCTTCGGGGTGCGGTAAATCAACCCTGCTTCGGATGATCGCCGGGCTGGAGCCAATCACCGGCGGTGAAATCGCGATCGACGGGCGCATCGTCAACGTAATGCCGCCGAAGGAACGCGATGTCGCCATGGTGTTCCAGAACTACGCGCTCTATCCGCATATGACGGTCTACGACAACATGGGCTTCAGCCTGAAGCTGCGCCGCGCGGACCGGAAGATGATCGACCAGCGCGTTCGCGAGGCGGCCGAGATCCTGAACCTCGGCGAATACCTGGAACGCTATCCTCGGCAGCTGTCCGGCGGGCAGCGCCAGCGTGTCGCCATGGGCCGCGCCATCGTGCGCGATCCGCAGGTGTTTCTGTTCGACGAGCCGTTGTCGAATCTCGACGCCAAGCTGCGCGTGCAGATGCGGACCGAGATCAAAGAGCTGCACCAGCGGCTGCGCACGACCACGGTCTATGTCACGCACGATCAGATCGAGGCGCTGACCATGGCGGACAGGATCGTCGTCATGCATGACGGTATCGTCGAGCAGATCGGACAGCCGCTCGAGCTCTATGACCATCCCGACAACGTGTTCGTTGCGGGGTTCATCGGCTCGCCGGCCATGAACTTCGTCTCGGGCACGGTGCGCAGCAATGGCGACGGCAGGTTTGTCGAGGCCTCGGACGGCACGAAGCTGCCGATCCCGAACGGCCACGCCGCCGCCGAAGGCCGGGACGTCGTCTACGGCGTGCGGCCCGAACATCTGGTGCTGGCCAACGGCGGCGACGATTTCGGCTTCCAGAGCGAGGTCGTCGTCGTGGAGCCGACGGGCGCCGAGATCCTCGTCGTCGGCCGGGTCAGCGGCCACGAGCTCAACGCCGTGTTTCGCGAACGGCACGACTTCAGACCCGGTGAGCGCATCACGCTGTTGCCGGAGCTCGACAAGATACATCTGTTCGACGGCGGTTCCGGCGCGCGGATCTAGCGCGCGAAGCCGCCGGCGACGACGACGTGACGGAAAAACTACGGGAGGACGATTACACCGGCGTAACCAAGGACAATCGACAAATTGTCGTATCGGTCACGACGATCTGAACAACGCTAAGCAAACGTACGGGAGGAGGCAGTCATGACAGACATTTCAAGACGCCGTGTCCTGCAGGGCACGACCGCACTTGCCGCCGGCGCCGCGCTGGCGGGCAGCGATCTGTTGGGTTGGGCGCGCGCATGGGCGGCCGACAATCCGTTCAAGCCCGAGGACGGCGCGAAGCTTCGTATGCTGCGCTGGAACCGGTTCGTCGAATCCGAGGATATTCAGTTCGACGCCAACATCGCGGCGTTCACGGAGGCGACCGGCGTGCCGGTACGCTTGGACAAGGAGTTCATCGACGACATCCAGCCCAAGGCGGCGGTCGCGGCCAATGTCGGCGCCGGCCCCGACATCATTTGGGGCACCCAGGCGATCCCACATCTGATTCCTGACAAGCTGATCGACGTCAGCGACGTGGCGGACTACCTCGGCGGAAAATACGGCGGGTGGTACGACATGCCGAAGCGCTACGGCACGCGCGACGGCCGCTGGATCGCCCTGCCCCTGTGCGTCGGTGGCAACTACCTAAACTACCGCATCAGCTGGATGAACGAGGCCGGCTTCGACAAGTTCCCGGACAACACCGACGATCTACTGAAACTGTCGGCCGAGATGAAGAAGATCGGCCATCCGGGCGGCATGGCGCTCGGCAAGGCGACCGGCGACGGCAACGCCTGGACGCACTGGCTGATCTGGGCCTTTGGCGGCAGCCTGGTCGACGGCGACGGCAACGTCGTCATCAACAGTCCGGAGACGGTCGCGGCCTTGGAATACATCCGCGAGCTCTACCAGCACTGGACGCCGGGCACGGCGGCCTGGACCGACGGCCACAACAACAAGGCCTTCCTGTCGGGCGAGGTCGGTTACACCAACAACGGCATTTCCATCTATGCCGCGGCGAACGCTCAAGGCATGACCGACATCGCCGAGGACATGGATCACGCCTACTATCCGATCGGTCCGGTCGGCAAGCCCACGGAACTGCAGCTGCCGTTCCCGATCGAGGCGTTCCAATACAGCAAGTATCCGAATGCCTGTAAGGCGCTGCTGGCCTTCCTGATGGAGTCGAAGCAGTACAACGACTGGCTGCAGCAGTCGGTCGGCTACTTCACCCACACGCTGAAGGCCTATGAAGATCACCCGGTCTGGGACGAGGATCCGAAACGCAAGGTCTTCAAGTCCGCGACCGTGCGGTCGCTCGATATCGGCCATGGCGGACCGCTGGGCTACGCGGCGGCAAGCGCCTATGCCGACTTCATCATCGTCGATCTGGTGGCCGAGGCGGCGACCGGTCGGGCCTCGCCGAAAGAGGCGGCGGCGCGCGCCGAGAAGCGGGCGCTGCGTTACTATCGGGTCTAGCCGGACCCGGGTTGGCGCGCCGCAGCAGAAGCGGCGCGCCAACCGGACCCGGCCATAGGGGAGCGCGCCGTGGCGACCGAGAGCTATCCCGAGCGTTATACCTCACCGTCAACGCCGTGGTGGGCCTGGAGCCGCTTGCGGGACAACCGCAACTTCCTTGGCTTCTGGTTCATGCTGCCAGCCGGCGCCTTCCTGGTCCTGTTTCTGACCTATCCTCTGGGGCTTGGCATCTGGCTCAGCCTGACGGACGCCAAGATCGGACGGCCCGGCGTCTTCATCGGCCTGGAGAACTTCGAATGGCTGATGGACGATCCGGTGTTCTGGCTCTCGGTCTTCAACACGTTTCTCTACACGATCGTCGCCAGCATCCTGAAGTTCGCGCTCGGCTTTTACCTCGCGATCCTGTTGAACAACCACATGCCGTTCAAGGCGTTCATCCGGGCGATCGTGCTGCTGCCGTTCATCGTGCCGACCGTGCTCTCGGCCATCGCGTTCTGGTGGATCTACGATTCCCAGTTCTCGATTATCAGCTGGACGCTGACGCAGCTCGGCCTGATCACGGAGAACATCAACTTCCTGGGCGAACCGAACAACGCCCGCGCCTCTGTGATCGTGGCCAACGTCTGGCGCGGCATTCCGTTCGTCGCCATCACGCTGCTCGCCGGACTGCAGACCATTCCGGCCTCGCTCTACGAGGCCTCGACCATTGACGGCGCCTCGCGCTGGCAGATGTTCCGCTACATCACCTATCCCATGCTGACACCGATCATCGCCGTCGTGATGACGTTTTCGGTGCTGTTCACGTTCACCGACTTCCAACTGATCTACGCGATGACCCGCGGCGGGCCAGTGAACGCCACGCATCTGATGGCGACGCTGTCGTTCCAGCGGGCGATCCAGGGCGGCAATCTCGGCGAGGGCGCAGCGATCTCGACGGCGATGATCCCGTTTCTGCTGGCCGCGATCATGTTCAGCTGGTTCGGCCTGCAGCGCCGCAAATGGCAGCAGGGCGAAGGCGACGATTGAGGCGACAAGGAACCGCGATGGAGGCGGTCTGACCATGGTTGAGCAGGTTTCGACGGGCGAGAGCAAGCTGCCGAAGGAGATGACCTGGGCGCAGCGCTGGAGCCAGCGACGCCGTGATCAGCAGGAGGGTATGGAGTATCTGACCACCCTGCCCCAGCGCGTGGTCATCGTCTATATCCCGGTCGCGCTGTTCCTGATCATCCTGCTTTTTCCGTTCTATTGGATGGGTCTGACCAGCATCAAGCCGAACGCCGAGCTGATCGACCTGGAGAACCACAATCCGTGGTGGGTGATCAGCCCCACGTTCGAGCATTACGCCCGGCTGCTGTTCGAAACCGATTATCCGTCGTGGATGTGGAACACCATGATGGTGGCGGTCGTCTCGACCTTCCTGTCGATCGTCGCCAGCGTGATGGCGGCCTATGCCATCGTGCGTATCCGCTATCGCGGCTCAAATGCCGTCGGCGGGTTGATCTTCCTCGCCTATCTGGTGCCGCCCAGCATCCTGTTCATTCCGCTCGCCATCGTCGTCTTCAACTACGGTCTGTTCGACACGCCGATGGCCTTGATCCTGACCTATCCGACGATCCTGATCCCGTTCAGCACATGGCTGTTGATGGGTTACTTCAAGTCGATCCCCTATGAGCTCGAGGAGTGCGCGCTGATCGACGGCGCCAGCCGGGCGCAGATCCTGGTCAAGATCGTGCTGCCGCTGTCGATCCCGGGCATCATCTCGGCCGGCATCTTCGCCTTCACGCTGTGCTGGAATGAGTTCATCTACGCGCTGACCTTCATCTCCTCGTCGGAGAAGAAGACCGTGCCGGTGGCCGTGCTGAACGAGCTGGTCGACGGCGACATCTATCACTGGGGCGCGCTGATGGCCGGCGCGCTGCTGGGCTCGGTACCGGTGGCGCTGGTCTATTCCTTCTTCGTCGAACACTACGTCTCATCGATGACGGGCGCCGTGAAGGAATAGCGCCTAGCCCGGCTCCCCTTCCCGCTGCATGGTGCGGAACTCGGCCGCGAAGGCATCCAGTTCACCGTCCGCGATGGCGGCGCGCAGACCCGCCATCAGGTGCTGGTAGTAGGCGAGGTTGTGCCAGGTCAGCAGGACGGCGCCGAGGATCTCCTTCGACTTCACGAGATGATGCAGATAGGCGCGCGAGTAGTCGCGCGAGGCCGGACAGTTGAGCGTTTCGTCGAGCGGCCGCGGGTCGTCGGCATGCCGGGCGTTCTTTATGTTCAACGGCCCGCGCCTGGTGAAGGCCTGGCCGGTGCGGCCCGAGCGGGTTGGCAGCACGCAATCGAACATGTCGACACCCCTCTGGACGGCGCCGACGAGATCGTCCGGCTTGCCCACACCCATCAGGTAGCGCGGTTTGTCCGCCGGCAGATGCGGCATCACGTCGTCCAGCACCTGGAACATGGCTCCCTGCCCCTCGCCGACCGCAAGGCCACCAATGGCATAGCCGTCGAAGCCAATTGCGGTCAGCGCGGCCGCCGACTCCGCACGCAGCTGCGGATAGACGTTGCCCTGAACGATGCCGAACAGTCCGTAGCCCGGCCGCTCCTGAAATGCGTCGCGCGAGCGTCGGGCCCAGCGCATGGACAGTCGCATGGACTCAGCTGCCTCGGTCTCGCTGGCCGGAAACGGCGTGCATTCGTCCAGCACCATGGTGATGTCGGCATCGAGCAGGCGCTGGATCTCGACACTCGACTCTGGCGTCAGGTGGTGGCGTTCGCCGTCGATATGGCTGCGGAATGTGACGCCATCCTCGCTGAGCTGGCGCAGGCCGGCGAGCGACATCACCTGGAAGCCGCCAGAATCGGTCAGGATCGGTCCTGGCCAGTTCATGAAGGTGTGCAGGCCGCCAAGCCGCGCGATGCGCTCGGCGCCGGGGCGCAACATCAGGTGATAGGTGTTGCCGAGAATGATCTCGGCGCCGGTTTGCGCCACTGCTTCGGGCGTCATGGCCTTGACCGTCGCCGCCGTGCCGACGGGCATGAAAGCGGGCGTGTGGATCGCGCCATGGGCCGTTTGCAGCCGACCTGTCCGGGCCGAACCGTTCTGTGCCGTCATGGCGAAGTCGAAGGTGGTGGTCATGGGGCGGCCGGATGCAGCAGCGTTGCGTCGCCGTAGGAGTAGAACCGATAGCGGTTCGTCTGCGCGTGCGCATAGGCTGCGCGCATGCGTTCCAGTCCGGCGAAGGCCGCGACCAGCATGAACAGGGTCGAACGCGGCAGGTGGAAGTTGGTGAACAGTAGATCGACAGCGCGGAACCGGTAGCCCGGCGTGATGAAGATGTCGGTCTCGCCGTCGAACGGCTGGATACGGCCGTCGTCATCGACCGCGGTTTCCAGCAGTCGCAGACAGGTCGTACCGATGGCGACGACTCGGCCGCCCGCGGCGCGGGCCGCATTGATGACATCTGCCGTCGCCGACGTGATCTCGCCGACCTCGCTGTGCATGCGGTGATCGTCGGTATCGTCGACGCTGACCGGCAGGAAGGTGCCGGCGCCGACGTGGAGCGTCAGCGTCGCCTGACGAATGCCCCTGCCGGCGAGCCGGTCGAGCAGGTCCTGGCTGAAGTGCAGACCGGCCGTCGGCGCCGCGACCGCGCCTTCGCGGGCGGCGAACACGGTTTGATAGTCGTCGATGTCCTGCCGGTCCGGCCGCCGGCGCTTGCGGATATAGGGCGGCAGCGGCGTTTCGCCGTGGCGCGCCAGCGCCGTGCGCAGGCCGGCATCGTCCAGGCCGAAGTCGAGCTCGACCTCGGCGCCGTCCCGTGCGCGAACACGCGCGACGAAATCGCCGCCGAAACTGACCTCGTCGCCGGGCCTGAGCCGGCGCGCGGGCTTGGCGAACGCGCGCCAGCGGCCCGGCCCCTGTCGCTTGTGCAACGTGACCTCGACCGTGGCGCCGTCGCGGCGGCCCGACAGTTGCGCTGGAATGACCCGCGTGTCGTTGCAGACGACAATGTCGCCCGGCCGCAGCAGGTCCGGCAGATCGCCGACGTGTCGGTCCTGCAATTCATCGTCCACAACAAGCAGCCGCGCCGCCTCTGGCGGCGTGCAGGGGCGCGTCGCGATCAGGTCCGGATCGAGCGTGAAGTCGAAGTCGTCGACACGCATACGTCTTGTCGGCCGATCACCGGCCGGCCGTTCAACCGCCGGCGGCTACTCGACGTCGGCGGCGACACGCATGCTGACGATCTTGTCGGGATCGTCAACGACGCCGCTTTGGTCGGTGCCCTTTTTCAGGGCGTCCACATGCTCCATGCCGGACGTGACCTGGCCCCAGATCGTGTACTGGCCGTCAAGCCACGGCGCCGCCTTGAAGACGATGAAGAACTGGCTGTCGGCGCTGTCCGGATTCTGGGCGCGGGCCATGGACACGGTGCCGCGCAGATGCTTCTCGCGCGAGAACTCGGCTTTCAGGTTCTTGCCCGAGCCGCCGGTGCCGGTACCCGTCGGGTCGCCGCCCTGGGCCATGAAGCCGTCGATCACACGGTGAAAGACGATGCCATCGTAGAAACCTTCGCGCACCAGTTCCTTGATGCGGGCGACGTGGTTCGGCGCGAGATCCGGGCGTAGCTCGATAACGACGCGGCCGCCGTCGAGCTCCATGTAAAGTGTGTTTTCCAAGTCCGCTGCAACTCCCTTTGCCATGGGCAGAAGCGCGAACATCGTCAATGCAACAAATAGTCTCGTGAACATGCGCTTAGCCAAGTTGTTGAATGGAGATTTGATCAGTTGCCGGTCGTGCCGGTGCTGACGGCCGGCGTACGGCCGTAACGGGCGAGAAGATCGGCTTCCACCCGTGGCGAGACGAACTCGCTGACATCGCCGCCCAGGCGTGCGATCTCCTTCACCAGCCGCGAGGCGATGAACTGATACTTGTCGGTCGCCATCAGGAAGACCGTTTCAATATCCGGATTCAGCCGGTCGTTCATGCCGACCATCTGGAACTCGTACTCGAAATCGGAAACCGCGCGCAGACCGCGAATAATGATCCGCGCGTTCTGCTCCATCGCGAAGTGCATCAGAAGGTTATCGAACGGTTTGACATGGATGATCGTTCCGTCGCGATTGTTCAGATACTGAAGCTCCCGCGTTACCATCGCGACGCGCTCTTCGAGATCGAACAGCGGGCCCTTGTCGGCATTGACCGCGACGCCGACGATCAACAGATCCACCATCTTGGTGGCCCGTTCGATGATGTCGCGGTGACCTTCGGTGATGGGATCGAAGGTGCCGGGATACAATCCAATACGTTGCGTGGCCAAGTCGGCCTCCGTCGTCAGCTTTGCCGTTGTGCGTCGCGCCTGTTCATACGAACCGGTGGATCAGGTGTCCGGTGCGCCGTTGTCGGCTGGCGGGTCTTCGCCATTGCCGTTCTCGTCGTCGGCCTCGCCGGTGCGGGCTACGGAGACGACCCGTTCGCCTTCCGCAGTGTCGAACAACGTTACACCTTGGGTGCTGCGGCCGGCAATGCGGATGTCGTTGACCGGGCTGCGGATCATCTGACCGCCGTTGGTGACCAGCATGATCTGATCGGTCCGATCGACGGGGAATGCCGCGACCACGGGCCCGTTGCGTTTCGACGTCTCGATGTTAATCACGCCCTGACCGCCACGGCCGCGGATCGGGTACTCGTGCGATGACGTCCGTTTGCCGTAGCCGTTCTCGGTGACGCTGAGCACGAACTCTTCGATCTCGGCCATGGCATCGGCGCGATCCGGCTTCGACGGCATTGCCGCGCCCTCGTCACCGTTCTCGGCCCGGCGGCTGGCGTTGGCCCAGCGCAGATAGGCCTCGCGCTCGTCGCCGCTGAAATCGGTGTGGCGCAGGATCGACATCGAGATCACCCGATCGTCGCGCGCCAGCCGCATGCCGCGGACGCCGACCGAGTCACGGCCCTTGAAGACGCGCACATCGATCACCGGGAAGCGGATGCACTTGCCGCCGCGTGCGGCCAGCAGCACGTCGTCCTTCTCCGTGCAGATCTGCACGCCGACAATGGCGTCGTCGTCGCCGATCTTCATGGCAATCTTGCCGTTCGACGGCACGTTGCTGAAGTCGTCGAGCGCATTGCGCCGGACATTGCCGCTCGATGTGGCGAACATCGCATAGAGGTTCTTCCACTCGGCCTCATCCTCGGGCAGCGGCATCAGCGTGTTGATCACCTCGCCGGTCTGCAGCGGCAACAGGTTCACGAACGCCTTGCCGCGCGACTGCGGCGTGCCCTGCGGCAGCCGGTAGACCTTGAGCTTGTAGACGCGGCCGAACGACGAGAAGAACAGCACCGGCGTGTGCGTGTTGACGACAAAGACCTGGGTCACGAAGTCCTCGTCGCGCGTCGCCATGCCGGCGCGGCCCTTGCCGCCGCGGCGCTGCGGGCGGTAGGTCGACAACGGCACGCGCTTGATATAGCCGGAATGCGTGACCGTCAGGACCATGTCCTCGCGCTGAATCAGCTCCTCGTCGTCCTGCTCGAACTCCTGCTCGACGATTTCGGTGCGCCGCGGCGTCCCGAACTGCGTCTTCATCTCGGTCAGTTCTTCGCGGATGATGCCGACCAAGCGGTCGCGGCTGCGGAGAATGTCGAGATAGTCTTCGATCTTCTCGCCGAGCTCGCGCAGTTCGTCGCCGATCTCGGTCGCGCCCAGCGCGGTCAGGCGCTGCAGCCGCAGGTCCAGGATGGCCCGCGCCTGCGCTTCCGACAGGCGGTACTTGCCATCGATGACACGGTGGCCCGGCGCGTCGATCAGCTCGATCATCGCCGCGACCTGGGTGGCCGGCCAGTCGCGCGCCATCAGTTCGGCCCGCGCGGTCGCCGGATCGGGCGCGCGCCGGATCAGCGCGATTACCTCGTCGATGTTCGCGACCGCGATCGCCAGGCCGGCCAGCACATGCGCCCGCTCCCGCGCCTTGTCCAGCAGGTGCCGGGTACGGCGTGTCACCACCTCTTCGCGGGCCGAGACGAAGGCCGCGATCAGTTCGCGCAGGTTCAGCAGCTCAGGCTTGCCGCGGTTCAGCGCCAGCATGTTCACGCCGAAGCTGGTCTGCAGCGTCGTGTATCGATAGAGCTGGTTCAGAACGACTTCCGCCATGGCGTCGCGCCGCAGCTCGACGACCACGCGGACGCCGTCGCGGTCGCTCTCGTCACGCAGGTCGGCGATGCCCTCGATGCGCTTCGAACGCACGGCCTCGGCGATCTTCTCCACCATCGTCGACTTGTTCACCTGATAGGGAACCTCGGTGACGATGATGGCCTCGCGGTCCTTGCGGATCTCCTCGATATGGGTCCGGCCGCGCATCACGACGCTGCCGCGGCCGTTGTGGAAGGCCGAGCGGATGCCGGCCCGGCCGAGAATGATGCCGCCAGTCGGAAAATCCGGTCCCTCGACGAACTGCATCATGTCGTTGACGGAGATGTTCGGATTGTCGAGGTAGGCGAGGCAGGCGTCGATCACCTCGCCCAGATTGTGCGGCGGAATGTTCGTCGCCATACCGACGGCGATGCCGCCGGCGCCGTTGACCAGCAGGTTCGGAAACTTCGCCGGCAGGACGACCGGCTCGCGGGCGGTCTCGTCGTAGTTCGGCTGGAAGTCGACCGTGTCTTTGTCGATGTCGGTGAGCAGCGCCTCGGCCGGCTTGTCCATGCGCACCTCGGTGTAGCGCATGGCCGCCGGGGGATCGCCGTCCATCGAGCCGAAGTTGCCCTGCCCGTCCAGCAGCGGCAGCCGCATCGAGAAGTCCTGGGCCATGCGCACCATGGCGTCATAGATCGCCTGGTCGCCGTGCGGGTGATAGCGGCCCATGACGTCGCCGACGATGCGCGCCGCCTTGCGATACGGCTTGTCCGAGGTGTAGCCGGCCTCGTGCATGGCGTAGAGGATGCGCCGATGCACCGGCTTCAGCCCGTCGCGCGCGTCCGGAATGGCGCGACTGACGATCACGCTCATGGCGTAACCGAGATAGGAGGCGCGCATCTCCTCTTCGATCGAGATGGGCGCGATATTGGCGTCGCCGGAAGGCGGTGTGGTGGTGTCGTCCGTCACGCGGTGGCCGTCAGATCAGCAGCGAAAGGCTGTCGGTAGATGGCAAAAACGCGGGCGCGTCGGGCCCGCGAATCGCTCGAGTTTGCATGCCGCCGTATATAGCAATTCATGTCGGAAACGGCAACTTTCGCAGGTGCAGCAAAAGGGGACGGTCTTTGACCCGCGCTTGACCCAAATCAACCCTGTTTCGGGCCGGTTTGGGCCAGACTGACGGTCGTCCCGGCTGTGGGACGGTTATGCCCGGAAAGTGGTCTCGAGCTATGGAAACTCTGCCGGAAATTGTATTCGAAGGCATGCCGCCGTCGGACGCGGTCAAGGCCCGCATCGAGGCGGAAATCGAGAAGCTTTCGCGGTTTCACGACCGGATCACGGCCTGCCGCGTGGTGATAACGGCGCCGCATCGGCATCATCACAAGGGCAAGCTGTATGACGCTCGCATCCATCTGACGCTGCCGGGGCAGCGCGACGTGGTGGTCGGCGGCAGCGCCGCGGCGGATCATAGCCATGAGGACGTCTATGTGGCGATCCGCGATGCCTTTCAGGCCGCGCGACGCCAGCTCCAGTCCCATGTCCGTAAGCTCGACGGCAAGGTCAAGGCGCACGACGTGCCGCCGGTGGGCCGGGTCGCCCGACTGTTCCCCGATCAGGGCTATGGCTTTATCGAAGCCCCGGACAAACGCGAGGTCTACTTCCACCGCAACAGCGTGCGGGACGACGGTTTCGACCAACTCAGCGTCGGGGCCGGCGTGATTTACGTGCAGGAAGAAGGTGAGGACGGCCCGCAGGCCAGCATGGTCCGCCCGGTCGGCTCCAGCGAGTAGGGTCCGCTAAGTGAAATCTCTACAGGGTGCCGCCGGAATTCAGAACGGGATCTCGTCGTCCAGGTCGTCGGCGCCGCCGCGGGCCGATTCGAACGCCCCACCACCGCTGCGGCTGCCGCTGTCAAAGTTGCTGCTGCCGCTGCTGAATCCGCCGCCCTCGGCGCGGCCGTCGAGCATGGTGAGTTCACCGCGGTAGCGCTGCAGCACGACTTCGGTGGTGTAGCGCTCCTGGCCGCTCTGGTCCGTCCATTTACGGGTCTGGAGTTGACCCTCGAGATAAACCTTCGAGCCTTTCTTTAAATACTGTTGTGCGATCCGGCCGAGATTCTCGTTGAAGATGACGACGCGGTGCCATTCCACCCGCTCGCGCCGCTCGCCGGTCTGCCGGTCCTTCCAGGTTTCGTTGGTCGCCAGCCGCAGATTGACGATGGGGTTGCCGTCCTGGGTGTGACGCACTTCCGGGTCGGCGCCCAGGTTGCCGATAAGAGTGACTTTGTTGACGCTGCCCGCCATCGCCTTGCTTCCATATTTTTATGAGATCCGCCCGCAATATAGGCATAACGACCTGCTTCCCGCCAGCCGGTAATCGGCGATAATAGCCGACAGATTCGAGGGGCGCCGGCGTTGGCAATCGCAACCGTCCGGCCTATCTGCCACAATGTCAGTTTTCGGGCCGGGAGCTTGTATGCAAAAGGTCATCAGTGTCCGCGGTGCGCGCGAACACAACCTGAAGAACGTGAACGTCGATATCCCGCGCGACCAGCTGGTCGTGGTCACGGGCCTGTCCGGCAGCGGCAAGTCCTCGCTGGCGTTCGATACCATCTATGCCGAGGGCCAACGGCGCTACGTCGAGAGCCTGTCGGCCTATGCAAGGCAGTTCCTGGAGCTGATGCAGAAGCCCGATGTCGACCATATCGAAGGGCTGTCTCCGGCGATCTCCATCGAGCAGAAGACGACCTCGCGCAATCCGCGATCGACCGTCGGCACGGTAACCGAGATCTACGACTATATGCGCCTGCTCTGGGCGCGGGTCGGTGTCCCCTACTCGCCAGCCACCGGTCTGCCGATCGAGAGCCAGACCGTCAGCCAGATGGTCGACCGGCTGCTGGAGATGGGCGACGGCACCCGGCTCTATCTGCTGGCGCCGATCGTCCGCGGCCGCAAGGGCGAGTACCGCAAAGAACTTGCCGAGCTGATGAAGAAGGGTTTCCAGCGGGCTAAGATCGACGGCGAGCTCTATGAGCTGGAAAACGCCCCGGCACTGAACAAGAAGTTGAAGCACGACATCGAGGTCGTGGTCGACCGGGTCGTGATCCGCGACGATGTGGCGAGCCGGCTGGCCGATTCGCTGGAGACCGCGCTCGGGCTCGCCGACGGGATCACCATCGTGGAAAATGCCGACAGCGGCGACCGGACCACGTTCTCGGCCAGGTTCGCATGTCCGGTGTCCGGGTTCACGATCGAAGAGATCGAGCCCCGGCTGTTCTCCTTCAACAACCCGTTCGGCGCCTGTCCCAAATGCGACGGGCTCGGCAGTCAGCTGCATTTCGACGCCGGCCTGGTCGTGCCGGACGACCGACTGACGCTGCGCAAGGGCGCGATCGCGCCGTGGGCGAAGTCGACCTCGCCTTACTACATGCAGACGCTGGACAGCCTGTCGCGGCATTACAAGTTCTCGACCACCGAACCCTGGTCGGACCTTCCCGAGAAGGCGCGCGACGTCATTCTGTTCGGTTCCGGCGACGAGGCGGTCGCCATGACCTATGACGACGGGCTGCGCAGCTACACCACCACGAAGCCGTTCGAGGGTGTCATTCCCAACATGGAGCGGCGCTATCGCGAGAGCGATTCGACCTGGCTGCGGGAGGAGCTGGAGAAGTTCCAGACGATCACCACCTGCGATGCCTGCGACGGCAACCGGCTGAAGCCGGAGGCGCTGGCGGTGAAGATCGACGGCCGCCATGTCGGCGAGGTCACGCAGCTCTCGATTCTGGCGGCGCGGGACTGGTTCGCACAGCTGGACAAGAAGCTCAACGCGAAGCAGCGCGAGATCGCCCAGCGGGTACTGAAGGAAATCAACGACCGTCTCGGCTTCCTGGTGAATGTGGGCCTGGAATACCTGACGCTGTCGCGCAACTCCGGAACGCTGTCGGGCGGCGAGAGCCAGCGGATCCGGCTTGCCTCGCAAATCGGTTCGGGCCTGACCGGCGTGCTTTACGTGCTGGACGAGCCGTCCATCGGCCTGCACCAGCGCGACAATGCCCGACTATTGAAGACGCTGAAGGAGCTGCGCGACCTCGGCAATACGGTGGTCGTCGTCGAGCATGACGAGGAAGCGATCCGCACCGCCGACCATGTGATCGACATGGGGCCGGCGGCCGGCGAGCACGGCGGCGAGCTGGTGGCGTCGGGTACGCCCGAGGACATCATGGCCAGCCCGAACAGCCTGACCGGCCAGTATCTGGTCGGCATGAAGCAGGTGCCGCTGCCGGCGCAACGGCGCAGCGGCCATCCGCGCCAGAAGCTGGTCGTGCGCGGGGCCAGCTCGAACAACCTGACCGATGTCGATGCGGAACTGCCGCTGGGGTCGTTCGTCTGCATCACCGGCGTGTCGGGCAGCGGCAAGTCGACGCTGATCATCGAGACGCTCTACAAGGCCCTGGCGCGGTATCTGAACGGCGCCCGGGACCAGCCGGGCGCCTTCGACAGCATCGAGGGCCTGCAGTTCCTGGACAAGGTCGTCGATATCGACCAATCGCCGATCGGCCGCACGCCGCGCTCCAACCCGGCGACCTATACCGGCGCCTTCACGCCGATCCGGGATTGGTTCGCCGGCTTGCCGGAGGCGCAGGCGCGCGGCTACAAGCCGGGCAGGTTCTCGTTCAACGTCAAGGGCGGGCGCTGCGAGGCCTGTCAGGGCGACGGCCTGATCAAGATCGAAATGCACTTCCTGCCGGATGTCTATGTCACCTGCGACGTCTGTGGCGGCAAGCGCTACAACCGCGAGACGCTTGACATCCGGTTCCGGGACAAGTCGATCGCCGACGTGCTGGATATGACCGTCGACGAGGCGGCTGAGTTCTTCAAGGCGGTGCCCATCGTGCGCGACAAGCTGGTGACGCTGCAGCAGGTCGGCCTGGGCTATATCCATGTCGGTCAGCAGGCGACCACGCTGTCGGGCGGCGAGGCGCAGCGCGTGAAGCTGGCCAAGGAGCTGTCACGCCGCGCCACCGGCCGCACGCTCTACATCCTGGATGAGCCAACCACGGGTCTGCATTTCGAGGATGTGCGCAAGCTGCTCGACGTGCTGCACAAGCTTGTCGAGAGCGGCAATACGGTGGTCGTGATCGAGCACAATCTGGAAGTCATCAAGACCGCCGACTGGGTTGTCGATCTGGGCCCTGAGGGCGGCAGCGGCGGCGGCCAGATCGTCGCCGCCGGCACCCCGGAGCAAGTCGCAGAAGTCGCCGAGAGCCATACCGGCCGGTATCTCAAACCTCTTCTGGGCAAGGGGCTTAGAGCGCCGCAATCGGCCGAGCCGCGCGCGAAGGCCAAGTCGAAGAGTAAGAAATCGGCAGCGGCGTCCCGGTCGCCGCGCGCCGGCCGCAAGCGGTCGACAACTAGAAACGGGGCGCAGGCGCAGGCCTGAGCTCGGTTGCCGCCACGGCATCGTGACAAGACTGTTATTTGCATGGGCCGACATTTTGTCGCCATAATTGATATGCCATAATCCATTCAGTGGAGAGAGCGCCTGTAGCGTTGCGTCCGAGATCCCGTTTTTGAGGGAGAGTGTGATGACACGCGCAACTGCGATACGACTGTCCGACAGCCTTTACCGATATATTGGCATTGGCTTCCTGAGCGCGATTGTGTTGCTTGCCAGCGCCGCCCAGCTTCATGGCGCGGCCATCTGTCTGTCGCTATGACCGGACACTCGTAAGCTCTGACCCGACCCGACAATCCGGTACTATCCGGTCCGATGTGGTGATTGCCGCATTGAGAAGCGGTATCTTAAGTGTGATGCATCGGTCGGGAATACGACGACTTCTGTCGATCTTGATGATTGCCGGCATGCCGCTGCCGCTGAGCTTGGCGTCGGCGGAAAGCCGGGTCGAGGTCGCGGACGCACGCGCGCTGGGCAAGGCCGTGCAGCGGGCCCGGCCCGGCGACGTCATCACGATCGCGCCGGGGCGTTACGACCTGCGGCCGATCAAGGTCAGGGCGGCCGGCGCCCGGGATGCGCCGATCCGTGTGCGGGCGGCGGTGCCGGGCAGCGTCGTGCTCGACGTCACCTCGACGACGGGGTTCAAGATCGCCGCCCCCTATTGGGTATTTGAAAACCTGGAAATCCGGGGACGCTGCGAAAAGCACGGCAATTGCGAGCATGCATTCCATATCGTCGGCGCCGCCAGCGGCACCGTCATTCGTGGAAACGTCCTCAGGGATTTCAATGCGCCGATCAAAGGGAACGGCGAAAAAGGCAAGTCCGGCCGGGTGTTTCCGAACGACGTCCTGAT
The DNA here is from genome assembly GCA_965232515.1 of Alphaproteobacteria bacterium. Lineage (GTDB taxonomy): Bacteria > Pseudomonadota > Alphaproteobacteria > JANQKO01. Next base: position 1,162,087 of record CBDDPY010000002.1, on the reverse strand, counting down.
CGAAGGCAATACCTTTTTTAACAGCCGCATCCGCGAGACACGCAATCCGGTATCCGGTTTCGATGTGGTCGGCGGTAAGCGCTGGACCATCCGCGGCAATTTCTTTGCGGATTTTGCAAAATCTGCCGGGAGTCAAGTCGGTTACGCGGGGTTCTTGAAAGGAAACTCGAGTAATGGCGTCTATGAACGCAATCTGGTGATCTGTGAATGGCGCCATGCCGGCGGCATCCGTGTCGGCCTGTCGTTCGGCGGTGGCGGCACTTCGAACAAGGCGATCTGCGACGGCGGTGACTGCAGCCGCAACCATTCCGACGGCATCATCCGCAACAACGTCATCGCCAATTGCGCCGGCGATGTCGGCATTTACGTGAACAAGTCCAGCGATATCGGGATCTACAACAATCTATTGTTCAATACCTACGGCATCGATATCCGATTTCCCGTCAGCACGGCCGATATCCGGAACAACGTCATCGCCGGCGGTATCCGCGACCGTGACGGCGGACGCAGCAGCACAGACGCCAATATTGTCGCCGGACGGTCTTATGCGGCGGCGTTACCGGCGACGGCGCGCTATGTGAAAAAGCGGCTGACCGGCCAGGACAAGAACTATCCGAACTATGTCGATGCGGAAGATGTTGCCTGGGCCAAGGGGTTGGTCGACGGCATGCTGGCCTGGAGCGGCAATACCTGGCTCGGCCATGGCAGCAATACCATACGGGCGCTCTATGCCGATGCCGACAGCCTGGACCTCAGGCTGTCCGATCCGGAGGCGGTGATCGATCGGGGCGCTGTCCTGCACCAGGTATCCGACGACTTCTGCGGTCATCCGCGCCGGCTGCCGCCGCACGATCTGGGCCCAGTCGAATACGGTGCCGGCGTCTGCGACATCAGAGAGATGCCGGCCTATCAGGCCGCGTTGGCCGCGATCGAGCGCGATGCGGCGCGCCGCTAATTCGCCGTCCCGGTTGCAAGCATCCGGACGCGCGGGTATCTAGCGGGCATGACAACATCGCCCGTGATCCACATTATCGGCGGCGGCTTGGCCGGATCGGAGGCGGCCTGGCAGGCGGCCCGGCTGGGCGTACCGGTCGTGCTGCACGAGATGCGACCGGTCCGGAAAACGGATGCCCACCATACCGATCGGCTGGCCGAGCTGGTGTGTTCCAACTCATTTCGCTCGGACGATGCCGAGAACAACGCCGTCGGCCTGCTGCACGAGGAAATGCGGCGTTGCAACTCGCTGATCCTGTCGGCGGGCGATGCCAACAAGGTGCCGGCCGGCGGCGCGCTCGCCGTGGACCGTGACGGGTTCGCCGCGGCGGTCTCGGACGCCATCGCGGCCGAGCCGCTGATCGAGGTTGTGCGCGGCGAGGTCGACGGCCTGCCGCCGGCAGACTGGGACAATGTCATCATCGCCACCGGACCCTTGACCTCCCCTGCCCTGGCCCAAGCCATCGCCGCGTTGACGGGCGAGGAGTCGCTCGCCTTCTTCGATGCCATCGCGCCCATCGTCTACAAGGAGTCGATCGACTTCTCGAAAGCCTGGTTCCAGTCTCGCTACGACAAGCCGGGCCCCGGCGGCGACGGCAAGGACTACATCAACTGTCCGCTCGACAAGGCGCAGTACGACGCCTTCATCGCCGCCCTGACCGACGGCGAGAAGACCGCGTTCAAGGACTGGGAGGCCGACACGCCTTATTTCGAGGGCTGTCTGCCGATCGAGGTGATGGCGGAGCGCGGCCCGGAAACGCTACGACACGGCCCGATGAAACCGGTCGGCCTGACCGATCCGCACCGGCCCGAGAAACCCCATGCCGTCGTCCAGCTACGCCAGGACAACGCGCTCGGCACGCTCTACAACATCGTCGGTTTCCAGACCAAGCTGAAGCACGGCGCCCAGGTCGAGGTTTTCCGGACCATTCCCGGGCTCGAGAACGCGCAGTTCGCCCGGCTCGGCGGCATCCATCGCAACACCTTCATCAACAGCCCGAAGCTGTTGGATGCGAGCTGCCGGCTGCGGGCCATGCCGCGGCTGCGCTTCGCCGGCCAGATCACCGGCGTCGAGGGCTATATCGAGAGTGCAGCCATCGGCCTGCTGACCGGCCGCTTCGCCGCGGCCGAGCGACTTCACCGGGCGCCGGACCTGCCACCTCCGACGACGACGCTGGGCGCGCTGCTGGCGCATATTACCGGCGGCGCCGACGCCAAGACCTTCCAGCCCATGAACATAAATTTCGGGTTGTTGCCGCCTCTCAGCGCGCGCGTGCACAAGAAGCAGCGCAAGCCGGCCATGAGCGCCCGCGCACTCAGCGATCTCGATGCCTGGCTGGGCCGGACGCGCGACGCGGCCGAGTAGGATCACGGCATCCATCGTCGGGATGGCGGGATTGGTTGCGTTGCTCTTTCCTTTCACAATCGTGTAGCATCAAGTTACAGGATCCACAGCCGTAGATGTTGCCGAGGGGGCAGGATGCAACACGGAAGGATCGGTCCCGGGATCGCCAAGGGGTTGCGGGAGCTGCGCCGCCGCATCGGCGCGGCTGGGATCCCGTCGTCGTCGCTCGACGAATCGATCAATCTGGCGACCTGGAACATCCGGGAGTTTGGTCGGAAACGACGCCAAAAAGCGGCCATTCACTACATCGCCGAAATTCTCAACCAGTTTGATCTGATCGCCATCACCGAGCTACGGGTCGGTCTCGAGGATCTGCGACGGGTCATGGACGTTCTTGGCCCCTACTGGCGTGTCGTCTATTCCGATTTCATCCAAGATGCGGGTGGGAACCGGGAACGGATGGCCTATCTGTACGATCAGCGCGCCGTCGCCTTCACTGGCCTGGCAGCCGAAGCGGACGCACCGCGCCGGAAGGCCCCGAACGGCGAATATGTCTCGAAGTTTTCATGGTGGCGATCGCCCTATATCGCGTCGTTCCGCGCGGGGAGTTTCGACTTCATTTTGGTGACCGCCCACATCCGCTGGGGCGACCGCAACAGCGAGCGGATCGCGCCGCTGAAGCTGCTCGCTGAATGGATCGACAAACTTCAACGTCGTCGCGATGTTCGAGAGAAAGACATCATCGTCATGGGGGATTTCAACATCCCTTCGATCAAGGCCAGCGACCCACTGTTTGCCGCGATCACCAGCAAAGGTTTGAGGGTGCCGGCGTCGCTGACGGGAGAGCACGGCAGCAACCTGAAGAAGAACAAGCGATACGATCAAATTCTGCATTACCCGCGGTTCGTGAAGAGCTTCACCGATCATGGGGGCGTGCTCGATTTCTATGCCGGCAACCACCGCAAGCTGTTTCCCAACCTGAGCAAGCGCGACTTTACCTACCAGCTCTCGGACCATCTTCCCCTGTGGGTGCAGCTTGACGTCGATGTGGAAGACGAGCGACTCGACCAGATTCTGAACCGCTAGTATCGTCCCTGCCAGGCCAGCCACAGCAGCCGTAGAGGTCGGCCCAAATCGCTGATGCGCATGTCCGCGCCAAATGGGTTGAAGCCGCCCCGTTCGATCCGGTCGGCATAGGCGTCGGCAAGCGCCGCCAAAAGCAAGGATCGCCGTACCCGTGTCGGCAGGCCGCCCTTCATTGCTCTGGCGCTGGCCAGCCGGGATCTTGCCGTCGCGACCACGGCTTCGACCACGCGGCCCATGGCTGGTGTGAAGCGGCCCCGATAGACGTCTTCATCCGGCACGCCCGCGCTGGCCAGCAGATCCGCCGGCAGGTGGTGCCGTCGTTGGCCCGCGTGATGCGGCAGCGCCCGCATCAGACCGATCAGCGCCCATCCAATCGCGACGTCGCGCGTTGCGGACCGGGCAGCGCCGATAGGTGGGTCGAGTGTCTTGAGCGCAAGGTAGTGGAGGTTTGCCGTCGTGGCTTCGGCATAGTCTTCGAGTTCGGCCATGTCGGCGAACGGCGTATCGACCAGATCGCGGGCACGCGACTCGATCAGGGCATCGAACGGCGCGCGCGGCAGGTCGTGGGCGCGGATCGCCCGATCGAGGGCGCTTACGACCTGGTGCTGGCGCGGCGTTCCGGCAAACAGGCCGTCGATCGTTTCGCGCCACCATTGCAGTCGGATTTCGCCCAGCAGAGCTTCCGAGACGGTTTCGCGGGTTTTTGCGATCTCAAGATTGAAAGCGTAGAGGGCGAACAAGGCTTCGCGGGCGTGCGCCGGCGCCAGCAAGGTCGCGACATAGCGGTCACGGTCATCGCGACGCACCTGATCGAGGCAATAGATCGCGGCGTCGTCGGCGGTCATGCCACCTCGGCAAAGTTGTAACTGGGGGCTGGCGATTCGGCGAGATGTGGCATGGCGGCCGGCAATATAGTCCCTGGTCTGTCGGCGCTCCAATCGCCTTCCTTCGAGCATCTGATCGGCGCAAAATCAAGGCGGATGGCCGGATTGACGCCGACGCCGCTGTTCGCTCCGTCCGGTACGTGGGGCCGGCGGCTGTGTTGGTGGCACATTGTCCTATGCTAGTCTAGACACGCTCTAATTTTTGGGGGCGCGACAGAAAAACTCCGCTCGTCCAAAACCACTCGGGAGGGATTGACCATTGGCTGCAATTCTGACGTCGTTAACCAACACCGTGATCGCGGGCGTTGTCCTGGCGATCATCTTGTTCCTGATCTATCTCGGCATGGCCGAGGGCGCTGTTGACTTGGCGTTCTGGTCGTTCTTCTTCCGCTGGCTTCATGTCTTGAGCGGCGTGATGTGGATCGGCCTGCTCTGGTACTTCAACTTCGTGCAGATCCCGAACATGCCGAACATCCCTGACGAACAGAAGCCGGCGATTGGCAAGGTGATCGCGCCGGCGGCGTTGTTCTGGTTCCGCTGGGGTGCCATGGCCACGATCATCACCGGCCTGATCCTGGCGCATTTGAACGGCTATCTCGTCGACGCCATCGCCATCGGCCTGACGGATCAGGTAGCCAAGCACACGATGATCGGCATCGGCATGTGGCTAGGCGCGATCATGTGGTTCAACGTCTGGTTCGTGATCTGGCCGAACCAGAAGAAGGCGTTGGGCATCGTCGATGCCGACGCCGACACAAAAGCCAAATCGGCGCGGACCGCGATGCTGTTCTCGCGCACCAACACGATGTTGTCGGTGCCGATGCTGTTCTCCATGGTCTCGGCGCAAAATCTGTTCTAGTCTTCGCTTCACGAAGCGTCTTGAACCGGGGCCGTTCGGCCCCGGTTTTTCTTCGTCCAACGGCCGTGCCGAAACCGTCGGCCGACACCATATCGATCCTGGAGGAAACGCCGCACAGTCGAAGACGGAGGAGTATGTCATGGCTTTCGCGTTACCCGATCTTCCCTACAGCGGCGACGGACTTGATCCGCATATCAGTAGCCGTACGTTGGAGTTCCATCACGGCAAACACCATGCCACCTATGTCAATAACTTGAACAGCCTGACCAAGGACGGCCCGCTGGCCGACAAGACCTTGGAGCAGATCATCACAGAGACGGCTGGCGATGCCGAGAAGGCAGGCATCTTCAACAACGCCGCGCAGATCTGGAACCACACCTTCTACTGGCACTCGATGCGACCGGGCGGCGGTGGTACACCGTCGGGCGATCTCGCGGCCAGGATCGACGCGTCATTCGGCAGCTTCGATGCCTTTGCCGAAGCCTTCACCCAGGCCGCGACCACGCAATTCGGCAGCGGCTGGGCCTGGCTGGTGGTCGATGGCGACGGCTTGGCGGTCACCAAGACCGGCAACGCCGACACGCCGGTGGCGCACGGCCAGACGCCGCTGATCACGCTGGATGTCTGGGAGCACGCCTACTACCTCGACTTCCAGAACCGCCGGCCCGATTACATCAAGGCCTTCCTTGATGACCTGGTGAACTGGGACTTCGCCGCCGAGAACTTGGCGAAGGCCTAGTTCGGCTAATCGTTCGGGGGACCGTCGCGTGCCGGCGGTCCCCGAAAACGCCTCTCGACAATTCTCGAATTCTGCGCGTCAGCCCGTGGCGGCGTCGGTGACGAAGTCGAGCGTGCGGCAGATGTGCTGCTCGATCAGTTCGCCGACCTTTTCGGCGTCTCGGGCCAGCGCGGCCTCGTAGATGGCCACGTGCTCGGCGTGCACATCGCGCCGGTCGGCCGAGGTGGCGACCGCGATGCGGAGGTAGCGGCTGGTCTGCGTCAGCAGGATGTCGCGCAGATGGAACAGCCAGGTATTGCCGCAGGCCTGGATCAGCGCCTGATGGAAGTCCCGGTTGCGCTGCTCCCACTCGGCGGCATGGCCTTTGGGGTCCGATTTCATCGCCAGCTCGATCTTCGACAGCTTGTGAAACGCCGCGACGACGGAGGCCTCCCACTCGTCGTCGCCCCGCTCCGCCGCCTCGATCACGGCGGCCTTTTCCAGGATTGCCCGGAGTTGCGTGATCTGCCGGAAGTCCTCGAGCGAAATCGGCGCCGCCCGGAAGCCGCGCTGGCTCTCGCTGGTGACCAGGGTCTCGGCGGATAGCCTGGCCAGCGCCTCGCGCACCGTGGTGGCGCTGACGCCGAACTCCTGACGCAGCGGCTCGACGCGAAGCTTGGTCTCGGGCGCGATGGCGCCGGAGACGATGCGCTCGCGCAGCTCGTTGTAGACCGCTTCGATGATCGTCTTGGAAGCGTCGCCGTTGCCGCCGGTCTTCAGACCGTTGTTCGACGTGGCCGGAATGATTGCGTCTGCCATGGACGTCGTCGTCCCCATTTTCCCGCCGTCGACCGAACGGCGGATCATATATCTCCCCCTCCCCACCCTCGAGGCGAATTGACTTATACGTCAGAAAATCGCTGTTGTCACGAAATTGCTCGAAAATCTAAAAATATCGATAAAAACGTTGACAGTCGAGAAAATGGACTGTTTCATGTTTGCCTAATGCGGCGGGCGCAACGTTGCCGCCGCGAAAACCGACAGGGGACAACCCCGTCATCCGCGCCAAGGACCGCGGCTTGGGAGGAGTGGGCAGCGTGGGCGGAAGCGCGCCAAGCATCGATCGCAAATATGTCCGTGTGACCGGCACCCGCCGCGACCGCTTCGTCGAGTTCGAATTCTCGGTCAACGACGCGGATCTGACGGTCGAGCTGGTCATGCCGGTCGATGCGTTCCGTGAATTCTGCCGCGCCAACGACGCCGTGATGCTGCCCCCACCGCCAGCCGCGATGAATGTCGTCGAGACCTTCTGGTGGCGCGAGGCCCAGGTCGGCCGCGTCGATGCGACCGAACACACCACCCCTCCCCAACCGCACCAGGGAGAACGCCCGTGAGCCTGCAGATCCAAACCATCGATATTGCGCCCCGCCGCCAGACCTTCGCCTATCTGGCGCGCCGGTTCGGCGAGGACCGTCCGGCGACGCGCTATGAAGAGGCGACCTATGACGTGCAGGCGCGGGCGAACTTTCACTACCGGCCGGTCTGGGCGCCAGGGTACGAAATCCACGATACCCGACGCACAGCCATCGAGATGGCCGACTGGTATGCCTTCAAGGACCCGCGGCAGTTCTACTACGCCACCTACAACATCTCCCGCGCGACCATGCACCAGGCATTGGACGCGAACTTCGACACCGTCGAGGACCGCGACATGCTGACCCGCGTGGCGCCGGAATGGCGGCAGAAGGTGCAGGACTATCTGGTCCCGTTGCGTCACTTCGAATGGGGCGCCAACCAGAACAATTTCCTGATCGCCGACTATGGCTATGGCACGCAGATCACCTCAGCGGCGGCGTTCCACGCGGCCGACCGTCTGGGCATGGCGCAGATCATTGGCCGCATCGGTCTGGCGCTGGACGGCAATACAGGGGACTCGCTGACGGCCGGCAAGACGGCCTGGCTCGACGCGTCGCACTGGCAAGGCATCCGCCAGATGCTGGAGGACAGCTTCGTGGTCGACGACTGGTTCGAGGTCTTCGTCGCCCAGAACCTCGCCATGGACGGCATCCTGCATCCCTTGCTGTTCGACAAATTCGACGACGAGGGCCTGAACCACAACGGCGCCGCCTTCACCATGCTGTCCGAGTTCATGGTCGAGTGGTTCAAGGACAGCCGGCGCTGGGTCGACGCCTGCGTCAAGACCGCCGCGGCCGAGTCGGATGCCAACAAGGCACGGCTTGATGACTGGTTCGCGAGCTGGTCGTCGCGCGCGGTCGAGGCCGCGCGGCCGCTGGCCGACCACGTGCTCGACGCGGAGGGATCGGCAGCCGTTGCCGCCGTGGCCGACGATCTCAACGGCCGCGCCGCGTCCGCCGGCCTGAACGTGCAGTGACAGGGGGAGCCGCCATGAGCCGCAATGTCTCGATCACGCTGCAGAACACGGGCGACGCCCGGCCGATCATCGACGCCATCCGCGCCGACAACCCCACGGCCGAAATCGCCGACTTCCCGTCGATGGTCAAGATCGACTGTCCCGGCCGCCTGGTCATCAAGCAGGACAGCGTCTCGGAACGTCTGGGCCGCGAATGGGACGTGCAGGAGATCCATCTCAGCATGATCTCGCTGTCCGGCAATATCGACGAAGACGACGACCAGTTCGTCATCGCCTGGAACTGAGGAGCGCCATCATGGCCAGGAAGAAGAAACTCGGTCTGAAGCGGAAGTACGAGCTGCTGACCCGCGGGCTCGACTGGCAAACCACCTATCAGCCGATGGACAAGGTGTTCCCGTTCGACAGCTTCGAGGGCATCAAGATCAAGGATTGGGACGCCTGGGAAGATCCGTTCCGGCTGACCATGGACAGCTATTGGAAGTTCCAGTCCGAAAAAGAGCGCAAGCTCTACGCGGTGATCGACTCCTTCGCCCAGAACAACGGTCATCTGGGCCTCACCGATCCGCGCTATCTGAGCGCCGTGAAGCTGTTCCTGACCGGCGTGTCGCCGCTGGAATACATGGCGCATCGACACTTCGCCCATGTCGGCCGGCACCTGCGCGGCGTCGGTCCGCGCGTCGCGGCGCAGATGCAGTCGCTGGACGAGCTGCGTCACGCCCAGACCCAGATCCACACCATCAGCCACTACAACCGTTACTTCGACGGCCTGCACGACTGGCAGCACATGCACGACCGGGTCTGGTACCTGTCGGTCCCGAAGTCGTTCTTCGATGATGCCGTGTCGGCCGGACCGTTCGAGTTCCTGACCTCGATCTCGTTCTCGTTCGAATACGTGCTGACGAATCTGCTGTTCGTGCCGTTCATGTCGGGCGCCGCTTACAACGGCGATCTGGCGACGGTGACCTTCGGCTTCTCGGCGCAGTCGGACGAGTCGCGGCACATGACGCTCGGCCTCGAGGTCATCAAGTTTATGCTCGAGCAGGACGAGGCCAACGTGCCGATCGTGCAGGGCTGGATCGACAAGTGGTTCTGGCGCGGCTACCGGCTGCTGTCGCTGGTCGGCATGATGATGGACTACATGCTGCCGAAGAAGATCATGTCCTGGCAGGAAGCCTGGGAGATGTATTTCGAGGAGCAGGGCGGCGCGCTGTTCGAGGACCTGTCGCGCTACGGCATCCGGCCGCCGAAATACGCCGACGTCGCGCGCAAGGAAAAAGACCGGATCAGCCACGAGGTCTGGGCGATCTTCTACCAGTACACGCATGCCGCCGGCTTCCATACCTGGGACATCGACGACGCGCACATGGACTGGCTGTCGGAGAAGTATCCCGAGACCTTCGACAAGCTCTACCGGCCGCGCCTGCTGATGTGGCGCGAGATGGCGAAGGAAGGCAAGCGCTTCTACAACAACGCCCTTCCCCAGCTCTGCACGACCTGTCAGATCCCCATGGGCTTCACCGAGCCGGACGATCCGACGACGATCTGCTTCCGAGACAGCGTCTATGGCGGCGACCGCTATCACTTCTGCTCGGACGGCTGCAAAGACATCTTCGATAATGAGCCCGAGAAGTTCGTGCAGTCCTGGCTGCCGGTGCACCAGATCTTCCAGGGCAATTGCGGCGGGGCCGAGGTCGAGGACGTGCTGAAGTGGTACCACCTCAATCTCGGCAGCGACAATCTGGACTATCACGGCTCGCCCGAGGAACAGCTCTGGCAGCAGTGGCAGAGCGGCAGGCACCCGCAGGCCGCGGAATAAGGGAGGACGTCATGGCTGTCGTCGCATTGCAGGAAGGCTATACCGGCGAGGTCCGCGACCGGCTTGAGAACTTCCACGGCAACATGCTGGTCTACCTCCATTGGGAGGACCACTTGAGCTTCTGCGCCGCCCTCGCCTTCCCGCTGCCGCCGGACATGCCGTTCGCGGCCGTGCAGGGCGAGTTGATGCCGCAGTTCTACGGCATGCATCCGGACTGGGAGAAAATCGATTGGGCTGACGTGCGCTGGCAGGTGGACGGCGCGGACTTCACGCCCGATCCCGACAAGTCGCTGGCCGACAACGGCGTCGCGCACAAGTCGCTGATCCGCTTCTGGACGCCGGGCCTGAAGGGGCCGCAGGACTGCGGCAGCTAGTCCGAGCCGGTCGGAGCCCCGTGCCATGCCCACGCTGATTGTCGAGCCAACGGGCGACGAGATCGAGGTCGGCGACGGCCAGACCATTCTCGATGCCTGCCTGCGCGCCGGCGTCTGGCTGCCGCATGCCTGCGGGCACGGCCTGTGCGGGACCTGCAAGGTGGAGGTGCTGGACGGCGAGGTCGATCACGGCGCGGCGTCGTTGTTCGCCCTGATGGACTTCGAGCGCGACGACGGCAAGACGCTGGCCTGCAGCGCCACGTTGCTGTCGGATACTGAAATCGAGGCCGACCTAGTCGAGGAACCGGACCGCCAGCGGATCCCCGTCAAGGACTTCACCGGCACCGCTACGCGTCTCGAGGACCTGACGCCGGACATCAAGGGCGTGTGGCTGGACCTTGACGGCGACGGCATCCGCTTCCAGGCGGGTCAATACATCAACCTCACGCTGCCGGGCATCGACGGTCCCCGCCCCTTCTCGATCGCCAGCCCGCCGTCGCAGCACGATCGCGTTGAGTTGCACATCCGTCGGGTCGAAGGCGGTACGGCGACCGGCTGGATTCACGAACAGCTTAAGGTCGGCGACAGCCTGGCGTTCAGCGGTCCCTATGGTCAGTTCTTCGTGCGCACGTCAGCCCCGGAACCGATGATCTTTCTTGCCGGCGGCTCCGGCTTGTCGAGCCCGAAATCGATGGTGATGGACCTGTTGGAAAACGACTGCGACCGCGAGATCACGCTGATCCAGGGCGCGCGCGGCGTGAAGGATCTCTACTTCCGCGATCTGTTCGAAGCGCTGGCCGCCGACCATGCGAACTTCCACTACGTGCCGGTGCTGTCGGCGGTGGATGACGGCGACGACTGGCAAGGCGAGACTGGCTTCGTGCACGAGGCCGCCGAGCGCCGGTTCGACGGCAGGTTCGAGGGCCACAAGGCCTATCTTTGCGGGCCGCCGCCGATGATCGACGCCTGCGTGAAATCGCTGATGCGCGGCCGTCTGTTCGAGAAGCACATCTTCACCGAAAAGTTCCTGACCGCGGCCGACGCCGAGACGCCGGCCCGCAGCCCTTTGTTCAAGCGGATTTGAGGGGTCGCATGGCGGCATCGGACCAGCCGGCACGGTTTCGGATCACGATCCTGGACACGGGCGAAAGCTTTGCCTGTGCCGACCGGCAGAGCGTGCTGAACGCCATGGTGGCGCTGGGCCGCGCCGGCATCCCGTCGGGCTGCCACGGCGGCGGTTGCGGCGTCTGCAAGATCAAGGTGACGGCCGGCGAGTACCGCACGCTGCCGATGAGCCGGGCGCATGTGAGCGAGGCCGAGGAACGTGAGGGGGTGGCGCTGGCCTGCCGCACCCTGCCGTTGTCGGACATCCAGCTTCAGGCGCTGGAAAAGATGCAGAGATGCGTGACGGGCCGTCGCTACGGGTTCGTCTAACGAGACAAGCACAGGAGGAAAAGAACCATGGGCGTCATGCGAATTGGACATATCAACCTGCGCGTCCTCGATATGGACGCGGCGTTGCAGCACTACGAAAAGGTTCTGGGCCTGGTCCGGACGGACGAGGACAGCGACGGCAACGTCTACCTGAAGGGCTGGGACGAGTGGGACAAGTACTCGGTCATGCTGTCCAGGGCCGACCAGGCGGGCATGAACCACATTGCCTACAAGGTCGAGAACGATGCCGATCTCGATGCGCTGAAGAAGCGCATCGCCGACTACGGCATCGGTGTCGAGGAAGTGCCGGCGGGCGTGCTGCGCGACTGCGGCCGGGCCTTGCGCTTCAACATGCCGAGCGGCCACGAGATGTTCCTCTATGCCGAGAAGGCCGTCGTCGGCAAGGCGGTCGGCACGACCAACCCGGACCCGTGGCCAGACGACATCCGCGGCGCCGGCGTGCACTGGCTCGACCACGCGCTGTTGATGTGCGAACTCGATCCCGAGAAGGGCGTGAACAAGGTTGCGGAATCGACCGACTTTCTGCGCCAGGCGCTCGACTTCCATCTCGCCGAGCAGGTCATGGTCGGGCCGGAGGGCAACATACAGGCCGCGACCTGGCTGTTCCGCACGACTACGCCGCACGACATCGCGCTGGTCGGCGGGCCGCGCATGGGCCTGCATCACTGCGCCTTTTTCCTGGACGACTGGGCCGACGTGCTGAAGGCAGCCGACGTGATGGCCAAGAACCGCGTCAAGATCGACGTCACGCCGCAGCGGCACGGCATCACCCGCGGTTCGACGATCTACTTCTTCGATCCCTCGGGCAACCGCAACGAGACCTTCGCCGGGCTCGGCTATCTGGCGCAGCCGGACATGCCGCCGATCACCTGGACGGAAGACAATCTCTGGCGTGGCATCTTCTATCACACGGGCGAGGAAGCGGGCGCCTTCACCAGCGTCTATACCTGATTGTCGGCGGGCGGTGACGCCCGCGCGAGGGAGATACGATATGACGACAAGCGCTGCGCCATCCGCGGCGGCACCCGGAGTGCGGCCGGAAGACCGGTACATCAGCCACTTCATCGATGGCGCATATACCAGCGGCGGCAGCGGCAAGCTGTTCGAGAACCGCAGTCCCGTCGACGGCCGGCTGATCGCGCTGGTGCATGAAGCGGGCCGTGCGGAGGTCGATGTTGCGGTGCGCGCCGCGCGTGCCGCCCTCACCGGCCCCTGGGGCCAGATGAGCGTGCCGGACCGGGCCGATCTGCTCTGTCGACTTGTGGACGGCATCAACGCGCGGTTCGACGATTTCCTGGCCGCCGAGATCGGCGACACCGGCAAGCCGGTCAGCTTGGCCTCGCACATCGATATTCCGCGCGGCGCGGCAAACTTCAAGGTCTTCGCCGACATGATCCGCAACGTCGGGGCCGAGTTCTTCACGCAGCCGACGCCTGACGGTACGGGCGCGATCAACTATGCGCTGCGGGTACCGAAGGGCGTGATCGGCGTAATCAGCCCCTGGAACCTGCCGCTGCTGCTGATGACCTGGAAGGTCGGGCCGGCGCTCGCCTGCGGCAACACGGTGGTGGTCAAGCCGTCGGAGGAAACGCCGAGCACCACGGCCCTGCTGGGCGAGGTGATGAACGAGGTCGGCGTACCGAACGGCGTTTTCAACGTGGTGCACGGTTTCGGTCCGGACTCGGCCGGCGAGTTCCTGACCCGGCATTCGGGCGTAGATGCGATCACGTTTACCGGCGAGACGCGCACCGGCGAGGCCATCATGCAGGCCGCCGCCGTCGGCGTGCGCGACGTTTCGTTCGAGCTCGGCGGCAAGAACCCGGCGCTGGTCTTCGCCGATTGCGATCTCGATAAGGCGATCGAGGGCACCATGCGCTCGGTGTTCGCCAATTGCGGCCAGGTCTGCCTAGGCACTGAGCGGGTCTATGTCGAGCGGCCGATCTTCGATGCGTTTGTTGAACGGTTGAAGGCCGGCGCCGAGGCGCTGTCGCTCGGTCCGCCGGAAGACCCCGCGACGGAGCTGGGGCCGCTGATCAGCCAGGAGCACCGCGACAAGGTGCTGTCCTATTACCGGCGTGCGGTCGAGGATGGCGCCACAGTGGTGACCGGCGGCGGCGTGCCAGAGATGCCCGACGAGCTCGCCGGCGGCGCCTGGGTCGAGCCGACGATCTGGACCGGCCTGCCCGACGAGTCAGCCGTGGTGCGGGAGGAGATCTTCGGGCCCTGCTGTCACGTCAGGCCGTTCGACGACGAGGCCGAGGCCGTGGCGCTGGCCAACGACTCGCCCTATGGCCTCGCCTGCAGCGTCTGGACGGAGAACCTGTCCCGCGCGCACAGGGTAGCGGCGCAAATCGATGTCGGCATCTGCTGGGTCAACAGCTGGTTCCTGCGCGACCTGCGCACGCCCTTCGGCGGGTCGAAGCAGTCCGGCATCGGCCGTGAGGGCGGTCTGCACTCGCTGGAGTTCTATACCGAGCTCAGGAACGTCTGCATCAAGCTCTAGACCGGCGGCGCGCGAAGCCGAGCCCGGCGAGGCCGAGGGCCAGGAGCGTCAGACCGCCCGGCTCCGGGACGTCCGTCGTGACGAATTTCGTCACGAGGCCCGTCACATCGGCCATGTCGGCCGTCGGTGAGATTGCGCCGCTGATTGTCGTGAAAACCCGCGACGTCGTGTCGTCGCCGACGAAAGCGGCGTCAAACGCTGTCGTCGACGCGCTTTCGAACACCGAGATATCGAGTAGCAGGTTGCCCAACGTCGGGTCGTATGTGAAGTCGGTATCGAAGGCGATGCCGATGTCGAAGTCCCGTGGCACGCCGGGCAGGTTCACGCCCGTATCGGCGCTCGACAGCGACAGCGCGCCCGAGAACACGGTGACCTCGTCCGCGCCGACATTGTTTGCAAACGTCAGGCTCAAACCGTCGACCGGCTGCGGTGTCGTTGACAACCGGATTTCCACGTTCGAGATCATCGTGTCGAATGGGTCGCCAGCCAGCGTGTCCGGGCGGAACATCAGGCCCGAGATGCTGAGCGGATCCATACCGAACTCGGAAGCATCGTAGACCTGCTGATAGCGCTGCGAGTCGAAGCCGGACATGGCGATGTTGAAGGGGAAGCTGTTGCCTTCGTTCGCTTCCATATCGGCTAAATCGCCGGGTACGACGATGTCGGCCCAGGCGCTTGATGCGGCCAACACCGCCACCATTGCCATAGCGCTGAACCGAATGATCCGCTGCTTCATGTCGCCCTCTCTGATGTCGGCCGACCAGCATGCGGCCCAATAGAGACGGCATTTTACGTGCGCTCGATGCCATGATTGTGAGGTCGCCCACATCCGCGTCGTGACAATTCTGGGACGGACTAGGCGGCACCGACCTGCGTGCTGAGCTCGGCGCGGGCGTCGTCGGGCCGCGCCTCGATCATCGCGGCGAGTTCGCGGCGCGTCGAGGCGTAGGCTGGGTCGTGGTAACGGTTCTCCAGTTCGAAGGGATCGTTGGCGAGATCGTAGAGTTCGCCCTCGTCCGACCGAAGGTCGAGAGTCAGCTTGTGGGTCTTCGTGCGCACGGTGCGCAGCGAGAGCTGGACGCCGGCGCGCGACGGCAGCAGCTCCCATTCGTTGAGGGCGTAGTCGCGGGTCTCGGTGGCGCCTTGCAAGAGCGGTCGGAGCGAGCGTCCGTGTTGCGGCAGTAGCGCGTCGGCGCCGGCGTAGTCGTAGAACGTCGCGCCGAGGTCGAGGGTGGAGACCGGTTCGTCGACGATGCCGCCAACCGACACACCGGGCCCACGCGCGATCAGGCCGACCCGCAGCAGCCCCTCGTAGTGCATCGGGCCCTTCAGGATCAGCCCGTGGTCGCCGAGCCAGTCGCCATGGTCTGACGTGAAGATCACGAGCGTGTCGGCGTCGAGGCCGGTCTCGGCGAGCGCGATCAGGATGCGTCCGATATTGTGATCGATCAACGAGATCTGGCCGTAGTAGTTGGCGATCAGGTCGCGCAGCTGCGCGTCGGTCTGCGGCGGAATGCGGCTGTAGCTCTTGCGCACCTCCGCGAAGTCGCCGGCGCCCTTCGGTTCGTTCTCCAGCGCCGCGCGGTGCCACCATGGCCGGCGGTCGAGATCGCGGCTGCGATGCGGCGGCAGATCGACTTCGTCGGGATGGTGCATGCGGCTCCAGGGATCGGGCGCATCGAAGGGATGATGCGGGTCCGGGAACGAGGCCCAGACACAGAATGGCCGGTCGGCCTTGGCCGCGTCGCGCAGGTAAGCGATGGTACGGTCGCCGACCCAGGTCGAGTTGTGCCAGGCCGGCGGCAGCGCCGAGTGGAAGGTCTGCGCGGCGTCGCTGACGGGCGGCAGCGCGGTCTGGTAGAGCCGGTTCCTGTCGTCGCCCTGGCCGTCGGCATGGTACCAGCGTTCGTAATGCTGCCCGCCAGTTGGTTTCTCGGGCAGGAACCAGTTGTGGCCGACCAGCATCAGCTCGACGGTCTCGAAGCCCATATAGGGCCCGGACCAATCCGCGTCGTAGTTCGCCGAGCTGCGCAGACATTCCGGCGTGCCCGTGGGTTCGAACGTGTGATAGGTCGCGAAATGCGCCTTGCCGATGAAGCGGGTGTCGTAGCCGGCGGAAGACAACGTGCCCGCGAAACCCTTGCCGCCGACCGCCGGATCGAGATCGATACCGTTGTCGTGCACGCCGTGCGTCAGGGGCAGCTGGCCGGTCAGGATCGACGCCCGCGACGGCTGGCAGACCACGTTCGGCGTGATGCAGGCCGAGAAACGTGTGCCGTCGGCCGCCAGTTGGTCGAGATGCGGCGTCTTTACGCGGCGGCCTTCGAAGCCGAAGCAGTCGCCGCGCTGCTGGTCCGAGGTGATGAGCAGAATGTTCGGTCGGGTCATGTCAGTCCGCCAGACGCTGTTCGCGCTTCTTCGCGCGATAGCCGAAGAAGTAGATCACCAGCCCGATCATGGCGAAAAAGGTCAGTGAGATCGGACTGTCGAGGAAGAACCAGGGATCGTTGCCGGACACGCTGAAGGCGCGGCGGATGCCCTCCTCCAGGTTGTTTGCCAGGATGAAGGCGATGACGAACGGCAGCACGGAGATGTTCAGCCGGCGCATCGCATAGCCCAGCAGTCCGAAGGCGATCGCGATGTAGATCGCCATCATGTTCGTGCTCTCGACATAGATCGAGGTCAGCGTCAGCAACAGCACGGCCGGCAGAAGGTATTGCTTTGGAATGCGCACCATGACGCCGGTCGCGCGCATGAACAGACCGCCGATGGTCCAGTTGAAGAGGTTCGCGATAACCATGGTGGTGAACAGGCCGAAGGCGATGACCAGCTCGTGGTTCACCTCGACCGGGTCGAACTTGAACACCGACGGACCCGGGTTGAAGCCGCCGATACTCTCGGTCGCCAGGATCAGGAAGATCGCCGCGACGTTGCCGGGAATGCCGAGACTGAGCACGGGGATCAGATTGGCGCCGGAAACGGACGAGTTGGCGGCCTCGGTGGCGGCGACGCCCTCGGGTATGCCGGTGCCGAAGTCCTGCGGACGTTTCGAGATGTTCTTGCCAAGCGAATAGCCCATGGTCGCGGCCAGCGTCGATCCGATACCCGGCATGGCGCCGATCATCGTGCCGATAGCGGACGACATGCCGACAAACGGCAGTAGTCGTCTGATGTCGGCGAAATGAAGCCGGTTGTCGCCGCTGGGCTTGATCTGGGCAATGGCGTCGCGTTGTCGGCGTTCGCGGGCCATGTCCTCCAGCGCCTTGAAGATCTCGCCCAGGATCAGCACGCCGAGCACGGCCGAGGTCAGCGGGAAGCCCTGTCGCAGCGCGTCGGTGCCGAGAGTCAGACGCGGATAGAGGTCTTCGCCGTTCGCGATCAGCGCCAGAAACATGCCGAACAGCGCCGCCAGCAGGCCCTTCAGGACCGAACTGCCGACAACGGCCGCAATGAACGACAGTGACAGGATGATCAATGCCGCCTTCTCCGCGAAGCCGAGATAGGACTCCACCATCACGGCCAGGAACGGCGCTGTCGTGAAGAGCACGATGTCAGAGAACGTGTCGCCCGAAGCCGAAGAGAAATGGGCGACGCGCAGCGCTTTGCCGCCCTGCCCCTTCCGGGTCATTGGATAGCCGTCGAACGTGGTCAGCAACGCGTCCGGCGTGCCGGGCGTGTTGAACAGGATGGCCGGCACCGCGCCGCCGATCGTCGCGCCTTTCATCACGCCGATCAGGAACCCCATGACCGGCAGCGCCGCATCGACGTTGACGCCGAACACCGAGATCAGGATCGGCAGCGACACCGCCATGGCGAACGGCCCGCTGAGGCCCGGCGTCGCGCCGACCACGATGCCGCCCAGGAATCCCGCCAGAACCATGACAATGGTGATCGAAATCGGCAGGCCGAAGACGGTGGCGACGGGCGCGGCGGCGAAGACCTCCAAGACACCGAGCCAGACATAGTCCAGCACGGTGCTCATTGGTCACCGTTCGGCGGCAGCAGCAGATCGTCGAACGGCAGATCGTAAAGCAGGATCAGCGCGGCGACGGTACCGGCGGCCGTCATGACGGCCGTCAGGCCGGGCCGTCCTTCGATCGCCGCAATCAGGCCGACGACCAGAAACAGGCCACCCAGGACGAAGCCAAGGTACTTGTAGGGTACGGTGTCGCGCAGCTCGCGATAGCTGCCGAGATCGGCGCCGAAGGCGTTGAAAGCCGTCACGACCACCGGACCCGTCCAGACCATCAACGCGAGGCTGATGGCGATGACAGCGATAAGCCAGATCAGATGCCGGCCGTTCTCGAGCGTCAACCGCCCGTCGCCGTCCTCGGCTTCGCCTCGCCGCATGTCCCATGCCGATGCGATGGCCAGGAGCGCACTGACGACCAGCAACGCCGTCGCGATCACGACCGGGAACATGGCATCGCCTACTTCGACCCGCCGGCGTACCTTCTCGACGATGCCGGTTTCGATGTCGTTCGGGATCCAGACCAGCAGCGTCAACAGCGCGAAGGCCGTGAAGATCAGACCGAGGGTCAGGTTCCAGTGGATGCTTCGCATCGGCCCGATGACTTCTGCCGTCGGCGCTTTTGGCGATCCTCTGGTCTATTCGGTCGCCTTCAGCAGCGCCTGATCCTGCTCGACGGCGCGCTCAACCATGTTGTCGAAATCGCTGCCGGCGAGAACGAGCGGCGGACCGAAGGCTTTGCTGATCATCTTTGCGGCCTTGGTCTCGGGATCGTTCAAGATCTCGGCGACAGCCGTGGCGATTGTGTTGCGAGCATCGGCCGGCATGCCAGAAGGGCCGACAAAGGCGAAAGTGGCGCCGAACGCGAAGGGCATGCCGAGTTCGCTGAGCGTGGCGGCATCTGGCGACATGGCGAGTCGTTCGCCTTCACCCGAGGCCAGGTTCACAAGATCGCCCGACTTCACGCCCTTGGCTTGAATGCCGGCGACCCAGCCGGCGTCCACATCGCCGGCCATGATGGCGTTCATCGAGCCCTTACCACCCTTGACCATCACGGTGTTCAGGTCGATGCCGTAGTGCTGGCTGATCATATAGACGCCGTCGGCCAGCCGGGGCGACATGGCCGAGACCGAGACCTTCCGGCCGGACTTGGCTGCGGCCACCAGATCGTCGAGCGACTTCCAACCCTTGTCCGCGCGCGCGACGATGCCCATCTGGGTCGGCGCCGTGGTGGTGATATAGGTGAAGTCCTTGGTCGCGTAGCCAATCTTGGGATTGGCCAGCGTGTTGTAGACGAACGTCTCGATCACCGCCATGCCGATGCTGAGACCATCGGCCGGTTCCTTCTTCAGGACATTGGCCATGTTGGCGCCGCCCTTGCCGGTGACGTTTTCGGGAATGATCTTCCAGCCCTTCCGGGCCTCAAGTTCTTCGGCGATCAGACGCGCCTGCGTGTCGGCACCGCCCCCGGCGCGGAACGCGATCATCATCTTGATCGGTCCCGACGGCTGCCATTCGGCGAGAGCCGGCGCCGCATAGGCGATGCAGCCAAACAAGAGCGCGGCGAACGTGGTTGCAGAACGTCGCATGGTGTTTCCTCCCTGCCTTCCACCGGACACAGCCGGCTTTGTTGTTATGTAAAGCTTGCGCATTATTTGTTGATCTGTCAATAATTGATTAGTCAATAAATTTCGAGTGCGGTGAACCTATGCCCCCGAAACGCGCGGAGCCCAACGAGAGCCCAGCGGGTTCGCTTGACGATCTGCCGCTGCAGAATTTTCTGACCTACCGGCTGCTGACGCTCACCAACCGGCTGAACCGGCAGGCGACGAAGATCCTGTCGCGCGAAGCCGACTTGCGGCTGCCCGAATGGCGCTGCATGGGACTGTTGCTCGCGAACGGCCCGATTTCGGTCGCGCGGATGGCGGAGCTGTCGGCTATGGACAAGGGGTTGATCAGCCGCTCGCTGGGCAGTCTGACGGACAAGGGTTTCGTGCTGACGATGCGGCCCCAGGACGACCGGCGCACGGTCGTTGCGTCGTTGACCAAGACGGGTGAGCGGCAGGCAAAGAAGATCCTGCCGGTGATGCGCAAGCGACAGCGGCACCTGTTGGCCGCACTCAGTCCCGAGGATCGCGCGGCGACCTACCGGATCATCGACCAGCTTCACGGCGCGATCGACAGCTGGAACGCGCGAGACGTTCGCGATGGCGCCGCCTAACCTCGTCATCATCATGTCGGACGAGCACGACCCGCGTTACATGGGCGTCTCAGGCCATGCCATGGTGAAAACGCCAAATCTCGACCGCCTGGCCGCCGGGGGCACGCGGTTCGCAAACGCGTATACGCCGAGCTCGATTTGCGTGCCGGCCAGGGCCGCGTTCGCGACGGGCGACCATGTTCACCGGATCGGTTATTGGGACAACGCCATCGCCTATGACGGTCGCGTGCGCGGCTGGGGGCATGCGCTGCAGGATGCCGGTATCCGGGTCGAGTCGATCGGCAAGCTGCACTACCGCAATGCCGAGGACGATGCCGGCTTCGACGTCGAGCACATCCCGATGCATATCTACAACGGGCACGGCATGGTCTGGGGCTCGATCCGTGACCCCCTGCCCGACCGCCGTCCCCACGGCCATCGCATGTTGGGCGACCATATCGGGCCCGGCGAATCCAATTATACGCGTTACGACCGCTCAGTCGCCGACCGGGCGATCGCGTGGCTGCAGGCGCGTGCCGATGCGCGCGACGGCCAACCGTGGTGCCTGTTCGTCGGCTTCGTCGCGCCACATTTTCCGCTAGTCGTTCCGCCGGAATTCTTCGAGCTCTATCCCTTGGACACGATCGGTCTGCCGAAGCTGCATCCGCGCACGGGCTACGAACGGCATCCCTGGATCACGGCACATGATGCGTTCTGGAGCCATGACGCCGCCTTTCGCGACGACGAGGAGCGCCTGACGGCGGTTGCCGCCTACTACGGACTTTGCAGCTGGGTCGACCACAATATCGGCCAGGTGCTGGATACGCTGGACGAAACCGGGTTATCCGAGACGACGCGCGTGATCTACACCAGCGATCACGGCGACAATGTCGGCGCACGCGGGCTTTGGGGAAAATCCAACCTTTATCAGGAGTCCGTCGCGGTCCCGATGATCATGGCCGGACCCGGCATCGAAACTGCCGTCCGCACCACGCCGGTCAGCCTGATCGACCTCTACCCGACGATCCTGCAGAGCTTCGACCTGCCTACGCCGGTGGACGCCGCCACAAAGCCAGGAAGGTCGTTGCTCGAACTTGCCGGCGGTCCGGACGAGCCGACGCGCCTGGTCATTAGCGAATACCATGCGATCGGCGCGCCGTCCGGGGCTTTCATGCTGCGCAAGGGCCGTTGGAAGTACCACCACTACGTGGGCTTCCAGCCGGAGCTCTTCGACCTCCAAACCGATCCTGAGGAGACCACCGATCTTGCCGACGACCCTGCTCATGCCGGCGTCGTCGCTGAGATGGACGTGTTGCTGCGCGAGATCTGCGATCCGGCAATGGTCGATGCGCATGCGAAGCGAGACCAGGCGGCGCTGGTCGCGCGCTTCGGCGGACGCGAGGCGGCAATGACCGTTGGCGCGCCGGGCGCCACGCCGGTTCCGATGGAAGAAGCATAACGACGCCACAATGAATGGGAGGAAGGTCATGAGGAATTCGAGGCGATCAGATCAACACGCGCTAATTCGACGCCGTGACACGCTGAAGCTCGCGGCGGCCGGAATGGCCGTGGCAGCCGCGGGACAAGCCGGGACGAGCCATGCACAAGCGCCGGCTGGAAAGCGCCCCTTTGTTCTGATCCACGGCGCTTGGCACGGCGGCTGGGCCTGGCGGCCAGTGACCGAGCGCCTTTGGCGCGCGGGCTATCCGGCATCGTCGCCCACGCTGGCGGGGCTTGGCGAACGCGCGCACCTCGCCAGCTCGGAGATCGGCCTGGACATGCATGTTCAGGACGTGATCGCGCACATGGAGATGGAGGATCTGCGCGACGTCGTGCTGGTCGGCCACAGCTACGGCGGCATGGTGATCGCCGGCGTTCTGGCGCAGGCGCCGCAGCGCGTGCAGGCCGCCGTGTACCTGGACGCGTTGGTGCCGGAGAACGGCAAGGGCCTGGCCGACTATATCCCGCCCAAGGTGAAGCAGAACTTCGAAAAGCTGCATGCCGAGGGAAAGAGCGTGCCACCCCGTCCGCCGGAAATGATGGCCAAGCTGTGGGGATTGACCGACCCGAAGGTCCGGGATTGGGTCGCGGCCCGGCTGCGGCCCCAATCGCCCCTGACCTTTCTGCAACCGGTCAAGGGCGAGCCGATGCGGGACAGCGTTCGCTACACTTTCATTCGCTGCGAGGCCAACCCGAACCCGCTGTTCCAGGCGATGGGCGACAAGGTGAAGGGCGACGACCGCTGGATCTACGTCGGGCTCGACACGCATCACGACGCCATGTTGCTGGCGCCGGACGCATTGACGGAAGCCCTGCTGGCGGCCTGAGCCGCCTCAGGCGATGGGGATCAGGGCCGCGGCGACGCGGCGTTCTTCGGTCAACAGCACGTTGTAGGTGCGGCAGGCGGCGCCGGTGTCCATGGCGTCGATGACGATGCCCCACGCGCGCAGCGCCTGGCGCAGGTCGTCCGGCACGTAGGCGATCGACCGCCCGCAGCCGATCAACAGCAGCTCGACCGCCGGCTCGGCGGCCCGCAGCGGTTCCAGGCTCTCGGGCGTGACATTGGCAATCTCGCCGCCGGTCCATGGCACCGTTCGGTCGGACATGACGATGACGGGATGGTCGTAGCGCTGATCGGCAATACGAAAGCCGTTGTCGCCGTAAGCCTGGATCAGCTGCCGGTTCTTCAGGACCGGTGGCGAAATGTCCATGTCGCGCCTAGTCTGCCTGGGTGGCCGGCACCGTCTTGTTGTCCTCGTCGTCGCGGTGGCGGCGGCTCAGGCCCAGGACGATCAGCAGCGGCGCGGCAACGAAGATCGACGAATAGGTGCCGACGAGAACGCCCCAGATCATGGCCGCGACGAAGCCTTGGATCACCGCGCCGCCAAAGATGAACAGCGCGAACAGCGCCAGCAGCGTCGTCACCGAGGTCATGGTGGTGCGCGACAGCGTGTCGTTGATCGAGACGTTCAGCAGCTCCGGCATCGGCATCTGCTTGTACTTACGCAGGTTCTCGCGGATCCGGTCATAGACCACCACCGTATCGTTGATCGAGTAACCGACGATGGTCAGCAGCGCCGCGATGGTCGATAGATTGAACTCGAGCTGCGTGATCGCAAACATGCCGATCGACAGGACGACGTCGTGCACCAGCGCGATCACGGCGCCGACGCCGAAATGCCATTCGAAGCGGAACCAGATGTAGACCAGCATCAGCACGACGGCGAGCACGACGGCGATGGTGCCGGCCTCGATCAATTCGCCGCTGACCTTGGGACCGACGAATTCCTGGCGCCGATAGTCGATGCCCTCGCCGATCGTTTCGGACAGCTTGGCGCGGACCTTCTCGACCGCCCGCTGCTGCGCGCTCGCGTCGCCCGGCTGGCGCTCGATCCGGATCAGTACATCGGTGTCGGCGCCGAATTCCTGCAGCTCGACGCCGCCCAGTCCCAGGCCGCCGAGATCGCTGCGCATCTGCCCGAGGTCGGCGACGCCGGGCGTGCGGATCTCGATCAGAATGCCGCCGCGGAAGTCGATGCCGAAGTTCAGGCCCGGCGCGAAACTGAAGATGATCGACAGCACGACGGCGGCGGCCGACAGGAACATCGCCGGCTTGCGCCAGTCAATGAAGCGGACGTTGGTCTTGGCCGGAACCAGGCGGAGCGTCAGCATGGTGCGTTCCTAGATCGGCAGCGCGACGGGCCGGCTGCGCCGCAGCCAGGTTACCAGGACCATGCGGGTCACCATCACGGCCGTGAATACGGAGGTCAGGATGCCGATCCCGAGCGTCACGGCAAAGCCTTTGATTGGTCCCGAGCCCATGGCGAACAGGATCACGGCAGCGATGAAGGTCGTCACGTTGGCGTCCAGGATCGTGCCGATGGCCCGCTGGTAACCGGCCTCCATGGCCGCGAACGGTGTCTTGCCGGTATTGATCTCTTCGCGGATGCGCTCGAAGACCAGCACGTTGGCGTCGACCGCCATGCCGATGGTCAGCACGATGCCGGCGATGCCGGGCAGTGTCAGCGTCGCCTGCAACGCCGACAGCGCGCCCATAATGATGAACACGTTGATAATCAGCGCCATGTTGGCGACCAGGCCGAAGATGCCGTAGGCGAGCCCCATGAACACCATGACGGCCAGAAAGGCGATGATGCAGGCGATCTGCCCAGCCGCGATCGAGTCGGCGCCGAGCGAGGGGCCGACGGCGCGCTGCTCGAGCACCGATAACGGCGCCGGCAAGGCGCCGGCGCGCAGCAATGTGGCGAGATCGTTAACGCCCTGGACGGTGAAGTTGCCGGAGATGACGCCGGAGCCACCCAGAATTGGCTCGCGAATGACGGGCGCGCTGATCACTTCGTTGTCGAGAACGATGGCGAACGGCCGTTGGACATTCTGCCGTGTGGCGTCGCCGAACTTCTTGGCGCCCACGGAATCGAACCGGAAGCTGACGACGGGTTGGCCATCCTGAAAGCTGGGTTGCGCGTCCACCAGGCTGTCGCCGCTCACCATCACGCGCTTGCGGACGACGAAGTATTCGGCCGGCGTGCCGTCGGACAGCTTTTCAGATGAAGGCAGCAACTCCGAGCCGGCCGGAATACGGCCACGCAGGCCGTCGGCCGGGCTGGTGGTGACATCGACCAACCTGAACACCATCTTGGCCGTCTTGCCGATGATGTCGATGATCCGCTGCGGATCGTTTTCGCCGGGCACCTGGACCAGAATTCGGTCGTCGCCCTGGCGCTGGATCGATGGCTCCCGCGTGCCGAGTTCGTCGATGCGGCGGCGGACGATCTCGACCGACTGCTCGACGGCCGATCGTTGGGCTTCGATGATCGCGTCCTCGGTCAGGACGACAGCGATGCCGTCGTCGCCCCGAGTGAGAATTTCAATGTCGCTGCCGCCGCCGACACCCGTGAGCGGGTTGATCGCGAGTGTCGTCGCCAGCGTTTGAATCTGCCCCATGGCGAGTTCGCGTTGCGACGGATCGCGAAGGGTCAACGTGGCGGCATCGCCATCGACGCCAAGACCGCGATAGCCGACCCGTTCCTCACGCAGCACCGAGCGAATGCCGTCGACCAGGTTTTCCAGCCGCTCCTTGACGACGGCATCGACTTCGACCTGGAACAGAAGGTGCGCACCGCCCTGGAGGTCGAGACCGAGATTGACCTGTTGGTTCGGGATCCAGTCCGGCCAGCCTTGCGTTGTCTGGCGGTCGAAGAAATTCGGCACCGAGAAGAGCACGCCGGTGACGCAGACCAGCGCCACCAGAATGATCTTCCACTTGTCGAAATAGAGCATCTGGCGGTTCCGGTTTGGCCTACTTTTTCTGGCCGAAGCTGAACAGTGACTTCTTCTCCGCCGGCGCTTCGGTCTTGCTGTCGCCCCCGCCACTCTTGGCGCCCTTCACCGGCTCGCCGCGGGACAGCACATCGGTGATGGTGCTGCGTACGACCTTGACCCGCACGCCCTCGGCCAACTCTACCTGGCAGGTATTGTCGTCGATTACCTTGGTGACCCGGCCGATCAGTCCGCCGCCCGTAACCACCTGATCGCCACGGCGCAGGGCCGAGACCATCTCGCGGTGATCCTTCATCTTCTTCTGCTGCGGGCGGATCAGGAAAAACCAGAAGACCACGAAGATCAGCACCAGCGGCAGAAGCTGGATCAGAAAATCGCCGCCGCCGGCCCCGCCGGCCTGTGCGTATGCGGGGGAAATGAACATCCAAGTCTCTCCGGTCTGTCTGCGCGCCGTCGGCGGACTATAGCCGCGGCCCTGTTCTTTGCAAGCTGTGCGCCGAACGAGCTGGCGCACGTTTTAATTGTAGTCCCAGCTGCTGATCCTCGCACAGGGTGGCGAGTTGACCGGGGCCGATCTTATGATAGTTTCTCGCGCCTTATATCAGCCGCCGTCTCCGGCCTGTCAACTATCGTCAATCATTGTTTGTTGAAGCCGAATGTCCGCCAATGACGACAATATCGAACCGCTGCTGACGCGGATCGCCGACGCCCTGGAGCGTCTGGCGCCACCGCAAGCGGCTGCCGCCGACCTTGCCGCCGCCGATGCTTTTGTCTGGCATGCGGACCTCGACGTGTTGCAGCCCGTGTCGGCCGTCAACCGCCTCGATCTGGGACTGCTGCACGGGATCGACCGAAACCGCGACATTCTGCTCGAGAACACCCGCCGGTTCGCGGATGGCTTGCCGGCCAATAACGCCCTCCTATGGGGCGCTCGCGGCATGGGCAAGAGCAGCCTGGTGAAGTCGGTGCATGCGGCGATTGCGGCGGATCATGGCGGCGCCTTGAAGCTGGTCGAGATCCACCGCGAAGACATTCCTTCCCTGCCCCGGCTGCTGAAGCATCTGCGCGATCGGCCGCAGTTTTTCCTGCTGTTCTGCGACGATCTGTCCTTCGACCACGACGATACCAGCTACAAGTCGCTGAAGGCCGTTCTGGATGGCGGCATCGAGGGCCGGCCGGAAAACGTGATCTTCTACGCCACCTCG
Source organism: Alphaproteobacteria bacterium (assembly GCA_965232515.1). Taxonomy (GTDB): domain Bacteria; phylum Pseudomonadota; class Alphaproteobacteria; genus JANQKO01. The sequence goes on along the minus strand of CBDDPY010000002.1, from coordinate 1,134,986 downwards.
AACCGACGCCACCTGATGCCGCGCGATATGATGGAGAACGAGCGCTCGACCGCGATCAGTCCGTCAGAGGCGGTGGAGGAAAAGGTCTCGCTGTCGGACCGCTTCGGGCTCTGGCTGGGATTCCATAATTGCAGCCAGGACGAGTTCCTGACCATGATCCGTGGCTATTGCGATCATTTCGGCATCAAGATCGGTGATGACGAATTGCGGGCCGAAGCGATCGAATGGTCGATGACGCGCGGCGCCCGCAACGGCCGCGTGGCCTGGCAGTTTATCCAGGATTTGGCCGGCCGCCGGAAAGTCCGGCTCTAGGTCCGCTGCCGCCGTTGGCGGCTGACCGCGAGTCCAGGTGACGGCTTGGGTCGACGGCGACCGTTCCTTTTCGGATTTCGAAGTGTAGCTGTGGTGTTGTGACGTTGCCGCTGCTGCCGACCCGGGCAACGACCTGGCCGCGGCGGACCCGATCGCCCAGTTTGACCAGCACCTTTTCGTTGTGGGCGTAGGCCGTCATCCAGCCGTCGGCGTGGCGCAGCAACAGCATATTGCCGAAGCCCTTCAGTTCGTTGCCGGCATAGGCGACGACCCCGTCTTCGGCCGCCCTCACCTCGGCGCCACGTCGGGTCGCGATGTTTATGCCGTCATTACGCATGCCGCCCGGCTTGCCGCCGAAGCGGGAGATGACGCGTCCGTCGACCGGCCAGGCGAATGTTCGACCGGAACGTGGCGGGGGCTTCGGAATAACCCGGGGTACGGCGGCAACTTGGCTGGTCGCCGAGGGCCGCACTGTCGGCTGTGGCGCGCTTTTTGCCGCGACGGCCGTCGCGGTCGACGGCGATTGTGTCGTCACCGCTGTTCGCACCGGCGCGGCGGCGTTCCGGGGGGTCGATGCCTCCGTCAGCCGCTCCGGCAGCCTGAGCCGCTGGCCGGCCGCTACCGTGTACGGGGCGGTCAGACCGTTTGCCCGCACGATGCTGGGCATATCGACATCATACTGTCGGGCGATGGCGTAGAGCGTCTCGCCGGCCTGCACCCGGTGATAGCGCGCCTGCGGAATGATGATGCGCTGACCGGCCTGCAGCCGATAGGGCGATGCGAGGCCGTTGGCCTCGATGAGATCGCGCATGGCCACGTTGGACTTCCGGGCTACGGCGAAGATCGTTTCGCCCGGCTGCACTTGGTAGGTGCCGGGGCCGATGCTGGCGGTGTTCGTCGCGGTCGGACGGGTGCGCGGCAATGGCGGTGCGGAACGCACGGCAACCGAGGTCAGCGGCGCCTCACCTGTCGACAACGGCGCGGCCATCACGGCGCGTGAAGGAAGCGGCGCGACGGTCGGCACGCCTGTGCGCTGCTGGCGCTGATCGGCCATGAAGGCGCTCGGTGGGGTGGCGACCACCGGCGATGAGCTGCTTCCCGATCCCGGCGCGACGGTAGATGGCACGGGCACCGAGATCGGCCCGGCCTTGAAGACGACGGGCGCCGGCGACACCGTCGTACAGGCCGACAGGCCGAGCATCATCAATGCCGCCACGGTCAGCAGGCGGGATCCGGAATTTGCCCCGGCGCAAATCATGCCGGCACTCTAGTCGGGCCGATTCGCCGGATCAATGCCGATATGGTTAACGCCGCCGAGCCGCCGGTCGGGCGGAATAATGTCCTCTAGGCGGTTCATCGCCAATTTCAGCCGGCGCGGGCGACGCCCTCGACCAGGGGCACAAAACGGACTGGCAGCAGGTTTTGCTCCGTAAAGTCGTCGCCGTCGCGGCGAACGCGGACGATCTGCTGCTCTTCGCGCGGGCCGACAGGGACCAGCATGATGCCGCCATCGGCGAGCTGTTCCGCGAGCGCCCGCGGCACGGCCTCGGCGCCAGCCGTCACCATGATACGCTCGAATGGCGCCTGCTCGGGCCAACCTTTGTTGCCGTCGCCGAGCCGCGTGGTGATGTTGTAGAGGCGGAGCTGCTCGAAGCGCTGGTTGGCCTCCTGAAGCAGCGAGCGGTAGCGCTCGATGGTGTAAACGCGGCGGCAAAGTCGGCTCAGGATGGCGGCCTGGTAACCCGAGCCGGTGCCGACTTCCAACACCTTCATCCGGTCGCCAAGCTGCAATTCCTGGGTCATGAAGGCGACGACGAAGGGCTGGCTGATGGTCTGACCCTGGCTGATGGGCAGCGCGGTGTTATCGTAGGCGCGATCCTGAAACGGATCGGGAACGAAGACCTCGCGCGGAATGCGCTCAATGGCGGACAGCACGCTGCGGTCGCTGATGCCCTCCCGGCGGAGCTCCATGATGAGGCGGATCTTGTTCGCCTCGAAGCTCACGTGAGCGCCGCCCGCAGCGATTTCAGGGTGCGATTGTCGGTCAGGTCGAGCTGCAGCGGCGTCACCGAGATATTGCCGGCATCGACCACGGCCAGATCCGTGTTCGGCTTCGGCTTGCCCATGCGGGGCCGGAAGCCAAGCCAGTAGTAAGGCTGCTCGCGGGCATCGACGCGGGCATCGATGTGCAGGTTGGAGATATCCCGCCGGCCCTGGCGACAGACGACGACGTCCTTGACCGCGCCATGCAGCACATCGGGAAAGTTGATGTTCATCAACACGTCGGACGGCCAGCCGATGGCCACCAGCCTGCGGATCAGGTCCGGTCCATGGTGTTCGGCCGTCGCCCATTTCGGCGGATGGGTATTGAGATAGGTTTGGCTGAGCGCGACCGACGGCACGCCCAGCAGTGTGCCTTCCATGGCCGCGGCGATGGTGCCTGAGTAGGTCACGTCCTCGCCCATGTTGGCGCCGCGATTGACGCCCGACAGCACCAAGTCCGGCCGCTTGCCCGATACCAGCTGGTTCATGGCCATCATCACGCAGTCGGTCGGCGTGCCGCGCACCGCGAACTTGCGGCGCGAGACGTGCCGTACCCGCAGGGGCAAGGTCAGGGTCAGCGAGTGTCCGGCGCCGCTCTGCTCTGTTTCCGGCGCCACGACCCAGACGTCGTTCGACAGCTGTCTGGCGATCTTCTCCAGCACCTTCAGACCGGGCGCGTGAATGCCGTCATCGTTCGTTACCAGGATCCGGGCTTTCGACAGATCGGCGCGGGCGGCTTTAGGCATCGGCGGAAATCACCTCCAGGCCGCCGAGATAGGGACGCAGCGCCTCGGGTACCGCGACCGTGCCGTCCGCGCGCTGATAGTTTTCCAGGATCGCCACGATGGTCCGGCCGATGGCCAGGCCCGAGCCGTTCAGCGTATGAACGAAGCGCGTGCCCTTGCCGCCCGCCGCCCGGCAGCGCGCCTGCATGCGCCGCGCCTGAAAGTCGCCGCAGTTGGAGCAGCTCGAGATCTCGCGGAAGGTGTTCTGCCCCGGCAGCCAGACCTCGATATCGAGGGTCTTCTTGGCCGCGAAGCCCATATCGCCGCTGCTGAGCGTCATCACGCGGTAATGCAGGCCGAGGCGCTTCAGGACTTCCTCGGCGATGCCGGTCATGCGTTCATGCTCGGCCGTCGATTCCTCGGGCGCGGTGATGCTCACCATCTCGACCTTCGAGAACTGGTGCTGGCGGATCATGCCGCGGGTGTCCTTGCCGGCCGCCCCGGCTTCGGAGCGGAAGCACGGCGTATAGGCCGTGTAGCGCCGCGGCAGCGTCTCCTCGTCGACGATCTGCTCGCGCACCAGGTTGGTTAGCACCATCTCAGACGTCGGGATCAGGTAGAAGCCGTCGGTGGTCTTGAACAGATCGTCCTCGAACTTCGGCAGGTTGCCGGTGCCGAACGCCGTGTGCTCGCGCACCAGCAGCGGGCCGACGATCTCCTCATATCCGAATTCCGTGGTGTGCATGTCGAGCATGAAACTGGCCAATGCCCGTTCGAGCCGGGCCAGCAAGCCGCGCAGGACGACGAACCGGGCGCCCGACAGCCGCGCGGCCGTCTCGAAATCCATCAGGCCCATGGCCTCGCCAAGCTCGAAATGCTGCTTGGGCTCGAAGTTCATGCGCGGCTGCTCGCCGTGCCGGCGGATCTCGACGTTGGCGTCCTCGTCCTCGCCGACCGGCACGTCCGGCTCTGGCAGGTTCGGCAGCCCGGCCAGGATGCCGTCCAGCTCGTCGCCGATCGATGCCTCGTCGGCTTCGACCTGCTGGATGCGCTGCTTCAGCGACGCCACTTCGGCGATCAGTGCGTCGGCATCCTCGCCCTTGGACTTGGCCGCGCCGATCTGTTTCGACGCCTCGTTGCGTCGGGCCTGTGCTTCCTGCAGTTCAGTGACGGCGGAGCGGCGCCGCGAGTCCAGATCGAGCACATGGCTGGCCTGCGCCGGCAGCCCGCGCTTGGCGAGGCCAGCATCGAATGCGTCCGGGTTGTCCCGAATCCAGCGTATGTCGAACATCGCGAACCGTCTGCACCGTTCTGATCGGAAAGCGGCCCCGGAATCTCCGGAAGCCGCCGCGGCCCCTGTATACGCCGCACCGGGCGGCGGCGTCCAGCACGTGTGACAGACTGAGCTAGGCTTCCGCTTCGGCGTCGGCTTCCGCGCGTTTGCGCTCGACCATGCGGGCGCAGAGGATGGAGATTTCGTAGAGCAGCAGGATCGGCAGGCCGAGGCCGATCTGGCTGATCAGGTCGGGCGGCGTCAGGAAGGCCGCGACCAGGAACGTGATGACGATCGCGTATTTGCGTTTCGACTTCAGGCCATCCGACGTGACCAGACCGACGCGCGCCATCAGCGTGAGCGCGACAGGGAGCTGGAAGGACAGGCCGAAGGCGATGATCAGCTTCATCACCAGGCTGAGATACTCGTTGACCTTGGCCTCGAGCTGGATCGGCAGCATGCCCTCGCCGCCGGGTGTCTCGAAGCTCAGGAAGAAGCGCCAGGCCAGCGGCATGATCAGGTAATAGACCAAGGCCGCGCCCATTGTGAACAGAACCGGCGTCGCCAGCAGGAACGGCAGGAAGGCCCGCCGTTCGTGCTTGTAGAGGCCGGGCGCAATGAAGGCCCAGAGCTGGCCGGCCAGGATTGGGAAGGTTATGCAGATCGCGCCGAACAACGCGACCTTGAGATAGGTGAAAAACGCTTCGTGCAGGCCGGTAAAGATCAACCGGCGGCCTTCCTGTTCGCCGAAGATGTCGGCCAGCGGGTCGACCAGAAAGGCGTAGATCTCTTCCGCAACGAAATAGCAGCCGACAAAGGCGACGACCAACGCGACGATCGAATACAGCAGCCGTTGCCGAAGCTCGATGAGGTGATCGAGCAAAGGCATTTTCTTATCGTCGAAGTCGTCCTCCGCCTGCGTGGTCACGGCCTAGGTACCGGTTTTTCGCTGCCCGGCCACGCCGTCATCATCGTCTGACGCGGCAGACGCCTCGCCGGAGGCAGATGTCGCCGGCGCCGTTTCGTCCGGCTGGGTCAGCGAGTGCGGCGGCGCCATCACGTTTTCGGGATTGGCGTAAAACTCGCCGGCGCTCGTCGGCGCCTTGTCCTGTTCGTCATCGTCCCGATCGTTATCGTCGGCCGGCGTCGCGGACCTTGGCTTGTCGAACACGCCGCTGCTGGTGCCGCTCGGATCGCTCGCCGCGTCGATCGCCTTGTTGACGTCGAAGTCGGCGATCGAATTTGCCTGCTCGCGGATTTCCTGGAGCTCGGACTCGCGCACCATGTCGTCGATGCTGCTGCGGAACTCACGCGCCATGCCACGCGCCTTGCCGACCCATTGGCCGACCGTCCGCAGCGCTTTCGGCAGGTCTTTCGGCCCGATCACGATAATCGCCACGACGGCGACTATCAGCATTTCGCTCCAACCGATGTCAATCATGTGGGCCCGATCCGCCCGTGCGCCGCCTTGCCCCGGCGGTCAATGTCAGCCCTTCGCCGCCTCGTCCTTCTGAACGGCCTTGTCGTCGATGGCATCGCGCGTCGCGGCGGTGTCCACCGTGTCGTCTTCCTGCATGCCCTTCTTGAAGCTCTTGATGCCCTTGGCAACGTCGCCCATCATCGCGGAAATCTTGCCGCGACCGAACAGCAGGACGACCAGTATCAGAACGATCGCAATCTGCCAGAAACTGGGTGTCATGGTTAAAACTCCTGATGTCTGGGCGGCGCCCGGAACCTGGCCGCATCATGGCAGAAAGGCCATTTCCGCGCAATTAAGGCGGCGCGCGCCAGCCGCTCCTTATGTGGAACAGATCTAAGACGCCGATCTGGCAAATACAAAGGTTAATGCGGGATTCAAGGTTATCCCCACGGCATCGCCGCATTGCGGCAAATCGATCCCGGCGACGCGCGAGGTCAAAACACAATCGTTCTCCGCCAGCCGCACATCCACCAAGCCAAACGGCCCCATCGGACGGGCGCATTGAACGGTGGCGCTGGCGCCCTCGGCACGGCCATTCAGGCGGACGGCCTCCGGCCGGATCAGCACGTCGACCGGCGCGCCCGACGGAAAACTTCCGGCGGGAATAGATCCAAGGTGGGTTTTTACTTCGCCTTTATCGTCAACAATTCCTGTTAATTTATTGATATCGCCGAAAAATTCGGCAATGAAGGGATCGGCCGGTTGACGATAGATCTGGGCCGGCGTTCCTTGCTGGACGATCCGCCCGCCCCGCATCACGGCGATCCGGTCCGCCATCCGCATGGCTTCCTCGGGATCATGGGTGACGAGCAGGGTTGCCGATCCCTCTTCCCGGAGCAGCGCCAGCGACTCGTCCCGTACCGCGTCGCGCAGACGGATATCGAGGCCGGAGAACGGCTCGTCCATCAGCATCACCGCCGGCCGCGGCGCCAACGCCCTGGCCAGCGCCACGCGCTGCTGCTCCCCGCCCGAGAGCGTATGCGGATAAGTTCCGGCATAATCCGCCATGCCGAGGCGCCGCAGGTAGTCCAGCGCTGTCGCCCGCCGGTCGGCCGGCTTTCGACCGCTGAGGCCGAATTCCACGTTTTCAGCCACGGTCATGTGCGGAAACAGCGCGTAATCCTGGAATACCATGCCGACGCCACGTTCCTCGGGCGGGATCCAGGTATCCGGGTCGGCAACGATCCGGTCGGCGATCCGCACGCAGCCCTGCTGCAACGGCTCCAGTCCCGCCGCGACCCGGAGCAATGTAGTTTTGCCGCAGCCGGACGGCCCCAGCAGGCAGACCAATTCGCCGGCGCCGACCTCGAGACTGACGCTGTCGACGACGGTAAGGCCGTCGAAGGCATGGCTCACGGCCTCAATCGTCAGTCTGCCCGACCGTTCGTCCATTTGTTGTAGTTCGCCTCGCCGCAGCGCCCGCCGGGTTCCGTCCCGACTTGATTGCGAGTCATTCGCAGTGGCCCAAAAAACTCTAACTATAGGGCGTGCTGCCGAAGCGCAAGGTCAATGCAACATTTCGTCGCGCTGCTGTCGTTCAGCCGACACCGGGAGATGAGGTTTCTTCCGGCTCGCCGCCGGCGTCGAGATCGGCCGTTTCGGCGGTGTCGTCGGCCATGGCTTCGGCGTCGTCGAGTTCTTCGTCCTCGTCGAGCTCGTCATGATTATCGGTGCCGCCGATGTTGGCCAGCTTGAAGTTCGGCGGCGGCGTGCTGTCCAGCAGGCCGGCGGCCTTCAGCTCCTCGATGCCAGGCAGATCCTTCAGGCTCTCCAGGCCAAAATGTTCCATGAACGCGTCCGAGGTTCCGTAGGTGACCGGCCGTCCCGGCGTTCTGCGCCTGCCGCGTAAGCGCACCCAGCCGACCTCCATCAGCAGATCGAGCGTGCCCTTGCTGAGACCGACGCCGCGGACCTCCTCGATCTCGGCACGGGTAATCGGCTGGTGGTAGGCGATAATCGCCAGTGTCTCGAGCGCGGCCCGCGACAGCCGGCGGGTCTGCTGTTTTTCCTCGGACAGCAGGAAATGCAGATCGGGCGCCGTACGGAACTGCCATTTGCCGCCGACCACGGCGAGATTGACGCCGCGGTCTTCGTATTGCGCGGTCAGTTCGGCGATCAGCGCTGGCACGTCGACGCCATCCGGAAGGCGGGCCGTCAGCGTCGCTTCGTTCAACGGCTCGGTGGCCGCAAACAGCAAGGCCTCCAACATGCGGAGGTGCTGCGCGCTTTCGTTTTGCTCGTCGGTCATTTCTCTTCCACGGCGCCTTTGACGAAGATCGGCCCGAAGTTCTGGGCTTGGCGCACCTGCAATCGGCCTTCGCGAACCAGTTCGAGACTGGCCGCCAGCGTCGAAGCGACGGCCGAGCGGCGCTGGAAGCCGGTCTGCATTTCCGATGGCAGGAAGGCTTCCAGGCTGGCCCAATCCGGCATTTCGCCCAGAACGGCCTTTAACCGGCGCAGCGCCTGCTCCATGGTGAAGGCTTCCGGCGGCCGCAGGTGCAGATTGGTGACGTTGCTCCGGCCCACCTGGCTGGAATAGGCATTTAGGAGCTCATAGAGCGAGCACTCGATCACCGAGTTTCGAATGATACGAACGCCTTCCGGCATGCCGCGTGGCAGCACGTCGATTCCAAGGCGCTGCCGGGCAAACAGTTTGTCGATGGTCTCGCGCATGGCCTGCAGGCGCTCGAGCTGGAATTGCAGGCGCGCCGCCATCTCCTCGCCGGTTGGCTCCGCCTCGCCTTCCGCCTCCGGCAGCAGCAGGCGGGATTTCAGGTAGGCGAGCCAGGCCGCCATCACCAGGTAGTCGGCGGCGACTTCCAGCCGCATCCGCCGGGCCTCGCCGATAAAGTCGAGATATTGCTCGGCCAGCTGCAGGATCGACAGATTGCGCAGATCGACCTTCTGCTGGCGCGCCAAGGTCAGCAGCAAGTCGAGCGGTCCCTCATAGCCCTCGAGGTCAACCACGAAACCGCCGATCTCGATGCGATCGGGCGTCGGGTCCTCAAAGGCGTCGGGCTTGTCTGCGGGCGTTTCCATGGGATTCGAATCGTTGCGAGTCTATGTGAATGGCATCCAGCCCGATACCCTGGCTATACCGCAACCGCTGCAAGCAGTTCGTTAACGCGGGCTAGCGCCTCGCCGGGGTCGGTATCGTCGGGCGGCCGACATGCCGCCAACGCCCGGTCCGCCCGCTCCCGGCCGGCGGCATCGAGCGGGCGAACGGCCGCGGCGACCTGTTCCATCTCGGACATGACGCCGCTGCAGTGCAGCACCACATCGCACCCGGCCGCCAACGAGGCAGACGTGCGGGCGGCGTAGTCGCCAGCAAGGGCCTGCATGCCCAGATCGTCGCTCATCAACAGGCCGTCGAAGCCGATGTTTCTCCGGATAATATCTTGGACGACCCTGCGCGAGATCGTCGCCGGCGCGTCGGGATCGATATCCGAATAGACCACGTGCGCCGTCATGCCGATGGGCAGATCGGCAAGCATGCGGAACGGTGCGAAATCGATGGCCTCGAGTTCGGCGGTCGGCGTGTCGACGACCGGCAGCTCGAGATGGCTGTCGGCCCTGGCCCGTCCATGACCGGGTATATGCTTCGCGACCGGAAGCACGCCGCCGGCGATCAGGCCGCCCGCGACAGCCCGTCCCAGCGTCGCCACCAGGTTCGGATCGCTGTCGAAGGCGCGATCGCCGATGATGTCGTGACCGTCCGGCGCCGGCACGTCGAGGCACGGCAGGCAGTCAACGTTGACGCCGAGATCGCGCAGGTCGGCGGCGATCAATCGGGCATTTAGCCGTGCGGCTTCGACAGCCGCGTTCATATCGATACGCGCCAAGGCGCCAAACCGTGCGGCGGCCGGCGCGGCGCGCCATGTCGGCGGTTTCAGACGCTGTACCCGGCCACCTTCCTGATCGATCAATATCGGCGCATCGTCGCGCCCGACCGTGGCGCGTAACGCCGATGTCAGTGTTCTGATCTGTTCCGGCGTTTCGCAATTGCGTGCAAAGAGAATGAAGCCCAGCGGATCGACGTCGCCGAAGAACTGGGCCTCGTCAGCGGATAGCTCTGGGCCGGCGCAACCGAAAATGACCGCGGCCGGCGCGGCGCTAGTTTGTCCGGACAACCAGGCAGTCCACTTGGCGGGCCTTCAGCTCGGTGCAGATCGAACGAGCGCGACCCTCCTGGGCAAACGATCCCGCTTGAAGTCGATAGAAGGTCCCCTTCTGACCGAGTTCGACCCGGGTCACATGCGCCGTCAGATCGCGCAGCAGCGAAATGTTCGATTTCCTGAGCTTGCTCCAGGCGTCGTTCGCGGCCTTCGAGGTTCGAAACGAGGCAAGCTGCACGCGGTACGATCCCGCTCCCGCGGCTTTCTCGGGTTTCGGCTTTGACGGTGCCTTCGCGGCAGGCTGCGGCTTTGGCGGTGGCGAGACCGCGGCTTGCTTGGGCGGTTCGGCCGCGGGCTTGGCCGGTTCGGCCTGAGCCGCCGGCTTGGGTTCGGAGGCCGGTGGCGGCGGCGCCGCGGCCGGCGCGACGGCGACAAGCTTGTCGACGGTTTTCGCCGGCAGCTCTTCCTGGCCGGATGTCTCCTTACCGGCCGCCTCGGTCGCCGGTTCGGCAGCCGGCGCCGGCGGTGGCGGCGGTGTCGCATCGGCGACGTCTTTGGCCGCTTCTGTCTTGGGTTCGTTCGCCGCCTGCTCCACGGCCGGCGGTGGTGGCGGCGCGTCGGGTTTCGCCATCGGTTCGTCCGGCGGCGGCAGCAGGCGTTCGGTTCGCGGTTCGGGTGGACTGTCCGTGACCCGGTCGTAGACCAGCTTGTCACGGTCGGGCACCGCCATACCGCCGGGGTCGTCGGGTTTTAGTTTCGTCGGCCCGGGCTCCGCCTTGATCAGCGGCGGATTGGCGGCCACCTGTTGATTGACGCCGTATTGATAGGCGTACCAGATGCTGGTGCCGAAGGCGATCACGGCGCCGACGGCGATGAGCGCGATTACCGGCAGCCGCGAAGCGGCCGGCTTTTTCGTGTAGATCTCCTGCCGCGGCGGGGCCGGTCTGGCATCGGCTGGGTCGCTGTGCATTAGCGCATCTCCTCTGCCGGCTCGACGCCCATGATCGACAGGCCCGATGCAATTACCGTTGCAACGCCCTGGATCAACGCCAGACGTGCTGCCGTCAGCCGTTCGTCGTCCGCGATGATAAAGCGTAAACCCGGATCTTCATTCCCCCGGTTCCAGAGGCCGTGGAACGCGGCCGCTAAGTCATAGAGATAAAAGGCAATTCTGTGCGGCTCGTGGGCCTGGGCGGCGGCTTCGACCGTGCGCGGCCAATGCGCGATGCGCTTAATCAGGTCCAATTCCGTCGAATCGGTCAGCCGCGACAGCTCGGCGCGGGACAGGGATTCCGGCGTCGTGTCGATGTCCGGCAGGGTCTCGGCAACATTGCGCAGCACCGACCGGATGCGGGCGTGCGCGTACTGCACATAGAAAACCGGATTGTCCTTCGACTGCTCCTCGACCCGGGCGAAGTCAAAGTCGAGCTGCGCGTCGTTCTTGCGCGTCAACATCATGAAACGAACGACATCGCGACCGACCTCGTCCAGCACATCGCGCACGGTGATGAAGTCGCCCGCCCGTTTCGACATGCGCACCGGCTCGCCGTCCCGCAGCACCCGTACGATCTGGCACAGCCGCACGTCGAGATCGGCATCGTCGTCGCCGGCAAGCGCCCGCACGGCCGCCTGCATGCGTTTGATATAGCCGCCGTGATCGGCGCCCCAGACATCGATCATGCGCCGATAGCCGCGGGTGTACTTGTCGTAGTGATAGGCGATATCGGCCGCGAAATAGGTCCAGGCGCCGTCGGATTTCTGCAGCGGCCGGTCGACGTCGTCGCCGAACTCGGTCGCGCGGAACAGCATTTGCGGCCGCGGCTCCCAGTCCTCCGGCGTCTTGCCCTTCGGTGGTGTCAGCACGCCGGTGTAGATCAGGCCCTTGTCGTCGAGCGAGGCCACCGCCTTGTCGATCATGCCGGTGTCGTGCAGCGAGCGCTCGGAATAGAACACCTCCTGCGTGATGCCGAGCGCCGTCAGGTCCGCGCGCACCTGCTGCATCATGGCTTCGATGGCGAACTCGCGCACCGCCGGCAGCCAGTCCGCCTCGGCCGCATCCCGCCAGCGGTCGCCGTCGCGTGCGGCCAGCGCCTCGCCGACGGGCTTCAGATAGTCGCCGGGATACATGCCCTCGGGGATCTGGCCGATGTCCTCGCCCAGCGCCTTGCGGTAGCGCAGATGGGTGGAGCGCGCCAGCGTGTCGACCTGAGCGCCGGCGTCGTTGATATAGTATTCCTCGCAGACCTCGTAGCCGGCCTTGCGCAGCAGAGTCGACAGCGCGTCGCCGAACACGGCGCCACGCAGGTGTCCCACATGCAACGGACCGGTCGGATTGGCCGAGACATACTCGACATTGACCTTTTCGCCGGCGCCGACGTCGCAGTCCCCATAGGCCGTCCCGGCCAACAGTGCGTCAATCAGCCGGCCGCGCCAGAAATCGGGCGATAGGCCAAGGTTGATGAACCCGGGGCCGGCGATATCGGCCGCGTCGACGTCCGGGTGCTGGGCAAGCGCGGCCGCCAGAGGCTCGGCAATGGCGCGGGGCGGCATCTTCGCCTGCTTGGCCAGGACCATGGCGGCATTGACCGCCAGGTCGCCGTGGCTTGCGTCGCGCGGCGGCTCGACCTTGACGTTGTGGCAGTCGAGCCCGCCTGGCAACGTGCCGTCCGCCGATAGAGATTCGATGCGCTCCCGAACCAGCGCTTCGAAGTGATTGAAGACGTTCATCTAGGTCCTGGTTTCGATGTCGAACAGCCGGCGATGCTCTTCCATGGCAAATCGGTCGGTCATGCCGGCGATGAAATCGGCGACGCTGCGCGCCGTGCGCGGACCGTTGGGTCCGTCGGTGCGCGCCTGCCATTCCGGCGGCAGACATGACGGTTCGGCGATATACAGCCTGAACAGCTCGGAGACAACGCGCCGGGCCTTGCTTGTCATGCGATTGACACGGTAGTGGCGATACATGTGCGTTTTCAGGAACGCTTTCAGTGCTTTATCGGCCTCGGCCATGGCGTCGGAGAACGCCACGAGCGGCCGGTCGGCATGACGGACAGCATCAACACTGTCGGGCTTCAGGACATCCAGCCGGTTCCGCGATTCGGCAATTAGATCGTCGACCATGCAGCCGATCAGGCGCCGCACGACCTCGTGCACGATGCGCTCGCGCTGACCGAGATCGGGGTAGCGGTTGGCGACCTCGGCCAGGACCGGCTCCAGCAACGGCACGTCCTTCAACTGCTCGAGTTCGAACAGTCCGGCCCTCAGGCCGTCGTCGATATCGTGGTTGTTGTAGGCGATATCGTCGGCGAGCGCTGCCACCTGCGCCTCGGGTCCGGCGAATGTGTGCAGCTCCAAATCATGCTGGGCCGCATACTCCGTGATTGCCGCCGGCAATCGGGTTGCGGCGTCCGGCGTGGCGATCAGCGGCCCGTTGTGCTTGACCGTGCCTTCCAGGGTCTCCCAGGTCAGGTTCAAGCCCTCGAAATCGGCGTAGCGGCGTTCAAGGCGGGTCAGGATTCGGAGCGTCTGGGCGTTATGGTCGAAGCCGTCATAGGCCGACATCCGCTGCTGCAGGGCGTCTTCGCCGGCATGGCCGAACGGTGGATGACCGAGGTCGTGGGCGAGCGCCAGCGCTTCCGCGAGGTCTTCGTTGAGATGCAGCCGCCGGCAGATCGATCGGGCGATCTGAGCGACTTCCAGGCTGTGTGTCAGCCGGGTCCGGAAATGGTCGCCCTCATGGTAAACGAACACCTGGGTCTTGTATTGCAGCCGGCGGAACGCCGTCGAATGGATGATCCGGTCGCGATCGCGCTGAAACACGCTCCGGCCGGCGCTTTCGGGTTCGGCGAAGCGGCGGCCGCGGCTCTGTTCGGGCCGGGAGGCGAAGGGGGCAAGATCGGTGTCGGACACCATTTGCGCGGACACTAGCCGCACCGGGCTGCTTTGACAAAGCCCGTTTGACAACGCGCATGCGTTGATTACATATCCTTCATGTTTCGACGTGCTATAATCGACGAAACGGAGATCAAATGAGCCAAGCAGAGACATCCCCCGTCACGTTGAGCGAGAGCGCGGCCAAGCGTATCGCGTTTCTGCACACCCAGGAAAATAATCCTGGTGTCAGGCTGCGCGTGTCCGTGTCGGGCGGCGGCTGCTCCGGCTTCAGTTATGGGTTCGAGTTCGACGATCAGCAGAACGACGATGACACCGTGATCGAGCGGAACGGCGTTGAGGTGCTGATCGACGAGGTTTCCATGATGTACCTCGCCGGATCCGAAATCGACTATGTCGAGGACCTGATGGCCTCGGCGTTCGCGATCAAGAATCCGAACGCGTCGTCGTCTTGTGGTTGCGGATCCTCCTTTTCGATTTGAGTAGCGTCTAATCCGATGTCGTCGCAAAAGCCCGGCTCCGGCCGGGCTTTTCGCTTGCCCGGCTCGGCGGCTTGTGCCGGAATGGCGGCCATGAAGATCGCCACCTGGAACGTCAACTCCATCAAGGTGCGCCTGCCGCGCCTGCTCGACTGGCTCGGTACGGCGACGCCCGATGTCGTGCTGCTGCAGGAAATCAAAACGGTGGACGACGGGTTCCCGCGCGAGGCGGTCGAGGATCTCGGCTACAACGTCGCCGTTCACGGCCAGAAAACCTATAACGGCGTCGCCATCCTGTCGAAACGACCGATCGAGGACGTGATCACCGGGTTGCCCGGCAACGAGGCCGACGAACAGGCGCGGTATATAGAGGCGACGGTCGATGCCGTCCGCGTGGCCTCGATCTATCTGCCGAACGGCAACCCCACGGGCACCGAGAAGTTCACCTACAAGCTCGATTGGATGGACCATTTGATCGCGCGCGCCGAGTCGCTGCTGGCGGACGAGGAGTGTTTCGTGCTGGGCGGCGACTACAACGTGATACCGCAGGACGTCGATTGCTACGACCCGCCGGCCTGGGCCGACGATGCGCTGATGCAGCCGGAAAGCCGAGCCAGGTTCCGTACGCTCTGCTATCTCGGCCTGACCGAGGCCTATCGCGCGCTCAATCCGGAGACGGTGAACTACAGCTTCTGGGACTATCAGGGCGGCGCCTGGCAGAAGGACCATGGCATCCGCATCGACCACCTGCTGTTGAGCCCGCAGGCGGCCGATCGGCTGACGGCGTGCGATATCGACCGTGGACCGCGTGGCAAGGAGAAGCCGTCGGACCACACCCCGGTCTGGTGCGAACTCGAGGGGTAGCCCTGCGTATAACGGAGTCCGGCCGGACTGTGTTAGATTGAGCGGGTCCATGACGTGGCCGGATTGCCGGCGAGGCTGAGAGCATGGCGACCGAAGCAGGAGCAGAGAAGACCGAGCGCGTCAAACGGCGTTTGACGACGGTCCTGTGCGCGGACGCGAAGAGTTATTCGCGGCTGATGGAGGCCGACGAGGCCCGCACGCTGGAAACGCTCAGAACCTACCGTGAAGCCATGAACGGCCTGATGGCCCGGCATGACGGTCGCATCGTCAACACCTGGGGTGATGCTGTTATCGCCGAGTTCGGCAGCGTGATCGAAGCGGTGCAATGCGCGATCGAGATCCAGACCGAGCTGTCGAACCGTAACCACGACCTGCCGGAAGACCAGAGAATGTGGTTCCGCATCGGCATCAATCTGGGCGACGTCATGGTCGAGGCGGACAGCATCTACGGCGACGGCGTCAACATCGCCGCGCGGCTTCAGGAGTTGGCCGAGCCCGGCGGCATCCTGATCTCCGGCCCAGTCTACGACCAGGTTCACAAGCGGTTGTCGATTGGCTTCGACAGTCTTGGCCAGCAGACGGTGAAGAACGTCTCCGAGCCGGTGACAAGCTACCGGGTCGTGCTGAGCGGCGATCCCGCGCATCCCTTCAGCACCGACAGGGTCGAAACCCGGAAGATGGCATCGACCGGCAGCGGCGGTGCGGATCTGAACAACTACCTGTCCGCGTTCGGGAATTGGTTCGCGGGCCTGCCGAGGCCCGTCGCGGCTGCTTTTGCGATCATCGCCTTCCTGTTTGCCATCAACGTGTTCAGCGGCCTCGGATCGATCTGGTTCCATTGGGCCGCGGCGCCGCTCCTCCTCGTTTCGGCGCTCTACCTGATTATGCGCGGCAAGAAACGAGACGGGCGTGACAAGCAGTCGCGAAACGAACCTCGCTAGCCAAGTTGCCGATTTGCTGATCTGAGCGCGGGTCAGCGGGCGACGCCGACGGTCGCGGTCGCGCGCTCCTTCGGCAACAGCAGCGCTGTGAGCAGAATGACAAACGCCACCGCCGCCAGAACGAGAAGCAGTGATCGGAAGCCGGCGGCCTCGTCGAACAGCAGAGCGACGAGCTGTACGCCGAGCGGCGCGGCGACGATTGCCAGGCCATTGCGGATGCCGTAGGCGAGCCCGCGACGTTGCGCCGGGGTGTACCGCGCGATCAGCACGTTCTCGACCGGCGCCGCCACGTCAAAGACGAACACCACAATGACGGCCGCGATGACGACCGGCCAGCCGCCGACCAGGGCGGCCAGCACCAGCGCCGCCAGCTTCATGCCGAAACTGGCAATGTAGATTTCTTTCGCCAAGCCGCGATCGGAATAGTGCCCGCCGACGAACTGGGCGGACGCGCCCAGCAGATAGATTGCCGTCACCAGCGCGCCGATGCCGATCAGGCCCTCGCCAAGCACGGCGCCGATCTCGCGTTCGATCCATTTCGGCAACATCGTCGTGAAGGCGTAGTAGGCCAGCGTTGTCAGCGACACGGTGATGACGAGCACGACAAAGGCGCGGCGCACATCGCGCTTGTCGGGATCGGGGCTGGGCGCCAGGTCGTCGTGACGATCGACCACGCGTCCGGTGGCGTAGCTGAAAACCAGCGCCAGCCCGACCAGCATCGTGACGGCGCCAGGCACCACAAAGGCAACGCGCCAGTCGGCCACGTCGGCAAGTGCGCCGGCGACCAGGGATGCGATGGCTGCGCCGATGCTGCCGCAAATCCCCAGCACGGCGATCGAGTGTCCGCGCCGGCGCACGTTCTTAACGACCCAGGCGGTGCCGACGGGGTGGTAGATCGCGCCGAACAGGCCCATCAGCGCCAATGCCGCCTCGAGCATGCCCGGTCCATCGGCGTAGCCGCAGAGAACGGTCGCCGCGCCGATGCCAAGGAAGAAAGCAATCATCACGCGGGTTTCGCCGAGGCGGTCGCTGAGCCAGCCTGCCAGCGGCGCACCGAGCCCGAGCAGCAGCGCGCCCCAGGTCCAAAGGCCGATCAATTCGTCATAGGGCCGTTGCCAGATCGGCTCGATGACCAGCACCAGCGTGATGAACAATGCCACCAGGATGTGGAACAGCGCGTGGCCGGCGCAGGCGAAGCCGAAGACCAGTCGCGCCGATCCCTCCGTCATGCGGGCCGACCGTCAGTTCGGTCCATCGAATTCCGGTCCCTTCGGGCACAGGCGGACGCCCGTCCGAAGGTTCTCGTAGGGCAGCTTTTCCGGCCGGTCGATGAAGGCGCCGGGCGCCTCGACGACCAGGATCTCCTGCGCGATGTCGGTAAAGTCGCCGCGGAAATGCACCGAGCTCTTCAGGCCCAGGATCTTCTGCTCCGACGGCTCGCAGCCGATATGCCGGAACATCTCCTTGTCGGCAGCCTGCATCCGGTTGGTCGAGACGATGACCGAGACGCCGCCCTTGGTGAGCAGCGCGGTCGGACCGAGATTGGCGTTGTTGCCACCGTAGAACGGTCCGGTACAGAGGAACCGCCCGTCCGACAGGCCGGTTACGGTAAAACGGTCTTCGTAGGGCGGATCGCCTTCGGTGAACAGCTTGCCACCGATCCGCACGTCGATCTCGGCGCCCTGCCCGGCCGCGTGCGCCGCGGCCGCCGTTTCGGGGTCGACCAGAACGCCGACCACGGCGCGGTCGGCATTACGCTCGATCAACGCGCGCAGCAGGCCGGTGGTGTCCGACGTGGCGCCGGCGCCGCAGTTATCCTGCACGTCGGCCAGCACGAAGGGCTTGTGCGCGTTGGACGCCATGGCCTTGCCGACGGCGGCATGCGGATCGAGCATGTCCACCATGAACTCGGCCTCGCGCGCCATGATGTAGTCGTAGAGCGCGTCCGCCGCCGCGTCGGCCGCCGCCTGGTCCTCGCCATAGGCGACCACGACCGGGCCGCAGTCATGGATGTCGGCGGGCGGAAACCCAGGTGTAAACGACACGGAGTCGACGCCCTCACCGCGTTCGATTTCGGCTAGCGCTTCATAGACGCCCTTGGTCGGCTCGACCATCGTGCACTGGCCGGTCAACGGCATCAGAAACGGCAAGGCCCGACGTGCCTTCGCCGGTCGCCGATCTTCCTGCAGCAGCCGGTCGAGATAGCGCGCCGACCGGCGGCCCGTATCGGCCATATCGAGATGCGGATAGGTGCGATAGGCAATCAGACCGTCGCATTCGGACAGCATCAGATCGGTGGTGTTCGAATGCAGGTCGAGGCTGACGACGATGGGGATATCGGGGCCGACCGCTTCGCGGGTGCGGCGGATCACTTCGCCCTCGCCGTCCTCCAGGTGCTCGGTGACCATGGCGCCGTGCAAATCGAGGTAGACGGCGTCGAACGGTTCCTGTTGCGCGAGGCCGTCGAGCAGGAGCCTCGAGAAGTTTTCGAACGCCTCCTCGGTCACATGGGCCGACGGCACCGCCGCGCACCAGGCGATCGGCAGCAGCGTATGGCCCAGCGCCATCGCTTCCTGGATGAAGCCGCCGGTGCCGATGTTGATCGGCGGGAACACGTCCAGCATGTCCGCGCCCTGCGTCAGGCCGGGAAAACTCTCGGCTCGCACGAAGTCGTCCCAGCTCGCCTTGATCGGCGCAAAGGTGTTGGTCTCGTGCAGAATTCCGGCATGCGCGATGCGGGCCATGATCTAATCCTTCAATCGACGTCTTGGCTGGAATCAATGGTGCGGCCGCGACGTCGGCGGCCGCACCATCAATGAGGTGGCGTTATTCAGATATCAGCGTAGCACTGAACCTCGGACTTGCCGCCGGGGTGGGTGACGGCGCCCTTGTGGGCGGGGCCAACGGTCTGGGCGTATTTCCACAGCACGCCGGACTGGTAATCGGTCTCGCGGGACTTCCAGGCCTTGCGGCGTTCGTCCATCTCGGCATCCGAGATGTCGACGCTGAGCTCACCGGTCTCGGCGTCGATGGTGATCATGTCGCCGTCCTTCAGCAGGCCGATGGGGCCGCCGACCGCGGCCTCGGGCCCGACATGACCGATGCAGAAGCCGCGCGTGCCGCCGGAGAAACGGCCGTCGGTGATCAGCGCCACCTTCTCGCCCATGCCCTGGCCATAAATCGCCGCCGTGGTCGACAGCATCTCGCGCATGCCGGGTCCACCCTTCGGGCCCTCGTAGCGGATGACAATCACGTCGTCGTCCTTATAGTCGCGGCGCTGGACCGCCTCGAACGCCAACTCCTCGCTATCGAACACGCGGGCCGGTCCGACATGGCGTTGGCGTGCCATGCCGGCGACCTTCACGATCGCTCCGTCGGGCGCCAGGTTGCCTTTCAGGCCGACGACGCCGCCGGTCGGTGTGATCGGGTTCGAGGTCGGGTAGACCACGTCCTGATCTTCCGGGAAAACCACGTCCTTCAGGTTCTCGGCGATGGTCTTGCCGGTCACCGTGATGCAGTCGCCGTTCAGATAGCCGCCGTCCAGCAACGCCTTCATCAGCACCGGCACGCCGCCGATGTCATAGAGGTCCTTGGCGACGTATTTGCCGCCCGGCTTCATGTCGGCGATATACGGCGTCTCGCGGAAGATCTTGCAGACGTCGTCGAGGTCGAACTCGATCCCGGCCTCGTGCGCGATCGCCGGCAGATGCAGGCCGGCATTGGTCGAGCCGCCCGAGGCCGCGACCGCGACCGCGGCGTTCCGCAGGGACTCGCGGGTAATGATGTCGCGGGGCCGAATTCCGCTGGCCAGCAGGTCCATGACCTGACGGCCGGCCTGCTCGCCATAGACGTCGCGGCTCTCGTACGGCGCCGGCGGACCGGCCGATCCGGGGATCGCCAGGCCCATCGATTCCGAGATGGTGGCCATCGTATTGGCCGTAAACTGGCCGCCGCAGGAACCGGCACTCGGACAGGCGACGCATTCCAGCTCGTGCAGGTCCTCTTCCGACATGTTGCCGGCCGCGACCTGGCCGACGCCTTCAAAGACATCGACGACGGTCACGTCCTGGCCGCGGAACCGGCCCGGCAGGATTGAGCCGCCATAGAGAAAGATCGACGGCACGTTCAGCCGGGCCATCGCCATCATCAGGCCCGGCAGCGACTTGTCGCAGCCGGCGACGCCGACCATCGCGTCATAGCAATGGCCGCGCATGGTCAGCTCGGTCGAGTCGGCGATGACGTCGCGGCTGACCAGCGAGCACTTCATGCCCTGGTGACCCATGGCGATGCCGTCGGTCACCGTGATCGTGGTGAACTCGCGCGGTGTGCCGCTGGCCGACTTCACGCCCTTCTTCACGGCCTGGGCCTGACGCGCCAGAGCGATATTGCAGGGCGCGGCCTCGTTCCAGGTGGTGACGACACCGACCAGGGGCTGATGGATCTCCTCCTCCGTCATGCCCATGGCGTAGTAGTAGGAGCGGTGCGGCGCCCGCTCGAAGCCCTCCGTCACATGACGGCTGGGCAGCTTTGATTTATCGAACGTCTTGACGTCCATGGTCGACGGTCCTCCCGAAACCAATGCAACCGAAATCCAGGGATGGCCTTTGTCTTAGCACGAATTGCCGTTCGCCAAGGCCGAATTCGGCCCCGTCAGGCGGCCTTGCGGATACGTTTCTTTGCCGGCTTGCTGAACTGGGCATAGGCGTCCGGCGCGAACCAGGTTTCGCCGGCCCTGTATTGCCGTTTGGCGGGAATTTTCGGTTTCGGCCCCGCCTCGGCCGCCGCGTTGAACGTGAGTTCGAGCTGAATGCCGCTGGGGTCGTAGACGAAGATCTGCCAGAGCGGCAGGCCGGGGATCAGGTTCTCGCGCCAGGGCAGGCCTGCAGCCTTGAGTTTGTCGCGGATCTCGTAGAAGCCGTGCGCGGTGACAGCGACATGGTCGATGGCGCCCGTGCCGGACGGATAGCTGCCGTCGGCGTTCTTGGCGGCATGACCGGCATAGACATGAAAGATCGCGTCGCCGCCCGGCGTCGGGCACTTGATCCAGATACCGGGGAAGTCGAGCTTCGGCCGCGCCGCCAACTCCATGCCCAGGATCTCGGTATAAAAGCGGCGCGTGGCTTCCAGGTCCGGTGTCTTGAAGGCGATGTGAAACAGCTCGTTCAGCAGCATGGCGATGCGTCTCCCGAAGGTGGCCCCGTGTTACGATCCGACAGCGGCCCAATTGACCCTGATCCGGTTATACCACGCTCACACGAGGGAGTTGCAGAGATGGCGATCTCGACCTTGACCCATGCCGAAGAGACCAACCCGGGAATGGACCCGGCCGAGTGGGAATTGCGGGTGCAACTGGCCGCGGCGTTCCGCATCAACGCCCACCTCGGGTGGGAGGACTCGATGAACACGCACACAACAGTGCGTGTGCCGGGACCGGAGCATCACTTCTTGATCAACCCGTTCGGCGTGCGGTTCGACGAGGTGACGGCGTCCGGTCTGGTCAAGATCGATGTCGACGGCAACAAGGTCGAACCGGGCGACGACATCATCAACGAAGCCGGGTTCGTCATCCACAGCGCTATTCACATGGCCCGCGAGGACGCCAAGGCCGTCGTGCATACGCATACGACGGCCGGCATGGCCGTGGCGGCGCTGGAGCACGGCCTGCTGCCGATTGGCATCTTCGCCATCGGCTTCCACGACCGCGTGTCCTACCACGACTTCGAGGGCGCCAGCGGTGAGCACAACATCTCCGAACGGGAGCGTCTGGCCGCGAGCCTGGGGCCGCGCAACAACGCCTTGGTTTTGCGCAACCACGGTCTGCTGACCGTGGGCGAGACCATCGCCGAGGCGTTCATCTGGATGTACCGGCTGGAGCGTGCCTGCGAGACGCAGGTCGCGACCTATGGCAGCGGCGGCGGCTACACGCTGCCGTCGGAACAGGCCCGGGAGCTGACGGTCAAGGGCACGGACGATTTCATGACCGCCTATGGGGCGCATCGTCCCGGCGAGCTCGAATTCGCGGCTTGGATGCGGCTGATGGACCGCCTCGATCCGTCCTATCGAAACTAGGACGCCTGGTTACCGACGTCGATCTGCCGGCAGGCCGCGAGTCCGGTATCCGTACGCCTGACCAGTGTGTATTGATCGAGGCGGCCGGCGATGTCGATATCCTGATCGTTGAGGGCGTCGGCGAGCCCCATGACCAGACCCAGGTCGTTCTGATGGGCGATGGTGATGTGCGGCGTAAACGCGACGCCCGGCGTCCTCGATGGGGCCAGAGGTCCGGCATAGAGACGCTTGTTCAACGCCACCATGTCGTCGTAGCCGCCGTCCGGCACCAGAAACAGATAAGCGCTGTTGCTCTTCGGATCGGGAAACACCTGTGCCCGGTCAATTGTGAAATCGATGACAGTGGTCTCGTCCAGCAGCGACTCCACATGTGACGTCAGCGTAGCCTCGTCCACAGCCATCGTCGGGAAAACAAAGGTGAAATGTGGCGGAACCAACGCAAACTGGGGATCAAAACGCCGTCGGATGTCCTGCATCCAGGTGACGACGTGCGCCGGCAACGCCGGGTAGCTGATCAGCGCCAGACTGCCCGGTTGCATTGCCCCCGCCTGCCGCCTCGCCGCGGGTCAGGCGCTGCGCAGGCGGTCGAGTGCGTCCGCCAGCCGGGCCTGGGTCTGCTCGGCTTCGGCCTTTCGCTCGCGCTGCTCTTCGACCACGTGCTCGGGCGCCTTCGAGACGAAGTTGTCGTTCGCCAGCTTGGCCTCGAGCTTCCGGATATCGGCCCCGACCTTGTCGAGCTCGCGCGCGAGCCGAGCCTGTTCCGCGTCGATGTCGATCACATCGGCGAGCGGCATCACCAGCGTCGCCTCGTCCAGCACCGACTGTATCGAGCCGGGCGGCACCGTGCCGGTGAGCGGTCCGGCCGACGACAGTCGCGCCATCCGGCCGATCACGTCGCCGTGGCGCTGCAGCCGCGCCAGACTTTCAGCGCTGGCGTCCTGAAGCAACAGATCGATCTTCGCGCCCGGCGGCACATTCATCTCGGCCCGGACCGATCGTATCTCCATGATCAGCCGGACCACCCAATCCATCTCGGCCGCGGCCTCTGCGGAAACCAGCTCGGGGTCGAGCTCGGGCCATTCGGTGATCGCCAGATGTCCGGGTCGGTCCGCGATGCGCTGATAGAGCTCCTCGGTGATGAAGGGCATGAAGGGGTGCATGAGCTGCAGGATGCGGTCGAGCGCCCAGGCGGTTGTTGCCTGCGTCTCCGCTTTCACCGCCTCATCGGTGCCCTGCAGCAGGGGCTTGGTGAACTCCAGATACCAGTCGCAGAACGTGCCCCAGACGAAGTGGTAGACCGCGTCCGCCGCCTCGTTGAATTTGTATTCGTCGATGCCGGTCGTGATGCGGATCGAGGCGTCATGCAGCGCGCCGACGAGCCAGCGGTTGACCGTATGCTGAACGCTGGCTGGATCGAAGTCGGCCAAGGGCTTGCAGCCGTTCATCTCGGCGAACCGCGCGGCGTTCCAGAGCTTGGTGCCGAAATTGCGATAGCCCTCGACCCGCGACTCGGCGAGCTTGACGTCCCTGCCCTGCGCCGCCTGGGCGGCCAGCGTGAACCGCAGCGCGTCGGCGCCGTATTTGTCGATCAGCTCCAAGGGATCGATGATGTTGCCCTTGCTCTTCGACATCTTCTGGCCCTTGGCGTCGCGCACCAGGGCGTGGATGTAGACGGTGTCGAACGGCACTTCTTCCTTGAAGTGCAGGCCCATCATCATCATCCGTGCGACCCAGAAGAAAATGATGTCGAAGCCGGTGACCAGCAGGTTGGTGGGATAATAGCGCGCCAGCTCGGGCGTCTCCTCAGGCCAGCCGAGCGTCGAGAACGGCCAGAGCGCGCTCGAGAACCAGGTGTCCAGCACGTCCTCGTCGCGTCGCAGCTCGACCTTCTTGCCGTAGTGCTTCTCGGCCGCCGCCTCGGCCTCGGCTTCGGTGTACTCCACAAAGATCTCGCCGTCCGGACCGTACCAGGCCGGGATCTGGTGGCCCCACCAGAGCTGCCGCGACACGCACCACGGCTGGATGTTGCGCATCCACTCGAAGTAGGTCTTTTCCCACGGCTTCGGGACAAAGACCGTGCGGCCGTCCTCGACCGCCGCGATCGCCGGCTTGGCCAGCGTGGCGGCGTCGACATACCACTGCTCGGTCAGCCAGGGTTCGATCGGCACGCCGCCGCGGTCGCCGTAGGGCACCATGTGGACGTGATCCTCGATCCGGTCGACCAGCCCCTGCGCCTCCAGATCGGCGACAATGGCCTTGCGGGCCTGGAAGCGGTCCATGCCGCGGTATTTCTCGGGCGCGTTTTCGTTGATCCGGGCCTCGGCGTCGAAGATGTTGATCATCTCCAGGTCATGCCGGCGGCCGACCTCGAAGTCGTTGAAATCGTGCGCCGGCGTCATCTTCACCGCGCCCGAGCCCTGCTCGGGATCGGCGTAGTCATCGGCGACGATACGTAGCTTCCGGCCGACCAGCGGCAGAATGGCGTTCTTGCCCACCAGGTGCTTATAGCGGTCGTCGTCCGGGTGCACGGCGACGCCGGTGTCGCCAAGCATGGTCTCGGGCCGGGTCGTGGCGACGGTGATGAACTGGTTCCCGTCGTCCTCAAGCGGGTACTTGAAATGCCAGAGGTGGCCCTTGATCTCGTTCTGCTGGACCTCCAGGTCCGAGATCGCCGTGTGCAGCGCCGGATCCCAATTCACCAGGCGCAGGTCCTTGTAGATCAGGTTTTTCTTGTAGAGATCGACGAAGACCTTGCGCACGGCCGCCGACAGGCCGTCGTCCATGGTGAAGCGCTCGCGCCGCCAGTCGCAGGAGGCCCCGAGCCGCCGCAACTGGTTGGTGATGGTGCCGCCGCTCTCGGCCTTCCAGGCCCAGACACGGTCGATGAAGGCCTCGCGACCCATCTCGCGGCGGGACATGTTGCTGCCCTCGGCCTCGATTTGGCGCTCGACCACCATTTGCGTCGCGATCCCGGCATGGTCGGTGCCGGGCTGCCAAAGGACATCGCGGCCCCGCATCCGCTCCAGCCGGCACATGATGTCCTGCAGCGTATTGTTGAGGGCATGGCCCATATGCAGGCTGCCGGTTACATTCGGCGGCGGGATAACGATCGTGTAGGGCTTGGCGTCGGGCCGCCGGCCGCATTCGAAGACGCCGGCATCTTCCCAGTCGGCGTAGATCCGTTCCTCGACGTCCTGGGGACGATAGGTCTTGTCCAGCATTGCTGAACCCTTCTCACAAAACTGATTGCGTCGCGCCCCGTCACCGGAGCCGCCGGCAGCTGTCAGATCGTCGCTGGATGGGCGATAGTTAAGACTTGTCTGCCCGGCCGGCGATCTTCGAGATTTCTTTCTCGACGAGCCGTTCTACCAAGGTCGGCAGATTGGCGTCCAGCCAGTCTTTCAGCATCGGACGCAGGAGCTCTTTTACCAGCTCTTCGAGCGTCCGATTGCCGTTGCCGAGGTGTACGCCGCGGGTGGCGGATATCGTACCGGCCAGTTCGGCCAGCGACCCTGTCGCGGCCGTTGCCTGCGGCGGTGAGACGAGGTCGTTGCCCACGGCGGCCTCGACGGGAGGCTCCGGCGGCGTTTCCTGTAGCTCGATGACGTCGTCGTCCGGGGGCGCCGCTTCCTCTTCGTCGACGACCTCCGTCAGCTCGAGGATATCATCGTCGTCGTCCTCGGCCATTTCCACGGCCGGTTCCGGCTCAGGCTCGGCGGCAAGCTCCGGTTCCGGCTCCGCCTCTGGCTCGGGTTCCGGTTCTGGCTCAGGTTCGGCGGCAAGCTCCGGCTCCGGTTCGGGCTCGGGCACAGGTTCAGCGTCCGCCGCCTCGGTTTCGGCCGACTCCTGGTCCTCCTCCTTATCGTCCTCGGAGATGATCCGGCGGATTGATGCCAGGATCTCCTCCATGGTCGGTTCTTGTTGGGAGTCCGGATCCTGTTGCGCTTCTTGCTCGCTCATTACCAACCTTTGGACCGGCGCAGCCGATGCGCCGCCCTGAAGTGCATGGTTAACGAAGGTATACTTTCAAAACCATTAACAAGCCAGCCAGACGCGACCAAGTCGAGCCGCGGCTATTCCGGGACGTCGCCGCCGAACCACTTGTTCCGGACTTCGTTCGCGTGCCGGTTCGGATCGTAGAGATCTACCGGCAGGCTCAGGTTTCGGGCCGACAACTGCCCCATGGCGGCGACCAGGCTGTAGGCCGCGACATATTCGTCACGCTCCGCGATCACCAGGTTCACTTGCGCGTCCAGCAGCTCCTGCTCGGCGTCGAGCACGTCCAACACGGTCCGGGCGCCGACCTCGGATTCCTGCTGCACGCCTTCGAGCGCGATTTCGTTCGCCCGTACCTCTTCCCGGAACGATTCGATCTGCGACGTGGCCGAAACCAGCACCTCCCAGGCCGATGTGACGTCTTCCGTCACCCCGCGTCGTGACTGCTCGATTTCGACGCGTCGCTGACTGCGCAGCTCCTTCGCCCGCCGCACGTCACTGTAAACGGAGCCCGACTGATAGAGCGGCACCGTCAGCTGTGCCGTAATCGACTCGCTCCTGAAGCCGATATCCTCGGTCGCGGTCTCGTCGGTCCGATCGATCCGGCCGACGATGCTGACCGACGGCAGCAAGCTGCCAATGGCGACGCGGACCGAGTGCTTCGCCGCGTCCTCGTTACGAAAGGCTGTTTCCAACTCGGGGTTTTCGACCAACGCCAGGCTGAGGGCATCCTGGACCGACTGCGGCAGTTGGGGAAGCGGCGGCGCCGGTTCCAGAGTCCCGGGCGGGCGGCCGACGAAATTCTCATAGTTGGCCGAGCTGGTGCCGAGATCGCTCTCGGCGGCGATCCGGCCCGATATGGCGCGCGATAGCCGGGCCTCGGCCTGGGCGACGTCGGTGCGGGTTACCTCGCCCACTTCGAACCGGTCCTGCGTCGCTTCGAGCTGTCGTTCCAGCACCCGCTGGTTGTTGGTGGTCAGCTGCACGCGGGCCTGATCCCGCAGCACGTTCATGTAAGCGGTGATGGTGCCGAGCAGCACGTCCTGCTCTGTCGTGCGCAGGAAGGCCCGGTCGGCCAGGACCTCGCTTTCGGCCTGCCGGGTGCCGTAGACCGTGCGGCCGCCCTGATAGATCGGCTGCGTCAGCTGCAGCGAGCCCGACAACGGCGTCAGATCTTGCTCCTCGCGATTGTCCGTCTTGGCCCGTTCCAATCCGGCGGAACCGGTGACGGTTACGGTCGGGCGCCAGCCCGACAGCGCGCGTGGAACATTCTCGTCGGTCTGCCGCAGAAGCGCCCGGGCCCGGTTCAGGGTCGGGTTGGCCTGGTAGGCCTCGGTCAGGGCGTCGATCATCGATTCCGCCTGCACGGGTACGGCGCCGAGAGTTGCGCAGAGGGCGATGACGGCGGTTGTTGCGAACAGACGTCTTTTCAAGGAACTCTCCTGCGCTGACCGTTAGAACCACATCCTAGTACAGGGATAGTGTCGGGTCGACGTTCCGCGCCCAGGCATCGATACCGCCGCCGAGATTGATTGCGGCGATTCCCGACTGCCGGAGCCATTGGGTCACCTGCATGCTGCGCATGCCGTGATGACAAAGGACGACGAGCGGCGAGCCGGTCGGCAGTTCATGGAGCCGGCCCGGCAGCTCGCCCATCGGGATATGCAGACTGCCGTCGATCCGGCAGATGTCCAATTCCCAAGCTTCCCGGACATCCAACAGGCCGAACGCTTCTCCGCTTTGGCGCATCTGCGCCACGGCGGTTGCGTCAAGTTCCAGCGGGAGGTGGCCGTTTGCCGATTCCAAGGCACTGTCCGTCGACTAGAATGTAAAAACCTGCTCGGCTTCGAAGCCGGGCAAACGCTTTACTTGGGCGTCAAAATGCGGACGCCCGTCAACGACGTCGCCATGCCGCCGGTATATCCAGGCCTGACCGGTGCTATCGGCGAGTTGAACCACGACCAGCCGACCGCCTTCGGCAAGCTGCTGCTTCAGACCGTCGGGAAGCCGTTCAACCGCCCCGTTCATGAAAATCACGTCGTAAGGCCCCTGGTCGGGCAAGCCGTCCGCAAGTTCGCCGGTGACAACGCCGGCGTTGTCCACGTCGAGCTGGTTCAGCATTTCGTTGGCCTTGTCCGCCAGCGCCGGATCGCATTCGAGCGCCACGACGCTGCCGGCAAGCCGGGCCAGCACCGCCGTGGAATAGCCTGTCGCGCAGCCGATATCGAGAACCACATCATCGGACGTTACTTCCGCCGACTGCAGCAGGCGCGCAAAGATCATCGGCTCGAGCAGATAGCGGCCGTCGCCGACCGGTATGTCCTCGTCGACATAGGCGACGCCGCGCAGGTTCTTCGGTACGAACGGCTCGCGTGCTATGGCCAGCAGCGCGTCTGTCACGCGCTCGTCGGTCACTTTGTTGGGCAAGATCTGCCCATTGACCATGCTTACGCGGCGGCTTTCAGTGTCGACCATGATCTGCTTGCCCTCAATCCAACGGCGCAAGTCTTATATTGCCAGCAAGAGCGCAAGACAACGCCCAGGGTGCCTGCTTTGCGTCTTGCTTGCGATTGGCGCATTGACCCGGACCCGGACGGCGGATTAAGTACAGGGCCGCCGGGACGAACCCGTCCTGGCGATCTCGTTCGGCGCGGTGGCGGAGTGGTTACGCAGAGGACTGCAAATCCTTTTACACCGGTTCGATTCCGGTCCGCGCCTCCAACATTCTAAACATCGCGATTGTTCGGTCGTTCCGCCCCATCGGCGGTTTTGTCGCCGTTTTGCCGGCGCCGTCCCCACCAGACCTCCAGGCGGCGACGCCAGCGGCGGACGATGGGCAGGTCGTAGGACAGGACCATTAGACCGAGCGGGATCATCCAGAAGCCGAGGATCGGCAGGAAACCCAGGATTCCGCCCAGCACCAGCAGTATGCCGATGATAACGCGCAGGATCCGCGGCATCTGCCCCAGGCGTGTCCTGACCTGTGAAAAGTACGTGTTTTGATTCAACGATCCAGCGGCCCCGACAATCGTTCCGCTCGCCGGCGAGACGGCCGCAGAGCCTCGAACGATGGCGGCGGACTGTCAATGCAAGCCAGCGGATTTCGTGTGACCCAAATGTGCTCCAGCGTGTGAGAAAACTGTGTTATCCGCTTGTATACGCTATCGATTGTCAAATCTATTCGGCATATTTCGCCGTCATGATTGAAACCGATCGTATGCGTTCGACGTGGCGTTCTGCCATGATCGCCGCAGTCCTGGCGGGAGGCACGATCGCGTCGACCGCGAGCGCTCTTCCCCTCACCCAGCCGTATTCCGGAAATGGCGACCCGCAACGCGCCATCGTTGTCGGCAGTCCGAATGGATCGCCGCCGGATTCGCCCGCGGCGCACGTCGACCCCAATAATACGGCGTCGCCATTCGGTGGAGTCGGCAGCGTTATCGTCTCGACGGGATCCGGTTTTGGTTTGTGCAGCGGGGCGGCGATCTCGCGCCGGCATGTCCTGTCGGCGGCGCATTGCTTCGATCTGAACAATGATGGCGCGGTCGACGTGAACGGCGCCAACTTCGTGCAGAATTTCGGCGGCAGCCCCTCGGGCGTCGGCAGTGCTGTGGATATCACGATCCATCCGGACTATTCCGGCTTCAACAACCCCAACTTGAACGACGACATCGCCGTTTTAGAGCTGGCTACCGATCTGCCGATCGACATGCCGATTTACGATCTCTACCGCGAGCCGTTCGACACGATAACGCCCATTGTCATGGCGGGTTACGGCCAGAGCGGCGACGGCGAAAACGGCTTGACGGTGCAGGCGGATCCGACGGTCAAGCGGGTCGGCCTCAACCTTGCCGAGTTCTTCATTGTCGACGATGAAGGCAGCGGCACGCCGGAAATCTACCTGTTCGACTTCGATCCGCCGGAAACCGCCGGTCAGCCCGGCGGATCACTCGGCAACGATATCGAGAGCACGCTGTCGTTCGGCGATTCCGGTGGACCCGCCTTCGTGGTCGAAAACGGCGAGTTGCTGCTGTTCGGGGTGAGTTCGTTTTTGCTGAGCACGCCGACGGCGCAGGCGCCTCTGTTCGGGTCGCTCGCCGGCGGCATGCTGGTCTCCGGCTACGCCGACTGGATCGACGTCATATTGGCATCGTCAACGCCGGTCGATGTGATCGACGTTTCCGAGCCGTCGGCGATGGCGATCCTAGGAATTGGCATCGCCGGCTTGCTTCTGCTGCGGCGGCGTCAGGCCCGACCGGCGACCAGGTCGGGGGGCGTGTAATAGTCGCTGGCGACCAGCAGGTCGGCGAACTGGCAGCTACCCATGACACCGTAGGACGGCTGCCAGCGGGGCTCGATGTTTGTGTATGAGGCCGGGTCGCGCTGGATCAGATCCACGACCAAATCGCCAACAATCGCCGCGCCGACGGGGCCCAGGCGCATGCCGTCCTGGATCACCTCGGCTTCCTTCAGCACGTAGAGCCACAAGGGTGTCCCCTCGCCGGTATCGAGGAGGTCGGCCAGGCCGAAATCGTCGTTCTGGAGCGGCGTCGTCCCGATCTGCCGTGCGATCGCCTGGCCAGAGGGCAGCTGGCAGGCATTGCCCAGAAGCAGTGTGTCGATCACGTGGCCCGTACTCGCCGTGCTCAATAGGCTGCCGTTCAGATAGCCATCGACCCGCTTGCTGGACTGCGGCCGGTCGGACCGCGGCATGTCGACGAAGTGGAGCCAATCGATGCGGGAAGCCGCCGCTATTGGTCGGAAGCCGCATTCCTGAGAATCGAACGGCCGGCACATGGACTCGGCGTTCAGCTTAACGGCGTCGCCAAACTGGCTCAGATGATATCGGATGGCCGCCGCGGCGAACTCGGCCGGCAGTCGCGGGTCGAGGTCGCGGCGATAGAATTTGGGGCCTTGCCGGCGCAGACGATCGGCATGATCGTCGCCGATCAGCATCGGCAGGAACTCGTGCAGCAACAGCCATTGATAGTGCCAGCGCACCTGACGTGCCGCCCGGGCGAAGAGTATGTCGGGCGGGACGCCGCTGGCCGACATGTCGTCAACGACCACATTGTGAAACTTCACGAATGCCAGATGCAGTTGCGCCAGCATGACGTCAGCGTCGTCGCGGGGATCCGGGATCAGCGCCATGCCGATGCGGTTTCGGGCCAGATCGGCGGATGGATTGTCTGCGGTCCCCATCAACAGCCGCGCGCCATCGTAGAAGCACGGCATGGCCAGCGGGCCATCGCCATACATGCCGTCGAGCGCCAGGCGTGGCGCTGTGCCGCGCCGGCCGTTTTCCACCGGCAAGGCGTGGTAGCTGGCGTCATGCTCGACCAGCCGCGCCAGGACAGCAAATCCCAGAGGGATCTTGGGGTTGTCCAGATCGAGGGTTGCCGGGGCGTGACGTATCGCCAGCGGCCCATCTCTGGCGCTGATTGCTTGCAGAAGTGCCGGCTCGAACTCGCATGGCGGCAGATCGCCGAACAAGCGGCCGAGGCGTAAGCTCGGTAGTGACATGTGCCCGATCTGCCACAGCCCCGATCGCCGTGGCGTTGTCTGCCCCAATGGTACCGATGACTGCATCAGACCTGGGTCGAGAGTATTTTGCGCCTGCACTCGGTGCGGTGGCATTTGCGGGGCAATTTGTGAGCAAAAACGGACATCCGTCGGTCACTCAGGTTGATGATGCCGTGGATGTTTGGTTTTGATCCCGCGGCGGCGGGTTGAGCCTCCGGTCCGGCTCTGTTGCCGTTGTCAGCTTTGTGATGTCGTGATCGCGGCGCCGGTTTTCTTGCCATGCCAGTGGCGCGCATACGCACTGGCGCTGATGTTCTCGTTCAGCCAAAGCCTGAGCAAACGATCTGAGTGGTCGGTTTAGGTAGGCACTGATCATATCCGAGCCTTTACATTGAGGTGTGGCTCGTAAATTTGGGTGATGCGACGAAGATCGGTATTGCCGATGAACGTATAGACCCCATACAGGAAATATTGAACTGCCCAGTTCAATACCGGTGTTGCCGATCTGCTCGCGAATTCTCTCGACGAAGTGAATTGAAGTTATCGGCGTCCATAGAGACGTTTTACGCGGGCAATCAAGCGGGGAGCCGTTCTTTATTTTGCAGTGCAACAATCATCGGACACAGGCACGCCGGTTTTTTCTTGTGCCGATGAAGTAATGAGCGGTCGAGTTCATTAGAGCATGGGGTCAAATGAACGACTGGGATGACTACCGATTCTTTCTCGCGGTTTCCGAGACGGGATCACTCTCGGCGGCGGCGCGCAAACTGGGTGTTACCCAACCCACTGTCGGCCGACGCATCAATGATTTGGAGAAGCGTTTGGGCGCGCGTCTCTTCGACCGGATGAACCACGGATACGAACTTACGGCCGCGGGGCACCGGATAAACGAGTTGGCGGCGCGGATCGAGTGCACGGCCTTTGCCATCGAGCAGCGGGTGAGCGGTGAGGATGCCCGGCTTAACGGTCGTGTCAGCATTACCACGGCCGAAGGCATGGGCGTTTGCTGGCTGACGCCGAGATTGCCGAAGCTGCGCGAACGATATCCCGATATCGATATCGAGCTTGTCGTCGGTGTCGGCGCGTTGGATCTGGTGCGCCGCGAGGCCGATATCGCGCTGCGTGTCGGCAACCCGGGGTGCGAGGAATTGGTCGGCCGGCGCGTCGGCGACGTCCATTGCGGTCTTTATGCG
The DNA here is from genome assembly GCA_965232515.1 of Alphaproteobacteria bacterium. GTDB lineage: Bacteria > Pseudomonadota > Alphaproteobacteria > JANQKO01. The sequence continues at coordinate 1,102,082 of CBDDPY010000002.1, read as the reverse complement.
TCGGAGGGCTACCTGACACGGCAAGGCGAGCCGGCGACCCTCGAAGATCTGTCGAACCATACGATCATCGAATCCGTGCGCGAGATCGCCAACCTCGCGCAGGTCAGGCGCCTTCGCGACGTCGCCAAGGACGCGAAGGTCGGCGTCCGCTGCAACAACCTCACGGCCCAGGTTGCTGCCGCTCGAGCCGGTCTCGGTATCTTGGCCCTGCCCAACTACATGGTCGGCTGCGCGCCCGATCTTCGCCGTGTTCTGGCGCCGCATTTCGACAGCAAGCTCGATCTGTGGCTGTTGACTCACCGGGACCTTCGTCAGACGGCGCGTATCCGGGCCGTCCTCGATTTCCTGACTGACGAAGTTCGCGACGACGTCGACCTTCTGACCGGCAAGGTGACCGCGCTGGCGGCGTGACTGCGCCGCCGCCATTGGCGGTGCATGTGGAGCTGTAATACGCTTGCCCCATGTTGTCGGCTGCGCGGGTGGAAGAGGTCTATCGCCGGTTCGAGGCGGCCGATCCGTCGCCGAACCGGACGCCGGAAAAGATCAAGGACGACCCCTTTCGCAGCTTGATCTCGGTCGTCCTCAGCGCCCAGACGCTGGACACACAGACCGAGAAAGCCACACGCAAGCTATTCGCGATCGCCTCGACGCCCGATGCCATCCTGGCATTGCCACCCTCCCGGCTGCGCGGCCTGATCCGCGATGTCGGCATGTACAACTTGAAGACGGAGAACATCCGAAAGCTTTGCCGGCAGTTGATTGAGGCGTGCGGCCGCGAGGTGCCGCGGACCCGTGCCGGGTTGATGGCGCTACCCGGCGTCGGGCGCAAAAGCGCCGATATCATGTTGCGGTTCGTCTTTGCCGAACCGGCAATCGCGGTCGACACACATGTTTTTCGCGTCGCCAACCGCATCGGCCTCACCGCCGAGAAGACCGAAGTCAAAACGGCCGAGGCGCTGGCAGAGCGCACGCCCAAACGCTACCGCTGGGGCGCCCACATATGGCTGCTCGAGCACGGCAAGCGGGTCTGTCGATCGCGAAAGCCGCGATGTGATGAATGCGATTTGGGCGATATCTGCGAGCGCAACATGGGCTGACGGCTATACGGCAGGATAGCGGCTGGAGCGACTGGAGTGCCCAGCATTCGCCCGCCGCTCGTCGATGCGCAGCGACACCGGCGCGTCGACGGTTGACGCGGAGCGCCCGGATGGGTTTGAAAGCAACCGCGACCGAAAGGGCAATGTGAAGGCAATCAAGATGTCAACGAAATCTCTTTTCGCGCGGGTGTTTGCGGCGCTTGGCGTCGTTGCATTGTCGGCCTTCACCGCGACGGCCGCTGCCGAGGAGGCGCCGGGCACCTATCCAGGTGAAAACTGGCAAGTACTGGCAGACCCCGGGGCGGCTGGCTGGTCGGCCGACGGGCTGGCCGACGCGCGCCGGCTGTCGCAACAAATCGGCTCGGCCGCCGTGATGATCGTGCAGGGCGGGCGCGTGGTCGCCGAATGGGGACGGACGTCGTCTGAGTTCAACGTCTATTCGATCCGCAAGAGCCTGCTGAGCGCGTTGATCGGCATCCAAGTCGGGTTGGGCCGCATCGACCTCGATCGGACGGTCGGCGAGCTCGGCATCGAGGCGCTGGACCCGCCGTTATCGACCGCCGAACGGCAGGCGACGGTCGCGGACCTGCTGACGGCGCGATCGGGCATCTACCGCCCCGCCGCCTACGAGACGGACGATATGGCGGCGCGCCGGCCGGCGCGCGGCTGCCATGCGCCGGGGACGTACTGGTACTACAACAACTGGGATTTCAACGCGCTGGGGACGATTTTCGAGCAGCAGGCGGGCCGCAGTATCGCCGAGGCATTCGCGGCGCAGATCGCGCGGCCGCTGGGGATGCAGGACTTCGACGTCGAAGACGTCGCCTATGCCGGCGCCCGCGTGTCATTGCATCCGGCCTATCTGTTCGGGATGTCGGCGCGCGACCTCGCCCGCTTTGGCCTGCTGTATCTGCGTCAGGGCCGCTGGCGCGACGCTCAGGTGCTGCCGGCGGACTGGGTGCGGGACAGCACCGCGACGAAGACGCGGGCCGGTTCCGGCCGTGGCTACGGCTATATGTGGTGGACGGAGCGCCGCAGCGGCATGTTCCCCTACGTCAACCTGCCAAAAGGGAGTTTCGCCGCCTCCGGCAACCGCGGTCAGAAGGTACTGGTGATGCCGGCACACGATCTGGTCATCGTGCACCTGATCGACAGCGGCGGGCGGGAGCAGGCCACCTCGGCGCAGCTCGGCCGGCTGCTGCGGACGATCCTCGATGCGGGCGGAATATCCGATACCGGCGACGGCACCCAACGGAGCAGGAAACAGCGTTCGCCGGGGCTCGACGACGCCGAGGACACGACGCGGTATTTTTCGAGGCTGGCCCAGCCGGCGGACCTGAAGATCCAACCGCCGGCCGACGATGTGCCGGCAGACCTGGCCGAGTTTTCCGGCAAATGGGTCGGCGTCTGGAGTGGCGGACGCAAACACCTGTTGGCCGTCGAGCGCGTCGATCAGGATTTCGGCGTCGTGGTCTATTCCCAGGCGGCCCGCCGTGCGACGTGCATCGACAGCGGCGACTGGTTCCGCGTCCGCGTCGGCTTCGCCGACGGCGCTCTCACCTTCCCGGAGAACTGGCCGGCGAGGGTCAGCTACCGAGCGAATGCCGACGGGACGTTGACGGCGCGCATCGACAACGGCCGGCGGGTCCGCCTGGCGACGATGCGACGCGCCGAGTAATACGCATCCGCGTCCGAGGCAGCCTGCCGGCGATTGTCAGGCGTCGGGGAAGACCTGGTTCTGGTGCGCCTTGATCAGCGCCAGGACGGCATGCTGCGTGTAGTCGTTTCGTTGATCGTTGCGTACCAGCGATTTTCGGCAACCGCCGATCGCCCGTTCCGGGTTCTTCAGGTAGAACGCATTGCGTTCGGTGATTTGCAGTTGGAATAGGAATCGCACGCCTTTCCGGATGGATTCCCGATACTTGGCGACGTGTGCCTCGTCACCGCTCTCGACGGCGATCTGATACGCGTCGTTAATGCCTTCCAGATACGGACCCGTTGAGAAGCGCGGCAGGCCATGCGGAAAGCCGCCGATCTCATCCGGATAGCGGCTGCTGAAAACCTGGTGCGTATCGATCAGCCAATCGTTCATTTCGAACACGAAGCTGGCGATCTCCGGATCCTTGTTGACGCGGTAGAGCTCGCGCAGGGCTTGGGAATGCCAGGGAACAAACGCGGTGTTTTTGTTGCCCCGCCAGTATGTCCGGTAATAGGGGAACGCGCGCTCGACCGCCGTCTGATATGCCGCCTCGCCAGTCTTGGCGTGCAGCAGCATCAAGGCCAGCATCGCCTCGCCCGGGTAGAAGTCGACGCCGGTGGCCCGGTCCGAGAAAAAGTAGGTGCGAAACCCGCCATCATCCTGCTGCTGTGCGACAAGCGCGTCGGCCAGCGCAGTCAGTAATGGGCCATCGTCCTCTTCGCGCTGCCAGCTCAAGTGCAGAAGGATGGTAAAGGCGTTCAACGCAATCGGCGTGTTGCCCTCGACCCCGATGTAGGTGATGCCCTCCCGCTCGCGCTTGCCGGCCAGATAGCGCTCGGCGCAGCTTCGGATCGGGCCCGCGAACGCCTGGTTTCCAAGAAACTTCTGCAGCTCGGCCATCGACCAGGCCGTCGCCAGCATCCGCACATCGTTGCTCTTCGGCGAATACTTGTCGGCGCTGGGGTAGTATTCGTACTCGCCCAGCCCGGTCTCTGCGTTGACGTTGTTGAGAAACCACTGGCCGGCCAATTCAAGACGCTGCCCGATCGACTGAGTCGTGATGCCGTCTTCCGCGATCGGCTCGTCATAGCGGTAGAGATCGGTGATGTTGCCGGCGCGGTCGGAACGAAAGGTATGGCTGTCGTAGCGCACGATCTCGGTCTGCGGGTCGAGGTAAGCCTCGCCCGGCAGTCCGGCTTTCTTGCACAGCCGTTCGATCAAACCCTTGTGCGAGAAGTTCTTCGACGTCGCAACCGAGTCCTTGAAGAAGGCCGATTTCTTTCCCTGCCGGACCCGGATGGCGTGGATGCCCAGATCGATATGTTTCTGCACGGTCTTGAGATCGTGGCCCGGCAGCCGAACCCGATTGCGCAGGAAATTGAAGACCAGCCGGGTGTCCGGAGCTTCGTCCGCTGTCGTCGGCCCGCCGAAGCGTACATCGTTGATACAGCGGTCGACGGCGATTTCCAGGTCGCGCACGACCCGGTCGGGCGCGTCCTTCGGCGCCGAGCCGCTCTGCGAGGCGCGGGTGCGTCGGTTGTGATAGAAGGTCACATAGAGGCGCTCGTAGCCGTAGTCGCCGATGTCGATCTCGGGCCGTTCCGGCCGCTCGCCAAGACCGAAATGGGCGTCGAGCAGGCCGTACCCGTACTGTGCCAGCGCTTGTTTGGCCGCCTCCGGCAACGTTGCGGTGTCGGTCGTCTCAATTTCAGAAAGCCCGGTAAATAGGGCAAGGGGGTCTTCGACGGCGCCGTTACCGGCGAACCCGTCGCCTGACAGCTTCTTG
>CBDDPY010000002.1:0-1092500 GCA_965232515.1 Alphaproteobacteria bacterium | reverse complement strand
TCACATGGCTCGAGAGCTATCGGCTGGCCGTACCGGACGATGTCGACCGACAGTTGGGTTTGGTCCAGACGTATATACGCATGGAACGGTATGCGAAGGCCGAGCGCCTGGCCTATGAAATCGAGAACCAGCATCCCAACAAGCCCGAAGCGGTGCTGATGGCCCGACGTGCGGAACTCGCGGCGGGCATGTTCGACAAGGCGGTGCCGGGACTGCGCAAGGCAGCGATCACGCTTGCCGACTCCGCCGACGGCCTCTATACCGTCGCGACCATGCAGGTCCAGGCCCAGGACGTGAAGTCCGCGCGCGAGACCCTGCACCTGGCCGTCAAAGCCGATCCCGATTTCCTGCCCGCGCAAGTCGCATTGGTCGAGCTTGAGGCCGAAGCCGGCAATATCGAGCAGGCGCGCGAGATCGCGCTGGTCGTGCGTGACCGGAAACCGGAACTGTCGACCGGCGATCTCATGTACGGCAATCTTCTGATGCACGAGAAGCGCTATGCCGAAGCGGCCGAGGCGTACGTGGCCGGACTGCGGAAGGATCCGTCGTCGGAACTGATCATCGGCTTCTACCGGGCGCGCCAAATGACCGGCGACAGCGCCCAGGCGTTCAAGGTCCTTAAGGCCTGGGTCAAAAAAAATCCGAGGGACGTGCTCGCGCGTCAGGTGCTTGCCACGGCCTATATTCACGAGGGACACAACGACACGGCGATCAAGCATTTCGAGCGCCTGCGCAAGAACCGGCCCAACGATCCGGCGATCCTGAACAATCTGGCCTGGCTCTATCAGAACGTCGGTGATCCGCGCGCGCTGGAGTATGCCGAAAAGGCGCACCGGCTGGCGCCGAACGAGGCAGCGACGTTGGACACCCTGGGATGGTTGCTGGTACGCAACGGTGATCCGGCCCGCGGCTTGAAGTATCTGCGCCAGGCTCACGCGCGCGCCTCGAACGATCCCCGCGTTCGTCACCACCTCGCTGTCGCCCTCGCCGAGCTTGGCAAGACCAAGCAGGCGCGTCTTGAGCTGGAGGCCGCACTCAGGACCAGCACGACGTTCGAAGGCGCCGACGAGGCGCGGGCGCTGCTGCGCAAGCTCACCGACGGCTGACGGCGGCGACGTCTGTCAGCCTCTCCCTGTCGCCAAAGCGTCGCCAAGCGCAGGGCCGGCATAGGTTCGACGATTGGGGGATACCGCCATGGCGCCCGGGGAACTCGACGATCTCAGGATTGTTGACGCGCATCACCATCTCTGGGATCTGACGGCGCTGCGATATCCCTGGCTGCACGACGATCCGCCGCATGCTTTCTTCCTGGGCGACTATGCGCCGTTGAAGCGCAACTACCTACCAGCCGACTACAGACGGGATGCCGCCAACCACAACGTGGTCGCCACCGTGCACGTCGAGGCCGAGTGCGACCGCGACAATCAGGTCGGCGAGACAAAATGGCTGACTGGAATCAATGACGCTCACGGCATGCCCAACGCCATCGTCGCGCACGCCTGGTTCGACCGGCCAACCAGCGAAGAGGTGCTGGCGGCGCATGCCGAGTTTCCGCTGGTGCGCGGCATTCGCTCGAAGCCGGTAACCGGCGCAACCCCGCGGGATATGAAGCCCGGCGCGCCCGGTACCATGCAGGACGACAAATGGCTGGCGGGTTTCGCGCTGCTGGAGAAATACGATTTGTCCTGGGATCTGCGGGTGCCGACCTGGCATCTGCTCGAGGCGGCCGAGGTCACCCGCGCCTTTCCCGATACGCGCATCGTGTTGAACCACACGGGCTTTCCATGGGACCGAAGCCCGGCGGGGCTCGACATGTGGCGCGACGGCATGCACGCGCTCGCGGCCTGCGCCAATGTCGATTGCAAGCTCTCCTGCCTCTGTCTGCCCGACGGACCCTGGGAGCTCGAAGGGCCGACCGGCAACCGCGCGATCCTGCTCGAGACGATCGAGATCTTCGGCGTCGACCGCTGCATGTTCGCCAGCAACTTTCCGGTCGACGGCCTGCGGATCAGCTATGACGCCATGTTCACCGCCTTCAAGGACACCGTCGCCCACTTGCCGCGCGTCGATCAGGAGAAGCTGTTCGCCGGCAACGCGGCCCGCTTCTACCGCATCGACATCTGACATGGGCGCGATCGACGAACTGTCCGAAGACGCGGCGGCCGGCCCGCTTGCCGAGATCTATGACGAGATCCGTCGCTACAGCGCCGCCGCCTATGTCTCCTCGCTTTACCGGCACCTGGCCACCATGCCGGGCTGTCTTGAATGGGCCTGGTCGCATGTCGGCCCCTGCTTTCGATCGGGCGCGATACCGACGGCCGCCTGGGCGCAGGTCGAGCGGTTGGATCTGCCGCCGTTGCCGCCGCTGACGTCGCCGGCGCTCCGCCTCATGGGTGTCGATGACCAGGCGGCCAGCACAATCCGAACTGTTTGCCAGACCTTCACCCGCGTCAGTCCCGTCAATCTGTTGTTTGCTGGTTGTCTCAGGCGCCTGCTCGCCGGTGAGACTTTGGCGCCGTTGGATGGCGCGGCCGTCGATTGGACACCGCCCGACATGCTGCCGGACCTGCCGGCGATGCTGACGGCCGAAGACCTGTCGTCCGACCATGGCGCGGTGCTGCTGCAGCTCGCGACCGACATGGGCGGGCAGACGTTCGTGCCCGGGATCTATCGCATGCTGGCGCATTGGCCCGGATATCTCGCGCATGTCGCGACGGAGTTGACGCCGTTGTTCCATGACCGGGGCGTCACCAGCGAATGCGAGATCTTTGCCGCCCGCGTCGCCGCGCTGGCCGCCGACATGCCGATCGCGCCGTCGGACCTGCCATCGCCGCCGCCCGGGCAGGCGGCGAAGATTGCAGCCGCGCTCGACACCTATGGCCGGACCAGCCCGCAGATGGTCGTGTTCGGCGCCCTGCTGCAGAACGCCCTTCCCGCTGACACCGGTTAACGCGCCGCCAACATGCGGTGCTCCATGCGGCTGAGCAGGCGGACCAGCGGCCACAACAGGATCAGATACATGACGGCGGCCAGCACGATCGGCGACGGGTTGTAGGTGATCGAGCGCGCCATGTCGGCCGCGTAGAGCAGTTCCGGCAGCGCGACGACGCTGGCGATCGAGGTCAGCTTGGCGACCTCGAGCGTGTTGCTGACCAGGTCCGGCAGCACGTTGCGCACGGCCTGCGGCACGATCACGTAGGCCAGCGCCTGCGGCGTGTTGAGGCCGGTCGAGCGTGCCGCCTCCATCTGACCGTAGCCGACGCTCTCGATGCCGGCGCGGAAGATCTCGCCGTAATAACTCGATGTGTTCAGCAGGAAGGCGAGCGCCACGGCAACGAAGGGTGGCAAATCGATGCCCGCGAACGGCAGGCCGGCATAGATGAAGATTAGCAGCACCAGCGGCGGAAAGGCGCGGAAGAAGTCGACATAGGCGATCAACGGCCAGCGCACCAGCGGATGCCGGATACCGCTCAACAGCGCGACCGCCAGTCCGCCGATGCAGCCGAGCGGAATGACCACGATGCAGAGCAGCAGCGTCATGCCGAAGCCCTTCATCACCATGGGAAACGACTGCGACATGATGCCGATGTTGAAGAAGTTCTCGATCAACGCATCCATCGCCCCGCTCCTACTGCCGCCGCCAGGCGAAACGGGTCTCGATCCAGCGGCCCATGATCACCACCGGCAGGAACAGGATCAGATAGGCGATGGCGCCCAGCATCAGCGGCGAGGCATTGCCCGAAAACGACTGCGCCGTCGTCGCCTGGTTCAGGATCTCGGCGACGGCGACGACCGAGCCAAGCGCCGTGCCCTTGGTGATGGCGATGGTGCGGTTGGTCAGCGGCGGGATGGTCAGCCGAATGGCCTGCGGCAGCACCACGTAGGTCAGCGTCTGCAGATAGCCGAGACCGGTCGAGCGTGACGCCTCCCACTGACCCTTTTGCACGGCGAGGATGCCGGCCCAGAAAATCTCTTCCGAGAAGGCCGCGAGCACCAGCGTCAGGCTGAACCAGGTGGCGAAGAAACCGCTCATGTTGATGCCGATGTTCGGCAGGCCGAAATAGAACAGCAGAATAATCACCAGCGGCGGCAATGCCCGCAGCAGGTCAACGAAGAACACGATCAGGAGGTTGATCGGCCGGAACTGGAGCGACCGGATCAGCGCCAACGCCAGCCCGAGCGCGATACCGGCCAGGACGATCAGCACGGCCAGGTAGATGGTCAGAAAGAACCCGTCGACGATCGACGGCAGGTACGTGGCGATCACCTCGGCGTTGAAGAAACTGTCGAGGAAGCGTTCCCAGCGGGTCATGCGATCTGCTCCGGCGCTGGGCCGCTAGTGCCGTTGGATCTCTGTCACGAATTCACGCGTGCGTGGATGTTCGGGCGCGGCGAAGATCTGCTCCGGCGGCCCCTCTTCCACGATCACGCCCTCGTCCATGAAGATCACACGGTCGGCGGCGGCGCGCGCGAACTGCATCTCGTGGCTGACGACGACCATGGTCATGCCGGCTTCGCGCATGTCGCGCATGACGTTCAGCACGCCGCCGACCAGTTCCGGGTCGAGCGCGCTGGTCGGCTCGTCGAACAACATGATCTTCGGCTCCAGCGCCAGCGCCCGGGCGATGGCGACGCGCTGCTGCTGCCCACCCGACAGTTCGCTGGGATATGCGGCGTGCTTGTCGGCGAGCCCGACTTTCGCCAGCGCCCCGACGGCGATCTCGTCCGCTTCGGCCCGCGACTTGCCCAGCACCTTGCGCAGCGCCAGCGTCACGTTGCCCTGGGCCGTCATGTGCGGATAGAGGTTGAAGGATTGGAACACCATGCCGATCCGCCGCCGCATGGCGTTGATGTCGGTGTCCTTCGCCAGCAGGTCGACGCCGTCGACCCGGATGGCGCCGCTGGTCGGTTCTTCCAGGCGGTTGCAGCAGCGCAGCAGCGTGCTCTTGCCGGAGCCCGACGGGCCGATGATGAACACCAACTCGCGGTCGACGACATCGAGGTCGACCCCCTTCAGAACCTCGAGATCGCCGAACGATTTGTGCAGGTCGCGAACCTGCAGCATCACGTGGCCATTGCCTGTGGCTGTCATGTCTCTATCAAGTTACAGGGCGACGGAAAGCAAACGCAGCCGGCACCGCCGGCTGCGTTGCTGATCGGATATTGCCGTGCGGGACTAGCCGCAATCGGGCGTGTGGTCGCTGGCCTCGTGACCTTCCATCCCCGGCACGCCATAGCCCGGATAGACCGTCATCGCCGCCGAGTCGGCGGCCGGCGTGACGCCAAACCATTTCTCGCTCATCTTGGCGAAGGTGCCATCGAGCTTCATGCATTCGATGACGTTCTCGACCTTGTTGCGCATGGCGACGTCGTCCTTGCGAAACGGCATGGCGAAGACCCGGCCCGTGGAGTGCAGATAGGAAAGCTGCACGTTCGGGTTCTTCTTGGCCGCCCAGGCGATCACCGTGTTGCCGGCGACGTTGGCGTAGGCGCGTCCCGAGACCACCGCCTGAACCGCGTCCGTATTCGTCCCGTAGGACTCGACCTTCCAGCCGATCTCGCCTTCGAGGCCACGCGCCCAGCGGTCGTAGGCCGATCCCTTGTTGACCGCGACGACCTTACCCTTCAGATCGCTTAAGGCCTTGATGTCGGCGCTGCCCTTCTTGATCAGGAACTGGTAGTCGGTGTTCAGATAACCCTCGGTGAACAGCAGGCTTTTCGTGCGTTCCTCGGTGACCGTGGTCGGCGCGACCAGGAAATCGTACTTGCCGGCCTGCATCGCCGGCAGCAGGCCCGACCATTGCGCCGCCGTGATGTCGATCTCGCGGCCCAGGCGCTTGCCGATCTCGTTCGCCAAGTCGACGTTGAAGCCTTCGACGCCACCGTCCAGTTTCGGCATGGCGTGCGGCGCGAACGTGCCGTCCAGCGCCACCTTCAACGGACCGTGTCCGTCGGCCAGTGCCGCGCCGGCGCCGAGGAAAATCCCGCAGACGATCGCCACGGCCGATGTTGCTCTTGTCATTGCTGCGCTCCCATTGTTGGCTGCATGTGTTTTCTGGTTTGACGGCGCAACCGGTGTTTTCATTGCGCTAGATGCTATGTGACACTTCCGGCCCGGATCAATGGCTTTGTGCCAAGCCGCGCCGCGGAGCCTGCCGGGGCAGTGCGGCGTTACGAGGATGAATGGGTGATCGATGGCTGACTTCGACTTGGTAATTCGCAACGCCAACATCGCGACGGCAACGGATTTGATGAGCTGCGATATCGGCATTCGCGACGGCCGCATCGCGGCGCTGGCCGACCAACTGGGCGCTGGAAAGCGCGAGATCGACGCCAGCGGCAAGCTGGTGCTGCCGGGCGGGGTCGAGAGCCATTGCCATGTCGAGCAGAGGTCGGCCGCCGGCTTGATGACCGCCGACGACTTCTACAGCGCCAGCGTGTCGGCGGCCTTTGGCGGCACCACGACCATCATTCCGTTTGCCGCCCAGCACAAGGGCCAGTCGCTGCGTGATGTGGTGAAGGACTATCACGAATGCGCCGGCCCCAAGGCCGTGATCGACTATGCCTTTCACCTGATCATCTCCGATCCCACCGAGCAGGTGTTGGGCCAGGAGCTGCCGGCCCTGATCCGCGACGGCTATACCTCCTTCAAGGTCTACACCACCTACGATCTCCTGAAGATCGACGATTATCAGTTCCTCGACATCCTGGCGCTGGCGCGGCGCGAGGGCGCCATGGTCATGGTGCATGCCGAGAACCACGAGGCGATCCGCTGGATCAGCGACCGCCTGCTGCAGAAGGGGCACCGCGAGCCGAAGTATCATGCGGTCGCCCATTCGCGCATCGGAGAAGGCGAAGCCACGAACCGCGTGATCGAGCTGGCGACGCTGCTCGACGTGCCGCTGCTGATCGTGCACGTCTCGACCGAGGAAGCCTCGCGCCAGATCAAGGAGGCGCAGAACCGCGGCCTGAAGATCTACGGTGAGACCTGCCCGCAATATCTGTTCCTGACCGCCGACGATCTCGACCTGCCCGGCTCGGAGGGCACCAAGTTCTGTTGCAGCCCGCCGCCGCGCGACGCCGCGGCCCAGGAAGCGATCTGGCTGGGCTTGCGCAACGGCACCTTCCAGGTCTTCTCGTCCGATCACGCCCCCTACCGCTACGACGAGACCGGCAAGCTGTCGAAGGGCCCGAACCCGTCCTTCAAGGAAGTCGCCAACGGCGTGCCCGGCATCGAGATCCGCCTGCCGATGCTTTATTCCGAGGGCGTGCGCAAGGGCCGCCTCGACATCCACGAGTTCGTTGCGCTGACCGCCACCAACGCCGCCAAGCTCTATGGCCTGTTCCCGCGCAAGGGCACCATCGCGGTGGGCTCGGACGCCGACATCGCGATCTGGGACACCGATAAGGAGCTGACCATCGGCACCGAGATGCTGCACGACAATGTCGGCTACACGCCGTACGAAGGCCGGCGCAACACCGGCTGGCCGGTGACGGTGCTGAGCCGCGGCCGGGTCGTGGTCGACGAGGGCGAACTGCTGGTCGAGCGCGGCTCCGGCGAGTTCCTGCCCTGCGACAAGCCGGACTCCGCGAAGCCGCTGGGCCGGCCCTCGCCCGAACTGGATCCGGCCCGCAACTTCGGCGCCGACTTGCTGGGCTGATTGCGGGGAGCGTTCCATGCCACGTTATCTGAAAACCGCCGCTGCCCAGATGGGCCCCATCCATCTGGCCGATGACCGCGCCAGCGTCGTCAAGCGCCTGATCGAGATGTTGCGAGAGGCGCATGCCTCCGGCTGCCGGTTCGTCGTGTTCACCGAGTTGGCGCTGACCACCTTCTTTCCGCGCTATTGGATGGCGGACCAGGCCGAAGTCGACCGGTTCTTCGAGGCCAGCATGCCCGGGCCCGAGACCCAGCCGCTATTCGATGAGGCGAAGCGGCTGGGGGTCGGCTTCTATCTCGGCTATGCCGAGTTGGCAGAAGAAGATGGCGAGACCCACCGCTACAACACGTCCATCCTGGTCGATCCGGACGGCGGGATTGTCGGGAAGTACCGCAAGGTCCACCTGCCCGGCCATGTGGACCACCTGCCCGACGCGCCCTTCCAGCATCTGGAGAAGCGCTACTTCGAGGTCGGTAATCTCGGTTTTCCGGTCTGGCGAACCATGGACGGCGTCCTCGGCATGTGCATCTGCAATGACCGGCGCTGGCCCGAGACGTTCCGGGTCATGGCGTTGCAGGGCGCCGAGATGGTTGTGCTGGGCTACAACACGCCGACCACCAACATTTATCACGACGAGCCGTTGCATCTGCGCATGTTCCACCATCGCCTGTCGATGCAGGCGGCCGCCTACCAGAACGGCATGTGGGTGATCGGCACGGCCAAGGCCGGCAAGGAGGATGGGTTCGGCCTCTATGGCGGTTCCTGCATTGTCGCGCCGACCGGCGAGATTGTCGCCCAGGCGCTGACCGAGGACGACGAGGTCATCGTCTTCAACTGCGACCTCGATCTCGGCGACTACATCAAGCGCACCGTGTTCAACTTCGACAAGCACCGCCGCATCGAAGCCTACGGCCTGATCACCGAGCGCACCGGCGTTGTTCCGCCGCCGGAGAGCTGAATAGGGGCCGAACGGCAATCAGGCGTTAGGACGAATCGCGCTAGTATCCGCGCCGAAATGACGTCAGGTTTGGCGTCTCGGCGGCATGGGGCGTTCCGAGATGAGAATTGCAGTGATGGGGACTGGCGGCGTCGGCGGCTACTACGGCGGCAAGCTGGCGATATCTGGCGAGGAAGTGACCTTTATCGCCCGAGGCGAACACCTCGACGAAATTCGTCAGAATGGTCTCAAGCTGACCGGGCCGTCGGGCGATCTGTCGGTGCAGCCCGCGCAGGCAACGGACGACCCAGCCTCTGTCGGTCCGGTCGATGTGGTCCTGTTTTGCGTCAAGCTCTATGACCTGCAGGCGGCCGGGGACGCCATACGTCCGCTGGTCGGTGATGACACCATGGTGATCACGCTGCAGAACGGCGTCGAGGCGCCCGACCTTCTGGGCGCGATCGTCGGTGCGGAACACGTGGTGCCAGGGGTGACCTACGTCTCCGGCACGCGCATTGATCCCGGCGTCATTCGCTATGCCGAAGGCGACGGGCCGGCCATGATATTCGGCGAGCGCGATGGCGCGGTCAGCCCACGCGTCGAACGTTTCGAGCGGGCCTGCGAACAGGCCGGCCTGGGCGTGCAGGTCAGCCCCGGGATCGAGCGCGTGCTTTGGAGCAAGTTCGTGCTGTTCGCCTGTAATGCCGGCCTCACCTGCCTTGCGCGCAAGCCGGTCGGCGTCGTCTACGGGCAGCCGCACCTGCGAGGGCTCGCCAGCGACTGCATGCACGAGGTCGCCGCCGTTGGCCGGGCCAAGGGTGTCTTCCTGGCGCCCGATATCGTCGATACCATCTTCCGGCAATTCGACAGTTGGCTGCCGGACGTGAAGGCCTCGATGCTGGTCGATCTTGAGCACGGCCGGCCGTTGGAGGTCGAATGGGTGGCTGGCACGGTCTGCCGGCTGGGCGAAGAGCTTGGCGTGCCGACGCCCATCAATCGGATCATTTACGCCGTGCTGAAGCCGCATGCGGCCGGCGAGGGCGGCCAATAAGGCGGCGAGATGACGCGGCAGGCGACAAAGGGGCAGCAGAAGGAGCGCAACAGCCTCGCCGAGGTCGCCTACGATTCCGTGTTCAGAATGATCCTGTCGCGCGAACTACCGGGCGGGACGGTTATCCAGGAGCGCAAGCTGGCCGATGCGCTCGGCATATCGCGAACGCCGACGCGTGAAGCCCTGGTTCGGCTGGAGGGTGAGGGCTGGCTCGTACGTCTGACCGAGCGGCTGCTGTCGGTGAAGGTGGTGACGCTGGAGGAGTATCTTCAGGCCCTGAGCGTTCGGCAGCTTTTGGAATGCGACGCCATCGAAGCGGCCAGCGGCAACCTGGCGCCGGAGCTCTTGGCCGAGCTGCGGCGGATGCTCGAGAAGCTGAAGGCGGACGCGAAGCCGACGAACGAGGCCCACTGGGCCTTCGATGACGCTCTGCACAATGGCATCGCTGATGCCGGCGGCAATGCCGTGGCGGCGCGCATTATCCGCAGCTTGCGCAACATCACCCGTTTGTTCGAATCCCAGACCGTGCCGCAGCGCTTGCGTCCGGGGATCGCCGAGCATGAGGCTATCCTGACGGCGCTGGAAAGCGGCAAACCGGCCCGCGCCCGGAAGGCCATGGCCAAGCATCTGGAACAGGTTCGGGCCGGGGTTTTGGACAACCTTTAGGGCTGCCGGGCGGCGGCGTAGCCAGATCGATACGGCTATGGTATACAAGTGGTATACCAAAAATTGCCGTGCAATCCGGCAATGGGTTGAGGAGGCGCTCGACTTCTGGATGGAGGCCAAAATGAAAAAATTGCTGCTGGGTATGTTGCTGTCGTTGTCCATGGTCGCGACCGCGGCCGCCGACACGATCGTGTTGAAGGCGGGGCACTCGGCAAATCCCGACGAGCCCTATCATATCGGCCTGATGGAGTTTGCCCGTATCGTCAAGGAAAAGACCGGGGGCAAGGTCGAGGTTCAGATATTCCCCAACAACCAGCTCGGCAACGAAAAGGAGATGATCGAGGGCTTGCTGCTCGGCACGCTCGACATCACCGTGCCGTCGAACGGCGTGGTCACCAACTTCGTGCCCAAGCTCGGCATCTTTGATCTGCCGTTCCTGTTCCGCGACCGCGCGCACATGTACAAGGTCATGGACGGGCCAGTCGGCCAGGAGCTGAACGCGGCGATGCAGGAAAAGGGCTTCCGCCTGCTCGGCTTCTACGAGGCCGGCATCCGGCACATCATGACCCGCAGCCAGCCGATCAATTCCTATGACGACCTGGAAGGCCTGAAGATCCGCACCATGCAGGTGCCGGCCCATGTGGCGTCGTTCAATGCATTCGGCGCGAACGCCACACCGCTTGCCTACAGCGAGCTGTACGGCGCGTTGCAGTCCGGCCTGGTCGACGGCGCCGAGGCCGCCAACACCAATTACAACTCGAAGAAGTTCTACGAGGTGGCGCCCTACTGGGCGCAGGTCGGCTGGACGGCGCTTGTGGCCGATCTGATCATGTCGGAGACCAAGTTCCAGTCGCTGCCGGCCGACGTGCAGCAGGTGCTGGTCGAGGCCGGCCTGGCGTCGGCCGCCGTCGAGCGCAAGGCCTATGCAGACAGCGACAACAGCCTGCTGGCGTCGCTGAAGGACAAGGGCGTCAAGGTCACGCGTCCCGATCCCGGTCCGTTCCGGCAGGCGTCACAAAAAGTCTATGACGATTTCGTCAAAACAGATGCCGACCGCAAGCTGCTGGAGATGATCCTCGCAACGCAGTAGCTGCGTGGGCGGTTTGGCGCGCCCGTCCGCTCCCTGGGGCGGGCGCGCCCTGTCGCTTTGATACGGACGGGTTGGATACGGAACGGACGCCACGCATGCTGGATAGCGTTATCCGGATCTGTGGAACGCTGACCGCCGCGTTGCGTGGCATTGTCACCTGGGCCGTTATCCTGTTCTACGGCTACATGGCGGTCGCCGTGCTGATCCAGGTCTTGGGGCGCTACGTCTTCAACTATTCGATCGGCTGGGCGTCGGAGACAGCGACTTTCGCGCAGATCTGGATGGTGCTGCTGGGCGCCGGCATCGCCATGCGGCGCAATCTGCATGTCGGCGTTGACATACTGGCCCAGCGCTTGCCGATCCCGATGTTGCGCCTGCTGACCCTGGTGATCGGCGCGATTTGCCTGTGGTTCCTCTGGCGCGCCGTCGTCGGCAGCTTCGGGTTGATCCGGATCGGCCAGATCCAGACCTCGCCTGCCCTCGGCATTCCCATGTGGCTGCCCTACCTGTCGCTACCGATCGGCCTGACTTATTTTGCTTTCGAGCTGATCTTGGCCTTGCTCAGACGCTGGCGCGATCCGCGGCCGCGGGTCACGCCGGCGGTGGAGACGTCGTCGTGACGGTCACGATCATCGCCTTTCTCGTTCTGATCCTGATCGGCACCCCGATCGTCTTCGCGCTCGGTGTCTCCGCGGCGCTGACGCTTGAGCTCGGCGGCGTGCCGATCAGCATCGTCGCGCAGCGCATTTATGCGGGGCTCGACTCCTTCACGATCATGGCGATCCCGTTCTTCGTGCTGGCCGGCCTGATCATGGAGCGGGGCGGTATCGCCCAGCGCATCATCGACTTCGCGACCGCGCTTGTCGGCTGGATCACCGGCAGCCTGCTGATGGTGGCCGTCGTCGCCGGCACCGGGCTCGCCGCGATTTCCGGTTCCGGCTCGGCCGATACCGCGGCCACCTCCTCGATCATGCTGCCCGAGGTCAAGAAGCGCGGCTATGACATCGATTTTGCGGCCGGGATTATGGCCGCCGCCGGCACGTTGGGGCCGGTGATCCCGCCCAGCATCATGATGGTGGTGCTGGCGACCATCTCTAATCTGTCGGTCGGCGGCATGTTCCTGGGCGGCATCGTGCCCGGCCTGATCATGATGGTCGGCCTGATGCTGGCGAGCTATCTGCATGCCCGGCGCGGCGGCGACGCCTATCGCGACGCCCGGCCGTTTACGTTTCGCCGCCTGGTCGGCACCTTCATCAGCGCCGGTCCCGCCTTCGTCATGCCGGTGATCATCGTCGGCGGCATCGTCGGCGGCGTGTTCACACCGACCGAGGCCGCGTCGGTCGCCGTCTTCACCGGCCTGGTCATCGCGCTGTTCGTCTACCGCGAGCTGACGTTTGCCGAACTGCCGGATCTGATCCTGCGCGCCGCCGCGATCTCGGCCGCCGTGATGATGATCATCGCCACGGCCAGTGTGTTTTCCTGGCTGATTTCGTCCCAGAACGTGCCGGCCGCGATCGCCGCACAGATCAAGTCGCTCTCCGACAATCCCTGGGTCTTCCTGGCGCTGGTCAATCTGCTGCTGATCTGCATCGGCATGTTCATGGAAAGCATCTCGGCGATCCTGATCCTGGTGCCGGTCCTGATGCCGATCGCCCGGGACTTCGGCATCGATCCGCTGCATTTTGGCGTCGTCGTCGTCATCAACCTGTCGATCGGCATGATCACGCCGCCCTACGGCATCACGCTGTTCGTCGCCAGCAGCATCGCCGGCCGCAGCATCATGCAGGTCGCCTCCAAGATCAGCCTGCCGTTCCTGTTCATGCTGGCTTGCCTATTGCTGGCGACCTACGTGCCCGACATCGTCATGTTCCTCCCCCGCAACCTCATCAACTGAACAGTCCGGTCATGCGCATATATCAAGGTACATTCACGGTTATGATCACGCCCTTCGACGCCGATGGCGGCGCCGTCAACGAGGACGCGCTGAAGCGATTGGTCGACTGGCAGATCGACGAGGGTATCCATGGCCTGGTGCCGAACGGCAGCACCGGCGAGTTCCTGTCGCTCACCGACGACGAGCGCGGACGGGTGGCCGAGATCGTGATCCGCCGGGCCGACGGCCGCGTGCCGGTCTTCGTCGGCACCGCGGCAGAGAACACGCTCGACGTCGTCCGCTACAGTCAAGAGGCCGAACGCCTCGGCGCCGACGGCGTGATGATCGTGCCGCCGTTCTACAGCACGCCGACCGACGACGAGCTGTATCACCACTACAAGACAGTCGCCGACGCCATCGGCATTCCGGTCATGCTTTACAACAATCCGGCGACGGCCAATGTCGACATGCGGCCGCCGCTGATCGCGCGCCTGTCCGAGATCGAGAACGTTTCCTACATCAAGGAATCGACCATGGACGTGACGCGGGTGCGCGACATTCTGCGCCTCAGCGACGGCCGGATGACCGTCTTCGGCGGCATCATGGGCTACGAATCCTTCTTGAACGGCGCGCTGGGCTGGGTGGCCGTCGGCTCCAATGTCGCGCCGCGCGCCTTCGCCGACCTCTACCGCCTGTGCGTGGAAAAGGCCGACGTGCCGGCCGCCCGCGCGCTCTACCACGAGATCTTGCCGGTGATCGAACTGGTCGGTCAGCATCGCTATGTCACGGCAACCAAGGCGGCGCTCACCGAAATGGGACTGCCGGTCGGGCCGCCCCGCCCGCCCCGGCTGCCCGCGAACGCGGCCGAGCGGGATTGGGCGGTGCGCACGGTGCGAGAGCTGAGCCTGACGGTTACCTGAGCATGCCCCGTCTGACGGGCGACCGCTTCCGTCAGCGCGGCGCGCCGATCACGATCTCCGTCGACGGCGAGGATGTGCCGGCGCTTGCCGGCGAGTCGATCGCCGCGGCCATGACGGCGGCGGGCAAGCTGACACTGCGGCGCGATCGCGACGGCCGGCCCCGCGGCCTGTTCTGCGGCATGGGCGTCTGTTTCGATTGCATGGTGTCGATCGACGGCGGCTCGGCCCAGCGCGCCTGCCTGACGGAGGCGCGCGATGGCATGCGGGTCGGTACGCAGGACTACCGCACTGCCGTGCCGGACGTGCCGGAAAAAACAGCGTCGCATTTGGACGACGGAGACTGCGACGTCCTGATCGTTGGCGCCGGCCCGGCCGGGCTTGCGGCCGCCGCATTGCTGGGCGATTCCGATGTTGCGGTCGTCCTTGTCGACGAGCGGCCGTCGCCTGGGGGCCAGTTCTACAAGCAACTCGCGTCGTCTTATGTCGCCGCCGGCGGCGATAGCGCCGACCGGCAATATGCCGACGGGCGGACACTCATCGACCAGGCCGCCGGACCGTCGGTGCAGCGCCTGCAGGGCGCCGTGGTCTGGAACGCGGCGTGCACCGACGACGGCTTCGAGGTCGGTGTCGTGCAGGACGGCGCGTCGCGCGTTTTCCGGTCGCGATACGTGCTGCTGGCTACCGGCGCTTATGAATTCGGCCTGCCGTTTCCCGGCTGGACGTTGCCGGGCGTCATGACGACGGGTGCGGCACAAAGCCTCGCGCGGTCCTATCGCGTTGGGCCGAGCGATCGGGTTCTGATCGCCGGCAACGGCCCGCTCAACCTGCAGCTTGCCTGTGAGCTGTTGGCCGGCGGTGTCGACGTGGTCGCCGTGGCGGAGGCCGCGCCGCATCCGTTTCCACGCCGCTGGCGCGCGGGGTTCGACGGCTTCCGGCGAGCGCCCGGACTGATGCGCCAGGGGCTCAGCTATCTGCGAACGCTCCGCCGGCACGGCGTACCGCTTTACTTCGGCCACCATATCGTCCGTGCAGACGGCGGCGAGCGTGTCCGATCAGCCGAGCTCGCCGGCATCGATGCCGCAGGTCGGCCGCGCGATGACCGAAGACTGAGCTATGCCGTCGATACCGTCTGCATCGGGTATGGATTTCAGCCGAGCAATGAACTCGCCCGGCTCCTGGGCTGTGCTTTCGACAAACGGCGATCGGACTGGTTGACGCCACGGCGGGACGATGATGGCCGGACCAGTGTGCCTGGCTTGTTCCTGGCTGGCGACGGCGGCGTCACGAACGGGGCCCAGGTCGCGCGCGCCGAGGGTCGCCTTGCCGCCAAGGCGATTTTGGGTGAACTCGGCTGGCCGGCTGGTTCCGACCGCGACGAACGGCGCTTGCGCGACCGGCATCTGGCTTTTCAGCGGTCGCTCTGGTCGCTGTTCGCGGCGTCGCCGACAACCCTTGCCTTCGCCGATGCGGACACGATCCTCTGCCGTTGCGAGAACCTGACGCGGGGCATGCTCGAGGATAGGGTGACCGCAGGCGCGACCGATCTGGGTGCATTGAAACGGATGACCCGGGCTGGCATGGGCCGATGTCAGGGACGTTATTGCCTGCCGCTGCTGGCGGCGCTGGTCGAAGGGGTGGCCGATGCGCCGACCTCGGCTGTCGATGTGCCCGCGCCGAAAGGACCGCTGAAGCCGATACCATCGGCGGCGCTCGCGGCCGAGAAACCGGAATGGGGCGGCTATCGTCCGGTCGCCGTGCCATCGGCCATCGAACGCAAATCGGTGGCCGAAGAGGATTTTGCCGATACCGATGTCCTGGTGATCGGCGCAGGTGTCATCGGGATCAGTGCTGCCTATTGCCTGGCGAAAGAAGGCATCGACACCTTGATCGTCGATCGTGGTCAGGCGAACGGTCAGGCATCGGGCGGCAACGCGGGCAGTCTGCATCTGCAGCTCCTGTCGTTCGATTTCAACGCCGGCGACGACACCTCGCCGGCGATCCGAACCCTGCCGCTGCAGCGCGACGGCATCGCCGAGTGGCAGGCGCTCGAGCGCGAGCTGGCGGCCGACTTCGAGCTGAAGATCACCGGCGGGCTTATGGTCGCGGAAGACGCGGAAGGACTCGCATTTCTGGAACGAAAGGCGGCCGTCGAACGCCGCTATGGAATCGAGACGGGACTACTGTCGCAATCCGAGCTGCGCGCACGGGTGCCGCTGATCTCGGAGCGGATGGTCGGCGGTGCGCTCTGCCCCGGCGAAGGCAAGATCAACCCGCTGTTGGCGACGCCCGCCCTGCTAGACGCCGCTTTGGCAGCGGGCGCGCGATTTCGTCCTCAGACCGAAGTTTGCGAGCTGACCCATGAGGACGGCCGCTATCATGTTGGCACTAGCCGCGGCCGCGTTAGGGCCAACCGGGTGGTCAACGCGGCCGGCGGCTGGAGCGCTGAGATCGCGGCCCATTTAGGGATCGATCTGCCGGTCAGAAGCGCGCCGCAGCAGATGATCGTGACCGAGCCCGCCGCGCCCATGGTCGAGCAGCTGCTGGCGCTCGCCGGACGGCATCTGACGATGAAGCAGGCGGCGAACGGCAACCTGATCATCGGCGGCGGCTGGTTCGCCGACTACGATTCAGTCCTGGGTTGGCCCAAGACGCTTCGGGAAAGCCTGGAAGGCAATCTATGGGCGGCCTGCCGGGTGCTGCCGGCGGTTGGCGGTCTCAACATCATCCGCAGTTGGGCCGCTGTGGGCGTGATGATTGACGGCGCGCCGGTCATTGGCGAGATGCCGGGATATCCCGGTTTCTTCAATGCCGTCGGCGCCAACGGCTACACCATGGGGCCCCTATTCGGCCGCATCATCGCCGAGTTGATCCGGACGGGTCAAAGCAGCATCGATATCTCGCCATTCGCCGTCGAACGACTTGCAAAATAGAACGATCGTCCTTATTTTGTCGATATGGGCAAGGGCGAACAGACACGCTTTATGATCGTCGACCAGGCGCTGGCGCTGGCATCCGTCGAGGGACTGGCGGCGCTCAGCATCGGCGAGCTGGCGAAGACCACGGGATTGTCGAAGAGCGGCCTCTTCGCCCATTTCGGCTCGAAGCAGGCGCTGCAGCAGGCCGTGCTCGAGCAAATGGTGCACAGGTTCACCGAGCGCGTGGTCGCCAGCGCGCTGACACCGGGCGATGGTATCGCGCGACTGCGAAAGCTTTTCGAAAACTATCTCAGTTGGGCCGGCAAGGATCAGCCGGCCGGCTGTCCGCTGCAGGCATCGAGCGCCGAGCTCGACGATCAGCCCGGACCGCTGCGCGACTATCTGTGCGAACAACAGAACGAGTGGCTGGATCTGATCGCCCGCATCGCCGACAAGGCCGTGCGCCAGGGCGACTTCAAGCCCGATCTCGACACGGCGCAGTTCGCCTTTGCCTTCCATTCCATTCTGCTGGGCTACAACTTCGCCAATCGGATGCTGCGCGATCCCAAAGCCGGCCAACGCGCCGGCCTCGCCTTCGAGACCCTGATCGCGCAATCAACTGCTTAAGCGCCTTTCTTGGAGACGACATGGCAATTGCTCAATACGCCACGCCCGCCAATCATAAAAGCACGAACGTTCGGCCAACCACAGTGAAACTTCATGCGATCAGAGCACTCATGTTCGCGGCCTCGGCGGTCGCGCCGGGTCGAATGGGGCGCTGGTCGGCCGAACTTTTCCTGACGCCTCGGCGCCGGCCGGCTGAGCGCCATCTGGTCGAGCCTGATGCGGAGGCGACGTCGGTTGCCGTGCCGGGCTGGCCAGGCCTTTCCGTCCGCGCCTGGGGCCAGGGACCCGTTGTACTGGCAGTACATGGCTGGGAGGGCGATCACCGCCAGTTCGGGGCGTTTGTCGCGCCGCTGCTGGCCCATGGTTTCCGGGTGGTCGCCGTGGATCTGCCGGCCCATGGCGCCTCGGCCGGGCGTCAGGTGACCATTCCCGAGATGGGGCATGCCGTGGCCGCGGTGGCCGAGGCGGTCGGCCCCGTGCATGGCGTGATTGCCCATTCCGTCGGTTCGGCGGCCACCGTCCTCGCCCTGTCGGACGGCTTGGATGTGGGTCGGGTGGCGCTGGTCGCGCCGCCCGCGCGGGCCGAGGTGTTCGTGCGCGGCGTCGCCGACATGCTCGGCCTCGCCATGGGCGGACGCCGGGCCATGCTCCACGAGGTTCAGCGTCGGGCAGGCGTGCCCTTCGACCGTCTCGACGGTCCCCGCCTCGCGGCGACGATGACGATCCCAGCTCTGGTCCTGCACGACCGTGGCGATCAGCAAGTACCGTCCGCTGACGGCAAGGCCATTGCCGAGGCCTGGCCGGACGCCCGGCTGCATCTGACCGACGGTCTCGGCCACAATCGCATCCTGCTGGATCCGGACGTCGTGACGGCCGTCGCAGACTTTCTCGCCGAGCCGGCGCCGCCCGAAACGCCGTAGCGAAAGCGTCACTTGACGGCAAACATCCGCTGGCATCCGACAGCTCATTTTGCTATGTACCGCGGGCCTTGATTTGGCGCGGCGATTGCGTCATTTAGAGGCTCGTAATCCCCGGTAGCTCAGTTGGTAGAGCAAGCGGCTGTTAACCGCTGGGTCGCTGGTTCGAGTCCGGCCCGGGGAGCCAGAATTCACGAAGGCCCGGACCTTGACGGTCTGGGCCTTTGTACTTTCCGGCATTGTGCTTCTTCCCGCGGCGATGCCCATCCCGGGCTTCAGAGCCGTATCCCGCCGGTCAATTCCCTTGGTCGCCGGATTTCGGCGAACCATAATATGACGGCAAAATCAAAACATTGCGGCATCCCCGCCTAAGGGCGGGGATGCCGGCCAACGGGGCTGCGGAAACGATGAATCTCGACGACGCCATCAACATTGAGGACCTGCGTCGGTTGGCCAAGCGCCGCCTGCCGAAGATCGCCTTCGACTTCATCGATGGCGGCGTCGAGGACGAGGACGGCCTGGACAGGAACCAATGGGCATTCCGCCAGCACCGACTGGTGCCGCGCTACCTGGTCGATGTCACGCATGTCGATCAAAGCACCACGCTCTTCGGCCGCCGTTATGCCAGTCCGGTTGGCATTTCGCCGACCGGCATCGCCGCCCTGTTCCGCCCCGGCGCGGACCTGATGCTGGCCGAGGCCGCGAAGGCCGCCGACGTGCCCTTCATCATGTCCGGCGCCAGCACCGCCTCGATCGAGGATCTGGGCAGACTGGCGCCCGAGCACGGCTGGTATCAGCTCTATACCGCCCGCGACCGCGAAATCTCGAAGGACATGATCGTTCGGGCGCGCGACGCCGGTCTGTCAACGCTGGTGCTGACCGTCGATGTGCCGGTGCACGCCAAGCGCGAACGCAATCTTCGCAACGGATTCAAGCGGCCGCTCAAACTGTCGCTCGCGACCAAGCTCGACGCGCTCCGGTATCCCGGCTGGCTCGCGAGCTACCTGAAGAACGGCATGCCGATGTTCTCCAACTGGCAGCGTTATGCGAGCGATGCCACCGACGCCCACGACGTCGCGGAGTTCGTCAGTACGAACACGCCGACGTCGCCGACTTGGCACGATGTCGAAACCTTCCGCCGCCTCTGGCCGGGCAATTTCGTGATCAAGGGCATCATGCACCCGGAGGACGCCCTGCGGGCGGCCGAGTTGGGTGTTGATGGCCTCATCGTGTCGAACCATGGCGGCCGCCAGCTCGACCGGGCGCCCTCGCCCGTCGAGGTGCTGCCGGCGATCAACGCGGCCGTCGGCGACCGCATGACCCTGATGCTGGACAGCGGCGTCCGCCGTGGCGCCGACGTGCTGGTCGCGCTCTGCCTCGGCGCGAGCTTCGTCTTCCTGGGGCGGCCAACGCTCTATGGCGCCGCTGCCGCCGGCGTCGCCGGGGCCGGCCGTGCCATCGACATCCTGCATCAGGAAATCGAGCTCACCCTCGCCCAGATGGGATGCCCCAGCCTGCGCGACCTGGGACCCGATTGCTTGCTCTGGGACGGGCCGTACGAGCCGCGGCAAAACCGATACGCCTGACCGCGAGCGAAGGGTCGGCTACTGGCCGACGCGAATGGCGACCCGCATCAAGTCGACGATGTCCACCAGCCTCGCGATGTAGTGATCGCGCACGATGAACTGGGCATCGGCGTCGCCGCCGAACTGCCGTTCGAGCGTGTCGAGCATGCGGCGCAGCCGCCGCTGATGGAGGCCGAGCTTGCGCTGGGCCGGGTCGGCGAGGATGCCGGCAAAGGCAGCCATGACCGCGGCGACGCCCATCAGGCCAGCCGTGCTGCCGGCGACAAGCGCGCCGGGGGCCGCGGCCGGAAAGGCGCCATACCACAGGCCGCCAAGGCCGGCGCCGAGCGGAAAATTCAGGATCGCGAATTGCTGCGCCAGCACCGCGGCCAGCGCCGGGCCCATGGTGATCGCGCCCGGCGTCAGTTGCTTGAAGGCGGCAGCGCCGACACCGGCGGCGATGAGCGCATTGGCGATATCGGCGGCGGCGGCGCGAGTACCGGTATAGGTCGACATCGCTTCCGTCAGCCGTTCGCGAAACGCCGGCCGGTCGGCGGCCTGTCGAACCGACAGGATCGTCTGCTCCAGGGCGCCATGCACAAGGGGATGCGAAAAGATCTGTTCGGCGAGCGCGTCGCGATCGAAGCGTCGCCCGCCCTGCTCGAGGGGCAGTTCCAATAGCTCGGTATGCATTAGCCATTGCAGTTCGGCGCCGACGCGGGTCTTGAGAAACAGGTCGCGCGACTCGAGCCAGCGCGCGGTGTCGGCGGCGCCCGGCCCACATCGGCGAAGACCGAGCGCCGTGAGTTTCATGCCGGCGGTGGGCAATACGAAAGCGACGTTGACCGGCGCCCGCAAGACGTCCCAGCCGACGGCGTGACGATGCAGGCGCAAGCTGCCTTGGAAGCTGAAATGGCGATCGACGAAGCCGGTGATCTTGTCGCGCCGGGTATCGAAGTACCGCGCGACGGCCCAGTCGACGACCTCGCCGGCCACGGCTTCGTCGATACCGATAGGCGTAAGCTCCTGGCCGCGCGTCTGCTCGATGGGCGGCGAGGTGTTCGGAGCATCAGCCATTGAGCGGCATGTGTGGCGTCTCGATCGAACCAGGCAACGGGCCTGTCGTTCAGATATGTCGTGCCGACACTGGCCGCAAGCGCTCGTCACCGGCTCCAGTAACGAAATCGGCCCGCCGACCATACGCCGCCGACGGGCCGAGACCTTCCTGTACGCGAGGTTCGCCTGTACTCGGGGGGATAGCGGCCCTCAGAAGATCGCCTAATCACCTGCACGTGCCGTGCCAGCGATTGACGGCGACAATCGGCGGTTTCCACGTCGTGTTTGACCCGATTTGGGATTGCCCTGTCGCATAGAGGCACACTGGGCGATGCCAGGATGAACGCCGCCGCCCGGATCGCGGGTCAGTCAGGCGGTGTCTGTCTTCAGATAACATTATCTTAATTGAACGAAAGAAGTTCTCGTTTGTGAATGGCGGTAGAGAGCCGTAATTTCAGACTGTTGCTTCGCGACATCGGCCCCCCGGTCCGGCATCCCTTAAGTCTTTCTAGGGTATGGTCGCCGCCGGCCGGACCGGGGGCCTGTTTTCGGCGACAGCCGAGGGAGATCGACAATGATGACGCTCAATTCCATGGTTCAAGCAGCCGGCAATCCGACGAGCATTCTGAATAACGCGGCCGCCATGTCGCTGCGAGCGCAGGGCACGGCGCTTCGGTCGCGGGCGGTCTCCGATCTGCTGCTGCGGGTCGTGGATGCCGGCCGGGACGGGCTGCTTCGGCTTCGGTACCATCTTGTCGGCAATTGCGGTAAAGCGCCCTGCACCGGTTGCTAGACCGAACTCCCGAACGGCCTCCGCCAACTGAAGATTTCTCTCTGCCCGGTTGATTTACCGGTCGGTTGCGGCTAAGCGACAGCAGGGGCGCCCCGGCTTCGTGATAAGCTGCTGACGTCCGTCGCGGCGTGCGGGAGAGAGACATTGGAGGCATCGGTCGGTCACGGCCCTGAGATCCCGTACATCAAAGAAATCGTCGTTTTTCTTGTTTCAGCCGTGTTGGTGGTGCCGTTGTTTCAGCGGCTGCGGGCCAGCCCGATTCTGGGCTATCTCGCCATCGGCGCGCTGATCGGACCGCACGGTCTTGGCGTCATCGATGATGTCGAGGGGGTGCAACGCCTGGCCGAGCTCGGCGTGGTGTTCCTCTTGTTCACGGTCGGGTTGGAATTGTCGGTCGAGCGCCTCTGGGCCATGCGGCGTTCGGTCTTCGGCCTGGGCATGGCGCAGGTGGTCGTGACCGGGATCGTCATCGGTCTCGTTGCCTGGGGTTGGGGCAACAGCACGGAGGCCGCGATCGTGCTGGGCGCCTGTCTGGCGCTTTCCTCGACCGCGGTCGTGATGCAGCTGCTGATCGAACGCGGCGAACTCGGGTCGCGGGCCGGAAGGACCTGCTTTTCCATACTGCTGTTCCAGGACCTGGCGGTGGTGCCGATCCTGTTCGCGGTCACGGTTTTCGGTCAGAGCACCGAGGGTTCTGTGCTCACCAATCTCGGCGTCGTGGCGTTGAAGGCGCTGGCGGCGGTCGCCGCGATCATGGTGGCGGGTCGGTTGCTGCTGCGGCCGCTGTTCAAGCTGGTCTCCGGCACCCGCAGCCCCGAGCTGTTCACCGGCATGATCCTGCTGGCGATCCTGGGCACGGCCTTCGGCACCGGCGTTGCCGGGCTATCCATGGCTCTTGGCGCGTTTCTCGCCGGCCTGCTGCTGGCCGAGACCGAATTCCGCCATCAGGTCGAAACCGACATCGCGCCGTTCAAGGGGCTGCTGCTCGGCCTGTTCTTCATCTCGGTGGGCATGGCGATTGATTTCGGCCAGGTCGCCGACAAGGCCTTCTGGCTGGCGATGTCGGTGGTCGGGCTGATCGTCTTGAAGGCGGCGATCGCGATCGCCCTCTGCCTGCTGTTCGGCGTGCCGCGCGCCGCTGCCGTCGAGGCCGGCCTTCTCCTGGGACAGGCCGGCGAGTTCGCTTTCGTGGTGGTCGGCGCCGCCGTCGCCGTCGGCCTGATGCCCGATCCGGTCGGGCAGTTCATGCTGATCGTGGCCAGCCTCTCGCTGGTGGTCACGCCATTCTTGGCGATTTTTGCCCGCCGCGTCGGATCGGTGATCGCATCGTCCGAGGCCACCGGGACGCTGTCGCCGGGCCCCGAGGACGATCAGGATCTGGAGGGCCATGTCCTGATCGCCGGCTATGGTCGGGTCGGCCGGACCGTCGCGCGGTTGCTCGAGGTGCAAGCGGTGTCCTATGTCGCGCTCGACATCAACGCCGCGCGCGTGACCGAGGCGCGCAAGCGCGGTGTGCCCGCGTTCTACGGCAACGCGAGCCGGCGCGAGGTGCTGGAACGGCTGGGCGCCCGTCGCGCGGCCGCGATCGTCATCACGCTCGACGATCCGACGGCGTCCGCGCGGGCGGTGACCAGCATCCGGCAGGCTTGGCCCGAGCTGAAGATCTACGTGCGCTCCCGCGACGTGCAGCACACGACCGAACTTATCGCCGCCGGCGCCACCGAAGCCGTGCCGGAGGCCATAGAGTCCAGTCTGCAACTCGCCGGACAGGTTCTGCAGGCGCTGGGTACGCCGCTCGATGCGGTCAATCTGCTGCTGGCGCAGGTGCGCGAGCAGGAGTATGCCGGCTTGCGCCGTCTCGCTGATCACCGGCTGACGGACGGCGAATGACGCCGCCGACTTGCCGGCTACGTCTGGCGATGCAATATCAAGGGCATGTCGCGTGTCACCACCTACTACAACGGCGCCTGCCCGATCTGCCGGCGCGAGATTGAGCACTACAAACGCGTAACTGCGTGCGATAATCACGAGCTAACGTGGTGCGATATTTCCAGACAGCCGGCGGACGTTGCGGCGCTGGGCCTCGATCAGGAGGCCGTGAAGCGGCGGTTGCACGTGATCGACCGCGACGGCCGTCTGCGGATCGGGGTGCCGGCTTTCGCCGCCCTGTGGTCCGAGATTCCGCGTTACCGCTGGCTGGCGACGGTGGTTGGCTGGCCCGGCGTGCGCCACGTCGCGGCCGGCATCTACGAATTGCTGGCGGTCTGGCTTTACGCCCGAAACAGACGCCGCGAGGCGAAGGCGCGCAACGCGCCGGCCTGATCCCCCCCTGCCGGCAGGCGTGACCGGCGGACCGCATGGCCAGCCTAGATAGCGCCGCCTATACACCACCGGCGACGGCGCTCGGCCGCGCCGTCGTGCTGGCCACCCTGACCATGGCGACGGCGCTCTACGCCATGACCGTCACCATCGCCAATGTCGCCCTGCCGAAGATGCAGGGGACATTGTCGGCGACACAGGACCAGATCGCCTGGGTCGTGACCTTCAATCTCGTCGCCACCGCCGTCGCGACGCCGATGACCGGCTGGCTCGCAGCGCGTTTCGGCCGCCGCAACCTGCTGCTCTACGGCGTGTTCCTGTTCAGCGCCTTCTCGCTGCTTTGCGGCTTGGCGACAAGCCTGCCGGAGTTGGTGGTCTATCGCATCGGCCAGGGTCTGTTCGGCGCGCCGCTGGTGCCACTGTCGCAGGCGATCGTGCTCGACACCTATGAGAGGCGCCAGCATGGCGGCGTGATGGCGATCTTTGGCATGGGCGTGGTGTTGGGACCAATCATTGCGCCGACCATCGGCGGTTACCTGACCGAGGCGCAGAACTGGCGCTGGGTGTTCTTCATGATCGTGCCCTGCGGTCTGATCACGCTGCTCGGCGCCTGGCTGTTCATCACCGACCGCCGGCGCGAACGGGAGGTGCCGCTCGATTGGATCGGGTTTCTGTCCTTGAGCGCGGCGATTGCGTTATTCCAACTGATGCTGGACCGCGGCGAACGCCAGGACTGGTTCGAGTCGCCCGAGATCGTCATCGAGGCATGCCTGGCTCTCGTCGCCTTCTGGATCTTCGCGGTCCACAGCCTGACGGCCGCCAAGCCGTTCCTCAATCCGAAGCTCCTGCTCGATCGCAACTTCGCACTGGGCCTGATGTTCACGCTTGCCTTTGGCATGCTGAACTTCACGCCGATGACCTTGTTCCCAGCCTTGCTGCAAAACCTGCGCGGCTATCCCGACACCATCATCGGCCTGCTGCTGGCCGCGCGCGGCATCGGCACGCTCGCCGGCTTCTTCATCATGATGTTCGCCAGCCGCTTCGACCCGCGCTACTGGCTGGCCATCGGCTTCCTCATGCAGGGCATCGCCGGCTGGTACATGGCCCACTTCGACATCAACCTGACGACCTGGGACGTCGCCTGGACCAGCGCCGTTCAGGGTCTCGGCGTCGGGCTGATCTGGGTGCCGCTGACCATGATCACCTTCGCCACCCTGGACCCGAAGTATTTGCCCGAGAGCACGGCCGTGTTCCATCTGCTGCGCAACATCGGCAGCAGTATCTTCATCTCGATCAGCATCGCCGTGGTGCTGCGCACGGCGAACATCAACTACGCGACGATGACCGAGGTCGTGTCGCCCTTCAACGAGACGCTTCGCTATTCCTGGGTCACTGGGGCCTGGAACACCGAGAGCCCGCGCAGCCTGATCGCGCTTGGCGGCGAGATCGAACGGCAGGCGCTGATGATCGGCTATGTAAACGCGTTCTGGCTGTTCGCGATCACCGCGTTCGTGGTCACGCCGTTCATCTTCCTGCTGCGGCTGCGCCGGCCGGACGACGGGGCCGGCGGCGATTAAGCCGTCTGCCGCTCGTCGAGGATGCCGGCGGCCTCGATGGACTGCGCGATGTCGCTCTCCGCTCGCGGCCCCATCAGATGGACGCCGGCGACGCCCGCGGTCGCTTTCAAGGCTTGCACCAGCTCGGCGCAGACTGCCCTGCCCTCGGCCTTTGGGTCGGCAGCCCCCTCCAGACGCGCGATGACGGTATCGGGAACGATCGAGCCTGGCAGATTGTCGCGGATCCAGGTGGCCTGTCGTGCGGATGCCAACGGACCGATGCCCAGCAGAACAAAGACCTTTTGGGTGATGCCGAGGTCCACCAGCGCGGCCGCGTAGCGCCGGCAGATCTCGATGTCGAAGCAGAACTGCGTCTGCACGAAATCCGCGCCCTCGCCGATCTTCGCCAGCAGGCTGTGCGGTTGCCAGCCGGCGGGCGGATCAACGGGCGTGTCGGCAACGCCGACGAACAGCTTTGGCGGCGGCTTGATCTCGCGTCCCGAAGGCAGTTTGGCCTGATCGCGCATGTGCGCCACGAGGCCGACGAGCCCCTTGCTGTCGAGATCGTTGATTGCGGTGGCTTCGGGCGCGTCGCCGCGTTCGATCGGATCGCCGCCGATCACCAGCATGTTCGGAATGTTGAACGCCGCCGCGCCCAGAACGTCGCGTTCCAGCGCCAGCGTGTTGCGGTCGCGTGTGGTGAATTGCAGCACCGGTTCGATGCCGGCCTGCAGCATCCGCGCCGCCGCGGCCAGGCTCGATAGATGCGCCCGGGCGCCAGCGCCGTCGGTCACGTTGACCGCGTCGACGAGGCCTTTCAGCGGCGCCACGCGATCAATGACCTGATAGGCGTCCGTGGTCAGTGGCGGTGTCGTTTCCGCCGTCACCACAAAGCGGCCGGACCGAAGCAGATGCTCAAGCCGGCCCGATGACTTGCTGGCTCTCGTCATGCGGCGCGAAACCGGATCGGCAGCGACGTCAGGCCGCGCAGGATCATGCTGTCGCTCCAAACCAGATCGTCACGGGCGATCGTCAGGTCGGTCAGACGCTCCAGCACCCTTGGGATCGCGATCTGCCCTTCAAGCCGCGCCAGCGGCGCACCTAGGCAGAAGTGGATGCCGTGCCCGAAGGTGACGTTGCGTTTCACCGGACGGCCGATGTCGAAGCGGTCCGGTTCGTCGAACGTACGCGGGTCCCGGTTGGCGGCGTTCAGCATCGCGAACACCCGGTCGCCCTGGCGGATGGTTGCCCCATGCAGCGGCACATCGGCATGGGCGACGCGTACCAGCGCGCCGCTCGGTCCGTCATAGCGGAGGAACTCCTCGACCGCGGTGGCCGCCAACGAGGGATCGGCCCGCAGCCGCGCCTGCTGTTCGGGAAACCGCATCAGATAATAGAGGCCGTTGCCGATCAGGTTCGCCGTCGTCTCGTGGCCCGCGAACAGCAGCAGAATGCAGGTCGCGATCAGCTCCTCCTCGCTCAGCATGCTGCCCGCCTCCTCGGCCGCGATCAGCTCGCTGATCATGTCGTCGCGCGGTTCGGCTCGCCGTTCGGCGATGATGCCACGGAAGCATTCGCTCATCGCCACCGTCGCCGCCTCGGCACGGTCGTATTTTTCCGGCGTGATCAGGGCGCCGCCGACGAACAACGCCAGATCGTCGGACCAGGTCTTGAAGTTGTCGAGCTCGCTGCGCGGCACGCCGAGCATCTCCATCACCACCGAGGCCGGCAGCGGATAGGCGAAGTCCCGGATCACGTCCATCTCGCCCTGCTCGATGATGCCGTCCAGCAGCTGGTCGACGATGTCGACGATGCGCGGCCGCACACGCTCGATGGCGCGCGAGGTGAAGCCCCGGTTCAGGAGACGCCGGAGCCGGGTATGTTCCGGGGGATCCTGGAAGACGGCCCAGAGGCCGACCGACCACTCCAGCTCCTTGACCTGGGCCCGGCGGTCGGGCGGCAGGTGTTCGAAGAACGGCCGCATGCGGTCGGCCGAAAAGCGCTTGTCGAGCGTAACGAATTGGCAATCCTCATAACGGGTGACGACCCAGCCGCCCAGCGAGCGGCTCCAATGCAGGGGCTCCTCCTCGCGCAGGCGGGCAAGGACGGGAAACGGATCGGCAATCGTGTCAGGACTTCTCGGCTCGTACGCGACCGACATTAAACTCCTCCCAGCGCGCCGTTGGACCGGCTTCGTTGCGGCTTGCTTAGCATAATCGCCGTCGCCGTGCGGCGCATTTTTGTGTTCCCGGCCCGTTCGCCAGAAAAGACGTTTTCGCCAGCGGAATTGCAATTCATAATTGCCTTCAGGACCCGGCTTTGTCGTCGGTGCTTTACGAATTTGCAGCCTTATTTTGTCCATAATTGGTGGTTTCTGTGCGCAAGGCATGGGGTCGGCCGGAAACAGTAGCGCCCGACCGCTCATCCGCGACGCTTAAGGGAAAATGACCATGAAGCGAGTGTTCATCGCGGCGGCCTTGGCCGTCGGACTGTCGGCCCCGGCTTTGGCCGATTTCAGCGACGGACAGCGGCGGTTTCAGGCCGGCGATTACGACGGCGCCATGGCGGCCTGGATGGCGGAAGCGAACGCCGGCGACGCCCGCTCGCAGTTCAGCCTCGGCACTATGTATCATCTCGGCATCGGCGTCGCCGCCGATCCGGAGGTCGCGGCCGAGTGGTATCAGATGGCAGCCAGGCAGGGATATGAGCCGGCCCGCAGCGCCTTGCAGGCGATGGGCCGGGATGTGGCCGAGGCGCCGGCGCAGCCCGCCGACCGGCCCACCGCGACCCAGCCGCGCATGTCCGAGAAGAAGGTGGTAACGAACCGCGAGCCGCGCGATGAGCGCGAGCGCGTCGAATTCGCCGTCAAGGACATGCTCGCGCAGGTCGACCAGAGCGTCGGCGAGCGCAGCGGCCGACTGAGCTATGGCGACGTCACGGTCACTGGGAACGATGCCGGCTACGATGTGAAGGTGAGCGACATCTACCTGGTCAGCGGCCGCGGCAGCGATGTCGAGATCGGCACCGTGACCGGCCGGGTGAATGTCAGCGACGACCGGCTCTACGATATCGAAATCGATTTGCCGGCGGCGCTCGTCGTCCGCAGCGCGCAGACCGATATCGTCACTGACGTAACGTTCGGTTCCCGTCGCGCGAAGATTCGTTGGGACCGTCTGTTGCAGGCCGTGATCTTCACGGATGTCGAGCTGAGCCAGACAGTCATTCAGGCGCGTGGCCAGGCCGATCGCGCGACTATCGAGACGATTGCGATCAATAGCGACCTGCAGGAAACGGATGGCCTTTGGTCAGGACCCGCCACGTTCAGCCTGCGCGGTATTAAGGCTTTGGCCGATGCCGGGAACAGCTTTCAATTGGGCGAACTGACGGTCGGCGCCGAATTCACCAAGTTCGACATGGAGCGCTATACCAATATCGCCCAGGAGCTTGAGTCGAACCGGCAGCAGGGCCACGGCCAGCCCGAGTTTGATGTGACCGGATTGCTGGGCGGCGTGGCGTTCAATTTCGCCGTAAAGGATCTGAATGTCGTCGGCAGCCGTAACGGCGATCTGCAGCTGGCCGACGCGCATCTGACACTGGCATTCGAAAATCTCGATCAGCCGCTGTCGAACTTCATCCTGGACTATGGTCATGGCGGCGTGAAATCGGCGCGGACCGGCGTCGACGATGGCTTGTCGCCGCAGGAGTTCCGCCTGCGCACGACGCTGGATCGCATTCCGCTTGCCAGCGTGGCCAAGCGCGGCGGCGTGATGGCGCTGGAATACGCGCTGCTCGGCCAGGTTACCTCCAGCGGCGTTTTGTTCGAACAGCTTCGCCAGGAGCTGACGCAAGCCGGCACGATCCTCAGCATCGAGAATGGCGAATTCGAAGCGCCGAAGCTGTCCGGCGATCTATCCGGCGCTCTGAAGGCGGATGCATCGACGCCGCTCGGCGTGGTCGGCGCTTTCGATCTGCGGCTCGCGGGCCTGACCGACTTGGTCAAGAGCTACATGGCCGGCGATGTCTCGGGAGCGCCCTCGCCGGATGTCGTCAAGGCCCTGCAGAGCTTCGCCGACAAGGGAGTTCAGCAGGGCGATTCCCTGACCTACCGCCTGGAGGTCCGGCGGGACGGTCAGGTTATGCTTAACGGCGAAAACGCCTTTACGGCCTTGATGGAAATGCAGCAGCCCTAGGGTGCAGGTTTATTCGATTTCTGTGATCTGAACGCATCGAAAAATCGTAGAAGAGCGTAGTTTGTAACAAAGCGAACCGCTGGAACACGGCGGTTCGCTTGGCGTCTCCGGACGTGGTTTGCGCTCATTCTTTGCGTGGCAGAGAACGGAAAACTTGGTCGAACATCCCGTTATTGTCTGGTTCCGGCAGGACCTCCGACTTTCTGACAATCCGGCACTGATAGCCGCCGTGGATAGCGGCCGTCCGGTGCTGCCGGTCTACGTGCTTGACGACGAGACGCCGGCCGGCTGGCGCGCCGGCGGCGCCGGCCGTTGGTGGTTGCACGGCAGTCTCGAGAACTTGGCCAAAGGTCTCGCCGATCTCGGCGCACCGTTGTTGTTGCGGTCCGGCGACGCCGCCAAGGTGATAGTGGAACTGGTCCGTTCGACCGGGGCGGCGGCGGTTTACTGGAACCGCTGCTACGAACCTTTTGCGGTCGACCGGGACGGCCGCATCAAGGCCGATCTGAAGGCGCTGGGCGTCGACGCCGAAAGCTACAACGGCAATCTGCTGTTCGAGCCATGGGAGGTGCGCAACCAGGCCGGCGACCGCTACAAGGCATTCACGCCATTCTGGAAAGCCTGCCTGCGCCTGCCCGAGCCGGCGGCGCCGCGCCCGGCGCCGGAGCGCATCCGCGGTTGGAGCGACGCGCCGGATGGCGACAAGCTGGCCGATTGGCAACTCCGGCCGATGAAACCCGATTGGGCCGCCGGGCTGCGGGAGAGTTGGGTGCCGGGCGAAGCCGGCGCGCGCGACCGCTTGCAGTTATTTATGGAGCGCGCTCTTTCCGGTTATGCCACGGAACGCGACTTGCCGGCGGTCGACGCGACCTCGCGCCTGTCGCCGTACCTGCACTTTGGCGAGATCAGTCCGCGCACGATCTGGCATGCGGTGTCGCACGCCGTTGCGGGCGGCGTGGATTCGGCAAAAGGCAAGTCGACCGCGAAGTTCCTGAGTGAAATCGGCTGGCGCGAGTTTTCCTATCATCTGCTGTTCCATTTCCCCGGCTTGCCGGAACGCAATCTTCGCGTTGATTTTGACAGCTTTCCCTGGGTCGACGATCCGGCTCTGCTGCGCGCCTGGCAGCGGGGGCAGACCGGTTACCCCATTGTCGATGCCGGGATGCGCCAACTCTGGCACACCGGTTGGATGCACAACCGGGTGCGAATGGTCGTCGCCTCGTTTCTCATCAAGGACCTGTTGCTCGATTGGCGGCACGGCGAGGCATGGTTCTGGGATACGCTCGTCGACGCCGATCTCGCCAACAACGCCGCCAGTTGGCAATGGGTGGCGGGATCCGGCGCGGATGCGGCGCCCTATTTCCGCATCTTCAATCCCGTACTCCAGGGCGAACGCTTCGATCCCGACGGCGCATATGTTCGCCGCTGGGTGCCGGAGTTGTCGGCGCTGCCGGACAGCCACATCCACCGTCCATGGACGGCGCCCGATGCGATGCTGTTGCAATCGGATGTCAAATTGGGCGAAATCTATCCAAATCGAATCGTCGACCACGGCATGGCCCGTGACCGCGCGCTCGCCGCGTACAAGACGATCACCAGGGGGGCTGCTTAGCTCATGCGTATTGCAGTTGTCGGCAGCGGTGCCGCAGGTCTCGGCGCGGCATGGCTGCTGTCGAAAAAGCACGACGTCACGATGTTCGAGGCCGGCGGACATGCCGGCGGTCATTGCCATACCCACGACGTCGCCTGGCAGGGCCAGACGATATCGGTCGACACCGGCTTCATCGTCTACAACGAACCCAACTATCCGAACCTGTCAGCCCTGTTCCGGCATCTGGATGTCGCGACGGAAGCCAGCCAGATGTCGTTTTCCGTCCATACCGGCTGCGGCGGTTTGGAGTGGGCCGGCACCAACCTGGTCACCGTTTTCGCGCAGGCGCACAATCTCGCGCGGCCGCGTTTTATCCGCATGCTGCTCGACCTGCTGCGGTTCAATCGGTCCGCGGCGCCGGACCTGGCCGCCGGTCGCCTGGCCGGACTGACGCTCGGCGACTATTTGGATGCCGGCGGATACGGCGATCCATTCCGGCGTTGGTATCTGCTGCCTATGGGCGCGGCGATCTGGTCGTGCTCGGTTGACGGCATGCTTCGCTTTCCGGCCGAGTCGTTTGTCCGCTTCTTCGCCAACCACGGCCTGCTGACGGTGAACGATCAGCCGCTGTGGCGCACGGTAACCAACGGCAGCCGCAGCTATGTCGAACGCATTCTGCAACAGATGCCTGGCCAGATCTTGCTGAACACGCCCGTCATCGCCGTCAAGCGCGAGCCGAGCGGTGTGCTTCTGCGCGATGCGCGCGGCCGGCACCAACGATTCGACCATGTCGTAATCGCCAGCCACGCCGATCAGGCATTGGCGATGCTGGCCGAACCGACCGACGATGAGCGTGAGCTGCTGGGCGCCTTCTCCTACCAGGCGAACCGGGCCGTGTTGCATCGTGACAGCGCGTTGATGCCGCGGCGGCGTCGGATCTGGTCAAGCTGGAACTACACCGCCGAGTCGATGGACCATAGCGGGGATACTGTCTCGCTGACCTATTGGATGAACAAGCTGCAGAACATCGATCAGAGCTGTCCGCTGTTCGCCACTGTCAATCCGAACGAGCAGCCGCGCGACGAGTTGGTCCTGGCGGAAATGACCTACGATCATCCGCTGTTCGACGCTCCGGCGCTGGCGGCGCAACAATGCCTCGACCGTCTGCAGGGAACCGACCGCATCTGGTTCTGCGGCAGCTATTTCGGCTACGGCTTCCACGAGGACGCCTTCACGTCGGGCCTGGAGGTTGCCGAGGCGCTGGGCGTCAAGCGACCATGGGTGGCGGGCAAGCGCCGGTTGCTGTCGCCGCCGCCGGCGCTCTGGCGGGACGATGCGGCGCTGGCCGCGGCGGGGGACTGAACGACAATGACCCAGGCGGAGTCCAGCCTGTATTTCGGCCGTGTGATGCATCACCGGCTGCGGCCGTTCCGACACCGGTTCACCTATCGCGTGTTCTCGATGTGGCTCGACATTGACCGCATTGACGCGGATGCGGCGCAACTGCGCTTGTTCTCGCACAACCGGTTCAATCTGTTCAGCTTCCACGACAAGGACCATGGCCGTCGCGACGGTACGCCGTTGCGTTCATGGGCCGAAGAGCTGCTGGCGCGCGATAACATCGACCTTGAAGGCGGCCGTGTTTCGATCCTGTGCTATCCGCGCATTCTCGGCTACGTGTTCAATCCGTTGAGCGTCTTCTTCTGCCACGACGCCGCAGACCGGCTGCGCGCCATCATCTACGAGGTCAAGAACACGTTCGGCGAGCAGCATTGCTATGTGCTGCCGCTGCCCGCCGGCGTCAACGAAGCTCAGGTGCGGCAGCGCTGCGCCAAGCAGTTCCATGTATCGCCGTTTATTGGCATGCAATCGGATTACCGGTTCCTGATCCGGCCGCCGGCCGAGGATCTTTCGATCGTCATTCGGCAAAGCGTGCCACAGGGGCCGCAACTAATCGCCGCATTGACGGGCCGGCGCGTCGAATTGAGCGATGCGACCCTGTTGAAAGCATTTTGCCAGTATCCGCTCATGACCCTTAAAATCATCTCTGCCATCCACTGGGAGGCTTTGTGGATCTGGCTTAAGGGAGCCAAGTATCACGGGAGGCCGCCGGCTCCCGATCGTGAGGCGTCGTACGGTCCGCGCAGCGAACGGCCGGCGGCGTCGGGGGATGCGCGATTGGCCGGCGCGGCGGAATAGAGATGGTGCTGGAGATGCAGGATATCTGCCGTGGCGCCGACGCGGTGGTGCTGGAAACGGTGCGCGACGGTTTGCAGGTGCCGAATGCCCGTCGCTTGACGCGTTTGTTTCTGGCCATCAGCACGCAGGCCCGCTACGGCGCGCTGACCGTGCAATTGCCGGATGGGCGGCGCTATCGCATGCAGGGACCCGAAGACGGTCCCGAGGGCGAAATGCTGTTGCGCAACGAACTGGCGCCAAGGCGACTGCTTCTGAATGGCGGCGTCGGCTTCGCCGAGAGCTATATGGATGGCGACTTCGACACGCCGGACTTGCTGTCCCTGCTCTACTTCGCAGGGCGCAACGAGGCCGTGTTCGACGACGAGATGCTGCGCGGAAAATTGGTACAGCGGTTGTTGAACCGGGTGTTCCATTTGCTGCGATCGAATTCCCGCTCCGGCAGCCGGCGTAACATCGCGCATCACTACGACCTGGGGAATGCGTTTTACGGCCGCTGGCTGGATTCGAGCATGACCTACTCGTCGGCTGTCTACGGCAATGGCGCAAACAGTCTCGAAGCCGCGCAACATCAGAAGTATGCGCGTCTCGCCGAGGCCGCGGGCATCGGACCCGATCACCACGTGCTCGAAATCGGTTGCGGCTGGGGCGGGTTCGCCGAGTTCGCGGCCAAGCATATCGGCTGCCGCGTCACCGGGCTGACGATCTCGCGCGAGCAGCACGACTATTCGAAACAGCGTATGTTCGAGAAAGGGCTTGCCGAAAAGGTCGATATTCGTCTGCAGGACTATCGCGACGTCAGCGGCGGTTACGACCGCATCGCCTCCATTGAGATGCTGGAGGCGGTCGGCGAGAAGTATTGGCCGACGTTTTTTGCCAAGGTCCGCGACTGCCTGAAGCCGGGCGGCGTGGCCGGCATTCAGGTCATCACCATGGCCGACAGGTATTTCGACGCCTATCGCAGCAAGGCCGATTTCATTCAGCGCTACATCTTCCCCGGCGGCTGCCTGCTGTCGCCGGCTAGCCTGCGCAAGCAGGCGCAGGCGGCCGGTTTGCACTGGCGCGGCGATCGGGACTATGGCGGCGATTACGCCCGAACGCTGGCCGACTGGCGTCAACGCTTTCTGTCGGCCTGGCCGCAGATCGAGCCGCTTGGGTTCGATCAACGTTTCCGACGGATGTGGGAGTATTACCTCGCCTATTGCGAAGCCGGCTTCCGGGCCGATTTCACCGACGTAAAACAGCTGGCCCTGGCGCGTGACTAGCCCGGATCGGGCGGCGTCGACCGATCGCCTGCCGTTCAATCAACTCCTGTTCTATGCCTTGCCCGGCCTGCCGTTGGCCGCGCTCACGCTGCCCATCTACATCTACCTGCCGGCGTTTTACGCCCAGGACCTGGGCCTGGGATTGACGGCCGTGGGCGCGGTCCTGTTGTTCGCGCGGTTGTTCGACGTGGTGTCGGATCCGCTGGTCGGGTTCTTCAGCGACCGGATCGCGTTTCGCTGGGGACGCCGCAAGTCCTGGATCGTCGTCGGCGTGCCGCTGATCGTGGTGGCGATCTATCTGCTGTTCGTGCCGCCGGAAACGGTTGGAGTCGGCTATCTGCTGGGCTGGACCCTGGCGCTCTATGTTGGATGGACGCTGGTGTTGTTGCCCTACACGGCTTGGGGCGCGGAACTTTCGGGCAACTATAACGAACGCACCCGGGTGGTTGGCGCGCGGGAAGCCTGCGTGGTGCTGGGCACCGTTCTGGCCGCGGCCTTGCCGGCCATCCTGCCGGAAGTGATGGACGTCGTCGGCAGCGGCAAGGCCGAGACGCTTTACGTCCTGGCAATTTTCGTCGGCGTCGGGCTACCGCTCACCATGCTGCTGGCCTTGTTCCGGGTGCCGGAGCCGAGCGTCCGATCGGTCACGTCGGTCAACCTGCGCCACGGTCTGCGTCTGGTCTGGCGCAACGGCCCGTTTCGGAGACTGCTGCTGGCTTATCTGCTGAACGGCACGGCCAACGGCTTCACGGCCACGCTGTTCCTTCTGTTCGTCGAGAACGTGCTGGCGACGCCGGAACAGGCCGGTCTGCTGCTGCTCGTCTATTTCCTCTGCGGCGTGCTGTCGGTGCCGCTCTGGCTGCGGATCAGCTACCGTTTCGGCAAGCACCGCAGCTGGTCGGTGGGCATGGCCGTGACATGCCTGTTCTTCGCCGCGGTGCCGTTTCTCGGACCCGGCGATGTCTGGCCATTCATGGCTGTCTGCATCCTGACCGGCTTTTGCCTCGGCGCCGACCTGGCGCTGCCGGCGTCCATGCAGGCCGACGTCGTAGACCTCGATACGCTGCGTTCGGGCGCCCAGCGGACAGGCCTATATTTCGCGCTCTGGAGCATGGCCACCAAGCTGGCCCTGGCGCTGGCTGTC
Organism: Alphaproteobacteria bacterium; assembly: GCA_965232515.1. Taxonomy (GTDB): domain Bacteria; phylum Pseudomonadota; class Alphaproteobacteria; genus JANQKO01. Next base: position 1,056,168 of record CBDDPY010000002.1, on the reverse strand, counting down.
GGGCTCGCCTTCCCGCTTCTCGACCTGACTGGCTTCGAGGCCGCCGGCGACAATGACGCCGGTGCTCTGCTGGCCCTGTCGCTGCTCTACGGCGGCGCGCCCATCGTCATCAAGCTCTGCTCGATCGCCTTCATCTGGGGCTATCCCATCGACGCCAAGCGCCAGGCTCGGCTGCGCGCCCGGATCGACCGTCGCGCCGCGGCCCAGACGGCGGCCGCTTAGTCGACAGCGAGGCGGCGGCGCACCAGGCGGATCAGGCTGCCGACGACCGGCAGCCGGGCATAGAACTGGGTTGACGCATCCCAGTGGTCGATGTGGGAGACCACCCGCCCTTGCGGATCGAACGCCACCTCGCTCATGCCGTCGAAGGTCCAGATGCCGGACTTCGGCATGCGTTTCGGCGTGAACAGACAACGCCAGCGGTAATAGCAGACGTGGTCCGAGACCGCCCGGTCGATGAATTCGAACCGCATGCCCTCGGTGTCCTCGAACGACATCAGCAGCAGGCGGATGACCTTTTCGACGCCTTGTACGTCGTTGAAGGGATCGCGGAACCGCATGTCGGCCGCGGCGAGATCGCGCAGATCGGCCACCGTCTCGGGCGTCAGACCGGCGAAGTAGACCTCGTAGGCGGCCACCGCCGCGTCGAGACTGGCAGCCGTCACGGCACCGTCTTCCGCGTTGCCGCGAAATACAGCCGATACGGCAGCATGCGCAAAAACTTCAGCATCCAGGTGAACCGGCGCGGAAAGGTGATCTCGAAGCCGCTGCCGTGGATCAGGCCGCGATAGACCCGCTCGGCCGCTTTGTCCGCCGGCATCAGGAATGGCATCGGGAATGGATTCTTGGCCGTCAGCGGCGTGTCGATGAAGCCCGGGTTGATCAGCACCAGCCGTACGCCGTGCTGGTCCAGCTCCAGCTTCAGACTCTCGCACATGTTGATCAGCGCGGCCTTGCTGGCGCCATAGGCAGCGGCTGTTGGCAGGCCGCGATAGCCGGCGACGGACGAGACCACGGCGACGGTACCGGCGCGGCGCTCGATCATGCGCGGCAACAGGGCCTCCAGCCCGTGCGCGACCCCCATGACGTTGACCTCGAGCAGCTTCGCCACGGTATCGGCGTTGTATTTGTCGGCCGCCATCGGCAGATGGGTGCCGGCGTTGAGGATGGCGATGTCGATTGGACCGCAGGTTTCCTCGATCTCGGCGATCGTCGCGGCGGTCGCTGCGCGGTCGGTGACGTCGAGCGGCTTGGGAGTCACCTCGCCTTCAGCGTCGTCAGCAAGCGATTGCAGTTGCTCAAGACCGCGGGCGGATGCCGCGACGCGATGACCGGCGGCAGCGAAACGTAATGCGATAGCACGGCCGAGGCCGGTGCTGGCGCCGGTAATCCAGACGCAACCGCTACCCCGCATTACGCGTCCGGTGCACCGCTTCGATCACCCTTGCCCCGGCACCATCGCCCGGTAGTCGATGGTCGATCCGTCGCTGGCTTCGAAGCGGATTCGTTTCAGCGTGCCGGCCGGATCGTACCAGAGCTCCAGATCGAGGTCCCCGGACATCACGTAGTGCCGGGCGTCGACCGTCTTATCCCCAACAACGATTTCGGTCTCGTCGCCGGGTTCGACCGACACCTCCATCAGCTCGCCGGTCTGCGTGTTCAGCAGCTTGTCCTGCTTCACGATCGCCGGATCCCAGTAACTGGTGGGGATGATGTCCGCCGGGGCGACTGCGTCGCCGCCGCTGCCGTTCACCTCGAAGCCCTTGCCGTTGGCGCGGCCTTCGACGAAGAAGCTCTCGCCGTCGTCGTCGGTCTTTGTCTCGATCTGAACCAGGCGGCCGTCGCGCCAGAGCTCCTGGTTTCTATGCCGATAGCTGTAGGCGTTGAACATCAGGAACTTGACGTCGAGCCTGATATCGATGTCGACCTGCAACGCATCGCCGTTCGGCTTGAACGCGATCGTGTGCGTGCCGATTGGCTTACCCTTGCGCAGCACCTCGAAGGCGAGTTTGTCCGTCGTCGGCGCATTGCTCTGCGCCGAGACGGCCGTTGCCGTTATGGCGATGGCAATGGCCAGGAAAACGCCGACGGCGGAAAAGAGATGTGAGCTACGTGCGCGCACCTTGGTCTCCTCCCGGTAGGGCGGGTCCGATCATGGGCATTGATTTGCATGCGAGGCCGCAGACGTCAATCCGGCCCCGACGGTCGGTCAGGCGCGCAGGAACGGATTGATCAGCCATCCCAGCGGTCCGGAGAAATGCAGCGGCGCGTCGGTGACGGCGAGACATAGGCAATCGCCGTCCAGGTCCGCGACCGGACGATGCTGAACCGTATCGTCGGTGATCGCCACATCTCCACGCCGAAAGCTGCCAAGATGGTCGGTGAACCCGCCGCTCAGCACCATCGTGTATTCTTCGCCCTGGTGGGTGTGTCGTGGTACCGCGCGCCCGGCCTGAATGCGCAGCAGGGATGCTGTCGGCCCATCCGGCGATGTGGCGATAAAGACTTCCTGAACGCCCGGAAACCGGCGGCGCCAGTCGAGCGCCGCAACGTCGTCGCCGACTACGTCGCGCAACGGCCGCGGCAGCAAATCGGCGGTGGGATGACCGCTTGCGGTTCCGGTCGCACGCGGTGGCTCGACAGGCACGCCGTCGATAGCCGTCATCGCGCGATCGAGCGCGCCATCGGTCAGATCTGCCGCCGGTAACGTCTCCAGCAGCGAACCGCCGAACCGGTCGAAATCAGCCACGGCCGCCCGGCAACTCGGGCACAATGCAAGATGTGTCGCGACCAGCATGCCGGTCATCGCATCCAGGTTGCCGGCGGCATAGTCCAGCAGCAGTTCGTCGCTCAAATGATGTGTCGGCATCTACTCAACACGCCATGGGTCGGGCCGTAGCCCGAGGCAATTTCGCAGGTAATCCTCTTACGACAGGCCAGCCAATCCGGATCACGTCAGAGGACAATTTTTTCAAACATAGTTAACGCAGCGGAAAGGCCGAATATTAGCGAATGCTATGCCGTCACGTCATCCGACTTCAACAGTGTGCAACCACCGATTTTCCAGATGCCGTTCGACTGTCGTTCCATTATGTAGAGCGCAATAACCGGTACGCCGTCCGGCCCGACCACGTAGACCCGCTGAACGACCTTTCCGTCGCGTTCGATAACCTCGCGGAACTCGACCTCGCGTGGACGATAGACCGGGGCGTAGCCCTGCCGCACCATCGACATGAAGGTCTCGGGCGTCTGAAACATGCGGCGGATATCCGGCGATGCGAACGAAAACGCCGTCTGGCCATCGTCACGTCGGAAGGCATCCATCTGTTGCTGGATCACGTTCTGCATAGCGGCGCGGTCGGCCGCGGTGACGCCGGCCGGATCGGCACGCACCACGTGCGAGGCTCCGAAAAGCAGAGCAAGACAGACGATCAAAGACGACAGCATCCGCGGCATGGGTCGGACCTTCCCTTCGCTGGGCGCATAAAGCTGTGATATGAGATCGATCTCGACGGCGGATTGGCAAGAAAAAAGAGCACACGGTCAGGCAGATGGCGACGTTGGAGGCCCGGTTTGGCATCGGCGAGGCCGTTCGGCACAAGCTGTTCGGCTATCGCGGCGTCGTCTATGACGTCGATCCCGATTTCCGCGGTACGGAGGAATGGTACGAGCAGATGGCCCGGTCGCGGCCGCCGAAAGACCGGCCCTGGTACCACGTCCTGGTCCACGACGCCTCGCACACCACCTACGTGGCCGAGCGCAACCTCGACCCCGACGACAGTGGCGATCCGATCCGCCATCCGCTGCTGGAGCAGCTATTCGAGGGCCGAGACGGCGACCGGTACATCCGCCGACGCACGGGCATGAATTGATGCCGCCGGTCGGACGATCCGCCACGCCGAGCGCTGTTCAAGACCCGCCATGATCGAGACCGTCCTCAATGACGTCGCCATCCTGCTGACGTTGGCGGCGGTTTTTGGCTACCTGAACCACCGTTTTCTGAGGCTGCCGCGCACCATTGGCCTGGTGCTGATCGCGCTCAGCGCCTCGCTCGCGGTGCTTGCCATCGATTCGGTCGCGCCGGCCTGGGGCTTGGGTGCCGGTCTGCGCGCCCTGCTGGTGGAGATCGATTTTTCCGGCACGCTGATGGACGGCATGTTGAGCTTTCTGCTCTTCGCCGGCGCGCTGCATGTCGATATCTCGCAGTTGGCGCGCCGCAAATGGGCGATCGCGCTCATGGCCACCTTCGGCGTCGTCCTGTCGACGTTTCTGGTCGGCTACGCCATGTCGCTGGTCTTCGCCCTTCTCGGCATCGACATGCCGTTCATCTATTGCCTGCTGTTCGGCGCGCTGATCTCTCCCACTGACCCGGTCGCGGTGCTCGGCATTCTGAAGACCGCCAAGGTGCCGCACAGCCTGGAAGCGAAGATCGCCGGCGAGAGTCTGTTCAATGACGGCGTTGGCGTTGTCGTCTTCACCATCGTCGCCGGTATCGCCGTCGGCGCGGCCGGCCAGGGCGGCGTTGCTCTCGAGGCCGTCGACATAGCTGGGTTTTTCCTGCGCGACGCGGTCGGCGGCGCCGCGCTCGGCCTCTGCACGGGGCTGATCGCCTTTCTCGCCATGCGCTCGATCGACGAATACAACCTCGAGGTCATCATCACGCTGGCGCTGGTGACCGGAACTTACCAGATCGCGCACATGCTGCATCTGTCGGGGCCGATTGCCATGGTCGCGGCCGGCCTGCTGATCGGCAACCACGGCTCACGGTTGGCGATGAGCGAGACGACCCGAGAACACTTGAACAATTTCTGGACTCTCGTCGACGAGATCCTGAACGCCGTCCTGTTCCTGTTGATCGGCCTGGAAGTCGTGCTGATCAAGGGCGAGGCCGGCGTGATCTGGGCCGCGATCCTGGCGATCCCCATTGTACTGGCCGCGCGGTTCGTTTCGGTCGGCCTGCCGATCCGTGCGCTCGGCGCGTTTCGGGAGTTCACGCAAGGCGCCATACCGGCGCTGACCTGGGGCGGCCTGCGCGGCGGAATCTCGGTGGCGCTGGCCCTATCCTTGCCACCTTCGCCCGAGAAGGATGTGATCCTTGCCGTCTGCTATGGCGTGGTGGTTTTTTCCATTGTCGTCCAGGGGCTGACCATCGGCCCCCTCGTCCGCCGTGTTGTCCCGCCGCAAGAGGACCTGAGTTGATCCGATGACGAAATCGAGTTTCGGCCGCGACGATGTCGAGGTCCTCAAGCGGGAAACGGTCTATCAGGGCTATTACCGGGTCGACCGCTACGAACTGCGGCACCGGCTGTTTGCCGGCGGCATCGGCGCGCCCATCGATCGGGAGGTTCTGGAACGCGGCGATGCCGTCGCCGTCCTGCCCTACGATCCCGTCCGCGACGAGGTCGTGATGATCGAGCAGTTCCGGATCGGGGGATACGCCAACGGCGAAGCCCCTTGGATGCTGGAGGTTCCTGCCGGTGCCGTCGACGATGGAGAGGATGCTGAAGCGGCCGTTCGGCGCGAAGCAATGGAAGAAGCGGGCCTGCATCTGTCTCGGCTATGGCCGGTTCTGCGCTACTACTCCAGTCCCGGCACGCTCAGCGAGCGGATCATCGTGTATTGCGCGCCGGTCGACGCCAGTGAAGCGGGCGGCGTTCACGGACTGGACGATGAGAACGAGGACATCCGGGTCGTCGTGGTGCCGTTCGCCGACGCCATGGCGGCAATGAACGACGGTCAGATCGTGGCGAGTCCCGCCGTGATCGCCTTGCAATGGTTGGCGCTGAACCGCGACCGGCTGCGAAACGATCAGCGAGAGATGCGTCCACCCGCTTGATCGTGCCCAGTGCCGGCAGGTAGTCTCCTTCGCTTGCACGATCTTCTTACATTCGCCGCAGGATCGACCCGACATGAACGTCCGTGATGGCTTTACCGATACGATCGGCAACACGCCGCTCATCCGTTTGAAGCAGGCCTCTGAGTTGACCGGTTGTGAGATCTACGGCAAGGCCGAATTCCTCAACCCCGGCGGCTCGGTAAAAGACCGGGCGGCGCTCGCCATCGTCAAGGACGCCGAGGCCAAGGGCTTGCTGAGGCCTGGCGGCATTATCGTCGAAGGCACTGCCGGCAATACCGGCATCGGTCTGGCGCTGGTCGCGAACGCGCGCGGCTACCGCACGATCATCGTCATCCCGGAGACGCAGACGCAAGAAAAGAAGGACATGCTGCGGCTTTGCGGCGCCGACCTGCGCGAGGTGGCGGCCGTGCCCTATCGCGACGACAACAACTACATCAAGTATTCCGGGCGCCTTGCCGCCGAAATGGCGGAGAAGCACGACGCCGGCGCGATCTGGGCCAATCAGTTCGACAACGTCGCGAACCGTCAGGGTCATATCGAGACGACGGGGCCGGAGATCTGGGAACAGACCGATGGCAAGGTCGACGGTTTCATCTGTGCCGTCGGCACCGGCGGCACGCTGGCCGGCGTCGCGACGGCGCTGCGTGCGCGCAAGCCCGATGTGAAGATCGGCATGGCCGATCCCATGGGCGCGGCGCTCTACAACTACTATGTGCACGGCGAGCTGAAGGCCGAAGGGAGCTCGATCACCGAAGGCATCGGCCAGGGCCGCATCACTGGCAACCTGGAAGGGCTCGAGGTGGATCTGCCGTTCCAGATCCCTGACGAGGAGGCGCTGCCGGTCGCTTTTGACCTGCTGCAGCACGAGGGCCTCTGTCTCGGCAGCTCAAGCGGCGTGAACGTCGCCGGCGCGATCCGCATGGCGAAGGAAATGGGCCCCGGCCATACCATCGTCACCGTCCTTTGCGATGGTGCGCAGCGCTACATGAGCAAGATGTTCAACGTTGCGTTCCTGAAGGAAAAGGGCTTGCCGACGCCGCCCTGGTTCGATCCGGCGGGAGGTATGTCATGACCGAACCGCTGTTCCGCGACGATGCTTATCTCAAGACCTGCGAGGCCGAGGTCGCGGCGGTCAACGATCGTGGCGGGATCGTGCTCGACCGTACGGTTTTCTATCCGACCGGCGGCGGTCAGCCGGGTGATACCGGCATGATGACCTTGGCCGACGGGACCAGCATCCGGATTGCGACCACGGTCAAGGGCGACACGCCGGACGAGATCGTTCATGTGCCTGCCGAGGGCGAGGCGTTGCCCGATGTCGGCGCGCAGGTCACGGCGACGATCGACTGGGATCGGCGCTACCGGATGATGCGCATGCATACCTGCATGCATCTGCTGTCGGCTGTCTTGCCGTTTCCGGTGACCGGCGGTCAGGTTGGCGATGACAAGGGACGCCTTGATTTCGATATGCCCGAGCTGGAGCAGTCGAAGGAAGAGATCACCGAGAAGCTGAATGCTCTGGTCCAGGCCGGACACGACGTGACGCCGACCTGGATCACCGATGAGGAGCTGGCGGCCAAGCCCGACCTCGTGAAGACGATGTCGGTGAAACCTCCGACGGGCGCGGGCCGGGTGCGGCTGATCGACGTGGCCGATTGCGATCTGCAGCCCTGCGGCGGTACGCACGTGCGCAACACGTCCGAGATCGGCGCCGTGTTGGTGCGCAAGATCGAAAAGAAGGGCCGGCAAAACCGACGCGTTTCGCTGGCATTCGCCGACTAGGCATTTCGACGACAGGAAACCAAAGATGTCCGACAACAATTTCGGTCCGCTTGTGTCGACCGACTGGCTTGCCGACAACCTCGGCGCACCGGATTTGCGCGTGGTCGATGGATCGTTCTATCTGCCGACCGAAAACCGCAGTCCGCGTGGCGAATACGACGCCGCCCATATCCCTGGCGCGGTGTTCTTCGACATCGATGGGATCTGCGATACGAACAGCCCATTGCCGCATATGTTTCCGACCAATGCCAAGTTCGGCGACGAGGTCGGCATGCTTGGCATCGGCAACGGCCACAGGATCGTCTGCTACGACGGTGGCAAGATGACCGGCGCCTGCCGGGTCTGGTGGATGTTCCGCGCCTTCGGTCACGACAACGTCGCCGTGCTCGATGGCGGCATGAGCAAGTGGCGCGCCGATGGCCACGCCGTCACGGACGCGCCGCCGGCAACGTTGCCGACGACCTTCGCGGCCCAATTCAGTCCGGGCATGGTGCGTTCCGTGGACGAGGTCCTGACCTTGACCAAGAGCGCCGACGAACAGATCCTCGACGCGCGTTCGGCCGGCCGCTTTACCGGACGCGAGCCCGAACCGCGGGCAGGCATGCGCAGTGGACACATGCCGGGCGCCTTCAATCTGCCTTATACGGATCTGCTGAATGGCGACGGCACGCTGAAGCCGCCAGCCGACCTGAGCAAGCTGTTCCGCGCCGCCGGCATCAACGACAGCGCACCGGTCGTCACGTCCTGTGGGTCGGGCATATCGGCGGCGCTGCTGCTGCTGGGCCTGCACGTCATCGGCCGTGACGACATTTCGCTTTACGACGGCTCGTGGAGCGAATGGGGCAGCCGCGCCGACACGCCCGTTGTCACTTGATCGCGCGATGAAGATCCGCGCCGCCGAGGCGGACGATGAAGCCGCCGTCATCGCGCTCTGGGACGCCGCCGACCTGCTGGTCAATCCGCTCAACGATCCCGTGCGGGATTTCCAGTTCTGCCGGGACAGTGGGCATGGCGAGATTCTGGTCGGCGAACGCGACAACCGGCTGATCGCCGCCGCCATGGTCGGCCATGACGGCCACCGCGGTTGGATGTGGTACGTCGCCACCCATCCCGACGAACGGGAACAGGGGCTCGGTCGACGTATGGTGCATGCCTGCGAGAAATGGCTGGACAAGGCCGGGGTGCAGAAGATCGAGCTGATGGTCCGCGACACCAACACGCGGGTGATCGGTTTCTATCAACGGCTGGGCTACATCGTTGAGCCCCGCGAGGTGATGTCGAAACGGCTTGATGGTAATGCGGTGAAGGCCGGCGGTCAGAAGACCGACGAGCCCGTTGTCATCACATATCTGGAGATGAACCGGCGCCCGCCCCTGCAGTTGGTCGCGCCGACGCCGAAGAAGCTCGCGCTGCTGCAGGCCATCAATCCGACGGTCGGCTTCTATCGCTTCCTCTACCATGCCGTCGGACGGGACTGGATTTGGACCGATCGCAAGAAGCTCAGTGATGATGCGCTGGCGCAAATCATCCGGAACGACCGGGTCGATATCTTCGTGCTCTACGTCGACGGCGTGCCAGCCGGTTTCTTCGAGCTCGATCGGCGCGAGATGCCGGACATCGATCTCGCCTATTTCGGCATCATGCCGGACTTCATCGGCATGCGCCTCGGCCCTTACCTGCTGACCAAGGCCATCGACATTGCCTGGTCTCGCGAGCCGGCGCGCCTGACGGTCAATACTTGCACGTTGGATCATCCGAAGGCGTTGCCGATGTATCAGCGATTCGGATTTCAGCCGATCGGGCGCAAGGAAGTGCCGTCGCCCTGGCAGCGTTTTGATCCGGTTCTTGAGGAATCTTGAGCGCGCCTCGCGGCCCCGTTGACGGTCGTGCCCAATCTGGCCGACACTTGCATAGACACCTGTACCCACCGGCGCCGGCTGAGGGCTAGGGGGCGGCGCATTCGTTCAGGAGGCATGCCATGTCCCGATCGATCTGTGCAGCGTTCGTGTTCTCATGTGCCTTGCTGCCGGCCGCTGCACAAGCGGCGCCGCAGATTCTCGCTTTGGTCGAGACAGACAAACCGACGGTGCTTGCCTGTACCGACGGCGTTTGCGCCGCTGAGTTCAGCGCATTCTGCCTGCAGGAGAACCGTCCGTCGCCGGCGGCGGGTACGATCTATACCGCTATTGGCGACGCCGATATTCGTCTGGTTCTGACCTTACCCGATGGGGAAGTGCAGGAACGGCCGGCGGCTGATCTGGAGATCGTCAGCGTTCGCGGTTATTCCGCGTTGCGCCTGTCGGTGCCGCAAGAGGTCCTGACCGACAACGGCGCCACAGCCATCGCCGTCAGCGTCGGCGAACGCGTCGCTCTGGCGCCGCAAGTGTCGCGGGGCGATCCCTACCCCATCACGGAAGAGGAAGTGGCGATGGCGAGCGGTCCCTTGCGGACGGCTGGCCAGGTCATCGTCGACCGTGGTGGCAAGTCGGCCGATACGGCGCGGATTACGAATGCGCTGGTCAATGCCATGCCGGCCGATGGCATGCCGGACCCGAGTGAGCGACAGAGCCTCTGGCAAGAAGTGGCCGGGATAGCTGCAGGCGAGGAAGCCTCGTCCGGGCATGAGCAGGCGCTATGGGCGTACGAGGCCTGCTGGAACATTGTCGAGAACGCTGGTGGCAGCGGGTTGCGCGGTTGCCTGCAGCGCTACCACGACATTGTCATGCAGGGCCTGACGACCAAATACTGGGATGCCCACAAGGCCGGCAGTTGACGTTGCCGGCCTCGGGCTGACCGAGGATCTGTATTCGCGTCAGTGCAGGATCTGACTTAGGAACAACTTGGTGCGGTCGCTGCGCGGGTTGTCGAAGAACTCCTGCGGCTCGTTCTGCTCGACGATCTCGCCGCCGTCCATGAAGATCACGCGGTTGGCGACAGTGCGGGCGAAACCCATCTCGTGGGTGACGCAGAGCATGGTCATGCCCTCCTCCGCCAGCGTGATCATCACATCGAGCACTTCCTTGATCATCTCGGGGTCGAGCGCCGAGGTTGGCTCGTCGAACAGCATGATGCGCGGGTTCATGCACAGCGACCGCGCGATGGCCACGCGCTGCTGCTGACCGCCCGAGAGCTGGCCCGGATACTTCATCGCCTGCTCGGGGATGCGCACACGCTCCAGATAGTGCATGGCGATCTCTTCGGCCTCCGCCTTCGGCTGCTTGCGCACCCAGATCGGCGCCAGCGTGCAGTTCTCCAGCACCGTCAGGTGCGGGAACAGGTTGAAGTGCTGGAACACCATGCCGACTTCGCGGCGGATCGAGTCGATGTTCTTCAGGTCGTTGGTCAACTCGATGTCGTCGACGACGATCTGCCCCTGCTGGTGCTCCTCCAGCCGGTTCAGGCAACGGATCAAGGTGGACTTACCCGAGCCCGAGGGACCGCAGATGACGATGCGCTCGCCGCGATAGACCGTCAGGTTGATGTCCTTCAGCACGTGGAACGAGCCGTACCACTTGTGCATGCCGACGATCTGGATCGCGACCTCGTCGGAAACGGTCATCTTCGACCGGTCGGGGATGTGATCCGCCGGCATATGTTCGTCGATTTGGCTCATGTCAGCTCCCTGTTCGGAGATGTGCTGATTGTTGTCGTTGTGCGATCAGCGTTTGTGTCCGGTGTGCAGCTTCCGCTCCAGGTACATCGAGTACTGCGACATACCGAAGCAGAAGATGAAGAACAGGACGGCGCAGAAGACGTAGCCCTCGGTCGCGAGGCCGATCCACTTGGAGTCGGTGACGGCGAGCTGGATCATGGCCAGCAGGTCGACCAGGCCGATGATCAGCACCAGTGTCGTGTCCTTGAACAGGCCGATGAAGCTGCTGACGATCGCAGGAATAACGATCTTTAGCGCCTGCGGCAGGATGATCAGCCGCATCATCGTCCAGTAGTTCATGCCGAGCGCCTGGGCCGCCTCGTATTGCCCCTTGGGCATGGCCTGCAGACCGCCGCGCACCACCTCGGCCATGTAAGCGGCCGAGAACAGCGACACGCCGATCAGCGCCCGCAGGAGCTGGTCGAAGTTGCTGCCCGGCGGCAGGAACAGCGGCAGGATCACCAGCGACATGAACAGCACGGTGATCAGTGGCACGGCGCGCACGAACTCGATGAAGCCGATACAGATCATGCGGATGACCGGCATCTGCGAGCGCCGGCCGAGCGCCAGCGCGATGCCGATCGGCAGCGACGACGCGATGCCGACCGAGGCGATGACGATGGTCAGCAGGAAGCCGCCCCATTTCGGCGTTTCGACGTGCGGCAAGCCGAATCCGCCGCTCAGCAGAAAGAAGGCGATGATCGGGAACGGAACGCACAGGAACATCGCCACGTATTTGCGGAACGGCACGCCGTCCGTCAGGCAATAAACCAGACAGAGCAGCCCCACGCCGACGGCCAGCGTCGGGCGCCAGCGTTCCGCCTCCGGATAGAAGCCGTAGATGAACTGGTCGAAGCGGATGCTGATGAAGACCCAGCAAGCCCCGCCGCTGGTGCAGTCGTCGCGGCTCTCGCCGATGAAATCGGCCGAGAAGATGGCCCAGTCCAGGATTGGCGGCAGAACCAGATAGAAAAGATAGAGACCGACAAGGGTCAGGATTGAGTTCCACCAGTTCGAAAACAGGTTCGCCTTCGCCCAACCGAGAATGCCGACTTCGGTTGCCGGTGGCGGCAGATCCGGGGCCGGCACGTGGACGGCCGGTGTGTCGTGACCGGATTGCGAGGTGTCCATGGTCGCCATGTCGTCACCTCTCCACCAGCGCGATGCGCTTGTTGTACCAGTTCATGAACACCGAGATGGACAGGCTGATCGTCAGGTACACCAGCATGGTCATCAGGATGCATTCGATGGCCTGACCGGTCTGGTTCAACACAGTACCGGACCAGACTGCGACCAGCTCCGGATAGCCGATGGCGGCCGCCAGCGACGAGTTCTTGGTCAGGTTCAGGTACTGGCTGGTCAGCGGCGGCACGATCACCCGCAGCGCCTGTGGAATGATCACCAGGCGCATGGTGATGCTCGGGCGAACGCCAAGGGCATAGGCCGCTTCGGTCTGGCCGTGGCTGACCGCTTGGATACCGGCGCGCACGATCTCGCCGATGAAGGCGGCCGTATACAGCGTGAGCGCTGCCAGCAACGCCATGAACTCCGGGATCATGACGGCGCCGCCGCGGAAGTTGAAACCCTTCAGCTCGGGGTAATCCCAGGTCAGCGGGAAGCCCGTGACGGCAAAGGCCAGCAGCGGCAGGCCGATGATGAGCCCGAGCGCGGTCAAGAAAACCGGGAACTGCTCGCCGGTCGCTTCCTGGCGCTTTGTCGCCCAACGCTTGACCAGGATGACGCCAATGATGGCGACCAGAAAGGCGATGACGACGAATTCGAAACCCGGTCCGAAGATCGGCGATGGCGTGTAGAGACCGCGATTGTTAAGGAATATCGAGTCGCCGATATTGATGCTCTGCCGAAGTTGCGGCAGTGCCGTCAGGACGCCGAAGTACCAGAACAGGATCTGCAGAAGCAGCGGAATATTCCGCGCCGTCTCAAGGTAGATGGCGGCGAACTTGGAGATGATCCAGTTCGACGACAGGCGCATCACGCCGAAGATGAAGCCGATGACGGTCGCCAGGACAATGCCGATAAAGGAGATGTAGAGCGTGTTGAGAACGCTCAGAACGAAGGCATCCCAGTAAGGCGACGTCTCGCTATATTCGATCAATGAAAAGGGAACGCCAAATCCGGCGGGCTGCGAGAGGAAGCCGAAACCGGTGGCGATGCCGCGGTCTTCCAGGTTCTGGGCGGTATTGTTGCCCAGCCAGATGATGAATCCGACGAAGACCGTGATTGTGAGGATCTGATAGAAGATCGCGCGCACGCGCGCGTCGTAGAGCCAATTTACCTTGGCTGAGGATTGGCTGACGTCAGCTACGGCCATCCCGGCACCCCATGTGGCTAAAATCGCTTGCCGGTGATCGAGGCACGCCCGGCAAGTCCCGGGCGTGCCTCGCCGTCAAATTACGATCAGCGGAACGGCGGTGCGTACAGGATGCCGCCGTCCGTCCACAGCGCGTTCACGCCGCGCTCAAGTCCGATCGGGGTGTTCGGACCGATGTTGCGGTCATAAGACTCGGCATAGTTGCCGACCATCTTGATGACGTTGTAGGCCCAGTCGTTCGCCAGACCCAGCCGCGGGCCATATTCGCCCTCGACACCGAGCAACCGCCGGATTTCAGGGTTCTTCGAACTGGCGCGCATGTCATCGACGTTCGCGGACGTAATGCCCAGTTCTTCGGCGATGATCATGACGTTCAGCGACCAGCGGACGACATCGCCCCACTGATGATCGCCGTGCTGGACCAACGGACCCAGCGGCTCTTTCGAGATCACTTCCGGCAGGACGATGTGATCGTCGGGATTGCTGAGTTCCGAACGCTGTGCCGCCAAACCGGACCGGTCCGTCGTGTAGACGTCGCAACGGTTGGCGTCATAGGCCGTGCGGATTTCGTCGGCCTTCTCGTAGACCACCGGCGTATAGCTCATGTTGTTGGCGCGGAAAAAGTCGCCGAGGTTGAGCTCGGTGGTCGAGCCGGTGGCCACGCAGACGCTGGCGCCGTCGAGCTCATAACCCGATTTCACGCCAAGGTCCTTGCGAACCATGAAGCCCTGACCGTCATAAAAGTTGATGCCGGTGAACTCGAAGCCGAGCTTGACGTCCCGGTCGAAGGTCCAGGTCGTGTTCCGGGCCAGCATGTCGACCTCGCCCGACTGCAGGGCCGGGAACCGGCTCTTGCCGGTGGTCGGCACGAACTTGACCTTTTTCGGATCGCCGAAGATGGCGGTGGCCACGGCGCGGCAGACATCGACGTCGAAGCCGGCCCACTCGCCCTTATCGTCCGGGGCCGCAAATCCGGCGAGGCCTGTGGTGACGCCGCAAATCAGCTCACCGCGGGCTTTGATATCGTCGAGCGTCCCGGCACTGGCCGTTCCGGCTACAAACATTGCCGCAAAGCCAGCGGCGACTAGGCTCGTGTATCGCATCTAAGAACCTTCCCTGTTCTAGTTCCTGTTCCTGCACATTTGCGCAGATTTCTTATCGTTGCACCAGAAGCGTCTAATGCAAGCCATGTGTTCACGAAACTATCACACCTCGTCAAGGGCTCACAAGAAACCGGATGCTTGCTGCATTGCAACAAAATCCGCCCGCCGATGCAACGGCGGCGGCCCTGGTGTCGACCGCGGGCCGATGCCATTATGCGGCTCACCCGCCGTATCTTTCTTGAAAACCCGCAAGCGTTGAGAACCGTATGAAAGACGATACCAAGATCGTGGTCGCCGGCCGTCATCCAGACGATAACTTCGGCATCGTTAACCCTCCCGTCTATCACGCCTCGACGGTGCTGCACCGGTCTCTCGCGGACCTGCGCGCGGCCCAGCAGGCCCGTAGCGACGGAGAGCGCACCGTCGTCTATGGGCGTTGGGGTACGCCCACGTCGTACGCGCTGGAGGATGCGGTCGCGGCGCTTGAGGGTGGCCACCGATGTCTTGTCTATCCCTCGGGCCTGGCCGCCATTGCCTGCGCCATGATGGCCTTCCTCAAGGCCGGCGATCACGTGCTGGTCACGGACAACGCTTACGGGCCGACGCACAAGTTCTGCAACGGCATCCTGGCCCGGTTCGGTGTCGAGACCACCTACTACGATCCGCTCATCAATGCCGGGATCAAGGATCTGATCCGCGACAATACGCGGCTGGTCTATGTCGAGAGTCCGGGGTCGCTCACGTTCGAGGTGCAGGACATCCCGGCCATTGCCGAGGTCGCGCACGCCGCCGGCGCCATAGTTATGATGGACAATACCTGGGCCTCGCCGCTGTTCTACAAGCCGTTCGAGCATGGCGTCGATGTCTCGATCCAGGCCGCGACGAAATACATCGTCGGACATTCGGATGTGATGCTGGGCACCGTGACGGCCACCAAGGAGGTCTGGCCGCAGCTCGAGCCGACCACCCGCGAGCTGGGACAGACCGCCGGTCCCGACGACATCTATCTGGCCCAGCGCGGGCTGCGCACCATCGGCGTGCGCCTGCGGCAGCACATGAAGCAGGGGCTGGCGCTGGCCGAGTGGTTCCGCGGCCGGCCGGAGGTCGAGTGCGTCATGCACCCCGCCCTGCCCGACGACCCGGGCCACGCGTTGTGGAAGCGTGACTTCCTGGGCGCCTCGGGTCTGTTTGGCGTGACGCTGAAACCCTGCGCCGATGCCCAGGTCGCGGCGCTCGTCGACGATCTTGAGCTGTACGGAATGGGGGCCTCTTGGGGCGGCTATGAGAGCCTGGTCCTGGTCACGCAGCCGAATAATTTCCGCAGCGCCAAGCCCTGGCCCTATGAGGGGCCGACCCTGCGGTTCCATGCCGGCCTGGAAGATGTCGAGGATCTGATCGCCGACCTGGAGGCCGGCTTCAAGCGCTTTCACGCAGCCGGATGAGACGCCGGCTGGCGGAGATCGGCGACCGTCAGTTGCCGGTCGTTTCCGGCAGCGCCGGCCGGCTCTGCAGCGTTTCGGGCAGGTCCACAGGCGGCGGCGACTGGGTGTCGTAAAGGAAGGCCGGAATGGCGCCGAACACGGCGCAGAACACCAGCGTGCCGCGCAGATGCATCTCTGATGCCCGCGCCGGGCGGCGGAAGCGTATCGACCGGATGAGGTAGATCGCGACCAGAATGGCGATCGAGGACAGCACCCAGACCAGCACGAAATCGCTCATCCCGCGTGCCTCAGGCTTGCGCGGCAGCGTTTCAGCAGCGCGTCGTCGATGTGCTGGCGGCGGTTGGCGCCGATGATGACGATGCCACGATGGGCCTCGAGCCGTTGCAGCAGATAGCCGACTTCAAGGTTGGCGTAGCGGTCGTGGGAGTCGCGCACCTCGGTGCGCTTGCCGAACAGCGCGTCGGCTTCGTCGAAGAACAGCACCGCCGACCGATTGGCCGCCGCCTTGAAGGCGCGATCGAGCATCCTCTCGGTCTCGCCGCTGTCGCCGGCGGCGGACAGATCGACGCGATGCAGCGGCCGGCCTTGTCGGCGGGCGAGCCCGCGGGCCGCGGACAGGCGGGCGCCGGCGCTGTCGCGGACCAGCAGCACCGGCCGTTGGCGGTGCCTGATCGTCGAATTCGGTTGTCTTGCCATGGCGCCGGAGAATAGCAATTGCGCGCGCGCGTCGCGAGTGTGGGAGGCGCTAGGATAGGCACATGGCAGCGGATACCAACGGCGGCGTTCCGGCCGCCGAGACCTACGACTACATTATCGTCGGCGCCGGCTCCGCCGGATGCGTGCTGGCCAACCGGTTGAGCGAAGATCCGGAGACGACGGTGCTGCTGTTGGAAGCCGGCGGTCCGGACCGCAATCCGTTCATTCACATCCCGGCCGGCTTCACCAAGACACTGGACGACGCCCGCGTGAACTGGTGCTACGCCACCGAACCGGAACCCGAATCGGGCAACCGCGCCATCCACTTTCCGCGCGGCAAGGTGCTGGGCGGCTCCAGCTCGATCAACGGCCACCTTTACGTGCGTGGCCAGCGGCAGGACTTCGACCACTGGGCACAGCTCGGCAACCGCGGCTGGTCGTATGACGAGGTCCTGCCCTACTTCAAGAAATCGGAGAACCGCGAGGGCGGCGGCGACGCCTTCCATGGCGCGGGCGGGCCGCTGCAGGTCGCCGACATCCGCGAGCGGCATGCGATCAGCGACGCTTTCATCGCCGCGGCTGAGCATCATGGCGTGCCGCGGAACCCTGACTATAACGGCGCCGATCAGGCCGGCGTCGGTTACTTCCAGCAATGCATGGCGAACGGCCGGCGCAGCAGCACGGCGACCGCATTCCTGAAGCCCGCGCGCCGGCGCGCCAACCTGCGCGTCGTCACCCGGGCGCTGACGACCCGGATCACGCTCGACGGGCGGCGGGCGACCGGCGTCGTCTACCAGGCGGCTGGCCGCAGCCTGCGCGCCCGGGCCGGCCGCGAAGTCATCGTCGCGGGCGGCGCGGTGAACTCGCCGCAGCTCCTGCAGCTCTCGGGCATCGGTTCGCCGGATCTGCTGGCCGACCTGGGCATCCCGGTCCGGCACGCATTGGCGGGCGTCGGCAGCAACTTCCAGGATCACTACGTCGCCCGGGTCTCCTACCGGCTGCGGAACGTGGTGACGCTGAACGAGCGCAGCCGCGGCCTGCGGTTCCTCGGCGAGCTGGCGAAATACGCGGTTTTCCGACGCGGCCTGCTGGCGCTCAGCGTCGCCCATGTCGGCGCCTCGGTACGCTCGCGGCCCGAGCTCGAGAGCCCGGACCTGCAATACGTCTTCATGCCGGCGAGCTTCGAGGGCGGGATCGCCGGCGGCCTCGACCCCTTCCCCGGCATGTCCTGCGGCTGCTGGCTGCACCGGCCGGACAGCCGCGGCAGCGTCACGATCGTGTCGGCCGACCCGGCGACACCGCCGGCGATCCGGCCGGGCTATCTGAGCGTCCCGTCCGATCGCGAGACCATGGTCGCTGGCCTGAAGCTCGCCCGCCGGTTCTGCCAGGCGCCCGCATTCGACGGCTACCGGGTGGCCGAGATCCTGCCGGGCGACGAGGTGCAGAGCGACGCCGACTGGCTGGACTATGCCCGCCGCAACGGTTCGACCGTCTACCACGCCGTCGGCACCTGCAAGATGGGCCGCGACCCCCTGGCCGTGGTCGACGACCGGCTGCGCGTGCACGGCCTCGACGGCCTGCGGGTGGTCGACGCGTCTGTTATGCCGACGCTGGTTTCGGCCAACACCAATGCCGCCGTGATCATGATCGCCGAGAAGGCCGCCGACCTTATCAAGGGCGGTTGAAGGGGGGGTATCGCGCCCGGGAAACGCGGGAACAACCCCATGCACAGGGGCGTCAAGGCTTAAGATTCCGCAGAAAATGGCCATTTTCGGATATTTCGATTTCTGTCGAAATATCCGCGTTTCCGTCACCGTTTTGCCGGCGTTTGCGGGCCCGGTTCGCGCGATTACCGCAGAAGATTCTAAATTAGAAGAATTTAATATTAATTTCACTCATATGCGGCCTGATGGCGCGCAACATTCTCAATAACTGAAATCACCACCGGTACGACGCCGATGGGGTTGCCGGCTCGACCATGAGCGGCAAGGCGAAGGATTGGAGGAACAACGGATGTTCAGCGCGATACGTGACATCAAGATCGCGGCCAAGCTGACGACAACCATGGTGCTGCTGGCGTTCGCGTCGACGGCAATTGCCTCACTGGTCAGTTTCACCACGTCGTCGGAAAGCCTGTTGGCGGCGGCGTCGGAGAAACTGGCGGCTCTCGAAGCGACCAAAAAGGACGATCTGGAGCGTTATCTCGAATCGATCCGACAGGACCTTCGGACGATGTCGAGCAACCCGACGGCGTTGACCGCGCTCGAGGCGTTTTCAGAGGCTTGGCGCCAGCTGCCGGCGCCGACGGCGTATCTGCAAAAGGCCTATATCGACGATAATCCGCATCCGACGGGCCAGAAGGAAAACCTCGACGATGCCGAGGACGGCTCGCGCTACAGCGCCGTGCACGCCGAATACCATCCCTGGCTGCGCACGTTTCTGCGCGAACGGGGCTACTACGACATCTTTCTGTTCGATACCGACGGCAACCTGGTCTACACGGTCTTCAAGGAGCTGGACTACGCGACCAATGTGAACACCGGCAAATGGCGGGAAACCGATCTGGGCAACGCGTTTCGCGCGGCCCGGGATGCGGCGAAACGCGACAGCCACCAGTTCTTTGACTTCAAACCCTATGCGCCGAGCCATGGCGCGGCCGCCAGCTTCATTTCGTCGTCGATCCTGGATGCGGACGGCCGGCTGCGGGGCGTGCTGGTGTTCCAGATGCCGATCGACCGACTGAACAAGGTGATGCAGACCGCCGCCGGCATGGGCGAGAGCGGCGAGACCTATATCGTCGGCGGCGATCGGCTGATGCGAAGCGATTCCCGGTTCGCCCAGGAATCGACCATCCTTAAGGTGGAGGTCGACACCGAGACGGTGCGCCGGGCTTTGGACGGCGAGAGTGGCGTGATGGTGACGCCGGACTACCGCGGTATTCCCGTCCTGTCGGCCTACGGCGCTCTGGAGTTCCTCGGCACGACCTGGGCCATCATGGCCGAGATCGATGAGGCCGAAGTGCTGGCGCCGGTGAATCACCTGCTGATTTACCTGGTCGCGGTCGCGACCGCTATCGTCGTCGTGATCGGCTGTATCGGCGCGTGGTTTGCGCGAAGCATGACCCGGCCGATCAACGCCGTGACCGATGCGATGACGCGGCTGGCCGAGGGCGATACGCAGTTCGACGTGCCGCCGGCCGAGCGCGCCGACGAAATCGGCGCCATGACGACCGCGTTGATCTCGCTGCAGGAGACCAGCGTTCGAGCGGTTCGGTCCCAATCGGCTTTGGGCGCGGCCTCGGCCAACTTCATGATCGCCGACGCCGACTACAATATCGTCTACATGAACAAGGCGGCACAAGAGCTGTTCGAAAGCCGTGAGGCGGAGTTACGGCAGGATCTGCCGAATCTCGACGCCAGGAACCTGATCGGCAGCAATATCGACGACTTCCACAAGAACCCGACGCATCAGCGTGGCATCCTGGCCGGCCTGAGCAACCCGCATGTGAGCCGTTTGAAGATCGGCGGCGTGACCTTCGATCTGGTGGTAACGCCGGCCTTCAACGACAAGGGCGAGCGTATCGCCACCTCGGTTCAATGGACCGACATCACCGACAAGCTGGCGGCCGAGGAGGAGATGGCGCGGGCCAAGTCGACCTTGGATGCGGCGTCGGCCAACTTCATGATCGCGGACGCCGACTACAACATCGTCTATGTCAACAAGGCGCTGGTCGAGCTGTTCCGCGGCCGCGAGGGCGACATCCGCAGGGAGCTGCCGGCCTTCGATCTGAACAACCTGATCGGCACCAACATCGACGTGTTCCACAAGAACCCGTCGCACCAGCGCAACCTGCTGAATGGGTTGCGAGCACCGCACAATGGCCGGGTCGAAGTCGCGGGTCTGACCTTCGACTTGATCGTGACGCCGGTGTTCGGGCCGAACGGCGAGCGGGTCGGCACCTCGGTACAGTGGACCGACGTAACGGCGCAACTGGCCGTCGAGGACGAGGTCGCGGATCTGGTACAGGCGGCCGGCGCGGGCGACTTCAGCCGGCGGCTGGCGGAAGACGGCAAGCAGGGCTTCATGCTGGAGCTGGCGAAAGGCATGAACGAGCTGGTCGGCACCGTCGACCGCGGCCTGAACGAGACGGTCTCGGTGATGTCGGCCATGGCCCAGGGCGATCTGACCCGGCGCATCGAAGGCGACTATCGGGGCACCTTCCTGAAGCTCAAGGACGACTCGAACCAGATGGCCGAGAAGATCGGCGGCATCGCCAAGCGGATCGTCGGCGCGACCGGCACGGTCAGCGACGCGACGTCGGAGATCGCGTCGGGCGCCGGGGATCTCTCGTCGCGCACCGAGCAGCAGGCCTCGTCGCTGGAGGAGACCGCGGCCTCGATGGAGGAGCTGTCGGCGACGGTGCGTCAGAACGCCGACAACGCCCAGCAGGCCAATCAGCTGGCTGTCGCCGCCCGCGACGCGGCGTCGAACGGCGGTCAGGTCGTGGCCTCGGCGGTGGACGCCATGAGCAAGATCGAGAGCTCGTCGAAGCAGATCACCGAGATCATGGGCATGATCGACGAGATCGCCTTCCAGACCAACCTGCTGGCGCTGAACGCGGCGGTCGAGGCGGCGCGGGCCGGCGAAGCCGGCAAGGGCTTCGCCGTTGTCGCCACCGAGGTCCGGGCGCTGGCGCAGCGTTCGGGCAAGGCCTCGAAGGAGATCAAGGAGCTGATCAGCAACTCGGACAGCCAGGTGCGCGACGGCGTCGGGCTGGTGCAGAAGGCCGGCGCGTCACTGGAGGAGATCGTCACCTCGGTGAAGAAGGTGGCGGACATCATCTCGGACATCGCCGCGGCCAGCAAGGAGCAGGCTTCGGGCATCGACGAGGTCGGCACGGCGGTGTCGAACATGGACGAGATGACGCAGCAGAACGCGGCCCTGGTGGAGGAGACCACGGCGGCGCTGCACTCGATGACCGGCCAGATCGACGATCTGAAGACGCTGGTGCGCTTCTTCAAGACCGGCGAGAAAGAGGAAGAGCTGGAGCCGGATACTGCCCCTGACCCTGGATCAGATGGCAATCCGGTGCATCAGCAGCAGCAGACGCTGGCGAAGAATGTGGCCGCGGTCGGCGGTGGCGGCGGCGCGGCTGCGGCGGCGGTCGCCGAGCAGGCCGACGACGAGTGGGAAGAGTTCTAGCCCCCCTCTTCCAATCCCTTGGGAGCCCATATGCCCGGCTGCAGCCAATGCGGCCGGGCCCTTTTGTCTGACAACTCTACTTTCGAGGAGGTGTTATCAAAAATTGTTTAATCCAGAGAAATTGCACTCATAAATAGTTCTATGGTGCAGATGAGTACAAATGCAAGCAAAGTAGTCATCTAATTTAGTATTTTATTTATTAAAAATATCTAATGTTTTTTGAAATCATGGGGGTCTTCATTATGAAATTTCTTTCTCGACGTCTAGCTTGGAAACTTATACTTCCAACTCCAATCGCCTTATTGATTCTGGTGATTTCGGCCGGGTTGCTCATTCCGCGGATTATCGCGTCGAATGCCACCGACGCCGCCGCGTTGTCAGCGACGGAAACTGTCAATCAGTTCAAGACCATTCGCGGCTACTACACCAAAAACGTGATTGTCAAAGCGAAGAAAAGCGGTGCCCTGAAGCCCAGCATCAATCACGCCGCGGATCCGAACGCCATCCCCCTGCCGGCGACGTTCATTCATGATCTGAGTCGATTGTTGCGAGAGCGGGACACGACAATAAATCTCTACAGCGCCTATCCATTTCCTAACCGTACCGATCGCCGGTTGGACGATTTCCAGCAACAGGCGTGGGAATACCTCAATAGCAATCCAGACACGACTTTCGTCCGCCGTGAAACGGTCGATGGGAAGGAAACGGTCCGCGTCGCGATTGCCGACCGTATGCAGTTGCAGGGCTGCGTTGACTGTCACAATTCCCACCCCGATACACCAAAGGCCGATTGGCGGCTTGGCGATGTTCGCGGCATTCTTGAGGTTTCAACGGCCATTGATGGTCAGTTGGCGGCCGGTCAGGAACTGACCAACGTCATCATGATTGCAATTCTGTTTGCCGGCATCGTTCTTGTCGCCGTGTCGAGTGCGGCGACTCGTCTTGTCACGCAGCCACTGTCGCGCATGGCTTCCTATGTGCAAGACGTGAAAGCGGGTGTCAGTTCTCTGCACCTACCTGCGGCAGACCGTGCGGATGAAATTGGCGGCCTGGCGCGAGCTTTGGTCGAGATACAAGAGACGGGCGCTGTAGCCGCGCGGGCGCAGTCGGCGTTGGACAATGCATCGGCGAACTTCATGATTGCCGATGCCGATTTCAACATCGTCTACGTGAACCAATCGGCCCAGGAACTGTTCGAGGCGCGCGAGGCGGAGATGCGGCAGGATCTGCCGAACCTCGATGCCAGGAACCTGATCGGCGCCAACATCGACATGTTCCACGAGAACCCGGCGCATCAGCGCGGCATCCTGGACGGGCTGCGGCAACCGCACGAAAGCCGCCTCACGATCGGCGGCGTGGTCTTCGATCTGATCGTGACGCCGGCCTTCAACGACAAGGGCGAGCGTATCGCCACCTCGGTTCAATGGACCGACATCACCGAGAAGCTGGCGACGGAAGAGGAGATGGCGCGGGCCAAGGCGACCATAGACGGCACGTCGACCAATTTCATGATCGCGGACGCCGACTACAACATCGTCTATATCAACAAGGCGCTGGTCGAGTTGTTCCGCGGCCGCGAGGGCGAGATTCGTCAGGAGTTGCCGGCGTTCGACCTGAACAACCTGGTCGGCACCGATATCGACGTGTTCCACAAGAACCCGTCACATCAGCGCAACCTGTTGGACGGTCTGACGGCGCCGCATTACGGCCGGATCACGGTCGCGGACCTGACTTTCGACCTGACAGTGACGCCGGTGTTCGGGCCGGGCGGCGAGCGTGTCGGCACCTCGGTGGAATGGTCCGATGTGACGGCGCAGCTCGCGGTTGAGCACGAGATCGCTGAACTGGTGCAGGCGGCCGGCGCCGGCGACTTCAGCACTAGGCTGGAAGAAGCCGGCAAGCAGGGCTTCATGCTGGAGCTGGCGAAAGGCATGAACGAGCTGGTCGGCACCGTCGACCGCGGCCTGAACGAGACGGTCTCGGTGATGTCGGCCATGGCCCAGGGCGATCTGACCCGGCGCATCGAAGGCGACTATCGGGGCACCTTCCTGAAGCTCAAGGACGACTCGAACCAGATGGCCGAGAAGATCGGCGGCATCGCCAAGCGGATCGTCGGCGCGACCGGCACGGTCAGCGACGCGACGTCGGAGATCGCGTCGGGCGCCGGGGATCTCTCGTCGCGCACCGAGCAGCAGGCCTCGTCGCTGGAAGAGACCGCGGCTTCGATGGAGGAGCTGTCGGCCACGGTGCGCCAGAACGCCGACAACGCTCAGCAGGCGAACCAGCTTGCCGTCGCGGCCCGCGACGCGGCGTCGAACGGCGGCGAGGTCGTGGCCTCGGCGGTGGACGCCATGAGCAAGATCGAGAGCTCGTCGAAGCAGATCACCGAGATCATGGGCATGATCGACGAGATCGCCTTCCAGACCAACCTCTTGGCCTTGAACGCGGCGGTCGAGGCGGCGCGGGCCGGCGAAGCCGGCAAGGGCTTCGCCGTTGTCGCCACCGAGGTCCGGGCGCTGGCGCAGCGCTCGGGCAAGGCCTCGAAGGAGATCAAGGAGCTGATCGGCAACTCGGACAGCCAAGTCCGCGACGGCGTCGGTCTGGTGCAGAAGGCCGGCACGTCCCTGGAAGAGATCGTCACCTCGGTGAAGAAGGTGGCGGACATCATCTCGGACATCGCCGCGGCCAGCAAGGAACAGGCCTCGGGCATCGACGAGGTCGGCACGGCGGTGTCGAACATGGACGAGATGACGCAGCAGAACGCGGCCCTGGTGGAGGAGACCACGGCGGCGCTGCACTCGATGACTGGCCAGATCGACGATCTGAAGACGCTGGTGCGCTTCTTCAAGACCGGCAAGGAAGAGGACGAGCTGGATCTCGACGCGGCCTCTGCCCCGACCCTGCCGACGCCCGACGGCAATCCGGTTCATCAACAGCAAAAGACGCTGGAAACCAAGGTGGCCGCCGTCGGCGGCAGCGCTGCCCCCGCGGCAACTGTCATCGAACCGGCCGACGGCGACTGGCAGGAGTATTAGGCTTATTCAGGCGCCGTTCAGAACGAAGGGCGCGGCCAGTTAACCGGACGGCCGAACCAAAGGAGACCGTAGGGGCTTCACGACACGTTCCGGCAGACCGCCCAATCTCGGGCTGGCACCCGATTGGTGTTTCAGCATCGGCCAATTGAAGGCGATGGCATGGTTCGATCGTACCTTTGTCCAATGCGACGCTGACAAACTGATCGTTCGTCAAAAACAGATTGTCGATCGATGCAAGATCGTCGTCCGGGTTGGCATGTCGTCAAGGGATCGCCCCGCTTTCTCATGGCAGAGCCGACCGAGCGAGCCATGCCGGTTTCGGCTTCGATAAGAGTCATCCGAGTATTGCGTCGCGGGATTGCTAGCAAAGTAAAATTGTATCTTGATAAAGTATTTCTCGTTTGATTTGAGTCAAAATCCACCCGCAAGTTGCATCTATATTTCACACAACAGAACAACATTAAGCGTATGTTCACCGCTTTCGGACTATCCCAGCGTTGTTCTCGCAATCCGGAATGGGCGGACTTTCCGCCATAACAGTTCCGGCCGGCGATGCTGGGGGTCCATAGCCGTATGTCGAACTGGAAGACAGTTCAGAGCGCGTTGCCGACTGCGGCAATTGCAAGCGCCAGGCCGTCTGTCGGCCCCTCTCGTCGCAGAAACGAACAGCCGCCGAACCGGCGCCCGGACGAAAGCCGAGCCGGTTCCGGCGTCGCGTCGAAACGAGATTTCTGACATTCAATTCGAATTGATGGGGGTTATGCCATGCGCCTCTCGAACGTGAGGATTTCAACGAAGTTCTATGGCTTGATCGGCGGTCTGCTGGCGATCAGCGTGATCATTGCCACGATTGGCGCCGCAAAGATGCAGAAGATCGGATTGGAGCTGGAGGAAGTCGCCGAGGTCGACATTCCACTTACCAATGCCTTGATGAAAATCTCTCTTCACCAGCTCGAGCAGTCGATCGCGCTCGAGCGGTCGTTGCGGTTCGGCGAGGAGATGCAGGTCAACGAGAACGCCATCGGCCACTTCAAGGAATCAAAGCACCGTTTCGAGGAACTGGCCGCCCAGGTCGACAAGGAACTGCGTGAGGCTTCTGTGTTGGCGAGCGAGGTTCAATCGCTGGCGCACAGCGCGGCGGCAAAGGCCGAATTCGCTCGTGTGACGACGACTTTGCGGGAAATCGCGGTCGCGCACGACCGCTTCGACGAACACGCGCTTGCCGTTATCGCCATGCTCGAGGCCGGTGAGGTCGCCCGGGCGATCGAGGCCGCCCTTGAGGTCGAGGCCGAGGAAGACGCCTTGAACCACCGGCTCGAGGAGCAGCTGCTGGAACTGGCCGAATTCACCGCGGCGTCGGCGTTGAAGGCCGAGCGAGACGAAAAGGCTGGCCTGATCATGCTGTTGGTGGTGTCGGTCGTGGCGGTCAGCGTCGGCGCGATTGCCGGTCTGGTCATGGTTCGCTCGACGGTCCGGCCGATCGGTGCCGTGACCGAGAATTTCGCCGAGATGGACCGGGGCAACTTCGACTTCGACATTGCCGGTCTGGGCCGGGGTGACGAAATCGGTCAGATGGCCGGCGCTCTGTCGGCTTTCCGAGATAGCGCGGTTGTCGCCGCCCGCTCGCAGTCGGCGCTCGAGGGCGCGTCGGCCTGCTTCATGATGGCGGACGCCGACTACAATATTGTCTATACGAACGACGCCGCCCGCCGGCTGTTCGAGCGCCGCGAGGCCGAGCTGCGGCAACAGTTGCCGAATCTGGACGCGAAGAACCTGATCGGCACCAGCATCGACGTATTCCACAAGAACCCGTCACATCAGCGCGGCATTCTGGACGGTCTCAGACAGCCGCATGAGAGCCGGCTGGCGATTGCCGGTCTGACTTTCGATCTGGTGATGACGCCGGCCTTCAGTCCGACCGGCGCGCGCATCGGTACCGCGGTGCAATGGACGGACATTACCGAAAAGCTGGCGATCGAGACCGAGGCGGCGCGCGCCAAGGCGACGATGGACAGCTCCTCGACCAACTTCATGATCTCGGATGCCGACTACAACATCGTCTATGTGAACAAGGCCCTGATCGAGCTGTTCCGCAGTCGGGAGAGCGACATCCGCAAGGAGTTGCCGGCCTTCGATCTGAACACCCTGATCGGCACCAACATCGATGTGTTCCACAAGAACCCGTCGCACCAGCGCGGCATCCTGGAGGGGTTGCGCTTGACGCACCGTAGCCGTATCGCCGTCGCCGGCCTGACCTTCGATCTTGTCCTGACGCCGGTTTTCGGTGCGGATGGCGAGCGTGTCGGCACCTCCGTCGAGTGGACCGACATAACGGCGCAGCTGGCGGTCGAGGAAGAAGTGGCTGGCCTTGTTGCCTCGGCGGGCGCCGGCGACTTCAGCCGGCGGCTGGCCGAAGACGGCAAGCAGGGCTTCATGCTGGAGCTGGCAAAGGGCATGAACGAGTTGGTCGCCACCGTCGACCGCGGTCTGAACGAGACGGTGTCGGTGATGTCGGCGATGGCCCAGGGCGACCTGACCCGGCGCATCGAAGGCGACTATCGGGGCACCTTCCTGAAGCTCAAGGACGACTCGAACCAAATGGCCGAGAAGATCAGCGGCATCGCCAAGCGGATCGTCGCGGCAACGGGTACGGTCAGCGATGCCAACGCCGAGATCGCGGCCGGCGCCGGCGACCTGTCGTCGCGCACCGAGCAGCAGGCCTCGTCGCTGGAAGAGACCGCGGCTTCGATGGAGCAGCTGTCGGCGACGGTGCGCCAGAACGCCGACAACGCCCAGCAGGCCAATCAGCTTGCCGTCGCCGCCCGCGACGCGGCGTCGAACGGCGGCGAGGTCGTGGCCTCGGCGGTGGACGCCATGGGCAAGATCGAGGACTCGTCCAAGCAGATCACCGAGATCATGGGCATGATCGACGAGATCGCCTTCCAGACCAACCTCTTGGCCTTGAACGCGGCGGTCGAGGCGGCGCGCGCCGGCGAGGCCGGCAAGGGCTTCGCCGTTGTCGCCACGGAAGTCCGTGCCCTGGCGCAGCGCTCGGGCCGGGCCTCGAAAGAGATCAAGGACCTGATCAGCAACTCGGACAGCCAGGTCCGCGACGGCGTCGGGCTGGTGCAGAAGGCCGGCACGTCCCTGGAAGAGATCGTCACCTCGGTAAGGAAGGTCGCGGACATCATCTCGGATATTGCCGCGGCCAGCAAGGAGCAGGCCTCGGGGATCGACGAGGTCGGTACGGCGGTGACAAACATGGATGAGATGACGCAGCAGAACGCGGCCCTGGTGGAGGAGACCACGGCGGCGCTGCATTCGATGACCGGCCAGACCGATGATCTGAAGAAGCTCGTGCGCTTCTTCAAGACCGGCGAGGAAGAGGGCGAGTTGGACCTCGATGCTGCCCCCGCCCCGGCCCTGGCGACGGCCGGCGGCAATCCGGTTCACCGGCAGCAAAAAAAGCTGGAGACCAAGGTGGCCACGGTCGGCGGCGGTGGCGGCGCGGCTGCGGCCGCCGCCGAACCAGCCGACGACGACTGGGAAGAGTTCTGATCCCGCCGGGCGTCTTTGATTGAGCAAAGCCCGGCTACAGGTCTCTGTGGCCGGGTTTTCGCCATCTTCCGAGGGGCGCTTGTGGAGGGGCCAGACGGTGGCCGTATGTTTTCATCCGCTATTGGTGAAGCAGCCTTTTTGTTGGATCGGCGCTCGTCCGCGGCCGGAACACTTCGACGAAAACTTCTGATCCTGTTACAGGCGCAAAACTGCTCCTGCAGGCCATAAATATTAGACAATCCGGTATTTTGAGATTTTTAGAGATTTTTTAGATCGCATTGGCACCTTGGGCTCGAATTCGAGCGATACGAAACGCTCGCCGTCACCCGGTCTGATTGACAAGGACGCGGCGCGGCAGGGCAAACAAAAGCATTTCAAGGTGCCGTTGTGACGACATTGATAAGCAATATGAAGATCGCCACGCGACTGACCCTGGCCGCGGTGCTGCCGATCATCGTGATGGTGTTCCTGGTTGGCCAGTCCGTTTTCGAGAATTGGGACCGGTCGAACGAAGCCACCCGCATCGGGACGTTGGCGCATCTCGGCACCGAGATCAGCGCGGTCGTGCATGAGCTGCAGAAAGAGCGCGGCATGTCGGCGGGTTTCCTGTCGAGCCAAGGCAAGAAGTTCGCCGATCGCATCGGCGGCCAGCGGCAGGCAACCAACGGCAAGCGCGAGGTATACGAAGCTTCGCTGCAAGGCTTCGACGCGGCTGTATTTGGCCCGGACTTCGCCGATTTGGTCCGGAAAGCCAGCGCGCGCCTGGCCGAGTTGTCCGGCGTGCGCGGCAAGATCGACGGTCTCCAGATTTCGGTGCCCCAGATGGCCGGCTACTACACCGGAACGATCGCAGGCCTGCTCGACATCGTCGAGGAGATGGCGGCGCTCAGCACCGATCCGGAGGTGACGGCGACGATCAACGCCTATGTCAGCCTGCTGCAAGGCAAGGAGCGCGCCGGCATCGAGCGCGCCATGGGCGCCGCCGGCTTCAGCGGCGGACAATTCAAGCCGGCGGTCTATCAGCGCTTTGTCAGCCTGATCGCGCAACAACAGGCCTATTTCGACAGCTTTGTGCGGTTTGCGACACCGGCCGAAGGCGAGCAGCTGACCGCGGCGCTGAACGGCCCGGAAGCGAAGGAAGTTCAACGGCTGCGCGACATCGCGATCGCAAGCGTCGACAGCGGCGATACGCAAGGTATCCAAGGCGGTTTCTGGTTCGATGCCATCACGCAGAAAATCAACGTCCTGAAGGCGTTGGAGGACCGCGTCGCCGCCGACCTGCTGCATGTGGCCGATTCCCACCAGAGCGCCGCGACAAACCTGCTGCTGGCGATGGCGGTCGGCTACGGTCTGGTTTTGTTGGTCTTGATGCTGATGATGCGGACGATCGCCCGAAGCATCAGCCGGCCGATCGCCAGCATCGCCGATGGCGTCGGCCTGTTGGCCGGCGGCGACATGAACGTCGTCCTGCCCGGTATGGACAACAAGGACGAGCTGGGCGAATTGGCCCGTTCGCTCGACAAGATCCGGGAAATCGGCAGAGAAGCGGCGCAGGCGCGCTCGGCGCTGGACAACGCGTCTGCGAGCTTCATGATCGCGGACGCCGATTACAACATCGTCTACATGAACAGGTCGGCGCACGAGCTGTTCGAGAGCCGCGAAGCGGAGATGCGGCAGGACCTGCCGAACCTCGATGCCAGGAACCTGATCGGCACCAACATCGACGTGTTCCACAAGAACCCGGCGCATCAGCGCGGCATCCTGGCGGGCCTCCGGCAGCCGCATCAGGGCCGTCTGACGATCGGCGGCGTGACCTTCGATCTGGTGGTGACGCCGGCCTTCAACGACCAGGGCGAGCGCATCGCCACCTCGGTGCAGTGGATGGACGTGACCGAGAAGCTGGTCACCGAGGAAGAGATGGCGCGGGCCAAGTCGACGCTCGACGCGGCCTCGACGAACTTCATGATCGCGGATGCCGACTACAACATCGTCTACGTCAACAAGGCGCTGGTCGAGTTGATGCGCAGCCGCGAGTCAGACATCCGCCAGGAACTGCCGGCCTTCGATCTGAACAATCTGGTCGGCACCAACATCGACGTGTTCCACAAGAACCCGTCGCACCAGCGCAATCTGCTGGACGGCCTGAAGGGACCGTATAACGGCCGGGTCTCGGTCGCGGGCCTGACCTTCGACCTGATCGTGACGCCGGTGTTCGGGCCGGGCGGCGAGCGGGCCGGGACCTCGGTCGAGTGGACCGACGTGACGGCGCAGCTGGCGGTCGAGGACGAGGTCGCGGACCTGGTGACGGCGGCGGGCGCCGGCGACTTCAGCCGGCGGCTGGAGGAGACCGGCAAGCAGGGCTTCATGCTGGAGCTGGCCAAGGGCATGAACCAGCTGGTCGGCACGGTGGACCGGGGCCTGAACGAGACGGTCTCGGTGATGTCGGCGATGGCCCAGGGCGATCTGACCCAGCGTATCGAAGGCGACTACCAGGGCACCTTCGCCAAGCTGAAGGGTGACTCGAACCAGATGGCCGAGAAGATCGGCGGCATCGCCAAGCGGATCGTCGCGGCCACCGGCACGGTGAGCGACGCCACATCGGAGATCGCATCGGGCGCCGGCGACCTGTCGTCGCGCACCGAGCAGCAGGCCTCGTCGCTGGAGGAGACCGCGGCCTCGATGGAGGAGCTGTCGGCGACGGTGCGCCAGAACGCCGACAACGCCCAGCAGGCCAATCAGCTGGCGGTGGCGGCGCGGGATGCCGCGTCGAACGGCGGCGAGGTCGTGGCGTCGGCGGTGGACGCCATGAGCAAGATCGAGGACTCGTCGAAGCAGATCACCGAGATCATGAGCATGATCGACGAGATCGCCTTCCAGACCAACCTCTTGGCGCTGAACGCGGCGGTCGAGGCGGCGCGCGCCGGCGAGGCCGGCAAAGGCTTCGCCGTGGTCGCCACCGAGGTCCGTGCGCTGGCGCAACGCTCGGGCAAGGCCTCGAAGGAGATCAAGGACCTGATCAGCAATTCGGACAGCCAGGTGCGCGACGGCGTCGGGCTGGTGCAGAAGGCCGGCACGTCCCTGGAGGAGATCGTCACTTCGGTGAAGAAGGTGGCGGACATCATCTCGGACATCGCCGCGGCCAGCAAGGAACAGGCGTCCGGCCTGGACGAGGTCGGCACGGCGGTGTCGAACATGGACGAGATGACGCAGCAGAACGCGGCCCTGGTGGAAGAGACCACGGCGGCGCTGCACTCGACGACGGCGCAGGTCGACGATCTGAAGAAGCTGGTGAGCTTCTTCAAGACCGGTGACGAAGAGGACGAGCTGGGCCTGGACGCGGCCCCTGCCCCCGCGCCGGCCGCCGCGCCGAACCCCGTGCATCAGCAGCAGCAGACGATTGCGACCAAGGTGGCTGCTGTCGGCGGTGGCGGTGGCGGCGGCGCGGCTGCCGCGTCGGTCGCCGAGGCGGACGACGAGTGGGAAGAGTTCTAGCCCAGGGCCGTCGACCCGACATTGGTCAACGATCGATTGTCGGATCGGAAGCGAAGTTAACACAGGTGCTTAACCTAAATTTCAGAGAAATCTAATTAAATTGAATTGGATTTTCGCATGAAGGGATCGGGCGTCTGGCGCCTGGGTCTCGCCGCCATGCGGGCGCCGTCGGGCGCGATGTTCACCAAATGGGGGTTGCTGACGTCAGGAGTCTGGCAATGAAGGCGCTATTGAGTCTCTCCAATCTGAAGATTTCCACCCGTATCGCCGGACTTGCCGGCATTTTGCTGGCGGTCGGCATCGCCATTGCGGCCGTGGGCATCGTTCAGATGGGACAGATCGGCGATGAGCTGACCACCATCGCGGAAGAGGACATCCCGCTGACACGCGGTCTGACAAACGTCACGTTGCACCAGCTGGAGCAGACGATCGCCATGGAACGCGCCTTGCGTTACGGCGAGGAGATGCAGTCGCACAGCGAGGCCGTCGCGCACTTCAACGAGTCGCGCAAACACTTCAGCGAACTTGGCCACAAGGTGGACGGCGAGTTGCTTGAACTGGAGCATATGGCGGAAGCCGGTGTCGAGCATGCGCATACGGACGAGGTGCGGGCGGAGTTCGCGAAAGTCGCCAGTGCCCTGAAGGCGATCGAGATCGCGCATAAGAGCTTCGACGAGCACGCCGTGGAGGTGTTCGGCCTGCTGGAGACCGGGCAGGTCGAGAAGGCCATCAAGCTGGCCGGAAAGGTCGAGGCGGAAGCCGACAAGCTGGATCACGAGCTGGAAGCCCTGGTCGACGAGGTTGCCAGCTTTACCGAACACGCGGCCAGGACCGCCCTGGCGCACGAGCGGTTCGCGCTCACACTGATCATGAGCATCGCCGGTGGCGGCCTGCTGTTCGGCGTGATTGTGGCGTTCTTCATGACGCGCTCGGTCAGCCGTCCGCTGCAGGTCATGGTCGGCAGCATCGGTCAAATGGCGGGCGGCGACATCAATGCCGAGTTGCCCGGCTTGGACAACAAAGATGAGATCGGCGATATCGCCCGTTCTCTGGACAAGATCCGGATGATCGGCTCGCAGGCGGCGCAGGCGCGCTCGGCGCTGGACAACGCGTCGGCGAGCTTCATGATCGCGGACGCCGACTACAACATCGTCTACATGAACAAGTCGGCGCACGAGCTGTTCGAAAGCCGCGAGGCGGAGATGCGGCAGGACCTGCCGAACCTCGACGCCAAGAACCTGGTCGGCACCAACATCGACGTCTTCCACAAGAACCCGGCGCACCAGCGCGGCATCCTGGCCGGGCTGCGGCAGCCGCACGAGGGCCGCCTGACGATCGGCGGGGTGACCTTCGATCTGGTGGTGACGCCGGCCTTCAACGAGCAGGGCGAGCGGATCGCCACCTCTGTGCAGTGGATGGACGTGACCGAGAAGCTGGTCACAGAGGAAGAGATGGCGCGGGCGAAGTCGACGCTCGACGCGGCGTCGACCAACTTCATGATCGCGGACGCCGACTACAACATCGTCTACGCCAACAAGGCGCTGGTCGATCTGATGCGGACGCGGGAGTCGGACATCCGCCAGGAGCTGCCGGCGTTCGACCTGAACAATCTGGTCGGCACCAACATCGACGTGTTCCACAAGAACCCGTCGCACCAGCGCAATCTGCTGGACGGCCTGAAGGCGCCGTACAACGGCCGGGTCTCGGTCGCCGGCCTGACCTTCGATCTGATCGTGACGCCGGTGTTCGGACCGGGCGGCGAGCGGGCCGGGACCTCGGTCGAGTGGACCGACGTGACGGCGCAGCTGGCGGTCGAGGACGAGGTCGCGGATCTGGTGACGGCGGCGGGCGCGGGCGACTTCAGCCGGCGGCTGGAGGAGACCGGCAAGCAGGGCTTCATGCTGGAGCTGGCCAAGGGCATGAACCAGCTGGTCGGCACCGTCGACCGGGGCCTGAACGAGACGGTCTCGGTGATGTCGGCGATGGCGCAGGGCGACCTGACCCAGCGTATCGAAGGCGACTACCAGGGCACCTTCGCCAAGCTGAAGGGCGACTCGAACCAGATGGCCGAGAAGATCGGCGGCATCGCCAAGCGCATTGTGGCGGCGACCGGCACGGTCAGCGACGCGACGTCCGAGATCGCGTCGGGCGCCGGGGATCTCTCGTCGCGCACCGAGCAGCAGGCCTCGTCGCTGGAGGAGACCGCGGCCTCGATGGAGGAGCTGTCGGCGACGGTGCGTCAGAACGCCGACAATGCCCAGCAGGCCAATCAGCTGGCGGTCGCGGCCCGCGACGCGGCGTCGAATGGCGGTGAGGTGGTCGCTTCGGCGGTAGATGCCATGAGCAAGATCGAGGACTCGTCGAAGCAGATCACCGAGATCATGAGCATGATCGACGAGATCGCCTTCCAGACCAACCTGCTGGCGCTGAACGCGGCGGTCGAGGCGGCGCGCGCCGGCGAAGCCGGCAAGGGCTTCGCCGTGGTGGCGACGGAAGTCCGGGCCCTGGCCCAGCGCTCGGGCAAGGCCTCGAAGGAGATCAAGGACCTGATCAGCAACTCGGACAGCCAGGTTCGCGACGGCGTCGGCCTGGTACAGAAGGCCGGCACCTCGCTGGAGGAGATCGTCACTTCGGTGAAGAAGGTGGCGGACATCATCTCGGACATCGCCGCGGCCAGCAAGGAACAGGCCTCCGGCCTGGACGAGGTCGGCACGGCGGTCTCGAACATGGACGAGATGACGCAGCAGAACGCGGCCCTGGTGGAAGAGACCACGGCGGCGCTGCACTCGACGACGGCGCAGGTCGACGATCTGAAGAAGCTGGTGAGCTTCTTCAGGACCGGCGAGGCGGAGGACGAGCTGGGCCTGGACGCGGCCCCTGCCCCCGCGCCGGCCGCCGCGCCGAACCCCGTGCATCAGCAGCAGCAGACGATCGCGACCAAGGTGGCCGCGGTCGGCGGTGGCGGCGGCGCGGCCGCCGCGGCGGTCGCCGAAGCGGACGACGAGTGGGAAGAGTTCTAAACGTCGTCGGCAATCACGCACTCAGAGAGGGCTCGGCCGTCCGGACAGAGCGATGTCGTTCATGGGTTGCGGCACGCGGCGACGGACAAGGAAACGGGTTGGCATATCTGGACCGGCGATGCCGATCCCGACGACATCGGCTTCGTCAATGTCGTGCGGGTCAGAGACTTCGCCGCGCTGTGTCCGGTGGTCGCGCCCTACCTGGGACTGGCGCTTCAGCGTTGGCGCCGAGGAACCGAAGGTGTGGTTCGACGCCGCATTGCTCTGATGTAGAGGGACGGCGCAACCCGTCGACGCTTGTCCGCCGTCAGATGTGCGAGGAGTGGCGCGCCCTGCAGGACTCGAACCTGCGACCTGCTGCTTAGAAGGCAGCTGCTCTATCCAGCTGAGCTAAGGGCGCGGAAGCGGCGTGGTGCCGGGACCACGGACCGAATAATAGCTGAAATTCTCCGCGTAGGACTTTGGCCGTACCTTGCGTTTGTGCGGCTCCCGGACATCGTACGGCAGGCCATGCTTGTCACAGAAAGCTATGGCGGCATCGCGGCTGTCGAAACGCAGCTGCAGTTGCTGCTTGGTATCGGCCGACGACGTCCAGCCCATCAGAGGGTCGATCTTGCGGGCCGCCTCCTGATCGAATTGGATCAGCCAGTCCTTCGTCTTGGCGCGTCCCGACTGCATCGCCGTTCGTGCCGGTTGATAAATGATCGCCTTCATACCGTATCGCCGCCGATTGCCGATTTACCCATGTTGGTCGGGGAGACTGGATTCGAACCAGCGACCCTCTGCTCCCAAAGCAGATGCGCTACCAGGCTGCGCTACTCCCCGACGCAGCGGAAGGTATGGTTTTTCAGGCCCATGGGCAAGCATGCGTATGGGTGCGATTAATCCCATATTCGGGAATTTCGTGTGTGATCGGCGCCATGGGTATGCTCGGCAAACCGGACGTCGATACGGGTTTTGCCGCAGCCGTTGCGGCGACGTCGACGGGCGTCGTGCTGAGCGATCCGCACCTGCCCGACAACCCGATCGTCTATGCCAACCCCGCCTTTCTGGCGCTGACGGGGTATGCCGAGAACGAGGTCGTCGGGCGCAGCTGCCGGCTTCTGCAAGGGCCTGACACCGACGCGGACGCGATCGACGCCATCCGATCGGCGTTGCACGATCGGCGCGGGGTGACCCTGCGCCTGCTGAATTATCGCAAGAGCGGCGCGGTGTTCTGGAACGAGCTGACAATCAATCCCGTCATCGACCAGACCGGCCGCCTGATCAACTTCGTCGGTATCCAAAAGGACGTCTCGGCCGAGGTCGAGGCGCGACGGGAGCTGGCGGAGAAAATCGAGGCCTTGAATGCAACCAACCGCGCCTTGCACGCGGCCCACGCGGAGCTGCATCAGCTCGCCTATTACGACGCGCTGACCGGCCTTGCCAGCCGCACCTTGTTTTACGACCGCCTGGAGAATGGCTTGGCGCGCTGCCGGCGTACTGGCGAGATGCTGGCGGTGATGTTGATGGACCTCGACGGCTTCAAGGCGATCAACGACAGGCTTGGCCATGAAGCCGGCGACGCGGCCCTGCGGGCCGCGGCAACCCGCATGCAGGCGCGGACCCGGGAGTCCGACACCCTCGCCCGGCTGGGCGGCGACGAATTCGTTCTGTTGATGGACACGGATGTCACCGTCGCGGCGGCGGCACAGGCGCGCGAACGTCTTCGTTCTGCGTTCGACGAGCCGATTCTTCGCTATGGGAACATTGTCCGTCTCGGCGTCAGCATCGGCGTCGCTGTCCATCCGCTGCATGGGCGTGATGCCGATGTCCTGGTCCGCAGCGCCGATGCGTCGATGTACGCGGCAAAGCGGAAACAGGCATTTAGGTCCGGATTGTCAGAAAAATCAGTTTATTAGAAAATACTAAATATTTAACCGTAATTACGAAAACATTGAACTAAATCAACATGATTTACCAAGTTATTAACATGGATTTATATCATATTTTAATGTCATTTTTACTGTTTTCGATCTGAATACGGCTGTCTGTAGTACGCCTTAGGGGGCGTGAGACAGCGAGATTCTCGGTGCGTGGCGACGGTGGCGGGGGCGACCAGGGTCACGGCCAAAACCTGGTCAACATGCCGTAACAGGCATTGCTTCAAACGAATCAGTCGCCAAGGAACAGTTCATGTCAGTGAAGAACGAAACCGCGGGAAAAAAGTCACGCGGCAACCTTTTCTCTAATCTGAAGGTCGGTCAGAAAATCGGCGTCGGCTCCGCTGTGATCCTGGTGCTGTTGTTGATCGCCGCCGGCACCGGGTTTTTCGGGCTGGTCGGCGCCAACGAGCATTTCACCGACTACCGCGGACTGGCCCGCCAGACCAACGAGCTGGGACGGATCCAGGCCAATCTGCTGACGGCGCGACTGAATGTGAAGAACTTCATCCTGCAGCAGACGGACGAGTCGGCAGAGGCGGTGCGCCAACGCGTGCAGGCCACGCTCGATGTCGCCAACGGTGCGACGGAGCTGTTCAATGCGCCGGAGGAAATTCAGGCGGTCGAGACGGCGGTTAACGAAATCGAGGCCTATCAGAGCGGCTTCAACGAGGTCGTCGAACTGTTCCACAAGCGCAACGAGGTCGTCGGGCGGATGAACGAGCTCGGTCCGCAGGCCGAGCGCAACCTGACCAAGATCATGCAGAGCGCCTATGAAGACGGCGATCCAGACGCCAGCTTCCTCGCCGGCGCGGCGCTGCGGCATCTGCTGCTGGCGCGGCTTTATGCCTACCGCTTCCTGGTCGACAACTCCGAGGCGAGCGCCAACCGGGCGAACCAGGAACTGGACGAATTCGGTAAGGTCGCGAACCAGATGCGCAGCGAGTTGCAGAACCCGACCCGCCAGCGGCTGGCGAGTGACGTCAGCGACGGCGCCGCCGCCTATCATGCCGCCTTCAACGAGGTCATCGGCCTGATCAC
The DNA here is from genome assembly GCA_965232515.1 of Alphaproteobacteria bacterium. Taxonomy (GTDB): domain Bacteria; phylum Pseudomonadota; class Alphaproteobacteria; genus JANQKO01. The sequence goes on along the minus strand of CBDDPY010000002.1, from coordinate 1,018,034 downwards.
CAAGCGCAACGCCATCATCTCGGACACGCTCGACACGATCGGGCCGAAGGTCGCCGGCGAGATGGAAGACATGAAGCTGCACAACAAGCAGCTTCAGGACGAGCTCGGTCCCCGCGCCACGACGGCGATTCAGACGGCGGAATATGTCGGCTTGATCGTCGCATTGGTCGCGCTGGTGGTCGGCACGCTGCTGGCCTTCGTGATCGGCCGCGCCATCTCGCGTCCCATCTCCGCCATGAGCGGCGCCGTCGAGCTGCTGGCGGGCGGCGATGCGAACATCGAGCTGCCGTGCATGAACCAGAAGGACGAGCTGGGCGATATGGCCCGCTCGGTGGACAAGATCCGCGAAATCGGCCGTGAAGCCGCGCAGGCGCGCTCGGCGTTGGACAACGCGTCTGCGAGCTTCATGATTGCCGATACCGACTACAACATCGTCTACATGAACAAGTCGGCGCACGAGCTGTTCGAAAGCCGCGAGGCGGAGATGCGGCAGGATCTGCCGAACCTCGACGCCAAGAACCTGATCGGCACCAACATCGACGTGTTCCACAAGAACCCCGCGCACCAGCGCGGCATCCTGAACGGGCTGCGGCAACCGCATGAAAGCCGGCTGACTGTCGGCGGCGTGACCTTCGATCTGGTGGTGACGCCGGCCTTCAATGACAAGGGCGAGCGCATCGCCACGTCTGTCCAGTGGATGGATATTACCGAGAAGCTGATCAGCGACGAGGAGATGGCGCGGGCCAAGGCGACGATGGACGGCACCCAGACCAACTTCATGATCTCGGATGCCGACTACAACATCGTCTATGTCAACAAGGCGCTGATCGAGCTGTTCCGCAGCCGCGAGGGCGACATCCGCAAGGAGTTGCCGGCCTTCGATCTGAACACCCTGATCGGCACCAACATCGACGTGTTCCACAAGAACCCGTCGCATCAGCGCAACCTGCTGGACGGCCTGCGTTCGACGCATAACGGCCGTGTGGAAGTCGCCGGTCTGACCTTCGATCTGGTGGTGACGCCGGTGTTCGGCGCCGGTGGAGAGCGCGTCGGCACCTCGGTGGAATGGTCCGACGTGACGGCGCAACTGGCTGTCGAGCACGAGATTGCCGGACTGGTGGCCTCGGCGGGCGCCGGCGACTTCAGCCAGCGGCTGGAGGAATCCGGCAAGCAGGGCTTCATGCTGGAGCTGGCGAAGGGTATGAACGAGCTGGTCGGCACCGTCGACCGCGGCCTGAACGAGACGGTCTCGGTGATGGCGGCGATGGCCCAGGGCGACCTGACCCAGCGCATCGCTGGCGACTATAAGGGCACGTTCCTGAAGCTGAAGGACGACTCGAACAAGATGGCCGAGAAGATCGGCGGCATCGCCAAGCGGATCGTCGGCGCCACCGGCACGGTCAGCGACGCCACGTCGGAAATCGCGGCCGGCGCCGGCGACCTGTCGTCACGCACCGAGCAGCAGGCCTCGTCGCTGGAGGAGACCGCGGCCTCGATGGAGGAGCTGTCGGCGACGGTGCGCCAGAATGCCGACAACGCCCAGCAGGCCAATCAGCTGGCGGTCGCGGCCCGCGATGCGGCCAGCACCGGCGGCGACGTCGTCGCTTCGGCGGTCGATGCCATGAGCAAGATCGAGGACTCGTCGAAGCAGATCACCGAGATCGTCGGCATGATCGACGAGATCGCCTTCCAGACCAACCTGCTGGCGCTGAACGCGGCGGTCGAGGCGGCGCGCGCCGGCGAGGCCGGCAAGGGTTTCGCCGTGGTCGCCACCGAGGTCCGGGCGCTGGCCCAGCGGTCGGGTCGGGCCTCCAAGGAGATCAAGGACCTGATCAGCAACTCGGACAGCCAGGTTCGCGACGGCGTCGGCCTAGTGCAGAAGGCCGGCACCTCTCTGGAAGAGATCGTCAACTCGGTGAAGAAGGTGGCCGACATCATCTCGGACATCGCCGCGGCCAGCAAGGAACAGGCCTCGGGTATCGACGAGGTCGGCACGGCGGTGTCGAACATGGACGAGATGACGCAGCAGAACGCGGCCCTGGTGGAAGAGACCACGGCGGCGCTGCACTCGACGACGGCGCAGGTCGACGATCTGAAGAAGCTGGTGAGCTTCTTCAAGACCGGCGAGGAAGAGGACGAGCTGGGCCTGGATTCGGCCCCTGCCCCGGCCTCGGCGCCGTCCGGCGGCAATCCGGTCCACCAGCAGCAAAAGAAGCTGGAGACCAAGGTGGCCGCGGTCGGCGGTGGCGGTGCGGCCGCCGCGGCGGTCGCCGAGCAGGCTGACGAGGAGTGGGAAGAGTTCTAGGCCGACGTCGTCCTGTACCGCGTAACCAGAACCCGGCCGCGCGTACGTGCGGCCGGGTTTCCATTTCCCCGCCGCGACCCGGCAGTCTGACTTCGCGTCCGCCGCCGTCGGATCTTCTTGGTCACGGTAAACCGGCTGTTAAGCAAATTCTCGCACATTTCGAGACAACCAATTGGCCGCAGCCCGACACCGTCGCGGCGGCGTCTTGGGGGCGAGTTTTGGAGGAAGCATGAAAGTCTCGATCTCTTCAATCGCGTTCGTCGCGGCAAGCTTTGGTCTGATGACCGTCGGATATGCCGCCTCGACCGGCCTCGGCGCCGGCACCGATGTCGGTGAGAGCCCCGCGAAGCCGACGCTGGCCGCCAAGAGCGCTGAAGCCGACGGCGGCGCGCCGCGGGATACGCTCAGCATCGTTGGAAAGTCGCGCGCCAAGGCCAAGAATGACTGGAGCTATGACGGCAAGGGCGGGCCCGAGCACTGGGGCGAGCTGTCCAGCGACTATCACATGTGCAAGGACGGCCAGGCGCAGTCGCCGATCGATATCGACGCCGCCGACGGCAACGCCACCGGCCAGATCGAATTCGACTACCACCTGACGCCGATGAAGGTGCATCACAACGGCAACACCGTGCAGGTCAACTACGCGCCCGGCAGCAGCATCACCGTCAAGGGCAAGCGCTATGAACTGCTGCACTTCCACTTCCATACGCCCAGCGAGCATGCGATCGGCGGCGAGCGCACCCTGATGGAGGTGCAGTTCGTACACAAAAGCGCCGACGGCCAGCTGGCCGTGGTTGCCGCCATGATGAAGGCCGGCGAGGAGAATTTGGCGCTGCGCGAGATCTGGCACGGCATGCCGCAGCGCCGGTCGGCCGAGAAGGAATCCGCCAACATAACGATCAATGCGCGGGACCTGCTGCCGCGCGATCAGACCTATTATCGTTATATCGGCTCGCTGACCACGCCGCCCTGCAGCGAGGGCGTCAACTGGCTGGTCCTGCAGGAGCCGATTACGGTCAGCGCCCAACAGGCCGAGCGTTTCGCCAAGGCCGTCCGCGGCAACAACGCGCGGCCGCTGCAGGCGGTCAACAACCGGCTGCTGCTGGCGCCTGCCAACGTGAACTGACAAACGTCCACTGAATAGTACGCCCCATCTGTACGGGGTGAAGGGCCCGGCGCGTCTCAGGCGTGTCGGGCCTTTGCTTTTTCCACCGGAATCCATCGGCCACAAAGGCCTGAACTGGACCCATCCCGCCCCTGGCGCCGGTTCGCCGATGTGGCGTAAGCTTTCCACAGAGGGCGCCATTGCGGGAGCGGTCGGCCCGGCCGACGGCTGAAGGAAGATGACACCTCGCCGGCACGGCGATGCGGAGCCGGGGGTCGTGATCGAGCAGGTCTACGCGGCCGCGCTCGACGAGCAGCTTTGGGCGGACGCCCTGACGAACGTGGCCGAGTGCCTGGGCGCGACCGGCGCCACCTTGGAAATCATCGACAAGAAGGCGGCCACGCCCGCCTTCTTTCGCGGCGCCCGGCTGCCGGATCACGGCATTCAGGACTATCTCGACCACTATGCGGCGATCTGTCCCCGCCTGCAGCACATCAACCGCCATCCCAGCGGCCACATCGCCCATGACCGCCTGCTGATCACGGAAGCGGAAATGGACCGCGATCCGTTCTACGCCGATTTCCTGCGCCGGGACGATTTCCGCTATTTCATCGCCGGCACGTTGCGCAACGACGATCGGTACTTCAGCCTGATCACGGCCCAGCGGACGGTCGGCCAAGGACATGTCGATACGGCGGATATCGCGACCCTGACCCGGTTGCTGCCCCATGTCGGTCAAGCGCTGGACCTGCAAATGCGGCTGCGGGCCTGGCGCCGGCAGGAGGACTCGCTGCAGGCGACGCTGGACCAGCTGGCCGATGGCGTCGTGCTGCTGGACGCGGACGCGCGCGTCCTGTTCTGCAACCATGCGGCAGCCAGGCTGGTGGCCCAGCGAGACGCCCTGGAGATCGTGGCCGGCGAATTGCTGCCGCGGGCATCATGGGCGGCCCGCGATCTTGGCCGGGCCGTCGCCCGTGCGCTGCAGACCCGCGCCGGCGAGCCCACCAGCGCGGGCGACGAAGTCCTGGCGCCGCGCGCCGACGGCCGACCGGCGCTGATTCTGGCCGTGCGCCCTCTCCCCCATGCCGATCGCCTGTCCGCCGATCTCTATGCCGACGCGCAGCGTCCGGCGGTCGCGGTGTTCGTTCAGGATCCGGCTCGCGGCGCGGCGTCGGCCGCCCGGATATTGCGTAACGTCTTCAAGCTGACGCGGGCCGAGACGCGCCTCGCGATCGCACTTTACCGCGGCGATACTTTGAGAACCTACGCAACCGAGCACGACATCAGTGTCAACACGGCGCGCAGCCACCTGGCCCGCGCCATGCGAAAGACCAATACCGGCCGTCAGGCCGACCTGATCCGCCTGATCAACACCATCGATCTGCCGGCCCGCTGACCGGCGCTCCGCCGTGTCGGTGAAATTGACAGTCCCGTGACGGCGTCTGTCGGGCTGAAACCGGCGGAAAACCGCGAAAATCCGTGATCGCCTCATGCAAACAGACGAGTCGGATAGCCTTACAGCCCTCGTAAGCTCGTTTCGATAACTAGCTGAAAATAAAAGAACTTTTCCTTTGGCATGTTCCCTGCTTCAGATCCTTCGGGGCAACCGCGGACATCTGCCGTCACCCGGCAATCGAGGCCCGGAACCGGCTGATGCAAGGGAAAGGAGTGCAACCATGAGCCTGCTGCGTTACCTGGTACCGGCGATAGGTGTTCTTTTGATGGCGGGATCGGCGGCGCAAGCGGTCCCCATCAGGGATTTGCCCGGCCTGGCAGGTGTCGTCGTGTTCGAGAGGAGCGGCGTCGAGACCCCGTTCAACATGCTGCCGAACGGGTCGGTCATCACGACGCGTCTCAACGACCGGCTGTCCGCCGCGAACAGCGATTTTCAGTCGAACTCGAACGAATTCTACGACTTCTTCTATTCGGACGCCGACGGCACGTTCAATCCCGACGGCGCCTTCCTGTCGATTACCGCCATCTTCGACAATGCGGCCGACGGCGGATTGAATATCAGCCGGGTGGCGCTCAGCCTTCCGTCCGGCAACGAATTCGCCAGCTTCGTCTCGAGTTTCGTGACGAATGGCACCTTTGGGTTCCCGAACACGGTCGACAATGCGCTCGGCGATACGCCCAATACGACGACGTTTCTGGGCGATACGGTCGGCCAGCCGGATTCCTTCCGGCTGCGGTTGACGGTCGGCTTTGAATCGACGCGCGAACAGGTATCGCAAGTGCCCGAGCCCGGCACGCTCGCCCTGCTCGGCCTCGGTCTCGGCGGTCTTGTCCTTGCGCGACGACGCCGGGGCTTGAGGGTCTAGCCCGCATCTTCCATCAACGAATCCCGCCCGCCTGGCGCGCGGCGCCGAACATGGCTTAGACTTTTTCGGAGGGCGCCAGACGGGAGCGGTCGGCTACGCCGACGGCAGAGGTGGATGGCTCGTCGCCTGAGTGGCCGAACGAAGCCGGAGGGCGTAATCCAGCAGGTCTATGCGGCCGCGTTGGACGATACGCTGTGGGCGCCGACCTTGCTGGCGGCGGCCGATTGCCTGGGCGCGGTCGGCGCCACCGTCGAAATCATCGACAAGACGTCGGCGAAGCCGGTTTTTTTCCATGGCGCCGGTCTGGCCGACGACGGCATGGCCGATTACGTGGCGCACTACGCCGCGATCTGCCCCCGCCTGCCCCATGTCGACCGAAACGCCGCCGGCCATGTCAGCTATGACGGCCTGTTCATCTCCGAAGCCGAGATGGATCGCAATCCGTTCTATGCCGAGTTCCTGCCACGGGACGACCTGCGCTACTTCATCGCCGGTACGTTGCGCAACGACGCGAACTGCATCGGCCTGATCACGGCCCAGCGCACGCCGCGGCAGGGGCATGTCGAGGCCGAAGACATTGCCGCCATGCGCCACTTGCTGCCGCATTTCGGCCAGGCTCTGGACCTGCGTATGCGTCTGAGAGCGCAAACGTCGCGGGCCGGGGCGCTTGAAACGACCCTCGACCAGCTTGCCGCCGGCGTCGTGCTGCTGGACGAGCGCGGTCGCGTGTTGTTCTGCAATCGGTCCGCCGCGAACCTCTTGGCCAAGGGCGATGGATTAACGGTGGATCACGGCGAACTAAGACCGAATGCCGGCTGGGCGGCGCGCGAGCTGGGCCGCGCCATCGAGCGGGCGCTGCGGACGTGGTCAGGCGACGGCGTCGAAGCCGGCGGCGATCTGCTGGCGCCACGCGCCGACGGGCATCCGGCCCTGATCCTGGCGGTTCGGCCCCTCCCCCGGACCGGGGCCACGGCGGATCTGTTGTATGCCGGGGCAAGCCGGCCGGCGGTAGCGGTTTTCATTCAAGATCCGGCAGGCGCGGCGCCGACGGTGGCGCGCATCCTGGCCGACGTGTTCAAGCTGACGCCGGCCGAAATCCGCCTGGCCGTGGCGCTTTATCGCGGCACGACGCTAAAGCGCTACGCGGCCGATCACGATATCAGCATCAATACCGCGCGCAGCCATCTGGCCCGCGCCATGCGCAAGACCGGCACGCATCGGCAGGTCGAGCTGATCCGGCTGATCAACACGATCGATCTGCCGGCCCGCTAACAGGTAGCATTGATGTTCGGACCGAACTAGTTGGCGTCGTCGGTGCGCTGAATGCGCTTGGGCGTCAGGAACAGCTCGCCCGGCAGGCGGGTGTTGCTGTCGCCGTAGCAGGCCTCGACCTGGCGCTGCCGCAGGCCCTCCGCGTCGCGCAGGTCGGCGCCCTGCAGGCGGGCGTCGGCCAGCGTGCAATTGTCCATGATCGCCTTGCTGAGCCGCGCGCCCGAAAGGTCGGCGCCGTCGAGCCGGGCGTGCGCCAGGTCGGCCGCGTAGAGGTTGGCGTCGTCCAGCCGGGCGCCGCTGAGGTCGGCGCCGACCAGGTTGGCGCCGTTCAGGATCGCGCCGCGCAGGTCGGCGTCGATCAGCTTGGCGGCTTCGAGATCGGCGCCGGTCAGGTTGGCGCCGACGAGATTGGCCTTGCTCAGATCGACCCCGTGCAGATCGAGATCCTCGAGGACGGCGCCGGTCATGCCGACCTCGACGAGGTCGGCCTCGCGCAGCAGCGCGCCGTGCAGGTTGGCCTTGGCCAGCACGGCACCCTTGAGCTTGGCGTAGCGCAGATCGGCGCCCTGCATCGACGCCTCGTCGAGCCGGGCGTCGCGCAGATCGGCGGAGCGCAGATTGGTCTCGCGCAGCACCGCCCGGCGCAGATCGGCCTGGCGCAGGTCGGCGACCCGCAAGTCGGCGCGGCGCAGGCTGGCGCGGGTGAAGCTGGCGCCGGCCGCGTTCGCGCCCGACAGAACGGCTTCGCCGAGATCGGTGTAGCGCAAGTCGGCGTTGCGCAGATCGGCTTCGCGGAAGCTGGCATGCGATAGGCGGGCGCGGCGGAAATCGGCATAACGCAACGGCGCGCCGCGGAACGAGACGCTGTTCAGGATCGTGAAGCGCAGCTCGGCCTTGACGCCGTGCTGGCTGCCGCGCTCCAGCCAGAGTTTGTGGGACTCCAATACCGCCGCCAGCTTCTGACGCGAGATTTTGCGCAGTTCCTTCGGCTCGCCCGACGTGGCCGCCGTCGCATTCTCCGGCGGCGGTGCCGGGATCTGTGGCTTGTCGGGTTCGGCGGCGCCCGCCGGCTGGCGGGCCGCCGTGGCGGCGGGCTTCGTTGGTTGCGCCGCCGGCTTGGTTGCGGGGACCGGCGGCGGCGCATCGAAGCTGTCGAGCGACAGCGCCGCCAGGATCTTCTCGGCCCGACTGCTGGGCGGCGAGCCGAATACCAGGTCGTCGACCGCATCGTCGGTCGGCACGGCGATGTCCTCGATGCTGCGACCCGGGAACAGCTCGTTGCGCAGGCGCCGCCGCTCCGCCTCGAGAAAGGCGAAGTAGCGCAGCACGCGGCGCAGTCTGATCTCTCGGGACGCGGTGTCGGGCATGGCGGTTCGGTTCAGCTCGCGGCGCCGGGCAGGTCGAACGGCCGCGCGTCGACGAAGCGCTTCAGCACGTTGGTGGTCAGCCGGGCGATGTTGTTGTCGAAATCGTTTTGGCCGAGGCTGCCGGCATAGGCGATCGAGCCGGTCGAGAAGACGGCGCCGCCGCCCGGCGTCTCGAAAAACACCATGTCCGCCCGGATGCCCGGGTTCTGGACGCCGTCGCTGGCGCCGTGCGGGATGGCGACCTCCTCGGGCACCAGCATGTAGGTGTTGGAATGCGCTTCCGAGGCGGCGACGATCAGCGCGTGCGGCGGCGAGCCCAGCTTTTCGTCGTAGCAGTCGAGCTCCAGCCCGGAGGCGCCGCCCTGCAGCGCGCCGAAGTCGCCCAGGATTTCGTCCTCGACGCCTTCGAAGATGAAGGCGACGCGCGGGTCGTGGCTGGCCGCGGTGCGGCGGTAGTAGGACGATGCGTCGAAACCCTGGCTGATGAAGCCGACGCCGCAGAGCGCGTTCGGCGCGCGGTTCTGGCGCCGCCAGAGGCCGCCATACTCGCCGGTGAAACTGTGATAGTACTCGCCGACCTCGGCGATCCAGGCCCGCAGGCCGCCTTCGGAGCGGCGTACCTCGATCAGGCCGGGTTTCGTCGGGTGGTAGGCGATGCGCCAGTAGAAGCCGTTGCCGCCGAGATACATGAACCGGCCGCCATCCCGCAGCCAGCCGTCGAGCGCGTCCAGCATCTGCTTGGAATCGTATTCCGGATGGCTGCCGGTTACGACCACACGGTAGCGGTCGAGCAGGTCCCGCCCTTCCCGGTGCAGGTCCTCGTCGGTGATGACGTCGTAGCCGACGCCACTCTGTTCCAGCCAATCGACGATGAACAGGTCGGTGCAGTAGTTCCACATGCGGCCTTTGGGCCGGATGTTGGTCGCCGGCCGCAGCCGCGACGAATAGCAGACGCCGCTGCCGTCGCTGTGCCGGTCATAGGTCGAGACCCCGATCTCGGGATAGCGCAGCAACAGCATGTCGGTTTCGTCCATCACCGTCAGGCGGCCCTGGTAGAGCTCGACATAGTCGCCGACGAAGCGGGCGAGATTGTTGGTGTAGACGGTATAGGTGGCGGTGGCGGCGAGATAGGCGACGTCGGCAGTGGCTTTACCGCGGGGCGCGCGGATGAAGAACGGCACGTAGAACTCGGCGTCGCCGGCGCTGAGCCGGGCCGCGTAGCAGCCGCTGCGGCAGTCCGCGGGCACGGTGAAGCTGAAGTCCGTTTCCCAGCGGGCATCGTCCAGGTCGTCGTCATGGAAATGGATGGCGCCGTATTGCTCGGGCGCCCGGGTCCAGTTGTGCTCGCTGCCGTCCCAGTTGCAGCCGGTCATGGCCCGGGTCGGCGTGTTCACAGTCTCGCCGTCGAGCCGGTTCGCCGACAGGTCGCGGATGGTCTCGCCACCGATGTCCTGCGCGAAGTCCCAGGCGGCGACGACTGCATCTGTCAGGCCGGCCGGTATCCCCTCGCCCGCGAGCGCCGTGATTTCGGCTTCGGTCAGGGCCCGATTGGCGAGGCGCGGGCGATCGAGCTTGCCGTTATAGAAGCCGCCGATGCCGAACGGGTCGCTGTTTCGCCAGGCGGCGAACAGGAACGGGTCGTCGGACGCGACCGGCCGGACCGTGGTTTCCGTCTCGATCGCCACCGTGTCGTGGGCATGGAAGGTGCCGTCGGCGAGCGGCCGCTGAAACAGCCTAAGTTTGCCGCTGTCCGCATCGAATCTGGCCGCGGCCTGGTACCAGCGCCGGGTCTGCAGCGGCCGGCCGCTGGTCAGAACGGCGGTGCCGCCCGCGCCGTCGCCGATGCGGACTTCCAGGCTGCCGTCCTCGGCCAGCATGAGGCCGTAGCCGCTGCCGCCGTTGTTCTCGGACCAGGTGCCCAGGATGGCTTGACGGCCGCGCCCGGGCGTCGTCGGCCAGACCATGACCGAGAGCGTGAAGCTGTCGCGGGCATTGAACAGCGGCGCGGCCGGCACGCGGGCAAAGGAGCCGATCTGAATGTCCTGCCGACGGCCGGGATAGGTTCCGTTGGCGGCGGTGTCGATCGCTTCCTCGCGGAACGGCGGCGATGTCGGCGGGCCTTCCGGGCTCAGCAGGCGCACGATGTCGGTTCGGTAGCGGTCGGCGTCGACGCAACTCACCATGAAGCGGATGGTCTCACCGGGCGCGGCGCTCTGGGGATCGCAATAGGCGAGCAGATCGGCCATCTCACTCGAGCTCCAGCGGTTCGCCGATGAGCTCGCGCCAGCGCAGCTTGAAGACGTGCCATTCCGCCTCTTCCAGCGAATGGAAAACGTGGTTCGACAGCAGCCGGGGGCGCGGCGGCTCGCCGGTCATCTCGGCCAGCGTCCACTGTCGGTGCGGCTCGGTCATCACCAGCACGTGCTTGCTCTGGATCGGCAGGCCGCGCATCACGTTCAACAGATGCTGCAGGTCACCGCTATGGGCGCCGAACGGCCGGGCCTTGAATTCGCGCGCAAGATCGAGACGCGTGGCGTCGATGCCGGGTGGCAGCTGTCGGACAGTCATTCGCGGAGCCTCCCTTCTCCCGTCGTCGTTGCGTTATGCTGGCACGTCGGCGGCGCGACCGCCAGACGATGTCCGACAGACGACCCGGGAAGCGGTATGACAACCGAGATTACGGTCTACACCGACTACAAGAGCCCTTACGCCTATCTCGCCGTCGAACCGGCCTACCGGCTCGAGGAGAGCTTCGATGTTTCGTTGAGATGGCTGCCTTATACGCTTGATATTCCTCTGTTTCTTGGATCGGTTGAGGGCCGGGACGAGAACCAGTGGCGGAAGGTTCGCTACGCCTACATGGACGCCCGGCGACTGGCCAACAAACGCGGTCTGACGGTGCGCGGGCCGAAAAAGATCTACGATTCCTCCATCGCCAGCATCGGCATGCTGTTCGCCCAGCGTCAGGGCGTGTTCCGGGCCTACAACGACCGGGTCTTCGAGCGCTTCTGGAAGCGCGAGCTGACCATCGAGGACGTCGACGCCATCACCGGCGTGCTGGCCGAGGCCGGCGCCGACACGGCCGACTTTCCCGCTTTCCTCGCCCGCGAAGGCCGTCGGGAGCACGACCGGATCTACGCCCAGGCGCAGGCGCTTGGCGTCTTCGGCGTACCGACATTCGTGCTGGACGGCGAATTGTTCTGGGGCGCCGATCGCCTGTACCTCCTGGAAGAGCGGCTGGCCGCCGCCTGACCCCAGCCCCCGGTCCGGTCTCACGTGCGCTTCTGCCGGACCAGGTAGTCGCGGACCATGACCAGGGTCTCGGCCATGTTGCGCATGGCCTGCTCGTAGCGGGCCTCGAAGCCGGCCATGGCGTCCGCCGCCGGCCGCGCCGGCGCCTCGCGCAGGATGGCGGTCTCGCCCAGCTGCAGGATGCGGCCGGCGATTTCCGCGATCGTCCGGTCCTTTTCGGCGATCACGGCGTCCTGCCGCTCGATGCGGCCGCGCAGATAGTCGATCTGCTCGCGCAGCAGGACCTCCGTCGGCGCGGTTTCGGCGGATGTCGAGGCCGCCGGGTCGGGAAAGCCGATGTTCTCGCCCGCGCTGCTGAGGAAGACCCGCCAGCGGCCGTCCGAGCCGCGGATGCCGCGCAGCAGGCCGCGGTCGAGGGCGGTCTGCACCGCCTCGACGCTGATGCCGAGTCGGCGCGACGCTTCGGCCAAGTCGAGCGGGGATTCGTGACCGGATTGGGGCTGCGGCATCGGTTGTCAGTTCCGGCTGTCCGCCGATGGCCCGTATGACGGACGGCACGGCATCGTCATACGCCCGGCTATTGGCCGTTTCGGCTGAGATTCTGGAGTTCGGCGAGACAGCCGTCGATCCGGGCCAGCAGCTCGTCAACGGTGGTGTCCGAGGCGCAGGCGGCATGCGGCGCCGACGGTCGTGGTTCCGCGCCATTGGCGAGCGATGGCGAGATCGCGCGGCTGAGCCATTCCGCGACCGGAATGCCTTCACGGCCGGCAGCCTCGACGATGCTGCGTCGCAATTCGGGCGGCACGCCCCTGACGGACCAGACCGACGACATGTATGACGCTCCCGTATGGCAGGTCGAACTGGTCGATTTTCCCGGATTATTACAAAAATCTGGTTAAACAGACCGCCGCCTGGGCGCGTATGACGGGTGCCGCGTCAGCCGTGTTGTCGCCCCAGTCTTTGGAACAGTCCGTTTGCCGTCAGCGACAGCCGGCCGTTGACGGCGATTTCGGCCTCGACGAAGACCATCGAACGGGTGACGCGGCTGGTCCGGCCGGTGCCGTCGACCCAGTCACCGAGGCGCGCCGGCGCCGTGAAATCGGTGGTCATCCGGATGGTGACGGCCGGAAAGGCGTCGGCCCGGCGGATGGCCTGGCCCATCAGGATGTCGGCGAAGGTCATCAGCATGCCGCCATGGGCGATGCCGGCGGTGTTGAGGTGCTTGTCCGACACACGGAAGCCACGCCGGAAGCCGTCGTCATCGGCCTTCTCGTAGATCGGGCCCAAGAGTTCGGCGAAGGGATTGCGCGGCTCGACCAGCACGAAGCCCGCCGGAATATCGCGGGACCGGGGCGCCACCTGTCAGTCGCCGGCCGCGAAGGCCGGGTGCTCGACCCGGTCGCCGACCCGAATGCCGAGTCGGGAGGTCAGGCCGGCATTGATCTCCAGAACCGCGAAGACGGGCATTTTCGAGCGGATCGAGCGCAGCGAGTGCGGTTGCGCGTTGCGGTGCATGTCGGCGATGCGCCCGTCGCGGGCGATGAACAGCATATCGAGCGGGATCTCGGTGTTCTTCATCCAGAACGAGGCCACCTGGTCGCGCTCGAAGGTGAACAGCATGCCGGCGTCTTCGGCCATGGATTTGCGGAACATCAGGCCTTGCGAGCGCTTGTCCGGGGTGTCCGCGATCTCGACGGAAAACGTGAACCGTCCATTCTGGGTGACGATGTGCAGCTTGCCGTCGGTATCGGCCGTCGCCGCCGCGAAAGGCGTCAGGGCGACCAGCATCACGATGGCCGCCAGAATGCGAAGGCGGGCCGTCATCAGGGATGCTCGCTCCACTCGGCATAGGCCGATTTCATGTGCTCGAGGGCCGCCGTCAGCTCGGCCGAGCCATAGTCGTGCTTGTCGCGGGCCGCCTTATAGGCATCGCGGCGGGCAATGAACTCGCGCCAGCGCGCGGTCTTGCCCAGCGCTACCGCGTTGCGGTCGTCCTTCTCGCCCTGGATGCACTTCGCCAGCGCCTGCTCAAGCAGCTCGGCCACGTCGTCTCGGTTCAGCGCCGCGGCGTGGTTGAAAGCGAAGACGATCTTGTCGGCGAGCCGGCGGGTATAGTCCGGCGTGCCGTAGTCCGCCATCAAGGCTTCCGGATCGGCCTCGGCGCCTGCCTGGTTTGTCGTGTCGCTCATCGTCCTACGCCCCTTCCGAAGTTACCCGACCCCACTCAATGCCCAGTCTATGCCGGCCGCGCCGCGCCGCCAAACGAGGCGGCGTCAGCCATCGCCGCCGTCCCGGTCCTGGACGACGCGGTAGCGGATCACCTCGGCCTCGGCCTCGGTCGGCCGCACGGCCGGCGAGATCGAGCCCGCGCCGGTCAGCGCCACGCTCTCGCGCCGGAGAAAGATTTCGTGGCCATCGGGCATGGACACATAGGTGCCGGACGAGCTGCGGTCGCTGAACTCGATTCTGCCGTGTCGCACCGACACCGTCCCGTGCCGGCGCGAGACCCAGGGCTGCTGGATCAGCACGTCGCAATCGGCCGCGCGGCCGATCAGGAGGCTGGCGCCGTCGGGGCAGCGCAGGATCCGTTCACGGTATTCCAGGGTGACGTGAACCTCGGCGACGGCCTGCCGGTGCCGGGTCCGGGTATGCCCGGACCCGTGGCCGAAGGCGATCTCGGTGTTCGGCGCGGCGTCGTCGCGGCGCAGCGAATAGACCTCGACCGGCATGCTCTTGCCCTTGAGTGTCATGTGATCGAGCATCTGCAGCGTGCCGGCCTCGGTCGCCGGCAGCCGGTCGACGAAGCTCTGGCTCATCAGCACCTCGCCCGGTTCGGCCAGCGTCGCCAGCCGCGCCGTCAGATTGACGGCGTCGCCATAGACATCGCCGCGCATGGGGATCATGTGGCCGTAGTGGATGCCCGCGTGTATCGCCAGGCCGTGGCCCGGCTCGCCGCTCAGCATTTCGCGTACCGCGGCGAGCGCGGCCGCCGGCTCGGCGAACGAGCACAGGATATCGTCGCCCTTGGTGTGGATAACCACACCGCCGGCGCGCACCGCGACTTGCCGAAGCTGGTCCAGGCATTCGAACACGCGGGCGACGGCCGCCGCGTCGCCGATATCCTCGTAAAGCGGCGTGCTGCCCGTGATGTCCGCCATCAGCAGCGCGGCTTCGAGCGCGCGGGACGTCATTTCTCAGATCCGGCGAGCGGGTTCCGGCGCACGTGTTCGGCCAGTCAAATTGTCCCTCACAGAAATCGGCCGATCCGGATGCCCATATCGGACCGCCGAACGTCAATGATACTACAAAACAAACGAACTGGGTGTGTGCTGGTTCTCTTGTCACACATCTGCGCTGTTCTATTCTGGTCACTTGCAATGACCGGAGAAGTCCGCGAGAATTAGCAAAGACGTGGGCGCGTTGAGCGGTACGTTCGATCGCTCAGCCCTCCTGAATGACAGACGTTCGTCTTTGTGTACGCCAAGGATTTGGCAGGTAACCGCCGAAAACCTGCGAGCGACAGAGGCTGAAAGTGTCTATCGCGTTTCAGAGAGGGATATGTCCGATGAAACCAACCAACACCATTGTTGAGTCCCGAACCGTCCGCCGCATCGGTGCGGTCGTCGTCGGTTTGTTTGCTTTTTGCGCCGGTATCGCGCTGTCGCATGCCCAGGCGACGATGCCGAACGCTTGCCCCGTCGACGGCTGCGAGGTGCAGATCGTCGAGGTGGAACGCGCCGGCAACGAGCTGAAGCTGACCTTCAAGGCGAACTTCGCGCCCGATTTGTCGAAAAACCACATCCATATCTGGTGGGGCGAGTCGTTCACGGTGAAGCAGGTCAGCCGCAACGCCGAGCCGGTGCACAACGTCAAGCAGGGCGCCTGGCACCTGACCGACGACTATCCGACCTACACGACGCAGGGACCGGCATCGACCGGCGCCCGCAACGGCGCGAAGTCGTTATGCGTCAGTACGTCGGACCGCAACCATAACATCATCGACGTGAACGCCTTTCACTGCGTCGACGTTAGCGACAAGCTCTAACGCACTGCCGGGATCATGCATCTGCCGGCCTATGTCGGTCGTTTTGCCGTTCGCGACGAGATCGCGAGCGGCGGCTTCGCCGTGGTCGTGCGGGCTTGGGACGAGGATCTGGAATCCTTCGTCGCACTGAAGATCCTGCGCCAAGAGCTGGCGGATGATGCCGCGTTGCAGCTGCGCTTCCTGGAGGAGGCGCGGCTGCTTCGCCGCATGCATTCCCCCAATGTCGTCACCGTGCACGATGTCGGGCGGCTGAACGATGGCCGTCCGTACTTCGTGATGGACTATGCCGATCGCGGCACGCTCGCCGCCCGCCTGAAGCCTGGGCCCGACTTCCAGCCGCCGGACGAGCAGAGCGTGATGGCGCTGGTCGATGCGGTCGCCGATGGCCTGTCGGCGATCCACGAGGCCGGCGTCGTGCATCGCGACATCAAGCCGGCGAACATCCTGTTCCAGCGCGCCCGCCGGGCGCCGACGCGCGTGGCGACGAACGGCGCGCGGGTGAGCGAGCCGTCATCGCCGTTGGTCGCCGCCGATGAACGGATCCTGGTCGGCGATCTCGGGATCGCCAAGGATCTGGTGAAACGCGCCGGCGACATCACGATCATGGCCGGCACGCCGCTCTATCAGGCGCCGGAGCAGGACGACGCCACGGCGGAGATCACGCCGGCCGCCGACGTCTATGCCGCGACGGCGATGCTGTGGCACGTGCTGACCGGCGACCGGCCGCCGGGACCGCGCGACGTGATGGGCCGTCTGGACAGCCTGCCGGCGGCTTGGCGCGATCTGATCGGTCGGGGCATGGCGCTCGATCCCGACGAGCGCTTCCGCGACATGGAGGACTGGCGCGCGGCCATTCACGAAACGCTGGCGCGGGAATCGGCGGAAACGCTCGGCTGCCTGCCGACGGTGGCGGTCCAGGCGGCGGCGCGCTGTCCCTACAAGGGGTTGGCGGCCTACCAGCCGGAGGACGCGCATTTCTTCTTCGGACGCGAGGCGCTGATCGACGAGCTGGTGCGGCGCATGCGGCTGCACAAGGTGCTGGTGGTCGGCGGGCCGTCAGGCAGCGGCAAGTCCTCGCTGGTGCGCGCCGGGTTGATACCGGCATTGCGCGCGGGCGCCCTGCCCGGCAGCGAGAACTGGCGGATCGCGCTGTTCACGCCGGGCCGCGATCCCATGGCCGAGCTCTATTTTCAGGCAACCCAGGACATGCCCGCCGGCGAAGGCCGGACGCTGTCGCTCGACGACCTGATCGCGCGGCCGACCATGGCGCGCCACCTGGACGGCGGCCGCGCCGCCGATCGGCCGCTGGTGCTGTGCATCGACCAGTTCGAGGAGCTGTTCACGCTGGCGCCCGCCGTACAGCGGCGAAAGTTTGCCGACGCGCTGTCGGCCATGACCGATCCGGCCGACAGCACGGTGCGGGTGGTCTTGACCGTGCGCGCCGACTTCTACGCGGCCTGCGCGCAGATACCGTGGCTGGCCGAGCGTATCACCGACAACCAGGTTCTGGTCGGCCCGATGACCGGTCCGGAGCTGAGGCGCGCCGTCAGCGAGCCGGCGCGGCCCGCGGGCCTCTATCTGGAACGCGGCCTGGTCGACGCCATCATCGACGAGGCCGGCAGCGAGGCAGGTTCCCTGCCCCTGGTGGCGCACGCGCTGGTCGAGACCTGGTCGCGGCGGGAGGGCAACAATCTGACGCTGGCGGGCTTCCGGGCCGCGGGCGGCGTCGCGGGCGCCATCAGCCAGACCGCGGACGCCATGTTCGAGGACCGCTTCGATGCCACCGAGCGGGCCGTGACCAAGCGTCTGTTCCTGCGCCTGGTGACGCCGGGCGAAGGCACCCCGGACACGCGCCGCGTGCTGGCGCGGACCGAGATCGACAACGACTCCCAGGCTGATGTCATGAACCGGGTGGTCGAGAGCCTGACCGAGGCCCGATTGCTGACGGTGGACGACGCCTCGGTACAGATCGCCCATGAAGCCTTGCTCAGAACCTGGCCGCGGCTGCGTTCCTGGATCGAGGAATCGCGCGACGATCTGCGCATGCGCCAGCGCATCAGCCGGGCGGCAACCGAATGGGACGCCGAGGACCGGGATGCGGATCTGCTTTATCGCGGCACCCCGCTGCTGTCGGCGCTGGATTGGGCGTCTTCCAATCCCGACCAGCTGGGCGAAACGGCGCGCGCGTTCCTGAACGCATCGGCGGAGACCAAGGCGCGGGCGGAAGCCGTGGCCGTGGAGCGTGAGCGCCGCAGCCGGCGCGTGCGCCGCGCCGCTGTCTCGGTCCTGTCGATCCTGGCGGCCGGCGCGACCGCGGCCTCGCTGGTCGCGTTCCTGGCGCTCAGGGAGGCGCGCCTGAACGAAGAACTGGCGGAACAGGCGACGGTCGAGGCGCACGAGCGTTTCGCCGGCGCGCTGGGCGCGGCGGCGCATGGCCTGGTGGCGTCGGACCCGCTGCTGGCGCTGGTGCTGGGCGCCGAGGCGGTTGCGCGGGCCGAGGCGGAGCCGCCGGGATTCGACGCCCGCGCGGCCATGCTGGCGGCCCGCGAGGCGCTGGCCGATGGCGGTCCCGTGCCGGTCGGCAGTCCGATCGCGGCCGGCGACGCTCAGACGCTCGCCGTCAGTCCCGACGGCGGCCTGCTGGCGGTCGGCCAGCGGGACGGCAGCATCGTGATTATCGACCGCAGCACCCGGCAACCGACGGGTCCAAGCCTGCGCGGCCATGACGGCGGCGTGCGGGATCTCGACTTCAGGTCCGACGGACGGGCGCTGGCCTCGGTCGGCGTCGACGGCACGGTCTGGCTCTGGCCGGTCGAGGACGGTCTTGGCGGCCAGGGCCGCAAGATCGGCGAGGTCGACGACATGATTTCCGGCGTCAGCTTCGGTCCGGACGGCGCGGCCATTGCGTCCGCCAATAGTGATGGCTCGGTGCGGCTGTGGCGACCGGGACAGGTCGAGCAGAATGGCGAACCGCTGGTCCTGGGACCGAACGGCTTTCAGAGCGTGGCCTTCAGCCCGGACGGCCGCGGCCTGGTCGCCGGTGGCAAAGACGGCAGCATTCATGGCTGGCAGCTGCCGTCAGGCAAGCCGCTCTTCGAGCCGGTCCGCGATGCCCATTCGAGCAAGCTGTTGCAGCTCGCCTTCAACCCGGCCGGCACATATGTCGCCACGGCGAGCAGCGACGGCACGTCGACCGTGATCGCGTATCCGAGCGGCCGGGTCGCCGGCAAGGCGTTCGACCCGGACGACAGGATCGCCGCCGTGGCGTTCTCGCCCGACGGCGGCGTGTTGATCGGCGGCAACGACGACGGATCGCTGCGGCTTTGGGATATCGAAGCGGCCAAGTCAGTGGCCGCGACGGCCAGCGCGCACAGCCGGGCCATCGCGGATCTCGGCGCGAGCCGCGACGGCAAGCTGCTGGCGACGTTGGGTCGGGATCAGTTGATCAGGATCTGGCATCTCAACAGTCGGCACGATCTGGCGACGGCCTTGAACGTATCGGGCAAATCGGCGAAGGGGGTGGCGTTCAGCGGTGACGGCGCATGGTTGGCCGCCGGCGACGATACCGGCGCGGTGCAGGTCTGGCGATTGAACGACGAAAGCGGATCGCCGACGGTGCTTCGGGGTCATAAGCACCAGGTCTGGGCTGTCGCGTTCGCGCCGGATGGCGGGATGCTGGCGACCGCCGACCGGGCCGGCGAGATCCGCTTATGGAATCCGGTTACCGGTGCCGCCGTGCGCCGCATCGCCGGTCACGACGGCGCCATCTGGTCGTTGGCGTTTACCGCCGATGGCCAACGGCTGATGAGCGCGAGCGATGGCCAGATCAGATTTTGGGACACGGATACGGGTGAGCAGTCCGGCGAGCTGACGCCGACCGATGGCCGGATCACCCGCGCGGTTCTGTCGCCGGACACGACGCTCGCCGCCGTTGCCCGCACGGACGGTCGGGTCGCGCTGTGGGACGTCGCCACGATGCAGCGCCGAAGTGAAATTGCGGCCGCCGACGATGTCGTCTGGAGCGCGACCTTCAGTCCCGATGCGCGGTATCTGGCGACGGGTTCGAGCGACGAAGTGGTCGCGCTCTTCGATGTCGAGACGGGCGCCCGCCTCGCGGCCTTCACCGGGCAAACCGGCGGCGCCACCGACCTGGCGTACCTCGCCGACGGCGTGACGCTGGTCGCGGTCGACCGTGGCGGCAGCTTGCATATCTGGGACGTGCGCTCCGGCCGCCGTCTGACCAAATCGCAGTGGGGGCACGCGGGGCCCAGCTGGCGCATCGCCGTGCATCCCGACGGCGAACGCTTCGCCACCGCCGGCGACGACGGCTGGGTCAAGATCTGGGACGGCCTCGATATCGCCCGCGCCTGCGCCATCGGCGGCGCCTCGTTCGACACGGTGCGCCACCGCCAGTATCTCGGCGAAGGCGAACGCCCGGTCGCCTGCAAGTAGTCGGCGCCCAATTCACTTCATTTTCCGCCGATGATGGATCGCCTGCTCGATGCCTTTTTTGGGGGAATGGCGCGGATGACCAACCAGCCGTTCGATCAGGCGGGGTAATCCTGGAACCGACACGGGCATGCCCTGCCCTGACAGCTGTGTCTGACCCCTTCTCAACGTTCAGCCGGGACCCAGAAAGGCGGCTCATGCCGAAATTTTGCTTGTCAACACTTGAATAATGGTTTAATTGTATATTTATGCAGAATCACGGATTGCAGCCAGACCAGACAGCCCAACTCGCCGAAACGTTCGGGTTGCTGGCGGATCCGACCCGCCTGTCGATTGTGGTGGTCTGCATGGAGCGCGAGATCCCCGCCGGCGAAATAGCCGACGAACTGGGACTCTCTGCTTCCCTGGTCAGTCACCACCTTCGGCTGTTGCGTGCCGCGCGCATGCTGCGGGGGGAACGACGGGGCAAGCAGGTGTTCTATTCGATGGCCGATGCCTGCGTGCGCGACGTTCTCAAGATCATGATCGACCACCTGTTCATCCACGAACATGGCGGTTCCGATGAGCCACACCAAGGAGACGACTAATGGTGAACGTGACCCAGCAAAAATGTGCCTGCGCAGATTGTGTTTGTATCGTCGACGTGAACAACGCCGTGAAGAAGAGCGAGCGCAACTATTGCAGCGAAGCCTGCGCCGACGGGCACCCGAAGGGCGCTGGCTGCGAACATGCCGGCTGCGCCTGCCACGGTTAGGGCAGATGTGACGGGCGGAGCCCCGGCGTTAAAGAGCCCGGCTCCGCCCCCTTCGCAGAGACGCTGACGCCGGCCGGCGTCAGCGTCACCGGCCTGATCGACGCCAGCGCGCATCATGCGCTCGATGAAGGCGCTGTATCGAGCTCTCGCCATGCGCTTCCCAGAACACGGGCAGCAGAGCGTAAGAACAGGATCAGCAAAGCGATTGCGATCAAAACATCGGGCCATCCGGAATCAAACAGCCACACCGCAAGCGCCGCCGCGATCACGGCAAGCCCTTCGATGACATCGTTGCGCGAGCACTCCCAGACCGACGTCATATTCACGTCGCCATTGCGGTAGGGATACAACAATCGCAGACACAGCAAGTTGGCTGCCAGATTGAGGAGCGCAACGATACTCATCGTTTCAAAGATCGGCGTTTCAAGGTGGAGTAAGTGCCAACCGATCTGAACAGCCACGGCGACGGCGGCGCCGAGGATCAATAAACCCTTGAATAAGGCGACCCGTGCCTTGGCCGCGGAACCGGCGCCGACGACGGCCAGGCTCAGTGCATAGGTCAGCGCGTCGCCGAGATTGTCCAAGGCGCCCGAAAGCAACGCTGAAGAACCACTGTGCGCCGCGCCGGCCACCATCATTGAGAAGGCGCCGACATTGATCACCAGCACATAAGTCAAAACGCGACGCTGTCGCGTCTCCAAGGCCGCTATGTCAACATGTCCTTGGCAGCAGCCATCGTTCATGTGCCCGATTATCGTTCATCGACCGACTTCCGTCACCACGAATGGCCGTTTGTGACTATTCGCCGACCGTCCGAGCGGCACCCGCGACATCAAGAAAAACGCCGAAAGCGGATCTGGTGGTGCGCGGACGGCCGTGACAATTAATGCGAACGCGCCCTAGGCAACGGTTTTCCCAGCGCATATATTCATAGCGTCACTGGGGGGAGCCCCGTTGGGCTGAGAGGTTCCGGTAGGCGGAACGACCCCTCGAACCTGATCCGGTTCATGCCGGCGTAGGGACGAGTGCGTCATGGTTGCCATCACACAAGAAGATTATGGTTGGGCGTCCGGTGTTGGGCTGACGCTGCGCGGCGCGTCGCTCGACTATGACGGGCGCAACGTCTTTCGCGATCTCGATCTCGATCTGCCGGCCGGCGAAATCACCTGCCTGCTGGGTCCGTCCGGGGTCGGCAAGAGCAGCCTGCTGCGGCTGATCGCCGGCCTGGCGCCGACCGCGACGGCAACCGCGCTGGCGGCGAGCGATGGCGCGCCGCTGGACGGCCGCATTGCCTACATGGATCAGCGCGATCTGCTGTATCCCTGGCTCACCGTCGTCGACAACGTGCTGCTGGGCAGCCGTTTGCGCGGCGAGGCGCCGGATCGCGATCGGGCGCTTGCCTTGCTGGAACATGTCGGCCTCGCCGACCGTGCCGCCGACCGGCCGCAGGTGCTGTCGGGCGGCATGCGTCAGCGGGCGGCGCTGGCCCGTACGTTGATGGAAGACCGGCCCGTCGTGCTGATGGACGAGCCGTTCTCGTCGCTCGACGCGCTGACCCGGCTGAAGTTGCAGGATCTGGCGGCCGAGCTGCTGGCCGACCGCACGGTGTTGCTGGTGACGCACGATCCGCTGGAGGCGCTGCGCGTCGGACACGGCATTCACGTGCTGAGCGGCGCGCCGGCCGTGCTGCACACGCCGCTAAGGCCGGCCGGACCGCCGCCGCGCGACGCCACCGACATGACCCTGCACGAACGCTATGCCGAATTGCTGCACCGGCTCGGCGGCGGGGCGACGGCGCCGTGAGCGGGTTGATCCGCATCGCCGTCACGGTCGCCGGATTGCTGCTGGTCTGGCAGGTCGTCGTCAGCCTGAATGAACTGCCGCACTACATCCTGCCGGGGCCGCTGGTCGTGCTGGAAACCTGGATCACGCGCGCCGATCTCATCGCCCGGCATGCCGGCATCACGCTGATCGAGATCCTGCTCGGCTTCGCGCTGGGCAGCGGCCTCGGCGCCGTGAGCGCGGTGCTGATCGGCTATCACAACAGTGTGCGCCGTTGGCTGTTTCCGGTGCTGGTGATCGCGCCCTCGATCCCGTTCTTTGCGCTGGCGCCGCTCTTGGTGTTGTGGCTGGGCTACGGCATCGCCTCCAAGGTGACGATGGCGGCGATCATCATCTTCTTCCCCGTCACCGCGAGCCTGCTGGACGGGCTGCGCCGCACCGAGCCGGGCTGGCTCGACCTCGCGCGCACAATGACTGCCGGCCATGGCGGCGGCCGCTGGGCCGAGCTGCGGCACGTCCGCATTCCGGCCGCCCTGCCGGCGCTGGCGTCCGGCCTGCGGGTCGCGGCCGCCGTGGCGCCGATCGGCGCCGTCGTCGGCGAGTGGGTCGGCTCCAGCGCCGGCCTCGGCTATCTGATGCTGCACGCCAACGGCCGCATGCAGATCGATCTGTTGTTCGCGGCGCTGCTGACGCTGGCCGTCATCGCCGTCGGTCTCTATTTCGCGGTCGACGCCATCCTGCGCCGGGCCCTGCCCTGGCAGCCGGACAGTTTGCCGGCGGAAGGCCGGCTGGCGTCGAACACCTCGACAAACTGACAACGAGTAAATTTGGGAGCCTTGCCATGTTTCGTATCGTATTGACCTTTGCGCTTACCTTGCTGGTCCTGCCGGCGCAGGCGGCGGACAAGCTGACCCTGCTGCTGGACTGGTTCATCAATCCGGACCATGCGCCCCTCTATGTGGCCGAGGCGCGGGGCTACTTCCGCGATGCCGGGCTGGAGGTCGAGATGATCGCGCCGGCCGACCCGAACGACCCGCCCAAGCTGGTCGCCGCCGGCAAGGCCGACCTGGCGATTTCCTATCAGCCGCAGCTGCATATCCAGGTCGATCAGGGCCTGCCACTGGTGCGCGTCGGCACGCTGGTGGCGACGCCGCTGAATTCGCTGGTGGTGCTGGCCGACGGTCCCATTCAATCGATCGCGGATCTGAAGGGGCGCAAGATCGGCTTCTCGGTTGGCGGCTTCGAGGACGCGATCCTGAAAGCGATGCTGGAAAGGGCCGGCCTCGCCCTCGATGACGTCGAACTGATCAACGTGAATTTCTCGTTGTCGCCGTCGCTGGTCTCGGGCCAGGTCGACGCGGTGATCGGCGCCTACCGGAATTTCGAGCTGAACCAGATGGACATCGTCGGCAAGCCGGGCCGCGCCTTCTATGTCGAGGAGGAAGGCGTGCCGCCCTATGACGAGTTGATTGTCGTGGCGCACAAGGACCGGCTGGACGATCCGCGCTACCGCCGCTTCCTGACGGCGCTGGAGCGCGGCGTGCAGTATCTCGTCAACCGGCCGCAGGAAAGCTGGGAGCTGTTTCTGGAGCTAAATCCGGATCTGGACGACGAACTCAACCGCCGCGCCTGGCGCGATACGCTGCCACGCTTCGCGTTGCGGCCGGCCGCGCTCGATCGTGGGCGTTATGCCCGCTTCGCTGATTTTCTGATGGCGCAGGAACTGATCGGCAAAGCGCCGCCCGTTGCCGACTACGCCGTCGCGATCGATTAGGCCGGTCGCCGCCTACGGCCAAGGCCGGCTATTCCAGGGCGACGTCCGTCACCAGAGGGCCGCGCGGCCCCTCGCCGATCCGCACGCGGATCTGCTGTCCCGGCTGCAGATCTTCGATCCCCTGCCGGCGCAGCACTTCGGCGTGGATGAACACGTCGCGGGTGCCCTCGCCGCGCGTCACGAATCCATAGCCCTTGACCCGGTTGAACCACTTGACCGACACATCGAGAAAATCGCCGTCGCCCTCGACCGGCGGGTAGTCCGGTCGCGGCGCCGTCGGGCTGCGCGCCGGCCGACGCGGCGGTGGCGGCACCGCGTTCGAGGTGTCGATTTCGACGATACTCAACGCCTGCATGCCGCGCTCACGGCGCACCACTTCGCAAACGACGGTCGTGCCCTCGTGTATTACTTCGTGACCGGCGGCCTGCAAAACCGTCTTATGGAGTAGGATGTCCCCGCTGCCGTCGGCGGCGACAACAAAGCCGTATCCCTTTACGGCGTCAAACCACTTGACTGTTCCGCTTGATAACGTTGGTGGCGCCGGGTCAACAATGTCACCATCGTCCCGATCTGACATAACTTTGAGATGCTGTACCCCCAAGTTTTATCCAGAAACGTTATCACGGTTTCAATGTTGTCACAAACCGGTAACCGGTTTAAACCGGTTCACGTCTTTGTGGTGTCTCGGCATCACTTTATCTTGCCGAAAGTCACCCGGAGACTAGCAATGGCAACCTTTTTCTTTTCCTGTGTCATGGCCGCCAACAGACTGCCGCACCTCCAAAATGTTTGACGTCGTCATGACAGATCCCCCGTGCGTCCGGCGTCGTCGGCTGGCGTTCGGCGCGCGATGCCGGAGCGACTGAGATGCGCGCCGGTTCGAAGCTGATCGTCTTGAGTCTGGCACTGGCCGCCTGCTGGCTGGCGTTGTCCGGTCACTACGAACCGTTGCTTCTGATCCTCGGTGTCGCCTCGGTGGCGTTCTGCCTGTACATCGCCCGGCGCATGCAGGTGATCGACCATGAAGGTGTTCCGGCGGGCCTGAGCCTGAGCGCGTTGCGTCAACTGCCCTGGCTGATTGCCGAGATCGGCAAGGCCAACATCGCCGTCGCCCGCCGCATCGTCGATCCGGCGCTGCCGATCACACCGCAATTGTTCGAAACCTCCGCCAGCCAGAAAAGCGATATCGGCCAGGCGACCTATGCCAACTGGATTACATTGACGCCGGGGACGGTGTCGGTCGATCTCGACCTCGGCACGATCCGCGTGCACGCCTTGTCGTCCGACGACGCGGCCGGCGTCCAGACCGGCGAGATGGACCGTCGGGTCAGCGACGCCGAGAAGCGGTCCTGATGTTCGCCGTCGCCACGATCGCCATTCTGATGACCATGGCCATGGCGCTGGCGCGGGCATTTCTCGGGCCAACCGTGTTCGACCGGATCGCCGCCGTCAATGCCTTCGCCACCAAGACGGTGCTGCTGATCGCGGTCTACGACTTTCTGATCGGCCGGCCGGACTTTCTCGACATCGCCTTGCTCTACGCGCTGATGGCGTTTATCGGCAACATTGCCGTATTGAAGTATGTCAAATACGGGGATTTAAGTATGGTCGCGGATGAGCCGACGTCAGAGCGGCGGGAGGCGGCGGAGTAATGGAACTGTTGGCCGACATCGTCAGCTGGGTGCTGCTGGGCGCGGGATCGGTGTTCATCGTCATCGGCGGCATCGGCCTGCTGCGCATGCCGGATTTCTTCACCCGCCTGCATCCGGCCGGTATCACCGATACCATGGGCGCGGGTTTGATCCTGCTCGGCCTGATCGTGCAGGCCGGCTTCAGCCTGGTCAGCCTGAAGCTGCTGCTGATCATGGCATTCCTGTTCATCACCAGCCCGACAACGACGCATACGACGGCGCGCGCCGCGCTGGCGGCCGGCTTGAAGCCGCTGCTGGCGCCCGAACCGGACAAGAAGGACGATTAGTCATCGAACTCCTGGTCGATATCGTCCTGCTGCTGTTCCTGGCGGTCACCGGCTTCGCAATCCTGCGGATGCACAGCCTGTTCGCGGTGGTCATGCTGTCGGGCGTCTATAGCCTGATCGCCGCCGCCATGTTCGTCGCGTTGGACGCGGTCGACGTGGCCTTTACCGAGGCGGCCGTCGGCGCCGGCATTTCGACCGTATTGATGGTCGGCGCCCTGTCGCTGACCAAGCAGCGCGAGAAGATCCCGGTGCACACGCCACTGCTGCCGATGATCGTGGTGCTGGTCACGGGCGCGGCGCTGATCTACGGCACCTTCGATATGCCGAACTTCGGCGATCCCGACGCGCCGGCGAACCGCTATCTGGTTGACCGCTATATCCAGGATTCACCGACCGAAATCGGCATTCCGAACATCGTCACGTCGGTGCTGGCGAGCTATCGCGGCTACGACACGCTGGGCGAGGTGACGGTGATTTTCACGGCCGGCGTCGCCGTGCTGATGTTGATCGGCGGCGCCTGGCGCCGCCGCGACCGGTCCGAGACGGCCGAAAAACCGGAGGCGAAGCGCGAATGAAACATCATCGCGTATTGCGCATCGCGGCCAAGCTGCTGATCCCGTTCATCATGTTGTTCGGCCTTTATGTGCAGTTCCACGGCGATTTTGGGCCGGGCGGCGGCTTTCAGGCCGGCGTGATCTTCGCCGCGGCGATTATCCTTTATGCGCTGATCTTCGGACTCGAGAACGCGCGCCAGGTGGCGCCGATAAAGATCGTGACTATCCTGATCTCGGCCGGCGTGCTGTTGTTCGCCGGCGTCGGCGTGGTGCCGATGTTCCTCGGCGCCAACTATCTCGATTACACGCCGCTCGGCGCCACGCAGCAGAGCGGCCAGCATATCGGCATCCTGCTGGTCGAGTTCGGCGTCGGCATCACCGTGGCGGCGACGATGATCGCGATCTTCTTTCAGTTCGCCGGGCGGGGGCGCGACGAGTGACCTTCGTTCTCGCGCACCTGAATTATTGGGTCGTCGTCGTGCTGATGATGATCGGCCTCTATATCGTCGTGTCGCGCGGCAACCTGATCAAGAAGATCGTCGGCCTTAATATCTTTCAGACGTCGGTATTCCTGCTCTACATCTCGCTCGCCAAGGTCGCCGGCGGCACCGCGCCGATCGCGGACGAACGTTTCACCGTCTACACGAATCCGCTGCCTCACGTCCTGATCCTGACCGCCATCGTCGTCGGCGTCGCCACGACGTCGCTGGGACTGGCCCTTGTCGTGCGCATCCGCGAAGCCTACGGCACCATCGAGGAGGATGAGATCGACCTGCAGGACGAGGAAGAGTGATCGCGCCGCACCTTCCAGCCCTGCAGGTGGTTCTGCCACTGATCGCGGCGCCGCTTTGCGTGCTGACCTTCAACGGCCGGCTGGCCTGGTTACTGGCGCTGCTGGTGAGCTGGGCCGCCTTCGCCATCGCCGTTGCGCTGCTGCTGCAGGTGCTCGCCGCCGGCGAGCCGATCACCTATGCGCTCGGCGGCTGGCCGCCGCCCTGGGGCATCGAGTATCGCGTCGATATTCTGAACGTATTCGTGCTGCTGATCGTGGCGGCGATCGGCGCCGTGGTGCTGCTTTATGCCTATCGCAGCGTTGAGCGCGAGATCGCGCCGGACCGGCAGCATTTGTTCTACGCCATGTACGTGCTGTGCCTGACTGGGCTGTTGGGCATCACGATCACGGGCGACGCATTCAATATTTTCGTGTTCCTGGAGATTTCGTCGCTCTCGACCTATGCGCTGATCGCCATGGGCCGGCGGCGCAAGGCGCTGACGGCGGCATTCCAGTACCTGATCCTGGGCACCATCGGCGCGACCTTCTATCTGATCGGCATTGGCATGCTTTACATGGTGACCGGCACGCTGAACCTGGTCGATCTGAACCAGCGGCTGGCCGACGTGCAGGATGCGCGCGCCGTGCTGGTCGCCTTCTCGTTCGTCACCGTCGGCATCGCGCTCAAGCTGGCGCTGTTTCCGCTGCATCTCTGGCTGCCGAACGCCTATGCCTATGCGCCGAGCGCGGTCTCGGCCTTTATCGCCGCGACAGCCACCAAGGTCTCGGTCTACGTCATGCTGCGTCTGGTCTACAGCGTGTTCGGCGTCGGCTTCGCCTTCGGCGAGGAGCCGCTGGGCATGGTCCTGTTCGTCCCGGCCCTGATCGCCGTCTTTGCCGGCTCGCTGGTGGCGATCTTCCAGATCAACATCAAGCGCATGCTGGCCTATTCCAGCGTCGCCCAGATCGGCTACATCGTGCTGGGCCTTAGCCTCGCGACCCAGACCGCGCTGCTGGCCGCCGTCGTTCACCTGTTCAACCACGCCCTGATGAAGGGCGCGCTGTTCTGTGTGCTGGGCTGCGTCTTCTACCGGATCGGCTCGGTGCGCATCGAACAGATGGCCGGCATCGCGCGCGAGATGCCCTGGACCATGGCCGGCTTCGTGGTCGCGGGCCTCAGCCTGATCGGCGTGCCGCTGACCGCCGGCTTTATCTCCAAATGGTATCTGGTGCAGGCGGCATTGGAGCAAGGCTATTGGCCGCTGGCCGTAGCCATCCTGCTGGCGGCACCCCTGGCGCTGATCTATGTCTGGCGGGTGATCGAGGCGGCCTATCTACAGCCGGCGCCGACGGGCCGCGAACCGGTGCGCGAGGCGCCGCTGGTGATGCTGATCCCGACCTGGGTCCTGGTGCTGGCGAACGTCTATTTCGGCATCGAAACGTCGCTGACGGTCGAGAACGCGAACCGCGCCGCGTCGCTGCTGCTGCACGGGGCGTGGTGATGAGCGGCGGCATCGCGCTGGCCCTGGCGATCCCGTCCGTGGCGACGGTGCCGATCGCGCTGCTTGGCCGCTGGCCGAACCTTCGCGAGGCCGTGACCATCGGCGCGGCGCTTGCCCTGGCGGTGACGGTCTATTCGATGGTGCCAGCGGTGCTGGCCGGCGAGGTGCTGGCGCTGACGCTGGCAGAGCCCCTGCCCGGCCTGCCGATCGCCTTCGAAATCGAGCCGCTGGGCATGGCCTTCGCCTGCGTCGCCTCGCTGCTCTGGGTGATCAACTCGATCTATTCGATCGGCTATATGCGCGGCAACAACGAGGCCAAGCAGACGCGGTTCTACGTCTGCTTCGCCATCGCGCTCGCCGCGACCATGGGCGTCGCCTTATCGGCCAACCTGCTGACGTTGTTCATCGCCTATGAGATCCTGACGATCTCGACCTACCCCCTGGTCGCCCACCACGAAAACGACGAGTCGAAGAAATCGGGCCGGACCTATATGGGCCTGTTGATGTCGACCTCGCTGGTGCTGCTGCTGCTGGCGATCCTGCTGACCTGGCAGTTCGCCGGCACGCTCGATTTCGAAGCCGGCGGTATCCTGCAGGACAAGGTGGCGCCGGGGCTCGCGGGCGTGCTGCTGCTGCTTTACATCTACGGCATTGGCAAGGCGGCGCTGATGCCGGTGCACCGCTGGCTGCCGGCGGCCATGGTGGCGCCGACGCCGGTGAGCGCGCTGCTGCATGCCGTCGCCGTGGTCAAGGCCGGCGTGTTCACGGTGGTGAAGATCGTCGTCTACACCTTCGGCATCGATTTCCTGGCCGGCCTGCCCGCGGCCGACATCGTGCTCTGGCTTGCCGGTGGCACCATTATCCTGGCCTCGATCATCGCGCTCCGGCAGGACAACCTGAAGCGGCGGCTGGCCTATTCGACGATATCGCAGCTTTCCTACGTGATCATGGCGGCGTTCATTCTGGCGCCGTTGAGCGTTGCCGGCGCGGCGTTGCACATCGTCGCGCACGCCTTCGGCAAGATTACGCTGTTCTTCGCCGCCGGCTCGATCTACACCGCCGCGCATAAGACCAATGTCAGCCAGCTCGACGGCATCGGCCGGCGCATGCCGTGGACCATGGGCGCGTTCGCCATCGGCGCCTTGTCGATGATCGGCATACCGCCGGCGGCCGGTTTTTTGAGCAAGTGGTACATGCTGCTGGGCGCGCTCGAGGTGGAGCAGTGGTTCGCGGTGGGCGTGATCGTGCTCTCGACCCTGCTGAACGCCGCCTATTACCTGCCCATCGTCTATGCCGCTTTCGTCAAGCCGCCGGCCGGGGAAAGCAATCCGCATCCCCATGGCGAGGCGCCGCTGCCCATTGTCATTGCCCTGACGGCGACGGCGTTCTTGACGCTGCTGTTGTTCTTTGTGCCGGAACCGGCCATCGAGTTCGCCACAATGCTGGTCGGCGGGTAGGATCGGACGCGCCATGAACGACAACGACGACCGCCACTGGCTGCAACGGCCCGAAAACATCAAGAAGCTCTTGCGCGGGGGCTATGCCGTGCTGGCGCTGATCGTGCTGGCGCGCCTGGCGAAGCCCTGATCCGGAGGATATGACATGACCGAGGCGCCCTCGAACGATCGCACCCCGGAAAAGGACGGCGGCAAGCGCTTCTGGCTCGACGATATGCGCAACGTGCACAAGCTGTTCTGGGCGCTGGTCGTGGTGTGCGCGTTCTTGTTGCTGTCGGACGCCGTTTACGAAAAACACGTGCATTACGCGTTCGAGAATTGGTTCGGATTTTTCGGCCTGTTCGGCTTTTTCGTGTCCTTTGCCCTGGTGCTGACGGCGCGTGAGTTGCGCAAGATCCTGATGCGCGACGAAGACTATTATGACCGCTGAGTTTCCACCCGGTCTGCTGCTGATCGTCGGCGCCATTCTGGTGCCGTTCATCAGGGGGAATCTGCGCTCGGTCTACATGCTCGCCCTGCCGCTGCTTGGCATTTGGCAATTGACGGCGTTGGAGCCGGGCGCGTTCGGAGCCGTGTCGAACTTTGGTTTCGAGCAGACCCACGTGCGCATCGACAAGCTAAGCCTGATATTTGGCTATATTTTCTATATCTCAGCGGCCTTGGGCATCTTGTTCGCCTGGCAAAGCGACGACCGGGTGGAACAGACCGCCGCCCTCGTTTGTGTGGGCGCAACCATTGGCGCGACCTTCGCCGGGGATCTGATCACCTTGCTCATTTATTGGGAGCTGGCGGCGATCGCAGCCGTCGTCCTGATCTTCGCCGGAAGGACGACCCGGGCCTACCGCGCTGGGTTCCGATGTGTGATCATCTATACGTTGTCGGGCGTGCTGTTGTTGGTGGGCGCTGTTGTGCGCGCCAGCGAAACCGGCTCGATCGCCTTCGACAATATCGGTCTGGACAGCCCCGGCGGCACGATCATCCTGCTCGCCTTCGGCATTAAATGCGCCTTCCCGCTGCTGCACAACTGGCTGCAGGACGCCTATCCGGAAGCCTCGGTCACAGGCACGGTATTCCTCAGCGCCTTTACCACGAAGCTGGCCGTCTACGCCCTGGCGCGCGGTTATGCGGGTACCGAAATGCTCATCTGGATCGGCGCGGCCATGACCGCCTTCCCCATATTCTACGCCGTGATCGAGAACGATTTACGCCGGGTTCTAGCCTACAGCCTCAACAACCAGTTGGGCTTTATGGTGGCGGGTATTGGCATCGGCACCACGCTTGCCATCAACGGGGCGGTCAGCCACGCCTTCGCCCACATCCTCTATAAGGCGCTTTTGTTTATGTCGATGGGGGCGGTCCTTTACCGGACGGGCACGGCCAAGGGCTCGGAACTGGGTGGACTTTACAAGACCATGCCATGGACCACTGGATTCTGCATCGTCGGCGCCGCCTCCATCTCCGCCGTTCCGCTGTTCAGCGGCTTCGTCACCAAATCCATGATCCTGACGGCCGCAGCCGAAGAAGGCTATGTGATCACCTTCCTGGTCCTGTTGTTCGCGTCCGCCGGCGTTTTCCACCATTCGGGCATCAAAATCCCGTTCTTCGCCTTTTTCGCCCATGATTCCGGCAAGCGGCCCAGGGAAGCGCCCACGAATATGCTGTTGGCCATGGGACTGACGGCGTGCCTCAGCATCGGCATCGGCGTCTATCCGCAGCCATTGTACGCGCTGCTGCCCTTCCCGGTGGATTACACGCCTTATACGACAACGCATGTGGTCACGACGCTTCAGCTTCTCCTTTTTTCCGCACTCGCCTTCGCCACGCTGCAAAGAACCGGTCTCTACCCACCGGAACTGCGTTCCACGGTTCTCGATTTCGATTTCAGCTACCGCTGGCTCGCGCCTCGTGTCGTCGGCTGGCTGTCGACGCGTGTCAGCGTTGCGCACGGCAACGCCACCGCCGACCTCGAACGGCTGGTGACGCGGGCGCTGCGGCGGATCTACGACCACCACGGCCCGGAAGGCGCCCTCGCCCGCACCTGGCCCACCGGCAGCATGGCGCTCTGGGCCGCCGTCCTGCTCGGCGCCTGTCTGGTGATCTACTTCGGCTGACGGCCAACGACGTTAGAGGTCGTCTGGTGTGAGTCCTGTATGGCGCGCAATGCGAGAGAGCATTCTTGGGCCGATCTCTTCGCGGTCATGAAACGCGAATACGTAGTTGGGCCAACCGGTTCGCTCAAGCACGCGATGAGACCCTGTTTGGCGCTTAACCCGCCAACCAATCCGCAACAGGGCCGCCAGCACTCGGCGTGCCCGCATCGACCGCCATTCGGTCATGCGGCAACGAAGAGCTCACCCAGCTCCGGTACGCTTTCGCCATGCTCTAGACGGTCTGCTAGTGCCCGCAATGCCAACGCCTCGACTTTGGCTCTTGCCTCATCCCGCGTCGCGCCATAGGCCATGACGCCCGGCAACTCAGAAATCTCGGCAATCCAGCGACCGTCGTCCTCTTGCTCGAACGAAATGCGTAACACGTCTGCCTCGCCAGATAGAATGCTGTACGTTTAGATTTCATCCGATGATAACGGATGCGCATTGAAAACACGGTTAAAATTGCTGGTGGGTCGTCTCGGCATCCCCGACCAAACAAATCTGCATAAATGACCACGTATCTCAACTTCCACACCAGTGCCTTGTTTCTGACGGCGCTGGTGGTGGGCGGGATGGTGTTTTTCAGTTTCGTCGCCGCCCCGACAGCATTTCGGGCGTTGGGGTCGGAGGCCGGCGGCCGGTACATCCGGGCGGTCTTTCCGCTCTACTACCGGACGATGCTGGCCTGCAGTCTGGTGGCGGCGATCCTGGTGCACTATCGGATTGATGGCTGGCTGCTGGGCCTGGTCGCGGGCCTGTTCCTGTTCGCGGATGCCGTGCTGCGGCCGGCGATCAACCGCTATCGCGACGCCCATCTCGCCGGCGACGCGCGGGCGCAGACGCCGTTTCGTTGGCTGCATGGGCTCAGCATGCTGATCAATCTGGTTCAGCTCGGCATCGCCGGTTTCGTGCTGCTGCGGCTTGCCGCCTGAACGGGCCGTCCTTGCGGTCCGGCGGGGGCGTCCGTTATGGTCCCGCGCAACAACCGACAATTACATGACAGACGAGGGGTTGACCGATGGAAATGACGGGTGAGCGCCGGATTCCCGCGCCCCGGCAGCGGGTTTGGGACGCGCTCAACGATCCGGAGGTGCTGAAGGCGTCGATCGCCGGCTGCGAGAGCCTGGAGCAGACCGACGACGGCGGCTTTGCCGCGACGGTGACGGCCAAGGTCGGGCCGGTGAAGGCCAAGTTCAAGGGTCAGGTGACGCTGTCGGACCTGAACCCGCCCGAGAGCTACACGATCAGCGGCGAAGGCAAAGGCGGCGCGGCCGGTTTCGCCAAGGGCGGCGCCGACGTGCATCTGGCCGAGGACGGCGACGAGACCGTGCTGACCTACAAGGTCAACGCCACGGTCGGCGGCAAGCTGGCGCAGATCGGCTCGCGGCTGATCGACGGCGTGGCGGCGAAGATGGCCGACGACTTCTTCGGCAAGTTCGGCGAGCTCGTGGCCGCCGCCCCCGCTGTCGAAGCCCCGCCCGCTGAAGCCGCAGCACCGGAAGCCCCGCCGCCGGCGGAACCGGCGCCGCCACCGGCCGAGGCCGCACCACCGGCGCCCGAAGCGCCGGCGACAGAGGCGCCGCGGCCCGAGGCCGAGGCCGCACCGCCGCCGCGCGAGGAACTGCCGCAGGTGCAGCCTTATCGCGGCGTGCCGACCTGGGCCTGGGCGGCCGGGCTTATCGTGGTCATCGTGCTGTTGCTGATGTTCTATGCGGATTAGCGCCGAATGCGGGTTCGCCGGTCCCGTTCGGCGTTCCATGCTTGACCTCGGTTGCGCAAAGCTAAACACTGCCAAATCAAGAGGGATTTCCGGTCGGCACCGCCATTTTGGTGCTTGACCAAACGCGCTCTCGTTCAAGATCTAAAGGTGTTCCGATAGGGAGGATGGCATGCCGACTGTTTCTATGACCGTGAACGGTAAATCGGTGTCGAAGGACGTCGAGGACCGGACGCTTCTCGTTCAATTTCTGCGTCAGGACCTTGACCTGACCGGCACGCATGTCGGCTGCGACACCAGCCAGTGCGGCGCCTGCGTCGTGCATGTCGACGGCCGCTCGGTGAAGTCCTGCACCATGCTGGCGGCGCAATGCGACGGCAGCGACGTCACCACCATCGAGGGTCTGGCCACGAACGGCGAGCTGCACCCGATGCAGCAGGCGTTCATGGACAACCACGGCCTTCAGTGCGGTTTCTGCACGCCGGGCATGGTGATGAGCGCGGTCGACCTGGTGAAGAACCACCCCGGCGCGGACGAGGCGACGATCCGTAAGGAGCTCGAGGGCAACATCTGCCGCTGCACGGGCTACCACAATATCGTCAAGGCGGTGCAGCAAGCCGCCAAGGCCATGGGAGGCTGATATGGGCGAAAACGGCATCGGCGCCCGACTGGCGCGCAAGGAAGACCCCAGATTTCTGGTCGGCAAGGGCAACTACGTCGACGACATCAACCGCCCCGGACAGGCCTATGCGGCCTTCGTCCGTTCACCGTACGCGCATGCGAATATCAAATCCGTCGACACCTCGGCCGCGGCGGCGGCGCCGGGCGTGCTCGCTGTCTACACCGGCGACGATATCGCCGCCGACAATGTCGGCCCGCTGATCTGCGGCTGGGCGATCACGTCGAAGGACGGCTCGCCCATGAACATGCCGCCGCACACGGTGCTGGCCCAGGGTAAGGTGACTTATGTGGGCGATCATGTCGCCATGGTCGTCGCCGACACCCAAGCCCAGGCGCGCGACGCGGCCGAGCTGGTGAACGTCGATTACGAGGAGCTGCCGGCCGTCGTCAGCACGGGCGACGCCGATGCCGCCAGCGCGGCGCAGATCCACGAGGTGGCGGCGAACAACACCTGCTTCGACTGGGAGCTCGGCGATCGGGCCGACGTTGACGCGGCCTTCGAGGGCGCGGCGCACGTGACAACGCTGGAGCTGGTCAACAACCGGCTGGTGCCGAACGCCATGGAGCCGCGCGCGGCCGTCGGCGACTACGATCGGGCGACCGATAGCCTGACGCTCTACACGACCAGCCAGAACCCGCATGTGGCCCGGCTGGTGCTGTCGGCCTTCTTCCAGATCGCGCCCGAGCACAAGCTGCGCGTTGTGGCGCCGGATGTGGGCGGCGGCTTCGGCTCGAAGATCTACGTCTATTCCGAGGAGACGGCCTGCGTCTGGGCGGCCCGCAAGGTCAAC
Organism: Alphaproteobacteria bacterium; assembly: GCA_965232515.1. GTDB lineage: Bacteria > Pseudomonadota > Alphaproteobacteria > JANQKO01. The sequence goes on along the minus strand of CBDDPY010000002.1, from coordinate 982,006 downwards.
CGCCCGGTCAAATGGACGGCCGAGCGGTCGGAATCCTTCCTCTCCGACGCCCACGGCCGCGATCACGTGACCAAGGTCGATCTGGCCATGGACGGCGATGGCAAGTTCCTGGCCATGCGCTGCAGCACCAAGGCCAATCTGGGCGGCTACATGTCGCTGTTTTCGTCGGCGGTGCCGACCTACATGTACGCGACCCTGCTGGCCGGCCAGTACACGACGCCCAAGGTCTATGCCGAGGTCAAGGCCGTGTTCACCAACACGACGCCGGTCGACGCCTATCGCGGCGCCGGACGGCCCGAGGCGACCTACGTGCTGGAGCGCGTGGTCGAGGCGGCGGCCCGCGAGATGGGCATGGACCCGGCCGAACTGCGGCGCAAGAACCTGATCCAGCCGGATCAGTTCCCGTACGAGACGCCGGTGATCCACACCTATGACTGCGGCGATTACGGCGCCAGTCTCGATAAGGCCATGGAGATCGCCGACTATGCCGGTTTCCAGGGCCGCCGCGCCCAGTCCGAGGCCAACGGCAAGCTGCGCGGCATCGGCTTCTCGAACTACATCGAGGCCTGCGGCATCGCGCCTTCGGCCGCGGTGGGCGCGCTCGGCGGCGGCGTCGGCCTGTGGGAAGCGGCGCAGGTGCGCTTCAACCCGACGGGCAACGTCACCGTGTTCACGGGCACGCACGCCCACGGTCAGGGCCACGAGACGACGTTCGCGCAGGTCGTTTCCGACCAGCTCGGCGTGCCGGTCGAGAATGTCGAGATCGTCCACGGCGATACCGACAAGGGCCCCTTCGGCATGGGCACCTACGGCTCGCGCTCGATCGCGGTCGGTGGCGCGGCCATCGTCAAGGCCGGCGAGAAGATCATCGCCAAGGGCAAGAAGATCGCCGCCCACATCCTGGAAGCGGCCGAGGAGGACATCGAGTTCACCGAAGGCAACTTCACGGTCGCGGGCACGGACAAGGCGATGAATATCGGCGAGGTCGCGTTTGCCGCCTACGTGCCGCACAATTATCCCGAAGGTGTGGAGCCGGGCCTGGACGAGACATCGTTCTACGATCCGCTGAACTTCTCGTTCCCGTCGGGCACGCATATCTGCGAGCTGGAGGTCGATCCGGATACCGGCATCGTCGAGATCGTCAACTACACGGCGGTCGACGATTTCGGCACGGTGATCAACCCGATGATCGTCGAGGGCCAGGTCCACGGCGGCATCGTCCAGGGCGTTGGCCAGGCCTTGATCGAGAGCACGGCCTACGATCCGCAGTCCGGTCAGCTGCTGACCGGCTCGTTCATGGACTACACCATGCCGCGGGCCGACGACGTGCCTAGCTTCAACGTCGACACCACGGTCACGCCCTCGCCGCTCAATCCCCTTGGCGTCAAGGGTTGCGGCGAGGCCGGTGCGATCGCGGCGCCGGCGGCGGTGATGAACGCGTTGACCGACGCGCTCGGCACCGAGGCCATCGACATGCCGGCGACGCCGGAGCGAGTCTGGCGGGTGGCGCAATCGCGCCAAGCCCAGGCCGCCGAATAACAGGGAGAGACAGGTCAAATGTACGAATTCGCATATCACAAGCCCGGCAGCCTGGCCGACGCGACGGCGGCGCTGAACTCGGCCGCCGACGGCAAGCTGATGGCCGGCGGTCAAACCCTGATCCCGACGTTGAAGCAACGTCTGGCGCAGCCGTCCGACGTGATCGATCTCGGCGGCATCGGCGAGCTGAGCGGCATCAGCGTCTCGGGCGATGCGGTGAAGATCGGCGCCACCACGCGGCATGCCGCGGTGGCCGCCTCGGGCGAGGTCGCCAGCGCAATCCCGGCGTTGGCGAAACTCGCCGGCGGTATCGGCGATCCGCAGGTCCGAAACATGGGCACGATCGGTGGCTCGATTGCCAACAACGATCCGGCGGCCGACTACCCCTCGGCCCTGCTTGGGCTCGGCGCCACGGTCACTACCAACAAGCGCGAGATCGCGGCCGACGACTTCTTCACAGGCATGTTCGAGACCGCGCTGGCCGAGGACGAGATCATCACCAGCGTCTCGTTCCCGGTGCCGCAGAAGGCGGGTTACGTGAAGTTCCCGAACCCGGCATCGCGCTACGCCATGGTCGGCGTCTTCGTCAGCCAGGGTAGCGGCGGCGTTCGCGTGGCGGTGACAGGCGCGGCGCCCTGCGTCTACCGGCATGCCGACATGGAAGCCGCGCTTTCCGGCAACTTCTCGTCCGACGCGCTGGCGAACGTCGCAACGTCGGCCGATGGCATGAATTCCGACATCCATGCCTCGGCCGAGTACCGGGCGCATCTGGTCGGCGTCATCGCCCGCCGGGCTGTCGATCAGGCGAACGGCTGAGCGAACGGCCCGAAACCAACTATAATGGGGCGGCGCGGCCAAACCGTGCCGCCCCTCGTTTTGTCTGCGATTACGCACCTGAATTGAGATGACCATTATGGCGCCGAAGCCCCTGCCCGACTCCATTGACGCCACCATGGACCTGTTGAGCGCCGGCAACTACATCGCCGACCGCTCGCTGGCGACGACGCTTTATCTGTCGCTGGCCATGGGCCGGCCGTTGTTCCTCGAGGGCGAGGCCGGCGTCGGCAAGACCGAGATCGCCAAGGTGCTGTCGGAGACGCTGGGCCGCCGGCTGGTGCGCCTGCAGTGCTACGAGGGCCTCGACGTGGCCTCCGCCGTCTACGAATGGAACTACGCGCGCCAGATGATCGAGATCCGCCTCGCCGAGGCCGCCGGCGGCGTTGACCGCGCGAAGCTGGGCGAGGACGTGTTCCGGAGCGAATTCCTGATCAAGCGGCCGCTGCTGACGGCGCTGGAAGCCGATCCAGCCGGTGCGCCGGTGCTGCTGATCGACGAGCTGGACCGAACCGACGAGCCGTTCGAGGCTTATCTGCTGGAGGTTCTGTCCGACTTCCAGATCACCATTCCCGAGATCGGCACCATGACGGCGGATACGCCGCCGCTCGTCATCATCACCTCGAACCGGACGCGCGAGATCCACGATGCGCTGAAGCGGCGTTGCCTCTATCACTGGGTCGACTATCCCGACGCCGAGCGCGAGTTGGCGATCGTGCGCACCAAGGTGCCTGGCGCCGACGCCGACCTCAGCCGGCAGATCGTCGCCTTCGTGCAGCGCCTGCGCGGCACCGATCTGTTCAAGCAACCCGGCATCGCCGAGACGCTGGACTGGGCGGCGGCGCTGACCCAGCTCGACAAGCTGGCGCTGGACCCGGAGACCATCGACAACACGCTGGGCGTGCTGCTGAAGTATCAGGACGACATCCAGAAGATCCAGGGAAGCGAGGCGGCCCGCCTGCTACAGGAGGTCAAGTCCGAGCTCGCCACATCGGGCGCATGAACGCGCCCACCGACGCGTCCGGCCTGCCCGGCGGCCCGCCGCCCGATGGTGGCAAGATCGCCGAGAACATCATGCATTTCGGCCGCGTGCTCAGGGCCGCCGGCCTGCCGGTCGGCCCGGGCAAGGTGATCGAGGCCGTGCGTGCCGTGCAGATTGCCGGCATCGGCCAGCGGGACGATCTCTACTGGGCGCTGTTCTCGGTCTTCGTCAACCGCTACGACCAGCGCGAGCTGTTCGACCAGGCCTTCCATATCTTCTGGCGCAATCCGCAGATCCTGGAAAAGATGATGTCGATGATGCTGCCGGCGATCGGCGGCGACGGAGAGCCCGAGGACCGCGACGAGGTCAGCCGACGGCTGGCGGACGCCATGCTGCCGCAGCGTGGCGAGGGCGACGACGAGGAAGAGGAAGGCCAGGAGGTCGAGTTCGACGCCGCCTTCACCTTTTCGGCCCGCGAGGTGCTGCAAGACATGGATTTCGAGGCCATGTCGGCCGAGGAGATGGCAGCGGCCAAGGCGGCCATCGCGCGCATGCGTTTGCCGATCATGGACGTGCCGGTGCGCCGGTTGACGCCCAATCCACGCGGCCGCCGGGTCGATATGCGGGCGACGCTCCGGGCCGCGCTCCGTGCCGGCGGCACCATCCCGCTGAAGCGGCGCTCGCGCAAGCGGCGGCATCCGCCGCTGGTCGTGCTCTGCGACATCTCCGGTTCCATGAGCCGCTATAGCCGCATGTTCCTGCATTTCATGCACGCGGTGACGAACGACCGCGACCGGGTTTATACCTTCGTGTTCGGCACCCGATTAACCAACATCACGCGGCATCTGCGGCAGAAGGACGTCGACATCGCGCTGGCGCGCGTCTCGGATGCCGTCGAGGATTGGTCGGGCGGCACCCGCATCGGCGCCTGCATCAAGGACTTCAACAATCAGTGGTCGCGCCGGGTGCTGGGCCAGGGCGCGGTGCTGGTGATGATCTCGGACGGCCTGGACCGGGACGCGGGCGAAGGCATCGACGCCGAGATGGAGCGCCTGCATAAATCCTGCCGGCGGTTGATCTGGCTGAACCCGCTCTTGCGCTATGATGGATTCGAGCCCAAATCCAGGGGTGTACGGGCGATGTTGCCGCACGTCGACGATTTCCGCACGGTACACAACCTGAATAGCCTTGCCGATCTGGCCGACGCGCTGAGCCATATGGGACCGCGGCGCGAGGAAGGCGGCGGGACGGAGCGAGAGGTCGCATGACATGATCGATCACGAGAAGGTTCTGGAACAGGCCGCCGAATGGCAGGCCGCCGGCAAGGGCGTGGCGCTGGCGACGGTGGTCAGCACCTGGGGCTCGTCGCCGCGGCCGGTCGGCAGCCAGGTCGCCATCGACGAGGCCGGCAATTTCGTCGGCTCGGTCTCGGGCGGCTGCATCGAGGGCGCCGTCGTGCACGAGGCCCGCGAGATCATCCGCGAGGGCGGCACGCGGCTCTTGCACTATGGCGTCAGCGACGAGATGGCCTGGGAAGTGGGCCTCGCCTGCGGCGGCGAGATCAATGTCTTCGTCGAGCGGCTTGAATGAAGTCCGAAACGCTCAAACAACTGCTGGCCGACAGGGCGGCGAAGCGGCCGGTCGTGCTGGCGACCTGGCTCGATGGCGGCCGCGAGGAATTGCTTTATCCGGGCGACGACGGCGCCGGAGACAGCCCATTGATAGCGGCGGCAGCCGAGACGGTGCGCAGCGACAAGAGCACGACCGTCGAGACCGATGACGGCAATGTCTTCCTGCATGTCTTCAATCCGCCGCTGCGCATGGCCATCGTCGGCGCGGTGCATATCGCCCAGCCGTTGTCGCAGATGGCGGTGCTCGCCGGCTATGACGTGACGGTGATCGATCCGCGCGGGGCGTTCGCCAGCGAAGACCGCTTTCCCGGCATCAACCTGTCGGACGACTGGCCGGACGAGGCCATGGAGAAGCTGGCGCCCGACGCCCGCACGGCTGTGGTGCTGCTGACGCACGATCCGAAGCTGGACGATCCGGCGCTCGCCGTCGCGCTGAAGGCGCGTCCGTTTTATATCGGCGCGCTCGGCAGTTCGCGCACGCATGCCAAGCGCAATGACCGGCTGACGGCGGAAGGTTTTAACGACCAGGATTTCGCGCGCATCCACGGACCGGTCGGCCTTGCCATCGGCGCCAAGTCGCCGGCCGAGATCGCGGTCGCGATCATGGCGCAGGTGACCGAGGTGCTGCGCCGCGGGGCGTCATGATCTTCGGCCGCACGCCGCTCGACGACGCGGTCGGCGCGACGCTGGTGCATAGCGTCCGCCTGCCCGGGCTCGCCATGAAGAAGGGCCGCGTGCTGTCGGCCGACGATGTCGTGGCACTGCAGGAGGCCGGCATCAACGCGGTCGTGGCCGTGCGGCTGGAAGACGGCGACGTGCCCGAGGACGCTGCCGCGACGCGGATTGCCGAGGCGGCGCGCGGCGACAACGTGACGCGGCAGGCCGCCTTCACCGGCCGCTGTAATCTCTACGCCGATACCAGCGGTGTCGCGGTCATCGACCGGGCGCGGGTCGATGACCTGAACCTGCTCGACGAAGCCGTCACCATCGCCACGGTCGAGCCCTTCGACATCGTTGAGGCCGGCCAGATGCTGGCGACGGTGAAGATCATTCCCTTCGCCGCGCCTGCCGCCGCCGTCAAGGCGGCCGAGACGGTCGCAAGCGACGGCGCGCCGTTGGTGCGGATCGCCGAACTGAAGCCGCACGCCGCCGGTATCGTGCTGACGCAACTTCCCGGCACCAAAGACAGCGTTCTGGACAAGACCGCACAGGTTCTGGAGGCGCGGCTGTCGGCGCTGGGCAGCCGCCTGAAGCGGCAGGACCGCTGCGCGCATGACGCCGAGGCCGTCGCCGCCGCGATTAAGGCGCAGCTCGACGACGGCTGCGATCCGGTGCTGATCTTCGGCGCGTCCGCCATTACCGACCGGCGCGACGAGGTGCCGGCCGGCATCGTGCTGGCGGGCGGCGCCGTCGACCATTTCGGCATGCCGGTCGATCCGGGCAACCTGTTGCTGATGGGCCATCACGGTGCGGTGCCGGTGGTCGGGCTGCCGGGCTGCGCCCGCTCGCCCAAGCTGAACGGCTTCGACTGGGTGCTGACGCGGCTGCTGGCCGACCTGTCGGTGACACGGCAGGACATCATGCGCATGGGCGCTGGCGGCCTGTTGAAGGAAATCACCACCCGGCCGCAGCCGCGCGCCGGCGACGCCGAGGTGGTCGTCGCGGCGCCCCGCGCGCCCAAGGTCGGCGCGTTGGTGCTAGCGGCCGGACAGTCGCGCCGCATGGGCGCCGCCAACAAGCTGCTGGCCGAGGTCGAGGGCGATGCCATGGTCGCCCGCGTGGTCGATACGGTGCTGGCCTCGCAGGCCGGCCCGGTCGTGGTCGTGACCGGCCATCAGCCGGATGCGGTGCAGTCGGCGCTCGCCGGCAAGGATGTCGGGCTCGCACACAATCCCGATTTCGCCGAGGGCCTGAGCACATCGCTCGCCGCCGGTCTCGACGCCCTGCCCCAGGATCTCGACGCCGTGGTTGTCGTGCTGGGCGACATGCCGCGGGTTCGACCGGCGCATATCGACCGCCTGATCGCCGGTTTCAATCCGGTCGAGGGCCGGGCGATCTGCGTGCCGACCTTCAAGGCCAAGCGCGGCAACCCGGTGCTCTGGGGCCGGCAGTTCTTCGCCGAGATGGCCCAGGTGGCGGGCGACGTCGGCGCCAAGCACCTGATCGGCGAACATGCCGACCAGGTGGCGGAAGTGGCGATGGACGACGACGCGATCTTCGTGGACATCGACACCCCGCAGGCGCTCGCCAAGCTCCGCGACGGCACCGCCTGAGCTCGATAACAGGGACAGTCCCTGTTACGAGCTGGACGGAAACAGCTTTTCCAGGAACCGCAGCTCGTAGTCGATGAGGCCGTGGTCGGCGAGGTCGTTATGGCCGGCGTTGGGCAGGAAGTGCGCTTCCTTGGGGTCCAGCGCCGCGGCGAACAGCATCTTACCCAGATCGATCGGGATGGTGCGGTCGCGCTCGCCATGGACGATCAGCAGCGGCGCGTCGATCTGGCGGATGCGCGAGAGCGAGTCGAACCGGTCCTTCATCAGCAGCTTGACCGGGATGAACGGAAAGGTGCGCTGGCCGGCATCCGCCGTCGAGGTATAGGGCGCTTCGAGGATGACGGCGGCGACGTCATGCTCGGCCGCCATGGCGACGGCGACTCCGCTGCCCAGGCTCTCGCCCAGCACCACCGTGCGCTCGGGCGTGACCCCCTGCCCCGCGACGAACGCGAGCGCCGCGCGACCGTCGGCCATCAGGCCGTCCTCGGTCGGATTGCCCGGATTGCCGCCGTAGCCGCGATAGCTGACCAGCAGCAGGCCGTAGCCGGCCTCGACGAACGGACGGGTCTTGAAGGTGCGGCCGGCGATGCTGCCGCCGTTGCCATGGAAATAGACGATGACCGGCCTGCCGGCAGACGCCGGCGCCGCGTACCAGGAGGTGAGCGTCAGCCCGTCATCGGTCGCCAGCTGAACCGTCGTGAGCTCCGGCATGCCGGCCGCCGCCGGCGCCGGCAGCGCGCCGGCGGGGAAGTACATCATGTTGCGCTGCATGACATACATCACGGCGACCAGCGCCGCGTAGGCGACAACGGCGGTCAGGACAATCTTGGCGACCGATTCCATCGCCGGCGATCTTAGCGCAGGGGGTGTTAATGTGCGTCTGAAACGTCCGATGCAGCTTGGGCTAAAATATCACCAATGGCGATTCTAGCACACGACATGGACGGCCCCGGCCTACCGCCCTCGCTCTGGGCGACAACGGCCATTGCGGCACCGTCGACGCCGCGGCTCGATGGCGATATCAGCGCCGATGTCGCTATCGTCGGTGGCGGATTCACCGGTCTTTCGGCCGCGCTGCACCTGGCCGAAGCCGGTGTGGATGCAGTCGTGCTGGAGGCGGAGGCGCCCGGCTGGGGCGCCTCGGGACGGAATGGCGGTCAGGTCATTCCCGGCCTGAAACACGATCCCGACAAGCTGATCCGCCTGCTGGGGCCCGATGCCGCAGAGGGCGTGATCGCGGCGTCGGGCGGGTCCGCCGACCTGGTTTTCTCATTGATTGAACGGCACGGCATCGACTGCGACGCCCGCCAGACCGGCTGGATCCAGCCGGCACACCATCCCTCAAAGCTGCCGATGCTGCAGCGCCGTCACGCACAGTGGGCCGAACGCGGCGTCGATGTGGACTGGCTGGAGCCGGACCGGCTGGCCGACATGCTGGGCACGGATCGTTACCACGGCGGCTGGATCGACCGGCGCGGCGGCGGCATTCAGCCGCTGAGCTATGTGCGCGGCTTGGCCCGGGCGGCGATGGCGGCCGGCGCGAAGGTGCATGGCGAGACGCCGGTAACGGGCCTGGCGCGCGGGGACGGCAGCTGGCAGGTCGCGACGGCGCATGGCACGGTCCGCGCCGAGCAGGTGCTGCTGTGCACCAACGGCTACACGGACGGTCTTTGGCCGGGCCTGAAGCAGAGCGTGGTGCCTGTGTTCAGCGCCCAGGTCGCGACGGCGCCGTTAAGCGAGAACGTCCGGCGTTCCGTCCTGCCGGGCCGGCAGGTCATGTCGGATACGCGGCGGGTGCTGTGGTACTACCAGGTCGACGCCGATGGGCGGCTGCTGATGGGCGGCGGTGGCTCGGCCTTCGGCGGCGGCCTGCCGAAGATCTACGGCATGCTGCAGGCGCGCGTGCGCGAGATGCTGCCGCAGGTCACCGAGCCGCGCTTCGAATATGCCTGGGCCGGGCGGGTGGCGATGACGCCGGATCATCTGCCCCATCTGCACGAGCTGGCCCCGGGGCTGTGGGCCGGCCTGGGCTATAACGGCCGCGGTATCGCCATGGCGACGGTCATGGGTAAGCTCTTAGCCGAACGGGCGCGCGGCGTCCATGACCCGGCCTTCGGCCTGCCCGTCAGTCCGTTGCGAGGCATCCCATTGCATCCGCTGCGCGGCCTCGCCGTGACCGGCCTCCGGACCTGGTACCGGCTGCTGGACCGACTGGACGGTTAGCCGTCCAGGTCGGTGCTGCGGATATCGAGGTCGCCGGTGTTCATCTTGTGCATCCGGTCGAGGGCGTCGTCCGACAACAGCAGATTCAGGAACAGCGTCCGCTCCATGGCCAGCCCCTCGTCCAGCGGCCGGCTGGCGTCGTCGCGGATCAGGCGTTTGATATGGGCGACGGCGCGCGGCGGCTTGGCCGCCAGTTCCTTCGCCAGCTCGACGGCGCGGGTCACTGGCGGCGGCCCGACGACCTCATGCACGAGGCCGAGCGTCAGCGCCTCCGACGGCGTCACGGTGCGGCCGCGCAGGACCATCTCGAGGGCGCGGGCCGGGCCGACGATGCGGGCCAAACGCTGCGTGCCGCCGGCGCCCGGCAGCAGGCCGATATTGATCTCCGGCAGGCCGAGGGCGAAATCCCCTGAGGCGGCGATGCGGATGTCGCAGGCCAGCGCCAATTCGAAGCCACCGCCCATGGCGGTGCCGTTGACAGCGGCGATCACGGCCTTCGGCATGGCGCCCATGCGCTTGAAGACATAGTCGAGGTCGCGTTCCGGGATCGGGCGTTCGGGCGTCACCGTCAGGTTGCGGCCCCGGAGCTTGCGCGACATCTCCTCCAGCTCGATGACGGAATAATGCCGGATAAAGATCCCGTCATGGCCACCGGTCAGGACCACGGCGCGGACGGCGTCGTCTTCGGCCAGCTCTGATGTCACCTTGTCCAGCTCGTCGACCATGGTTTGCGTCATATAGCCGTCGGGCGGCGTCAGTGTGCAGACGGCGACGCCGGCGTCGCGGGCAATCGATATCTCGCTCATCTCGGTTACGACCCCTTACGCTTGAAATAGCTCATACCGAGCTTGATCAGATAGATCGGCACGACGATGACGGCGCCGAGCAGGACATACTCGATGCTCCACTGGACCACGGTAACGATCAGGTCGGCCGCGTTGTGGATCGACTGCGAGATGAAGCGCACGAACGACAGCGCGTCGATGCTGAGCGCGTTCAGCACGACGCCGACCACCAGGCAGATCACCAGAATTTTCAGGATTTGCGAGACGACATTGTTCACGGCCACTCTCCCTCGCCGGCCACTTTCGGCAATGCGACCGGTTCTGGCAAGTGGCGGAGAATACGCAGAGACAGTCTAGGGTGGGTTGTGACGCGCGCCGATGGCGTCTGGCGACCCCGGTGGGACTTGAACCCAACACCTCCGGCTTGAAAGGCCGACATCCTAACCTTTAGACCACGGGGTCGTGCCGGCAGTGACTTAGACCGTTCGGCGCGGATAATCAAGGCTTGCCGACGGCTGATGCGCGAAGGCCGCGTCCTCGATAATCAGCTGGGCCTGGCGCCGGCCGTTCCAGTCGTCGGCCCGCAGATGACCGGCGATATGCAGCCGCGCGCCATGGCTTTGCAGCAGGGCCTGGCCCAGCGCGTTGTCGGCGGCGCGGAAGGCGATGCCCTTCAGGCGGCCGCCGTCGCCGCCGGCCAGAATCACCCGCACGTGCGCCTCGCCGACCACATCGGCCTTGACCACATCGGTGCCGGGAATGACGAAACGCGGCTCGGCGTGACCGGCGCCAAAGGGTCCGGCCGCCTCGACGATGTCGTAGAGCTGCCGGTTGGCGCCGGAGACGCTGACCGTGCCATCGATGCCGATGCTGTTCGGCGGCGGCGCGGCGGCCAGTTGCGGCGCCAGCCTGTCGGACAGGAATTCGGCCAGTGCCTCGAGCTTCGCCCCTTCGACGGTGACGCCCGCGGCCATGGCGTGGCCGCCGCCGTTGATCAGCAGGCCCGCCTGCTTCGCCGCCGTCACCGCGGCACCGAGATCGACGCCGGGCACCGACCGGCCCGAGCCTTTTGCCTCGCCGTCCTCCAGGCCGAGCACGAAGGCCGGGCGATGGAAATGTTCGCGCAAACGGCTGGCGACGATGCCGACGACGCCCGAATGCCAGCCGTCGCCGGCGACGAATACCAGGGGCGCATCCGGCGCGGTCTCGGCCTCGGCCAGGGCAGTGGCCTGTTCCAGGACCTGCGCTTCGATCGCCTGACGCTCGCGGTTCAGGCGGTCGAGTTCCTCGGCGAGCGCCCGCGCCTCGTCGGCATCAGCGGTCGTCAGCAGCCGGGCGCCGAGGTCGGATTGGCCGATGCGGCCGCCGGCATTTACCCGCGGGCCCAGGATATAGCCGAGATGGAAGGCCCCGGGACGCTCGCTGACGCCGGCGACGTCGGCCAGCGTTTTCAGGCCCAGATTGCCGCGCCGCGCCATCACCTTTAGGCCCTGGGCCACCAGCACGCGGTTCAGGCCGGTGAGCGGCACGACATCGCAAACCGTGCCGAGCGCGACGAGATCGAGCATATCGAGCAGTTCGGGCTCGGACCGCGCGGCGTCATACCAGCCGTCGGCCCGCAGGCGCCGGTTCAGCGCGACCAGCAGCAGGAACGTCAGGCCAACGGCCGCCAGGTTGCGGTGCGGCGTGCTCTCGTCGAGCCGGTTCGGATTGACGACGGCTGCCGCGGTCGGCAGGCGCGGTTCGGCCTGGTGATGGTCGACAACGACGACATCGAGGCCCGCCGCCTTGCCGGCATCGAGCGCGTCGAACGCCATGACGCCGCAATCGACGGTGATGACCAGCGTCACGCCCTCGTCCGCCAGCCGCTGCAGGGCCGGGCCGTTCGGACCGTAGCCCTCCGTCCGGCGGTCGGGGATGTAGATCCTGAGATTGCCGCCGACGGCGTCAAAGAACCGTTTCAGCAGCGCGGACGATGTGGCGCCGTCGACGTCATAGTCGCCGAACACGGCGACAGTTTCGCCGGACCGGATCGCATGGGCGATGCGATCGACCGCGCGGTCCATGTCGAGCAGGTGCGAGGGGTCCGGCAGGGCCGCGCGCAGGCTCGGCTTCAGAAAGCTCTCCGCCTCCATGAGCGGCACGCCGCGGGCGGCCAGCACGCGGCCGACCACCTCGGGTACGCGCAAGCGTTGGGCCAGGGCCTGCGCCGTGCGGTCGTCGGTCAGGCGGGGACGCCAGAAGCGCCCGGTCAGGGAGTGGGCGACGCCGAGAAAGGCGGCGTCCGTTTGTGGATCGGCCGCGGCGGTCGCGCCGGTCAAGTCGGCAGGGCCTTGCGGGAGAGATCCTGTTGCGCGCGGATCCAGCGCACGGTGCCGGTCTTCGAGCGCATGACCACCGAATGCGTCATGGTGTGGCCGGCCTGGCGCTTGACGCCATCCAGCATCGAGCCGTCGGTGACGCCGGTGGCGACGAAGATGACGTCGCCGCTCGCCATTTCTTCCTTGTCGTACTTTCGGTCCAGGTCTTCGATGCCGGCGCGGCGGGCGCGGTCCTTTTCGTCCTGGTTGCGGTAGAGCAGACGGCCCTGCATCTGGCCGCCGATGCAACGGAGCGCGCTTGCCGCCAGCACGCCCTCGGGCGCGCCGCCGGAGCCCATGTAGATGTCGATGCCGGTGTCGGGCATCACGGTGGCGATGACGCCGGCGACGTCGCCGTCGCCGATCAACTGAATGCGGGCGCCGGCCTCGCGCACGGCGGCGATCAACTCGGCGTGCCGCGGCCGGTCGAGAATGCAGGCGACGATATCCTTTGCATCCACGTCCTTCGCTTTGGCCAGGTTGCGGATGTTGTCGCCGGGCGAATTGTCGAGGTCGACGACGCCGTCCGGCAGGCCGGCGCCGACGGCGATCTTGTCCATATAGACATCGGGCGCGTGCAGCAGCCCGCCGTCCACCGACAGCGACAGCACCGCGAGTGCGTTCTGCAGGCCCTTGGCCGTGATCGTCGTGCCTTCCAGCGGATCGAGCGCGATATCGACCTTCGGTCCGTCGCCGGTACCGACCTCCTCGCCGATGAACAGCATGGGCGCCTCGTCGCGCTCGCCCTCGCCGATCACCACCCGGCCCTGGATCGGCAGTTCGTTGAGCGCCCGGCGCATGGCGTCGACGGCGGCCTGGTCGGCGGCGCGCTCGTCGCCACGGCCGATCATTTCGGACGCGGCCACGGCGGCGGCCTCGGATACCCGAACGGCCTCCAGTGTCAGGTTGCGGTCAAGTTGCGCCGCTTTCGGCATGCCTTCCCTCTCCTCAGGCTGATCTCTTTAGAGTAACTCGATTCGGATCATTTTCGGCGGTTCGCAGACGCAATCGAGACTGCCGATCTTCGCCAGCGCGCTGGTCATCGCCGCCTCCTCGGTATCGTGCGTGATCATCACCAGCGGCACCGGTTCGTCGGGCGCGCGCCCGCGCTGCAGCAGCGATTCCATGGAGATCCGCTCGTCCCGCAGGATGGCCGAGATGTCGGCCATGACGCCCGGCCGGTCGTAGACGACGAGACGGATGTAGTACGGGCCGACGTGGCGCTCCATCGCCGCCGCCGGCAGCGCTTCCAGGCTGTTCGCCGGCACCGAGAAGGTCGGCAGGCGAATACCGCGGGCGATGTCGACGATGTCGGCGACGACGGCGGACGCGGTCGGCCCCTCGCCTGCGCCCCGGCCCTCGTAGATCGTGCGGTCGACGAAATCGCCGTCGACCACAACGGCGTTGAAGACGCCGTCGACATGGGCGATCGGCGTGTTCGCCGGCACCATGCAGGGATGCACGCGCTGGGCGATGCCGTGCGGCGTCTGGCCGGCGATGGCCAGGAGCTTGATGCGGTAGCCGAGCTCGCGCGCGAAGGTGATGTCGATGGCCTCGACCGGACGGATGCCCTCGACATGCACGGCGTCGAAGTCGACCGGGCAGCCGAAGGCGAGGCTGGTCAGGATGGCAAGCTTGTGCGCCGCGTCGACGCCGTCGATATCGAAGGCCGGGTCGGCCTCCGCATAGCCCAGCTCCTGGGCTTCGCGCAGCACGTCGCCGAAATCGGCGCCGGTGCTTTCCATTTCGGTCAGGATGTAGTTGCAGGTGCCGTTCAGGATGCCGTAGACGCGGCTGTAGCGGTTGCCCGACAGCCCCTCGCGCATGGCCTTGACGATGGGGATGCCGCCGGCGACGGCGGCCTCGAAGTTGAGCGCCACGCCTGCGTCTTCCGCCGCCTGGGCCAGTGCCGTGCCGTGCCGGGCGACCAGCGCCTTGTTGGCGGTGACGACATGCTTGCCGGCGGCAATGGCGGTTTCGACCACGGACTTCGCCGGGCCGTCCTCGCCGCCGATCAGTTCGACCACGACATCGACGTCGTCGGCGGCGGCCAAGTCCACCGGATTGTCGTGCCAGCGCAGATGGCCGATGTCGATGCCGCGGTCCCGGCCACGGTTGCGGGCCGACACGGCGGTGACCGCGATGGCGTTGCCGCTGCGCCGGGCCAGCAGGCCGGACTGCGCCGCCAGCAGCTTGACGACGCCGGCGCCGACCGTGCCCAAGCCGGCAATGCCGACACGTAATGTGCTGCTCATGACGCCACCGCTGTCGGTTGGGCTGCCGCGTCCGTCATTTCGGCGTTGCCGAGGAAACGCTTGATGTTGCGCACCGCCTGTCTGATGCGGTGCTCGTTTTCGACGAGCGCGATGCGGACGTAGCCGTCGCCATACTCGCCGAAGCCGATGCCTGGCGAGACCGCGACCTTGGCCTCCTGCAGCAGCTGTTTCGAGAAGCTCAACGAACCGGCCTCGCGAAACGCCCGCGGCAGCGGGGCCCAGACGAACATGGTCGCGTTCGGGCGCGGCACCTGCCAGCCGGCGGACGCCAGGCCGTCGACCAGCACGTCGCGGCGCCGGCGGTAGAGGTCACGCACCTCCTCGACGCAGTCCTGCGGGCCGTTCAACGCGGCGCAGGCGGCCACCTGCACCGGCGTGAAGGCGCCATAGTCGAGATAGGACTTGATCCGCGTCAGCGCCCTGATCAGCTTGGCGTTGCCGGTGGCGAAGCCCATGCGCCAGCCCGGCATGGAATAGGTCTTGCTGAGCGAGGTGAACTCGACGGCGATGTCCTTGGCGCCCGGCACCTGCAGGATCGACGGCGGCGGATTGCCGTCGAAATAGATCTCGGCATAGGCCAGGTCCGAGAGAATGAAGATCCCGCGTTCGCGGGCGAAGCGGACGATGCGCTCGTAGAACGCGAGGTCGACGACCTCGGCCGTGGGATTAGCCGGATAGTTGAGCACCAAGGCCGTCGGTGGCGGCACGCAGTGGCGCACCGCGCGCTCCAGGTTCTCCCAGAAATCCTGGTCCGGGCCGACCGGGACATGGCGGATCACTGCGCCGGCGATGATGAAGCCGTAGGGGTGGATCGGATAGCTCGGGTTCGGCGCCAGGATCACATCGCCCGGCGTGGTGATCGCCTGGGCGAGATTGGCCAGCCCTTCCTTCGAACCCAGCGTGGCGATGGTCTCGCGATCGGGGTCGATCTCGACCCCGAAACGGCGGGCGTAGTAGCCGGCATTGGCGCGGCGCAGGCCGGGAATGCCGCGCGAGGTCGAATAGCGATGAGTCCTCCCGTTGCGGACAGTCTCGATCAGCTTCTCGACGATATGCGGTGGGGTGGCCGAATCCGGGTTGCCCATGCCGAGGTCGATGATGTCCTCGCCGGCGGCCCGGGCGTGGGCCTTCATCTCGTTGACTTCAGCGAAGACGTAAGGCGGCAGGCGCCTGATGCGATGAAATTCGGGGTCCATGTCGTTGCTTCTTCAACGCGGCATGACGGCGCGCCACGATGGCGCGCCGTACCCCGTTTTATAACCCGAGAGGCGGGCTATTCGAGAAAGATTTCGACCCGGCGGTTCTCGGCCTCGCCGTTCGGCATGAACTCGTAATAGATCGGCTGATTGTCGCCGACGGCTTCGACCAGGATGTTCTGCGGGTTCACGCCGGCTCGCGCCAGTTGCTGCGCCACCGTCTGCGCCCTGTCGAGCGAGACGTTGAAGTTGATCAGCTTGTGCTGCGAATAGTCCATGTTGGAGGTGCGGCTGCTGGCATGGCCGACGACGCGGACATAGCCGTTGTGCTGCTTCGCCGTTTCCGCCACCTGACGCACGGCACGCCGGGTCTGACCGGTCAACTGGCTGGAGCTGTGGCCGAACTTGATCACGGCGACCGGCGCATTGCCGTAGCCGGCGAGGCCGGGCTGCGGATCGGTCGGGTTGGCGAGCGCCACCTGCACCGGCCGGTCGGTCAGCGACTGATCGAAGGTGACCGACTGGTTGTAGGCGGGGCGCGCTGGCTGCTGCGCGGCCCAGGGCGTTCCCGGCCCGGCGCTGGGTGCGACGAAGGCCGGATTGCCGGCGTAGCCCGCGGTCGGATTGCCCTGCGCCGCCAGGTTCTGGTTGAACACCTGGTTCAGCGTATTCTGGTCCGGCGAGATCGGCAGGTTGACCTGCACCGACGGCGTGTTGAACGCGGATTGCGGCGCATACGGCGCCGGCCGCGCGGCGGGCGACGTCGATAGCTGCGGCAGCGCCGGCGGCGGTGGCGGGGCCACCGCGGCTGTCTGCTGATTGGCGGGCGCCGCCGGCGCGGGCGGGGCCGGCGGTGCGACGGGTGTCGTCGTCGCCGTTACCTGGGGCGCCGCCGTGGGCGGCGTCGGTGCCGGCGGGGCCGACGGCCGCTGCTGCACGATCGACGGCACGGCGTAGCGCGGCGTCCGGTCGGGCTGCGCCGTGGCTGTGCGCAGCGCGCCGGCGCTCGGCGCCTGTTGCTGTTGCGCCGCGCCGATGGACGACGTCGCCGTATTCTGCGTCAGCGGCCGGGTCGACAGCCGGGTGCCGGCGCTCGCCGTGCCGCGCAGGGTCTGGTCCGTGTAGCGGGCATTGTCGCGGTCCGAGACCAGACCTCGTGCGATCTGCTGCCGCTCACCCGCCGACGTCGCGGCGCCGGGCTGATCGGGCACGCTGGAGAGCTTCGGATAGCTCTCGTTCTGGCCTGGGGGCGTGCCCGCCCGCTCGGCGTTTGCCAGCCGGTCGCTGTCATCGTCGCCGAACACGCCGTCATACCAGGCCACAGGATTGGCCCAGTCCGGCACGTAAGAGCAGCCGCCGAGCGCGACGCCCAGCGCCACCACGGCGACGCCGGCGCGCAGCCGTGAGTTCAGATCGGAGATTCGCCTGTTTGTCGTCATCGGATCGATGTTCCCGGGCATCTGGCTAAATCGTCAATGCAGCCTGCCTTGCCACCATATGATAGACCGTAAGTCCACGGCTAGGCTCTGTTTCAGTTCGGCGCCGCTTTATGGTTAATTCCATTTCGACGGCCTGCTGACGATGTAGCCATTCTAAGATTAACATTTTGTTCGTCAAATCCGTCGTTCGCAGATACACCTGCCCCGAACAAAGTTCCAGTGGGAAACATCAGAATGAGCAAAAGCGCCGACGATCAGGACCTCCCGCTGCCGGATCCGGCCGAATTCGCCAAGAATATGGTCCGGGTGGCCACCCAGAGCCAGCAGCTGGTGTCCGAATTTCTCAAGAAACAGGGGGAAAACGGCGGTTTGGGGCCGGCCGATCCGTTGAACGTGGGCAGCGCCTTCCTGGAAATGACGGCCAAGATGATGGCCAATCCGCAAAAGCTGGTCGAAGCCCAGCTCGGCCTCTGGGAGGACTATCTGAGCCTCTGGCAGCAGGCGGCGAAGCGGATGATGGGCGAGACCGCCGATCCGGTGATCGACACGCCGAAAGCCGACCGGCGGTTCCGGGACGCCGCCTGGCAAGAGAATCAGGTGTTCGATTTCATCAAACAGTCCTATCTGCTGACCGCGCGCTGGATGCAGAACACGGTCAAGGATATCGACGGACTGGACGAGAAATCCGCTCAAAAGGTGGATTTTTATACCCGACAGTTCATCGACGCCATGGCGCCCAGCAACTTTGTGTTGACCAATCCGGAGGTATTGCGCGCGACACTTGAACAGAACGGCGAGAACCTGGTGCGGGGTCTCGACCACATGCTCGAAGACCTGGAGCGCGGCAAAGGCCAGCTCGCGATCCAGATGACCGACGAGGACGCCTTCGAGGTCGGCAGCAATATCGCCGTGACGCCGGGCAAGGTGGTCTGGCAGACCGACCTGATGCAGTTGATCCAGTACGAGCCGACGACCGAAAAGGTGCACAAACGGCCCCTGGTGATCGTGCCGCCATGGATCAACAAGTTCTACATCCTGGATCTGAAGCCGCAGAACTCGTTCATCAAGTGGGCCGTCGACCAGGGCCTGACGGTGTTCGTAATCTCCTGGGTCAATCCCGACGCGCAGCTCTCGAAGAAGAGCTTCGAGGACTACATGTTCGAGGGCCTGCTGGCGGCGCTGGACGGCGCCGAGGCGGCGACCGGCGTCAACGAGTTCAGCGTCATCGGCTATTGCCTGGGCGGTACGTTGACGGCGGCGACGCTGGCCTACATGAAGGCCAAGGGCGACGAGCGGATCAAGGCGACGACGTTCTTCACCGCGCTGGTCGATTTCGAAGCGCCGGGCGAGCTGTCGGTGTTCATCGACGAGGAGCAGCTCGAGGCGCTGGACGAGCGGATGGAGAAGTCGGGCGGCTATCTCGAAGGCAGGTCGATGGCGACAACCTTCAACATGCTGCGGGCGAATGACCTGATCTGGTCGTTCGTGATCAACAATTATCTGATGGGCCGGGACCCCTTCCCGTTCGATCTCTTGTACTGGAACAGCGATTCGACCCGCATGCCGCGGGCCATGCACATGTTCTACTTGCGCAACATGTATCAGGAAAATCTGCTGTCGAAGCCGGGCGGCATCGAGCTCGACGGGGTGCCGATCGATCTCTCGACCGTCGATATGCCGATCTACATTCTGTCGACCAAGGAAGACCATATCGCGCCCTGGCGCGCGACCTACGTGGCGACCCAGCTCTACAAGGGCAAGACCCAGTTCACGCTTGCGGGCTCGGGTCACATCGCGGGCGTGGTCAATCCGCCGTCGGCCGAAAAGTACGGCTACTGGACCAACGCGAAGAATCCGGCGACGCCCGAGGAATGGTTCGCCGGCGCAACGCCGCACGCGGGCTCCTGGTGGCCGAACTGGCAGAAATGGGTGGCGAAGCAATCGGGCCCGAAGGTCGCCGCCCGCACGCCCGGCAGCGACAAGGCCAAGGTCATCGAGGACGCGCCGGGCTCATACGTAAAAGTCCGTGCCGACGAAGGCGACGCCTGATACCGGGTTCACGCGGCCGCGCCGTTTCATGCAGGGAGCGCAATCCTGCCTTGCGTTGTTCCGCTGAGACCGAGCGGCTAGGCTGACGACTGATATCCCTGGCGGGTCGATAAGCGCCCGGCATTGCGCGGCGCGATCGACCGGATGGATGAGGTCAGGCGGTCATGCGCAAGCTCAGCGAACGGCAACGCGACGATTGGGCGATCAACGGCTTTCTCCACCTGGAGCAGGCGTTGGCCCCGGACGAGGTCGCGTTCTTCTGCGGTCAGATCGATGCGATGCGGTCGAAGCCGGGATGGGAACCGGCCGACCTGCCGCTCGGCCACTACGGCTGGGTCGAGCGCAATCCGGATGCCGATCCCGAAGCGTTCATGGACCGCCGCGACATCCTGCCCTATCACGACGCCTTCATCGACCTGATCGACCGGCCGAACGTCTTCGACCTGATCGTCGACATCATGGGGCCCTACATTCTGCTCAGCATGACACAGGCAATCGTGCGGGCATCGACCCCGGACTTTCCGGGCTACACGCACACCGATGGCGGCGAGGCCTTGCGCCGGATCCGCGTGACCGAGACCAGCCGGCCGCTGGCCATGAAGGCGCTCTACCTGCTGACCGACGTGGACGTCCCCGACAGCGGCAATTTCACGGTGTTTCCAGGCAGCCATATGCGGCCGTTCCCGGAGGCCGCTGAACCGCCGCTGTCGCCGCATGCGCCGGGCGCGGTGCAACTGACTGGCAAGGCCGGCGACTGTTTCCTGTTTTCGCACGCGCTGTGGCACGGGCCGGCGCCGAACCTGTCGGGCCGCGCCCGCAAGACACTGCTCTACAATTACTGCCAGATGTGTGTACGCGCCTATGACTTCGAGACGACGTCCGAGGTCAAGGCGCGGGCCACGCCGCGCCAGCGCCGCCTGCTCGGCGATCTCGGCTACGACTTCCGGCCGGGCTCCTACTTCTACGCACCGCAGGATCAGGTCGAGGTGATCCAATACGGCGCGGTCTGATCGAAACGCCCAGCTAAAATCCGATTGTAAGAGGCGGCGAGGCGCGCTTCTGACCGGTCAGGCGAGCGCGCGATAGCCGGCGGCGACGGCGACGCCCAGTAGCATCGACGGTATGGTCCGGCCGGTCGCGGCCGTGGCGCAGACGGCGGCGACGACAGCGAAGCGCATGGCCGCGTCGCCCTGCAATGTCGCCGGCACGACGAGGGCGATCAGCACCGAGCCCGACAGCGCCTTCAAGGCCCGTGCGACCCGGTCGGTCAATGGCACGAAGGCCATCAGCCACAGGCCGCCGATCCGGCTTGCATACGTCACGGCGCTCATGCCGGCAATGGCAGCGAGCGTGACGCCTTCAGCGATCATGGGCGAACGCCCCGACCAGACCGCCGGCGATACCGCCGGCCAGGATGTGCCAGTTCGGCGGCAGCAGCCAGACCGCGGCCAGCGCCGCGAGCGCGGCGGCGCTCCAGGGCCGCGCGATATGCTCGCGCCGGCCCATGTCGACCAGAACGCAGGCGAAGAAGGTGAGCATCAGCGCGTCCAGGCCGAGCCGTTCCGGCGCCGCCAGCTGGGCGCCCAGGCCGGCGCCAAGGGCCGTGCCGCCGACCCAGGTCAGCCACATCATCAGCCCGCTGCCGAGCAGCAGGCCGAGATCCCGCTCGCCCTTCTCGTAGGCCGCCATGGCCATGGCCCAGTTGGCGTCGCTGATCAGTGCCGCCGAGGTGTAGCGCTGCCAGGCGGGCAAGGGCCGCATCCATGGGTACAGCGCTGCCCCGAGCAGGAGGTGCCGTGCGTTGACGGCGAAGACGGCGAGTAGCAGCGGAAGGAGCGTGAGTGGATGTGTCCAGAAGTCGAGGGCGACGAATTGCGAGGCACCGGCATGGACCACCGCGCTCATCAAGGTCGCCTGCCCGGCCCCCAGGCCGACCTGGATTGCGGCGGCGCCGAACGCCAGGCCGAACGGCACCACGAAAACGGCCACTGGCGCGATCCGTACCGCGCCGGCGACCAAGCCGGCGGCGTTGATGCGGATCGGTTCGGTGCTCGTCATCTTTTCTAACCTATTTACCGGTTAGCTCGATCCTACATGGACAATTCGGCGCGTCAACCGGTAAGCTGGTTAGAAATGGAGCGTCGCGTGAGTCCTTCCATCGACACAATCCCGTTCGTGGGTGGCCGCCTTTGCCTCGACTTCGTCAACACGGCGAACCGGCTCGAGGGTGAAGCCTGCGACGAGCGCCTGACCTCGTTCGACGACGTGCTGGTGCTTGGTCGGCGCCTTGGGCTGATCGACACGGCGGCAGGCGCGCGTCTTGCCAAACGTGCGGCCGACGAACCGGCGGCCGCGGCGGCCGGACTGGCCGAAGTTGTTGATCTGCGGGACGGCCTCTGGCGGTTGTTCGCGCAGCCGGACGATGACCGGACCGCCGATCTCGCGCGGCTGAACCAGGCGATTGGTGACGGCGGCGCGCTCAAGCTGGTGATGTCGGGGGGCGGACTGGCGATCGACGCCGGCGACGACCTTACGGCCTGGCTATCGCGACCGGTCGCCTATTCGGCGCTGGAACTGCTGACCTCGGCGCGGCTGACCCGGGTGAAGACCTGTCCCGGCATGCGCTGCAGCTGGATCTTTCTCGACGAAAGCCCGAACGCCAGCCGTCGCTGGTGCTCGATGGAGACCTGTGGCAACCGGGCCAAGGCGCGGCGCTTCTATCGTGCCCACGGCCGGCCCTCGCCCGGCTGAGCTTGTCGGTTATTCGGCGACGGCCTTGACGCCATCGATCGAGGCCTGGTGGCGGCGGCCGAGATCGACGTAGTGGCTGCTTGTGCGCTTGAAGTTCGCCATGTCGTCGTCGGTCAGGTCGCGCATGTAACGCGCCGGGCTGCCGGCCCAGAGCTGGCCGCCCGGAATGCGCTTGCCGGGCGTCAGCACGGCGCCGCCGGCCAGCATGGCGCCGGTCTCGATCACGCAGCCGTCCATGACCATGGCGCGCATGCCGACGAAACTGCCGGATTCGAGCGTGCAGCCATGCACCAGGACCATATGCCCGACGGTGACGTCGTCGCCGATCAGGGTTTCGTAGCGGCCGCCGGTGACGTGAATGACGGTGCCGTCCTGGATGTTGGTGTTGGCGCCGATGCGGATGCCCATGACGTCGCCGCGCAGCACGCACTTGTACCAGATGTTGGCGTTCGCCCCGATCTCGACATTGCCGACGATGGTGGCGTCCGGCGCGATGAAGGCGCTGGGCGCGATCGTCGGAACTTGGTCCTCGTAGGGCAGGATCAGGCCTTGGGGCATAGGGGTCTCCGACTCAAGGGAACAGCGGCTGTTGCGACAGGGCGGTGGTCTCGTCGAGGTCGAACATCAGGTTCATGTTCTGCACCGCCTGGCCGGAAGCGCCCTTCACCAGGTTGTCGATCACCGCGACGATGATCGCCCGCCCCGGCAGGCGGTCCGCGAAGACACCCATCACGCAGTTGTTCGAGCCCCGGACGTGCCGGGTCGCCGGCGCCTGCCCATCGGGCGCGATCAGCACGAACGGCTCGTCGGCGTAGCGCTGCGTAAGCGTGGCCCGCAGGTCGTCGGCACTGACGCCGTTCGACAGCTTGACGTAGATCGTCGCCAGGATGCCGCGGTTCATCGGCACCAGGTGCGGCGTGAAATTGACCGTGATCGCCTGGCCCACCGCCCGCTCGAGCTCCTGCTCGATTTCCGGGCCGTGCCGGTGTCGCGCGACGCCGTAGGCGTGCATGCCCTCGCTGATCTCGCCGAACAGATTGGCCTGCTTCGCCGCCCGGCCGGCGCCGGTGATGCCGGTCTTGGCGTCGATGATGATGTCGTCGGTCAGGATCTGTCCGGCCGACAGCAGCGGCGCCAGCGGCAGGATCGCCACGGTCGGATAACAGCCGGGACAGGCGACCAGCCTAGCGTCCCGGATCTCGTCGCGGCCAAGCTCCGTCAGCCCGTAGACCGCCTCGTCCTGCAGGTGCGGCGCCAGATGCGGATGGCCGTACCATTCGGCATAGGTGTCGAGATTGGTCAGCCGAAAGTCGGCCGACAGATCGATCACCTTGGGCGTGCCGGGCATGCTCGCCGCCAGATCGCCGGTCGTTTCCTCGATCAGCTCGTCGACCAGGTCGTGTCCGGTCTGATGCATGATGCCGGCGATGACCTCCTGCGTGGTGCCGTGCGGCAGGCCGCAGAACACCACGTCCAGGTCCAGCCCGGCCCATTCGACGTCGTCGATGCTGATCAGGTCCGGCAGATCCAGGCTGCCGAGATGCGGATAGACGTCGGCGAAGGGTTCGCCGGCATGGCTGTCGGCCGTCAAGAGCGCGATATCGACCCGCGGGTGCTGCGACAACAGGCGCACCAGTTCCGCGCCCGTATAGCCGCTGGCGCCGAGGATGCCGGTTCTGATCCGATTGCTGCTCATGGTTCCAATGTCCTGCTCAAACTGGGGTGGATTATAGGGGAATGACGCGTCTGGCACGTGAAAACAAAAACGGCGCCCGCTAGGGGCGCCGTCTTGGCATATGCCGTGAACCGCGTCCTAGCGTTTCGAGAACTGGAAGCTACGTCGGGCTTTCGCCTTGCCGTACTTCTTGCGCTCGACCACGCGCGAGTCGCGCGTCAGGAAGCCGCCCCGTTTCAGCACCGGCCGCAGGCCCGGCTCGTAGGCGACCAAGGCCCGGCTGATGCCGTGACGCACGGCGCCGGCCTGGCCCGAGAGCCCGCCGCCCTTGACCGTACACATGACGTCGAACTGGTCGTTGCGATCGGACAACACGAACGGCTGCTGGATGATCATCCGCAGCACCGGACGGGCGAAATAGGTGTCGCTGTCCTTGCCGTTGACCGTGATGCGGCCGCTGCCCGGCTTGACCCAGACGCGGGCGATCGCGTTTTTACGTTTGCCGGTCGCATAGGCACGGCCCAGGTCGTCGATCTTCGGCTCGACCGTCTCGGCCGCTTCCTCGGCCGGCGGCTGCACGAGCTCCTTCAGGTCCTCCAGCGTCCCGGTGGTCGTTTCGGACATGTTCAGGCGCTCCTTTTGTTCTTCGAATTCATCGCGGCGAGGTCCAGCGGCGCCGGCTGCTGCGCCTCGTGCGGATGCTCAGACCCGGCATAGACCCGCAGCTTCTTGAACTGGGCCCGGCCTAGCGGCCCCTTCGGGATCATGCGCTCGACCGCCTTCTCGATCACCCGTTCGGGGTGCGCGCCGTCGAGGATCTTGCCGGCCGTGGTGCTCTTGATGCCGCCGGGATAGCCGGTGTGCCGGTAATAGGTCTTGTCCCGGCGTTTGTTGCCGGTCAGCGCGACCTTCTCGGCATTGACGACCACCACATGGTCGCCGCAGTCGATGTGCGGGGTGTAGATCGGCTTGTTCTTGCCCCGCAGCGTGTCGGCGACAATGACGGCGAGACGGCCGAGAACCAGATCCTCGGCGTCGATCAGCCACCATTTGTGCTCCACCTCGGCGGGCTTGGCGGAATAGGTCTTCATGGCGTCATCCTTCGAGCCAAATCGCGGCGCGCAGTATCGCCAAAAACTGGTGTTCGTCAACTGGGAAAAACGCCTGAATTTCAGATTGTTACTAGACGGTATTATATTACCGATATCGTAGGTCGTTGTATTTATTGGCCGTTTCGGGGCGGGATCGAATAGGTCAGAGAGGCATGCGCCACCGGGCCGTCGACGCCCTCGCTGTAGATCGTCACATCGCCGACCGCGAGCTGCTTGCCGAGCTTCAAAAGGCGGGTTTCGGCCACCAGATCGGCCAGCGCCGGCTTGCGCAGGAAGTTGATGGTCAGGCCCGTGGTGACGGCAAGGCCCACCGGACCGATCCGCGCCAGCACAGAGACATACATGGACACGTCGGCGAGCGTCATCATGGTCGGGCCTGAGACCGTGCCGCCCGGCCTGAGATGCGCATGGTCGACCGGCATGCGGATGCGGGCGCCGTCGGGGCGGACCGACTCGATGCGGAAGTCGAAGCCCTCGATCTGCGGAAACTCGTCAGCGAGAAACTGCTGCAACTCATCCGCCGTCATCGCGGTGGTTTTGGCGTCCATGCTGATCTGATCCTGACCCGAAATCGTAGAGGGCGTATTTACGGCACCGATGTGGCGAGGCCAAGACAAAGCCTTTGCCGTCAAGTTAGGGTGGCGCTTATGCGGGGACGCGCATCACGGTTGGCAGCGGTTTGCGGCATCGGCTTGGCGCTTGCGGCATGCAACGGCGGCGACACGAACTTTTCGCAGTATCCCGGTTTCTCCGCCCATTTTGCCGCGAACCCGCCGACAACGACGCCCGCCAGCGCGGCCGAGCGGGAGCTGTTGACCCGCTATCGGCCCCGCTTCTATCTGCCGCCCGGCCATGCCGGCCTGATCAGCTTCTATGACGACTACATCGCGCAGGGTTATCTGCAAGGCGGCGACCGAAACCGGATCGCCGACAAGGTCGACCGGGCGCTATTGAACCGGCACAAGAACGACCCGCGCGTCGTCTTTGTGCACGAACCAGAGACGCGACCGGCGCGGCCCGTGGTGTTCGGCCGGGTCGACCGGGTCACGGCCCCCTTCCCCGCCGACGACGGCGTCCGGTCCGAGTCTCTGACATTCCTGACCTATCATGCCGTGTTCCGGCATTCGGGGCTGCCGGCGGGCGTGCCGGCCTGGCAGGCCGCCGCGCTGGGCATGGTGGCCGATCTCGACGACTGGCATCAGCTCGACCACTACACCGCCGCCAGCCTTGTGCTGGGCCTCGACGACGAGCCGCTGGCCCTGATGCTGCAGCAGCACAACTATCAGCGCACCTATCTCTTCGGCGCCGAGCTGCCGCTGCCGGCCGACGGTCGGGTCGGCATCGATATCGCTATCCGCTCGAACGAGCTCTATCCACACGATCCCGAGCGTCGGCGGCGGCCGGCGGTGCGCTTCCCCGAACCGGCATCGGTGCGCTATCTGATGGGCTTCGGCGAGGCGCCGATGGATTCCGCCGACGACATCACCCATGGCGCGGTCGAGGCGGACTACGAACTGGCGTTCCTGCCGCCGGACGATGCCTTCTATACCTTCAAGGGATTTCTCGGCGAGCGCCGTTCGTTGCCCGGACGTGACGGGCCGCCGGGCGCCGACTACAACACGCTGCCCGACCTGAAGCCGCTGGAACGACAGCTTACCGTCAGCTACTGGCGGGCCGGCAATGCCGGCGACCTCGCGCGGTTCGAGACGGCGTTGACCTCGGACGGCTGGTATCTGGCTTTCGCCCGGGCCCAGGCCGCAGTGTTCTGGCGGAACTGGCAATGCCTGCGAGAGTTGGTGCAAGCCTGCCGATTGGATTAGATCAGACACAACCGATATAACTAGGGCAGCCCAGAGGGAGGACGCCATGAGCGCTGTCACCGCGAGCGAAACCGAGCGCGCGCCCATGCTGCTGCGGGACGATGCCGGCGACGGCATCGTCGTGCTGACGCTGAACCGGCCGGACGCGTTCAACGCGCTTTCGAGCGACCTGATGACGGTCGTGCAGGACGAATTGGACGCATTGGCCGAGGAACCGAGCGCGCGGGCGATCATCATCGAGGGCGCCGGGCGCGGCTTCTGCGCCGGTCACGACCTGAAGGAAGTGCGGTCGCTGTCGAGCATCGAGGCCCGCAAGACCCTGATGGCGCAGTGCTGCCGGCTGATGGAGACGGTGGTTAACCATCCGAAGCCGATCATCGCCAAGGTGCACGGCATCGCCACCGCGGCCGGCTGCCAGTTGGTGGCGAGCTGCGATCTGGCGATTGCCGCGTCCGACGCCCGTTTCGCGACGCCCGGCGTGAATATCGGCCTGTTCTGCCATACGCCCATGGTGGCGCTGGGCCGCAGTGTCGCCCGCAAGCACGCCATGGAAATGCTGTTGACCGGCGAGATGGTTGACGCCGAGACGGCGGCGGGCTTTGGCCTGATCAACCGGCATGTGCCGGCGGACGAACTGCACGAGGCCGTGCTGGCGATGGCCCGCAAGATCACCTCGAAGTCGAGCTATGTGGTCAAGATCGGCAAGCAGGCCTTCTATCGGCAGCTCGAAATGAACCTGTCGGATGCCTACGCCTATGCATCGGAAGTGATGGTCGAAAACATGCTGGCCCGCGATGCCGAGGAAGGCATCTCGGCATTCATCGAGAAGCGTACGCCCACCTGGCGCGACGAATAAGGAAAGACACGACACCCATGGCCGATACTGCGATTGCCGCGCCGGATGATCCGCTGATCTATCTGGCGCACCATGCCGGCTATTCCGACCAGACGCTGCGGTCGGTGCTGTCGAAGGTGCGGACAATGGTCATGGTCGGCGCCAGCGGCAACTGGAAGCGGCCGAGCTTCTTCGCCATGAAGTATCTGCAGAAGCGCGGCTATCGGGTGATCCCGGTGAACCCGAGCCGCGCCGGCGACGAGATCCTGGGCGAGACGGTCTATCCGTCGCTTTCGGACGTGCCCGACCGTTTCGAGATGGTCGATGTCTTCCGGTCGTCCGAGGCCGCCTACGGGGTGACGCAGGAAGCCATCGCCAACAAGGACGCCAAGGGCATTCAGGTGGTCTGGATGCAGCTCGGCGTGCGCAACGACGCGGCCGCCGAGCTGGCCGAGGCCGCCGGCCTGACAGTGATCATGGACCGCTGTCCGAAGATCGAATACGGCCGCCTGTCGGGCGAGCTGAGCTGGTTCGGCGTGAACTCGCGCATCATCACATCGAAGACGCTGAGGTCGCCGAAACGATGACGACAGCCGAAGACCTGACCACCGACGACGCCGAAGCGCCGACCGACGAGTACGGCTTCGAGACGCTCGCCATCCATGCCGGCGCCCGGCCCGATCCAACGACCGGCGCCCGCGGCACCCCGATCTATCAGTCGACCTCGTTCGTCTTCGATGACGCCGAGCACGCGGCCGAGCTGTTCAACCTGCAGACCTTCGGCTTCATCTATTCCCGGCTCGGCAACCCGACGGTCTCGGTGTTCGAGGAACGCGTGGCGGCGTTGGAGAACGGGCGCGCCGCCGTCGCCTCGGCCTCGGGCCACGCGGCGCAGTTCCTGACCGCGGCGACGCTGTTGGAGAACGGCGACGAGTTCATCGCCTCACGCAATCTCTATGGCGGCTCGGTGACGCAGTTCGGCGTCTCGTTCAAGAAGTTCGGCTGGACCTGCCATTTTGTCGACATGACCGAGCCGCAGAACGTGCGCGACGCCATGACCGACAAGGTCAAGTTCATCTTCTGCGAAGGCCTGGCCAATCCCGGCGGCGTGGTCCTGGACCTGGCCGTGCTGGCCGGCATCGCCCGCGAATACGGCGTGCCGCTAATCGTCGACAACACGCTGGCCACGCCCTATCTCTGCCGGCCCATGGACTGGGGCGCCGACATCGTCATCCATTCGGCGACCAAATTCATCGGCGGCCACGGCAACACCATCGGCGGCGTTGTCGCCGAATCCGGCCGCTTCGACTGGGCGCAGAGCGACCGTTTTCCCAGCATGACGCAGCCCGATCCGGCCTATCACGGCCTGATCTTCCACGAGACATTCGGCGATTTCGGCTTCACCACGAAGATGCGGGCCGTGGCGTTGCGCGACTTCGGGCCGACCATGTCGGCGCAGTCGGCCTGGAACCTGCTGCAGGGGGTCGAG
Organism: Alphaproteobacteria bacterium; assembly: GCA_965232515.1. Taxonomy (GTDB): domain Bacteria; phylum Pseudomonadota; class Alphaproteobacteria; genus JANQKO01. Next base: position 952,737 of record CBDDPY010000002.1, on the reverse strand, counting down.
ACCCTGCCGCTGCGCATGGACCGGCATTGCAGCAACGCGCTCGCCGTCGCCGAGTTCCTGGAGGCGCATCCCAAGGTGGCTTGGGTCTCCTACTCGGGCCTGAAGTCGAGCCCCTACCACGATCTCGCCAAGAAATACCTGCCGAAGGGGGGCGGCGCCGTTTTCACCATCGGCCTCGCGGGCGGCTTCGCGGCCGGCGAGAAGCTAGTGGACTCGGTGCAGATCCTGTCGCACCTCGCCAATGTCGGGGACACGCGCAGTCTGATCCTTCATCCCGCCTCGACAACGCACCGACAGCTGACCGAAGAGCAAAGGATTGCCGCCGGCGCCGGGCCGGAGGTGGTGCGGCTGTCGATCGGCATCGAAACCGTCGACGACATCATCGCCGACCTCGATCAGGCGCTGGCCGCGGTTTGACGGCCGCGGACCCGATGCCGGCGGCGTTTTCCGGCATCGCCGACTGGCTGCAAGACGAAGCCCGGCACATTGTCGGGATGGGCGCGCTGATCGACGCCTTCGCCGAACGACTGCGGCATGACGGCATCCCGTTGGTGCGTATGACGCTCTCGGTGCAGACGCTACATCCGCAGATGCTGGTGGCGGCGCGCCAGTGGACGCTCGAGGAGGGCGGGCGCGACATCGCGGTGCCCTACGGCATCGATGTGACGGCGCAGTATCTCGATAGTCCGATCCGGACAATCTTCGAGGGCGGCGCCATGGTCCGCCGGCGGCTTTGCGATGCGGACGTGGCGCTCGACTATTCGATCCTGCCGGAGCTCAAGGACCAGGGCGTCACCGACTATCTTGTGCTGCCGGTCGCATTCAGCGACGGCCGGCCGAACGCCATGACGTTCGCCACGCGGGCGCCCGAGGGGTTTGGCGAAGACCAGGTGACGGCAATGTCCGCCGCCGTGCCGGCGCTGGCGCCGCTGCTGGAGATCCAGTCGTTGCGGCAGATCTCGCGAACCGTGCTCGAGACCTATCTTGGTGCGGCGACCGGACCGAAGGTCCTGGAGGGCACGATCCGGCGCGGCGATGCTGAGATGATCGACGCCGTGCTCTGGTTCTGCGACCTGCGCAGCTTCACGGTGCTGTCCGAAGGGCATCCGCCCACGGAGGTCATCGAATTGTTGAACGCCTACTTCGAGGCGGTCTGCGGCGCGCTGGAAGCGCACGGCGGCGAGGTGCTGAAGTTCATCGGCGATGCCGTGCTGGCGATCTTCCCGCTGCCGGACGGCGCGGATGTGGCCAAGGTCTGCGGCCAGGCGGTCGCCGCATCGCGCGACGCCATGGCCGCTGTCGCTGATATCGACGATCCGCGCATTCGTTTCGGCATTGCCCTGCATCTTGGTCAGGTCGCCTACGGCAATATCGGCGCGCCGGACCGGCTCGACTTCACCGTGATCGGCCCGCCGGTGAACAAGGTGACGCGGATCGAGGGCCTGTGCAGCGGCCTCGGCAAGACGCTGTTGACATCGAGCGATTTCGCCGCCGCCAGCGGTCTGTCCATGCATACCGTTGGCACGTATGCCTTGAAAGGCATAGACGGCGACGAGACGGTCTATAGTCTGCCGGACATCGATTGACGCGGGGGAACGACATGGACGTGGACATTCGCAAGCTGATCGTGACGCACGAAACCGTGCTGTCGGAAGCGGGACAGAAGGCGACGCCGCCGATCAACCGCGCCGTCGGCATCGCCATCGTCGAAAACCCCTATGCCGGCCGTTACGTCGCCGACCTGTCGCCGATGTTCCATATCAGCCGGGACATCGCGGCCGAGCTGATGCCCAAGCTGGTGGCGCTGCTCGACGGGCCGCCGGTCAGCTATGGGAAGGCCGCCATCGTCGGCGCGGCGGGCGATGTCGAGCATGGCGGCGCCTTGATCCATCCGATGCTGGGCAAGCCGATGCGCGACGCGGTCGGCGGCGGCGAAGCCTTGATCCCGTCGAACTGCAAGGTGTCGGCGGCGGGCACCCCGATCGACCTGCCGCTCGGCCACAAGGACAACCCCTGGTCCTTCGATCATTTCGATACGATGACGATCATGGTCGCCGATGCGCCGCGGCCGACCGAGATCCTGCTGGCCATGGCCATCGCCGACGGCGGCCGCGTCGACCCGCGCGTCGGTTCCGCGCCGATCGTCTAGTAGGCTAGGCCTCCTCCGAGGAGAACTGCCGCCGCTGATGCTCGTCCAGCGCCAGGACGAGCAGCGCCAGTTGCGACAGGTCCATGTTCGAGCAGCCGGCCGTCACCGTGCCGTCCTTCCACAGCACCGAAATGGCGACCGCCTCGATCTGGTCGAGGCGTTGCAGGCCGGAATCGAAAATCTCGGCAACGGTCGTGCCATGCAGGCTCTGAATCTCGCTCATCGCCGTCACCTTTCGTGAAGTTGGTCCGGACTTGGCGTTGACCGATATTATGCCCGAAAGACGTTAAGCCGGTCTGGCCCCGCCGAAATTGCCCGCAAATTGATGTTTTGTTCCGGGCAATATCTCGAAAAGCGCGTGTTGTCGCGTTTTGTTCTCAAATTCCCGGCCGTGATGTCTTGGGTCAGTCGTCGCCGGCCGGTGCGGGGATGGATTTGGCGAGCGTCGTTTTGGCGCTTGGCAGCATGATCGCGGCGACGAACGCAAGGGCGGCAAAGACCATCAGGGCCAGGAACAGGATGTCGAGACTGCCGGCGGCGGCGTGGATCACCGGGATCATGGCGACGCCGATGGCGCTGACCCCCAATGTCAGCACAAACTTGATGCCGAAGGCCCGGCCCCGCCACTTCAGCGGCGTGTAGCGGGCCATCAACGAGTTCTCGGCCGGCTGGCCCATGACGTTGAGGCTGATCATTACGACGGCCGCGCCGACCAGGGCCGGATGGATCAAGCCGAAGGCCAGGATGTAAAGCGGCACCTGCAGCACCTGGGTCCAGGCGTAGACGGCCTTTTGTGAATAACGATCGGCGAGCTCGCCGCCGATCAGCTGCGTCAGGCCGGACACCAGATAACAGAGCGTGACCAGACCGCCGATGCCGATCAGCGAGTCGCCGACGAAATCGGCAAGCCGTTCGTCGAAGATCTTCGGTAGCGCGTAGGACGTCGACTGATAGATCAGGCCCGTGCAGGTGACCGTCACGGCCAGCATGGCGAAGGCCCGCTTCATGTCGCCGCTGGTTGGCGCCGGTGTCGGCGCCGCGTCCTGCTCGCCCTCGACGATCAGGCCGGCGCGGATGCCGATGACGAACAGGATGCCGGTGGCGATGCAGATCACGCCCGGCACGATGAAGGCGGCGCGCCAGCCGAAGGCTTCGGCGAGCACGCCGGCGACGATCGCGGCGGCGGCCGTGCCGGCGCTGCCGAACACGCCATTGATGCCGAGCGCCCGACCCCGGTTGACGGCATGCTTGACCAGCCACGGAATGCCGACGGGATGATAGATCGAGGCGAACACGCCGATCAGCGACAAGCCGACGGCGAGCGTGAGCGCGCTGTCGGTCAGGCCGGTGTAGATCGAGGCGGCGCCGGTGCCGAGGAAGAACACGGCCATCATGCCGGACGCCGACCATTTGTCGCCGAGCCAGCCCGCTGGCAGCGCGCAGGCCCCGAACAGGATGGCGCCGGGGATCGACAGCGCGAAGAGCTGTGCATAGGGCAGCCCCCACTCGCGCTCCAGCACCAGCACCACGGTCGCGTAGAACAGCACGAACATGTGCGAATAGGTGTGCGCCAGACTGGCGAAGCCGAGGGTGAGGCGGTTTGACAGCCCGTTCATACGCTCGATCCGATGATTGGCAGGCGGCGGCAGTATAGCCGCAGGCGGGGCGATCCGTTATGCGTCAGACGAAGGCCAGCGTCCCGTTACTCACCGGTCTCGCTGTCGATCCATTGCAGGAAGTCGGGATTTCCGGCGACGATCGGCACCGCGACGACGCAGGGGACGTCATAGGAATGCATCGCCTTGATGCGCTCGCTGGCGTGAATCACCAGGTCCCGCCGGGTCTTCATGATGATGGCGACTTCCTTGTCCGACTTGACCTCGCCTTCCCAGCGGTAGACCGCGGTGTGCGGCTGCATGATGTTGGCGCAGGCGACCAGGCCGGATTCGACGAGCGCGCGGGAAATCTCGCCGGCCTCCGTTCGGTTGGCGGCGGTGACGTACAACAGGACCGGTTCGCTCATGCCGGCATTCTACCACGGGTCAGCCGATGCGCGACGACGATGCTGCTGGCCAGTAGGACGAGCGCGCCGCCCTGATGCGCAACGCCGAGCACGACCGGCACCATGTGAATGAGCGTCAGCACGCCGAGCACGACCTGGCCGATGAGCGCCAGCAGCAACGCGTCGAAGGCGAGCCGCGTGCCGCGGCCGAAGCCGCCGCGCCGGGACCACAGCCAGACCACGACGATCACGATCGTCACGGCCAAGGCGCCGACCCGATGGTTGAACTGCAGCGTGACCGGGTTTTCGAGCAGGTTCAGCCACCAGGGCGTGGCCTGGAACAGCTCGGGCGGAAACAGCATGCCGTCCATCAACGGAAAGGTGTTGTAGACGAGACCGGCGTTGAGGCCGGCGACCAAGCCGCCCAGCAGCGATTGCGCGAAGACCATCAGCACGACCAAGATCGCCCAGCCCTTCAGCCGCGATCGGGCAAGCGCGGTGTCGGGCCGAACCGGCTTCAGGAGATCGAGCGCGACCCACAGGAGCGCGCCGAAAATGGCGAAGGCCAGGCCCAGATGCACGGTCAGGCGGTAATGGCTGACATCCGGCCGGTCGACCAGGCCGCTCTTCACCATCCACCAGCCGACCAGGCCTTGCATTCCACCAAGCAGGAAAAGGCCCGTCAGCTTCGGCGCAAGGCGCCAGCTGACCTGGCCCCGGATCAGGAACCAGGCGAAGGGCAGCGCGAAGGCGAGGCCGATCAGGCGGCCCAGCATGCGATGCGAATATTCGAACCAGTAGATCGTCTTGAACTCGGCAAGCGCCATGCCGCGATTGATCTTCTGGTATTCGGGGAACTGCTTGTAGCGCTCGAACTCAGCCATCCACTGCGCCTCGTCCATGGGCGGCAGCACGCCGGCGAACTGCCAATGCACCATCGACAGGCCGGACTGGGTCAGCCGCGTGGCGCCGCCCAGTATCACCATCAGGAAGACGAGTCCGGCCACGACCAGCAGCCAGAGCGCCATGGCGCGGTTCGCGCCGACGGTCTGCCCGGCGCCAACGGCCGTTCCGACCGTCATACGCTAGTCCTCATCGGCAGGCGCCGACGACCCGGTTTTATCCGTCGGCGTCGCCTTTTCCGCGCCGTCACGGGGCTCGCCCCAAGGCCGCTCGAAGGTCACGCCTTGCCTGTCACCGCGCAGACCGGGAAAATGGCAGCCCTCCCCGATTAGCGTAAATGAACCTGCGATCAGCAAAAAAGTCAGGTATTTCATTTGCTTACGTGCATTGCTTCAGCGCTGAAATGGACCTTGATCCGATGTTGCCAGTCCACATACGAGACGACCGGCGCCGGTCATAAGGATGACAACGATCTAAGTCTTCCGTGAGACGCGAGAGGTCAAGCGCCGAACTCCGCGACCGGCTGGAACTGCCTCAATATGTCGCAGACGGAGAGGCAACGTACATGCATCGACGTCCGCATTTCATCCGTTGCTTGCATCAGTGATCCGTTAACCATGAAATGGCACCCTGGCACCAACGATTGCAGGCCGGGAACATAACATTGGCCTCGAAGCCGGCTGCCGACATCGATATGGTCACCGACGCTCGCTGGCGTCGGCTCGAAGCCATCGCCGCAAACAGCCCGGGCATCATCTATGAGCGGGTCATGCGTGCCGACGGCACGATCGAGTATCCCTTCATCAGTGCGACGATCCGCCGGATCTATGGACTCGAACCCGAACAGGTCATGGCGCGGCCGCAGTTGTTGTTGGACACGCTGCATCGCGATGACCGCGCGCGGTTTCGCGAATCGTTGCGCGAGTCAGCGGCGAAACTGACGCACTGGCGGCTCGAATTCCGCATCATCGACGTCCAGGGCCGCGAGCACTGGATCCTGGGCAATTCTCACCCGCGCCGACGGGCCAACGGCGACACCGTTTGGGACGGCCTGTTACTGGATATTACCGATCAGAAACGGGCCGAAGCGGCGCTCGCGATATCGGACCGGCGGTTCCAAGACTTCGCCGAAGCATCGGCCGACTGGTTCTGGGAAACGGATGCCGGACATAAGCTGACCTATGTATCGAGCCGGTTCGAAGACGTGCTGGGGCTGGCGCCGGAAACGCGTATCGGCAAAGGGTGGTTCGAATTTCAGGAACCAGTGGCCGATGCGCCGAACCGGCGACAACATCTCGACGCAATGAACGCCCATCGGCCGTTTCGCGACATTCGTCACGTGGTGGCGGACAAGAGCGGTCGTCTGCGCCATATCAGCGCCAGCGGGAAACCGTTTTTCGATCCCGATGGACAGTTTCTGGGCTATCGCGGCTCCTGCAGCGACATTACCGAGATTATCGAGACCCAGGAGACGGTGTCGCGCAATCAGACCCGTTTTCTGAATGCGCTGGAAGGATTGTCGGAGGGCATCGCCTATTGGGACGCCAGCGACCGTCTGGTGTTCTGCAACGGCCGTTATCGTGCGCAGTCGGGGGCCGCAGCCGATCTGCTGCAGGCAGGCATAACATTCGAGGCATATATGCGCGAAAGCCTGCGCCTGGGCGACGTGCCACACGCTGTCGGTCGCGAGGAAAAATGGCTGTCCGAACGCATGGCGATACATCGCAATCCGCCAAGCACGTTCGAAGTTTTGCGCAGCGGGCGTTGGCTCCTCGTGCGCGAGGAAAGGACCAATGACGGCGGTATCTTGATCACGACGCCCGATGTCACGGAATTGAAGCAGCGCGAGCAGGCCCTGCAGGCGGCGATCCAGCAGGCGGAGGCGGCAAACAGGGCGAAGTCGGCATTTTTGGCCAATATGAGCCATGAGCTTCGAACGCCGTTGAATGCCGTCATCGGATTCGCCGAGATCATCGAAGCCGATCGATCCGGCAATCTGAGTGTGGAGAAGTACCGGGAATATGCGGCCGACATCGCCAAGAGCGGCAGGCACCTGCTGGGCATCATCAACGACGTCTTGGATCTGTCGAAAATCGAAGCAGGGCAGTTCGAGCTGGTCGAAGAAATCGTCGACTTGGCTGACGTCGTGCAGGATTCCCTCGATATCGTCGGCCTTTCGGCCGAGAGAGCCGGCATCGACCTGAAGTCAGAGATGACGCCGGAACTGCCACGGGTTCGGGCCGACCCGCGCGCCCTGCGCCAGATCCTGCTGAACCTCCTGGCCAATGCCATCAAGTTCACCGAAACCGGCGGGCAGGTAACATTGGAAGCCGAGTGTGAGGTTGATGGCGCCATGCGGATGCGGGTTCGCGATACCGGGATCGGCATGGCCGAAGACGATATCGTGCGTGCACTGACGCCGTTTTCGCAATTGGATCAGACGCTCAGCAGACGGTACGAAGGCACAGGGTTAGGCTTGCCGTTGAGCAAATCGCTGACTGAGTTGCATGGCGGCAGTCTGGAAATCGAGAGCGATATCGGCGTTGGCACGAGCGTGTCGGTGCGTCTGCCGGCGCATCGCGTTGTCGTTGACGAAAGCCGCGCACCGACACAAACAAGGGGTTAGCCAGCGGTGACTAACCCCTTGTTCGTCAGTTGGTCGGAGCGGCCGGATTCGAACCGGCGACCCCCACACCCCCAGTGTGATGCGCTACCAGGCTGCGCTACGCTCCGTCGAACCGGCGCACTATAGCGACCGGCGGCGGCAGCGGCAACGCGCCTTCAGTCCAGCGCGGACTTGAGCAGTTGCTGGAGGCTGGTCAGTTCGTCGATGGCGGCGTCGAGCTTGCGGCGCTGGGCATCGTTCAGGCCGGCGGCCGGCGCAGCGCCCGTCTCGACCGGCGGCGGGGCGGCGCCGACGACGGGTTTCGCCTGGGGATCGGCCGACAGCTGGCGACCCGAGTCGACGATCGCCTTGGCGCCCTTCTCGCGCAGCAGCTTCTGCACGCCCTTGATGGTGTAGCCGTCGGTGTAGAGGAGATGCCGGATGCCGCGCAGCAGGTCGACGTCCTCGGGCCGGTAATACCGGCGGCCGCCGCCCCGCTTCAGCGGCTTGATCTGGCTGAACTTGCTTTCCCAGAACCGCAACACGTGCTGCGGGACGTCCAGTTCGCTCGCGACCTCGCTGATCGTACGGAAAGCATCCGGCGATTTGCGTAGGCGCCGGCCGGTGTCCTCTCCTTCACCAGCGTTGGCCATGCGTTAAACGCTTTCTTGCGGCGACAGGCGGCCGTTGATTTCTTCCTTCAGCACGTGGCTGGGGCGGAACACCAGCACACGGCGGGGCGCGATCGGCACCTCCTCGCCGGTCTTGGGGTTCCGGCCGACCCGCCCGCCCTTCTGACGCACGGAGAAGCTGCCGAACGAGGAGATCTTCACGGAATCGCCATCGACCAGACGGTCGGCGATTTCCTTCAGAACCATCTCCACCAATTGTGCCGATTCGTTTCTCGAGAGGCCTACCTCCTGGTAGACCGCCTCACTCAATTGCGCTCTGGTGACCGTCGATCCGGTCATGGGACCTCCGCTTGAACAATCGCCGAACGGTAACGCCGACGGAGAAGTCCGTCAATATCAAAGGGATGCGGCGCGGAGTTTAAGTTAATTGGAGCAAACTTGGGGCAGGTTTACCAGCGTGCGAGCGCCGCACCCCAGGTAAATCCACCGCCCATGGCCTCCATCAGGACGATATCGCCCTGTTTGATTCGACCATCCGAAATGGCCTGATCGAGGGCCAGAGGCACCGAGGCAGCCGATGTGTTGCCATGCTGCTCGACAGTCAGGACCACCTTTTCCGGCGCCAGTCCCAGCTTTCGGGCCGTGTGATCGATGATTCGCCGGTTCGCCTGGTGCGGCACCAGCCAATCGACATCGTTCGCCTCCAGCCCATTCTGGGCCAGCGCTTCGGTGGTGACCTGGGCGAGATTGACGACCGCATGGCGGAACACTTCCCTGCCCTTCATGCGCAGGTAGCCCGTCGTCTGGGTCGAGGACGGGCCGCCGTCGACATAGAGCATGTCATGCTGGCGGCCGTCGGCATGCAGATGGGTCGACAGGATGCCGCGGGCACCGTTGGTGGCGGCGCCGTTCTCGGCCCGCAGAACCACGGCGCCGGCGCCATCGCCGAACAGCACGCAGGTCGTGCGATCTTCCCAATCGAGAATGCGGCTGAACGTCTCGGCGCCGATCACCAGCGCCGTCTTCGACTGGCCGGCGCGGACGAAATTGTCGGCGACGGCCAGCGCATAGACGAAGCCCGAGCACACCGCCTGGACATCGAACGCCGGTCCGCCGGCAATGCCGAGCCGGGCCTGGACGGTGGTGGCGGTCGCAGGAAAGGTCTCGTCCGGCGTCGATGTCGCCAGCACGATCAGATCGACGTCCTGGGCCGGAATGCCGGCGCTGGCGAGCGCGCGTTCGGCCGCCGTCTGGGCCAGATCCGAGGTCAGTTCGCCTTCCGCGGCGATGTGGCGTTTGCGGATGCCGGTGCGTTCGACAATCCACTCGTCGCTGGTATCGACCCGTTCGGCCAGCTCGTCGTTGGTGACGCAATGGGCCGGCAGGTAAGCGCCACAGCCGGTTATGACCGAACGAAACATCTTAGGACACCGCTGCTTGCGCTTGGGGTTCATCAAAACTCCCGAAGCGTTTGAAATCTTGGGTAATTCTGCCTGTCAGATTATCGGCCGCCATGTCGATCGCCAGGCCGATCGCGGTGGCGAAGCCGATCCCGTCGGTGCCGCCATGGCTCTTCACGCTGACGCCGTTCAGGCCCAGGAAGACGCCGCCGTTGTAGTGCCGCGGATCGACCCGCTCGCGCAGCGTCGCCATGGCGCCCTTGGCCAGCAGATAGCCCAGGCGCGACATCAGCGATTTCTGGAACGCGCTGCGCAGGAAGGAGGAATAGAGCTTGGCCGTGCCTTCCGCGGTCTTCAGCGCGACATTGCCGGTAAAGCCGTCGGTGACGATCACGTCCGTGGCGCCGCCGGCGATGTCGTCGCCCTCGATAAAGCCCTCGAAGGCCAGCGGCAGGGATGTGTCGCGTAACAGCTGGGCCGCAAGCTTGACCGTGTCGTTGCCCTTCAAGTCCTCCTCGCCGACATTGAGTAGGCCGACGGTCGGCGTCTGCACGCCCAGCACGGTGCGGGCGAAGGCGGCGCCCATGACCGCGAACTGCACCAGATTGTTGGCGTCGCACTCGACATTGGCGCCCAGGTCCAGCATGACGCTTTCGCCGCGCAGGGTCGGAAAGAAACTGGCGATTGCCGGCCGGTCGATGCCGGGCAGCGTCTTCAGCACGACCTTCGACATGGCCATCAGCGCGCCGGTATTGCCGGCCGAGACGGCGCCGGCCGCGGCGCCTTCGGCGACCGCGTTGATGGCCAGTCGCATGGAGCTGCGCCGGCCGCGGCGCAGTGCCTGGCTGGGCTTGTCGTCAGCCGCGACCATCTCGTCGGTATGGTGGATCTCTGCCGCATCCTGCAGACGCCGGCTGCGCTTCAACAGCGGCTCGATTTGCCCCTCGTCACCAAAGAACAGGAAACGCGCATCGGGATGGCGTTCACGCGCGATATCGGCGCCACGGACGACGATGCGCGGCGCGTTGTCGCCGCCCATGGCGTCGAGCGCTATCGTGACAGGTTCACCCAAACCGGCAGCTCCGGCGCGACGTCGTCAGACCGCGCCCTGCGGCTCCACCACTTCCCTGCCGCTGTAATAGCCGCAAGCCGGGCAGACGTGGTGCGGCCGGTGCAGTTCGCCGCAATTGTCGCACTCGACGTAGGCGTTCGACTTCAGGGCGTCGTGCGAGCGCCGCTGATTTCGCCGCGAGCGCGATACTTTCTTCTTGGGTACAGCCATTATTCCTATCTCTCACCAATTCCATCTGGGCCGGCCGGCATGGGCCGGAACCGCCGATGCGTTGTCAGACCTTCTGCTTCTTCAAACCGGACAGGACGGCGAACGGACTTTCACGATGGCCGTCACCATCGGCCGTCTCGTCCGGGCGCCAGTCGACGCCGGCTTTGCGGGGATACGGGTCGATCGCCAGCGCCAGGTGCTGCGCCACCAATTCGCCGACATCGACGCTGTCGCCGATCAGCGGTTCGGGGGGATCAGCCTCCGTAACGTCAATCACGATTTCGTCGTGATCGAGCCCGTCGTCGCCTGTCTCGGGCGCGAAGACCACTTCGAATTCCTCGTTTAAGCGGGCCGAAACAGGCTCCAGTGTCACGACACAGGACTGTAACACATCGGCGGTGAATGTCACTTTAACGCGGATTTTGCCCTGTTCCTCGGCCCGCAACCGGATATCCGCCTCCAACCCCGTCAGGGCGGCCAAGCCGAATCGCTCCGCCAACGCCGCCAACTCCTGTTGGCTCGCCGACAGATGCCGCTGCAGCTCTCCGGTGCTCAATTCGTCAATCGAGACGGTTCTGCTGAACTCGGGTGTTGCGAGCGTTGTGCTCACGACAAGTCACTCCAATCGGTGAATAACGGCGTTAACCGTCCCGCCCCGATCCAGGCGGCGCGCAAAATAGGCCTATGCCCTTGTCCGGTCAACGGATTTCCTCCGCTAACTCTGGGGTCGGCGGCGGCGTAAACCGGACCTCGCCGGCCAGCAGCCGGTCGGCCTGCTGACTGGCGAGCTGGTCGGCCTGTTCACGGATATAGGTCGCCAGACCGCGGCAGGCATCGCTGGCCGGCCCGGCTTCCCGGAACACATTCCTAGAAACCGCCATCGTCAGCTCGGCACCGCCCGCTTCAAGGCCGTTTTCATAAGCGGCGGCGCGGCCATAGAACGCGCCCATCATCTGCTTCAGGCGCTTGCCGACGCTGTAGTCGCCGACGCCCATTTCACGCAACGACCGGTCCATGTCGCTCGCCATTACGGTCATCAGCGCCTCGGCCAGTTCCGCCGCCGGCGCGGCCTCGTGCTTCAATCGGTGCTGCAGCAGGAACATGTGCAGCGTCACCATGTCGAAACGGCCATCGACGGTGTCCGCCACGCCGAAGTCGGTGTAGAAGGCCGGCGTCCGCGCCTGCTCGACCACCTGCAGATATAGGGCGTGCGCTTCTTCACGCCAATTCTTGTTTCGCTTGAACCAGTTGCCAAAAACCATCATCTGCCGTTTCTGGCCCATGCGTTGACAGCGGCGGGCCGTGGTGCAATTGTCGCCGCCGTCGACACGACGCCTGGGCGCGATAGCGTTTGATGTCGCTTTGTCCAATAGATTCTATACGTCACCCGAGGCACGACAATGCAGCGCATCTCAATCGCCGCGATCCTGTTGACGGGCAGCCTGCTGACGGCCTGCGCGCCGATCGAGGAATCGCATGGCTATGTGCCGGACGCCGAGTTGATCGAAAAGCTGCGGCCCGGCGTGCACGACCGTGATTCCGTGGCCGAGTTGCTGGGCTCGCCGACCAGCGTTGGCACATTCGACGACGGCAACTGGTACTACATCTCGCGCAACACCGAACGCATCGCTTTCATGAACCGAAAGGTCGTGCAGCAGGATGTCGTCGTGGTGTCTTTCGACGAGGGCGGCATCGTCACGACGGTGGAACGCTTCTCGCTGGAAGACGGCCGTGAGATCGACCTGGTATCGCGCACCACGCCGACCCGCGGCAAGGAACTGACGGTCCTGGAACAGCTGTTCGGCAACCTCGGCCGGTTCTCGAACGCCAACCAATAAGTTATCGGCCACCCGGCCAAGGTGGCCGCCGCGCCAGGATCGGCGCGGCGGTGCCAAGAACCGTCGTCGTCAGTGCGCCAGCAAGGCCAGCAGCAGCAAGGCGATGATGTTGGTGATCTTGATCATCGGGTTCACGGCCGGGCCGGCGGTGTCCTTGTAGGGATCGCCGACCGTGTCGCCGGTCACCGCGGCCTTGTGCGCTTCCGAGCCCTTGCCGCCCAGATTGCCGTCCTCGATGTACTTCTTGGCGTTGTCCCAGGCGCCGCCGCCGACCGTCATCGAGATCGCGACGTAGAGGCCGGTGGCGATCACGCCCAGCAGCATGGCGCCGACGGCCGCCAGCGCCGCCGCTTTGTCGGCGATGCCCAGGATGATGAAGTAGAGCACGATCGGCGCCAGCACGGGCAGCATCGACGGCACGATCATCTCCTTGATCGCGGACTTGGTCAGCAGGTCGACGGCGCGGCTGTAGTCGGGCTTGGTGGTGCCCTCCATGATGCCTTTGACCTCGCGGAACTGACGCCGCACCTCCTCGACCACCGAGGCGGCGGCGCGGCCCACGGCGGTCATGCTCATGGCGCCGAACAGGAACGGCAGCAGGCCGCCGAAGATCAGGCCGACCACGACATAGGGGTTCGACAGGGCGAAGTTCACGTTGACGCCCTCGAAGTAGCTGAACTGGTCCGGGTTGGCGCTGAAATACGCGATGTCCTCGGTATAGGCCGCGAACAGCACCAGCGCGCCGAGGCCGGCCGAGCCGATGGCGTAGCCCTTGGTCACGGCCTTGGTGGTGTTGCCGACGGCGTCGAGGGCGTCCGTGGTGTTGCGCACGGATTCCTCAAGCTCGGCCATCTCGGCGATGCCGCCGGCATTGTCGGTGACCGGGCCATAGGCGTCGAGCGCGACGACCATGCCGGCCAGCGCCAGCATCGCCGTCACGGCGATGGCGATGCCCATCAGGCCGCCCAGCTGGAAGGTGGTGATGATGCCGGCCATGATGATGATCGCCGGCACGGCGGTCGATTCCATGCCGACGGCGATGCCCTGGATGATGTTCGTCGCATGGCCCGTGGTCGAGGCCGAGGCGACGCTGCGCACCGGCCGGTATTCGGTCGAGGTGTAGTATTCGGTGATCCAGACCAAGAGGCCGGTGACGACCAGGCCGACGACTGCGCAGATGAACAGGTTCATGCCGGTGATGCCGGAATCGCCAAGCGGCCCCATGCCGATGACCCAGGCGGTAATCGGCCAAATGCCGATCGCCGACAGGACGGCCGAGGCGATGAAGCCCTTGTAGAGCGCGCCCATGATGTTCTGCGAGCCGCCGAGGCGGACGAAGAAGGTGCCGATCACGGAGGCGATGATGCAGACGCCGCCGATGGCCAGCGGGAACAGCATCATCTGGCCCGCCAGCGTCGCATCGGCAACGAAGAAGATCGACGCCAGCACCATCGTGGCGACGACCGTGACCGCGTAGGTCTCGAACAGGTCGGCGGCCATGCCGGCACAGTCGCCGACATTGTCGCCCACGTTGTCGGCGATCACGGCCGGGTTCCGGGGATCGTCCTCGGGGATGCCCGCCTCGACCTTGCCGACGAGGTCGGCGCCGACGTCGGCGCCCTTGGTGAAGATGCCGCCGCCGAGACGGGCGAAGATCGAAATCAGCGAGGCGCCGAAGCCGAGCGCGACCAGCGGATCGACGATGTCCCGGCCCGTGGCGCCCATGTTCAGCAGCACAGCGTAGTAGACCGCCACCGCCAGCAGCGCCAGGCCGACCACGAGCATGCCGGTGATCGCGCCTGCCTTGAAGGCGATGCCAAGCGCGTAGGCAAGCCCCTGACGCGCGCCCTCTGTGGTGCGCACGTTCGCCCGCACCGACACGTTCATGCCGATATAGCCGGCCGCGCCCGACAGGATCGCGCCGATCAGGAAGCCGATGGCGACGGTGAGGTTGAACAGGAACCAGAGAATGATCGCGATCACGATCCCGACAAGGCCGATGGTCGTGTATTGCCGGTTCAGATAAGCGCGGGCGCCTTCCTGGACCGCACCGGCGATCTGCTGCATGCGTTCATTGCCGGCGCTGGCCGACATCACCGAGCGGGTTGCCCAAATACCATAGAGAAGCGCGACGACGCCGCAGACAATGGCAAAGACCAAAGCGGGATCCATGGATCTTCCTTTTTAAGCTTTTTGGTGGCGAGATACTTTGCGGAAGCCGGCTGGGACAGGTCGGATTGGCGAATCCCTAACCGGCGCGAAAATTGCGGGCGGAAAATGCCAAAACTGTTGTCATAAAGCAACCGCGCGTTAACGGCTCGGATGGGCGACCGAAGGCACGAATCCCGTTAGGCGGGACGACGTTCGGCGCGGTGGCGCACCGCCAGCCAGACAACCACGATCGTGACCAGGACGATGAAGGGCACGGCCATGTAGTTCACGGTCGCCCAGCCATAGGCGTGCAGCAGCTTGCCGGACAGGAACGAAGCGGTGGCCGTGGCCGCGAAGACAAGGAAATCGTTCGCCGCCTGGGTCTTGGCGCGCTCGGCCGGCGTGTAGACGCGGGTCAGCAGCGTCGTGGCGCCGATGAACAGGAAGTTCCAGCCCAGGCCCAGCAGGATCAGGCCAAGCCAGAAATTGACGAATTCGATGCCGCTCAAGGTCAGGGCGACGCAGGCGGCCAACATGGCCGCGCCCGTCAGCATGATTTGATAGAGGCCGAATCGCGCGATCAGGTGGCCGGTAAAGAACGACGGCGCGAACATGCCCAGCACGTGCCATTGGATCACGTAGCCGGCGTCGGCGTCGGGGAAGTTGCAGGCGACCATGGCCAGTGGCGTCGCCGTCATCACCAGGCTCATGACACCGTAGCCGATCATGGCCGAGAGCACCGCGACGACGAAGACCGGCTGAGCCATGATCTGAGGCAACGGCCGCCCGGTGTCGCGCTGCTCCTCGCGGCTGAGCGTCGGGATCTGCACGAAGCTGACCAGCAGCATGGCCAGCAGGCTCATGCCGGAGACGGCGACAAAGCTGGCGAGATAGGTGACCGGCGCCAGCAGATCGCGGGTTTGCGTGGCGACGGCCGGGCCGACGAAACCGGCGATCACGCCGCCCGCCAGCACCAGCGAGATCGCCTTGCTCTTGAAGGCTTCGTCGGCCGCGTCGGCGGCGGCGAAGCGGTAGTACTGGCAAAAAGCGTTGTAGAAACCGGCCAGCAGGGCGCCCGTGCAGAACAGCGTAAAGTTCGCGGTGTAGATGGCCCAGGCGCAGATCAGCACGCCCACCGTGCCGATCAGCGCGCCCGACATGAAGCCGAGACGACGGCCGACCCGGCGCATGAACAAGGCCGCCGGAATGGTCATCATGGCGGTGCCGAGGATGGTGATGCTGATCGGCAGCGTCGCCAGCGACTTATCGGCGGCCAGCGAAAAACCGACAAGTCCGCCGAGGAACACGAAGGTCGTCTGGCCGCAAACAAAAAGCGCCTGGCACAGGGCCAGGATCAGCACGTTTCGACGCTGTACGGAAGTGGACACGACCGCGAACCTATGCCGCCGGCCGCACCCTGGCAACCCGAGGCAGCGATCTGCGGCGTTTGGTATCAGCCCATGCGGACGGCTTTCAGCACCAAGACGTCGTTGACGTCATCGGTTCCGGTGATGGTTTGCGATGTCGACAGCAACCGCTGCTTCAGATCGTCGAGATCGATGGCGCCGGTGGTGCTGTCCTCCTGCACGGGCCGGGTAAACAGCTCGCGCAGCAGGGCGTCGCGCAGGCGTGGCAATACGGCCATCACATCGGTCTTGGCCCGGCTGTTCGGGACTTGCAGCGTGATGCTCAACAGGATGCTATGGCGGACTCGGCGGCCGACAATGACAGGGATTGCAAGGTTGTCGATCCGGACGTAGACGCCGTCCTCCATAACCTCGGCGACGTCTTCCTCGGCCGCGGCCTCTTCCTCGGCCGCCTCAGCGCCCGGCAGCATGCCCATGGCATACATCGCGCCCGCGCCGCCGCCCCCCAGCAACAGCACGCCGGCGGCACCTATGATCACCATTTTGTTCATTAGGCTTTGACTATGTTGTGGCTGTTCGATCGGCGTGGGCCCGCCAGCCCCTCGCCCACAAACGATGCCCGAAGGGTCTTACCAGACGGTATACGAACGCCCGATCCGCCCCTCCGCCGTGGCAGAAATCGATCGAAATCGGTACTATGTGTGCGTGTAACCGCCCGTCGTGAAGCGCATCGGCGCGCCATCGGGACCCATGACCTTCACGCCACGTCCACCGACGATTTCGCCGATCTCGGCCAATGGCAGGCCGAGCCGCTCGGCCAGCCCGGCGATCTGCGGTCGGCGAGCCGGAGGCGCCGTGAACAGCAGCTCGTAATCGTCGCCGCCGGTCAGCACGGTCGCCAGCCGGGCCGGATCGGCGTCGAGAGCGGCCCTCGCGGCAGCCGACAGAGGCACGTCGTCGGACCGGATGACGGCGCCCACGCCCGAGACCTCGCAGATATGCCCCAGATCGGCCACCACACCGTCTGAAACATCCAGGGCGGCGCTGGCGATGCCTGTCAACGCTTGCCCAAGCGCCAGCCGAGGGCGCGGCAGATGATAGCGGTCGGCAAGAAACGCGGCGGCGTCCTCGGCCAGATCCTGGATTTCGCCCCGCAGGACCCGCAGTCCGAGAGCGCCGTCCCCAATGCTGCCGGAAACGAAAATGAGATCGCCAAGCTCCGCGCCATTCCGGCGCAGCGCGGTGCCGCGCACGACGTCGCCGACGGCGGTCAGTGAGAACGTCAATGGACCTGGCGTTGCCACGGTATCGCCGCCCAGCATGGCGATGTCGAACTCGATCTGATCGGCTGCCAGCCCGCGGGCGAATTTGGCGATCCAGTCTTCGTCGGTCTCGTTGGACCAGGCGGCGGTCAGAAGGTAGCCGCGCGGACGGGCGCCCATTGCGGCGAGGTCCGAAAGATTGACCCGCAACAGCTTGGCGGCGATCAGATCGGGCGCGTCGTCGGGCAGGAAATGAACGCCGGCGACCACCGCGTCGGCGGTCAGCACGATATCGCGGTCTGCGTCGGGATGCAGCAGGGCCGCGTCGTCGGTCAGGTCAAAGGCAAGCGCATGTCCCGCCGCCAGAGGCGCGAAATGCCTGGCGATCAGTTCGAACTCACCCGGCTTCGGCCGGCCTGTCATCGTTTCCGCCGTCAAAATCGCCGGACCGCAGATGATGCGCGACCCTGTCCAGCACGCCGTTGGTCATGCGGATCTCGTCGCCCGAGAAGAAGGCGTGCGCGATCTCGATATATTCGTTGATGATGACTTTCGGCGGGATGTCGCCGCGCATCAGCAGCTCGTAGGTGCCGGCGCGCAGGATCGCCCGCAACACGCTCTCCAGCCGTTCCAGTGGCCAGCCCTTGACCAACGTCTCCGACAGCAGCCGGTCGATTTCCGCCTGCCGCCGCGTGGCGCCGCGAACGACGTCGGCGAATAGATCGACGTCGGGATCGACCATGGCCTCGCGGCCCTGCTCGACCGGAAAGCCGTGGGTGCGGAATGCCAGGATCACGCCCTCGGCGTCGTCGCGGTTCAGTTCGATCTGGTAAAGCGCCTGAACGGCGGCGAGACGCGCCGCGCTGCGCTGCTGGCCGGTCGCGCTCCCCGACGAGCCGGTCATCGCGCAGCGATGCCGAACTGGGTCTTGAGGTCGGCCATACGCAAGGCCGCATCGACGGCAGCGGCGCCTTTGTTGCCGGCATCGACACGGGCGCGTTGCATGGCCTGCTCGCGGTTCTCGCAGGTCAGGATGCCGTAGCCGATCGCGACGGCGTGCTGCAACGACAAGTCCATCAGCCCGCGCGCGCTTTCGCCGCAAACATAGTCGTAATGCGTCGTCTCGCCGCGGATCACGCAGCCCAGCGCCACGAAGGCGTCATAGCGCGCGGCCCCGGCGGTGTCCGCCATGGCCCTGGCGGCGAAGCCGATCGCGGCCGGGATCTCGAAGGCGCCGGGTACGGCGATCCGGTCATAGGTGCCGCCGCGGGATTCAATTTCGGCGATCGCGCCGCGCGCCAGTTCGTCGGCGATGTCGTCGTAGAAACGCGCCTCGACGATCAGCACGTGCGCGGGCTGGGGCATGCTCAATACTCGTCAATCGGGATACGGCGGGTCTCTACCACATGCAGGCCGTAGCCGTCGATGCCGACGATGTCGTAGTTGCTGTTGGTCAGCAGCACCATTTCCTTGACGCCGAGGTCGGACAGGATCTGCGCGCCGACGCCATAGTCGCGCAGCTCCATGCGCTTCGGCACCTCTTCGCCGACCTTGCGCCGCACGCGGTCCGAGACGTTGGTCGGCAGCGCCTCGCGGATCAGCACGACAACGCCGCGCTCCTCGCCATCCAGCATGCGCATGGCCGAATGCAGCAGGCCGGCCTTGCCCGACTTGTCACCCAGCACGTCGCTCAGCAGATCGAGCGCGTGCATGCGCACGGGCACGGGTCCCGGCCGGCTGACATCGCCCTTGATCAGGGCGACATGCTCGGCATAGGCCAGCTTGTTGACGTAGACGATCATCCGGAAGCGGCCGCCGTAGACGCTGTCGAGATCGGCCTCGACCGCGCGCTTGACCAGCGACTCCGTGCGTCGCCGATATTGGATCAGGTCGGCGATGGTGCCGATCTTGAGGCCGTGGAACTGCGCGAACTTGACGAGGTCGGGCATGCGCGCCATCGAGCCGTCGTCGTTCATGATCTCACAGATCACGCCGGCGGGCTGCAGGCCCGCGAGGCGGGCGATGTCGACGGCGGCCTCGGTGTGGCCGGCCCGCACCAGCACGCCGCCCTCCTTGGCGACCAGCGGGAAGATGTGGCCGGGTGTGGCGATGTCGGCCGGTCCGGCGCTGGGATCGATCGCGACCTCGATGGTGCGCGCACGGTCGGCGGCGGAGATGCCGGTGGTCACGCCCTCGCGTGCCTCGATCGATACCGTGAAGGCGGTGCCGTGCCGCGACTCGTTGCGTCGCGACATCAGGTCCAGGCCCAGCCGGTCGATCATGCCTTGCACCATCGACAGGCAGATCAGGCCGCGGCCGTAGCGGGCCATGAAGTTCACCGCCTCGGCGTCGGCCTTCTCGGCCGGGATCACCAGATCGCCCTCGTTCTCGCGGTCTTCCTCGTCGACCAGGATGAACATCTTGCCCTTGCGGGCGTCCTCGAGGATTTCCTCGATGTCCGACAGATACTCGGTGAAACTCACGCCGGGCCCCCTTCGGCCAGCCGCGCGACGTAGCGCGCCAGGATGTCGATCTCGACGTTCATGCGGGTGCCCGCCTTGGCATCGGCGAAGTTGGTCACGGCCCGGGTATGCGGAATGATGTTGACGCCAAACCGGCTGTTCTCGACGTCGTTCACGGTCAGCGACACGCCGTTCAACGTGATCGAGCCCTTGCTGGCGACGTAGCGGGCGAGACGCGCCGGCACCTCGAAGGTGAAGCGGACGGAGTCGCCCTCCGGCTCGGCGCCGACCACTTCTGCGACCGCGTCGACATGGCCCGACACGATATGGCCGCCCAGTTCGTCGCCGACCTTCAAGGCCCGTTCCAGGTTGACCGCGTGGCCCGCCTGCCAGTCGCCAAGCGTGGTGCAGGCGAGCGTCTCGGCCGACGCGGTGACGGCGAACCAACCCGGCCCCTTGTCGACCACGGTCAGGCAGGCGCCATCGCAGGCTATCGAGGCGCCGGCCTCGATCCTGGCGGTGTCATAGGCGGTTTCGATCGTGAAGCGGGTGTCGCCATCCGGTTCGACGGCCCGCACGCGACCGACATCGGTGACGATCCCGGTAAACATGCCCCACTTATTACGACCGAACGGCGTAGGTTTCCAGTACGTCGTCACCGGCCGGCACGATCGACAGGCGTTCCAGGCGCAGCCGTTGCGCAAGCGTCTCGATGCCGAGCCCGGCGATGGCCGGCAGGCCATCGCCGCCGAACAGGCTGGCGGCGCGGAACCAGGCAATACGGTCAACCAGCCCGGCCGCGAGGAACGTCGTCGCGACGGCGGCGCCGCCCTCGATCAGCAACCGGGTGATGCCACGGCCGGCCAGGGCCGCGAGCGCGGCGGCGGGATCGACGCCGCCATCGACGGTTGGATCGGCTTCGATGATCTCGACGCCCGGCCGACGCACCGTGTCTGGAACAGCCTTGCCCCGCGGCGTCAAAAGCCAGGTCGGGACGTCGCCGGCCGTTTTGAACAGGTCCGCCCCGGCCGGCATGTCCCCGCGGCCGCCCAGCACGATGCGGACCGGCGAATTGTCCGCGAGGCCCGGCAGCCGGCAGGTCAGCGCCGGGTCATCCGATCTGAGCGTGCCGGCGCCAACCAGAATGGCGTCATGTTGGGCGCGCAGCAATTGGCCGCGCTGGCGCGCGCCCTCGCCCGTGATCCATTGGCTGGCGCCCGTTCGTGTGGCGATCCGGCCGTCGAGCGTCGTTGCCAGCTTCAGAGTCACCAGCGGGCGCTGACGGGTCACCCGCGACAGGAAGCCCACATTCAGGAACTCTGCCTCCGCGCGCATTAGATCGGTTGTGACAGCGATGCCGGCCGCCTGCAGCGCCGCGATGCCGCCGCCATTGACCCGAGGATCGGGATCGGGGGCCGCGATCACGGCGCGGGCGATGCGCGCGGCGATCAGCGCGTCGCTGCAAGGCGGCGTCTGGCCGTGATGGGCGCAGGGCTCCAGCGTGACATAGGCGGTGCCACCTGTGGCTTGCTCGCCCGCCTGCGACAGCGCCACGGTCTCCGCATGGGGCCGGCCGCCGGGCTGGGTCCAGCCGCGGCCGACCGGCAGGCCGTCGCGGACGATGAGACAACCGACGGCGGGATTGGGCCAGACATTGCCGAGGCCGCGTGACGCCAGGTCAAGCGCGGCGCGCATGAACCGACGGTCGTCGGCGTCAGTCGTCGTTGTCGCTGCCGGTGCCAAGGTGGCCGATGAAATCCTCGAAGTCCTTCACTTCGCGGAAGTTGCGGTAGACCGAGGCGAAGCGCACATAGGCGACCTGATCGAGGCCGGCCAATGCGTCCATGACCATCGAGCCGACTGCGTCGGAGGGGATGTCGCTCTCGCCCGAGCTCTCGAGCCGTTTCTGGATGCCGTTGACCATGCGTTCGATGCGCTCCGGGTCGACGGGCCGCTTACGGGTGGCGATCAGGATCGAACGCATCAGCTTGTCGCGGTCGAACGGCGTGCGCTGACCGTTGCGCTTGATGATCGTCAGTTCGCGCAACTGCACGCGCTCGAAGGTGGTGAAGCGCGAGCCGCAGGCCGGACAGAACCGGCGGCGGCGAATGGCCGAATTGTCCTCGGTGGGCCGCGAGTCCTTTACCTGCGTGTCGTCGTTACTGCAGAACGGGCAGCGCATCGGCGATCAGCCCCAAAACCGATCGGTCGGCATGCCGGCTCAGGCCCCTGCCGGATAGATCGGGAAGCGGGCGCAGAGCGCCTCCACCTCGCCGCGCACCCGGTCTTCGGTCGCCGCATTGTCGGCGCCGTTGGCGGCAAATCCGGCCAGGGTTTCGGCGATCAGCTGGCCGACCTGGCGGAACTCGGCGACGCCGAAGCCGCGCGTGGTGCCCGCCGGCGTACCGAGGCGGACGCCCGAAGTCACAGTCGGTTTTTCCGGATCGAACGGCACGCCGTTTTTGTTGCAGGTGATGCCGGCCCGCTCCAACGCCTGTTCGGCGTCGTTGCCTTTCAGTCCCTTGGGCCGGAGGTCGACCAGCACGACATGCGTGTCTGTGCCGCCTGAGACGATGTCGAAGCCGTTTTCGCGCAAGACCTCGGCGAGCGCGTGCGCGTTGTCGACGACGGCGCGGGCATAGCCGGCGAACTCAGGCGTTAACGCCTCGCCAAAGGCAACGGCCTTTGCGGCGATCACATGCATCAGCGGACCGCCCTGCAAGCCGGGAAAGACGGCCGAGTTGATCTTTTTGCCGAGATCGAGGTCGTTCGACAGCACCATGCCGCCGCGCGGTCCGCGCAAGGTCTTGTGTGTCGTCGTCGTCACCACGTGCGCATGCGGCAAGGGGCTCGGATGGGCGCCGCCCGCCACCAGGCCGGCGAAATGCGCCATGTCGACCAGCAGGTAAGCGCCGACCTGGTCGGCGATCTCGCGGAAGCGGGCAAAATCGATTACCCGCGGATAGGCCGAGCCGCCAGCGATGATCAGCTTTGGCTTATGCTCCCACGCCAACCGTTCGACTTCGTCGAAGTCGATCAGATGGTCGTCCTCGCGGACGCCGTACTGCACCGCGTTAAACCATTTACCCGACTGATTGGGCGGCGCGCCATGGGTCAGGTGGCCGCCGGCCGCCAGCGACAGGCCGAGCGTGGTGTCGCCCGGTTTCAGCAGCGCCATGTAGACGGCCTGATTCGCCTGCGCGCCGGAGTGCGGCTGCACGTTGGCGTAGGCGCAATCGAACAGTTTGGTCGCCCGCTCGATGGCCAGCCGTTCGGCAACGTCGACATGCTCGCAACCGCCGTAGTAGCGACGGCCGGGATAGCCTTCGGCATACTTGTTGGTCAGCACCGAGCCTTGCGCCTGCAGCACGGCGTGGCTGACGATGTTTTCCGACGCGATCAGCTCGATCTGGTTCTGCTGCCGCCGCTGTTCCGCGACGATGCTGGCGAAGAGATCTGGATCGCGCGCGGCAAGTTCCTGGGTAAAGAAAACCGCAGCACCATTGGACGAATGGGCGGCGTCGGAAAGTGACATCGGCAGGCCTCTTTGGCGAACGACAAGGCTGTAAATGGTCGTCCAGCAGGAACCATTGGCCCTTCGGACGTTTGCCGGCACCATATACATGCGCGGCGCGGAACCCGAAAGTCTGCAATGAGTACCAGATGTCGCACTTGCGCGCCAGCGCTGTACTACAGATCGCGCTATTCGGCCTCCAGCGACGTCTCGTCGGTCTGCACGTGGGATGGGACGGCGAACCGATGGTCACCATCAGGTCTTGCTCTCCACTAAATGGTCACGGATTCAAGCGTGTAAACTTGGTCAAAGGTGTAAAACCGACGAATTTTTCAGAAATGATTGACATAGAAAAAGTAACGTGGCAATTAAACATGCCTCCCGATTACATGGAATATCCACATGAGCGTAGACAACGAAGCCGTCGTTTCGAACAAAGAAATGTTGCGTATGGTCAGTGACATCGTATCGGCTTATGTCAGTTTTAACTCCCTGCCTGCCTCTGACATTCCGGATTTAATTCGGACGGTCCATCAGTCCTTGGCCGGTATCGAGACGGCCGACGAAAAGATAAAGGAAAGTGCGCCGAAGCCGGCTGTTTCGGTTCGTAAGTCGGTGACGCCCGAATACATCGTCTGCTTGGAAGACGGCAAGAAGCTGAAGATGCTGAAGCGCTATCTGCGGACGAAGTTCGACATGACGCCCGAGGAGTATCGGGCGAAATGGAACCTGCCGCCCGACTATCCGATGGTGGCGCCGAACTATTCGACGCAGCGGTCGAAGTTCGCCAAGAAGATCGGCCTGGGCCGGCGCCGCAACGCCGCTTAGTTCCAACGGACCCTGACCTGGATCGCCGGCGACTGCCGTTGCAGCGGCGGTTGCCGTCGCGTTCAGATCTTGATGCCGCGCCGCCGGGCCTCTTGGGCCGCGGCGGCATTTTCCGCGTTTTTCCGAAGAACGTAGCGCAGCTTATTGCAGGCCGTGCGCGAAAGCTCGGTCTCGCCGATGTTCGCGGGGCCGCTGATCGACACTTCGGTCCCGGTTGCCGGGTCGATGGCGGAGACCTTTACGGCGTTGCCGATCCGCCGAAATTCAAGCAGGAACTCTCCGCCGCTGCCGCGCGGACGCCGACCTCGACCCGATTTGGCCATGGTTCCGCTGGGGCCTAGGCGGCCCGCTTCAGGTTGAGACGGGACCAGACCTGATTCAGCGCCGCCACCAGGTCGTGCATCAGCGCGTCGGAATGCAGCGGACCCGGCGTGAAGCGCAGCCGTTCGGTGCCCCGCGGTACGGTCGGGAAATTGATCGGCTGCACATAGATGCCGTGCTCATCCAGCAGTTCGTCCGAGACCTGCTTACAGAGAACCGCGTCGCCAACGATGACCGGTACGACATGGCTGCCCGACGTCATCACCGGCAGCCCCGCCTCCTCCAACAGTTCCTTCAGGCGGGTGGCCCGCTCCTGCTGTTGCTGGCGCTCGAGCGGCGAGTTCTTCAGGTAGCGCACGCTCGCGAGCGCGCCGGCCGTCAAGGCGGGGGCCAGCGAGGTCGTGAAGATGAAGCCCGAGGAATAGCTACGGACGACATCGACCAGATTGGCCGACGCGGTGATGTAGCCGCCCATCACGCCGAAGCCTTTGGCCAGCGTGCCCTCGATGATATCGAGTCGGTCCATCACGCCGTCGCGCTCGGCGACGCCGCCGCCGCGCGGGCCGTACATGCCGACGGCGTGAACCTCGTCGAGATAGGTCAGGGCGCCGAATTCCTCGGCCGCGTCGCAGAGCTCGGCGATCGGCGCCACGCCGTCGCCCATCGAATAGACCGATTCGAAGGCCACGACCTTGGGCGCGTCGGCCGGCGCCGCGGCCAACAGCTCGCGCAGATGCGCGACGTCGTTATGCCGGAAGATATGTTTCGCGCAGCCGCCGTTGCGGATGCCCTGGATCATCGAGGCGTGGTTCAGCTCATCGGAGAAGATGATGCAGCCCGGCAGGACCTTGGCGAGCGTGCTGAGCGTCGCATCATTGGAGATATAGCCCGACGTGAACAGCAACGCCGCTTCCTTGCCGTGCAGATCGGCGAGCTCCTGCTCCAGCAGCACATGGTAGTGCGTTGTGCCGGAGATGTTCCGCGTGCCGCCCGAACCGGCGCCCATCTTGTCGACGGCCTCGTGCATGGCCTCGAGCACGACAGGGTGCTGACCCATGCCGAGATAGTCGTTCGAGCACCAGACGACGACGTCGCGCTCGCCCTGGGTCGTGTGCCGCGTCGCATGCGGGAACTCGCCCGTGCGTCGGGACAGGTCGGCGAAGACGCGATAGCGTCCCTCGTCTTTCAGTGCGGCAATACGCTCAGCGAAGATCTTTTCGTAATCCATGTCACCGCCTCCTCAGGTCGGCACATAACGCTTCTCAAGACTATATCTGCAATTCTACGCGCTAAGGTCAGGTTAACCAGTTAACATTTCGCGATCATCCTTAACCACGCAACGCACAAATTGTCGCACGGGTTCGCCGACAGCGCGGTTGTTCCGCATACATTTTAGGCCTAAAACAATTTTCAGGCCTCGCGGCCGAACCCTCGATACTTCAGACCCATGGTGCGCGCGTGGAATTTCTGCACCCCAAAAACTGGTCCAAGACACCTGGCTTTTCGAACGGCGTCGCCGCCAGCGGCCGGACCGTCTTTGTCGCCGGCCAGGTCGGCTGGAATCCAACGACGAGCGAATTCGAGACCGACGATTTCGCCGAACAGGTGCGCCAGTGCCTGGCCAACACCGTCGCGGTGCTGGCCGAGGCCGGCGCCGAGCCGTCCCACATCGCGCGCATGACCTGGTACGTGACCGACAAGCAGGAATACCTGGGCGCATTGCGCGGTGTCGGCGCCGCCTACCGCGACGTCATCGGCCGGCATTTCCCCGCCATGGCGCTGGTTCAGGTCGTGGCTCTTGTCGAGGACCGCGCCAAGGTCGAGATCGAGACGACGGCCGTCGTGCCGAACGACTGAGCCGCGCTAATCAAGACAGGCGGCGCCAGACGCCCGCCTTTGGGAGAAGATGAGATGACCACAGCCTCCGCGCCCACGTCCGCCAAGCCCAGCGCCATGGCATCGTTCCAATGGGACGACGCCTTCCTGCTCGACGATCAGCTGACCGAGGAGGAAAAGCTGATCCGCGACACGGCGCGCGAATACTGCACCGAGAAGCTGATGACGCGGATCCTGATGGCGACCCGCGAGGAGCGCTTCGACCGCGAGATCATGAACGAGCTGGGCGAGCTCGGCATGCTGGGCTCGACCATCGAGGGCTATGGCTGCGCCGGCGTGAACTACGTTTCCTACGGCCTGGTCGCGCGCGAGGTCGAGCGCGTCGACAGCGGCTACCGCTCGGCCATGAGCGTGCAGTCGAGCCTGGTCATGCATCCGATCAATGCGTATGGCAGCGAGGCGCAGCGGCAGAAGTTCCTGCCCAAGCTGGCAAGCGGCGAATGGGTCGGCTGCTTCGGCCTGACCGAGCCGGACCACGGCTCCGACCCCGGCGGCATGAAGACCCGTGCCCGTAAGGCCGACGGCGGCTATGTGCTGAACGGCGCCAAGATGTGGATCACCAACTCGCCGATCGCGGATGTCGCCGTGGTCTGGGCCAAGGACGACGAGGACGTCATCCGCGGCTTCATCGTCGAGCGCGGCATGAAGGGGGTCTCGACGCCGAAGATCGAGGGCAAGCTGTCGCTGCGCGCCTCGATCACCGGCGAGATCGTGCTGGAAGACGTGTTCGTGCCCGAGGAGAACAAGCTGCCGAACGCGCGCGGCCTGGGCGGGCCGTTTGGCTGCCTGAACCGTGCCCGCTATGGCATAGCCTGGGGCGCGCTGGGGGCGGCGGAATTCTGCTGGCATGCGGCGCGGCAATACACGCTCGATCGCGATCAATTCGGCCGCCCCTTGGCGGCGACGCAGCTCGTGCAGAAGAAGCTGGCCGACATGCAGACCGAGATCTCCATCGGCCTGCAGTCCTGCCTGCGCGTGGGGCGCCTGATGGACGAGCACCGCGCGGCGCCGGAAATGATCTCGCTGATCAAGCGCAATTCCTGCGGCAAGGCGCTGGATATCGCCCGGGTCTCGCGGGACATGCACGGCGGCAACGGGATCTCAGACGAATATCACGTGATGCGGCACGTGATTAACCTCGAAACGGTGAACACCTATGAGGGTACGCACGATATCCACGCGCTGATTCTGGGACGGGCGCAAACGGGCATCCAGGCCTTCACCGGCTGACCGCGCCAAGCGCCGATAACTGAACAGAGGGGGTCGGATGCCGCGCGGCGGCCTGCCGCTGCTGGCGGCGTTGGCGATCGGCTGGGGCTCGTTCTGGCCCTTCATGAAGATCGCGCTCAGCGAGATGCCGATCCTCACCTTCCGCGCCATTTGTGGCGAGCTCGGCGGCGTCGCACTGCTGCTGATCGCGCTGATCGCCGGGCAGTCGCTGGCCGTGCCGCGGAGCGACTGGACCCGCCTGCTGCTGCTGTCGATCTTCGGCACCACCGGCTGGCTCTGCTTTTCGGCGCTCGGCGTTACGCTGTTGGGGTCCGGCCGGGCCGTGCTGATCGCCTACACCATGCCGCTCTGGGCCTTCCTGCTGGGCATCTGGTTCCTGAACGAACGGCCGTCCGCCAAGCGTTGGTTCGGCCTGGCACTGGGGCTTGGCGGCATCGCCACCATGGTCGGTCAGGATCTCGACTTCCGCGCCCTGCCGCCCATGGGCGTTCTGGCCATGCTCGGCGCGGCCTTGAGCTGGGCGCTTGGCTCGGTCGTGTTCAAGTACAAGCCCTGGAGGACGAAACAGCTCGCGCTGGTCGGCTGGCAGACCGTGATCGGCGGCCTGCCGATCTGCGTGGCGGCGCTGCTGATCGACCGCGGCGGCTGGTTGCCGCTGTCGGGCATCGCGACCTTCGCGCTTGCCTACAATGTCGTCATCGGGGTCGTGTTCGGCGTCTGGGCCTGGTTTCGGGTGGTCGATATCCTGCCGATCAGCGTCGCCTCGCTGGGTGTGCTGATGGTGCCGGTCATCGGCCTCGCCTCAAGCGCCATTATCGTCGGCGAACAGTTCGGCTGGCCCGAATATCTGGCGCTTGGCCTGATCATCGTCGGCCTCACCACTGTCCTGCCCTTGCCCAAGCTGCCATGGCAGCGAAGGTGATTGCCGGTTAAGCTGCCGACGAGTCAGGCAGGGGGAAAATGCCGATGGTTGATCTGAGAGGCTATTCGCAGGACGAGTTCGAGCGACAGTACAATCCGCGGGTCGCGGTGCCCGACCACCAGGCCAAGATCGACTCGCGCGCCGCCGCGTCGGCTGCGGCCCGGTCGCGGCTCAATGGCGTCCATGACGTGCGCTACGGGCCGGGACCGAAAGAAACCCTCGACATCTTCCGTCCCGCAGCGCGCGACCGAGCGCCGGTGCACATCTATTTCCATGGCGGCTACTGGCGGGCGCAGGACAAGGCCGACGTGACCTTCATGGCCGAGCCCCTGGTCGCGGCCGGCGCCATGGTGGTGATCGCCAACTACGACCTTTGCCCCGACGTCAGAGTCGGCGACATCGTGCTCGAGGCCGTGCGCGCCATCGCCTGGACTTATCTCAACATCGGCCAGTATGGCGGCGATCCCGACCGGATCTACATCTCCGGCAACTCGGCCGGCGGCCATCTCTGCGCCATGGCGCTGGCGCACGACTGGACGGCCGACGAACTGCCGGCCGATGTGGTGAAGGGCGCCGTGCTCCTGACCGGCGTCTACGACCCCGAACCGGTGCTTGGTATCTCCGTGAACGACCTGATCCGCCTGACCCCGGACCAGATCGATGGGGTCAGCCCGATGAAAAACCCGCCGCTCCGCGCCCTGCCTCTTACCATCCTTGTCGGCGCTGCCGAGACCGAGGAATGGATCAAGCAGTCGCGCGACTATTCGGCGCTTTGCCGCGAGCGCGGCATTGCGCACGACTACCAGGAGATGCCCGGCGAAGACCACTTCACCATGACCGCCGTCCTGGGCGAGCCCGACAAGCCGGCGGTAAAAGCGATCCTGGCGCAGATGGGCCTCGGCGGCTAAGCCCGCTCACATTTGCGTGCGGCGCCGCGCCGGCGCGGAAGGATCGACAGCGTCCCGCGTACCTCCTGACAAGAACCCGTTGGGTTCATCACTCAAGGAGGGAAAGCGTTTAATGAACGCGATATCGCAGAACCTGTCGCCGCGGGTGTCGGCGGCGTTCGCGGCCGGCTGCCTGGGCGCCGTCGCCAACAGTCTGCTGGTCTGGGCATTCGGCGCGCTTGGCGTGACACAGGCATTGGGCGTCGCCATTGCGCCGGCGCTGACGCCGGATTGGCTCTATCCCAGGATCGTCTGGGGCGGGCTGTGGGGCTTCCTGTTCCTGATCGCGCGGCCCGGCTGGCCCTGGTGGGCGCAGGGCCTGCTGCTCAGCCTCGGCCCGACGGCCGTTCAGCTCCTGTTGGTGTTCCCGTTGAAGACCCCGGCGGGCCTGCTCGGCTTCGGCCTGGGCGCGGCGACGCCGTTCTTGGTCGTGCTGTTCAACGCGGCCTGGGGACTGGCCGCGGCGCTGTGGCTACGTCAAACGGTCGTGATGCGCATGCCGGCCGGCGTGCCTCAGACGTCCGGATAGATCGGGAAGCGGCCGCAGAGCGCCTGCACCTCGGCCCGCACCTCGTCGGCGACGGCGGACTGGTCGCCATCCGCCGCCATGGCGTGCAGCATGCGGGCGATCAGCCGGCCGACGGTCTCGAACTCAGACACGCCGAAGCCGCGGGTGCTGCCGGCAGACGCGCCAAGGCGCAGACCGGAGGTGACGCCGGGCTTCTCCGGATCGTACGGCACGCCGTTCTTGTTGCAGGTCAGGCCGACGCTCTCCAGCCATTCCGAAGCCGTGTTGCCCTTCAGGCCGAGGGCCCGCAGGTCGACCAGCACGATCGGCGTGTCGGTGCCGCCGGTCACCACATCGATACCGTCCGCGACCAAGGCCTCGGCCAGTGCCCGCGCGTTCGCCAGCACGCGGCCGGCATAGTCCTTGAACTCGGGCCGCAGCGCCTCGCCCAGGCAGACGGCCTTGCCGGCCATTAGGTGCAGCATGGGGCTGCCCTGCATGCCGGGGAACAGCGCCGAGTTGATCGCCTTGGCCATTGCCTCGTCGTTGGTCAGGACGATGCCACCGCGCGCGCCGCGCAGCGCCTTGTAGGTGGTCGTGGTGGCGATATGGGCATGTGGGAACGGGTGCGGATAGACGCCGCCCGCGACCAGGCCCGAGAAGTGCGCCATATCGACCAGGAAGGTCGCGTCGACGGCGTCGGCGATCTGGCGGAAGCGGGCGAAGTCGATGGCGCGCGGATAGGACGAGCCGCCGGCGATGATCAGCTTCGGCTTGTGGTTGTCGGCCAGCGCCGCCACCTCGTCCATGTCGATCAGACCGTCCTGCCGGCGCACGCCGTAGTGCACGATGTCGAACCATTTGCCGGACATGTTCGGCGCGGCGCCGTGGCTCAAGTGGCCGCCGGCCTTCAGGTCCATGGCCAGCACCGTGTCCCCCGGCTGCAGCAGCGACAGGAACACGGTCTGGTTGGCCTGGGTCCCGGAATGCGGCTGGACGTTGGCGAAGCGGCAGCCGAACAGTTCGCAGGCCCGCTCGATGGCGACCCGTTCGATGACGTCGACGTTGGAGGCGCCGCCGTGATAGCGCCGGCCGGGATAGCCCTCGACGGTCTTGTTGGTGAGCACGCTGCCCTGGGCTTCCAGGACCGCGCGGCTGACGATGTTTTCGGACGCGATCAGCTCGATCTGGTTTTGCTGCCGTTTGCGTTCCTCGGTAATGGCGTCATGGACCACCGGATCGATGCTGGCGAGGTCCGCCGTGAAATAGCCCTGATGTGGTTCCATGATCCCTGCCTCCGCCCGTTGCGACGGCGTGATCTAACGCGTTGGCGCGCGCGAGACAAGGCGCGGGTGAAGGCACCCGCGGCAGGGACGTTCAAAGGGATGAGTTGACGGCTTAGCCGCCGAAACGGACCTGGGCGCTCCAGAAGCTCTCGAGGCCGCGCAGCGCCGTGTTGGTGCCGCTCAGCTCGCGCATATCGAGCTCGTCCTGCTGGCGCAGCGCGGCGACATGCCGTTCGAACAGCGCGTTGACCTGGCCGTGCAGCTGCAGGCCCTTCTCCGACAGCCGGACCCGGACCGAGCGGCGGTCGTGCGGCGAGCGTTCCTGCAGGAGATAACCGTTCTCGACCAGCTTCTTGACGTTATAGGAGACGTTCGAGCCGAGATAGTAACCGCGGTTGGTCAGCTCGCCGACCGTCACTTCCTCGTCGCCGATATTGTGCAGGATCAGCGCCTGGACGTTGTTGATGTCGTTGCGCCCGACATTGTCCAGCTCGGCCTTGAGCACGTCCAGCAGCCGACGGTGCAGCCGCTCGATCAGCAACAGCGCTTCCAGATAGAGCCGCTTGTCGGCATCCGAAGTGGTATCGGCTCCAGAACCCGGTCGGTCCGCAACGTCTCTGGCCAGCATTCTCTAGCTCCCTCTCAGGCCGGCCAGTATGCAATCAGGTAGTTAAAGAACCCTTCATTTCTCGCCGCGGATCATGCGGATGACGCCACTGAAGTCGACATCGCCGTTGCCCGCATTCTCGTAAAGCGAGTAGACGGCGGCGGCGGCCGCGCCCAGCGGCGTGGCGGCGCGCACACTCTGGGCCGCCTCCTGGGCCAGGCGCAGGTCTTTCGCCATCATCGCGGCCGTGAAGCCGGCTTGGTAATCCCGGTTCGCGGGTGACGCGGGCACCGGACCCGGCACCGGGCAATAGCTGGTCATGGCCCAGCACTGGCCCGAGGCGGTGGAGCTGATGTCGAACAGCTTCTGATGGTCGAGGCCGAGCTTCTCGGCCATGACGAAGGCTTCCGCGACGGCGATCATCGAGGCGCCGAGGATCATGTTGTTGCAGATCTTCGCGACCTGGCCGTTGCCGGACGGGCCGGCCAGCACGATGGTCTTGCCCATCACGTCCAGCAGCGGCTTGGCCGTGGCGAACGCATCCTCCGAGCCGCCGCACATGAAGGTGAGCGTGCCGGCCTCGGCGCCGCCGACACCGCCCGAGACGGGCGCGTCGATCATCTCGAATCCGGCCTCGCCGGCGGCCTTGGCAACGGCGCGGGCATTGTCGACGTCGATGGTCGAGGAATCGATGAACAGCGTGCCGGCGGCCGCCGCCCCGACGATGCCGCCCTCGTCCAGATAGACGCTGCGGACATGCTGGCCGGCAGGCAGCATGCTGATCACGACCTCGACCCCGCTCGCGGCATCGGCGATCGACGTGGCCGCGGCCGCGCCGGCCGTGACGGCGGCATCGAGCGCTGCCTGCGACAGGTCGAAGGCCTTCACCTCATGGCCGGCATTGACGAGGTTCTTGGCCATGGGACCGCCCATGTTGCCGACGCCGATGAATCCGATCTTGGTCATGTCGTTCCTCCCGATGAATACCGATGAAACGGGCCGGCGCGGGTCAGCGTCCGGCCGCTATTCGAAGCTCAAATCGCCGCCCTGGCCGGGTGTCTCGAAATAGGCCCGGATGTCGTCGTCGGTCACCCCGTCCAGGGTGTCGGGGCGCCATTTCGGGGCCTGGTCCTTGTCGACGACCACGGCGCGAACGCCCTCGTAGAAGTCATGACCGGCGATGCAGCCGCAGGCCATGCGGTACTCCATGCGCATGCAGTCGTCGAACTCGAGCGCAGCGCCGCGACGGAGCTGCTCGGCGGCAATTCTCAGGCTGGTCGGCGATTTCTG
Organism: Alphaproteobacteria bacterium; assembly: GCA_965232515.1. Classification (GTDB taxonomy): domain Bacteria; phylum Pseudomonadota; class Alphaproteobacteria; genus JANQKO01. The sequence continues at coordinate 919,335 of CBDDPY010000002.1, read as the reverse complement.
CCGAATGGTCGCCGCCGCCTCGGCCGCCCAGTCGCCGGCGTCTGCGTCAAGCGCCGAGAGGATGGCCTCGACATCGTCGGCCGCGAAAAACCGATCAATGTCGGCTTGCCGCTCGCCAATCGGCGCCGGACCGGGATCCTCGCGGAAGCCGTCCAGCACCTGTCCGACATCGTCTTGGTTGACCTCGGCCAGGGCATCGATCAGGGCGTCAAGCTTGTCACTCGGCACATAGGCATCGCCGAGGCGGGCATGCACAGCATCAGCCGCCTTCAGTCGGGCGCCAGTCATGGCCATGTAGAGTCCGAGACGGCCGGGGCAGCGGGGCAGGAAGTAGCTGCCGCCGACGTCCGGAAACAGCCCAATGCCGGTCTCGGGCATGGCGAACATCACCCGCTCGGTCACCATGCGGTGCGAGCCGTGCACGGATACCCCGACGCCGCCGCCCATGACGATGCCGTCCATCAGCGCGACGTAAGGCTTCGGGAAGTGGAAGATCAGCGCGTTCAGCCGGTATTCGTCGCGGTAGAAGTCGAAGGGATAGCCGCCGCCGGCCTTGCCCTCGTCGTAGAGCCGGCGAATATCGCCGCCGGCGCAGAAGGCCCGGTCGCCGGCGCCCTGCACCACCACCGCGGCGACGGCGGGATCGTCGGCGTAGGCCTTCAGCTCGGCCTCCAGCGCCCGGCACATCTCCAGCGTCAGCGCGTTCAACGCCTTCGGTCGGTTCAGCGTGACGAGCGCGATCCGGCCGCGGCGCTCGAACAGGATGTCGTCGTCGCCGCTCATGACGACAGCATCTGGCGGGCGATGATCACCCGCATGATCTCGTTGGTGCCTTCCAGGATCTGGTGCACGCGGACGTCGCGCAGCCGGCGCTCGATGCCGTAGTCGCTGAGATAGCCGTAGCCGCCGTGGAGCTGTAACGCCTCGTTAACCACGTTGAAGCCGACGTCGGTGGCGAAACGCTTGGCCATGGCGGCGTGCAGCGTGGCGTCCGTCGCCTTGGCATCGACCTTGGCGGCGGCCCGGCGCAGCATCAGGCGCGCGGCCTCGAGCTCGGTCGCCATGTCGGCGATGCGGAACTGCAGGGCCTGGAACTGGCTCAGCTCGCGGCCGAACTGCTGACGGTTGGACATGTATTCGCGAGACTCGTCGAGGCTCGCCTGGGCGGCGCCCAGCGAGCAGGCGGCGATATTGAGCCGGCCGCCGTCGAGACCCTGCATGGCGATCTTGAAGCCGTCGCCCTCTTCGCCGATGCGGTTGGCGACCGGCACCCGGCAGTCCTCGAAGATCACCATTGCCGTCGGCTGCGAGTGCCAGCCCATCTTCTTTTCCAGCGCGCCGAACGACAGGCCCGGCGTGTCCTTCTCGACGACGAGGCAGCTGATGCCGCCCGGGCCGTCGTCGCCGGTGCGCACCATGCAGACGTAGATGTCGGACGTGGAGCCGCCGGAAATGAAGGCCTTGCTGCCATTCAGCACATAGTCGTCGCCGTCGCGCACGGCCTTGGTGCGCAGGCTGGCCGCGTCCGAGCCCGAATTCGGCTCCGTAAGGCAATAGCTGGCGAAGTGCGCCATGCTGCAAAGATCCGGCAGCCACTTCTGGCGCTGGTCGTCGTTGCCATAGCGGTCGATCATCCAGGCGGCCATGTTATGGATCGAGATATAGGCCGCGGTGGAAGTGCAGCCGGCCGACAGCTCTTCGAAGATGATGGTGGCGTCGAGCCGTCCGAGACCGGAGCCGCCGACGTCGTCGCGCACATAGATGCCGCCGAAGCCGAGGGCGGCGGCCGCGCGCAGGGCGTCGACCGGGAAGATCGACTTGGCGTCCCATTCCTCGGCGTGCGGCGCCATCTGCTCGCTTGCGAATTGCCGCGCCATGTCCTGGAAGGCGCGCTGCTCTTCGCTCAGTTCGAAATCCATGAAGTCGGCCCTGTCGGCTCAAACGCGTTGCGGTCCAAGCGATAAGCGACGCCCCGGCGGCTGTCAATCGACGCGCCCGCGCGCCGCGCCATCACGCCGCGTTGTCAGGCCGTTAACGCGGTCATAGTATGAGGAAAAGCAAGGGTCGGGAGGAATGCAGGACGCATGGCTGATCCCCTGAAATTCGAACGCCGGTCGCAGACGGTCGGCAAGGTGGTGCCGACCGGCGATCAAAACGCCGCGACACGGCCGCACGGGCAGTTTCCGCGCACCCGCATGCGGCGGAACCGGATCGACGACTGGACCCGGCGGCTGGTGGCTGAGAACACGCTGGCGGCGGACGACCTGATCTGGCCCATTTTCATCTGCGACGGCGACAACACCCGCCAGGCCGTGGACTCGATGCCCGCCGTCGAGCGGCTGTCGGTCGATCTCGTGGCCGGCGCGGCGCGCGAGGCCGCCGACCTCGGCATCCCGGTGCTGGCGCTGTTCCCGCAGACCGATCCGGCGCTGAAGTCGGCCGACGGCGACGAGGCCGTGAACCCGGACAATCTGGTCTGCCGCGCGGTGGCCGCCGTGAAGGACGCTGTGCCCGAGATCGGCGTGCTCTGCGACGTGGCGCTCGATCCCTATACCGATCACGGCCATGACGGTGTGATCCGCGACGGCTATGTGGCGAACGACGAGTCGGTCGAAATCCTCTGCCGGCAGGCCCTGGTGCAGGCGCAGGCCGGCTGCGACGTGATCGCGCCGTCCGACATGATGGACGGCCGCGTCGGCGCCATCCGCGATGTGCTGGACGCGAACGGCTTCGACCAAGTCCGCATCATGGCCTATTCGGCGAAATACGCCTCGGCCTTCTACGGCCCGTTCCGCGACGCCGTCGGGTCGTCGACCAACCTGGGCGCGGCGACGAAAAAGACCTATCAGATGGACCCGGCGAACGGCGAGGAAGCGCTACGCGAGGTCGCGCTCGATATCGCCGAGGGCGCCGACATGGTGATGGTCAAGCCGGGCATGCCCTATCTCGACATCGTGCGCCGGGTGAAGGACGCGTTCCAGGTGCCGACCTTTGCGTACCAGGTCAGCGGCGAATACGCGATGATAAAGGCGGCGGCCCAGAACGGCTGGCTGGACCATGACCGGGCGATGCTCGAAAGCCTGCTGGCCTTCAAGCGGGCCGGCGCCGACGGCGTCTTGAGCTATTTCGCCCGCGACGCCGCCCGGCTGCTGAAGGCGGGTTAACCGGCTATTTCGGCGGGTTGGCCTTGACCATGCGGGCCATCAGGGACGAGGTGTCCCAGCGCGTGCCGCCCATGGCCTCGACCTCGGCATAGAACTGGTCGACCAGCGCCGTCAGCGGCAGCGAGGTTCCCATCTTCTTCGCCTGCGCCATGCAGATGCCGAGGTCCTTGCGCATCCATTGCACGGCGAAGCCATGCTCGTACTCGTCGGCCAGCATGGTCTTGTAGCGGTTTTCCATCTGCCAGGACTGAGCGGCGCCCTTGGAGATCACCTCGACAACTTCCTCGCCGTTGAGACCGGCCTGCACCGCGAAGTTCAGGGCTTCCGAAAAGCCCTGGACAATGCCGGCGATGCAGATCTGGTTGACCATCTTGGTGAGCTGGCCGGCGCCGGCCGGCCCGAGTAGCTTGACCTGTCGGGCAAAGCACTGGATTGCGGGCTCCGCCTTGTCGTAGTCGGCCTGATCGCCGCCGACCATGACCGTCAGTACGCCGTTCTCGGCGCCCGCCTGACCGCCCGAGACCGGCGCGTCGAGACAGCCGAGGCCGCGTTCCTTGGCGGCGCCGTAGAGTTCACGGGCGACATCGGCTGACGCCGTCGTATGGTCGCAGTAGATGGCGCCAACGGCCATGCCGGCAAAAATACCGTCGTCGCCGTAGACCACCTCGCGCAGGTCGTTGTCGGCGCCGACGCAGGAGAAGACGACCGAAGCGCCTTCGGCCGCTTCGCGCGGCGTGGCGGCGGCCCGGCCGCCATGCTCGCCGGCCCATTTCTCGGCCTTGGCTTGGGTCCGGTTGTAGACCGCGACGTCGTGACCCTTGGCGGCCAGGTGGCCGGCCATCGGATAACCCATCACGCCGAGCCCGATAAACGCGACCTTCTCACCCATGATGCCTCTCCCGTTATTTTGCGGAACGGGCGCGGCTGCCGGCGCCCGACTGGATCGTGCAGGTGTTCTACACCGGAACGCCCGGAGCCGAAACCCGTCCTTGCCATCACCGGTCGAATCGCGTCTGTTAGCGCGGTTCGAGTGGGGATTGAACGCAAATGAAGTGGGTCCTGCGCGGACTGATTGGCGTGGTCGCGGCCATCGTGTTGCTCGTCGCCGGTGGCTATTTCTGGCTGCGCGGATCGCTGCCCGATGTCGACGGCGAGATCGAGCTGGCGAACCTCGAACGGCCGATCGAAATCGTCCGCGATCGTCATGGCGTGCCGCATATCTTCGCCGAGACCAGGGACGATGCCGCCTTCGGCCTCGGCTTCGTGCACGCCCAGGACCGGCTCTGGCAGATGGAGATGAACCGGCGCATCGGCGCCGGACGGCTGTCGGAGGCGCTCGGCGCCGCGACCGTGGGCCATGATGTATTCCTACGCACTCTGGGATTGCGCCGCCACGCCATCGCCGCGTTCGATAAATTCGAGCCCGAGACTCGAGCGATGTTCGACGCCTATACGGCGGGCGTGAATGCCTTCCTGGAACAGCGCAGCGGGCCGCTGCCGCTCGAGTTTCTGCTGGTCGGCATAGAGCCCGAGCCCTGGACCGTCGCCGACAGCCTGACCTGGACCAAGGTTATGGCGCTCGATCTCGCCGCCAACTGGACATCGGAGCTGTTGCGCTATCGCCTGGCGGACCGGTTGAGCGACACGCAGCTGAGTCAGTTCTTCGCGCCCTATGGCCGCGAGGGCCTGCGGGGCGTCGCCGCCGCCCGCGCTTCCGGCGGCCTGATCTCGGACTCGATCCTGGCCGCGTTGTGGGACGATTCCGTGCATCCGCTGGGCGAAGGCGCCGGCTCCAACAACTGGGTTGTCGGCGGCAGCCGCACGGCCACCGGCAAGCCACTGCTGGCGAACGATCCGCATCTCGGCCTGACCGTACCGTCGGTCTGGTATTTCGCGCATTTGAGCTGGCCCGACAACGATCTGATCGGCGCCACTTTCCCGGGCCTGCCCTCGGTGGTGCTCGGCCGCAACCGCAAGATCGCCTGGGGCTTCACGAACACGAATCCCGACGTGCAGGACCTCTATGTCGAACGGCTCGACCCGGACGACCCGAACAAATACATGGCGCCCGGCGGTTCGCGGGCGTTCGAGACGCGGCAGGAAATCATCAAGGTCAAGGATGGCGAGGATATCGTCATCGACGTGCGCGAGACGCGGCACGGCCCGGTGATCTCCGACGCGTCGCGCCGTGCCGCGTCTGCCGTGCCCGAGGACCATGTGCTGTCGCTGGCCTGGACGGCTTTGCGGGACGACGACATGACCGCGCAGGGCGGCCTCAAGCTGGCGCTGGCGCAGAACTGGGCCGAGTTCAAAGATGCGCTGACCGATTTCCACGGGCCGCAGCAGAACATCGTCTATGCCGACATCGACGGCAATATCGGTTTCGCCGCGCCGGCCCGGGTACCGGTCCGCAAACGGACGAACCGCATTAAGGGCATGATGCCGCAGCCCGGCTGGGATGCGACCTACGACTGGACCGGCTTCATTCCGTTCGACGACCTGCCTCGCCGGTTCAATCCGCGCGACGGCATGATCGCCACGGCGAACCACAAGATCGTGCGCGATGACTATCCCTATCACCTGACCTACGAGTGGGCCGACGACTACCGCGTGCGACGGATTCGGCAGTTGCTGGTCGCCCGCGACCGGCATTCGATCGAGAGCTTCAAGGCACTGCAGGCCGACGTGACATCACTGATGGCGCAGGAACTGTTGCCGCGGCTGCTACGCCCGGCGCCGCGAACGGAGACGGCGCGCCGGGCGCATGCGCGGCTCTCGGCCTGGGACGGGGTCATGCGGCGCGACGCCGCCGAGCCGTTGATCTTCAGCGCCTGGTACCGCGAACTGACCCGCCTGATCTATGCCGACGAGCTGGGCGATCTGTTCCAAGGCGCCTGGCGCAAGCGGGTCCGTTTCGTACGCAACGTACTGGAGAACGGCCAGGACATCTGGTGCAACGAAGTGCCGACCGACAGTCGTGAAACCTGTGACGAACAGATCGTCCGCGCGCTGGAGCTGGCAATGGATTGGATCGCCGAGCATTACGGCGACGATCCCGAAAAATGGCGCTGGGGCGATGCGCACTACGCGCATGGCAAGCACCGGCCGTTTTCGCAAGTGAGCTATCTGGCACGGCTGTTCGATATCAAGGTGCCGACGCCGGGCGGCACCTATACGGTCAATGTCGGCCAGCATCGGCTGAACGACGCCGCCGCGCCCTTCGCCAACGTGCACGCGGCCAGCTTGCGAGCGATCTACGACCTTGACGATCCGGACCGCTCGCTGTTCATGCATTCCACCGGTCAGTCCGGCAATATCCTGTCGCCGCTCTACCGGAACTTCGCCGAGCCCTGGAGCAACGGCGAATATCTGCCAATGACGACGCGTCGCAGCGATTTCGAGCCCGGCGCCATGGGCACGCTGATCCTGAGGCCCAATTGACGGCTCGGGCCGAGCACGTCGACTCCTTCTACGCTGTTTCCACGTCGCCGCAGCCGCAGTTCGCGGCGCTGGCGGGCGACCGGAGGGTCGATGTCTGCGTCGTTGGCGGCGGGTTCACCGGCCTGTCGGCGGCGCTGCACCTGGCCGAGCGCGGCTATCAGGTGGCGCTGTTGGAGGCGAACCGGATTGGCTGGGGCGGATCGGGGCGTAACGGCGGCCAGGCCCTGCTGGGCTATTCGCCGGGCATGGTTCGGGTCCTGGAGCTGGTGGGTGAAGCGGATGCACGGCGCCTATGGGATTTCAGCCTGAAGGCCATGCGTCTGCAGCAGGCGTTGATCGACCGCCATTGCATCGATTGCGGCCGCCGCGACGGCTATCTGCTGGCGGCGACCAAGCCCCGCCACATGCCCGAGCTAGCCGAGGAGCTGGACCTGGTCGCCGGGCGCTGGGGCTACGACAAGGCCGATCTGGTCGATGTCGACGGGGTCCGACAACTGGTCGACAGCCCGCGTTTCGTCGGCGGGCTGCGCGACCTCGGCAGCGGGCACCTGAACCCCTTGAAGCTCTGTCTCGGCCTCGCCCGGGCCGCCGCCGACGCCGGCGTGCAGATTTACGAGCAGACAGCGGCACGGTGCTTCACGGATGGAGAGACCGTCACGGTCCAAACCGACGACGGTTCGGTCCGGGCCGATCACTTACTGCTGTGCGGCAATGCCTATCTCGAACCGATGCCGCCGAACATGCGCGGCGAGATCATGCCGATCGGCACCTATATCGCCGCAACCGAACCGCTGAGTGCGGAGCGGGCCGGGGCGTTGATGCCCGGCGATCTCTGCGTGTCGGACACGAACATTGTGCTGGACTATTTTCGGCTGTCCGAGGACCGGCGCCTGTTGTTCGGTGGCCGGGTCGCCTATCACGGCCGCGACCCGCGCGACCTCGCCGCCGCCATGCAGCGGCGCATTCTGGCCACCTTCCCGCAGCTCGCTGATGTCAGCCTTGCCCATGTCTGGGGCGGTCACGTGGCGATTACCCGAAACCGCCTGCCGCGCTTCGGTCGGCTCTCCGACAGGATCTTCTACGTGCACGGATTTTCCGGTCAGGGCGTCACGCTGACCTGCCTCGCCGGCCAGATCCTGGCCGAACTGGTTGCGGGCACCGCGGAGCGGTTCGACGTGTTCGCCCGCATTCCGCACAAGCGGTTTCCGGGCGGCGCGCTGCTCCGTCGGCCGCTGCTGGTGTTGGCGACGAGCTGGTATCGGCTGCGCGATCTGCTCTAGCGGTCGCGCGGGCCCTCGATCTCGGGCAGCACCAGGTCGTTGATGGTCAAGGTACCGCACAGCATCTCGTGCACGCAGCGGCCGCGATCGTTGAACAGCGAAACCAGCAGGATCAGGCCGTTCGTGGTCGGCACCGTCAGATAGAACAGCGCCGTCTGGATTGCCGCCTGCAGATAGCTCGGCCGGTTGCCGTTCCAGGCCACGACCCGCAGATCCATCATCTGCATGCCGAGCGTGGCGTTCCGCGGTCCGCCGATAAAGAAGGTGTGATAGGCGATGGGCAGCAGAGCCGCGCAGATCACGACCAATGGCGTCAGTGCGCCGAGGGTGAGCACGATGAAAACCGATCCGGCCAGCCAGAGCAGGCCGGCCAGACACACGACGATAAAGACGTCGATCAGGTAGGCCACGACCCGACGCCAGCGCGTGCCCTCGAACAGCGCCGGAATGGCGACCGGATCCGGCGCCTCGCCCTGCCAGTGATATCGGGTTGTCTGAAGGACCGGTGCGGGCTGCGTATTCAATCTCCCCTCCTCCGTCTCAATATGCTGGAGATTTAGGGGCGGTGGAGATGGGCCGCAAACGGATTTTCTTCGTTTCTGTCCGGATGGAAGGTTTTAGCGGCCGGCGTCGGGCGGCAGAACGGGCGCCTCGCGCAGCATGACGATGCTGATACGCCGGTTGCTCGGCAGGCTGGGATCTTCGGGGATCAACGGTTCGGTATCGGCCTTGCCGCTGACCGAGGCGATCCGGTCGGGCGGTAGGCCGGCGTCGATCAGGGCCCGGCGGCTGGCGTTTGCGCGATCGGACGACAGTTCCCAGTTGGTATAGCCGTTGGCGGTCCGGAACGGCGTCGAATCCGTGTGTCCGGAGATGGCGATGCGGTTCGGCAGGCGCATCACCACGTCGGCGATGGTCTTCATCAGCTTCTCGGTCGTGGGGTTCATGTCGGCGCTGCCGCTAGAGAACATGGACTGCTTGTGCTGGTCGACGATCTGGATGCGCATGCCCTCGGGCGTGTTGTCGACGATCAGGTTTTTCTTCAGATCGGCCAGATCGGGCACTTCCTGGATTGCCTGCCGCAGCATCTCCTCCGCTTCGCGGAACTGCTGGCGCTCGCGCTCGGCAATGCGGTTCAGCAGCTCGGCTTCGTCGATTTCGCTGCCCGTGCCGGATTCGGCTTCGCCGTCACCGGGGTTCCGCTGTTTCGGCGGCGTCAGCTCGACGACGATGGTCGGCGGGGCGGTGCGCGAGATGCGGGCGCCGTCCGGCGACATGGTCGTGCCGCCAAGAAGGCCGCCGGAGCCGCTGGTGGATTGGCTGGCGACGGTCGGGGCGAAATAGTCGGCGAGGCCGGCCTTCTGCTCGTCCGTCGTCACGTTCAACAGCCACAACAGCAGAAAGAAGGCCATCATCGCGGTCACGAAGTCGGCATAGGCGACCTTCCAGGCGCCGCCGTGATGGCCGCCGCCCTTGATGATCTTCTTGACGATAATCGTCGATTCGTTTTGGCCTTCCGACATGGTTCAGCGCCGTGTCGTCGTTAGACCGGCGCCGCGTTGGAGACGGCCTCTTCCAGCTCGGCGAATGTCGGCCGTTCGTGCGCCGTCAGCATCTTGCGAGCGAATTCGATCGAGACCGCGGGCGCATAGCCGGAGACATGCGCCAGGATGCCGGCCTTCAGGCACTCGTAGTACTGAAACTCGGCTTCGCAGTAGTGATTGAGGCTCGAGCTGATCGGTCCCACGACGCCATAGGACAGAAGCACACCCAGGAACGTGCCGACCAGCGCGCCGCCGATCAGCGCGCCCAGGACCTCCGGCGGCTCGGAGATGCTGCCCATGGTCACGATCACGCCGAGCACGGCGGCGACAATACCGAAGGCCGGCAAACCCTCGCCGACCGTGCCGATCGCATGCGCAATGGTATGCGCCTCATGCTTCCGCGCCTCGATATCCTCTTCCATCATCTCCGACAGCTCATGGGCGTTTTCCGTACCCATGGTCACGAGGCGAAGGGTATCGCAGAGAAATTCGACGGCTTCGTTCTGCTTGGCGAAGCTGGGATATTCATTGAAGAGCGCGCTTTCGGCCGGATTTTCGATATGCGTTTCAAGAGCGAGCGCGCCTTTGCTCTTCGCCAGCTTGAACAGCGAATACTGCATGGTCAGCAGTTCGACGTAATCCGACTTGCCAAACGGCGCGCCCTTCATCAGGCGCCCGAGATGTTTGCCCGAGCCGAATATCACGTCCTTGGGATTGGCGATCACGAAGCCGCCCAGGGCCGCACCGCAGATGATCAGCACCTCGAACGGCTGCCACAGCACGCGAATATCGCCGTGCGGCATGTAGCCGCCCAGCACGCTGCCAATGACGATAACCAGCCCGATCAGAAAAAACATGAGACAGAATTCCGCCCAGCAAGCCCCCGCTTCCGACTCTCGAATGCTGTCGTGAATGGGTTAAGATCGGGTTAGGTATGCAGCACTTGGAATTCCGCCGGGGGTACATCGCAGATTATGGTTAACGGATTGATAACAGAGAAAATTTTCCAGAAATGAGTTTGGACGCACGTGCCTTCCGCGATGCGATGGGACGGTTCGCGACCGGCGTGACGATCGTCTCGACGGTCGGGCCGGACGGCTACGGGTTGGGCGTCACGGTCAACTCGTTCAACTCGGTCTCGCTCGATCCACCGTTGGTGCTGTTCAGCCTGGCCCGGGACGCAAGCTGTTTCGACGAATACGTGTCGGCCGGCAAGTTCGCGGTCAACGTCCTGGGCCAGGAGCATGTCGCCGTTTCCGCGAAGTTCGCCACGCCCGGCGAAAGCCGTTGGAACGGCATCGCGCATGAGGCCGGCGAGACCGGATGCCCGGTGTTGCCGGACGCCATCGCGGTGTTCGAGTGCACCACAGAGGCGATCCACGACGGCGGCGACCATGTGATTTTCATCGGCCGGGTCGTCCGGGCCGATTATTCCGACGGCGGCGAACCGCTGCTGTACTTCCGCAGCCGTTACTGCCAGGTCGACGACGGAACCGACGCCTAATCGCCAGTCGGCGAGTTCTCCAGCAGACGAACCGTGTAGCCGGCGCTTTCGAGCGTCGACACGATCTCGTCGATATGCGCTTGATCGCGGGTCTCGACCACCATGTCGAGGTCGGCCAGCTTCGCGGGCAGTTCGGGGAACAAGCGCTGGTGGGCCACGTCCAGAATGTTGGCCTGCGTTTCCGCCACCAGGCCGGACACGGCGGCGAGCGTGCCCGGCCGGTCGCTGATTTCGATCCGCAGCCGCGCAATCCGGCCGTCCCGCACCAACGCGCGCATCAGCAGCGAGGCCAGCATGCGGGCGTCGATGTTGCCGCCGCAGAGGATCAACCCCAGCCGACGTCCGGCAAAGCGGCCGGGATCGGCGAGGAGCGCGGCGAGACCCGCCGCGCCCGCGCCTTCGGCGACGGTGCGTTCGGCCTCGAGGAACAGACAGATCGCCCGTTCGATGTCGCCCTCGGAAACCAGCAGGACATCGCGCACCAGCCGTTTGGCGATCGCCAGCGTGCGCTTGCCGGGCGCTTTCACGGCGATGCCTTCGGCCAATGTCTGGCCGCCGCAGGCGACCGGTTCGCCTTGCAGCATCTGCCGCATCGACGGATAGAGCTCGGACTCGACTCCGAAGACCTCGATTGCCGGATCGCGAGCCTCGGCGACAAGCGCGGCGCCCGCGATCAATCCGCCGCCGCCGATCGGTACGATCAACGTGTCGATGTCGGGCACGTCCTCGAACATCTCGAGTGCCGCCGTGCCCTGCCCGGCAATGATCCAGTCGTCGTCATAAGGGTGAATGAATGTCAATCCGCGTTCGGACTGCAGCGTCTCGGCGAATTGCGCCGCGTCTTCCACGGTTTCGCCCTCGAGGCGGACTTCGGCGCCGAAGGCCAATGTCTGGCTGACCTTCACGTTCGGCGTGCCGCGCGGCATGACGATCGTCGCCGGGACGTCGAGGCGCTGCGCGTGATAGGCGACGCCCTGGGCGTGATTGCCGGCCGACATCGCGATCACCCCGGCACGGCGTTGCGCTTCGGACAGGCTCAACAGCTTGACACACGCGCCACGGTCCTTGAATGAGGACGTGAATTGCTGGTTTTCGTATTTGACGAAGATATCGGCGCCGACGATGGCAGAGATTTTCCGCGAATGTGTGCAAGGCGTACGAACGACCGCGCCGTGCAACTGCTCGGCGGCGCGGCGGATGTCGTCGATCGAGACGCTCATGCCGGCTCACAGTTCATCGTTGGCTTCCTCCAGCAAACCGGTCCGCGCGGCGTGGCGAACCCGCCATGTTTTTCGGGATGATACCGGAATGACGTGGACCGTGTCGGCCTCTGTTCGACGCGGCCGCACGCGGCCCTGGACGGCACGGGCATAGGCGCGGCGATGCCGGTGCTCGATATGGCTTGGCAGATGTGGCCGACCTTCGGGTTGATCGTTGCGGCGTTGATCAGCTACGCGGTCGAACGCATCCCCATGGAATTGACGTCGACCAGCCTGATCGCCGCGCTGCTGCTCTTGTTCCACTTCGCCCCCGTCGAGGGCGCGCTGGACAGCCGGCAACTGCTCGCCGGTTTCGCCGATCCGGCGTTGATCGCGGTTATTGCACTGCTGGTGGTCGGCCAGGGGCTGGTCCGGACGGGCGCGCTCGACAACGCGATCCGACGCCTGTCGCTGCTGCGGCGGCAGCACCCCGTGATGGCCACGGCCGTGGTGTTGGTCATCGTCGCCCTGCTCAGCGCGATCATGAACAACACGCCCGTCGTCGTTATTTTCATCCCGATCATGGTGGCGCTGGCCCAACGGGTGCAGCGGTCGGTCAGCGGATTGCTGATCCCGCTGAGCTTCGCGGCCATCCTGGGCGGCATGACGACCTTGATTGGATCCAGCACCAATCTTCTGGTCTCGGGCGCGCTGACCGGCCTGGGTTATGCGCCCATTGGGTTTTTCGATTTCGTCGTGCCGGGCGCCGTCATTGCCGCCGTCGGTTTGCTTTATGTCCTCTTCATTGCGCCGCGGCTGCTGCCCGATCGGGCCTCGATGGCGCGCGAGATCGTCGGCGGCGACGGCAAGCAGTACATCGCCCGGATCGCCGTCCGCCCGGACAGCGGCCTGGTGGGACAAAACATCATCGCCGGCATGATCCCCAACATGCCCGACATCACGGTCCGATTGATCCAGCGCGGCGAACACGCCTTTTTACCGTTGTTCGACGAGGTCACGTTGATGCCGGGCGATGTCCTGATCATCGCCGCGACCCGGCAGGCGCTGACCGAGGCGCTGGCCAAGACCGCCGATCTTCTGCCGGAGGGCGACCGGGTGGGCGGTACCGATCAGGTTCTGGTGGAGGTCGTGGTGGCGCCGGCGTCACGGATGATCGGCCGCAATCTGCAGCAGATCGGTTTCCGCTATCAGACCGAATGCATCGTGCTGGGCGTGCAGCGGCGGTCGCGGATGATCCGTGCCAGCATGGACGAGATCCGCCTTGAGGCCGGCGACGTTCTGCTCGTGGTCGGCCGCCGTGAGGCCGTGCAGGCGCTCCGCGCCAACCGGGACGTACTGCTGCTCGAATGGTCGGCGCATGACGTGCCGGCGGCGGCGCTGGCGCGACGTGCCCTGCTGATCTTCCTTGGCGTGATCGCCGTCGCCGCCGTCGACATCGTGCCCATCGCCATCGCGGGCCTTGCCGGCGCCGCGGCCATGATCGCGACCGGTTGTCTGAATATCCATCAGGCGGCGCGCGCAGCCGACCGCCGCGTCATTCTGTTGATCGCCGCGGCTCTGGCCATGGGCGCGGCGTTGCAGGAAACCGGCGGCGCCGGTTTCCTGGCGCATGTGATCGTCTCGGTCTTTTCCGGCTTCGGTCCGGCGGTCACGCTGTCAGCCATGTTCCTGCTGATCGCGCTGCTGACCAACGTGATGAGCAATAACGCCACCGCGGTACTGTTCACGCCGATTGCCGTCGGCACCGCCCTGGAGCTGGGGGTGGCGCCTCTTCCCTTCGTCTATGCCGTGGTCTTCGCCGCCAATTGCTCGTTCGCGACGCCGATGGGTTACCAGACCAACCTGCTGGTGATGGCGCCAGGTCACTATCGTTTCAGCGACTTTTTGCGGGCTGGCGGTCCGCTCATTTTTATTGTCTGGTTAACCTTCACCTGCTTCGCACCATGGTATTATGGTCTTTAGGGGACAGGGGACAGACTGGTTGTGCGGCCGTTCAAACCTGAGACGTTAACCTATTTCTATCTGTCGCGGCCGGCGCCGTGTCCGTATCTGCCGGGTCGGATGGAACAGATGGTGTTCACCGAGCTGGCGACGAGCGGCACGCCGTCGGAGCTGCACGACCGCCTGTCGCGGGCCGGGTTCCGGCGCAGCCAGTCGATTGCCTACAAGCCGAGCTGCCTGGGCTGCAATGCCTGCGTGCCGGTCCGGATCAGGGCCGCCGACTTCCGCCCAAGCCGCTCGTTCCGTCGGATTTTAAACCGCAACGACCGGATACGCGGCCATACCGTGCCGCCGGTGGCGCTCAGCGGTCACTACGACCTGTTTCGCCGCTACGTGGAATCCCGTCACGCCGACGGCGGCATGGCGGCGATGACGTTCGACGATTACGTCGCCATGATCCAGGACACGCCAATCTCGTCGCGGGTGATCGAATTCCGCGATGCCGACGGCACGCTCTACGGCGTCTGCCTGACCGATCTGCTCGACGATGGTCTGTCGCTGGTCTACAGCTTCTTCGACCCGGATTACGCCGCCTACAGCCCCGGCACCTTCATCATCCTCTGGCACATCACCTACGCCCGGGAATTGAATTTGCCTTACGTTTATCTCGGCTATTGGATCGAGGCGAGCTCGAAGATGTCTTACAAAACCCGCTTCGAGCCGGTCGAGGCGCTGGGCCACGACGGTTGGCGCGAAATCGAGCGCTGACGCCGAGCTAACCGGTCAAAATGACGCGCCCCGGTCGCGCGCTTTTGCCTATACTCCCCAGATCCGTTCCGCCATACTGCAACGCAAAATCAACGTGTCCGAACGGGCATGACGACGGGGTGGCGGATTGCAGTCTCTTGCGCCGGTGGCGAGGGCCATCGACCAGTTCAACAATGTTATCGGACGCGGCGTCGCCTGGCTGTCACTGACGATGGTCCTGGTCCAGTTCATCGTCGTGGTCATGCGCTACGTGTTCGGCATCGGCTCGATCTTCCTGCAGGAGTCGATCGTCTATATGCACGGCTTCAACTTCCTGTTGGGCGCCGGCTATACGCTCCTGCATGACGGTCACGTTCGAGTCGATATCTTCTATCGCGAAGCCCCGTTGAAGCGGAAAGCGATGACCGATCTGTTCGGCGTCTGCGTGTTTCTGCTGCCGGTTTGCATCATGATCTTCTGGATCTCGTTTCCCTATGTCGCCGATTCCTGGGCCAATCTGGAGGGCTCGCAGGAAACCAGCGGCATCCCCGCCGTGTTCCTGTTGAAGACCTCGATCCTGCTGTTCAGCGGCGTGCTCATCCTGCAAGGCATCTCGATGGCTATCCACGCGAGCCTGGTGTTGATCGGCGTGGAAGCGCCCATGCCCGAAGAGCAGCACGAGGGGCTGTAGGCGATGTTCATCAAGGAAGCGCTCGATATCCTGATGTTCGTCGCCGTCTGCGGCTTCTTGATGCTCGGCTTCCCAGTGGCCTTCACGCTGGCCGGCACGTCGCTGCTGTTCGCCGGGATCGCCTATCTGTTCGGCGTGTTCGACGTCAGTTTCCTGGGCGCCATGCCGTCGCGGATTTACGGCAACGCCATGACCAACACGGTGCTGCTGGCGGTGCCGCTGTTCGTGTTCATGGGCGTGACGCTCGAGCGTTCGAAGGTCGCTGAAGAGCTGCTCGACACCATGGGCATGCTGTTCGGCCGGCTGCAGGGCGGTCTCGGCCTCGCGGTCTGCGTCGTCGGCGCGTTGCTGGCGGCCTCCACCGGCATCGTCGGCGCCACCGTCGTCACCATGGGCCTGCTCAGCCTACCGACCATGCTGCGCCGCGGCTACGATCCGAAGCTGGCCTGCGGCGTGATCAGCGCGTCCGGCACGCTGGGCCAGATCATCCCGCCGTCGATCGTGCTGGTGGTGCTGGGCGACCAGATCTCGAATGCCTATGTGGACGCGCAGCGCGAGCTGGGCAACTGGTCGCCGGAGCCGGTGTCGGTCGGTGACCTGTTCGCGGGCGCGCTGCTGCCTGGCCTGCTGCTCGTCGGCGCCTATATGCTCTACACCATGATGGTGGCGCTGACCCGTCCGGAGGCGGCGCCGGCCATTCCGCGCGAACAGCTCGCGTCGTCGTCGCAAGGCGATGTGTCGATGCTGATCCGGGTGTTGCACGCGCTGGTGCCGCCGCTGGTGCTGATCGTCGCCGTGCTGGGCTCGATCCTGGCCGGCGTGGCCACCCCGACGGAAGCCGCCGGCGTCGGCGCCATCGGCGCCCTGCTGCTAGCGGGCCTGCGAGTCTCCGAGTCGAGCGGCGCGCCGATCTATGTCGCCGCCGGCGCCATGATCGTGATGCTGATCCTGACCAATACCCTCGATCTCCGGGTCGGGCTGAACGAGATCACGACCGTCAACATGATCGGCATCGTCGCCGCCGGTATCTGCAGCATCGGACTCGCCTGGGGCGTTCTGGTCTCGCTGGTCCGGCTTTACAGGCTCGGCATTCTGTCCGAGATCATGCAGGCGACCATGATGATCAACGCGATGGTCTTCACCATCGTTATCGGCGCGGCCTTGTTCAGCCTGATTTTCCGGGCGCTCGGCGGCGACGACATGGTGCACGCCTTCCTGACCAGCCTGCCGGGCGGGTTCGTCGGCGCCATGCTGGTGGTCATGTTCACCATGTTCATCCTCGGCTTCTTCCTCGACTTCCTCGAGATCACCTTCGTGGTGGTGCCGATCGTCGCGCCGATCCTGCTGCAGTTCGACATCAATCCGATCTGGCTCGGGGTGATGATGGCGATGAACCTGCAGACATCGTTCCTGACGCCGCCGTTCGGCTTCGCGCTGTTCTACTTGCGCGGCGTAGCGCCGGAAACGGTAACGACGGGGCACATCTATCGCGGCGCCGCGCCGTTCGTGATCATCCAGGTGCTGGCGCTGGTGATCCTCGGCTTCTTCCCGGAAATCGTAAACTGGCTGCCGCGGATCCTGTTCGGATCCTTCGCCGTTTAGCTCGCCTGCCGCCGGCGTTTCTTGCGCGGGCGGAAATCGTGGATGCCGGCGCGTGAGCGCGGGTCTTCGTCGGGAGCGAAGATCTGCGCCTTCTGCACCTTCTGGGTGCCCGTGGTCGGCAGGCTGTCGACGAACAGCAGCCAACCCGGCGCCTTGTAGTAGGCAAGCCGTTCGAAACACCAGTCGAACAGGATTTCAGCGGCCGCCGCGTCACGACCGGCGCCGGGCATCGGCACGATACAGGCCATCACCTCCTCGTCGCGCATCTCGTCCGGGGCGGCGATGACGGCGACCTGCGCCACGCCGTCATGGGCCTGCAGGCAGGCCTCGATTTCGGCGCCGGCGATGTTCTCGCCCGAGCGGCGGATGATGTTCTTCTTGCGATCGACGAAGTAAAGCATGCCGTCGTCCGACTGCCGCACCGTGTCGCCGGTGTGAAACCAGCCGCCACGCCAGGCCTCGGCCGTCGCCTCTTCGTTCTTAAGATAGCCGGCGAAGAAGGCGCGCCGCGGTTCGTCGGCTGTGTGACGTACCAGCAACTCGCCCTCCGTGCCGACCGGTACGTCGTTGTCGTCGTCGTCCACGACCCGGGCTTCCAGGCCCGGCAGCGGCCGGCCAAATGCGCGGGTGTGGATCTGTCGCGGCTCTTGGTTGTCGCCCAGGATCCGGCCGGTCTCGGTCATGCCCCAGACCTCGACCAGCTTCAGGCCGAAGCGCTTCTCGAAGACCTCGTGCAGCTCTGGCTCGATGCCGGCGCCCAGGCCGAAACGGACCTGATGCTGGCGTTCTTCCGGCGCCTCGGCCTGGTTCAACAACAACGGCGCGATCACGCCGAGATAGTGGATGATGGTGGCCCGGGTCTCGACCAGATCGGACCACCAGCGCGTCGGATGGAAACGGTCCGGCAGGATCAGGCAGTTGGCCGACAGGATGCACATGGTGACGCTGTTGGCGCCGCAATTCATGTGGAAGGCCGGCAGCGGATTGTACAGCCGGTCGGCGCCGTGCCGGATCGTCAGGGCCCCGCCCATGTCGAAATACCACTGGCCGCCATTCAAGTAATACTCATTGGTCAGGATGCAGCCCTTGGGCCGGCCGGTGGTGCCGGAGGTGTACATCAGGCTGCCTTCGGTCGCGAGGCCGGGCGCGCCGTCCAGTGGCGCCGGTCCGGGCGACGGCAGCGTGTCGGGAAAGTCCTCGAACGCGACCACCGGCAACGGCTTGTCGCGATCCGCCGCCACCGCCCGCATGTCGTCCAGCCGCTTCGCCAGTACGACGGCGAGATCGGCCTCGGAATGGTCCATCTGGTACAGCATCTCGTCGTGCCGATAATCGGGATTGACCGGCACGATGCTGACGCCGAGCGCATTCAGCGCCAGGTATTGGAAGAAGTGTTCCGGCCGCTGTTCCAGCAGCAAGGCGACTCGATGGCCGTGGCCGAAGCCGGCGGCGGCGTAGGTCGACTTCAGGCCTTCGACCGCATCGGCGGCCTCGCCATAGCTGTATTCGATGCCTTCGGGATGATAGTCGCGGCCGGGCAGCGCCGGCGCGCACAGAAAGGCGTTGTCGGGATGCGTTTCAGCCGTCCGCCGGAATGCCTGATAGACCGTCTCGGCCGCGTCGTTACCCATGGTCTCTCCCAAGAAACTTGGGGGAGACGTTAGCCGAATTTCGGGCTCTTGGGGAAGCCGCGCGGCGGCAACCTGCCGGCGGCGCCGCGCTTGCCGAGCCAGGCGATCAGATCGGTCTCCGTCCGCTCGCGGCCGCCGGACTGACGCCATTTCAGGCCGTCGGCCATGCGGAAGACGGTGACGTCGCTCAAGCCGCCGTCCTTGTAGCGCTGCAGCAGCACGCCGCGGCCGCGCGTCATCTCCGGCAGTTCGTCCAGCGGGAAGATCACCACCTTGCGGTTCTCGCCGATGACAGCCAGGTGATCGCCGTCGACGACGGCGCAGGCCGCCGCCTCGACGTCGCCGGAGACGTTCAGCACCTGCTTGCCGCCCTTGGTCTGGGCGATGACCTGTCCCTCGTTGACGATGAAGCCGCGGCCGTCGGCGGACGCCACGACCAGCTTGCGGTCGGGCTCGTGCACCATCATCGCGACGACGTCCTCGTCGTTGCCGAGATCGATCATCAGCCGCAGCGGCTCGCCGTTGCCGCGCCCGCCCGGCAGCTTGTCGCAGGCGAGCGTGTAGAACCGGCCGTTGGTGGCGAACACCACCAGCTTGTCCGTGGTCTGCGCATGCAGCCAGAACCGGCCCCGGTCGCCGTCCTTGTATTTGACGTCAGGGCCGTCCTGGACATGGCCCTTGATCGTGCGCACCCAGCCCTTGGCCGAGCAGATCACGGTGATCGGCTCACGTTCGACCAGCGCCTCCAGCGGGATCGGCTCGCCGTTCGGCGCGTCGCCGAAGCTGGTGCGCCGCGCGCCGAGCGGTGTGTCGGGACCGAAGGTCTTCTTGATCTCGCGGATTTCCTCGCCGACCCGCGTCCAGCGCAGCTGCTCGTCCTTCAGCAGCGCCCGCAGGTCCTTGCCTTCGGCCTTCAGCGCCTTGTGCTCGTTGCGGATCTCGATTTCCTCGAGCTTGCGCAGGGCCCGCAAGCGCATGTTCAGGATCGCCTCGACCTGCAGGTCGGTCAGGCCGAAACGCTGCATCATCACCGCCTTCGGATCGTCCTCCTCGCGGATGATGCGGATGACCTCGTCGAGATTGAGATAGGCGATCAGATAGCCGCCGAGGATCTCCAGCCGCCGCTCGATCTGCGCCAGGCGGAACTTGGTGCGGCGGACCAGCACCTCGTGGCGGTGGTCGAGGAAGGCCTGCAGGGCGTCGCGCAGCGGCATCACGCGCGGCGTCTGCTGGGCGTCGAGCACGTTCATGTTCAGGCCGATGCGGACCTCCAGGTCCGACAGCTTGAACAGGTGCTCCATCAGCACCTCGGCGTCGACCTTGCCGTTCTTCGGCTCCAGCACCAGGCGGATGTCCTCAGTCGACTCATCGTGGATATCTGCCAGCAGCGGCAGCTTGCGCTGCTGCAACAGCTCGGCCAGCTTCTCGACGATGCGCGATTTCGGCACCTGATAGGGAATCTCGGTGACGACGATGCTGTAGGTGCCGCGCTTGCCCTGCTCGACCTCCCATTTCGCGCGCAAGCGGAAGCTGCCGCGGCCGGTCTTGTAGGCCTCGACGATGTTCTCGCGCGGCTCGACCAGCACGCCGCCGGTGGGAAAATCGGGCCCCTGGACGAATTGCACCAGCTTGTCGATGGTGGCGTTCGGCGTCTTGATCAGATGCAGCAAGGCATCGCACAGCTCAACGATGTTGTGCGGCGGGATATTGGTCGCCATGCCGACGGCGATGCCGGCGGCGCCGTTCGCCAGCAGGTTCGGGAACGCGGCCGGCAGCACCAGCGGCTCGCTGTCCTCGCCGTCGTAGGTCTCCCGGAAATCGACGGTATCCTTGTCGATGTCGGCCAGCAGCAGGTCGGCGACCGCCGTCATCCGGGCTTCGGTATAGCGCATGGCCGCGGCGTTATCGCCGTCGATATTGCCGAAATTGCCCTGGCCGTCGACCAGCGGATAGCGCTGCGCGAAATCCTGCGCCAGGCGCACCAGCGCGTCGTAGATCGCCTGATCGCCATGCGGATGGAACTTACCCATCACGTCGCCGACGATGCGGGCGCATTTCTTGAAGCCGGACGCCGGATCGAGCTTCAGCTCGCGCATGGCGTAGAGCAGCCGCCGGTGCACCGGCTTCAGGCCGTCGCGCACATCGGGCAGCGACCGCGCCATGATGGTCGACAGGGCGTAGGACAGATAGCGTTCGCTCAAGGCGCGCGACAGCGGCTCGTCGCGGATTTCGCCTTCTTCAAAGATGTCACTCATGCCGGGACATTATCACCAGATGTTGTGGGTGCTACTTTAAATTTCTCAACCAGTCGATTGCGCGCCGGGGGCGCGGTTGTATTCCTGCCGGCGAATATGTGCCGATCGAGGAAATAACCCGTTAGCGCGAGGCCGTTTTTCAGATCGTTGCGGTCCGGCAGTCCCGTTTGCGCGCCGAGCAGGAAAGCCGGCAGCGGCAGCAGGCGGTGCTTGTATGGCTCGGCGGCGGTCCGGCTGACGGCCCGGCCGCTCTTGGGCGAGACATAGGCCAGATCGTCCACATCGCCGGTGGCGGCGCAGCGCGAGAGATCGAGACCGAAGCCCAGTTCCTGCAGCAGGCCCATTTCCCAGCGCACGTAGACGGCGGGCCAGGTCTCGCCGTCGGCCAGCGAGTCCAGCAGTATCCTCAGCGCGTCGAACAGCGCCGGGTGCGGCTCGCGTTCCGGCAGTGACGCTTCGGTCACGGCGCAGGCCGCCGCGAGCGCCGCCAACCGGGCCGGATCGTCCAGCAATTCGGCGACGCGGGCCCGGCCGGGCTCGACGGCGAAGGTGCCGAGATGCTCGGCCAGCCGCGCGCGCCATTCGGCGCTGACCTCGTTGCCGGGCTGCAGGATGCCGCGCAGCCGCCGTCCGGCCCCGCCGCGCACGAGGCCGGCATGCCGGCCGTGCCGTCGGGTCAGCAGGCTGACGACGGCCGAGGTCTCGCCGTGGCGGCGCACGGAAAGCACGATGCCGTCGTCGCTCCAGTGCATGCAGACGTCCGTTTCCTAAGGCGATCCCGTGGTTAGCGCGGGAACTCCAGCCCCATCTCGCGATAGCGCTCGGGATCGTCGACCCAATTCTCGCGCACCTTGACGAACAGGAACAGGTGCACCCGCCGATCGAACACCGTCTCCATCTCCTGCCGGGCGTCGGCGCCGATCTGTTTGACCTGCCGGCCGCCCTTGCCCAAGACGATGCCCTTCTGGGTGTCCCGGCGAACGTAAATGACCTGCTCGATACGGACGCTGCCGTCCTTCCGCTCCTGCCAGTTCTCCGTCTCGACCGTGATCGAATAAGGCAGTTCTTCATGCAGCTGCAGAAACACCTTCTCGCGGGTGATCTCGGCGGCCAGCAGGCGTTCGGAGATGTCCGAGAGCTGGTCCTCGGGATAAAGCCACGGCCCCGCCGGCACCGCGGCGGCCAGATGCGCCAACAGGTCCGCCGTGCCGTCGCCCTGGAGCGCCGAGATCATGAAGGTGTCCGTAAAGACGCCTTCCTCGTTCAGTGCCGCCGCCAGCGCCAGCAGGTTCGGCCGTTTCACCAGATCGACCTTATTGAGGGCCAGAACCGCCTGCCGGCCCGCCGCCTTCAAGCCGGCGATAATCCGGTCCGTGTCGTCGGTCCGGCCGGTCTGCGCATCGACCAGCAGCACGACGATGTCGGCATCGCCGATCCCGCTCCAGGCGGCATCGACCATGGCGCGCTCCAGCCGTCGCTTCGGCTCGAAGATGCCGGGCGTGTCGACGAACACGATCTGCGCGGCGCCGGTGACGGCGATGGCGGTGATGCGGGCCCGGGTCGTCTGGACCTTGCGGGTTACGATCGAGACCTTGGCGCCCACGAGCTGGTTGGTCAGCGTCGACTTACCGGCGTTGGGCGCGCCGACGACGGCGACGAAGCCGCAGCGCGTGGGCTCGGCCGTCTCAGTCATCGAGATCGAGTGTCGCCAGCATGGCGGCCGCCACGGCCTGCTCTGCGGCGCGACGCGACTTGCCCTCGGCCTGCATCGGCGGACGGTCGCCGACGGTGACCTCGACCGTGAACACCGGGTCGTGCGCCGGTCCGTCCTGCGCCACGATGTTATAGGTCGGCGGCGGCATGGCGTCCTTTTGCGCCCATTCCTGCAGGCGCGTCTTGGCGTCCTTCATGGCGTGCGAGGTCCGGTTCACGCGTTCCGACCAATGCGCGTCGACAAAGGCCTCGGCCGCCGCCAAACCGCCATCCAGATACAGCGCGCCGATCACCGCCTCCAGCGCGTTCGCCAGGATCGCCGGCTTGGCGCGGCCGCCGCCCTGGCTTTCGCTTTTCGACAGGCGAAGAAAGTCGCCGAGGTCGATGGCCTGGGCCACGTCGGCGACCGTTTCCTTGCGAACGAGCGCGTTGAACCGGACCGCAAGATCGCCGGCATCGGCCTCTGGAAACCGGGCGAACAGCCGACTGGAGACGATTAGCCCCAGGACGCGGTCACCGAGAAACTCCAGCCGGTCGTAGTCGCGGCCGGCCTGCCGCGAGGTATCGACCGAGGGATGCGTCAGAGCCTCGGTCAACAGGTCAGGTTGCGCGAAACGGTGCCCCAGGATGTCGGAAAGCGCGTCGAGACGCGATTGGCTCATATCTACTGGATGCCGTCGAAAATCCGTCCGAAGCGGATCGATTGCGGCCACTTCCAGAATTCCCAGATTCGGGCCGATCCGTCGGTCGAGAAGAACAGGAACTCGGCCCGACCGACCAGGTTCTCCGCCGGCACGTAGCCGACGCCGCCGCGGGCGACGCGGCTGTCTATTGAGTTGTCGCGATTGTCGCCCATGGCGAAATAGTGTCCCGGCGGCACCGTGAACACATCCGTGTTGTCGGTGTCGGTGTTCTGGAACATGTCGAGCGTCATGTACTGCTTGCCATTCGGCAGGGTCTCGCGATAGCGCGGGAAGCGGTAGACGTTGCCGCGGGCCTCGCGATAGACGAAGTCGTCGACGCGCTCGCGCTTCACCGGCTCGTCGTTGAGGTAGAGCACGCCGTTGCGGACCTGGATACGGTCGCCCGGCAGGCCGACAATGCGCTTGATGTAGTCGGTCGAGTTGTCCTTCGGCAGTTTGAAGACGGCGACGTCGCCGCGCTTGGGCATTCCCTCGAACGCCCGGCCGTTGCCAACCGGCGGACTGAACGGCAGCGAGTGGCGGCTGTAGCCGTACGCATACTTCGAGACGAACAGATAGTCGCCGACCAGCAACGTCGGCAGCATGGATTCCGAGGGAATGTTGAAGGGTTCGAAAGCAACGGTGCGAATGCCGACCGCGATCAAAACGGCGAAGACGACAGTGCGTATTACCTCGCCCACGCTCTCCTTGCGTTTCGGTTTGCTCAGCCTCTTTCTCCGCCGCTGAAATACCGTTTCTAACTTCATGAATGCTCCTGATCCACGGCCTGGACCGCGGATATGATGACGAAGGCCTGGGCCCAAGGCGGTTCGTCGGTCAGTGAAACGTCGATCTGCGCCGCCATGCCCGACGGCGTCAGGCGCTCGAGCCGGGCCAGCGCGCCATTCGTCAGGACCATGGTCGGTTTTCCCGACTTCAGGTTGCTGACGCCCATGTCGCGCCAGAACACGCCTTGGCGAAAGCCGGTGCCCAGCGCCTTCGAGCAGGCTTCCTTCGCGGCGAACCGGCGGGCATAGGATGGCGCGCGGTTCGCCCGTCGCTCCGAACGGGCCTGTTCGGTCTCCGTGAAGATCCGCTGAACGAAGCGGTCGCCGAAACGGTCGAGCGTACGGGATATGCGGTCGATGCTGATAATGTCGATACCGATGCCGATGATGATCGGCTGCAACGTCGGCGAGACCTGCATCAGGCGGACCGGCTGCCCGTCGCTTCGGCGCGCGCCTGGTCCATCAGGGCGCGCATGCGTTTGATGCTGCTGTCCAGGCCGCCGAAGATCGCTTCACCGACCAGGAAATGGCCGATATTGAGCTCGACGACAGTCGGGATCGCGGCCACCGGACCGACATTGCCGTAGGTCAGGCCATGGCCGGCGTGGCATTCCAGGCCCAGCTCCTCGGCATAGGCCGCCGCCTCGATCAGGCGGTCGAGCTCGGCCGTCATGGCATCGCCGCTGCTCTCGGCATATTGGCCGGTATGCAGCTCGACAACCGGCGCGCCCAGCGCCTTGGCGACGGCGAGCTGAACCCGCGAGGGATCGATGAACAGGGACACGCGGATACCGGCGGCCGAGAGCTGCCGGATATAAGGTTCCAGGTGCCGGTGGCCGGCGGCGGCATCGAGACCGCCCTCCGTGGTGACCTCTTCCCGCTTCTCCGGCACCAGGCAGACCGCGTGCGGCTTGTGCCGAAGTGCGATCGCCAGCATTTCTTCGGTCGCCGCCATCTCGAGATTGAGCGGCAGGTCGATCTGACTGCTGAGCAGGCTGATATCGTCGTCGGCGATATGCCGACGGTCTTCGCGCAAATGCGCCGTAATGCCGTCGGCGCCGGCATCGGCGGCCAGCCGGGCGGCGCGGATCGGTTCGGGATGACGGCCGCCGCGCGCGTTGCGGATCGTCGCCACATGATCGATGTTGACGCCAAGGCGCAGCTGGCGGGTCATGTTCCCCGGCTCCGATTATGCGGTTTCGGCTTCATGCCTCAGATATTTGGCACGTCGCCTCCACCGACACCAGCCATTTTCGCACGCCGCAGCCGGCGCTGATGCCGGGTGTGCTGATAGCCGGCGATCAGATAACGCATCGGAAAGTAGAAGGCGATCCAGGCGAGGATGGCGTTCGGCACGCTGCCCACGAGCATGGGCCAGAGGACGTTCTGCATCAGTTCGGCCAATTCGGACCCCGCCGAGATCACGGCCAGATCGTCCTTCTGCTTCAGGCCGAATGTCCACTGAACCCGGTCGCCGATCAGAATCCAGAGCTTTTCGAACAGCCGGGTCAATGAGCCGAGCGGCGGATGACCGTGGCTGTCGATGCCGAGGAACCAGGCGCCGCAACGGTAGGTCCAGCCCCATATGAGCGGGAATGTCCATGGATTGCCCACCACGGTGCCGATAGCCGCCGCCAGAATGCTGCAGCGCAACGCCCAGGACATCAGCGCTGAACCGGCAATGTGCAGCCCGACCAGGGGCGTGAACGAAATTGCCGCCCCGAACGCGAAACCGCCGGCGATACTGTGTGGCGTGCCGGGCAGGCGCGCGACCCGGTAGCCGATATAGGTGGCGGCCCGGCGGAACCCGCGGCGCGGCCACACGAAGTCGCGAAGCCTGTCGCTGATGGAATGCTTGTTGCGGCGGGCGAACATTGGACAACCGTTACCGAACTGACGTCGGACCGGAAGCCGGTCGACGGCCGACTGAGTTATGACCCCGACATTCGTCCCGCGCCGTCATCCCCGGTAGCGTTCGACGGACGATACCGACGGTGTCGCCCGGAGCGCCGCCATGATGTTGGCCAGGTGCTTCACGTCCGCCACTTCGATATCGACCTTCATCTCGAAGAAATCCGGGCTGCGATTGGTGATCCGCAGGTTCGAAATGTTGCCCATATTCTTGGCGATAACCGTTGACAAGTTGCTTAAGCTCCCTGGTTCGTTCGCGACCACCGTGCTGATTTGGCCGACGTGGAGGCCCGGATTTTCGGGGTCGATCTCCCATTTGACGTCGAGCCATTGCTCCGGCGAATCGGAATGCGGTTCCAGCTGTTCACAATCGATCGTATGGATCATCACGCCCTTGCCTTTTGTGATGATACCGACAATTCGATCGCCTGGCAGCGGGTGACAGCAGGTCGCGTAGTGCACCGCCATGCCCGGAATCAGGCCACTGATCGGAACGGCGTTGTTGGCGTCGCGTTCGCCGCCCTGGCGCCGTAGCCGCGATGGCAGCAGTTGATTGATCGCACCGATGGCATCTCGGGCGCCCCAGCGCCGCTGTTCGCCCGGGAAAATACGCGACATCAGGTCCTTGCCGGTCAGGTGCCCGTCGCCCAGCGCGACGTAGACGTCGGTCACGGACTTCGCCTTCAAGACCTTGAGCGCGCCTTCGATGGCCTTGTCGGAGAACTCGTGGCCGGCCTGCCGGAAGGCCTTGCCGGCGATGGCCTCGCCGAGCTGGCGATACTCGTCGCGTTCCTGATGCCGGATAAATCGGCGGATCGCCGAACGGGCCTTGCCGGTGACGACGATGCTCTCCCAAGCCGGGTCGGGGGTGCCGGCGCTGGAACGCAGAATGTCGACCTGATCGCCGTTGTTCAACTGCGTCCTGAGCGGCACCACACGGCCGTTCACCCGGGCGCCGACGCAGGTATCGCCGACCTCGCTGTGCACGGCATAGGCGAAGTCGACGGGCGTCGCGCCGCGCGGCAGCGCGATCACGTCACCCTTCGGCGTGAAGCAAAAGACCTGGTCCTGGAACATCTCCAGCTTGGTGTGCTCCAGGAACTCCTCGGCCGTGCCCTCGTGCTCCAGGATTTCGCGCAGGCCCTGAAGCCAGCGGTATTCGCTGCCGTCGCCGGTCGCCAGATCCTGCTTGTAGCGCCAATGGGCGGCGACGCCGAGCTCGGCGATATCGTGCATCTCGCGCGTGCGGATCTGAATCTCGATGCGCTGGTTCTCCGGGCCGATCACGGTCGTGTGGATCGAGCGGTAGTTGTTCCGCTTTGGCGTCGATATGTAGTCCTTGAAACGATCCGGTACCATGGAATAACGGCCGTGCACGACGCCCAGCGCCTGATAACAGTCCGACACGGTGTCGACGATGACACGGAAGGCGACGATGTCCGACAATTGCTCGAATGAAACATTGTCGCGCTGCATCTTGCGCCAGATCGAATAGGGTTTCTTTTCGCGGCCCAACACGATGGCGTCGATGCCGCCGTCTGTCACCGTCCGCTCCAGTTCCTCGGTGATCCGGGGCACGATGTCGCCGGCCTCCTCGCGCAGAAAGTCGAGGCGCTTCTGCACCGACGCGCGCGCGTCCGGGTGCAGTTCGGCGAACGACAGGTCTTCCAGCTCCTCCTTGATCCGGTGCATGCCGATGCGTTCGGCGAGCGGCGCGTAGATGTCCATGGTCTCGGCGGCGATCCGCGCGCGCTTGCTCGCCTTGGCAAGGTGCCGGATCGTGCGCATGTTGTGCAGCCGGTCGGCCAGCTTGACCAGCAGGACACGGATATCGTCGGACATCGCCAGCACCAGCTTGCGGAAATTCTCCGCCTGGCTGCTGGCTTCCGAGCGCAGCTCCAGCTTCGACAGCTTGGTCACGCCATCGACCAGCTTGGCGATCTGGGGCCCGAAGCCGTCCTCGATCTGAGTATGCGTGGCGACCGTATCCTCGACCGTGTCGTGCAACAGCGCCGTGACGATGGTGGCGCAGTCGAGCTTGTAGTCGGTCAGGATGCCGGCGACTTCGAGGGGATGCGAGAAATAGGGGTCGCCGGAGGCCCGGGTCTGGCTGCCATGCGCCCGCATGGAAAAGACGTAGGCGCGGTTCAGCAGCTCTTCGTTAACGTTGGGGTCGTAAGCCGCAACCTTCTCGACCAATTCGTACTGGCGCATCATCGGTCGCCGACTCCCGTCCCGGTCGGCCGTCCGGCGCGCAAACGAAACCGGCGCCGCCAAACACGGCGCCGGTCCGGGTGTCGATGCTTAAGGCGATGTGGGTCCGTTCGATCAGCCGGCCAGATCATCCCCGCCGTCATCCGTCTCTTCGGCCGGCGCGGCAGAGGATGCACCGGACGCACCCATTTCGGCTTGCGCCGCCATGCCGACGGCGAGTTGCTGGCCCAGCATCTGCGACGACAGGTCGTCGTCTTCCGGTTCGTCGACCTCGACATGCCGCTGCAGACCGCGGATCACCGTATCGCGCATGTCTTCGGCCGTGATGGTCTCGTCGGCGATTTCGCGCAGTGCGATAACGGGATTCTTGTCGTTGTCCTCCATCACCGTCGGCTGGTCGCCGGCCGAGATCTGGCGGGCGCGGTTGGCCGCCATCAGCACCAACTCGAAACGGTTCGGCACCTTGACGACGCAATCTTCGACGGTAACGCGGGCCATTCGGAAGTCTCCGGATTTGGAATAGTTAAAGAATTCGAGGCTAACCGCAATAAATAGGCGCTTGCCGCGGGGTTGGCAAGCGCTAGCAGCGCCGTTTCCGGCCCCTTCGCCGGCTATTCCGCCATCGGCTCGACGCCGTCCCGGTCGGACAGGGCCATCAGCATTTCCGATACGGTTCTCTGCGATGCCGGGTGGCGCCAATCCGGCGCCACGTCGGCCAGCGGCGCGAGGACGAAGGCGCGCTCGGCCAGGCGTGGATGCGGCAATGTCAGCGCCGGCAATGCGCCGGCTGCGGCCCAGTCGCCCACTTCGTCGTCATAGGCGAGCAGATCAAGGTCGACGGTGCGTGAGATCTCTTCGGTTGACCGCCGACGGCCAAGGCTCAATTCGACTGCCAGCATTCGGGCCAGCAGCGCAACGGGCGGCAGGTCCGTTTCCACCGCCGCGGCGGCGTTGACGAACCATGGGGCGTCGGAAACCGGCACGGGCGCTGTGCGGTACCAGCGCGACAGCCGCAGCGTGCGGACCCCCTGCACCGACAGCCGGTCGAGGGCCGTGGCGAGGCCGGCCTGGGGTGAGGCAAGGCCGGGCGGGCTCAGATTGCCGCCTAGGCCGATTAGGATCATCTGATGTACGGGCCCCAGCCTTGTTACGGAGCTGCTCAACGCATAAGTACACAAGGAATGCGGCGCGGATAAATGCAACTGCGCATCGTCGGAGACTATTGCACGTCGACGACAAAGCGGATATTCCACAGCGATAATACTGTATAAGGATCCCATTGAAATGGCATTTTATCCCCACGAGCGTCTGGCCCTGTTCATAGACGGTTCAAATCTGTATGCCGCAGCGCGTTCGCTCGGGTTTGATATTGATTACAAAAGGTTGCTCGATGAATTTGCCAAAAAAGGTACGCTTGTGCGGGCGTTCTATTACACCGCATTGATCGAAGATCAGGAATACTCTCCGATCCGGCCGCTGGTCGATTGGCTGGATTATAACGGCTACACCATGGTCACCAAGCCAACCAAGGAATTCACCGACTCCTCGGGCCGGCGGAAGATCAAGGGCAATATGGACATTGAGATCGCCGTCGACATCATGGAGATGACCGACAGCGTCGATCATATCGTGCTGTTCTCGGGCGATGGCGATTTCCGGCGCCTGGTCGAAGCCGCTCAGCGGAAGGGCCGTCGGTTCACCGTGGTCAGCACCGTTCGCTCGTCGCCCCCCATGGTGGCCGACGAACTGCGGCGGCAGGCCGATACCTTCCTGGAACTGCAGGAACTGATCCCGTTTATCGGCCGCGATCCGAGCTTCCGTCAGCAGCAGCAGGAAACCAATGTCCAGGCGTCCGGCGACGAATATGCCGACGACGAATACGACGACTATGAGGATGACTACGACGACGGCGGCAACGTCCGTCGTCAGGCATGACCGGCGCTGCCGGCGCCAGTACACCGCCGTCTGACTGCCAGCTTTGCCCCCGCCTCGTCGCCTTTCGCGACGAGATGCGTACCCGTCAGCCCGACTGGTTCAACGCGCCTGTCCCCTCGTTCGGCGAGCCCGCCGCGCGACTGCTTATCGTCGGTCTGGCGCCCGGCATGGGCGGCGCCAACCGCACTGGACGGCCGTTCACCGGTGATTATGCCGGCGACCTGTTGTACGCAACACTGACCAAGTTCGGTTTCGCCAGCGGACAATACGATAAGCGTCCCGACGATGGCCTGACGCTGCGCGACTGCCGGATCACCAACGCCGTGCGCTGTCTGCCGCCGCAGAACAAGCCGATCGGCGCCGAAATCCGCTCTTGCCGGCCGTTTCTGTCCGCCGAGATCGATGCCCTGCCCCAGCTTGCGGCGATCCTGGTCCTGGGCCGGGTCGCCCACGAGTCCTTGCTGACGACCGTTGGCGCGCGTCGCGCGGACTATCCGTTCGCGCACGGCGCCAAGCATGCGCTGCCGGACGGCACGGCGCTTTATGACAGCTACCATTGCTCACGCTACAACACGAACACGGGCCGTCTGACGCCGGAGATGTTCGAATCCGTGTTCGCCGCGATCCGGAGCGACCTGGACTAGCCGCGCTCGCGCATCAGGCGGGCCTGGTCGCGTTTCCAGTCACGATCCTTGATCGTCGCGCGCTTGTCGTGCTGGCGCTTGCCGCGGGCGAGGCCCAGCAGCACTTTCGCCTTGCCGCGTTCGTTGAAATAGATCTTCAGCGCCACCACGGTCGTGCCGGCGCGCTTGATGCCGCCGGCCAGCTTGTTGATCTCGCGCTTGTGCAGCAGCAGCTTGCGCGGTCGGCGGGTCTCGTGGTTGTAGCGGTTCCCCGCCTTGTATTCCGGAATGTAGGCGTTGACCAGAAACAGCTCGCCGTCCTGGTCGGCGGCGTAGCTCTCGCTGATATCGGCCCGGCCTTCGCGCAGCGACTTCACCTCGGTGCCGGCGAGCATGATGCCCGCCTCCAGCGTCTCGTCGATGAAGTAGTTGAAGCGGGCCTTGCGGTTTTCCGCGACGACTCGGTACTCGGCCATTCAGTCCGGATCAGTCCAGCAGGCCGGCATGTCGCATCGCGTCCTTGACCCGTTCCTGCGAAGGCGGCGTTCCCGGCACCAGCGGCAGGCGCAGCTCGTTGGCGCACAGGCCGAGCAGGCTGACGGCATACTTGGTCATCGTTGGGCTCGGCTCCAGGAACAGCGCGATATGCAGCGGCATCAACCGATCCTGGTACTCCCGCGCCTTGGCGTAATCGCCGGCCATGCAGGCCTCCTGGAACTCGGCGCAGAGCCGGGGCGCCACGTTCGCGGAGACCGAAATGCAGCCATCGCCGCCATGGGCCATGTAGCCGAGCGCGGTCGGATCCTCGCCCGAGAGCTGAACCCAATCGCCCTTGATCATCATGCGTTCCTTGCTCGGCCGCGACAGATCGGCCGTCGCGTCCTTGACGCCGACGATGCGCGGCAGCTCGGCGAGACGCGCCATGGTGTCGGGATCGACCCCGACGATCGCCCGCGGCGGGATGTTGTAGACGATGATCGGCAGGTCGACCGCGTCGTGGATCGCCTTGAAGTGCTGGTACTGCCCTTCCTGGCTCGGCTTGTTGTAGTAGCCGGTGACGTGCAGCGCGGCGTCGGCGCCGGCTTCCTTGGCGTGCCGGGTCAGCTCGATCGCCTCGATGGTGTTGTTGGAGCCTGCGCCGGCGATCACCGGCACCCGCCCGGCCACCTGCTCGATCACGATTTCGGTGACCCGGTTGTGCTCCTCGTGGCTTAGTGTCGGCGATTCTCCGGTCGTGCCGCAGGGCACGATGCCGTGCGTGCCCTCCTTCAGGTGCCAATCCACAAGTTTGCGCAGGGCGTCCTCGTCCACCTGGCCATCGCGAAACGGCGTGATTAGGGCGACGATCGATCCCCTGAACATGGCGCTCTCCTTAGGGTTAAGGCGATTATAAGCCTTTGCGCGGACCATAGCCCCTGCATTCTCGCGCGGCAAGCGGACTTGCCGGCCGCATGCGGGCCAGATGCCGGCTTGCGAGCGTAGCAGGCGCATCGTTAATATCGATTAAGGTTCTTGGGCAGGTGTTATGAAGGCGACCGCACGTTTCGTATTTGTCTCGGCTGTGGCGGTCGCCGCGGCGCTGACACTTCGCTCGCCGGCACAGGCGGCATCGCCGGCGCCGGGCGTCGAAGATACCGCGCCGGTTACGGGCCTCAGCGACAAAGACAAATCGGTCTATATCAAGGCATTCAGGGCGGCGGAAAAACGTCGCTGGTCCAATGCGCGTCGTGCCGGCGCCAATGCGAACAATCCCCTGCCCGCGAAGATCATCGACTGGCTCTATTATCGCGAGCCTCAGAACCGCGCATCCTTCGGCGAAATCAGCGGCTTCATCGACGCCAATCCGCATTGGCCGGAGCTGCGGCGGCTCCAGCGACGTGCCGAAGAGGCGCTCTCCGATCGGGTGCCCGACGAACAGTTGCTGGCCTGGTATGTCGGCCGCCAGCCGCTCAGCCCCGATGGACGCATCCGCCTCGCCGAGGCCATGATCCGAAGCGGCATGCCCGATGTTGGCGAGGAGTGGTTGCGGTATTCCTGGATCAACGACAACCTGCCGCAGTCGCTGTCACGCCATGTCTATCAGCGGCATAAATCCCGCCTGTCCTCGGAAGACCACATCGCCCGGGTCGATCGGCTGTTGTGGGACGGAAAGCGACAGACGGCCAACCGGCTGCTGTTCCTGTTGCCGCAAGATCAGCGGTTGCTGGCCAAGGCGCGCATGTCCCTGATGGCGCGGGCCGGCGGGGTTGACGACTACATTGCCCAAGTGCCGCCGCACCTGAAGGACCATCCCGGCCTCGCCTACGAGCGCACGCGCTGGCGCCGGCGCAAGGGTCTGGACGATCGCGCGCGCGACATCCTCCTGGGCCTGGCCGACAATGTCGGACCTCGGCCGGAGCGCTGGTGGGTCGAGCGCCGTATTCAGGTTCGCGAGATGCTGGCGCGCGGCGAAACGCGCACCGCGTATCGTCTGGCAAGCGAGCATGGTCTGGTGCCGGGCGGCGCCCCCTATGCCGAAGCCGAGTGGCTTTCGGGTTGGATCGCGCTGCGTTTCATTGCCGAGCCGGACCGGGCGTACGCGCATTTCAGCAGTCTTTACTACAACGTCAAGTTCCCGGTCAGCCTGTCCCGTGCGGCTTATTGGGCCGGTCGCGCCGCGACGGCATTGGAGCAGGTCGAGAAGGCCGCGCAATGGTATCGGGCGGCCGCGCAGAACCCGACGACCTACTACGGTCAGCTGGCGGTCGAGATTCTGGGTGACACCGAACTGGCCGACAGCCTGCCGACGGATCCTTCTCCGACGACGAAACAGATCGCGGCCTTCAACGGCCTCGAGCTGGTCCGGGCCACGCGCATTTTGAGCGAGTTGGGACAAAACCGGCACCTGCGGCCGTTCATCGTGCATCTGGCGGACAGCACCGGCACGCCGGCCGAACGGCATCTGGTCGGCCGCCTCGCCGAAGATCTGGGGCAGCCGCACCTTTCCGTCCGCGCCGCGAAACGGGCCTCACGCGACGGTATTACACTGATCGACGTCGCCTATCCGGTGATCGAGCTGCCGGAGGTCGGCCCCGAGAAGGCCCTGCTGCTGGCCATCTCGCGGCAGGAAAGCGAATTCAATCCGCGGGCGGTCAGCCCCGCCGGCGCTCGGGGCCTGATGCAGCTGATGCCGCGGACCGCGCGCTCGGAGGCCAAGTCGCTGCGGCTTCCCTACAAGCGGTCCAAGCTGACGCGGGACCCCGTCTACAACATCAGGCTGGGCGCCGCCCACCTCAACCGGTTGCTGCGTGCCTATGACGGCTCCTATGTGATGGCGGTCGCGGCCTACAATGCGGGCTCGTCACGCGTGCGCCGTTGGATCCGCGACTTCGGCGACCCGAGGCGGCCAGAGGTCGACACAATCGATTGGATCGAGCAGATCCCATTGGCCGAAACGCGCAACTACGTGCAGCGGGTTCTCGAGTCCCTGCAGGTCTATCGGCATCGTCTGGCCGAGGCGCCGGTGCAGCTTTCGTTGCTCGCGGATCTCAACCGCACGGCCATGCAAAAGCCCGGTACCTGATCGGCTTCTGCGTTGGCGCGTCTCGCGCGCTTAAGATAGTCTAGCCAGCCCGCCGACTGCCCCGGAGCGCCCGATGTCATCAGCGCGATTGGAAAACGTTCAGGCCTGCGTCTTCGACGCCTACGGCACGCTGTTCGACGTCAATGCGGCGGCCGGTCATTGCAGCGCCGATCTGGGGGACAAATGGCAGCCGCTGGCCGAGCTCTGGCGCGGGCGGCAGCTGCAATACACCTGGCTGCGCAGCCTGATGGCCGACTATGTGGACTTCTGGCAGATCACCGGCGATGCGCTGGATTTCGCCATGGCCAACCTCGGTATCGAAGACACGGCGCTGCGCCAACGGCTGATGGACCTCTACCTGCAGCTCGACGCCTATCCGGAAGTGCCTGAGGTGCTGGCGACGTTGAAGCAGGCCGGGATGAAGACCGCCATTCTGTCGAACGGCTCGCCGGACATGCTGCAATCGGCGGTCGAGAATGCCGGCATCGCCGAACATCTCGACGCCGTGATCTCGGTCGACCCGTTGCGTATCTACAAGCCGTCGTCCGTGGTCTATGCCGAGGTCGAGCGGCTGCTGGGGGTCACACCAGAACAAGTGTCGTTCCAGTCGTCGAATGCCTGGGATGCCCATGGCGCATCGGCGTTCGGCTTCAAGGTTGTCTGGGTGAACCGGTTCGGCCAGGCCGTGGAGCGCCTGCCGGGCCAACCGGACGTTATGCTCGAGTCGCTCGACAACCTGCCGGTCGTGGTCGGCGCCGCCTGATGTCCGAGGCCGGCTACCGCGAGGGGCGTTTCACCTCGCAGGACAATATCGGGATCTATTACCGCGATTACGGCGATCCGTTGTCGTCGGCGACCCCGTTGTTGTGCCTGACCGGCCTGACCCGAAACTCGACCGACTTTCACGACTTCGCGCAGCGCCTGTCGGGCCGGCGGCGGGTGCTCACCATGGACTACCGGGGCCGTGGCCGGTCGGACTATGACCCCGACCACATGAACTATGTGCCGCCGACCTATGTGATGGACATCGTGCACCTGCTGGCGGTCACGAACTGCCACCGCGTGATCGTCGTCGGCACGTCGCTCGGCGGCATTCTGGCGATGGTCATGGGCGCGGTGCGGCCGACGGCGCTCGCCGGCGTGATCTTGAACGATATCGGACCGGAGATCGATCCGCGCGGCATTGCCCGGATCACCGGCTATGTCGGCACCTCGGTGCCGATCACGAATTTCGACGGCGCGGCCGAACAGCTCAAGCAGATGTTCCATCCCGCCTACCCCGACCTGAGCGACGACGATTGGCATGCCTACGCCAAACGCACCTTCGTCAACGGCGAGCATGGTCACCTTCGGCTCGACTACGACCTGAACCTCAGCAAGGCGCTGCTGGCGCAGGCGAAGGCGCCGACGGATCTCTGGCCCTATTTCCGCTCGCTGGCGCATGTGCCGCTGCTGGCCATCCGCGGCGCGCTGACCGATATCCTGAGCGAGGAAACATTCGACAAGATGGCGGACATGCATGCCGATCTGATCCGCGTCAGCGTGCCCAACCGCGGCCACGTGCCGCTGTTGGACGAGCCGGAATGCGTTGCCGCGATCGACGATTTCTTGGAGCGATACGGCCATGGCGCCCATTAGTCACGTACCCGGTATTGACGACGTGGTGGACGCCGCGGCCCGCGTGAACGGCGTCGCGACACGAACGCCGCTGCTTGAGTCGGCGGCCCTGAACGACCTGGTCGGCGGCCGTCTGCTGATCAAGGCCGAGATGCTGCAGGTCACCGGCTCGTTCAAGTTCCGCGGCGCCTATAACCGCATCAGCCGGCTCGATGCGGCGGCCCGTCAGGCCGGCGTGATCGCGTTCTCGTCCGGGAACCATGCGCAGGGCGTCGCCGCGGCGGCGCATCTGGCCGGAGCGCCGGCCGTGATCGTGATGCCGGACGATGCGCCGCGGGTAAAGCGCGAAGGCACCGAGCGCTGGGGCGCCGAGATCGTCACTTACGACCGCAGCGACCACGACGCCCGCGAGACTATCGCGGCCGAGATCATGTCGGTGCGCGGCGGCACGCTGGTGCCGCCTTACGACGATCCCCACATTATCGCCGGCCAGGGCACGGCGGGCCTGGAACTGCTGGCGCAGGCCGCGGAGTGCAGTGCGAAACCGGATGCGGTCCTGGTGCCCTGTGGTGGCGGCGGCCTGACGGCGGGTGTCGCCACGGCGGTTTCGACGCAACTGCCGGATTGCGCGATCCACACGGTGGAGCCGGCGGGGTTCGACGATACCGCCCGCTCGCTTGCCGCCCGCGAGCGGCTCGACATCGATTCCGACGCATCCAGCTTCTGCGATGCACTGCTGGCGCCACGGCCCGGCGAGCTGACCTTCGCCATCAACAGCCGGCTGGTCACGAGCGGTTTGGTGGTTGACGACGGCGAGGCGGCCGCGGCGATGCGGGCGCTGTTCACACACCTGAAGCTGGTGGCCGAACCCGGTGGAGCGGTCGCGGTCGCGGCGGCCTTGAGCGGTCAGTTCGACTGCCGGGGCAAGACCGTCTGTGCCGTGGCGTCCGGCGGCAACGTCGATCCGGGGACTTTCTGCGACGCGCTCGACGCCGCTTAGCCGCTAAGCCGGCGGCTTCTGCCGTTCGTCGAGCGCGATGCCGCTGGTGAACATCTCGTCGATCTCGGCCGCGCTGTAGCCGGCCTCGGCCAGCACGTCGCGCGTCGACGTGCCGAACAGCGGCGGTTTGCCCTGCACGCCGCCCGGCGTGCGGCCGAACTTCAGGGCCATGCCCGTGCCGCGATAACCGTCGAGCTCGACGGTCATCTCGCGTGCCGCCGTATGGGGATGCTCCATCACCTCGGGCACGGTCAAGACGGCGCCGGCCGGCGCGCCGCGCGCAAGCAGCCGGCTCGAGATGTCCTCGGCTTCGTGATCGGCCAGCAGCGCCGTCAACTCCGCATTCAGCGCGGCGCGGTTCACGACCCGCTCGGGGTTGTGCAGGAAGCGGGCATCCTGCGTCAGTTCCGGCTTGCCCAGTTCCTCGCACAGGATGCGGAATTGCCGGTCGTTGCCGATGCCGAGGAAGATGTTGCCCTTCTTGGTCGAGTACTGGTCGTAGGGCGAGATGTTGGGATGCGAGTTGCCGGTCAGCGTCGGCGCCTTGCCCGACATGAAGTAGTTCGCCGCGTGCGGATGCAAGAGCGCGATGCCGGTGTCGAACAGCGTCGCGTCCACGCGTTGTCCCTTGCCGGAACGACGGCGCTCCTCGGCCGCCGCCAGGATGCCGATCGCGGCGTAGAGGCCGGTGCCGAGATCGACCAGGGGCGTGCCGATGCGGATCGAGCCTGACTCGGGCGAGCCGTTGATCGAGATATCGCCGGCCAGCGCCTGCACCACGGCGTCGTAACCGGGAAATCCGCCGAACGGGCCATCGACGCCGAAGCCGGTGATCGTGCAATAGATCAGTCGTGGAAAGCGTTCGGCCAGGACCTCTTCGTAGCCGAGGCCCCACTTCGCCAGCGTGCCGGTCTTGAAGTTTTCGATCAGCACGTCAGCGTCCTCGAGCAGCCGCACCAGCACTTCGCGGCCCGCCTCCTGCCGCAGGTCGAGCGCGACCGAACGTTTGTTGCGGTTGACGCCGGCGAAGTAGGCCGAGAGACCGTCCTTGAACGGCGGGCCCCAGTCGCGCACCTCGTCGCCCTGCGGCGGCTCGATCTTGATCACCTCGGCGCCATAGTCGGACAGGATCTGCGTGCAGTACGGACCGCCCAGCACGCGCGTCAGATCGATGACCTTGAAGCCGGCGAGCGCGCCGGACCGGGCAGTATCGCTCATGAATGTGATTCCGTTTGTCTTGCGGTTGTTAGCCAGCCTGCGCGGCCGGGGCGCCGACGCCAAAGACCTCGGCGGCGAACTTCGGATAGGGGTCGGCGATGCGATGGCTGATCTTGTTGCGGATCAGGTCCAGCAGCTCCGCCGTGGGTGCCGGCGTTTCCGGCACCGTCTCCGGTGCATCGAAATCGAAGCCGGTATGGTCGCGCACCTCCTCGACC
Source organism: Alphaproteobacteria bacterium (assembly GCA_965232515.1). Classification (GTDB taxonomy): domain Bacteria; phylum Pseudomonadota; class Alphaproteobacteria; genus JANQKO01. The sequence goes on along the minus strand of CBDDPY010000002.1, from coordinate 880,833 downwards.
GTATGGCCGGGATGCACGGATTTGAGGCGGAACCGGCGCCCCTCCTTGTCGAAATCGAAGACACAAAGGCCCGTGACCATGGCGTACGGGCCGCCCGGCCGATGCACGTTGTCGGGCGAGCTGCCAGGCGCGGAAACGAAATCGACCTTATCCACCATGACCCGGCGCGTATGTTCCTCGCGGAACAGGATCACCCGCGGCACCAGATAGTAGAGGTAGGCCGACCCGAACGAGCCGGACCAGCGGACCTTCTGTTGGGGGTAGTCGCCGACGCCGACCAGGTTGATGTTCGCCTGACCGTCGATCTGACCGCCGCCCAGGAAGAAGGCGTCGATCCGTCCCTGCCCGGCGCAGTCGAAGATCTCGACCCCGCCATCGGTCCAGAACTGCAGATTGTCGCTGTTCAGCACGGATACCTTGGTCTTGCCGCCCGACAGCTCGCGTGTCAGCAACGCGGCCGAACCCGGGATCGGCGAAGACACGCCGACGGCGATATGCCGCACGCCCGCCAACAGGTCGGCGACGGTGCAGATCAGCAGCTCTTCGGCGCGGTAATCCAACGCGATGCGCCCATTACTCGGCGGCGACACGGGCGTCGGTCACGTATTCGGCGAGATAGGCCGCGAACCCCTCGGCGGTCGCCGCCTGCCGGGCATAGAGCGCCAGATGCGCTTCGTCCTCGTCATAGCGGCCCGGCAGGTTCAGCGGCCAGGCGCCCTTCTCAGCCACGGCGACGCCGTGCACATAGAAGGCCGGAATGGTCGCCGGCGCCAGCGTCTCGTCCTGCAGCAGATTGCCGTCGACAATCTCCTCGACCGTGACCAGGGTCTCGCGCGCGGCATGCGCCATCAGCAGCAGCTCGCGCTGACGGCCGATCCAGACATTGCCCTGTCGGTCGGCGAACGGCGCGTGGATCAGCGCGACGTCCGGCTGGATCGCCGGCAAGGCGACAATCGGGTCGTTCTCGGCGAACGGGTTCTCGATCACCTTGTAGTCGTCGCGGTACCGGGCGATGTCCGAGCCGATCAGGCCGCGCAACGGCATGAACGGAATGCCCTTCTCGGCCGCCTGCAGACCGGCATAGACCGCCGGGCAGGTCGAGTCCTTCAGCCGGATCTCACCCGCTTTGGCGGCGCGGCCGAAGCACGGCGACTGGCCGAACTCGTCCAACGTGACGCCCGCCGCTTCCACCGTCGCCACACAACCGGCGCCGACCAGCATGTCGATCGGCAGGCCGCTGGTCGGCACGCCCACGACATGTAGATCCTTCACTCCCCGCCGGATCAGCGCCCGCACCGCAGCCATCGGCACACCGCTCTTGTTCTTGACGATCGCCACCTTGGCGCCGTCGGCGACGCCGGCGGCCAGACTGTCGACATCGGGCAGGATCAGATCGTCCATCGGGTACTACTCCTTGATCGGTGTGTCGTCGCGCGGCGGCAGCGGCGGACTGTAGAGCACGATAACTTTCAACGGCGTGTCGCCGGTATTGACCACGCGGTGGTCGACCCGCGGCGGGATACGGATCACCGCGCCCGCGCCGCAGTGCACGGCGGGATCATCGCCAAGCTCGACCGAAGCCTCGCCGTCCAGCAGGTAAATCACCTGATGCTCGGTCTCGTGCCGGTGCCGCTCGGCTTCGCCGCCGGGCGCGATAGTGCCGTGGATCATCTCGAAGGCGCCGCAGAAATCCCTCTCCACCAGCCGCACGTTAACCGTACCGGCATGGCCCGGCGGCGCGTAGCGGTGCAGCTCGCTGTCCTGCGCAATCAACCCCTGGTGCATGCGTCTTTCATATCAGGAATGTCAGGATTTCGCCATCGCCGGCACCAGAATGAACGGCAGGCTGCCGAGTGCCACCATGGTCAGGGCGAAGATCATGCCGGCTTCGTAACCGCCGGTGGCGTCGTGCCAAAACCCGCCGAAATAGGCGCCCAGTCCGCCGCCAAAGCCCATGCCGATTGTAATGCAGCCGTAGATCCGGCCGAGGTGCGGTCCCCGAAAGATGGTGGCGGCGACTGTGGTGATGGCCGGTCCCCGGGATCCGAACGTGCCGCCGAACATGCACACGAAGCCGGCCAACAGCAGGAGCGAAGGCTGCCGCGTCAGGCCCAGCAGACAGGCGATGCCGCCCAGCGTCAGGCCATAACTCAGCAGGATTGCCCGGCGCCGACCGATCCGGTCGCCGAGCCAGCCGAAGCCGATCATGCCCACCGGCGCCAGTATGCCGACGAGCCCGAAGGCCTGGGCGGCGGTCTGTGGCGTATAGCCGATCTCGATGAGGAACGCCGGCGTCTGCAGCATCACCGAATACATGCCGATCCCGGTCAGGCAGAACGTCCAGGTCAGCCCCCAAAAGGCGGCGGTGCCGACCGCCTGATTCAAGGTCAGCCCGGATTCAGCGCTCTCCGTCCGTGCCAGGACGGCCGCCTGTCCGGGATTGCCCTCGCCCGCGCGGGTCAGACGGATCACCAGCAGTAGCGGCAATCCGAAAGAGAGAAGCGCCGCCAACGCCATATATGCCGTGCGCCAACCGAACTGGTCGATCAGATATTGCGCCGTCGGGGCCAGCAACATGATGCCGATGCCGCCCGCCGAATAGGCGACCGCCAGGGCCGAATTCAGGCGGCGTTGGAACCAGCGGCTCAATAGCGCGGCCGTCGGCACCGCGCCGACGCAGGAGGCGCCGAACCCGAGCAACAACCCCATGGCCAGATAGAATTGCCAGAGCGCCGTTGCCCGCGAGGCCAGCAGCATGGCGGCGACCAAACAGGTGATGCCGAGCAGATAGAGCCGCGCCGGCCCGAACCGGTCGAACAGCCAGCCGATGACCGGGCCGGCGGTGCCGAGAACGATGAAGGCCAGCGAATAGACACCCGATACCGAGGTCCGGTCCCAGCCGAACTCGGCCGACAGCGGCAGCAGGAAGACCGCGTAGGTCTCCATTGCGCCACGGGCCAGCAGGAGGAGCGTGAAACACGTCGCCAGGACGAGGAACGCGTTACGCGTGATGCGACGGGCATCGTTCGACATGGGTGGCGGCAGGCTAATGCATGTCCATGACGACGGATAGCCTGTGCTAGTCTCGCCAGCCATGCACGATCCGCAGACCTACCGCATCGGCACCGGCGCCGGGTTTTCCTCCGATCGCCTCGATCCGGCCGTCGAGCTCGTCGCCAAGGGGCGCCTCGACGCCATTGTTTTCGAGTGCGTCGGCGAGCGCACGCTCGCCTTCGGCCACCGCGATCGCCGGGCCGATCCGTCCAGAGGCTATAACCCCCTGCTCGACCGGCGCATGCGCGCGATGCTGCCGCTCTGCGCCGAACACGGCACCCGGTTGATCACCAATATGGGCGTCGCCAATCCGCGCGGCGCCGCCATGCGTACGATCGAGATCGCCCGCGAGCTCGGCTTGGGCGGGCTGACCGTCGCGGCCATCGAAGGCGACGATGTCGGCGGGCTGATCACCCCGGAAACCCAACTCTGGGAGCCGGGCACCGACGTCGCCGGTGTCGGCCGGCCGGTGGTCGGCGCCAACGCCTATCTCGGCGCCGACGCGCTAATGCCGGCGCTGAAGGCGGGCGCCGACATTATCATCGCCGGCCGCGTTTCCGATCCCGCCATGTTCCTGGCGCCGCTGCGCCACGCCTTCGGCTGGGCTGACGACGACTGGGCGCGGCTCGGCGCCGGCACTGTCGTCGGCCATTTGATGGAATGTGCCGCCCAGATCACCGGCGGCTATTTCGCCGACCCCGGGTACAAGGACGTCGCCGATCTCGCTTACGTGGGCTTCCCCATCGCCGAGGTCGACACTGATGGCGGCGTTGTCATCACCAAGCTCGCCGACGCCGGCGGTTGCGTTACCGAACGCACGGTGAAGGAACAGCTGTTCTACGAGGTGCACGATCCGGCCAGCTATGTCACGCCCGACGTGGTGGCGGATTTCAGTGGTGTCGATGTCGACGATCAGGGCGGCGACCGGGTGCGCGTATCGAAGGCGTCCGGCGCCGCGCGGCCGGACCAGCTCAAGGTTACGGTGGCGTTCGACGGCGGTTTCCTGGCCGAGGCCGAGGTTTCCTATGCCGGCCCCGGCGCGCAGGACCGCGCGCGGCTCGCCGGCGACATCGTCATGGAGCGGATGCGGCACGTGCACGGCAGCAACGCCCCGTTGCGGGTCGACCTGATCGGCGTCAACGCCCTGCACGCCTCCGGCGCCGACTATGCGACCGACAGCCAGGACGTCCGCCTGCGCTGCGCCATGCGCGCCGGCGGCCGCGACGAGGCCGATACGCTCTTGTGGGAGGTCGAGGCGCTGCTGTGCTGCGGGCCGGCGGCCGGCGGCGGTTTTCGCGGCCGCGCCACGCCCAGCGTGATGACCTATTCGGCCTTCATCGACCGCGACACGGTCTCGCCCAGCGTCGAGCTGTTCACCGCATGAGCCGCCGTGTGACGCTGCGCGAGATCGCGCATGCCCGCGCCGGCGACAAGGGCAACCGCTCGAACGTCTCGCTCTGGGTCTACGAGCCGCGACACTATGAGGCGGTTCGGCGGCAGGTGACGCCCGACGTCCTGAAGGCGGCCTTTGGCGGCGTGCTGTCCGGGCCGATCGCGCGCCATGAGCTGCCGCATCTGCATGGCTTGAATTTCGTTATGGACGCGGCCCTGGAAGGCGGCGTGAACGAGTCGCTGAACCTGGACGGCCACGGCAAGTCCTGGAGCGCCATGATCCTGGGTCTGGACGTCGAAATCGACGACTAGTTGAACATGGTGTTCGGCAGGAACAGGATGATCTGCGGAAACGCCACAAGCAGCGCCACCGTCAGCACATCGGCGATAAAGAACGGCCCGATGCCGCGGAAGACGTCTTCAAGTGGTATGTCCGGTCTAACGCCGTTGACGACATAGCAGTTCAAACCGATCGGCGGCGTCACCAGGCAGATCTCGACCATCTTCACCACGATGATGCCGAACCAGATCGGGTCGTAGCCCAGCGCCACCACGGCCGGATAAACCACCGGCAGGGTCAGCAGCAGCATGCCGATGGCGTCCATGAACATGCCCAGGACGGCATAGGCCAACAGAATGAAGATGATGATGACGATCGGCGGGAACGGCAGCGCGATGATCCATTCCGCAAACGCTTCCGGCAGGCGGGCGAAGCCGAGGAAGCGCACGAAGACCAGAATGCCCCAGATGATCGAGAAGATCATCACGGTCAGCTTCGCCGTCTCCAGCAGCGCGTCGCGCAGGTTGTTCCACTTCATGCCGCGCAGCATCGCCATCGTGAAGACCACGAAGGCGCCCATGGCGCCGGCCTCGGTCGGCGTTGCCCAGCCGAAATAGATGCAGCCGAAGATGATGAAGATCACCAGGATGATAGGCGACGTGCCCGGCAGCGCCCGCATCCGGTCGCCCCAGGTATAGCCCTTGATCGCCGGGCCCAGCTCCGGGTTCATCTTGGCGCGAATGATGATCAGGGCCGCGTAGATCACGGCCGAGAAGACGCCCGGTATGAAGCCCGCCAGTAGCAGGCGGCCAACCGATTCCTCGACGATGATGGCGTAGATCACCAGGATCGCGCTGGGCGGAATCAGCGAGGCCAGCGTACCGCCGGCCGCGACCACGCCGGCGGCCAGCTTGCGGTCGTAGTTGTTGCGCAGCATCTCGGGAATGGCGATGCGCGAGAACACGGCCGCCGTCGAGGTGCTGGCGCCGGACACGGCGGCGAAGCCGGCCGTCGCGAACACGCTGGCGACAGCGAGACCGCCCGGCACCCAACCGACCCATTTTCGCGCCGCGTCAAAAAGGGCCGTGGTCAGACCGGCGTGGAAGGCCAGATAGCCGATCAGGATGAACATCGGCAGGACGCTGAGCGTATAAGCCACCGACTTCGAATGCGGGATGGTGCCGGCCATGCCCGTCCCGGCGTCCCAGCCCAGCATGGAAATGAGGCCGATCATGCCGACGATCGCCGCCGCGAAGACGACGCGCACGCCGATCACCACCAGCAGGATCAGACCGCCCATGCCGATAATGCCGATGGTCAACGGATCCATAGCCTAGCTCCCGCCCCGCGCCGTTTGCGGCGGCGCGTCGTCGACACCGGCTTCCTGGATCTCGCGCTGGGCCTGTTCGCTGAGTGCCGCGATCGTCGGCACGCCACGCGGCTTGCTGTCGGGATCGAGTGCCAGCCGGCCGTACTCGACGAGCTGCAGCACCAGTCGCAGCCAGAGCAGCGAGAACGCCACCGGCACCAGCAGTTTCGATGGCCAGACCGGTATCTCGGCGTCGATGGTTGAATCGCCGAATTCGTAGGCGCGCAGGAAATGGCCGAAGCTGTTCTCGATCAGGATGGCGACAACAGCCAACGCCAGAACGATGCCTAGAGCCTCGGCCAGCCAGAGCGCGCGGCCGCGAAGCTGGGTCAGCAGCAGTTCCATGCGGATATGGCCGCCGAGGCGCTGGCAATAAGCGATGCCCAGGAAGGCGAATAGCGCGATTGCCTGCTCGACGATGTCGAGATAACCGAAGATCGGCATGTTGAGCAGCTTGCGGCCCAGCACCTGTCCCACGCCGAGGAACATCAATACGAAAATGCTGAAGGCGGCGATCAGGTTGAAGCCCGTCTCGATGCGGGCGAGAACGCGGTCAAAGCCGGACATCGGCCGATGCCATGCTGTTTCGAGGCGGTTGAGACCGCATGATCCCGAGGAGGGTTTGTGGCCGGGACAGTGGCGAATCCGCCGTCCCGGCCACGATCCAGTCGATTACATCGCCCCCTTGGCGGTGTCGAGCACCAGCTTCAGCACGCCGGCTGAATCGAACTTGTCCTTGTTCTGCGCCACCCACTCGTCCCAGACCGGCTTGCCGGCCTTGGCGCGGAACGTTTCCAGGTCGGCGTCCGAATAGACGATCTTCTGCAGCTTCTGCTCCAGCACCGGCAGGTTCTTCTTGTCGATGTCGGAATAGGCATTCTTCAGGGCGGCATAGCCCACCGGCTTCGCGTCCATCAGCACCTGCTGGTACTGTGGCGGCAGCTTGGCCCAGGCGTCCTTGTTGATCACCGTCGGGCATTCGCTGGTGCCGGGCTTCAGGTTCGCGGTGTACCAGGTGGCGACTTCGTGCACGCGATAGGCGAAGTGCGCGTAGGTGAACGGAAAGGACACGGCATCGACGGTGCCGCGCTCGATCACGGTATAGACCTCAGGCGCGGGCACGGTCATCCGCGTCGCGCCGAGCACCTCCATGGCGCGGCCGATGCCGCCGCCGGCGCGCACCCGCATGCCGTCGAAACCGTTGATCGACGTCGGCGCATCGCCGCGGCCCAGGAACTCGTACTGCGGCAGCAGGGACGACAGGTACAGCTTGGCATTCCAGCGGTCCATGTCGGCGATCGCGGCCGGGTGCTGGTACAGCGCCTCGGCCACCTTCTGGTGCACGTCCGGGTTCGCCAGCGGCAGGAAAGGCAGCGACATCACCATGAACGAGGGATTCTTGCCCGGATGGTAGAAGTTGCAGAACGCCGCCATCTCGAACGCGCCGAGCTGTATGCCGTCGAGGTTTTCACGCGATTTCGACAGCGCTTCGCCGAGCGCCATGTTGATCGTGAAGTTGCCGCCGGTCTTGTCCGACACGTAGTTGACCACGGCTTCCAGGCCGCTGGTGAAGGCCCGCTTCTTGCCCCAGAGCGACAGATTCCAGTCGACCTTCGGCCCGTCGACCTCGGCGGCCTCGGCCGTGCCGGTGGCAACCAGGCCCAACGCGGCAACGCCGGCCAGCGCCGTGCCGAAACGGAGTGCGAGTGTTTTCATGCTGCGATACCTCCCAGACTCGAATGGCGGCCGTTGTTTCTTGTTCAGCATACCGCCGATTGACATGGCGGCAGCATAGCCGGGCCCTTGTTGCCCATCAACGCATAACAGCCGTTAACCAAATGCCCCTGCCTGGAATGCGGCCGGACCCGCGTGTATAACGGTGTCCGAATGTATTGGAGGGGCGACAGGATATGAGCATAGCTGCAGCGCCAATGCCGGCCAGCGACGACGCCGTCTGGCAGGCCCGGGTCGATCTGGCCGCGGCCTTTCGTCTGGCCGTGCGCAACGGGTTCCACGAGGGGATCTGCAACCATTTCACGCTGATGGTGCCGGGCGCCGAAAACCGTTTCCTGCTCAACCCCTACGGGCTGCACTGGTCCGAGGTCACCGCCAGTAACCTGCTGGTGGTCGATGTTGACGGCAATGTCATCGAGGGCGACGGCATCGCCGAGGACACCGCCTTCTATATCCATTCGCGCATCCATCTGAAGGCGCCCGATGCGGCCTGCGTGCTGCACACGCATCAGCCCTATGCGACGGCCCTGACGCAGGTGCTGGGCGGGCGGCTCGAGCCGACGATCCAATCAGCCATCCGGTTCTACGGTCGGGTGGCCTATGACGAAGACTTCAACGGCCTGGCGCTGGCCAATGACGAAGGCGACCGGATCGCCGCGGCCATGGGCGACAAGGAAGTCATGTTCATGGCCAATCACGGCGTCACTGTGATCGGGCCGACCGTGGCCCAGGCCTTCGACGCCCTCTACTATCTCGAGCGCGCCTGCCAGGCCCAGGTCATCGCCATGTCGACCGGCCTGCCGCTGAAGAAGGTCAGCGACAACATGGCCAAGCACACGCACGAGCAGATGATGCCGAACGTCGCGAACTCGGCGGCGCGACATTTCGAGTCGCTGAAGCGCCTGCTCGACCGCGATGAGCCGGACTACGCCACCTGATCAAGCAAAACGTCGACAGAACGAACGCAATAAGGGAGAGCATCATGGACGCCAAAGCCGCCGTTGCCTTCAAGGCCGGTGAACCGCTGTCGATCGAAACCGTGCAGCTCGAAGGCCCGAAGGAAGGCGAATGCCTGGTCGAGATCAAGGCGACCGGCATCTGCCATACCGACGAGTTCACGCTGTCGGGCGCTGACCCGGAGGGTATCTTCCCCGCGATCCTGGGCCATGAGGGCGCCGGCGTGGTCGTCGAATGCGGCCCCGGCGTCAGCGGCCTGAAGGCGGGCGATCACGTGATCCCGCTCTACACGCCGGAGTGCCGGCAGTGCGAATACTGCCTCAGCGGCAAGACCAACCTGTGCCAGGCGATCCGCGTGACCCAGGGCCAGGGCCTGATGCCGGACGGTTCCAGCCGCTTCAAGCTGAACGGCGAGACCGTCTATCACTACATGGGCACATCAACCTTCTCGCAATACACCGTCGTGCCCGAGATCGCGCTGGCCAAAATCCGCGAGGACGCGCCGTTCGACAAGGTCTGCTACATCGGCTGCGGCGTCACCACGGGCCTCGGCGCGGTGATCAACACCGCCCAGGTCGAGCCGGGCGCCAACGTCGTCGTTTTCGGCCTCGGCGGCATCGGCCTTAACGTCATTCAGGGCGCGAAGCTGGTCGGCGCCGACATGATCGTCGGCGTGGATACCAATCCGTCCAAGAAGGCGCTGGCCGAAAAATTCGGCATGACGCATTTCGTCAACCCGAAGGACGTCGGCGGCGACCTGGTGGCGCATCTCGTCGAGCTGACGAACGGCGGCGCCGACTACAGCTTCGAATGCATCGGCAATGTCGAGGTCATGCGCCAGGCGCTGGAATGCGCCCACAAGGGTTGGGGCGAGAGCATCATCATCGGCGTCGCCGGCGCCGGGCAGGAGATCAGCACGCGGCCGTTCCAGCTCGTCACCGGCCGGGTCTGGCGCGGCACCGCTTTCGGCGGCGCCAAGGGCCGCACCGAAGTGCCGCGGATCGTCGACTGGTACATGGACGGCAAGATCAACATCGACGACCTGATCACCCACACCATGCCGCTGGACGAGATCAACTCCGCCTTCGACCTGATGCACGAAGGCAAGAGCATCCGCAGCGTCGTCGTTTACTGACGCAAACCTCCGACCATCAGTCCGACGCCGGGGCGCTCGCCCCGGCCGCCGGCGCGGGCGGCGTCGGCGGGAAGACGAAGCGGCGGTAGAGCCAGCCGACGCCGACCAGCGTCAGGCCGAGGCCCATGAAGGACAACGCGCGCAGGATGCCGGTCAGCTCGGACATATCGATCAGGAATACCTTGGCGACGGTCAGCATGACGATGGCGAGCGAGGCGTAGCGCAACGCCGCGCTGCCGCGCCAGATGCCGAGCGCCAGCAGCACGCCGGCATAGACCAGCCAGCCGGCCGAATAGGCGTACCATTCGGGATCGCTGACGAACCCGCCATAGAGCACCGGCCCATGGAAGCCGCGTCGGATTTCCAGCGACAGCTCGACGAACAGCAGCGCCAGCACCGCAATGCCCGCGGCCGCCGCCAGGCGTCCCTGCCCCCGCAAACCGGCTTGCCGGGCGAACAGGCCGGCAATCAACGCAGGCAAGCCATAGGCCAGCAGCAGCAGATTGACCACCGGCCAATCGCCCACCGGCTCGCCCCAATGAAACAGCGGATTGAACAGCAGCACCTGGCCGCCGAAGACCTGCAGCGTCCCGAGACCCGTCAGGATACGCCAGCCCCAGCGGCTGACTAGGCGGTCGCGCCGCGCTTGCGCCACGTAGAGCGCGTAGCCGATCGCTAGCCAGGCGATCGATTGCAGCGCCATTTCCGTAAAGCGGTAGTCGGCGACCAGGTCGCCGCCCGTCATCAGGTGCCGGATTTGCAGGCTGACCAGCAGCGTCGCGAAGGCCAGCGCGCCGGCCTCCATCAGAACCACGAGATGGTCGTCGCGTTGTCGGCGGAACAGCCCCGCCGCCAGGTAGAAGGCCAGCGCGGGAATGCCGTAGCCGTAGAGAATCCAGTTCAGGATCGGCAGGCCGGCGTCCCGGTAGTCGATGATCGCGTAGTTGAAGGCAAGGCGCGTCAGCACCGCGCCGCCGAGCACGACGGCGACATGACGCAGGCCGTCCACCTTCAGCTTGTCGTTGATCCAGGCGATCACCGGCAGCTGCACCGCCAGCGCCACGGTCAGCCAGGCCTCCTCCAGCACGATGGCGGTCGCCAGGACGACCGCGGCGACGACGCCGACGGCATAGGCGCCGAGCGCCGCGTCCATGCCATGGTGGCCGCGATAGCGCGCCACGCGATAGGCGGCGGCGAGGTTGATCACGCCGACGCCCAGGCTGATCGCGGCCCAGGCGAAATCGACCTCGAACCGGGCGATCCGGCCGTAGGCAACGATCAACAGGATCAGTGGCGCGGCCGTCGACACGGCCGCCCAGAGCCCGGGCCGCCGCGCCCCCCACAGGGCGACGAAACAGCCGACCGCCAGCAACGTGGCGAAGACAATGGTGGTGGCGACGAACGTGGTCAGCTCCGGCGGCACGACCGGTCCGATCAGATGGCCGTAGCTCTCGCCGTCAAACTGGAACATCGGGCCGCGCAGGCTGACGATACTCGGCAGATGCCAGAGGGCGAGCGTCGCGGCAACGAGGGCGAGGCCGACGGCCGGCAGGATGTCGAACACGGCTTCCCGTCTTCCGGCGACCAGCCATAGCAGGGTCAGCAGGCCGAGCACGATCAGAACAGGCGTGCCATAGCCGTCGACCCGGATCAGGACGAACGTCAGCAGCGCGGCGAGCAGTGCCGCGACCCAGGCCTGCTTGATCGCGTTCGGCAGGCCAAGAAGCGCGGACCATGAGGGCGTGACGTCATAGGCATCGTCCGGCGTCCGATAGCGGGTGAAGACGAACAGCGCCGACGTCAGCAACAGATAGGCGGCCTGAACCGGCGCATCTCCGTGCGTGTAAGGGTCGATCAACCACAACAGCGTCCAGACGACGGCGCCGGCGAGCGTCAGCCAGCCGAGCCACCACCAGGCCATGTAGCGCAGGACCGCGAGCGCGGTGACCTGCAGCAACAACAGAAACCCGAACAGCCCCAGCATATCGGCGCTGCCGGTCGAGACCAGAACCGGGATGCTGTAGCCGCCGACGATCGCCAGCGCGGCGATGAACGGGCCCTGCAGCAACGACAGCCCGAAGGCCAGCGCCGCGATCAGCGTCAGGCCGACGAAGGCGACCAGCGGCGAGATGAAGCCGTAGAGGCCATAGGCCGCGAAGATGTTGGCGAAAAGCGTGAACAGACCGCCCGCCGTGAGCGCCGCCGGGATATATGACGGCTTGATCGTGGCCCATTGCCGTTCACGAGGGCGGCGACGCAGCCACTCGCCGCCGGCAATCAATAGCACGCCAACGGCAAGGCCGATCAGCGTGCGCGGCCCCGGCCCTAACAGGCCTTGATCGATGCTGAACTTCACGAGGAAGCCGCCGCCAAGCGCGATGGTGACGCCGCCCAGCCAGACCAGCCATTTCGACGTGAAGCTCTCCTCGATCGACGCCGACCGGTCGACGGCAACCGTCGCCATGGCGGCGGCCGGTGCCTGCTCCGGTTCCGGCATCGGCGTTTCCGGCTCGTCGGCAGCCGGTTCCGGCTCGGGCGTAACGTTGCCCGCCTCGGTGGACTCTGCCGACGGCGGTTGCTCCTGCTGGCGCCCGAGATGCTCGAATTGCATGCGTAGCAGGTCGAGATCGTTGCTGACCCGCCGCAGTTGATCTTCCAGGCGTCGGGACCGCGTAAAGGCGACCGCGCCCAGAATGGCGCAGACCGGCAGTCCGATGGCGACGACGATGCCGATCAGCCAGAGCATGGCCGCAACCTGTCGAGATGAGGTGAGATGCTGGACCCCTGGTGATTAGGCCGCGGGCATGCTGCGGTCATCATGGTTAATAACACGTTGCCGGTGTGGCCGTCGGGACACGTTGACTTGGCGCGGCAACAGCCACGAGAATGCGCGACAGAAGGCCGGCATGTCCGACCGGTCGAAACATCCTGATCCGTTGGGAGGAGACAACATGACGGGATCGATCCTTGCCGCGCGTCTGCGGGCCGGCATGAAGACCACGGCGCTGGCGCTGACAATCGGCGCCATGGCGGCGTTCGCGACGCCCGATGCGGCCGAAGCCGCCAAGACGCTGCGCATCACGCTGCAGCTGCCGCTGAAGAACATCCTCGGCCAGAACCACCTGGCGTTTAAGGAGATCGTCGAACGCGAGTCGAACGGCGAGATCAAGGTCGAAATCTACGACTCGGCTCAGCTCTACAAGGACAAGGAAGTGCCGCAGGCCGTCGCCTCGGGCGCGGTGGAGATGGGCTCGGCGTCGCTGACCCGCTTTGCCGGCACGATCCCGGCCGTCGATCTGATGTTCGTGCCGTTCACGTTCAATGACAACGCCTCCATTGCCAAGGCCACCGCGCCCGGCCACCCGATCCGCGAGGCGCTTGACGCCGAGATCCTGAAGACCGGCGCCCGTGTGCTCTGGTGGCAGGCCTTTGGCCTGTCGGTGATGCTGAGCAAGGACGAGCCGATCGCCACCCCGGCCGACATGAAGGACAAAAAGGTCCGCGTGTTCGGCAAGATCCTCGGCGAGTTCGTCAAGCAGACCGGCGCCGCGCCGACCCTGATGTCGGGCTCGGAGCAGTTCCTGGCCTATCAGCGCGGCACCGTCGATGCCGGCATGACCGGCGTCACGGCCGTGAAGTCGCGCAAGCTGCACGAGGTCATGGACTACACGATCCTGACCAACCATGCCGGCCTGGAGTTCGTCGTGCTGATCAACGAGGACGTCTGGCAGGACTTCTCGGAGAAAGAGCGCGAGATCATCAGCAACGCCGCCCGCACGGTCGAGAAGGACCTGCGCGAGAAATACGCCAAGATCCACGAAGACACGATCGCCTGGATCAAGGCCGAGACCGACATGAAGGTGGTCGACCTGAGCGACGCCCAGCGGGCGGAATGGCGCAAGGCGGCCGAGCCGGTGGTCGACTTCTACATCCAGCAGTCCGGCCCGCTCGGCGAAAAGCTGATCTCCGAAGCGCGCAAGCTGCAATAGCGGCGAATGTTTCGTAGGGGGCATGGCCGGCGGCAACACTGCCGCCGGCCGTTCCGTCCGCCTGGCCTGATCTGACATGCTGCGCCTGATCGATACCGTCGGCGAATTCAGCGGCCGGTTCGCCGCCTGGATGTTCTTCGTCATCGGCGGCATGATCACCTACGAAGTGGTGGCCCGTTACGTCTTCAACGCGCCGACGATCTGGGCCGAGGAGATGAGCCGCTTCTTCCAGATCTGGGCCACTTACCTGGCCGCAGCCTACGTGCTGCGGCACCGGCACATGATCCGCATCACGCTGCTGGTCGACCGCCTGGGCGCACAAGGACGGCGCTGGGCGGAGGCGTTCTCGCTACTCTGCATCGCCGGCTTCTGCGGCGTCGCGATCTGGTGGGGCGTCGAGATCGTCGTCGATTCCATTCAGAAGGGCCGCGCCAGCTCGACCATGCTCGGCGTGCCCAAATGGTATACCGAGATCGCCATCCCGATCGGCTTCGGCCTGTTGCTGCTGCAATGCCTCGCCCTGCTCGCCCGCCTCACCCGCGGCGAGGACCTGGGTGAGGACCGCATCGAAGAGCAGATGTAGCGCCGCATGTCCGCTCTCATCATCCTGGTCATACTACTGGCGCTGCTGCTGACCGGTTTACCGATCGCATTCGCGTTGGGCGGCCTCGGGCTCGCCCTGCTGCTGGTGAACGATCTGTCGCTGGTGATCGTGCCACAGGCGCTTTACAGCTCGATCGACAACTTCATCCTGCTGGCGGCGCCCCTGTTCATCTTGATGTCGAACATCCTGCTGAAGGGCGGCGTCGGCCGGGACCTGTTCGCGGCCGTGCAGACCTGGGTCGGCCATTGGCCGGGCGGACTTGCGGTCGCCACCATCGTGTCCTGCGCCATCTTCGCGGCGATCTCCGGCAGCTCGGTGGCCACGGCCGCGACCATCGGCGTCGTCGCTATCCCGGAGATGATCGAACGCGGGTACCAGCCGCGCTTCGTCTACGGCCTGCTGGCGGCCGGCGGCACGCTCGGCATCCTCATTCCGCCGTCGATCCCGATGATCATCTTCGGCGTTGTCGCCGAGGAGAGCATCGTCGACCTGTTCCTCGCCGGCATCGGCCCGGGCCTGATGCTGGCCGGCATGTTCATCGTCTTCTCGATCCTCTATGCCAAGTTCTCCGGCGCCTTCACGCCGGTCGCCCGCGCCACCTGGGACGAACGCGTGCGCGCGACCATGCGGGCGACGCCGACCTTCGTGCTGGCCGCGGTTATCATCCTTGGGATCTACTTGGGCATCTTCACGCCGACCGAGGCCGCGGGCATCGGCTTCGCCATGGCGCTGATCCTGACCATCTTCGTGCTGCGCTCGATCACTTGGGCCCAGATCAAGGAAGCCGTCGTGGAGTCCATGCGCACGACGGTGACCATCCTCCTGATCCTGGCCGGCGCCAAGGTCTTCGCCAAGGCCATCACGCTCTACCGCATCCCGTACGACGTCTCGCAGCTCATCGCCGCCAACATAAACGAGACAGGCATGTTCATCGTCATCGTCTGCCTGGTGCTGCTGGTAATGGGTTTCTTCCTGGAAGCGCTGTCGATGCTGCTGATCATGGTGCCGGTGCTGCATCCGTCGCTCGCCGGGCTCGGCATCGATCCCATCTGGTTCGGCATCATGTTCGTGATCATGATCGAATGCGCCCTGATCACGCCGCCCGTCGGCCTGAACCTGTTCGTCATTCAGGCCGTGGCGAAGTCCCAGCTGTCGGACGTGGCGCGCGGCGTGCTGCCGTTCATCGCCATGATGCTGTTCTCGATCGTGGTGATCTATCTGATCCCCGACATCGCGCTTTACATCCCGTTCAAGTTGTAGCGGCAACCCGTCGTGTCCGCGCCCATGCAGCCCCGGCACGTGACGATCGTTGGCGCCGGCGCGGTCGGCGTCAGTTGCGCCCTGCGGCTACAGGCCGACGGCCACCGCGTCACGGTTTTCGATCCGCGTCCGCCCGGCACCGCCACCTCGTTCGGCAATGCCGGCGCCATCGCCAACGGCGCCGTGGCGCCCGTCAGCATGCCGGGTCTGTGGCGGCAGGTGCCGAAGATGTTGCTCGACCCGTTGGGGCCCTTGCGCATCCGGCCCGCCTATCTGCCCAGGCTGGCGCCCTGGCTCTGGCGCTTCCTGCGCGCTGGCACGCCGGCCGGGGTCGAAGCCCTGGCGCAGGCCCTGGCGCCGCTGGTTATGTCGGCCTACGAAGCGCATGCCGAGCAGCTCGACCTCTGCCGGGTCGAAAACATCGTGCATCGCGTCGGCTGGTTCAAAGTCTATAAGAGCGGCACCGCCTTCGCCGCGACGGCGGCCGACCGCGACCTGATGACGCGTCACGGCGTGCGCTTCGAGATCCTGAACGAGGACGAGATCCGCCAGCTCGAACCGGGCCTGGCGCCGATCTTCCGGCACGGCATTTTCCAGCCCGACGCCGGCTTCGTCAGCAGCCCGCACCGCCTGGTCAGTGGCTGGGCCGAACACGTTGTCGCCAACGGCGGCGAGATCCGGACCGAGAAGGTCTCGCGCGTCGAGATTGGACCGGAGGGACCGACGGAGGTCGTCACCGAGTCAGGCCGGCATCCGCTCGATGCGCTGGTGATCGCAGCCGGCGCCTGGTCGAAGTCGCTCGCGGTGCAACTCGGCAGCCCGGTACCGCTCGACACCGAGCGCGGCTATCACCTCAACCTGCCGGCCTATGACGGACCTGGGCTTCGCCGGCCGACCGTGATCGGCGATCATTCCTTCGTACTGGCGCCGATGGAGGATGGTATCCGGCTCACCAGCGGTGTCGAGCTCGCCGGCCTCGACGCGCCGCCAAACTATCGCGCGGTGCGGCGTCTGCTGCCGGCGGCACGGCGGGCGCTTCCTGGACTTGGGGATGAGGTCAATCGCGAATGGCTGGGCTTCCGGCCGTCGATGCCCGACTCGTTGCCGGTGATCGGGCCGTCGCCGCATCATCGATCGGTCTATTTCGCCTTCGGCCACGGCCACCTCGGCCTGACGCTTGGACCGATTACCGGCCGGCTGATTGCGGATCTCATTGCCGGGCGGCACACGCCGTTCGACGTCACGCCGTTCCGGCCGGACCGCTTCTAGCGACCGGCTAATTTCCACATGAATTGGTGTAGATAAAAAATATCATACGGGATCACGCGTAAATACATTGACATCCCGCTGAAGAGGTCTTTACTAATATTGCAAGAGTTAGCGGACTGGTCCACCCCAACGGACTCGCGGCGATTTGATCGGGCAGCTTGCATCCGCGTTACAAACTGCTAAAGCGCCACGGGGAATGCTCCGTGGGCCCGTTATGGGATGTCACAGGAGCATACCGTGTACGGGCCAAGAGCCGAACTCCCACTAGAATTCCCTCTGTCGCTGACTGACGCGCGTATCGCCACGCGGGTGGTGGCGTCATGAGCGCCTTTCCGATCTTCCTGGATCTGGCCGGCCGGACCTGCCTCGTCGTCGGCGGCGGCGAGATCGCCGCCCGCAAGATCCGCCTGCTGCGCAAGGCCAACGCCGAGATCACGGTCGTCGCGCCGCGCGCCTGCGACGAGATCGCCGGGCTCGCCGAGGCCTGCGATGTGGTGTGGAAGCAGCGCAAGTTCGAGCTCGACGACGTTGACGGAAACGCGCTCGTCATCAGCGCCACGACCCGTGTGAACGTCGACCACCAGGTGGCCCGCGCGGCGCAGGCTGCCGGCGTGCTGGTCAACGTCGTCGACATGCCGAAACTGTCGACGTTCGTCATGCCGGCCATCGTCGACCGCGATCCGGTAATCGTCGCCATCGGCTCCGGCGGCGCCTCGCCCGTTCTCGTCCGCCGCATTCGGGCCGAGATCGAGCGGCTGCTGCCCGCCGGCATCGGCCGTCTCGCCCGCTTCGCCCGCGCCTTCCGACAGGCCGTCGCCGCCACCCTCCCAAATGGCGATGATCGACGGCGGTTCTGGGAACGCTTCTTCGACGGCCCGATCGCCGACGCCGTGCTGTCGGGTAACGAGACCACGGCGCGCGAGCACATGCTGGCGCTGGTCAATCTGCCGGCGGACGCCGCGCGCGGCGACGGCATCGTGCACATCGTCGGCGCCGGGCCCGGCGACCCCGACCTGCTGACATTGCGCGCGCTGCGCCTGATGCAGAACTGCGACGTCGTCGTCTACGACCGCCTGATCGGCCCGGACCTGCTGGACTATGTGCGCCGCGATGCCGAGCGCATCTATGTCGGCAAGGCGAAGGCCAACCACAGCCTGTCGCAGGACGAAATCAACGCGCTGCTGGTCGAACATGCACGGGCCGGCAAGCGCGTGCTGCGCCTGAAGGGCGGTGATCCGTTCGTCTTCGGCCGGGGCGGCGAAGAAGTCGATGAGCTACGCCGCCAGGACATCCCCGTCGAGGTCGTGCCCGGCATCACGGCCGCGGCCGGCGCCGCGGCGGCGACGCGCATTCCGCTCACCCATCGTGATCACGCGTCCGCCGTGACGTTTGTCACCGGTCACGGCAAGGACGGCGATCCGGACGTGGATTGGGCCGGCCTCGCGCGCACCGACCAGACCATTGTCGTTTACATGGGCCTGTCGAATGCCGGCACCATTGCCGCGCGCCTGATCGCCCATGGTCGCGACGGCAATACGCCCGCCGCCGTCATCGAGAACGCCACCTTGCCCAGTCAGAGACTTGTCAGCGGCCGCCTGGCCGGCCTCGGCGAGCTGGTCGCCGACAACGCCATCAACGGTCCGGCTCTGTTGGTCATCGGTGACGTCGTCCGTTTCGCCAGCACCGCCTTCGCCCCCGCCCTCCCCCAAGCCCGCGCCTCCTGAAGGAGATCAGATCCATGTCCCAGCAAGTCGTCACGGCCAACCGTCTACACGACGGCCAGGTCGTCTACCTCGCCCCCAACAACGGCTGGTCCGACCGCCTGGCCGACGCTGCCGTCGCCGACGGCGCGGAGACCGCGTCCGCGTTGCTGGCGACGGCCGAGCGCGACGTCGACCGCCGGATCGTCGTCGGCCCCTACCTGTTCGACGTCACCGTCGAGGCCGGCGCTATCCAGCCACTTGGCCAGCGCGAAACCATCCGCGCCAAGGGGCCGAGCATCCGGCCCGATCTCGGCTACCAGGCCGCTCAGCGCTGAGGTCGTCCATGTACCGCTACGACGAATTCGACCACGGCTTCGTACAGCAGCGCGTGGCGCAGTTCCGCGGTCAGGTGGCCCGCCGCCTCGACGGCGAACTGACCGAGGATGAGTTCAAGCCGCTGCGCCTTATGAACGGCCTCTACCTGCAGCTTCACGCCTACATGCTGCGGGTCGCCATTCCCTACGGCACGCTGTCGTCGCCACAGATGCGGCGTCTCGCCAACATCGCCCGCCGCTACGACAAGGGCTATGGCCATTTCACCACGCGCCAGAACATCCAGTACAACTGGATCAAGCTGGAAGACGCGCCCGACATCCTGGCCGATCTGGCGGATGTCGAGATGCACGCGATCCAGACCAGCGGCAACTGCATCCGCAACGTCACGGCCGACCAGTTCGCCGGCGTCGCCGCCGACGAGATCGAGGATCCGCGTATCTATGCCGAAATCATCCGGCAATGGTCGACCCTGCATCCGGAATTCTCGTTCCTGCCACGCAAGTTCAAGATCGCCATCACCGGCGCGCCGCACGACCGTGCGGCGGTACGGGCGCACGACATCGGACTTCGCATGCACATCGACGCAGATGGCGAGGCTGGCTTCGAGGTGATGGTCGGCGGCGGCCTCGGCCGCACGCCCGTCATCGGTAAGACGATCCGCGACTTCCTGCCGAAGCAGGATCTGTTGTCCTATCTGGAAGCGATCCTGCGCGTCTACAACCAGCTCGGCCGCCGCGACAACATCCACAAGGCGCGCATCAAGATCCTGGTCAACCAGGTCGGCGCCGAGACTTTCGCCGAGATGGTCGAAGCCGAGTGGCGGGAGATCCGCGGTGGCGCGCTCGACCTGCCGGCCGACGAGATCGCCCGCATCGAAACCTATTTCGCGCCGCCGGCCTACGAACGTCTCGACGCCGTCTCGGCGGCCTTCGAGGAGAAGCGCCTGTCCGATCCGGCCTTCGCCCAGTGGGTGCGCAGCAACGTTGTCGCCCACAAGCAGCCGGGCTACGCCGTCGTCAACATCTCGCTGAAGCCGACCGGCGGCGTGCCGGGCGACGCCTCGGCCGAGCAGATGGAGGTCGTCGCCGATGTGGCCGAGCGCTACAGCTTCGGCGAGATCCGCGTCGCGCACGAGCAGAACCTGGTCCTGCCCGACGTCAGGCTCTCGGACCTGCATGCCCTCTGGCAGGCACTCCAGCAGGCCGAACTGGCGACGGCGAATATCGGCCTTCTGACCGACATCATCGCCTGCCCGGGGCTGGACTATTGCAACCTGGCGAACGCCCGCTCGATCCCGATCGCGCAGCAGATCAGCCGGCGTTTCGACAATCTCGCGCGCCTGCACGATATCGGCCGGCTCACGCTCAACATCTCCGGCTGCATTAACGCCTGCGCGCACCATCACGTCGGCAACATCGGCATCCTCGGCGTCAACAAGAAGGGCACCGAGCACTACCAGGTCACGCTCGGCGGCAATGCCGACGAGAACGCCGCGCTCGGCGATCTGGTCGGCCCGGCCTTTTCCGGCGACGAGATCGCGGACGCCGTCGAAACCATCGTCGACACGTACTTGGAACAACGGGACCGGGGCGAACAGTTCCTCGACACCTATCGCCGCGTCGGTCTGCAACCCTTCAAGGAGAAGCTCTATGCCGCTCATTAAGGACGGAAAGCTCGTCGCCGACCCCTGGCGGAACTCGGACGACGGATCGGATGCGCCGCTGATCGTCGGTCTCGACGCCTGGCAGGCCAACGAAGACGGGATTCAGCAACGCAACGCGCCGGTCGGCATCCGGCTCGCGAGCGACCAGTCGCCGACGCTCATCGCCGACGACATAGAACGCTTCGATGTGATCGCCCTCGAGTTCCCGAAGTTCAACGACGGCCGCGCCTATTCCTACGCCCGCCTGCTGCGCGAGCGTTACGGCTACAAGGGCGAACTGCGGGCGGTCGGCAACGTGCTACGGGATCAGTATCTGTTCATGCACCGCTGCGGCTTCGATGCCTTCGAGGTCGCCGACGAAAGCGCTGCGGTCGTTTGGGAAGAGGCCTTGCGGGAGATCTCGGTCTGGTACCAGCCCACCGCCGACAAACGCGAGCCCGCCGCCACCCTGCGGCGCAAGCCAAGTCCGCGTCGCACGGCCTCGGGCGCGTCGACGGAGCCCGACAGTCCGCCAGCGGTCGCCTGCGCCGGTTACTGGGCCTACTAGGAGCCGGCCCGCGATGCTGCTGCGTTTCGATCCCGCGATCCGTCAGGCCGCCATCCTGTCCGACCGCTATGCGGGGCTCGACGGATCGGCCCTGCTGCGGGCCGTCCTCACGGAGGCCTATCCCGGCCGTACTGCGCTTGTCTCGTCGTTCGGCGCCGAGGCGGCCGTGCTGCTGCGGCTCGTTGCCGAGATCGATCCGGCGACGCCGGTGATCTTCCTCGACTCCGGCAAGCACTTTCCGGAAACGCTGCGTTACGTCGAGACCGTCACCGAAAGGCTCGGCCTGCGCGACGTGCGCCAGATCGCGCCGTCGCCGCGAGACCTGACCGAACGCGATTCCGACGGCGATCTCTGGCGGCGGAATCCGGACGCCTGTTGCCATCTGCGCAAGGTCCTGCCGCTGGAGCGGGCATTGGCCGGCTTCAAGGCCTGGATCACCGGCCGCAAGCGCTTCCATGGCGGCCTGCGGGACAATCTGCCGCTGATCGAGGCGGCGAACGGTCGCGTCAAGATCAATCCGCTGGCCAACTGGTCGGCAGAAGACATCAGCGAAGCGTTCGACCGGCTCGATTTACCGCCACATCCGCTGACGGTGCGTGGCTATCGCTCGATCGGCTGCGCCACCTGCACCCGGGCGGTCGCGCAGGCCGACGACATCCGCGCCGGCCGATGGGCCGGCAGCGGCAAGACGGAGTGCGGCATCCATATCGGCGCGGACGGCACGATCCGCCGCGCCGGCTAAGGCCGGGGAGGCCATGCAATGACCCAAGTTCAGACCGAAGCAACCTATGCCGGCGACCTCACGTCCTGGCAGGCCTGGGACCGGCTGACGGACGATCCCGATGCCGTGCTGATCGACGTGCGCAGCGAGGCCGAGTGGGATTTTGTCGGCCGGCCGGATCTGAGCCGCCTGGAGAAGTCCCCCTACTTCATCGCCTGGCAACACTATCCCGGCATGCGCCCGAACGCCGATTTCCTGCAACAGGTCGAGACGACGGGTATCGCCAGATCGACGGCGATCCTGCTGCTTTGCCGTTCTGGCGCGCGCTCGCGAAACGCCGCGATCGCACTGACGGCAGCGGGCTACGAAACCTGCTTCAACGTCGCCGACGGTTTCGAGGGGCCGTGCGACGACCACGGACAACGCGGAACATCGGAAGGCTGGAAGGCCGCGGGCCTGCCCTGGACGCAAAAATGACTGACACAGCGACAACGACAATAACGGGGGTCGATTTCATGGAACCGATCGATAGCAGATTGAACGACGAGCGATGTTGGCAGCCCGCCACGCGCATGGTGCGCGGCGGCCTCTGCCGCTCGTCGCACGGCGAGACCAGCGAGGCGATGTATCTGAACTCCGGCTTCGTCTACGACAGCGCCGAGCAGGCCGAGGCCCGGTTCCTGGGCGACGATCCCGGTTTCATCTACTCGCGCTACGGCAATCCCACCGTCACCATGTTCGAGCAGCGCCTGGCGCTGCTGGAAGGCGCCGAGGCCTGCTTCGCCACGGCGAGCGGCATGGCCGCCGTGTTCGCGGCCCTGATGTCGCAACTCCGCGCCGGCGATCATGTCGTGTCGTCGCGGGCGTTGTTCGGCTCCTGCCACTACATCGTCACCGAGCTGCTGCCGCGCTATGGCATCGAGACGACGCTGGTCGACGGCACCGACCTCGACCAGTGGCGCGACGCGCTCAGGCCGGAAACGGCGGCCGTGTTCTTCGAAACGCCGTCGAATCCGACACTGGAGATCATCGATATTGCGGCCGTGTCCGAGCTGGCGCACGAGGTGGATGCCCGCGTGGTGGTCGACAACGTGTTCTCGACGCCGCTGCTGCAGCGGCCCATGGACTTCGGCGCCGATGTCGTCGTCTATTCCGGCACCAAGCATATCGACGGCCAGGGCCGCTGCCTTGGCGGCGCCGTGGTTTCGGACGCGCATTTCCGCAACGAGATCCTGCAACCGTTCCTGCGCCACACCGGCCCGGCCTTGAGCCCGTTCAACGCCTGGACGCTGCTGAAGGGTCTGGAGACGCTGGAAATCCGGGTCGATCGGCAGTGCACCAGTGCCCGCACGCTGGCGCACGTGCTGCAACGGCAGCCGGCCGTTGCCCAAGTGATTTATCCGGAGATGGACGACCATCCCCAGGCCCATCTCGCCCGGCGGCAGATGCAGGCCGGCGGCACTGTCGTCAGCTTCGAGATGGCCGGCGGAAAAGATGCCGCCTTCCGCGCCCTGAACGCGCTCAAGATCGTCGACATTTCGAACAACCTCGGCGACGCCAAGAGCCTGATCACCCACCCGGCGACAACCACGCACCGGGCCATGGGACCGGAAGGCCGCGCCCTGGCCGGCGTCTCAGACGGCCTCGTGCGCTTGTCGGTCGGCCTGGAAGACGCCGGCGATCTTGCCGATGACCTGCTGCGGGCGCTGGCCGCGGCCTGACCGTGCTACCGTTCGGGGGCTGATTCCCAAGGAGCGCCCGACACCATGCCGACGCACCACGAGCTGAACGCCACGCCGGAGACGGTCCGCTGGGGTTATTTCGAGGCCGCCGCTTCGCCCGTCATCGAGATCGAGTCCGGCGACAGCGTCACCGTCCATACGGTCTCCGGCGGTCCCGATGTCGTGCCCGACGGCGACCTGCGGCCGTTGCCCGAACTCGTCGAGATCCACCGGCAGGTGCACGACCGCATGACGCCCGGCCATATCCTCACCGGGCCGGTGGCGGTGCGCGGCGCGACAGTGGGTGACGTGCTGGAGATCCGCATCGTCGACGTACAGCTTGCCGACAACTGGGGCTGGAACGTGATCCGACCGCTCAGCGGCGCTCTGCCAAACGATTTCGAGGAACCTCGGCTGCTGCACGTCCCGCTCGACCGCTCGTCGATGACCGGCCGACTGCCCTGGGGCCACGACCTGCCGCTCTATCCGTTCTTCGGCGTCATGGGTGTGGCGCCGCCGTCCGGCTGGGGCCGGATCAGTTCGATCATTCCGCGCCGCCACGGCGGCAATCTCGACTGCAAGGAGCTGCGGCCCGGCGCCACGCTCTATCTGCCAGTCTTCGCCGATGGCGCCCTGTTTTCGGCCGGCGATGGCCATGCGACGCAGGGCGACGGCGAGGTTTGCGTCACGGCCATCGAGACGGCGCTGACCGGCACCTTTGAGCTGCACGTACGTAAGGACTTGGACCTCGACGCGCCGTTCGCCGAAACCCGCAGCCACTACATCACCTTCGGCATCGATCCGGATCTCGACGTCGCCGCCGAACAGGCGCTGCGCCGCATGCTCGACCAGATCCAGACCCGCACCAACCTCTCCAAGGCCGACGCCTACACGCTCTGCAGCCTTGCCGGCGACCTGCGCGTGACCCAGGTCGTCAACGTCCACAAGGGCATCCATATGATGTTGCCGAAATCCGCCCTCCACGGCTGATAATTCCGGTGACAGTAACCTTAACTCGACACGGAGTTATGGTTACTGTCACCGGAATAGAAAGATCGGCAAAGAAATGCCGGACCGCGGATGCGGCCCGGCCGATTTCGGTTGATGGCGTTTCTTGGTTGTTATGCGGTTATTCGGCCGCCGCCTGCTGCGACGTCGCGGCGTCGAGCGCCTGCGTAAGGTCGGCGATGATGTCGTCGATATGCTCGATGCCGATCGACAGCCGGACATAACCGTCCGACACGCCTGTCGCCAGCTGGTCCTCCGGCGACAGCTGCGAATGCGTCGTCGAGGCCGGATGGATCGCCAGGCTGCGGGCATCGCCGATATTGGCGACGTGGTAGAACAGTTGCAGGGCGTCGATGAAGCGCTTTCCAGCCTCCAGCCCGTCCTTCAGCTCGAAGCCCACCAGGCCGCCATACTGGCCGCCGAGATAGGTCTCGGCCCGCCTCTGCTGCTCGGCGTCCGTATGGCTGCCGGCGAAGATCACGTTGCTGACGGCCGAATGGCCGGACAGGAACTCGGCGACGGCCGCGCCGTTGCGGCAATGCTCGCGGATCCTGAGCGGCAGCGTCTCCAGTCCCTGGATGATCTGGAAGGCGTTGAAGGGGCTCAACGCCGATCCGAGGTCGCGCAGCAGCGTCACGCGTGCCTTCAGGATATAGGCGATCGGCCCCAGCGGTTTCGCCGCCTGGCTCCAGACCGCGCCGTGATAGCTCGGGTCGGGCGTGTTCAGCAGCGGCTGTCGGTCGGGATAGGCCTCCCAGTCGAAATTGCCGCCGTCGACCAGCAGGCCGCCGATCGACGTGCCGTGACCGCCGATATACTTGGTCGTCGAGTAGACGATAATGGCCGCGCCGTGCTCGAACGGCTTGCAGATCACCGGCGCCGCCGTGTTGTCCATGATCAGCGGCACGCCGAACTCGCGGCCGATATCGGCGACTTCCTTGATCGGGAACACGGTCAGCTTCGGGTTCGGCAGAGTCTCCGCGTAGTAGGCCCGGGTCTTGTCGTCGGTCGCCCGGCGGAAGTTTTCCGGATCGGACGGATCGACGAAGCGGACCTCGATGCCCTGCTGCTTCAGCGTATTGGCGAACAGGTTCCAGGTGCCGCCATAGAGGTCGGTCGAGCTGACCACGTTGTCGCCGGCCTGGGCCACGTTCTGGATGGCAAACGCCGAGGCCGCCTGGCCCGAGCTCAGCGCCAGTGACGCGGCGCCGCCTTCCAACGCCGCGATGCGCTGCTCCAGCACGTCGCAGGTCGGGTTCATGATGCGGGTATAGATGTTGCCCAGTTCCTTGAGCGCGAACAGGTTGGCCGCGTGTTCGGTGTGGTTGAACTGGTACGACGTGGTCTGATAGATCGGCACGGCGACCGCGCCGGTCGCCGGATCGTTCCGATAGCCCGCGTGCAAGGCGAGGGTCTCGGGATTCTTGCTGTCAACAGTCATAAGTCTTGCCCCTAAGACGCTTGAGGTTTGCCAATGGCGGTTCAGGCCTGAGCCCGGGCCGCCGCGCTTCCCACACTCCCATTCTTGAATTCGAGACCCAGGCTGACCGGCGTCGGCTGACGCAGGATATCGAGCACCGGGCAATGCCGGTCGACAGCCGCCTTGAGGCGTCGGAGTTCGGCAGGATCTGCATCGCTGTCCAACGTTACGGTCCCTTTGACGGCATTGTAGCCGGGCCGCACGCTGTCATCGACCGCGAAAAATCCGCGCAAGTCGATGTCGCCGGACAGGCTGACGGCAACATTGTTCAACGGGATGCCGAGCTGGTCGGCGTAAAGGCGATAGGTGATCTCCTGGCAGGATGCCAGCGCCGCCAGCACGTATTCGACCGGGTTCGGCGCGGTGTCGTCGCCGCCGAGCGCGGCCGGCTCGTCCACGTCTACGCGAAACTGACGCACGGTGACGGCGCTCTTCAGGCCGTCGGTCTGACGCGACTCCACCGAAAACGTCGCGTCGGCGGCGCCAGGCTCCTGCCGGAAGGCATCCTGGGCGGAGGTGAAAACATCGCTGAAGGTCACGGATATATCTCTAGGCTCCTCGTTCTGGCCATTCCACTCCGGCGCTGCGTCGCCGGCGCGAAACGACCCGGCGGGCAACGCCCCCTTTCCGAGCCTGGTCGAAAAAAAATCCGCCGCAGCGATGCTGGGGCGGACTGTCCGACCGCTTTAGCTGCATTTTTAAGCGCCCGCAATCTGGCTCAAATCGGCGCTGCCTATTGATTAGGCGAGCCGGCGCGGCCTGTCAAGCTTGAGGCCCGTCACCGGCCTTGCCTAACGCGGACGGCGAGGATACATGCTGGCTCTATGGCACCACCCGTTCTGATCCTGCGCGATATCGCCCTCAGCTTCGGCGGCACGCCGTTGCTGGAAACGGCCGAGTTGTCGGTCTCGGCCGGCGACCGGCTGTGCCTGGTCGGCCGCAACGGCTCGGGCAAGTCGACCCTTCTGAAGATCGCCGCCGGTCAGATCGAGTCCGATCATGGCGAGCGGTTCCTACAGCCGGGTATCACCGTCCGTTACCTGCCGCAGGAACCCGATCTTGCCGGCTATGCGACGACCCGGGATTACGTCGAGGCCGGACTGGCGCCGGGCGACGACGCGCATCGGGCGCAGTACCTGCTGACACGCCTCGGCCTCAGCGGTGACGAGGCGCCGGCACATTTGTCGGGCGGCGAGGCGCGCCGGGCGGCGCTGGCGCGCGTGCTGGCGCCGGAACCGGACATCCTGCTGCTGGACGAGCCGACCAACCACCTCGACCTGCCGGCCATCGAATGGCTGGAGACGGAGCTGAGGACGCTACGCTCGGCCCTGGTCCTGATCAGCCACGACCGCCGGTTCCTGGAGAACCTCTCACACGCTACGGTTTGGCTCAGCCTGGGCATCACCCGCCGTCTCGACCGGGGCTTCGCGGCTTTCGAAACCTGGCGCGACGAGACGCTTGCGCAGATGGCGCGCGAGCGGCACGAGCTCGACCGCAAGCTCGCGACCGAGGCCGAATGGCTGCATCGCGGCGTCACCGCGCGGCGGCGGCGCAACCAGGGCCGTCTGCGCGCCCTGCATGCCCTGCGCAAGGAACGGCGCGAGCAGCGCCAGGCCGCCGGCGCCGTCAAGCTGACCGCCACCGAGGGTGCCATGTCCGGCAAGCTCGTGGCCGAGGCCACCGAGGTCGGCAAGGCGTTCGGCGACAAGACAGTCGTCCGGGATCTGTCGGTCCGGGTGCAACGCGGCGACCGGCTCGGCATCGTCGGGCCGAACGGCGCCGGCAAGACGACGCTGCTCAACATGTTGACGGGCAGTCTGGAACCGGACCAAGGGACGATCCGGCGCGGCGCCAACCTGCAGATGGTGACCCTCGATCAACGGCGTGACAGCCTCGACCCGGACTGGACGCTGACGGAGGCGCTGACCGATCGGCGCGGCGACACCGTGTTCGTCGGCGGTCAAAGCAAGCATGTCGTCGGCTACATGAAGGACTTCCTGTTCTCGCCGGAGCAGGCCCACACGCCGGTCGCCGCGCTCTCCGGCGGCGAGCGCGGCCGGTTGATGCTGGCCCGGGCGCTGGCGCAGCCGTCGAACCTGCTGGTGCTGGACGAGCCGACGAACGACCTCGACCTGGAAACGCTCGACCTGTTGCAGGAACTGTTGGCCGACTATGCCGGCACCGTGCTGCTGGTCAGTCACGACCGCGATTTCCTCGACCGCGTGGTGACATCGGTCCTGGCCTCGGAAGGCGACGGCCGCTGGATCGAATATGCCGGCGGCTATTCGGACATGCTGGCGCAGCGCGGCGAACCGCTACCGACCGGGCCATCGGAAAAGCCGGCGCAAAAGAAGCCGCCCGCGGGCCCGCGCGATCGGCCGTCACGGCAACGTCTGTCCTACAAGCAGAAGCACGCACTGGAAACCTTGCCGGGACGGATCGAGGCCTTGCAAGCCGATGTCGTGCGACTACAGGCGAAGTTGGCCGAACCGGACCTCTATGCCAAGGATCCTGGCGCGTACTCGCAATCGGCGTCGGATCTGCAGACGGCGGAAGCCAAGCTCGCGGCCGCCGAGGAGGAATGGCTGGCACTGGAGTTGCTGCGCGAGGAGCTGGAGGGCGCCTAGGCGGATGCTCGAGATCTATGTCGACGCAGATGCCTGTCCGGTGAAGAGCGAGGTCATGCGCGTGGCCGACCGGCATGGCCTGCCCGTGCACATGGTCAGCAATCAATGGCTGCGTCTCGACGACAATCCGCGGGTGAACCGCGTCGTCGTCGGGGACGGCCTCGACGCGGCCGACGACTGGATCGCCGAGCGCATCGGCGACGGCGATATCGCGATCACCGCCGACATTCCCCTCGCCGCCCGCTGCCTCGATGCCGGCGCCAGCGTGATCGGTCCGACCGGCAAACCGTTCACCGAGCAGAGCATCGGCATGGCGCTGGCCATGCGGGATCTGATGGCGCACTTACGCGACACCGGCGAGGTGACCGGCGGCGGACCGGCCTTCTCGAAGCAGGACCGATCGCGGTTCCTGACCGCGCTGGAAGAAACGATCCGGTCGATCCGGCGCCGCGCCGGACGTTGATCAATCGGCCAGCATGGCCTCGATCAGCTTTTGCACCGACAGCGCATCGTGCGCCGACGGCATGCCGTGCGGTTCGCCGTCGAGCCAGGCCGCCACGTTGTCCAACTGACGCTTGAAGCCGTCGACGCGCAGGTCGCCGAACTCGGTCAGCTCTTGTTGCCATTCGCCGCCGTCGCTCGACTGCAGCTCGAACCAGTCGTGCAGGCGGTGGCTTCGGGTGCTGCCCCAGACCGTCATCTCGACCCGGTCCGGCCCGCTGCCGCCGCTCGAGCCGTGCACTGTGACGGGAACGCCGTTCGCGTCCAGCACGGCAAGAACATGCGTCTCGCAAAGGGCCGGATCGGCCTGATAAACGGGCATCGAACCGATGAGCTCGGCCGGTCCAAGCAGCCGTTCGGTCAGATACAGGAAATGCGACAGGACCTCGCGGGTATACCCGCCCTGCTCCCGAAAGCGCAGCCAGTCGGCATCGGCCTGCCAGTCCCGCGGCCAGCGCGAGAAATGCACGATGATGTCGGCGCCGGCGATCTCGCCGAGCGCGCCGGCTTTGATCCGCTCCTCGGTCAGCGCGACGGCCCGCGAGCTCGCCTGCGCGAAGTTCACGATATTGGGCGTCGCCGTCTCGGTCATGCGCACAACCAGCTCGGCGCTATCCGCGACGTCGACGCCCAGCGGCTTCTCGCAATAGACCGCCTTGCCGGCAGCGATCGCGGTTTCCGCATGTTCGCGATGCCAGGCCGGCGGACAGGCGATGTAAACCACATCCGTTGCGTTGTCGCGGATCAGTTCTTCCGCGCTTCCGGCGATCCGCAAATCCGGCACGATAGCGACTGCCTGCTCGCTTGCCTGGGCGGCGGGGTCCCAGGCGCCGGCGAAACGGAAACGGTCATGATTGGCCATGTTCGTGATCATGCGACGGCCCATGATACCGAGCCCGATCACTGCCACCCCATGTCGTTTTTCGACCGCGCTCATTGCAGAAACTCCTCACTCCAGCGTTTGTAGTCCGCGTCGCGCGTGACCTGTCGCATCAGTTCAGGCGCCGCAACGCCTTTCAAATCGGCCGGCGCCGTACCGTCACGAAGCGCCTTCAACGTCTCGTGCACCGCCTGCACGGCGGCCATGAATGGCGCATGGCCTTGCAGGCAGATGCGCACGCCCTGCTGCCCAAGATAGTCGAGATCGGCGATCTCCGGACCGGCATTGCCCAGCAGCACGGGAACCTTCACCGCGGCCGACACGGCTTCCAGCTGGTCCCTCGTCTTCACGCCGACCAGGAACACGGCGTCGACGCCCGCGGCTTCATAGGCGCGGACACGCGCGACGGCATCGTCAACACCGCTGACGGCCATGGCGCTGGTCCGGCCTGCTATGACCAGACCAGGGTCCTGACGTCCGGCGCGCGCCGCTTTCATCTTGCCGATGCCTTCCTCGATCGACAGCAACCGGGTCTTACCGACCGTGCCAAACGGTTGCGGCAGGTCCGTATCCTCGATCGTCAGGGCCGCGACGCCCGCCGTCTCCAGCTCCTCGACCGTACGCTTGACGTTCAGCGCGTTGCCGTAGCCGTGATCGGCGTCGACCAGCAACGGCAGGTTGCCGGCGCGGTTGATGCGGTAGGCCTGGCCGGCGAACTCACTCAGCGTCAGGACGATCAGGTCGGGCGCGCCCAGTACCGTCATCGAGGCGACGGAGCCGGCGAACATGCCGACCTCGAAGCCGAGATCCTCGGCGATGCGCGCCGAGATCGGGTCGTAAACAGAGCCGGGATGGATGCAGCGATCCCCGGCAAGCAACGCGCGAAAGCGTTCGCGACGGTCGGTCCAATGCATGTCGATTCCAAGCGAAGGTGGGTTTGGTGACGACGCTAGCCGTGCGGCCGCCATTCCGCAATGGCGCGCCACGCCATTGCCGCTATCCTTAAACAGAACAGCATCGACGGGAGGCGCGGCATGGACGGAAACCCCAAAGGCAAGACGGCCCTCATCACCGGCGCGGGCCGCAACATCGGCCGTGCGATCGCCCTGGAGCTGGCGGAACGCGGCTGCAATGTCGTCGTCAACGGCTCGTCGGACCGCGCCGCCTGCGAGGCCGTCGCCGCCGAAGCGCAGGAGCATGGCGTCGAAGCATCGGTGGCCATGGGCGATGTCGGATCGTCGGCTAACGTCGGGCGCATCGCAACTGAGGCGCTCGAACGGTTCGGCCGCATCGACATCGTTGTCAACAATGCCGCGATCCGTCCGGCGAAGCCGTTTCTGGAGACGTCCGACGACGACTGGCATCACGTGCTCGACGTTGACCTGAACGCGGCCTTCTATACCTGCCGCGCCTTTCTGCCGGGCATGGTCGACAACAATTGGGGCCGGATCGTCAACCTGACCGGGATGAACGCGATCCACGGCTATGCCGGCCGCGCGCCGGTCTCCGTCGCCAAGCACGGCGTCTGGGGCCTGACCAAGGCGCTGGCCAAGGAATTCGGGCCGAAAGGCATTACCGTCAATGCCATCTCGCCGGGCCCGATCCGTTCCGAGCACGCCGATGCATCGATGACCCAACATATCGAGAGCCAGGTCGGCCGCATTCCGCTCGGCCATCTCGGCGAGCCCGAGCACATTGCCAGTCTGTGTGGTTATCTGGTTTCTGTCGGCGGCGGCTTCGTCACCGGCCAGATGATCGCCTGCAACGGCGGCGCCGAAACCTGAGCAGAAGGAACTAACGCCATGGCTGAGAAACTGCAACTCGGCGCGGGCCTGCCGGTGACAGATATCGGCGGCGACCCCGCCGTCGTACGGGATTACGCCCAGGCCGCCGAGTCCCTGGGTTACGATCATCTGGCGGCGGCCGACCACGTGCTGGGTGCCAACGTCGCGAACCGGCCGGATTGGGGCGACCGCAACACGTCGGCCGACTGCTTCCACGATCCCTTCGTGCTGTTCGGCTTCCTGAGCGCCTGCACCGAGCGCATCGGCTTCTCCACGCAAGTGCTGATTCTGGCCCAGCGGCAGACGGCGCTGGTTGCCAAGCAGGCGGCCTGTCTCGATGTGCTAAGCGGCGGACGGTTCCGGCTCGGCGTCGGCATCGGCTGGAATCCGGTCGAGTTCGAGGCGCTGAACGAGGACTTCACGAACCGCGGCGTGCGCTCGGAAGAACAGGTTCAGGTCATGCAGGCGCTCTGGGCCGAACCGCACGTTGACTTTACCGGCAAGTGGCACCGCATCGACGATGCCGGCATCAATCCCCTGCCCTTGAACCGCCGCATTCCGCTCTGGTTCGGCGGCCACCACGACGCGACCTTGCGGCGCATCGCCAATTGGGGCGACGGCTGGGTGATGCTCGAGCATCCGCCGGGCGACGCCGCGCAAGCCGCTTTTGCCGAGCTACGCGGCTACGCCGAAGCCGAAGGCCGCGATCCGGGCGAGATCGGCATCGAGGTCTGGGTCTCGGCCGGCGACGGCGGCGGCGACCCGGAAGTCTGGCGTCGCGATATCCAGGCCTGGAAGGACGCCGGCGTCACGCACGCCACCGTCAACAACGCCTATGGCCGCTACCACCACACCCGGATATCCGGCCGGTCGCTGGACGACCACCTGACCGCCATCGAGCGCTACCGCACGGCGGTCGCCGACCTTCTCTAGCGCCGTTACTCCGCGGCGCTGGCGACGTTGCCGGACATGGCGAGTCGCGGCTTGCGGCCGGAGAACCGCGTCAGCACCTGGCCGGGCGGCCGCTGAGGCGTCAGGTAGTTCTCACCGTCGAACACGCGCACGCCGTTGACCCAGGTGCCGAGCAGGCCCGGCGCCCGGCGTAACAGGCGCTCGCCGCCGGCCGGCAGGTCGAAATGCCGCTCCATGCCGGTGACCCGCAGCTTGTCCGGATCGAACAGGATCATGTCGGCATAGGCGCCTTCCGTCAGCCGGCCGCGATCGACGAAGCCGTAGACGTCGGCCGGATCGCTCGTCACCTTGCGGATCGCCGTCGGCAGATCGAACACGCCCTTCTCGCGCACCCAATGGCTGAACAGGTGCATGGCATAGGCCGCGTCGCACAGCAGCGAGTTGTGCGCACCCGCGTCCGACAGGCTGATCAGCGTGCCGTCGTTGCTGATCAGCTCCTCGACACCCTCCTCGACCATGTTCAGGATGTAGATCGTGAAGATGGTCTTGAAGTCCTCTTCCAGGCTCAGGTCGAAGAACAGGTCCAGCGGGTCGACGCCACGGGCTTCGGCGATCTCGGCCACGGTCCTGCCTTCCAGGTCGGCGTTCTCCGGCTTGCCGACGGTCGTCACCAACACCCATTCCCAGCGGCCATTGAAGATCCGTCCCTGCTCCGGCGTCGCGAGCGTGGCGCGGAAATCGTCCCGGAATTCGGGATCGTTGAAGATCTGCCGCAGTTCGTGATGGTCCGACGTGCCCGGCCAGGGCGGGATGGCCTTCAGGATATAGGCAGCGTCCAGCGGGAAACTGAGGCTGAGCGGCTGGCAGGAGCCCTGCGTGTAGGCCGGAATGCCCTGCGCGCGCGCCGCCTCGGCCGCCCGCATCAGGCCACGGGCCCGGTCCGGTTCGTGCGCGTAGTAGAAATGCGCCGCATAAATTGCCGGCCGGCCGCTGCGCCGCGCGAAGTCTTCGATGAATTCCATGCCCATGTGGTTGCCGGTGGTGATCATGAAGACGCCGTGATCGTATTCGGCCATGGCCTCGGCGAAGGCGCGGTACTCGTCCGCATCGGCAAGCCTCGAACCGATCGGGGCGCCACCAGCCGCCCGGTGATTTTCGTTCGACGACGAGCCGAGTCCGGCGGCGCCGGCGTTCATGGCCTCATGGAACAAGCGGATCATTTCGGCGCGTTCTTCGGCCGTCGCCGTCCGTTTGGTCGACTCCTCGCCCATGACGAACGCGCGGATGGTCGAATGCGTCGCCAACGCCGCGACGTTTGGAAAGGTGCCCTGCCGCCGCAGCGCATCGAGATACTCCGGAAAGCTCTCGAACGACCAGTTGACGCCCGCCTGCAACGACTCCAGCGGCATGCCTTCGACTTCGGCCAGGTCGGCCAGCATCTTCTCCCGGCTATCCGCCCGGGCCGGCGCGATGCCGAAGCCGCAATTGCCGATCACCACGGTGGTCACGCCCAGCGCCGGCGATGGCGATGCCGTCGCATCCCAGGTCAGCTGTGCGTCGTAGTGCGTATGCACATCGATCACGCCGGGCGCCAGCACCATGCCCTGGGCATCCATGGTCTCACGCCCCTCCGCCGACACGGTGCCGACGGCCACAACGCGATCGCCGTCGACCGCGAGATCGCCTGTCACCAGCGGATTGCCGAGGCCGTCGGCAATTTGCGCATTGCGGATTACCAGATCATGCATGCTGCTTTCCCTTCCCGATCGATGCCGCAGGTCGGTCGGCGCGCGCGAACTTCGCTCGCGCCGTTCCACGACGGAAACGGCCGCGCCGCCGCGCGCCTGTCATTGTCTCGGAATACCGGTACGGTCACGACGCCACTCCCTCAAACGCCGACCTTACGGTTGTTTGTTTATCGTCTAATCCTACGCGATGCCGATGTCGGGGCAAGTGCCGCGTGGCCGTGCATACCTGCCGTGCGTTCTATGCAGGCGGCGTGGTGCGCCGGCACCGGTTCGGCTCGACACGAAATTGCTTCAGCGTGGGCGCCAGGCCGAGCTTGCCGCAGAACACCCGGTAGGCGAAGGCGGCATCAATCTGATCCTGGCGGAAGCCGACGCAGATCGTATCGCCACGCAGACCATCCCCGGCATTGGGCAGCGCGACGGCGTGATGGTGATGCTGCAGCCAGGCCTCGATCGAACCGATCAGCAACGAACGTTCGGCGCAGCGCCGGCGGTCGAGCGGCGCGGCGTCCGGCAAACGGACCGTCATGACGACCCATCCGTCAGCGGCCATGTCGGATTTCTTGCGCGATAGGGCCGTCATTGGTGCACAATACTGCGCCGGCGCCGCGTTGAGAAGAATTGGCGCCGGTCTGTCAATGTGGAGGCGGTAGCGAATGGCGAAGGACAAGGACGATCTGACGGGGTGGTATCGGTCGCAGCTGTCGGACCTGAAGAGCGAGTTCGACAAGCTGCAGGAGGGCCTGCGCGGCTCCGGCAGCCCGCCGCAGGCGCGATCCACGGACAGCCAGGCGTCCGGCCCGTCGCCCACGGCGCGCTCGTCGCCAAATATCGCGCCGACGCCGGTTATCAAATCGCCGCAGGTGAAACCCGTTCAGGTCAAGCCGTTGGCGTCGCCAAGCCAGCGTCGGCGCGAGGCGCCGCCGCCGGAGCGTTATGTCGAGCCGCCGGCCGTGGAAGCACGGACGGTTGAGCCCAGCCCCATCGAGACCCGGCGGACGCCGGCGCCCGCGGCCCGGCCAAGCCCGCCGCCGGCGCCCGTCGAAACGCCACGCCGCGCCGCGCCGTCGGGCGGCGGCTACCGCCTTGGCGTCGATGTCGGGGGCACGTTCACCGACCTGTTGCTGATCGAGGAAGGCAGCGGCCATGCATTCACCGCCAAGGTGCCGTCGACGCCGCAGGACTCGTCCATCGGCGTCCTGAACGGCATCGAGCGCATCTGCCAACAGGCCGGTATTGAGCCGACCGAGATCAGCCACGTCATGCACGGCACGACCGTCGCCACCAACACCGTGCTGACAGGTAGCGGCGCCCGCGTCGGCCTGGTCGTCACCAAGGGTTATAAACAGGTGCTGCAGATCGCCCGCTCCTACGTGCCGGGCGGTCTCGGCGGCTGGGTGATCTTCAACAAATCGGACCCGCTGGCGCCGCTGGAGCTGACCGTCGAAGCCGACGAGCGCACCGGCGCCAAGGGCGAGATCGTGGAACTGCTCGACGAGGCGGCCCTACGGCAGGAGCTGTCGCGGCTGCGCGGGCGCGGTATCGAGGCGCTGACGGTGTCGCTGATGAACGCCTATGCCAACGGCGAGCATGAACAGCGCATCCGCGCCATCGCCGAGGACATCATGCCCGACGTGCCGGTATCGATCTCGTCCGAGGTGATCCCGGAGATGTACGAGTACGAGCGCGCCGAGACCACGGTGGTGAACTCCTACATCCGGCCTGTCGTCTCGACGTATCTCGAAAACCTGCACGCGGAGCTCGACCGCCGCATGAATGGCGTGCTGCTGAATATCCTGCGTTCCGACGGCGGCCTGGCGTCCGCCGAGGTGGCCAAGGCGGCGCCCGTCAACCTGCTGTTGAGCGGCCCGGCCGGTGGTGTCGCCGGCGCCATCTGGATCGCCAAGCAGGCCGGCTTCGAGGATCTGCTGACCTTCGACATGGGCGGCACCTCGACCGACGTCGCCCTCATCCAGCATGGGGTCGCTCAGACCCGGCGCGAGACCCGCGTCGCCGATGTGACGGTGCGCGCCTCGTCGATCGACGTGCGCACGGTTGGCGCTGGCGGCGGCTCGATCGCCTATGTGCCGGAGCTGACAAAAGCATTGCGCGTCGGCCCGCAGAGTGCCGGCGCCGAGCCGGGACCGGCCGCCTATCGCAAGGGCGGCGAGGAACCGACCGTGACGGACGCCAATGTCGTGCTGGGCTACCTGCCGGCGGCGGCGCGCCTTGGCGGCGACATGGAACTCGATGTCGGCCTGGCGGAAAAGGCCGTTGGCAAGGTCGCCGATGCCCTTGGCCTGCCGTTGAAGCAGGCGGCCGAGGGCATCATCAACATCGTCAACGAGAACATGTTCGGCGCGTTGCGGCTGGTTTCGGTCGAACAGGGTTACGATCCGCGCGATTTCGCGCTGGTCGGCTTCGGCGGCGCCGGCCCGCTGCATGCCAATGCGCTCGGCAAGCTGATGAATTCCTGGCCGGTGATCATCCCGCCGGGCCCGGGCGTGCTCTGCGCCTACGGCGATGCCACGACCCGTGTCCGTGACGAAGCGTCCCGCACGTTCGTACGCCGGTTTACGGACACCAGCGACAGTGAGGTCCAGGCCATCCTCGAGGAACTGGCCGAAAGCGCCGCGCGCACGCTCGATGCCGAGGGGGTGCCGCGTGGCGAACAGTCGGCGCTCTATCAGATCGACCTGCGCTATGCCGGCCAGGGTATGCGGCTGACCGTGGATGTCACGCCGGACGACTTCGCCCGCGACGGCCTCGCCGCGGTCGGGCGCAAGTTCGATGCCATGCACGAGCAGCTTTTCACCTTCGCGCTCGACGCCGTGCACGAGCTCTACAACCTGCGCGCCCTGGTCCAGGGCCGCGAGACCTTCGCCAGGGCCGAACAACTACCGCAGGGCGGCAACGACGCCAGCGCCGCGGTCTACGAGCAGACCACGGTCTTCGTCGACGGCCGCGATCAGCCGGCCAAGATCTACGACCGCGCCAAGCTGCAGGCCGGCAACCGCATTCACGGACCCGCCGTGGTGACGGAAATGGACTCGACGACGCTGATCCTGCCGGACCATGCCGGCGACGTCGACGCCGTCGGCAACATCCTGATCCGCCCGGCCGATTGAGACCAAGACGGGGAGAGACAAACCAATGCCCGCGAAAATCATTCAGACCAACACGACCCCGTTCAGCAAGGTCGAGCTCGATCCGATCACCCTCGACATCGTCGAGAACGCGCTGCGCAACGCCCGCGACGAGATGGACGCGGTGCTGTTCCGCACGGCCATGTCGCCCGGCATCCGCGAGCAGCACGACGCCTTTCCGATGATCGCCAACAACGAAGGCAAGATGGTCGTCGGCCAGTTCGGCTCGTTCTTCTGGGGCTTCCAGCAGGGCTATGACGGCGAAATCGAGGAAGGCGATATCTTCCTGACCAACGATCCCTATAGCTGTAACGGCGCGATCAGCCACCTGAACGACTGGCTGACCATGATGCCGATCTACATCGACGGCCGCATGGTCGCCTGGGCGGCGATGTTCGGGCACATGACCGACATCGGCGGCAAGGTGCCGGGCAGCCTGCCGACGGATGCGGCGCAGCTGTTCGAGGAAGGCATCCAGATCCCGCCGGTGAAGATCTACCGCAAGGGCGAGCTGAACCAGGAAATCCTGGAACTGATCCTGCGCAACTGCCGGCTGCCGGACTGGAACCGCTCCGACTTCAATGCCGTGATCGCCGCGCTGCGTCTGGCCGAGCGCCGGGTCAAGGAAATCTGCGAGCGTTTCGGTGTCGACACCTACATCGCCGCCACCGACGAGATGCTGGAGCGCAACAAGCGCGCCATGGGAGCGATCCTGAAAATGGTGGTGCCCGAGGAGAAGCAGTATTTCGAGGACTATATCGACGACGACGGCGTCGGCATGGGCCCGTACAAGATCGCCTGTACGCTCTGGCGCGAGGGCGACCGCTGCATCTTCGACTTCGAGGGCACCGATCCGCAGTCGATCAGCTCGGTGAACTTCCTGTTGAACGAAGAGATGTTCAAGATGTTCCTGGGCGCCTTCTTCATCAACATGTTCGACCCGCAGATCCTGTTCAACGACGGCTTCTACGACCTGGTCGACGTGCGCATCCCGCGCGGCACCATCCTGAAGCCGATCCGCCCCGCGGCCTTGAGCTGCCGTACCCACCTGCTCGGCCGCATCTTCGACATCATGAGCGGTCTGCTGGGCCAGGGCTCGCCGGACGCGCTCTGCGCCGCCGGTTTCTCCGACAGCCCGCACTTCATGTATTCGGGCTACGACAAGAACGGCGAGTGGTACCAGCTCTACCAGATCGGCTTCGGCGGTATTCCCGGCCGGCCTGCCGGCGACGGCCCGGACGGCCATTCGCTCTGGCCCGCCTTCACCAACGTGCCGAACGAGTTCCTGGAGGCCTATTTCCCGCTGCGTATCGTCAAGTACGAAACCATCGCCGACAGCGGCGGACCGGGCCTGCATCGCGGCGGCAACGGCCTTTCCATGGGCTATCAGTTCCTCGAGCCCGGCGAGATCTCGATCCACGACGACCGCTGGCTGACCCATCCCTGGGGCGTCAATGGCGGCCTGCCCGGCGCCCGCAGCCACAAGCTGATGGTCCGCGCTGACGGCAGCGAGGAATGGATGGTCTCGAAGTGCGACCGCATCAAGGTCGAGGCCGGCGACACACTCTACTTCAACACCTGGGGCGGCGGTGGATGGGGCGACCCGCTGCAGCGCGATGCGGAACAAGTCGCGCTCGACGTCGACCGCGGCCTGGTGACGGCCGACGGCGCCCGCCGCTATGGCGTGGTGCTGGACAACAAGGGCCAGGTCGACGCGCGCGCCACCGAAGACTTGCGCCGCCGAATGGGCAGCGAGCGCGGCAACGTCAAGCTGTTCGACTTCGGCGGCACGGTCGAGGAACTGAAGGCGCGCTGCCGGGCCGACACGCACCTCGATCCGCCGGAAGCGCCGGTGTTCCAGAAATGGATGACCCGCGCCTCGGCTTCAGCCGCGGAGTGATCGGCTCTACCGCCAACTGACATCGAAAACGAGGAGAACAAGCGTGCCGGTCCAATCGAACTACCTGCTGTTCGTCAGCATGGACGTCGACGCCGACAAGGAAGACCTGTTCAACGAGGTCTATGACGAAGAGCACATCCCGAGCGTGCTCAAGGTACCGGGCGTGGTCGCGGCGACGCGGCTCAAGTCCGAACCCTTGAGCATGATCATCGGCGGCGAGCGCAAGGACATCGTCGCCGAGGGCGAGCCGAGCTACACGGCGCTCTACGAGATCGAGAGCCCCGACGTGCTGCTGAGCGACGCCTGGGCCGAGGCCGTCGAGGCCGGCCGCTGGCCCGCCGAGGTCCGGCCCTACACCAAGAACCGCCGCCACGTCTTGCGCAAGGTCACGCATCGCGCCGGCTGACCCGACCGGCGCCCGGTCATGACGCGGGCGCAGGTCCGGACGGCGCTTGTCGTCGGCCTGGGCACGGCGTCGGCGCCGTTCGACACGGCGGTCAATATCGCGTTTCCCGATATCACCGCCGCCTTCGCGCTGTCGCTGCCCGACATCCAATGGGTCGTCGTCTGCTATGTGCTGACCTATGCCAGCCTGATGCTGGGCTTCGGTCGGCTGGGCGACATCTTCGGTCACCGCCGCGTATTCGCCGCCGGACTGATCTGCAACGCCGTCGGTCTGGCGCTCTGCGCGGCAGCGCCCAGCTTTGGCTGGTTCCTGGCTTTCCGGGTCGTCCAGGGGATCGGCGCCGCGCTCACGCTTGCCTGCGGGCCGGCCCTCATCACGCTCGGCTTTCCGGAAGCCCAGCGCGGCCGCATGCTGGCTGCCTACACCATGATGTTCGGTCTCGCCGCCGCCGCCGGGCCGTTGATCGGCGGCGTGCTGGTCGACTACGGCGGTTGGCCCACGGTGTTTTGGTTCCGCCTGCCGATCGTTCTTGCCGGTCTTTTGTTGTTGCGTGGACTTGCCGGGACCCCTGCGCCGTCTGACGGCCAACGATTCGACCTGACCGGCACGGCGCTGATTGCCGCATCGCTTGCCGCGCTACTGCTGGCGCCGAACCGCGCGAGCGATGCCACCCTCTTCCTCGGCATCGCCGTCATCGGCCTGATTGCTTTCGTCTGGCATGAGAGACGGATCGCAGCGCCGGTCATCGACATGACTCTGTTCCGGCATGGCGGGTTCGTCTTCGTCAACATCAGCAGCATTCTGGTGCAGATGGCCGGCTTCGCCGTCTGGATGCTGACACCCTACTTCCTCTTGCAGGTGCACGACTTCAGCGCCGGCACCGGCGGGCTGCTGCTGGCACTGTCGCCGCTTGGCATGGCCGTCGGCAGCGACCTCGGCGGCCGGGCCATGCGCCGCATGCCGTCGGGCCGCATTGCGGCCGCCGGCGCGGCGCTGATGGCCATGGCGCTACTGATGATGTCCGGTTGGTCGGCCGGTACAGGTCTAATCGCACTGATCGCGATACTGTTCCTGCATGGCTTCGGTCAGGGGTTGTTTCAGGTCGCGACGCTCGACATCGTCGTCGAGACCGTGCCGCGCGCGCAGCGCGGCGTCGCCGGCAGTCTCGCCATGGTCACGCGCACGTTGGGTTTCGTCTCGGGCGCAACGGCCAGCACGCTGCTGTTCGAACTGATTGAACGCCAGGCGCTGGCGACGGGCGTCGATCCACTTTCAGCCTTTCTCGCCGGCCACCAGACCGTCTTCGTCTGGGCCGGCCTCATTGCCGGCCTTTGCGGCGCCGGGCTTTGGTTCGTGGGTCGGCGCGCCAGTTGACGCCGCGAATGGTACTTGCAATCCAAAGCGATGCCGCTATGGTCCCGGCCATGGTTGGAACCGCTGCACAGACAAACCGCGAGCGACGTCGCGCCTACTGACGGGCGGGCGGCCAACCTCTTTTTCTTTTTCACATTCAGATTTCGCACCGCCACCGAGTGATCGGTCGAGCGGTTGATGTTCGTGCCTGTCCCCGGTGGCCCAAACCGGAGGACAGCAACGTGAACATTCCGCATCAGCCGCCAAAACCGACGGCAACCGACTTCTCGCCTCTGATGCAGATCGCCAATCGACCGGCCATCGTCTTCACCCATGGCGAAGGCTCCTGGCTGACCGACCGGAACGGCAAGACTTATCTCGATTTCGTGCAGGGCTGGGCCGTCAACTGCCTCGGCCACAGCCCGAAGCCGCTTCTCGAGGCGCTCGGCGACCAGGCCGCGAAGCTGATCAACTGCAGTCCGGCCTTCTACAACGACGCCATGCTCAAGCTGGCCGAAGCGCTGACCGCGGCCAGCGGCCTCGACCAGGTGTTCTTCGCCAACAGCGGCGCCGAGGCCAATGAAGGCGCGATCAAGCTCGCCCGGAAATGGGGCAGCCTCCATCGCGACGGCGCCTACGAAATCATCACCACAGAGGGCGGCTTCCACGGCCGCACGCTTGCCACCATGTCGGCCTCGGGCAAGGCCGGCTGGGACGAACTCTTCGCGCCCAAGGTGCCGGGCTTTCCCAAGGTGCCGCTCAACGACATCGCCGCCGTCGAGGCCGCCATCACCGACAAGACCGTCGCCGTGATGCTGGAGCCGATCCAGGGCGAGGCCGGCGTCATCCCGGCCGATGACGGCTATCTCAAGGACTTGCGGCAACTCACGAAAAATCGCGGCATCCTGCTGATCCTGGACGAGATCCAGACCGGCATGGGCCGCACCGGCACGCTCTTTGCCTACGAGCATGTCGGCATCACCCCCGACATCCTGACGTTGGGCAAGGGCATGGGCGGCGGCCTGCCGCTGGCCGCGTTGTTGGCCAGCGATGACGCCTCCTGTTTCGCCTACGGCGACCAGGGCGGCACCTTCAATGGCAATCCGTTG
The DNA here is from genome assembly GCA_965232515.1 of Alphaproteobacteria bacterium. Lineage (GTDB taxonomy): Bacteria > Pseudomonadota > Alphaproteobacteria > JANQKO01. The sequence goes on along the minus strand of CBDDPY010000002.1, from coordinate 838,245 downwards.
ATGACGGCGGGCGGCCTCGCCGTCCTGAACGAGTTGATCAAGCCCGGCTTTCTCAACCGGGTCGCCGAAACCGGCAAGCATTTGCAGAAGGGTCTGACCGCGCTTGCCGCCCGCCACGGCTTCGGCGCGGTGCGCGGCAAAGGCCTGCTGCTGGCGCTCGACCTGAAACAGCCCGTCGGGCCGGCGATCGTGGAGGCCGCGCTCGACGCCGGCCTGCTGTTGAACGCGCCCCGTCCGGATAGTCTCAGATTCATGCCGGCGCTGACGGTCACGACCGACGAGGTCGACCGGATGCTCGAGATCCTGGAGTCGGTCTGCGACGCGTTGCCGGAAGCGCCCTAAACCGTCAGCACGATCTTGCCGAAGTGGGCGTTCGCCTTCATATGGGCGAGTGCCCTGCCGGCATCGTCAAGCGGAAACGACCGGTCGATCGGCAACTCCAGCCCGCCGTCGCGAACGGCCTCGCCCAGATCGGCCGCCATACGGCGGAAGATCTCGCGTACTTCGTCGATCGAGCGGGTGCGGAAGGTGACGCCGATATAGGCGATCCGGCGGGCCGCATGCAGGTCGAAGTCGAAGTTGCCGGTGAAACCGCCGAGGCGGCCGACATTGACGATGCGTCCACAAATCCGGGTGGCGCGCAGGTTCTGATTGGCGACCACGCCTGAGATCTGATCGACGATCAGGTCGACGCCGTCGCCGCCGGTCGCCTCCAGCACCTGGCCGACCCAGCCGGGATCGCTGGAATCGACGGCCAGATCGGCGCCGAACTCGGACAAGCGGCCCCGTCGACCGGTATGCGTCGAGCTGCCGATGACCAGAGCCGCGCCCAGATGGCGGGCGATCTGCAGTCCCATCAAGCCGACGCCCGAACTGGCGCCCTGGATCAGCACGGCCTGCTCAGCCTTCAACCCTCCATTGGTGACGATGGCGTCATGCATGGTGCTCAAGGCCACCGGCAGCGTCGCCGCCTGTTCGTAGGACATGCCGTCGTCCGGAATTCTCATGGCGCGGCCATGGTCGCAGACGGCGTATTCGGCCCAGCCGGCGGTGCCGGAACACATCACCCGGTCGCCCGGTTTCAGGCCCTCGACCTCGCTGCCGACCGCCTCGACGTCACCGGCCCATTCGAGGCCCATGACCGTGCCGGCGCCGCCCAGCGCGCCGTGGGCCCGGCCGCTGGCGATGATCAGATCGGCGCGGTTGAGCGCGCCGGCGCGCACCCGCACCAGGATCTCATCCGGTCCGGGCGCCGGCTTCGGCACATCCCGGATCTCCAGGTCGTCATCGCCCAACACGGCTGCCTTCATGTCGTTTCTCCGCCTTTAACTGCCCGTTGACTGGCCCAAGCATAAGGCAACTTGCGCAAATCGGGGCTGACGGCTAAAACGCCGTTGGTCCGGCATTAACCGTGACCGGAGGGATGGCCGAGTGGTCGAAGGCGCTCCCCTGCTAAGGGAGTAGGCGTCAAAAGCGTCTCGTGGGTTCGAATCCCACTCCCTCCGCCACCCTACGCCTTCGGCTTCGGGCGGCAGGCCACCCTGGTGGTCTGGCGCCCGAAGGCGTTTAGTCGTAGGAGTGTCTCCCGTAGCTCCGCATGGAGCGGAGGGAGACCGGCATTAAGTGTGGTATGTCTACTTTCTTAAGCTAAGAAACGGTGACATCTACGTCGGGTCAAGCAACGACCTACGACGACGAATTGCCTCGCATCAGCATGGTGCCGTCGCATCGACCAAAGCTCACCGACCCATGACCTTGCAGTCATACGTGGCCGTCCAGAGCGAGAAGACAGCAAGAGACTTGGAACGGTATTTCAAGTCTGGGTCAGGCAAAGCATTTGCCTTCAAGCGCTTCTTAAGTTGAATGCGGCGCGCTTCCTTACCGCGCAATGTAATCAACAGCCCCGTCAGGCCGTCGATCCGACAGGCCGGCACCTACGCTGTCCTCCATGGCTCAACGGCAATCCATCCATCCGATCGATAAACTTTGCGTCAAGCCTCTTGTTAGAATGATTCTAAAATACTATTTCATTAGAACCATTCCAAAAATGATGGTGTCAACGATCGGAGACAATGATGGACGGCAACGGCAAGTGCCCGGTGACGGGTAGAGTTCACATCTCGAATCGCGACTGGTGGCCGAACCAGTTGAACCTGAAGATGCTTCACCAGAACTCTCCCCTGTCCGATCCCATGGGGAAGGATTTCAATTACGCCGAAGAGTTCAAGACCCTCGACCTGGATGCCCTGAAAAAGGACATCTATGCCTTGATGACCACGTCGCAGGATTGGTGGCCTGCCGACTACGGCCATTATGGGCCGCTCTTCATTCGGATGGCCTGGCACAGCGCCGGCACCTACCGCACCGCCGATGGCCGCGGCGGCGGCTCGTCCGGCACGCAACGCTTCGCGCCCCTCAACAGCTGGCCCGACAACGCAAACCTCGACAAGGCCCGCATGCTGCTTTGGCCGATCAAGCAGAAGTACGGCCGGAAAATTTCCTGGGCCGACCTGATGATCCTCGCCGGCAATTGCGCGCTGGAATCGATGGGTTTCAAGACCTTCGGCTTCGCCGGCGGGCGCGAGGATGTCTGGGAGCCGGAAGAAGACATCTACTGGGGCTCCGAGGACACCTGGCTCGGCGACAAGCGCTACAGCGGCGACCGGGACCTGGAGAACCCGCTTGCCGCCGTTCAGATGGGGCTGATCTACGTGAACCCGGAAGGCCCGAACGGCAATCCGGATCCGGTCGCCTCGGGCCGCGACATTCGTGACACCTTCGGCCGCATGGCGATGAACGACGAGGAGACGGTGGCGCTGGTTGCCGGCGGCCACACGTTCGGCAAGTGCCATGGCGCCGGTGATGCCGCGCTTGTCGGTCCGGAACCCGAGGGCGCCGGCATCGAGGAGCAGAGCCTCGGCTGGAAGAGCAGCTTCGGCAGCGGCAAGGGCGTCGACACAATCACCAGCGGCATCGAGGGCGCATGGACCACCGACCCGGTGCAGTGGGACAACGGCTATTTCGACGTTCTGTTCGGCTATGAGTGGGAGCTGGTGAAGAGCCCCGCCGGGGCGCACCAGTGGGCGCCGAAGGATGGCGCCGGCGCCGATACGGTACCGGACGCGCACGATCCGTCACGGCGGCATGCGCCGATGATGACCACCGCGGACATGGCCATGCGGATGGATCCCATCTATGAGCCGATTTCGCGGCGTTTTCACGAGAACCCGGACCGGTTCGCGGACGCCTTCGCCCGCGCCTGGTTCAAGCTGACGCACCGCGACATGGGCCCCCGCGCCCGCTACCTCGGCAAGGAAGTCCCTGACGAAGTCCTGATCTGGCAGGACCCCGTGCCTGACGTCACGCATCACTTGATCGACGATCAGGACGTTGCTGCCCTCAAGTCCAAGATCCTGGAAACCGGGCTGTCGGTCTCGCAACTGGTCTCGGCTGCCTGGGCGTCGGCATCGACGTTCCGCGGCTCAGACATGCGCGGTGGGGCGAACGGCGCACGCGTCCGCCTCGCGCCGCAAAAGGACTGGGACGTCAATCAGCCGGCCCAGTTGGAGACGGTTCTTGCAGCCCTCGAAGGGGTTCAGATCGCGTTCAACAATGCCCAGGCCAACGGCAAGATGGTCTCGCTCGCCGACGTCATCGTTTTGGGCGGCTGCGCGGCGGTCGAAAAGGCTGCAAAGGCCGGCGGACACGATGTGACGGTGCCGTTCACGCCCGGACGCACGGACGCGTCGCAGGCGCAGACCGACGTCGACTCCGTTGCCATGCTCGAGCCGGCCGCGGACGGCTTCCGCAACTACCTTAAGACCAAATACACCGTATCGGCGGAGGAGCTTCTGGTTGACCGGGCGCAATTGCTGACACTGACCGCGCCGGAGATGACGGTTCTCGTCGGCGGCCTGCGCGTCCTGGGCGCGAACCACGGGCAGTCGCAACACGGCGTCTTCACCGATCGGCCGGAAACGCTGACCAACGACTTCTTCGTGAACCTGCTCGACATGCGCACGACGTGGCAGGCGGCCTCGGACGCCGACGACGTGTTCGAGGGTCGCGATCGGGCGACCGGCGAACGGAAGTGGACCGGCACCCGTGTCGACCTCATCTTCGGGTCGAACTCCCAGCTCCGCGCTCTCGCCGAGGTGTACGGCTGCGAGGACTCGCAGGAGGCGTTCTTGCAGGACTTCGTGGCGGCTTGGGACAAGGTCATGAATCTCGATCGCTTCGACGTCGCATGAACTCAGCGGGAAGGCCCTCGAACAACACGTCGGGGGCCTTCTCCACATCAACGGCATCGTTTTTGCCGTAAGTGCTTTGGGCGGACCGTTCTGGTCCGCCCTTTGCTTTGAACAGTGATCCTGAATTCGCCCGAACGGAACCATCCGGTCGGACCCCTCGTTATCCCTTAGGAGTCAGTGGGTGAATGACGGCCGGACCAAGGCCGGAACACGGCCAGATGTGCCGTATGAGGGACCGAACCTGGGGCAGCGAAGCGCGATGAAGAAACAAAAACACAAGGTTAAACGGAACAACGGGCCAAAAGCCCCGCATCAGCCTGCCGCAGAATTGGCGCAAACCGCCGACGGCGCTCAAAACACGGCGACCCGTCGGGATTTCCTGAGAAAAATGGGCAACCGCGCGCTGATCGTCGCCGTGGTCGGTGGCGCCGGCTGGTATCTGATCGAGGAAGTGCGGGCGACCATTCGGGAAGAGGACCTCTCCCGGATCGGCAACGGCATACCCGCCGTGGTTCAGATCCACGATCCCCAGTGCCCGCGTTGCGCGGCGCTGCAACGCGAGACGCGGGACGCCATGGCCGAGTTCGACGACGGCGAGCTGCAGTATCTCGTCGCCAACATCCGCAGCGCCAAAGGCCGCCAGCTGGCGGGCGCGCACGGCGTCGGTCACATCACGTTGCTTTTGTTCGATGGCGAGGGCAAAAGGCGCGAGGTGCTCGTCGGCGCCAACACCAGCGAAAACCTGGCGCACGTGTTCCGTGCGCATGTGGCCCGGAGCGGTTCCTGACCGGAACTGAGCCCGTGCCAGGACTTGGGCAAACCCACTCAGCCGTGTCCGCCTAAACGCGGCGCCGCAGGTGAATGGCCGTCTGCTTCTCATACCGCGTTCCGTAAGCCGATCGTCTCCAGAGAGTCCAATCCTGATATTGATCGACCTCAAATGTTCTTATATTGTTCTGTTGCGAGATGCGCTTTTTGAACTCGGGGATTTTCTTGATGATTAGTGGAAGCTGTTGTTGTGGAGCGGTCAAGTTCGAGCTCTTGGCCGAACCATCAATGATGGGGACGTGTCATTGCACCAGGTGCCGCAAGCTTGGCGCGAGCACCATCGTTTTCGTCAAGAAGGAGGACCTGAAGTGGATTCGGGGGCGGGATCACGTCCAACTCTTCGAGCCGGTCTCCCCTTACAAATACGGTCGTTGCTTCTGCAGAATCTGTGGCACATCGCTCGGCGAAGTCCTTTCGGAAGCAGATAGCTTTCCGATTGCGGCGAATGCCCTGGACAGTGACCTGAGCCTGAGAAACCGGTTCCACGAGTTTGTCGCCGAAAAGCCCTCGTGGTACGAAATCTGTGACGATGCAAAACAGTTCGATGGCCATCCCGTCACCTCGTGACTTTTCGTCAAAGGGACAAAATGGCTATCGCCGTTTTTGAGTACCCGGCCTAAAGCGAATCCAGCAGATCGTTGATGTCGTCCTGCGACATCTCGGTTGCTTCGTCGTTGCCGCGGCGTTCCGGGCCCGCATAGTTATCCGCCGCGCGCCGGCGGCGGCACGGGCCGGTATATTTTCGGGTGCGGACGAACGGCCGCGGCCGCTCGACAATTGCCTCCAAACGTTGGCGTAAGACCTTGGCGGACAATGGCTTCGCGACGAATTCGTTGGCCCCGATATTGCGCGCGTCGATGATCTGTTTCTTGCTGGTCTGGCCCGACATCATGATGACGGGCAGTTCGTCGTTGACCCCTTCAACGCCGCCACGGATCTGACGGACCAGGCTGAAACCATCGTCCGGCTTCATCATGCATTCGGTCAGCAGAAGATCGATGTCCCTCGCCCGCAGCGTGGTCAATGCCTCTTCCGCACTGGTGGCCTCGAGCATCTTCTCGATGCCCAGCGACCGCAGGAACGTGCGGATCAGCTTGCGCATGTGAGGCTCTTGATCGACCACAAGCACCCGCAATTCCTCGAGACGGCGTGGTTGATCGTCCGTGGCGTCCAGTGGGTCTAATGCGGCTTCCGTCATTTCGCTTATGTCCGCCAAGGCAATGTATTTGACGGTCGGATAATTGCCTGAATCTCGAAATTTGGAAGTGTAATATAGCAACTGCGTAAAAAAGCATTTAACATAACGCGTACATGGGTCGAATAATCGTCACTATTCTGCGATTCATCTCTAGCCTTAATCCAGATCAGTAATTTTTATTATTATTGTCTGTAAGTTTGCGATGCGAACTGCAAGCGGCAGGCGATCGGCGGCAACCGCGTTTTGACATGTTGCCAAATGCCCCGGGACACGCTTAATACCGGTAAGGCCTATGGGGTGGAATGATGCCTGAGCGCGTTGTCCCACGGTTTTTTGGGGCACGTAATCCGTCATGCAGGCAGCCATCATTCCCGTCACCCGGTTCCGGCAGAACTGCAGCGTGTTGTGGTGCCCGACCACCATGCGCGGCGCGGTCGTCGATCCCGGCGGCGACCTCGAACATGTTCTCGCCGCCGTCGAGGAGAACGGCGTGACGCTGGAGAAGATCCTGCTCACGCACGGTCATATCGACCATGCCGGCGGCACCGCCGATCTGGCCGCGCGCTTCGACCTGCCGATCGAGGGGCCGCATCGCGACGATGCCTTCCTGATTGCCGAGCTCGCCACGCACGGCGCTCGCTTCGGCGTCGCCGGCGCCCGGCCGTTCACGCCCGACCGCTGGCTCGACGGTGGCGATACGGTCGGCTTCGGTGACGTCACATTGGAGGTCCGGCATTGCCCGGGCCACACGCCGGGCCACGTCGTGTTCTTTCACCGCCCGTCCAAGGTCGCGGTCGTCGGGGATGTGCTGTTCCGCGGTTCGGTCGGCCGCAGCGATCTGCCACGGGGCGATCACGCGACGCTGATCCGCTCCATCCGCGGCCAGCTCTGGCCGCTCGGCGATGACGTCACATTCATCCCCGGCCACGGTCAGCTCTCGACGTTCGGCTACGAGCGGCAGACGAATCCCTATTGCTCGGATTTTGTCGAGGTTTAGAGCGGCCGCGGGCCGACGATCCTAGTCCATATCGCCCGCACAGCGGAAACCGACCATGTCGAGGCTGATGATCGGCCGGTTGCCGTGCCGGTAGCTGACCCGCAGGCAGTAGGGATTGTTGCCCCAGCCGCCGCCGCGGATGGCCCGCTGCGAGGGCCGGCCGGGGAACGGGCTCGCCGTCCATTCCCAGACATTGCCGGCCATGTCGTCGAGACCGAAGGGTGAACGGCCGGTGGGATAGCTGCCGACCGGCGCCGTGAACGCATGGCCGTCACTGTCGTCGGCGGCGCAGCAGTCCATCGTGCCGAAATTCGCTCGCCGTTCCCCATTCGTGCCTTCTGGCGGCGCATTGCCCCAGGGATAGCGCCGGCCGTCGGTGCCGCGGGCAGCGAATTCCCATTCCGCCTCGGCCGGCAGGCGCAGACCATGGTATTCGCAGAACGCCTCGGCATCGCGGGCCGAGACCTGCACCACGGGATGATCGTCGCGGCCGGCAATATCGCTGCCCGGTCCCTGCGGCCGGTGCCAGTGGGCGCCGTTCACCAGCCGCCAACGATCCGTCCAGACGTACCCGGCCCCGCTGGTCTCGGCATTGGTGCGGTGGCCGGTCGCGGCCACGAAGGCCGCGAACTGACGGTTCGTCACTTCGTACCGCATCAGGCGGAAGCCGCCGACCGATCGTTGACGCGGCGCCTCGTTCGTATCGCCGGCCGCATCGCCCATGACGAATTTGCCGCCCGGAATGTCGCGCAGTTCGAGATCGCTGGCGAGCACCGGCCCGGCCGTCCACAGGGCCAAAGCAAGCATGACGTTAACGGCCCTTAACATAAACGGCAGCTTGCGCCCGGCGCGCCAGCGCATCAATGCCGGACAGAGCGGGCGCACAACGAATTGATCGCCGGCCTGACACGGGTATGCCATTCGCCTGCAACAATTTGACGTCAAACTAAGTCTCGAGCCGGGCATGTCAGCGTTTCGATACTTCCCGGCTCATCCCCATTTTGAGCGCAATTCGCTCCCTGACGTGGCCGGGCTTCGATAAAAAGCCCGGCCTCTTTTTGGCCTGTGCCGGTTGATTTCTTGCCACCGGCTTGAAACAGACGCGGGCGTTCGGAGCGCCTATCTATGAGTGACGTCAGCGACACGCCGACGCCTCTCATCGTCGCGAGTGACGTGAGTTGTTACCTCCCTGTTGGACTGCCGGGGCGCCACGCGCGTCCCGGCTCTTTTCTGCCGGCGACATGGGGCGTCGGCGGCACAGCACCGCACAGACCATGGTCGTGGTGAGAAATACGGGCTAATTTCCCGGCATGTGCAATGCTTACACCGTGACCACGTCGGTCGATGCGCTTCGCCGATTGTTCGATATACAGAACAGTCCCAACCTGCCGGAGTACGGCGATATCTACCCCGGACGGCCGACGCTCGCGATTCGGCTCGACGGCGAGGCCCGGATCGTCGCCGAGATGCGCTGGGGCTTCATCCGGCCATTCAGCGACAAGCTGAACAACGCCCGGGCCGAGACCGTCGACGGCAAGCCGCTCTGGGCCAAGGCTTTCCGCGAGCGCCGCTGTCTGTTGCCGCTCGAAGCGTTCTACGAGTGGACGGGACCGAAAGGCGGCAAGACCCGCTTCGCCTTTCGCATGCCGGACGGCGCCCCCTACGCCATTGCCGGCCTCTGGGAGCAGAGCGCCGGCCCCGACGGTCCCGTTATGGCCTGCACCATGATCGTGACCGAGCCGAACACGCTCGTCGCCGGCTACCACCACCGCATGCCGGCGATCCTGCGCCCCGACGAATACGGCGCCTGGCTGGTCGAGGGCCGAAAGGAACTGTTGCGCCCCTACGAAGGCGACTTGGCCGTCGAAGAGTCCGCGCCCCAGCCCCCGAAAAAGGCCCAGGCCTCGCTGTTCGACTAGACCAGGACACTCGACCACGTTTCATGCCGGCGTGGGAGCCCGCATCAAAGCCACCTCAGCCGTCATCCTGGCGAAGGCCAGGATCCATTCTTGTGTTTTTCAAGAGGTTGCGATGCCGCTGGATCCTGGCCTTCGCCAGGATGACAAGGCTGAAGGTTTTGGCGGTTTTCTCATAATTACATTCAGGAAATGTCGGAAACCCTCTGAATTCGAACAAAAACCTGACGTCAATTTTCACCGCCGCCGCCATGCGTCGCATGCGGCCGGGGCAGGAAGTAGTCGCGCTTTCCGGTCAGCAGCAGTGCCATGTCGTCCATCTGCTCGATCAGGCTGCCGGCCTCGCGATAGATCGCCGTCTTGAACGCATAGGATTGGCGCAGCGTCACCATGGCTTGTCGGCAGCCGGCCATGGCATTGAGCACCGGGGTCTTGTCAACGAGGCCCGTCTTTCTGGTTGTGCGTCGCATTTGCTCTTCTCGTTATCTCACATTATGAGAACAAAAATAGAACATAAGTGTGTCCAAGACAAGATCCAAGCGCATCGCCGCCAGGACATCGCGGTCGCCGGATGCCACAATGACCGCGAGCGCTTCCGCTCGATCAGGGGGAATAGATGACTACGGACGGCCGTCGCACGGGCCCGCCGCTGATCTGGATCCTGGGCCTGCTTGCGGCCTTCGGGCCGATGTCGGTCGATATGTATCTGCCAAGCCTGCCGGCGATCGGGCGGGATCTGTCGGCGACCGCGGCGGACGTTCAGCTCACCCTCAGCGCCTTTTTCATCGGTTTCGCTTTCGGCCAATTGGTCTATGGGCCGCTGTCGGATCGTTACGGCCGTCGGCCGATGCTGCTGTCGGGCATTGCCCTATACGTCATCACATCGGCGCTCTGCGCGCTCAGTCCGGATGTCGACAACCTGATCGCCTATCGTCTCTTGCACGCGCTCGGCGGCGGCGCCGGCACGGTCGTGGCCCGCGCCATCGTTCGCGACAAGTTCGACACGGACCGTGGGGCCCGGATGCTGTCGTTCATGACGCTGATCACCGGCCTGGCGCCGCTTCTGGCCCCGCTGGTCGGCGGCCAGGTTCTGACCTTCTTCGGCTGGCGGGCGATTTTCTGGGTGCTGACCGGCTTCGGGCTGGTTTGCTTCGCCGCCGTGCTGTTCTGGCTCGACGAAACCAACCCGCCAGAACGCCGGAGCAAACGCGGCCTGCTGCATACGTTTGTCGGCTATGGCGAGATTCTGGTCAACCGCAAGGCTGTGGGCTGCATCCTGGCCGGCGGCAGCGCGTTCGCCGGCATGTTCGCCTACATCTCGGGCACGCCGTTCGTCTACATCGAGCTGTTCGGCGTGTCGCCGGCGAACTACGGCTACCTGTTCGGCCTCAATGTGATCGGCTTGATGGCCGGCGCCTATCTGAACGGTCGCCTGGTGTTGCGCTTCGGCGCCCATCGGTTGATGGCGGTCGGCACAGGCATACTGGTGCTGGCCGGCGCGGCGCTGCTGACGACCGCCTGGACCGGTGTGGGCGGCCTGATCGGCATCGTTCTACCGCTGTTCTTCTACGTCGCTCCCCTCAGTCTCATCGGCGCCAACGCGATGGCGCGCGCCACCGCCGATTTCCCCCACAAAGCCGGCAGCGTTGCCGCCGTCTTCGGCGCGGCGCAGTTCGGTTTCGGCGCCATCGCTGGCGCTGCCGTCGGCCAGTTGCACGACGACACGGCGGTACCGATGGCCGCGGTTATTGCCGTCTGCGGTCTGGTCTGTGTGTTCGCTGACCGCCTGGTGGCCGGACGCCGTTAGCCCATCTCAGTGGTGCTTGCCGAAGCGCTTTTTGAAGAAAAGACCCTTTTTGCCGAAATACGGGTTTTTCGCCACGTAACCATGCCCGTGTTGCGGGCCGAAATGCCTGTATCTGAAGCCATGGTGCCCGAAACCGCGATGTCCGAACTTCCGGAAGCCGAACCGCTTGCCGTGATGATGCCGGCCGAAACGCTTGTGACCGAAGCGCTTCTTGTGAAATCCGACATTCAGGACGTCCAGACCGCTCGCCGAGCCATCCGTCAGCGAAGATCCGACAGTCAGGGCCGGCGCGTCGACGATGCGGGCGTTCGCGGTGCCAATGGCGGCGAATGCCAGGGTGAAAGCGATCACGGCCGGCGCCAGGTGCCTTGCGCTGTCGATCATGAATCGGTCCTCCTCGTCGGGCGGCGCCGCCGAACCGGCGCCTGCTGGGTTAACGACATGGACATGGTGGCGGCCGAACCATCGGTCCAAACACGCCGTGTTCACGAATTGGCGGGATTTGCCTTGGGCCCCACTTCACGCCAGCGCGAGTATGCGTCGCGCGGCTTTGATCCGGCTTGATTGGGGCGCCGCCGTTCGCAACCGTAAGCTCGATCGAAGAGGTCCTGTGCCGCGAGGCTCGTTCGCGGCCCGCAAAGGACACACACCATGCGCCAAATCGGGTGGAAAGCCATCGCCAGCAGCTGGGCCGTCGCCGGCACGGTGTTGCTGGCCTGCTGCATCGGCCTCTATCTGGCCGGCTGACGGACACGCCATCCCGGCCGGCGCCGGCTTCGATTATCATGTCGGCGCACAGGTCGGAGGCATGGCGATGTTCGAGGGATTTCAGCGGCGGCGGATCGGCACGGACGGGGCCGAGATCAACCTGTTGATCGGTGGCGACGGCCCCCCGCTCCTGCTGCTGCACGGCTACCCGCAGACCCATGTCTGCTGGCATCTGGTCGCGCCCAGGCTGGCCGAGCAGTTCACCGTCGTGGCGCCCGATCTGCGCGGCTATGGCGACAGCACCGGCCCGGCGCCCGGCGACGACCACACCGCCTACGGCAAACGCGCGATGGCGGCCGACATGGTCCAGGTCATGGCAGAGCTCGGTTTCGCCGCGTTCGGTCTGGTCGGACACGACCGCGGCGGCCGCGTCGCCTATCGCCTGACGCTCGACCACCCGGCCGCCGTTCGCCGGCTGGTCACGCTCGACATCATCCCGACGCTGGAGATGGCCGAACGCACCCGGCTGCCGCTGGCGGTCAACAGCTACCACTGGTTCTTTCTGGCCCAGCCGCGGGGGTTGCCCGAAACCATGATCGGGCACGACCCGGACTTCTATCTGGAGTCCCTGTTGAACAGCTGGAGGGCGCCGGCGAGCCAATTCGCGCCGGAGGCGGTGGCCGAATACAAACGCTGCTTTCGCCAGCCTTCCGTGATCGAGGCGACTTGCGAGGACTACCGCGCCGGCCTGACCTGCGATCTCGATTACGACCGAGCCGACCGGGAGGCCGGCCGCCGCATCGCCTGCCCGATGCTGGCGCTATGGGGACAGAAGCGCATGGACGACCGCCGTCTGTCGACGCTCGAGATCTGGACGTCCTGGGCCGACGATGTCGACGGCCGGCCGATCCTGTCCGGCCATTTCCTGCCCGAGGAGGCGCCGGACGAGACCACGGCGGCGATCGCGGAATTCATGGAATCGGACCCTTAAGCCGGCACGCAGGATTGACCGACAGCTAAGGTTTCACGTGAAAATCACGCCTGTTTGTCTTTCAGAACCGGAATATTTTGTTAACCATGACATAATTTTCACCTCACAATTGTTATTGTTCAATTTAATAACCTCACGTTTTCATGAGGAAAAACCGCCCCCATTTTTCATAACTCCTTAAGGCGACTGGCTTATCGTCGGGAAAGCGGCAGGGAATTACTTGTCGTGTCCATGAAAGGAGGGTCAAATGAAACGCAAAGCATTCTTGCTGGCGGTGGCCCTGATGGCACTCGTTCCCGCCACGCCGGCCGTGGCCCAGGGTGTCTGCACCGACCGCGACAGCATGGTCAAACTTCTCGGTGACCGCCATTCGGAAAGCCGTCAGGCTCTCGGCCTGGTCAGCAACGGCAACATGATCGAAGTCCTGACCTCGAAGTCGGGCACCTGGTCGATCATCATCACCAACCCGCAGGGCGTTGCCTGCCTGGTCGCGGCTGGTGAAGCCTGGGAAAGCATCCCAAAAGTCGCGCTTGAACCGGCCGCATAAGCGGTTCCGGGTCCGGCTTTCACGCAGACGGTGGCTCGGCGATTGAACGGCCGGGCCGCCAGAAAAGGCGCGGTCCGTCACGCGCGGACGACCGTCGCTGTCGCCGCGCGTTAACGCGTCAAATTATCCCGGTATTTGTGCGGCGTCGGCTCAGTGGGTCGACATCCACTCCCGCGCCAGGCGCTGGGCCTCGGCGATTTCCTGCGTGCTCATCGAGGCGGCAAGCTCACAGCGGAGCTGACGGGCTTCCTCGCTGCCTTTGACGGCGGCCAGGTTCAGCCATTTGTGTGCCGCGACGTAATCCAGCGGCACGCCCTTGCCGGTCGAGTAGGCCAGCCCAAGATTGAATTGTGCGTCCGGCAGCCCTTTGTCGGCTGCTTTCTCGTAGTCGCTGATGCGGTGCGCGTCCAGAAGCGCCATTGGTCCTCTCCCTTACCAAAGCCCCGTTCTAGGTTCCGACAAGAGAGAGTTTTCCGCAGGGCTAGTTAACGCCCGGTTTATCGGACGCCGTTGCCACAGCGATTTTTACCGCGCCCGCAAAGAGCGAGTTGGATCTAGTGTGCGATCGTTTCGCTCGACCGGCCGTTGGTCAGCCGGACGAGCTCGTGAAGGCTGGTTCTGAACACACAGTATGGGTGGCCGGCGGCCGCGTAGATCGTCTCAAAGCGACCGAGGCTGGCATCGACAGCAACCGGTACCGACGTGGGATGTCCGATCGGGGCGACGCCGCCGATGGCGAAGCCGGTTGCTGTCCGCACCATGTCAGGATCGGCCCGCTTGGCCTTGCCCTCGAGCCCAAGCGCCGCCGGCAGCGCCTTCAGGTCGCACTGCCGGTCGCCGGCGACCAGCGCCATCACCGGCGTCTCGCCGACCCGGAAGACCAGCGACTTGACGATCGCGCCCAGATCGCAGCCGACGCTCGCCGCCGCGTCCTCGGCCGAACGGGCGGTGTCGGCGAGCGCGATGATCTCGGCCGCCGATCCCGCCGCCGTCAGCGCGGCCTGGACCCGCTGGACGGATTTGTTGTCCCGCGGATCGGCCATCAGGCCGGCAGCTCCATACCGCGGGCCAGCGCCGGCCGGGCCATCAGGTTGTCGTACCAGCGTTTGACGTTGGGATATTCGTTCAGGTCGACCTTCTGCCAGTCGTGCCGGAAGACCCAGGGCAGCGTCGCGAAATCGGCGATTGAGACCTCGTCGTTGGCCAGATACTCCCGGCCCTCGAGGCGGCTGTTCAGAACGCCATAGAGCCGCCGGCATTCCGTGCCGTAGCGCTTGATGCCATACGGCACCTCTTCCTTGGCGGCGCGCAGGAAATGGTGCACCTGGCCGAAGATCGGACCGATCCCGCCCATCTGGAACATCAGCCACTGGATCACCTCGTAGCGCCTGGCCATGTCCTGCGGCATGAACTTGCCGGTCTTCTCGGCGAGATACATCAGGATCGCGCCGGACTCGATCACCGTATAGGGCTCGCCGTTCGGGCCGTCGGTGTCGATGATCGCCGGGATCTTGCTGTTCGGGTTGATGGCGATAAATTCGGGCGTGAATTGATCGTCCTTGGAGATGTCGATGGGGTGCAGATTGTACGCGAGCCCGCACTCCTCCAGCATGATCGTCGCCTTGCGGCCATTCGACGTCTTCCAGGTGTAGCATTCGATCATTCGTCGTCCCCTTCTTGGTGTTGTTTACCGATCTGGCCGTCAGGCGGGTATCTGCATGCCGCGTTGCACGGCCGGCCGCGCGCCGACATCATCGAGCCAGCGCCTGACATGTTCAAGCCCGGCCGTGCGTTCCGGCCAGCGTTCGGTCAGGAAGGGCAGGCTGGCCCTTATCCAGGCATAGCTGGCGACGTCGGCGATGGAATAATCGCCGGCAATATAGGCCCGTTCGGCCAGGTTGCCGTTCAGCACGCCGAGCAGCCGCAACGACTCGTCGACATAGCGTTTGACGCCATAGTCGTTGTCGGGCGCGCTGGTGATGAAGTGAAAGGCCTGGCCGAACATCGGCCCGATGCCGCCCATCTGCCACATCAACCATTGCATCACATCGGCCCGTTGCGCCGCCTCGCGCGGCAACAGCATGTCGGTCTTTTCGGCGAGGTAAATCAGGATCGCGCCGGACTCGAATACCGACACCGGCCCGCCCTCGCCATCCCGGTCGACGATCGCCGGGATCTTGCTGTTCGGGCTGACCTTGATGAACTCGGGTGAGAATTGCTCGCGTTCGCCGAGGTTTACGGCATGCACTTCGTAGGGCAGCCCAACCTCTTCCAGCATGATGGATGCCTTACGGCCATTCGGCGTCGTCCAGGTATAGAGATCGATCATCGCGCTCCCCAGCTACGCGGCAACCCCCTGGCGCGGCAGCATATCGCCTCGCCCCTGCCCGCACTACAGCGCTTACGGATAGCCCGTTCGGCGGCTCAGGCTCATCGTCGTCGCTCGGAGATGGTCGACCAGCGGCTGGCGATCTCGCAGATGTGCGATAGCATCGTAGGGGATCGGCGCGCCGATCCACAGTTGCACGTCGGCGCCGATGCGGCTGGCGATCTCCTTGATCAGCAGACCCTCGCGCAGGGCGCCGCTGATGTGGCTCGCAACCTGGAACAACCGGCTGTTCTGGCCCTCGAAGAACATCGGGACCACGGTCGCCTGCGATTGGGTAATCAGCTTCGCCGCGAACGGTTTCCATTCCAGATCGACCGCCGGGCCGAACAGCGTCTTCGAGGTCGAAACGCCGCCCGCCGGAAAGATTACCACGGCGCCGCCCTTGGCCAATTCGTCGGACGCTTGACGGCGCGAGTCGATATTGGTCCGGACCGCTGCCTTGCCGCCGGTGAAGTCGATGGGCAGCACGAAGGACTGCAGTTCCGGCGCCCGGTAGAGGACGCTATGCGCCAGCAACTTGAACTGCGGCCGGACCAGCGAGGTCAGGTAGCCGATGACGATGCCGTCCAGCACGCCATAGGGGTGGTTGGCGATGATGACCAACGGGCCCTGCCGCGGTATGGCCGCCAGCCGCTCGGCGTCATACAGCACGTTCAGGCGCAGCTTGCCGACAGCGGCCCGCCAGAAGTCGTCGGCGGACTCCCCTTCCCGCCGATATTCGCGATAAAGCCGCGTCAGCCGGGGCTGGCCGGTCACCTGCTCGATGGCGTGGATCAGCAGCCGCCGCAGCGCCGGGTCGTCCGGATTGGCGTATGACACCCGTGGCGTGTCGCGTCTGGCGCGCCGCCGGTCCGCGTATTTGCGGCGCAGCGGCCGCAAGGCTGTCTTCACGCCCACCTGAGGCTCGGTCGAATCGTTCAACGATGCGCCGAACGCTAGGCCAAGCCGGCGAAAGTTTTGTGACGGCCGCGCGGCGGCCCGGAATTCAGCGCAAGGCCTGCTCCAGGTCGGCGATCAGATCGGCCGGATCCTCGATGCCCACCGACAGCCGCAGCAGGTCGTCCGGCACCAGCGTGTCGGCGCCCTCGATCGAGGCGCGGTGCTCGATCAGGCTTTCGACGCCGCCGAGCGACGTCGCCCGCTTCCAGATCCCGACCTTGGCCGCGGCCGCGATTGCCGCGTCCCCGCCGCCCGCCACCCGCAGCGACAGCATGCCGCCGAACCCGCCCTGCATCTGCCGGCCGGCGATGTCATGGCCCGGATGGTTCGGCAGCCCGGGATAGAGCACGTGCGCGATCTTGTCATGGTTAACAAAGTGTTCGGCGATGCGCTGCGCCCCGGCGCAGCTTGCGGCGACCCGGACATAAAGCGTGCGCATGCCCCGCAGCAGCAGCCAGGCCTCGAACGGCCCCAGCACGGCGCCGCCGTCATGGCGCTGGGTATGGATGCGCTCCCACATCTCGTCGGTTCGCGCGGTCACTAGGGCGCCGCCGATGACGTCGCTGTGCCCGTTCAGATACTTGGTCGCCGAATGCATGACGATATCGGCGCCCAGCGCGATGGGCCGCGTCAGCACCGGCGTCGCTACCGTGCTGTCGACACCCAGCAGGGCGCCGGCTTCGTGCGCGATCGCCGCAGCCGCCGCGATATCGGTCACCGTCCAGGTCGGGTTCGCCGGCGTTTCGATCCAGACCAGGCGGGTCGCGCCCGGCCGGACGGCGGCGCGGATCGCGTCGAGGTCGCCCGGCGGCACGAAATCGACGTCCAGCCCCCAGTGGCGGCCGGTCTGCACCAGCCATTTGCGTAGGCCCCAGTACATTATTTCGGGCGCGATCACGTGGTCCCCGGGCTTCAGCGCCAGAAACACCGACGTCGCCGCCGCCATGCCCGAGGCAAACAGCATCGCGCCGGCCCCGCCCTCCAGGCTCGTCAGCAAGGCCTCGGCCTGGTCGTAGCTCGGGTTTTCGTCGCGGGCGTAGCTGTAGCCGGCGCGGTACTCGTTATCGGGGTCGCGCACGAAGGTGGTCGACGGATGAATCGGCGGCGTCACCGCCTTGGTCCGCGCGTCCACCCAGCCCAGCGCCTGCGCCGCCCGCGTCGCCGGCGCCCAATCGCCGTCCTTGCTCATCGACTTGATCCTCGGAATGACGTCAAAGCGCGACCATGGCCGCGAACGCCGCCGCTCTCAACGGAAACATTGTCGCGCGACAATTCAGGCCAGTTCCGCGTTCATGGGCGCGAAACGATCTAGGAATGCGAGCGCGTCGCCGTCGTAACGCGGCGCCACCATCACCACCCGGTCGACGCCAATCTCGCGATAGCGCTTCAGCACGTCCTCGCCGGCGCCCGGAAAGGCGAACATGGTGATCGGGATCGACTCCGGATCGCGCCCCGCCGTCTCCGCCCGGACCCGCAGGTCCGCGATCGCCACCGGCAGGTCGTCTAACAGCAGGTCGATCGGAAACCAGCCGTCGCAATAATCGACCACCCGCTGCCGGCCCTGGCCCGTGGCGCTGCCGAGAATGATCGGCGGGTGCGGCTTCTGCACCGGCTTCGGGTTGGAAATGATCTCTTCGAAATTGACGAACTCGCCGGCATACGATGCCTGTTCCTGGGTCCAGATCGCTTTCATTGCCTCGACCCGCTCGCGCAGCACCTTCCAGCGCTGCTTGAACGGCGTGCCGTGGTTTTCCATCTCCTCGGCGTTCCAGCCGCCGCCGATGCCGAACAGGAAGCGGCCGTTCGACAGCATGTCCAGCGTGGCGATCTCTTTGGCAAGCGTGATCGGATCGCGCTCGACCACCAGGCAGATGCCGGTGCCGACCTTAAGATCCTTGGTGACGGCCGCCGCGGCGGTCAGCGACACGAAGGGATCGGCCATGTGGTAATAGGGCTTCGGCAGGTCGCCGCCGCCGGGATAGGGGCTGAGGCGGCTCGCCGGGATATGCGTGTGCTCGCCGACCCACAGCGACTCGAAGCCGCGCTCCTCGCAGGCCCGCGCCATGTCGTCGGCCCGGATGCCGTAATCCGTATTGAAGCTGAACACGCCCAGTTTCATGCATCCCTCCCCTGAGACCCGTCCGATATTCTAGTCGGCCGGGCAAATCCCGGCCAACGCATCTCGGCAGGCGAACAAACATTCGTTAAACTGCCGCCGGGCGACGGGAGGAAGACCATTGCATGATCTGGTAATCCGCGGCGGCACGGTCGTCGACGGCACGGGCGCGGACCGGCGCACGGCCGATGTGGCCATCGATGACGGCGTAATCTCGGCCGTGGATACGGATGTCGGCGCGGGCCGGCGCGAAATGGACGCCAACGGCCTGCTGGTGACGCCGGGCTGGGTCGACATTCACACCCATTACGACGGCCAGGCGACCTGGGACCCCTATCTCACGCCCTCGTCTTGGCATGGCGTCACCACCGCCGTGTTCGGCAATTGCAGCGTCGGCTTCGCGCCGGTACGGCCCGGCAGCGAGCGCTATCTGATCAACCTCATGGAGGGCGTCGAGGACATTCCCGAGACCGTGCTGGCCGAGGGCATCGATTTCCGCTGGGAGAGTTTTTCCGAATATCTCGATGTGCTGGCCGCGACGCCGCGCATCATGGATATCGGCGCCCAGGTGCCGCACGGGCCGCTCAGGTTCTATGTCATGGGCGAGCGCGGCGCCGATCACAGCGAAGCGCCGACCGACGACGAGCTGACCGAGATGGGCCGCCTGCTCGAGGAAGCGCTGCATGCCGGCGCGCTCGGCTTCACCACCGCGCGCACCACCAAGCACCGCGCCGCCGACGGTCGCTACACGCCGGGCCTGTCGGCGTCCGAGCGCGAGCTGCAGAGCTTGGCTCTGGCCATGAAGCGCGCCGGCAAGGGCGTCATCGAGGTCAATTCCGACTTCGGCGACGGCGATTTCGCCCGCCTGCGCGCCGCGGCCGAGATCGCCGGCCGGCCGCTGTCGGTGCTGCTGGTCCAGGTCGACAACGCGCCGGACCTGTGGCGCGAGACGCTGGACGGTGTGAATGCCGCCAACCGCGAGCTGAACGGCGACGGCGGTCGCTTCACGGCGCAAGTCGGCAGCCGGCCGATCGGCATGCTGATGGGCCTCGAAGTCACGATCCATCCCTTCACCAACCACCCGCTCTGGGCCGAGCTGGAAAAGCTGCCGCCGGCCGAGCGTGTCGCCCGCCTGACGTCCGACGCCGAGTTGCGGCGACGGCTGGTCGCGGAACGGCCGGACGACGGCCACGGCGCCTGGATGGCGAAGGCGCTGGCCCGGACATTCGAGCTGGGCGACCCCGTCGATTACGAGCCGGACCCGTCGACCAGCATCGCCGCGCGCGCCGCTGAAGCCGGCCGCGATCCGTTCGACCTGGCGCTCGAGTTGATGTTGAAGAACGAGGGCCGCGCGCTGCTGCTGCATCCGTTCGAGAACTACTGCGCAGGCAATCTCGAGGTCGTGCGCGAGATGCTGGAGAACCCGGACACCGTCTGCGGCGTCGCCGACGCCGGCGCGCATGTCGGTATCATCTGCGATGCCAGCTCGCCGACCTCGCTGCTGACGCATTGGGGGCGCGACCGCAAGCGCGGCGGTCACCTGCCCCTCGAGTTCCTGGTGCGCAAGCAGACGCTCGATACGGCCCGCTGCTACAGCCTGTCGGACCGTGGCGTCATCGCGCCTGGCTACAAGGCCGACGTGAACGTGATCGATTTCGACAGCCTGCGTCTGCTGCCGCCGGAGCTCGTTTACGACCTGCCGGCGGGCGGCCGCCGCATTATCCAGAAGGCCGAGGGCTACCGGCATACCTTCGTCTCCGGCATCGAGGTCATGCGCGACGGCGCGGCCACCGGCGAGCTGCCGGGCGTTCTGTTGCGCGGCGCACGTCCTGCCGTCTAGTTCTGCGAAACCATCTCCAACAATCCGTCTGACGAGGAAAGCCCGTATGACCAAGCGCGTGATGATCCAAATGCCGGTGACCGACGGCATCAAGTCGGTGCTCGATGCCCGTGACGACATCGAATACGAGCGTTTCACCGAAACGTCGGAAGACAACATCGTCCAGCATATCGGCAACTACGACGCCGTGATCCTGGGCGTGGTGCCGTTCACCGCGCGGATCATCGAAAAGGCCGACAAGCTGAAGATCGCCGCCCGCCACGGCGTCGGCTACGACTCGGTCGACGTCGCGGCGTTGAGCAAGGCGGGCATTCCGCTCGCCGTCGCCGGCATCGCGAACTCGGTGACCGTCGCCGAGCATTCGCTGTTCTTCATGATGTCGCTCGCCAAGCGCGGCGTGCTCTACGACCGCGAGGTCCGCAAGGGCAACTGGAGCATCCGCTTCGATCTGCCGGCCTACGACCTCGCCGGCCGATCGGTGCTGATCCTCGGCTTCGGCCGCATCGGCCGGCGTCTGGTCAGTCGCTGCGTCGCCATGGAGATGCAGGTGTTCGTGTACGATCCGTACGTGGTGCAGGACGCCATCACGACATCAGGCGCGACACCGGTCGCCGACTGGCGCGCCATGTTGCCCGAGATCGATTTCCTCTCCGTCAACTGCCCGAAGACGCCCGAGACCGACGGCATGGTCGGCGCGGCCGAGATGCGGGCCATGAAGCCGACCGCCTTCGTCGTCAACACGGCGCGCGGCAACATCGTCGACGAGGCCGCGCTCTACGACGCGCTCAAGGCCGAAACCATCGCCGGCGCCGGCATCGATCCCTTCGTGGTCGAGCCGGCGACGCCGGACAACCCGCTGTTCGAGCTCGACAACATCCTGGTCAGCCCGCATTCGGCCGGCGTCACCGTCGAGTCCATGTACCGCATGGGCGAGGTCACGGCGCAGAACGTCGTTGACTGCTTCGATGGCAAGCTCAATCCCGCCAACGTCATCAACACCGACGTGTTGCGCTGACCGGTCTCAGTCGTTTCGGGGGAACGTGACGGCCTCGACCTTGTTGCCGTCCGGGTCCTTGATGAAGGCGCCGAAGTAAGTCGTCATCGCCGCCTGCCGGTCGCCGGGTGCACCGTCGTCGCGGCCGCCGAGCGACAACGCGGTCTCGTGAAACGCCGTGACCGCTTCTTTCGAGGCCGCCCGCAGACAGACGTGCGTGCCCGTGTCTTCCGGCACGGGCGTCATGTCGGGCCGGGCGTTCAGCCAGAACTCGGGGTATTTCTTGCCGAAGCCGATGGTCTTTTCGCGCTCGACCAGCCGCGTCAAACCGAGCGGCGCCAGCACCTGTTCGTAGAACCGTGCGCTCGCCGCCAGATCGCTGACGGCAACGGAAACATGATCAATCACCTGGCGCCCCCTCGGCTACCGGCGCGCGCCAATTCTGCCGGTTCGCCCACGCATGCGGCAGCAGCAGGCAGAAGCACGCCAAGACGAAAACCTTATTGATGAACCAGTTGGTGGTCCAGATCGTCCAGTCCGGGTCCGGCAGGAACAGAATGAACTTGGTGACGACGATGATGATCTCCACCACCGACACGCCGATCGCCAGCAGGAAGGTATAGGACTGCGGCCGCAGCAGCGCATAGGCCAACCACAAATGCGCCACCCACCAAAAATCCCAGTAGATGTACATCCCGATCCCGACGCCCTCGGCGACCGCCATTGACACCGGAAACACATACTTGATCACCAGCGTCCAGGCGGACAACAGGATCAAAAAGTGGGCGAGGAAGACGGTCATGAAAAAACTGCCCTCACCCCACCCCTCTCCCGCAAGCGGGAGAGGGGGCCGCCACTTCTTCGATTTGTAATCCCCTCTCCCGTTTACGGGAGAGGGAGGGACCCGCGAGCGTCAGCTCGTGGGAGGGTGAGGGCTGGTTTGTCATCACCCCAACCGCGTCGCCGCATCCCTTGTGAATTCCGGGATCGGCAAGCCGTAGGGACAAGCGTTCAAGCAGGCCTGGTGCGTGCAGGTCAGGCACTTCGACGCGCCGTCGTCCAGCGCCGCGTAGTCGTAGCGCGCGAGCGTCGGGTTGCCGTAGTCGACGTCATACATGCGTGTGCGCAACACCTCGGCGATCTCAACGCCTTCCGGGCAGGCGTCGCCGCAGAAGTTGCAGCCGTGCCGGCAATACTTGGTGTCCTGCATGTACGCATAGCGCGCCAGGATCGGCAGCCCATGCTCGCGCGGGATCGCGTCCATGGCCGCCGTCACGTATTCGTCGATCAGGCCGTTGCTGGTCATGGAGATCACAGCCGCATCAACCCGCGGGCTCGACAGCACCCAGCGCAGCGCGGCTTGCGCGAAGCTGCGTCCGCCGCGCTCGAACTCCTTGACGTCGTTCAACCGCGCGCCCATCAGCGTCTTCATGGCGATAACGCCGATGTCTTTCTCCTTCGCCTTGTCCAGCGCCGCCGGCAGTTCCGGCTGCATTGCGACGAAGTGGAAGGTATGGCGGAGCCGGTCGTAAAAATCCGGATCCTGGCCAAAGTTGTAGGCGACCAGAACCACATCGGCCAGATCCTGCTCGATCGTATAGTTCAGGCAATCGGCGAGCCGGCTGCCGTGGCCCGACATGCCGCGGAAGCGGATCTTGCCTTGCTCCTTGGCGCGCTCGGTAAAGGCCCACCATTCTTCATTGCGCATGCGGTCGACGCTGTTGACCGCGTGATTGAAATAGATGTCGACATGATCGGTCCTGAGACGCCGCAGGCTGCCCTCCAGCGCCTCCATCATCTCGGCCTGGCGGTCACGTGCGCCCGCCTTGGTCTTGGAGGTCAGCACCACCTGGTCGCGCTTGCCCTGCAAAGCCTTGCCGATGGCTTCCTCGGCATTGCCCCAACGGTAGGACTCGGCCGAGTCGAAGAAATTAATGCCGCGGTCGAGCGCGTGCCGCACCAGGTCCGGATCGGAGGAACTGGCGGAACCGAAGGAGATCTCCGAGACCTTCAGGCCGGTGCGGCCCAGCGTGACGAAACGTTTGACCTCGGGCAACGCCGGAGCTTCGCCCGTCCGGGCCAGCACGCCGCCGCCATAAAGGCCGGCCGCCGCGCCGGTGCCCATGCCCAGCAACTTGCGTCGATTGATCATCTCCGCACCACCTCCCCATACCGGCGGCCCCGGGCATAAACATAGGATGCCGGCGGCGCTGTTGCACCCCTGCGGACGTGCTAGGCCATATGCGCGAAAACCATGAACCGCTCGGCCTCCGAGCGGGTGATGTGGCCCTGACCGTGGGTGTCCTCGCCGAAATAGACGTCGCCCGGCTCAACGGCATGGCGCGAACCGTCCCCGTTCTCGACCTCCAGGCCGCCGGTCAGCGTCAGCACCACCTGCCGCTGCGGCGCGGGATGCCAATCATAGGTCAAGGCCGGCGGCGCCAGCAGAAACTGGATACCCTTCAGCGGTAGCGCCTCGGTGGCATGTCCGCCCTGCTCGGCATAAAGGTACGGCATCGCATCTTCCCGGAAATGCGATTTGCCGTCGTCGCCCGTCACGTTTCGCATGAACCGCAACGGTTCGCGGGTCGGCGGCGGATCGGCGGGAACCGGCGCCGACGCGCCGGTCGGTTCGTCGCGGGCAATCGCGGCCAGATGGATCGGCTCACCGTCGGCGGCGCGGCTGCGATGGCCACGCCCCGTCAGATCGGCCACTTCCAGCAGATCGCCCCGCCGGAAAGTGCGGCGCTCGCCGGACCCGATTTCGATCTCCAGTCCGCCCGACAACACAATCAGGAACCGCCGCCGGGGCGCCGGATGCCAGGCGCTCGCGAAGTCCCCCGGCATCCAGCGGAAGCCGATCGACGTCGCGGGGATCAGCTCGGTGAACTGGAACGGTGTCGTCTCGTTCCGGCTTGTCGCCAGCACTTCCGTCTCGAAACAACAGACGCCATCGGCATCGGCGACCGTGCGCGTCAGCCGGAACGGTGTCTCGGCCGGCATCAGGCCGAGGCGCGTTGACCGAACAGGATTTTCTTCGCCTCTTCGGTCATGGTGCCGCCGTCGTCCCTCAGGTCGGCGCCGGCATAGCGGCCGCGCTGGACCGCCGGTCGTGCTTTCAATGTCTCGAACCAGCGCTTCAGGTTCGGGAAGTCGTCCAGGTCCTGGCCCTGCCGCTCATAAGGCACCACCCAGCCATAACAGGCCATATCGGCGATCGAGTAGTCGCCGGCCAGGAACTCGCGGTCGGCGAGGCGCTTGTTCATGACGCCGTAGAGTCGGTTGACCTCGTCCGTGTAGCGCTTGATGGCGTACTCGATCTTGTCGTTGGCGTATTGCCGGAAGTGGTGCGCCTGCCCCGCCATCGGGCCGAGGCCGCCCATCTGCCAGAACAGCCATTGCGAGACCTCGTATTTTTCGCGCGAGCTCTGCGGCCAGAACCGGCCGTGTTTCTCGGCGAGGTATTGCAGAATGGCGCCGGATTCGAAGATCGCAATCGGCGCGCCGCCGCCCATGGGATCGTGGTCCACCAGCGCCGGCATGCGGTTGTTCGGCGCGATCTTCAGGAATTCAGGCTCGAACTGCTGACCGGCGCCGATATTGATCGGCACGATGTTGTAGGGCGCGCCGAGTTCCTCCAGCAGAATCGTGACCTTCCAGCCGTTCGGCGTGGGCCAGTAATACACGTCGTAGTCAATCGCCATCTTCTCTCATCCCTCCCCAGGGTGTGCGGGTATCGCGTGGCAAGCCAAATGAAACCGTTCAGCACCATTTTGTACCAGACGGTCCAATCATCACCAAAAAGAAACGGCCAGCCACTGCCGGCCGTCGTCGCGCGCCTGATTTTGCATATGGGACCGGCGCGGGACGGTTCAACAGGCAAGCCATCCGATGTGCTGTTTGTCTTCGGCCTTTGGAACTGCTATCCCCGGTCCATGCTTCCGCATTTCGATCTGACGGCGGCGCTCGACGCGAACGACATCTGGCGAATTAGCGTCCCGGCCTGACGCGTCGGGCCGGGTCTTTCGCTGCCTGTTCGGATCGGGCGCCGACGACAAGCGCCCCTAGCCTAGAAATGTGGAGTTTGCATGCCCTCTTCGATGCCTGTCCTGCATCTCATCTGCGGCAAGATTGCCGCGGGAAAGTCGACGCTCGCCCGGCGTCTCGCCGACAAGCCGGCGACGGTGATGATCAGCGAAGACCGCTGCCTCGCGCGTCTCTATCCGGGCCAGATCAATTCGATCGACGACTATCTCCGTTGCGCCGGCCTGTTGCGCGACGTAATGGGCGAGCATGTTGTCTCCCTGCTGCGATCGGGTCTTTCGGTCGTGCTGGACTTCCCGGCCAATACGCCCGGCCAGCGGCAATGGATGCGGCAGATCTTCGAAGCCGCCGGCGCGACGCACGAACTGCACTATCTCGACCTGCCGGACGAGGTTTGCAAGGCGCGTCTGCGACAGAGAAACGCCGAGGGCGCGCACGACTTCGCGGCGAGCGACGACGAGTTCGACGCCATCACCGCCCATTTCGCGCCGCCTGCGTCAGACGAAGGCTTCAATGTGACCGTTTATGCCGATCGCTAGCGCCATTTGCCTGTAGCGCTGCGTAGCGCGCCGGCGTGACGCCGTAGGCCGCCTTGAACTTGCGGGTGAAGTGCGCCTGGTCGGCGAAGCCGGCGCCGAAGGCGATATCGGCCAATGATTGATCTGTCCGGATCCGCTGGCGCGCTGAGTCCAGACGCCGCATCAGGGAATAGCGGTAAGGGCTGGTGCCGACGAGCGATTTGAACTGCCGCGCCAGGTCGTAGCGGGTGAGCCCCGTGATCGCCTCCAGCTCCAACGAGCGCACGACCCGGTCGGTTTCGGCATCGAGAAACTGCCGTGCGCATTCCACAGCGGTCGTATCGACCCGGGCGGTGTTTCCGTCTAGCCAGCTGGTCGGATCGGCGTCCATCAGGCCGTCGGCCAGCTGCAGGATCAGGCTGTCGACGGCCAGCGGCTCCAGGTCGTGTCGGAAGGCCGCGTCGACGGCGTTGGCAAGCTTCTGATTGCGAGAGACGGCTTCCGTCGCGAACGGCAAGGCGCTCGGCCGCCCCGCCAGCAGGCGGGCAGCCTCGCCGATCCGCGCGGGATCGACATAGAGGATGCGATAGCCGAAGCCTTCCTCAGTGCCGGCCCGGCCGTCGTGGGCCTCGTCCGGGTGCACGACGACAACGTTGCCGACCGTGCTGTTGACCACGCCGCCGCGATAATCGAACGACTGCACGCCGCTATCCGTGACGGCGATCGCATAGGTGTCGTGGCGATGGGTCTCATAGGCCCGCCCGCTGAACCAGGCTTGAAGCCGCTCGACGCCGTCCACCGGCGGCGCACCGCGAAACCAGTCGGACCGCTGATCGCACGATCGTTCAAGACCCTCGCCGGCCGATCTGTTTCGTTTCGCTGTCACTTACACCGTCCGTCTTGGATAGAGCATCACCATGACCATTGCCCACGTCGCGATCAAGCGTCCGGATGTCAAGCCATGACCCCGGAACAGGCCGTCGCTTTCTACCTCTTCGCCGTCGTCGCCGCCGGCACACCGGGGCCCAGCAACGTCATGCTGACCGCCACCGGCGCCATCGCCGGGCTGTTGCGCGGGATGCCCTGTCTGTTCGGCGTCATTTTCGGCATGGGCTTCATGATGTTCGCGGTTGCGGCCGGTCTTGGCGGCCTGGTGCTCGACAACCCGACCGTGCTCAAGGCGCTGAACTGGGTCGGTGCCGCTTTCCTGCTCTGGCTTGCCTGGAAGATCGCGACGTCGGACCGCGGCGGCGCGCCGGACGACGCAAAACCGGTCGGCTTTTTCACGGCCGCCGGCTTCCAGTGGGTCAATCCGAAATCCTGGCTGGTTAGCGCAAGCGCCGTCGGTACTTATCTCAGCGCCGGCGCCGGCAGCGCCATCGATCAAGCCGTCTGGTTCGGACTGCTGTTCATGGCCGCGGTCCTGCCCACCGGCTTCATCTGGCTCGCCTTCGGCGCCGGCGTGCAGCGGTTGCTGACCACCGACCGGGCGCTGCGGGTCTTCAATATCGCCATGGGCGGCCTGCTCGCCGCCTCCGTCGTGATGTTTATTGGCTAGGGCGCATTAGCGCGGGCGTAGCCGCTTTTTCATGTGATAGAGGACCGTGCCGATCGGCCGGTCCTCCAACGTGCCGTAGACCTCGTAGCCGCAGCGTTCGTAGAAGCCCCGGGCATCGACCGTCTTCAGGTAGGCCACCACGGCGCCATTGTCGCGAGCGAAGTCTTCCACCCTTCGGATCAACGCCGAACCGATGTCCTGGCCGCGATGGTCTTCGGACACCCAGAGCACGTCGATCTCGACGCCGTTCCAATAGACGTTCGCCTTGATGCCGCCGCAGACGGCGCCATTATCGGCGCGGGCGAAGGCGGCGACGTGAATGTCGTCGGACTCGTCCGGCAGGCCCGGGAGCCGTGAGACTTCATAGGCGCGCATGCCATCTGCCACGGTTTTCAGGTCGCCGGCGTCGGGCGCAGTGGTGATCTCGATCTTCATGGTCGGCGTTGTCACCCATTCGCAAGCCCGCCGGGGTTATTCGACGGGATACGGCCCTTCCGCAAACACTTGCCTATGATAGCCCTTCGATCCGACCGCGCGCGCCAGCGGACTGCGCGGGTCTTCGCCGGCATCAAGACGCCGGAGAACGTAGTCGAAATCGTAGATCGGCTTCCAGCCGAGATCGTTTCGCGCCCTGTCGTTCACATAGACCCGATCGATGCCGCGGAACATCTTCCAGTCCAGGCGTTCGTAGATCGCGGCGAATGCCGGCACGCGCCTGGCCAGAACGGACGGCGCATCGGTTCGGAGCTCGGCCAGATCGTCCGGCCGGAACGGCGTGGTCGCGCTGATGATGTAGCGGTCGAAGCCGATGTCGGGCGCGCGTTCCGCGGCCAGAAGGTGGGCCGAAACAATGTCTTCCAGATCGGCGCGGCGGAACAAAAACTCGTTCGTTTTCGCATTCCCGTCGGCATAGTCCCGCCGGATCCGCGCATCGTCGTCTTCCTCAGGGAAAAAGCGCGATGTCCGCAACACCAGGCAGGCGAGACCTTCCCGATTGTGGAAGAGATGGCAAAGTTCCTCGGCCGCCGACTTGCTGACGCCATAGATGTTCCGCGGCACCGGCCGGACATCTTCCGTCACCCAGGCCGCCGGCGCGCCCTCGGGCGGACGCAGCGCGCTGCCGAACACGCTGGTCGTGCCGGTGAACACGAAGGACCTGACACCGACCGCCACCGCTTCTTCCAGCAATGTCAGCGTGCCGTTGATATTGGTGTCGATGAAGTCGCGCTTGCTGTGCGTCGCGACATGCGGCTTGTGCAGCGTCGCGGCATGCATGACCGTGTCGACGCCGGCTATGCAGCGTCGCACGCAAGCCGGATCGACGATCGATCCGACCTCATCGGTGAACGCGGAGGCCTGGATATCGAGACCGACGACGTCGTGGCGCAACTCCCGCAGGCGGCGCGCCAGCGCTTCCCCAAGATGGCCGGCGCTGCCGGTAACCAGAACCTTCATGACGCCCTCGGAGATACCTCGCTCGCGACAACGGTTGCGGCCGCAACCCTAGTGCGTTCCGTCGCTTTAAGACAGCGATCGCGCACCGAGATCCGCGGCTTGACGGGAGTCAATGCCGGATGGCGGTTCGTCAAGCAGGTTTTACGGCAAGCGACATCACCGGAGACCCCGAGCATGAAGGCAAGCGAGATCCAGAACTATGCCCGGCAGCTGTTCGAGCAGCACGGGCCCAAGGCCATCGCCGAGGCGGCGCAGAAGGCGCAGTCGTTCGAGCAAGCGGGCGACGACGAACAGGCGCAGACCTGGCGGCAGATCGAACTCGCCCTCAAGGAGCGGCGCGGGGCGCACGAGAGTTGACGCGGCCAGGATTACGGCGGACGCGCTATTGCGAGAACACGTAGGCGACCAGGCTGATCGCGAAGGCGCCAGACAGGACCGAGACCAAACCCGGCAGGGAAAACCGTTTGGTGTTGGCGTATAGCCCCATGATCAGACCCACCAGGCTGAAGCCGGCGAAGGCGATGGCGCCGTAGATTACCGGCGCCAACCCGAACCAGTCGTTCGAGCCCCCGCGATAGAACGTCACGATCAGGCCAGCGGCCGTCAGGCCCGCGACCTGAAGCAGAAGAGACGTCCACCCGATGAATGCGGGCGCCAGTCCTTTCGGCTTCGCGAACAGCTTCTTGTGACGTCGCATCTGCCTGTCCGTGCCTACCGTTTCCGGCCTATGCCAGCGGCGTCTGCTGCAGCTCGACCCGGCGGATCCAGATCCGCCCGGGCCCGCCCACGATCAGATTTAGCCGCAGCAGGTTCGGCGCCTGTCCTTTCTTCAGCCGGAACGACGTCTCATAGGACGCCCAGTCGTTTGTGCCCTTGACCGCGTGATGCAGGCCTTTTGAGAAATACTCGCCCTTGCCGGTGAACCGGCACCACATCTCGAGATAGGTTTTGCCGCTGACGTTCTCCGTCCGCATCTCGGCGCTGAGGGTGAGCAGACACTGCTCCAGCCGCGGCGGCTGCCAGGAAAACATAGGCAGCTCGGCCGCCTCGTCCAGCTCGATCGCCCAGCCGTCGCCTTCCACGCGCATGGCCTTCGAGATCGTCGGTTCGGCCGTATCGAACCGTTTTACCAGTTGTGGCGGTCCCACCGGAGACGGCGACGCGGCGAGAGCGCGAAGCCAGTTGAACATTCACGACGACCATTCTTCTGTTTCGCGTCGCGCCATACTGCGCCGCCATGGTTAACGAGGTCTTAGCGCGGCAGAACCGGCACGTTATGATCCCGGTCCGGGCGGTTGGACGGTCGATCAGGGGATGTTGGTAATCCGGTGGCTGAACCAGGAGCGAATGGGGCATCCGACGGCGCGATCGCGGCTTTGTTGCGCGAGGCCGAGACGCTACGTCAGGCCGGCCGGCCCGGCGAAGCTCTGGCGCTTTATGAACGCGCCGCCGCGCAGGCGCCGGCCCGGCCGGATATTGTACTGGCCGCCGCGATGACCTTCCTCGAAGCCGGCGATGACACGCAGTCGATGCGGCTGACCCGCTCGGTCCTGGACAAACGGCCGGATCTCGCAGATGCGCATCTGATGCTGGCGCATCTGGAGCGCCGCCGGCGTCGTTTCGCCGAGGCCGAGCAGGCCTATGGCCGCGCCACCACACTGGCGCCTGGCCTTGTCGGCGCCTGGGTCGGCCTCGCCAGCCTGCTGTTCGACCTCTATCGGCCGGACGAGGCCGAGGCGCCGTTCCGACGCGCCATCGAGCTGGCGCCAGACGCGCCCGGTCTGCGCAACGCGCTGGGCGAGGTTCTGGAAGACATGGGCCGTTTCGACGAGGCGGCGGCGGCCTATCAGACCGCCATCGATCGCGCGCCCGATTTCGTCGCGGCCCACGTCAATATCGGCAACGTGCGGCAGCGCACCGCGCGCTTTGCCGAAGCCGCCGACGCTTACGCCAAGGCGCTTGAGATCGATGCCGCCGCGCCAGGCGTTCATAACAATCTCGGCCTCGTGCTGCATAAGCTCGGCCGTCTGGACGACGCCGAGGCGGCCCTGCGGCGCGCCGTTGACAACGCGTCCGACGACGCGATCGCCCACTACAATCTGGCCTGTGTGTTGCTGAAGCGTGGCGAGGCGGGCGCCGCGCTTGAAGCCTGCGATGCCTGCCTCGCACGACAGCCGGGCAACGGCAGCGCCTTATCTCTGAAGGCCATTGCATTTGGCCACCAAGGCAACACCGCGGCCGCCGATCGGTTGATGGACTACGACCGCTTGATGGGGCAGGTGCGCCTGTCGCCGCCGTCCGACTATCCCGATATCGCCGCCTTCAATCGGGCGCTCGGCGCCGAGGCGCAGACCGCGCCGACGCGCTACACCGAAGCCGGCAGCGACGTCGCCCGGCAGACCCGCGATCTGTTCGTCAAGCCACCGCCAGCGCTCGCCGCCTTCGAGCGCATGATCGCCGAGGCTGTGCAGCAGCACATGTCGACCTTGCTGGCCGACAGCGACCATCCGTTTCTGGGCGCCATTCCAACCGGATGGAACCTCACGGCCTGGGCCACCATCCTGCAGGAAGTGTCGGAGCCTCAGATCTCGCATCTGCATCCGACGGCCTGGCTGAGCGGCGTCTATTACGTCGACCTGCCCGACGTGGTGCGGCAATCGGGCGACCATGGCGGCTGGATCGAGTTCGGCCGCCCGCCGCCCTTCGTGCATGCCGAGCCAACGCACGCCACCAGAGTGTTCCGCCCCGAGGAAGGCCTGCTGCTGCTGTTCCCGTCCTACTTCTATCACCGGGTGCTGCCGTTCGTGGCCGAACGACCCCGCATCTCCATTGCTTTCGACGTGACGCCGGCCCGATGACGAACGACGACACCGGGGCCGGCGGCGCGCTCTGCTACGTCGTGACAGACATCGAGACGGACGGGCCGACGCCGGGCCGGCAATCCATGCGCAGCTTCGCTTCGGTGGTCGTGGGCCCCGACGGCGAGATCGGCCCTCAATTCGAGGCCTGCCTGGCGACGCTCGACGGCGCCGAGCCCGACCCGACGGCGCTCGCCTGGCTGCAGGGCGATCCGGCCGTCTGGGCCGATGCGACCCGCGATCCGCAACCGCCGGCGTATGTCATGGTGTCTTACGTCGACTGGATCCGCGCCCTGCCCGCGCCGGCGCTGTTCGTCGCCCACCCCCTCGCCTTCGACGGTCTCTGGATCGACTGGTGTCTGCGCCGCTTCACCGGCCACCGGCTCGCGCACGGCCCTCTTCCGGGCGAACCGCTGTTCCACGGCACCGGCCTCGACCTGCCGAGCCTGGTCATGGGCGTCATGGGCTGGAACTTCGACCGCTGCAACCGCGCGCACTATCCGCCGGACTGGCTTGGCGGGCACGCGCATACGCACCGCGCCATTGACGACGCAATGGGTTACGCGCACCTGCTAAAGGAGATGCTGCGTCGGCAGATCACCCGTTAGCGCGTCAAGATCTCCGGCCCCATTAGCAAGGTCGGCAGCCAAGTCGAGATGATCGGCACGTAGGTCACCAGGATCAGGAATACGAACATGATCCCGACCCAGGGCATCGCCGCCTTGACCACGTTGATGACCGACATTCCTGCCACCCCCGCGGTGACGAACAAATTGAGCCCGACCGGCGGCGTGATCATGCCGATTTCCATGTTCACCACCATGATGATGCCGAGATGGATCGGATCGATGCCAAGCTCGATGGCGATCGGAAACACCAATGGCGCCACGATCACCAGGAGGCCCGATGGTTCCATGAACTGGCCGCCGATCAGCAGGATGATGTTGACGATCACCAGGAACATGATCGGCCCGAAGCCGGCGGCCAGCATGGCCTCCGTGATCGCCTGCGGGATCCGCTCCTCGGTCAGCACATGCTTCAGGATCAGGGCGTTGGCGATGATGAACATCAACATGATGGTCAACTTGCCGGCCTCGAACAGGGTCTGCTTGGTGTCGCGGTGGAACCACACCGTCAGCAGGCTCTGCGGCCGCTGCAACAGTGACAGCGGTTCGCCGTCCGCCTCGCCCTTCAGCGGTCCCATGTCGCGATAGACGAAGTTGGCGATGAAGAAGGCGTAGACCGCGGCCACGGCAGCGGCTTCGGTGGGCGTGAAGATGCCGCCGTAGATTCCGCCCAGAATGATCACGATCAGCAGCAGGCCCCAGCCCGCGTCCCGCGCCGACGCGATCATCTCGCCCCAACCGGCCCAGGGCTGCGCCGGCAGATTGCGGTACCGCGCCGCCACGTAGATGCCGACCATCAGCATCAGGCCGGCGAGCAGGCCCGGGATCACGCCGGCCAGGAACATGCGGCCGACCGAGACATCGGTCGCGGCGGCATAGACCACCATGACGATCGACGGCGGGATCAGGATACCGAGCGTGCCGGCGTTGCAGATCACGCCGGCGGCGAAACCGGTCGTGTAGCCGACCTGCCGCATGCCGGCGATGACGATGGTGCCGATCGCCACGACCGTCGCCGGCGACGAGCCGGAGAGCGCCGCGAACATCATGCAGGCGAACACCGAGGCGATGGCGAGGCCGCCGCGGAAATGCCCGACCACGGCAATGGCGAAGCGGATGATCCGGCGGGCGACGCCGCCCGTCGACATGAAGCTAGAAGCCAGAATGAAGAACGGAATCGCCAGCAGCGTGAAGTGGCCGTGGAAGGCCGAGAACAGAGTCTGGGCCACCGAGGCGAGCGAGGCCTCGGAATAGGCCAGCAGGAACAGGATGCTCGACAGGCCGAGCGCGATGGCGATCGGCACGCCGATCAGCAGCAGTGCGATGACGAGCGCGAAGAGGATGGCGACTTCCATGGCTCAGTCCTCCCGCGTCCGCGCGTGTTCGACGACCTGCTCGGTCTCGTGGCTGGCGATCAGCGAGTCGCTTTGGCCCGTGAACACGCGCCAGGACGCCTGCAACAGCCGGTAGGTCAGCAGCGCCATGCTCAGCGGCAGGATGAAATAGGGAATGAAGCGCGGCATTTTTTCGTAGCGCTCGCCCTCGTTCAGCCAGTTCGCCAGGAATTGCAGGAATTCCGGCATCGGCACGTCGTCGGTCTCCAGAAAGGCGCGCTTGGTGACGAAGGGATACCAATACTCCCAGCTGCCGATCAGCAGCAGGACGGCAAAGGCCAGACTGCAAAGGACCGCGACAATCGCCAGCACGCGACGGAACGCGGCCGGCAGGGCCTGGGTCACGACGTCGACGCCGATATGTACGGACTTTTTGATCCCGTATGAGGCGCCGAGCAAGACCAGCCAGGCAAAGATGAAGACCGTGGCCTCCAGCGCCCAGAGAATGTTGGCATTGAACACATAGCGCGCGACGACGTTCGCGAACGTCAGCAGCGTCATGATCCCCAGAAGAACGGCGATCAGCGTTTCTTCGATTTCATCGACGACTCGGCTGAACTTGCCGCCTGACAGGCTGGCCATGGCCCTCCCTCCCCGGTTGCCATGTCATGTCCGCGGATCGCGCGCCGGGTTGGCCCGGTCGCGCGATCCGCGATCTTATCGTTGTGCGCGTCTCCGCGCCGGCGGATCAGCTTCCCTGGTTGGCCGCCAGCGCCGCTTCGATCAGGTCCGCGCCGATGTCCTTTTCGAACTTCTTCCAGACCGGCGTCAGGGCGTCGACCCAGGCCTGGCGCTGCTCGGACGTCAGCGTGCGCACGCTGCCGCCCGACTCGATGATCTTCTGCTTGTTGGCCTCGTTGACTTCGGTCGACTTCTGGTTCCGCGTCGTCGTGACCTCGGTCAGGATCGCCGCGAACTGATCGCGGACGTCGTCCGGCAACTCGTCCCACCATTCCGTCGACGTCACGACCAGATAGTCGATAATGCCGTGGTTGGTTTCGGTGATGCCGTCCTGCACCTCGAAGAACTTCTTGCCGTAGATGTTCGACCAGGTGTTTTCCTGACCGTCGATGACGCCGGTCTGCAGGCCGCCATAGACCTCCTTGAACGACATCTTCTGCGGATTGGCGCCGAGCTCATTGAATTGCGCCACCAGCACGTCGGACGGCTGCACCCGGAACTTCAGGCCTTCGGCGTCCGCCGGTGAGATCAGGGGCTTGTTTGCCGACATCTGCTTCATACCGTTATGCCAGAAGGCGAGGCCCCGAAGGCCGCGGCGCTTCATGGCGTTCTTCAGCTTCTCGCCGGCGGCCGAATTCTGGAACCGGTCGACGGCCTCGATGTCGTTGAACAGGAACGGCAGGTCGAAGATACGGTACTTCTTGGTGAACTTTTCGAACTTCGACAGCGACGGCGCAGCCAGCTGCACGTCGCCCTGCAACAGCGCTTCCAGCACCTTGTTATCGTCGTAGAGGCTCGAGTTGGGGAACACCTCCATGCAGGCCTTGCCGTTCATCTCCGCGTTCACGCGCTGCTCGAGCAGCGTCGCGGCAATGCCTTTCGGGTGCTTGTCGGTGTTGGTGACATGGCTGAACTTGATGACGATCTCGCCCGGATCGCAGGCGGCATAGGCGGGCGCGGCCGTCAGCATCAGCGCCGCTCCGGCGGCGGCGATTAAGGTTTTCCGCATTGGAGGTCCTCCCTAGGTGCAGAAATGCGGCCCCAGGTAGCGGCCGCGGTTGATTATGCGACCTGCAAAGCAAGGCACATGCCAATCGCCACGCATGACCCGAAAATGTCTTGAAGCGTCCTCAAACAGAGCTGATATCAAGGCGTTACGCCGCTACTCACAACTCGCGGTCGCCGCCGGTATGGGCGTGGTGTGTGGATGTTCACCCAACGCGCCGAAAGGCTGTGTCGTTGCCCACCCGCGCGCGACCCTCCGTTCAGCTCTGCGGCGTGTCCGGCGCGCCGAGACCGTATCGCTGCATCTTGTCGTAGAGCGTCTTGCGAGAGATGCCGAGGGCCTCGTAAGTCGACTTCAGGCTGCCGCCCTGATGGGCCAGCGTTTGCTGAATAATCAGCCGTTCAAGATCGGCGAGCTGTTCGGGCAGCGTTCGTCCTGTGCCCGCAGCGGTTTCGTCGCCAGGCCGGATCTCGACGCCGAAGCCCAGCGCGAACCGCATGGCGACGTTCTGCAGCTCGCGCACGTTACCCGGCCAATCGTGCGCCGTCAGTCGCGCCAGATCCTTGGCGGCCGGTTCCGGAACGTCACGTCTGAAGCGTTCCGCGAACTGCCGCCGGAAGTGCGCGAACAGCTGGGGGATGTCGTCGCGCCGGTCACGGAGAGGCGGCACCGTCAGCGTCAGTACGTTGAGCCGGTAGAATAGATCCGTCCGGAAGGCGCCGCGTTCGGCCGCCGCCTGCAGGTCCTCCTTGGCGGCTGCAACAACCCGAATATCGATATCGATCTCTTCGTTGGCGCCCAGCCGTACGACATTCCGGTTCTGCAGCACTCGCAGCAGGCGGGTCTGCAGATCGAGCGGCATGCTCTCGATCTCGTCGAGGAAGAGCGTACCGCCGTCGGCATACTCGAACCGTCCGACGCGCGGTTTCGCCGCGCCGGTAAAGGCGCCCGCCTCGTGGCCGAACAGTTCGCTTTCGATGATCGTCTCCGGCAGCGCGCCGCAATTGATCGGCACGAAGCGCGCCCCCGCCCGCGGCGACAGGTCGTGCAGGCTGCGGGCGACGAGTTCCTTGCCGGTACCCGTCTCGCCGACAACCAGGACATCGGCGTCGGCGTTCGCAAAGCTGGTGATCTGCGCGCGCAGCTGACGCATGGCTGTCGTCTGGCCGATCAGCTGTCGCTCCAGCGCCGAGCCGCCCGACAGGCTTTCCTTCAGCGCACGGTTCTCCAGCACCAGCCGCCGCTTCTCGAGTGCGCGGCGGACCGCGTCGACCAGGCGTTCGTTGGCGAACGGCTTTTCAATAAAGTCATAGGCGCCGTCGCGCATGGCCTGCACCGCCATCGGGATATCGCCATGCCCGGTGATCAGGATCACCGGGAGTTCGGGATCGCGCGCCAGGACGTCGGCCATCAGCTCCAGGCCGTTGCGATCCGCCATCTTGACGTCGCTGACCACCACGCCCGGCCAGGTTGGTCCGACCGCATCGAGCGCGCCTGCCGCTGACGCGAAGCTGTCGACCGTCAGATCGGCGAGCTCGAGCGCTTGTCGGCAGGCCGTCCGCAGATGCTGTTCGTCGTCGATCAGGATGACGTCGACGCTCATTCTGCCGCTTCCCGGCCGCTGTCGGCGCGCTGCAGGATCACGGTGAAGACGGCGCCGCCGTCGTCATGGTTCGCCGCTGCGATATGGCCGCCGAACTGTTTGACGATTCCGTAGGTGATCGACAGTCCCAGGCCCATGCCATCGCCGACAGCCTTGGTCGAGAAGAAAGGATCGAAGACATTGCCGATATCGGCCTCGGTAATGCCGGGGCCGGTGTCGCGAACCACGATGTGAACCTGTGTGCCCGCCGGCGCGACGCGGATATGCAGTTCCCGCATCGCCACGCCGGACATTGAGTCGATGGCGTTCGACAGCAGGTTGACCAGGATCTGCTGCAGCCGGACATCGCCGCCGGTCACCAAGACGTCCTCGTCCGGCAAATCGGTATGCACGTCGATATTGCCTGCCCTCAGCCGCCGGTCCAGCAGTACCAGGGCCTCGCGGAGCGCGGGCGCGACCGCCGTCGGCCGGGTCGGCGCCGGCTCCTCACGCGCATAGGTCCGGAGATTGCGGATAATCCGGGCCATCCGTTCGCTCAGCTCGGCGATGCCGCCGAGATTCTCTGTCGCCGTTTCCGGCTTGCCGCGGGCGATGAAGGCTCGGGCGTTGTCGGCGTAGGACCGGATTGCCGCCAGCGGCTGGTTCAGTTCGTGGCTGAGGCCGGCCGACATCTGTCCGAGCGCGGCCAGCTTGGATGCCTGGATCAATTCCGACTGAGTCGCCAGCAGTTCCCGCTCGGTTCGCTCGCGTTCCGTTACTTCCGCGCGCAGCTGTCTGTTGGCATCCGTCAGATCGCGCGTGCGTTGACGCACACGGTCTTCCAACTCCGCCCGCGCCGCCTCCTGCAGGCGGATGCGCTCGGCCAGCCGCCGCCGGCGCTGATAATAGGCCGTCGCCGCCAGCATCAGGCTGACCAGCATGAAGACGGCGACCGCCAGCGCCACCTTGACCTGCCGGTCCGCCGCCGCGGTGTCGGCGAGGATGATCACCCGCCAGCCCGCGTCGATCATCTGCCGGTCCAGCACCAGGTATTCCTGCCGCGGCCGCGGCGCGTCACCGTCGTCATCGCCGACCCTGATCAAGGTCGGATCCGCCTCCCGGTGCAGTGGCAAGGGCGCAAGCGCCCGCGCCTCATAGCGCTTGGTCGCATCCAGGCGTGCGCGCGCCTCCGACGTCAGCGGCGCAAGCGTTCGGAATAGCCAAGCCGGCCGGCTGCTCAAGAACACGACGCCATGCTCGTCGACCACCAGCACCTCCTGGTCCGGGTCCTGCCAGCCGGCCTCGAGGCCGCCGACCGCCATCTTGACGACGATGGCGCCGACGATGTCCCGGCCGTCGCGGACGGGATAGGCGAAATAGTAGCCGCGCTCGCGCGATGTCGTGCCAAGGGCGAAGAAACGGCCAAGTTGCCCCTTCATGGCCTGTTGGAAATAGGGGCGGTAGTCGAAGTTACGGCCAATGAAAGTCCGTGGCGCCGCCCAGTTGCTGGCGGCCACCGTCAATCCCGTCGCATCCATCAGATAAATGTCGAGCGCGCCGGACACGTCGGCGATGCGTTCGAGCTCACGGTTGGCCGCGCCGACTCGGTCACCGGATGACGGGTCGGAAAGGATCTCGATGAAGATGGGATTGGTCGACAGCAATCGCGGTTGATATTGGTGCTTCGCCAATTCGCCGCGCAGGTTTTCCACCACCAGGTTGAGCGTGTGGTTGCTGCGCTCGCGGATATCGGTAAGCGCGATCTCACGCGTCCAATAGGCCGTCTGCCACAGCAGCGCCGCGCAGATAACGATGCCGGCGGCGACCGCCGCGACGACGGCGGCTTTCCAGCTTCTTCCGTCCGACCGCATGTCCATCCGGTTTGGATAGCGCAATTCAGTCAATTCTCATAATGCTGCGGCCACCCGGCGCTCGCGTTGACGGCTCGCGGGACGGTCCCTACTGTTTTCGCTTCGCAACTCCGGTCGTTCCGCGTCGATGCGTTCGATGACAAGTGACGGCGGCAAATTCAGGGAAGGAAAAGCAGCATGGATCCCCGACTTCGTTTCGGCATCTTTTTGGCGCCGTTCCACAAGCCCGGCATCAATCCCACATTGGCGATACACAACGATATCGAGCTGATCCAGTGGCTCGACCGTTGTGGCTATGACGAGGCCTGGATCGGCGAGCATCATTCCGCCGGCTCCGAGATCATCGCCTCGCCGGAGATCTTCATTGCCGCCGCCGCCCAGCATACCAAGCACATCAAGCTCGGCACCGGCGTCGTCAGCCTGTCCTATCACAACCCGCTCTGGGTCGCCGAACGCATCGTCATGCTGGACCATCTGACCCGCGGCCGGGTGATGTTCGGCGCCGGCCCCGGCGCCCTGCCGACCGACGGCACCATGATCGGCCTGTCGCAGTCGCAGACCCGCGACCTCTTGGAAGACAGCCTGGGCGTCATCATGCACCTGCTGCGCAGCGATGAGCCGATCACCTTCAAGAACGACCGCTGGGACCTGCGCGACGCACGCCTGCATCTCAAGCCCTATTCGAACCCGCTGTTCGACATCTCCGCTGCCGCCGTCGCCTCGCCCGCCGGACCAAGGCTTGCCGGCCGGCACGGCATCGGCCTCCTGTCGATCGGCGCCACCACGGCGGCCGGCTTCGACGCGCTGGCGCTGCACTGGGACGTAATGGAGGAAGAAGCCCGCGTGCATGGCACCACGGTCGACCGCTCGAAATGGCGGTTGGTCGGCCTCGTGCATATCGCCGAGACCAAGGAACAGGCCTATCGCGACGTCGAATACGGCATGGAGCAGTGGTTCCACTATTTCCAGGCCGTCGCCGCCTTCCCGCAGATGGCCGTGCCCGGCAACAACATCCGCGAGATGATCGATTTCGTGAACGAGTCCGGCTTCGGCGCGATCGGCACGCCGGAGATGGCCGTCGGCCAGATCGAACGCCTGCAGAAACAGTCGAACGGCGGCTTCGGCGCCTATCTGATGCTGGCGCACAACTGGGCCGATCCGGAGGCCACAAAGAAGAGCTACGAGCTGATCGCCCGCAACGTCATGCCGCATTTCCAGGGCCACTACCGGCCGACCATGGACGCCGCGGCCCGGGCCGAGAAACTCCGTCCCGAGCTGGCCGAAACCCACATGAAGGCGGTCGAGACCATGACCGAGAAATACGCGCAGGAGAAGGCGGCGCGGGGCTGAAGAACGTCCCATCTCAGTCCAAGTTGCGATGCTGCCGTAAGCCCTCACCCCTCGCTCTCCCGCAAGCGGGAGAGCGAGGGGCCCGCACGACGTCAGTCGTGTGGGAGGGTGAGGGCTGATTTGGCTTGCGGCGTCGGTAGCTGACGGCCACCCTTTGTCTGAAAACAGATAAAGGGGGTCCCAGATGGCCGACGCCGCCGCCCTGCATGCCGACGCCATCGTCATCGACGCGACCTGTCCGCTGGCGGTCGAGACCCGCTATGTTGACTGGTGGCGCGAAGGCGGCGCCACCGCCATCGCGCCCACGATCCGGGGATTGCGCGGCGACGCGCGGACGTCGCTGCTGGAAATCGGCGGCTGGCACCGTTATGCCAATGGCCGTGATGATACCGCCATCGTGCACACGGCCGACGACATCGAGCGGGCCAGACGCGACGGCAAGCTGGGCCTGATCCTGCACACGCAGGGCACGCAGCTGTTCGAGGATCAGCTCGACCTGGTCGACGCCTTCCACGCCGCCGGCCTGCGCATGGTGCAGTTGACCTATAATCGCAAGAACCTGGTCGGCGACGGCGCCGCCGAACGCACCGACGCCGGCCTCAGCCATTTCGGCATCGATCTGATCGCGCGCCTCAACGAGCTCGGCATGGTCGTCGACTGCGCGCATACGGGAAACCGCACCAGTCTGGAGGCGGTCGAGGCATCGACCGCGCCGGTCGTCATCTCGCACGCCAACGCCTACGGGCTGCATCCGAACCGGCGCAACATCGGGGACGACCTGATCAAGGCCGTGGCGCAATCGGGCGGCCTCGTGGGCACCGTCGGATTTCCCGCCTTCCTGACCGCAGTCGGTCAGCCGACCCTCGACCGGTTCATCGACGACATCGCCTACAAGGCTGATCTCGTCGGCATCGACCATACCGGCATCGGCATCGACTATTACGAAGGCCAGCACCCCGTCGCCGATGACGAGGACGCCCGCCGCCAATACGATGTGCTAATCCAGGCCGGCCTCTGGCGGGCGGAGGAATATCCGCCGCCGCCATACAAGTACCCGGCCGGCATTGAAACACCCCGAACGCTGCCCGCCCTCACGGCCCGGCTTCTGGAACGCGGCTTCAGCGAGACCGAAGTCCGAAAGATCCTGGGCGAAAACTGGATGCGCGTCTTCCGCCAGGTTTGGGACGGGTAGCTGGCAGCCAGCAATTGCCGCGATTCCGCTGGATGCCCGGATCAAGTCCGGGCATGACGAATGGCGGCAATACAGACAAAAGTCGTCATTGCCGGGCTTGACCCGGCAATCCAGCCGACAGCCCTGACAGACCTCAATGGCCGCGGTCAGTCAGCGTACTCGTCGTGCCGCTGGACCCAGGCCATGCTGTAGGGCAGGTCGTCCTCGTCGCGCCCCTTCGGCACCAGATCGAGGTAATGGTAGGCGCCGTTCAGCATGTCGAGCCCGCGGGCGTAACATGAATAGGTGTGGAAGATCTCGCCGGCCTCGTTCCTGGCGAACACGCTGACGCCGGGCGCCTCGTCGGCCGGAAAGCTGCGGGTCTCGTAGTTGTAGGTCATCTCGCCCTTCGCCATTTCCTCGGGCGTGAATGTGACCTGGAAATCCCGGTTGAAGTCGCTGCCGAGCGAAGAGACCCACTTGAACGACCAGCCCATGCGTTTCTTGTAGGCGTCAAGCACTTCCAGCGGCGCCCGCGAGACAGCCACCATCGTCACATCGCGTTGCGCCAGATGCACGATGAAGCCGTCATAGCTGTCGGCCCAGAACGAGCAGCTCGGGCAGCCGTCGTCCCAGTCCGGCCCGTACATGAAGTGCTGCACCAGCAGCTGGCTGCGGCCGTCGAACAGATCCCCGAGGCTCTCGGCGCCGTTCGGACCCTGGAAGACATAATCCTTCTCGACCTTGACCCACGGCAGCTCACGGCGCTCCCGGCTGAGTTGGTCGCGAAGCCGCGTGAACTCCTTCTCCCGCGCCAGATGCGCCTTGCGCGCTTCCAGCCATTCCTCTTGCGAAACGATCTTGTGTGTCGACATGACCGGTCCTCTCTCTTCCGCGGTGTGACGTTAAGACGAACGGACAAGCAAATTTTCGACATCGGGGCCATAATTACCCAAATCAGTTTGTCGTGGGAGGAGTCGCCATGCCGCCGTCACCGGAACAGCTGCGCCATATGCTGCGCCAGATGCAGACCATCCGCCGGTTCGAGGAGCGCGCTTCGGCCGACTACCATGCCGGCGACATCTATGGCGTGGTGCACTGTTACATCGGCGAGGAGGCGGTCGCCGTCGGTGTCTGCGCCGCCTTGAACCGCGACGATCAGATTATCAGCACACACCGGGGCCACGGCCATTGCATCGCCAAGGGCGCCGATCTCAACCGCATGATGGCCGAGCTCTACGGCCGCGAGACCGGGTATTGCAAAGGCAAAGGCGGGTCCATGCACATCGCCGATTTCGATATCGGCATGCTGGGCGCCAACGGCATTGTCGCCGGCGGCATCTCTATCGTCACCGGCGCCGGCTTGGCGGCGCAGCTTGCGGGCAACGGCCGGGTCGCGGTCTCGTTCTTCGGCGACGGCGCCTCCAACGCCGGCCCGTTCCACGAGAGCATCAACGTAGCGGCGGCCTGGAAACTGCCGATGCTTTACGTGTGCGAGAACAACCTCTACGCCGCCCAGACGACGGCCTCCGGCACCACGGCGACCGTCGACATCGCCGCCCGCGCCGCCGGCTACGGCATCCCGGGCGTGGTCGTCGACGGCAACGATGTGCTGGCGGTCTATGACGCCGCAACCGAAGCCGTAGCCCGCGCGCGTGCCGGCGACGGCCCGACGCTGATCGAATGCAAGACTTACCGCTGGCGGGCGCATACCGAACGGCCAACCCAACCCGACTATCGGCCGCCCGACGAGATCGAGGCCTGGAAAAAACTCGACCCCGTCGCCCGACTGGTCGAACACCTGAAGTCGCACCAGGGCCAGTTCAGCGACGCGGAATGGCAGCGCATGGACCAGGAAATCCTGGCCGAGATTGAGACATCGGTCGGTTACGCCAAGTCCAGCCCCTTCCCGGCGCCGGAAGCGGCGCTGGAAGACGTGTTCGCCGACTGAGGGAGACCGGGACCATGCGCACCGTCACGTATATGCAGGCCGGGCTCGAAGCGGTCGCCGAGGAAATGCGGCGCGACCCAACGACCTTTCATCTCTCGACCGACGCACCACGGCCGCTGCTCGAGGAATTCGGCGCCGACCGCATCCGGGCGACGCCAATCGCCGAGAGCGCCTTTACCGGCATGGCCATCGGCGCCGCCGGCTCCGGCTTCCGGCCGATCGTGAACTGGTCGATGGTCACGTTTTCGTTCGTGGCCATGGACCAGATCGTCAACCAGGCCGCCAAGATTCACTACATGTTCGGCGGCCAGGCGACGTTTCCCATTGTCTTCCGGACCTCCGTGGGCGGCGGCACCAAGCTCGCCGCCCAGCACTCGCAGAGCCCCTATTCCATGTTCATGAATGTCGCCGGCCTGAAGATGATCCTGCCGTCGACGCCCTACGACCTGAAGGGCCTGCTGAAAACCGCGATCCGCGACAACAACCCGGTGATCTCCTTCGAAGCCGCCCGCCTCATGGCCTCGGAGGGCGACGTGCCGGACGACGACTATGCCTTGCCATTGGGTCAGGCCGACGTCAAACGCGAGGGCGCCGACATCACCGTCGTCGCCTTCGCCTGGCTCGTGCACGAGGCCCTCGCCGCCGCCGAGGAACTGGCACGCGACGGCATCGATGTCGAGGTCGTCGATCCGCGCACGCTGGTGCCCATGGATACGGACACGATCCGCGCCTCGGTGCGCAAGACCGGCCGCCTTGTCGTCGCCGACGAGGCCGGTCCCACAGCCGGCGCCTCCGCAGAGATTGCCGCTTTGGCGACGGAAGATCCCGAGACCTTTGCCGCACTTAAGGCGCCGTTGAAGCGGGTCTGCGCCCTTCCGGTCCCTGTGCCTTACAGCCCTGGACTGGAAGACCACGTCTTTCCCAACCGCGACAAGATCGCCACCGCGGTCCGCGAGGTGATGGCGACCGGCTGACCGCCATGGCGGCTCAATCTTCCGGCAAGCCGGCCCGGCGTAAGCCGTCGACAAAACGTTCCATGGCCGCGGCCGGATACGGCAGCTGTCTGCGAACTTCGGTGATGGAGTTGCCGGGCATCAACGCCCGCAGCCGGTCAATGTCACGACGCGCCTCGTCGATGCGGCCCAGCATCGCCAATCCGGCCGCGCGCTGA
Organism: Alphaproteobacteria bacterium; assembly: GCA_965232515.1. GTDB lineage: Bacteria > Pseudomonadota > Alphaproteobacteria > JANQKO01. The sequence goes on along the minus strand of CBDDPY010000002.1, from coordinate 793,489 downwards.
CGATAGGCCGTGGGAATGTTTGGATTGGCGGCGATCGCCAAGTCGCCAAGGCGGATCACGTCGTCGTAGCGCTCGGCTTCGTAAGCCGCCATACCGGCACCGGCATACCAGAGTGGGCGGTCGGGATCGCGTGGACTGAGGCGCAGTGCCGTTTCCAGCATGGCCGACACAGAGTCGTATTCGACGGTCAGGCCCGACACGACACACAGGAGACCGTGCGCCAGCGCCAGGTTCGGGTTCAGTTCGACGGCACGCCGGCAGCTTGCAATGGCGTCGTCGTACCGCTTCTCGAAGGCAAACAGCACGCCCAGCACCGCGTGCGCAAGCGCGTCGTCGGCGTCCAATGCGATCGCCCGCCTGGCCGCCTGCGCGGCGGTCGCCAGCGCATCCGGCACGGAGTCGGCCCAGTTGTATGGAATGCTCCACAGACAGTTCATTGCCAGCAGGCCGTGCGCCTCGCCGTTGTGCGGATCTGCCTCCAGCGCCTGCAGCAGAAGGCCGCGCGCATTTTCCTGATTGGATTTGGTGAACAGACCCATATGCCAACGGTCGCGCATCACGAGGTCCCAGGCGCCGAGCGCGGCGTCGCTCAGCTTGGCGGCGCGCTGAATCTCAGCTTGCAGTGAATGCGGCGCGACGCCGGCAACGATGGCGTTGGTGATCTCGTCCTGCACGGCGAAGACATCGTCGAGCTTGCGGTCGTAACGCTCGGCCCAGACATGGGTCTCCGTGCGCCCCTCGACCAGCTGCGCCGTCACGCGAACGCGGTCGCCGGCCTTGCGAACGCTGCCTTCGACCACATACCGGGCGCCCAAGTCCTTGGCGATATCCTTGATGCCAATCGCTTCGTTTCGAAAACTGAACGAGGAGTTGCGCGCGATCACCAGCAGCGCGCGAAAGCGCGACAAGGCGATGATGACATCTTCGGCGATACCTTCGGCAAAATAGTCCTGCTCGGGATCGTTCGACATGTTCTGGAACGGCAAGACGGCAATGATCGGTTTCCCGGCGACGGGATCGCCTACCGCGCCGGACCTGTCATCGTCCGGCAAATCGACGTCTTGCCAGTGCCAGACATGCACCGGACGGGCAATGTTCTTCAGCTCTCGCGGACCGCCATCTTCGAAGACGATGTCTAGACGGTCGCGAATGTCGTCGTGCACGCGAGCTGCCACGCAGACGCCGCCCGGACTGGCGATTTCCTGTAGCCGCGCGGCGACATTCACGCCGTCACCCAGGATGTCATCGCCGTCAATGACGATGTCGCCCTGATTAACGCCGATACGAAAGACAATGCGACTGTCGGCCGGCACGCCTGAATTGCGTTCGGTCATTCCTTGCTGAATGTCCGCCGCGCATTGCACGGCATCGACAACGCTTGCGAATTCCAGCAGCAGGCCGTCGCCCATGACCTTGACAATGCGGCCGCCGTGCCGGCCGACGGTGGGATCGATCAGCTCCTGCCGATGGCGGCGCAACGCCTGCAGCGTGCCGGTTTCGTCGGCACCTACAAGGCGTGAATAGCCGGCCACATCGGCCGATACGATCGCGGCCAATCTTCGCTGCGTGCGCTCCGACATCGGTCAAGTGTAGTCAACGGTGCTCGGATCAGGAATGCACATCAGAAGCGGTTCTACCGACGCGCGGACAACTTGCCGTGAGCACGGCGCGACGTTGTCAGCGATATCGATCAATTGTCGTAGTTTCGCTTCAGCTCGGCCGCGGCGCGGGCTTCGCTGACGAACTTGTTGCCAGCCAGCCGGACGTCGCTGACTCGACCCTTACGGTTGCGCACCAGCCGGGCAGGCTCGCCGGGGCTGCCGAAACCGCTCGACCGTCGGACTTTGCCGTGGTCGCGGCCGGTGATTTCGATCTCGGTCGCGTCCATGAACGGATTGAACATGCCCGGCCAGGCGACGACCGCGTGATCGCGCACCGGCACCAGGTCGACCGGTCCCCAAAGGCGCCACCAGCGGCCGGTCCAGTCGCGGGTCTTCGCCGTCGGCGCGCCGCGCGCCGCGAAGAAGCGCAGGATGTGGATCACACTGTCCGACCAGGCATTGGCGAAGCCGTCGACGGCATTGGTCAGGACCGAGACCGAGAGGTCGCGGCCCGGCAGCACGATGGTCCGGCTGAGACAGCTCTGGAAGCCGCCGCCATGGCCGAACCAATCCCAATCGCCCGTCCGGCCGATGCTGATGCCAAGACCGTAATGCTGACCGTTGGTCGCCTCGTCGTCGCGCCAATGGCGGCGAACCATCTCGCGCCGGCTCGCCGGCGTCAGGATGCTGCGGGAGGCGGCCGGATCGAGGCTGGCGAAGAAGCGCGCCAGATCGGCCGCCGTCGAGACGAATCCCGTCGCCGGCGCCAGCGCGTGCGTCGGATTGTCGCCCGGAATGATCACCCGACGGCCGAGCGGCAAGCGGCCGCTATGCCCCCGCGCCATCGGCGCGCCTTTGGCGGCCGGCACGTCCGGCGTGGTTTCCGTTAGCTTCGACGTCGCGACGACCTCGCGCGTGATCCAGTCGATATATGGCTCGCCGGTCACGGCCTCCATCACCAGCCCGATCAGGCCAAATCCGTGATTGGAATACTTGAACCGCGTGTTGGCGTCGATCACCGGCGGTTCCGCCAGCGCCCGGCGCAGCTCGCGCTCGTTCGCGAACGGACGCCGGTCCTGCCACTGCCCGGCGTCCGCGCCGTCACGGATCAGGCCGGCGCTGTGCGACAGCGCCTGCGCAATTGTCGCCTCGGCCACTTCCGGATGCAGACCGTCGACGTACCGTCCCACCGGGTCGTCGAGCCGGAGCAGCCCGCGCTCGCGCAACAGCATGATCCCGGTCGCTGTAAAGCTCTTCGAGTGCGAGGCGACACGGAACCGATGCCGCGGCGTCAGCTTCCGGCCCTTGACCAGATCCGCGTGCCCATAGGCGCGCTCCAACACGACCCGTCCTTTGTGCGCGACCGCGATCGCGCAGCCCGGCTGCTGCATCAACCGCACATGATACTCAAGCCAATGTTCGACATAGGCCAACGCCGCCTTCACCCAGGCATCCATAAGCAACCCCTCGTGATATGAAATCCCAACGAGAACCTAACCGACGTCGGACCGGCCCGCGACAATTTGCGCCGCTTGCTGACGTTCATGTACCTACACTACGATGACCGCCTCGAAACAGCGTTGCGTAAGGTTCGGAACCAGTTGGACACTCGTTGGGAGAGACGCAATGACCAATTCCAAGAACAACGCGACCGTATCACGCCGCTCGTTTATCAAGGCAGGCGCCGCCGCGACGGGCGCCGCTGCTGGCGGCCTCGCGGCGCCGGCCGTACTGGCGCAGAGTCCTGTTGTCGTCAAGATGCAGACCTCGTGGCCCGCCTCCGACATCTGGATGGACTTCGCCCGTCAGTATGTCGAGCGCGTCGAGGCCATGTCCGGCGGCCGGCTGAAGATCGACCTGTTGCCGGCCGGCGCCGTCGTCAAGGCGTTCCAGGTGCTGGACGCCGTCAATGACGGCGTGCTCGACGCCGCGCATACCGTGCCGGTCTATTGGTATGGCAAGCACAAGGGCGCATCGCTCTTCGGCACCGGCCCGGTGTTCGGCGGCAGCGCCACCACCATGCTGGCCTGGTTCCACGCCGGCGGCGGCAAGGAGTTCTATCGCGAGTTGACCCAGGACATCCTCGGGCTCAATGTCTATGGCTTCTACGGTTTCCCCATGCCGGCCCAGCCGTTCGGTTGGTTCAAGAATCCGGTCACGACGGTCGCCGAGGTTGACGGCTTCAAATACCGCACCGTCGGGCTCGCCGCCGACCTGATGCAGAAGCTCGGCATGAGCGTGGCGCAGCTTCCGGGCGGCGAGATCGTGCCGGCCATGGAACGCGGCGTCATCGACGCGTTCGAGTTCAACAACCCCTCGTCCGACAGCCGCTTCGGCGCCCAGGACGTGGCCAAGAACTACATGCTGTCGTCCTATCATCAGGCCAGCGAGTCCTTCGAGTTCCTGTTCAACAAGGACTTCTTCGACGATCTCGATCCGGATCTGCGGGCGATCCTGGAATACGGCGTCGAGGCGGCGAGCACGGCCAACACCGCGATCGCGCTCGACAACTATTCGAAGGATCTGCAGAAGCTGCAGTCGGAATCGGGCGTCACCGTGCACCGCACATCCAAGGCCATCCTCGATGCGCAGCTCAAGGCCTGGGACGAGCTGATCCCGGTCCTGGAGAAGGACGATTTCATGAAGCGCGTGATGGACAGCCAGCGCGAATGGGTCGAGCGTGTCGTGTTCTACGAACTGATGAACGCGCCGGACTACGCGCTCGCCTACAATCACTATTTCCCGGGCAAGCTGAAGATCTGACGCGCTTGTCCGGTATTGGATATGACGATCCGGCGGCCGTTGAGGCGACCGCCGGATCGTCCGCCATCCTTGAATAGGGATCCTCGATGATCCGCTTCATCACGTTCGCCGACCAGGTTTCCGCCTGGTTCGGGCGGGCCTTCGCCTGGCTGATCCTGGTGATGGCGTTCGGCGTCGGCTACGAGGTCTTCGTGCGCTACGTCCTGAACGCCCCGACCAGTTGGGCGCTCGACGTCTCGTTCATCATGTACGGCACACTGTTCATGATGGCGGGCGCCTATACGCTGTCGCGCGACGGCCATGTGCGCGGCGATTTCCTCTACCGCCTGTGGCCGCCGCGGGTTCAGGCCCGGATCGAGTTGGTGCTCTATTTTCTGTTCTTCTTCCCCGGCGTCACGGCGCTGGTCTTGTCGGGTTGGAAATACGCCAGCCGGTCATGGGGTTATATGGAGGTCAGCGTCAACAGTCCGGCCGGCGTGCCGGTCTTCCAGTTCAAGTCCGTCATCGTCGCCGCCGGCATTCTGCTCTTCATTCAGGGCATGGCCCAGGTCTGCCGCTGCATCCTCTGCATCAGGACGGGGCAATGGATGCGCGCCGCCGAGGACGTCCTGGAAACCGAGGTTGCCCTCGCGCACGGGGCCGAGACAGACGCGTTGCGCCATGGCTCGGAGGCGATCGATGTCGTCACGCCGGTCGACCGCGATCGACGGCCTGACCGGGACGGGCCCGCCCCATGACCGATCCGCAAGTCGCCCTGTTCATGCTGGGCATCTTCCTGTTCGTCATCCTGCTCGGCTTTCCCATCGCCTTCACGCTGATGGCCATGGGCATCGGCTTCGGCTATTTCGCCTACTTCGACGCCGCGCGCATGTGGCGGTCCTACAACCGCGCCGTCAGGGACGAGGCCGACACGCTGACGCTGGTGCAGACCTGGATCGAGGGGCTGTTCAACAACCGCGTCTTCGACCTGTTCATAAACCAGACCTATTCGGTGATGGCGAACGAGGTGCTGACGGCGGTGCCGCTGTTCCTGTTCATGGGCTATGTGGTCGAGCGCGCCAACATCGTCGACCGGCTGTTCCAGACCCTCAGCATCGCCGCCCGCCGCCTGCCCGGCTCCATGGCCGTGGCGGCGCTGATCACCTGCGCGCTGTTCGCCACCGCGACCGGCATCGTCGGCGCCGTCGTCACGCTGATGGGCCTGCTGGCGCTGCCGGCCATGCTGAAGGCGCGCTACGACAACAGCTTCGCCTCGGGCGTCATCTGCGCCGGCGGCACGCTCGGCATCCTGATCCCGCCCTCGATCATGTTGATCGTCTATGCTGCGGCGTCGGGCGTTTCCATTGTCCGGCTATATGCCGGCGCCTTGCTGCCGGGATTCCTGCTGGCCGGGCTCTATCTGGTCTACATCATCGCCCGGTCCTGGCTGCAGCCCTCGATCGCGCCGAAGCCTCGGGACGAGGACATCGAAGACGTCCCCGTCGGCCGTCTGGCCTTGCTGCTGCTGACCTCGTTCTTCCCATTGGCGTTCCTGATCATGGCCGTGCTCGGCGCCATCCTTTTCGGCCTCGCGACGCCGTCCGAGGCCGCGGCCGTCGGTGCGCTCGGCGGCCTGCTGCTGGCCGTCTCTTACCGGGCGCTGACCTGGCAGCGGCTGCGCGAGTCGGTCTATTTGACCGTGCGCACGACCGCCATGGTCTGCTGGCTGTTCGTCGGCTCCTGGACCTTCTCGTCGGTGTTCTCCTATCTCGGTGGCGAGCAGATCATCAGCGAGTTCGTCACCGGCCTCGACATCTCGCCGCTGACCTTCCTGCTGCTGGCCCAGCTGATCATCTTCCTGCTCGGCTGGCCGCTCGAATGGTCCGAGATCATCATCATCTTCGTGCCGATCTTCCTGCCGCTGCTGCCGTTCTTCGGCATCGATCCGCTGTTCTTCGGCATCCTGGTGGCGCTCAACCTGCAAACGTCGTTTCTGACCCCGCCGATGGCCATGTCGGCCTATTATCTGAAAGGAATCGCCCCGCCCTACGTGCAGCTCGTGCAAATCTTCAAGGGCTGCATGCCGTTTCTCATCATGGTGTTCGTCTCAATGGCCTTGCTCTACATCTACCCGAACATCGCCTTCTGGCTGCCGACCCAGATCTACGGGCGCTGACGGATGTCGTCGATAGACCCGATCCTGCAACTGAGCGCGGTCGAGCTGCGCGACCGCATGGCGGATGGCGCATTGCGCGCCGTCGAGCTGGCGCGCGCCTGCCTGGCCCGTATCGAGGCGCGCGAGCCCGAGGTCCGGGCCTGGGCCTGGCTCGACTCCGAGCACGTCATTCGGCAGGCTGAAGCGCTCGACGCCCACCGCGCCGGCGGCCGGGCCATCGGCCCGCTGCACGGCCTGCCCGTCGGCATCAAAGACATCATCGACACCGACGGCATGGGCACGGAAAACGGCACCGTGCTCGACGCCGGCCGGGTACCGGACCGCGACGCGGTTCTCGTCACGCGCCTGAAACAGGCCGGCGCGCTGATCATGGGCAAGACCGTCACCACCGAGCTCGCCAACCGCGCGCCGGGCCGCACGCGCAACCCGGACGATCCCGAACACACCCCCGGCGGTTCATCGTCGGGTTCGGCCGCCGCCGTCGCCGACCACATGCTGCCGTTGGCGATCGGCACCCAGACCGCCGGCTCGGTGATCCGCCCGGCCGCCTTCTGCGGCGTCGTCGGCTACAAGCCCAGCTTCGGCGCCATCCCGCGTACCGGCGTGCTGATGCAGTCGCCCAGCCTCGACACCATCGGCGTCTTCGCGCGCGACGTCGCCGGCGCGGCCTTGCTGGCGGAAGCCATGTTCGGCCACGATCCGGACGATCCCGCCACCGGGGTTCGGCCGCCGCCGCGCCTGCTGGAGATTGCCGGCACCGCGCCGCCGGTGCCGCTGTCGCTGGCGTTTGTGCGGCAACCGGCCTGGGACACGGCCGATCCAGACACCCACGACGCGTTCGCCGAGCTTTGCGAAACCCTCGGCGACCGTTGCGCGGCGGTCGACCTGCCAGCGCCCTTCGCCGAGGCCCTGGCGCAGCACCGGTTCACCTTCATTGCCGAGATGGGCAAGTGCTATTACGCCTACGAAAAACGCGGACGCGAGCGGCTCAGTCCGGCAATGCAGGGCCTGCTGGACGAGGCCAAACAAATCCCGGCGCGCGACTATCTGGCGTCCCGTGACTGGCCAGGCATCCTCAATGCCGCACTCGACGAGATTTTCGACCGCTTCGACGCGATCCTGACACCGGCCGCCGTCGGGCCCGCACCACGTGGCCTCGACAACACGGGCGATCCCGCCTTCAACAGCCTGTGGACCTTCTGCGGCACGCCTGCCGTGACGCTGCCGCTGCTGACGGCGCAAAATGGCCTGCCCATGGGTGCGCAACTGGTCGGCCGCCGGGGTGACGACGCCCGCCTGCTGCGCACGGCCCGTTGGCTCGATGCACATCTGGCACGGACCGGAAGCCCCGCGGCATGACCGTCGACCGCATCCTCGCCGCCTTTTCGCTCGCGGTGTTCATCGCTTTCCTCGGCATCATCGTCTATTTCGTGACCGAGGCGGACCTGGCGACCGTCGTCGTCATCGTCATCGCCATGGCGGCCTTCGACTTCTACCGCACGGTCTTCCGCGGCAATGGCGGGAGTCTCAGCTCCGACGACAACACGTGAACCCCACCGACGACATTCCGGTCGGTGTAATCGAGGGTTTCTTCGGCCGTCCGTGGCCCTGGCAAGACCGCGCCGCCTACGCGGATTTCCTTTGTCGTCTCGGCTTCGATTTCTACATCTACGCGCCCAAGGACGACCGATATCTGCGACAGCGGTGGCGCGAGCCCTGGCCCGACGAGATCGCGGCGCGGGTCGGTTCACTGGCCGAGACCTACCGCGACCGGGATGTGCGCTTCGGCATCGGCCTCAGCCCGTTCGAGCTTCATCTGGAATATGGCGACGACGAGCGATCGATGCTGCAGACGAAGGTCCGGCAGCTTAACGATGCCAACCCTGACATCCTCTGCATCCTGTTCGACGATATGCGCGGCGACACGCCGGCGCTCGCGGAACGACAATTGCGCATCGTGGGCGATATCTGCGCCGTCTGCACGGCGGCCAAGATTATCGTTTGTCCGACCTATTACAGCTTCGATCCGGTGCTCGAGAAGGTCTTCGGTCCCATGCCCGAAGGCTATCTCGTCGAGCTCGGCCGGCTGCTCGATCCAGCCATCGACATCTTCTGGACCGGACCGAAGGTTTGTTCCCGCTCCTATCCGCCGACACACCTCGACGAGGTCGCCACCCTGCTGCGCCGCAAGCCGTTCCTCTGGGACAACTACCCGGTCAACGACGGCGCGGCGATGGCGCCGTTCCTGCACATCGGACCCTTTCGTGACCGCCCGGCGGCGCTGCGGCAACGGCTGGCCGGTCATGCCGTGAACCCCATGAACCAGGCCTGGCTGTCGCGCATCCCGCTTCGCAGCCTCGCCGACAGCTACCGCCAGGGCAATGCCTACGCCCCCGACGCGTCGTTCGCCGAGGCCTGCCGCGAAGAATGCGGCGCCGATCTCGGGGCGCTGCTTATGGCCGATATCGCGCTGTTTCAAAAAACCGGCCTCGAAAACCTGCAGGCCGACGACCGCCATTCCATCGCACAGCGCTACGGCAAATTCCGCGGCAACGCCCATGCGGACGAGGTGCTCGGCTGGCTCCGCGGCGACTATGCCTTCGATCCGGCCTGCCTGACCTGACGCACGCGCCGCCGTCAATGATTTGGAGACGCGGATATTCCGCCTATCTAGATCCATGAGCTGACGCGTCGATGCATCCGACAGGGGCCGCCCACGTGCCGCAACAACCCGACGACGGACCGAACCGGTCTTCCGCCTGGCAGATGTCCCTGAATACGCTGCTGCCGGCGTCACTGGCAGTGCTTGTCGTTCTCGCCGTGACACCGATTATCGTCATCGGCTATCTGATCGCGACCGACACCTCGCAACGGCTGCTCAGCGAGCGCGCGGAATTGATCCTCGACGGCCTCGAGGGCGAGATCCGCGGGCTGCTCGATCCCGTCGTGGCGCAGTTGAACCATGCCCGGGTGGCCGTCCTGAACGGCCACATCGACCCGCGCGACGCCGATCAGCTCGGCACCTTCGCGCGCGGCCTGCTGGCCGGCACGCCGCAGGTGTTCGGCATCGGCCATGTGCGCGAGGACCTGACCATGCGCCGCTGGGAGCGCGACAGCTTCCTCGATGTCGTCGAGCCGCCCGAACGCTTGCCGTTCGCCGGCGAGGCCGTCGAAGCCGCGCGCAACGGCCGTACGGCCTATTGGGCGCCGCCGTTCGTCAGCATCGCACTCGGCGACACGATTCTGAATTACCGTGTCGCCCTGGAACGCACCGGTGATTTTCTCGGCGTCATCACCACCGGCGTTACCAGCGAAGGCCTGTCCCGTTACGTCGCCGAGGTCTCGCGCCTGTTCCGCGTCACCGCCTTTGTCCTGGTCGGCCGCGACCGCGTCATCACCCATCCGAGCAGTCGCGCGCCCGACACCGAGATCACCTCGACCGATCTGCCGCGTCTTTCCAGCGTCGACGACATCGTCATTTCGCGCATCTGGGACGATCCCCGGCCGCTGACGCAGACCGGCGAATTGTCGCGCAGCCAGGGGCACTGGAGCTGGATCGACGACGAGGCCTACGCCTATTACTACCGCGAGCTCGCGGGTTATGGCCCCGATCCGCTGATCGTCGCCGTGGCGATCCCGGCCGCCGACACCCGCCGCGAGCGCTGGGCGCCGACATTCACCGCCGGCGTCGGCCTGCTGCTGATGCTGCTGGCCGCCGGCCTCGCCTGGCGCCTGGGCCGCACGCTCAGTCGGCCGGCCCTGGTCTTCGACACCGCGCTCGGCCGGATCGCGCGGCTGGAATTCGACCAGGTCGCGCTGCCCGGCCTGGTCGGCAGCCGGGTGCGGGAATGGCGCACCATGGCCCGACGGCTGGAAGGCACGGCGCAGGCGCTCTCGGCCTTCCAGACCTATCTGCCCCGCGCGCTCGTTCGCCGCCTGTTCAACGCGTCGGACAAGAGCCCGGCGTCTGAAGAACGCCATATCACCGTGCTGTTCATGGATCTCGAGGGCTTCACCGCCTTCTCCCGCGGCCGCGACGCCGGCGAGGTCGCGGACCACCTGAACGATGTCTTCGGCCTGGTCGGCCCGGCGCTCGAAGCCCATGGCGGCGTCATCGACAAATACACCGGTGACGGCCTACTGGCCTTCTGGGGCGCGCCCGACCTGCAACCCGACCATGTCGACCGGGCCTGCCGCGCCGCCGCCGACGTCGCCCGCCTGCTCGAGCGGCGCGCCAAGACCCATCCCGACGCGCCACGCATGCGCATCGGCCTGCACACGGGCCCGGCCATCGTCGGCAACATCGGCTTTCCCGGACGCATCAACTACACGCTGGTGGGCGACACGGTGAATGTTGCCGAGCGCACCGAGGCCGCGCTGCGCGGGGTCCACCCGGCTCAGCCGGTGGTCATCGCGGTCACGCGCGACGTGCTCGCCGCGCAAACCGCGAGCGAACCGGCTCTGGTCGAATTCGAACCGTTGTCGAACGCGCCGCGTCCCGCCTATCTATGCCGCACGGCGGTGCGTGACGACACCTGAGAAATTCGAGCGAGGTCGCCGCGCCTTCGGGTCAGCGCAGGCTGACCGTGCTGCCGTCCTCGCGCACGATCTCCTGGGCATAAATCTCGGGCCGGAAATAGCTGACCAGATCATCGTCGACAAAGCCCTTGACGGTCACGGTTTCGCCGACGTCGACCATGACCCGATTACGCCAGCCGATGTAGATGCGCACGCTGCCGGTATCGTCTTGCAGTCGAAACTCGTCATCATCGAGGATGCGGGTCACCTCGCCTTCCAGCGTCACGCTGGCGCCCCGCTCGATATCGTCGATCTTCGTAATCGTCTTCGCCAGGCCCGTGGGCGCGGCTACGGCAAATGCCATGAATGCCGTTGTCGCGATCGCCAAAAAACGCATCTCGCAATACTCCTCTATCGGTCAGAACGACGTTGCTCCGACAGATGTGGCTGCAAGTGGACGGAACGAAGGGCCGGCATTGATCGGAATCGACAATGACAGTTCCAGGTCCGGCCGTTCTTCAGCTTCTTCGTGCCAGGCGACGGCGTCGAACAGCCGATGTGTCTATGTGATCGCCACAGGGCGCACGCGGGTCGGCACCATTCGTCGACTCCGCAAAAGCGCAAAGCCGATGAGGCTCAGGCCAAACAGCGGCAGAGTCCAGGGTTCCGGCACGTCGACGGCCTGTTCCGGCACGAACGTAATACCGCTGACGCTGACCGCCGGGTCAAGCCCGCCGGGAAAAAAGCTGCCTGCCGAATTGAGGCTCGCGAGATCGGCCAGGCTATCGTACGTCGTCAGTACGACATTGTTCAGACCGCCCGGGTCCGACTCGGTCCAAAGAAGATATTGGCTGCCGTCGTAGGCCAATCCCCTGACGCTGACGGCACTCGGAGGACCGGCGGGGAAAAAGCTGCTTGCGGCGTTGAGGCTCGCGAGATCGGCCAGGCTATCGTACGTCGTCAGTACGATATTGTTCAGACCGCCCGGGTCCGACTCGGTCCAAAGAAGATATTGGCTGCCGTCGTAAGCCAGTCCACTGACGCTGACGGCACCCGGAGGACCGGGGGGGAAAAAGCTGCTTGCTGCGTTGAGGCTCGCGAGATCGGCCAGGCTATCGTACGTCGTCAGTACGATATTGTTCAGACCACCCGGGTCCGACTCGGTCCAAAGAAGATATTGGCTGCCGTCGTAGGCCAGTCCCCGGACGCTGACGGCACCCGGAGGACCGGCCAGCGAAAACGTGCTCGCGGCGTTGAAGTTGACCATATCGACCAGGCTGTCGTAAACGCTCAGTACGACATTGTTCGGACCGCCCGGGTCCGACTCGGTCAACTGAAGGTACATAGGACCTGCATTGGCGCAGAGCGGCGCGAAAAGCAGGCACACAACCAGACACAATGATTTCTTCATTGCTTGCCCCTCGGTCGAAATGTACGAGCAGCTGTTGCAAGTGATTAACAAGCAACCATCGTGCCACAACGCCTAAATCGCAGACTTCTGCGAGATAGGCTTCCTGACGGGCGCTAGCGGACCGTCGATCTGTAAAGCTGACCGACGGGTTTTGTAAATTCCTCCGACACTCAGTGCAGTTGGATCTGTTCCAGCCGCGACAGCAGCAGGGCATTGAACTGCTCGGCCGCTTCGTATTGGACCCAATGGCCGGCGCCCTCAATCAGATGGAAGACACTGTCGGGCTGTACCGCCTGCAACAGTGCCTGCCGCTCCTCAAAATAGGGCGCAGCCGTGACGTCCCGATCGCCCCAGATCCCGGTGATCGGTACGGTGACGCGCGGCAACGCCTGCGCCAGCGTATCTGTCACTGCGATCGGCCGGCTCTTGGTGCGGCCGCGCCGGGTGTTTTCGATCTGCACGTGCACCGCCAGGTCGTCGACCCGCGCCGGATCGGCGATCATGAAGGCGGCGAGATTGTGGCGCTGTATCACCGCGCGTTCGGCGTCGGTCTTGGCGCGCCGCCAGTTGCGTAAATCGGGGTTCGGGCCGCGACGCAGGCCCAGGCCGCCGGGGCCGACCAGTGTCAGCGAGGCCGCCCGCGATCCCGGCAAGCCGGCGATATGACCGCCCAGCAGGCCGCCGAAGGAAAAGCCGACGAGGTGATAGTGCTGCCCCGCTGGCACGCGGGCATCGATGCCGGCGGCGACGATCTCGGCCAGGCTCTCGGCCGTGTAAGGATGCGGCGCTTCATCCGAATCCCCGAGCCCCGGCAGGTCGGCGGCAATCACCGTGTAGTGCAGGCTGAGCGGCAAAACGTTGCGGATCCAATGCATCCACGATCCAAAGCCGCCATGCAGCAGCACCAGCGGCGGCCCCTCGCCCCAGACGTGCCAGACCATTTGGCCATCGCCGCAGGGCGAGGTGTAGCGCTGCCCGCCAGCGGCGATGTGCGCCACGATTTCCGCTGGTGATATGCCGGCGGGCGCATCCATGTCAGAGAATCCGGAACACGTCGTAGACCGCCGCGCCCGGCAGCCGTCGGCCGACGCCGACCGACAGGATCTCGTTCAGCCAGGCATACCGTTCGTCGGCCGTCTCATAGAACGGCGCGTTGCGCAGGTAATACGAATCCGGCGGCACCTCCTCGCCCGCGGCGATGCGCGCCATCACATCCTCGGGCCCACAGCGGATGCCACGGTAGTTCACGTAAATCAGCGCGCCGTCGTCGGTCTCCACCGTCAGCCGCACGTCAGGCAGCATGGCACCGTCGGCCCGGCCCGTCAGGACATCGGATCCACCGGGCAGGATCACGCCATTGACGCGCGGCCCCTTCACATGACCGCCGGTGAAATAATCCATGCGCCTGAGGCCCATCGGCGTCTGGCCGACGATGTGCGAACCTTCGAGCTCGATGCGCAGCTCGAACAGGAATTCCGACGACAGTTCCGGCACGGCGTCAGGGCGCGATCGAGACCGTGTCGAAGTCGGCCGGACTGGTGATCTCGATGACCGTGTAGTCGTCCGACCACTCGATGACGCGGTGATGGATGCCCGGCTCCTGATACATGCAGGTGCCCTCCTTGAACATGACCTCGCCCGTGCCCTCGAAATAGACCCGCGCCCAGCCCTTCAGCACGTAGACCATCTGAAAGTCGAGCGTGTGGTAGTGCAGGTCGCCGGATTCCTTGCACGGCGCGTTCGGCCGAATGACGTGCGCCCGGATCTTGCCGCCCGTGGCTTCGACCATGCCGAGATCGCGGTACTCGAAGTACTCCCGCAGGCCGCCGTCATAGGCCTCTTCGTTGTCGTGGCTGATGTGCAGCTTGCCCTTGTGCCAGCCAGACATCGTGGTCTCGCCGCGTTCGTCGTCGCTCGTTGCCACGCTCATTGCTTCCTCCCTCGCGTTGCGGATCGGGTGCGAGTATAGCGCGTCAGGCGCCGCCGTAGGAACGCTGCGGCGTACCTGGATTTAGCGAGAAATGCGTGTGCACGCCGCGCCAGGGCTGGCCGACGTCGGCGCGCTTGAAGACGACGGTGGCACGGCCCGGCCGGTCGAAGCGGTCGCCGTTCTCGGCGATGCCGGTCGAACTCCAGGTGATCGCGCCCATCGCCATCAGGCGGTCCGGCGCGACGACGCATTTCAGGCTGTCGAGGTTGAAGCGGAAGTCCTCGATGGTCGGCCAGATCGACCGCCACTGCCCGCGTTCCAGATTGTCGAGGCCGACGACCGTGTCCATGAAGGTGCCGAAGCCGATCACGCCATCATCGAACAATGGCCGGGCCGATTCGAAATCGACCGCCGCCACGTACCCGCCCCACTCGGCGAAGAACGCCCAGATGGCCTGGTGGTCGGCGTCGTCGCTCGTCACGCCGCTCAACCCGAAAGCTTCCGGCGCAGCACCTCGTTCACCACCTGCGGGTTGGCCTGGCCCTTGGTCGCCTTCATGATCTGGCCGACGAACCAGCCCAGCACCGCCTCCTTGCCGCTGCGGAACTGGGCCACCTTGTCGTCGTTCTCGGCCATCACTTGGTCGACAAGGCCTTCGATCTCGCCCGTGTCCGAGACCTGCTTGAGGCCCTTCTCGTCGACGATCACATCAGCGTCCTTGCCGCTTGCGAACATCTCGACGAACACGTCCTTGGCAATGCGGCCGGAAATGGTCCCGTCCGCGATCAGATCGAGCAAGCCACCGAGCTGCGCGGCGGTAATCGGCGCCTCGGTGATCGTCAGCCCTGCCTTGTTCAACAGGCCGAAGAGGTCGCCCATGACCCAGTTGGCGGCCGTCTTGGCGTCGCGGCCATCGGCAACGGTCTCGAAGAATTCGGCCGTCTCGCGCTCGGCCACCAGGACGCCTGCGTCATAGGCCGACAGGCCCATTTCGTCCATAAACCGCTGCTTCTTCTGGTCCGGCAGTTCCGGCAGCGAGGCGCGGATTCGGTCGACGAACTCGTGAGTCAATTGAAGCGGCAGCAGGTCGGGGTCCGGGAAGTAGCGATAGTCGTGTGCCTCTTCCTTGGTGCGCATGGGCCGGGTCTCTCCGCGGCCGGTGTCGAACAGCCGCGTCTCCTGCTCGATGCTGCCGCCGTCCTCGATAACGTCGACCTGACGGCGGGCCTCGTACTCGATCGCCTGCTGCACGAACCGTACCGAGTTCACGTTCTTGATCTCGCAGCGCGTCCCCAGCGGCTCGCTCGGCCGGCGCACCGACACGTTGACGTCGGCGCGCATGCTGCCTTCTTCCATGTTGCCGTCGCAGGTGCCGAGATAGCGCAGGATCGCCCGCAGCTTGCGCAGATAGATACCGGCCTCTTCCGATGACCTGAGGTCCGGCTGCGAGACGATCTCCATCAGCGCCACGCCGGCCCGGTTCAGGTCCACATAAGTCATCGAGGGATGCTGGTCGTGCAAGCTCTTGCCGGCGTCCTGCTCCAGGTGCAGGCGCTCGATGCCGACCTCGCGCGTCTCGCCGTCCGGCAGGTCGAGGACGACGGTGCCATGGCCCACGATGGGGTTCTTGTACTGCGAGATCTGATAGCCCGCCGGCAGGTCGGGATAGAAGTAGTTCTTCCGGTCGAACACCGAGTAGTGGTTGATCTCGGCATTGAGGCCGAGGCCCGTGCGCACGGCCTGTTCGACGCACATCTCGTTGATCGCCGGCAGCATGCCGGGCATGGCCGCGTCGACCAGGCTGACCTGGCTGTTCGGCTCGGCGCCGAAGGCCGTGGCCGCGCCCGAGAACAGCTTGGCGTCGGAGACGACCTGGGCATGCACTTCCAGGCCAATGACGATTTCCCAGTCGCCGGTCGCGCCGGCGATCAGTTTTCCGTTGCCCGCCGCCATCAGGCCGCCCTCCACCAGGTGTCGGGCTTGCGGTCGAAGCCGGCCGCCTCCTCCAGCACGCCCGCGACCCGGAACATGGTTTCCTCGTCGAACGACGGCGCCAGGACCTGCAGGCCGAGCGGCAGGTCGTCCGCCGACAGTCCCGCCGGCACCGAGATGCCTGGCAGACCCGTCAGGCTGCCCGGGACCGTGAAGACGTCGTTCAGGTACATGGCGATCGGATCGTCGCCCTTCTCGCCCGCCGCGAACGCGGCGCTCGGCGCGGTCGGCGTCAGGATCGCATCGACCTTGGCGAAGGCGTCGACGAAGTCCTGCTTGATCAGCCGCCGGACCTTCTGCGCCTTCAGGTAATAGGCGTCGTAATAGCCCGCCGACAGCACGTAGGTGCCAATCAGCACCCGCCGCCTCACCTCCGGTCCGAAGCCGGCGCCGCGGGTGTTCTCGTACATCGCCGTCAGGTCCTCGCCGTCCACCCGCAGGCCGTAGCGAACGCCGTCGTAGCGTGCCAGGTTCGAGGACGCCTCCGCCGGCGCGACGATGTAATAGGTCGGCAGCGCATACTTCGTGTGCGGCATGCTGATATCGACGATCTCCGCGCCGGCCTGGCGCATCCAGTCGATGCCCTGCCGCCACAGGGTCTCGATCTCGGGCGGCATGCCGTCGATGCGGTACTCGTTCGGGATGCCGATCTTCAGGCCCCGGATATCGCCCGTCATCGCCGCTTCGAAGTCCGGCACCGGCTTGTCGGCGCTGGTCGAGTCCTTCGGGTCGAAGCCGCTCATGGCGCGCAGCATGATGGCCGCGTCGCGCACGCTGCGGGTCATCGGCCCGGCCTGGTCCAACGAAGACGCGAAGGCGACGACGCCCCAGCGCGAACAGCGGCCGTAGGTCGGCTTGCAGCCGACGATGCCGGCGAACGACGCCGGCTGGCGGATCGAGCCGCCGGTGTCGGTACCGGTGCCGGCCATGGCGACGCGCGCCGCCACGGCGGCCGCCGAGCCGCCCGACGATCCGCCCGGCACCAACGGCCGGTTGTCGCCTTGGCGCCGCCAGGGACTGGCCACCGGGCCGTGGTAGCTGGTCTCGTTCGACGAGCCCATGGCGAACTCGTCCATGTTGGTCTTGCCCAGCATGACGGCGCCCTCGCGCCAGAGGTTGGCGCTGACCGTCGACTCGTAGGTCGGTTTGAAGCCGTCGAGGATATGGCTGCCGGCCGTCGTCAGCACGTCCTTGGTGCAGTAGAGGTCCTTCATGCCGATCGGGATGCCGTCCATCAGCCCGACCTCGCCCTTCGCCCGCCGCTCGTCCGAGGCGGCGGCCATGGCGCGGGCCAGTTCGGGCGTTTCGGTGACGAACATGTTCAGCGACCGGGCCGCTTCCATCGCATCGATGTGGCTGTCCGCCAGCTCGCGCGCCGAGGTCTCGCCCTTCGCCAGCGCGTCGCGGGCCTCGGCGATCGTGAGATCCGTCAACTCGGCCATCACTCGACCACCTTCGGCACGGCGAAGAAGCCCCGCTCGCCGTCCGGCGCATTGCGGGTCACATCGTCCTGAATGCCGCCGTCATTGACCTCGTCCACCCGCCAACGCAGCTGATCGTCGTGCACGCTCGCCATCGGCGGCACGTCGGACGTGTCCAGCTCGTCCAGCTGCTCGACCCAGGTCAGGATGTTGTTCAACTCGGCCACCAGCGGTTCGAGCTGATCTTCCGGCACGCCGATGCGCGCGAGGTGCGCGATGCGCGCCACTGTGGCTTTGTCCACGGACATGTGCGACCTTTCGCGGAACAAATCCGGGCCGCGAAACCCCTCGCCGCCCGCTGTTTTCCGATGTCCGAGACCTATCACCGGCCATGTTGCTAGGCAAGCCTGAGGACCTTCGCGCCACGGCGCCCGCCGGCAGCCGTCTGCTGGGCCTGGATCTCGGCACCCGGACCATCGGCCTGGCGCTCTCGGACACGACCTGGAACATCGCCAGCCCCTTCGACACCATCCGCCGCACGAAATTTACGCAGGACGCCGAGAAGCTGCTCAAGGTGATCGACGCCGAGAATGTCGGCGCCCTCGTCATCGGCCTGCCGGTCAATATGGACGGCAGCGAGGGTCCGCGTTGCCAGGCAACCCGCGCATTCGCCGACAACCTGTTGAAAAAGAGGGAAATTCCGATCCTGTTCTGGGACGAACGCCTGTCGACGGCCGCCGTCGAGCGCATGCTGGTCAAGGAAATGGACGTCAGCCGCAAGCAGCGCGCCCAGGTCGTCGACAAGCTTGCCGCCAGCTACATCCTGCAGGGCCTGCTCGACGCCCTGACGCGGTCCTAGGCGCAGGCCCGATCGACCATGGGGGCGACGCTCTACGCGCTGGCGCCGATTTTCGGCCTGATCGTGTTCGGCTGGGGCATGAAGCGCATCGGCTTTCCGGGCGACGCCTTCTGGCCGGCGCTCGACCGGGTCGTCTACTACCTGATGTTCCCGGCCTTGATCATCCACACGCTCGCCACCAGCGAAGTCGGCGATGTCTCGGTGCTGCGGTTCGGCGGCGTCGCCATTACCTCGGTCTTGGCGATGACGGCTGTTC
The DNA here is from genome assembly GCA_965232515.1 of Alphaproteobacteria bacterium. Classification (GTDB taxonomy): domain Bacteria; phylum Pseudomonadota; class Alphaproteobacteria; genus JANQKO01. The sequence continues at coordinate 774,583 of CBDDPY010000002.1, read as the reverse complement.
TGCTGCTGATCCGTCGCTGGCTACCGGTCGACGGGCCGGGCTTCTCGTCCTTCGTGCAGGGCGGCATCCGCTTCAATGCCTATTCGGGCTTCGCCATCGCCCAGACGCTCTACGGCGTCGAGGCCCTGGCGCTGTTCAGCCTGGTGATCGCCTTCGTCACGCCGACCGCCAACACGGTCTCCGTCATCGCGCTCGTCAGGTATGGCGGCGGCGGCCGCATGCGCTGGCGCGACGTGCTGGTCGGCGTCGCCCGGAACCCGATCATCATCTCGATCGTCGTCGGACTGGCGCTGAACGGTTTCGGCATCGGCCTGCCCTGGGCGCTGGAGCCGTTCCTGAAGATCCTGGCCAGCGCCGCCCTGCCGCTGGGCCTGCTGTCGGTTGGCGTCGGGCTCGACTTCGCGGCCGTGCGCGCGGCTGGCGGCAAGGTCGCGCTCGCCTGCCTGATCCGCCTGATGGGCATGCCGCTGATCGTGATCGGCGTCAGCCGTCTGTTCGGCATCGACGGCGTCGCCGCCATCGCCATCCTGATCTATGCGACGCTGCCGGTCTCGCCCGTGACCTATATCCAGGCCCGCCAGCACGGCGGCGACGCCACGCTGATGGCCAGCATCGTCACCGGCACGCTGCTGGGCGCCTTCGTCACTATTCCGTTCTGGCTGGCGATCGTCGGTTAGCCCGGCTCACATCTCCGGCGTCTTCAGCCGATAGACCGTCACCTCGCCGACATGTCCGCGCAGCTCGTGATCACCGAGCGGGATCAATTCGTCCGTCAGCCCGGCCGCGTTAGCCGTCGCAGCGCTGAGCAGGACCACCACGTCTTCGTCCTTGTGCACGGTCTTGCCGAGCCCCTCCAGACGCTCAGCGACGTTCACCGTCTCGCCGACCAGCGTGTAGTTGATCCGGCTGCTCGAACCGATATTGCCGACGACGGCCGGCCCGGAATTGATGCCGATCCGCATCTTGATCTCGCCCGCGTTCGCCGCCCGGCGGCGGGCGTTGTCGGCCGCCATCTCGCGTACTATGGCTTCGGCCGCGCGCACGGCGCGGGCCGCATGGTCGGCCTGGTCTTCCGGCGCGCCCCAGAACGCCATGATGCTGTCGCCGATATACTTGTCGACGGTGCCGCCCTCGGCCTCGATACAGCGCGCCAGCAGCGTGAAATGCTCGTTCAGCAGCGTCGCCACCTGGTTCGCCGACATGCTCTGCGACAACGGCGTGAAGCCCCGGATGTCCGTGAACATCACCGTCACATCCCGTTCCGCCGAATTGACGATGGCGCTGTCGCCCTCGCCCATCAGCCGCAGCACCAGGGACTTCGGGACATACATCTCGAACCAGCGCAGGGCCGAGACCATGGCGTTGAAGGCCTGTCCGGCGTTCGCCAATTCGCGCAGCCGCGAATCCGGAATGGTCGGCGCCGACGCAAACTCCAGCGACCGCAGGCTGTTGGCCGCGCCGGCCAGCGTCTGCACCTGACGCGTGATCCGACGGCCGATGAACAAAGCCACCAGGACCGAGACCAGCAGGATCACCAACCCCACCGTGCCGGTGCGGAACAGGCGAGCGATTGGCGTCCCGACATCTTCGATCCGGTATTGCTGGGCGATCACCCAGGGTTCCGCGCCATAGCCGGTCAGTTTTCGGCCGAGAAAGACGAATTCCGGATCGTCCTCGGGCAGCGCACCGAACTGACCCTGTCCGCTATCGTCGGTCAGGACCTCGTCGATGTCGGTGTCCCTTAGCAGGGACAACGCATAGTCCTTGAGGTCGGCACGGGTCGGCAGCGGCGTCGAGAACGGGTCGGTGTCGCGGTTGGGGTCCGCCGGGCGCCAGGGATTGTGTCGCATGGCGTGGTGCGCCAGGACGTGATCCTGTCCATAGAGGATGAAGGCATGCGCCTCCTGCATGCCCGGAATGTTGAGCTGCTCGACGAAGTCGCCCAGGCTGCTCAGGCTGATGACGACGCTGACGCCGCCGATCAGTTCATCTTGCCGGCGAACCGGCACATCAAGATTCAGCAGCGTCTCGCCAAGCTCGGCGATCCAGATCAGATAGTATCGGTACGGGCCATCGATGGTGGTGATGTAGTCGAAGTGCGGATGTTGGTCGTCGCCCGACATATCTTCCGTGCGATCGACGACGATTATCTCGTCCGGTCCAAACCAGCGACCAGCGGCGTAGGCCTTCAAGTCCGATTGCAAATACTGCACGCCCATGACCTGCGGCATGGCATTGAGCCCGCCGCGCATGAAGTCGGCGAGCTGTGCCGTGTCATTCGGATCGATCCCCCCGCCGGCGATCTCGTCGGCGAGCGCCAATCCGAAACGCCGGGCCGGGTCGATCTGACCGCGAATATGCCCCTCGATAACGTCGAGCCGCTGGTTGGTCGCCTCGCGCAGCAGATCGACCGTGTTCTTCGTGGCGCTGGCGAAACCCAGGATCAGTACGCTGGCGACCGCGATCAGCACCAGGCCGCCGAACCCGACCAGCAGTACCGTTGAAATCGGCAGGCGGAACCGCTTTGGCAATTCGCCAAACGACCGCTGGGTTTCCGATTTGGCCCTTATTTCCGTCGGCGCGCCCGCTGGCGCGTCAACCGCATCGCTTTGCGTCATCCGCCGGCTCCCTGCCGTCCGGCCGCGTCTAAACCGTTGGTTCTAATATGCTGTGCACCGGCAATTGTACAACCGATGCCGTGTTCGGCAGCGACAGCAGCATGGCCACAACAGCGGCCATGGTTTCGGGCTGGGTCATGTCCTCGGCCGGCATCCCGACGTTGGCGATGCCCATGTCGGTCGCGACCGGTCCCGGGCACAGCGCGGTGACGCGAACGCCGTCGTCCCAGCCCGCGAACCGCGTGGCATGGCTCAGCCCCGTGGTCGCGAACTTGGTGATGGCATAACCCGCCGAACCGCCGCGAAAGCGCAGGCCCGCCGTCGACACCATGTTGACGATGCGGCCGGTTCCGGTCTTGCGCAGATGGGGCAGGCAAAGACGGCTGAGGCGGAACGGCGCCTTGACGTTGACCTCCCACATCTCGTCCAGCAGCGCCTCGTCGCCGTCGTCCAGACCGACATCGTGCAGGATGCCGGCGCAATTGATCAGCGCGTCGATACGGCCGAACCGCGCCACCGTCGCTTCGACCCAGCCGGCGGCGTCGGCGGCGCGGGTGGCGTCAAACTGGTGTGTCAGAACGGTGTCGCCGGCGAACCCGGCAAGCGATTCGGGCCGCCGGGCGCCCAGGCTCAGGCTATAACCCAGATCGTTCAGATGCTCGGCGATGGCCAGCCCGATGCCCCGATTGGCGCCGGAAATCATGACGACACGGCCATCCGGCCCCAATGTTGCCTGAGCTGCCTGCGCCATCCGATCGCCTCCCTTTACCTCTGCTTGCGTCCCGCCAGGTACGAGCTTATACAATGCGCCTTTAAATGAGCGACGCGCCCTCTCCCGAAATTCCCTACTTTCCGCACCGGCATCTATTGGGAATGGAGGGGCTGTCCCCCGCTGAAATTATCGCCATCCTCGATCTGGCCGAAGACTATGTGGCCCAGAACCGGCAGATCGACAAGAAACAGTCGCTGCTTCGGGGCCGCACCCAGATCAACCTGTTCTTCGAGAGCTCGACCCGGACCCGGACCTCGTTCGAGCTGGCGGGCAAACGCCTCGGCGCCGACGTCATCAACATGTCTGTCGCCACCTCGGCCATCAAAAAGGGCGAGACCCTGATCGACACCGCGATGACGTTGAACGCCATGCACCCCGACGTGCTGGTGGTCCGGCATCCGGATTCCGGCGCCGTCAACCTGTTGAGCCAGAAGGTCGACGGCTCGGTCATCAATGCCGGCGACGGCAGCCACGAGCACCCGACCCAGGCCCTGCTCGACGCGCTCACGATCCGCCGGCGGCTCGGCCGCCTGAACGGCCTCGTCGTGGCGATCTGCGGCGACATCATGCACAGCCGGGTCGCGCGCTCGAACATCCTGCTGTTGAACACCATGGGCGCGCGGGTCCGGGTCATCGCGCCACCCACCCTGCTGCCGGCCGAGGTCGCGCGGCTGGGCGTCGAGGTGCATCACGACATGCGCGCCGGGCTTGCGGATTGCGACATCGTCATGATGCTGCGGTTGCAGACCGAGCGCATGAAGGGCGCTTTCGTGCCGTCGATCCGGGAATATTTTCATTTCTACGGACTCGATCGCGAAAAGCTGGCCTGCGCGAAACCCGACGCGCTGGTCATGCACCCCGGGCCGATGAACCGGGGCGTCGAGATCGACCCCGACGTGGCGGACGATATCCATCGCAGCGCCATCCGCGAACAGGTCGAAATGGGCGTGGCGGTCCGCATGGCGGTCCTGGACCTGCTGTCGCGGCATCTGTCGAACCGCCCGGTTGCGCTCGCCCAATGAGCGGCCGTCGCGTCGCCTATCTGAACGCCCGGCTGCTCGATCCGGCCAGCGGTCTGGATGCGCCGGGCGGGCTGCTGACCGAAGACGGCGTCATTGCCGATCTGGGGTCGGAACTGGCCGGTGCGGAACTGGCAGACGGCATCGAGCGGGTCGACTGCGGCGGCCGCGTGCTATGCCCGGGCCTGATCGACATGCGGGTGTTCAGCGGCGAGCCCGGCGCCGAGCACAAGGAGACGCTCGCCAGCCTGGGACAAGCGGCCGCGGCCGGCGGCGTGACCACGGCCGTCACCATGCCCAACACCGAGCCCGTCATCGACAACGTGGCACTGGTCGAATATGTCGCCCGCAGGGCGCGCGAAACCACCGCCGTGCGAATCTTGCCGATGGCGGCGATCAGTCAGGGCCTGGAGGGCAAGGCCATGACGGAGCTCGGGCTGATGGCGGAAACCGGCGCCGTGGCATTCAGCGACGGCGACCGCGCCGTGTCGAATGCCCTGGTGATGCGCCGGGTACTCAGCTACGCCTCCACCTTCGGGCTGCTGGTCGTACAATACCCCGAGGAGCCGGCGCTCGCCCGCGACGGTGTCATGAACGAGAGCGAGGTCGCCATGCGTCTCGGCTTGCCGGGCATCCCGGCCTGCGCCGAGACGGTGATGATCGAACGCGACCTGCGCCTGGTGGAGCTGACCGGCGGGCGCTATCACGCGGCGCTGGTCTCGACGCGCGCGGCGATCGACGCGCTGCGGACGGCCAAGGCGAACGAGCTGCCGGTCAGCGCCGCCGCTGCGCCGCACAATTTCGCGCTCAATGAAACCGCGGTCGGCGATTACAGAACGTTCGCCAAGACGGATCCGCCGCTGCGCAGCGAGGACGACCGGCGCGGCCTGGTCGAAGGGTTGGCAGACGGCACGGTCGACGTGATCTGCTCCAGCCACACGCCCGAGGACGCCGAGAGCAAGCGGCTGCCGTTCGAACAGGCGGCAAGCGGCATCATCGGCCTGGAAACGCTGCTGCCGCTGGCGCTGGAGCTGTATCACAACGGCAATCTCGGCCTGCCCGAGCTGATCGCGAAGATGACGATCAATCCGGCGCGACATCTGGGTCTGCCGACCGGCAGGCTGGAAACGGGGGCGCCGGCGGATATGCTGGTGTTCGATCCCGACGTGCCGTGGCGGATCGACGAGGACAAGTTCCGCAGCAAATCGAAGAATTCACCCTTCGACGGCCGACCGGTGCAGGGCCGGGTCTGGCGCACGATCGTCGGCGGTGCTTGCGTTTACGACCAGACCGGCGAGGCCTGATCGTGCCCGATCCGCTCGGCGATCTGTCCTATACTTGGCCGTTCCTGGCGGCCGTGATCCTTGGCTATCTGCTGGGGTCGATACCGTTCGGCTTGGTCCTGACCCGCCTCGCCGGTCTCGGCGACATCCGCGCCATCGGATCCGGCAACATCGGCGCAACCAATGTGCTCAGAACCGGCAATAAAGCACTGGCGGCACTGACTCTATTGCTCGATGGCGGCAAAGGCGCCGCGGCCGTGCTCATCGGCGCGAATTTCGGCCCGGACATCGCCGTATTGGCCGGCGGCGGCGCCTTCGTCGGGCACCTGTTTCCCGTCTGGCTCAAGTTCGCCGGCGGCAAAGGCGTCGCAACCTTTCTCGGCGTGTTGTTGGCCAGCGCCTGGCCCGTCGGCCTGCTGGCGTGCCTGACTTGGCTGATCGTCGCGGCGATCTTCCGCTTTTCCTCCCTCGCCGCCCTGATCGCCGTCGCCACCAGTCCGGCCTTTGCCTGGTGGCTGGCGGACCCGCAGCGAGCCGAGCTTGCGGGCTTCATGGCGATCCTCGTGTTCATCCGCCATCATGCCAACATCCGCCGGCTGCTGCAGGGCGCCGAACCCAAGATCGGACGAAAAAGTCCGAACAAGGCATAACGAAACCTAGAAAAGTCACGGCGGGCAGATCGCCGGTTGTGTTTAACTCTCAAAAGGGACACGGTTTTTGTTCCTGCGGCGTTGGCCGCTTGTCGATTTGAACCTAGGTTAGGGATTACGGGACACGACTTGGGCCGGGCGGCTAGGTATGTGTGCCTGAGCGAGTGGGACAGATTTGATGTCGGGCTGGATCGGCGGCAGAACAGCCGTCGCGGGTTTGCTCATAACGTTGGCCGTTGGGTGGCAAATGTCAGCCGCCGCGAACGATATCGCGGTCGCGCAGTTTCTCGGGATCGACCGCAACGGCGATGACGTGATCACGGTTGACGAGGCGAATGCCTACCGGCACCGGCTGTTCAAGACCCTCGATCTGAACGGCGACCACAAGATCACAACAGATGAATGGATTGAGGCCGCGAAAGTGCGGGCGGGAACGGTGCCGGAAGGCGGACCTGAATTGCCCGAGCAGTTTCGCGAGGCCGACGAAGACCGCGACGGCATCCTGACCACGGTCGAGTTCTGGGCGCTGGGACCGGTCCGGTTCATGCGCCTCGACACCAATGGCGATCTTGTCATCTCAAAGGACGAATATCGCCATAACGGGCTTTGAAAAGATTGGCGTCGGCCCTTCAACGGCGGATGCAAACCAAGGGACCGGTGGTCCGGCAAACGATCAGGGAGACTGCGATGAGCGGAGTTATGAAAAGCGTGTTTGCGGGCGGCATTTGCATCGCCCTGACGGCATGCGCGGGCATGCAACTGGAGAAAGCACAGCGCGTCACGCCAACCGGGTCCGACTTCGATCGGGCACTCTATGACGGCTATGTCGATCTCTCGTCCGCCGAGTTCGCCGAAGGCGACTACGGGGATTCCGATTTCTTCGCGCTGCGCGCCATCGACGCCGCGGGCGGCAATCCGGTCGAGCCCGATACGCTGGGCAACCGCAATCTGCCGCAGGACGGCGTCGCCGAGCTCGGCCCGGCCCGGCAACGGCTGGTGAGCGCGCTCGCGGCGACCGCCGGCAGCAAGGCGCCCCAGCAGGCCGCGCGGGCGCAGGTGATGTTCGACTGCTGGATGCAGGAGAAGGAAGAGAACTTCCAGCCCGAGGACATCGCCGCCTGCCGCGACGCCTATCTGCAGATCATCGAGGAAGTCGAGGTTGCCGTGGTGCCGGCGGCGCAGCCCGCGCCGCAGCCGGCCGCAAGACCGGCCCCGACGCCTGCCCCCGCGCCCGCACCGGCCCCCGTGCCGCGAGCCTATCTGGTGTTCTTCGATTTCGACGACTCAAGTCTGAGGCCGGAAGCACAGCAGATTGTCGGAACCGCGGCCAACAATGCCGAGACCGGCGAAATTCGGCGCATTTCCGTTGTCGGACACGCCGATCGTTCGGGCTCGGACGCCTACAACGACCGGCTGTCGCTCCGCCGCGCCGAAACGGTGCGCGACGCGCTGATCGCGCTCGGCTATCCAGCGGTGCAGATCAACGTCGCCGCGCGCGGCGAAGCCGATCCGCTGGTGCCAACGCCTGACGGCGTGCGAGAGCCGCAGAACCGGCGCGTGGAGATCAACTTCCAATAACGTTGCGTCAACGGCGCAAACAAAATTGGGGCGCCGGTCGGAACACGGACCGGCGCCCCAAATGCGTTTTTCGTGTGATTATTCGTCGCTGATGACGATGCGTTCGCTGGCCGTGCAGGCGATCCGCCGCGGCGGCGTCGAGGCGGCCAATCGTTCGGCAGAGAACGCGCCGAGTTCCGCCGGATCCAACGCCAAAACGGATTTGAAGACCGCATTGGCCCGTTGGCAATAATTGCCAGCCCCGTTGATGCTGCGCACCGACGCGTCGTTCGCCAGATAGGTGACGAAGGCGTTCAGCTTCTCGTCGGCTCGAGCACCATGAAGGCGGTTGAAGAAGCTCTTCAGCGCCTGGCCATGGCGGATCAGCTCGGGCTGGAACTGCTTTGCAAAGGCGTTGTAGTGATGGCGTGAATTACAGGTCAAAGCGGCCACCATGAGGTCGCTTTGCAGCACGCGAACGTAAACGGCGGCCTCCTCCGCCGGTCTGGCGCAATTTGCGGCCTGAACCGGTGCCGCGAGGGACAGCGTCAGCCCCAGCGTGGCAAGTGCGCCGAACAAACGGCGACCGTGGCGAGATTTTCCAGTCACGTTGCAAGCCCGTTCATGTCATGGAGAAAACTGGCGTCTGTCGCCAGGGTCACCATGTTAGAGGCGCAGGAATTAACAAACACACAAGGTTCTTGATTGCCCCCGCGTTAACCCGCCGTTTGAAAATCCCCGACCGGATCCTGCCGGTTTGTGGCCTGCTTGTCATCACGAAGTGCGGTTGACGGACGACATGCAACTAATGCATGTTTTTACTCATGAATGAACAACATCAAAAGTTGAGTGACGATGAGCGGATCGAGCGTGTTCGCCTGGCGCGAACCGAGAACGTGGGGCCGATTGGTTTTCGCCAGCTGATGGAGCGGTTCGGCACGGCTTCGGCGGCGCTGTCGGCGCTACCGACGTTGGCCCGTCGGGGCGGCAGGCGCGCGCCGATCCGCATCTGTCCGCGCGAACTCGCCGAGCGGGAGCTTGAGAGCGCCGCGGCCCTCTCCGCCCACCCTCTTACACTCGGAGAGGCCGCCTACCCCGTGCGTCTCGCGGCCATCGCCGATGCGCCGCCGATTATTTACGTGCGCGGTGAACCGGACATGCTGGCGCGGCCCTCGGTCGCCATCGTCGGCGCACGGAACGCCTCCGCGGCGGGCGTCCGATTTGCCCGTGAGCTGGCCGGTGGGCTCGGCGCCGCCGGACTGGTGGTCACCTCGGGCTTCGCCAGGGGCATCGATACGGCGGCGCATCGCGGCGCGGTGGATACGGGCACGGTCGCCGTCTTGGCGGGTGGCGTCGACAACATCTTCCCGCCCGAGAACCAGGACCTTTACGACGCCATTGTTTCCCAGGGGGCCGTGGTGTCGGAAATGCCGCCCGGCACGGTGCCGAAAGCGCGTCACTTTCCGCGCCGCAACCGGTTGGTGGCCGGCCTCGCCTTCGGGATCGTGGTGGTCGAGGCGGCCTTCCGCTCGGGTTCCTTGATCACAGCCCGACTGGCGTTGGAACAGGGCCGCGAGGTCTTCGCGGTTCCCGGTTCGCCGCTGGACCCGCGCTGCCGCGGCAGCAATGGCCTGATCCGGCAGGGCGCGGTGCTGACGGAGACCGCCGACGACGTGTTGGCGGTGGTGTCGCCGATGTTGACGGGCTATCGGGCCGAACCGGACGACAGACCCGCCATGGCGCCCGAAGAAGCCCTGACGGAGGCCACCGAATTGGATTCGTCGCGGGCGCATATTGCCGCAATACTGAGCCCCACGCCGGTGGCGGTCGATGAGCTCATTCGACAGAGCAAATTGACAGCATCCGTTGTTTTAACCATTTTGCTGGAACTTGAGCTCGCCGGGAAACTGGCGCGCCATCCGGGCAACCGCGTATCGACGCCCTAAGTCCGGTTACTGAAACAACGATCATCGTGCTACGGGGTCGATCGCCTATATGAGTAACGTCGTTATCGTCGAGTCGCCCGCAAAGGCGAAAACCATCAACAAGTATCTGGGTGACGACTATGTCGTGCTGGCCAGCTATGGCCATGTGCGCGACCTGCCGCCCAAGGATGGTTCCGTGCGGCCGGATGACGATTTCGCCATTACCTATCAGACCGAGCCCAAGTCGAAGAAGCATCTGTCCGACATTGCTACCGCCTTGAAGGACGCGAAACAGCTGATCCTGGCCACGGACCCCGATCGCGAGGGCGAAGCCATCTCCTGGCACGTCCTGCAGGCGTTGCAGGAAGCCAAGAAGCTGCGGTCCGACGTCGACGTGAAGCGGGTGGTGTTCAACGAGATCACACGTTCGGCCGTGCTGGAGGCGATGGCGCATCCGCGCGACCTGGACATGGACCTGGTCAATGCCCAGCAGGCCCGTCGAGCGCTGGACTACCTCGTCGGCTTCACGCTGTCGCCGGTGCTGTGGCGCAAACTGCCGGGCGCCAAATCGGCGGGCCGCGTGCAGTCCGTGGCCCTACGACTGATCTGCGAGCGCGAGCTCGAGATCGAGGCCTTCAAGCCGCGGGAATACTGGAGCGTCGAGGCCGACTTCGGCACCAAGGACAGCGAGAACCTGACCGCCCGCCTCACCCACCTGAATGGCGAAAAGCTGGACAAGTTCTCGCTCGCGAACGAAGCCGCGGCAATGGCGGCGGTCTCGGCGATCCAGGCCGAGGACTTCGCCGTCCTCAAGGTCGAGACCAAACCCGGCCGCCGCAATCCGCAGCCGCCGTTCACGACCTCGACCCTGCAGCAGGAGGCTTCGCGCAAGCTCGGCTTCGGCGCACGTCGCACCATGCAGGTCGCCCAGCGTCTCTATGAAGGCGTCGACATCGGCGGCGAGACCGTGGGCCTGATCACCTATATGCGAACCGACGGCGTGCAGATGGCCGCCGAAGCGATCCAGTCCAGCCGCGACGTCATCGTCGGCGAATACGGGCAGGAGTATCTGCCGCCGGAACCGCGCGTCTACAAGACCAAGGCGAAGAACGCGCAGGAGGCGCACGAGGCCATCCGGCCGACGGATCTCAGCCGCCTGCCCGCCGATATCGGTCAGCGTCTCGACGACGATCAGCGCCGGCTCTACGACCTGATCTGGAAACGCACGGTGGCGAGCCAGATGGAGAGCGCGCGGCTGTCGCGGACGGCGGTCGATATCGCCGCGCCCGACCGCCGCACGATCCTGCGCGCGACCGGCACGGTGGTGGACTTTCCCGGGTTCATGAAGCTCTACGAGGAAGGCCGCGACGATTCCGGCGATGACGACGAAGCCCGTCGCCTGCCGAAGGTCAACGAGGGCGAGACCCTGACCCGTCGCGAGGTCCGGCCGAACCAGCATTTCACCGAGCCGCCGCCGCGCTACTCCGAGGCGACGCTGGTGAAGAAGCTCGAGGAGCTGGGCATCGGTCGGCCGTCGACCTATGCTTCGATCCTGTCGACCTTGCAGGATCGCGCTTACGTGCGGCTGGACAAGAAACGCTTCGTGCCCGAGGACAAGGGTCTGCTGGTGACGGCGTTCCTGACCAGCTACTTCAACCGCTATGTCGAGTACGGCTTTACGGCCGATCTGGAAAACCGGCTGGACGACGTCTCGGCCGGCAATATCGACTGGAAGGCGGTGCTGCGCGAGTTCTGGCGGGACTTCACGGGGGCCGTCGACGAGACCACCGAGCTCAGGGTTCGCGACGTCCTGTCCAAGGTCGACGAGATCCTGGCGCCGCACCTTTATCCGGATCTGGGCGAGGCGCGGATCTGCCCGGCCTGCTCGGACGGCAAGCTCAGCCTGAAGGGCGGCCGTTACGGCTTTTTCCTCGGCTGCTCAAACTATCCCGACTGCCGCTACACGCGGCCGCTTACGGGGGCCGACGAGGACGACAAGACCGCCGGCATCGGCAGCAACGGGCCGATGGTGTTGGGCCAGGACCCCGAGACTGGTCTCGATGTCAGCCTGCGCAAGGGACCGTTCGGCATTTACCTGCAGCTCGGCGAACCCGAGGGCAAGGAAAAGCCGAAGCGGGCCTCCGTGCCGAAGGACCTGCCGCTCGATCAGCTCACCTTCGAGATCGCTTGCCGGCTGCTGGCGCTGCCGCGCGAGGTCGGCCCGCATCCCGACGACGGCAAGCCGATCTATGCCGGCATCGGCCGCTACGGTCCGTTCCTGCAGCACGACGGCAAATACGCCCGCCTCTCCAGCACCGAGGAAGTGCTGACCATTGGCCTCAACCACGCCGTGACGATCGTCGCCGACGCCAAGAGCAGCGGCAACGCGCGGCGCGGCCCGACCGAGCTGCGCAAGCTGGGCGAGCACCCGGACGACGGCAAGCCGATCGCCGTGATGGACGGCCGCTACGGCCCCTACGTCAAACACGGCAGCGTCAACGCCACGATCCCGAAGGATCAGAATCCCGACGAGATCACGATCGAGCAGGCAGTCGAGCTGATCGCGGCCCGCGTCGCGAAGGGCGGCGGCAAACGCAAGTCGACGGCGAAGAAATCGACCGCCAAAAAGAAGACGGCGACCAAAAAGAAGCCGGCAGCGAAAAAGAAGTCGACAAAGAAGAAAGCCGCCGGCGAAACCGACATGGTCGAGGCCGACTGATCCGTGGCCCGGCGTGCCGCCAAGCTTCCCAGCAAATCCGAGCTTCTCGAGTTCATCAACAACAGCCCCAGCCGGGTCGGCAAGCGCGAGATTGCGCGCGCATTCCATATCGGTGCCGATCAGCGTGTTGAGCTGAAGTCGCTCTTACGCGAGATGGCCGACGAGGGCCTGATCGAGCGCGGCCGACGCCGGCGTCTGACGGCCGCCGGCAGCCTGCCGCCCGTCGCGGTCATTGAAATCACGGCCGTCGACGAGGACGGCGACCTAATGGCCAAACCGGCCGTTTGGGACTCCGAAGACAAGCCGCCGCCGATCCGGCTGCGGGTCGACAAGCGACTGCGCGGCCCGGCGCTCGGCAAGGGCGACCGCGTGCTCGCGCGCCTCACCAAGGCCGGCGATGGCTATGCGGCGAAGACGATCCGCCGCCTGCCCGCGTCCGCCAAGCAGGTCCTCGGCCAGTTCATGCAGGTCGGCCGGGAGTTCCGCATTCAGCCCGTCGACCGCCGGCAAAAGCACGACTATCTCGTGGCACCCTCGCACCGCAACGGCGCCGCCAAGGGCGAGCTCGTGCTGGCCGACGTGCTGCCGGGCCAGCGCCTCGGCCTGCGCGAGGCCCGCGTCGTCGAGCGGCTGGGCCAGCTCGGCGACCATCGCAGTCTCAGCCTGATTGCGATCCATGCCAGCGGCCTGCCGATCTCGTTTTCGGAGGCCGCGCTGGCCGAAGCCAAGAAGGCGAAACCGGTCACGCTCGGCAAACGCACCGATCTGCGCGACCTGCCACTCGTCACCATCGACGGCGCGGACGCCCGCGACTTCGACGACGCCGTCTGGGCCGCGGCCGACGACGCCCCCGACAATAAGGGCGGCTGGAAGGTGATCGTCGCCATCGCCGACGTCGCGCATTATGTGCGGCCCGACAGCTCCCTCGACCGCGCCGCCCGCGCCCGCGGCAACTCGGTCTATTTCCCGGACCGGGTCGTGCCGATGCTGCCGGAGGAACTGTCGAACGACCTCTGCTCGCTGCGCGAAGGCGAGGACCGGCCCGTGCTGGCGGTCGCCATGTGGTTCGACCGCAACGGCCACAAGCAGCGCCACGAATTCATGCGCGCGCTGATCCACTCCGCCGGCCGCCTGACCTACACCCAGGTCCAGGCCGCCCACGACGGCGCGCCCGACGACAAGACCGGCCCATTGGTCGACACGGTCATCCGCCCGCTCTATGCCGCCTATCGCGCCATCGCCAAGGCCCGCGACAAGCGCCAGCCGTTGGCGCTCGATCTGCCGGAACGACAGGTGATCCTGGACGACGACGGCAATGTCGCGGCGATCCGGCGGCGCGAGCGGCTCGACAGCCACCGGTTGATCGAGGATTTCATGATCGCCGCCAACGTCTGCGCGGCGGAGACGCTTGAGCAGGTCAAGCAGCCCTGCATGTACCGGATCCACGCCGAGCCGGACCGCGAGAAGATCCGGGCGTTGAAGGACTTTCTCCACAGCATCGGCTTTACGGTGACCATGGGTGAGGTGATCCGGCCGGCCTTGTTCAACCGCGTGCTGCTGAAGGCGCAAGCCACGCCGCACCTGGAAACCGCCAGCCTCGCCATCCTGCGCAGCCAGATGCAGGCGGCCTATGATCCCGCCAATATCGGCCATTTCGGCCTGGCGCTCCGGCGCTACGCCCACTTCACCTCGCCGATCCGGCGCTACGCCGACCTGCTGGTGCACCGGGCGCTGATCGCCGGCCTGCGCCTCGGCGCCGGCGGGCTGACGGAAGCCGAGGCGGAGCACTTCGCGGCCATCGCCGAGCAGATCTCGAACGCCGAACGCCGCGCCATGGAGGCCGAGCGCGACGCCGTCGACCGCTTCGTCGCCGCCTTCATGTCGAAACGCGTCGGCGCGACCTTCGCGGGACGCGTCGGCGGCGTCACCCGCGCCGGCCTGTTCGTCTCGCTCGACGAAACCGGCGCCGACGGCCTGGTGCCGATCAGCACCCTCGGGCCCGACTACTACATCCACGACGAAGAACGGAAGACGCTCACCGGCGAGCAGTCCGGCGAGGGCTATCGCCTGGGCGACAAGGTCGAGGTTCGGCTGCTGGAAGCAACCCCTGTCACCGGCGGCCTGATCTTCGAGATGCTGACGCCCCCACAACCGCTGGGACCCGCACGACGGTCCGGCCGCAAGACGTCCCAGAGAAGCGGCCGGCGTCCCGCGAAACGCGCGCGCAGGCGTTAGCCCGGCACCTCGGCCGTTTCCAAAGCGACGAACGCCGCGGCGACGTCCCGATAGTCGTCGAGCACATGGCTGACGCCCAAGCCGGTCAGACGCTCGCGCACCGCCGCCGTCACGGCCATACCGACCAACGGCATCTCAAGCGCGGCGCACGCGCGGACATCCCAGACACCGTCGCCGAGATAGACCACCCGTTCGAAAGCCTCGACATCGTGCGTGTCCTCCGCCCGCCGCCGGGCGGTTGTCACGATCTCCTCGCGCGACAGCGCGTCGTTGGCGCAGGCCATGGGCAGCGCCGCCACATCGATACCGGCCGCCGTCAGCTTCGCCGTCGCCGACTGCCGCCAGCCGCCCGTCGCGATGGCGACCTGCCAACCGTCATGCGCCAGCAACTCCTGTATCCACGCACCCGCGCCCGGTACCTCGACCTCGTGCGCCGGCATATCGGCCAGCGCTTCCCGCCACATCTCGGCAAAATGGTCCTCGGCTGCCTGCAGGGCGTCCGCCGACGGCGCCGTCCCGTTTTGGCGCCGGTATACGTCATGCGCGATGCCGTTGTCGGTCACATGACGAAAGCTGGCCCAGTCGAAGGTCTCGCGTTCAAGCCCAAGCACGGTTTCCAGCGCCTGCCAGTACAGGCGATCCTCATGCGCGTCGCTTCTGACCAGGGTGCCGTCGATATCGAAGATGGCGAGGTTCATGACGCCGCAGGATACACCCGGCGCCACCCGCCCGCGACCGCCGGCATGCGGCAGTTTGCCGCGACGCCGGGGCCTTGCCGAATGCCTGGCCGCGCCCACATGCTAGCGATTATCACATTCAGGGGCCGTCCATGGTCGATCATTCGCCGACATGCGAGCCGCGCTATTTCGGCGGCGATGCCGAGCACCGGCCGTTGTTCGGGGCGTTGAAACGCGGGTTTCGCCAGCTTTGCCCGAATTGCGGCCGTGGCCGGATCTTCGATCGGTTCCTCAAGGTTAACCATGCCTGCGCGGCCTGCGGTCAGGAGCTGCATCATCATCGGGCCGACGACGCCCCGCCCTATTTCACCATTTTCATCGTCGGCCATATCGTCATCCCGCTGGTGCTGATCCTTGAAAAGGCTTACGCGCCATCGAGCTGGGTGCATGCGGCGATATGGCTGCCGGTGACGCTGGCGCTGACCTTCTTCTTCCTGCCGCGCGTCAAGGGCTCGCTGGTTGGCCTGCAATGGTCGCAACGCATGCACGGCTTCGGCGGTAGCGAAGACTAACCTGACGTTCTCACCCCCTGGACAGGCGCGCCGGGCGCGTGCATCTTTGGCCGCATCGTCAGTCGATTCAGCGGTCATGCCCGACAAACCGAACGAACGTAAGCGTGCCCTCCGGCCGCGTGACGCGGCCACGCTCGTGCTCACCCGCCGCCTGCGCGGCAAGCTCTGCGTCCTGATGGGCCAGCGCCATTCCGGTCATGTGTTCATGCCGGACCGGTATGTGTTTCCCGGCGGCCGGGTCGACCGGGCCGATCACCACGCCAAACCCGCGACGCAGCTGCGGGAGGTTGTCGCCAAGCATCTGCAGAAGTCGGCCAGCCCCGGCAAGGCGCAGGCCCTGGCGCTGGCCGCCATTCGCGAGACCTTCGAAGAGACCGGCCTGATCCTGGGCAAACCGCTGAACGGCGCCTCTCCCCGTACCTCCGGCCCGTGGCGAGCGTTCTATGATGCCGGCTATGCGCCGGCCCTCGATGGCCTCGACTATATCTGCCGCGCCATCACGCCACCCTATCGGCCGCGCCGGTTCAACGCGCGCTTCTTCGCCGCCAACGGCGACCAGGTCGAGGGCAAGATCGACGGCAGCGGCGAACTGCTGCATCTCGACTGGATTCCGGTCAAGAAGGCCATGGACCTGCCGCTGCCGAACATCACGAAATACGTGCTCGAAAATCTCGAGGCGCTGACGGCGGCGCGCGAAAGCGGCAAGCGGCGCGGCAAGGTGCCGTTCTATCGCTACGAATACGGCAAGCACGTCATGAGCCATGAATAGCCGGCCGGTGAAGCCGCGCGACGCCGCCAGCCTCGTGCTGCTGCGTGGCGACGGCGCCGATCCCGAGGTTCTGCTTGGGCGGCGCGAGCCCCGGCACCGTTTCATGCCGAACTACTTCGTGTTTCCCGGCGGCCGGCTGGACGCCGCTGACGCCGGCGTCGCCTGCGCCACCGAGCTGCGTCCCGAGGTCGCCGCCAAGCTGACGCGGAAATGGCCCGAACGCCGCGCCCGGGCGCTCGCAACGGCGGCGATCCGAGAAACCTTCGAGGAGACGGGATTGACGGTCGGCCGCGTCGAGGACGGCGAGCTCAGGCCGGCGCTTGATCGGCTGGACTACGTGGCGCGGGCGATCACGCCGCCGGTCAGCCCCATCCGCTTCCACGCTCGTTTCTTTCTGACCGACGCCGACGCCGCCGATGGCGAGCTGAATGGCAATGGCGAACTGCTGGATCTTCAGTGGTTTCGACTGTCGGACGCGCTGCGGCTGGACCTGATCGATGTCACCGAGTTCGTGCTGCGAGAGGTATCGCGCCGGCGACAGGGCTGGCAGCCACCCGGCGTGCCGCTGTTCAGCTACCTGCGCGGCGTGGCGAATGTCCGCTATGAGTGACCGCTCCCTCAAAGATTGAATTTCGACCGACCATACACGCCTGAAGCCGGCCGGGGCCTGTCCGACGTTGACTTGCCGCCGCCGGTGGGTATGTTGGCGCCAGACAAGAGACGGGAGTTTGTCCCATGGCCAAGCCGGCAACCATCAAGATCAAGCTCGAGAGCACGGCGGATACCGGTTACTTCTACGTGACCAAGAAGAACCCGCGGAAGCAGACCGAGAAAATCACCATGCGGAAGTACGACCCTGTCGCCCGCAAACACGTCGAGTTCAAGGAAACCAAGATCAAGTAACCGGCCGTAAGACCGGAAACGGAGGCCGCGTTCAGGACGCGGCCTTTTTCATTGGGCAATCGATCGTCCGGGTGGCGCAAGCCGCTTGGCTTCAACCGGTCCGACCGCTATCTATGACAACAAGCTAATCGGAAATTCGCAGGAGGTCCGTCATGTCCGCAGCCCTTTCCCTTGACGACTATCAGAGCCAGGCCGCCGCCCTGAACTACCGAAACCAGGCATTCATCGGCGGCGCCTTCGTCGACGCCGCCTCGGGCGAGACCTTCGACTGCATCAGCCCGGTCGACGGCAAGGTTCTGACCCAGGTCGCGGCCTGCGATACGGAAGACGTCGACCGGGCCGTCAAGGCGGCGCGCGAGGCCTTCGAAGCCGGCGTCTGGGCCGGCCTGGCCCCGGGCAAGCGCAAGCGGACCCTGCAGAAGTTCGCCGGCCTGATCCTGAAGCACCGGGACGAGCTGGCGTTGCTCGAAACCCTCGATATGGGCAAGCCGATCCGCTATTCGTCGACGGTCGACATCCCGGGCACCGCCGGCGCCATATCCTGGTACGCCGAGCTGCTGGACAAACTCTACGACGAGATCGCGCCAACCGATCCATCGGCCGTCGCCATGATCACCCGCGAACCGCTGGGCGTCGTCGCCGCCGTGGTGCCGTGGAACTTCCCGCTCCTGATGGCCTCCTGGAAGCTCGGACCGGCGCTCGCCGCGGGCAACAGCGTCATCCTGAAGCCGGCCGAGCAGTCGCCGTTGAGTGCGCTCCGCCTCGCCGAGCTTGCCGCCGAGGCCGGCGTTCCCGAGGGCGTCTTCAACGTCCTGCCGGGCTTCGGCGAGACCGCGGGCCAGGCGCTGGGCCGCCATATGGATGTCGACGCTGTCGCCTTCACCGGCTCGACCGAGATCGGCAAGATGTTCATGCGCTATTCGGCCGACAGCAACATGAAACAGGTCAGCCTGGAATGCGGCGGCAAGTCGCCGAACATCGTTATGGCCGACGCGCCGGACCTGGACGCGGCCGCGAAGTCGGCCGCCTTCGGAATCTTCTTCAATCAGGGCGAGGTCTGCAATGCCGCCTCGCGCCTGCTGGTCGAGGACTCAATCAAGGACGAATTCCTGGAGAAGGTGATGGCGGTCGGCGAGCGGCTGCAGCCGGGCAACCCGCTCGATCCGAAGACTCACATGGGCGCCATGGTCGACGCCAGCCAGACCGATCGCGTGATCGGTTACATCGAAGCCGGCAAATCCGAGGGCGCGACCCTGAAGATGGGCGGCGATCGTTCGCTGACCGACACCGGCGGCTACTACATCGCGCCGACCGTGTTCGACAACGTCGACAACAAGATGAAGATCGCCCAGGAGGAGATCTTCGGTCCGGTGCTGTCGACGATTTCGTTCAAGGACAGCGCGGAAGCCGTGAAGATCGCCAACGACTCGGTCTACGGTCTGGCCTCGGCCGTCTGGACCCGCGACATCTCGACGGCGCACAAGGTGGCGCGCTCACTGCGGGCCGGCACGGTCTGGGTCAACACCTACGACGCGGTCGACATGAGCACGCCGTTCGGCGGCTACAAGCAGTCGGGCTTCGGGCGTGACCGTTCAATCCATGCATTCGACAAGTACACGCAGCTGAAGACGACCTGGATCAATATTGGCCGTTAGCCGCTAAAGCGATCGGCCGGGCAGCAAAGCGTCAGCTGGCGCCCTGCCCGGCCGCCAGCGGCTCGTCGCCGTTCGGCGCGGTTACGACGCGGTTCCGGCCGTTGTTCTTGGCGACGTACAGCGCCTCATCGGCGGCCCGGATCAGGCTGTCGGGATCGGTCATGCCGCCGGTCGTTTCGGCAACGCCGATGCTGACCGTTACCGCCAGCTCGCCGACCTCGCCGGAAACTCTGAACGGCGTGTTCGCCACCGACTCGCGCAGCCGTTCGGCGGCGGCGACGGCATCGTCGAGCACGGTGTCCGGCATGACGATGACGAATTCCTCGCCGCCGTAGCGCGACGCCATGTCGATGCCGCGGGTGCCGCGGGCAATACGCTCGCCGAACTCCCGCAGAACCTCGTCGCCGACGGCGTGGCCGTGTGTGTCGTTCACGGTCTTGAAGTGATCGATGTCTAGGATCAGCAGACAGACCGGATGCCCGCCGTGACTCGACCGTTCGACCAGGCGCTGCAGGTGGAGCTCCATATAGCGGCGGTTATAGAGGCCGGTAACCGTGTCGGTCACGGCCATGGTCATGCTCAGCTCGTAGTTGCTGCGCAGCCGATCCTCGTAGCGCTTGCGCCGGATCTGGCTGCGGGCGCGCGCCAACAGCTCGTTGCGATCGATCGGCCGGATCAGGTAGTCGTTCACGCCGAGGTCGAGACCCTTGACCATACGGGCCATCTCGTCCGGCGTGTCGTCGACCAGAACCAGCAGCGGCACCTGCCGTGTTTCGTCCATGCTGCGAAGCTGCGAGCACAGGCGCAGCGCATCTGTCTCCTGCAGCGCCAGGCTGACGATGATGAGCTCGAACTGACCGCCCCGGGCGACGGCGACGGCCTCTTCGTCCGACTTGGCGACGGTCAGATTGTGTTCGCCGGCCAGCGTGTCATCGATCGACTTGGCATAGACGTCGCGATCTTCGACCAGCAGAACATGCCCGCCGGATATGTCGATCTCGGGCTCGACCGACTCGCTGAGCCCGAGGCTGTTGGCCGTCTGCTGCCGCAGGCGCAGCTCGTCCATCATCATCTTCAGGCGGACCAGCGAGCGCACGCGGGCGAACAGCGCGATATCGTTCACGGGCTTGGTCAGAAAGTCGTCGGCGCCGGCTTCCAGGCCCTGCACCCGGTCGGCGCTATCGCTCAGCGCCGTCACCATGACGACCGGAATGTGCATGAAGCGCGGATCCGCCTTGATGCGGCGGCAAACTTCGAAGCCATCCATGCCCGGCATCATGACGTCGAGCAGGATGATATCCGGGACTTCGCGCTCGACCGCGGCCAGCGCCTCGGGCCCGTCCATCGCGGTCAGGACGTCGAAATACTCTCTGGCGAGCTTTGCTTCCAGCAAACGGACGTTGGCGACAACGTCATCGACGACGAGCACACGGGCTGTCATCGGACCCTAGTCCAGAAAGCGCTTGACCGTCTCGAGGAACTGCTGGACGGAGATGGGCTTGGCGATATACGCCTCGCAGCCGCCTTCCCGGATCTTTTCCTCATCGCCCTTCATGGCGAACGCCGTAACGGCGACGACGGGAATCGATTTCAGAGAATCGTCTTCCTTGATCCATTTCGTCACCTCCAGCCCCGATACTTCGGGCAACTGGATGTCCATCAGGATCAGGTCCGGCCGATTTTCCCGGGCAATGGCAAGCGCTTCCATTCCGTCCTTCGTCTGCAGGGTCTGGTACCCGTGCGCGTCGAGAAGGTCGTGGAAAAGTTTCATGTTCAGATCGTTGTCTTCAACGATCAGGACGGTCTTGGCCATGCCCTCAACATAATCGGATTTCGCTTCAGGGGTGTTAATTCCCGGAGTAACCATAACTTCTTACCATCTCATGAAGGTCAGGCCAAGCGCCGGACGGACACAGTCTTTTGGCAATTTGTTAAACATCAGTTAACTCTTCGGTGATGACGTCTGAACAGGCTTTAACCATCGCGCTACGGGCGCTGAGCTATACCGTTGGCGACGAGAAACTCCTGCCGCGGTTCATGGCGCTGAGCGGCCTCGATGTCGCCGGACTGCGGGCCGCGGCTGAGGACCCGAACAGCCTCGCCGGCGTGCTTGACTTCCTGTTGGCCAACGAGCCGGACCTGATCGCGTTCTGCGAGGCCAACGATCTGGCGCCCGAACTGCCGGCGGCGGCCTATCGATGCCTCACCGGCGCGACGATGGAATGACCGCGTGATGAAAAACCTCCACCTGCACGACGACGTCGCCCGACAGATCGCCGATCTGGACATCGCGCCGGACCGGCCGATCGTCATCTCGGACGCGGACGAGGTGGTACTGCAATTCGTCGCCGGGCTCGAGGTCTTTCTGGAAGAGCAGACTCGGCCGATGTTTCTCGACCTGTCGTCCTTCGCGCTTACGGGCAACATCCGCTATCGCGATACGGCCGAGCCGGTCGACGCGGTCGACGTGAAGGCCTTGCTGGGCAGCTTCTTCGCACAACGCACCGAACATCTGTCGCCGGTGCCGGGCGCGGCCGAGGCGCTAGGCGCACTGTCCGCCCGGGCCCAGATCGTCATCCTGTCGAACGTGCCGCTCGACCAGCGCGACGCCCGCCGGCGATCGCTGCGGCGACACGGCATGGACTTTCCCGTTGTCGCCAACAGCGGCGTCAAAGGCCCGGCCGTGGCGCAGATCGTCGCCGACGTCACGGCGCCAGCCTTCTTTCTGGACGATATCCCGCACAACATCACGTCCGTCGCCCAGGCGTCCGCCGACGTCGTCCGCATGCATTTCGTCGCCGACCCCAGGCTCGCCCGGCTCGTCGATCCGCCCGAGGACTGTCACTTCCATGGCGGCGACTGGCCAACGGCACGCGAATTCATCGAAATCGAACTGGCCGAGCGCGGCTACTAGCCTGAAAATTCACAGATAAAATTTTTTCGCATGGTGACTCGGCGTCGGCCTTAGGGCGAACACCGGAGATGACTTGCTCGTGGAGCGATGCCCCCGATGTACCAGAAACGGCCTCCCAATCAGACACTTTCCAGATAACCTTAAAGTGTGAGATCGACCCGAGGCGCCCGTTGGGATTGGCCGACACGAACGGCCTAGGACGGCGGCGGTGTACTGGCGCGCACACGCCGCCGCGCCCGCGAGCGACGTCGGGCGGCCAGGAGACCGAGTCCGGCAAGCAGAATGCCGATCACAGGCAGAGGAAAGACGTCGGTCAGTGTCGTAGGCGCCGCCGTATCATCCTCGTCGACGCCATCGACGTCACTCTGGGAGGCCATTGCCTTGTCGGCGAAGAGGGATCCGCGATCGTCGTCGCCGACCTTGGTCGTCGCGCCCAAGTCGAGGATGATCAAGCGCGCGTCAGGCAAGTCGTGGTCGAACATTTCCGCCGTGGTGGTCGCGTCACCGATCGCGGCATTCACGTCGGCCCGGGAGGCGGCCGCGGTCGGCACGGCTTCAGCCGAAACCGCCCACAGCGCAATGCCGAGGCCGACGCTCGAAGTAACGGCCGTGCGGGTGAGAATTCGCAACATCTTGTTCCCTTTCGATGTTGCCGGGCTGCTTTGCCCGGCTGTTGATTGGCGTGACGGCACAGATGCCGTCGGACCAGCGCGTCTTCCGCTCGCGCGGGCCGGTGCCGCGAAAATGAAAATTTTCTAGCGGTAAGCCGTTTCGGTGATCGGCCGGTTACGGAGCGCCCGCAGCATGCCGGGCAGCTCCATGGCGTGGACGATGAAGGCAAGGCCCAGCGCCATCGGCAGGGCGTAGACCGGTACGCCATAGTCGCGGTGATAGCGAATACACTGGCGCGACGACATCAGCACCCGCCCGGCGTAGAACAGCGGCAGGCTGAGAACGCCCAGTTTGACGAACCAGGCTTGCTTGATGCGCGGCTCATGCTGACGCACGGCCACGGTCGCATAGCCGACGTTCCGGCGGACGTCGCACTCCATGGCCCAACCCTCGAAGTCATGCACGGCAAGCATGCGCGGCTCGAACATCACCCGATGGCCGTCGCAGACGACGGCCGTGTTCTGCAGCCCGGCGCCGAACGGTCCGATGGCGTTCGACAACGGATACCGCCGCAAAATGTCGCGGCGGTAGCCGGCGTTGTTGTTCGAAATCGAATCGGTGTCGCCGGTCTGGCGGCGATAGAGGAACGACCGGCCGATCAGGGCCAGGATGCGCTCGACTAGCGTTCGTCCGGGATAGGTGGTCTTGCCGCTGACCGCCACGGCATCGGGATTGGCGCGCATCGTCTCGACCAGATGACGCAGCCAGGATTCGCAGGGAATGCAGTCCGCATCCAACATCGCGACGATGTCACTCGTCGCCGCTTGGCCGCCGGCATTCTTCATGTCGTAGGACGACGTCGCAGGGGACCAGACAATGCGCAGGTCTGGAATGATTTCCATCAGGTCGGCCGGAGTCGCGTCGTGAAACGCGGTGGCCTCAACGAGGATGAACTCTGCCTTTCCCTGAAAATCCTGCCGCGACAGGCTGCTCAGGGTCTTCCGAAGATCGTCCCAGGATTTGGCCTCTCCACCGGCATAGTCCGACACCACAACGACGGATACGTCAAAAGCCATCGGCTCGTCCTTTTCTTAACTGCGCCGCACCGGCCGCGCGGGGACCGGCGCTAGTTCCGAATTTCTTCTTCCTGAAGGTTGCGGTTATGGGATGCGGACCTGCATCGGCGTGATCTGGCGGACGCCGCCGAAGCCGAGCATGCGGGGCGGCGTCTCCAGTTCGATGCCGCGCACCGCGTCAAGGACGGCGGCGAGGCTCTCCTCCATTTCGATCCGCGCCAGCAACTCGCCGAGGCAGCGATGCGGGCCGAAGCCAAAGACCATGTGGAGGCGCGGATGATCGGCGCGGCGGATATCGAAACGGTCCGGATCGACGTAGAGCGCCGGATCGCGCATCGCCGACATGGTGCTGAGATGCAGGACCGAGCCAGCCGGCAGGCCGATACCGTCGATCTCGATCGATTCCGTCGTCACGCGCGGAATGGAGGCGACTGAGGGTTCGTAGCGCATCCCCTCGTCGACCGCGCCCGGAATCAGGGTCGAATCGAACCAGATCGCGGCCCAGTCGACATCACGCTGCAGGAGCAGTGCGACGAGCATGGCGAAGGCCGACCGGGTCGTGTCGCTGCCGGCGATGATCAATCCGACGGTCTGAAAGACGAGGCTGTCGAACGACATGTCCTTCTCGGTCCGCCAGTCGGCGACAAGGGCTGAGAGCAGATCGTCCCTGGGGGCGAGGATGCGCATGCGCATCTGCCCCTGGACATAGTCGAAGAGCTCTTGGGTCGCGCTCTCAATCGCGTCGTGATGATCGTGCGGATAGACCAGCGTAAACGCGCGGGCGACGTCGTAGACAAGCCGCGCGAAGTACCGCGAGTCCGACTCCGGAAGCCCAAGGATCGCGCCGATCATGTCGGCGGGCACGCGAGCAGCCATACGATCCACGAAGTCGAAGCTCTCGCCGCGCGGTAAGCTGGCGACGATCCCGTCGGCGATGCCACGGACCTGACCACGCACGTCTCGCATGATCCGGTGGGCAAAGCTGCGAGCGAAGAGGCCACGCTTCCCACGATGCGCGTCGCCGTTGGCGAACAGGAAGATATCCGATAGGAACCGCGCCGTGATCCCATCGGGGATCTGATGCAACGCCACGAATTCCGGCCCCTCGATCTGGCGCGTCCTCGGATCGGTCAGAAGCGACTGAACGGGCTCGCCGCGAAGCACGAGGTACTGGTTTGGGCCGAGCCGCACGAAGGGCGTCTCGGGCCGAAGTTCAGCGAACCAGGCGTGCGGCGCGGCGCTTAACGCGCAGGGGTCGACAAAGTGCGGACTCGTCGCGATGTTCTTTGTGTCTTTGTCCATCGTTTGCTCCGGTCTGTGGCTACGGCCGCAAAAAACGTGGCCGCAGCTCCCGGGGGCGTCGGGTAGGCTGCCGCCGGCGTGTCGCGGCATTTCGGAGCGAATTGAACCCTGAGCGTTGTCGCGAGCGTTGTGACGAGCGTTGTCAGGGGTGTGGTATTTCTCACATTGACTCGTCGTCGTATCGTGCTAGCCCTCGCGCAAAGGCAGAAATCTGCCGAAGGCGTCACCCGAAAAGCGGGCGCCAGTTACGGCACAGCCTTTTGGAGGAGGCCCATCCCACTTTGGCTATCTGGTTCAAGGACGGATGGTACCGATGCGAACAAAATCAGAGGCTTCACCGCCAGAGCCGGCGCTAACCGCCGAGTTCGAGATCTCGCTTTTGGGCGAGTTGCGCGTGGTCCGGCATGGCGCCGAGGTTGCGCTTCCGGCATCGCGCAAGGCCCGTGCACTTCTGGCCTTTCTCGTCGCAACGGGTCGCCCCCACCGGCGGGAGCGTCTCTGCGAGCTATTCTGGGATCTGCCCGACGACCCCAAGGCAGCCCTGCGCTGGTCGCTCAGCAAGCTGCGCAAGGTTGTCGACAGCCCCGACCGGGTCCGGATCATCGCCGACCGCGAGCGCGTCGCCCTGGATGCCGAGGGGGCTCACATCGACATTCGCGAGGCCCATACGCGGCTGCGGCAGGGTCCCGAAGAGCTGTCGGTCGGAGACCTCGAGGACATGGCGCGGCGATTGGACACGGTGCTGCTCGACGGACTTGACGGCGCTGGTGACGAGGCGTTCGGGTCCTGGCTTGCGGCCGAGCGCGAGGACGCCCGCGTGGCGCAGGTCACAGCCCTGCGCCTGCTGGCCATGCATCCCGACCTCTCAGCGGTCGCCGCGTCGAAATGGCTGCGCCTATGGCGCGACGCCGATCCGGAGGGCGCCGCGGAATTCGAGCGGTCCACGGCCGGTCCCGGCATCAGCGCGATATCCGGGCGGCCGCCGACGGCCATGGTCGCTCCGGGCGCGGCGCCGTCGCATGCGCCAATCGCCGCGAACGACGCGAATCTGTCGCTATCGCAAGCGAGCGGACGGGCGCTTCGCGCGCAACGCATCGGCTTCTGCCAGGTACGGGACGGCACCAACATTGCCTACGCATCGCTCGGATCGGGGCCCCCGCTCCTGAAGGCCGCCAATTGGCTCACGCATCTCGAGTTCGACTGGACGAGTCCGATCTGGGGCGAATGTTTTTCCGAGATCGCGCGCTCGCGGACCTTCATCCGTTACGACGAGCGCGGCTGCGGGTTGTCGGACTGGGAGGTGAAGGACCTCAGCTTCGACGCCTTCGTCGAAGATCTCGAAGTGGTGGCCGACAAGCTGGCGCTCGAACGGTTCCCCCTGCTCGGCATATCCCAGGGTGCGGCCGTGTCCATCGAATACGCCGTGCGGCATCCCGAGCGCGTCTCGGGGCTGATCCTTATCGGCAGCTATGCCGCCGGTTGGCGCCACCTCGCGAGCCCCGAGGAGCAGGCCCGGCGCGAGGCGGTTCGAACCCTGACGGAGGTTGGCTGGGGAACGGACAACCCCGCCTACCGGCATATCTTTTCACAGACCTTCATGCCAGATGCCGGGGCCGAGGAGCTCGCCTGGTTCGACGAATTCCAGCGCCTGACCACCTCGCCGCAAAACGCCGCCCGCTTCCAGGACGCCTTCGGTGACATCGACGTCCGCGACAGGCTCGGTCAGGTCAGGGCGCCGACGATCGTCCTGCATTCAAAGGAAGATCAGCGCATTCCACTTGAACTCGGACGCGCCGTGGCCTCGGGCATCCCAGACGCGCATTTCGTGCCGCTCGAGAGCCGCAACCACGTTCTCGTGGGCTATGAGCCCGCATGGCGAACCTGCATGGATACCGTGTGCAGTTTTTTGGCCGAACACGGCATCTGAACGCTTCGGGAACTTTTGCCGCGGGCATAGGTGTGCCTCACCGTGCAAAGGACGTACGAAGCCGGTGAGCGAACCGGGTCGCTCGCTCGCTACGAAAGCCACCACGAACGCAAAAACAACGGCATTCCGGCGTCATTGCCACGGACAGCACAACGCTGGTGACAACGGTCGGCTGGGAAATCGGCTCGAACACGTAGCGCACTCCCAGCTGCGGTAAGCCCACCCGGCGTTCGCGCAAGAACACGGCGCCGGGTGGGCCCGCCGGCGTGCCACCGCGCGTTCAGCCAATAACCTCCCACTGCGCCTGCCGGCAATCGGATTGGGGCGCATTCCGATCAAAGCAACACGTTCAAAGGACTAAACAAATGACCGATACCCCTCGGATCCTCGTCGAGGCGTTTGTCGCCCACACAATCGGCACCACGGCCGGCTCCACGGATCGTCGGGCTGCCAAACGGCAACGTCGTTCTCGTCGATGCAACCACGATCGACGGCGATCGAGGGGCGTGGTCATAACATCGACCACCGGCATTTCGCGACGGCCGGTCCCCCGGAGCGAACAGAGAATTTGGCTTGGTCCGATCTTCATGGGGTTGGGACTGACGATTTGTTCGATGCTGCTCGTCTGCTTCGCGCTGACGGGGTGATTTCGGTTCGGGTTGCCCGCTCAACCGAGTCGGGTTTGGCTCTGTGCGCGGCACCTGTCCAAACCTCGCTTTTCAAAGGAGGTTCGATGGTGTTGCGTCCGCAACAAGACGGAATGTCGGCTGATTCAGCAGACTAGGGTTCCAGACGCGAACGCCTATGGGCATCAAATAGTGTGACGGATCTCACAGACATGTCACACATTCACGCGACATATTGTAGAAGATACCAACAAGCAGAAATAAAAATTCTGCGGCAAAACTATCAACAAAAGTGAAATATCTGTAGTTGCCTACTTCAGCCACCATCCGTGATATGACTGCTCTTCAAACTATTGTATCTATCCTCGGCAATTCCCACGGCGTGGCGGACGACAGCGTCTACAGACTGCACATTGACCATTAAGTTGGCGTATCAGAGGGAAAACGAGGGCACGGTATGCGTTTATCGATCAAGTATCATCTGATCCGGCCGCTATTGATTTTTCTGGTGTGGTTTGTGCCTTGGATCGTGGTTTTTTTCGGCGGTTCGACTGTCCTGTACCTGCTGGACACGCTGTTGTTGTTTTCCGAGGACGTCCTGTTCGCCCTGTCACTGACGCTGCTGATGGTCAGCTTGGTGGCGATTTACGTGGTGAATCAACGCTGGCGCTTCACCCGCGTCATTGACCTATTGAACTGATATCCGCGCGGCGCTCATCCGCCGCTTGCAGCCGAATCCGTATAGCAAAGAATGTTGTAGCCGAACGCCTGCGGTTGTTCGATCTGGACGAAAAACGGCCGGTCCGGATCGAGTTCCAAGCCGGGCACGTCGCTGACGCGATACCGGCACGGCCGGATCGCGCAGAGGAAGCGCAGGATCTCCATCGGTTCGATGCCCGTGCGTTCGGCCTGATCGATCTGAGCCTCGAACGATACCGCAAAGGCTCTCGCCGCGCGCAAGGTCTCGGCCGCACCCTTCAGCACATCGAGTTCCCCGCCCTCCACATCCACCTTCAGGATCAAACTGCTGTTCGGTTCGATCGCCAGATCGTCGATGCGCTCGATCTCGATGTCGCCATCCGGCATGGTTTCCATGTACATGGCGTGGGCGGTGCGGTCATGCGCCGGGCTGCGCAATGTGCCGCGACCGGCTACTGCGCCGACGCCGGCCTGACGCGCCTCTCCCGTTATCGGCAGGCTTTCTATATTCGTTTTCAGAACCGGGAAGGCGTCGGCATTCGGTTCGAAGGCGATGAGGCGCGCCAGTCCCGGGTCGCGGGCGGCGACCAGGATGGACACCGTGCCGATGTCGGCGCCACAGTCGATCAAAATGCGCGGTTCCGGAAAGTGAGCTGCCGTGCGCACCAGATCGTCGATCAGCGGCGGGTCGTATTCCAGCACATCCCGCCGGTCCCAGAGGTTCTCGGGCCGGTACAACGGCACGTCGATACCGACACCGGCCCCGATCCGAAATCGCACCAGGCAATCCAGCCATCTGCGCCGTCGGGCGATGTCCAGCAGCCTGTAGCCGCCCGGCATGCCGGAACGGATGAGCAGCTTCGCCAGTCTGAACGACCACGGCGCGCTGGATCGGCGGACTAGTTCGTTCATCGGCGGCCTAACCCCTGCGAGGGCCTGATGCTAATCTGGCGTTATGAGCAATCCAAGCGCCGCGCGGATCGGCGTCGACCTCGGCGGCACCAAGATCGAGGCCCTTGCACTCGGGCATGATGGCCACGAGTTGGCGCGGCGGCGCATAGACAGCCCGAGGGGGGACTACGACGCCACAGTTGCGGCCGTCGGCCGGCTGGCCGAAGCCGTCGCGCAGGACGCGCGGACGGAGATCGCCAGCATCGGCATTGCCATTCCGGGCGCGATCTCGCCCGCAACCGGCCTGATAAAGAACGCCAACTCGACATGGCTGATCGGCCGACCGTTCGACCGCGATCTGGAGCGGGCGCTGGGCCGACCCGTGCGTTTGGAAAACGACGCCAACTGCCTCGCGCTGTCCGAGGCCGTCGACGGCGCCGGTGCGGGTGCCGGTACCGTGTTTGGCGTCATCATCGGCACCGGAACGGGCGGCGGGCTTGCCATCGACGGCAAGATCCACATCGGGCCGAACCGCATCGCTGGCGAGTGGGGCCACAATCCCCTGCCCTGGCCCGAGCCCGACGAACTTCCCGGTCCCGCCTGCTATTGCGGCAAACGCGGTTGTATCGAGACCTTCCTGTCGGGCCCCGGCCTCGCCGCCGACCATCTTGCCGGGACCGGAAACAGTCTGACGGCCAAGGAGGTCGTCGATCTGGCACTGGCGGGCGATGCCGCGTGCGCGGCAAGCCTGGCACGCTATGAGCGTCGGCTGGCGAAGGCATTGGCCGTCGTCATCAACATTCTCGATCCCGACATGGTCGTGCTGGGCGGCGGACTGTCCAACGTCGACCGGCTTTACAAGACAGTACCGACGCTGTGGACCGAATATGTCTTTTCCGACTCGGTTTCCACGCAACTGGCGCCGGCGAGACACGGCGATTCCAGCGGCGTACGCGGCGCCGCCTGGCTGTGGCCGGCTGAGGCGTCATGACCCACGCGAACGCCTTCTGCCGCGACTGCCTTGCCGACGCTGAAAACGCGGCGAGCCGTTGCGATGCGTGTGGGTCGCCCCGCCTGCTTCGCCACCCAGAGCTGAGCCGGCTGTCGATCGCCCATATCGACTGCGACGCCTTCTATGCCACCGTCGAGAAACGGGACGATCCGAGCTTGCGGAGCCGGCCGGTCATCGTCGGCGGCGGCCGGCGCGGCGTGGTCAGCGCGGCCTGCTATGTCGCCCGCACATACGGCGTGCACTCCGCAATGCCCATGTTCAAGGCGCTCAAAGCCTGCCCGGACGCGGTCGTGATCCGTCCCGACATGGAGAAATACGCCGCCGTCAGCCGCGAAGTGCGCGCCATCATGCGCGCGTACACCCCGCTCGTGGAGCCGCTGTCGCTGGACGAGGCCTTTCTGGATCTGACCGGCACGGAAGCGTTGCATCGGCGCAGCGCCGCCGCGACACTCGCGACCATCGTAAAGCGCTTCGAGGACGAGGTGGGCGTGACCGCCTCCATCGGCCTCAGCTATAACAAGTTCCTTGCCAAGGTCGCCTCCGACCTCGACAAGCCACGCGGCTTTGCCGTCATCGGCCGCGGCGAGGCCATGTCGTTCCTCGCCGAACAGCCGGTCAGCATTATCTGGGGCGCCGGCAAGGCGCTGCAGCGGAAGCTGGCTGCCGACGGCATTCGCAGCGTCGGTCAGCTGCAACAGCTCGACGAAGCGACGTTGATCAAGCGCTACGGCGCCATGGGCCAGCGAATGGCGCGTTTCTCCCGCGGCGAGGACCATCGCCGGGTCGACCCCCACGCCGCCACCAAGAGCGTTTCCTCCGAAACGACGTTCGAGCGCGACATCTCCACGCTTCGGGAGCTCGATTCCATCCTCTGGCGGCAGTGCGAACGTGTCGCCGCGCGGCTG
Source organism: Alphaproteobacteria bacterium (assembly GCA_965232515.1). GTDB lineage: Bacteria > Pseudomonadota > Alphaproteobacteria > JANQKO01. The sequence goes on along the minus strand of CBDDPY010000002.1, from coordinate 743,265 downwards.
AAGCGGTCGGAGCTCGCTGGCGCAACCGTCGTGCTCAAGCTCAAGTCAGCCGACTTCCGGATCCGCACCCGCAACCGCAAACTGGCCAACCCCACACAGCTTGCCGACGTTCTCTATCGCACGGCGCACGAGTTGCTCGCCGGTGAAGCCGACGGCACCGCCTATCGCCTGCTCGGCGTCGGGGTCAGCACCATCGTGTCCGCCCGCGACGCCGATCCGCTCGATCTCGCCGATCCGATGGCCGGCCGCCGGGCCGGCGCGGAACGCGCGGTGGACGCGGTGCGGGAAAAGTTCGGGGCCGATATCATCGCCAAGGGACGGGCGCTCGCCGGCAAGGCGGGTAAGTCTGCGGGCGAACCCGTTGCTCAGCAGGACGGTCGCGGCAAGGGGTCCAAGCGGGACAACGTGCCGTCCAACGCGAAGTCGCCGTAGTCCAGCACGATGTCGCCGTAGACGCCGTTCGCGAACAACCGGAAGCCGATCTCGAAATCCGGAATGCCGACCTGGTCGCCGAACGGGAAATAGGCCATGCGCACCGGCCATGAGGCGATGCCGGCGATGATCTCGAACTTTCCGCCGGCATTCGCGTCGTCGCCGTCCCGTGGACCGATCCAGGAGAACGTGTCGAACCGGCCGTCCTCGCCCGACCCGTCGAACAGCTTGATCTCCAGCTCGCTGCCCCCCGCGTTCGCCGTCTTCAGGATGGCGATCGTATGTGCGACCGGAAACACCGTGCCGGCCGGCAAGGCGACGCCGCTGGCCTTGTCATCGCTGAAATCGACGGACCCGACGCCGCCCGGCGACTTCAGCTGCGCCCGCCCGCTGCTCTCCTCGATGACATTGCCATCGACCATGGTGCGGACATTGAAGCGGAATTTCGTGCCGGCCGTATTCTCCCAGGTCGCAGCGCGGAAGTCGTTCACCGCTTCCTGCCCGTCCGAATCCATCATGCGCATGACGATGCGCTGGCTGAACCCGTAGCCCTCGCAGTCCGGCTGGAACTCCACGACCAATCGGCCATCGAGCTGCTCGATGCCGCTGCTGCTCGCGGTGCGCTTAAGTGTCAGGTCGTAGATCGCGCGATGCGGTTGCAGCGCGATGCCCGCGGCATGGACGGACGCCGACGCCAGCAGACCGGCAACCAGAGCCGAATAAAAAAGCTTCATTCAGACAAGCTCCACGTCCCCCTGCGCCCGTCGGTTATACCCGGTATTAACCCTAGTATATGGTGCAGCGCGGGACGAATTGCGATCACCCGGCAGGCGGCGGATTTTGCCGCCCATCCGGTCGGTTTGGGCAAATCCTTCCACTCGAGAATTTCGAAAACCCCTGGTTCCCGTGGTTTTTCCGCTGGCATGCCGGTTGCAGTTTGGCACATGGACGCACCTGCGAGAGCCCGCACTTAACCGCTGTTTTGGGAGAACGAGATGACCCGTCAAGCCGCCGTGTCGTTGCCGAAGGACAAGCTGATGTCCGAATCGGCGCTGCTTGCCGGATTGCCGCCGGCCAACATGGTGCCGGCCGAGCGTGGCGACGACGTCGATCCCTGGGAGCTCCTGCAAAAGGCGCTGTCCGCCGCCGAGGAGGCGCGCCGCATCATCGCCGACCAGTCGGCCCGGATCGAGCAGCTGGAATCGCTCTCGCTGACCGATGAACTGACCGGGCTCGCCAACCGCCGCGGCTTCGAGCAGGCGCTGCGCCGCACGCTGGCGCTGGCGAGCCGGCATCGCGGCTCCGGCATCCTCGCCTACATCGATCTCGACGACTTCAAATCGATCAACGACCGCCTGGGTCACGCCGCCGGCGATGCCGTCCTGCGGCAGGTCGGCGCGCTACTCGCCGCCAACGTGCGCGAGAGCGACATCGTCGCCCGCCTCGGCGGTGATGAGTTCGTCGCCGTGCTGGTGCAGGCGAACGGCGCTCACGGCGCCGACCGCGCGCTGGCGCTGCAGCGGATCCTCAACCGCTCGTTCGCCCGTCACAACGGCATCACGATCCCGATCCGGGCGAGCATGGGCGCGGCCATCTACGGCGACAAGGAAGATCCCGAAACGCTGATGCAGCGCGCCGATAAGGACATGTACGCCAACAAGCACGAGCGTCTCGGCGCCGCGCGCCTGGCCGATGCAGCCGCGCCCGCCAATATCAGGGCGCGGCGTCAGGGCAGTCGGCGACTTCGGCGGTAAACAGCTCGCGGTCGCCGGGTATATCCCGCAGCTCGTGCCGGCCGAGCGAGATCAGCCGGCCGCGGCAATCGTCCGAGGCCGCGTTCGCGAACGCTTCCGACACCAGCAGGCTGTGGCCGAGCGGCCGGCACAGCGCCTCCATGCGGCTCGCCTCGTTGACGGCCGGCCCGATGACGGTGAAGTCGAGCCGGCTTTCCGAGCCGACATTGCCGTAGAGCACGTCGCCCAGATGCAGCGCCACGTCCAGCTCCATCGCCGGCTGCCCGGCCGCCCGGCGCGTCTCGTTCAAGGCCGCCAGCCCCGTCATCACGCCGCAGGTCGCGGTCAGCGCGGCCTGGCACTTCGCCGCCGCGTCGGCGTCGCCGATCTCGAAGGTGGCCATCAGGCCGTCGCCCATGAATTTCAGCACCTCGCCGCCCTGCGCCAGCAACGGCCGGGCGATCGTGTCCAGGTAATCGTCCAGCATGGCCACCACATCGCCGCCGTCCATGGTCTCCGACAGCCGCGTAAAGCCCCTGAGATCGGCAAAGAAGATCACCGCGCCGATGGTCTGCACGTCGCCGCGCTCGACGGCGCCGCTGAACACCCGGCGCCCGGCGTCGTGGCCGATATAGATGCCCAGGATCTCCGTGGCGATCTGATAGGTCGACCGCGCCTTGATCGCCAGCGACAGCATCGGCATCAGCTTTTCGAGGATGGCGATATGCGAGGCTGAGAAGCCGCCGGGACAGTCGGTCAGGAATGAATAGGCGACGCCGCCGGGCTCGTCCTTGTTGATGTCGAGCTCGCCGAAGCCCACAAGACGCGCGAAATAGCCGGTCGCGCCCTCGGCCCGGAAGTCGTCATAGACCGGGAACTCCCGGTCCGTCTGCCCCTCCAGGCAGGCCAGCAGCCTATGGACGTTGTTATTCAACATGTAGAAGAACGGGCTGTCGGTCCAGGCCGGCGACGGAATCGTCTGCCGCAGGAAGCTGTTCTCCTCGACATCCGCGTCGGCGCGGCGCCAGATGAAACCATAGCCCGAATAGAGCGGATGCAGGGTCTGGAACGACGTAAACCCGCGCATCAGCGGAAAGCCCGACGTCGACAGCTGATCGCAGAAGCCCTCCATCAGGTCCCGGATGGCCGTGCCGCGCAGCCCCTCGGCAAGGATCCAGTCGCCGATCTTGGCGGCCAGCGCCGCATCCGCGGCGCTCATCTCGGGCGTACGGCTGACGTCGTTCATCTCGTATCGCGCTTCATGGTCATGACATCCAATAGAAAGAAACATATGTGCGCGTTCCGTTCCTTGCGAGCATTAAACCTTGGTTAAGGCTTGGCCGTTCGCGGCGTGCGTTTATGATGCAGTCGTCAACAACGCCGGTTACGGCGTTTTTCCGTCGATCGAACAAGGAGACGAATGGTGGCCGGCAGAATCGACGCGCGCCTGCAAGAACTCGATATCGACCTTCCCGATGCGCCCGCGCCAGCGGCGAACTACGTGCCGTTCGTGATCAGCGGCAATCTGGTGTTTGTCGCCGGGCAGATCCCCTTCACGGGCGGCGAGATCAAGCACAAGGGCAAGGTCGGCACGGACTATTCCGTGGCCGAGGGCAAGGACATCGCCCGGATCTGCGCCCTCAATATCATCGCTCAGGTCAAGGCCGCCTGCGGCGGCGACCTCGACCGCGTCGTCCGCTGCGTCAAGCTCGGCGGCTTCGTCAACTGCGCCGACGATTTCACCGAGCACCCGGAAGTCGTGAACGGCGCCTCGGACCTGATGGTCGAGATCTTCGGCGATGCCGGCCGCCACGCCCGCTTCGCCGTCGGCAGCAACGCGCTGCCGAGGGGCGTCCCGGTCGAGGTCGACGCGGTCTTCGAGATTTCCTGACGTGGGTCAGCGGGTCGCCGAACGTCTGGCCGAACTCGGCCTCGAGCTGCCGCCGCAACATCCGCCGGCCGGCAACTATGTGGCGTATGTCGTCACAGGCCAACAAATCTGGGTCTCGGGCGTCGGCCCGACCTGGGGGCGCGAGCTTCGCGGCGCCGGCAAGATCGGCCGCGACGTCAGTTTCGACGACGGCCTCGCCGCCGCCCGGCTGACCGCGCTGAACCTGCTGGCGCACGCCAATCACGCACTCGACGGCGATCTCGACCGGATCCGGCACTGCGTGAAGGTATTCGGCCTCGTCAACGCGATCCCGGGCTACGAGGACGCCCATCTCGTTGTCGACGCCGCCTCCGGGCTGCTCGCCGACGTGCTCGGCGACAAGGGGCGCCACGCCCGCAGCGTCACCGTTGCGCCGAGCCTGCCCATGAATATCTCCGTCGAGCTCGACGCGGTCTTCGAGTTTGCATGAGGCGTGCGCCGGACTGGCTCACGGACCTGCCGTTCGCGCACCGTGGTCTGCATGACGCCGATGCGGGCGTGCCCGAGCACACCCGCGCGGCCTTCGAGGCCGCGATCGCGACCGGCTACGGCATCGAGCTCGATGTCCGTCTTGCGGCCGACGGCACGGTCATGGTCTTCCACGACGAGATCCTGGACCGCGTAACGACGGCCAGCGGCCGGTTGGCCGATCGCAACGCGGATGAACTGTCACGTCTAAGCCTTTCAGGCTGCGACGAAACCATCCCGACGCTGGAAGAGATTCTGGAGCTGATCGACGGTCGGACGCCACTGCTTGTGGAGATCAAGCAGATTGGCCGGGACGTTGTCCCGCTGGCCGCGGCGACCCGGCGGACGCTCGCCGGCTATCACGGCCGCTACGCGGTGCAGTCATTCAATCCGCTGACGCTGACCTGGTTCCGGCGTCACGCGCCCGAGGTCTGCCGCGGACAGATTGCGACGCGCCGAAGCCGCACCGATCCCGATCAGCGCGCGGGCGCCGCCGGCTTCTTCGCATCCCATTTGCTGACCTGCATCCTGTCACGGCCGCATTTCATCGCATATGACATCCTGGATCTGCCGTTCTGGCCGCCCCGCTTGGCGCGTACCCTCGGCTGGCCGCTTCTGACCTGGACGGTCCGCACGCCCGAACAGCTCGCCCTGGCGCGGCGTTGCACCGACAACCAGATTTTCGAGGCCGTTCGCGCATGACCGAACTTGTTTCCGCAGCGCGTCGGACAATGTCATCGAACATGTGCGTGCTAGACTGTCGATATGGCCGAATCCGATCCCGATAGCGTCGTCATCAAGGCGATTGGCCGCATCGCCGACGTGCCGGCGGAGCAATGGGACGCCTGCGCCGGCGACGAGAACCCGTTCGTCAGCCATGCCTTCCTCAGTGCATTAGAGGACAGCGGGTCGGCGTCGGCGAAGACCGGCTGGGGCGTCTATCATCTGGTCGTCGAAGAGCCGGGCTGCGGGCTGCTCGGTGCCATGCCGATGTACCTGAAGGGCCACAGCCAGGGCGAATACATCTTCGACTACGGCTGGGCCGACGCCTACGAGCGCGCCGGCGGGCGCTACTATCCCAAGCTGCTGGTCGCCGTGCCGTTCACGCCCGCCACCGGCCCGCGCCTGCTGGCCCGGCCCGGGCCGCAGGCGGACGAGGTGCGCGACAACCTGATCGCCGGCGCCAAGGAAGTGGCGCGCCGGCTGGATGTCTCAACGCTACATATCAACTTCCCCACCGAAGCCGAGTGGAACCGGTTCGGCGAACACGGGATGCTGCAGCGCACGGGCGAGCAATTTCATTGGTACAACAAGGGCTACGCCGACTTTGATGAGTTTCTGAGCGACCTCGCTTCCCGCAAACGCAAAGCGATCAAGAAGGAACGCCGCGGCGCCGTAGAAACCGGCGTCGATATCCAGATCCTGACCGGCTCGGATCTGCGCGAAGAACACTGGGACGCGTTCTACGAATTCTACATGGACACCGGTGGCCGCAAGTGGGGCCGGCCCTATCTGACCCGCACTTTCTTCAGTCTGGTCAGCGAACGCATGGCCGACAAGATCGCGCTGGTCATGTGCCGCCGGGCCGGGCGCTATATCGCCGGCGCGCTGAACTTCTTCGGCACCGACACGATCTACGGCCGCAACTGGGGCTGCATCGAGGACCACCGATTCCTGCATTTCGAGGCCTGCTATTACCAGGCCATCGAATTCGCCATCGCGCACGGGCTGGCCAAGGTTGAGGCCGGCGCGCAGGGCCAGCACAAGATCGCCCGCGGCTACGTGCCGGCGCATGTCTACAGCGCCCACTGGATCCGCGACCCGGCGTTCCGCGACGCCGTCGACCGCTTCCTCGAGCAGGAGCGCCGCGAGGTCGACCGCGAGATCGACTATCTCAGCGATTTCGCCCCGTTCCGCAAAGGCGAGCGGCAGCAGGATGGCAGCTAGCGACGCTCCATAAACGCGCGGCGCTGGTTCAAGAATCGTTCAATCGCTAGAATCCGGACCATCATTCGCCGACGGCACGGAGGCGCACGGCATGCCGACCGATCCGAACTGCATTTTCTGCAAGATCGTCGCGGGCGAGATCCCGTCGTTCAAGCTCTTCGAAGACGACCGTGTCCTGTCGTTTATGGACGTCAATCCCTTCAACGAGGGTCACTGTCTGGTCATCACCAAGGAGCACTACGAAAACCTGTTCGCCGCGCCGGACGCCGATCTTGGTGCTGCCGTCGCCGCCGCCAAACGCGTCGCCGCCGCGGTCGAGAAAGCCATCGCGCCCGACGGCATCAACCTCATCCAGGCCAACGGCCCCGGCGCCGGACAGACAGTGTTCCATTTTCACTTCCACATCTTTCCGCGGCGGCTCGACGACAACGCGCAATTGAACTGGGGCCACAATCCCGGCGACATGACCCAAATCGAGGCCACGGCCGCCCGCATTCGCGAGGCCATGTCTTGAGGGCCTATCTAGCGCTTGTCGTGTTGCTTGCTGTCTCAACATCGGCACACGCCGCCGACTTGGCGGCGCGGTGCGCCGCTGAGGCCGCGCAGGGCGGCAAGGCTGCCTGCGAACAGGCCCTGCGCGCCACACCCGACGACGTCGCCCTTCACCGGCACTACGCCCTCGCCCTGTTGAGCGCCGGCGACGAAGAGCACGCCGTTAGCCAGTACCGACGGGCAGCCGCCCTCGCACCGGACGATGCGCAATCGCATTTCCTGCTCGCGGTGGCGCTCGGCACGATCAACCGCTATGCGGATTCCCTGCCGCATGTCGAGCGAGCGCTGGCGCTCGATCCGGATCACCGCAATACATTGGCCTTGGCCGTGGTCATGCACCAGCATCTGGGTCGGTCGGCGCCGGCTTTTCGCTACGCCCTGCGACTGGCCGAGCTTGGCGACGTCATCGCCATGGACGAGGTTGCCGGCATGTACGAACGCGGCACCGGCGTCTCGAAAGACTCCAGCCAAGCGGTGCGTTGGTTGAACCGTGCCGCCGACGCCGGCCATCACGGCGCAATGCTACGCCTTCGCCGTGCCTACCTCGAAGGCGAATTGGGGCTTGCGGTCGACGAGAACAAAGCGGTCGAGTGGGCCAACCGGGCCCGCAAGGCCCGCGACGGTTGAGGCCGACAGTGCCGCCCGTGCCCCTTCAATAAGGCATTGAATCTAAAGTAATTTCGTCACCCTGGCGGAGGCCAGGGTCCATTGGCACGACCGGAGCCGTGGATACCGGCCTCCGCCGGTATGACGAATATGTGGCCTATTCGCCTCGGCTGGAATTTCGGTTGCGAAGCCCTTGCGGAAAAACCGCGACCGCAATTCGGTTTCAAATGCCCTTAAACCACCGGCTCCGGGATCTTGTCGCCGGTGGTGCCGGATTTGTCCGGGGTGCCCGTCTTCTTCGGCCTGGACGGCTTCGTATCCGCGATGATGTCAAACACCAGCGCCTTGTCTTTCAAGGCGATGCGCACCAGCCCGCCCTTGGCCAGCTTGCCGAACAGGATCTCGTCGGCGAGCGGCTTCTTCACGTGCTCCTGGATCACGCGCGACAGCGGCCGCGCCCCGTAGAGCCGGTCGTAACCCCGGTCGGCAAGCCATTTGCGGGCTTCGTCGGACAGCTCGAACCGGACGTTCCGTTCGGCCAACTGATCCTCGAGCTCGAGGATGAACTTGTCGACGACCCGGTAGACGATCTCCGGGCCCAGATAGGCAAAGCGGATCACGGCATCGAGGCGATTGCGGAACTCGGGCGTGAACAGGCGCTTGATCGCCTCCTCGTCCTCGCCCTCGCGCGTATCGCGGCCGAAGCCGATGGCGCTCTTGGCCATCTCCGAGGCGCCGGCATTCGTGGTCATGATCAGGACGACGTTGCGGAAATCGACCTTCTTGCCGTTGTGGTCGGTCAGTTTCCCGTAATCCATGATCTGCAGCAGGATGTTGAAGACATCCGGATGCGCCTTCTCGATCTCGTCCAGCAGCAAGACGGCGTGCGGATGCTGATCGATGGCATCGGTCAGCATGCCGCCCTGGTCGAAACCGACATAGCCCGGCGGCGCGCCGACCAGACGGCTGACCGAATGGCGCTCCATATATTCCGACATGTCGAACCGGACCAGCTCCATGCCCATGCTCTGGGCGAGCTGACGCGCGGCCTCGGTCTTGCCGACGCCCGTGGGGCCCGAGAACAGATAGCAGCCGATCGGCTTTTCCGGCTCGCGCAACCCGGCGCGGGCCATCTTGACGGCAGACGCCAGCTGCGTCAGCGCATCGTCCTGGCCGTAAACCTTTCGCCGCAACTCGGTTTCCAGGTTCATCAGATTGGCCTTGTCGGATTTCGACACCGACTTCGGCGGAATGCGGGCGATCTTGGCGACGACATTCTCGACTTCACGCACGCCAATCGTCTTCTTGCGCCGCGATTCCGGCAGCAGCATCTGGGCCGCGCCCACCTCGTCGATGACGTCGATGGCCTTGTCCGGCAGCTTCCGGTCGTTGATGTATTTCGCCGACAGCTCCACCGCCGACTTGATGGCCTCGGCCGTGTAGCGGATCTTGTGATAGTCCTCGAAGTACGGCTTCAGACCCTTCAGGATCTTGATCGCATCCGGCACCGACGGCTCGTTCACGTCGATCTTCTGGAACCGGCGCAACAGCGCCCGGTCCTTCTCGAAGTAGCTGCGGAATTCCTTGTAGGTCGTTGAACCCATGCAACGAATGGTGCCGCTGGCCAACGCCGGTTTCAGCATGTTCGACGCGTCCATGGCGCCGCCCGACGTGGCGCCCGCACCGATCACGGTGTGGATCTCGTCGATGAACAGGATCGCGTTTTCGTGGTTCTCCAGCTCCTGGATAACGGCCTTCAGCCGCTCTTCGAAATCGCCGCGATAGCGCGTGCCGGCCAACAGCGAACCCATGTCGAGGGCATAGATCGTCGCTTCCTTCAGGACCTCGGGCACCTCGCCCAGCACGATCCTGCGCGCCAGGCCTTCGGCGATCGCCGTCTTGCCGACGCCCGGATCGCCGACGAACAACGGGTTGTTCTTTTGCCGTCGGCACAGGATCTGGATCGTGCGCTCGATCTCGTTGGCGCGTCCGATCAACGGGTCGACCCGGCCGGAACGAGCCTTTTGGTTCAGGTCGACGCAATAGGCGTTCAGTGCTTCTTCGCCCTGTTTCACGGTCGAATCGCTGTCTCCGTCCTCGTCGGCGCCACGTACAGGTCGGCTTTCCGACGCACCCGGCGACTTGGCGATGCCGTGCGAAATGTAGCTGACGGCGTCGAGGCGGGTCATGTCCTGCTCCTGCAGGAAGTAGACGGCATGGCTTTCGCGCTCGGCGAATATCGCCACCAGTACGTTGGCGCCCGTCACCTCGTCCCGGCCCGACGACTGCACGTGATAAACCGCCCGCTGGATTACCCGTTGGAAACCCGCGGTCGGTTTGGCGTCCTCATCGGAATCCACGACCAGGCTCGCCAGTTCCTCGTCGAGATAGCGGCCCAGCTGATCGCGCAGACGATCGAGATCGACGCTGCAGGCATGCAGCACGGCGGCCGCATCCTTGTCGTCGGTCAGCGCCAGCAGCAGATGCTCGAGCGTGGCGTATTCATGGCCACGTTCGTTGGCATAACGCAGGGCGCGGTGCAGGCTTTGCTCTAGTTCGGCGGCGAATGAAGGCACTATTCTTTTTCCATCGTACACTGCAGCGGGTGTTGGTGCTTTCGGGAGAACTCCATCACCTGAGTGACCTTGGTTTCGGCAATATCGTAGGTGTAGACGCCGCAAATACCGATGCCCCTTCGATGCACATGCAGCATAATCTCGGTGGCTTCCTCTCGGCTTTTGAAGAAAAACCGCTCCAGAATGTGAACGACGAACTCCATCGGCGTGTAGTCGTCATTAAGAAGCAGCACCTTATACATTGAAGGCTTTTTGGTTTTCGGCTTGGTTGCGGTGACAACCCCCGTAGTATTACCGGTCTTCGGTCCGTTATTTCGCTCCTCGTCGCTCATGGTGGGTACAGTTATTCAGGCCTGTCTGAATCACACATCATAATATCGGGCATCGGAGGCCCATTGGAAGGGGCCATGGGTAATTGTCCGCATCCCGCCGGTTTTGGCGGCCAGAATGCCGGAAACCCGGGCCGGCGGACGCCGATTGGCGACATCGACCCAGTCTACCATAAACCCATTAAAAAAGGGCCCGGTGGGAGGAGGTACCGGGCCCTTTCAATCCGCGCTATGGCGGCGCCAGTTACGCGGCTTTTACAACCTTGTCCACGGCGGCATTCACGCGGCCGTTGATCGGCGCAAAGGTGTCCTGGGCGACCTTGGCGGTCAGCTCGGTCACCTTGGTGCCCTGGTTAACGAACGAGTCGAGCGAGCTCTTGGTGAACGCCGTCTGCAGGTCGATCAGCTCCTGCAGGGTCTTGGCGCCCATCATCGCCTTGGTCGCCGAGATGCTGTCCTCGATCGACTGCTTGCCGTAGGTCATCCACTCGGCCGTCAGGCTCTCCATGCCCTTGGTGGCGACGTTGCCGGCGGCGACGAAGGCCTCGACGTTCTCTTTCCCGAAAACGGCGAACTGGTCGTAGCCTTTCACGGCTTCGTCCACCTTCTCTTTCGCGGTCGTGAACATCTTCTCGTAATTCTCGGTGGCGGCTTTCACGAAGCTCTCGGTGGCTTCCTGGCCGGCCGCGACCACGGCCTCGACGGTCTGCGATGCCGTGTCAGTGGTCTTTTTGGTCGATTTAGTCGTCATTTCCTAATCCTGAGCCCCTATGCGTTGGCTTGGTACGCGAGACCTGCACGACGAATACGCTGTCCTGCCGATGTTGCAGTGCAACATGACGTAAAAATAGGCAGTAGCGGTCGGGTGTCAAGGACTATTTTGTGCGCCGCAACAAAAAATGCTGCGATGCATTTCGGTGGGCCCGTTTGGGCCGTTAACCGTACATCAGAAGAGCGTCGGACCGAGGCGGAGGCCGTTCTCGCCGACCTGCAGCTGGAAGTACTGGGTCGCGCTGCCGGCCGTGCGAAACCGCTGGGGCGTGTTCTGGAACGGGCCCAGGTACAGCCGTCGGGGCGGGTTGACGGCGACGTTGGTGCCGTCCAGCGGCAGCAGCAGGTCGAAGAACGGCAGTTCGTCGAATTCGGCCATATCGCCGGTCCAGGCATTGAAATGGAACCGGCCGCCGCGGCAGGCGCTGACCGCCCAGTAGAACTCGTCCGAGCGCAGGAACTTGCCGTCGGGCGTCGGTCCCTCGAATGGGCTCTCGGCGACGATCCGGCGCAGCGTGTCGAAGGCGTCTTCGGTCAGGCTGGCTCGCGAACTGGCGCCTTGCCAGACCGATTGCGGGCTCGTTAGCGCGAAATTTCTTAAGTCGAACTCGCCAAATACACGCGCCTTGGCGACGGCCCCCTGCCCCGTGGCGCTGCCGGCGACGTCGTAGGTCCGGACCTGCTCGTCCCAGACGCCGTTGTAGACGAAGCGATAACGGTCGCTGGCGCCCGGCGCGCAGACGGCCTTGATGTCCTCGCCGCCGACGTAGGAATACCAGGTAAAGCTGCGAACGACTGGATCGTCGACGGCCCCACGGCTGGCGCAGCCGGACGCCACGCTCACGAACAAAAGAAGTGACAGGAGGTTCCGAAGCATTGCATTTTAACTGGCAGGGTAAACGGTTGGTTTCAAGGCAATATTAACCACGGTTTGAGAGCATCCGAGACCTGTGAGGCATTGCTCGGCGTCGGGCTGAAGTTGGTGTCGTCCGATGGTGTCGGTGCGTAAGTCAACGTTGGGCCTGAAGACGACATTTGACTTGTAGGCTTATATGTCGTCTTTCTACACTTTGGTTCGAATCGTAAGATTTCGTTCCGCGTGTGTATCAGGCCGATGATGTTGGTATCGGGCGTGAGGTAGTCTTGATCGATCACCATCGAAGCTTCGCGCCGTCGGCCTGTCGGGCGCTGAGATTGGCGGCCCTGTCGCTGGTCCTTTTCCTGGCCAGCTTGACGTTCTCCGACAATGCGGACGCCCGCCGCTACGCCTCGATCGTGATCGACGGCGAGACTGGCCGCGTTCTGCACGCGAGCAATCCCGACCGGCGCGTCTATCCGGCTTCGCTGACCAAGATCATGACGCTGTACCTGACCTTCGAGGCGCTCGAGTCGGGCAAGCTCACGCTCGACACCAAGCTGAGGGTGTCCAAGCGCGCCGCAGGCCAGACGCCCTCCAAACTCGGGCTCCGCGCCGGACGGACGATCCGCGTCGAGGACGCCATTCTGGCGCTGGTCACGAAGTCCGCCAACGACGCCGCCACTGTCCTTGCCGAGCATCTCGGCGGCACGGAGTCCCAGTTCGCGCAGATGATGACCCGCAAGGCCCGCGATCTGGGCATGAAGCGGACAACATTCCGCAACGCGTCGGGCCTGCCGAACCGGCGACAGCTCAGCACGGCGCGCGACATGGCGACGCTGGCGCAGGCGATACAGGCCGCGCACCCGCAGTACTACCACTACTTCTCGCGCCGTAAGTTCAGCTACGGCAAGCGTACGTTCCGCAACCACAACCGTCTTCTGAGCCGCTACAAAGGCACCGACGGCATCAAGACCGGCTACACCCGCGCGTCGGGCTTCAACTTGGTCTCGTCGGTCGAGCGCAACGGCAACCGCGTGATCGGCGTCGTGATCGGCGGCCGCACGGCAACGAGCCGCGATCGGCATATGCGCGGCCTGCTCGACAAGGCCTTCCGCAAGATCGAGCGCGAGCAGGCCATCGCCGCGCTGATGAAGGTGCCGGCTCCACCGTTTCGGCCGCAGCCGGGCGACGGCAACGTGGTCGCTGCGATCGAGACCGCGAGCGGCGACGAGGCGGCGCCCGAACTGCCGGTCGAGCAGGGCAGCAAGACCTCGTTCCGATTTGCGCCGGCCAATGTCGACAATCAATGGTCCGTCCAGGTCGGCGCCTTCAAGCAATACGAGTCGGCGCAAAAACGTGTCCTGAGAGCAGCTGGCGTCCTGCCCGACGACCTGACCCACAGCGCCGTCTCGATCGAACCGTTCCAGGACGGCGACGCCCGCCTCTATCGCGCCCGGCTTATCGGCTACGACGAAGACGAAGCCCGGAATGCCTGCGCGGCGCTGGAGCGCAAGCGGATCGGCTGTGTGCCGGTGCCGCCGGCCGCTCTCGCTTCCACCGATCCTGTCTCGAAAGGCTAATCGGCCGCTGCCATCGCCACGGCCAAGCGCGCGCCCAGCGCCGCATTGCCGACGGCTAGCGCATGGTTCACCTTGAGCGTGCGGCCGTTCGACAAGCGATTTAACGCCGCCAATACATAGGGCGTCACCGCATCGCCGCGGATGCCGTCGCGGCCCGCTTCGGCGAGGGCTTCCGCGACCAGGCCATCGAGTTCTTCCCGGTCCAACGCGGCGTCAGCCGGCGGCGGATTGCAGACCAGAACCGCGCCGGCGCCGGGCAGGGACCAGTGCGCGGTCGCGGCGCGGGCCAGCTCGCCCATGTCGTCCATGCGGTACTTCAGCGCCAGGCCGCTGCTGCGCGTGTGGAAAGCCGGCAGCTCGTCGCAGCCGACGCCGATCACCGGCACGCCCTCGGTCTCCAATCGCTCCAGCGTGGCCGGCAGGTCGAGCACCGATTTCGCGCCGCTGCAGATCACCGCGACCGGGCAGCGTCCCAGCTCCGGCAGGTCGGCCGAGATGTCAGGCGCCCCGGTGCCGGGATGCACGCCGCCGATGCCGCCGGTGGCGAAGACCCGGACGCCGGCGGTCGCGGCGATGCGCAGTGTCGCGGCCACGGTCGTGGCGCCGGTAACGCCGCTTGCCATGGCCATACCCAGGTCCTGTGCCGAACACTTGATGCTGTCCTCGAATGCGAGCCGGTCGAGCGCCGTTTCGTCCAGACCAAGCTTGATCCGGCCGTCGATCACGGCCGTCATCGCCGGCACCGCGCCGCCGTCGCGCACGGCCGCCAGCATGCCAAGGCCGACCTCGCGGTTCTGCGGTTGCGGGAAGCCCTGGGCGACGATGCTGGATTCCAGCGCCACGACCGGCCGGCCCGCGTCGAGCGCCGCGCGGACGTCAGTTGAAACATCGATCGATCCGTCGCCGGTCACTGCCACTGTCACGCCTTTCTCAATACTGCTCTGGCGCATAGTATAGCGCGCCCCAGGTCAACGCCCTGCCACAACGGTTCCACATGTCGCGCAGCGCCCGCCGGAAAAGCGAGCTTCGCCTGTTTTTTGTCATCGTCGCCAGCGCGACGGTGGGCGGCGCCATCTATGGGCTGTTGATCGGCTCGTCGCTGGCGGAACAGCTGCACTGGCCCGGCATCGCCCAGGGGGCGATCACCGGCGCCTGCATCAGCGCCTGGTGCGCCGGCTACGATCTCATCCTGGCCGACCATCCCTGGTTCCGAAGCGTGCGGCGAGCGCCGTTCAGCATCCATATCGCCGCCAAGACCAGCTACTACGTATTCGGCGTCCTGCTCAACCTGATCGTCTGGTCCGAGGTTTTCGCCGCCTATCACGGCGATGAAGGTTGGAATATCCGCAGCACCGAGTTCCTGATCACCTTTGTCCTTTCGCTGCTGATCGCCTTCGTCGTCAATCTGCTGATCGAGATCAACCGGCTCTTGGGCCAGAACGTTCTCGCCAACTTCGTCGCCGGCCGCTACCACCGGCCGCGCGAGGAGGAACGCGTCTTCCTGTTCGTCGATCTGATCGGCTCGACGCGGATCGCCGAGCGCATCGGGCCCGTCCGGTTTCACGCTCTTCTCAACGATTTCTTCGTCGATCTGAGTGAGCCGATCCAGGCCGCGCGCGGACAGATCTACACCTATGTCGGCGACGAGGTGATCGTCACCTGGCCGCTCGCCGTCGGCGTCGAGCGGGCGCGCTGCCTGACCTGCTATTTCGACATGCTCGACTATCTGGCGGATCGCAAGGACGCCTACCTGCGCAAATATGGCGTGGCGCCCGAGTTTCGCGCCGCGCTTCACTGCGGCCTGGTCGTCGTCGGCGAAATGGGCGATCAGAAGCAGGAGATCGTCGTGCTCGGCGATACCGTCAACACCACGGCGCGCCTGGAAGAAGCCTGCCGCGACCTCGGCCAGCCGGTCCTGATGTCCGCCGACCTGCGCCACCGGCTGCATCTACCCGCCGACATCGACGCGCAGAGCCTCGGCAGCATCGAGCTACGCGGACGCCAGGCGCCGGTCGAGGTTTTCGCGCCGCGACGTTCCGAGGCCGCCTGATCCCGATGACGTTCGCGCGCGCCATGTTGGTCGTGTTCCTGCCGTTCGCCTGCGGCTATTTCTTTTCCTACCTGTTCCGAACCATCAATGCCGTCGTCGCGCCGCATCTGCGGGCCGATATCGGCCTCGGCGCGGCCGAGCTGGGCTTTCTCACTTCAGCCTATTTCCTGACCTTCGCGGCCTCGCAGATCCCGCTCGGCATGCTGCTCGACCGGTTCGGGCCGCGGCGCGTGCAGGCGACGCTCTATTCGGTCGCGGCGCTCGGCGCCGTCACGTTCGCGCTCGGCGACAGCGCCGCCACGCTGACGCTCGGCCGGGCGCTGATCGGCGCCGGCGTCTCGGGCGGTCTGATGGCGGCGCTGAAGGCCATCGTGCTCTGGTTCCCGCGCAACCGCATCGCGCTCGTCA
Source organism: Alphaproteobacteria bacterium (assembly GCA_965232515.1). Taxonomy (GTDB): domain Bacteria; phylum Pseudomonadota; class Alphaproteobacteria; genus JANQKO01. The sequence continues at coordinate 727,024 of CBDDPY010000002.1, read as the reverse complement.
ACGGTTGGTATCTCGCCAGCGGCGGCCTCGGCGCCATCGGCTCGACGGTGCCGGTCGAATTCCTGCTGGGGATCATTGACTGGCGGACGCTGTTCCTCGGCCTCGGCGCCTGTACCTTCGTGATGGCCTGCCTGATCTTCGTGGCCGTGCCGGAGAAGCCAGGCACCGCGTCCGGCGGCACCTTCCGCGTCCAGATGCGGGCGCTCGGCGCGATCTACCGCGACCGGTTTTTCTGGCGCATCGTGCCGCTGATGTTCACCTGCTCGTCGTCGAACATGGCCGTGCAAGGCCTCTGGGCCGGGCCATGGTTGGCCGACGTCAGCGGCTACGACAGCGGCGAGGTCGCCCGCCACCTGCTGTTCATGGCCGTGGCGCTGACCATCGGCATGGCGTCCTCCGGCGCCGTCGCCGGCCTCATGCAGCGCCTCGGCCTGTCCTTGAGCGGCACCATCGGCCTCGGCGCCGCGCTGTTCGTGCTCTCGCAGGTCGCCATCGTGCTGCAAATCACCGATCGGACCTACCTGCTCTGGTGCGCCTACGGCTTCCTCTCGACGCTGACGTCGCTGGTGTTCGCGGCGCTGGCCCAGCATTTCCCGGAAACCCATATCGGCCGCGCCAACACGGCGGCGAACGTCATGGTGTTCTCGGCCGCCTTCAGCTATCAGGCCGGCCTCGGCGCCATCATCGACCTCTGGCCGCCCGACGCCGGCGGCGCCTACCCGGCCGCCGCCTACATGGCCGCCTTCTGGACCACGATCACGACCCAGTCCCTGGCGCTCGCCTGGTACCTGTCGCCCTGGTCGAAACGGAAATAAGCGAAACGTTTTTCCCCGATACGGACATCAAGCGGAAAAGTTAACGCCCCAAAAATGACCGTCAGACACGGAACCTTGTCCCCCTGGGAGCCTATTTGGAATGTTCAAATTCGGAAGCGCCAAGCGCCGCAACCTGTTCATCGAGCTCGGCCTGGCGGCCGCCGCGACGCTAATCGCGCTGGTGCTGTCCCTGCCCCTGCAACCGGCCGCCTCGGGCGACAAAGCCGCATCGCCCGAAATCATCACCGCGAGCGAAGCGCGCCTCCTTCGCGCGGCGCCGTAGAGCTCAGAAACCCGCCGGCGCGGCAATGCCGCTCGGCGCCAGCGCGTCCTTCACCGCCGACTTCAGCCGGCCGAGCCCGGCCTCGTCCGCCGCCTCGCAACGCACAACCAGCACCGGTTGCGTGTTCGACGCCCTGAGCAGCCACCAGCCGTCGGGCGTCGTCACGCGGACGCCGTCGATATCGTTGACATCGGCCTGCTGCTCGGCAAGACGCGCCTTCACGTCCTCGACGATGCTGAATTTCGTGGCGTCGTCGCAGTCGAACCGCACTTCCGGCGTGTTCACGACCTGCGGCAGCGTATCGCGCAGCTCGGCCGCGCTCTTGCCGCTGCGTGCGACGATATCGAGGAACCGCACCGCCACATAGAGCGCGTCGTCGAAGCCGTAATACTTGTCGGCGAAGAAGATATGACCGCTCATCTCGCCGGCGAGCGGCGAGCCGATCTCGGCCATCTTGCTCTTGATCAGCGAATGACCGGTTTTGAACATCATCGGCGTGCCGCCCGATTTGGCGATGTCGTCGAACAGCACCTGGCTCGCCTTCACATCGGCGATGATCGTCGCGCCGGGCCGGTCCCGCAGCACGTCGCGGGCCAGCAGCGCCAGCAGTTGATCGCCCCACAGGATCCGGCCGAGATTGTCGATCACGCCGATCCTGTCGCCGTCGCCGTCGAAGGCAATGCCCACATCGAGCCCCTCGTCGGCGACCGCCTTTTGCAGGTCGACCAGGTTCTCCTCGACCGTCGGGTCCGGATGGTGCGCCGGAAACGAGCCGTCAACCCGTTCGAACAGCATGGAGTGCCGGCCCGGCAGCCGCCCGATCAGGGCCGGCATGGTGTCGCCGGTGACGCCGTGCCCGCAATCCCAGGCAACCGCGAGCGGCTTGTCCGCCGTGTAGGCCGCGGCCAGCTCGTCGACATAGGCGTCGAACACCGAGACATCCTCGAGCCCGCCGGCGCCGTCGGCCCAATCTCCGCCGGCGGCCAGCCGGCCGATCTCCTGGATCTGATCGCCAAAAAACGGCCCCTTGCCCAGCATCATCTTGAAGCCGTTATAGTCCGGCGGATTGTGCGATCCGGTGATCATGATGCCGCCGTCGGCGCCGAGGTGATAGACCGAGAAATAGAGCATCGGCGTCGGGCCGCGGCCGATCCTGAGCACGTCGGCGCCTGCCGCCCGCAACCCCTCGATCAGCGCGTCCGCCAGGCCGGGCGAGGTCAGCCGGCCGTCATAGCCGACGCAGACCCGCTTGCCGCCGTTGCGGCCGGCGATGGTCGCGAAGCCGCGGCCGATGGCATAGGCATCCGCCTCACCGATCGTGCTGCCGACAACGCCGCGAATGTCGTATTCGCGGAGGACGGTCGCGTCGAAGTTATGCCGCTGCATCGCTCGACACGACGTCGTTGGCGTCGTTGTTCAGCGGCCGACCCACCGACTCGTAGCGGAAGCCGGCGGCGATCATCTGCTCCGGCGGATAGATGTTCCGCAGATCGACAATGATCGGTTCCCGCATCAGCGCCTTGACGCGATCCAGATCGAGCGCCCGGAATTCGTTCCATTCGGTGATGATCGTCAACGCATCGGCGCCACCCATGGTCTCGTAGGCGCTGTCGCACCAGATCACATCCTTCAGCAGCTTCTTGGCTTCCTCCATGCCCTCGGGGTCGTAGACCCTGAGCGTCGCGCCGGCCTGCTGCAGCGCCGGCACGATTTCCAGGCTGGGCGAGTCGCGCATATCGTCGGTGTTGGGCTTGAATGTCAGCCCCAGCACCGCGATGGTCTTGCCTTGGATGGAGCCGCCGCAGGCCGCCGCGATCTTGTCCGCCATGCGGCGCTTGCGGTCGTCGTTGACCTCGACCGTGGCGCCGACGATGCGCAGCGGCGTGCCCGCCGCCTCGGCGGTGCGCAGCAACGCCAGCGTGTCCTTCGGGAAGCAGCTGCCGCCGTAGCCAGGACCGGGGTGCAGGAACTTCGAGCCGATGCGCCCGTCCAGACCGATGCCCTTGGCCACTTCCTGCGCATTGGCGCCCACCTGCTCGCAGAGATCGGCGATCTCGTTGATGAAGGTGATCTTGGTGGCGAGAAAACTGTTGGCGGCGTACTTGATCAATTCGGCCGTCGGCCGGCCGGTGAACAGCAACGGCGTCTCGCGCAGATAGAGTGGCCGGTAAAGCTCGCGCATCACTTCGCGCGCCTGCTCGCTGTCGACGCCGACGACGATGCGGTCGGGCCGCATGAAGTCTTCGATCGCCGCGCCCTCGCGCAGGAATTCCGGGTTGGACGCGACGTCGAACTCCGCCTCCGGGCGGGCCTGGCGGATGATGCCCTCGACTTCGCTGCCGGTGCCGACCGGCACGGTCGATTTCGTCACCACGACCGTATAGCCATCCAGATGCTTGGCGATGTCGCGCGCCGCCTGATGCACGTAGCTCAGATCAGCGTGGCCGTCGCCGCGCCGGCTGGGCGTGCCGACGGCGATGAACACCGCGTCGGCCTGCGCCACCGCCTCGCTGCCGTCGGTCGTGAACGACAGCCGTTCCGCCCGCACGTTGCTCTCCACCAGCTTGTCCAAGCCGGGCTCGTAGATCGGGATACGGCCGTCTTTCAGGGTCTTGATCTTGGTCTCATCGGTGTCGATGCAGACCACGTCATGCCCGAACTCGGAAAAGCACGCGCCGGACACCAGGCCGACATATCCGGTTCCAATCATCGCCACACGCATAGCGGCCCTCTCCTTCTTACGATATCAGCCCGGCGCCCCGATAGTTGCGGCTAACCGGCCGTCGCTACTTCCGTCAGAAATTCCTTCAATCCGTCACGCAGGTCGTCCCGTTCCAAACCGAAGGCCACGGTCGCCTGCAGAAATCCCAGCTTGTCGCCGCAATCGAAACGCCGGCCTTCGAACCGCAGGCCGTGGAACGGCGACTTGCCGATCAGTTTCGCCATGGCGTCGGTCAGTTGGATCTCGCCGCCCGCGCCACGCTCCATGGCGCTCAGATACTCGAACACCTCGGGCAGCAGGATATACCGGCCAATGACCGACAGGGTGGACGGCGCCGCATCCGGATGCGGCTTCTCGACCAGCCCTTTGATCTCGGCCAGCCGGCCATCGTCGGCGGCGACATCGAGGATTCCATAGCGCTGGGTATGTTCTCTTGGCACGTCCATCACGGCGACCACATTGCCGCCGGTCTCGGCGAAAACCTCCACCATCTGCTTCAGTGCCGGCGTCTTGCTCAGGATCAGGTCGTCGGCCAGGAAAATCGCGAACGGCTCGTCGCCGACCAGATGACGCGCGCACCACACGGCGTGGCCCAGGCCCAGCGGCTCTTGCTGCCGGGTATAGGCCACCTGTCCGGCGGGCGGCAGCCAATGGCTGATCGAATCCAGCTCCTCGGTCTTGCCCCTGGAACTGAGCGTCTCCTGCAATTCGAACGAGAAATCGAAGTGGTCCTCGATCGCGCTCTTGCCGCGGCCCGTGACGAAAATGAATTCCTCGACCCCGGCCGCCTGGGCCTCCTCCACGGCGTATTGGATCAGCGGCTTGTCGACGATCGGCAGCATCTCCTTCGGCAGCGCCTTGGTCGCCGGCAGAAACCGGGTGCCGAGGCCACCCACGGGAAAGACGGCTTTGCGAACTTTCATTGATTTCCTTGCAGGTCTTGGCGTGGTGGAGGCGTGTGGATTTATGGTTAATACGGTATCGACGACAGCAACGTGTCAGACGCGCAACTATTCGAAAACACTCGGATTTCCGCGACGTCGGCGCGGTTTTGCCATGGCGGATATCACCGCGCAAGTGTCAGCGGTCACAGACCCAGGAATGTCACGGACGGCGGCTACCTCGGCTTCGGCCAGTTATACGCCCAGCAATATATCCTTGGCCTGGTTAATTTTTGCCGCCAGATAGGTCGACCCGCCCTGGTCGGGATGCACTTTCAGCATCAGCCGCCGATGCGCTTCCTTGATCTCGTCGCTGCTGGCGCCGGGCGCCACGCCCAGTATTTCCCGGGCCTCCTCGCTGGTCATGGGGGTATTGGCGCTCGCGCCCGCGCTGCCGCCCCATTTCGAGGACCGCGCGTCTCCCGCCGCCTCCCCGGCCGCGGCCCCTTGGGCCTGGTCGCGCCAGTCCGGCCCCACCGTGCGTTCCAGATACGTCTCCAGCAGTTGCGCCGATCCCGGGTCCTCGCGGGCGCACTCGGACATCAACGCCACAAGCTGATCCATGTTCAGTTCGCCCAGTTCCTGACCCGCGAAGGCGCCTCTTAAGACGGTTCCCGTCATCACGCCGCTGTCGTGCGACAGCGTCATCCGCAGATACTCGGTCTCGACGTTCGATGACTGTCCGGACGCCGGGCCCGCGCCGGTGGGAAACCGAAAACCCGGCAGCCGCCAGCCCCGGATCAAGCTCAGCGCCAGCGCGGCCAGCGGCACGCCGGCAAAAAACTTGCCGGTCACCATCAGAAACAGGGCCGCCGCGCCAAGGATACCTGCCGGCACGTAGCGGACCAGCTTCGCCAGCTTGGCCGGATCGGCGTTCACGAACCACTTGCCCGCCAGCAATATCGCGGCGATCAGACAGATACCGAGGATAAAGAAGCCGATCATTCGTCGAGCAGCGCGGTCACTTCACCTGATGCGCGAGTTGCAGCACGGCGCCGCCGCGGCGTTTGCCGTAGTCGGCCAGAGCCGGCCGGCCACCGGCGGCGAAGACGGCCACGGCGCTCAGCAGCTCCTTCAACATCGCCGCGCTGGAGGCATCGAACCGGCAGTAAGCGCCGTTCGTCAACGTTGCGATCTGTTTGAAAGCCCGCAATGGGATAGGGTCGTGCCCTTCGTGAAACATGAAGCAAGGCACGCCCAGCATCCCCAATTCCCCGGCCACGGCGCATACGGAATCGACCTGCTCCTCCAAGGCGTCGCCGATAAACACCAGGGCGTTGATCCGTTTCTGTTTCGTTTCCTTCGCGGCGTAACGCAGCAAGCGCTCGAGCTGCGTATGTCCGCCGAGGCACCGGACGCGGGTCATATAGGGGATCAGGTCGGCGGAGCTGGATACCCAGGGCGTCGCTCTGAACTCGTGGAAGCCCCGATAATAGGCGAGTTGCACGTCGAGACCGCCCAGAGACGCGGTTTCGGCGAACATGTCGCCCTGAATCTGACAGGCCGTATCCCAAGTCGGCTCGCGGCTGGCCGTCGCATCCATACCGAACAGCAGCCGTCCGCGCACGCCTGCGGCCTTGACCACCGGCGTCGCGGCCACCTTGTTCAAGAACGAGCGGACGTCGGTGTCATCATCTTGCTTCGGAACCGGTCGTTTGTCTTGAGCCATCTCGCTCTCGATCCCGTGCCTTGCCGACGCGACAGTGTTTCAGCTAACTAATTAGATTGTATTCGAATTGCCGCTGTCCAGTGGCTAGATTCGGGGCCGATTGGTCGCAATCGTCGCAGGCGCGCGGCCGATGGCGTGCGCCTGCCGGGCATTACGAATTCGTCGCTACTTCGCGATGATTTCTGAGTCCGGATAGAAGGCATGAAAGGCGAAGGCGAAGTCGACGCCGTAGGGCACGTCCTCCAGCCCGTTTTCGCCCATCTTCTGAACGGTAACGTTACCGACATCGGTACCCTCGGCGATGACCGGATGGTCCATCGCCGAGCTCTGGCCATCGGTCCAGCTGATGATCAGGCCGTCCTCGGTTTCGATGCGCTCCCGGCTGCGCACCAGCGGCAGGGCCCAGGCCCGGTCGCCCACCTTAACCACGCGCGAGAGCGGTGGCACGTTCTCGGGCATTTTGCCGTTGTAGAGGAACGGCTGCGGCGAACTGTCGTAGCCGGCGTAGGGCGTCACGCCATAGCGTCGCATGCCGGGATTGTTCGGGATCAGCACTTTCCCTTCGGGCGCGCGTGCCTTGAAGTTGGCGAACGACTCAAGACGCGCCGGCAGCATCGTCAGCTCCGTACCCGTCATCTCGCCAACGATCGCCGTACCGGTGAATTGCTGCCACCAGCTTTCGGTCTGGCGGTCGTACATCACCAGATCGGATTTACGCAACTTGCCGGTAGTGCCGAAATCCAAAACCTTGCCGTCGACACGACGGTCGAACACGACGGCCGCATTGCATAACGGGCAATACGTCACCGACACCGGCACGCCGCCGACCGTGTCGTTGACGATCTCATGCCACATCAGCACGGCCAGCGGATAGGCGCGCATGTCGTCGCCGACGCCGAAGCCGATCACGGGCTCGTTGTCGGCCACGGCCTTGATCTTGTCCGCGAGTTCGAACTGGGGATCGTCGATCGACGGAATGCCGTCCTTGGGCGGCCCGCCCGATCGGATCTCCTCGAACGCAACGCTGTGCTTCTTGAAGTCGGTATTCGGCCATTCGACCGACCACCAGTCGGGGTTTGCCTGCGCCGAGGCGGCAATACAAACGGCGACCACGGCAACGATGCCGGTCCTGATACGCTTTCCGAGCATTCGATGTCCTTTCTCGGCCCCGGCAATCGTCGTCGGGATACCGGGACGAGGCAAATCACAGCTACTTGACCGTGCGATTTGCCTCGGCCGGCAATCCCGGTAGGATGCCGCCATGTTTCTGCCCATAATCAAGCCAAAATCAGGGTTCGGCGGCATTGCCGGGCCTGGCCTTGTAACGCTCAAGTGACCGATCGGGTTCAGTGTCTGGTCGTCGGAGCCGGCGTCGTTGGCTTGGCGGTGGCCCGGCATTTGGCGATGCGCGGCATCGAGGTCGTCGTGCTGGAAGCGGCTGATGCCATTGGCACCGAGACGTCGTCGCGGAACAGCGAGGTCATCCACGCCGGCATCTACTACGCCAAGGACAGCCTGAAGGCCCGTCTGTGCGTCGCCGGCAAGCACGCGCTCTACGACTATTGCGCCAGCCACGGCGTGCCGCACATCCGCTGCGGCAAGCTGATCGTCGCGACCAGCGACGACGAGGTCGCCGTTCTCGAAGACATCAAACGCCGGGCATCGGTGAATGGCGTCGACGACCTCTACTTCGTCAATGCCGACGAAGCGCATCGTCTCGAGCCGGCATTGCGTTGCACGGCCGCTCTGATGTCGCCATCCACGGGTGTCATCGACAGCCACGGCCTGATGCTGGCCTACCAGGGCGACGCCGAAGACCACGGCGCCATGATCGCTTTCATGAGCCGGATTGTTGGCGGACAGATTTCGAACGACGGTATCGAAGTTCGCGTCGCCGACGATCAGGGTGTTGAAACGCGGCTTGCCTGCGACCTGCTGGTCAATTCAGCCGGCCTGCATGCACAGAACGTCGCCCATAGCATCGACGGTATCCCGACGGCCAGCGTGCCGGCGCAATACTTCTGCAAGGGCAGCTACTTCTCCCTGCTCGGCCGTCAGCCCTTTGGTCGCTTGATCTACCCCGTGCCGGCGAGCGCCAGCCTCGGCGTGCATGTCACCGTCGATCTGGCGGGGCAGGTCCGTTTCGGGCCCGATCAGGAATGGATTGACGGCATCGACTACGATGTCGATCCGACCCGCGCCGATGACTTCTACGAGGCGGTACGCCGGTACTATCCGGATCTCGCCGACGGCGCCCTGCAACCGGCCTATTCAGGCGTGCGCCCGAAGCTTCAGGCGCCGGGCGAACCGGCCGCGGACTTCGTCGTTCAGGGACCGGAGGTCCATGGCGTCGATGGCCTGGTTAACCTCTATGGCATCGAATCGCCCGGCCTGACCTCGTCGCTGGCAATTGCCGAACTCGCCGGCCGCAAGCTCGGCATCGACTAGGGTCTGTAGACGTTCACTTCAAGGCGAGCAATGCCGCGACGAGTTGGATTGCGGCGGCGTAGCTTGTGTCGATCTTGTCTTATCGTGTGGCGATGCGGCGGAAATCCTTGAATCTCTGAAACGGGTTCTCGACCAGGTGGCGCCACTTGTACATCTCGGTGTCGTGCGGGATGTGGATTTTGCGATCTGCCTTGGAGGGGATCACGGCGGCCGCGCCGCGCTCGTTCAGATTGGCCCGCACGGCGTTGTTGTCGAAAGCCTTGTCAGCGATCATGGCATCGACATCGAGGCTGGTTATGAGCGGCTCGACGCCGATGCTTTCGTGGCGCCGGCCGGGCAGCAGGACAAGGAGGGCCAGGTTGCCAAGCGTATCGGCCAGGACGACGATCTTGGTGGTCAGCCCGCCACGCGATTTGCCGATGGCCTGATTTTGAGCCCCCCTCTTTTCCGCCGCAGCCGTGGCGATGGACCTTGACGATGGTGCCGACGACGGGGGCGTACTCGAAGTCCGGATCCCGCGAGAGTTCGCTGAAGATGCACTCGAACACGCCGTTTCTCGGCCCAGCGCCGGAACCGCTTCCACACGGAGCTCAAGTTGCCGAAATGTGACGGCGGGTCACGCCAGGGGGCACCAACGCGCACCACCCACAGGATAGCTTCCACGAATAGCCGGTTGTTGTCGCCGGAGAGGCCCGGACCACCGGGCTTGCCGGGAAGCAGCGGGGTGATCCGCTGCCATTGCTCGTCGTCAAGTAAGCCACGGTTTACGGCTTGCCTCCAGTTTTCAGCCTTGAATTCAGACTCCGGCCCTCGTGACTAGACTCGTTTCTGGTGGCCCCAATGCATCCCCACCCGCATGCCGCGACCAGACACACGGCGTCGTCAAAAGCCGCCGCAGAAGCAATTGCTTAATGTCTAGAAGCCCCAATGCGACGGCTGCGCAACGAATATAGATAGCTTCAAACGTGTCTCCGTGGCGCGCCACAGAGACACGTTTGAAGCTCGGATTGGTCAATGGATGGCTATTCAGGATCGACGACGGTGGCAACCGATTCTTTCAGTCAGAGCGTCTTGGCAACGCGGAAACCGATGTCAAAGCGCCTCTCGCCAGAAATGCGCCCGGTGCGGCTGGCAGAACGAACACCTCTGATAGGTTCGCGCCAGGAACCACCGCGCAAGACACGCCCCATTCCTTTTCCATCGGTCCAGGCGCTGCCATCTGTTGGCGCACCCTCGTAGCTATTGTGCCACGTGTCATCGACCCACTCCCAGACATTCCCATGCATCTCAAAAAGGCCCCAGCCGTTTGCAGGCAAAGTACCAACTGGCAACGTCCGAGTCGGGTAGGAATTCCCCTGTACACCAGTAAGGGTAAGGACGCCTCCGTGATTCACTTGGTCCTTCGAAATCTTTTCGCCAAAGCTAAACGGTTTCTCCGAACCCGCCCGGCAGCAATACTCCCATTCGGCCTCAGATAGCAGACGATAGGGCGGCGACGAGAAGGCCCGCGTCAAATTCAAGTTCAGCCAGTTGAGGTAGGCTTGAGCATCCTCCCAACTGGCGTAGATCAGAGGATTCCGGTCGCGGCCCCAGCCTTCGTCATTCGACCCTGTTCGTCCTGTCAACGAACAGAACATGTCGAACTCGTCGAACGTAACCACGTATCGACCGACAGCGAACCGGTAGTCAATTGTCACTTCATGCTGCGGGCCTTCATTATCACGGCGCCGTTCCTCATCCTCCGGCGACCCCATCAAAAACCGACCCGCTGGGATTACCACCATCTCCGGCGCGAATTCCGCCTCCTGGAACGAACCCAAATTGGGCAAGTCCTCGGGCCGCATCGGTTGGTCGCCAATCCAGGTGTCATTCAGCACAGAACCATTGATCTGTTCGACAGCAATACCCGACGGCAGCCTCGTTTTTGTGAGGTCGCATGCGCGCAGATCGGCCTCAGCAAAATCAAAATGGCTCAGATCGCATCTTGAGAGATCCGAACCGCTCAAATCCGCCGACCGAAAATCGCTGGCAGGATCTAGGTTGGACTTTGCTACGAGGCCAAGGAAGTCATTGTGCTCGTCCTTCAAGATTTCATTGATGGCCATGGCAACTTGGTCAGGAACGCGCATGGATCAGACTTCCCGCAGGTGATCACTTGCCTTGCACGGATCGAAAGGACGTTGCCTGACAGCCTTCCTTTCAAGCACGCGTTGGACAAGCTGCAACTGTGTCATGGCACGCCTTTGTTTGATGTCATGCCTAGCGTTCGTTTTCAGGACCTGCAATGCGCCTCCTTGCCGCTCCGTTATCCGTTTGATGCTCAGCGAGATCTCGAGCATCGGTTTCACTTGCCAAGCCGTAGGCGACCTGTTGGTCAACGCTCCAAGCACCCCGTTTTCGCGATCGTCTTTGTGAATCACCGTGCCCGTCAAAGGTCGACCAAGCGGATCTGCGATGAGATAGTTCGGGTAGCCTTGCCCCCTTACACCGCGATTCACCACATGGCGCACAAGTTCGGCTTTGAGTTGGGTTTCAAACTCCCGTTCGTGTCCTGCGCTGACTTCTGCTTCAGGGCCTCCTAAAGAGAGCCCGAGCTTTGCCCTTAGAGAAGCTGCCAACTTGGCGAATGACCGACTCTGTCGCGCATGAACTAATGACGCCTTCTCAAGGGCGAGATCTCTATAATTCTGCTGCGAAAGCGGCATCTCACAGTCTGTGAGTTCAAGGGTCAGCCGGGCCGCCTTCAACTCAATTTGGACTTCGATGTCTCCGAGGTCCAAGGGTGGCAGTACCGACGTGAACTGCAGTTCGCAGCAAAGCTCGAAGTCAACCGGAAAGTTGTTGCCTCGAGTTGGGGCAACGCCATCACCACCAAATATACCGCCAAGGAAACGTGGATATAGTTCGATATCGGCAAAGTCGATATCTATCGGCACGTCTGTTTCGTGACCGTCCATCCATGAATGCTATCGGTGGTTGCCAGGATACTCAACTAGGCCGGTAGGATGCCAAGTCAAAATCCGCCGCAGAAGCAATCCCTTGAATGTCAACAAAACCTAGCTCGCCCGCCTTGCGCACCAAGCAGCCACCGGATACCTTCCCGCCGCCGTCGTAAAGGTGAGGCGAATGAAAAAACTGCTGCTGGCCGCCGGACTTGTCTGCGTCGTTGCGACGCCGGCATGGTCGGGCGAATACCTCGATTGGGGGAACTGGCTGTCCAGCGGCAATGCGGTCAAGCCCGCGACACCGGAAGCGTTCCGAACGAACATCGCGGCCGGCGCGGGTGTCGCGCCGGAATACCTTGGCGGCGACCAGTATGAGCTGAAGCCGTTATTGCTGGCCGACGTCGAGTATCGCGGCGAGTTCTTCCTCAGCACGCAGCGCGGCCTCGGCTGGGCCTTCTATAAAAAGGGCAACATCCGTTTCGGGCCGCGGCTTACGGTCGACTACGGCCGTGATTCCGGCGGCAGTGATGCGCTCGAAGGCATTCCGGACATCGATCCCGCGATCGAGGTCGGACTGTTCGGCGAGCTCTATAACGGACCTTTCAGGCTGCAGCTCAGCTTCGCCCAGGACGTCGGCACCGGACACGAAGGCTTTCTGGCCAGCGCGGATGCCGCCTATGGCGGCCGGTTCGGTCCGAATTCCAGCCTGATCATCGGCGCCAACGTGGCCTATATGAGCGACACCTACGCAGAATCCTTTTTCGGCGTTGCCGACGATCAGGTACGTCCCGGACGGGAGGCGTTCACGGCCGAGGCCAGCATCCGCGACGTCGGCGGTTACGTCCAGATCATCTACGACGTCACGAAGAACGTCTATGTCGCCTTCGATGCCCGCGCGAACCTGCTGATCGGCGACGCCGGGGACAGCCCGTTGAGCGAGTCCGATACCCAGTTCTTCGGCGGCGCCATGCTGGGCTATCGGTTCTAGAAGAAGCCCGCAAAGGGCTGGGAGGCGGAACGAGATGGAGGCGGCCAAGGTCCGAACGGCGGCGGATGCGCGCCGCATCGTCCAGGAACGGGATCTCGACCATATCAAGGTCGGGGTCTTCGACTATGACGGTATCTTGCGCGGCAAGTTCATGGCGCGGGAGAAGTTTCTCTCCGCCCTGTCGAAGGGCTTCGGCTTCTGCGATGTCGTGGTCGGCTGGGACAGCAACGATCAGCTCTACGACAATGTGACCCACACCGGGTGGCACACCGGTTATCCCGATGCCGAGGTGCGGATCATTCCGGATTCCTGCCGCGAGCTGCCGTTCGAGTTCGACGGCAAGGGTCTGATGTTCCTGGGCGAGTTCGCAGGCACGACCGAAGAGATCTGCCCACGCGGACTGCTGCGGCGCATCGCCGCGAAAGCCGATGGGATGGGCTTCGACACGCTCGCCGCCCTGGAGTACGAATTCTTCCTGTTCGACGAAACGCCGCATACGGCGAACGAAAAACGCTTCCAGGATCTGACCCCGATCAGTCCCGGCAACTTCGGCTATTCGGTCTTGCGCGCGACCGTGTGGACGGAATTTCACGAGCAACTGCTGTCGACTGCCAAGGCCATGGACTTTCCCCTCGAAGGCCTGCACACCGAGACCGGGCCCGGGGTCATGGAGGCGGCGATCGACAAGGACGACATGGTCGCCGCCGCCGACAAGGCCGCCCTGTTCAAGACCTTCAGCAAGGTATTGGCGCAAAAAAACGGCCTGATGGCGACCTTCATGGCGAAATGGTCGCCGGACTACCCCGGCCAGAGCGGACATATCCATATGTCGCTCCGCGCGAAACGTGGCGGCAAACCGGTCTTCGCGGCCGCCAAGGGCGATCACGGCATGAGTACGGCCATGCGCCATTTCATCGGCGGCCAGCAGCAATTGATGCCCCAGCTTCTGGCCATGATTGCGCCGACGGTCAACAGCTACACCCGGCTGATCCCGGGCTTCTGGGCGCCCACGGCGGCGACCTGGGGCGTCGACAACCGCACCTGCGCGCTGCGTGTCGTCACTGGGCCGCCTGAAGCCTTGCGGGTCGAGTACCGGATCGGCGCCGCCGACGCCAATCCCTATCTGGCGCTCGCGGCCGCCTTCGGCGCGGGTCTTTATGGCATTGAGCACAAGATCGAACCGGGCGCGCCCATCGCCGGCAATGCCTACGACCACAAGACGCCGAGCAAACTTGACTTGCCGCGCACGCTATGGGATGCGGCGCAACGCCTGAAGCGGTCGAAGGCGGCGCGCGATCTGTTCGGCGATGCCTTCGTGGATCACTTCGCGGCGACCCGCGAATGGGAAGAGCGCGAGTTCCGGCGCGCGATCACCGATTGGGAGCTGAAACGCTACTTCGAGATCATCTGAGGACGGCGGTCGCATGAAGAGCATCCTGCAAGTCGTGAGTCCGGTCGACGGGTCGATTTATGCCGAACGGCCGCTCGCGGCGCCGGCGCAGATCGCCGCGGCGCTGGAGCGGGCGAGCCGGGCGCAGGCCGAATGGAAGCTGACGCCGATCCGCGAACGCGCGGCGATCTGCCGCCGCTTCGTGACGGTCATGCTGGCCAGCGCGGACGCGGTCTGCGAGGAACTGACTTGGCAGATGGGCCGGCCGATCGGGCAGAATCCGAACGAACTACGCGGCTTCGAAGAACGCGCCTATCATATGGTCGAGATCGCCGGTGACGCCCTGGCCGATATCGACGCCGGCGAAAAAGCGGGCTTCAACCGCTTCATTCGCCGCGAGCCGCTCGGCGTCGTGCTGACCATTGCGGCCTGGAACTACCCCTACCTGATCGCCGTCAATTCCGTTGTCCCGGCGATCATGGCCGGCAATGCCGTATTGCTGAAGCACTCGGCGCAAACGCCGCTCTGCGCCGAACGTTTCAACGAAGCGTTCGCGAAAGCCGGACTGCCGGATGGCGTGTTCCAGGATCTGACGCTCAGCCACGCCGACACCGAGGGCCTGATCCGCGATCCGCGGATCGCCTATGTCGCCTTTACAGGCTCCGTCGCCGGCGGCCGCGCTATTCAGCGCGCCGCGGCCGAACGCTTCATCGGCGTCGGCCTGGAGCTTGGCGGCAAGGACCCGGCCTACGTGCGGCCGGACTGCGATCTGGCGTCGACGGTCGAGAACCTCGCCGACGGCGCGTTCTACAACAGTGGCCAATCCTGCTGCGCCATCGAACGTATCTACGCGCATGCCGACGTTTACGACGACATCGTCGAGGGCGTGGTCGAGGCGGCAAAGCAGTATCGCCTGGGCAACCCCCTCGACAAGGATGTGAGCCTCGGTCCGCTCGTACGGGCCTCGGCCGCCGAGCATGTACGCGGCCAGATCGCGGACGCCGTTGCCAGGGGCGCCAAGGCGCTGATCGATCCTGCTCTGTTTCCGGCGGCGGTCGACGGCTCGCCGTATCTCGCTCCGCAGGTGCTGACCGGCGTCGCGCACGACATGCAGATCATGCGGGACGAGACCTTCGGCCCGGCCATTGGCATCATGAAGGTGGACGACGACGACGAGGCCGTCGCCCTGATGAACGATAGCGACTTCGGGTTGACCGCCTCGATCTGGTCGCAGGACGAGGATGCCGCCATTGCCGTCGGCACGCAGGTCGAAACCGGCACCTGGTTCATGAACCGATGCGACTATCTCGATCCGGCGCTGGCCTGGACCGGCGTCAAGGACAGTGGTCGCGGCTGCACGCTGTCGCGCCTGGGCTACGAGCACCTGACGCGGCCGAAGTCGTTTCATCTTCGCACCGGACGCTAAGCGCCCCTCCCCGCTCAATATCATCAACAAGGAATCTGGCGGATGACCGATCTGCGAGCCGACTGGAGCTATCCGACGTCCGTGCGTTTCGGCGCGGGCCGTATTGCCGAGCTGGCCAACGCCTGCCGCGAGCTGGGCATGAGCCGCCCTTTGTTCGTCACTGACCGGGGTCTGGCGCAGGCCGAGATCGTGCATTCGGCCATCGACGCGAACAACGCCGCCGGCCTGCCGACAACCTTGTTCGCCGAAGTGCAGGGCAACCCGGTCGAGAGCAACGTCTATGACGGCGTCGCCGCCTTCAAGGCCGGCGGGCATGACGGCGTCATCGCCTTCGGCGGCGGCAGCGCGCTGGACGCGGCCAAGAACATCGCGCTGATGGTTGGTCAGGATCGGCCGCTATGGGACTTCGTCGACGAGGGCGACAACTGGAAGCGCGTCAACGTCGACGGCATGGCGCCGCTCATCGCGGTGCCGACGACCGCCGGCACCGGCTCGGAAGTGGGTCGGTCGGCCGTGGTCACCGACGAGAAGGCGCAGATCAAACGCCTGATCTTCCATCCACGCATGCTGCCGCCAATCGTGATCTCGGACCCCGCGCTCACCGTCGGCTTGCCGCCTGAGATCACCGCGGCCGTCGGCATGGACGCGCTCAGTCACTGCCTCGAGGCCTACTCGACGCATTTCTATCACCCGATGTCGACCGGCATCGCGCTCGAGGGCATGCGGCTGATCGATGAATGGCTGCCTGTCGTGGTCAAGGACGGCAGCCATATCGAGGGCCGTGCTCACATGCTCGTGGCGGCCAGCATGGGTGCCGTCGCCTTCCAGAAAGGTCTCGGCGCCATGCACGCCATGAGCCATCCCGTCTCGGCCCACTACGACACCCACCACGGCCTGACCAACGCCGTCGTCATGCCCTACGTGCTGCTCTATAACCGGCCGGAGATTGCGGACAAGATGGCCGTGCTCGCGCGCTATCTCGGTCTGGCCGAGGCGTCGTTCGACGCCGTCCTCGAGTGGGTGCTGGCGCTCCGCCGCGACCTCGGCATTCCGCACACGCTCGCCGACCTCGGCGTGCCGACGGATGCGGTGCCACAGCTCGCCGACGAGGCCGAGGCCGATATCCTGACGACGACGAATCCGCGGGCCGTCACCGCGCGCGACTACGTGCCGCTCTACGAAAAAGCGATCGCCGGCGATCTGGCGATATGAATCATGGCATGCGAATTTTGTGCAATATATTGCACCTGCTAACACGTCAAACGGACTGACCCATCGGCGTTTCGTTGCGCATCCGCATCGCGTCGTCGCATGAAACGAACCCGGCCGTCGGCGTGCCAAGCAAGAATACGTCTTTCTTTCAGAGACGTGATGTAAGTCATTGTAAGTTAAGACAAACTGCGCAATCTCTAGGTCAGCAAAAAAGGCTGAAATCAGGAGACTTCGCGCCATGTCGGTGTTCGCCTCGCCCGCGTTCCGCAACCACGAACAGGTCGTTTTCTGCAACGATACTGCATCTGGATTGAAGGCAATCATCGCCATCCACGACACCACTTTGGGATCGGCACTCGGCGGCTGCCGCATGTGGAACTACGCCACCGACGACGAGGCCCTCAACGACGTCCTCCGCCTCTCCCGCGGCATGACCTATAAGTCCGCGCTGGCAGGGCTGAACTGGGGCGGCGGCAAGGCGGTGATCATCGGCAACGCGAAAACAGAAAAAAGCCCGGCGCTTTTCGAGGCGTTCGGGCGGTTCGTGGATAGTCTCGGCGGGCGGTACATTACGGCCGAAGATGTGGGCATTTCGCCGGCGGATCTGGAGCATACGCGGCGCACGACACGGCATGTCGTCGGCATTGCCGAGGGCGGCAGCGGCGACCCTTCACCGGCGACGGCCTGGGGCGTGTTCCACGGCATTCGCGCGGCCGTGCGACACAAGTTGGGCAAGAACGATCTCGCCGGCGTCAAGGTCGCGGTGCAGGGTCTGGGGCACGTCGGCTGGCATGTCGCCGAGCATTTGCACAAATCGGGCGCCAAGCTGATCGTGACGGATATCGACCAGGCCCGGATCTCCCAGGCGAAAGCCGATTTCGGCGCCGAGGCGGTCGATGTCGATCACATCTATGACGCCGAGGCCGATGTGTTCGCGCCGAACGCGCTGGGCGCGGTCATCAACGACGAGACGCTGCCGCGGCTGAAAGTGACGGTTGTGGCCGGTTCGGCCAACAACCAGCTGGCCGAGGACCGGCACGGAGCAGCGCTGCGTGAGCGCGGGATCCTCTATGCGCCGGACTACGTGATCAATGCCGGCGGGATCATCAATATCGCCTACGAAGGCGCGAACTACGATAAGGCCAAGGCCTTCGACCACTGCGCCGGCATTTTCGACACGCTGTCGAACCTGTTCGAGCGCGCCGACCGCGAGGGCGTGACGACCAACGTCATGGCCGACCGTCTGGCCGAGGAGCGTCTCGCCGGCGCCCGCGCGGCCGCCCAGCGGCGCCCCAGCTTGCGCAAGGTCGTCTGATCAGATCAGGCCGAGCTGCCGCAGCTCGGCCGCCATCTCCGGCGGCAGCGCATCGTCGCGATAACTACTGACCGGCAGGTCTGCCGGCGCGTCCTTCGGTTCAAGATATCGCCAGCCCTGATGCGGCCGACGCGCCTGCAGTTCTGTGCGCACGAGTTCGGGACCCAGGACAAAGGCGCAGCGCTTGCCGTCGACCAGATCCCGCAGCACGTCGATCCGGATGATCCGCTGCCGCGCGCGCACGAAGCCTTTCATGATCCAGTAGAGCGACCCGCCGTCCTCGATCTCGGTGGCCCGTCTTGGCACGTGTCGGGTGTAATGCCGGTTCACCGGCTCCTCGCCGCGCGCGGCATATTCCTCGCGCCGTCGGGCTTGCCATTCGACCAGTTGCTCGACTTCGTCGACGCCGACGCACATCTTCAGAATATGTAAGGCCATGCTTCGAAACCTATCGCATCCGCCGGCTCAGCCAAACCGGCCGAGCACCCACCACCAGACAAAATCCAGCGGGATCAACAGAAAGATGGTGACCGCCAGCACGGCGAGGCAGAGCTTGTTGCCCTGCGACATCGGCACGTTGCCGACCTGCATGGCCACGACCAATGGCGGCGTCTGATAAGGCAGCACGACGGTCGAGAATCCGACCACCTGCATCATCAGCACGGTTTCGATCGGCAGGGCCGCGGCATCGGCGATGGTCTGACTGAGCGGCGTCATGATGATCGGCACCGCCGGCTGGGTCGCGACCATGGCGATCAGCGCGCCGAGGCCGGCGACGAAACCGAAGGTTTTGGCCGTGTCGCCGGGTTCGAGCGCAACCACGTCGAGCGCCGCCCGCGCCAGCAGCTCGCCGGTCCCGCTGTAATTCAGAAGCGCGCCCAGCCCCAGAACGCCCGCGACGTAGAACAGCGAGCCGTAGTTGACCTTTTCACTGAACGCTTGCGCCGGCACCAGTCCGACGGCCGGCAACAACAGGATCGACGCCACGCCGAGCGCAACCCAGGCCGGCGACACGTGATGCAGGAAGTCCGTCACCCAGAGGGCCAGCGCCAGCGCCAGAAGCAGCGACATGATCCGTTCGTCGCGCCGCATCCGCTTCGGCTTTTCAATGCTCTTGCCCGCAACTGACGGCGTATCCGGAAACAGCAGCACGATCATCACGGCGATGGTGACGGCCTTCAGGAAACCGAGCACCGGGAAGTGCAGCAACAGGAAATTGCCGTAGATCGGCGCGATGCCGTAAAGCGTCTCGCTGGTGCCGGCCATGATCACGGCCGGCAAAGCCGCCGGCAGGATGGTGAAAGCCGGCAGCATGGTGCCGAAGCTCGCCGCCAGCACCATGCCGGCGCGCCCCTTCGAGCCGGGCTGGAAGCCGAAGCCTTCCGCCATGGCCATCACGATCGGCAACAGCAGCAGGACGCGCGCCATGGTCGACGGCATCAGGAAGGCGAGCGCGACGCCGATCGCCACCATGCCGCCGATGATGGCGGCATAGCTGGTGCCGAGGCCGCGCGCGATAGCGTGGGCAAGGCGTTCGGCGAGACCGGTCCGGCGCACACCGAGGCCGATGATCAGGCCGCCGAAGACCAGCCAGAAGGCGGAGGAATGAAAGCCGGCAAAGATGATTTCCGGCGGCGCCACCGCGAACAGGACGGCAAAGAGAAAGAACAGGATCGCCGTGACATGTTCTGGCAACGCGGCCGTTGCCAGCAGACCGACTGTGGCAATGCCGAGGCCGGTGGCCCGCGCCATTTCAGGAGACATGGCAGCCGGCGGATAAAGCGCGAGCAGGCCACCGGCTAGGACGACAAGCACGGCGATCGCGTGCGAAACGCGAAAGGCCCCCATGAACCCGGACTGCCGGCTCAGACCGCTGGAAGCATCAGGCACCGGCCGCTTCGAAGGCGATCAGTACGGCGCCCTCCTCGACCTGATCGCCCTCGCCGAAATTGACCCGCTCCACGACGCCGTCGGCGGGCGCGGCGATCATGTGCTCCATCTTCATGGCCTCGAGGACCAGCAGCGCCGCGCCCTTCTTCACGTTGGCGCCTTGCTCGACCAGCACTTGGACGATCTTGCCCGGCAGCGGCGCGCTGACCTGCCCGCTCTCCTCGACATCGATCTCGGCGACGTCGGCCATGGGATCGTGCCGGGTCAGGCGATGGCTGACACCGCCGGCCAGCACGGTCATCTCCATGCCCTGGTGTACGACGGCGGCGGAAAGCCGCAGGCCGTCAAGATCGACGGTCAGCTCGCCATCCTCGCCCAGCACGCCATTTGCCTGTACCGAGCCGCCGGGCAGGTCCAAGACGTAACCGCCATCCGATCGGTAGTGCACGAGCACCCGGTGCTCCTGTTCACCATCGATGAACTGCAGATCGTCGTGGCCTTCGTCGTTCAGGCGCCAGCCGACGAGGTGCGACCACGGCGAATGCGGATCTGCCGTCGCCTGACGTTCTTCCTGGGCAGCGCGATTCCGCCGTAACAAGACGTCCATGCAGGCGATCGCCAGGAACCGGTCCGGCACCGGACCCCGGTCGGCAATCAGGTCCGCGCTGTGCCGGTCGATGAAGCCGGTATCCAGATCGCCGGCGACGAAGGCCGGATGCGCCGCCACGGCGGCGAGGAACGCGACATTGGTGGTGACGCCGGCGATCTCATAGGCCTCCAGACCGGCCCGCAGCCGCCGCAGGGCGGCATTGCGGTCCCGGTCCCAGGCGATCAATTTGGCGATCATGGGATCGTAGTGGATCGAGACCTCGTCGCCTTCGACAACACCGGTATCGATGCGCAGATGCGGGTCTTCTGCCGGCGGCCGCAGACGCTTCAGCGTGCCAGTTGACGGGAAAAACTTCTTCTGCGGGTCTTCGGCATAGATCCGCGCTTCGATCGCATGGCCGTCGATGACGATGTCATCCTGGGCCAGGGGCAGCGGTTCGCCGGTGGCGACCCGCAGTTGCCATTCGACCAAGTCCTGGCCGGTGATGAGTTCGGTGACGGGATGCTCGACCTGCAGCCGCGTGTTCATTTCCATGAAGAAGAACGCGTCTTCAGACAGGCCGTTGGTGACATCGCAGATAAACTCGACCGTGCCGGCGCCGACATAGCCGATGGCCTTCGCCGCGGCGACGGCCGCCTCGCCCATGGTGCGCCGCATCTCCGGCCGCATGTCGGGCGCCGGCGCTTCCTCCAGCACCTTCTGGTGCCGACGCTGCACCGAGCAGTCGCGTTCGAACAGGTGCACGGCATTGCCTTGGCTGTCGGCGAAGACCTGGATTTCGACGTGACGCGGCTTCGAGAGGTAGCGTTCGATCAACACCTTGTCGTCGCCGAACGCGGCCTTGGCCTCGCGTCGTGCGCTCTTCAGGGCGGCCTCGAACTTGTCGGCCCCATCCACCTGTCGCATGCCTTTGCCGCCGCCGCCGGCAACCGCCTTGATCAGCACCGGATAGCCGACGTCGTTGGCGGCGCCGGCGAGACGCGCATCGTCCTGATCGTCGCCGTGATAGCCCGGCACGACCGGTACGTCCGCCTTCTCCATGATCGCCTTCGCCGCGGCCTTCTCGCCCATGGCGCGGATCGCATCGGCCGGCGGCCCGATGAAGGTCAGGCCGGCGTCGGCGCAGGCTTGCGCGAACGCGGCGTTCTCCGAAAGAAACCCGTAACCCGGATGCACACCCTCGGCGCCCGTGCGAGCCGCCGCGTCGAGGATCTTCTCGGCAACGAGATAGCTCTCCCGCGCCGCTGCCGGACCGATAAGCACGGCCTCATCGGCTAGTGCCACGTGCCGCGCCCGCGCATCGGCCTCCGAATAGACGGCAACCGTGCGCACCCCAAGCCGACGCGCGGTCTGGATGATGCGGCAGGCGATCTCGCCCCGGTTCGCGATCAGGATCTTGCCGAACACGCTATCAATTCCCCCTCAGGGCGGTTTTGTCGCTCATTTGCTTACCGCTTCTTCTACATGCGGAAGACGCCGAACCGCGTCGGCTCGATCGGCGCGTTCAATGCGGCCGAGATGGCCAGCCCCAGCACGTTTCGCGTTTCCGCCGGATCGATAATGCCGTCATCCCAGAGGCGCGAGCTGGCGAAGTAAGGCGAGCTTTGGGATTCGAACTGGTCGATGATCGGCTGTTTGAATTCGGCCTCGGCCTCGTCGCTCCAAGTCTCGCCGCGGCCCTCGATGTTGGCGCGGCGCACGGTCGCCAGCACCCCCGCCGCCTGTTCGGCGCCCATCAGCGCCAAACGCGCACTTGGCCACATCCAGAGCATCCGCGGGCCGTAGGCGCGGCCGCACATGCCGTAGTTGCCGGCGCCATAAGAACCGCCGATGACGACGGTGAATTTCGGCACCGACGTGGTGCTGACCGCGGTAACGAGCTTGGCGCCGTCCTTGGCGATGCCGCCGGCTTCGTACTTCTTGCCGACCATGAAGCCGCTGATGTTCTGCAGGAACAGCAGCGGGATGCCGCGCTGACTGCAGAGCTCGATGAAGTGCGCGCCCTTCACCGCCGACTCCGAGAACAGGATGCCATTGTTGGCGAGGATGCCGACGGGATAGCCCCAGATATGCGCGAAGCCGCACACAAGCGTCTGGCCGTACAGCTTCTTGAATTCATCGAAGTCGCTTCCGTCGACGATGCGGGCGATCACCTCGTGCACGTCGTAGGGAATGCGCACGTCATCCGGCAGTATCCCGTAGAGCTCGGACGGGTCATAGGCCGGCGGCGCCGGCGGTCGGACCTCCAGCGAATGATGCTTCGGCCGGTTCAGATCGGCGACGATATCGCGGGCGATCGACAGCGCATGATGGTCGTTAACGGCGTAGTGGTCGGTCACGCCGGAGGTGCGCGAATGTACATCGGCGCCGCCCAGCTCTTCCGGCGTCACTTCCTCGCCCGTCGCCGCCTTCACCAGCGGCGGGCCGCCGAGGAAGATCGTGCCCTGCTGACGCACGATGATGCTCTCGTCCGACATCGCCGGCACGTAGGCGCCGCCGGCCGTGCAGGAGCCCATGACCACAGCAATCTGCGGGATCGCCCGTGCCGACATGTTGGCCTGGTTGTAGAAAATGCGGCCGAAATGTTCGCGGTCGGGAAAGACATCCGGCCATTCCGGCAGGTTCGCGCCGCCGGAATCCACGAGGTAGATGCACGGCAAGCTGTTCTGCAGCGCCACCTCTTGGGCCCGCAGGTGTTTCTTCACGGTCAGCGAATAGTAGGTGCCGCCCTTCACCGTCGCGTCGTTCGCGACGATCACGCACTCGCGGCCGGACACCCGGCCGATGCCGGTGATGATGCCGGCGCACGGTACCTCGTCGTCATAGACGCCGTAGGCGGCGAGCTGGGAGAACTCCAGAAAAGGCGCGCCGGGATCGACCAGCGCCCGCACCCGGTCGCGCGGCAGCAGTTTGCCGCGGTCCAGATGTCGTTTGCGGCTGCGCTCGCCACCACCGAGCTTCAATTTGCCGATGACGGCCTTCAACTCGGCGAGCTGCGTGACCATCTGGGCGTGGTTCTTCTGGTAGGCGGGATCGCGCGTGTCGATCTTGCTGGCAATGACGCTCATTGCGGGGAAAAGCTCCGATGGCAGGCGAAAAGCTAATTTAGCATGGGCATTCGCGGGCTGAAGCGGAATTCAGAAACCACCCGTCTCCAGCCAGCGGTCGACCATAGGAAGCCGGTCCGAGCCCCAGAACATCTCGCCGTCGGCAACGAATGTGGGGGTGCCGAAAACACCGACCTCGATAGAGTCCTGGACGCGTTCCTTCAAGCGGTTCTTGACCTTGTCGGTCTCGATAGCCGCCAACAGGGCATCCGCATCGATGCCCAACGTCGCGGCCTCGCCCGCCACGGCATCCGGCGTCGACATATTGCGGCCGTCGGCCCAGTGGGCCTTGTAGATCGCCTGTCCGAACCGCTTGGCCAAGGCGGCATCATCGTCGGCCAACCAGGCAAAGGCGCGGGCCGCCGGCAGCGGCGCCATCATCTTCCCGTGCATGACAATCGGGATGCCCATGTAGCTGGCCGTGCGCGGCACATCGCGCTTCAGGTACGGCGCCTTCAACGGCGTCTCATTCAAGGGCCTGATGCCCATGACCTTGAGGGCGTTGATGCCCAGCAGCATGGGCCGCCATTCGACCGCGCGGCCGTACTTGGCGGCGACCTTCTCGATGCCGATGGAGCCGAGATAGCCGTAAGGCGACAGAAAGTCGAAATAGAAGTCGATCGGCGCGGGCATCTGCGGTCTACCGGTCCGCCGCGATTTCGCGGCTGATGACCATCTTCTGGACGTCGCTGGTGCCCTCGTAGATCTGGCAGACGCGGACATCGCGGTAGATGCGCTCGACCGGAAAATCGCTCAGGTATCCGTAACCGCCGTGTATCTGGATCGCCGCCGAACAGACCCGCTCGGCCATCTCCGACGCGAACAGCTTCGCCATCGAGGCCTCCTTCAGGCTCGGCAGATCAGCGTCTTTCAGCGTCGCCGCATGCAAGGCCATCTGCCGGGCCACCTCGACCTCTGTCGCCATGTCGGCCAAGCGAAAGGCGATGGCCTGGTGCTCGATGATCGGCTTGCCGAAGGTTTCGCGCTCCTTGGCGTAGGCCGACGCGGCCTGAAGCGCGGCGTCGGCCATGCCGACGGCCTGCGCGGCGATGCCGATACGGCCGGTCGAGAGATTGGCCAGCGCGATCTTGTAGCCCTCCCCCGGCTGGCCGAGGATCATGTCGGGCGGGACTTCCAGATCCTCGAGCTGGATCTGGCAGGTATCGGAGGCGCGCTGGCCGAGCTTCCGCTCCTCGCCGGCGATGACGTAGCCCGGCGCATCCGTCGGCGTCAGGAAGCAGGTGATGCCCTTCTTACCGGCATCGGGATCGGTCACGGCGAAGACCATGGCGACCGACGCGATCCTGCCCGAGGTGATGAACTGCTTGGTGCCGTTCAGCACATACTTGTTGCCGACGAGCTTCGCCCGGGCGCGCAGGTTCGACGCGTCCGAGCCGGCCTGCGGCTCGGTCAAAAGAAACGCGCCGATCATCTCGCCGCGGGCGAGCGGCGCCAGATACTGGCGCTTCTGTTCGTCACTGCCGTATTCGGCGATGGCGGCACAAACCGGCGAGTTGTTGACGCTCATGACGGTCGATGTCGCGCCGTCGCCGCCGGCGATCTCCATCAGGGCGAGCACATAGGACACGTAGTCCGCCGCGCCACCGCCCCATTGATCATCAACGCACATGCCCATCAGGCCGAGGTCGCCCATCTTGCGCAGCGTGTCGGCCGGCAATGCGCCGTCGAGCTCCCACTGCGCCGCGTGCGGCGCGAGTTCGGCTTGCGCAAAGTCCCGCGCCATGTCGCGGATCATGGTTTGCTCGTCAGTCAGCAGCATCGCGTCCTCAGGGTGTCGGTCCGGTTCAGGGCAACGTGGCGAGAAACGACCGCATGGCGTCGTTGAACGCCGCGGGTTGGTGGATGTTGGCGGCGTGGCCGGCATCGGGGATGACGACCTTGGCGGCATTCGGAATTTTCGCCGCCATGTAATCCGTCGCCGCAAGAAAGTTCGTATCGTCGGCGCCGACCAGCACCAGCGTCGGCACGGCAACGTTGGGCAGGGAGTTGATCACGGCGGCGTCCCGCTGGGTCAGCATGCCGCGGGCCGCACGGGCGAGCCCATCCGCCGACCGGTGCTGCGCCTGTTGCACCTCGTCGCTGCTGCTGAGCGCCGACAAGCCGTCGCGGTCGAGCGCGTCGGCCCGGGACAGCGCGTATTTGTTCCAGGCGTCGCGGGCGTCGTCTTTCTTGAAGCCCGGACCGGTGTCGAACAGCATCAGCGCTCGCGTACGATGGGCATGCGCCAGATGAAAGGCGAGCGAGGAATAGCCGCCGAGCGACAGGCCGCCGATCACGGCCGTGTCGATGCCGCAGTGATCCAGAAGCGCCGCCATGTCGGCGACGGTATGTGTCTCCGAATAGAGGCTTTGGTCGTCGGGATAGTCGGACCGGCCGTGCCCGCGCATGTCCCAGACGATCACACGGTGATCGTCGCGCAGGGCCGACACCTGGTCGCGCCACATGGTCGAGTCGGCGCTGTAGCCATGCGTCAGCAGCACGGCCGGCCCCCGTCCGTGATCCTCGAAATAGAATTCGACGCCGTCCCGATTCAGCTTTGGCATGCCGGCTGCTCCCTCTGCGCCTAGTAGGGCGTGCCGTCCTTGTGGACGTAACGCTCGACGCCGTCGATCCAGCGCACCAACAGATCGATGTCGGGATAGTCAACCTCGTCGTCGGGCGTCCGGTCGCCGACCTCAAGGTAGCGCACGTCCCGGTCCGACCGGTTCAGCAACTGATGCCCATCACCCGAACCGGCGGGAAAGCCGGCGCACATGCCCGCCGACAGCACCTGCTCGCCGGCATCGGTCAGCAGCACGACCTCGCCGTCCAGCACATAGACGAACTCATCTTGCCTGCTGTGCCAGTGCCGCTGGGTAGACGCGGCGCCCGGCGGCAGCCGCACCAGGTTGACCCCAAAATTCGTCAGGCCAACGGCATCGCCAAGCTTGCGCTTCTCGCGCCGTTCCACGGCAGCGCGGAACGGGTCCGGATAGTCCGTGTTCGCGCCGCCCGGCAAGTCGGCCGGATCGACGACGGCGTTCCGCGGACGACCTGCCGTCATGCCGTCTCCTCGAACAGCTCGCGGCCGATCAACATGCGCCGGATCTCCGACGTGCCGGCGCCGATCTCATAGAGTTTGGCGTCGCGCAGCAGGCGGCCGGTCGGATATTCGTTGATGTAGCCGTTGCCGCCGAGCGCCTGGATCGCCTCCAGCGCCATCCAGGTCGCCTTTTCGGCCGCGTAGAGGATTGCGCCGGCGGCATCCTTGCGCGTGGTCTCGCCGCGGTCGCAGGCCTTGGCGACGGCATAGACGTAAGCCTTGGTGGCGTTCATCGTCGTATACATGTCGGCGATCTTGCCCTGCATGAGCTGAAACTCGCCGATTGGACGGCCAAACTGCTCGCGCTCATGCACATAGGGCACGACCACATCCATGCAGGCCTGCATGATGCCGGTCGGGCCGGCAGCCAGCACGGCCCGCTCGTAATCGAGGCCCGACATCAGCACGTGCACGCCCTTGTTGATCTCGCCCAGCACGTTCTCTTCCGGCACCTCGCAGTCCTCGAACACCAACTCGCAGGTGTTGGAGCCGCGCATGCCGAGCTTGTCGAGCTTCTGCGCCGTCGAGAACCCCTTGAAACCCTTCTCAATCAGGAAGGCCGTGATGCCCCGCGGGCCCGCGTCCGGATCGGTCTTGGCGTAGACCACCAGCGTGTCAGCGTCAGGGCCATTGGTGATCCACATCTTGTTGCCGTTGAGTACGAACTGGTCGCCCTTCTTATCGGCCCTGAGGCGCATGCCGACGACATCCGAGCCAGCACCGGGTTCGGACATGGCGAGCGCGCCGACGTGCTCGCCCGAGATCAGCTTCGGCAGGTAGCGCCGCCGCTGTTCGTCGTTGCCGTTGCGGCGAATCTGGTTGACGCAGAGGTTGGAATGCGCGCCGTAGCTCAGGCCGACAGCCGCAGATGCCCGGCTCAATTCCTCGACCGCCACGACATGCTCGAGATAGCCCATGCCGGCCCCGCCGTATTCCTCTTCGACGGTGATGCCGAGCAGGCCGAGCTCGCCGAATTTCGGCCACAGATCGTGGGGAAAGTCGTTTTTCTCGTCGATGTCCGCCGCCCGCGGCGCGATGTGGTCCGATGCGAATGTGGCCACGGTGTCACGCAGCAGATCGGCTGTCTCGCCGAGATCGAAGTTCAGGCTCGGTAACGCATTCGGGAGCATCGGCAGGTCTCGTTTGTCTGATTGATCGAGGGCAATGTAACCTAGGCGCCGCGAGAAATCATGGTATCGGATGGGTCTTGATAGCCGCCGCTTCGTTTCGACGGCGACCATGCCCATGTCCGGCGTCGCGGGCGTCGGGTGCTTGTCGTGGGTTGAAGGAGTTCGTGTCGCGATGACGTTTCTGAGTGTGTTGGATCAGTCGCCGATCCGTAGCGGGGCCACACCGGCCGATGCCGTGGCGGAAACGCTGGAGCTGGCGGGGTTCTGCGATCGGCTGGGATTTCATCGCTATTGGCTCGCCGAACACCACAGCTCCGGTGGCCTCGCGGGCTCGACGCCGGAGGTGCTGATCGGTCGCGTCGCCTCGATCACGGAAAATCTGCGTGTCGGCTCCGGCGGCGTCATGCTCAGCCACTACAGCGCCCTCAAGGTGGCGGAAAACTTCCGCATGCTGGAAACGCTGTTCCCAGGCCGCATCGACCTCGGCATCGGCCGCGCCCCGGGCAGCGACGGGCGAACGGCACAGGCGCTGGCTGCCGGTCCGGGCAAGCTCGGGATCGAGTATTTTCCGAATCAGATCAAGGATCTGGTCGAGTTTCTGAACGACTCGATCGAAGCCGGGCATCCCTTCCACGGCATCCATGCCGAACCGCGCGGTTCGACCAGCCCGCAGGTCTGGCTGCTCGGCTCCAGCGACCAGAGCGCCGCCTATGCGGCCTATTTCGGCCTGCCGTTCAGCTTCGCCCACTTCATCAATGACGAGGGCGGCGCCGAGGTCATGCAGGCCTATCGGCAGCACTTCAAGGCGCAGGGGCACAGCCACGAGGCGCAAGGCAGCATCGGTGTCTTCGTGATCTGCGCCGAGACCGAGGAGGAGGCCGATCACCTGGCCTGCAGCCGCGATCTCTGGCTGCTGCGGCTGAGGAGCGGCCAGCCGGGTCCTATCCCCACGCCCGACGAGGCCAAGGCCTATGACTATAACGATCGGGAGCGGGCCATGGTCCGTTTCAACCGCCGCCGCACGATCGCCGGCACACCGGATCAAGTGAAAGCCCGACTGGACGAGCTGGCGCGGCGATATGGCTGCGACGAACTGGTCGTCGTGACCATCACGCATGACTTCGAGAAGCGCCTGCGGTCCTACGAATTGCTGGCGGACGCCTTCGATCTCGCCAATCTCGCCAACACGCCCGCATCGGCCGTGGGATAGCCGGTTGCCGACGGGCCGTCGGCCGCAATTCCAGGTTTCTCTCATGGCTTGACAACAAACACTGAATCTGGATTCATTTCAACAGAATGAATCTGGATTCATAAGCTCATGGCGGAAACCGTGGAGCGCCGGGATCGCAAGGCCGAGGTCCGGCAGCGCATCCTGAAGGCGGCCTTTCATATCGTCGCGGATGACGGCTTCCGGGCGGCCCAGGTGGCAGCCGTGGCGGCGGCGGCCGGAATCGCGACGGGCACGGTCTACCTCTACTTCCCCTCCAAGGCCGATCTCTTTGCCGAGCTGTTCCGCAAGGCCTCGTCGCATGAGGTGGCGGTGCTGGCACAGATCGCCGAGGTCGAGGCCCCGGCGGGCGAGCGGCTGGACAGCATCGTCCGCACCTTCGTGCATCGCGCCGTCCGCGGCCACCGGCTGGCCTATGCGCTGATCGCCGAGCCGGTCGACCCTGCGGTCGAGGCGGAGCGGATCGAGTCGAAGCGGGCCTATGCCCGGGTCTTCGCCCGGATCGTTCGGGACGGCATCGCCGCAGGCGAGTTTCCGCCGCAGCAGGTCGACATCACCGCCGCCTGCCTGATCGGCGCGCTGGCCGAGGCGATGGTCGGGCCGCTGACGCCGGAGACCTTCGGCGACGCCGCCGGCGAGGATGAACTGGCGAACGGCATCGCGGCTTTCATGCGCCGGGCGGTTATGGGCGCGTCCGACAACGTGCAGCAATTGCGGGGGACAGCATGACCGAGGCCACACAGATCCAGGGCGAGGAGTTCCGCGACGACCTGCGTCGGCGGCAAAGCCTGCCGGCGCATGTCATCAAACGCCTGACCCGACTCGATCCGGTGAAGGCGAGCTGGCCGGTGCTGCAGACCTGGGGCGTGATCGCCGCCTGCCTGACGGCCGCTACGATCTGGTGGACGCCGTGGGTGGTGATCCCGGCCATGCTGATCATCACGACGCGGGCGCAGGCGCTGTTCGTGATCGCGCACGACGCGGCCCACTACCGGCTCTACGAGACACGCTGGCTGAACGATCTCGTCGGCCGGCTCTGCGCCACCCCGGTCGGCATTTCGATGTGCACCTACCGGGTCGTGCACCGGCTGCACCACAATCACCTCTACGGGCCGCAGGACCCGGACACGCCGATCCATGGCGGCTATCCGCGCGGGCGCGGTTACCTTTTGCGCAAGCTGGCGAAGGACCTGCTGGGCGGCACCGCCTGGAAGACCTACCGATACTTCTTCGGCGCGCCGGTCATCAACGACGAGATCGCGACCGAAAACCGGCCGCTGAACGACACCTCGCCGGCCCTGCGGCGGGCGGCGAGACGCGACCGCTGGCTGGTCGCGGCCTTCCATATCGGCATGCCGGTCGCAGCCTTCAGCTCTGGCTGGGGCTGGCAATATCTGATCCTCTGGCCCCTCGTCCTGGTGACGCTGTTGCAGCCGCTGCTCCGTTTCCGCGCCATCTGCGAGCACGGCGCTGTTGTCGACGAGAACTCGCCGCTGAAGGCGGCGCGTACCAATACCGGCCCCGGCTGGCTGATGTGGTTCGTCTTTCCGCACGACGTGAACTTCCACATCGAGCACCACATGTACCCCTCCGTACCCTGCTACAACCTGCCGGAATGCCACCGCGAGATGGTGGCGCGCGGCATCCTGGAAGACGCCGAAGTCCGGCCGTTGACGGAAACGGCTCGGATCATTTTCGGTGAGCGGAAAGCCTTCAGATCGAACGTTCAGGCCGCGGCGCAGAGCTCATAAGCGTCACCAGCGCGGTCGCGCACAGCGTCTCGGCGTCGGACTGTACGGCGAACACGTCCGACCGGCAGACGCTCAATCGGCCGGGGCGCACGACTTCGGCGCGTGCGACGAGACGATCGCCCTCGGCCGGGGCCAGTAGATTGATCTTGAACTCGGCCGTTAGCAGCGACCAGCCGTCGGGCAGCAGCGTCGCCGCGGCCCCGCCGGCGGCATTGTCGGCGAGCGTCGCCACCAGCCCGCCATGGATGAAGCCGTGCTGCTGGGTCAGGTCTTCGCGATAGGGCAATGTCAGTTCGACCGCGCCCGGCGCGAGCTTCGACAAACTGGCGCCGATCGTGTGCATGAAGGCCTGACCGTCGAACCCGTCACGGATCTTGTCCGCGAAAGCGGGATCCTTCGGCTCGAAACCACCGTTCAGCATCCTCCGAACTCCGGGCGTCGTTTCTCGAGAAACGACGCTATGCCGTGCTGGAAGTCGGCCGTGCCGGCGCAGGCCGCGATGGCTTGCCGCTCCCGCTCCATCTGCGCCTCGAGGGCCGATGTCATGCTCTGACCGACCAGACGCTTGGCGGCAGCGAGTGCTGCCGTCGGCCCGGCAGCGATGGTCTCGGCATAGTTCCGGGCCGCGTCCAAGAATCCGTCGTCGTCGAACACCCGGTTCACGATGCCGGCCGACCGGGCAGCTTCCGCCGATAGCGGTTCGTTGAGACAGATCAACTCATACGCCCGCTTTGGGCCGACGAGCCGCGGCAGGAAAAATGTCGTGCTGCCATCGGGCGCCAAGCCGATCGCCGAATAAGCCATGGTGAAGGTCGCGCCGCGCGCCGCGAGGATCAGGTCGCCGGCCAGGGCAAAACCGAACCCGACGCCTGCGGCCGCACCGTTCACCGCCGTTATCACGGGCTTTTCCATGTGAACAATGGTCGCCACGATGGCATGCACCGGCACGGTCAGCTGCTTGAAGAAAGTGCCGGGCGTCTCGTCCCGACGCCCGGCCGCTTGCATCGCCTTGATGTCGCCGCCGGCGCAAAACGCGTGCCCGCTGCCTGTAATCAGGACACAGCGAATGGCGCTGTCCTGGTCGCAGACAATAAGCGCATCCAGGAGCGCGTTCGCCGTCGGCCGATCGATGGCGTTGTAAGCGCCCGGGCGATTGAGCGTGATCGTCGCCACGGCGCCGCGTCGGTCGATCAGGACCGGATTTGCCGTTTTGTCGTCCATCGTCATCGCGACCCCTCATCGAACGTGACACCGCTCAGTCCGGATAAAACCTTAGGTGTCGCCAATGCATATAAGAAGTCGATTATTTTTGTTCGATCTATTGATATCCTCTATGCATGGACATCTACCAGATCCGCTATTTCCTGGCCGTTGCCGAGACCGGCTCGTTCACCGGCGCGGCGCAACGGGTTTTCGTGACGCAGCCGACCCTCTCCGCCGGGATACGTAAGCTTGAGGACGGCCTGGGCGCACGCCTGTTCGATCGGAGCGCCCGCAAAGTGCAATTGACCGTTGACGGCGAGCGCTTCATGCCCAGGGCCCGGGCTATCCTGCGCGAAGTCCGCGCGGCTGAGGCGGACCTCAGTACCGCGCACCCGACGTCCAGGCTCAGGATCGGTATCCTGACCACGCTGCGGTTCGACACCATTGCAGCCATGCTCGGCGCCTTTTGCCGCGCCAATCCCACGCTGGACCTCGAACTTGTCCAGGCGACGGTCGCCGAGATCGATGAGCGTTTGCGCCAGGATCGCCTGGACGTGGCAATCACGATCCGTCGTCCGCAATCGCAGCGACGCGGCTTTCGACGCCTCTATTCGGAGCGGCTCGGCATGGCGCTGCCGGCGGATCATGCCCTTGCCCGTCGGCCGGCGTTCCGCCCCGAAGATCTGCACGAACGACCGCTAATTGTCCGGACACATGACGAGTTCCTGACGGCCGCGCGCCGCGAGCTTGTGCGCCGCGGGATCCGTCCCCGAATCGTTTTCCGAACGCAACATGATGAGCGTGCGCTGGCGCTGGTTGGCGCCGGATTGGGATTCTGCCTGATGCCGATGTCGTTCCAAGCGCCGGGCGTGGCGATGTTGCCGGTCGACGGCGTTAATCTGCAGCGTCTCGTCGGCATCGCGTACGACGCCGACAACGAACAGGACGACGTCATGGCGCTCGCCGACCACGCGGCCAACTGGCGCTGGCACGGCGGTCCGTCGGACCACCGGCTCGTCTTCGCCCACTGATCCGGCGGTTAGATCAGGATCAGCGCCGCAAGACCCAGAAATGCGAAGAAGCCGATCACGTCGGTGATCGTCGTCAGGAACACGCTCGCCGCGATGGCCGGATCGACGCCGAAGCGTTGACAGCCCAGCGGGATCAACGTGCCGAACAGGCCCGCCACCACCAGGTTGATGACCATGGCGGCCGCGATGACGCCGCCGAGCATGGGATCGCTGAACCACAGGCCGGCGATCACCCCCATCAGCGCGGCGAAGAAAACGCCGTTCAGGCCGCCGACCAGCACCTCCTTGACGACGATGCGCATGGCGTTCGTGGCCGTGAGTTCGTGCGTGGCGAGCGCGCGAACGGCGACGGTCAGCGTCTGGGTGCCGGCGTTGCCGCCCATCGAGGCGACGATCGGCATCAGGATCGCCAGCGCGACGATCCGGTCGATCGTGGTGTCGAAGAGCGCGATCACCAGCGAGGCGACGATGGCCGTGCCGAGATTGACCAGCAGCCAGGTGAACCGGGTCCGCGTCGTGCGCATGACCGTGTCATAAAGATCGGACTCGCCGGCGACGCCGCCCAACCTCAACATGTCTTCCTCGGCCTCCTCCTCGATCACGTCGGCGACGTCGTCGAAGGTGATGGCGCCGGCCAGACGGCCATATTCGTCCACCACCGGCGCCGAGGCCAGGTCGTACTGCTGGAACAGGAACGCCACCTCCTCCTGGTCCATCTCCAGCGGGATAAGCTGGGTCTCCTCCTCCATGATCTGCCGGACCACGACCGGACGGCGCGTGCGCAGCACCCGGTTCAGCGGAACATGGCCGATCGGCCGGTAGCGCGGATCGATGACGAAGATGCTGTAGAACTCGTCCGGCAGGTCCTCGGTGTCGCGGCAGTAGTCGATCACCTGGCCGACGGTCCAGTAGGCGGGCACCGCGATGAAATCGCGCTGCATGAGGCGGCCGGCGCTGTCCTCGGGAAAATCGAGCGCTTCCTGGACGGCGATCCGGTCCGGCGCCGGCACCGCCCGCAGGATCGCTTCGCGCTGGTCTTCATCCAGGTGATCGACCAGATATACGCCGTCATCGGTGTCGAGCTCCGTCACCGCCCGGGCCAGCGCCGATGGCGCCAACTCCGGCAGCAGATCCTGGAGGACGGATTCCTCGACCTCGGTCAGCACCGCGGGATCGAGATCGTCACCCAAACAGTCGAGCAGAGTCGTGCGTTCGTCGCGGGGCAGCAGGTCGACGAGGTCGGCGATGTCAGCCACGTGCAGCGGCAGCACAAGCCGTCGGACGCCGTCCGCCGCGCCACGATCGAGCAGCGTGCGCACGTCGCGCACGAAGTCCGGATTGACGGCGTAGATGTCGTCCAGCTGCGCCTGCGGATCTTGGGTCTCTGCGGGCTGTTCGCTCATGGCAGGCGACCACGCCGTTTGTGAAAAGGCGCGACCTTTCTGCCCGACTGCGGGGAAACCCGCAACCGGCCCAACGATGAAGGGGTCGGTTTATTCAGGCCTTAGAAGCGGTAGCGCAGCCGAAGGCCGAAATTGTGGTCGACGGGCGCAATATCGTCATCTTCGATAACGCTCGGCCCGCGATACTCCGCGCGGTAACCGACGGTCAGGTCCATCCGATCGATCAGCCGCCTGTGCAGACCGATACCGAGGCGCAGTTCCGGCTCGGCGCCCGATGTCAGATTGCCTGCGCTCCCACCGACACCGCTGCCGTCCCTCTCTTCCTTGCCGAACATCAGATAAGGCATCCAGGAAGAGGTCTCGTTCCGGGCATAAAAGCCGTCGGCGAACAGCAGATAGGTATCGCCGGGATCAGAAGCCGCCGGCGGTGTGAGAGCTATTTCATCGATCGGGGCAGGCAGCGGCGCTGCATCGTTGAACCGGACCTGCACGGCCGCCGGCGCTTGCGGCGCCCGCGCGGCAATGGGCGCGCCGCTGTAGCTGTCGATCGGCCATTTGCCGGCATCGGCGATGCCGACGGGCAGCAGAGCCATGGTCAACGCGGCCGAACCGATCCTGGTCAGGCAGCGCCAGCTTCGCAGGTTTGGTCGTGATGTGGGCCGCATTCGGCAATCCCCCCGGGGTCAATCGAGAGGATAGCCGACCAGTGGTTGCGGAAACGTAAACAAATCCCTTACAGGACGCCGATTTCGGCGATCTTCGGCCGCGGCGGTCAGGCCGACTGCCGCAACGGCGCGCTGGGCACATCTCCTCGTGCAAAGGCCCGCGCATCGACGGCGGCGATCGCCGTCATATTGACCAGGCCACGAACCGTGATGGACGGACTGACGATGTGGGCCGGCTTGGCGAGGCCGATCATCATTGGGCCGACCGAAATGCCATTGCCCAGCGCCTTTGCGGTATTGAACGCGATGTTCGCCGCGTCGAGCGACGGCATGACCAGCAGATTGGCCGCGCCCTCGAGCTCGGCGCCCGGGAAAATGCGCTGCCGAAGATGGGCGAGCAACGCCGTATCTGCCCGCATCTCGCCGTCCACCTCGAGGTCGGGCGCGATCTTCTTCAGCAACTGGCGCGCGTGGCGCATCCGTCGCGCCGACCGCGACTGCGCCGAGCCGAAATCCGAGTGGGACAGCAAGGCGACTTTCGGCGTGATGCCGAACCGGCGGACGTGATCTGCCGCCAAAACTGTCATTTCGGCGATCTGGTCGGCGCTGGGACGATAGGTCACCGCGGTATCGCAGATGAACACCGAGGCCTCGTCCAGAATCAGCAATTCCAGCGCCGAGGCGTCGGTCACACCGTCGCGCAGACCGATCACGTCCATGACATGCTGATAGTGCTGGTCGAAGCGGCCGTATGACCCGCAGATCATGGCATCGACCTGGCCGGCATCGAGCATCAGGGCCGCAGTCAGCGTCGAGCGCGTGCGCACCATCGTCCGCCCGAAATCCGGCGCAATGCCGCTGCGCGCCATGATTTCGTGGTAACGCTCGGCGAAGGCGTCGAGATTGGGATTGTCGGCCGGATCGACAATCTCGAGATCGTCGCCCGGGCGCAACCGCAGGCCCAGTTCCTTGATCATTGCCTCAACAACAGCCGGCCGGCCGACGACGCACGGTTCGACCAGACCGTCGTCGACCGCGATCTGAATCGCCCGCAACACCCGGTCTTCCTCACCTTCGGCATAGACCACGCGATGCTTTTCTTCGCGGGCGCTGTCGAACATCGGCTTCATGGCGAATCCGGTGCGATAGACATAGCCGGTGAGACTGCGGCGATAAGCTTCCATATCGGCGATCGGCCGGGTCGCCACGCCGCTGTCCATGGCGGCTTGAGCCACGGCTGGGGCGATCGACAAAATCAGCCGCGGATCGAACGGCTTGGGAATGATGTATTCCGGTCCGAACGACAGCGAACTGCCGGCATAGGCGGTCGCCACCACATCCGACGCCTCGGCCATCGCCAGATCGCCAATCGCCTTCACGCAGGCGAGCTTCATCTCCTCGTTGATTTCCGATGCGCCGCAGTCGAGCGCCCCGCGGAAAAGGAACGGGAAGCACAGGACGTTGTTGACCTGGTTGGGATAATCGGACCGGCCGGTGGCGATGATGGCGTCGGGCCGCACCGCCATTGCATCTTCCGGCAGAATCTCGGGCGTCGGGTTGGCGAGCGCCAGGATCAGCGGCTTATCGGCCATCTTCTTGACCATATCCGGCGTGAGCACGCCTGGTCCCGACAGTCCCAGGAAGATATCGGCGCCGTCGATCGCCTCATCCAGCGTCCGCAAGTCGGTCTCGACCGCGAAGCGCTCCTTGTAGGGATCCATGCCCTCGTTCCGGCCTTTGTGGACGACGCCATTGCGATCGCAGACCAGGATGTTTTCCAGCTTGATCCCGAGGCTCACGAGCTGATTGAGGCACGCCAACGCGGCCGCGCCGGCACCGCTGCAGACCACGCGCGCATCGCCTTCACTCTTCTCCACAAGGCGCAGGCCGTTGTAGACGGCCGCGGCGACGCAAATCGCGGTGCCGTGCTGGTCATCGTGGAAAA
The DNA here is from genome assembly GCA_965232515.1 of Alphaproteobacteria bacterium. Lineage (GTDB taxonomy): Bacteria > Pseudomonadota > Alphaproteobacteria > JANQKO01. Next base: position 689,804 of record CBDDPY010000002.1, on the reverse strand, counting down.
CCGGGATTTTCATGCGCTCCCGGCATTTCTCCTCAACGATGAAGCAGTCAGGCGCCTTGATGTCCTCGAGATTGACACCGCCGAACGTGGGTTCGAGCGCGGCGACGATCTCGACCAGCTTTTCGGGATCGGTCTCATCGACCTCAATGTCGAATACGTCAATGCCGGCGAATTTCTTGAACAGGACCGCCTTGCCCTCCATCACCGGCTTCGATGCCAGCGGACCGATATCGCCGAGGCCCAGCACCGCGGTGCCGTTCGAGATTACCGCGACAAGATTGGCCCGCGCCGTGACCGTCGCCGCCTCGGCGGGATCGTCGGCGATCAGATTGCAGGCGGCCGCGACGCCCGGCGAATAGGCCAGCGACAGGTCGCGCTGGTTCGAAAGCCTGGTCGTCGGCGTGACACTGAGTTTTCCCGGCGTGGGCCAGCGGTGGTACTCGATGGCCATGCGGTCGAGTTCGTCGGACATTCGGCCTCCCCCTTAACGTATTAGTTTTGATGCGCCCCTCGCGTACCTTACCGTGACGGCGGTCTGACGCGGACCCAAAAAATGCAAAACCCGCAGGCAGTTACCCACGGGTTTCAAGATGGTGCGGTCGAGAAGACTCGAACTTCCACGGGGTCTCCCCCACAGCGACCTCAACGCTGCGCGTCTACCAATTCCGCCACGACCGCTCTCGACCTGCATGTAGCAAATGACATGAAAGGCCGCAAGCGCGGCAGTCGGTCCGGCCGGATTTCACGTCACCGGGCTCAGGCGCCCTCATGATCGATGGTTTCGACGATCTGGACCGAGACATTCTCGCCGTTGACGACGATTTCGCCACGCGCCACCAGACGGTTGTTGGCGAAGATCCAGGCATAGTCGTCGACACCCGCGTCGAGCTCGATGACGGCGCCACGGCCCATCTTCAGCAGCTGGTGGATCGGCATTGTCGACGTGCCAATAACCACCGATATTTCTATGCTAACGTCTTCGACAGCGCTCATCGGAACACATCCGCGGAATGTCGCCAGCCACGATCAATGCCACGTCGGGGTTATGCATTGGTTAACCATGCAAAAACGGCCGAACGGCCCGACCTCGGCGACCGGTCGAGGCCATTCCCCTACGTGGCCTGGCAGGTCAGCGATGCGCCGGTCGACTACCGGCAGGCGGTCGCCAGCATGGAAGCGCGCGTCGCCGCGATTCGAGCCGGCACCGCGCCAGAGACCGTTTGGCTGTTGGAACATCCCCCGCTCTACACCGCCGGCACCAGCGCGCGCCCGGAAGATTTGCTCGAATCGGAAAAACTTCCCGTAATACGAACAGGGCGCGGTGGGCAATACACCTATCACGGGCCAGGACAGCGTGTCTGTTATGTGATGCTCGACCTACGGCGCCGCGGGGCGGATCTACGCGCCTTCGTTTATGACCTCGAGCGCTGGCTCATAGAGACGTTGGCACGGTTCAACCTGCGCGGCGAACGCCGGAATGGCCGGGTCGGCGTCTGGATCGACCGCGGGCATGGCCGCGAGGACAAGATTGCCGCCGTTGGCGTACGGGTCCGGCGCTGGGTCAGCTATCACGGCATATCGCTGAACGTCGAACCGGATCTCGCCCACTATGACGGTATTGTTCCCTGCGGTATTCGTGAATACGGTGTGACGTCACTAGTCGACCTCGGCATTCCAATCACAATGGCGGAAGTCGATTCAGAACTGCAAATTACGTTCGAAAACATATTTGGGCCTGTCAAACTCATATCCGGCGACGCAGCTTTCTAGCGTCAGACCGTCTCGCGAATATCGAAACCCGAGGAAACCTCCTCGGGTGGCTGTCTCCGAACCGTCTCGAACTTACTGACCTCTGCGGCGGGCGGTCCTTCGCGACAATCGGCGATCATCTGCTCGACGGCCGCGCGTTCACCGCTGATACGTAATTCGACGCTGCCGTTGTGCCGGTTTCGGACCCAACCGTCGAGCTTGAGCGCCCGCGCCCGCTCTGACGCCCAGTAACGGAATCCAACGCCTTGGACCCGGCCAGAAATTCGAACTGAAATGGTGTACCGCATAGCGGACATGCTATTGCGCGGCAACGGCCTCGCCAACAACGCGGTCGGCCGGCAGGTGGACAAAGACTTCCGTGCCGCTGCCGATGACCGAATGAATATCGAGCTGGCCGCCATGCAGCTCGGTCAGCGCCTTGGACAGCGGCAGGCCAAGTCCCGCGCCCTCGTACTTGCGGCTGAGGCTGCCGTCGATTTGGCCAAAGACGTTCAACGCCTCGGGAATATCGTCGGCGGCGATGCCAATTCCATCGTCCTTGACGATGATCGTCACGCCGCCGTCGGCGTTGGCCATGGCGCTGGCCCAGATATGCCCGCCCGCCGGCGTGAATTTCACCGCATTCGACAGCAGATTCAGCACGATCTGCTTCAGTTTGCGTTCGTCGGCCCGAATCGTCGGCAGATCCGGGGCGACATCGACCTTGAGGCCGACATCGGCATTGCGGGCGCGCTCACGCACCATGCGAACGCAGGTTTCGACCACGCCGGCTATTTGCAGGTCGCTGTCCTCTACTTCGAGCCGCCCAACCTCGATCTTCGAAACATCCAATAAGTCGTTGATTAACTGCAGTAAATGGCGACCACTGTCACTGATATCGCGGACGTAGTCCCGATAATGATCGTTGCCGAGCATGCCGAACAGCTCTTTGTCCATCACCTCGGCAAACCCAATGATCGCATTCAGCGGCGTGCGCAGTTCATGACTGATGTTGGCCAGGAATTCCGACTTCGATCGACTTGCCAGCTCGGCCGCGTCTTTGGCCTCGTGCAGCGCCACCTCGCGACGTTTCGCCTCGGTAATATCGGTCCATACGGCCACGACGCCACCGTCCCGCGTCGTTCGCTCATCAACTCGCAGCCAGCGACTGTCGCGAAGCGGGATTTCGAATGGCCCGCGCGGGCTGTGATGCCGCTCCAGCCGGGCAGCAAGGGCCGTCCGGCGGCGTTCGGCGGGCAAATCGTAGACGTCGCGGGCGATGCCCGCGCGGACGATTTCGGTAAAGCTGATGCCCGGCTTCAGCAGGTCGGCGATTTCCGGCACGATCTCTCCGGCCCGGCTGTTGCAGATTACCAGCCGGTCATCGGCGTCGAACAGCAGAAATCCCTGATCGATCGACTCCACCGCCATGTTGAGGCGCTCGGTCGCCAGCCGGGCGAGCGCGGCAACTTCCTCCTCGTGCGTGACATCGCTGGCGGCGCCGCGATAGCCGGCGAAACTGCCGTCGGCGGCGAATACCGGTCGTCCACTGACCCGGATTCGATGGGTGTTGCCGTTCGTGTCGTCGACTTCAAGAAACACGTCCTTGAACGACTGATGCGTATCGGGATCGATCGCCGGCCCGCGCCCGACGGCCGGTCGGACGAACCGCATCACACGCTTGCCCAACAGATCGGACGGCGCATGTCCTAGAAGGTCTTCCTGTCCCGGTGAAACGAAGGTCAGGCGGTGTTCCGCGTTGGTTTCCCAAATCCAGTCCGAAACGGCCTCGACGACATCCCGGAACCGCTCCTCGCTACGACCGAGCGCTCGTTCGCCGGATTTGCTTTCAATCGCGACGGCCGTCAGATGCGAGGCCAGCTCGATCAAATCGAGCTCGTGATCGTTGGGCTCACGATCGTGTTTCGCCAGCAGGGCAAACACCCCGTTCACGGCACCGGCCGCCGAGACAACCGGTTTGACCCAAGCGCGCCGCACGCCCTCTTCCCGCAACTCATCGCCGGACGGCAGGTAGGCGATGTCGTGCATTTCCCGATGAATGTAGATGCCGGCCCGACGGCTCTCCTGCTTCACCGGGAACGCCTCTAATCTCGGCGTGCGGCCGCTATTGTCGGTCCACTTGGACATCAATGGCTCGGTCGCGACCCGCACGAGGTCGTTGCCCTCGTCATCAAGTACGCGGATCGCCACCAAATAGTCCGCCGACATCAACTCGACCATCTTGGCCAGTTGACGGAGCGTTTCGCTCAATGGCGCCCGCGCGGCAACGCGCTCGAGGATTTTCGTCTGCCCCGCCGCCAGGATCTCGGCCCGGCGGCGCTCGGTGATATCGCGTTCCGAGACGACGAAGCACAACGCCGTCTCATCGTCGTTGAGAACCGGCGTCACCGACAGTTCGCTTACGAATGAGGAGCCGTCCCGGCGATAAACTTCGGCTTCGAACTCGCAAGGCCGCCGGCCGGCAACCGCCCAGGTAATCTTGCGCAAGCCGTGGTGATCGCCGTTCGGACCGAACAACACATCGATCGGCTGACCAACCAGGTCCCCACCGGTCTGGTCGTGCAACCGACAAAACGCATCGTTTGCAAACAAGATCTTCGGATTTCCGGCACGCCTGATATCAGCCGCGACCACGAGCGCGGGGTCGCGCTGACGACGCAATGCCTGCGCAAGCGGTCCGTCGAAAGCCAACGTCTCGCTGGACGCCACGAAAGCCCCCTCCTCCGCGGATCCCGTACCTGCCCTCAGCCGGGAACCTGTGGATCAACTCCAGTTTGCCGTGGAGACCGCCTTCCCAATATTCCCCAACAGCGACGTATGTATCACCGTCCGACCTCCATGAACGGTGCCTAAAACACGATTGACGTTTCTGACTGCTTAGTCAAGCAAACTCAAGAATGACCTGGTCGACCGACAGGCTCTGGCCCTGACTGACGTGCACCGCCGCAATCGTTCCGTCCTGCTCGGCACGCAGTACGTTCTCCATTTTCATGGCCTCGACGACGGCAAGCGCTTGGCCCGCCTTGACGCTCTCGCCCACTTCCGCGTCGATGGAAATCACCAGTCCGGGCATCGGACAGCGCAGGAACTTCGACAGATCAGGCGGTTCTTTCTTCGGCATCATCAATGCCAGTTCCGCGGCGCGCGGCGTGCGGACGGCGATGTCGAGCGTCACGCCAGCATGAATCAGTCGGTAAGAATCGGGCTGCATGTCCAATTGCAGCGTAACCGCCCTGCCGCCGAGCTCGCCATGTAACAACGGCTGACCGGGTCGCCAGTCGCTGTGCAGATCGATCGATCGATCGGGCATGCTCAAGCTGAGGCCTGTGTCGGTCAGTTCGGCGGAAACCCGATGCGGATCATCGTCAATTCCCACCACCAGATCGACCGATCCAGACGATTGACGCGTCGTCGAAACCTGATCACGCGCGGCCGCCTGGGCGCCAAGTCGCAGATGCACCAAAACGGCCGCCGCGCCCATTGCGTCACGAATATCCGTCGTCAGCGCTGCGTTTTCGAACCCGTCGGGGAACTCCTCGTCGAGAAACGCCGTTGTCAGGCGGCCTTCCTGAAACCGTGGATGCCGGACCAGCGCATTCAGGAAGCTGACGTTGTGGCTTATGCCGCGGATGTAATATCCGTCCAGCGCATCTGATATGCGTGCGATCGCCATGTCGCGGTCGTCGCCATGCGCGATCAGCTTCGCGATCATCGGGTCATAGAACATCGAGATTTCCGAGCCCTCGACCACGCCCGTGTCGACCCGCACGCCGTCCTCTTCAGCGGGCGCCGTCAGCCGCCGAAGGCGTCCTATCGAGGGCATGAAATTGCGGGTCGGGTCCTCGGCATAAACCCGCGCCTCGATCGCCCAGCCGTTCAACGTCACATCCGACTGCGTGATCGCCAGCGTTTCGCCGGCGGCGACGCGGATCATCTGCTCTACCAGATCGACGCCCGTCACCATCTCGGTGACGGGGTGCTCGACCTGAAGCCTGGTATTCATTTCAAGGAAATAGAAGTTCTTGTTGGCATCGACGATGAATTCGACGGTGCCGGCCGACTGATACTCCACGGCCTTGGCCAAGGCGACCGCCTGCTCGCCCATGGCCTGGCGCGTCTCCGGATCGAGGAACGGGCTTGGCGCCTCCTCGATCACCTTTTGGTGCCGGCGCTGGATCGAGCATTCGCGTTCGCCCAGATAGATGCAGTTGCCATGCCCGTCGGCCAGCACCTGGATCTCGATATGGCGCGGCTGCTCGATGAATTTCTCGACGAAGACCCTGTCGTCGGCAAAGCTCGACCGCGCCTCGTTCGCGGCCGAGACAAAGCCTTCCCGGGCCTGGTCCTCATCGTAGGCGATCCGCATGCCCTTGCCGCCACCGCCGGCGGATGCCTTCAGCATCACCGGATAGCCGATGTCGGCCGCCACGGCCGCGGCCTCGTCGGCGTCCGCAATGGCGGCCAGGTGCCCGGGCACCATGTTGACGCCGGCATCGCGGGCGAGCTTCTTCGATTCGATCTTGTCGCCCATGGCCGCGATGGCCGTCGGTCCGGGGCCGATAAAGGCGACGCCGGCCGCCGACAGCGCCTCGGCGAAGGCGCCGTTCTCGGACAGGAAGCCGTAGCCCGGATGCACCGCGTCGGCGCTCGTCCGGGCGATCGCGTCCAGAATCCGTTCGATGACCAGGTAACTCTCGGCCGCCGGGGCCGGCCCGATGGCGACCGCCTCGTCGGCCATTTGCGTGTGCAGCGCGCCGGCATCGGCCTCGGAAAAGACGGCGACGGTTCCGATGCCCATGCGCCGCGCCGTGCGGATCACCCGGCAGGCGATCTCGCCCCGGTTTGCTATCAATATTTTCTTGAACATAGTTAGTTTTCTTAAAGTGGAATGTTATCGTGTTTCTTCCATGGATTCTGAAGCTGCTTGTTCTTCAGCAGCGCCAGCGCCCGGCTCACCCGGCGTCGGGTGTTGTGCGGCATGATGACGTCATCGATGTAGCCGCGATGGCCGGCGACGAAGGGATTGGCGAACTTTGTCCGGTACTCCTCCGTGCGGGCCTCGATCTTGTCCGGGTCGCCGAGTTCGGAGCGGAAGATGATTTCGACGGCGCCCTTCGGCCCCATGACGGCGATCTCGGCCGTGGGCCAGGCATAGTTGACATCGCCCCGAAGATGCTTGGACGACATCACGTCGTAAGCGCCGCCATAGGCCTTGCGCGTAATCACCGTGACCTTCGGCACCGTGCATTCGGCGTAGGCGAACAACAGCTTGGCTCCATGTTTGATGATGCCACCATATTCCTGCGCCGTGCCGGGCAGGAAGCCGGGCACGTCGACGAAGGTAAGGATGGGGATGTTGAAGCAATCGCAGAAGCGGACGAAGCGAGCCGCCTTGCGGCTGGAATCGATATCGAGGCACCCGGCCAGGACCATGGGCTGGTTCGCGACGATGCCCACCGTGCTGCCGTCGATGCGGCCGAAACCGATGACGATGTTGCCCGCGAAGTCCGGCTGCAGCTCGAAGAAGTCGCTGTCGTCGACAACTTTTCCGATCAACTCCTTCATATCGTAGGGTTTTTGCGGATCGGCCGGGACCAGCGTATCGAGCGACATCTCAACCCGATCCGGGTCGTCGTGACAGGGTCGCTGCGGCGGCTTCTCCCTGTTCGACAGCGGCAGGAAGCCGAACAGACGGCGCACCTGGGTCAACGCCTCGAGATCGTTTTCGAAAGCGAGATCGGAGACACCCGACCGCGTCGAATGCGTCGTGGCGCCACCGAGCTCTTCCTGGGTGACCTCTTCCTGGGTGACGGTCTTCACCACATCGGGGCCGGTGACGAACATGTAGGAGGAATCCTTCACCATCATGATGAAGTCGGTCATCGCCGGCGAATAGACGGCGCCGCCGGCGCAGGGGCCCATGATCACCGAGATCTGCGGCACCACGCCTGAAGCCAGTACGTTGCGCTGGAACACCTCGGCATAGCCGCCGAGCGAGGCCACGCCTTCCTGAATGCGTGCGCCGCCCGAGTCGTTCAGCCCGATCACGGGCGCGCCCACCTTCATGGCCTGGTCCATGATCTTGCAGATCTTTTCCGCATGCGCTTCGGATAGCGATCCGCCAAACACGGTGAAATCCTGGCTGAAGACAAACACGAGGCGCCCGTTGATCGTGCCCCAGCCCGTGACCACGCCGTCGCCGGGGATCGTCTGCTCGGCCATGCCGAAATCGCTGCTGCGGTGCTCGACGAACATGTCGTATTCCTCGAACGAATCTTCGTCCAGCAACAGCTCCAGCCGTTCCCGCGCCGTCAGCTTGCCCTTGGCGTGCTGCGCCTTGATGCGTTTTTCGCCGCCGCCCTGTCGGGCCTGCCGGCGTTTCTCCTCCAACTGGCGCAGAATGTCTTGCATGCATGCTCCCTGTTCGGGCCTTTTTCAAGTTCCGATACTAGCTTGTATTTGTTCCCAGGATAGGGCCAATCCGGCGGCTGCCAGCGCCAACATAGCGCCGGCCGATCAGCGATCAAGGGCGTTCAGCTTCGCAACAGATCGAGAAACAACTTGGCCTGGTCGAGCTCCCCTTTCAGGCGGTCCCGCCGCGCCGCCGCCTCGGCATCCTCGCCCCATGTCGCCGCCTGATACGCCTCGTCGACCTGAGCCGCCTCCCAGGCACGGCCAATGTCGATCTCGCCGTCGGCGACCGCCAGGCCAATCACCAGGGACCCGGTGATCGTCGTCAGATCGTGCAACGCCGCCAGCGCGTAGTCGTCGAAGTCGGCGACAGCAGCCGTCAATGCCGCCAGCGCCGCCGCCGGTTGATCGACATGCGTAATCCCGGCGGTCACGGCCAGGACGGCCCCATGGCGCCGCTCGACCCAGGCCACCAGCGGCTGCCAATGGGCATGCTGAGCCGCGGCCAGATCCGACGGCGTATCGGCGCGATAGCACACCAAATCGCTGCCGCCGTAGGTGGAAACGGTCTGAACGACGGTCTCGCGTTGCGTCGCGACGGTGTCGATAGCGGAATTCGCGAGCCGGGTGAGCGGCATCTTCATCGGATCGATGCTGTCGTCCTGTGCCTGCCATTCGTCGGCAATGGCGTCGGCCAGCCCGCGGGTCGGCAACCGGAGCAGCGCCTTTCTCGGCGTGCGGGCCGTACGGCCGTCGAGCGTTATTTGGAAGCCGTCGGCATCGGCGACAGCCCGCGCGGATTTATAGAACTTCTTCATGACGTGCCGGCGGGCGACCCGATCAGTGCCTCGATCTCGGCCAGCAGGTCGTCGAAGTGATCGATCACCACATCCGCGCCCGATTCCTTCAGCTCGGCGACCTCATGATAGCCCCAGGATACCCCCACGGGCGCGACACCGGCATTGCGCGCCATGGCCATGTCGAACGAGGTATCGCCGACGAGGACGGTGGTAGCCGGCTCGGCGCCCGCCTCGGCCATCGCTTGCCGCAGCATGGCCGGATGTGGCTTGCCCGGATGCTGGTCGGCCGTCTGCGCCGTGACGAAATGGGGCGACAGTCCGTGGTGCGTCAGCACCGCAACGAGACCGCGCCTGGATTTGCCCGTGCAAATGCCGAGTTGGTAGCCGGCCGCGTCGAGGCGCGACACAACATCTCTGGCGCCCGGAAACAACGGATCGTCATGGTCGGGCCTGTTGCGCAGCTCGAAGAACGCCGCCTTGTAGTCCTCGGCGACGGTCGCATGCCGAGAGTCCGGCTCGGTCGGCAACAGCCGGGCCACGGCCTCGACCAACGACAGGCCGACCACACGCCGGACGTCCCGGAGATCGGGCCTGGGGTAGCCGTTCAGATCGAAGGCCGTCGCCATCGACGCCGCGATCGTGTGCTGACTGTCGACCAGCGTTCCATCGACATCGAAAACGACCAACGGCAAAGCGGCGGACACGCAGAGACCTCTTCGCCGGCCTACGTGTCCTGGTTCGCCAGCATGATGGTGTCGGTTACCGACCGGGAATCGCGCAGCCCCCAACGATCGCGTTCGACGGCGCTGAAGAACTCCTGCACCGTCGCATTGAATGCGCCGGGCTCCTCCAGGTTCAGCGTATGGCCGGTTCGCGGCAGCACATAGAGGCCGGCGCTTGGAATAACGCGCTTCATGAACAGGTTGACGTCAAGACAGGGCTCATCCTCGTCGCCGGTCACGATGAGCATCGGTACCTGGATATCTCGCAGTTGCGGTTCCAGGTCATAAATCGAGGGGCGACTCGCCTGGACGCCGCGCAGCGTCATGACGGCGCCGTTAAGATCATGTTCGGCAAACTGAGCGGCGAACTCCTCCCAGCCGCGCCGATCTTTGTTTTGATACTGAACGCGAAACGGTCCGGCCGCGTAGCCGGCCGATATCGTCGCCATATCGTTTGCGGCGAAACGCTCGGCGAGCGCGTGCGCCTCCTCCTTGAACTGCGCCTGCCCCTCCTTCGGCGCACCGTATCCACAGCCCGCAACCACCAACGCGCTCGCCAGCTCCGGATACCGAATGCCGAAATGCAGGCTGGCGAAACCGCCCATGCTCAAGCCGACGACATGCGCCTTCTCGACCTCGGCGGCGCGCATGACCGCGGCGATATCGTCGGTGGCGATGTCCTGGCTGTAGTGCGCCACGTCCGACGGCACGTCCGACGGCGGATAACCACGGGCGTTGTAGGTGATGCAGCGATAGCGCCGCGAGAAATAGCGAACCTGGGGCTCCCAGCTCCGCAGGTCGCCGGCAAACTCGTGCACGAACACGATCGGATAGCCCTCGCCCGTTTCCTCGTAATAGAGCTTGGCGCGTTCAGCCTCGGCATATGGCATGTCTGACCTCCCCGATCATGATGGGCATTCAGTTTAGCTTGGCTGCGCTCGGCCGCCTATTCGTCATCCTCGGCGAATGGGTCGTCCGCGGTCGCCGGATCGAAACCGAGGTCGCGCATGCAGTCGGTCATATGCTTGGGCACCGGTGCCTCGATCCACATCGTTTTGCTCCCGCCGACGGGCAGCTCAATCGATCGCGCGTGCAATTGCAGCCGGCGTACCGCTCCAAGGCCGCCCGCGAACTGGTCCCGGCGGCCATATTTGCCATCGCCCAGGATCGGTGTGCCGATGGCCGCGCAATGGGCCCGCAACTGATGGGTCCTGCCCGTCACCGGCCGTAGCCCCAGCCAGGCGGCACTGCGGCCGGCCTTGTCGATAACGGCGTAGTCGGTGATCGCGGGCTTGCCTTCCGTCGGGTGGGCCTGGACCCGTTCGCCAACGGCGCCGGGCCGTTTGGCCAAGCGCAGCTTGATCTGCCCTCGTGGCGGCTGCGGCACGCCGGCGACCAGTGCCCAGTACAGCTTGCGGGTCGAACGTTCACGAAAGGCGCGCGTCAGGCTGGCCGCCGCGGCCGCCGTGCGGCCAAGGATCAGAACCCCACTGGTATCTTTGTCGAGCCGATGAACCAGGCGGGGGCGTTCGGCCGCCTTGAACCGAAGCGCATCCAGCATGGCGTCGAGATGCCGGTGCGTGCCCGTACCACCCTGCACGGCCAGGCCGGCCGGCTTATTGATGACGATCAGCCGGTCGTCCATATGCAGAATGGCATCCGACAGCCAAGCCGTGTCCTCGTCTCTGGCAGGTGCGGGACGAGCCTTTCGCGGTTGCTCGGCGTCCGCCAAAGGCGGAACCCGGATCCGCTGACCGACCGCGATGCGGGCGCCGGATTTGCTCCGCCGGCCGTCGACACGAACTTCCCCCTTTCGCAACAGCCGTTCGAGCCGACCGTGGCTCAGACCGGGAAAATGGCGGCGAAACCAACGGTCAAGCCGCAGGCCATCGTCGTCGGCCGAGACTTCGACTGTCTGTACACCGCTCACGCCAACACCTGGCGGAACAGGGCCATGCCGGCGACCAGCCCGCCGACCGACAGCGCCACCGATGTCACGACGTAGACCATCGCGGAGACGTAGGCGCCCCGCTCGAGCAACAGCACGGTGTCCAGCGAAAAGGTCGAAAACGTGGTGAAGGCGCCGAGAATGCCCACGGTCATGAAGGCGCGGAATTCGACGCCGACGGACCATTTCAAGGCCATCACCTCGACCAGACAGCCCATTGCGAACGACCCGACCACATTGCAGATCAGGATGCCCCACGGAAAACCGCCGCCGAGCCAATGCGTGAGCTGCGACGAAACGAAATGCCGGCCCAGGGCGCCGATCGCGCCGCCCGCGGCAATCGCCAGCAGCAGGTTCACGAGTCCGCTGGTCCTGTCCGCCGCTCCCGCAGCTTGCGCCAATAGGCCAGGCGCTTGGCGATCTCGCGCTCGAAACCGCGCTCCGTCGGACTGTAGAAGCGCAGTCGCTCCATCTCCTCGGGAAAATAGTTCTGGCCGGAGAATGCCTCGTCGGCGTCGTGGTCGTACTCGTAGCCCTTGGCGTAGCCGAGATCCTTCATCAATCGGGTCGGGGCATTGAGGATGTGCTTGGGCGGCATCAGCGAGCCGGTCTCCTTCGCCGCCCGGTTCGCCGAAGCCAGCGCGCGATAGGCAGCGTTCGACTTCGGCGCCGTGGCCAGATACAGCACGGCCTGCGCGATCGCCAGCTCGCCCTCGGGCGAACCCAGGAAGTCATAGGCCTGCTTGGCCGCCAACGCCTGCTGCACGGCATCCGGATCGGCCAGACCGATATCTTCGACCGCAAAGCGAACGAGCCTGCGAACGATGTAGAGCGGATCCTCACCGGCCGACAGCATCCGGGCGAGCCAGTAGAGACCGGCATCGGCATCCGAACCGCGCAACGATTTGTGCAGCGCGCTGATCAGGTTGAAGTGCCCCTCCTGGGCCTTGTCATAGACCGGTGCCCGGCGTTGCACCGTGCGGGTCAGTGCCGCCGTGTCCAATGCTTTATCGGCCGGCAACGCCAACAGCTCCTCGGCCAGGTTCAGCAGAAACCGGCCATCGCCGTCGGCCATCGCCCGCAGCGCTGCCCGGGCATCGGTGTCCAACGGCAGGGGGCGTTCTTCGGCCGTCTCTGCCCGTTCTAGGAGCTGCTCCAGCGCTTCGTCATCGAGGCGGTTCAGCACCAGCACCTGGGCCCGCGACAACAGGGCGGCGTTGAGCTCGAATGATGGATTCTCTGTCGTGGCGCCGACAAGGACGATGGTGCCGTCTTCGACATAAGGCAGAAATCCGTCTTGCTGTGCCCGGTTGAAGCGATGGATCTCGTCGACGAACAACAGCGTGCCAAGACCGTCGCGGCGACGGGCCGCTGCAGCCTCGAAGGCCTTGCGGAGATCGGCAACGCCGGAGAACACGGCGGAAAGCTGTTCGAAGTGCAACCCCACCTGCTGCGCCAGCAGGCGCGCTATGGTGGTCTTGCCGCTGCCGGGTGGGCCCCAGAGAATAAGCGACGCCAAACGCCCGGATGCCAACATGCGCGCGATCGGCCCCTCGCCCGCCAGCAGATGCGCCTGGCCGATAACGTCGTCCAGAGTCTGCGGCCGCAGGCGGTCCGCCAAAGGCGGCGCCGGCCCGGTGTCCAGTCCAGCCGCCTCGAACAGGCTGCTCATCCGCGCACCGAAAGATTAAGCGTTCGGTCGCCACGCTGGACCCGGGCCCGCCAGTCCGAGCTGCCGGCGTCCAGCGCCGCCCGCAGATCCCGCACACGTTCGATCGGTTTTCCGTTCACCTCAATGAATCTGTCGCCCGACCGAAGGCGCAGTCGACGTGAGGGGCTGTTGCGCGCCACTTTCAGTACGATGACGCCTCTCGCCAACACATCGACACCAAGTTGCTCAGCCAGAGCCGGCGACAGGTTGGCCACCGTCAGGCCGGCAAACGGATGCGCGCCCCGCAACTCGGTCACGTTGCGCGGCGGATCTTCCGGCGCCTCGACCAGTTCCAGCGTCACCTGCCGCCGATTACCGCCGCGGTAGAGATCCAGCGTTACGGCACCACCTATCATCTTGCTGCCCAGGCGAAACTGAAGCCCTCTTGGATCTTCGATTTCGAATCCGTCCACGGCCAGCACAATATCGCCGCGCTCGATACCGGCGCTGTCGGCCGGTCCGCCCTCATAGATGGCGCGAACCAGCGCACCGTGCGGGCGTTCCAGGCCGACCGAGGTGGCGATATCGGGATCGACCGCCTGCATGGCCGCGCCGAACCAAGGCCGCTGGACGTAATCCAGACCCTGACGAGCGCTCTCCAGGACAACCCGCACCATCGTGGTCGGAACGGCGAAGCCAATGCCGTGGGACCCACCACTGCGGGAAAAGATCGCCGTGTTGATGCCGACCAGCCGGCCGTCCATGCCGATCAGCGCGCCGCCCGAGTTGCCCGGGTTGATCGCCGCGTCCGTCTGGATGAAGAACTGGAAATCGCTGATTCCCACACCCGTACGGGCAAGCGCCGAAACGATGCCGCTGGTCACCGTCTGGCCAACGTTGAACGGGTTACCGATCGCCAATACGAGATCACCGACCTCGAGTTCATCGGAATCCCTAAGCGTCAGGAACGGCAATGCCTCGCCGTTCGTATCGATCCGCAGCACGGCCAGGTCCGTCCGCTCGTCATCGAGGATCAATTCGGCCGGAAACTCCCGTCGGTCGCCGAGCGCGACGGTAATCTCGTCGGCCTTGTCGATCACATGATGGTTCGTGATGATCAGGCCATCGGCCGAGACAATCACGCCGGACCCAAGCGAATTGCGCGCCCGCCGGCGGCGCGGCCCGAACTCACGACCGAAGCGGTCGCCGAAGAACTGCTTGAAGAACGGGTCGCTGAACAGCGGCGACCTGACGACCTCCTCGACCACGCGCTTGGTATAGATGTTGACGACGGCCGGGGCGGCCGCGCGCACCAGAGGCGCGAACGACAGCTGGATCTGCGTCTGACTGTCCGGCACCTGCCGGGATTCGCCGGCTACCGGCCCCGCCAGCAGCAGGCCGAACACCAACGTCAGGAACTGTCGAACGATCAAGGGTCTCGTTAACATTCTTCGCCCGCTGGAAAGTCCAGATATAGAGGCCGACCGACAGGATCGTAACCCGGAAACGCCGATGCCTGTCGCCCGGCGTTTGAGAAAAACAAAGGGCAGCACGACGGCTGCCCTCGATGGTCTCGGTCGATGCCGGGCCCCGTCAGGCCGCGGCCTCGACCTCTTCGTCCTCGTCGACCGGCACCGGACCGGAATCCTGGCCCTTGGCGTCGGGATCCCGATCGATCAGCTCGATGATCGCCATCGGCGCCGCATCGCCATAGCGGAAGCCCGCCTTCAGGACGCGCGTATAACCACCGGGGCGATCCGCATAGCGTTCAGCCAGTTCGGCGAACAGCTTGTCCACCATGGCCTTTTCGGGCAGCCGCGCCAATGCCTGCCGCCGGGCATGCAGCCCGCCTCGCTTGCCAAGCGTAATCAGCTTTTCGACAATCGGCCGCAGGTCCTTGGCCTTCGGCAAGGTCGTCTTGATTTGTTCGTGCTTGATCAGAGCGCAGGCCAGGTTCGCAAACATCGCCTGGCGATGTGCGCTATCCCGTCCCAGCTTGCGTCCGCGATTACGGTGCCGCATGGCAGTGTTCCTTGTTACATCCACAACGGTCGCCGACCAAAGGCGACCGTCAGCTACCTAAAACTCGTTGTCGTACTGCTTGGCCATTTCCTCGATGTTGTCCGGCGGCCAATCCGGCACCTCGAGGCCGAGATGCAGGCCCATCTGGGTCAGCACCTCTTTGATCTCATTCAACGACTTACGGCCGAAGTTCGGCGTGCGGAGCATTTCCGCCTCGGTCTTCTGCACCAGATCGCCGATGTAGATGATGTTGTCGTTCTTCAGACAGTTGGCCGACCGGACCGACAACTCCAGCTCGTCAACCTTTCGCAACAGATTGCGATTGAACTTCGGCGACTCCGGCTCGACCTGCGCCACTTCCTCGCGCGGCTCTTCGAAGTTGATGAAGAGCTGCAGTTGATCCTGCAGGATCCGTGCGGCATAGGCGACGGCGTCGTCGGGCGACACGGTGCCGTCGGTCACCAAGTCCATGGTCAGCTTGTCGTAGTCAAGGATCTGACCTTCACGGGTGTTCTCGACCTTGTAGGCGACCTTGAGCACCGGGCTGAAGACGGCGTCGACCGGAATGAGGCCGATCGGCGCATCCTCGATACGATTGCGGTCGGCGGGCACATAGCCTTTGCCGGCCTCGACCGTCAGCTCCATGACGATTTTCGCGCCCTGATCGAGATGGCAGATGCCAAGACCAGGGTTCATGATCTCGATATCGGCGCCGGTCTCGATCTGCGCCGCGGTCACTTCGCCCGGGCCTTCGGCTCGGAGCGTCATGCGCTTCGGGCCTTCGGCATGCAGCTTCACGGCCAGCGCCTTGATGTTCAATACAATGTCGGTGACGTCCTCGCGCACACCCGGAATCGACGAAAACTCGTGCAAAACGCCGTCGATCTGCACCGAGGTAACGGCGGCGCCGTGCAATGACGACAGCAGCACACGGCGCAGGGCGTTGCCCAACGTCAGGCCGAAGCCGCGCTCAAGCGGCTCAGCGACGATGGTCGCGGACCGCTTGGGATCGTGGCCCGCCTCAACGTTCAGCTTGTTGGGTTTGATCAGCTCTTGCCAGTTCTTCTGGATCACGCTTCTAACCTCTTGCGTTCCCGGCTTGTTTGGCCGTGACGTGTAATGCGGCGCGCGGCCCGGTTACGACATCGGGCTGCGCCGCCAATTCGGATACAAATCCTAGACGCGACGGCGTTTCGGCGGACGGCAACCGTTGTGCGGAATGGCCGTCACATCCTTGATCGAGGTGATCGTAAAGCCACAGGCCTGCAACGACCGTAAGGCGGACTCTCGCCCCGATCCGGGTCCCTTAACCAGCACTTCAAGCGTCTTCATGCCGTGTTCCATGGCCTTCTGACCGGCATTCTCGGCCGCCATCTGCGCCGCATACGGCGTCGACTTCCGCGATCCCTTGAAACCCTGGGCGCCGGCAGTCGACCAAGAAATAACGTTGCCCTGCACGTCGGTGATCGTGACCATCGTGTTGTTGAAGGTCGCGTTGACGTGGGCGATGCCCGAGGTAATGTTTTTCCGTTCGCGCTTGCGGACGCGACCGCGTTCCCTGACAGCCATTGCGATTCCTTACTTCTTCTTGCCGGCGATCGGGCGCGCCGGGCCCTTCCTGGTGCGGGCATTGGTATGCGTGCGCTGACCGTTCACCGGCAATCCCTTGCGATGCCGCAGGCCCCGGTAGCAGCCGAGATCCATTAACCGCTTGATGTTCATCGCAACATCGCGCCGCAGGTCGCCCTCCACCAGATAATCGCGGTCGATGACCTCACGTACCTGAATGACCTCTTGGTCCGTCAGCTCGTTCACCCGCCGTTCCGCAGGGATGCCAACGACCTGGCAAATGTCCTTCGCCTTGGTCCGGCCGATGCCATGGATGTAGGTCAGCGCGATTTCCACACGCTTGTTTGTAGGAATATTTACGCCGGCTATGCGCGCCACGTGTCAAATCCTCGCTCTTGCAAGACCTCTGGCGAGACGTCGAATTGCAGTGTATGGGACCGCTGCCGTTTATAGAAATCCGCCAAATAAGTCAATAGATTACACCGCCTGCAGAATCGCTTCGATCTGCCGCGACACCTCCTCGATGTCGGACATGCCATCGACCTTCTTCAGCATGCCCTTGTTTTCGTAATACGGAAGAACCGGCGCCGTCTGCTCATGATAGACCGCGAGCCGCTTCTTCAGGGTCTCCGCGTTGTCATCGGCCCGCTGCTGGCCGGCCGACGCCGTCTCCTGCGCCCGTCCTTCGATCCGGGCGAACAGGGCCTGATCGTCGACCTCGATTTCGATCACGCGGTCGAGTTTCAGGCTTTTCTCCGCCAGCATGCGGTCCAGGCCTTCCGCCTGTGGGATGGTCCGCGGGAAGCCATCCAGGATGAAGCCGTTTGCGCAGTCCGGCTGATCGATCCGATCGGAAATGATCGCGATCATCAAACCGTCATCGACCAGATTTCCGGCGTCCATAATTGATTTGGCCTTGCGCCCGAGCTCGGTGCCAGCGGCCACCGCGGCGCGCAGCATGTCGCCGGTCGACAGCTGGACGAGGCCGTGCCGTTCCTGCAGCAGCTGCGCCTGCGTACCCTTACCGGCGCCAGGCGGGCCGAACAGAATGATGTTCACCGCGTCCGCCCCCTCAGTTTCGACTTGCGGATCAGGCCTTCATACTGGTGCGCCAGCAGGTGGGACTGCACCTGCCCCATGGTATCCATCGTCACGCTGACCACGATCAACAGCGAGGTGCCGCCGAAATAGAACGGCACCGCGTATTGCGAAATCAGCAATTCCGGCAGCAGGCAGACCAGCGCCAGATAAGCCGAGCCGACGACCGTCAAACGTGTCAGCACATAGTCCAGGTATTCCGCCGTCCGCTTGCCCGGCCGGATGCCTGGAATGAAGCCGCCGTACTTCTTCAGGTTGTCCGCCGTATCGGCCGGATTGAAGACGATTGCCGTATAGAAGAAGCAGAAGAACACGATGCCGCCGATATAGAGGAACATGTAGGCCGGCTGGCCGCGACCCAGCAGCGACGTCACCGTCGTCAGCCATTCCGGGCCGCCCTGGCTGGAGAAGTTGGCGATGGTCAGCGGCAGGAGCAGCAGCGACGACGCGAAAATCGGCGGGATCACGCCGGCGGTGTTCAGCTTCAACGGCAGGTGCGAGCTCTCGCCGCCGAACATGCGGTTGCCGACCTGGCGCTTCGGATATTGCACGATCAGCCGGCGCTGGGCCCGCTCGACGAAGACGATGAACGTGATGGTGAAGATCACCATGACGATCAGGAACACGATCAGCAGCGTCGACAGCGCGCCGGTGCGGCCCAGCTCCAGGGTGCTGGCCAATGCCCGCGGCAGCTCTGCGACAATACCGGCGAAGATGATCAGCGATATGCCGTTGCCGACACCCCGCGCGGTGATCTGCTCGCCCAGCCACATCAGGAAAATGGTGCCGCCGGTCAGCGTCACCACGGCCGTGAAACGGAAGAACACGCCGGGATCGATCACGACCGAGCCGACATTGCTGCTCAATCCTTCCAAACCGACCGCGATTCCGTAGGCCTGTACGATGGTCAGCAGCACCGTGCCGTAGCGGGTGTACTGATTCATCTTCTTGCGGCCCTGCTCGCCCTCTTTCTTCAGCTGCTCGAGGTGCGGCGACACCGTCGTCATCAGCTGCATGATGATCGAGGCCGAGATGTACGGCATGATGTTGAGCGCAAAGATCGTCATCCTTCCCAGCGCACCGCCGGAGAAGGCATTGATCATGTCGAGGAAGCCGCCCTGCTGCTGCTGGAAGATATCCGCCAGCGCGGCAGGGTCGATGCCGGGTATCGGGATATAGGTGCCGATCCGATAGACGATAAGCGCACCTAGCGTGAACCAGATGCGCTTTTTCAGCTCGGTCGCCTTGGCGAAGGCGCCCAGGTTGACGTTGGCGGCTAGCTGTTCGGCAGCGGATGCCATGGCGATCCTCTCGTGCGCCCGAGGTCCTTAGCTCGCGTCCGGTGCCGGTGAAGCGTCGGCTTCGGCGGCCTTCGGCGCCGGCGCGACGATCGTCACCTTGCCGCCGGCTCCTTCAACGGCCGCGACAGCCGCTTTGGAGGCGCCGGCCACCGTAATATCGATCTTTGCCTTCAAGGCGCCTTTTGCAAGCAACCGCACGCCATCGTGAGGGCGACGGAACAGGCCCGCGGCCTGCAGCTCCGTGGCCGAAATCGGCTTGCCGGCATCCAGTTTGCCCGCGTCAATCGCGGCCTGCAGCCGATCCAAGTTCACGACCTCGAACCGCTTGGCGAAGATATTGTTGAAACCGCGCTTCGGCAGCCGCCGATGCAGCGGCATTTGACCGCCTTCGAAGCCCTTGATGGATACGCCGGATCGAGATTTCTGGCCTTTTTGCCCACGGCCCGATGTCTTTCCGAGACCCGAACCGGGACCGCGGCCGACGCGCTTGGCCTTCTTCCGGGCGCCGGGTTTGCTGGATAGCTCGTTCAGTCTCATATCTCGATAATCCCGTTCACAAACACACCGGGTCAGCCGGCGTCCTCGACCCGCACCAGATGGCTCACTTTGCGGATCATGCCCCGCACCGACGGGGTGTCTTCCAACGTGCGGCGGCGGTTGATCTTGTTCAGGCCCAGTCCGATCAGCGTCTGACGCTGATCCTTCGGCCGCCCGATCGGGCTGCGGATCTGGGTCACGGTCACGGTGTTCTTTGTCGCCATTATGCGGCTCCTAAGCCTCAACCGGCTCAGCGCCGGCATCGCTGCGACGGCGGCCGACGATGTCGCTGACCTTCTTGCCACGCTTCGCCGCGATCATGCGGGGCGAGGCCTGCGTCTGCAGCGCCTGGAATGTGGCGTGAATCATGTTGTAAGGGTTCGATGAACCGATCGACTTGGTCACCACGTCCTGGACGCCGAGGCATTCGAAAACGGCGCGCATCGGTCCGCCGGCGATGATGCCAGTGCCGGGCGGTGCGGCGCGCAGAACGACCTTGCCGGCGCCGTGCCGGCCCTGGCAGTCGTGATGCAGGGTCCGTCCCTCGCGCAGCGGCACCCGGACGAGCGTCCGCTTCGCCGACTCCGTTGCCTTGCGGATCGCCTCGGGCACCTCGCGGGCCTTGCCGTGGCCGTAGCCGACGCGCCCTTTCTGATCGCCGACTACCACCAGCGCCGAGAAACCGAACCGCCGGCCGCCCTTCACAACCTTGGCGACCCGGTTGATGTGGACCAGCTTGTCGAAATACTCGCTCTCGCCGCGATCGCGATCACGCATGTCGTTACGCGCCATAGTTCAACGCCTTTCTAAAACGTCAGGCCGCCTTCGCGGGCAGCGTCCGCCAGAGCTTTCACCCGGCCGTGATACCGATAGCCGCCACGATCGAAGACCACATCCGTGACCCCGGCCGACTTCGCGCGCTCGGCGATCAGGCCGCCGACCTTGCTGGCCGCATCCGTGTCCGCCCCGGTCTTGAGATCACCGCGCAGCGACTTCTCGATCGAGCTTGCCGACGCCAACGTGACCCCATTCGTGTCGTCGATGATCTGCGCGTAAATGTGCTTCGAGGACCGAAACACCGACAGCCGCGGCCGGCCCTTCGCCGCCCGGCGTAGCTGGTAGCGGATCCGGTCGCGCCGCCGTTGGAAGAGTTTCTTTGCCTTTTCCATGACCGTTACTTCTTCTTGCCTTCCTTGCGGAAGATGTATTCGCCAACATAGCGCACGCCCTTGCCCTTGTAGGGCTCCGGCGGACGATAGGACCGGATCTTGGCCGCCACCTGACCGACGAGCTGTTTGTCGATGCCCGACACCTTGATCGCGGTCGGCCGTTCGCAGGCGATCGTCACGCCATCCGGGATCGCGAAGGCGACATCGTGGCTGAAGCCGAGCTGCAGGTTGAGCGTCTTGCCCTGCACGGCGGCGCGATAGCCGACGCCCTGGATTTCCAGGTCGATCTCGAAGCCGTCGGAAACGCCGGTGACCATGTTTTGCACCAAGCTGCGCTGCATGCCCCACATGGAGCGGGATCGCTTGCTGTCGTCCCGCGGCGTGACGACGACGGCGCCATCATCCTGCGTCGCCGTGACATCGTCGACCAGGCGCAGGGTGAGCTCGCCCTTGCTGCCCTTGACCGCGATATCCTGACCATTGATCTGGACCGACACGCCGCTCGGGACTTGTACGGGTAGTTTGCCGATGCGCGACATGGTCTGCTCCTAGAATACCTCGGCCAGGATCTCGCCGCCGACATTGGCGTCGCGCGCTTCCGCATCGGACAGCACGCCGCGCGGCGTCGACAGGATCGAGATGCCCAGACCGTTCGCGACCCGCGGCAGGTCCTTGACCGACGAATAAATCCGCCGTCCCGGAGTCGAAATTCTTTTAATTCGCTGAATGACGGGCTCGCCTTCGTAATACTTCAACTCGATCTGAAGGTCGGCTTTGCCGCCATCGTAGTCGGTACGCGAATAGCCGCGGATAAAGCCCTCGCGCTCCAGCACGTCCAGCACGCGCTCGCGCTGCTTGGACGCCGGCGTCACGATCGACGTCTTGCGCGCCATCTGGCCATTGCGGATACGGGTCAACATATCCCCGATCGGATCGGTCATCGACATTCGTCGTCGCCCTCCTACCAGCTTGACTTGACGAGGCCCGGGATCAAGCCGCGGGAGCCCAGTTCGCGAAGTGCGACGCGAGACATCTTGAACTTGCGATAGAAGCCCCGCGACCGGCCCGTCAGTTCGCAGCGATTGCGGACGCGGGTCGGCGAGGCGTTGCGCGGCATCTGGGCCAGCTTCAATCGCGCGCTGAACCGCTCTTCCTGCGGCAGGTTCTTGTCGCTGGCGATCTCTTTCAGGCGCGCACGGCGCTCGGCTGACTGAATCGAACGCTTCGCCCGCCGCTTGTTCTTCTCAATGGCACTTTTCTTCGCCATACCTGGTCCTCAAACACTGGCGCCTTGGAACGGCATGTTAATGCCGGTCAGCAAGGCGCGCGCTTCGTCATCGGTGTTGGCCGTGGTGCAGATGCTGATATCCAGGCCACGCACCTCGTCGACCTTGTCGTAGTCGATCTCGGGAAACACGATCTGCTCGCGCAGTCCCATGGAATAGTTGCCGCGGCCGTCGAAACTGCTCGGCGATAGGCCACGGAAGTCCCGGACCCGCGGCAACGCGATGTTGATCAGCCGGTCCAGAAACTCGTACATGCGATCCCGGCGCAGGGTCACCTTGCAGCCGACCAGCATGCCTTCGCGCAGCTTGAAGCCGGCAATCGACTTCGAGGCCTTGGTGATGACCGGCTTCTGACCGGAGATCGCGGTCAGATCGGTGGTCGCCGCCTCGACCTTCTTGCGGTCGGCAACGCCCTCGCCGACACCCATGTTCAGCACGACCTTTTCCAGCTTCGGTACCTGCAACAGGTTCTCGTAGCTGAATTGCTGCATCAGTTGTTCGCGCAGGACGTCGTTGTAGAGCGTCTTCAAACGCGGCGCCTCTGCGACTGCGGTATCAGACATCGATAACCTCTCCCGAACGCCTGGCAAACCGCACCTTGCGTCCGTCGGCCAGGAACTTGTATCCGACCTTTGTCGGCGCATCGTCCTTGGGATCGGCGAGCGCCAGGTTGGAAATATGGATCGACGCCTCACGCTCGACGATGCCGCCCGGATTGGTCTGGCTCGGTTTCGTGTGACGCCGGATCATGTTCTGGCGATCGACAACGGCTCGGTTCGACTTGCGGTCGACCCGCAGGATCTCGCCCGTCTTGCCCTTGTCCTTGCCCGTCAGAATGACGACCTTGTCGCCCTTCTTCATTTTGAGTTTCTTGGCCATCTACAGCACCTCAGGGGCCAGCGAGATGATCTTCATGTGGTTCTTGCCGCGCAGCTCGCGGGTCACCGGGCCGAAGATGCGCGTACCGATCGGCTCGCCGGCATTCGAAATCAGCACCGCGGCGTTGCGATCGAAGCGGATGGCCGTGCCATCCTGCCGGTGGATCTCCTTCGCGGTACGGACGACCACGGCGCGATGCATATCGCCCTTCTTCACGCGACCGCGCGGAATGGCTTCCTTGACGCTGACGACGATGATGTCGCCGACGGATGCGTATTTGCGCTTCGAACCGCCAAGCACCTTGATGCATTGGACCCGCCGGGCGCCGGAATTGTCGGCAACGTCGAGGACGGTCTCGGGCTGAATCATCTCGAAACTCCCCCGCCCGTCAGTTGCCGGCGTCGTCGGCGACGACTTCCCAACGCTTCAGCTTGGATCGCGGACGACACTCGCGGATGCGCACGATATCGCCAATCTTGTGAGCATTGTTCTCGTCGTGCGCATGGAACTTGCCCGAGCGGCGGATAACTTTCTTGTAGATCGGATGGGTCACCCGACGCTCGACCCGCACGACAATCGTCTTGTCGGTCTTGTCGCTGACGACGGTCCCCTGCAATACACGCCTGGGCATTCTCGGCTCCTAAGCTTGGTCGCCGGCCTGCATCTTGTGCAGGACGGTTTTGATCCGGGCAATGTCCCGGCGTATCTGACGCACGCGCGCCGTATTCTCGAGCTGACCGCTCGCCCGCTGGAAACGCAGGTTGAAGCTTTCCTTCCGCAGATCCAGCAGCTGATCGTTCAGCTGGTCGGTCGTCTTGCCGCGCAGTTCTTCCGCCTTCATGGCTAGGCCTCGCCGCCCGCGCGGGAAATGAACCGCACCGCCATCGGCAGCTTGGCCGCGCCGCGCGCGCAGGCCTCGCGGGCAAGCTCCGGCGCCACGCCGTCAAGCTCGAACAGGATGCGGCCCGGCTTCACCCGGCAAATCCAGTATTCCGGCGACCCCTTACCCTTGCCCATGCGCACTTCGGTCGGCTTGCTGGACACCGGCACGTCCGGAAAAACTCGGATCCACATCTTGCCGCTGCGCCGCATGTGACGCACGATCGCGCGCCGGCAGGCCTCGATCTGCCGCGCGGTGACACGCGCCGGCTGGACCGCCTTGATCCCGAAGGATCCGAAATTCAGGCTGGTCGCGCCCTTGGCGTTGCCGTGGATGCGGCCCTTGTGGGCTTTGCGAAACTTTGTCCGCTTCGGCTGTAACATTGTCGAACCGTCTCTTGCTTTTGCTTACCGCCGCAGCACGCGTCAGCGCGGCTGCTGCACCTCGGCGTTACGCTTCTCCTGCGCCATGGGGTCGTGCGCCAGGATCTCGCCTTTGTAGACCCAGACCTTGACGCCGCAGGTGCCATAGGCCGTCTTCGCCGTCGCCTGGCCGTAATCGATATCGGCGCGCAGCGTATGCAGCGGCACCTGGCCCTCCCGGTACCACTCGGTACGGGCAATCTCGGCACCGCCCAGGCGGCCGCCGCAATTGATCCGGATGCCGAGGGCGCCAAGACGCATGGCCGACTGCACGGCGCGCTTCATGGCCCGGCGGAAAGCAACGCGACGCTCGAGCTGCTGCGAGATATTCTCCGCGACCAGCTTGGCATCGATCTCGGGCTTGCGGATCTCGACGATGTTCAGATGCACATCGCCATTCGTCATTTTCGACAGATGCCGCCGCAACTTCTCGATGTCGGCGCCCTTCTTGCCGATCACCACACCCGGCCGGGCCGAATGGATGGTCACGCGGGCGCGCTTCGCCGGTCGCTCGATCACGATCCGCGAAAGTCCGGCCTGACTCAGCCGGCCTTCCAGATAATCCCGGATCTTGAGGTCTTCATGCAGCAAATCGGCATATTCGCCGGTCTGCGCGTACCATCGCGAATCCCAGGTCCTGTTGATACCGAGCCGCAGCCCAATCGGATTGACCTTCTGGCCCATTACTCAATCTCCTCGCGCTGCCGGACGACAATACGAATCTGGCTGAACGGCTTTTGGATCTTGCCGACACGGCCACGGGCCCGCGCGCGCCAGCGCTTCATCACCATGCGCTTGCCGACGCTGGCTTCGGCCACGATCAAGTCGTCAACATCCAGGTCGTGGTTGTTCTCCGCGTTTGCGATCGCCGACTGCAGGACCTTCTTGACGTCCTGGGCGATACGGCGGCGCGAGAACGTCAGCTCCGCCAGCGCGGCATCGACCGGCATGCCCCGGATCGTCGCCGCGACGACATTCAGCTTTTGCGGGCTGATGCGGATCATGTTGCCCACCGCCAAAGCCTCGTTTTCGGCCAATCTGCGCTCTGGTGTCTGTTTACCCATCGCGATTAACCCCGTCGCGCCTTCTTGTCGGCGGTATGGCCGTGGAACGTGCGGGTCGGCGCGAACTCGCCGAACTTATGGCCGACCATGTCCTCGTTCACCATGACGGGAACGTGTTTGTGGCCGTTGTAGACGCCGAACGTCAGACCCACGAATTGCGGCAGAATGGTCGACCGACGGGACCAGATCTTGATCACATCCTTTCGACCCGAGCCGCGCGCTTCCTCGGCCTTCTTCAGCATGTAGCCGTCGACGAACGGGCCCTTCCAGACAGAACGCGCCAACTGCTTTCTCCCTACTTCTTGAACCGCCGCCGGACGATCAGGCGGTCGCTCGGCTTCTTGCCGCGTGTGCGTTTACCCTTGGTCGATTTGCCCCAAGGCGTAACCGGATGCCGGCCACCGCTGGTGCGGCCCTCGCCGCCGCCATGGGGGTGATCGACCGGGTTCATGGCTACGCCGCGTACCGAGGGGCGCTTGCCCAGCCAACGCTTGCGCCCGGCCTTGCCGAGCTTGATGTTCGAGTTGTCCGGGTTCGACACCGCGCCGACCGTGGCCATGCAATCGCCGTGCACCATCCGCTGCTCGCCGGACGACAGACGCAGGATCGCCAAGCCGGCATCGCGGCCGACCAGTTGCACATAAGTGCCCGCCGCGCGCGCGATCTGACCGCCCTTGCCCGGCTTCATCTCCACGTTGTGGATGATCGTACCGATCGGCATGTTCTTCAACGGCATGGCGTTTCCGGGCCGCACGTCGACCCGCTCGCCGGAAATGACTTCGTCGCCGACTTGCAGACGCTGCGGCGCCAGGATGTAGGCCTGCTCGCCATCCGAATATCGCAACAAGGCGATAAAGGCGGACCGGTTCGGATCGTATTCCAGCCGTTCGACCTTGGCGGCGACATCGAATTTGCGACGCACGAAGTCGACGATGCGGTAACGGCGCTTGTGGCCACCGCCACGCCGGCGCGCAGTAATCCGACCCTGGTTGTTCCGGCCGCCGGACCCCGAAAGGCCGCGCGTCAATGCCTTGACCGGCGCGCCCTTGTGCAGACCGGAACGATCGACCAGGACCAGGCCGCGTCGCGACGGCGTCGTCGGATTGTAATGCTTTAAAGCCATCGGCTAGATCCCCGTCGTCACGTCGATATTGTGACCGTCTTCCAGCGTGATGACCGCCTTCTTCCAGTCCGGGCGCTTACCCAGAACGCCGCGGAAGCGCTTTTTTTTGCCCTTCACGCGGATCGTGTTCACGGCCTTCACCTTCACTTTGAACAATTCCTCGATCGCCTGCTTGACCTGCGGCTTGGTCGCATCGATGGCAACCCGAAACGTGATTTGTCCGTGCTCCGAGCCCAGCGTCGACTTTTCCGTGATAACCGGGCCCAGGATCGTCTGATACATCGACTCTTTGATCATTTGAGCCGCGCCTCCAGCGCTTCGACGGCCGCCTTGGTCAAGGCCAGATTACCGCCGCGCAGAATGTCATAGACGTTGGCGCCCGCCACCGGCAGAACCCGCACATGCGGGATGTTCCGGGCGGCCTTGACCATATTGCCATCGAGTTCCGCGCCATCGATGATCAGCGCCTTCTCAAGGCCGAGCTTCGTCAGTTTGTCGATCAGCGGTTTGGTCTTGGGCTCATCCAGCGTCGCCGCGTCCAGGACCGTCAGCTCACCCGCGGCTTGCTTTGCGGACAGCGCCAGCTTCAAGCCAAGACGGCGAACCTTCTTCGGCAGCTTGATGGCGTGATCCCGTACTACCGGACCGAACGCAACACCGCCGCCTCGGAACTGCGGCGCCTTGCGGTTGCCGACACGCGCCCGACCCGTGCCTTTCTGCTTCCAGGCCTTGCCGCCCGAGCCGGTGATCTCGCTGCGCTGCTTGGTCTTGTGGCTGCCCTGACGGCGTTTCGCCAGCTGCCAGTTGACCACGCGATGCAGAATGTCGGCGCGCGGCTTGAGACCGAAAATCTCTTCCGCCAGGTCGATGCTGCCCGCCTTTTTGTTCTCAAGCGTTTTTACGTCGGCCTTCATCGCGCTCAGTCCTTCTGCTCGGGCGCGTCGTCGGCCGGCGTTTCGGCCTCAGCCGGCGTCTCGGCGTCGTCGTCGGCCGGCGCGTCATCCTCGGGCGCCGCCTCGGCTGCGGGCTCCGGCGTCGCCGCCGTCCTCAGTGCGCCCGGGAACGGAACGCCTTCCGGCAACGGACGCTTCAGCGCATCGCGCACCAGCACCCAGCCGCCTTTCGGACCCGGCACCGCGCCCTTTACCAGCACAACGCCGCGGTCGGCATCGGTCTCGACCACCTCGAGGTTCTGCACCGTCACCCGGCTGGCGCCGAGATGACCGGCCATCTTCTTGCCCTTGAAGACCTTGCCGGGGTCCTGGCACTGGCCGGTCGAGCCGTGCGCGCGGTGCGAAATCGATAC
Organism: Alphaproteobacteria bacterium; assembly: GCA_965232515.1. Taxonomy (GTDB): domain Bacteria; phylum Pseudomonadota; class Alphaproteobacteria; genus JANQKO01. Next base: position 661,846 of record CBDDPY010000002.1, on the reverse strand, counting down.
GCCGTGACTGGCCCTGAGACCACCAAAGCCCCAACGCTTCATGGCGCCGGCAAAGCCCTTGCCGATCGAGGTCGCGCTGACGTCGACGTGCTGACCATTGACGAAATGGTCCGCCGTCAGCTCGGCGCCGACATCGATCAAGGCGTCATCGGCGACACGAAACTCGGACAAGCGCTGCTTCGGCTCAACCTCGGCCTTGGCGAAATGGCCGCGCATAGCCTTGCTGACATTCTTGGTCTTGGCCGCACCGACGCCAAGCTGAAGCGCCGTATAGCCATCGCGGTCGGCCGTGCGCTGCGCCACGACCTGACAGTTATCGATATGCAGCACGGTAACCGGCACATCGGTCCCGTCATCGCGGAACACACGCGACATGCCGAGTTTTTTCGCAATCAATCCAGAGCGCATAACGGCAACAACCTAGAGCTTGATCTCGACATCGACGCCGGACGCCAGGTCGAGCTTCATCAGAGCGTCGACCGTCTGCGGCGTCGGATCGATGATGTCGAGGAGACGCTTGTGCGTGCGGATCTCGAACTGTTCGCGCGACTTCTTGTCGATGTGCGGCGACCGCAGCACGGTGAAACGCTCGATGCGCGTCGGCAGTGGAATGGGTCCACGAACCTGCGCGCCGGTGCGCTTTGCCGTATTCACGATCTCGCCCGTCGATTGGTCGAGCACGCGATGGTCGAAGGCTTTCAGCCTGATACGAATATTCTGGTTGTCCATGCTTCTTACCTGATAGTCCGGCCGCCTTCGACCTTGTTGCGACCCGTTGCTACTCGATGATTGCGGCGACGACGCCGGCGCCGACGGTACGGCCGCCTTCGCGGATCGCGAACCGAAGACCTTCGTCCATCGCGATCGGCGCGATCAGCTCAACGTCCATCGACACATTGTCGCCCGGCATCACCATCTCCGTGCCTTCCGGCAGCTGGATCACACCGGTCACATCCGTCGTCCGGAAGTAAAACTGCGGACGATAGTTGCCGAAAAACGGCGTGTGACGACCGCCCTCGTCCTTCGTCAGGATGTAGGCTTCCGCCTTGAACTTCGTATGCGGCGTGATCGAGCCCGGCTTCGCCAGAACCTGTCCCCGCTCAACCTCCTCGCGGCCGACGCCACGCAGCAGGCAGCCCACATTGTCCCCGGCCTCGCCGCTGTCAAGCAGCTTCCGGAACATCTCGACGCCCGTCACCGTCGTCTTCGACGTGTCCTTGATGCCGACGATCTCGACTTCCTCGCCAACATTGATCACGCCACGCTCGATCCGACCCGTCACAACCGTGCCGCGGCCCGAGATCGAGAACACATCCTCGATCGGCATCAGGAACGGCAGGTCCTTCGGACGGTCCGGCTGCGGAATGTAGTCGTCAACCGCCGTCATCAGCTCGTTGATCGCCTCCGCACCCAGCTTCGCATCGCCGCCCTCGAGCGCCACAAGCGCCGAACCCCGGATCACCGGAATGTCGTCGCCCGGAAACTCATAGCTCGACAGCAGCTCGCGGACCTCAAGCTCGACAAGGTCCAGCAACTCCTCGTCGTCGACCATGTCGCACTTGTTCATGAACACGACCAGCGCCGGCACACCGACCTGACGCGCCAGCAGAATGTGCTCCCGCGTCTGCGGCATCGGACCGTCGGCCGCCGACACAACCAGGATCGCGCCGTCCATCTGCGCCGCGCCCGTGATCATGTTCTTCACATAGTCGGCATGGCCCGGACAATCCACATGCGCGTAGTGACGGTTTCCCGTCTCATACTCCACATGCGCCGTCGAGATCGTGATCCCGCGCGCCTTCTCCTCAGGCGCCTTGTCAATCGAGTCGTACGCCGTGAACTCGGCCCCGCCGCCTTCCGCCAGAACCTTCGTAATCGCCGCCGTCAACGTCGTCTTGCCATGATCAACGTGACCAATCGTCCCAACATTGCAATGCGGCTTCGTCCGCTCAAACTTCTCCTTCGCCATCGCGATCGTCTCCGTTAACGCTTCCTGTAGTCTCGACCGGTCAGGCCAGCTTCGCGCGGACTTCGTCCGACACCGATTGCGGGACCTGTTCGTAATGATCGAAATGCATGCTGTATTGGGCGCGACCCTGGGTCATGGATCGCAGGTTGTTCACATACCCGAACATATTCGCCAGCGGCACCATGGCCGTAATGACCGAGGCATTACCGCGCGGTTCCGTACCGGTGATCTGGCCACGACGGGCATTGAGGTCGCCCATGACGTCGCCGACATAGTCCTCGGGCGTCACCACCTCGACCCGCATCAGCGGCTCGAGCAGCTTCGGCGCCGCTTTCATCGCACCGTCGCGGAATGCCTGCCGGCCGGCAATCTCGAAGGCCATGACCGACGAGTCGACGTCGTGGTAGGCGCCGTCGATCAGCGTCACCTTGTAATCGATCAGCGGGAACCCGGCGAGAATGCCGGAATCCGCAACGCTGGCGACGCCCTTCTCGACGCCGGGGATGTACTCCTTCGGCACCGCGCCGCCGGTAATGGCGCTCTCGAACAACCGACCGCCGCCAGCCTCGTTCGGCTCGATGACCATCTTCACCCGAGCGAACTGACCGGAACCGCCGGTCTGCTTCTTGTGGGTGTAGTCGATCTCTGCCTGCCGGGTAACGGTCTCGCGATAGGCTACCTGCGGCGCGCCGACATTGGCGTCGACCTTAAACTCCCGCTTCATGCGGTCGACGATGATCTCGAGATGCAGCTCGCCCATGCCCTTGATCACGGTCTGGCCGCTCTCAGGGTCGCTCGCCACCCGGAACGACGGGTCTTCCGCCGCCAGCCGGCCAAGCGCGACCGACATCTTCTCCTGGTCGTTCTTGGTCTTCGGCTCGACCGCGACCTCGATGACGGGATCGGGGAACTCCATGCGCTCCAGCACGATCGGATTGCTGGCATCGCACAGCGTATCGCCCGTGGTCGTGCCCTTCAGGCCGCACAACGCGACGATGTCGCCGGCGCGCGCTTCCTTCAGATCCTCGCGGTGGTTGGCATGCATCTGCAGCATGCGCCCGACGCGCTCGCGCCTGCCCTTCACCGTATTCAGGATCTGGCTACCGCTTTCGACCGTGCCCGAATAGATCCGCGCGAAGGTCAGCGAACCGACGAACGGATCGTTCATGACCTTGAACGCCAGCGCCGCAAACGGGGCGGAGTCGTCCGGTTTGCGGGTCAGCTCTTCGTTTTTGTCGGGGTGGGTACCTTGAATGGCTTCAAGGTCGGCGGGGGAGGGAAGGAAATCAACAACGGCATCAAGGAGCGGCTGTACGCCTTTGTTTTTAAACGCCGTACCGTTCATTACCGGTACGAAGGCGCCGGAGAGCGTACCGACGCGAATACATTTCTTGAGGACGGCCTCGTCCGGCTCGTTGCCTTCCAGATAGGCCTCGAGCGCCTCGTCGTCTGTCTCGACCGCCGTCTCGACAAGCTTGGCGCGGTATTCGGCCGCCTGATCGGCAAGGTCGTCGGGAATATCGACCACCTCGTACTTGGCGCCGAGGCCCTCGTCCAACCAGACAATGGCTTTCATTGCAACCAGATCGACGACGCCCTTGAAGTTCGACTCCATGCCGATCGGCAACTGCAGCAGCAGCGGCGTCGCGCCCAGGCGGTCGACGATCATATCGACGCACCTAAAGAAATCGGCGCCCGTCCGGTCCATCTTGTTCACGAAGCAGATCCGGGGGACGCCGTATTTGTCGGCCTGGCGCCAGACGGTCTCCGATTGCGGCTCTACGCCGGCGACGGAGTCGAAGACGGCGACGGCGCCGTCAAGTACGCGGAGCGATCGCTCGACCTCGATGGTGAAGTCCACGTGGCCGGGCGTGTCGATAATGTTGATCCGGTGGTCGTTCCAGAAGCAGGTCGTCGCGGCCGACGTGATGGTAATGCCGCGCTCTTGTTCCTGCTCCATCCAGTCCATCGTGGCCGCGCCATCGTGGACTTCGCCGATTTTGTGTGAGACGCCGGTGTAATAGAGGATGCGCTCGGTGGTCGTGGTCTTGCCGGCGTCGATATGCGCCATGATGCCGATGTTTCGGTAGCGCGAAAGCGGTGTCGTGCGTGCCATGGGAATACCCTCGAACTCTTGACCGCGTTACCAGCGGTAGTGCGAGAAAGCGCGATTGGCCTCGGCCATGCGGTGCGTGTCTTCACGCTTTTTCACCGCGGCGCCGCGATTGTTCGCGGCGTCCAACAACTCGTTCGACAGCCGGTCGACCATGGTGTTTTCAGAACGTCCCCGCGAGCTGCCGATCAGCCAACGAAACGCCAACGCCTGCCCCCGCTCCGGCCGCACCTCGACCGGGACCTGATATGTCGCGCCGCCCACGCGCCGCGAACGCACCTCGATCGCCGGCCGGACATTCGTCAAGGCCTCGTGGAACATCCGAACCGGGTCCTGCCCGGTCTTTTCCTGGATACGATCGAGCGCACCGTAAACAATGCTCTCGGCGACGGATTTCTTGCCGTCGACCATGACACTGTTCATGAACTTGGCGAGCGTGGTGTCGCCAAACTTCGGATCGGGAAGAATTTCGCGCTTCTCCGCGCGGTGACGTCGCGACATCGAACAGCCCCTACTTTGGCCGCCGGGCGCCGTACTTCGACCGACGCTGACGGCGGTCGCTGACGCCTTGCGTATCGAGCACGCCGCGAATGATGTGGTACCGGACGCCCGGCAGATCCTTCACACGGCCGCCACGGATCATGACCACGGAATGCTCCTGCAGATTGTGGCCTTCGCCCGGGATATAGCTCGTGACCTCGAAGCCGTTGGTCAATCGGACGCGCGCGACCTTACGCAAGGCCGAGTTCGGCTTCTTCGGCGTCGTTGTATAGACGCGCGTGCAAACGCCCCGCTTTTGCGGGCAGGCCTGCAACGCCGGCACCTTGTTGCGGGTCCGCGGCTTTTGGCGCGGCTTACGGATCAACTGGTTGATCGTCGGCATTCTCTATCCTCGGCCGATGGCCATTTGTCTCAACCCAACAAACTGAACGGCGGCGATGCGCATCGGCGATCACGCGCTTCGCCCGCCTGGTATTTGCGCCGGCTCGACATGCGAGGCCGATGCGATGTGGTTCTTGGTCACTTTGCGCAGCGTCTAGGACGACACCTACTACCTGCGCCCGAAAAGTTGGCGGATACTATGAATCAGCTATCCGGCCGTCAACAAAAAAGAAACCAAATTTCGCTCGAAATTATGGGCGTTTACCACGTGATCGGAAGACGCCGCTCCAATCGCGTGGCACGCAAGATAATTTCAACAAACACCGCCTTTCGTCGCTATTCGTAAACCTGATACGCCGCCGGCCGCTGCGACATGCTGTCGACAACGGCCGGCGGCGGGATATCAATCGCCCGCGGCGGCTTCCGGCTGCTCGGCAACCTCGGAATCGTCCGGCAGCGCCTTGGCCTGCGCGGCCTGGATCTCCTCGTCGCGATCCTGGGCCACCTGACGCATCTCGTTCAACATGGCGCCGGTGCCGGCCGGGATCAGCCGTCCGACAATCACGTTTTCCTTCAGACCGACCAGGTTGTCGGCCTTTCCGACCACCGAGGCTTCGGTCAGAACGCGGGTGGTTTCCTGGAACGAGGCCGCCGAGATGAACGAGCGGGTCTGCAGCGAGGCCTTGGTGATGCCCAGCAGAACCGGGCTGGCCGTGGCCGGTTTCCGGCCTTCCGCCACCACCTTCTCGTTGACCTCCTCGAACTCGAGCTTGTCGACCTGCTCGCCGGTCAGGAAGGTCGTCTCGCCGCCGTCCTCGATCTCCACCTTCTGCAGCATCTGGCGCACGATCACTTCGATATGCTTATCGTTGATCTTCACGCCCTGCAGTCGATAGACGTCCTGGATCTCGTTGACGAGATAGGCCGCCAGCGCCTCGACGCCCGACACCTTCAGGATATCGTGCGGCGCTGGATTGCCGTCCAGCAGGTATTCGCCGCGACGGATGACGTCACCTTCCTGCACGGTAATGTGCCGGCCCTTCGGCACCAGGGTCTCGATCGGCTCTTGGTCCTCCTCGACCGGTCGGATGATGATCCGGCGCTTGGTCTTGTAGTCCTTGCCGAATTCGACGACGCCATCGGCTTCGGCGATGATCGCGTGATCCTTCGGCCGCCGGGCCTCGAACAGCTCCGCGACCCGCGGCAGACCACCGGTGATATCCCGGGTTTTCGCCGATTCCAGCGGAATACGGGCCAGCACGTCGCCGGCATGCACCTCGGCGCCGTCGTCAACCGAGAGCACGGCCTCCGGCGGCAGGAAGTAGCGGGCCTCGAGACCGTTGGGCAGATTGACGACCTCGCCATCCTTGTCGCGCAAGGTGATACGCGGCCGCAACTCCGAACCCTTGGGCTGCTGCCGCCAGTCGATCACGACCTTGTTGGCGATGCCTGTGGCCTCGTCCACCACTTCGCGCATCGACACGCCTTCGGTCAGGTCGCGATAGTTAACGAAGCCGTCGCGCTCGCTGATGATCGGCCGGGTATAGGGATCCCATTCGACCAGCTTCGAGCCCTTCTTGACCGTCGACCCTTCGTCGGCCACCAGGCGCGCGCCATAGGGCAGCCGGTGACGGGCCCGTTCGCGCCCCTTGTCGTCGGTCACGACCATTTCACAGTTCCGGCTCATGACAATCAGGCGACCGGAGGAGTCGGCGACGACGTTCCGGTTTTCGATCTTCACCGTGCCGGCATAGGCCGCCTCGATCGACGACTGCTCGGCCACCTGGGCCGTGCCGCCGATATGGAAGGTCCGCATGGTCAGCTGGGTCCCGGGCTCGCCGATCGACTGCGCCGCGATGACGCCGATGGCCTCGCCCACATTCACCGGCGTGCCGCGGGCCAGGTCGCGGCCATAGCAGCTGCCGCAGACGCCGCCCCGCGTCTCGCACGTGAGCACCGAGCGGATCAGCACCGATTGGATGCCGACCTCCTCGATCAGATCGGCCGTCTCCTCGTCGATCACGTGACCGCCCTTGACCAGCATATCGTTGGTCACCGGATCGATGACATCGACCGACGCGGTCCGGCCCAGGATGCGCTCACTCAACGGCGACACGACCTCGCCGCCTTCGACCACCTCGCGCACGGTAATACCGTCCTCGGTGCCGCAATCGTCTTCCAGGATCACGCAATCCTGGGCAACGTCGACCAAACGGCGGGTCAGATAGCCCGAGTTCGCGGTCTTCAGCGCGGTATCGGCCAGCCCCTTCCGGGCACCGTGGGTCGAGTTGAAGTACTCGAGCACCGTCAGGCCTTCCTTGAAGTTCGAGATAATCGGCGTCTCGATGATCTCGCCCGACGGCTTGGCCATCAGACCGCGCATGCCGGCGAGCTGCTTCATCTGCGCCGCCGAGCCACGCGCGCCGGAATGGGCCATCATCCAGATCGAGTTCACGTCGGCGCCGCCCTTATCGGAGGCCGAGATGATCTTCATCATCTCGTCGGCGACCTTGTCGGTGCACTGCGCCCAGGCATCCACCACCTTGTTGTACTTCTCGCCCTGGGTGATCAGGCCGTCCTGATACTGCTGCTCATATTCCTTGACCAAGTCCTTGGTCTCGTTGACCAATCCCTCCTTGGCGCCGGGGATCACCATGTCGTCCTTACCGAACGAGATGCCGGCCTTGCAGGCGTTGTGGAAACCGAGCTGCATCAGCCGGTCGGCAAAGATCACGGTCTCTTTCTGGCCGCAGTGGCGGTAGACCACGTCGATAACCTGCGTGATCTCCTTCTTGGTCAGCAGCCGGTTGATGAGATCGAACCCGACCAGGGGATGGCGCGGCAGGATCTCGGCGATCAACATCCGACCCGGCGTGGTTTCGACCCGGGTCTGGATCGGCTTGTTGTCGGCATCGACCGTGTGATAGCGCGCCGTGATCTTGCTGTGCAGCGTCACCGCCTCGTTGTCCAGCGCCTGCTGGATCTCGGAAATGTCCGCGAACGCCATGCCTTCACCGGCCGCGCTCTGCTGCTCGAGCGTCAGGTAATAGAGGCCCAGCACGATGTCCTGGCTCGGCACGATGATCGGCTTGCCGTTGGCCGGGCTGAGGATGTTGTTGGTCGACATCATCAGGACGCGGGCCTCGAGCTGCGCTTCCAGGCTCAGCGGCACGTGCACGGCCATCTGGTCGCCGTCGAAGTCGGCGTTGAAGGCGGCGCAGACCAGCGGATGCAGCTGGATCGCCTTGCCCTCGATCAGAACCGGCTCGAAAGCCTGAATGCCGAGACGGTGCAGGGTCGGCGCCCGGTTCAGCAGCACCGGATGCTCGCGGATCACCTGCTCCAGGATATCCCAGACCTCCGGACGCTCCTTTTCGACCATCTTCTTGGCCATTTTCAGCGTCGCGGCCGACCCGTCGATTTCGAGTTTCGAATAGATGAACGGCTTGAACAGCTCGAGCGCCATCTTCTTCGGCAGACCGCATTGATGCAGCTTGAGCTCCGGGCCGACGACGATGACCGAACGGCCGGAATAGTCGACGCGCTTGCCGAGCAGGTTCTGGCGGAACCGGCCCTGCTTGCCTTTCAGCATGTCGGCCAGCGACTTCAGCGGCCGCTTGTTCGCGCCCGTGATCACGCGACCGCGGCGGCCGTTGTCGAACAGTGCGTCGACGGCCTCCTGCAGCATGCGCTTTTCGTTGCGCACGATGATATCCGGCGCCTTCAGCTCGATCAGCCGCTTCAGGCGGTTGTTCCGGTTGATCACCCGGCGATAGAGATCGTTCAGGTCCGAGGTGGCGAACCGGCCGCCGTCCAGCGGCACCAGCGGCCGCAGCTCCGGCGGAATGACCGGCACGACATCCAGGATCATCCACTCCGGACGATTGCCCGACTCCTGAAACGCCTCGATCAGCTTCAGCCGCTTGACGATTTTCTTCGGCTTGGCTTCCGAGGTGGTCTCGGCCAGCTCGGTGCGCAGATTGTCACGCTCGCGTTCCAGGTCCAGCGAGATCAGCAGCTGCTTGACCGCCTCGGCGCCGATGCCGGCGCTGAAGGCGTCCTCGCCGTACTCGTCCTGCGCGTCGAGATATTCCTCTTCCGTCAGGAGCTGCTTGTTCTTGAGCGGCGTCAGACCCGGCTCGGTGACGATGTAATGCTCGAAATAGAGCACGCGCTCCAGATCCCGCAGCGTCATGTCGAGCATCAGGCCGATACGCGAGGGCAGCGACTTCAGGAACCAGATATGCGCCACGGGCGAGGCCAGCTCGATATGGCCCATGCGCTCGCGCCGGACCTTCGACAGCGTCACCTCGACACCGCACTTCTCGCAGACGATGCCCTTGTACTTCATGCGCTTGTACTTGCCGCACAGGCACTCGTAGTCCTTGATCGGACCGAAGATGCGCGCGCAGAACAGGCCGTCCCGCTCGGGCTTGAAGGTGCGGTAGTTGATGGTTTCCGGCTTCTTGATCTCACCGAAGGACCAAGACCGGATGCGCTCGGGGCTGGCGATCGAGATCTTGATTTGATCGAAATCGTCCGCCGCGCCGGCCACCGGACCGAAAATGTTCATCAACTCGTTCATGGGCCTTGTCTCCTTCTCGCGGCGCCGGTCGGGCCGGCGCCAGGCGAAACACGATTGTTAGCAACCCGGCCGGCGGAACGCCGCCGGCCGGGTTGGGCCGTCAATGACTACGCGTCGACAATTCGACGTTCAGGCCGAGCGACCGCATTTCCTTCACCAGAACGTTGAAGGATTCCGGAATGCCGGCTTCGAACGTGTCGTCGCCGCGGACAATCGCCTCGTACACCTTGGTACGGCCGGCGACATCGTCCGACTTCACGGTCAGCATCTCCTGCAGCGTGTAGGCGGCGCCATAGGCTTGCAGCGCCCAGACCTCCATCTCGCCGAACCGCTGGCCGCCGAACTGCGCCTTGCCGCCCAGCGGCTGCTGGGTCACCAGGCTGTAGGGGCCGATCGAACGCGCGTGGATCTTGTCGTCCACCAGGTGGTGCAGCTTCAACATGTAGATGTAGCCCACCGTCACCTTGCGGTCGAACTGCTCGCCCGTGCGGCCATCGCACAGCGTCACCTGACCCGACGTGTCATGTCCGGAGCGATCCAGCATTTCGACGATATCGGCTTCGTTGGCGCCGTCGAACACCGGCGTCGCCATGGGCACGCCACGCCTCAGGTTGTTCGAGAGTTCAAGGATCTGGGCCTCGTCGAGGTCGGCCACAGTCTCTTTGAACTGCTTTTCGCTGTAAATCGCCTTCAGGTGCTTTTTCAGCTCGTCCGGCTTGCCGCCGCGGCCGACGCTGTCGACCATTTCGCCAATCTGCTGTCCGAGGCCCGCCGCGGCCCAGCCCAGATGGGTTTCCAGGATCTGACCCACGTTCATGCGGCTGGGCACGCCCAGCGGATTGAGCACGATGTCGACCGGCGTGCCGTCCTCGTGATACGGCATGTCTTCCATCGGCACGATCTTCGAGATCACGCCCTTGTTGCCGTGACGGCCGGCCATCTTGTCGCCCGGCTGCAGCTTGCGCTTCACGGCGACGAAGACCTTGACCATCTTCATCACGCCCGGCGGCAACTCGTCGCCGCGCTGCAGTTTTTCGACCTTGGCCTCGAAGCGGCTTTCCAGGGCGCCCTTGGCCTCGTCATACTGCTTCTTCAGCTGCTCGATCTCGGCCATGGCCTTCTCGTTCTTCAGAACGATCTGCCACCACTGGCCATGCGTCAGCTCGGACAGCATGGTCTCGCTGATCTTGGAGTCGGCCTTGACACCCTTCGGACCGCCGCTGGCGATCTTGCCAATCAGGAACTCCCGCAGGCGGTCGAAGGTGTTGCGCTCCAGGATCGCCAGTTCGTCGTCGCGGTCCTTGGCCAGCGCTTCGATCTCTTCTCGCTCGATCGCCAGCGCGCGTTCGTCCTTGTCGACGCCATGGCGCGAGAACACACGTACCTCGACCACCGTGCCGCTGACGCCCGGGGGCAGTTTCAGCGACGTATCCCGGACGTCGGACGCCTTCTCGCCGAAGATCGCCCGCAGCAGCTTCTCCTCCGGCGTCATCGGGCTCTCGCCCTTCGGCGTGATCTTGCCGACCAGGATGTCACCCGGCTCCAGTTCGGCGCCGATGTAAACGATGCCGGCCTCGTCCAGGTTCTTCAGCGCCTCTTCGCCGACATTCGGAATATCGCGGGTGATTTCCTCCGGGCCCAGCTTGGTGTCGCGGGCCATGACCTCGAATTCCTCGATGTGAATCGAGGTGAAGACATCGTCGCGCACGATGCGCTCGGAGATCAGGATCGAGTCCTCGAAGTTGTAGCCCATCCACGGCATGAAGGCGACGAGCACGTTGCGGCCCAGCGCCAGCTCGCCGAGCTCCGTCGACGGACCGTCGGCGATGATGTCGCCGGCCTGGACCAGATCGCCCACCTTCACCAGCGGCCGCTGGTTGATGCAGGTGTTCTGGTTCGAGCGCTGGAACTTCAGCAGGTTGTAGATGTCGACGCCCGAGACCGAGAGATCGCTCTCGTCGGTCGCCCGGATGACGATACGCGTGGCGTCCACCTGGTCGACGATACCGGACCGCCGGGCCGCGATGGCAACGCCGGAATCACGGGCCACGACCTCTTCCATGCCGGTGCCGACCAGCGGCGCCTCGGTCTGGATCAGGGGCACGGCCTGACGCTGCATGTTCGAGCCCATCAGCGCCCGGTTGGCGTCATCGTTCTCGAGGAACGGAATCAGCGCCGCCGCCACCGACACCAGCTGCTTCGGCGAGACGTCGATGAACTCGATCTGCTCGGGCGGGATCATGACGAAATCGCCGCCAACGCGACAGCTCACCAGATCCGCGACGAACTTGCCCTTCTTGTCCAGATCGGCATTGGCCTGGGCGATCTGATACTTGCCCTCCTCCATCGCCGACAGATAGACGACCTCGTCGGTGACGCGGCCGCCCTCGACGCGACGATATGGCGTCTCGATGAAGCCGTAGCGGTTCACCCGCGCATAGGTCGCCAGGCTGTTGATCAGACCGATGTTCGGACCTTCCGGCGTCTCGATCGGGCAGATCCGGCCGTAGTGGGTCGGATGCACGTCACGCACCTCGAAGCCCGCCCGCTCGCGCGTCAGACCGCCCGGGCCGAGCGCCGACAGACGCCGCTTATGGGTGATCTCCGACAGCGGATTGGTCTGGTCCATGAACTGGCTGAGCTGCGAGGAGCCGAAGAACTCCCGCACGGCCGCCGCCGCCGGCTTGGCGTTGATCAGGTCGTGCGGCATCACGGTGTCGATCTCGACCGAGCTCATGCGCTCGCGGATCGCCCGCTCCATGCGCAGCAGACCGATGCGATACTGGTTCTCCATCAACTCGCCGACCGACCGCACCCGGCGATTGCCCAGATGGTCGATGTCGTCGATGTCGCCGCGGCCATCCTTCAACTCGACCAGCGTCTTCACGACAGCGGTGATGTCTTCGGTGCGCAGCACGCGGACCGTATCGTCGGTCTCGAAGCCCAGACGGGCATTCAGCTTCACCCGGCCGACCGCCGACAGATCGTAGCGTTCTGAATCGAAGAACAGCCCCTTGAACAACGTCTCGGCGGTATCGAGGGTCGGCGGCTCACCCGGCCGCATGACGCGGTAGATATCGATAAGCGCCTGCTCACGCGACGAGTTCTTATCGACGTTCAGCGTGTTGCGGATATAGGCGCCGACGGTGACGTGGTCGATATCGAGGGTCGGGATCTCGACCACGCCCGCCTCTCGGGCCTTGTCGATCATATCCTGGTCGATCTCGTTGCCGGCCTCGGCGACGACGATACCGGTCTTTTCGTCGATCAGGTCCTGGGCGACGTAGCGTCCATAGAGCTCGCCGTCGGCGACCAGCAGCTCCTTCACGCCCTCTTCCTGCAGCTTGCGAGCCAGACGCGGCGTGATCTTGGTGCCGGCCTCGACCGCGACTTCGCCGTTCTTGGCGTTCACGAGGTTCGTCGCCGGCCGCAGACCGCGCATTCGGTCGGCGTCGAAGGGCGTGCGCCACCCCTCCTTCTTAACGTCGTAGTTGTACGGAACCTGCTTGTAGAAGTAGTCGAGGATCTCCTCGGCGGTCAGGCCAAGGCCGTAAAGCAGCGTCGTGACCGGCAGCTTGCGCCGACGGTCGATCCGCACATAGACAATGTCCTTGGCGTCGAACTCGAAATCGAGCCACGAGCCGCGATAGGGAATGATCCGGGCGGCAAAGAGGTATTTGCCCGAAGAGTGCGTCTTGCCCTTGTCATGGTCGAAGAACACGCCCGGCGAGCGGTGCATCTGGCTGACGATCACACGCTCTGTGCCGTTGACGACGAACGTACCGTTCGCGGTCATCAGCGGCATGTCGCCCATGTAGACGTCCTGCTCCTTGATATCGAGCACGGACTTCGCCTGGGTGTCCGGATCGACCTCGAAGACGATCAGCCGCAAAGTCACCTTGAGCGGCGCCGCATAGGTCATGCCACGCTGCTGACACTCCTCGACGTCGTATTTCGGCGGCTCCAGCTCGAACTTGACATAGTGCAGTTCGGCCGTTTCCGAGAAATCCTTGATCGGGAACACGGACTTGAACACGCCGTTCAGACCGGCATCGCCGCGCTCGTCCGGCGGCAGGTGCATCTGTAAAAACTGATCGTAGGAGCTCTTCTGCACCTCGATCAGATTTGGCATCGCCGCCACCTCGGCGATCTGACCGAAGGTTCGACGAATTCGTTTGCGTCCCGTGAAGGATAGCTGCATCCCGTTCCTCGTGCTCTCAAGCCGACCACCGAAAAGCGGCGTCGTATCTGCTGTTGTCGGATTGGACCGCGCAATGTCCAAGCCGTTGATAATTCAGTGCGTTAGCGTCAGTTCGCCCGCTCGTTTCGCCGATCGCCCATAGCAAAAGCGACGGCGCCGCCACAGCGGCCCGTCAGGGGGTCCACCCGATGTTCAATTCAATTTCCAACCAATACCCGCGGCCACGATTGGGGTTATAACCTATTTCCTAACAAATACACTTAAATTTTTGTTAACGAATGTCGACTGTCCCGGCGGACGGATCATCGTCCGTCCGCCGGGGGTCAACTTACTTCACCTCGACGGTCGCGCCGGCGCCCTCGAGCTGTTCCTTGATCTTGTCGGCCTCGTCCTTGGTCACGCCCTCCTTGACTGCCTTCGGCGCGGCCTCGACAAGATCTTTCGCCTCTTTCAGACCCAGGCTGGTAATCGCCCGCACCTCTTTGATGACGTTGATCTTTTTCTCGCCGATATTGGCCAGAATAACGTCGAAGGAGTCCTTCTCTTCGGCCGCGGCCTCGGCGTCGGCACCGCCGGCAACCGCGGCGACCGCTACCGGCGCTGCCGCCGAAACGCCCCACTTCTCTTCCAGCAGCTTCGACAACTCGGCCGCTTCCAGGACCGTCAGGCCCGACAATTCATCAGCAATCTTTTCCAAATCAGCCATTGTTCATCTTCCTCGGTTTGAACCAGATATCGAATCGGCTAGGCCGCCTCGTCTTTCGCCGCATAAGCACCCATCACGCGCGCCAGCTGTCCGGCCGGCGCCTGCAACACACCGGCGACCTTGGTGGCCGGCGCCTGCAACAGACCGATCAACTTGCCGCGCAGCTCGTCCAGGGACGGCAGCTTGGCAAGCGCCTGCACGCCGTCGGCGTCCAGCCGGGTCTCGCCCATGGCGCCGCCGACCACCACGAGGTTCTCGTTCCCCTTGGCGAAGTCCGCGACCACCTTGGCCGGCGTTACCGGATCGTCGGCATACGCAATGGCCGTCGGGCCATTGAACAGATCGCCGATCTGGCTGTACTGGGTGCCCTCGAGGGCGATTTTGGTCAGCCGGTTTTTCGTCACCTTGAAGTTGGCGCCGGCATCCCGCATTCGCCGACGGAGATCGGAAATCTCCGCGACGTTGAGGCCGCTATAGTGAGTCACCACGATGCACGCGGTCTCGGAAAAGACCGTGTTCAACTTGGCGACCATCTCACGCTTTTGCGTTCGATCCACGTACTGCCTCCGTTCCTAAGGGCCATGGCCCCGTTGCAATCGAACCGGCCGCATCGTGGCCAATTCAGGTTGCCTGCCCTCGGGTTCAAACCGATTTCGGCTGCCGGCAGTCTGGCCGGTAGCGGAATTTCGGTCTCTTCCCGTCTATGCAGGCGGCAAATCCATTAAGTCGCCGCGTAGTGCGGACGACGCCTGCAGTCTCGGACAGGTTGACGACGGTATGGCCTCGATGAAGCCTTTCGCCGTCGCCTACGACGCGATCCGAACCCAAAAAGCCGGCCGGACCGCGAAGCTCTTCAAACGCTCCTACGCAGCGCCCGTTGCCGTCGTCACGTCGATCTTGACGCCGGCGCCCATCGTCGAGCTCAGCGCCACGCGCTTCACGAACGTTCCCTTGGCGCCGCTCGGCTTGGACTTCACGACAGCGTCGATCACGGCACGGACATTTTCTTCGATCTGCTGCTCGGAGAAACTCGCCTTGCCGACGCCGGCATGCACGATGCCGGCTTTCTCGACGCGAAACTCGACCTGGCCGGCCTTCGCCGCCTGCACGGCCGCTGTCACATCCGGCGTCACCGTGCCCAATTTTGGATTAGGCATCATGCCGCGCGGACCCAGAATTTTGCCCAAGCGGCCGACGACAGCCATCATGTCGGGCGTGGCGATGCAACGGTCGAAATCGATCTCGCCCTTCTGCACCGTCTCGGCCAGATCTTCGGCGCCGACCAGATCGGCGCCCGCCGCTTTGGCCTCTTCGGCCTTGGCGTCGCGCGCGAAAACCGCGATCCGCAGGCTCTTACCAGTGCCGTTCGGCAGCTGAACGGTGCCGCGGACCATCTGATCCGCGTGACGGGGATCGACGCCCAAATTCATCGCCAGTTCAATGGTTTCGTCGAACTTCGCCTTGGCGTTGCTCTTGACCATCTTCACCGCATCGGTCAGCGGGTAAAGCTGGTCCCGGTCCAGGCCTTCGCGGGCGCTCCGCAGCCTCTTGCCAACTTTCGCCATGCCCCTACTCCCTCACCTCGATGCCCATCGAGCGCGCCGAACCAATGATCATCTGGCAGGCCGCATCGATATCATAGGCATTCAGGTCAGCCATCTTTGCTTCGGCAATCTCGCGGACCTGATCCATCGTCACGCTGCCCACGGTCTCGCGACCAGGCGCCTGCGCGGCTTTCGGCAGGTTCGCGGCCTTCTTCAGGAAGTAGGAAGCCGGCGGCGTCTTGGTGATGAAGCTGAAGCTCTTGTCGGCATAAACCGTGATCACCGTCGGGATCGGCATGCCGGGCTCCACGCCCTGCGTGTCGGCGTTGAAGGCCTTGCAAAATTCCATGATGTTGACGCCGCGCTGACCCAAGGCCGGGCCGATCGGCGGTGACGGGTTGGCTTGTCCCGCCGGCACTTGCAGCTTGATATAGCCGTCGATCTTCTTCGCCATAAACTAAATCCCTTTATTCATCGGCGGCGGCGCGCAATCGGATGCACGCTGCCAAGGGGTGCGTGGTACGGCCATGGCCAGCCTCCCACGCGTTCGTGTCGGTCAGGTCTTTTCGACCTGGCCGTACTCCAACTCAACCGGCGTCGCACGGCCGAAGATCGACACCGCGACCTTCAGACGCGCCCGTTCCTCGTCGACTTCCTCGACATAGCCGTTGAAGGACGTGAACGGACCGTCGCAAACGCGAACCTGTTCGCCGATCTCGAAGGTCACCGAAGGCCGCGGCCGCTCGATGCCTTCCTGGACCTGATGCATGATCCGGTCCGCTTCGGCCTGGCTGATCGGCGAAGGCCGGCCACCGGTGCCCAGAAAGCCGGTCACCTTCGGCGTGTTCTTGATCAGATGGTAGGCCTCGTCCGTAAGGTCCATCTTGACTAGCACATAACCGGGGAAGAACTTGCGCTCGGCGCTGACCTTCTGGCCGCGACGCATCTGCACGACCTCCTCGGTCGGCACCAGAACTTCCTCGATGACGTCGTTCAATCCCTGCAATTCCGCCTGCTCGCGGATCGACACGGCAACCTTGTTCTCAAAGCCGGAGTAGGCGTGAACGATGTACCAGCGCGCCGCCATGCCTCAGCCCCCAGCCGTCAACAGAAAACGGATGCCCCAGGAAATCACCTGATCGATCAGCAGAAAGAAAATAGCCGCCAGCGTCACCATGACGAACACCATGGCAGTGGTCATGCCCGTCTCCTTACGGGACGGCCATGTCACCTTCGAAACTTCTTGCCGTACTTGCCGGACGAATTCCGCCGGCGAGGTCTTCGCCATAGCTGCGCTACCTATTCCTATCAGCTGGCACACCGGCCGTCGGCTCGCGATGGGTTGGCAGGGGCGGCAGGATTCGAACCCGCGACATCCGGTTTTGGAGACCGGTGCTCTACCAACTGAGCTACACCCCTATGCGCCCGTCAAGCCAACCTTTCCTGTCTGCCCGTTTGCCGTCGCGCCGACTACTCGATGATTGCGGCGACGACGCCGGCGCCGACGGTACGGCCGCCTTCGCGGATCGCGAACCGAAGACCTTCGTCCATCGCGATTGGCGCGATCAACTCAACGTCCATCGACACATTGTCCCCCGGCATCACCATCTCCGTGCCTTCCGGCAGCTGGATCACACCGGTCACGTCCGTCGTCCGGAAGTAAAACTGCGGACGATAGTTGCCGAAAAACGGCGTATGACGACCGCCCTCGTCCTTCGTCAGGATATAGGCTTCCGCCTTGAACTTCGTGTGCGGCGTGATCGAACCCGGCTTCGCCAGAACCTGACCACGCTCAACCTCCTCGCGGCCGACGCCACGCAGCAGGCAGCCCACATTGTCTCCGGCCTCGCCGCTGTCAAGCAGCTTCCGGAACATCTCGACGCCCGTCACCGTCGTCTTCGACGTGTCCTTGATGCCGACGATCTCAACTTCCTCGCCAACATTGATCACGCCACGCTCGATCCGACCCGTCACAACCGTGCCACGGCCCGAGATCGAGAACACATCCTCGATCGGCATCAGGAACGGCAGGTCCTTCGGACGGTCCGGCTGCGGAATGTAGTCGTCAACCGCCGTCATCAGCTCGTTGATCGCCTCCGCACCCAGCTTCGCATCGCCGCCCTCGAGCGCCACCAGCGCCGAACCCCGGATCACCGGAATGTCGTCGCCCGGAAACTCATAGCTCGACAGCAGCTCGCGAACCTCAAGCTCGACAAGGTCCAGCAACTCCTCGTCGTCGACCATGTCGCACTTGTTCATGAACACCACAAGCGCCGGCACGCCAACCTGACGCGCCAGCAGAATATGCTCCCGCGTCTGCGGCATCGGACCGTCGGCCGCCGACACAACCAGGATCGCGCCGTCCATCTGCGCCGCGCCCGTGATCATGTTCTTCACATAGTCGGCATGGCCCGGACAATCCACATGCGCGTAGTGACGGTTCCCCGTCTCATACTCGACATGCGCCGTCGAGATCGTGATCCCACGCGCCTTCTCCTCAGGCGCCTTGTCAATCGAGTCGTACGCCGTAAACTCGGCCCCGCCGCCTTCCGCCAGAACCTTCGTAATCGCCGCCGTCAACGTCGTCTTGCCATGATCAACGTGACCAATCGTCCCAACATTGCAATGCGGCTTCGTCCGCTCAAACTTCTCCTTCGCCATCGCGATCGGTCCTCAATTGCTCCGAGTTATGTTTACCAACAACGGGCGAACGCCCCTAGCATCCCTGACGTCTGACGCCGGGCATCGGCGAATTCTCCTCCAATGCCCGGAAAGCTGGAGCGGGTGATGGGAATCGAACCCACGTAACCAGCTTGGAAGGCTGGGGCTCTACCATTGAGCTACACCCGCTTTGTCGACCATTCCCAAAAACGGCGCCGGCCGGTCCGAATTACAGGGACCAAAAACAGCTGGTGGAGGGGGTTGGATTCGAACCAACGTAGGCATAGCCAACGGATTTACAGTCCGCCCCTTTTAACCGCTCAGGCACCCCTCCAGTTGTGCCGCGCCGACACTGACGCAGCGGGGCCGGAATATGCCCCTTTATTCAGGCATGTCAATGGCGGATTCCTGAAAAAACGCAAATGGTTCCGCCAAATTAGGCGGTGCAGATCTCGCCGGTTCCGTTGCGCGTCAAATGCCGCTCCGATATATGACCGCGCATGGCCGCGCGCAAGCATCGTCGGCCGCGCCCGTCGCGTCGTACCGAGGGCGACGGCGGCAGTTACTGGATCTATGGTCAGCACGCCGTCCGATCGGCGCTGGCCAATCCGGCACGCACCCGTCGACGGCTCCTGATCGTCGCCGACCTGGCTGCCGCGTTCGAGACGACCGCGCCTTCTCCTGAAGTCAAAGACCGCGCCGAAATCGAAGAGCTGTTGCCGCCCGGTGCGGTTCATCAGGGCACGGCGCTTCAGGTCGAGCCACTGCCGCCGGCCGACTTTCGAACAACTTGCGCGCCCACCGACCAGGGACGGTCTTGCATTGTCGTGTTGGACCAGGTGACGGATCCAAGGAATGTCGGCGCGATCCTGCGTTCGGCGGCCGCTTTCGACGCCCGCGCCATGATCCTGACCCGCCGACACGCGCCGCCCGAGAGTGGCGCCCTGGCAAAGGCGGCGTCAGGCGGTCTGGAACGGGTGCCGATCGTAAGAGTGGGGAATTTGGTTCGAACTCTCGCTGAATTGGCCGATATGGGATATTGGCGTTACGGACTCGATGCACGGGCGACGGACGATATCGCAGACGTCGATTTCGATGGCAATTCCGTGCTTTTGTTCGGGGCCGAGTCCGCCGGCCTGCGCCGATTGACCGCGGAAGCTTGCGATCGCCTGGTCCGATTGCCAATGGCGTCCGGTGTCAACAGCTTGAACGTATCCGCGGCCGCCGCCATCGGCCTGTATCTGGCCCGACACGGCGCGTCGACGGGCGCGAAGGAACGACTTGGCAACCTGGACGGCCGTTGAATGCGGCGGCACTAGATCACGGGCTCTTGACTTCCGCGTGAAGAAATCAGCGAACGATAATTCACGCCGAATTGGCTTCTATTCGGTGCTATATCGGCCCGTCATATTGTAATTTGACTGTGACGACTTATTAATAATTTGAAGGTTAGTTGTGTGGCTAGTACTAGCCATCGGGGAAAAACGATGATGCGTTTCGCCGCTATTGCGGCCTTGGTTTGGGTCGCGGCTTTCAGCGCACAGCCTGCCGTCGCTATGGAAGATGTCGATGCGCCGAGCTGCCTGACCTACGATGTGATGGCGAGTTATCTCGATCGCGCCTTCGATGAGGGGCGCGTGGCCGTTGGCGAGTTGGAAAACGGCCATGCCGTTGAGATGTTCGCTTCTCGCAGCGGCACCTGGACGCTTGTCGAAATCATGCCAAACGGCAATGGCTGCATCCGGGCCTCCGGGACCCGTATGAAGGTCGAACGGCTGAACCGCCGACCGATCGCCGCGGCCGGCTGACCGGCCTCCATACCTCTCCGCCAACCGAGAGCAATCGGTCGCAGCTAGTCGGCGGCCGCTTTGCGGTACGGCTTGGGCACATAGAACAGGAAATCGTGCCGGGCGACTGCGGCATGGCAGTCGTGGCAGTAAGCGACCTGTTCCGCGTTGTCGCCTTCGCTGTCACCTTCGTAGCTGCCGTCCGGCATGATCATGACGTAGCGCCAGTCGCCCGTTCGCGGGCTCCGTCCGGCTGGCAGTTTTTCCATGATGAACATGGCGGCGCCGAAGACCTCGCCCTCCTCCGTGACTGTGAAGCTGTTCTTGACCAGAACCGCACCGGCCGGCATGCGGAAACCCGACGTCATCCGGTCATAACCCGTCGATGATCGATTGCCGTAGTTGTTGACGTACCGATTGCCGTGCGTTGCCGACAGATAGGGGGCGTTGTTGTACCGGCGCCATTTGCGGAAGCCGACGGCGGCCGGCTCGCGGGAGAGCGCGTAGAATTCGGCGAGATCGTCGGCAATCCCGTCATAGACCTGATTCGCCTCCGACGGCGTCAATTCGCCGGGATTCTCGATCTTAAGGTGGCCCGTGGTGCCGAGCTCCCGTTCCGTATCGGACGCTTGCGATTGGGCATGGCCATCAATGCTGGATACCTGCAGGCCAAGCAAGGTGAACGCCAGCACTTGTAGAACTGTTGTCGGACGATTCACGGGCAACCTCCAACACGCCCTCGATCGACTGAAACGGCGACCGAAAACGTTTGAACGCGGCCTCACCCTGCCAATCATTCTGCAACGGCAGGGAAGCCGCATACAGGCGCAAGCCACCGGTTCACGGTGGTTTGAGATGCCGTGAGGCCGACAAAAATTGAGGGCGTAGCCGAAATCGGCGGATCGCTGGCCTTTTAGAAGGCCAACTCGGCCTGGACGCCTATGCGGTAGTCCGTGTCCATGTCGTTACCGCCATCATCGGTTTCGCGCTTCAGCCTGGCCTTGAACCGAAGACTCAAGCTGTCGAAGTCGTCGTGTCGGGCGTGCAGCGACGCGTGCAGTCCCATGCCCTCCTCGGCCGCCGCATCGTTCCAGTCCTGGCTGGCGCCGGCGCGGCCGGTCATCCGCCAATCCCTCCAGGGGAAAGCTCGTTCGGCGGCGAGACCGAGCGCGTTCGTCACCTCTTCGCTGCCGGCGGCGCCGAACTCCGTGGTTGTGCGGCCGGTCAGCCGTAGCGAGAGACCATCCCGCCAACCGAACCGGACCTGGAGTCGGTCCTGTCGTTCCTCAACCATCGTCGTCAGCCGGTCCTGACGGTCTTTCCGGTCGAATGACAACGTCGTTTGACGCGGCATGCGTCCGCGCCCGTCGAGATCGATGCGGGCCTCGCTTCGCCAGCCGTCCCAGCGATTGCCCGATCCGCCGTCGTCGTCGACATTGTCGCGCTCGTCGCTTCGCTCCAGCGTCAAACCGAACCGCCGCCAGCGCAGCCCCAGGCCTATTGTTTCCCGCTCACGATCCTGGGCCATATTGACGGCGCGGCCAGCGAAACCGGCTTCCGCGCGCTCGTAGCCGGCGAAGCCTGTCAGCGCAAAGCCGCCTTCTTCGAAGAGCCTGAGCTTGATCCGGTGCTGCTGGGCGCCGGCCCAGGTGCCGGCGGCATCGCCGTGCTCGGCCCAGGCCAGATTCGACGTCGCCTGCACGCGGCCGTCGAGGAAGCTCAATTCAGATTGGGCGTTGACGCCGCGGTCCGCCTGTTCGGCGTCCGGCGAGGTGACCTGCAGCAAACTGCCGCCGACGCGCCAGTTGACGCCGTTCCGCCGCAGCACATCGACCTCGGCCTTGCCATACTGCCAATGTGTCGCGCGCGTCAGATTTCCGCTTCGAACGCTGTCGCCGCTGAAAACGCTGGCCATGTCGACCTGAACCCGGTTGCGCGCCAGCCGCACACCGATGTCCATGCCGCAGCCCGATGCACCGGTGCGCAGCAAACCACCGGAATCCGACAGGCGAACGGCGCCGAACGCGATGTCGATCGGCCCATCCGCCTCGTCACCGGTAAAATTCAGCACGTCGCCCGTGACACGCGCGACCCCTCGTTCGCGTGCCTCGTCGGCCAGACAGCCGTCACGATCGGCCACCGCCGGACGTATGGCGGCGGTGGAGATGATGACGGTCGCGGCCAGGGTCAGTGCCAGTCTCGCGCTGGCTTGCCGCATTCCCACCTGTCCAAAGGCTCTCAAACCTTGGTTATCGAGGCGGATTGTAGCGGCGAGCTCTTAACGCAGTCTTAACCTCGGCAAACGTTTGGTTAACACGCGCTAACGCTATTGCTGCCGATCGACGGTCAGGCGCGGCATGGCCGCATATCGCGGCCGGCAATAGCGGATGTAGCCAATACCGAAGAGAAACAGCGCGGCCGGAAACGCGACCGCGATGAACATCGTCGCGACGATTGACGGCGCGCGGTATTCGACATGCTGCGGCGCCAAGGACCCGGACAGCGGCATCTCGGCGCGAACACCAGCCAGGTCGGTCCGGTCGCGGCTCTGGATGCCCAAAGCGCCCGTGACCACCAGGACACACCAACAGATGCTAAAGATCGCCCAGATGCGGCGAAGCCCCCGATACTCCCTCACCCCGTCCCCCGTTCGGCGTTATCCGACGGGCTTTTGTCGCATGGCAAGATTGACGTTCGGTAACGCCGCGGGCGCAACTTCTCTCTTGGCGGTGGTGGTCAATCTGGGATATCACCGCAGCGGGTTTACAGGCGTAAGCGCGCAATATTGCCGGTGTAGCTCAGCTGGTAGAGCAACTGATTTGTAATCAGTAGGTCGCGGGTTCGACTCCTGCCGCCGGCACCAATCAACCAATTCAAGTCAACTCGATCGTTCATGAACGACGCAAGATATTCGAGGTTTTCGAAGGTCGGACAGCGGTCTTTTTGATAGCATCGATTCGGCCACATCGTGAGGGAACGCATGTCGGGCGAGGTGACGTCCTGGCTGGAGTATCTGGGTCTCGGCGACTACGCCGATGCCTTCGCGGCAAACCATATCGATATGGCGCTGCTGCCAACGCTGACCGACTCGGACCTGAAGGAAATTGGCGTTTCGTCGTTGGGCCACCGAAAACGACTGCTTGCGGAAGCTGCCCAACTTTCCGCGTCGACCGACGAACCGGCCGCCTCGGAGCCGGGCTGGATCGAGCCGGAGCGACGTCATCTGACCGTGCTGTTCTGCGACCTGGTGGGGTCGACGGCGCTCTCGGTCAAGCTCGACCCGGAAGACCTGTCAAAACTGATGAATCGGTACCTCAGTGCCTGCGGCGCCATTGTCCGGCGTTTCGACGGGCACGTCGCCAAATACGTCGGCGATGGCGTGCAGGCCTATTTCGGTTGGCCGCGGGCTCATGAGGACGATGCCGAGCGCGCCGTGCGTGCGGGACTGGCGATGGCGGCCGCGGTCGCCGAGCTTGCCGATCCCGATGGCACGCCACTGGCCGCCCGGATCGGGATTGCCAGCGGTGTCGTCGTGGTCGGCGACACCGTCGGGACCAGCGACGCGCCGTCCGAAGACATTGTCGGCCAAACGCCCAATCTCGCCGCCAGATTGCAGGCCAGGGCC
Source organism: Alphaproteobacteria bacterium (assembly GCA_965232515.1). GTDB lineage: Bacteria > Pseudomonadota > Alphaproteobacteria > JANQKO01. Next base: position 637,773 of record CBDDPY010000002.1, on the reverse strand, counting down.
GCGCCCGGACAGGTTCTGATCGCGCCGCGGACCCGCCTGTTGATCGGCGAAGCCTTCGACAGCGTCTATCTGGGCCACCATGTGTTGAAAGGTTTTAGTGAGCCGGTTCAGGCCTGGAACGTTTTGGGCGAGCATCGGCTGACCAGCCGCTTCGAAGCGCGCCACGCCCGCGGTCTGACGCCGTTTATCGCCCGTCAAAAGGAAGTCGATCTGCTGCACGACTGCTGGCAGCGGGCGAAAGACGGCAAGGGACAGGTCGTGCTGCTATCGGGCGAAGCCGGCATCGGCAAGTCACGCATTACGCAGGCCCTGCGCGAGAAGATCGGCGACCAGCCGCAACAAAGGCTGCGCTATCAATGCTCGCCGCATCACATCAACAGCGCGCTCTACCCGCTGGTCAACCAGCTCAGCCACGCGGCTCAGTTCGAAGCGCACGATCCGCCGGAACGCAAGCTCAGAAAACTCGAAACGCTGCTGTCGAACGCCGGCGCCGCGCGCGATCAGGTGTTGCCGCTGATCGCGTCGCTGCTTTCGGTGCCGACCGGCGATGGCTACCCCGAGCTGAAGCTCGATCCCAAACGCCAGAAGGAGATGACCTTCGCGGTCATCGCTGAACAGCTGAAGACCCTGGCGGTGCAGCAGCCCGTGCTGATCGTGTTCGAGGATGCGCACTGGATCGACCCGACGACCCAGGAATTGCTGGACCTGATCGTCGATCGCGCGCGGCACGTGCGGGCGCTGGTCCTGATCACGTTCCGCCCGGAATACAAACCACACTGGCAAGGCCTCGACCATGTCACCTACGTGCCGCTCAGCCGACTGGAGCGGGGCGAGTGCGCGAAGATGGTGGAACGACTGACGCGCAACCGTCGACTACCGGTGGAAGTCCTCGATCAGATCATCGCCAAGACGGACGGCGTGCCGCTGTTCGTCGAGGAGCTGACGAAGACGGTGATCGAATCCGGCTGGGTTCCAAGTCCGGACGGGAGCCGGGATTCGGCGCGTCCGCTGCTGAAGCTGCAAGTGCCGACGACACTGCAGGATTCGCTGATGGCGCGGCTCGACAGGCTGGCGCCGGTCAAGCAGCTGGCCCAGCTCGCCGCAACGCTCGGACGGACGTTTACGCGCGAAGTCCTGGCCGCCGTTTCGGCTTATGACGAGCGCGAGCTTGACGACGCCCTGGCGCAGCTGGTGGACGCCGAGTTGATCTACCGGCGCGGTCCGCCGGCAAACGCGAGGTTCGAGTTCAAACACTCGCTTGTGCGTGATGCCGCCTACGAGTCACTGCTGAAAAGCACGCGGCAGCGTTATCATCAGGCGATCGCACGAACCTTCGAGGACCAGTTCCCCGAGCAGGTCAAACAGGAACCCGAAGTCCTGGCGCATCATTTCACGGAGGCCGGGCTGGCCGACCGTGCGATCCACTACTGGCAGCATGCCGGCAAGCGGGCAACGAAACGGTCGGCCAATGCCGAGGCGGTCGCGCACCTGACGAAGGCGCTGGAGCTGTTGAACGACTTGCCGGAGAGCGGCGAGCGCGACGCCCTGGAACTCGATCTGCAGATCGCCCTAACCGAGCCGATCGTATCGTCGGCCGGCTATACCTCGCCGCAACTGGAGCGGACGTTCACGCGGGCGCTCGAGCTGTGTCGCCGGGTCGGCGACACGGCGAAGTTCTTTCCCGTTCTGAACGGGCGCTGGGTATTCCACTATGGGCGCGGCGAAACCGAGAAGTCGCGCGCGCTGGCGGAAGAGTTTCTTCGGCTGGCAGAGCACCAGAAATCTGATGCCGCGCTGCTCGCCGGCAACCGCATGCTGGGCACCTCCCTGCTGATGGCCGGTGAGCTCGAGTTGGCGCACAGCCATTTGAAACGCGCGACCGAACACCGCGTGCCGGCCGAACAGCGATCCATCACCTTTCAATCCGGCTACGTCGCCGGGCTCTGCTACCTCTCATGGACGCTCTGGCATCTCGGTCATTACGATCGCGCGCAGGAAAACGGCCAGCAGGCTATCGACCAAGCCCAGGCGCTATCGCATGCGAATACGCTCGGCATCGCCATATCGCACGCGGGCATCATGCTGCAGGCGTTCTGTCGCGATTGGGAGCAGGTGAAATCGCATGCCGAATCGTTGATCTCGCTCGCGGTTGAACAGGACTTGATGCACTGGTCTGCAGTCGCCGGCGTCTGCCAGGGCTGGGCGATCTGTCAGCAGGGCAATCTTCCTGACGGCATCAAGGCGATGCAGCACGGGCTAACGGCGCTCGATTCGACGGGTTATGCCCGACTCTGGCGGCCGATCTTCCTGAGCGGACTGGCCGAGGCCCTGGGTCAGGCCGATCGGGTTGAGGAAGGCCTGAGCGTTCTGGACGAAGCCGAAACGGTGACGGCCGAAAACGGAGAACGCTGGTTCGAAGCCGAGCTTTACCGGGTCAAGGGCAACCTGCTGAGCATGACGCCGGCGAACGGCAACGGCGCCGTCGAATCCTGCTTCAAACAAGCCCTCGACGTCGCGGGACGGCAGCATTCAAGGACCCTGGAACTGCGAACCGCGACCAGTTTTGCCCGCCATCTGCAGCGCCAGGACCGGCGCGCCGAGGCCTACGATCTGCTATGGCCAATCTACGACCACCTCACCGAAGGACGGTCTTCGCCCGACCTCATCGACGCACGAAATCAGCTTGGCGAATTGACCTGAGCCGCCCGGCCGCCCATCTCCGGTGTCGTTGACAGGTTTCCGACCAACGGCGATAAGACACTCTCCGTTCGTTACACGTCGACGGCGGGCTGAGAAGAGGGCATCTCTTGAATACCGATACGATTGCCGACAGGGAGTCGGTCGCCACCGCGGTGTGCGAGATTATCGCCACCACTTTGAATATCCCACGCACCTCCGTCACGACGAAGACCGGTTTGGACAACGACCTCGGCATCGATTCGATGGCGCTCATCGAAACGCAGGTCGCGATCGAGGAACGGTTTGGCATCACCATGCTGGACGTCGATGAAATGGAAGCGCGCGATCCCAAGGTGGTCGACGATCTTGTCGACGTGGTGCTCGAACAGATGGCGGCGGCGAAACACTGATGGAAGCGCGCACACCGATCGAGCAAGCCGCGTTACGGCGATCGCCGGACGAGCAGCGCGGCTTCGAGCGTGAACAAGTTGCGGCCCACTACGAACACGATCCGGAGATCTTCTCCCTCGTCCTGGACAGTCAGCTCGCCTACTCGACCGGCATCTATCTCGACGACGACGACGATCTCGAAACTGCGCAGACCCGCAAGTTCAAGCACTTCCGGAACCTGCTTCAGATCAAGCCGGGCGAAAAGGTGCTCGACGTCGGTTGCGGCTGGGGCAGCGTGATGTTGAACCTGGCCGCCCAGACCGACGGCATCTTTCATGGCATCACCTTGAGCGAGCGCCAGCGCGAGGTTTTGCTGGAACGCGCCGAGGCGCGTGGCGTCGCGGACCGCATAACGGTCGACCTGCAGCACATCGAAGATCTCGACCTCGCGCCGGAGTCGGTCGACGCCGTCATCTTCTGTGGCAGCATCGTCCATATGCATAACCGCGAGACCATCCATCGGTGGGTCGGCGACATCCTTCGTCCGGGCGGCCGGATGTTGATCTCCGACTGCTATTTTCCGACCGAAACCCGCGGCCCGCGCGACAGCAACGCGACCGACTACATCCTCTCGAAGGCGATGGGTTATTGCCGCCTGATGTCGCTGCCGGAAGAACTCGAGCTCATGGGTCAGGCGGGCCTGGACGTCCGGCTGGTCGAGGACATGACGGCCTCCTACGTGCGCACGGTCGCCGATTGGATCGACAACATCCGCCGCAACCGGGCCCGGATCGAGGCCTTGGCGCCCGGTTTTGCACGCCTGCTGCAATGCTACATGACGGTCGGCCGAACCTCGTTCGCCCGGCGTACGGCGCTCGAATACATGATCCTCGCCGCCAAGGGACACAGCGGCAGCAATCCCCAACACTGGGCCGTTCCCGACGCCCGGTAATGACCTCGCTGGTCGATCTCCTGCGGCAGCGCGCCGAACGGGATCCGGACAGACTGGCAATCCGCTTTTACGCGGCGGATGGTTGGCAGTCCTGGACATGGGCCGAGTTCTGGCAGACGGCGCGGCGGGTTGCCGGTGGGCTGCGGGACGCCGGTCTGCGCCCGGGACAAAATGTGCTGGCCATGGTGCCGCATTCGCGGCCAGCCGTCGCCACCCTGTTCGGAATCTGGACGGCCGGCGGCGTGCCGATCCAGATCGGGCGGCCGTTTCGGCTCGATGATATTGCCGGTTTGAACGCCCATTTTCGGGAGGTCGCCGATCGTTTCGACGTGAAACTGGCCGCCGTCGGCCGCGAGGTGGCGGCCCACATCGAAATGACCGCAACGCCACCGGTCGTGATCGCCGAAGACCTGTCGGAAGCAGCGGCGGCAACAAACCCCGCAACAACGCGAACCGATCTGATTCAACTGACCAGCGGCAGCGTGGCCACACCGCGCGGCGTCGTCATTCCGAACGATCGGCTACTCGCGCATCTCGCCGCCATCAGCCAGGCCCTGCCGCCAGGAGATGATGCGGTCGGCGTCAGCTGGCTGCCGCTGCATCACGACATGGGCCTGATCGGCGGTCTGCTTTATCCGTACTACAACGACTTCGTCGTGAATCTGATGTCGCCGCTGGATTTCCGGCGGAACCCGTACCTGTGGCTGCGTTCGGTCTCCGCGTTTCGGGCGACCCACACGGTCGGCCCGCCATCGGCTTATGCGTTGATTGACCGCTTCGCGCGGCGTGCCGCGTCCGACCAGCTCGACTTCGGCGACCTGCGTTGCGCCATGGTCGGCGCCGAGCCGATCGCGCCCAACGTTCTGCATCGCGTCGCGAACGGGTTCGAACAATGCGGTTTTCGGGCATCGGCTTTTCTTCCCGTCTATGGGTTGGCGGAAGCCACCGTCGCCGCCACGTTCGCCGCGCCCGCGCAGCCGCCGAGGGTCGACCGGGTATCGGCCGCCGTCCTGGCAAGACAGGGACAAGCGGCAACAAGCGATGCCGAAGATGCGCTGGCGTTCACCAGCGTCGGCCGTCCGATCGCCGGTGTCGAACTACGGATCGACGACGGCGCTGGCGGCGAAGCCGAGGAGCGGATCGTCGGCCCGATCATGGTGCGCACGGCATCGGGCATGACCGGCTATTACGACGATCCCGAGGCGACGGAAGAGGCCTTCGACGGGGATTGGCTGAGAACCGGGGATCTCGGTTATGTCGCCGACGGCGATCTCTACGTGACCGGGCGACAGAAGGAACTGATCATCCGCGCCGGGCGCAACCTGGTCCCGTCCGTGGTCGAACAGATCGCGGCCGATGTCGACGGCGTCCGACCTGGTGGCGTCGCGGCGGTCGGCATCCGCAACGAACAGCGCAGCACCGAACACGCCGTTCTGGTGGCCGAGACCCGCCTGAAATCCGACCGACGGCCCGAGTTGGCCGAGCGCATCCAGTCCGCGTTGAAACACCGCGGCATGGATGTCGATCAGATCCGGTTTGTCGATCCGCACACCCTGCCGAAAACGTCCAGCGGCAAGCTGCGGCGACGCGCCATCGCACGATCGCTCGAGGTCGGCGAGCTGTGAGCGATGACGGTCTAACGGTCGAGCCGGTTGACGACAGCGCGTCGCTGAATAGCTTCATTGCAATGCCCAGGCGCGTTTACAGGACCGATCCAAACTGGGTCGCGCCACTTGAATTCGAACGTCGTGGCCATCTGAACCGCAAGGCCAACCCTTTCTTCAACCATGCCGAGACGGCGTTCTGGCTTGCCCGGCGCTACGGCGCGCCGGTCGGTCGCATCAGCGCGCAGATCGACCGGATGTCTCTTGCGCAGCACGACGACGCGACGGGCCATTTCGGCTTTTTCGAGGCGGAGGACGACCCCGCCGTTTTCAACGCGTTGTTCAACGCCGCCGAAGACTGGTTACGGGCCCACGGCATGCGGCGCGTACGCGGCCCCTTCTCGCTGTCGATCAATGACGAATCCGGCTTGCTCGTGGACGGCTTCGGCACGGCGCCGTTCATGATGATGGGGCACGCGCCGACCTATTATGGCGACAGGATCGAACGGCAGGGCTATGCCAAGGCCAAGGATCTGCTGGCTTATCTGTACGACTTTTCCAAACCATTGCCGGCCTTCGTTGAGACCATGGCCGAGAAGGCCAAGGCCAGCCACAAAATCGTCGTCCGCTGCCTGACCGGCGCCAACTACGCCCGCGATATCTCGGTCATCATGGACATCTTCAACGACGCCTGGTCCGACAACTGGGGCTTCGTGCCCTTCGACGAGGACGAGATCCAGCACGTGGCGAAAGAGCTGAAGCCGCTGCTACGCGACGACTTCGTCTGCATTGCCGACGTCGACGGAACGCCGGCGGCGATGATGGTGGGGCTGCCAAACCTGAACGAGGCCATCCGCGATTTGAACGGAAAACTGCTTCCGTTTGGCTGGGCCAAGCTCCTATGGCGGCTCAAGTTCGGCACGGTGGCGACGGCGCGCGTGCCGCTGATGGGCGTGCGCCGGGCCTATCACCGCACGCCGGTCGGCGCCGCTCTCGCCTGCGCCATCATCAGCCGCATCCGCGCCAGCGGCATCAAGCACGGCGTCAAGCAGGTCGAAGCCAGCTGGATCCTCGAAGACAATATGGGCATGCGCCGACTGGTCGAATCCGCCGGCTGCCGCCACTACAAGACCTATCGCGTCTACGAAAAAGCACTGACCTGACGCCGCTTCGCCGTCACGCCTGCGCCTTTTGCCGGGCCTCCTCACGCAACTCGACACGCCGGATCTTGCCAGAGATCGTCTTCGGCAATGCCTCGCGAAACTCGATCTCGCGGGGATATTTATAAGGCGCCGTCAGCTCCTTGACGAAGGACTGGATGTCTTCCTTCAGCATGTCCGAGGCCTCGAAGCCGGGTGCCAGCGTGATATAGGCCATCACGATCTCCCCGCGCAGCTTGTCCGGCATGGCGACGACAGCCGATTCCAGAACCGCCTTGTGCTCGATCAGCGCGCTCTCGACCTCGAACGGGCTGATGCGATAGCCGGCGGACGAGATGATGTCGTCGGAACGGCCGACGAACCAGAGATAGCCGTCCTTGTCCCGGGTCGCGGTGTCGCCGGTGTAGTACCAATCGTTGCGGAAGGACTGCTCCGTCGCCGCCGGATCCCGGAAATAGCCGTCGAACAGACCCGGCGGATAGGGGTCGGTGATCCGCACTGCGATATGGCCGACATCGTCATCGCCGACGATATTGCCGTCGTCGTCGATGACGTCGACGTCGAGGCCCGGCACCGGCTTGCCCATGGAGCCGGGCCGGATCTCCATGCCCGGGAAGTTGGCGACGATGTTGACCGTCTCGGTCTGGCCATAGCCGTCATAGACGTCGCAGCCGCTCGCCGCCTTCCAGGCCCGCATGGCTTCCGGGTTCAACGGTTCGCCCGCCCCCATGCAGTGCCGCAGCGAGCTCAAGTCGAATGGGCCCGTGTCCATCTGCGCGAAGACCCGATAGATCGTCGGTGGCGCGCAGAACGTCGTTACCCCGAAACGCTCGATCAGCTTCAGATGCATCTCGGCGTCGAAGCCCTCGCCGTCGAAGAGCATGATCGTGGCGCCGGACAGCAACGGGGGAAACAGCAGTCCCCAGGCCGCCTTTGCCCAGCCGGTGTCTGTCAGCGTCCAGTGCACGTCATCCGGCGTGAGCCCCATCCAGTAATTGGCGGTGATGGTGTGCGCCAATGCATAACCGTAGTTCCGCCCCACCATCTTCGGCATCGAGGTGGTGCCGGAAGTGAAATAGACCATCATCAGGTCGTCGGCGGCGGTGGGGGGCACCTCCGGTGCGTCTTCGGAGGCGTCCGCGCAAGCCGTCTCGAAGTCGGTCCAGCCATCACGGCTTTCGCCGATCACGATCACCTTCTCGAGCGAGGGGCAGTTGTGCCGGATCTGCTCGACCTTGGCCGCATGCTCCTTGGTGACGATCGCGAGCTTCGCCTCAGCGCGATTGATCCGATACTCGAAGTCCTTGGCGGTCAGCAAATTGGTGCCGGGCATCGACACAACGCCCGCCTTCATGCAGCCAAGCAGCACATGGTACCAGGCCGGTATTCGCGGGATCACGACAAGCGCGAAGTCGCCCTTCGCGGCGCCGAGCTCAAGCAGCACGTTCGCGAACCGGTTCGACATCCGATCCAGATCCGAATAGCTGAGCCGTTCGACCAGCTCGCCGGTCTTGTCGATCGCGATCAGCGCGTCCTTGTCAGCCTCGCGGCCGCGCTTCGCCACCACGTCGAACGCGAAGTTGTAGTGCTGCGGCATGTCCAGCTTGAACGCCGCACGCATGCCGTCGTAGTCGAAGCCCGAGTCTTCGCTGCCCATCAAACCCCTCCCATCGGCTTGCCCGTAAACGATACCGGGTCTGGCGGGCCCTATCTTAGCGTCCAGTCTTGCGATGGCTACTCCGCAGCTTGCGCGGCCGCTACCGGCGCGACCTCGACAAGGTTATCGGAAAAAGTCGGCGCGTTGCCCAGATCGGCATAGGCGCCGGAGTTGACGGCCTGCACGGTCGCTTCGCCGGGGCTCAACTTACGCCAATAACCGAGCGGCGCCACCACCACGCCCGGCATCACGTCCTCATCGACCCTGGCGACAGCCTGGAACGACCCCCGGTCGTTGCTGACAACAACCGGCATGCCGTCGCCGATGTTTCGGTCCCGCGCGTCCACCGGGCTCAACATCAACGCCTGCTCGCCGGCATGGTGCAGTTGCTGCGGCATGTTGCCATAGCTCGAATTCATGAATGCGTGGCTCTTCGGCGACATCAGGTTCAACGGATAGCGCTTCGCCAACGCCGGATTCGTGATCGGCGACTCGTTCGGCGGGATGTAGTGCGGCAACGGGTCGACCGGGTCGCCGGACTGGAATTCCTCCGAGCCCTGACGGAACAGCGACAGCACGAAATTGCCGTTCTCGGCCATGGACGCCTTGAATTCGCACTTGCCCGACGGCGTCAGGAAGTTGCCCTCCTTGTGCGGCGCATAGGTCTCCGGCGTGCCGACATTGAGCCGCGCGTAACCGGTCTCGCGAAGCTCGTCGAGACTGATGCCTTCGAGCGCGGGCGCCGACCAGTCGAGCGACTCCTCGATCATCTGGGTATCGCTGCGCTGGAAGAAGGGGTCGTCGAAGCCCATGGTCGCGGCCAGACGGCGGAACAACTCGGTGTTCGGCACCGCCTCGCCCAACGGATCGATCGCCTGGTTGTTGAAGGACAGGTAGAGGTGGCCCCAGGAGAACATGATGTCCTCCTGCTCCAACTGCGTCGTTGCCGGTAGGATGATGTCGGCATACTGGGCCGTGTCGGTGATGAAGTGCTCGCTGACGACCGTGAACAGGTCTTCTCGAGCCAAACCGCGCAGCAGCTTACCTTGCTCGGGCGCAACCACGGCCGGATTCGAGTTGTAGACGAACAGCGACTTGATCGGTGGGTCCAGGTCCATCTCGCCGACCAGCGCCGGACCGAGCCGCCACTGGTTCAACACGCGGGTCCCCGGCGTCTGCAGATCGGGCCGCAGCAGCTTGCCCCAGTCCATCGGAAAGGCCCAGATCGGCAGCTGCAGGATGCCGCCGCCGACATGCCGCCAGGCGCCGGTCAAGGCGGGCAGGCAGGCCACCGCGCGCACCGTCTGGCCGCCACCGGCGTGCCGTTCGATGGCGACGCCGATGCGGACAACGGCCGGGTTGCTGGTCGCGAACTCGCGCGCCAGCGTTCGGATATCGTCGGCCGGAATGCCGGTGATCTCCGACACCTTCTCGGCCGGATACTCCGCCGCGCGCTGCTTCAGTTCGTCGTAGCCCAGCGTGTAGTTGGCCACATAGTCGTGATCGACCAGGTCCTCTTCAATGATCACGTTGATCATGCCGAGCGCCAGCGCCGCGTCAGTGCCGGGCCGGATCGGGATGTGCCAGTCGGCTTTCTTGGCCGTCCGCGTCTTGACCGGATCGATCACCACCACCTTGGCGCCCTGCGCCTGAGCTTCGGCGATGAACGGCCAATGATGCAGGTTGGTGCTCATTGTGTTGCAGGCCCAGAGCACGATGTATTTCGAGTACCGGAACGCCTCGGGATCGACACCCGGCGTCGGACCGATGGTCATGAAGTAGGCGGTGCAGGAGCCGGAGTCGCAGAACGTGCGTTCGCTGATCGTGGCGCCCAGCTTGTTGAAGAACGGATCGCCGACGTTCAGGCCGTTCAAGATGCCTTCAGTGCCGAGGTAGCTGTACGGCAGGATCGCCGTCGGACCGTGTTCGTCGATGATGGCTGTCCAGCGCTGCTTGATCTCCGCCAGCGCGTCGTCCCAGCTTATGCGCTCGAACTTGCCGCTGCCCTTGGGCCCGCTGCGCCGCAACGGATACAGCACGCGGTCCGGGCTGTAGGCCCGATCCTGATAGTTGTTGACCTTGACGCAGAGCCCGCCTCGCGTAAACGGATGATCGGGATTGCCGCGCACCGCCGTCGCGCGGCCGTCCTTGACCGTGATCAGCATCGAGCAAGTATCGGGACAATCATGCGGGCAAGCGCCCACCACGGTGGTCTCTGTCATCGGTTGCTCCCCTGTTCAGGTGCGGTTCGTTCAGGCGAACGTTCTTTGCGAACCTCAGGATAGCTCTCGACGGGTGAGTGAGAATTGTCCGGTCGTGCGCTTGTTTTGCTCGAACGTGCGGAAGCGTCGAATCCGCGATAGCGTTTGGCATGGCGGCTACGTGCATATTCCGTTAGCCTTGAATGCCAAATGAGGCCGGCGCCGATTGTCGGCGGCCGGCAAAACGAACCCGGCGTGTCCGGGAAACAGGCGAGGGTCGGAACAAGCCAGTGTCGGGGCTGGTTGGTCACGGCGACGAGAAATACACGACAGGCGTCTGCCTGGCTTCAAGCCACGGTCGCGCCTGGGAAGGGTTGCTGGCTGAACGATGGCGCCATCGGCCCGGCGATCTGGCGGAGATCGAGCCGCGCGAGACAGAGGTCGTGGTGCTGATTGACGGCCGGTTGAATGTTCGCCGGCGCGGCGACGGTCGACTGCAGCAAACGGCGGCGGTGCCGGGCACGGTCTGGCTCTGCCCGGCCGGTATTCGCGAGGATATGATCCGCCTGAATGGCGAGATCAGCGAGAGCATCCATCTCTACCTGCCGGATACGCCGCTCGATACGACGTCGTTGGCCGAGTTTGACCGCGACCCGGCAAACGTTCAGCTTCAGTATGACGGCGGCTTCCACGATCCGCTGATTGAACAGATTGCCCGCGCCGTCCGCACCGAGCTCGCCGACCCAGCGCCGGCAAGCGGCCTGCTGATCGAAACACTGAGCGCGACGCTCGCCGCCTATCTGCTACGTCATCACTCTAATCTCGGCCCCGGCGCCGCACGGTTGCCGCGAGCCGAAGGTGCGCTTGATCTGCGTCGGCTAAATCGGGTGAAGGACTACATCGCCGCCAATCTCGACGGCGCCCTGAGTCTGCAGGAGATGGCAGGCATTGCTTGCCTGAGCCGCCACCATTTCGCCCGCGCCTTCAAGGCCGCGGTCGGCGAAACCCCACACCGCTACGTCGTCGAGCAACGGCTGCAGCGCGCGAAGGCGATGCTGTCAACGCGCGAGGCCAGTCTCGCCGAGATTGCCATGGTCTGCGGATTTGCCAATCAAGCCCACTTCAGCCGTGTCTTTCGGCAGGCGACAGGCCTCACGCCGGGAATGTTCCGCGCGCTGGCGAACTGAATGACGAATGGCGGCTCAGCCGCCGAACCGGAATCCGCCGCTGCTCGACCTCGCGCCGAACCCGCCGCGACTGATCACGGCCGTACGGGTCATCACTTTGGCCGGTTTCGGCCGCGCTTCCACGGCAGACTTCGGCAGAGCCACCGATCTGCCGCCGCTTTGCATCTCAGCCCCAGATGATGTGAGCAACCGGCCATCACGATATCGATAAATCGGTCTGCTGCCGCCGACATAGGCGCCGCTGCCGCTACTGGCGTTGCTCAACGCGGTCGAGACAAAGAAGCCGGTCAGGAACGGGCTCCAATAGTTGCCGGATGTGCGCTGGCATTGCTGAAAACCGAACTCGTCCTGGCAGAGCTGCTCCGACGCGTAGCGTGGCGCCGTGGTCTGATGCAGCTTCCAAGCCTCGTCGAATGATTGTTTGCAGATCTGCTCGCTATGGGCGCCCTGCGAGACACAATCGGCGACGCTCCGGTACATATTGCCCTCGACCTCCGGCTCGCCGCAGGCCGTCAACGCCACGCTGGCGGTCGCCATCAAGCTCAACTTAACGGATTTTGATCGTTTCATCGCCGCCTCCGCATCAGTAGACGATGCATGCCGCGTTCAGCACGCCGACCATGACCGACACGCCTGCGAGCTGGATCGAGGCCCCCATTTCGCCGGCTTCGATCCGCTCCGAAATGCGGGGGTAGAACCGCCGAAAGATGAAAAATGTAATTAGCTGAATGACGCCGGCGATCACGGCCCAGATCGCGAAATCGATCAAACTGACGGAATTGGCGATCGCCGAGGCTATTGGCAACATGAAGCCGAACATGGCGCCGACGTAGGCGACCGCCGCGGCCGCATTGTCCTGCTTGATCAACTCGACTTCGCCATGCGGCGTGATCGCGGTATAGATCCGCATGAACACCATCACGACGACAATGGCGGACACGAAGTAGATCAGGAACGGGACGACCCCCGATACCGATGCGAGAAATTCTTCCATCGTTATTTCCCTAAAGGCTATGCACCGAACTTATACGTCGATCGCGTTCGGCGAAAGCGGCACGCCCACCATGAGGCTGACGCAGCGGTCGCCGGCCCCCTCTGGCTCTTCCATGTTGACCAAAAGAAACTCGTCGAAGCTACCGATTCGCCTGACAAACAGCATGCAGGTCTGGTAGATCCGCCGCGATGTGGCGGCCGACCGGTCATCGAACACGTCTTCCCAGAACGAGACCGGATCCTCGGGCTTGTCCGAATTGTCGAACCAGGCCCGTTGGAAATTCGTGCCATTCAGATCGAAGCTGGTCTGGCGAATGCGCTCCCGCCAAGCCTCGAAATCCGCGTCCGCGCTGGGATAGTAAGCATCCAACACGAAGAACAGTGTTATCTCCTGAACCGTTTGGTCTTCACGACCGTCGCCGCCGAGGACCTGCAGCAGCACGCTATCGTCGTCCGGGTAGAAGCGATGCAGCGTCACCCCCTCGCCCATGTCGGCGGTGCCTTGCGCGACGATCGGCAACGTCGCCGATGGCACGTCAAGCAGACTGTCGTCGGGGATCAGCTTCAGCGCGATCTCATCGATCAACGCCGTCCGGCCAATCGTCAGTTTGAGGATCTCCGGCAGCGTCGGTTTATCGCCATCGCCCTTGCCTCGGAACAGTTTGAACATCCTATCCCCGTGGTGCCGTGGCCAGCGCCGCGCCGATCTCCCGATCGCTCAGGCGCGTTGACCTGATGTAGAAAACCTGATCACCACTCCTCAAGGCGCCATCACGCGCTGCGTTGAACTGGGGCTCACCGCCATTCGCAGCCGCGCGCGCGATGACCGTGGCGCCGAACTCGCGATGCAGCGCGTCGAACAGGGTACCGTAATCGGCGGCGCAACCATCCGGAACTTCGAACGAATAAACCGTATCGCTGGTCCGGGCCGCCGAAAGCGCCGTCATTACCTGAGACGCACCCGGATCCTGCATCTCCCGCACGACCAGCTCGGCCGACTGGCTAACAACGCAGACGGCGCGCGTATGGGCCTGCAGAAGTTCTGCTTTCTGCTCGTCGCCGAAGTAGGCGACAAGATGGGCTGAATCGTTAATGGCCGCGACCGCCATGGCTGCGGCAAGCGTGTTCTCGTCGTCATCGGCATAGACGATCACCTTCGCGGCGCTCGCAATCCCGGCGCGCAAGAGATCGCGTTTGTTGGACAGGGTATCCCCACGCACGAAGCGAACGCGTTCGTCGTCAAAGTTTGGCTTTTCGCGTGAGACCAGGATTACCGGCGCCGAATCGCCGCCGCCGGCAATGATTTCGTCGATCATCCGGCGCGTTCGCTGGGGATGATGGCCGACGATCACCGTGGCTCCGTCCAAGCCGCTATAATCTCCGAAGCCTTCCATTCTGCGTCTCCAGATGCTGGCGAAGGTCGTGGTGAGCTTGGCCAGGACCGTGGTGAAAATGATCAGCGCACCTGGAAAAATCCAGATCGCGGTGAATAGCCTGCCGGCCGGCGATGACGGCGAAAGGTCGCCATAGCCGACCGTTGAAGCGGTCGTGGTGTAGAAGTAAATGAAATCGACCCAGCCGGTCAGGTCGCCCTCACCTGCGAGTCGAAGCCCCACATATGCAACCAGTGCATGTCCGCCAATGACGGCCACCAAGGCCTGCCATCGCAGTTCGGCGACAAAAAGATAGGCATGCCAAAGGACGGTTGATGTCCGATTTCCGTTCATCAGTCGCCTCGCCGTCGCGCCGCGTTGCCGGACCTTAACGGTTTTTCTCTAAACCCCAGGTTGACGTGTCGATCGAATCTTGTCAAGCGTCTCCGGTTACATTATATAGAGCGTACCCGGAGACGCGACCGCAATGCCTGTGACCAAACCGCTGGATATGAAATCGAGCCCGAACCTCACGCGGCAGCAACGCTGGCTCCAAAGGCAGCAGGGCAAGGGACTGGTGCGGTGCGAGGTGCGGGTGCCGGCCGGCCTGCAGCCGGTCATCCGCCGGGCGGCGGCGGCGTTGCGCGAAGGGTCGACAATTCAGATTGCGCCACCACGAGAACATTGGAGCGAGTCCATGGAACAAATCGACACGCCATGGAGGGTCGACACCCTCAAGGAAGCCCTTGAGTCCGGCGACCTGACCGAAGATGGCGAGATGGCGTTGGACATCATTCCCGGCGCCGAGCCTGTCCTGCGCGTCAGGATGCAGGAATTGGGCGATCTTCAGCTGTTTGTCTCGGTCTCCGGCGAGCAGGTCCTGACCTCGGTCCTGCTTTGGCCGCGCGACGACCAGGACGATCCCAACGGCTTCGAGGCAATGATGCTGCGCAACCACAAGCGGTACCTGCCGCTGGCGGCGCTCGGCATCACCGCGATCGACGGCCGCGAATGGTACGAATTGTTCGGCTCCATGAGCGCCCGCTCGACGCTGGCCAGCATTGTCACCGAGTTGCGGACGATCGGACAGAACGCCGTCGACCTCAGCGGCGATATCGGCCCGAAGGCGGCCACCTAAGGAGGCTATGACATGACCGTTTGGAACAAGCTCTGGTCCGCCGTCAAAGGTGGCGTCAACGAGACCGCCGAGCAGATCGCCGATAGTCAGGCATTGCGCATTCTCGACCAGGAAATCCGCGAGGCCGACCAAGCCTTGAAAACCGCCTATGACGAGCGTTCGAACATGGCCGGAAAGCGCAAGCTCAAGCAGGACGAACTCGCGACGCTCGATGCCGATATCGAAAAGTATCTGAGCGCTGCCCGTGAAGCGCTCGGGAAGGGCGACGAAGCTCTCGCACGCGAGGTGGCCGAACGCGTAAAGACCCTGAAGACACAGCGCACCGCCGTTGAGAGCGTGCTCAATGAGTACAGCGCCACAGAAAAATCGATGGCCGCGGCCATCAAGCAGACCGAAGCCAAGATCGAGGGCCTGAAACGGGAGGTCGAGTCCGTGAAGGCGACGGAGGCCGTGCAAGCAGCGCAGTCCGCCGTCGCATCGCAGCATGCCGGTGTCGACAGCCGCCTGGGCAGCGCGGCCGATTCCCTCTCCCGCATCAAGGAAAAGCAAGCCGCCCGCGCCGCCCGGATGGACGCCGCGGCCGAGATCGAGGCCGCCCGCACGGGCTCGGACCTGGATGACAAGCTGGCGGCCGCTGGCATCGGGACGGACAGCGAAAGCGTCGATGATATCCTGGCAAGCCTGAAATAGCGGTCCCGGCGATGCTCCGCGTCGACTGCGACGAGCGGCCGGATTGGAAGCAACAGGCCGAAAAACTCGGCTTCATCTTCCACACCATGTATGGCGAGCCGTACTGGGACGAAACGCGGTTCTATCAGTTCACGCTCGAGGAAATCGAGCGGGATCTGGAAGATCCGACCGAAGAGCTGCACGCCATGTGCCTGGCGGTCGTCGAGCAGGTTGTCAACGACGAGGCGCGCCTTCGCCGGTTGGCGATTCCAGAAATCTACTGGGACTGGATCGCGACATCCTGGCGCGATCGGGACCCGTCGCTCTATGGCCGGTTCGACCTGCTCTATGACGGGATCGGTCCCGCGAAGATGCTCGAGTACAACGCCGACACGCCGACGGCGCTGTATGAAAGCGCATTCTTTCAGTGGGTATGGCTTGAGCAGAACATCGAAGCCCGACGCCTGCCTGCGGACAGCGACCAGTTCAACTCGATCCAGGACCGTCTTGTCGAACGTCTTGCGGAGATATTCGAGGCCGGGGCGACGGTGCATTTCGCGAGCTGCAAGGACACCGACGAAGACCGGCAGACGGTGCGTTATCTGGAAGACTGCGCCAAGCAGGCCGGCCTCCTGCCCCGCTTCGTCTATGTCGAAGATATCGGTCTCGATGCCGACGGCCGGTTCGCCGACAGCGAGAGCATCGTCATCGACTATTTGTTCAAGCTCTACCCCTGGGAAATGATGTTCCGCGAGGCCTATGGTCCCAATCTTCCACGGGCCAAGACCTTCATGATCGAGCCGCCATGGAAGGCCCTGCTGTCGAACAAGGGGTTGCTGCCGCTGCTATGGGCGGCGTTTCCGGGCCATCCCAACCTGCTGCCGGCGTTTTTTGATGGCGACGCGCGGGCGAGTGAGCTCGGCGCCGACTATGTCCGCAAGCCGTTGTTCTCTCGCGAAGGCGCCAACATCGAGGTGCATCGCGCCGGCGCCGAGACCATCGTCGTGGACGGCGAATACGGAGAGGAAGGCCATATCGTGCAAGCCTTTCATGCCGTGCCCCGTTTCGGCGACGATTATACGGTGATCGGCTCCTGGATGATCGGCAACCAGCCCTGCGGCATCGGCATCCGCGAGGACAAGAGCGTCGTCACCCGTGACCTGTCGCGGTTCGTGCCGCACGTCATTCGCTAGCCTGAACCGTTCCGCCGGCCGACCAAATGCGTGGTCCAGCCGGGGTATCCGTCGACCGGCGGATCGTGGCGGACAGGCAGGCAATTCGGGATATCGGCGTCGGCGTCGAGGCGACCATGCTGCTGCACCGCCCAATAGACTCCGCCATGACCGACGATCAGGACCGGGCCGGGGTGGCGTAGCGCCGTGTTCAATCCGGCCAGGGCCCGCGCCATGAAGGATGCATAGGATTCGGCGTTCGGCTGATTGACGCCGCCCAGCCAGTCAGCGAACCATTTGCCCTTCGGCTGCCCCTCGGCATCGCCCCAGCAGCATTCGGCCAGGTCATCAATGACAAAGATCTCCGCGGCAATATCGCGGCCGACGATCTCGGCCGTACGACGGGCACGGGCGAGCGGGCTGCAGCAGATCGTTGCGATTTCGCAGGTCGACAACGCCGGTCGCGCGGCCTCGGCCTGCGCCAGCCCCCGCTCGTTCAGCGGCACATCCGTCCTCCCCTGCGCCAGACCCGCCCTGTTCCAATCCGTTTCGCCGTGGCGCAGGTAATAGAACGGCGTCAGGATCAGATCCGGACCGCCGTCCGAGCTCATTCGGCCGCGCCGGCGTACGTCTTGGCGACGATATCGGCGACGAGCTGGCGGATCTCGTCCGGCGAGAACGGCTTCTCCAGGCAGCGTGCGCCGGTTTCGGACAGGAATTGCTGCACTGACTGTCCCAGAGCATCACCGGTAATGAATGCGAGCCGGCCCACAGTCTGCGGCGCCTCCTGGCGCAACGCCTCGTAGAAGCCGGGACCGTCCAGATCCGGCATCCGGATGTCACTCAGAATTGCATCGAACTCGAATTCGCGGGTCAGCTTCAGGGCCGCATTTCCGGAGGCGGCAACGGCGACGTCGTGGCCGTCGACCGCCAGGATGTCCGACAACATCGTCACGACTTCCGGTTCGTCGTCGACGATCAGGACCCTGGCCGCCACCGACACCGGCGCCGGCTGCTTCGGCGCTTCGGCATCCCGGCGCGCGCGCTGACTGCTGGGCAGACGAATGGTGAAGCAGGCTCCCTGGTCGGGCGCACTTTCCAGCGTGATCTCACCCTTGTGGGCCTCGACGATGCCGCGACTGACGGCGAGGCCGATGCCGGTGCCGGCTCCGACATCCTTGGTCGTGAAGAACGGCTCGAAGATGCGTTTCCGCAACTCGCTTGGTATGCCCGGCCCGCTGTCCTGAACGGCGATGCAGACCTCGTCGCTCTCAGCATCGTACATCGTCGTCAGCGCCAGCTTCCGCGGCGCGGCTTGCGAGACCATCGCCTGCTCCGCGTTGACGATCAGGTTCATCGCCACCTGCGTCAGCTGGTCGGCGTCGCCCCAAACCGGCGGCGGATCGTCGGCCAGCTCACACGACAGCTCCACATCGGCGCTGCGCAGCGCGTAGCCCATAACGTCGAGCGCCGACCAGATGACGTCGTTGATGTCCACGTCCTTGCGTTCGGGCGCGCTCTGCCGCGCCATCGCCAGGAAGGTCTTGATGATGCGCGAACAACGGTTCGCCGACTTGCCGATCACGGCCGCACGTTGCCGGATCGACGGATCTTCGACCGTCTCTTCCAGCAACTGCGACTGACCGACAACGACCGACAACGGATTGTTCAACTCGTGCGCGACGCCCGCCAGCAGGCCGCCGAGCGCATTGAGCTTCTCACTCTGATGCAGCGCTTCCCGCTGCCGGGAGATCTCGGCCTCCACCACGCGCCGTTCGGTCAGATCGATGATGCTGTAGACGATGACCTCGTCGTCCTGATAGCTGATCAGCCGCGCCGAGACGGCACCCCAGAACTCCGTGCCGTCGACCTTACGCAATCTCATTTCGAAGTCGTCGACCGCATGCGTCCGCTGTAGCAGGCTGAAGACCTGTCGCCGGTCGGCATCGTTGACGAAGTGCTCGATCGCGCTTCTGCTCTCCGCTCCCGGCGCGTCACGTCCGAGGAGCCGCTTCGAGGCCGGGCTCTCGTAGATCATCTTGCCGTCCGCCGCGCGTGTCATGCCAACCGGGACGGGTGATGATTCCAGGACACGCCGGATCAACGCCTCGCTTTCGCGCAGCGCTTCTTGCATGCGCTTCAGATCGCTGATGTCGGTTCGAATGGCGACAAACCCACCCTCGGCCGTGGCATGGCGGCTCATCAGCAGCCAGCGGCCGTCCTGCATCTCGACTTCCAATGGCTCGCTTTGCGCGAACCAGGCCTTTTTGACCCGCTGCACGGAGGACATGTCGTCCGATGTCACTTCCCGACCGTTCACGCTGCGGATGCCGGGTGAGGCCCGGCCGATCAGCGTATCGATATCGACGCCCACCAGACGCATGGGCTCGGTATCGTAGAGATCGGCATAGGCCGAATTGCAGGTCACCAGCCGGTCGTCGGCATCGTAGACCGCAAATCCATTCGGCATGCTCTGAATGGCGTCCTGGAACAGTTGCAGCCAGCGTTGGCGCTCCTGTTCGGCATGCTTGCGCTCACTGATGTCGATCTCGACGGTCAGGATGTGCGAGACCTCGCCGTCCGCCCCCAACAATGGCAGCTTGGTCGTCCAAAAGGTCAACGGCTCGCCGCCGATGCCGGCATAGGTTGCTTCGTAGAATGGCAACTGGCGGCGCGTTTCGCGCACCAGACGGTCCAGCCGGTCGGCTTTGGCGGTCACCCCTTCGGGGAAGATATCGGCGTTGACCCGCCCGATCACATCGGCTTGATCTTGGCCGCAATAGTCGAGGTAACGGCGGTTCGCCATCTCATAACGCAGATCGGCACCCTTCACGTGCAACATGGCTGGCACTGCGTCCATTACCGTTTCCAGCAACGACAATGTGTCCTCGGCCTGCTGCTGCGCCGCCACCTCGTCGGTCACGTCCGTATAGGTGCTGACATAGCAGCCATCGTCCAGCGGCCGGCGGCGAATGTCGATATCGCGGCCACTCGCCGTGCGGACCCGGTAGGTCGTGGCGATCCCCGGACGGAAGCTGTCGCGCAGCTTCTGCAAGCGTTGCGGCAGCTCATCCGGTGCAACCCCATTCGCCAGCAAATCGAGGCGCGTGACCTCCTCCAGGCTGACGCCTTCCTGCATGAGTTCCCGCGGCGTGCCGAGGATATCGACCAGACGATCGTTCCACGCCAGCACCCGCAGTTCGGAATCGACGAGCGTGATCCCGTCCGTCATGTTCTCCAGGATCGCCCGCAACATGTTGCTGTTGCGCTCGAGCTCGTTTTCGCGTTCCTGCAGGGCCAGATTGCGTTTCTCGAGGTTTTGGAACAGCCGGCGCAGCGAGCCGCGCATCTCCTCGAAGCTGCGGCCCAGCGCGCCGAGCTCATCCCGCTGCCGCCATGCCGTCGGCTCGTCAAGCACGCCGCTGGCCAGCGCCCGCGACTGGCCGACCAGACGGTCGATCGGCTCCAGCACCTTTAGCCGCAGAAGCGGCAGAAGGATCAACAGGCCCAGCGCCAGCTGCATGAAGCCGGTTGCCAGGACCTGACGCCATTGCTGGCCGACCTCGGCCTCCAGCTGGGCCGTGCTCATGGCGACCTCAACCCTGCCAATGGTCTCGCCGTTGCGGACGACTTCCGCCCGCCGCGTCAGGATCTCACCGCCAGCGGCCACTTCCTGCTTCGCTGCGAGGAAATCGGGCAACAGTGGCGCGCTGACGGTGATCCCGGTAATCCGTTCGTCCAGCATCAGTGTGTCGATCAGCGGCTTGCCAGTCTCTGGACGGACGTCCCAGATAGGTGTCTGCATGCCGATCGCCAGCGTCTGGACGATACGCTCATGATCCTGATCCAGGTGCGCCAGGTGGGTCGTGCGGCGTTCCGTGACGTCGCGCCAAACGGATACGGCAATCGGCAGCGACAGGCCGATAATCAGGCCAATGGCAAGCGCCGGCCGCAGCCGAATGTCGCCGATCCGTCGAATCAAACCGGTTTGCAGATTTCGCATGGCTGGCCACGCCTCCGGCGTGCGGACCGCGTCAGCCCGCGTGCCGCCCGCCTTTTCTTCTGTTTCGGCTTCGTCGACCTATTTCATATGCCGGTCGACGAATTTCGACAACCGGCCGTCGGCCATGATGCGCTCGAGGCTCGCGTTCACCGCCTTGACCGTCTCCGGGTCGACGGTCTTGCGGCTGAACATCAGATGCAGCTTTTCGCCCGGAATCGCCAGCGGATAGCGCTCGATCTGATCCAGGACACCAAGCGTTTTGGCCTCGGCCAACATCACCCCGACATCCTCGACCAGATAGCCATCGATCCGTCCATGCATCAGCTTCTTTATGTTGGTCTGATAATCGATGGCGGCATCGACAAAGCCGGAAAATACCGGATCGCGCATCAGAGCGGCGAACTCGGGCCCGTAATGATAGCCGGCGATGACGCCCAGCTTGAAGCCGACCTTGGCCACGGCGCCGAGATTGTCCAGTCGGTAGATCCCGACCTCGCCCCGGCGCACATAGATCGCCATTTCAGTGGTTCGATAGCTGTTCGAGAACCAGGCGAATTTTTCCCGCTCGGGCGTTCGGCTGGTGCTGGTCGAAACATCGATCGTGCCGTTCTCCACTTCGAGCAGGACGCGCGTCCAGGGCGCTTGCTTGAATGTGATCTCGCAGCCCAGATCGCGCCCGATCGCGCGCATCAGGTCGATATCGGCGCCGGTAACCTCACCCGATGCGCCGGCATAGGTATAAATCGCATACGGCTCCCACCCGACCCGCAAACGACAGTCCGCGTCGGCCTTGGCGCTGCCGCCGGCCAACGCAAGCAATCCCAAAAGGCCGGCCAACACCCCGCACATTGGCTTGACTATATGACGTGCCATGACTTCCTAACCTCATCGTTCACCGACCGGACGCCACGCGGCAACGGATCTTGCCCACGCCCCATCCGGCCGACCGCGCCGTGGCGGCAGTTTGCCGTCGTCGATCAGGTCTTGCTGTAAGCGCCCCGCTCAACGTCACGCGGAAACCGCACCTCGGAAGCCAACGCCTGCAACAATTTGGCGGTGCTGCAGACAGTCAGGAATACGGTGCCCGAAACCGTTCAAGACATAGGCGGCCGTCGTCCGCCTTCCTGTGAATTGCTTCACAAGGATTAGCAATTACGAATGGACCCGGATCTGTCGTTGCACGTCGGACAACCGCGGTCGTTGCAGCTCGATGGTCCGGTCAGGCGTCCGTCTTGTTGAAGTAACGAATGCTGGGATCGCCGTCGAGCGCCTCGGCAAGTTGCGCCAGCAGGCCGGTCTCCATGCGCCAGGCAAGGTATTTCTCGTAGTGCGCGCGAGACTCCCATTGCTCGATCACCACGATGACATCGGCATCGTCGTCATTGCGGTAAACGTCGACCCCATGGCAGCCGTCGTACGCCCGCGTATCGGGCAGGATCTCCTTGAAGGCGCGATTGACGTCACTCCCCGTACCGGCCTTCGCACGCACTTCCAGTACTACCGTCGTTGCCATGACCTTCCCCTTTTTGTGAATTGCTTAGGTAACCCCGCCTCCACGTTACGGTATTTTGCCAAATCTGTCCTCGCCGCGAATATCGACTGACGAGGATTTGACCAATGCTTGGCTGCCAGCCTCGATCACGGCCGAAACATCTGAAACCAAATCGCCGATCGCGGACACTGCGACGAAACGCGGCGCGCGCACAATCGGTGCAGATTTGCCGGTCACACCGACGACCGTCCAAACCGCCACCACATTCGACGGGTCGGACCCATGAACATCCTCGGAAAGCAACCCCGCCGACGCGCAGATGCGCCCGTAACCAGCGCCGGCGTCGACGTGCGGATTGCCACACGACTGGACGATTACTGGCACGCCATGCGCTTGATCCGAAAATGCAGCACGGACAACGTCGGCCGACGACAGCGACCAGGCGTCGGCGAAGCCCTTAGCCGCTTGCGGCACGGTGGCGGCGGTCCGGGATCCGGCTGTCTGCTGATCGCGCGCCAGGATCACGAGCCGGTTGGCTGCATTGCGCTGCTGATCGACGACAATGGCACGGCGCGAACGGACTGGCTCGCGGTTCGCGATCCGGCGCTTCACGGCGCCGTCGCCATGCTGTTGGTGCGTCGTGCCTACGAGCAGGCAAGACTCTGGGGCGTCCGCCGGCTCGCCTGCGAGCCGGCGGCGCCGTGGGACCACCCGCCACCGACCGAAAATTGACCTGCCGGTCGACCGATGCTCAGATGTTCGGGCGCCAGAAAAAGGATGCCGAACATGCTGACGGATGCGCAGGTCGCCCAATACCATGCCGACGGCTACATCGTTCCCGACTATCGGCTGGATGATACGACCCTCGATCGGATACGCGCCGATCACGACCGACTGATCGACCGGCATCCGGAATTCGCCGACTATTGCCCAAATCTGCTCGCCTACGACCTCAGCTTCCTGAACTATGCCCGCGATCCGCACATCCTGGACATGGTCGAACAGTTGATCGGCCCCGACTTCGCGCTATGGAACTCCAGCTTTTTCGCCAAACCGGCGCTCAATGGCCGCAAGACCCCTTGGCATCAGGACGGGGAATACTGGCCGATCCGACCGGTCGCCACCTGCACGGCCTGGATCGCCATCGACGACTCGACGGTCGAGAACGGCTGCCTGCGGGTCGTGCCAGGCTCGCATAAGACCGAACGCCTTCTCGAGCACCGCACCAATCGCGGTCCCGATCTGACGCTGAACCAGGAGCTGCTACCCAGCGAATACAACGAGGATGACGCCGTCGATCTCGTGCTGCAGGCCGGCCAGATGTCGCTGCATGACGTGCGGCTCGTGCACGGCTCCGAAGCGAACCGGTCGGCGAAGCCGCGGCGCGGCATGACGCTGCGGTTCATGCCGACGACCTCGATCTTCGACCGCGAGTTGGCCGTACGGCAGACCCGCGAGAAGGCCCTGCAGGTCGGGCACGCGGACCGTACCCTCTACCTGATGCGCGGCGCCGACCGGTCGGGCCAGAACGACTTTCGTATGCGCCTCTAGACCGGCCGCCTACGCGCCCGGGAAGCCGGGATAGCTGGCGCTGTGGTCGCCATCGAAGTTGGCCATGTCGCGCCGCGTCAGCACCTCACTGTCGACGCCGTCGCTGAGGCGGATCTCCTGATCGCTGTCGCCCTCGTACCAGCGGATGTTGAAGGCGCAGAGCCAGGGATAGAACGACATGGAATCGTAGGCCGGCACATGGTCGCGGATCCACCAGGCGAGCGGCCGGGGGTCCTGGCTCCCGGCGAAGCGCGGTAGGTACCAGGGGATGACAATGCTGACCGTGGCGCCGAGGAAGCCTTCCGCATCGCGTTGGTCCCAGATATGTCGGGCGCGGTTGTAGTCGTTCGGACTGCAGAAATAGGACCGCTCGCCCTTCTCGAACATCTCGTTGCAGAATCCATTCACGGACGGCGAGCGATAAGCGCTGCGGATCGTCACGGCGCCGAATGCGTCATGCAGCGGTTCCAGGATCTGCTCGGCCAGCTTCTTCCCGACCTCGATAGCCAGATCCGGGTCGTCGGGAATGTTTGGCATGCCATGGAAGTTCGCGACCTCGCTGTAAAGCATCTCGCGCATGAAAAAATGCGGCGACAGCTGTACCCGCCCCAACTCGGTCAACGCGGCGACACTTTCAATGCGGTTCGGCATGCTGGCGGTCCCGTATGGTCGAAACAGACCGCCGACGATGCGCAATGGCGCCAGCTATTGCAACTTGCAATCCGACGATTTCGAGGCCGCGTCGCGCATGTGATCAACCGAACGGTAGATCGGGATTTCGCCACTCGCCGGGCACGTTGCCGACCAGCAGCCGGCACACCACGCCGTTATCGTCGAACAAGGGCAGGATCAGCCGATACCAAAGCTTGACCCGTATCGTCGGTGGCGGCGCGTGCTCTGTGTAGATCGGCTCAGGCCGGGCCAGCACTGCGCGGTAGACCACCTGAAAGAACGCGCCGACCCCCTGTTCGGGCTTCAACTCCGACAAGCGCCGTCCAGTCATGTCAAAGTTCGAATGTTGCGCAATGACGCTGCCGTAAAGCCGATAACGAAAGTCGGCGCCGCCATCCAGCACGTCGAGCAACATGACGTATCCCAGGGCCGGCCGCATATTGAGCGCATCGATGCTGCCAACGGGCACCCGGCCCGCACCGTCCCGCAGCCCCTGCCAATAGGTCAGCAGAAATTGCAGCTGTGCCTGCTCCAATTCCGCAACCGTCGGCGACCAGACAATGCGCGGCGTCGGCATCCCCAGCTCCATGTAGAACTGGCTAAGCGCATCGAAACGCTCGGCGATCACCAGATCATGAAGCTGAATTTCCGACTTCCGCAATTGGCTTGGCCCTCAAGCGCGTACAATTTACAATTTTCCACCGCAGAATCAAATATCCGGATAACAACTTCTTCCTCGATACCAGTGATAATTCCATTCAAAGTAAATTTTCTCAATATATAATCAAATATACGGGCAATTTCGGCTAAATTAGAACATCATTATTTGAAACTGGGATTCTGCGTATTGTCAAAATAGCGAATCCGCCGCCAATTCAATCTTACAACGCCATTGTCGCGTCTCGGCATGTCCAATTTCGGGACCAGATCGCGCTGCCGGGAAACCGCAGAGGGCATCAGCTTCGACATCCGGCCAATACGCCAGCCGGCCCGACCAGGATTGGGCCAGCGCGTGTCGAAATGGGTCACTTATTGCCCATGGTTAAGCAATATTAGGATTAAACACCAGACACGATGATCCCAATTATTGCCTCAGTTCAAATCACTTAGGTGGTTAACCGGCCAAATTTGTCGAGGCAATGGGACGATTGGCCCAGGGCCTGCAATACCCCTTTCAGATCGCGCCGACGGGTCGCTGACCGAGCCAAAGCGCGGATCAAATTCGGGGGACCTCGACCAACACGTCAACAGGTCCGATGTGGTTCAGATCGAGAGGAGTTTGAGAGATGTTCGTCCGTCGCAGCTTCAAAGCCACCCTCAAAGCCACCATGGTCGCCGGTCTGGTTCTGACCGCCGTCAGCGGCCTTACCCGCCCGGCGCTCGCCGATGCGACCACCGCGACGGACCACATCGCCAATTTGAGCCAGAACGCCATTACGGTGCTCGCCGACGGCCAGTTGAGCGAAACCCAGAAGGCGGCCGAGCTGCACACGCTGTTCGTCGACGGCTTCGATATCAAGACGCTCAGCCGCACCGTGTTGGGACGCCACTGGCGCCGGGCCGACGATACCCAGCGCGCCGCCTACATGCAGGCGTTCGAGCGCTATGTCGTGAAGACGTATGTGCGCCGCCTGTCACAGCTCGACGAACTCGCCGTCGAGATCAAGGGCAGCCGCGCCATCGACGAGAAAGACACCATGGTTACCACGGTGTTCGCCGGACCCGACGGCCGGTCGCTGAAGATCGACTGGCGGGTGCGCGAGCGCGACGGCAGCTTCAAGATCATCGACGTCGTGGTGGAGAACGTCTCGATGGCGGTGACCCAGCGTTCGGAGTTCGCATCGCTGATCCGCAGCAACGGTGGCAAGCTCGATGTCCTGATCGCCGCGCTGAAGAAGAAGGCCGCCGCCTGAGAGTCCCGGCCGGACCGGAACGGAAACAGAAAACTGCCAGATAATCAGTTGTAAGGCCGGGTGACGTCGCCGCGCGTGCTGTAGACGGGCTCCCCGCCCCCAGCGCAGCAGACCCCGCCGCTGACGCCCCCCGCCGCGTACCGGCGGCGCCCCTCCCCCAGGGCGCCGCCGTTTCTTTTTGAGCCTACTGGAGTTCGCGAATACGGCCGTCGACGAACGGCTTGTAGCTGCCCGCCGCGGCAAGATACTCGGCGACCACCGTTTCGAGACCCGGCCCGTAGTCATAGGCGTCCATGGCGTTGGTCGCGAAGACCTTGTAGCCGTCGCCGCCCCCGCGCATGAAGTTGTTGGTCACCACGCCATAGACCTTGTCGGGATCGATCGGCGTCCAGGCGCCGCCGTCCATGACCTCGACCGACTTGATCCGGCCACCGTTCGGCGCCACCGCACGGGTCCAGGTGAACTTCAGTCCGGCAACCTGGGGAAAGCGGCCCTTGCCGTCTTCGACCTGACTGACGCCGCCCTCGAGCGCGGCGACGATATCGCTGCCCTTCAGCTTGAACGTCGCCACCGTGTTCTGGAACGGCAACACCGTCAGCACTTCGCCCATGGTGATCGGGCCGGCGTCGATCGACGCGCGCAAACCGCCGCCGTTCTGAATGGCAATACCGATGCCTTGATCCTTGACCCGGTCAAGCATGGCCTCGGCGACCAGGTTGCCCATCTCACACTCGCCGCCACGGCAGTTGCCGCGGTCGCCGTCGATCGGTGCGCTGGTCTCGGCCACGACCCGGCTTTTCAGTTCCTCGATCGGCGCCGCCAGTTCCGCCAGCCGCGCCGCGACCGTCGGGTCCGGCGTCACGGAACCATCCAGCAGGTGCGGTTCACCTTTGGCGGACACGACGCGACCGGCATCGTCAAATTTGATCTCGATCTCGCCGAGATACTTCGAGTAGGCGCCCGCCTGCACAATCGGTACGTTCACGCCGTCCGGGTTCTTGACCCAGACCGGATAGCTGCCGGCGGCCCGGTCCGCAGTATTGGACAAGAGCGTATGCGAATGCCCGCCGACGATCAGGTCGACACCGGAAACAGCCGCCGCGATTTCCCGATCCCGCGGCAGGCCGGTGTGCGTCAGCGCGATGATCTTGTTGACGCCGCGGGTCTCAAGCTCGGCGACGGCGGCACGGATGTAGTCTTCCGCGCGCTGGAACACGACGTCGGGTCCGGAAGCCGACAACTCGCCCGTATCCTCGGCTAAAACGCCAATGATGCCGATTTTCTCGCCGCCGACGTCGAGCGCGACGTGGCCCGCAAGCCGGCCGCGCAGAACGTCGGAATTCGAGACATCCACATTGCCGAGCAGGACCGGAAACTCCGCCTTGTCGAGAAAACTCGCAAGCGCCTCCGGTCCGTCGTCGAATTCATGGTTGCCGACGGCCATGGCGTCGAAGCCGATCAGGTTCATGAATTCGGCCGCCGCCGCGCCCTTGTAGGTCGTGTAGAACAACGAGCCCTGGAACTGATCGCCGGCGTCGAGCGCCAGGACGTTCCCACCCCCGGCGCCGATCGCCGCGCGCCGCTCATCGATCTTGGTCTTAACGCGGGCGATGCCGCCGAAGCACTTGCCGGCCGCATCATCTTCGGGTTTGCAAGTGGAGTCGTACTTGTTAATCGGCTCCAGCCGGCTGTGCATGTCGTTTATGTGAAGGATGGTCAGCGTATAGTCCGCTTGCGCCACCGTCGCCGTCAGCATAAAACCGAAAGCCGCCGCCCAAATCAGTCGCCGTCTCATCGCTAGCCCCCTAATGCAAGCTGGTGTTATCGAAACTAGACCCCAACTGCGGCGGCGCGGCAAGCGCCCGATTACCTACCCGGACGTCGGATGGATCCGGTTCAGAAACGCCGACATCGCGTCGTTCACCACATCGGGCTGCTCCAATGTCGTCAAGTGGCCGGCACCGGGAATGATGTCGAGCGTTGCCTGCGGCAGATGGGCGACTAAGGCCCGTGAATGATCCGGCGGCAGGGCGGCATCTTCCGCGCCGACCATTACCAAGACAGGTATGTTGATCTCCGGCAGCCGCGGCAACAGCGACTCCCGCGCCATCAGGGCATCCAACGTCATCAGCAACGACGGAACATCGGTCGCCGCGATGCGCGATCGCCATGCCTCGACCAGATCGGTCCGTTCCTTGCGGGACGTCTCGCCGAACATCAGCGGCAGGATGGACGGCATCAGCGGCCTGATGCCGAACAATCTCGCCATCAGGCCCATCATCCGGAACTTCATTTTCGACCCAAGCGCCTCGTCGCCGGCCGTGGTGTCCAGCAGCACAAGACCGTCGACCCGGTCCGGCCGCGCCAGCGCCCCTCGCAGCGCCACCATGCCGCCGATCGACAGCCCGGCCCAGACCGCGCGCTCGATCTCGAGATGATCGAGCAGCGCGATGACGTGTCCTGCGAGGTCTTCGAGATTGAACGGCTGGGTCGCGGGTTCGGAACGGCCGTGCCCGGGCCAGTCGACGTTGATCAGCCGGTAGTGCGACGACAGAGCCGCGACCTGCGGCGCCCACATCTCACCAGAGCAAAGAAAGCTGTGCCCCAGCACCAGCGCCGGCCCGTCCCCGATATCGTCATAGTGAATGCTGCACCCGGCACGCTCGATCGACGGCATCGCCCGCTCCTTCCGCGCTGGCCAAGATCAGCCTCGCAGATCGAAGCGGGCGAATGCAACCGACCGACGCTTCAGCTAGGCCCAGACGAGCCGGCACCGACGGATCAGGAACAGGGCAGCCAGGCCGGCCGCAAACAAGGTCAGGGTTTCGGGTTCCGGCACGACAACGGTCGGTGTCTCGCCGATCGGGTTTGGATCGTCTTCCAGCCTGCCTTGAAAGGTGATGACGGGCGATGGGGCAAACTCAGAGATGGAATTGCTGCCCAGGCCGCGCCCGGCCGACAGGTTCCGGACATTGAAATCGAAGGTTATCGCGCTGGTGTTGGTGATTTCGATCAGGCCGTCGATCGTGGCGTCTTCGAGCGTGCTCAGATCCGATACGGCGCCGGCCCTGAACGTGTAGGGATTGCCGGGGGCGACGAAGGCGAAGGACGTGAAAGGCGTGGCGAAATCCAGCGTATAGCTGCCGAGAAAGTCTGCGCCGTCGAACAGCTCGAACAACGCGGAAACAGGACCGAAGGCGGCCGTCACGTCAAGCGTGCCGAACAGCATGTTGGCGATGTTGAAGGGGTTGTCGGGCGGAATGCCCGGATTGGGGAAGTTCGGCGACGATGGCTGCTCGAAACGGACACGCAGCGTTTCGCCGGGCGCCAGCGGAATCGCTTTGACAGGCGTTGCCACTGCGACGCTGGTCATGCCAATCAGCAGAAACAGCCAAGGCATCAGCCGCCGCCAGTGTTTCGTGAAAACATGCATTCTTGATTTCTCCTTTTTCTTCTTTTTTTCGTGCGCGCTGGCGTCA
Organism: Alphaproteobacteria bacterium; assembly: GCA_965232515.1. GTDB lineage: Bacteria > Pseudomonadota > Alphaproteobacteria > JANQKO01. The sequence goes on along the minus strand of CBDDPY010000002.1, from coordinate 607,488 downwards.
CCGTCGAACCAAGTTGGAACGATCCGACCCGACGCGTACGACAATGCTTTGCCGGAATCCGGAGATGCGGGTGAGACGTTCGCGGCCCACTGTTTGGCCCCCCGGACGGCCACGACAAATACGCGCCTGGGATTATTCAGACGCCAAGGACGGCACAACGAACGATTGCGAATAGGGGGTGTTCGTAAATGTTGATGTAATCGGCGGCGACGCAGGTCGTGCGCCCCGTGCGAGCACAGCTACGGCTGGGCCGACCAGCGCCACTCGATCTGCGGCGACAACGGCCGTTTAAGTGTTCATACTTTGGTTCGGTGCCGCCGCGCTGGATCCGAAAATCAAGTCGGCGGCGACGAACGGCGGCTCAGCCGCCGCCTTCGTACTTGAACGAGACCTTGACCTTCGCGCGGTAGGCGACGATGCGGCCTTCTTCGATCTGCATGTCCAGTTCGGCGACCTCGGCGATGCGCAGATCCCGCAAACTCTCGCTCGCCCGATTGACCGCCGCGGCAGCCGCCTTCTCCCAGGACTCGGCACTCGTACCCACCAATTCAACGACCTTGTAGACGCTCTCCGACATGTGGACCTCCCCATGCTTGGATTGGCACGAATGGTCTGCCTCATGACTATAGGGGTGGGTCGGAAACGAAACAAATCACGCCGGCGTCCCCAACGACCAACGCCGGACCGTTGCGAGAGATCGGTCGTTTCTGCACGATGAACCACCGAAGCAGCACGAGACGATCAAGATGAAGGCAGCGGTGTTCAAGGCGGCGGGACAGCCGCTCGTCATCGAGAATGTGCCCGACCCGGAACCGGGGCCGGAGGAACTGGTTCTTCAGGTCAAGAGCTGCGGTATTTGCGGCACGGACCTGCACTGGTCGGAAAGTCCGGATACGAACGTCGGCTGGCGCAAGCTGAAGCCCGGCAACGTCATGGGGCACGAATTCGCCGGCGAAGTCGTTGCGGTGGGCCGGGATCTCGCCGGGCAATGGAAGACAGGTACGCGGGTCTGCGCGCAACCGTTCATCGGCTGCGGCCGCTGCGCCGCCTGCCTCGCCGGCCGCTCTTATCGCTGTCCCGACGTGCTGCCACGGACGACGTCGGACGTAACGGGCGCTTATGCCGAATACACCCGCATCGGCGCCAGCGAGACCCTGGCCCTGCCCGACTCAGTGAGTTTCCATGAGGGCGCCCTGGTGGAGCCATTGGCCGTCGGTCTGAACGCCGTCAACAAAGCGCGCCTATCTGCCGGCGATGCCGTGCTGATTATCGGCGCCGGTCCCGTCGGCCTTGCCGTCGCCATCTGGTGCCGGTTTTTCGGCGCGCGCCACATCGTCGTCAGCGATCTGATTTCGGCCCGGGCCGAACGCGCCATCGATTTCGGTGCGACGGCAGTGATCGATGCCGGCCGAGAGGACGTCGCGGCGCGCACGGCGAAACTATGTGTCGGTCCGCCGCAAATCGTCTTCGATTGCGTCGGCTTGCCCGGCAGCCTGCAGCTTGCCATCGACTATGCGCCGCCCGATGCACGCGTGGTCGTCGTCGGCCTCTGCATGCTGGCCGATCAGATATTTCCGGCGACAGCGATCACCAAGGAACTCGATATCACTTTTGTTTTCATCTACCGCCGTCGCGACTTCGAGATCGTCATCGAGATGCTGGGCCGAGAGCGCATCGACGTGTCGGGCATGATCACCGACAGCGTCGGCTTCGACGCCTTCCCTGACGCCTTCGAAGCCCTGAAGCGGCCGAGCGACCAGATCAAGGTGATGCTGGAGCCGGACTAGGCGCCGGCCTGTCCACCGCGCAGCAGACGGCCGGGCAAATCGCCGGTTGTATCCACGGCGTCGTTGCCGTCCTGCCGGATCACCGTGCCGTTGACGACCACGGCTGCGATGCCGCTGGCTTCCGAGACCAAGCGATCGGCACCCGCCGGAAAGTCATGGACGCGTTGCAGACCACCGGCACCGACCGTTTCGGGGTCGAACACGACAATGTCGGCGGCGAGGCCTTCGGCCAGGCGCCCACGGTCACTGATGCCGAACAAATCGGCCGGTTCTGACGTCAGCTTGGCGACGGCCTGCTCCACGCCCATGGCCTTCTTTTCGCGCACCCAATGCCCCAGCAGATAAGTCGAGTAGCAGGCATCGCAGAGCTGGCTGGCATGCGCGCCGGCATCCGACAGCGCCACCACCGTGTTGTCGTCCAGCAGCAGTTCTTCCACCTCGGCTTCGTCATTGTTCAGGATCGCGAAGCGGAAGCGCGCCTCGAAGTCGGTCTCCAGGCTGAGGTCGAGCGCCAGATCGGAAGCGTTCACGCCGCGCTCGGCGGCGACTTGCGTCAGCGGCCGTTCCTCCAGCGTCCGGTCGGACGGCGATAGTGAGATCACCGCGCGCTCGGCCCAGCCGGCGAGCGGCGTCTTGGCGCCGACAGCCACGTCCTCGCGGAAAGCGCGGCGGAAATCGGCATCTGCATAGATCGTCCGACGTCCGTCCCGGTCCGTCTTCATGGTCGGCGCAAACAGCGGCCGCATCTCGAAGGGGAACGGCTCGTCGAAATCGAAGTCGAACATGATCGGCCGGCAGGCGACCTGCGGCACGATGCGCAGGCCCTGGTCGACGCAGGCCTGCGTGCGGTCGAGGTGCTTGCGGTGCGAGCCGGGCCCGGACAGGCCGGACAGCAGCGCCGTCCAGGTAATCGGTACGCCATGCGTCTTCGCCAACGCGATGAACTCGTCATGCAGCAGGCTGCGGCCGATCGTGGCCTGCATGATGCCCCGCCCGCTCTCGGCCATGGCGCCGACCAGGGCATCGATTTCCTCGAACGGCGCGAGGCGGCTCGGCACGGGATTGCCGTCATAGCCGTGATGCGTCGCCGCGTGCGAGGTGGCGAAGCCGAGCGCGCCGGCCTCCATGGCCTCGGCGACGATCGCCTGCATGGCGCCGATCTCCTCGGCGTTGGCCTCCGAACGGGTGACCGCGTCCTCGCCCATCACGTAAGTACGGATCGGCGTATGCCCGGCAAGCACGCCGACGTTGACCGCCATACCCCGGTGCTCGAGCGCGTCCATGTATTCGGGAAAGGTCTCGAACGGCCAGTCGTTGCCGAGGCCTGCCTCCAGCGCCGACAGGCTCATGCCCTCGACCTTTTCCAGCGTGCGCAGGATCATGTTGCGGTGGTCGGCCCGCGTCGGCGCGACGCCGAAGCCGCAGTTGCCCATCACGACGGTGGTGACACCGTGCCATGGCGAAATCGTCAGCATGCGGTCCCAGAGGATCTGGGCGTCGTAATGGGTGTGGATGTCGACGAAGCCGGGCGCCACCACCAGACCGGTGGCGTCGATGGTCTGTTCGGCGTCGATCGGCGCCGCGCCGACAGCGACGATCTTGCCGTCATGAATGCCGATGTCACCGACATAGCCGGGCTTGCCCGTGCCGTCGACAATGGTGCCGCCGGCGATCTTCAGGTCGTAATGCATGCCGCTACTCCACTTACTCAGGCGACGTTAAGCCGGTACAGCTCGGCCACGTTGTCGTGACAGATCCAGTCGCGTTCCTGCTCGCTCAGCCCTGATGTGTGCTCGGCCAGCAGTTCCTGGCTGTGCGGCCAGGTGGAATCGCTGTGCGGGAAATCGTTCGCCCACATCAGCCGACGCACGTTGCACATGTCCTTCATCTGGAACGCGACCCAGTCGTCCTGGAAGGTCAGATAGATGTTTTCCTTGAAATACTCGCTCGGCAGCTTCTTCAACTCGCGGCCCTTCATCCAGAACCGGTGCCGCTTATAGGCGTGGTCCATGCGGTAGAGGTAGTGCGGCACCCAGCCGGCGTCGGCCTCGACGCAGACGACTTTTAAATCCGGATGGCGCTCGAACACGCCGCCGAACACGAACATGCCCATGATGTCCTGGCAGCCGCGGATGATCGAGACGAAGCCGTTGATCTTGTCGCCGCGCTGCTTAGTCAGGCTGTCCTGGTTCGATGTCAGGATATGAAACGACAGCGGCAGGTCGAGGTCGACCGCGGCCTCCCAGAGCGGGTCGTAGATCGCGCTGTCATAGTCTTCCTGCTGCGGGTTCCCGGGCATCATCACGCCCTTGAAACCCATTTCCTTGATCTGCCGGAATTCCTCGATGCCTTCCTCGGGCGAGCGGATCGCCGCCTGGCCGAGGCCGAACAACCGTTCCGGCGCCGCCTCGCAATAGCCCTGCAGCCAGCGGTTATAGGCGTCCATGCAGGCTTTCTTGTAGTCAAAGTCGGGATGGTTGCAGATCAGCATACCGACAGTTGGATAGATCAGCTCTGCGGCAATTCCGTCGCGCTCCTGATCGGCGATCCGGCAGGACGGATCCCAGCCGCCCCGATGCAGGTCGTCGAAGATGGCGCCGCCAATGCGGATGTCTTCCGGCCGCTTGCCGGCCGCCGCCACCAGCCCCATGGGAACGGGCGTGTCGATGCCGTCGATATAGAAGGTGTCGCCGCGCTTTTCGTCGCGCACCATTTTCGGCGCGGTGTCGCGGTACTTCGGATCGATGTTGTCGCTATAGCAGTTCGGCGGCTCGGTAATGTGCGAGTCCGCCGAGATCGGCCGCTTCGGCATAGACGCCTCCCCTATATGGCCCGCCTATTTTGGGGTCACGCCACGCGGGGCACAAGCTCGGGCCGTCAACCGCCAGGCACGGTGCCGGCCGGCAACGACTCGATATGGGCGCAGATATCGCGCGGTCGGGTCAGCCAGATCTGATCGCGACGGTCGGCGATGTATTGCAGAGCGCGGCGCAGATGCTTCAGGCGAAATGGTTGGCCGACGACGAATGTGTGCAATGAAATGCCATAGACCAACGGCTGACGCGCCGACTGCGCCAGCATCTCATCGAAGTTGTCGGTGATCATGTCGGCGAACTCGGCCGGCGTGCGGCGCATCCAGACGATGGCGCGGTTGTCGTTGATCTCGACCGGATAGGGCATCGCCAGGATCGGCCCCGCCCGCGTCGACAGCCAGATCGGCTGATCGTCGCAGGCCCAGTCCATGACATAGCGATAGCCCGCCTCCTTCAGCAGGTCGAGCGTGACGTCACTCTCCGACAGCCATGGGCTCATCCAGCCCACCGGCTTGGCGCCCTCATGTTTCTCTATCTCTGCCGTCGACCGGGCGATGACATCGGCCTCAAACTCCGAGCGCATTTGTCCCTGTTCTTCCGAGTTGGTCAGGCCATGGCCGACAACCTCGTCGCCCCGCGCACGCAGCGCCTCGGCGATATCGGGACAATGCGTGTAGATCTCGGCGTTCAGTTGAGCCTCGATCGGCAGGTCGAGTTCGTCGAACAACTCCATCAGCCGCCAGAATCCGACCCGGTTGCCGTAGTCGCGCCAGGCATAGACGCTGTGGCTTTGCGCCTGGTCGGGCGGCGCGATCGCCGCGCCCTTGCCATAGCCGAACCCGAACTGCTCGACATTCAGCGCCAGATAGACCGCCAGCCGTTTGCCGTTCGGCCATTCATAGTCCGGCCTGTTGGTGATCGCCGAATATTCATAGCGGCCATGGCTTGGCAGCATTGCTTTCCTCCCGCATTCGCATCGCGCCTGTGACAGTCGGCCACCTAATCGACACGTCTTCGACACACGAAAATCGCCAGCCGATCCTTACATCGGAACCGCCTTCACCGATCGTATTGTTGACGTGTTGAAAGGGGTCATCTTGAACTCTCAAACAGTCGGAAACGCCAATAGCAACAAACAGTTTACCCTGACGATCCTGATTGCAGGACTCCTGGTCTGGCTGACGTCTGGCAACCCAACCTGGGGCGCCGTGCAGGGTGGATCATCGTTTATCGAAAAGCTCGGAGAGCAGGTTATCACCGTTCTGCAAACCTCCGGCGGCAAACGGGAAACGAGCATTTCGCAGTTCGAAACGCTGTTTGCCGACAGCTTCGACGTACCGTTCATTGCCCGCGCCGCACTCGGCCGGCACGCTCGGAAGCTCAACGGATCCGAGGCCGAGGACTACGAGGCCGCCTTCAGTGACTACGTCGTCAGTCTGTATGCCGCGAAGTTCGCGGACTATGCCGGTCAAGATTTCGTCGTCACCGCGGAAAAGCCGGTCGCCGAAAAGACCAGCCTGGTGTCCGCGCAGCTTCGCGGCGATACGGGCGCGGCCACCGAATTGGGCTTTATCGTTCACCGAAGTGTCGGGGGCGATCTCAAGATCATCGACGTCACGGTCGAGGGGGTCAGTCTGCTGGTCGCCAAGCGGTCGGAATTCGCGTCGGTCATCAGCCGGCAGGGCCTGCCCGCTCTAACCGCGCTGCTGCGTGAAAAGACGACCCAGCTTCGATCCGCGAGTTCCTGACTGCCGGCGCCTGCCGACGGTGGCGAATGGCGACCGTCGGCAGGCGCATCCTCAGCAACAAGGTCTGCGGCCCTAATAGCGGCCATGCCGGGCGATGATGATGCCGGTATAAGCATCGACGATCAGCCGTACCGGTCGGCGATGGCGGTCATAGGCATGGACCCTGTAGTGGCCGTCGCGCAGCCGCACGCGATCGAAGCCGTAGTAGTGGTGCCGGCGCAGATGGTGCAGCACGCGCGGGATCGGCAGCGGACGGTAGGCGTGATGATGACGCCATTTCCGATGGCCGTATCCGTAATGCGGCCAGTGAAAGCGGAATGTGTAGTGCGGCCGGTGATGATGCCGCCGATGCTTTTTCCAGTGCTTCTTCTTCCAGTGCTTCTTCCAGTGGCGCTTCGCATACCGCTTGTGATGGTGCTTCTCGTACTTGCCGTGATGCGAATCGTGATAGCCGTGCTTATGTTTGTGCCGATGGCCGTCCGCCAGGGCCGCACCCGCCGTCGACAGGAAGACCGCCGTGACGGCCAGCAGAATGAGCTTCTTCATCGGATCTCCTCCTAGCAACGCGACGTCTTGTCGAGTCGCCGCCCATCCTGCCGCTACCCACTTGAACCCAAGCTGAGTGCGACGTTCATTCCCTATTCAGCTTCAATTCACTAAAAAGCCACAGATGTCGAGATTAGCCGCCGCTCTGTGTGTCCTGTTCTTGACCCTGGCTGGGCCGGCGGTCGCGCAGGATCATGACCGCGCCCGCGACGCCGTACGCTCCGGCCAGGTGCGGCCTTTGGGCGAGGTTCTGGGACCGGTGCGCTCGCGCTATCCCGGCCGCCTCCTCGACACCCAGCTGAGCCGGCAGGGCAACAACTGGGTCTACCGCATCAAGATCCTCGACCGCGGCGGCAAGGTACGGGTCGTGATCGTCGATGCCCGCAGCGGCCGGATCCTGCGGGCACGTTAACAGGAGGGATCGTCATGCGTGTTCTGTTGATCGAAGACGAACCCGATCTCGCCCGGCAATTATCGACCGCGCTCGACGAGGCCGGCTATGCGGTCGATGTCGCCAACGACGGCGAGGAAGGCCACTTCCTTGGCGACACCGAGCCCTACGATGCGGTGGTGCTCGATCTCGGCCTGCCGAAGATGGATGGGCTCTCCGTGCTCGAACGCTGGCGTCAGGCCGGCCGGGATATGCCGGTGCTGATCCTCACGGCCCGCGATCGCTGGAACGAGAAGGTCGCCGGCATCGACGCCGGCGCCGACGACTACGTCACCAAGCCGTTCCATATCGAAGAAGTGCTGGCGCGGCTGCGGGCCCTCGTCCGACGCGCCGCCGGCCACGCCACCAACGAACTGGTCTGCGGCGACCTGCGGGTCGATACCCGCGCTTCGCGCGTCACCGTCGACGGCAACCCCGTGAAGCTGACGGCGCTCGAGTACAGACTGCTCGCCTATCTGATGCACCACCAGGACCGCGTGGTCTCGCGCACGGAGCTCGTCGAGCATCTCTACGACCAGAACTTCGACCGCGATTCCAACACCATCGAAGTCTTCGTCGGTCGGCTGCGCAAGAAGCTGGGATTGGACCTCATCAAGACCGTGCGCGGCCTCGGCTACCGTCTGACAGACGGCGCCGATGAAGCATGATTCCCTCGCCTTTCGGCTGGTCGCCGGCGCTGCAGTCTGGAGCGTCGTGGCGCTCGCCGTTGGCGGCCTGACTCTGTCCCTGCTGTTTCGCCAGTATGTCGAGCGCAACTTCGACGAACGCCTGTTGGTGCTGCTGGAAAGCCTGGTCGCGGCCGCGGAGGTCGACGACAGCGGTAGCCTGACATTCAGCCGCGGCCTCGGCGAGACCCGCTTCGACCAGCCCTATTCCGGCTGGTATTGGCAGATCAACGCCGGCCCCGAGTCGGCGATGCGTTCGCGTTCGCTCTGGGATCAGACACTCGAGATCGCGGCGGAGCCCGATGCCGACGGTATCCGCAAGATCGATACCACGGGGCCCGACGCCCAACCGTTGCGCCTGATCGCCCGCGACATCGAATTGCCCGGCGCCGAACAGCGCTATCTCTTCGCGGTCGCCGGCGACGCCCGCGAGGTCGCGGCCGACATTCAGGCCTTCAATCAGACGCTGGCGCTCTCGCTCGGCCTGTTGGGCTTCGGTCTCATCGTCGCCATGATCATTCAAGTCCGTTACGGCTTGCTGCCGCTCAGGCGGATCGGCGCCACGCTGTCGGACATCCGTGCCGGGCGGGCCGGCCGCCTGGAGGGTCGCTTCCCGGCGGAGATCCGGCCGCTCGCCAACGAGCTGAACGGGCTGCTGGCCCACAATGCCGAAGTGGTCGAGCGCGCCCGCGGACACGTCGCCGATCTGGCGCACGGGCTCAAGACGCCGCTGACCGTATTGGCGAACGAGGCGGCGCGCGGCGACGGCGCGCTCGCCGACGTCGTACGCCGGCAGACCGTCGGCATGCGGCAGCAGATCGACCATCATCTGACCCGGGCCCGCGCGGCGGCCATGCGCAACGTGCTCGGCGTGCGTACCGAGGTGGCGCCTGTCGTCGCCGACATCACCCGCACGCTGTCCCGCATTCACGCCGACCGTGGCATCGACATCGCGGTCACGTGTGCGGACGGCCTCGCCATCCGCGGTGAGCACCAGGATCTGGAGGAGATGATCGGCAACCTCGTCGACAACGCCTGTAAATGGGCCAGGTCGCGCGTGGTCATTAACGCCGTGCCGGAGGGCGACAGCCTGTCCTTCACCATCGACGACGATGGTCCGGGATTGCCGCCCGAGCAGCGCAGCCGCGTCCTGGAGCGCGGCACCCGGCTCGACGAGACCGTGCCCGGCTCTGGATTCGGCCTCGCAATCGTCCGGGACGTCGCCGGCATGTATGGCGGCGGCCTGACCCTTGCCGATTCCGACATTGGCGGTCTGCGGGCGGTACTTCGCCTGCCGCGCGCCGTCGAAAGCTGATCCTCGAAGGCCCGGAATTCCTCACCTCAACCTGAACGCTCGATGAACGGCGCGTTCAGGTCGGTTTCAGCGCCATCCTGATAGCTTTTCGATATTGGGCGGCCAGGGGCCGCGTGCGAACGCGAGGATTTGTTATGACCTTCATTCGAGCCGCTATTTTGCTCACGCTGGCGCTGTCGCTTGGCGCCTGCGGATACCATCATTCAGCCCCCAAGCAGTCGATCGGGACCCTGCTGGGTGGCGTTGGCGGCGCCGTGGCCGGGGCCCAGTTCGGCAGCGGCCGGGGCCAGCTAGCCGCCACGGCGGCGGGCACGCTGCTGGGCGCCCTGATCGGCAGCTCGGTTGGCCGCAGCCTCGACCGCGCCGACCGGATCTATGCAACCCGCGCCGAACAAGACGCATTGGAACACGCGCCGACGGGCGGCCAGACCAGCTGGCGCAATCCCGATACCGAAAATTACGGCACGGTGACGCCGCTACGCACCTACCGCAGCGACCACGGCGAGTACTGCCGTGAATACCAGCACACGATTTACGTCGGCGGCCGCGCCCAGGAGGGCTACGGCGAAGCCTGCCGGCAGCCGGACGGCAGCTGGCGGATCACCGGCTGACGCCAGACACGTGTTGGCTTCGTATCGGGAGGCACGGGCATGTTAACCACGCTCGATCAGAAAATCCTGGCTATCGTGGCGGTCGTTCTACTGGGCGTCTTTGCCAGCAAGATAGCCTTCGCCGGCGGCAACAGCCTGCCGCCGCTGGGCAGCAGCGTTCAGGTCATGCCGCCGGAGATGGGAAAGGCCTATGCCCGGGCCATCCAGAAAGAACTGGGCGATCGCGGCTACGATGTCGGACCGGCCGATGGCATGATCGGGCCACGAACCGTGCGCGCCATCGAGACCTATCAGCGGGACGCCGGCCTGCCCATCGACGGCCTCGCGACGGATACACTGCTGGACCATCTTATGTTCGCCCTGCCGAAGGTGCGCGCCCGGACGACAACGTCGCCGCCAACCCCACCGGTAACGTATATGGCGATCTAGAGCTCGGCGACAGCCCGTACTAGGGCGTGTGCTCATAAACAGTGAAGTGCCGATGACCGATTTCGGTAGAACCTCAGAAACCGATCCATCGGCCGCGCAGGTCGGCTATGCGGGACGGCGCTGCCGTTGATCTACGACACGTTAAAGTCGGCTTTCTGGAAACGCTTCAAAACCACATGTCCTTTACCGTCCGGCCGTCACGCGGAAGTTCTTTAAAGCTATCGTGTCCGTCAAAGTGACGGATTGGAAGCTCGCTGATCGGTGAAAGGTCAGACATCCGTACATTTACGGCAGCCCGATTGCGCCCGTTTTCATCCTCGGTACTTGCAACGTAGTGCGTCACACACCCGCAAATTGCGCAGAAGTGGAAATAGATATCCCCGCTATCGCGACGCACATATGCACTTGTTTGCCCGGTCGTTTGGATGTCATAGCCAATGTACCCGTAGGCCCACAGGGCGCCGTAGCGCCGGCAAATTGTGCAATTGCAGGCCGTGGCCGACTTTGGCAATGCTTCGAGTGTCCAGCCAACTTCACCGCAGTGGCACGTTCCTTCCAGCATATGCCAGTCTCCTCTCTCGGCACTGTCGGCGCATCGCAACGCGATACGGGAGACACGCTGCCAACATTCTTGCATTCGTCAAGCCTGCTGCGATCCGGCTCTGGCTACGAGATTATGAGTCCACGGCCTAATCGGAAGAAAGGATCGACGGCGGCCGCCATGCGGTCGCCGTTTATCTTGCGTGACGGGCGCGCGTCAGGATCACGCCCAGAGGCCGCGCCGAGACGGCGGCGACGAAGGCGATCAGATAGAACTTCGTCACCGGCATGAAGACTGGGATGACCGTCGATACCAGGAACAGGCAAAACGTCACAATCAATGCAAAGATCGCAGCACAAGCCATTGAAATTACTTCGTTCGTCCTGTCATCACGACGAAGAAGCACATCGACGGAAAGAAACGCGGCGAACGCCACGATCCAGAAGGTAAAGAACAACATCGGTTACAAATGCCTGTCCCTGCTCAGCGTCTTAACCATTCTGGTCGCGCTGCTGCTGTCTCGCCGGGTTTTCCCGGCGTTGTTGGCGGGGAAACTAACACAGTTTTCGGCAAATTGCCTGTTTAGAGCGACGTCCTGATGTCCCACAGCTCCGGGAAGAAACGAATCTCCAGAGCCCGGCGCAGATAGGATACCCCGGCCGTGCCGCCGGTGCCCTGACGGTGTCCGATGATCCGCTCGACGGTCGTCATATGCCGGAAGCGCCACTGCTGGAACGAATCCTCCAGATCGACCAGTTCTTCCGCCAGTTCATAAAGATCCCAGTATCGTTCGGTATCCCGATAAACCGCCGTCCAGGCCGCGGCGACCGAGGCTTCCGATGTGCGGGTCTTCGACCAGTCGCGCGCCGTCTGCGAGGGGTCGATCACAAAGCCCCGCCGCGCCAGCAGCATGATGGCCTCGTCATAGACGCTGGGCGCCTTCAGCGTGTCCTCCAGGGCCTGATGGACATCCGGCGTGTGCCGATGCGGCGCCAGCATGCCCGGGTTCTTGTTGCCCAGCAGGAACTCGATCGTCCTGTACTGGTGCGACTGGAAGCCCGACGAATGGCCCAGCAGATCGCGAAACGCCAGATAGTCGGCGGGCGTCAGGGTCGAAAGCGCATCCCAGGACTGGATCAGTTGCGCCTGCACCCGGGACACGCGCGCCAGCATCTTGAAGGCGGGCCCCAGCTGATCGGCGCGGATGTTCTCGACGGCCGCGCGCAGCTCGTGAATCGCCAGCTTCATCCACAGCTCGGTCGACTGGTGGATGATGATGAACAGCATCTCGTCGTGCTTGTCCGACAGCGGCGACTGGCAGGCCAATAGGTCCGGCAGCCGCAGGTAATCGCCATAGCTCATGGATGTTTCGAAGTCCGTATGCACCCCGCTTGCGAGATCCTTGTTGTCCGTCACCTGGAAACTCCGCCGATAAGTAAAGCTGAATTGACCGTATCACAGCCGGCGGCGCATGCTGCACCGCGCAATCAACCGAGAGGCGGGCATGACCACGGAACAGCAAACAATCGGCTTTGTCGGACTGGGACTGATGGGCGCGGCGATGACCGGCCGGCTCATGGAATGCGGCCATGATGTCATCGGTTATGACATCGTCCCGGAGAAGCTCGCCGCCGCCGAAAAAGCCGGTGTCCGATTGGCGGCATCACCGGCGGTGCTTGTCGAGGCCGCCGATATCGTCCTGGTCTGCGTCACCAGCACGGCGGCCGTCGAGCAGGTCGTGTTCGGCGACGACGGCATCGCGACGACGCCCGCGGCGGGCAAGGTGCTGGTCGATCACTCGACCACGGTCACCGAGGCGACGCGGGAGATGGCGGAACGCCTGGCCGCCGCCAACGGCATGGCCTGGGTCGACGCGCCGGTATCCGGCGGTCCGCCGGCCTCTGCCGCCGGCACGCTGGCGATCATGGTCGGCGGCGATGAGGCGGCGGTAGCGGCCGTCGAACCGGTGCTGCGGCAACTCGGGCGGCCAACGCATATGGGACCGGTCGGCGCCGGCCAGGTCACCAAGATGATCAATCAGGTGCTGGTGCTGAACAACTATGCCGTCCTGGCCGAGGCGGTGCGGTTGGCCGAGAATGCGGGCATCGATACGGCCAAGGTGCCGGACTGTCTTGCCGGTGGCCACGCTGACAGCAACATGCTGAAAGCCATCTGGCCGCGCATGGTCGCCAGGGACTATGCGCCGGCAGGCTACGCCCGCCAGGTGCTGAAAGATCTGGAGATGGTCCAGGATCTGGCCGGCAAGACGAAGTCACCGACACCGATGTCCAGCCAGGCGGCCATGCTCTTCCGGCTGCTGATCGCCCGCGGCTATGGCGAACTCGACGGAATCGCCGTGCTTAAACTTTACGACAGCGAGCCCGTTTAGGCATCGAGCCGGTAGTAGCGGACCGCATTGTCGTGAAACAGCTTGCGCCGATCCGCCGCCGGCAGGTCGGCGACAATGGCCTTGAAGCCGTCGAAGATCGTGTCGTAGCCGGCGACCAGACTGTCGACCGGATAGTTGCTGGCGAACATGCAGCGATCAGTGCCGAACAGCTCAATCGTCTCACGTACGACCCGGCGGTTGCCGTCGGCCGTCCAGGGTTGGCCGGGCTGACCGAGGCCCGAAATCTTCACCACCACGTTGGATGCTTTCGCCAGCGCCGCCATCGCCGCATGCCAACCGGCCAATCCCTCGGCGCTACGGTCGGCCGGCAGGCCGGTATGGTTCAGAATGATCCTGGTGTCCGGATAGGCCGTGGCGAGGTCAGCGGCCTCGTACAAATGCCACCACGGGGTCTGCAGGTCGTAGGACAACCCGAAGTCGGCCAACAGCGCGTAGCCCTCGCGCCATCTTGGATCGCCCATGGAACCCGGCGCACCCTTCTCGACCTTGTCGGCTGACGGCGCGGCGGCTGGTTTCTGACGAATGCTGCGGATGATCGGGTATTCCGCATGACCTGCAAGAACGTCGGCAATGTCATCCCGGCCGAACCAGGCCTGGCCGACGGCCGCCGTCGGCAGTCCATGCGTGTTTGCTAATTTCTGCAGCCAGCGCGTCTCGCCGACCGGATCGCGCGGGTCCCACTCGGCTTCGACATGCACCGTCTTAACCACGTGCTGGGTGGCGGCATCGCGGCGAAAATCATCCGGCAGATAGTCGCGCTTGATGGCGCTGTAGTCGCCGTAGCGAAAGCCCGCGACCGCACGGTCTTTCAGCCAGGGATAATAGTTCTGCCCGAGATCCCAGAAGTGCTGATGCGGATCGACGATGCCGTCATCGGTCATTTTGCTGCCCTTGCTTCGATCACACGCGGCTCTGTCCAAACTTTGCCACACGCGGCGGCGAGGTCCGAATGATCCTGTCTGCGACGTGCTGCGTATAAAGGTCGATCCTGCATTGGCGTTCAATGCAGCGACGAGATGAAAAAACTTGGCCCTGAGTCCGACTGATTGGCGTCGACCGAACTCAGGGCCTTGTCGTCAAGTGGATAGCACTCAACGGGAGAATCTAATGCGTCAAATGTTTGGTATCGTCAAGGCCGCGCTGATTGCGCTGCCGCTCGTTTTCACCGGCGCGGCAGCCCACGCCGGCGGCCATTCCAAGGATATCGTCGACACCGCCGTCTCGGCCGGTCAGTTCGAAACGCTGGTCGCCGCCGTGAAGTCGGCCGGCCTGGTCGAGACCTTGAAGGGCGATGGTCCGTTCACGGTCTTCGCGCCCACAGACGAAGCCTTCGCGGCGCTCCCGGCGGGTACCGTCGAGGACCTGCTGAAGCCCGAGAACAAGGACAAGCTCGTCGCAATCCTGACTTACCACGTGGTGCCGGGGAAGGTGATGTCGACCGATATCGCCGGCAAGAGCCTGTCGGCCGAAACGGTCCAGGGTCAGTCCTTGAAAGTCGATGCCATGAAGGCCGTGATGATCAACGACGCCCAGGTCGTGGCGGTCGACGTTGAAGCGTCGAACGGCGTGATCCACGTGATCGACAAGGTGCTGATCCCGAACTGATCGTTCGGTTCTGATGTCGTCATTTATGCGCCCCCTTTCGGGGGCGCATTTTTTTGCGCCTACTCGGCCGCCAGCTTGGCAACCGGTGGGGCATTGAGGGCATCGCGAAGCGCACCGCCCTCGGGGTCCGCCAACGCCGCCTCCCGCGCCCCGCGAATGGCCGCCGTCGCCGATGCCGGATCCATCTCGCCGGCCAATGTCGGATCGACCAGCGTGGCCATGATGCCGTCGAAATTCTCGGTCCCGCGGCGGTGCGTATCGCTATAGCCTTTGATCAGGTTCGCGCAGGCAATCACCTCGCGGGCGAGATCCGCGTCAATACGCACGGCGCGGACGACCCGATCGAGCCAGGCATCGATCGCCGTCTGCTCCTCGGCATAGCGATAGCCGCGCCGGCGGAACAGCCGTAGTCCGGCAAGCGTCCGCATCAGCAGGTAGCCGCTGATCGTCGACGACTTGATGTGCAGGCCCACATGCAGCTTCGCCTTGATCCCGCGGCGATCGGCCCAGGCGATCAGCCGCCGCGCCAACGCCGGCGGCAGCACGGACGCGAACTCGTCGATGCCCGGCTTCAGAAACTCCGTCACGACGACCGGCTCGCCCGTCTTCGCGCGCACTTCCTGACGCACCTTGGCCATTCGCTCGGGCCGGGTCTTTGCCTGCGCCACGCGGATAACGTCCTCGTAGCTCATCCGCAGCGCCAGGAAACGTCCGGCCTCGATCAGGATGTCGTCGTCTTCGGCGGCGTCGCGCACGGGATCGAGACGGTCGAGGTAAAGCTTGGCATAGGCCGGATCCTGAAAATCGATCAGCCTGTTGACACCCTCGCGCAGGTTCGCCTGCGACGCCGCCGGAAATGTCTGCGTCACGCGCTCGAGCAGGCTTTCGGCCGTCGGCCGATCGGAAAGGAACGCACGCTTTTCGTCGGCGGGGACGTCGGCGGCGCGCTCGCCCTTCGCCTGCGCATACCCGAGGCGGAAGCCCGCCAAGTTGCTGTCGACGGACTTGCCCGAACCGGAGATCGCGGCCTCGATAGCGGCTGTCGACAACGGCAAAGCGCCGCTGCCGGCAATCGCGCCCAACATCACCGCGTTGATCACCGTGCCGGCTTCCCGTGCCGCCGCAGCCATGTCGAACAGGACGGCCTGCTTCGCCATCTCCTGGGCGGCGCGCTCGACGCGGCTGGCGTCCACGCGACCGTCGCCCATCGCCGTCCGCTCGATCATGGAATATGACCGGTGGGTGGAGGCGATCAGCGTCGTCCGGTCCGGCGTCACGAAGCCGTTCTGCATGGCCCGGCCGGCCTCGACCAGCTCGCTCGCGACCATCACGTCCACATCGCCGACGCCCGGGTAGAGCGCCATGACCGGCGCGGCTCCGCCTTGCGGCATTAGCTCGATGTAGTAGGTGGTGGCGCCGGTGCGCTGGGCGACGCCGGGGATCGAGGTGCTCTGCACGATCACCCCTTCGGCCTCGGCGGCGGCGACGATCCAGCTCGTCAGAACGCCGCCGCCCTCGCCGCCCATGGCGGCCAGCAGCAGCTTGGTCGGCCGATCCGTCGCGGTCATGCCGTGGCGCCCGCCAGCCGGCCGATGACCGCGCGACGGACGCGGTCCAGCACGCGGTCGAACCAGCGCGGGTTCTGCACGATCTCAGCCCTGTAGAACGACGGGCAAAGAATGGCGGCATGGCTGACTTCGCCGCAAAGTCCGCAGCCGACGCAGGAATTGTCGACATGCGCGACGGGATCAGCGCGCAGCGGATCGGGGTTCGGCTTGATGGTCAGCGACGGGCAGCCGGACAGGCGGATGCAGGAGTGATCGCCCGTACAGGTCTCATCGTCGACGCCGAAGCGCGTCCGCACCACACGTTCGCCACGCTTCAGCTGGGCGGCGATCTTCGGTCGGATGCGGCGTTGCCGGGCAAGCTGGCATTCGCCGTCGGCGATGATCACCTTCAAGCCCTTGTCATCCGACGTCATGGCCTCGCGCAGGACCTTGATCATGCTGGCGACATTATAGGTCCGCACTGTCCGCAGCCATTTGACGCCCAAGCCTTTCAATGCGGACTCGATCGACATGCCGGGGTCCTTGCCCGTGCGGTCCTGGGTGCTGGACGGCAGGAACTGCCAGCCGGTCGCCGACGTATAGCCGTTCTTCATGATCATCAGGACGCCGTCGTCCTTGTTGAACATGGCGCTGCCGACGCCGTTGGTCAGGCCGTTATGCCAGAAGCCGCCGTCGCCCATGATCGAGATCACGCGCTTGCCCATGTTGGGCGCGACGCCGGCGGCGCTGGCGAGCCCCATGCCGTAACCCAGCACGGTATTGCCGAGATTGAACGGCGGCAACGTCGAGAAGGTATGGCAGCCAATGTCGGCGGCCATATGCGTTGGGCCGATCTCCTTCTCCAGGATCTTGATGGCACTGAATACCGGCCGCTCCGGACAGCCGGTACAGAAAGACGGCGGCCGCGTCGGCATCGCCTCGCCCAGCAGTTCGGCGGCGCGCGTCTTGTTGGCCATCAGCGCGGCAAGCCGGCTGGCGACGGCCTCGGCGTCCATTCCGTCGGGAGTCGTGCCGGCGATGAAACCGCCAAGACCGTTCAACACCACCTCGGAGGTGTACTCGCCCGCCATCGGCAGCACGTCCTTGCCGAACACGCGGGTCTGCAAATCGGCCTTGCGCAGTGCCACGTTGACAGCCTGCTCAAGGAAATCGGGCTGCCCCTCCTCGACCATCAGGACCGCCTTCTTGCCGGCGCAGAAGCCGGTGATCTCGTCGGGCACCAACGGATAGGTGACATTCAGGGCCAGGATCGGAATCCGGCTGTTGCCGTCCGCATCCGTCAGGCCGAGCTGATCGAGGCCCCGCATCACCGAGTTGTAGAGCCCGCCCTGGCAGATGATGCCGATCTCGCCGACGTCGCCGTCGAAGACCTCGTTCAGTTTGTTCTCGGCGATGAACTTGATCGCCGCCGGCATCCGGAATTCGATCTTCTGCTTCTCCTGGGCATAGGTCGACGGCGGCAGGCAGATGCGCGAAAAGTCGAAGTCCGGGTTCTCGATGACCTGATTGCGCGAAAACTCCGGCTGTCGATTGTCGCGGGTCGGAAAGCTGCCATGCACATGGCAGGCGCGGATGCGAAGCTCCAGCATGACCGGCGTGTTCGAATGCTCCGACAGCTCGAAGCCCTGCTCGACCATGCGCACGATCGTCGGCAGGTTCGGTCGCGGATCCAGCAGCCACATCTGCGACTTCATGGCGAAGGCATGGCTGCGCTCCTGGATGATGCTGGCGCCCTCGCCGTAGTCCTCGCCGATCACGATCATGGCGCCACCCTTGACGCCGGCGCTTGCCAGGTTCGAGAGCGCGTCCGAGGCGACATTGGTGCCGACCGTCGCCTTCCAGGTCGCCGCCCCCCTGAGCGGATAGTTGATGGAGGCACCGAGCATGGCGGCGGCGGCGGCCTCCGACGTGCAGGTCTCGAGATGCACGCCGAGATCGTCGAGGATGTCCTCGGCATCGACCAGCACGTCCATCAGGTGGCTGATCGGCGCGCCCTGATAGCCACCGACATAGGAGACGCCCGACTGCAGCAGCGCCTTGGTCACGGCAAGAATGCCCTCGCCATGAAAGGTCTCGCCGTCGCCGAGCTTCAGCGACTGCACTTCCTTCTTGAATGAGCGCTCCATCCTCCGCCCCTTGCCCCTCCGGGCTTCCCCGAAAATTTGTCCGGACTTATTGTGGTTATTGCGGTCTACAAGTCAAACGAGGCCGATGCTACCGTCAGCACTCTGGATCAAGTGAGAGACGCCCGTGCCGAAACCCGCCGAAATCCCTTATGGCGCCTATTGGTCGACGCCGTTCGCGCGTTGGCAGGGCAGTCTTTCCCACCTGCATGCCATGAAGTTCGCCGCCCATGTTAGCCGCGCCGAGCTGGCCCGGCGCGACATCCCGGTCGACACGTTCGACCACGGCGTGCTGGGCATGACCGTGCCACAGCACCAGTCCTTCTACGGCCTGCCGTGGCTCACCGGCATGATCGGTGCGGACGGCGTCGGCGGTCCCTGGATCAACCAGGCCTGCGCCACCGGCGCCCGCACGCTTTCGGCCGCCGCCCAGGAGATCGCCGCCGGCATGGCCGGGACGTCGTTGGTGGTAACGGCCGACCGCACCTCCAATGGCCCCCACATCTATTATCCCGCGCCGGACGCGCCCGGCGGCACCGGGACACAGGAAAACTGGGTGCTCGACAACTTCTCGAACGATCCCTATGCCGAGCTGGCGATGGTCGACACGGCCGAGAACGTGGCCGCCAAATACCAGATCACCACGGCGCAACAGCATGACGTGGTGTTGCGGCGCTACGCGCAGTACCAGGACGCGCTTGCCGACGACAGCGCCTTTCAGAAGCGCTACATGACGCTGCCGTTCGAGGTGCCGGACGCCCGCTTCCGCAAAACCAAGGCGACGATGACCAGCGACGAGGGCGTGGTCGAGACCAACGCCGAAGGCCTCGCCCGGCTGAAGCCGGTCAAGCCCGACGGGACCATCACCTTCGGCGGCCAGACGCATCCCGCCGACGGCGCTGTCGGCATTGTGGTGACATCGGCCGACCGGGCGGCGGAACTGTCGCAGGATCCTGACATCCGCATTCGGCTTCTAGGCTTTGGCCAGTCCCGAACCGAGAAGGGCTATATGCCGCAAGCCCCGGTCGAGGCGGCACGTAGGGCGCTCGACAATGCCGGCCTGACGATCGACGACATCGACGCCGTGAAGTCACACAATCCGTTCGCCGTGAACGACATCGTCTTCAGCCGCGAAACCGGCTTCCCACTTGACGACATGAACAATTACGGCTGCTCGTTGATCTGGGGCCATCCGCAAGGACCGACCGGCGCCCGCTGCATCGTCGAGTTGATCGAGGAGCTCGCGATCCGCGGCGGCGGTCGTGGGCTGTTTCAGGGCTGCGCCGCTGGCGACAGCGCCATGGCCGTGGTGCTCGAGGTCGACGGGTCGGCCTGATGGCCCTGCTGGGCAACGGCGCGCTCGCCAACTGGCACGACCTGCCGGCGGACGGCCACGACGATTTCAACGCCTGCACACGCACGAGCACATCCCCGAGCGGGTCGGCGTGCCCGGCTTTCTGCGCGGCCGTCGCTATGCCGCCGTTCGGGGCGCGCCGCAATACTTCGTTCTCTACGAAACCGAGGATGTCGGCGTGCTCCGTTCGCCGGCCTATCTCGACCGGCTGAACGATCCAACCCCATGGACGCGACGGGTCGCCGCGAGCTTCGCGCTAACGATCCGCACCGCCGCGCGGGTCGCCGTCAGCCGGGGTCTCGGTGTCGGCGGTATGGCCACCGTCTATCGCCTGTCGCCGGCCGACGGTCGGGTTGGCGAGCTGCAGGCCTGGCTCTCGGCCGAGGCTCTGCCGGCGCTCACCGAACAACACGGCGTCGTCGGCGCGCATCTGCTGCAAGCCGATGTAGAAACGACATCCGTGCCGACCCAGGAAAAAGAGGTGCGTGGCAAGCCCGACGAGACGGCCGATTGGATTCTGATCATCGAGCACATCGGCGACAACGGACCGGCAATCTCGACCGACGATCTTACCAGCCATGGTGCCAAGTCGGACTGCGCGATCGCGACCTACGCCTTGCAAACCGTCCTTGCCGCGGATGAGCTGAGCGCCGCTTAACAATCGGTAAACTCGAGTCTGCAAAGCTCGGCGCACCATGCCCCAGCAGCTCGTCCGCTTTTCGTTCGTCGGCGCGCTCGGCTTCCTGGTCGATGCGGGCGTGCTGCATTTGCTGATCGCGGGCGCCGGTGGGGGCCTTTATGTCAGCCGCCTGTTCTCGTTCCTCGCGGCCGCCAGCTTCACCTGGGCCATGAACCGGCGCTTCACCTTCGGAACCACCGATCATCGGACCGGCCAGCAATGGGCGCGCTTCATCGCCGTCAATGCCGTCGGCGGCGCCATCAACTATGCGGTCTATGCCGTCCTCGTGGCGACGCAGCCGGCGGTCGCCGCCCTGCCGATACTAGGCGTCGCCGCGGGCTCGCTCGCCGGCCTCGCCGTCAACTTCACAGCCTCCAGGACGCTCGTCTTCGGCCGTGTTTGAGCCGCCCGGCGCCGGCAGCATGTCGAGATGGCGCAGAAGATCGACGAACTTGCGCAAGGTCTCGCGCTGGTATTCGTTGATGTCCATGTCGCTGAAATCATAGAAGCCCTGACCCGACCGCAAGCCGATACGGCCATCGGCCATATTCGTCTCCACGACCTCGGGCGGGGCGTAACGTTCCGACCCCAGCGCGCCGTTCAGATAACGACTGGCGTAATACAGGATGTCGCCGCCGCCCCAATCGATGAACTCGATCAAGCCCATCACCGCGTAGCGCACGCCGAAGCCAACGCGGATCGCCTTGTCGATCTCCTCCGGCGAGGCCACGCCCTCCTCGACCATGCGCGCGGCCTCGTTCATGGCCAGCGCCTGGATGCGTGGCACGATAAAGCCCGGCCGCGCGGCGCATCGCACCGGCACCTTGCCGGCCCGCTCCAGCAATTCGGTCATGGCCGTGACGGTCGCCTCCGCCGTCGTCGCGCCCGCGCTGACCTCAACTAGCGGAATAAGATAGGCCGGGTTGAGCCAATGGGCGTTCAGAAACCGCTCCGGCCGCGCGACGAACGCCGCCAGCTCATCGACCTGCATGGTCGACGTGGTCGAGGCGATGATCGTTTCCGGGCCGACGGCGGCCGAGATTTGTTGCAGAGCCGCCTGCTTCGCCGCCATCACTTCCGGCACACCCTCGAACACAACATCGGCATCGGCCAAGGCCGTGCCGGCCGAACTCGCGTCATAAGTCGTTACCCGCGCCAAAACGGCGGCTGACTGTTCGGGCGCCAGCACGCCGGCCGACTCGAGGAATGACAGGTTGCGGGCGATTTCATCGATGGCTTCCGCCAGCTTCGCCGCGGCTTCATCGTCATCGCGCGGCTTCACGTCGATCAGCGCGACATCGAAACCGGCATAGGCGAACACCTGGGCGATGCCACGCCCCATGCGGCCGGCACCAACGGCAGCGATCCGCGTCATGCCGAAAGCCCCTTGGTCAGCAGCCGACGCATCTCGGCTTGCGTCATGCCGGCTAGTTCGAAGCTTTCCAGCGTGCGTCCCGTCGTGCGCAAGTCTTCACCGACAATCGCCGAACAGATGGCCAGCAGCCCCCGCGCCACCGGGCACGGCACGCCGGCCCACTCGGCCACCGAGACCAGAAAGGCGAGACCGCAGGCGACGTCCTCGCGCATATAACGGTGCGCCTGCAGATCGATATGCTCGCGCCAATCGCCGCTGTCGGTCAGTCGCTCGTGCGCGGCATTGCCGTACATCCATTCCGGCCGTTCCGGATCGTAGTGGTCGGCGAGCGGAAAATGCGGTGCGCCGTACCCCAGCGCCTCGCGCACGGCGATGCGTTCGGCATCGAGCGCGTCAGTGGTGGCGCGGATGGCCGGCTGCGTGCCCTCGTTGTGGATATCCCAATGCTCGAAGTGCTGCAGCGGTCCGGCATTCATCACGATCAAGGGCGGATGGATAATCGGGCCCGCGTTCATCAAGGCGCCGTCCAGGCCGTCCGCCAACCGCTCGATCGCCGGAAATGCCTGTTCCAGGATTGCGAAGGCATCGGCTGCGTTCGAGGCCGGAAAAACGCCCGTCGGCAGCCGGGTCGCCCGCGTCGTGATCGCGATCTCATCGGCGCCGTGCTTGCGCGCGAGATAGGGCAGCGTCCCGGCCTCTGCGAACGCCACATCGGCGCCGTTGCCGGCGTCTCGGACGATCCGCGTCATCAGATAGCTGCCGAACGTGCCCGGCGGAATGAACACCACCTGACCGTCGCGCAAATGCGGCGCCAGGGCGCCGGCCACCCCCGCCTGAGCCGTCGCCGGCAGCGGGGACAGCACCAGCTCGGCGCCATCGACCGCAGCGGCCAGATCCGTCGTTGCCAGTCCCAGAGGGACATCGCGCACGCCGCGGTAATCCTTCAGCGTGATTGCCTGGCGTTCCAGGACCGGCGCGAACGCTTCCGCGTCGCGGCGCCAGAACCTGATAGTGTGACCTTGCTCGGCGAGATCCGCGGCCGCAGCGTAGCAGCCGTGACCGCCACCTACGACGGCGATATCCATTGCCCAACTCCTGTTGCGGCCGAACCCTAGCAAGATGTCGCAATCTTCGGATAGCCCCGTCTTACGGCTTGGGTTAGCTATAGAGGCGGCTGCAGGTCGCGTTGGGAGGCAACGGATGAGTGACGTTTGGTACGAGAGTTTCAAGGTCGGCGACACGGTCCGCTCGCCTGGCAAGACGCTGAGCGAGGCCGAGATCATCGACTGGGCCTTCAAATACGACCCGCAGCCATTCCACATCGACAAGACCGCCGCCGAAGAGTCCATCTATGGCGGCATCATCGCCAGCGGCTGGCAGATAGCCGCCGTGGCCTTCCGGATGCTGATGCATACCAACATCTTCGGCAACGCCAGCCTGGGCTCGCCGGGCCTCGACGAACTGCGCTGGCGGCAGCCGGTGCGGCCCGGCGATACCATCAGCACCGTCGTCCGCGTCACCGAGACGCGTGTGTCGAAATCCAAGCCGGACCGCGGTCTGGTTACCTTGAGCTATGAGATCGTCAACCAGAACGACGAGGTCGTGGCGAGCTTCAAGGCCGTGCAATTGCTGCGCCGCCGACCGGAGGACGCGGCATGACCGCGGACTGCCGCATCCTCGTCGTTGCCTTCGACGGCCTGCGGCCGGATATGCTGTCGGCCGATCTCACGCCCAATCTCGGCCGCATGATGGCGACCGGCGTCAGCTTCTCGAACAGCCGCGCCTGCTTCCCGACCGAGACGCGGGTGAACCAGGCCAGCCTGATCACAGGTTGCTTGCCGCGCCGGCACGGCATTGTCGCCAACCGCTTCGTCGACCTGAACGCCGCGGCCGACGCGGTGATCGACAGTGGCGACTACCAGGCGCTGACCAAGGCGGACGCCGCCTTGAAAGGCAACCTGATCGAGGTGCCGACCCTCGGCGAGGTCCTGCATGGCGCCGGACGGTCGTTCGCAGTCGCCGGCAGCGGCACAGCCGGCGGCAACTGCGTATTGCATCGCAAGGCCGGCGAGTTCGGCCATCTCAACATCTCGCTGCACGGCGCCGCTTCCTCGACGACGCCGGATCTCCTGGCTCAGATGATCGAGACGCTGGGGCCGATCCCGGCCGACGAAATGCCGAACGTGGGACGAATCACCTGGCTGACCGAGGCCTACATGAACTGGATCGTGCCGCGGCTCGACCCGGACGTCTGCCTGCTGTGGTATTCTGATCCCGATACCACCTTCCATTTCCGTGGCATCGGCTCGGACGCCGCGACGACGGCGATCCGACATGCCGATGCGGAATTCGGCCGCATCCTCGACTGGCGCGACGCGACCGGGGAGGCCGACAGTCTGCAGATCGTCGCCTTGTCGGATCACGGCCATGTCACGGTTCGAGGCGCGCCGCTCGACATGCCGGCGCAACTCGCGGCGGCCGGCTTCAGCGTCGCCGACCGTCCGAATGGCGACGGCGCCGCGGTGATCGTGCGGGGATCCTGCGGCGGCATCTATCTCGACGACCGAACACGGGAGACGGAAATTGTCGCCTGGCTGCAAGATCAGGACTGGTGTGGACAATTGTTCACGCGGCGTCCCCACAGCGGCGCATTCGATCTGGCGCACGCGGGAATCGATCATGACCGCTCGGCCGACATCGTCTTCATTACGCAATCCGGTATCGATCCGGTGCCGGGACATCCGCCCGGCTGGTGCCTGCACGACCTGCCGAAGATTCCCGACGGCGGCAGCCTGCACGGCGGGCTGACGCCGTTCGAGACCAACAATATGCTTGTGTTCTCGGGCAGCGCCTTTGCGTCGGATGTGACGGTCACGACGCCGGCCGGTATCGTCGACGTGGCGCCGACCCTGCTGCATCTGCTGGATATCGCGCCGCCATCGCCGATGGACGGGCGTGTGCTCCACGAGGCTATCGGCACGGGCGATATCGCCGCATTGGAGCAGGTTCACGAGGCCGATACCGGCAAGGGCTACAGCCAAATCCTCAACACGGCATCGGTCGATGGCGTCCCTTACCTGGTCTCCGGCCGCCGGCTCTGAGGCCATGCCCAGGCTCTGATACCGTCCCGCCGGCGCAAGTCGGCAAAGACGACGACAATGGTCTCGCTAGCTTGCCACAAGAAATTGGGTGCGGGCTCGCGATGCCTGTGGAATGCTCGCGCCTAAGAGGGCAGTGAATCGCAATATCGATTCCCATAAATGCAGACTCTCTCGGGGAAGCCTCCAGGCAATAGGAGACGCTGAATGAGTACGCAGACCAATATCGAAAAGATGATTGCGGTCTATTCGGCCTATGGCGAAGGAAACGCCGAACCTCTTTGTGAATTGTTCGCACCAGACGGCGAGCTCCGTCACGTGGTGCCGCAGGAAGCATATCCATTCGCCAAGCCGCATCGCGGTCCCGACGGCGCACGCGCGGTCATCGCGCTGATCGTCGAGGACTATGAATGGCTAACCTTCCGCAACCTGGAGACAATTGCCGAGGGCGACACGGTGTTTTCGATAACGGGCGGACGTATTCGTCACCGAGCCAGCGGCAACGAGGCGGTCCTACACCTCGCTGATTTCGTGCGCTTTCATGACGGAAAAATCCGCGAATACGTGCAGTTCTTCGACAGCGCCGGCGCCCACGACTGGCAGGCTGGCCATGGCGTGCCGGCCTGCGCGCTCATGAACATGGCAAACAAGGCCATTATCAACGACGCGGCCGAGGCGGAACGGAACAAGCGCATGCTTGCCGACGCCTACGCGTCCTATAGAGAACACGACGTCAACCCCCTCCTCAACATGTTCGCGGACGACGCCAGCTATAACTCGGTGGCGTCGGTCAAGGACTTCCGCTTTGCCGGTCCAAGTCAGGGACGGACCGCGGTCATCGAAAGCTTAGGCCGTATCGCCGTCGATTATTCGCTCGTGACGTACGATACGCTCGAGATGGTCGCCCAGCATGATCTGGTCGCGGTGCACGCCGATGTCGCCTTCCGACATCGCAAGACTGGCAAGATCGCGCGCACTGAGAAGGCCGACGTCTTTCGCATGCGGGGCGGCAAGGTGCTCGAGTTCAATGAGTTCTTTGACACGCTGTCGGCGCGCGCCGCCTCGGAGGCCGATTAGCGGCGCGTGCGCGACTTCATTTGACGCTAATCCAACGCTTCCGCAAACAAACCCGCATAGTCCGCCTCACTCAGCGGCCGTGGATTTGTCGCCGTCGTATGGTCCGCCATGGCCTGCGGCACCAACGGCGGGATCATCTCGTCCTTGACGCCCATCGCCCGCAGGTTCGCCGGCAGACCGAGCCGCTGGTTCAGGTCCGCGACCGCGGCCGGCAAGTCGGCGCCGGCGTCGAGGTTCCAGGCCTGCCGGAGCCGGTCATATTTGTCTTCCACGTGATCCGCGTTGAAGCGCAGCACCGCCGGCAGGCAGACCGCGTTCAGCGTGCCATGGTGCAGCCGCAGGTCCTGCAGCGCGCCCAGCGGATGCGACATGCCGTGCACGGCGCCGAGCCCCTTCTGAAAGGCCATCGCCCCCATCATCGCGCCCATCATCAGGTTCCAGCGCGCGTCGCGGTTCTGCCCGTCGCCGACCGCCGTTTCGATGTGACGCACGACCCGCCGGAAACCTTCGATGGCGATGCCTTCGGCCGGCGGATTGACGAGCGGAGAGATGAAGGTCTCCACACAATGCGCAAAGGCGTCCATGCCGGTACCGGCCGTCAGGTGCGGCGGCAATCCGAGCGTCAGTTCCGGGTCGCAGATCGCCACCTTCGGCAGCAGATGTGGGCTCAGCATGGCGAGCTTGCGGCCATCGTTCAGGATCAGCACGCCACCGCGGCCGACCTCGCTGCCGGTCCCGGCCGTGGTCGGCACGGCGATCACCGGGGCCACCGCATCGGTGATCCGCGCGACCCCGCCTTCGATCGCCATGTACTCCTTGACGTTACCGGGATGCGTCGCCATCAGGGCCACGGCCTTCGCCAGATCCATCGACGAGCCGCCGCCCAGACCAATGACGCCGTCGCAGCCGGCCTCGCGATAGAGCGCCAAGGCTTTATCCATGGCCGCCTCGGTCGGGTTTTCCGGCGTCTCGTCGAACCGCGGCAGGTTGGCGCCCTCGGGCAGATGCTCGGCCAGACGGTCCGCCAGGCCGACCGCCACGACGCCCTTGTCGGTCACCACCAGCGGCCGGCGCACGCCGAGCGCCGCCAGCTCCTCTGAGATCAGACCGATCGCGCCAAAATCGAATTGGATCTTCGTGAGATACGTAATCGTTGGCATGCCGGCGCCTCAGGCGTCCTGCACGTCGCAGATCACGATTGTCCGATTGGTCACATAGTCCTTCGCGATGCCCTGGAACATCGCCATGTGATCCGAGTTCCGGTGCGCCTCGACTGCCGCGGCGTCGGCATACTTCTCGTAGATCCGCACCTGGTTGTCCGCGTCCTGCGGCAGCATCAGGTCGAACTGCAAACAGCCTTCTTCGTTGGCCAAGCTGCGCTGGGCGTGGCCCTTAAGTTGCTCGAGAAACTCGGCCCGTTTCTCCGGCACGGTCTCCAGAATGACGACCAAAGCGACATTGCTCATATTTCCATCCTCCCGTTGTGTTGTGGTGGCTAGCCGATACGCGTGTCTGCCAGCCGTTCCTCGTCCAGATCGACGCCGAGACCGGGCGCGTCCGGCAGGACGACCCAGCCGTCAACGGCCTCGAGCGGCGATCTAAGCATGTAGTCCCGACGCGCCGGCGTCCACTCCGGCGGATCGAAAGGAAATTCGAGCCAGGGCGGCGGCCCGAACGCGGCGGCCAGATGGGCGTTGGCCAGCACGCCGACGCCGTTGGTCCAGGTATGCGGCGAGAAGATCATACCGGCCTCATTGGCCTTCCGGGCGATACGCGCGAGCCCGCCAATCCCGCCGGTCAGCACGGCGTCCGCCTGCATGACGTCGAGACACTCCCGCTCGATCAATGTCTCGAGCTCATGCAGCTCGCGCGTCATCTCGGCGCCGCCGATCCGGATCTCCAATTCCTGTCGCAGGCACGTCATGCCGACATAGTCGCCGCGATGCAGCGGTTCCTCCATCCAATAGACGCCCAAAGACTGAAGAACACGTCCGACCTCCAGCGCCATCTCGACATCCCAGGGATCATCGGTGTCCCATGGCATGCGCCAGCCCTGATTGCAGTCGACCATGATCTCGATCCGGTCGCCCACCTGCGCGCGCACCCGCTCGATCGCCTTGACATCGTCGCGCCAGTCCGGTCGATGGAACCGGATCTTCATGGCGCCAAAGCCGTCGGCCAGCAGGCGTTCGGCGACATCGGCCGTTTCTTCCGGCGACCGCAGCGTGCCGGTGGAGGCGTAGGCCCGGACACGATTTTCAGCGCCGCCCAGCCGTCGATAAAGCGGCTGATCGTCGATCTTCGCGGCCAGATCCCAAAGCGCGCAGTCGAGCGGCCAGCAGCGGCCATAGTGAAAGGCAATATTGTCCAGCACGCGCCAATGGCGCTCGAGGTCGCGCGGATCGCGGCCGATGAACAGCTCTTCATGGCCCGCGAAACCGACCATCAGGTCGCCGGAGCCGATCCCCGCCATGCCGTTATCGCAGCTGACCCGAACGATGGTCGCGTCGAACTGCGTGCGGGGCCGGCCGTCCCAGGCCGCATTGAAAGCCGGATCGAGCGGCAGTCGGTGCTGACTGATGGTGATGTCGGTGATGCGCATTGCGCACTGGTAGGACGCGGCCACCTGGCTGTCAACGGCGTCACATCCAATCCCATCATGCCCAAAACAGAAAGGCCGCGACGGCGAACCGTCGCGGCCGATTTCCGAATAGTGTGAGGGCTGTGGATGGGGAACCACAGCCCTCGGCGCTAGCAGGGGGATGCAGCGCCAGGGGACGCTCGACCGACGGGTTTGGGGTCACCTGTCGATCGGCCCGGTCAGCAGCGATCGAGTTGCCGAAACGATGCTGGCCGGATCGTCAGCCTAGGTCCCCCGCACAGGGGCAACATTGACTTTGATCAATTAACGCAACTTTCCGTCTGCCGCGCCCCTGGTCCTCCCTGCGCCGCCCGGTCTACCATTCGCCCCCCGTGGTGACGCTTTGCGGCAGAAGGAGTAAGGGCATGTCGGAACGTTGGAAAAACCGGCCGGAAGGTTCCAACTGGGGCGACTTCGGTCCGGACGACCAGCTCGGCCGTCTGAACCTGCTGACACCGGAAAAAGTCAAGCAGGGTGTCGCCGAGGTGCGCGACGGCCTGTCCTTCTGCCTCAGCCTGCCCTTGAATCTGCCGGGCAAGAACCTTTTAAACCCACGGCGTTACGCGCCGGTGTTGCGTCCGACCGAACTCGACGGCACGCCCTTCATCAATTTCCCCGCCGCCCGGATAGATGCCGCCTACCCCGATATCATTAGTGACGATGCGGTGTTGCTGTGGACGCAGTATTCAAGTCAGTGGGATTCGCTCGCCCATGTCGGCCAATACTTCGACGCCGACGGCGATGGCCAGCCGGAAGTCGTCTACTACAACGGCTATCGCGGCGGCGAACACGTGGTCGGCCCGGTCGATTTCCACGACGGCGACCGGCCAACAGGACAGGAGTATTCCGGCGTCTCGGCGCTCGGCATCGAGAACATGGCGGCGAAGCCGATCCAGGGCCGTGGCGTGATGATCGATCTGCGCGCCCATTTCGGTGATGACCGCAAGCTCGTGACCTATGCCGATCTCAAAGACGTCATGGAAGCCGACAACGTCGTCGTGGAACAGGGCGACATGGTCTGCTTCCACACCGGTTTCGCCGACCGGATCCTGGAAATGGACGGCCAGCCGGATGTCGATGTCCTGCACAATGCCTGCGCCGCGCTGGATGGACGGGATCCTGACCTGCTGCAGTGGGTCACCGACAGCGGTGTTGTTGCGCTGATCGCCGACAATTACGCGGTCGAGGCGCACCCCTCGAGCCCTGGCGAGGGCGACTGCCATACGATGCTGCCCCTGCACGAGCACTGCCTGTTCAAGCTGGGGATCCCCTTGGGTGAGATCTGGTACTTGAGCGAATTCGCGGCCTGGCTGCGGGCCAACGGCCGCAACCGGTTCCTGCTGACGGCGCCGCCGCTGAGGCTTCCGGGGGCCGTCGGTTCGCCCGCCAATCCCATCGCCACGGTTTGACCGGCAAGCGGCCGCGAATGACGCGAACGTTGATTGGTTAACGAATCAAACAATTTTCACGGTTCTTTAAGCACTCGGCCACGAAACTCAATCTGCGCAACCGCCGATCCGGTCTCGAACCACCGTCCGGGCCCGCAATAAACGGCGGAAAGCGACGCGTGCCGCACCGCCTGCCGTCTTGGACGTCCGATGTATGTAGAACAGTCTTTCAGGCCCGTTGACGACGAAGCACGCCGGCTTTTCGAGCTCGCGCGGGAAAAGACCAAATCGGGCCGCGCGTCGCTCTACGACGCCATAAGCGATTTGTTCGAGCGTCGGGGTGAGGAGCTCGACGAGCGCGAGCGTGAATTGATGCTCGAGATCTTGCGGCAACTGAGCCGCGAGGTCGAAATGTCGGTGCGTAAGAAGCTGGCCTCCCGTCTCGCCAAGCGCACGGACGCGCCTTACGACCTGATGGTCATGCTGGCCAACGACCGGATCGAGGTGGCCCACGACATCCTGGTCGAAAGCCCGATCATCCGCGACGCCGAGCTGATCGAGGTCATTCGTCACCGCACCTCACAACACCAGCTCGCCGTGGCCGTGCGCAAGGATATCAGCGAGGACGTCAGCGGGGCCCTGGTCGACAACGGCAGCGAAGACGTCATCGTCACGCTGCTGAACAACCCCGATGCGCAGATTTCCGCCACGGTCATGGAGCATTTGGTCGAGGAATCGCGGCGGGTCGACCGCTATCAGAACCCACTGGTCAAGCGCCAGGACCTGCCGAACCGGCTGGCGGCGAAAATGTGCAACTGGGTGTCCGCGGCCCTACGCATGCACATCGTCGAGAATTTCGATATCGACGTGCATGACCTGGACGACGAAATCGCCCAGACCGTGGGAGAAATCACCAAGTCCGACGGCGACCAATCGACCGACGACGACGTTGTCGATACGGCTGCCCAAAAGCTCATCGACAAGCTTTACGACGCCGGCGAGCTGAGCCCCAGGTTCGCTGTCAAATCGCTCAGCCAGGGTCAGATCACCCTGTTCGAGCTGTCGATCGCCAAGCTGACCGGATTGCGGATCCGGCTGACGCGGCGGATCATCTACGAACCGGGCGGCGAGGGCCTGGCCGTGGCCTGCCGTGCCATCGGCGTCGACCGGGCCGTGTTCGTGTCGATGTATCGCCTGACCCGTAAATCGCGTCCGAAACTTGACGATCCGACCGACGAGGACATTCGGCGGCTGGTTGAGTTCTATGACCGCATCAGCGCCGACGACGCCCAGCTGGTGCTGCGCAAATGGCTGCGCGATCCCGACTATCTGGCCGCGCTGCGCGAGCTGTTCGAAGACCGTTAACCATAGTCTCGCCCCGCAGACCGGGACCAATCCTCAATATCCCTTTGTCGGTTAGGGGCGAAATTTCGCCCCGGCATCGTTATATTGCCTGAAAACGCAGTTTGATCCGCGGCATCTGATCGTGGACGTGGGGTGATACAGGCAAATGATCGATCCATTTGGGCGTCACATCTCCTATCTGCGCGTGTCCGTCACGGACCGCTGCGACTTCCGTTGCGTCTACTGCATGGCGGAAGACATGACGTTTCTACCGAAGAAAGACGTCTTGAGCCTCGAGGAGCTGGACCGGTTGTGCAGCGCCTTTGTCGCCAAGGGTGTCCGCAAGCTGCGGCTGACCGGTGGCGAGCCGTTGGTGCGGCGAGACATTATGTGGCTGTTCCGCCAGCTTGGCCGGCATCTACAGTCCGGCGACCTGGACGAGCTGACGCTCACCACGAACGGCAGTCAACTCTCCCGGTTTGCCGAGGAACTCTACGATTGCGGCGTGCGCCGGGTGAACGTCTCTCTCGACACGCTCGACCCCGACAAATTCCTGGCCATCACCCGCTGGGGCAAGCTCGACAAGGTCATGGCCGGCATCCGCGCCGCGCAATCCGCCGGCCTGGCGGTTAAGATCAATGCCGTGGCGCTGAAGGATGTGAACGAGCACGAAATCGATCACATGATCCGCTGGTGCGGCGACGAAGGCCTCGATCTGACCCTGATCGAGACGATGCCCCTTGGCGATATCGACGGTGATCGGACGGACCAGTATCTGCCGTTGTCGCTCGTCCGCAGCCGGCTGATGGAACACTGGATGCTGGAAGATATCGATTACCAGACCGGCGGTCCGGCGCGCTATGTTCGCGTTCGCGAGACCGGGCGGCGGCTCGGCTTCATCACCCCCATGACCCACAATTTCTGTGAATCCTGCAACCGTGTGCGCCTGACCTGTACCGGCACGCTCTATATGTGCCTCGGGCAGGACGACGCCGCCGACCTCAGGGAACCGCTACGGACAGGCGACGACGCGGTCTTGGCCGATGCGATCGACGAAGCCATTTCACGCAAGCCAAAGGGTCACGATTTCATCATCGACCGCCGCCGCAACCAGCCCGCCGTCTCCCGTCATATGAGCGTGACCGGCGGCTAAATCATCGTCACTCGATATCGATGCGGTGCGCGTAGTCGTTGCCGTCCGTGACGGTGATTTGCTCAAAGCCCAGCATCTTGGCGAGATCGAAAAAGGTGAAGAAGTCCTCCACCGCGAGGTTGCGAAACAGTGTCGTGGTCCGCGCCTGCGCCGTTAGCTGGGCCAGGACGCCGCGGGCCCGAAACAAAGTCGAGAAACTGTCGTCCAGGCCGACGATTATCAGTTTTTCGGCGTCCTCTCCTTTGGCAAAGAGCGCATAACGCGGCGGATAATCGCGCCCCATCTGCTCGGCCGTATGGGCGCTGACGAATCCAAGGCGGACTTCCCTGTCCGCGTCCGGCATGGTCTGCGCGCGGGCGCGATACGTCTCTTCGGACATGATATCGGGGTAGTAATAGCCGGCATGCCGGTCCTCGGCGACGGCAGCGGCCGGCCAGATCGCGGCCATCAGCAGAGCGATGCCGGCGGCCCGGCGCAAATCAGTGGAAATGATCATGTGACTTACCCTCGGCGACGCGTGAACGGCCATTATGGCGACGCCCAAGCTATCACGCCACGCTGGCCTGACGGCATTGAACGGGTTGGCTATACTGCGACGGCGGCAGGGGTGTCGTTTCTAGTCTTCGGGGGAATACGTGTCAGAACAACGAAAGATCGCCTTCGTCGCCAGCGGCTCGCCGCAGTCCGAGGAGGCTCTGGAAAGCCTGCGCAACCGTTATCCGGACGTCCAGCCCGAGCAAGCCGATGTGATCGTCGCGCTGGGCGGCGACGGTTTCATGCTGAAGACCCTGCACGAGTTCATGTCGCTGAAGAAGCCGATCTACGGCATGAACCGCGGCACCATCGGCTTCCTGATGAACAAGTTCCGCATCGGCGGCCTGCTCGAACGGCTTGACGAGGCCAAATGCACAGTCCTGCACCCCTTGCGCATGGCGGTCGAGGACAAGGAGGGCCGGCATCACGAGGCGCTGGCCATCAACGAGGTTTCGGTGTTCCGGGAAACCCGACAGGCCGCCAAGATCGAGATCTCAATCGACGGCAAAGTCCGCATGCCCGAGCTGATCTGCGACGGCGTGCTGGTGGCGACCCCGGCCGGCAGTTCGGCCTACAACCTGTCGGCGCATGGGCCCATCATCCCGCTCGACGCCGGCACCCTGGCATTGACGCCGATCAGCGCTTTCCGTCCCCGGCGCTGGCGCGGCGCCCTGCTGCCGCGCAGCGCCAAGGTGCATTTCGAGATCCTGGAGGGCCGCAAGCGGCCGGTGAGCGCCGTCGCCGACAACACCGAGTTCCGCGACGTGATGTCGGTCAGCGTCGTCGAAGACGATTCCATCGACCTCTACATGCTGTTCGACGCCGAGCACAGCCTGGAAGAACGCATCCTCAACGAACAGTTCGTGCCCTAACCGGCCAGGCCGCGCAGGGCCTGGCGCTGCACCTGCACCGCGCGTTCCCAGACCATTTCCTTCCAGTCGTCGGCGGCCGGATAGAACATCTCGCGCATCTCCGCCTTGATCGCCCGGCCCTTCGGCGTCGTCAGGTCGCCGTGCAGGTGCAGCCAGTTGTCGGCGCGGATGGCGTCGAACACCCGGTCTTCCGGATAGGTGCCGTACTCGATCGCTGTCGAGGTGACCTGCGTATCCGGCAGCCAGCCGACGGGGGCCATGCGCAGGTTGCCGTCAATCACCGGCGAGGCCGACTGGCCCATGCTGGGTGAGGTGACGGAGTCGCCGTACCAGCGCCGCGCCCGGGCCAGCGCATCGCTGTCGGGCGGATGCCGGCAGATCAGCTCGCCGTAGCCATAGGGGCCGAGGCCGGTGTGGAAGTCGATCACCGCCAGTCGCCGAACGTCGGCCAACTCGCGCTTGCAGATCTCGTGCATCAGCCGGTTCGACCAGACCGGATTGCTTCCGCCGTAGAAGATCCCGTCGGCGTGGCTGTACTGACCGCTGCTGACGGCCGCCACGAACGCCCGGTCCCCGTGCCGATCGATGAAGGCCTGCGAGGCGATGCGCGTCAGCTTCGCCGAGGCCTCATCCCACTCGGCCGGGCACAGCGTATCGGCCAGCTCGCGATAGCCCGGATTGTCCGCCGGCGCGGCGTCATGGTCGACGAAGTTGCGGTTCAGATCGACATTGTCCTCGTTGACCCGCCGGATCCAGGCAAAGCCGTAGGGGTTGATGGCATGCACCATCAGCATGCCGACGCCGCCCGGCAACTCACGCCAGAGCTCTTCCTTGAGCCAGCCGATCTGGCACCCCGAACCGCAAAAGCCCTCGACCCCGTGCGTGGCCGAGACCGTCAGCAACAGCTTTGTCGCGTCTGCCGGCCCCATGCGCACCACATCGACGAACAGCGGCCCGTCATCCGGCCCGGTCAGCGGATGGCGATGGCTCTCCATCTCGAGGCCAGCGTCGGCGCAAGCCGCGACGAATTTGGCGCGCGCGTCGGCATAAGTTTCGGAAAAGTACGAGCGAACGGACATGATTTGTGCCGTTAGGCTACGCGGGACCTGGCGAAATCGCAAACCGCCGCGACGAGATCGCCGAGATCCGCGCGCAGTTTTTCAAAGCCGTCATGCTTCCGCTGGCTGCGCTCCTCAACATAAAGCGCGCGGTTGATCTCAATCTGCAGACTGTGCCGCTGTTCGTCGGGCCGGCCGTAACGGCGGACGATCTCGGCGCCCTGATAGGGATCGTTGACGCGCACGTCGTAGCCCTTGTCGCTAAGGCAATCGACGACGACGGCCATGAATTCGGGCTCGCAGGTCTTGCCCAGCCGGTCGCTGATCGTGAAATCTGGCCGCCGCTGCCCGTAATCGACCTGGTTACGGCCGGCGATCGAATGCATGGAATGGCAGTTGATGTGCCAGACCGCGCCGTATTGTCCATGCAGGCTGTCGAGCGCCTCGTCCAGAGCGTCGTGATAGGGCCGCCAATAGCGCTCGATGCGCGCCTTTACCTCCGAGGCCGGCAGCTTGCGGTCGTAAATCGGCCGGCTGTTCGCCGTCAGCCGCCAGATCAGCGACTTGCCCAGCTCCTGCTTGAAGGTGGTATTGATCGGCCCCGTCCATTCATCGGCCAGCAGAGATGTGTCGATGTCCGCCTCGTCCCGATTGGGATCGATATAGGTGCGCGCGAACAGCGCATACAGGAATACGGCGCCGTGGCGCGGGGCTTCGCCGAACAGCTCGTCGACATAGACGTCCTCGCCGCCCTGCATCACGGACGCCGGCACGGCCGCGCCGTGATCGTCCGGATAGTGCTTGCCGCTATGCGGTGAATCCAACACGACCGGCAGCGGCCGACGGTCCGGCGCGACGCGGCGCAGGACACCCTCGATATGCAGCGCTTCGACCATGCCCTAGGCGTCGTTCAGATGGCAGGCCGACCAGCGACCGGGCGCGATCTCCCGCAAGGCCGGCTGCTCGGTACGGCAGCGCTCGCTCGCATGCGGACAGCGCGGATGGAAATGGCAACCCGACGGCGGCTCCAGCGGCGACGGGATCTCGCCCTTCACCGGCTCGTAAGCCCGCTTGCGGATATCGAGGCGGGGCACGCCGCCCAACAGCGCCCGCGTATAGGGATGGTTCGGCTCGGCGAACAGCGCCTCGGTGTCCGCCACCTCGACAACGCGCCCCAGATACATGATGACGACACGGTCGGAGATATGCTCGACCACGCTCAAGTCGTGGCTGATGAACAGGTACGTCAGGTCCAGCTCTTCGCGCAGGTCCATGAACAGGTTCAGGACCTGGGCCTGGATCGACACGTCCAATGCCGCGATGGCCTCGTCACAGACCAGGAACTTCGGCTTCACCGCCAGCGCCCGGGCGATGCCGATACGCTGGCGCTGGCCGCCCGAGAACTGGTGCGGATAGCGCCGCAGATATTCCGGATCGAGGCCGACCCGTTTCATCAAGTCGGCCACGTAGTCCGACCGCTCGGACCGGGACACGATGCCGTGCACAACAGGCGCCTCGCCAATGATCTCCTCGACCCGCATGCGTGGGTTCAGTGAGGCGAACGGGTCCTGGAAGATCATCTGGATCGTCAGCGCGTAGTCCTTGGCCGCGTCCCGATCCAGCTCGGCCACGTTGGCGCCGCGAAAGCGGATCTCGCCCTCCGTCGGCGACATGATGCCGGCCACCATGCGGCCGAGCGTCGACTTGCCGCAGCCCGACTCGCCGACCAGGCCGACGACCTCGTTGGCGAACACCGCGAGATCGACATGGTCGACCGCGTGCACCACCTCCTCGCGCGCGCTGGCGCCGAGCTTGTTGGCGATCTTGCTGGCGATATCGAGCTTCTTGACGAACCGCTTGCCGAGGCCGCGAGTCTCCACCATCGGCGCCGCCGCATCCATCAGGCCGCGACCTCCTCGACATGGGGATGGAAGCAACGGACCTCGCGGCCCGCTAAGGGTTCGGAAATCCCGGGTTCGGCCATGCAAGCCTCGTCGGCGCGCGGACAGCGGGCGCGGAACGCGCAGCCCGGCTGCAGGTTCAACAGCGACGGCGTCATGCCGGGGATCTGCGTCAGCCGCCGGCCGCGCTGATTGTGGCTCGGCACCGAGCCGATCAGGCCGCGCGTATAGGGATGCGTCGGATGATCCAGCACGTCGTCGACGCCGCCCTTCTCGACAATGCGGCCGGCATACATGACGCAGACGCGGTCGGCGAGACCGGCGACGACGGCGAGATCGTGCGTGATCCAGATCAGCGCCGTGCCGGTCTCACGGCAGAGCTTCTGTACCTCGTAGAGGATCTGCCCCTGGATGGTGACGTCGAGCGCGGTCGTCGGCTCGTCGGCGATGATCAGCTCCGGCTTGTTGATCAGCGCGATGGCGATGGCCACACGCTGCCGCATGCCGCCCGAGAACTGGTGCGGATAGGCCTGCAGGCGCTCGTCTGGCGACGGGATGCCCACCTGTCCGAGCGCGTCGCGCGCCCGCTGTCGCGCCGTCTCGCGGTCGACGTCGTTATGCGCCTGCACGGTCTCGATCATCTGCGTGTCGATACGCAACACCGGATTGAGCGTCATCATCGGATCCTGGAAGATCATGGCGACGCGATTGCCGCGCAGCTGCCGCAAGCGCTCCTCGTTCGCCTGCACCAGATCCTCGCCGTCAAAGCGGATTTCGCCGCCGGCGACCCGGCCGGGCGGGTCGACCAGGCCGATCACGGAAAACCCGGTCACCGACTTGCCGGACCCGGACTCGCCGACCAGGCCCATGATCTCGCCGCTTCTGACGGTGAAGTCGATGCCGTCGACGGCCTTGACCACGCCCAACTTGGTAAAGAAGTGGGTCTTCAGTCCCCGGACATCGAGCGTTGGTGTATCGGCCGTCACGTCGTTCCGCCTATTTCTGCAGCCGCGGGTTCAGCACGTCGCGCAGCTGATCGCCCACCAGGTTGATCGCGATGATGGTCAGCAAGAGCGCCAGGCCGGGATAGAAGCTGATCCAGTATTTCAGGCTCAGCATGTAATCGAAGCCGTTCGCGATCAGCAGGCCGAGCGACGGCTCGGTCTGCGGCAGGCCGACGCCGAGGAAGCTCAGCGTCGCCTCAAGCGCGATGGCCGACGCCGTCTGTACGGTGCCGACGACGATCAGCGGCGGCAGGCAGTTCGGCAGCATGTGGCGGAAGACGATGCGTCGATGGCTCAATGCCAGGCAGGTGGCGGCTTCGACATATTCCTTCGAGCGCTCGACCAGCGCGCTGCCGCGCACAGTCCGCGCATAGTAGGCCCACTGCACGACGACCAACGCGACGATGATCTTGTCGACCCCCTGCCCGACCACGGCCAGCAGAACGAGCGCTACCAGGATCGCCGGAAAGCTGAGCTGCAGATCGACGACCCGCATAATCACGGCGTCGACCCGGCCGCCAAAATAGGCCGCCGTCAGGCCGACGCTCGTGCCCAACAACAGCGCGATGATGCCGCTCATCACACCGACGCTGAGGCTGGTGCGCAGGCCGTAGAAGATCGCGCTCACCATGTCCCGGCCGGAGCCGTCTGTGCCGAGCCAGAAGGTGGTGGCGCCATCGAAGGTTTGCGCCCCCGGCGGCAGGCGGGCGTCCATCACGCTGACTGTCGCCAGGTCGTAGGGATCGGTCGGCGAGATCCAGGGCGCGAACACCGCGATAAAGATGATCCCGCAGAGCAGTACGAAGGCGACGGTCGCGACCTTGCTGGCGAAGAAGTCGGCCAGGAACCGGCGGAACGGCGTTTCGACCCGTTCCAGGGCCGGCTCGACCGCCTCGGCCGCGATCACCGTCGCCTTATCGTGGGCGGCGTCCGTCATCCCTTCACGTCCTGCAGACGTACGCGTGGATCGAGCACCGAATAGAGCACGTCGACCACCAGATTGATGACCACGAACATCATCACCGTGATCATCAGGTAGGCCACCACCACAGGCCGGTCGAGCAGCAGGATGGAATCGATGATCAGCTTGCCCATGCCCGGCCAGGCGAAGATCGTTTCCGTCACGACCGAAAAAGCGATCAGGCCGCCGAACTCCAGACCGGTCACGGTCACGACAGGAATCATGATGTTCTTCATCAAATGCACCATCACCACGCGTCGGCGCGGCAGACCCTTGGCCAGTGCGAACTTGATGTAATCCTGATGCACGACCTCGCGCGTGCCGGCGCGCGACAGCCGGATGACCAGTGAGATATTCGTCAGCGCCAGGTTCAGCGCCGGCAGGAACAGATGCTTCAATCCGTCCCAGGTCAGGAAACTGACCTCGATGCCGAACAGCTCTCGGGTATCGCCACGCCCGGTCGACGGCAGCCAACCCAGATAGACCGCGAACAGCATGATGAACATCAGGCCGACCCAGAAGGTCGGCAGACTGAAGCCGAAGATCGACCCCGCCATGATGGTCTTGCTGGCGCGCGTTTCCGGCCGCAAGCCGGCGTAAACGCCAAGCGGAATACCGATCACCACCGACATCAGCAGGGACACGAAGGCCAGCTCCAACGTCGCTGGCATGCGCTGCAGGATCAGCTTCAGCGCCGGCTCGTTGAAGATGAACGATTTGCCGAGATCACCCTGCAGGGCATTCAGCAGAAAATACCAGTATTGCTCGTGGATCGGCCGGTCGAGGCCCAGCGCCCGGATCGCCGCCTCGATGTCCTCCTGGTCGGCTTCCGGATTGATCAACATGTCGACGGGATCGCCGATGACGTTGACGCCGAAGAACACCAGCAGCGACATCGCGAACACGACGACTATGCTTTGCAGCAGCCGCCGTATAACGAAGGCGGTCATCTATGCATCCGGTCCGAAAAGGTTCGGGGCGGGTCCCTGTCAGAAACCCGCCCCGATTTTGGCCTTATTCCGGGATCACGTCGGTGGCGACAGTCGCCTCGTCCGTGCGCGCCCGGTATTTCAGCCCCTTGCGCGCCGCCCAGGTGTTTACCTGGTAGTGCAAGGGGATGATGCCGACGTCGTTGATCGCCACTTCGGTGGCCTTGGCCAGCAGATCCTGACGCTTGGCGTCGTCCACCGTCGCCAGCGCATCCTCGATCAGCTTGTCGACCTCGGGGTTGGAGTAACGGCCCCGGTTCGAGGCGCCATAGCCCTTCGACTTGTCGTAGGTGTGGAGCAATGACTTCAGCGGCGACGAGGCCTCGCCCGTGCCCGAGCCCCAGCCGACGAGGATGAAGCTGAACTCCGGCGTGCCGTCCGGGCCGCCGCGCGAGGCGCGCTTGAAGTAGACGCTCCGCGGCATGGTTACGACCTCGGTCTTGAGGCCGATGCGCGTCAGCATCTGCGCCACCGCCTCGGCGATCTTGGCGTCGTTGATGTAGCGGTCGTTCGGCCCGTGGATGGTCAGGCGGAAGCCGTCTGCATAGCCTGCGTCGGCCAGCAGCTTCTTGGCCCCGTCGGGATCGTAGGCCACCGGCTCCAGCTTGTCGCTGACACCAAAGAAGCCTTCGGGCAGCAGCTGGCCGGCCTTGATCGCCACGTTCTCCATCACCCGCTCGACAATCAGATCGCGGCTGATCGCCTTCGAGATCGCTTGCCGGACGCGCACGTCCTTCAGCGGGTTCTTGATCTCGCCGCCGTCGTTCGACTTCACGAACGGCGAACTGTCACGGTCGTGGTCCAGATGCAGGTAGATGACCCGGTTCGAGATGCCCTGGCTGAGCGTCACATCGGCGTTTTTCTTCAGCACCGAGATATCGGTTGTCGGCACGCCTTCGATCAGGTCGACATCGCCGGCCAGCAACGCCGCCACGCGCGACGGGCCCGATTTGATCGCTTTCAGCGTTACCCGGTTCCACTGCGGCTTCTCGCCCCAATAGTCGTCGTTGCGCTCGATGACGATGCGGTCGCCCGGCACGTATTCGACGAACTTGAAGGCGCCGGTACCGATCGTGGCTTTGCCCGAATTGTAATCCTCGGTCTTGGCGCCGGTGCCATGCTTCTTCGAGATGATGCTGAAGGTCGACATATCGTTCGGCATCAACGGATAGGGCCGCTCGGTTTTGATCTGGACTGTGAAGTCATCGATCTTGGTGATCGTCTTGCCCTTCAGATAGGTGCCGAAGCTCGAGGGGCTGCCCTCGACATCCGGCGCCCGCTCGAAGGTGAACACAACGTCGTCGGCCGTGAATGGCGAACCGTCATGGAACGTCACGCCTTGGCGCAGCTTGAATTCCCAGGTCAGGTCGTCGACGGCCTTCCACGACACCGCCAGCCCCGGCAGAAGCTGCTGCTTGTGATCGGGCATGATCAGCCGGTCGAACATGACCCGCGCGACGGCGTTGTTCGGCCCCAGATTGTGGAAATGCGGATCGATCGACGACGGCTCGGAGGCCAGCGCGATGGTCAGATCCTGCGCTTGCGCCGCCATCGGCAGCGCCAACGTCGCGGCCAGGGCCAGCGCCGTCAGTTTCTTTCGGTGGAACATGCCAACCTACTCCCTGCTGTATTACCTGTTCTCTTGTCGATTCCGTCGGTTCGTTGACCGACGGGGCTTGCGGAAAACCATGACGGAAATCGCCCGCCCGTGCAATAAAGCTGGCGGCGGCAATCTGGCAAGCGGAAAACGACATGCGGCTGGCACTGGCGGGCTTTGCGCACGAAACGGTCACGTTTCTGCCCACCGAGACCACGCTGGAAGATTTCAACCTGACCGCGCATCGCGGCAGCGACGTTATCGACATCTACAGCGGCAGCAAGGCCGTGGCCGGTGGCTTTATCGCCGCCTGCGAACGCGAGGGTGTCGAGATGACCGGGCTGCTGTACGCCGAGTGCGCGCCGTCCGGGCCGGTCAGCGAGGCGGCATTCCAAACCTATCTCGACGCCA
Source organism: Alphaproteobacteria bacterium (assembly GCA_965232515.1). Classification (GTDB taxonomy): domain Bacteria; phylum Pseudomonadota; class Alphaproteobacteria; genus JANQKO01. The sequence continues at coordinate 565,440 of CBDDPY010000002.1, read as the reverse complement.
TACGCGGCGGACTTGAAGACGCCAGCGGACGCCCCGATGGCCTGCTATTGCATCTGCACGGCGCCATGGCGACCCGCCTGCGGCAGGACCCCGAAACCGCCTTTCTCCAGGCGCTGCGCGAAACCGTCGGACCAGACTTTCCGATCGCCGTCGCGCTCGACCTGCATGGTAACCTCTCTGCCACCCTGCTGCCGCTTGCGGACATCGTCTGCGGCTACCACCACAGCCCGCACGTCGATATGGACAGGACCGGCGAACGCGCGGCCCGACTTCTGATCGCCAAGCTGAAGGGCGAAGCGAACCCGGTCATGGCCATGCGCAAACCGGGCATCGTCCTGCCCAGTATTTTCACCGCCACCAGCCTGTCGCCGCTTTGCGACATCATGGCCGCGGCCCGGGCGTGGGAAACGCAGCCCGGCGTGCTGGACGTCTCGGTGTTCACCGGCTTTGCCTATGCCGACGTCAACTGCATCGGTTGCAGCATCATTGCCATAACCGATGGCGATGAGTTGCTGGCGAACCGTGTCGCCGATGACCTCGCACGCCAGATCGCCGACCGGAAGCACGAACTCTACAAGAAGGAACTGCTGCTGACGGTGCCGAAGGCGGTGGACGCCGCCGTCGCCCATGCCGCGAACAGCAACAAACCCGTCGTCATTCTGGAACATGCCGACCGTATGAATGACTCGACGCATGTCCTGCGCGAGTGCGTGAGACGCGGCTTGAAAAAAGTCGCGGTACCTTACCTGTGGGATCCGGTGGCGGTCCGCTCCGCCATCAACGCCGGCGTCGGCACGCATGTCGCCACGGCGGTCGGCGGCAGATCGTCGGCGCAGGCAGGCGATCCCGTGCTGTTGCAGGGGCCTGTGCGCTTCGCCGGTCCAAAGCGCTATATCGGCACCGGTCCCATGCGCCGAGGCGTGCCCGTCGATCTCGGCGACGCGGCCGTGATCGACTCGAACGGCATCACCGTCATCCTGACCAGCAACCAGCTTTCAGCCATCGACGCCGACCCGTTCATTCAGTTCGATCTGGATCCAAACGACTTCGACATTATCGTGCTGCGTTCGAAAACCCACTTCCGCGCCGTCTATGAAGACCTGGCGGATCGAATCATCATCGCCGAAACGCCGGACTGGGGCCCGGCCGACCTCAGCACCTTGCCCTACCGCAACGTACCGCCCGGCGTATTTCCGATTACCGCCTGACCCGGCGCATGCCGCTTGGCGGCCGTCGGCGCATATTGCAGAATGCGCCGCCATGCACACATGGCTGAACGTCGCCGACGATCGACCGACTTTCGTCACACACCTGGAATGCGGCCTGACCGGCGAAAAGGTGCCGGCAGATGAACTGCACGGCCTGTCGCCGGCCGGCAAACCGCTGCTCGTCCGCTATGACCTCGCCGGCCTGGCCAAAGCGGTTGGACCCGGAACGTTGCAGTCCCGCCCACCGGACCTTTGGCGCTATCGCGAGTTCCTGCCGGTTCGCGATCTCGAAAACATCGTCAGCCTGGGCGAATGCATGACGCCGCTGGTTCCGACGCCGATGCTGGGCAACGGCGTCTGGATCAAGGACGAGGGCCGGCTGCCGACGGGCTCGTTCAAGGCGCGCGGCCTGTGCATGGCGGTGTCGATGGCGAAGGAACTGGGCGTCAGACGCATGGCCATGCCGACCAACGGCAACGCCGGCGCCGCCCTTGCCGCCTATTGCCGGGCCGCCGGTATCGAGGCCTTCGTGTTCTGCCCCGAGGATACGCCCGAGATCAACGTGCGCGAGATCGCGCTCCAGGGCGCCAAGGTCTATCGGGTCAACGGCCTGATCAACGACTGCGGCAAGATCGTCGCCGACGGCAAGGAGACGATGGGCTGGTTCGACGTCTCGACCTTGAAGGAGCCCTATCGCATCGAGGGCAAGAAGACCATGGGGCTCGAGATCGCCGAGCAGTTCGACTGGGAGCTGCCGGACGCGATCTTCTATCCGACCGGCGGCGGCACCGGCATGATCGGCATGTGGAAGGCGTTCGACGAGCTTGAAGCGTTGGGCTGGATCGACAGCAAGCGGCCGAAGATGATCGCGGTGCAGGCCGCCGGCTGCGCCCCCATCGTCCGCGCCTATCTGGAAGACGCCGAACATGCCGAGCTGTGGGAGAACGCCACCACCATCGCCGCCGGCATCCGCGTGCCGGTCGCCATCGGCGACTTCCTGATCCTGCGCGCGGTGCGAGAGTCGGGCGGCTTCGCCATCGCCGTCGACGACGAGGACACATTGGCCGCCCGCCAGGAGGCGGCGTTCAAATCCGGCGTGCTTTTATGCCCGGAAGGCGCCGCCACCTACGCCGCCTATAAACAGGCCATCGCCGACGGCCGGGTCAAATCCGGCGAACGCGTCGTCCTGTTCAACTGCGCCACCGGACTGAAGTACCCCATGCCGGAGGCGGGTAAAGCCCTGGACCGAAACCAACCAATCGATTATCAAAAGCTGTGATGTCTCATCCCCCCGTCAATCTGATGCCGATCGACATTTCCGCTTACAAGGTCGGAAATACCGGCGTCGACTATGTGCACCGGTTCGACAGCGGCAAGCCGGGTCCACATGTCATGGTGATGGCCTTGACGCACGGCAACGAATTGTGCGGCGCCTATACCTTGAACCTGTTGTTCGAAAACGAAGTACAGCCCGAACGGGGCGTGCTGACGCTCGGCTTTTCGAACGTGCCGGCCTACGAAAGCTTCGACAAGGACAATCCGACGGCGTCGCGCTTCATCGACGAAGACCTGAACCGGGTCTGGTCGGTCGACGTGCTGGACGGTGAACGGCAGTCGGCCGAGCTGAGCCGGGCGCGCGAGCTGCGGCCCGTGATCGACGAGGTCGACTTCCTGCTCGATATCCATTCCATGCAGCTCAATTGCGCGCCGCTGATGCTGTGCGGTCCGCTGCAGAAGGGGCGGGAACTGGCGACCGCTGTCGGCGTGCCGGAGACCGTAGTGGCCGACGAAGGTCACAGCGCCGGTCGGCGCATGCGCGACTATGGCGGCTTCGGCGATCCGTCGAGCCCGCGCAATTCTCTGCTGGTCGAGTGCGGTCAGCACTGGGATCCGAGCGCGGTCGAGGTCTCGAACGAAACCGCGCTTCGCTTCCTGCTGCATCTTGGCGCGATCACGCCGGACTTCGCCGCCCCACATCTGTCGGCCGAACGGCCGCCGGCCCAGCGTCTGATCGAGGTCAGTGGCCCGATCACGATCCAAACCGACGCGTTCAAGTTCCTGACGGAGTTCCAAGGTCTGGAAGTCATCCCCGAGGCCGGCACCGTGATCGCCAACGACGGCGACGAACCGGTGCGCACGCCCTATGACGATTGCGTCCTGATCATGCCATCGCGGCGCCTCGTGCCGGGTCAGACGGCGGTCCGGTTCGGACGTTTCGTCAACTGACCGCGGCCACGGCGAAGACGCCGCTCGGCGGCGTCGGCATTACGATCGCCATCGGCGCCGTCGGCGGCGCCATCTTCTTCTACTTTCATCTGCCGCTGGCCTGGATGCTGGGCGCCCTGACCGCGACCACGCTCGCCGCCCTGTTCGGCGCGCCGCTCGCCTTCTCACTGCCGCTACGCAACGTCATGCTGGCCGTCCTGGGTGCCCTGCTTGGCAGCGCGTTCACGCCCGACATTGCCGACCGGCTCACGCAATGGGCCGGCGGTCTCGGCGTGATGCTGGTCTTCATCGTCGCCATGGGTGCGGTGGCCATGACCTATTTCATTCGCATCGGCGGCTACGATCGGATCACCAGCTACTTCTGCGCCACGCCGGGCGGACTCGGCGAGATGACGATCATCGGTGAACAGGAAGGCGGCGATCCCCGGGTGATCCCGCTCGTGCATGCGACTCGCGTGTTGCTCGTGGTTTTCATGCTGCCACTGTACCTGAACTACATCGAGGGATTTTATGTGCCGTCGATGGCCAACCTGGAGGGCGATCGTCACCCGATCACCTGGGGCGAGCTGGCCCTGTTGGGGGTGCTGGCGGCCTCCGGCTCGGTGGCCGCGACCTGGCTGCGGCTGCCCGGCGCGCGGCTGGTCGGACCGATGCTCGTCTGCGCCGCAGCCTATGCCGGCGGGCTGATCGAGGGCCGGCCGCCGACCCTGTTGGTGGCGCTCGCCCAGATCGTGATTGGGGCCAGCCTGGGCGCGCGGTTCGTTGGACTGAAGTTCCGCGAGGTCGGCCGCACCATGCTGTTCGCCGCAGGTTCGGCACTGCTGATGCTGGTCGGCGCCATCGTGGTCAGCAAGCTGACGGCGCCGTACCTCGGCTTCAGTAGTACCGCCATACTGCTGGCCTTGGCCCCCGGCGGCATGGCCGAAATGAGCCTGGTGGCGCTCGCTTTGAACTACGACACGGCCTTCGTCGCCACCATGCATATCGTCCGTATCCTGTTCATCATCATGCTCGCGCCCATGGTCTTCCGCCTGCTCGGCTGGGGTCGCAGGGCCGCCGAATAGACGCCTCATTGCGGCCTAATTTCACGGGCATATGCAAAACCTGCGTCGCTAGATTTGGAGAAGCGTAATGAAATTCCGCGTCGGCATCGCCTGTATCCTGCTGTTCGCCGCCTCGCCCGCTCTCGCGGCCGATCTGACCTTGAAACGCGTGCTCCTGTCGACCGGCGGCGTCGGCTATTTCGAGCATGAGGCGGTCGTCGAGGGCGATGCCGAGCTTACCCTCGATCTGCGCCTCGACCAGGTGGACGACGTGCTGAAGAGCATCGTCGTCTACGACGATTCCGGCAATGTCGGCGGCGTCGAGCTGCCGGGGCGCGAACCGTTGAGCCAGGCGTTTCGCGACCTGCCGTTCGGCCGCGGCGAGCTGAACTCGCCGGTCACGCTGCTGAACGCACTGCAGGGCGCCGAGATCACAGTGACCGGTCCGCAGCCGCTGTCGGGCCGTGTGCTGCGGGCCGTGCCGGAACAGGTCGTGCTGCCCGACGGTCGCAACATCGTCACCCGGCACCGCGTCAGTGTGATCACCGCGACCGGCCTTCGGCAATTCGTACTGGAGCAGGCCGAGGCCGTCAGCTTCGCCGATCCGGAACTGCAGGCCCAGGTCAACACGGCCCTGGCGGCGCTCGCCGAACACCGCGCGCAGGACCGCCGCCGGCTCACCGTCACCAGCCGCGGCCAGGGCCGCCGCACCGTACGGGTCGGCTATGTCGTCGGCGCGCCGCTTTGGAAATCCTCCTACCGCCTGACGCTGCCCAACGAGCCGACGGCGGAAACGGCGCTGCTGCAGGGCTGGGCCGTGATCGAGAATCTGAGTGGCCAGGACTGGGACGACGTCGAGCTCACACTCGCCTCGGGCAATCCCGTCACCTTCCGGCAAGCGCTCTATCAGGCCTATTTCGTCAACCGGCCGGAAGTTCCGGTCGAGGTCATGGGCCGCATCCTGCCGCCGCCGGCCGACACCGGCGCGATCGGCCGCTTGGAGATGCCGGAAGAGGAGGACCGCGAACGCGCTCTGAAGTCGCAGGCCGGACCGCGACGGATGATGTCGACCAACGAGGCCGTTGGCGCGGCTAACCTGATGATGGCCGCGCCGGCGACACCCGCTCCCGCCGCCGTGGCGGCGCAGACGGACGAGGCGACGACGCAGGTACTGTTCCGCTTCGCCGAGCCGGTGAGCGTACAGGCCGGGCGCAGTCTGGCGTTGCCGATCGCCGACCGCACGGTGCCGTCGGGTCAGGTGGCTTTCTATCAGCCTGCGACGGATCCCCGGCGTCTGCTGGCGTCGGTCGAATTGAAGAACGACGGCGACAGCGGCCTGCCGCCGGGCGTGCTGACGATCTATCAGCGTAACGCCGCCGGCAGCGTCGCCTATGTCGGCGACGCCCGCCTTGGCCCGCTGCCGGTCGACGAGACCCGGTTGCTGAGCTACGCCGTCGACGAAAAGACCCGGATCGACCGCGAGGACAAGAGCAGCCAGCAGATCTCCACCGGCATGATCAGCGACGGCGTCCTGCGCCTGAAACGCATCGACCGGATGGAGACGGTCTACACGATCAAGGCGCCGACCCGCGAGGCCCGCCGCGTGGTCCTGTCACACCCGCGGCAGCCGGGCTGGCGGCTGGTGAAGCCGCCCGCGTCCGATGTCGACGTGACCGACAACACGTACCGATTGAAGGCCTCGCTCGCCGCCGGCACCACGCGCGCGCTGACCGTCGTCACCGAGCGGCCGCGCAGCGAGACGATCCGGCTGCTCACGCTCGATATCCGGCAGCTCGGCTTCTACGCCCGGGCGCAGCAGCTCGATCCGAAGCTGCGCAACGCGTTTGCCGAGATGGTGGCGTTGAAGCGGGTGATCGACACAGCAGAGAAGCGCCTGGCCGATCTGCGCGAAGAGCGAAACGAGATCGTCGTCGATCAGGACCGCATCCGCGACAACCTGGCCCGGGTGCCGCGCGAGAGCGACATCTACCGCCGCTACCTCGCCAAGCTGAACGACCAGGAGGACGAGCTGGAACGGCTGGCGCCCGAGATCGACGCCGCCGAGGCCGATGTCGCGGCGGCCGCGCGCGGGCTCAGGGACTACATCGACGGCCTGAAGATCTGAACGCTCAGGCCGGCGTGTTCGGCAGGCTGACGCCGATCATGCTGTCGCGGGTGACGAGGTCGGTAAGCTCAGCCTCGCTCAACCCCTCGGTGCCGTCGGGCCGGCGCGGCAGCACCATGTAGCGCATGTCGGCCGTGCTGTCGTGCACGCGCACGGCGACGTTGTCGGGCAACGCGGTGCCGAACTCGGCCAGCACGGCGCGTGGCTCGCGCACGGCGCGGCTGCGATAGGCCTTGGCCTTGTACCAGTCCGGCGGCAGGCCGAGCAGGTTGCGCGGGTAGCAGGAGCACAGCGTGCAGACCACCATGTTGTGCTCGGCCTCGGTGTTCTCGACCACGATCAGGCGCACCGGCTCGATATCGATGCCGAGCTCCTCGACGGCGCCGCGGCCGTCGGCGAGCAGCCGGTCCTTGAAGGCCGGATCGGTCCAGGCCTTGGCCACGACCTGGGCGCCGCGCGAGGGCGAGCGCGCGTCCATACGCTCGATCATCTTGCGCACATCATCGTTGCTGAAGATGCCCTTCTCGACCAGCAGCTCGCGCACCGCCGTCTCGAGATACTGATAGTCGGACCAGGGGCCGTCCTGGTCCGGTGGCGGCGTGTGGTCGTGATCGTGTCCGTGCTCGTGGGTATGATCGACGCTCATGGCATCCGTGCTCCGTTCTCAGCCGGCCGCTTCCAGCCAGTGTTCGTAAATCTCGATCTCGACGCAGTCGTTCGCCGGCCCGGCGTAATCGGACCAGAGCTCGGCCTGTTTGAAGCGTACGCGATAGAGCGGCTGCTTCGGCAGGCCCTCGCCGCCGTAGGCCAGTTCCTCGGGGTCGCGGAACTCGCCGCAGATGCGTTCGACCACGCCCGACTTGCCGCGACAATAGTAGGGCGTGCGGCAATGGCCCTTGGGGTAGTCGACGCGCACGCGGACGGCCGCGCCCGGTTCGAACCGCGTACTCATGGCTTGCCCACGCCGCGGGCCTTGAGGTCGGCGATACGGCCGTCGATCTCTTCCTGGGTCAGCACGCCCTTCTCGACCATGATGTTGGTGATCGACGCGATCCAGCGCTCGTAATAGCTCATCCGGTCGTAAGCGTAGGCGCCCAGGCTCTCGATGCCGCGGCGCAGTTCGTCGACCCGCAGCAGACCCCGCTCCGGCGCGCTCAGCAGCACCATCAGCGCGTCGACCCGCTTCTCCCAGAAGGCGTAGTCGTGCGTCGACCGGTCGACCGACCCCGCCGGCTCGCCGCCCATGTCGTGGTGGGCGTGATAGCCGCCCGTGCTCTCGCTCATGTCCGACCCTCGATGATGTCCGTTGGCCCAAGTATCGGGCGGGCATGGAGCGCGTGCAAGGCCGCAGCGTTTCTGGCAACCTGCCCGCCATGTCGACGACCGAGCGTCCCGACCTGCCGCGCATGCGTCAATACCGCCTGGAACGCGTTCAGGCCGAGTTGCGCGCCCGCGACTACGACGCCTGCCTGCTCTACGACCCCGTCAACATCCGCTATGCCACGGACAGCCGTAACATGGCGGTCTGGACCATGCACAACGCCGTGCGCTTTGCGGTCGTGCCCGCCGAGGGCCGCGCCATCGTCTTCGAGTTCCACGGCGCCCGGCACCTGAACGACGGCCTCGACACTGTGGCGGACGTGCGGCCGGCGGTTGGCTGGGATTTCTTCTCGGCCGGACAGCGGCAGCACGAGATGGCCGGCCACTGGGCGACGAGCGTCGCCGAGGCGCTCGCCGACCTGAGGTGCGGAAAGCGGCTCGCCGTCGACCAGCTGACGCCTGTCGGCGCCGCCGCCCTGCAAACGCATGGCATCGAGCTGTTTGAAGCGCGCGAGGTGATGGAGACGGCGCGCCTCATCAAGTCGGCGGACGAGCTCGCCGCCATGCGTAGCGCCATCGCCGCGGCCGAGGCCGGCATGGCCCGCATGCGCGAGGTGCTGGCGCCGGGCATCACCGAGAACGAGCTCTGGTCGCACCTGCACCAGGTCAACATCGCGCACGGCGGCGAGTGGATCGAGACACGCCTCCTGACCTCGGGCCCGCGCACGAACCCCTGGTTCCAGGAGGCCGGCGACCGGGTCATCGAGGCGGGCGACCTCGTCAGCTTCGACACCGACCTGATCGGTCCCTACGGCTATTGCGCCGACATCTCGCGCTGTTTCCTTTGCGGCGACGGCCCGGCGAGCGACGCGCAGCGCCGCCTCTACGCCATGGCCATCGAGCAGATCGACCACAACCTGCCACTGTTCCGGGTCGGCGCCGGCTACCGCGAGATCGTCGACACGGCCTATGTGCTGCCCGAGGCCTTCGCGCCGAACCGCTATTCCTGCATCGCCCACGGCGTTGGGCTCTGCGACGAATATCCGCTGATTCCCTACCCCCAGGAGTTCGCGCGCTTCGGCTATGACGGCGAGCTGCAGGCCGGCATGACCCTCTGCCTCGAGAGCTATATCGGCGCGGTCGACGGGCATGAGGGCGTGAAGCTGGAACAGCAGATCCTGATCACGCCCGACGGCCCAGAACTGCTCTCCCACTTCCCGCTCGAGCCGGCCCTGCTCTGAGGGAGGGGGGTACGCGCGGGAGAGATCGCGGAACAACCCCATGCACAGGAAACGTCAAGCAGAAAGAATGGCGGAAATCCGGCTCGCTTCGATTGTTCCGAAAATGTCGAAATAACAGCGCTCGACGCCCGAGACGATCCGCCTGCCCGGTCTCGCGCCACCTCCGGCCGACGGCCCGACATCGACCGAATTGCTGTCGGGACGCAGAACCGGTATGGTTGTAATTATGATGATCTGGTTCGCCAATATGGTTAAGGCCGCGCCCCGCATTCGCGCCGGCCTCTGGCGGGCGGCGTTCGTTTGCCTGCTCGCCTGCACGGGCGCCGCGGCAGGCGCCGAAACGGAATCATACGCACCCTTCGAGGCGAACGGCTGGAAAGGTTTCGCGCACCGGAGCGTCGACAGCGGCGCTTTCAGCCATTGCTCGCTCCGGGCGACCTACGACGACGACACGACCTTGGGCTTTATGATGTCGGCGTCCTACAAGCTGCAGATCGGCTTGGCCAATCCGGATTGGGACCTGGAACGGGCCGACATCGCCGACACGGCCTTCGAGGTGGACGGCCGGCAGATCTACAGGGGCGGACCGATATCCGTGCGGTCGATGTCGGTCCGCTTCGCCTTCGGCGACAGCGACGCCGCCTTCAACGCGCTCAGGCGCGGCCGGGCGCTCACGATCCTCGGCGCCAGCCAAACCATGCGGTTCAGCCTGGACGGCACCTTCCAGGCGCTGTCGCGGCTCGTAAAATGCGTCGATGTCGCCGCCGGCTATGGATCGCCGTCGCGGAACCCCTTCGCCGCGCCGAACCGGCCGGCGCGTAAATCCAATCCCTTCGCCATCGACAACGGCGCCGGAGAAGCGGATCGCAGCGCCACGATGCAGACGGCGCTCGCGACGATATTGGACGCCGCCGGGTTCCGGAAGGTGCGCTTTGTCGATCCGCCGACGAGCGCGAGCATTGCTTGGAAGACGCAGAGTTTCAGCGGCTTCCTCTCCATCGTCACCCTGGCCGACTTGACACAGAAGCAGCTGATCGACGAGCTGCTGTCCGAAGCACAGGATATCTGCACCGGCGATTTCGCCTACGGGCTGACCGCGCCGGAACACCACGGCGCCTATGTAATGCGCGAAGCCGTCATGTCGTGCCCTGTCGGCGAAACGATCCTGAGGGTGAGCCTTCTCGCCGGATTTCACGGCGAGGGCCACGCGGTCATGATATTCAATCGGAACCATCCCCATGCGACCTACGGTCAGGAGCAGGTGACAGTGATGGCGGATCTGAGGGCGCTGTTCGCGGCCGTGCTCGCCGCGGCCGACGAATAGGCGCGCCCGACCCGCATCGGTCCGCCGGCCGCGGCGAACACGGCCGCGCGGGAAAATTCATCTCCTGTTCATCTGTCGTTCAGGACAAATTCATCTTCGCCATCCTGTGATGGCGGGACTGGATCCGTTTCCGAATTGGGGCACCCGACAACATCGGAGAAAACGGCGCCACCGACCGGCGCGGCTGCGTATGCCCTCAGGGCCGAGCCGACCGGTTCGCCGCCTAAGACGGGCGCGGAGCCAGTCCGCATTCGGCGTTGACCCGGCTGAACACGCTCGGTCGGATCGACTGGCGTCGAATCGCGCTCGCGACGGTCGGGCTCGTACGCCGATCGCCGGCGCAGTGCGGCCGATGGCGATGGCACCAACGCGCCGGCGGCGGCAACGCGGAACTTCCCTCCCATTTATTGGGAAACCCTCTGCTGAGGCGGAACCGGCAGCACCCCTGCCGGTTCCGCCTCTTCTTTCTCGACGGCGCACCCGATGCCGTCCCGTCCTGGTAAAAGGACGGCCACGGAAATCCCGGTATTTGGAACCTCTAATGAAGGTGTTGTAGCGTTTGTCGGCCGTGCGACGGGCAGATCGACGCGGCCATGTAATAGGGGGCGCCATGCCAGCCATCCATGCCATCGACAAGGACCTCGGACTCTTCGTGCTGCGTTTCTCCGGTCGCGTTACCGCGCCGGAGGTAGCCGCGGCCATATCCGGGCTCGGCGAGCTGACCAAGCGCGCGGAGCCCGCCTGCAGCCTGCTGATCTTCGAAGGAAACACCGATCTCTCGGAGATCAATCCCGACGAGATCAAGTCGTTCCGTGACGCGGCGACGAATCTCTATCGGCAAATGAAGGTGCAGCGCCGGGCCGGCGCCGCGGTGCTGGACGGCTCGCAGGACGCGCGGATCATGATGCCGTTCTGGAACGCGATCTGCCTGACGGAGAGCGATCCGGACCTGCACTACGAATTCTTCAACGACACCGCCGCCGCCGTCGACTGGCTGGGCCTGCCCAGGGACGCGGCGCTGGCCGTCGCGAAACGTACCGAACAGCCACACGACTAGGCGGCATAGCTGCCCCACGTCGGTCGCCCCGCCCGGGCGGCAGTCCGCGGCACGTCGTCAGGGACGGAAATGGGCCAGGTAATGGGCGAGGTCGTCGAGGGCGGCGGCGTCGAGGCCGGTAAGCGTTTCGGCCATGGCGGCCTGCAGGCCGACGCGGGCGCCGGTCTGGTAGTCGCGCAGCGCTTTCCCCAGATAGGCCTCCTGCTGGCCGGCGAGGCGGGGAATGTGCTCGCGGCCGGCGAAACCGGCGTCGTGGCAGAGCACGCAGCGGTGTCGGTCGGCAATCTCGGCGCCGCGCCGGTAGCGTTCCGGGTCGGCCGCGCCGGCGGGGCGCGGTTCGCCGGGCAACTCGCCGACCCATTTGGCCAGCGCTCGCACGGTGTCGTCGTCGAGATCGCGCATGATCTCGTTCATAACGGTCTGCTTGCGCTGGCCCTGGCGGAAGAACACGAGCTGGTAGAGGGCGTAGAGCTCCGGCTGACCGGCGAGCAACGGCGTGTCGGGCGTTGCCGGTTCACTCCCGTCGGCCCCGTGACACGCGGCACATTGCGCGACCAACTCATCGAGGGGCTGGGCCGCGCGCGCCCTGTCCGTTGCGGTGAGGGCGAGCGCCAGGACGGCGGCCAGGCGCAAAGGCCCGGCCGCCGTCAGCGCCGAAAAAACGGGGTGGGCGTGACGCCGCCCACCCCGCAATCGTGAGCCCTCGGCCCCGTCAGCCGCCATACGTGATGCGGTAGATCGCGCCGTTGAAGTCGTCCGAGACCAGCATCGAACCGTCCTTCAGCACATGCACGTCGGCGGGCCGGCCGACATACTTGTTGCCGACCACGAAGCCGGTCAGGAACGGCTCGACCGCACGAACAGTGCCGTTCTTGTCGAGAAACGCGACCGACACGTCGGCATACTTCTGATGCCGGTTCCAGGGGCCGTGCCGGGCGATGAAGATGGCGCCGTGATAGGCCTCGGGGAAGGCCGAGCCGGTATAGAACCGCATGCCGAGCGGCGCCGAGTGCGGGCCCAGCGTGGCGGCGGGCGAGGTGTAGTCGTCGCAGGAATGGCCCCAGCCGAATTGGGGATCGGTCATGATGCCGGAATGGCAATAGGGATAGCCGAAATGCTGCTCGCCCGGCCGGCTGACATGGTTGAGCTCGTCGAGCGGCATATCCTCCGACAGCCAGTCACGCTGGTTGTCGGTGAACCAGAGATCGCCCGTGCGTGGATCGAAATCGAAGCCGACCGTGTTGCGCACGCCAAGCGCCACGTCTTCCTTGCCGGTGCCATCGGCGTTGATGCGGAAGATCTTGGCGTAGTCGGGATCCTCCTCACAGATGTTGCACGGCGTGCCGACGGGCACGTAGAGCTTGCCGTCGGGACCGAACTTGATGAACTTCCAGCCGTGCGGGATCACGCCCGGCATGTCGTCGAACACGGTCACCGGCTTCGGCGGATTGTCGAGGCTGGCCTCGATGTTGTCGTAACGCAGGATCTCCTTCGGCGTCGCCACATAAAGCGACCCGTCGCGATACTCGATGCCGTTGGGCAGGAACAGGTCGGTGGCGATTTCCTTGGTTTGACCGCCGGTGATGGCGTGGATCTTGCCGCCGCCGGTGAACAGCGTGCTGACGAAGATCGTGCCCTGGCTGCCCTCGCGCAAACCACGCGCGTCGAGGATGCCGCTGGCGAACACCTCGACCTTGAAGCCGGCGGGCACGTTGAGGCTGGGCAGCTTGTCGGCCGCGGTCGGGATCGGCGGCGACGGCACCGGCGCCAGCTTGGCGCCCGGCCCCGCTTCCGGCCGCCCGATGGCCCAGAACGGGACTTCCTCTTCTTTCTGCTGCGCGACGACCGTGTCGCTCAAACCGGCCAGCAGGAACGCCGCCGTCGGCACGGCCAGCAAGGCCGTCGTCAAAAATCTCGCTGTCATGATGCTCCCCCGAGATGACTTTTGCGAAATGGCGCCGTCGATGCGCCGCGCCCTGCCGGCACTTATGTCGCCCGTGCCGTCTGCTATCTTAGGGCGAATGGATTTAGCCACGAAACACTGGGGCGAGGCAAATCGCCGATTTGTGATATCTCAGCGCTGCTGTCGCGAAAGTCCGAATAACGAGCCAACCGATCCGACAAAACGGCATCCAATGGCAGGCAGCGCGACGGGCGAGCGGGATTTCGTCGGCGCTGGCCAACAGGCAATCGTATGAGACCCTCGCAGGTAGCCGGCTCCGTGGGCGATCTGGTCTTTGCCGCGAGTTGATGATTTTGCGGGAGGTTACGCCTTTCGTCCGCGCCCCCGGCGGCGGGCGCCGAGGAGGCCGATCAGGCCGGCGCCGAGGAGGAGCATGGTTCCCGGCTCCGGCACCGGCTCCGCGACCCGCTCCAGCGAGACGATGTTGTAGTTTATCAGAACGGAATTGCCGAAGTCCAATCCGTCCAGGGTGATAAGGGGGTTCTGGAAGTCTGCCAAATTGAGGTTGGTCGGTAGGCTGTCATCCGTGAACAGATCACCGATTGCCGGCAAAGATGCAAGCGAGAGACCTGCCGGGTTCAGGACGGTAAGGCGGTCGACGTTGCCGGGAACTGCGGGAAAGAGATCCTGTACGAGGAATGTGGCGGCAAACGAAAAGACCCCGCCGTCCTGCGGCCCGCCGGTCACGGCGCCGGACCAGGTGCCGGCGTAGGACCCGCCCTGCGGGCCGGGAGTGGTGTCCGGCGTGTCCGTATCGTATTGGAAGAGACCGGCGACGGTGCCGACCCCGCCAACCTGTTCCGCACTGTATGCATGCGTGATGACGACGGCCGCCGCCTGCGGCGCGCCACCCGCCGTGAAGGCCGCGACAAGCATCCCCGCCGCGACCGCCAGACGCCGAACTGCCCTTGACCCCAACATCGCCATCGATTCCCTTGCCGAGCCCGAGAACCATCGGGCGTTGTGCACCAACGCCCTCATGCAAGAATGGCAAAGACGCAACAGATTTGAAACAAGATTTTTCTCGGAATAGGCGTAAAGCCCTCTTCGCGCCGCGCGAACATGCCGCGAAGCACAACCGACATAGTGTACGCCCCAGCCTTCCGCAGGGCCCGGTCGGTCTGCGACGGGCGGCTGTCCTAGCCGACGCCCAGCGCGGCCTCCAGGCGGCGATAGCGAGGTTCGGCGTGCAGGGGCGCAAGGTCGAGGTCGTGGCGGAGCAGCGAGGTATTGTGCCAGCCGGCGTCGGCGACTTCTTCCAGACGGTCAAGGGCCAACGAGATTTCGCCGGCGCGGGCGAGCAGGCTGGCGATGAAGTAGGTGAGCGTATGGTCGCCGTCGAGCAGCGGCTCGATGAGCGCTAGCGCGGCGTCACGGTCGCCGAGCTCGACCAAAACCCGGGCTTGGGCGCAGATCGCGCGGATGTCGCCGGGATAGGCCTGGAGGTGGGTGTCGATGCGTGGCGCGGCCTTGGCGGCGTTGGCGCGGGCACCGGCATGGTCGCCGAGGCAGTGCCGCGCCTTGGCCGCGAGCACCAGCGAGTAATAATCGTCGGCGCGCAGACGGGCGACCTGTTCGTGCAGCGTGGCGGCGAGCGCGCTGTCGCCCCAGTTGAAGCTGGCGTGACCCGCCATCAGGTGCGTCTCGGGCGCGTCGGGCCTTAGGCGGATCGCGGTCGCGAAGCTGCGGCCGGCGGCGGCAGCGTCGCCGGCGTCGCCCAGCACGAGACCGCGAGCGGCGTGTGCTTCCGCCAGGTGCGGATCGATGCGGAGCGCGCGTTCGCTGACCTCCAACGCGCGTTCCAGGCAGTCCTCGGCCGGCCCGAAATAGAGACTGATGAAGGTGAGCGCGCGGGCGAGACCGGCGAGGCCCGGCGCGTAGTGCGGCCGGGTCTCGGTGAGGTGGTGGAACAGTTGGGCGGCGGCATGCACGTTGTCGCGGCCGCCGCGGTCGAACAGCTCGCAGGCCCGGAGATAGACGGCATAGTCCTGGAGATCGAATGCTTCGTCGCCGAGCGACGCCGCGCCGGGATGAGCGCCCGGCCGCCATTCGCCCAGACCGGCGCCGGCGTCGATGGCCGGAAACGGATCGAGGGCGGCCATGGCAGCGCCGAGCCCGGCGGCGGGCCGCACGGGCGACAGCAGGCGATAGCCCGACTTGTGCACGGTCTCGACATGGCGCGGAGCGCGGAAGTCGTCGCCGAGCGCGCGGCGGATCTCGGCGATGGCGTGCGTCAGCACCTCCTCGCCCACGGTGACATCCGGCCAGACCGTCTCCAGCAGTGTCTCGCGGCGGACGACCTGGCCCGGCACGGCGGCCAGCGCCCGCAGCACGGCCATGGCCTTGGGCGCGAGACGCCGTCGATCGGGTCCGCGGTTGACCTGCCGGGTCGCCGGGTCGACGAGCGCGTCGCCGATATGAAACGGGGTCTCGACGGTCATGATGGGCGGCATTCAGCCCGAAATCGGCGCGGATTTCCACTCACGATTGCGGGGGTCTTGCACGCCGTGTCTTCCCTCACCCTGCCCATTCGCCGCCGGAGGGGCCGTACATGATGACCCAGGTGGCGAAGTCGTCGGAGAAGTCCTCGAAGCGGTGCACGGCGCCGGCGGGCACAAAGATCGCGTCGCCGGGCGCGAACGGCGTGCGGCGCAGCGTGTCCTCGCTGTCGCCGCAGGCGAAGGTGCCGGCGCCGCTGAGCACGACATAGAGCTCGTCCTGGTCGTGCGGCGGCTGCAGGTCGCGGCCGCGGGGTTCGTAGAAGAACAGATTGGCCGTGCCGTGGGTGAAGAGTTGCGCGGCGGGCAGGCCGTGTGGGGCGGTGCCGGCCTCGAGCGCGCGGGCGATGGCGTTATGGCCCTGGGTGGCGGAAAAACGATCCATGGGAACCTCCGGTCGCATCGGAAGCTGGGCCCCACTCATCCCCAGATTTCTGGGCTTCGGACCGGGTTTTCAAGGATCGCGGCGCGCGGCATCGGGTCGCAGGGCGAAAAACTTAGGCAACTGCCTAAATATTTGTTGCATCGGCTCGCCACACCATGATACTTAGGCATATGCCTAACCAACAACCAGCCCTGGACGGGGTGTTTCACGCGCTGGCCGACCCGACCCGGCGGATCATCGTCGAACGGCTGATCCAGGGGCCGGCGTCGGTGAGCGAGCTGGCAAAACCGCTGACAATGGCGCTGCCGTCGGTGATGCAGCACCTGCGCGTGCTGGAGGACAGCGGCCTGGTGCGGTCCGAGAAGGTCGGCCGGGTGCGGACCTGCCGCATCGAGCCGGACTCGCTGACCACGGCGGGCGACTGGATCTCCGAGCAGCGAGCGATCTGGGAGAGCCGCCTTGACCGCCTGGAAGCCTATCTCGAGGAAATTCAGACAAGGGAGCGACCCGATGGCGACGACGCCTGAGACGATGCCCGAGACCACGACCGACCGTCGCGGCCGGCCGGGCGGACCGGTGGTGACCGTGACGCGCCGCTTCGACACCTCGCCCGAGCGGCTGTTCGACGCCTGGCTCGATGCTGATGTAGCGCGGCGCTGGCTGTTCACCATGCCCGACAGCGAGAGCCTGCACGCCGAGATCGACGCCCGCGTCGGCGGCGCCTTTACGTTCGTCGACCGGCGCGGCGACACCGAGGTGACGCACCACGGCACGTTTCTGGAAATCGACCGGCCGCGGCGGTTGTCGTTCCGGTTCTGGGTCGCCGACGAGCCCAAGGCCGTCGACCGCCTGACCGTCGAGATCGCCGCGAACGGCCGTGGCTGCGTGCTGACGCTGACGCACGCGCTGCATCCGGACTGGGCCGATTACGTCGACTACACGCACACCGCCTGGAAGGCGATGTTCGACGAGTTGGACGACGCGCTCGCCGAGGCGCCGAAACACGAGCTCACCATCGTGCGCGAGCTCGACGCGCCGCGCGAGCTGGTGTTCCGCATGTGGGCCGAACCCGAACATCTGCGCCGCTGGTTCGGGCCGAAGAACTTCACGATCGTCGACGCGGGCATGGAGTTCCGGCCCGGCGGCCCGTGGCATTCGCATATCCGCGCGGCGTCGGGCGGCGATCACCGCATGGGCGGCGTCTACAAAGAGATCCGCCGGCCGGAACGGATCGTCTTCACGCACGCCTGGACCGACGCCGATGGCGAACCCGGGCTGGAGACGCTGGTCACCGTCACGTTCGAGGACATCGGCGGCCGGACGCGGCTGACGTTCCATCAGGCGGCGTTCGAGACGATGAGCGCCCGCGACAGCCACGAGGACGGCTGGTGCGAATGCCTCGACCGGCTGACGGCGCACCTGCGCGCCTGCGCCCCGGTGTGAGCCTGGCGCGCGTCCATGACATCGGTCGATACTTGAGGGAGAACAGGACATGACACCTGACATCGTATCCCGCACGGAATGGCTCGCGGCGCGGAAGGCGCTGCTGGCGGACGAGCGCGAGTTGACGCACCTGCGCGACTGGGTGAACGCCGAGCGGCGCGCCCTGCCCTGGGTCAGGGTCGAGACGGATTACGCGTTCGACTCGGCCGACGGACCGAAGACGCTGAGCGACCTGTTCGACGGGCGCAGCCAGCTGTTCGTGCAGCACTTCATGCTGACGCCGGGCTCGGACCACATCTGCCAGGGCTGCGCCGCGACGTCGGACGGCGTCGACGCGGCCCGCCGGCATTTCGAGCAGGCGGATCTCTCGTTCGCGGCCGTGTCGCGGGCGACGGTCGAGCAGATCGAGGCGGTGAAGCGACGGCTGGGCTGGACGTTCACCTGGGTCTCTTCGGGCGACAACAGCTTCAACTACGATTACGGCGTTGCCTTCACGCCCGAGCAGATCGCCGACCGCACGACCGGGTACAACTTCGGCACCACGGACTACGCAGCCGAAGACCTGCAGGGCGCGAGCGTGTTCGCGAAGAACGCGGCCGGCGAGGTGTTCCACACCTACTCGGCCTATTCGCGCGGCGTCGAGCCGCTGTTCATGCCGTTCCACTTCCTCGACATGGCGCCGAAGGGCCGCAACGAGGACGGCGTCATGAGCTGGGTGAAGCTGCACGACGAATACGCGCCCGCCGACGACGCGGCGCGGCTGGTGCCCGCCGGCTGCTGCGGCGACTGAGGCGGCGCTACTTGACCATGACCCGGCGCTCGACGTCG
Source organism: Alphaproteobacteria bacterium (assembly GCA_965232515.1). Classification (GTDB taxonomy): domain Bacteria; phylum Pseudomonadota; class Alphaproteobacteria; genus JANQKO01. The sequence continues at coordinate 546,779 of CBDDPY010000002.1, read as the reverse complement.
CGGCGGAGCTCGCGGCCGTCGGGCTGCCGGCGGGTCAGCACGGCGCGGCCGGTGTATTCGCCCGGCGGCAACGCGCCCGACCGGTTGCGCTTGCCGGCATAGCGCAGGATGCGGATCCGGGTCTTGGCCAGGACGTCCTTCGCTTCGGCCCAGAGGCGGCCGGCGGGATCGCGGATTTCTAGCGCGATGCGGTCGCCGGCCGCTGCGCCGTAAGCCAGGAACCAGAACACGAGCGCCGCGCCGTCGGCGGCGATCTCGGCCGGCGACGCGGCGTCGGCCCGCAACGCCGACAGTGACGGCGCGGTGGCGGCGAAACCGGCCGCGAACGGCATCAGCGGGTCATAGCCGATCTCGGCCGGCGCGGCCCACAAGGTCCGATCCACCGGCACGCCGCAGCCGGCGGCCGGCGCCGATGTGAACGGGTCGATCACCGCGCCGTCGCGCAGGACCTCGAGATGCAGATGCGGGAACGCGGCGAGGCCCGACTGGCCAACGGCGCCGAGCGCGTCGCCGCGGCGCACGGCCTGACCGGGCGCGACGCGGATGCTGTCCTGCTTCATGTGGCAATAGAGCGTCTGCCAGCCGCCGGAATGGTCGATGAGGACGCCGTTGCCGCATTGTGTGCCGGCCCTCTCGATGGCGGCAAGTGCGTCCGGCGTGCCGAGGCCGTCCGGCTGGCCGTCCCGGACGCGCCGTACCGTGCCGTCGGCCGCAGCCAGGACCGGCACGCCGGCGGCCATGACGCGCCGGTCGCGGACGGCGATGTCGGTGCCCTTGTGGCCGTCGTAGGTGAGCGTGCCGCAGGTGAAGTCCGCAGCCCGGTCCGGCCGCGTGTCGGCGTCGACGTAGTGCACGATCCAGCAGTCCTGGCCGAGCGTGCAGGCCACGGGCCAGCCCAGCTCCAGCGCCGCGGCCGCAATTGGCATCGAAAGCATCCCCAGGACCAATGCAGCTATTGTGCGGTGCAACCGACCCACGACCTCCGTACGTCCACTGCGACCAGGACATCGTGTCGGCTGGTCCCGCGCAGCAATTTGACGACCCGACAACAAACTGAGCCGCTCTAGTAGTGACCGCGCAATCCACCAATTCAAGCTTTTGCCAATCAGACCCAGTTGCTAGAATTGAATATGTACCTTTTCTCCAAAATGGTTTCGGTTTGCGCCAGAAAACGAACCTGGCTGCCTCTGGCCGTTCTGATCCTAACCCTGGGATTTCATTGCGAAAATAGCGTCGCGGCTGACGGTGACTTCAATAGCTTCAGCTATGGCGGGTGGCAGGGACACATGGGTCGTGACGCCCGAACGGGTGCATTTCAGTACTGCGCGATCAAAGCCACCTTCGACAGCAATACGACGCTCTATTTCTTTATGAGAGAGGATTTCGAGCTCGATCTGGTGCTCAAGAATCCGGCCTGGTCCCTTTCCGCTGAGGACTCCGCCCCCGTTTCCTTCGAGGTCGACGGTCGACTGATCCAGCATGGACCGGCGACGTCAACCAGACCGACATCCGCCCGCTTCTCGTTCGACGAGACCTCCTTCGCACTCTACTGGCTAAGGCGGGGTCGTGCGCTTGACGTTATCGCCGCCGGAGATGACATGCGGTTCAGCCTGAAAGGCAGCAATGGCGCGCTGGACCTCTTGCTCAAATGCGTTGCCTCGGGAACCGGCATACAACTGGGATCCAGCGACCCATTCGCGGCGTCGAAGGATTCGTCTGCCGATCCTCGTGACCCATTCGCAAAACGGACGACCTCGCCCGAAGACGGAGAAATGCGACGCGCAATTACCAGCTGGCTGAATACCGCCGGGTTTCGGGACTGGCAGTTCGTCGACAGCGACGGCGCCTTGCTGGCGTGGAATGCGGAGGGATTGAGTGGCTTTATGATCCGTCTCGAAGTCTCGGGAAGGACGCATAAACAGATCTTCGACAGCATCATGGGTGCGGCGGACGAGTATTGCGAGGACGAATACGCCTATGCCCTAACGGCGCCGGTCCGTGTCGACGACTTCGTTCTGCGCGAAGCAGCCATCACATGCCCGACAGACTTCGGCTCGCTGGGGATTAACTTGGTTATTGCCTTTTTCGACAACGGGCAGGCCTTGGCCTTTCATCACACCATTGGCACGATGGCGGCCGACGAAAACTCAAAGGCACTCGCCAACCTCCAAGCGGTGCTCGCGAAAGGACTTGCCATCAATTGAGCCGCATTGAATGACATCCGGGTCCGGACGACGAGATCACACCATCGCTCGATAGGGCACGGTAACCGACCCCAGTCGAGGACCATGGGCCCGGATCATTCATTCATCTGCAGGCTAACGTTGCGCCGCGGCCCGCGAGCCGAAGAGCGGCAGGGCAAGCAAATGGCGCATGGTCAGAGCGGTCACGAAACGGGGTGCGGTCACGGCGCTATCATCACGCGTTCGCGACGGATCGCAAAGAACTGTCGGCTGGTCAGCCAGCCGCGCAGGCGCCGGGTGGCGTAGGGCATGGCGAGATAGACCAGCGCCGGGACCATGATCGCCGTCAGAACGCCCGTGCGCAGCGGCAGGGCGAGGCCGCCGAGCAGCGGCTCCAAAAGGGCGATCAACAGCGTGATCAGGGGATAGACGATGAGCCAGGTGAGCAAGGCGAGCTTGTGGCGGTTGGGGGTCATAGCGGGTTCCTTGTCCAACGGTGATCAGACCAGATCCCAGGCGCGGAGGTTTTCCTCCAGATGCGGGATCGAGGTGGTGCCGGGGATGACGATGACGTTGGGCGACCGCTTGAGCAGCCAGGCGAGCGCCTCGCGCGGGGCCAGCTTGGCGCCGGGCCGCATGGGGTTGGCGCCGAGCGGGCCGTAGGGAATGAAGGCGATGCCCCTGTCGGCCGTGTAATCGACGAGATCGCCGTCCGACGTCTCGGCCATGTTGAAGCGGTTCTGCACGCTGGCGATCGGCGCGACGGCAAGCGCGCGGTCGAGCTGTTCGCGGGTCACGTTCGAGAGGCCGATATGGGCGATGCGGCCGTCTGCCCGCGCCTCGGCGAGCGCGGCGACGGAGGTTTCGATGGACGTCTCGGGGTCGACGCGGTGGAGCTGGAACAGATCGATGCGGTCGGTGCGCAGGTTGATGAGCGCCTTGTCGATCTGCCGCAGCAGGGTATCGCGCGATCCGTCGACGACAATGCGGCCGGGTTCCGGCTTGTCGACGCCGCCCTTGGTGGCCCGCACCGCGTCGCGGCCGGCGAGCGCCTCGCCGACGATGCGGTCGGCGGCTTCCGGTCCATAGGCCCAGGCGCTGTCGAAAAACGCGACGCCGAGGTCGGCGGCGCGGCGCAGCAGTGCAAGGCCGGCATCCCAATCCGGGTACGGGCCGAAGTTGCCGGGCTGGCCGGTCAGGCGCATGGCGCCGTAGCCGAGCCGGTTGACCGGGCGGTCGCCACCCAGTTGGAAGGTTCGGGAAATCTCAGTCATCTTGTTTGCTCCTGTTTCGGGTGCGGTTTGCGCCGCTGACAGAGGGAAGATGACGGTTCGGACCGCTGTTCTGTAGACGACTGACAGGAGTTTTAGTTATACGTTTAGCGTATGAGCAAGAATCTCGACCGCCTCAGCCTGCTGAGCACCTTCGCGCGCATCGCCGAGCGCGGCTCGATCAGCGCCGCGGCGCGCGACATCGGCTTGTCGCAGGCCTCGGCCAGCCGGCAGCTGCAGGCGCTGGAGGACCGGCTCGGCGTGCAGCTTGTGCAGCGCACGACGCATGCCCTGTCGCTGACCGAGGCCGGCCGCGACTGCCTCGCCGATGCGCGGGCGCTGCTCGACGGTTGGGACGCGCTGCGGGAACGCCACGCGGCCGACGCGGACGCGCTCGCCGGCAAGCTGATGGTCGTGGCGCCGGTGGCGCTGGGTCAGCTTCATCTGGCCGAGGCCGCGGCGCGCTTTCAGCAGGCGCATCCCGGCGTCACGATCACCTGGCGGCTGCAGGACGACGCGATCCGCTTCGCCGAGATCGGCTGCGACCTCTGGATCAAGATCGGCCCGGTGCCGGACGACAGCCTGGTGGTGCGGCCGCTGGGCCGGGTCGAGCGGCTGATGGTCGCCGCGCCGGATCTCGTCGACGGCCGCGCAGTCCGGTCGCCGGGCGATCTCGCCGCCCTGCCCTGCGCCGCGCTCGGCCCGTTCGAGGGCGGCACGATCCCGCTGACGCACAGGAACGGCCGCCGGCAGACCGTGAAAGCGGCGGTGGCGTTCGCCACGAACAACATCTTCGCGGCTCACAAGGCGGCGCAGCTCGGCATCGGCTATGCCGTCATGCCGCGCTGGTTCGTCGAGGACGACCTGGCGGCCGGACGCCTGCGCGACCTGCTGCCGGCCTGGCGCGCGCCCGCGCTCGCGATCAACGCCGCCTACCTCCCGAGCCGCCGCCAGACCCGCCGCCTGCGCGCCTTCATCGACCACGTGGCGACGGCGGTCGCCGGCATTCCGGGGATCGCCGGCCTCTCGCCATAGCAGTGTTCGAAATGCCTTAAGCGTCCATGGTTAGGACCGGCCGTCGCGGCATCTGTCTCTAAGCGGCGGGGGCACGATCCATGGGCAGCGTTTTCACGCATATCGCCGACGCGGCCCCGCAGCCGGAATCGCGCCGCGACGTCTGCCTGTTCAAGTGCCAGGGTTGCAAAAAGACGTATTTCATCTGACAGCCGACCTGACCCCTCTGGCGCCACGGGCGGGCAATCCGGGCGGTTGCGCCGATCCAGGTTTATCAATCCATGTTAAGAGAATTTTTTCATCCCGACTTCTAGTCTCTGGGAAAATTTGCGGCGCATTCGAAAGGGGATGCCCGCAGGGATGGGCGGCGTTGGCTTGAAGGGGGTCCAGCATGGAGACGTCGAACGACGCGCGATCAATTGCGCCGGCGAATGACGGTCAGGGGGCGGATCTGTCGACGCTCAATGTCCTGGTCGCCGACGACAATCTCTATATGCGGCGGGCCATTCGCGTCATGCTCGAAGAGCTGCAGGTGCGCTGCGTCTACGAGGTGAACAACGGCGCGGACGCCCTGCAGTCGCTGAGCGCGTCGTGGTACGACATCATGCTGGTGGACTGCCGGATGGGGCCGATCGACGGCATCGACCTGACGCGCGCGATCCGTCGGGCCAACAATCCTTCTTACGCCAAGATCCCGATCGTGATGATCTCCGGCGCTCTGAGCCCGGAGTTGGTCGCCGACGCCCGCGACGCCGGCGTGCAGGCGTTTCTGGTCAAGCCGGTCCTGACGCCGCTGCTGCGTAAATGCCTGACCGCGGTCCTGGCGCAGCCCGACCAGTTCGTGCACATGCGCGGCTAACGACGGTTTCCCCGAATACTCGTCAAGCCTCCGCAACGGCCACCCGCAATGCGGCGCCGGCGGCGGTGATGTGGGTGCGCAGGATGTCGACAGCACGGTCGGTGGCGGCGACGCGGAGCGCGGCGAGGATGTCGCGGTGCTCGTGCTCGGAGCGCTGCTGCCAGTTCATCTGACGCCAAGCGGCAAACAGAAATCGCGCGTCGGCGGCGTGCAGGTCGTCGATGGCGGCGAGCAGGCGCGGCATGGCGCAGTCCTGAAGAACGGCGCGGTGGAAACGGCGGTTGGCGGCCTCCCACACACGGATGTCGTCGGACGCCTCGGCGGCGTCGATGGCCTGTTGGGCGGCCGCGAGGCTCTCGGGCGTCTGGTTCGGCACGGCATGACGCAGCGCCAGCGTCTCCAGCGCCGCGCGCATCTCGGAGACCTCCAGGATGGCGGCGGCATCGAGCGGCGGCACGCGGACGCCGCGGCGCGGCTCGCGCACGACCAGGCCCTGGGCCTCGAGCCGGCGGAAGGCCTCACGCACGGGTACGTGGCTGGCGCCGAACTCCTCGGCAATGCGGTCCTGGCGCAGCGGCGTATCGGGCGCGAGCTCGCCGGCGACGATGCGGTCGGCGAGCGTGTCGGCGATCTGGCCGGCGATGGAGCGGTCCTGCATGGCGGGAGGGTGTTGTATTTCTGCGCAGATTTCAATAATTATAGATTATAGATAATCGATAATTTGGAGGCAAAGATGACGTCACGGCCCCGTCCCCGGCGTCTGGACCACATCGCCGGGATCGGCGTCGACCGCATGGGCGCGGTCGCCGACGCCGCCGACCGGGATTTCCTGCGGCTGGAAAATCTGGATGTGAATATCCCGCCCGAGCCCGAGGCCATCGCGCGGACCGTGCGGGCCGCCGACAACGACGACGACAACAGCTACCTACCCTTCGTCGGCCAGCGCCGGTTGCGCGACGTGGCGGCGGCCCATGTGACAAGGCTGTCGGGCGTTAACTATGACGGCGCGCGGAACTGCGTGATCTCGGCCGGGGGCCTGTCGGGCATCCTGAACGTGCTGCTGGCGACGGTCGAGGTCAGCGATGAGGTTGTTGTCACCGACCCAACCTATGCCGGGCTGTTGAATCGCGTGCGGCTGGCGGGCGGCGTGCCGCGCCAGGTGCCGTTCAATTTCACGCCCGGCGCGCCCTGTACGCTCGACCGCGAGGCCCTTCGTGCCGCCATTGGACCCAAGACCACGGCCATGCTGCTGATGTCGCCGTCGATGCCGACGGGCGGCTATCTCGACCGCGACGACTGGGACCTGGTGGCGGAGCTCTGCTTCGAACACGACCTGCTGCTGGTCCTCGATACGGCCATGGAGCGGTTGCTGTTCGACGACCGGCCGGTGATCCATCCGGCGGCGCTGCCCGGCATGGCCGAACGCACGATCACCGTCGGCAGCTCGGCGAAGGAGCTGCGCATGATCGGCTGGCGGGTCGGCTGGATCGTCGCGCCCGAGGCCTTTCTGCCGGACCTGACCGCGGTATCGCTCGCCAACGTCGTGGTGCCGGTCGGCATCGCCCAGGACGCGGCGGCGATCGCTCTTGAACGGTCTTATCAGACCCTGCCAGGTTACGTGGCCGAGCTGGAACGGCGGCGCGACGCGATCCTGGACCAGCTCGACGGCCTGCCGGTCGGCGTGCCGGCGGGCGGCTGGTCTATGTTGCTGCGAACGGAAGACTTCGGCCTGACCGGCGCCGAGATGTCGGAACGGCTGCTGGCCGAGGGCGTGGCGGCGACGGCCATGAACGGCTGGGGCGAGCTTCATGGGGCGCAGTACATCCGCTTCGTCTTCGCGAACGAGACGGCCGAGCGGCTGGCGACGCTGGGACCGAAGGTGCGCGCGGCATTGGGCGTTTGACGGGACCGGATCCGAACACAAGCAACGCGGCGGAACCGATCAGCGGCCAGCCTGCGAGACGATCGATCCGATTTCGGTCCGCGGGTACTGCCAGCCGAACCTCATCTGAGCGGCGCAACCTTCATCCGGGCCAGCGATAGGCACGGGCGGACTGCACGAACGCGGACACCGCGGGCGAATGCCTGCGCCCCGCCATGCTGGCCAAGCTGATCGTCCGGCTCAGCGCCGGTTCGACCAACGGCCGGCTCAGCACGTGCGGCAGGGTTACGGAATACTCCGGCATGAACGCGAAGCCGATTTTCGCCAACACCATGGCCTGCACCCAGTCTTCACGCTCGGAACGGAAACAGGCATAGAGGTCGACGTCGCTCTGCGCGCACGCCGCCGATACCATCTCGCGCATTTCGCAGGCCAAGCGATCGACGTAGGGCTCGCCGGATACGTCCGTCAGGCTCACGGTATTCAGCTTCTCAAAGCGGTGATCCGGCGGAAAGATCACGATGTAACGTTCCTCGTACAGCGCGTGCAGACGGACCCCCTCTCCCATGCCGTCCAGCGCATTGAGCACCGCGAGGTCGAGCTCGCCCGCTTCCAGCCGCTCGGCCAGGTCCGTCAACGTGCCTTCGTGCACGGCCACCTCGACGCCCGGATAGTCGCCGCAGAACTTCTCCAGAAAGCGTGATACACGCACCGGACCGACGGTCGACATCACGCCCAGGCGCACCGGCACCTTGTTCAACAGTCGGAAGTTCTGCGCCACGGTTTGCACGACATCGGTCTGCTCAGCGATCTGAGTCAGGTGCGGCTGCATGGTCTGACCGAAATCGGTCAACAGCAGCCGCTTGCCTTCCCGGTGAAAGAGATGGGCGCCAAGCTCCGACTCCAGTTTTTTAATTGCACTCGTCAAGGACGGTTGTGAAACGTGGCAGGCCTCTGCGGCGCGAGTGAAGTTGAGCGCCTTTGCGGCCGCGAGGAAATACCGGATTTGATGCATTTCCATGGGTGCCACCTCGCTTGTTCGTCGCGTGTGTGCAAGTCCCATTATAGGACGAGGTGCCCAAGGCTGTGGCTATCGATCAATAGAAACATTCAAGTTCACTCATGTTCGTCTACGTCGTGAAATCAAGTCCCGGTCGCAGACCGAACCAAACGGGAGATTGACATGACGGTTTACATGGTCGAGCGCGAACTCGAAGGCATCGCGATGGCGGATCTGGCGGCGGCGCAGCAAGCGGCCATTCGCAAGGCGGGCGAATATGCCGACGCCGGCACGCCGATGCGCTATATCCGCTCAACGTTCGCACCCGAGGACGGTCGCTGCATGTGCCTGTTCGAGGCCGATGATCCGGCCCAGGTCGCGCGGCTGAATGACGAGGCGAATATCCCCTATACCCGGGTCGTCGAGGCCCTGGACCTGACGCCGTAGCGTCGGCACCGCCGCGTCATGTCTTCGGCACAGGCAACGTCGGCCAACGAGGGAAGAAAGCGATGCATACCCAATCGTCCCGCGCACAGTGCGCCCTTGTGATCGCGACGCTTCTGTTCGCATTTCCATTCTGGCCAGCCGCGCACGCCGCGGTGATTTATGACTGGACCGGAACCTGCAACGCCGGTTGCATCGGATCGGCAACGGCGGTGTTGACGCTCAAGGACTCTTACACGCCCGGCACGGCGTTGACGGACGCCGACTACGAGTCGCTGTCCTACACGTCCTCAAGCGGCGCCTACGCCAATCCGCCGGATCTCACCTTCGATTTCATTAGCGGCTCGCTCCCGGTGGTATCCGGGACGTCGTTGTCGTTGGTGACGGTTGTCGGGTTTCAAGGCATCGACAACTTCTTCAGATCCGACTCCGACGGCGGCTGGTTCTCCAGATTTCAAGCAATGAACCTGTTCGATGCCGGCTTTTCCGGCAGCTGGCAGCTGCGGACGGCAACGCCCCGTGACGTTCCCGAGCCCGGCACGCTGGTTCTGTTCACCGCCGCCCTCGCCGGACTCGGACTGACGATGCGACACAGACGGCGTACGGCCTAGACCGCATTTCTCACGACCCTTAGGGTCCGCGCGGCGCTCGGCGTTTGAGCGGCGCGATCAGACCAGCAGCAGCGCGGCCGAGGCGATCAGCAGGCCGCCCATGGCGCGATCGAACCAGCGGCGAGCGGCCGGCCGCGCGAGCCAGCCGGAAATCGCCGCGCCGGCGGCGGCCCAGAGGCCGAGGCATCCGGCCGACACGAGCGCGACAATCACCGTGAGCGCGGCGAGCGCCGGCAGCGCGCCGCCCTCGCCCGACAGCGCCGACACCGCCGTCAGCATCAGCATCCAAGCCTTGGGGTTCATGAACTGGAAGACGGCGACCGCGAGCGCCGTATCGGGCAACCCGGTCGCCGCCGACGCATCGGCGCCCGCCTGCCCGATCATCACGGCGCCGAGCCAGGCGAGATAGCCCGCGCCGAGCAGCACGACAACGATCCGCAGGCCCGGCAGCGTCTCGAACAGAGCCGCGGCACCCGCCCAGGCGACGGCGAGCAGCGCGACGCTGCCGCCGACGACGCCTGCCATTGGCGACAGGGCGGCCGCGAAACCGCCGCGTCCGGCCGCGGCCATGACGATGAAGTTGTTCGGACCCGGCGTGATCACCGCGACAACGACGAAACCGGTAACGGCTATAAGCGGGTCCATCGCCGATCAACCAGCAACGACCTGCAGGGTGGCCGGATCGACCTCGACCGTGCCGCCGTCGCGCAATGCCGCCTTGGCCGGCCCAAGGGCATTGCGGCCATGCGGGAGACGCCAGTCGATCTCCGGTGCGACGGCGACGATGCCGTAGGGGTTGGTGTCGCCATCGTTCAGGAAATAGCCTTCGCGGATGGCGGCGATGTCGAGCGTTTCGGCAACGCCTCGCCAGGCATAGAGATCGCGCGTGTAGCCCCAGAGGCTGGGATAGTCGACGAGGCGACGACGGCAACAGCGGAAATGCGTGTGATAGACCGTGTCGAACCGCGCCAGCGTCGGAAACAGCCGCCAGTCGGCCTCTGTAACGACAGCGCCGAAGAGATAACGCCGGTCGGCGAGGCGCGCCTCAAGCATTTCCAGCACCGCGAACACATCGGCGACGGCGTCGTCGTAGGCGTCCTGCCGGCGGGCGAAGCCGGCGCGATAAACGGCATTGCAGAGCCCGGAATAAATCTTGGCGTTGAGCCGGTCGATCGACTGCGCCAAGCCCGGCGGCCGCAGCGTGAAATCGAGACCGCCGTCGGCCGGCGCGGCGTCGTCGAAGGCCGCCATGATCCGCGCCGACTCGTTGCTGAGAATGCGGCCCGTCCGGCTGTCCCAGAGGACCGGCACCGTGACCCGCCCCGTATAGCCCGGATCGTCGAGCGCATAGAGCTCGTGCAGGTGAACGATGCTGCGCTCGGCGCCGGGAACGCGCCATGGCTTACCGCCGTTCGCGGCGTAACCCTCCACCCGTCTGCCGCCAGCCATCTGAACCGGCACGCATTCCGTCAGCCCCTTGAGCTGCCGCGCGACCATCGCACGGTGCGACCAGGGACAGCTCCAGGAGGCGATGAGGTGGATGCGGTCCGGTTCCGCACGCATCGCCGCGACGACATCGGGGTCGATTGCGTCGCCATGGACGCTAGCCCGGCGGACGAACGCTCCCGCCCGCACCGCGTCGTCGTCATTCGTCCAGCGACCTTCCACCAGCATGCCCATCGTGCCGCCCCGCGTCCGAGAAACCCGGACCGACGCTAGCAGGATCGGGCCAGCAAGACCGTTCTGGAGTCCGCGAGTTTTGGTCTAATATTCAGACCATACGTGACTTGATGCTGAACGCCCTCCGGGCCTTCGCCGCCGTCTACGAGGCCGGCGGCGTTCGGCCGGCGGCGCGGGACCTGCAGATCACCCATTCGGCGGTCAGCCGGCATCTGCGGGAACTGGAGGCCTGGATCGGCGTACCCCTGATCGAGCCGCGCGCGACCAGGCGCGCCATCTCGTTCACGCCGCAAGGGGAAGCGCTGGGCCGGGCCGCTTTGACGAACATGCGCGACCTGGCGAATGCCGTCGCCGCGGTGCGCGAAGCGAAACGTGGCAATACCGCGACGATTTCGACAACGCCTTCGCTCGCTTCGCGCTGGCTGTTGCCGCGCCTCGCCGCTTTCGAGGCAACTTATCCCTGGATCGAGTTGTCGATCCTGGTCGATCAACGGTTGAGCGATCTGACGGCCGCCGGGGCCGATCTCGCCATCCGCATGGGCCGTGGTCCCTGGCCAGGGTTGGACAGCACGCCCCTGATGGACGACATCCTGTATCCGGTCATGAGCCCGGGATATTGGGCGGCATCGGGACGTCCGTCAAAGCCGACCGACCTTAAAGGTCTGCGGCTGGTGCACGACCGCGACCCGAACGCCGCCTGGGCGATCTGGCGCGCGGCACACGGCCCCGCTGGTCTCGATTTGCGACCGGGGCCGCGTTTTGCGTCCTCAGATCTGGTGTTGCGGGCGGCTGGTCAGGGGCTGGGCGTCGCGCTCGCCCGCGGCCGTCTGGCAGCCGACGACATCGCCGCCGGCCTGCTGCTGCGACCCTGCGGCGACCTCGAGGTCGCGGTCCCGGATGCCTATTGGATCGTTCAACCAGAGGGCGCACCGCCGCGGGCAGCGGTGACGGCGGTGGTCGAATGGTTGCGACGTGAGGCCGGCGACGAGGACCGAACCACCTAGTCCAACGGGATGGCGGCGAGTTGCTCGGTGGCCGGAGTCGGCTCGAGATCGTCCTCACCGACGCTGGTAACCGCGACATCGTCATCGGTCAGGTCGATGATCGCGAGGTCGGCGAGCGTCGCGAAATCGGCGTCGTTCGGCCGGACGTCAGTGGCCGCAGTCCGGTCCGGCGACGTCATGGGCTGTTCGCGCAGGGGTGACGGCAGCAGCAGCCCGAGGGCGAAGGCGATGAGCAGCGAGGCGGCGATGGCGGCCGGACGCCAGACGTTCGGGCTGTGCTTGCCGGATCTGGTCGCGCGCGCGGCGGTCGCGGGCATCAGGTCGGCAAGGCGTTCCGCGAGCGCCTCGGACGGCGCCGGGGCGTGCAGAAGAGCGAGGTCGGTATCGAGGCGGACAGCGGCATCGTAGTGGGTCTGGATGGCGTCGGACCGCGCCAGCAGCGCCAATGCCTGTACGCGTTCGTCCGCGGGCCAGCGTTGCGGCGAGGCGCCGTAGCTGGCGATGATGTCGCGCAGGCGCGCCTCGGTCATCGCCGGTCCATCGTTGCGGTCGTCGGTCATCGGGAGGCTCCCAACAGGTCGGCGGCGACGGCGTCGAGCCGTTGCTTCAGTGTTCGGCGGGCGCGGGCCAGCAGAGATTCGAGGGCATCCGTGCTGATGCTCAGAAGCTCGGCGGCCTCGCGCTGGCTGTAGCCCTGGTAATGCACCAGGACGATGGCGGCGCGCTGGCGCTCGGGCAGGCCAGCGAGCGCGGCGGCGACCCGGCGGCGGCGATCGACATCGGCATCGACGTCCTCGTCGGCCGGCGTTTCGGCGACCATGTCGAGCGACACCGATCGATGGGCGCGCAAACGGTCGATGCTGAGATTGACGGCGACGCGGCGCAGCCAGGTCCGGACCGAGGCGCCGTCGGAGCGCCAGTCCGGCGCTTTGGGCAGCAGGCGCAGGAACGCCTCCTGCGCCACGTCCTCGGCTTCCGCCCGGTCGGCCAGCAGGTACCAGGCGGCGCCGTGGATGGCGGACAGATGGCGCTCGACCAACAACGCCCATGCGCGACGATCGCCGGCGGCGACGCCGGCCATCAACCGGTCGTCATCGGCGCCGTCGGTGCGGCGGACAGAGAGCCCGGCTGCCAGTCTCTCCGCCCGCCGTCGATCGCCTTCGCGGGGCACCGGCAACGGAGCGTGGAGAGCGCCGTCAGCGCCGCTTGTGCCGGTGCCGACGCTGGGGCAATTCGTCCGCCGAGAGTTGACCGTCATCGTTGGCATCATAACGCGCGAACCAACGCTCCGACGGCTTGCCGATCTCGTCCGCGGTCAGCACTTGATTGCCGTCGGCGTCCATGAGGTCGAACAGCGTCGTGGTCGACAGGCGCTGGAACCAGCCGCCGCGGCGCCGGAACTCGTCCACCGACAGCTCGCCGTTGCCGTCGATGTCGGCGGCGCCGATCAGGCGGCGCTGCTCGGCCTTGATCTCATCCAGACTGACCTGGCCGTCGTTGTTGGTGTCGAGCAGGCGCAGCATGCGGCTCTCGCGCGGGCCGCGGTCGTCGTCGCCCATGGCGCCTGGCCCTTGGGCGCCGGCGGCAAGCGGCAGGCCGAGCAGCGCGACGACGATGCCGCCGCAAATGAATTTGTTTGCGGGCATTCCTGGATACTCCGTTGGCCTCGCCCGGCGGATTGCGTCCGGGCTCTCTGACCTACACGGGTCAAACCGGCGAAATCCGTCGCGCCGGCATCAAACTTTTTTCGAAACAGGGTCGCCGCCTGCCGTCCCGGTCGCCTGGTCGATGAGGACCGCGGCCGCGGTCGCGGCGACCCGGGCCGCCCGTTCCCGCGTCTCGGAGACCTGGGCGGTGACGATCGCGCCCTCGAGCAGCAGCGCCAGCTCCTCGGCGAGGCCCGCCGGGTCGGGCGCCCGCAATTCGATGCACAGATCCTCGACATAGCGCCGCATCAGCGCCTTGAACTCCTTGCAGACCTGGCGGATCGGCGTGTCCGGCGCGGCGTACTCGCCGATCGCGTTGATGTACATGCAGCCGTAGAAGTTGTTCTGCCGGAACCAGTCGGCGGCGACGTCGAAGACGGCGAGCAGACGGCCGCGCGGTGTGTCGGCCCTGGCCTCGACCTGGCGCATGAAGTCGTTGCGGAACAGGCCGTCATACTTCTTCAGGGCGGCGAGGATCAGCTCTTCCTTCGAGCGGAAATGCCGGTAGAGCGTTTTCTTCGACACGCGGGCGGTGGCCAGGATCTTGTCGATCCCGGTGGCGTGATAGCCGTGCTCCGCGAACAGCTCGATCGCGGTGTCGATCAGGTGTTCGCGGCGGGGCGACTGTGCCATCGGCAAGGCTCCGGATAGGTAGACGGTTTGGTCTCCACGATAGCCGATCAGACCCGTGTTCACAACGTAACGATCCGTCGCCGATTTATTACAACATCACAACTTCCTCGCGTTTTGTTGACATCCGCAGCCGCCAATTCGCGTTGACGAAAGAGACAGATTTGTTTCCTACTTGCGCAAGGAAACAGATCTGTTTCCTTCATTGCACGATCCCGATGCCATTCACGGCATCGGACGCACCGAGAAAGGGTCGATCCGACATGCTCAGAACCCGAATCCTGATGCTGCTATGCGCGATCTGGCTGGCCGCCGTCGCCGGCACCGCCTACAGCCAGATGGCCGACAAGCCCTATGCCAAGGGCGTCGTCGACAGCGACGGCGCCATCCGCGTGCCCGAGAACTTCCGCACCGACTACGTCATGCTCGGCGCCTGGTCTGTCGCCGGCGATGCCGATACCGGCGGCGGCGTCGGGCTGCATGTGGTCTATGCGCCGCGTGCCGCCGTCGACGCCTACCGTCGCACCGGCGCATTCCCGGACGGCACCGTCCTGGTGAAGGAGCTGTTCAACGGCAAGACCGAAACGCTGACCACCGGCGAGGCCACGAGCGCCGCCTCGACGGCCGGCTACTTCATCATGGTCAAGGACGCGAAGGGGCGGTTTCCCGGCAATCCGCTCTGGGGCGACGGCTGGGGCTGGTCGTTCTTCAATGCCGACGACAAGGTCCGGACCGTCAGCACGGACTATCGCGAGGACTGCCTTGCCTGTCACGAACCGGTCCGGTCGACCGACCTCGTGTACGACTACGCCTATCCCGTCCTGAAGCCCTAGAAAACCGATATCCGGGCGCCGCGATGCCGATGCTGGCGTCGCGGCGCCCGCCGTCGATCTCGACAACAGGCTTGCTGGCATTGTATCGACTCCCTGACGACCAGGGAGGAGAACGGGCAAATGACAAGCCGACCAACCGCCGGCGGCGCCGGCGTATGAGCTACGATTACATCATCGTCGGGGCCGGCTCGGCCGGCTGCGTCTTGGCGAACCGGCTGAGCGAGCGGCCGGAGGTGAAGGTGTTGCTGCTGGAGGCAGGCGGCAAGGACCGCAATCCCTGGCTGCACGTGCCGATCGGCTTCGGCAAGGTGGTCGGCGATCCGCGCTTCAACTGGAGCTACGAGATGACGCCGGAAGCCGCGACCGGCAACCGGCGCATCCCGATGCCGCGCGGCAAGGTGCTGGGCGGCTCCAGCTCGATCAACGGCCTGCTCTATGTGCGCGGACAGGCGCGCGACTACGACGGCTGGGCCCAGCTCGGCAACCGCGGCTGGTCGTACGACGACGTACTGCCGTATTTCCGCAAGTCGGAGAACCGCGAGACCGGCGCCGACGATTATCACGGCGCGGGCGGGCCCTTGAGCGTGACGGACCAGACCGAGGCGCTGCCGATCAGCGACGCGGTGGTTGCGGCCGGCGAGGAGATCGGCCTGCCGCGCAACGCCGACTACAACGGCGCCGACCAGGAGGGCGTCGGCTACTACCAGCTGACCGTGCGCAACGGCCGGCGGGCGAGCGCCGCCGTGAGTTTTTTGAATCCGGCGCTGAAGCGGCCGAACCTGCATGTCGAGACGCACGCGCAGGCGACGGCGATCCTGTTCGACGGCACACGCGCGACCGGCATCGCCTATCGCGTCGGCGGCGAGGAACGCCAGGCGACGGCGGCACGCGAGGTGATCCTCTCGGGCGGCAGCGTGAATTCGCCGCAACTGCTGGAGCTGTCGGGCATCGGCCAGCCGGCGCGGCTGCGCGACCTCGGCATCGAGGTCCGTCACGCACTGCCGGGCGTCGGCGAGAACCTGCAGGACCACTACGTCGTGCGCATGTCGTGGCGCGGCACCCGGCCCGGCACCTACAACGAACGCTCGCGCGGTTTGCCGTTGGTCGGCGAAGTGCTGCGCTACGCCTTCCGGCGCGAGGGCTTTCTGACCATGGGCGCGGCGACGGTGTTCGCCTTCGTGCGTACGCGGCCGGAGCTGGAAACGCCTGATGTGCAGTATCACATCATGCCGGCGAGCTTCGCCGATCCGCAGAAGCGCATTCTCGACAAGTTCCCCGGCATCAGCTGCGCGCCCTGCCAGCTGAGGCCCGAAAGCCGGGGCAGCATCCACATCGAGAGCGCCGACCCGCTGGCAGCCCCGGCGGTGCGGCCGAACTTTCTCTCGACGCAGCTCGACCGTGACACCATCGTCGCCGGCATGCGCATCGGCCGGCAGCTGATGCAGGCCTCGGCGCTGGACGCCTATCGCGGCGCGGAGATCAAGCCGGGCGCGGATATCGATACGGACGACGCGCTGCTCGAGCACGCGCGGCAGACCGGCGCCACGGTCTATCACCCCGTCGGCACCTGCAAGATGGGCAGCGACGATCAGGCCGTGGTCGATAGCGAGCTACGCGTGCACGGGCTCGCGGGCCTGCGCGTCGTCGACGCCTCGATCATGCCCACCGTCACCTCGGGCAACACCAACGCGCCAACCATCATGATCGCCGAAAAAGCCGCCGACATGATCAAGGCGGCCGGGTGAAGCCGGCCGGCGAGGCGTTCAACCGCGGGCCGGCGATGTAGGCCACATCGGCTCGTCATTGCCGTTAATTGAACCAAGCCCGGTGGCGGCAAGTAAATTGTGGCGAACAATTCGCGCGACACGCTAGGCCGCGTGTCCCGGATCGTGTCAAAATCAAAAACGCAAGAACAGGAGGAAATGGACATGGCGGGATTTGCGGAATACGCGAAGCATGATGCGGTCGGGCTGGCGAAGCTGATCCGGGACGGCGAGACCAACGCCGAGGAGGTGCTGGAAGCGGCGATCGAACGGACCGAGGCGGTCAATCCGCAGATCAATGCGGTCGTACAAACGATGTACGACGAGGCCCGCGCGGCGATCGCCGCCGGCCTGCCGGACGGGCCGTTCAGGGGCGTGCCCTACATGCTGAAAGACCTCGGCTACTTCTACAAGGGCGTGCCGACGACGGCGGGCAGCCACATGTTCGCCGATTTCGTACCCGACCATGACAGCACCATCACGACGCGCCTGAAGGCCGCGGGCCTGGTGATCATGGGCAAGACCAACACGCCCGAGTTCGGCGCCGCCGGCACCACCGAGCCGCAGCTGCACGGACCGACGCGCAATCCCTGGAACCTGGAACGCAGCTCGGGCGGTTCCAGCGGCGGCGCGGCGGCGGCCGTGGCGGCGGGCGTCCTGCCGATGGCGCACGCGACGGACGGCGGCGGCTCGATCCGCATTCCGGCGGCGCAGTGCGGCCTGTTCGGCCTGAAGCCGACGCGCGGCCGCAATCCGGCCGGCCCCGACCAGGGCGAGGGCAATGCCGGCCTGTCGGTCGGCCATTGCGTCTCGCGCACGGTGCGCGACACGGCGGCGCTGCTGGACGCCACACAAGGCCCCGAG
Source organism: Alphaproteobacteria bacterium (assembly GCA_965232515.1). Classification (GTDB taxonomy): domain Bacteria; phylum Pseudomonadota; class Alphaproteobacteria; genus JANQKO01. Next base: position 529,035 of record CBDDPY010000002.1, on the reverse strand, counting down.
GCGGGCGCGCCATATATGCCGCCGCCGCCGGAGCGGCCGTTCCTCGAGGAGGTCGGCCGCGATCCCGGCCGGCTGCGCATCGCCTATGTCACGACGGCGCTCGACGGCTCGGCCATCGATCCGGAATGCGTGAAGGCGACGGAAGCGACCGCCAAGCTGTGCGCCGAGCTGGGCCACGCGGTCGAGCCGGCAATGCCGGATCTGGACGTGGCCGCGATCCGGCACTGCTGGCGCGTGATCATCGGCGTGGGGCTGTGGAACACGCTGGCGCTGCGCGGCGCGGCGCTGGGGCGCGAGCCGAACGCGGACGACGTCGAGGCGGTGACCTGGGCGCTGGCGAACGAGGGCAAGGCGCGCAGCGGCACCGAGTATGTGCGCGCCGTGCAGACCATGCACGCCATTGGCCGACAGTTCGCGGCCTTCCTCGAAAGCTACGATCTGCTGCTGTCGACGACCATGGCGAAGCCGCCGATCCCGCTCGGCGCCATGGACATGACCAACCCCGACCTCGAGGACTATTACGAGCGGCAGCTGATGGACGAGATCCCGTTCACGCCGCTCGCCAACGAGACCGGCGGTCCGGCCATGTCGATCCCACTGCACTGGAGCGACGACGGCCTGCCGGTCGGCGTGCATTTCGGCGGCCGCTTCGGCGAGGACGGCCTGCTGCTGCGGCTGGCGGCGCAGTTGGAACAGGCGCGGCCGTGGATCGATCGCCGGCCGCCGGTTTGGGCGGGGTAGCCGTAGCTCGCCCTCACCCGCCCACGCGACTGCCGTCGCGTGGGTCCCTCCCTCTCCCGCAAGCGGGAGAGGGGTTACAAACCGCAGCGTTCGCGGCCCCCTCTCCCGCTTGCGGGAGAGGGTTGGGGTGAGGGCAAACAGCTGTAGCCCTGAGAATAAAGCCTACAATCAGTTCCCTCGCCGGTTCGCCTGGACCATGCGGTACATGCCTTCGACGTTGAGCTCGAACCAGCGGTCGTAACCGAACCAGTCCTTGTACTCTTCCATCTTCACGGCCTGCTTGATCTCGGCGAGCGACTTGCCCTCGCGGGCGCGCGCCAGCACCCGCTCGCGCAAGTTCTCCATGTAGCCGCGATAGGCGACGACGCTGCCCTTGTCGCCGAGCGGGCCGTGGCCGGGCGCCAGGATGTCGAAGTCCATGCGCTCGACGCGCTCCAGCGACTCGATCCAGTCCTCGAGATAGGCGTCGGGGAAGTTGCGGAAGGCGATCGAGCCGACCGGAATGAAATCGACCGCGAACAGGATGCTCTCGGCCGGGAAACGCATGACGATGGAATTGTCCGAGTGATTGCGGCCGACATATGACAGCTCGACCACCGTGCCACCGAGCTCGACGGTCATGTCGTCGGTGAAGGTGATGTCCGGCACCGCCGTCGGGCGCTTCTCGCCGATGATCTTCTCCTTCGCCTTCTCGTGCGCGATCACGGTCGCGGTGTCGGCAAAGACCTCGCCGCCGGCGATGTGATCGCGGTGGTCGTGGCTGTAGATCAGATAGCGGACCGGCTGGTCGAAGCGGGATTTCAGCTCGGCCTTCAACCAGGCCGCGGCCTCGGCGTTGATCGGGTCGGTGGCGATGATGCCGTCGGGCGTCACCGCGAAGACCGAGTAGTGGAAGTTGTTCTGGAAACGGTAGACCTCGCCGGCGATCTTGGTAATCGACCGCTTGGCTTCCTGCGCCGTTGCCGACCCCGCGATCAGTACGGCCAGCAACGCGGCGACGAGAAGTTTCAGTCCGTGCGCCATGGCATTCCCTCCCTGCTCAAGCGCGCGGCCCCCCGGCCATATACGAGTGGCGGAACCGATCGTTCCGACATCGCCTCATGATCATAGCGGCGGACGATGTCAGAAATCGAGCGGGCCGGAGTCCTTGACCTGCTTCATGACGAAAAAGGTGCGGGTCTGGCGCACGCCCGGCAGGTCGATGAGCTGCTCGCCGTGCAGGCGCTTAAAGCCGTCGATGTCCTTGACGCGGATCTTCAGGAAATAGTCGAAATCGCCCGCGACCAGATGACAGTCGAGCACGAAGGGCAAGGCCGCGGCCGCTTCCTCGAAAGCCGCGAAACTGTCGCTGGTCGAGCGGTCGAGCACCACGCCGACCAGCACCAGCGTGCCGCGGTCGATCTTCTCGGGCGCCACGATGGCGGTGGTACGGCTGATGAAGCCGTCGTCGAACAGGCGCTGCACGCGGCGGTGACAGGCGGCCGCGCTGAGCGCGACGCGGCGGGCCAGTTCGGCGTTGGCGAGCCGCGCGTCGGCCTGCAGCTCGCGCAGGATCTTGCGGTCGATGCGGTCAAGAGCATCCGGCATGAAAGATTCTTCGAAGATTTCTGAATTTCAGCGGAGAATATTTGATCGAAGTCAATTGATCTAGCCTTGTGTTTTAAGATGATGCGTGACTTCGAAAACACCTTCGAAGGCGAATGCCGTAGGCTCGGGTCATCCAAACCGACATCTGGAGACCGCACCATGGCCCTCAATCTGCAAGACCGCTTCCCGCGGCAACAACTGGCGTTCTTCCCCTCGCCCGTGCATCCCCTGCCGCGATTGTCGAAGCAGCTCGGCATCGAGGTCTGGGCGAAACGCGACGACGTCTCGTCGGGGCTCGCCTATGGCGGCAACAAGGTGCGCAAGCTGGAATGGCTGGTGCCGGACGCCATCGCCAAGGGCTGCGACACGCTCGTCTCGATCGGCGGCGTGCAGTCGAACCATACCCGGCAGGTCGCGGCGGTCGCCGCCGCCATGGGCCTGAAGTGTCGGCTGGTGCAGGAGACCTGGGCGCCCTGGGACGACCCGGTCTACGATAAGGTCGGCAACATCCTGCTGTCGCGCCTCATGGGCGCGGAGGCGGTGCTGGAGGGCGAAGGCTTCACCATCGCCGAAAAACAGACCTGGCGCGAGGCGCTGGAGGCGGTGCGCCGGACGGGCGGCACGCCCTACGCCATCCCGGCCGGCGCGTCCGACCATCCGCTGGGCGGCCTCGGCTATGCGGAATTCGCCGACGAACTGGCGCGGCAGGAGGACGAACTAGGGGTGTTTTTCGACACGGTCGTCGTAGCGACCTGCACCGGCTCGACCCAGGCCGGCATGGTGGTCGGCTTCGCCGGCCAGGACCGTCCGCGACGACTGATCGGCATCGACACCTCGGCCGCGCCAGACGAAACCTGGAGCGCCGTGGCCAGGATCGCGCGCGCCACGGCCGACACGGTCGGGCTCAAACGCGAGGTCCGGGACGACGAGATCATCGTCGATCCGCACTATGCCGGCCCAGCCTACGGCGTGCCGGACGACCTGACCGTCGCCGCGATCCGCACCACGGCGCGGCTCGAGGGCATGCTGACGGACCCGGTCTACGAAGGAAAATCCATGGCCGGGCTGATCGGCCTCGCGCAACAGGGCGCGTTCGAGCCGGGCTCGAAGGTGCTCTACGTGCATCTCGGCGGCGCGCCGGCGCTCGACGCCTATCACGCCGCGTTCGAGGCAGACTGACCGGAGGGTATGAACCGTCTCGACCGCATGATCGCCCGCCTGCAGACGCAGCGGGCCTGCCTGACGGCCGCCGCCAAGCTGATTGGCGGTGCGCCGGGCATCGTGCTGGAGATCGGCCTGGGCAAAGGTCGGACCTACGACTTCTTGCGCGAGATCTTACCGGAGCGCGAGATCTTCGCCTTCGACCGCGAGCTGCACGCGCCCGCCGACACGGTACCGGACGCGGCGCACATGTTCGTCGGCGAATTCGCCGAGACGCTGCCGGCGGCCGCCCGGCAGTTGGGCCAAACCGCTGTGCTGGCGCACGCCGATTTCGGCACATCCGAGGCGGACAAAGACAAGCCCACGGCGGCGCTACTGGCCGACGTGCTCCCGCCGCTATTGCGGATCAACGCCGTGGTGCTGGCGGACCGCGAGCTGCCACTGACTTCGGCGCGGGCCGTTTCCCTGCCCGCCGACGCGGACTGGTCTTACTTCATATATCGGATCGGCCCCGCCGACTGCTGATCAGCGGCACTGGCCGACGGAACCCTCGGCGCAGACCAGCGCGCCGTCGATCCAGGTGGCGCCCGAGAGGTCGGCGCCGAACAGGTCGGTGCCGCGGATCGAGGCACCGGTCAGGTTCGCGCCGCGCAGATTGGCGCCGTCGAACTTGGCCCGGTTCAGATCGGCCTCGCGGAGGTTGGCGCCGGTGAGATCGGCGTTGGTGAAGTCGGCCCGGCTCAACCGGGTCTTCTCCAGGATCGCATCCTTCAGCACCGAGGTCAGGAACTTTGCCCCGCGCATGTCGGAACCGGTGAAGTCCGTGCCGGTGAAGTCGGAGCGCGTGAAGCGGCCGTCGCGCAGCCGCGACTCCGCCATCTCGCGGTTGGAGAAATCGCGCTCGGTCAGCACGCAGCGCCGCCAGTCGACGCCGGGCTGCGGCGGATCGGAACACAAGGCCGCCGCCGGATGGGCCCATGCGACGGCGGCGGTGACGAAACCCAGGAAACGGAAAATCTTCATGGTCCCTGCTTTTAACGTGGCCGATTGCCAAGCGCAAACCGCCCACGAAGGTGTGATGCCGGATGCTGGCGGCAGCCGGCCGTTATGGTCCACAATGCCGCCCTGCTGTCCAGAACCGGTTGACAACCGGTCCCAAATCAGGAGACCGACATGGCGCGCGTCAGGGATATCGAGATCGATGAGGTGCCGGAGGACGTCCGGCCGATCTACCAACGCTTCAGCGAGGAATATGGGCCTTTTCTGAACCAGGTGAAGGTCTTTGCGCACCGGCCGCCGGCGGTGCGGCACCTGATGGCCATGCTGCTGGAGAACGCCGACGATCCCGTTGTCGACAAGCGCTATCTGGAGATCTGCCTCGTCGTGGTCTCGAAACTGAACGAATGCGAGTATTGCGTCGCCCACCACACGCCGCGGCTGGTCGACCAGGGCCTGCCGCTGGAAACGGTCGAGAACATCCTGGCGGACGACTGTCCGGGCCTGGACGCGGTCGACCGGCTGGTACGCGATTACGCGGTGCAGGTGGACCAGAACGCCGGGCGCATGCGGGATGCCATGTTCGAGCGCATGCGCGAATATTTCAGCGAGGCGCAGATCGTCGAACTGACGCTGCGGACGGCGCTCTGTGGATTTTTCAACCGCTTCAACGACGCTTTGCAGATCGAGATGGAAGACGGCGCGGTGCAGGAGATGCTGGCGCTGCAGGCGGCGGAGTAACGATAGATCAAGTTCTGTAGTTGCTTAGTCAGCCGCAGCCCTCACCCTCCCACGCGACTGGCGTCGCGCGGGTCCCTCCCTCTCCCGCACGCGGGAGAGGGCTTACAAAACGCGGCGGTGCCGGCTCCCTCTCCCGCTTGCGGGAGAGGGTTGGGGTGAGGGCATACGGAGGCACCGCCTAAATCCGTTCCGCCCAGGCCGCGATTCGGTCCGCCACCTCTTCGACCAGTTCCGGCTGATCTTTTAGGTAATGGTTGGCGTGTTTGACGTCGTGGATCTCGGCGCGGGCGCCGGCGGCGTTGGCCCAGAGCTGGTTGTGGCTGGGGAAGGTGGCGCCGTCGGCGGTGTAGCGGAGCAGCAGGACCGGCACGTTCGTCTTGGCGAGGTTGTCGGGGCCGTCGGCCTGGGATTTGGCGGACCATTGGCTCATGTAGGCCTTGAGCGTCGTGAAGCGGCCCATGGAGTTGGCGGCGTAGTTGACGTCGCGCGGCGGGCCCCAGATCGAGCCGGGCGGGCGGTCGTTGGCGTCCAGGCTCAAGTCCAGGAAGCGCGGGTCGGCGAGCGTGCGGTAGACGACGAAGGCCTGGTCGCGCGGGCCGTCTGGGCGCGCGGCGAGGAAGCGCAAACGGCCTTCGACCCAGGCGTCGATCCGGGCGGCGCGCGCCTGTTGCGCGCCCGTGTACCGGGCGAGAAAATCCGGCGCGAAGCGCGGGCCGTTCTCTGGGTTGTAGATGTCGAGCGCGGGATCGGCGCTGACGGGATCGTCTTCGGCGATCACGGACGCGTCGAGGTATTCGCGGAGGATACGGCTGCGGCCGGGATGCGCCGCCGCGAGGATAATGCCGTCGGCGGGCGGCAGGTCGGACGCGACGATATCGACCGGGTCGCCGGCCGGCGTGCTCGTGACGGTCAGGTTCTCGGCCTGGGCCTGATAGAAAGAGATCAATGCGGCGCCGCCGGAATTGCCGACCAGCAGCACGCGCTCGCAGCCAAGGCCGCGCAGGAACTTGACGCCGGCGCCCAGGTCCTGGATCGCGCGCTCCATCAGCAGCATGGTGTCGTTGTTCTGATAGCGCGTGTTCAGGCCGAGGCAGCAGATGCCGCGCGCCGCCAGCGGCGCGATCAGGTAATGGCCCATGAAGTTGCTGGTGGGATGGATGACGATGACGCCGGTCTTCGCGTCCGCCGGCTGCGCGTAGGCGCCGTAGATGCGCGGGCGCAGCATTTGCAGGCCGGACTGGCTCTCCATGGCCGAGCCCGGCTGCACGTCGATCACCGCGAGTTGGCGGTCCCCCATTTGTCCCTCACCTGTTGATCACTTTCGGTCATGCTGGCGCAGGCCAGCATCCACGGCTGATTCGGCAAATGGATCCTGGCCTTCGCCAGGATGACCGTCAAAACCTAATGCTCATCCCGAGCCCCTTGCCCGCGCCGGCGCGCCGTGCTTGGCGTACCAGGCGGCGAGGTCGGCGTGCGCGCGGGTGGCGGCGTCGTCCATGTGGGCGTCGCTGACGGTCTGGCAGGTCAGCTCCAGGCGGATGCCGTTGGGATCGAAGAAGTAGATCGACTTGATGATGTGGTGGTCGGTCGGCCCCAGCACCTCTACGCCGGCGGCCTCGAGCCGGGCCTTGGCGGCCAGCAGCTTGTCCTCGTTGTCGACCTCGAGCGCCAGGTGGTTGACCCAGCCCGGCGTCTCGGGGTCCGGCACCGTCGCCGTGCCGTCGCCGAGGTCGAAGAAAGCCACGTACGAGCCGTCCGTCATCTGGAAGAAGATATGACAGTAGGGGCAGTACTCGCCGGTCGACGGCACATGGTCCGCCGTGATCACATGCGCCAGCGGCAGGCCCAGCAGATCCTCGTAGAAGGCCCGCGTCTCCTCCGCGTCGCGGCAGCGATAGGCGAAATGATGCAGGCCATGGATCGGCACCATGGCCTGTTGCGGTTGTTCGGTCATGTTCTCCCTCAATTCGCCTCTTCGACCGGACCGCGCGCCTCCAGCCAGCCGTTGAAGCCGCCGGCGACGTGGCAGACATTGTCGTAGCCCATGTCCTTCAAGGTCTTGGCGGCCAAGGCCGAACGGCCGCCAGACGCGCAGTAGAGCACGAGCCGGGCAGCCTCGCCAAAGACCGGATTGAAGCCCGGCATGTCGGGATCGGCCTGGAACTCGAGGAAGCCGCGTGAAACATGCATGGCGCCGGCGACCGACCCGGTCTGCTGGCGCTCGATGGCCTCGCGCACATCGACGAAGACGTTGCCGTTGCCGCCGTGCATGGCCTTCGCCGTCTCGACATCGATCGTTTCCACGGCCGCATTCGCCTCGGCCAGCATCTGTTTCGCCCCGCGCGTCGTCATCTCCGCTGCTCCCTTACTTGCCAATCAGTCTAACAGTCCGCCACACATCACGAACAACCTTGCGTTCGTTCTCTTCGCGCCCGGCAATGACGAATTGGCGAGACGACGCCCGCCTTCGTCATGCCCGTGCCCGACACGGGCATGCAGGATCATCGCGGCTGTTTCCTCCAAGGTAGTACGAACGGATCAAGCCATCGGATGGCGGCAATTACGTCACTAGATCAGCGCTGTCGTCGCCGGTTGCAAGCGGGCGCGCGCGTGATAGGTTGCGGATCCGCTTTCCGACATGACCGGCCAGATGGACGATCCGCAGGCTCAGGGCCTCTACAAGCTGTTCATTCACGACCTGGAGCTGCCCTGCAGCATCGGCGTGCATGCCTTCGAGCGCAACCGGCCGCAGCGCGTGCGGGTCAGCCTGACGCTGTGGGTGCGGCGCGGGGGCGACGACGGCGAGGACCGCATGGGCGGCGTCGTCGACTACGAGGCGGTGCTGGAAGGCATCCGGGCACTGGCGAACGGCGAGCACATCCACCTGCTGGAGACCTTCGCCGAGATGATCGCCGAATTCTGTCTGCGCCAGGACAAGGTCGAGGCGCTTCAAGTCCGGGTCGAGAAACCCGATATCTTCGATGACGTCAGCAACCTCGGCATCGAGATCAGCCGCCGCCGGTGAGGTGGCTATCGAGTCCGAATGGTTGTCGTTAGGCTGAAATGCACCCTTCGAGACGCGCCATCGGCGCTCCTCAGGGTGAGGCCGGCGTTGGCGGCGGGTAATGACCTCATGCTGAGGAGCGGTCCGCAGGACCGCGTCTCGAAGCATGTCGGCGTTTTCTTGCGGGAGCCGGGAACGAGGGATAGATGGCTGAGATGACGATGCCGAAACGCTCGGTGCTGGAGATGATCGGCAATACGCCGATGCTGGAGCTGACCAAGTTCGACACCGGCCCGTGCCAGCTGTTCGTGAAGCTGGAAAACCAGAACCCGGGCGGCTCGATCAAGGACCGGATCGGCCTGTCGATGATCGAGGCGGCGGAAGCCGAGGGCAGGATCCAGCCTGGCGGGACGCTGATCGAGGCGACGGCGGGCAATACGGGCCTGGGCCTGGCGCTGGTCGCGGCGCAGAAGGGCTATCGGCTGGTGCTGATCGTGCCGGACAAGATGAGCCAGGAGAAGATCTATCACCTGCGCGCGCTCGGCGCCGAGGTGGTGTTGACGCGCTCCGACGTGGGCAAGGGGCACCCGGACTATTACCAGGACATGGCCGAACGGCTGCAGCGCGAAATCCCGAACGCCCTCTGGGTCGACCAGTTCTCGAACCCGGCCAACCCGAAGGCGCACGAGACCGGCACCGGGCCGGAGATCTGGCGGCAGATGGACGAAAACGTCGACGCCGTCGTTTGCGGTGTCGGCTCGGGCGGCACGATCAGCGGCCTCGGCCGGTTCTTCAAATCCGTGGCGCCTGATGTGCGGATGATCCTGGCGGATCCCGAGGGCTCGGTGCTGGCCGAGACGGTGAAGACCGGCACCATGCCGACCGACGTCGGATCCTGGGTCGTGGAAGGTATCGGCGAGGATTTCGTGCCGCCGAACCTTGACCTCGACCTGGTGGCCGACGCCATCGTCGTCAGCGACAAGGATGCCCTGGCGACGGCGCGCGAGCTGCTGCGGCTGGAAGGCATCCTCGCCGGCTCGTCGTCCGGCACGTTGATTACGGCCGCCTTGCGCTGGTGCCGGCAGCAGACGGAGTCAAAGCGGGTGGTCACCTTCGTCTGCGACAGCGGCAACAAGTATCTGTCGAAGATGTACAACGACTACTGGATGATCACCGAGGGCTTCATCGAGCGGGAACGCTTCGGCGACCTGCGCGACCTGATCATGCGCCGCGCGACGGACCACGCCGTGGTCACGGTCGGCCCGCAGGAGCCGCTGAGCACGGCCTATACGCGCATGCGCCTCTACGACGTGTCGCAGCTGCCGGTGCTGGACGACGGGCGCATCGTCGGCATCATCGACGAGTCGGACCTGCTGCTGGCGACCTTCCACCATCCGGAACGGTTCGGCGCGCCAGTGGCGGACTCGATGACCGCGAAGCTGGAGGTAATCGCGCCGACCGCGCCGATCGACGCGCTGCTGCCGATCTTCCGCGCCGACCTGGTGGCAATCGTCGTCGACGGCGATGAGTTTCTCGGGCTGATCACCAAGGTCGACCTGATCAATTACTTGCGGTTGGGGGCGGCCTAGCGCCGACGTCTTCGCATGATGCGGCCCTCACCCTCCCACGAGCTGACGCTCGCGGGCCCCTCCCTCTCCCGCAGGCGGGAGAGGGGCAACCAAACCACAGCCGTCGCGACCCCCTCTCCCGCTTGCGGGAGAGGGTTGGGGTGAGGGCTGCAAGTGGCACGGATGAGAAAGACGGAAACCAGATGACCAGAAAACCGAACCGCCAGGGTTTCGCGACGCGGGCCATTCATGCGGGGCAGCAGCCGGACCCGACGACGGGCGCGATCATGGTGCCGATCTACGCCACCTCGACCTACGTGCAGGAGAGCCCGGGCGTTCACAAGGGCTATGAGTATTCGCGCAGCCAGAACCCGACGCGCATGGCCTTCGAGGCCTGCGTCGCGGATCTGGAGAACGGCGCCCAGGGTTACGCCTTCGCCTCGGGCCTGGCGGGCTCGGGCACCATTCTGGAGCTCCTGGACTCAGGCGATCACGTGATCGCCATGGACGATATGTACGGCGGCACCTACCGGCTGTTCGAGAACGTGCGGAAGCGGTCGGCCGGCCTCGAATTCAGCTATGCCGACCTGTCGGACCCAGCGGCGTTGGAAGCGGCGATCCAACCGAACACCAAGATGATCTGGGCCGAGTCGCCGACCAATCCCCTGCTCCGCCTGGTCGATTTCGCCGCCATCGCCGAGGCCGCCAAGCCGCGCGGCATCCTGACAGTCGCCGACAACACCTTCGCCTCGCCCTACGTGCAGCGGCCGCTGGACCACGGCTTCGACATCGTCATGCATTCGACGACGAAGTATCTCAACGGCCATTCCGACATCGTCGGCGGCGTCGTGGTGGTGCGCGACGACGCGAGGCTGCGTGAGCAGATGGCCTACCTGCACAACGCCGTCGGCAGCGTCGCCAGCCCGTTCGACAGCTTCCTCGCCATGCGCAGCCTGAAGACGCTGGGCATCCGCATGGAGCGGCACAGCGAGAACGCGCAGGCCATCGCCGAGTATCTCGACGCGCACGACAAGGTCGAGACGGTGCATTACCCCGGCCTGCCAAGCCACCCGCAGCATGACCTGGCCAAACGTCAGATGGATGTGTTCGGCGGCATGGTGACGGCGATCCTGAAGGGCGGCTTGGCCGAAAGCCGGCGGTTCCTGGAGCGCACCGAGCTGTTCGCGCTGGCCGAAAGCCTGGGCGGCGTCGAGAGCCTGATCGAGCATCCGGCGATCATGACGCACGCCTCGATCCCGCCCGAGATCCGCGCCGAACTCGGCATCTCCGACAGCCTGGTCCGGCTGTCGGTCGGCATCGAGGACATCGACGACCTACTCGCGGATCTGTCGTATGCGTTGAATTAGTTTTGCGCTTGCACGATTTAGTCGCATCCTGGCGGGGATAGCCCAGATACCAGGAGGCGACAGATGCTGTTCATGGTGACGAGTCGCCGTATTCAGGGTGGCCGCTATGGCGACGACGAGCAGGCCAACTATCGTTTCGACTATCTCTACGACTACGACGACGGACCCCGCCGGGGCGACGGTTTCAAGGGTAACGGCAAGGCCGGGTTCGATGCCGCCGTTCTGGCCGAACTGAAGCGGCTCCGCAGCACGGGCGTCAACACGCCGAAGATCGGCATCTATCTGCACGGCTACAACAACGACTGGCACGACAGCATCGACGAAATTGTCGACCTTCGCGACGCCATGCAGAACCTGATGCCGTACGAGCCGATCATCGTCGGCTTTTCATGGCCTTCGTCGGGCAAAACCAAGAAGTACCTGAGCGACCGCGAAGAGGTTCGCGATTCCGTACCGGCGTTCGTCAGATTTCTGCGCGACATAAACGACTTCCTGACGAAGCATGAGCGCGACTGCGTTTCGACCACCTACTGCATCGCCCACTCGATGGGCAACTATCTGCTGCGCAAGGGCATGGAGTATCTGTCCGATCACATCGGCACCCCGGTCGGGCGCCTGATGTTCAACGAGACGGTCATGCTGGCGCCGGACCTTGCCGCATCGGACATCGAGCACGGCGGCAAAGGCCAGTACATCGCGCAGTTCTCGCGCCGCGTTCATGTCTACTACTCGAAGCACGATCGGGCGCTCAAGGCCTCGAGCGTGAAGCGCTTCGGCGGGAATCGGCTGGGACGCCACGGCGCCGAGGATTATGGCAACCTGCCCGGCAATGTAGTGGTCGTCGATGCCGCGGCTTACGCCAATTCAACATCGACCAACGGCCTGATGGACCGTGGCGGCAACCAGGTCTCGGTGCACAGCTCGCACCGTTATCACGACAACATTCTGGCCGATGTTCAGCACGTGCTGTCCAGCGTCGACCGTTCGTTGATTCCCAATCGAGCGCCCGTCGCCGACGATGAGCGCCCCCCGGGGGCCGCGCCGAACCACTACCGGCTGACCTAGTTCGAACCGAAGTGATCGGAGCTCCGCGGCCGGCGCCGCGATTGCCTAAATGCCGGCCTGAAAAGGGATAGGGCGCCGTCTTGGCGAACGGCGCCCCCGCAACCCCCTATCGCTCGGTGGCGATCGGTGTATATGATCCGAGCCTAATTGGACGATCGCCGATCGCGCCAGGGCGTTTACTGGTCGTTTGCCGGCGCGGACGGGTCGTGGATCGCAGTGTGGGCCCATGGATCTGGCGCGCGACATTCGGCGCTATCGCCGGCAGCACCATATCAGCCAGGAAGACCTGGCCGACGCGCTGCGCGTCAGTCCGACCACGGTCAGCCGCTGGGAACGCGGCGTGCAGGAACCGGATCTGCGCGCGACGCGCAAGCTGTACCGGCTGATCGACGGCCAGGACGGCGCGGCGCCGGCCCCGCTCTGGCGGGGCGGCGATTGCCCCGATGCCGTGCTGCTGCAACGGCTGCAGACGGACACACGCACGACGGTCTGGACCGATCCGGACGACGATCACAGGTTTCTCGGTTTTTCGCATGGCTATCGGCTGGCCTATCCCGATTGCGGCCACGACGACCTGATCGGGTGCTCATCGCGATCCAAATGGCGCGACTGGGACCATGCGCTGATGGACCGCTATCCCGTCGACATGCAGTTCGACGGCGGCATCCGCCTGCTGCGCTGCCTGCGCCCGGTCCAGCCGGACGAATTGGGCCCACGGCAACAAGACCAGTTGCATGCGCTGTTCGGCGACCTCGACCTCGTGCTCGATCTGGAAGTGCATCCGACCCGCCTGCAGTCGGGCAAACGCCTCACCGTCACCACGTTCCGCATGCTGCCGGCCCGCCTCGCCCTCGCGCTCCGCCGCGAACGCGCCGAGGTCGAGGTGGTGCTGCATCCAGACCGTTAGCGGTCGTGCAGTGAGCGAAGGGCTCTAAAGCTCGCCCCCCGCCGCTTTGACCTCTTTGCGGCGGGCATGCAGGATCGGCTCGGTGTAGCCGCTCGGTTGCTCGCGGCCCTTGAACACCAAATCGCAGGCGGCCTGGAAGGCGATGCTGGCGTCGAAGCCGGGGGCCATGTCGCGGTAGGCGGCGTCGCCGGCGTTCTGGCGGTCGACGACGGCGGCCATGCGCTGCATGGCTTCGCGCACCTGGTCTTCGCCGCAGATGCCGTGGTGCAGCCAGTTGGCGACGTGCTGGCTGGAGATGCGGCAGGTGGCGCGGTCCTCCATCAGGCCGACATCGTTGATATCCGGCACCTTGGAGCAACCGACGCCCTGGTCGATCCAGCGCACGACATAGCCGAGGATGCCTTGCGCGTTGTTGTCGATCTCGGACTGGATTTGGTCCGGCGACAGGTTGGCGCCGGCGAGCAGCGGGATCGACAGGATGTCGTCGAGGCTGGCCCGGCCGCGCGACGCCAGCTCCTCCTGGCGGGCGGCGACGTTGACGCGGTGATAGTGGATGGCGTGGAGCGTGGCCGCCGTCGGCGACGGCACCCAGGCGCAGTTGGCGCCGGCCTGCGGGTGGCCCTGCTTCGCCTCCATCATCTGCTGCATCTCGTCGGGCTTGGGCCACATGCCCTTGCCGATCTGGGCCCGGCCGCGGAGGCCAGTCTCGAGGCCGATATCGACGCTCCAGTCCTCGTAGGCCGAGATCCAGGGCTGGGCCTTGATCGCCTCCTTGGGCAGGAAGGGGCCCGCCTCCATGCTGGTGTGGATCTCGTCGCCGGTGCGGTCGAGGAAGCCGGTGTTGATGAAGAACAGGCGGTCGCGGACGGCGCGGATGCATTCCTTGAGGTTGACCGTGGTGCGGCGCTCCTCGTCCATGACGCCGATCTTGAGCGTGTTGCGGGCGAGGCCGAGGGCGTCTTCGACGCGGTCGAACAGCTCGGCGGCGAAGGCGACCTCCTCGGGCCCGTGCATCTTCGGCTTGACGATGTAGACGCTGCCGGCGCGGCTGTTGCGATGCTGGCCCAAGCCCTTCAGGTCGTGCAGCGCGATGAGGCTGGTCAGCATGGCGTCGAGGAAGCCTTCCGGCACTTCCGCGCCGTCCGATGCGAGCACGGCGTCCGACGTCATCAGATGACCGACGTTGCGGACCAGCAGGAGACTACGCCCCGGCAGGGTCAGCGTCGCGCCGTCGGGCGCCGTGAACTCACGGTCGGCGTTCAGCCGCCGCGTCATCATCGACCCGCCCTTCTCGAACGTGTCTTCCAGGTCGCCGCGCATCAGGCCGAGCCAGTTGCGGTAGACCACGACCTTGTCCTCGGCGTCGACGGCGGCGACGGAGTCCTCGCAGTCCTGGATCGTGGTGATGGCGGATTCCAGCACCACGTCCTTGACGCCGGCGGCGTGGTCGCGGCCGATCGGATGGTTGGCGTCGATCTGGATCTCGATATGCAGGTTGTTGTTGACCAGCAGCACCGATGACGGCGCGTTACCGTCGCCGGCATAGCCCGCAAACTGTTCCGGCCGAACAAGGCCGGTCTCGCCGCCAGCGACAGTCACCGACAGTTGCTTGTCGGCGACGCGGTAAGCCGTGGCGTCGGCATGGCTGCCGGATGCGAGCGGCGCGGCCTGATCCAGGAAGTCGGCGGCGAAGGCCACGACCTTGGCGCCGCGGGCCGGGTTGTAGCTGGTCCCCTTCTCGGCGCCGTCGGTTTCGGGAATGACGTCGGTGCCATAGAGGGCGTCGTAAAGGCTGCCCCACCGGGCGTTGGCGGCGTTCAGCGCGAACCGCGCGTTCATCACCGGCACGACGAGCTGCGGCCCGGCGATCTCGGTGATCTCGCGGTCGTTGTTGGGCGGGTCGATTTGGAAATCGCCGCCCTCGGGCACGAGATAGCCGATCTCGGTCAGGAAGGCCTTGTAGGCGGCATGGTCGACGGGCTGGCCGCGGCGCTCCAGATGCCAGGCGTCGATCTTCGCCTGCAAATCCGCGCGTTTCTGCAGTAGCGCGGCGTTTTTCGGCGCCAGATCCTTGACGATGTCCGCGAAAGCGGCCCAGACCACGTCAGCCTCGATGCCCGTGTCTGGCGTGATCTCGTTCTCGACCAGGTCGTGCAGAACGGTCGCGACCTGCAAGCCACTCTTTTCGATACGCGCGGTCATGTCTTGCCCTCCGCTGCTTCTTGCTGGACCGGAATATGGCGTTTCGGCCGATGCCGGTCTAGAATTATTTTTCCATCATACGCAATTATTTCCGCATCACAGAAGTCGAGATCTATCGGCGCGGTTCGAGGCCGTGCTGCTTTAGGCGCCAAATGCAGACATCCAGGCGGTCCTGACCGAAGAAGGGCTCGCCCTCGAAGACCATGGTCGGCACGCCCCAATGGCCGGCGGCGTCGAGCGCCTCCTCGTTGGCCGTGATGGCGTCCTCGTAGGCGTCGACGTCGGTGGCGATCTTGGCCTCCATGGCGGCGAGGTCGAGGCCGGCCCGCGCCGTCGCCTTGGCCAGATGGTCGCCCTGGTCCCAGCCCTTGACCTCGCCATTCCAGAGCAGCCTCGAGACCTCGTCGATGAAGGCGAGGCCCCGGCCCTGCCCCGCGGCCTCGACGCCGAGGCGGGTGAGCCGGCGGGCGAGCGGCTGCTCGGGCGCGATGGCGAGCGTTTCCATGTCCATGATGACGGGGTCCGGCGATGGCCAGACGAAGGGCGTGCCGGTCATCTCGGCGATGCGGCGCACGTCATTCTGCAGGTACGCGACCCATTTCGGATTGACCTCCTTGAAGAAGTCGGGATCCCGCACGGCGATCGGGTAGACCGGCCGCACCGCGACCTCGAGATCGTATTCGGCGGCGAGCCGGACGATGCGGCCGGTGGCGAGATAGGAATATGGGCTACGGAACGACCAGAACAGGTCGGCATGCAGGGTCATGGCGGCTCCTCGTGGCGGACGGGGATGTTGCGGCTAGTCTAGCAGGCTGCCGGGAAAGGCAACCGAACTTTGCAGCCCGCAACGGCCGGGCGCAATAATAAGGACTGCCCCCATTATTCAGATCGAAAAATATCCGAATGTCAGTGAGTTATAAGAATTATCTTCAGTTGTGCTTCAGCTACGGCTGAGCTTCGTATTCACGGGCGAGGATCGACATGATGACGAGGGAGCCGAGCGCGCCATTGGCGCGCAAGGTGGCCTCGCGCAGGACACCCTCCTCCTGGAAGCCGACGGTGCGGTAGACGTGGCGGGCGCGTTCGTTGTCGTCGTAGACGTCGAGCCAGAGGCGGTTAGCGCCGAGGTCCCTGAAAGCGAGGTCGATGAGCTTGCGCAGCAGCGGCTTGCCGAGACCGCGGTCGGCGTCGGCGACGGCCACGCGAAGCAGTTCGATGCTGTGTGCCGGATTGGTCAGGCCGGCCAGGATCGCGAACGCGAGCAGGCCGCCGTTCTCGGCTTCGGCGACCGCGTAGTACTTGTCGGGATCAGCCAAGTTGCGCAGATGCTGATCGCGCGGCCAATGACCGATGAAGGCCGCGTTCTCCGGCCGCAGTTCCTGCGCCACCAACCAGTCGAGATCGGCTTCCGCCGCCCGCCGCAATCGCCACGCCATACCCCGCCCCTTGCCGACGCCTCGAAATAGGTTCCGAGGCTAATCTCGCAAGGTCAGGGACGTACTTCCAGCACGATGTTGAAGGCGGTTTCGGCGACCCTGCGGATGCGGCCGAAGCCGGCCTCGCGCATGACCTCGGTCAGGCGCGCCTCGCCGGCCTGGGCGCCGAGCGCGTCGCCACCGTTCTGGGACAGCGAATTCGGCGTGCAGAGCGTGGTCGAGAGCGCGTAGTAGAGCCGACCGACGGGATTGAGGTTGTCCTCGACCGCATCGCCCGCCCGCGGCTCGACCAGCAACACGGTGCCGTCCGGCGCCAGCGCTTCACGCGCATGCCGCGCCGCGCCGACCGGATCGCCGAGATCGTGCAGGCAGTCCATGAAGCAGATCAGGTCGTAGCCGACCGGGGAATAGCCCTGGGCGTCGGTGACCTCGAAGGCGACGCGGTGCCCCATGCCGGTGTCTTGCGCCCGCTGACGCGCGGTTTCGATGGAACCCGTATGGTAGTCGAAGCCGTAGAAGGTCGAGTTCGGATAGGCCTCGGCCATGACGATGGTCGAGGCGCCGTGACCACAGCCGACATCGGCCACCGTGGCGCCGATGCGCAGCTTCTTCTCGACACCCTCCAGCGCCGGGATCCACTTCGACGTCATGTTCGCCCGATAGCCCGGCCGGAAGAACGACTCGATACCGCAGAAGACGCCGGCGTCGTGCTCGTGCCAGCCGATGCCCTGGCCGTTTCGGAACGCATCGACGGTGCGGTCCACCGTCTTCCAGATCGACGACGCGGCGTCGAAGGCCTGGGCCATGTAGGCGGCGCTTTCGCACTCCGCCAGCACCAGGGCATGCTCGTCGGGCAGCAGATAGGTCTTCTCGACGGCGTCGTAGGTGACGTAGCCGCCGGCCGCCTGATTGTTCAGCCACTCGCGGACGTAGCGCTCATTCAGACCGGTGCGCGCGGCGAGTGCAGCCGACGTCATCGGCCCAGCGCCGGCCATGGCGCTGTACAAGCCCAGTTTATGGCCGATATTGACCATGACGCCGGAAAAGGCCGCCGCGAGATCGCCGACGACCTGACCGCTGAAATCGTCCAGCTTGGCCGGGTCGATTGCCATTTTCTCCTCCCACCGGCGAAAAACCGGTATTCTTGGCGGTGACAGACTATTTGACCGCCATCAAACGGCTCTCATCGCGGCTATCAAAAAACTCTCAAAAATGACGCCGCCAGACGATATCTTGCGCGCAACGACGGCCGCCTAACGGATTCGCGCCCATGCCATCGCCGCAACTACAGCTTCTCGGTGGCCTGCGCCTTGCCGTAGACGGCGATGTCCGCCTGCCAACGAAAAAGGCCGAAGCGCTGCTGGCCTACCTCGCCGTCGCGGGCGGCGAGCCGCAGCGGCGCGACAAGCTGGCGGCGCTGTTCTGGGGCGACCGGGGCGAGGAGCAGGCCCGGCACAGCCTGAGCCAGACCGTCTATTCCATCCGCAAGGCCTTCGCCGCGGTCGATCTGACGCCATTGGTGGCGGACGGCGAGACGCTGGCCTTCGACGGCGCCCGGATCGAGGTCGATATCGACCGCTTCGCACGGCTGGTAGCGGACGACACGCCGGAGTCGCTGCGGGCGGCGGCGATTCTCTATCGCGGCGACCTGCTGGACGGGTTGAGCCTGCGCGAGGCCGATTTCGAGGACTGGCTGGCGGCCGAGCGTCACCGCCTGCGGGAGCTGGCGCTGTCCGGCCTGGGCCGCCTGCTGGCGCACGAGACGACCGCGGGCGCGACCGCGGCGGCGATCCAGGTCGCCTGCCGGATGCTGGCGATCGATCCGGCGCAGGAGAACGTGCATTGCGACCTGATGCGGCTCTATGCCGAACAGGGCCGCTGGAGCGCGGCGCTGAACCAGTACGACGTCTGCGCCCGGCAGCTGCGGCGCGAGCTGGACGCCGATCCGACGCCCGAGACCCGGCAACTGCGCGACGAGATCACGCAGCGCCGGTCGTCGCAGCCGACGGAATTGGCGCCGGCAACGGCAGAGGATACGACGGCCTCCGCGGCCCGGCCGCTGGAAGACGCGGAGCCCGAACGCAAGAACCTGACGGTGCTGTTCGCCGACATCAAGGGCTCGACCGAGCTGGTCGACGGGCTAGATCCGGAGCTGGCCTTGCAGCGGCTGGACCCGGCCCTGCAGACGATGATCGACGCTGTCGGCCGGTTCGAAGGCACGGTCAGCCACACCCGCGGCGACGGCATCATGGCGCTGTTCGGCGCGCCGATCGCGCACGAGGACCACGCGGTCCGTGCCTGCTATGCGGCGCTCGCGATGCAGGAGGCGGTGAACGCGTTGTCGGGCGGCGAGCTGGCGATCCGCGTCGGCCTGCATTCGGGCGAGGTCGTCGTGCGGCCGCTTGGCGGCAGCGCCGGCGCGCGCTACGACGCCGTGGGCCCGGTCGTGCATCTCGCCAGCCGGGTCGAGGAGAGCATGGAGTCCGACCGCATTGGGTTGACCATGGCGACGCTGCAGCGGGCCGAGGGCTTTATCCTGGCGGAAGCGCTGGGCGCCATGCGGCTGCGCGGCGTGCGCGAACCGGTCGACCTGTTCGAGCTGCGCGGCAGCACCTCGGCGCGCTCGCGCTGGGAAGCCCGCGCCACCCGCGGCCTGACGCCCTTCGTCGGCCGCCAGGTCGAGATGGAGAAGATGAACCGGGCGCTGGAGCGCGCGAGCCGCGGCCAGGGCGAGGTGATCGCACTGATCGGCGAGCCCGGCATGGGCAAAACCCGGATGGCGCATGAATTCGTCCGCGCGGCCGAAAACGCGGGCTGGGCCGTGTTGGAGACTGGCGGCGCGGCGCATAACCGCGAAGCGACCTATCTGCCGGTCAGCGACATGCTGCGTAGCTGGGTTGCGGTGAGGGAAAGCGACAGCCAGGCCGATATCGTGCGCAAGGTGCAGTCCAAGGTTTCGAGCCTCGGCATCGAGATGCTGTCGGTGCTGCCGCCGTTGTTCGCGCTGCTGGACCTGCCGGTGGACGACGTCGAGTGGCAGGCGTTGGGCGCGCCGCAGCGCCGGCGGCGGACGCTGGACGCGCTGATCGCCCTGCTGGCGCGGCTGAGCCAGCAGCAGCCGCTGATCCTGGTGGTCGAGGATCTGCACTGGATCGACAGCGAGACCCAGGGCTTCCTCGACGCCCTGGTCGACGGCATCGCCGCCGTGCCGATGCTGCTGCTGGTGACCTACCGGCCGGAATACGCGCATGACTGGGCCAGCCGCAGCTATTTCCGGCTGATCCGCGCCGATCCGCTGGAAGACGACACGGCGGCCGAGCTGCTGCGGCACTTGCTGGGCGACAGTCCGGATTTGGCGCACGCGCGGCGACTTCTGTACGAACGCACGGGCGGGACGCCGCTGTTCCTCGAGGAAACCGTACGCGCGCTGATCGAAACCGGCGTGATCACCGGCGCGCGCGGCGCCTTCCTGCCGGCGAAGCCGCTGGACCAGTTCGAGATCCCGACAAGCGTGCAGGAGGTGCTGGCGGCGCGCATCGACCGGCTGGCGCCGGACGCGAAGAACCTGTTGCAGGTGGCCTCGGTGATCGGCAAGGACGTGCCCATGGCCCTGCTACAGCCGATGGCGAACCTGGACGACGACGCCTTGCACGAAGCCCTGTCGCAGCTTCGGGCGGCCGAGTTCCTGCAGCAAACCCGGCTGATTCCGGAAGCGGAATACACCTTCAAGCACGCGCTGACGCAGGAGGTGGCGTATGCCAGCGTGCTGCGCGAGCGCCGCCGGTCGCTGCATACATGCACGGTGGACACGATCGAGGAACGCTATGCCGGCCGTCTGGACGAGCATGTCGAGCGTCTGGCGCACCATGCGCTGACGGCCGAGGACTGGCCGAAGGCGGTGGCCTATTGCCGCGACTCCGGCAACAAGGCGCTGCGCCGCGCCGCCCTGCGCGCCGCGGTGGCGGATTTCGAGCGGGCGCTCGACGCGCTGCATCACCTGCCGGAAACCGACGAAACCATCGCGCAGGACATCGATCTCAGATTTCAGCTGCGCAACGCGTTGTTCGTGGTCGGCGACCACGAGACCACGACCGAGCATCTGTGGCGGGCCGAGGAACTGGCGCGGCGCATCGGCGACGACGACCGGATCGGCTGGGCGCTGTTGCATCTGGGCGCGACCTACTGGCGGCAGGGCGACTATGGCGACGCCGAAACCGTCATCCATCAGGCCCGCGATATCGCCGAGCAGGTCGGCGATACCGAACTCGGCTACCTCGCGGCCTATCGCCTGGGTCAGACCTATTACGGCATGGGCGATTTCACCGCCGCCGCGACCTGGCTGAAGCGCGCCATCGCCGACATGCAGGCCAATTCATCGGAGCGCAAGTTCGCGCTGGGCGGCCTGCCGTTCGTGTTTTCCTGTTCGGTGCTGATCTCGTCGATCGCCGAGCTCGGCAATTTCGACGAGGTCGAGACCTACGAAACGCTGGGTCTGTCGACAGCCGAGGACGCGGAGGACCATTACAGCCTCTATGTGCTGACCCGCGGACTGGGGCACGCCTATGCCCGGCAGGGCCGGTTTGACCTGGCGGCGAAGCACCTGGAACGGGCGACCGAGATCGGCGATCTCTACGAGCTTTACACTTTGGCGCCGGTGATCCTGTCGGCGCTGGGCTATGTCTATGTGGTGGAGGGCCGGCAGGACGAGGGCTTCGCGCTGTTGAACCGGTCGATCGATCCGGCGGTCTGGGAGCGGTCGGTGCACTATGCCCGCCCCTATTTCTGGTTCGCGGAAGCCGCGCTGATCGCCGGCCGCCGCGACGAAGCGGCCGAGATGACGCGGCGCGGCCTGGAACTCGCCGAAGCGCAGGAGGAGCGCGAGGGCCAGATCTGGGCCCTTCGCCTGCAGGGCGATCTGGTTGCCGAAACCGACCCAGAGCAGGCCGAACAGCATTATCTGGCCGCCATCGCGGGCGCCGCGTCGCAGGGCCTGCGGCCGCATCAGGCGCACGGCCAGCTCTCGTTGGGCGAGCTTTACGCGACGATCGGCCGCCATGACGAAGCCGTCGCGGCGCTGCGGGCCACGGCCGCGCTGTATCAAGACCTGGGCATGACCTATTGGCTGCCCCGCACCGAGGCCGCGCTGAACAAGCTCGCCGGCTAGCGACCGTTTTGACAGGCTTCGCGCCGCCGCCCTAGACTCGGCGCAACGTTCACCCCTGATCGCGTTGGAGAGTTTGTTGATCGAGCGGCTGCCGGAGCTGGTGAATGGCGACGCCGCCCTGGTACGACGGGGGCGGTTCTTTTCCGACGACATCCTGATCGAGGTCGGCGACCAGCCCTGGCATGTGGCGATCCGCGCGGGCCGCATCGACGAGGTCACGCGCGGGCCGGTGCTGATGCGGCCGTGGACCTTCGCCGTGCGGGCGCCGGAAGACGCTTGGCAGTCCTTCTGGCAACCGATGCCGGCGCCCGGCTATCACGACATCTTCGCCATGACGAAGATCGGCGTCGCCCGTATCGACGGATCGCTGCAGCCGCTGATGGCGAACCTGCGCTATGTCAAGGACGTGCTGGCGGCGCCGCGCCGCCTGGCGGGCGGCGGCTGACATGCCGGCCGAGCTGGAGCCCATCGTCGGGCGATATCTGACGCTGAAGATCGCCGGCCGTCCGAACCGGATCTATTTCGAGGAAGCGGGTGACGGCATGCCGCTGGTCTGCCTGCACACCGCCGGCGCGCATGGCCAGCAATTCCGGCACCTGATGCTGGACGAAGTCGTGACCGAGCGGTTTCGGGTGATCGCCTTCGACCTGCCCTGGCACGGCAAATCGGCCCCGCCGCCGGGCTGGCAGGATGAGGAATATGCCCTGACGACCGACCTTTATGCCGAAACGGTGATGGCGTTCTGCCGGGCCCTGGATTTGGCGCAACCCGTCGTCATGGGCTGCTCCATGGGCGGGCGGATCGTGCTGCATCTGGCGGGCGCGTTCGCCGACGAACTGGGCGCGGTGATCGGCCTCGAAGGCTCGGATCACCAGCAGCCCTGGTACGACACGACCTGGCTGCACCGGCCCGACGTGCATGGCGGCGAGGTCTGCGCGGCGCTGATCTCCGGCCTTGTCGCGCCGCAAAGCCCGGACGAGTTCCGTTGGGAAACGCTGTGGGCCTACATGCAGAGCGGTCCGGGGGTGTTCAAGGGCGATCTCCATTTCTATCGCGCCGATTCCGATTTCCGCGACCGGGTCGCCGATATCGATGCCGGCAAATGCCCGGTCTACCTGCTGACCGGCGAATACGATTTCTCATGCACGCCGGAAGACACGGTTCGGACGGCCGGCAAGATCGCCGGCGCCGAGGCCGAGATCATGCCGGCGCTTGGCCATTTCCCGATGTCGGAGAACCCGGCGCGGTTCCGCAACCACATCCTGCCTGTGCTGGAGAAGATACATGCGCGACGTCAGTAGCCTCGGCTTTATCGGCCTCGGCGTCATGGGCGAGCCGATCTGCCGCAACCTGGCCACCAAGAGCGGGCTGCCGATGGTGGCCTTCGACCCGGACCCGGCGCCGCTGGAACGGCTGGCCGCGGCCGGCGTCAAACAGAAGGACTGTCCGGCCGAGGTCGCGCAGGCCGCCGATCTGATCTTCCTGTCGCTGCCGGACGGCGACGCCGTGCGTTGCGTCTGCCTGGACGACGAGGACGGCCTGATGGAGGCGCTGGAGCCCGGGCAGATCGTGGTCGACACCGGCACGACGCCGGTCGAACTGAGCCGCGAGGTGGCGCTGCGCTATGCCAAGATCAGTGTCGCCTTTGCCGATGCGCCGGTGGCGCGTACGCGCGCCGCCGCCGAAGCCGGCACCTTGAGCGTGATGGTGGGCGCCGATGCCGGGCTGTTCGCCCGCCTGGAACCTTATCTCGCTTGCTTCGCCAGCGAGATCACGCTCTGCGGCGAGACCGGCGCCGGCCAGGTGGTCAAGCAGATGAACAACATGGTGCTGTTCCAGACCGTCGTCGCGCTAGCGGAAGCGCTGGCCGTCGGCCGCCGGGCCGGCGTCGACGGCAAGGTGCTGTTCGACACGCTGTCGAAGGGCTCGGCCGACAGCTTCGCGCTGCGCAACCACGGCATGAAGGCGATGCTGCCGGGCGAATTCCCGGAACGCGCCTTCCCGGCCCGCTACGCGCTGAAGGACCTGAGCTACGCGCTCGGCCTCGCCGACGATATCGGCCTGGCGCTGCGCGGCGCCGATGTCGCCCGTAAGCTGCTGGAGGAGACCATCGCCAACGGAGACGGCGACCGCTACTTCCCGGCGCTCGCGAGGGTTATTGACCCGCGCGAGGACTAGCGGCCCGAGAAGGCCGCGAGCTTGGCCTGAAAACCGGGACGGTCGAGCACATCTTTGTTGACGACGTTCCTGGGCGCACGGCCGCTTGCGACGTCGAGCACGGCCTCGGCGTTGAGACGGCCGAACTCGGTGAACATCTGATCGGTCCAGCCGAGCGAATGCGGCGCCAAAACGACGTTGTCGAGGGTCAGCAACGGATCGTCGGCCATGGGCGGCTCGGGATCGAAGACATCGAGGCCGGCGCCGGCGATGCGCCCGCTGGCGAGCGCTTCGTAGAGCGCGTCGCGGTCGACCACCGGCCCGCGGCTGGTATTGATCAGGTAGGCCGTCGGCTTCATTCGGGCGATGCCGGCGGCGGAACCGATGCCGCGGGTCTCGTCGGTCAGCGGGCAGTTGAAGGCAAGGAAATCGGACTGCGCGAAGACGTCATCGAGCCCGACCAGCTCGACGCCGAGTTCGGCCGCGACGGCGGCATCGGCGTAAGGATCGTGCGCGATGTAGCGCATCTCGAACGGCCGGGCCATGCGGAACATCTCGGCGCCGATATTGCCGATGCCGACGGAACCGAGCGTGCGGCCGATCAGCCCGGTGCCGTGATAGCCCATGCGCTCGTCCCAACCGGGCGCGCCCTTGCGCGCAACCCGGTCCTTGGCCAGCAGGTTGCCGCTCAAGGCCAGCAACAGCGTGACGATGGCGATGGCCATGGGCCGGCGCACGCCGTCGGGGCAGATCGTCAGGACGACGTCATGGTCGGTGCAGGCCGGCACGTCGACCGTGTCGTAGCCAACACCAACGCGGGCGACATGCGCCAGGCGGCAGCCGGACGTGAGGCTCGATGTCCGGAGCTGTTCGCCGAGCAGGATCACCGCGTCGAGATCGGCAATGGTCTCGGGCCGCAGCGGCGATTCCGCCGGCAGCACCGAAACGTCCACACCGGCAGCATTCCGCAGCGCGGAAATATCGTAGCTCGGAAACGTCGCGACGCCGTCGCTCTCGAAATCGGCGCTGATGCCGACGCGAAATGTCGTCATGCCACCCTCCCCTGTTATGCGGATCCGACAACCCGCTGCCGAGATATTAGAGCATGATCGGGGACCGGCATATTGCGTCGGACGGCCAAAAGAAAAGCCGGCGTCGCCGCCGGCTCGAGCTTGGATAGGTGCTGCTAAAACCGGTCAGATCGATCGCGTGCGTGTCGTCGTCGAGGCTTCGTCAAGAACGGCGTCTCGCAGATAAGGGAAAAAGAAGCCGTCGGCGGAACGCACCGGCGCGATCTGGTAAGGGCCGATCCAAAGCTGTCCCGACTGCCGCCGCAGCATCACGCCATCGCCGTCGTTGGCGCGGCAGCGATCGGCCGCGCCGTCGGCAACCGGACAGGTGGCAAATCCAGCCATCGTCGTGCGGCTGTCGGCCAACGCCAGGCCGCTGGCCAGCATGATGCCGCCCAACAGCAACACCATCGGCAGGCCCAGCCGCAAGACCCACGAAAACACGGTGGATTCGGTCGAATTCTGTTTCATAACAAAGGCCTAATCCCTGCTCCTCGAGCCGTCGAACCGATAGGAGCAAGCGGCATGCCAACCGTATCTGTCCCAGATCGACGCACTTCAGACCCACCGACGCTTGTTAAGGTTAATATTCAGCGAACGGCGCTAACCATTTGTACCAGCTTGGGATTAGTCGGGCAAGCTACTCGGCCGCATGGCGCGCGGCGCCGGCCGGTTCGACGCCCGCGGCGGCCAGTGCCGCCCTCAGCCGGTCAATCTCGGCCGCGGACAGCTTCATCAACGGCGGACGAACCACGGCCTTGGGCAGCCGGCCCAGCAGCACGAGGCATTCCTTCATGCGGTTATGCATGTCGAGGAACGGCGGCGAATAGAAGGCCTGGGACAGCGGATAGATCCGGTCGTTGACCGCCCGGGCCGCCGCCAGATCGGACCGCTGAATGGCCTGGAACAGGGCGACTTGCAGATCGGCGATGACGCTGCCGGCGCCGGAGAGGAGCCCGGCCGCGCCCATGCTGAGCGAGGCCATCAGCCAGGCGCTGTGCGTGGTCAGCACCGAGACCGGGCGCGGCAGAGCCTGCAACGTGCGGATGTGACGCTCGTGCAGCATGGCGTCGTTGCACCAGTCCTTGATGGCGACGATCGACGGCACCTCGTCGACGAGGCGCAGCAGCGTCTCGAACGGATAGCCGAGATTGGTCGCCATCGGGTACTGGAACAGGATGATCGGCAGATCGGTCGCGTCCGCGATGGTCTTGAAATGCGCCATTGCCATCTCGGGTCGGAGCTGGCCGCCCATCGACATGCTGTTGGGCGGGAACACCAGCAGGGCCGAAGCGCCGGCGGCCTCCGACATGCGGGCGATCTCGGCCGCATGCAGACTGCCGTCGGCATAGACGCCGTTCACCAGCGGCAGGCGATCGCCGACCTCGTCGAGCGAGAAGTCGAGAATGCGCCGCTGCTCGTCGAAGCTGCAGGCATGCACCTCTGATGCGTGGCCGTTGACGGTGATCGCGCCGATTCCAGCGACCTCGGCGGTATCGCGCAGGTGCCGGCGGCTCGATGCCTCGTCGATGCCGAAGTCGTCGTCGAACGCCAACAGGGTTGCCGGAATGACGCCGGCTGCTGCGAATTTCTGACCACGGCTCATGCTTTGACACCTCTTCCGGGGCGGCGCTCGGCCAATCCGGGTGAGTTTAGCAGAAAATGGCCTAGCGACCGATTGGGGAAACGGCACTAGGCCCGAAGCCCTGGCTGGACTAAGTTGCATATAGAGGGAAAGACACCGCGGCGAACCGGGCAACGGGGGGCGGCGCCGCCTGCGTTGGAGAGTGACATGAAACGCATCCTGATCGGCTTCGCCGTTCTCGTGCTCGTTTTGATCGTTGTTGTCGTCGCCGTACCGTTCCTGATCCCCGCCGACACCTACAAGCAGCAGATCACCCAGGCCGTCAAAGACGCGACCGGCCGAGATCTGACCATTGACGGTAATTTCGATCTGCGGTTCGGCCTGACGACGTCGGTGAGCGCGGAGGGCATCCGTTTCGCCAACGCCGAATGGGGCGAGGCCCCGGCATTGGCGCAAATCGGAAAGTTCGCGGTCGACGTCGAGCTGCTGCCGCTGCTGGGCGGCGAGGTCTCGGTGCCGAGGCTGGAACTTGCCGACGCCACCATCGCGCTGGAGACCGATGCCGAAGGCCGCAACAACTGGGACTTCGCCGGCGCCGCCGACAGCACCGCGCCAAGCGAAAGTGACAGCGGCGACACTGGCGGCGGCGGCGGCATCGCCGCGCATCTCGGCGATCTGTCGATCGACAACGTGACGCTGAGCATGACCGACGCGCGTAGCGGCGAGCGCATCGACGCTGCGCTGGTGCGCGCCCGCGTCGCCTCGGAAAGCGCCGACGACCCCATGGTCATCGAGGTCGAGGGCAATTGGGGCGATGATCCGCTGATCGTCGAGGGCCAGGTCGGCTCGATCGCCGCGGCAACGGGCGGCGGCCCCTTCCCCGTCGACATCAAGGCCGACGCGTTCGGCATTCAAGTGGCGCTGAATGGCGGGATCGCCGATCCGCAGGCGCCGAGCGGCCTGGATCTGGCCTTGTCGGTGAACGCGCGCAATTTGTCCGGCCTGAAGGCCTTCGCCGGCGACGGCCTGCCGACGGCGGGGCCGCTGGAACTGACGGCGAAGATCGTCGGCGCGCCCGACGCGCTCGATGTCAATGACATCCAGTTCAACTTCGGCAACACCGATCTTGCCGGCAACGTGGCCCTGCGCATGGCGGGCGAGCGGCCGAGCGTTACGGCCAAGCTGGCCTCGAACAAGGTCGACCTGGTCGAGCTGCAGCCGGCCGGCGGCGCCGAGGCCGCGGGCGGCGGCGGCACCGGGGCCGACAGCGGCGGCGGCACCGCGGTTACCGGCAAGGTGTTCCCGTCCGATCCGCTGCCGCTGGACGGCCTGTCGGCCGCCGACGCCGACATCGACGTGACGATCGCCGAACTGGTGACGCCGACGCTGACCGTGCGCGACACGGTGGTGAAGGTGGCGCTGAAGGACGGCCGATTGCAGGTCGAGCCGCTGACCGCGACGGTCGCCGACAGCAAGATCGACGGCATGGTCTCGCTGGCGCGGCAGGCCGACGCCGCGGCCTTGGACGTGAGGCTGAAGTCGGAGTCGCTCGATCTCGGCAAGCTGATCACCGAGGCCGGCGTCACCGACCTGTTGGAAGGCAGCGCCAGCCTGGACGTCGACCTTCAGGGCAGCGGCAACTCGGTGGCGGCGATCATGGGCAGCCTGAACGGCCACAGCCGCGTGCTGATGAACGAGGGCCGGGCCCGGACCGAGGCCTTCGACCTGCTGGTCGGCGGCCTGAGCTCGGTGATGGGATCGGTGTTCGGCAGCAAGTCCGAATGGACCGTGGTCGAGTGCATGGCGAGCGACTTCAAGATCGAGAACGGCGTCGCCAAGTCGCAGGTCATGCTGATCAACACCGAGTACACCATCGTCAGCGGCGAAGGCGACGTGAACCTGGGCGAGGAAGCCTTGAACCTGGTCGTTTCGCCGCAGCCGAAGAGCGCCACGCTGAACGTGTCCGTGCCGGTCAAGATCGGCGGCACGTTCGTCGAGCCCAGCTTTACGCCGGACGAGGTGGCCGCGGCCCGCAAGCTCGGCGGACTGCTGGGTGCCACCCTGTTCCCGCCGGCGGCCGTCGTCGGGCTGGCGGAAATGGGCAATTCCGACAATCCCTGCCTGAAGCTGGCGAAGGGCGAAGGCGGCGGCGCGCAGGCGCCGGCCCCGTCGCCCACCGACGCGCTGAAGTCGCCGGTCGATTCCTCCAACATCGGCGGCGCGGCGGAGAACCTGAAAAAGGATGCCGAGAAGGCCGTCGACGGCATCACCAAGGGCCTGAAAGGGATCCTCGGCAAGGACTGAGGACAAGCACTAGGCGGCGTCGGCGCTGAGGCGGTCGGCGGGCAAACGCAGTCGCACCGTGGTGCCGACGCCGACCTTGCTGTCGAGCGACAGCTCGCCGCCGTGCAGTTCGACAATCGAGCGCGCCAGCGGCAGGCCGAGACCGGTGCCGTTGTATTTCCGGGCGAAGCCGCTGTCGGCCTGACCGAATGGCTGCAGCACCCCGGGGATATCCCGTGGCGCGATGCCGATCCCATTGTCGCTGACGATAATCGTCAGGCCGTGGCGCCAATCGGCCGACGCTTCGACGCGGATGCGGCCGCCGCTCGGGGTGAACTTCACCGCATTCGACAGCAGGTTGAGCAGGACCTGGCGCAGCTTCACTTCGTCGGCACGAACCAGCGGCAGTCCGGCCGGCACCCGCATCTCGAGCGCGACGTTGGCGGTGGCGGCATGGGTGGCGACGAACTTGATGCTGCGTTCGATCGACTCGCCGATGTCGATCTGGTGGTCCTGCAGCTCGATCTTTCCGGCCTCGATCTTAGCCATGTCGAGGACATCGTTCACGACATTCAGCAAGTGCCGGCCGCTTTGATGAATGTCGTCGGCATATTCGCGGTACTTCGGAATCCCGATCCGGCCCAGGCTCTCGTCGCGGATGATCTCCGAAAAGCCCAGAATAGCGTTCAGGGGCGTGCGTAGCTCGTGGCTCATGCTGGCGAGGAACTGCGACTTGGCGGTGTTGGCCTGCTCGGCGTTGCGGCGCGCTTCTTCCAGATCCCTGGCCCGGGCATGCATGTGACGCACGTTCAACTGCATCAGCGAGAGCGCCGTACCGACGCCGAGATAGCGGCCGTCCTGGGTAACGATGAAGCCGCGCAGCAGCGCGCTCTGCGCGTCGCTGACGATCCGGTCGTTCAGACTCTCGAGGCTGGCGTCGACATCGACGATCAGCGGCTCGGTATTCATCAGCGTGGTGATCGGCTTGCGGTCATAGAGCGCCCGGCCATAGCGATGCGCAAGCTGCAGAAAGAATTCGTGCCGGTTGACGAGGCCGAGCGGCACGTCGTTCGCGTCGACGACGGCCGCCGTCAACATTTCCGGGTCCACGGCAAAACGGTCATAGACGTCGACGCAACGCATATCGCTGGCAAGCGGCGATACGGACAGCACTAACTGACGCAGCTGTTGAGACACCCCCGCCCCCGAAATACGCGTATCAAACAAGCTCTGTTCTTGCTCGGGATGTTGCTCAAATCGCGTAAATAAAAAATTACCGCGCGACATTCTTGTTTATGAATTTTTTATTTCACTTCTGTGAATACGTATGGATATCACAAACAACTCCTCGATTTAGGCAACATGCCTATTTCGAAATATGATGGATTTCAGTTCGAATGCCTATCGTACTCGCGAATGCGAATACCGACCAAAGCGGCGCGCCCGGCGTATTTCGAGGATCGTTAAGCCATTAGATCTTACGAATACTAGATACGACCGAAGTCACAAGATCACCGCGATAGTATTAGGTAGAATTCCTGATACAGCGTCCGAATTCGGAGCGCTACGTTGATGTCATGTCTTGCGTCAACGTCGAAACGGCATGTTCCCGGGCGACGGAGCACCGTCAACAAGCCCCCGGCCCCCGATTGTATGCCGATGTCGCCGACCCGCCGCGAATGCCGGCAAACGCCATCACATGCCGGCGGCTGTGATGGTCGACGCCGACGACGATCGACTGCCTCGGACGGAGACCGACGAACGTCGCGCGGATAGAAGGCTGATCGCGCACTGGCGCCAGGCCCGCCGGGACGGGACGCCCCCCAGTCTGCACGACATGTCGCTCAACGCGCACCCGGGCATTCGCGAAGCCAGTTTTCTGTTGCTCATCGGCGACAGCCCGGCCGACTCGATCGTCGTCCTTTGTGGCGAGCGGGTGGAATTCGAGGACTTGCGCGCCGCCGTTGGGCAGACGCTTTCGTCAATGCGCCAGACCGTGGTGCGCGACGCACTGTATCGCCTCTGTGGCGAGGCAAAGGCCGGGAGCCAACCGGCCTATCTGGCCGGCACCTACTGGGAACCGCGAGGCCGGCTCACCAATTACCGGCTCTGCTGCGTGCCTGTGCGCGCCGACGACGCGCCGATCCCCGCCTTCAGCTACATCCTCGGCAGCTTCGCTCGAAAACCTGCCTCGCCTTGCTAACGGTAAACCGTGTCGGTGATCGGCCGGTTGCGGAATGCCCATAGCATGCCCGGCAATTCCATAGCGTGCACGATGAACGCCAGTACCAACGCCATCGGCAAGGCGTAGCCTGGCACCCGGTAGTCGCGGTGGTAGCGAACACACTGCCGCGACGACATCAGCACCCGCCCGGCATAGAACAGCGGCAGGCTGAAGACGCCCAGCTGGACGAACCAGGATTGCTTGGTTCGCGGCTCGTATTGACGCACGGCAACGGTTGCATAGCCGACATTTCGCCGGACATCGCGCTCCATCGCCCAACCTTCGAAGTCATGCACCGCTTGCATGCGCGGCTCGAACATCACCCGGTGGCCGTCGCAGACAATCGCCGTGTTCTGCAGGCCCGCGCCGAACGGTCCGATGGCGTTCGACAGCGGGTAGCGCAGCAGAATGTCGCGCCGGTAACCGGCGTTATTGTTCGAAATCGAATCCGTGTCCCCGGTCTGGCGGCGATAGAGGAACGATCGGCCAATCAGCGCCAGGATGCGCTCGAGCAGCGTGCGACCGGGATAGGTGGTCTTGCCGCTGACGGCAACGGCATCGGGATAGGCGCGCATCGTGTCGACCAGACGACGAAGCCAGACCTCGCACGGCGTGCAGTCCGCGTCCAGCATGGCGACGATGTCCGCCGTCGCCGCCTCGGCGCCTGCGTTCTTCATATCGTAGGACGCCGTCGCCTCGGACCAGACGATGCGCAGACCGGGGATGATCCGCTCGAGTTCGGCGGGAATGGTGTCGCGGAATTCCGCCGCCTCGACGAGGATGAATTCGGCCTGCCCCTGGAAATCCTGCCGCGACAAGCTGGTTAGCGTCTTGCGCAGATCGTCCCACGACTTGGCGTCACCGCCGGCATAGTCGGAAACGACGACAACCGATACATCAAGAGTCATCGGCTTCCCTCTTCGAAAACCGGATCAGCCCGCCGGCGCGACCGTCTGCATCGATACGATGGCCGGGATCGGCCGACCGTCGAACGTGCCGGTCAACGGCACGTCGAGCAGCCGCAGGATCGTCGGCGCCAGATCGAGCACGTTCGCGTCCGGCAGGCGTTCGCCCGCCGCGATGCCGGGACCGACCGCCCAAAGCCTGGATTCGACGGTATGGTCGCCGGTCCGCGGAATATTCGGATGATAGATCGGCACCCGGACCGTGCCGACGCGATCGGATCGGCAGGCCTCGATGGGGCCGAGATTGGTTCGGAACACCACCATCAGGTCCGGCGCATCGGGGTGGTGGTCGCGGCCGAACGCTTCCTCGGCCGTTATCGTATGATCGACGATCGGTTCGTTGGTTTCAGGCTCGCGCAACGCCGCCAGCTCCCGGCGCAGTTCCGACAACACGGCTTCGGCCTCCCGGCCCGGTTCGACGGCGCCGAACGGCTCGCGGCCGCGCAGGTTCAGACGGATCGCGCCGCAGCGGTTGTTCTTCACCGCGATGGCGCGAACTTTCGAGGACGACAGCGGATCGAGCTCGATGCCGGTCGACGCCTTGAGCCCGCGCAGCATTGCCGTCCGGCCGACCGCGCGGATAAATGGCCGCCATGAATTCGGCAGTCGCGCCGCCAGCGCGTGCCAGCGGCGGATCCGGTGCGCGACCATCGGACGGGCGGGTTCGATCGCACCCAGGCCGAGCCGGATCAGCACCTCGGGCAAAAGCTGATAGCCGCCGATATAGGGTCCCATGCCGTGGCTGGTATAGATCAGCGCGACCGCATCCGGGCCCGCGGCCGAAAGCAGGCGGCCGATGCCGGCGTCGATCTCGCGGTAAAGGGCCGGAATGGTGTCGGCGAACTCCCCGGGCGCGCCGGCGGCAGCTTCGAAGAAGCGCCAGAACTGATGGCCGACACAATGCGTCTCGCCATAGGCGCAGGTGAAAAGGTCCCAATCCTCGCGGCCCAGCAAGTCCAGCAGCAGCTCGGTCTTGCGCGTCGCGCCCGTCAACAACCCTTCACGCAGACGCCGGTAGCCGGCGGGAGTCTCGCCGTGCGCGTCGCAGGCCGTCACCGGATGGTCGCCGTACTGCTGTTTGATTTCGGACAGCAACGCCGGCGGTTGGCTGGCGATCGAAAAATTCCGGTCGTGCAGGCCCCATTCAAACAGCTGAATGCCATCGAAGCCGGATGCCGGCACGGTCTGCGGGAGGTCGACGGCGGCGACACGACGACCCGCCGCGTTAACCTTTACCCAGTAGTACTCGTCGGGATCGACGTCGTCGACAGCGACCGCGCGCGGCGTCGTTTCGCCGGTATGCAACTGCGCGGAATGGTAATAGAGCGGGCGCCGGCCGCAGGACATGCCGCTGGTCAGCTCGGGCCAGATCGCGCCCGGCAGCGTCTCCAGCGAGTTGCCCATGCGGCAAACCGCGCCGGTCTCGCCCAAGCGGCGAAATGTCGGCAAGTCACCGGCCGCGGCCCAACGTTCGATCAACGTCGCTTCAGCCGCATCGAGACCGATGGCGAGAACCTTTGCCGGCATATGCCCGAACCTTCAACAACAACAAACGGCAGCTGCCCGCAAACGGCGCCGGCAATGGCCGCTCGATCATATCTGGCACCCGGAGACGACGCCGTCTGTGTCCTCGATCACTCGTCGGACGTCGGCTGCTCAACCCATTGTACGCTGCGGGCGCGTCCCCAGAAGCGCTGAAACGGCTCGCGCGACTGACG
This sequence comes from Alphaproteobacteria bacterium, assembly GCA_965232515.1. Taxonomy (GTDB): domain Bacteria; phylum Pseudomonadota; class Alphaproteobacteria; genus JANQKO01. The sequence goes on along the minus strand of CBDDPY010000002.1, from coordinate 495,094 downwards.
CGCCGCGATAATGGCGTGATCGCGCACCGAACTCGGCAGATCGACCAGGTCGGCCTCCGTCGGCATGGCGGCCACCGGCAGATCGACCCCAGCCGGCAGCAGCGCCGCGCCGTCCCGCTGCTTCGTTGCGATGTCCCGCACGGTCTGCTCGATCGCCGCGAGGCGCTTCGCCAATCCGGGGCGGGCCCCGGTGCGGTCGCCATGGACCGCGCGCGGATGCGCGACCGCCAGCCGGCGCCAGAACCGGGCAGCATGGCTGACGTCAAAGCCGGCGCGAGCGGCGAGATAGAGGCCGAGCTGGTCGGCCTTGGCCTCGGCGGCGGCGCCGAGCTGCCGGTCGCCAATCTCGATATCGATCGGCCGGACCCTGACGCCGGCAGCCGAGCCGATCGCCGATGTCACCCCTTTGGGCACGGCGACGGTGGCGGCGGACCGCGGCGCCGGATCAAGCAGAGCACGGGCGAGAGCATGCGCGACGACGACCGCAAGCTCGTCATCCGTAACCGCAAAGCGCACCATGCCGGGCGTGACAAGCACCGGGCCGGCCAGCGCGTCAATGGCGACGGCGTTGCCGCCGGCCAGCCGCACATCCTGAGCGCACTCCGACACGGGCGCGATCTCAACGGCTTCAGTCGCGCCATCGCGGGCGATGTCGATCGCGAGCCGGCCGCCGGCGCCGCCGAAGAGGCGCGACAAACGCCCGGCATCGGCCGGGCCGACGACGGGTTCGCCGGCGAGGGCGACGACAACGTCGCCGGCGCGCAGCCCGGCTTCAGCCGCCGGACCATCCGCCGTCAGATCGACGATGGTAAATCCATCGCCCAGGCCGAAAGCCTGGCGATAAATGTCGCGGTGCCGCAGACGCGCGACATCCCGCGGGTGTCCAATCAGATTTATGCCGTAGTAGGGCCTGGTCCGATCGCCACAGATCTCGGCACCGGCGACGGTCAGGCGATGGCTTACGGTGCCGAGCCGGCGCTGCACCTGGACCGTCTCGTCCAGCATCGACACCAGGCGGCGAAGATCTTCCAGCTGGGCCCGTTCCGCGTCCAGCTTGGGCGCGAGCTTGCCGGATTGACAGCCGGCCAGACCAAGGACCATCAAGGCAACGATAAGCGTTCGAGGCGCACGCATTACGGTTCCCCCTATTTGGCAATCCGCCGATGGTTAACGCCGGGCAGAAACGAGAAACGGCGGTTCCGGGGAACCGCCGCCTGTCGAAGGACTGGAGTATAAGCGCCTTATGGGGACCGTCCTCAAATCGTGACCGGACGGTCCCCTAAGGCAGTCAAGCAGCCTTCCGCATCGACCGCTTGGCGACCGAACGCCGGCTCACGGTCCGGGCCCGGCTGATCTTCCGAGCGACAGGACGGCGAGCCCGCTTCATCGACACGCGCTTACGCGCGCTCGCCTTGCGGACGGGCCGACGCGCACTGACCTTACGAGCGGTCGTACGCTTTTTCGCGGCCGGACGCTTCTTGGCGACCACGCGCTTGCGCGCAACAGTCTTACGCGCGGTCGACTTGCGAACGGTACGCTTCGCCGCCGGACGCTTCCGGGCGACGGTCTTCCGAGCGGTCGACTTGCGAACGGTGCGCTTCGCCGCCGGACGCTTCCGGGCGACAGTCTTCCGAGCGGTCGACTTGCGAACGGTACGCTTCGCCGCCGGACGCTTCCGGGCGACAGTCTTCCGAGCGGTCGACTTGCGAACGGTACGCTTCGCCGCCGGACGCTTCCGGGCGACGGTCTTCCGAGCGGTCGACTTGCGAACGGTGCGCTTCGCCGCCGGACGCTTCCGGGCGACGGTCTTCCGAGCGGTCGACTTGCGAACGGTGCGCTTCGCCGCCGGACGCTTCCGGGCGACAGTCTTCCGAGCGGTCGACTTGCGAACGGTACGCTTCGCCGCCGGACGCTTCCGGGCGACAGTCTTCCGAGCGGTCGACTTGCGAACGGTACGCTTCGCCGCCGGACGCTTCCGGGCGACGGTCTTCCGAGCGGTCGACTTGCGAACGGTGCGCTTCGCCGCCGGACGCTTCCGGGCGACAGTCTTCCGAGCGGTCGACTTACGGGCCGTGGACTTGCGAACGACGCGCTTCTTGGCGGCCGGGCGCTTCCGGGCGACGGTCTTGCGGGCCGTCGTCTTGCGCGCGGTCGTCTTACGAGCCGTGCTCTTCTTCGCGACGGTGCGCTTCTTGGCGACCGGACGCTTCTTGGCGACGGTCTTGCGAGCCGTCGTCTTCCGGGCGGTCGTCTTCTTGGCGGCCGGGCGCTTCCGGGCGACGGTCTTGCGGGCCGTCGTCTTGCGCGCGGTCGTCTTGCGAGCCGTGCTCTTCTTCGCGGCCGGACGCTTCTTGGCAGTCGTCTTCCGGGCCGTGCTGGCGCGGCGGACGGTGCTCTTGCGGGCGGTCACGCGCTTAGCGGCAACGCGCTTGCGCGCGGTGCTCGTTCGTTTCGCGGCCGTTTTGCGAACGGCAGCTTTGGCCTTGACGGGCTTTTTCTTGGCCCTGGCCGTTACAACCTTCTTCGGCATCTCTCACACCTCTGTGCTGATGATGATGATGTTGTTGATTGGAGTGGAGTAAGGGTTTTGAGTGGATGTGCTTTGAGCAAGAATGAGAACGTCATCCGTAGGGAGCGGGCAGTTCCGATACAATTGCTTCGCAGTCCTCAACGTTGGTCAAACGGGTTATCCACAAGCCCGCGCGCGCCACACTGAGGGACAAGAGTAAAAGACTGGTTAACGCAAAGTCGGGTCGTGACGCCGTACCGATGCCGCGCATCGGGGCTCGTGAAGCGTCAAATCGACATCCGCTTGCACGACCGCGGACCGGTTTGCTCGACTTGCCCGTTACATGGGTCAACCGGTCACACGACCTGTTCACGCCTGCCCGTATCTTGGTCGGCGGGCAGCGTCCTCTATGACTAGCCTGGTCTTTGTCGAGGATGTGAAGCAGTTCATTCGAAGCTTTGCTTGACCCCGGTAAATCTTCCCAATGGCCGCGTCGTCCCACCATTTGGCGCAGCCCGAGATCATGGGAGGAGCGTTCGTGACGCTGACGACTGCGGAGGTCTATGTCCAAGAGCTTTCCCCGGGCATCCGGCCCATCGCCGGCCGGCAGACCGGGGTGGCCGCCATTGTCGGGACCTTTCCCCGGGGTCCGGTAGACCAGGTCGTGCGAATCACCTCGACGGCCGAGCTGGCGGAGATCTTTGCCGCCGATTCCAGCGATCTGGAGGCTCCACTGGCAGTGCGGCAGTTCTTCGCCAATGGCGGCCGGAGCGCCTGGATCGTCCGTGCAAAGTCGAACTCACGTCGAAAGGGTGCGTCCGCCCGGGCCGGCGATATCATCGGCCGGGCAGATCGCGGGACCGGGCTGCACGCCCTGCCCGACACGGCGGACCTGCTGCTGACCCCCGACACGGCGCGCATGACCGCCGCCGAAGCCGGCCAGGTGGCCGCGGCCGCGGTCGGCCACGCGGACCGGCGGCGCATGATCTATCTGCATGACATTCCGCATGGCGATAAAATCCGGCGCACATCGCGGGCGGTCACGGCCTGGCTGCGGGCAAACCCGAAACTGCGTCATGCCAACGCCGCGACGTATTTTCCGCGGCTGCTGACCACGACGCCCGGCAAACGGACCGGCGACCGGGCGATCGCGCCGGGCGGCAGCATCGCCGGCCTCTACGCCCGGACCGACAGACAGCGCGGTATCTGGAAAGCGCCGGCAGGTGTCGACGCCGGATTATTCGGTGTCAGCGGCCTGGAGACCGACGTCGGCGATGCCGATCTGGCGCGTCTGACCGATCGCTCGGTCAACGTCATCAAGACGTTTCCGGGCGCCGGCATCGTCGCCTGGGGCGCCCGCAGCCTGGAGCCTGCCGGCAGCGGCGCCGAGTGGCGCTACGTGCCGGTGCGGCGGCTGGCGCTGTTTATCGAGGCCAGCATCGAGACCGGTGTGCAATGGACCGTGTTCGAGCCGAACGGCGAACCGCTCTGGGCCCAGATCCGGCTGAATGTGTCTTCGTTCCTGCATTTGCTTTTCCGCAACGGCGCCTTTCAGGGCGCCACGCCCCGCGACGCCTATTTCGTCCGGTGCGACCGCGGCACCCACACCGCGGCCGACATCGACCAGGGTCTCGTCAACATCACAGTCGGCTTCGCGCCCGTGCGGCCGGCCGAGTTCGTCATCCTACGTATTCAACAGCGCACCGCCGACAGCCACAACTAACGACGCACGGCCGTCGACAGGAATGGAGCATATTCATGGTCCCGTTTCCCGCGAACCCGCATCGCCTCGATCCTTATAAGAGCTTCAAGTTCCAGCTAATCCTGGACGGCGATGTCGTCGCCGGCGTCTCGCGTATCGGCGGCCTGCGCCGGCGCACGGAAGTGGTGCTGCACCGCGACGGCCGCATGCCGAGCCACCTGCTGACGGCGCCGGGCGCGACATCGTTCGATCCCATCGTGCTGGAGCGCGGCATCACCCACGACACGACGTTCCGCGACTGGGCCGAGCTGGCCTACAGTCCGCAGGGGGACGGGGCGATGTCGTTGAAAAACTTCCGCAAGGACCTGCGTATCGACCTCCTGAATCAGCAGGGCAACGTGGTGCTGAGCTATATGATCTTCCGTGCCTGGGTTTCGGAGTTCGAAGCCCTGCCCGAGCTGGACGCGAACGGCAACGAGGTCGCAATCGAGCGCATCGTGCTGCAGCACGAGGGCTGGGAGCAGGACCGCGCCGTCGCCGAGCCCGTCGAGAGCTGACGTCGCCGCCTAGGCCGCCCTCTCCCGCCCTTCGCCCCAGACCGACGCGCCTTCGGCAAGCCCGAGCCGCTCGGACAATATTGTCGTGTATTCGTCAGGCCGCACCAAATAAGGGAAGTGCCCGCCGTGGCGGAACCGGTAGCAGACGCCGGCATCGAGATGGGCATGCACGCTTTCCCGGATCGGCGCCGGTACGATCGGATCGTCCGCGCACTCGACGATGGCGATCCGTTCCGACGCCAGGCTGATCCGCGGCAGTGGCGGCGCGACCTTGAGCGCCTGCATCCGCGCCTTCAGATGCCCGGCCGGAATACGACCGTCGACCTCGGCCAGCAATAGCGTCACCAGCCCCGCCTGTTCGGGATGCGCCACGCCCCACGCCTCCAGCCGGTCGCGGTAGCCGCGCCGCATGGCCGCGACCGACAGCGCCGCGATGTCGGCCGAGTATGGCGGCCGGTCGGCGATCCCCGCCGTCGACGACAGGGTATTGGCGGCGATCAGGCTGACGGTCCGCTCGGGCCGGCGGGCGGCGAAGAGTTGCGCCAGATAGCCGCCGAGCGACGAGCCGAGTACGGTCGCTTGCGCGATATGCCGGCGGTCGAGCAGTCGCACGAGGCAGGCGACCCACCGGTCGAGATCGGCGTTGCGCGGATAAGTCACCGCCAGCACCCGCACGCGGTCCTTGAGCGCCAGGATCTGCTGCCAGAAGATATCGGCCCGCCCCAGCGTGCCGGGCAGCAACAACAGCGTCGTGCCGGACGGCGCCGGCCCGGTGTCGATCACGCCCCAACGCAGGCCGTCAACGACCTCCACGGTCTCGGGATGAAGCCGGCCGAGCCGGTCACGATCGGCAAGATTCATGCTGATGTCCTCCTGCCTCCGTTATAGCGCGAGGGGCCGATGGAAAACATCTTGTGGGGGATGGGCGGACATCGAACTGAAACATGGCCGTGCCTAAGAATCGAAAGCCGCGCCGACGACGGGAGAATTAGAACAACGGAGGCTCCGGTGATCAGACACGTAATGGCGCTGACGTGCGCCCTGACGGCCGCTGTCGGCCTGGCGTTTCATGCCCAGGGGGCGGTTATCTACAACTATGTCGGCAACGGCTTCGACACGATTTCCGACGGCCTGCCGATCGACACCGACGACCGTATCAGCGGCTTTGTCGAATTCGCCACGCTGCCGACGCCGGGCGAGACCAACAAGACCGACGTTGCTGCCTTTTCGCTGGCCGTATCGACGGACGTTGGCCCCTTGACGATCAGCAGCACGACGCCCGGCGTCGTCTCGGATTTCTCGTTCGACTTCGACGACCAGCTCGAGATCGTGAATTGGGGCGCCCTGGCGTTCGACGATTCGATCCTGACGCTCCTGCTGACCTGCAATGCGCCGGGAGTAACGCTCACGCTCGGCTTCGTCGATTGCACACCCGATCAGGTTGTCGACATCGCGCTCTTCGTGGTTGTCGGCGCATCCAACACCGACAGCCCCGGGATCTGGAACAAAGACGCGGTACAGGTGCCCACGCCGGGCGCCCTGCTGCTGTTCTCGGTGGGTGTCGCCGGCATCGCTGTCACGCAGCGGCGGCGGCGTGGGGCACGGACCGTCCGCGATCAGCGATGTCCGCGGACTCGTCTCTCTGGCCGCTGACCGGCTTGCTCGTCTGTCGCCTCGCCGTCCAGCCGGTTGACCGTTGTAATCACCGCATGACTAAACGACTTGAGCAGGCGATTGTCAAAATCCGCGCCCTGCCGGAAGATCGCCAGGACGAAGCGGCCGATCTGTTGATGAGCCTGGCCGAGCAGGATCCGACGAGCTTCCAGCTCAGCCCCGACCAGGTCGCCGAGGTCAACCGCCGCCTCAATGAACCAGCCGCCTACGCGACACACGCGGACGTTCGCGCGTTCTTTTAGCATTGGACCGCGTACGAATTCGGTGGCAGCTGTCTGCGGTCAGCGACCTCGCCAACATCCGCGACTACATCGCAGAAAGAAACCCGATGCGGCGCGCTCAGTCACCGAACGCGTGTTTCGTTCGATTGAACGCTTGGAGCGTTTTCCAGAGGCCGGTCGGCCGGGCAGGTTCGTGGCACATGGGAAATCGTGATCCATTGCCTACCATACATCGTTGTCCATACGGCACGACGCCACTGGCATCGACATCGTCGCGGTCTTCATCCTGCTGGGTGGTCAAGCACTTCTTCACTGGGATCAACTGCAACCGAAGTCAGGCGAAGCAGTTCAAAGGCACCATCGCCGCAGCCGAGGCTTTGCACTACGCCGCCTCCGCTGTGCTGCTCACCCGCCGCTTGGCCCGGCCAGCATGAGTTTCGAGGCAGACCCCAATACTCAATCTGACTCCAACGCTTCTGTTCGAGCTCGGCGCGGATCATGAGCGATCTTCCTCTTCAGCCAGCTGTTTCTGCCTTGCGGATGTCCACGCGAGCAGCGTCATGCCGAACACGGAGTCAAGATCTCAGCGCTCTGCTGGCCGTCCACAAATATCGTCTTTGGAGATCGCATTCTCTGGGCGATAGCCGCATTCAGAGTCAGACCCGTACAAATGTCCATCTTTGATATAGGCTCTGGCTCGGCAGCCACCTCCGCAACCGGCATTGGCATTCGAGCAGGTCCAACAGGGCGATAACTCCTTTAACTCGATGTTGCGCATATCTACAAAGCATTTTGCATTATGCCACTGATCGTAAATGCTAGATTCCCAAATTGGGTCCGACTTATTGTCTGTCTCAGAGAAAAGTTGGCACGGGGCCATAGTTCCATCAGCATGGAGTACGGCCAAGACAGTGCCGGCAGCACATGAGACGTGCCGGTTCTTATTGGTCAATTTCTGATACGGCTTTTCATAAGACCAAGGAATGCTGAGACCAAGAGCTAGGTCAACAAATTCAGCCTTGTATTTTTCGTACACACTTTCGATAATATTTTGGCACAATAATTGCTCGTTTTTATTCAAGAATACATCTTTATTATTATTTATGTTTCCAGTAAAGAACGGGAATCTACATGACCACTGAGACACTCCACAGTCAAGTAGGAAATCTGCTAGTTTTTCCAGAGAGTTTATGTTGTACTTCGAAATCGTCGTCTGAGCTACTATGTTAACATCGCGGCAAAGCAATTTCCTTAGACCGGATTCACATTCCAAAAAAGAGCCAGTTTTTCCTCTAAAAGCGTCGTATTCTTTGGCGAATGGCGCATCTAGACTAAGATTCACATAGTTACAGTTGTCGGCTATCCAATCCGCATTTTGATCGTTGATTAGCGTTCCATTAGTGCCCAACACGAGACAGAACGTCTGCTTTCTCATACGCTCAACAATCTCGCGGATATCCTTTCGCAATAGGGCCTCTCCTCCGGAGATAGTGACAGTCCGAAGGGATACCCCATCAAGGTCTTCGAACACCTTTTCGATTTGTTGCTTGTTGGGGTGCGCGCCAGAGGGCCCTGAGTTGTTGTAACAGTGCAAGCAACGAAGATTACACTTCCTGGTCGTTTCCCAATAGAAATCAAGAGGCATGTGCAGTGCTGGCGCTCGCTTCGCGTCGCAATTGACCGCGCTGTCCTCATCTCCAATCTCGAGAAAAAGATTCCATTCACTTGGTTCTGTGAACAACCTGCGATATCTTGATATGAATGAAAGGCACTTTCTAGCTGGCAAGCTCTCATATGCTGACTGAAGTTGTGCAATTATCTCCGGATCGGTTTTCCGTTCAGATATAGCGCTAATGACGCTATACGCTTTCGCGTTTACGAACAGAACATTGTCGTTGTCCGACGTATTGCAAACAACACCGCCAAATGGTTCCTTCCGAATAAGGAACTTGGTCAATTTCTTCTCTTATTTTTTTTCTTTTTGGTTTTGAGATACTTATCAACGGATGATTGCATAACTTGTATCTCACCACCCTCAAGGTTGATATCAACGATCCTAGTATTCGTTACAGAAACACTTCCGTTAAGAGAACAACCGCATCCGCAACCAAGCATCTTCATTTCTCCGCTCTCGTCCCTAGCGCGGACGGTGAATTCGACTTCATACTCGTTGTGAGACATTCGACCCTCCTTAGTTGAAAGGACTGCACTCAATTAATAGCAAAGTTAGCGCCTTCAGAATTCGATTCTAGTTTAGAAAAGTAGGTTTGAGATATATTAACTCAATCATAAGACACATTCAACACCGTATATTCTAAAATGACTAGAGGATGCAGAGAATCACTTGGACTATGGAGTAGCGACTTCAACTGAAGCGACCTAGTCGTGGCGGAGTTACCCCGATGGTTAGATTCGGCCGAAAGCCAACCTTCAGGTCGACCGCGTTGTGGTGCCCACTCCCGGACTCGAACCGGGACGGTCCTTTCGGACCTACGGGTTTTAAGCCCGTTGCGTCTGCCAATTCCGCCAAGTGGGCGTTCGCGGTTGCAAGTCGTGACGGTCAATGTCGTGTTAGTGCAGCAGGTGCTGTAGCCTTTTAAGGTCCCCTGCGTCCACCAATTCCGCCAGGCGGGCACGGGAACGCGGTATTCGGAATCGGCACTCCACCCTACCCGTCCGCGTTGGCGAGGGGAGAGGGAAATCGTCGGGTGCATCTCGCACCAGAGTTACTCTCGCATTTCCGTCATGCTGGCGACGGCCAGCATCAACGGCTGATTCCCAATGGATCCTGGCCGGCGCCAGGATGACCCGGTAGGGCGGGGAGTGAGAGGTGGCCTCAGGCCGGGCTGTTTTCGTCGTCGATGGGTTCGCCGCCGAGGTCGCGCATGAGGGCGCGGATTTCGTCGGCGGCGTCGGCTAAGCGCTCCTCGTCGGGGGAGCGGCTGACGATCGAGGTGCCGAAGCGGCCGTCGCGGTAGAAGGGATAGGAGCCCATGGCGACGTCGGGATACTTCTCCTGCAGGGCGCCGAGGCCGGGGGCCATGATGCCCTCGCCGAGATAGACGGCGATGGCGACCGAGCGCACCGGCTTGCCGCCGACCAGCTTGTGCCGCAGGCTCTCGAACATGGCTTGCATGATCGCCGGCACGCCGGCCAGCACGAAGACATTCTCGATCTGAAAGCCGGGCGCCTTGCTGACGGGGTTGTCGATCAGCTCGGCCCCGTCAGGAACGCGGGCCATGCGCTTGCGGGACTCGTTGAACTCCATGCCGGTCTTGTCGTAGTGCGCCTGCAGGAGCGCCATGGCTTCCGGGTGGTAGTCGATGCCGACGCCGAAGGCGGCCGCGACGCTGTCGGCGGTGATGTCGTCGTGCGTCGGGCCGATGCCGCCGGTGGTGAAGACGTAGTCGAACTTGGCCCGACAGGCGTTCACGGCGGCGACGATCTCGGCCTCGATGTCGGGCACCACGCGGCATTCGGACAGCCGCACGCCCGTCTCGTTCAGCTTCTCGGCCAGATACGCCAGGTTCTTGTCCTTGGTGCGGCCCGAGAGGATCTCGTCGCCGATAATGATCAGGCAGGCGGTTACGACGTCAGCGGATGTCGACATGGATGCTCGTCACGCGATGTTGGAATTGGCGAGCCCTGTATAGCATCCGGTCGGGCCGCCTGCATCGCCATAAAGACTGACGGCCGCAAAGCGATTACGCCGGAGGTAATTGCCGCGCGCCGGCGGTCGGGCGAGGCTCGCCGAGAACTCAACCGCGTTGCAAAGGCGAATGACCCGCATGAAATACGCGATCATGGCGCTTCTCGTCGCCGTCGGCCTGCTGAACTTCGCGCCCGTCGTCGGCATCGTTTCGGTGGCGCGGCTGCAAGCGATGTACGGCGTCACGATCGATCAGGGCGATCTTGGCATCCTGATGCGGCACCGGGCCCTGCTGTTCGGCCTGCTGGGCGCGCTGATCATCGCCTCGGCGTTCTATCCGGCGCTCCGGGCCGCCGCGATCATCGCCGGCTTGGTCAGCATGCTGGGCTTCATCGCCATCGCCCTGCCGGCGCCGGCGTTCGGTCCGGCCATTCGCAATCTGATCGTGGCCGACGCCATCGGCGCGGGCCTGCTGATCGTCGCCGTCGCGCTGATGGCATTCTCACGATCCGGGTGAAACGGGGGCCCGAGAACGTCCAAGGCTTGCGTCGGCATCCGACAGGGCATAATTAGCCCAGGATGCAATTTGCCGATCCCCTTCTGCCGGGCCGACTGGTCCGGCGGTACAAGCGCTTTATGGCCGACGTCGAGCTCGAAGGCGGCGAGATCGTGACGGCCCATTGCGCCAATTCGGGCTCGATGCTGGGCGTGCAGGAACCGGGCGCGGAGGTCTGGCTGTCGCTGGCGCGGAACCCGAACCGCAAGCTGAAATACACCTGGGAGCTGATCCGGGCCGACGGTGGCCTGGTCGGCATCAACACCAGCCATCCGAACGGGCTGGTGGCCGAAGGCATCCGGACGGGCGCGATCCCGGAGTTAGCGGGCTATGACGATCTGAAGCGCGAGGTGAAGTACGGCCGCAATTCGCGCATCGACATCCTGCTGACGGACGCCGGGCGGCCGGCCTGTTATGTCGAGGTGAAGAACGTGCACCTGATGCGCGAGCCGGGCCTGGCCGAGTTTCCGGATTCGGTCACGGCGCGCGGCGCCAAGCATCTGGACGAGCTGGCCGAGATGGTGGCGTCGGGCCACCGCGCGGTCATGGTCTACCTGGTCCAGCGCGGCGACTGCGACCGGGTGCGCATGGCCGCCGACATCGACCCGGTCTATGACGAAACGCTGAAGCGCGCCCTTGGCAACGGCGTTGAGGCGATTAGTTATTGCTGTAAGATGACAACAGGGGAAATAGCCATCGATCGGCCGCTCCGGCTCGATCTTCAGGGGACCATATCAGGCACGGCATCAGGCACCGAATGAACTACGTCGCCGCACAGGAAGCGCCGGTGCAGAACACCGGCATGATCAAGCTGCACGGGCCGGAGGAGTTCGCCGGCATGCGCAAGGCCGGCCGGCTGGCCGCCGAGACGCTGGACATGATCGCCGAGCATGTGCGGCCGGGTATCACCACGGGCGAGCTGGACCGGATCTGCCATGATTACATCATCGCGCACGACGCGGTGCCGGCGCCGCTGAACTATCGCGGCTTCCCGAAATCGATCTGCACGTCGATCAACCACGTCGTCTGCCACGGCATACCGGGTGACCGGATGCTGAAGGACGGCGACATCATGAACCTCGACGTCACCGTGATCGTCGACGGCTGGCACGGCGACACCAGCCGCATGTTCCCGGTCGGCGACGTGAAGCTGCTGTCCCGGCGCCTGATCGATGTCACCTACGAGGCAATGATGCTGGGCATCGAGCAGATCCGGCCGGGCGCCAAGCTGGGCGATGTCGGCCACGCGATCCAGCAGTTCGCCGAGAGCCACCGCTATTCCGTGGTGCGCGACTTCTGCGGCCACGGCCTGGGCCGGGTGTTCCACGACGCGCCGAACGTGCTGCACTACGGCGAGCCGGACAGCGGCCTGGAATTGAAGGAAGGCATGTTCTTCACTGTCGAGCCGATGATCAATGTCGGCAAATGGCAGGTGAAGATCCTGAACGACGGCTGGACGGCGGTGACCAAGGACAAGTCGCTGTCGGCCCAGTTCGAGCATTCGGTCGGCGTCACCGCCGACGGGGTCGAGATCTTCACCACCTCGCCCGGCGGCCTGCACAAGCCGCCCTACGGCTGACCCTTCACGCAGACACCGGCGGCCGCCGATCGGCCCAGGGCTGCGCCCGCTCCAACTGACCGGCGAGCGCGAACAGCGTCGCCTCGGCGCCATAGCGGCCGATGCACTGCACGCCGATCGGCAGACCGGCATCGTTCCAATACAGCGGCATGGACATGGCCGGCTGCCCGGTGACGTTGCAGATCAACGTGAAGCCGGTGTATTCGCCAAGCCGGGCGATGTGCCGGTCGCGGGTCTCCGGCGCATAGTCGAAATAGCCGAGCGGCACCGGCGGCTGCGCCATGGTCGGCGTCAGCAAAATGTCGTAGTCCGTGAAGAACGCGGCGACGTCGCGGGAGATCGCCTGCAGGTCCTGGACCGCCAGCAGATAGTCGGCCGACGTCTGCTCGTGCGACCGCTCGAAGGCACGCCAGGTCGCCGGCTCGAACAGCGCCGGCGTCGGTTCGCGGCCGGTCCGCCGCTGCCAGTCGCAGACCGCCCAGCCGAGAAAGCCGACCCAGATCGATCCGAACCGGCGCAGCAGACGCTGGGCATCAACGGTGGGCGATGCCTCCTCGACATGATGGCCGAGATCCTTGCAGAGCCTGGCGGCGGCCGTCGCGGCGGCAATGCAGTCGGGATGCACGTCGCTGCCGCTCAACGGCACGGTCGAGAGGGCGATCCGCAAGCGGCCGGGATCGCGGCCGGCGGCGTCCAGAAACGGCCGCTCGGGCGGCGGCGCATTGTAGGGATCGCCCGGCGCCGGGCCCGCGGTGGCGTCGAGCAGCGCCGCGCTGTCGCGCACCGAACGGGTCACGACGTGCTCGGCAACCAGGCCGCCGGCCATGTCGCCATAGTGGGGCCCGAGCGGATTGCGGCCGCGGGTCGGCTTCAGGCCGAACAGACCGCAGGCGGCGGCCGGCACGCGGATCGAGCCGCCGCCGTCGTTCGCGTGCGCCATGGGCACGATGCCGGCCGCGACCGCGGCGGCCGAGCCGCCACTGGAACCGCCGGTGCTGCGGTCGAGGTCCCACGGATTACGGCTGGGGCCGAACAGCGCCGGCTCGGTGGTCGGCAGCAGGCCGAATTCCGGCGTGTTGGTCTTGCCGATGATCAACAGGCCGGCGCGCTTCTGCCGCGCCACCAGCTCGCTGTCGGCCTCCGAGACGTAAGTGTCGGCGAGAAAGGCCGAGCCTTCGGTCATGGGCGTGCCGGCATACTCGGCGCCAAGATCCTTGAGCAGAAACGGCACGCCGGCAAACGGTGCATCGCGCGGCACATCGGCGGCCGCGGCCTGGGCCAACTCGTACATCGGCGTGACGATGGCGTTGATCGACGGATTGATCCGATCGGCCCGCGCGATCGCGGCGTCGATCAGTTCGGCCGGCGTCACCTGCCGGTTGCGCACCAATTCCGCCTGAGCCGTGGCGTCGAGCCACGCCAATTCGTCATGACCTCCCATCGCGATCACCTTTCTTCCGAGGTTCGTTGCCAGGGCAAGCCTATTGCGGATAACGGCGGCGTGCTACATCTGACGCCACACCTTCGGACATACCGGGAGCCTCGAGCGACATGAAGTTCTACGACTGCAGCACCGCACCCAGCCCGCGCCGCGTACGCGTCTTCATGGCGGAAAAGGGCATCGAGATTCCCACCCAACAGATCGACTTGCGCAACGGCGAGCAGTTCGAGGATTGGTTCAAGGCGCTGAACCCGAAATGCGTGGTGCCGGTGCTGGAGCTCGACGACGGCACGCCGCTTTGCGAGATCACGGCGATCTGCCGTTATCTGGAGGAGCTGCATCCCGAGCCGCCGCTGATGGGCGTCGACGCCAAGGACCGGGCAATCGTGGAGATGTGGCAGCGGCGTGTCGAGTTCGACGGCCTGATGGCCGTGGCCGAGGCCTTCCGCAACGCGACGCCGGCCTTCGCCGAGCGCGCCATGCCGGGCCCTCGCAAGGTGGCGCAGATCCCGGAGCTGGCGGCGCGCGGGCGCGAACGCTTCGGCTGGTTCATGGAGGACATGGACGCGCGGCTCGCCGACAGCGAGTTCATCGCCGGGCCGCGCTACACCATCGCCGACATCTCGGCCATGGTCGCCATCGACTTCGCCGGCTGGAGCAAGATCACAATCCCGGAAAGCTGCGGCAACCTGCAGCGCTGGCACGAGACGGTTTCTGCCCGCCCGAGCGCGAAAGCCTAGGCGGCGTCGAAGCGCGCGAGCGCGGCCTGTTTTTCGCTGTCCGGCATGAAGGCGCCGGCGATCGCGTTGCGGGCGAGCGCGGTGATTTCGTCGTCGGTCAGGCCGAGCGCGGTCGAGACGGCGGTGAAGTTGTCGTTCAGGTAGCCGCCGAAATAGGCCGGGTCGTCGGAATTCACCGTCGCCTTCAGGCCGGCGTCCAGCATGGTCCGAAGCGGATGCGCGGCCATGTCGTCGACGACGCAGAGACGCAGATTCGACAGCGGACAGACGGTAAGGGTCAGGCCGTCGGCAGCAAGGCGCTTGACCAGCGCCGGATCTTCCAGCGCCCGGTTGCCGTGGTCGATGCGGTCGACGCCGAGCACGTCGATCGCTTCCCAGACATATTCCGGCGGGCCCTCCTCGCCGGCATGCGCCGTCAGCAGAAAGCCCTCGTCGCGGGCCCGGGCGAAGACGCGGGCAAAGTTCGCGGGCGGATGGCCGACCTCGGAGGAGTCGAGGCCGACGGCGACGATGCGGTCCTTGTGCGGCAGCGCCAGATCGAGCGTACGTTCCGCGTCGGCCTCGTCGAGGTGGCGCAGGAAGCACATGATCAGCCGGCTTTCGACGCCCAGGTCGCGGGCGGCGTCCGATGTTGCGCGGTGGATGCCGTCGATCACCGTCTCGAACGCGACGCCGCGCTCGAGGTGGCCCTGGGGATCGAAGAAAATCTCGGTGTAGACCGCGCCGTCGGCCGCGACGCGTTTCAGGTAGGCTGATGTCAGGTCGTAGAAGTCTTCCTCGGTGAGCAGGACCGACATGCCCTGGTAGTAGAGGTCGAGGAAGTCCTGCAGCTGGCCGAAGTTGTAGGCCGCGCGGATCGCCGCGACGCTGTTGTAAGCGAGCGTCACATTGTTTCGCTGCGCCAGCGCGAACATCATCTCGGGCTCGAGGCTGCCCTCGATATGGATATGCAACTCGGCCTTCGGGAGCCGCGGAATCAACGCCGACATGGCGGCATCTTACACAGGTCGGGTTAACGATCCAGAGACAGGTGAAAAACGTTGCCGGCCGCACTCGTTGCCTCTGGATGCCCGTGTCGAGCACGGGCATGACGAAGAAGCGTTCGATACCTGCAACAATTCGTCGTTGCCGGGCTTGAGCCGGCAATCCAGGGCCGCCGGCGCATGCGTTGGCAGTTCCTAGAGGCTGGGCAGCGAGTCGGCGCGGGCCGCGGCGCGGGTGGCGCCACCCGTGTCGCCGAGCCCGTCGAGGGCGCGGGACATGAACTTCCAGTTCTGCGGGCTGGTCGGTTTGACCGCGGTGCGCTCTGCCGCGAGCGCCCGGGCCAGCCTAAAACGGCCTGATCGCAGCGCCGCCTCCAGCAGCGTCAGCGCGATGATGTCGCGCTGGGCGTGACTGCCGCCAAGGCGGTGCGTGCGATAGCGGATCGGCAGCAGTTGATCCACCGTGGATTCGTAGTCGCCCTTGGCGAAGGCCTGCAGCGCACGACAGAACGGCAAACCGATGATGCGGGTCATGGCGACGTTGGCGTCGGTTGCCTGGTTCACATAGCGCTCTGTCGCGGTCAACACCCGCTCGGCCGCGTCCGCGCGGTCGTCCGAGACGAAAGTCATCATCGCGTGCACGTCGTTGAAGGCGTAGAGGGTATCGGTGGCCGCCGGCTCCCAACGATCGGCAAGCTCGCGCCAGCGGTCGCCGACATCGACGTCGAGCAGCTTGAGCCGCCATAGCAGGGCCGTCGCGTCCAGCTCCTCGTACTTGTCGCCCTTGGCGCCGCCGGAACGTAACTGGTTGTCATAGATCTCGAGCACGCGGTCGAACTGGCCGAGATCGAGATGGTAGAGCGACAAGTGCCACCAGAGATGGTTCGAGAAATTGCCGGGCGCCCAGTCGTCGACGCGGCTGTTCATCCAGACGATGCCGCCTTGCTGCCGGCCCTGCATCTCCATGATGTGGGCGACCGCGTGGATGGCGTAGGCGTCCTTCGGATTCATGGCGACGGCGCGGCGACCCGCCTCCTCGGCCTGGGCGAAGTCGCGGCATTCCTCCAGGCCGAAGGAGTAGAAGCCGAGCACGTAACCGTAGCCCGGCACGCCCTCGTCCCAGGTCGGCAGCACGCGGGCGACACGGTCGCGCTGATTGATGGTGTCGCCCAACAGCACGTCGGAGAGGTGCGCGAGCTGCAGCGCCAGCAGGTCGTGGGGGTAGTCGACCAGGACCGCTTCCCAATGCTCGACCGCCTCGTGGAATCCGCCGTCGACCCAGGCCCGGAGCGCCGTCATATGGCCGCGCTCGCGGACGTTGGCCTTGTCAGCCAACGCCTCGGCCGCCTCGACGCTGGCCAGCATATCGTCGTAGATCCGGGTCTCCATGGCCTGGGTCAGCAGCCCGGCCTTGAAGCAGTGACCCATGACGAAGTCGGGATGCTCGTCCAGTACCGCGCTGACGCGGGCGACGGCATCGCCTTGAAATGTCAGGCTATCCTCGTGCGCCGCCTCCAACGCGTCGATCAGGCGCCGGTCGTCGGTCGACACATCCACGCCACGGCAGTCCAACAGGCCCATGTTCACATCTCCGCAAGCGATTTCGTCGCGGCCGGAGAATAGCCGCAGGGCGGGCATGGCCGCAAAGCCGGTTTTGTTTCCGTTGTTTCGGGTTGCGTGGCGGCCCGCGAGTTTCAATCGAGACGTGACGCCAGACGGGCCAGCGACCTACAATCCACGTCGATGAGATGTCCAGTCACGCCGCACGCCACGCTTCGAGACGCCCGCTCTCGCGGGCTCCTCAGCGTGAGGGTATCAAATGATAAGCCTCACCCTGAGGAAGCCCCGAAGGGGCTGTCTCGAAGGGTGACGCCGGCATTGCGGAACGGCCGCAATGGCTGACAAACCGCATTATCACGGTCACCGGCAGCGGCTGCGCGAACGCTTCGTGCGGGCCGGGCCCGAGGCGCTGGCGGACTACGAACTGCTGGAACTGGTGCTGTTCGGCGCCAAGCCACGTGGCGATGTGAAGCCGCTGGCAAAGCGGCTGATCGATCGTTTCGGCAGCTTCAGCCAGGTCATCACGGCAGACCCGGAGCGCCTGGCCGAGGTCGAGGATGTCGGCGAGACCACGATCGCGACGTTGAAGGCCGTGCAGGCCGCGGCAGTCCGGCTGGTGCAGGGCCAGATCATGAACCGGCCGGCCGTGTCGTCCTGGCAGGCGCTGCTGGACTATTGCCGGGCCAGCATGGGGCACAGCAGCATCGAGGAATTCCGCGTGCTCTACCTCGACCGCAAAAACGTGCTGATCGCCGACGAGGTGCTGCAGCGGGGCACGGTCGACCACACGCCGGTCTATCCGCGCGAGGTGGTGAAGCGCGCGCTGGAGGTCGGCGCCACGGCGCTGATCATGGTGCACAACCATCCCTCGGGCGACCCGACGCCGAGCCGGGCCGACATCGACATGACCAAGCAGGTCGTCGAGGCGGCGAAGTCGCTCGGCATCGTCGTGCACGACCACGTCATCGTCGGCCGCGAGCGCCACGCCAGCTTCAAGGCGCTGGGGTTGATCTAGGTTGCCGGCCGCGCCCAATTCTTGCTACGCAAGACGTCGATCCCCCACGGCCGAACCGGAAGTGCCCGATGCTGCTTGACGTGCCGATCGGCGACGATGTGCTGCTGACCTATGCGACGCCGATCCTGCGGCGGCAGTGGCCCAACACCGAGGCGTTCAACGCCAGTCTGAAGCGGTTGATCCTGGCCCAGGAGCAAGCGCATCCCGAATTCGGCCAGCAGGGTCTGAAAAGCAGCAGCGCCGGCGGCTGGCAGTCCGATCCCAATGTGATGGACTGGCCGGGCCCCGAGATCGAGCAGCTGAAGTCGATGATGATCGCCGGCGTCAGCCAGATCACGCGGCTAGCGCTGGGGCCCAATGCCGGCGACAAGCGCATCCGGCTGGAGCCGCAGATCGCCGCCTGGGCCAACATCAATCGCGACGGCGATTACAACGTGCTGCACAACCATCCCGGCCACCATTGGTCGGGCGTCTATTATGTCGATGCCGGCCTGCCGGACCCGGCGCATCCGTTGAGCGGCATGTTCGAGTTCCACGATCCGCGCGGCGGGGCTACGGCCTCGCCCGTTCCGGGCTTCGACTTCGGCTACAAGTTCACGGTGCACCCGCAGGCGGGCATGATGCTGATGTTCCCGTCCTGGCACCTGCACATGGTGCATCCCTTTCATGGCACCGGCGAACGCATCGTCGTCGCCTTCAACATTCGCCTGAAGCAGTTCCAGATCGTCGATGCCTGACGCCGCGCCGCCCGGCGCGGGCGGGACCGACCAGGGCCAGATCCTGCGCGGCATCTTCTTCATGTGCCTGGCGGTATCGCTGTTCCCGATCCTGAACGCGACCGTCAAGTACCTGAGCGCCGACTACGCGACGACGCAGATCGTCTGGCTGCGCTACCTCGGCCATCTCGGTTTCATGCTGCTGGTGTTCATGCCCAAACGCGGCCTTGGCCTGCTGCGCACCAGCCGGCCGGGCATGCAGATCTTCCGCTCGCTTTTGCTGTTCGCCGCGACGGCGTTCTATTTCTCCGCCCTCAACTACATTCCGCTGGCGAACGCGGCGACGATCAGCTTCACCTCGCCCTTCATCATCACCGTGCTGTCGGTGCTGATGCTGAGTGAAAGCGTCGGGCCGCGGCGCTGGATCGCCGTGCTGATCGGTTTCGTCGGCACGGTGATCATCATCCGCCCAGGCAGCGATTTCGGGCATTGGGCGGCGCTGCTGGTGCTGGGCAGCGCCACCAGCTATTCGTTCTATCAGATCTTCACGCGCAAGCTGTCCGGCCACGACGATGCCTCGACCACGATCACGTTCACGGCCGTCGTCGGCGTGGTCGTATCGAGCGTGGTCGCGCCGTTCGACTGGATCACGCCGCAGGGCTGGGACTGGCTGTTGTTCCTCAGCCTCGGCTTCTTCGGCGGCTTCGGCCATCTCTGCGTTGTGAAGTCGCTGGACTATGCGCCGGCCTCGCTGCTGGCGCCGTTCGGCTATGGCCAGCTCGTCGGCGCGGTGCTGCTCGGCTATCTGATCTTCGCCGAGTTCCCCGATTTCTGGACCTGGGTCGGCGCGGCCATTATCGTCGCCAGCGGAAGCTATATCGCCTACCGCGAGGGCGTGCGCCGTCGAGGCGGCTGAACCAAGAACAATGGGGTCGACAGCGATGAACCGCCTGCGCCATCCAGACATCCATCCCTTTTCCGGCTGGGACGTGCCGCGGCTGCTGGAAAGCCGCGCCAAAACCAGAGCCAAACATCCGTTCCTGATCTGGGAGCCGTTCGAGGGGCCGGGCGCGGTCTGGAGCTTCGCCGCGTTCGCCGCCTGGGTCGACCGGGTCGCGGCCGGCATGGCGGCGCGCGGCATCGCGGCCGGCGACCGGGTGCTGATCCATATGGACAACGCGCCCGAGGCGGTCGCGGCGTGGTATGCCTGCGCCCGGCTGGGCGCGGTGGCGGTGACGACGAACGCCCGTTCGTCGGCCGATGAGCTGACGTACTTCGCCGAGCATTCCAAGGTCGTGGCCGGCATCACGCAGCCGAAATTCGCCGAGCTGGTGAACGGCTGCTGCCCCGGTCTGCGCTGGCTGGCGGTGACCGAGACCGATGCCGGCGTCCCGCCGGCGCAGGGCCAGGCGCCCGAGGCGGCGAGCGGCTTCGCAGGCCTGAAGGGCGATCCCGCCGACCTGCCGGCGCGGCCCCCCGAACCAATGGCGCCGGTCGGCATTCAGTACACGTCCGGCACCACGTCGCGGCCGAAGGGGGTGGTCTGGACGCACGCCAACGCGCTCTGGGGCGCCAAAATCAACGCCCTGCACCAGGACCTGCGCGCCGACGACGTGCATCTCTGCTATCTGCCGCTGTTCCACACCAACGCCCAGGCCTATTCGGTGCTGGCGAGCCTGTGGGCCGGCTGTTCTGTGGTGGTTCAGCCGCGGTTCTCGGCCAGCCGGTTCTGGGACGTGTCGCTGAAACATCGTTGCACCTGGACCTCGATGGTCTGGTTCTGTCAGACCGCGCTGATGCGCCACGACGTGCCGGCAGAACACCATTACCGGCTCTGGGGCAACGCCATGTGCTCGCCGCCGAGCGACGAGTATTTTCGGGTCAAGACCATCGGCTGGTGGGGCATGACCGAGACCATGACGCACGGCATCGTCGGCGACGCGCATCACCCGAACCGCTCGATGATGATCGGCAAGGCGGCGCCGGAATACGGCATCGCCGTCCTGGATGACGACGGCAATCCGGTCGCGCCGGGTGAGACCGGGCATCTGCGGGTCCTGGGCGTGCGGGGGCTGTCGCTGTTCAAAGAATACCTCAACAATCCCGAGGCGACGGCCGCCAGCTTCGACGACCAGGGTTGGTTCATCACCGGCGACCGGGTGACCCTGCACGAGGACGGCTATATCCAGTTCGCCGACCGCGACAAGGACATGCTGAAGGTCGGCGGCGAGAACGTCGCCGCGTCCGAGGTCGAGCGGGTGATCGCGCCGCTGCCCGGCGTCGACGAGGTGGCCGTGGTGGCGAAGCGGCACAGCATGCTGAATGAGGTGCCGGTGGCGTTCGTGCTGTCGAAGAACCCGCCGCCGACGCTCGCCGACGACGTGCTGGCGGCCTGCAAACGGATGCTGGCCGACTTCAAGGTGCCGCGCGAGGTGCACGTCGTCGACGAACTGCCGCGCTCGACCCTGGAGAAGATCGCCAAGGCGGAACTGCGGACGCGGTTGGAGGGCGACTGAGGCTTTTGTTGCAGCGCGGCATGGGCTAGAAAGCCGGTCAGATGATTCCACGCTATTCCCGACCCGAAATGGTGGCCGTCTGGTCGCCGGAGACGAAGTTCCAGATCTGGTTCGAGATCGAGGCGCATGCCTGCGACGCGCTGGCCGAGCTGGGCGTGATCCCGCGCGAGGCCGCGAAGGAAATCTGGGACAAGGGCACGTTCGAGATCGCGCGCATCGACGAAATCGAGCGCGAGACCAAGCACGACGTCATCGCGTTCCTGACCAATCTCGCCGAGCATGTCGGGCCAGCCGCCCGCTTCGTGCACCAGGGCATGACCTCGTCCGACGTGCTCGACACCTGCTTCAACGTCCAGCTCGTGCGCGCGGCGGATATCCTGCTGAAGGATCTGGACGACCTGCTGACTGTGCTGAAGCGGCGGGCCTACGAGCACAAAGATGCGGTCTGTGTCGGCCGCAGTCATGGCATTCACGCCGAGCCAACCACTTTCGGCCTGAAGCTGGCCCAGGCCTATGCCGAGTTCGACCGCAACCGGGCCCGGCTGGCCCAGGCCCGGGCGGAGGTCGCGACCTGCGCCATCTCGGGCGCCGTCGGCACCTTCGCCAACATCGAGCCGGCGGTCGAGGCGCATGTCGCCAAGGCGCTGGGCCTGGCGCCGGAGCCGGTCTCGACGCAGGTGATCCCGCGCGACCGGCACGCCATGTTCTTCTCGGTGCTGGCGGTCATCGCCTCCTCGGTCGAGCGGCTGGCGACGGAAATTCGCCATCTGCAGCGCACCGAGGTGCTGGAGGCCGAGGAATACTTCTCGGCCGGCCAGAAGGGCTCCAGCGCCATGCCGCACAAGCGCAACCCGATCCTGACCGAGAACCTGACCGGGCTCGCCCGCCTTGTGCGCTCGATGGCCCTGCCGGCCATGGAGAACGTGGCGCTGTGGCACGAGCGCGACATCTCGCATTCGAGCGTCGAGCGCAATATCGGCCCCGACGCGACGGTGACGCTCGATTTCGCGCTGGCGCGCCTGACCGGCGTCATGGACAAGCTGGTGGTCTATCCCGAGAACATGGCCGCCAACCTCGACCGGCTCGGCGGCCTGGTGCATTCGCAGCGCGTGCTGCTGGCGCTGACCCAGGCCGGCGTCAGCCGCGAGGACGCCTATGAGCTGGTGCAGCGCAACGCCATGACCGTCTGGCGCGAAGGCGGCAGCTTCCTGGATCTCTTGAAGGCCGATCCGGACGTCTCGGCGGCGCTATCGGCCCAGACCCTCGAGGGCATCTTCGACCTCGGCTATCACCTGAAACACGTCGACACGATCTTCGCCCGCGTCTTCGGCGACTAGCCCGGATTTCTCACCTCCATCATGGTCTGCGCGGCGTCGTGCTGCCGACAGGGCAGGAGCGCTGCGCGGCGCGATGTGGGGCATCGGGCAAGCGGCGCGACGCACGCTGTCGGCAGCACGGCGCCGCCCGAAGGGTCGCGCGCAGGCGTCCCCCCGCGGCGTCGCGGCCCTCAACCGTAGTCCCACTACGCTTTTCGGCCCGCTCCTGGCGGATCGAACGCCTGTGCGCGACGCAGACCGTGATGGGGGTGAGAAATCCGGGCTAGCCCCCGGCGCGTTCCTTGATCGGCGGGACCTGCGGCAGGGTGTCGGCGCGGTTGGGGTTGCCGGCGTAGAGACGGCCGCTGGCGGTCGGGTTGCCGATGGGATCGTAGGTGCGGATGACGCCGCCGCGGTTGGTCACCCACTCGCAGGTCTTGGCCTGGCGGCGGATGTTGTTCCAGCGGGTGCAGAGCCGATCGGATTCGACAGACCAAATCCCTGAATCGATAATGGGTTCGCCCGAATTCTTCAGACCACGCATGAAGACTTCGCCGTCATCACGGTAATAAATGGCGACATCGGCGCCGGCCTCGGTGCGGGCCCGGAAGGTATTGCCGTGCATGAGCGACAGGATGTCGGCGCCGGGCAACACCGGATCGCTGATCCGCGTGCCCGGCCCCCAAGAACAGCCGACCAGCACCCCCGTCAGACAGACGGCCGCCAGTCCGGCGGACCAGAACCTGGGCAGGCCGGCCACGGTTCTACTCGCTGGTGATCTGCTGCCGCGCTTCTTCCAGCAGATCGGCCATGCGCTGGCGCAGGCGGTGCTCGGAGATGTCCGAACCCTTGGCCTGAAGGTCGCCCCACACTTTACGGAACACGTCTTCGTCGCCGGCTTCCTCGAAATCCGACTTGATCACGTCCTTGGCATAGGCGTCGGCGGCATCGCCCGTCAGGCCCATCTCGGCCGCGGCCCAGAGGCCCAGGAGCTTGTTGCGCCGGGCATTGATCTTGAAATTCGTCTCCTGGTCGTGCGCGTATTTCGCCTCGAACGCCTTTTCCCTATCGTTGAAGCTGTTCATTTACCGGATCTCCCTCGCGAAATTTTGCGGGCGCAACGCTCTGCAACGCATAACCTTGTCCCGACCTGTGTTCAACCTCATATCTGGTGCCGATGCGCGGGCATAAAAGGTTAATCACGCTCGCGTATCGTTGTTTCGTCAAGACGAATAGGCTATATCGGAATTGAGGGATGTGGCTGCCGACCGGCGGCCTTACGTCCTATTAACCTCGTTCGAGGACAGCTTCCATGGCACGGCGCCGCAAGGTCTACGAGGGCAAGGCGAAGGTACTCTTCGAAGGGCCCGAACCCGGCACTTTGGTGCAGTATTTCAAGGATGACGCCACCGCTTTCAACAACGAAAAGCAGGGCATCATCACCGGCAAGGGGGTGCTGAACAACCGCATCTCCGAATATATCATGACGCGGCTCAGCGAGATCGGCGTGCCGACGCATTTCGTGCGCCGGTTGAATATGCGCGAGCAATTGATTCGAGAAGTTGAAATCATCCCGATCGAGGTCATCGTGCGCAACGTCGCCGCCGGTTCGATCACCAAGCGCCTCGGCATCACCGAAGGCACGCCGCTGCCGCGGTCGATCGTGGAGTACTGCTACAAATCCGACGACTTGAGCGATCCGCTGGTGACCGAGGAGCACATCACCTGCTTTGGCTGGGCGAGCCCGTCGGAGCTGGACGAGGTGATGTCGCTGGCGCTCCGGATCAACGATTTCCTTTATGGTCTGTTCATCGGCGTCGGCATCCGGCTGGTCGACTTCAAGTGCGAGTTCGGCCGCCTCTACCAGAACGACGACGTGCGGATCGTGCTGGCCGACGAGATCAGCCCGGACAGCTGCCGGCTGTGGGACATCGAAAGCAACGAAAAGCTGGACAAGGACCGTTTCCGCCGCGATCTTGGCGGCGTTGCCGAAGCCTACCAGGAAGTGGCGCGGCGCCTGGGCATCCTGCCCGAGGGCGGCCCCCGCGACCTGAAGGGGCCGGCGATCATGCAATAGGTCCCGGGCTTGAAGGCACGCGTCCATATCTATCCGAAGCACGGCGTTCTCGACCCCCAGGGTAAGGCCATCGCGCATGCCCTTGGAAACATTGGCTTCGACGGCGTCGGCGAGGTCCGGCAAGGCAAGCTGATCGAGCTGGAGCTGAGCGAGACCGACCGGGCCGCCGCCGAACGGCGCGTGGCCGAGATGTGCGACCGCCTGCTGGCCAACACGGTGATCGAAGACTACGCCATCGAGCTGGTCGATTGAGCGCGGGCAGTCGAATCACCGATAACGCTTTTCTCGTGTTCAGTTCGGCCTGTCGACCGGCCTCGGCGGCCGACGGAAACATCGATCTCGTCCGGATCTGCCTAAAGCGGGAACGTTCATGAAAGCAGCCGTCATCGTATTTCCCGGCTCAAACTGCGACCGTGACGTCCAGGTCGCGCTCGAGGCCAGTACCGGCCAGAAGGTCGAGATGGTCTGGCATGCCGACAGCGAGCTGCCGGATGTCGACCTGATCGTGCTGCCGGGCGGCTTCGCCTATGGCGACTATCTGCGCTGCGGCGCCATGGCGGCGCAGTCGCCGGTGATGCGCGAGGTCAAGGCGCGGGCCGAACGCGGCGTGCCGGTACTGGGCATCTGCAACGGCTTCCAGGTGCTGTTGGAGACCGGCCTGCTGCCGGGCGCGCTGCTGCCGAACGCCAGCCTGAAATTCGTCAGCCGGGACGTGAATATCGCCGTCGCGGACAGCCAGACCATGTTCACCAGCGCCTACGAGGCGGGCCAGGTGCTGCGCATTCCGGTGGCCCACCACGACGGCCAGTATTACGCCGACGACGACACGCTCGACCGCCTGGCCGACAACGGCCAGATCGCCTTTCGCTATTGCGACGGCGACGCCGTCGGAGACGCCAATCCAAACGGCTCGGCCCGCGACATCGCCGGCATTTTCAATACCGAGCGGACCATCCTCGGCATGATGCCGCACCCGGAACGGGCCGCCGATCCGACGCACGGTGGCAACGACGGGCGGACGCTGTTCGACGGCCTCGCGACCGCCCTCGCCTGACGCCCGTGCGCAACGCCACCATCACGCCCGAACTCGTCGCCGAGCACGGCCTCAGCGAGGACGAGTATGCCCGCATTGTGACCGCGCTCGACCGCGAGCCGAACCTGACCGAGCTCGGCATCTTCTCGGTGATGTGGAGCGAGCACTGCTCCTACAAGTCCTCGAAGAAATGGCTGAAGACGCTGCCGACCGAGGCGCCCTGGGTGATCTGCGGGCCGGGCGAGAATGCCGGCGTGGTCGATATCGGCGACGGCCAGGCCGCCATCTTCAAGATGGAGAGCCACAACCACCCCTCCTACATCGAGCCCTATCAGGGCGCGGCGACGGGCGTCGGCGGCATCCTGCGCGACGTCTTCACCATGGGCGCGCGGCCGATTGCCAACATGAACGCGCTGCGTTTCGGCAGCCCGGACCATTCGAAGACCCGCTACCTGGTCTCGGGCGTTGTGGCCGGAATCGGCGGCTACGGCAACTGCGTCGGGGTGCCGACGGTGGGCGGCGAATGCAATTTCCACCCGGCTTATGACGGCAACATCCTGGTCAACGCCATGACCGTGGGCCTGGCGGACGCCGACCGGATCTTCTATTCGGCCGCCGCCGGCATCGGCAATCCCGTCGTTTACGTGGGCTCGAAGACCGGCCGCGACGGCATCCACGGCGCCACCATGGCGTCGGCAGAGTTCGACGACGCGTCCGAGGAGAAACGTCCGACCGTGCAGGTCGGCGATCCCTTCACCGAGAAGCTGCTGATCGAGGCCTGCCTGGAGCTGATGGCGACGGATGCCATCGTTGCGATCCAGGACATGGGCGCGGCCGGCCTGACCTCGTCGTCGGTCGAGATGGCCGACAAGGGTGGCGTCGGCTTCGAGCTTGAACTCGACGCCGTGCCCTGCCGCGAGACCGGCATGACGCCCTACGAGATCATGCTGTCCGAGAGCCAGGAACGCATGCTGATGGTGCTGAAGCCGGGCGCCGAGGACCGGGCGCGGTCGATCTTCGAGAAGTGGGAGCTGGACTTCGCGGTGGTCGGCCGGATCACCGACACCGGCCGGCTGACCGTGCGCATGGGCGGCAACACCGCCGCCGATCTGCCGGTCAACGTCCTGGTGGACGACGCGCCGGAATACGACCGTCCCTGGACGCCGACACCGCCCGCCCCCGCCATTGCGGCGCCGGCCGCGGACCGGCCGCACCTGGAGGCGTTGCGGCAGTTGCTGGGCTGTCCCGACCTGGCGTCGAAACGCTGGATCTGGGAGCAGTATGACAGCACGGTCATGGCCGACACCGTGGCACGGCCGGGCGGCGACGCGGCCGTCGTGCGCGTGCACGGCAGCAACAAGGGCCTCGCGATCAGCACGGACTGCACGCCGCGCTATTGCAAGGCCGATCCCGAGACGGGCGGCGCGCAGGCGGTGGCCGAGACCTGGCGCAACCTGACGGCCACCGGGGCCAAGCCGCTCGCCATCACCGACTGCATGAATTTCGGCAATCCCGAGCGGCCGGAGATCATGGGCCAGTTCGTCGGCTGCATCGACGGCATGCGGGCGGCCTGCGACGCGCTCGATTTCCCGGTCATCTCAGGCAATGTCTCGCTCTACAACGAGACCAACGGCCAGGCGATCCTGCCGACGCCTGCGATCGGCGGCGTCGGCCTGATCGCCGATCTCGACCGGCGCGCCGGCCTCGCCTTTACCCAGGACGGGGATAGCATTCTGCTGATCGGCGAGACCGCCGGCCATCTCGGCCAGTCGCTGTATCAGCGCGAAATGCTCGGCCGCGAAGAAGGCCCGCCGCCCCCGGTGGATGTGGCGGTGGAGCGCCGCAACGGCGATTTCGTGCGCGGTCTGATCGAGACGGGCCGTGTAAGCGCCTGCCATGACGTTTCCGACGGCGGCCTGCTGGTCGCGGTCGCGGAGATGGCGCTCGCCGGCGGCATCGGCGCCGAGCTCGCGCTGCCGAACGCCGGGATCGAGACGCACGGGCTGCTGTTCGGCGAGGATCAGGGAAGATACCTGATCACGGTGTCGGCGGATGCCGCGCCGGCGGTCCTCGGCGCAGCCGCCGCGGCCGGGGTGCCGGCCGCCGTCATCGGCCAATCCGGGGGAGACTTGTTGAAGCTGAACGGACAAGACAATATATCTCTGACAGCTTTGCGGGAGGCGCATGAAGGCTGGTTGCCGGCTTTCATGGCTAACAAAAGCTAAACCGAAGGGATCTAGACATGGCGATGGATGCGGCGGAGATCGAACGGCTGATCCGCGAGGGTCTGCCCGACGCGAAGGTGACGATCGAGGACCTTCGCGGCGACGGCGACCATTACGCCGCACATGTCGTATCCGCCGCCTTCGAAGGGAAGACCCGCGTGCAGCAGCATCAGATGGTGTATCAGGCGCTACAGGGCCGCATGGGCGGCCAGTTGCATGCATTGGCATTGCAGACGGCCGTGCCGGAATCCTGATTGGCCGCCGGAACAGGAGAGATCTGATATGAGCGAGAATCCCGTCTTCGACCGCATCCAGCAGGAGATCGACGGCAACGACGTCGTGCTGTTCATGAAGGGCACCCCGGTGTTTCCGCAGTGCGGATTCTCCGCCGTCGTTGTGCAGGTGCTGACCCACATGGGCGTCAAGTTCAAGGGCATCGACATCCTGCAGGACCCCGAGCTGCGCCAGGGCGTCAAGGAATTCAGCAACTGGCCGACGATCCCGCAGCTCTATGTGAAGGGCGAGTTCGTCGGCGGCTGCGACATCATCCGCGAGATGTTCGAGGCCGGCGAACTGCAGACCATGATGGGTCAGAAGGGCGTGGCGACCGTCGCGGCCTGACCATGGCTGAAGCGCCTGCGTCCGACATCAAGGACTATCACGCGCACGTCTACTTCGATGCGGACCACCGCGACGAGGCGCAGCGCGTGCGCAAGCGCGTCGAAGAACTTTTCGACGTGCGCATGGGCCGCTGGCACGAAAAGCCGATCGGCCCGCATCCGATGTGGAGCTATCAGATCCACTTTCAACCCGAGATCTTCGATCAGATCGTGCCGTGGCTGATGCTGAACCGCGAGGGTCTGACGGTCTTCCTACACCCGCAGACCGGCGACGACCTGATCGATCATCGCGACTCCCCGATCTGGATGGGCAAACAAGTCGATCTCAACCTGGGCATGTTCGAGAAGGACTGAACGCCCGCCCGACGCTATACTCCGCGGCACATAAGGCGAAAACGCCGCGGAGGTCGTCGACATGATGGTTGGGTTCGCGCTGACGCGCATGCCGGCGTGGTTGGCGCCGGTGTACCTGCTGGGCCGGCGTGAGCGCCTGAACGGCCACGCCATGGACCCCAAGGCGCAGCTGGTCGGTCAGTTCAGCCAGTCGATCCGGGTGCCAGGCCAGGTCCCGACGCCGGAAGAAGGCCGGGCGCAGACCCGGCGTATGGTCGAACTGATGGACGCGCCGGGACCGGCCACGGTCGCGACAGAGGATCGAACGATCCCAGGCCCAGCAGGCGATCTGCCAGTGCGGATCTATACGCCGCCGATTAGTGATGGACCTCCCCTGCCCGTCTTGTGTTTCTTTCACGGCGGCGGTTGGGTGCAAGGCGATCTGGAAACGCATCACCAGGCCTGCCTGAAGCTCGCCCACCGCAGCGACTGCTTGATCATGGCGGTCGATTACCGCCTCGCGCCCGAGCACAAGTTTCCAGCGGCGGTGGACGACTGTCTCGCGGCCTACCGATGGCTGACGCGGAACGCGGCCGAGATCGGCGGCGATCCGGCGCGTATCGGCGTCGGCGGCGACAGCGCCGGCGGCAACCTGGCGGCCGTGGTGTCGCAGCAGACGGCCGCGGCCGGCGAGCAGGTGCCCACCTGCCAGGTACTGATCTATCCGGCAACCGACTTCACCATGTCGACGCCCAGCCATGACGAACTGCGCGAGGCCTACATCATTCCGCGCGACCGCATGGACTGGTATGCGGCGCAATACCTGAACGATCCGTCCGAGCTGACCGATCTCCGGGCCTCGCCGCTACTGGCCGAAGACTTGAAGGGGCTGCCGCCGACGCTGATGCTGACCGGCGGCTTCGATCCGCTGCGTGACGAGGGCCGGCAGTATGCCGACAAGCTGAGTGCCGCCGGCGTGCCGGTGACACGCCTCGACTATGACGGCCAGATCCACGCCTTCGTGATCCTCACCCGCGTGATCCCGGAAGGTGACCGGGCGCTCGGCGAGATCGCCGACTACCTGCGGCAGACGCTGGCAGGGTGAGCGAGCGGCCGTTGCCGGTGACTGATATCGCATGCTTCGAGACGCCGGCTTCGCCGGCTCCTCAGCATGAGGTAACGTGTTGATATCAAAAGCATTCCCTCACCCTGAGGAGCGGCGAAGCCGCGTCTCGAAGGGTGCTGGCGAGACATTGGCAGAGTAGTGACGGCCTTCGTCTAAATCCTGGGCTGCGCCGACGGGAGCTATTATGTCGGTTCGACCCGAACCAGCCTCGAAAGTCGAGTCGCAGAACACAACGCTGGCACATACGGCGGCTATACAAAGCGCCGGCGTCCCGTCGAGCCCGTCTTTCATCGGCACTTCGAACGCATCACCGATGCGATCGCCGCCGAGCGGCAACTGAAGGGATGGAGCCGTGCCAAGAAAGAGGCTCTGATACGCGGAGACTTTGCGGCTCTGAAAGCGCTTTCTAGGCGGAGAACATCCGGCACGTCGCCCTTCGAGACGGCCCTGGCGGGGCCTCCTCAGGGCGAGGAGCATTAGACAACCTCCCTCACCCTGAGGAGCGGCGAAGTCGCGTCTCGAAGGGTGCGTGCAGAAAGTTCGACGGCACCGAAACGAAAAAGGGCCGCGTCGTGGCGGCCCTTTGAGATCAGTGACTTATCCGGATCAGCGCGAGTAGTACTCGATCACCAGATTGGGTTCCATCTGGACCGGATAGGGCACGTCGGCGAACTTCGGCGTGCGCACGAAGGTGCCGACCATCTTCTTGAAGTCGACGTCCATGTATTCCGGCACGTCGCGCTCGGACGACTCGACCGCCTCCAGCACCAGCGGCAGCTCGCGCGACTTCTCTTTGACCTCGATCACGTCGCCCTCGCGCACCCGGTAGCTGGGGATGTTAACGCGGTGGCCGTTCACCTTGACATGGCCGTGGTTGATGAACTGCCGGGCCGAGAACACCGTCGGCACGAACTTCATGCGATAGATCACGGCGTCGAGCCGGCGTTCGAGCAAGCCGATCAGGTTTTCGACCGTGTCGCCCCGGGCGCTGACCGCCTCTTGATAGGCACGACGGAACTGCCGTTCGGTGATGTTGCCGTAGTAACCCTTGAGCTGTTGCTTGGCGGCGAGCTGAACGCCGAAATCCGACGGCTTACGGCGGCGCTGGCCGTGCTGGCCAGGGCCGTATTCGCGCTTGTTAACGGGGCTCTTCGGGCGACCCCAGAGGTTCTGGCCCAGGCGCCGATTGAGCTTGTATTTCGACTGTAGACGCTTCGTCATTAACCGTTCTTTCCGGACGTATGGATGCAAGCAGCAGCGCGCGCGGCCCTATGGCGGCGCGGACGCCGGGTCATAGCCCGAAGCGGCTGTGTTGTCAAACGGTTACCCATGGTTAATCGCCGCGCCGGCGGATAAGGGCCGAGACGATGCCCTGGAGCGTGCGGACCTCCTGATCGGTAAGGCCGGCGCGCTGGAACATGTTGCGGATGTTGCGGATCATGGTCGGCCGCTTTTCCGGCGGTTTGAGGAATCCGCCGGCATCGAGCTCACGCTCGAGACGCTCGAAAAATATCAGCAGATCGGCGGCCGAGACGGCTTCCGCCGTGCGGCCGGCGTCGAGCATGACCGGCGGCCGGTCGTCGCCGACCTGGAACCATTCGTAGGCGACCAGCAGCACGGCCTGGGCCAGGTTGAGCGACGAGAAGGCGGGATTCGTGGGCGCCTCGACGATGGCCGCGGCGAGCGCCACATCGTCATTGTCGAGCCCGGCCCGCTCGCCGCCGAACAGCACGCCTGCCCGGCCGCCGGCCGACAGGGTCGCGGCCATGTCTGCGGCGGCAGCGTGCGGCGTCATCACCGGCTTCACCATGTCGCGCCGCCGGGCGGTCGTGGCGTAAATCCGGGTCAGGTCGGCGATCGCCGCCTCTGTTGTGTCGAACAGCTGCGCTGCGTCGAGCACCTGATCGGCGCGGCTCGCCATGGCGTAGGCCTTGTCATTCGGCCAGCCGTCGCGCGGCGCGACGATGCGCAGCTCGGTCAGGCCGAAATTCAGCATGGCGCGGGCGACGGCGCCAATATTCTCGCCCATCTGCGGCTTGACCAGGATGATCGCCGGCCCGCCGAGCACGGGATCGCGGGTGGAATCGGTGCCGGCCATGGCTCTTGCGATGGCGGCGCGCTACTCCGCGGCCGCGTCGGCGACGGCCCGCACGCCCTCGCGGTAGAGCTTGTAGACGATGGAGTCGGTAAGCGCGACGAACGAGGCGTCGACGATGTTCGGCGACACGCCGACCGTGAACCAACGGTGACCGGCGGCGTCGGCGCTCTCGATCAGCACCCGCGTCACGGCCTCGGTGCCACCGTCGAGGATACGCACCTTGTAGTCGACAAGCCGCAGGTCCTCGATCGCCGCCGCATAGCGGCCGAGGTCCTTGCGGAGCGCCTGGTCGAGGGCGTTGACGGGGCCATTGCCCTCGGCGACGGACATGATCTGCTGGCCGTCGACGGTGACCTTCACGGTGGCTTCCGAGACCGTCACCAGCTTGCCGAGCGCGTTAAAGCGACGCTCGACCGAGACCCGGAAACCTTCGACCTCAAAGTAATTCGGCACATCGCCCAGCGTGCGGCGGGCCATCAGCTCGAAGCTGGCCTCGGCGCCGTCGTAGGCATAGCCCTCGAACTCGCGCTGCTTCACCTCCTCCAGCAGGCGGTCGATCTTCGGGTGCTTAGGATCGAGCTCGATGCCGATCTCGGCCAGACGCGAGAGGATGTTGGACCGGCCGGACTGGTTCGAGACCAGCACCGTGCGCTGGTTGCCGACGGCCTCGGGCTGGACGTGCTCGTAGCTGCGCGGATCCTTCAGCACGGCCGAGACATGCAGGCCGCCCTTGTGCGCGAAGGCGGCGGCGCCGACGTAAGGCGCGTGCCGGTCGGGCGCCCGGTTCAGCAGCTCGTCCAGGAGGCGCGAGACCGAGGTCAGCCGCTTGAGTTGATCCTCGCCGATCCCGGTTTCGAACTTGTCGGCGAAACCGTCCTTCAGCATCAGCGACGGGATCAGCGAGACCAGGTTGGCGTTGCCGCAGCGCTCGCCGAGGCCATTTATGGTGCCCTGCACGTGCCGGGCGCCGGCCCGCACGGCGGCGAGGCTGTTGGCGACCGCGTTGCCGGTGTCGTTGTGGGTGTGGATGCCGAGGCGGTCGTGTGGCAGCTGCTCGGCGACATCGCCGACGATGCGCTCGACCTCATGCGGCAGCGTGCCGCCATTGGTGTCGCAGAGCACGACCCAACGGGCGCCGGCCTCGAGCGCGGCCTTGAGACACGACAGCGCGAAGTCCGGGTTCGCCTTGTAGCCGTCGAAGAAATGCTCGGCGTCGAAGAGGGCCTCGGCGCCCCGTTCGACGGTTGCGGCGACGCTGTCGCCGACCAGATCGACGGCCTCGTTGAGCGGAATGCCGAAGGCGACATCGACGTGGAAATCCCAGGTCTTGCCGACGAGGCAGACGGCCGGCGAACCAGCGCCCAGCACGGCGGCGAGGCCAGGATCGTTGGCGGCGCTGCGGCCCGGCCGCTTGGTCATGCCGAAGGCCGTGAACTTGGCGCGACCGAGTGTCGGCGCCTGCTCGAAGAACGCCGTATCGGTCGGATTGGCGCCGGGCCAGCCGCCCTCGACATAGTCGATGCCGGCCGCATCGAGCGCCAGCGCGATGGCGCGCTTGTCCTCGACGCTGAAATCGACGCCCGAAGTCTGGGCGCCGTCGCGCAGCGTCGTGTCGAACAGATACAGGCGTTCCCGGCTCATGCCCCCCGCCTCCAGGTGGTGCCGCCGGCGCCATCCTCGAGCACGACGCCCTGGGCCAGCAGATCGTCGCGGATCTTGTCGGCGGCCGCGAAATCCTTGTTCTTGCGGGCATCGGCCCGATCTTGGATCGCCGACTCGATCTCCTGATCCGACGGGCCGTCGGCGCCGGCCTTGAACCAGGCTTCGGCATCCTGCTCGAGCAGGCCGAACAGATAGGCCGCCGCGCGCAGTGTCGCGGGATCGCTGAGGTCGTGCATGGCGGCGATCGCCTGCGGCGTGTTGAGGTCGTCACTCAACGCCTCGACCACGGCGGCCGGCGGCGCCTCGGACTTCGGCGTGTCACCGACGCGCCGGTACCAATGGTCGAGCGTGCGGCGCGCGCGGGCAACGCCGTCGCGCGTGAAGTCGAGCGGCTGGCGGTAATGCGCCGTCAACAGGGCCAACCGCACCGCCTCGCCCGGGAACTCGCCCAGCATGTCGCGCACGGTGAAGAAGTTGCCGAGCGACTTCGACATCTTCTCGCCCTCGACCACGACATAGCCGTTGTGCATCCAGTAGCGGGCCAGCGGGGCGCCGTCATGCGCGCAGGCACTCTGCGCCACCTCGTTCTGGTGGTGCGGAAAGACCAGATCGACGCCGCCGCCGTGAATGTCGAAGGTCTGCCCGAGGTATTTCTTGCTCATGGCCGAGCACTCGATGTGCCAGCCCGGCCGGCCTCGGCCCCAGGGACTGTCCCAGCCCGGCGTCTCGTTGTCCGACGGCTTCCAGAGCACGAAGTCGGCGGCGTCCTTCTTGTAGGGCGCGACCTCGACCCGGGCGCCGGCGACCTGCTCGTCGCGGTCGATGTTGGCGAAGCGGCCGTAGTCCGGCATCGAGGGCACATTGAACAGCACGTGCCCATCGGCCTCGTAAGCGTGCCCCTTCTCGATCAGGGTCGAGATCATCTCGATCATCTCGGGAATATGCCCCGTGGCGCGCGGTTCCTGGTCCGGCGGCAGTGCATTCAGCGCGGCGATATCCTCGTGAAAGGCCTTCGTGGTGCGCGTCGTGATCGTCTCGATGCTCTCGCCGGCCTCGCGGGCCGCATCGTTGATCTTGTCCTCGACGTCGGTGATGTTGCGCACGTAGGTCACGTGGTCGACGCCGTAGAGCTGCCGCAGCAGGCGGTAGAGCGTGTCGAACACCACGATCGGGCGGGCGTTGCCGACATGGGCGAAGTCGTAGACGGTCGGACCGCAGACATACATCCGGACGTTTGTCGGATCGAGCGGTTCAAACGCGTCCTTCCGGCGCGTCAGCGTGTTGTAGACGACCAGGCCCACGGCTGAAGTTCCAGTCTAAGCTATTGAATTTAATCACGTTTCTTCCGCGGGACGGCAATATCCGTCCGGCGGAACCGGTGAGTGTTAGCAAATTCTACCGAAGCGGTCCATGGGTGCGACATGCTTCGAGACGCACCCTACGGGCGCTCCTCAGCACAAGGCCGAGGAAACTAGGCAATGGCCTCATGCTGAGGAGCCCGCGTTAGCGGGCGTCTCGAAGCATGGCGACGACGCTTATCACCGCCCGTTACCGCGCGTCGCGGAAGGCGTTGGTGATGGGGTAGCGGCGGTCGCGGCCGAAGTTGCGGCTGGTGACCTTGACGCCGGGTGGGGCCTGGCGGCGCTTGTATTCGGCGATGTAGAGCAAGTGCTCGATGCGTTTGACCGTATCGGTGGCGTGGCCGCGGGCGACGATCTCCTCGAACGCCATCTCCTTCTCGACCAGACACTCCAGGATGTCGTCCAGCGCGTCGTAGGGCGGCAGCGAGTCCTCGTCCTTCTGATCGGGCCGGAGCTCGGCCGACGGCGGCTTGGTGATGATGTTCTCGGGCACGACGCGGCCGTCCGGGCCGAGCGCGCCAGCCGGCTTGCGCTGGTTGCGCCAGGACGAGAGGTTGAAGACCGCGGTCTTGTAGATGTCCTTCAAGACCGAATAGCCGCCTGCCATGTCGCCATAGATCGTGGCGTAGCCGACCGACATCTCGGACTTGTTGCCGGTGGTCAGCAGCATGTGGCCGAACTTGTTGGAGAGCGCCATCAGCGACATGCCGCGAGCACGCGACTGGATATTCTCCTCGGTGATGTCCGGGTCCTTGCCCGCGAACACGTCGGCCAGCATGGCGTCGAAGGCATCGACGGCCGGCGCGATCGAGACCGTGTCGAGCCGGGCGCCAAGCAGGGTCGCCGCCGCCGCCGCGTCGTCCAGGCTGGATTGGCTGGTGTATTTCGACGGCATCATCACGCACCAGACCCGGCCGGGGCCGAGGGCGTCGACCGCCACGGCGGCGCTGAGCGCGGAGTCGATGCCGCCCGACATGCCGAGCACGACACCGGGAAACCGGTTCTTGTTCACATAGTCGCGCAGACCCAGCGTCATGGCCAGATAGGTCGCTTCCAGGCCGCTGGTGGGCTCGACCCGGGCGCCGGGCTCGCAGCGCCAGCCGTCGCCGTCGCGCTGCCAGACCGTGAGCTGGATCGCCTCCTCGAACATCGGCATCTGGACGGCGAGGCTGTGGTCGGTGTTGAGCACGAACGAGCCGCCGTCGAAGACCAGTTCGTCCTGGCCCCCGACCTGGTTCAGATAGATGAACGGCAGACCGGTTTCGTTGATCCGGGCGACTGTCATGTTCAGACGTACATCTGATTTGTCCGCCTCGAACGGCGAGCCGTTGGGCACGACGATGATTTCGGCGCCAGTCTCGGCCAGACACTCCGACACATCCGGCGTCCAGATGTCCTCGCAGATCGGCACGCCCAAGCGAACGCCGCGGAAATTCACCGGCCCCGGCAACGGGCCCGCGGCGAACACCCGCTTCTCGTCGAAGACGCCGTAGTTTGGCAGGTCGTTCTTCAGCCGCACCGCGGCCACCTCGCCGGCGTCCAGCAGCACGACGGCGTTGTGCAGGTTGCCGGAGTCGCGCCAGGGCGTGCCCACCAGCATGGCCGGGCCGCCGTCCGCCGTGTCCCCGGCGAGCGCCTTGATGGCGGCCTCGGCATCGTCCTGGAAGGCGGGCTTCAGCACCAGATCCTCCGGCGGATAGCCGACCAGGACCAGCTCGGAATAAACCACGAGGTCGGCGCCCAGCTGGGCGGCCTCGGCCCGGGCGTCGCGGATTTTCGCCGCGTTGCCCTCGATATCACCCACCGTCGGGTTGAGCTGGGCCAGCGCTATCGCCAATCGATCCGTCATCTACTCATCACCTCACAGAACCGCACCCACGGCATGGACAACGGCCGCCGAAACGCCCATATGCCCCATGCGACGGCCGGCCGAAGAGTGCTAACCTGCCGTCAGGTCATCACAAAACGTCTGCGCAGAAGCATCTAGCGCAAGGAGGGAAAGGGGCGCAATGGCTGA
This sequence comes from Alphaproteobacteria bacterium, assembly GCA_965232515.1. Lineage (GTDB taxonomy): Bacteria > Pseudomonadota > Alphaproteobacteria > JANQKO01. Next base: position 457,808 of record CBDDPY010000002.1, on the reverse strand, counting down.
GATCAACACCCGCATCATGTTCAAGAGCCGCCCGACCGGGTGGGTCACGCCGGAGAATTTCGAGATCGTCACCGCCGACGCGCCGGAGCCCGGCCCCGACGACGTTCTGGTGCGCAACATCTATATGTCGCTCGACCCCTATATGCGCGGCCGCATGAACGCGGGGAAGTCCTATATCAGCGGCTTTCAGCTCGGCGAAGTGATGATGGCCGGCGTCGTCGGCCAGGTCGCGGCCTCGAACAACCCCGCCTTTGCCGAGGGCGATTACGTCAACGGCATGCTGGGCTGGGAAAACTACAGTCTGGTGCCGGGCGGCAAGGGCCTGACCAAGGTCGATCCGTCGATCGCCCCCCTCTCCTATTATCTGGGCGTGCTGGGCATGCCCGGCATGACGGCCTATGTCGGCCTGTTGGACATCGGCGAACCGAAGGAGGGCGACACCGTTTATATCTCGGCCGCCTCGGGCGCCGTCGGCCAGATCGTCGGCCAGATCGCCAAGATCAAAGGATGTCGGGTCGTCGGCAGCGCCGGCTCGGACGACAAGGTTGCCTATATCCGCGACGAGCTGGGGTTCGATGCCGCCTTCAACTACCGCACGGTCGAGTCGCTGGACGCCGGATTGCGCGAGACCTGCCCCGACGGCATCGACGTCTATTTCGAGAATGTCGGCGGTGAGATGCTGGACGCGGTGCTGAACCGGATCAACCCATTCGCCCGCATCGTCGCCTGCGGCATGATCTCGCAATACAACAAGGAAAAGCCCGACGGCGTGCATAACCTGATGTCGCTGGTGCGTTGCAAGGCCAAGATCCACGGCTTCATCGTCAGCGACCACTGGGACCGTCTGCCCGCCTTCACCAAGGACATGAGCGGCTGGCTGAAGGAAGGCCGGGTCAAGTACCGCGAGGACATCGCCCAGGGGCTGGAGAACGCGCCCGCCGCCTTCATCGGCATGCTGAAGGGCGAAAACTTCGGCAAGCAGGTGGTGCAGATCACGGACGATCCGACGCGGTAAGGCACCGGCAGAACTGGAGTTCTGGATTGCCGGGTCAAGCCCGGCAATGACGATTGGTTGAGCGTCATGCCCGTGCTTGACACGGGCATCCAGGGCCAGTGAGAAAATCGATGGCCTGCTGCTACAAGCGCCCCAATCGTTCCAGGATCAGGCCGAAGAAGCCGTCGGCGTCGATGCGGTTCATGACTTGGCAGTTGGACGGCCGGTCGGTGACGTCCCACCAGTCGACCACGGTCATGCCCATGGTCAGCTCGGAGCCGGTCTCGACCGTGACGTTGCAGTCCTTGCCCTCAAACAGCTCCGGCTGCAGCAGGTAGGCGATGACGCAGGGGTCGTGCAGAGGGCCGCCGGCCTCGCCGTACTTCTCCATGTCGAAGCGCTCGTAAAACGACATCATGGCGGCCGCCGCCTTGCCGACCGGGGTGCCGAGGCGGTCGACATGCTCGATCCAGTCGTGCCGCATCAACGCCTTGTGGGTGACGTCGAGCGGCATCATGGTCAGCTTGACGCCGCTGTCGAACACCACGTGCGCGGCGTGCGGATCGACATAGATATTGAATTCCGCCGTCGGCGTGGTGTTGCCGCCCTCGAAGAAGCCGCCGCCCATCAGCACGATCTCGCGGATCTTCGGCAGGATGCGCGGCTCGCGCACGATCGCCGTGGCGATGTTGGTGAGCGGCCCGATCGGGCAGAGCGTGATCTCGCCGTCGGGCGCGGCCATCAGGGTCTCGACCAGCCAGTCGACGGCGTGCCGTGCCTGCAAGGGCATGCTCGGCGCCGGCAGGTCCGGGCCGTCGAGGCCGGTGCGGCCGTGCACGTATTCGGCCGTCACCAGCGGGCGCAACATCGGTCGCGCGCAACCGGCATAAACGTTCATTTCGCTCCGCCCGGCCAGCTCGCAGACCTTGCGCGCGTTCTGCTCGGTCAGGGCCAGCGGTACGTTGCCGGCGACCGCGGTAATGCCGAGGATGTCGAGCTCCGGCGAGGCCAGGGCCAGCAGGATTGCGATGGCGTCGTCCTGTCCGGGATCGGTGTCGATGATAATGGGTCGCGGGGCCATGCCCATTCCCCCTGTTCTGCGTTGTTTTCGTTCGCTAACATCGCCGGCTTTGAGCGTCAACGACTGTCGGCGTCATGTACAGAGACGGTGAAGCATCAGGATCGGCCGGCGTCGGTCACAATATGGGACCGCCGCTTGTCCCGCAGTGGCAATTGCATTGCTGGACGAAGGCCCACAAGGAAGCCTGGAAGAACCCGCCCATCGAGATCGTCCGCTTGCGGATACGGCGGGCCAAGGCATTGGGCATCAGCTATCGCGAGCTGACGTCCATCATCCTGGACACCGGCCGATATCCAACGGGAGGGACGGACGATGCGGAATAGCAATCGGCAATGGCGGTTGAAATCCTTTCCCGAGGGCATGCCGACATTGGATGACTGGGAACTGGCCGAGAGCCCGGTGCCGGAACCGGCCGACGGCGAGATCCTGGTGCGCAGCCTTTATCTCTCGGTCGATCCCTATATGCGCGGTCGGATCAGCCCGACCAAGAATTACGCCCAGGGCGTTGGCATCGGGGACGTCATGACAGGCGGCGGCGTCGGCGAGGTGATCCGCTCGAACCATCCCGACTTCAAGGCCGGCGATATCGTCGAGAGCTTCCAGTTCGGCTGGCAGGACTTTCCGGTGCTGCAGGCCGACGGCACGCGGAAAGTCGATCCGGACCTGGCGCCGATCCAGAGCGCGCTCAGCTATCTCGGCCTGCCGGGTCTGACGGCCTATTTCGCGCTGCTGCATCAGGCCCGGATCCAGTCCGGCGAGGCGGTGCTGATCTCGGCCGCGTCGGGCGCCGTCGGCCAGGTCGCGGGCCAGATCGCCAAGCTGAAAGGCTGCCGGCCCGTCGCCATCGCCAGCTCGGACGAGAAGCTTGCCTGGTGCCGCGACCTCGGCTACGACGCCGGCATCAACTACCGGACGTCGGACGACCTGGTCGCGGCCATCGCGGACGCCTGCCCGGGCGGCGTCGATGTGTTCTTCGACAACACGGCCGGACCGATCCACGACGCCGCCATGCAGAACCTGGCGGTGAAGGCGCGCGTCATCGTCTGCGGCACCATCGCGCTCGCCGACAAGTTCGGACAGCCCGACATCGGACCGCGGTTTCTGCGTCAGATCATGGTCGCCCGCGCCCGGGTCGAGGGCTTCCTGCTGTTCGACTATCAGGAACACTACGACACGGCGCGCCAGGAGCTGGCGGCCTGGTACCGCGACGGCAAGCTGAAGCACCGCGAGGACGTGGCCGACGGCCTGGAACAGACGCCGGCCGCGTTCCTGCGTCTGTTGAACAGCGAGAACTTCGGCAAGCAGCTGGTGAAGGTCGACGAGCTCTAACTATCTAGTCCGAAGCTTCGGCGACGGGGATGTTCGCCCGACGCAAGGCTTCGGCGAAGCGCTGGTCGAGCTTGCGCTTGTGCTCCTCCATGACCTCGCGCACGCGGCTGTCCGCGCCGACCGGCGCGTCGTCGAACTGACGGATCATTTCGGAAAGACGGCGGCGCTCCTGTTGCAGCCTGGCGAGCTCGCTTCGATCCGCCATGCCGCCAGCAGCCGTCAGCCGCCGTTCAACTTCTGCAGCAGGAACTCGCGGCCGATCTTGACGCTGGGCTTGCCGTCATAGGCGACGACGTCGGCGGTGGCGTATGTCTCGCGCCAGTTCTCGGGCAGGTAAGAGCCGGTGCCGACCACGTCGATCGGCGCCTTCACGCTGCCCATCACCCGGCACTTCGCGGCGTTGAAGCCGGAGCTGGCGACGATCTTGACGGACTTGAACCCGGCCTCGTTCAGCGACTCCCGCATCCAGTAGATGCCGGCCGCCGAGACGCCGGTGCCGACCAGCCAGCGCAGCTCGTCCTCGGTGCGGTATTGCCGGATCGCCTTCGGCATATGCCGCTCGAGCACGGCATAGGAATTGGCCGGGTCGAGTCCCTCGACGAACCGCCCGCCATGGGTGTCGAGCCGGATCGACAGCCGCCCCGAATGGGCGATCTCCGGAAAGCGCCGGCAGACCTCGAGAGCGTCGGTGATCTCCTGTCCGTAATAGTCGACCAACACGGTCATCGGCTCGTCGGGAAAGGTCTCGGCGTACATCTCGGCGGCCCGGAGCGTTGAGCCGGCATAGCCGATCAGCGCATGCGGCATGGTGCCCATGCCGCTCTGATTGCCGAAGTAGTGCGCGGTGAAATCGGACGCGTTGCCGATGAAGCCCTTGGCGTTGTTCTCGCGCTTCGCCGCCGCACCGCCGACGCTGGCGGCGTACGCCATCATCTCGGCCATCTCGGCGCCGGCGCAGTGCCGCGCATCCATGGCCAGGAAGGCGGAGTCCGGCAAGGCGCTGCACATGGCGAAGGCGTTGTAGGCGGCAACGCAGGGCGGGCCCAGCTTCTGCAGATACTGGGTCTCCAGATCGACCAGATGTTCGAACGAGCCGGTGATGTAGAGCAAGGGGTCGCCGGCGCCGACCCAGTCGCCTTCCTCGAAGCAGAGCTTGATGTCGAATTCGATGCCGCGCGTCGCGGCCACACTCTTCAGCCAGTCCTGCATCAGCCGCGGCGTGAAGATCACCGGGCGGCGCATGAACACGGCATAGGTGACCGTGACATCGCCGAAGCGATGCACGGTCTCCTTGGTGCGCTTGAAATAGTGATCGACCTGACGGGCGATATCCGTCTCGAGATCCATGACGGACTCTCCCGCGAAGTTGTCTGGGATCGACGGACTATTCCGCGGCGCCGGCCACCTTGAGCGGCGGTTCCGCGACACGGCGCTGCTTCAGCATCTCGGCGATCAGGAAGGACAGCTCAAGGCTCTGGCTGGCGTTGAGACGCGGATCGCAGTGCGTGTGATAGCGCGTGCCCAGCCGGCTCTCGTCGATCAGCTGCGCGCCACCGATGCACTCGGTCACGTCCTTTCCGGTCATCTCCACATGGATGCCGCCGGCATAGGTACCCTCGCCCTGATGCACGGCGAAGAACCCGCGCACCTCGGCCAGAATGCGGTCGAACGGCCGGGTCTTGTAGCCGTTGCCGCTCTTCAACGTGTTGCCGTGCATGGGGTCGCAGGACCAGACGACCTTGCGGCCCTCGGCGGCCACTTTTCGCACCAGCGGCGGCAGGTGCTCCAGCACCTTGTCGGCGCCCATGCGGCAGATCAGCGTCAGCCGGCCCGGCTCGTTCTCCGGGTTCAGCCGGTCGATCAGCCGGATCAACTCGTCCGGCTCCAGCGACGGACCGGCCTTCATGCCGATCGGATTGCTGACGCCACGGGCGAACTCGACATGCGCGCCATCGAGCTGCCGCGTACGGTCGCCGATCCAGATCATGTGCGCCGAGGTCGCGAACCAGCCGCCGTTCTGGGTGATGGTGTCCTGACGCGTGAGCGCCTCCTCGAACGGCAGATGCAGGGCCTCGTGGCTGGTGTAGAAGTCTGTGTGGCGGACTTCCTGGACGGCCTCGCCGGTGATGCCGCAGGCTTCCATGAACTTCAGGGCATCGGCGATCCGCTCGGCGGTTTCGCGATAGCGCGCCGCCGCCTCGGTACCTTCAACGAATCCGAGGTTCCAGCGCTGCACCGCGTGCAGGTCGGCATAGCCGCCCTGCGCGAAGGCGCGCAGCAGGTTCAGCGTCGCCGCGGCCTGGCTGTAGGCCTGCAGCAGGCGAGCCGGATCGGGCACGCGCGCGGCCTCATTGAAATCGATGCCGTTGATGATGTCGCCGCGATAGCTCGGCAGCTCGACATCGTCCATCACCTCGGTCGGCGCCGAACGCGGCTTGGCGAACTGGCCGGCCATGCGGCCAACCTTGATGACCGGCACCGAGGCGCCATAGGTCAGCACGACCGCCATCTGCATCAGCACGCGGAACGTGTCGCGGATATTGTCCGGATGGAACTCGGCAAAGCTCTCGGCGCAATCGCCACCCTGGAGCAGGAACGCACGACCCTCGCAGACGTCGGCCAGCTTGCGGCGCATGGCCATTGCCTCACCTGCAAATACCAGCGGCGGAAACGTCCGCAGCTTGTCGATGACGGCGTCCAACGCCGCCGCGTCCGGGTATTCAGGTTGCTGTTGCGCCGGCAGGCCACGCCAGCCGCCGGGTTGCCAAGTGCTTGCCATTGGATTTGCCCTCGCCCCAATTCGGGCGACCATATTAGTTACGACAGCGTTATATACGCATTAACGCGGGCCGATGCCAAGCGTGCCCGCCCCGGGCGGCGCACGTCCGGACAAGCCGTCGGTATGGTTATCGAATGCTTATCGCTATTCGGCGGCCTCGGCGCGCGGCGGCTCGACCTTGCTCCGCATCGTGACGAACTCCTCGCCCGCCGTCGGGTGGATGCCGACCGTGGCGTCGAACTGGGCCTTGGTGGCGCCGCACTTGATGGCGATGGCGATGCCCTGGATCAGCTCGGCCGCGTCGGGACCAACCATGTGCACGCCGACGACGCGGTCGCTCGCCTGGTCGACGATCAGCTTCATCAGAGTCTTCTCGTCGCGCCCCGAGAGCGTGTGCTTCATGGGCGTGAAGGTCGAGCGGTAGATGTCGACCGCGCCGTAGCGTTCGCGCGCCTCGTGCTCGGGCAAACCCACAGTGGAGACGCTCGGCTGGCTGAACACGGCCGACGCGACGTCTTCGTGGTCCGGCGTGCGCGGCTTGCCGCCATAGACCGTGTCGGCGAAGGCGTGCCCCTCCATCAACGCCACCGGTGTCAGGTTGATGCGGTCGGTGACGTCGCCGACGGCATAGATGTGCTCGACCGAGGTCTTCGACCATTCGTCGACCTTGACGGCGCCGTTCCCGGCGAGTTCGACACCGAGCGCCTCGAGGCCGAGGTCCGATGTATTGGGCTTGCGGCCGGTGCTGTACATGACCAGGCCGGTTTCGAAGGTGCCGCCGTCCTCGAGCGTGACGAGGTAACCGTCGCCCGCGACATCGATCCGGGCCGGATTGCTGCCGACGCGCAGGTCAATGCCCTTCTTGACGATCTCCTGCGCCAAGTGGTTGCGCACATCCAGATCGAAGCCACGCAGGATCTGCTCGCCGCGATAGAGCTGGGTCACGTCGACGCCCATGCCATTGAAGATTCCGGCGAACTCGACGGCGATGTAGCCGCCGCCGACAACGGTGATGTGCAACGGCAGGCTTTCAAGGTGAAAGGCCTCGTTCGAGGTGATGGCATGCTCGATGCCGGGGATCTCCGGCTTCACCGGATACCCGCCGGTCGCGATCAGGATGGTCTCAGCCGTGATCTGGCGGTCCCCCACCTCGATGGTGTGCGCATCCTTCAGCACGCCGCGGTGATGAAACAGCGTGCAACCCACCCCCTCGAGCAGCGAATGGTAGACGGCGTTCAGGCGATCGATCTCGACATCTTTGTTCTTGATCAGCCGCGACCAGTTGAAGGTCGGGGCCGGCACGTCCCAGCCATAGGCCGCCGCGTCCTCGAAGTCCTCGTGGAAGTGCGATCCGTAGACCAGCAGCTTCTTCGGCACGCAGCCGCGGATCACGCAGGTACCGCCGTAGCGGTACTCCTCGCAAATGCCAACCCGCGCCCCGTACGTCGCCGAGATACGGGCGGCGCGCACGCCGCCGGATCCGCCGCCGATGACGAAAAGATCGAAATTGTCGTCGCTCATGTCCCAATGTCCCCTGACCCGCGTCCGCTGGTCGCTATCGTTGAACTGGTGAGATGCCGCGAGCGCGCGGGCGGTTACGCCCGCCGCCCGGTCATCCCTTTGCCCTGCCGTCGTCTATTTGTCGATCCCGCCGATGCAGAGATATTTGACCTCGATATAGTCCTCGATGCCGTACTTCGAGCCCTCGCGGCCGAAGCCGGATTCCTTCATGCCGCCGAACGGCGCGACCTCGGTCGAAACCAGGCCGGTATTGATGCCGACCATGCCGTATTCGACCTGCTCGGCGACCCGCCATATGCGGCCGATATCGCGGCTGTAGAAATAAGATGCAAGGCCGAACTCGGTGTCGTTCGCCATCTCGATGGCTTCTTCTTCGGTCTTGAACCGGAAGATCGGCGCCATGGGCCCGAAGGTCTCCTCGCGAGCAACCGCCGCATCCCGTGGCACGTCGGCCAGCACCGTCGGCTCGAAGAAGCTGTGGCCGAGCGCGTGACGGCCGCCGCCGACAACGACGCGGGCGCCCTTGGCGACGGCGTCCGAGATGTGCTCCTCGACCTTCTCGACGGCCGCCATGTCGATCAGCGGCCCCTGCACGACGCCGTCGTGCAAGCCGTTGCCAACCTTCATGGCGGCGACGGCCTCGCCCAGCTTCTGTGTGAAGGCCTCGTAGACGCCGTCCTGCACCATCAGGCGGTTGGCGCAGACGCAGGTCTGGCCGGTATTGCGGAACTTGGACGCGATCGCGCCCTCGACGGCGGCGTCGAGGTCAGCGTCGTCGAAGACGATGAACGGCGCGTTGCCGCCGAGCTCCATCGACATCTTCTTCACCGTGCCGGCACATTGCGCGATCAGCTTCTTGCCGATTTCGGTGGAGCCGGTGAAGGTGATCTTGCGGACGATGGGGTTCGACGTCATCTCGCCGCCGATGGCGCCGGACGCGCCGGTGACGATGCTGAAGATGCCCTTGGGCACGCCCGCGCGTTCGGCAAGCTCGGCCAGCGCCAGCGCGGTGTAAGGCGTCGCCGTCGCCGGCTTCACCACCATGGGGCAGCCGGCCGCCAGCGCCGGCGCGGCCTTGCGGGTGATCATCGCCGCCGGGAAGTTCCACGGCGTGATGGCGCAGGTGACGCCGACCGGTTCCTTGACGACGACGATGCGCTTGTCGGCGCCGTGGCTGGGGATGGTGTCGCCGTAGACCCGCTTGCCCTCTTCGGCGAACCATTCGATGAAGCTGGCGGCATAGACCACCTCGCCCTTGGCCTCGGCCAGCGGCTTGCCCTGCTCCGAGGTCATCAGCACGGCGATATCGTCGGCATTCTCCAGCACCAGCTCGTACCAGCGCCGGACGATGGCCGAACGCTCCTTCGCGGTCTTGGCGCGCCAGGCCGGATAGGCCGCCTGGGCCGCCTCGATGGCGCGGCGGGTCTCCGCGGCGCCGGCCTTCGGAATCGTGCCAAGGGCGTCGCCCGTCGCCGGGTTGGCGACGTCGATGGTCTCGCCGCTATCGGCGTCGACCCAGGCGCCGTCGATATAGCACTGCTGACGAAACAGGCTGGAATCGTTCAGTTGCATGGTTTGGAATCCCTTTGCATGCGCGGCGGCCGCGCCTTCAACAAGGATATCGTGCCGATTGCCGGCGTTCAAAGGGCGGGACGCAGCCGCGGCACCGGCCGCTCGTTAATCGGCAGGTGCAGCGCGGCCGCAAGCAGCCCAAGGACGATGGCGATCCACCAGACCGTGTCGTAGGAGCCGGAGGTGTCGTAGATCCGACCGCCGAGCCAGACGCCGAGGAAGGCGCCGACCTGGTGACTGAAGAAGACGATGCCGAATAGCGTCGACATGTAGCGCGGCCCGAAGATCTGGGCCACGAGCGCGCTGGTCAGCGGCACGGTGCCGAGCCAGAGCAGGCCCATGCCCGCGCCGAACAGATAGGCCGAGACGTTTGACGCCGGCGCCAGCAGGAACACGAGAATGATGACCGAGCGGGCGAGATAGACGCCGCTCAGCAGATACTTCTTGCTGTAGCGCCCGCCGGCCGCGCCGCAGGCAAGCGAGCCGATGATGTTGAACAGGCCCACGAGCGCGAGCGACACCGAGGCCGCCGTCGCCGACAGGCCGAGATCGGTCAGATAGGCCGGCAGGTGGGTGCCGATGAAGGTGATGTGGAAGCCGCAAACGAAGAAGCCGGCGTTGAGATAGAGAAAGCCCGGATGCCGCCGCGCCTCGGCCAGTGCCTCGCCCATGCTCTGGGACCCGCCGGCGTCGACGGCGACCTGCGGCTTGCCGGCAAGCGGGGCCGCCAGCGCGACCATCAATGCGGCGAGGCAAGCCAGCAGCACGAAGGTCAGGCTCCAGCCGTAGGCGTCGATGACGGCCTGGCCCAGCGGCACCATGATGAACTGCCCGAACGAGCCGCCGGCGCTGGCGATGCCGAGAGCGGCGCTGCGTTTTTCCGGGCTGAAGGCGCGGCCGACGGCGCCCAGCACCACGGCGAAGCTGGTGCCGCTCAACGCCAGACCGATCAGGATACCGGCGCTGATATTGAACTCGGCGACACCTGAGGTGGTCGACATCAGATAGAGGCCGAGGGCGTAGAGCGCGCCGCTGACGGCGAGAATACGCCCGCCGCCCCAGCGGTCGGCCGCCATGCCGAAGAACGGCTGGGTCGCGCCCCAGAGGATGTTCTGCACGGCGATGGCGAAGGCAAAGACCTCGCGGCCCCAGCCGAGGTCCGTGCTCATCGGCGCCAGAAACAGGCCGAAGGACTGCCGGATGCCGATCGACAGCGACAAAACGATGCCGCCGCAGATCAGGACGACCGTCGCGGTGCGCCAACCTTGAGTTGTCATAGCGCCGCTAGCCTGACCGGCAGGCGCGACGGTTGGCAAGTGAATTCAGGCGACGGCCTTGGCGTCGGGCAGAATGGTCGCGAACCGATCGGCGAGCCCGGCCAGCTCGGCCGCCTGCAGGGCCGACGCCGCGAGCGTGCCGCCGTTCACATCAGGCAAATCTCGCGTGGCGCAGGCGCCGGAGACGACGACGCATTGCAGGCCGTGGTCGAGGGCCGAGCGCACGGTCGAGCTGACGCACATATGCGTCATGAAGCCGGCCACGACCAGGGTCGCGCGGCCGGTCTCGCGCAGCCGTTCGGCGAGATCGGTGTCGGCGAAGGCGTTCGGCTTGGCTTTGTCGATCACCAACTCGCCCTCACGCGGGGCGACGATCTCATGCAGCGCGAAGTACGGCCCGGCCGGATCGAACAGGCCGCCCGGCTGGCCGCGATGGCGGATATGCACGACCGGCACGCTTTCCCCGCGCGCCCAGGTCAGCAGGCGTTCCGCCTCGGCCAGCGCCGCGTCGACGCCGGTCAGCGGCAGGCCGCCATCGACATATTCCCGCTGCATGTCGATCAGCAGCAGGATGCAATCCCCGACGGCCGGCGCCGCGGCGTTGACGCCGGCCATCTGAAGCAGAGTCCGTGGCGTTGGCACGGTCATCTTTCAGTCCCTTTCGACAGTTCCTTTCGCTGGCTGGCGGAAGAGACGGCAGGCGGCATGTCCATAGGCGACGAGATCGCCGTCGGCGCTCGTGATCCGAGCTTCGGCCGTGGCGATGGACCGTCCGGCATGCACGACATTGCCCTCGCAGCGAATTTCCCCCATGCCGGCTTGCATGGCCTTAATGAAATTCGTCGTCAAATCGATGGTACTGAACCATTCGCCGGCACCAAGCGTTGAGTAGACGGCGATGCCGGTGGCGGAGTCAATCAGCGTTGCTGCGAGCCCGCCATGCACAAATCCCATGGGATTGCAGTGGAACTCCTGCGGCGCGCAGACAAAGACAGCCTTGCCGGGCGCAACCTCGACGAGATCGAACCCCATCAGGCCGCCGATCGGCGGCCGCGACAATTCGCCAGCCCGGATGGCCTCGAGATAGTCGAGCGGCCGCAGCTTGCGGCCGGCCGCCGCCGTCGCGGCCGGATCGTCCCAAACAAAGGTGTGTCGGCGGTGGTCTGTCGATAGCGTATCCATGGCGTTGCCTGCCTTTCGGTCAGTGATTGCGGCGTGACCGGCAATCTAATGTCGACATCTGGGAACAGAAATTCTCGAAATTTGCAGGCATACTGTTCATATTTGAACAGATGATGGATTGGGACGCCCTGCGCGTGGTTCTGGCCGTGGCCGAGGGGGGGGAGCTTCTCGGCGGCGGCCCGGCGCCTGCGTATCAGCCAACCGACGGTCGGCCGCCGCATCGCCGATATCGAGATGGAGCTCGCCACGCGGCTGTTCGACCGTTCGGCCCGGCGCATGACGCTGACGCCCGCGGGCGAGGTGATGGTCGAGGCCGCCCGGCGCATGGAGGCCGAGGCGGATTCGGTGAGCCGGCAACTGGCGGGACATGACCGGCAATTGACGGGCAGCGTCCGGATCTCCTCGACGGAAGGCCTGGGCGTCGGCTGGCTCACCCCGCGCCTTGCCGGTCTGCGCGAGACATTGCCCGGGATCGACATCGAGATGGTGATCGACAATGCGGCGGTGAACCTGTCGAAACGCGAGGCCGACATTGCCGTCCGGCTGCGTCATGACCCGACCGAGCGTCGGCGTGGGTTCGACGATCAACCGGCGCTGGTCGGGCAAAAAGTCGGCGTGCTGGCATTCGGCCTCTACGCCTCGGCCGCGTACCTCGACAGCCACGGCGCGCCGCAGACGCCGGCCGATCTTGCCTCACATCAAACCATTGGCTTCGACGAAGGCGAGTCTCGGCTCGACTACGCGGCCTGGTATTCGCAGCTGACAAAGCCGGCGCGCACCGTCTATCGCAGCAACAACCTGCTGGCCCAGATCGCCGCCACGAAGGCCGGTTGGGGGATCGCCATCATCGCCAAGGTGCTGGGTGACGCCGAGCCCGATCTGCGACGCCTGCTGCCCGAGCTCCGGATTCCATCGCTCGACATCTGGCTGGTGACGCACGCGGATCTGCAACGGACAGCGCGCATCCGCGCTGTCGTCGACGCGCTGGCCACGCTGTTCCAAGCCGAGGCCGACGTGCTTGCCGGCCGAACGGCGGCTACTCCACGGTGACGGACTTCGCCAGGTTGCGCGGCTGGTCGACGTCCGTGCCCTTCAGCACGGCCACGTGATAGGCCAGAAGCTGCACCGGGATCGAATAGAGGATCGGCGCGACGAAGGGATGCACGTCGGGCAGCTCAATGGCGGCCGTCGCCTTGTCCCCGGCATGCGCCACGCCCTTGGCGTCGCTGAACAACACGACGCGGCCGCCACGGGCCGCGACCTCCTGAACGTTCGACGCCGTTTTGTCGAACATGGAGTCCGCGGGCGCCACGACGATGACCGGCACGACCTCGTCGATCAGCGCGATCGGCCCGTGCTTCAGTTCGCCGGCGGCATAGCCCTCGGCGTGGATATAAGAAATTTCCTTCAGCTTCAGCGCGCCTTCCAGCGCGATCGGATAGGACATGCCGCGGCCGATATAGAGCACGTCGCGGGCCTTGAAGATGTCGTGCGCCAGATCCTTGATGGTCTCGTCGTGGTTCAGGACCTCAGCAGCGCGCGACGGCACCTCGGCGATGGCGAGACTGAGCTCGGCCTCGCGCTCCGGCGTCAGCACGCCGCGCTGCTTGGCCGCCGTGATGGCGAGGCAGGCGAGCGTCGCCAACTGGGTCGTGAAGGCCTTGGTCGAGGCGACGCCGATCTCGGGCCCGGCCAGCGTCTGCAGCACCACGTCGCTTTCGCGCGCCATCGTGCTTTCCGGCACGTTGACAATGGAGAGGATACGCTGCCCTTCGCGTTTGGCCAGCCGCAGGGCCTCAAGCGTGTCCATGGTCTCGCCGGATTGCGAAATGAACAGCGCCGCGCCGCTGTCGACCAGGGGCGGATCGCGGTAGCGGAATTCTGATGCGATATCGATCTCGACCGGCAGCCGGGCAACGCTCTCGAACCAGTATTTCGCCACCATGGCCGCATAGGCCGAGGTGCCGCAGGCGACGATGTTGAGCTTCGGCACGTCGGCGAAATCGAACGGCAGATCCGGCATCTGGATCGTGCGCTCGAGCGGATTGAAGTAGGCATGGATGGTCTCGCCGATCACCGTCGGCTGCTCGTAGATCTCCTTCAGCATGAAGTGGCGGTGATTGCCCTTGCTGATGGCCGCGGCCGAGGCTGCCGTCAGCTTGATCTCGCGCTCGACCTTGGCGCCCTCGTGGTTGCGGATCTCGGCGCCGGACCGGCGGACGATGACCCAGTCGCCCTCCTCCAGGTAGCAGATGCGGCGGGTCATCGGCGCCAGCGCGATGGCGTCCGAACCGAGGAACATCTCGCCGTCGCCGTAGCCGACGACCAGGGGCGAGCCGCGTCGGGCGCCGATCATCAGGTCGTGCTCGCCGTTGAAGATAATGGCCAGCGCGAAGGCGCCCTCGAGCCGTTGCAGCGTCTTCTCCGCCGCCTCGACGGGCGACAGGCCGTCGTTCAGGTAGGCCGTCACCAAGTGCGCCGCGACCTCGCTGTCGGTGTCGGAGGCGAAGTTGGCGCCCCGTCCCTCGAGCTCGGCCCTAAGCTCGCGGAAGTTCTCGATAATGCCGTTATGGACCAGCGCCACGCGCGTCGTCGCATGCGGATGGGCGTTGGTCTCGTTCGGCACGCCGTGCGTCGCCCAGCGGGTGTGCCCGATGCCGATATCGCCATCGAGCGGATCGTCGTCAAGCAGCGACGCCAGGCAACTGAGCTTGCCCTCGGCCCGCCGCCGGTCGATATGGCCGTTTACCAGCGTGGCGATGCCGGCCGAGTCGTAGCCACGATATTCAAGCCGCTTCAGGCCTTCGAGGACATGCGGTGCGACCGCGCCCTCGCCGATGATGCCGATAATGCCGCACATCCGTCGTCAACTCCTCAAGCTTACGATTTACGCTTCGCGGCCTTTTCCGCCGCCTTCGCCTCGCGGTAGCCGACCGCGAAGCCGTCCTTGTTCGTCTGCGGTCCCGCCGACACCGCCAGCGCGTCGGCCGGCACGTCGTCGCGGATCACGCTGCCGGCGCCGGTAATGGCACCCGCGCCGACTGTGACCGGCGCCACCAGCGAGGTGTTCGAGCCGATCGAGGCGCCGGGACCGATCTCGGTCCGCCATTTCAAGAAGCCGTCGTAATTGCAGGTGATCGTGCCGGCGCCGATGTTGGCCTTGGCGCCAATATGGGCGTCGCCCACGTACGTCAGGTGGTTGATCTTGGCGCCCTCTTCGACGACGGCGTTCTTGACCTCGACGAAGTTGCCGACCCGTGCGCCCGGTCCGATATCGGCATCCGGTCGCAGCCGGGCGAACGGTCCGATCGTCGCGCCTGCGGCGACGTTGCAATTCTCCAGGTGGCAGAAGGCCTTGATCTCGACACCGTCGGCGATGCTGACGCCGGGGCCGAAGACGACGTTGGGCCCGACGGTGACGTCGTGGCCGAGAGCGGTATCGAAGCTGAAGTAGACCGTCGCCGGGTCGATCAACGTCGCGCCATTCTCCATGGCGGCAGCACGCAATTGGTTCTGCCGGATCGCCTCGGCGCCGGCGAGCTGGGCCCGCGAATTGATGCCCAGCACCTCGTCAGGATCGCCCTCGACCACCGTGCAAACGCGGCCGGCGGTCCGTGCCGCGGCGACGATATCGGTCAGGTAATACTCGCCCTTGGCGTTGTCGTTATCGGTGGCGTCCAAGAGATCGAACAGCACCTCGCCGTCGACGGCCATCACGCCGGCGTTGCACAGCCCCACGGTGCGCTCGTCGGCATCGGCATCGCGATATTCGACGATGCGGTTCAGATTGCCGTCGGCGCCGCGGATCAAACGGCCGTATTCGGCCGGATCGTCCGGGCGGAAGCCCAGCACCGCGACGGCCGGGTTGCCGCCACCCCGACGCGCGGCCTGCATCGCCCGCAACGTCTTTTCGGTCACCAGCGGCGTGTCGCCGAACATGATCAGAACGTCGCCGGTAAAGCCGGCCATGGCCGCGCGCGCCGCCATGACGGCATGGCCGGTGCCCTTGGGCGGGTCCTGCACGGCGATCAGCGTGTCGGCCACCGCCGGCTCGACCTGCGCGCGCACCGCCGGCGACAACACGGTGACGATACGTGCCGGATTCAGGCGACCGATGCTGTCGAGCAGATGGCTGATCATCGGCCGGCCGGCCAACGGATGCAGAACCTTGGGCAGATCCGACTTCATCCGCGTGCCCTGGCCGGCGGCCAGCACAATTGCCGCGAGGTTTGCGTCCGTCATTAGCTAAATGCCCAAAAACATTGGCGATTCACACAATTCGACATTGCCATAGCGGCCGTCAGTGAGCAAAGTCACAACCTGTAACGAAGGATTTCCACATTTCCGGGCCACAATTTGGCCACCGTCGTCGGGCGTTTCATTCATGTCGATCGATCAGATTGTCGTTTGCTCTGTTTTATTGGGCGCGGTTGGGTTGTTTATTTGGGGCCGTATTCGTTACGACATCGTTGCCTTGCTGACATTGCTGGCAGTGGTGATCGCCGGCCTGGTGCCGCCGGCAACGGCGTTTTCCGGCTTCGGCCATCCGGCCGTGATCACGGTGGCCGCCGTGCTGGTGATCAGCCAGGGCCTCAGGAACTCCGGCATCGTCGGCCTGCTGGCCGACCGGCTGGAGCCGCTGACCGGACATCCGGCCGTCTATGTCGGTGCGTTGACACTCCTCTGCGCGGTGGCGTCCGCCTTCATGAACAATGTCGGCGCGCTGGCGATCCTGATGCCGGTGGCGCTGGAGATGTCCCAGCGCAGCGGGCATTCGCCAGCCGCGATCCTGATGCCACTCAGTTTCGGCGCCATTTTGGGCGGTTTGATGACGATGATCGGCACGCCGCCCAACGTGATTATCGCCCTCTATCGCGCCGACATAGGCGAAACACCGTTCGGCATGTTCGATTTCTCGCCGGTGGGCGTCGTCGTCGCGGCGATTGGCGTGGTCTACCTGGTGTTTCTTGGCCGGCACCTGATCCCTAAGGCCCGGCGCGCCAAGACGCCGCCCGAGGCATTGTTCCAGATCGACGCCTATATGAGCGAGGCGCGGGTCGGCGAGGACTCACAGCTTGTCGGCAAGACGCTGAACGATTTCGCCGAGCTGACCGGCGATGCCATCACCGTCGGCGGCCTGATCCGCGGCGAGGAACGCCGGCCGGCGCCGTCGCGCCGTACGAAACTGCGGACCGACGATATCCTGATCCTGCACGCCGATCCGAGCGAGCTGTCGGCGCTGCTGAAGCAGGCCGGCCTGGAGCTGGTCGGCGACGTGGTGCCGGAAGTCGGCGAGCTGCGGTCCGACGACGTGGCGCTGATCGAGGCCGTGGTGACGCATAACTCGCCCGCGGTCGGGCGCAGCCCGGTCGGCATCGGCCTGAGCTGGCGCTACGGCCTGAACCTGCTGGCCGCGGCCCGCCGGTCCAGCACGATTACGGCGCGGCTGAACAACATGCGGTTCCAGCCCGGCGACGTGTTGCTGCTGCAGGGCGACACGAACACGCTGCCCGACACGCTGGCCCGGCTGCAGTTCCTGCCGCTGATGGCGCGCGGTCTGCGCCTGGGCCAGGAGCAGCGGATCCTGCAGGCGCTCGGCATCTTCGCCGTGGCGCTGGCCGCCGCCGCCTTCGGGCTGCTGCCGGCGGCGGTGGCGTTGACGGCGGCAAGCGTCGTCTTCGTGCTGACCGGGCTGATCTCGACCCGCGAGCTCTACGAGAGCATCGACTGGCCGGTGATCGTGCTGCTGGGGGCCATGCTGCCGGTCGGCGCGGCGCTGGAAACCACCGGCACGGCGGCGCTATTGGCGACGCAGATCGCCGATATCGCGGGCCACATGCCGACCTGGTTCAGCCTGGCGATTGTGCTGGTGGTGACCATGACGCTGTCGGATGTGATGAACAACGCGGCGACGGCCGTGGTCATGGCGCCCATCGCCGTCGGCATCGCCAACGCCATCGGGGCCAGCGTCGACGCGTTTCTGATGGCTGTTGCGGTCGGCGCCTCCTGCGCCTTCCTGACCCCGATCGGGCATCAGTGCAACACGCTGGTGCTGGGACCGGGCGGCTATCGCTTCGGCGATTACTGGCGGGTCGGGTTGCCGCTGGAGGTGGCCATCGTGGTCATCGCCGTGCCGCTGATCCTGATGGTCTGGGGAGGCTGACAGCGATGCAGCACCGGTTCAAGGCGATCGTCCTCGACCTCGACGGCACGCTGGTCGAAACCGCGCCCGATCTCTGCGCCGCGCTCAACCACACGCTTGGCCGTATGGACGTGCCGCCGGTCGAGCTTGCCGACGTGCGGCACATGATCGGCGACGGCGCGCGGGCGCTGCTGCGGCGCGGCCTGGAGGCATCCGGCGTCGAGCCGTCGGCGGATGAGATGGAGGCCAGCTTCCAGACCTTGCTCGCCTACTACAACACCCACATCGCCGACCATAGCCATCCGTTCAACGGCATTGTCGAGCTGTTGACGGGCTGGCAGGCCGACGGCATCAAGCTCGGCGTCTGCACAAACAAGATGATCGGGTCAACCGAACGGCTGCTGGCGCAGCTCGACCTCACCCGCCACTTCGACGCCGTCCTCGGCGGCGACAGCCTGCCGGTGCGCAAACCCGATCGACGGCACCTGCTGGCCGTGCTCGACGCCCTGTCGGTGTCGCCGGCCGACGCGGTGATGATCGGCGACAGCGCCAACGACGTCGCCACCGCCCGCAACGCGGGCGTGCCGGTGGTCGTGGTCAGCTTCGGCTATACGACGGTGCCGGCGGCCGAGCTCGGCGCCGATGCGGTTATCGACCATTTCGATCAGCTGCCGGCGGCGCTGGCGGCGCTCGCCTGAGCCGATCGCCGCCCCGCCCGCTTGACAGCGAACGGCCGGCGGCACTATAGCGTGGCTCTTGCCTGGGCGGGCGCATAGCTCAGTTGGTTAGAGCGCTGTGTTCACATCGCAGAGGTCCGTGGTTCGAATCCACGTGCGCCCACCACCCTTCGCCCTGCGGGCTTCGGGTGGCAAGCCACCCGAAAACGCAACTCGGGCGAAGGCGTGTCCTCCGAAGCTTTAGCGAAGGAGGACTGGAGCAGTCATTCGCCGGACAATATCGAGAAACACCCAACAAGCCGGCGACCCTTCGCCCCCCGCAAACAAATGCTGGAAATCGACGGACTCCGACGCCCCGGCCTGACGGCGGCGAGCTTCGGTGTCGAGGCGGGCGCGTGCCTGGCCGTCATGGGCCCGTCAGGGTCTGGCAAATCGCTACTCTTACGCGCCATCGCCGATCTCGATCCGAATGAGGGCGAGGTGCGCCTGAATGGCGCACTGCGGTCAGCTATGCCCGCGCCCGAATGGCGGCGACAGGTGGTCTATGTCGCCGCGGAGTCCGGGTGGTGGGCCGACACGGTGGAAGAGCATTTCGCTGACCGCGATGCGGCTCGCCCGGTCCTTGAGCCCCTGCAGATGCCGGAAGATTGCCTGAACTGGCCTATCTCGCGGTTGTCGACTGGCGAGCGTCAGCGCATCGCGCTGGCGCGCGCGCTTTGCCTGAAACCACCAGTGCTGCTGCTCGATGAGCCGACGGCGGCGCTGGACGAGGACGCGGTTGCGGCCGTCGAACGCCTGTTGCTGCGGGAGCTCGATGCCGGCCGCGCGATGTTGCTCGTCACCCACGATGCGGCGCAGGCGCGACGGTTGGCCAAGCGCACGCTCTTCATCGCCGACGGCGCGGTCGAGGAGCGCCCGGTGTGAACGCCATCGAACTCAGCTATCTGGATCTGGCCGTGGCGGCCCTGCTGCTGCTGATCAACGGCGCGATCTCGCTGGTTCTGGAGCTGCGGCTTGAGCGGCAATTGCTGATCGCGGCATTGCGCATGACAGTTCAGCTCGTGCTGGTCGGCGCCATTCTGACGACGCTCTTTTCGTTGGCGTCGCCCTGGTGGACGGCGTTGGCGGCGCTGGTGATGCTGCTGTTCGCCGGCCGCGAGGTGATGGCGCGACAGGACCGGCGGCTGACCGGCTGGTGGGCCTATGGTCTGGGCGCGTCGACCATGACCGTGGCGGCCGTGCTGGTGACACTGCTGGCATTGACGACGCAGGTCCGGCCCGATCCCTGGTACGATCCGCGCTACGCCATCCCGCTGCTGGGCATGATCCTCGGCAACGCCATGACCGGCATCAGCCTGGGCCTGAATACGCTGACCACGACGGCGGCGCGCGAGCGCGGCGCCATCGAGGCCCAATTGGCGCTGGGCGCGACCCGCTGGCAGGCGCTGCGCGGGGTGACGCGACAGGCCTTGCGCAGCGGACTGATGCCGACCATCAACGCCATGTCGGCGACGGGGCTGGTCTTCCTGCCCGGCATGATGACCGGACAGATCCTGGCCGGCGTGGCCCCGGCGGAAGCGGTCAAGTACCAGCTGCTGATCATGTTCCTGATCGCCGGCGCCACCGGGCTCGGCGTGCTGCTGGCGGTCCTGCTGGGCGTCTACCGCCTGACCGATCCGCGCCACCGCCTGCGCCTCGACCGCCTTGCAGCCGCCCGGCAACCCTGACGCTAATGATGTGAGTGGCCGCCGCCGTGCTGGCCGGCATAGCCGCGCAGCTGGGCGTAGCGTTCGATCTGTGCGTCCGTCAGCAGCGCGCGCATGGGCAGGTGCGTCTTCAGGTGCACGAAACGCAGATCGCCCTGTAGCTTGGCCAGATCGACCACCAGGGCGCCGATCGCTGTCTTGTCGGCCGCGCCGCCGGCAAAGGCGGCGTCAAGCCGCTGCTCGAGCACGATGATCTGTTCGCCGAGCGCGGCTGCCTCGACCTGCATTTCGTTGAACAGCGCCTCGATGGCGCGCCGCTGGTCGGGCGTCAGGTCGAGCGCGTCGGCAAGGTCCAGGACATGCCGGGGACCGGGATAGCCGTTCAGCTCGGCCGGCAGCGCCAGGCCCATGCCCCGGCCGGCGCGAAGGTCTTGGATTTCCTGGTGCGAGAGCGCCTTGATCTGACGCGTCTCCCAGCCGCTATAGGGTGAACTGGTATCGGCGGTCACCGCCGAACCAAGGCCAATGACCGCCAAAGCGGCCGAACAGATGGCTATTCGCATCGGTCGATTGCCCTCCTTGCCGCTGATCGAGCCATGCTCAGGTCTTCGGTAATCGGAATTGCTTGTGGCAACTGCTGCAGGTCTTGCCGACGTCGGTGAGCGCCGCCCCGAGTTGCGCCTGCTCGCCCGATTGCGCCGCGGCGCGCAACGTGTCGACGGCGCGTTCGAAGTCCGCCGCCTCCTTCTCGAACCCCGGCCAGTCGGTCCAGATCTCGGGTTTGGCGCGCGATCCGTGGCCGGCCGAGCCTTCCGGAAACAGCGCCAGCATTCGCCGCGCGGTCTCGGCGATCTCATCGGCGTGCGTGACGGCTTTGTCCTGATTCATGTCGCCCGCCTTCGCCATCTTGGCCAGCGCCTTCATGTTGTCGGCGAGCGACGTCATGGCCTTGTGACGAGGATCGTTCTCGTCATGCGCCTGGACCAACGGCGTGGCCAGCAGCGAAACAACGGCGAGAGCGGACGCGAGACGCAACGTTGTCATTCTCCATGAACCTCCGGTCGGATGTCGGTTAGATGATACTGATATCGATTAGTGGATGCCGTTGGCGCGCTGCAAGGCGCGGACGTAACTAACGATCGCTTGCGCGGTTGCCCGGTCGACGTGACGTTGCGGGGGCATGTTGCCATAGGGCCAGTGATGTGCGCGCACGCCGTTGGCAATGGCGTTGTAGAACGCGAAATCGGCGTGGTGGTTCGGTTCGTAGATCTTGTGCACGAGCGGCGGTCCTCGGTCGGAGCCGCCGGCGTTGGGACCGTGACATTGCGCACAAGCCTGCGCGAACGCCGCCTCGCCGCGGGACGCCTGACCGCTCAGTTCCGGCACGACGACGTCGACATGCGTGCCGCCCGCGCCACCGAATTGCTGCCACAGGTAGATGCCGACGCCGACCCCTATTGCCAGGACGATGGCAACAATCCGGCCGGTCCAGCCGCCGCGTGGGGCGGTTTGGCTTGTCGGCTTTTTCTTTCGCTGTCTACTCTTGGGCATGTCTGTTCGTCGCTTGGATGTAGCGCTTCCACCTGCTGGAAGCTCAAGCCCCGCCCAGACCAGTTGGAAACGAACTTGGCGTCTCTATGATTGATCGTGCGGATATCGTTGTGGTGGGTGGCGGCAGCATCGGCTTGTCGACCGCCCATGCGCTGGCCCGGCGCGGCCTAAGGATCGCGGTCGTCGAGCAGGGTGCCCTGGCCGGCGGCACCACGAGCAACAGCTTTGCCTGGCTGAACGCCACCACCAAGCTGGACGATGCCCATTATCACCACCTGAACGCCGCCGGCATGGCGCGCTACCGCGACCTGGCGGCGACATACGGCAGCAACCACATTGGCATGCACGGCCGCGGAAACATCGATTGGTCCGATGCCGAAAATGTCAGCCAGATTGGCAACTTACGAGCGGTTTCCGAGAGGATGCACGAGCTGAATTATCGGCACGAATTGCTCGACAGACAGCAGCTCACAGAGCTGGAGCCGAATATTACCTTTCCCGACGAGGCGGTCGGGCTGCTGGCCATGGACGACCGGTGGCTCGACGCGCCGCACTATGTGCGCTTCTGCGCGGAACGGCTGCGCGCGCTCGGCGGCGCCGTGCTGGAGAACTGCGCCGTCACAGGGTTCCAGACCGACGCCGGCCGGTTGACCGGCGTGGTCACCGACCAGGGCACGATCGCCACCGGCCAGGCCGTGCTGGCGGCCGGCCCCGCGACGGGCGCGCTGGCAACACTGGCGACCGGCATCGAGGACGCGGTGCCGATGTCGGGCGTGAAGGGCTTGTTGGTCGATGCGCCGGCGGACGGCGCCGGCGGTCTGGTGCGCCATATCATCCACCCGCCCGAGCCGGGCGGCATTCACTTCCGGCCGGCCCCGGACGGCGGCATGCGGATCGGCGCCGAGAACATGACGGACGAGCTGGCGGACGGCGACGAAGAGGCGATCCGCGCCGACGGTCCGGCCTGGCTGCTGCGACGGGTCGAGCGGTACCTGCCGGCGCTGCGTGCCGACGACGTGCTGGGCCGAACCACGGCCCGGATCGGCGTGCGACCGATGCCCCGCGACGGCCGGCCGATCGTTGGGCCGCTGCCGCAGCTCGACGGTCTATACGTGATGGTGACGCATAGCGGCGTCACGCTGGGCCCGTTGCTGGGCGATCTGGCGGCCGACGAGATCGTTGACGGACAGGTGTCCGAGATGTTGCGGCCATATCGGCCCGACCGTTTCGACGCCGGCGGCTCGGACTGAGCCGGTCGCGGCCATGCTGCTGAACGATCTGGTCGAAACCTCTCGGCGTATCGGCGAAACACGCAAGCGCCTCGCCAAGATCGACATGCTGGCCGACTGCCTGCGGCGGGCCGGTCCCGGCCTGATCGAGATCGCCGTCGGCTTCCTGACCGGCGAGCCGCGCCAGGGCCGGATCGGCATCGGCCCGGCGGCCTTGCGCAAGGCGCGCCCGGACTCGGCCGCCGGCGCGCCGACGCTGACCGTCTCCGAGGTCGACGCCACGCTCACCCACATCGCGGGGATCAGCGGCACCGGCGCCGGCAAGGCCCGCCTGCAGGTGTTGAACGAACTGCTCGGCCGGGGAACGGACGCCGAGCAGTCGTTCCTGATGCGGCTGCTGATCGGCGAGCTGCGGCACGGCGCGCTTGAAGGCGTCATGGCCGACGCCATCGCCAAGGCCGCCGACATTCTCGCCGCCGAGGTGCGCCGCGCGGCCATGTTGGCGGGCGACCTGCGGGCGGTGGCGGTGGTAGCCTTCACCGAAGGCGCGACCGGGTTGGCGCAATTCTCGATCCAACTCTTCCGACCGGTGCAGCCGATGCTGGCGCAGCCGGCCGAGGACCTTGCCGCCGCGCTTGCGGACCTGGAAGAAGCCGGGCTGGAGTACAAGCTCGACGGCGCCCGGGTGCAGGTACACAAATCAGGCGACGACATCCGCGTGTTCACCCGGCGGCTGAACGAGGTGACCGCCGCGGTGCCCGAGGTGGTCGAGCTGACGGCCGCCCTGCCCTGCCGCGAGATCATCCTCGACGGCGAGGCGCTGGCGCTCCGCGCCGATGGGCGGCCGCAGCCATTCCAGGTAACGATGCGCCGGTTCGGCCGCAAGCTCGATGTCGCCAAGATGCGCGAGAGCCTGCCGCTCAAACCCGTGTTCTTCGATTGCCTCTATCTTGACGGCGACGACCTGATCGACCGGCCGGGCGCCGAGCGCATCGCCGCCATGACCGGCCTGCTGCCGGCCGACGGCGCGATCCCGCGCACGGTCACGGCCGACGGCGAGGTTGCCGACCGGTTCCTGCAGGCCGCGCTCGATGCCGGGCACGAGGGCATCATGGCGAAATCGCTGGCGGCGCCCTACGAGGCCGGCGCGCGCGGGCGGAGCTGGCAGAAGATAAAGCCGGTGCACACCTTAGATCTGGTGATCCTGGCGGCCGAATGGGGGCATGGCCGGCGGCGCGGCTGGCTCAGCAACCTGCATCTCGGCGCCTACGATCCGACGGCGAATGGCTTCGTCATGCTGGGCAAGACCTTCAAGGGGCTGACCGACGAGATGCTGGCCTGGCAGACCGAGAAGCTGCTGTCCCTGGAGATCGCCCGCGACAAATACACGGTGCATGTCGAGCCGTCTGTCGTGGTCGAGATCGCCTGCAACGAGATCCAGGAGAGCCCGCAATATCCCGGCGGCATGGCGCTGCGCTTCGCGCGGGTGAAGAACTACCGGTCCGACAAGAAACCAACGGACGCGGACACCATCGACACGGTCCGGGACATCTTCGAGGGCCGCCGCGCGGCCGTTGTGGCTAAATCTCGTTGAAGCTGCCGCCGCGGCCCTTGCCGCCGGCGAAGCGGCTGGCGCCGCCGACGGCCTCCTCGCGCAACGGCGCTTCGCCTTGATGGGCCTCGTTGATCAACGCCGCGGCCAAGTCGAGGTCCCATTGCCGATAGGACGACATCCGGTCGGTGCGCATGCAAAGCGCCGGGAACCGCGCGATCTCGAGCGCCAGCGTTTGCGCCGCCGCGCGCACGTCGGCTGCCGGCACGACACGGTTGGCGAGGCCCCAGGACAGCGCCTCGTCGGCTTCGACGGGTCGGCCGGTCAGGATCATGTCGAGCGCCCGGCTGTGGCCGATCAGTCTTGGCAGACGCACGGTGCCGCCGTCGATCAACGGCACGCCCCAACGCCGGCAAAAGACGCCGAAAACGGCGTCGTCAGCCGCGACCCGCATGTCGCACCAGAGCGCCAGTTCCAAGCCGCCGGCCACGGCGTAACCGTCAACGGCGGCGATCACCGGCTTGTCCAGCAGCATGCGGCTCGGCCCCATCGGACCGTCGCGTTCCAGATCGCCGGTCCGTAAGCCGCCCTCGGAAACGAATTTCAGGTCATAACCGGCGCAGAAATAGCCGCCGTTGCCGGCCAGCACCGCGACCTGGGCGTCATCGTCGTCCGCGAAGGCCTGGAAGGCCTGACGCAGCAGGTCCGCCGTCTCGGCATCGACGGCATTGCGCACCTCTGGCCGGTTTATGATGACCGTGGTGACCGGACCGTCCTTCTCGACCAATACTTTCATGAGCGTGTCCTCCCTGCCCCGGCTTCCGTTTCGATGTCTTTCGCCCGCTCCTGGCCCGAGGGCAAGGGCGCGTTGGGGTCGGCGATCCAGGCCCGGATATCGCGCCAAACGGTTTCCCGATCGAGGCTGCGCAGCAACATATGATAGCCGTCGGGATAGAACGCCACGCGGTGCGGCGCTCGCAGGCTGTCGATCATCAACTCGACCGGCGCGTTCGGCACGATCTCGTCGCGGCCGCCGTAAAGCACGAACATCGGCACCTCGACGTCGCGCGCCGACGTCTGCGCCTCGCCCATCAGGTTGGTCAGGCCGTAGACGGCATCGACCCGTGTCTTCCTGATCATCAGCGGATCGCGGCCGAGCGCCCGCAGCATCTCGATATTGTCGGACGGCCAGCGGCGCAGGCCCTGGCCGGTGCCCACGTTCCACGGCATGGTGTGCGCGGCGAGCCACAACGAGGCCC
Organism: Alphaproteobacteria bacterium; assembly: GCA_965232515.1. GTDB lineage: Bacteria > Pseudomonadota > Alphaproteobacteria > JANQKO01. Next base: position 431,957 of record CBDDPY010000002.1, on the reverse strand, counting down.
TGGCCACGGGGTTCAGGCCCGGCCCGCCCCAGACCGCCGGCGAGACCAGGATCGCGCCGTCTACGTCCGGCGGATTATCCGAGGCAAGCGTCAGCAAGGTAACGGCCGCGCCCATGGAATTGCCCAACAGATAGACCGGCTTGCCGGGATGGCGTTTGCGGACCAAATCGACCAGCGCAGACGCATCGGCGACCATGGCCGCGGCGCCACCCCAGATGCCGCGGTCGGCCGTGTCGCCGAAGCCGCGCTGATCGACGGCGTAGGTGGTGATACCGCGCTCGGCCCACCAGGCGCCCGGCATGTCGAAGGTGTTGCGGTAATCGTTGAAGCCGTGCAGGGCGACAATCACCGCCGCCGGCTCGCTGTTGACGGGCCAGACCGCGACCGGCAGCCGCTTGCTATCGACCGTCGTAAGATGCGTCGGCTCCAGCCGCGGCTCGCTGAACTCAGGGCCGAACTCCTGAACCCGCGGCGTACAAGCGGCAGCGAACAGGAGCGCCGCGCCGAGCGCCGGCCAGCGCCGAATGACAGATCCGATCATGGGGCGAATATGGCCGTCCCGCGCCGCGATCTCAATATCCGCGGTGCTGACGCCCATCCCCGAAAACCGCTACATTGGGCCTGGCTTCACGGGGCTTGCTGGGAGACGCCGTCATGGCGACGCTCGACGACGCCGGCATGATGCAGATGTTCTTCGTGCCGATGCTGAACTATCTCTGGCCCGAAAGCGACGCGCTCAATGCCGAGCTGCGCACGCGCATCCTGGCGCAGGAGCAAGATTCCCCGGGCCAGTCGAAAACCAATGTCGGCGGCTGGCAGTCGACCGAGGATTTCCAGAAATGGACCGGCGATGCCGGCCAGGCCCTGATCGAGCGGGCCATCGCGCTGGTGAACCACGCCACGGGCCAGCTGCTGGAGCATTACGGCGCGCGGGAGGAAATCGGCTGGAAGATCGCGATCTGGGCCAACGTCAACCGGCGCGGCCAATACAATCAGATCCATATCCATCCCGGCTCGACCTGGTCGGGGGTCTACTACGTCGATGCCAGCGAACGACCGACTGATCAGCCGCACAACGGCGTGCTGACATTCATCAATCCGAACCTGGCCTCGGCGGCCACGTTCTTTCCAAAGGCGCTGCCGAACCGGATCGCGGTGACGCCGGAGACCGGCCGAATGGTGCTGTTTCCGAGCTACCTACAGCATCTCGTCCACCCCTATTGGGGCGAACGGCCGCGGATCTCGGTGGCCTTCAACGTGCAGAAGCAGCCTTACCCCTAGGTCGTTTCAGCAGAGGCGAGATCCGCGCCCGCAATTCGGGCAGCACCTCGGCCTCGAACCAGGGGTTCTTCTTCTGCCAGCCGGTGGTGCGCCAGGACGGGTGCGGCAGCGGCAGATATCGCGGACCATAGTCGCGCCAGGCTCGCACCGTTTCGGTGAGCGACCGCTTGCGCGCCTTGCCGAGGTGCCAGGCTTGCGCGTACTGCCCAACGAGCAGGACCAGCTCGGATCGGTCCAACAACGGCATCAGCCGCGTGTGCCAGTGCGTCGCGCATTCGGGTCGTGGCGGCAGATCGCCGCCCCGGGCGTCGCGGCCGGGATAGCAGAAGCCCATGGGCACGATGTTGATGCGGCGCTCGTCGTAGAACGTATCGTTGTCGATCTGGAGCCAGTCGCGCAGGCGGTCGCCGCTGGCGTCGTTCCAGGGAATGCCCGATTCGTGCACTTTCGTGCCTGGCGCCTGACCGGCGATCAGGATTCGGGCGCCAGAACTGGCGCGCAGCACCGGCCGCGGTCCGAGCGGCAGGTGCGCCTCGCACACGCGACAGGCGCGAATCTCGCTGAGCAGGCTGTCGAGTTCGGTCATGACGGCAGATTTGGACATCCCGGCGGCGCAGACAAGTGCGACAACCATGACGTTCGCGTGAGTTCCGCTATACTGACGCGCGATGGGGCGGCCCGCACAAATATCGTTCATCGTCGCTGCGCCGGTCCTGGCGCTGCTGGCCGCGGACGCCCAGGCGCAATCCGGCAGTCTGATCCGCGACCCGGAATCGGGTTGTGCGACCAGCAATCCCTTTCCTCGGCCGAACGAGAGCATCCGCTGGACCGGTCGTTGCCGCGACGGCAAGCTGTCCGGTCCCGGCGTGCTGACCTGGTATGCCGACGGACGGGAATACGAGCGCGACGAGGGCACGTTCAAGGACGGCGAACTGCACGGCGAGGCCACCATCACCTTCGCCAACGGCAACCGCATCTACGGCACCTATCGCGACGGCGTCCGGGACGGCGCGTTCGTCATCGAATCGCCGGACGGCCGGTTGGTGCAGGCGGTCTACCGCGAAGGCGCCTTCGTCTCCGAACGCGAGATGACGGCCGATCAGGTGGCGGCGTTCCGCGCCGCCAAATCGTCCCAACGGACGGCTGAGTCGGCAAATCAGGGCCGGCCGCTGACCACGACCCTGCGGACCGAGCCGCCGGCGCCGCCCCGTCCCGCGCCCGCAATCGCAACGTCACCGCCCTCGGCGGCACCCGCACCGACGCCGTCACCGCCGGCACCACCCCCTTCAACCGCGGCCGCACCGCCCGCCCCGCCGCCGCCGCCCGCGGCTACGGCCACGCCACAGAGGGCGATAGCTGCCGTTGTCCCGCAGCCGCGCCTGCGGCCGGCCGCGCCCGCCACCCGGCCGCAGCTGCGACCGCCGGCGCCGACCGCCGGCCTTGCCCCGCCATTCGACACCGTCGTGATCGGCGGCAACGGCAGCCGCCCGTACAGTGGCGTCTCGCCACCTCCGACGCAGCGCATCCAGCTGACGCCACCGGGCACGCGGACGACACAGCGGCTTGCGCTGAGCGGCGTGACGCCTTCCGCCGGCCCACGGCCGGTGCGCCCCGGCGCCGTGCCGATCGGCTATGGCCCGGCGCGACACGAACCGCTGTCGCCGTTGCAGCGGCCACCGACGGGCCAGCCGATCATGGTTCTGACCGATGCCGACTTCGCCGGTGCGCCGCCGGCGCCACAAGTTGCGCCGGTTCAGCCTGGGATCCGGTTGACGCCGCCAACGCCCGGCGCCAAACCGACGCCGACGACGACCGCACCGGCGCGGGCGGCGGTCGCGACACCGGGTCTGCGCCTCGGCGGCCGATACAATGTAGATCTGCGGAACAGTCCGATCGAGGAAGCGGCCGCGACGATCTTCGGGGACCTGCTGCGCCGTCCCTATCGGGTGGCGCCGGGCGTCCGCGGAACGATTTCATTGGCGCCGAGCCGGGCCATTGACGCCGCCGAGTTGCTGTCCGCCCTCCGCCAACAGTTGCAGGCAAACGGCGCCGACCTTCAGGAGACGGCGGACGGCTATGTGATCGCGCCGATCGGGCGCCTCGAAGGCTGACAGAGGTGGCATCGGAACCTTTGTCCCATCAAGTCGAATAGGGTAAATTTTCCCCGAAACGCGTTGCGGCATGGGGGCATTCAGGGGATGCGCATGACACGGCTGGGATCGCTGACCGTTATTTGCTTGTTGCTGACCTCGTCCTGGGCGACGGCTGGCACGATCGCCGTGGATGATACTGGGGGCCGCGACAACTTCCTCCAGCAGCTGAACGGCGGCATCGATGCCTACCGCGCACAGTCGTCCGATCACTTTGCCCAAGTCAATGTCGCGGGACGCAGCTCCCTGCAGTGGTACAACCCGATCCAGGATCGCAATGGCCTGTATGGCAGCGTCAATCGCACGGTCGAGGAGACGCAGTGGGCGAAGTCGAACCTGCGGGTCTATGACCTTTACGAGCGGCTCGGGGGGAACGCAATCGACCTGCGGCAGGTCTACCAGCACCAGAACGGACGCTTCTACGTGGCGCTCGATTCTGTCGGCGGCAAATGGTTCGATTCGTCGGCCGATGCACAGGGATACATGCTGAAGATGCTGATCCAGCGCAGCATCGAGCTGCCCGCTTCGGTGCGCGACGCGATCGCCGGGCTGAACGGCAACGACCTGGAAACCGTGGTCGCCACGGCGCGGGACGCGTTGCTGCAAAGCCGCGTCTTCATCGCGCGCGGCACGACGACGACGATGACGCTTTCCGGCGGCGACTACAGCAGCGCCGGCAGCACGCCGCACCTGCAGGGTCCGGACAACATTGTCATCGAGAACGCCCAGCGCGTGGCGAACGACCGGATCACGGCCACGGTCCGGGTACCGGCCGACACACCGCTCGGCGCCGGCAAGCTGTTGGTGTTCGGCAGCAATTCCAGCATGACGGCGCTCGACGCATTCGAGATCTTCGTTACCGACGGCACCGGCAGCGTCGGCGCGCCGGCCGACGACCATGCGGCGACGACCGGTTCGGCGACGGCGCTGACCACGGGCAACGTGACGGCCGGCCGCATCGGCACCGATGGCGATGTCGATCTGTTCCGGATTACGACCAGCGGCGGCACGGTCAACGCGTCGTCGAGCGGCGGCAGCGACCTGGTGGCGACGCTGGAAGACGGCGTCGGCAACGTGATCGCCCGCAGCGACGACGACGGCACCTGGTACAACTTCTCGATCTCCGAGACGCTGGGCGCCGGCACCTACTATCTCAGGATCAGCCACTGCTGCGCGGGCACGGGCGACTACGCCGTCACCGCGACCTTCACGCCCTGATCAGTCGAAAAGTTTGATTTCAGGCGCGTCGCCGAAGCGGCGTGGCTGCCGCACACCGTCGCGCTCCAGGTCCAGCAGCGCCTGGTAGCGGTTGCGCAGGCTTGCCGTCAGGTCATAGGCCTCGCGCTGGTTGCGGACCACGCTCGGGGTCAACAGTACCAGCAGCTCGGTGCGGTTGAGGTCGGCCGCGGAATCGCCGAACAGTGGCCCAACCACCGGCAGGTCGACCAGGAACGGCACACCCGAACGGCTGTCGTTCGAGCTCTCGCGGATAAGCCCGCCGAGGGCCACGGTCTGACCGCCGGCGATGGCGACGGTGCTAAGAATCTGGCGCTGCTGAATTGTCGGCGAGTCGATGCCCGAGGTGTCGGTCTCGACCACGTCGCTGACTTCCTGGGCGATCTCGAGGGTCACGAGGCCGCTGGCGTTGATGCGCGGCGTGACCTCCAGAGTGACGCCGGTGTCGCGATATTCGACCGCATTCACCGTGCGAGAGTCGTCGGTGATGTTGCTGATCGAGCTTTGGGTGATGATCGGCACCTGGTCGCCGACATGCAGCTTCGCCGGCTGGTTGTCGAGCACCATGACCTGCGGCGACGACACGACCTTCACTTCGGTGAGCTGCGATAGCGTATCCAGGATCGCACGGGCCTGGTCGGTATCGGCCAGCGTGAAAGAGAAACCCGGAAATGCGGACTGGATCAGCGAGCTGGTGCCTCGCGTCAGCACCGTGTTGCCGGTGTCAGTGATGCCAAGGCCGCCCGACTTGATGAAATACTGCAGGCCGAAACGCAGCTGATCGCGCAGTCTGATCTCGATGATCGTCGCCTCGATCAGCACCTGCAACGGCTGGATATCCAGCTTCACCAGCACTTCCTCGATGATGTCGTATTCGGCAGGCGTCGCCAGCACCAGCACGGCATTGTTCGGCTCGTCGGCCATGATGCGGACGGCGACGTCCTCCGCCTTCGCGGCCGGCGGCGTCGGCAGCGCCCCGTCAGTCGCCGTCTCGGCGGTGGATTCGGCCGCGGCAGCCGCCAACACCGGCGCCAGGCTGACGCCTGTCACCGGCGTCGCGCCGTCTTCACCGGCATCGAAGATACCGCGCAAGGTCTGCGCCAGATCGACCGCCTTGCCGTTCTGGGCGTAGTAGACGAACAGCCGCCGCGCCTTGGCGTTGCGTGTCCGGTCGAGCCGGGCGATCCAGTTGCGGGCCTGGTCCAGATACTGCGGCTGCTTGGAGATCACCATGACGGCGTTCATGCGCTCGACCGGGATCACCCGCACCAACCCGGCGAGCGGGCCCTTCTGCAGGCCGCCAAAGACGTTGTCGAGCTCGAACACCAGCGTGTTGACCTCGACATTGTTCAGCGATTCCAGCAGCACCGAGGTGCCGGCCATCTGATCGACATCGAAGATCTCGATGGCCTCCGCCACCAGCTTCTGCTCGCGACCGGTGCCGGCGACCGTAATCAGACCGCGCGATGCATCCGCCCGCACGACGCGGCCATCCGGCAGTAGCGGCGCCACGATCCTGGCCATTTCCTCGGCGCCGATATAGGCGAGCGGATAGACCGAGACGGCAAACCCGCGCCCGTCGGCGCCCAATTGCAGCGAATCGCCACCGCCCGGCGCCCGCGCCACCGTGGTGATGCGGTAGACGCCGGCATTGCGCACCAGCGCTGCGTTCACGGTCTCGAGGATCGATTCCAGCACCGGGATCAGGTCCTGCCGCGCCAGCGGCCGGCCGGTCTCAACCGACACGGTGCCCCGGACATCCGGATCGATTACGTAGTTCACGCCCAGCAGGTCGCGTAGCACCACCTGGGCCACCTGACGGACGTCGGCATCGGTGAAGTTGAGCGTGATATCGCCGCGCCGGGCCGTCGCGGCGCCGGTACCGATGGCGGCCGGATCGATGGTGCCGCCGGTGGCCGGATAGATCTCGGCGATCTTCCCGTCGTCGCCCCGCTCGTTGGCGGGTCGCGAGACGGGTTGCGCGGCCGGCGGCGTCACCGGCGGCGGTACCGGAGCGAGCACCTGACGCCCGGTGGGCTGTGCTTGCGGCTGCGCCTCGGCGGCGGACTGACGCTCCGGCTCGAGCGCGCAGGCGGTCAGCAGCAGCGCCATCGCCGCAGCCGCAACCCCTCCCCTAAACGCCAAGCCTCGCATCGGGTTCAGCCCCGCCACACATTATGCGACGTCATCTTACTTGCAGGCCGGCGTTAACGCTATCGGCGCGTTTCCGGGCTTTGTCCGACCAGCGGTACGACCTCGCGCCGGCCGTCGGCGACAATGGTCAGGAAATCGTTGGCGATCTCCTCGATCAGCCAGCCGTCCAGCACGTCGCCCTCGGCGACACGCCGGACGCCGCCGCCGCCAATCGGCCGCAGCAGGACCAGCCGCTGGTCCGGCGCGATGACGACGCCCGTGAAGACATAGCGGTCCATCAGCCCGGCGGGCGCATCGCCCGCGTTGTCTGGCGCGGCTGCGATCACGCGCCGGGTCGATAGGAACAACGGCCGTTCGCGGGTTTGCGAATAAGCCTCGAGGCCGGGCACGGTCAGCGCGGCGAGATCGACCCGTGGCCGGTCGGTGGTGTTGGCGGACGCACCGACCGCAGAAACCGGCGGAGGGCCGCCGGCGACACCCAGCCACGGCACGGCCGTCGCCAGCCCGAACAGCAGACAGGCAAGTCCCAGCACGAGGCCGAGCCTTCGACGGGCGCGCGTCTTCACGATCCCGCCGCCCCGCCGGCGAAACCGACGACGTCGATTCGGATGTCGAGCCGAAGCTGCGACGTGTCCGACCGCGTATCCCGCGCCCGGACGTAGAGATTGTTCAGCAGCAGCAGCGGCCGGCTCGATTCCAGGCTGTGGAGTACCTTTTGCAGGGATTGTGTGTCGGCGGTGAAACGGGCCCGGACAGCCTGACGGTTCAGGCCGCCGTCGGCGCGGGGCGCCAGCACCTCGACGCTGCCCAGCCGCGCGCCGGCGTCAGCGGCCGCGAACTTCACACGGTCCTGCAGCGCCGCCACGGCTTGAGCCGGGCTTTCACCCGGCAGGTAGATTTCTGTCAGCGGGAGATTATGCGTACCGGTCGCGGCTGACGGCGCTTCCGTTCGGGCGACGATGCGTCGGTAACGCTCCAACAGCCGGGCCGTCTGCCGCTCACGCTGTTCCAGCACGGCATAATGCGCGGCCAACGGCGCGGCGAGGCCCGCATAGCCGACGACCACAACAAGCAGAAGCAGGGCGACGGCCGCCAGGCGCTGCAATATCCGGCTCATCGCGGCGACAACTCGATTACGAACTGGAAGTGCTCGCGCCGGGTCACGGCATTGGTTGTCAGCGGGGCCCGGAAGGATACGGCCGCAAACAGCGGCGAGCCCTCGAGCAGCGGCACCAAATTCGTTGCCGACGCAGTCGAACCTTCGATCTCGACCCGTCCGGAGACGATGTTGAATTGCGCCAGCCAGGTGTCATCCGGCAGCAATCGCGTCACCTCCTCGAGCACAGCGGTCGCGAAGGGCGCCGCCGCGCGGGCGGCGATCGCCTGCATCGCGCCTTCGGTCTGCCGGTCGGTATCGCCGCGCCGGGCCAGCGCCGCCTCGGCGCGCGGCTTCAGGGCCGCGATCTCCCGATCCATTTCGGCAATGCGGTAGTAGCGGACGGCCGCCGGTGAGGCGACGGCCGCGATCAGAAGCAACAGGCACAGCACCATCAGCAGGCCGTTCAGACGCCCGATGCCTGTTGTCTGCGGCGCACCAGCGGGCACGCCGATCAAGCGGTCAGCATCGACAATCTCGATCGCGTCGGCCGTTATCTCCCGTCGACGGAGCTGTTCGAGCGCGCCCGCGACCACGGATCTCGGAACGACCGAGAGGCGAACCTGCAATGTCTTCTCCGCCGTGTTACGGGCAAGCACGGAATATCCGAAATGAACCTGGTCGGGCTGGAACGGCGTCTGCCGGTCCATCTCGAAGGCCAGGACTTCGGGCAGGTTTTCCGATGCGGCGAGCGGCAGCTGCACGGTCTTTACAAACGCCCGTTCAGCCGGGATCTGCAGAACGATACGGGCATCGTCCGCGCCGGCCGGTACGGCGTCCAGGCCACCCAGTTCCTCCAACCGGCCGCCCCGACGGCGGCGCAGGCGAAGATCGTCGGACCGCGCCAGGATCAGCAGCTCGGGGCTTTCCAGTCCGATCGCGCGACGCAAGCCGCCCGGCACCAGAGCAGCGAGCTCGCCGCCCCACCACCGCGTGAAACGCCGAAGCGTCGACCCGCCGTCGGCCGCCGGTCCGGAAGAAAGCGTCGCCGTCATGCGATTCTTATACGGCGTTCTTCAGGGGGCCGCCAGCGCAGCACCATCGACGGCCGGCGACCGCCAAGCCCGGATTCGATAGGGCCGGTCGACGGCGTCGCTGATCAGCACCACGGCCTCGCTGCGGTACGCCACGCCCGACGGCAGGACCACATCGGCCGTCACCGTGTGGGCGAGGCCATGGCCGGCGACCAGGAGCTCCGCGCCGCCACCGACGTTGGGCAGAGCCGATCCCGGTTCGGCATCCCCCCGCATCGCCAGCAACCGCCGAACGTCGACACCCGACAGCTCCGGCACGGCGCGCAGGAGCGCCGCCGAGGCTTGGCCGGGGTCGAGACCGGCCTGCCGCGAGTCGATGGTGACGAACGGTTTCAGCCGGGCATACAGATCGTCGGACATACCCAACACGAGCCGTAGCTCGCTCAGCAGCTCGAATGGACCGTTGCGCGGCCGGTCCGGCTGTCCGGCGCGTTCGTACGCCGACGCCTCGGCACCGAAATCGCGCCGCCGATCGTCCCTGTCGCGCCAATCCATGATCGCGTCGGCAAGGCGGTTAGCCTCACCATCCGCAGCCCCGGCCGCCAACAGAGCGCCGCGCAACAGGCGTTGTGGCGTCTGGTTCACGTCGACCTTGCCGCCCTCATCCTGCAGGACGAGCCGCACCTCGGCGCCGTCGATGCGGACATCCAGCCGCCTGCGACCGTCGTCATCGATCGCCGGCAGGTTTTCCGGCGTCAGCAACGCCCGAATGCCGACGTAAATGCCGGCGTCCGCAAGATGCGCAGCGCGGCTGGTCTCCACCAGATTGTGGGTCAGCGCCACGTCGGACCGGCCCGTCGTCGACAAGGCCACGGCAAGCGTCGACAACAGCGCCAGCGCCCACAAGACCAGGATCAGCGCGAAGCCACGGCTACTGTCGGATGGTGGTGCGATGGGCCACATGGATTAGCGCAGACCCGGATCGAGGCGCGGGGCGACGATGAGCTCGGGCCAAGAGGGTTCGTCGTCCTCGTTACGCACACGGATCAACTCCGGCAGGCCATCGGCGCCCTGCCACGTGTCGTGCCATTGCGCCGGTGAGTCGATTGGCCGTTGACCGAAATAGTCGAAACGCAGCTTGCCCAAACCGTCGGCGAGACGATGCCGCCGACCATCCTCAAACGCGAAGGCCTGTTCGTTGCCGCCGAGCGGATGCCAGGTCAACGACAGCTCGCCGCCGGACCCGGCTTGCAGTCGAACAGCCTGCCGGCCGCCGGTCGCGAGATGGGCCGGCAGCTCACCGATGAAATCCACGCCATCCGAACGGCCGTCGAAGGCGACCGCCGGTTCGCGGTTAACGATCCAGATCACCGGCTGTGCCGATGTCAGTTGACGGCGGAGAAACGACTGCACCAGCCTCAGGTCTTCCAGGCTCTCGGCTTGCGCCTCGACGCGCGCGGCGGCGCTGCCGCCCAGCCGCAGGCCGCCGAACAGCACGGCGGACATCAAAGCCAGCAGCGTCATCGCCACCAGCAGCTCGATCAGCGTGAATCCCCGGCTCATGGCGGGTCTGACCGCCCCGGTCGCAGCGTGGCGAGGCGGACGCCGGGTCCATCGTCCCAGGTCACATCGACCGTCACCGCGTAGAGTGGCAGCGGGTCGGCGTCGGTCTGGCCATCCAGCAATCTGATCTCCCGTCGCCAACGATAGATGTCGGATGCGGAGCCCTCGGTGATGCCCGGTTCCAGCGGCGCCGCCGCACCCACTTCGGCGAGCCGGGACTCCGCCACCAGAACCGCGAGAGTATGCCGCTCGGCGGCATCGCTGTCGTTCAGGCCGCCCGACACCAACCGTAACGCCGCGCCCAGGATCAGCGCGACGAGCGCGAAGGCGACCAGCACCTCGATCAAGGTGAAGCCGCGGCTCCGTGCCCGACGGTCCGATGTCATAGCGTCAGATCGTAGGCGCCCAGGATGGCCGACATCACCGCCAGGATGATCGCGGCCACGAACAGGCCCAACAGAATGGTGACGCCGGGTACTGCCACGGCGACCAGGCGGCGCAGGCTCGCGGCCAGTTCGGTGGCTTCGATATCGGCGGTCCGGATGAGCATGTCGGCAAGCCGGCCGGTCTCCTCGCCCACCTTCACCAACTCGGCGGCGACGCCCGGGAACAGGCCGGCGTCAGTGATTGCCTCGCCAAATCTACCGCCCTCGCGGACCGTGGCGGCGACCTCGGCGGCGGCGCGCGCCATGGCCCGGTTGGACAGCACGCCCGCGGCGAGATCCAATGCCGGCGGCAGGGCGACGCCACCCGACAGCAGCGCGCCCAGTGCACGAGCGAACCGCTCGGTCTCGATCCGCGCGATCAGCCGGCCGAGATACGGCAGCCGGAGCAAATAGCCATCGACGACGGCGCCGAATTTCCGCTGCCGGGCGGCGAGCCAGACGATCGCTAGCACGATCACCAGCAGCCAGCCGAAGTCGCGCATGAATCCGGAGGCGGCGATCAGAGCCCGCGTCGCCGTCGGTAGCTCGCGGCCGGCCTCGCGGAACATGACTTCGAACTGCGGCACGACGAAGGTCATCAGCAGCATCACCGACAGGATGGCGAAAGCCACCAGGATCGCCGGATAGATCAGCGCCGATTTCAAATTGTCGGCGGCGGCGCGCGCGCGTTCGAGATAGCCGGCGAGCCGCGACAAAGCCGCCGCGAGATCGCCGCCGGCCTCGCCGGCCCGCACCATGGCCACGTAGAAGCCACCGAATAGGTCGGATCGGGCCGCCATGGCATCGGACAACGCCTGTCCGGCCTGCAGACGCTGCAGCAGGCCCCACGCCAGCTCGGAAGATCGTCCACCGGCCACACTCGAAAGGATAGCGAGCGCGCGCTCGACGGTGAGGCCGGCGCCGAGGAGGGTCGCAAGCTCGTGGGTGAACAGCCCGAGCGCGCGCGGCAATGGTCCGGACCGGCCGATCGGCTGTCGCAACGCGGCCTGCAGCGTGGCGCCGAGGCCCGTATCCTCCGCCGTCTGCTCGTCCGCCCGGATCGGCACGAAGTCGTCGGCCTGCAGCCGCCGGATCACGTCGTCGCGGCTGGCCGCCTCCATGCGGCCTTCGGTGACCTCGCCCGACGGGGCGACGGCTTTGTATTGGAAGATCGGCATCTCAGCAGCCCGGCATCGTCCGGCCGGAAACCTCCCCGAATTTCGAGGCGCATTCTAGCCCGTGCGGACGGCCTAGGCGAAGCGCAGCGGGCCGTGCAGCCAGACGATCCAACAGCCGAAAGCCAGATAGCTGCCGAACGGCACGGCGTCATCGGGACGGACGCGCCGACCGCCCACGGCGCCGATACCGACCACGGCAAGCGCCGCAAGCGATGCGATCAGCACGAGGCTGGGCAGGCCGGCCCAGCCGACCCATGTGCCGGCCGCCGCAATAAGCTTCACATCGCCCAGGCCTAGACCCTCGCGCCGGCGGATCCGGGCATAGAGCCAGCGCACGGCGGCAAAGACCGACAGTCCGACAGCGGCGCCAATCGCCGCGTCCGCGATCCGGCCGTCGACGGTGGCGATCAGCAGGCCGAAAATCCCCAAGGACAGCGTCAGTGCGTCGGGCAACAAGCGATAGCGCCAATCGATCGCCGCCAGGAGCAGCAGCAGCCAGCCGAGGCCGCAGGCAATCCACAGGCCCGGACCATCCAGCCACAGAGCGGCCCAGGCAGCGACCGAGAGCGCGGCGACCTCAACGGCCGGATAGAATACCGACACCCGCGCCCGGCAATAACGGCACTGGCCACGCGTCGCCAGCCAGCTCAGCACCGGCAACAGATCTATCGGCCCCAGTCGCTGATGGCAGGCCGGGCAGGCCGAGCGTCCCCAGACCACCGGCTGCGCCGTCGCCGAACGCAGCGCGGCCGTCGTCAGGAAGCTGCCGATAAACGGCGCGGCGACGACCGGCATCAGGTTGGTAAGGAGCGTCAGCGTGTCGGGCATTACGGCCCCACCCTGGCATCGGTCGCTTGAAAGACCAAGCCGTCCGCGTGGTATGTTCGCGCGAATCTGAGACGAGCGAAGATGAACGCCAACAATTTTCTGATCGGCCTGTTGGCCGTTGTCTCGGTGGCCGGATCGCTGGCCGCGGCGGCCCTGCTGACGCGCCCGACCAGCTTTCCGATCACGCCGGCGGCGACGCCGGCCACACCAGCGGCGACCGCCCCGGCCAACAACACCCGGCCGACCCAGGCCGAGATCGAGGCCCGGGTCGAGGCGTTGCGCCAGCGCCTGTTGGCGGATCCCGACGACGGCGAGGGCTGGAAGATGCTGGGCCGCTCGATGATGGCGATGGGGCGATTGACCGAGGCCGTCGCCGCCTATAGCCGCGCATCGCAGATCATGCCCAATGACGCCGAGGTCCGTGGTGCGCTGATGCAGCTACAAAACATGGCCCGCGAACGCGGCGCGCACGACGAAGAGAACTGATTTCCTGGCGCGAGTGCTCGTACTCAACCCCCGATGGCATCCCGCGAATTCGCTAATTTGCCGAGACGAGGGTTTACCTGCCTATCATCGAGATTCCATAATTCTCAATATAAACTGGAGGCGTGATTCGGAAGGGGGAGGCTTCAGAGGATGGCGATTCTTTACGGATGGCGATCAGCCATCAGGGATACGGTCGTGGCTATGTTCGTGACGGGGGGCATGCTAGCCGCCCTGCCCGCCAACGCCGCCGACCCCGTGCTGCCGCAATATGCGAAAGATACGCATTTGGGCGTGGTCACCTGCGCCGGCAGCACCTGTCACGGCTCGGTGCAGACCTGGCCCGACTCGACGGTTCTGCAGAACGAATACATCACCTGGCAGAAGAACGATAAGCACGCCAAGGCCTATGCGGTTCTGCTGAACGAGCAATCCAAGCGGATCGCCGCCAATCTCGGGCTGAAGGACGCGCACACGGCGGACCTCTGCCTCGACTGCCATGCCAACAATCCACCCCAAAACCTGCGCGGCAAGACCTTCCAGATCAGCGACGGCGTCGGCTGCGAGGCCTGTCACGGCGGCGCCGTGCGCTGGCTCGGCCTGCACGTGTCCGGCACCGCGACGCATGCCGACAACATCGCGGCCGGCCTCTATCCGACCGAGGAGCCGATCGCGCGCGCCAAACTGTGCCTGTCGTGCCATTTCGGCGTGGACAAGAAGTTCGTCACGCACCGCATCATGGGCGCCGGCCATCCGCGCATGGCCTTCGAGCTCGATACCTTCACGGCCGTGCAGCCGGCGCACTACAAGGTCGACGCCGACTACCGCAAGCGCAAGCAGGTCTCGAACGGCGTGCAGACCTGGGCCATCGGCCAGGCCGTGGCGCTGTCCGAGATGATGGACGCGATGATGGATCCGAAGCGGGGCCGCGACGGCATCTTCCCCGAGCTGGTGCTGTTCGACTGCCACGCCTGCCATCACCCGATGAGCAATCTGCGCTGGCAACCGCGGGCCTCCACCGGCCTCGGCCCGGGCGTGCCGAAGATCAACGACGCCAACATGATCATGCTCTACATCCTGGCGCGGCAGATCGATCCCGACAGCGGCAAGGGCCTGCGGGACGCCGGCCTGGCGATGCACAAGGCGTCGACGCAGGGCCCGAAGGAAATGGCGACGGCCGCCGCCAAGGTGAAGGAGATTTCCGACCGTCTGGTGACTGTCTTCGCCAAGCATAAGTTCAACAAGGAGACCATGCAGGCCCTGTTGAACGGCGTCCTGACCGACGGCCGCAAGGGCGAATACGTCGAATATGCGGCCGCCGAGCAGGCGACGATGGCGATCTCGGCCATCATCAACGCCATGGGCAATGCCGGCTATGTCGACGGCGGCCAGCTCGACGCCATGAACAAGGCCGTCAACGGGCTTTACGACGCCGTGGCCAAGGATGAGGAATACAAGCCGCAAGGGTTCGTCGCGGCCTTGACCAAGTTCCAGGCCTCGGTGCCGAAGTAAGCCAACCCGCGCGCCGCCAGCGGCGCCGAATGCCGACCCGATCAGCCCGCCATCCGGCGGGTTGATCTTTTCGGTCCGCTTCTGATTGCCATCAACTCTGGGTCCGGCGCCGGCGGCAATTGCCAGAACACGGGCGGTTGGTCCTTAAACACCTCCCAAAGCCTGCCGCTGAACTCAGAGGACGCGAAAGCCGGTATGGATTCGCCCCGCTCGAAGCCGAAGCGGCGCGGCAGGTCGGTGTACAGCGAGCGTGGCGGTTTCGCCCCGCGCCGGCCGATCCCCTTGCAACGATTACCGGTCTCGAAGTCGTAGTAGTAGATCCGACGAATCTTCATGCAACGACGCAGAACCTCGATCGTAGCCGCCATCATCGCCTCGTCCCACATCAGCGCGTGCGGACGGAGAACATGCTCGACATAGGTCTCGATCCGATGTCGATGACCCGCCATGGATGCCCGTTTGTATCTGGGCCATGCCAGAACACGGTGCGCCTCACGAACCCAGTCGGTCTGAATTTCCTCGATCAGCGCCTCCCGCCCGTCCAGATCGAGGTCAATCCGCGCCCAGGCAAGAGTGTGATAGCCACGGCGCGCCACCGGATGACCGTAGCGCTGCATGAGGTAAATCCGCTTCGGCTGAACAAGACTGCGGTAGTCGCGCACATCCGATGCCGAGAAGTTGAGCTGCAACACCATGTTTCGTCCGGGGCGGAGCATCTGATGTTTGCTGCGATCCCAGTGTCGACGCCGCCTTGGGCCCCACAAACCCAGCGTCAACTCGTAGCTGAGGATCCGATCTGCCCGCGCGCGCCCGAGATCGGCAGGGCCAAGCCGGCCATTGCCGTTGGCACGGATCAGCGCCTCAACCGGAGGACGCTTGAGCAGTCGCGCATAGCGGGACGTGCGGAGGGCGCGGATCGGCACCTCGCCGGGCAGCGCGTCGTGCAGCAGCATCAGGGCGTAGCGGTCTTCAAAATAGTCGAACGGCATCGCGCTCTTCGGCAGCCGCGCGAACGCCTGCCGCACATCATGTTCCCACATCGGTCCACTCCCGAGCGCCATTGCCGCCTGCCCGGAGGCCGATGCACCGATGCGGGCGCTAACCTACGGGCGGCGCGGCGGGCGCCTGCCGATTCCTCTTCGTCGTTGCGTCATCGCGTTCGTTAAGGTCATGCGGGTACTTTCCAATTCGCCGCCCATACCGACGGCCGGACGCCGAACCATCAATGGACGGATCGGGCACAAAAAAACTCCCGCGGCGGTGGCCCGGGAGCGTTCGTCGGCACAGCGGATTGCGTGCGTCGTTACGGCGCGGCGGGCCGGTCCTTCCGGGAAAATGAGATTGCCAACGTCATCTGCGTTCTCCGCTTCTCAAGCGCGTGCGCGCCAAGCCGTCACCGCGACGGGCGCGGAGAATGCCCGCCATCCGGCCGGCAAGTCAACGACAAACCAGCAGTCGGTGGAATTTCGCCTCAGTTGGCAGTGACGGACGGCTCGGCCTCGGCCCGGCGGCCATCGCCAGTACCGGCACTGCGGCGCTGGCCGGCCGGCACGAAGCGGCGGCGGTCGATCTCGTCCGTCACCGTCCAGGGATCGCCGTTCTTGTCGAGATAGAAGCGGCGCTGCTCCTCGAGGTTGAGCGGACGCGAGCCGAGCCGGCCGAAGATGGCCATCTGGCCGCCGGTCTCGTCGACGCCGCGGTCGCGGTCCAGGCCCTTGGAGAGCGCGATCGCCGGCCATTTGGTCGGCCACCAAGCAATCAGCTCCGGCACCGGCTCGGGGCTGAAACCGTAGAAGCGCGGCTGTTTGTCGGGCGCGGTCAGATGCACGACCTTGAGGCCATTGGCGCCGTCGGCGACATAGGCATAGAGCGAGGCGTTGGTCGAGCCAACCACGACGTCGTAGGCGTCATTGATCCTGCCGTCCGCCGTGAACTTGGTGAACAGGACAGGCTTTTCCGGGTTCTCGACATCGACGATGACCAGACCGTCCTGCTTGGCGGCGACATAAGCGTAGGTGCGGGCCACGTAGATCCGTTGCGCATCGGCCAGCGGCACGACGGCGCCCTGGACCAGCCGAGGTGCTTCGGGATTGGTGACGTCGACCACCTTCAGGCCATCGCGGTCGGTCACGAACAGATAGCGGAACTGCAGGGCTGTGGCGCGCACGTCATCCATCGGCAGCACGTCGACGACCTTGGGCTGCAGCGGATCGTTCATGTTCAGCACGACAACGCCGGCGTCGGCGGCGATGTAGAAATAATAGCCGGCGATGGTCAGGTGCCGGGCGCCGTTCAGCACGCCGCCCTCGTTCCAGGTCAGCGCGCGGGTGAAAAAGTTGTTGCGCGGCAGGCCGTCCGACAGCGTGTTGACGTCGGTCAGGATCAGGCCTTCCTCGGAATCGGTGATGAAGGCGTAGTCGTAGATCGGATGGAATGGCTGCTCGAGGTTGTCCTCGTACATCAGCTTGGCCCGTTCCGGATCCGAGTCGATACGGTCCGGATGGATCGGCTGGTTGGTCGGCAGCACCACGCACGTCGCATTCTTGCTGGCAATGCGCGTGTTGTGGCCCATCTGGCTGAACGGCGCCTTGATAATCTTGTCGGAGTGGCCCTTGTTGGCGATGCTGGCGACGTCATAGGCCTGCATGCCGTCCGGCCCCTCGGCCACATAGAGGTACTCGCCGCGCAGCTGCAGACAGGAGGCGATGGCGCCGCCCTGGGAGTAGCTCTCGTAGAGCTTGCGATCGCGCGCCTGATGCTCGGCATACCAATCGGGGTAGGCGTAGCGGTGAAGGTAGCTGCCAATCACGGCCTGCGGCTCGTCCCACTCGGTGACGCGCACGGCCTCGAAACCGCCCTCGCCGCCGACCCAGGCGTTGTAGCCGACGAAGTTCACGAAGTTGGTCCCGTGCAGCAGGAGCTGCGCCATGATCGCGTTGTTGTCGTTCTCTTCGCTCAAATGGCAGTCGGAGCAGGTCTTGGTCTCGGTCTTGCGCGCCGTGTGTGGGAAGTGCGGCGCGAAGGCCTGACTGGAATGGCCGCTGGCGGCCACCGGCGGCTGCTGGATATAGATCAGCTCGCGGTTGATGTTGCGCGACGAGAGCACCAGCGCGGAGCTCGAGCGGATCGGCGTGATGGCGCTGCCCTTGACCGGGCTGTGACGGCCGAGCTGGAACATCTGGTCGCGGGCGACCTGCGGATTATAGGTCGCGAAGTTGCGGGTCTCGCCGCCCTCGTAGCGATGCCGTTCGGTCTTCCAGTTGGCCTGGATCGGCAGGTGACAGCCGGCGCACGACGTGGTCCAGGAGAGATGGCAGGTGAAGCACATCATCTCGTCGTCTTTATGCGCCAGATCTTCCTTCTTGACGCCCGGGCCCCATTCCATCGAGGTGCCCTCTGACATCAGCTTCGCCCGCGCCGACTTCTCGTTGTAGGTCGGATGGCTGGGATCGACGTTGTCGCGCAGCAGCGAGACTTCCCATTCCAGGTCCGGCCAGACGGCCGAACGCTGATAGAGGCGGCAGTCGCGGGGCTCGTTGCGCGGCTTGTCGCATTCGGTGCCGCGATACTCGAAGCGCTTGCGGCCATCGGCCTGGCGCAGCAGCCCCAGCGGCCGGCCACCCGGCGCCGCGGCCGGGCCGCTGGTAGTCAGCGGCGGCGCGGTATCGACGGTGCCGTGGCAATCCTTGCAACGGATTTCGATGGCCGGCGCGACCTCGCCGTAGATATAGCCGTTGCCGTGGGTATCGCCCTCGAAATGGCAGTCGACGCATTGCATGCCGACCTCGGCATGGATCGACTTCATATGCACGGCCTTCTTGAATTTTTCGGGATCGTCCGGCTCGACGATCTTGCCCTCGGCATCCAGCAGGTTGCCCTTGCGGTCCTTCTTGAAGATGCCGCGGAAATTCCAGCCGTGACCGTGGTAATCGGCGAACTGGGTGGCGTTCAGGGTCGGGTTGAGCTCGCTGACCTTCTTGGTGAACTCGACGTCGCTCCACTTGCCGCGGATCGCCGCTTCCTCGGGATTGCGGGACAGCGTCTCGAACATCTCGGAATGGCTCGGATACTTCTGCTGCTCCGGCCACATCGCCGGCGCGTCGGACTCGTAGTCCCACATGGTGTAGCCGAGATAGGAGTTCAGGAAGATGTTCGGCTGGTGCATGTGGCAGGGCATGCACTGCGAGGTCGGAATGGCGCGCGTGAACTCGTGCTTGATCGGATGGCCCGACCGGTTCTTCGGAATGGTCGGGTCGACGGAGTGGCTCTTGCCCTCGTTGCCGTAGACCGCATAGGGACCGGAATGGATCGGGTCGCGGTCGTTGGCGTAGATCACGTGGCAGCCGGCGCAGCCCGAGGAACGGTAGTCGCCCGGCTGATCGTTGGTGCCCATGAACCACATGAACGGATCGTTCAGTCGCGTCTTGTGGACGTTGAGGATCGGCACCGAGATCCTGAGGCCCGTGGCGGGACCGCGGTTCGATTGCCGCAAGTCAGGCCGGCCCGGCTCTTCCAGGCGCTGCAGCTGACCCAGACTGTTCGGATTTGCGATCTCCGGGAACAGATTCAGGATATTGCGGCCGCCGCGTTCGAACACGCGGAAAACGTCGCCCGGCACCGTCACCTCGAAGGCCGGCAGTGGCACGAGTTGCGGCAACAGACCCCGGCGCAGCATCGATGGCGTCAGCTTGTCGGCATTCGGGCTGACGACGCCGGCCGGCACGCCTTCGCGCGTATAGGCTTCGCCGACGATGTAGTTCTTGTAGGGCAGGATGCCGTTGTTGTAGGCGGCGCCGCCCCACAGCATGGCGCCCGTCGACATCAGGCTGCGTTCGGTGGCATGGATATCCGACAGATGGCAAGCGCCGCAGGCCTCGCGCGCGATCCGGTAATCGGCCGGATTGATGAAGCGGATGTATTCCGGCGCTTCCCGGTTCAGGATCGAATATGTGCGCGGCGGCGTGGCGCTCGACGGATAGCCCCAGGTCTCGGGGAACCGCGGCTGGACATGCGCCTGGTCGAGCGCCCGGCGATAGCTGTCGTCGGCATAGACGGTGCCCGGCGGCCGCATGACGGTCGCATCGCCGCCATGGCAGTCCGTGCAACCCAGCACGACGGCAGGGTTGTTGTGCATGGTGGCCGAGTCGGTCTCGGTGTGGCAGCTCATGCAGCCGAGGCTCTTCTTGGCCGCCTCGGAAGGCGCCTGTCCGCGTGGCGCCGGCGGGGTGACGGAATAGGTGACGCTGCGCGGGCTTTCGCCGCTGGCAGCCAGCGCCGCCGTGCCGGTCAACAACAGGGTTGCCGCGATCAGGGTACCGAATACTGCTTTCATGCCCACGTCGCGCCCCTAATAGGTCAGCACCAGGTTGGCCAGGACCGAATAGAAGATGTCCTCGCTGTCGTCCTCGGCCTTGAACAGATCGTCGAAGCCGGTCTCCGGGATCAGCACCGCGCCGGACAGCCGCAGCACGATGTTCTGGATGAACAGCGGCCGCCAGATCAGCGCCGCCGACAGGTCGTAGCCGATCGACTCGTCGATATCGCCCTGATTGCGCAGGAACTCGAGGTTGGACGTGTTGTCGAACCTCAGATAGTTGAAGTTGGTCGACAGCCGCAGCTCCGGCGTCAGGTCGAGATCAGTGCCAACGCCGACCAGCCAGAGTCCGGGATTGTTGAAGTTCGACTGACCGTGCTCCTTCGAGGACTTGAGCGACGGCAAGACGGCGTTGCGCTGCGACAGCGCCAGGCCGCCGCCGCCGACCAGCGGAATGGTCTGACGGATCCAGTAGCTGGTGTCGGCGCCGGCGAACTGCGGATTTTCGAACGGCGCGTCGAAGCCTTCCTCGCGGTCGTCGAAGGGGTCGTCGTCGCCGCTGGCGTAGAGGAACGAGCCGCGCAGCCGGATCCAGCTGAAGTCGATCGATGGCTCGGCGGCGAAGAACCAGGCGCGGATGTCGGAATCGTCGAGGCTGGCGAAGTTGTTGCGACTGTCCTCGCCGAAGGCGTAGTAGGCCGACGCCGTCAGGTTGAAGCGGCCCAGCCGGCCGTCGCCGTTATAGCCGATATAGGTGACGTCGTAGTTGCGCGGCCGTTCCTCGCCGATCGGCGCCGGTCGCTCGAGGAAACCGTTGAGATTGAAGAAAGTGGCGTTGTCCTCGCGGTTGCGGTTGTGCAGCACCGTGATCTGACTGACGAAGCCCAGCTTCAGGAAGTCCTGCCAGTAGAGGTTCGCCACGTAGATGTCGTCGTCGCGGACGCTCGTGGTGATGTCGTTCAGACCGCTGTTGGTGTCCTTCTCCAGCCGCCGGAACCAGGCCAGATTGTACTGGAAGATGTTGTTGTCGCGGCTGCCGAAAAGGCGCACGCCGAGCTGGCTGTCCTGGAACAGGAAGCCGCGGAAGTCGCTGGAAAACGGCTGGATGCCGCCTCGGATCGAATCGAAGTCGTAGCGGTCCGAGACGTTGTGAATGTGGTAGTCGACGAACAGTTCCTGCCAGGCGAGCTGCCGGTCGGTACGGGTACGGCCGCGATCGGGATCGATCAGCAGGACCCGGTTCTCTTCCGCCTCGACGCGGTTGTAGTTGAAAATCGGCGTGAAGCGGAACTCGTAGTCCGGCGGCTTGTAGGCGGTGTTGCCCTTGATGATCGACAGGCTGACGATCAGGTTTTCGTTGAACAGGATCTGATCGTTGTCGCCGAAGACGTCGAGATCGCCGGCCTCTTCGCTGGTCTGCGGCGCGATCGGCGTCGGGAACGAGCGCGGCTCGAACACGGTGTCGGAAATCACCAGCAGGTTCACGAACCAGTCCTTGTAGACCGGCCGGTCGCCCTTCAGCGTGTTCTGGTTATAGGGATCCCACCATTTCTCGTTAACGCCGACGGCCTCGATCAGTCGCCAGCGGTCCGGAATGGGGATGAACTCGCGCGGCAGGTTCGGCGCCGGCGGCGGCACCGCGTCCGGATCGATGGGCGGCAGGTCCTCGGGCGCGCCGGGCGGCGGCGAGCCCGGCACGCGGCGCTGCGCCACACGGGTGCGGTCGCCCGGCACGGCGAAGCCGGCGCCGCCGCCGGGGCGCACCTGAAAGCCGGAGCCGGATTGCGGCGAAACGCCGAGGATGCGTTCCTTGCCGGCCTGTACGGTGAACGGCGTCAACGCCAGGACGGAAGCCATCAACAGGATACGAATACGCATTTTCATTTGCCGCTGCAGACGTTTTGCTCGTTCGACGCGATGAACGGCTTGAAGGGGCAGTTGACGTAGCGCAGCCGCGACCCCTGCGGCGTCAGCCGGTCGGCCCGCACTTCCTGTGGCGCGTTGCCGACACCGGAAGCCAGCGACACGCCGGCATTGTGGGTGCCGAGAAACGAAATCATGTCGTCCTGGTCGATGCCGTCGCCGGAAACGCCCAGACCGCCGGCCAGAGCACCGTTCTTGAACACCGGCACGCTGCCCGGGAAGATCTGAATACCGTTCGGAATGGCGTTCGAGCCGCTGGCCAGCCGCAACGGCAACGGCGTGCAGCGCGCCGGCGTATCGGCGTTGAGGCTCTGGACGAAGCCCAGATGGGTGACGATGTTGCCGGCGACCATGTCGAGCTGCAGGCCGGTCGAGAACGGGCTCCAGTCGCCGAACGGCCGGCTTAACGGTCCGTTCTGGTTGTTGACGTTGCCGTCCGGATAATACGGGCGCGACAGGTTGCCGCCGGAACGGTCGGCGAAGGCGACGCCGTCCTCGAGCGCGGTCGGGCCGATGAAGGCCTTGGTCGCGTCCACGTAGCTGCCGAAGCCTCCCTGGCGCAGATCGGCGGCGGCGAAGAAGCTGGAGAAAAATGCCGCGGTGCGGGCTTTTTGCAGCGACACGTCGCTGCCGAACATCGGACCGTCCGGCGTCCGGGCCATGGCCAGGATCACGCCGTTGGTATCGACGACCGAGATCGTTACCTGGATGAAGCTGTTCAACGGGCGGCGGATCTGCGCACGGCCGCGGAAGGCGATGTTAAGCGCCTGATTGACGAGATCGGTGACCTCGGCGGCGGTCAGAATGCCGTCGCTGCCGGCGCGCGGTGGGAACCGGTTCGTATCGGTACCGTCGACGAACACGAACGGCTGCATGATGGCCGAATAGACGCCCTCGTTGTCGGGCCGCACGCCGGAGGCGGCCGTGCCGTAGGCGACGCCGGCCGACAGCGCCGCCGCGGTGTAGCCGTTAACCGCCGTCAGGCTGCCGAGCGTGCCGTTCACGGCGGCAAAGGACGGGGCGCTGTTCGGGTCCGACTGCAGCGATTCAAAGCTGAGGTCGGTGAACCGCAGGGTCTTACCCTCGACCGTGATGCGCTCGGCCCGGATATCGGCCGGCGGATCGAAACCGAAGGTGCCGGCCACCGCGATCAGCTCGTCGTCATCGTTGTCGATGTCGAGGATGTTGCGGTCGATGCCGTAGATACCGTCGGACAGGACGCCGATGCCGCCGACGGGCACGTTGTTCTTGTAGAGCGGCAGTCCGCCCGGATCGGCCGACATGCCGAGCGGCGAGCGCTTCGGCCCGATCAGCGCGTTCGCCGTCATCGGCGCGAAGCGGGTGTTGAAGTCCGAGCATGGCAGCTGGCTGAACTGCACGCCGAACAACGGGCCGCTGGGCTGGCTCGACTCGCCCGGGTTGAACGATTCCTGCACGATCTGGTTGGCCGTTCGGGTCGAGAAGGCATTGCCGCCGGACGACAGATAAGCGCCGGTAACGGCCTTGGCGATGGCCGCCGTCGTCGACGGCACGTTGGCGCCCTCGAGCCCCGAGGTGACTCCGCGGAAGGTCGACACCAGCGCCGTCGCAGGCGCGCCGGTCATGGTGAAGACGCCCAGGACGTTGCCGACGCGGTCGACCACGGCGATCGTCGCCGGCCGGCCGCGCGTCTGCGCCTCCATGGCCGCCTGCGCGATGATGGTGCCAACCTCGTCCGTGGTCAGCGCCTCCTGCGCCGACGCGGCGACGCTCAGACAGGCGGCAATCGAGGTGGCGGCGAGAAGCTTGATCGTTTTGGGTATCGTCATCGTCATTGCGGCAGGATCTGAAATACGCCGAACTTGACCTGCTCGCCGACGGTGTAGGCCAGCGTGACGGCGATCGGGAACATCTTGTCGGAGAGGTCTTCCTTGACCACCTTGAAGGTGACGGTGCCATCGCCGTTCAGCGGCAGCCGGTTGTCGATCAGGCTGTCGACATCGCCGTCCCAGGGCAGCCAGTAGCCCAGATTACTGCGTTGGAGATGCTTGCCGTCCGGCAGGTGTGCGGTCACGAAGGTTGCCGCCGGGGCGTCGCCCGACAGTTCGATGGTGCGGCTGATGCCCGTGGTTGCGACGGTCGCCGGATTGACGGTCACGTCGGCGAGGGCGGCACCTGCCACCGTCAGCTTCTCGGCCGCGGCAGCACCGGCAGCGAACGACAGTGTGAACACCGCCGTCAGGAACGCCTGCCTGCCACCCCAATTACGCATCAACCAAAGCCCCCCTGGACCACCCTGTTTTTTAAAGATTAACCATAAACCCCGGCTGCGACCAATCTTCAATTCTGCTTCATCGCGGCCGTGGCCGGCTCGCCCGCCATGCGCGGCTGTCCCTCGATGTGGAACTGGTGGCACATGATGCAGGTCGAGGGGACTTTGTCCGTCGCCATCTCGCTACCGTGGCATTCCTGACAGCTCTCGATACCAGGCAGCAGGATGTCGGTGCTGACCTTGGACTTCGCCGCCTCGTGGCAGTCGCCGCATTTCATGGTTTCGTGGCTGGCGTGATGGAAGATCCCCTTCGGCATCCAACGATCCGCGATCTGCGGTTTGATCACGTCCCAAATACCATTGGGGTCCTGCAGGACTTTGTGACAGGTGCCGCAAATCCGCTTGCCGAAGGTCATGGATATCGCCTGATCGGCCCGCTGCGCGGCCCAGGCCAGCGCGTCATTCGCCGCCGCCGGCGGCAACGGGGTGCCCGGCAGCCGGCGCACGACCGCCGGCGCCGAGGGGTCGTCGAAGCCACCCTGCAGCGCCGCCTTGGCGTAGAAGTCCTTCAGGATCTCCTGCACCTCCTTCGGCTTACCGTGCGGCACCACACGCTTCGGCGCCGACTTGTCGAAGGTGAGCTGGTGACACTCCTGACAGTGCTCCAGCATGCGAATCGGCAGCAGGCCCTGCCCGCCCGGCTCGACCACGTGGCAGTCGTTGCAGCCGAGAACCCGCCGGCCCTCTGGCGCGCGGATGCCGCCGTTCTCGGTCACCAGGTGCTTGTCGTGCGGGAACTTGATGCCGGACTGCTCGACCAGCTTGTCCTTCTCCGACAAGGAGATGCGCTGCATCTTGCCGGTCTCGTGCACGACGACGACGGTCGGCCGGAACTGCGGATGGTTTGCGGTGAAGTCCGAGACGTTCAGCAGGGCCGCGTCGTTCAGGCGTTTGTCGAGATCCGCGTGGCAGCTGCTGCAGAAGGCCTGATCGTTGAGCACGATAGCCTCGTTGCCGTTGTGCTCCTTGTGGCAGCTCTGGCAGGCCGGCACGTCGCCGCCGGCCGCGTTCTCGAACCGCATCGGCTCGGCATGATGCTCGATGTCGGTATGGCAGGACAGGCAAGTGTCGTCGCGCACCTGCACGAACGGCTGCTGATGGCAGGCCTCGCAGGCCGCGCCGAAAAACTTGTGGGGTCCCGACATCTCGCCGCTGAGCCAAACCTGATCGGCGGTGGCCAGCGGTCCGGTGTCGGGCTCGGCCTCGACGAAATTCTGCCGCGCCTCGGGCGGGGTCATGAAGAAGCCGGCGAGCGGCATGGCCAGGAACAGCGCCAGCACGATCACCGCCAGCAGCCAGGCCATGCGGCGGCGGGTCAGCCAGGTCTCGGATAGCTCAAGGCGGCTGCGGCTGCGCAGCTGCTCGAGATCGTCGCCAAGCGGGCGGACCAGTTCGACCGTCAGTCCGAAATCCTTGCCCGCGGGCGGCGCCACGATCTCGATGTCGTAGGGCCCCAACGCCACCTTGTCGCCGGCTTTCAACTGCGCGCTGTTGGTCACGGCGCCGTTGACCCGCAGGCTGGCCGGCCCGACGACCTGGATGAAGTAGCCGCCCGGCTGGCTGTGGATCTCGGCGGCATGCAGCGGCACGCGGGGGTCGGGAAGATACACTTCGCTGTCGGCGCCGCGGCCGAGCCGGATGATTTCCGACGTGACCTCGAGATCGCGGTGGACGTAGCCGCCGCGGGCCTTTCGGGTGAGGTGCGAAACCAGACTTTGCACGGCCGGTCCTACCAGTAGAAGAAGACGGAAAGGATGTGCGCGACCAACGACGCGATCAGCGCGATCGTCAGTGGCACGTGTACATACAACCAGATATCCATCAACGCCTTGAACTGAACGTCACGACGCGCGCGGCGCAGCAACTCCTCCTTACGCAACAACAGCGAAATCAGCCGACGGGTGCTTTCAGCCTGGCCGGCTTCCGCGCTCTCGGCCAATCCCTGCACGGTCTGGCGGGCGGCCGTCGTGGCGCAGGCCGGATCGTGACCCGAGAGCTGTCGGCGCATGCCGCCGCCGATCCGCGTGTTTTGCGCGGCATTGAGGACGGCGCTGCTGATCTCATCGCCAAGCCCCAGCGCAGCGTCTCGGCATTCAGCATCGATCTCTGCGATCTGGGCCAGCATTTCGTTCAGCGTCTGACCGCGGCGGTTTTCGGTCATCAGCGCCGGATAGCGCATGTAGGCGTAGACGCCGAAAATACCGCTCAGGATGACGAGCATCATCAGCGTGTAGGCAAGCGTGTGGACGTTCCAGCCAAACTGGAAACCGGTATGCAGCGTCGCGACGATGATCAGGGTCAGGCCGAGATAGACGTGCGCCGACAGCCAGGCCTCGAGTTTCGTCGGACCGAGGTTGTAGCGTCGCTTGCGGACGCCGAACCAGGTCAGCCAAACGATCAGCAGGGCCGCGATCGTACCCAGCGTGTAGCCTAGCCAGGTGCCGCCATTCGGCACGCCGAGGGGCTGGTCGACGGCGTAGGCGACAACGGCCACGACCATGAGAAGCAGCGCCCATTTCAGGAACCGAAACCGCCGATACACCAGGATGGATTCGTGCATACCCTCGCCTACTTCTTGGTTCTGCGTTTGCCGCGCGGGCACATTGTCGGGCTATTGCACATGCCTAGCGCTGCGCCAGGGCCGCAAGGTCAAGGAACTCCTCGGGACTGACGCGGATCGCCGCACCGGTCGGACAGGCCCGCACGCAGGCCGCACCGCCCTTGATGTCCTTGCACATGTCGCATTTCACGGCCAGCTTGGAACCTTCGCCCTTCGCCGTCTTGTCTTCGCCAGGCCCCGGTCCCGCACCCCAGAGCAGCCAGTTGAGCAGGCCTGGCTTCTTCGGCGGCTTGGCCGCCAGGTGGATCACGCCGTAGGGGCAGTTCCGCTCGCAGTTGCCACAGCCGATGCAGGAATCGTCGATCCAGACTTCGCCGTTGCTGTCGCGATGCAGCGCGTCCGGCGGACAGTCGGCCATGCAATGCGGATGCTCACAGTGCCGGCACGAGGTCGGGACGTGGACGTTGGCGAAGGTCGGTCCGGCCTCGCGGTCGAGACGGGAGATGCCGCCATGGGTTTCGGCGCAGGCCTTCTCGCAGTTATCGCAACGCACGCACAGCGCTTCATCGATCAGCAGGATGTCGGTCGCCTCGCCAACGCCCTGCTCGACGAGGAACTGGATAATGCTGCCGGCTTCGGGCGCGCTCGCCATTCGTTCGTTGTCGGCGATCCGGTCGCGGAACTTTTGATCGATTTCGCGGCGCAGCTCCGGCGCCCGATCCATCAGCGTCTTGAAGGCCTCGCCTTCGATACGGATGGTTTCGGTGCCGTTGATCGCCGCACGCACCGTCGCCGACCTCGGCGCATCCGACAGCAGCGCCATCTCACCGATATAGTTGCCGGCGGCGACATAGGACAAGACGATCTCGCGCCCGCCGATGCGCCTGGACACCGTCACCGAGCCACGGCGGATCAGATGAACGGCGTCACCGGTCTCACCCTCCTGGAACAGCTGCTCGCCCTCTTTCAGGCTGTGCAGCGAGGCCGAGGCGACGACATCGCTCAGGTCCTCGGTCGACAGGTCGGGCGCCAGATAGGTCTGGATCTGGCGGACGATCGCGGTCTGATCCAGTACCCGCTTCACTTCCTCGACCGAGTTGACCAGCTTGATCATGGTCCGGCGGTTGCTTTCGAACAGCGTACATTCGCTGCGCGCAACCACCGTGGCCGCGCGCCGGCGGCCGGATATCAGGCCCATCTCGCCGAAGAACTCGCCGCGCTTCAGCGTCACCACCTGGCTGGGATCGTCAGGATCGACCTGGATGTCCACCTCGCCGTCAACGATGGTGAAAAAGCTGTTGGTGTAGTCGTTGCGCTCGAAGATGACCTCGCCCGCCTTTGGCCGGTGCACCTCGCTGTCCAGCATGAGCTCGCGCAACAGCAGCGGGTTGAGCTCGGCGAACAACGGCACATTCTCACGCACGGACTGCAGGAAGTCGTCGACGCTGACGCCCGACAGGTGCGTCAGCTTTTCTTCCAGCAGCGGCTCGTCGGCCGGCTTGAGGTCGGTATTTCCCTGAATGAATTCAACGACCTCGTAGCCCTGGTTCATCGCCTGCTTGATCAGAGGGAAGCCGCCGAGCGCGCCGATGATGTAGAGGCCGGGAACGTTCGATTCGTAGTGCTTCGACACTTCCGGCAGCGACGCCGGGTTGTCGTTCGGAAACTCGATGCCGCAGGATTCGACGAACTTGCGCGGCGGGATCGCGCCGAGCCGGGCGATGATCCGGTCACAGGCAACCTCGGCGTCGCCGTCCGGCGTGCGCAGCGTGATCGACTTCGGCGCCACGGAGACCGGCGAGGCGCTGTAGTAACACTGGATGTCGCCGTTCTCGATCGCCTGGGTGATTAGGATCAGGTTGCCCTGCTTGGCCCGAGCGAACTCGTCGCGCCGATTGACGATGATGACGTTGTTCTGCTTCGACAGCGCGACCGCGTTCTCGATCGCCGCGTCACCGGCGCCGATAACGACGATGGTCTCGTCCTCGTATTCGTCCGGATCATCGAGCTGGTATTGCACATGGGTCGCTTCGGCCGCGCCCGGTACTTCGAGCCGTCGCAGGTTGCCCTGCAGGCCGATCGACAGGACGACATTCTCGGCCGTGGCCTTGGTGCCGTTGGCCAGCGAGATTTCGAAATTGCCTTTGCTGCCGCTGATGCCGGTTACTTCGGTGTTGTAGACGATGTTGACGCCATACTCCTCGAGCTGGCGGTCCCAGGTCCCCAGCACGGTCTCGCGCACGTCGGCCTCGAAATCGAACGGGCTGCGAAGCGGCAGGATGTCCGGCGTCGCCATGACATACTTGCCCTTCTGGTACTTGTAGATGGTGTCCGATGCGTGGTCGGTGCGCTCGTACAGGACGTGCGACAACCCCACCTCGGCCGCCCGGCCAGCCGTACTCAACCCGGCGGGCCCTGACCCGATCACGGCGATCGTGAAATGGTCGGTCAACTCCCCCCTCCTTACAGATCCCGACCCGCAGGCCGGAAACACGATCCCGTCGGTTTGCCCGCGGATCGCCGAACACTGTTGGAAGAGCCCCACCTGTCAGTAGACGCCCCAACACCTTGATCGAGGCTAGGAACTTGCCTTTGGCCTGTCAACATCGGGCCGGTTGTACGAGGCCATCCGGCCATCGTGCGGCGGGCCAGAAGGCCGCAACGCGGGCCGGCAATTCGCCGTTGAGCCAGGAACGGCGCAGGTTTGGGCGCGACGGCGATCATCGGCGAGCGGCGCTTTCGTCTGTTGCGGTCTCAGGGCCGGTGGCAAATCGTCCGACCGATCGGACGACAAATTCGGTTGTACAAGGGGTTGATTGTGCGCCGACAGATTCGCATATAAGCGGATTCCCAATCGACGACGCGAACGTCGTACCTATGTTAACTTGACGCATCGCCGACGGGAGGAATCGTGCCACCGAACGCCGAGCAATCAAGCAACGAGATAGCCGACCGAAATATGTCGGAGGTCGCCGCCGATAGCGGTGCCCGGACCACGGTCTTGCTGGTCGAAGACAGCCCTTCTCTGGCCCGGGTCTATCTGGAATACCTTCGCGACGAGCCGTTCGACGTGGTGCACGCCGATACCGGCAGGGACGCCTTGACGGCACTGCACGAAAAGGCGCCGCCGGTCGTGCTGTTGGACCTGAAACTGCCGGACATGGACGGCATGGAGATCCTGCGCCATGTGCGGGACAACGGGCTGTCGACGGCGGTCGTGGTGATTACGGCGCATGGCTCGATCAACGTCGCCGTCGACGCCATGCGCGGCGGCGCGTTCGACTTCCTGGTCAAGCCGTTCAACGCCGAGCGCCTGGTCTTCACGCTGCGCAACGCGCTGGAGCGGCAACGGCTGACCCGCATCGTCGAAACCTACGAGGAGGACATCGTCCGCCGGCAATATGGCGGCTTCATCGGTTCGTCGCTGGCCATGCAGGCCGTCTACCGGATCATCGACGGCGCCGCCAGCAGCCGCGCGACCGTGTTCATCACCGGCGAAAGCGGCACCGGCAAGGAAATCTGCGCCGAGGCCGTGCACGAGCGCAGCCCGCGCAAGAACGCGCCATTCGTCGCCATCAACTGCGCCGCCATTCCGAAGGATCTGATCGAGAGCGAGATCTTCGGCCATGTGAAGGGCGCCTTCACCGGCGCACTCGAGGACCGTGAGGGCGCGGCCGCGCGGGCCGACGGCGGCACGCTGTTCCTCGATGAGATCTGCGATATGGACATCAACCTGCAGAGCAAGCTGCTGCGCTTTATCCAGACCGGCAGTTTCCTGAAGGTCGGCGGCAACAAGACCGAGAAGGTCGACGTCCGCTTCATCTGCGCCACCAATCGCGACCCGCTGAAGGCCGTCGAAGCCGGCGAGTTCCGGGAAGACCTCTATTACCGACTGCATGTAATCCCGATCTACATGCCGCCGCTGCGTGAGCGCGGCAACGACGTGCTGGAAATCGCCCGCGCGTTTCTGGCGGCCTATGCCGGCGAGGAAGGCCGCCGGTTCCGCACCTTCACGGGCGAAGCGGAAGCCAAGCTGCAGACCTACGACTGGCCCGGCAACGTCCGCCAATTGCAGAACATCGTACGCAACGTCGTGGTCCTGAACGACGGCGAGATCGTCGGCAGCGAGATGCTGCCGCCACCGTTGCGCAGCGACGGCTTGACGCCACCCGAAGACCCGATCCTGGCGGCGCCCGACGTCGCCGATACGGCCGAGGAACCGCTCCAAGCGAGCGGACTGGCGGAAGCCGAGCAGACGCCCCTGCCCCCGGTCCGGCCGCTTTGGCAGATCGAGAGAGACACGATCGAGGCCGCCATCAGGCATTGCGGCGGCAACATCCCCCGCGCCGCGGCCCTGCTCGAGGTCAGCCCTTCGACGATCTATCGCAAGCGCCAGGCCTGGGCGGAGAACGACGGCGATGCCGCGGCCTCGCCCATCAAGGCGGAGGAGTATTGACCGTCTGGCCGCCGTCGGCGGGCGCAGGCGCGCGCAACGCCTCCCGAGGCACGGCGGAGAGCGCCGAAAGCGTCGCGTCGACCAGCTCGAGAAGCCCTTCGCAATGGCCGATCGCCCGTGAGGTACGGCCGTCACGGCAGTCCCATTCGATCGCCTTGGCGCGCTCGAACAGCGCCAGCGCGCCGAAGGTGCGGGAACCGCTCTTCAGGGCATGCGCTTCATGCGCCAGCTGTTCGCCGTCTTCCGCCGCGGCGGCGGCGGCAATGCGGTCGGCCCGCTCGCGCACTTCGTCGGCAAACCTGGCAATCAGGTCGGGCACCACATCCAGTCCGGTGTCGGCGCCCAGTTGCCGCAGCATGTCGAGATCGAGCAGATCACCCGCCGGCAACGATGCCTGCACCACGGCCGGCCTGGCCACCGCCGCCCGACCATCGAGGCAGCGGCCGATCGCGGCCAGGATTTCGACCCGTTCGACCGGCTTGGTGATGTAATCGGTCATACCGGCGGCAAAGCAGCGCTCCCGGTCGCCTGACATGACGTTTGCGGTCATTGCAATGATCGGCAATTCGGCAAAATCGCCGCCAAGCTGCCGGATCAGCCTGGTTGCGGTCAGGCCGTCCATGACCGGCATAGCGACATCCATCAGCACGACGTCATACGCCGTGGCCTGCACCCGATGAACGGCTTCCTCGCCATTGGCGGCGACATCGACCTCGAACCGGTCGCCCTCGAGCATCAGACGTCCGACAAGCTGATTGGTGGGGCTGTCCTCGACCAGCAGAACCCGGGCCAATCCGGCAGACGCGGCATCGCCGCCACCGCGTCGATGGTCAGGCGTCGCAGCCGACGGCACGCTCTCGCCACGCGCGAGCGCCAGGCATAGGCGCAAGTCCGCCTGCCGCAGAGGTTTCGTCAGGCGCAAGGCCGCATCTTCCGTCTCGTCGGATTGACCAATCCCACCGTGGCCGGGTCGGCTCAACAACACGATCACGGCGCCGGCCGTGCAACGACCCGCCCCCAGCCAGTCGAGCAGCTTGGGCGGTCCCTGACGCAATGCCCCCTGATCCAGCAGAACAAGGTTGAACGGCGCCGGGCCGGCGGCCGTCATCGCCTGCTCCAGAAGCGCCTGGATCCGATCGCAGGACGTGACCTCGGTGCCCCAGGCCTCGAGCTGCCGGCGGACCGTCGCGCGCACGACATCGTTGGTCTCGTAGACGAGCGCCCGGATCCGGCCCCCCGGATAGGGCCGCCCGGCGGCCGCGCCGGGCTGTTTCCCGAGACCCAGCTCGAACCAGAACGTGCAGCCGCCGTCGCCGTTGCCGCGGTAGCCGATCCGGCCGCCCATGGCCTCGACAAGATGCCGGCAGATCGCCAAACCGAGCCCGGTTCCTCCCCGACTGCGGTTCGCCTCGGTGTCGAGCTGGCTAAAGCGTTCGAAGACGACGCCAGGCTCGCTGCCGGCCACGGCGATGCCGATGCCGGTGTCGGCGACCTCGATGCGCAGACCGGCTGATCTTTCGCCGACCATGGCGGCCCTGACCGCGATCGATACGCCGCCCTCGTCGGTGAATTTGATGGCGTTGCCGACCAGATTGAGGATGATCTGCCGCAGACGAGCGCCGTCTCCCACGAGCTCGGCTATCAGCGTCGGATCGAAATAAGTGGCTAGTTGAAGGCCTTTGGCCTCGGCTCTCGGCGCCATCAGCTGCACGGCGTCCTCGACGACGGATGTCAGGTCGAACGCCGCATTCTGGAGGTCGAGCTTTCCGGCCTCGAGCTTCGAGAGGTCGAGCAGATCGTTCAGCATGTCGAGCAGCATCTCGGCCGAATCACGGGCGACCTGTACGTAAGAGCGCTGCGCCGAGTTAAGGCCGCTGTCTGCAACCATGCCCAACATGCCCAGGACCGCATTCATGGGTGTCCGGATCTCATGGCTCATGTTGGCGAGGAAGTCCGACTTGGCCTTGTTGGCCGCTTCCGCCTGAGCGCGCGCGTCGCGCTGGCTCACCTCGGCCGCCTTCAGCGCCGAGATATCGGAATACACGATCACCAGGCCACCGTCGCTGGTGCGTCGTTCACTGATCTGTAGCCATTCGCCCGTCACCAACCGCAATTCGAACGGAGCGTGGGCGCCGCGGTGCTTTTCCAACCGCTCCGCCAGCCATTCCTCTTCCCGGCCTTCCGCCTCGGGATAAGAGCCCTTGCGCAGCTTGTAGCGGCAGATGTCGATGAAACGCCAATGCTCGTCGACGACGTCTTCGCCCAGGTCGAAGAATTCGAGAAAGCGGCGGTTGCACATCACCACCCGGTCATCGCTGTCGAACAACACGAAGCCCTGCGACAACGCCTCGACCGCATCCACCAGCCGCTGCTGCGCCAACTCGGCCCGATGCTCCGCCTCGACAACCTTGGTCAAGTCGGCGCCGACTCCACGATAACCGAGAAAGGTGCCGTCGGGATCAAAGACCGGCTTGCCGCTCGATGTCACATGCAGGGTTCGGCCATCATGGGTATGACGCCAGTAGGCGAAGTTTCGAAACGGCTTGCGTTCCTCAAGGACCTTCTGGTGTCGAGCCCAATTGGCCTGGTCATCGATGCCGGTCGCGAGCTCCTCGCGGGTCTTGCCGAGATGAAAGCCAACCGGGACGCCGGTGATGCGCTCGACCTGCTCCGACATATAGGTGAAGCGCAGATCCGGCCCCATCTCCCAGAACCAGTCGGATGCCGCTTCGGCGAAGTCGCGCAGACGCTGCTCGCTCAGCTTGAGCTCGGCCTCGGCCAGTTTGTGCTCGTCGATGTCGACGATCATCGAGATATAGCCGACGACCTCGCCATTTTCATCGAAGTCCGGCCGATAGTTCATGCGCGCCCACATATCCCGCCCGTCGGGATAGGTAACCTGGCGCTCGAACTGGATCGACTGCCCGCTCAGGGCGATCTCGGCCCGCGCCTTCAGTGCCTCGTAGGCCGACTCACAGGCCGTTTCCTTCAGCGACTTGCCGACGATTTCCTCCGTCGTCGTCCCCATCAGCTCGGCATAACCGCGATTGGCAAATCTGAAAATCAGGTCCCGGTCGACATAGGCCACGAGTGCCGGCACGTCCTGGGCAATGAGCCGCATGTACCGGTCGTGGAACCGCCGCTCGTCATCCCGCTCGGCCTGTACCGCCAATGTCTGGCCGACGCGTTCCAGATCGGACTTCAGCGCGACAAGCTCGGCCGACGCCATTGCCGGCAGCGCCGCATCGTCCTCAAACCGGCCGTTGGCCAAGTCGTTCAGCCGCCGCCGCAGAACCCGCAGTGGCCGGACGACGCTCAACCAGACGATCATCATCATCGTCACGGCCATCGCGCAGGCGGCGGCCGCCCAGAGCAAGGCGCCGAACGGCCGTTGTTGAGCGTAGATTTCTTCGAGGCCGGTGAGTTGGATTAACCCCAACCCCACCAATGCGCTCAGGGTCGCGACCGCAACAATGCCGATCAGCACCCGCCAGGTCAGTGACAGAGATTCGTTGCCCCGCAAGATGACGACCTGTCTCAAGCCCAAATCAGAGCATCAGGATGTTCGCATATTGGCCGTCGGATAGCCATGTCGACAGAAATTATCACCGCCCGGTGAAGAGAGGCGCCCGTTTCTCGATGAATGCCCGCACCCCCTCCTTTCGGTCTTCGCTGGCGAAGCACCGGCCGTATGCCGCCACCTCGGCCACCCGCGCAGCTTCGAAATCGCGCTCCAGCGATGCATTCAAGACCGACTTCAGCTCGCGAATTGCGATCGGACTATAGTTCGCGAGTGTCGCGGCCACTTTGTCCGTGGCAGCAGCCAACTCGCCCGCCGGCACCAGCCGGTTGACCAAGCCAAGCTGATAGGCGCGCTCGGCCGGGAACTGATCGCCCAGCAGACAGATGCTGCGCGCGGCCGCCGGGCCGATCAGCCGGTCCAGCAAGACGGTGCCGCCGGTGCCGGGAAAGATGCCGAGCCGGATTTCCGGATAGCCGAACGTCGCGGTCTCGGCTGCGACACGGACGTCGCAGGCCATCGCCAGCAGCATGCCGCCGCCAAGCGCATAGCCGTCGATCGACGCCACGACCGGCTTCGGCAGGCGGCGCATCAGGTCGTAGAGGCGCATGCCCTGCCACGACTTGGCCTCGGCCTCGGCCGGCGTCATGGCGTTGAACTCCTTGATATCGGCGCCGGCGACGAAGGCCCGGCCGCCGGTGCCCTTGAGCACGACGACCCGGATTTCGGCGTCCTCGGCGGTCCGTTCGAAGATCTCCGTCAACTCTTCGAACACCTTGCGATTGAGCGCGTTCAGCGCCTTCGGCCGGTTGATGGTGACCGTGCGGACATGGTCCACATCGACGATCAGCAGCGTCTCGTACATCAGAACCAGGCGTCCTTCATGGCCAGCGTCGTGTCGTCGAGCTCCGACAGCAGCCGGGCCTGCGCCTCGGTCTTCGGCAGCTCGAACCGGAAGAAGTATCGGCAGGCCTGGATCTTGCCGGCGTAGAACGCAACATCGTCCGCCTGCGCATCGCCCCGACGGCGTGCGGCGACCAGCGCCTGGCGTAGCCAAATCCAGGCGATGACCGTTGTTCCGGCCATCTCGAGATAGACATGCGCGTTGGCGAGCGACCGTTCGGGATCGTCCCGGCCGGCCGCCAGCAGCGTAGCCGTCGTCGTTTGCAGCCGGTCGGCGGCCGCCGACAGTGCCGCGGCAAACTCGGCGAGCGTATCGACATCCGCCGCTTGGGCCGCGCAGGCCCGCATGTCTTCGAGCAGCAGCGTCAGCCCCTCGCCACCCGCCATGCCGGCCTTCCGGCCCAGCAGGTCGAGCGCCTGGATGCCGTTCGTACCCTCGTGGATCATGTTCAGCCGGTTGTCGCGGTAGAGCTGCTCCACAGGGTAGTCGCGGGTATAGCCGTAGCCGCCGAGGATCTGGATCGCCAGCTTGTTGGCCTCCAGACACCATTCCGACGGCCAGGCCTTGACCACCGGCGTCAGCACGTCGAGCAGCAGACCGGCGCGGCGCCGCGTTTCCGGGTCCGGCGCCGTGTGCTGATCGTCGAT
This sequence comes from Alphaproteobacteria bacterium, assembly GCA_965232515.1. Lineage (GTDB taxonomy): Bacteria > Pseudomonadota > Alphaproteobacteria > JANQKO01. The sequence goes on along the minus strand of CBDDPY010000002.1, from coordinate 395,382 downwards.
CATTTGCGCCGCCGTCAGACACAGCGCCAGCGCGCCCTCGCAATAGGCCTTCTGCGCCAGCAGCATGCGCCGCACGTCGGTATGCCCGACGATCGGGATGGGCGCGGCCGTCGGGTCCTTAGCCGCCAGCGGCCGGCCCTGCGGCCGGTTGCGGGCATAATCGAGCGAATAGAGATAGCCGGCATAGCCCAACATCACCGCGCCGAGGCCGACGCCGATACGGGCCTCGTTCATCATGTGGAACATCTGCGCCAGGCCCTGATGGGGTTCGCCCATCAGGTAGCCGACGCAATCGCCCTGCTCACCGAAATTCAGCGCCGTGTTCACCGTGCCGCGATAACCCATCTTGTGGTTCAGGCCGGCGAGACGGACATCGTTGCGAGCGCCCAGGCCGCCGTCGGCGTCGACCAGGAACTTCGGCACGATGAACAACGAGATGCCCTTGACGCCGGGCGGAGCGCCCTCGATCCGCGCCAGCACCATGTGCACGATGTTCTCGGTCAGCTCGTTGTCGCCGCCCGAGATCCACATCTTGTTGCCGGACAGCAAGTAATGTCCCTCGGCCGTCGGGGTCGCCTTGGTGCGGATGTCGGCGAGCGACGAGCCGGCCTGCGGCTCGGACAGGCACATGGTGCCGAGGAACCGGCCTTCCAGCATCGGCCGCAGGAACAGGCCGACCTGCTCCTGACTGCCATGGGCCTGCAGCATGTTGGCCGCGGCCATGGTCAGGAACGGATAGGCGGCCGTCGAGACATTGGCTGACTGGAACATGGCCATACAGGCCTGCGTCACGACCCAGGGCAACTGCATGCCGCCGAGATCGAAGTCCTGATGCGCCGCCATCAGGCCGGCCGACGAAAACGCGCGCACGGCCTCACCGACTTCCGGGATCAGGCTGACGGTCTTGCCGTCGAATGTCGGCTCGTTCGCATCCGCCCTGGCGTTATGCGGCGCGAACTGCTTCTCGGCGATCTCGTGCGCGGTGTCGAGCGCGGCGGCGAAGGTCTCGCGGCCGTGCTCGGCAAAACGCGGGCGCGCCGTCAGCGCCTCGACGTCGAGCAACTCGTAAAGCATGAAGTCGAGGTCGCGCCGATTGATCAACAAGGAGGTCATTCGGCCGCCTCCGTTTCGGACCCGATCTCGGCGTCGACCATCTCCCGCAGCACCGGTTTCAGAATTTTGCCGTTGGCGTTGCGCGGCAGGGCGTCGTCCAGATAGGTGACGAAATCCGGCACCTTGTAGTCGGACATGCGTTCGGCGCAGAAGGCGCGCACCCGCTCGGGATTGCGGGCATCGCCGTTCGCGACGACAAAGGCCTGGACCTTCTCGCCCAGCACCGGGTCGGGACGCGCGACGACGGCGGCCTCGACGATATCGGGATGATGGCTCAGCACGTTCTCGACCTCCGCGCTGTAGACCTTGAAGCCGGCCCGGTTGATCATGTCCTTCTTGCGGTCGAACACGCGTACATAGCCGTCGGCATCGATCGATCCGATGTCGCCGGACCGCCAATAGCCGCCGACGAACGTCTCCGCATTCGCCGTCCCGTTGTTCCAGTAGCCCGGCACCACGTTCGCGCCGCCGATCCAGATCTCGCCACTCTCGCCGGCCGCCACCTCGCGGCCGTCGTCGTCCATCACAAGAATATCGGAACACGGCAGCACCCGGCCGACGCTGTCTTCGCGCCCAGCGGTTTGGCCGAGCGGCATCAGGGTCGCCGGCGAGGTCGCCTCGGTGGCGCCGTAAGCATTCATCAGTTGCAGGTTCGGCAGCTCTTCGGCCAGGGCCGCGATGGTCGCCGTCGGCATAGGCGCGCCGCCGAAGCCGCCGACCCGCCAAGCCGACAGGTCGAATTCACGGAACCGCGGCTGCAGCAGGCAGAGGTTGTACATGGCCGGTACCAGGATCGAGACGGTAATGCGCTCGCGCGCCGCCAGCGCCACGAACGCGTCGGCCTTGAAGGCAGGCATCAGCACGGTGCAGCCACCGACGGCGATCATCGTCAAAAGCACGGCCGTTAGCCCGGTAACGTGACTGCCGGGCACGCAGAGGATAGTGCGCTCCACGCCCGGCTGTAGCCTCATGCCCATCTCGAAATGTTTGAGCGACTGGATTTGGCCGAAATGGGTCAGCATGGCGCCCTTCGGCCGCCCCGTCGTGCCGGACGTGTAGAGAATCGTGCAGGCGTCATCCTCGTCGATTTCGACGGCCGGCGCGGCGGCGGGTTGCATCAGCGTCTCGAACGGCGCCGCGCCTGCCGCCCGACCGCCGACGACAAAGCGATGCCGCAGCACAGGAACGCTCTCGGGGGACGGCAGCTCGGCCACCAAATCCGCTTCGAAGATCAGCGCGACCGCGCCGCAATGGGCCAAAGCATATTCATTCTCGGGACGTCGCTGCCGAACGTTCATCGGCACGGCGATGGCGCCCAGGCGAGCGCACGCCAGATTGACGTACAGGAACTCCGGCCGGTTGCCCAACAGGATGGCCACACGGTCGCCCTTGCCCACGCCCATGCCGGCGAGGTTGCCGGCGACCTGTTCGACAGCATCGTCGAGCTCGGCATAGCTAATCCGCTGTTCGCCGCTGACCAGGGCATCATTGTCCGGATAGGCGGCCACGGTCCGGCGCAGAAGCGTGTCGAGGTTCGGCGCACGCTCGGCGAAGCAGCGCACCAAGCGATCGCCATAGTGCAGCTCGTGCCGCATGCGCCAGCGCCCCGCCGTCGGCCAAACCATGCCTACAGTTCCTCCCCATGCCACGTGCTGGACCGCGTTATACCATGACCGGCGAACTGCGATGCGTTACCGCGAATTCGCCAATAAAAAGAAGCCGCCGGTTTCCCGGCGGCTTCCAATTTTTCGGACCGATAGGCCTCGGGTGTTAGCTGCCCTTGCTCGGATCGATCACGTCGCCGAACAGCTCCCACTTCTGGCCGTCGAACTTCGACAGCATCATGCCCTCGATGGGATAGAAATCGCTCGGGCTGGTGTTGATGGTGACGCCCGGCAGCAGCATCGGCAGCTCCAGGTTCTGGATGTTCGCGGCTTCCTTCATCAGGTTTTCGCGGGTCAGATTGTCACCGGCGGCGCGCAGGACATGCTCCAGCGTCTGGGCGACACTGTAGCCGTAGGCGTTCGACACGTCGTTCTTGTCGCCACCCGGATAGTACTGGTCCATCCAGGCGTTCCAGTCCTTGTAGGCCTGGCTGTCCTGCCATTGCGGATCGGTCGGATCCTTCTGGTACTGGGCGGTGATAATGCCGACGGACTTGTCGAGACCGGCCGGTGTCAGCACCGAACCGACCGACGACGACACGTTGTTCAGGAAGTGCAGCGGCTTCCAGCCGATGTCGTGGGCCTTGCGGATCGCCTGAGCCGCGAACTTCGGCGTGGTGATGTTGAAGAACACGGTGGCGCCGCTGTTCTTCATGCTGACGATCTGTGAGTCGACCGTCGGGTCGGTGACCTCGTAGGGCAGTGCGGAAACGATCATCGAATCCGCCTTGTCGCCAAGGCCGGCCTTGAAGCCTTCGAGATAGTCCTTGCCGTAGTCGTCGTTCTGATAGAGCACGGCGACCTTGGCGCCCGGCTGGTTGTCCAGAATGTATTTCGCATAAACCTTGGCTTCGGCCTGGTAGTTCGGCTGCCAGCCCATGGTCCAGGGGAACTTCTTCGGCTGGCCCCACTTGGTCGCGCCCGTGGCGACGAAGAGGTGCGGCACCTTCTTGGCGTTGATGTACTTGTGGATCGCCGTGTTGGTCGGCGTGCCGAGCGTCTGGAACAGCATCGCCACCTGTTCCTTCTCGACCAGCTTGCGGACCTGCTCGACCGTCTTCGGCGGGCTGTAGCCATCGTCGAGGGTCACGAAGTTGAGCTTGCGGCCGTTGATGCCGCCCTCGGCGTTGATTTTGTCAAAATAGGCCTGGATAGCCTTGCCAATGGTGCCGTAAGCCGACGCCGGGCCGCTGTAGGGGTTGGTATTGCCGATCTTGATCTCGGTGTCGCTGACGCCGGGACCGTACATTTTGTCGGCCGACGCCGTTCCCGCCAGTCCGGCGACGGCGACGGTCGCGACAGCGGCCATGAGTGCACGTTTGGTTAACATCATACTTTAATCCTCCCTTGGTGCCCGAAGCCGGGCCTCTCAGAAAACGATCTTAGCGTGTCGGGCGCATCTTGTAGAGTTAAGCCGGCCGCTGCCGGACAAGCCAGGCATAGGCTCGCCGGATCGCGCCCCAGATACCGGTCGGCATGACATACATGAACAGGATCAGAAAGACGCCGTAGATGGCCCAGGGCGCGGCTTTCGAGATCTCCTCCGCGACGTTCGGAATGAAGACGATGAAGACCCCGCCGAAGATCGCGCCCGGAATCGAGGCGATACCACCGACCACGAGACCGACCAGCAGCGTCACCGACAGGAACAGGTTGAAGCTGTCGGGCGCGACGAACTGGATGACGATGGCGCCCAGCGCGCCGGCGACGCCGGTGTAAAGCGCGCTGACGCCGAAGGTGAGCGTCTTGTACATGCCCGTATTTACGCCCAGCGCCGAGGCCGCGATCGGGTTGTCTCGGATCGCCATCATGGCCCGACCGGTGCGGCCGCGCAGCAGGTTCCAACCGCACAAGAACAGGATCGCCAGAACGCCGAGCGTAAAAAAGTAGAGCCACTGATCCTGCGACAACGGCAAGCCGAACGGCGGGTCCGGCTTGATAATGACGATGCCCTGCACGCCGCCGGTCCATTTCTCGAGCGCATCGTATTTCAGGATCTGCGGCGTCGCGATGGCCAGCGCGAATGTCGCCAGCGCCAGGTATAATCCTTCTAGCCGCAGGGCCGGGAAGCCGAACAGGAAGCCGGCGATGAAGCAGGCGAGACCTGCGGCCGGAATGGTCCAGTAGTAGGCGACCTCCCAATGGTCCATCAGCACGGCCGCGGTATAGGCGCCGACCGCATAGAAGGCGCCGTGGCCGAGCGAAAACTGGCCGTTGTAGCCGGTGAGGATGTTCAGGCCCAGGAGCGCGATGGCGTAGATCAGCGCCAGCGTGAACTGGAAGGTGCGGTAGTCGCTGACCAGGAACGGCAGCACGCAGGCCACCACGGCGACGGCGATCAGCACCAGCAGCCTGGTGCGGCTGACGCTGGCGCCGCCGACCTTGATCGCGGCGGCTTCGGTTTCGCGGGCGATCGCCATGGCTCAGACCCTCTTCACGGTGACGATGCCGAACAGGCCGGCCGGCTTGAACAACAGGACGGCGACGATCAGCACCAACGCCACGGTGAGCTTCAACTCGTTGCCGACGAACGGTACGTAGGTGCCGACGAGATTCTCCAGCACGCCGACCATAAAGCCGCCGATCACGGCGCCGCCCGGGCTGGTAACGCCGCCCAGCAGGGCGCCGGCGAAGCCGTAGAGCAGAATGCCGACCATCATGTTGGGTTCGAGGAACACGACCGGCGCGATCATCATGCCGGCGACGCTGCCGATCGCGGCGGCCAGCCCCCAGCCGATCGCCAGCATCCAGCCGACGCGGACGCCGACCAGCTTGGCCGAGTCGGGGTTCTGCGCCGCCGCCCGCATGGCGAGGCCCAATGGCGTGTGCCGCACGAACACGAAGACCAGCGCCAGCATGATCATGGTAACGCCGATCACGCCGGTATCGTGCATGCCGATATAGTTGTTGCCGAACAGCGGTTGTTCCGGGAACGGGCTGGGGAACGGCTTGATCGTATGCTCGAAGATCCAGCCTGCGACCGAGTTGAAGATCACCAGCAGGCCGATGAAGACGATGATCTGGTTCAGCACCGGCGCCTTCTCGACCGGCCGCACGATAATGCGTTCGATAGCGAGACCGCCGGCGAACGAGAGAGCGACCGTCACGAAGAAGGCCAGCCAGTAGGGCAGGCCGTACGTGATCAGCGACCAGGCCACGAAGGTGCTGAACATGGCCATCTCGCCTTGCGCGAAATTGAAGTGGTCCGTGGCCTGGTAAATCATCACCACGGCCAGCGCGACGCTGGCATAGACGCCGCCGATCGCAAGACCGGCAAGTGTTTGTTGCAGAAACAGATCCATTGCTCGGGCCCGCCGTCAGTAACCGAGGTAAGACCGGCGCACGGTCTCGTCGTTCTTGATTTGCTCGGCCGGGCCGCCCATGACGACGCGGCCGGTCTCGAGCAGGTAGGCGTGATCGGCGAGCTCGAGCGCCAGCGAGGCGTTCTGCTCGACCAACAGCATGCTGACGCCGTCCTCCTGGTTGATGCGCCGCATGATGTTGAAGATCTCCTTCACGATCAGCGGCGCCAGGCCAAAGGACGGCTCGTCCAGCAGCATGAGGCGCGGCCGCAGCATCAGCGCCCGGGCGATCGCCAGCATCTGCTGCTCGCCGCCGCTCAAGGTGCCGGCCTGCTGTTGCCGGCGCTCGCGCAACACCGGGAAATAACTGAAGACGCGCTCGTAGTCGGCGTCGACGGCCTCCTTGTCGCGCCGCGTGATGGCGGCGAGCTTGAGGTTCTCCTCAACCGACAGGCGCACGAACGTGCCGCGGCCGTCCGGAACATGGCCGATGCCGCGCCGGACGATGGTCTCGGTGCGGCCGCCGTCGATGCGCTCGCCGGCGAAGGTGATCTCGCCCTCGGTGCGGATCATGGCGCAGACCGAGCGCAAGGTCGTCGTCTTGCCGGCCCCGTTAGCGCCGAGGATGGTGGTGATGCCGCCCTGCTCCAGCTCGAAATCGATGCCGTGCAGGGCCTGGGTCTGGCCGTAATAGGCTTTCAGGCCACGAACGTCGAGCAACGCCGCCATTATTCGTCGGTCCCGAGATAGGCCCGGATCACTTCCGGGTTGGCGCGTACTTCGTCCGGCGTGCCGTCGCCGATCTTGCGGCCGAAATCGAGCGCCACGACCTTGTCCGAGACGTCCATCACCAGGTTCATGTGGTGCTCGACCAGCAGCACCGAGATGTCGCGGTCGTCGCGGATGGCGCGGATCTGGGACTTCAAGTGATCGACCTCGTCGTGATTCAGGCCGCCGGCCGGCTCGTCCAGCAGCAGCAGTTTCGGTTCGGCCGCCAGTGCCCGGCCCAACTCGACCCGCTTCTGGGTGCCGAACGGCAGTTCGCTGACCGCGACCTCGGCCAGGTCTTCGAGATCGAGATAGGCGATCAGGTCCATGGCCCGGGCGCGCAGCGCCGCTTCCTCGCGGCTGACCCAGGGCAGCCGCAGCGCGTTCGAGAAGAAATCGCTGCGGGTGCGGCAATGGCCGCCGATCATCACGTTGTCGAGCACCGACAGCGTCGGGAACAGCGCCAGGTTCTGGAACGTCCGGCCGATGCCCATGGTGGCGATGCCGTGCGGCGGCGATTGCAGGATCGACTGGCCGCGGAAGGCGATCTCGCCGGTGCTCGGCGTGTAAAGCCGGCTGAGGCAATTGAAGAGCGTGGTCTTGCCGGCGCCGTTCGGCCCGATCAGGCCGACGATCAAGCCTTCGTCGAGATCAAAGCTGACGCCGTCGAGGGCGACGATGCCGCCGAAATGCACCGACACGTCCTCGACGCGGAGCAGCGGCATGACAGTCATCGGCGCGCCCCCGCGGCCGCCGGCGGCCGTTCGCAATGGTGGTGAATCAAGATCAGAGCTTCCCCGCGCGGCCAAGCAGCCGGATCACGGCCATGACGGCATGCGCTTGCAACGGTTTCAATGGTTGGCGGATGGCATTGCGGCTTCGTACTCAAGCCGGGCCAAGCGGCGGTGGCCGGTTCCGACGGCTAGCAGGCACGGCAACCCGTCATAGATGCGCTCCCTGACGTACAGACGTTTGTTATTGGCTGGGGCATATTTAACGTTGTGCATGCCGGCAGGGCAACCTTCATTCGCGTGAACGCGGCCAAAACCCCGCACGGCGGGCTGGCCAGCGAACCGTCGGACGGCTATGAATGGCGCGAACGGACAACCAGGGACAGCGGGACATGCGCAGCTATCAGTTCGACAAGTATGGCGAGCCCTTGCGGGCCGTGGAGGGCGAGACGCCGGCGCCGACGGGCACGGAAGTGCTGGTGCGGGTCGAGGCCTGCGGCGTCTGCCACAGCGACATCCATCTGTGGGACGGCTACTTCGACCTCGGCGACGACCGCAAGGCCGATCTGTCGCGCAGCCACAGCCTGCCGCTGACGCTGGGTCACGAGATCGTCGGCGTGGTCGAGGCGATGGGCGACCAGGCCACGGGCGCCAATGTCGGCGACAAGGCCGTGGTCTATCCCTGGATCGGCTGCGGCGACTGCCCGGCCTGCAACTCCGGCGGCGACCATCTCTGCCCTCGCCCCCGCGCGCTCGGCGTCAACGCCGACGGCGGCTACGCCGACCATGTCATGGTGCCCAACGCCCGCTTCCTCTACGCCTATGGCGACGTCGACACGCCGCTCGCCTGCACCTACGCCTGCTCGGGCATCACCGCCTACGGCGCGCTGAAGAAGGTGCAGAGCCGGGCCGAGGGCCGCAGCCTGCTGATCATCGGCGCCGGCGGCGTCGGGCTTGCCGGCCTGATGATCGCGCAGGCGATGATGGACACGACGATCATCGTCGCCGACATCGACGACGCCAAGCTGGAAACCGCCAAGGCGGCCGGCGCCCACCATGTCATCAACCCGACGGCGGACGGCGCGCGCAAGGAGCTGATCGGCCTGACAAGCGGCGGCGCCAATGGCGCGGTCGATTTCGTCGGCTCGGACAAGTCAGCCGGCTTCGGCATGCAGGCGCTGGCGAACGGCGGCATGCTGATCGTCGTCGGCCTGTTCGGCGGCTCGATGAAGCTGTCGGTGCCGCTCTTGCCGCTGAAGAACATCATGCTCGGCGGCTCCTACGTGGGCAGTCCCGAGGAGATGCGCGAGCTCATGGACCTGGTCGTCGCCGGCAAGGTCAAGCCGCTGCCCGTCGCCACCCGCCCGCTCGCCGAGGCCGACCAGACGCTGCGCGACCTGCGCGACGGCAAAATCGTCGGCCGCATGGTGCTGACGCCCTAAAGGGGGGGGGTCGCGCGGCGGAGATCGCGGAACAACCCCATGCACAGGAACGGTCAAGCAGAATAATCGGCTGAATTCCGGGCCGCTTCGATTGTTCTAAAAGTGTCGAAATGCCGGCTTGTGGGCGACGGTGGACGGACGCTGATCCGGGCGTTTCGTCGTGCGTCGCAAATCGCGGTCGGCGCAGCAGATATCGAGCGCCCACAGCGCGGCGGCGGCATCGCTACATTCGCCGCCGCCCATGGCTTGCCGAACGATATCGAGGAGGTCATGCGAAAGGCGATCGTTGTCGGGATCGTCTTCCACGCCTCACCTCCTCGATGCCATTCATCATCGTGTGTCAGTCGGTGAGCGCCGACCACTCGTCCGGCGCGATGCTGCCGAGCACCTTGAAATCGTTGTTTCCGAGCGGGCGGATGACGAAGACGACGCCCATGGGCTCGGGATAAATGCCGGTCGCGGCCTCGAACGGATCGTCATGGCCGACCAGCACGGTATTGACGCCCGCCGCCGGCGCCTTCGCGAGATGCGGAACGACGCGGTCGCGCATGGCCTTGGTCTGCGCCGCGCTATATGTCTCGGCGGGCTCGAAGTTGAGATCCGGCGTTTTGTTGTAGTTGCCGAAGATGAGATCGGCAGTCTGCCAGGCACGGCAGTATTCGCTGCTGGTGACGTCGGCGACCGGGATCCGCAACCGCGCGAAGGCATCGGCCATGGCGCGGGCATCCCGCCAGCCCGCCTCGCTCAGCGTGCGCTGTGTCGAGCAATCGCCCATCACGGCATCCACCTGATCGGCGTAGTCCTTCTCGGTCCGCACATGCCGAATGAATACGACGTGGCCACCTTCGCGCAGCGCATCGACAAGCTGCGCGCTCGTCATGTCGGACGCGGTCGCTTGCTGGCCCGTCGCGGCCAGTCCGGCCGTCAACATCAGCGACAGCGCCGACAACACCGTCACTGTCTTCGCGCGCGCTCGAACGCGGCGGGGCAAAACGCTTCTAACGAAAAAACGCATCAGTCATCTCCCTTGGGTTTCACGTATTTGCTGGGAGACATATTGCAATTGATTCTCATTATTATAACTGACGCAGATCAAGGTGCGTCCCATCACGTGACCGTGTGAAACACACGGTGCAATGGGCATGCCGATCCTGCCAGATCCTCATGAGAAGGAACCGCCCTCTCTGCCGACCGCAATTGCTGACAGATCGAGGGGGTCGGACATGCGGGGCTGCCGATCGACGGCACGGCCTATTTCGGCAGTTATGCCAGTCGCTGCTGGCGGAAGCGCAGCGAAAGCTACAAAGCCTTCGCCACCTTGTTCGACGACTGGAGCCGGCACCGTACTTTTCCAGTCCGCCTGCCCCCCAAGCCCCCTCGACCGCATCTGGAGCCGCCCGCACGGCCTGCTGCGCCGACGCTGGACCATCGCCGCCGTTCACACGTATAGCCCGAGCGTCTTCTTTTCTTACGGCTTGCCGCACGTACAACGTAACGACTCTAGCAGTCTTACTCTGTTTCTAGCGGACTGAGATGTGCGGTAATTAGCTTGCCCTTTCATGTCTTGCGAAACGGACATCATCTTGTTGAGTTCGACCAATTTCTCTAATCTACTTCTCATAGATTTTGTAATGAGACATACCCCATGAAGCTGACTCATGTGCGTATCCAGAACTTCAGATGCATTCTTGATACCGGCAAGATTTCGGTCGGCGAGCTTTGTTGCCTCGTCGGCAAGAACGAAGCGGGAAAAACGGCGACACTAACGGCCCTTCAGTCGATCCGACCGTATGGGGCAGCACAGACTTCGTTCGATGTTACAGAAGACTATCCGAGGCGTTTCGCGACTCGCTACAAGGAACGTCACTCTGACGAGGACGCTGTAGTAGTCGAGACATGGTGGGAGCTATCAGATGAGGCCCATGAACGGCTGTGCAACGAATTTGGCGATGACGCGGTTACTTCTCGGGAACTCAAGATCCTTAAGCAATACAATACTGACCGAACAACTTGGACACTTTCTATCGACGAAACAAAGGCGATTGCGAACGCTATCGCAACAAAGCGTCTCAATGCTGCTGAAAAGAAGGTTGTCGAAAAGGCAAACTCATCAAAGCAGCTAATTGACGCGATTGCGGCCCAGGATGCGCCTACCGAAAAACTCACCGCGTTATCGAAGCAATTCTCGGACTACAGGAAACAGTCCATCTTCTGCCGAGGAATCGATCTTATCTCGGATTTGGTACCGACATTCTTTTACACCTCTCACTATGACCGTATGAGCGGTCAGTTGTCGGCGCAGAAGATTGCCGAAGACCAAGCTGCGGAAACCGTTGATCCTGGAGACGAGATTTTTCTCAACTTTCTTCGACTTTCCGGCACCGATCTTGAGGACCTGAAAGGATCGCCGCGCTATGAAGAGTTGAATGCGAAGTGTGAAGCCGCATCTGCGGACATTACTGATCAAATCTTTGAGTATTGGTCACAGAACAAGCACCTTGAGGTGAAGGTGGAACTGAACGAAGGACGATCAGAAGATCCAGCACCTTTCAACGTGGGCGCAGTCGCACGTGCGCGCGTTTACAATCAGCTCCATCGCGCAAGCGTTCCATTCTCCGAGAGAAGTGCTGGCTTTGTTTGGTTCTTTTCGTTTCTCGTACAATTCGCGATGATGCGACGCGAAACGGACAATGTGATTATCTTGCTTGACGAGCCAGGCCTGACGCTCCACGGCAAAGCTCAAGAGGACCTGTTGCGATACATTGAGGAGCAATTGCTGCCGTCGCACCAGGTGATCTACTCAACTCATTCGCCGTTTATGGTTCCTCCAAAACGGCTGGCCGATTGCCGGGTGGTCGAAGACGTGATCACTTACGAGAAACCTGCGCGTCCACAGTCAGAGGGCACGAAGATCACACAAGACGTGATGAGCACCGACAAAGACACCCTCTTTCCTCTACAGGGTGCGCTCGGCTACTCCGTCACGCAGTCATTGTTCGTTGGCGAAAACAGCCTTCTTGTCGAGGGACCTTCGGACATTTTGTATTTGCAAGCGCTGTCCAATGAGCTCGAATGTCGGGGGCGGAAGGGCTTAGACGCGAGGTGGACCATGTGCCCCGCCGGGGGCATTGACAATATTCGCCCGTTTGTATCGTTGTTTCACGGGAACCACTTAAATGTGGCTGTTCTGTCTGATCAAGGTCAGGGTGATAAGGGCAAGATAGAACGTATCCGCCGGAGCGAGATCTTGGCAGCTGAGAGACTGCACACCATTGCTGAACTACTCAATCAGGACGAGGCCGACGTTGAGGACATAATGCACCCACAGCTCTTTTGTCGGATCATCAACGGAGCGTATTCGCTCCAGGAAGAACACGCCCTCTCGGCAGACAAGTTGGTTGAGGCAGAGGGGGCGCCAAGGCAAGTTAAACAAGCAGAAGCATACTTCCGGCTCTTGCCGAATAATATACCCGAGTATAACCATTACCGACCCGCCGATTGGTTGATCCGCAACCCACAAGTCTTGGAAGGTGACGAAGCGGATATTGTGGAAACTCTGGATTGCGCCGAGCGGGTGTTCGAGATCTACAACGAGATGCTTGGCTAGAGCGAATACCACCCGGATCAGGCTGAAAAGTTTTTCTAGTGGCGTAGCCGAGCGCTGCTGGATGTGTTGGAGTGAACACTCCATCACTCCGCAACAAATGATTGGATTCCGACGTCCCCAACAGAATTCTGCCGCCCTGCGAAAGTCGAATTGGTCCGCCTAGTTGCTGGTTGTGGCAAAATCGATACTACACCGCTCCTTGTTAATCTCGGCTGTTAAGTCTCTCAACGCAATGCGGCTGCTAGTGCGCCGACAGCAGACAACAATGCGGAACTGGCATTGTGGGTTGTTTGTGTTGCGGACCCAGATGCGAAGGCAGCGGAACGTCGGCCTCGACAACCTATCGAATGCCTAGAGATACGGCACTCGCACATGCGCGTTGCACTGCCGGACCTGCAAACAGTGGGATTACGCCTCGTAGACGACGCGATCGAAACGTCTTTGGCATCGCTCACGATGTGAACCTTCGTGGTCGCGCGGCACGCGTTGACGGGTTGATAGGCTCGGCGCTCAGTCGGTTTTGAAGTCTTCCAAGAACCTCTTCAGCAGCGCGTCGAGTTGGCGGCGTTCGTCTTTGGACAGGCCCGATACCAGTTTTGTTGGGCCTGGATGTGGGCGGTGACGGCGGCGTCGATGACGCGGAAGCCTTTTTTGGTGAGCGAGATGCGGAAGCTGCGGCGGTCGTCGGGGCTTGGCTGCCGGGCCGCCAGGCCCGCCTTCTCGAGCTGGTCGATGCGGTTCGTCATGGTGCCGGATGTCACCATGGTCGATGCCATCAGATCGCCCGGCGAAAGGCCGTAGGGCGGCCCGGCCCGGCGCAATTTTGCCGGCACATCGAAGCCGGCGGCGTCTTAGCCAGATGGTCGATCGCCTTCCACGTATCGCGGCAAACACGAACTGACGCGGCAGGCCCAAATTTCCGACCAAGCGACAGCGGACGCACGGCAGTGACGTGACGGCTGTCGCGAGGCGTGAGGTGATTTAGGACACCGATCCCTGGTCCCGCGTGTCGATCATGACCAGCCTGGCGCCAGCGCGTCGATGGCGGCGCGGTATCCGGCGTAGTGCGACTCCATGCAGGTGACCGCATCCGGGTCCGGTTCGCGCGCGGCGACTGCCGTGTTCGTTGGCGCATGGGCGGTGAAGGCGTCCAGCACGCCGGCGGCGTGGGCGCCGAGGCGGGCGGCGCCGAGGAGGCCGAGTTCATCTTCGGCGGGACTGCGGATCGTCACGCCCATCACATCGGCGAGGATCTGGCGCCAGAGGTCGCTGCGGGCGCCGCCGCCGGTGACGACGAAGCCGGCCCTTTCGGCGATGCCGGTTTCGTCCAGGCAATGGCGCAGGCTGAAGGCGACGCCTTCCAGGACGGCACGGGCCATGTCGGCTGATGTGCTGGTGGCGCGAAGGCCCAGGAACGATCCGGTGGCGTCCGGCGCCACGAAGGGCGCGCGTTCGCCCGTGAGATAGGGCAGGAATAACACGCCGTTCGCGCCCGGCGGCGCGGTCTCGGCCAGCGCGACGAGATCCGGCGCGCCCCCGGGGAACAGGTCGTGGAACCGTTCGCAGAACCAGTCGAGCGCCGAGGTGCCCGATTGCGGCGCCTGGACGTTGAGCCAGCGGTCGCCGGTGGCGTGGACCACCGTCGCGCCGACGATCCGGTCACGCGGCGGCGACGGCGACGTCACCGTGCTGACCACAGCCGTTGTGCCCAGAATCAACAGGGCATCGCCGACATCGTTCAGGCCGGCCCCGACATGCATGGCGGCGATGTCGAGGGCGCCGACCGCGACGGGCGTGCCGGCCTTCAGGCCGAGGTCGCCGGCGACGGCATCCCGGAGCCGGCCCAAGGGCTCGGCGGACGGGCGGGGCGGCAGGAGCTTGCCGGCGAGCTCGGACACGCCGCAACGCTCAAACGCGCTGTCCGAATAGGTTTTCGATTGCAGATCCAGAAAGGCGATGCTGGCATCGGCGTAGTCCGTTGCGAGCTCGCCCGTCAGCAAATGGCCGATCCAGTCCTTCGCATTGACGATCACATCGATGCGGCCCGCCGCGTCGGGATCGTTCGCCCTGAGCCAGGCATAGATGGCCGCATTGGTGCCCGGCCACAGGGCCGTTCGGCACGATTTTGCGATCGCGTCGACGACGCCGTCGTCCGACCATCGCGAGACGATGTCGCTTGCCCGCTGATCGTTCCAGAGGATGGCGTTGCGCACGGGCCGGCGATCGGCGTCGAGCGCCCAGAGGCCATCGCCCTGCCCCGACACGCCGATCGAGGCGATGTCGCTGCCGTTTACCGAACCAGCGATCTCGCGGATGACGGCGACGACATTCGACCAGGCGGCCGCCATGTCCTGTTCCGACCAGCCGGGATGCGGCATGAGGGTCTCGGCCGCGACCCTGGCCATGGCGTGCTTTTCGCCGGACCGGTCGTAGACGGCGGCCTTGACCGAGGTGGTGCCGACGTCAATCCCGAGATGCAGCATGGATTGGCCTTCGCAATGTTCTTGTCGCGGATCGCATAATTCTTGTAATTACTAGAATATATCCATTCAATGCCAATGACTACCGGTCGACGCCGCAAGCAGGCAACATGACCCCGTCATCGGGATTGAGAATGCGCTGCCTGACTTGGATAAGGAACAGTAGATGTCCCGCAAGATCATCATCATCGGCGACAATTTCATGCTGCCGGAGATGTTTCGCGACCGGCTGATCGCGGCGGTCGGCGACGGTCTGGACATTCGGCTGCACCGGAACAACTGGCCGGGCGAGCCGCTGGTGCACGGCCACACGACGGCGGGCATGGACGGGCTGAAGGAATATTTCGGCACCGCAGACGCGGTCCTCGGCATCATCGGCGATGCGGAAATCCTGGTCACGCACCTGGCGCCGGTGTCGCGAGCGATGCTGGACGACCTGCCTCACTTGCGCATGATCGCGGTGTCGCGGGGCGGCCCTGTAAACATCAACGTCGAGGCCTGCCGCGAGCGGAGCATTCTGGTGACGAACACGCCGGCGCGAAACGCCTCAGCCGTGGCCGAGTTCACCATCGGCGCGATCCTGGCGGAGACGCGGAAGATCCGCGAGGGGCATGAAGCGCTCCGGCAGGGGATCTGGCGCGACGACCTCTATCGCGCGGACACCACGGGGCGCGAGCTGTCCGAGATGACGGTGGGCGTTGTCGGCTATGGCGCCATCGGCCGCCGCGTCGTCCAGCTGCTGCGCGCCTTCGGCTGCCGCATCGTCGTCCACGACCCCTATGCCGAACTTGTCGACGAAGACATGGCGGCCGGCGTCGACACCGTCGACATGGACACGCTGCTGGCGCAATCGGATGTCGTCACGCTGCACCCCAAGGTGACGCCAGAGACGATCGGCATGATGGACGCGGCGGCGTTCGCACGAATGCGCGACGGCGCGGTGCTGATCAACACCACGCGCGGTTCACTCTGCGACGACGATGCCATGTATCGCGCATTGACCGAAGGCCCTCTCGCCGCCGCCGCGATCGACACGTTCACGACCGAGCCCGTCCCGGCTGACACGCCGCTGCTCAAGTTGCCCAACGTGACGCTCACCCCGCATATCGCCGGCGCTTCGGTGCGCACCGTCGCGTACGCCGCAGAACAGGCGACCGAGGACGTGCGCCGTTATCTCGCCGGCGAGCCGCCGCTGAACCCGTGCTGACGCTCAAGCCCGGCTAGCAGGCCGTTGAAAATACCGCGAATTCGGTACCAGCATGCTTCGAGACGACGCTTCGCGTCTCATCAGAGTCTGACTCGAAATCAATCCCTTGCATTCAATGTGTTAGCTACCGCTTTGTCATCACCGGGCTTGACCCGGTGATCCAGAACCGTGCCTGGGACAAGAGCTGCCTGGATTGCCGGATCAAGTCCGGCAATGACGACATGGGGAAGCCTTAGGACGTCCCGTCAGCGGCTGTCTCGAGGGATGGTCAGCCGCGCTATCAAACTATTTCGCCAGCCGGCTAGCCGATGACCGAGAGGTGGACCAGGGCGGTCTCGGAATTGTAGTGCGCTCGGTAGTATTCGAGCGGCGTGTTGTCGGCCTCGTAGGCGATCGACTCGATCCAGATCACCGGCGTGTCGGGGCCGAGGTCCATGGCGTCGGCGACATCCGCGGGCGGCATCACGGCCTTGAACCAGCGCTCGGCGCGCGACAGCGAGCGGCCGTAGCGGTCCTGGATATGACGCAGGATCGGGCGGCCTTCCATGTCTTCATGCTCGAACCCCGGCACCTTGGCGCCGTGGAAGGAGATGCGGGCATGGGTGATCGGCTTGCCGTCCATGAAGAAGACCCGGCCGATGCGGACCACGGTATCGGCGTCGTCGAGCTGCAGCGCGGCGCGCTCGTCAGGGTCCGGCGCGCTTCTGTACAGCTCGAACGTTTGGGTGGTGACCTTGTGGCCGCGGGCGACGAGGTCGTCATAGGCGGCGAGGTTGGTGGTGATGAACCCGGTCTCGGGCGGCGGGTCGCCCACAAAGATGCCCTTGCGGTGCAACTTGACGACGAGGCCGCGGCCGGCCAGCGCCTGCAGCGCGTTGCGCACGACGGGCCGGGAGACGCCGAACATCGCGGCCAGCGCCTCCTCCGACGGCAGGCGCGAGCGCGGCGCCAGGCCGCCGCCGCGCACGGCGGCTTCCAGCGCTTCGGAAATCTGCCGCCAGAGCGGACGCTTCGATGCCTTGTCGAGACGGATGTCGCGACGAATGGCCTCGAACTGGGCGGCCGCCGAGCGGTCGGCGAGATCGTATGTCGGCCGGCCCGGCCGGCGCGCCTTGACGGTGTTCGTCACGCCATTACCCACTGCCTCAGACATCAATCGTCCGTCCGGCCGTAGCCGCCGATCTTGTCGATCACGGCCTGAACCTGCTTCTTCGTCAACAGCGGCGGCTTCCTGCCGAGCGCCAGACAGCCGTGGTACTGGCGCGCCAGCGTCTCGACCTCGACGGCGAGCCACATGGCCTGCGGCAAAGACGATCCAACCGCGATCATGCCGTGATGGTCCATCAGGCAGGCCTTGCGGTCCTTCAGCGCCTTGACGACATGGTCGGAAAGTTCCTGCGAGCCATAGATGGCATAGGGCGCGAGGCGGATGTCGTGACCGCCGGCGACGGCGATCATGTAGTGCAGCGGCGGGATCTTCAGCCCCATGATCGACAGCGTCGTGCAGTAGGTGGCGTGCGTGTGAACGACGGCGTTGACCTCAGGGCGGGCAGCCAGGATGTCGTGGTGAAAGCGCCATTCGCTGGACGGCCTGCCCTCGCCCTGCGGCTTGCCCGAGGCGTCGAGATAGACGATGTCCTTGGGCTTCATCTGGTCGTAGGGCATCGAGGTCGGCGTGATCAGCAGGCCGTCCTTGTGGCGGATGCTGATATTGCCCGAGGTGCCCTGATTGAGCCCCGACGCATTCATCTCGAGACAATGCGCGATGATCGACTTGCGTTTCGAAAGTTCGGTTTCGGCCACGTGCGCCTTCTCTACTGTTAATCGAGGCCCAGCCGGGCCAACTGTTCCGGCGGCGCGCCCTCCTCGACAATCATGTCCCGCATCAGGTTCAGCAGGCGGTCGCGCTGGTCCGGTGCATCATCCCACAGATTGCGGATCTGGCCGGGATCTTCCGCCCTGTGATACAGGAAGTCTTCGTCTTTTCGGGGATCGATCTTGATGGGCATCTTCCAGAGCGGCAGTGGGATCGTCGGATCGAATTGTCCCTGATCGACGGGCGGATCGGGCATCCGGCCGACGCGGCCGTCAACCGGATTGTCGACGATCAGCGGGCGATTGATCATGGTTGAATACGCAAACAGCGGCTTGCCCGCAACCGGCGACTTGAACAGCGTCCAGTCGCCGTCCGACAGGCAGACACCCTGCCCGAACGTGCCGTAGAGGACGGCGTCGCGCGTGGCGCCGCCGCTCAGCACCGGCGACAGGTCGCGGGAATGCCGGTTCTCGTCCGGGACCGTACCGCCGGCGGTCTCGATAATCGTCGCGAACATATCGACGGTCTGGGTCAGCGCCTCCACCCGCCCCGGCGCATGCCCGGGATGCCAGATCATCATCGGGATGTTGGCGTGGCTGTCGTAGTGCGGGAACTGCTTGCCGAAGACGCCGCGCTCGGCGAAATCATGGCCGTGGTCGGTGGTGAAAATCACCATCGTGTCGTCCCAGAGATCGAGCGCCGACAGCTTGTCGAAGAACACGCCCAGCCATTTGTCGACCATGCTGATCTTGCCCATGTACTGGGCCTTCAGGAAATCCAGATCGGCCGATGTCGCCTGGGCCATGAAGGCGTCGAGATCGGCATAGACCTGGTACGGCGGCCAGATGTTGAAATCGTCCTTCGAGCCGTCGGTGTACATCTTGTCGTACGGCGCGGGCACGTCGTAGGGCTCATGCACGTCAAAGTTCTCGACATGCAGGAAGAACGGGCCCTTGGCCGCGTTCTCGTCCAGCCATTCGGCGGCCTTTGTGAAGACCTTGGCGGGGAAGTAGTCTTCCTCGCCCTGGAAGTCCTTGACGTTGGCGTAGTACTGGCGCGGGTGAACGGCGGAACGGAATTCGGCGACCTTTTCGACCCAGCGCGGCACCGGCCCGGTCTCGGGCAGCTTCCAGTAATCCGTCTCGTGCCCGCGGATGAACTCGGCCGACGAGAAGCCCTGCATGTAGCCGTTCGCCATCTCCTCCCAGTAGTGATAGTGGTCGGTGACGATCCCGGTGTTGTAGCCCGCCTGCCGGACGATTACGGGCAGGCGCGGATCGAAGACCTCGAGCGGTCCCCAGGGGCGCCACATGAACTCCTTGCGCCCGGCGAAGATCTCCCGCCTTGCCGGCATGCAGGGCAGGCTGCCGACATAATGGTTCTCGAAGACCTGCGCGCGCGCGGCGAAGGCGTCGAGCACGGGCGTCTTGCACGGCGTGTCGGCGTTGTAGGCCGCCAGGCGGTGTTTGTTCAGGCTGTCGACGAGGATGAGGATGATGTTCATGCCGGCCTCCTTCGCGTTCCGACATGCCGTCCGCGGCTGTCGGTTCTAAAAGGTATATTCTAGTAACTACTAGATTGACAAGCATCAGCTACGGCCCTACCGTTTCCTGACAAGCCGGAATCCAATTCCGAGCGGAAAAAAATTGGGGAGGAATTCGACATGACGTCCAAGTCACTGACGCGGCGGACCGTCCTGAAGGGAACCGCCGGCGCCACCGCTGCCCTGGCGACGCCCTATTTCTTCATGCGGCCGGCGAAGGCGGCGACCCGGAAGATCAAGCTCGGAATCATTCCGGCCTATTCCTTCGGCATGTACTGGCTGGCGCAGGACCAGGGGTTCCTGGCCGAACGCGACATCGAACTTGATATGCGCGTGTTTCCCTCGGGCCCGCCCGGCATCGAGGCGATGGTCGGCGGCAGCATCGACGTGCTGACGGTGGGGTCCGTGCCGCCGCTGGCGGCGATGGCGCGCAAGGTCGCCGACTTTCGCGAGTTCTCGGTCTGCGGCGATGCGACGCCGCTGTTCGTCGTCGTCGGCGCGCCCGGCATGGACTCCATCGAACACCTCGAGGGCAAACGGGTCGCGGTGACCTCCGGATCGAACTTCGACTTCTTCCTGGATTCCGCGCTCGCCGCCGCCGGGCTGTCCGACATGCCCTTCGAGCGCGTGAACATGGAGCCGATCGAGGGCCAGTCCGCGTTCGTCGCCGGCGCGGTCGACGCCTGCGTGCCGTTGGCAACGTCGCGCGCGCTGATCTTCCAGGCCCGGCCGGATGCGGTTCTGACCGTCGATGGCGGCAAGCTGCCGGCAGACTTCCCCAGCATCATGGACGTGATCATGACGACGCAGCCATACATGGACGCCAACGAGGCGATGCTGGTCGATCTGGTCGCGGCATTCCATGGGCCGACCGTCGCCTTCCAGCGCAACGAAAACGACAAGGCGATCGACGCCATGCAGCGCTGGCAGCAGGGGCTCGGCAACGCCAAGGTTACGCGCGAGGATGTGGCGGCGATCTTCAATGACTGGGGCTATCTCGACACCGCCGAGATCAAAGACCTGTTCGCCAAGGGATTGCTGCTGAACTCCGCCAGGACGCAGGCCGAGTTCCTGGTGTCGAAAGGCAAGCTGGATTCGATGCCGGACGTCGAGGCGCTGGTCAGCGATCAGATCGTCAAACAGATCTGACGCCGATGCGCTGGCTGCGTCCGCAACTGAGAGGGCGCCTGGTCCTGGGCGCCCTTTCCATTGCCGTGGTGATCGGCGCCTATGTCCTGGTGACGAACCAGCCGGACAACAATCCGTCGCTGCTGCCGCCGATCAGCAATATCGGCACGGCGTTCTATACCAACATCACCAGCGGCACGCTGTTCGACGCGCTGTTCGCCAGCCTGTCGCGGATCGTGCAGGGCTTCCTGATCGGCACCAGCCTGGCGCTGGTGCTGGGCTGCCTGATCGGCTGGTACAAGACGATCGAATACCTGTTCGATCCGCTGATCGAGGCGATCCGCCCGATCCCGCCGCTCGCTTACATCCCGATCGTCATCATCTGGTTCGGCATCGAGGAGTTCAGCCGCGTCCTGTTGATCACCATCGCCTGTTTCCTGGTCTGCATCATCAACGTCATCGCCGGCATGAAGAACGTGCCGCAGGTCTATGTGGACGCCGCGTCGACCATGGGCGCGTCGCGCTTTCAGATTTTTCGGACCGTCGCCATTCCCGCGGCCACGCCATTCATCTTTACCGGGCTGCGCATCGCGCTGGCGGCCGCCTGGACGACGCTGGTCGCGGCCGAACTGATCGCCGCGCCGAGCGGGCTCGGCTTCCTGCTGCAAGAGGGACGGCGTTACTTCCTGACCGACCAGGTGATGATGATCATCGTCATCATCGGCGCCTGCGCCTTTACGATGGACCGGATTTTCCGGACCATACAGACCCGCCTGACCCGCTGGTCGGAGACCCGCGAATAATGTCCGAGATCATCGTCGACAAGCTCAGCCACACCTTTGGCAAGGGCACGCCCGTCGCGCTCACGGTGTTGGACGACATCAATCTCGCGTTTCGCTCCGGCAGCTTCAACGCGATCGTCGGCACGTCCGGCTGCGGCAAGTCCACGCTCTTGAAGATGATGGCGGGCCTCTACGCCCCGAGCGACGGTCGGATCACGCTCGACGGCAACGAGATCAAGGGCACTGGCCGCGAGCGCGGCATGGTCTTTCAGCAGGACGCCGTCTTTCCCTGGATGACGGTGGCGAAGAACATCTCCTACGGTCCGCGCCTGCATGGCGCATCCCGCAAGGCCTGCGCCGAGATCGAGAAGAAGTGGGTCGAGCTTGTCGGCTTGAAGGGCTTCGAGGACCGCTGGCCGCGCGAGCTCTCGGGCGGCATGCGCAAGCGGGTCGATATCGGCCGGGTCTACGCCAACGATCCCGAGGTGCTGCTGATGGACGAGCCGTTCGGCGCGCTGGACGCCCAGACCAAGGAACGCATGCAGGCCGATCTGCAGGAGCTCTGGCAGGTTACGAACAAGACCGTGGTCTTCGTGACCCACGACCTGGAAGAAGCGATCTTCCTGGCCGACCGGATCGTCGTCTTGTCCGCCCGCCCCGGCCGGGTCCGGCACGTCGAGGACGTCGACCTGCCCCGCCCCCGCACCGGCGAGATGCGCCTCTCCGAAGACCTGCTGGCGGTCAAACGCAAGCTCTGGCACATGCTGGAGCACTGACGACAGGATCAGAACCGAGAGCCTGGGTGTCGGGTCGTGGCCTCATTGACGAGGCACCGACACGCTTCAACGGCCGTTGACCGACGATAACGGGACTTCCGGCAGCGCCAACGATCAGTCCAAATATGTCCCGAATCGGTCGCAAGTCGACTTCGCCGCAGTCGAGCCGGACGACCAACTTAGCGGCGCTAACGCCGATGACAGTGCGACAGTTTCGCCGTCGTCGTTTCCGGCATTACAGGCGCTCCTTCAACCATTCGCAGACATGCTCGATCGCAGGACCGCGGTCATCGTAGGCCGCCGATTTATCGAGCAGAAGGCGCACACGCTCTGGCGAGAAAATCGCGCTCTCCGGCGCGCTCAGCGCCATGCCTTTGAATGCGAGAAACGCAGGGATGAATTTCAACTCATTGTCAGAAAAGTCGGCTAGATATTTGATACCTTTGATATTTCCTTTGATCAACTCAGCCAGTCGCGGCCGCATTTCGGGAACGAGGAACACCAGGGCACCGGCGAGTTGCAGCGTATCCAGCTTGTCATTATTCCAGCGGAGGCTCAGCCGCCGCTTCACCACGTCGACGAACCGCACCCAGGTTTTGTCATGCTGCAAGCGTCGGAAGTCTCCGGACAAATCGAGGCCGCGCTCGAACCACAGCGCATATAGATTCCAAAGGAACAACGCATGATAGCGTGCGGATTTCGGATCAATGGCGATGTCGAGGCCAAGCGGTGCGAATGCCCGAAGCGTGCGCAGCGCGTCGTCTTGGTTTACGTGTTCGGATCGAGCGACCGTGAGGACGAAACGGGCCTTAACGATCAGACGGTGTGTGCGCGGCCAATGCACTTGGTCCGGCAGCAGCCGCCAAAGCGCCGCGCCAAGCTGAGCGCGCAGACCCGGGCGTTCTCGCCAGAGCAACGAAAGCGCCCCCGTCGCCGATTCGTAGTCGTCCGGTCGGAGCGTGGCGAGGTGGGTGGCATCGATGCGCCGGTTGACCCCGTCTAGAAGCACCGAACGCACGCGTTCATCCGAGATCAGCTCCGCCATCGCCAGACCGGCGCCGAGTGCGTCCCAGCTGCTCGTCTCCGCGATAGTTGCCGCGGTGGCTTCGATCGCTTTCTGAAACCGCCTGGCCGTCTCGTTGGGCAGCAAAGCCAAGCTATCGTGCGCAAAGCGGGCTTGGTCGTAGATGCTGCCTGCGCTAGCCAGCGTCTTCCAACCGTCGGACGAAGGCGCATGCTCAGCCGAAAGTAAGCGAATCCGGAAGGCGGGGCTGAGCGCGTCTAGAATGAAGGCAAGATGATTTAGATTGCCGGTGCCGAGGACGAGCCGCCAAAAGCCGGCGACGCCGAGCGTTTCCTCGAAGAGTTGGAGCTGCGTGCGGTCCGCTTCGCCAGGCAACTGACGTTTGCCGAGGTCTCGCAGCGCGAAGTCGAGCGTGCCGATCGACCTCTCTTCGCGGATCGTTCGCTCGAGCAGCTCCGCCACCCCTTCCCGGTTGAACGCACGCAACAGCTCGGCGGCAAAATCCGACGTGCTGTACTGCAAGACCTTCAGCAGCTCGAAAAGGGTGCCGCGGGCGGCGATGAGCCGCGCCATCGCTGTCCCACCGAGCGTTTCCTCGAAGAGATGGAGCTGCGTGCGGTCCGCTTCGCCCGGCAAGGGACGTTTGCCGAGGTCTCGCAGCGCCAAGTGGAGCGTGCCGATCGACCTCTCTTCGCGGATCGTTCGCTCGAGCAGCTCCGCCACCCCTTCCCGGTTGAACCCACGCAACAGCTCGGCGGCGAATCCCGACGTGCTGTGCTCCAAAACTTTCAGCAGCTCGACAAGCGTGCCGCGGGCGGCGATGAGCCGCGCCATCGCTGTCCCACCGAGCGTTTCCTCGAAGAGATGGAGCTGCGTGCGGTCCGCTTCGCCCGGCAAGGGACGTTTGCCGAGGTCTCGCAGCGCGAAGCTGAGCGTGCCGATCGACCTCTCTTCGCGGATCGTTCGCTCGAGCAGCTCCGCCACCCCTTCCCGGTTGAACCCACGCAACAGCTCGGCGGCGAATCCCGACGTGCTGTGCTCCAAAACTTTCAGCAGCTCGACAAGCGTGCCGCGGGCGACGATGAGCCGCGCCATCGCTGTCCCACCGAGCGTTTCCTCGAAGAGATGGAGCTGCGTGCGGCCCGCTTCGCCCGGCAAGGGACGTTTGCCGAGGCCTCGCAGCGCGAAGTGGAGCGTGCCGATCGACCTCTCTTCGCGGATCGTTCGCTCGAGCAGCTCCGCCACCCCTTCCCGGTTGAACCCACGCGACAGCTCGGCGGCGAATCCCGACGTGCTGTGCTCCAAAACTTTCAGCAGCTCGACAAGCGTGCCGCGGGCGACGATGAGCCGCGCCATCGCTGTCCCACCGAGCGTTTCCTCGAAGAGATGGAGCTGCGTGCGGCCCGCTTCGCCCGGCAAGGGACGTTTGCCGAGGCCTCGCAGCGCGAAGTGGAGCGTGCCGATCGACCTCTCTTCGCGGATCGTTCGCTCGAGCAGCTCCGCCACCCCTTCCCGGTTGAACCCACGCGACAGCTCGGCGGCGAATCCCGACGTGCTGTGCTGCAAAACGTTCAGCAGCTCGACAAGCGTGCCGCGGGCGGCGATGAGTTCCGCGAAGCGGTCCGGGCCGATCCGAAGCTCGACATCGCGCTGCGCGGAGGCGTTGGCCAGGGCGAGCGCTCTGAGGCAACCGCCGATGACCGAAAAATCGTCCGCGGTCTCAGGGTTCTCCGCCCAGCTTTCCAAGCGCTCTGCGAGCCATATCGCGAAAGGAGGCGGTGTCGGCAGGCTGCGGCAGAGTAATGCAGAGATGAATAGGACCGCGGTCGGAACCCACTCGGGCTCAGCGCCTAGGAGAGCTAAAACGCGTCCCTCAGTCAGGAGCTCTCGCTTGATAGCCCCATCGTCGGCGAGCTTCAGGCGGGCGCGAAGCAGGCGTGGCAGGAGCTCGCCCAGGGCATGCTCCGGCTGACACAATTCGAGGACGTCGGCGCAATCGCGGGCAGCAGCGAAATGCATATCCTCTTCGCCATGCGCCCATGCCAGTAACCGATAGATCAGCTCTGCCGCCGAGGCATGACCGAATTTTGCGGCGGGCGGGCGGCCGCCGACGACAACGAACCGCTGTGCCGCTCCGTTTTCATTGGGTTTCGGCTCGAACGGCTCGGGAAAGATGTTTCTCGGCAAGTCAAGGTCGAACTGCGCGACGGCCGCGAGCCGCTTTAGGTTGAATGCCTGCGCCGAGTGAGCCTTGAAGATTTCGCGCAAGATCTGATCGAAGAGATCGTCGATCTTTTCGACCTCACGGATGTCGTCCTGCTCGGTGACGTCGAGGATCAAATCGAGTATTGCCAAGTCGTGGCCCGTCCACGCCATCAAGCGGTCGATCGGCGGGTCGCGCCAATTAGGACGACGAAGGTTCATGATCGCACGATAACGCTCGACATCAGCCGCGACCTCGACAGCTTGTTCGGCTTCGCGCAGCTCGTGCACGAAGTGACCTGCTTCAGGGTCGAGGAAATCCAGGCCTTTGGGCGGTGTCCGGGCGGTCAGGACGAGCTTTATATTCGGGTTGTCGATAGCAGCGATCCGTCCGGCAAGCCGCTCGACCCTACCAAAGTCCAGATGACAATCGTCCAGCACAAAGACGCCCTTGCGAAACGCTCGGCTCCGGATGCCCTCGACCAGATGATCGATGTTGTGCGTATCGTCTGGGCACAGGTAAAACACACGCCAAGAACCACCATCAAAAAACGAGGAAAGTTCGAGAGCAGACATCGTCTTGCCGGTGCCGGCCAGGCCACAGATAAGGATGCGGCGGTGTCCGCCAAGAATGGCCTCAAATCGCTGTGCCTCACGATCAAGGCGCACGATCTGGCCGGCGTCGCGCAGCTCAAGAAAGCGGTCGACGCGTTTCTCGCCTGAACCAGGCGCCAGCCGGCGAAACAACCCCAGGTCCCAGGCCGAGCCTCGCCCTGGCCCGCAGAACTGCTCCGCGACCCGTTCGCCGAACAGATCAGCCACGATGCCGGGCTGATCTCGAAGCTTGGCGTCAAGCCTATCGCGAGGCCATTCCACGACGCCCACACGGGTCTCCGCTCTGAATGCGCGTTTGCACTCCTCCCACTTGGCCGTTTCCTTGAGCTCCGCCGAGGTACAAAGGACGAAGTTCTCTGGCCGCCCGAGTTCCGGCCTTGCCTCTAGCCAATCGGTTCGGAACTTGTTGAGGGCCTTTTGTAACTTCGGCACGTCAAAGCTTGCGTGGTTCTTGCATTGGTAAACGGTGGCAGCGCTTCCATTTGAGATGATCAGGTCGATACCTTGCTGAGCGTCTCCGCGCCGTCCCCAGAACCGCGGTGCGTGGCCCTCTGCAAGGAGGAGGTGAAAACAGAGGCGCTCGAAGCCGGTGTCGGAAAGCTGTCCATATGGCAGAGAGCCTGCCGCAGCATTGAACTGATCGCGGGCCGTCGCTTCTTCGGCTTGAGACCAGTGATGCTCCGCAAGGTGCGGTAGGTCAGCAAGAGGAAGCTCTTTGATGCTTAGCTGTTCGTCACTGTCAGCGGCGACCACCACATCGGAATCCGGCACGTTACCACAGCTTTCATTTGGCGAATTTCACGCCACATTTACACGAATTGATAGATCGTGCAATTTTGGTGGCTCCGGCAGACCGCCAGTGAACTAGGAACGTATTCAAAGGAGTCCTTAGCAGGCTTACCAGACCAAAGTGGCCCTTCTGTTCCGCTAACATCGCGTCGACAATTCCGGCATCATTGTGACACGATATCGCTGACGGCAATCTCTTCTCGACCATTCGGGTCGCATTTGCCTTAAACTAACGTGCGTTAGGTAGTGGCGAGCGGGCGAGGAGCGGATATGAGTGGCACGACCGGTTCTGATTATGAGGTGATCGTCATCGGCGCCGGGGTGGCGGGGATCTATCAGATCAAGCGGCTGGTCGACCTCGGCGTGGATGCCACGGTGCTCGAGGCCGGCGGCGATCTGGGCGGGACCTGGTATTGGAACCGGTATCCGGGCGCCCGATTCGATTCCGAGAGCTACACCTATGGCTATTCCTTTTCGAAGGAGGTGCTGAACGAGTGGCACTGGAAGGAGCGCTTCTCCGGTCAGCCCGAGAACCTGCGCTATCTGAATTTCGTTGCCGACAAGTTCGATCTGCGCCGGCACATGCAGTTCAATTGCCGGGTCGAGGCGGCACACTTCGACGAGGCCGAATGCCGGTGGCGGCTGACCGTCAGTGACGGCCGGGAGCTGACCTGCCGGTTCGTGATCATGGCGCTCGGTCTGCTGTCGACGCCGACGCTCCCGCGCTACGACGGCATGGACAGCTTCAAAGGCCGCTCGTTCCATACCTTTTATTGGCCGCACGAGCCGGTCGAGCTGGCCGGCAAGAAGGTCGCGGTCATCGGCACCGGCGCCACGGCGATCCAGCTCATCCCCGAGGTCGCGCGCGAGGCCGCCGAGCTGACCGTGTTCCAGCGCCGGCCGAACTGGTGCGCGCCGCTGAACAACAGCCCGATCTCCGAGGCGGAGATGAGCGACATCCGGGCGCGCTATGACGAGATCTTCGCCGCCTGCGCCCGCACGCCGGGCGGCTTCGAGCACGAGCCGGACCGGCGCGGCTTCTGGGAGGTCCCGCGCGAGGAACGTGTGGCGATGTGGGACCGGCTCTACGACGAGCCCGGATTCGGCATCTGGCTGCAGAACTTCCGCGAGATCTTCACCGACGAGGACGCCAACGCCGAGTTCTCCGCCTATGTCGCCGACCGCATCCGCCAGCGCGTCAAGGACGCAGGCACAGCGGAGAAGCTGATCCCCCGCGACCACGGGTTCGGCGTGCAGCGGGTGCCCCTGGAGACCCATTACCTGGAGGCCTACAACCGCGACAACGTGCACCTCGTCGATATCGGCGAAACGCCGATCGAGCGGGTGACCGAAACCGGCCTGCGGACCAGCGAACGCGACTACGATTTCGACATCATCGTCTATGCGACCGGCTTCGACGCGATGACCGGCGCGTTCGATCATATCGACATCCAGGGCGTCGGCGGGGCGCGATTGCGCGACAGGTGGCGCGACGGCCCGTCGACATATCTCGGCATGATGGTCCACGGCTTCCCGAACATGTTCATGCCGGCCGGTCCGCAGAGCGGCTCGGCGTCGTCGAACTATCCGCGCGGCATCGAGACCGGCGTCAACTGGTGCACCGATTTACTGCAATACCTATGGGCGGAGGGCCGCGTTAGGGCCGAAGCGACGCAGGTGGCCGAGGAACGTTGGACCGGGCATGTGACCAAGATGTACGCCACCATGCTGATGCGGAAGGCCAAGTCCTGGTTCACCGGCTACAACTCGAACGTCCCCGGCCACGAGCAGGGCCGGATCCGCTATTTCGTCTACAACGGCGGCGCCCCGAAATACGTCTCCATCATCAACCAGGTCGTGGCGGACGGCTATGCCGGGATCGACCTGGCGCCGGCCGCAACGGCCGAGAGCGGGCCGAAGGCCGCTGGCGTGGGCGACGCCGCCGAATAGCATCCCCGCCGGCAGAGGACGGCCAGCTCTTTCGCGAAACAGGTTCTTTACGAATAGCCGCGATAGTCCCCTAGCATAAATTGATTGGGGCGGTCGCTGATGCCTGTTTTGCGCTATCTGATCACGATCTTCGTGAACCTGGCCTGCACGGCCATCGGGGCGGTTCTGATCGTCCGCGGGGTCGGCCCATTCATCTATCTCTACATCATCGACTCTACTATCAAACGCCAGGAATCCCTGTTCTCGAACGCGGAAGGATTCAACCCAACACGCGACCTCGACTATCTCGCGGCTTGGGACGTTTTCGCGATCGGCATTCTGTTTTTTCTCGGCGGTCTGGTTCTGGTGATCCTGGGTTTGCGCGGCCTGTATCGACGGATCCGCAACGGCCTGCCGCAGGACGAGATCGTCGACGCGGAAACCAGCGGCGGCCGCCTCGTCGCCGGCCTGGGCTTTGGCATCGCCGCACTGTGGGCCGGTTATGCGATGTTCATGTCGCTTCTCGACATCGCCGACCATCTGCCGCTTCGGATTTCCGGCCAACAGGCGACGGCGGTCGTGGAGAAGACCTGGCGCGCACAGGATCCGTCCGACAGCCGGCAATACCAGTCCTTCCTGGCCTATCGCTTCAAGACCCCCGATGGCCAGACCATTCGCGGGGAAATCCAGGTGCCGCGATCGTTCATGGCGAAAGTCTCGCGCGGCGACCGTATCGACATTCTCTATGCGCCGGACGACACGTCGGAAACCACGATCCCTGAGCTGGAGACATGGGGACGGGCGTTTCTTTTTCTCGGCCTCTACGCCTTCCTGATTTTCTTCGGCGTCATCGGCGCGCGCCGCAACCTGGGCATCAAACCGGCATAGCCCGGATTGCGCAGTGCTCCGCCGGTGTCCGTCAGGCGGTGAGCGACAGCGCCACGGTAAGGCGGGACGACGGATCGGCGATCGTCACGGCGCCGTCTTCGATGGCGAGGCTGCCGGTGCCGAATTCGATGTCGGCCCCTGCGACGGTTTCGCCGAGGATGCGCAAACCGACGCGCTTGGTGTCGCCCTCGATGGTCAAGCGCCGCATGGCGCCGTCGCGCGCGCCGGTGATGGCGAGCGTACCGCCAGCCGGCATGGCAAAGCTGTGTGACAGCGTGTCCGCCGCATGGATCACGAAGGTCCAGTCGGACCAGTCGGCGGCGTCGGAATGTGGCATATCCGGTAGCAGCGGGATGACGCCGCCCTCGCGCAGATAGAGCGGCATGACATCGAGCGGCAGGCCGCGGTGGCGCAGCCAGCGGCCGCCGTCGTGCAGTTCGCCCGTCCACCAGTCGGCCCAGCGGCCGGCAGGCAGATAGACGTCGGCGTCGCCGCGGTCGTTGAAGACCGGCGCCACCAGCAGGTCGGCGCCCAGCATGTACTGGCTCTCGATGCCGGTGGTCGAGGGATCGTCGGGGAACTCCAGAGCCATGTGCCGCATGAGCGGCAGACCGTCGGCCGCGGCTTCGTGCGCGAGCTTCAGATAGTAGGGCAGCATGCGGTAACGCAGCTTGGCGTAGCGCCGGAAGATCGCCTCGGCCTCCCCGCCGAACTCCCAGGGCTCGCGCGGCGTGCAGCCGTGGCAGCGCACGTGCGAGGAAAACAGGCCGAACTGGGCCCAGCGCGCGTAGAGCGTCGGGTCTGGGGTGCCGGCGAAGCCGCCGACGTCGTGGCTCCAGAACGGCACGCCCGAGAGGCCGTAGCTGAGCGCGCCGCGCAGCGTGCCGGCCATGGAGAGAAACGTCGTGGTCGGATCGCCACCCCAGTGCACCGGGTATTTCTGGCCGCCGGCCCAGCCCGAGCGGCCCCAGATCATGTGCTCGCCGGTCACCTCGAGCGTCACGTCGTAGGCCGCCTTCTGGAACATGAGCGGATAGATGTTGTGCACCTCGGCGGCGGTGCGGCCGTCGTGGAACACGGCATCGGCCGGCACGTCCTCGCCGAAGTCGGTCTTGAACACGGCGACGCCGTCGGCGAGGCGCGCGCGGTGCAGGTCCTGCCACCAGGCGACCGCGGCGGGGTTGGTGAAATCGATAAGCGTGCCGGGTTCGACCAGCTTCTGCTCGTAGATGTTCTGCAGCGAGCCGACGCCGCGGAAGCCCGGCAGATGATGCGTCGGCACCGGCAGCGTGGTCTGCACATCGGCCGGCTCGCCGTCGCGGGTGCGGACGAGATAGCCGTTGTCCCAGGCGTCCTGCCAGAGGGGCGATGCGTGCGAGAGATAGGGGTATTCCCAGACGCAGAACCGATAGCCCATGTCGCGCAGCGCGCTCAGATGCGCCGCCGGGTCGGGGAAACGGTCCTCGTCCCACTGCAGGTCCGACAGGCGATCGCCGGCCATCCAGTAGGTGTCGACATTGACGACGTCGGCCGGCAGGTCGCGGGTGCGCATGCCGTCGCAGGCGGCCTCGAGGCTCTCCCAGTTTTCGAAGTAGAAGCGCGAGATCCAGACGCCGAAGCTCCAGAGCGGCGGCACGGGAGCGAAGCCAGTGAGCTCGCTGTAACGCTTGAGCACGGTTTTCGGCTCGGGACCGTCGATGAGGAAGAATTCAAGGCCGCCCGCTTCGGCCGCGAGCACGTAGGATTGCGAGGAGATCACCGGGTTCACGACATCGTGCCGTAAATGCGCCGACGTGTTGATGAACAGGCCGTAGCCGCGCGGCGACAGGAAGAAGGGCACGTTCTTGTAGGCGCGCTCCGAAGTGGCGCCGTAGGCGTTGCGGTTGACGGACTCGATGGTCAGGCCGCGCTTGTCGACGGCGCAGAACTTCTCGCCGAAGCCGAGATAGTGGTCGTGGGCGTCGGCCTCGAAGGCCGCCGTCAGCCGGGGCTCGCCGTCGCGCGCGAGGCCGAGCGGCAGGACGCGCAAGCGGCCCTTCTGGTCCTGATCGTCGAGGCTGGTGCGCCAGAGCGTTTCGTTGTTGGCGACACGGAAGATCGTGATGGCGAAGCCGTCGCGGTGCAGGCATACGCCGAGTCGGTCGCCCGTGACCGTGACCGTCTCGTCATCCGAACGCACGTCAACGGCAATGCCGACGGGCGCGTCGACATCCACGTCCGGCAGGGTCATCGCGGCCCGCCGGTCGCCGATCGAGACGCGCACGACACCGCCCTCGCTCAGCCGCATGACCAGCGGCAGCGCGCGGCCGTCGTCGAGATCGATCGTCGCGGTCAGGCCGTCGGGCGCGCCGGCGATGTCGCGGGTGGTGACGGCGCGGGCGAAACGGTCGAAGGCGTCGGAAGCCAGCACGAGGGTCATGGATGCGTCCTATTTGAGAGCGCCGGCGGTGAGCCCGGCGACGATCTTGCGTTGCAGCAGCAGGAACAGGATGACGGCCGGCGTGACGAACACGGAGGCGAAGGCCATCACGTGATGCCAGTCGGCGTATTCGGCGCCGACGAAGCTGTAGAGCCCGACGGTGGCGGGCTGCAGCTCCTGCCGGGTCAGCAGCGAGGCGGGATAGACGAACTCGCCGTAGGCCATCAGAAAGGCGAGCGCGCCGACGACGATGATCCCGGAGCGGGCGACCGGCAGCACGATGAACAGGAACGCGGTGATGCGGTTGCAGCCGTCGACCATGGCCGCCTCCTCCAGCTCGAACGGCACCTGGCGGAAGATCGGCCGCAGGATGATGAGCGCGAACGCCAGTGTTTTGCTCGTCGTCGCCAGCACCACGGCCGTCAGCGTGTTGAGCAGGTCGAGGCCGCGGAAGATCACGAACATCGGCGTCGCCAGCAGCGACTCCGGAAACGTCTGCATGATCAGGATGAAGACGATGGCGACATCGACCAGCCGGCTGCGCAGGCGGCTCAAGGCATAGGCGCCGAGGCAGCCCAGCACCAGCGTCAGCGCGGTGGTCGCGGTGGCGATGATCAAGCTGTTGCGTAGGTAGACCAGCACGTTCTCGCGCTCGAAGATCCAGCGGTAGGACTCGAGCGTCGGCTCGGCCGGCACGAAGGTGGGCGGGCGGGCGAAGATCTCGCTGCTGAGCTTCAGGCCCGAGATGTACATCCAGTAGATCGGGAACAGGTAGGCGACGACGATGGCGACGGCGACGGCCGACAGCATGTAGGGCTGCCATTCGACCCAGCGGGCGCGCCACTCGACTCGGAGGCCGCGGTGAACGGCGGTCTGCTGCACGGTCACGCGTTCTCCTCCCGTTTGAGGCTGCGGATGTAGAGCAGGCTGACGCAGAACACGACGACGAAGCTGAGCGTGGCCACGGCCGAGCCCGGCCCGAAGCGGAAGAAGTCGAACGAGAGCTGATAGGACCAGAGTGGAAAGACATTGGTGCTGTCGACCGGCCCGCCCTTGGTCATGGCCCAGATCAGGTCGAAGGCGCGCATGGTGTAGATCGTCGAGAGGCAGACCACGGCCAAAAGCGTCGCGCGCAGGAGTGGCAGCGTCACGAACCAGAAGCGCCGGATGCGGCCGGCACCGTCGAGGGAGGCTGCCTCGTAAAGCTCATCGGGAATGTTGTTCAGGCCGGCGGCGATCAGGATCATGTTGAACGGCAGGCCGAACCAGATGTTGGCGGCCGTGACGGCGAAGAGCGCGGTCGCCGGATCGGCGAGCCAGTAGACCGGCTCGGCGGCGATGCCGAGGGCGGCGAGAAGATAGTTCACGACGCCGAACTCGGTGGCGAACATCCACTTCCAGAGCGCGCCGATAACCAGCGGCGGCAGCATCCAGCCGGCCAGCACCAGGCCGCGGAAGTAGCCGGCGCCGGGAAAGCGGAGCGAGAACAGCAGCGCCAGCGCCAGGCCGAGCATCAGCTGCATGACGACGTTGCCGGCGACGAAGAGCGCGCTGTTGGTCAGCACCTTCGTGAAGACGGGGTCGGCGAACAGGTAACGGTAATTCTCGAGCCCGACAAACGGCCGCCAGACCGTCGCGATGTTGCCCAGCGTCACCTGCTGGAAGCTCATCGCGAAGTTGTAGAGCACCGGATAGCCGACGAAGAACATGAGATAGGCCACCGGCAGCGCCAGCATCAGCCAGAGAACCGGATGTCGCCCGTGCGGCATGGCTACGCCATTAACTGAGGTTGGCGAAGGACGTGGCGCCGACCCGCGCCACGTCCTTCTTCTGGCCCAATGCTTCCAATACTAAAGCGGAATGCGGGCCAGGATCGGCTTGACCTTGACCGCGGCGTCGCTGAGCGCTGCTTCCGGCGTCTTGGCGCCGACCAGCGCCTCTTGGATCGCGACCTGCAGCGCCTTCGAAATCTCCGGCCATTCCGGATGCGGCCCGCGCGCCCGGGCGGACTTCATCTGCTCCTGAAACACGGCGAGCGCGGCCGGCCAGTTCGGGTCCTTGATGGCGATGCCGTCGCGACTGGGCAGCCGGCCGGTGTTCCAGGCGTTCTCCAGCACCGGCTGGCTGGACATGAACTCGATGAACTTGAAGGCCGCGTCCCTGTCCTGGGCGCCCTTGGGGATGGCCCAGTTAAAGCCGCCCAGCGCCGACGCGCCGGTCTGGCGGTCGTCGTGAAGCGGTAGCGTGGCGACGCGCCAATCGAACTTGGCTTCCTTGTCGATGCGCGGCAGCTCCCACGGCCCGCTGATCGCCATGGCGGCGTTGCCGGCGATCATGGTGTTGGTGCCCTCGTACTGGCGCATGTTGACGACGTCGCGCGAGGCATAGCCCTGCTTCACGAGGCTGACCCAATAGCCGAGCGCTTCGGCCGCCTCGGGCCCGTCGAGCCGGTCGAGCGCGCCGCCGGCCTGATAGAGCCAGGGCAGCCACTGAAAGGTCGCCTCCTCGGACTGCACGGCGGAAAAGGCGATGCCGTAGACGCCGTTCGCCTTGTCGGTGAGCTTGGCGGCCGTGTCCATCAGCGCCGACCAGGTCCGGGGCGGCCGGTCGGGATCGAGGCCCTTCGCCTTGAACATGTCGGCGTTGTAGTAGAGCGCGATGGTGTTGCTGGCCCGTGGCACGCCGTAGATGCGGCCGTCCCAGGTGACCGACGCCCAGGGGCCGGCGAAATAGGCCTTGTCGTCGATGACCTGGGAGGCGGCGACGAGGTCGGTGATGTCCTCGAGCGCGCCCTGGTGCGCGAAGCTGGCGGTGACGGGATTGTCCATGACCACGACGTCGGGCACGTCGCCGGTGGCGACCGCCTTGACCAGCTCGGCCCGGAGCTGTGCGAACGGCAGCACGCGCGGCGCCACCTCGATATCGGCATGGGCGGCGTTGAAGGCCGCGATGCCGGCATGGATCATGTCGGTTTCGATATTGAACACGTGCCAGACGTCGACCTTGGTGGTCTCGGCCAGCGCGACGCCGGCACCGAGCGTCAGCCCGGCCAACGTGGCGATACTGGTCCTGAATTTCATGACACCCCTCCCTTGACGGCCGCCGCCAGCGGCCTGTTTTGATCTTCCAAATGATTGTTGAAAACGTTTTCAACGTCAATGCAAACGTTTGCAAAACACGATTCCTGTGGCAATGTCGCTCTCGTTGAGACGCTAGAGGGAAACGCGACAGCACTGCGAATGACCGATTACGACGGGACAACGAATGGTGAAACCACCGCGGCAGAGCCGACCTCTGGCGACGACCGCGACCGCCCGTCCAACATCCGCGATTTCGCCCAGCGGCTGGGCCTGTCGATCTCGACCGTGTCGCGGGCGCTGAACGACCATCCGAACGTCAACGCCGAGACCCGCGAACGGGTGCTGAGCGCGGCCAGGGCCAGCGGCTTCAAGCTGAACAGCGCCGGCCGGCGGTTGCGCCGGCAGACCAACGACACAATCGGCTTTCTGCTGTCGCCGCCGCAGATGGATTACGCGACGCCGTTCTTTCTGGGCGTGCTCGGCAGCCTGAACACGGAACTGCGCCGGGCCGGCAAACTGCTGCTGGTGACGGCGGCCGAAAGCCGCGAGAGCGAGCTCGACACGATCCGCGAACTGGTGGCCGAGAACCATGTCGACGCGCTGGTGCTGGGCCGTACGCGGATCGCGGACGAACGCGTGGATTTTCTCATGGAAACGGGCCTGCCGTTTGCCACCATCGGACGCAGTGAGACATCCAGGCCCTACAATTGGGTCGATGTCGACCACAGCGAGATCGGCCGCATCGCCGCAGAGCGGCTGACGGCGGGCGGCCATCGGCGGATTGCCCTGCTGAACGCGCCCGAGAACATGATGTACGCCGCCAGTTGCCGGGCCGGTTTCGAGGCTGGTCTGGCGCAGGCCGGCCTACGACCGGATCCGGGCCTGATGCGAACGGTGGAACCGACCGAGGCCGAGGGATATGCCGCCGCCCGCGATCTGCTGGCCGCCGGCGACAGACGGCCGACGGCCATCGTCTGCGTCGCCGACATGATGGCGTTCGGCGTCTATCGGGCGCTGGCGGAGGCCGGCCTGACGCCGGGCCGCGACGTCGCGGTAATCGGCAGCCAGGATATTCCGGGCGCCGCGCACCTGACGCCGCCGCTGACCACCTTCGCCATGCCGGTGGCCGAGATCGGCCGGCTGCTTGCCGACCTGATCCTGCCACAGGTCGACGGCCGCGCGGCAGCGCCCAAACAGCACATGCTGACGCCCAAGCTGGTCGCGCGTCAGTCAGATGGGCCAGCTACGGCCTAACGATCGTCTGAACCCGATTTCCAGCTTTGTGCGTAGTGACGATCGGCTCCCTAGAGTTCAGACGACTGCGTGAACGTCTCTCAGCGTGCATCCGGTTGGCAGGCCGATACTGGCGAAGCGAAACCACCATGCGTTGACCTGCGCTCGGCGCGATGCTGAAATACTCCCAGGTCTTGCAAAAGAAATACCTAATACAAGACACGACAACGGGAGGGTCAGAATTCATGCATTCAAGTAAGAGTTGCGCGGCCGCGGTTTTGGCGACGGCTGTGATGCTGGCGTCATCATCCGCGGTTTCACAAACCGTGTCGGCCGACAAGATCAAGGCTGCCACCGGCGCGGTGAACAAAGCGGCGATCATAGCCAACGCCGCCGACACCAAGGATTGGCTCAACTACGGGCTCGACTATGCCGAGACCCGGTTCAGCAAGCTCACCGAAATCAACACCGCAACCGTCCGCGACCTGGGCCTGGCCTGGCACTACGATTTGAACTCCCGGCGTGGTGTCGAGGCGACGCCGCTGGTGGTCGACGGCATCATGTACGTGACCTCGTCGTGGAGCATCGTGCACGCGATCGACGTGCGCGCCGGCGAGGAGATCTGGACCTACGATCCGCAGGTCCCACGGGACTATGCCGAGAAAGGCTGCTGCGACATCGTCAACCGCGGCGTCGCGCTCTACGAAGGCAAGATTTTCGTCGGCACCTATGACGGCCGTCTGGTCGCGCTCGACGCCGTGTCCGGCACACCGGTATGGGAAGTCGACACCATCATCGACCGCTCGAAGGCCTACACGATCACCGGCGCGCCGCGTGTCTTCAACGGCAAGGTCATTATCGGCAACGGCGGCGCCGAGTACGGCGTGCGCGGTTATATCACCGCCTATGACGCCGCGACCGGCAATCAGGCCTGGCGCTGGTTCGCCGTGCCGGGCGACCCGTCGAAGCCGTTCGAGGACGAGTCCATGGCGCGCGCCGCGCTGACCTGGGATCCGTCCGGCAAGTATTGGGAAGCCGGTGGCGGCGGCACCATGTGGGACAGCATGGTGTTCGATCCCGAGCTGAACCTGATGTATGTCGGCACGGGCAACGGCAATCCCTGGAACCGCGATATCAGAAGCCCTGGCGGCGGCGACAATCTGTATCTCGCCTCGATCGTCGCGCTCAATCCCGATACCGGCGAATATGTCTGGCACTATCAGGAAACGCCGGGCGATCACTGGGACTACACCTCGACGCAGCCGCTGATGCTGGCGGATCTGATGATCGACGGCCGGGAACGCAAGGTCATCATGCACGCGCCGAAGAACGGCTTCTTCTTCGTCGTCGACCGGACCGACGGCGAATTCATCTCGGCCGAGAACTTCGTCGAGGTGAATTGGGCCGAGGGCTTCGACGCGAACGGCCGTCCCATCGAAGTGCCGGAAGCGCGCGACAAGGACAAGACCTGGGAAACCATCCCCAGCGCCTATGGTGCGCACAACTGGCACCCGATGTCATACAGCCCGCAGACCGGGCTGGTCTATATCCCGGCGCAGGGCATTCCGCTGACACACACGCCGGAGAAGGACTTCGAACAGGGCCGGCATCAGCCGTTGAAGTTCGGTAGCAATTCCGGCTGGAACCTGGGTTTCGCGCTTAACGCGGTGGCGCCCGAGGCGAAGCCTTTCGGCTCGCTGATCGCCTGGGATCCGGTCGCCCAACGCGAGGTCTGGCGGCAGGAATACCTGTCGCCGTGGAACGGCGGCACGCTGGCGACAGCCGGCAATCTGGTGTTCCAGGGTACCGCCGACGGCCGTTTCGTGGCCTATGACGCGACGACCGGTGTCGCGCTATGGCAGGTGCCGGTCGGCTCCGGCGTCGTGGCCGGCCCCTCGACCTACGAGGTCGACGGCAAGCAGTATGTGTCGATTGCCGTCGGCTGGGGCGGCGTCTATGGCATCGCCCAGCGGGCGACAGACCGTGTCGGTCCCGGCCGCATCTACACCTTCGTGGTCGGCGGCGACGCGACGATGCCGGAGGACGTGATCGCGCCGAAGGGCGAGCTGGTCGCGGGCGTCGAGTTCAACCCTGATCACGTTGCGCCGGGCACCGGCCTCTACGTCTCGAGCTGCGCCCAGTGCCACGGCGTTCCCGGCGTCAACAACGGCGGCAATGTGCCGAATCTGGGCTTCACCACCGCCGACACGCTGCGCAGCCTGCCCGACCTTGTCCTGTCGGGCGCCTGGGTCGACGGCGGTATGCCCAACTTCGACGGCAGACTGACGTCGGATGAGGTGATACAGATCCGCGCCTTCATCCAGGCGACCGCCGACGCGGTCCGCCAGCCGCAATAAGGGCGCCGAAGGCGCAAGACGCTTCGGGCGGGGACCGGTAAAGGTCCCCGCCCTTTTCCTGGACGGTCTATCGATCATGCGGTCTTGTGTCTTTGGTCAAATGACTGTCGGCACCATCAATCAGGCCGGCTTCGGCAGGCGCCTCCGTCGGATGCGCGTCCTCATGTCGAGCCGCTTCGTGCTCATGCTTTGCGGCGCGCTCGCGCTTGTATCCCTGCCGGCGCCGGTTCAGGCGGTCGACTGGCTGGTGCTGGTCGTCGATCGTTCGAATTCGATCGACGCGGACGAATTGCATCTGCAGCGACAGGCCTATGTCGACGTTTTGAACGACGGCAAGATCGTGCGTGCGCTGAAAGACACGGCTGTCGCCATCGTCGAATTCGACAGCACGGCGACGATCATCGTGCCATGGACGACCGCGCCGGACGCCGCGGCGCGGTATGCGGCCGCTATGACCGCGCCCGGCACGCGCGGCGGCACCGGCATCGGCCACGGCCTGGGCGCGGCGCTGGCGCTGCTGGACGAAAAACAGGGTCGGCGTGTCATCGATGTCTCGGGCGACGGGCAGGAAAACCGCGACTCGGTGCTTCTTGAACGACGACGCGCGGCGGCGACGGCATCGGGCATCGAGATCAACGGCCTGGTCATTAGCGGGCGAACGCAATACGACCTGAAACGCTACTACAAGCAGAAGGTCGTCAATGGCTTTGTCATCGAGATTGACGATGTCGCGGACTTCCACGCCGCGCTGAAGCGGAAAATTCTTCAGGAGACGCTGGTTTCCCAACTGAGCGATGCCGACCGGTTCAAGGCGTCGACGGATACCGATCCCCGATAAGAAAATCTGGCACGTCGGGGTGTGCTACACTGTGTCCGAGTTGGGGGGAACGGAGGGATGTCATGCGCAAGCCATGGCTAGCCGTTCTCGCGTTTTGTGCACTGCCGGCCGGCGGCACCGCCGCCAACGATTATCCGACGGAAGCGCGCGCCGACTATGTCATCCAGTGCATGGCGCGCAACGGCCAGACGCAGGACATGCTGCGCCGCTGTTCCTGCAGCATCGACGTAATCGCGGCAAGGGTGTCCTACGAGCGGTATCTGCAGGCCGAGACGACACTGCGCATGCGGCGCGTCGGCGGCGAGAAGACGGCGATCTTCCGGGACCCGCCGCATGTGCAGGTTGTCATCGACGACCTGACGCGGGCCCAGGCCGAGTCCTCGAAACGCTGCTTCTAGTCGAAGCTGGCCGTCTCGCGGTTCTTCGCCGTCTCGAACCCGCGCATTTTCTCGGTGCCGATGGCGCCGGCGAAGCGCGCGTCCTGTACGTCCGCCAATTCGAAATCCGCACCGGTCAGGTCGGCGTCGACGAAGCTGGCGGCGGCGGCGTCGACGCGCATCAGCTTGGTCCGCCTGAGCCTGGCGCCGGTGAAGTCGGCGAACTCCAGCATGCCGCGGGACAGATCGGCGCCTGACAAATCGGCCCCGACCAGACGCGCCTTGCGCAGCGATACCCGCATCAGGCCCATCGGCTGATTGCGCATATCGGCCGCCATCATGGCGCCCACCAGCTTTGCCTCCGACAGATCGGCCCGCTCGAAATTGCCGACCAGACGCGCGCCGGCAAGATCGGCCGCCCGCAGATCCGCGCCGGCGAAGACAGTCGAGAAGGCGCTGACGAAACTCAAGTCGGCGCGGCGCAGATCGGCGTCGCGCAGGATCGCCAGATCGAGATTGGCCCGCGTCAGCCGCGCATCGCTAAGCGTCGCGCCCTTGAGCACGGCGCCTCTGAGATCCGCCGCCGTCAGATCGGCGCCGCTGAGATCGGCGCCCGTCAGATTGGCCGCCTTGAAGTCGAGACCCGACAAACCGAGGCCGGACAGGTCCCTCGACGTCAGATCGATCGGCGCGGCGCGGTCGGCGTCCGCCAACAACGACCGGAGTTCCGCCACAGTCAGGTCGGCGGCCGTGGCCGCACCGATGCCAATCGATATCGCAAACAGAGGAACGACTAGACGCGCTATCATGGCAGACAACCTCCGTTGTCCAGATTGCGCCCGTCGCCACCATCAACGCGCGATGCCGCGCCGCTGTCAAGCGCCACCGGCGAAATGTGACTTGTCGGCCCCCGCAGCGCGGCCTAGAGTTTTCCTATGGCATGTCTGCCGGGACGCGGCGATTTTGGTCGCGTCCAGCCGACCGGCGTGACGATAACGAGCAAGTCAGCCCGAAAGCGGTCGGTCAGGCGGATAGTCGAGGGCGGGCCGGTTCTGATCCGGTCTGGAAGAGGGCTAAGCCGCGGAGGCGTTAAAACGCCGTGCAGCGGCATGTTTGCTCGTAGCCATCGTTTTTGTAGCGACGCGTCGTGCGGTGACCGGGGGGCCACGGGCTGACCCCTGTCCGCGTGCGGCGCATAACCATAACGCGGGAGGAAAGCGATGCGTGCCTTATTCCGAAACCTATTCCCCGTCGCGGCGGCGGCCCTGCTGCTGCCGGCATCGGCGTCGGCCAACAAGGAGTTGCTGTCGCTGCAGGAGGATCCAGCGAACTGGATCATGCCGACCGGCGACTACGCCAATACACGGTTCAGCAAGCTGGATCAGATCAATCGCGACAATGTCGGCGACCTGCAGGTCTCCTGGACCTTCTCGACCGGCGTGCTGCGCGGGCATGAGGGCGGCCCGCTGGTCATGGGCGACACGATGTACATCCATGGGCCGTTTCCCAATCCGGTGTTCGCGCTGGACCTGAACGACAACGGCCGCGTGATCTGGAAGTACGAGCCGAAGCAGGATCCCGACACCATTCCGGTGATGTGCTGCGATACCGTGAACCGCGGCGTCGCCTATGCCGAGGACAAGATCATCCTGCATCAGGCCGACACCACGGTGGTGGCGCTGGACGCCAAGACCGGCAAGGTGCTGTGGAAGGCCGTGAACGGCGATCCGAAGAAGGGCGAGACCGGCACCAGCGCGCCGATGATCGTCAAGGACAAGGTCTTTATCGGCATCAGCGGCGGCGAGTTCGGCGTACGCGGCAGCATGACTGCCTATGACCTGAACACGGGCGAGCAGGTCTGGCGGGCCTATTCCATGGGGCCGGATTCCGACACCCTGATGGATCCCGAGAAGACCACGCATCTGGGCGAGCCGGTGGGCAAGGATTCCGGCACCGCAACCTGGGAAGGCGATCAGTGGCAGATCGGCGGCGGCACCACGTGGGGCTGGTATGCCTACGATCCGGATCTGAACCTGATTTATTACGGCACCGGCAACCCGAGCACCTGGAACCCGGCGCAGCGGCCCGGCGACAACGCCTGGTCGATGACCATCTTCGCCCGCGACCCGGACACCGGCATGGCCAAGTGGGTCTATCAGATGACGCCGCACGACGAGTGGGACTACGACGGCGTCAACGAGATGATCCTG
This sequence comes from Alphaproteobacteria bacterium, assembly GCA_965232515.1. GTDB lineage: Bacteria > Pseudomonadota > Alphaproteobacteria > JANQKO01. The sequence goes on along the minus strand of CBDDPY010000002.1, from coordinate 353,062 downwards.
GTCGACATGGAGGTCAAGGGCGAAACTCGCAAGGCGCTCGTGCACTTCGACCGCAACGGCTTCGGCTACACCATGGACCGGGAAACCGGCGAACTGCTGGTGGCCGAGAAGTTCGATCCGGCGGTGAACTGGGCGACGCATGTGGACATGGAGACCGGACGGCCGCAGGTCGTGGCGAAATACTCGACCGCCCAGGGCGGCGAAGACGTCAACACCAAGGGCATCTGCCCGGCGGCGCTCGGCACCAAGGACCAGCAGCCGGCGGCCTATTCGCCGCGCACCGGTCTGTTCTACGTGCCGACGAACCATGTCTGCATGGACTACGAGCCGTTCCGGGTGTCGTACACGGCCGGTCAACCCTATGTCGGCGCGACGCTGAGCATGTATCCGGCGCCGGGCGGCACGCATCTCGGCAACTTTATCGCCTGGGATGCCAACAAGGGCGAGATCGTCTGGTCGAACGAAGAGCCGTTCTCGGTCTGGAGCGGCGCGCTGGCGACAGCCGGCGACGTCGTGTTTTACGGCACGCTGGAAGGTTTTCTGAAAGCGGTCGACGCCAAGACCGGCGAGGAGCTGTTCAAGTTCAAGACCCCGTCCGGGATCATCGGCAACGTCAACACCTACGAGCACAACGGCAAGCAATATGTCGCCGTGCTGTCGGGTGTCGGCGGCTGGGCCGGCATCGGCCTCGCGGCCGGGCTGACCGAGGACACGGCCGGTCTGGGCGCGGTCGGCGCCTACAAGGCGCTGAGCAACTACACCCAGCTCGGCGGCGTGCTGACCGTGTTCAGCCTGCCGGACTGATGGGCGCTTCGCAGAACCTGTAAGCCGGAGGTATGTGTCATGACGGGGCGACGGCGGGGAGCGACCTTGCTCCTCGCCGCCGCCGCGGTCGCCCTTTGCAGCGGCGGCGCGGCGGCGGCTGATGACGAAAAGCCCTATGTGATCGAGGACGGCGTCGTCGACTGGTACACCTTCAGCGGCTTTCGCCGCTATCACTCGGAGTGCCATGTCTGTCACGGCCCGGACGGGCTTGGCAGCACCTTCGCGCCGGCCCTGCTGGATTCGATGAAGTCCATGGCCTACGACGACTATCTCGACGTCGTCGTCAACGGCCGCGAGAAAGTCGGCGCCGCGCAGCAGAGCAAGATGCCGGCCTTCGCCGACAATCTGAACGTGATGTGCTTTGTCGACGACATCTTCGCCTATCTGAAAGCGCGCGCCGACGGCGCACTGGGTCGTGGCCGGCCGAAAAAACAGGCGAAGCCCGTTGAAGCTAAGGAACGCGACGACGCCTGCATGAGCTAGCGCAAAGGAGCACGTGGATGATCGGCCTGAGAACGATAACGGTCTGGGCGCTGACACTGGCCGTCGCCGCGCTGACGCCGCCGGCGGCACGCGCGGACGCCGTCGACCGGACGGCACTTCGGGTCTGCGCCGATCCGAACAACCTGCCGTTCTCGAACCGGGACGGCGCGGGTTTCGAGAACCGGATCGCCGAACTGATGGCGGCCAAGCTCGGCGTGCCGGTGCGCTATACCTGGTTCCCGCAGGCCATGGGCTTCATCCGCAACACGCTGCGCGCGGGAAAATGCGATCTGGTGATCGGCATCGCGGCGCCGCACGAATTGCTGAAGAACACCACGCCTTATTACCGGTCGACCTACACGCTGGTGGCACGACCGGGCGCCGGCGAGGAGATCCGCCGCCTGGACGATCCGCGCCTGAAGGGATTGAAGATCGGCGTCGTCGCCGGCACGCCGCCCGGCGACCTGCTGGCGCGGTACGGCCTGATGGCCAATGCCCGCCCCTACCCGCTGGTCGTCGACACCCGGCACGAACAGCCGGGCCAGCGCATGGTCGAGGACGTCGCCGCCGGCGAGATCGACATCGGCGTCCTCTGGGGACCGATCGCCGGCTACTACGCGAAGCAGAAGGACCCGCAACTGCGGGTGACGCCCATTGCGCAGATCCCGGACGACATGCCGATGGCGTTTCAGATTTCCATGGGCGTGCGCTACCGCGAGCCGGAATGGAAGGCGGAAATCGACGGTCTGATCGCCAAGATACGGCCGGAGATCAACGCGGTGCTACTGGATTACGGCGTGCCCCTGCTGGACGACAACGGCGACCCGATCAGCCAGTAGCGGGCAAATGCGCATTCCCCGAAGCGTGATCGCCGGGGTATCGATCGCGATGGCCATGCCGGCGGTCGCGGAACCGCCGGTACGCGTCGCCGTGTTCGACTTCGAGCTGATCGACACCAGCCTGGAGGGTGACCGCGCCGACGAACAACGCCGCTTGCGGGCGATCAGCGAACAGCTGCGCGAGCGGATCGCGGCCTCGGCGCGCTACGACCTGGTCGACATGCTTCCGGCCGCGGCCGCCGTCGAGGAAGCCGGCTATCTCTATGGCTGCAACGGCTGCGAGGCCGACATCGCGCGCGAGCTCGGCGCGGCGCTGGCGATCACCGGTACGGTGCAGAAGGTCAGCAACCTGATCCTCAACATCAACCTCTATGTCCGCGATGCCGAGACCGGCGAACGCCAGCGCGCCATGAGCGTCGACATCCGCGGCAATACCGACGAATCGTGGCGGCGCGGCGTGTCGTATCTGTTGCGCAACCGCCTGCTGCGCGACGACACGGCCGAGAAACGCTAGGATTTTCCAAGTGAGGCCGATCACAGAACGGCGCTGGGCGGGACGTTAACCTCTCGTTTACCATCGCTGCCTAGCGTCGCCGTCCACTGTCGGGCCGCACGCATGGACGGGTGCACACCGGCGACGACCACGAAGGACCCCGAATGTTCAAGGTCATGCTGCTTGTCTGCGCCGCCGGCATCGCGCCGCGCGATTGTCAGTTCAACAACGCCATCGACGTCATCAGCGGCCCGGACGCCAGCAACGAGATCGCCTGCGGCATGCAGTCCCAGGCCTATTTCGCCGGCACGGCATTGGGCCGGTCGCTGCGCGACGACGAATACCTGAAGATCGTCTGTCGCCGCACCGGCATCGGCCGCGACCGGGTCGGCTAGTCGACGGCGCGCAGGGCCGTTAATCCTTCCTGCAGGCGATCGGTCAGCAGGCCGATATCGTAAGAGTAGGACACCATTCGAAAGCCGCGCTGCAGCCAGTCGCGGCCGATCTCCACGGTCGGCGCCATGCAGGCGGGCGTCTTGCCGTGCCGTTCGCAGGCCTGCAGCAGTTGGTCGATCGCGGCCTCGATCCGCGCGTGGCCGGTCTGACCTGGAATGCCGAGGGAGAGCGACAGATCGAACTGGCCGAGATGCGCCGCGTCGATGCCGGGCACGCCGACGATCTCGTCGACATTCTCGACGCCCTTGGCGGTCTCGATCATCGCCAACACCAGCGTGCGCTCATGCGCGATACGTATCTTCTCGGCGATATCGCCGCCGGCATAGTCGTCGTGCGCGCCGCCGAACATGGCCCCGCGCACGCCCTCGGTCGGATAGCGGGTCCAGGCGACGATCTCTTCGGCCTCGGCCCGCGACTCGACCATCGGCAGCATCAACCCCATGGCGCCGAGGTCGAGCAGCCGCGCGACAGCGTCGTAGGTCTTGGCCGGCGGCCGGACGATCGGCACGAGCCCAAGCCCGCGGGCATGCGCCAGCTGCAGCTTCATCTCGGCCATGGAGATGCCGCTGTGCTCCATGTCGTAGAGCACGTAGTCGGCGCCGGCGGCGGTCAGGATCGCCGGCAGTCCGGCGCTGGTGAACTCGAAGACCATGGTACCGAAGGTGCGACCGCCAGCGGCCAGGGTTGCTTTGACCGGATTGTCACGCATCGCGTCGCTCCTCGACAGGCTTGTCCACGGCCGTGGTGAACCGGGTCAGGCAGCCCTCGTCCAACGGTTCAATCGGCGCAAAATCGCGCGCCGCCAGATAAGGCGGCCGGGCGAAGGTCTCGCCCCTGTTGTCGACCGTGCTGACGTTGAAATAGACGATCACGCGGCGCAGCGGCGTGATGTTGACGGTCGAGCCGTGCACCACGTTCATGTTCATGAACAGGATCGATCCAGCCGGACCGGTGATCGCCTCCAGGCCGTGGGCCTTGACCAATCGGTCCAGCGTATCGAGCGGAATGTCGTAGCGGTACTGGGCCGCCTGGGCATGGTCCTCGGCCGCCTCGTTTACACGCGCTTCCTGCACGATGCCGGCATGCTGGGTGCCGGGCACCAGCATCAGCGGCGCATTGCAGGCGGTGACCTCGTCCAGAAAAATCGAGATCATCAAGCCCTTCGGCTCCGGCAGACCGTCGACCCGGTGGTAGGTGCCGAAGTCCTGATGCCAATCGACAATCGCGCCGCCCATCTGCTTGGCGTTCATGCGCGACTGATGCACGAATATCTTGTCGCCCAGCAATTGCTCGGCCGGCCCGACCAGCCGGGGATGCCGGGACAGCGTCTTCAGCCTGTCGTCCAGCAGATGCACGCCGTAGACGACGTGCGGCGTGCCGTCGCGCTCGCGGGCGACCTCCGGGCCGTCATGGCGGGCGAGATCGCCGACCGCCACGTCCAGCACTTTCAGTTCCTCCGGCGACAGCAGGCCGGGAACCAGGACGTAGCCCTTCTCCTGGTATTCGGCGACCTGAGCTTCGTTAAGTCTCATGACGACTCCCTTGCGTTAAGCGGGGCGCAGCGGCCGTGACCCGTCCACTAGACGAGCCACAGCGCGATCTGCGGAAAGAACAGCAGCAGCCCGAGCGCGATGAGCTGCAGTCCGATGAATGGCAACAGCGCGGCGAAGATCTCCTGCAGCGTCACGTCTGGCGGCGCGACACCCTTCAGGAAAAAGGCCGCCGGTCCGAACGGTGGACTGAGGTAGGCGGCCTGGACGTTAAGGCTGAACAGAACACCGAACCAGATCGGGTCGAAGCCGAGCTGCGTGATGATCGGCACGAAGATCGGCATGGTCAGCAGGCAGATGCCGATCCAGTCCATCACCGTGCCGAGCACGAAGACGATCAGCATCATCACGGCGATCACGCCCAGCGGCGAAATCGGCAGGTTCGTCATCAAATCGGAAACGAACCGGGTGCCGCCGATCAGGCCGTAAACGCCGATCAGCGCCGCCGCGCCGAAGGTGAGCCAGAGGATCATGCCGCAGGTCCGCATGGTCTGCAGCGAGGCCTGCCACAGCATGTCGAGGTTCAAACGCCCGCGCGCCCAGGCGGACAGCATGGCGCCGGCGACGCCAACGGCGGCGGCCTCGCTGACCGAGGCGACGCCGGCATAGATGCTGCCCAGCACGGCGGCGGCGACGGCCATGGGCAGCACCAGCTTGCGAAGCTGTCCGAGCTTTTCGCGCAGCGGCATGCCGTCGAGCTCGGCGGCGACCGGACCGAGCGTCGGATCGAGGCGGCAGCGCAGGGCGATATAGCCGAGATAGAGCCCCGCCAGCATCAGGCCGGGGCCGATCGCGGCCAGGAACAGATCGCCGATCGACACACTGGCGGTCAGCCCATAGACGATCAGCACCAGCGAGGGCGGGATCATCGTGCCCATCGCACCGCCGGCGCAGATCGTCCCGATCGCCAGCTTGCGGTCATAGCCGAGACGCAGCATCTGCGGCAGCGCGACCAGCCCCAGCAGCACCACCTCGCCACCGACGATGCCGGTCATGGACGCCATCAGCACGGCGGCGACCATGGTTTGCAGGGCGACGCCGCCGCGCACCCGCCCGGCCCAGACATGCATGGCGTCATAGAGATCGCGGGCAATGCCGGCGCGTTCCAGGATCGACGCCATCAGGATGAACATCGGCACCGCGACAAGCACGTAGTTGTTGACCAGCGCGTAGATCCGGCTGGAGATCAGCGGCAGGCCGTTCGGACCGAAGCTGAGCAGCAAGGTCACCACGGCGACCGCGCCGGTAACGAAGACCAGCGGCATGCCGAGCATCATCAGGACGACGATGGCGGCGCCCATCAGGGCCGTGATCTCGGCAATTTCCATGCCGGCGTCTAGCCGTCGCGACCGCGAAGGAACTGCACGACCACCTGCACGATCATCAGCGCCGCGGTTACGACCAGAAGCGGCTTCAGGATCGCCGGTGTCGGCGAGTTGAACGCCGACTGCGTCGTCTGCCAGTTGCTCAACGCCTGCCAGCCCAGATTGAACCCGCCCCAGGCGACGGCGCCGAGAAAGACGACCGCCAACGACAGGTTCAAGATCCGCAGAAGCGGCCGCATCCAGGCCGGCAGACGGTCCGAGAGCACGGTGATGCGGATGTGCTCGCGCCGCTCGAGGGCGTAGAGGCCGCTGACAATGAAGGCGACCGCACTCAACAAGACGGTCGTCTCGTGCACCCAGACGGTCGGCGCGTTGAAGAGGTAGCGCATCGCGACCTCGTAGACGCTGATCGCCACGCAGAGCAGAAACAACGGGCTCAGCCAGGCGCCGACGGCGGCCGATAGCCGGCTCATGGGATCTTTTTGCGACATCCCGCGCGTATCATCCCGCGCGCCGCGGTCCCCGCACAAGGCCGGGACCGCGGCAGTAGGCGCGACGTCCTTACAGCAATCCGATCTGCCGCAGGAACGACGTTTGGCTGTCGACGATCTTCCGCGCCATGTCGGAGTCCTTCGCAAGATCCTGCCAGACTTCGGCCGCGACCTCGCGGAACCGCCGCCGCTCGCCGTCTTCCCAGTTGACAAGGACGATACCCTGCGACTCGGCCGCGGCGGCGATTTTGGCGTCCTCGATCATCAGCCGCTGGTACATATCCCGGCCGAAGTCTCGGGTCGCGACCGTCAGGACCGATTTCAAGTCGTCCGGCAGCTCGTTCCAGCGATCCATGTTGACGACGATGTCGGTCGCCGGCATGGAATGAAATCCGGGATAGATCTGGTACTTCGCGATTTTCTGGAACCCGAGGTCGACATTCATCGACAGCGTGCCCCAGTCGGTCGCATCGATGACACCGCGCTCGAGCGACGTATAGACCTCGCTGCCCGGCAGGTTGACGGGCGCGGCACCGAAGCGTTCCAGGATCTTGCTGACGGCGCCGGTGGGCGCGCGCATCTTGACGCCCTTGAAGTCGGCGGTGCCGGCGACGGCGACCTTGGACGGGATCGACTCCATGCCGTGCCAGACCAGGCCGACGTGATAGGTGTTGTATTTCGCGTAGAGCTCGCGCGCCAATTCCTTGCCGCCGCCGTACTCGTACCAGGCCTGCATCTGATCCGGCCGCTCGTAGGCGCCGGCCAGGTCGCCCAGCATGACAAACGCCACGTCCTTGCTGGCCGCGTAGCCGCCGCCGCCGTTCTGGCCGTCGAGAATGCCCTGGGCGACGGTATCGAACAGCTCCAGCGGCCCGACGACCGTGCCGTTCGGCAAGGGCTCGATCTCCAGCCGGCCGCCGCTCATTTCCGACACCGTGCGGCAGAAGTCCTCGAACACTTTCATATTGATCGAACCGGCCGCCCACAGCGTCTGCATGCGCCACTTGAACTGTGCTTCGGCCGCGGCCGGTCCGGCCGCCAGGCCGAGCCAGGCGATCAGCGCGAACAGGCCGGCCAGCACGTGCGGCAGGCGCATGGAAATCAATCGCTTCGGCATCCCATATCTCCCCTGAGCGTTTTCTATTCGGCACCCCGCGACCGCCATGCCGGCAGACCGCGCGCCACGATAGCAACCGGTCCGGGCCGCCCGCATCACCCGGCCGGAGGGTATTTCACAAATTTTTGCTGTAGTATTACTTGCGCCGACCACAAATGCGACGCACTATTCGCAATCCTGCCGGACCGGCGGTCGACAAGGGGCACGGGAAAGGTCTTGGGACAATGGGGCAAGCCCTGGAAACGGTGATCGACAGGATCTACGACGCTGGGCTCGGCAGCGATAGCTGGGCGTCTGTGGTGGCCGATATCTGCCGGCAATGCGGCGCCGAGAGCGGCGTGCTGGTGATCAACGATCAGCGGACCGGCGAACTGCGGTTTTCCGACGAAAACGGTTTGGCCCAGGACTACCGCCGCCTCTACGTCGAAGACCTGCGGGAGGACGACCTGCGGCTGAACGACCTGCTGCGCCACCCGGTCGGCACGCTGCGCACCGATACCATGATCGACGACTACGATGCCTATCGGAACAGCCGTGCCTACCGTGAGCTCTATACCAAGCTGGGCACGGAGCATGCGCTCGGCGCCTTCCTGCATGACGACGGCGCACGCATATTCGGCCTGCGGCTGTTCCGCCCGCATCACGCCGGACCGTTCGTCGACGACGAGATCCGCTGCTACGAACGGCTGATGCCGCATCTGTCGCGCGCGTTCCGTCTGGCGGCGGCCACGAAGGCCGAGGATGGCCGGCTGGCGCGGATCGAGTGGGTACTGGATCTGATGCCGCAAGGCCTGCTGATCGCGGCCGAATCCGGCGCCGTTCTGGCCTGCAACCGGGCCGCGCGGAAGATCGTCGGCCCGATCAACGCGATGGGCACCACGTTGACCAGGCGCATTGCCGCCGCCGCGTTCGATCACTGGCGAACCACCGGCACGCGAAGCTATCTGTCGATGCTGGAACGGACAGGCGATGCCTGCCTGCAGATCCGCGCCGAGCTGATGGCGCCGCCAAGCGCATGGGGCGAGGATCCGGCGCCGGTCGCCGCCGTGATGCTGGCGCCGGCCGACGCCACGCCAGCACTGTCGATCCCGGCGCTGCAGGCGCTCTATGGCCTGACCGAAGCCGAAGCGCGGGTGCTGGACCGGCTGGTCGCCGGCGACACGCTGGACGTCTGCGCGCGGTCACTCGGCGTATCGCGGGAAACCGTTCGCAGCCACCTGCGGGCGATCTTTGCCAAGACCGGCGTGGGCCGGCAGGCCGATCTGATCCGCCTGGTACTGAACGGCCCGGCCATCCTCGAGCGCATCGACCGCCTGATCGCGGCCGGCGTCTGCTGACCGGACCGGCTAAAGCCACTTCAAGCGGCGGAATAGCCAGAGCTCGATCAGGCCGAACAAGACCAGGCCGGCGGTGACGGCGGCGAAAGCCCAGGGGCTGTCGACGCCGGGAATGCCGCCGACATTGATGCCGAGCAGGCCGGTCACCAAGCCGAGCGGCAGGAAGATCGCGGCCACGACGGACAGTACGTACATGGTCCGGTTCATCTGCTCGGCGAGCCGGCCGGTCAGTTCGTCGTGGATCACGGCCGCCCGCTCGCGCGCCGCATCCAGGTCCTCGACGTAGCGGGTGACGCGATCGGCAACCTCGCGCAGCCGGCCGCGCTGCCACTGGTCGAGCCAGTCCACATTCTCCGCAATCAGACGCGACAACGCCTCGCGCTGCGGCGCGATGTAACGGCGCAGCAGGATGGCCCGTCGCCGCAGGCTGGCCAGTTGCCCGCGCAGATCCTGGCTGGCAGAGGTCACCACGTTGTCCTCGAGCCGGTCGACGTCGTCGTCGAGTTCGCCGATCACCGGCTCCATGCGTTCGATCAGCTTGTCAGCGAGATCGACGACGAAGTCGCCGACGTTTTTCGGACCCCGGCCGGCAGCGATCGCCTCGTGCATATCCTCGACCGCCAGCAGCCGGCGCATGCGCACGCTGATGATGCAGTCGGCCTCGATCCATAGGCGGATCGAGACCATGTCCTCGGGATCGGCATCGGGGTTCAGGTTGACGCCGCGCAGGTTCAGCAGAACGCCCTGATCGAGATTGGTGCAGCGCGGCCGCGTCTCCTCGGCCAGCAGCGCGTCAGAGACCAGCGCGTCGACGCCGCTTGCTTCTGTGAGCCAGCGCTGCGCCGCGTCATCGTCGCGATACAGATGCACCCACAGCACGCCCCGCATCGCGTCGGTAACTTGCAACGCGTGCCAGTCGAGCGGCTGCCCACCCCCCTGCCCGTCCAGACGATAGGCGTAGATCAACCCTTCCTGCTTTGGCATCGACAACTCCCATGGCGACCAGCCCAAGCGGCGGACGTTACATCCAAGCCGTCACGGCTTGACGTAAGTGGATTGTCGTAACGCGGGTCGAGCATAGGGTCAAAACAGTCATCGGCCGGTATCGTCGGCGATGTACAACTATGCCGTTCGCGCACCCGACCGCGGATCGGGACGCCGATCAACAACGATGAAGGTTCAGGAGGGCATCGACCGTGGAAAGCCTTGCGATACTTGTGACCGATCCCGCCGCCTGGGTCGCGCTCGCGACACTGGTGGTGATGGAGATCGTGCTGGGGATCGACAATTTGATCTTCATCTCGATCCTGACCAACAAGCTGCCCGAGGCGCAGCGTTCGCGGGCGCGGCGCGTCGGCATCGGCGGCGCGTTGGTCTTGCGGCTCGGTCTGTTGACCACGGTGGCTTTCATCATCCAGCTGACCCAGCCGGTGTTCTTCATCTTCGATCTCGGCCTGTCATGGCGCGATCTGATCTTGATCGCCGGCGGCCTGTTCCTGGTCTGGAAGGCGACCAAGGAGATCCATCACAGCGTCGATCCCGATCCCGGCCCGACCGTGTTCGCGCCGGGTGCCGCCGCCGTCAGCTTTGGCGCTATCGTGGCGCAGATCCTGGCGCTCGATCTGGTGTTCTCGATCGACAGCATCATCACCGCGGTCGGCATGACGCCGCATGTGCCGATCATGGTAATCGCCGTGATTGCCGCTGTCGCCGCGATGCTGCTGGCGGCTGATCCGCTGGGCAGGTTCGTCAACGCCAATCCGACCGTGGTGATGCTGGCCCTCAGTTTCCTGTTGCTGATCGGCACCATGCTGATCGCCGAGGGCTTCGGGGTGCATGTGCCCAAGGGCTACATCTATTTCGCCATGGCTTTCTCGGCCCTGGTCGAAGGCCTGAACATCCTCGCCCGCCGCGCCCGTCAGCGGCGACGCGCGCAGGCGTGATCGCGCGGTATGACCGCCGACAGCCCTAGCTGTTCAGCCGCACCGCCTTGGCCATGACCTCGACGGCTTCGTCCTGCTGGGTGCGGACGCCGAAGCCGGTGATGCCGGAATCGGCCCAGGCGCGGAAGCGCTCGATGATGCGGGCCGGCGGGCCGACCAGCGACTTGGTGTCGACCCATTCGTCGGGCACGGCGTCGGCGGCCTCGTCCTTGCGGCCGGCGAGATAGAGCTCCTGGATGCGCTCGGCGGCATCGCCGTAGCCGCGCCGGATCAGCATGTCCTTGTGGAAGTTCTTGTCGCGATGGCCCATGCCGCCGACGTAGAGCGCGGTCTCAGGCTTCAACCTCTTCAACGCCGCGCCGACATCGTCGTTCACCTCGACATGGGCGTTGGGGAAGATCTCGAAGTCGGCGAGCGACTTGCCATTGCCGGCCCGTTTGAAGCCTTCCTCGAGCCAGGGCAGGTATTCCGGCAGCGTGCCGGGCACAAAACCGAGCGGCAGCCAGCCGTCGGCGATCTCCCCGGTCAGGCGCACGGTCGCTTCATTGCCGGTGCCGAGGAAGATCGGAATGTCCGGGTTCATGTGCAGGATCGACTTCAACGGCTTGCCGACGCCGAGCGCGCCCTCGCCCGCATAAGGCAGCGAGATCTCGCGGCCGTCATGGGTGACGGGCGTCTCGCGCGCCCAGATCTTGCGCATGATGGCGACATAGTCCTTGATGCGCCAATAGGGCTTGCCCCAGGGCTGGCCGTACCAGCCCTCGACGATCTGCGGGCCGGAGACGCCGATGCCGGCGATGAAGCGGCCGCCGCCGGCCATGGCGTCGATGGTGGCAGCCGACATGGCCGCATTCGCCGGCGTGCGGGCGGCGAGCTGCATGATCGCGGTGCAAAGGCGGATACGCTCGGTCTTGGCAGCGAGATAGGCGAGCGGCGTGATCGCATCAGAGCCATAGGCCTCGGCCGTCCAGACCGAGTCGTAGCCAAGCTCCTCGGCCCGCTGGACGCGCGCCACCGGCAGATCCATATGCGCGCCGGAATAGCCGAGAAAAAGACCGAGTTTCATGTCCGCTCCCTTCAACCATACTCAACCGCGACCGCCCGCCCCGATCCGCCGGGAATGGCGGTCCAATCTAACCATCCGCGCGCCCCGCAATGGCGGCCTGCGTCTCGAGCGCGCGCAGGCGCTCGATCTCCAACGTCGCCCGCGCCAACTCCCGCGACAGCGCGGCGACCTCGTCATTCAGCAGCACGAGTTGGCCATCGCGCGCATCGAGCGCGGCCTCGCGGTCCGCGAGCGCGGCACGCAGACGCGCGATCTCCGCATTCATCGTTTGCAGGCGATCTTCGACCTGCAGCTTCGCGCCGGCGGCCGCCGCCAGTTCCTGCGACAGCATCGCCACCTCGTCATTCAGGCTGACGAAATCGGCGTCCCTGGAATTCAATGCGGCGGTCAACGCGCCCGTCTCGCGCGCCAGGCGCTGCGCCTTGTCGGCGCTGTCCTGCCGGCTCGTCCTCAAGTCGGCGACCGCGGCGTTGAGCCGATCCACCTCGGCCGATTTCTCCGCCAGCCGGTCGTTCGCCGTCGCCAGGGCGGCCGAGAGCCGGGCGTTGGTCTGCTCGCTGGCGGTGACGGCGTCGGCCAACCGTACGATCTTGGCCTCCAGCGGCTCGATGCGCGACGACAGCTCGGCGATTTCGGCGCGATCGGCCGACAGCGTGGCCCGACGTTCCTCCAGAACCGCGGCCTGACGTTCGATCTCGGTCTTCCGCGCGGCCAGGTCCTTGTCCGCCGCCAACAGCTTTGCCCGTAGCTCGGCGATCGTATTGGCGTCGGCCCAACGGGCCTGCAGCAGCCCGTCGGCCTCCTCCCGGCTGTCGTTCAGCGCCGCGCGAAGGGCGTCCACATCGGCCGTCCGCTGGTCGAGCTGAGCCCGCGTCTCGACCAGCCGCGCCTGCTGATTGTCGATCCGCGTTTCGCCGTCCTTGATCGTCGTCCGCAGCTCAGCGATTTCACCGGTCAAGCCCTCGATCTCGACAGTTGCCTTTTCAAGGCGGGACGACAGGGCGGCATGGCGCCGCGCGGCCGTGTCATCGGCGGCCGTCTCGCCGTCGATGCGCGCCGCCAGCGCCGCATTGCGCGCCCGCTCGGCCTTGAGATCGGCTTTCGCCGCGCGCAGGGTTTCGCGCAGGGTTTCGTTGTCGATGTTGGAGGCTCTGAGCGACGTGGCCAGAGTCTTGGCGTCCCGTCGGGCTTTCGCGGTCTCGACGCGGCTCTCTTGCAACCGATGCTGCAGGTCTCGCAACTGCCGCTGCATGGCCGTTTTGACGGGGTCTTCGACGGGCTTGGTCCTGGTTTGCCAGGCCTCGCCAACGCCGTCCTGGGCACAGGCGAGAAGCGGCACGACCAGCGCGACAACGCAGATGGACGAGAGGGATCTGAGCAGCCGTTGCATCACGGGGACCTCCCGATTGGCGGATGTCCGACGTCGTGAGGCCAGTGTAGCCTGCCTTTCGTGAACGGTCGCGAGCTTTCCGTCAATCGCGCCTTCAGACCGACCTGCCGCGGCGCCAGAAGAAGAACATGCCGATCAAGCTGAGCACAAAGAGGCCGAACCCGAAGTTTCGCTGCAGCGTCAGCGTTTCGACCCGTGCCGCCTGCCGGCCGTTCAGGTCCGAAAGGTCCTGACGCTCGGTCTGCGTTCGTTCCAGATCGGTCAACGCGGCGGCCAGCTCGGCCTCCGATTGGGACAGCGCCGTTTCGGCCGCCGCCAGCTGCGAGGTCCGTTCGACGATGGTGCGGTCGCGCTCTTCCAGGGCAGCGTCCGCATCCGTCAGCTTGGCTTCCCAGGTCTGCACAACAGTGTCGGCCGCCGCCAGCTGGCGGATCAGAACCGCCTTCTCGCCACCGGCATCCGCCAATGCCCGGTCACGCTCGCCGAGCGCGGCCGTGGCGGCGGCGAGCTTCTCGCTCAACCGCAGGCCGGATTGCTCGCTCGACCGCAGGCTGTCCGTCAGCCGGACAACATCGGCCGCGCGGCTGGCGAGCTGCGACCGCATGCTCTCGAGATCGGCGAGCAATCCGCCGATCTTGGTTTCGCTGCCGGCAACGCTGTCCGTCAATTGCGCGATCTGGGCGGACAGGCCCGACATCTCGCCTTCCCGGCTGGCCAACGCATCCTGCGCCGCCGTCAACCGCGCCAGCAAACCGCCGTTTTCAGCTTCGCTCGCCGCCAGCGCCGCGGAGGCCGTCGTCAGCTGATCGCGCAGGTCGGCAATGCGGCCGAGGCTGGCGGACAGCTCGTTGTCCTTCAGGCCGATTTGATCGATCAACGAGACGTTCTCGGACTCGCTGGCGTCGAGCGCCTTGGACAGGTCGCCGATGCGGCCGAGGCTCGCCGACAGCTCGCCGTCCTTCTGGCCGAGCAAGCCGGTCAGCGATTGGTTTTCGGCCTTCGACCGATCGAGCGCGCCCGTCAGGCTCGAAACATCGCCATTGAGCCTGCCAACTTCGCCTTCGCTCGCCGTCAATTGCCGTTGAAGCTGCTGGATCTGCGACTGCAGCGCCTGCAGGTCGAAGCCGCCCTTGGCGCCGTCATCCGCGTCGCCCGGCGCGCCTTTCAATTGCTTTTGCAGAAGATCGCCCAGGTTGCCTTGCGCCGACAGTGACGCCGGCGCCAGAAACCCCACCAGGCAGGTGGAAACGATCGTAACGTGAAACCGGCGCCGCATGACATGCCTCCCCTTGCGCGATCGGCGACCCACCATCGGCCCAGTCTAGCCGCAATTGTTGTCGGAATTGTTGGACAGACTGCAAAAGACAGCCCCGGCGGGAATGCAGAGAGGATCACTCCCGCCGGAAACTGCCGTCGTACGCCGCTGATGCCCTCTTGATTCTTGTCGTTGAGATCGGCGTTAAAGCGCTACTGCCGTGCGCGCAGCACGGCCAGCAGCGATGGCATGCCGCCAACGGCGACAACGGAGCTGACGGCCGAGCGGTAGGTCTCGGCCATGCTGATGCCATCGGTGGTGATGTCGTAGACCCGGTAGCCGGCGCCGTTGCGGCCGATATGCCAATCGGCGTCGATCACCTCGCCCGACGGCCGTTCGATGCGCGTTTTCACCAGCGCATCGGCCCCGGGCTGTGGCCGCATGCCCAGCACGTCGAACTTCTGGGCGTCCTGGGAGGCCAGCAGGTCGACATAGGTGCTGACGACGAAGTTCGAGAACAACGCCTGGTAGTCGGCTTTCTGGTTGGGCGTGGCGCGATCCCAGAACCGGCCGAGCGCGAAACGGCTGAGGCGTTGCAAATCGATGGAGTCGGTGAGCAGCAGACGCAGGCGGGCGTCACGCTCGCCATCGGACAGCTCGGCCGCCTTGAGGATGGTCTCCGCCTTGCTGCCGAACGACGAAACGAAGCCAGCCGCGTCGTGCGGATGGGAATCGGCCAGTGCGCTGCTGGCGAAAAGCAGCGCTGCGATGACCCCGATGCGACGAAGCAGTTTCATGGTTCGTTGTTCTTGACGTTGTTCAAGCCTGACGGCGGCACAGTCGAATTGACCAGAAATCACGCTGTGACCGGGTTTGGTCACAGTCGCGTCCCATTGGTTAACGCGGATACGCGCCCAACTCGTTCTCGACGCGGGCCAAATCGTTCTGCACGCGGGCGAGCGCATTGTTCAGCGCCAGCATCTCGTGCCGAAGCTTGCGGCGCCGCTTGCGCAGTTCACCCTGGCGATCGGCGAAAAGCGTCTCGCCGCCCGGTGTCGCAATCTGGATTTCCTGCAGTTCCATTGCCCGCGCCTCCGATTGGGTCTTTGTTGCCCAACTACTTAAGCAAGCGCCATCGGCGCCGGAATCCGGACTTCCCCTTGCGTAGAAATACGCAAACGGCGTGCTAAGCTTCGGCAAATCAAGGATTGCGAGGAGATGCCGGACGATGGGTCGGTCGTTGTTCGATAAGGTTTGGGATGCCCATGTGATCGCCGATCTGGGCGACGACCAGTATCTGCTGCATGTCGACCGACACCTGCTGCATGACCTGAGCGGCGGCCGCGGCCTGCTGGACCTGCGACAGCGCAATCTCAAGGTCGCCAACCCCGAGCTCTGTTTCGCGACGCCGGATCACGCGGTTTCGACCGAGCCCGGCCGCGCCGGCCTGGAAGACTATGCCGGCAAGAAACTCGTCAACGGGCTGCGCGAAAGCTGCGCGGCCTGCGGCATCCGGCTGTTCGACCTGGAACAGGATGGCCAGGGCATCGTGCATGTGATCGGTCCGGAGATGGGCATCACGCTGCCCGGCGTCCTGCTGCTCTGCGGCGACAGCCATACCTGTACGCATGGCGGTCTGGGCGCGCTGTCCTGGGGCATCGGCTCGAGCGAGGTGGCGCACGTCCTGGCGACGCAGACCATCCTGCAACGGCGGCCGAAACGCATGCGCATCACGCTCGATGGCCGCCTCGACGATCACGTCTCGGCCAAGGACCTGGTGCTGTATCTGATCGGCGAGATCGGCGCCGCGGCCGGCGTCGGCTACGCCATCGAATATGCCGGCTCGGCCATCCGGCAGATGCCGATCGAAGGCCGCCTGACGATCTGCAACCTGTCGATCGAGTTCGGCGCCAAGATCGGCATGATGGCGCCTGATGACAGCACGTTCGAATACCTGGCGGGCCGGCGTTTCGCGCCGACGGGCGCCCTGTGGGACCGGGCCGTGGCCGACTGGCGCAAACTGCCGAGCGACGACGATGCCGTGTTCGACCGGGAAGTGACGATCGACGCCGCCGCCGTCAGGCCGCAGATCACCTGGGGCAACAGCCCGCAGGACGTGCTGCCGGTCGACGGACGCATCCCCGATCCCGCGACGGCGGCGCCGGACCGGCGGCCGGCGATCGAAGCCGCCCTCGACTATATGGATCTGACGCCCGGGACACCGATCGAGGGCGTCAAGGTCGACCGGGTCTTCATCGGCTCCTGCACGAACAGCCGGATCAGCGATTTGCGCGACGCCGCCCGCGTTGCCAAGGGCCGCAAGGTCGCCGAGCACGTCGAGGCCTGGGTGGTGCCGGGCAGCGAGGCAGTGAAGCGCGCCGCCGAGGCCGAGGGGTTGGACAAGGTCTTCCTGGACAGCGGCTTCGAATGGCGGGCGCCGGGCTGCTCCATGTGCGTGGCGGCGAACGGCGACCGGGTGGCGCCGGGCGCGCGCTGTATCTCGACCTCGAACCGCAACTTCGTCGGTCGGCAGGGGCCTGGCAGCCGTACGCATCTCGCCAGCCCGGCGATGGCGGCGGCCGCCGCCGTCAGCGGCCATATCGCCGATGTGCGCAAGCTGGGGGCCTGAGCCATGGAAAAGTTCACCACAGTCATCGGCCCGGCCGCGCCACTGCTGCGACAAAACGTCGATACCGACACCATCATTCCGATGCAGCGCATGCTGGACAACGAGCGCGACGCACTGGGCCAGTTCGCGTTGGAGCCGCTGAGGTTTCGCGCCGACGGCAGCGAGAACCCGGACTTTCCGCTGCACCAACCGGCCTATCGCGGCGCGCCGATCCTGATCGCCGGGCGCAACTTCGGCTGCGGCAGCTCGCGCGAAACCGCGGTCTGGGCCCTGCAGGGCATGGGCATCCGTGTCGTCATCGCGCCCAGCTTCGGCGACATCTTCTACAACAATTGCTTCAAGAACGGCGTGCTGCCGATCGTGCTGGACGAGAAGACGGTCGAGGCGCTGGCCGCCGCCTCGGCGGCCGGCCCGACGACCATCGATCTCGCCGCCGGCACGATCAGACCGCCCAATCGCGAGGCGATCGCGTTCGAGGTGCCGCCGGCCCAGCGCGAGGCGTTGCTGGAGGGCCTGGACGAGATCGACGTCACGCGCCGCCGGATGGAGGAGATCCGTACCTTCCAGGCTCGCGACCGCGCGGCGCGGCCCTGGATCTACGACATCGTCGAACGCGGCCCCTAAGCGCCGACCCGTCTACGGAAGCAGCGCCTGAGGCAGGGCGGTTGCCAATAGTGGCAGCGTCATGACGAGCGCGATGCCGGACAACTGCAGCAGCACGATCGGCACGACGCCCAGATAGATTTCGGTCAGCCGGACCGACGGCGGCGCCGCGCCCTTCAGGAAGAACAGAGCGAAACCGAAGGGCGGCGTCAGGAACGAGGTCTGCAGGACAAGTGCGATCAGCACAGCCATCCAAACGAAGGCCGGCCCGGCGCCGCCGACATGAGCGGAAAAATCGAGACCGGCCAGCACCGGATAAAATATGGGCAGTGTGATGATGGTGATCTCGATCCAGTCGATGAAGAACCCAAGCAGGAAGATCGTCAGCAGAATGACGACAAGAACGCCCCAGTCACCGAAGCCGAGCGCCTGTAGAAAATCGCCGATCAGGTCGTCACCTCCGAAGAAGCGAAACGGGTAGGAAAAGATCGTCGCCGCGATGACCACGAAGAACACCATGGATGTCATCACCGTCGTGCTGACCACCACCTCGTGCAGCAACCGAAGCTCGAACCGCCGGTTCAGCGCCATCAGCACGACGCTGCCGACAGCGCCGACGGCCGCCGATTGCGGCGGCGTCGCCCAGCCGGCGATGATCGAGCCCAACACCAGACCGATCAACAGCGCCGGCAGGGCCAGGCTGCGCAGGATATAGAACGGAAGGTTGCCGTCCGCGGCGATCGTGGCATCGGCGCGGCGCGCCGACATGCCGGGATCGGCCCGGCCGCGGATGAGGTAGTAGCCGATATACAGCAGCGCCAGCATCAGGCCGGGGACGATGGTGGAGAGGAACATCTGCCCCACCGAAACGCGCATCAGCTCGGCCAGGAAGAACAGCATCAGCCCCGGTGGCAGGACGATGCCGAGCGTGCCGGCGGCGGCCACCGAACCGGTGGCGACAGTCGGCCGATAGCCGTGCTCCAGCATGGTCGGCAGCGCCACCAGGGCCAGTGTCGCGACCGAAGCGCCGATCAGCCCGGCCGCCGGCGCCAACAGGATGCCCAGCAGCGTGACGCCGATGGCAAGGCTGCCCGGTGTCCGGCCGAGCAGCAGGCGCAGACATAACAGCATGTCACGGGCGACGCCCGACTTCTCCAGCGCCACGCCCATGAACAGCAGCATCGGCACGGCGGGATAGATGAAACTGTTGTTGATACTGCCATAGACCCGCAACGGGACATTGTAGAACGCGACCAGCGGAAACAAATCGACGAGATAGCCGATGAAGGCGAAGGCGAGGCCGACGCCGGCCAGAATCAGCGCGACCGGATAGCCGCTGAACAACAGCACGGCGAAGGCCAACAGCATCAGCAGCGCGAGATTTTCGGCGACGAATGTCGAAATCATGATCGGCCCGACGCCGTGCTAGTCGCCGTTGGGCGCGGGCGATGGGGCGCGCCCGTAAAGAAAGAGCGCGTTGCGCGCTGTGGTCAGGGTGCCCGCGGTGAGCAGCAGCAGTCCGCCGAACGGCAACATCGCCTTCTTCAGCCAAAGGCCGACGCCAGGGAACAACCAGGGTTCCTGATCGCCATAGGAAATCATCGCGAACTGCCCGCCATAGAAGATCAGCACGAGACAGAACGGCAGGCAGGCGAACAGGAAGCCGACGATCTCGATCCAGGCCTTGGCGCGGGCCGATAGGCGGTCGCGCACGACGTCGATCCGGACATGACCATCCTGCAGGTAGGTGAAGCCGATCGTCAGTAGCGCCAGCAGAAAGAAGGCGTTCCACTCCAACACCTGGAACAGCGCCGACGGTACGGCAAAAAACTGCTTGGCCACGATATCGTAGGCGCGCATCAGGATGAGCGGCGGCAGCAGCCCCCAGGCCACGAAAAGTCCGAAGCCCCGGATCATGCGGTCGAGCAGGTTGACGACGCCGAACATCCGGAATTCAACCTCACAAATTCGAAGCGTCCGCCGACACTATAACGGCCGTGCGTGAATGGTTATCCTTATTGCCGAGACCGTGGCCTTACCCCGGGGCGCCGATAACCGGACAAAGAAAGCAAATGACGATCGAGCAAACCAGACTGACACCCGTCTTCGCCGCCGAGATCGGCGGCATCGATCTGAGCCGGCCGCTCAACGACGCCACATTCGATGCGATCGCGCGGGCCGCGGCGGAGCACGCCGTGCTGCTGTTCCGCGACCAGCGCCTGAGCGACCAGCAGCAGGTCGACTTCACCGAGCGCTTCGGGCCGCTGGAGGTGCCGCTGCCGCGCGACCAGTATGGCGGCGTGCACGGCCAGGTAACGCGCCTTTCGAACGTGGGCGACGGCGACAAGCTGCTGGCCGCCGACGACGCGCACGCGACCTACATGAAGGGCAACCAGCTCTGGCATATCGACAGCTCGTTCAAGCCGGTGCCGGCGATGTATTCGATCCTGTCGGGCCGCGAGGTGCCGCCCGAGGGCGGCGAGACCGAGTTCGCCGACGCGCGCGCCGCCTATGACGCCTGGCCCGACGAGACCGACGGCATCGCCAAGGCGGATCTGGACAACTGCATCTGCGAGCATTCGATCGTCTATTCCCGCAGCCTGATCGTCGGCGACATTTTTAGCGACGACGAGAAGCGCGCCATGCCGCCGGTGCGGCAGAAGCTGATCCGCACGCATCCGGTGACGGGCCGCAGGAGCTTCTATGTCGGCAGCCACGCTTCGCACATCCTGGGTTGGGACATCGACAAGAGCCGGGCGTTGCTGCGGCGGATCAACGAATGGTGCGTGCAGGACCGCTTCGTCTACAGCCACAAATGGCGCGCCGGCGACCTGGTGATCTGGGACAACCGCAGCGTCATGCACCGCGGCAAGCCCTGGAATTCACAACACCGCCGCGTGATGCATCGCACCACGGTGTCGGACGTGGACGCCGGCGTGACCGAGGTGCAGGTGGCGTAACAACAATAACCGCGACCGAACGGGAGGGACGAACCATGGCGTGGGGCGAGCACAGGCTGGAATACGAGGTACTGGAGGGCTGGGAGCAGCTGCCCGAGGGCTGGTCGTTCGTGGAAGTGGCCGGCGTCGCGGTCGACTCGCAGGACCGGGTCTATGTGTTCAACCGCGGCGACCATCCGGTCATCGTATTCGACAAGGAAGGCCAGTTCCTCAATGCCTGGGGCGAGGACATTTTCACCAACGCGCACGGCATCTTCATCGACCGCGACGACAACATCTATTGCGCCGACAATTTCGACCACACGGTGCGCAAGTTCACCACCGACGGCGAATTGCTGATGACGCTGGGCGAGCCGAACGAGCCCGCCAACACCGGTTTCAAGGAAGGCGTCTCGCCGGTGCAGTATTCGTCGGGCCCGTTCAACATGGTGACGAACGTCGCGACCGGCGCCAACGGCGAGATGTTCATCGCCGACGGCTACGGCAACGCGCGCGTGCACCGGTTTTCAGCCGACGGGCAGTTGCTGGCGTCCTGGGGCCAGCCGGGCAGCGGTCCGGGCGAGTTCAACCTGCCGCACGCCATCGCCGTCGACCGGTCGAACCGGGTCTTCGTGGCCGACCGCGAGAATTCACGCATCCAGATCTTCTCGGCCGACGGCGCGCTGATCACGACCTGGGACTGGGTCAGCCGGCCAGACGACCTGTTCATCGACGAGCAGGAGAACCTCTATATCGCCGAGCTGGGCTGGTCGACGCCGGTGCCGACGGACCGGCCGCACTTCTGCATGATGCATTGCCCGCCGATCGGACACGAGCCGATCGCGCGCGTGACGATCTGCGATCTGGACGGCAACATCCAGACGCGGTTCGGCGGCTACAACCCGGTGCTGCCGGGCAACTTCATCGCGCCGCACGGTATCTGGGCGGACTCGCGCGGCGATCTTTATGTCGGCGAAGTGGTAAAGGCATCGGGTGCGATCGATCATTTCGCGCCGCTGACCTGCCACGCCTTCCAGAAATTTATCCGCACGGGCTGACCACCGCCGGCCGCCCTTGATGGCGGTCACAGAATGGTCCCTCGGCCCTGAAACGCACCCCGCGCTAGGCTTTTAGTGTCGTTTGGTGGGATTTTTTCCCTCGTCTAGGTCCTGCCGAACGACCAACGACAACAACAGGGGGGCGCGTAATGGCGGATTCCAGGCGTGTGGTCGTTTCCATGCGGCGCGGTGGTCGTACGATTTCGGCCCGCCGCATCACACCGATCCTCGACCGCAGTACGCTGTTCGATTTCAGCGACGTCTTCGTCACCCCGCAGGAGTTTCGCAAGCGCATCGTCCGCGCCGACGACCTGCTGGTGCTGGACTTCATCTTCAACAATATGGACCTGGACACGTCGGGCCCGCCGAAGCTGGTGCGCAAGAACCCGTCGCGTCCATCCCGGCTGATTGTCGAGTTTCCGCCGCAGGCCATTGCCGACGAAGCCTTCCTGGAAGAAGCGCCTGAAGTCGGCAATACGGATCTGCCGGACGAGCCGTCGGAGAACCTGCCGACGCCACCGGCGCTGGCGAAGACGCGCATGGCCGGCCGCAGCCGGCTGGTCGTCGTTATGCCGATGCAGGTGAGCGAGGTCCCCTATACGCTGGACGCGCTGCTGGCCGCCTGCCGCACCTGGCCGCTGAGCCTGGACTGGACGGCCGCACCATTGCCGCCCGGTTTCTCCGACGACAGCGGCCGACGATTCCGGATCGAGAGCCTGCTGAGCGTCGCATCGTCGACATTCCTGCAACCGGCATTCGAAAAGATCCGCAGCGACCTGACGACGTCGGACGCGGCGGAGCTCGGCACACTGATGACCCGCGCCGGCGGCCGGGTTGCCGACGCCGTCGTGAAGCAACTCTCGGCCGGTCGGGGCGCCATCGATGCGAAGACGATCAACACGCTTGTCGAACGGGAGCTGTCTGCCGGCCTGCGTGGCCTGCCGGGTGGTCTCGACGATACCGATAAAAGCCGTGCGCGGTCGCTGCTCGAGCTTGAGGTGGCCAGCCGCGTGGCAACCGAGGTCACGGCGGGCCGTTTCGAGGTCGACGCCATCGACCTGTCCGTCGTGCCGCTGCTGCCGCTGATCCTGACACCGCACGAGCCGCCGAAGCACGTCACCGCGATCGAGTTGCCCTATCGCCTGATCCAATCGCCGATCCAGCCGGCGGGCTTTACGCACAGCGACCTGCCGGTCGCGCACGCGAACCGCACCGAGCTGTGGCACACGCGGCTCGGCCGCAAGGACGACGGCGAGGTGATCGAGGACGGGCCGGCGCGGCCGATGCTGCGGGCAATCTGGTCGCCCGACTATCCGAACCCCAATCCCAGCGACGGGCAGGTGCCGTTCCGCATGTCGCTGACCCAACTCGACCGCAAGATGCTGGTGCAGTTGACGGCCGACTGGGGCCAGGACCTGGCGAATCCGACCGGCGGCAACACGGCGTACACGCCGAAGCCGACGCAGGCCAAACGCCTGATGCTGAGCACGCTCGGCGGCTGGCTCGACAGCGAGGGCAATTGGAACATCCGGCCGGAAGCGGTCGATCTGGAATCTTGGACGCACCGGGCGGCCATGGCCCGCGACTACTACGTCCGTGTGATCTATGCCGGGTTCCTCTATCCCTTCGGCCACGCCGCCTCGCTGGTCAAGGTGACCGAGCGCAAGTTCCAAAACATGCCGCAGAACGCCGGCCGGGCGGCCTATCTGCGGCAGCGCTACTTCATCGTCGTGCGCGAGCCGGTGAAAACCTATCCCGGCCCGAAGCAGGCTTACGGCGCGCTCGATTTCCCCTTCGAGAAAGTCGAGGTGCTGACCAAGGTCACGCCGAACCTGGCGCAACCCGGCGTCGGCGCCAGCGGCCTGGAACCGCACCTCAGTTACAACGGCATCAAACGCCGCATGGCGTTCTGGCCGCGGGTCAGCGGCGACTTCTTCAAGTTCGACCTGTTGGCGACGGACAAGGCGGGCAACCGGATCGCCTTCGCCATGCCGCTGATCTTCATGTCGGAGATCGTCAACAAGATCCCGGCCGGCGTCGACGACGTGGCCGACGCGTTTGCCGCCAAGGCCGATCTGCGCAAGGCCGATTTGGGCGGCGCCACCGTCCGCTACGCCAGCCAGGAGGTCGCCGGCGACAGCGAGGGCGACACCACCTTCGCGACGCAGGCCGTCTCGTTCCTGGGCGCGAAGCCGGCGGGTTCGGTGCCGAGCAACCGGCCGCAATTCTATCCCGCGTTCGACGAAGCCGACGTCAATGTCGGCTCGCTCGACCGGCTGCTGGGCCAGGGCCAGACCGTCGCCGTCAAGTTCTTCCAGGGCTATCTGAACGACGAATTCGGGCCGAGCAATCCCGGCCAAATCTTCCTGGAGCTGTCGAACGCCCTGCCCCTGACATTCGGCGCCGGCAACACGAGCGACAAGGTCGGCGGCTTCATCGCGCCGAACATGGATATCTCCGGCCTGTCGCGCAGCTTCGGCACGGTGGCCGGCGATGTCGGCACCTTCGCGGGCGGCGACTTCGACCCGCTGGCGGCGCTGAAGGACGTCACCATCCTGGGCGGGGTCAGCCTGGGAGATCTGTTCTCGCTGATTTCGTTCGCCACCGGCGACAGCAGTGTGCCGCAGCTCAAGACCTTCGAGCTGCCGGACAAGATCGAAGCGCGCTACCGCTGGTACCGCGACGATCTGGGCGACGGCGGCAAGCCGCTGTTCGTCGCCAATGCCGGCGGCACCAGCGTGCTGGACCTGACCTCGAAAGTGGTGACGCCCATCGATCCCACAGGCACGCCGGGCGCGCCACAGAGCTTCACCGACGCCAAGCTGACGAACTTTAAGATCAACCTGTTCGGCTTCGTGCACATCTGGTTCCGGGAACTGGTGTTCTCGGTCGAGGCCGGCAAGAAGCCCGACGTCGACGTCAATCTCGATCCCGTCGACGCGGTCACGTTCGGCGGGCCGTTGGAGTTCGTGAACGAGCTGCGCAAGTTCATCCCCAGCAACGGCTTCTCCGATCCGCCCGACCTGGCGATCTCGCCGACCGGGCTGAAGGCGAGCTACGCGCTGAGCCTGCCAGACGTGGCGGTCGGCATCGCGGCGTTGCAGAACATCTCGCTGGGCGCCGGGTTCGAGCTGCCGTTCACCGGCCAGAAGGCGGTCGTCCGGTTCAACTTCGGCGAACGGCACAACACCTTCAACCTGACGGTCTCGCTGTTCGGCGGCGGCGGCTTCTTCGGGCTCGGCATCTCATCCGAAGGCGTCGAGCTTGTCGAAGCCCAGTTCGAGTTCGGCGCCTCGATCTCGATCAATCTCGGCGTCGCGTCGGGCGGCGTCTATGTGAAGGCCGGCTTCTATTTCCGCTGGCAGGTGCAGGGCCCGGATGAATCCGTGCTGTTCGAGGGCTTCGTCGAGATGGGCGGCGAGCTGTCGGTGCTGGGCCTGATCTCGGTGTCGCTGACCTTCCACCTGTCGCTCAGCTATCACAAGGCGAACCAGAAATCGGAACTGCGCGGCCAGGCCTCGCTGAAGGTCGAGATCGAGATCCTGTTCTTCAGCACCTCGGTCACGGTCAAGGTCGAACGCAAGTTCGCCGGCTCGAACGCCGATCCGCGCTTCATCGAGCTCATTCCGGACGCCGCCACCTGGCAGCGTTACTGCGCGGCGTTCGCCTGAGGGGGGCGGCATGGCAAACAAGAACCAACAAGTGCTGTGGACCTGCCTGCCGAACGGCGTGTCGGACGGCGGTGAATTGCTGCAGCTCTCCGTGCTGGTCTCGCCGCGCCTGCGGCTGACCCAGGCGGCCGGCGCGTTCGAGCTGGCACAGTTTCCGGACTTCGTGGACTGGCCGGCAACGCTGGCGAACACGTCTTTCCAGGTCAGTTTCGGCGCCGATACGGTCGAGGCCAGCCGAATCAGCGCGCCGGACCCGACGGTCTGGCGGGCGATCTTCGCGCCCGAGACCTTCGTGCGGCCCTACGATTTCGAGGACCTGACGGACGCCAAGGTCGTGTCCTATCCGTTGGCAAAGCTGCACGACGCCTTTCAGGACCTCTACGTCAACCTGTTGCAGACCGCCGATGACGAGCTGCCGCCGACACGCGATCTGAACCAATTGCTGGGCGAAATCAGGGACTTCACCAATTTCCGCGGCCAGACCGAGCACAAACAGCAACGGCCGTTCGGGTTTCGCTATTTCGACTCCCTGCGCGACAAGGAGGACTTCCCGGGGTCCAATTTCGCCTCGATCCGACCCTTGTTCGAACCGCTGACGAAGTTCTCGGCCTATCACACCCCGTTGTCGCTGCCGGCGCAGAGCAGCTATCAGAACAAGGGTCCGGACGACCCGCGGGAAGACGCAAAATGGTCGACCTTCAAGCAGGTCGCCATGCCGAAGCCGGAAGACTTCAAGGACCTGATCGACTTCCACCAGATCGTCTCGGCCATGAACCAGTATCCGGTGCTGCTGCGGCTGCTGGGCCTGGTGGTCGACCTGACGGTGCCGCGCCGCGCCCTGCCAGCCGGCCCGACGGAGCATTGGCTGTCGGTCAAGGTCGATTGGGCGCCGGCGAGCGACACGGGCGCCGGCGTCGTCGCCGATCCGGATATCCTGCCGTTCACGCGCACGCGCCTGACGCCGGACGGTTTCGAACCGCGGCCGCGCAATGCCAGCACGCCCATTGAAGGCCGCATGCTGCGGCTGGCCGACGACAACTTCCGGCTGTTGCAGGTCGATGTCGACGGCATGGTGATGAAGTCTCTGGGCTTCGGCGCGTCGTTGCGCACCCTGCCGCTGTCGGACAATACGACCGAGGAGGAGAAGGACCAGGTTCGCCGTGACGGCGCGCCGAGCCTCCGCACATCGGGCCTGACACTGGCCGAGGAGGGCCGCGGCGGCGCGCTGGAAACGGCGATCCAGAACGCCGCCGATTTCCAGAACCAGGCCAACAGCAACCAGGATGTGCTGGTCTATGCCGAGGACCTGATCCGCGGCTTCCGCATCGACATTCACGACAAGACGACCGGGCAGTGGCAGTCCCTGTGCCGGCGCGACGGCGCCTATCGCCTGACCCGCACCAGCGATCTGCTGCAGACGTCGGACGAAGAGGGCATGGTCCGTCTGGGCGCCACCACCACGCCCGAGGACGGCGTCAACGACGACATCGTCAAGCTGCACGAGGGCGTCTTCACCTGGAGCGGCTGGAGCCTGTCGGCGCCGATGCCGGGCCTGACCATCGATCCCGAGGACCAGCCGAAGAGCCTGGACAACCAGGCGCCGGACGGCATCGGCCTGGAAGCGAATTTCGAGGCGCATCCCGGTTCTCTGCCGTCGCTCAGGTTCGGCCGGGACTATCGGCTGCGGGCGCGCATCGTCGATCTGGCCGGCAATTCCCTGCCCTTCACCGAGGACGAGATCGGCACCCCCAACACCGCCAGCAATCCCGAGCGCTATCTGCGGTTCGAACCGGTGGAAGCGCCGGCGCTGGCGCTGATCAAGGACGGACCGCCGGTGACGGAGCCGGGGCCGGGCGAGTCCATGTCCATCGTCGCGATCCGCAGCTATAACGCGACCGAGGCCGACAACAGCATTCCGGCGGCCGAACAGGCCGATCGGTTGGCCCTGCCGAACAACATCAAGCAGTCGCAGATTATTCAACACAGCATGCTGGATACCGGCGGCAAGCTCGATCCGGCGAGCTTCCAACTGCTGTCGACGCGCGACGGCGTGCTGGAAGCGGTCGACTTCATGACGCCAGGCCCGACGCCGGCATCGCCGTTGGTGCCGGTGACCTATGCCGTGCTGCCGGAAACGAGCGGCCTGCCGTATCTGGCCGATCCGTTCGCCGAGGCCGCCGTGGCGCGAATCTTTGATCTGCCAGGCCAGGACCCGAACGACCTGATCCCGGCGCTGTTCGTCGATGCCGCCTCGCCCTGGCCGGACGCCCTGCCCTTCAAGATCCATATCTTCGAGCAGGACGGGGCGACAGCGGGCTACGACGCCGGCACGCGCACGCTGAACGTGCCGCTGCCGAAGGCGGAGGTGGCGAAGCTGCGGCTGAGCTGCCTGCTGCCGGCCGGCGCGCTGGAACAGATGGGCCTGTGGGAATGGGCTACCGCCGGGTTGACGCCGGATCAGGTGGATACGTTGCGCGCGCGCATCGAGCGCGGCCAGCACTGGATGTTCACGCCGTGGCGCACGCTGACACTGGTGCATGCCGTGCAGAAGCCGCTGGTCACGCCCGATGTCAGCCTTCTGACGGTGTCGCGGCAGGCCAACGCGACCTGGGCGCGGCCCACCTTCCGCACGCCGATCCATGCCAAGAGCACGCTGAAGCTGGACCTGCTGGGGCAGTGGAACGAGCCGCAGGACCGGCCCGCCGCCGGCTCGCCGCGAAACCTGGCCATGGCCGGGCATGCGTTCGAGCGCCGGATCCGCCGCACCGAGGCCGAGAGCGGTATCCTGTCGGTGCAGGGACGACACGAGTTCGGCGACACGCGCTACCGGCGGATCACCTATCACGCCGAGGCCACGACCCGGTTCCGGGAATACATGCCGGAAGCCATCAAGGCGGTGCCCGACAACGCGGCGATCAAGGTGGTCTCGGACGAACAGACCGTCTGGGCCGCGAACGCCGCGCAGCCACCGGCGCCGGAAGTGCTTTACGTGGTGCCGACCTTCGGCTGGAGCCGCGACAAGATTGGCCGCGGCGGCCGCACGAGCTGGCGCGGCGGCGGCGGTCTGCGCGTCTATCTCGACCGGCCCTGGTACACATCCGGCTGGGGCGAGATGCTGGGCGTCGTGCTGCCGCCGGAAAACGCCTCGACGACGGCGATCGACGGCGCGTACAAGCCCTTCGTCACGCAATGGGGCACCGATCCGATCTGGGGCGGGGCGACGATCAAGACGGCGGCGCCTCGGCCGAACCGGTTCCCGCTGCGCGTCGCGGACCGCGACGATCTCGGCCCCTACCGGCCCGATTTCATGCCGCCGGAAGAGCTGGAATTGCGGCCGGGTCCCTTCCCAACGTCGCAGTTGCCGCATCCCGACGCCGCTCAGGGCAATCTGCACCTCGACGTGGTGCCGCACGAGGTCGGCTACGACGCGGACCGGGATCTCTATTTCTGCGACATCGTGATCCGGCCCGGCACGGTCTATTACCCCTTCGTCCGGCTGGCGCTGGCGCGCTATCACCCGGTTTCGGTCTACCGGATGAACCTGTCGCAGATCGTGCTGGCCGAGTTCATGCAGTTGACGCCGGACCGGTCCGTCGTCGTCACCCCTGACCGGCGAAATCCGCTGGTGCGCAAGATCGGCGTCTTCGGCCACCGCTACAGCCAGTCCACAGGTTCGCGCGAAAACAGCACCGTGGCGCGCCAGACCGTCATCGAGGTGACGCTGGAGAAAATGAACGAGACGATCGGTACCGATCTCGGCTGGCAGAAGGTCGCCGATATCCGGCCAACGCGGGACCGGGGCACACTCTCGCTGGTGACCGAGACAGGCCGGCGCAAACCCACCGCGACGGCCATCAAACGCGCCAAGGTCGACGGCGAGCGGCTGGTCGCGAAGGGCGATTTCAAGGCGGTGCTGCGCGATCCGGTGATCTTCGACGTGATCCGGCCGCCGAGCATCTGGCAGGGCAGCATCACGCTGCCGGATCGGCCGGCGACGAAGAACCGCTACCGCCTGTTGATCGCCGAATACGAGGAGCATCTGACCGACAGCCGCGGGCGGGACAGCCGCCGGCGGCCCGTGTTCGTCGAAGTCGTCAACCTGTAGCGATCTAGCCGTGCTGCCGTCGCAGCAGGGCGAGGAGCAGCATCAGCGCCGCGCAGATGCCGGTCAGCAGATGCAGGGCCGCGCCAAAGCCGCCCGTCACGTCGGAAAGATAGCCGACGGTCAGCGGGCCGAGCACGCCACCGATCTCGGCGGCCGAAAAGAACAGCCCGCCGGCCGAACCGGCATTGCGGGCGCCAACCTCGGGCGTCTCGACCAGGATCAGGATGGCGATGGTCATCATCGAGCCGCGGGTGATGCCCTGCAGGATCAATCCGGTGGCCAGCAGGGCGCCCGGCGGCTGTGGGATCAGCAAGGTCGCCACACCGGCGCTCAGCACCAGCAGGAACATGATGATCAGGCGGCGCGACGGCACCGCGAGCCGGGGGATCAGCAGCGAGCCGACAATCGCGGCCGCGACCGACACCGACGCCCAATAGCCGGCGCTGCGCGCATCCATGCCGCCGCTGCGCAACATCTCGGGCAGCCAGTTGCTGATCGAGTGGTTGAAGAAGAAGATGCCGACCGCCATCACCAGCATGATCTGCACGCTGCGCAGACCAATCAGGTCGGCGAAGACGGCGAATTGCGAACGCCTGGGCGCGGCCGCGAGATCGCGCTCGACGGCGCGGGCGGCCGGATGCGCGCTGATGCCGAGCCAGACCGCGGCGCTGATCAGCACCACGGCGGCATAGACCACCAGCACCAGCCGCCAGTCGCCGCCGAATGCCGGCATGGCCACGCTGTTGGTGAGCGACAGCGCGGCGATGCCGCCGAGCGCCGGACCGGTAATGTAAATGCCCATGGCCAGCCCCCGCTCCTTGCCCTCGAACCAGAGCGCAATCACCTTGGGCGCGCCGACCGAGATCAACGGACCGCCGAGACCGAACAGCGCGGTCGCCAGGAATAGATCGAGATGGCCGTCGGCGAGCCCGCGCAGGCCGCCGGACGCGGCCATGATCACGGCGGCCAGCAGCAGTCCCCAGCGCGGCCCGATGCGGTCCAGCAGCGCGCCGCAGGGAATGGCCGAGAAGATATAGACCAGCGGCCAGGCGCCGAGCACGCTGCCCATGGCGGAGTTGCTGATGCCCAGTTCCTGCGTCACGGTGCCGACCATTGGCGCCATGGCGGCGATGGTCAGCCCGAAACAGAGATAGATCAGCCAGACGCCGGCCAGCATCGCCCAGCGAAACGGATGCGTCGCCGCGCCGTCCATGGCCTGCGTTTCGGCCTTCATGCGTGGTCGATCATGGCTTGCGCGCTTGCCTTCGGCGCGGCGGCACGGGAACATCGTCGCTGATCAGCGAAAGGAAGAATCTTCATGAGCGCCATTCACTACAAATCGGCCAGCGAGCTCGCGGCCATGATCCGGGATCGCGAGATCGGCTGTCTGGAACTGCTCGACCATTACCTGAGTCGGGTCGAGCAGTATAACCCGGCGCTGAACGCCATCATCTGGATGGATGTCGACAACGCGCGGACGCGGGCGCGGGCGGCCGACGCGGCGCTCGCCAAGGGCGAGATCTGGGGTCCGCTGCACGGCGTGCCGATGACGATCAAGGAATCCTACGACGTCGCCGGGTCGCCGACGACCTGGGGCATCCCGGAGATGAAGGACAATATCGCGGCGAAGAACGCCCTGTCGGTGGACCGGATGCTGGCCGCGGGCGTGGTGCTGTTCGGGAAGACCAACGTGCCGCTCAACCTCGCCGACTGGCAGAGTTTCAACGCCATCTACGGCACCACCAACAACCCCTGGAATACCGAACTGACACCGGGCGGCTCGTCCGGCGGCTCGGCGGCCGCCTTGGCGGCCGGCCTGACCGGTATCGACTCGGGCAGCGATATCGGCGCCTCGATCCGCAACCCGGCACATTATTGCGGCGTCTTCGGCCTGAAGCCGACCTACGGCATCCTGCCGACGCGCGGCCACGCCCTGCCGGGCGTCGTGACGTCGGCCGATATCTCTGCAATCGGGCCGCTTGCCCGCAGCGCCGAGGACTTGGGCCTGGCGCTCGACGCCATGGCCGGCCCGGACCCGCTGGAGGCGGATGGTTGGCGGCTGGAGCTGCCGGCGCCGAAGCGGACGACGCTGAAGGACTTCCGGGTCGCGGTGAAGCTGAGCGATCCGAATTCCGAGGTCGACGGCGAATATGCCGACCGGCTGCAGGCCGTCGCCGACGCGCTCGCCAAGGCAGGCGCCACGGTGAGCGATACCGCGCACCCCGACATCGATACGCGGCGGGCGCATGAAGTTTACGTGCTGTTGCTGCGGGCCGCGACCTCCGGCCGGATGTCGCCGGAGGTCTACGCACGGTCGCTGCAGATCGCCGAGGAAACCAGCGCCGACGACACGTCCTATCTCGCCCGCATGTCGCGCGGCAACACGCTGCGGCACAGGGACTGGCTGCCGCTCCACAACGAGCGGACGCAGATGCGGATAAGCTGGGCCGGGTTCTTCGAGGACTGGGACATCCTGCTCTGCCCGGCGGCGGCGTCGGCCGCCTGGCCGCACGACCAGGAAGGCGAGCGGCACGACCGGACGATTGACGTCAACGGCCATCCGGTGCCGACGACGGACCAGCTGTTCTGGGCCGGCATCAGCGGCGTGGTCTACCTGCCGTCGACCGTCAGCCCCGCCGGTTTGACGGCGTCCGGCTTGCCGGTTGGCGCACAGGCCATCGCACCGCATCTGCACGACCGCACGGCAATCGAGTTCAGCCGCCTGCTGGCGCAAGAGATTGGCGGGTTCGTGGCGCCGCCGGGATACGACTAACAAACCAGCCCTCACCCCAACCCTCTCCCGCTTGCGGGAGAGGGAGGGATCCGCGCGACGGCAGTCGCGTGGGAGGATGAGGGCAGCCTTTGCTCAGCCGAACTCTGGCTTCCGCTTCTCCAGGAACGCGCTTCGGCCTTCCTCGAAGTCCGCGGTACTGAAGCCGAGCGACTGGGCCATGGCCTCCATTTCGAGCGCTTCGTCGAAACCGGTGGGGTAGAGGTGGAGCTGGCGTTTGACGATGGCGAAGGCGTGGCGCGGCTGGCGGGCATAGGTTTCGGCGAGGCCGACGGCGTGCGCGACGACGCTGTCGTCGGCGACCATGTGGTCGGCCATGCCGAGTTCGACCGCCTGCGGCGCCTTGACCATGGCCGCCTCGAGCAGGATCTGCTTTGCCCGGCCGACGCCGACGCGGCGCGGCAGGTAGTAGAGGATGGCCCAGTCGGGCACCAGGCCGAGACGGAAGAACGGGAAGCCCATGGTGGCGCCCTCGCCCATGACGATCGAGTCGGCCGACATCGCCAGCCCCGCCCCGGCGCCGACGGCGAAGCCCTCGACGGCGGCAACGATGGGTTTCTCCGCCTCGTAGAGCATGCGCACCAAGCGATGGCCGCTCTTCATGCGCGCCCGCGCCGCGACCGGGTCGAGATCGGTCATCGTGGTGATGTCGCCGCCGGCGCAGAAATGACCGCCATTGCCCTTGATGACGATGGCGCGCACGGCGTCGTCGGCCAGAAGCCCCTCAAGGCCGCTCATCAACTCCGTGCGGATCTCCAGGTCGAGGGCATTACGCTTCTCGGGCCGGTTCAGGGCCAACCCGGCGACGCCTTCGGCAAGCGCTTCGGTTTCGACGATGGCCATGGCGCTACTCCCACAATCTGTTCAAACGTTGCCCAAGCCTATCACGCGGTCAGGCGGCCGCCATCCCAGCCGCGCATGACGACGAGCGCGAACAGGCTGCCGATGCCGGCAAGCGCCGCCATGACAAGGAAGGCGCCGCCGCCGAAGGCCTGGTAAAGCAGGCCGGACGCGCCGGCCGCCGCGCCCATGGCGATGCCGGCGGCCACCGCCGAATAGAGCGTCTGCGCCGTGGCGGCCATCTCCGGCGGCGCCGCGCGGGTGATGAAATGCATGGCGGCGAGGTGCGCCGCGCCGAAGGTGAAGCCGTGCAGCGCCTGCACGGCGATCAGGACGCCGAGATCGGTGCTGACTGCGGTCAGGGTCCAACGCAGCAATCCGGCGAGACCCGCAAGCAACAACAGGCGGGCGACGCCAAGCCGCGCGACGACGGCGCCGCTGATCGCGAACAACGCGATCTCGGCCACCACACCCTCGGCCCAGAGCCAGCCGATGACATCGTCGGAGATGCCGGCCGCCTGCCAGTGCAGGGTGCCGAAGCCGTAGATCACGGCGTGGCTGGCCTGAATCAGGCTGCCGGCCGCGAGAAAGGCCAGGAAGACGGGATTGCGGGCGAGCCGCAACACATCGCCCCCGCGCCCACGCCCGCGCGCCTGTCGGGTGTCGGGCAACAGTGCGCAGGACAACAGCAGCCAGCCGAGACAGCCGATGATCAGCCAGAGCACGATATCGGGACCGCCGATGCCCAGCAGCCGGCCGCCCAGGATGGATGCGGCGATAAACGCGAGCGAGCCCCAGAGCCGGACGCGGCCGTAGTCGAGACGCCGCTCGTAGCTCGCCGACAGGGCCACGGTCTCGCCGAGCGGCATAATGGCGGAATAGCTGATGCTGGCGAAGACCGAGAGCAGCAGGATCGGCCAGAAGCCGTCGACGAGGGGAAACAGCGCGAAGCCGGCAAGCGCCAGCACGGCCAGCAGCAGCATCGGCCGCTTGCGCTCGCCGCTGCGGTCGGCGAGGCGCGCGATCGTCGGATTGGCCACCACCTTGATCCAGAGCGCCGCCGACAGCACGGCGCCGATCTCGGGCGCGCTCAGGCCGTGCGCGGTGAGCCAGACCGGCCAGAACGGCATGTAAATGCCAACGAAGGCGAACATGCCGCCGTAGTAGAAAGCGAGCCGCGTGGCGACGCCGAGATCGCCGGCGGCGGCTTGGCGATTCGATCCCTGCGATGTGGTCAGGTCGGTCAGCCCTGCTTGCGGTCGACCACCGGCTCGGTGAATTGCAGCTCGGCGTCCCAGGGGAACAGGATCCAGGTGTCCTGGCTGACCTCGGTGATGAAGGTGTCGACCGACGGACGCCCTTCCGGCTTGGCATAGACCGTGGCGAAATGCGCTTTCGGGTGCATCTCGCGGACGATTCGTGCCGTCGTGCCGGTGTCGACGAGATCGTCGACGATCAGCCAGCCCTCGCCGTCGCCCGAGAGCGACTTTAGGATCACCGGCTCGCCCACGTCCTGGCCGCGACGGGTGACGATGCAGACCGTCTCGATCAGACGGATATTCAACTCGCGCGCGACGATCGCCGCCGGCACCAGGCCGCCGCGCGTCACCGCGACGACGCCTTCCCATGGCCCGCGCTCGATCAGACGCCAGGCGAGCGCACGCGCGTCACGGTGTAACTGGTCCCAGGAAACCGGAAAATTCTTCGTATATGTCATGGTTCTACAAGTGCATTGGCGAGAGCTTGGCGAGTGTGAACGAACTACGTCTTGCGGGCAATCGCCGTCGTTGCTATTCAGCCCCGCGCCGGGTATTCACGGACCGGGCACAATCTTCGGCTGAAACCGGCATCAGGAGGGAACGTCATGCTGCGCATCTGGGGTCGCGCTAATTCCGCGAACGTGCAGAAAGTCATGTGGTGTATCGGTGAGTTGGAGCTGGAGCACGAGCGCATCGATGCCGGCGGCGCCTTCGGCAAGGTCAACGAAGAGTGGTATCTGGCGATGAACCCGCAGGGCCGGGTGCCGGTGATCGACGACCAGGGCTTCATGATGTACGAGTCGAACGCCATCGTTCGCTATCTCTGCGCCAAACACAGTCCCGGCGCGCTGTACCCGGAAGATGTGCGCGCCCGCGGCCTTGCCGATCAATGGATGGACTGGCAGCAGACCATTCTGCTGGCGCCGATGACGACCGTGTTCTGGGGCCTGGTGCGGACGCCGGAGGAAGAGCGGGACATGGACGCGATCACCGCCGCGGCAGAGGAGGTCGGGCATCTGTTCGAGCGCCTGGATCGGCACCTTGCCGGCCCCGACTACATCGCCGGCTCGGCCCTGACCATGGGCGATTTCCCGGTCGGCGCCATGGTCTACCGCTGGTACGGACTCGATATCGACCGGCCCGACTTGCCAAGCGTCCGGGCCTGGTACGAACGCTTGACCCAGCGCGAGGCGTTCCAGCAGAATGTCATGTTGCCGATCACCTGAACCGTGCCGCTTGCGGGTCAAACACCGAATTTGATCCAGATCAGGAAATCGCCAGGCCGAACGCGCTTTAGTGCCGGTGTCACTAGTTGGAGGCGCTGGCATGGTAGAGAAAACGCACACCGTTGGCGGTCACGAGACCAACTGGCTGCATAACCTGTACGACCCGCTGCGCCAGGTCGGCAACCGCATCGCCGGCTACTTCGCGCCGCAGTCGGAAGCCGCGACCACGAACGACTTCTACGAAATCAACGTCGAGGTACCGGGCGTCGAGCCGGATGACATCGACGTCTCGGTGAACGGCAACACGATCACGGTGAAGGGCGAAAAGCGCTTCGAGCGGGAAGAAAGCGGTCGGACGTATTTCTTCTCCGAGCGCGCCTATGGCGCCTTCCAGCGCTCGTTCCGGGTGCCGCCGGACGGCGACGCGCACCGGATCGACGCGCAGTATAAGAACGGCGTGCTGTCGGTCCGCGTGCCGAAGACGGCCAGCGACGACGGCAAGGCCCGGCGCATCAAGGTGACGCAGAGCTAGGGCAGGCCAACGTTTGCAGCCAATTCGTCATCACCGGGCTTGGCCCGGTGATCCAGGTCAGCGTCCGATCACACGCCCCTGGATGCCCGGATCAAGTCCGGGCATGACGACATGAGAGACCTTTTCGGGAGCGTCGTCGCATTAGCCCCCTACCGCCCGGTGAAAGCCGGGCGGCGCTTTTCCCGAAAGGCGTTGACCGCTTCGGCGTGGTCGTGGCTGAGGTGGGAGAGCGTTTCCAGGCCGAGGCCGACTTCCATGGTGCCCTGGGCCAACTGCCGCAGACTGTGGTTGATGGCGCGCTTGGTCCAGCCGATCGCCTGGGTAGCGCCGGCGGCGAGACGGTCGGCCATGGCGTAGACCTTTTCGTCGAGTTGGTCGTCCGGCACCGCGTAGTTGATCAGACCGATGCGCTCGGCCTCCCGCGCGTCGACATGATCGCCCAGGAACAACAGCTCCTTCGCCTTCGCGTAGCCGACCAGCATCGGCCACATCAGCGCGCCGCCGTCGCCGGCGACCAGACCGACCTTGACGTGCGGGTCCCCGATCTTGGCGCTTTCGGCGGCGATGATGATGTCGCAATAGACGGCGAGCGTGGCGCCGAGCCCCGAGGCCGCGCCGTTCAGCCGGGCGATCACCGGCTTGTCGAGGTCGAGCATGCCGTAGAAGATGTCGCGCGCCTCGACCACGGTCTGGACCCAGAGCGTGTGGTCCTCGATCTTGCGGGCCATGCCGTTGATGTCGCCGCCGGCGCAGAAAGCGTCGCCCGCGCCGGTCAGCACGACCACGTCGCAGTCGGGATCGGCGGCGATCTCGTAGAAGATGCGCGCGAGCTCGGCGTGCATCACGTCGTTCGCCGCGTTCTTCACCTCCGGCCGGTTCATGGTGACGGTCAGGATCTTGCCCCGGCGTTCGGTCAACAGGGTCTCGTAGGTCTCATACATTTCGCCTTCGGCCTCCGCGCTGCAATCATGGTCGTCTAGGATGCCATAATCGACCTCCGGTCGAAAAAGGGACGACATGACCACGATCATTCTGCAGCCGGAATATCTGCTGCCCACCGCCGATCCGGATAGCTTGCAAAACGGCGCATCGATCGCCGTTGTCGGCAGTCGCATCGCCGCCATCGATCGTGCGGACGTTTTGCGGCAGCGCTGGCCCGACGCCCGGACCGAAGAGCTGGACGGCTGCCTGGTGATGCCGGGCCTGGTGAACGCGCATCAGCACGGGCGCGGCATCAGCCAGATCCAGCTCGGCTATGCCGACGATTTTCTGGAGCTCTGGATCAACAGCCGGCGGGCGCGCGGCAGCCTCGCCCCCTACCCCGTCACCAAGCTGGCCGCGGCCTGCATGATCGAGAACGGCGTCACCAGCACGGTGCACGCCAACTACAGCTACGGCAGCGGCGATTACGAGGCGGAAGCGCGGGCGGCGCTGCGGGCCTACGACGAGTCGGGCCTGCGCGTCACCTTCTGCGTCGGCGCCATGGACCGGGGTTTCGTTGTCTATCCGCCGCACGAGGACGCATTCCTGGCGAGCCTACCGGCCGACCTGCGCGGCTGGGTCGCGGTGCCGACGGGACAGCCATATGCCGGCGACGGCACGGCGACGACAGCGCTGATGGACCGGCTGCTGGCGGACTTCGGCGATCATCCGCGCATCCGGCTCTGCTACGGGCCGGCCGGCCTGCAATGGGTGTCGGACGAAATGCTGGCGACGCTCGCCCGCGACGCCGACGCCAAGGGACTGGGCCTGCACATTCACGCGGCCGAGTCGCCGGCGCAGCAAGCAACACTGGCGGCGCTCTATCCCGACGGCGCCTTCGCGCACATGGCCGGGCTCGGCGCCTTGACGCCGCGGACGGCCCTGGCGCACGGCGTGTATCTGGACGACCGCGATATCGAGACCATCGCCCACCACGGCGCGGTCGTGGTGCGCAACCCGGGCAGCAACCTGCGTCTGCACAATGGCGCCGCGCCGCTGGCGAAGCTGCTGCAAGCCGGCGTGCCCGTCGCCATCGGTACGGACAATGGCGGGCTCGCCGACGACGAGGATCTGCTGGGCGAGCTGCGACTGGCGGCCGAATTGGCCCGTGTGCCGGACTGGCATGGACCGGCGGCGCCGACCCCGGCCGACAAGTTGCGGATGCTGACCGTGAACGGCGCGAAGGCGGCGCAGACCGCGCCCGATGTCGGCCGCATTGAACCCGGCGCACGGGCCGATCTGGTGGCGCTGTCCCTGGATCGCACGCGGCAGCCCTATCTCGATCCGGACATGCCGCTGATCGACGCGCTGCTGGCACGCGCCCGCGGCGACGACGTCAAGCTGACCATGGTCGACGGCCGGATTCTCTATTGCGACGGCGCGCTGACGGCTCTCGACAAGCCGGCGATCGCCGCCGAGGCGGCGGATGCGGCACGCGCCGCCCGCGGCCCGCGCGACCGCGGCGACGTCGCGCGCATGCAGGCGCTGCGCCAGCACATCGAGCGGCACTACCGCGAAACGTTGTTGCCGACCGACGGCGGCAGTAGACTTGAGCGACATAACGACAAGGAGGGTTGAACGATGGCCATGGCCTTGATGGAGGCGCGCCGGGACGACGCCAGTTGGGACCTGGACGATCCCGTCGCCATGCGGCAGGTGATCCGCGCCGGCGACTTTACCGAGCATACCGGCGGCGTTGCGCTGGGCTATGTGCATGCCAACGTGGCGATCCTGCCGAAGGACTATGCCGACGAGTTCGCCCGCTTCTGTCAGCGCAACCCCAAGCCCTGCCCGCTGCTGGCCATGAGCGAGCCCGGCGATCCGCGCCTGCCGGATCTCGCCGCCGATCTCGACATCCGCACCGACGTGCCGAGCTATCGCGTGTTCCGCGACGGCGAGTACGTCGAAGACGTGCCCGACATCCGTCACCTCTGGCAGGACGACATGGTCGCCTTCGCCATGGGTTGCTCGCTGTCGTTCGAGGGCGCATTGCTGGATGCCGGCCTGCCGCTCAGGCATATCGACAGCGGCGAGACCGTGCCCGTCTATCGGAGCGGCATCGATTGCAAGCCGGCCGGCCGTTTCAGCGGCAAGATGGTGGTGTCGATGCGGCCGTTCAAACCCGCCGACGCGATCCGCGCGATCCAGATCACCAGCCGCTTTCCGAACGTGCACGGCGCGCCGGTGCATATCGGCAAGCCCGAACAGATCGGTATCGACGTGAACGACCCCTGGCAGTGCGGCAAGGTCGACGTCCGCGACGACGAGCTGCCGCTGTTCTGGGCCTGCGGCATCACGCCGCAAGTGGCGGTCGAGCAGGCCAAGCCGCCGATCGCCATCTCGCACACGCCGGCCTGCATGCTGGTGACCGACCTGCGCAACGCCACGCTGGCGAGCTTCTAGACGCACGTGGCGGCCGAAGCGGACAACACGCTCGGCGCCTTCGATTACATAATCGTGGGCGCCGGGTCGGCCGGTTGCGTGCTGGCGAACCGGCTGTCGGCCGATCCGGATGTCAGCGTCCTGCTGCTGGAGGCCGGCGGCAAGGACAACTATTTCTGGATCCACGTGCCGATCGGCTACCTCTACACCATGAACAACCCGCGGACGGACTGGTGCTTCCAGACCGAGGCAGAGGACGGTCTGAACGGCCGGGCGCTCGCTTATCCGCGCGGCCGGGTGCTGGGCGGCTGCTCGTCGATCAACGGCATGATCTACATGCGCGGCCAGGCCCGCGACTACGACCAGTGGCGGCAGCTCGGCAATGCCGGCTGGGGCTGGGACGACGTGCTGCCCTACTTCAGGCGCTCGGAAGACTACAGCCACGGCGCCGACGACCTGCACGGCGCGGGCGGCGAGTGGCGGGTCGAGGAGATGCGGCTGAGCTGGGAGATCCTGGACGCCTTTCGCGCCGCGGCGGCCGAGGTCGGCATCCCCAACACGGACGATTTCAACCGCGGCAACAACGAGGGCTGCGGCTATTTCCAGGTGAACCAGAAGAGCGGTGTGCGCTGGAGCACGGCGACGGCGTTCCTGAAGCCGGTGCGCGACCGCGGCAATCTCACCGTGATGACGCATGCGCAGGCGAAGCGGATCACGTTCGACGGCCGGCGCGCGAGCGGCGTCGAAATTGCGCAGAAGGGCGCCGACAAGCATGTGACCGCCCGGCGCGAGGTGATCCTGGCGAGCGGCGCGGTCGGCTCGCCGCAACTACTGCAGCTCTCGGGCGTCGGGCCGGGCGAGCTGCTGCAGGAATTCGGCATCCCGGTGGTGCACGCCCTGAAAGGCGTCGGCGAGAACCTGCAGGACCATCTGCAGATCCGTCTCGCCTACAAGGTCCAGAACACGCAAACGCTGAACGAGCGCGCGAACAGCCTGATCGGCAAGGTCGGCATGGGGCTGGAATACTTCCTGTTCAAGCGCGGGCCGCTGACCATGGCGCCGAGCCAGCTCGGCGCCTTCGCCAAATCGGACGCGTCGCGCGAGACGCCGAACCTGGAATATCACGTGCAGCCGCTGAGCCTGGAGAAGTTCGGCGAGCCACTGCACCCCTTCCCCGCTTTCACGGCCTCGGTCTGCAATCTACGCCCCGAGAGCCGCGGCTCGATCCGGATCAAGAGCCCGGACTCGTTGGCGCCGCCGGCGATCCGGCCGAATTATCTTTCGGCACCGGCGGACCGGCAGGTGGCTGCGGATGCCATCAAGCTGACGCGGTCGATCTGCGCCGCGCCGGCGATGGCGCGCTTCCGGCCCGAGGAGTTCAAGCCCGGCATCGAATACAGCAGCGACGAGGAACTTGCGAAAGCCGCCGGCGACGTCGGGACAACGATCTTCCATCCCGTCGGCACGGCCAGGATGGGCGACGACGACATGGCCGTGGTCGACGCGCGGCTCAAGGTGCACGGCCTCGACGGCCTGCGCGTGGTCGACGCCTCGGTGATGCCGACCATTACCTCGGGCAACACCAACGCGCCGGTGATCATGATCGCCGAAAAAGCCGCCGACATGATCCGGGAGGACCGGCGGACCTGACACCGTTTCCACCCTTCGAGACGAAGCCTTCGGCTTCTCCTCAGGGTGAGGCCGTACAATGTGCTCTCTAGCCTCATGCTGGAGACCTTTGCACGGTAGGTGTTGTTTGTCGCTATGTTCGAGCTTGGCGCTGGGTTGTTAGCGGCGATCGCGCCTGTTTTCGAGCCGCTGACCGGCTTGAGGCCTGTTTGCTGTCGATGAGGTCGATATCGAGCGGCCTCAAGTTGCGCAGAGGACGGCGAGGCGTCGCAGGTTGTAGGCGAAACAGGCGAGCGTGACGGTGACTTCGTTGCGTGCTTGGCTGAAATGCGGCAGGCGGCTGAGGCGGTAGCTTCGTTTGAGGGTGCCGAAGATCTTCTCGACCGGTCGGCGCCGGGCCACCAGCCGGTGGTTCCGGGCGGTCTCTTCGGCGTTGAGCGGCCTGCCTTTACGGGCATGGCGCATGACCCCGTCGGCGATGCCGAGCGCCGCCAGATGATCGCGCAGGCGCCGGGCGTCATAACCACGGTCGGCATAGACGGCCTGCTCGTCGCCCTGAACCAAATCGGCGGCAAAGTCGATCTCCTGGCGATTGACCGGCGTCAGAAACAGGCCGCGGATCAGCGCCGAGCCCTGATCCACGGCCACATGCAGCTTGTAGCCAAAGCTATAGCGCCGGCGCTCGTTGTTGGTGCCAAAGCGCGCATCCGGATCGGTCCGGCTGGTCCGGCCTTCCTTGATCCGAGGCCGCCGCGCCGCGCTGCTCACCAGGCTGGCATCAATCAACGTGCCTTGTTTGAGCACGACCTGGTGCGCTTCGAGCTGACGCGACAACTCCCCCATCAGCGCCTCAAGACGCGCCGCCCCGCGTAGACGGTCCCGGAAACGGTGGATCGTCGAGTGATCGGGAACCGGATCGCTCAGGCTCAGACCGACAAACCGACGGAACGAGATCCGGTCCGCCAACGCCTCCTCCATCATCGGATCCGACAGATTGTACCAGCGCTGCAACAGCAGCACCTTGAACATGATCAGCGCCGGATAAGACGGCTCGCCCCGACGCGACGGATAAAGCCCCTCCAGCAGCGCCTCAAACGGCCGCCAGTCCACAAGATCATTGATCTTCGACAGCCGATCGAACCGAGCGCCAAGCCGCGCCTCGACAACCGCGTCCTCAAACCCCAGCTGACCAACACGCTTGCGAGACATCTCAAACCCTCACCGACAGCCCCTATACCGTCAGTGAATCACGCTTCCCAAAACCGTGCAAAGGTCTCCATCCTGAGGAGGGTCCGAAGGACCCGTCTCGAAGCATGACGACGCGTGAGGGACCGCCTCACGTCGCGGCGGCGCTGCGGTCGGTGGTGGTGAGGTCGAAGGCGGCGGCGAGCAAGGCTTGCGTGTAGGCGGCGCGGGGGGCGGCGAAGACGGCGTCGGCGGTGCCGTGCTCGACGACACGGCCGTCCTTCATGACGATGACCTCGTCGGCCATGGCCCGGACCACGGCGAGGTCGTGGCTGATGAAGATGTAGGACAGGCCGTGCGCCGCCTGCAGGTCGCGCAGCAGGTTGACGATCTGTTTCTGCACCGAGCGGTCGAGGGCCGAGGTCGGCTCGTCCAGCACGATCACCTTGGGTTTCAGGATGAGCGCGCGGGCGATGGCGATACGCTGACGCTGGCCGCCGGAGAATTCGTGGGGGTAGCGGTTGCGCATGGCGGGATCGAGCTGGACTTCCTCCAGCGCCGCACAGGCGCGGCGGTCGCGTTCGGCGGCGTCGAGTTCGGGGGCGTGCACCAGCAGACCCTCGGTGACGATCTGGCCGACCGTCAGGCGCGGGCTGAGCGAGCCGTAGGGGTCCTGGAACACCAGTTGCAATTCGCGCCGGAGCGGACGCATATGCCGGCGATCCCGGCCCTGGATGTCCTGGGCATCGAAACTGATCGCGCCCTGGCTGTCGACCAACCGCAGCAGGGCCCGGCCCAGCGTCGATTTGCCGGAGCCGGACTCGCCGACCACGCCGATG
Organism: Alphaproteobacteria bacterium; assembly: GCA_965232515.1. Taxonomy (GTDB): domain Bacteria; phylum Pseudomonadota; class Alphaproteobacteria; genus JANQKO01. The sequence continues at coordinate 309,823 of CBDDPY010000002.1, read as the reverse complement.
GTCTGGCCGCGCCGCAGGCGCAAGCTGACACCGTCGACGGCCTTGAGCTGCCGTTGGCGGCGGCCGAACAGGCCGTGGCCGATGCGAAAGGTGACGCGCAAGTCCTCGCCTTCGAGCAACGCCGGCGCGCTCACCGGCACCGGCGGCTTGGTGCCCTCGGGCTCGGCGGCGAGCAGCATCCGCGTATAGGCCTCGCGCGGCCGGTCGAAGATTTGCCTGGTGCGGCCCTCCTCGACCACCCTGCCCTGGTGCATCACGTAGACGCGCGCAGCGAAGCGGCGGACGATGCCGAGGTCGTGGGTGATGAAGACGATGGCCATGCCGAAGCGGCGCTGCAGGTCGGCCAGCAATTCCAGGATTTGCGCCTGGATGGTGACGTCGAGCGCCGTCGTCGGCTCGTCGGCGATCAGGATGTCGGGTTCGTTGGCGAGCGCCATGGCGATCATCACCCGCTGACGCTGGCCGCCGGAAAGCTCGTGCGGATAGGCGCGCAGGCGATGTTCCGCGTCGGGGATGCCGACAAGCTCAAGCAGCTCCAGCACGCGCGGCCGCGCCTCGGTGCGCGACAGGCCCCGGTGGTGCATCAACGGCTCGGCGATCTGGCGCTCGATGCGGTAGAGCGGGTCGAGCGAGGTCATCGGCTCCTGGAAGATCATCGAGATCTTGTCGCCGCGATAACGGTTGAGCGCGCGCGGCGGCAGGCCGAGCAGTTCGGTGTCGCGGTAGCGCACCCTGCCCTCGGCGCGGCCGTTCGCCGCCAGCAGGCCCATCACCGCCATCATGATCTGGCTCTTGCCGGAGCCGGACTCGCCGACCACGGCCACGGTCTCGCCCGGCTCGACACGGATGTCAACGCCGCGCACGGCATGCACCTCGCCGTCCGGCGTGTCGAAGCGGACATGCAGATCAGAAATCTCAAGGACCGGGGATTCGTCGGGCATGCCGCGCTCAGCGATCCTTCGGGTCGAGCGCGTCGCGCAGGCCGTCGCCGATGAAGTTGAGGCAGAACAGCGTGACGGCAAGGAAAGCCGAGGGGAAGATCAACAGCCAGGCGGCGCCCTGGATGTTGCGCGCGCCCTCGGCAATCAGCACGCCCCAACTGGTCATCGGTTCCTGGACGCCGAGGCCGAGGAAGCTGAGGAAGCTCTCGAGCAGGATCACCTTCGGCACCATGAGCGTCATGAAGACAACGACGGGTCCGAGCGTGTTTGGCACGACATGGCGCTTCAGCATGCCGAACGTGTCGACGCCGAGCGCCTGCGCGGCCTGGACATATTCCTGACGCTTGATCGACAGGGTCTGGCCGCGGACGATGCGGGCCATGTCGAGCCATTCGATGGCGCCGACGGCAATGAACATCAAGACAATGCTGCGGCCGAAGAACACCACCAGCAGGATCACGAAGAACATGAACGGCAGCGCGTAAAGCACATCGACCAGACGCATCATGGCCGCGTCGACCCGGCCGCCGAGATAGCCGGAGACCGCGCCGTAGCTGACGCCGATGACGAGCGCGACACCGGTCGCGAGCAGGCCGATCATCAGAGAGATGCGGCCGGCGATCAGCGTCCGCGTAAACAGATCGCGGCCGTTGGCGTCGGTACCGAAGAGGAAGCGCTTGCGATCGATGTCGGCGCTCAGCACCATGCGCAGGCCGTCGTCGCCGCGCTCGACGACCTGGGCGTTATCGAACAGGTTGGCGCGGTCGAGATAGCGGGTAATTCGCTCGTCGATGGCGCGGCGGGCAGTCAGCGTGACGGTGACGTTGTCGTCGCCGATCCCGATAGCCTCGATGTCAGCCCGCGCCCGGCGCAGGGCGCGTTCGACGGCCGGCCGGACCGCATCGGCGCGCGGATAAGCTTCGAGGCTCGCCGGCACCTTGACGTAGTCGCGGTAAACCTGGTCGTGGCCGTGCGGCGACAGCCAGGGACCGACGATGCAGACAACCGTCATCAGCGCCAGCAGGACGATACTGGTCATCGCCGCCCGGTTCGCCCGCAATCGCAGCCAGGCATCGCCCCAGAGCGAGCGGCCGGCGGACGGCATGTCGAGGGTGACGGCCATGTCCGTCAGTCCCGGAAGCGCACGCGCGGGTCGAGCACGGCATAGGCCAGATCGACCAGCAGATTGAACAGCACGACGAAGCAGGCGATGACCACCACCGTGCCCATGACCAGCGTGTAGTCGCGGTTCAAGGCGCCCTGCACGAAGTAGCGGCCGATGCCGGGGATGCCGAAGATCGTCTCGATGACGACGGAGCCGGTGAGCAGCGCGGCGGCGGCCGGTCCGAGATAGGAGACGACCGGCAGGAGCGCGCCGCGCAAGGCATGCCCGACCACCACGACATGCGCCGGCAGGCCGTTGGCGCGGGCCGTGCGGACATGGTTCGACCGCAATGCCTCGATCATGCTGCCGCGGGTGAGCCGCGCGATGACCGCGATCTGCGGCAGCGCGAGGGTGAATACCGGCAACAGTTTGTTCAGCATGGCGCCGCCGCCCCAGCCGCCGGCCGGTAGCAAATCGAGATAGAGCGCGAAGACCAGCGTCAGCACCGGCGCCATGACGAAGTTCGGGATGGTAATGCCGATCATGGCGACGGCCATGACCGAATAGTCCGTCGGCCGGTTCTGGCGCAGGGCGGCGACGGTGCCGAGCGCCGTGCCGAGGCACAACGCCAGCAGCAAAGCGGCCCCGCCGAGCTGGATTGACACCGGCAGGCCCCGCGCAAACAGCTCGGCGACGGAGAAGTCGCGGTAGATGAAGCTGGGACCGAGATTGCCCTGCAACAGGTTCTGGACGTAGAGCAGGTATTGCTGCCAGAGCGGCTTGTCCAGGTGATAGACCTTGAGCAGGTTCGCCATCACCTGCGCCTCGAGCGGCCGTTCCAGATCGAACGGACCGCCGGGCGCGACGCGGATGAGAAAGAACGCGACCGTGACGATCAGGAACAGGGTCGGGATCGCGCCGAGCAGCCGGCGCACGGCATAGCTCAGCACGACGCGGCGGCCCGGGCCGTCACCCCTCGCCCGCCGCGACTATTCCTTGATCGACATCCAGCGGCTGGCGTGCACGTTCTGAATGTTGTCTTCCCAGCCGACGAGCTTGTCGGAGACCAGGCTGATCGAGCCGTAATACATGAGCGGGATAAACGGCAGGTCGCGCATGAAGATCGCTTCCGCCTGCTTCAGGATCGCGGCGCGTTTCTTCAGATCGATCTCGGCCGCGGCCCGGTCCATCAGCGCGTCGTATTCCGGATTGTCGTAGTTCGCGTAGTTGAAGCCGGAATTGTCGCTCTCGACCATGAACAGGAAGTTCTGCGGATCGCTGTAGTCGCCGATCCAGCCGGCCCGCGCGACATCGAAATCGCCCTTGTCGCGCAGCACCGCGTAGTGGGTCGCGGTGTCCGAGTTCAGCAGCGAGACCTCGACGCCGAGCGGCTGCCACATGTCGGCGATGGCGAGCGCCGTGTTCTTGTGGTTTTCCGACGTGTTGTAGCGGATCTCCACTTTCAGCGGCTTGTCCGGCCCGAAGCCCGCCTCCTTCAGAAGCGCGATAGCCGCGTCCTCGCGGTCGATCATCGATGTCGTCTTGTAGTCGGCGAAGGCCGGCTCGTCGTAATTGCCGATGCCGGGCGGCACGAAGCTGTAGCCAGCGACCATGGTGCCGCCCCAGATCTCCTCGGCGATGAACTCGCGGTCGATGGCCATGGACAGCGCCTGGCGTACGCGAACGTCGTCGAACGGCGCCTTGTCGGTCTTCACGGCGTAGTAGTAGTTGCCGAGATAGGGCGCGACGCGGAACTGACCGCCCAGATTCTCCCGCATCCAGGCCGCCTGCTCGACCGGCGCGTCGTTGTTGGAATGCAGCTCGCCGGCCTGGAACCGGCGCAGCGCGGCCGACCGGTCTTCGGTCGGATAGAAGTAGACGGTGTCGATCTTGACGCTGTCGGCGGCGTGGAAGTTCGGGTTCTTGACCACCTTCACATGCGCGTTCGGCAAGGTCTCGACCAGCATATAGGCGCCGTTGCTGACGATGTTTTCCGGACGCACGAATTCGGGCCCATGCTGCTCGACACTGGGCGGATGCACCGGATAGCCGGTCTGGTGGGTCATCAGATGCAGGAAATAGGGCGTCGCCGATTCCAGCCGGATCTCCAGCGTGCGGTCGTCGCGCGCCGTGACGCCGATCTCCTCTGGCGGCAGCTTGCCGCCGTTCACCTTCTCGGCGTTGGCGATGGGATAGAGGACGTTGGCGTACTTCGCGCCGGTCTCGGGCGTCAGGATGCGGCGGAAGGAGTAGACGAAATCGCCCGCGGTCACCGGATCCCCGTTCGACCATTTGGCATCGCCCCGAAGACGGAAGGTATAGACGGTGCCGTCGTCGCTGACGTCCCAGCTTTCGGCGACGCCGGGGACGACATTGGCCTTGGCGTCGTAGATCACCAGACCCTCGTAGAGATCGCGCAGGATGTTCGATTCGTAGATCGTCGAGGTCTTGTGCTGATCCAAAGTTTCCGGATCGGCCGTGTTGCCGCGGTGATAGACCATCTCGGCCATGGCCGGAAAACCGGCGGAAATAGCGGCGGCCAGCGCGACCGCGGCGGTAAGCGCCCTGCGGCGCGACGAGTGCATTGAGGTCATTCTCAGCTCTCCCTAATCCGGTTCGCCGAGGCTTTGGGCTCGGTCGTTGGATCGAGCCTAGTCTCGGCCGCGAAGCGGAGCAACGCGCATTTGCGAACCCGTTGCGCCCGCCGCCGTTGCGAACGAAATCGAACGGTCTTGCGTCCCGCGGCGGGTTCGACCAAGTATTAGGAAATGCCGCCGGAGACCGGCGGCTTTGTCGTTTGCCAGGGAGGGAGCCGATGCCGGGTCCGCTAGACGGTTATCGCATTATCGATCTGACCAGCATGATCTCAGGTCCGTTCGCCACCATGATGCTGGGCGACCAGGGCGCCGACGTGATCAAGGTCGAGATTCCCGGCCGTGGCGACCATGTCCGCGCCGGCGGCAACCGCAGCGGCGGCCTGCCGGCGAGTTTCCTCAACAATAACCGTAACAAACGCTCGGTTACGATTGATTTGAAAGACGAACGCGGCCGTGAGGTATTAAAGCGCCTGGCGGCCAGCGCCGATGTCTTCATCCAGAACTTCCGGCCGGGCGTGGTCGACCGCATGGGCATCGGCGAGGACGCGATCCGGGCCGTGGCGCCCGATATCGTCTATGTCTCGATCAGCGGTTTCGGCGAAGCCGGTCCCTATGCCGGCAAGCCGACCTACGATCCGATTATCCAGGCCGTGTCGGGTCTGGCGTCGGTGCAAGGCGGCTCGGACCAGCAGCGGCCGCGGCTGATCCGTACGATCCTGCCGGACAAGCTGACGGCGGTGACGGCGGCGCAGGCGATCACGGCGGCGTTGCTGGCGCGCGAACGGACCGGCCAGGGCCAGCACGTGCGGCTGTCGATGCTGGATGCCGTGCTGGCATTCCTGTGGTCGTCGGACATGGGCGGCCAGACCTTCGTCGGCAAGACCGTCAGCCAGCAGCGCGCCGCGAGCTTCATCGACCTGATCTACGAGACCAGCGACGGCCATATGAGCGTCGCGGTGATGTCGGATCGCGAATGGGCCGGCCTGTGCCAGGCGCTTGCGCGGCCTGAATGGCTGGACGACGAACGCTTCAAAACGCCTGAACTGCGCGACCGCAACATCGACGACCGCCTGTCGCTGACGCAGGAAGTTTTGCAGACGCGGACAACGGCGGAATGGCTGACGCGGCTTGAAGCGGCCGGCGTGCCCTGCGCGCCCGTGATGACGCGGAACGAGCTGCTCGAACACCCGCAGATCCTGGCCAGCGACGTCGTGGTCGAAACCGACCATCCCGAGGCCGGCCGGCTGCGCCAGGCGAGAGCGGCCGCGCGGTTCAGCGAGACACCGACGTCGATCCGTCACGGCGCGCCGCAACTTGGCGCGCACACCGATGACGTGCTGGCCGAGGCCGGCATGTCGGCGCCCGAAATCGCCGCTTTGCGCGAGGCGCAAATCATTGGCCACTAAGCTGTTTCCGGCTGTGATTTTTGTTGGGCATCGGACGACCGGGCGTTGGCGCTCACCGCGCACGGGCCTATATTCTGGTCGGACAATCAAGCAGTCGTAACCGTAGCCGCGCGAGGATGCAGATGGTGAAATGGCTTCTTGCTGGCATCACGGCGCTGATGCTGGCCGCGTGCGCCGGCGAGCGTGGCACGCAGACGGCGGGCGGCGTGCTCGATCCGGTCTGCGCGCCGGACGGGTCGGTGGTCTTCGTGACTTATTCGAATTCCGAGCAGAAATACGACACTGCCGAAGCCAGCCGAGCCAATTGTCCCTGGAACAAGGAATAGTCCGGGACACGTCCGGCCAAGACACCGATTCAGCAGCCCCCGAACCGCGGGGCGGGATGACGTTGGGAACATGGCAATGATCAGAAATTCCGCAATCGCACGGCCGTTGCCGGCGCGCACGCTTTGGCTCGCCGGCGCGGCGCTGGCCACCTTCGCCATCTGCTTTGCCCAGACCAGCCGGGTAGAGGGCGCATCCGCGATCGCGCTCGACCCCGACAAAGGCGTCTATGCCTACAAGGTCGAGGGCACGGTGCCGGAAGCCGATGCCGGCGTCGAAGCGCTGTGCCGAGAATTCGGTGGCGAGAACTGCGTCCCGATCGTCTCCTGCGCGGAGGGCGGATTCGGCGCCATCGCCACCAATCAGGCCGGCACCTTTGCCGGCGTCTGCGGTGCGGAGACGCAGGAGATGGCGCGACAGCGCGCGCTGGCCGACTGCGACGAGGCCGTGCCGGCGGATAGCGCCTGCACGATCCTGACGGAGTATCAGGACGACAACGCCGAGGGCACGGTCGATTTGACGTTCTTCCAAGGCAACTGGCGGGAAAGCTGTGGCGACAGCACGACCTACAAGTTCGAGGCCGTGTCGATGCGCGAGCTCGGCATGTCGGCTTGCTCCGGCAGCTCGGACGCGTCCTGTGCCAAGCTGAAGGAAGTCTTCAGCCCGGGTTCAAGCGAGAACGAGTTGATCTACCCGACCACCGGCGACAAGCTGATCCGACGCGGTCCGGACCGACTGGCCTGGCAGACCGTAAGCAACACGCAGGAACTGCGCCGCTGCGAGTAGCGGCCTGCTAGATCAGATTGTCGAACGCGGCCTCGAGATCTTCCAACATGATTGGCTTGGTCAGGACGTCGCGAATATCGAGCCCGCGCGCCTTGCCGAGCCGTCGCGCGCGGTCGAGTAGCTTGGCGTCGCTGCCGCTGATCAGATAGATCGGCACGTCGCAGCCGTCGTCGGCCAGCACGCCCATCAGCTCGACGCCGTCTTTGGAGGGCATCATCAAATCCATGACCATGAGCGACGGCTTCTGCGCACGATAGCTGGCGAGGAACTGGTCCACGGATTCCACGGCCGTCACCTCGAATCCCAGGCGTCCGGCCACGTTGGTGAAGAAATTGCGTATGCCGGCCTCGTCGTCGACCAACAGCAACTTACCCGGCATCGCCAACTCCATTCTCACTAAACGGCCCGGCACGATCCGGCCGCCGGTCGAGCGCCTGCCGAACTTTTTGAGCGAGCTGCGGTGTCAGGAACGGTTTGGGCAGCCAAGCCACGTCAGAAATCGCCACGTCGCCATACGAGAAACTTTCATCGCTGTAACCCGACGTCAGAAGAACGGCCAAGTCACGCCGCTTGGCGGCCTGCGCCAAGTCGATGCCGCTCATACCGCCGGGCATGATCACGTCGGTCAGCAGCAGATCGATATCGGGACGGGCCTGCAGAAGCGTCAGCGCTTCCTGTCCGTTGCTGGCCTCTACGGTCGCATAGCCCAGTTGCTTCAGCATGTTAAGCGCCGTGCGGCGAACCGCCTCCTCGTCATCGACAACGAGAACGGTTTCACTGCCGCCTTCGACATTCGGGCCGGACGCGGTATCAAGCCGGTCGGAAATGGATGCGTTCAGTGTGTGGTTGTGCGGGCAGTAGAGCCGCACCGTCGTGCCTCGCCCAACCTCGCTGTCGATGCTGATATGGCCTTGGGACTGCCTCACGAAGCCATAGACCATGCTCAGTCCGAGACCGGTCCCCTTGCCCGTTTCCTTGGTCGTAAAGAACGGCTCGAACACGTGCTCGATTACCGCTGACGGCATGCCGCTGCCGGTATCCGTGACAGCGAGCATGACGTAGGCGCCGGGATCGACATCGTCGGCCCCGACGAGATCCGACTTGGTGAGCTCGACATCCGCAGTTTCGATCATCAGCCTGCCGCCCCGCGGCATGGCATCGCGGGCATTGAGGGCGAGGTTGAGCAAGGCGTTCTCGAACTGGCCTGGATCGATCAGCACGGTCGGCAAGTCGGCCGCCAGACGCGTTTCGACCGCGATCATCGGACCGATCGTTCGCCGCATCAGCGCGTCAATGCCGGAGACCAGGACGTTGATATCGACGGCCTTTGGCTGCAGGAGCTGACGCCGGCCGAACGCCAGCATGCGCTGGGTCAATTCGGCACCGCGCAGCGCCGCATCCAAGCCGTCTTGCAGGAAACGCTTGGCCGCGTCGCTCTGTCCCGGCTCGCGCTGTAAGAGCTGGAAGTTGCCGATAACGATTGCCAACAGATTGTTGAAATCGTGCGCGATACCACCGGTCATCTTGCCGATGGCATCGAGCCGCTGCATGCGGCCGAGCTGTTCGTCCCGCTTCTTCAGCTCGGTCAGATCGGTCCGCACACCGACGTAGCCACCGTCCTCGGTCCGGCGCTCGTTGATCAGCAGCCAGCGGCCGTTCGCCAACTGCTGCTCGATCGACTGCCGGCCGGTCCGGTGCACGCGCATGCGTTCGGCCAGCCATGCCTCTTCGCGGCCGATGGCGTCGGCGTATTGTCCGCGCTCGAGTCCGTAGCGCAGGATGCTCTCGAACCGCGCCCCCGGGATCATCGCGGCGGCGCTCTCGGCGTACATTTCCTTGTATTTCTGGTTGCACAGCACCAAGCGGTCATTGGCGTCGTACATGGCGAAACCATCCGTCATGGCGTTTATCGCATCGACCAGCAGCCGACGGGAGGTTGTCGCTTCGGCCTCACGCTGCCGCAGCGCCGCCTCGGCCTGCTTGAGATCGGTCAAATTACGGCCGACGCCGCGGTATCCGGTGAATACGCCATCCGTATCGAAGACCGGCACGCCGCTAATCTGCACCCAAACCTGACCGAATTCGGCGTTCGCCACCTGATAGGTGAAATCGCGAAACGGCTGGCGGCGGGCCAAGGTGTCCAGATGCGCGCGCCACTGCTCGGGCGGATTTCCAGCGTCCTTCAGCTCATGGCGCGAGCGGCCAACGAGCTTCGCCGCCTCGACTCCCAGTGCCTGCTCGATATTCGCCGAAAACCATGAAAACCGAAGTTCGGCATCCATCTCCCAGAACCAATCGGACCCCGCCTCGGCAAAATCCTGAAAGCGGTGCTCGCTTTCCTCACGCGCAGCAATTTCAACACGCAGACGGGCATTCAGGGCAACACTTCGCGCCCCCTGATGCCGCGCCTCGCGCCAACGCCGGAATGCAAAGACGGCGAAAGCAAACGTCGTGAGCGCAAAGGCCAGCGGAATTTCGTCAATCTCCCACGCCTCATGGGCGGCCGTGAAGGCGTCCCAACGCTCGTGGAAGTCAAAGCCAGATGCCAGGGCGAAGGCTGCCAGGACGAGGACGCCGCTGATCACGGCATCGCGACGCGCGGTGCCGACTACCGATCTGCTATCGCTCACGGGCGCACCTTTCCAACGGACCCGTGAATGCGCCGATGATGCGAAACCGGCAGACCGAAACCGAGCGCAGCGACAGGCTCAGATCGGAAGAAGAACGCTGTTATCCCGGACTCTCGCACGCTTCGGGGCCTTCATCCTGAATGGATGTCGAACTGGCGCGACCCCGGTGCCAAGACTGGCCCCGGTCATAAACAATGCGGATTTAATAATCTGTTAACTCAGGGCGACCGACGCGGTCTTCGGACGTCGCGTTTGCCGGGTGGTTGGACCGACTTAACGGCGCTTCACGCGCACCAGCAGCACCAGCGGCACGACCAGGAAACAGGTGAGGGTGTAGGCCCAGTGAGCGTTCAGGTAGCCGATCATCGCCGCCTGGCGGCCGATCTCGCCGCTGAGACCGGCGAGGCCAGCGACGCTGTCGATGTTCCAGCCGCCGGTGATCGTGGCGTAGGCCAGGTTTTCGTTGTAGGGCGAGATGTACTCGGTGAGGCCGGCATAGTTCATGCGCGTGGTGACGATGGCGAGCGTCACCGAGCCGGAAATGAAGATCGAGCTGCCGAGATTGCGCAGCAGGTGATAGACGGACGACCCCTCGGCCAAGTACTGCGGTGACAGGGTCGCGAAGGTCGCCACCGTGAGCGGCACCCAGACGACGCCGACGGCGATTCCCTGCATGCCGCTGACGAGCGCCACATCGGCGAACGTGGTGTTGAAGTCGAAGCCGGCCATCATCAGGCCCGAGACGCCCTGGAAGGCGAAGCCGCCGGCCATGCCGATGCGCGGGTCGAGCTTGCCGATATACATGGCCATGAAGAAGCCGATCACGGCGCCGGCGCCGCGCGCGGCGACGACGGTGCCGATGATCGAATCCGGGAAGCCCATCAGATTCTGCAGCATGGGCGGCAGCAGCACCATCGGCGTGAAGTTGAGCATGCCGTAGACCGTGACGATGATCAGGCCGATCGTGTAGTTGCGGTCGAGCAGCAGCTTTGGATTCAGGAACGGTTTCTTCGCCGTCAGGCTGTGCACGACGAAGATGTAGAAGGCGACGACGGCGACGCTCGCCTCGATGATGATCTCCGGGCTTTCGAACCAGTCCTGCCGCTGGCCGCGGTCGAGCATGAGCTGCAGGCAGACGATGGCGGTCGAGAGCGCCAGGAAACCGGTCCAGTCGAGGCGGACGTCGGCCTGCCGCCCCTTCTCGCTCAGGAACACGAACAGGCCCAGCAGCGCCGCCGTGGCGAACGGCACGATCATGAAGAAGGCCCAGCGCCAGTTGTATTCCTCGGCCAGATAGCCGCCGAGCGTCGGGCCGATGGCGGGACCGATGACCACGCCCATGCCGAAGATCGAGGTCGCCATGCCGTGCTGGCGCTTCGGAAAGCTGTCGAGGATGATGGCCTGGCCCAGCGGCACCAGCGGCGCGCCGCAGGCCCCCTGGACGATGCGGTAGAGCACCAGCGGCACCAGATTGTCGGCGAGACCACAGGCGATGGTCGCGACGGCGAAACCGCCGACGCCGCCCAGCATGACGTTGCGCCGGCCGAAGCGGGCGGCGAGCCAGCCGGTCATCGGCGTGACCACGGCGGTCGCCAGGATGTTGAAGGTCATGACCCAGGCGATCTGGTCGCGCGTCGCCGACAGCGAGCCCTGCATCTGCGGCAGCAGCACGGTCACGATCAGGATGGTCATGCCGTAGAGCGTGACCGCCAGCACCACCGAAATCAGGATGGCCCAGCGCTGCGACGCCGACGGCGCGTCGAGGTCCAGGTCAGTGCTGACGCTGGACATCCCGCGTCGGTCCGGGTCGTGGGACCCCTACTTGTCGCCGTACTTCTCGTCGAAGGCCCAGACCTCGGGGAAGCCCATGAGCTCGTTCATCTCGGCGAAGGGATAGCGGGGCTGATCGCTGCCGGCGCTCGAGCCGTGAGCGTCGAGGTAGGTGTAGGTCTCGTGCAGCGCCTGCGCCACGGCGAGGAAGCCGGCGGCGGGGAAAATGGCGATGGCGTAGCCGATCTCGGCCAGGCGCGCGGCCGACAGCACCGGCGTGCGGCCGCCCTCGACCATGTTGGCAAGGCAGGGAAGATCGAAACTGCGGCAGATCCGCTCCATCTCCTCCTCGCTCTCGGGCGACTCGACGAACAGCACGTCGGCGCCGGCCTTGGCGAAGGCTTCGGCCCGGCGCAGGGCCTCGTCGAGGCCGAGGCTGGTGCGGGCATCCGTGCGGGCGACGATCTGGAAGTCGGCGCTCTGCTTGGCGTCGGCGGCGACGCGGATCTTGGTCACCATGTCCTCGACCGGGATCACCCGGCGGCCGAGCGTGTGGCCGCATTTCTTGGGGAACTCCTGGTCCTCGATCTGGATACCGGCGGCGCCGACCGACTCATAGCCGCGCACGGCCTGCTGCACGTTGAGCGCGCCGCCGAAGCCGGTGTCGGCATCGGCGATCAGCGGCGTCGTGGTGCGTTCGCAGATCTGCCGCACCCGGCCCAGCATGTCGGCATAGGTGGCGTAGCCGGCGTCCGGCATGCCGAGATGCGAGGCCGCGACACCGTAGCCGGTGAGATAAATCGCCTTGAATTTGAAGCGGTCGGCCATGCGGGCCGAAATCAGGTCGAACACGCCCGGCGCGCAGACGAAGTCACGGTTCTTCAGGCTGGCGGCGAGCACGGCTTTCGCATCGGCTGACATGGTGTTTCTCTCCAAAGCGTGGTTCACTGACGACGAGGCTAGAGCATAGCATCGACGGGGAGAGACGCAGCATGAGCGTATCGGCGATCGACACCGAAAGCCGCGGCCGGCGGTCGGATGTCAGCGACGAGGAATGGGACGCACGGGTCGAACTCGCGGCCTGCTATCGGCTGATCCAGCGCCTGGGCATGGACGATCTGATCTATACCCATATCTCGGCCCGCGTGCCGGGGCCGGAGCATCATTTTTGATCAATCCCTTCGGGCTGCTCTATGACGAGGTGACGGCGTCGAACCTGGTGAAGGTCGATCTCGACGGCAAGATCATCGGCGACAGCGACTACGGCATCAATCCGGCGGGGTTCGTGATCCATAGCTGCGTCCACCGCGACCTGCCGCATATCGGCTGCGTGCTGCACACGCATACGGTCGCGGGCTGCGCCGTCTCGGCCCAGGAGGACGGGCTGCTGCCGCTGACGCAGACCGCTATGATCTTCCATGGTCAGGTGGCCTATCACGAATACGAGGGGCCGGCGCTGGACTTCGACGAGCAGCAGCGGCTGATCGCGGATATCGGCGACAAACCGGTAATGATCCTGCGCAACCACGGCCTGCTGACGGCCGGGCGCACGGTGCCGGAAGCCTTCATCGCCATGTACTACATGGAGCAGGCCTGCCGCATGCAGGTTGCCGCCATGGCCGGCGGCGCGGCGAAACTGCACATGCCGCCCGAGGGCGTGCCGGAGCATACGGCCGAACTGATCAGGTTCGGCGGCGAGTTCAACAGCAGCCCGGGCGCCCGCGAGTTCGCCGCCCTCGTCCGCCGCATGGATCGCGAGGATACGAGTTACAGGATGTAGCTTCGCTGGTTTGTCATGCTGGCGAAGGCCGGCATCCAAGACGAAGGCCAAAGTGGATCCTGGCCTGCGCCAGGATGACCAACAGAGTTCTTACTGCTACCGGCAGAGCGGGGGCTTGCCGGTGACGCTGACGCGCCAGAGGATGCGGCGGTCGGTGTCGCCCCTGGCCGGCGCCTGGACCTGGGCCTTGTGCAGCGTCGAGAACGTGTCCCAGGCGGCGATGTCGCCGACGGCATAGTCCCACTGGTTGCGGTACTTCTCCTGCGTGGCGTGCCGGGCCAGCTCGTCCAATAGATCGATGGCCTCGTCGTCGGGCATGCCGACGATGCCGAAAGAGCTGCCGGCGACGCCGTAGAGCGCCTTGCGGCCGGTGACGTGGTGCCGGCGCACCACCGGCATATGGACGTTCGCCACACGCGCCTTCTGCTCCGGCGTCAGGCGCTCGGCCGACGTCGGCGAGTCCTCATCCATGTCCCAGCGGTTGCCGTAATGGTGCACGGCCGTCATGCCGTCAATGACGTCCTTGGTCTTCTGCGACAGGTCGTCGTAGGCGGTGAAGCAGTCGGCGAATTCGGTCGGGCAGCCGCCGTCGGGCGTCTCCAGCGCATAGACGATGGTCGAGCTGTTCGGCGGATCCTCGTAGGCGACATCGGTGTGCCAGAAGGCCGCACCCTCGTAGACGCCGGTCGGACGCTCGCCCTCGAACACGTTCGAGAGCATCAGGATCGCGGGGTGGCCCCGCATGCGCAAGTGATCGAGGAAATGCGGCCGCTGGTCGCCGAAATTCTTGGTAAACGCATCGAAGTCCTCGAAGGCCAGCTTCTGATCGCGCATGACGATGATCTGATGCCGATGGAAGACCTCCAGGATTTCGCGCATCGTCTCGTCTTCCAGCGGCTGCGACAGATCGATGCCGGAGATCTCCGCGCCGAACGGACCGGGTAAGGGTTGCACAGACAGCATCTTTTGCGCCTCCGAGGCTTATTCGTTGTTGCTGAATTATGCGGCAGGTCTAGCCGGGCCGTCCATCGCTGTCGGCATATGGGCTGAGCACCGCCAGCGCCATGTCGTGGAAGGGCGTCGGCACCCCGAACTCCCGGCCGAGCCGAACGACGGCGCCGGAGAGCGACTCGATCTCGATGCGGTTGCCGCGCTCGAGGTCCGTCAGCATGGAGGACGAGGTCGCCGGATCGGCGACGGTCTCGGCGAAATGCAGCGCCTTCTCGACCTCGTCGTCCGGCAACGCCACGCCTTTGGCCCGGGCGACGGCGAAGACCTCGTCCATGCCCTGGCGGTAGACCGCCCGCACCGCCGGCCGCGACAACATGGTGCCGAGCGCGTAGCGGCCGAGGCAGCAAAGCGCGGCGAAGGTCGACTGCACCAGGAACTTGCGCCAGACCTCGACCTCAATGTCGGCACGCAGCGCCATGTCGATGCCGGCCGCCTCGCCAGCGTCGCGCAAAGCGATGGCCCGTGCGGTCTCGGCGCCGTCGAGCTCGCCGAAGACGAAGCGGTTGACCGGGCCGGTGTGGCGGATGACGCCGGGCTCGGCGACGACGGCCGGCAGGTAGGTGATGCCGTCGAGCACACGGTCCCGACCGAAGCGGCCGGCCAGGATCTCGGCGCTCTCGACGCCGTTCTGGAAACTGACGATGGCGGTGTCCGGGCCGACCATGGGCGCCATGCGTTCGGCGGCGTCGATCAGGTCGAAGTTCTTCACCGTGACCACGACCCAGTCGACCGGGCCGACCTCAGATGGATCGTCGATCGCCCAGACGGGATCGACCGTGACGTCGCCGCGTTCGCTCAGCACCGTCAGGCCATTCGCCCGCATCGCCGCCAGATGCGGCCCGCGGGCGATGAAGACGACCTCCTGCCCGACCGCCGCCAGCAGCGCCCCGAAATACCCGCCGATGGCGCCGGCCCCCATGATCGCGATACGCATTTGCACAAATCCCTCAACATCACTCACCTGCGACAATCTCGACCATACCGACATTTGACGCGGGGTCCACGGCTGCTAGGTTGTTCCTTGCCCACCCGTACGATCAGGAGCGTTTTAGATGCAGTCGTTTCGGTTCGAACCCTGCGAACTGCCGCCGGAGGCGGAGGCCTTGCGGCAGGAGGTCCGCGATTTTCTGGCCGAGACGCTGCCGGACTATCCGGCCGTGAAGCGGGCCGAGAGCTGGAGCGGCTTCGATCCGGATTTCAGCCGCAAGCTGGGCGCGCGCGGCTGGATCGGCCTGACCTGGCCGACCGAATACGGCGGCGGCGGGCGCAGCTTCTTCGAACGCTACGTGGTGCTGGAAGAGCTGCTGGCGGCGGGCGCGCCGGTGGGCGCGCACTGGGTGGCGGACCGGCAGAGCGGGCCGCTGCTGCTGCGCTACGGCACCGAGGAGCAGCGCCAACGGCTGCTGCCGCCGATCATTCGCGGCGAGAGCTATTTCGGCATCGGCATGAGCGAGCCGGACTCGGGCTCGGACCTGGCCTCGATCCGCACGCGCGCCGACAAGGTCGACGGCGGCTGGGTGGTGAACGGCACCAAGGTCTGGACCAGCAATGCGCATCAGGCGCACTACCTGATCGCGCTCTTCCGGTCAGATCCCAAGGCCGAGGAGCGGCATGCCGGCATGTCGCAGTTCCTGGTCGACCTGAAGAATACGGAAGGCCTGACGGTGCGGCCGATCCGCAACCTCGCCGGCGAGGAGCACTTCAACGAGGTGGTGTTCGAAGACGCGTTCGTGCCGGACGACATGCTGGTCGGCAATGCCGGCGACGGCTGGAAGCAGGTAGTCTCGGAGCTCGCCTTCGAGCGCTCGGGCCCGGAGCGGTATCTCAGCAGCTATCAGCTCATCGTCGAGCTGATCCGGGAGGCGAGCCAGGACCCCGGCGAGAACAACGCCATCGCCATCGGCCGGCTGGTCGCGCGCCTCTCGACGTTGCGGCAGATGTCGCTGTCGGTCGCGGGCAAGCTGCAAGCCGGGGACGATCCCGCGCTCGAAGCCTCGGTGGTCAAGGACTTGGGCAACACGTTCGAGCAGTCGATCCCGCAGATCGTGCACGAGCTGTCGGACGTCGAGCCATCGATGGACGATGACGGCGATTTCAGCCAGGTACAGGCCTATCTGACCCAGGTGACGCCGTCGTTTTCGCTGCGCGGCGGCACGCGGGAGATCTTGCGGGGCATCATCGCGCGGGGGCTGGGCCTGAGATGAGCGAGCTGCGCAACATTCTGGCCGACACGGTCGACCGGCTGCTGACAGATCTGGTCGAGCGGCCGACGCTCGAGACCGCCGAGGGTGGCGACTGGCCGCAGGATCTGTGGCACGGCCTGACGGACGCCGGCCTGACCCAGCCGCTGGTGCCGGAAGACCAGGGCGGCGTCGGCGCCGTTTGGGGCGACGCCTTCGAGGTGCTGCACGCTGCCGGCCGGCACGCCGCGCCGGTGCCGCTGGCCGAGACCATCGTCGCCGGCTGGCTGCTGTCCCGGTCCGCCATGGAGGTGCCGCAGGGCGCCATGACGTTGGCGCCGGTGCGGCCGGACGAACGCCTGTCGCTGACGAAGGATGGCACCTTGGATGGCGCAGCGCGGCGGGTGCCCTGGGGCAGCCAGGCCCGGCATATCGTGGCGCTGGCGCACGCCGACGACGGCTTGCGGGT
This sequence comes from Alphaproteobacteria bacterium, assembly GCA_965232515.1. Lineage (GTDB taxonomy): Bacteria > Pseudomonadota > Alphaproteobacteria > JANQKO01. Next base: position 292,824 of record CBDDPY010000002.1, on the reverse strand, counting down.
CGTGCGGATCGAAGGCGGCAGCGCCGCCGTCGAAGACGGCGAGAACATGGCGCGGGAGACGCGCAGCGATCTCAATTTCGACGCGACGCCCGTCGCGGAGGCGGCGCCAGCCGGCGACAGCATCACGGCCGAGACGATCTGGCATCTGGGCGCCATGGTGCGGTCGGCGCAGATGGCGGGCGCGCTCGCCCGGCTGCTGGCGGACTCCGTGGCCTATGCCAACGACCGGGTGCAGTTCGGCCGGCCGATCGGCAAGTTCCAGGCGATCCAGCAGCAGCTCGCGGAGCTGGCCGGCGAAAGCGCGGCCGCGGCCGCCGCCGCCGAGGCCGCGTTCCATGCCGCCGACCGCGGCACGGCCGAATTCGAGATCGCGGCCGCGAAGATCCGCACCGGCGAGGCCGCCGGCATCGGCGCCCGCATCGCGCATCAGGTGCACGGCGCCATCGGCTTCACCTACGAGCACCATCTGCATTACCTGACCCGTCGTCTGTGGTCGTGGCGCAGCGAGTTCGGTTCGGAGAAGCACTGGGCCGAACGGCTGGGCCGCGCTGTCGCCGGCCGGGGCGCGGATGCGCTCTGGAGCGACGTTACCGCCCGATAACGCGTCGGGTTAAACGGGCTTGCGGCCGAGGACGTGCGGCAGGGATTCCCGCCACATGGCCAGGATGTTGTTGAAATAGTCGTCGTCGTCCCGCAGCACGGTGTGCAGGCACATGCCGCGCAGCAGGCACAGCATCATGTCCAGCACGACGGCAGCCTTGTCCGGCGCGATGCCGGCGTTCCGGGACAGCTCTGACCAGATCTTGTCCAGGTGCTGCTGATAGGCGCGCCCGAGCGGCAGCAGCGCCCGGTAGAGCTTCTCGTCGGTGCGCGCCGCCGACAGGTAGTCGAGCGAGATGATGAACAGGCGGCGGTTGTCGTATTCCCAGAGCCGGTCGAGGACGTCCTCGATCGTCGCCTCGCCCGCATTCACCTGCTCGGATAGCTTTTCGATGTTGCCGATGGCGCGGTTCAGCAGGAACTCGACGGCGGCCACGATGAGGTCGAACTTGGACGCGTAGTGGTGGCTGAGCGCGCCCCGCGATACGCCGGCGCGCCGGGCGATGGCCGCCGTCGAGGCGTCGGCGATGCCGTCCTCCTCCATCACGTCGAGCGTCGCGTTGAGGATCTTGGCCTTGGTCTCCGCCGTCCGCTCCTCCTGCGTCCGTCGTTTCTTGGCTTGCTGCATCGATCCGTCCCGTATACTTCGCAGGCTCTATTTACAAACCGGCCGGTTGGTTTGTAGCATGAAATGGATTTGATCGGGAAACCGACACGCGTTTCTCCCGGGACCGCACGAGGGAATGGACATGTCACTGGAGCCTATCTTCACGCCGCCGACTGCCGACGAAATCGAGACCCGCCGCGACCGGGTGCGGGCGATGATGAAGCAGCAGGGCCTCGACTACTATGTGGCGACCTGCCCCGACAACGTCTTTTATCTCACCAACTTCGCCAACTATGTGCACGAGCGCCCGTTCATTCTGGTGCTGCCGCGCACGGGCACGCCGCGTTTCGTGGTACCGAAGCTGGAGGTGCCGCACGTGCTGAGCCGGCGCGTCGGCGAGCTGGACATCGTGCCCTATCGGGAATTCCCGGCTCCCGCCGGTGAAACCTGGATCGACAGCTTTTCGCCGCTGTTCGGCGGCGGCGGCGCGGTGGGGGTCGAGTCGATCTGCCCGCTGCAGGTCTACGAGGCGACGCCCGGCGACAGACGGCAGACCGACGTGGTCGACGATGCACGCATGGTCAAGACCCCGTACGAGATCGGGCGCATCGTCTATGCCTGCGAGCGGGTCAGCGAGACGCATGCCGAGCTGATGGCCATGGCCAAGCCGGGGCTGATGGCGGCCGACGCCTCGGGTGCGTTGTCGCGCGGCATGTCCGGCCGGCTGCTGCAGGACGTGCCGACGGCGAACCTGCTGGCGACCTCGATCTTCGTTCTGTTCCAGCCGCCCAGCGTCTCGCACGATCCGCACAACTTCACCAACATCTTCATGGAGATGGAGGAAGGCGGCCCGCACGTGTCGCTGATCAATTGCCGGCTCAACGGCTATGGCGCCGAGATCGAGCGGACGTTTTTCCTCGGCTCGGTGCCGGAGGCTGCGAAGCGGCCGTTCGAGACCATGATGGAAGCGCGGTATCTCGCCCTGGAGCTGACCCGGCCCGGCGCCAACATGGGCGAGGTCGATGCGCGGGTGAACGCGGTGTTCGAGAAGGCCGGCTACGGCGACAATCTGCTGCATCGCACGAGCCACAGCATCGGCGTGACCGGCCATGAGGCGCCGTTCCTGGCCGAGGGCTACGACCGGGAGATCGAGCCGGGCATGTTCTATACCATCGAGCCTGGGGTCTATCTGGACGGCGTCGGCGGGTTCCGGCATTCGGACACGATCATGACGACCGAGGACGGCAACCGCATCCTGACCAAAGCGCCCGACGACCTCGACGGCCTCACACTGCCCCTTCCCTAGTCCGGAATACGATCAGGCTTATCAGCGTTGCCGTAAGGCCCTGTCGGCTTCAGCAACCGATGGCCGATCCTTCGAGACGCGCCCTGACGGGCGCTCCTCAGGATGAGGGTCGCATTTGATATCGGTGCCCTGCCTTATGCTGAGGAGCGGCGAAGCCGCGTCTCGAAGCATGCGATATCGGATCTCGGCGGCAACGGAGGCAGTGGTCCTCACATATCTCCGATGCCACTCGAATGCCTCCCGCTTCAGTCCGAAAGCGCGGCGGCCCAGTCGCGGCAGGCGGTGGCGGCGAGCTGGGCGAAGGGCGCGCCAACCTCGATATCGGCGTCGGTGAAATAGTTTTCCTCGTGCAGGATGTTGACCGCGCCGAGAACGCGGTCGTCGTAGCGGACCGGCAGGTTGATGATGGAACCGCAGCCCAGCGCCTCGATGGTTTCGTGATCGCTGAAGGTCTGGCGAATGACCTCGCGGGTGAGGCCCATGAAGGCTTGCTTCTCTTCGATGACGTGCTTGCCCCAGTCGGTGAGGTCGCGAAGCGGCTTGCGGCCCTGCACCGGATAGGCCTCGGGCGCGCTGGTGTAGAGGCGCTGGGCCACGCCGCGCTCGTAATCCAGCACCATGATGGTGAAGAGCTTGTGGCCGATGAGCTGTCCCAGCTCCGTCTCCAGGCTGCGGAACAGCGGATCGGGTTGGCCGGGCGCCGCCATGGCCGCGGCGCAACGGCCGAGCGCCGCCAGGACGGTGGTGGGATCGCGATCCTTTTTCATGGCTGCGCCACTCCTAACCGATGGATTTGCGATTGATGTCGATGGCCGGCGGCCGTTCGGGGAAGAGTCCCGTGGGCCGGACATGCATGACGACGATGAGGATCACGCCGACGGCGATCTCGCGCAAAGCCGCGTACTGCACGCCGGCGAGTCCGGGCACCAGGTCTTCCAGAAACCGCGTGCCTTCGAGCACGGCCATGACCAGGAACGCGCCGACCACGGCGCCGAGATTGTTGCCGGTGCCGCCCGCCGTCAGGGCGAGGAAGATGTAGATGGTGATCAGCGGGCGGAAGATGTCGGGCGCGATGTAGCTGGTGTAGTGACCGTAAAACGCGCCGGCCAATCCGAGCACGCCGGCGCCGATGGCGAAGGCCTGGATCTTGATGACTCGGGTTGATTTTCCGGCGACGGCGGTAGCGAGCTCGTCGTCGCGGATGGCGCGCAGCATGCGGCCGTAGGGGCTGTGCCGCAACCGCTGCACGAAGACGTAGACCAAGGCCACGGTGAGCAGCGTCAGGACGCAGAACAGCATGTTGAAGCCGGCCGGACTGAGCTCGCCGCGTAGGGGGCCGGGGATGCCGGAGATGCCGTCGGTGCCGTTCGTCAGCCAGATCTCGTTCGAGGCAATGAGACGGATCAGTTCGGAAAAGCCGAGCGTGACGATGGCGAGGTAATCGCCGCGCAGCCGCATGGTCACCAACGTCATCAGCACGCCCGCGGCGGCGGTGGCGAGAATGGCGACGACCACGCCGACCAGGATCGGCATGTTGCCCGTTGTCGTGACGAGCGCCGAGGCGTAGGCGCCGAAGGCAAAGAAGCCGGCGAGACCGAGATTGATCAGCCCGGTCATGCCCCAGATGACATTGAGCCCCAGCGTCAGCAGCGCATAGATGCCGGCGAAGGTGACGATGGAAATGAGATAGCTTTCCATGGCTCAGTGCGCCCGTTCGCCGAGGATGCCGCGCGGTCTGAGCGTCAGCACCAGCACGATGGCGATGAATCCGACCGCGCTCTTGTAGGTCGGACTCAACACGATCAGCGAAAGCTCCTCGCCGATGCCGACGACCATGGCGCCGATCACCGCGCCCGGAATGCTGCCGAGACCGCCGACCACGGCGGCCGCGAAGATCGCGAGGATGAAGCGGAAGCCGGTCAGCGGATCGATGGAGGTGCCGAGCCCCAGCAGCATGCCGCCGACGCCGACCAGGCCCATGCCGAAGAACGCCGTCAGGCGGCCGATCTTCTCGGCGTTGATGCCCTTGAGGTCGGCGAGCAATGGGTTATCGGCGACCGCCCGCATGGCCTTGCCCATGCGCGAGAACGACAGGAATGCGAACACCGCCAACATGATGGCGATGGCGAGCCCGAGATTTTCGACCTGCTGCGGACCGATGCGGATGTCGCCGAAGCGCCAGTCGCGCAGGATCGGCAGATCGTAGCCACGCAATTCGTTGCCGAAGGCGAAGCGGACGCAGTTCTCCAGCACGAGCGTCAGCGCGATGGAGGCGATGGCCGTGGTCAGCGCGCCGTGGACGCGCAACGGTTTCAGCGCGATCTCGTCGGTGACCATGCCGACGAGGCCGGCGACCGCGAAGGCGAAGACGATGGCGACGAACGCCGGCAGGCCGAAATGCACGTTCGCAACGTAGCCGGCGAAGGCGCCGATGGTCGCGTGCGAGGCGACGGCGAAGTTGGGAAACCGCAGCACGGCGAAGATGGCGGTGAAACCAATCGCCGGGATGGCGAGCAGCGTCCCGCTGACGATGCCGTTCACCAGCAGTTGTGGCAGAAGATCCAGCACGGGCGACGCGCCAATTTCCTGAACAGAAGCCGCGCCGGCCCCGATGCGCCAAATGGCGGCGTCGGGGCCGGGTTAGCGAAAGACGACTAGGCGCGCTTGTAAACGCCTGGCTTGCCGCCGGAGATTTTCTTGAAGATGAACTGGGTGCCGACGATGTCGCCGATCTCGTCGAAGTCGCACGGACCGCTGGCGCCGGAATAGTTCACGGCGCCGCCGCCGGCGATGATCTTCAAGCCGTCGACGGCGTTGTCGACGGTCTCGCCCTCGCCCTGGCTGATCGTGCGCAGGCTCTGGCGAATGGCGTCGCCGGCGCTGTTCCCGGCCGCAGCCATGGCCATGATGGCGAGGCTGGCGTGATCGTAGGTCTGGGCCGAGTACGGATCGACCTCGTCGACGCCGAGGATCGCCTTGACCTTGGCGTAAGCGCTGGAGTCGACCGCCGGCGAACCTTCCCAGGTGAAGATGCCTTCGACCACGTCGTCGGGCAGCGCCTTCAGCAGCGACGCGTTCACGGCATAGGCCGGGCCGATGATCTTGCCCTCGTAGCCGGCCTGGAACAGGTCGCGCAGCAGAATGGTGCTGTCCGCGGCGTAACCGCCCAGCATCAGGAAGTCGGGCTTCTGACGCAGGATCTGATCGACCTCGGAACGGTAGGTCGTCTTGTCGGCCTCGTAGATCAGGCTCTCGTAGCCGTGGCCGGCCTTTTTCATGATCTCGTCGAGGATGTCGATCGAGCTCTGGGCGAACGGCGTTTGCGGGCCGATCCAGACGCCCCGCGACATGCCCTCGCCGACCATGAAGTCGCCGGCGACGCGGATCTGCAGCTTACTGTTGGGCTGGGTGCGGGCGATGAAGCCCTGATGCGGCAGCTGGGTGATGCTGTCGGCGCCGGAGACGCAGAACAGCATGGTCTTGCTCTCCCAGCAGAGCGGCGCGACGGCCGTGGTGATGGACGAGGCCCAGGTGCCGAGGACGGCGGAGACGCCATCGACGTCGATCAGCTTGCGCGCGGCGCGGACCGCGGCCTCGGGATTGGTCTGGGTATCGCCCGAGGCAAGCTCGATCTGACGTCCGAGGACGCCGCCGGCCGCGTTGACCTGGTCGACGACGCCGGCGATCGCGGCGCGCATGGACGGCCCGTAGTTGCCGCCGACGCCCGTCAGCGGATTGAGCGCGCCCAGCTTGATCGGCCCGCTTTGGGCGCGAAGAACGGCCGGACTGGCCAGAATTGCCGCCGCGGCGACGCCGCCGTGCAGGACGCTCCGGCGGGAAATTTTATTCTGCGACATATACGCCTCCTTCTTTTCGTTATAGGCCCAGAAAGGCCCGTCGCACGTCGGGATCGGCGGCCAGTTCCGCCGCCGGCCCGGACCGACTGTTCTTGCCGTCAACCAGAATGAAAGCCCGGTCCGACAGATGCAACGCTTCGAGCGCGTTCTGCTCGACCATGACGATGGCGACCCCCGAGGCGCGGATCTCGCGGATCGCGTCGAACAACTCCTCGGCCATGACCGGCGACAGCCCGGCGCTGGGCTCGTCCAGCATCAGCAGGCGCGGCTCGACCATCATGGCGATGGCCATGGCCAGGATCTGGCGCTGCCCGCCCGAGAGCGTGCGGGCGGCGGCGCGGCGCTTTTCCGCCAGCATGGGAAAACGCGCGAACATCGCCTCGATGCGCGGCTTGGTCGGGCCGTCGTCGACATAGCCGCCGATCTCGAGGTTTTCGCGGACCGACATCGAGGGGAAGACGTTGCTTTCCTGCGGCACGAAGGCGACGCCGCGCCGGGCGATGTCGCGGGCACGCAGGCCGGCGATGCTCTCGCCGTCCATTTCGATGGTGCCCTGCTGCGGCGACAGCAGCCCGGCGATGGTCTTCATCAGCGTCGACTTGCCGGCGCCGTTGGGCCCGATGATGCAGACGATCTCGCCCGCATCGACGTCCATGCCGACGCCCTTCAGGATCATGTCGGCGCTGGAATAGCCCGAGACCACGTCGGCGACGTTCAGGAGGCCCATTTGCGGCTCCCGAGATAGGCTTCCTGGACATCCGGGTTATGGGTGATCTCGTCGAAGCTGCCCTCGGCCAGGCGCCGGCCGTTGGCCATGACGGTGACGGGATCGCAAAGCCGCGCGATCAGGTCCATGTCGTGCTCGATGATGAGGAAGGTCAGGCCCTCCTCTTCCCGAAGGCGCACGAGCTGGTCGGCGATTTCCGACGCCAGGCTCGGGTTGACGCCGGCAATGGGCTCGTCGAGCAGAATGAGCTTCGGCCGGGTCATCAGCGCCCGGCCGATTTCGAGCAGTTTTTTCTGCCCGCCTGAAACTTCGTCGGCCCGGTTGTTCAGGACCTCGGTCAAACGTAGCTTGTCGGCAATCGCAATCGCCTGGTCGGTCAGTTCGGCTTCGCGCTTCGACACAGCGCCGGGCAGCAGGAACAAACGACCCAGATGCTCGCCCGGCTGGTCGATGCCATAGAGCAGCAGGTTTTCCAGCACTGTCAGGCGCGGCAAGCCACGGGCAATCTGAAAGGTCCGCACCATGCCGCGCCGCGAGATGCGCTCCGGCCGCCAGCCGGTGATGTCCTCGCTATCGAAGATGACCCGGCCCGCATCGGGCGGAATGACGCCCGAAATGCAGTTGAACAGCGTGGTTTTGCCGGCGCCATTGGGCCCGATCAGGCCGGTGATGGTGCCGGGACGCACCTCCAGATCGGCGGCCTGAATGGCCTGCACGCCATAGAAATTCCGCGACAGGCCGCTGACGCGCAGCAGCGCGGCGCCCGTCTCGTCGCGGTGCTGATCGGCCATGGCGGTCAAACCGTCGCTCGCATCAATTAACAAACCGACTGGTCAGTATGTATTCTGCATCGGCCCTATCCGATGTCAAGGCGCCAACCGGCGGTGCCCGACACGCCGAATAGAGACTATTCCTATTAAGGCAGCAACCTGGATCCGCCGCTAGCTCGTTTCGGCGCCGCGGAAGGCCCAGCCGACCCAACGGCGCTCGACCAGCGCGAAGATGGCGTACATGCCGACGCCCATGACGGCGATGACCAGCAGCCCGGCGAAGACCAGCGGCACGCGGAAGCTGGATGACGCCGTCAGCATCAAATGGCCCATGCCGGCATTGCCGGCGACTGTCTCGGAGATCACCGTGCCGACGAAGGCGAGCGTGATGGCGACTTTCAGCGAGGCGAAGAAGTAGGGCATCGAGCGGGGGATGCCCACTTTCAGCAGGATGTCGATCTTGCGCGCGCCGAGCGAGCGCAGCACGTCGCGCAGTTCCGGTTCCAGCGTCGCGAGGCCGGTGGCGACGTTCACGACGATGGGAAAGAATGAGATCGTGAAGGCGGTCAGGATGGCCGGAATGGTGCCGATGCCGAACCAGACCACAAGCACCGGCACGATCGCCACCTTCGGAATGCTGTTGAAGCCGACCAGCATGGGATAGATCGCCGAATAAACGAGCGCCGAGGCGCCGGTGATCAGCCCCAGCGCCAAGCCGAAGACAACGGCGAGGCCGAAGCCGACCAGCGTCACCCAAAACGTATAAAACGCGTTCTGCCAGATCGCCGGCCAGTACTGGATCAGGGCGCCAATCGCCTGACTGGGCGCCGGCAGGATGAATTCCGGCACCGAGAACAGGCGGCAGACGGCCTCCCAGAACAGGAACAGACCGACGGTCGCCAGCCACGGCGCGAGCTTGACGCCTGAGATCATGCCGCCCGCACCTCGCCGATATGGTCGCGCAGCGTATGCACCAGATCGATGAAATCCTGATCGAACGTCGACTCCAGCGTGCGCGGCCGCGGCAACGGCACCGGGCGTTCATAGACGATGCGGCCCGGCCGCTTGCTGACGACATAGACCCGGTCGGCGAGGTAGACCGCCTCGCGCAAATCGTGGGTGACCAGGATGACCGTGAACTTCCGCGCCTGCCACAGCGCCTGCAGCACGTCCCAGAGCTCTTCCCGGGTGAAGGCGTCGAGGGCCGCGAACGGCTCGTCGAGCAGCAGCAAATCCGGCGCATGGATCAGGGACCGGCAGAGCGACGCACGTTGTTGCATGCCACCGGACAGTTCGTAGGGCGCATGGTCTTCGTAGCCTTCCAAGCCCACCGTCTTGAGCAAGGCCCGCGCCGCCTGGACGTGCTCGGCGCGCTTGCGTCGGAACGAGCCGCGGTGGGTCCGGCTGACTTCGAGCGGCAACAGCACGTTTTCGAGCGTCGTCCGCCAGGGCAGCAGGGTCGCGTTCTGGAAGGCCATGCCGACTATGGTCAGCGGCCGGGACACGGTCTCGCCGTCGACCCGGGCGATGCCGGAATCCGCCGGCATCAGCCCGGAGACGATCTTCAGCAACGAGGACTTGCCGCAGCCGGACGGGCCGACCAGGGCGACGAACTCGCCCCGGCCGATGGTCAACGACGCGTCTTCGACCGCCGGCGTATCCGTACCGGCGCCGCCATAGGTCATGGTGATGCGCTCAAGCTCGATGAACGCGGTCACGGCGACGGACGCGCCCCCACCCCAGAAAAGCCTCGCCGGTTCAGCGCGACAGCATCCGGTCTTTCGCCGGCGGCAGGAAGTCGGAGGTCCAGACGTCGGCCGGCGCGGGCGTCGCCGTCAGGCCGTAGGCGATGGCGAGCTGGGCGATGGCGCTGCGCAGCCGGTCCTCGTCCACGTCGCCGATACCGTTCTTCTGCACATGCGGCGTCAGCACGTTGACGTCGAGCGCCAGCTGCAGACGCTCAAGCTCGAGTTTCTTGTCGATCAGCGGGTCGCTCTTGGCGACGACGTCGACCGCGCCTTCGGGGTCGGCAATGACGTCCTTCCAGCCTTTCACGGTGGCGCGGATGAAGCCGGCGACGGCGTCCGGCTGCTCGACCATGAACTTGGCGCTGGCGATCACCGCGTTGCCGTAGAAATCCATGCCGTAATCGGCGTAGAGGAAATACCTGATGTCGTCCTCGGCCACGCCCTTCGACTTCAGGTCCAGCATGGACGAGAAGAAATGGCCGGAGATGAAGTCGACCTCGCCGCGCACCAGCATGGTCTCGCGCAGGGCCGGGTCCATGTTGACCCGCTCGACCGCCGCCTCATCGATGCCGGTCTGGTGGGCGAAGGCCGGAAACAGCTTGTACGAAGCGTCGAAGACCGGTGCGCCGAGCTTGCGCCCGACCAGGTCTTCGGCCTTCTCGATCTTGTTCTTGCGCAGCGTGAACAGCGAGAACGGCGGCGCGTCATAGGCCATCATCACGGCCTTGACCGACTGGCCGGGATTCTTGGCGTTGAAATCGACCAGCGCATTGATGTCGGCGAAACCCATCTGATAGGCGCCGCCGGCGACCCGGGTGACGGCGCCGGCCGAGCCGTTGCCGCTGTCGATCGAGACGTCGAGGCCCTCCTCGGCGTAGTAGCCCTTGTCGGCGGCCACAAGGAACGCCGCGGTCGGTCCCTGGAACTTCCAGTCGAGCGTGAACTTGATATCGACATCGGCATGGGCCGGAACGGCGGTCAGCGACACGGCGGCGGTGAGCACGGCGGCGCGCAAGGCCATCGATCTAGTCATTCCTGTCCTCTCTCCCTGTTCTCGTCTCTGCGAACCCTCGATCCCGTTGGGCAGCAAGTCTCGTGCCACCGACCGAGGAACCGCCGGTCTGAAAGCGCCGGCGTTCCGGAGACAGCCCAAAAACCGGGCACCTTGCTTGCCTTGTGAGCAAATGCGACGCCAGTTTTCGGCGCCGCCGAGCCTAACGCCGCGACGGGCCTACGTCGAGGCGAATGATCCCCTGGCCATCGGCGACCCTACCGTCGCCTGCACCCGGTTTGTGAGGTTCATCATATGCAAGGTTCGCGATGCATGCTGTTCTTTCGGCACCGTCGATGTCAGAAGTGCGGAAAGGCCCACGCGCATGGCGACAGGACCCCATTTGTCAGCCGACACACCGCTGCACGAGCACAGCGTGCTGCGCAGCGATTCCATCGACGAGGTGCGCGCCTTCCTCGGCGTGAAGGACATCGACATCCGGCCAGCGCAGGCAAGCGCCGACGACGCGCGTTGCAAGGCCGCGATCGATGGCGTCTACCTGCCGCGCATGTATATCGGCTATATGGAATACGGTGTCGGGATGGAGATGTCGGCGCTGGAGCCGCTTGACGCCGACTACGCCGTTCATGTGCCGCTGGGCGGCTGGATCGCCCTTCGTACCGGCAATCATGCCGTCCATTGCCAAGCGGGCCGTGCCGCCGTCGTATCGCCGTCCAATCGGAACAGTCTGACCACCAGCGACGGCTGCTGGTTTCCATCAGGCCCGACGCACTGAGCAGGCATCTCGGTGTCATGCTGGGTGAGCAGCCGGCCGAACGCCTCGCCTTTGCGCCCAATGTCGATCCGGCGCGGCTGAGCGGCCGGCGTCTCGCCAATGCGGTGCACTACGCGGCGCAGGAATTCGAGCCGAAAGCGTCGGTCGACGCTAATCCGCTCGTGGTGGCGCAGTTCGAGCAGTTCCTGATGACGCTGCTGCTGATGGAGCAGCCCAATAACTACAGCGAGGCGCTTCGGAACGGGGCGAACCGCGTGCGGCCACGGGACGTCAAGCGCGCCATCGACTACATTCACGCCAGCCTCGATCAGCCGATCGGCCTAGCGGACCTGGTGGCCGTGTCCGGCGTGCCGGCACGAACGCTCTATCATCATTTCCGTGGTTTCGTCGGCACCACGCCGATGGGCTATGTCAAGCAAGCCCGTCTCGATCGTGTCCGCGACGAACTCGAGAAATTGGCGGGCGACGGCAGCGTGACCGAGACCGCCGGGCGCTGGGGGTTCGGGCATATGGGCCGTTTCTCGGCCGCCTACCGGCACCGGTTCGGCGAGCTGCCCTCTGTGACCGCCGGACGGCGAAAGCCAACCGAGGACTGATCTGCGTCGGTGTCCGGTCATCATTCGGCCGCCCGGATGATGGACTCCGATGATTCTTTCTCGCTATCAATGCGTTCGCTTTAATCGCGCGCGCCATATGTCGAGGCGCGCCATCGCCGGGCCGAGAAGGGAGAACGCAGGATGCAGACCGAAGCGGTCATCGAGCACATAACGGGCTGGCTCAGGGACTACGGCCAGGGCGCCGGTACGGGCGGGTTCGTGATCGGCGTCTCCGGCGGGATCGATTCCGCCGTCTCCTCGACACTGGCCGCGCGCACCGGCCTGCCCTTGCTGGTGGTGGAAATGCCGATCCACCAGAGCCAGAACCAGGTGACCCGCGCCCGGGAACACATCGAATCCCTGAAACAGCGCTACGAGAATGTCGGGAGCGTGGAGGTCGAGCTGACCGACGTTTTCGACCGCCTGATCGCGGCGCTGCCGGACAGCCCCGACGACGCCCGGCGCGAGATGTCGCTGGTCAACACCCGCGCCCGCCTGCGCATGACGACGCTCTATTACTTCGCCGCTTTGCAAGGCCGCCTCGTAGTCGGCACCGGCAACAAGGTCGAGGATTTCGGTATCGGCTTCTTCACCAAGTACGGTGACGGCGGTGTCGATCTCAGCCCCATCGCCGATCTGGTGAAGACCGAAGTTTATGAACTCGGCCGCGCGCTCGACGTCAACGAGGCCATCCTGACGGCGGCGCCCACCGACGGGCTTTGGGGCGACGACCGCACGGACGAGGACCAGATCGGCGCCAGCTATCCCGAACTCGAATGGGCCATGCGCTTCGACGGCGACGAGTCGGGGCTCGACAACCGGCAGACCGAGGTGCTGGCCATCTACCGCCGCCTGAATACCGCGAACAAGCACAAGATGGAGCCGATCCCGGTCTGCATGATTCCCGACGCACTGCGGTAGCCCGGCCGACGCCCATGTCCTCCCACCTAGACCGCAGGTTTTCCGTCGCGCCGATGATGGACTGGACGGACCGCCATGAGCGGTTCTTCCTGCGGCTGATCACGCGCCGGGCGTTGCTCTATACCGAGATGGTGGTGGCGGACGCGATCCTGCACGGGCCGCGCGACCGGCTGCTGGGATTCGATGCGGCCGAGCATCCGGTTGGGCTGCAGATCGGCGGGGCCGAGTCGGACAAGATGGCGGTCTGCGCCGAGATCGCCGAGGGCTATGGCTACGACGAGATCAACATCAATGTCGGCTGCCCGAGCGACCGGGTGCAGTCGGGCCGGTTCGGCGCCTGCCTGATGGCCGAGCCCGAAACGGTAGCCGCCTGCGTCGCCGCCATGCGGAGGGCGACGGCGCTGCCGGTGACGGTGAAGTCGCGGATCGGCATCGACGACCGGGACAGCTATGACGACCTCCGGCGGTTCATCGACACGGTCGCGGACGCCGGCTGCACGACGTTCATCGTGCATGCGCGCAAGGCGATCCTCTCGGGCCTGAGCCCGAAGCAGAACCGGGAGATCCCGCCTTTGCGTTATGAGGTGGTGCACCGGCTGAAGCGGGAGCGGCCTGAGCTGGAGATCGTCATCAACGGCGGCCTGCGGTCGCTCGCCGACTGCCGGGCGCAGATGGATCACGTCGACGGCGTGATGGTCGGCCGCGAGGCCTATCAGAACCCCTATGCGTTGGCCGAGGTCGATGCGCTGTTCTATGGCGATGTGCGACCGCCACGCACGCGGGCGCAGGTGATCGAGGCGCTGATCCCCTACGTCGAGGCCGAACTGGCGCGCGGCACCCGCCTCAACGCCATCAGCCGGCACCTGATGGGGCTGTTCCAGGGCCTGCCCGGCGCCCGCGCCTGGCGCCGGCATCTGAGCGAGAACGCGAACAAGCCCGGCGCGGATGCCGATGTGCTGCGCGACGCGCTGGCACTGATACCGAGCGAGGCGGTGCGCGCCTCCGCCTGAAACCTAAAGCGCCGCCGTTGGCCCTCACCCCAACCCTCTCCCGCAAGCGGGAGAGGGAGCCGTTATCGCTGCGGTTTGTAACCCCTCTCCCGCTTGCGGGAGAGGGAGGGACCCGCGCGACGCCAGTCGCGTGGGAGGGTGAGGGCCTGCAGGTCAGGCGGCGCGGGCCTTGGCGGTGGCGGTCGGGTCGACGCTGCCGTCGTCGTTGAGGGCGACGCCGTAATCCTGGAGCGCGGCCTCGCGGCTGACGAGGCCGTCGCGGACGTCACGGGCGACGCGTTCGGGATCGCGGTTTTTGGGGTCGCCGTAGCCGCCGCCGCCTGGCATCTCCAGCGTCAGGACATCGCCCGCCGGCACGGTTTGGCGGCCCTTGGCTTTGAACTCCTTGCCCGAGGAGACGTACATGCGGCCGTTGCGCCCGTTGCTGCCGCCGTTGCGGCCGCGCGGCGGATGCTTCACGCGGTCGAACATGGACGAGATGATGAACGGGGCGGATTCGCGGCTGGCGATCTGCATGACCTGGCCGGTGCCGCCGCGCCAGTTGCCGGGACCGCCGGAGTCCTCGCGGTATTCCTTGCGCAGCACGATGACCGGCGCGATGGCTTCGTTGATCTCGACCGGCGTGTTGCGTACGCCGGAGGGAAAAGCCGTCGCCGACAGACCGTCCTTGTTGGGCCGGGCGCCGGTGCCGCCATTGTGGAACATGGTGACGGTGAAGGGCGTCGCGTTGCCGAAGCCTTCGACCATGCCGTGCGCGCCGTAGAGGATCGGGTTCCAAAGGCAGGACGTGCCTTCCGCCGGGGCCATGCCGTCGACGGCCTGATGCAGGCAGCCGAGCACGACGTCGGGCAGCAACTGGCCGATGGCGTGACGGGCGGCGACGGCGCAGGGATGCGGCGCGTTCAGGATCGAGCCTTCCGGCGACGTCACGTGCACGGCCGACAGCGAGCCGGCGTTATTGGGGATCGACGAGCCGACGACGCAGCGCACGCCAAACGTTGCGTAAGCCTGGGTGTAGGTGATCGGCACGTTGATGCCGAAATCGGAGATCGGCGAGGTGCCGTCGAAATCGATTTCGATGCCGCGTCCATCGTCATGCACGGTGAGCGTCGCCACCAGATCGACGTCGCGGTCGTAGCCGTCGATGCGCATCGAGTGCTTGTAGACGCCCTTCGGCAGCTTCGCGATCTCGGCCAGCATGGCCTGCTCGGAGTTGCGGATCACGTAGTCGCCGAGATTGTCGAGGTCGTCGAGGTCGAACTCGTCCATCATCTCGACCAGACGCCGACCGCCGATGTCGTTGCAGGCGGCGAGCGAATAGAGGTCGCCCTCGACAACGATCGGCTCGCGCACGTTGGCGCGGACGATCTCGAACAGCGACTCGTTCATCACGCCCTGGCGCGCCATCGGCATGATAGGAATGTAGATCCCCTCCTCGTAGACCTGCCGGCCGTCGGGGCCAAAGCCGATGCCGCCGACGTCGACCACGTGGCTGGTACAGGCGAACAGCGCCACCATGCGGCCCTGGCGGAAGGTCGGCGTGACAACCGTGAAGTCGTGCAGGTGGCCGGTGCCGAACCAGGGGTCGTTGGTGATGTAGATGTCGCCCTCGCGCATGGTTTCGGCCGGGAACTTCTCGAGGAAGAAGCCGACCGAGGCGGCCATGGCGTTGACGTGGCCGGGCGTGCCGGTGACGGCCTGGGCCAGCATGCGGCCCTGCATGTCGAAGACGCCGGCCGAGAGGTCGCCGGCCTCGCGCACGGTGTTCGAGAAGGCGGTGCGGATCAGCGTCTGCGCCTGCTCCTCGACCACGGCGATCAGACGGTCCCACATGATCTGCATGTGGATCTGCGACAGGGCGGAGTTCTTGTTCATCGCGTGGGTCCTTGTCAGGCCGCGGGCCGGCGCATGAGACGAATATAGCCGAGCGCGTCGATGCGGGCATCGAAGCCGGCGCCGACGATGGTGGTGGTCTGGTCCTCGGCGATCACCGCCGGGCCGTCGATGCGCATGCCGGGCGTCAGGTCGTCGCGGGCGTAGACCGGCGCCTCGATGAAGTCCGTCCTGGCCGGATCGAAGACCTTGCGGCTGTCGTTGGCGGCGGGCGGGCCGGCGTCAGGCGGTTCGCTCGCCGGCGTCGCTTCGGGCGGCGCGGTCGAGACGGTGAGCGCCCAGGTCAGGATCTCAACGTCGACGCCGGGCACGACGCGGCCGAACAGCTCGGTATAGCGCTCGTCGTAGGCCGCCTGCAGGGCCGTGACGTCAGCCTCGGTCATCGCGCGGATCGGCAGCGAGACCTCGATCTCGTGCCCCTGCCCCACGTAACGCATATAGGCGATACGGGTTTCGGTCAGCTCGGCATCGGGCGCACCGATGCGGACGATGTCGGTCGCTTCCTTCTGCATGCCCGCAAGCATGGCGTTGGCGGCGTCGAGATCGAAGCCGGTGAGACGCATGTAGCGGCTGTGCACGACCTCGTAGGCGACCGGCGCGCGCAGGAAGCCGATGGCCGAGCCGACGCCGGCGCCGGTCGGCACGATAATCTCGTCGATGCCGAGCTTCTCGGCGAGGCGCGAAGCATGCAGCGGCGCCGCGCCGCCGAAGGCGACGAGCGCCCGGCTGCCGACGTCCTTGCCGCGCTCGATGGCGTGCACGCGGGCGGCGTTCGCCATGTTCTCGTCAACCACTTCGCTGACGCCGAAGGCGGCGAGCGACGGCTCGAGGTTGAGCGCCTCGCCCACATCGCGCGTGAGCGCCGCCTTCGCCTTGTCGCCGGCAAGTCGCATGCGGCCGCCGGCGAAGCTGTCGGGGTCGATGCGGCCGAGCGCCACGTCGGCATCCGTCACCGTCGGCCGCTCGCCGCCATGGTCGTAGCAGGCGGGGCCCGGCTCGGAGCCGGCGCTCTCGGGGCCGACATTGATGCGCTGCAGGGCGTCGACCTGGGCGATGGAACCGCCGCCGGCGCCGATCTCGACCATCTCGATCACCGGAATGCGCAGCGGCAGGCCGCTGCCCTTGGTGAAGCGGTAGATGCGGTCGACCTCGAAGGTGCGCGAGGCCTGCGGCTTGCCGTCGTCGATCAGGCAGATCTTCGCGGTGGTGCCGCCCATGTCGTAGGACAGCACCTGATCGAGGCCGCATTCGGCGGCGATGTGGCTAGCCAGGATGGCGCCGCCGGCCGGCCCCGACTCGACCAGGCGGATGGGGAAGCGCACCGCGGTGTCGACGGTGGTCAGGCCGCCGCCGGACATCATCAGGAACAGCGGACAATCGAGGCCGGTTTCGCGCAGCTGATCGCGCAGGCTGGTGAGATAGCTGGCCATCAGCGGCTGGACATAGGCGTTGGCGCAGGCTGTCGACTGACGTTCGTATTCGCGGATCTCGGGACAGACTTCCGAGGACAGGGTGAGCCAGAGGTCGGGGCGCGCCGCCTTGAGAATCTCGCCGATGCGGCGCTCGTGGTCCGGATTGGCGTAGGCGTGCAGCAGGCCGATGGCGACGCTCTCGATGCCGTGCCGGTCGATCTCCGGCAGCAGCGCCTCGACCGAGGCCTCGTCGAGCGGCGTCAGCGGTGCGCCCTCGGCGCTCATGCGCTCGGTCACGGACCAGCGCAAGTAGCGCGGCACCAGCGGCACCGGCTTTTCGATGTTGATGTCGTACTGCTCGAACCGGTTCTCGTAGGCCATCTCGACGGAATCACGGAAACCCTCGGTGCCGATCAGGGCCGTCTTCGCGCCCTTGCGTTCGATGATGGCGTTGGTGGCGAGCGTCGTGCCGTGGATGATGATGCTGACATCGGCCGGGCTGAGGCCCGCCTGCGCCAGCACGTCGGCGACGCCCTGCATCACGCCGCGCTCAGGCGCGTCCGGCGTGGTCAACACCTTGACGGCGACACGTCGTTCGCCCTGTTCCAGCGCCACATCGGTAAAGGTACCGCCGATATCGACGGCCAGACGCGCCGATCCTGACGATTGCGCCATATCAGGTCCCTTGTCACTTGCTGGGTTTGGAAAACCTCGGAAGGCCGCGACTATAAGCCAGTCTCCGGCGGCGCGCGACCCCGGTTGCGCCCGGATATCACGAAGTCGTGGCCAAGCTAAGCTAGAGCCCCTATGGTTCGCACAACAACGAACAAGGAGGCGTTAACCATGTCCACGCACCGACTCATCCGTTTCGCCGCCGCCACGACGATGGCGCTGAGCTTGAGCGCGCCGACGCTGGCGGCCACCACCTGGGACCTGCCGCTGGCCTGGCCGGACGGCAACTTCCACGTCGAGAACGCGAAGCGCTTCGCGGCCGAGGTCAACAAGGCGACCGGCGGTGAGGTGACGATCAACATCCACCCGGGCGGCTCGCTCGGCTTCAAGGGCCCGGAGATGCTGACGGCCGTGCGCGACGGCCTGGTGCCGATCGGCGACGTGCTGCTGATGCAACAGGTCGGTGAAGCGCCGATCATGGGCCTGGAAGCCCAGCCCTATCTGGTCGGCGGTTTCGACGACCTGGAGGTTCTGCACAAACACTATCTGCCGGCGCTGGCCGAGGTGGCCAAGGACTTCAATCAGAAGATCCTCTACATCGTCCCCTGGCCGCGGCAATACGTCTATACCAAGGTCCCGGTCGCGGGCGTCGACGACCTGAAGGGAATCAAGATCCGCACCTACAACAAGTCGACGACGGAAATGTTCAACCGCGTCGGCATGACGGCGGTGCAGCTGCCCTGGGGCGAGGTGGTGCCGTCACTGGCCGCCGGCACCATCGACGCGGTAACGACGTCGGCCAGTTCCGGCGTCGACGGCAAGTTCTGGGAATTCCTGAAATACATGTATCCGACGAGCCACGTCTGGTCGTCGAACATCGTGACCGTCAACCTGGATGCCTGGAATGGCCTGAAACCCGAGCATCGCGATGCGATCGAGGCCCTGGCGACGAAGCTGCAGCCCGAGTTCTGGGACGTCTCGCGCCGGGAAGACGAGGCCAAGTCGAAGATCCTGACCGACAACGGCGTGGTCATGGGCAAAGTCACGGACGACCTGCGCCAGGCCATGCAGGAGCTGACGGCGCCGATGGTCGGCGAATTCACCGCTTCCGTCGGCGAGCCCGCCGGCTCGATCATCGAGGCGTACAAGAAAGACGTCAGCATGTAACGGCCGATTCCGCCGCCCCGGCACGACAGCAAGCCGGGGCGGTGACGTTATCCCTTCGCACCTTCCGTTCCCGACAGGCGATTTTTGAATGCTCACGCGCGTGTTTGCCGCCACAGACGCGATAGCCAAATTGCTTGGCGGCATTGCGGCCATACTCACGGTGTCGATCGCCGTCATGATCCTGGCCGAGATCGTCGCCCGCGCGCTCTTCAACTACAGCTTGAGCTTCGCCTGGGAATACAGCGCTTACTCCATGGCCGTGGCCATGTTCTTCGGCGCCGCGTTCACACTGCGCACCGGCGGCCACATCAGGGTATCGCTGCTCGCCTCGAGCGTGCCGCCGCGCGCCGCCTATGTGATCGATCTGATCTGCACGTTTTGCGGCATCGTCATTGCCGGCTATCTGTCGTTCGCGCTGGTCCAGCTTGCCTGGCGGTCCTTTGAAGCCGGTAGCGTGTCGGCGACGATCTCGGCGACGCCGCTGGTCATTCCGCAGGGCGGCATCGCGCTCGGCGCCGTGCTGCTGACGCTGCAGCTGGTGGTGCGGCTGCTGCGGCTGACGGTCACCGACGAAGCGCCGGAGGACATGTCCGGCGGCTATCAGGTGGACTGATGGACGCTGGCGTTATCCTGATCACGATCCTGGCGCTGCTGGTCATCACGCTGGGTATCGGCATCTGGGTCGGCCTGGCGCTCTATGCCGTCGCCATCACCGGCCTGGCGCTGTTCCGCAACATGCCGGTCGAGAAGCTGCTGGCCCAGCTCAGCTGGAACACGCTGACGACGCCGGAGCTGATCGCCCTGCCGATGTTCATCCTGATGGCGGAGATATTGTTCCATACCCGCCTCTCCGCCTCGCTGTTCAACGGGCTCGCGCCCTGGACCAACCGGCTGCCGGGCCGGATGCTGCACGTGAATGTGCTGGGCTGCACGCTGTTCGCGGCGATCTCGGGCTCATCCGCGGCGACGGCGGCGACGGTCGGCCGGATCACGCTCTCTGAGCTGTTCCGGCGTGGCTACAACCGCGACCTGGTGATGGGCTCGCTCGCCGGCGCCGGCACGCTGGGTTTCCTCATTCCGCCATCGATCATCCTGATCATCTATGGCGTGCTGGCCGAGACCTCGATCCTGAAACTGTTCATCGCCGGCGTCATTCCGGGCCTGCTGCTGGCCAGTTTCTATATGGGCTACCTGGCGCTGCGGGCGTCGATCACGCCGGGCATGGTGCCGCAGGAAGACCTGCGGCCGACCTGGCGGGACCGCATGGCCGGGCTGGTGGATCTGGGCCCGGTGGTGTTCCTGATCCTGCTGGTGCTGGGCTCGATGTATGCCGGGTTCGCCAGTCCGTCGGAGGCCGCCGCCGTCGGCGTGCTGGGTGCGGTGATCGTCTCGGCGGCGCAGAAGACGCTGAACTGGACAACGATCCGCAAGGCCTGCCTCGGCGCCGTGCGCACGACGTCGATGATCGGCCTGATCGTCACCGGCGCGGTGTTCCTGTCGGTGTCGATGGGCTTTCTCGGCGTGCCGCGGCTGATCGCCGGCGAGATCGCGGGATTGGGCCTTGGCCCCTTCGAGCTAATCCTGCTGCTGCTTGTGTTCTATGCCGTGCTGGGCTGCGTGCTGGACGGTCTGTCGAGCATCGTCATGACGTTGCCGATCACGCTGCCGCTGGTGATCGCCGCCGGCTTCGACAAGATCTGGTTCGGCATCTTTGTGGTGATCGTGGTCGAAATGGCGCAGATCACGCCGCCCGTCGGTTTCAACCTGTTCGTCATTCAGGGATTGACCGGCGAAAATATCGGCCGCATCGCCAAGGCAACCATCCCGTTCTTTCTGATTATGGCCGGCATGGCGATCCTGATCGCCATCTTCCCCGACATCGTCACCTTCCTGCCGAATACCATCCAGCTCCGCGGCTGACCTCCCTCGACGTGGCTTGATCGACATCAACGTTGCCCGTCCGGCACCCGCATAGGCTCGGCCGGAAACGGAGGCAGACATGGTGGCGAAGATGATCTCCAAGATCCTGGTGCCGGTCGACGGCTCCAACCACGCAGAGCGCGCCGTCGATTTCGCAAGCAGCCTGGCGGACGAGTACGGCGCGGAACTGATCCTGCTGAACGTCATGACTCATGCCGGCAGCAGCCAGGTACCGGAAGAGCTGAAGCAATTCGCCGAACTCGAGCATGTCCGGGTTACCGAAGCGGACGTCCTGAAATCGGCCGCGAACGAAATCATCAACAACGCCTATCAGCGCGCCGTCGACTTCGGCGTGAAGAAGATTGAGCGCGATCTGGCAGTCGGCGATCCGGCCGAGACCATCGTCGACTATGCGAAAGAAAACAACGCCGATGTCGTGGTAATGGGCCGGCGGGGCCTCGGACGCATCGGCGGTCTGTTGATGGGCAGCGTCTCGTCGAAGGTGGCGCAGCTCGCCGACTGCACCTGCATCACGGTGAAGTAGCGACCTCGGACTCCAGCGCGGCGGCCAAAAGCGGAATCTCGGACTCCGAATAGACGGCGATGCCATGGCGCTGCAGCAGCGCCGCGGTCACGCCCATGCCCGGCTTCGTCTTACCCGCGAAGGTGCCGTCATAGATCCGATGGCTGCCGCAGGACGGGCTGCCGTCGGCAAGGATCGCGTAGGCGGCGTCATGCTGGCGGGCAAGGTCCAGGGCCTCCTGCGCACCGGCGAGATAGGCCGACGTGACGTCGTCGCCGGACTTCTCCTGCACCGTCGCCTGGCCGCGCAGCACACGGTCGCCGTCGCCGGCGCCGACGATTTCGGCGGGCGGCCGGGGCGTGCCGAATCCGGCGGCCAACTCCGGGCAGATCGCCACCAGCCGGCCTTCCCGTTGCCAGCGATCGAGTCGGGAATCGGTTTTTGCCTTGTGATTGCCGTCGTAGCGGACCTTGCGGCCCAAAAGGCAGGCGCTAATCAGGATACGTTGCATGCCGACCCAGCATATGGGCCGGAACGGTAATTGCCCAGGCCTCAGGCGACGCGGAAGCTCTCGCCGCAGCCGCAGCGGTCGGCCTCGTTTGGATTGTTGAACACGAACCCCGCTTCGAACTTGCTTTCGCGGTAGTCCATCTCCGAGCCCAGCAGGTACATGAAGGCCGTCGGCGCGATGAAGATCTTCACGCCCTTGTCCTCGACCACCTCTTCGTGCGGCTCGCGGTCCTTGGCGTATTCGACCTGATACATCATGCCCGAGCAGCCGCCCTGCTTGACGCCGACGCGCAGGCCGGCGACCTCGTTGTCGCCCTGCGCGACCAGGTGCTTGACGCGGTCGGCGGCGGCATCGGTAATCGTGATCGGCGGCGGTAAGGCCATGGCTCTACTCCTGCACTCCGTCAATTCCATGCCGGTGCGGCATCAGAACATGTCCAACTCGACTTTCGCGACATCCGACATCAAGTCCGGCGTCCAGGGCGGGTCCCAGACCAGATGCACGGCGACCTCGCCGATGCCGTCGACCGAGGCGGCGGCCTCGGCGACCTGGCCCGGCAAAATGCCGGCCACCGGACAGCCGGGCGCGGTCAAGGTCATCTTGATCACGCAGCCGCCAGCGGCGTCGATGTCGATATCGTAGACCAGGCCGAGTTCATAAATGTTAACCGGGATCTCGGGGTCGTAGACCGTGCGCAAGGCATCGGCCACGGCCTCTTTCTCGGCGACCGGGACTTTCGAGGTGTCGATCGCCTCACCGGCATAGAACACGCCATCCTCGGCGGCCGACGTGCCGGGCATGAAATGGCCGAAGCCGAGCCCGTCATAGTGGGTATCGCTCATTCCGTCGTCGTCTCCTGGCGGCCTTCCATGGCCGCGTTCAGCGTATGCCAGGCGAGCGTCGCGCACTTCACCCGGGTCGGGAACTGGCGCACGCCGGACAACACCTGCAGGCGTTCCAGCGCATCCTCATCGGCTTCCGGATGCTTCGAGGCATCGAAGTCGTCCGAGGTACAGAGCTCGTGAAAGCTCTCGAACAGGCTGCGCGCCTCCGCTTCGGTCTTGCCGGCGACCATCTCGGTCATCATCGAGGCCGAGGCCTGCGAAATGGCACAACCGTTGCCGTCGAAGGCCACGTCCTCGATGCGGCCGTCGTCACCGATGCGCAGATAAACGGCGATGCGGTCGCCGCAGATCGGGTTGCTGCCGCGCGCCTCGCGGTTGGCGTCCGACGGATGCCGGAAGTTCCGCGGGTTCTTGCCGTGGTCCAGGATCACCTCCTGGTAAAGCTCGCGCAACTCGTCGAGCATCAGCCGAATATCTCCTTCACCGTCTGCAACGCATCGACCAGGGCGTCGACCTCGGCGGTCGTATTGTAAAGGCCGAACGAAGCACGCACGGTCGAAGATACACCCAATCGGTCCATCAGCGGCTCGGCGCAGTGATGGCCGGTGCGCGTGGCGACGCCGGCGCGGTCGATGATGGTGCCGATGTCATGCGCATGCGCTTGATCCATACTGAACGACACGATCGAGGTCTTGCCCGGCGCCTTGCCGTGGATGTTCAGCCCGTCGATCTCGCCCAGCCGCTCCATGGCGTAGACCGTGAGATCGTGCTCGTGCGCGGCGATGTTCTCGATACCGAGCGCCTGCACGTAATCGATGGCGGCGCCGAGCCCGATGGTCTCGACGATGGGCGGCGTGCCGGCCTCGAACCGAAGCGGCGGCTCCTTAAACGACGTCTTCTCGAAGGTGACATGCGCGATCATGTCACCGCCGCCCTGATAGGGCGGCATGTCGACCAGATGTTCCATCTTGCCGTAGAGCACGCCGATGGCGTTCGGGCCATAGAGCTTGTGGCCGGAGAAGACGTAGAAATCGACGTCCAGGTCCTGCACATCCGTCGGCAGGTGCGTCACGCCCTGACAGCCGTCGACCAGCAGCAGCGCGCCATTGGCGTGCGCGATGCGGGCAATTTCTTTGAGCGGCAGGACGGTGCCGAGCACGTTCGAGACATGCGTCACGGCGACGAGCTTGGTGCGCGGGCCGATCAGCTTCTCGAACTCGTCCATCAGGAAATTGCCGTCATCGTCGATCGGCGCGACCTTCAGCTTCACGCCCTGCTGCATCCCCAGGAGCTGCCAGGGCACGATGTTGGCGTGGTGCTCCATGGCGGTGACAACGACCTCGTCGCCCTCGACCAAATTCTTCCGGCCCCAGGTCTGGGCCACGAGATTGATCGACTCGGTGCCGCCGCGGGTGAAGACGATCTCGTCCTCGGTGGCGGCATTGATCAGGCCGGCGACCTTGCCGCGCACGGCCTCGTAGCGGTCGGTGGCGCATTGGCTGAGGTAATGCACGCCGCGGTGCACGTTGGCGTATTCGTTCTCCAGCACCTCGGTCATGGTGTCGATGACGACACGCGGCTTCTGCGCGCTGGCGCCGCTGTCGAGATAGACCAGCGGCTTGCCGTAGACCTCGCGCGACAGAATTGGGAAATCCCGCCGCACGGTCTCAACGTCGTAGGGCGCCGTCAGGTTGTGGCCGGTGGCCAGCGCCGTCTCGTTCATGCCGCTTCTCCCGTTACGCGGTCGGCGAGCCACCCCTCGACGCGGCCGCGGAAGGCCTCGCGAATCTGCACGTCGGCAATCTCGTCGATGATCTCCTCGAGAAAGGCCGTGACAAGCAAATTACGCGCCTCTGCTTCCGGCACGCCGCGACTGCGCAGATAGAACAGCGCGTCGTCCTCGAGCTCGCCGGCCGTGGCGCCGTGGCTGCACTTCACATCGTCCGCAAAGATCTCGAGCTCCGGCTTGGTGTCGATCTCGCAGGTCGGCGACAGCAGCAGCGCCCGGCTGAGCTGATGCCCGTCGGTCTTCTGGGCCTGTGGCCGCACGGCGATCTTGCCCTGGAACACCGCCCGCGCCTTCTCGTCCAGCACGCCCTTATAGACCTCCGAGCTCGAGGTGTTCGGCGAGGCGTGATCGATGAAGGTCGTGGTGTCGCAATGCTGCCGGCCGGTCATGGCGTAGGCGCCGTTCAGACGGACCTCGGCGCCGGGGCCGTCAAGCCGGACATGGATCTCGTTGCGCGAGAGCTGGCCCCCGAGCGAGAGGACGAAGTTGTCCAGCACCGCGGACCTGGCGATGTGCGCCAGCAGCGTGTTCACGTGGAAACCACCGGCGCCCTCGTCCTGGAGCCGGTAGTGGCGCAGGCGCGCGCCCGCCTCCGCCACCAGCTCGGTGACACTGTTGGCGAAATACTGGCCCCCGCCAAGACCGACATGCTGCTCCACGATGGTCGCTTCGCAATTCTCGCCGGCCAGGATCAGGTTGCGCGGATGCCAAGCGACGGCGTCGTCGGACAGGCCGCCCACGAACACCAGCTCGATCGGGCGCGCCAACGTCGTGTTGGCGGCGATCTCCAGCACCACGCCGTCGCCTGTCATGGCGGTGTTCAGGCCGACCAGCGGCGACGCATCGTCGTTCACCAGACTGCCAAGCCGGCCCTCGATGGCATCCAAACGGTCAGCCAGCGGCGCCAGCGTCACGCCGGCCGGGGGGTCGTCGAGCGACGACAGGTCGGCGCGGAAGCGGCCGTTGACGAACGCGAGCCGCAATGGCTGGCGTTCGGCCACGACGAGCGTCGGCAGGCCCGTAGCGTCGACGCCATTCGCCAACGCCGGCGCGGGATGGAAATCGATCTTCCGCAGCAGGTTCAAATTGGTGTAGCGCCAGGCCTCGACCTTGGGCGTCGGCAGGCCGAGACTGGCGACCTGCCGCAGGCCGGCTTCGCGCAGGCCGTTCAGCCAGGCGAGATCGGCGCCCGGCAGCTCCGACTTCACGGCCTCGAATTGGACCTGATAGGTGTCACTCGCCATCGCCTGTACCCGCTTACGCCGCCTCGTTGACGCCGAATTCGGCGTAGCCCTTCTGCTCCAGCTCCTGCGCCAGTTCCTTGCCGCCGGAGCGCGCGATGCGCCCATGCGCCAGGACGTGCACGCGGTCGGGCACGATGTAGTTCAGGAGCCGCTGATAGTGGGTGATCACCAGCATCGAGCGGTCCGGCGCGCGCAGCGCGTTGACGCCGTCGGCGACAATCTTCAGCGCATCGATGTCGAGGCCGCTGTCGGTCTCGTCGAGGATCGCCAGCGCCGGCTCCAGCACCGCCATCTGCAGCACTTCGTTGCGCTTCTTCTCACCGCCGGAGAAGCCGACATTGACGCCACGCCGGAGCATGTCGTCGGTGATGTTGAGGCTTTTGGTCTTGGCGCGCACCAGCTTGAGGAACTGCATGGCGTCGAGCTCGGGCTCGCCCTTGTGCTTGCGGACGGCGTTCAGCGCCGACTTCAGGAACGTCGTGCCGCTG
Organism: Alphaproteobacteria bacterium; assembly: GCA_965232515.1. Classification (GTDB taxonomy): domain Bacteria; phylum Pseudomonadota; class Alphaproteobacteria; genus JANQKO01. The sequence goes on along the minus strand of CBDDPY010000002.1, from coordinate 266,431 downwards.
ACGCCGGGCAGCTCGACCGGATACTGAAAGGCGAGAAACACGCCCTCGGCGGCCCGCTCCTCGGGCTCCATATCCAAGAGGTCCTTGCCCTGATAGGTGACCGACCCCGACGTGACCTCGTAGCCGTCGCGGCCCGACAGCACGTAGGACAAGGTGCTCTTGCCCGAGCCGTTCGGCCCCATGATCGCGTGCACCTCGCCCGGCGCGATCGCAAGATCCAGGCCCTTGAGGATTTCCTTGCCGTCGACGGTGACGTGCAGGTTCTCGATCTTCAACATTCCCGCTTCTCTTTCCTTGAACGTATCTGTCCGGGGGCGCAGGTCGTCAGCCGACGCTGCCTTCCAGGCTGATGGCAACCAGCTTCTGCGCCTCGACGGCAAACTCCATGGGCAGCTCCTGCAGCACTTCCTTGCAGAAGCCGTTGACGATCATCGACACCGCGTCCTCTTCCGACATGCCGCGCTGACGCACGTAGAACAGCTGGTCCTCGCTGATCTTCGCGGTCGTCGCCTCGTGCTCGACCTTGGCCGTCGGGTTCTTGCTCTCGATGTAGGGCACGGTATGCGCGCCGCAGCCGTCGCCGATCAGCAGCGAGTCGCACTGCGAGTAGTTGCGCGCGCCCTCGGCGCCGGGCTGCATGCGCACGAGGCCGCGATAGGTGTTGTTGCTGCGGCCGGCCGAGATGCCCTTGGAGATGATCGTCGAGCGCGTGTTCTTGCCGATGTGGATCATCTTGGTGCCGGTGTCAGCCTGCTGGCGGTTGTTGGTGATGGCGACGGAATAGAACTCGCCCACGGAGTTGTCGCCCTGCAGGATGCAGCTCGGATACTTCCAGGTGATGGCCGAGCCGGTCTCGACCTGTGTCCAGGAGACCTTGGAATTGCGGCCGCGGCAGGCGGCGCGCTTGGTGACGAAGTTGTAGATGCCGCCCCGGCCCTCTTCGTCGCCGGGATACCAGTTCTGCACGGTCGAGTACTTAATCTCGGCATCGTCCAAAGCGACCAGCTCGACGACGGCGGCGTGCAGCTGGTTCTCGTCGCGCATCGGCGCCGTGCAGCCCTCGAGATAGCTGACGTAGGAGCCCTCGTCGGCGATGATCAGCGTGCGCTCGAACTGGCCGGTATTGGCCGCGTTGATGCGGAAATAGGTCGACAGCTCCATCGGGCAGCGCACGCCCTTGGGCACATAGACGAACGAGCCGTCGGTGAACACGGCGCAGTTCAGCGTCGCGTGCTTGTTGTCCGAGTAAGGCACGACCGAGCCGAGATACTTCCGCACCAGCTCGGGATGGTTCTGCACGGCTTCCGAGATCGGGCAGAAGATCACGCCGGCCTCTTCCAGCTTCTTCTTGAAGGTGGTCGCGACCGAGACACTGTCGAATACGGCGTCGACGGCGACGCCGGCCAGCATCTCCTGTTCGTGCAGCGGAATGCCGAGCTTCTCGTAGGTGGCCAGCAGCTCGGGATCGACCTCATCCAGGCTCTTGGGCCCGTCGTCCTTCGACTTCGGCGCCGAGTAGTAATAGGCGTCCTGATAGTCGATCGGCGGGAAGCCGACCTTGGCCCATTCGGGCTCGGGCATGGTCAGCCAGTGCCGGTAGGCCTTGAGACGCCACTCCAGCAGCCATTCCGGCTCGTCCTTCTTGGCCGAAATAAAGCGAATGATGTCTTCGTTCAGGCCTTTGGGCGCCGTCTCGGTCTCGATATCCGTGACGAAGCCATACTTGTACTTCTGCTGAGCCAGTGTTTCGACCTGTTGGGCAGTCTCGACTGTCGCGGCCATACCCGATCTTCCTTCGCTAAAAACGCCTGAACCTATCGCCCCCACGCGCCGTCCGTCAGGACAGCATCCCCGCCGGTTTTCGGATCGGCGGCGCCGTCTCCGGCAGCGCGAACATGTCGGCCGGCGCCACCGTCATATCGGCCAGCGTCACGCTCGCCAGCGCCGTCTCGATGGCGCGGTTGACCTTGTTCCAGTTGCCGCGCATGGCGCAAAGCGACTCGACGTCGCAGTGATCGGCCGCGCCGTCGACGCAGGCCGTGAGCGCGATCGGCCCCTCGAGCGCCGTGATCACCTCGGCAACGGAGACCTCCGCCGCCGGCCGGCTCAAGACGTAGCCGCCGGCCGCCCCGCGACGCGAGGTCACCAGACCGGCGCGCGCCAGTTGCTTCATGAGTTTGGAGACAGTCGGCAGCGGCACCGCCGAATCCTCGGCCAGCCGCGCCGTCGTGTGCACCCGGTCCAGATCCCGCCCCATCTGGGTAAGGACGACGACGGCATAGTCCGTCAACCGGTTGAGCCTAATCATAAATCCTGCCTCGGCTAAAGAGGACCTTTTCGGTACCCTTTATCTGGCCGCAACAAGGTTAAAGTCAAGCAAAAACGGACGGATTTGGTCCAGTTTCAGGCGGCGTCGCGTTCGAACGGCGCGAGATTATTCAGAAACTGCGTGGCGCAGGATGTCCAGGACCGCTCGACAGCGAATTCCCGGCAGGTATCCGTGTTTAATTTCAAGGCGCTACGGGCGGCTTTCTGAAGATCGTTATCAAGACAGCCGACCGGCGCGCCATTGATCACGTCCTTCGGCCCGGTGACCGGATAGGCGGCGACCGGCAGGCCCGAGGCTAGCGCCTCCAACACGACCAGGCCGAAGGTGTCGGTCAGGCTGGGGAAGACGAAGACGTCGGCGTTGGCGTAGTAGGACGCCAGTTCCTCGCCGTATTTCGCGCCCACAAAGTGCACGTCGGGATGCCGCCGCTGCAGTTCGGGCCGCTGCGGACCGTCGCCGACGACCACCTTCGTGCCGTCGAGGTCGAGCGAGAGAAAGGCGCCGATGTTCTTTTCGACGGCGACCCGCCCGACGAACAAATAGATCGGCCGGGCAAGGCCATTCTCGGTTTTCGGGCGCGGCTTAAAGAGCTCGATATCGACGCCGCGGCTCCACATGGCCAAGTGGCCGAAGCCGCGGTCGGCAAGGTCCTGGCGCAGACTGTCGGTTGCCACCATGGTCCGGGTCGCCGGCGCGTGAAATCGGCGCATGAAGGCGTAGCTCCAGGATACCGGCAGCCGCGTGCGGGCGTGCACGTATTCGGGAAACCGGGTGTGGAAGGCCGTGGTGAACGGCAGGCCGCGCTTCAGGCAGTAGCGCCGCGCCGCCATGCCCAGCGGGCCTTCCGTGGCGATGTGGATGGCGGCGGGCTGAAAGCCGTCGATGCGCTGGGCCAGCCCCGGCGAGGGGCGCAGGGCCAGACGGATCTCCGGATAGGTCGGACACGGGATGGTCCGGAACTGGTCCGGGGTGATGAAGTCGATCTCGTGCCCCATCCTGGACAGCTCGGCCGAGGTGTGCTGCAGCGTGCGAACCACGCCGTTGACCTGGGGCTCCCAGGCGTCGCTGACGATCTGTATACGCATGACGGCTGTCAGATTGCTGTTGCGGGTGTTGAAACCTGGCCGACGTCGATCCAGTCGATGATCTCCAGCCGCCCGTCGAAATGCTCGACCAGCGCGGTGCAGCTCTCGACCCAGTCGCCGTCGTTGCAATAGAGCACGCCGTCGATCTCGCGGATTTCGGCGTGGTGGATGTGGCCGCAGACGACGCCGTCGACGCGCCGGCGTCGCGCCTCCTCGGCCACCGCCTGCTCGAACCGACTGATGAACTCGACCGCGTTCTTGACCTTGTATTTCAGGAACTTCGACAGCGACCAGTAGTTGTAGCCGCACATGTGCCGAACGATGTTGAACCAGTGGTTCGTCGCCAACAGGATGGTGTAGGCCCAGTCGCCGAGCACGGCGAGCCACTTGGCATACTTCACGATGACATCGAACTCGTCGCCGTGAATGACCAGAAGCCGCTTGCCGTCGGCCGTTACGTGCACGGCTTCGCGCAGCACGGTGATGCCGCCGAACTGCAGATCGCAGTATTCGCGCGCCGCCTCGTCGTGGTTGCCGGGCACATAGATCACCCGCGTGCCCTTGCGCGCCTTGCGCAGCAGTTTCTGGATGACGTCGTTGTGGCTCTGGATCCAGTACCAAGTTTTCTTTAAGCGCCAGCCGTCAATGATGTCGCCGACGAGATAGAGATGATCGGATTCGTTGTGGCGTAGGAAGTCCAAAAGAAACTCGGCCTTACAGCCGCGCGTTCCAAGATGGACGTCCGAGATCCAAATGGCTCTATAGCGTCTGGGTAGTTCCCTGGCGTTCATCGCGAGACCGACACTTAAATGACAAATCGCCAAATCAAGTCTTGCGGGCCAACTAAATCAGTTCTATTTATTTGTCTCGTGAATTTTTTATTACAAATGTAACGTAACTGTAACAGTGGTTAAATAGATGCGCGCAAACTTGGAGCTCGCAGATACTATTGAAGACTTCGAAACGCCCGAGCTGCCCGATACGGCGCGCCGGGTGCTGGTGGTCTTCAATCCGATCGCCGGACGCCGGCGCAGGAGCCGGTATGAGGCCGTCATCGCCGCGCTCGAGAAGCTGGGCTGCCGGATCACAATCCGCGAGACCCGCTGCCGTGGCGACGCGCAAGCCTTTGCCGGCGCGGTTTTGCGCGACGAATTCGACGTCATCGCGGTGGCCGGCGGCGACGGTACGATCAATGAAGTGGCGAACGGCCTGGGTCCGGCCGCGCCGCCGCTCGCGGTGATACCGTTGGGAACGGCGAATGTGCTGGCGGCTGAAATCGGCCTGCCAATCGATCCGGACGCCGTGGCCCGGACCATCGCCGGGGCGCCCCCCACCCTGGTCCATGTCGGCACCGTCAACGGCCGCCGTTTCCTGATGATGGCCGGCGCCGGCTTCGACGCTCACGTTGTCGCCAATGTCGATCCGGTCATGAAACGACGATTCGGCAAGCTGGCCTATGTCTGGCAGACCTTCGTGCAGTTCAAGCGCTACCGGTTTCCGGAACTGCGGGTCACCATCGACGGCACGGCCTATTCGGCCTACTCCGCCGTCATCGCCAACGGCCATTATTACGGCGGACGCTTCGTCTGCGCGCCGGATGCGCGGCTGACGCTGCCGCACCTGGATGTCTGCCTGTTCACCCGGCCGGGCCGGCTGAACGCGGCACGCTATGCCACCGCCTTGAGCCTGGGCTTCCTGCCGAAGCTGCCCGACATCAAGATCGTCCAGGGCCGCCGGATTAGCGTCAGCGGGCCACTGGGCGATCCGATCCAGGCGGACGGCGATCTGATGTCCCGTTTGCCGGGTGAGATTACCTTGGCGTCGGATGGGATCTGGGTGCTCTGCCCACCCGGGAGCAAGAAGTAACCTTCAATACCGCCTCTAGAAGCCTCATAAAAATAGAATATTTGGGTTTCTGAATATGAGCAGTCGGCCCGCCGTCGTGCGCTGACTTGCCGTTGCCGGTTTCCCGCGTTACCAAGAGGCGCAACAGGCGAGGCACAATCGGGGTCAAAGGACATGGCGGCACGGCCGCGTTTTCGGGCGGAGCATATCGGCAGCCTTCTGCGGCCACCCGCGCTGACGGCGGCGTTCCGGTCGCATCATGCCGGCGAGTTGACCGATGCCGCCTTTCGCGAAATCCAGGACGACGGCATCCGCGAGGCGGTGGCGCTGCAGCAGGAGGTGGGGCTGCAGGTCGTGACCGACGGCGAGTTTCGCCGCGGTTCCTATTGGGGTCATTTCATCGGGCCGGTCGAGGGCCTGACCGTCAAAGAGGCAGCATTTAAATTCCGCGACGATCATGGCCACGAACAGGCATTCATCGCGCCGCATGTCGCTGGAAAGGTCCGCCGCGACCGCGGCATCTCGACCGACGAGTTCGCATTTCTGAAATCGGCCACGAGCGCGACGCCGAAGGTCACCCTGCCCTCGCCGCCGACTTTCCATTTCTGGCGCGGCCGCGACGGTATCGACCCGGCCGCCTATGACGGTCCGACGGCGTTCTTCGCAGATTTCGCGCGGGTCTACCGCGAGGAGATCGCGGCGTTGGCCGCGCTGGGCGCGACCTATGTGCAGCTCGACGAAGTGCCGCTGGCCATGCTCTGCGATCCGAACGTTTGCGACAGCCTGCGGCAACGCGGTGAAGATCCTGATGCGCTGGTCGGTATCTACATCGACGCCATTAACGACGCCGTGGCCGGACGGCCAGACGGCGTCACCGTCGGCCTGCATCTCTGCCGCGGCAACTTCAAGGGCAAGTATCTCTCGGAAGGTGGCTACGAGCCGGTGGCCGAGCGGATGTTCAACGAGATCGACGCGGATGTGTTCTTCTTGGAATACGACAGCGCCCGGGCCGGCGATTTCGCACCGCTGCGGTTCGTGCCAGCCAAGAAATCGGCCGTTCTAGGACTGGTCAGCAGCAAATCGCCCGAGCTGGAGACGGTCGACGATCTGGTCCGACGGATCGACGATGCCGGCCGATACATCGCCGTCGACCGCCTGGGGATCAGCCCGCAATGCGGATTCGCTAGTGCGGTCTCGGGCAATCCGATTACAATAGAGGTCGAAAAGAAAAAACTACGTCTGGTCGTCGAAACGGCGACCCGCGTCTGGGAATAACGAAGGGCGGACTACGGGCGACACCGTATCCGCCTATTTCAAGGGAGGACACCGGCCGTATGGCGGATTCCGAGCCGCCCCTGCTCGATGTCGATGGGGTCAGCCTTCAATTCGGTGGCGTCCGGGCGCTGAACGACGTGACGTTCCAGGTCGGGACCGGCGAGCTGTTCTCGATCATCGGCCCGAACGGCGCCGGCAAGACCTCGATGCTGAACTGCATTTCGGGGCGGTATAAGCCGTCGACCGGCAGCATCGTGTTGAAAGGCCGGGAAATCACCCATCTGAAGCCGAACGCGCGCGCCGATCTGGGCATCGGCCGGACCTTCCAGAATCTGGCGCTGTTCGGCCATATGACCGTGTTGGACAACATCATGGTCGGCCGCCACCACCTGATGAAAAGCAACTTCCTGACCGGCGCGCTCTACTGGTTCGGCGGCGCCCAGAAGGAGGAGATGACGCACCGGCGCGAGGTCGAGGAAATCATCGACTTCCTGGAAATCCAGCACATCCGTAAGGAGATCGCCGGCACCCTGCCCTATGGCCTGCGCAAGCGGGTCGAGCTGGCCCGCGCCGTGGCGCTGAGGCCTGATCTGATCCTGCTGGACGAGCCCATGGCGGGCATGAACCTCGAAGAAAAGGAGGACATGGCCCGCTACGTCGTCGACCTGAACGAGGAATGGGGCATGACCGTGATCATGATCGAGCACGACATGGGTGTGGTCATGGACCTGTCGCACCGTGTCATGGTGCTCGATTTCGGCCGCAAGATCGCCGAGGGCGTGCCCGACGAGGTCCGCGCCAACGAACACGTCAAGAAAGCCTATCTGGGCGAGGAAGACGAACTGCTGATCGACGAGGAAGAGGAACGGGTCGCGTCATGACCGCCACGTCGCTGCCTGACCTGACACGCTACGACACGCTGCCGAAACTGCTGCGACTGCGCGCGGCCGAAAACGGCAGCGATATCGCCATGCGCGAGAAGGAATTCGGCCTCTGGCAGGAGCATAGCTGGGCCGAGTATCACGACCGCGTCCGGCGCTTCGCGCTGGGCTTCCACAAACTGGGCATCGGCAAGGGCGATGTCGTCGGTATCATCGGCGACAGCCGCCCAGACTGGGTCAGCGCCGCCATCGCCGCCCACGCCGTCGGTGGCATGAGCCTGGGCATCTACCAGGACTCGCTGGATCCGGAAGTCGAATATCTGATCAACTATGCCGGCGCCCGGCTGATCGTGGCCGAGGACGAGGAACAGGTCGACAAGATCCTGAACCTCGGCGAGGGCCTGGCAAGCGTCGAGCACATCGTCTTTTGCGATTCCCGCGGCATGCGGAAATACGACGATCCGCGGCTGATGTCGCAGGACGACCTGTTCGCCATGGCGGACGATCTCGCCGTGGCCGAGCCGACCGCCTACGACGCCATGGTCGACGCGACGGACGGCGAGGATTGCGCGGTGCTGTGCACCACGTCCGGCACGACGTCCAACCCCAAGCTCGCCATGCTGTCGTCGATCGGCATGATCCGGCACGTCGCGAACTACAACGAAGTCGTGCCCATGGGCGCGGACGACGAATACGTCTCGGTCCTGCCCATGCCCTGGATCGGCGAGCAGTTCTACGCGCTGTTCCAGCCGCCGGTCTGCCGCAACAAGCTGAACTTTGTCGAAGAGCCCGAGACGATGATGGCCGATATGCGTGAGATCGGCCCGACCTTCATGCTGCTGGCGCCGCGCGTGTGGGAGCAGATCGCCGCCGACGTGCGGGCGCGGATCATGGACGCGTCGCCCTTCAAGCGCTGGATCTACGAGCGCGCCATGGACATGGGCGTGAAGGCGGTCGAACAGGGCGGCGTCAGCAAACTGGCGAACATGATAGCCCTGCGGGCCTTGAAAGACCGGCTTGGCTTCTCGCGGCTGCGCGTCGCCGCCACCGGCGGCGCCGCCATGGGCCCGGACACCTTCAAGTTCTTCATGGCCATGGGCGTACCGCTGCTGCAGCTTTATGGCCAGACCGAACTCCTGGGCGTCTATACCGTGCATCGCCGCGGCGACGTCGATTTCGACACCGTGGGCAAGCCGCTGCCGAACGGCTACGAGGTCAAAATCGAGAACCCCGACAAGAACGGCGTCGGCGAGATCTTCAGCCGCCACCCGAACATGTTCCTGGGTTACTTCAAGAACGAGGACGCCACGGCCGAGACCGTGATCGACGGCTGGATGCATACCGGCGACGCCGGCTACTTCAACGATAACCAGCACCTGGTGGTGATCGACCGGATCAAGGACATCGCCACGACGCTGCAGGGCGACCGCTTTTCGCCACAGTTCATCGAGAACAAGCTGAAGTTCTCGCCCTACATCGCCGAGGCGGTGATCCTGGGCGACGGCCGCGACTATCTGGCGGCCATCGTCTGCATCCGCTTCCCCGTGATGTCGAAATGGGCCGAGCAGCGGCGCCTCGCGTTTACGACCTATTCGGACCTGTCGTCGCGGCCCGAGGTCTACGACGTCATCCGCGAGGAAGTGGCAAAGGTGAACGAGACCCTGCCGCCGGCCCAGCGCATCGCCAAGTTCGTCCTGCTGTACAAGGAACTGGACGCGGACGACGGCGAGCTGACGCGGACCCGCAAGGTCCGGCGCGGCGTCGTGTCGGAGAAATACGACGACATCATCGGCGCCATCTACAGCAACGCCGCTGATGTCGACATCGATACCGTGATCACCTTCCAGGACGGCAGCAAACAGCGCGTCCGCACCACATTGCCGGTCGCCGAGATGCTGCCGGCGCCGGTGATGCAGGCCGCCGCCGAGTGAGTACATGAACACATCCCTACTGATACAGCTTCTGGTCAACGGCCTGATCGTCGGCGCGCTCTATGGCGTCGTCGCCATGTGCTTCGTGCTGATCTACAAGGCGACGCAGGTCGTGAACTTCGCGCAGGGCGAGTTTCTGCTGGTCGGCGCCTGGGTCTGCTGGTGGGTGATGACCGACCTGGGTTTGCCGTTCTGGGTCGGCTTCCCGGCGACGCTGATCTTCATGCTGATCTTCGGCGTGCTGATCCAGGTCGTCGTGCTGCGGCCGCTGATCGGCGAGCCGATCATCTCGATCATCATGGTCACGGTCGGCCTGTCGATCTTCTTCCAGGCGCTGATGCGCTGGCTGTTCGGCGTGTTCGTAAAACCCTATCCGCAGATTTTCGAGACCGAGCGGGTGAACGTCTTCGGCCTCGACGTCGAGCCCGTCTACATCATGAGCCTGATCATCTCGATCATGATCATGCTGGGCTTCGCCTGGTTCTTTAAGTTCTCGCGCATGGGCCTGGCCATGCGGGCGACCGCCTTCGACCAGCAGGTGGCGCAGAGCATGGGCGTCTCGATCAAGCAGGTCTTCGCCATCTCCTGGGCGATCTCGGCCATGGTCTCGGCGCTGGCCGGCGTCGTCGTCGGCATCGTCAATGGCGTCTCGTCGATCATCTCGCTGTTCGGCATCAAGGTGTTCCCGGCCGTGATCGTCGGCGGCCTCGACTCGGTCATCGGTTCGATCATCGGCGGCCTGATCATCGGCGTGCTGGAGAACCTGGCGCAGTTCGTCGACAGCGAGTTCCTGAACTGGGGCAACATGTACACCGTGGCGCCGTTCTACGTGCTGATCATCATTTTGATGGTGAAGCCCTACGGGCTGTTCGGCACCAAGGACATCGAGAGGGTCTGAGCCATGGCCACCGCGGGCACGCCCCTTCCCTCCGGCGAATTCCACACCAGCTACCGCGCCGACATGACGATCATGCCGTCGCGCATGTCGCGATGGTTCCTGGTGCTGGGCGTGGCGCTCATGCTGCTGCTGCCGCAGATGTCGTTCGGCGGCGAGTACCTGATCAGCGAATATGCGCTCAGCATGCTGATCACCATCGGCATCTTCGGCATCGCGGCGTTGGGCCTGAACATCCTGGTCGGCTTCTCTGGCCAGATCTCGCTCGGCCACAGCGCCTTCTTCGGCTTCGGCGCTTTCGCGTCGGCCTGGATCAACAACAGCTTCGAGATTCCGGTCTTCTGGAGCATTCCGCTGGCCGGCCTGATGACGACGGCCGTCGGCATGATCGTCGGCATCCCGGCGGCACGCATCAAGGGGCTTTATCTCGCCATCGCCACGCTGGCCTCGCAGTTCATCCTGGAGGACTTCTTCGCCCGCGCCGAATGGTTCACCGGCGGCACGGCGGGTGCGCTCGCCAACTCGTTCTCGATGTTCGGCTACGAGGTCCTCGGCGACCGGAGTTACATCTACGTCGTGCTGGCCTATGTCGTGGTCATGTATGCGCTGGCCGCCAATCTGATGCGGACGCGCGACGGGCGGGCGATGATCGCCGTGCGCGACCATTATCTCTCGGCCGAGATGATGGGCATCAACCTGACGAAGTACCGCATCCTGTCGTTCGGCATCTCGTCCTTCTATGCCGGCATCGGCGGCGCGCTGTGGGGCCACTATCTCAGCTTCGTCTCGGTCGAGGGCTTCGACATTCTGCTGTCGATCCAGTTCCTCGGCATGATCATCATCGGCGGCCTGGGCTCGATCATGGGCTCGCTGATGGGCACGGCGTTCCTGGTGCTGCTGCCGGAGATCATGGAGCACGCCGTCAGCACGGTCGGGAAGACCGATTGGGGCAATGCACCTTGGCTGCGCGACGGTCTCGCCTATTTCAAGGAGATGGCGATCGGCCTGGCGATCATCCTGTTCCTGATCTTCGAGCCGGACGGGCTGGCGCACCGATGGCGGCTGATCAAGGCTTATTGGAAGCTCTACCCGTTCTCCTATTGATGCGACCTGATGCGAGGGGAACGAACGACAACAGACTTGACCTCGGGGGCAATCGCCTAAGCCAACACTGAAGGGAGAAAAACGCAATGCGATACGGTTTGGTTTCACTGCTGGCGGGCACCGCGCTCGCGGCCTGGGCCGCGACGGCGAGCGCCGAAGACATCTTTGTCGGCAACCTCTACGACATGACCGGCGCGACCTCTGGCGTCGGCAAGTTCTCGGGCCAGGGCAAGATCGACGCGCTGGACTACATCAACAAGCACGGCGGCATCAACGGCAGGCAGATCAAGGTCGACAACCTCGACTACTCCTACAAGGCGCCGGCCGCCATCGCCGCCTACAAGCGCTGGAAGCAGCAGGACGTCACCGCCGTCCTCGGTTGGGGCACGGCCGACACCGAGGCGCTGGTCGGCTTCGTTACCAAGGACAAGGTGCCGTACTACTCGATGTCGTTTTCGGCCCACCTGACCGATCCCACCGGCAAGGGCCCGAACACCAAGAAGGCGACGCCGTTCAACTTCTTCACCGGTCCGTCCTATTCCGACGGCGTGCGCGCGCTGGTGCAGTGGGCGGCTGACGACTGGAAAAAGCAGGGCAAGTCGGGCACGGCGAAGTACGTGCATGTCGGCGACAACCACCCCTATCCGAACGCCCCGAAGGCGGCCGGCGAGGCCCTGGCGAAGGATCTCGGCTTCGAGGTGCTGCCGGCGGTGCAATATTCGATGCGCGGCGGCGACTTCAAGGCTCAGTGCCTGACGATCAAGGAATCCGGCGCCGACTATGCGTTCCTGGCAAACACCGCCGGCTCGACCATCGCGCTTCTGCGCTCGTGCGAGACCGTTGGCGTCGAGGCCCAGTTCATGGGCAACGTCTGGTCGATGGACGAGAACAGCCTGAAGGCGACCGGCCCCGGGGCCGACGGCATGGTCTGGGTAGTGGCCGTGCCGGGCTGGAAAGACGACCACGTGCCGGGCATGAAGACCATCAAGGAAGTCTCGAAGATGTCGGATCCGAGCGGCAATCTGTTCCGTCCGATCCACTACACCGCCGGCGTCTGCTCGGTGTTCTACCTGAAGGCGGCGATGGAAGCGGCCGACAAGATGCCGGGCGGCATCACCGGTGAGAACATCAAGAAGGCCATGTACGCCCAGGACAACTGGTCGCCGACCGGCGTTGAAGGCGTCTGCGGCCCGGGCACCTGGACCGCCGAGGACCATCGCGGCATCAACCGCGTGCGCGTCTTCCGCGGCAACGTCAAGGGCTCGACGGACGGCGCCGTCGAAGACCTACTGGCCAACGGCAACATCGGCATGACGCAGATCGCCGAAATCGAAGTGCCGCGCAAGCCCGAGTGGCTCGGCTGGTAGTCAGGTAAGCCGGTATGCGGGGCGGTCCGTCCGACGGGCCGTCCCGAACCCGGCGCAGGTTGGATCACAGTCATGGCAGAGACCGCCGCCGCAGCCGATAGCGCCACGCCGCTGCTGGCCGTGAACAATATCGAAGTCGTCTACAGCGACGTCATTCTGGTCCTGCGCGGCGTCAGCCTGGACGTGCCGGAAGGCCAGATCGTGACTTTGCTGGGACCGAACGGGGCCGGCAAGTCGACGACGCTGAAGGCCATCTCCGGCCTGCTCAAGACCGAGGACGGCGAGGTCACCGGCGGCGAGATCGTCTTCGACGGCGAGCGGCTGCAGAACATCGACGCCGAGTTCATCGTCCGCAAGGGCATCTTCCAGGTCATGGAAGGCCGCCGCATCGTCGCCGACATGACGGTGCTGGAAAACCTGCGGCTCGGCGCCTATACCCGGCGCGACCGTGCCGCCGTCGACGACGATATCGAGCTGGTCTTCAAGTATTTCCCGCGCCTGAAGGAACGCACCGGCCTCGCCGGTTATCTCTCGGGCGGCGAGCAGCAGATGCTGGCCATCGGCCGGGCGCTGATGGCGCGGCCGAAGATGATGTTGCTGGACGAACCCAGCATGGGGCTGTCGCCGCTGCTAGTGCAGGAAGTGTTTTCGATCGTCCGCTCGCTCAACACAGACCTCGGCATCACCATGCTGCTGGTCGAGCAGAACGCCAACATGGCGCTGAAGGTGGCCGACTTCGGCTACATCATGGAATCGGGCAAGATCGTGCTCGACGGCACCCGCGAGCAGCTGATCAACAACGAGGACGTGAAAGAGTTCTATCTCGGCGGCACCGAAGAACGGAAAAGCTTCAAGAACCTCAAATCCTACCGCCGCCGTAAACGCTGGCTCTAAACCCGCATCGCGACCAGGCTACTGATTGGCCGCCGCCGGCGGCGTGCCGACGTTTGCGCGGCCGTCGAACTTCAGGTGCGCGTTCGGGCCGCTGGCATCGACATAGTGCACGAAGGCCTGCATATGCCATTGGCCTTCGAAGGCTTTGCGGAAATGCGGCACCTCGATGCCGCGGTAGACGACGACATCGCCGATATCGAGCGTCACCGGACGCGGATTGTTGGTCGGCGCACCCATATAGATCGGCCAGAGCGTGTCGGATTCGTAGCCGAGCGTAATCGAGACGCTGATCTCGCATTCCGGCCGGTCGGTGTGCGGGATCAGATCGTCGCCGGTCCGATAGACCCGGGCGTAGGAATAGGTCGGCAGCAGCCGGATACCCAGCGCCTTGGACAGCGGTCCGCTCATCATCACCATCAGGGTCTCGAATCCGTTCGCCGCATAGACGCCTTGGCCGTGGTTGTCCGGTTCCATATGACCGGCGGAATCGAGAATGAATATGTAGTTCGCCAGGAAATTGCAGATCGGCTTGGCCACGAAGCCCGGCAGCACCAGATAGCGGTGCCGGGCGAATACGGCGGCGTGATCCTTCGTCGCCGTCGACATCAGCGGAAGCTCGGTCCGTGCACCCAGCCGACCACGGCGTAGCGCGTGCCGCGCGTCACCGGCGTTACCCGGTGCGTCCAGTAGGCCGGAAAGACGATCAGCGTCGACTTCCGCCGTAATGTCTCGCGTTCCATGTTCAGGTTCAGGAACTCGAGATCGCCGCCCTCGTAGTCGTCGGACTCGGAAAGCTGCAAGGTGAAGCCGAGCTTGCGCGAGGCGTTCACCGATTTGCCGATGTCGACATGCCAGTCGTAGTGATCCCGGTTCGTCTCCGAATATCTCATGATCCAGGGATGGTCGTCGGCGACGAAGCCGCTGAGATCGAAGCCCCAATGCTCGCCGTTCACGTTGCAGATGTGGTGCGCGAGAGGCCCCAGCGGATAGCCCTGGTTGCCGAGCGGCAACGGCTGCTGCTGCATGCTGCGGACGTTCGCCTTGGCCGCGAACCCGGACTTGCCGTTCTGCTTCGAGCCGACGAGACCGGCCTCCCACGCATCGTCCTTGGCGGATCCGCGAATGCGGTCGCAATCTCCCGTGCTGAGCGCGGGCGCGGCATAGACCACGTTCATACGGAAGTTGCGGGTCGGCAGTGCGGGAAAGACGATCATCGCCGCGCCTCCGCGGCAGTCCCCGAAAAATCCTGATCAGCCCTGTAAACGGCAATCGTCGAGGTTCGGGCGTGCCCGATCAGCGCGTGTGTCATTATTTTGTTTTCCGCGATTTGTCATGGGGCAGACATACCAACGGAGGCCGACACAAACCGTCGTCCGGCATTGCTGTAACAATGACGCAGCTCAGCCTCCCAAAGCCGTGCGACTAAGCGGCTTTGTGCCGCTATTTTTCGCTTATCGACAACGTCGCGGTCAGTCTAGCAGCCCCAAACGCGCCCACAAGATTTTCTTAATGTCCGCAATTCAACCATCGGTGAAGCACGTCACGGCGGCTCGACATCGGCGATCGATTTGAGTACCTGTGGCACCGAAAAATCGTCGCGGTGCCGCGGCCTGTGAGGCGGGTGAATCGTAACCTTAACTAAACGGTTACCGTCGTAAGTGGTGTGTTTATGCAAGTGGGCGAGAACCGGCTACCGCAACCCGGCAAGGACTGGGCGCTGTTCCTCGATTTCGACGGCACGCTGGTCGAGATCGCGGAAACGCCGGAGAGCATTGTCGTCGACCCGTCGCTCGGGCAACTGCTCGATGGCGTGGCGCGTTATCTGGACGGCGCGCTGGCCGTGGTATCCGGCCGGCCGATCGCCGACATCGACCGCTTCCTCGGCGGCGCCGTCGCGGCTGTCGCCGGCCTGCATGGCCTGGAGCGGCGCACCCCCGATGGACACATGCACCGCTGCGACAGCGGCGCCGGCGATATCGCCGCCGCCCGCGAACGGCTGCAGGCTTTCGCCGCCACCAACATCAACATTCATCTGGAAGACAAAGGTCTGAGCCTGGCGCTGCACTATCGCCGGGCGCCGGAACAGGCATCGGCCTGCGAAGAGATCATCGGATCGCTGGCGGCCGCCAGCGACGGCCGGCTGGAAGTTCAGGCCGGCAAGATGGTGTTCGAACTGAAGCCGGTCGGCGGCGACAAAGGCGATGCCGTGATGGCCTTCATGTCGGCGCCGCCGTTCGCCGGCCGGACACCGGTCTTCGTCGGCGACGACGTGACCGACGAGCACGGCTTTGCCGTGGTCAACGACCATGACGGCATCTCCGTCGTTGTCGGCGATCGCACGCCATCGGCGGCGCGCTTGCGAATCAAAGACATCGCCGCGCTATATGAATGGCTGAAGACCTTCCGCGAAGGCGAGCGGCAGACATCCTGACACAGGGGGCAGGACGGTTTGAGCAATCTTAATCTCGGCGTTATCGGCAACTGCGTTTACAACGCCCTGATCGACGAGCAGGCCAGAATGGTCTGGTGCTGCATGCCGCGGTTCGACGGCGACCCGATCTTCAACAGCCTGCTGGCGAATAACGGCGACGTCGAGGCCGCCGGCGGCCTGTTCGACGTGCTGGTGGACGGCTTCGACAGCAGCGAGCAGGATTATCTCGACAACACGGCCGTACTGTCGACCCTGCTGACGGATAGCGCCGGGCGATCCCTGGAGGTGATCGACTTTGCGCCCCGGTTCAACCAGTTCGGCCGCCGCTTTCGACCCATGGCGATGGTGCGAATCCTGCGGCCGGTGGAGGGCAACCCGCGTATCCGAATCCGGCTGCGCCCGCGCTTCGATTACGGTGCGACCGAGCCCCGCTATACGCACGGCTCGAACCATATCCGTTATGTCGGGCCGGACTTGACCCTGCGCCTGACGACGAACGCGCCGGTGACATTCCTGCTGAACGAGACCTGGTTCCATCTGGAGGAACCGATCTACCTGTTCCTCGGACCGGACGAGACCCTGGCCGGACCGGTCACCGAGACCTGCCGGGATTTCCTCGAAAACACCACGGCCTATTGGCGCGAATGGGTGCGGCACCTGGCCGTGCCGCTGGAATGGCAGGAGGCGGTAATCCGGGCCGCCATCACGCTGAAGATGTGCTGGTTCGAGGAGACCGGCGCCATCATCGCCGCGATGACGACCTCGGTGCCCGAATCCGCCGACAGCGGCCGGAACTGGGACTACCGCTTCTGCTGGCTGCGGGACGCCTATTTCGTGGTGCAAGCGTTGAACCGGCTGGGCGCCATCGACATCATGGAAGGCTATCTGCGCTACCTGCGCAATCTGCTGGGCGCCGCTGACGGCGGCCATCTGCAGCCGGTATTCGGGATCGGCCTCGAGACCCGCCTTACCGAGCGCGAGATCCCATCGCTTGCCGGCTATCGCGGCATGGGGCCAGTCCGCGTCGGTAACCAGGCCTACGAGCACCTGCAGCACGACGTCTATGGCCAGGTCGTGCTGTCGACGACGCAGGCCTTCTTCGACCGCCGGCTGTTGCGGCCGGTCGGCGAAAAGGATTTCGCGCAGCTGGAGAAGGTCGGCGACCGCGCCTACAAGTTGCACAACGAGCCGGACGCCGGCCTGTGGGAGCTGCGGACCAAGAGCAAGGTGCACACTTATTCCAGCGTCATGTGCTGGGCCGCCTGCGACCGCTTGGCGAAGATCGCCGGCCACCTGGGCCTGGGCGACCGTGCGGCGCACTGGACCAAGCGCGCAAACAAGATGCACGCGACCATCATCAAGAAATCCTGGAACGCCGAACGCAACATGTTCGCCGAAAGCTTCGCCGGCACCGATACGGACGCCAGCCTGCTGCAGATGTCAGAAGTCGGGTTCGTCGATCCGACGGATCCGCGCTTCGAGGGCACCGTCGCGGCGATCGAAAAGGAGCTGCTGCGCGGCAAGCACATGTACCGCTACAGCCAGCCGGACGATTTCGGAACGCCGGAAGCCGCCTTCAATATCTGCACTTTCTGGTACATCGAGGCCCTGGGCGCCATGGGCCGCCGCGACGAGGCGCGCGAGATCTTCTGCGCCATGCTCGATTGTCGCAACCATGTTGGGTTATTGTCAGAAGACATTGTGCCCGACACGGGCGAGCTCTGGGGCAACTATCCGCAGACCTATTCACTGGTAGGCATCATCAATAGCGCGATGAGACTGAGCGAGCGCTGGGAAAGCGCTATATGAGCCGACTGATCGTCGTCTCGAATCGTGTTTCCATTCCTCGGGGGCGAGACAGCGCACAGGCCGGCGGCCTGGCGGTGGCGCTCTATGCGGCGCTGCGGCGTTACGACGGCATCTGGTTCGGCTGGAGCGGCAATGTCGTCGAGACCTCGGGCGAAGGTCAGCCGAATGTCTCCAAGGTCAGCAACGTCACCGTCGTCACCATCGATCTCAGCACCGACGATTACGACGAGTATTACAACGGCTTCGCCAATCGCACGCTCTGGCCGCTGTTCCACTACCGCACCGATCTCGCGGCCTACGACCGGAAGTTCGACAAGGGCTATTTCCGGGTCAACGCGCGCTTCGCCCACTCGCTGGCGCCGATGGTCGAGCCCGATGATCTAATCTGGGTGCACGACTATCACCTGATCGGCTGCGCCGAAGAGCTGCGCCGCATGGGGCTGGCGCAGAAGATGGGCTTTTTTCTGCACATCCCGTTTCCGGCGACCGAGATCCTGCTGACGCTGCCGAACCACCAGGCGCTGGTTCGGGCGCTCTTCGCCTACGACCTGGTCGGATTCCAGACCGAATCCGATCTGCGCGCCTTCCACGACTATGTGATGTTCGAGGCCGGCGGCAGCATCACGCCGAGCGGCGAGCTGACGGCTTATGGCCGCACGATCCGCGCCGGCGTGTTTCCGATCGGTATCGACGCCAAGGAATTCGTGACCATGGCCGAGTCGGCCGAGGCCAAGCGTCACTTCGATCGCATGCGGCACAGCATGGGTCAGCGCAAGCTGATCATCGGCGTCGACCGGCTGGACTACAGCAAGGGATTGCCAACCCGCCTTGAATCGTTCGAGCGGCTGCTCGAGACCTATCCCGAGAACCGCGGCGCGGTCAGCCTGCTGCAGGTGGCGACGCCGTCCCGCATCGAGGTGCCGGAATACGACGACATTCGTCAGGAGCTCGAGGCGCTGTCGGGCCATATTAACGGCCGCTTCGCCGACTTCGACTGGGTGCCGATCCGCTATATCAGCCGGGCCTATTCGCAGCGGGCGCTGGCGGGGCTGTTCCGGGTCAGCCGGATCGGCCTGGTGACGCCGCTGCGCGACGGCATGAACCTGGTGGCGAAGGAGTTCGTTGCCGCCCAGGACCCGGCCAATCCGGGCGTACTGGTGCTGTCGCGGTTCGCCGGCGCGTCGGATCAGATGACGGACGCGCTGATCGTCAATCCCTACGATGTCGACGACATCGTCGAAGCGCTGCAGCGCGGCCTCAACTTCTCGCTGGCCGAACGCCGTAAACGCTGGCGACGGTTGATGGAGGTGGTCCGGGACGAAAACGTAACGGCCTGGCGCGACGACTTCGTCGGTGCCCTGCAGGCCGTGCCGCAGACGGTCGTGTAAGGGCTGGCGGCAAAGATGGCGGACAGCGTGCTTGTCGTCGACGTCGGCGGCACCAATGCGCGGTTCGCGGTCTGTCAACCCGGCGCGCGGCCGGAAAACGTGATCACCTATCACTGCGACGACCATGCCAGCCTGGAAGCGGCGATGCGGACGGCGCTGGCGACGCTGAAAGCCACGCCGCGCCGCGCGGCCGTGGCGGCCGCCGGACCCGTCGACGATGGCCGGGTGCGGATGACGAACCACCCCTGGCAATTTTCGGCCGACGAGCTGGCCGCCGCCATCGGCTTCGAACACTGTGTGGTGCTGAACGACTTCGCCGCCATTGCCCACAGCCTGCCCTGTCTGACGCCTGGCGATCTGCGGCCAATCGGCGGCGGTGCGGCGGAGCCGCGGGCGCCGATGGCGGTGCTGGGTCCGGGCACGGGGCTCGGCGTCGCGGCGCTGCTGCCGACGGACGGCGGCTGGCAGGCCGTCGCCAGCGAGGCCGGACATACCGCCTTTGCGCCGCACGACGCGGATGAGGCGGCGCTGCTGGCCGAAGTCTGGCGCCGGCAGGACATGGTCGAGGTCGAGCAACTATTGGCCGGTCCCGGCCTGTTGATGCTGCACGCCGCAATGACGGCAATCGCCGGCAACGAAATCGTCGTCGCCGATCCAGCCGAAATCACGGCCGTGGCCGCGGTCGATCCAACGAGTGCGGCAGCACGAACGGTGACCGCGTTCTCCCGCATGCTCGGCGGCTTCGCCGGCGATATGGCCTTGAGCTTCACGGCCCGCGGCGGCGTGTTCATCGGCGGCGGCATCGTGCCGCATCTGGGCGACCTGTTCGATGCGAACGGCTTTCGTCAGCGCTTCGAAGCCAAGGGCCGGTTCCACGACTATGTGGCGGCCGTACCGACCAACATCATCACCGAGCCGAACCCGGCCTTGATCGGCCTCTCTGCCCTGCTCGCACAGTCCTAATTCGGCGCGAAGGTGAAGGGCGTGGCGCGGCGAATGTTTTCGTCGATGCGCAGCCGATGGTTCAGCGGCGGATGGGCGCGCTGGCTGCAATCCAGACGCTCGCAGACCCGGCAGCTGACGCCGATCGGCGTCGCCAGCTCGCTGTTCTTGAGGTTCAGGCCGTCGGCATAGACGAGATGCCGCGCTTCCTTGATCTCACAGCCCAGCGCGATGGCGAATTGCGGCTGATGCTCGCGCCGCCAGCCGCCCAGCGGATCGACGGTGCGGGCGATGGTGAAGAAGCTGGTGCCGTCCGGCATCTCGGCGACCTGGGTGTGGATCACGCCCGGCAGCCGGAAGGCGTCGTGCACGATCCAGCGCGGACAGGTGCCGCCGAAGCGGGCGAAGTTGAAGCCGCCGCCGCTCAAACGTTTCGAGACGTTGCCGGCATTATCGACCCGGATGAAGAAGAACGGCACGCCGCGCGCGCCGGAGCGTTGCAGCGTGCTGAGTCGGTGGCAGACCTGCTCGAAGCTGGCGCCGAAGCGATGCTGCAGCAGGTCGAGGTCGTAGCGATGCTCGCGCGCGGCGGCGAGGAAGCGCTCGTAGGGCATCATCACCGCGCCGGCGAAATAGCTGGCGAGGCCGACCCGCAGCAGCCGCTGGGCGTCGCCCTGAAGCTCTGATTTGGCGACGATACCGTCGAGCAGTTCACGCTGGCCCATGAGCGCGATCTGGGCGGCGAGCTGGAATACGCGGCCCGAGGGCGGCAGCGTTTCGGACAGCATGATCCGCCGGCGGTGATGATCGTAGCGGCGCATCGTGTCGGCCATGACGTCGACCGGCATGACCTTGACCGAGACCGAGTGCGTGTCGGCCAGATGCGCGGCCAAGCCACGCATCAGATCGTCGCCGTCGAGGCCGGCATCCTCCCACAGCATCTCGGCCGCGCTCTCGAGCTCGGGGAAATGATTGGATCGGGCTTGTTGGAACTCGCGCACGTCCTCGACCGGCGAGCCCGGCGCCTCCAATGGCCCCACCTTGTCGCGATCCGTCATGCGATGGGCGACCGCCTGGGCGTCTTCCCACAAGCCGCGATACGCATCGTAAAGGGCCAATACGGCCTGCGCGGCGGCGGGACTGGCCGCGGCCAACTCGCGGATCTCGTGCTGACCCGGATTCTGGCCCTCGAACAACGGGTCGCTGAAGACTTCCTTGAGGCCGGCGGCGAGACGCGCCTCCTCGTCCTCGGCGAAATCGCGGAGATCGACTTCGAAGGCCTGCGACAGACGGAACAAAAGTGGAACAGTGACCGGCCGTTGATTGTGCTCGATCAGGTTCAGATAGCTCGGCGAGATGCCCATCTGCTCGGCCATCTCGGTCTGGTTCAAGCCCTGGTCCTGACGAAACCGGCGCACCTTGTGGCCCAGAAGCGCCTTCTTTTCCGCCATTTTCGAACTCCGATTTTTACAATATTTACAACTTCACAGTTCGATTTTTCTCAATCGTTACTCTATGACCTTTTTACTTTCAATAGGTTATAGACAGATTGCGAAATCGTCAAATATGGTCATTCCAGATTTACCCGCTTTCTGGAGGCGTATGAAGGCCATGAGTAACAGTTTCGAGCTTCTGACCGACGCAGCACCGAACCGGTTCGACGGCATCACCCGCGACTACACCGTCGCCGACGTCGACCGGCTGCGGGGCTCGCTGCGCGTCGAGCACACGCTGGCGCGCAAGGGCGCCGAGCGGCTCTGGCAGCTGCTGCACGAGGAAGACTATGTAAACTCGCTGGGCGCCGTGACCGGCAACCAGGCCATGCAGATGGTCCGCGCCGGCTTGAAAGCGATCTATCTGTCGGGCTGGCAGGTCGCCGCCGACAACAACAACGCCGGCGCCATGTATCCGGATCAGAGCCTCTATCCGGCCAACAGCGGTCCGGAGCTGGTCGCCCGCATCAACCGCACGTTCCAGCGCGCCGACCAGATCCAGCACATGGAAGGCAGCGGCGACACGCACTGGTTCGCGCCGATCGTGGCCGACGCCGAGGCCGGCTTCGGCGGCATCCTGAACGCCTTCGAGCTGGCCAAGGCCTATATCGAGGCCGGCGCCGCGGGCATCCACTTCGAGGACCAGCTGGCGTCCGAAAAGAAGTGCGGCCACATGGGCGGCAAGGTGCTGATCCCGACCCAGCAGCACATCCGCAACCTGACCGCGGCCCGCCTCGCCGCCGACATCATGGGCGTGCCGACGCTGATCATCTGCCGCACGGACGCCGAGAGCGCCAAGCTGCTGACCAGCGACGTCGACGAGCGCGACCGCGAGTTCATCACTGGCGAGCGCACGCCGGAGGGCTTCTACAAGCTCAAAGACGGCACCAGCTTCGAGCGCTGCGTCGCCCGCGGCCTCGCCTTCGCGCCGTATGCCGACCTGATCTGGATGGAAACCTCGACGCCCGACATCGAGCAGGCCCGGCGCTTCGCCGAGGCGATCCACGCCGAGTATCCGAACCAGATGCTGGCCTACAACTGCTCGCCGTCGTTCAACTGGTCGGCCAATCTCGATGCCGAAGACATCGCCCGCTTCCAGCGCGAGATCGGCGCCATGGGCTACAAGTTCCAGTTCGTCACGCTGGCCGGCTTCCACTCGCTGAACTACGGCATGTTCGAGTTGGCCCGCGGCTACAAGGACCGCGGCATGGCGGCCTATTCCGAGCTGCAGAACGCCGAGTTCGCGGCCGAGGCCAACGGCTACTCGGCGACGCGCCATCAGCGCGAAGTCGGCACCGGGTACTTCGACGCCGTATCCGTGGCGGTCACCGGCGGTCAGTCGTCGACGACCGCGCTCAAGGACTCGACGGAAACCGCGCAGTTCAAGGACAACGCCGGCAAGCCGGCCTTCCGCCCGGCAGCGGAATAGCAGTTCAGACGAAGGAGACCACGAGATGCGTAGCAAGTATTGGGTCATCGGGGGCGAATACACCGACACCGCATTCGACCGCATGGTTGAGGGCACGGAACGGGTGATGGGACCGTTCGGCGACCGGCAGCGCGCGCTGCAGGTCTGGCAACGGATGGCGGACGAAACCCGCAGCAACTGCCACGCGCGCTTCACCATCGCCGAAGAAACGGCGCGCTAACACGAACACCAATTGACGCCATCAAGCGACCGCCCGTCGGAGCCATCCGGCGGGCGGTTTTTCTTGGGCCCCTTCCCCGATCCGCTTCGGTTGCCACGCGCAAGGCCGTATAGTTGGCCCGTGGAATTGGGACGGGTCGATGCAGTATTTCGCGAATCCGAAGGCCGGGCCGGACAACGTCTATGGGCCGGCCCAACAGGCTGTTCTGAATGACGCAGGCCTTGCCGCCGCGCGCGCCGAGATCGGCTCGTGGGACGGCTATGCGCCGACGCCATTGGTCGAGCTGCCGGGGCTGGCCCGGCGGGCAGGCGTGGGGCGGTTGTTCTACAAGGACGAAGGCGGCCGCTTCGGCCTGAAGAGCTTCAAGGCCCTGGGCGGCGCCTATGCCGTGTTCCGCCTGCTGAAGACCGAGATCGAACGTCGGACCGGCGACACGGGCGTCACCTCGCGGGACATTGCCGGCGGCGCCTATCGCGAGATCGTGGCCGGCATCACCGTCACTTGCGCGACGGACGGCAACCACGGTCGCTCGGTCGCCTGGGGCGCGCAGACCTTCGGCTGTCGCTGCGTGATCTACATCCACGCCCATGTCAGCGAGGGCCGGCGCGCGGCCATCGCCCACTACGGCGCCGAGGTCGAGCGGGTTGACGGCACCTACGACGATTCAGTCCGGCACGCCGCCGAGATGGCCGCCGCGAACGGCTGGTTTGTGGTCTCCGACACGTCCTATCCCGGCTACATGGACGTGCCCCGCGACGTCATGCAGGGCTATACCGTGATGGCGGCGGAAGCGGCGGAACAGCTGCCCGACGGCGTCGTGCCGACGCATGTCCTGGTGCAGGGCGGCGTCGGCGGCATGGCGGCCGCCATCTGCTCCGACTCGTGGCAACGCTGGGGCGCGTCGCGGCCGAAATTCATCGTCGTCGAGCCGGAACGGGCCGATTGTCTCTACCAAAGCGCCCGAGCCGGCCAGCTGACGCCGGCGTCCGGCGATCTCGAAACCATGATGGCAGGCCTGTCGTGCGGCGAGGTCTCGCCGCTGGCCTGGGAGATCTTGGCGACCGGCACCGATGCCTTCATGACCGTGCCGGACAGCGCGGCGATCGACTGCATGCGGCTGCTGGCAGACGGCGATCCGGCGGTCGTCGCCGGCGAGTCGGCGGTCGCCGGCCTCGCCGGGCTGCTGGCGGCGCCGCAAGAGATCGGGGTCGACGCCAACTCGGTCGTGCTTCTGTTCGGTAGCGAGGCCGACACCGATCCCGAGCTTTACCGGGAAATCGTCGGCCGCCCGGCCGATGCGGTGCGGGCGGCCTGATGCCCGGCCACAACCTCGCCATCGATATCGACCGGCTGCTCGGCCGTCTTGATCGTCTGGCCGAGATTGGCGCCATCGACGGCGGCGGCTGTTGCCGGCTGGCCCTGAGCGATGACGACAAGCGTGGGCGCGATCTGGTCGTCGGCTGGATGCGGGAGCTGGGCCTCGATGTGAGCATCGACGCTATCGGCAACATTGTCGGTTTGCGCGCCGGCAAAAACGGCGCAACGCCGGTGATGACGGGCTCGCATATCGACACCGTGCGCACGGGCGGCCGTTACGACGGCAATCTCGGCGTGTTGGCCGGCCTGGAGGTCGTCGAAGTACTGAACGCGGCCGGCATCGAGACCGAGCGGCCGATCGCCGTCGCCGTGTTCACGAATGAGGAAGGCGCCCGCTTCGCGCCCGACATGATGGGCTCGCTGGTCTATGCCGGCGGGCTCGATCTGGACACGGCGCTGGCGACCACGGGCATCGACGGCGCCACGGTTGGCGACGAGCTCAGGCGCATCGGCTATGCCGGCGATCTGGCGCCCGGCCACGTCCGGCCGCATGCCTTCGTCGAATTGCATATCGAGCAGGGGCCGATCCTGGAGGCCGAGGGCATCACCATCGGCGCGGTCGAGAACCTGCAGGGCATTTCCTGGCAGGAGGTGCGGATCGAGGGCGAGTCGAACCATGCCGGTACCACGCCCATGCGGCTGCGCCACGATGCCGGCTATTGCGCCGCGGCGATTGGCCAGTTCGTGCGCGAGCTGGCGGCCGGAATGGGCGGCGATCAGGTCGGAACGGTTGGCGCCATCGACCTGCATCCGAACCTGATCAACGTGATCGCCGCGTCGGCCACGGTGACGGTCGATCTACGCAATACGGACGAAGCGAAGCTTCAGGAAGCGGAACGGCGTTTCGCCGAATTCCTGAATGAGCTCGCCGAACGCGAGGGGGTCGCCATCTCCACCCGTTCGCTTGCCCGGTTCGAGCCGGTGACGTTCGACGCCGGCATCGCCGACACCATCACAGACGTCGCGCGAGCCCTCGGACACTCAACCCGACGGATGACCTCGGGCGCCGGGCACGACGCCCAGATGATGGCCCGGCTCTGTCCGACGGCGATGATCTTCACGCCCAGCGTCGGCGGCATCAGCCACAATCCGGCGGAGCACACCGAACCAAGTGACCTAGCCGCCGGCGCCAATGTTCTACTGCAGACCATGTTGAAGCTCGCACACGCATAAGAAGCCATCGAAAGGAGCCTGTCATGACCCGAGTGATCACCGTCGGCGCCGCGCAGATGGGGCCGATCGCCAAGGACGAAAGCCGCAGCCAGGTGGTCGACC
Organism: Alphaproteobacteria bacterium; assembly: GCA_965232515.1. Taxonomy (GTDB): domain Bacteria; phylum Pseudomonadota; class Alphaproteobacteria; genus JANQKO01. The sequence continues at coordinate 240,461 of CBDDPY010000002.1, read as the reverse complement.
GCATGATCGCCCTCATGGACAGCGCGCACCGGCGTGGCTGCGATTTCGTGGTCTATCCGGAGCTGACGCTGACGACGTTTTTTCCGCGCTGGTTCATCGAGGACGAGACCGAGCTCGATCAGTGGTTCGAGCAGGAGATGCCATCGAACGAGACCCAGCCGCTGTTCCAGAAGGCGGCCGAATACGGCATCGGTTTCAGCTTCGGCTATGCCGAGATCGCGCATGACGACGACGGCAAGAAGCATCATTTCAACACGTCAATCCTGGTCGAGAAGGACGGCCGTATCGTCGGCAAGTACCGCAAGGTGCACCTGCCCGGCCACGCCGAGCACGAGCCCTGGCGGCGCTTCCAGCATCTGGAGAAGCGCTATTTCGAGACCGGCGATCTGGGCTTCCCGGTGTTCCGCGCCTTCGGCGGCATCATGGGCATGTGCATCTGCAACGACCGGCGCTGGCCCGAGACATATCGCGTGATGGGCCTGCAGGGGGTGGAGATGATCACGCTCGGCTACAACACGCCGGTCGAGAACCCGCCGGCGCCCGAGCATGACGCCGTCGGCCCGTTCCACAATCATCTGGTGATGCAGTCTGGCGCCTATCAGAACGCCACCTGGGTGGTCGGCGTCGCCAAGTGCGGCAACGAGGAAGGTGTGCCGATGATCGGCCAGAGCGCCATCATCGCACCGTCGGGCGAGATCGTCGCGCAGTGCCACACGCTCGGCGACGAGCTGGCCGTCGCCGACTGCGACCTCGATCTCTGCAAGTCCTACAAGGAGACGGTGTTCAACTTCGCCATGCACCGAGAGCCGCAACACTACGGCCTGATCGTCGAACGCAAGGGCGCCGAGCCGCCGCCGCAGGGGTGAGGCAAGCCAAGACCGCCCATCTCGTCACTCTGGCGCAGGCCAGAGTCCATCGGCACGGCCGAAGTCATTGATACCGGCCTGCGCCGGTATGACGCGCACAAGAGGCGAGGCCAGCTAGCTTTCCGCTGCCGCTTCCCCTTTCGGCAACCCTACTCAGCCGCGACTGGCGTATCGATCTTTGTCGGCGTTAGCTTCACCGGGCCCGCGCCGACCTCGCGCAGGTGGCAGGCGACGTGGTGGCCGGGGGCGACCTCGGTCAAGGGCGGCACCTCGACGCGGCAGCGGTCGATTGCATAGGGACAGCGGGTGTGGAAATGACAGCCGCTCGGCGGATTGATCGGGCTCGGCACGTCGCCGCGCAGGATGATGCGGTCGCGCTTGATCTGCGGATCGGGGATCGGCACGGCCGACAGCAGCGCTTCCGTATAGGGATGCAGCGGCGTGCGGAAGATCGTGTCCTTGTCGGTTACCTCGACGATCTTGCCGAGATACATGACGGCGACCCGGTGGCTTATGTGCTCGATCACCGCGATGTCGTGCGAGATGAAGAGATAGCCGAGATCGAATTCCTGTTGCAGGTCCATCATCAGATTGATGACCTGGGCCTTGACCGAGACGTCGAGCGCCGAGACCGCCTCGTCGGCGATGATCAACGACGGGTTCAAGGCCAGCGCCCGCGCGATGCCGAGCCGTTGCCGCTGGCCGCCGGAGAACTCGTGCGGATACTTCAGCATGTTCTCGCGGCGCAGACCGACGCGCTCGAACAGGGCGGCGACGCGTTCCTCTTTTTCCTTGCCGGTCGCGAGGCCATAGTTCTCCATCGGCTCGCCGACGATGTCGCCGGACGACATGCGCGGATTCAGCGACGAATATGGATCCTGGAAGACCATCTGCATCTCGCGCCGCTTCGTGCGCAGCTCCTCGCCCGTCAGATGGGTGACGTCCTGACCGCGCAGGCGGATCTCACCGTCGGTCGGCTCCAGCAGGCGCAGCACGGTCTTGCCAACGGTCGACTTGCCGCAACCGCTCTCGCCGACGAGCCCGAGCGTCTCGCCCTTGTGGATATTGAACGACACGCCGTCGACGGCGAAGACATAGCCGGCGATGCGCGAAATGATGCCGCGGTGGATCGGAAAATGCTTCTTCAGATCCTTGACCTCGAGGACGACCTCGCCTTTGGTCATGTCCTGCGTTCGTGTCTCAATGTCAGCCATGGGCGGCTCGCACGCGTTCGCTTTCCCAGCAGGCGACGACATGGCCCGGCCGCTTCTCCTCCAGTTCCGGACGTTCGGCCCGGCAGCGGTCGGTGGCGAAGGCGCAGCGCGGCGCGAAGGCACAGCCGACAATCTCCTCGCGCAGCGACGGCACCGTGCCGGGGATCTCCTGCAGGCGCTCGCGCTCGCCGGTGTTTTCCAGCGCCACGTTGAGCCGCGGCACCGAACCCATCAGGCCATAGGTGTAGGCATGCATGGGCCGGGCGAACAGCTCCTCGACCGGCGCCTCCTCGACCTTGCGGCCGGCATACATGACGACGACGCGCTGAGCCACCTCGGCGACGACGCCGAGATCGTGCGTGATCATGATGATCGCCGTGCCCAGCCGTTGCTTCAGATCCAGCATCAGATTGAGGATCTGCGCCTGGATGGTGACGTCGAGCGCGGTGGTCGGCTCGTCGGCGATCAGGACCTGCGGGTTGCAGGACAGCGCCATGGCGATCATCACGCGCTGGCGCATGCCGCCGGAGAGCTGATGCGGATATTCGCGCGCCCTGCGCACGGGCTCCGGAATGCCCACCAGTTCCAGCATCTCGACCGCCTTGTCGGTAGCTTCCTTTTTGCCCAGCCCCTGGTGCAGCACCACCGACTCCGCGATCTGCCGGCCCACTGTCAGCACCGGATTGAGCGAGGTCATTGGCTCCTGGAAGATCATCGAGATGTCGTTGCCGCGGACGTCGCGCATATCCTCTTCGCGCAGCCCCAGCAGATCGCGGCCATCAAAGGTGATCGCGCCCGATTCGATCTTGCCCGGAGGTTCGGGAATCAGGCGCAGGATCGACATCGCGGTGACGCTTTTGCCGCAGCCGGACTCGCCGACGACGCAGACCGTCTCGCCTCTGTGTACCTTGAACGAGACGCCGTCGACGGCGCGCACGACCCCGTCGCGGGTGTAGAAATACGTCCTGAGATCGTCGATCTCGATGATCGGTTGCTCGGCCGCCGATACCGGCGCCGGGGTGTCCATGATTTCCGCCGCGTCCGACATGGCCTACATCCGCCTGGCGACGCGCGGGTCGAGATTATCCCGCAGGCCGTCGCCCAGAATGTTGACGGCCAGGACGGTGATCGCCAAGAACAGGCCGGGGAAGAAGATGATCCAGGGCGCGCGCTGGAAGTAGACCCGGCCCTCGGCGATGATGTTGCCCCAGGTCGGGATCTCGGGCGGCGTGCCGGCGCCGAGGAAGCTGAGGATCGCCTCCAGAATCATCGCCGACGCGCAGACATAGGTGGCCTGCACGATCAGCGGCGCGGTGGTGTTCGGCAGGATGTGCCGCCAGAGGACCTTCCAGAAATTGGTGCCGACGGAGATCGCGGCCTCGACATAGGGCTGCTCGCGAATGGTCAGCACAACGCTGCGCACCAGCCGCACGACCCGCGGGATCTCGGGGATCGAGATGGCGATGATGACGTTCTGGATGCTGGCGCCGGCGAGCGAGACGAGTGCGATTGCCAGCAGGATCGCGGGGATCGCCATGATGCCGTCCATGATCCGCATGACGATGGCGTCGAACGGCCTGTTGTAGCCGGCGATCAGACCGATCGCGAGGCCGACGACCGTGCTGAGCAGCGCGACGCTGATGCCGACGGTGAGCGAGATGCGGGAGCCGTAGATCGTACGGCTGAAGATGTCACGGCCGTACATGTCGGTGCCGAAGAGCATGCCGTCCTGCGGCGCCCGCAGGCGGTCGATCGGATTCATGAACAGCGGATCCGCCGCGATCACGGGCGCCAGCAGCGTGACGACGACCATCATCAGCAACAGCCCGAGGCCAATCACCACCGTCGGATGGCGGCGGGTATAGTCCCAGGCGCGTTGCGATGCCGTCTTGTCATCGCTGAGCGGAACATCGCTCGGTGTGGCGACCATACGTGACCCCTCTTCGCCTCAGTACCGGATGCGCGGATCAAGAAACGTGTACGAGATGTCGATCAGCAGATTGACCAGCACGTAGACGCCGGAAAATATCAAAATCAGCCCCTGGATGATCGGATAGTCGCGTCGCAGGATAGCGTCTACCGTCAGCCGGCCGAGGCCGGGAATGTTGAACACGCTTTCGGTGACGACCACGCCGCCGATCAACAGCGCGATGCCGATGCCGATAACGGTGACGATCGGCACGGCGGCATTTTTCAGGGCGTGGCGGATCAGGATCGTGGTCGAGGCCAGGCCCTTGGCGCGGGCGGTGCGGATATAGTCCTCGTTCAGCACCTCCATCACGCTCGCCCGCGTGATCCGGGCGATCAACGCCACATAGACCATGCCGAGCGCCACGGCGGGCATGATGATATTGCGCAGGAACGGGATCAGGCCTTCGCTGATCGACGTATAACCCTGCACGGGCAGCCATTTCAGTTGGATCGAGAAACCCCAGATCATGGCGTAGGCGACAACGAAGATCGGCACCGAAAAGCCCAAGACCGCGAATACCATCACCGCGCGATCGACCCAGGTGCCCTGCCTCCAGGCAGCCAGCACGCCCAGCGGCACGGCCACGGCGACCGAAATCACGATCGTCGTCAGCGCCATCATGATGGTCGGCTCCAGCCGCTGCTGGATCAAATGCGTAACCGGCAGGTTGGAGAAAATGGAAATGCCCATGTCGCCCTGGAACAGGCGCCACAGCCACTTCCCGAATTGGATATAGAGCGGGTCGTTCAGGCCGAGCTGCGCACGGATACGCTCGATATCCTCGGGCCGCGCGTAGTCACCCGCGATCACCGTCGCCGGATCGCCCGGCGTCAGGTGCAGCAGCAAAAAGACAAAGATAGCCACCACCCCCATAACGGGGATGGTGGCCAAAATGCGTCTTACGATATAGGCATACATCGAAGCCTAAGTCCTGTCCCGGTGACGACGCGGGATCAGTTGACCTCGATATTCCAGAAGAACGGCACCGGCGAGACCAGCACACCGCTCAGGTTCTTGCGATAGGCGATCGGCTGGAACCACTGGCCGTAGTTCACATAGGGCACGATCTCGAACAGCCGAGCCTGCAGCTTCTCGACGATCTGCTTCTGCATCGCCGGATCCGCCTCACGGCTGTACTGATCGCGCAGGTCCTCGATCATCTGATCGCAGGGCCAGCCGAACCAGGCCTTTTCCTCGCAGCCGCCGGAGATGCCGATATTGGCGATCGGCGACGACGCGTCGGCGCCGGTCGCGTAGGTGTGGAAGATGTTCCAGCCACCTTCGGAAACCGGCTTGGTCTCGGCCCGGCGCGAAGTCAGCGTGCTCCAGTCCATGGCCTGGACCTCGACCTTGGCGCCAATCTGCCGCAAGAGCTGCGCCGTTACCAGCGAGGCGCCGCTGAGCACCGGAATGTCGGTCGGCTGCATCAGGATCAACGTTTCGCCGTTGTAGCCGCCTTCCTTCAGCAGCTGCTTGGCCATCTCGAAGTCCTGCTTCATCAGCGGGTTGGCGCCGATCGCGGTATCGAGCGGCGTGTCGCACATGAAATAGGCCCCGCATTCGCGCCAGAACTTCTCGTCACCGACAATGGCTCGGAGATAGTCGGCCTGCTTGACCATGTGCAGGAGTGCCTGACGCGCCTTTGGATTATCGAACGGCGGGTTCAGATGGTTCGGACGCAGCCAGCCCTGGGTGCCGAGCGGATCGATCACCTCGATGGCGATGTTGGCGTCGCCTTCCATCGACGGGATCAGGTCGACGGCAGGCGTCTCCCAGAAGTCGATCTCGCCGGCGACCAGCGCGTTCATCGTCGTGGCCGGATCTGGGATATAGATCCACTCCACGGTGTCGACATTCACGACCTTGCCGCCGGCGGCATAGCTGGCCGGCTCGTCGCGCGGTACATAGGCCTCGTTCTTACGGTAGACGACCTTGCTGCCCGGTACCCAGGCGTCCTTGTCGAAGATGAACGGGCCCGAGCCGATGACTTCCGGCACCTGTTCGAACGCGTCGGTCTCGGCCATTTCCTTCTTCATCATGAAGGGCGTGTTGGACGAGATCTTGCCGATCGAATCCAGCACCAGGCCATAGGGCTCCTTCAGGGTCAGGACAAAGACCTTCTCGCTCGTGGCTTCCAGCGAGTCGGTGAAGTCCATGAGCTTCTGGCCCATGCCGTCGCGCTTGCCCCAGCGCTTGATCGAGGCGACCGCGTCCTCACCCACGACAGGGGAGCCGTCGTGCCAGCGCAGGCCGTCGCGCAGCGTGAAGGTGTATTTGAGGCCGTCGTCGCTGACCTCCCACTTCTCCAGCATCTGCGGCTGCGGCTGCAGCTTCTCGTCAAGCGCGATCAGGGTATCGTAAACGAGATAGCCATGGTTGCGGGTGATGTAGGCTGTGGTCCAGATCGGATCGAGGTTCTTGAGATCCGCATGCGGCGCCACGCGCAGCACCTTCTCGGCGCTGGCGTCGTTGCCCATGGCGACAAGCGCCAGGGGCGCGGCAAGCGCCAGGGCGCTCAGCGTGCTCTTCAAACTCGTACGTCGCGATTTCATTGGATCGCTCCCCTGTTGGTGGCGGATTTGTTTTGAATCTTGCCCGGTCGTGTTCAAGGAGCGTGCCAGCTTTGCCCCGCCGCCGCAAGCGCCAGCATTCCTGCTTTTCCAAACAAACGAACGGTTGTCCGTTTGCCGACCGGATCAGGACCGCCCGAAAGCCTGCCCATGCCGCGGACACTATGAGCAAGGCTTAGGCAGTGGAATACGGGCGCGACCGGACCTTGCCGCCGTCGCTGGCGGGGTACTATGGTCGGGCTTGGACGCGAGGCGGGGAGGAAATCGGCCATGTATGACCTGGTGCTGAAGGGCGGGCGCGTGATCGACCCGGCCAGCGGATTCGACGGCGTTGCCGACGTCGCTTTCAAGGACGGCAACGTGGCGACGCGCGAGGCCGATCTCGATGCCAGCGAAGCCGCCGAAGTCCGGGACGTCAGTGGCCGCATCGTCACGCCGGGGCTGATCGACCTGCACACGCACGTCTATTGGGGCGGCACCTCGATCGGCGTCGATCCAGACGAGGTCGGCCGCCTGGGTGGCACGACCACGCTGATCGACGCCGGCACGGCCGGGCCGGCCAACTTCCCGGGCTTTCGCCGTCACATCATCGAGCCGGCCGAGACCCGCGTGCTGGCCTACATCAACGTCGCCTTCCCCGGCATCTTCGCCTTCAGCGCCCAGGTGATGATTGGCGAGTGCGTCGACATCCGGCTGCTGAACGCGCCGGAATGCCTGCGGGTCGCCAGCGAGCACGCCGACCTTATCGTCGGCGTGAAGGTCCGCGTGGGTCAGACCGCCAGCGGCAGCAACGGCGCCATGCCGCTCGACATCGCCATCGAAGTGGCCGAGGAGCTGGGCCTGCCGGTGATGGCGCACCTCGACTATCCGCCGCCCAGCCGCATGGAGGTGTTGAGCCGCCTGCGCCGCGGCGACATCCTGACCCATTGTTTCCGGCCGTTCCCGAACGCCCCGGTCGGACCGGACCGCGCGCCGCGCGAGGAAACCCTGGCGGCGCGCGAGCGCGGCGTGATCTTCGATATCGGCCACGGCAAGGGATCGTTCGGCTTCGAGACCGCGGAGGGCATGCTGGCCGGCGGCTTCCAGCCGGACTGCATCTCAAGCGACGTGCATACGCTCAGCATCGACGGACCGGCCTATAACATCCTCGACACCATGTCGAAGTTCCTGCATCTCGGCATGCCGCTTGCCGACATCGTGCGGGCGACGACCATGAACCCGGCCGATGCCGTACGCCGCGAGGATCTGGGACGATTGTCGCCAGGCCTGCCGGGCGACGCCACGGTGCTGGATATCCAGGACGGCCGCTTCGACTACGAGGACGCGCGCGGCAACATCAGGACCGGAAGCCAGAAGATCGCCTGCGCCGGCATGGTGCTGGGCGGTCGTTGGTGGCACGACGGCAACGCGGATGCCGAGCCGGGGATGGCAGCGGAATGACCGGCCTCGACGACATTAACGCCTTCAGTCTGGATGGCTTGACCAAGGGCGTGCCGGGCGGAACGGCGCCGTTCCGGCTGGCGGACATCGGTGCGCAGAACTGGAATCTCTTGCGCGAGGACCTGCCGCTGCCGCTGGCGGTCCTGAAGCGCTCGGCGCTGGACCACAACAGCCATTGGATGCAGCGCTATCTCGACCTGTCGGGTGTGCGCATCGCGCCGCACGGCAAGACCACCATGAGCCCGCAGCTGTTCCAGCGCCAGCTCGACGATGGCGCCTGGGCGATGACGGTGGCAACGGCGCAGCAGATCGAGGTGGCGCGGCGCCACGGCGTCAAGCGCATCGTGCTTGCGAACCAGCTGATCGGCCGGCAGGCGATCCGATACGTGCTGGACGAATTGCAGGCCGATCCGGATTTCGATTTCTATTGTCTCGTGGACTCCGAGGCCGGCGTCGAACTGCTGCACCGGGCGGCCGCGGCGCACGGGCTCGACCGTCCGCTGCAGGTGCTGCTGGAAGGCGGCATGCCGGGCGGCCGCACCGGCGCGCGCGATCTCGACGCCGCCATGGCCACCGCGCGCGCGGTCCACGCCGCGGCACCGCATCTGGCGCTGCGCGGCGTCGAGGGCTTCGAGGGCCTGATCATGGCGCAGCCGCACGAGACCCAGGCCGACGCGGTGGGCGGCTTCCTCGACTTCCTGGTCGAGATCGCCCGCGCATGCGACCGTGAAGCGCTCTATGCCGACGGCCCGGTGATCCTGTCGGCCGGCGGCTCGGCTTTCTACGATCTGGTGATCGGGCGTTTCAACGCCGCCGGCCTGTCGCGCGAGACCCTGGTGCTGACCCGCAGCGGCTGCTACCTAACGCACGACTCGGCCATGTACCGCAATTTCTTCGAGGACCTGAAGCAGCGCGCACCCGAGGCGGCACAGCTCGGCGAAGGCCTGCAGGCGGCGCTGGAGGTCTGGGCCTACGTGCAGTCACGGCCGGAAGCGGGCAAGGCGATCCTGACCATGGGCAAGCGCGACGCCTCGGAGGATGCGGGCCAGCCGGTGCCGCTGTTCTGGTATCGGCCGGGCGAGCACGACCGCCCGGTCGCGGCGCCCGCCGGCGCGACCGTCGTCGGCATGAACGACCAGCACGCGCACATGACGGTGCCGGACGATGCGCCCTATCGGGTCGGCGACATGGTCGGATTCGGCATCTCGCACCCCTGCACCACGTTCGACAAATGGGATGTGATCGCCGTGGTCGACGACGACTACAACGTGGTCGCGGCAATCAAGACGTTCTTTTAGCCAGCTCGGTCAATATCGACTGTATGGCGGTCGGACTGACACCGAGATCGCGAAGGTTGGGCATCGACGGGCCAACCACGTTGTCCCGCCGCATCAGGGCGACCTGATCGCGGGTCAGCGGCGGACTGGGCAGGATCGCCAGCAGGCGCGTCAGGAAATTCCATATCCAGAATGGTAGCGGGAGCAGGACCCGCCGGCGCCGAAGCTGCGCCGACACCAACTCGACCAGCTCTCGATAGCGGAAGACCTCCGGACCACCGAGTTCGAAGACCTCGGCCTGCGTCTCCGGTCTATCGAGGACGGCCGCGACGGCGGCGGCGACATCACCGACATAGACCGGTTGCAGGAACGTGTCGCCTCGTCCGAACAATGGCACGACCGGCAGCGACATTACGATTCCGATAAGCGCGCTCAAGAAGGCATCGTCCGGCCCGAATACGGCGCTGGGCCGCAATATCGTTGCCTTGCGGAACACATCCCATACCACAGCCTCGCCCACGGCCCGCGCGCGGAGGTATGGCGACGATGACGCCTCGTCGACGCCGATGCCGGAGATATGCACGAGGCGGCCCACGCCGGCCTGTGCCGATGACCGCGCGACGTGAAGCGCCCCCTGCACGTGGACGGCATCGAAGGTCTCGGCGCTTTGCTCGACGTAAAGTCCAACCGCGTTGACGACCGCGTCCACCCCCGCGACCGCCGCCGACACGGTCGTCTCGTCACGGACGTCTGCGTAGAACGGCACGATTTCGCCGTCCCCGGCATTGCGCGGCGCCAATGCCACATTGTCGGGTCGGCGACATACCGCGCGCACGGTCGCGCCGTCCTCTGCCAGCCGCCGGGCGATCCGGCTGCCGAGGTAGCCGGAACCGCCGAACACCGTGACCAATCTGTCGGCCATGACTGTGTCAATTCCGCGTTGCGGGACAGACAGCGCCTGCCGTCGTCATCGCGCCATCGGGGATTGTGGCACAGGCGGCCGTCAACCGGTATGATGCAGTCGCCTCCCTCGTCTGCTTGTGTTTTTGCCGATCACAGGCTAACAAAACTAACGTTTGTATATTTCAGCTACCGGCGGTCGAATGACCGGCAAGGGGGATTGGTTTTGGCCACGCAATTGTTGGACGGGCGTCTGGCGCTGGTAACCGGCGCCGGCCAGGGCAATGGCCGGGCGATCGCGATCGGCCTCGCCGAGGCCGGGGCGCGCGTGATCGTCACCGACATCAACGCCGAGACCGCGGCCGAATCCGCCGAGGCGATCACCGCCGTTGACGGGCAGGCCTGGAGCTATGGCCTCGATGTCACCGCCGCCGACGCCTGCGCCGAACTGGCGGCGACGGTCCGGGACGAAATCGGCGACATCTCGATCCTGGTGAACAACGCCGGAATTCTGATCCGTGGTCACCTGTCCGACGCGGATCATCGCGACGCCTGGCGGCGGACGTTGAGCGTCAACGTGGACGGCACCTACAACGTCACCATGGCGATGCTGGACGCGCTGAAGGCAAGCAAGGGCACGATCATCAACATTGCGTCGATCCGGTCCTACGTGGCGCCGCCGGGCTCGGCCGAATACTCGGTATCGAAAGGCGCGATCGCGCAATTCACCCGGTCGCTCGCAAGCGAGCTGGCGCCGCTTGGCGTTCGGGTAAACGCGATCGCGCCGGGCATCATCGCGACACCGATGACCGCGACCACACGCGCCGATCCCGAAGCGCTGGCGAAATATCTCGAGCATGTGCCGATGAACCGGGTCGGCGATCCATCCGAGCTGGCAGGCCCGGCCGTATTTCTTGCGAGCGATCTCGCGAGCTATGTCACCGGCGCCATCCTGCCGGTCGACGGCGGCTACCTCACGCTTTAGGACAACGACATGCGCACGGTCGGATCGAACCGCAACGACACGCTCCAGGCCATCCGCCAGAGCGCCGTGAAGCTGATCTACGAGCACGGTTACGAGGCCATGAGCCTGCGGCTGCTGGCGAAGGAAGTCGGCATTCAGGCCGGCTCGCTCTACAACTACATCCAGAGCAAGCAGAGCTTTCTCTATCAGTTGCTGAAGGAGATCACCGAGGAGTCGCTGACCGAACTCAGGGCCCGCCTGGAAGGCATCGACGACCCAGACGAGCGGCTGCGGGCCTTCATCGCCCAACACATCGAGTTCCACACGCGGCGGCCGAAGGAGGTCTTCATCAGCAACATGGAACTGCGCAGCCTGAGCCCGAAGCACTATAAAGCCGTGGTCGCGCTGCGCGACAAATACCAAAGCTGCCTGCGCGAGATCATCGACGACGGCATCGCCAAGGGCGTTTTTCGGATGGACGATCCCGGCGTCGCGACGGCCGCCACTATCGCCATGCTGGCAGGCCCGAGCGTGTGGTATCGCTCGAAGGGGCGTCATTCGCTGCAATCGTTGACCGAGATCTATACCGGCATGGTGTTCGACATGTTGGGCGGCGCGCGCGCCTCGACTCGTCGGCGCGTGCCGCAGCGGGCCTAGACGGCAACAGGAACTCGGGGTGGACCTTCCATGACCGACTTGCCGAAACGCGTTGAAATCCAGGAGGAAGGACCGCGGGAAGGGTTCCAGATCGAGCCCGGCCCGATCGCCACGGCCGACAAGATCCGCTTCATCGAGGCGCTGGCCGAGACCGGCCTGCCGAAGGTGCAGTGCGTGTCGTTCGTCAATCCGCGGCGCGTGCCCGGCATGGCCGACGCCGAAGACGTCGCGAACAGCATACGGCGCAAGACGGGCGTGCAATACACGGGGCTGTGGCTGAACCTGAAAGGCCTGGAACGGGCGCAGGCAACGCCGTTGGATCTGAAAGGTCGGATCCTGATGAGCGCGTCCGAGACGTTCTCGGTCCGCAATTCGAACAGGAACACGGCCGAAACCATCGCGGAGCAGCAGCGCTGGCTCGCCGCCTATCGCGACGCCGGCATCGCCGTCGAATGGGGTTCGGTGATGACCGCCTTCGGCTGCAACTTCGAGGGCACGGTGCCGCCGTCACGCGTTGTCGAAACCGTCGCGACGATCATGGATTTGGCCGACGAAGCCAGCGTAACGTTGAAGGGCGTGTCGTTCGCCGACACCGTCGGCTGGGCCACACCGGTCGCGGTCGAACGCGTCATCGGCGCGGTGCGCGCGCGTTGGCCGGATCTTGAGATCGCGCTGCATCTGCACGACACGCGCGGCGCCGGCCTGGCGAACGCCTATGCCGGCCTGCGGCTGGGGGTAACGCGGTTCGACAGTTCGTGCGCCGGCCTCGGCGGCTGTCCGTTCGCCGGGCACAAGGGCGCGGCCGGCAACATCTGCACCGAAGACCTGGTCTTCCTGTGCGAGGAGATGGGCATCGAGACCGGCGTCGATCTCGACGCGCTGATCGACTGCGCCCGCATGGCCGAGGAGATCGTCGGTCATCCCCTGCCGGGCAAGCTCATGCGCGGCGGCAGTCTGTCGGCGATCCGCGCCCGAACCGCAAGTACTTAAGTCGGCCGGAAAGCGCTGACGAAACGCTCCTTCGGTTTCGCCGCATCCGGCGTGTCGCAGGCCAGGAAGCGACCGTGGCCCGGCACGCCCGCCGGCGCGCCGTCAGACCACACCACCTCGCCACGCGACACCGTCACGCCCGGCCAAGCCGTCAGCTCCATGCCTTCATAGGGCGTGTAGTCGACATTGTGGTGCAGACGCGCGTTGTCGAGGCGGAACGGCGCGCCGGTATCCCAGACCACCAAATCGGCGTCGGCTCCCACGGCGATCGTGCCCTTGCGCGGATGCAAGCCGTACATCTTGGCGACGTTGGTCGACGTCAGCGCCACGAACTGATTGATGTCGATGCGGCCCTTGAGCACGCCTTCCGAAAACAACAGCGGCATGCGGGTCTCGATGCCGGGCACGCCGTTCGGCACGTACCGGAACGAGGCGTCCTCGCCGCGGATCTTCTTGCCCTTCGGGTCGTCGAAGCGCGTCGGCGCGTGGTCGGAGGAAAACACCTGGAACGTGCCGTTGACCAGCGCGTCCCAGATCGCCTCCTGGCTCTCCTTGTCGCGCGGCGGCGGGCTGCACAGGCATTTCGCGCCCTCGAAGCCCGGCTTGCGCAGATCGTCCTCGGTCAGGAACAGATATTGCGGGCAGGTCTCGCCAAAGATCTTCAAGCCCCGACCCTGCCCCCAGCGGATCTGCTCGACGGCCTCGCCCGACGACACGTGCACGATCAAGATCGGCGTGTCCATCAGCTCGGACAGCGTGATGGCGCGATGCGTCGCCTCGCGCTCGACCGGCGCGGGCCGCGAGGTGGCGTGGTGCTCGGGCTGCGTCATGCCGGCGCGTTCCAGCTTGTCCGTCAGCCAGGTAATGCAATCCGCGTTTTCGGCGTGCACCATGCACATGGCCCCTTCGCGCCGGGCCACGGCCATCACGTCTAGGATCTGATGGTCGTTCAGCTTCATGTCGTCATAGGTCATGTAGATCTTGAACAACGTGTAGCCGTCCTTGATCAGCGCCGGCAGCTCCTGGCCCAGCACCTGTTCCGAAGGATCGTTGATGATCAGGTGGAAGGCATAGTCGACAACGGCCTTGCCCTCCGCCCTGTTGTGATAGTCCTGCACGGCCTCGCGCAGCGTCATGCCGGCCTGCTGGACCGCGAAAGGAATCACCGTGGTGGTGCCGCCGCAGGCCGCCGAGATCGTGCCGGATTCGAAATCATCGGCGCTGACGCTGCCGTCGGTCGTGGGCTGGTCAAGATGGCAATGGCCATCGACGCCGCCGGGGGTAACGTAGCGGTCGTTGGCGTCGATCTCGCGCGTGCCCAGATCGAGATGCTCGGCCAGCGCCACGATACGGCCGTCGCGCACGCCGATATCGCAATCGATCACATCCGACGCCGTCGCCACCCGGCCGCCGCGGATCACCAGGTCGTAGGCGACATCATCATCGAACTCATCGTCGAAATCCGTCATGCCGACCGCTCCAGTCCGCCCTGTCTGACGATAAAGTCTGCGATGTCCTGAACGCCAACGCCAGCCTTGAGATTGCTCATGACGAAGGGTCGTTCGCCGCGCATTTTCGTGGCGTCGCGGCGCATGATCTCGAGATCGGCGCCGACATGCGGCGCCAGGTCGATTTTGTTGATGACCAGCAAATCGGAGCGGGTGATGCCGGGTCCGCCCTTACGCGGGATCTTGTCGCCCGCCGACACGTCGATGACGTAGATCGTCAGGTCGGCGAGCTCCGGGCTGAACGTGGCCGCAAGGTTGTCGCCGCCGGATTCGATGAAGCAGATTTCGGCCTGCGGGAACAGCCCGGTCATGCGATCGAAGGCCGAGAGGTTGATCGAGGCGTCCTCGCGGATCGCGGTGTGCGGACAGCCGCCGGTCTCGACGCCCTCGATGCGCTCGGGCGGCAGCGCGCCGGCCCGCGTCAGGATCATCTGGTCCTCGCGGGTGTAGATGTCGTTGGTGATGACAAAGATGTCGTAGTCCTCGCGCAAGTGCTTGCACAGCACCTCGACCAGCGCCGTCTTGCCCGAGCCGACCGGGCCGCCGATACCGACCCGGAGCGGGCCGTGATGGGAGTAAATCTGTTCCGCTGCCGTCATGACCGAAATAGCCTCGTATGCTGGGTTTCGTGTCGCATCGACGTCCAGTCGACAACCGGCGTTGCCGTGCCGATGTCATCGAGCTCGGCCGCCAAGGCGGCGTCGACGCAGTCGATGAGAACAGGTTCGAGCCGGGCGCAGACGCGCTGGCCGTCGGTCTGGCCGAGCGGGATCAGGCGCACCGCCGCCGAGACCAGGTTGGCAGCGAAGGCTTGCAGGTGGAGGGTCAGGGCCGCCCGCAGATCGACGCCGTGCACCGATGCGACGACGGCAACGGCGACGGGCATGACGGGGGCGATGCCAACCACCGACAGTTCCGCCGCCCAGTCGTCGAGCGCTCGATGCGGCCAGGCTGCCCGCACGGTCTTCAGGAAGGCTTCGCCTTGCGCGGTGCTTTCCAGGTTCAGTTCCGATGTGCCGCGATGCGCCGCCGCCAGCTCCGCGATCGCCAAGCGGTCGGCACCGTCGGCGCGCCAGGCGGCGGCAAAGAAAATCGCCTCGTTGCGGCCGTTGCCGAACTGCAGGATCGCCGACAGCCAGTCGGCAAGCGTGCCGGCGTCGCGCACCAGGCCGTCCTCGACGGCGAATTCAAGGCCGTGCGAATAGCTGAAGGCGCCGACCGGAAACGATGGCGACAGCCAGCTGTGCAGCCGCAACAGCGCCCGGCTATCCATGCCCCACCTCATCGTGGTGATGGTGGTGATCGTAGGCGCCACCCTCCGGCTGAAACGGCGCTTCGATCTCACGCGTCGCGGCGCCGAGGCCGTTCAGCATTTCGACAATCACATGATCGGGCCGGATGCGAATGCTTTCGGCCCGGACCTCGGCCGGCAGATGCCGGTTGCCGAGATGCCAGGCGACGCGGGCGAGCTCGTGCGGCGTCGCACAGGTGATCTCGATCAGCGGCTCGGGCGCCGCCCGCACGGCGAGCCAGCCGCCGTCCGCCAGCGCCAACCCGTCGCCGTCGGCGATGGGAACCGCCTTGGGCAGGTCGAGCAGGACGTCGGCGCCCGCATCCGTCGTCAGGCGAATGCGACGGCGGTGCCGGTCGTCGTAGCTGAGCGTCAGCGAGTCCGCGGCCGCGTCCGCCGGCCAGTGGCCCTTGGCGTGATGTCGGACGGCGTGTTGCATGGCGGTCAGAACAGGAAATAGCGCTGCGCCATCGACAGCACCTCGGCCGGCTCGCAGGTCAGTAGCGCGCCGTTCGCCTTGACCTCGTAGGTCTCGGGATCGACGTCCATGTCGGGTGTCAGATCGTTCAGCAGCATGGCGCTCTTGCCGATGCCGCCACGGGTGTTCTTGACCGGCACCAGTTCCTTGGCGAGGCCGAGACGGCCGGCGAGGTCGCCGTCGGCGCCGGCCTGGCTCACGAACGTCACCGAACTCGCGGTCAGCGACCGGCCGAAGGCGCCGAACATGGGCCGGTAGTGCTCGGGCTGCGGCGTCGGGATCGAGGCGTTGGGATCGCCCATCACGGCGGCGGCGATGGTGCCCGACTTCAACACCAGGTCCGGCTTGACGCCGAAGAAGGCCGGCTTCCAGAGGCAGAGGTCGGCGAGCTTGCCGACGGCGATTGAGCCGATGTGATCGGCCATGCCCTGCGCGATCGCCGGATTGATGGTGTATTTCGCCACGTAACGTTTGGCGCGCAGGTTGTCGTTGTCGCCGCTCTCGCCGTCGAGCCGGCCGAACTGCCGCTTCATCTTGTCCGCCGTCTGCCAGGTGCGGATGATCACCTCGCCGACCCGGCCCATGGCCTGGCTGTCCGACGCGATAATCGAGAACGCGCCCATGTCGTGCAGGATGTCCTCGGCGGCGATGGTCTCGCGCCGGATGCGGCTCTCGGCAAAGGCGACGTCTTCCGGGATGTTGGGGTCGAGGTGGTGGCAGACCATGAGCATGTCGAGATGCTCATCCAGCGTATTCACCGTGAACGGCCGCGTCGGATTGGTCGACGACGGGATCACGTTCGCTTCGCCACAGACCTTGATGATGTCGGGCGCGTGGCCGCCGCCCGCGCCCTCGGTGTGGAAGGCATGAATCGTGCGGCCCTTGAAGGCGGCGATCGTGTTCTCGACGAAACCGGACTCGTTCAGCGTGTCGGTATGGATCAGCACCTGGATGTCCATGTCGTCGGCAACGCCGAGACAGCAGTCGATGGCGGCGGGCGTGGTGCCCCAGTCCTCGTGCAGCTTCAGCGCGCAAGCGCCGGCCTCGATCTGCTCGACCAAGCCCGCCGGCTGACTGGCATTGCCCTTGCCGCTAAAGCCGAGATTCACCGGGAAGGCATCCGCGGCCTGCAGCATGCGGCCGATATGCCAGGCGCCCGGCGTGCAGGTCGTGGCGTTGGTGCCGGTCGCCGGACCGGTGCCGCCGCCCAGCATGGTGGTGACGCCGCTGTAGAGCGCATCGTCGATCTGCTGCGGGCAGATGAAGTGGATATGCGCATCGAAACCGCCCGCCGTCAGGATCTTGCCTTCGCCGGCGATGGCTTCCGTCGCCGGGCCGATGACGATGTCGACATCGGGCTGGATGTCCGGATTGCCGGCCTTGCCGATGCCGGCGATGCGGCCGTCGCGGATGCCGACGTCGGCCTTGACGATGCCCCAGTGATCAAGGATCAGCGCATTGGTGATCACCGTGTCGACGGCGCCGTCGGCGCGGCTGACCTGGCTCTGGCCCATGCCGTCGCGGATCACCTTGCCGCCGCCGAACTTCACTTCCTCGCCATAGGTCGTGCGGTCTTCTTCCACCTCGATGAACAGCTCGGTATCGGCGAGGCGCACTTTGTCGCCGACGGTCGGGCCGTACATGTCGGCATAGGCCTGGCGCGAAATGGGAACCGGCATGCTTCAGCCCTCCCCGTCCAGCGGCCCCATGACCGCCTGGTTGAAGCCGAATACCCGGCGCGCCCCGGCGAACGGCACCAGCGTCACCTCCCGCGTCTGGCCCGGCTCGAACCGAACGGCGGTGCCGGCCGGGATGTCGAGGCGAAAGCCGCGCGTCTTCTCCCGCTCGAACTGCAGGGCCGCGTTGGTCTCAAAGAAGTGATAGTGGCTGCCGACCTGAACGGGCCGGTCGCCGGTGTTCGCGACCGTCACCGTCACGGTCTCGCGGCCGGCGTTCAACGTGATGTCGCCGCCTGGCGTGAGGACTTCGCCCGGGATCATCTCGCCCTCCCCTTCAGCGGATCGGTTCGTGCACGGTGACGAGCTTGGTGCCGTCGGGAAACGTCGCCTCGACCTGCACCTCGTGGACCATCTCGGGCACGCCCGACATGACCTGATCCCGGCCGATCACCTCGGCGCCTGCGGCCATCAGGTCGGCGACGCTGCGGCCGTCACGCGCGCCCTCGACCACGTAGTCGGTGATCAGCGCGATGGCCTCGGGATAGTTGAGCTTGACGCCACGCTCGAGCCGGCGTCGGGCGACCATGGCCGCCATCGAGACCAGCAGCTTGTCCTTCTCCCTCGGGGTCAAATTCACGGACTTACCTCCCCACCCCTTTTCAGATCCGCCACAACGTCGGCAGCCTGGACGGCCGGCCGAGCGCTTCGGCGCGAAACGCCGACCAGAACCGGCCGAAGGCGGCCCGGACGTCGCCGGCATCGACCCCCAGCCAGCGCAGCAACAACACGCGATCGAACGCCGTCGCGCCAACCCGGACGCCGTCGACTTTCGCCAGATCTTGCAAGTCCCGCGCCAGCTCCAGCTGGCCGGCCGCGTCATCTGCCACGTACAGCGCCATGCCGGCGGCGCGCGCGTCCGCGAACCCGGCCGGCGACGCGAACGGCATCGACAGATCGCCGTCGAGATGCAGGCTGTCGGCCCAGACCAGGCGACCGCCAAACCGCACGCGCCAGGCGTCGTGAACAAGGCCCTGCATCAGCCGTTCGCCCATGGCCGTACGGCCGAACACCAATATCTCGCCGGCGAGTAGCTGACCGCCGGGCGCCACCGACAGCGCGGTGCGGCGGCGCAGCCGGACCCGGTTGAACAGGATGGTGCCCTGCGGCAGCCATTCGAGACGGGCGCCAGCGTCGGCCGACAATGACAGGTTCACCTCGGCCGTCGGACCCGCCGAGCAGTAGACCTTTTCCGCTGCCTGCGCACTCGCCAAAAGCTGCGCGTCGCCCGCGCAGGCGATGCGCACATCGAGGCTGTCGCCGCCGACGATACCGCCCGATGTGTTGGCGAGCACCGCCGTCAGCGGCTCGTCCCGCTCGGGCCGGGGAAACAGCAGCCGCAGCGGCTGGCTCTGATAGAGATGATCGATCCGGGACACGCCGTCGCGCGCCGTCACGGTCAACTCGGCCCGGGACGGCGCCAAATCGGCCGGGCGGCTATCGACGGCCATTGTCGAGTTCATGCAGCGCTAGGCCGGTGCGTGATGGGCATGCCAGTGGCGGGCGATGTCGACGCGGCGGCAGATCCAGACATTGTCGCGGCCGGCGACCTCGTCGAGGAACCGCGCGAGCGCCGCCGCCCGGCCCGGACGCCCCGCCAGCCGGCAGTGCAGGCCGATCGACATCATCTTCGGTGCGTCGGCGCCCTCGGCATAAAGCACCTCGAAGGCGTCGCGCAGATAAGCAAAGAACTGGTCACCCGAGTTGAAACCCTGGTTGGTGGCGAACCGCATGTCATTGTTGTCGAGGGTATAGGGAATGACCAAATGCGGATTGCCGAAGTCATTTACCCAATACGGCAAATCATCGGCATAACTATCTGAATCGTATAAGAAACCGCCATACTCGACGACGAGTTTTCGGGTATTCGGGCTGATCCGGCCCGTGTACCAGCCGAGCGGCCGTTCGCCGGTGACCGCGGTGTGGATCTCGACGGCCTTGCGCACATGTTCGCGTTCTTCGGCCTCGGGCATGAACTGGTAGTCGATCCAGCGATAGCCGTGGCTGGCGATCTCCCAATCCGCTTCGCGCATGGCCGCCACGGCCTCCGGATTTCGCTCCAGCGCCATGGTCACGCCGTAGACGGTGAGCGGCAGGCCGCGCTCGGTGAACAGGCGGTGCAGCCGCCAGAACCCGGCCCGGCTGCCGTACTCGTAGATCGACTCCATGTTCATGTTGCGCGCGCCGGGCAGCGGCTGGGCGCCGATGATCTCGGAGAGGAACGCCTCCGAGGCTTCGTCGCCGTGCAGGATGTTGTTCTCGCCGCCCTCCTCGTAGTTGATCACGAATTGAACGGCGACCCGGGCATCGCCGGGCCATTTCGGATCCGGCGGCCGGCGGCCGTAGCCGACCATGTCGCGTGGATAGCTGTCCGTCATCGTCGTCCCTGTCGCCTCGCCTTGGGTCGAAAGCCTAGTGGCGTGTCCGAGCAGAGTCCATTGGCGGCAGAAGACGCGATGGGTGGCGGAGGCCGGCTCCGCCACCCGGCACCGAGATCTACTTCGGCGGCGGCCAGTAGGGCACGAAGCCGTCGCGGTTCGGCATCTTCACGCGGCGCAGCGTCTCGGCGTTCAACACCTCGTCCTCGCCGACGATGCCGTCGTTGCGCCAGAGCACGTAGGCGCTGACGGCATAGACTTCATCATCGGTCAGCGACAGCGGCGCGTCGTAGGGCATTGCCCGCCGGATATAGTCGAACAGCGTGGTGGCGTGGGGCCAGAAGCTGCCGACCGTCTTCACCGGCTGCGCGCTCGCCAGCGAACCGATGCCACCGACCAGGGGATCCGCAAGGTTTTCGCCGCCTGCCCCGCCCTCGCCGTGGCACGAGAGGCATTTGGCTTCATAGACGACGGCGCCTTGCTTGGCGGTGCCGCCGCCCGGGGGCAGGCCGGCCCCATCCGGCCCGATGCTGATATCCCAGGCGGCAACTTCCTCTGGCGTCGCCGGCTGGCCCAGGCCGGGGCCGGCCCAGGCAGGCCCCGACAGCAGCACCGCGGCGATGCCGGCGGCGATAACGCGATCAGACATAGACATTCTTGATCTCCCCGTCGGCGGCGATGCTCCAGCTTTGGATCGCGTTGCAGTGATAGAGCTGGCCGGCGGCGTATTGCGCCGACCAGTCGGCGCGGGTCGGCTGCACGTTGCCCTTCTCGTCCGTCGCCCGGCTCATCAGGACGACCGGACCGCCCTCCCACTGCCAGGGCAGGCTGAAGCGCACCAGGGCATGGGGCAGGTTCGGCTCGCTCAAGGCGGCCTCGGCCCAGCTGGCGCCGCCATCGGCCGAGATCTCGACCCTGGCGATGCGGCCGTGGCCGGTCCAGGCCAGCCCCGACACCTCGTAGAAGCCTGCCCCCTGCATGGCCAGACCGGTCGCGGGCCGTGTGATCACCGATTTCACGTCCATGGGATAGGTGAACTGACGCGCTTTTCCGTCCGGCATCAGGTCGGTGTATTTCGAGGTCTCGTCCTTGGTATGCGTCGGCTGGGCCGTCAGCTTGACGCGCCGCAGCCATTTGACGCTCATGTTGCCTTCATAGCCCGGCAGCATCAGCCGCACCGGATAGCCCTGCTCAGGCCGGATGCGCTCGCCGTTCTGGTAGAGGGCGATCATGGCGTCATCGAGCGCCTTGTCGATCGGAATGCTGCGGCTCATGCCCGCCGCGTCGGCGCCCTCGGCCAGGATCCACCCGGCCTCGGGCTTCACGCCGGCTTCGTCCAGCAGGGTCGCCAGCGGGATGCCCGTCCACTCGGCGGCGGATACGAGCCCATGGATCATGCCGACGGGCATCTGCATCGGCTCCGGAAACAGGTTGCTGTTGAAGAAGCTGTTGCCCGAGCACTCGATGAAGCAGATCTGCGAGACCATGGGATAGCGCATCAGCGCATCCATGCTGAATTTCAGCGGGCGTTCGACCAGACCGTGGATCAGGATCTGGTGCGCCGCCGGATCGATGTCGGGGACGCCGTTGTGGCTGCGGTTGAAGAACAAGCCATTGGGCGTGATGGTACCGCTCAGGTTCTGCAACGGCGTCATCGAGACGCCGGCGCCCGGCGACAGGTCGCCGTAGGGCTTGAGGATGCCGCGCGCCACCTCGGCCTCGAACCGCGACGGCTGGCCGTAGCCACGAAACGGCGCGCCGGGTATGCGCATCGATTCCGGCTGGGCCGGTCCGACGGCACCGGCGACGGCGGCCGTGGACGGCAGCGCGATAGCGCCCGTCGCGAGCGCACCGCCGGCAAGCAACGCGCGGCGGTGCAACAGACCACCGGCAGCGGCCCGCTCCAGATCCGGCAATTTGGCCGCGATATCGTCAGATGTCATGTCGATCCTCCCTCACAACTGTTATTGATCAGCGTTGAAGCAGGCCCGAACCACCATCCACCTTATGGGCAGCATCCTCGCGACGCCACAGCAGAGTTGCGGATCGGCGTTGGCTGTGCCGCCGACGTGGGCAGTTGCGTAATTTCTGGGCAGCGACGACAGTGGTTTTCAGCGCCGCCGCGGCAGTTTATGAACAGGGATGGCGGCGCGCGGCGACGCCGAAACCAACGACGAAAAACAGGGTCGGAATACATGAACGCTGACATCTCGAACGCCGCCGCAGGGGTAGACCGCGACCGGCTCTGGCAGCGGCTGATGGACATGGCGAAACTCGGCGCCACGCCCAAGGGCGGCGTGAACCGGCAGGCGCTGTCGCCGGAGGACAACGAGGCGCGCCGCCTGCTGGCGAGCTGGGCCGACGCGCTGGGCTTTACGGTGGCGATCGATGAGATCGGCAACCTCTATGTGCGCCGCGCCGGCAGCGACGCAGATACCCCGCCGGTGATGACCGGCAGCCATCTCGACAGCCAGCCGACCGGCGGTAAGTTCGACGGCGCCTATGGCGTGCTCGCCGGCTTCGAGGCGCTGGAGGCGATCGAGCGCACCGGCCTTACCACCAAGCGACCGATCGAGGTCGTCGCCTGGACCAACGAGGAAGGCAGCCGCTTTCAGCCGGGCTGCATGGGCTCGGCCGTGTTCGTCCGCGACATGAAACTGGCCGAGCTACAGGACGTCGTCGGCAGCGACGGCGCGCGCTTCGGCACGGCGCTCGACGCTACCTTCTCCGCCCTGCCCGATCTGCGGCGGATCGAGTCGGGCTATCCGGTCGCGGCCTATGTCGAAGCGCATATCGAACAGGGGCCCCGGCTCGAAAACAGCGGCACCACCATCGGCGCGGTAACCGGCATCCAGGGCTCGAAGTGGTTCGCCATCGAAGTCGTTGGCGAAGAAGCGCACGCCGGCACCACGCCGTTGAAGCAGCGCAAGGACGCCCTCAAAGCCGCCGCCGAGATGGTCGGCGCGCTGGAAGAGCTAATGGCCGATGATACGGACACCGTACGCTTCACCATCGGCCGCTTCGAGGTCGAGCCGGGCTCGCCGAACACGGTGCCGGGCCGGGTCTTCTTCACCATCGACTTCCGGCATCCCGAACAGGACGTGCTGGACCGGCTCGGCGGCCAGGTCGACGCCGTCTGCCAGGCGCATGCGCGCGGCTGCGCCGTGACCGTCACGAAAACGCGTGACACTTCGCCGACGCACTTTTCGCGTGCCATGGTCGAGCGGGTCGGCGGGCAGGCGCGGCAGCTCGAACTGAGCTGCATGGACATGTTCTCGGGCGCCGGTCACGACGCGCAGTACATGGCAGAGGTCTGCCCGACCGGCATGATCTTCGTACCCTGCGAAAAGGGCATCAGCCACAACGAGGCCGAGAGCGCAACGCCAGACGATCTGGCGGCCGGCACGCGGGTGCTGGCGGCGCTGCTGGTCGATCTTGCCAATGGTGACGCATGAGTATCGATGACGCGGCCCTGGCCGACCGACTGACCGGCATCCTGTCGGACCTGATCGCCATCCCGTCGGCCTATCCGCCCGGCGACAGCACGAAAATCTGCGCCTATGCCGCAGACTGCATGCGCGCCGCCGGCTACGAGACCGAGGTGCTGGCGCGCATCAAAGACGTCGACAACGTCGTCGCCAGCCTGGGCCAGGGGTCACCGGCGCTGGTCTTCAACGCCCATGTCGACACGGTCGGCATCGATGAGGCGGCGAAGTGGGATAGCGACCCGTTTCAGGCCGATATCCGGGACGGCCGGATCTACGGGCTCGGGGCCGGCAATTGCAAGGGCTCCATGGCGACGCAGATCTGGCTGGCCGAGGAGATCGCGCGGCGCGGCGGACCCAAAACCGGCACGCTGGTTTTTACCTTCGTAGGCGACGAAGAGCGCCTCGGCGAGGACGGGCTCAGCTATCTGCGCGAGATCGGCAAGGTGAAGCCGGACATGCTGGTGCTGGGCGCGCAGACCAGCAACCAACTGATCACCGAGGAGCGCGGCGTGATGTGGGCGCGGATCGACACCAGCGGCCGGTCGGCGCACGCCGGCAACCCGGCTGCCGGCGACAGCGCCGTCCTGCGCATGGTCCGGGTGATCAACCGGATCGAAGCCGAACTGGCGCCGAAGCTGGCAGAGCGGGTGGCCGGCGACAAGCAGGCGACCATGAACATCGGCCTGATCCGCGGCGGCCACAACACCAACGCGGTGCCGAGCAGCTGCACGGTTGAGATCGATTGCCGGCTGTTGCCGGACACCAAGGTCGAGGACGCCTTCGCCGAACTGAAGGACATCGTCGAGGGCGCGGGCGAGCCGGCCGGCAGCGTGGAGGTAACGTTCCTGACCGGCACCAACGGTTTCACGGCCCCGGCGGACGGCCCCGCCGTGACCGCCCTGAGCCAGGCCGTGGAGGCGCAGCTGGGTGCGCCGGCAAAGTTCCTGAACGCGGTCGGCGTCAGCGATGGGCGTTATTTCGCCGACGACGGAATCGAAATCATCAACTTCGGGCCGGGCAGCGGCGACGAAGGGCACGCGGCCAACGAGTCGGTGCCGATATCGGAGCTGGTCGACGCGACTCGCATCCAGCTCGACTTCGTCGAACGCCTGCTCGGCGTCGGCTGAGGGCCAAGCCAATGTCGGATGCGCCGTTGCGCATCGCCATGTGGTCGGGACCGCGCAATATCTCGACGGCGATGATGCGCGCCTGGGAAAACCGGCCCGACACGGCGGTCTGGGATGAGCCGTTTTATGCTTACTACCTGGCAGCGACTCGCCTCGCGCACCCGATGGCGGCCGACGTAATCGCCGCCGGCGAGACCGACTGGCGCAAGGTCGCTGAAATGGCCGTGGGACCGGTCCCCGACGGCCGCCGGATCTTCTATCAGAAGCACATGACGCACCATCAGCTGCCCGAGATCGACCGGGGCTGGCTCGACGGCGTCGCGAACTGCTTCCTCATCCGCGATCCACGCGAGGTGCTGGCGTCCTACGCGGCGAAGCGGACCGATGTGACGCTGGACGATATTGGCATGCACCAGCAGGCCGAGATCTTTGACGCGGTGGCCGCCCGCACCGGCCGGATCCCGCCGGTGCTGGACGCCCGCGACGTGCTGCAGGATCCGAAACGCCTACTTTCTCTCCTCTGCGTGGCGCTGGAGGTGCCGTTCACCGAGGCCATGCTGTCCTGGCCGCCGGGACGGCGTCACTCGGACGGGGTGTGGGCCGAGCACTGGTACGCAGCGGTCGAATCCTCGACTGGCTTCGCGCCCTACCGGCCGCGCGAGCCCGAGCTGAGCGACACGCTCGAAGCGCTGGCCAAGGCCAGCCTGCCGCACTACCAACGCCTCTACGCCCACCGCCTGGGCGCCTGACGCAATCCAACAGATAGAGGTCGCTGCCAAGCCAGTTCGTTGCGGCACGATAGCCGAGGCTCGCCTCATGTCGTTCGCCGTCACACCAAGCCTTACCCCCGCCGATTCCGGCCTGTCACGCAAGGCGCAGATCGTCGCCTTCATGCGCGGCTACAGCACGGAAACAACGCCGCACCAGGCCGAAAAGATCGCCGACTATCGGGCACACGTGCGACTGGGCACGACGGTCAACGTCACGTTCCTGCCGGGCACGCGGTTTGCCGAGACCGTGGACACCGCCGTCCGGCTGCGCGCCGAGGGTTTCGAGCCCGCGCCGCACCTGGCGGCCCGCGCCATCGTCGACCGGAATGAATTTGAGACAGGCCTGAAGCGCCTGCGGGACGAGGCCGGCGTTCGGGAAGTGCTGGTCATTGCCGGTGGCGCTGGCCAGCCAATCGGCGCCTACCAGTCCTCGATGCAGCTGCTGGAGACCGGGTTGCTGGACCGATACGGCATCGATCGGATCGGCATCGCCGGGCATCCCGAAGGGACACCGGACATCAGCTCCGACGCGGTGGCCGAGGCGCTGGCCTGGAAGAACGCATTCGCGGCGCGGAGCGATGCCGCGTTCCACATCGTCAGCCAGTTCTGCTTCGACGCCGGCCCGATCATCGCTTGGGACAAGGCCATCCGCGCCGCCGGCAACGGGCTGCCGATCCATGTCGGCATTCCCGGTCCGGCCAAGCTGCGGACGCTGTTGAGCTTCGCCCGGTCCTGCGGCATCGGCCCGTCGATGCGCATGCTGACCCGGCAGACGAGCCGCATCGCCAAGCTGCTGACGGTCACCGCGCCGGACCGGATGGTGACCGCGCTGGCGGCCTATCGGGCCGAGGACCCGGACTGTGGAATCGTCAAGGCGCACGTCTATTCGCTCGGCGGTCTAGCGCGCACAACGGCCTGGGCGGACGCCGTCGCCGACGGCGCCTTCACCATGGCCGACGACGGTGTCGGCTTTGCGGTCGATGGTTAGACGATCTACTCGCCGGCCAGCGCCTTCAGCTTGGCGTTCGGCACGCCGCGCTCGCGATAAGGCGTGTGGCCGAAGAAGGCGCGGTAGCACTTGGTGAAATGCGATGGCGACACGAAACCGCAAGCCAAAGCCACATTCATCACCGACAGATTGGTCTGCAGCAGCAGCAGCCGGGCCTTGTGCAGCCGCAGTTCGAGATAGTAGCGCGCCGGCGAACGGTCGAGATATTTCCGGAACAACCGCTCAAGCTGGCGCGTCGACAGGCCGGCGATGGCGGCAAGCTCGTGGCGCTCCAGCGGCTCTTCCAGGTTCTTCTCCATGAGGTCGATGATCGCCAGCAGCTTCGGATGTCGGACGCCGAGGCGCGCCGGCAGCGAGGTGCGCTGATGCTCGTCGTGCTCGCGGATCCGCTCATGGATGATCGATTCGGCGATCTCGCCGGCCAGTTCGTGGCCGTGCTGGATGGCGATCAGACCGAGCATCATGTCGATGGTCGCGGTGCCGCCGGCACAGGTGAAGCGGTTGCGGTCGATCTCGAACAGACGCGAGGTGACCTCGACATCGGGGAAGCGTTCGGTGAAGGCCGGCAGGTTCTCCCAGTGGATGGTGCAGCGATAGCCATCGAGCAGCCCCGCCTCCGCCAGGATATGGCAGCCGGTGCAAACGGCGCCGATATCGGCGCCGCGGCGCGCCATGCGCCGCAGCCAAGCGAACATCGCCTTGTCGTGGAACCGGTGCGTGTTGATACCGCCGCAGACGACCACCGCCGACACATCGGATGCCTGTTCCAGGCCACTTTCCACCAGCACCGGAATGCCGCTCGAGGCAACGACCGGCTGGCCGTCCGGCGACACAAGGTGCCAGCGGTAGAGCTCGCGTCCGCTGAAGAGATTCGCCAACCGCAGCGTGTCCACGGCCGCGGTGAAGCCGATCATGGTGAAATCAGGTATGACGACGAACGCGAAGCGTTGCGGCAGTTCGCGTGGCGTGGTTCCAAGCATGGCTTTCCGCAATCCCTAACGCCCTTTAACCGGGAACCTTGGCACAAAATCGCAGGTGTCGGGAACAAAAAATTGTGTCTGTAGGCGTGGTAGTTGAACGTCTTTCACGGCACCAGTAATCGATGGAGAATGGCCGGATGAATACCCAGGTGCAGGCTGCCGTCATCGGCGGCGGGGTGGTCGGCTGCAGCGTGCTCTACCACCTGACCAAGCTCGGCTGGAAGGACGTCGTACTAGTGGAACGGACCGAGCTGACCGCCGGCTCGACCTGGCATGCGGCCGGCGGCATGCACACGCTCAACAGCGACGCGAATATCTCGAAACTTCAAGGCTATACGATCGATCTTTATCACGAGATCGAGGAGATCAGCGGCCAGTCCTGCGGCCTGCACCAGCCTGGCGGCCTGTATCTGGCGGCAACGCCCGAGCGCCTGGATTTCCTGAAGGCCGAACGGGCCAAGGCGCGCTATCTGGGCCTGGATCTCGAATTCATCGATCTCGCCGACGTTCATAAAGTCAATCCGCTGATCAACACGGCGAATCTGACCGGCGCCCTGTTCGATCCCAATGACGGCCATGTCGACCCCAACGGCGTGACCCAGGCCTACGCCAAGGCCGCACGAATGGCCGGCGCGGAGGTCTACCGCCAGACGCCGGTGATCGAACTGAACCCGACGCCCGACGGCGGCTGGCAGGTGGTAACGCCACAGGGCACCATCGAAGCCGAGGTCGTGGTTAATGCCGCCGGCCTGTGGGCACGCGAGGTGGGCAAGCTCGCCGGCGTCGACCTGCCGGTGCTGCCGATGGAGCACCAATACCTCGTCACCGACGACATACCGGAGGTCGCGGCGTTGGAGCGGGAAGCGGCCCACACCATCGATTTCGAGGGCGAGAGCTACCTGCGCCAGGAGGGCAAGGGCATCCTGATCGGCACCTACGAGCAGGGTTGCCGGGCTTGGTCGGCCGACGGCACGCCGGCGGACTTCGGCCACGAACTGCTGGAATCCGATCTCGATCGGATCATGGACAATCTGGCCGTCGCCTACGACCGCTATCCGTGCCTCGCCGAGGCCGGCATCAAGCGGATCATCAACGGACCAATGGTGTTTGCGCCGGACGGCAATCCGCTGATCGGCCCGACGCCGGGGCTGAAGAACTTCTTCCAGGCCTGCGGCGTCATGGCGGGCTTCTCGCAGGGCGGTGGCGTCGGCCTGTCGGTCGCGGAATGGATCGTCGAGGGCGAGCCCGGCATGGACGTCTTCGCCATGGACGTCAGCCGCTTCGGCGACTACGCGACCAAGGGCTACGTCAACGACAAGGTCTACGAGAACTACCGCCGCCGCTTCACCATTACCTTCCCGAACGAGGAACTGCCGGCGGGACGGCCGGTCCAGACCTCGCCGACCTACGACCGGCTGGCCGGGCGTGGCGCCGTGTACGGCGCGGCCTTCGGGCTGGAGCATGCGCTGTGGTTCGCGCCCGATGGCGGTACGGCCGTCGAGACGCCGACCTTCCGGCGCTCGAACGCTTTCGAGCCGGTGGCGGCGGAATGCCACGCCGTGCGCAACGGCGTCGGCATCCTCGAGCTCTGCAACTACGCGAAATACGAGATCACCGGGCCCGGTGCCGAGGCCTGGCTCGACCGCTTGCTGGCGAACCGCCTGCCGGCGGAGGGCCGGCTGTCGCTGTCGCCGATGCTGAGCCCGAAGGGCCGGCTGATGGGTGACTTCACGGTCGCGCGCATGGGCCCAGAACGGTTCTTCATTTTCGGCTCCGGCATCGCCGAAGCGTTTCATCTGCGCTGGTTCGCGCAGCAGCTGCCCGATCAGGACGTCAAGGTGCAAAGCGTCACCCGCGCGCTCGGCGGCTTCGCCGTCGCCGGGCCGGCCTCGCGCGAACTACTGACCCGGCTTTGTAACGTGGACCTGTCGCAGGCGGCGTTCCGGTTCTTCCGCATCGCCGAGGTGGATGTCGGTCCGACGAACGCCATCGTCGCCCGGGTCTCGTATACCGGCGATCTGGGTTACGAGGTCTATGTGCCGGCCGCGCAGCACGCGGCGCTCTACGACACGCTGATGGAAGCCGGCGCCGATCTGGGCGTGCGTCCGTTCGGCGGCCGGGCGCTCAACTCGCTGCGTTTGGAGAAAGGCTTCGGCAGCTGGATGCGCGACTTCACCCCGGACTACACGGCGTTCGAGGCGGGTCTCGACCGTTTCGTCGATACCGACCGCAACGCCGACTTCATCGGCCGCGCGGCCGTGATGGAACAACGCGGCACGCCACCGAAACGCCGACTGGCGACGCTGGTCGTGGACGCCGACGACGCTGATGTCTATGGCGACGAGCCGGTGTTCCACGACGGCGAGGTCGTCGGCTTCGTCACCTCGGGCGGCTATGCGCATTACGTCGGCGAAAGCGTCGCGCTCGCCTACCTGCCGCCTGATCTCATCGACGCCGACGCATCGTTCGAGGTGGAAATCCTGGGCGACCGACGATCGGCCCGTTACGCCGCCAAGCCGCTGTTCGATCCCGATGCCATACGCATGCGCGGCTGACGCTCAGCGACGCGGGCTCGTGTTCTCCGGGTCTTACGGCCATTCCGGAATAGCCGTTGCCGGAAGGCGTTTGCCGAGGATCTCGACCTCGAGCGCCGTGCCCGGTTCCGCGGCGTCGTAGCCCATCGCTATCTGAGACCAAGGTCTGGCGCCCCACTTCGCTTGTTACGACGGGGATTGGACAACGGTGCTCATGCAACGGCCGCGGCATGGGCAAGTTTGTGACCAAACGGCAACGGCCCGGACCTCGCGGTCCGGGCCGTCCCGTCATCTCAGATGAACGCGTAACTAGCTGCCGGCCTTAATCGCGTCCCAGTAGCCGTTGTTGAGTTCGCCAACGAAGCTGTCGTGTTTCGACCCCAGGCACGAGCGCAGCCGGATGCCGCTGGTCTGATTGAGCTGGTCGCATTGCTCCAGCGCGGTCTCGACCATGGCGAAGGCGGCCTGGGTGCGCGCGGCGCCTTCAGTCTTGATCACCGCCGACCAGGCGGCGGCCCGCTGCGCCGGCGTCGACCGGCCGAGCTTGGGCAGATAGTTCACCAGATCCCTGGCGATCTGCGCGGCGGCGATGCGGTCGCCGCTGTTGTCGACCAGTCGCGCGGCCAGCGTCCGCATCGGGCCGGTCGCCAGCGCGATATCGGCTTCGGTCTGCGGAAGCGGATCATCCATCACCGGCTCGGGCAGCAGCGACACCATCTCGCCGACCTGCACCGAAACCCGGCGCACGCCAAGCTCTGACAGAACACGTCCATCGATGGCGAACTTGACGGCGTTGTGGCCACGCAGCGCCGTGAATTCGCCATGCTCGGCCGCGGATAGCGCGACCTGCCGGCCGTCGGCGGTCTCGCCGATCAGCGCGACCTGTTCGCCGCCGATCTGAGTGTAGCGTTTGCCGGGCGGCGGACTGGCGCGGTCCGGCTGCAGGCAGATCGCCGTCAGCTCGGCCGAGCATTCGCCGCGCTCGCAGGTAAGCTGCACGGGCCTGTCGGTCGAAATCAGCGCCAGCATCTGCGACGCCGCCTGAGCGCCGCCGGTCGACAACGCGATCGCGGCCCCGGCCAGGGCGGCGAGAACTCCTGATTTGGCCATCTGCTTCATCCCCTTTTCATTCAACCTCCTCATTCAACCCTCACGTCAGCGTCCGACCCGCCCATCGAGCATGAGCGGCGTAAAGGATACCTTGGCGCCCGCCGGATGGTCGGTGGCATAGAGCGGCACGCCGCCATCGGTTTCGGCGAGGCCATCGACCTGCGCATCGTTTCCGACCGGCGCGCGGTGCAAATCGAGCAGCTCGTGCATCAGCAGCGGCGCGACCGACTTCAGCACCTGCCAGATGTACCAGCGGCGCGCGCCCGACCAGCCGCGCGTGGGAAAGATGACGGTGTGGAACTCCTCCTCCAGATCGCCGGGGATATGCTCCCGGCCGCCTCTCAGGATCGACCAACGCAACAAGGTCTCGGCCCAGCGCGGTATGTAGTCGCTGTGCGATTTCCGAACCCGGTTCGGCGGTAGCGGCCCTCGTTGCCGTCGCATCTTATGCCTCCACGGGAGCTCCCAAGCCGTCCCACATGCGATCGATCACGTCGCGCGACCGGTTCAAGGCCTCGACCCCAGGCGCGGCAATGGCGTAGTAGCGCTTGCCACGGCCGCCGCGTTCCGGTGTCGGCTCGCCGCGAAACGACGTCACCAATCCCTTGCGTTCCATGCGTTCCAGAGTGGTGTAGATGGCGCCAATCGAGACATCGCGTCCGGCGCGTTCGGCGATCTCGCGCCGGATCGTCACGCCGTAGGCGTTGTTCCGCAGGCGCACCAGAGCCAGCAAAACGATCTGTTCAAAAGCACCGAGATAGTCGTTCCTGGGCATGACCGGCGTCCGCGACCTCCACAAACCCACAGGGCACATCAAAACTACAATGTAGAAGATATCAGCAGCGCCAAGGCCGCACAAGAAGATTATGTCAATTTGCGGAATTAAGCGTGCCGGCGGATTTATCCGTCCGGGCCTACTTGGTCTGCGCCACGAAGATGCCGTCCCAATCCGGACCTGGCGGGTCGGCCTCGTATTGCGCGATGCGGCCGCGATAGAGCTCGTAGAGATCGTCGTAACGGTCCTCGATCTCCTGGCAGGCCGCCACCAGCTCCCGGGCCTCCTGCCACCGTTGCGCCCGGTAAGCGGCAAGCATGCGCTCGTGGTTGGCGATCAGGGCCTGAAAGCTTCCGTCGGCCGCCGTCTCGGCATTGCCGACCAGGCCGAAGATCCGCACGGCCTCGCGCTTGCCCTTGACCGCGATGAGATCGAGCTCGATGGCGGCGAATTCCGGCGCTTGTTTCCGGGTCTCCTCGCTGATCACGATACCGACACCGTAGTTCTTGGACTGCCCCTCCAGGCGCGCCGCCAGGTTCACGGCATCGCCCAGGACCGAATAGTCGAAGCGTTGCTCCGAGCCCATGTTGCCGACAACGCACGGGCCGGTATTCAAGCCGACGCCGATCTCAAGCTTGATGGCCCGGGCGCCGGACACCCTGGGCCGCCACAGACGGGCCCATTGCTCGGCCTCGGTGACCTGCGCCGTCGTCATGTTCTTGATCAGGCTCTTGCGTCCCTCCTCGGCCGCCGCGAGGCCAGCCTGGCCGGCGAGCGTCAGCCACATCAAGCCCTGGACGTCGTCGCGCTCGACGCCGATGCCGCGGGCCAACCGCGTGCCGATATGGCGTTGCGCCTTGGCGTAGCCCTGCTCGGCGGCGGCCAGGAACCACCTCGCCGCGGCGGCCGGGTCGGCCTCGACGCCGGCGCCGTCGCGATAGGCCTTGCCGAGACTGTATTGGGCGTTGGCGAAGCCCTGCTCGGCCTCGCGCTTGAACAGCTCGAACGCTTTCGCCGCATCCGACTCGCCGTCGATGCCCAAACTGTACCGCTTGGCGAGGCTGTAGTCGGAGTGCTCGGCCCGCGTGGGATCGCCAGCCGCCTCCAGGCGCAGCTCGGCGTTCAGCGCATCCAGCGCCTTGTGCATGTCGAGCGCCGCCTGGCAGGCGTGCGACGCATGCCCCGGGTCTTCCAGCGGCGCGTTCCAGAACGCCATGATGCAGTCGCCCATATACTTGTCGACCGTGCCGCTCTGACGCAGCACCGCGTTCGTCATCGGCGTCAGGAATCGGTTGATCAGCGCGGTCAGGCCCTGCGGATCGTCCTGGAAATTCTCGGAGATGCTGGTGAACCCCCGCACGTCCGAAAACATAAAGGTCATCTCCCGCGTATCGCCGCCGAGCCTAACCTTGCTCGGATCGTCGGCGAGTTGATTGACGAGCGCCGGCGACAGGTATTGACCGAAGGTCTGGCGGATGTATCGCCGCTGACGTTCCTCGGACATGTAGCCGGAATAGACCAGCATGGCGTAGAGCGCCGCCGCCGTGATCAGCGGAAACGACGGATCGATCAGCAGCTGTTGGTTGGCGAACAGGTAATAGACCAGGTCGAGCAGCGCGACGCTGACCACCAGCAGCACGCCGAGGGTCCAGCGCGCGCCCAGCATCGGCACGAAGATGATCAGCAGGATGCCGACAACGGCCGCCGTGCTGAGTTCCATGCCGATGGCGTAGTTCGGCCGCACCAGGTTGGCCTGGGCCAGGATCGTCTCCAGCAACTGGGCATGCACCTCGACGCCGGGCATGGCGGCTTCGAGCGGCGTCGCTTTGATATCGAGAAGGCCCGCGGCCGAAACGCCGATCAGAACCAGCTTACCCTCGATGGCGGACCGGTCGACGTTGCCCGCCAGCACGTCTTGCGCCGAGACATAGCGCCCGGGATCGTGGTGCGAGGCCCGCACCCACATGCGGCCCTGACGGTCGAGCGGAATCTCGACGCCGGCGACCACGACCGACTTGACGCCGGCTTCGTCGACCTTGGTGGCGATCGTTTGCTGACCGGTCGCCACGCGCAGCATCTCGATACTCAGGGCCGGCATCACCCGGTCGCCCCAGCGCAGCAGCGCCGGCACCCGCCGGACAATGCCGTCCGGTTCCGGGATGATGCTGAGCATGCCGGTACCGGCCGCTGCCAGGTCGATTTCGGGAATGTTCTGCACCACGCCCGCCAGGCTGAAGAGGTAAGGCTGCGGCAGCCCGCCGAGGGTGGCGATGCTGGACTTGCGGACCAGCTCGCGATCCGCGCCGGGCTGTATCGAGGAGAGGCCGAAGCGGCCGGTGACCACCCGTCCCTGCTCGATGATCTGCGCGAACAGCAAGTCGTTGTTGGGCAGCTGGTTGAGACGACGGCGCGTGTCGGCATCGAGCTGATCGATGACATCGGCGAGCGCGCCGGGCGACAGCCGATCGCGTTCGGCGAAAACGACGTCGAAGCCGACCACGACAGCGCCGCGCTGCTGCAGCTCGACCAGCAACTGGCCCAGCAGTGACCGCGACCATGGCCATTGTCCAAGTTTCTTCAGGCTCGCCTCGTCGATGTCGACGATGACCACGGGCCGGTTATCGCTCTCATACGGACTTATGCGTTGCAGCAGATCGAACGAGCGCAGGCGCAGCATCTCGACGACAATCGGGTCCCAGATCCGCAATCCCAGCATGGCTGCCAGAAACATGAGCGCCACAATCCGCCGCAGGCTCAACTGTGCCCGGCTGAGCGGCAACAGGCGCTGCGCCATGGTCATAATCGGAAGCGTGTTGATGAAGGCCATACGGCGTAACCGGCGCGGCGGCGTGGCTCAGCGTTCGCGAAACGCTTCGTGCTGGAGTTTCAGAACGGGCTTCAACAGGTAACGCAGCACCGACCGGGTGCCGGTCTTGATGTCGACCGTCGCCTGCATGCCGGCCTGAATCAACAGCGGCTCGCCACCGGAATCGAGATACGACTGATCGGTCTCGATGACGACGTCGAAATAAGATGTGCCGTCGGGCGCCCGGTTGGTATCGGCCGCGATCTGCGTGACCCGCCCTTCCAATCCACCGTATTGAAAGAAATCGTAGGCCGAAATCTTGATCAGGGCGGTATGGCCAACCTGCACATAACCGCGGTCTGCCGGGCTCAGTTGCGCGGCGATCACCAACCTGTCGTCCGCCGGCACGATCTCCATGATCGTCTCGCCGGGCCGGACCACGCCG
The DNA here is from genome assembly GCA_965232515.1 of Alphaproteobacteria bacterium. Lineage (GTDB taxonomy): Bacteria > Pseudomonadota > Alphaproteobacteria > JANQKO01. The sequence goes on along the minus strand of CBDDPY010000002.1, from coordinate 205,176 downwards.
CCGATGGTGTTGTAGCGCAGGTTCTTGACCACGCCGCGGATCGGACTGCGGATGGTCGTGCGCAGACGCTGGTCCGTTGCTTCCGCCAGTCGCTCGCGCAGGCGGGCGATATCCAGCTCGGCGCGGCTCAGGTCCTGCAGCGCGCGCGAACGGGCCTGCTCCAACTCCTCGGTGATACGCTGGCCGGCTTCTTCAATGGCGGCCCGTGCTCGGGGAATCGTCGGCGTCAGCACCTTGAGCTCGCCCTCGAGCGCCTCGACCTGGCGCTGCAGCTGCAGGTGCTCGATCTTCGGCGTCAGCTCGCGTTCGCGCAGCCGGGCCGAGATCGCGAATTCCTCGCGCGCCAGCCGAAGATTGTTCTCCAACGCCCGCTGCTTCGCTTCCAGTTCGGCGAGGTCCAACCGTCGTTGTTCCTGTCGGCTTTTCAGCGCCGCCACGCGGCTGTCCAGTTGCCGGCGATGGGCTTCGAAGGTTGCCTGCTCGGTATCCACCAGATCGGCATGCCGCTCGCTCTCGGCCTTCGGGAAGACGAGGTCGCCGCCGGCGCTCTCGGACTTCAGGCGGGCGCGGGTGAGCAAGAGGGCATCGAGCTGAACCTGCAGCTCCTCGCGGTTGATCGCCGTCGTCGGCAGATCCAGGCGCACCAGCGGCGCGCCCTCTTCCACCGCATTGCCTTCGGCGACAAGGATCTCGTCGACGATGCCGCCTTCCAGATGCTGGATCAGCTTGACCTTGCCCTGCGGCACGACCTCGCCCGACGTGCTGGCGACTTCTTCAAGCTCGGCGACGAAGCTCCAGCCGATAAACGCCGCGACCAGCAGCATGGATATCCAGGCGATCGGCCGCCAGGTCGGCAGCGGGTAGCGTTGATAGAGATCGTCCAGCCGGCTCATGCCTTGCGCTCCAGAACGGCCGGCTGCTCGGCCTTGCCGAACAGACGCGGCAGCATCTGTGCCGTCGGACCGCCCATGACGATGCGGCCCTGATCCAGCACCATGATGTTGTGGCAGGCCGGCAGCAGGATGGCGCTGTGGGTGACGACGACAACGGTATGCTCGCGGGCGAGATCGATCAGCGTGTCGCGCAGGTCTTCCTCCGCCTGCCGGTCGAGGCTGGCGGACGGCTCGTCCAGCAGCAGGATCGCCGGCTGGCCGACCAGCGCGCGGGCGATGGCGATACGCTGCCGCTGGCCGCCCGACAGGCGGCCGCCGCCCTCGCCGACCTGGGCGCCGTAGCCCTCGGGCAAGTCGACGATGAAGTCGTGCGCGCCCGCGGCCCGGGCAGCGCGCAGCACGTCGTCGTCGCCGATGCCCTCCCAGCCCTTGGCGATGTTCTCGCGGATCGAGGCGGAGAGCAGAACGGTGTCCTGCGGCACATAGCCGATCCAGTGTGCCAGCCGTCGGCGCGAGAACTGGCCGATATCGGCGCCGTCGAGCAGCATGCGGCCGCCGGCCGGCGCATAAAGCCCGTGCATTATCTTCATCAGCGTGGTCTTGCCGCTGCCGTTGCGACCGACGATCGCGTGCAGGCCACCGGGGCCGACCCGAAACGAAATCCGGTCGAGAACCGGGGCCGTGTTGGGGCCGTAGGCGAACACCACCGCGTCGGCTTCCAGATCGCCCTTCGGCGTCGGCATCTCGACGCTGTCATGCGCCGGCTCCTCGACGAGATCGAAGGCTTCGCGCAGGCGCTTCAGCGATTGCCGGAACGAGACGATGCCGCGCCAGGTGGTGACGAGCTGTGTGAACGGGCCGACGATCCGGTTGCTCAGCATGTTGGTGGCGATCAAGGCGCCGATGGTCAGGGCCTGTTCCATGATCGCCAGCGCGCCGACGCTGGTGATCGCAACCGTGGTCAGGATACTGAGCGACAGGCCCAGATTGTGATAGCCGTCCGCGCGCCGGCCGCGCGTCACAGCGCGCTCGATCGTCGATGCGTGGCGGTCTTCCCAGAGCGGCTGCATGGCCTCGTCGAGCGCGAGCGCCTTGATCGTGGTGCGGTTGCCGATGATGTCGGAGACCAGCGAGTCGCGGTCCACCGTCGCATCACGCTCGGCGTCGGCCGCCGCCCGAACGGCGCTGCCCGAACGCAAGGCCAACAGCACGAACAGCGGCAGAATGGCGAACAGGACCCAGATGATCGGCGCCGCCACCACATAGATGATGGCGATGAACAGTATGGCGAACGGCAGATCGACCAGCAGGATCGCCGGCGGGCCGGCAACGGTGTTGCGCAGGACCTCGACGTCCCGGAACAGCATCTGCCAGAACGCCGCCGGACGCGCTTCGAGCGTCCGCAGCGGCAGCCGCTGAACCTTCTCGAACAGGGCGCGGCCGACCTCGACGTCGTAGCGCATGGCCATGCGCTGCAGCAGACGACTGCGGGTCTGCCGAAGCACGAAATCGAAGACAATCGCGATCAGGACGCCGATCAGCAATCCCTGCAATGTGGTCAGGCCGTTCTGCGAGACCACCCGGTCGTAGACCTGCAGCACGAAGATCGGCACGGCGAGCGCTAGCACATTGACGAAGAACGACAGCGTCAGCAGCTCGGCCAGCATCCCGCGCACCGATCCGAGGATCGGCCGCAGCCAAGCGCTAGTGGTCCTGTCCGTCGTCATGCAACCGTCCTGGCATGCTGGTCGCCGGGGCAACGGCCGCAATATTAAGCGTGAATGGCAACAATCCGTTAACGATTGTCGCGCGCCTTGTCCAACGCGCGATACGCACGGAACGCTATGAACTGGACGAGTTCGAGTTGTCGATATCGTCCGCGGTGACCTGCTGGCCGTTGGTGTCGGCAACCACGGTATAGCCTTCCGACGTGACATCTTCGTCATAGATCAGGTGCGTGCCGTCGAAGACGAACGCGGCGCCGGACTGTACACCCGAGTTGTTGCCGTTGTAGGCGCTGCCGATGGTGACAAAGGTCGCGTCGGGATCGAATTCGGTGGCGTCGAACACGAACTTGTCGACGCCGCTCTCGAAGTCCTGGATGAGATCGGTCGACGTGGTGCCGACAGTCGAATTGCCGGCGATCTCGGTACCGTCTGCCTGGCTGAGATAGGAGAACAGGTCGGCGCCATCGCCGCCCGTCATCACATCGCTGCCCTCGCCGCCGGCAATCAAGTTGTCGGCGGCGTCGCCAACGATCAGGTCGTCGAATCGGGAGCCGACCACGCCCTCGACGTTGCTGAGCTGGTCGGTATCGCCGTGAGAATCGCGCGCGGTGCCGGCGACCAGGTCGACCTCGACGCCCATGATGCCGTCGAAGTCGTCGTAGAGCACGACGTCGAAATTACCGGCGCCGCCGTCGATCTGATCATTCCCTGCGCCGCCCGACAGCCTGTCGTTACCTTCGTCCCCGTTCAGGACGTCGTCGCCCGAGCCGCCAAAAATCTGGTCGTCGCCGACACCGCCGCTCAGTGTGTCATCGCCATCTTCCGCGGGTATCTCGGTAACCGTGATATCGAGATTCAGGTCATTGAAGTCGCCATCGCCGCCGCCGGCCAGATCTTCCCAGTTCGAATTGCCGGGCTCGTCATTGTCGATCTCGTGATCGAAGCCATCCGCATTCAAGTTTGGATCGCTGAACAGCGCCGGCGCGCCGTCGCCTTCCAAGGCTTCGCCGCCAAGCGTCACGGTCCAGAAACCGTCTACAAACGCGAAGCCGATCTCGGCCCCGTCGACTAGGACGTCGTTCAGCCCGAAGCCGTCGGGAATGACGAAGAAGCCGAGCTGCGCGGCGCCGGCAAGCGCCGTCGCGTCGAGGTTGAAGCTGGCCGTGTCGGCGATATCGACATTGGCGAAGACGATCTGGCCGGACAACGGCACGCCGTCGGCATCGGCCAGATAATAACCGAACGTATTCTCGAAGCCGGCGCCTTCGGAAACGAAATCGACGCGCAGGTTAACCTGTTCGACCTCGGAGATGTCATAGACATCGCCGGGGCGCGTGAGGACCACGGGCTCCCGGGTCCGGATGTCGCCGCCGAAGATCTGGTCATTGCCGTCGCCACCAAGGACAACATCGTCGCCCATGCCGCCTTCGAGGCGATTATCGGCGGCGTTGCCGACAATCAGGTCGTTCGCCTGACCGCCGATCACATTTTCGACGGCGTTCAGCGTATCGACACCGATCGCCGGATCGCCGAACGCGACGCCGGTCTCAAGGTTCACGACAATGCCCGCGACGGCGCTGGTATAGGAGACCGTGTCGTTGCCGGCGCCGCCGTCGATATTGTCGTCGCCCTCGCCGTGACCGCCAATGATCGTGTCGTCACCGTCGCCGGCCAGCAGGGTGTCGTTGCCTTCTCCGCCATCCAACGTATCGTCGCCGGCGCCGCCCTGCAGAATGTTGTCGCCGGCATCGCCGATCAGCACGTCGTTCTGGCCGGTTCCGGTGACGTTCTCGATATTCGAAAGCGTGTCCGTGGCGTCGAAACCGCCTGTGACGCTGCCGGCCGACAGATCGGCGATGATGCCGGTCTCGGAATCGCTGTAGTCGACCGTGTCAGAGCCGCCGAGCCCGTCGAGAACATCGTCGCCGGGCGACGCGATAAACAGATCCGCGCCCGGACCGCCAACCAGGACATCGTCACCGGGTGTGCCGAAGATGACGGTATCTGGCACGTCGCTGACGCTGATGGCGAATGCCCGATCGACGCTCAGCCCCTCGCTGTCGGTGGCCCGAACGACGACGTCGTGAAATTGCTGCGTCTCGAAGTCCAGCGGTGCTGTCAGCCGCAGCTCGTTGCCAACGATCTCAAACCGGTCGTCGGGATCGCTGACGATGCTGAAGGTGAGCTCGCCGTCGTCCGGATCGGTGGCGCTCAACACGCCGATCACGGAACCGATGGCGGCGCCTTCGGACGCGCTGACATCAGACAATTCGATGGCGAACGGCGCCTGATTCAACGCCGCAAAAATGACGTCGTCGTTGTCCGACCGCCGCGCCGCGCCGCCGCGCTGAAGGCTCGCCTGCAATCCGGGCGGCAGCGGGGCCAGGTTCAGCAGAGTCGGCAGCTGCGGGACCAGCTCCTGCTGCAGCGTCACGTCGACCACCGGAATGGCGCCCTCGCCCGCTTCCGGCGCCACCTCGGCCGCGGCCTGCGCTTCTTCGTCGGTCGGTTCGTCGGCCGATCCGCGCTGGCCGGGGGTATAGAACTGCGTCGCCGGCAGCACGCCCAGCGCCGATTGAAACAGCGAGTCGAACAGGCCCGGCGGCGTCGCCTGCGGCGTTTGCGGGATCAGATTGAAACCCAGCACGAAGGTGCGTTCGCCAGCGTCAATGTCGACGCGGCCGCCGGCATTCTGAATAAAACCGGCACCTTCGTTGAAATAGATATCCAGCCGATCGCCCTGGGTGCCGCCGACCATGGTGCCGCGCACGCCGATCGTGGCCAATGGCGTGCTGACGGAGAAGCTCGAGGGATCGGTCTTGGCGACCTGTCCGGTGACGAAGACGAAGGCGCCCTGCAGCACCGACACCGCGGCGGAACCCGACTGGGTGCCGGGGTCGTAGATCAGTTCGTCGAGCACCATGCGGCCGTTGCCCTGCATGGCGAAGCTGGTGTCGTCGTTGAACCGCAGGCCGACGCTCGCCCCATCGCCCGTCTCGACGACGTCGCCCTGGAAAACCGGCGAGCCGTCCTGCAGGACGACCCGCGTACCGTCCGCCCGAACGGCCAGTACGTCGCCGCGCACGGCCTCGGCCACACCGATCGGCTGGATGGCGCCAGTGGTGTCGCTGGCTTGGGCGTACTGAACCAGATCATGCACGCCGGCCAGTTTGGCCGCGGTCTCGCTGGCGACACGGGCGCCGCCGGCGGTCCACAGATCCGGCGGGGTTGAGGATTCGAAGTAGTTCAGAACCAGAACCTTGGCGCCGTCCGGGCCGGTCAGAATCAGATCCGTGCCCGACTTCTGATAGTCGCCGACCAGGATCAACAGATCCTGGTCAACCACCAGATTGCCCCGCCCGGCGGCATCGAGCACAGCCGTGTAGTCGCCCATATCGGCGGCACGCGGATCCACGACAGCGTCTGTGGCCATTGGCTTAGGGTTCATCGATACGCGTCCTTACGGGGTCAAATGGTGCCGAAACGGGAACAATTCCCTGTTTGGGACAGATTTGACCAGTCATTATCGTTTTCTAAAGCAAATATGCAAAAGGCGTGCAACCAAGGCGGCTTTTACGAGAAATGGCGATATCTCCATCACGCCAGGTTATCGCCGCCGGGTCCGGACTAGCCGTCCTCGATCCGACAGCCGGCGGCCGCCAGCGCATCGCCCCCACCGGTCAACTCCGGCGCGTCGGCAGCCAGCGCTGATGTTCCCGTCACGTCTTCGACGATGCCCAGGGCCTCCGGATCGAGCCGCCCCAGCGAAAAAAGCACTTGAAACACCGAGATCTGATTGTCGAAATCGGCGTTAACGAAATTGATGCAGGCATTCAGCAATTCGTTTTCGGCGTCCAGGACGTTGATCGCCGTCTCTTTACCGGAATCCCGTAATCTTTTTCTGGAATCAAATACTTCGCCGGCGATATTCACCGCATTCCTTAATAACTCCCGGCGCTCTTGGGTGCTTTCGTAAGCGTGCCAGGACAGCTCCAACTGCTCAATCGCCTTGCGCTCGACAAACCGGGCGTTACCGCGCGCGGCCGAGTACTGCTTCGCCGCCTGCGCGACGCCGGACTGGGTGGCAAAGCCCGAGAACAGATCCCAGTTGAACTGAACGATCACGGAGTAATTGCGCTCGATGCCCCGGGTCCCGTCGAAGTCCTTTTCCCAGTTCTGTTCGCCGATCAGATCGATGCGCGGAAAATAGCCCGATCGCGCCGAGCTGCGTTGCGCGTCAGCCAGATCGACCTCGAACCCGCTGGCGCGAATGGCCGGATTTTCTTCCTGAATCAGCGAGACGGCGCCGCCGAGGTCCGGCGGCAGCAAGTATCGCGGGCTTTGCGGCGATGTCAGGTCGGCAACGTCCGGCGCCTGCCCAAACGTCTGCGCATAACGGCTGACGGCGTCGCGTAGACCTGTCTCGAACGCGACCCGCCGTTCCTTCGCCAGCTGCAGGCGCGACTTGGCCAGCAGCACGTCGACGGCAATGCCGGACCCGCGCTGGACTCGTTCGTCTTCCAGTTCAAGCTGGATACGGATCGTGCGTTCGTTGCCACGGGCCAGCTTTACAAGCTCGGACTGCCGCAAGACATTGAGATAGGCGGTTGCGCCTTCAAGAACCACCGACTGGATCGTGCTGCGCAACGTCTGCTCGGAGATCCGGGTCGAGAACTGGGCTTGCCGTCGGCCCTGCGTCGACGCCTGCCCGTCGAACAGGTTCTGCGTTACCGTCAACGACTGGGTATAGCGGCTGGTGCTGAAATCGCCGCGGCCGGACCGTCGGGTTGCCGGGCTGTCGGTGTTCTCGTAACCGCCATCGCCCGAAAGCGTCACTTCAGGCAGGAACGGCGCGTTGGCGATGTTCTCGCCCTCGCGCGCGGCGCCCACATCATCACGCGCCCTCGCGATCTGCGGGTTGTCCCGCAACAGCAGTTGCAGTTGATCTTTCAATGTGACGGCACTGGCCGGCGTGCCCGCCAGGGTGGCCGATGCACAAACCGCTGCCAAAAACGCCCCGCATGTCCGGCTGGAAGACGTCCGAACGGCACGACAAGAATGGCACATCAGAACAAGCGCTCCCTGCGCCTCCCCCCTCCGTGAGCCTCGATGGCCGTCAGAGATCATACATTCTCTCGCACGCCGCTGGCGGATCGAAGAACGACCAGCGTCATGCCGGCGACCTCAAGCCCATGCAGAGAATTAACCATTAACGTCTTAAAGTCCCAATAAAAATTGACGCAGCGATGTCACGTGACGGGTTCGACGGTGATGTTGGCGACGATTCGGGTGCGGACTGCCGGCGACGGTCGGCTGTCCCACTATCGATTCTCCGATCGGTCGGGTGTGTGAAGCAGTTCACTCACGGACGGCGACAGCGCCGGTCCCGAATCGCGCGCAAGGTGTCAGGGGATGATGCGCTCGTGCCGCAGCCGCTCAAGCTGACGCCAGATCATGTCTTCGGTATCGACCACCTCATGCCAGCCGGCCTGACGCGCCTTGGTCATGCTGGACATCTGATCGAAGTCGCTGCCATAGACGAAATCGGCGAAGCGCCAGTTGGTCAGTTCGTCGATCCGAAATTTACGCAAACGGCGCTGTTCGCAGATCTCCGCCCACAGCGGCTCCTTGTCGGCCATGAAGTCCTCTAGCCGGATGGACTGTACCGGCCCGACCGGCATGTCGAAGAAGCGCGCGACGATGGGCCAGAGATTGCACCATCGGGTGAAATCGCCATTGGTTAGATTGAACGCTTGATTGGCGGCGGCTGGGCTGGTCGCCGCCCAGACCATGCCGCGGGCCAGATGCGCCGCCTCGGTCATCTGATAGACCGAGGTGAACGCGCCGGGCTTGCCGGGCCAACGCAGCGGCAGTCCAAGATGGCGCGATATCGCGGCATAGATCGCCAGCGCCGTCAGCTGGTTCATGGCGCTGCCGACCGCGAAGCCGATGATGCCGTGGGGTCGCAGGGCCGACCAGGTCCAGTCTTTGCCGGCCTGCGCCGCCTCGAGCCAGCGTTGCTGATCGAAATAGAAGTTGGGCGGCATGTGCCCCGGATCGTCTTCCCGCGCCGGCGTCCGATACGGTCCGAGATGATTGCCGTACCACTTGCTGCCCTGCATCAGTTGGACATGTCGTAGCGCATCGGCCGCCGGTTCGATCGTCCCGACCAGGTTCGACAGCATGGCGAGGTTCGGGCCGACCTCTTCGGCCAACGTCGGGCGCGGCGTGTAGGCGGCGAAGAAAACATGGGTGACGTCGCGCAGGCCGGCGAGCTTTTGCCGGCAGTCCTCCGAATCCAGCAGATCGACAGAAACGAACCTTGCCCTGGTCTCGAAGTCGGGCGGACGACGCGAGAGACCGATCGCCCGCCAGTCGTCGAGGCCGTCGAGGTGCTCGATCAGAGCGCGCCCGACCACGCCCAACGCGCCGGCGATCAAGGCGGTGTTCGTCGCCATGGGCGGTTCTCTCTCCGGCCGTCGGCCTCGCTAATCGCGGTTTCGATGCCGCAGGGTCTCCAGAATAACCATTGGTTCGACGCGATTGCGATAGTCCGGGTCGACGAAGGCCTGGAGGATTGTGCCATCACGGTCGATGACGAAGGTACCGGGCAGCGGCAGTTCGAAGCTGTTGTCGCCGTTTCTCGCCGGCAGCTCGATCCCCATTTTGCTGTAAAGCGGGCGCAGTTCCTCGGCCACGGTCATCACCAGGCCGAAGGCCCGCGCCACCTGGTTGCCGCTATCGCTCAGAACCGGATAGCTGAGCGCCAGCTTCTCGGCCGTGCTCACGGTCTCGTCCGGCAGCTCGGGCGTCACCGCGATCAGCTCCGCGCCGAGATCCCGGATTTCCGTCAGATACCGCTGCAGCGCACGGAGCTCGATGTTGCAGTACGAGCACCAACCGCCGCGAAAGAAGCTCAGGACCACAGGCCCACCGCTTGTAAGTTCGGACAGGCGCACCGGTTGCCCGAGTGCATTCGGCAGCTCGAAAGCCGGCGCCGTCGCACCGACCTTGAGGTGGCCGGCGCCAACCTGCCCCGCCTTCAAATCCTCGATACCTTTGTCAATCGCCGCGTAGTCGTCGGCCGCCATTACCTGCATGCGATGAGCGGTATTGGCGCGCAGCTCTTCCGCGATTGTCGTCGTCGCTAGGTCTGACATGCGCATTCCTTCTCCTGACCGAGAGGAACAGGCTACATCTTTGTCCAATTCGACTTAATATCGTTGCACAGAACATAACTTATGAGTGTTTGGAATAAGTAGGCGCAATTGAGCTCGTCTGAAGATTTCGCCGCCCTCGTCCAGGTGGTCGACAACGGCGGCTTTTCCGCGGCGGCCCGGGCACTTGGCCTGACGCCGTCTGCCGTCAGCAAGCAGATCGGACGCCTGGAAGACAGGCTCGGCGTCCGGCTGCTCAATCGCACGACCCGGCGCGTCGGTCTGACCGAGGTGGGCACGGTCTTCTATGCCCGGGCCGTCCGGATCCTCGCCGATATCGACGAGGCCGAGCGCGCCGCCATGCAGCTCAGCGCCGAACCGCGCGGTCATCTGCGGGTCGGCGCCTCGATCGCCTTCGGGCGGCGTCAGATCATGCCGATCATTGCCGATTTTCTGGCGCGATATGCCGAGATGACGGTCGAGCTGGCGCTCTCCGACCGGGTCATCGATCTTGTCGAGGAGGGCGTCGACGTCGCGATCCGCAGCGGACCGTTGCCTGACTCGTCGTTGATCGCACGCCGCCTCGCGCCCGACCACCGCATCGTCTGCGCAGCGCCGGCCTATCTGGAACGTCACGGCAAACCGAAAACCCCAGCGGATCTGGCCAATCATAACTGCCTGACATTCAGCGGGCTGCCGACGCTGAACGAATGGACCTTCGAGGGGCCGGAAACAGTGAAGGTGCGCGGCAACTTCGAGGCCAACAACGGCGACGCCCTACGAGACGGGGTGCTCGCCGGCCTTGGCATCGCCCGCCTCGCCGCCTTCCTGGTCGGCCCGGATGTGAAGGCCGGCCGGCTGGTGGCGTTGTTCGAGGACCGACAGCCGCGAGACGACAGCGCCATCAACGTGCTGTACCCGCACCACCGGCATCTGTCGCCGAAAGTGCGAGTCTTCGTCGACTATCTGGTCGAACGGATGACGCCCGTTCCGCCCTGGGCCTGACCGGGCTCAGGCCACGACGACGGCGCTGCCGCCACGGCGAGGGTCGCCGGCGCCGTCGAAGGCCCGATCCGCCGGATCGAACGACGCGGCATGCACGCCGCCGAAGAAGAAGTTCCGGTCGGGCCAGTGCTTCTCGTCGGGGAACCGGCCGGCGAGCGCCGCCAGCGCCCGCTCGTCCTGCCCGGCCTCCAGGTTCAACAACCCGCGCTCGTAGTGGATGCGCGGCGCGGCAATGGCTTCCGTGAGCGGCAGCCCGCGGCGCAGCACGTTCACGATGACCTGCAGCACGGCGCTGCGGATGCGGTTGGAGCCGCCGCTGCCGAGCGCGACGCGCCGGCCATGTCGATCCTCGATCAGGGTCGGCGCCATCATCGAGGAGATACGGCTGTCGGGCCGCCAGTTGAAGAAGCCCTGCGGGTTGATGTCTTCCTCGCCCAGCATGTTGTTCAGCATCACGTCCGTGCCCGGCAGCAGATGGCCGCAGCCCTCGCCGTTCGAGACCGAGAGCGCCGCCGCGTTGCCGTCCGCGTCGACGACGCTGATATGCGTGGTGCCGCCGACCTTGAGCGCCCGCCCATCCATCTCGGCCCGGTAGGTCGCGAGAAAGGCGTCGGACAGCAGACGCTCGGCCTTCGCGAGGGTGCAGTCATCGGCCAGGCCGACGTCGCGCCGGGCCTGGTTGGCCAGCGCCATCACCTGCGCCAGCTCGACCAGCCGGTCGGCGCCGTTGCAGGCCGTCTCGGCGCTGAGCAACGCCAACGCGAACGCAATCAGCGGTCCTCCCGACGACGGCGCCGGGTTGGTCAGCACCTGAGCGCCGGCGAATTCGCAGGCCAGCGGCCGGCGGCGAATGACCTTGAACCGCGAAAGATCGTCGGCCGACAGGCTGCCGCCGTCCCGCATCAGCTTGACGATCTCCTGCGCGACCGGACCGGCGTAGAAGACGTCTGGCCCCTCGCGCGCCAGCTCCTCCAACAGATCGGCCAGCCCCGGCATCCGCAGCAGAGTGCCGGCCGGCATCACCTCGTCGTCGGCCTGGGGGTTCTGATAGACGGACCGCGCCGAGCGGGAGTCGAGGAAGATCGGCGCCACGGCGCGCAGGATGTCCGCCTGCAGCGGCGCCAACGGCACGCCGGTTCGCGCCAGCTGCGCGGGCGGCGCGAAGATTTCCGACATTGGCAGCCGGCCGAGATCCTCATGCACGGCGAACATGCCGGCGACCACGCCCGGCGTGGCGACGGTGCCGAGGCCGGTGTGGAATTCCTGCGTCGTGGTGCCGAAATCCACATTGACCGGGCGGAAATCGAGCGCGTCGGCATCCAGCTTGGCGACCGGCGTCTGGCAAAAGAAATCGTAGACCCGGCTGTCGCCGTCCGCCGTCAGGGCCAGCAGGAAGCCGCCGCCGCCGAGCGAGCAGAGCACCGGCTCGGTGACGCACGCCGCCGCCAGTGCCGCGAGCGCGGCGTCGAAAGCATTGCCGCCATCGCGCAGCACATCCGCCGCGGCCGCGGCCGTGTCGGGATGTCCGGCGGCGATGGCGCCCTTCGGCGTCGTCATGCCGCTAACCGTTCTGTCGATCTGGCGAAACGCTTTTGCACGATGCGTTCCCTCATGCAGCCTGACCTCAACGCCTCCAGGCACGATAATGGCAGGCGAATCGGGTCGGGCGAAAGGCGTTCCGTATGGCGGCGTTCCATCTGCATATCAAGAACAATCGCGCGGGCGAGCCGGTGTTCCGCACGACATCGGCGCAATACGACGTGGCGGCCGCGCGGCATGCTAAGATCGCATCGCAAGTAACGACGATAATCGATTGGGATCTGGACAATTTCGGCAACTCGATTAAGAAGACGCACGGGCTCGTCACCTATGACCTGCCCACCCCGGATCTGGCCCGGCGGGCGCCCAATCTGAAATGGATCCATATCATCGGCGCCGGCGTCGAGCATCTCCTGCCGCTGGACTGGCTGCCGCCCGACGTCGCGTTAACCAACAGTCGCGGCGTGCATGCGCAGAAAGCCGGCGAGTATGCCGCCATGGCGCTCTTGATGTTGAATGCCGGCCTGCCGAAGCTCGCCGCCGATCAGCGGGCCCGGCGCTGGGACCCGGTCTTCACGTCGAGCATCGCCGGCAAGGCCTGCCTGATCGTCGGCGTCGGCCAGATGGGCGCCGCCGCGGCCCGGCAGGCGAAGGCGCTGGGCCTGCATGTCATGGGCGTCAGGCGGCATGGCCGGAAGGCCCGCTTCGTCGACGAGATGGTCGGGCCCGACGATCTCGACCGCGTGCTGCCGCTGGCCGATTTCGTCATCGTCTCCACGCCGCTGACGGCCGAGACGCGCGGCCTGATCGACGACGCCCGCCTTGGCCGGATGAAGGCGGGCGCGGGCCTGATCAACATGGGACGGGCGGCCGTGGTCGACTACGCGGCCCTGTCGGCGCGCCTGCGTGACGGGCATCTGAGCGGCGCCGTGCTGGATGTCTTCAATCCCGAACCCCTGCCCGCCCATTCGCCGATGTGGGACACGCCGAACCTGATCATCACGCCGCACGTGTCGTCGGACGACGCCGACGGCTATGTCCAGGGCGTGCTGGATATCGTGTTCGACAATATTGGCCGCACGCTCGCCGGCAAGCCGTTGCGCAACCGGGTGAACCCCAAGCTGGGTTACTGATCGCGCGCGGCCAGGAAGCGTAAGGCGGCGCTGGCCGCGCCGTAGCCGTTGTCGATATTGACGACGACCAGGCCCGGCGCGCAGCTCGACAGCGCCGCGTGCAGCGCCGTGTTTCCGCCGTTCGCGGCGCCATAGCCGGTCGAGGTCGGCACCGCGATCACCATGCCGGGCACGAGGCCGGCGACGACGCTGAACAGCGCGCCCTCCATGCCGGCCACGACGATCACGCAGGCATGCCGCCGCAGGTCATCCTCGCGCGCCAGCAGCCGCCACAGGCCGGCGACGCCGACGTCGTTTATCTCGGTCACCGCCTTGCCGTAGAAACCGAGCGTGCGGGTCGCCTCGCGCGCGACCGGCAGATCCGACGTGCCGGCGGTCACCACCGCCACCGACGCCGCGTCGGCGGGTGGATCGGCCTCGCCGACAATGCCGGTGCGCGACAGCGGGTCGTAATCCATCGGCGCGTCAAGTTGCGCAACGACGTCCTCGGCAAGGCGCGTCAGCAGCAGCCGCTTTTCGTTACCGAGCGCGGTGGCGATGATGGCGTCGATCTGGCCCGGCGTCTTGCCCTCGCACAGTACGGCCTCGGCCAGACCGATACGGTCCTGGCGTTGGAAATCGAAGACGTGGTCGTCGCTCACCGGAGAAACGCGCTGCCCATGCGATAAGCCGTGAAGCCGACCTCGCCGCCATAGCCGCCGCGTGCGCTCGCCGCGGCGACCGCGTTCTTCAGGTCGGGCCGGTCGGACAGGCGGGTCAGCGCCTCGGGATCGAGCTCGACGACGATGCCCTCGTTGCGCACCCGGCACCGCACGGTTCGCGGCGACAGGCCGTCCGTCAACAGCCGCTCGACGCGGTGCACGAAGGCAAGGCTGTCGGCATCGATGGCAATGCCGGTCTCGATCCGGCTGGACAGGCACGGCGCGGCCGGCAGATCGGCGATGTCTTCCAGCCCAAGGCCTGCCGCGATGCGGCGCACGGTTGCTTTATCGATGTCGGCCTCGACAAAGGGATGGCGAACGCCATGCCGTTCCGCCGCCATCAGGCCGGGCCGGAAGTCGCCGAGATCGTCCAGGTTCGTACCCGACGCGATCGGCGCGTCGGTTAGGCCGGCGATGGTGCCGTAGAGGTTCTGCTTGCAGTAGAAACAGCGGTTGACCGGATTGGCGCGGTAGTCGGGATCGTCGTATTCGCCGGCGTCTACCACCCGCAATCGCCAGCCCTCGCGTTTGGCGTAGGATTTCACGCGTTCGGTTGCCTCGGGGGGCACGGCCGGCGAGACCGCATGGAACATGGTCGCGTCGGCCACGCGGCGATGGGCAACGGTGCCGAGCGTCATGCTGTCGACGCCGCCGCTGACGGCGACGGCGATGCGGTCGCACCCGTCCAGCACGTCGTGAAGAGCGGCGAGCTTACGTTCCGTCATCGTCCTCCTCCAACGCGGCCGCTTCCGCCGACCGCCGCCGCGCTTGCCGTTCGGACAGCGGCAGGCTAGCAAGATCGTCGAGCTCGGCTTTCGCCGTCCTCACGCCGCCCGGCCGCCGTACACGTTTGACGCCGACGCCATCGACGCGGGTCTCGTCGCGCGCCAGCTCGGCCCGGGCCGCGATGCTCCATCGAAGACCTATGGTCGCGGTCTCGGCGAAACAAGCGTCGATGACCGAATTCAGCGCCTGCGGACGGCACAGGACCTGTATCCGCGCCACGCTGCGGCCCTTCTTGCCGATCGCCGGCGTTTGGAGCGCATCGAGCACCTCGGGTCTTGCGCGAAGATTATCGAGCCCCGCCGCAAGGTCTTCCGGCGTCTGGTCATCCACCTCGAAGGCAATCACCGCGACCTCGCCGTCGCGGCGCACGGCCGTCTGCTCTTCGAAGGCGAGCAGCCGGAGAATGTTGCTCATGCCCGGCAGCGTCCGGGTGCCGAAGCCGATACCGGTTTTTGCAATCTTGACGGACTGCCGTGGGGCGCCGGCATCGACCGACAAGTGCTTGAGGATTGCCGCCCCGGTCGGCGTCACCCGTTCGCCGCCGACGCCGTCGTCGATCATAGCGAATCCCTGAAGCAGCTCGGCCGTCGCGGGCGCAGGTATGGGCAGCGATCCGTGGGCGCTCTTGACCCGGCCGCCGCCCAGCGGCAGCGGCGCCACCGACCAGCCGGTGGCGCCGATGGCGTCGATCACGTAGGCCGCGCCGACGATGTCGGCGACCGAGTCCCACCCGGCGATCTCATGGAAATGCACTTCGTCCGGCGGCTTGCCGTGCACCGCGCCTTCGGCCTCGGCCAGCAACTGGAAAATATCGATGGCGCGGTCGCGCACATCACCCGGCAGCGCACTGTCGGCAAGCCGCTCGCGGATCTCGCGCCAGGCGCCGGCCGGCCGTGGCAGGTCGCCATCAACGACAACGGCGAAGCGGGCGCCGGTGAAGGTGCCGTCCTGCTTGGGCTCGATCAGCAGACGGCAGGCATCCGGCAGACCGGCCGCAGTTACGGCTTCGCGCAGCCCATCGGCCAGCTCCGGCCAGGCATCCAGCACCGCGGCCAGGAACATGTCGCCGGCGATGCCGCCGATCGGATCGAGATGAATGCGCATGGGCGGATGGCCCTCGGGCGTCAGGCCGCCGGCTGGTAGACCGGCACGACGTAGGGACCCTCCGGGATCACGGCGACGGCGCGGTCGCCGGTCTGCGCGACGCTCTGGCGGACGGCATCGTCGACGGAGTCGGTGACGTTGACCCCGGTCAGCCCCCGCGCCTCGCCGTCGAGGCCGTCGCTGAAGAGGTGGATGGCGCCGAGCCGCATGGGCTTGAGCTGCATCTCGGTCTGCCATTCGTCGATATCGGCATGGCTCTTTTTCTCAATGTCGGCGAGGAAGCCGTCCGGCCCCAGCGCGACCAGGCGCCGCTGGGCCTCGACATAGTGTGACGACCCCATGCCTTCCGAGCAGGCCGACGCGATAACGAGATTGCCGCCGGGCTCGAGGATGTCGATCGGACCGACCATGCCCTTCACGGTTTGATAGTAGGTCTTGTCCAGCGGATAGCCGGCGGCGCTGGTGACCACCGTCTTGAAGCGCCGCGCTACCGGCACTTCGGCGTAGCGCCGGATGTAGTCGACGGCCTGCAGGTGGCTCTCGACGATCTCGCCGTAATTGATGAACGACAGACGTCGTTCGTCGTCGATCACGGCGTTGACTGCGAGCGCGCCGCCCAGCATCTCGACAATCTGCAGCTGCTCTTCGTGCAAGGGGTTGCCGTCGAGCACGCAGTTGGCCGCGCGTGGATGCTCCATGAAGCGGGCGCTATGGAAGGTGGTGATGGTTTCCTTATGGGCGACGCCCGGCGCGATGACCTTGCGGCCGCCGGAATAGCCGGCCATGAAGTGCGGCTCGACCAGGCCGGTGGCGATCTTCAACTCGGCCTCGACGAGGCGACGGTCGAGGCTGACGACAGTGTCGCGTGTTTTCGTGCGGCCGAGCACGACATGGTCGTCGTCTCGCTCGGCAAAGTGGTTGACCACGTTGACGGTCCCAAGCACCCAGGGGTCGCCAACCAGCTCGGCCAGCTCGTCGCCTTCGTTCGGCCGGTGCAGGCCGGTGGCGACGACGACGGTGACGGCGTCGGCCGGTACCCCGGCGTCCAGCAGCTCGCGGATCAGGGGCGGTAGGATCACGCCGTTCGGCACCGGCCGGGTGATGTCGCAGATCAGGATGCAGGCGCTGCGGCAACCGCGGGCCTGTTCGGCAAGCGGCGGCGCGCCGACCGGCCGGCGGAGCGCCTGTCGCATGGCGTCGGCCGGATCGGCGATCAGCGGCATGCTGTCCTTGGCCACGACCGTCACGTCCCAGTCGTCCGACAGATTGACCGGCAGCTTGCCCTTGCCGTAGTTGAGTTCCACTTTCATGCGCGGCGGCTCGTCCTGATGCATCCCCGGCCCCGATCATAAGCGCCGATCGGCCCGCCGTCACGCCGCGCCATGGCATTGGTGCTAGGATACGGTCGCCGCGATCGAGGGAGGATGCCGGTGAGTGAGCAAGCGTATGATGTCGTTGTCGTGGGCGCCGGAAACGCCGCCTTTAGCGCCGCCCTGTCGGCGGCCGAGAACGGCGCCAAGGTGGCCGTGCTTGAGCGTGCCTCACCCGACGAGTCCGGCGGCAACAGCCGGTTTACGGCCGGCGCCATCCGCTTCGCCTATAACGGCATCGACGACCTGCGGCAGCTCATGCCGGATCTCACCAATGACGAGATCGCCAACACCGATTTCGGCAGCTATACCGAGGACCAGTTCTTCGACGATATGTTCCGGGTGACCCAGTACCGGACCGACCCCGACATGGCCGAGATCCTGGTGCGCAACAGCTTCGAGACCATGCGCTGGATGCGTTCGAAGGGCGTCCGCTTCGCGCCAATCTGGGGCCGGCAGGCCTTCAAGGTCGACGGCAAGTTCAAGTTTTGGGGCGGCCTGACGGTCGAGGCCTGGGGCGGCGGTCCCGGCCTGGTGGAAGCCTGGACCGAGGCGGCGGCCAAGAATGGCGTCGACGTATTCTATAACTGCCGAGCCCTGTCGCTGCTCTACGACGAGATCAAGGTCCACGGCGTGCATGTGAAGCAGGACGGCGAATTGCGCGACATCGCCGCGAAATCGGTGGTGCTGGCGGCCGGCGGATTCGAGGCCAACGCCGAGATGCGCACGCGCTATCTCGGTCCGGGCTGGGAGCTCGCCCGCGTGCGCGGCACCCGCTTCAACACCGGCGACGGCATCAGGATGGCGCTCGATATCGGCGCCATGCCGACCGGCAACTGGTCCGGCTGCCACGCCGTCGGCTGGGACCGGAATGCGCCCGAGTTCGGCGATCTCGCCGTCGGTGATGGCTTTCAGAAACACAGCTATCCCTTCGGCATTCTGGTGAATGCCCGGGGCGAGCGCTTCGTCGATGAGGGCGCCGACTTCCGCAACTACACCTATGCGAAATACGGCGGCGAAGTGCTGAAGCAGCCGGGCCAGTTCGCCTGGCAGGTCTTCGACCAGAAGGTGACCCACCTGCTGCGTGACGAATACCGCATCCGACAGGTCACCAAACGATCCGCCGACAGCCTGGAGGCGCTGGCCGAGCAGCTCGACGACGTCGACCCGGCGGGTTTCCTGAAGACCGTCGAAGCTTACAACGCGGCGGTGAAAACCGACGTGCCGTTCAATCCCAACGTCAAGGACGGACGCGGCACCGAAGGGCTTGCCCTGCCGAAATCGAACTGGGCCAACACGCTCGACACGCCGCCGTTCGAGGCCTATGCCGTCACCTGCGGCATCACCTTCACCTTCGGCGGCCTGAAGGTCGACGGCAACGCGCAGGTGCTCGACACCGACGCCCGACCGATCCCGGGACTCTACGCCGCCGGCGAGCTGGTCGGCGGCCTGTTCTATTTCAACTATCCCGGCGGCACCGGCCTGATGGCTGGCTCTGTGTTCGGCAAGATCGCCGGCCGCTCCGCCGCGACTGCTTAGCCTTCACCCGACCGCCGCTTCAGCGACAGCACCCAGAGCTGGCAGGCGAGCGCCAGCAGGGTCGATACAGCGATAATCACGATCAGCGGCATCTGGTTGTCGGTCAGAATCTGTCCGAGGATCACGGTCAGCACGCCGCCCATGGCCATCTGCAGGAAGCCGAGCAGACCGGCCGCGGCGCCGGCGATGCGTGGGTTGACGCTGACCGCGCCGGCGATGCCGTTCGGCTGGCTGATACCGTTGCCGATCGAGATCAGCGAGACCGGAAAGAAGATCGCCGCCAGCGTGAAATAGCCGGCGAGCGCCAGCGCGGCCATGGCGCCGACGCCGACCAGAGCGACGCCGACGCCCAGCAGGATCATGCCATCGACGCCGACGCGTTGCGACAAACGGCCGGCGACGAAGCTGCCGACCGAATAGCCACCGGCGACCAGCAGGAAATAGAGGCCGTAGTCGCGCGGGCTGGCGCCCAGCAGCTCGATCACCACATAGGGCGCGCCGCCGAGGAAGGCGAAAAACGCGCCGGCGCTGAAGGCCACGTGCAATGTATAGCCGGCGTAGAGCGGCGAGCGGACAAGCGAAGCGTAGCTCGCCAGCATACTGGTCAGGTCGAAGCGCCGAATGCGGTCGAAATGCGTCTCGTGCAGCAAGGGCAGACAAAGCAGGATCAGCAGCACCGCGAAGCCGGCGACCAGAACGAAGCTGGCGCGCCAGCCGAACCAGACCTCGAGCTGGCCGCCGATGGCGGGCGCGATGGCCGGCGCCACGGCCATCGCCATGGTGACGTAGCCCAGCATGCTGGCGGCCCGGTCGCGGGCATAGACGTCGCGGACCATGGCGCGCGCCAGCACCATGCCCGAACAGGCGCCAATGGCCTGCAGCATGCGCGCCGCGATCAGCATTTCGATGCTTGTCGCGAACACCGCGCCGATACTGGCGACGAGATAAATCACCATGCCGGCCAACAGCACCGGCCGACGGCCGAAGCGGTCGGAGATCGGCCCGTACAAGAGCTGACCGAAGGCGACGCCGACCAGAAATAGCGTCAGCGTCAGTTGGACGGTGGCGAAATCGGTTTCGAAGTACCGCGCGATGCCTGGCATCGACGGCATGAACACATTGAGCGCGAACGTGCTCGCCATGGTCGCCAGGATCAGGATGATCAGCGGCGGCGCACGCTTCAGATCGGCGGACGTACCCTCGCCCGCGGTGCCAGCGACCATCCTGGCCCCTTACTCGGCGGCCGACGCGGCGCTGCCGCCCAGTTGCCGGGCCACGAGTTGCGCGTAGAGGCCGCCGCGCGCCAGCAGCTCGGTGTGCGTGCCGGTCTCGGCGACGCGGCCCTCGTCCAGCGCGACGATCAGATTCGCGTTGCGCACGGTCGATAAACGATGCGCGATGACGACGGTGGTCCGGTCGGCCATCAGTTCCTCGAGCGCATGACGCACGGCCTGCTCGTTTACCGCGTCGAGATGCGACGTCGCTTCGTCGAGGATCAGCACCGGCGCGTCACGCAGCACGGCACGCGCAATGGCGACGCGCTGTCGCTGGCCGCCCGAGAGGCGCATGCCGCGCTCGCCGACGCGGGTGTCGAGGCCGTCGGGCAACGCCGACACGAAGTCTTCCAGCGAGGCGCGCTGTAGCGCCTGCATGATCTCGTCGTCGCCAGCCTCCGGCCTGGCGATCAGGATGTTGGCCTTCAGCGTATCGTTGAACAGGAACGTGTCCTGTGAGACCAGCGCCACATGCTGGCGCAAATCGTCGGCGCGGTAATCGCGCAGGTCGTGGCCGTCCAGGCGCACCACGCCCGATGCTGGGTCCCAGAACCGCATCAGCATGTGGGCGATGGTGGTCTTGCCGGCCCCTGACGGGCCGACGAGCGCGACAGTCCGGCCGGCCGGCACCTCGAAACTCACACCGTGCAGGGCCCGGCGCGTCGTGCCCTGATATGCGAAATCGACGTCTTCAAGTTCCAGCGAGACGCCGCCGGAACCGGAGCCCGCCGGCGCGCCCGGCCCGTCGGTGATGGTCACGGGCTCGTTGTGCACGGCGTAGAGACGTCGGGTCGAGCCCAGGGTGTCGGCAAGCTGCCGGCCGATATGGGCGATCTCGGAGACCGGCAGGAAGGCCGACATGGCCAACAGAGTCAGCAGCGGCAGGATGCTTGACGTCACGGCGCCGCTGTCGATCAGGTACGCGCCGGCGACGATGACCGCGAGGCCGCCGAGGCCGGTCGCGGCCTCGAGCAACGCCGTCTGGATCGTCAGGTCCCGGAAGAACGGCAGCCGCAGCCGGTGGTGCCGTTCGATGCGCTGGGTGAACTCGTCGCGCCGCGCCGCCTCCTGCTGAAAGGCGGCGATCTCGCTCAGGCCCTGAATAGTGTCGACGGCATGCGCGTTGAGGTCGCCGAGCGCCTCGCGCGCCCGCGAGCCGAGCACGTCGATGCGATGGCGCATCACCACGGGGCTGAGCGCGACCAGGGCCAGGAACGGCAGCAAGGCCGCGGCCATGGGCCAGCCGAAGGCGACCAGCGTCGCCAGCACGACGCCCGGCACCAGCACCGCCACGAACGCCGGCGCCACGGTATGGGCGAAGAAGTATTCGACCGTCTCGACGTCCTGCGTCGCCATCGCCGTCAGATCGCCCGTGCGGCGGCGCAGCAGATAGGCTGGCGCCAGGCCCTCCAGCTTGTCGAATAGCGCCACCCGTAACTCGGCCAGCAGCCGGAATGCCATGTCGTGCGCGAGCCAGGATTCGAACCAGTGCAGCAGGCCGGCGAGCGGCGCCGTGATCGCCAGCGCCAGCAGCAGCCAGCCGAACGGCTCGCCGCCCTTCACCGCGGCGACGATGAGCGCGCTGAACACGCCGACGCCGATATAGGCGACGACGCGGGCGACTCCGAACAGGAAGGTCAGCGACATCTGGCCCTTCCACGGAAGGATCAGCCGCATCAGCTCGACGGTCGCGCGGCCCCAGCCCATGCCCTCCGCGCGCAGGATGGAGTCGGTCGGCTCCATCTGCGCATCGTCGGTCTGCGCCGGCAGCGCGTCGGCGATGCGCCGCTCGCGCGCGTCATCCAGCAGATCGTCCCGATGCTCGGCCGAGTCCTGGGCCTGCGCCGCCATCAGGCGATAGTAGGCGCCCTGCTTCGCCATCAACTCGTCGTGCGTCCCACTTTCGACGATCTGACCGTCCTGCAGGGCGAGGATACGGTCGGCGTCGATCACGCTCGACAGGCGATGGGCGAAGATTAGCGTCGTGCGGCCGACCATCAGCCGGTTGAGCGCCTCCTGGATCACCGCCTCGTTCTCGGCGTCGACCGCCGACAGCGCCTCGTCCAGGATCAGGATCGGGGCGTCGCGCAGCAGGGCCCGCGCGATGGCGATGCGCTGCCGCTGGCCGCCCGAGAGCCGGATGCCGCGTTCGCCCACGACCGTCCGGTAGCCCTGCGGCAGGCGTTCGATGAAGTCATGCGCGTTGGCAGCGCGGGCGGCCGCTTCCAACTCTTGATGACTGGCATCGGGCTTTCCGAACCGCAGATTGTCCTCGACGGTGCCGTGGAAGAGATACGTGTCCTGGTTCACCACGGCCATACGCGCGCGGATCTGCGCCAGGCCGAGTTCGCGCAGATCGACGCCGCCGAGCAGCACCCGCCCGGCCTGCGGATCGTAGAGCCGCTGCAGCAGGCGCACGATCGACGACTTGCCGGCGCCGCTGGGGCCGACGATGCCGATCCGCTCGCCGGCGGAAACATGGAAATTCAGACCCTTATGCGCTGATCCTCGTGCGCCGGGGTAGCTGAACTGCACGTCCTCGAAGGTCACCGTCGGCGCCAGATCCGCGCGGGGCTCACTGGCCGTTGGCGGAATCATCGGCGTGGCATCCAGAATGGCGTAGATGCCCTGCGCCGCCGAGGCGCCCACCATGCCCTGATGCAGATAGGTGCGCAGGTCGCGCAGCGGCCGGAACACTTCCGTGCCCATCATCAGGATGATCAGCAGCGCCTCGAGCGACATGGCGCCGTCGGTGACGCGATAGGCGCCGAGCGCCAGCGTCGCCGCCGCGCCGACGGCGATGCCGGTATCGGTGATGCCGCGCGACAGCGTATTGGTGCCCAGCACCCACATCGTGGTGCGGAACACGTCATGCGCCTTCTCGGCCAGCACCTTTGCGCGCTCGCGTCCCTGCCCGAATGCCTTCAGCGTGGCCAGACCCTGCACCGAATCGAGGAACTCAGCCGCGAATGACCGGTAGGCCTTGGACCGCGCCAGCGAGTTGTCGCGGTCCCAGCTGTGGAAGGCCATCGGCGCGATCAGCGACAGCAGGGCAAAGCCTGTCAGCAAGGCGGCGACCGGCAGGTCGAGGAAGGCGACGAAGCCGAAGATAGCGATCGGCGTCAGAACCGAGACGAAGAGCTGCGGCAGATACTGGCCAAAGAACGTTTCGAGTTGCTCGACGCCCTCGACCATGGAGCTGATCACGTCGCCGGTGCGCTCGAGCCCGAAATGCGCCGGCCCCAGCACCACCGCCTTGTCGTAGAGTAGCTGCCGCAGATGCAACTGGACGATGGCGGCGGTGCGGTGCGCAACCATGGTCCGCCAATATTCTAGCCAGCCCCGCACCACCATGGCCAGCGCGACCAACAAGGCCGGTAGCATCAAGTCGTCGAGGCTGGCGCCGCCGAACAGCTTGGCCAGCAGCCAGCCGAGCAGCGCCAACCGCGCGACGCCGAATCCGGCCGACAGCAGCCCGACAGCCACCGCGCCAAAGATCCGACCCCGCACGCCCTTGGTGAATGCCCACAGCCGCCGGTCGAAATACATCGCGCCGAAATTAGCACGGAAGCGCAAACGGCGAAGCCTGTGATATGAGAAGGGCAGCTATGATTTGAGTGGGGAGCGCGGGCGTGGACACCGATCGCTATCAGGAGACCTGGAACATTCGCAAATCGGCGGTCGAGTCGGCCGGCGGGCTGGTCGCGAGCCAGCACTACATCGCGTCGGATATTGGCGCGCGGGTGCTGGCCGACGGCGGCAACGCGGTCGACGCGGCGGTCGCGGCCAGCCTGGCGATCGGCACGGTCGAGCCCTGGATGAGCGGCCTCGGCGGCGGCGGTTTCATGCTGATCGGCAAGGTCGGCGAGCCGCATGTCCATGCCGTCGAGTTCGGCATGGTGGCGCCCAAGCGCCTCGACCCGGCCGACTATCCGCTGGCGGGCGGACAGGCCTCGGACCTTTTCGCCTGGCCGGCCGTCGTCGAGGACCGCAACGTCAACGGCTATCCGTCGATCGCCGTGCCGGGCTATGTCGCCGGGATTTCGCTGGCGCTCGAAACCTTCGGCACGCGGAGCTGGGCCGAGTCGCTGGCGCCGGCGATCGAGCGCGCCGAGGCCGGTATGCCGGTCGACTGGTACGCGACGCTGAAGATCGCCTCGGGCGCCCAGGTGCTGTCGCGGTTCGAGGCCAGCCGATCGATCTATCTGCCGGATGGCGTGCCGCCGGTTGGCGAATGGGGCGGGCCCCTGCCCCGCATTCAGCTCACGAACCTCGCGGCGACGCTGAAACGTCTGGCCAACGTCGGTCCGCGCGATTTCTACGAGGGCGAGATCGCCGCCAAGCTGGTCGCCGACTTGAATGCCGGCGGCAACAAGATCGCCGACGACGA
Source organism: Alphaproteobacteria bacterium (assembly GCA_965232515.1). Classification (GTDB taxonomy): domain Bacteria; phylum Pseudomonadota; class Alphaproteobacteria; genus JANQKO01. The sequence continues at coordinate 180,558 of CBDDPY010000002.1, read as the reverse complement.
TCTCGCGTCCTACGAAGCCCGCGTGACCAAGGCCGATCCGATGGCCCACGGCAACGGCACGGTGTTTGCCGCGCCGGGCCTGTCGGCCGGCCCGACGCTGAGGCACGCACTCACCATGCTGAGCGAGAAAATGAGTCTGGGCGACAGGCCCGACGCCGCTGCCTACACCGCCTACGCGCAGAGCCTGCTCGACGCCTACGCGCACCGCCTGGCGACCATGGGCGACAGCAGCGACGCGGCCGATCCGTCCTGCACCACGCATCTGAGCGTGGTCGACGCGGAAGGCAATCTGGTGGCGTTGACCCAGACGCTGCTGTCGGTGTTCGGCTCCAAGGTGGTGCTGCCGCAGACCGGCATCACGATGAACAACGGCATCATGTGGTTCGACCCGCGGCCCGGCGGCCCGAATTCGCTCCGTCCCGGCGTCAGGCCCTTGTCGAACATGTGTCCGACCATCGTCGACCGCGGGGACGGCTTCCGCTTCGCGGTCGGCGGCTCGGGCGGCCGGCGCATCCTGCCGGCCGTGTTCCAGCTCGTCTCGTTCCTGACCGACTACGGCATGGACATGGACGGCGCGTTCCACACCGGCCGCGTCGACGTCAGCGGGACGGACCTCGTCAGCATCGACGCCTCGCTACCGACCGACGTGATCGCGGCCCTGAGCAGTCGCTTCAATGCCGAGCCGGCGACCCACGGCGTCTACCCCGCGCTCTACGCCTGCCCCAACGCCGTCGGCCGCGACATGAACGCCGGCCGCAGCAGCGGCGCCTCCTTCGTGATGTCGCCCTGGGCCAAGGTCAGCGCGGGGTGAGACGGCAATGATTGAGCTGCACCGATACCGAGCTTCCATCAACTCTCTGCGGTTGACAAACATCGGCTTGAGGTCTTCCGGCCATTAAACGCTGTTTCTAACGGGGAACGGCTCGCGCCAATCTGTAGCGGGCTATGACACTGTCGACCCTCAGACTAAGATTTGAAAGTGGCATCAAATCTCAACATAAGTCCGCCTTAACAACCCCAAGCAAAAGTTGGATAGCGCGCAGCCTCAGAGATTGAGGCGCGACCCGATATACACTAAAATCTAAATTTGGTAGAGTACAAGCACGGCGTTACTCGGAATATTCGATTCGGGTGATGTAAAGATCAGGCAATGTTATATGTCGATCGCAGTGTCGCATTTCCGCCGAGCCTGACATGGAAGAATTCCTAGCAAGTCCCTTCTTTAGGTACGCAGCTTTCCCCGTCGGCAGTGCAGCACTCGGGATCGCGGTGAAATGTGCTACTCGAAACGATAGGTACACGTCCTTCCGAAAGGAAGACATCGCCGTGGGACTTGAGTTGATGCTCACCGCTGGCCTGATGTTCGTAGTCCTTACGACCGACAGGGCCCTGGCTCTCATCGATGCCAACCACGAGCTGGCGGAAGTCGTAGCAGCCATCCCAATCGATTCAGCAAGAGTTGCAACTCTACAAGGGCAAGTGCAGCTCTTGTCGGGCAGGTTGGCTTTAGCCGGCTGGTTGATAGCGCTCTTGTTCATTGGTCTTTGGAGCGTGTCCACTGTGGTTCGTAAGTGGGGTTGGAAGACTGAGACTGAGATGACTGCCGTGGTCGGAATTGCGATCCCCCTCGGCTTTGGCATTTTGGCTCTGATAGCCGTAATGGCGGGAGCAACGCAATGAACCGCCAGATCATTACACGCACAACCGCCGTTCTTGCGGTACTCGGAACCGTTGCGTCGGGAGCGGCTATTCTCGCCATACTTGGAAAGAGTCTCGGAGTATCCGAGTTGTTTATTTCGATATTCTCGCTAGCCGTGGGCGTCTTGGCCGGCGTGTTTAGCATGACGCTTAGTCGCTTAGCGATGAAGCTTAGGCTCTCTCGACGTGTTTTTGTTTCTTATTCGCATACCGATGAGGCGATTGCACATGAAATCGCCGAAGCACTTCGTTCGAGTGGCGCACGCGTATGGTTGGATCAGGAGAGGCTCGAACCAGGCCAGCCCATTCTTAACACTATCAAGAAGGGTATTGATCAGTCAGATGCATTCGTTGCCTTATTGTCTAAACAGGCAACGCCGAGCTTGGACCTGGAGCTCGAAATCGCACGGGCAAAGGGATTGCGGATAATTCCAGTTCTGGTATCAGACGGCGAGATGCCATACGACTTGCGAGGGCTTAGATACATCGACCTTCGAGAGGAGCGAAGCAGTGGCATTCAGGAATTGGTGAATGCAACCGTGTGAAGTATGGCGAAATCTGCGAGCTAGTAGCAACATAAAAAGGGATTGAGTACATAGGACCACAACAATCATGGGCATAAAGCTCACCTATCTGCACGAGATAACATTTCATCAATTGGCACTCTAATGCCGCTACCAGAGCGTTTCCGGTCTTGATGGAATTGAAAGGAGATTCCCGGAAGGGTTGAGATGTGGTTCAAGCTGGTTGCTGGCATCGGAGGCCAGCTTGCATGACCCGACCTTATTCGAACCATCTTCGCGCACGCCTTGCTTCAGGAGCTTCTTCGGGATCAGCAGCATGCCCCATTCCGGCATGCACGGTCCGCCGAGCGGCCCGCAGTTCTGCAGCACCAGCATCGAGTCCGGCGTGACGTGGAGGTCGTCGGCGTCGAGCCGTGCAGCCATGTCGTTGTAGTCGCGGAACACGACGGCGCGCCCGGTGTGCTTCAGCAATTCGTCGCTGGCCGCGCTCGGCTTGATGATGCAGCCGTCCGGTGCCAGTCCATTGCGACTGACCCAAAATGCCTGATGTCGCCGGAAGCGGTTTCCGCGCGGCGGGGTCGCGGAATGGCGGGGACGTTCGCCGGTAACGCTTAGATCGCGTCCACAAAAAAGGGCGTGCGCGATTGCCGCGCATGCCCCTGTCGTGACGGAGTTTAGGGAAAAAGAAACAGTCTGGCAACGCCTTCCATATCGCAATAAATGAGATCCCCTTCGAATTTGAAAGGGGACCGTGATGATCGCTTGCGGATTGGATTTCGGGACGTCGAACTCGGCGATCGGCATCGCCTGTAACGGGACCGCCGCGTTGGCGCCGGTCGAGGCGAAGAGCACCTTGATACCGAGCGCAATCTTTTTCGACGACGAAACAGAAAATCGCGTGCTGTTCGGCAATGAGGCCATCGCCGCCTATGTCGCGCAGATCGATGGCCGACTGATGCGGGCGCTGAAGTCGATCCTGGGCTCTAGCCTGATTGACGAGAAAGCCGGCGTCGGCGGCCGCGGACTGCCGCTCACGAAGGTCGTCGAGATATTCGTGCGGCATCTGAAGCACAGGGCCGAAGCGTTCGCCGGACAGGAAATCACGGCTGTCGTGCATGGCCGGCAGGTGCGCTTCGACGACGATGACCGGGCTGACGCGCGAGCCCAGGAGGTGCTCGAAGGCATTGCCAGACAGGCGGGCTTTCGCGACATCGTCTTCGTGTATGAGCCGATCGCGGCCGTCCAACGCTACGAACAGACGGTAGAGCGAGAGGAACTCGTGCTCGTCGCCGACATCGGCGGCGGCACAAGCGACTTTTCAATCGTCCGTGTCAGTCCGCCGGTGCGCGACCGCGCCGATCGCGAACAAGACGTGCTCGCGACCGCCGGCGTGCGCCTGGGCGGCACCGACTTCGACACGGCCCTCAGCCTCAAGGCGGTGATGCCACTGCTTGGCCTTGGCACTCGGCTTAACGAGAAAGAGCTGCCGATGCCGATCTCGCCCTATAACGAGCTTGCGCACTGGGCGACGGTCAACTTCGCCTATACCCACAAGAATGAGCGCGAACTCGCAAGGCTGGTCTCTCAGGCGCGCGAGCCGGAAAAAGTGAAACGCCTTCTCCACGTTGTGCGCCAACGGCTCGGCCATCGCCTGGCGTTCGCGGTAGAGAGCGCCAAAATCGCCTTGAGCGCCGAGGACTGTACGTCCATGCCTCTCGCGTTTCTCGAGGCCGGCCTCTCGGCGCCTGCGACGCGCGCCGAGTTCGACCGTGCCATCGACGCCATGACGTATCGGCTGCGCGAGACGGCGAGCGCATGCGTCGCGGCGGCGGGCCTTACTCCGACCGATATCGATGCGATCTTTCTCACCGGCGGTTCGAGCCGCGTGCCAGCCGTCAGCGCCGCAATCGGACGGGCAGCGCCAGCCGCCCCTATGGTCGGCAGCGCCGACGATCTTCTGTCCGTCCCGCTGGGATTGGCGCAGTTGGCGACGACCTTGACCTAAGGCCGTTGCGCCACGCCTCAGTGGATCTCCGGTTCCGGAATCGGCGGGCCGGCCTGGAGGAAGTCGAAGTCGCAGCCCTTGTTGGCCTGGGTTACGTGTGCCGAGAACATGGCGCCGTAGCCGCGGCCGTAGCGCGGTTCCGGCACCGTCCAGGCGGCGCGGCGGGCGGCGAGCTCGGCCTCGTCGACCAGCAGGTTCAGCTTGCGGCCGGCGACGTCGAGCTCGATCAGGTCGCCATCCTTGACGAGCGCCAACGGCCCGCCGACGAAGGACTCGGGCGCGACGTGCAACACACAGGTGCCGTAGCTGGTGCCGCTCATGCGCGCGTCCGAGATCCGCACCATGTCGCGCACGCCCTGCTTCAACAGCTTCTTCGGGATCGGCAGCATGCCCCATTCCGGCATGCCCGGCCCGCCGAGCGGCCCACAATTCTGCAGCACCAACACGGAATCCGGCGTGACGTCGAGATCCTCGGCGTCGAGCCGCGTGTCCATGTCGTTGTAGTCGCGGAACACCACGGCCGGCCCGGTGTGCTTCAGCAATTCGCCGCTGGCCGCGCTCGGCTTGATAACGCAGCCGTCCGGCGCCAGGTTGCCGGTCAGGATGGCGAGGCTCTCGACGTCGCTCACCGGGTTGTTGCGCGGCCGGATGACGTCGTCGTCATAAACCTCGGCGTCGGCGACGTTCTGCCCGAGCGTGCGGCCGTTCACGGTCGGCGCGTCACCCTCAATGACGTCGCCGAGGCGGCGCATCAGTCCCCGGATGCCGCCGGCGTAATAGAAGTCCTCCATCAGGAACTTGCCGGCGGGGCGCACGTTGGCGAGCAGCGGCACCTCGCGCGCGACGGCGTCGAGGTCGGTCAGCGCCAGCTCCCGGCCGGCCCGCGCCGCCATGGCGATCAGGTGAATGACCGCATTGGTCGAGCCGCCCATGGCCATGACCATGCGGGTGGCGTTGCGGAACGCCTGCTGGGTCAGGATGTCGGACGGCTTCAGGTCCTCCCAGACCATGTCGACGACGCGCCGGCCGCTCGCCGTCGCCAGGCGGGCATGGCTGGAATCGGCCGCCGGCACCGAGCTGCCACCCGGCAGCGTCAGGCCCAGGGCCTCGGCCGCGCCGGTCATGGTCGCGGCCGTGCCCATGGTCATGCAGATGCCCGGCGAGCGGGCGATGCCGTTCTCGAACTCGTTCCAGGTTTCCTCGGTGATGTTGCCGGCGCGGCGTTCGGCCCAGTACTTCCAGACATCGCTGCCGCTGCCCAGCGTGACGCCCTGGGAGTAGCCGCGCAGCATCGGTCCCGCCGGCAGGAAGATCGCCGGGATGTCCATGCTGGCCGCCGCCATCAGCAGCGCCGGCGTGGTCTTGTCGCAGCCGCCCATCAGCACCGCGCCGTCGACGGGATGCGCGCGCAACAGCTCCTCGACCTCCATCGACAGGAGGTTGCGGTAGAGCATGGTGGTCGGCTTCACGAAGTTCTCGCCGAGCGACATGGTCGGGAGCTCGACGGGGAATCCGCCGGCCTGCCAGACGCCGCGCTTCACCTCCTCGGCCCGCTGCCGGAAATGCATGTGACAGGGGTTGAGGTCGCTCCAGGTGTTGATGATGGCGATCACCGGCTTGCCGGCGAAGTCCTCGGCCGCGTAGCCCATCTGCTTGGTGCGCGAGCGGTGCCCGAAGGCCCGCATATCGTCGACGCCATACCAGCGGTGGCTGCGCAGTTCGTCCGGTTGCTTGCGGCGGCTCATGGCTTCAGCGCCCGCGCCAGGTCGCCGGCAAATTCGTCGGCGCAGAACGGCCCGCCCATGAACATGTCGGCGAGGTCGCCTTCCGGCGCCTCGGCTTCGCGCGCCATGGCGGCCTGGCGATGCTCTTCGGCCACGCCCTCGGGCTTGTAGCCGAGGCGGTAGGCCGCCGCGTTGTCCCACCAGCTCAGCTCGTTGTCGGAGGCGCCGTAGACGATCTCGTAGTGCAGTTCCGGATGCTCCAGCCCGATGCGCACAAGCTGGGCCAGATCGCCGTATTTGATCCAGATGCTCAAACGCCGCTTGTTGGCTGGTTCATCCGCCGCGTTGCCGATGCGGATGCACATCACGCGCAGGCCGTACTTGTCGGCGTAGAGCGAACCGATGGCCTCGCCGAACGCCTTCGACAGGCCGTAGCGGCTGTCGGGGCGCACGTGATTGTCGTGGTCGATCCGGCGGTTGCGCGGATAGAAGCCGATGGCGTGGTTGGAGCTGGCGAAGACGACACGCTTCACGCCCTGCCGCCGGGCCGCCTCGAAGACGTTGTAAACGCCGACAATATTATTCGGCAGGATGTTCTCCCAGCTGTCCTCGATGGGAATGCCGCCGAGGTGGAAGACGCCGTCGACGCCCTGCATCATCTTTTCGACGGCGGCGAAATCGCGGACATCGGTCTGGTCCACCTCCTCGCCGTCGCCCGCCGGGCCGACGTCCTTGATGTCCGACAGCCGGAGCACGGGATAAACACCGCGCAGCAGCTCCCGCATGCGGCCGCCGATATCGCCGGCCGCGCCCGTAATCAGTACCCGATGCATGGCGTTACGCCTCCCAACAGCTCATTCTTGGCTTACGTGTTCGTCTAGCACGAAAACGCCAGGCCGTGTCACTCCGCCGCGCGGCTTGCTCCGCTGTCGCCCATGCGGGGCACCACGTCGGTCGCCAGCAGCTCCATCGACCGCCGCCACAGCGCCGCGTCATCCCAGTCGTGGCCGGTCATCAGCAACGTGCCGAAGTCGCCGACGGCCTCGCGGAACGCCATCAGCTTGTCGAGGACGGTCTTCGGGCTGCCGGCAATCACCATCTCGGCGATCGCACTCTCGACGGTGATGTCGTCGTCCGACATGTCGGGATCGGTCTTGAACAGCGCCAGCGCGCCGCCCGCCTTCAGCAGCGTCAGGAGATAGGTGAAGTAGAAATTGAAGACGCCGTCGGGTTGGTTCACGTAGTCCTCGGCCTGAGCGTCGCTTTCGGTCACCAGGATGCTGCGCGCGACGCGCCAGATCGACGGGTCGGCCGCACGGCCCGCCTGCTCGCAGGTCTCGGCATAGACCTGCCAGTGGCTGGCGACGTTGTTGGCGGGAATGAAATTGGCCGAGACCGGGATCCATCCGCGTTCCGCCGCGCGGCGGGCGCTGCTGGAGAACGGGCTCATGATCGAGGCCGCGATCGGCGGGTGCGGCTTCTGATAGGGCTTCGCCATGCGGCCGACGCCGAGCTCCGGCCAGATCGCCTCCGTCAACGAGATGTCCCAATAATCGCCCTTGATCTCGTAAGGCGGATCCTGTGCCCAGATCTGCAGGATCATGTCGATGGACTCGGCCATCATCTTCGGCCGCTCGGCGGCGTCGGTATTCTTGAACAGCTCGAAGTCGCTCGGCAGGCCGCCCGGCCCGATGCCGAACATCAGCCGGCCTTCGCTCAACTGGTCGAACATGGCCGCGAGGCCCGCGACGATCGCCGGGTGCTGCTGCGGCAGGTTGATGACGCCGGTGCCGAGGCGGATGTTCTTGGTGCGCTCGATCACGGACGCCAGGAAGACGAAGGGCGAGGTGATGCCCTCGGGCGCGGTGCTGAAATGCTCGCCGATCCAGGCCTCGGAAAAACCCAGCTTGTCGCCCAGAATGACCGCCTCCTGATCCTCCTTCAGGACGGTAAGGTAATCCCGGTCGGGATGATGGAGGGGCATGCTGAACAGGCCGAGTTGCATCGTGATTCCTTCCCTTGGCTGGCGCGCGATCGAATGCGCGCGGACGGCGGCTCGCACTGGAAACGCGTGTCGGACCGCGGCATGCGGTCCAGCTTCAACTGGGTCCGGATCGGCGCTACACTGACGCCAATAATCATAAGTTCAGCAGTTATCTGCGCCAGGTTCAACGGGAGGATACAGCGATGGGCCGCACCCTTTTCACCAATGTCAGCATTCTCGACGGCAGCGGCGCCGATCCCTATACCGGCGAGGTGCTGGTCGACGGCAACCGCATTCAGAAGATCGCCAAGGACGGCGAGAGCCTGCCGCGCGACAGCGGCGAGGTCGTCGACGGCGGCGGCGCGACCTTGATGCCGGGACTGGTCGAGTCGCACTCGCACCTGTCGTTCGCGAACACGTCCGACCTGGAATCGCTCGGCGCGATACCGGCCGAGGAACACACGCTGCTGACCATGAAGCACGCCAAGCTGATGCTTGATCAGGGCTTCACCAGCTGCAACAGCGCGGCGGCGGCGAAACCGCGTTTGGACGTCGTCATCCGCAACGCCATCGACGCCGGCGACATTCCGGGGCCACGGACCTTGGCGGCAACGCCTGAGCTGACGGTCTCAGGCGGCCTCGGCGACGTGCGGCTCTGGCACATGCACCGCGATACCTTCGCTCTCGTCTGCGACGGGCCCGATGAGTTCCGCCGGACGGCGCGCGAGATGGTGCGCGAAGGCGTCGACACGCTGAAGATCAATCCGTCAGGCGACGAGTTTGTGCCGGTGGCGCGCGCGCATCAGACCGTGATGAATGAGGCCGAGATCGCGGCCGTCTGCGAGGTCGGGCACAGCCGCGACAAGCGCATCGCCGGCCATTGCCGCAGCGCCGAGTCGGTGAAGCTCTGTCTGAAGCACGGCGCCCAGATCATCTATCACGCGACCATGTGCGACGAGGAGGCGCTGGACGCACTCGAGGCCGCGAAGGATCGGGTGTTCGTGTCGCCGACGATCGGCATCACCATCACCACCCTCTACGAGGCCGGCGACTGGGGCATCACCGAGGAGGTCGCCACCGACCTCGGCCTGCGCCGCGAGCTCGGCATGGCGGTCGAGAACATGAAGCAGCTGCGCCAGCGCGGCGTCCGCGTGCTGCCGGGCGGCGATTACGGCTTCGCCTGGAACCCGGTCGGCAACAACGCCCGCGACCTCGAGCACTTCGTGAAATACCTCGAGTTCACGCCCATGGAAGCCATCGTGGCGGCGACCAAGCATGGCGGCGAGATCATGATGATGGGCGACGAGCTCGGCCAGATCCAGGAGGGCTATCTCGCCGACGTCCTGTTGGTCGACGGCAACCCGCTGGCGGACGTGACGATCCTGCAGGACGCCGACAACTTGATCGCGATCATGAAGGACGGCGCCTTCCACAAGCGCCCATCAGCCGAGCGCGCAGCGGCGCAGGTGGCGGCGGAATAGCGACCCAGCTGCAACGCTGGTCCGGAGACGTCGGTATCTGGTTGCCCTGGATGCCCGGGTCAAGGCCCGGGCATGACGGATTGGGCTTATGAAGTGCCCCCTTTCGTCATTACCGGGCTTGACCCGGTAATTCAGGCAAGAGGCCGTCCCGTTGAAGGACGGGTGTCGTGAACCTATGACCGCCGCTAAGGCAATGTCGGGGCGGTCTCCATCACCTCGACCGTCCGGTCGAGGTTGACGATGCCGGCATCCGAGCCAAGGCCGGTGGCGACCAGGCCGGACGCCGCCGTGCCGAGGCGGCAGGCCTTCTCGATGTCCCAGCCCTGGGCCAGGCCGGCGATGAAGCCGGCGCAGTAGGCGTCGCCGCAACCGGTCGTGTCCGTCACCTCGACCTTGAAGGCCGGGATGCGCTGGCTGCCGTCGGGCGTCGCCAGGAACGAACCCTTCTCGCCCCACTTGAAGATGCAGGTGGTGGCGCCGCGGTCGCGAAAGAACGCGGCGATCTCGGTCGGATCGTCACGGCCGCTGATCTCGGCGGCTTCCTCCATGCTCGGCATGAAATAGTCGACATAGGGCAGGCAGGGTTCGACCAGCGCCAGGATCCCATCGCCGGGCGCGATCAGGTCGAATGTCGTGGTGCAGCCGCGCGCCTTCGCCGCTTTCAGCAATGCGGCCGTCGGCGCGCCGTCGATGCGGTTCAGCAGGCCCGTGCCGCCCATGTGCAGATAGGGCCCGGCACAGATGCGGTCGTAGTCCGCCTCGTCGACCCACATGTGATCGGAGGCGCCGCGCACGTGCAGGGCGGGCCGGTCGCCGTTCGGCCGCACGTTCAGGATCGTCGCCGAGGTCGGCGCGTTGTCGACCCGCCGCATGGCCCAGGTGTCGATGCCGAAGCGCTTGTAGGTATCGAGGACGAAGTCGCCCTTCTCGTCGTCGCCGACCGCCCCGACGGCCAGCGACTTCAGGCCCAGCTTGGCGCAGTCGATCACCGTGCCGCCGGCCGTCCCGGCGACGGTCAGCCGGATCTCGTCGATGAATTCGACGTTGCCGCCGTCCGGGATGCGTTCAACCGGCCGTCCGAGGACATCGAGGATCATCAAGCCGACACAGGCGACATCGTGGCTCATGGCTGGGTTTCCGTCAGGCGCTGCGAAGATAGATGGCGTAGAGCTCGGCCGAGCCGATCGCCAGGCCGATGGCGACAACAAGTATGCCGAACACGATCGCCGCGGCGTTGATGACGCTGCGCAACGGCACGCCCGGCCGGCACAGCGGCACCAGATTGAACATCAGGCCGCCCAGCACGACCAGCCCGGCGCCGATGCTGAACAGCGGCATCGTGAACGGCTGGAAGATGAAGATCAGCGACACGAGACACAACGCGATGATGCCCCATTCGATGGCGCGCGCCTGGCGGCGTGTCATGCCGGGATCGTTCGGTTGCTCGGCCATCACGTGATCCGCCGTTCCAGCCGGTCGAAGAAATGCGTCTGCTCAGGTCTGAGCGCCACATGCACGCGCTCACCCACCGCCGGCTCGGATCGGTGGTCGACCACGACCCGTAACTCCTGTTCGCCCTCGACAAGGTGAAGCAACGTCTCCGCGCCCATGGGCTCGATCAGATCGACAACGGCCGACATCGTGTCGGCACGCGCTTCCGAGGCAAGCTGCAGGCTGCGCGGCCGGATGCCGAGCGTCACCGGATCGTCCGCTGACAAATCAGCGCCGTTGATCGCCATGGCGACCTCTTGTCCGCCGGTCTGGAAGCGCCCGACCTCGCCGTCGCGGCCGATGAACGTGGCCGGCAGCAGGTTCATTTGCGGCGTGCCGATAAAGCCGGCGACGAACAGGTTCGCCGGCTTGGCAAAGATGTCATGCGGCGAGGCGAACTGCTCGATGCGGCCGTCGCGCATCACGGCGATGCGGTCCGCCATGGTCAGCGCCTCGAGCTGATCGTGCGTGACGATGACAGTGGCGCGGCTGAGCCCTGCTAGGACCTCCTTGATCTGGCCGCGCATGGTCTCGCGCAGCTGTACGTCGAGACGGCTCAGCGGCTCGTCGAACAGAAAACAGCTGGGGTCGCGAATGATCGCCCTGCCGACCGCCACCCGCTGTTTCTCGCCTTCCGCCAACTGGCCCGGCAGGCGGTGCTGAACCTCGTCGAGATGCAGGATCTCGCTGACCCGGCGCACCCGTGCCGCGATCTCCGGCGGCGGCATTCTTTCGGCGTGCAGCGGATAGGCCAGGTTCTCCGCCACCGACAGCGTCGGATAAAGCGCGTAGAACTGAAACACCATGGCCACATCGCGGGCCCGCGGACTGAGCTCGTTGACCCGTTTGCCACCGATGCGAACGTCGCCTGATGTCGCCGATTCCAGGCCGGCGATCATGCGCAGGGTTGTGGTCTTGCCGCAGCCCGACGGTCCGAGCAGGCAGACGACCTCGCCGGCGCCAACATCCAGATCGACATCGTTGACCGCGGTCAGCGGACCGAACTGCTTGGTCAGGCCAGTGAGCTCGATGGTCGACATACCGTCTCTGTCCCTCAGCGCTTGATCGTGCCGAAGGTGACGCCGCGCAGCAGATGGTTCTGCAGCAGGAAGACGACGACGATCACCGGAATCAGGAACAAGGTTTCGATCGCCGCCAGCAGGCCCCAGCGCACGCCGATGTCGCCGCCGATGGTCTGCGCCATGGCCACCGGCACGGTTCGCGTCTCGACGCCGGTCAGCAGCAGCGCGAACAGGAACTCGTTCCAGGTCAGGATCAGGCCGAAGACGGCGGTCGCGGCCAGTCCGGCCTTGACCTGCGGCAGGCAGATCTTGAAGAACACCCGGCGGTCGGAGCTGCCGTCGACACGCGCCGCGTCTTCGACATCGGGCGACAGCTCGTCGAAGAAGCTCTTCATCATCCAGACGGCGAACGGCAGGTTGAAGGCGGCATAGAGCAGGATGATGCCGAGATAGGTGCCGCTGAGGCCCGATACGCGGAACATCAGGAAGATCGGGATGATGACGACGATCGGCGGCAGCATGCGCGTCGTCAGGATGATGAACAGATAGGTGTCGTTGCCCTTGAGCGGATAGCGCGAGAAGCCGTAGGCGGCGAGCGTGCCCAGGATCAGCGCCACGATGACGCTGGAGCCGGCGATGAAGACCGAGTTGAAGAAGAACAGATCGAAGCCGGTATTGACCGCCGCCTGGCCCTTGATATAGGCGCGGCTGAACACGCCGACGAAATTCTCCAGCGTCGGCGTGAAGAAGAACTTCGGCGGGATCGCCAGCGCGTCGTTGTGGGTCTTGAACGCCGTCAGGATGATCCAGAGCACGGGGAAGAAATAGCAGAACGACACGACAGCGGTCCCGCAGGTCCACAGCCAGCCGGCCTTGCCCACCCCGCGTCGTTCCCGTGATCGCGCCATCGCTCAGGCCTCCTGCGCGCGCTGGCGCACGAAATAGAGATAGAGGTTCGTCAATACGATGACGATGAACAGCAGGATGTAGGCCAGCGCCGAGGACTGGCTGGTCCGGAAATACTGAAACGCCATGCGGTAGACGAAGACGGCGATGGTCTCGGTCGAGGTGCCGGGCCCGCCGTCGGTCAGCAGGAAGACGATGTCGAACAGCTTGAAGGCCTCGATGGTTCGGAACAGCAGCGCCAGCAACAGCAGGCCGCGGATGTAGGGGAACGTGATGGTGCGGAAGCGCCGCCACCAGGACGCCCGGTCAATCTCGGCCGCCTCGTAAAGATACTTCGGCACGCTGACCAGCCCTGCCAGCACCAACAGCATGACGAAGGGCGACCACATCCAGGCGTCGGCGAAGACGATGCCGGCAAGCGCGCCCGCGGTGGAGTCGAGCAGGATGAAGGTCTCGCCGGTGAACGCTTTGACGGTCTGGCTCAGCAGGCCGAAGGTCGGCTCGTAGTAGAACCGGAAGAAGGCGCCGACGGCGACATAGCTCAACATCATCGGCGTCAGCACCAGCATCAGCAACACGCGGCGGCCCGGAAACTCCTTCTCGAACAGCAGCGCCAGCAGGAAACCGACAATCATTTGCGCGCCGACCGTCAGTAGGACGACCAGCGCCGTGGTCTGCAATCGCTCCCAGACAGCGGGATCGCTCAAGACCTTTTCGTAGTAGTAGAGGCCGGAGAAGCGCGGCGGCGCCAAGCGGTTGGCGCGGTAGTGATAGAAGCTGAGGCCGAACGACCACATCAGCGGGAAGATGTTCATCACGAACAGCAGCGCCAGCGCCGGCGCCACCAGCAATGGTCCGTTGTGCTTGCCCCAGGCGTTCACCACGGCCGTTAAAGCGACCAGCGCCACGGCGGCGAGACTGACCCAGAACGCGATGTCTAGCGGCAGGACAAAGACCGATCCCGGCACGATGACCAACGCAGCCAACAGTGGCGGCCGCCAGTTCGACCAGGACGGATTGAGCCAGCCCCCCGGCTGGCCGGCATCAGCACTCAACGCGGACATGGCGGACGTTCTGCACGGGACCTCTCGATACGCTTATCAGCACCGGTCGGCCGGCGGAGACCATCGCTCCGCCGGCCGAACCGGGTACGCCATTTCCGGTTACTGAATGCGACCTGCTTCGATCAGCAGCTCTTCCTGGAACTCGGCGATCGCGTCGAGCGCTTCCTTGCCCGACTTCTGACCGGTGATCGCCTTGTCGAACTCTTCCTGCTGCTGGACCAGCAGCTCGAAGAACTCGGGCACGTGCCAAACGTCCTTCTGCCAATCGAGGCTCGGGCCGAAAGCGTGGTTCCACGGCCGGAAGGTCTTGTAGTCGTCCGCGTTGTGCACGCTGCGCAACCCGCTCTGACCGCCGGCCTTGGCGAACATCACCTGCACCTCTTTCGACAGCCACCACTTCACGAAGTCGAGCGCTTCCTTGGTCACTTCGTCGCTGTTCCAGGTGGTCATGACGAACGGCTGCCCACCGATGTTGGACCAACGCGACATCTTGCCGTCTGATGTCTTGAGGCCCGGCATACGCGCGAAGTCGACCTTGTCTGCCACCTTCGAGGTCGCCGGCGTGATGGCCGACTCGGCGAAGCCGATCCACTGGATGATCCAGGCGACGCGACCCTCGCGGAACAGCTCGTCGACCTTGAAGATGTCCATCGAGCCCGTCTTCACGACCGGCGGCATGTGCTTCAGCATCGACAGATAGTGGTCGAAGCCCTTCACGGACTCGGGCGAGTTCACGACGCCGATGGCGCGGCCCTCGGGCTCGTTGGTCTCGTCCCAAATGTTGCCGCCATGCTGCCAGATGAAGCCGTTGATCTGCATCGACGAGAAGTCGTAGCCCTTACCGGCCTGGTAGGCGATGCCGTAGAAGTCGTCGGCCAGCGCCTCACCGGCGAGCTTCGCGCCGGCGCTGCGGGTGAAGAACTCGCCGATATCGGCGACCACGTCCCAATCGGCTTCGTTCATCTCGGCCGCCGTGCAAGGCAGCTTGTAGCCGTACTTGGCCTGGAACGCCGCCTGCTCGTCCGCGTTGCAGAACAGGTCCTTGCGGAAATACGTGATCAACACGTCCGGCATCTGCGGGAAGCCATAGTAGTTCTTGGTCTTATGCGGATAGGTCGAATAGGCGTCGACCAGGTTCGGATGCAGGTCCGCGAAGATCGCCTGCAGCTCGGGATCCGCATCGATGAACGCGTTGATCTTCATGAAGTAGCCGCCCTCGATGAAGGCGCCCAGCCATTGGCTGTCCGAGACGGCCATCTGGTACTTCTGCTCGCCCGAGGTCAACGAGGCCGCCAGCCGTTCGTAGTAGTTCGGCCAGGGAATGAAATCCGGCTCCAGCACCACGTTGTTGCCGCTCGGCGCCTTGTAGTGCTTGTCGGCCAAGTCCTTCATGATCCTGGTCGGCGGCCAGTCCGGCACCGCCATGCGCAGAACAATGTCCTTCGCCGCCGACGATGTGGTCATGGCGACGCTGCTCAGCAGCGACACCGCCACGCCGGCGGCAACGACACCGCCGAATTTGCTCATTACACTCATATCCGTCTCCTCCTCCTGAAGCTTTTGTTGTCGTTGTGCGACTACCTCACCGCGACCCCCGTATCGCGGGTGAAAACATGGCTGTGCTCGACCCTGATCTCGACGTCGAGCCGGTCGCCGACCGTGTAGTCCAGCGCCCGTTCCTCTGGCAGCACCATCTTGACCATGACGCCGCCGGCGATCAGGTCGAGAATGGTGATATCGCCCAGCGGCTCCGTCAGGTGCACTTCGGCCGCGAAGCGCGGACCGTGGGCATCGCCGGCCGCGGGCGCGATGTCGGTTGGCCGGATCCCGAAGGTCAGCTCGGCGCCGTCGGCAAAGCGCTGTAACGCGCCGGTCCAGGGGCCGTCCGTCACCTGCGCGAACGGCAACTCGATCGCCGCCGCCGGATCGCCACCGCGCCGCACGCCAGGCACCAGGTTCATTGCCGGCGCGCCAACCAGCGTCGCCACGAACTCGTCGTCGGGCAGCGCATAGAGATCGCGCGGCGTGTCGGCCTGCACGATCCGGCCGTCCCGAATGACGCCGACGCGCTGGCCCATGCTCAGCGCCTCGAGCTGGTCGGGCGTGGCATAGATCATGGTCATACCGAACTCGCGGTGCAGACGCTTGAACTCGGCCCGGGTCTCGTGCCGCAGCTTGGCGTCGAGGTTGGTCAACGGCTCATCCAGCAGCAGCAGCTTCGGCCGGCGGATCAACGCCCGGCCGATGGCGACGCGCTGTTGCTCGCCGCCGCTCAACGTCGCCGGCTTGCGGTCGAGCGTATGCCCGACCCTGAGCATCTCGGCAATCTCGCCGATGCGTCGGTCGATCTCGCCCCGATCGACGCCAGCTTCACGCAAGGGATAAGCGAAGTTGTCCCGCACCGTCAGATGCGGGTAGAGCGCGAAGGTCTGGAAGATCATGGCCATGTCGCGGCCCTGCACCGGCGCGTCGGTCAGATCCTGACCGGCGAACACGATGCGACCGTCATCGGCACGCTCCAAACCGGCGATCGCGCGCAATGTGGTGGTCTTGCCGGCGGCGCTGGGGCCAAGCAGGCAAAAGAACTCGCCGGCCTCGACGTTCAGGTCGACGCCGCGCAGCGCCTCGACCTCGCCGTAGCGCTTGGTTACGCCGGAAAGACGCAGGTCGGACATCTTATCCGCCCAGCCGCGCCAGGACCGACAGGCCTAGCGCCGCGACGAATGGCTCAGCGTCGACAGAGCACGTAAAAATCGCGACCCCTCCCCTTCACCGACCGGCTTCTTTCGCGACCGTTTCGGCTTTGTGCGAGCAACTCACAAGGTCCGAGGCAGTCAGTCTAATGGAAATCGGCGTGCGCGCAATATGGCGCGAGGCATGCCGAACTCGCGACTCAGAGCAGGTCCGTCAGCGTCGCGAACAGACGATCGAGATCGTTGCGGTCGTTATAGACGTGCGGGGCGACGCGAACGACCTGATCCCGAACCGACACGAAGATACCCCGGTCAGCCAGTCGGTCGCCGAGCTTGGCAGGCAGTCCGGCGTGCGCCCGCAGGCCGATCATGTGCGGCGCGCGCGCCGCCGCCGGTACGGGCGTCAGGCCGATCGCCGCGGCCCGGTCGGCGGTCTCGTCGATCAACGGCTTCAGCGTCGCCGCGATGGCGTCGACCCGCCAGTCGGCGATCTGGCGCAGCGCCTGGATCGCCATCGGCACGCTGACGAAGTTGCCGCGTTCGCCGACATCGAACCGCCGCGCGCCGGGCTGATAGCCGTCCCGGTAGTCGACCAGCCTGGCATAGTTCTCGCTCTCGGACCGGCCGATCCAGGTCTGCTCGATCGGCTCGCCGTCCTGGCGCGACGGCGCGGCGTAGAGAAACGCCAGCTGATAGGGGCCGAGCAGCCATTTCTCGGCCACCGCAACAAGGAAGTCCGGCTGCACCGCGCCGACATCGAACGGAACCGCGCCCAGGGACTGACTCAGATCCAGCACCAGCGCCGCGCCGACGTCGCGCGCCCGGCGGCCGATGGCCTCGAGGTCAAGCACGGCGCCGTCGAGCCAGTGGCATTGCGGCAACGCGACGATGGCCGTGGAGGGGCCGGTGCTGGCCAGAACAGCCGCCGTCCAATCGTCATTGGACGGCCGTTCGACGGTCAGGATTCGGCCGCCATCCCGGCGCACCAGCGCGCGCCAGGGATAAACGTTCGAGGGAAACTGCCGCGCCAGGACCACGACGTCCCGCCCCTCGCCGACGGTCAGGTTCGCCGCCGCGGTCGACAGGCCATAGCTGGCCGATGGCGCAATCGCCACATCAGCGGCCTCGGCGCCGATCAAACCGGCGAACAGCGCGCGCAGTCGCTCGACGTCATCGAAGGTCTCGCGCGCGCCGATGCGCCACGGTCGCGATTTCTTCGCCAGGCCCAGCCGTCCGGCCTCGTAGACGGACTTCAGCTGCGGCGCGCTGGCCGTGCAACGCAGATAGACGACATCGTCGGGCAGGTCGAACAGGTGGCGCTGGTTGTCGATCATGTCGGCCGCGATCATGGAAGGAAATCAACTGGTTGGCCAGACTTTGCCCAATAACCGAGATACAGGCATTAGCCGGCCGTTAATAGATGTTTAGCGCTCCATTAAGTTAACGTACGTTATTGTTTGGGGGCCATTCTCCAAATAGGTGCGTTCGGCTTGACCGCTCATCTGCAAACGCTGGCCAGCTATGTGCCATCGCTGATCCTGCGGCGCGCGAACCGGAACCCGTCGGCCCTCACCGAGCCTGTCGTCGAGAAGCTGACGTCCGGCATTCTGTTCGCCGACGTCGCCGGCTTCACGGCGCTGACCGAGCGGCTGGCCGAACAGGGCGCCGCCGGCGCCGAAGACCTGACGCGTTTGCTGAACGACTATTTCGGTCAGATCATCGATCTCGTCATCGCCTATGGCGGCGACCCGGCGAAGTTCGCCGGCGACGCCCTGCTCGCGCTCTGGCAAAGCGACGGCAGCGAGAAGGATTTGGCGCGCCTCGTGCGCGAGATCGCGCAGTGCAGCCTGCTGCTGCAGGAACGGCTGCACGACTATGAGGTCGCCGAGAGCTTTCGCCTGCGCATGAAGCTCGCCGTCGGTGTCGGCGAGGTCTGGTGCGAGCATCTGGGCGGTGTCTACGACCGTTGGGAGTTTCTGCTCGCCGGCCCGCCGCTGGCCCAGGTTGGCGCCGCGAACGACCATGCCCGGCCGGGCGACACCATCGTCTCGAAAGAGGCCTGGGCGCTGATCGGCGACAAGTGCACCGGCGAGGCCTGCCCCGACGGCGCCATGCGTCTGTTGTCGGTTGACGAAACGCTGCCCGTCGTGCCGGCCGAGCTGCCGCAACCACGTCCGACGGCGGGATCGGCGCTGCGCACCTTCATCCCGGGCGCCATCCGCGCGCGCCTGGACGCCGGTCAGACCGATTGGCTGGGGGAGCTGCGACGGATTTCCGTGCTGTTCATCGGCCTGCCGGACTTCAGCGCCGATGCCGCGCTGGGCAAGGCACATGCGGCCATGCGGTCGATGCAGAAGGCGCTCTATCAGTTCGAGGGCAGCCTCAACAAGATCAGCGTCGACGACAAGGGCGCCTCCCTGATCGCCGTGCTCGGCCTGCCGCCGCTGGCGCACGAGGACGACCCCGAGCGCGCGGTGCGCGCGGCGTTGGCGATCCAGGCCAATCTGCGCGACATGAACTTTCGCTCGTCGATCGGCATCACCACGGGCCTTGCCTTCTGCGGCGCGGTCGGCAACGAGAAGCGCCGCGAATACACCATCATGGGTGACGTCGTGAACCTGTCGGCCCGGCTGATGCAGGCGGCGAAGGGCGAGTTGTTGTGCGACCGGCCGACCTGGAATGCGGCGAAGGACCGCCTGCGGTTCGAGGTGCTGGACCCGATCAAGGTAAAGGGCAAGACCGAGCCCATTCCGATCTATCGCCCGGCGGCGGATCAGGAAGCGGCGGATCAATCGGCCGACGGTCCGCACGGGTCCGACCGCATGTTCGGCCGCGAGACGGAGCGTAAGCTCTTCGACGACCGTCTCGAGGCCCTGCTGTCCACGGGGCACAGCAGCCGTCTGGTGATCGAGGGCGAGCCCGGCATGGGCAAGTCGCATTTGCTGCAGCAGTTTCAGCGCCGGGCCGCGGGCCGCGGCGTCCTGGTGCTTTCGGGCGCCGGCGATCCAATCGAGACGGCGACGCCCTATCGCGCCTGGCGCCGCGTCTTCAACCGGCTATACCCGCTGGACCGGTTCGACGCGGACCTGCCGACGAAGCGGGCGAAGCTGCTGGACATGCTGCCGGACGATCCCGAGATCCGACGCCTCGCGCCGTTGCTTGACGTCGTCATGCCGCTCGACTGGCAGGACAACGAAGACACCGCCGCGCTAACGGGCAAGGCGCGCGCCGAACGGACTCAGGCGCTGCTTACGGATCTGCTGCAACGCGCCGCCGCACTGAAGCCGCTCGCCCTGTTCCTCAACGACGTCAACTGGATCGACTCGGCCTCCTGGGCGCTGCTGGATTGCGTTGCCCGCGAGGTCCGGCCGCTACTCCTTACGGTCACCGCCCGGCCGTTCGGCCCCGATGCGCCGGACGGTTACACGAACCTGCTGTCCGGCAGCGAAACCACGCATCTCGTGCTGGACGGTCTGGCGCCCGATGCCGTGACGGCGCTGGTCTGCCACCGGCTGGGCTGCGACGACCTGCCCGATGCCATCGCCAAGGTCCTGGTCGAAAAGGCCGAAGGCAATCCGATGTATTGCGAGGAACTGGCCTACGCGCTGCGCGACAACAACCTTGTTTCGATCCAAGACCGCCAATGCATCGTGAACCCCGAGGCCGGCAACCTCAGTCAGGCCGAGCTGCCGGACACGGTTCAGGGTTGGATCACCAGCCGCATCGACCGTCTGACTCCGGCGGAGCAGATGACCATGAAGGTGGCGAGCGTCGTCGGACGGGTCTTCGATCTCGATGTTCTGCGCGACATCTTCCCCATCGACGCCGAGCGGGCGCAGGTCGAACGGCATTGCGCCGTGCTGCACAGCCTCGACCTGACCCCGCGTCTCGACAGCGGCGACGCCTTCAAGTTCAAGAGCAACGTCACCCAGGATGTCGCTTACGGTTTAATGCTGTTCGCGCAACGCCGGCAGCTGCACCAGCGTCTGGCCGAGTGGTTCGAGACCCACAACGCCGACGACCTGTCGCCCTACTATCCGTTCCTGGCCTATCACTGGCGCAAGGCCGCCGAGGACCGGACGCCAGACCCCGAACTGGTCGAGAAGGCGCTGGACTATTACGAGAAGTCGGCCACGCAGGCCGTCCGCAACTACGCCAACCAGGAAGCCATCGGTTTCTTTAACGACGCGCTGGCGCTGCTGCAGAAGCTGCCGGACACCGACGAACGCGCTCGCCGCGAGCTGCGGCTGCAGCTGGCGCTCGGCGCGCCATTGATCGCCAGCAGCAGCTATGCCGCGCCGGAAGTGCGCCAGGCCTATCAGCGCGCGGGCGAGCTATGCCGGCGCGTCGGCGACCATGCCCAGCTGTTTCACGCGCTGCGCGGCATGTGGCAGTTCCATATCGGGCAGGCCGCTTACGCCGAAGCTCGCAAGCTTGGCGACGAGCTGCTGGCGCTGGCCGAAAGCGCCGACGACGATGCGCTGCTGATCGAGGCCTATCGCGCCGTCGGCAACACGGCTTTCTGGATCGGCGATTTCGTTGCCGCGCGAGAGGAGATGGAGCGGGCGGTGTCGCTCTACGACCCCGTCCGTCATGGCGATCTCGCCGCCCGCTACGGTCAGGACTCGGATGTGGCCAACCGCGGCATCTTGGCCTGGACCCTGTGCTATCTCGGCTATCCGGAGGCGGCCAAACGGCAGGCCGAGGCGACCGTCGAGCGCGCCCGCGCCCTCGATCACCCCTTCAGCCTGATCTACGCCTTCGGCGCCAGCATGTGGACGTACCAGTTTCTGCGCGACGCGCCGGCGGCCGAGCGTTGGGCGCGCGCAGCGATCGATCTCGCAGCCGAGCGCGAGTTCCCCTATCTCGGCGCCGCCGGCAAGGTCGTGCACGGCTGGGCCGTTGCCGCGCAAGGCGACGTCGCGGCCGGCCTTGCGGAAATCGAGCCGGCGCTCGGGGCCTGGCGCGAGGCCGGCGGCGGCATCGGGATGCCGTTGTTCCTGACGGTGCTGGCCGACACACAGCTTCTGGCCGGACAGCATGCGGCGGCGCTGAAAACTCTGGACGATCCACTGCTGGTCGATCGCCTCAAGGTCGAGGATTGGTATGGCGCCGACATCTTCCGCATTCGCGGCGCCTGCCGGCTGGCGAGCGGCGATGACCCGGAAACCGTTCTGGCGATTTACCAACACGGGCTCGCGCTGGCGGCGCGCCAACACGCCCGCCTGATCGAGCTGCGCCTGGCCCGGGCGATCCGCGACCTATCCGGCATTACGCCGGACGAACGTATGGCTCGGATTCTTTCAGAGGGCCTGCCGGAAACCGACTAGGCCGCTACCAGGAATTCCGCAGCTCGCGCAGCTTCAGGAACACCGTCTTCGGATCGGGATCAGCCGGCAAATCCGGAAACGACTCGCGCAAAGCCGCGATCACCGACGGCGACTGCAGCCGGAAGAAGGTGTTGACCTCCTTCTCCAGAGCCAGCGTCGTGACCATCGCGTCATCCGGATTCTGATCCTTGATCTCGGCCAGCAGCGATTTCGCCCGCGCATTGTCGGGCTCACGATCGAGCGTGAATTCCAGATTGTTGGTGATGTAGTCGTGGCCGGGATAGATCTGCGTGTCGTCCTTCAGGCGCGCGAGCTGGCCGACAAAGGTGCTGTAGAGCTCGTTCGGATGGCCGCCGTTATGGCAATTGCCGGCGCCGGCATTGAACAGCGTATCGCCGCTGAACAGCGCCTGCTGATCGGTGTGCGACAGCAGGCAGACATGGCTCATGGTGTGGCCCGGCGTGTCGAGCGATTCCAGCTCGACTGATCTGCCGACCTTGATGATATCGCCGGCGCCGAGCCCGCGATCGATGCCGGGGATCTTGTCCTTGGCGTTCTGATGCGCCAGCAGCTTGGCGCCGGTCGCCGCGATCACCGCCTTGTTGCCGCCGATATGGTCGCCATGCTCGTGCGTGTTCAGAACTTGCGTGATCTCCCAGCCCTTGTCCTTGGCCGCTGCCAGACATTTCTGATGATCCAGCGGATCGATCGCCAGCGCCTCGCCGGTCTCCGGACAGGCGATCAGATAGTTGAAGTTGCGGTAGGCGTTGCCGGTCCAGACCTGTTCGACGATCACGTGCGTTCTCCTTCAATGGCGCTGATGCGGCTCACTCTAGACCGCATTTCCCTCACCCGCCACGGGTCAGATAGGGATCGTCGCCGTACCCTCGATCACCGGCTCGCCGGCCTGGTTCCGGACCCAGACCTTGAAACGGCCACTGCCCTCGGATGAGGTCTCGCCACCGGCCGTCACAACATCGCCCAAACGCACCGGCCGGATGAACCGGATATCGAGCTCGGCGCCGGCGGCCGCGTCCATGCCGAAGGTGCCGGTGATGGCCTGCCAGATAAGGTTCATCGACATGGTGCCGTGTGCGATGACGCCCTGCATCGGCGTTTTCTCGGCGAATTCGGCATCGAGGTGGATCGGATTGAAGTCGTCGGTGATCTCGGCGTATTGCCGGATCTTGGCTTGATCCACCGTCAGGCTGACGTCGACGAGCTTGTTTGTCATGTCAGCGCGCCCAGATCGAGGTCAGTCGGCCGGTGAACAGCAACTCGCCGGCCGCATCCCGCGTTTCGGTTTCGAAGGTGACCCAACGCCGTTCCTTGCGCAATTCCTTAGCGACACAGGCGAGCGATGTCGTCATCGTGTCGCCGATCCGGGCCAGCCGGTGGATGTGCAAATGCTGGCCGGCGTGAATATTGCCTGGCGGACGCGGCTGCAGCAGCGCCATATAGGCCCGCATCATCACACCAACCGCCATGCCCGGCGGCACCAGCGGCCGGTGCGCCGCGTCGTCCGGATAGAGCGCCACCCAGCGATCGAACGCGGCCTCGTCGACCTGATAGTCGAAGGCGCCGAAGTCCTGCACCGGTTCGAATGTCTCGAACACCCACATGGCTCAGGCCGGCTCCGCTTGCGGGACAGCCTGCACGCCGCGCTGTTCAAAGACGATGCTAACCGGCATGCCGATCGTGACACTTTCGGGATCGCAATTGACGACATTCATCATCATCCGCACCCCGGCTTCCAGATCGACCAGCGCGATCACGTAGGGGACATCGGCACGAAAGGCCGGGGTCGGCGCGCGGTGGACGATGGTAAAGGAATAGACGCTGCCCCGCGGTTCGGCGGTTTGCCAGGCGAGGTCCTCGCTCTTGCAGCGCTGACAGAGGCCGCGCGGATAAAACTGGCTGTGGCCGCAGGCCCGGCAATGCTGCACCTGCAACTCGCCGCGATTGCAGGCCTCCCAGAACGGCCGCGTGTCCGCGTTGGCCTCGGGGATCGGTTTGTCTGACATCAGAGCCGCCCCAGGATCAGCGAGCAGTGCGCCGACAGCACGCCGCCGTCGCCGTGCGCGAAGGCGAGTTCGGCGCCCTCGACCTGCCGGTCGCCGGCTTCGCCGCGCAATTGCCGAACCGCCTCGACGATATGGAACATGCCGCCGGCGGCGCCGGAATGGCCATAGGACAGCAGGCCACCGTGGGTGTTGCAAGGCAGCCGGCCGCCATAGGTCAGTTCGCCGGCCTCCGCCGCCGCGCCGGCCTCACCGCGCTCGAAGAAGCCGATCGATTCCAGCTCGACCAGCAGCGTGATGGTGAAGGAGTCATAGATCTCGGCCACATCGATATCGGCTGATGTCACGCCGGCCTGTTCGAAGGCCAGTCTCGAGGCCTGCTTGCAGCCGAAATCGGTCAGCGACGGCGCCTCGACGATATGCTCGTGCGTATGGCCCTGACCCGAGCCCAGCAGCGCAACCTTCGGCTTGTCGGCATCGAACTCGGGCGTGCTGACGATGATGGCCGCTGCGCCGTCGGAGATCGGACAGCAATCCAGCAGCCGCAGCGGCGACGAGATCACGCGGGACACCATCACGTCGGCGACCGTGATCGGCTCGCGCATGTGGGCGTTCGGATGCCGCGAGGCATGGGCCCGGTGCGTCACCGCGATCGCCGCGAGTTGCTCGGACGTGACGCCGTAATCGTGCATGTAGCGCTGCGCCACCAGCGCATAGGCCGCCGGGATCGAGATGCCGTAGGGCTGCTCGAACTGGGCATGGCCGAACTGGGCCAGCGCCGCGACCGCCTTGTCCCGCGTCATGCCCGACAGCCGGTTGTCGCCCAACACGATCAGCACGTGCCGGCACTGGCCGGCGGCGACCAAAGCGGCTGCTTGCGCCAGCATGATCGCGGCCGACGCCCCGCCGGCCTGCACCACCGCGTTGAAGCCGGGCTGGATGCCGACATATTCGCAGAACACCGAGCTCAGCATGGGATGCGGCTCGACCAGGGAATAGGCGCAAAGCACGCCGTCGATGTCATCGAAACGCAGTCCGGCGTCGGTCAGCGCGTCCCGCGCCGCCTGCGCGTGCAGCGACATGCAGGAACTGTCCTTGAGCTCGCCGACGGCTGTGTCGCCGACGCCGCTGATGACCGCCTGGCCGCGCACGGTCAGATCACGTTCCGCTGCCGCAGGTTCTCAAGTTCCTCGGCCGAATAGCCGAGCGTGCCCAGCACCTCGTCCGTATGCTCGCCGCGCTCCGGCGGCGCCTGGCGCAGGCTGCTCGGCGTCCGGCTCATGATGATCGGCTGGCCGACCAGGTCCATCTTGCCGAGCGCGGCCGACTCGACCGATTGCGCCAAGCCCAGATGCTGCACCTGGGGGTCGGCGAAGACCTGATCGATGCTGTTGATCGGCCCGGTCGGCACGCCCGCCGCGTTCAGCTTGTCGACCCATTCCTTGCTGGTCGCGGTGCGGGTGCGTTCGCTGATCGCAGCGTTGAGTGCGACCCGGTTCTTCGAACGGTCGGCGCCGGTCGCGTAATCCGGATGGTCGACCAGGTCGCCAGCGTCCAGCGCTTCGCACAGCCGCCGCCACATGGGCTGCCCCGAGGTGGCGATATTGATATGGCCGTCGCTGGTCTCGAACACGCCGGTAGGGATGCTGGTCGGGTGGTCGTTGCCGGCCTGCTTCGGCACCTCGCCCTTCACCAGCCAGCGCGAGGCCTGGAAGTCGAGCATGAAGGTCTGCGCCTGCAACAGAGAAGTCTGGATCCACTGCCCCTCGCCCGAGACCTCGCGTTCCAGCAACGCCACCAGGATGCCCGTGGCCGCGAAGATGCCGGCGGTCAGGTCAGCGACCGGAATGCCAACCCGCATGGGCCCCTCGCCCGGCGCGCCGGTGATCGACATCAGGCCGCCCATGCCCTGCGCGATCTGGTCGAAGCCGGGCCGCTTGGCATAGGGGCCGTCCTGGCCGAAACCGGAGATGCTGGCGTAGATCAGCCGCGGGAAGCGTTCCTTCAGGGTCTCGTAGTCGATGCCCAGGCGATGCTTCACGTCGGGACGGTAGTTCTCGACCAGCACATCGGCCTTCTCCAGCAACCGCAGCAAGGCTTCTCGACCCGCGTCCTCTTTCAGATTCAGCGTGATCGAGCGCTTGTTGCGGTGCAGGTTTTGGAAGTCCGAGCCGTGCCGAGGTCCGCCCAGCGCGCCGTCGCCCTCGACGGCCGCCGGCATCTCGACCTTGATCACGTCGGCGCCCCAGTCGGCAAGCTGCCGCACGCATGTCGGCCCGGCACGGACGCGGGTCAGATCGACGACGGTGAAGCGGGACAGCGCCTCGCTGGCGGGCAGATGCGACATTGCGGCAACTCCGGCTGGCAGATCGGAATGGGAATGGCTCGGCGAAAGCTTTGCAGAGCCGCGAACAACCCGCAAGCGTTAGAGGGCTTCCGTATCCTCTTCACCGGTGCGAATACGAACCGCGCGGCCCATGTCGTAGACGAAGATCTTGCCGTCGCCGATCTTGCCGGTGTGGCTGGCGTTGCGGATGGCATCGACGACATCGTCGACGCGGTCGTCCGTCACCGCGATCTCGATCTTCACCTTCGGCACGAAGCTGATGGCGTATTCGGCGCCGCGATAGATCTCGGTATGGCCACCCTGCCGGCCGAAGCCTTTGACCTCGCTTGCGGTCAACCCCTCGACGCCGAGGCCGGTGAGCGCGTCGCGCACCGCCTCCAGCTTGTGCGGCTTGATCACCGCCATGATCATTTTCATCGCCAGATTCCTTTCATACTCGATGCCGGACCGATCCGATCAGAGATCGTAGCCCCGCTCGCCATGCGCCACGAGATCGAGGCCCTCGAGCTCCTCTTCCTCGGAGACGCGCAGGCCGCAAATCGCCGACACCACCTTGATGATGACGTAGCTCGCGACGGTCGACCAAACCAGCACGGCGATCACGCCGGTAAGCTGGACGATGAACTGACCGCCCATGCCGGTGCCGTCGGCCAGCCCCAGCCCGCCGAACGTGCCGGTCGCCAGGAACGCCGTCAGCAGCGTGCCGAGCGCGCCGCCGACGCCGTGCACCGCGAACACGTCGAGCGAGTCGTCGATCTTCACCACGTTCTTGATCCAGCCAACGGCGAACTGGCAGATCAGTCCACCCGCGAAACCGATGATCAGGGCACCGACCGGACCGACGAAGCCCGAAGCGGGCGTGATCGAGGCCAGGCCGGCGACCATGCCGGTGACGATGCCGATCAGACTGGGCTTGCCGAAACGGATCCACTCGACCGCCGCCCAGGTCATGGCGCCCATGGCCGATGAAATGTGGGTCACGGTCATGGCCATGCCGGCATTGCCGTCGGCGACCAGCGCGCTGCCGGCATTGAAGCCGAACCAGCCGACCCAGAGCATGCAGGCGCCGATCATGGTCATGCCCGGGTTGTGCGGCGGCTGCAGGTCTTTGGGAAAGCCGCGCCGGCCGCCCAGCGCCCAGGCCAACACCAGCGCCGAAGTGCCGGCGGTGACGTGCACGACGATGCCGCCGGCGAAGTCCATCACGCCCATGTCGGCCAGCCAGCCGCCGCCCCAGACCCAGTGCGTCACGGGCACATACACCACCAGCAGCCAGATGGCGCTGAACAGCAGCACGGCCGGAAAGCGGATGCGCTCGGGATAAGCGCCGACGATCAGCGCCGGCGTGATGACGGCAAAGGTCATCTGAAACATGAAGAAGACGGTCTCGGGGATGCTGCCGAACAGCGTCTCCGGGCCGATGCCGGCGAGGAACATATGGCTCAGCCCGCCGATATAAGCCTGCATGCCGCCGCCGTCGTCGAAGGCCAGGCTGTAGCCGATGACCAGCCACAGCAACGACATCAGGCAGGCCAGAGCGAAGCAGTGCATCAACACCGACAGCACGTTGTTCGCCCGCACCAGGCCGGCGTAGAACAGCGCCAGGCCGGGCAGCGTCATGAACAGAACCAGCACCGTCGATGTCAGCATCCAGGCCGTATCGCCGGCGCTGAACGCCGGATCCTGTGCCTGAGACGGCGACGCGAGTAGCGTCAGCAGCGCCGCCAGCGGCAACGCGCGCAGTTTAGCCATTTGGTGTGACCTCCCCAGTCCCCCAGATCGGATGACCCGTCTTGACGCCGCGGGCCTTCCTAGATGTCGCGCAACGGGCCGAAACCTACACCGGCCAGACCGGTTAAGGCAAAGCGTCAGGTCAGGCGTCCAAACCTCAGGTCTCGAAGACGATTTGCACGCGGTCCGAGGCAAACCGGGTGATGCCGTACTCGACCGGTTTGCCGTTGCTGTCGACGTTCAGCCATTCCGCCACCAGCACCGGACGGTTGGCGGGCTGCTTCAGATGCGTGGCATCATCGGCACTGGGCATCCGGGCGGTCACCCGGGTCGTCTTGCGCGAGTAGTCGGAGATCCCACATTTCCGCAATGCCTTGGTCATCGATCCGGTCTCGCGATAGGCATCGCCGATTCCGGGCAGGCGTTCGGTCGAGATGAAGTGCGAGCCGACCGTCAGGATCTGGCCGTCCGCATTGCCCTTCGAATCGATCCGGATGCAGGGCGCGCCCTTGCGGATGCCCAGCGCCTTTGCGACCGTCGCATCCGCCGGCACTTCGACGACCGCAATCAGCTCGCCGCCCGGGGTCCGGTCCTGCCGGCCGACGATTTCCGAGAATCGCGTGCGCGGCCCGACGGCATAGTCGATGACGTCCTCGCGGACGAACGTGCCGCGCCCCTGCTCGATCCGGATAAGGCCGCGGTCGGCAAGCGCGACGAGGGCCTGCCGCAATGTGTGCCGGTTAACGCCGAACCGGTTCGACAGTTGCGGCTCCGTCGGCAACCGGCTGCCGGGCGCGAAGACGCCATCGGCGATCTCCTGCGCAAGCGCATGCTCGATCTGGCGCCACAAAGCGACGCCGCTGCCGCGATCCAGGTTCATGTCGGCTGACGATCCCTGCACGTCATGGAAAATTCACAAGAAATCTCTTTACGACGATCTCGTTCCGACTATTCTAAGCACAATTCATATGGATGTCTAGATGTTTAGATGAATTCGTCTAGGAGTGCAATCCGAGATGACAGTTTCGATGGAGCAGAGCCAACGGCAGCGCTGGATGTCCGTTCTGGCGAAGGCGCAGCCGAAGGATCTCGAAGTCCTCTGGGACAACCTGCCGCAGAAGCCGGGCTGGCAGACCTTGCGGCGGCCGGAGGTCGGCATGGTCATGGTGCGCGGCCGCGCGGGCGGCACCGGCATACGCTTCAACCTCGGTGAGATGACGGTGACCCGCTGCACGGTCCGCCTCGACAACGGCATGACGGGCCACGGCTATGTCAGCGGCCGCAACAAACGCCATGCCGAACTGTCGGCCGTGGTCGACGCCATGATGCAGGACCCGGACTGTCGCGAAGACGTGCGCGACGGCGTCGTCGAGCCGCTGTGCAAGATGCATGACGACGCCCGGCAGGCCGCCGCCGTCAAGGCCGGCGCCACCAAGGTCGACTTTTTCACCGTGGTGCGGGGGGACGACTAGCGATGCCGACCCAAGCCCTCGACGCATCCCGGATCGAACCCGGCTTTACCGACCCGGTGCTCGACGCCCAATCGGTCTTTCGTTGCGTGCTGGCGGCCATGGCGCAGCCCGGCACGATCGGCGAGATCGATATCGCGCTCGACCCGCCTGCTCCGTTAAACGCCGCGACGACGGCCGTCTGCCTCGCGCTGGCGGACTTCGACACGCCTGTCTGGCTCGATCCGGCGGCGGCGCAGGCGGCGGATTTCCTGCGCTTCCACTGCGGCTGCCCGATCACCGATGACCCGGGCGTGGCCCGCTTCGCGGTGATCGCCGGCGACCTGCCGGCGTTACCGCCGTTCGCGCAGGGCAGCGACGAGTATCCCGACACGTCCACCACCCTGCTGTTTCAGGCCGGCGGGCTGACGGCGGACGGCGGCTGGCGCCTGTCCGGACCCGGCATCCGGGACCAAGCCCGCATCGGCATCGATGGCCTGCCGACCGGCTTCGCGACGGCGTGGCGACGGAACAATGCCTTGTTTCCGCGCGGCGTCGATCTCGTCATCACCGCCGGCCAACAGCTTTGCTGCCTGCCGCGCACAACGACCGTGAGGAACTGAGCCCATGTATGTCGCAGTCAAAGGCGGTGAGAAGGCGATCGAGAATTCCCAGCGGCTGCTAGCCGACGAACGCCGGGGCGACCGGCACGTCAACGAAGTGTCGTTGCAGCAGATCGACGAGCAACTGTCGCTCGCGGTCGACCGGGTCATGACCGAGGGTTCGCTCTACGATCGCGAGCTGGCCGCGCTCGCCGTCAAGCAGGCGCGCGGCGATCTGATCGAGGCGATCTTTCTGCTGCGCGCCTATCGCACCACGTTGCCGCGGTTCGGCGCCTCCGAGCCCATCGACACGGGCCGGATGGCGATCCGGCGGCGCATTTCGGCCACCTACAAGGACCTGCCCGGCGGCCAGATCCTGGGCGCCAGCTTCGATTACACCCATCGCCTGCTGGACTTCACGCTAGCCGCCGACGGCGAGCGCCCGCAGGGCGAGCTCAGCGACCACGTCATCGACAACGAGATGCCCCGCGTGGTCGAGTTGCTGGACCGCGACGGCATGATGGAACCGGAACTGCCGGCCGACGACGAACCGGTGGCCGACCTGACACGGGATTCGATCCAGTTTCCGGCCGGCCGCGACGCCCGCCTGCAGGCGCTCGCCCGCGGCGACGAGGGATTTCTGCTCGCGCTCGGCTATTCGAACCAGCGCGGCTTCGGCAACACGCATCCGTTTGCCGGTGAGATCCGGGTCGGAGAGGTCGCGGTCGAGTTCGTGCCGGAGGAGCTCGGCTTCGCCATCGAGATCGCCGAGATCACCGTCACCGAGTGCCACATGATCAACCAGTTCCAGGGCTCGGCAACCCAGCCGCCGCAATTTACGCGCGGCTACGGCCTCACCTTCGGCTATTGCGAGCGCAAGGCCATGGCCATGTCGCTGGTCGACCGGTCGCTGCGCGCCGACGAGCTCGGCGAGGACGTCAACGCGCCGTGCCAGGACCAGGAGTTCGTGCTCTACCACGCGGACAA
Organism: Alphaproteobacteria bacterium; assembly: GCA_965232515.1. GTDB lineage: Bacteria > Pseudomonadota > Alphaproteobacteria > JANQKO01. The sequence continues at coordinate 149,500 of CBDDPY010000002.1, read as the reverse complement.
TGTCGAGGCCTCCGGCTTCGTGCAGCACCTGAAGCTGCCGCACTACGTCGATTTCCAGTCCGAGCTGGTGATCGTCCGACGTATGCGCGAGCAGATCGAGCGTAACCGAGCAGCGCACCAGGAGGCGGCGGAATGACCGAATCCGTGACAGACGAGGCAACGCCGGCCGATGACGGGCAACACCGAACTGCAACAATCGACGGCTATAACTTCGCCTTCCTTGACGAGCAGACCAAGCGGATGATCCGCCGCGCGATCCTGAAGGCCGTGGCGATCCCCGGCTATCAGGTGCCGTTCGGCAGTCGCGAGATGCCCCTGCCCTACGGCTGGGGCACCGGCGGCATCCAGGTGACGGCGAGCGTAATCGGACCGGACGATGTGTTGAAAGTAATCGATCAGGGCGCCGACGACACGACGAACGCCGTCAACATCCGGCGCTTCTTCGCCAAGACCGCCGGCGTCAACACCACCGAGCGAACGAAAGAGGCGACGATCGTTCAGACCCGGCACCGTGTGCCCGAGACGCCGCTGGCCGAGGGCCAGATCCTGGTTTACCAGGTGCCGATCCCGGAGCCGCTGCGCTGGATCGAGGCGCGCGAGACCGAGACCCGCAAGATGCATGCGCTCGAAGAGTACGGCACCATGCAGGTCAGCCTGTACGAGGACATCGCCAAATACGGCCGTATCGCCAAGGGCTACAACTATCCGGTCCTGGTCAACGAGCGCTACGTGATGTCGCCGAGCCCGATCCCGAAGTTCGATAATCCGAAGATGGACCGGAATCCGGCCCTGCAGTTGTTCGGCGCAGGGCGCGAGAAGCGCATCTACGCGATCCCGCCCCATACGCCGGTCAAAAGCCTCGACTTCGATGACTATCCCTTCGACATCGAAACCTGGGACGAGCCCTGCGCGCTCTGCGGCGCGACCGACACCTTCCTCGACGAGGTGGTGATCGACGACGAGGGCGGCCGGATGTTCTGCTGCTCGGATTCCGAATACTGCGCCGAACGGCGGGCAGAGGGAGATGCGGCATGAGTGAACAGCCGCTGCTGCGCGCCACCGGTGTCTCGAAGTTCTACGGCGACCGGATCGGCTGCGAGGACGTCAGCTTCGACCTCTGGCCGGGCGAGATCCTGGGCATCGTCGGCGAGTCCGGCTCCGGCAAGACGACGCTGTTGAATTGCCTCTCGGCGCATCTAGACCTGTCCGGCGGCCGCGTCGAATACAATACCCGCGTCGACGGCATGGCCGATCTCGCGGCCATGTCCGAGCCGGCGCGGCGCATGCTGATGCGCACCGACTGGGGCTTCGTGCATCAGAATCCGCGCGACGGTCTGCGCATGAACCTGTCGGCCGGCGCCAATGTCGGCGAACGCCTTATGGCGGTCGGCGCGCGGCACTACGGCAACATCCGGCGTGACGTCGTCGACTGGCTCGACCGGGTCGAGATGGAAGACGGCCGCATCGACGACCTGCCGGCGACCTTCTCGGGCGGCATGCAACAGCGTCTGCAGATCGCCCGCAATCTGGTCACGCAGCCGCGCCTGGTCTTCATGGACGAGCCGACCGGCGGCCTCGACGTCTCGGTGCAAGCCCGCCTGCTCGACCTGTTGCGCGGTCTGGTGCGCGAGCTGGGCGTCGCCTGCGTCATCGTCACGCACGACCTCGGCGTGGTGCGGCTGCTTTCGCACCGGCTGATGGTGATGCAGCGCGGCCGGGTGGTCGAACAGGGCCTGACCGATCAGGTGTTGGACGATCCTCAGCATCCCTATACACAGCTCCTCGTCTCCTCCATCGTCTCGGTGTGACCGATATGTCGAAACAGTCCGAACCGCTTCTGGTCGTCGAAGACCTGCAGAAGGCTTTCACGCTGCATCTGCAGGACGGCCTCGAGCTGCCGGTCTTCAATGGCGTGGACCTGGCGGTGCATGGCGGCGAATGCCTGGTGCTGGCCGGCCCGTCGGGCGCCGGCAAGTCGAGCCTGCTGCGCTGCATCTACGGCAACTACCTGCCGCGGACCGGCCGCGTCCTCGTTCGCCATGACGGCGAGCTGGTGCCGGTCACCGGCGCCGAGCCCCGGACCGTGCTCGACATCCGCCGCCGCACGATGGGCTATGTCAGCCAGTTCCTGCACGTGATCCCGCGCATCCCGACCATCGACCTGGTGATGGAGCCGCTGCTGATGCGCGCGGTCGACGCCGACCTCGCACGCACCCGCGCGGCCGACCTGCTGTCCCGGCTCAACGTGCCCGAGCGCCTGTGGCGGCTGCCGCCGGCGACGTTCTCGGGCGGCGAGCAGCAGCGCGTGAACATCGCCCGCAGCTTCGTCGCCGACTATCCGGTCCTGCTGCTGGACGAACCGACGGCATCGCTCGACGCCGCCAACCGCGACGCGGTGGTCGAGCTGATCAACGACGCCCGGGCGCGGCAGGCGGCTGTTGTCGGCATCTTCCACGACGCTGACGTCCGTGACCGCGTGGCGACCGGCAGCTTCGACGTCGCGGCGTACCGAGAGGCCGCATGAGCACCGAACTGATTTTTGCCAACGCCCGGATCGTGCTCGACGACGAGGTCGTGCACGGCAGCGTTCGTGTACAGGACGGCAAGATCGCGGACATCGCCAGCGGACAGACCGAAGCCGGCGGCAGCCAGGATCTTGAAGGCGACTATCTGCTGCCAGGTCTGGTCGAGCTGCATACCGACAACCTTGAGAAACACTTGACGCCGCGCCCCAAGGTGCGCTGGCCGGTGACGCCGGCCCTGATGGCGCACGACACCGACGTGTCCGCGGCCGGCATCACCACGGTCTTCGATGCCGTGCGGGTCGGCGACACGTCGGAAGCCTATGGCCTGGCCGAGCGCGTGCGCGAAATCCTCGACCACATCAACACCGCCCGCGATCACGGCATTCTGCGCGCCGAGCACCTGATCCATCTGCGCTGCGAGATCGGCGGCGACCATGCCGCGGAGATGTTCGAAGAGTTCCAGAACGATCCGCTCGTGCGGCTGGTCTCGGTGATGGACCACACGCCGGGCCAACGGCAGTTCCGCAATCTCAAGCATTGGAAGGTCTACTACCAGGGCAAGTACGGCCTCGATGAGGATGGCATCGCCGCCCTCGTCGCTGAGCGTAAGGAACGCCAAGCGCGCAACGCCGATCGCAACCAGCGCGCCATCGTCGCCGCCTGCCGGGAACTCGACCTGGTTCTGGCCACCCACGACGACACCACGCCGGAGCACATCGACGAGGCGGTCCAGATAGGCGCGACCATTTCGGAGTTCCCGACCACGGTGGAAGCGGCGGCGGCGGCTCAGAAACACAAGCTTGGCACCATCGCCGGCGCGCCCAACGTCGTGCGCGGCGGCTCGCATTCGGGCAATGTCGCGGCGCTCGAGCTTGCCGAACGCGGCCTGCTCGACGCGCTTTCGTCGGACTATGTGCCGGCGAGCCTGCTGCACAGCGCTTTCATCATGCACGACCGGCTTGAGATGACGCTGCCGGATGCCGTCGGCCGCGTCGCTCGCAATCCCGCCCGCATGGTCGGTCTCGACGATCGCGGCGAGATCGCGGTCGGCAAGCGCGCCGATCTGGTGCGCGTCGACAACCGCGTCGGCGTGCCGGTTGTGCGGCAGGTCTGGCGCGAGGGGCAGCGCGTCGTCTAGCAATCGAAAACACGGGGGCAGGTCATGGATCCGATCGAGCAGATTTTCGAAGTGATGGCGCGGGGCGGCAAACGCCTCTACGGCACCCGCGAACAGGTAACGCAACTGGCGCACGCCCTGCAATGCGCGACGCTGGCCGAGCAGGAAGGCGCATCGCCCGCGCTAATATCGGCGGCCCTGCTGCACGACATCGGCCACCTGCTCAATCCGGACGAATGGGCGGCGTTGGAGCGTGGCGAGGATGCGAAGCACGAGGACCGTGGGCGGGATTACCTGACCCAATGGTTCGACGACGACGTCGTCATGCCGGTCTACTGGCACGTCGCCGCCAAGCGTTATCTCACCGCGACCGAACCGGATTACTTCGACCGCTTGTCGGCCGGCTCCGTCCGCACGCTCGAACTTCAGGGCGGTCCGTTCACGACCGACGAGGCCGAGGCGTTTGCCGCCCAGCCTTATGCCGACGACGGCGTCAGAGTCCGGCGCTGGGACGAAGGCGGCAAGGTCGTCGGCGCGGAGACGCCCGACCTCGCCCATTTCCGCCCGCATCTCGAGAGCTGTCTGCGGACGTGACCGCCCGCTACGCGATCTATTTCGCGCCGCCGCCCGGCAGCGCGCTGGCGGAGCTCGGCGCCAACTGGCTGGGACGCGACTGCGCCGACGGTACGGAACGAACGCAGCCCGCCGTGGATGGGCTGACGCCGGGCCGGCTCGCCGAAATTACCGCGTCGCCGCGCCACTACGGTTTTCATGGCACCCTGAAGCCGCCATTCGCGCTGGCCGATGGCCGTGGCGAAGCGGACCTGATCGCCGCGGCGCAGAGGTTTGCCGGATCGCGGACGCCCTTCACGGTGCCACGCCTGAAGGTCGCGGCGCTGTCCGGTTTTACCGCGCTGGTACTGTCGGCACCCAGCCCCGACATGCAGGACCTGGCGGACGCTTGCGTCCGTGAATTCGACGGCTTCCGGGCGCCGGCCGGCGCGGCCGAACTCGCCAAGCGTCGCGCCGCGGGTCTGAGCCCACGCCAGCAAGACCTGTTGCAGGCCTGGGGCTACCCCTACGTGATGGACGAGTTCCGCTTTCACATGACGCTGACGCAGCGGTTATCCGAGGCGGACCGGGCGCTGGTGATGACGGCCCTGGAGCCGCTGGCGGCCGCCGCCACCAAGACGCCGCTCGATGTCGACGGCATCGCCATCTACCGTCAGGCCAATCGCGACTTGCCCTTCGACATACTGGGCCGCTACCCCTTCACCGGCTGACAAGACGTCAGGACCTCAACGAAGGCGGCAATCGATTCCGTCAACGGCCGGTCGTTGACGAAGTGCACGACGTCGTCGCCGTCAACGTCATAGGCCGTCGCGCGCGCGAGCCGCGCCTCGATATCGGTCAGACTTTCCCGCCCGCGCGCCGCCAGCCGTTCGGCCAGGATCGCTGCCGGCACCGTCACGTTGACGACGCGGACGGGCGTCAAGCGGTCACGCGCGTCGTCCAGGATGGCGCGAGAAACGTTGACGACCACGCTCGAACCGGCATGCAGATTCTGTTCGATGTCGGCAGGTACGCCGTAGTAGAGGTTGTGCGCGCCCCACGACAGACTGTAAGCACCGGCGGCGCGTCGCCGATCGAACTCGGCCGTGCTGACGGCGTTGTAATCCTCGCCGCCGAGGTCGGCGGCGCGGGTGATGTCGCGCTGTGGAAAAATGAAGTCGCCGTTCGTCGCAAGTCGCGCCCGCGCACCTTCGATCAAGCTGTCCTTGCCGGCGCCCGACGGTCCGACAATCAGGACCAGTGTACCCCGGGTCGGCACCGTCAAACCGGCTGGGCCAGCATGTCCGCCAGCGGCGCGATCTTGTCCAGACTGTCCAGTCCCCACAGCATGTCGAGCGTGGTGTTGCACAGGTCATCGCCCAATACGGGGGCCGTGATCGCACGATATTTTTCCGCCAGCGCCGCATCGTCCATCGGGTTCAACGGCGAGCCGTAGGCATCGTCGACCTGTGCCGCAAAGGTATCGCCTGAGATGGTCGTCAGCCGCACCTTTGCCGGCCGCAGGCGCGGATAGTTGGCGTCACATTCGGGGTCGACCGTGACGTGGAACTTGGCGCAATCGCCGGTGATGGCGGGATCGCTTCGACGCGCTTCGGAGAAGTCGTCGAGATCGACGTTGCGCTTGTGCAGGCCGACCGCCATGACGAAGGGAAAGCTGAGCTGCGCCGTGCCCATGTTTTCCCAGCCGGCCGCGGCATGAGCGGCGGCCACCCTGTAAGTGGCCACGTCGACGCGCGCCACGTCAGCCGGCGACAGATCTTGGGCGTTGAGGACATCCAGCATGGCATCGAGCGCGGGGTGAATATGCCGGCAGCAGGCATAGGGCTTGATGTAGCAGTCCTCGATGGCATAGCCCTGCCAGTCGGCGAACGGATCTGGCGCTCGGTAGCCCGCGTCGCGCGGATCGTCGCCGGCAAAGGCATGGAAATAGCCGTCGACCGCCTCCAAGACGTCGGGCGGCCCGGCCAGCCCCTGCCCCGCCAGCAAAGCCGCCAGCAAGCCTTCCCGCGCGGCATGCCCCGGATGCAGGCGTTTCACGTCGCCACCCCCCTGAACGAAGGCGAACAGGCCGGCGGCGCTGCTGGCCGCCAGGCCGAAGGCATTCATCAACCGCTCTTCGTCCAGCCCGTGCAACAATCCCACGGCCGAGGCGGCGCCGAACACGCCCGACGTCGAGGTCGTGTGAAAACCACGCCAGCGCACACGCGGATGGCCGGCCGCCGACACCCGAGCCGCCACCTCGTAGCCGGCAACCACGGCTGTCAGCAGATCGCGTCCACTGGCGCGCCGGCGATAGGCCGCCGCCAGCGCCGCCGGCACCACCACGGCGCCGGCATGCACCGAGCCGTTGCGATAGCCGTCGTCCAACTCCAGGCCGTGCGCGCTGGCGCCGGCAAGATAGGCGGCGTTCAGCAGATCGACCCTGCCGTCGCGCCCCGGCACCGGCACGTTGCCACCAATGCCGGCATCCGCGAACACCGCGGCGACCGCGTCCGCAACCTGCTCCCGCGCGCCGGCGACACAGGCGCCGATGGTATCGAGAATGTGCCGGCGCGCGGCGTGCCGGGTCGGTCCGGCGAGCGCGTCATAGCGCAAATCGCAGACGAACCGCGCGAGGCTGCGCGTCGGCCCGGGCGGCGCTTCGCCCGCCTCCACCGCCACTGTCATCGTCTCCGGTTCCCTCGCTGCCGACGCCAATGGATCCAGGTCTATGATACCTTGCCACCCGCCGCTTGTCGCAACCGATTGGGCCGAACATGAACGCCAGCCAGGTCATTATCGAATACCTCCGGGCCGCCGGGATCGAGCATGTGTTCGGTTATCCGGGCGATCCGAACGTGGAGTTCCTGGAGGCCGCCCGCCGCGCCGGGCTGGAGTTCGTGCTGGCCCGCCGCGAGGGCACGGCCGGGCTGATGGCCGAGGCCTACGGCCAGATCACCGGCCGCCCGGGCGTCTGCCTGTCGACACTCGGGCCCGGCTCGTCGAACCTGGTCAACGCCGTCGCCAACGCCCACCTCGATCGCGTGCCGATGCTGGCGTTGTCCGGGCAAATCGACGACCAGCGCGCGCCCTATTTCACGCACCAGGTGTTGGACCACAACCGGTTGTTCTCAGCCATCAGCAAATGGACGACAGCGATCCAGCCCGACACCGTCGCCACGGTCATGCGCAAGGCGCTGCGGCTGGCCGTGGCGGAACGGCCGGGCCCGGTGCACATCTCGACGCCGGCGAACGTGGTCGGCGCCGATGCCTCAGATGACAGGATCGCCTTGCCTCCCATGGTCCCGACACTGCCGGATATCCAAGTCTTCGCCAACGAAACACCTGCCGATCCCGTCAAACGACTCAGGACTGCGAAACGGCCCGTAATCGTCACGGGCATTTCGGCCCAGCGCGCGGACGCCGGCAAGGCCTTGGCCCGTTTCGCCGAGAGGTATGGCCTGCCGGTCGTCGTCGCGCCGATGGCCAAGGGCGTGCTGGCGGAGGATCACCCCTATTTTGCCGGCACGCTCGATATGGCCTGCAATGCCTATCTCTGGGATTTTCTCGGCCAGTCAGACCTGATCCTTTGTGTCGGCTTCGACGCCGTCGAGCTGATCAAACCCTGGTCGCCGACGGCGCCTGTCATCCATATCGACTCGACGCCGAACACCGATCAGATCTACCCGGCCGAGATCGAGGTTGTCGGCGATATCGGCCGGATCCTCGAGGCGCTGACCGATGCCGGCGGCGGCGCGACCACCAAGTGGACCGAGGCCGAGGTCGCCGCGCATCGCGACGGCCTGATGAAGCACTATTACGAGGGACGCGTGACCGGCGCGCTCAATCCGACCGACGTGATCGACACGGTGCGCGCCGCCATGCCGCGCGATACCGTGGTCTCGACCGATGTCGGCTCGCACAAGCTGCTGGTCGGCCAGGGCTGGGCGACCTATCAGCCGCGCGGCGTCTTGATGACGAACGGCCTGTCCTCGATGGGCTATGCGCTCCCCGCCGCCATCACCGCCAAGCACTTGCTGGGCGACCGTCCGGTGGTCTGCTTCACCGGCGACGGCGGGCTTGCCATGGTGCAAGGCGAACTGCGGCTGGCGGCCAGCCTGAAGCTCGGCCTCAAGGTCGTGGTGTTCTGCGACAACACCTTGAACCGCATCGAACTGAAGCAGATGGCCCGACAGTATCCGAGCGAGGGCACGCTGATCGAGCCGACCGACACCGTGAAACTGGCCGAGTCCATGGGCTGCGACGGCATCGCCGTCGACAGCGTCTCGGGCCTGGAAAAAGCCATGAACGGTCAAGCCGCGCAGGACCGGCCGCTGGTGATTGGCGCCAACATTGACCCGGCGCAGTACGCCGCACAATTCTGACCTCCAAGCCGGCACGATGACGACAATCGCCGGGGTCCCTCCTGTGTCGTTGCGAGCGGTTGCGGTATTGAACGCGCCTGTCGCGATGCTGTTACCGACGAAGTAGAAACGGATACAAGATCAACAAAAAATTTTTGAATGAACAAAAGATACGGATTTCGTTCAAGAAAGATAGTATTGGCCAAGCATCGCACGACAGTTTTGGCGCTGGATGATTCGGACAACACTTAGATTGACCGTTACGCGTTGAGATATCGAATATCAGAGAAATCTGGTATTCTATTCGGAACATTGCGACCGATCGCCGAGTCCAGGCCGCGCAGACGGCCAGAAGAGGGAGGAACCGGCATGGGTAGGAATGCGCGCCTCGAACGCGCCGTATCACTCCTGTCGACCTCGCTGCTCGCGCTACTGCTCATCGTGACACCCCTGACATTCGCCGTCGACGACCGCCGTCTCGACGTCGTCCCGGCCGTCGCCAAGGGCGATGGCGGTGATGACGACGACGACGACGATGACGACGACGATGATGATGACGACGATGATGATGACGACGACGATGATGACGACGACGATGATGACGACGACGACGACGACGATGATGACGACGATGATGACGACGATGATGACGACGACGACGGGGATGGCGGAGACGACGGAGACGGTGGTGGCGGAGACGGTGGTGGCGGAGACGGTGGTGGCGGAGACGGTGGCGGCGGAGATGGTGGCGGCGGAGATGGCGGCGGCGGAGACGGTGGCGGCGGAGACGGTGGCGGCGGAGACGGTGGCGGCGGAGACGGTGGCGGCGGAGACGGCGGTGGCGACGGAGATGGCGGACCCGGCGGCGACGGTGGTCCTGTCGGCGACGGCGGTCCCGGCAGCGGCGACGGAGACGGTGATGTTGGCTTGGCGCCGGCAGACGTCGAAACTGCGCTGGTCCGGACGGCCTGCCTACCCACAAGGTTCGTTGTTCGTTTTGCTGTTGCAAGCGCCGACCTCAATGACGACGCCGTTGCCACGTTGACGCAGGCGGGTTCTGCGGCGCAAAAGCTGGCCGGAACAGAGGTGTTGATTACTGCAGGAGCCGAACCCGACGGCGCCGCGCCGATAGAGGTGTTGCTCTGGGAACTACGGGCAGGCGCCGTTGCCAAGGCAATGAGCGCAAGCGGCGTGCCGGATCAAGACGTGACGGTTCAGCGGGTCACGGACGCGGCGGCGATTGAGCGTTTGCGGCAAGCCAAGGAATGCGGCATCGAAATCCTGATCGAGCCATCCAACTGAGCGGTCGCGCGAAAGACGATCGGCCGCCGCAGAACCTCGGCGATCAGCGCGACCGCAACTTTGGATCGAGCATGTCGCGCAGCGCGTCGCCGAACAGGTTGAAGCCGAACACCGCGAGCGTAATCGCCAGGCCCGGGAAGACGGCCACCCACGGCGCGCTCTCGGCGTACTCCTCGGCGCCGCCTTGCAGCATCAGGCCCCAGGCGGCCGTCGGCTCCTGCACACCGAGGCCGAGATAGGAGAGCGACGCTTCCAGCAGGATGGCTTGGCCGACGAACGAGGTCAGCATGATCAGGTAAGGCGCCATAACGTTCGGCGCCATGTGCCGGAGGATGATCCGGGTATGGCTGAAGCCGCAGGCCCGGGCCGCATCGACATAGGGAATCTCGCGGATCGCCAGCGCGCTCGACCGCACGACGCGGGCGCATTGAGGGATGAACGGCACGGTGATGGCGATGATCACGTTCTGGGTGCCGGTGCCCAGAATGGCGACGACGGCGAGCGCCATGATGATCAACGGAAACGCCATGAAGACGTCGAGCACCCGCTGGAACAAGAGATCGATCTTGCCGCCGAAATAGGCGCTGGCAACGCCCAGCACCAGGCCGGCCGTGGCGCCGAAGAAGGCCGAGACGAAGCCGACATAAAGCGCCGTGCGGGCACCGTAGATGATGCGCGACAACAGGTCCCGGCCGAACTGATCGGTGCCCAGCAGGAAATCCGCGCTCGGGCCGACCAGCATGAATTCGAACGAGTTGGCTTCCGGATCGTAGGGCGCGATCAGCTCGGCAAACACCGCCATGAAGATCATGACCAGCACCACCAGACCGCCCGCGGCGCCCAGTGGCTGCTTGCGGGCCATCTCCAGCGTCGCGCCGAGCCAGGATTTCGGCTTCGGGATTTCCTCAACGCTGCTGTCGTAACCGATGTCCGGTGTCGCCATTCGACCGTTCCTGCTAGCTGTAGCGGATCCGCGGATCCAGCCAGGCGTACAGCACGTCCACCACCAGGTTGGTGAGAACGAAGATCGCCACGACCAGCATCACCAGATGCTGGGTCAGCGTGAAATCGTGGTTCAGCACGGCTTCGACGAACAGCTTGCCAAGACCGTTCAGATTGAAGACCTGCTCGGTGACGACGAGGCCGCCCATCAGGAAGGCGAATTCCAAAGCGATGATGGTCACCACCGGCAGCAGCGCGTTCTTCAGGGCGTGCCGGTTGATGATGACGCTCTCGAACAGGCCCTTGGCTCGGGCGGTGCGCACATAGTCCTCGCGCAATACTTCGAGCAGCGCCGATCGGGTCATGCGCGTCGCCACCGCCGAATAACGATAGCCCGTGGCCACCGCCGGCCAGATCAGCTGCGACATGTTGGCGACGGGGTCCTCGAATACGGAGACATATTGGATCGGCGGCATCCATGGTTGGCCGAACCAGGCCTGTGTGGTGATCAACAAGCCGAGGATGATCAATATCCCGAGCCAGAACGACGGCATGGCGATGCCGGCGATACTGAAGGCCCGTACGACATAGTCGATCCACGTGTTTTGCTTGATCGCCGATATGACGCCCAAGGGTATCGCCACCGCGATGGCGACAAGCGTCGCCATGATCGCAAGCTGCAAGGACAGCTCGAAGCGGATGCCGATCTCATAAGTCACCGGCTTGCCGGTCCACATGGACTCGCCCAGATCGAAGGTGACGTAGCCGGCGATGAAGTCGAAGAACTGAACGTAATAGGGATCGTTCATGCCGAGGTTTTCGCGGCAGGTATCGATCGCTTCCTGGTCCGCATAGAGGCCGGTGCCGGCCATGCGTACCTCGCAGACGTCGCCCGGCACCATGCGCAACAGCGCGAAGACCAGCACAGCGGCGCCCAACAGCGTGGGCACCATCAACAACAGTCGCTTGACGATATACTTGTACATCTCAGGTCCCGGCAGCCGGCCACCCGCCCATTGGACGGGTGGCCGCTATCGTCCGGTCTCGGCCGGCTTACTTGTCCAGCCAGACGTTGTCGAGCGCCTGGTTGAGATAGTGGCTGGGTGCGATCGACCAACCCTTCACGTAGGACCGGTGCGGATTGATCTTGTACCACCACAGCGTCACGCCAATATGAGCCATCTCGTCCAGCGCGCGCTTCTCGTAAGCCCGCATCAGCTCGCGCTGCTCGGCCTCGTCGCCTGACCGGTTCATCTTGTCGAACAGCTCCTCCAGGACGGGGTCCTCGTATTCGCCGTAGTTGTTGCCGGCGCTGCCGAGGAACTTCGACACGTCGACCAGCGGGTTCACGACCGACTGGCAGTTGAAGTCGAGAGAGACGTCGAAGTCTTTCTTCTTGCGAAGCGTGTCATAGAACGGGCCCGTCGGCTGCACGCGCTGCCGCACATTCAGCCCGACCTGCTTCCACTGATCGATCAGCCAGGTGCCGACGACCTTGTACGGCTGGTCGACGCCGCGGTTGTGCAGTTCGAACTCCAGCCCCTCGGCGCCGGCTTCCTTCAGCAGACGCCGGGCTTCTTCGCGCGACTTCTCGAGATCAGTCCCGTAACCGGCCAGCTGCTCCAGCTCGCCCTGGTTGGCGGCCAGGGGATGGTTCGGGAAGGCAACGCCGCCGACCGTCTTCACGATGGCGATCCGCGAGAGATACTTCGAGCCGCCCCAGCGGTCCACGGCCAGCGTCAGCGCCTTGCGCACGCGGACGTCGTCGAAGGGCTTGCGCTTCTGGTTCGGCGTGAACAGCAGCACGCAGTTCCAATCGCTTTCCTGTACCGTGATCTGGTCGCCCAACGCCTTGACCAGGTCGTCGCGCGCCTTCGGCGGGAAACCGCGGAACTCGATCGCCGCCCGGTCGCCGCGAATGGCCTGAAGCCGCACCGCCATCTTCGGCGCCGAGATCGCCTTGAAGCCGTCGAGATAAGGCTTGCCGTCGACATAGTAGTCTTCGTTGCGGGCGCCTTCGACGAAAGCGCCGGGCTGGTGCTCGACGAACTTGAAGGCGCCGGAGCCGTTGATGTTTTTCTGGTGCCAGGTGGGGCCGTGCTGATCGAGGTCCGCCTTGCTGTAGATAAAGTTGAATGGCGTTGCGAGCGCCGGAATGAACGATCCCGACGGGTACTTCAGCTGGAACACGATCGTGGTGTCATCCGGCGCCGTCACCGTGTCAACCATCGAGAAGAAGGCCTTGCGGGCGCTGGCGACGCCGTCCGGCGGGAAAATGATCTTGTCGTAGGTCGCCTTGATGTCCTGCGCGGTCAGCGGCGCGCCGTTGTGGAACTTGACGCCCTCGCGGATCTTGAATGTGTAGGTCTTGCCGTCGTCGGTCGGGTTCGGCACGTCGCCCACACAGAGATCGCAGACGAAATCCGTCGGCGAGGACGGGTTGTCGGGGTTGACCCGGATCAGCACGCTGTAGAACGGCCGGATCGGATGGATCATGCCGAACGTGGTTTCGATATGGCCGTCATAAGACGGGATCTTGCTGCCGACGACGAAATTCAATACGCCGCCCTTTTTCGGCGTGTCCGCCGTCGCGATCGCGGACGTCAGGCCGAGCGATGTGCCCAGCACCAGCGCCGTCGCGGTTTTCAGGAAACTCCGTTTCATCTGAAACACTCCTCCCTTGGTTCTCATCGACTTTTCAGTTGACGTTAAAGCCTCTCGGATTACCGGACTAGTCAAACCTCCGTGCAGGCGACCCAGTGTCCGGGCTTGACCTCCCGGAACTCGGGCACGGCGGCGCTGCAGCCCGCGACCGCCATCGAACAGCGCGGATGGAAGACGCAGCCGCTCGGCGGATTGATCGGGCTCGGCACCTCGCCCTCGACGATCTGATGCGCGCGTTGCCGCTCGACCTCGGGGTCCGGCACCGGCACCGCCGACAGCAGGGCCCGGGTGTAGGGGTGCAGCGGGTTGTCGAACAGCTCGTCGCAGTCGGCCAGCTCGACCATCTTGCCGAGATACATCACCGCCACCCGATGGCAGAGGTGACGCACGACGCTGAGGTCGTGGGCGATGAACAGATAGGTCAGGTTGAACTGCTCGCGCAGGTCTTCCAGCAGGTTGATGACCTGGGCCTGGATCGACACGTCGAGCGCCGAGACCGCTTCATCGCAGATGATGAACTCTGGATTCAGCGACAGCGCCCGCGCGATGCCGACCCGCTGCCGCTGGCCGCCGCTCATCTCGTGCGGATATCGGTCCGCCATCGCCGGGTTCAGGCCGCAGACCGTCAGCAACTCGGCCACGCGCTCGCGTCGGCGTTTCGCGTCGGTCTCGATTTTGTGCACCATCATCGGCTCGGCGATGATCTCGCCCACCTTCATGCGCGGGTTCAGCGAGCTGTAGGGATCCTGGAAGATCACCTGTATCTTCTCGCGCAGCGGGATCAGCGCCTTGTTGTCCAGTTCGGTCAGATTGACGCCGTCGAAGATGATCTCGCCGTCAGTCGGCCGCTCGAGCTGCAGGATGCAGCGGCCGGTCGTGGTCTTGCCGCAACCCGACTCGCCGACCAGTCCCAAGGTTTCGCCACGCCGGATGTCGAAGCTGACACCATCGACCGCCTTCACATGGGCGACCGTGCGCTGAATCAGCATGCCCTGGGTGACGGGGAAGTGCATTTTCAGGTTCCGGACCTCAAGCAGCGGCCCGGTATCGGCCATGGCTTGCGGATCCGTCGGATCGGCGACGCTGGCGACGCTCACGAGACCTTCCTCAACGCCGCGCCGAGCTCGTCCTTGACCCAGCAGGCGGCGAGATGTTCGTCGGCCACGGCCTCCAGCGGTGGAATCTCGCCGGCACAGCGCTCGATGGCATAGCGGCAGCGGGGCCGAAACGCGCAGCCGAGGCCGAGCTTGGTCAGATCCGGCGGCTGGCCGTCGATCGGCTCGAGCCGCTCCGATCGGGCCTGATCCAGTCGTGGCACCGAACGCAGCAGCCCCAGCGTGTAGGGATGTCGGGGATTGTGGTAGATCTCCTGCGCATCGCCACGCTCGATGATCTTGCCGGCATACATCACATTGACGCGGTCCGCGTAACGCGCGACCACGCCCAGATTGTGCGTGATGATGATCAGCGCGACGCCCAGCCGCCGTGTCAGATCCTTCATCAGCTGCAGGATCTGGGCCTGAATGGTGACGTCGAGCGCCGTCGTCGGTTCGTCGGCGATGATCAGCTTCGGCTCGCAGGCCAGCGCCATGGCGATCATCACCCGCTGCCGCATGCCGCCGCTCAGGTGATGCGGATATTGCGACAGGCGCCGCTTCGGGTCGGAAATGCCGACGAGCTGCAGCAGTTCCAGCGCGCGGGCATTGGCCTTATCGCGCGAGACGCCCAGATGCGTCTCCAACGTCTCGGTGAGCTGCCGCTCGATCGTCAGCACCGGGTTCAGCGAGGTCATCGGCTCCTGGAACACCATGCCGATGTCCTTGCCGCGGACCTGACGCATTTCCTCGTCGCTGAGCGCCAGCAGATCGCGGCCCATGAATTTGATGTTGCCGCCGACGATACGGCCCGGCGGGTCGGGGATCAGGCGCAGCAATGACAGCGCGCTGACGGACTTGCCGCAGCCGGATTCGCCCACGATCGCCACGGTCTCGCCTTCCTCGACGTCATAGCTGATGCCGTCGACGGCCTGAACCGTGCCCGCTGAGGTAAAGAACTGCGTTCGAAGACTGTCGATCTCGAGCAGCTTCGCCAACGAACACCTCCCTGTTAACCGACCGCTTATTTCTCTTTATCGATGCGACCGATAGGGAAGGACGGTAAGAGCGATGGGCGACTTAGTCAATTGTGCCACGGGCCGGAACAGCAAATTTGTTATCCGCCCGCGTGTTATTGGAAATTTCTAATGTTTTTCTTCGCATAAATACGACATTGCGGCATCGACGCCGCCGCGCTGGCTGGGCACATTTGCCAGCGCGAGACCCATTTCCACGCCGCAGAGCGTGCCGGCCAGCATCAGATCGTTGAAATCGCCGAGATGGCCGATCCGGAAGATCCGGCCCTTCAGCTTGCCCAGCCCGGCGCCGAGCGACATGTCGAACCGGTCTAGAATGACCTGTCTCAGCGCATCGGCATCGTGGCCGTCGGGCATGCAGACGGCGGTCAGCGAACTGCTGTATTCGGCCGGATCGGCGCAGAGGACATCCAGGCCCCAGGCCCGCACCGCGCGCCGGGTCGCCTCGGCATGCCGGTCATGCCGGGCGAACACGTTCGCCATGCCCTCGTCCTGTAGCATGATCAGCGCTTCGCGCAGGCCGTAGAGCAGATTTGTCGCCGGCGTATAGGGAAACGAGCCGGCCTTGTTGTTGGCCAGCATCGCCTCCCAGTCCCAGTAGGATCGCGGCAGCCGGGCTGAGGCGGCGGCCGCACGCGCCTTCTCGCTAACAGCGTTGAAGCCGAGGCCCGGCGGCAGCATCAGCCCCTTCTGCGAGCCGCCGACGGTAACGTCGACGCCCCATTCGTCATGCCGGTAGTCGATCGAGGCCAGCGACGAGATCGTGTCGACCATATAGAGCGCCGGGTGACCGGCGCGATCGATGGCCGCGCGAATGTCCGCGATCCGGCTGGTGACGCCGGTCGAGGTCTCGTTGTGCACCACGCACACGGCCTTGATGGCATGGTCCGTGTCATCGGTCAGCCGGGCCTCGATCGCGGCCGGGTCGGCGCCGCCGGCCCAGTTCCCGCCGATCAGATCGACCTCCAAGCCCAGCCGGCCGGCGAGTTCGCGCCACAACGTCGCGAAATGGCCAGTCTCGTACATCAGCACTCGGTCACCCGGCGACAGCGTGTTGACCAGCGCCGCCTCCCAGGCGCCGGTGCCCGAGGATGGGTAGATGATCACCGGCTGTTCGGTGCCGAACACCGGCTTCAGGCCGGCCAGCACTTCGTTCGCCAGCTCGACGAAGTCCGGCCCGCGATGGTCGATGGTGGCGCGGTCGATCGCCCGCAGCACCCGGTCGGGCACGTTGGTCGGACCAGGGATCTGCAGGAAATGGCGGCCGGCTCGTGTCGTCATCGAAAATTCTCCCTAGCCCGCATTGGCCAACGCCCGTTCCAGGACACGGGCGACATGGATGGCCGACCGCTGGGCGCCATCCTTGATCTGATGCCGGCAACTGGTGCCGTCGGCGACGATCAGTGTTTTCTCATCGGCCGCGCGCACGGCCGGCAGCAGATCGAGCTCGCCGATCTTCATCGAAACGTCGTAGTGCTCGGCCTCGTAACCGAAGGCGCCCGCCATGCCGCAACAGCCGGACGGGATCGTCTCCACCGCCAAACCCGGCACCAGGGCCAGCACCTGTTCAACCGCCGACATGGCGCCGAACGCCTTCTGGTGGCAGTGGCCGTGCAGCAGCGCCCGCGACTCGGAAACCGGCTTCAGCGGCAAATCGAGCCGGTCCTGTTCGTGCTCGCGAACCAGGAATTCCTCGAACAGCATGGCGTTCTCGGCCAGCTTGGCCGTCTCCTCGCCCGGAAGCATGGCCAGGAACTCGTCGCGCAGCGTGAACAGGCAGGACGGTTCCAGCCCGATGACCGGCCGGCCCCGCGCCACATGGGGGCGCAGCGCCGCCAGCATGCGCCGGGCCTCGGCCCGCGCCTCGTCGACCAGCCCGGCCGACAGGAACGTCCGGCCGCAGCAGAGCGGCCGGCCATTATCGGCGGCCTCGGCGACCCGCACGCGATAGCCGCCGGCGCGCAGCACCGCCAGCGCGGCGCGCACATTTTCCGGCTCGAAATAGCGATTGAAGGTGTCGACCAGCAGAACGACATCGGCGTCGTCCGGGCCCGCCGCCGCATTGTCGCTCTTGAACCAATCGCCACGCCATGCCGGCAGGCTGCGCCGCGCGCTGAAACCCAGCATCTTTTCGCTTAAGCCCGGCAAGCCCGGCAGCCGGTCGCGCAGGTTCGCGAGGCCGCTCAGCCGTGCGGCGGTCGGCGCATAGCGCGGCAGATAGGCGATCAGGCGGTCCTTCAGGCTTAGGCCATGGCGCTCGCGGTAGTGATAAAGAAACTCCGTCTTCATCCGGGCCATGTCGACGCCGGTCGGGCATTCCCGCTTGCAGCCCTTGCAGCCGACGCAGAGGTCCATGGCGGCGTACATCTCGTCGGACGTGAACGCATCCGGGCCCAACTGCCCACTCAGGGCCAGCCGCAGCGTATTCGCCCGTCCCCGTGTCAGATGCTGTTCTTCGCCCGTCGCCCGGTAGGAGGGACACATCACGCCGGGATTGGACTTTCGGCAGGCGCCGTTGTTGTTGCACATCTCGACGGCGCCGGCGAAGCCGAACCAGTCGGACCAGTCGAGCGCCGTGTCCGGGACATCGGCCGCATAGCCCGGCTTGAAGCGGAACAGCGAACGATCGTCCATCTTCGACGGCCGGACGATCTTGCCCGGATTGAAGATATCAGCCGGGTCGAACGCCGCCTTCACGTCCTCGAAGGCCTTGGTGATGCGGTCGCCGAACATCGGCTCGTGGAATTCCGAGCGCACCAGGCCGTCGCCGTGCTCGCCGGAATGCGAACCCTTGTATTCCCGCACCATGGCGAAGGCTTCCTCGGCGATAGTCCGCATCTTCCGGACGTCGCCCTCGTCTTTCATGTTCAGGATCGGCCGCACATGCAGGCAGCCGACCGACGCATGGGCATACCAGGTGCCGCTGGTGCCATGCTTCGCGAAGACCTCGTTCAGGCGGTCGGTGTACTCGGCCAGATCCTCCAGCGCCACGGCGCAATCCTCGATGAACGAGACAGGTTTACCGTCGCCCTTCATCGACATCATGATGTTGAGGCCCTGCTTGCGCACCTCCCAGATGGCGCTCTGAAAGCCGGGATCGGTCGCTTCGACCACCGCATCCGGGAAGCCGAGCGTACCCATCAGATCGACCAGCCGCCGCAGATCCCGAAGTTGCTGATCTCGGTCTTCGCCGGCGAACTCGACCAGCAGAATGGCGTCGGGCTCGCCCTGCACGAACGCGTCCACGGTCGCCCGGAACATGGGGATGTCGCGGGCAAGCTCGATCATCGTCCGGTCGACCAGTTCGACCGCGGCCGGTTTCAGCTCGACGATATGTTGGGTGGCGTCCATCGCCGCGTAGAATGTCGGGAAATGGCAGACACCGAGCGTCTTGTGCGCCGGCAACGGCTGCAGCGCCAGCTCGATCTGGGTAAATGCCGCCAGCGTGCCCTCGGAACCGACCAGCATGTGCGCCATATTGTGGCCCGACGGCGACAGCGTATCGATGTTATAGCCGCCGACCCGGCGCAGCAGCTTGGGCCAGCGCGCCGCCATTTCGGCTGCCTCGCGTGCGGCGATCCCGCGCAGGCGTTCGACCAGATCGCGGTAGGCCGGCGCCGTGTCCATGCCGCCGAGATTGCCGGGAACCGGCCCGAATCGCTGGATCTCTCCGTTGGCCAGCACGGCCTCGATGCCGGCCACGTTGTGCACCATGTTGCCGTAGCGGATTGAACGCGCGCCGCAGGAATTGTTGCCGGCCATCCCGCCGATGGTGGCGCGGTTGCCAGTCGACACGTCGACGGGAAAGAACAGGCCGTGCGGCTTCAGGAACCGGTTCAGTTCGTCCAGCACGATGCCCGGTTCGACCGTGACGCGCCGTTCGGCAGGATAAAAATGGACGATGCCGTTGACGTATTTCGAGGTATCGACGACCACCGCCTCGCCGACGGTCTGGCCGCATTGCGAGGTGCCGCCGCCGCGCGGCAGCACCGGCAGCCCCTCGGACGCCGCCAGTTGCACCGCCGCGACCAGATCCTGTTGGCTGCGCGGCACAACCACGCCCAGCGGCTCGATCTGATAGATCGAGGCATCGGTGCTGTAGCGGCCGCGGCTGAAGGCGTCGAACAGCACGTCGCCGTTGACCGCACGGCGGAATCGGCCTGCAAGCCCGCTGTCGCCGCGCAAATTGTGGGCTGTGGTCATTATCCGTCGCTTCGCTCGCTGATCCGGGCCGCCACCGCGGGCGACGTTAGCACGGCCGGCTGCGGGTTTCCGAATGCCGACAGGTGCCCGTGACAGCACGACAGCTTTGAGATGATGTTTTTTGCATGACTGCAACTGTTATCACGTCCTCTTAGAAGTCCTTCAGTAACCTTTGGAATCTTTCTCCTCTTTGCGGTATTCCTTTTGAACAAGCGTTTGGGATAGCACCGCCGCCATATGTGAAACGTCTCACATACGGTTGCTAGATCTTGGGGCACGCTATGTCGGGAGGCCAAGTCATCGACAAGCGACAGATAATGTCGCAATCGAGCCTGCTGCGTGAACTTTCCGCCGAGGACCTGGACCGACTGGTCACCTACGTTCGCGTGGCCAAGTTCGGCGCCAACGAGGTGATTTTTCGCAAGGGCGATCCGGGTCACAGCATGATGAGCGTCATTTCCGGCAGGGTTCGTATCGGATCGCTGTCGCCGACGGGAAAGGAAGCGGTGCTGAACATCATCAATCCGGGCGAGGTTTTCGGCGAGATCGCGCTGCTCGACGGCAAAGCGCGCACGGCCGACGCGACGGCGATGGTGGACAGCGAGCTGCTGGTGCTGGAGCGGCGCGAGTTCATCCCGTTCCTCGAGCGCCATCCGCGCACCTGCATCGACCTTTTGACCGTGCTCTGCGGCCGGATCCGCGACACCACCGAGATGGTCGAGGACACCCTGTTCCTGGACCTGCCGGCCCGGCTCGGGCGCACGCTGCTGCGGTTGGCCGAGCGGCATGGCGAGGAATCGGCGGACGGCATCCGCATCGGCATCAAGTTCTCTCAGCGCGAGTTGGGCGATCTCGTCGGCATGACGCGCGAGAGCATCAACAAGCAGCTGGCCGCCTGGCGCGAGATGGGCATCGTCAAAATCGACCGCGGCCATATCCTGATCAGCGATGTCGACGCCCTGGAAGACGTGATCGATGGCGCCTCCTGAGCCCGCAAAGATCGACGGCGGTTCGCCGCCGCGCTAACCAGCGGCGGTGAAGGGGGAGACGCAGATGTCGTCGGTCCGCACGTTTATCCTGCAGTGGATTTTGCGAAAACCGGGGTTGCTGCGACTGCTGTTCAGCATCGGACGGCAGTTCAAGCCGATCCTCAAAATCGGCAGCACCGTGGTGATCTTCCGCCACGAAGACGTCGTCGAAGCCTTCGAGCGGGATGACGATTTCGCGCTGGCGAAGATCATGGCGCCACGCATGGCCGCAGGGCCATTCGTGCTCGGCATGGACCGGTCGCCGCAATACGACGTCGAGCGCCGCCTTCTGCACGAAGCCTTTCAGCCGGCCGACCTGCAGCGGGTGCGGGATCTCGCCGGCGATTTCAGCGCCGCCCAGATCGACGCCGCCAGGCCGGCCGGGCAGCTCGACCTGGTGACGGACATCGCGGAATACGTGCCGCGCAACATCGTCGCCGAGTATTTCGGCGTGCCAGGCCCCGATCCGGACACCATGGCCCGCTGGCAGCGCAAGCTCGCCTCGCTGATCGTCGACGCCAGCCCGGATTCGGGCGGCCTCAAGGCGGAAGCCGAGGAATGCGGCCGCGAGCTGAACCGGTATCTCGAAGGCCTGATCCAACAGCGGCTCGCCGAGCTGCAAGGTCCGACCAAGCCACCCGACAACTTCCTCAACCGGCTGCTGCGCACGCACCTCGCCAATTCGAACGTCATCACGCTCGACGTGGTTCAACGCAATATCGCCGGTCTCTGCGTCACCGGCACCGCGCCCGTGACCAAGGCGATGACCCTCTTGATCTACCAACTCCTGAAACGGCCGGACGCGCACGATGGCGCGCGGGCCGCGGCCGAGGCGGACGATCTGAAGGCCGTTGGCCACTTCGCCTTCGAGGCGCTGCGGTTCAATCCGCTGTTCCCCATGCAACCGCGGTTCTGTCCCCGCGATACGGTGTTGCGCGCCAACAAGCCCGGCGCAACCGAAATCGCCGGCGGCAGCTCGGTGCTGCTGGCGACGCTGTCCGCGATGTTCGATCCGGACGCGTTCTATACGCCCGACCGCTTCAAGCCCGGCCGCGCCATCGGCGGTTATCTGCATTTCGGCCACGGCATGCATGAGTGCTTCGGCCGCCAGATCGCGCAGGCGCAGATCCCGGCCATGGTGATGCAGTTGATGCGGTTGCAGAATCTGCGGCGCGCCCCCGGCGGCAAAGGCCGTATCCGCTACGACGGGCCGGCCGTCGACCGGTTGATATTGCTGTTCGATCGAGCGGGATCGGCATGAAAAAGGATACCCTTACCGTCCTGGCCGAAATCGACGAACAGCGGATCGCCGCCTTGCGTCAGAAGCTGACAGAGGTGGATGCGCAGCTCGCCGACGGGCATTTTGCCGCCTTCGCGGGCATCGACACGCTGCATTTCGCCAGCTTCGTCATCATCGAGATCCCGGACGCCCTGCCCTGTCTGGTGTTCGAGGCCAATTTCGACGGCGACGCCGACGAATTCGTCGCGCAACTCGTGGCGACGCCGGCCGGCCGAGAGGCGCTCGGCGAGATCTTTTCGCACTGCGTCGACTGTCCGGACAGCAACGATCGCCTCGGCTCTTTCCTGCTCGGGCGCAATGTGGGCGCCGACTGCTACTACACCGGCTGCCCGGGCCGCTCGGCGCGTCAGGTCAGACAGGAAGACGCATTGCGCCACGAAGTCCAACGTCTGATCGACGAGATGCCGCTTCGATCCGGCGGCGGCGATCCCGCGCCCGAGGCAATCCATGACGCCGTCCGCCGCAAGATCGGCGATATCGATCTGGCGCTTCGCCAACGCCCATTCCTGGTTCGGCACGGCCGGCAGATCCTTCGCGGCATCTGGTGGGTGTTGAAGCGGCTGTTCCGCATCTACGTGGTCGTCGTGGCCATATTGCTGTTCGCGCTCCTCGCGCTGGCGATCGCCTTCGGGCTGCTGGTGACCGCCGATCTGGCCTTGGCGCTCCTGCAGTTCGATGTCAGCGGCGCCGCGACCGCCGCGGTCGGCCGTGCCTTGGCCGAAACCGGCGAATTGACCGCTTGGCTCGTGTTGCCGGTCCTTGTCGCCGGCGCACTGATCGGTCTGTTTCTCATCGCCATCCGGCGTCGCGAACGGCGCGATCCGGAACACGACCACCCCTGGAACAGCGCCTATCGGGAACAGATCCTGGAACGCGAATTCGGCCGCGGCAGCATCCAGAACCACTTCTGCAGCCTGACCAAGGTCAAGCCCGGCCGGTTCCGCTATCTGACCCTGCGCACCGTGCTGCACACGATAAACCTTGCCGGTCGGATCTATTGGAACCAGGGCAAGCTTGGCGAGATCGCCACAATCCATTTCGCGCGTTGGGTCATCATCCAGCGAGGCGATACCCATTGGCTCCTGTTCCTGACCAACTATGACGGCAGCTGGGACAGCTATCTGAGCGACTTCATCGATCAGGCCAGCACCGGCGTCACCGCGGTCTGGAGCAACAGCGAAGGCTTCCCGCGCAGCAAGTTCCTGGTTCTTGAAGGCTCGCGCGACGAACAGCGGTTCAAGAACTACGCGCGCAACAGCCAGTTTCCGACGCTCGCCTGGTATCAGGCCTATCCAACGGAAACCGTGCGAAACGTCGACGACAACACGGTCCAGCGCGAGGCGCTGTGCGCCGCGCCGGGTAAGGCCGACCTCGATGCCTGGCTCCGGCTGGTCTAGCGGCGGGAAACGAAGCGCATGAGACCGGTCGATTGGGGCGACGTTCAGGGCATGGTGCTACGGGGCTATCCGGAAGCGCCGCAGGCCTGTTATCTGCTGCTGCACATCGATGATCCGGCGGCCGCGCGCGCCTGGCTGACGAAACTTACCGATCAGGTGACCACATCGAAGCTGCGCGGCAGGGTCGAGCTCGAAAACGAACGCGCGAAGCCGGCGAACAAGCTCAACATCGCCTTCACCTGGGACGGCTTGAAGGCGCTCGGACTGTCGGACGGCGCCCTCGATACCTTCCCTTGGTACTTCCGCGAAGGCATGGCGGCGCCGCTGCGCTCGAAAGTCCTCGGCGACACCGACGCAAGTGCGCCGGAAAACTGGCAATGGGGCGCCGAAGATAAGAACGGCGACGCCATCCATGTGTTGCTGTTGCTGTTCGCGCCCGAAGCCCAGACGCTCGATGACATGATCGCCAAACACACGGCACAGTTTGACGCGGCCGGCCATGTCGTCGGCGAGCCCTTGCGCGCCCGGTCCCCCGACGAGGGGCTCGAGCATTTCGGGTTCCGCGACGGGATTTCGCAGCCGGTGATCGCCGACACCCCACGCGCCCGCCGGATTTCGATCCTGGCCGGACCGACCGGTACGGTCAAAGCCGGTGAGTTCGTGCTCGGCTATCTGAACGAACACGGTCAGCGCCCCCTGTCCCCCTCGGTGGCGCGCGACGAGAACGCCAAGCGACTGCTGCCGATGACCGACGATCTCCAGGGCGGACGCCGCGATTTCGGATTCAATGGCAGCTATCTGGTGGTGCGCCAGCTGGCGCAGGACGTCGCCGGCTTCTGGCACTTCGTCGCCCAGGCGTCGGGCATCGAACCCGGCGCGTCGGATGCCGATGCCATGGAGCTGCTGGCGGCGAAGTTCGTCGGCCGCTGGCGCAGCGGCGCGCCCTTGACGGTCACGCCGCATGAGGACGACCGGCGCCGGGCGCACGACAACAACTTCGGCTTCCATGCCGACGACCGACAGGGCTACCGCTGCCCGATCGGGGCTCATATCCGACGCGCCAATCCCCGCGACTCCCTGCTGGACGATCCGGCGGAGGCGGCGCAGCTCGCCAACCGCCATCGCATGCTCAGGCGGGGCCGCATCTACGGGCCCCGCCTCGCCGACCGCTTCGACAAGGCAGACCAGCGCGAGCGCGGCCTGATGTTCATCTGCGTCGCCGCCAATATCGAGCGGCAGTTCGAGTTCGTGCAGCAGACCTGGCTGAACAGCACCAAGTTCCACGGTCTCTATGACGAAAAGGACCCGCTGCTGGGCGACCAGCCGGCTGGCGCCGGCGGCGTCATGACCGTGCCCGGCGCGCCGGTCCGTCAACGGGTGACCGGTATTCCCCGCTTCGTCACCGTCAAGGGCGGCGGCTACTTTTTCATGCCGGGCATCAACGCGCTGCGCTATCTCTCGGCGCTCTAAAGTCGAAAATCGTTCAAGCGCGGGCGTGGACTAAGGCGCCCTGCTGTTGCTGCACCTGCCGGAGCAGCCGCTCCAGTCCCATCTGTTCGAACAGCGCGGCGGCCGCGGCGAGCGCGTCGGCTGCCTCTGCCTGACGATTGCCCGCAAGATGGAGCTTGCCGAGCGATAGCCGACACCGGGCGATCAGCGGCCGCATCTCGCAGTTCTCGGCGAGCGCGATGGCTTCGCCATAGGCCCGCTCGGCGTCGGCATGTTCCTGCCTGCCTGCCTTGCGGTGGATGTCGCCCAGCAGCTTCAGCGAACCGGCGTGGTGGGCGCGCTCCTTGGTCTGCGAAGTCAGATCGAAGCTGCGCTTGGCCCAGTCACGGGCATCGTCCAGTCGGCCGGCCCGCAGATAAGCCTCTGCCAGGGCCTGAAACACCCAGGTCCAGGTGTAGCGGCCGCCCCGGCTGTAGAGCTTTGGATTGGCGGCCCGCTCCAGCACCGCGATCGCTTCGTCGACGCGGCCGGACCGTGCGTATGCCGTGCCCAGGCGTGACAGCACGGACGGCATCAGCGTCAGGATGTCCTCCTCCTGGCACCGTGCGTAACAGATTTCGAGCACTTCGACGGCGGCATCGACCTCACCCATGGCCAGCAGTAGATGGCCCTTGAAATCGTGGATCGTGACCTGCGAATAGGGATGCGCGACCTCGTCCGCGACCCGACAACCGTCATCGACATGCGCCCGCGCCTCGGCAAATTCGCCGATCTCGATCAGCGCCGAGGCCAGGAACGTCTGGATGAAGACCGACGGATAAGCGGCCCAGCCCATGCGTTTGTATTGCAGTTCGCCGCCCGAAACCTCGTCCAGCAGCGCACGATGAATATCGATCGATTGCCGGAATTCGCCGAATGCGTGCCGCACCATGCCGACACTGAATCGCGCGGCCAGCTGCTGTGGATAGTTGTCGGTCGCCTCCGAGATCTTGACCGCGCGTTCGCCGGCCTCCAACGCCCGGGCGTGATCGCCCATCATCCAAAGTGTCACGCAAAGCTGGCTGGACACGGATCCGAGGCGGCGCTCGTCCTCGACCGAGGCCGCAAGCCGCTCGGCCTCGCGCAGCTCGGCGACCATGCGCTCCTGGGCGCCGAACGGAATGAAGGCGCCGACGGCGACCAGACGCAAGTCGATGGCGAGCTTTGCCTTCAGCGGGTTGTCGGGTAGATGCGACAACGCCTCCAGGCCACGCTCGAACAGCGCGATGGTCTCGCGAATGGCCGACCGGCCAATGGCGCGGGCGCAGGCCTGAAGGTGATAGCGCGCCGCCTTGTCCCACAACTCGCCGCGGAAGGCATGATCGGCCAGCCGGTCGACCTGCTCTTCCAGGCGTTCCGGTTGGTTCCCTTCGATGATCGCCACGACCCGGGCATGCAGGTTCCGGCGCTGCTCCAGCAGCACGCTGTCATAGGCCACTTCGTGGGTCAGCGCATGCTTGAAAGTGAATTCCTGGTCAGGCAGCAGCCGGGTCTCGTAGAGGAATTCCGATGTCTGCAATTCCGCCAACCGTTGCCGCAACTCCTCGGCCGGCAGCCCCTCGATCTCCCGCAGCAGGTCGACCGGCACGTCCTTGCCGATGACGGACGCCGATTGCAGCAGGTTCTTGTGCTCCGGCGGCAGCCGGTCGATGCGCGCGGCCAGCACCGCCTGCACGCTGTCCGGGATATCGATCTCGTCCAGCAGCTGGTTCAGCCCGTAGTCGCCGGGCTCGCCCGTCAGCACGCCGGTTTCGACCAGCGTGCGTACCGACTCCTCAAGGAAAAGCGGCGTGCCCTCAGAGCGGGCGATCAGCAATTGCTTCAGCTGGTCGAGACTGGCGTCGTTGCCCAGCATGGCGCTGAGCAGTCGTTCGGCCGTATCGGCGACCAGCGGTTCGGTCTGGATTAGCGTGCAGTTGTCCTGCCCGCCCCATCTATGCGTGAACTCGGGCCGGTACGTGACCAGCACTAGCACCCGATACTTGCCCAGGCTGGCGACCAGATCGTTGATGATGGTCAGCGTCTCGGCGTCGATCCAATGCAGGTCCTCGATCACCAGCAGCAGCGGCACCACCTCGGTACTGCGCAGGATCAGCGTCTTTAAGGCCTCGATGATGCGACGGCGTTTCTGCGTCGGATCCAGATCGCGCCAGGCGACGTCGTCGACCGGCACGTCGAGCACCGCTTGAAACGCCGGCAGGGCGTGCAGCATCTGCTGATCGACGCTGGCCAGGCGCTCGCTGATCTTGCGGGTGATATCGGCCTGGCTGTCGCGGTCGCCGATCTCGGCCCAGGTGCGCAACAGATTGCTGGCCGGCAGATAAGGCGTGTGCTCGCCGTGCCGGACGCCGCCGGCCTCGAACACGGCCCAGCCTTGCGGCCGGTGTCGGCTGACGAATTCGTGCACCAGCCGCGACTTGCCCATGCCCGGCTCGCCCATGATGGCGGCGATCTGGCCCAAACCGCCGCTCGCCCTCTCGATCGCCGAGATCAGCCGGCCCATGTCCGCCTCGCGCCCGACGAAGGTCGTCAGACCGCGCGCCGCGCGCACCTCCCAACTCGTCCGCACCGTGGTCCGGCCGGTCAGCTCGTAAATTCGGATCGGCTCGCTGATGCCCTTGACCGGCGCCGCGCCCAGCGGCCGGGTACGGATGAAGCCCTCGGCCATCTGTCGGGTCTTGCCGGTCAGGCGGATGCCGCCTGGCGCGGCAAGCTGCTCCATGCGGTTCGCCACGTGCACGGCGGCGCCGACGGCGTCGTAGTCCATGGACAGATCGTTGTCGATGGAGCGCACCACGACCTCGCCGGAATGCAGGCCGACGCGGATCCGGGTGTCGAGATCGGTCGCCGCCTTCACCGCATCCTGCATCGCCAGCGCCGAGAAACAGGCGGCGGCAGCATGATCCTCGAGCGCCAGCGGCGCGCCGAACAGCGCCATGATGCCATCGCCGTGCACCCGGTTCACGGTCCCTTCGAAGCGATGCACGGCCTCCATCATCAGCCGCAGCGTCGGCTCTAGACGCTTGGCGGCCTGTTCGGGATCCAGCGCCTCGATCATCGCGGTCGATCCGGTGATATCGGCGAACAGGATCGTTACCTGCTTACGCTCGCCAACCAGCGCGGCCCGAGAGCTCAGAATGCGTTCGGCCAGATGTCGCGGCAGGCGCGGCTGCAGGGCGCCGGGCTCGGCCGCATCGGCCGCCGCGAGCTTGACGCCACAGCCGCCGCAAAACTTGGCGCCGGGTTCGTTCTCGAAGCCGCAGGCAGCACACACGACC
Source organism: Alphaproteobacteria bacterium (assembly GCA_965232515.1). GTDB lineage: Bacteria > Pseudomonadota > Alphaproteobacteria > JANQKO01. The sequence continues at coordinate 121,209 of CBDDPY010000002.1, read as the reverse complement.
TTCAACGACGCACCGCAGTCGCGACAGAATCGGCGATCGTCCGCGTTTTCGGCGCCGCACCGGTGACAAAGCATGGCGGTTGCCTCGTGGCTGGCTAGAGCCGGCCGGAGCGTCGGTCAGATGCCCCGTCTGACAGCCCGGAGGCTAACACACGTCATGAGTTGGCAGAACCGCCGCCGACAACCGCGTTGGCCTGCAATTCGCCGATTTCCGTCTCGGCGTAGCCGATTTCCTGCAATATGGCCGTCGTATCCCCGCCCAATGCCGGCGCGCGCGGCTCGATCCGCCCCGGCTCGTTGCGGAACTTGATCGGGATGCCGATATGCTCGTTGCCGTCGTCGTCGAACAGCAGCATGTCGCGCGCCTGCAGATGCGGGTCGGCAAACGCCGCCTTCAGATCCTGCACCGGCGCGAAGCAGACGTCGCGGCCCTGGAACCATTCGTCCCACTCGGCCTGCGTCCGCTCGGCGAAGGTCGCCTCCAGGAATTCGTGCAGCGGCGCCTGCTCCGGCCCCGGCGGTCGTCGCGCCACGTCGATCAGGTCGGGGCGCTCCAGCGCCGTCAGCAGGTTCTCGACGAACTTCATCTCGCTGCCGCCCAGCGTTACGCAAAGACCATCGCTGGTCCGGAAGACGCGGTAGAAGGCGCTGCCGCCCTGGGTGCGTTGCTCGCTCGGCACCGGTGCCCGGCCCTCGGCGAAGACGGTGCCGGTAATGTGCGGCGTCCAGGAAACGATGGCGTCGAACATGGACATGTCGAGATAATCGCCACGGCCGGTCTCGACCCGCCGCAGCAGCGCCATCAGGATGCCCGACAGCGCCATCAGCGAGCCGCCCATGTCGGCCGGCGGCAGGCCCGGCATATTCGGCATGCCGTCGGCCCCCAAACTGAGCGCGACGGTGCCGGCGAGCGCGCCGACGCTGAGATCGTGCGCAGGACGGTCGCGGTAGGGGCCGTCCTGGCCGAAAGCCGAAATGCCGCAATAGACGATTTGCGGCGCGCGGGCGGCCACCGCGTCATAGCCGATGCCCAGGCGGTCGACCACGCCCGGCCGGAACGTCTCGACGATGACATCGGCAGTTTCGGCGAGCCGCATGAAAACCTCGCGGCCCTCGTCGCTCTTCAGGTTGACGGCGAAGCCGCGCTTGCCCCGGTTGGCGTTACGGAAATAGACCGTCAAGCCGTCCTTCTTGGGGCCGATATGGCGGGTCGCGTCGCCGCTGACCGTGTCCTCGATCTTGATCACCTCGGCGCCGTGATCGGCCATCATCATGGTCAGATGCGGTCCCGGCAAAAACCGCGACAGATCCAGTACGCGAATACCTTCAAGCTTCATACGTCAGACCTTCTCCGAAACCGCGTCACTGCGCACGAAGCCGTGCGCTTCCTGGATATCGCCGATATCGGCGGGCCGCTCGAACGGCGCCGGCGCCGGCTCGCCCGGCGTGCGCGGCCGGCCGATGGCGGCAAACCAGTTCTCCAGGTCGGCCGGCAGCATCATCCAGACGAACTTCAGATCGCTGTCGCCGTCGTTGATAAAACAGTGCTGGGCATAGGGCACGGCCAGCACCGTGGTGCCGGGGCGCAATTGATGCTCCTCGCCGTCGATGATGGCGCGCCCCTCGCCTTCCCAGAAGAACAGCACCTCATCGTTCCGAGTGTGCGCGTGCTGGCGCACCATGCCGCCGGGCGGCACCACCTGGATGCCCATGGAATAGTCGTCGCGGCCGGTCTCGCCGGCCGCCAGCTTGACCGAGGCATAGCCGCCGGTCGGCTGCGGCTGCCAATAGTGCTTGCCATCATCCGGCTGCAGCACCACGGCCTTACGCGTCGCGGTTTCTGTCATGCTGATCTCCTTGCTCCGCCACAGGCTGACGGCCATGCCGACGGGCTGTCAAGCGGTGGCTGTCGGTCGACCGATGAGACGCGCCTGCTTCCTCGGCAGACAATCGAAATCTGCGCCGTCATCGGGCTCGTCCGTCGCCGGCCACCCGGTTACCAGGCGATAGATCGCGTCCCGATCGCGCCTGGCCGCGTCCAACCGGCCCAGGCGATGATTAGCGCCACACCGGTCTCTCAACGCTTCGACATCGTTGGGATCGATTTGCAATGCGCGCGTGAAATCCGCAATCGCGGCCTCGTCGTCGTTCATCGCGGCATGGACCGCGCCACGGCGTGAATAGATCCGCCCATCGCGCGGTCGCTGCCGAACGGCTTCGTTGTGGTCAGCCAACGCCTTGTCGTAGTCGCCGGTCGCGGCATGCGTTTCGGCGCGCCGCAGGCGGGCGTCGATATCGTCCGGCCGCAAGCGCAGCAACGTCGTGAAGTCGGCGGCCGCGTCGGCCATCCTGCCCTGTTCGCGGTAAAGCCGTCCGCGCCGATAAACCGCCGCTTCAATTTCTCCGCCGAACGCAATCGCCGCGCTGAAGTCCTCGATTGCCGCTTGATGACGACCTAGATGGGCGCGCGCCAGACCGCGATTGAAATGCGCCTTCAAGCTCGGCTGCTCTTCAATAACCGCGCCGTAGTCGGCAATGGCCTTGTCATGCTGCCCCAGCCGGCCGTAGGCAACGCCCCGACTGTGCAAGGTTGTCAGGCGTCCCGGCTCAATCGTCAACGCCGCATTGTAGTCGGCGATGGCCAGTTGATGCTGGCCCTGCGCGGCATAGGCCCGTCCTCTGTTGCTCATAACGTGAGGATCTTCCGGCACCATGCGGAGCGCGGCGTTGTAGTCGCCAATGGCCCTCTCGTACTGCGCCATGGCGGCAAGGGCATAGCCCCGCGCATGCAGATTGGCCGTGTTGTCGGGCTCGAAGTGCAGGAGGAAATCATAGTCTCGGATCGCCGCATTATATTCTCCGGCGCTCGAATTCGCGCTCGCCCGAAGCGCATAGATGAGCTGCATCCAGGAATTCGTCGGCAGCGCACTGCCGATACACCGATCGTAGTGATCGGCGGCCGCGGCGGACCGGCCCAACACATGCGCCAGCATGCCCTCGAAGCAGCCAATCGTATCCTGCCGGCAGGCCGAGATCGGCAGGACCAGCAGCAGGATGGCAAAGACTTTCGCGCGCACGAACGCCCCCACAGCTCAGGATCGCGCCATCTTCGCAAATTTCCCGCGCCAGGGCCAATATCCGGCTCTATGCGCCCTTCTCAGTGAGGGCAAAGACCTCGACGTCGCCCCCGACGCCCCGCAGCGCGTGGCGGCCGCGGGAGGGGGCATCGATGTCGGCGGCGGCCACGAAGTCGGCGGACATGACGACCCGCTGATCGAGGGTGTGGGCGAGCTTTTCCAGACGTGCGGCAAGATTGACCGCCGGGCCGATAACCGTGAAATCGAGGCGCCGGGCGGCGCCGACATTGCCGAACATGACGTCGCCCAGGTGCAGGGCGATGCTGAAGGACAGACCATCGGTAAGATCCTCGACATTCCGCCAGGCCGCCTCGGCCGCGGCAGTGGCGCGGCGGCAGACCTCCCGGCGCTCGTGGGCCGCGTCGGGCAGCGGGAACACCGCCAGCAGGCCATCGCCGAGGAATTTCAGGATCGTGCCGCCCGCATCGTCGATCGGGCCGGCCATCGCGTCGAAGAAGCCGTTCAGCACGCCAAGCACCTCGTCGCGCGGCCGGGTTTCCGACAGCCGCGTGAAGCCGACGAGGTCGCAGAACCAGATGACGGCGTTGATGGTCTCGCCGTCGCCGCGCCGCACCGCGCCCCGCCAGATCCGGGCGCCGGCGTCGGGGCCGACATAGACATCCAACAACCCCACCGCCGTTGCCCGCAAATGCTGCAGCTCGATGACGCTGGTGACGGCCGGCAGGATCGCGGCGAAGCAGGCCAGCTGGTCATTGCTGAAACCGCCGGGCGGGTCGCCGATGAAGCCGATGGCCTGGCGCTGGCCGCCGGAGAAGATCAACGGCAGGGCGATGCTCTCGGTGGCGCCGATCTCCCGGTAGCGCGGCAGCAACGGCAGCGTCGTATCGGCGTCCGGTCCCGCCAGCTTGAAGCGGATCATCGGCGCGCCGGCAAAGATCCGCGGCAGCGGCGTGTTGCGGTAGAACTCGCTCTCCTCCATGCCGTGCGCACCGTGGATCTCGTGGCACTCGCCGCTGACGGAATCCCAGCGCGAAACAACGGCGAACAGCTCGGGATGCAGCTGCCGGATACCGACGATCAGGATCAGCACCGGCAGACCGGCCGCCTGCAACCGCGGACCCAAGCCGGCCAGCACGGCCGGGATGTCGTCCAGGTCCCGCGCTTCCGTCAGCAGCCAGTCGATGACCGGCGCCATGGCGGCGCGGGCCGCATCAGTCGGCGTCGGCGGTCCCTGTTCAGACGACGCCGGCATCGCGCAAGGCCGCGATCTCGTCGCTGCCGTAGCCGAGCTCGGTCAGCACCGCGTCTGTGTCCTGGCCCAGCGCCGGTGGCGGCGTGTCCGCGCTCGGTCCGTCAGCCGGCGAGGTGAAGCCGGCATTGACCAGCGTCACGCCGGCATCGAAGCCGCGTGGGGCCGGCAGATCGAGCAGCACATCGCGGTAGTCGAGCTGCGGATGCGCGACCGCATCGGGAATCTCGTAGATTCGCGCCGCCGGCACGCCGGCGTCGGCGAACCGCTTTTCCCAGCTTGTGGCATCGTCCTCGGTCAGCGCCTTCTTGATCTCGTCCTGCATGGCCGGCCCGTTGGCAATGCGCTTTTCCACGGTATCGAACCGCGGGTCTTCCAGAAGATGCGACAGGCCAAGCGCCTTGAACATGCCCGTCACCTGTCCCGGCGTCAGGCCGATGAGCTGCAGCCAGCCGTCGCGGGTCGGGAAGCAGTCCGCCGTCGGCAGCTTGGTCGGCGAGGCGTTGCCCAACAATCCCTGCAGCATGCCGCCGACCAGATAGTTGCAGATCTGGGGCGACTGCACAGACAACGCCGTGTCGAACATCGAGACGTCGAGATACTGCCCCTCACCCGTCACCTGCCGCCGGAACAACGCGCTGGCGATGGCGAAAGCCGCGGTCAGCCCGGTCGACATGTCGACGGTCATGAAGCCGGCGCGCGTCGGCCCAGTATCCGGGTGGCCCGTGATCGACATGATGCCAGAGGCCGCCTGGATGGCGCCATCATAGGCCGCCGCCCCCGCCTTCGGGCCTTCCTGGCCGTAGCCTGAGATCGAGCAGTAGACCAGCTTCGGATTGATCGCCTTCAGGTCATCGTAGCCGAACTTCAGCCGGTCGATGACGCCCGCGCGGAAGTTCTGAATCACCACGTCGGCGTCCGCCACCAGCCGATGAACGATCTCCCGCGCCCGTTCATGCTTCAGGTCGAGCGTGATCGCCCGCTTGCCGATATTGACGCTCAGATAGAACGGCGCCATGGCCTTCGCGGCGTGCGCGTCGTCCGTCATCATCGCCCTGGTCTGATCGCCGACGCCGGGCTGCTCAATCTTGATCACCTCGGCGCCCAGCAGGGCCAGAAGCTGGGCCGCATAGGGCCCGGCCAGCACCTGCGAAAAGTCGATCACCCTGATGCCGTCGAACGCCTTGGTCATCTTGTCACCCCTACCGAAATCCCAGGCCGACAACCTATCGCGCCCGGCCCGCCGCCGCTATGGTTGCGGCAAGATATCGAATGCCGTTGGGAGGACAGGACCATCGAACCCGAACTTTCGCCGCGCCACGCCGAACTGGTCGACGTGGCCAAGGACTTCGCTGCTAATACGGTTGCGCCCAACGCACCGGCCTGGGAAAGCGACCGCACCGCCCCGCGCGATACGCTGAAGCAAGCCGCGGATGCCGGGCTCTGCCGGCTCCTGGCCTCGACCGACGCCGGCGGCGAGGCGCTTCCGGTCGGCGTCATGGCGCGGATCATGGAAGAGCTGTCCTACGCCGACATGGCCTTCGCCTTCGCGCTGGTCGTGCACAACAACTTGACGGGCGCCATCTGCCGCCGCGGCCGGCCGGATCAGGTCGAACGTTATGCGCCCGACATGATGACCGGCCGGCGTATCGGCGCCTTCCTGCTGACCGAGGCCAAGGGCGGCAGCGACGCCGCCGCCATCGCGACCACGGCGACGCCCGACGGCGACGGCTGGCGGTTGAACGGCGAGAAGGCCTGGATCACCAACGCGGCACACGCCGACGTGCTGAGCGTCTATGCCCAAACCGACGCCGCCCAGGGCTGGCGCGGCATCGCCGCCTTCCTGATCGACGCCAATCAGGACGGCGTCATCCGCGAAGCGCCGTATGAAATGCTGGGCTGCCATGCGACCGGCGCGGGCGGTTTCCGCTTCGAGGATTGCAAAGTCACGGCCGACCAGATGTTCGTGCCGCCGGGCGAGGGCTTCAAGGCGGCCATGTCCGGGATCGATGTGGCGCGGGTCAACGTCGCGGCCATGTGCTCCGGCATGCTGCGCTGCGGGCTCGAAACGGCGCTCGAATTCACCGCCCGCCACCAAGCCTTCGGCGCGCCGATCGCCGACCTGCAGGGGCTGCAATGGATGTTGGCCGACGTGGCGACCGACCTGGAGGCGAGTCGCGCGCTGGCCTATGTGGCGGCACAGGCCATTGACAGCGCCGGCGACAACGCGGCCATCAAGGCGGCGCACGCCAAGAAGTTCGCCACCCGGGCCGCGTTGGCGCGCCTCGCCGACTGCATGCAGGTGATGGGCGCACGCGGCTTCCGCCAGGACCTGCCGCTCGCGCGCCACCTGGCCGCCGCCAAAATGGCGCAATATCTCGATGGCACCACGGAGATCCAGAACGTGGTCATCGCCCGCGCGCTGCTGAAACCGTACCGGTAGCCGCCGACCCTCAGTCGAAGCTGCCGTGGCGGCCGGCGCCGGCGGCGAAGCGGGCGGCGCCGAGTTGCGCCAGCTCGCCCTTCGCCGCCTGGGCAAACGCCGCTTCCAGCGCAAAGGCTTCGCGCAGCGGCAAGCCGTGCTGGCGGATCGCCGACAGCCGGTCCGAGCGCATCGTTGTCTGCGGAAAACGCGCCACTTCCTGCGCCAGCGCTTCGGCGGCTTCGCGGCCCTCGCCGTCGCGCACGACGCGGCTGACCAGGCCGATGGCCAGCGCCTCCTCGGCGCCAACCGGCCGGCCGGTGATCAGCATGTCGAGCGCCCGGCCCTGGCCGATCAGACGCGGCAGCATCACGGTGGTGCCGTCGCTCATCGGCACGCCCCAGCGGCGCGAGAACACGCCGAACACGGCGTTCTCCTCGGCGATCCGGATATCGCAGCGGAGCGCCAGGCCGAGCCCGCCGGCGACGGCGTGACCGGCGATGGCGGCAATCACCGGCTTCGACAGCAGCGCGCCGTTCGGACCGTTCTCGCCGGCCCAGGGCTCGTAGGTCGCGCCTTCCTGCGCCATTTCCTTCAGATCGGCGCCGGCGCAGAAACAGCCGCCCTCGCCCACCAGCACCGCGACACGGGCCTCGTCATCCGCATCAAAATCGTTGAGCGCATCGGTCAGCGCGCGCGCCGTCGCGTTGTCCAGCGCATTGCGCACCTCGGGCCGGTTGATGACCAAAGTCATCACCGGCCCGCGCCGCTCCACCAAAAGCGTGTCCTGCAAACTCTGTTCCTTCCGATATGCGGATGCCCTGTCTGTCCTATCATCGCAGGCTGCGTTACGATCCGCGACCACCTTCGCGCGACAACTCCGGAAACACCGTCATGAGCCTTGCCCACAGCGACCGCCGCGGCGACAACCGTCCGTCCTCCATGTTCTTCTGGCCGACGCCGGACCGCCCGGTCATCGAGCGCGGCGAGGGCATCTATGTCTGGGACCAGAGCGGCAGGCGTTATATCGACGCCTGCGCCGGCCCGCAGACCGCCAATATCGGTCACGGCAACGTCCGGGTGCGTGAGGCCATGGCCGAGCAGGCGGCCAAGATCAGCTTCGCCTTCCGCTCGCATTTCATGAACGAACCGGCCGAGGAGCTGGCGCACGAGCTGGCCGCCGTGGCGCCCGAGGGCCTCGACATGGCCTTCTTCTGCTCCGGCGGCTCGGAGGCGGTCGAGGCGGCGGTCAAGCTGGCCCGGCAGCACGCCTTGGCGACCGGCGAAGCCACCCGCTACAAGATCGTCTCGCGCATGCCGTCCTATCACGGCGCCACGCTGGGCGCGCTGGCGCTGACCGGCGATCCGCAGATGGCCGGGCCGTTCGCGCCGATGATGCCGATCATGCCGAAGATCCCGACGCCCTACTGCGCCTACCGGCCCGAGGGCCAGAGCCTGGAGGAGTCGGCGATTGCCTATGCCGACGAGCTGGAGGCGGAGATCACGGCGCAGGGTCCGGAGACCATCCTGGCCTTCATCATGGAACCGGTCGGCGGCGCCTCGACGGGCGCGCTGACGGCGCCCGACATCTACTACACCCGCGTACGCGAGATCTGCGACCGGCATGGCGTGCTGCTGATCTTCGACGAGGTAATGAGCGGCGCCGGCCGCACCGGCAAGTATCTCGCCGCCGAGCACTTCGGCGTCACGCCCGACATCGCCGTGCTGGCGAAGGGCCTGGCCGCCGGCTACGTGCCGCTCGGCGCGATCCTGGCATCGCGGCGCATGGTCGAGACCATTCAGGCCGCCGGCGGTTTCGCGCACGGCCATACCTATTCGGCCGGCCCGCTCGCCTGCGCCATCGGCCGCGCCGTGCTGGCCGAGCATCTCGACAACGACCTCATGGGCAACGCCGCGCGCATGGGCGCGATCCTGAAGTCGCGCTTGGAAGGCCTGCAGGACGAGTTCGAATTCATCGGCGAGGTCCGCGGCAAGGGCCTGCTGCTGGGCTTCGACATCATCGCCGACCGCAAGACCGGCCACCCGCTGCCGCCCGAGCTCGACGCCTATCTGCGGCTGGCGCAGGAGGCCTACGACCGTGGCCTGGTGATCTACAGCCGTCGGGTCCTGAACGGCCAGCGCGGCGACAACTTCCTGATCTCGCCGCCGTTGATCGTGACCGAGGCGCAGGTCGACGAAATCATGGGCCTGCTGACGGAAAGCCTGCGGGCCTTCGCGCCCGAGGCGCGCGCCGCGATCGCGGGAAACTAATCGACCACCGATACTTCCGCTCGTTCGATCGCGCCGATTGAGTCATAATCTCTCGCGCAAAAAAGATCTGCGACACGCAGACGAACGGGAGGGATCAACGATGCGTCAGCATCCACGGCTGACCGGCGCGGCGCCGGCAGCGGCTTACAGCTTATTCAATCCAAAGAATTGTAGCGACGCCCGACGGCATCTCGGACGCGCCTGACACGCGTCATTTCGACCTTCATCAACTCGAATTGGGGGGCCAGATACCGCGCGAACAACGGTCTCGCCGTTAGAGCGGAAATTTCATTGGCTATTGATCAGAGGAGGCCCACGACATGCATCGCGTACAGCTTCATAAGTTTATCGATCTCGCCAAACCGTCGGACCGGCCGGCGAAAGAACCGAAGGGCATGGACCGCCGTTCGTTCCTGGCGGCCGCGACCACCGTCGCCGCGACCACGGCCATGTCGTCGACGGCCTTCGCCCGCAACTTCGACGCGGACGCCGAACCCGTGCGCTATCCCGAGCCCGACGTCGTCGTGCTCGACCAGCGCTTCAAGTACAAGCTCGGCAACACGCCCATCATGCGCCTGCACCGCGGCACGCTCTGGGCCGAGGGGCCGGCCTGGAACGGCGTCGGCCGCTATCTGCTTTGGAGCGACATTCCCAACAACGAGCAACTGCGCTGGATGGAGGAAGACGGCCATGTCGGCCGCCGCTTCCGCTTCCCATCGGGCAACAGCAATGGCAATACCTTCGACTTCCAGGGCCGCCAGATCGCCTGCGAGCACGGCAACCGCCGTGTCGTGCGCTACGAATACGACGGCTCGCAGACGGTGCTGGCGGACTCATACAACGGCGGCCAGTTGAACGCGCCCAACGATGCCGTCGTGCATCCGGAAGACGGCTCCATCTGGTTCACCGATCCCGGCTACGGCAGCCTGATGAACTATGAGGGCAACCGCGCCAACACCGGTAGCCCACAGCCATTCCAGAAAGAAGCGATCTATCGCATCGATGGCACCAGCGGCAAGATGGCGAAGGTGGCCGACGAGCCGCACAAGCCGAACGGGCTCTGCTTCTCGCACGACTACAAGAAGCTCTACGTCGCCGACACCGGCGCGTCACACTACAGCGACGCCAAGAAGATCATCTGGCAGTACGACATTGACGGCCAGCGCCTGACCAATGCCGGCCAGTTCGCCGACATGGAGATGGACGGCAAGTCCGGCTTCGCCGACGGCATCCGCGCCGACGAGGACGGCAACATCTGGGCCAGCGCTGGCTGGGTCGGCGACGGCTACGACGGCGTGCACATCTTCGCGCCGAATGGCGACCGCATCGGCCATATCCGCCTGCCGGAGATCTGCTCGAACGTCTGCTTCGGCGGCACCAAGCGCAACCGCCTGTTCATGACCGGCAGCCAGTCGCTCTACGCGGTATTCGTGGAGACGCGGGGGGCGCATATTTCGTAAGGAACCCGACGGCACCTCAGCAGGCCCTCACCCCAACCCTCTCCCGTAAACGGGAGAGGGGGCCGCTACCGCTACCGCTTCGGCTCCACAACCCCTCTCCCGCTTGCGGGAGAAGGAGGGACCCGCGAGCGTCAGCTCGTGGGAGGGTGAGGGCCGCTGACCCGATACCGTGCACAGGTCTTCAGATAACCCCCTCCGCCTTCAACCCCTCGATCTCCGTATCACTGAGTCCGAGTAGCCCACCGTAGACCGCCGCGTTCGCATCGCCCAACGGCGGCCCCAGATGGTCGATGCGGCCCGGTGTCTCCGACAGCCTCGGCACCACCGACGGCACCGTCACCTCGCCGATCTCGTCAGCCATCATCCGCACCAGGTTCTCGCGCGCGGCGAACTGCGGGTCCCCGAAGATATCGGCGACGGTGTTTAGCGGTCCGCACGGCACCTCACCCGCCGTGCAGGCCTGCAAAACCTCATCCTTCGTCAGACTGGCCGTCCAGGCCGACACCAGGCCGTCGACCTCGGGACGGGCGGCGAGCCGCGCCTGGACCTTGCCCAGGCGATCGTCGGCCGCCAGCTCCGGCCGGCCCATCACCGCGGCGAGGCGCGCGAACATCTTGTCGTTGGTGCAGGCGATCGCCACCCAAGCACCATCCTTGGTCTGATAATGGCTGTGCGGGCAAACGTTGACCGTCGCCGGTCCCATGCGCTCGCGCACGGTGCCGTCGCGGCCATAGGCCGGCACCATCTCGTCCAGCACCCGGAACACCGACTCGTAGAGGCCGATGTCGATGTACTGCCCCTGCCCCGTCCGTTCCGCCACACGCAAGGCCATCATCACGCCGAGCGCGCCGTACATGCCCGACATGTAGTCCGCGAGCGTGCTGGAGCCCGGCACCACCGGCGGGCCGTCCGGCATGCCGGCGAGAATACCGAGCCCGCCGAAAGCCTGGGCGATCCGCGCGAAACCGGGCCGCTCGGCATTTGGACCGGTCTGGCCGAAGCCGGTGACGCGCAGCATCACCAGACGCGGATTGATCGCCCGCAGCGTGTCCCAGCCGAGGCCCCATTTCTCCAACGTGCCGACCCGGAAATTCTCGCAGACAACGTCGCTCTTCTCGACCAGCCGCTTGAACAGATCGGCGCCCTTCTCGCTGCGGAGATCGAGCGTGATCGATTGCTTGTTGCGCGACTCCGACAGCCAGACCAGCGTGTCGCCGCGCCCGGTCGAGCTGGTCACGCGCTCCGTCGGCGTGCCGAAGACGCGGGCCGGATCGCCAACGCCGGGCTGCTCGATCTTGATCACCTCGGCGCCGAACTCGCCCAGGATGGTGGCGCAGTAGGGCGCGGCGATAAAGGTCGCGATATCGAGCACGCGCACGCCGTCGAGCGGGCGCGCGCCATTGCTGGTATCCGTCATCCGGCTCGGGCCTCGATTTGCGCCTGCCGCTGCAGCGTCAGCCGGGCGCGGTCGACGATGGGGATGTCGATCATCTTGCCGTCGACCGTGGCCGAGCCGCGGCCGGCCGCCGCCGCCTCGTCCGCCGCGGCAATCACGCGCCGGGCATAATCCACATCGTCGGCCGACGGCGCGTATTCCTCGTTCAGGATTGGCACCTGCGCGGGATGGATGCAGAAGGCGCCCTCGAAGCCCAGGTTCCGGCCGCGCCGCACCATGGCGCGGAACTCGTCGAGGTCGGAATAGCCAACGAGCGAGCCGACGAAGCCAAGCGGCAGGATGCCGGCGGCGCGGGCCGCGATCGCGGTCTCGACCGTGGCGTGGAACAGCCCATCCGGCTCGGGCGCCATGCCGGCCGAGTTGGCGAAGTCTTCCGAGCCCAGGATCATGCCGACGACACGGGCATGCGCGCCGGCGATGTCGCGGACATGGAAGAACGCATCCGCTGTCTCGATCATCGCCACGAGCCGGGTGCGGCCCGCCGGCATGCCCTTCTCCGCCTCGATCTCATCGACGATTTCGGCGATGGCGCGCACATGGCCGGCATCGGCCACCTTCGGCAGCACTAGCGCGGCCACGTCGGGACAGACCGAAGCCTCGATGTCCGGGACCGCCAGCCGCCACGGCCGGTTAAGGCGTACGCAGACGTCGGCGCCGGCCTGGCCCACGACGGCCGCCACCTCGGGCACCAGCTTGCGCGCCGCCGCCTTGTCTTCCGGCAGTACGCTGTCTTCCAGGTCGATAATGATCGCATCGGCGCCGCGCGTATGCGCCTTCTCCACAAACTTCGGCACGTTCGCCGGCACGAACATCATCGAACGCCACAGCGGCAGGTCTTTCGTTTCTGTCATGATCCCGTCTATCGTCGTTTCCGCTACACAAGCGACTATGATAATCGAATCCGGGGCTTGCCGCCTTTCCCCAAGATCTGCCGTAGAGGATGTTGAACATGTCGGGTCCGCTCGAAGGGGTGCGTATTGTCGAATTGACTAGCGTCGTGCTGGGACCCTGGGCCGCGCAGATGCTGGGCGACATGGGCGCCGACGTGATCAAGATCGAGCCGCCGGCCGGCGACACCACGCGGAACATCGGCCCGGCGCGCAATCCCGGCATGGCGGCCCTGTTCCTGAACTGCAACCGCAACAAGCGCTCGATCGTCCTGGATCTGAAAGACCCCGACGCGCTCGCCGCCTGCCTCAAGCTGCTCGAGACCGCCGATGTGCTGGTCCACAACCTGCGGCCGCAGGTGGTGACGCGCCTCGGCCTCGCCTACGAGGCGGTCAAAGCCGTCAATCCCAAGATCGTCTATTGCGCAACCTACGGCTACCGGAAATCCGGCCCGAACGCGGAAAAGCCGGCCTATGACGACATCATCCAGGCGGCGAGCGGGCTCGCGGCCATGGAGGGCGTCAAGCACGGCGCGCCGAACTATCTGCCCGCCGTGGTCTGCGACAAGACCACGGCCATGACCGTGGTCTACGCCATCTGCGCCGCCCTGTTCCGGCGCGAGCGGCACGGCGGCGGCCAGGCCATCGAGGTGCCGATGTTCGAGAACATGGTCGCCTACGTCATGTCCGAGCACCTGTTCGGCCACACCTTCGAGCCGGCCGAGGGCGCGTTCGGCTATGGCCGGGTGTTGAGCGATCACCGCCGGCCCTACGCCACGCGCGACGGCTACGTCGCCGTCCTGCCGCACACCGACGCCCATTGGCAGGCCGTGCTGAAGCTCGCCGGCCGTTCGGAGCTGCTGGACGATCCGCGCTTCGCCACGGTCGCGGCGCGCACCGAGAACATCGACGCGCTCTATGCCGAATTGGAGGCCATCGTCGCGACGCGCACCACGGCCGAATGGCTGCGGGAGCTCGATGGCGTGGGCGTGCCGTGCAACACGGTCAACACGCTGCAGGACCTGATCGACCACCCGCAGCTCAAGCAAAGCGGCTTCTGGCATGATGTCGAACATCCGACCGAAGGCCAGTTGCGCATGACCAGTCCGGTGGTCGGCTTCGCCGAGACGCCGTCGGAAATCCGACTGCCGCCGCCGCGGCTGGGTCAGCACAGCGTCGAAGTGCTGCGTGAGGCCGGCCTGGATGATGCCGCGATCGACGGACTCCTCGCCTCGGGCGCGACGGCCCAGCCTTGAAGCCAACGGCGCATTGCATCCACCGCCCGGCTGCGATATTTCGGGAGCAACGAAAACCGCGTCGCCAGAACGCGGATCGTCTCAACAGGGAGTTTGAAGAATGAAAGCGAAATTTCTCCTGGCGACGGCCATGGCCGCCGCCGTGTCGGTGTTTGCGACGGCGCCCGCCTCGGCCGCGGTCGACCTGCCGTGCCGGACGGCCAAGCTGATCGTGCCCTGGGGCGCGGGCGGCGGTACCGACGTGATCTTCCGGATCTTCGTGGAGGCCGTGAACAAATCAGGCGCCAAGCCCGAGCTGCAGGTCGTGAACATACCCGGCCAGGGCGGCAACAAGGGCGCCAAGGAGGCGGTCAAGGCCAAGGCCAACGGCTGCACGTTGTTCGCCATCCACCAGAGCGCCATCACCAGCTATTTCAACGGCCGGGTCGACTTCACCTGGGACGCCTTCGAGCCGGTGGTCATGCTGACCCGCACGCCGGCCATCTTCGGCGCCAATCCGGACGTGCCTTACGGCACCGTCACCGAGCTGGTCGCGGGCGAGACGGGCAAGCCCGGCGAGATGACGGCCGGCGGCACGCTGGGCTCGACCAGCCACTTCATCTTCCTGCTGCTGGAGGACAAGACTGGCCTGAAGTTCAAGCACGTCTCCTACGACGGCACGCGGCAGAGGATGACCGCATTGTTGGCGAAGAACATTCAGCTCGGCGAGATCAACCTGGCCGCGGCCAAGAAGTATATCCAGAGCAACGAGCTGAAGGCGCTCGGCATCACCACCGAGGAACGCAATCCCGAGATCCCGGACGTGCCGACCATGAAGGAGCAGGGCTACGACCTGGTCTACGGCACCGATCGCGGCGTCATGCTGCCCAAGGGCACGTCGCCCGAGATCATCGACTACTACGGCAAGCTGTTCGAACAGGCGGCGATGGACCCCTCGGTGCAGAAGCAGATGACCGCCAAGGGCACCTCGATCGAATTCAAGGACCCCGACGCCTACCGGGCCTATTTCGAGGAGACCTTCGCCGAGTGGAAGCGCATCGCGGTCGAGGTCGGGCTCTACAAGGCGACCAACTGAGTATCCGCCGGGGCGGCGCGCAAGACGCCGCCCCGGCTTTTCTGATCACGGAGACAGTCGCGTGACGCGCCTGAACCGCGACGCCATCGTCGCCATCTTCCTGCTGCTGTTCTGCGGCGTGTTCATTACCGCCTCGTTCCAGATCGAGGAGACGAACTACGGCACCATGCCGTCGAGCGTCTGGCCGCAGATCGTGCTGGCGCTGCTGACCGTGTTCAGTCTGGCACTGCTGGGCCAGGCGTTGCGGGCCGGCCCAACGGCCGAACGCACGGGCGACGGCATCGCCGGCTGGCTCAAACGCTACCGCAACGCCCTCGTCTGCTACACGCTGTTCCTGCTGTTCCTGCTGACCCTGCCGGTCTTCGGCATGCTGCTCGGCGGCGTGCTGTTCGTGTTCACGACGCTGACCGTGCTGGGCCCGCCGGATCCGCGGAAACTCATCCTGCACGCGATCATCGCTGTGGTCTCGGTCGGCGCCATGTGGTCCGTCTTCACCTTCGGCCTCCGGGTGTTCCTGCCGGAAGGCATGCTGTTCTCGTTCCAGTGAGCCGGCCGACATGATCGTCGAGAACGTGATCACCGCCTTCGGCGACGTCTTCGCGGTCACCAACCTGCTGCTGATGACGGTGGGTGTGACCGCCGGCCTGATCGCCGGCGCCATTCCCGGCTTCACCATCACCATGGCCGTGGTGCTGACGCTGCCGTTCACCTTCGGGCTGTCGGCGGTCGAGGGCCTGGCCACCATGATCGGCGTCTTCGTCGGCGGCCTGTCGGGCGGGCTGATGTCGGGCATGCTGACCGGCATTCCGGGCACGCCCTCGTCGATCGCCACCACCTTCGACGGCTTTCCGCTGGCGCGCAGCGGCAAGCCCGGCCTGGCGCTCGGCCTCGGCGTCTGGTCGTCGTTTCTGGGCGGTATCCTGAGCGCGTTTCTGCTGGTGACGTTGGCGCCGCAGCTCGCCCGCGTCGGCCTCGAGTTCGGTCCTTGGGACTATTTCTCGCTGGTGCTGTTCGCGCTCACCATCACCGCCAGCCTGTCGGGCGAGAACCTGCTGAAGGGCATCATCGCCGGCATCCTGGGCCTGCTGGTGGCGTCGATCGGCGAGGACGAGATCAACGGCGTCGCCCGGTTCAATTTCGGCAGCGACGCGTTGGAACAGGGCTTCGCCTTCCTGCCGGTGCTGGTCGGTCTGTTCGCCTTCAGCCAGCTGTTGAGCGACGTACAGGACCGGTTCAAGGCGCGCGAGCCACTGATGCCGCCCGGCAGCGCCAAGGCCGTCAAGGTCGAGCATCTCAGGGCCGTCGGCATGATCGCGCGGCGCTGGACCAACCTGGTGCGCTCGGCGCTGATCGGCGTCTTCACCGGCCTGCTGCCGGCGGCGGGCGGCTCGATCTCGAACATCCTGGCCTACGACCAGGCCAAGAAGGCGTCGCGCACGCCCGAGACTTTCGGCAGCGGCGAGCCGAACGGCATCATCGCGCCGGAAGCGTCAAACAACGCGACCGCCGGCGGCGCGCTGATCACCATGATGGCGCTCGGCATCCCGGGCGACGTGGTGACGGCGGTGATGCTGGGCGCGCTGCTGATCCACAACGTCCAGCCCAGCCCGTCCTTCATCGGCGACAATCCGGAACTCGCCTACGCCGTCTTCATCGCCTTCTTCCTCGCACACTTCATCATGATCGGCATGCAGGCCTTCTGCCTGCGCGCCTTCCTGCTGGTCGTGCGCATTCCCATGTACACGCTCGCCGCGGTGATCCTGATCTACTGCGCCATCGGCGTCTTCGCGCTGAACAATGTCAGCTTCGACATCTGGACGCTCTTCATCTTCGGCATCGTCGGCTACGTCATGCGCACGCTGGGTTTCCCGCTGGCGCCGATGATCCTGGGCGTCGTGCTCGGCCATATCGCCGAGCTGAACCTGTCGCGCGCGCTGGCGATCAGCGACGACGTCAGCCTGTTCGTGACCCGACCCTGGTCGCTGTTCTTCCTGATCATTGCCGCGTTCTCGGTGGTCTTCCCCTGGTACCAGGCGCAGCGCGGCACGGCGCCCTGGACGCGCGCCTACATGCCGCTGCTGCTGCTGGCCGTCTCGGTGCCGCTGTTCCTGATGGACGGTGTCGTGCGCCCGGTGGTGGCCGGATTGCTGATCCTGCTCGCCGGTTATCTCATCTGGCGCAGCGGCCTCATCCTTCGCCGCGGATCAGCTTGATGATCGCCGATGTGTCCATCTCGGCATTGCCGGCGTTGCAGAACAAGGCATAGAGCGCCGCCGCTTCCGCGCCCAACGGCGTCGCCGCGCCGGTCATCTGCGACGCTGCTTGCGCCAGGCGAAGGTCCTTCAGCATCAGCGCCGCGGCGAAGCCCGGCTGGTAGTCGCGGTTCGCCGGCGAGGTCGGCACCGGTCCGGGCACCGGACAAAGATGCAGGAGCGAGAAGCAGGAGGCGGACGAGGTCGACATGATGTCGTAGAGCACCTGGTGGTCGAGGCCCAGCTTCTCGCCCAGCACGAAGGCCTCGCAGACGGCGATGTTGGAGATGCCGGCGACCATGTTGTTGCAGATCTTGGCCGCCTGGCCCAGGCCCGGCCCGCCGGCCAGCACCAGATTCTTGCCCATGCCCGAGAGCACGGCCTTCGCCTTCTCGAACACGGCCTTGTCGCCGCCGCACATGAAGGTGAGCGTGCCCGCCTCGGCCCCGCCGGTGCCGCCCGAGACCGGCGCGTCCAGCATTTCGAGGCCAGCCTCGGCCGCGGCCGCGTGCACGGCCTGCGCGGTCTCGACATCGATGGTCGAGGAGTCCAGCAGCACCGTGCCCGGATCTGCCGCGGCGATGGCGCCGTCCGGACCGAGATAGACATCGCGCACGTGCTGGCCCACCGGCAGCATGGTGACGACGAACGCAACCCCGCCCGCGGCGTCGGCGACGCTGGTCGCGGCCTGCGCGCCCGCCTGCACGGCGAAGTTCATGGCATCGGGCGACAGGTCGAAGGCCTTCACACTGTGACCCGCGTTCACCAGGTTGCGGGCCATGGGGCCGCCCATGTTGCCCAGGCCGATAAAGCCGATCGTCGCCATCTCATTCCTCCCAAACAGCGTTGCATTCCGACGCCGCCAATTCTGACGCCCGCGCGCGGCGATGCAACGGCTATGCTCACATCCCCGTCACATAGGAGGATGCGCGCAGGACATGGCTGACTTCCAATACATTACCACCGAGCGGGCCGACGGGATCGGCCGCGTCACCTTCAACCGGCCGGAGCTGAAGAACCGATACAACGTCGCCATGATGGGCGAGATCCGCGATGCCGTTGCCGCCATGGCCGACGACGACGGCGTCCGGGTCGTGGTGCTGGCGGGCGCGGGCGACACCTTCTGCGCCGGCGCCGACCCCACCTTCCTCGACCAGATCGCCGCCATGGACGCCGCCGAGATCAAGCGCACGGTCTACGCCAACTTCCAGGGCGCGGTGCGCGCCATCAAGCTCTGCCCCAAGCCGACCATCGCCGAAGTGCGCGGACCGGCGTTCGTCGCCGGCTGCGAGATGGCCGTCGCCTGCGACTTCCGGATCGCCGACGAGACCGCGCAGTTTCGCGAGGGCTGGATCGACTTCGGCCTGGTCCCGCCGCTGGGCGGCATGTTCCTGCTGCCGCAACTGGTCGGCCTCGCCAAGGCCACCGAGATGGTCATGCTCGGCACCACCGTCGACGCCCCCGAAGCCGCCGCCATCGGCCTCGTCAACCGATGCGTCCCGGCCGACACCCTCATGATGGAGGTCACCACGCTTGCGGCCAAGCTCGCCGCCGGCCCCGCCCGCGCCTACGCCGTCGCCAAATCAGGCCTGCGCCGCGCCATGGAGTCGAGCCTGGCGGCCGAGTGGGAGTTCAACCTGGAAGCCCAGACCATGCTGATCGCGGGCCCCGACTTCAAGGAAGCCGTCGCCGCCCTCAGGGCCGCCCGCCCGCCCCGCTTCGGCTAGTTCGGGTCTGGGAGGGGGGGGGTCGCGCGGGGGAAACCTCGGAACAACCCCATGCACAGGAGCGTCAAGGAAAAAGAATTCAACGGGTTCAACGGCTTATTTCATTTCGATAAGTGTCGAAACGATGCCGTGACCGGCTTTCCAAACGGCATCCTTTATATTAGAATAACAACCCGTGTTTACTCGTATAAAGAGAATACTCGGCATGCAAGGTGGCGATGGTACGGTGGCCGCTGTCGAACGCATCAGGCGGCGGGTTCGCTACGATGCGCCCGGCTTCGCCGGCGCGATCGATGCGTTTCTGCAGGAACACCTCGGCGACGCACGTCGGCCGACGCCGTTCGCCGGCCGAGAGGCCGATATCGCGGCTTTGAATGCCTGGCTGACGGACGAGACGGCATCGGACCGGTTGCTGATCGCCGCGCCGGCCGGGCGGGGCAAGAGCGCGCTCCTCGCGCATTGGATCGTACAGTTGCCTTCCGACTGGTCGGTTGTGTTCGTGGCGGCCGGTGGGAGCCGACGGACCACACACCCGGCCGCGTTCTGTCATGGGCTCGCCGCACGCATTGCCGACGCGCTCGGCGACGCCGACCTGCGGCTGGCCCCGCCGGGCGAAGCCGTCGCTCACTACCGCAACGAAATCCGGCGACTGCTGCTGACCTTCAATCCGGCGGCGCATGATCGCATTGTGGTCGTTGTCGACGGCTTGGACGAGATCGACCGCGGCCGTATCATCCGCGACCTCTTCCCCGACGCGCCGCCGCCGGGACTGCGGTTTCTCGTAGCGGCAAACCTGACGCACGATGCGCCGACGCCGGATGCCTGGCGGCAACGTCTGGATTGGCCGGAAGACGGCCAATCCCATGATTTGCCGCCTCTAGATGCAACCGCCATCGCGGCGACGCCGGATATCGTCGATGACGTTGCGCGGCTGACCGGTGGCGAACCGTTTCTGATCAACCTCTACGCCGGCGGGGACGACGAAAGGGATGTCACGCAACCCGGCGATCTTGCCGCTATGCCGCCCGGCCTCAGCGGTTTCTTCGACCGATGGTTTGCGGACCGGCGCCGACCGCGTAGCCGCGATTGGGCCAACGATCGCGCGTTTCTGACGACCGCCGCGCTGATTGGGCAGGCCAAGGCACCCCTGACCCATCGCGCTCTCTCGTCCTTGCTCACGGCATCCGACGAGACCGGCTCCACGTCCATTGACGATCTGCTGACGCCGTTACGCCCGTTCCTCGCCAAGGATGGTATCGCCTTCACCCATCCGCGCCTGGCGGATTTCTTCGGCGGTTGCCGGCGGCTGTCCCCTGATCGCCTGCGGTATCTGGATGACGACATCGTCGCGAACGCCCGACAGGCCTATCTGCGATGGGGCGACGAAGCCCTTGAAAGCATCAGCAAGGGGGACGTCACGGTCGACCATGCCTATCTACTGGACCACTATCTCGACCATCTGATCGAGGCGGAGGCGTCCGTCGCCGACCTCATGCGCCTGACCGGCGACGGCTGGCGGCGGGCGCGGCTGGCACAGGACCATGGCGAACGGGATTTCGCCTTCGACGTCGAACGAATCCGCCGGTACATCGCCGGCCGGCCGGATGGCTGGGCGGCGACCGGCCTGCCGAACCACGTATCGGCGCAAATGCGGTGCGCCCTGATCTCGTCGTCGATCGGCAGCCTGGGCACCGAAATTCGTCCGGCGGTCATTCGCCGCGCCGTCGAGACATCGCAGTTAACGATCGGCGGTGCGCTCGACCTGATCTCCCTCATGGAAACCGACCGGAGCCGATTGTACGCATTAGTCGAACTCGCCGCTGTTGCCGACACGGAAGACGCGGACCGGCTTCTCAACGCGACCCGGGACGATGGTGACGATGAGGGCTGGTCGCAGGTGCTGGCCGAGTTGGCGACGAAATTGCCCATTGAGCGGCGCGGTCCCATGGTGCAGCAAGCCTTCAACCTCGCCCTTGACATCGCCGATCCGAAAGACCGCGCAGTAACCTTGGCGGCACTGGCACCGCACCTGCCCGCCGAACAACGCGACTCGGCGCTGCGGCAAGCTATTGAGGCCACGGCGAACATCAAGAAGGGGCATTCCGCGCTTGAGGCGCTGGCGGCACTGGCGTCCAAACTGACCGCCGACCGGTTCGAACAGGCGTGGTCGACGGCGCTCAACATCGAGAATGACTTTTACCGTGCCCGGGCCTTGGCCAAACTGGCCGCGCAGGCGCCAGCGCCTAAACACGCTTCGGCTTTGCGCGAGGCCCTGCAAGCGGCACGCGATGTGAAGGATGTTCGACTAAGAGCATTGGCTCTCGGACGGCCGGCGCCGGACTGGACGCCGGAATTCGTATTGGAGGCTTTTGAGGTTCTCCGCGAGATCGGGTACGCCCGCATCGATACCGAAGCACCGGCACTGCTGGCACCGTTCGCACCGGACGATCAACGGGAGGCGCTGGTCCGGGAGTCATTCCACGCAGCGCGCGACAAGCTTCCAGACTTCTCGAAGGCTCAGGCGCTGGCGGCGCTCGCGCCGCACCTGCCGGACGACCTGTTGATGCAGGGCATCAAGGCGGCACGCGGCATATATGAGGTCGACGCCAGATCCATCGCATTGGGTGCGTTGGCCTGGCGGTTGCCGGACGACGAACGGGTTGCGCTGTTAAGGGAGGCCCTGGTGGCCGCGGGCGAGACCGACCTGGAATACGACAGATCCTGGGCCCTGTCCGACCTGGCGCCACACCTTCCGCCGATGCTTGTGCCCGAGGTCCTGGCGGCGGCCCGCAGTATCGACGACTCCTATACGGCCATCAAGGCGCTGGCCAAATTGGTCAGGCATCTGAGCGCCGGCCAACGCGATGGCGTGCTGCGTCTGGCCATGGATTCTGCCCACCGCGACGGCAGGACGTTTGTGCTCCGAACGGCTCTGGCCAAGCTATTCCCTTACTTGTCGACGCAGGACTACAATGCCCTGCTTACGCGGGCGTTGACGGCGGTCGAGCGCTTTCCAGACGAGGATCTCCGTACAGAGGCGTTGGTGGAGTTGGCGCCACATGTATCGTCCGAGCTGTTGCCGCGTGCCTTGGCGATGGCGCGGGATGTTGGAGACGAGGAGGCAAGGACCGACGCGTTGGCCGCGCTGGCAGTCCACATGCCAACTGGAGAACGGCGCGCGGTCCTTAAAAAAACAATCCAGGTCGTGGCAGATCTGCAGCGCCAGGAACTGGTCCCTCTTTGGTTGACCGATCTGGCGCCGCACTTGCCGCCGGACCTGTTGCAGCAGGCGTTGCGCCTTGCACGAAGGATCGGCAGAGCCAGTGCAAGAGCCAAAACGCTCGTGCGTCTGGCAGACCGTCTGCCGGCAGACGAGAAAGACGCCGTTTTGCGGGAAGCGCTGGAGACGGCGCGCGGCATCGAATCTGCGTTGGCCCGGGCAGAGACTCTGGTCGCGTTGGCGCCGAAGTTGCCGCGCGCACAGTTGACCGAGGTCGTGAAAGCGGCCCAGGCAATTGTCGATGACGAAGAACGGGCGGATGCCTTGACGACGTTGTCGGCGATGCTGCCAGCGAACGAGCGCGATGAATTGTTGCATGAAGCGTTAGACGCGACGTGGGCGATGGAGGAAGACAGCGCACAATGCTGGATGCTGGCCGCGCTGGCGCCTTTGCTGACGGCCGAACACCTGCGTCGGGCCCTGTCGATTGCGCGCGGGATCGGCGGTGCGTGGGAACGCGCAAAAGCGCTGACCGCCTTGGCGCCATCTCTTGAACCAGCCCGGCGCAGCACCGTGCTGGCGTAAGCGCTCTCAGCGGCGCGCGACATTGCGATCGCGACCGTGCGCGTTTCATCGCTGGCAGAATTGGCGCCGCAGTTGCCTTCGGCACAACGATCATCCGTCATGCAAGGGATACTGGATCTGTTGCCAGGGGATGAGCGCCAGGACGCCGTCAGATTGCTGGCCGGCCTGCTGACAGACGACCGGCTGGATTTCGACGATCGCGCGCGCCTCACATTCGCCGAAGATCTCGCGGAGGTGTCGCGCTGGTGGCCCTGACGGACGCCGCACGATCCGTTGATGTTGCTGGCAGCCGAGGCGGGAGCGGTGCCGGATGTGCAGGTTGGGACCGCCGTTCTTTCGCCGGCGTTGCGGAATCAGGTGGTGCTGGCGTAGCAGCTCGCGATGATCGATCAGGTGAGCGAGGGACGGCAGGTTGTCGAAATCCTTCAGGCTTGCGGGCGGTCGACACCATGATTTTTGCGCGTGTCGGGCGACCGACCTAACCAAAGGCAAGTCGGGTCGTCCCTCGCGTGTGTTAATGGAGGTGCATGACAGCGAAGCTCGGCGACCGGTTCCCGACGCGGGACATCGTGATGCGCAGGCGGACGGCGGCGTTGGGGATGGCCGGCCTGCTGCTTGCCGGGGCGGCGCAGGGGGTCGATCCGGCGAGCGCTGGAAACGATTGGCGCGACCTCTATCGCGACGCGCGGCCGGTGCTTGATCTGCGCTATCGCTATGAGCATGTCGATCAGGACGGCCGGCCGGAAGACGCGAACGCGAATACGGTTCGCAGCCGCATCGGCTTCGAGACCGGCCGGTTCTACGGCTTTGGCCTCGGCCTCGATGTCGAATGGATCGAGGCCGTCGGCGACGAAGAATTCAACGACACCATTAATGGCCGGACCCGTTTCCCGGTCGTTGCCGATCCCGACGACGAAGCGATCAATCAGCTTTTCCTCGTCTCCGACGGCACGATCCCGAAGAGCCGGTTCAAGCTGGGACGGCAGCGCATTATCTGGGACGATGCCCGCTTCATCGGCAACGTCGGCTTCCGCCAGAACGAGCAGACCTTCGATGCGCTGCGCGCCGGCACCGACCTGATCCCCGACGTCGCGTTCGACTATGCCTATCTGGAGGAGGCGCACCGGATCTTCGGCCGGGATTCGGCGGTCGGCAGACAGGAGATGCAGACGCATGCCGCGCGGGCCCGCTACAGCGGTCTGGAATATCTCACCATCACGCCGTTCGCGTTGCTGCTCGATTTCGAACGTCGGTCCCAGGCGGGCAATTCGAGCGCGTCCTACGGCGCGCGGCTGGCCGGCGCCTATCCGCTGGTTGAGGACTGGACGCTGCGCTATGCCGGCTCCGCCGTCTACCAGGAAGACCATCGCAGCAATCCGGCAAGCTTCGATCTCTGGTACTACGCGATCGAGCCGGGTCTGCGCTATCGCTGGGCCACGATCAGCGCCGGCTATGAGATGCTGGAGGGCGACGGCGCGAATGCCTTCCAGACACCGCTGGCGACGCTGCACAAGTTCAACGGCCTGACCGACCAATTCCTGGTGACGCCACCGGACGGCCTGGAAGACCTGTACCTGAAATTCAGCCTGAAGCTGCCGGGGGACGGGCTGCTGTCGGACGTCGTCATCGCCGGCGCCGTGCACGATTTCCAGGCCGAGAACCGCGGCACGGACTATGGATCGGAGTGGAACCTGGGCCTGTTCAAGACGGTCGGCACGCCGGCCGGCAAGCTGCGGCTCGGCATCCAGTACGCCAGCTACGACGCCGACGACTTCGCCAGCGACATCGACAAGCTCTGGCTCACCGTGCAGTTCCAGATCGCCCCGGCCCCGCTCCGCAGCTACCTGCCGAAGCAATAAGCCGCGCCAGCCGTCGCGCTTCCGCGATCGCCCCCGCGCGCCGGGACGTTGCCATGTCGCGGGACCGCCGTGTGCGATATTGTCGGTTGCCTATGTCGATGGCGCGGGATGGGAGGGGCTGGCGTGGCGGTGATCTCGAATACGGTGGCGCGGAAGGTCAGCGCCGTGATCATCGGCACGTTGGCTTTCGTCGTGATCGGCATCGTCGCGGCCATCGCCATCGGCGTGCCGCTGTTGAACGCGGTCGTGCTGGCGGGCTATGTCGGGCTGGCGGTCGGCGTGTTCGAGGTGTTCTTCGTGCAGAGCGCGGCCGGCGACGGCTTCCGCGCGCTCCGGCCGGTCACGCATCTGTTGATCTACGGGTTTGTCGTCGTGGCGATCTACGGCATGGGCATCGCGATCGTCGTGACCTTCGTCGCGCCGGCGTCCGACCGTGACCTGATCCTGGGCCGGATCCCGATCACGCTGCCGACCGTGTTTCTGATCGCGGTCGCCGCGGTGCTGGTGATCCGGGTGATCAGCTTCCTCGGCGCGCGCAAGCTGCTCGATCTGCTGATCGGCAAGTACCAGCGCCCGATCATCGAACAGCGCGTCTTTGTGTTCATCGACCTCAAGGGCTCGACGCGGATCACAGAACGGCTCGGGCCGCTGGCGGCGCGCGCCTTCATCAGCCGGTTCCTGTTCGACATCTCGAAGCCGATCACCGACCGCCGCGGCGATATCTTCAAGTACATGGGCGACGGATTGATCGCCTCCTGGCCGTGGGAGGCGGCGATCGCCGATGGCAATGTCATCGCCGCGATCATCGACGCGCTGCGCAAGATCGAGGCCCGGGCGCCCGCCTACCGCAAGCAGTTCGGCGAGACGCCCGAGTTCCGCTGCGGCGTGCATGGGGGCGAGGTCGTGGTCAGCGAACAGGGCGACCTCCGGCGCTCAATCGAATATAACGGCGACGCCATCAACATCGCCGCGCGGCTGGAGCAGAAGGCGAAGGAGCACGGCCTGCCGGTGATCGTCTCGCGCGAGGTGGCCGACCGGCTCGCGACCTCAGGCTACCGCTTCCGCCCGGTCGGCAGCGAAACCGTCCGCGGCATCTCCCACCCCATCGAACTCCTCACCCTCGACCCGCCGCCGACGGCGACGTGAGCGGCGAGAGGTGCCGCACTCGCCGGATGTCCGACGAACGAAACCAGTCAGCAATAAGGGTTACTGTCACCGGAACTCGCGTTGACGGCGTTCGCGCTTGGCGGTTCGAGAGACGATGGCACCGGGATGTTATGCGGACACCAGACATTGGTTTTTGGGGCTGCGTTCGCCGGTATCCGCCCCCGGATCGCGACGTGCATTGAAGAAACGCAAAAGACCCGGCTACGGCGCGACACATCATCGGCTGTTGTAGGAACCAATCTCCCGGTTCAGGTCATCGATGACGCGCCTTTCCTCCGCGCGTATGTCGCTGGCTTCGGTTGCGAGGCAATCGACATAATCGTCGACCCGCCTGGCATACGACTTCACCGCGTCAATCGCGCTCTCCATTTGATACTGCTCGGCGTAGTAGCCGCTCGGAATGTGTGGCTTACTCGGTCGGTCGCAGTAACGGAACTGCGCCAGCGCATGCGACGTCTGAAGTGAGAGAACGACAATCAGGATCGCTTTGCGCATGACCCCTCCTCAACTTTCGAGAAAGTTAACGTGCTTCCTTTTCTACGGCAATGTCGTGGCGCCTGCCGGCCTTACGAGGCGTCGCGGCAAGCCCAGCCAACGGTACGGGTGCGCTTGGCCGGGGTCGGCGACTGGCCTAACGTGAGATCCTGGACGCGGGAGGATCGGTGATGGCATTGAAGCTCGGATATCTGTTGCCAACGCGAGAGAACGTGATGCGCGGGCAGCCGTCGGGGCGGGTGTTGTTGGACGCCGCCGAGCGGGCGGCGGGGCTGGGGTTTGATTCAGTTTGGGCGGGGGATTCGCTGTTGGCGCGGCCACGGCATGATCCGTTGACGTTGCTGGCGGCGGTGGCGGGCGCCGTGCCCGACGTTCAGGTCGGGACGGCGGTGTTGTTGCCGGCGTTGCGGAATCCGGTGGTGTTGGCGCAGCAGTTGGCGACGTTGGATCAGGTGAGCGAGGGGCGGTTGATCGTGGGCGCCGGGATTGCGGCGGATACGCCCGGCATTCGGGCCGAGTTCGCGGCGGCCGGCGTGCCGTTCGAGGGGCGCGTCGGGCGGTTGATGGAAGGGTTTCGGCTGTGCCGGGCGTTGTGGGCCGGCGAGCCGGTCGACTGGGATGGGCGTTGGCAGGTGGAACAGGGCGTGCTGGCGCCCCTGCCCTATTCGCCGGGCGGACCGCCGGTCTGGCTGGGTGCGGGCGTCGAGGCCGGGGTCGCGCGGGCGGCGAAGCACTTTGACGGCTGGTTTCCGACCGGGCCGGACCCGGAGACCTTCGCCGCGCAGCAGAAGTTCTTGCAGGCGACGGCGACGGACGCCGGCCGGGACGCGGATTCGCTGACCACGGCGGTTTACCTGACCGTCGCGGTAATGGACGACGCGCGGGCGGCAGAGGCGGCGATCGACGCCTATCTCGAGGACTATTACGGCGCGCCGGCGCGGGTGTTGCGGAAGCGCCAGTCCTGCATGGGCGGGCCGCTCGACAACGTGCTGGCGTTCATCCGGCGCTATGTCGCGGCAGGCGCGCGGCACATCGTGCTGCGTCTCGTCGGCGATCACGAGCGGCAGATGACGCTGCTGGCCGACCACCGTGCGGAAATGGGATAGCCGTTTCGTCAGGCGGGCGCCCTGCCCCGCGGCATGTCGCCGCCGTCCAGGATCTGTCGCAGGCAGAGGATGGCGTAGAGGATGAGGGAGACGCCGACCATCTCCAGGCTTTCCTCGACGGTCTGCACGATCCGCCAGGGCCTGGACGCGCGTTCGAGGTAATAGCTGACGAGTTCGAAGCCGACCGCGCCGGCAATGTACAGCGCCGCACCGACCGCGGCGGCGAGAAAGACCGGCCGGCCGGCACGCCAGAGCCAGAGCGCCGAATGCCGCGCCGCCAGCAACAGCAGCGCCGCGATCAGACAATAGGGCAGGATCCAGGCGCCATGCGCGTTGAAGGTCGGCGCCCAGGACAAGCCGTCCGTCATGGCGGTGATGCTCTCGTGCAGGCCGACGAACTCGTCGATCGAGAGAAACACGAACACGGCGCCGAACGACGGCAGCGGCCAGCGCAGCACCGCCGGCAAACGGCCGCGCGGGAACGCGGCGACGAAGGCCACGACGGCGACCAGGAACAGCTGCATGGAGGCGAACCAGGTCGGCACGTTGTTCTCTTTGCCGAGATCGAAGAAACGCGCCATCACCGGATCGCGGCTGGCCAGCGCCAGCAGGTGCAGGCCGATCAAGACCGCCTCGACCGCCAGCGCGCCGAGCAGCAGATGCGCGGGGCGCCATCGGGCCGCGCCCGCACCCATCGCGCCGTCCTCGCCCGACGACGCCATCCGACGTTGGATGATGGCCATAAGAAATCGGTCCTGGACTTTCCGGCTCGCGCAAAGGATACGGGCACCACCTTCCCATGGCCTTAACCCGTCTTTCGGAAATTCAGCCTGGAAAATCAATGCGTTCGGGGAGTCTTCAAAAAGCGTGACACAAATATGTCACAACGTTAATGTTAACATTTGACAATATCGGTTCGGGCTCAGGGGAGGTGTCAGTATGCGTGGTTCGCGTTTTCGTCTGTTCGTTGGCGCCGCGAGCGCCGTCTTGTTTGGGTTGGCCGCCAGTGTCGGCACGAGTCAAGCTGCCCCCATCACCTATGAATTCAGCGGCACGATCGACAACGTCACGGCCGGGTTGTCGCCGCCATTTTCGGTCACCGACACGTTCACCGGCAGCTATACGATCGAGTCGACAACGACCGCGCGGGCCGGCAGCAATTCGGACTTCGCCTTCTACGACGCGGTGCTGTCGTTCAACGTCTCGGTCGTCGACGCCGGCGCAACACAGGTCTACTCGGCGTCGCTGGATTCGGCGACGGGCCGCCGCGAGGTGCAGATCGACGATGCGCCGAACGCGCCGAACGACCGCTACGGCATCTCGACGTTCGCCAGCGACGGGCTGGTCGGCGCCGACGTCAACGGACTCGCGCTGTTCGGCGCCTCGTTCCGGCTCGACGACTCGACCAACGCCGTCTTCAACGACGCCCTGGTGCTGCCGACGGACATCGCGTTTTCGGACTTCGACAGCAGCGGGTTCTTCCTGTTCTTCGGGCCCGATCTGGTGACGGTCAGCGGCACGCTGAATGCGTTGCGCCGCGTCCCGGTCCCGGAACCGGAAACGCTGCCTCTGCTCATGGTCGGCCTGTTCGGCCTGATGGGCGCCGGGCTCTACCGGCAACGCCGCCGGTCGGCCTGATCAGCTTGATGCGGGCGTGAGACGACCGTTTCGCGTCCGCTAAGCGATCGGTTTACTGCCGCTACTTCCTTTCCCCAGCCAAATTGCCGATGCCGGTGGCGCCGGCGGGCGGGTGGGCTTCGAGGGCGGCTTCGATGGGCTCGGTGCCCCAGCCCGGGCGGTCGGGGACGGCGAGGTGGCCGTTCTCGTAAACCGGCGCGTGGGTGAAGAGCTCGTCGTCCCAGGCGAGCCGATCGATGTCGGTCTCCATGATGCGCAGGTGCGGCACGGCGGCGGCGAAGTGCAGGTTCATGAACGTGCACAAGTGGCCGTAGAAGTTGTGCGGCGCGACGTTGACCTCGAAAGCCTCGGCCGCGGCGGCGATCTTCATGGACTGCCAGACGCCGTTCCAGACCGCGTCGATGATGGCGACGTCCATGGCCTGGGCGTTGAAGTAAGGCAGGAACTCGCGCAGGCCCAGCAACGTCTCGCAGGAGCTGATGGGGTGCGGGCTGTGCTGCCGGATATGGGCGAGCGCCTGGGGGTTATAGCTGTCGATCTCGATCCAGAACATGTCGAGGTCGGCGATGGCGCGCAGGATCTTGAGGTAGCCCTCGGTCTTGGCGTTGAAGTTGAGGTCCAAGAGGATGTCCATGTCGGGGCCGGCGCCGTCGCGGAAGGCCTCGAGGTGCGCGCGCAGATTTCGCAGCACGCGGCGGTCGACGTTGAGCTCGGGATAGAACGGCGAGCCGAAGCCGGGCCGCCAGCCCTCGGCGTCGCCCGCGTCATGCAGAAAGATATTGGTCTTCAGCGCGCCGAAGCCCTTCTCGCGCACCTCGGCGCCCATGGCCTTGACGCCGTCGAGGTCGGTGATGGCCGGCGGATAGTAATTCGGGTGGTTGATGCGCCAGGTGCCGCAGTGCGACCAGTAGACGCGCACGTCGTCGCGCACCTTGCCGCCGAGGAGCTGGTAGCAGGGCACGCCCAAGGATTTCGCTTTCGCGTCGAGAAGCGCGTTCTCGATGGCGCCGAGGCCCTGGCCGACGACGCCGCCCGCCGCCGGGCGGGTCATGGCGAACATCAAGGCGTAGAGCTGCTCGTGATCGTGCGCCGACTTGCCGATCAGCTTGGCGCCGACGTTTTCGATCACCTGGGAGACGCCGGGCGAGCCGAAGCCCTCGTCGAACTCGCTCCAGCCGACGATGCCGTCCGACGTGGTCAGCTTGACAAAGTGGTAGTTGCGCCAGCCGGCGTCGCAGTGGCGGGTCTCGATGCGTTCGATCTTCATGGGGCGTCTCCGGGTGGCGCTGATGTCTTGAGTTTTGTTTCGCGCCGAAATTATCCCGGCTCCGTGGCGGGCTGTCCATGTCCGCCGCGTCCTTGGCCGTGCGATGAATTCGCTATAATGACGTGACGACAACCATAACAGCGGGAACTTGGGAAACGACATGGCGACGGGCAACGGGGCGGAAATTCGGTATGACTACATCATTGTCGGCGCGGGCTCGGCCGGCTCGGTGCTGGCGCACCGCCTGACGGAAAATCCGGGCATTCGCGTGCTGCTGATCGAGGCCGGCAAGGCGTCCCACCCCTATTCCCGCATGCCGATGAGCTTCGGCCTGCTGATCGACGACGCGAGTGCCAACTGGCGCTATCGGTCCGATCCCGAGGACTTCACGGGCGGACGCGAGATCTCGGTGCCGCGCGGCAAGCTGCTGGGCGGCTCGTCCGCCATCAACGGCATGGTCTATGTGCGCGGCCAGCCGCTGGACTACGACAGCTGGGCGCAGTTCGGCAACCGCGGCTGGGGTTGGGCCGACGTGGCGCCGATCTTCAAACGCTTCGAGAACTACGAGAAGGCGGACGGCGAGATCCGGGGCGGCGACGGGCCGCTGCATGTCACCGAGGTGAGCGACCAGAACCCGCTCTACGACGCGCTGTTCGCGGCAGCGGACGAATGTGGCTTCAAGCGCAATGCGGACTATAACGGCGCCGACCAGGAGGGCGTCGTCCGCACCCAGGCGACGATCCGCAACGGCCGGCGCATGAGCACGGCCTATTGCTATCTGCGCCCGGCCATGGGGCGCAGCAACCTGGAGGTCATCACGGAAGCGCATACCGAGCGGCTGCTGTTCGACGGCAAGCGCTGCACCGGCGTCGCCTACGCGCGCCACGGCCAGACGGCGGAAGCGCATTGCGGCAAGGAAGTCATCCTCTGCGCCGGCGCCGTCGCCACGCCACAGATCCTCGAATTGTCGGGCGTCGGCCAGCCGGAACTGCTGAAGCAGCACGGCATCGATGTGGTGCACGAGATGCCGGGCGTCGGCGAGCATCTGCGCGACCACATCATCGCGCGCGTGCAGTGGAAACTGACGCAGCGCCTGTCCTACAACCACTGCGCCCGCGGCTTCGGCGCGGTCGGCCAGGCGATCCGGTACCTCACGTCCGGCACCGGTTTCCTGAGCCTACCATCGGCGCCGATGCTGGCGTTCCTGAAGAGTCGGGACGAACTGGACACGCCGGACATCCAACTGCACATCGTGCCGTACGCCATCAAGGACATGAAGCGGCGCAAGCTGCACGAGTTCCCGAGTTTCACGCTTGCCAGCTATCAACTGCGGCCGGAGAGCCTGGGCTCGATCCATATCCGCGACGCCGACCCGACGGCGCAGCCGGCGATCCGGTTCAACTTCCTGACCGATCCTATCGACCAACAGGTGATGGTCGCCGGCATGCGGATCTGCCGCCGGATCGGCAACGCCAAGGCCATGGACGATATCCGCGGGCCCGAGCACAGCCCCGGCGTCGACGTGGAGAGCGACGACGAGATCCTGGACTGGATCCGCGGCTATTGCGAGACCGCCTTCCATCCCATCGGCACCTGCCGGATGGGGCCGGGCCAGGATTGCGTGGTCGACGACCGGTTGAAGGTGCATGGGCTGGAGGGCCTGCGCATCGCCGACGCCTCGATCATGCCGACCATGCCGTCGGGCAACACCAACGCCGCCTGTATCATGATCGGGGAGAAGGCCGCCGAGCTGGTGCGCGCGGCTTGATCCCTTGTCGAATCGCGTTTCGCACGGCGATTTAGCGTCCACAGATCGCTCATTCTATTGACACGCGCATGCCGCCGCGGCAGGGGTATATGTCGACGCCCAAGCAGCACTCGGAGGCGGGCAACCGATGTGGCGACGGCAGCGCAAGCGACAGGATGATTCCCAAACCGCGAGCTCAGGGTCCCGACAGCGTATTACCGCGACATACGCCGTCGTGCTGCTGGCGATCGTCTTGCTATGGCTGCTGCCGTTCCAGACGGCCTCGACGCTGTCGGCGCAGGTCGTCGCGCTGATCGCGGCCTTCGCCGCGGTCCACCTGGCCTGGTGGATGTATGGCGGACGCCCGGAAGCGACGAGCCTGTTCCGGCAAACGGTGGCGCGGGAGATGGCGCAACATGGCTATGCGCGGGTGGTCCTGATCGACGGCGTCGTCGGCTGGGGCTGGCCGGTCGGTCTGTTCGTCATGGCGGCCGACAGTCTCGGGCGCGGCGGCATGTCGTTGGAGGCCGTCGTGCTGCACGCCGTGATCTGGTCGCTGGCCGGGGCGGCGGTGGGACAGCTCCTCTGGAGCCTGTCGGAAGATGCCGAGGTCGAAGCCGAGCCCGAACGCCGCCGGGAGCCGGTCATGCGGCGACCGTCCCGACCGCCGGTCTCGGAGACCGCCAACAGCGCGGCCGATCTGCTGCTTTCGCCCCGCGCCTGAATTTCAAATCGCTGCTATAACCCCCACGCAAAATCGCGTGGAGGCACGTCGACATGCGGGTCGACCGACGAAGCTTCGTGACGCCCGGCAAGGGCACCCGACACTGGCCGGTGGACGCATGAAGCTGCGCGACGGCCGGCCCGAAGACGCCGAGGCGCTGATCGCGCTCTACCGCGACACCATACGGAACGTGAATTTGCGCGACTACACGGCCGAACAGGTGGCGGCCTGGGCGCCGGACGAGATCCCGGCCGCGCCGTGGGCCGCGCGGCTCGCAAAAAGCAAATGGACCGTGGCCGAGCGCGATGGCGCCGTCGCCGGGTTCTGCGAGCTGGAGGCCGACGGCATGGTGCGCATGCTGTTCGTCCATAAACACCACCAGGGCCAAGGCATCGCCAGGGCGTTGCTCGAACGGGCCGAGGTGCAAGCGCGTGCCGCCGGTCTGACGCGGCTCCGTACCGAGGCCAGCCTCACGGCGCGGCCGGTGTTCGAACGCCACGGCTATCGGGTAATCGAGGCGCAGACCGTCAGCCGCGGCGATCAGCGCCTGCGCAACTTCCGCATGGAAAAGCCGCTTACCTGAGAAACGCGTAGACCAGGCCGACGCAGGTGATGGCGATCGCCAGCCAGATCCACCAGTCGAGGCCGAGCGGCACGCGCACGGGCCGCCGCCCCTAGCCGCGCCGGCCGGCGGCGCGCAGCCGCAGGGCCAGGAAATAGCTGACGAAAATGTTGCCGGTGGCGGCGAGCGTGAACCCGGTCATCAGCGCTTCCGACAACGAAAACTCGAAGGCCATCCAGAACGGCACCTGCGGATAGACCGTGAGCGGCAGCAGCACCAGGCCGGTGTTGTGCAACAGCCAGTCGAAGAGCTGGGCGCCGTCGCGGTAGCGGACGGCGATGGCGGCCATGGCGACGAAGCCGAGCCAGACGAAGGCGAGCCCGCCCCAGAAGAAGATCTGATCGCTACCGCCCGTAGTGCCGGCGCCGAGGCACAGGCTGACGATGAAGCTGGCGACGGCCGTGAGCGCGCAGGCGGCGAGAAACGCCGCGACAGCGCGCGGCAGGCCCGCCAGAACCTTGACGCCCCAGACCGCGCGCAGCGCCGGCGCCGCGAGCCCGCAGGCCGCGGCCGTTGCCGCGACGAGAGCCAAGAACCAGGGCCAGTGCGCCGCGAATGCAGCCGCGTCGTTCGCGGCGACCTCGGCCGGCGTGACGGCGACGAAGAGATCGCTCGGGATCAGGAAGCGCAGCAGAAAGTGGTTGGCGACGAACAGGGCGACGACCAACGCCGCGGCGGCGATGCCGCGCAGCGCGAGCTGCAGTCCGGCCGGCGCGGCCACGGTCGATGACGGGGCGGACACGACGCTCATCCGGTCCGCCTGTCGCGCATGTATTCGAACGAATACCAGGCCATGCCGAAGAACAGGCAGAACGGCAGCAGATACGTGGTGACGCCGGCGTTGATGGTCCATTGCGTGAGGTCCGGCGTCGCCAGGCCGAACACCAGCCAGAACACGCGCAGCATCGGCGTCGCCACGATCAGCGCATAGTTGAAGGCCATCCAGGCCTGGTGCGTGCGCACGTCCTTGCGCCGGAT
The DNA here is from genome assembly GCA_965232515.1 of Alphaproteobacteria bacterium. Classification (GTDB taxonomy): domain Bacteria; phylum Pseudomonadota; class Alphaproteobacteria; genus JANQKO01. Next base: position 86,649 of record CBDDPY010000002.1, on the reverse strand, counting down.
CGCGGTGTAGGCCAGCACCGACGTCAGGATCACCAGCAGATCGAGGCCCCAGAGCCCGACGCCGAAGGCGGCGCCGCTGAACACGTCCCAGAGCGAGACGGTGCCGAGATGCAGCAGGCCGGAGGTCATGGAGAGCCAGACCGAGAACAGATAGACCTTGCCCAGCGTGCGGTGCAGGTTGAGGTAATGCCGGCGGATATAGCGCAGGAACATGAACGGGCCGATGGCGAGCGCCACCGCGCCCAGCGTCGTATGCACGAACAGGAAATAGGCGTTGAAGCTGTAGGACGCGTGCTGTTCCTTGTAGACCGAGCCGTCGCCGAAGGAATAGGCGTCCGACACGACCCAGGCCTGGAACAGGTTCCACCATTCCTGCCGCCCGCCGATCAGCGCGAAGAAATACTCGAAGGCCATGACGGCGTAGAAGACCAGCAGGGCGGCGAATACCGACCAGATGGCGATGCGGATGCGATCCTCGATCGAACGGCCGCGCGGTGCGTTCAGTTCGGTTGCGGTTGTACTAGACATGGCGACCCCCGAAGCCCCCAGCTCCGGATCGCGAGGCGACCAGAGCCGCTTATTTCTGTGTTTGTAGCCGTAACAATCACATAACTGTTGCGCGCAGACAAGCCGTTCCTACTCCGCGGCCTGCGCCGGCGCGTGGCGTTTGCCGCCGTCCCAGGGCTTGAAGACGTCGCTCAGCCGGGTGCCGGCGAGATCGGCGCGGACCTTCTCCTCCAGCTCGTCGTGCAGACGCTCGAAGGTCGCGTGCACGAAGCAGTGATCCTTCCACTCGGCGAAGGGATCGTGCATGCCGAGCGACAGGACCGTGCCCTCCTGCACCGCCTCGTAGATCTGCCCGAGCGTGATCTCGGTCGCGTCGCGGGCGAGCGCGACGCCGCCGTGGCCGCCGCGCTGCGAGACCAGGACGCCCGCCTTGACCAGCTTGGAGACGATGCGGCGCACGCGCGTCGGATGCACCTGCACGACCTCGGCGATGCGCTCGCTGTTCACCCGCTTCGGATAGCGCGAGCCGACAAAGGCGGCGATATAGCAGGCGGTGACCAGTTGCGTCGATTTCGACATGAACGCGGACAGACCCCTTCCCGGCATCTTCGGCTGCAAAGACCCACTCCATATGCGCAAGCCGTGACGGCAATGTCCAGCCGAAGCATCGCCGGCGGCTAAAGGCGGTCGGCGTTGCGGACGGCGAATTCGAGCACGCGGTGCTTGCCCTCGAAGCCGAGCGACCGGGCGATCCGGGCGCGGTGATTCTGAACCGTACGGAAGCTGACGCCCATGGCGCGGGCGATCTCCTTGCTGGTCTTGTAGGCGGCGAGATGCTTCAACACCTCGCGCTGGGTCTTGGTCAGCCGCGCCAGCAACGCCGTATCGGCGTCGTCGAGCACTGGCGGCGCAGCCGGCGCCGCGGTGACGAAGGCGGGACTCAGGTAACGGCCATTGTTCTCGGCCGCAGCCAGGCAATGCGGCAGTTCCTCGATGGCGCTGGTTTTCAAGAGATAGCCGCAAACGCCAAGCTCGATGGCGCGTTCGACGAAGGCGGCGTCGGGATAGTTGGTGATCAGCACCAGCGCCACCGACGGCGCGTTGGCCTTGACCCAGGCCGCGACATCGAGGCCGTTGCCGTTCGGCATGGCGATGTCGAGGACGGCGATATCGGGGCGTTCCTGAGCAATCGCCCGCATCGCCGCCTCCCCGTCGCCGGCCTCGGCGACCACGGTGACGCCGTCGAGGGCTTCCAGCGCGCTGAGCAGGCCGCGCCGCAGCAGCGGGTGATCATCAGCGACGACAATCCGGGTCATGCATCGCCTCCATCGAACGGCAGCGTCACGACGATGCGGGTGCCCTCACCCGGCCGCGAGGCGATGTCGAGCCGGCCGTCCAGGAGCCGCGTCCGCTCGGCCATGCCGGTCAGGCCGAAGCCGCCGGACCCGCCGGCAACCCTGTCGAAGCCGCAGCCATCGTCACTGATTTCGAGGCGCAGGCCCGCGCTATCGCAACCGAGCGCGACACGGCACTGACCGGCGCCGGCATAACGGACGACGTTGGTCACGGCTTCCTGCGCGATGCGATAAAGGTGCGTGCGCGCATCGCGCGGCAGCAGGTCATCGGCCGGCGCGACCTCGATGTCGGCCGCGATGCCAGCGAGATCCAGGGCCTCGCGGGCCATGACCTCGATGGCGCCCGACAGACCCAGCATCTCGATCTGATAGGGGTGCAGATCCCGAGCGATATCGCGCACCTCGGTCGCCGCAGCGTCGGCCAGTTGAGCCAGCTCGTCGCCGTGCCTTGGCGCAGCGGCCATACCGTCGGCCAGCGCGACCGCGCGCGGTGGCGGCGCGAGGCGCATGCGGAGCAGGGCCAGCTTCTGGCCCAGCGAGTCGTGCAGCGCGCCGGCGATACGACGGCGTTCCTGCTCCACGGATTCGATCAGGCGCTGCGAAAAACGGCCGCGCGCCTCGGCGGCGCTCCGTTCCGCCCGACGCCGCGCCGCGTCGATGCCGCGCACCCGGTCGGCGAGCGCGAAGGCGAATAAAATGGTCTCGAGGCCGGTGAACAGCTCCGGCCCGAAATCGATGGCGGGCCGATCCGCGACAATGCCGAACGCGCGCAGGCCCAACAGCGTCATGCCGGGCAGCCACAACGCGGTGGCGACGGCCATGAACGCTGCCTGCCGGCGCCGATGCCGGAACGCGGTCACGATGACGAGCGCCGACGTCACCTGCATCAAGAGACCATGGCCAATGACAAGCAGGGAACCGTGTCCGTGCGATAGCCAGGGAATCGCCACGAACAAGACGAGTCCGACGGCAATGTGCCATCGCATCACGCGATCGAGGCGCGGCGCGAACTCCCAGACGCGCAAGTAACTGCGCAGGAACGGCGTCGGCAGCAGCAGCGCCGCGTTCAGCAGCAGCCGGATCGGGAGGTTGCCCATGTCCGTCAGTGTCGGCCACAGAAACTGCGCACCGTAACCGTGCAGGACGAAGATCAGCAGGCCGATCGACAGCACATAAAGCGCGTACCAGCGGTAGGTCGGGTCGCGCAGCGAGAGGTAGACGAAGGCGGCATAGAGGCCCGCCGCGATCAACAGGCCGAAATAGAGCCCGTGCGCGGTGCGCCGGGCGGCGTCGGCGGCGAAGAAGGCATCGGCGCGCCAGAGCCGTGGCTGCAGGCCGCCCGGCGCCGCGTTGGCGATGCGGATAAAGACATCCAGGCGGCCGTCCGGCGACGGCGGCGGACGGAACACGATCAGGCGGTGCGCTACCGGCCGTCCGGCGAAGGCGCGCATGTCGCCGCTTTGCTGCCGGACGACCGACCCGTCCGAAGCGATGAAATAGGCGTCGACATGGTCGAGCTTCGAGGGCCCCGCCTCGATCAGCCAACGGCCGGCACCGGCAGCCGCACCCTCGATCGTAAACCGCAGCCAATGGCTGGCGAAGCCGGCGCCGAGACGCAGACGTTCGGCCGCCATCGGCCGGAAGCGTTCGGCGGCGGGTCCTTCCCTGACCTCCGCCAGGCTCAGGCGGCCCGATTTGTCTTGCAAGAGTTCGATATGCGGCCCGAGCGATACGACGGCCGTATCGGAGGCGAACGCCACGGGGGCAGCCGCAACCGCCGCCTCGGATCCGGCCGACATCAGACCAGCGCAGAAGAAAGCCATGGCGGCAAACCGCCGTGCCGCCGAACGCAAACGACAAACGCTCAAACTACCGTGCCTCCGTTTGCCCCCGGCGGAGGGCGATGACGTGGTCTGAAACCCCTGCGTCGTTCCTAACGGCAAAATCCTAGCAATTGATGGCGCTCGAGGGAAACGCGGCGGCGCGCCGTTCCGCCGCCGACAAACAACGCCGAGACCGCCTGGATTATGAATACTTAAAAATTGAGTAATATTAATCAATATCTCGATAGTAAAACTCAAATCCATTTTCATTTAATATTTGACCGGCGATCGATCTCCTTAAAATGGACGTAAGTTCACAAAGACGAGCAGGCGGCAACGCCGCTGCCGTCGCAGGGAGTCAGTCATGGGTCAGGAAATTCGCAAGCTTACATATGTCGGCGCGGCCGCCTTCGCGGCGATCGCGCTCTCGTCGTCGTTTGCCAGGGCGGCGCCGATTTACGAACTCGACCATTTCCGGGACACGTTCAATTCCACGGTGCATGCGCCGGGCGGCAATGTCGGACCGCAAGGCACGCCCATCGACTACGACTTCGCGTTTCAGAGCGTCCACTTCCTGGACAGGAATTTCGGCGAGGTGCGCGCGAACGTGAACGCCGGCTCGATCGGCATCGCCGCCCGCGCCTTCAACAACGGTCAGTTCGCGCCGCAGCGCCAGGAAGTCTTCGCATCGTTCACCTTCGACGTCGTTTTCGGCTCCGCAGGCAACAGTCCGATCGACGTCGTCATGAACCTGGACCTGAGCGGGTCCATCGATCCCGGACCGCTCTTCTCGACCCTTCAGGTCAGGGCCGGGCTGCCGTCGAACTTCTCCTCCGGCAGCTACAGCGAAAACAACGACCCGACTTCCGGATCGCCTTTCCGCGACGGCATGCTGAGCGGTTTCACGGCGAACGGCGCCACGCAATCCATCTCAACCGGTATCCTGAACGTGCCGGTGAACGTGCCGGTGACCATGTTCATGCGGCTCAACACCATTCAGGGCTACCAGCTTGACGATCCGCGCATCCTGTTCGGCGATACGATGAGCCTGACGACGACCGGCGACGTGTTCACGATCCTGGGGCCGAACGCCGACGGCATCACGGTCAACTCGGCCGACGCCGGCATCGTCGACAACCGGTTCGGGCAGACCGATCTCGGAATTGACGTGCCGGAGCCCGGCACGCTGACGCTGCTGAGCGCCGGCCTTGTCAGCCTGGGCTGGGCCCGCCGGCGCCGGTCAGTCCGCCCTTAAGGCCTCGAAGAATGTGGTGATCTCGGCGGCGGCGTAGGCCGGGCGCTCGTACTGGACGAAATGGCCGGCCTCCGGCGCCGGCGCGAAGTCGAGGTCGGTGAAGTAGTCCGGCAGCCTGTCGGCGAAGTCGATGCGCATCACCGGATCGTACCGGCCCCAGCGAACCTTGGTGGGCACCGCGATCGGCGGCTGCGGCGGCAGATCGCCGCGCATGATGGCAAGGCGCTGCGGGAAGATGGCACTGTACCAGTTGAAGCCGCCCTGCAGGTTGCCGGGCGCGGCGAAATTGTCGACCCAGATCTCGAGATCGTCATCGAAGGCGTGCGGATCGTGCGCCCAGTGCGCCAGCATGTTGCCGAAATAGATGCGGATGTTTTCGCGGCTGGCGCCGATCAGATCGGCGGCCCAGGACTGTTGGTTGAAGCCCTGGTACCAGACCTCGTTCAGGTGCTCAGGCTCGGACCAGCGGCCGCCGACGCCGGCATAGGGCAGGTTGAAGAAGAACAGGCCGGCAAGGCGCTCCGGCGCCCGACGTGCATAGCCCTGAGCAACCATGGCGCCGACGTCGTGGCTGACGATGCCGAACCGATCGAGGTCGAGCGCATCCGCGAGCGCGGCCAGGTCGTCGACATGGTGGTCGAGCGTATAGGCCTCCAGCGCCGCGCCTGGCGGCTTGTCGCTCTGGCCGAACCCGCGCAGGTCGGGCGCGATGACTTGGAACGAGCGCGCGAGCGTCGGGATCACCTTGTGCCAGGTGAACCAGAATTCCGGCCAGCCGTGCAGCAGCACGATCGGCATGCCCTGCCCATGCCGCACATAGTGCATGGCGATGCCGTTGACTTCGGCGAAGTGGTGGTGCCAGTCGATGTCGTTCATGGCGGCGCATGGTAGCGGACGATGGCCCGCACGGGGACTCCCTTCTGAGGCCGCAGGTCTGCTGACACAACCTTGTCAGCAGGGTGGCGCGAGTATCCCGTCGTCGGCGCTTGCGTCAAACGGGCGGCGCGCCGACATCCAGGATAGACCGGACCGGAACAGGAGGGCGGCCGCGATGAATGACGAGATCCCGAACATCATTTCGCACGTTTCCGTCGGCACGAACGACTTCGACAAGGCGACGGCGTTTTACGACAAGGTGCTACCGACGCTCGGCTGCAAGCGCATGCACGAGCATCCGGGCGCCGTGGCCTACGGCAAGATGTTCCCCGAGTTCTGGGTGCAGACGCCATTTGACGGCGACACCGCCTCGGTCGGCAACGGCACGCATGTCGCCTTCATCGCGTCCAACAAGGAGGCCGTCGCTGCCTTCCACGAAGCCGCGCTGGCGGCGGGCGCCAGCGACGACGGCGCGCCGGGCCCCCGGCCGGAATATGGCGAGCCCTACTATGGCTGCTTCGTCCGCGACCCCGACGGCCACAAGATCGAGGCAACCTATTGGGACGTGGAACTGGCCAAAAAGCTCGGCATGATGTGAGCGATATCGAGATCCGGCGCGGCTTCGGAGGCGATGCGAACAACGTCAGCTAGCCTCGCCTTTCGTCATCACCGGGCTTGACCCGGTGATCCAGGACGACGCGTTGCGCGGATGCCGGTTGGATTGCCGGATCAAGTCCGGCAATGACGAGGTGGGAGTGACTTTCCCCTGACCGGCACCCGCTGTCACCGCGCCGCCTGCCCCTTCTCGATCAGCGACCGGATGACGTCGAGGAAGCGGTCGGCCGCCGGTAGCGGGCAGGCCCAGTAGTCCATGACGCCCTGGCAGACCTGGAACAGCGCGTCGGAATCGCGCCGGTCCTTGCCGCAGATGACGATGGCGCCGGTGCGACCCGAAACGCGCAGATGCGTGTGCAGCCAGCCGACGAAGCCGGCCGCGCTGGGCCCCTCGGCGAAGCGGAAACAGACCACGCGGAACCGGCGCGCCGGATCGTCGTCGGGTCCGGCCGGCACGAATTCGTGCCAGGCGTCCTTGTCGCGGACGCAGGCGAGCGCGTCGTCGCGCGGGCCGGCGCCGGCCGCGAGCGGCGCCCAGGCATAGTCCTGCGCGAGGAAGTCGGTGTCCGCCCGCGCAATCACGTCGAGCAGCCTGGCCTCGACCTGATCTCCCGACTCGCTATTCTGCATACCGGTAAGCCTTTTCGGGTTGTTGGGAACTCGCATCAAGGGTCGGGCAGACCATAGCCGAAATCGGCCGCGATCCGCTGCCGACGGTCGATCGCGGCCAAATACCCCCTCTCCCGCCTGCGGGAGAGGGAGGGGCCCGCGCGACAACAGTCGCGTGGGAGGGTGAGGGCTACAGATGTAGACGTCGACTAAACTGTATTCCCCGGCATTTTCTTGATTTCAGCAGTGGTTGTGCAGTGAAGCGCGCTGCGCGCGGTTCCCCCCTCACCCTGCCCTCTCCCCCCGCAAGCGGGGGGAGAGGGAATTGCGTTTTGCGGCCAAAGGCAATGCGTGACTTGGCGTGGGACGCCGTTTCTGGCAGATAAGGACGCGCCGGGGAACCGGACCATCTGAGCACAGGCCAACGATGAGCACAGCCGAGACGGCGGGCGAGGAACGCCCGCGGGACTTCATTCGCGAGACGATCAGCGACGACCTCGCCGCCGGGCGGGTGACGGCGGTCGCGACGCGGTTTCCGCCGGAGCCGAACGGCTATCTGCATATCGGGCACGCGAAGTCGATCTGCCTGAACTTCGCTGTTGCGGAGGAGTTCGGCGGCCGTTGCCACCTGCGTTTCGACGACACCAATCCGATCAAGGAAGAGTTGGAGTATATCGACGCGATCCAGGCCGACGTGCGCTGGCTCGGCTTCGACTGGGGCGAGCACCTTTATTTCGCGTCCGACAATTTCGAGCAGCTCTATGCCTGGGCCGAGCATCTGATCGGGGCCGGCCACGCCTATGTCGACGACTTGTCGGCGGACGAGATCCGCGAGTATCGCGGCACGCTCACCGAGCCCGGCCGAGATAGTCCCTATCGCGACCGGCCGGCGGCGGAGAACCTGGACCTGTTCCGGCGCATGCGCGCGGGCGAGTTCCCGGACGGCGCACGGGTGCTGCGGGCCAAGATCGATATGGCGTCGGGCAACATCAACCTGCGCGATCCGGTGCTGTACCGCATCCTGCACGCGGCGCATCCGCGCACGGACGATGCCTGGTGTATCTATCCGACCTACGACTTCGCGCACGGCCAGTCGGACGCCATCGAGGGCATCACGCATTCGCTGTGCACGCTGGAGTTCGAGGACCACCGGCCGCTTTACGACTGGCTGATCGAGCACCTGCCGGTGCCGGCGCGGCCGCGGCAGTACGAGTTCTCGCGCCTGGCGCTGAGCCATACGGTGATGTCGAAGCGGGTGCTGATGCGGCTGGTCGAGGCCGGGCACGTGGCCGGCTGGGACGACCCGCGCATGCCGACGCTGGCCGGGCTGCGCCGGCGCGGCGTGCCGCCGGCCGCGATCCGCGACTTCGCCAGCCGGCTGGCGATCTCGAAGACCAGCGACAGCGTCGTCGAGATGGCGATGCTGGAGCATTGCATCCGGGAATTGCTCAATAAAACGGCCGAACGCCGGATGGCGGTGCTGCGGCCGCTGAAGGTGGTGATCGAGAACTATCCCGAGGGCGAGAGCGAGACGCTGGAAGCGGTCAACAATCCCGAGGACGCCGACGCCGGCACGCGCCAGGTGCCGTTCGGCCGCGAGCTCTATATCGAGCGGGACGACTTCATGGAGGACCCGCCGAAGAAGTTCTTCCGCCTGGCGCCCGGACGCGAGGTGCGGCTGCGTTACGCCTATTTCCTCACCTGCACGGATGTCATCAAGGACGCCGACGGCGAGGTGGTCGAGCTGCGCTGCCGCTACGATCCGGAAACGCGCGGCGGCAACGCGCCGGACGGGCGCAAGGTCAAGGCGACGCTGCACTGGGTGTCGGCCGCGCACGCGGTCCCGGCTGAGGTGCGGCTCTACGAGAACCTGTTCGCCCGGCCCGATCCAGGCGCCGACGGCGAGGTCATGGACGATCTGAACCCGAATTCACTGGAGGTGCTGTCGGACTGCCGGCTGGAGCCGGATCTGGCGAACCTGCCGGCCGGCGACGCGGTCCAGTTCGAGCGGCTGGGCTATTTCTGCGCCGATCCGGGTGCCACGGCCGACCGGCCGGTATTCAACCGCACGCTCGGCCTGCGCGACGTCTGGGCGAAGATCAAGGCGAAGGCCTAATCTCCACACGCCATTTTTACATCAGAAGTTCGGTCGGTTTACTTCGCCGCAGACCGATGTTACTTTGCGCGCGCAACATTTCAGAGTATTCACGTTAAATGACAGATTTACGAAAGAAATGTTGCAGAAAAATTACAATTATTCGGATATGCTGATCCGAATAAACATCGGGCATCGTACGAGGGTCGCGGGACAGGCTTGTGAGGTCATCGGAACAAGGTGCGTCGGGGGATGGGACGGCGGCCTACAATCTGGAAATCGAACTGAAACTCGGGGGTCGGCCTGAGACGCTGGATACGGCCTGGCGGGCCCATCTCGGTGGCCGGGGACGGGTATCGGAACAACATCTCGTCTCAACCTATTTCGACACATCCGACCTGCGGCTGCAGCGCAAGGGGTTCACGCTGCGCATCCGGCAGAACGGCAAGGGCCTGGTCCAGACGCTGAAGGCGGATAACGGCGGCGCGGCCGGATTGATGGCGCGCGGCGAATGGTCGGTGCCGGTGCCATCCCTGTCGCCGGATCTGTCGAAGATCGACGACGCCGACGTGCTCGAACGACTGGGCCTGATCCTGCCGAGCGAACTCGCGCCGGTGTTCACGACCGATGTGACGCGGCGGATCAAAACGGTCACCACGTCGGGACGCGGCAAGCCGCGCGCGGTGATCGAGGTCGCGCTGGACCGCGGCGAGATCCGAACCGACGATACCCGCGAGCCGATCTCCGAGATGGAGTTCGAGCTGCTGGAAGGCGCGCCGCAAGCGCTCTATGCCTTCGCCGCCGCTTTGCACGCGAAGACACCGCTGCAGATCGAGACCGTCAGCAAGGCCGCCCGCGGCTATGCGCTGGCCGCCACGCAACGCCATCTCGGCAACCGGGCCAACGGGCTAGACCTGGCGCCCGACGTGACGCTGGACGCGGCCATGGGCCGGGTGTTCCACGCATGCGGCCAGCACTGGCTCGCCAACCACGCCGCCGTGCTGGACGGCAGCGATCCGGAAGGCGTGCACCAGATGCGGGTCGCGCTGCGCCGGCTGCGCTCGGCGCTCTCGCTGTTCAAGGGCGTGCTGTCGCCGGACGACGCCACCTGGCTGCAGACGGAGGCGAAGGCGCTGATCGGCGACCTGGGCGCGGCGCGCGACTGGGATGTGTTCAGCGACGAACTGCTGCAACCCGTCATCGACGCGCGGCCCGACGACAGCGATCTCAAGGCCTTGCGCGACGCGGTCGAGGACGCGCGGCGGTCCGGCTACGAGCGCGCCCGGGCGGCGCTGCAATCGCCGCGCTATACCGCCTTCGTGCTGGAGTTCAATGCCTGGCTCGAGGGCTATGGCTGGCGCAATCATCAATCGGCGGCCGAGCTGGAACGGCCGCTGATCGAGCTCGCCGACCGGCTGCTGCAGAAGCGCCACAAGACCGCGATGAAGCTGGGCCGGCGGTTCAAGCACCTCTCGGACGAGGCCTTGCACGAGCTGCGCATCGCCTTGAAGAAACTGCGATATGCCGCTGAATTCTTTGCCTCGCTATACGCCAAGAAGCGCAGCAAACCCTATATCAAGGCGCTGCGCCAGCTGCAGGACGATCTCGGCCATCTGAACGATGTCGCCGTCGCCGAGGTCCGGCTGCGCGGACTCACCGATACCGGCAGCAGCAACAGTCTCGGCACGCTGACCACAGGCGCCGGGCTGGTGCTGGGTTGGTACGCACAGGCGCTGGAAGCGGTGCGGCCGCGGATCGCCGGCGACTGGCACCGGTTCGTGGGCACGAAGCCGTTCTGGCAACAGCACCGACAGGGGACCTGACAACGTGATCTCCGTCCTGGTCGCCAATCCGAAAGGCGGATGCGGCAAGACCACCATCGCGACACACCTGGCCGCGGCCTTCGCCAATGGCGGCCTGCGCACGGCGTTGGCCGACACGGACCGCCAGCGCTCCTGCCTCGGCTGGCTGGACGCACGGCCGGACTCGGCGGCGCCGATCGTCGGCCTGGATTGGGTGAAGCAGATGTCGGACGCGCCCAAGGACATCGCGCGCCTGGTGATCGACTCGGCCGGCTCGAGCCGGCTGAAGCAGATCCGCGAGCTGGTGCGGCGGGCCGACGTCATTGTCGTGCCGGTGCTGCCGTCGGCCTTCGACCAGTCGTCGACCGAGATGTTCCTCGCCAAGCTGCGCGAGCTGAAGCCGATCCGGCGCAACCGCAAGCCCTTCGCGCTGGTCCGCAACCGGGTGCGCCGGGGCTCCCGCGCCGCCGCCCGGCTCGACAGCTTCATCCAGGACACCAGCGCCCGCGACGTTGGTTGGCTGACCGATCGCAGCATCTATAACGAGGTCGCCTGGCAGGGCCTGAGCATCTTCGACCTGCGCAACCGCCAGGCCGCCGCCATGCAGAGCGACTGGATCCCGCTGATCCGCTACATCGAAAACGCCGACGGCCCGTCGCTGTTGAATTAGCGGCTTTCCCGTCCGCGAATATGCCCGTCCGGCTCACTTTCTGGATGCCCGGGTCAAGCCCGGGCATGACGATAAGGCATTGATGTAAAACCAAAACCGTCATTGCCGGGCTTGACCCGGCAATCCAGGTTGCGGTCACTCTGTCACGTCCCATCCCGCCATCTCGTCTTACACGCAACGGCCGGCTACGCGCCGCCGGCCGGTGGCGATGAATTCGTTGAAGACGGGAGAAGAGACATGATTTCGGCCATGGTTGAGCGCAGCATCCGGGCGACGGAGGCGGAGCTCGGCGAATCCGCCGATTACCTGCGCGACATCTACCGCGCGTCGCCGGCGGCTTTGTTCAAGTTCGGGCTGTTCCTGCCCTTCGCGGCCCACCGCAAATCGGTGCCGAAGCCGGTCCTGCACGTCGCCCGCCTGGTGGCGTCCTTGGCGCAGGATTGCGGGCCCTGCGTGCAGATCGTCCTGAACCAGGCGCGAAAGGACGAGGTGCCGGCCGACGTCCTGCGTGCGGTGATCGACGAGCGGCCGGAATGCCTGCCGGACGAGCTGACCGAGGCTTACCTGTTCGCGCGGGCCATTGTCGACAAGGATCCGCGAGCCGACGAATTGCGCGAGGCGCTGGCGGCGCGCTACGGTGGCGCGGCGATCGTCGATCTCGCCTTCGCCATTGCCGGCGCGCAGGTGTTTCCGATCGTGAAACGGGTCATGGGCCATGGGCAGAGCTGTCAGCGATACGCCTTCGAGGTCTGACGCGGCGACGGGCGCCGCCGGCAAGGCGGCCGCGTTCGAGGCGCAGCGGCCGCGCCTCGTCGGCATCGCCTACCGCATGCTCGGCAGCCTGAGCGAGGCCGAGGATATGGTGCAGGAGACCTATCTGCGCTGGCACCGGGCCGAGCTGGCCGAGCCCGCGGCGGCGCCGGCCTGGTTGACGACGACGCTGACCCGGCTCTGCATCGACCATCTGCGCTCGGCCCGGGTGCGGCGGGAGAGCTATGTCGGGCCCTGGCTGCCGGAGCCGCTGCTGGTCGACGACAGCGAGCAGGCCGTGGCGCGGCTGGAGACGGCGGAAGCCTTGTCGATGGCGCTGCTGATGGTGCTGGAAACGTTGAACCCGCGCGAACGCGCGGCGTTCCTGCTGCACGACGTGTTCGATTACGGCCACGATGAGATCGCCGGTGTGCTGGAGACCAGCGCCACCAACAGCCGGCAGATCGTCAAGCGCGCCCGCGACCGGGTGCATGCCGGCCGGCCGCGCTTCGAGGTCAGCGACGCCGAGCGCGTGCGCCTGCGGGATCAATTCATGGCGGCCTGCGAGCAAGCCGACCTCAATGGCCTGCTGGCGCTGTTCACCGACGACATCGCCATCACCAGCGACGGCGGCGGCAAGGCGAAAGCGGCGCTCAACGTGGTACGCGGCGCGGACAAGGTGGCGCGCTTCCTGCTCGGCCTGATGAAGAAGGCGCCGCCCGGCACGACCTGGACACGGGCCCGGATCAACACCGAGCCCGGCATGCTGGTGCATATCGACGGCGTGCTGTTCGCCAGCTTCGCCTTCGATATGGCCGACGGCCGCATCCAGGGCATCGCCGCGGTGCTGAACCCGGACAAGCTGCCGAGTGAGGCGGGGGTTGGAGAAGCGGCGACGCCGTAGCCCTCACCCTCCCACGCGACTGCCGTCGCGCGGGTCCCTCCCTCTCCCGCAAGCGGGAGAGGGGCAACAAACCGCCGCGGTGGCGGCCCCCTCTCCCGCTTGCGGGAGAGGGTTGGGGTGAGGGCAAACAGTGCCCGAAGCGGCTTCTAATCCGGCAGGACGATGTGCCCCGCCTCCGCCAGGGCGCTAATCGCCCCGTCGTCCAGACCCGCGCGCTGCAGGATCTCCCGCCCGTGCTGGCCCGTCGCGGGCGGATCTTCGCGCAGGCCGAAGCCGCGGCCGTCGAGTTCGAATGGCAGTGGCGGCACCTTGGTCGTGGCACCGCCCGGCAGATGCGTTTCGGTCATGCGGCCATCGGCATTCAGATGCGGGTCGTCCAACAGGTCCTCCGGCCGGTTCACCGGGCCGAAGGCGAGCTCGGCCGCGTCGGCCTTGGCCAGGAGCTCGTCTGATGTCATGGCGCCGCACATCTCCTGCACCGCGGGCACCAGCCAGTCGCGCGACTCCATGCGGCCGTTGTTGGTCTGCAGGCGGTCGTCGGCGGCGAAGTCGTCACGCCCGAAGTCCTCGCAGAAACGCCGCCACTGCGTGTCGGTGACGACGCCCATGAAGATCGATTTGCCGTCCGAGGTCTTGAAGATGTCGTAGATGCCCCAGGCCCGCCGCGCCACCGACATCGGCTCCAGCGGCTCGCCGGTGATCGCGTGCTGGACGATATGCTGGCCCATGGTGAGCGCCGCCGCCTCGAACAGACCGGCGCGCACGTTCTGGCCGCGGCCGGTGCGCTCGCGCTCGCGCAACGCCGCCATGATGCCGATGACGCCGCTCATGCCGCCGAGGATGTCGATGATCGAGGTGCCGGCCCTGAGCGGCCGGTCCGGCGGGCCGGTCATGTAGGCGAGGCCGCTCATCATCTGGGCGATCTCGTCCAGCGCCCGGCGCTCCTCGTAGGGCCCGCTGAGGAAGCCCTTGAGCTGGCAATAGACGAGGCGCGGGTTGAGCGCCGACGCGTCGGCATAGCCGAGGCCGAGCCGGTCCATGGTGCCGAGCGCGAAATTCTCGATCATCACGTCGGCCTGCCGGATCAGGGCCTCGACCGCCGGGCGGCATTCGGGCGCCTTCAGGTCGATGGCGAGGCTCTTCTTGTTGCGGCTGTACATGCCGAAGAAGCCGGCCCCGGCGCCCGCCAGATGCCGCGTGCGGTCGCCGGCCGGCGCCGGCTCGAGCTTCAGCACTTCGGCCCCGAGATCGGCCAGGAACATGCCGCAGGTCGGCCCCATGACCGCGTGGCTGAACTCCAGAACCGTGATATCCGCCAGCGGCAGCCGGTCGTCCGACGCGGTCATATGGGCCCCTTCCCTTGGAAAACAAACGCGGCCGGCAGCTTACAGGCCACGCCCGCAGTTGGCGAGCTACCCCAACAACAGGGACAGTCCCTGTTGTTGGGGTTGGCGGACAGAAATCGGCGACGACCGAAGATTTACCATTTGCCCTTACGTTTACGTCAACGTAAAGTACGCACGAGGAACACGCTGGCAAGAGGCGGCTATGGCCAAGCACATCACCCACGACCCGATCTACAACACCGTCGCGCCGGACGATTTCGAGGCCATGATCGACGTCGCACGCTATGCCCAGCGCACCGACGCCTTCGATGGCATCATCTCGGCCACCCACGACCATTTCTGGGACCCGATGGACACGGCCTATCTCGATTTCGACATCGAATTCGATCTCGAGAACGAATACCTGATGCCGCCCGAACGCTTCCCCGAGCTGAACAGCGCCGTCGCCGACCGCCTGGACGAGGGCCAGCAGATCCGGCTCGCGAACGAGATCACGCGCTGGACGTTGTCGGGTATTCTGCACGGCGAGCAGGGCGCGCTGTCGCTGAGCGCCAGCCTGTGCGACATCCTCTACGATCCGGGCGCCCAGGAATACGCCGCCAACCAGGCGCGCGAGGAAGCCCGGCACGTGACCGCCTTCGGCCGTTACATCGGCAAGCGCTGGGGCACGCCCTACAAGGTGGGCGACGAGCTCGGCCGGCTGCTGCAAGAGCTGGTCGCGGCGCCCGAGGTCTATCGCAAGCTGGTCGGTATGCAGATGCTGGTCGAGGGCCTGGCCATGGGCGCGTTCGCCAGCATTCACGCGCACACCAACGATCCGCTGCTGAAGCGCCTGGTGCAGCTGGTGATGACGGACGAGGCCTTCCACCACCGCTTCGGCAAGATCTGGGCCGACCGCACGATCTCGAAGCTGAGCCCGGAAGAGCACGACATCGTCGAGGACTGGGCCGCCCAGTGCTTCGAGACGCTGCTGTTCAACCTGGTGAACGTGCGCCAGAAGCGGCACATCTATCCGCAGTTCGGCCTGGAATGGGAATGGGTGCGGGACGCCGTGCGCGAGAACTTCGGCGACGACGACCGGCGCAACACCTTGAAGGAAGGCACCAACATCTTCCGGGTGCTAGTCAAAACGCTGCTGGGCGCCGACATCATCACCGACCGCACGCGGCAGATCTACGCCAACTGGGTCGACATGGAGGGCCTGGCGTCCGAGGCCGACTTCATGGTCGGCGACGCCATCGCCGCCGACGGCATCGAGATGCTGCGCGAGATCAACAAGGACCGCAAGATCATCGGCCAGAAGCCCACCGCCGCCTAGATCGGCGTAGCCGATCTAGGCATTTTGCGCTCACGGCAGCGGACCTGACGGTCCGCGCCTGCGCGGGCGCACCGGACGACCGGCGGGCCGCAGTCGCGGCCGTGTATGATTCAGCCAGACGTGTCGGCGAAAGACCGCTACCCTTCCCGCCACTCGGCAAACCAGGCATGGGAGGGACAGGCATGCGGGTGGGGCTGTTCGCGCCGTTGATCAATCCGTTTCACGACCGGGCTTACGTGGCCGCGCTCGGCCGCGCGGCGGAGGAACGGGGCTTTCATTCGATCTGGGTGGGGGAGCATGTGGTTTTGTTCGACCAGCACGCGTCGGCCTATCCCTACAGCGCCGACGGGCAACTGCCGGGCCGGGCGGACAACGGCATGCTGGAGCCGTTCGCGGCGTTGTCGTTCCTGGCGGCGGCGACCGAGACCATCCGGCTCGGCACCGGCATCTGCCTGGTGCCGCAGCGCAACCCGGTCTACACGGCGAAGTCGGTGGCGACCGTCGACTGGCTGTCTGGCGGCCGCATCGATTTCGGCGTCGGCGTCGGCTGGCTGAAGGAGGAATTCGACGCACTGGGCGTACCGTTCGAACGCCGTGGCGCACGTTGCCGGGAATACCTCGAAGTGATACGCCGGCTCTGGTGCGACGAGGTGTCGGCTTTCTCTGGCGAGTTTTACGAGCTGCCGGCCTGCCGGCACGACCCGAAACCGGTCCAGTCGCCGCATCCGCCGATCTGTTTCGGCGGCGAGAGCGACGCGGCCCTGCGCCGGGTCGCCGATCTGGGCGCCGGCTGGCACGGCTTCGCGCTGACGCCGACGGACGCCAAGGCGCGTATCGAGCGGTTGTCGGAGATCTTGAGCGAACGCGGCCGCGGCCTCGGCGACGTCGACGTCACGGTCTGCGCCTACAACCATCCCGTCGACCGGGCGGCGCTGGAAGCCTATGCCGAAGCCGGTGTCGACCAGCTGACGCTGCTGACGGTCGGCCGCGACGTCGACAGGCTTATGGCGCGTCTCGATCAAATGGCGACCGAGTTTCTGCAGCCCGCCGCGTCGCTTTAGCCCACCCCCTCCTTCGACATGAAAGCGCCTCATGCATGCATGAGATTTTTCCGGCTTGAACCCCATGAAGGCCATGGCCATTTGCCGCGGCAGACGGGTGAAACGGTCCCGGCCGCGGCCGGCGACAAGCTTGGAGTGGGTTCATGTCGGATCAACGACGGTTGCAAATCGGCCTGACGGCGCTGCGGTTCAGCATCGGGGTCTTCTTTCTGGTCTGGTCGGTGGAGAAGCTGATCGCGCCGGAGATCACGCAGCGGGTGTTCGCCACGTTCTATTTGATCGACCTGCCGCTGGCGGGATCGTATGCCATCGGCATCGTTCAGACGCTGATCGTGCTCGCGTTTATCGCGGGCCTGTTCAAGACGCTGAGCTATGGCGCGCTGCTGGCGATGCACGCGGTGTCGGTGGCGTCGACCTACGAACGGCTGATCAATCCCTACGAGCCGCCGAACCATCTGTTCTGGGCCGGCGTGCCGGTGCTGGCGGCGCTGGCGCTCTTGTACCTGGTGCGGCGGCAAGATGTCTGGCTGACATGGCCCGCCAAGCGCGTGGCCGAGACGCCGGCGTCAGCGGACTTGCAGGTCGGCGAGCGATAGCGCCATCGCGTGGACGCGAGCGCCCGTGTTGTCACGGAGCGCCAGCATCACGCCGCCGTGCTGCCAGTCGATCTCGATCACGCCGAAATTGTCCTTTGCGTAGACGGGACCGACCTGATGCGGTCCCGTTTCGCTCGAGGCGCCGACGGAGCGGTTGAGCGAGCTGGAGGTGATTTCGTGAAACGGATAGGGCACGCCACCGGCCCGCCGGTAGAGCGCGCCGATATGCCGGTCGCCGGAGAGAAAGACCACGCCGTTGGCGCGTGTCGCGCCGATCAGATCGATCAGGCGCTGCCGCTCGGTGGGAAGGTTGCCCCAGCGCTCATAGCCGTGGCCGTCGGCCAGGACCTGGATGCTGGAAACGATCAGACGCAGGTCGGCCGGTTGGCGGAGTTGTTGGTCGAGCCAGGCCCATTGCGCCGGCCCTAACATGGTTTTTGCGGGATCGGGATCGGGCAGGTAGCGTTCCCTGCCGGGCGCGCCCCGCCGGTCGGTGGGTTTGAGACCGGAGCGGAATGAGCGGGTGTCGAGCAGGATTACCTGTAGCCGCCGGCCGGGCGGGCCGAACACATGCGCATCGTAGATTCCATCGCGGCCGGCCTGCGGGCCGTCGGCGGGCACGCCCCAGAACTCGCGGAACAATCGCGTGACGCCCGCGCGATGGGGAAAGTCGGCGCCGGCATCGTTGGCGCCGTAATCGTGATCGTCCCACGTCGCCAGCACCGGCACCTCGGCGCGCAAGCGCTTGAAGCCGTCGATCGCGGCCAGGCGCGCGTAGGCCGCGCGCAGCTCGGTCAGCGCGCCCGACGAGACGTCGCCATAGACGTTGTCGCCCATCATCAGGAAGAGCTGCGGCTTGAACGCGCGGATCGGCGTCCAAATAGGCTGGGGCAGCTTCTGGTCGGCGCAGGAGCCGAGGGCGATGCGCTGCAGCACTGTCTCGGACAGCAGCTCCGCCGCCGCAGCGGGTCGGGTCGACAGCAGCGTCGCCAGGCCGAGCGACCCGAGAAAGCGCCGCCGAGACGTCGTCATCATGCCGTCGCCATGCCTCGTCTCGGTAACCATCCTGGCGTCATGTCCGTTACCTGACGGCGGGCCGACTGTTCAGACCTGGAGATCGAAGTCGTGGCGACCGACGGCGCGGCCGTTGACCAGGATCTCGACCGTCTGCGTGCCGGCATAGTATTGGCGCGTGGTGATCTTGCGCACGGCGTGCCGCTTCGTCAGGTCAGCGGTCCCGCGCGGCGGCAGTTCGAGTGTCGTGAGCTTGAAAACTTTCGGCTGCTGACTGCCGTTGGCCTTACGGTGATGCACGGCGTAGTCGACGATCAACTTCTGCGACGCGTCTGATGTCGACACCAGTTCGAAGGCCATGTCGATGCTGTCGCCGAGACGGATGGACGCGGGTGAGAGCGTGAAACCGCGCAGCTCGACGGCGGCCGTGTCGCTGTAGCCCAAGAGCGGGAAGACGCGGGCGTCGCCTTGCTTGACGAGGCCGCGCAGCGCCTGGCGGATGATCCATTGCCGCCCCTCGCCACCGCCGTCGCGCCAGCGGGTGCAGACCTCGACGGCGATGTCGGGATGGTCCTTCGAGATGTCGTTCAGATGGTTGGCGACCGAGCGCCGGACGTATTCCGACGGATCGTCCTTCAGCGCTTCCAGCAACGGCAGGACAGGCGACGGATCGGCCTGGAACTGCTTCAGCCGGATGCCCCAGGGCAGGCGTGGCCGGGTGCCTTCCGAGACCAGCCGCCTGACATGCTCGCTGTCATCGTCGGTCCAGTCGCGCAGGCGCCGCATGGTCAGATCGGTGTGCTCGATCAGGAACGGCCGGATCGCGAACTCGGCCGAAAACAGATGCGTCACGCGGCGCATAGCCGCCAGCGACTCGTCGGGATGCGCAAGGCCATAGAGGCCGATGAAGTCGGTCATCGGCCAGGCGGCGAAGCCGTGCAGCGCCCCCTCGCCCGACGGCCAGATCTCGGCCGCGCGCAGAATGCGTTTCAGCGCCGCCGGGTAGTCGTCGGGCAAATGCGCGCGCAGCGTTTGCGCGATGTGCAGAACGCGGTCCTTCAGCTCGAGCGTGCCGAGCGGATCGCAGCATTGCGCCACGAACGCGGACTCGTCGAAAGCCGGATCGGCCTGCCGGAAATAGCCGGCGATCCGGGCCACCGCGTCACGGTCGAGCGAGTCTTTCAGGGGCTGGGCGCACACGCCTTCGTTGTAGCCGCCCGTATCGTCGGGCGCGAGTCGGAATCGATGACGGCGAGCCGGTCGTCGATGTCGTCGTCGCGCAATGCCGAAAAGCGCGCCACCAGATCGCCCATACCGAGACGACAGCGCTCCTCGCCGGCGACGTCGAGGACGACTCGGCCCGCGTGCAGCATTACGGTGCGGTCGCCGATATCGAGGGCCTGACGCATGGAGTGCGTCACCATCAGCGTTGTCAGCTGGCGCTCGGCGACCAGATTTCGGGTCAGTTTCAGCACCAGGGCCTGCATGCCCGGATCGAGCGCCGCCGTATGCTCGTCGAGCAGCAGAATACGGCTCGATTGCATCGTCCCCATGATCAGGCTGACGGCCTGGCGCTGACCGCCCGAAAGCAGGCCCATGGGCTCGCGCAACCGGTCCTCCAGACCCAGGCCGAGCTCGGCCAGCCGTTCGCGAAACCAGATCCGGCGCGGACGGTTGAGCGCCTGGATCAGACGGCGCGGCCGGCCACGGCTGGCGGCGAGCGCCAGGTTCTCCTCGACCGTCAGGGTGGCGCAGGTGCCCGCCAGTGGATCCTGGAACACCCGCGCGACGAATCCCGACCGGCGCCGCGACGGCCAGTCGGTGACGTCCATGTCGTCGATCAGGATGCGGCCGCCGGTCGGTGCGATGTCGCCAGTGATGCAGTTGAGCAATGTCGACTTGCCGGCGCCGTTGGAGCCGATCAGCGTGACGAACTGGCCCGTGGGCAGGTCGAGGTCGATGCCCTGCAACACCGGCGCGTTGCCGCCGGTGGACGTCGGGAAGCTGACACGCAGGCCCTCAAGGCGCATCATGTCACCGCCCTCCGGGCCAAGCGCGCGACCATCGACGCCCGCAGCCGGGGCAGGATCAGCGCCAGCGCCACCAGAATGGCGGTGATGAGGTTGAGGTCGGCGGCCTGCAGGCCGAGGAAGTCGGCGTTCAACGCGAGCGCCACGGCCATGCGGTAGACCACGGCGCCGGCGATGCAGGCGATGACGGCAACGACGATCAGCCGGCCGCGGAACACCATTTCGCCGATGATCACCGCTGCCAGGCCGACGATGATGGTGCCGGTGCCCATGGTGACGTCGGCAAAGCCGTTCATCTGGGCGAAGAGCGCGCCAGCCAATGCGGCGAGCGCGTTCGACAGCGCCATGCCGACATAGGTGGCGGCCGACGTATCGATGCCCTGCGCCCGGGCCATGCCGCGGTTGACGCCGGTGGCGCGGACGCCCAAGCCGTATTCGGTGGTCAGGAACCGCGCCAGCAGGATGGCGATCACGGACACGACCGCGAAGGCGAACAGCGGCTTCAGCATGGCGGCGTCGAGGCCCAGGCCTTCGAACGACTTCAGCACCGTCGGTTCGCTGAAGATCGCGACGTTCGGCCGGCCCATAATGCGCAGGTTGACTGAGTAGAGGGCGATCATCACCAGGATGCTGGCCAGCAGATGCAGGATGTTGAACTTCAGGTTCAGGAACGCCGTCGCCAGCCCCGCCGCCGCGCCGGCGACGAGCGCGGCCGATGTGGCGATGTAAGGATCGACGCCGTTGACGATGAGGGTCGCGGTGACGGCCGCGCCCAGCGGGAAGCTGCCGTCGACCGTGAGGTCGGGAAAGTCCAGCACCCGGAACGAGAGGAACACGGCGAGCGCGACGAGGCCGAAGATGAAGCCGACCTCGAGCGCGCCGAGGAATGCCAGTTGGCTCATGGAGTGTGTCGATGTCTGGTTGTGCGAACGCGGTTGGATCGAACGAGCGTCGAACGCCCCCTCCCTCTCCCTCGTCGGGAGGGCTAGGGAGGGGGCTTACTGACTTTGCCCTCTAGCGAAACTTAAAGACCCAACGACGTCGTCAGCCGTCCGCTGCTTCCACCACCTTGTCGGCGGCGTTGTGGATGTCGCCGGGGATGGTCACACCCATTTTTTTGGCCATGGCGGGATTGATGTGCAGCTCGAGCTTAGCCGGCAACTGCACCGGCATCTCGCCGGGCGCTTCGCCCTGCAGCACGCGATGGACCATGGCGCCGGTCTGCCGGCCGACGTCGTAATAGTTGAAGCCGAGCGCGGCGATGGCCCCGCGCGGCACCGAGTCGGCATCGCCGGCAAAGACCGGAATCCGATTGTCGACGCCGACCTTGATGACGGCTTCGATCACCGAGATGACCGTGTTGTCGGTCGGCAGATAGATCGCGTCGACCCGTCCGACCAGGCTGCGCGCCGCGCTCAGCACTTCGGCCGATTTCGGCGCCGTGGCCTCGACGATGGTGAGGCCGAGCGCCGGGCCGTGCTTGTTGATCAGTCGCACCAGGCTGACCGAGTTGGCCTCGCCGGGATTGTAGATCACGCCGATCTTCGCGGCCTTGGGCGTCACTTTGCGGATCAGCTCCATATGCTGCCTGATCGGCGACAGATCGGTGGTGCCGGTAACGTTGGCGCCCGGCCGCTGCATCGACGCCACCAGCTTTGCGCCGACGGGATCGGTGATGGCACTGAAGACGACGGGAATCTGGTCGGTGGCGGCGACCACGGCCTGGGCCGACGGCGTCGTGATCGGGACGATCACGTCGGGCGTGGCGCCAACCAGCTTGCGCGCGATCTGCGCCGCGGTGACCGCACTGCCTTGCGCGTTCTCGTAGGTGATCGACAGATCCTTGCCGAGAACGTAGCCGCGCGCGACCAGCTCGTCGCGGATTCCGTCGCGGATGGTGTCGATAACCGGGTGCTCAATGATCGCCGTGGTCGCCACGGTCACGGGTGCGGCGACGGCCGCCTGCCCCATACCCAGCGCGAAAGCCGACGTGGCCGCGATCGTCATGGCAGTCCGCTTCAGCGAAGCTCGTAGCATCATGTCAGACCTGTTTCCTGTGAAAACATGGAACCGAGAAACGGCGACATCATCGTGGTGCGACCGCGACGCCACGCGCACCGAGCGATTTACCGACCGTGTGTTTCGGCCGCGTTTCAGGCGGTCAGGTTTTCGATTTCAATTGTTTCCGACGGCCGCGCACCGGGGGTCATCCCGCAGCAAGCATGTCGCCTGCGATTGCTGACTTGCAAACCGACATCTGGATTGCCGGGTCAAGCCCGGCAATGACGAATTTGTTCGTGCACCGAGGCCCTCAAGGCGTCATGCCCGTGCTTGCTACGGGCATGCAGCGGCATGAACGACGTCACCCGTCGTAGTGATGCCGTCCGGACTGGGAGCCGTCAGAGCCGGGCCCCGACCGAGCGCCGCATGATGCTGAACTCGCGCTGGATGCGATCGATCTCGCGCAGCTGGCGCTGGCGTTCCTGCTGGTCGCGCAATTCGTCCAGGCGCTTGATCTGGGCCTGCTCGAAAGCCTTTTCCTGGCGTTCGATCGAGGCGAGAACCGTGTCGACACGTTCCTCGCGCGCCGCCCGGGTCACTGTGCCACGCTCGACGCCGTCGGTCAGCGCCCGGTGCTCGGTGATGAGGTCGGTATAGAGGTCCGGCACCGCCGAATAGGGGACGAGATGGGTTTCAACGCCGGCATAAGCGCATTCCAGCCAACCGCGTTCGTTTTCGGCGAGCTCGTACGGGCCGATGTCGCCGACCGTTTCGGGATCATAACCGAACCGGTCCGTGCACTGGACCAGCGCCTGCTCAAAGCGGGCGAAGGACTCGTCGAAACTCGCTGGCGTCGCACAAGCGGCCATCAAAAGCGCGCCGGCAATACCGGCTAGAAAACCTCGAAACATATCGCCCATCCCTGTCATGCGGCGGTCCGTCCACCGCGACTGACAAAGATGTCGGTGGAAACAGCGACGACGTCAAGGCGGCTAGGTCGTCTCGAAGTCGAGGCCGATATCGAGGTGAGCAGCGCTGTGGGTGAGACCGCCGAGCGAGACCAGGTCGACGCCGGCGGCGGCGACGTCGCGCACGGTGTCGATCGACAGATTGCCGGACGCCTCCGTCACCAGGCGGCCGGCCACCATATCGACGGCCTGACGCAGCAGGTCGGGGCCCATGTTGTCGAGCAGGACGGCGTCGGCCTCGAGGCCGAGCAATTGCTCGAGCTGGGCAAGCGTGTCGACCTCGACCTCCAGCTTGACCATGTGACCCAGTTGCGTGCGGGCGCGATTCACCGCCGCTTCGATGCCGCCGGCGGCGACGATGTGGTTGTCCTTGATCAGCACGCCATCGTTCAGACCGAAGCGGTGATTGGTGCCGCCGCCGACGCGGACGGCATATTTCTCCAGCACGCGCAGGCCCGGTGTGGTCTTGCGGGTGCAGGCGACGCGGGTCTCGTAATCGGCGACCGCGGCGACAACGGCCCGTGTGCCGGTGGCGATGCCGCTCATCCGGGTCAGGAGATTGAGCGCCGTGCGCTCGCCGGTCAGGATCGGCCGGGCCGGCCCTTCGACCATGGCGAGCGTCGTGCCAGCGGCGACGTCGCTGCCGTCGCCGTTTTCGATCTGCACGGTGATCGACGGGTCCAGCAGGGCGAAGACGCCGAGCGCGATATCGAGGCCGGCGACACGGCCATCGCGGCGGGCGACGAACAGGCCCCGCGCCCGCGCCTCGACCGGCACCACCGCGCCGGATGTGAGGTCGCCGGCGACGCCCAGGTCTTCGTCGAGGGCGCGTCGCAGGATCGGTTCGACCTGCACGGCATAGGGGGTGTGAACATCGATCATGGCAATGGCCTCTCGTTGACGATGCTGGCCGCATTCAGGAATTGGCGATGCTGCCAGGCCGGCAGCGGTTCGGGGAAGTCCTCGCGATAATGCGCGCCGCGGCTTTCGGTGCGGTTAAGCGCGGCCCGCGCCAGCAGACCGACCAGCAGCACCAGGTTGCGGGCCTCGCCCCAGCGCCTGATATCGGCCGCGGTGACGCTGTTGTCGGGCGAAGCATAGATCTCCCAGGCCGCGAGCGCGGCCGCGATCTCGGCCTGATCGGCGATGGCCTGCCGCAGGCCGGCGCCGGCGCGCGCCAGGCCGACATGCCGCGAGACCAGATCGCGCGTGCGGGCAACGATGGCGGCCACCTGCCCGCGCGGCGGCGTCGGCACGGCCGGCGCGGCCGGCATCTCGTCCGTGGCGGGCGATACGTCAGCATACCGCGCGACATCCTCGGCCACGCGCCGGGCGAAAACGAGGGCCTCCAGCAGCGAGTTGCTGGCAAGCCGATTGGCGCCGTGCACGCCGGTGTCGGCGACCTCGCCGCAAGCCCAGAGGCCGGAAATCGAGCTGCGGCCCTCGCGATCGACCGCAACGCCGCCCATGTGGTAGTGCGCCGCCGGCCGGATCGGCACCGGCTGCCGCGTGGGCTCGTAGCCGGCCGCGCGGCAGGCGGAAACGGCCTGCGGGAACGCGCCCTCGCCGCGCACCGCCAGCACTGGCCGCAGGTCGAGGAAGACGCCCTGCCCGTCCGTGAGGCGCCGCCAGACGGCGCGCGCCACCACATCACGCGGCGCCAGTTCGGCCGACGGATGTTCCGATGTCATGAACCGCCCGCCGTCGTCGTCGAGGAGATGCGCGCCGGCGCCGCGCAACGCTTCGGTCAACAACGGCAGGCTGGCGGCGCCGGTATCGTCACCGACGGCGAGCGCGGTCGGGTGGAACTGCACGAATTCCAGGTTCGCCAGCTCGGCGCCGGCGCGGGCCGCCATGGCCAGACCGTCGCCCGTGGCTTCGGCCGGATTGGTCGTGTGTTGCCAGAGTGTGCCGATGCCCCCCGTCGCCAGCACCACCCGGTCGCAGCGGTGATAGGTCCAGCCGCCGTCGGGATGGAATGCCATCAGACCGGTTACACGGTCGTTCTGCACCACCAGGTCATAGGCGAACACACCGGTGGCGACGTGGATCGACGGCGCGGCTTGCACCTGTCCGGCCAGCGCCGCGACCAGCGTACGGCCGGTGGCGTCGCCGCCGGCATGCACGATGCGGGGGATGCCGTGCGCGCCCTCGCGACCGAGCAGCGGGTTGCCATCGGCGGCGCGGTCGACCGGCAGGCCGGCGTCCAGCAGATCGCGCATGGCCGTCACGCCCTGGCGTGCCAGCAGCAGCGCGGTGTCGGGATCGCTAAGGCCCGCACCGGCGGCGACCGTGTCGGCGGCATGCGCCTCCGGCGTGTCGCCGGGACCGAGCGCCGCCGCGATGCCGCCCTGGGCATAGCGGCTGGCGCCGCCCTCGAGGCCCTCGGTCTTGGTCAGCAGCGTGACATGCCGCGGCGCCAGCGCCAGCGCGCAAGCAAGACCCGCGGCGCCGGAGCCGACGACAACGACATCGGCATGCCGAACGGACATCGCCATGACGGACCCGCCTAGCCGATCGCCAGCATGCGTTCGACGGCGCCACGGGCGCGTTCGGCGACGGCCGGGTCGATCTCGACCTTCGGCGTCAGCGTCAACAGCGACTCGTGGATGTTGGCGAGCGTGATCCGCTTCATGTGCGGGCACAGATTGCACGGCCGGATGAACTCGACGTCCTGCACCTCGGCGGCGACGTTGTCGCTCATCGAGCATTCAGTGACCATCAGCACCTTGGGCGGCCGCTTGTCGCGCACATGGCTGATCATCTGCGCGGTCGAACCGACGAAGTCGGCGGCCGCCAGCACGTCGGGCGGGCATTCGGGGTGCGCGATGACGACCAGGCCATCGACGCCCTTGCGGTAATTCTCAATTTCCTTGCCGGTGAAACGCTCGTGCACCTCGCAATGGCCCTGCCAGGCGATGATCTCGACATCGGTCTGGGTCGCGACGTATTTGGCGAGGTATTCATCGGGCAGGAAGATCACCCGGTCGGTGCCGAGCGACTCGACGACCTTCACGGCGTTGCCCGAGGTGCAGCAGATATCCGACTCGGCCTTCACCTCGGCCGAGGTATTCACGTAGGTCACGATCGGTACGCCGGGATAGCGTTCGCGGAGCAACCGCACGTCGGCACCGGTTATCGACTCGGCGAGCGAGCAGCCGGCCCGCGCGTCCGGGATCAGCACGGTCTTCTCCGGGTTCAGCAGCTTCGCGGTCTCGGCCATGAAGTGCACGCCCGCCAGCACAATGACGTCGGCCTCGGCATCGACGGCCCGGCGGGCCAGCGCCAGCGAGTCGCCGACGATGTCGGCGACGCAGTGAAAGATCTCCGGCGTCTGATAATTGTGCGCCAGGATCACGGCGTTGCGCTGGGCTTTAAGACGGTTAATGGCGTCCACATAGGGCGCGTGGAACGGCCATTCGATCTCGGGAATCACGGTCTTGACGCGCTCGTAGATCGGCGCGGTCGCGGCCGCGATCTCGGGCGTGTAGTCGGGGGCGTCTGCGAGTGACATGGTTTCCTGTCCCTACCCGTTGGCGACACCGGCCGGATTGGGCCGGCATCGTTAATGCTCGATATGAGCATATATAATTATGCTCACTACGAGCATATCAATGTCAACAGGAAAAATTTTCCGTCTGCGCGGCGACGACACAGACGCAAGTCCGGCCCGCATGAATGCGGCGCAAGCCCTTGATTAACCTTAAAGAAACTGGCGGCGCGGTCGCCTATTCCGCGGCCCGCATGGCGGGCAGGCCGACACCGACGGCGGGACGTTCGGTCAGGACGTCGCGGCGGAAACGGAACAATTCCGCCGGACGACCGCGGGCGGCGGTCTCATAGCGCCCCACCGGCTCGACCAGCTCGGCGTTCTGGATCGTGCGGCGGAAGTTCTGCTTGTGCAGCCGCGTGCCGGTCAACGCCTCGACCACGCGCTGGAGCTGTAGCAGCGTGAAGTCGGGCGGCAGCAGCTCAAACACGACGGGCCGGTAGGCGAGCTTGCCGCGCATACGTCCCAGCGCGGCGGCGAGAATCCGGCGATTGTCGAGGGCCATGGGCGCCCCCACCTCGGCCGCCGTCTCGACTGATTTGCGGCTCTGCCGCGGCGGCTTGCCGCCGGTGGCGTGCGCCATCTGCCGGCGGTCGCGCAGCGCCTCCAGCACCAAGCCGGCCTCGTAGAGCAGCTCGTAGCGATCGAGCGTGCGCACGACGTCGGCGGGCCCGGCGCTGTCGAAACCGAAGCTGATGGCGACCCGCTCGCGCCGCCGCGCCTTGGCGGCGGGACTGCGGGCCGCGTCGACCCAGCGGGCGAGGCTGGGCCGGATCACCGCGTCGACCACGGTGGGCCGGCCGGCGCGCCAGTCCTCCCAGGGCAGGAACGCGTAAATGTCGTGCCAGTGGGCCTCGCCGCTGCCCGACACCGGCGTCTCGTGGGTCAGGACAAGATAGGCGACGGAAACCAGCCGCGGCTCGCCCGTCAGTTCGCGCGGATCGCGGTACTGGTTGCCGAAGGTGTAGAGCTGTTCCACGTAGGGCAGTTCGATGCCGGTCTGTTCGGCAACCCAGCCGCGCAAACCCAGCTCCAGCGTGCGATGCCGGACCGGATCGAAAGGGCCGTAGGGCAGCGTATCCGGGCTGTCGCCCGGCATCGCCGCCTCGCCGTCGCCCTGCTGGGCCGGCGTCGCCAGATCGTGCCGCATGCGCCGGGCGACCAGCACGCGCGGCACCTCCTCGGTAACGGCGACGACGACGGCCGTCAGGCTGACCGCGCTGACGGGTTTCTCAGCCTTGCGGGGCACGTCCGATCCTTCCCGCCTGCTTTGATCGAATCATCCGGCGGATAATAACCTACAGAACCGAAATACGCGTGACAGCCGGCGGCGTTGTTCACACCACCCGCTTCTCCCGCAACGCCGCGATCTCGTCCGTGCCGTAGCCGAGAGACGCCAGGATCTCGTCGGTGTGCTCGCCCAGCGTCGGGGCGCGGTGGCGGACGCCGCTGTCGTGGGCCGTCGGGCGGAACGGCGCGCCGGCGACCGGCGGCGGCACCGACACGCCGGGATAGGCGGTCGGCTGCAGGAAGCCCATGGCCTGGATATGCGGGTCGTCGAGCGCCTCCTGCGGCGAATAGACCGGACCGGCGGGAATGCGGGCGGCCTCGAGCGCCGTCAGCGCCTCGTCCAGCGTGCGCCCGGCGCACCATTCGGCCATGCGGGCGCTGATGACCTCGCCGTTGTCGCCACGCGAGATGTCGTCCTTGAAGCGCGGATCGTTGAGCCAGTGGTCCTCGCCGATCAGATCGCACCAGCGCTTGAACATGGGATCGCCGACGGTCTGCACCAGGATCCAGCGGCCATCGCCGGTCTTGAACGTATCGGCCGGGCCCGAAGTCTGGCTGCGGTTCATGCTGGCGACGCGGTCGCGCTCGATCACCGCCTGCTCGATCAGCACCGAATTGCCGATGGTGAGCCCGGTGCCGACGAGCGCCGTCTCGACCTGCTTGCCCTTGCCCGTGCGCTCGCGCTCCATCAGGGCGCCGAGCGTCGCGTAGGCGGCCGACATGGCGCTGGCGAAATCGATCCAGGGCGAATTGCTCTTGACCGGCTCGTCGGCCGGGCCGGACATGTACATGGCGCCCGACATGGCCTGACCGATGCCGTCGAAGCCGACGCGATCGCTGTAGGGCCCGCCGGTGCCGTAGCAGGTGTTGGTGGTGAGGATGATGTCGGGTTTGATGGCGCTGACGGTTTCATAGTCGAGGCCCATGTCGGCAAGCGCCTGGGGCGGCATGTTGGCGACGATGACGTCGGCCGTGGCGACGAGCTTGGCGACGATCTCGCGGCCCTCGGGCTTCATCGGGTTCAACGTCAGGCCGCGCTTGTTGCAGTTGACCTGCAGGAACAGCGCGCCGGCGCCCTCGCCCACGGGCGTTGTGTAGCGGTCCTCGCTGCCGGCGACGCGCTCGATGCGGATGACCTCGGCGCCGAGAAACGACAGCATTGTGGCGCAATAGGGGCCGGCGATGTAGCGCCCGAAATCCAATACCCGCACGCCGTCAAGCACACCGCTCATGATTCCACTCTCCTCCCGCAATGGCAGACGGCCCGGGCGTTGGTCGCCCGGGCCGCCGACTGGCTTGTGATGACCGCGATCAGTAGCTCATGCTGTCGCTGAGCCTGACCCAACGGCCGTTCTGCACCTGCGCCAGGAATGCGGCATTGGTGCCGCGCCGGACGTCGGGACCGAAGCCGAGCGTCGGGCCGCCGAAACGGTCGCGGTAGTTGCTGATGCTCTCGAGCGCGGTGACAAGGGAATCGACGGTCAAGTCCTTGCCGGCCTTGTCGAGCGCGAAGACCAGCATGTCGGCGCCGGCATAGCCGAGCTGCGCCGCGCCGTTCGGGTCCTTGCCGAAGCGGTCGCGATAGCTCTTGACGAAGTTCTGCACTTCGGGCCGCGGGTCGTCGGGATAGGCGATCTCGAACGAGGTCATGGCGTAGTAGCCCTCGGTGACGCCGCCCTTGGCGCCCGACACGAACAGATCGTAGGTCGCGACATTGCCGAAGAACTCGACGTCGTAGCCGATCTTCTTGGCCGTGGCGACCGGCAGGATCGTGTCCTTGATGATCGTGCCCATGGCGATGGCGTCGCAGCCGGCGTTGCGCAGCTTGCCGATGGCGGCCGTGAAGTCGGCGTCGGTCGGCTTGTGCGCCGAGGATTCCGCCAGCTTCATGCCCATGGACTCGAGCTGATCGACGGCCGCGTTGAACGTCTCACGACCGTAGTCGGTGTCCTGATACATCGCGCAGACCTTCTGCTTGCCGCGCACCTCGACGAAGTGCTTGGTGCCGGCCCGGATCTGGTCGTAGTAGGACGAAAGCTGCATGAACTTGAGGCGATGGAACGGCTCGGACATCGCCTTCGAGGATGAGAACGGGAACAGGTTCGGCACGTTCTTCGCCAGCTGCCGCTTCATCACGGCATTGTTCATCGGCGTGCCCAGCGCGCCCAGCATGACGAAGATCTTGTCGCGGTTCAGCAGCTTGTTGGCCGCCTGCACGGCGCGCGGCACCTGATACTGATTGTCCTCGACCACGAACCTGATCTTGCGGCCATGGATGCCGCCGGCGTTATTGACTTCCTCGAAGCGCAGCCGCATGGCGTTCGTCGAGGGCGCGCCCCAGACAGAAGCGACGCCGGAAAGATCCGAATGCGAGCCGACGATGATCTCGCTGTCGGTAACGCCGGCCGCCTGTGCGCCGGCGGCAAGGCCGAAGGCCGAAAGTCCGGCCGCCGCTGACAGCAGCGCGACCGTCAATTTACGGGTGGTCATGCGTTCACTCCCCTATTCCACGGTTGGCACAAGTGTAACAGCGATCAGGCGCCCTGATACATGGATTCGATCAAGGGGCTGTACTTCTCGTTCACGAACTTGCGTTTCAGCTTCATGGTCGGCGTCAGCTCTTCGTCCTCGGGGTCGAGTTGATGCTCGATCAGGCGGAACTGCTTGATGGTCTCGACGCGGGCGAACTTGGTGTTCGCCTTTTCGACCTCGTCGCCGATCAGCTTGGTGATCTCCGGCGCGCGCGTGAGGCTGGTGAAGTTCGTAAAGGGCACGTCGTTGTCCTGCGCGTATTTCTCGACGTTCTCGTGGTCGATCATGATCAGGCAGGTGAGGTACTTCCGGGCGTCGCCGATCACCACGGCGTCCGCGATGTAGGGGCTGAACTTCAGCTCGTTCTCGATCTCGCTCGGCGTGATGTTCTTGCCGCCCGCGGTGATGATGATGTCCTTCATGCGGTCGGTGATCTTGACGAAGCCCCGGTTGTCGATCTCGCCAACATCGCCGGTATGCAGCCAGCCGTCGCGGATTGTCTCGGCGGTCTTCTCGGGCTGGTTCAGATAGCCCATGAAGACGTGGTCGCCGCGCAGCAGGATCTCGCCCTCGGGCGACAGCGCGACCTCGGCATAGGGTACCGACTTGCCGATCGTGCCCGGCTTGATCTCGGCCGGATGCATGGCGGTGGCAAGCCCGGTGCATTCGGTCTGGCCGTAGACC
The DNA here is from genome assembly GCA_965232515.1 of Alphaproteobacteria bacterium. Lineage (GTDB taxonomy): Bacteria > Pseudomonadota > Alphaproteobacteria > JANQKO01. The sequence goes on along the minus strand of CBDDPY010000002.1, from coordinate 54,998 downwards.
TCGAGCATGTCGACGCCCAACGCCAGGTACCAGCGGATCAGCTCGGGCGAGATCGGCGCCGCGCCCGTGACCAGCCAGCGGCAGCGTTCGATGCCGATCATCCGGCGGATGTTCTTCAAGACCAGGAAATGCGCCAGCTTGAACTGCCATTGCAGCAGCGCCGGGACGGAATCGCCGGCGAGCCGCAGGTCGGCGACGCGGTAGCCGACGGCGATCGCCTTCTCGTAGGCCCAGCGCTGGAGCGGCGTCGCATCGGACAGCGCCACCATGATGCCGGAATAGAACTTCTCCCAGACGCGCGGCACGGCGCCGAACACGGTCGGCTGCACCTCGCGCACGTTCTCGGGAACGGTGTCGGGATTCTCGATGAAATTGGAGACGGCGCCGCTGTAAAGCGCGTAATAGCAGCCCAGCACCCGCTCGGCGACATGGCACATGGGCAGGAAGGCGAGACGCTCGTCGCCGGCGCCTTCCGGCAGGATCCGCGTGCCGTTGACGCATTGGAAAACCACGTTGCGGTGGCTGAGCATGGCGCCCTTGGGCGGCCCCGTCGTGCCCGAGGTATAGACAAGGACCGCGAGGTCGTCGGGCTTGGCAAGCTCGAGCGCGGCCTCCCAGGCGCCGGGGTTGGCCGCGTCATGTTCGGCGCCGGCGGCCATGAACGCTTCCATGCTGGAACACATGGGATCGTTCAGCTCGCGAAGGCCCTCCATGTCGAAGATCACGATGCGCCGCAGCGTCGGACACTGCTCGCGCACCTGCAGCACCTTGTCGAGCTGCTCCTCGTCCTCGACGAACATCACCGAGCAACGGGAGTCGTTCACAAGATAAGCGACCTGGGACGGCGCGTCGGTCGGATAGATCCCGGCGCAGACGCCGCCGACGCCGAGCGTGCCCATGTCGGCATAGACCCATTCGGGCTTGTTGTTCGACAAAACGCAGACGACATCGCCCTGACCGAAGCCGATCGACTGCAGCGCCATGCCGACATGGCGGGCGCGCTCGCCGAGCTCGGCCCAGGTGATGGCCTGCCAGATGCCGAAGTCCTTCTCGCGGATGATCACGCGGTCCGACCAATCGCGCACCCGGGACCAGAACAACTTCGGAACGGTGTCGCCGACGGCGGGGTCCTCGTAGATCGTCAGGTTGGCGCCACGGTCGGTGGTGACGCTGCGACTATTTACCTGGTCATTCATTGGTTGGGCCCACTCCCGCTCCGACGGTCTTAACGCCAGAGCTTCTTCCGCTTCCAGCGGCGCTTGCCGCGCACGCCCTCGTCCTTGACGCCGAGATAGAACTCCTGGATGTCCTCTTTTTCCATCAGCGCCTTGCAGTCGTCCTCCATGACGATGCGGCCGACCTCCAGCACATAGCCGTAGTCGGCGGTGCTGAGCGCCATGTGCGCATTCTGCTCGACGAGCAGCATGGTCACGTTCTGCTCGCGGTTGATACGGCCGATGATCTCGAAGATCTGCTTCACCAGGATCGGCGACAGGCCGAGCGATGGCTCGTCCAGCAGCAGCAGCTTCGGCTCGCCCATCAGCGCCCGGCTGATCACCAGCATCTGCTGCTCGCCGCCCGAGAGCTGGCCGGCACGCTGGTCGGCGCGCTCCTTCAGGACGGGGAAATAGTCGAAGGCCATGTCGATGTCGCGGGCGATAGCAGCTCGGTCGTTCCGCGTGTAGGCGCCCATGATCAGGTTCTCGCGCACCGACAGGAACGGAAACACCTCGCGGCCCTCGGGCACATGGCAGATGCCCTGGCGCATGATCCAGTCGGGGTTCTGGCGCGTCACCTCCTGGCCGTCGAACACGACCGTTCCCTTGCGCGGGTCCATGACGCCGCTGATGGTTTTCAGGATCGTGGTCTTGCCGGCGCCGTTGGCGCCCAGCACGGTGACGATCTTGCCCTGCGGCACCTCCAGGCTGACGCCGCGGATCGCCATGATCGGCCCGTAGTAGGTCTCGATATTGCTGACCTTCAGAAGCGGTTCGCTCACTCCTAGCCTCCGATATAGGCCTTGATGACCTCGTCGTTGCGCTGCACTTCGGCGGGCGTGCCTTCGGCCAGCACCTGGCCGTAGTTCAGCGCCAGCACGCGGTCGGAGACGCGGCTGACCAGGCTCATGTCGTGCTCGACCATCAGCACGGTGATGCCGAGATCGTTCTTGATGTCCTCGATCCAGAAGGCCATGTCCTCGGTCTCCTCGACATTGAGGCCCGAGGACGGTTCGTCCAGCAGCAGGAGCTTCGGCTCGGTGCAAAGCGCCCGGCCGAGCTCGACGACCTTGCGGGCGCCGTAGGGAAGACTGGCGATCATGGTCTCGCGGTAATGCTGCAGATCGAGAAAATCGATCACATCCTCGACCCGGCGGCGATGTTCGATCTCCATATCGCGCACCGACGGCAGGAACAGGATCTCGGAGAACAGGTTCGAGCGCCGGTGGCAATGCCGGCCGATCAGCAGGTTCTGCAGCACGGTCGCATGCTCGAACAGCTCGATATTCTGGAACGTGCGGGCGATGCCGAGCCCGGCGATGCGGTGCGGCGGCAGCTTGGTGATGTCCTGGTCGCAGAACGTGAGCTGGCCGTCGGTCGCGTCGTAGATGCGGCTGATCAGGTTGAAGATCGTGGTCTTGCCGGCGCCGTTGGGCCCGATGATCGTGAAGACCTCGCCCGGCTCGACCTCGAACGAGACATTGTCGACGGCGCGGATGCCGCCGAACTGGATCGAGAGCGCATCGGCGCGGAAGAAGGTCATCGCAACCGCTCGGTCTTCAGGTAGGCCTTCTGCCGCCTGAACGTCGCCTTCTTGTAGAGCGGGAAGAGATTGAAATAGAGCTTGATCTTGAGCCAGCGGCCGTAGATGCCGAGCGGCTCGAACAGGATGATCAGCACCAGGATCAGGCCGAAGATACCGGGCTCGAGCCCCGGCGTCTGGCCGATCGCCGCCGGCAGGTAGTCGCGCATGATGGCGATCGATTGCGGCAGCACGCCGATGAACATGGCCCCGAAGATGGCGCCGTGCAGCGAGCCGACGCCGCCGACCACGACCATCAACAGGAGCTGGATCGACAGCAGGATGTTGAAGGAGTCGGGCGCCAGATGCTGGACGTAGTGCCCGAACAGCGCGCCGCCGAGACCGGTGATGCCGGCGCTGAAGGCGAAGGCCAGCGTCTTGGTCCAGGCGAGGTTGATGCCCATGGACTGGGCCGAGATCTCGGAATCGCGGATCGCCACCATGGCCCGGCCGAACGGCGAGCGCAGCACGTTCGCCGCCATCCACAGCACCAGCACCAGCACCGCGAGACAGAGGTAGTAGAACTCCCACGGTTCCCAGAGCTCGTAGCCGAACAGATCCGGCGCATCGACGGGCAGGCCGTCGAAACCGCCGGTGACCGAGCTCCACTTCGAGAAGATGTGCTCGACGATGATGGCAAACGCCAGCGTGGCGATGGCGAGATAGATGCCGGTCATGCGCAGTGTCGGCACGCCGATGGCGACGCCCGCCGCGGCGGCTGCCAATCCCGCGACCGGGAAGCTGATCAGGAACGGCACGCCCTGCGCCAGAAGCCAGGCGTTGGTGTAGGCGCCGATGCCGAGAAACGCCGCGTGGCCGAGGCTGACCAGGCCCGTGAAGCCGACCAGCAGCATGAGGCCGACGCCGGCCACGGCCCAGATCAGCACGGCCGCCAGTTCGCCCATGTAGAAATCGTCCAACACCAGCGGCGCCAGCAGCATCAAGACCAGCAGCAGGCCGTACCAGAACAGGTCGCCCGGGTGCCGCCAGACGTTGATGTCCTGCTGGTATTTGGTCTTGAAGACGAAGCGCATGGCCGCTCAGACCTTCTTGCGCGCCATCTGGGCGAAGATGCCCTCGGGCCGCAGCACCAGCGCGATCAGCAGGACCAGATAGGCGCTGATATCCATGAAGCCGGCCGGCAGCCAGAGGCCGGCCATCTGCTCGACGAGGCCGATAATGATGCCGCCGATCAGCGCGCCCGGTATGCTGCCGAAACCGCCGAGCACGGCGGCGGCAAACGCCTTGATGCCGATAAAGCCCATGTTCGGATCGATCAGCGTCAACGGCGACAGCAGCACGCCGGCAAAAGCGGCGACGCCGGCGCTGATGGCCCAGACCATGGAGAAGACCATGCGCACCGGGATGCCCATGTAGTAGGCGGCGAGCTGGTTCTGCGAGGCCGCCTGCATGGCGATGCCGAGCCGGGTGTAACGGAAGAACAGGTAGAGCAGCCCGCAGAGCAAAACCGTGCCGACGATGATCGCCAGATTCTGCTGGGCGATGATCAGCGGCCCGAAGGTCGCCACCTTGTTGGTGAACGGCGTCTCGAAGGACTGCGGATCGTGACCCCAGATGACGCCCGCCGCGGCCCGGAAGATAAAACCGAGACCGATGGTCAGCATGACCACGGCGAAGGCCGGTTGACCGATGATCGGCCGCAGGATCAACGCATCCAGGATATAGCCAAAGACGGCCATGACCAGAATCGCCAGCAGCAGACCCAGCCAGTAGGACAGGCCGAAATCGGCAATAAGCGTGAAGGCGACGAAGGCGCCCAGCATCAGCAGGTCGCCTTGCGCGAAATTGATCATCTCGGTCGCCTTGTAGATCAAGACGAATCCGAGCGCGATCAGCCCGTAGATGCAGCCGAGCGCCGCCCCATTAATCAGAAGCTGTATGACCTGAAAACCGTCCGCCATACCCCAGGCGCGTTCCATCCCTGTCGCAAAAAACGCGGCGCTTGTGATCGCGCCGTTGCCACGTTTGTCCTGCATTCGGCGCGCCTACGCAATAGGTAATTGCATGGCTGGTCTGCAACCGCAGGGCAGGCTGGCATGATACAATGCGCTCTGTGCCGGCTGTCGGCACCGGTCCCTGGCTCCCAGTCCCGCGAGTACGGCGATGTCCCCCGTCACTTACCTGCGCGCCGCCGTCAACGGCGCTTCCGCCAACCTGCAGGGCATGCTCTGGATGGTGCTGGCCGGGCTGATCTTTGCCTCGTTCACCGGCATCGTCCGGCACGTCTCGACCGAGATGGACCCGATGCAGGCGGCCTTCCTGCGCTACGCATTCGGCCTGATCTTCATCGCGCCGTTCGTCATGCGCATGCGCCTGGGCAGCCTGCGGCCCGGATACCTGGCCCTGCACGGCCTGCGCGGCCTGGTGCACGGCATCGGCGTGCTGCTCTGGTTCATCGCCATGAGCCGTATTCCACTGGCCGAGGTCACGGCGTTGGGATTCACCTCGCCGGTTTTCGCCACGGTCGGCGCTGTCCTGTTTCTGGGCGAGCGCGTTCGGCTGCGCCGCATTGGCGCGGTCTGCATGGGCTTTGCCGGCGCCTTGATCATCCTCCGACCCGGCCTCGAGGTGATCGATGTCGGCGCCATCGCCATGCTGATCGCCGCGCCCCTGTTCGCGGTATCGAAGATTGTCGCCAAGGTCCTGACGCACCGGGAATCGACGCCGACCATCGTCGCCTCCCTGTCCGTGATCGTGACCATCGTGCTGCTGCCGCCGGCCATCGCCGTCTGGCGGCCGCCGACCTGGGAGGAATACGGCTGGATGCTGCTGACGGCGGCGCTGGCGACGCTCGGCCACCTCGCCATGGTCCAGGCATTCCGCTCGGCCGACCTGACGGTGACCCAGCCGGTCGAGTTCCTGCAACTCGTCTGGGCCACGCTGCTGGGTTTCTACGCCTTCAGCGAGACGCCCGACATCTGGGTCTGGATCGGCGGCGCCGTGATCATCGGCAGCGCCACCTATATCGCCCACCGCGAAGCGCTGACGCGCCGGAACGCGGTCGGGCCGGAGGAGCCGCCGTCCGGTCCGCACTAGCCGAGGCACACGTAGATCGGCGAGAAACGTCCGCCGAACAGCACAACCAAATTGTTAAGGCTCGGCGCTATAGTGTTGGCATACTTGCCCGCGCCTCAGCGCGGTCCCAGTATCGCGGACTCGAACATGTCTCCGGTCACCCTCCTGCGCGTCGCGGCCAACGGCGCTTCGGCAAGCCTGCGTGGCATGCTGTGGATGATGCTGGCCGGGCTGAGCGTGGTGGCGATTACCGGCATCATCCGGCATGTCTCCATCGGGCTGGACCCCATGCAGGCGGCCTTTCTGCGCTATTTGTTCGGCCTGGTGTTTTTCGCGCCATTTCTGACGCGGATGCGCCTCGGTAGCCGCGCGCCGGGACATCTGGCCCTGCACGGCCTGCGCGGGCTGGTGCACGGCCTGGCCGTATTGTGCTGGTTTATCGCCATGAGCCGGCTGCCGGTCGCCGAGGTCACGGCGCTGGCCTTCACCGTGCCCGTGTTCGCGACCGTCGGCGCGGTCTTGCTGTTGGGCGAACGGGTTCGTCTGCGCCGGATCGGTGCGGTTTGCTTCGGTTTTGCCGGCGCGCTGATCATCCTGCGGCCGGGCTTCGAAGTGATCGACGTGGGCGCCATCGCCATGCTGGTGGCGGCGCCGCTGTTCGCCGTCTCGCGCGTTATCGGCAAGGTGCTGACGCGGCGCGATACGACGCCGACGATCGTCGCTTCGCTGGCCGTGGTGGTGACCGTCGTGCTGCTGCCGCCGGCCATGGCCGTCTGGCAGCCGCCGACCTTGGCGGAATACGGCTGGCTGCTGCTGACCGCGGTGCTGGCGACGCTCGGGCATCTTGCCATGGTGCAGGCGTTCCGCGCGGCCGACCTGACCGTGACCCAGCCAGTGGAGTTCGTACAACTGGTCTGGGCGACGCTGCTCGGCTTCTACGTCTTCGGCGAGACGCCCGACATCTGGGTCTGGATCGGCGGCGCCGTCATCGTCGGCAGCGCAACCTATATCGCCCGCCGCGAGGCACGGGCCCGGGCGGCGACCGTCAGGCCAGAAGCGCGTCCGTATCAGCCTCGGTAAGGCCGGCACCGCGCGCGGCGCCGAGGATCGCCTGCCAGGCATCGTCGGTCAGCGGCACGCCGTCGCGCTCCCTCACCTCGCGCCGCTGCCGTTCGGGTTCGCCGGGAATCAGCACCTCGCCGTCGGGATCGGCCGGCTGGGCGCTCTTGAAAAACTCGATGTAGGTGGCGACTTCGCCCGCGAAGTCGTTGCCCGAAGCGAAGAACTCGGGCGACATGTAGAGCGACAGCATGCCGTTGGCGACCGACCGCTCGGCCGGCCCGGCGCAGCCCGAACCCGTCAGCGCGCCGGCTAGCAGCTCGCACAGCAGCGCCAGGCCGGAGCCCTTGTGCTCGCCCATGGCGCGGATCGCGCCGGGACCGTTGCGGGGGTTCGGCGAGGTACCGGGCTCGACCTCGCCGTAGAGCGCCACGGGATCGGTCGTCGGTTTGCCGTCGGCGCCGATCAGGCTGCCGTCCGGCAGCGGCTTGCCGCCGTTCATGGCGACGAGCGCCTTGCCCTCGGCGACGACCGAGGTGGCGAAGTCGAGGATCATCGGCGGGCGGCCGGCGATCGGCACGCCGGCGGCGAACGGCGCCGTCGACATGCGGCGGCTGACGCCGCCGAATGGCGCGACCAGCAGACTGCCCGCGACGTTGACGAAATGCACCGACACCAAGCCCTCGGCGACGGCCATTTCCGCCCATTCGCCGATGCGGCCGAGATGGCCGGCATTGCGCAGCGCGATGAGCGCCACGCCGTTCGTCGCCGCCTTGTCGATCCCATGCCGCACGGCCAGCGGCCCGACGGTCTGACCGAATCCGAAATTGCCGTCCAGCACGGCCAGGACATCGTTCTCGGTCAGGACCGTCAGTTCCTGGCCGGCCTTAACCTTACCGGCGCGCAGATATTCGACATAGCGCGGCACCCGGATCACGCCATGGCTGTCATGACCGGCCAGATTGGCATTGCTGAGATAAAGCGCGATCCGATCACTCTCGGCCGCGTCGCAGCCAGCGGCGGCAAAAATGGCCGAGACGAGACGGCGAAGCGGCACAATTCCGATTTGCAAGACGATCTCTCCCAATAGGCGTCGATGATAAGATGTTGACGGACCGATTCCCGGCCCGGATGAAAGCTTGGCTCAACGGCTGAAGGTTAATTAGATCACAGGTTGCGCCGCCGATAATCCCTTAGAATTCAAACGAAGTAATTGCATCTCGGCACGAAACTAGATAACGAAGACGGCCGGATAAACCATTGCGCGAGTTTACGATTTTCAGCCTGTATAGGCACGTTCAATAGACGCCTGGACGGTCCTTGAGTGTTACAGTATGAGGACTCGACCCCGCTTGTGATCCATGTCTGATAACACGATGAATTGCGGCGCCAGCGCTTTGCAGCTCTATGCCCCGGTTCCCGCCGGCCAGACACGACCATTGCGCGTGGGCGTGATGCTGAACCAGCTGGACGATTTCGCATGGATCCAGCGAGTGTTGACCGACATCCTAGATTCCGGGATTGCGTCGGTCGTGCTGGCGATCGTGAACGATGCCGACAAACCGCCGAGGAAGAGCCGTTTCTTGCGGTTCCTGAGCGGCGAGATGAACCTGGGCAAGGAACTCTACTGGCGCTACAGCCTGCTGGACGCGCGGGTGAACAACAAGCGGCACGACGCTTTTCGGGTCGTCGACCTGCGCCCCGTGCTGGGCGACGCCGACATCCTGCCGGTTCGGCCGATCAGCCGTAAGTTCGTGCACCGATTCACCGAGGCCGACATCGCTCGGATCCGGTCCTACGATCTCGACGTCATGATCCGCTTCGGCTTCAACATTATCCGCGGCGATATCCTGGATACCGCCCGGCACGGCGTCTGGTCTTACCACCACGGCGACAACAACGAATACCGCGGCGGGCCGGCCCTGTTCTGGGAGATCTACGAAGGCAACCCGCTGTCCGGCACCATTCTGCAGGTTCTGACCGATGAGCTGGACGGCGGCAGGGTGATCTACCGGTCCTTCGCGGCCACGATCGATTCCATCTGGTTGAGCAACAATCGCGAGGAGACCTACTGGAAAACCACGGCGTTCGTCATCCGCTGCCTGCGGCGCCTGCATCGCGACGGCGACGCGCTGTCCTACGAACCCAAATCGCCGGACTACACAGGCAAAATATACCGTCAACCCATCAACCGGGAGATGTCGTCCTTTCTGGTGCGCGCCGCCGGCCGCGTGCTGCGCGGCAAGTGGCGCAACCTGTCGGGTTTCAATCAATGGCTTATCGGCTATCGGACCGAAAGGTCCAAGTTCCTCGCCAACAGCACAAAGGCCGACCTCAACGGCTTTACGCCGATCATTCCGCCGAAGAAGCGGTCGTTCGCCGATCCGTTCGTTTTCAGCCATGACGGCCGCGACTATGTTTTCATCGAAGATCTGGACGAGGTCACCGGCCGCGGCCGCATCGCCGTGATGACGATCGGCGACGACGGCAAGCCGACCGCGCCCGAGACCGTGCTGGAACGGGACTACCATCTGTCCTACCCGTTCCTGTTCGAATGGCAGGGCGACGTCTATATGTTGCCCGAAACGGCCGCCACACGGTCGCTGCAACTGTTCCGGGCAACCCGCTTCCCCTACGAGTGGGAGCTGCACTGCGAACCGATGCGCGGCTATCCCATGGTCGACGCGACGCTGCACGAACAGGACGGCCGCTGGTACATGTTCGTGAATGTCAGCGAGCGCGGCGGCTCGCTGGACGACGAGCTGTTCCTGTTCTTCGCAGAGACGCCGCTTGGGCCTTGGCAGCCGCATCCGCTGAACCCGGTCAAGTCGGATGTCCGCTCGGCCCGGCCCGCCGGCCGGCTGTTCCGGCGCGACGGCAAGCTGATCCGGCCGGCGCAGGACTGCTCGACCAGCTATGGCTCGGCCATCAATCTGTGCGAGGTCGAGGTGCTGTCCGAGACCGACTATCGCGAGCGTATCGTCGAGCGGCTGGAGCCGAGCTGGCGACCGGGCCTCGAAGGCTGTCACACCTTGAGCTTCTCCGACCGGATGGAGTTCATCGACGGCAAGCGCACCGTCCTGAAGCTTTAGACCGCCGTCAGCGCCACGACCGGTGTCGCCGCGCGGCCACCGCTTGTCACCGAATCGCCATAAATGATATTTTGGTGGCGTTGACGTGATCCGGGTCACTGTCAATTCAGGTCTGCCTGCGAAAACTGCCGACGGGCCCCCATTGCAGATCCAAGCCAGCTAAACGGTTGATGTCGCTTGTCCGATAAACACGCCATGCGCGCAGTCGAGCAAATTTCCACACTGCGGGAAAAGACCCAGGGCCCCTATCGGCGGTTCAACGATATCGGCGGACTGCTGTATGGCGACTGGCTGTCGACCTATGTGACATGGCTGTTTCTGAAGCTCGGCATCGGGCCGACGGCCGCCTCGTTGAGCATGATCGCCTGCGGCGTTCTGGGCTTCGCGCTGATGCCTTACGACGGCGGCTGGGCGGTCGCCGGGTGTCTGCTGATGATGGCGTTCTACATCTTCGACTGCGTCGACGGCGAGGTCGCGCGCTACCACGGCGTCGAGCGCTATATCTGGACCTTCTACGACTTCTTCTGCGACGTCTGCATAAAGAGCGCCTTCTTCGTCAGCCTGGGCCTGCACGCCATGATCCACAGCGGCCAGAACTGGGCCGTACTGCTGGGCGTGGTCCCGGCGCTCGCCATGCTGTTCAAGAAGTTCCTCGATCTGGCGCCGATCTTCCTGACCGCGCAACAGGTGCTGATGCGCTTCCCGCGCGAACGCGAGGTGATCCTGCGCGATCTCGCGCCGGACCCGTCGGCGGCCAACGAGACGGCGGGCCGGCCGCAGACGCCGGAACAGCCGGCGAGCCGACGAGAGTCGATCCAGCGGCACGGCAGCGCCATCGGCATCCTGCGCACCATTCTGGTCAACTTTCACCTGGCGGTGATCGTGTTTCTCGCGGCCGCGCTGGTCGACGTCTACGTCGCGGCGCCGGTCCTGCTCGGCCAGGCCTTCAGCTTCAAGACGCTGGCCTTGATGTTGTACGCCGCCAGCTACTCTTACGACTTCGTCGACCGGATGATCGCTGCGACGAAGCACGGCCGGTTCATGCAGAACAGCCGCGCCTTCGTCGAGTCCGCCCACAAATTCCGGATCGACGACTAACCCCTAGATATCGGTGCGTTCGTCCGCGACCGCCTTGCGCTCGGTCATGTTGAACCGGCCGTCATAGATCGGCCGGCCGCCGGTCGACGGACCGGGATACTGCACGAACACCATCTTGCCGCCGGTCTCGGTACGGAGCTCGTCCTCGAAATGCGGGTCGGCATGGAACATCATGCTGCCCGGACCGTAGGTCTGGCCGCCGATCTCGAACTCGCCCTCCAGCACGTACCAGACCTGCGCGAAGTCGTGCTTGTGCAGCGGATGATGCGAGCCGGGGTCGAAACGGACCAGACCCGCGTTCGGCTCGGTTGGGCGATCCGGACGGGGATGGAACAGCATCTTGCCCATCTGTCCCGGCCAGCGAATGGTTTCCCATTCGCGCTCGTCGATATGCACCACCTGCATCGGATGATGTGTCGCCTTCACGGCCGCTTCGGCCATCGTCAAGCCTCCTCGGTTTCCAATCGGATCTACCGAGCTTAGCCGAAATCGCCTTCCGCCGTGTCAGTCGGACGGCGCCGCCGCTTGCGTGAACTCGATGAACACGCCGAGGGCGTCGGCCGGACCGATCTGCAGCATGTCGCCGGTCGGCCGGAACGGCACGCCGTTCTTGGTCAGCCCCTCCTCGACGGCGGCCAGATCGGCGACGGCGATGCGGTAGCCGGCGAAATGCGGCGTCTCGACGATGTTGAAGCTGGCCGGCACGTCAAGTCGTTCGGCCGACAGAGTCGGATCGAGCACCGCGATGACGCCGCGGCCGGTATCGACGGTAAGACGCCCCTCGTCCTTGGCCACGTTTTCGGTCCCATGCAGCTTTCCGAAGAAGTCCGCGAGCGCATGCGGTTTCGGCGCGAACATCACCACCTCGACCACGTCGACGGCGCCGTTGTCGTGGCGCTGGTATTGCGGCTTCCAGAAGTGCTCGGGCGCATGCTGCTGACAGACGAAGAACGTCGTGCCCGGCATCTGCCGCTCGGTCAGAAAGGCAAGCGAGAACGAGACCTCGACCTCGCTGCCGTTGGGCAGCGTCGCCAAACGTGAGAAGTCGACCGGATCGTAAGTCTCCAGTCCCTTGCCGACGAACTCGTCATGGTCGGCCCGGGCGTCGCCGCTCTCGAAGACCAACGCCGACATGCCCTGCCGCGCGGTCAGATACGTCTGGGCGGCGGCCGCGAAGCTGTATTTCCCCCGCGCCATCGGCGGGACTTTGCCGGCATCGTCGACGATCAACAGCTCCAGAAAGTTGTTCTGAAGCTGGATCAACGAGTTGGCAGTGCCGAAGGGATGCACGGCTTTCGGCGTCGTCGTGAAGCCGAAGGACCGATAGGCCTGCTGTGCTTCTTCAAGGTCGTGCACGCATAAAACCAGGTGATCGATGCCTCTAGCCCGCATTTCTCACCCCCATCACGGTCTGCGTCGCGCACAGGCGCCCGATCCGCCAGGAGCGGGTCGAAAAGCGTAGCGGGGACTACGGTTGAGGGCCGCGACGCCGCGAGCGGGCGCCTGCGCGCGACCCTTCGGGCGGCGCCGTGCTGCCGACAGGGGGCGTCGCGCTGCTTGCCCGATGCCCCACATCGCGCCGCGCAGCGCTCCTGCCCTGTCGACAGCACGACGCCGCGCAGACCATGATGGCGATGAGAAATGTGGGCTAACCGTCATGACGCCTCCCGCAGAACCGAATGGCTCATCGATAGCGCAGGCGGGCGCGGAAGAAAACCCGAGATGCGACCGCGACGTCGAATTCAGGCGATCGCGCCGACGCCATAAGCGTTGCGGAAACGTTGGCCGGTCGCGAACCGGTTCGGCGCGAATTCGTCGACCGGCAGGGTACGGCCCTCGCCGTGCACGATCAGCTCGGCCATCAGCAGGCCGATGCAGGGGGCGAGCTTGAAGCCGCCGCCCGACGAGCCGCAGATCGTCACCAGCCCGTCCTTGCCCGGCAGGCCGCCGATCATCGGGTTCCAGTCCGGCGAGACGTCGTAGCGGCCGGCCCAGTGATGCACGAGATGCGCCGCTCCGGCGTCCGTGTTCGAGGCCGCCAATTTGTCGCGGAAAAACGCCGCCTCGGTCGCATCCAAGGTCTCGTCGGTATAGTCGGCGCGCGGCAGGTCCGTGCCGCGGGCGGCGTCGCCGACCAGCGCGTGGCGGCCCTTCGGCCGGTAATAGGCGAAGCCGGAGATATCGCGTACGACCGGAAAGCGGTCGCCCGTGTAATCGTAGTCGAAGCCCATCGTCACCACCTTGTGGTTGACGATGTCGTAGTCGAAGCGGACACCGACGGACCCAGTGATGCCGTTGGTCCAGACGCCGGCGGCGACCACCACCGTGCCGGCCGCGAAGGCGCCCTGGTCGGTGACGACGCCAGTGACGCGGTCGCCGGCCTCGCTCAGGCCCGCGACGACGACGCCCTCGCGCACCTCGACGCCGAGCTCGCGGGCGCGGCGGACATAGGAAAACACGGTCTGCTCGGGATCGGCATAGCCGGACGCCTGCTCGTAGGCGGCGACGGCGATGCGATCGCGCTCAAGCTTCGGATGCAGCTCGAGCGCCTGGTCGACGTCGATCCGCTCCACACCGCTGCCGGCCTGCTGCTGCAGGGCGATATTGTCGACGAACCCGTCGGCCAGATCGTCGCCGGCGAAGATGACGTAACCGGAATTGACGAAGCCGGAGGCGCCGCCGACGCGGTTGTCGAAGTCGGCCAGGATCTCGCGGCCGATGCAGGCCATGCGGCAGGTCGTCGGATTGGAATAGTGCGTGCGCACGATGGCGCAAGATTTCAGCGTGTCGCCGGAGCAGACGCGGTCGCGTTCGAGCAGCAGCACCTTCTTCACGCCCATGTCGGCGAGATTGAACGCGGTCGCCGCGCCCATCACGCCGCCGCCGACAACGATCACATCGTAGGCCATGCCCTGCCCCTGCCCGGTTGCGTTCTCGTCACGATAGCTCAGCGCGTGGGCCGCAGAAACCAGAGCCAAGCCAGGACCTGCGCGGCCAGCACGACGCCGAAGGCGACCTGATAGGCCTCCGGCGCATAGGCGCCCTCGGCGACCGGTGGCCAGAGATCGATGATGGCGCCGATGGCGTATTGCGTGGCGAAAGCGCAGCCGAAATTCAGCATGTTGAGCGCCGTGCTCGAGCGGCCGCTCAGCGCCGGTCCGAAATGCTGGGTCAGCAGCGGAAAGTTCAGGGCGGTGATGTTCGCCAGCAGCCCCATGCCGAGCCAGACCAGCGGCAGACCCGGCGCCCAGCCCAGCACCAGAGGGATTTGCGCCAGCAGAAACAACAGCGCGCCGCCGCCGATCACGCGCTCCAACGACACCCCGCGCCGCGTCAGCAGATCGGCGACAATGCCGTTCAACGCGAAGCCGGCGGTGAGCAGGGCCGCGAGCCAGAACAGGTTCGCGGCGACGCCCTCGCGGCCGAGGCCGACCACGTCCTTGAGCCAGGGACCGGCCCAGAGGCCCTGAAAGGCGAGGCCAGCGGCGAGCGTGAAAAAGCTCAACGGCGCCAGCCGCCAGAAATAGGCGTCGCGATAGATCTTACCGATGCTGATGAGCGCGTCTCGTAAGGCCGTCGCCTCGGCCCCGGTGCGCCGTTCCGGCACGACGAAAAAGATCGCCACCACGACCGCGACATTGATCGCCGCCAGACCGATGAACAGACCGCGCCAGTCGGTGATCTGCAGGACGGCCTCGACCGGCGTGGTCGCCGATAATGCGCCCAGGCCGCCGCAGGTCAGGAACAGCCCGTTGACCAGCGGCCAGCGGTGTTGCGGGAACCACATGACGATGGCCTTGAACGAGGCCATCAAGCCGCCGGCCACGCCCAGCCCGATCATGGCCCTGCCGACGGTCAAGGCGACGATGTCGTTGCCGACGGCGAAGATCAGCGCGCCGGCCGCCGCCGACAGCAGCAGGCAGGCCTGCACCCGGCGCGGCCCGAAGCGGTCCAGCAGCAGCCCGAGCGGGATCTGGAAGGCGGCGAAGGCGAAGAAATAGGCCGCCGTCAGCAGCCCCAGATCGCCGGCGGTGAGCCCGATCTCGGCCGTCAGGTCGGGGGCGATGATGGCGTTCAAAGAGCGGTAGAGATAGGACAGGAAATAGCCGCCGGCGAACGGCAGGAAGACCGTCAGGACGATCAGCCAGATCGGCCGCACGGCCGATGCCGATTCGGCCTGGTCAACGGCGTTTTCAGCCATCGGCGTCAATCCGCCGCGGGCGGCAGCGGCGCTCCCAAGTGCTTTTCGTTGCTTACCGCGCCCACCGATCGGCGGCGCGGCACAAGCATGGCACGCAAACGGCGAGTTCGCCGAGTCCCTTTCGGCGCGTCAGTCGAAGCCGAGCAGTTTTGACGGCAACCAAAGGGCAAGGGCCGGGAACGCCATCACGAGGCCGAGGGCGACGATCTCGAGCGCGATGAAGGGCACGACGCCGCGATACATGTCGGACAGGCGGATCTCCGGCGGGCTGATACCGCGCAGGTAGAAGATGGCGGGCGCCATCGGCGGCGTCAGGTAGCTGGTCTGGATGACGATCAGGAACAAAATGCAGAACCAGACCGGATCGAAACCGAACGCCTTCATCAGCGGAATGGCGATCGGCACGATGATCAGGATGATCGAGATCAGGTCCAAAACGAATCCGGCAATGAACGTCAGGAACAGGATCAGGATCAGCGTCGGCCAGCCCGTGAGGTTGGCCGCGTCCAGCATCTGCTGGGTGCCGGCGAGGCCGCCCGAGGCGATGAACACACCCGCGAACATGGTGCCGCCCAGCAGGATCATCAGGATCATGGCGGTAATGAGCAACGTCTTGACCAGTGCCTCGTGCAGAACGCCGAAGCTGAAGGTGCGGTAAACGAGCGTCAGGATCACCGACCCGAAAGCGCCCATGGCCGCAGCCTCGGTGGGCGTCGCCCAGCCCAGCATGATCGAGCCGAGCACGGCGAAGATCAGCACGAGCGGCGGGATCAGCGCCCGTACGGTGATGGCGATTTTCTCGGGCAGCGCCGGCTCGTCGTCGTCCGGCGGCAGCCGCGGCCCCATCTCGGGCTTCACCATGCAGAGCGCCAGGATATAGAGAATGTAGAGGCCGGACAGCATCAGGCCCGGGATCAGCATGCCGACAAACAGGTCACCGACCGAGACGTCGGCGACGGGCCCCAGGATCACCACCACGACCGACGGCGGGATGATGGTGCCGAGCGAGCCGCCGGCGCAGATCGTGCCCGAGATCAAGCCCTTGTCGTAGGCGTATTTCAGCATCACCGGAATGGCCAGCAGGCCGACGACGGATTCCGTGGCGCCGATGACGCCGCTGGCGGCCGCGAAGATCACGCACATGATGACGGTGCCGACAGCCAACCCGCCCGGCAGCCGGCGGGTCCAGAGATGCACCGCCTCGAACAGCCGAACGGCGATACCGGAGCGCTCCATCATGGCGCCCATGAAGATGAACAGCGGCACCGCCGCCAGCACATAGGCGGAGGCAACGTCGTTGACCTTGGTGATGAACTGATAGACCGCCGCGTCGCCGAAGCGCAGGAGGCCGAAGACGAAGGCGACGCCCATCAACGCAAACGCCACCGGGAAGCCCATGAAGATCAACGCCATCAGCGCCGGAAACATCCACAGCGCCACGCTGGTACGGCTGAGCTCGATGCCGAGCGCCGGCGCGGCGACCGGATAGAAGAGCGAGAACAGAGCCACCAGCAGGGCGGCGATGGCGATCGGCCGGGCGACGCTGACGCCTTGACCGATACCGATGCTGCTCACGCCACGTGCTCCGGGATGGCGGGACCGCGGCTCGTGGAGTCCGGCAGCTCGCGGCCCGTCAGCACGTAGCCGCATTTGATGATCTCGGCGAGGATCTGCAGCGCGAAGATGGCGAAGCCGGCGACGAAGGTCAGGCGGAACGGCCAGACCACGGGGTTCCAGGCGGACTCGCCCGACACCTCGCCCAACCGGTAGGCGTCGTGGAAATAGCCCCACAGCCCCCAGGTCGTCCAACAGACCACCGGCAGCAGCAGGAGCACGAAGCCGGCGAGATCGATCGCCGCCTGCTGTTTCGGCGACAGGTTGTCGTAAAGAAAGTCGACCCGGATGTGCCGGCGCAACTGCAGCGCATAGGCGATGCCGAACATGAAGCTGGCGCCCATCAGCATGTAGCCGACCTCGTAGGCCCAGAAGGTCGGCGCGCCCAACAGATAGCGAGAGAGCACCTCGTAGACCATGGCGACGATCAGCAGCGCCGCCAGCCAGGCGCCGACCAGGCCGAACAGGCGCGTCAGCCATTCAATGGCGCGAACAATGCCCCACATGCCGCATCCCTGTCTTAAAGCCAGGGGTTGCGATGAGGTCGCTCCCTTGGCCGTCGCGTCGTTTCGACACGATTTATGGGCAAAGTCTCCGGCATCCACGGGGAGCCGTCAACCTGGGGACAAAATCAACGCCCCGGCCCTGTGGGGCCGAGGCGCCGGTACGCGAACAAATGGACAGGATCTAGGGCAGTTGATAGCCCTTCTTGCCCATCTTGATCTTGTAGAGGCTCTTGCCGGAGGTGACGTAGAGCACGTCCGACTCTTCGCCGCGGCCGAAGCCGACATTGGTCGGCAGCTCCTCGCCGGTCGGAATAAAGGCGATCTCCTCGCCGTCGGGCGTCAGCACGCCGATGCCGGGACGGTTCTCGGCCCGGAGCGCGACATAGATATTGCCGTCGACGTCAGCGACGAGACCGTCGGGCCCGCTATAAGGCGCGAAGTTGATCAGCTCGCGCTTGTTGCTGACGGTGCCGTCGTCGGCGAGATCGTAGGCCCAGAGCACGTGCGCGCCCTGATGTGTCTCCTCGCCCTCGGTCAGCTTCTGGAAGTCGAGCCAGCCGTTGTCGTTGCTGACGACGTAAAACGTTTTCTGGTCGGGCGAGACCAGCACGCCGTTGGTCTTGCCGGCGTTGGTGACGATGCGCTGTACCGAGCCATCGGGGTCGAGGCGATAGACCGCGAATCCGGGCTGGAACACCGGTTCGTGGCCGAGATAGCGCGGATCGCTGAAATAGATCCGGCCTTGCTCGTCGATGCTGATGTCGTTCAGCGCGTTATAGGGCTTGCCGTCGTAGAGGCCGGACAGGATGTAGCTCTTGCCGGTGCCCATGTCGGTCTTGACCAGCATGCGGCCGCCATAGTCGGCGCCCAGCGCCGCGATCATGTTGCCGTCGGCGTCGAACTTGATGCCGTTCGACATGCCCGACGGCGAGCGGTAGACGGTGGCCTCGCCGCTGACCGGATCGTATTTCCAGATGTTGCCGGCCTGAAGGAATTTGCCGCTCTCGTCCTTGCAGGCGCTGGTGAAGGTGATGTCGCTGAAATACAGCATGCCGTCATGGCCGGCCGCGACGCCCTCGGTCAGGATGCAGCCACCGTCGAACACGCGCATCAGCTTGGAATCCGGCGGCAGCACCGCCTTGTCGCCGCTCGGCCCGGGGAAGCCGGCGTCGACGCCCTCAAAGAAATCCGCGGATGATGCTGGACCCGACGCGAACAGGATACCGAACGACGCAACGCCAACGACTGCCGCAATATGCTTGCGCAACATGACACGTTCCCTCCTGTTATGTTTGACGATTGTTTCGTACGCCACGTACGCGCGGCTCCATTAGGAGCCGGTCATAAGTCTGCGCCCGCCAATGGCAGGACGCAATGCGCGCTAGGTCGGGTCTGATATGCGTTGATGCAGTGCCTGCCAGACGCGCTGGGGCGTCGCCGGCATGTCGAGGTGGCGGACGCCGTAGGGCGAAAGCGCGTCGACGATGGCGTTGATCACGGCCGGCGGCGAGCCCGCAGCGCCCGCTTCGCCGCAGCCCTTGACGCCCAGCGGGTTGCGCGGGCTCGGCGTCTCGCGGCGCACGAAGTTGAAGGCCGGCAGATCGTCGGCGCGCGGCAAGCCGTAGTCCATGAACGAGCCGCTCAACATCTGGCCGCTATCGTCGTAGACCGTGTGCTCGGTCAGCGCCTGACCGATGCCCTGGGCCAGACCGCCATGCACCTGACCCGCCAGCAGCGATGGATTCAGCGCGCGGCCGAAATCGTGCACGGCGGTGTAGTCGACGATCTCGACGGCGCCGGTCTCGGGATCGACCTCGACCTCGCAGATATGGCAGCCATAGGGGAAGGTGAAGTTGTCGGGCGTGAAGCGGGCGTCCTCGTCTAGGCCCGGTTCCATGCCGTCCGGTAGGTTCGCCGGATCGAAGGCGGCGCGGGCGACGTCGCCCAACGTGGTGCTGATGTCGGTGCCGGCGACGGTGAAGGCGCCGTCGGCGAATTCGAGATCGGCCTCGGCCGCCTCCAGCAGGTGCGCGGCGATGCGCCGGGCCTTGTCGACGATCTTGTCGGCGGCGAGGCAGACGGCGCCGCCGCCCATGGGGATCGACCAGGACCCGCCGGTGCCGGTGCCGGTGGGGACCAGGTCGGTGTCGCCCTCGACGACCGCGATCTTTTCGAACGGCAGGCCGAGCCACTCGTTGACGATCTGGCTGAAGGCGGTGGCGTGCGCCTGGCCGTTCGCCATTGCGCCCGAGAAGACCGTCACCGAACCGTCTGCCTCGAAGCGGATGCGCGCCCCCTCGCCCAGCCCGGCGCCGCCGCCGCAGCGCTCGATGTAGTTCGCCATGCCGATGCCGCGTAGGCGGCCGCGTTGCTTCGCCTCGGTCCGACGTGCGTCGATGCCCGACCAGCCAGACTGTTCAAGCGCTTCGTCCATGACCATGGCGAAGTCGGCCGAGTCATAGCTGAGGCCCGTCGGCGAGGCGTAGGGAAAGGCGTCCTTGGGGATGCAGTTGCGCCGGCGCAGCTCGACCCGGTCGATGCCCAGATCATTGGCGGCGGCGTCGATCAGCCGCTCGATCAGATAGAGCACCTCCGGCCGGCCGGCGCCACGGTAGGGATCGGTCGGCACGGTGTTGGTGTAGACCGCCTTGACGTCGGCATAGAGCGCCGGGATGGCGTAGGTGTTCGACAGCATGACGCAGCCGTTCACCGGCGAGACGGCGCCGCGATTGGCGATGTAGCCGCCGATGTTCGCCGTTGTCGTCAAGCGGATGGCGAGGAACCGGCCGTCGGCGTCGAGCGCCAGCTCGCCGCGGTTGACGTTGTCGCGGCCGTGATAGTCGCTGACGAAGGCGTCGCTGCGCTCGCCGATCCATTTCACCGGCCGGCCGAGCTGGCGCGCCGCATAGAGCACCAGGACCTGTTCAGGGTAGAGCGAGTTCTTGCCGCCGAAGCCGCCGCCGACGTCTTCGATGACGACCCGCACCTGTTCCGGCGTCACGCCGAAGATGTCGCCAGCGAGCTGATCGCGGATGGAATGCGGCATCTGCGAACCGGTGTGCAGCGTGAACTTGGCGGCAGCCGCGTCATATTCGCCGACGGCGCCGCGAGTCTCGATGGCGCTCAGCACGACGCGATTATTGACGACCTCGAGCGAGACGACATGGGCGGCGCTGGCGATGGCGGCCTCTGTCGCAGCCCGGTCGCCCAGCTCCCACTCGAAACAGACGTTGTCGGGATCGTCGGCCCAGATCACCGGCGCATCCGGCCGCGCCGCCGCGGCGCAGTCTGTCACGGCCGGCAGATCGTCGTAGTCGATCTCGATCAGCTCGGCCGCGTCGCGGGCTTGCGCCAGCGTTTCGGCGACCACGAAGGCGACGGGGTCGCCGGCATAGCGCACGGCGTCCGCCGCCAGCGCCGCCTGCACGTGTGGCCGGAACGGCGTGCCGGGCTTCCAGGTCAGCTTCGCCAGGCAGGGGATGTCGCCGATGCCGTCGGCCTTGAGATCGGCGGCTGTGTAGACCGCCAGCACGCCCGGCGCGGCGGCGGCCTCCGACACATCGATCCGCTCGATGCGCGCATGGCCGTAGGGCGAGCGCAGGACATAGCCGTGCGCCAGGCCGTCGGGCGCACGGTCGTCGACGAACCGCCCCTCACCTTTCAGCAACGGCGCATCCTCGCGCCGGACAACGGACTGACTGACCCCGAACTGACCCATTACGCCTCTCCACGATTTCCGCTGGTGCCGTAGGATAGCAAATGCAGGTACGGCTAGCGGAGGCGATCAACCATGGACTTCACGATTCCCGAGGACATTCAGGCGAAGCTCGACGCGCTCGACGCCTTCATCGCGGCCGAGATCAAGCCGCTTGAGGACGAGAACCGGCAGTTCTTCGACCACCGGCGCGAATACGCCCGCACCGATTGGCAGGCCGACGGCATCCCGTCGAAGGCATGGGAGGACGTGCTGGCGGAGATGCGGCGGCGGGCGGACGCGGCGGGACATTTCCGATTCGCACTGCCGCGCGCGCTCGGCGGCGAGGCCGGCGGCAATCTCGCCATGGCCGTGATCCGCGAGCATCTGGCGGCGAAAGGCCTGGGCCTGCACAACGATCTGCAGAACGAGTCGTCCGTGGTCGGCAACCTGCCGCTGGTGCACATGATCTACGAATTCGGCACGGCAGCGCAGAAGGACGCATTCCTGGAAGACATGATCACCGGTAAGCGCCGGGTCGGCTTCGGCCTGACCGAGCCGAACCACGGCAGCGACGCGACCTATCTGGAGACCACGGCGCGGCGGGACGGCAGCGATTGGGTCATCAACGGCGAGAAACGCTTCAACAGCGGCCTGCACAACGCGACGCACGATCTGGTGTTCGCGCGCACCTCAGGCGAGCCCGGACAGGCGCGCGGGATCACGGCGTTCCTGGTGCCGACGGATCTGCCGGGCTTCGAGGTGCCCTATATGCACTGGACCTTCAACATGCCGTCGGACCACGCGGAGGTGCGGCTGACCGACGTGCGCGTGCCGGCCGACGCCATCCTGCACGAGGAGGGCGAGGGCCTCGTCCTGGCGCAGCATTTCGTGCACGAGAACCGCATCCGCCAGGCCGCCTCAAGCGTCGGCGTCGCCTGCTACTGCATCGCCGAGAGCGTCGCTTATGCCCGGGAACGCGTGACCTGGGGCAAGCCGCTGGCGACGCAGCAGGCGATCCAGTTCCCGCTGACCGAGCTGCACACGGACACCGAGATGGTCCGCAACCTCGTCTACAAGACCGCCTGGCACCTGGACCAGCAGGACCATATGGCGGTCAGCGACCAGGTCTCGATGGCGAACTACCGCGCGAACCGGCTCGCCTGCGAGGCGGCCGACCGGGCGATCCAGGTGCATGGCGGCATCGGCTATACAAGGGCGCTGCCGTTCGAGCACATCTACCGCCACCACCGCCGCTACCGCATCACCGAAGGCGCCGAGGAAATCCACATCCGCAAGATCGCGGGGCAGCTGTTCGGGTTTACGGGGCGAAACAGATGACCGGATGGCGGACCGCCACCCGCGCCCCAAGTCCGGCGCCCGCCGCGTCGAGGCCGTTAATCAGGTCAGCCCGCTGAAACCATAACTCGGAATATTCACCATATAAATCAATCATAAGTGTTAGCCGCACTCATAAACGGCTGATTCACCTTCAAGATCTATTCTGTACCCGCACGAGTTTAGAAAAATACCGGAGGCCGCCGTATCGGCGAACACCTCGGCGATCATCGCCATGGGGGCCAGGGGTATCGGCCATGTCCGCGATGTTGAGATTGCGCCGTCGCGTAACAGCGACGGACCAGCGCACCCACACCAATCCGGGGCAACGACGCCAATCGATTTGCCGATTGACCATCGGCTTCGGTCTCGCCCTGCTGCTCCTGGTCGCGACGACCGAGGCGGTTATAACCGTGCCCGATGGCGCTCTGCCGCCGGTGGCCCTGTCGCTGCTGCCGAACCATGCCGCGGCGCAGTCTCAATCGTATGCGCGTCCTGCTCCGCGGCCTGCCGCGAATGAACGGACCGTTGTGTTGAGGCCGGCGCCCAAATGGCGTTTCCTCGAGGTGAACGGCAGGGTCCAGCACCGTATCGATGGCCATCCGGGCAGCGTCTGGCGGCA
The DNA here is from genome assembly GCA_965232515.1 of Alphaproteobacteria bacterium. Classification (GTDB taxonomy): domain Bacteria; phylum Pseudomonadota; class Alphaproteobacteria; genus JANQKO01. Next base: position 31,939 of record CBDDPY010000002.1, on the reverse strand, counting down.
CTCGGAGACGGGCGTGGTCGTGCCGAAAAACAGCCACATCGAAACCGGCGTGACCGGCTATGCCGTTCTCGGCAACGGCGCGGACCGAATCACCATTGCGCCGAACAGCCGGCTCCGCATTCTCGTCGGCAAGGCGCCGCCCGATGTGCACATCCGACAGCGATCCGGCACGGCCCGCTATGACGTGGCCCGGCGGCACCGCAAAGGCGAAGCGACAGGCGCCGGGAACCGGTTGAGCAACGTGCTTTTCTCCAAACAGCGTCGACCATCCGGCAAGTTCGAGGTCGAGACCCGCTATCTGGTCGCCAGCGTCAAGGGCACGAGCTTCAGCGTCGCGGTCGCCGGCCAGAAGAGCAGCGTCGGCGTCACCGAAGGTGTCGTCGGCGTCGCGCCGAGCGCGGGCGCCACAGAAGTCGATATCGGCCCCGGTCAATCCGCCGCGGCCGGCGCAGACTCGGACGGCGTGGATGTTTCGACCAGCGCAACCGGCCCCTCCGCCGGTCAGGCGGGTTCGTCGGGCGCTTCGACCGATGCATCCGGAAGTCCGGCCGGTCCGGCGGGCACGGCGGGATCGGCAGGCGCCGGCGCGGGGTCGGCGGGCGCTGGCAGCAGTGGCGGCGCGGACAACGGAACGGCCGGTAACGACAGCAGCGCGGCCGGCGAAGATGCAGACGACGCCGACAGTGGCGACGCCGATGATGACAGCAACGCGGCGGGCGAAGATGCCGAAGGCGGCGATGACGGCCATGGTGACGACGGCGGCGGCGACGGCGACGCAGGCGATGGCGGTGGCGGTGGCGGCTCCGACGGCGATGGCGGCGGCGGAGGCGGATCCGGCGGCGGCGGCGGTTCCGGCGGCGGTGGCGGCTCGGGCGGCGGTGGCTCTGGCGGTGGTGACGGCGAGGGCGGAGACGACGGCGGCGATGGCGGCGGCGGCGGTGGCGGCGGTGGCGGCGGCGGCGGAGGTGGCGGCGGCGGTGACGACGACGATGACGACGATGACGATGACGACGATGACGATGACGACGACGACGACGACGATGATGACGGCGACTAGCGACGACACCGCATGAAGACGACGCGTACAATTGTTGAACGCGGCATCCCTGCCGCCATGACCGCGGCCTACGACCGACCGAGGACCGGTCTGTGCGGATCGACGGCCGAACGGCGGCGACGCATGGCGTAGCGCGACATGCGAATCTGGATCGCCTGCCGTCGTCGGATTCCCCATCTGGCGATCTTTCTCCTGATCGCCGCGGGATATGCGTCGGGCGCGTTCGAATTTCTGGAACTGAAGTTACAGGACAGCCGTTTTCGCCTGGTCGAGCGAGAGGCCAGTGGGAAGCTCGTGCTGGTCTCCATCGACACGCCGAGCCTGCGCGAAATCGGCATCTGGCCCTGGCCGCGCGACTACCACGCCGCCGTGCTCGACCGGCTCATGGCCGCCGGCGCCGAGCGCGTCGCCTTCGACATCAATTTCAGCTCGCATTCGACCCCCGCGTCCGATGCGGCATTTGCGGCGAGTCTGGCCCAGGCCGGCGGTCGGGCCGTATTGCCGGTTTTCAAGCAGATCCATCAGCGTACGCCGGACCAAAGCGACGTCGTCGTGACGGGGCCGGTGCCCATGCTGGCCGCCCATGCCGCGCTGGCATCCGTGAACCTGGAGCCGGACCCGGACGGCCTGATCCGCCGCATGACGGCGTTTCAGCATTTCGACGACGGCTATGTGCCATCGCTGGCCGCCGCGCTGCTGAATCCCGGATTGGCGCCGCCGGACGAGTTCCGCATCGACTACGGCATTCTGCCGACGACGATTCCGCGGCTGTCCTATGTCGACGTGCTGGTCGGCAAGTTCGACGCCAACCTGGTCGCCGGCAGGGTCGTGCTGATCGGCGCGACCGCCAACGAGCTTGGCGAGCAGTTCGCCACGCCGCGCTACCGCTGGCTGACCGGCGTCACGCTTCAGGCGCTGGCATTCGAATCGATGGCCCAGGATCGTGCGCTCCGGCGGTTCGCCGGCCTGCCGGTACTCACGGCGACATTCCTGCTGGCCGTCCTGCTGGGCCCGCATTTCGGCGGCGGCGCCCTGCGCCGGGACATCTACGCGGTGGTCGCCTGGCCGCCCGCCATGTACCTCGTCGCGGTCGCCGTGCAGATGACCACGCCGATAACGCTGGACGTCGTGCCGGCCGCGCTCGTCGCGCCGCTATCCTATGCCTATGCGCTGTTCCGACATGTCCAGCAGCAGGACCTGCGCCTGATCTCGCAAGGCATCATGATCGGGCGGCAGACGGCCTTCATTCGAAAGGTGCTGGAGAACAGCGTCGAGGACGTATTGACCGTCGACTCGGCCGGCGTCGTCCAGTCGTTCGGCCGCGGCGTCGAGCGGATTTTCGGCTATGCGCCCGACCAGATCGTCGGCAAATCCGTGCGGGAGTTGCTGCCGGAGCCGGCGCCCGACAGCGGGCCCTCGGGCCTTGTCGTCACGCAGCGGCGAAGCGGTTCCTGGGAGACCATCGGACGTTGCCGGGATGGCCGCCTGATTCCGGTTGAAGTGCTGGTCAACGAGCTGGCCATGGGCGGCGACAGCACGTTCGTGCTGCTGATCCGCGACTTGAGCACGCAGAAGCAGGCCGAAGCCCGCGCCGAACAGGCCCGGGCCCGGCTGAACGAGGCGATCGAGTGCGTGTCCGAGGGCTTCGCGCTGTTCGACGCCGACGAGCGCCTGATGCTCTTCAACAGCAAATTCCGCGACATTGTCGGCGGCTCGCTCGACCTGTCGGCGTCGGAGCCCAGTTATCGAACGCTGATGCAGGCGATGGCCGCGCACGGCCGCCTGGTGATCGACGCGGAGGCCGGAAGCGATCCGTTCGCGGCGCTGGAGGCGCAACGCGCCAACGCCGCCGGCCGGCTGGAACTCCAGCTCGACGACGGCCGTCATCTGCAGGTCAACGAACGCCGAACCGACGATGGCGGCCTAGTGGCGGTCTACACCGATGTCAGTGAGCTGAAGCAGCGCGAGCAAAGCCTGAGCCTGGCGAAGGCGGACGCGGAAGCGGCGAACAAGGCCAAGTCGGACTTTCTGGCCAATATGAGCCATGAACTGCGCACGCCGCTGAACGCGGTGATCGGCTTTTCCCAGATGCTGAACCAGGAGATCTTCGGGCCGCTGGGTCACGAGAACTACAAAATCTACGGCAATGACATCGAAACCAGCGCGCAGCACCTGCTGTCGTTGATCAACGACATTCTGGACATGGCGAAAATCGAAGCGGGCAAATACACGCTCGACGAGTCCGAGATCGACATCCACCTGATCGTCGATCTCTGCGAGCGCATTGTCAGCGGACGGTTCAGGGACGGCGAACTGTCGCTGTCGATCGAACTGCCCCGGCACCTGCCAATCCTGCGCGGCGACGAGCGGGCGTTGAAACAAATCCTGATCAATCTGCTGTCCAACGCCGCCAAGTTCACGGAGCCCGGCGGCGAGGTCACGGTTCGCGCCTGGACCGCCGACGACGGCACCTTGCGGATCGCCGTCAGCGACACCGGTATCGGCATGGCGGCCGAGGACCTGCCGAAGGCGCTGGGATCGTTCGAGCAAATCGAAAGCCACCTGTCGCGGCACACCCAAGGCACGGGCCTCGGCCTGCCGCTCGCCAAATCGATGTGCGAGCTCCACGGCGGCGGGCTGACGCTTGAGAGCGAATTGGGCAAAGGCAGCGTGGTGACGCTTTGGTTCCCCGCCGAGCGCGTGATCCGTCCGGAAAACGCCGATCACGCCGCCTGACGGGTCTAGCCCGCATTTCTCAAACCCTGCATGGTCTGCGCGACGTCGTGCTGCCGACAGGGCAGGAGCGCTGCGCGGCGCGATGTGGGGCATCGGGCAAGCAGCGCGACGCCCACTGTCGGCAGCACGGCGCCGCCCGAAGGGTCGCGCGCAGACGCCCGCCCGCGGCGTCGCGGCCCTCAACCGTAGTCCCCGCTACGCTTTTCGGCCCGCTCCTGGCGGATCGGGCGCCTGTGCGCGACGCAGACCGTGCAGGGTTTGAGAAATGCGGGCTAGCCGCCCAGGAACAGGCGGCCGACGTCGGGGTTTTCGAGGAGTTCGGGGCCGGGGCCGGCGAGCGCGACCTGGCCGGAGACGAGGACGTAGCCGATGTCGGCGAATTCGAGGCCCTTCTTGGCGTTCTGCTCGACCATCAGGATGGTCTTGCCCTCGGCGTGCTGCAGGTCGTCGAGGATCTCGAAGACCATGTCGATGAAGCGGGGCTCGAGGCCGATGGACGGCTCGTCGACCAGCAGCACGTCGGGCTCCATGACCAGCGCCCGGGAGATTTCCAGCAGGCGCCGCTCGCCGCCCGAGAGCACGCGCGCCGGCTTGTCGCGGCGTTCGGCGAGGCGGATGTATTTTTCGAACACCCGCTCGGCGGCTTCCTTGGCGGCGGCCGGCGTTTCCTTCAGGTAGCCGCCCATCAGCAGGTTCTCCTCGACCGTCATGTTCGGGAACACCGAATTGTCCTGCAGGATGTAGGCGATGCCGGCGTGGCGCAGCTTGTCGCTGGAGCTCAGCGCGGTGACGTCGTGCGGATTGTCGCGGCCGCCGGTGGTGATGCTGCCGTCGAAGATGTTGGTGAAGCCGAAGATCGAATGCAGCACGGTCGACTTGCCGGCGCCGTTCGGCCCGATCATGCAGAGCGACTGGCCCCTGGCGACCTGCAGATTGAGGTCGTGCAGGATCTCCATCTTGCCGTAGCCGGCGCAAAGACCGTCGATGGTCAGGAACGGATCGTTGTGGGCGAGCGCAGCGATACGTTCGAGGCTGGGGCCCTCGGCGGCGATGCGCTCGGCCTCGCGGACCACGTCCTCGACCGAGATGACCGTGCTGACGTCGCCCAGGCCGTAGCCGCGCGTGCCGGGTTCCTGGCGCTCGCCCGCCATCAGTGCGCCCCCAGATAGGCGTCGATGACGCGCTGATCGTTGCGCAGGTCGTCCGGTGCGCCGTCGGCCAGCATCTCGCCATGGGCCAGGCAATAGATGTGCTCGGCCAGATTCATGATCACGCGCATGTTGTGCTCGATGACAAAGAGCGTGATGCCGAGGTCGCTGTTGGCGCGTTTCAGACGGTCGATCAGGCCGTTGATCAGCGTCGGGTTGATGCCGGCCGTGGGCTCGTCGAGCAGCAGCACCTTGGGCTCGTTCATGAGCGCCATAGCGAACTCGAGCAGCTTCTGCTGGCCAAACGAAAGATCACCCGAGATCAGGTTGCGCTTCTGGTAGAGGCCGACGAATTCCAGCAGCTCCTCGGCCCGTTCCGTCAGCTCCGGCGGATGCTTCGTGAACATCGTGCCGAAGCGCTCGGCCCGGTGGGGCGTCGAGATCAGCATGTTCTGCACGCAGTTCATCTTGGCGTAGATCCGCGTCTGCTGGAACGTGCGCAGCAGGCCGAGGCGTGCGATCTGCTGCACCCGCAGCTTGGAAATCTCCTGGCCCTCGAAACGGATCGAGCCGGCATCGATGGGATGGAAGCCGACGATCGAATTGAACAGCGTGGTCTTGCCGGAACCGTTCGGACCGATCAGGCCGGTGATGCGGCCCTCGGGCACCTCGAGGCTGATGTCGCGGTTGGCGACGACGCCGCCGAAGGCCTTGCTGACGCCCTGGACCTCGATCTGGGGGCTCATTCCGCCGCCTCCGCCCGGGCCCGCCGGCCAGGGCTCTCGGCCGACATGTCCTCGTCGACGGTGATGCCGAAGCGTTCGGGCCACTTCTCCTGCGCCCAGCCGAGGATGCCCTGCTGGAAGTAGACGACGTTGATGATGATCAGCAGGCCGAGCGCCACCCACTGCCAGCCCAAGAGATAGGTCCAGGTCACTTCCTTGACGATGTGGAAGACGGTCGCGCCCAGAACCGGCCCCCAGAGCGTGCCCTTACCGCCCAACAGCGCCATCAGCACCATGAAAATGCCGAAGGTGACGGTCGGAAAGGCGACTTCCAGTGGCTCGATGAAACCGGTCATGTTGCCGAACAGACCGCCTGAGATGCCGAGGAAGAAGGCGGCGATGGACCAGGCGACGGTCTTGTAGCGCTTGGTGCGCAGGCCCATGGCCTCGGCCTTTTCCTCGTCGTCGCGGATGGCGTTGATGGCGAGGCCGAAGCGGGTGCCATAGAGCCACTTCAGGAAGGCGAAGGTGGCGATCGCCAGGCCGAAGCAGAGCACATAGAAGAAGAAGGCGCGGTCGTCGGGCTCGCCCGGATAGTTCGGCAGCGAGACGCCACCACCGCCGCCGACATAGTCCCAGGCGCCGACCAGCTCGCCCGCGGCGATGGCGACGCCGAGCGTGCCGATGGCGAAATACGGCCCGCGCAGGCCGAAGACGATCCAGCCGAAACCGATGGCGAGCACCAGCGAGGCAAACGCCGCGGCGATCAGGCCGACGGTCATGCCGGTGAAATATTGGTCGGCCGTGAAGTCCACGCGCACGGCGCCAAAGTGCGCGGTGTATTCGGCGACGTCGTAGAACAGGCCGATCTGCACGATGGTGCAGACATACATGCCGGCGCCGAAGAAGAAGATGTTGCCGAGCGAGTTGTAGCCCATCTGCCCGCCCATGATGTCCCACGTGAGCGCGAAGACGATCATCAGCCAGAGCACGGAGACCTGGAACGTGTAGTCGGGAAAGGCGAAGGGCGCGATGACACCGGCGGCGAGGATGCCGCCGTAAAGACCGATCTGTTTCGGGGTCACGGACTTGGTCATGGTCATCGCACCACCTGCCGCCGCCGGCCCTCCTCGATCTGGCGCCAGATCAGGACCAGGACCAGCAGGCCGACGACGGTCGCCTGCTGAAACTCGGCGCCGAGGATGAAGGAGCCGAACTGCTCGGCGACGCCGAGGCCGAGGCCGGAAATGATCACGCCCGGCAGGTTGCCGAAGCCGGCCGCCGTGACGATGACGAAGGAGCGGATCGAATGGGTGATGCCGAAGAACGGCTGGATCACCCAGATCATCGAGATCAGCACGCCAGCCGCACCGCAGATCGCCGCGTTCAGCGCGAAGGTGAAGGCATAGACACGGTCGGTGTCGATGCCCATGACCTTGGCGGCCCGCGCATTCTGCGATGTCGCGCGGATCGCCTGGCCCATGCGGCTGTAGCGCATGAAGACAATGACGACAGCCGCGAGCGCGGCGGCCAGCAGGAACGAGATCAGCTTGATATCGGCGACGGTGACGCTGCCGTCGAAATGCGAGCGGATGGCGAAGCCAGACTCGGCCGTCTGCACATCGGGGCCGAAGATCAGGTTCAGCGATTGCTGGACCACGATGGCGACGCCGAAGGTGGCGAGCAGCGAGGTGAACAGGTCGCGGTCGACGACCCGAGCGATGATCAGGCGATAGAGCGCCCAGCCGAAGCCGAACATGACGACGACGGCGATGGGCAGGCCGAGGATCGGATGGATACCGAGCGTCGAGGCGACATAGGCGATGTAACCGCCCATGATGACGAAATCGCCCTGGGCCAGGTTCTTCACGTTCATCACGCCCCAAACCAGCGCCAGCCCGTAGGCGGAAAGCGCGAAGGTGGCGCCGATGAAGAGGCCGTCCAGCAGAAGCTGCAGGTTCAGGATCGGCGCCATGCCGAGCAGACCGAGATTATCGAGCATGCAACGAGCCCCGTGGCAGGGATGCAGATGCGCGCGGCGTCCGCTCCCGTTTGGAAACGGCAGCGGACAGACGCGTCATCGGTCGGGCCGCAAGCGCGGTCCGGTCAGTACATCGCCTCGCGCGGATGGACGAGGTCAGAGGACGCCCACTTGGTCGGCGCCACCACGTTCAACGCGCCGCCCTGGATCTGCCGCAGCACCATCGGCTTGGCGATGTTCTTGCCGGTGTCATCGAACCTGATGTTGCCGTAGAACGTCGTCATCTCGGTCGCGGAGATGGCGTCGCGCAGTTTCTCGGTATCGAACGAGTTCGCCCGCTCGAAGGCCTCCTTCCAGACAAGCACCGCGGCCGAGGCCTGGGCGGCCTGGTACGGCACGTTCTGATAGTCCGGATGCTCGGTCTTGAAGGTGTTGTCGTATTCGGCCGCCGAGCCGAAGTATTTGCCGGTATAGCTCAAGGTCTCGGCCCACTGCGTCGGGCAGAGGATGCCTTCGGTGGCCTTGCCGAATTTTTCGATGATGGCGGCCGACTCGCAGTGCGTGACGGCGATCATCGGCACGTCAATCTGCATCTCCTTGATCTGCCGTGCCGCCGTCGCCGCGCCCTTGGAATGGCCGGAGACCACGAGGATATCAGGCTTCACGGCCTTCACCTTCGTGAGCGTCGCCGACATGTCGCTCAAATCGCGCGGCAGCTTGTCGTCGATGACGACCTTCATGCCGTACTTCTTGGCGTCATCCATCACGCCGGCCCGCACGTCGAGCGAGAACGGATCGTTCTCGAAGGCCATGGCGAGCTTCACGTCGGACGGCTTCTTGCCGTTCTTCTCGGCCATCTCGGCCGCGAGCGTGATCGAGCTGGCGAGATACTGCTCTGATGTCGACAGCACCGCGAACAGATACTTGTAGCCCTGCGTGAACAGCGAACGCGAGGCGCCTTCGGCCTCGACCATCGGGATCTTGTATTTCTCGGTCACCGGCGCCACGGCCTTGGTCAGGCCGGAGCTGTACGGGCCGAGCATGTATTGCACGCCGTCCTGCTTGATCAGCCGCTCGGCGAGCTGCGCGCCGCGGGCGGGCGTCGACTCGTCGTCGTAGTAGACGACCTTCAGCTTGTAGGACTTGCCGCCAACCTTGACGCCGCCCATCTCGTTGATCCGTTTGACGGCGATATCGTAGCCGCGCTGGGCGTGGATGCCGTTGGTCGAATACTTGCCGGTCAGCGAGATCGCCGAGCCCAAAACGATGGTGTCGCCCTCGACCTTCGCCTGCGCGCCGGCGACCAATGTCAAGGCCAGCGCGGTGCCCCCGATCAGCGATACGACAGAGACAGATTTTCCAGACATTACAAGGTCCTCCCCTGTTAACCTTCAGTGAGCGCTTTAACGCTTCGTGCTTGGTTCAGATGTCACGCTACGGAATGCCAGCGTCGTTGGCCAGCGTTTTTCAGACCAGATCGGCGTCCTGTGCGGCGGCAAGCCTGATATAAAGATCGGGTGCAAGGGAGGACGGCATGACGCTGACGACACACGTCCATTCGGAACCGCGGCTGGAGTTGCGGCCGCTGTCGGGCGCGCTGGGCGCCGAGGTGGTCGGGTTCGACCTGTCGCAGCCGCTGGACGACGCCGCCTTCGCGGCGGTGCGCGCGGCGTTTCTCGACCATATCGTGCTGCTGTTCCGGGATCAGGACATCGCACCGGACCAGCAGATCGCCTTCACCCGCCGCTTCGGCCCGGTCGAGCCGCACCCGCTGCACAGCCGCCGTGGCCTCGAGGAGCATCCGGAAATCCTGGTGCTGGAAAACCGGTCCGGCCTGCCCGGCGCCCGCAACGATTTCTGGCATTCCGACATCTCGTTCGGCACCGAGCCGCCGCTCGGATCGGTGTTGCGCGCGGTCGAGGTGCCGGAGGGCTACGGCGATACCATGTTCTGCAATATGTACGCGGCCTACGAGTCCCATTCGCCGGCCTTCCGCCGGATGTTGGACGGTCTGACGGCGGAGCACTCGGCCGAACGGCTGGCCGAGCGGAACCGCGACCCCGGCAACAACGGCCTGCCGATACCCGAGGTGCCGCCGGCGGTGACCCACCCCGTGGTCCGCACCCATCCCGAAAGCGGCCGCAAGGCGCTCTATGTGAACCCCTATTTCACGCGACGCTTCAGCGGCATGCGCGACGACGAGAGCCGGCCGTTGCTGGATTATCTCTGCGCCGAGGCCGTGCGGCCGGAAAACGTCTACCGGCACCGCTGGCGCAAAGGCGACGTGCTGATGTGGGACAATCGCTGCGCCATGCACTACGCGGTCATGGACTATGACGAGAGCATGTTCCGGCTGATGCATCGCACCACCGCCGCCGGCGACCGGCCGGTCTGAAACGAACCAACACAAGACGGAGACCGGACATGGACGTTCGCCTGGATGGCAGAACCGCGCTGATCACCGGCGCCAGCCTGGGCCTGGGCAAGGCCATGGCGGCGCAGTTCGCCGAGGCCGGCGCCGGCATCGCCATGCTGGCGCGCCGCGCCGACGTGCTGGAGGCGGCCCGAGCCGAGATCGCCGCAACCGTTGATGCCGAGATCCGGACCTATGTTTGCGACGTCAGCGACGCCGGCGAAATCGCGCGCACGTTCGAGCAGACCGTTGGCGACTTCGGTCAGATCGACATCCTGGTGAACAATGCCGGGACCTCGCAGACCGGCCGCTTTCTCGAGATCACCGACGAGACCTGGCAAGCGGATCTGGACCTGAAGCTGTTCGCCGCCATCCGTTTCGCGCGGCTGGCCCTGCCCGGCATGATCGAGCGCCGCTGGGGCCGCATCCTGAACGTGCTGAACACCGGCGCCAAGGCGCCGCGCGGCGGCAGCGCGCCGACCAGCGTGTCGCGCGCCGCCGGCATGGCGCTGACCAAGGTGCTGGCGAACGAGGGCGCGCCGCACAACGTGCTGGTGAACGCGCTCTGCACCGGCTCGTTCGTCTCGGACCAGCGCCACCGGCTGCATCAGCAGACCCGGCCCGATCTGTCGTTCGAGGACTATCTGGTCGAGACCGGCAAATCGGTGCCGCTGGGCCGCATCGGCGAGGCCGCCGAATTCGCCAACCTGGCCTGCTTCCTGGCGTCCGACGCCGCCTCCTACCTGACCGGCACCGCAATTAATATCGACGGCGGGCAGTCGCCGGTCGTGTGATGCCTCTGCCGACCTATGAACGCCTAGCCGGAGCCCTGCCCTGGCATGTCCGGGCCTACCTGGTGGGCGCCGCGGCCTTGATCCTGGTCAATGCCCTGACCGGCCACGGATGGTGGTCTTTCTGGCCCCTGTTCGTCTGGGGTGCGGCATTGGCGGTGCATTTCCTCTACGTGAAGAGTGGCAGCGTCGATGACGATTGGGCCGACAGGCGGGCCCGGAAGCTGAAGCTGACGAGCTACGACCATGGCCATATGCGGCAGATCGAGGACACCTACGCCAAGCCGGTCCGGCGCAAGCCGGCGGCGGACGACGCGGACGAGTAACGTCGCCGTCCAGGTGCAGTCGTCGATCTGCGTGTTCGCGAAAGGATAAGTGATGCAGGCGAAAGACATCATGACGACCAACGTGGCGACGGTCACGCCGGAAACCAGCGTTAGCGATATCGCGAAACTGCTGATCGACAAGAGCATCAGCGGCGTGCCGGTGACCGATACCGGCGGCATGCTGGTCGGCGTGGTCAGCGAAGGCGATCTGTTGCGCCGGCCAGAGCTGGAGACCGAACGCCACAGTTCCTGGTGGCTGGATTTATTGGCCAACAACCGCGAAACAGCCGCCGAGTACGTCAAGAGCCATGGCACCAGCGCGGCCGATGTGATGACCAGGAACGTCGTCAGCGTCTCCGAGACCGCGACCGTCGGCGAGATCGCCGCGACACTGGAGAAGCACCGGATCAAGCGGGTACCGGTGGTGCGTGACGGCAAGGTCGTCGGCATCGTCAGCCGCGCCAACCTGCTGCATGGGCTGGCCGCCAGCAAGGAAGCCGCGCCGGCGACGCCGTCGGCCGACGATCGCACGATCCGCGAGAAGTTGACCGAGCAGCTGGAGAGCCAGGGCTGGGTGTCGTCCGGCAGCCTGAACCTGATCGTCGACGGCGGCATCGTCCAGCTCTGGGGTTGGGTCGATTCGGAAGAGGAACGCCGGGCGATCGTGCTGGCGGCCGAGCAGTATCCCGGCGTCAAGGGCGTCGAGGACCATCTCGGCTCGCTGCCGCCCTACCTGCGCAGCGCTTGATTTTGCGCTCACGGCAGCGGACCTGACGGTCCGCGCCTGCGCGGGCGCGTCCACCCTCCGCAGCGGCAGCGCCGCTGCTGCGGAGGACGGGCCGGATGAGCCGGCGGGCCGCGGTCGCGGCCTCGAATAGTCTCGTTCGATCTTGAACCTGCGGAACGTCGCCGTGCTACGGCATGTGCGGGTAGGCCTTGGCGATCGCGACGACGCGTAGCGAATAGCGCAGCCAGAGCAGCATGCAGACCGTCAGCACGATGTGATCGACGGTGTGCAGGTTCGGATGGAAGCCCGCGGCCAGGAAATAGAGAAACGCCGCGACCGGCGCCGTCATGCAGTAGATGGCGGCGTAGACATGTTTGCGGAAGCCGAACAGCACGGCGCTGACGCCGACGCTGACGGCATAGGCGGCGGCCAGCACAAGAATAACGTCGGGCTGCCGGCTGGCGCTGGCGACGGCGAACAAGGCGGCGACGACCGCCACCGTGCAAATCACGACCGTATAGATGAAGGACTCGTTGCGCGCCTGCTCCTGCGTCAGCTTGTCGACACGGGTAAAATAGGGCGTTTTATTCTCGTCCCAGACGTATTTCTTTATGAAGTTATGCCAGTCCATGGCGGCAATCTAACTCATGGCCGAAGGCGCGCCAACTCGGCCCGAGCGCCCAGGACGTCGAAGTTCACCGACATGTCGGTGTCGATCACCGCCTGGAACCAGGCGATGGCGGCGGCGGGCCGGTTCTCGATCAGAGCCTGCTGGCCGAGAAAATAACGCGCCTCGCGCAGCCGTTCGTCGCGAAACTTCGGTTCCGCCGACATCGCGGCGGCCAGCACGTCATCGGGCGCGCTCCGGCCGAGGAACAGCTCGAACAACGGAGCCGGCCAGACCGGCGGCTCGAAGGCCGTCGCCGTCATTGCCAAGTCTGCCCGGCCGTCCCGTCCGGCCCGTGTCCGGGCGAGATAGAGGAACAGCGGCCCCTGATCGTAGGGATATTGCAGCGAAAGCGCCGCGGCGAGGTCGGCGGCGGCGGCGGCAAATTCGCCGCGATGGTAGTGGCTCAATCCCCGCAGCGCATAAGCAGCGGGATCGTTCGGATCCGATCGCTGCGCCGCGCCGTAGTCCGCGACCGCAAGGTCGAGCGCGCCGGCGAAATGATGGCTGACGCCGCGGTTGCGGTAGGCCCTTGCATAGCGCGGGAACAGGCGCAGCGCGACGCCGTAATCGTCGATTGCCGCCTCGTAGGCGCCGAGATGGTGTCGCGCCAGGCCACGGCCGTTGAAAGCTTCGGCCGATCCGGGATTGAGCTCGATGGCCGCATCAAAGTCGCGCGCCGCAAGCTCGTGCAGGCCGTAGTCGTTAAAGGCGCGCCCCCGCATCTGATAGACCGTCGCCAGGCTCACGGGCTCGAGCCCGCCGGCGCGAATCGCCTGGCTGCAGGTATCGATATCGAGTTGGGGACTGCCGGAACGGGCGACGCAACGCTCGGCATCGCCGCCCAGCTGCGCCGTGGCCGGCGCCGCCAGGAACAGGCCGGCGACGGTCAACGGCACAAGAACATGATGTCGCCACGGAGCAGGACGACGAATGGGGGCGGCCGAAACCGCCGCCCCCATCGATCGCGACAAATCGGCCGTCAACTGCCGGTCTTGACCGCCTTCCAATAGTCCTGGTTCATGATGTTGACCAGAACATCATGCTCGGACTGCAGGCAACGGCGCAGGCTGCCGTACATCTTGCGTTGGACCGCGAAGTCGCAGAGGTCGACGGCGCGCTTGGCGATCTTCTCGCCCACGGTATAGAGCGCATTTGTCTGGGCCGCCGTCACGGTGCGGTTCCAGAGCTCACGCGCCGCGCCGGCCCGCCGGTCGTCGGCGGTGGGCAGCGTATTGATCAGCTTGCTGGTCAGCCGGGCGGCGGCCATGCGCTCGCGGTTGTTGTCGACAATTCTGCTGCCGAGGGCGCGCAGGGGACCGGTGGCGATGGCGAATTCCGCTTCGCCGATCGGATCGCCGTCGCCGGCGCGCGGCGTCGGCACGACCGTCACGTTTTCGCCGACGGTAACGGACACCGAGGTGAGCCCGAGCTGTTCGATCCGATCGGGCAACACGTCGACGCGCATCGCCACATGATTTCGCGCCGATGTGAATGAAAGCACCTCGGGCGCCGGCAGCGACAGCGACCGGCCGTCTTGCGTCTTGGCCGTCACCGTGACATCCCCGGCGTCGGCCAGCTCATACGCCGTGCCGCGGATCGGCGAAAGGCGATTGGGCTGCAGGCAAAAGGTCGAGAACTCGGCGCTGCAATGGCCGGCTTCGCAATTCAGCTGCACCTCGCCGTTGGTCGCGACCAGCGCCAGGGCCTGCGGCGCCGCCGACGCGCCGCCGGCACCGAGGCCGAACAGCGCCGCCAGGCCCAGTCCGGCGATCGTGAACTTTCGGATCTGCACGCGCATACCACACACCTCCTCTTCGCCGTGTATTCGCAATCTCCCATCCGCCGGCCGAACGGGTTGTCGGACCGGTTATTCAAAATGGTGACACAATCCGGCAGCGGCGGCATCCGTTAACTCACATCACGATCTCGCGAGGTCGGAATCAAAGAGGCCGGCGCAATGGCCGGCCTCTTGTCATATCGGTCCCGACGGATCTCCGCCGGGCGGCGATGCGCGATGGTTCAACCGCCGGCGCCGCCGGTCGGGATGTCCTTGTGCGCGGCCTGGCCCCTCGGGATCTCCTTGTTCTCCCAATCGACCTCGATCCGCTTCTCGTCGGCTTCGTCCGGCCATTCCAGCGTCATCAACTGGAACCGCAGATGCTTGGGCCCAAACAGCACCAGCACGGTCTGGATCCAGACGGCGATGCCCGCGAGGGCCGCCAGGATCAGGCCCCAGACCAGGACGCTCTTGATGATCCAGCGGTGCGTCAGCCCCACCTGGGAGGCCGAAATCTCGTTCACCTCCCACGACTTGTAGGCGAAGTCGATGGCGAAGTAGCTGACGATCAGGCAGTACGGGATCATGAAGAACGTACAGCCCAGGAACTCGATCCAGGCCTGCTTGCGCAGGGGCAACCGTTCGCGGACCAGATCAACCCGGACGTGGCGGTTATAAACATAGCCATAACCCAGCACGAGCGCGAACAGCGCCGTGTGCAAATGCCACTCCATCTCCTGCAGCAGGGTCGATTCGAAGATGCTGCCGACATTCTCGACCAGCCAGATCTGGATCCAGACGATCTTGCGCGAGGTCACGTCCCACATGGTGATCAGGACCAGCGGCACGATGAACCAGGAGCCGGTCTTGCCGAACCACTCGACGAACTTGCGCAGAAACAGGCTTAGGCGGATCAGCGCGTTGGTTTCGTTGCCGGCATATTCATCGACAGTGTTTTGCGTCGCCATCGTTCCCTCCCTACTCGTACACCATGCCCGGCAGCCATAACGCGATCTGCGGGAAGTAGATGACCCCGGCCAGCGCGATGAGCTGCAGGATCACGAACGGGATGATGCCCTTGTAGATGCTTTGAATCTTGATCTCTTTCGGCGCGATTCCCTTGAGATAGAACAAGGCAAAGCCGAATGGCGGGGTCAGGAACGACGTCTGCAGATTGATGGCAATCAGCACCGTGAACCAGAACACCATGCCGCCGGCCGGCACGTGGTCGCCAAAGTCGAGCGTGCCGATCAACGGCGCGAAGATCGGCAGCACGATCAGCGTGATCTCGATCCAGTCGAGGAAGAAGCCGAGCGCGAAGACGATGCCCATGATCAGGAACAGAAGGCCCCAGGAACCGAGGCCGGCGGCCGCGATCAACTCCTCGGCGATGTCGTCGCCGCCGAGCGACCGGAACACGTAAGCGAAGCAGGTCGCGCTGATGATGATGAAGAAGATGAAGGCGATGGTCAGGCCCGAGGAATGACAGACGCCGCGCAGCACGGTCCACTTCAGGCGGCGGTTGATGGCCGCCAGCACCATGGCGCCGAAGGCCCCGACAGCGCCCGCCTCGCTGGGCGTGGCCCAGCCGAGCAGGATCGAGCCCTTGATCAAGGCGATCAGGAACACCGGCGGCAGGAAGCTCTTGAAGATCAGCGGCGGCAGTTCGTTGCGCGGCACGTTCAGCATATCGGGCGGCAACGGCGGCGCGATCTCCTTGTTGATGCTCGCAGCCGCAACAATGAAGATCAGGTAGAGGCCGGCGAGGCAGAGGCCCGGCATCAGCGCGGCCATGAACAGGTTGCCGACCGAGACCGACAGCAGGTCGGCCATGATGATCAGCATGATGCTGGGCGGTATGAGAATGCCGAGCGTGCCGGAGGCCGCGATCACGCCCGTTGCGATGCCGTGGCTGTAACGTTGCTTCAGCATGGTCGGCAGCGCCAGCGCCGTCATCATCGTCACAGAGGCGCCGATGATCCCGGTCATCGCCGCCAGGATGGTGCCCATCACCGTCACCGACAGCGCCAGACCGCCGGGCACGCGCTTCAACAGCACCTGACAGCAATACAGCATGTCGTTGGCGACGCCGCTGCGTTCCATCATGACGCCCATAAAGACGAATGTTGGCACGGCAACGAGGACAAGGTTCTCCGCCGCGCCTCCCCAGATGCGCGGCAAGAAGTTAAAGAATTCGATCAGTGAGAAAACGCCGAGCAGATAGCCCAGGAAACCGTAAAGCAGCGCCAGGCCGCCGAGGATGAAGGCGACGGGATAGCCGCTGAACAGGAGACATGCCAACGTCAAAAACATGAGGATTGGCAGGAAATCCTGTAGCAGCCAGATTAACTCTTCCATGTGACCACCCGCAGATATCTGATGGGTTGTTGTCTAGCCCGAGTCCAACAGCAATTCGGCGGGCAGGTTAAGCGGCTCGCCGGGCAAGGCGGTGCCGACGCCTGGCGCGAGAGGCGCTCAACGCAACAGCTGCGGTGATCACGTCTTCCCAGAATGTCATCCACTCCTCCCCAGACGACGGTCCTTACCGGCACGACCCCCGACCGGATTTTGGACCGAATGTTACCGTTCTTGGCGAACGACGGCAAAGATATTGCTGGAGCCGGCTAGGCCGGCTCCAGCGTTTATTTCAGTTCCGTCTGCGTTTCTCTTTCGACGCGTTGCGTTCGCTTTGACTTCTTATTGGTAAGTCGGCTTCAGGGACTGCGCATCGCCCCAGAGCTTGTACTGCGCACGGAAGGCGAAGTAGCTCTCGGCCACCTTCTTGAACAGCGGGTCCTTCGCGGACTGCTCTTCCACGACTTCCAGCCACGCGGTCTCGAGCACCTTCAGGGTCGAGTCCGGCCAGCGCCGGTTGGTGACGCCGTACTTCGACTTCATCTCGAGCATGGCGCCGAAGTTCTTCGCTTCGGTCTCGGCATAGGTGTGGCTGACGCTGTCGCCGAGGGCGACACGGATGATCGCCTTGTGAGCGTCGCTCAGCTCGTTGAACTTGCCGCGGTTCATCAGCATCTCGCTGACCGAAACCTGCTGGTGCCAGCCCGGGTAGTAGTTGTTCTTGGCGATCTCGTGGAAGCCGAGCGCGATGTCGATGGTCGGCATCGAGAACTCGGTCGCGTCGATCACGCCACGCTCCAGCGCCGGATAGATGTCCGCGCCGGCCAGCAACTGGGTCGAAACGCCGACCTTCTGCATAACCTGGGCGCCGAGGCCGAAGAAGCGCATCTTCAGACCTTTCAGCTCGTCCAGCGAGTTCACCTCGCTCTTGAACCAGCCCGAGGTCTCCGGGCCGATCGCGAAGCTGTCGAACGCGATCAGGTCGTGCTGGGCATAGATCTCGTCACGCAGATCCTGTCCGCCGCCAAACCACTTCCAGGCCATGAACTCGCCGAAGCCCGGGCCGAACGGCACGGCGGTAAAGAACGCCAGCGCCGGATACTTGCCGGTGTGATAGCCCGGCGTGGTCCAGCACGACTCGAGCGCCGCCTTGGAGACCGAATCGAAGCACTCCAACGCCGGCACCAGCGCGCCCGGCTCGAAGAACTTGATGTCGAGCCTGCCGTCGGTCATGTCCTTGACGTTCTTCGAGTGCCGAGGTGCGGCAGCTCGCTGCCGCATATCGGCAAGGGCGGCGTCCGATTCTCGGAGAACATCGAGCGGCTTTCCGGCGGCAGCCTGGAACTGAAGTTCTTCGAGCCGGGAGCGCTGGTGCCGGCGCTGGAGTGCTTCGATTCGGTCTCCAAGGCGGCGCTCGAGTCGTGCTGGACCACGCCGGGCTATCACACCGGCAAGTATCCGGCGCTGGCGTTCTTTACCGCCGTGCCGTTCGGTCCGGGCTTCGGCGAGTTCCTGGCCTGGAAGTGGTTTGGCGGCGGGCAGGAGCTGCGTGACGAGATCTACGCCCAGCACGACCTCTTCGCGCTCGACACCCAGGCCATCGGCCCCGAGACCTCGGGCTGGTTCAAGGGCGAGGTGAAATCGCTCGACGAGCTGAAAGGTCTGAAGATGCGTTTCTTCGGTCTCGGCGCCCAGGTCATGCAGAAGGTCGGCGTCTCGACCCAACTGCTGGCCGGCGCGGACATCTATCCGGCGCTGGAGCGTGGCGTGATCGACGCGACCGAGTTCTCGATGCCGACGATCGACATCGCGCTCGGCTTCTACGAGATCGCCAAGAACAACTATTACCCGGGCTGGCACCAGCAGGTCTCGGTCGGCGAGCTGCTGATGAACCGGGGCAAGTTTAACGAGCTGAGCGACCAGCATCAGGCCTTTATCGAAATCGCCGCCCGCGATTCAGTGGCGCACATGTATGCCGAAACGGAAGCCCAGAACTTCCAGGCCATGCTGGAGATGAAGACCAAGTACGGCGTCACCAACCGGCGTTGGCCGGACGAGACCCTGAAGGTGCTCGAGACGGCCTGGCTGGAAGTGGTCGAGGAACAGTCGGCGAAGGACCCGCTGTTCAAGAAGGTCGCCGACAGCTACTTCGGCTTCCGCGAACAGTACAAGCTGTGGGGCGAGGCGCAGGCCCTGAAGCCGACCTATCAATAAAAGAGCATTGGTGCGGGCCGACCGCGCCAACGTTGTGACGGACGGGCGCCGGGTAACCGGCGCCCGTTTCGTATTCCGGCAGACTTGACGCGGACATGACCGCCCTGCCCAAGATCCACATCGGCACGTCGGGCTGGCACTACCGCCACTGGGTCGGACCGTTCTATCCGCCGGGCGCCGCGCCGGCGACATTTCTCGAACGCTACGCCGCCAGTTTCGACACGGTCGAGATCAACAGCAGCTTCTATCGCCTGCCGACGCCCGAGATCGTGGCGCACTGGCGCGACCTGACGCCGCCCGGCTTCGTCTTCGCCTGCAAGGCCAACCGCTACATCACCCATATGAAGAAATTGAAGGACCCGGCCGACAGCCTGGCGCGGTTCCTGGACGTGGTCGGGGTTCTGGGCGACAAGCTCGGGCCGGTGCTGTTCCAGTTGCCGCCGCGCTGGCGCGTCAACCCGCAACGGCTGCGCGACTTCCTTGACCTGCTGCCGGCGACCTGCCGGGCGGCGTTCGAGTTTCGCGACCAAAGCTGGCACACGGATGAGGTCTTCGCGGCGCTCGCCGCCCGCAACGCCGCGCTCTGCCTGTTCGATCTGGCCGGCCGGCAGTCGCCCGAGCAGCCGACCGCGGACTTCGTCTACGTCCGGCTGCATGGCCCCGGCGCGGCCTATCAGGGCAGCTATTCGGACGATCGGCTGGCGGACTGGGCCGCGCGCATGACCGCCTGGCTGGCCGACGGCCGCGAGGTCTACGGCTATTTCGACAACGACCAGAAGGGCCACGCCCCACGTGACGCGGCGCGGCTGCGGACTTTCATCGACCGGCTGCAATGACCGATTGCCATTGACCTTGCGGCGATTAGCCGGTCCATTGCGGCCACGCATATCGTCAGCCGGGGAATGGAGTGGTTTATGATTCTCGTCACCAATTCGGAAGGCACGCCGGGCGTGGGGCGCACTGCGGCGCTGCTGGCCGAGGGCCATGGCGGCCTGGATGCGATCGAGGCCGGTATCCGGCTGGTCGAGGCCGACACCTCGATCCGCACCGTCGGGCGCGGCGGCTGGCCGAACCTTCTGGGCGAGGTCGAGCTGGACGCGGCGATGATCGACGGCAACACCTTCCGCACCGGGGCGGTCGGCGCGCTGCAGGGATTTCTGCATCCGATCTCGATCGCCCGTCAGGTCATGGAACGGCTGCCGCACGAGCTTCTGGTCGGCGAGGGCGCGGCCCGCTTCGCGCATGAGATCGGCGCCGAGACCACCGACAATCTGATCGAGGACTCGGCGCGGGTCTGGCGCGAGTGGCGCGACCGGAACGTCACCGGCGCCGATCTGGAAGCCTGGCCCGACATCCCGCTGGCCGAGCTCTGCCAGCAGGCGATCGACCCGGAAAAAGGCAAGGACACCACGGTGTTCCTGACGCTCGATGCCAGATCCGAGATCATGGCCGGCGTCAGCACATCGGGCTGGGCCTGGAAGTATCCGGGCCGGCTGGGCGACAGCCCGGTGGTCGGCGCCGGCGCCTATGCCGACACGGCGCACGGCGCCGCGGCCTGCACCGGCACCGGCGAGATGGCGATCCGCGCCGGCACCGCGCGCGCCATCGTGCTCTATATGAAAACCGGCATGTCGCTGCATGACGCCGTGGACGAGGCCATCGACGATCTGCGCCGCCTGAAGGGCGGGCTGATCTCGCGCATCACGCTGCACGCCATCGACCGCGACGGCCAGCACCGCGTGGTCGCGGTCAACGCCGAGGAGCAGCTGACCTACTGGCTCTGGCAGGACGGCGACGACAAACCGCACAGCGAGCCGTGCGAGATCGTGATGCTTTAGGTGACTTTGTCTTCGATCAACCGACCGTCGGCATCGATGATGCAACGCCAGACCGAGGCGCGGTAACGGAAGGTGACGCGGGTGCGACCGGCGTCTTCGCCCGTGCCCCGCTCCACCTGCCGATAGACGATGCCGCGCGCCAGCTCCTGCATGAATACGTCGGGCGCAAGTCCGAGGCGGGCCGCGACCAGCCCGGCGTCGAACGTAATCTCGCCATCGGCGATCGACACCGCCTGCGGGGATTGCGGGTTGTCAGTGGCTGCTTGCATGACTGACGATTCACTTGGGCACGACGCAAGGCGTTGGCAATGACCGAATTGGTTGGCGCCGTCAGGTCTGACGCTTGGCCGTGACCTCGATCTCGACCTTCATCTCGGGCGCGACCAGGGGCGTCACCACGGTGGTGTTTACCGGGCGGAAGTCACGGCACCAGTCGCCGACCAGCGGCGCGATGGTCGGGAAGTCGTCGCGGTCGGCGACGTAGACGCGGATCTGCACGACATCGCTCTTGTCGGCACCGGCCTCGCCCAGCGCCCATTCGATGTTGCGGAAGGTCTGGGCCACCTGCTCGGCGACATCGTCCGAGATCGACATGGTGGCGTAGTCGTAGCCCGTGGTGCCGCCGACGAAGACCCACTCGCCGTCAACGATGGCGCGGCAATAGCCCGCCAGCTCCTCGAAGCTCGAGGCGGTAGAAATACGCTTTCTCTGCATGTTAGGACGCCTTCCTGATGTGATGTGGCAAAGCTGGCTGGCGACGCGCCGTGAATAGTGGCGGCGCGCGGATTTGATATACTGGCGCCAGCATACTATTCCTGGCGCCGCCGGCGAGATGCCGCGTCGGCCGATCCGGAGCATCGATGAGCGACGAGCGATTGACCCTTGCCGGCGAGTTCCCGGCCGTCAGCCATGACGACTGGCTGGCCCTGGTCGAAAAGGCGCTGGGCGGCGCGCCCTTCGACAAGAAGCTGGTCAGCCGCACCTATGACGGCCTGGCCATCCAGCCGATCTATACGCGGCGCGACTGGCCGTCGGACGACGACGCCTCAGGCTTTCCCGGTCTGCCGCCGTTCACCCGCGGCGCCCATGCGGCCGGGCGCGTGCGCAACGGCTGGGACCTGCGGCAGGTTCATAGCCATCCCGAACCGCGGGCCAACAACGCGGCCGTTCTAACCGACCTGGAACGCGGCGTCACCTCGATCGAGCTGCGGCTTGATGCCGCCGGCCGCGCGGGCCTCGACAGCGATGACGCGGCGGCCGAGGCTACCGCCGGCCGTGACGGCATCATGCTGAGCTGCCTCGACGACCTCGAGCGGACGCTTGCGGACGTGCGGCTCGACCTGGCGCCGGTGGCGCTCGATGCCGGGGCGCAATTCATGCCGGCCGCCGCCATGCTGCTGGCGCTGTGGCGGAAGCACGGGCTCGCCCCCGCCGACGCGCGGGGTGCGCTCAACGCCGATCCCATCGGCGCGCTCGCCGCCGACGGCCGTCTGCCGACGGATATCGCCACGTCGCTGGACCATCTCTCCGCCCTCGCCGGCTATGTCGCCGACGGCTATTCGCAGGTGACGGCGGTCGGTGTCGACACCTCGGCCCACTACAATGCCGGGGCCAGCGAGACCCAGGACCTGGCCTGCGCCATGGCGACGGGCGTCGCCTATCTCCGGGCGCTCACCGATGCCGGTCTGGACATCGATACGGCCTGCCGGCAGCTCGCCTTCCGGTTTTCCATCGACGCCGATCTGTTCGCCGGCATCGCCAAGCTGCGCGCGGCGCGCAAGATGTGGGCCCGGATCGCCGAGGCCAGCGGCGCCACGGAAGACGCGCGCGGCATGACGCTGCAGGCGCGCACCGCCGACCGCGTCGTCAGCCGACGCGATCCCTGGGTGAACCTGCTGCGCACGACGGCGACGTGCTTTGCCGCCGCGGTCGGTGGCGCCGACAGCATCACCACCCTGCCCTACGACGCCGCGGCCGGCCTGCCCAGCGCCTTCGGCCAGCGCATTGCCCGCAACACGCAACTGCTGCTGCTGGAGGAATCCTCGCTGAACCGGGTGATCGATCCGGCCGGCGGCGCCTGGTATGTCGAGAGCCTGACCGACCAGATGGCGCGCGCCGCTTGGGCCGAGTTCCAGGCCATCGAGGCCGCGGGCGGTATCGTCGAGGAACTGCTGAGCGGCGCCCTCGCCGCCCGCATCGCCACGGTCAACGCCGAGCGCGAGAAGAACCTCGCCCGCCGCAAGGACGCGCTGACCGGCGTCAGCGAGTTTCCGAACATCCACGAGGATGAGATCGAGACCGCGCCGGCCGACTTGGCCGCCCTGCGCGCCGACGCGGCGACGCGGCTGCCGGCGCAGCGCGAAACGGCGTTTTCGCTGTCCGGCGACGGTCCGGTCACGGCCGCATTGGTCGATGCGGCAGCGTCCGGCGTTACGCTGGGCGCGATGGCAAAGGCGCTCGCCGGGACGCCGACGGCGATCGAGGCGCTGCCCCGGCACCGGGCGGCAGAGGCCTACGAGGAACTGCGCGACGCCGCCGACGCCTATCGCGCCAAGACAGGCGCGCGGCCGCGGATCTTCGTGGCCAATCTCGGTAGCCCGGCGGACTATACGGGCCGCAATCTGTTCGCCCGGAACCTGTTCGAAGCCGGCGGCATCGAGGCGGTCGACAATGGCGGCTTCGACAGCGCAGCCGCCGCCGCCAAGGCCTTCACCGCGAGCAAAACAAGCATCGCCGTGCTATGCTCGTCCGACGTGGTTTATGGGGCGCAGGCGGCCGATGCCGCCCGCGCGCTGAAACAGGCCGGCGCCAGCCGTGTCTATCTGGCCGGGCGGCCGGGCGAAAACCAGGAAATGTACGAAAACAACGGCATAGACGATTTCGTTTACCTTGGATGTGATATACTGCAGACGCTGCGTACGGCGTTGGCGCATCTCGGAGTTCTGACGACATGAGCGGTATTCCGGATTTCTCGACAGTGCATTTGGAGCCCGGCAACGCGCCGGCGGCCGGCGGCGGGCCCGAAGCCTGGGTGGCGCAATTGGCCAGGGGAGCGGACGCGACGCCGGACGACCTGCTGTGGGAGACGCCGGAGCGCATTAACGTTAAGCCGCTCTACACCTCGGCCGACCTGGATGGCCTCGACCACCTGGACGGCGCGCCCGGCTTCGCGCCGTTCCTGCGCGGCCCCTACTCCACCATGTATGTGACCAAGCCCTGGACCGTGCGGCAGTATGCCGGCTTCTCCACGGCCGAGGACAGCAACGCCTTCTACCGCCGCAACCTGGCCGCCGGTCAGAAGGGCCTGTCGATCGCCTTCGATCTGGCGACCCACCGGGGCTACGATTCCGATCATCCGCGCGTCGCCGGCGATGTCGGCATGGCCGGGGTGGCGATCGATTCCATCCTCGACATGCGGACGCTGTTCGAGGACATCCCACTCGATCAGATGTCGGTGTCTATGACCATGAACGGCGCCGTGCTGCCGGTGCTGGCGCTCTACATCCTGGCCGGCGAGGAACAGGGCGTGGCGCCGAAGCAGCTCGCGGGCACGATCCAGAACGACATCCTGAAGGAGTTCATGGTTCGCAACACCTATATCTACCCGCCGGCGCCGTCGATGCGGATCATCTCGGATATTTTCGCCTACACCTCGGCCAACATGCCGAAGTTCAACTCCATCAGCATCTCCGGCTATCACATGCAGGAGGCCGGCGCGACGGCGGACCTGGAGCTGGCCTATACGCTGGCCGATGGCGTCGAATATGTCCGCACCGGCGTCGAGGCCGGCCTCGATATCGACAAGTTCGCGCCCCGGCTGTCCTTCTTCTGGGGCATCGGCATGAACTTCTTCATGGAAGTCGCCAAGATGCGCGCGGCGCGCCTGCTCTGGGCCAAGCTGATGAAGCCGTTTGGGCCAAAGAACGACAAGTCTTTGTCGCTGCGCACGCACTGCCAGACCTCAGGCTGGAGCCTGACGGCGCAGGACGTCTACAACAACGTGGTGCGCACCTGCATCGAGGCGATGGCGGCGACGCACGGCCATACGCAGTCGCTGCACACCAACTCGTTCGACGAGGCGCTGGCGCTGCCGACCGACTTCAGCGCCCGCATCGCCCGCAACACGCAGTTGTTCCTGCAGCAGGAAAGCGGCACCTGCCGGGTGATCGACCCCTGGGGCGGCAGCTATTACCTGGAGCGCCTGACCTACGAGCTGGCGGCCAAGGCCTGGGCCCATATCGAGGAGGTCGAGGCGGCCGGCGGCATGGCCAAGGCCATTGAAGCCGGCATCCCGAAGATGCGGATCGAGGAGGCCTCGGCACGCACCCAGGCGCGGATCGACTCGGGCCGCCAGACGGTGGTCGGCGTCAACAAATACCGGCTCGACGAGGAAGAAGACGTCGAGGTCCTGAAGATCGACAATTCGGCCGTGCGCAAGGCGCAGATCGACAAGCTCGAATGGCTCAGGGCCGAACGTGACAGCGATGCGACGACGGCGGCGCTGGCGGCACTGACCCGCTGCGCCGAGACCGGTGAGGGCAATCTGCTGGCGTTAGCAGTCGACGCCGCCCGGGCCAAGGCCACGGTGGGCGAGATCAGCGATGCCATGGAGACGGCCTGGGGCCGGCATGTTGCGGAGGTACGCGCCATTTCGGGCATCTATAGCGGCGAGGTCGCCAAGACCTCGGACGCCGTCGAGCGGGTTCGCCGGCGGGTCGATACGTTCGCCGAGCGCGAGGGCCGGCGGCCGCGCATCCTGGTTTGCAAGATGGGCCAGGACGGCCACGACCGCGGCCAGAAAGTGATCGCGTCGGCCTTCGCCGACCTCGGTTTCGACGTCGATGTCGGGCCGCTGTTCCAGACCCCGGCCGAGGCCGCGCGGCAGGCGGTCGAGAACGACGTGCACATCATCGGCGCCAGCTCGCTGGCAGCCGGCCACCTGACCCTGGTGCCGGAGCTGAAGGCGGCGCTGGCCGTGCTCGGCCGCGACGACATCATGATCGTGGTCGGCGGCGTGGTGCCGCCGCAGGACTACGATGCCCTGCTCAAGGCCGGCGCCAAGGCGATCTTCCCGCCCGGCACGGTGATCAGCGAGGCCGCCGACGACCTGCTGGACAAGCTCGACGAGACGCTTGGCCACACGCCGCAAGCCGCCTGACCGTATGGCCCAGCCGAAACGCAAACGCGCGGCCGCCGCGGCGCCGGCGCGGCGGGCCGAACTGTCGCTCGACGACTACGCGGCCGGCGTGCTGGCGGGCGACCGGGCCGTGCTGGGCCGCGCCATCACGCTGATCGAAAGCCGGAATCCTGAGCACCAGAAACAGGCACAGGCGTTGCTGTTGAAGCTGCTGCCGAAGGCGGGCCAATCGCTGCGGGTCGGCCTGACCGGCGTGCCGGGCGTCGGCAAGAGCACCTTCATCGAGGCGTTGGGCGGCAATCTGACCGCCGACGGCCATCGCGTCGCCGTGCTGGCGGTCGACCCCAGCAGCAGCCGCACCGGCGGCAGCATCCTCGGCGACAAGACCCGCATGCCGAAACTGGCCGCCGACGAGCGCGCCTTCATCCGGCCGTCGCCGTCGTCGGGGACACTGGGCGGCGTTACCCGGACCACGCGCGAAACGATGCTGCTCTGTGAGGCCGCGGGCTTCGACGTCGTTCTGGTCGAGACCGTGGGCGCCGGCCAGTCGGAGACCGCCGTCGCCGCCATGGTCGACTTCTTCCTGGTGCTGATGCTGCCGGGGGCCGGCGACGAGCTGCAGGGCATCAAGAAGGGCGTGCTGGAGCTCGCCGACATGATCGCCGTCAACAAGTCAGACGGCGACAACCTGGAGAAGGCCAATCAGGCCCGCCATGAGTACGAGAGCGCGCTGCATATCCTGACGCCGGCGAGCCTGAACTGGACGCCGCCGGTCGTTACCTGCAGCGGCCTGCGCAACGAGGGCCTGGCCGAGCTATGGCAGCAGGTGCTCGACTACAAAGAGGCATTGACAGCGAGCGGCGAACTCCCCGAAAAACGCCGCCGGCAGCGCCTGGACTGGATGTGGGCGATGCTGGACGACCGCCTGCTGAGCCGCCTGCGGGCCGATCCGCGCATATCGGACGATCTGCCGGAGATCGAGCGCGCCGTGCTGGATGGCGACTTGACGCCGACGCTCGCCGTCGACCGCATCATGCAGGCCCTGGGTTTGGGCCGGGAAGGAAGTTGAAAATGACCGCAGAGATGTTTGCCGCCCGCCGGTCGGTCGAGCAGGTCGAGGAAGGCGACGAACTGGCGCCCAAGTTCGATGCCGACGGCCTGATTCCGGTGGTCACCACCGACGCCGAGACCGGCGAGGTGCTGATGCACGGCTATATGAATGCCGAGGCCTTTGCGCGGACGATTGAAACCGGCGAGGCGCACTATTGGAGCCGGAGCCGCCAGGCGCTCTGGCACAAGGGCGCCACCAGCGGCCTTGTGCAGACCGTCGTGGAGCTCCGCATCGACGACGACCAGGACGCGGTTTGGCTGCGCGTCGACGTCGCCGGCGGCGCGAGCTGCCATGTCGGCTACCGCTCCTGCTTCTTCCGCTCGGTCCCGCTCGGCAAGTCGGACGGCCCGGTCCGCCTCACCTTCGAGGAACACGAAAAGGTTTTCGACCCCAAGGACGTCTACGGCGACGCGCCGAATCCGACGAAGCTTTAGGCGGCTATCAGCCCTCACCCTCCCACGCGCTTAACAGCGCGCGGGTCCCTCCCTCTCCCGTAAACGGTAGAGGGGATACAAACCGCGACGGTGGCGGCCCCCTCTCCCGCTTGCGGGAGAGGGTTGGGGTGAGGGCTAAAGGATGTGTCGCTTCGACTGACTTAGCTATGGTCCCGCCCCACCCGACAACAGCCGAAACCGCTTCAGGAAATCCGCGCGCACGGCCTCCGGCGGTTGCGGGACCAGGTCGATGGCCGGCGCGTGGCCGCGGAAGCCGAGGACGCGGCGGGCTTCCGTTGTAGTGAAGCCGGCGAGTGCCGTGGCCTCGATAAAGGCGGCGACCTTGTCGGCGCGCTTGATGCGGCGGCGCCAGTTCGCCGGCAGCTCGGCCGGCAGGCCGAAGCGCAGGTAGACGGCCCGCTCGAGCCGCCGTTCTACGTCCTTGTAGGCCGGGCCGACGGCGGCCTTGAACGGCGTGATCAGGTCCGAGGTCACGTATTCGCCGGCATCGTGCAGCAGCGCCGCCAGCAACATCCGGTCGCTTGCCGGCGGCCGGCCGGCGGCGACCAGATCGACCACCAGCAGCGAATGCTGCGCCACCGAGAAGCCGTGCCGGCCGGTGGTCTGGCCGTTCCAGCGCGCCACCCGTGACAGGCCGAGCGCGATGTCCTCGATCTCGACATCGAGCGGCGACGGGTCGAGCAGGTCAAGCCGGCGGCCGGACAGCATGCGCTGCCAGGCGCGCGGCGGATCAGCCGGCATGGCGGCGGTAAGCGAACACATCAACCATAGCGCCCGCAGAAACCCGACCGCGCCGCCATTTGCAAGCCCATATTGCGGAAATTCGTTTCCGCGCGTTCGTCGAGGTCGACCGGGCCACCCCGCATATGAGAAAGTGGCGAAATCAAGCGGGCGGGACATCGAGGGACGCATGCAGTTCGGCGTCAATATTTTCACGCGCGGCATCGGCGCCACGCCGGACGGCATCGCCGCCGTCGCCGAGGCCGCCGAGCGGCTGGGTTACGGCCTGGTCGCGGTGAACGACCATATCGTCGTGCCGGGGGACATCCATTCCCGCTATCCCTATTCGGCGAGCGGCGAATGGCCGGGCCGCGCGGTCGGCGAATGCCTGGACCAGATCTCGGTGCTGGCGTTTCTCGCGGCGCGGACCAGCAAGGTCCGGCTGCTGACCTCGGTGATGGTGCTACCGCACCGCAGCCCGGTGCTGGCGGCGAAGATGCTGGCGACCTTGGACGTGCTGTCCGGCGGCCGGCTGACGCTCGGCTGCGGCGTCGGCTGGCTGGAGGAGGAACTGACGGCCATCGGCGCGCCGCCCTTCGCCGAGCGTGGCCGGGTCTCGGACGAATATCTCAAGGTCTTCAAGGATCTCTGGACCAGCGATGCGCCGGCCTTCCAGGGCGACTACGTGCAATACGGCGACATCAGCTTTCTGCCGAAGCCGGCGCAGACACCCCATCCGCCGATCTGGATCGGCGGCGAGAGCGGCCGCGCCCTGCGCCGGGTCGTCGAGCTGGGCGATGGCTGGTATCCGGCCGGCAACAATCCGCGCCATCCGCTGACCAGCGCCGCGCGCTACGGCGAAGGCGTGACGGCCTTGCGCGAAAAGGCCGAGGCAGCCGGGCGCGATCCGGCGACGCTGGACCTGGGCTATATGACGCCGTGGGTGAGCGATCCCGAGCCGCAACAGGACGAGGACGGCGAGCGCCGGATCTTCACCGGCCCGGCGCAGGCGGTGATCGACGATCTCGGCCGGTTCGGCGACCTGGGCCTGCGGCACCTGATCCTGTCGTTCCAAGGCGAGAGCGTGCAGCAGTCGACCGACCGCATGGACTGGTTCGCGCGCGACGTGATGCCGGCCATGACGGACGGGGCATGACCGGCATGGAATTCGGCTTCGATCTGCCGGTGCGCGGCCCCATGGCCAACCCGGACGACCTCAGCACCATCGTTCAGCGTGGCGAGGCGCTGGGCTTCGCCTGCGTCGTGGTGCCGGACCATATCGTCATTCCCAACAAGATCGTCTCGACCTATCCCTACTCCGCCGATGGCGTCTGGCTGGGCGCGTCGGCCGGCGAGGCCCTGGAGCAACTGACGCTGTTGTCCTATCTGGTCGGCGTCACCAACCGGCTGCGCATCCTGACCTCGGTGATGGTGGTGCCGCATCGCAATCCTGTGATGACGGCGAAGCTGCTGGCGACGGCGGATATACTGTCGGGCGGCCGGATCACGGTCGGCTGCGGCGTCGGCTGGATGCAGGAAGAATTCGAGGTCGTCGGCGCCGAGCCGTTCGACGAGCGCGGCCGCGTGGCCGACGAGTATCTCGCCGTATTCCACGAGCTCTGGACGTCAGACGCGCCGTCATTCGACGGCGCCTACGCCAAATTCGACAACATCGCCTTCCTGCCGAAGCCGGTGCAAACGCCGCATCCGCCGATCTGGATCGGCGGCGAGAGCGGGCCGGCGCTGCGCCGCGCCGTGCGGGCAGGCGATGCCTGGTACCCCATCGGCAACAACCCGAAGTTCCCGCTGGATACCTGGCCACGCTACGAGGCGGCCATTGAACGACTGCACGGGTTCGCGCGGGACGCGGGTCGCGATCCAGCGAGCATCGGCCTCGCCTACCGGGTCGGCTGGTACGATGAGCCGTCGCTGCGCCGGGCGCATGGTGGCGAGACGGACCGGCTGTTCACCGGGGACCGGCAGGCCATCGCCGACGACATCGCGCACTTTCATGCGCTGGGCGTGCGGGACCTGACAGTCAACCTGATGGGGCCCGACCTGCCGGCGACGCTTGACCGCCTGCAGCGTTTCGCCGATGAGATCATGCCGCTGGCGGCATCCACCTAACGGAAACGAGTCCAAAACCTATGAGCGACACTACGACCATCCGGTCGATCGCCATCATCGGCGGCACCGGCAACCTGGGGGCCGGCCTCGCCATGCGCTGGGCAAAGGGGGGCTACGCGATCACCGTCGGTTCGCGCACGACCGAGAAAGCCGAGAGCGCGGCGGCCGAACTGAACGTCAAGGCCGGCATCGACGGCATTCGCGGCCTAGAGAACGCCGCCGCCGCGGAGGGCGCCGACCTCGTCGTCCTGACCGTGCCCTATGCCCATCAGCAGGACACGCTGGCCGTGATCAAGGATGGCCTCGACGGCAAGATCCTGATCGACGTCACCGTGCCGCTGATGCCGCCGAAGGTGCGCACCGTGCAGGTGCCGCCGTCCGGATCGGCGGTGAAGGCGGCGCAGGAGATGCTGGGCGACGGCGTGCGCGTGGTCTCTGCCTTCCAGAACGTCGCCGCAGACCATCTGGAGGACCTGGACCACGCCATCGACTGCGACGTGCTGGTCTGCGGCAACGATCCCGACGCCCGCGAGGTCGTCGTCGGCCTGGCGGAGGCCGCGGGCATGCGCGCCTGGCACGCCGGCCGCATCGAAAACTCGATCGTGGCGGAGGCGTTGACCTCGGCGCTGATCTTCATGAACGCGCGCTACAAGATCGCCGGCGCCGGCATCCGCATCACCGGCGAGCCGCAGGCCGGCGGCGACGGCTGAGACGCGCCCGAGGGGTCGTTCGGTGTCCGCCAGTCAAATGCAGCTGATCGCCCTGCCCGGCCTTCCCATGGTGCGGCCCGGCGACGCGCTGGCCGACCAGATCCTGGCCGGCGTCGCGGCGGCGGGCGAGACGCTGCAAACGGGCGACGTGCTGGTCATCGCCCAGAAGATCGTCTCGAAGGCCGAGGGCCGTTACGCCGATATCCGGGATGTGACGCCGTCCGAGCGGGCGCACGAACTGGCAACGAAGGTGCACAAGGACCCCCGGCTGGTCGAGCTAATCCTCTCGGAAGCCCAATCGGTGCTGCGCCACCGGCCGGGCGTGCTGGTCGTGGTGCACCGGCTCGGCTACGTGATGGCCAATGCCGGCATCGATCATTCCAATGTCGGGCCGGACGGCGACGACCACGTGCTGCTGCTGCCGGAAGATCCCGACGGCAGCGCCCGCGCGCTGCGCGACCGCTTCGCCGCCGATCCCGGCGTCCAGGTCGGCGTGATCGTCAGCGACAGCGTCGGCCGAGCCTGGCGCCACGGCACCGTCGGTATGGCGCTAGGCGTCGCCGGCTTGCCGGCGCTGCAGGACCTGCGCGGCCGCAGCGACCTCTACGGTCGGCCGCTTGAAGTTTCGCAGGTGGCCTTGGCCGATGAGCTGGCGGCGGCTGCCTCGCTGCTGCAGGGCCAGGCTGACGAGGGCATGCCGGTGGTGCTTATCCGCGGCGCCAATCTCGACGGCGCGCCGCAGGACGCGACGGCGTTGTTGCGGCCGGCCAAGGAGGATCTGTTCCGGTGAGCGGCGCGCGCTACCTCGCGTTGTCGGGCGGCGTCGGCGGTGCCAAGTTGGCGCTGGGTCTGACCCACGCCGTGCCGCCGGAACAGCTCTGTATCGTCGCCAACACGGGCGACGACTTTGAGCATCTGGGC
>CBDDPY010000001.1:0-38198 GCA_965232515.1 Alphaproteobacteria bacterium | reverse complement strand
CCCCGCTCGTCGGCCACGCGCTGCCACGTCCAGCCGCCGGGCAGGCTGTAGAATTTCGGGGCGTTGAGTTTTTCGATCCTGGCCGCTTCGCCCTCCTTGCACAGCCCCAGGGCGATCAAGGCGGCGATGATCTTCGGCCGGCACATATGGTCGATGCGGCCGCCCGGCATGGTGTCCATCCAGCGCCGCACCTCGTCCACGAACTCGTCGGGACTTTCGGCCTGAAGGTAGGTCACATCGCCCTCGGCATAGCCAACAAGCTGGAACGTCAAGGGATTGATCCAGTGGCCGTAGTACCAGGCATCGCTATCCGTATCGAACTGCGCCCAACCGTCTTTCGCCTGGCACCGCTCGAAGTCGAAACGATAGCGGTCCCCGTCCACGATGAAATCCGTCGTCACTTTCATAATCAGCCCTTCCTTGCTGGCGATCCCCTTCAGGGGTGATGCCCTTGCATCAACCCCTGACCCGCTGGCGAAGCGGGGGGTAGCAAGCGCCACCCGAGGCGCAGGGGACCCGCGCGCAGGGAGCGCAGCGACTGAGCGTGGGGTGGCCGCAGGGTGGCGGGCGCGAGGGGCGAAGCCCCTTAGCCACGGCCTCCGGCCGCTGCGCCATTGCGATTGTGACCCGTAGGGGCCGAGACCCGGCCCGCTCTCAGAAGGGCCGGGGCTCGGGGAGGTTGGTCGCCAGCGTCGGCGTAAATCCGCGCACGCGGATCCACGACGCCGCCGGCGGCTTAGCGAGTAATGAGCGGTGCCCGCCCGCCAGGGCAGGCAGGCGCCCGTACCCAGGGACGCTTCTCCAGTTGTCAAACAAGGGTGTTAGAACGATGAACCGGAGATGTCAGAGAGCAGCTACAGAAATCGATAATCGGCCGTCACAAAGCCCCAAGCGAGAAAGGCCAGATATCCGGCGAGGACGACAAGCAGGGAGTTAAAGGCCAAGGCACGCGCCGGTTCTGTTTGGCGCCTGTGGTAGATGGCAATCATTAAGTTCACGACGACAACGCCAGCAATCACGATAAGGAGCATGGCCACGGTGGGCTTAGGGGTGATCATGACGGCCAAGGCCCCAAGGCTCATGAACAGACCGTCGAGAACTGCCTTCACGTACCGCCAGAAAGGGCGCGCTGCGCGAAAGCAATCGTCGGTGTCGGGCAAATCAGGTTCGGTCATAGCAGCATCTCCAGCCGACGCCCGGCCGGCCGCCACGATCAGGTCGTTGCCGGCAGAGGCTATCCGTTATGCCCACTCAAAAATAGGTTTATTTTCCTTCTGGCAGCTCCGTCACATCGAAGCCAGGCTCCCCCGCACTGGCGGGGACAGACCTTATGTTGATGCAATTTTCGGGGTCGCCGCTCAAACCAGCAAGATTAGGCTCGAAAAGTGGCCGGTTTTTCATAGGCTTACAGACACAGGCTCTTGACTTGAACGGCATCGGCCCACACTTTATAATGCACTTTGTAAAGCTACCGAGGACAAGCCCGTGAAGACGGAACGCATGACCTTCATTCTGACGCCAGAGGACAAGGCGGAAATCACCGAGAGGGCTGCCCAACTGGACATCCCGGCTTCGGAGCTGGTGCGTCGCGCCGTCAGCCGCTACGAGCCCGACGCCGAAGTGGATGAAACGGTACTGCTGCATGTGGCGGAGGAACTGGAAGCCTCTGCTGCCCGTACCGAACGGAAGCTGGACGAAGCCTTGACGGCGGTCCGCGAGACGATCTCGCAACTGCGCCGCTCGTCGCACGAGGCCGGCCGCGCGTGAGCATCACAGATCGTATTCTGACCGGCGTCCGCGACCTTCTCAGACAGCAAGACAAGATCGATACCCTGACCGAAGCGGTCAAGGAACTGACCACGGAAGTCCGCCAACTCGACCGCCGGGTCGCACGGATCGAGGGCATGGCGGATATGGCCGCGATGCAAGCGGGCCGCGACCGGCTCCCGCCGCCAGAAGGACAGGGATAGGTCCGGTCAATCCAGCAAGGGATAGAAGGGCGCCCCAGCGCCCGTCTTGACCAAAAACACGCAAGTTCCATCGCACTCCAGATGCGGGCAGATGCCGCGTCGGTTGAGCAAGCTATAGTCCGGACCATAGGCTCGGATCAGCAGCTCCAGGTTCACCTTGAAAGTGCCCTCGCACCGCGAGCAGCGCGCGAACATCGGAATGTCGGCGGCCTGCATTGCCCCGACGGTCTGGACCACACGGGGCCAAATCCTGACGCGCTTGCCCATCTCCATGACCTCGCTGCAGCATGAGAACAAAAACCGAACATCCAAAGCGAGTCAATCGAAACCCTTGCGCCGGGCTGGCCAGGCCCGGGCAAAGAGCGGCGGCCTATAGGCCGCCGATGACCAGGCCGTCATCGGCCATGCCGCGCAAGATCGGCTCGACATAGCGTCGCTCGACCATCAGGCACGGCCCCAGCCATGGGGCATCGCCGGCGACATGCTCGGCGATCCAGGCGCTCGCCGCCTCGCTGTGCGGCCATAGGCCCACCACCGAGCCGTGATCGATGACGGTGATGTCGGTGTCGGTCTGGTGTTCAATGTCGGCCATCTCAGGTCTCCCGTTCGGTTGATCGAAACGGGCGTTGCCAGGCCCGGCGAGATAGCCGCCCGGTCAAGGGCCAACTCGTTTAAGCGGGCAGGCCCTTGACCGGGCGGCGCCGGCGGGCCACCTCGGCGGCCGTTGACTCAACCGAACGGGAGGCCCTGCAAGGCCACTTACGCGCCACGGCGGATCGCCGGCGGCTCTCTCGCCGCGCTCATGGGCCACGGCACGGCCTGACGGCCCTCAGCGCCACGAGAGACGCCCTTACGCGCGATCACGCGCGGCGATTCCCGGCCATAAAGCCGGGTTGTCCGCGAATCGCCGGCAAGAGCCGGACAGCATGGCGGCCGCGCGCCGAAGCCCGCGGCCGCCGTCATGCCGGTTACAGCAAGCCGAGCCGGATAAGCCAGCTCACATGGCCGTGCGGGCAAATACCGTCGGGCTCGACCTCGCACCCGTCCGTGGCTTCACACACGCTGTCGAAAACCCATTCCTCGATCTGCTCCATGTCCGGCCGCTCGACGGTCGGCGCGGGCCACAGCTCCGGCATGTCGCGGATACGCATCAGCTCGCGTTCGGTCAGGCTCGGTAGGGTGTCGTCGGTCATGGTCCCTCTCCAATCGTTTGCTCAACGCGGAGAGGACGGCCAGGCGTAGAAGACGGCCGGTCAAGGGGCCACACGGTTAAGCGGGCAGGCCCTTGACCGGCCGTCGCGCCGGGCCAAGCTCGACAAGGTACGCAACCGATTTGTGAGGGACTAGGCGGTGATCAACCGAGGGGCGTTCCGAAGCGGCAGCCGGTAAGACGGCCGTCCATTTGTTCGGCGGCCGCGCTGCCGCCTTCGGCGAGGATCGCGGCCAGCTCGTCATGGCAATGTTGCCTGAACTGCTCGCGGCGGTGCTCTTCCTCGCGGGCGGCCGGCTTGTACCAAAGCTGGTCGGCCGCGAAGAGCGTGAGCAAGGCCGTCAAGACGATACCGACGCGACCGCTAAGCCACGTCGGTATCCATACGCGCGGCCGCCAATGCATCAATAGTAGTGCCGGCCATAGCGTCGGCCGTCGACGGTCAGCTCGATCCATCGGGGCTTCGGTCTCCGGATCGCGCTGTACTTTTGATAGGTGGAGCCATCCCGGCCCACGTGGGTACGGGTGGTGCTGCGGCAGATGTCGGCCTCCCCATCGCGTCGATCGCCGCGGATAAAGACGAACCCATCACGGCACGGTAGGTAGCGCTCGTAGCCACGCGCCACGCTGGTATTTGCCTCCACGAAGTCACAACTCGGGAAGCTGCGACCTGCGGCAAGATGCTTCCACAGCTTTTTGATCGGCGGGACGCAGGCGGAATACTGTGTCGGACTGCCCGGCGAGGCGAGACAGAGCAGCACCTTACACCCCCATTCGCTGGCCTTGGCCGGTACAGCAAAGGAGAAACCCACAACCAACGCCGCGGTCACAGCCGCCATCGACAATCCAGACGATCTCATGGAATCTCCTTTCGAGCGTGCGTTGTATTTAGAGCCTCTTTAGGCTACGATCCGCCCACGACCGGAACGCGATTTGAGTCGGACAACTAACCGCTCCAAGCGTATCACGGCAAACTCTCTCCGTCTACAATATCGCGGTTTTGCTTCGGCAAAACCCCTAAATTGTCACAGCAAAATAATAATTTTGCAGTGACATATCTACGAATCTGTATCGACAATATTTCAATTACAACCTATCGTGCTCGGGCATCCGTGCATGCGGAGTTGCCGCACCACCCCGAAATTTGAGAAAAGGAGCCGACTCGATGGGGGCAATGAAGAGTTCACATGACAAAAAAACGAAAACGCATCACGGAAGGCCAATTGCGTCTGGTGTCATCAACGGCGGGCACGGGGGACTTCAAGGTTTTTCAGACCCAGAACGGCTGGGCGATCATCGCGGAATTTCCAGAACAGGCCGTGGAGATCGAGACCGAGCGCGGCCACCTGCGGACTTGGAAACAGCTATCGGCCGTCGCAACGTTCATTCGCGAAGTCTCTCCGACCACCGCGGAGTTTGTCGTCCGCCTCGCCAACGGCGACAGGGCGTAGGCCGCCTCTCCAAGGCGCTCCAGATTGCGGCCCTCGGTCTTGCGCTGCTGCTGGCGGCGGAGCCGGCGCTCGCCCAGACGCTTCAGCCCGTCGAAGACGTCGCCGATATGGTGTTGAACTTCCTGACGGGCACCTTCGCCCGAACGGTCGCCGTGATCGCCGTCGCCGCCCTCGGCTTTGCCGCGCTCACAGGGCGGCTACGGTGGATCTGGGTCGGGTCGATCATCGGCGGGATCATCCTGATCTTCGGCGGCGCCGCGATCGTTGACACCTTCACCGCGGCGGCCGGGTAAAGCCATGAGCGACCGGCCCGTGATCGCCCCGTTGTTTCTCGCAATGACCCGACCGCCGATGATCAAGGGCGTGACCTATACCTTTTTCGTCGCGAACGTCACCATCACGACGATCCTGTTCCTGGCCAGCAACAATCTGCTGGCCTTCCTGGTCGGCCTGCCGGTCCACATCGTCGGCTACCTGATGTGTTTGAAGGACCCCCGCCTGTTCGATCTTTGGCGGATCAAGCTGACCAAAACGACACTCTGCCGCAACCGCCAATTCTGGAGAGCGAACAGCTATCAACCCTAGCCGGGAAGGGCCGAATGAACAGCGCTGTCCGACGCACACGCAACGGTAAAGTCGCGACCCGTGAAGTCGGTGTCAGCGCGTTCATTCCGTATACCCACCACGTCGATGATCACACGATCGCGACGAAGGACGGCTACCTGCTCCAGATCCTCAAGATCGACGGTTTTGCTTGGGAAACCGCCGATCAGGACCAGATCAACCAACTCGCGCACGAGCGCAACACCCTGCTCCGGGGGCTCGGCAACAGCCGCTTCGCGCTCTACCACCACATCATCCGGCGCGAGATGTCCATGTCGATCTATCCGGACGGCCAGTTCTCGGGCTTCTGCCGGGACCTGGACGACGCCTGGCGCGCGAAGCTGGGTCAGCGTCGGCTCTTCGTCAACGACCAGTATCTGACGGTCATCCGCCGGCCCCTGCGCGGCAACATCGGCCTGATCCAGGAAGCCTTGCGCGTCCTGTCGGCGCAGACCGACCGACGCGCGGCCGAACAAAGCCGTAAAGAGAACCTGAAGGCGCTCAACGATGCGGTCGACTCCATCGTCTCCAGCCTGCACCGCTACGGGGCACGGCGGATCGGCGTCTACGAGACGCCGGACGGGCTCTTTTCGGAGGCCCTGGAGATGCTGGCCTACCTGGTCAATCACGAAATGCGGCCGATCCGCCTGCCGCGCATGGCGCTCGACCGTCTCCTGCCGACCAAGCGGCCCTTCTTCGGCCAGGAGACGGTCGAGCTGCGCGGGCCGGTCAATGGCGACAGCGACCTCGGCGCGCTGATCGCCATCAAAGAATACCCGCCGGAGACCGGCCCAGGCATGACCGACAGCCTGCTACGGCTGCCACATGAAATGGTCATCACGCAAAGCTTCGCCCTGATCGACCGCGGCAGGGCGATGGAGAGTCTGATTCGCACGCGCCGACAAATGGACGTGGCCGACGAAAAGGCGACCTCCCTTATGGACCAGCTCGACGACGCCCAAGACGACACGGCATCGGGCCGCATCGTCTGGGGCGAGCACCACCTGACCGCCTTCGTCAAGGCTCCGAGCCCGCGCGCCCTGGACCGGGCCATCAGCGACGTGATGGCCGACCTGACCACCCTCGGCATCCTCGCGGTGCGCGAGGACGCCAACATGGAAGCGGCCTACTGGGCGCAGCTCCCCGGCAACATGGCCTATATCGCCCGCAACGCCCCCATTTCGTCGGCGAACTTCAGCGGCTTCGCGGCCATGCACAACTTCCCCACCGGAAAGCTGCACGGCAATCATTGGGGTGACGCCGCCGCCCTTCTGGAAACGACCAGCGGCACGCCTTATGCCTTCAACTTCCACCACGGCGATCTCGGCAACTTCACGGTGATCGGACCGTCCGGCACCGGCAAGACCGTCGTGCTGACCTTCCTGATGGCCCAGGCGCAGCGGTTCCGGCCGCGCTCCGTCTTCTTCGACAAGGACCGGGGCGCCGAAATCTTCATCCGGGCGGTCGGCGGCCACTACAGCGTGATCCGCCCGGGCGTGTCGTCGGGCTTCAACCCGCTTCAACTCGACGACACGCCGATCAACCGGGCCTTCCTGCGCGAATGGCTGGCCCAGCTCGTCCAGCCCGCCGACCGACAACCGCTCACCCCGACCGATCGCGCTGTAATTCGCGACGCCGTAGACGCGAACTACAGCGAGGCGCCCGAACACCGCCGCCTGTCCTACCTGCAAGAGATGTTCACCGGCCACGAACGGCCGGGACCCGACAGCCTGTCCGCGCGATTGGGCCAGTGGGTCGGCAAGGGCGACCGCGCCTGGCTGTTCGATCACGAACGCGACGAGCTGAGTTTCGAGGCCGACACGACCGGCTATGACCTGACCTACATCCTCGACGATCCCCTGAGCCGCACGCCGGCGCTCATGTACATGTTCCACCGCGTCGAAAGCCTGCTGGACGGCACCAAGACGATCATCTTCATCGACGAGGGCTGGAAGGCCCTCGACGACCCCTGGTTCGCGGCCCGGATCAAGGATTGGGAAAAAACCATCCGCAAGCAAAACGGTGTCCTGGGCTTCGGCTCGCAATCCGCCAGCGACGCCCTGGCCACCAAGGTCGGCCCGGCGATTATCGAGCAATCGCCCACGCAGATTTTCATGCCGAACCTGAAGGCCGGCCGCGAGGACTACTGCCGCGGCTTCGGCCTGACTGAGACCGAATACGAGCTGGTCCGCACCCTGCCGGATAACAGCCGCTGTTTCCTGATCAAGCACGGCGCGCACTCGGTCGTCGTGCGCCTCGACCTGTCGGGCCTCGACGACATTCTGGCGGTCCTCTCGGGCCGCACGGAAACCGTCGCCCTGCTCGACGAAATCCGAGCCGATGTCGGGGACCGTCCCGACGACTGGCTGCCCCTGTTTCACCAAAGGAGGGTCCACCTATGAGACGAGTTATCGCCGCGGCCGTCATCGCCGCCGGCACCGGCACATCGGCCGCCTTCGCACAAGGCATCCCGGTCATCGACGCGACCAACGTGGTCCAGACCACCATCACGGCCCAGCAGGCCATCGAACAGGTCCGGCAGCTTCAGGAAGCCTATCAAACCCAGCTTCAGGAGCTGGACCAGGCCATCGCGCAGGTCAACGCGATCACCGGCGGCCGCGGCCTGGGTGGACTGGTCAACGGCGACCTCGAGCGCGATCTGCGCCGCTACGTGCCGCCGGGATGGCTCGAAACCATGAACATCCTGGACGCCGCCGGCATCCCGGCCAGTGCCTCCGACGTACAGCGGATATTCCAAGAGCTGGCCGAACGCTACGACGTGGCCACCGCCGAGGATTATGCGCCCGCCCGCCCGGACATTCCCACCGCCCAAGCGCACCAGCGCACGACCGACACCAGCTATGCCACCCTCGCGACCTCCGAGGCTGCCTACGGCCAGACCGCCCGTCGCGTCCAGGTCTACGAAACGCTCCTGTCGGAAATCGACCACGCGGCCGATCTGAAGGCCAGCATCGATCTGACCGCGCGGATCGCCGCCGAGAACGGCCTGACGGCGAACGAGATGCTGCGCCTCCAAGCCGTCAACCTGCAACTGAACGGCACCATCGCGACGCAGCAGCAAGTCGCGACGAGCGCCGATGCCCGCATGAACCGCTTCCAGCCCACGCGCCTGGGAGAGATTCCCACCAACTGAGGAACCCGCCATGAGATCACTATGCTTGGCCGTCGTGCTGGCCGCCCTGGGGGGCTGCGCCTCGCACAAGGAACTGAAAGCCCCCTGCCCCACGACCGCCTCGCTCGATCGCGTGGGCTGCGGCGATCGGCTGCCGGTGAACGTCGCCTTCGCCGCGGCGCCATTGGTGGAGACCCGATGATGCTGCCCCGGCTCGCCGGCGTCCTGCTCGCCGCCGGCCTGGTGCTTGGCTGCGACGACACCGGCTCACAGGCCACCGACGCCACGCCCAATCCGCTCGCGGCCGTGCCCCGCGATCAGCTCTACGACGATCTGCGGCAGACCAAGCCCGATTGGAACCGTTGGTGTCACCGCTATTACACCAACCCTGACGATCCCGGAAACAGGGGCGATCCCGACTTCTGCCTACGCGACATGCCCGATCTGATCGTCCAGGGCCTGCGCGGGCAAGGCTATGACGTGACCCTGGCGCACGTCAAAGAGCCGTGGCTGTGGGAGTTCATGGATCAGCGGATGCGGCCGATCTGGGAATGCCGTGAAGCTGAAATGCTCAAACCTATCGGACAAGGGGACGAGGCAGCCTGCGATCCCTGGATGCAGGCCCACCGATCCAGCCCACTCCAAGGGAACTGACCGCCGGTCGAAAGGGAAAGCCCCGATGTTCGAGTCCGTCCTCGAAGCCGTAAATGCCAACGTGGATGTCTTCGTGATCGGGGCATGGAATACGCTCACGACCGAAGGGGCCAACATCATCCGGTCGGTCTTCGTGCTCTACATCGCGATTTGGGGCTACCTGCTCTGGATGGGACGGACGCAATTGACCTGGGCTGAAGGGATGACCCGGGTGTTCACAATCACGTTTGTCTATGTCTTCGTGACTCACGTACCGCTGTTGATCGAGACCGTTTTCGTCCTCGCGACCGATGTCCCCGAAGCCCTCGCCACGACCCTGCTGCAAGCTACGGGAAGTCTGCCAAGTGAAACCAACATCAACCAGGCCCTCGACCAAATCAACAATCGCGCATGGGAGACTTTTCGACTCATGCGCGAGGATGCGGGACTGACCAATCCGACGCCCTTCTTCCTCGGGCTCGCCCTCGTCATCCTGACCCTGCTCGTCGTCGGCTTCACACTCTTCGTCATCGTCCTTGCCAAGCTTGCGACGGCGGTCCTCTTGGCCGTCGGCCCGATCTTCATCCTGCTCTACATCTTCGCCGGGACGCGCGGGCTCTTTGAAGGCTGGTTGCGCCAAACGTTGAGTTTCGCGCTGATCCCCATTTTCATCTACGGCTTGCTGGCGCTTATCATCAACATCATGAACGGCGTGTCAGCACCCTTGCTGATCGCAGCTCAAAACCAAGCCCTCGATTATACCCAAATGGCCGCCTACTCCCTGGTGATGGTCGTCAGCTTCTTGCTGGCGACTCAGGTGATCGGCTGGGCGGCCGGCATCGCCGGCGCCTTCCAGCTCTCGACCGGGGGCGCGTTTGGAAACCTCACCAAGCTCGCCGGCGGCGCCCGTAGCGGCGTCTATGCCGGCGGGCGCGCGGCCGTCAATCTCGGCCGCCGGCTAAGAGGCAACCGATCCCCGACCCCGACCGCCGACGACGCCAGCCAGACCGGCCGGGCGCTGTCCAGCACCCGCGCCGGCGTCCCGACCGGCAACAAGCCGGAAGTCCAGCAGATGATGGGAAGGACCCGCCGTGGCTAGAGAGGGCTATTACGCCGACGCGGAGACCTGGGACCGCGAGATATATCAGCGGCTCCGACGCTCGCGGACCCTGGCCTGGATCGTCGCGGCCGTTTCCGCCGGCATCGCCATCCTGGCCATGCTTGCCGTCGTGCTCGTCCTGCCGCTGAAAGAGTTCGCGCCCTATGTCGTCACCGTCGATCGGACCACCGGCTATATGGAAGTCACGAAAGGGCTCCAACCCGGCGAACTGACCGAAGATGAGGCCATCACCAAGGCAAATATCGCGCGTCATCTGACCGCCCGCGAGACCTACGACCCGGCCGACATCCAAGAAAATTTCGATCACGTCATGCGCACAAGCACGGGCACGGCGCGTGAGTTGCACCAACAACTCTACGACCGGGCCAGTGCCACCAATCCGGTCAACCTATACGGCTATCACGGCACGATCACCGTGCAGATCAAGGCCATCTCCTTTCTGAACGATCGGACGGCCTCCGTGCGGTTCCAGACCACGACGCGGAACCGCCAGAGCGAGACTATCGATCACTGGGTCGCAATCCTCCAAT
Source organism: Alphaproteobacteria bacterium (assembly GCA_965232515.1). Lineage (GTDB taxonomy): Bacteria > Pseudomonadota > Alphaproteobacteria > JANQKO01. The sequence goes on along the minus strand of CBDDPY010000001.1, from coordinate 27,548 downwards.
TCCGCTACGTCGCCCGGCCCGCCAGCCTGGCCGAACGGCTCCGCAACCCACTGGGCTTTGAAGTGATCAGCTATCGACGCGATCAAGAAATGGTCCGATGAAGATGAAAGAGGCAACCATGAAGAGACTGATCCTGGTGCTGGCCGGCGTCGCACTCGCCGTCCCGGCCCTCGCCGATACAACCGCACGGCCCGGTCAGATGGACCCGCGCATCAAGACGTTCGTCTACTCCGAGCACACCGTCTATATTGTTGAGGGACACTATGGCTATCAGACGCTGATCCGCTTCGCCCCGGATGAGGCGATTCAGAACATCTCCATCGGCGACAGCATCGCGTGGCAGATCGTGCCGAACAACGCCGGCAACAAACTTTTCCTGAAGCCAATCGAAGAAAACGCGCAGACCAACCTCAACGTCGTCACCGACGCGCGCATCTATTCTTTCGAGCTGCGCGCGTCCCAGGCCCGCGGGCCGGCGGACTCCGACATCGCCTATCGCCTGGAATTTAGCTATCCCGAGGAAGAATTGCGCCTGCTGCTCGATCGCGAGGAAAAGGCGCAACGCGACCGCGACTCCCTTGTCGGTGCGGACCGGGAGGGCGTAACGCCGGCCGCCTGGAACTTCGATTACACCTTCGCCGGCGATCGCGAGTTGGTCCCGAAGCGAATCTTCGACGACGGCCAGTTCACCTACTTTGAGTTTGCCGCCAAGACCGACACACCGGCCATCTTCCTGGTCAATGCCGACCAGACCGAGGCCCTGGTCAACCATCATGTCGACGGCAACTATGTCGTGGTGCAGCGCGTCGGCCGTCAATTCACCCTGCGCGACGGCAACGTCGTCACCTGCATCTACAATGAGACCTACTCGCGCACGCCCGACCTCGACCTCAACAGCCCACGGCCCGAAGACAGCGACGCACCGGCGGCCACGTCGCAAACGCCGATACCGCCGACAGAAGGCCGGCGGTCATGACCGATCGGCACGACAATGGAGCACCGCCGGGCGGCACGCCACCCGAGACACCCGAGCTGGCCGCCGGCGATCGCGGCATCACGCCGGTTGCCCGCACCAACCGCAACCAGCGGCTGGCAATGGTGTTTTTCGGCCTTGCCATCGCCGGCGTCGTGGCCTGGATCAACTGGCCCACCGAGAACGCCGATGTCCGCCTCACCGACCCGGATCAAGAAGAGTTTTCGCCGGCCAGCCGCCCTCCTACGGTCGCGCCGCCGCAAACCGTGGCTTTAAGGCCGGTGCAGCCGGCCCCCGAGCCGACACCGCCCCCCCGGGCCGAAATCGACCCCTATGAGCGTCAACAGCAACTGAGGCTTCAGGAAATCGCCATGCGGCGGGCCGAGGAAGCCGAACGCCGCCGCCTGGAACGGCTGCGCTCGGAAATCCTGATCGTCGATCGCGGCGGTTCGGGCCCACAGGCTGAACCACGCGTCGCCGCGGCGGCCAACGGCCAAGAGCCGGCCGCCTTCTTCGGCGAGACCGGCGACCAAGACCTCTCCCGGGAGGAAGCTTTCTTGCGCCGCGCCGACAACAACAGCGTCGCGATGGTCGAAGCGACCAGGCTCGACAATCTGGACAAGATCATTCCCCAGGGGACCATGATACGCGGCACCCTGGAGACCGCGATCCAATCGGACCTGCCCGGCATGGTCCGGGCCGTGGTCAGCCAGGACGTCTACTCCTTCGACGGCCGGCGGCTGCTCATTCCCGGCGGCGCCCGCCTGATCGGCCGCTACCAATCCGGCCTGGTACAGGGCCAAACCCGAGTGTTCGTCATCTGGACCCGAGCGCTCCTGCCAGACGGTGTGTCGGTGCTGGTCGGCTCGCCCGGGGCCGACGAACTCGGCCGCGCCGGGCTCGAAGGCTTCCTGGATACCCACTTCTGGCGCCGCTTCGGCAACTCCATCCTGCTCTCGCTGATCGACGGCGCCATCCAAGCCGGCGTCGAGGCCATCGGCGACGACAGCGCCAACGTGGCGATCAGCGGCGGCGACGACTTCTCCCGCTCCGCCGAAATCGCCCTGGAAAACAGCATCAACATCCCGCCGACTATCCACATCGACCAAGGCACCCGCATCAACGTCTTTGTGGCAAAGGACCTGGATTTCACCAACGTCATCGCGAGACAATTGCGATGAACGACCTGGCGGCAAGCTCCAACGGCGGTATCCAGCAGGGCGTCTATCTGCGGCGCTATCTCAAGCCCTTCGATCCCTGGCTGAGCCGCGACGACATATCGGAAGTGGCGGTAAACCGGCCAGGCCAAGTATGGGTCGAAGAGATGGGCGCGCAAGGCATGACCTGCCACGACCTGCCGGAGATTACCGCCGATCATATCCACCAGCTCGGCCGCCAGATCGCCGGCAACACAGATCAGGCGGTCAGCGCCGACAGGCCGTTGCTGTCGGCCGCGCTGCCGAGCGGCGAGCGGGTGCAGATCGTCCTACCCCCCGCCGCCCCGCACGGCGGCGCGCTGTCCATCCGCAAGCAGACCGTCACCGACCTGAGCCTGGATGACTATGTGGCCGCCGGCGCCTTCAAGCACGCCATCGCCTCCCAAGGCAACGAACGCAGTGCCCTCGACAAGCGGCTCGATAGCCTGCTCGCCGCCGGCGACTTTCCCACCTTTATCGCCGAGGCCGTCGCCGGCAGAAAAAACATCATTGTCTCGGGCGGCACCAGCTCGGGGAAGACGACGTTCTTGAACGCGATCAGCAAGGCAATCCCCCGGCATGAGCGACTGGTGACGATCGAAGATACGCCGGAGGTCAAGGTGGCGCAGCCCAACACTGTGAGCCTCCTTGTGTCCAAGGGCGACCAGGGCCGGGCTCGGGTAAACGTCCAAGACCTGCTCGAAGCGGCCTTGCGCCTGCGGCCGGATCGAATCCTACAGGGCGAGTTACGCGGCGCCGAAGCCTACACCTACCTGCGCGCCATCAACACCGGCCATCCGGGCAGCATCACCACCCTGCATTCCGATAGCCCGCGCGGTGCTTTCGAGCAACTGGCGCTCATGGTGATGCAAGCCAATCTCGGCCTCGGCCGCGACGAAATCATGGCCTATGCCCGCCACGTCGTCGATATCGTCATCCAGCTCAAGCGCGAGACGGGCAGACGTATCATCAGCGAAGTCGCCTTTAGCGCCCATGCTTGACCGTCGCCACCTCACCTGGGCCGCCGGCACGCTGCTGGGTCTGACCATCCTCGGCCTGGCCTGGTCAACCGCCCTTTACCTGATCATAGGCTGGTCGCTGAACGCCGTGCGGCCCTGGTCCGTGGCCGAATATATCGCGGCCTATGGAGTCCCTGGCCCCCACGGCAACGCACTCGGTATCTCCTTCGCCATCGCCGGCGCCGTTGCCTGCCTGCTGGGCGCCGCCTATGTCGTCTTCCGCCCGCGCCATTACTTCGGCGACGCCCGATGGGCCTACGGCAACGAAATCCGCGCCGCCGGCCTGCACGCCAACAACGGCGTCCTGGTCGGCCAGCTCGGCGGCAAGTTCCTCCGCTCGAACGAACCGGGCCACGTCCTGGTCACTGCGCCGACCCGCTCGGGAAAGGGCGTCGGCGTCGTCATCCCGAACCTGCTGTCCTGGCCGGATAGCGCCCTCCTGCTCGACATCAAGCACGAAAACTATGAGAAGACCTCCGGCTTCCGCGCCGCGCACGGACAGCGCGTCTATGTGTGGAGCCCCGGCGACATTCACGGCCGCTCCCACCGCTTCAACTTCCTCGACGGCATCACCCGTGACCCGTCGCACCGTGTCACCGAGATTCAACACCTGGGCACCATCCTCCTGCCCGATCCCGGCCCTGGCGAAGAATCCATGTGGACCGACGAGGCCCGCGATCTCTTCCTCGGCCTGGTCCTCTATGTCCTCGACACACCCGGCGTTCCGCACACGATCGGCGAGGTTTACCGCACCCTCAAGACCGACGCCGATCTTGGCGCGGTCTGCGAGCATCTGATTGAAACGCGCGGCCAGGAACTGGACCCCGCTTGCGTACAATCGCTCGCCAACTTCGCGCAAAAGCCGGTCAAGGAACGCGGGGGCGTCAAATCCAATCTCACCGGCGCGCTGAACTTGTGGGCCAATCCCGTCCTCGATGCCGCAACCGCACATTCGGATTTCGACCTGCGCGACCTGCGCCGGCAACGGATCACAATCTACGTGGCCATCGCCAAGAACCAGGTCAAAACCTTCCGCCGCATTCTGAACCTGTTTTTCCAGCTTACCGTCAACGTTCTACAGCGCGAGCTGCCCAGGTCCGACGAGCCTTATAAGGTCCTGATGCTGGTCGACGAATTCGCGGCCCTCGGCCGCATGGATGTCGTCGCCGATTCCCTCGCCGACCTGGCCGGCTACGGCGTCCGAATGGTCAACATCATCCAGGGGCTTTCCCAACTGGATCAGCACTACCGGCGCGAAGGCCGAGAGTCGATGACCCAGAACAGCGCGATCCAGGTCTATTTCGCGGCGAATGACGAAACCACGGCCAAATACGTCTCCGAGCGCCTGGGCACCAAGACCATCAGGACCCTTGCCAAGTCCGATCCCGGCGGCCTCAGTCCAACCACGCACATGACCTCCTACACCAAGCGCGACCTCATGTTACCGGAGGAAGTCCGGCGACTGCCGGACGATCGGGAAATCGTCTTCGTCGAAGGTGCGCGCCCGGTCCTGGCCCGGAAAATCCGCTACTACAAGGACAAGGCGTTCAAAAGCCGTCTGCTGCCGCCCGTGACAGTGCCGACCTTGCCCATAGAGCGCATACCGCCCCGCCGCTTCGACATCGCCAAGCCTAAGCGCGCCCATTACGAGTCGAACTCCGAAGAGGGATTCGGGCCGCAGACCGATGACGCGGCTCAAGTCCAGGAAATCCTTGCGCTCGGCGACGAGCTGCAAAGCCTCCTGGCCGAAGAGGCTGCCGAGAACCCCGACGCCGCCGCGGCCGCCGATAGCCTGCAAGCTCAGCTCCTGGCCCTGGCGGAATAGCCCCTCCCCTACCGCTCCCGGTCCGGACTCCCACGAGACGGCCGTTGGCCCCTTTTAGCGCCTTGAGTCTTTTTGCCGATCTCGCCGGAAACGGCCTGCGCGCGCGCCCGTCGCGCCGGGTCCTGCAAGGCCCCCGCAGCCTTCGCCGCGGCGGCTGCCAAATCCTCGCCGGCCGCCTTGGACTGCGACCGCTCCGCTCTTGGCAGCGCAGCCAGCGCCCGGCTCGCCCAGGACGGCATTTTCTGCACGGCCGCCCGCACCTGACCACGCTCGATTTCCGCCACCAGCTCGTAAGGCCGCTCGGCACTGCTGTTGTCGAACACCACGGCGGAATCCGCAATCCGTGCCGCCGGCGCGAGGTTATCGAGACTGCGGTCGAACCGCCGCCGTTGATCCGCCGGCGGCACCGCATGGCCGCCCTTCTCCACCCGATCCTCCACGCGCGCCTGGGAGACCGCCAGGTCCTCGATGCCGACGTAAATCATCGCCACCGTGAAGCCGGCTGCCTTGGCCTCCGACATCAGCGTCTTGGCCCACGCCCCGGTCAGCGTCGTCTCCTGGGTGAAGCTCTCGCCGGCGGCAATATGCTTACGCGCCTGGCCGATCGCCGCCCGGCCGGCCCGTAACTCCCGGCCAGGCTGATCGCCCGTCATCGTCGCGGCGATCTCGTCAGGATTCACTAAATGGCCGAGCGCATGGCCATCACGTTCAAGGGCTTTGACGAACGTCGTCTTCCCGGCGCCGTTCGGCCCGGCAACCACGGTCAGCGTCGGTTGCTCGCGCGCCATGCTCATACGGCGCCAAGCACCGCATCAGCGCTCCATTTCCGTATCGGCCACCCGGACCGGCGCACGCTCCCCCCCGAGCCGCTTGACCGTTTCCCGGCGCCCGTCCGGCCACTCGCGCACCACCGAGCCTCGATCGACGCCGGTAACGGCCAGGCCCCGCGCTTTCGAGGCCGCCACGGCGTCACGGCCGGCCGAACGGCCAACGGCCGCAAGCTCCCGCGCGGACATTTTCCAGACCGGCGCCGGCTTCCGCGCGCCAAGATTTCGCTCTGCCACCTCACCGCTCCAGCTCGGTTTCGGCCTCGCGCTGCGGCGCAGAATCCGCGAATGCGGATCCGCGCCGCTGCGCATCCTGCTGACGCTTCCGCTGCGCCTCCAGCTCCTGGGTCCGCCGGGTAATCTCCTGGGCCAATCGTGCCGCCGTGGCGGCCCGCGCCGGGTCCTTCAGGACCTCCGCGGCCTGCCGGGCGGCTGCCGCCGTCTTCTGTGCCTGCACCGGCGACGGCCGGCCTGGGCTCTGTCTGTCTGCCATCTGACGTTCCTTTCTACCGCTCGATCTCGCGGCTCCGGGCCGATGTTCTACCTGCCGCCAACGCCGCCGCATTCCGCGCCCGCCGCGCCAAGGCCGGATCGGCAACTTCTTCACGAAGCCGGTCCAGGCGCTCCGCCGTTGCGGTCAGATAGGGCTCCGCTTCCTGCCGCCCGGGCACCGGGCGCGGGTCCCCTGCCCGCTTGTCCATCGTATCAATAAGCGTCTGTCGGCGCGAGGCCGGCACCGCCATCGATCGCGCGAAATCCGCCAGCCGACCGGCCGTTTCCATCGCCCGCACCCGCTTCGCCTCGTCCTCGATGCCGCCCGCCGCCACCGCGACAGACGCAGCCTGGCGAGCGTATTCGACACGCTCGCGGCCATTGGTGGCCGCCTGGCGCTGCTCGAAATCCGTCGTCGCACGGCCCTGCCGAGCAGCGGCCACGGCCTCGGCCGCCGCCGCGCGATCGACCTCCGGGACCTCGCCCCGCGCTCGCATTTGATAGACGGGGCGCGGCGGCGCCTTCCGGCCCTTGCCGCGCGCATATCGGGGGCTCGCATCCAGCATGATCCCCTGCTCCTTCGCCGCCTCCGCGAAGCTCTCGCGCCAGCCCTGCAGCACGACTCGGTCCGTCCGAAGCTGACGCCCGTTCTCGCCGCGCATCTTCACGACCACATGCACGTGATAGTGCTTCGTATCGTCGTGGCCGGCAAAGACATAACGATGATTGTCGCCGAACGTTTCCGCCAGAAAGGCCCGCGCCGCCTTGTGCGCCGCCGCCTTATCCGTCTCCGCCGGCACCGATACGATCAGCGCCATCGTATCGCGCGACCGCTTGCGCGTCCCGAAATCGGCGGCCCATTCCTCAGCAAGCGCTCGAATCTCCCCCTTGCCTTCGACGATTTCACCACGCTCGGTCTCCAACGTATCGTCATTCTCTCGGGCGGCATATTCCATCCGCCGGCCGGCGTTTTTCACCCCGCTATTGTAGCTGGTGACTTTCACAACGGCTTGCGGCAGACCCTGCGCCGCCCGGGCGCGCTGTTTCAGTGAGCCCGACCAACCGGCGCCCTTTTTGGACGGCAAAGCCGGACTCTGCCGGCGGCGGCGGCGACCTGGCGCCTTGACCTGGCGCCCCTTCTTCCAATCCTCAAGGCCGGCTTTCTCGGTATCATTCGCAAACCGGCTGGCCCGCCCGCTCGGCCCCTTCATGCCGGACCTCCGTCGTCGGTGACATAGGCGACGGTGCGCTTGCGCGACTGCTCGACCGCGGACCTGTAGACCAGGCGCACGGCGTCGACCTGGCCGGCGACATCGCGCAGCTCGTCGCGCAGCTCCCAGGCGGTCAAATGTTCGCCCCGGTGCGCCAGTTTCAAAAGCTGATTGAGGTTACGGCCGATCGCCGCCAACTCCCGATGCGCCGCGTTGATCTCCCGCAGCCCGTCGCCGAAGTAGTCCGGGCCGGCCGTCACCAGCTCGCGGATCATACGCCGGACGATCCGGCTCGGCCTCACGCCGGCGGTCTCGGCACACGTCAACAGCGCCGCTTTCTCGGCCGGCCGCAGACGCACCGTCACCGTCGAAGAGGCTGGATCGTCTGATCTGGGCCGGCCGGTCGTCATAGGGCGCAAGGTCCTTGTGGTGGGGGTGGTGGCAGGTGGGCGGGTGCCGCCCGGACATTTTGTAACACAAAATGAGTATCCTGCCACCCCCACCACACAACGAAGAATCGTTCGCCAACGGCGAACACCGATCCCCTTCCCCACGCACGAGCAACGTGCGACGGCCGGCCACGCGCTTCGCGCGCGGCCGAACTCTTATTTTGAGAAGTCGCTAAGGGGCTTCGCCCCTCGCGCGGCCAAGGTTGCGGCCACCCCACGCTCAGTCGCTACGCTCCCTGCGCGCGGGTCCCCTGCGCCGAACCTTGGCCTTGCTACCCCCGTCCTCGCCGGACAAGCAGACCGCCATGAGGCGGTCTTTCCTATTTGTAATGTGCATTACAAAGGGCCTGGCCCTCCACGGCCCTGCCAAGCCAGTGGAGAGGCCTCCGGTGGGAGCACCCTCCCCTACCGGAAATCCCGGCAAGCCTCCTGACGGCTGCCACAGCCGCCGCTAAGGCCCCTTCCGGCGCCACACCCATGGCATGTCGAAATTCGATGTCCAGATGCCCGTCCCGGCCGCCCTGGCCGCGTCCTCGACCGGCCCATACGCGGGCACCGTCAACCGACCGCGATATCGATAGGCCACATAGACGCCTTCGGCCAAGCCCCGGCGGCCGATATCCTCCCCGTCCAGCCTGCACCGCGCCAGCAGACGGCCGTCGGCATCGTAGCGATCGCCACGACACTGAACCGAGCGGCCAAGGGTCAGGAGCGCCAGCCAGGCCGTGGCGACTTGGCCGCAAGGCCAACGCTGCCCGTTAAGCGTAGCCCACTGTTCGACTTCGCAAGCGTCCACTCCGTCGAGGCGCACAACCACGTTCCCGACCACCAAGCCGTCGCCATCCAGCACATAGGGCCGCCCCTCCAGCTCAACCGGCTGGGCGTGAGCGGCGCCAAAGAGCGCGACGGCCACGATACTGCCAACAATAAGCTCACAAAGTGCTCTCATATTGCTAACTGTTGTCCAACAGCTTACAAACTGCGCACAGTTATATCACCTATTGCGTTCGATTTATCAACAAACTGCTGAACAAGCGACAACTGTTGTACAGCAGCTTGCACTAAGCGCGCAGTATGTGATATAACTGCGCGCAGTTTGTGAACACTGGGAAGGGGATACCCACCACCATGCCGGTCATTGTAATGGCGTCCAGCAAAGGCGGGGCCGGAAAGACCACGGCGACCCTGATCGTCGCCGGCGAGCTGGCGGACAACGACGTAGACATCACGCTGATTGACGCGGACCCAAACCGGCCGTTGGTTGAGTGGGCGGAACGTCCTCACAAGCCGGACAAAATCACCGTTATCGCCGATGAGTCGGTGGAAACGATCGTCGACAACATTGACGAAGCGCGCGGACGTGCGAAATTCGTCATCGTCGACCTGGAAGGCACCGCCAATGACCGTGTCGGCTTCGCCATCGCGCGGGCCGACTTGGTACTCATCCCTGTGCAAGCCTCCGTCCTCGATGCCACCGAGGCAGCCAAGTCGATCAAGTTGATCAAGAGAATGGGGCGGACGTTCAACAGGACCATCCCTTACCGCGTGTTCTTCAGCAGAATACCGGCGGCGCTCCGCGAACGCACCCACCGCGACATCGAAGAGCAATTCGCCGGCGGCAACGTGCCACTCCTCAAATCCGCGCTGATCGACCGCGCTGCTTATCGCGCCTTCTTTTCCTTCGGCGGTACAGTGCGCACCCTCCAGCCGGACCAGGTAAGTGGTCTCCCGGCAGCCCAGGAAAACGCCTACGCCTTCACCCAGGAAATCGTCAACGTGCTGGCCGAATTGCGCAACGCCAGCGCGGCCGCATGAGGTTAGCCATGCCCGAACCACGCGCCAAACTGGACCTGGGCGATCTCGATGATGAGGATCGCGCCGCCCGACCGAAGCCTGATGCCAGCCTCATTAGAGAGGCCGCCGAACAGGCCGGCTTTCAAACGAGCACGCCAAAACCATCAGCAAAGAAACCCCGAGCATCCAAGCCAGCAGCCGGTCGCGCTGAACCACCTGCGTCGCGGCCGGTCCGCCGTCGCACCCGGCCAAAGACCGGCCGCATCCACCACTTCGGCACGCGGCTGACCGAAAAGACCCTCCAAGCGATCTACGACTACGCCGAAACCAATGATCTGTTGATCGCGGAAGTGCTAGAGCGCGCAATGGCGGCCTTGGTCGAAGCCGACAAGAAAGGGCAGGGGACGCCATAGCGCGACCACCCGAGCTGGCCAGAGCATCGAGGCCCGCCCTGTCCTTTTGTCACATCCCACTCGCAGCCCCGGCGTTCCGGCCCAGCCGGATCTCGCCGGGGTACTGTCAGTCCACATCTGCCGCCGCCGTTATTTCAGCCGTAAGTCGCGGATTTTATAGACGCTTGGCCCGAGATTGAGATCGCCGGCCTTCGCCCGCTGGGTCATGCCGCGCAGATAGCCGCCCGGCGATTCGATCTCATCGGCTCGCGCGGCGATGATCGCCAGGGCAACCGCGGCACCTTCCCGGCCCATTGCCATACACGCCTGTTTCCAGGCGTCCTCGCTGATCCCAAGGCCATGCCGGTAGTGGTAGATGGTGTTGACGATATCCATCCAGCCCGGGCGATCACTCAAGCCTCCCAAGTCAAGCTCCCGCGCGAAAACCTTCGCCATCAACGCCGGCGTCACCTTATAGGTCGCTAGATTCTCCACGACCTGGTCGATGGTGCCGCATCTCTGTCGTTTATCGAAGGCCTCCGGCGGTGCCCCAAAACTCCTACCGTCTTCTTGCCGAGCAGTACCGTACTTGCTACCAGGTTTTTCTTTAGAAAATTGAGGGTTCGTTTGTAGTTGTATATCGGCGCAATTATTTGCGCCCTCCGGCGCATTACACACACTTCCATCAACACTTTGCGCTTCTTCGCAAGCATCCTTGAACGCCCGCTCGGCACGCGCCCGCAAGCCCTCCAAAGCCGCCACGCGCGCTCTAAGGCCCGCCAGACCCTCGGTGCTGGCGACATCCCGGCCGACATCGGAGGCCTCGGCCGCGAAGGTCTGCCAGTCGCGGCCGACCAGCTCGGCATCGATGCCGGCCTGGGCGACCTGGATGACGGCCTTGCGGGCGATTGTCGCGCGCCGCCGCAGCGCGGTCCTTTCCTGCCGCCGCCGGCGCTCGGCCGCCGCCCTGGCCACGAAGTCGGCCATACGCGTGGCGAGCGGCGATAGGTCGATGCCGTAGGCCTCGACGATCTGACCGTCCGCATCACGTTTCCCGTAGCGCTTGCCCGAGGGGCTTTCGACCATCACCACAAGGCCGGCATCGACCAGGCCGCGCAACACGTACTGAACCGCCCGTCGGCATAGGGCCAGCTCGTCCTGCAAAAGCTGGTTGCTGGGCCAGACGATCGGCCGCGCCCCGCGGTGCCAGTCTTGGTCTTGGGTAAAGGCGAACAGCACGTCGATCGCGTCGCGCAAGCGCGGGCTGATGCCCATCGCCGGCGCAGCTCGCTTGAAGGCAGCAAGCACCTGGCCCCGGGCGCAGTCCTGGGGCAGTCCGTCGAAATCGGCCGCCTGATCGGCCAGTTGCTGGGTGTAATAGGATACCGTTCTGAAACCCGTGGCTCGGCCACGGTCCAGCTCATGTGTCATGTCTCCGCTCCTGTTGTCAGGATCGCGGAGGCAAGGCTTCGCCGTTAGCAGAAACGCACAGTTTCCGCTTGCGCCCGGCTCGGCTTTTCGGGTAGGGTCGCCCTTGGAATTGAGGTGGGGCGGTCCTAACCGTGCTCCGCGATCATGTAAAAAGCCCGGCCGGCCAGCCGGGTTTTTTCATGCTCGTTTTCTTAGTCCTCGACGCTTCTCCTTTTTCTGCTGGGCAGGAATCGCGAGCCAAGCCATAAAGTCCATCTGGCCGGAGTAGTGATCCAGCCAGTCGAAATAGTCATCCAGGACATCGCGAATAAAGGCGGCACGGGGCTTATCGCCCCGGTGGGCGTCCAGCCGCTCCGCCCAATCCTTGTTGGCCCAAAGCGAAATCGAGACGTCGCCACGTTCCCGTCGCCGGGCCTCCGCGCGTTTGACTCGTTCTGCCGTTCGTAGGGCCATCTGGCACAAATACCTGAGTTAGCCGGCACTGTATGTGCCCATCGTGTGTGCAGCAACGCTACCCTCGCGATAGCCGCTGTCAACGATTATTAACCATGTCAGGCGGTCCGGCCGGGCTACACCCGGCCGGACCGCCGCCAAACCCGCACAAACACTAGGAGTCGCGCAATTGTGGGATTTTTATGTACGGCTAAAGTAATCGGGGAGTCCGGCGGGCTAAAATACGCAACGCACCACCGAATCGGTCTGTGATTCGGAATATTTAGGGGTCGGGCACCTGCCCGACCCCTAAATAGCCGCTCAATCGTCGGCTTCCAACTCGACCTCACACTCCATGCAAGCGAGCCGCAGATCAGCCTTGCCCCACACTGCCGCCGCGCAGCCTGGGCAGATGTATTTGACCCGGCTGCCGCTCTTCCCCTTCTTCTTGGCCTCGTCCTCTCCCGCGCGGTCGCGCCAAGTGATGCGAAAGCCATTATCGAGTAGGGCGCGGGCGGCAATCTCGAACCGTCCGCCGGTTTCGATGTAGTGGGTCATCCGCTGACCAGTCTGCTTGCCACCAGGCTCACCGGTGTCGGAGGGCACCAGGCCCACGTCCAGCATCCATTCAGCCCATTGCCGATTGTGGTAGCCGGATCGGGACGGGCGACCAAAATGGTGCTGCTTTGAATGCACCTGCTCGTGGACCAACGTCGACAACACGTCCAGCAGCGGCCGCGTGTTGAAATGCGTAGGGTTCATGGCGATCTCATCGACAAGCTCGCCGCGCCCGGTCCAGCGGCTCCCGGCAAAAAAACCGTAAGTGCCCTTGCGGCGCTGAAAGGTAAAAAGGCAAGGCGGCAGCCGACCGCCGAACAGGGCCGCATTGAAATGATCGTAGGCTTTCGACAACTCGCCGTAGGCTTCCTGGGTAGGGGTGGTTTTCTTAGGCATGACGACACTTCTCTAGAACAGTTGTTGTAATGTGCATTACAAAATCCGGCCGCTCAATCCTCGGCATCGATGACGGCACGGCGGTTGTGGCCGATGGGCATGGTCGCGGTGTCGGCCGCCCGCGCGAGCTGGGCGAGACGGTTCTTCGCGGCCATGATCAAGGGCGTATGCGGGGCATCGGCGCGGTGCCCCCGAAGCGGTCGCACGATATGCTTGCTCGGCGGGCTCTCGATCAGCCACCACAGCAGCGTTGCCAGCGCGTCCACGTCGTCACAGCCGGCGACGAGCGCCAGCGGCAACGCTTCCACATGGGCGGCTCGGGCCATCTGGTTGTCCCCGTCCACGTCGCGCCGCTCGCTCAACACGCCGGCGACGGCGCACCAGTCGGACAGGTTGGCCCAGGTCAACCGCGTCCCCGGTGTCCGATAGACCATCATCGGTCTAGCGCCGCGAACAGGGGTAGGTCCGCGCCGGCCCGCTCGGAGAGCAGGGTGCGGCCCTCGGGCCGGCAGCATTCCCAAGGGCAGGAACCGAAATGCCCCTCGTCGTAGGCCAACAACACGCGGGCATGGTGGTAATCGGCCGCCTGATGACCGGATGGGCGCTTGCAGCGCGATCCGGCCGTGGCGGGGCACGCCGGGCAGTCCACTTCAAGGACGGGATGGCGTGGCCAAGTACGGCCACAGCCCTTGTTGCAATGAACGGTCATGGGGGTCCTTCCGCTGCGGGGCAGGGGAGGGGCCAGCAGGCCCCTCCGTCCACGAAGATCAGGCCGCTTTCAGCAGCCGCTTGACGCGATCCCAAGCGGCGGCGATCCGAATGCCGCCGTCCTTCGCGCCCCCGGCCTTCGTGTAGGCGCGGAAGGGGAAGGCCAGATAACGCGGCAACCACCCCTCGACCTTCTTGCGGTCGTTCTCGCCGCGCAGACAATCGCGGATGACCTTCTTCATGACCTTGCCGGTCGCGGTCACATGGGCGTCCGCCGTGCGCTTGCCGGCGATCTCCCGCATCATGGCCGTGAGCACCCGCTTGTCCCTGATCAGGTCAAGGAACTCGTCATCGGGCTCCCAATGGTTGGCCATATCGACCCCAAGGTAGTTGCCGACCGCCTCGACAACCCCACTGCCGCAGGCCAAGGTTTCCGACATCACGAATGTCAGCACGCGCAACACCTCGTCGTCCGGCATCTGAAGCAATTTGGCCGTGAGCAGAACCACCTCCTTGTCGTCGCGGCCTTCGTGAACAACGCACCCGCGCTCCGGCAAACCCAGAAGGGCGATGATCTCGGCCCGCTCGGTCTCGAACGTGTCGTTCCCGCATAGCAGGTGTTCCGGGCTCACTGTCCATAGGTGCGACCCCTCGATGACGTGGGCGACCAGCAGGCGCAGGGCCAGACCGGGATGTTGCAGCAGTTCCGCCCGCACAGCCGTATGGCGGCAGCCTTCCAAGTAGTCCTGCATTCGCTGAGAGATTTCCACGCGCTCCGGCTTCTCCACCGGAGCGTCGTCGCCGCGTGCCGCCGCCGCCTCGGCGCGGCGCTTGCGGGCCGCTTCCTTGGTGGTCAGATAGCCCTTGTGGAAGTCGACCGCGCCGTTGTGCGCGACGGTGACGTAGACGCGGCCACCCTTCGCTTTCGAGGTTTCGGAATGCTCATGCTGGTAGAACCTCTGGCCCCGTTCGAGGATTTCGACCTCGGCCCAGCCATTGGCCAACAACGCATCCCGCGCGGCGGCGATAGCTTCGTTCTGGCACTCCCAAAACAGATCACGGTCAGCGAAGTAGCCCCCGTCTCCGAATAGATCGGTGATGACACGGCCCTTCTTGCCGTCCTGGCCTTTCCGGGCGGTGTATTCCTCCAAGGGGAACAGCGCCCCCCCGGTCGAAATGTCGTCACCGTCCAGTAGCCAGCGCTTCAAGTTCGCACCGCACGGCTCATGCGTCGCAGGGTCGTCGAACAGTTTGAGCCACGCTTTTTGCTGGGTCTTGGTCGCCATCGTCAAATGCCGAATGGTCGGCACACTGACCTTATCCGCCCTGTACGCCTCCCTGATCTTCGGCAGCAGATTGCCGAGCGCGAGCCGCTGTTCAACCTGCCTCTCCGTCAAGCTGAAGGTGGCCGCGATATCGGCCACGTCCTGCCCCGCCTTCACCAGCCGGGCGAAATGTTCGTACTGCGTCATTTCATGCGGATCGAGGCGAGCATGGTTCTCCAACATCGACGCTTCCAAGGCCGCCGCGTCGTCGTCCTCGTCCAAGATGCCGCAGGGCAGGGGGTCGATCTCGCCCGCTTCTTCCGCCACAGCCTGGGCGGCGGCGAAACGCCGCGCACCGGCGACGATCTCGTAGCCGCTGCCGTTCGGCCGCACCAACAGGGGCAACAGCACCCCCCGTTTCCGCACGCTCGGTAGGATGTCGGAGATGTCCGGTTCCTCGCCATAGCGCATGTTGAGCGGCGAAACCTTCAAGTCGGTGATGTCGATATGGGTCAATTGCATGGTGCAACTCCTGTGGCTTGCTAGCCCCCTGGGAAGGGGGTGATGCGTCTGCATCAACCCCTGCCCATCCGGCGAGGATTGGGGGTAGCAAGGTCCAGGCGAGGTTCAGGGGACCCTGCCGCAGGGAGCGGAGCGACTGAGGCTGGGGTGGCCGCAGCCTTGACCGCGCGAGGGGCAAGGCCCCTTAGCCAGGATCAAAAAAAGAGGGGCGCAGCATCCGCGCACGCGGATCCGCGCCGCCACTGATCACACCAGGCCCCCAATGCCGGACGCGCCGAAGCCGCAGGCTGCCTCTCGACCAACTCGGCCGCCATCACCGGGCCACCAATGGCCCCAAAAACCCTAGCTTTACCGCGATTATTCTCGACAAGATTTAATCAAAAGGCGTACATATATTGACACAAAGTTCCCCGCTCGCACGGGGATGACCCGTCTACAGTGGGAGAGCTGTAGTCACGGTAACAACGTTCCCCGCTCGCGCGGGGATGAACCACCCAGGCCACGGCCGCCGGTGATCGCGTTGACCGTGCGAGAGGCGAAGCCCCTTAGACCATACGAAACTACTCGACTTCGACTTGGCCGCCGTCAGCCGCGGCTGCACGGCGGCGGATGCGGTCGGGGTCAAGCTGCCGATCGCCGACCATGAACAGCGAGCGGCGCCCGCCGGCGCCGTGGGGAATCAAATAGAATTCGTAATAGCCGTGCCTGCGATATAAAGCGGCGATCCGATCGTTCTGTTGCTTTAACTCGGATTCATGGGGAAACCGTAATAGGACCGCGCGAAGCTCGGAGTAAAAGATTGGCCGTCGATTATGCCACGCATAGTCGAGGATCGCATCCCAGCGATGATAAAGGTGGCCGTCGTAGCTCTCCCACAACGCCGAAGGGAAGCTGGTCATCGTGCGGTTAGGCTGCGGTAGGCGATCGTCCTCGCGACCAAGGACGGTGTGCGTGAAGTCGCTGAACTGCAATCCCTGGAGAATCAATCGAACCTGATCTTGAAGCTCGGGAAGCGTCCGCGCCGCATTGAGCATCCGATAGATACGGCACTCGGTCGCGGCCGGAACCTCCTGCGGCGTCATGGGATCATAGGTAGGGTTGTCGGGTGTCATGCTTCCCTCACAAGTCCGGCCGAAAGCGGCCCTGTCACCTGAGAAGCTGCACGGCGGGGGCGCTACTCACGCACTCTCCCCTGAAGCGCGCCCCCGCCGTGCTTATCGACCAACGTTGGGCCGCAGGCCGATAGACCCCCAATCGCTGTGTGGTGTCAGCCGACGTCGCCGGCGCGTTCTATGCGGCCCGACGTCAAGTCGACCGGGACCGTCATCGCAGTGGTTGGGTTATCGACGGCGCAGAGCGTGACCATGCCGGCGCCGGCGTTCAAAGCATGAAAGCGCCAGGTTTCCGCGCGGCCGCCACCGCGAAAGACCACTGGATCGCCGACACGAATTTCCTGGCGACTGCGATCGTCGATAAAGACCGGATGCGCACGCTCGTCCGTTTGGAACATCGTCGTTTTACTCCCCCTGGGGCTCTGCTTCAGTGGACACGCGAGCCGGCGGACGGCTCGTGAGCCAGACCTTGTTTTACCTATAGGGGGACGGCCGGCACGGACCGGCTAGTGGTATTGCGCAATCAGGGCTGGCGATCCCCGCGAGGCGGTCGCCAGCACCGTGACGACACGACTCGGCTGGAAGCATGGAGCAAAGCGACTAAGAAAATCAACACTTGGTAGTGGTAGCCACGGCAGGGAAGGGGGGCGCTATTGCGCCCCCGCCCCGTCGTCGCCGGCGTCGCGCTTCTTCGCGATCAGTCCGAAGCGGCCCGCGATCAGGTCGACGCTGTAGACCGTCTGGCCCTCGCGCTCGTAGGAGCTGGTGGCCAGATGGCCGTCGCAGCCCACATTGTCGCCGACCGCGACATATTGCTTGATGTAGGAGCGGGTCCCGGCGGTGAAGACCGACACGGTGTTGAAGCTGGCTTTGCCGTTGTGCCTCGGGTGCTGGGTCGCGATCCGCACCTTGCTCACGGTGGAGAAGTGCCGGATGTCCGCCACCCGGCCGATCAGCCGAAAATCGTTCACGTCGTAGGCCATTGGTCTGTCTCCTTTCGTGTTGACGCGACCGGGATCGGCACGCGGGGCCGCCAACGCCACCGAAAGGGGGAGGGTCCGCGGAGCGGAAACCGCCTTGGCAGGTTGCGGCCGGCATCAGGCCCGCGTGCAAGCCTGGTGCGTCGAAACCACGAAAGGGGAGGGGACAGACCAACGGCCGGGACGTTTCCGACGAGCTGGTCGGCCGGACAGGCATCGACCGTAGATTTAGCGAGCAAGAGCGGCGATCTGGCACCCGAGGCACGGCGGCACGGCCGCGACACCTGGCCGGCGCCATCGCCCCGAACCTGCCCGCATCAAGAACCTGGCCGCCGTCGCCGGCGGCTCGACCGCCATCTGGACACCAATGCACTCGGGCGAGACCGAACACGGCCAGGGCGCATGAGACGACGATCGGGTCTCCCGGCCACTGGTCTCGCCCAGGCGCATCACGCCAGCCAAGACGGTCGGCCGAACCCCGCGACGCAAAAGCCGATTGCCGTCGGGCCGCTGTGTCGGCCGCGACCGCGCGGAAGCCGGGGCCGCCGGTTTTCCGAAACGCCACGGCCGGGAAGGCTGATCCGCACCGACCGCGCCGCCGACCGTCAACGGCTGGAAGGGGACCATCCCCTTCGCTCGCCTAATAGCCCTATGGCTCCGCGAGCCGGCCACAACCCTCGCCACGGAGTTTTTTCCCCGCCGCTGCGCGGCTCCTCGCGACCGCTCACGCTCCAAAAAACCCCGCCGCTCAGGTCCCGCTCCTACGGGCGGGCCGCAAGGCGGTTTCACCCGGCCCGCTTCGCCATCCGGTCTGGCCATCGAAGGGGATGGCCCCTTCCAGCAAGAGGATCGGACAATGGCACAGATCGGTTACGTAAAGCTCCAGGCGGACGGCAGTTACTTCGGACACCTGCGGACCCTCAGCATCAAGGCGCCCATTCGCATCAGCCCGAACAACGGCAAGAAGCCGGACAGCAACCAGCCGGACTTTCGGGTCTATGCCGACAACGTGGACATCGGCGCCGGTTGGACGCGCCTGGGCGAGACCAGCGGCAGAGAGTACGTGTCGCTCGCGCTAGCCGCTCCGGAGTTCGGCCCGCGCCGGCTCTACTGCAACCTGGGTGTTGCCGCCGGACAGGATGAGCCCGACGTCTATGCCCTGATTTGGAATCCGTCCGACTGACGGTCAAGGCGCCGGGGCACTTGCCCCGGCGCCGATCGTCGTCAATCGCAAGCCCGCTTAGCCTGAGACGAAATGTTCAAGCTGGGCGCGCACCTCTGGAGAAACGCGGATTAAGGTTGCCGGATAGTCCCGCTTCATTGGCTGGCGGAGCCATCCCGGCGGAAGCTCCGCCACGACCTTCTCAAAGGCCGGATTGAAGCGTCGGCGCGACCAGCCGAGAGAGGTTTCCAGGTCGCCGGCGGCGACGGAGGCGCCGTCATCCTGCTCAAGAAGCTTCCGGGCGATCTCCAGGGCGTCGGCGCCGGGATCGGTGCCGAGGAAGTAAGGGTCAAAGGTCCAGAAAAGTCGGGCCTCGGGACGAACGGCCAGAACCGGGCGCCCGTGGGCGGCCTCGATCCGCACCAAATCGGACTGCTCCAGATCGAAGCAGGCTTTCTGGAGCGTTGCACGGTCGTATTCCGGCAAGCCGTCCTCGATCTGTTGAAAAGCAATATCGTCCCCATAGCCCCGAGCGGCTTGCCCGACCAGGAACCGAGTGACCTCAAGGCTGGCCTCGCTGACGGGAAGGCGAATACGGAGCTGCTCGGAAATCGTGTTGACGGCTTGCGTCACATCCCGGCGCCATTGTTGCAGCTCCTGCTCGAAGGCTGAAGGATGGGTAAACTGGTACAGGCGGGCGAGACCGGCCGTGACAGGCATACCCTGAGCCAGCACTTCGGCAATCGCACGGATGGCGGTCCTGTTTTTGTCGGCTTCGGGGACTTCAATCATCTCAGGTCTTCTCGGCTGAATCGGGATGGCCGATCGCGCTTCGGCCTCCGGGCAGATGGCGATAGAGAGTGGACGGTGACACATTAAGGCGCCGAGCGACTTCTTCGACAGTGATATTTGGATTCAGCAGCATCGCTTTAGCGGCAACCAGGTCCTCGGAGTCCAGAGACACCGGCCGACCGCCGACGCGACCTCGCGCCCGGGCCGCCTCAAGCCCGGCATTCGTCCGCTCGCGGATCAGCGATCGCTCGAACTCGGCCAAGGCCCCGAAGATGTGAAACACCAGTCGCCCGCCGCTCGTCGTCGTGTCGATCGCCTCGGTGAGCGATCGGAAGCCGACGCCCCGCTCATGCAGGTCCTCGATCGTTTCGATGAGCTGCCGGACCGACCGCGCCAAGCGGTCCAGCTTCCAGACAACCAACGTGTCGCCTTCGCGGAGATAGTCCAGGGCGGCGGCAAGCTGCGGACGGTCGCGCTGCGCGCCGGAAGCCCGCTCGGTGAAGATGCGCTTGCAACCGGCTGTTTTCAGTGCGTCGCGCTGCAAGGCGGGGGTCTGATCCTGCTTGGAAACCCGAGCATAGCCGACGGCCTGGCCCGACCCTGCAGAAGCCTTACCAACCATGATAGGTGGCCATTGCCAGCAACAGATTCTCGAAGGCAGCCGGCCGACGCTCCGCACGATCCTGTAGATAGGCTCCTAAATCGCGCGTGGTCAGGCTCCAGCCGCGGCCCTTGAAACGCTCGCGCGTATCATCCTCGTTATAAAGCGCCATGACCGCGACCAGGGCCACGCGCCCGGGCGGGGTGAGCTGATCGCGACTGGCCCGCTGCCGCATTTCGGCGAAGAGATCGCGGGGCTCCAGATCCTCGCCAGCGGCGAAGGCCCGCGCGTCAGCCCGTTCGCTTTCCTCATAGCCGGCCGGCCGGATGCCGTAGTGGTCCTTGCCCAGCTCGTCATCAAACTCGAAATAGCGCTCCAGCCCTTCCGCCTCGATGAGACCGAGGACCGCGCCGGCGAAGAACTTTTTCGGCAGACGCTCGGCCCCCGGCTTGCCGGCCGCCGCCGCCAAAAGCGCGCTCTGATTCCAATCGAGCTTCGAGACACCACCGACGATCGACGCCAGCCGGATTTTGCCGAGCGCGCCGGCGGCCGCGACGGGATCGAGCATCGCGCCGATCGTCCCGACCAACGTGACGTTGGAATGATGGCAATGGGCCGCACGCTGCCAATCCACTTCAATCAGCCCCGGATAAGAAAAAATCCGTTCGTGCGCCGGCGGCTTGCGCACGGCCTCACTGATGGCGGCGTCGAGGGCCACGCCTAGGCGGCCGCCCGGCAGGTCATAGAAGCTCGTCATGCGTCCTCACTCTCCTTGTCTATGATCGATTCCAGCTCGGCCAAGCGCCCCCGGTGATGCTTGATGGCCCCTGCGATGTGACGGCTGACCAGCTCGTCCAGCTTCGCGATGACGGTCGCCATCTTCGCGGCGTACCGCCAGTCGCATGTCAGCGTCGCCGTCAGGCGGCCGGCCTTGATGCCCTTGTACCGATGCCGCCGGCACCAATGCCCGATGACGGCGCCGACCGTGACCTCCTGCAACCGCATATCGATCCACCTGGGCGGCAAGGTGAGATTGGGATAGGCGACACGTACCTCCGGCGGGTCGTCGACCACCTCGATGTCGGCATATCGGCTGGTCAGGGCCTCGGCCGCCGGCCGGTGGGCCTCGTTACGCTGCCGGACCCAGACCGCTTGGTCGGCGCGATCCCGCTCAAGCTCGTCCACCACCGCCGGCCGGACACGCCAGCCCTGGCCGCCGCGCGGGCCCGGGGCTGGCTCGACGAAGGCCAGCCGCGCAAGCTCGGTCTCCATCTCCGCGACGAAATCCCGTGTCGGCCCACGCGCTCGTCCGACCCACTCGCGCCAAAGGTCGCGGATCGTGAAGCGCCCGCCGCCGAAAAGCCGGATGAAGTCATCGCGAGTCCGGCGATCGCGGCTTGATAGGGGCGCACTGGAATCCGGTTCGTTCTGCACGGCCTGGCTCTGCCCGGCGCTAGGTGCGCCAGCGGTGCAGGACGATCATGCCGCAAATGACGCAAGGCAGCAGTACGACCAGGAAGCTAAACGCGGCCCAGCGATCAAGGGAAATCAGCACGATGCCGCCAAAGATCATCGCCCCGCCGAGTAGCGCCGAACGATGCCGCCTCAGCCATGTTGACGGCCGCTCGTCGCATTCCGAAGCCTCGTTCGCTTCACGGCCGGGCTGGTCCGGCTCATCGATCATCGTCATGGCAAGTTCCGGTGTCTAATCACGGTCTCCGAAAAACGTTTACGAGCATACCTTTTCGGAGAGCGGGTTTCAAGAGACGGTTTTGGGAGACATTTCGGACCGAAAAAGCCATGACCGGGCCGGCCGCCGGCGATCTCCTAGAAACGAATGTTTTTAGGAGACGGCGAGCGGCCGGCCATCACGCCAAGCCGGCTTCATGCGCCCAATTCTCCAGAATGATCTTGCCGCCCTCGACGTCCGGGCAATCGACGCCATGCCAGCCTAAATCGTCGAACTGCCAGATTTCGGTAATCCAGCCGTCATCGCCACCCTCCACATGCGGCCTGAGAAGCGCAATGCAGGAGTGGTCTCTGAACAGCGCCCAGCAATCACCGGCCTCGGTCCACCACAGCTTGTTAGAACGCGGGAATTTCCTTTTCGGCGGCCAGCTCGGGATGTCGATGCTCTGTGAGCACATATCCGATTTCCTCTATGTCAGATGCGGTTGGTTGACGCCGAAGAGATCGGAGGTGGCAATACCTGCGCCCGGTCAAGGGTCAACTCGTTTGAGCGGGCAGGCCCTTGACCGGGCGCAATGCCACATCACGTTCTCGGAGCGGCAGCCGATCGCATCTGACAAACGCCGGATAGCGGACAACTCACATAGCGTCCATCACGCCCGCCTGAAACCCGTAGCACGTCGCTTACGTGTCGATCGGCTGCTCGGCTGATCAGTGCAATGGGACCATCCGAGGTCGTCACGACGCACCAAGTCCGCGATCACCCCGCGCATGGCGTCCTGCACGGCGATGACGGGCCGAAGCTCGGCCACCCGATGCCCGGCCGTGAGATAGAGGGTGCATCGGGCACTCGATTTTACAACCCCACCACAACACAGCCATAACGCGAAAACCAAAATCGTTACAGTGACTTAACGCCTAGGCCCTCTTGCCAGCCACCGTCCAGCCGGCCTATATCGTCGGCCCGAAGAGACCCATCCCTACAGGGATCGAATCAGCCCCCTCCCGAGAGAACGAACCGACCCACCGCCGCTAGTTGCGTCTCGATTGGAATTTTGCGACTCTCCGGCCGCCGACGGCCAAATCCGTCGGTGGGGAATCGCCAGCCCCCGGAGGAGCCCACCCGGTCGCGACCACGTCGTGGCCGGATGGCGCGGCGCTGTCCAAGGTCTTCGGACCCAAAACCCGCGCCCCGTCGGGGTTCCGCGGGTCTGGCGACGTCCGGCCAATCGCCGGGCGTTTTTCTTTGCCCGGAGCGCGACGACATGGGGACTCACACACACAGCTACACGACGCCAGCCGCTCCAGAGCGCCCATCGCCTGACGAGATGGCCGACGCCCTGGACGCCGGCCAGGGCGCGGCGGCGATCGAGGCTACCACGCGCACCTACGAGAACGCGTGCAGCGACGGCCACTACGATCAGGCGGAATACTGGTGCGATGTCCTGCGAGCGCTGTATCGCCGCCGCATCGCCGCGGCGGACTCTGACGGCACGACCTGGGACCTGACCAGCCCAGTCGCGGCCGTCGCCAGCATCGTGGCCACCTACGGCCGCGACGGGGCCGCCTTGATGATCCAGGCCAGTATCGACGAGACCGCACAGCACGGGCTCAACGCGAATAGCCGATTCTGGGAGGTCGCGGCGTTCTGGCTGGCCTATGGCCCGGATGAGGGGATCGGAGCCACCCGCCAGTGAACGCCACCGTGCCGCCCGCCGCAGGCTTGAGGGACGATTATTCGCGCGCCTTCTACGAGTATTGGTGGGCGCAGCGCGGGCCTTCGGCCGTGCCGCCGCGCACCGCGATTGATCCGGCTGCGATGATTCCCGATTTACTTCCGCAAATTCATCTGCTGGACCGCCAGCCGGCGGGCGGCTTCGTCTGGCGGCTCATGGGAACCGGCCTGGCGGACCTATACGGCCGCGACCTGACCGGCGACCCCTTCGATCTCGCCGGCTCTCCGTATCACGACCCGCGATATCTGGACGCCTATGGCGCGGTCACGGCCACGCCCTGCGTCGGGGTGATCCGCGCCGCTGCCAGCACCATTTCAGGCCGTAGCGCCGATCTCGAACAGACCATCTTGCCGATGCTCGACGAAACGGGGCGCCCCAGCAAGATCATCGCATATACCGCCATCCTCGACCTGGAGCGCCGCGACCTGATGGATTTCGGCGCCGTTTCAACCCTCACCGTCGCCCACGTCGATTTTATCGACGTGGGCGCGGGCATCCCTTCGGAGGCACCCTTATGACCGACAAAACTCTGATGCACCGGCTGATGCGTGACGTACCGCCCGGCATCGATGCCGTTCCGCCTGAAGAAACCTTGGAGCTGGTGAAATCGTTCGCGCGGATTCAGGACATCGACCGGCGCCGCCGGATCATCGACTTCGCGCGAGAACTTCTGGTCGAAGACACGGCCGCACGGCTGAACTAACCCACCGGCTTGACCTCTCAGGATTTCGCCGCCGCCGTGCGTGCCGTCTTCGGCCCGGGCGGGAACCACGCGGCGGGCGCCGCCTGGCGGGTGATCAGCACAGACAGAGGCTGGCACTGGTGGGCCAAGATCGTGCTCGCGCCCGGGGGGCGACCGCCACAGACCGTGGCGGTCAATCCCTATCGCTTCCAGATTCGCGCGGTCGTCTGTCTGGAAGCCAATACGGAGGCAGATTTCGTCGCCGGCGTCCAGGCGATCCTAGACGCCTGGCCCGCAGCGTCGATGCACCATACCGGCGACACCGCCACAAGCGAGCTGCTGTACCGCATGGGCCTGCTCGACCATCTCTTGGACGGCGAGCGGCAAGACCTCGACGCCAATGCGGTTCAGGCCGCCCGCAACGCGCGGCAGCGCGTCGCGAAACTGGATCGCGGGCCGCCTCCTGGCGGCCCGCGCGATCTGTAATGCACATTACAACAGCCGGGCGTCACACCCCGCACAGCCCTTCGCATTCGTCCCAAAAGCTAAGCTGGCCGTGGTCCTCGGCGGTCGTCAGGTCCACTTGGTCCAGCGGCTTGCGGGCGCGGTGCATGAACTGCACCTGCTTCATGCCGCGCAACGGCCCCTTGGCGCGAATCAGCCTATCCACCGTCACGGCGTCGTCCCAGGCCGCCGGCTGCCGGTCGCGCAGTGCCCGCCAATAGCTATCGGAATGGTAGGGACAGCCGATGCACGACGACTTGGGCGGAATCGGGTAGTCGTGTCGGCGCAACCAGCCGAGACAGTCGGCCCGGCTCATGTTGGCCTCGATCAGCGGCCAGCGGTTCGCTGCCCACGCCTCGCGCGCCGGCTTCATGCGCACGATCTCGTCGGTGCTGATGCCGATCCACTGTTCCACCACCGGCCGCCTGGGGCCGCGCTGCCGGGGCTTCAACCCGAGCATGGCGCGGACCTGCTTGCGGATCGGATCGATTTTGTATTCGCGGGTACACTGCCGCCGGCCCATGCCGCCGTCCGCCGTGTAGAAGGGCACGGCGGCAAAGCGGCCCTCGCCGCCGGTCGCCTTGCCGACAATAGCATCGCGCAAGCTACCGGCCGTGACCCGGATCACGGGAAAGGGCAGGACGTTGCCGCTCGCCAACCAGTCCAGATGCTCATAGACCGCCGGCGACTCCCACTGCGTGTCAGCGAAAATGGCCGCATCCGGCATCGGCCCGATCTCGCCATGCGACGCCATCAGCGCCAGAGTGGTGCTCTGCACCCCGGCGCCGAGGGAGAGGACGCGCAAACGCGCGCCCTCCAGCGGCCCGCCCCTCAGCGGCGACATGGCCACCGACGCGCCGCAGGCGCCCCGCTCGGGGCACCTGCGGCAAGCCGCGCGGCCGCTCATGACTGGCCCCCGCCGAACAGGTCGAGTTGAACCGACCGCCGGGGCGGTTCGGGCACATCGGCGGCCGGCTTCTGGCCTTCGGGAAACAAGCGGCCGTGCAGGGCGTAAAACGCGGCCGTCGCCGGCGTCCAGGCCGCCTCGAAGCGCTCCAGGCTGAGGCTGTTCGCCCGTTCGACCAGCGCCGGCACGCCGCGCCAGGTCAACTGTAAAAATCCCATCTGGTAGCACAGCGGGCTAAGATCGACCGCGTTCACCAGCATGTGGCGGCCGGGCTCGTAGCCCCGGCGTTCAAGCACGTCGGCCGCCGCCAGGACCATGCCGCCACCGCCCACCGCCGGCTCGGCAAGCGTGATGAAACCTTCGGCCTCGATCAGCGGGCCGGGATCGTTCATGGTGATCTCGGCCATCATCAGACTGACCGAACGTGGCGTGAAAAACTGGCCCGCGCGCGCGTCCAGAAGTCCAAGCTCGGCCGCTACCTCTCCTAGAAAGTCGCGACCCTGCGCGGCCTCCGCCGCCGCCGCTGCGACGAACCGGGGATAGGCCCGCACGTCGGCCTTGGCGCGATAGGTGCCGACGACGGCCATATAACGGGCCTCCAGGGCGTCGGCCCGCTCGCTGTCCGGCGCGGTCAGCTTGGCCCACGCGCAATAGGCCAATTCGAGCAAATCGCGGAACTTCTCGCGCTCGCTCTTGGAGCGGTCCAAGTCGCCAAGCTGTTTGATGAAACGGGCGGGATCGGCGGGCCGATACCCGCCGCCCGGGCGGCCGGTATCGCTCATGACCGGCCTCCCGCGCTCGCATCGACCACGGCGGCCACGGCTTCCGCGATCCGCGCCCGTAGCTCGCCGTCGAAGGCGGCAGACCGGGCGTCCAGGGCCAAGGTCTCATCGATGATCGTCCAGGCCCAGGCCGGCGCGATCCGGTAGACCAGTTCGTCGCCGGCGGCATCGCGCGGCGCGGCCCGCAGACCTGTCGAGGCCGGCACGATCTGCACGAAATCACCCGCGCAGACGCACCGCAGTTCGACCGGCTGCGCGTGCTCGTCCAGAATGGTGACGTAGGTGACGGGGACACGATCTTGATGGCAACTATCCGGCTTCGGCAGGCCGGAGCCCGCCAGCCACCGGCCAACCCGCCAAGCATCGCCCCTGGGATCGCCGGCCGCGAACGGACATGGATAGGTCCACGGCGAGTGATAGCCGACATGCAGGTTGTCGAGGTTTTTGTCGTTGTAGCGAGACATCTACGCCCTCCTTGGGTTTGGTCCGGTTGCACAACCGGACCTGCCTCGCGGCGAGCGGGGAGAGGGTTGGGTGAAGCGCCGGCGAGGGGAGGGGGATCGCCCACCTGAGCGCAGCGAAGGCGACGCAGCATCCGCGCACGCGGATCCGCGTCGTCCTGCACAAGCGGGCCACGGCCCGCGCGGAAGGATGGGGAGACCCCGAGGCGGGGCTTCGCGGGAGGGGGAGGGAAAGTCCCCCTATCCCGCACCGGCGCCGGCGACGCCGGCGCCTGCGAACAACAGCGCGCCAGGAAAGCCGCCCGGCCGCACCGCCGGAAACAGATATCCGGCGGCCGGGCGAGCTGGCAGCACGCGGCGCGGCCGCGAGCGGTCAACAGGGCACCCGCAGGAGGCCTCGGCCGGGACCGAGTGCCCCCGACAAGGCCGCTCCTTAACAGCGAGCCCCGCCACGCGGGGCGAGCCGGCCGCCTCCAGCCGCCATCCAATCAATCCAGAAAGGGAAAGCCGGAGCGCGGCCCCTCGACCGCGCTCCGGCCTGGACGATCAGTCGTCCGCCGGCGGCAAGGGCACGCCCCAGGCAACGGCGGCCCCAGGGACGACCGCCAACGGGAAATGACGCTCATCGATGTCGTAAAGCCCCCGCTCGT